>CAWAJW010000001.1:0-64168 GCA_963782475.1 uncultured Bacteroidota bacterium
TCCTCTTACATTTTTTAATATCATCAAAATTACTATAATCATCGCATAGAAAAGTGATTGATGGATCGCTACAAAAGAAACTTAATAAGGCTGCTACTACACATGGTTGAGCTGATAAAAACATAGTCTTTATCTTGTTAGTAATCATAATGCACCTCTTGATTTCTTATTTCTTTTAAAAACAAGGAAAGACACTATGATTTGTGCGCAGAATGTGCAGGAAATTTTTGGAGGTTTCATTTTTCCCCTAAATCAATATGGATTAAATTAAATCGAAATGATGTTCACCCTTATTTTTATAAACTATCCCTAACTTCAAAATTAATAAGTTTCTGTTATTCGTAAGATTCAACACAATGTTAATAAAATAAAATTGAAAAAACATCGGTATAATTACCTATGAAAAATTTTCATAGTGTATACTTTTTGTGGGAAAGTGAGAATTTGAATTAAAAAGAAAAATAGTCAACTATTTTTGCCGGTATAATTACCTATAAAAAATTTTGGAGTGTTTTCGCCCCTAAATCATAAAAAAATACAATCATAAAATTCAATACTTTATAAACAGATCTGAATTTTGAATTGACAAATTAAAATTTATTTTCTTTATGTTCTTAAATAATATTTAACCTGACTGCCGTCAGAATATTATCGCATAACTCATGTAATTACCTGTTATGGTCCAAGCCGCGACTGAAATACTTTTATTTGTTGGGAACCTAAGGCTTTCTGTCATGAAATGGTTCATGACAGCCGAGACTTCGAGCTGTGCAACAAGCTACTCAAGCAGGTAAAAAATCTTCTCAATTCTTTCTTCAAATGTTCTAATGTTGAGCGTTCTTAATTCAAGTTTCCTTAAGTAAGACAACGGACATTCGCAAATAAATTAAAATTTCTAACAAAGTAATAGCTATGTCAAAATACCTTTAGTTAAAATTGTTAATTGAAATCATTATATCCCCATTGATTTATTTTCCTTAAAGACATGGAATAGAATAAGATTTGTTTGCAGGAAATTTTTGGAGGTTTCATAATTCCCCTAAATCATATGAATTAAAATAAATCGAAATAATATTCTATATAATAATAAAAATTACACTTTTTTATAAACTCTCTGAATGCAGATTAAAAAATGTAAATACATTGTCAATAGATTTCAACATTAAATTACTGTTAATTTAATATTTCATCGTAATTAACGTAAACAAAAATTAATTAAAAAACATCGGTATAATTACCTATGAAAAATTTTCATAGTGTATACTTATGATAGAATAATGCTGAATTTAAATTAAAAACTAAGAAAGGGTTAATATTTTATTAGCAGTATAATTACCTATAAAAAAATTTTAGAGAAAGATAATTTTGAGCGTTGTTTTTGTTTTTCTTTTAAGGCTTACACAATAAGCTACGATTAAACGGTTTTAAATTTGCGTTAAATATTGAAACTTATTTCCTTTTTGCTATTTGCTATTTAGTAATTTCTCAGTGTTTCCACAACTCCCTATCCAGACTCCTATACTGAATTGCTTCGCTTATATGCTGCGGTAAAATATTTTCGGATTCATCAAGATCAGCAATTGTTCTGCTTACTTTTAATATTCTGTCATAAGCTCTTGCCGACAATCCTAACTTTGTCATTGCCATTTTTAAGAGTTCAGATCCGGCAGAATCAAGCTTACAGAACTGTCTGACTTCTTTTGAACCCATATCCCCATTATTAAAGATATATTTGTTATCTTCAAATCTTTTATATTGAATATTCCTTGCATTTATAACTCTCTTCCTGATCTCTAAAGAAGTTTCACTTTTTGTTGTTGCAGAAAGCTCCTTATATTTTACAGCAGGAACTTCAATATGAATATCAATTCTATCCAGGAGAGGTCCTGAAATTTTTGCCATATATTTTTGTATTTGCGGCGGTGTGCAGGTGCATTCTTTGTTTGGATCAGTAAAAAATCCGCAGGGACAAGGATTCATCGCTGCAGCCAGCATAAAATTCGCCGGAAATTCCAATGATAATTTAGATCTGCTGACTGTTACTTTCGCATCTTCCAGAGGCTGCCTTAAAACTTCCAGCACATTCTTTTTGAATTCCGGAAGTTCATCCAAAAACAAAACTCCATGATGAGCATAAGAAACCTCTCCCGGTCTTGGAAAAGAACCGCCTCCCACTAATGCCGCATCAGATACGGTATGGTGGGGACTTCTATATGGTCTTTCAGTTATAAGTGCCTTATCTTTTGAGAGTATACCTGCAATTGAATGAATTTTTGTTGTTTCAAGCGCTTCTTCAAAAGTCATTGGAGGAAGTATTGTAGGTATTCTTTTTGCGAGCATTGTTTTACCTGAACCGGGAGGACCAATCATTAAAATGTTGTGAGAGCCTGCGGCAGCAACTTCAATTGCACGTTTAACATTTTCCTGCCCTTTAACATCCGAAAAATCCAAATGATAAACATTCACCTGGTTAAATATTTCATTAATATTAACTTTAATTTTTTCTTTTTGAATATCATCATTTAAAAAGCTAATTACCTCGAAAAGATTTTCCATCCCGTAAATATCTATTCCATCAACAATTGCAGCTTCTTTAGATGAATCTGCGGGCAGGATAATTCTTTTAATTCCTTTCTTTTTAGCTTCAACAGAAATAGGAAGCGCTCCTTTTATCGGTCGAAGCTGGCCATCAAGTGATAGTTCACCCAAGAAAACCGTATCTTTTAGGGCTTCTTCTTTGATTCTTTCAATTGCGGCCAACAAACCAATTGCTATAGGAAGATCAAAAGAGCTCCCTTCTTTTTTTATATCTGCAGGAGCCATGTTTACGGTTATTTTTTTTAGCGGATATTCAAAGCCGCTGTTTTTTATTGCCGCGATCACTCTTTCACGGCTTTCTTTTACAGCATTATCCGGTAAACCAACTATCGTAAAAGAAGGTATATTTCTTTCTACATTAGTTTCTACTTCAATTAAATAAGCATCAATTCCGTAAGTTGCGCTGGTAAGAATTTTTGAAAGCATTAAACTTCCGCTTACTTGTTTTAAGATGCACCCCTGTAAATGGGGCTGGACTTATTATTATTTGGATACTTAATTCTGGATTATTAATGCTTAACGATTGATTTATGCTTTCCTTTTTAACAGAACCAGTATCTTAAAAAGAAAATGAATGCTTCTCCCTTTACAGCAAATTAGTTATTGCTGCAATTATTGCCCCGCTTTAAATTATTTTGTCAGAACCATCTTCTTCGTCTGTGAATACTCCGGTGTTTCAATTTTATATAGATAAACCCCGGAGGGCAAATCCGTTGCGTCGAAAGTAAATTTATGAACTCCTTTACTTAATGAACCTTCATAAAGCCTGACGATTTCTTTCCCTTCAAGATTATAAACAATTATTTTAACTTCAGTATCTTCCAATAATTCAACAACTATACTGGTTTTGGGATTAAAAGGATTAGGGTAATTCTGTTCGACAATAAACGGTTCGTAAAGCCCTTGTCCGACCTTTACCTGAGAAGAGTAAACAACCGAGCCGTCTTTATCTACCTGTTTAACTCTATAATAAATTACTTCTGAAGATTCATCTTTTTGATCCAAACAGGAATAATTTTTTTCATCAAGATTATCTGCATCTATTTTAATAAGAGGTACATATTCGGAGTTTTTTGAAGATTTCTCAAGCACATAATAATCAGCCTGTTTATAATCCCCGCCGTTCCATTCAAGTTCATAAGAATTCGAAAGCATCTTAATATTCAATTCCGGAGCTTTAGCGAAAATCGGGGCATCCGAATTTACCAGCTGGACCCCTTCTGAATTTATATTTAAAATTCCTTTGAGGCTAGATAATTGATCAATATCATCAACTTTAAGTCTAGCTAAAACTTTTGAACTATCGGCAATAAAAGTCTGGAAATTACAATTTTCAAATGAAGAATTTATAGAGTTATTTAAATCAATTACTCTTAAAAGATCAACCTGGAAAGATTCTTTTTCTTCAAAATTATAAAATTCAAAACTAAGATCTTTGGCTTCTATTGAAAAATTCATTTTATACTTAGCCATTAATTTGCCGTCACTGTAAAAGGAGACGGTATTGTTCTTTATTGAAAAGAGAATCGAAATATGATACCAGCATTTTAATGAGAGAAAACAGGGATTTGAGTAAACCTGTGAACCTGATTTAGATTCTGCTGATAGGATCTGGAAAGAATTTGTTGAAATGGCATATTGAAAATCAGGCAGGTTTTTCTCCTTAATTTTTAATATTTGCTCTTCGGGATTATTTAATTTGACCCAAAACTCCGTCAATAGATTGTCAGATTCGACATCATTTAATGAAAAGTCCATATAAGCATTATGAGTAAAAATAAGGGCTTTACCTGCAGCTTTTTGAACATTATAAAATTCAAGCGGAATAGTAAGATAATCTGATTCCCTGATCGGAGTTCCCTTGATTTTTGAATTGATATACCCTAGAACCTTTCCTTTCCTTTTGTATACTCCGAAAAATTTAACAAAACATTTAGCACTGTTATCATTTTTAAACCTTAGCAGAAATTGGAAGAATGATCCGGGAATGAAAGCCGAATCTGTAAGAGCAATAATACATTTATATGCTGAACCCGAATATCCTTCAATAGTTGCTGGTTTGAAATTTAATACTGATTTCCATAAAGTCGTATTTAGTTCAACGCTGTTTAAAATTATCTTTTCGTCCGGCAGAATATAGAATTCCAGGGTATCCGCTTTAGTAAATCTATTGGTTGTTACCAATGAAATGTCAAATGATGAATTAATAGGAATATAGGAAGGGGAGCTAATTTTATAGCTGTCTTCGTTTTTTTGCGCAAAAACAGAAAAGCTGACAATTAATAGAAATAAGATAGTAAAAATTTTTTGCATAGCACCCCAAAATACTGGAACATAAACCAGATAATATTACTATTTATAACTTCTTAAAAAATTAATTCTGTCCTGCAGCTGATGAACAGGAACCAATAATTTTTCTTTGCCATAAATAGCATCTTCCCTATTTGAAAAAGCCAATTCATAATCCTTACTCATAACTATCGCTTCTTCCGGGCATACTTCTTCACAAAATCCGCAAAAGATGCATCTAATCATATTGATTTCAAATTTTTCAGGATAACGTTCCTTTTCTCTTTCTGTTTCACCAGCTTGCACTTCGATAGCCAGAGGAGGGCATACACGGCTGCAAAGACCACAAGCAACACATCTTTCAACACCATTCTCTTCCTGAACCAGAACAGGTCTGCCTCTGTATGAAGCAGGCGGGATAAATTTTTCTTCCGGATACTTCAAAGTAAACTTCGGCTTGAACATATTTTTTAATGTAAGCGACAAACCTTTTACAATTTCCGGTATATAAATTTTTTCTAAAAATGTTAAATCTTTTTCTCTTTTCTTAACAGCCATTGCATTCCTTAGACGATAATTTAGTTCAAGCTCACGAGCAAGTTCAACGATTTCATAGTTTAAAGATCATTATTAAAGCTGCAACCCAGATAATATTTATTAATGAGAGCGGAAACATCACTTTCCATCCAAGGTTCATTAATTGATCATATCGAAATCTCGGCAGACTCCATCTAACCCACAGGAAAAAGAACAAAATCGCACCCATCTTCACACAGAAAGTAGCTATTTGTATTATAACAGTCAACCATTCCGGCAGCCCCAGTGCATTTATATTTATGAACGGCAAATTGTATCCGCCGAGGTAAAGTGTTATGATAAAAGCACTTGCGACAATCATATTAGCATATTCAGCGAGAAAGAAGCCGGCAAATTTCATGCTGCTGTATTCCGTATGATACCCCCCTACCAGTTCCGGTTCGGCTTCAGGAAGATCAAAGGGAAGCCGGTTTGTTTCGGCAAATGCTGATACGACAAAAGTGATAAATCCTATCGGCTGAATCCATGCGTTCCATAACCAGGCACCTTGTGAATGGACAATTGCCAAGGGTCTCAATGATTCTGATAAGAGCAAAACTCCCCCGACAGAAAAGCCCATAGAAATTTCATAAGATATCATCTGGGCGGAAGATCTGATTCCCCCCAATAAGGAATATTTGCTGCCTGAAGACCACCCGGCAAATGTTATTGCATAAACACCGATAGAAGTCAATGCTAAAATATATAGAATACCAATATTTATATCGGCAACTACAAGCGGAATTTGCAAACCAAAAAGTGTGATTTCTGGCCCAATTGGAATTACAGCATAAGTTGTAAATGCAACAAACAAAGCGAGCATCGGGGCTAATGCATGAACCGTTCTGTTTGCATTTGCCGGGACAATATCTTCCTTTAATAATAATTTAAAAACATCCGCAAAAGGCTGTAAAATTCCTTCCCATCCTACTCTATTCGGTCCAAGCCTGTTTTGAGCCCAGGCACTAACCCGCCTTTCGAAATAAACAAGATAGGAGACTGTTAAGAGCATAAAAGTAAGAATTATAACAATCTTTATTAAAGTAGTTAAAATTAATTCCCAGATAGTCATTTTATATAAAACCCCGGTTAAGCTTTTGCTGAAACTTCAATTTTTAATTTCGAACCTGATTCTCCAATGTCGTCGTAATCTATTCCTTTAAATGCTTGAATGGACTTAGCAATTTCTTCAAATAGATCTTCTCCAGAATTATATTTCATTTTATAGCCCATTGTATTTGAAAGAGAAGAGATGATCTTCCATGCAGATTTTGCATCTCGTTTATTTCCCTGAGCCCATCTGTCAAACCGGGTCCCGAATTTATCCAGCCTGCTTTGAGACATCCCATCCATTGATCTGTCTAGCTCTGCAGTTGCTACAGCAGGTCTTAATCTTTGAATTATTCCCTGGAAATTAACCATTGTTCCGTTTTTCTCTGCATAGGTTGCCGATGGAAATATTATATCTGCCAAAGAAGTTGTTTTATCAAAGTTAGCAGAACTAACAATTAAAAGATCCAATTTTGCCAGAATATTTTCTAGACCAGGATTTGAAGAAACAATATCATCATCTATTAAAAATAATGCTTTTGTTTTCCCTTCATTTATAGATTTTTTGATTGAATCTAAATCAGATAACGGGGTAAGTCCAACGAGTTCTGCCCCCGTTGAATTTGGAGTTACATCATTCCGTCTCAATATTTCATCGCCGAATTCAGCATCTATATGCCGTAAAAAGCTGATATTCTTTGAACCAATAAGTTTAGCAAGTTTAATTAACGCATAATTGTCTTCGTTGGAGGCATATGGTGAGCCAATAAAAGCAATTTCTGTTTTTTGGAAAGATTTCAGCTCATTAGCGGCTACATTAAGTGCTTCGGTCCAGGGCACCTTGGTTAAAGCTCCATCACGTCTAATATGCGGTCCATCAACCCTGTCATCTGAATTAATAAATTTAAAAGTATTAATTCTTCCATGATCGCACATCCAGTAGCTGTTAACTTCTTCATTGTAACGCGGAGTTATTCTCAGAACCTCATTATTTCTAACCCAGATTTCAGAATTACAACCTCGTGAACATCCGCTGCAAATTGATTTAGTTGAAGACATATCCCAAACTCTTGCTCTGAACCTGAAATCTCTGTTTGTAAGTGCACCTACAGGACAAATATCAGTAGTATTCAATGAATATGGATTATCCATTTGTTCGCCGGGATAAGTAACTATGGTAACCCTGTCACCTCTTTTAATGAAAGTTAACTCAGGATCTTTTGCAATTTCATCACAGAACCTGATGCAGCGTGAACATGAAATACATCTTTCTGCATCGAACATTACATAGGGGCCTAAAGGAACTCTTTTATCTTTATGATTTTTCTCTTCGGTAAACCTGCTTTCTCCGGCACTATGTGAATAAGCATAATCTTGAAGTTTACATTCACCTGCTTCATCGCAAATAGGACAATCTAGGGGATGGTTAATAAGTAAAAATTCCATCACAGCATTACGGGCAGCAAGAGTTTTTTCCGAAGCAGAATGGACGACCATTCCGTCTGCAGCAAGTGTTGAGCAGGCAATTACCAGCTTTGGAATTTTTTCAACCTCAACCAAACATACTCTGCAATTACCTGAAACGGATAAACTTTCATGCCAGCAAAAATGGGGTATATCTATCCCGCTATTTTTAGCGGCCTGGATAATTGTCTGCCCAGGTTCAAATTCTATTTCCTTTCCATCAAGAACAAATTTCGGCATTCCAGATCCTTTTATAATTTTCTTTAGACGGAAGAGGAAAAACGTAAAACGTCTTTCGTTTTCCGTTTATACTTTAAACCGCTCAATTGATAATTGAATCAACTGAATGATATTCAAAATTAAAGGCTTCGGCTACACCTTTGTAAGTAATTTTACCGTCAATAATATTTAAGCCTAATTTTATTTCAGGATTAGTTTTGATAGCTTTTTCAAAACCTTTATTTGCGATTTCAACTGCATATGGTAAAGTTGCGTTAGTTAAAGCAAGTGTCGAAGTATGCGGCACCGCGCCCGGCATATTTGCGACACAATAATGGACAACTCCATCAACGATGTAAGTCGGCTTCTCATGAGTAGTCGGGCGACATGTTTCAATGCATCCTCCCTGGTCAACCGAAACATCAACTATAACAGAGCTTTCTTTCATCAATTTCAGCATATCTCTGGTAACTAATTTTGGAGCTTTTGCACCTGGTATTAAAACTGCACCAATTACAAGATCAGCTTTAGGTAAATTTTCTTTAATATAATATTCATTAGACATCATTGTGGTTACATTCTTCGGCATCACATCATCAAGATATCTTAACCTGTAAAGATTACTATCTAAGATCATGACTCTCGCACCAAGACCTGCAGCAATTTTCGCAGCATTAGTTCCAACTATACCGCCTCCTAAAATCATAACCTCGGCAGGCCCGGTACCAGGAACACCGCCTAAAAGAATACCTCTTCCCCCCATAACTTTTTCCAGGTATTTAGCACCTTCCTGTGGTGCCATTCTTCCGGCGACCTCGCTCATCGGAATTAAAAGCGGAAGCGACCTGTCGGCTTTCTGCACAGTCTCATAAGCAATTGCCACGCATTTATTTTTCATTATAGCTTCAGTTAGCTCCTTACTGGCTGCAAAATGAAAGTATGTAAATACAATCTGTCCTTCCCTGATCATATCATATTCATGATCGATCGGCTCTTTAACTTTCATGATCATTTCTGCATTTGCAAAAATTTCTGCAGGAGAAGAAGCGATCTCAGCGCCAACGGATTTATAGTCACTATCGGAAAAACCGCTGCCGGCACCTGCATTAGTTTCCACAACCACTTTATGGCCATTCTGAATCAGAGTTGATGCGCCTACAGGTAATAGAGCAACTCTATTTTCATTGGATTTTATTTCTTTTGGAACTCCAATTAACATTTTAAGCCTCGTTATTTATGCTGCCCATTTAAGCAGTGTATTTTTTGATTTGATTATTACTTTTATAAATGAATCTTCTTGTAGAAGTTCATTTGATATATCCAAAATATCTTCAGCGGTAACTGAATCTATTTCTTCCAAAATTTCGTCAAGGCTTTTTATTCTATTATAATATAATTCTGATTGAGCCATTCTGATCATCCTGTTTGATGTATTTTCAAGGCTCAAAATTAAACTTCCTTTTATAGATTCTTTGGCTTTTTTTAATTCTCTTTCCGAAATTTTTGTTTCCCTCAATTTTTTGAATTCTTTTAATACAAGTGATAAGGCTCTGTCAATCATCTTTTCATTAGTTGAAAAATAAACACCGAATGATGATACATCATAAAAAGAATTAAGGAATGAATTTACTTGATATGCTATCCCGTTTTTTTCACGGATTGATTGAAACAACCGTGAGCTGCTCCCCTCACCGAGAACTTGAGTTAGAAGGGCGGCTTTGAGCCTTCTCTCATTTTTATAGCCATAAGTAGATTTACCGATAATTGCATGAACCTGCTGAATTTCCTTATCAATAAGTTCTATTTTTGAAGATTGCATACTAAAAGAATAATGTTTTCTTTTTATACCGGCTCTTCCTAGATCAACATTAAAAAATTTATCTGTTAATTTTAATAATTTATCGTGCTCTACAGCGCCGGAAGCTGAAATTATCAGCCTGTTGGAACCATACTTTTCTTTTACAAAATTAAACAAATCAAATTGGGAAAAGCTTTTAATGTTTTTTTCACTGCCGATTATAGGAAGGCTTAAAGTATTGCCGGCAAAAATAATTTCTTCAAATTTATCAAAAATTAATTCTTCGGGATTATCTTCAATATCATTTAATTCATCAATAACTACACTTGATTCTTTTTTAATTTCAGAGGGTTTGAAAGCCGGCTGCTGGATCATATCCGAAATAACATCAAAGGTTTTTTCAATATGATCGGCTAATCCCCTGCCGTAATAACAAGTATGTTCTTTAGAAGTGAATGCGTTTAAGTAACCCCCTGCCGATTCAATCTCAACGGCAATTTTCCTTGCTGATCTTTTTTCCGTTCCTTTGAAGAGCATATGCTCAATAAAGTGTGTGATCCCGTTATTCCTGAAACTTTCATCCCTGGAACCAACATTGAACCAAAATCCTAAAGAAAATGATTTCACATAAGGTATCGATTCCGATAAAATCTTAATTCCGTTCGGAAGGATTGTCTTATTAAACTGACTCAAAATAGCTTTATTTTTTCCATATATGACAAAAAATTAGATTTCAAATATAGAGAAACAGGTATATGTAGTCAAGGAAAGGAAACTTGAGTTGACTGACACGAAATATGGCGATTTTAAGTATTAATTTCTTTTCCTTCCGTCAGGTTTTGGCTCGTTAATTAATATCATAAATGCAGCTACATATTCTATTTTTAATCTTGTTCTTGAGTATTATAAGCATATCAATAAAATTTGACTTTTATAAGAACATCGGCATTTCTTCCTTTATCGTCAAGACATGTAATTTTTGTTTTTCCTTCTTTGGGTTTGAAAAAAAGATTTTTCCCGGGTGCAGACTTTTTATAATATTTATCATCTAGATACCAGTAAATTTCTTTTATTCCCGATCCGCATGCAGCCTGCAGCAAAATTTGCTGACTGGAATTTTCTTCAATAAAATATTCATAATCTTTGGAAGGTGAAGTTATAACAGGACCCTTTCCTCCAAATTTAACCTGGCAGTCAGGGTTGTGAGGCGGCACTTTTTTAAATGCTATGTTATTCTGCATAAACCAGAGTTTTAATTGAGGATCATAAAAAGGATAATATTCTTTTTTATAATCACTCTTTGGCAGACACCCGGGGCAATACTCAATTGTTCCTGCCGGGTTCACATAAACCTCTTTATAAAGATCGCAAGATTTACTTAATGAACAATTGACAATATAGAAATCTTGAATAAGATGAGGGCAGTTTTTTGTTGGGAGCAGCCCTGTTTCGGCACATACTTGTCTGGTTAAAACAGATCCGGGTTTCTTAAACCAGCTTTTATCCGGGCTTGTATCAATAGAATTAAAAAGATCAAATAATAATGGAATCGCCATTTCACTTCCGGATAAATAAGGTGAACCTTTACCATTAAAATTCCCTATCCAGACCCCAATTGTATAGCGCGGATTAAATCCAACAGCCCATGCATCTCTTTTACCATAAGAAGTACCGGTTTTCCAGGCAATTTTAGGAAGTTTTGTCAAATCAAGAAGATCATTTGGAAAATCGGGCCGATAATTATTTGATAAGATATCTGCTATTAAAAATGCAGAACCTTCAGATAATAAACTATTGCTGCTGCTCTCTTCTTTATCATATAAATAATTCAACGGATGAAGCTTTCCTCCCCTTGCGAAACAGGTATAGAATCTTGTTAATTCTTCCAGGGTAACACCGCATCCGCCTAGTATAGTTGAAAGTCCTAAGATATTTTTCTGCGCATCTATTTCTTTAAATCCTCCCCTGCCGAGAAACTTTAAGAATTCATTAAAGCCTGCTTCCTGCAGGAGTCTGACAGCAGGTACATTTAAAGAATTCATCAAGGCAAATTCTGCAGTTACATCACCATTGAACTTCAAATCATAATTTTCAGGTGTATACCCGCCGAAATCCGTTGGAATATCAAGAAGCTTCATTTTAGGAGTTAGAATTCCCCGGTTAAATGCATATGCATATAATGCAGGTTTTAAAGTTGACCCGGGAGAACGAATTGAATTTATTCCATTTACCTGCCCCGAAGAATTAAAATCATAATAATCTGCAGAACCGCAATAACCAACGACGGATGAGGATTTGTTATCTATTATCAGTACTGCACCATTTGTAACACCTCTTGCTTTTGCTCTATTTATATAATTATATAAAAGCACTTCAGCTTTCTGCTGAATTCCGGGATCAAGCGAAGTTCGAATATCCGAACCTTTATAATTTGCATTTATATAGTCACAAAAATGAGGAGCCAAAAATTTTCTTTCATACCGGTTGGGATTTAAAGATTCATCTTGCGCATCGTTTAAGGAGGCAATTGAGAACAATTTTTCTCTTTTAAATTTCCCGATCCAATCATTTCTTTTTTTGATAGTTTTTTGAACATTTACATCCAGCCTCAAACCATTCGGATCATTGGGGATTACCATTAAAGTTATTGCTTGCGCAAGACTTAATTTTGAAGGAGGTCTGTTAAAGTAAAAGAATGATGCGGCTTTAACACCTTCTATATTACCGCCGAAGGGAAGCAGGCTTAAATACATTGCCAGTATTTCTTTTTTGCTATAATGGATTTCAAGTTGTACTGCCCTCAACATTTCAATAAATTTATTTGAGTAAGTCCGGTCCTTCGGATTTAAAAGTCTTGCCACCTGCATTGTAATAGTAGAAGCCCCTGATACTCTTTCTCCTCTGATAATATTTGAAAATAATGCACGGACAACAGCGACCGGGTTAATACCGAAATGCCAGTAAAACCATTTATCTTCTTTATTAATTATTGCTTTAATAAGTTCCGGGGAGACTTCATCCGGTGTGGTCTTCATTCTCCATTTATCATCTTTGGAAAGATAAGAAGTTAATAATGAACCGTCTTTTGCTGTTATAACTTTTGAGAATGAATTATTAATTCTAACAGGGAAAATATGATCTAGAGTAAATATTAAATTGAATATAACGAAAAGAATTATTAAATATTTGTAAAATTTTCTTTTATTCATCATTTAAGAAACTTAAAGAAGTTAGTAATCATCGGTATCAGCTTATCTTTTCAAATCTTGCCGTAAAATGCCTTAACATCGGGGCCTGATAAATTATTTTATAACCTCTTAAAGAATCACGTTTTTTGAAAACTTCCAGGATAATTTCCAATACATAATCAATATGGCTCTGGGTATAAACTCTCCTCGGAATAGCAAGTCTTACTAGTTCCATTGGCGGCGGAATTAGTTTTCCATTTTTATCATATTTACCAAACATAACACTGCCGATTTCTACTCCCCTTATACCTCCTTCAATAAATAATGCAGATACAATCGATTGCCCCGGAAATTCTTCGGGGGGAATAGCCGGTAAAAACCTTTTTGCATCAATATAAATAGCATGACCTCCTGGCGGCTCAATTATAGGAACTCCCGCATCAACCAGTTTTTCACCGAGATATTCTACACTTCGAATCCTATACTGTAAATAATGTTCATCCAAAACTTCCTCAAGACCCTGAGCTACAGCTTCAAGATCTCTTCCTGCTAAACCTCCATAAGTAGGAAAACCTTCGGTGACAATTAAAAGATTTCTGCATTTCATAGCCAGCTCATCATCATTAACGGCAAGAAAACCGCCGATATTCGCAAGACCATCTTTTTTTGCACTCATGGTAGCTCCGTCAGCATAGGAAAACATTTCCTGTGCAATTTCTAAAACTGATTTATCTTCATAACCCTTTTCTCTTTTCTTTATAAAATATGCATTTTCCGCAAATCTGCATGCATCCAGAAAAACCGGGATATTATATTTGCCGCATAGCTCTTTAACTTCTCTAATATTCTGCATTGAAACAGGCTGTCCTCCTCCGGAATTATTTGTAACTGTAATCATTACGAGGGGAATATTTTCTTTTCCTTTTTCATTAATAAATTGTTCAAGCTTTTCAACATCCAGGTTGCCCTTAAAATCTCCTCTTATTTCAGGATGTTTACCAATTTCATTTAGTAAATCATTTGCTTCTGCACCGGTAAATTCAATGTTTGCTCTTGTTGTATCAAAATGCGTGTTATTTGGGAAATATTTTCCCTTTCCACCCACAATAAAAAAAAGAATTTTTTCCGAAGCTCTTCCCTGGTGAGTCGGTATAATATATTTCATGCCTGTAATCTTTTTTACAACCGCTTCGAAACGATAAAAGCTTTTTGATCCGGCATATGCTTCATCCCCTTCCATTATCCCTGCCCATTGTTTCGAGCTCATTGCAGATGTTCCGCTGTCGGTCAATAAATCTATCAAAACATCATCGGCACGGATCATAAAAGGATTGTAACCGGCATCGGTTAAAATTTTTTCTCTTTCTTCTTTAGTTGTAAATTTAATTGGTTCAACTGATTTTATTTTGAAAGGCTCTATTATGGTTTTCATAAAAACTTATTCGAGGAAGTTTATAAAAATTTTTATTGCTATTAAAAAAAAGTATAAATAATTTACTTATGTTCAAAATATCTCCTGGGAGGGAAAATGGATAGTAATTTTACAAATGATTTAAATTCTCCTGATTCTCCTTCGCAAAATGGGGCAGAATCTGAATTAAGCCACACAGATAAAATTGCAGGTGTTATCACCGAGCCAGTTAAAACTTTTGAAGCTACTGCAAAATTTCCTGTGAGAGTTATAGATTGGCTTTTACCGGTACTTTTATTTGCTTTGTTTTTATCTCTCCAGCAAATTTTATATCATAGTAATCCCGACATTTCTTACCAGTTAAGACAAAAACAGATGGAAGCAATTGATAAGAATCTGGATGAAGCCGTGGCAAGCGGAAAAATGACGAGAGATCAGGCAGATCAGCAAAAAAATATGATAGAAGACCGGATGGAAAAAATGGGAGGCGTCGGCTTAGTATTCCAAATTATTGGCATCTTTATAGTCATTTTTATTATGGTCTTCTTAATGGCAGGGATTTATTTTCTTTTAGCAAAGTTTGTTCTTAAAGGTGACGGATCATATAATTCGGTCCTGGTAGCAAGCGGACTATCGTTATATATCGGTATTATTGGTGTTATTGTGGTAACGGTAATCTCTTTTTTAATGGGAAAACTTATTCTTGATACTAGTATAGCTTCCTTCGTTGGGGCTGATAAATCAAATATCAGCGGATGGCTGCTTGCAAAATTAGATATTTTTACGATCTGGGGTTATATAATTTTGGGTATAGGACTTGCAAAAATGTTTAAATCTTCTTCAATACAAAAATATATCGGTTTGGTTTTTGGAGTTTGGATTATCGGCGGCTTGATTCTTTTCTTCCTCGCTAAATCCATTCCTTTTCTGAAATATTTTGGAGTATAAATCATTTTCTAATGTGAGGTTCATCTGAAAAATGAACCTCACTTCTTTTATCAAATTAAGATAATTAATTCTTAATATTCTAAAGTATAAAGAACTTCGAGCGGAATTGATAAAGAAAAATGAGAAGAATTAAACATTGTGATAATTATTGCTTCTTTCGTTTGGAATTGTTTTTTTTTCTTGACAATAATTTCATCCCTCACTAATATTATTTACCATGAAATAAATAATGTCCCCGGCAGACAATCCCGTTTTTAAAAACAGAACCCTTGCAGAGTAATTAATTTTATTTCAAAGGAGCTTATATGAAAACCAATAGACCTAAATTATCGGCATTTAACCAGGGAATAACTCCGACTATTGCTTGTTTTAATAAAGCAACAGTACCTTTGGGTGTTGATTTAATAAAACTAATTTCAGCAATGCAGGAATATGTTGACAAATATGTTGCACCGGTATGGGGAACTCCGGCTAAATTGATCAAATCAAATGATTTTGTAAAAGATGCATGGGCGGTAGTTTTTTTAGATAATGCCGATCAGCCGGGAGCGCTTGCTTATCATGATCTTACTCCTTCGGGTTTTCCTCTTTCAAAAGTTTTTGTAAAAACAACCCTTGATAATAATGATCTTGTATCTGTTTCAGCATCCCATGAACTTGTCGAAATGCTCGTTGATCCTGCAATCAATTTACTTTCAACCGGGCCTGATCCTAAAACGATTTATGCTTACGAAAGTGCGGATCCTGTTGAAGCATTAAGTTTTGAGGTTAATGGAATTCCGATGAGTGATTTTGTTTATCCTTCTTATTTTGAAGTATTCCGCAAAGCAGGCTCTGTAAAATTTGACCAGCTTAATAAAGTTAATAAACCTTTTCAAATATTATCGGGCGGTTATCAGATTATTTTTAAGAATGGCAAATGGAGCCAGGTTTTCGGATCTATGCAGAAAAAGAAAAGCTTCGCAAAAGAAGATCGCAGGGGACATAGAAGCGAGACCCGGAAAACCGGCAAATTAAGATTAACTTCTGAAAAGGAATTAGCTAAGCTTAAAATGAAATAAGATGGATCGTCTGAAATAAACCGCTTGGTTTAAGAACAATTATTATAAAATATATATATTAAAAAACTTCGGAATGCTGGTGCCGTCATATTTGCTTGCATGATTAGTAGCAGCATAAAAACACAAACTAAGAAAATTTCTCGATCGGCAGGAACTGCTTCATATGGTGCAAAAGTCAAAGTAGTAATATGATTTCTTCCGGAAAATGGTTTTAAAAAAATAACTAAGTCATACGGGATGACTTAAATTTGAACTATATTTCTTTAAGTCATCCCGCATAAAATTTAAATAAATACGATAATGATCTCTTAATTTGTGGACTGCAATTCCTTCAGCTTTCTATTATAAAAGAAGTTGCCGGGTGAAAGTTCTAGCGATTTTTTAATATTTTCAATTGCCTTGGCTTTATCCCCGCTTGCCTCATAAGATTCTCCAAGAGTAAAATATGCTAACCCCGAATTTGGATACTGCTCAATGTTTAGGTTGCTTATTTTAATTGCGGCGTCATAATTTTTTTCCTCAATCAGCATATGAGATAATTCTGCAAGAGAGTTATCTTTAAAATTGTATGAAAATCCGCCGTAATATTCTTTGTACAAATCATGGTATGTATTTATTGCTTCTTCAACACTTTTTTTCTTTATTACCCCGTTTAGTTCCTGTGCCAGAGTTTTTGGTTCTTTAAGCCCATGATGACATGTAATACATTTTACTTCTATTATATTACCGCCTCCAAAATCTTTAAGCTCTGAGAGATAGTCATCATTAATATTATTGGTCATTTTCAACATAATTCTTGCTTTTTTCTTATTATCTTTATCATCCGAAGCAAAGTCATAAGTGCTTAACGGTTTCCCTTCTTCCCCTACATGACAAAAGCTGCACCTGACTCCCAACCCTTCGGTAAAGTTTCTCATTACATTTATTAAATCTTCTTTAGAAATTGTTTTAGGTAATACTGTTAAATTTGTAAAATGATCCGGAACCTGTGCAAAAAGCAAGCATGGAAGGAATATTAATAATGCGATCTTTGCAGAAATTTTTTTGAACATCAGAATACCTCCAATAAAAAGTTAATTAATAATTAAAGCCCCAAACCCATTTAGTATATAGAGGAAGGATAAAAATAAATGCATAAAATGTTTTTATTTACCTAGTCTGGAAGATAGTTAGTATATAATGCAATCGAAAAATGACTTTCAATTATAAACAAATGAAAATTAATTTAACTTATTTAAAATCATATTGAAATTTTTTTATTCTTTGCTTAGCTTCTTAACCGGAAAATTCTAATAAGTGAGGTTCACCTATTAGGTGAGCCTCAATTTATTCTTTTTCGATTTTAATTTGATTAAATATTTTCTAATTTCATTTCTGAATTGTTTATTCGAAAAATGATCTTCAACAAATTCTTTGTAACCTTTACCTCCAAGAAAATATTTATCCCTTAACCTTAGCTCAATTAAAGTTCCCTTTCTTTTACCAATCCATTCCAGATAATTAGAATATTTCCAATCCTCAATATTTTCGACAAGATTGCCATCAATCGGGTTTCTATAGATATATCGGCATAACTCAAGAAGATATTTATCATCTTCAACTTCTAAGGCTTTAAAATTTCCTTCGAATAAAGTTCCTGATCTTTTATATCTTTTATTGATTGCTTTAGTGTATGTATTAAACAAATATCCTATCGAAATATTTAGTTTCGATTCGGAATCTTGTCTTGAAATGATAATGATTCGGCATAAGGCAATAAGAAATTACTGAAAAGGAATATTTTAAAGAATATTTTTAAAGATTTTTTAATAGATAGATGTAATTATAATATTATATTGTTTGGGTTTTTGTGTTTTTTTTTTTGTTTTGTTGTGGTGTTTTGGGGTTTTATTTGGGGGTTTGTTTATTTTTTTCTTCTTCAAAAAATATTTTATTTCTATTTGCACCGCGGTTGTAAATATGATAATACTCTCCTCTTTCAAAAATGATATCTCTTTTTGCCATAGATAACCACTGTATAATTTATATTTAACTAAAAGCTTAAAAGTGATTCACCTCAAAAGTGAGCCTCACTTTTAACAGGTAAGCCTCACTTTTTATTTACATAACACTTTGCGGGTCAATATCAAAATATAATCTTACATCTCTGTACCTGGATTTTCTGTTGAATTCAATAAAAGAATTTAATAATGCTTTTCTTAAAATTTTTCCGCCCGGATCTGTTTCCTTAAAACTCTTGATGATTAAATTGAACCTGTAAAAACCTTTGAGCCTGGCAATAATTGCGGCTGAAGGTTTGGAAATAGTCAGCCATTTTTTATAAGGGGATATCTCCCTGTAAAAATCAGTGAGAGTATCTTTTGCTTTAATTTCATCCAGATCGCGGGTTTCAACCATACAAAGATGAGTAAACGGAGGATAACCTGTTTTCTCCCTAACCTCAATTTCCCTTTGATAAAAACCGGCATAATCATTATGCAAAACTCTCTGTAAAGTGAAGTTATGTTCATTTTGAGTTTGAATAATTACTTCCCCTTCAACTTTACTCCTGCCTGCCCTTCCGGCAACTTGTGTTAATAATTGAAATGTTCTTTCGTCTGCACGGAAATCGGGAAGCCATAAAGTTGTTTCGGCAGAAATTACTCCTACTAAAGTAAGACGCGGAAAATCCAATCCTTTTGAAACCATTTGTGTTCCCACAAGAATATCAATATCACCTTTACCGAATTCATTTAAAATTTTACCTAATGATGCTTTCTTTGATATAGAATCCGAATCAATTCTTCTTATTCTTGTATCGGGGAAATAAAAATCAATTTCGTCTTCAACTCTTTCGGTACCTGTTCCAAAATATTTTAATTTTAATGAACCGCAGTTCGAACATACTTTAGGCACATCCTTAACAAAGCCGCAATAATGGCACTGCAGAATATTTTTATTAATATGATAGACCAGCGGGACTGAACAATTGATGCAGGTCTCAATAGTACTGCAGTCCTCACAATACACCTGAGTGGAAAAACCGCGCCTGTTCTGAAGAATTATTATTCCTTCTTTTTTTTTCAGCCTGTCTTCAATTTTATCAAGAAGCTTCTTCGAAAAAATATTTTCCATTTGTTTATTTTTTCGTTCAATAGTTACATTAACAAGCTCTATTTTAGGAAGCTTTGCGTTATCGATCCTTTCCGTGAGGTTTAAAAGCTTATATTTTCCATTTATTGCATTATACATACTTTCAATTGAAGGAGTAGCCGAACCCAGGATAACGGGAGCTTTATATATATTCCCTAAAACAATTGCCGAGTCTCTTGCATTATATTTTGGTAGCATATCAAATTGTTTGAAGCTAGCGTCATGCTCCTCATCGACCACTATTATCCCTAAATTTTTCAAAGGGGAAAAGAGTGCGGATCTGGCACCTATTACCACTTTTGATTTTCCGTTTAAAATTCTTCTCCAGGAATCATATCTTTCTCCCAACGACATTCGGCTGTGAATTACAGTTACCAGCTCACCAAAGTTATTCCTTAAACGGGATGTCATTTGCGGAGTTAATGAAATTTCAGGAACAAGTATTAATGCGGTTTTATTTAATTCCAAAGCTTTTTTTATCAATTCAATATAAACCTGGGTTTTCCCGCTTCCGGTAACACCATAAAGCAGAAATGTTTTAAATTTTCCATTTTCAATTTCGGGTGAAATTTCATCGATAACTTTTTGCTGCTGTTCAGTTAAATCAAAATCGATTAATCTTTCGGAATAATCTTCCGGATATTTTCTGTCGATTTCTTTTTCGAAAATTTTTAGGAAACCTTTCTGTTTAAGAGAATCAACCGAAGCTTTTGATGCACTGGTTTTTTTTAACAATTTGGATAGAGAAATAGATTTATCTTTTTGTGAAATCAATTCGAGAAGGATTCCAACCTGTTTGGGTGATCGGTGCTCTATTCCCGGTATCGCTTCATAAACATCGACTGCCGATTTAGTCAATCTTACAAAATTAATTTTTTTCGGTTTGATTCGTGCATCTTCAATATCATTTAATATAGTCAGCGCCTCTTTATTTTCAAGAACCTTTAGGATTGAATAAATATTCTTTTTTGCAGTAAGCTTTTGAAGATAAGATAGATTTATTTCTTCTCTTTCAGATAAGATTTTAAGGATTTTTCCTTTAACCGTGTTTATGTTCTTTTCTTCCTTTAATAATTTTATACATTCATTTGAGTCTATAATTATTTTTCTTTTGCTCTCTATTTCAGTTCCATACGGAACACCCAGTTTTAAAGCTTCTCCCAGCGAACACAAATAATAATCCGATATCCATTGATAAAATTTAAGATCATTTGAAGAAAAGATCGGTTTATCATCCAGTATATCTGAAATCGGCTTAAGCTTTTCAGTAACGTCGGTTTTTTCAATAATATTTACAATAAACCCGGTTAAAATTCTTTTACCAAACGGAGCAACAGCTCTGACTCCCTGTTTGGCAAATCCTTTAAATTCACCGGGAATTATATATGTAAAAGGTTTTCGAAAAGGAAGGGGAAAAACAATTTCAGCATACATAGCATACCCTGGTACTCACTGTTTGTATGTATTGATGATTATATGTTGGGAAATTGTTTAGCATCTCAGCATAGGTTTAAACTTGAACCTGAACTTACTCTTGAACTTAATCGCAGATTTCGTCAGCACTTATTTATATGATTCGTAAAAAGGAGCTAATTTTCTGTAAGGATCATTATCAAAAGAAAAACTAAACATTTCAAATTTTAAAGGATTGATTTTGCTATCCCATAAAATTCTTTTATAATCTTTTGATTTGATAATCTCTCCATTGGTCGATACTACACTGTCATCAACTCCGAGAGTAAGAAAATAAAATCCTCCTTCATACTCTATTCCTTCAATTCCTTTTATGTTATCGAATTTATATTCAGCCTTTCCCTTTAAAGTATCGCCGCTTAAAAATAAATCTCTTTTAGTAATATTTTTACGGTTCTTTTTCATTGATTGAACAAATTCGCTGCTTTTTAACATATAGCTAAAGAGATTGTTTTTATCTTCTTCAAAATCCTGATCTGATTTTGCATTAGAGCGGATATCGGTAACTAAAATAGAAGTAGTTCCGCTTTTGTCGGGATTTAATTTTATTTCATATGAAACCGTATGAAAAATTATGCACCCCCCCGCAGAAAATATTAATAGAATTACTGAAACAGATAAAATTAAATTTCTAAAGCTTAAAATATTTCTTTTCACATTATCTCCTATTTTTTGCTGCAGGATATTACTTTCATAAAATTCATTTTCAATTTTATTATTCAAAAGTAATCCAAATCCATAGCAAGCTGATCATTTAAATACTTTCTGAAATCTACTGAAAATATTTCAAAATTCTTTATAGTTTTGCTTAGTAAGTTATGTCACGCATCGGTCTTAATCGTAATCTTTATCTTAATCTTAATCGAATTTTTTGCGTAACTTGAGTGAGTAACTTTAATTACAGCATATCTATTTCATCATAGATCATATGTTCGAATGTTTCCCTGCTCCTGATTAGTTTATACTTATTACCGTCAACTAAAACTTCAGGGGGTCTTCTCCTTCCATTATAATTTGATGACATTACTATTCCATATGCACCTGCAGACATTACAGCCAGGTATTCATTTCGTTCACTTGCAGTAATTTCCCTATCTTTAGCAAAATAATCTCCGGATTCGCAAATCGGTCCCGCAATATCAGCAGTTATATCTTTCCTGCCTTTATATAATTCTACCGGCTGGATATGGTGATAAGCTTTATAAATACTCGGGCGAAGCAGATCATTCATTGCGGCATCAATAATAATAAAATTTTTTAAATTATTATTTTTAGTATATATAACCCTTGTTATCAGCACACCGCCGTTTGCAACAAGAAATCTTCCGGGTTCAAAGAAAATATCGCAATTTAATTTCTTCAGCACAGGAATAATTCTATCAGCTATTTCTTTTACTGAAAAAGTATTTTCATTAAAATATTTTACTCCTATTCCCCCGCCGACATCAAAATGCTTTAAATTAATTCCTGCCGATTTAACTTCAAAAAAAAGTTCTGACAATTTTTCAATAGCTTCAATATATGGTTCTATTTTAGTTATTTGTGAACCGAGATGCATATCGATCCCGGTATACCTTATATTCTTTAATTTCTTCTCTTCTTTGAATAATTCCAATGCCTTTGAGGAATGGATACCAAATTTATTTTCCGCCAGTGAAGTTGAAATATACGGATGGGTTTCAGCATCAACATCAGGATTTACTCTTATTGCCACATGAGCTGTTGCATTTAACTTAGATGCAATTTCATTTATTAAATATATTTCCTGATCTGATTCCGCTTTGATCATTAGCAGATTATTTTTTATTGCCAGTTCAATTTCATGTGCGGTTTTCCCGACTCCTGACAAAATAATTTTTTCCGGTTTTACTCCGGCTTTCAACGCTCTGAAAAGTTCCCCTTCCGAGTTAACATCTACACCGCTTCCCAAATCATAAAAAGTTTTTATCACACTTAAATTGTAATTGGATTTGGATGCATAAAAAATTGAATGAGGAATTTCACTAAATGCTTTAGTAAACTCATTGTACCTGTCGGTAAAATACTTTTTGCTGTAGATGTAGACAGGTGATCCAAATTCCTCCACTATTTTTTTAATTGATGTCTCATCACAAAAAAGCTGATTGTTTTTATATGTATAATAGTCTGAATCGAAATATTGCATTACAGTAAGTCATTAGTAATTGAATTTCCAAAGATAGTAAAAAATGGTTTTAATTTAAGCAGATCAAAAAGCGGAGGAATTCGGATAAATCCGTGAAAAAGATATCCATCTGCGTTATCTGCGTCTATTAAGATTATAGTACAATTTGAATTCCTTCCCTTTTTGGGTAAATTTGTAGTCATTTTTTTAGGAAAATCAATTAAAAATATGAAATATCCTTTTGCAGAAATAGAAAATAAATGGCAGAAGTTCTGGGAAGAGAAGAAAGTTTATGAAACCGATTTATCAAAAACCGATGATAAGCTTTATTCCCTTGTTATGTTCATATATCCTTCCGGTGCAAAGCTTCATATCGGGCATTGGTATAATTACGGTCCGACTGATTCCTGGGCAAGATATAAGAGGCTTAAAGGCTTTAATGTTTTTGAACCAATGGGCTATGATGCATTTGGTCTTCCTGCTGAAAATTATGCAATCAAAACCGGTATTCATCCCCAGGACAGCACTTTAAAAAATATAGAAGATATTCGTATACAGCTGAAAAAGATGGGATGCATGTATGACTGGAATGCAGAATTGTTAACATGCGACCCGAAATATTATAAATGGAACCAATGGCTCTTTTTACAGCTTTACAAAAAGGGATTGGCATACAGGAAGAATGCCCCTGTAAATTGGTGCCCCAAAGATCAAACTGTTCTTGCTAATGAACAGGTTTTATCCGACGGGACATGTGAAAGATGCGGAACAGTTGTAATTCAAAAAAATCTTACTCAATGGTTCTTTAAAATAACTGATTATGCTGAAGAGCTTTTAGAAGGATTGAATAAGATTAACTGGCCTGAAAAAACCAAGTTGATGCAGAGAAACTGGATTGGAAAAAGTGAAGGTGCAGAAGTTAAATTCAAAATAGATTCCGCAGACGGAAAAGGTTATAGTGATAAAGAGATTAATATTTTCACAACAAGACCGGATACATTATTCGGCGCAACATATATGGTTCTTGCACCGGAGCATGACCTTGTCAGTATAATCACTACAGAAGAATTTAAATCACAGGTTGAGCAATATAAAGATTCAATAAAATCTTTATCTGAAATTGATAGAACTTCAACCATAAAAGAAAAAACAGGTGTTTTTACAGGCGCATATGCAGTTAACCCGGTTAACAGCAAAAAAATCCCTATCTGGATTGCAGATTATGTTTTGATGACATACGGAACCGGTGCAATTATGGCTGTTCCGGGTCAGGATGAACGTGATTGGGAATTTGCTGAAAAATTTAATTTACCTATTATTAGAACAGTGAAAACGCCGGATGATTTTGATGGAAAAGCATTTACAGGTGATGGTCCTGCAATAAACAGTGATTTCCTGGATGGACTCTATGTTAATGATGCGAAGGATAAAATTATTGATTGGCTTGAAGAAAAAGGAATCGGTGTAAGAAAAATAAATTACAGGCTTAGAGATTGGCTTATTTCTAGGCAGCGTTATTGGGGAACACCAATCCCGATAATTCATTGTCCTAAATGCGGCGAAGTTCCGGTTGATGAAAAAGATCTTCCAGTTAAACTTCCATATGAAGTCGAGTTTAATCCGTCAGGAGATTCTCCATTAGCAACAAATAAAGATTTTATTAATGTTAAATGTCCAAAGTGTAATGAAGATGCTAAAAGAGATGCAGATACAATGGATACATTTGTAGATTCTTCATGGTATTATTTCAGGTATTTAAATCCGGATATGGAGACAAAAATATTCGATACTGATAAAACAGATAAGTGGGTTCCGGTTGATCAATATGTCGGAGGTGCAGAACATGCAACTATGCATCTTCTTTATGCAAGATTCATTCATAAATTTTTGCGCGACATTGGATACACCGAATCAAATGAACCGTTTCTCACACTTCTTCACCAGGGAACTATCACAAACCAGGGTTCAAAAATGTCCAAGTCAAGAGGCAATGTCGTCAACCCTGATGTTTTTACTCGAGAACTTGGAAGTGATGTATTCAGACTTTATTTAATGTTTATGGGTCCTTACGAACTTGGTGGTGATTGGAGTGATAAAGGGATTGCAGGAACGGAAAGATTTGTATTGAGAACTTATGAACTCTTTAACAGCAATAAAGATATTTCGAAGGAGAGCAGATCTAAAGAGAAATATAATATCCGGGATCTTTCAGATGATGAAAAAACTGTATACAAAAAAGTAAATCAGACAATTAAAAAATATGATGAAGAAATAAGTAATTTCCGTTTTAATACTGCAATTGCATCTTTAATGGAATTATTAAATGAATTAAAAAATCTTGATAAATGCTCAAAAGAAATAAAAGCTTATGCTCTCGAAAGGTTTGCTATTCTTCTTGCACCTGTAGCTCCGCATCTGGCCGAGGAATGCTGGCAAATACTGGGAAAAGAAAAATCTATATTTGAAAATCCGGTTTGGTTTGAAGCGGATAAAGAAGCATTAATTGAAGAAAGTGTAAATATTGCTGTCCAGGTTAATGGTAAATTAAGAGCCGCAATTGAAATGCCTGTTAATAGTGATCAGGATGCAGTAAAAGACATTATAATGAAAGATGAAAAGGTTACAAAGCATCTGGATGGAAAAAAGATAATAAAAGAAATTTTCGTAAAGAATAAAATCTACAATATTGTAGTAAAATAAAAGATTTAATAGAACACGGATTTTTATGATCCTTTAAGATCGATTATGATCATAACGAATCATAATAAATCATAAGAATCTGCATTCCATTAAAGGCATTGTATGATTGAAAATTATAAATATTCAGAAACTACTAATCTTATAATTAGAGCTTTCTATAATGTATACAATAATTTAGGATATGGATTTTTAGAAAAAGTTTATGAAAATGCATTGATAATTGAATTAAAAAAACTGGGTTTGAAATGTATAAAGCAGCATCCTATTTCAGTTTTTTATGATGATATTATTGTTGGTGAATATTTTGCCGATATTATTGTCGATAATTGTGTAATATTAGAATTAAAAGTTGCAGAAAATTTATGTAATGAACATGAATGCCAATTAGTTAATTATTTGAAAGCTTCAGACATAGAAGTTGGATTATTGTTGAATTTTGGTAAAAAACCTGAATTCAAAAGAAAAGTTTTAACTACCGAATATAAAAATCATAAAGTATCATAATTAATGTTTGAGATTAAAAGATTTAATAGAACACAGATTTTTATGATCCTTTAAGATCGATTATAATCATAACGCATCATAATTAATCTTAATAATCTGCGTTCTATTAAACATAGCGTCCAAGGAGAAATCAAAATTTATGCTCGATTTAAAATTTATCCGTGAAAATCCTGAATTAGTTAAGGAAGGGATTAAAAATAAAAATGAAAAAGATAGAGTTGATGAGATTTTAAAATTAGATGAAGAAAGAAGAAATCTCATTATCCGGACAGATGAGTTAAAACATAAACGGAACCAGGTTTCATCTCAAATTCCGCAGATGAAAAAAAGCGGACAGGATGTTTCTCCTGTTTTAGCTGAAATGAAAAATGTATCCGATCAAATTACTGACCTTGATTCACAGCTAAAAAATGTTGAGAGTGATTTGAATGATATCCTAATGTATATACCAAATATGCCGCATCCTTCTGTTCCTGTTGGAAAATCATCAGAAGAAAATGTTGAAATCAGACAATGGCTTCCTGATGGTTTTTCAATTTAAAAAGGAAGAACAGGTTCTGGATCACATTGAATTAGGAAAAAAATTAAAAATTTTAGATTTTGAAAGAGGAGCAAAAATTTCAGGTTCCGGGATTTCCTCTTTATCTTGGAAAAGGAGCAACACTTGAAAGAGCATTATTAAATTTTATGCTTGATTATCATTTGCAGAATCATGGATTCAGTGAAGTATTTCCTCCTTTTCTTGTTAACAGGGATTCTATGAAAGGAACCGGGCAGCTGCCAAAAATGGAAGATGATATGTATTTTATAAATAAGGACGATCTTTTCCCTATTCCGACTGCAGAGGTCCCGATTACAAATATTTACCGAGGTGATATACTAAATGAAAATGATTTGCCCATAAAATATGTCGGTTATTCGGCATGTTTTAGAAGAGAAGCAGGTTCTTATGGAAAGGAATCAAAAGGATTTTTAAGAGTTCACCAGTTTAATAAAGTTGAAATGGTAAAATTTGTTAAACCGGAAAACTCGTATGATGAACTTGAAAAGCTGGTAAATGATGCGGAAGATATTTTAAAAGAATTAAAGATTCCGTATAGAATATTAATGCTCTGTACCGGAGATTTAAGTTTTGCAGCAGCTAAATGCTACGATATTGAAACCTGGTCGCCTGCAGAGAATAAATGGCTGGAAGCTTCATCATGCAGCAATTTTGAAAATTTCCAGGCACGCCGTGCAAATATAAGGTTTAGAAATGAAGCAACAAAAAAACCTGAATTTGTTCATACATTAAACGGATCAGGATTAGCAACCAGCAGGCTTATGGTTTCACTGCTGGAAAATTACCAGACTCCCGAAGGTAAAATTATTGTACCTAAAGTACTTCAAAAATATACCGGATTTGAAATAATAGATTGAATAATATTAACATTATTCTAAATTCATATCCTAATTTTATTCCTTTTTATACTTAATTATCTAACGTTTTTGTTAATATTTATTTTTTATGGAAAATCTTTTCACCTTAAAAAAATATTTTGTCAGATATAAAAAGAAACTCTTCTGGGGATTTCTTTTTATTATCCTTTCTAATGCCGGTTCTGTTTATATTCCCCTTTTAATGAAAGATGCAATAAACGAACTGCAGTCAAAAATTACAACTGAAGTTCTATTGAACTATGGATTGCTTATCGTCGGGGCATCTATTTTTGCCGGAATTTTCCGGTTTTTAATTCGACAGACAATAATAGTTGTATCCCGTGAAATTGAATATGATCTCCGTTATGATTTTTGGAACCACATACAACAGACTGCCTTTAAGGTATTTTCAAAATAATTCTACCGGCAATATAATGGCTCATGCAACAAATGATATTAATGCTGTTAGAATGTTTCTCGGTCCGGCCGTAATGTATTCTGTTGATACTTCAGTAAGACTTTTAATTGTAATTTCTATAATGTTTTCTTTAAATACAACTTTAACTATTTATTCTCTTCTGCCGTTACCGATTCTATCTTTTTTAGTTTATAAGGTTGGAAAAATAATTCATGCTAAGTTCACTCTAATACAGGAAAAATTTTCCGATTTAACTACAAAAGCCCAGGAGAATTTTTCAGGGATCCGTGTAATTAAATCTTATGTCCGTGAAGAGAATGAAATAAGCAGCTTTAAAAAACTGAGCAGGGAATATCTTACCCGCAATATGGATATGATAAGGATACAGGCTTTTTTTCAGCCAATCCTTTTTTTAATTACCGGTTTTTCAATAATAATTGTTATCTATCTTGGCGGAATTCAGGTAATTAATGGCCAGACTAATTTGGGCGATATAGCTGCATTCATTATTTACCTTGGCATTTTAATCTGGCCGATGATTGCTTTTGGCTGGGTAATAAATATAATCCAGCAGGGTGAAGCAAGCATGAAACGTTTGAACAAAATCTTTCATGAACCTTTTGAAATTGATGAAACTGAAAATACCGATTATTCAATAAAAGATATTAAAGGAGATATTGAATTTAGAAATGTTTCTTTTCAGGTATAATGAAAATCTTCCTTATATTTTGAAAGATATCAATCTGAAAATACCCAAAGGATCAACATATGCAATAATGGGATATACAGGTTCGGGAAAAACTTCATTTATAAATTTGATACCGAGGCTTTATGATGCAACAAATGGAGAATTTTAATAGATGGAAAAAATGTTAAAGAATATTCCTTTAAATATATTAAGAACAAATATTGGTTTGGTTCAGCAGGAATCATTTCTTTTTTCCGATACAATAACTAATAATATTTCTTATGGATTAAGAGAGATAAGTAAAGAAAGGGTAATTGAAGTTTCAAAAATTGCTCACTTTAATAAAGATGTCGAATCTTTTCCTAAAGAATATGAAACAATTATGGGTGAACGCGGAATTACATTATCCGGCGGACAAAAACAGAGAGCAAGCCTTGCAAGAGCTCTGGCAATCGATCCAAAAATTTTAATACTTGATGATTCATTTTCGGCAGTTGATACTCATACTGAAGAAGAAATTCTGCAGAGCTTAAAACAATTTATGAAAAATAGGACCAGTATAATTATCAGTCATAGAGTTTCTACTGTTAAAGGATGCTGATAAAATAATTGTGCTCTCAAATGCAAAAATTGCCGAACAAGGAACTCATGAAGAGTTGGTCTCCCTTGGTGGTATTTATGCCGATATCCATTACAAACAGCTTCTTGAGAAAGAATTGGAAGAATTAAATTAAGATGAATTATGACAAAAAACAATCGCATTTTTTGAAGTTACATCAAAAGAGAAAAAATATCTAAAGAAAAAATTTAAAAAGGATTATGAAATTCTTTTTTATAAAGAAGAATTAAATCCAGATACAGCGGACTTAATAAAAAATGTTGATGTAATTTCACCATTTATTTATTCAAAAATAGATTCGAAAGTCTTATCAAAAGCAAATAAATTAAAATTAATTGCAACAAGAAGCACCGGTTTTAATCATATTGATATTAAGACAGCCGAAAAGAAAAATATTTCTGTTGCGAATGTTCCTTATTATGGTGAGAATACCGTCGCAGAGCATACTTTTGCATTAATACTTAGCTCTTTCAAGGAACCTTCACAAAGCTTATATAAGAACAATTAAAAATGATTTTACTTTACAGGGACTGCAGGGGTTTGATCTGAAAGGGAAAACGCTCGGTGTTATAGGTGCAGGAAGTATTGGTGTACATGTAATAAAAATTGCCAAAGGTTTTGGGATGAAGGTTATTGCAAGTGATGCAAAACCAAATCATATTCTTGAAGAATTATTAGATTTTAAATATGTATCACTGGATGAGCTGCTGCAAATTCCGATATTATAACTCTGCATTGTCCTTATAATACATATACTCATCATTTAATAAATATGGGAAATATTAATAAAGTTAAAAAAGGCACATTATTTATTAATACTGCCAGGAGCGGAATAATCGAACCGCAGGCGTTATACTATGCAATTGAGAAAGGAATTTTTTCCGGTGCGGGACTCGATGTTTTTGAAGGTGAAGAATTATTAAAAGAAGAAAATCAAATGCTTACTAAAAATGTTTCAGTTGAGCATCTTGAAGCGCTCTTAAAGAGAAATATTTTATTAAGAAATGAAAATGTAATAATTACTCCGCATATGGCTTTCGATTCGGTAGAAGCAGTTGAAAGAATTTTAGATACAACTGTGGAAAATATTATCTCATTTTTTGAAAATAAAAAATATCATAAAGTTGTATGAAAGCGCAAGGTAGATCAAGTTCAAGATCAAGTTCAAGTTGCGAATGACTTAGATGAATAGTTAATGACAATTGAGTGACAATAGAATGACCACTGAATGACAAATAAATGATTAACAAATAAAAATATGGCACAAGATTATAAAGCTGAAGAAGAAATATTAGGAAAAGCATACGATTCGCGTTTAATGAAACGGCTTCTTGGTTACATTAAACCATACAAGAAATATGTAATCTTTGCAATTTTTCTAAATATTGTTGTCGCTGCTCTAGGCCCTTTAAGACCTTATTTAACTAAAATTGCTATCGATAAATATATAGCCAATAAAGATTATCATGGGCTGCTGATTATTGCTCTGCTTTTATTAGGCTCATTATTGATGCAGGCTGTTATTCAATATCTTCTAACATATTATACCCAGTATTTAGGCCAGAAAACAATTTTCGATTTAAGGACCCAGATATTTCAGCATACACAGAAATTAGCTCTTAAATTTTTTGATAAAACTCCAATCGGCAGAATTGTAACCAGGACAACAAATGATGTGGAAGCTTTAAGTGATCTATTCTCTTCCGGGATTGTAATGGTATTCAGTGATGTTTTTATCATTGTCTGGATCCTGGTCTTTATGTTTTTCATGGATATAAAATTATCTCTTAGTTACTCTTTCGGTTCTTCCCGTATTAATTTACGGTACTTTTTTATTCAGAAAGAAAGTTCGTGAATCATACAGGGATGTCCGTCTCCATTTAGCCCGTTTAAATTCTTATATGCAGGAACATGTTACAGGGATGAATGTAGTTCAAATTTTTAATAAAGAGAAAGATGAGCTTAAAAGGTTTTCAAACATAAATAATGATTACAGGGAAGCGAATATAAAATCAATATTTTATTATGCTATTTTTTATCCAAGCGTTGAATTACTGAGCTCAATTGCACTGGGTTTGATTATCTGGTATGGCGGCGGGGAAATTATCAGGGGCAGCTTAACAATAGGTGTTCTTTTTGCATTTATTCAATTTACTGAAATGTTTTTTAGACCAATCCGGGATTTATCTGAAAAATATAATATTATGCAGACAGCAATGGCATCCTCCGAAAGGATTTTTAAATTGCTGGATAACCAGACATTTGTTAAAAATCCTGAACAGCCTGTAGAATTAAAAAGAGTAAAAGGAGAAATAGAATTTAGAGATGTAAGTTTTGCATATAATAATGAGGATTACGTTCTTAAAAATATCTCATTCAAAATAAACCCGGGAGAAACAGTTGCAATCGTTGGAGCAACCGGTGCTGGAAAAACAAGTATTATAAATATCCTTACACGGTTTTATGATATAAATAAGGGGACTATCCTGGTTGATGGAACCGATATCAGCAAAATGGATAAGAAGGAATTAAGAAAATATATTTCTATTGTACTGCAGGATGTATTTTTATTTTCAGGAACAATAAGATCAAATATCAGCATGGATAACGATCAAATGCCTTTAAACAAATTAGTTGATGCGGCAAAAATTGTCGGGGCTGATAAATTTATTGAATCATTGCCGAATAAATACGATGAAATAGTTAAAGAACGCGGTGCAACTTTAAGTGTCGGTCAAAAACAATTAATTTCATTTGCCAGGGCATTTGGCTTATGATCCGCAAATTCTTAGTACTTGATGAAGCTACTTCAAGCGTTGATACTGAAACTGAAATATTAATTCAAAAAGCAATTGAAAAACTTTTAATCGGGAGAACGGCAATTGTTATTGCTCACAGGTTATCTACAATTCAAAGCGCCGATAAAATTATAGTGATGCATAAAGGTGAAATTAGAGAAACCGGCAATCATCAGGAGCTTCTCGCAAAACGTGGAATCTATTACAGGCTGTACCAGTTACAGTATAAAGATCAGGAAATTACCAAAGCTGTTTAAACAATAGTCATTCAATTGTCATTTGCTTCGCTGTCATTATATAGTCATTCTGTATACATAAGACTACAGTTACTTTTCTTACAATTATTATTTGGAGGGGCATCATGAAATTGGAAGAATTACAAATTTACCAACTATCTATGGTTATGGCAGAGAAAATTTGGGATATTGTTATTAAATGGGGATACTTTGAAAAGGATACTATGGGAAAGCAACTTATTAGAGCTGCTGATTCGATTGCAGCAAATTTAAGTGAAGGATTTGGAAGATTTTTTTATAAAGAAGAGAAACAATTTTGCTACTACTCGAGAGGTTCTCTTTATGAAACGAAAACTTGGTTAACTAAAGCATCTAATAGAAAGTTAATACAACCGGAAGAATTTGAAAATTTTGATAAAGAAATTAGAAATATTGGAGTAAAATTGAATAATTATATTAAATCAATTGGAAATAGAAATTCTTCATGGGAAAAAATTCGGTTAAAGGATTTTGAATGACCATCGAGTTACTATTGAATGACAACCGAATGACTATCGAATGACCATCGAATGACCATCGAATGACTATCGAATGACTATCGAATGACAACCGAATGACAACCGAATGACAATAGTGTATTAAAGGAGATAGTAATGCCCGAACGAAAATTTATGACCTTGGCAAGACATATTATTGAAACTGAAAAACTCCATCCGGAAGCAACAGGAGAACTTTCAAAGCTGCTCTCCGATTTTTCTCTCGCTGCAAAAGTTATTTCTCTTGAGGTGAATAAAGCCGGACTTGCTGATATATTAGGTTTTACCGGGCATAGTAATGTGTACGGAGAAGAAGTAAAAAAACTTGATATGTTTGCACATGATACTCTATTGAAGGCAACAGAACATAGCGGGCAGCTTTGCGTAATAGCCTCGGAAGAAAAAGAAGATATAATCCAGATCCCGGAACAAATGCAAATAGGAAAGTATGTCCTTCTTTTTGATCCGCTGGATGGTTCTTCCAATATTGATGCAAATGTCAGTGTAGGTACCATATTTTCAATTTTTAGAAGAATATCACCAAGCGGAAAACCGGGTACTTTAGAGGATTGCCTGCAGCAGGGATTAAAACAGGTTGCTGCAGGATACGTACTATATGGTTCCAGTACTATAATTGTTTATACTGCCGGTCACGGTGTTCACGGATTTACATTAGATCCTTCTTTCGGCGAGTTTCTTTTATCCAATGAGAATATCAAAATTCCAAAAAAATCAAAAATTTACAGCATAAATGAAGGCAACTATAAATATTGGCATCCCGGTTTAAAAAAATATATCAAATATCTGCAGGAGGAAGATGAAGAATCAGGTCGTCCTTATTCGTTAAGATATGTAGGCTCAATGGCAGCCGATATTCACCGGAGTTTATTATACGGCGGAATATTTATGTATCCTGCCGATTCAAAGCATAAGAATGGAAAGTTAAGATTAATGATTGAATGTAATCCAATGGCTTTTATCGTTGAAGCAGCGGGAGGCAGAGCAACCGATGGTAAGAAAAGGATTTTAGAAATCCACCCGCACGATCTTCATGAAAGAACTCCGCTTTTCATTGGCAGCGAAGAAGATGTTAAAATGGTCGAAGAATTTATGGCAAAAGAAGAAGCAACTAATGAAATTTATATGAACAGTGCCAAATAAAAAATTAATTATTTCATTTATTTTTTTTAAGCTTTCCAATTTCCGAACTAATTTTTTCAGCAAGCTCTTCTTTTGCAATCCCCTCAATTTTTATTTTAGTACTTTTTATCAATGTAACGGGATCGTCACCTTCCCCTTTTACATATTTATAAAGTGAAAAACCTAACCTGTTTCTATCATTCATTATCAGGAATAAATTCATGAAATTGTTCAACGATGCCGTATACTTGCTTTTCCAACGAATCGTCAGAAAAATTTTTTGTTTTTGGCGGAGGTAATGTACCCATAAGGCTATCAAAATTTTGTTATTCAATCTTATTATAAATTGTTTGTAGCAAATATAAAGGAATGCAGATAAAGACAAAAGTAAAAAGATCAAAATTCAAAAATTTTAAAATTCGACTTTTGACTTTTAACTTTTGAACTTTAAGGATGTAAAATATATTTCAAATCAGTAAATTAGTCAACTAAAATTTAAAATTTAAAATTTGATTCTTAATAAACTTAAAAAAGTATTAATTATCCGGCTTAGTTCTTTGGGTGATATTCTTTTGTCCACTCCTCTTATTAGGACTTTAAAAGAAAAATATCCTCATGTTGAAATTGATTTTTTAGTTAAGAGAGAGATATAAAAGCGTTTGCTTCACAATCCATATTTGAATAATATATTTACTTATCCTAATGAGAAATAATGAACTTGAACAATTGAAATCGGATTTAAAAAATCAAAAGTATGAACTTATTATAGATCTGCAGAATAATCCAAGGAGCAGGAGAATAAATTCTCAGCTTAATGCGTTAAAGTTAAAATTTAACAAAAGAAACCTGGAAAAATTATTACTTGTTTACCTTAAAATTAATAAATTAAAAGATGCTCCTCCTATTCCGGAAAGGTATTCAGATATATTGGGTGAATTTAAGCTTGATGATGATGGACTTGATTTATTTACTGATAAAATTCCTTCGGATTTATTTAAGGAAAACCAAAAATATATTGGGTTCTGTCCCGGGTCAAGACATTTTACCAAGATGTGGCCGAAAGAATATTATATTCAGCTTGGAAATCTTTTAAAAACTAAAGATTGCATTGTTGTTTTATTTGGAGGGAAGGACGACAAGGAAATTTGTAAAGAAATTTCATCACCAAATTCCGGGTTCAATTGATCTTAGCAATGATGATGAAATCCTTCAGACTGCAGCAGATATGAAAAAATGCGAAGCTGTTGTCTGTAATGATTCCGGATTAATGCATACAGCCTGCTCTCAAAAAATACCGGTTTTGGTATTTTTTGGTTCAACAGTTAAAGAATTTGGTTTTACACCATATAAGAATAAAAATATAATTTTGGAAAATAATTCATTATCTTGCAGACCTTGTACTCACATTGGTAAATCATATTGCCCCAAAGGTCATTTCAAATGTATGCTTGAAATTGAACCGGGTATTGCATTTAATAAATTAAATATACTGCTTGGCTCATGAAAAGCTTCTGGTTTATTTTCTATAATTTATTCATTATTCCTTCACTATATTTTGGTTCCCGTATAGCAGGCATTTTTAATGAAAAAATGCGAAGAGGGATAATCGGCAGAAAAAGGATTTTTGAGAATCTTATTCTAGATGCATTATCAATAAATAAATCTAAAAAGCTGCTTTGGTTTCATTCCTCTTCATTGGGCGAATTTGAACAGGCCAAGCCAATAATAGAAGAGCTGAAGAAGAGACAAAATATAAATATTCTGATTACATTTTTTTCTCCTTCCGGTTATGAAAATTCCAGAAAATATCCCTATGCAGATCTGGTAGCTTATATTCCCTTCGATACTAGTTCCAATGCCGAGAAGTTCATAAAATTAGTACGTCCCGATCTTGCAATTATGATGCGGTACGACATATGGCCAAACCATATCTGGGCAATGAAAAAAGCCGGAATAACTTCATACTTAGTTGATGCCACAATGGAGCATAATTCACCTAGGAAAATTCCTTTCATAAAAAATTTTCATAAAATTCTTTTCCGTGATATAACACGTATTCTTACTGTTTCCGAAAAAGATGCTGCAGAATTTAAAGATTTTGGAATTAATGGAGATAAAATAAAAGCAATCGGAGATACAAGATTTGACAGGGTTTATCAGCGGAGTCTATCCGCCAGGTCAAGAAATTTAATTAAAGATAATCTGCTTGAAGGGAAAAAAATTTTTGTAGCCGGAAGCACATGGGAGCTTGATGAAGAAGTCATTCTTCCGGCTTTTATAAAGCTGGCAAAATATGATAAAGATATAATCCTTATAATAGCTCCGCACGAACCTACTTTAATGCATCTGGAAAAAATTGAGAATGATTTCGCTAAAGAAATTGATACAATAAGATTCTCATTTCTAAATGAATATAAAAATGAAAGAGTAATAATTGTTGATTCCATCGGTATTCTTCTTACCTTGTATACTTATGCCGATGCGGCTTTTATTGGAGGCAGCTTTAAACAAAATATTCATAACGTATTGGAAGCAGCGGTTTACGGCATACCTGTAATATATGGTCCTAAAATTGAAAAGTCTGCCGAAGCTTTGGAATTAATGAAAAGGGGCGGAGGGATAATGATTAAAAATAAGAGAGAAGCCTACCGTCAGCTTAGGACTTTATTTAGTAATGAGAAGATAAGAAAAGAAAAAGGTGAAATTTCTTATAAATTTGTTCAGGAAAATTTAGGCGCAACACGAAAGAATGCTTGAAGAAATATATAAAGTCATTTAAATGAGCGCACATGGGCATTAGCAATTCTTTCAATCTTTCTAATCCTTTAATCTTACAAATACTTTTCCTTTAAAATTTTCAAATGATGCATTTCATGCCCTGTGATGATATAAAGTAATGCAAGCACAGTTACTTCGTTATTATTCGCAACTCCTTTCCGGCTATACATCTTTTCTGTAAAGTTCTTAAACAGATTTATTGTAGATTTTCTGACTGTCCTGTAATCTTCGAGAAGACTTGTTATAGTTCTTTCTTTAAAATTCGCTTCTTTCACATAATCATCCTGTTCATAACCGGGGAGAGATTGCTTCTCTTGACGTGAAATGCATAAGGCTCTATAGCTCATAATCCTTTCTGTATCTATCATATGCCCTAGCACTTCTTTTATACTCCATTTCCCTTCCGAATAAGCATGATTAGCTTCTGCTTCCGGTAGAGACTGGAGAAGGCTTTGAATTTCCTGGTATTGGTTTTCCAAATTCCTAAAAGGATCATTCCCCATTACATCTTCTATATAACCCTTATAAAACGGGGCATATTCATTTGTTTCAGGCCGGCGCATTTTATCTCCCAAAATAATTATTACCAGATATTAACATCGAAAATTCCTTCCGAATTTGCAACACCTCTGAACATTCCTTCAGTATTAAAAACTGTCACATAATTTCCATCTTTATCTACAGCAATTAAACCGCCGTCCCCCGGTTTAAGTCTCTTATTAATCATTTCATCTGCGGCTTCTTTAAGGGAATAATTTTTATACTCCATTAAAGCCGAAACATTAAATGCAACTGTATTCTTTATAAATAATTCACCCGTTCCCGTGCATGAAACAGCACATGTTTTGTTATTGGCATAAGTCCCTGCATTTATAAGAGGAGAATCCCCAACCCTGCCAGGCATTTTATTTGTTAAACCTCCCGTCGATGTAGCTGCTGCTAAATTTCCATACTCATCTAAAGCCACACAACCGACTGTTCCATGTTCATCTTCAGTTGCTTTTTTATATTTCTGCCATTGTTCATATCTTTTTTTCGTATCAAAATAACTGTTGGGAACAGTTTGAAGATTAAATTCTTTAGCTAATTTATCGGCTCCTTCTCCTGCAAATAAAATATGCGGAGTTTTTTCCATTACAGCCCTTGCAAGTAACAATCGGGTTCTTAACATGTTTAACAACTGTAACCGCACCGGATGACAGATCTTTTCCGTTCATAATCGAAGCATCAAGTTCATGAGTTCCTTCCGAAGTATAAACAGCACCCTTTCCGGCATTAAACTTTTCATTGTCTTCAAAATATTTTACAACTGATTCAACTGCATCGAGGCTTGTTCCCCCTTTTTCAAGAATATTTTTGCCTAATTGCAGAGCTTCTTTCAATGATTGAATATATTCATCTTTTATAGAATCGGGAAGTGATTTGCTTATTGTTCCTGCTCCTCCATGAAGAACAATTGTATATTTATTATTTTGTTTGGAAAAAGCTGGTTGTGACGGAATTAGTTGAACTAAAAATATTACGAAAGCACTAAATAGTAATAAAAATTTTTTCATTCTTTCCTCTTTAAAATTTAAGGTATAAAAGATTATTCCATTGTTTTAAATTCCCAAATGATTTTTAAGTCTGGTAATAAATTCAATTTGTGCGGGATTAATTTTCTTCATCGCATTTTCAATGTTAAAAAATTCTCCTTTATCAACTTCAGGGAAATTCTGCTTTTTTCCTGACCGGGGCGGCCATTCCATTTCAAATGTATTACATATTGTTTCGATTGGTGAATCATTTTCGACCTCGATAAGCCCATGCATAAACTTTTTTACCGTTTTTCTGTGTTACAAAATCTAAAGGAATAAATTTACCTTCGGGTACAATACCTGTTTCTTCTTCAAATTCTCTTTTAGCTGTTTCAAATAAATCTTCATCATTTTCAAGCAATCCTTTTGGAATTCCCCAATATCCTTCATCTTTTTTAGCAAAAAATGGTCCTCCGGGATGAACTAAAAATAGTTTCAATTCCTTTTCTGTTGAATGTATACATCAATAAACCAGCACTTACTAATTCTGCCATAATTATTCTTTGTTGTTAAAAAAAGGAGAAAGTTATTTTGTAAAAAATCTTAACCCGATTAAACCAATGATTATTAAGAATATAAAAAATATTCGTATAAAATCTTTTGATTCATTAAACAAATAAATCCCGAGAATTGCAGTACCCACCGCCCCAATTCCTGTCCAAACAGCATAAGCAGAACCAACAGGTAATGTCTTTAATGAGTAAGCTAATAATCCCATACTGATCAAAGCAAAAATAACAGTTAAAAAGCTGGGTAAAAATTTTGTAAAACCCTGGGAATATTTCATACTGATTGCCCAGGCAGTTTCAAAAATACCTGCAATAAAAAGAATAAACCAGGCTGTTTTGTTCAAAATTTAATTTTCCTAATAATTTGGAATTTATTGAATCAATTGTAAATTAAAGTGTACCGTAATACAACTCAGTATTATATTCAAATTTTACTTTTCCGTCTACATCATTATGATTGAATATTCGTTTCCAGTTCATTAATCATAGGTTTATAGTTAGTATGATTTGGCATAGGTGCATATGACGATGACAGCAATCTCCCTTTTAATCCTTCAAAATTGAAAGATTGCATTATTATGGAAAATTTTTAATTTATAATTATTCAAAAAATTCATTTAAAATTTTCTCATTTATATTTTTATGATCAACTATTTTATAATCATCAGAATACTTAATTAATAAATCTTCATATTCTCTAAGAAAAACTGATGAATCAGTTTTCCTCTTGTTCCATATTAATGCAACATATCCGTTTTCTCTTAATTATTCTTTTAAATTCATTGTTTAGATTTTACAATGTCGAACCAATGAAATGCCTGGCCGGCAGTGATTAAATCAATGTTATTTTTTTTTAGTCCCGGTTTCTTCTGAACTGCCGTTTATACTTTTAAATAATGCGTAATCCTTCAATTGCTCTTCACCTGCTTTCCTCATTTCCTCAGTTTGGTTCGACACCAAAAACAAAATTTCCGTTTTCAAGGAAAAGCTTTGATAATATCCCTGTACCGGAACCAATATCCGCTACTATACAAGAAGATGTAAAATTAATTTATCCTTTAAAAAATTTAATTATTTCTGCAGGATAACCGGGGCGGTATTTTATATAATTCTCTACTCGGTTTGAAAATCTTTCTTTTGAATTTTAAATGGATTCATAATACTTACATTTAATAATTAAACAAAATATATCAAAGATGTTCGCAAAATGAAAGAAGACAAATTTTTCAGCATATTCGGAATTAAGATGAGCTTATCTTAATTGATATACTTATAAATTTTAATTAAAATTGAATTAGTATAAAATAAAAGAAAATTTTTATGACTCCCAGGCAAATTAAAATATCAGACAAGACAAAACTATTTATTAAATGGAATGATGATTCCGAAAGCAGTATAAATCTAAAATATTTAAGAGATGAATGCCCATGTGCCAACTGCAAAGGAGAAACTATTCTTTTCAAAACATTTAGACCGGAGAAGAAAGCAGGAAGAAACACCTGAAATGTATAAAATAAAAAATATTGAAACTGTAGGCGGATACGCAATTCAAATTACATGGAAAGACGGGCATGACACCGGAATTTATTCATGGGATTATATTAAAAAATTAACGGAAAATCAGGATAACGGGGATATCACAGGATTATACAAATCTTATATGATTACAAAAAATGAATTAAAATATTTTTCAGGTTTGCTGAAAAAGAAAATCAGGGAAAAAGAAAAGAAAGTTTGTTGTCGAAGGTGAAAAAATTGTTGAAGAAGGATTGAAAAGCAGTTTTAAGTGTGAGAAAATTATTAGTAACCCATGAATTCTATGAAAAAAGACAAGATTATCTTAGATGAGAATATTTCCAATAAAAATTTATTAGGAATTATTAAAAGTCAGGAATTTAATAAGATTAGTGATACGGTCAATTCGCAGGGAATAGCTGCATTTTTTCAAATTCCTCAAAAACAGATCAGGATAGAAGAGATAAGAATCAAATTTTGTTCTCTGCCTTGATAATATTTCCGATCCCGGCAATGTTGGAACTATATTAAGAAACTGTGATTGGTTCGGAATAAATGAAATATTTTTAACGGAAGGATGTGCAGAAGTATACAATCCCAAAACAATCAGGGCAAGTATGGGTTCTATTTTTCATTTGAATATTTTCGATAATATCAATCTTACTTCTATATTCAATCTTAAAAAGAAAAATTATAAAATATTAACTGCCGATATTAAAGGAGAAAATATTTATAATTTTAATTTTCCCTCAAAAGCTGTTCTCGTTTTTTCAAACGAAACATCAGGGCCGGGAATGGAATTATTAGAATTTTCCGATAATATAATAAACATCCCCAAATATGGAAATGCAGAATCGCTGAATGTTGCAAGTGCATCAGCGGTAATATTAAGCCGGCTAAAAAATATCTTAAAGCAAAATATAATTAATTTATATCGCTAAAAGTTGGTTTCCCGGCATTTACCCATGCAGTAAATAAAAGCGAAGCCAGATCTGCTTCAGCTGTTTTGAATTGCATTTCAGTCACATATTTTGTTCTAAACCATAAGATTTTGTAATAATCATCGCTTTCTGTTGAGCCTGCCTCGCTGTGTGCTAATTTATCTGCATCCAGAAGAACAACATTTACACTATTTGCATCGGATATATAATTAAAAATATAGTTAAGAGGATTTTCAACATAATTAATATTTGCTGAATCGCTTACCTCTTCAAGAGTATCAATATTTTTATCTACCATGGTTACTTCATACCTAAAATGCACCCCTTTCTGATCTGTCAGCTGTCCGTTATAATTAATAGTTGTATGCATCGGCTGATGACCATCTGCAACATAATGCCCGAGATCAGCAGCATATATCAAAATTTTATCTCTATTTTTTTCTTTAAAAGCTTCGGTTAAATTATTTAATGTCTGCAGCAGTAGCCCACGGCAGAATGCCGTTCTTGGTAACTGTGCTGTCGCCGTATTTCGAAATTAGTTCATCCTCATTTTCAATCATATTGCCATTTAAGAATTCCTTGTAAAAATCAATATCTATATAATGACGCGGCGCTTCTGTTTTATCTGTTTTTCTTCTTATATCAGCATCAGAAGCATGTTGCACTAAGTAATCCTTCCATGTTTTAAAGGAATCCATCTCTTTCGGAAGCAATTCGACTGCTTTCCCATTTATTACCGCATGACCTTTTTCACCCCATGAATAAATAAATCCCATTGGTAATAAAACAACCATCAACAATATTTTAAATTTTATGTAGAACTTCATTTTATTTTTTCCCTGTAATTTGAACAATAATTTTTCTGCTTCGCGAACGGTTATCAAAATCTATTAAGATTATCTGCTGCCATGTACCAAGTAATAATTTCCCTTTTGTAAACGGTATTGTAAATGACGCACCCTGCAAAGCAGCACGGATATGGGCATAGCCATTTCCATCATGCCATGTATTATCATGCTGGTATGATATATTTGAAGGTACAATTTTTTCAAAAAAATCAGGATAATCTTTTAATAAGCCGGGTTCATATTCAATAGTTGTAATACCTGCTGTTGATCCTCCGACAAAAACAAGAATGTTCCCTTCTGAAATCCCGGTTGAACTTAATTGAGACTGTACATTATCTGTTATATCAATTATATCATTATTCCCTTTTGTATTTATATTAAAGGAATGAGTTTCAATTTCCATTATTATCTTACATTAAAAAATAAATTGAAAATTACTTAACGAAATTCCAAGTATCAAGTTAAAACTAAGAAGGCAGCAATTTTATAATACCGATTTTGGCTGACTTTCCTGCTAATCTAAAAATTACATTTTTGAATTTCTAACTGTCCTCCCCTTTTATTAATTTAACGATTCTAAAAAAATAGAAAAAAGGAAACTTTATGCAGACCAGGGAATTCATTGATATTGAAGAAAAATATGGTGCTCATAATTATCACCCGCTTGATGTTGTAATACAAAAGGCAGAAGGAGTATGGGTTTATGATGTTGAAGGGAAAAAATATCTGGATTGTCTTGCAGCATATTCGGCTGTTAACCAGGGGCATTGTCATCCCAGGATTGTTAAAGCTCTTAAAGAACAAGCAGATAAAGTTACTCTTACTTCAAGAGCATTCAGAAATGATCAGCTTCCTTTACTATATAAAGAATTATGCGAATTAACCGGATATGAGATGGTACTCCCTATGAATTCGGGAGCTGAAGCAGTTGAAACTGCATTAAAAGCTGCAAGAAAATGGGGCTATAAGAAAAAAGGAGTTAAACAGAATTCTGCTGAAATAATTACATGTAATAATAATTTCGCCGGGAGAACAATTACAATTGTCAGTTTTTCAACAGAAGAACAATATAAAGACGGATTCGGACCTTTCACGCCGGGTTTTAAAATTATTCCTTATGGGAATACAGATGCATTGGAAAATGCAATTACAAAAAATACGGTTGCCTTTCTTGTGGAACCAATACAAGGTGAGGGCGGTGTTGTTGTACCGCCGGAAGGTTATTTGAAAAAAGCTTACGATATCTGCAGAAAAAATAATGTATTATTTATAGCAGATGAAATACAATCAGGTTTGGGACGAAGCGGAAAACTTTTCGCTTTTGAATATGAAGGAATTAAACCTGATGCTGTCATTATAGGCAAAGCATTGTCGGGCGGATGTTATCCTGTTTCTGCGGTTCTATCAAATAAAGAAATCTTGGGTGTTTTTAACCCGGGAGATCACGGTTCAACTTTCGGAGGAAATCCTTTAGGTGCTGCTGTTGCAAGAGAAAGTATTAAAGTACTTGTTGAAGAAAAACTTGTTGAAAAATCTTTTAAATTAGGAAATTACTTCAGAGATAAATTAAAGGAAATTAAATCATTTCATATAAAAGAAATTAGAGGTAAAGGACTTTTTATTGGTGTGGAATTAAAACCTGAAGCAAAAGGTGCCAGGAGATTTTGTGAAGCTTTAAAGGAGGAAGGGATTCTCTGTAAAGAAACTCATGAAAATGTAATACGTTTTGCACCCCCGTTAGTAATAAAACAAGAAGAAATTGACTGGGCAGTAGATAGAATTAAAAAAGTTTTATTGATGGAATAAACCTTACGTAAAATCAGGATATTACTTTATTTATAATGAAGTTTTGTTTTCAGTAATGATGAATACCTGCGGCTTACAATAAAAGGTTCCTGGAAACCCTTTATAAAAATTGCAAATGAGTTATTGAACCATTTTTCAACTTTTATAATATGATTTAAATTAATAATTGTTGACCGGTGAATACGAATAAAAATATTTTCCGGTAAAATTTCTTCCCATTTTTTCAGCAATCTTCTAATAATAATTTTTTCTATGCTTCCCAGGTATACATAGGTATATTCACTAAATGCTGTAATGCAAGAGATGCTATTAACCTGAATTAATTTAGGTTGTTTATTAACTTCAACTATAACATGTCCGTCAATGGGAACTTTTTTTAAACCTTCCTTTTCTTCCGCAGAAAAAGTATTTTTGTTCAATGCCTCAGCAAAAAGCTCTTGTCTCTTAAATCGAATCTTTACTGCATTTATAACTTCATCTATTTTAAAAGGTTTTGTAAGGTAGTCATCAGCTCCCAGCTCCATCCCCTGCCTGATATCCTTTTTTTCTGTAAGAGCGGATAGAAAAATAAATGGAATTAATGCGGTTGAAACATCCTCTGACAGGGAAGATTTTACACCATAACCGTCAATGCCCGGCATCATAATATCACAAATGATTAAATCCGGAGTGATTTCTTTTGCCAGTTGTATCCCCGATTTTCCATTGTGGGCACTAGAAAACTTTGTATCCTTCATTTTCCAGAATATCTATCAATAATTCTTGAAGCGACTGGTCATCTTCTATAACAAGAATTTTCTTCATAATTTATTCACAATAATTACAATTCAATTCCTAAGTAAACAGACCAATAAGAAAGACTAATAAGGTTTCAACCTTTCCGTTTTTTCTTACCGAATATTCACTTTTATCATAATTAATTTTTTTGCCATTAAATTTAAATTGATTAATCAGCGATTCAAGCTTTTGGTTAATTGTGTTTAATGAATCTGCGGATCTGGAAATTTGTTCGATGCCAACAGCACTCTGTTGAGCTACATTACTGATATCAACAATATTTTTACTTATCACCTCAGCAGTTATAGATTGCTGTTCACTTGCTGAAGCTACTTGTGCAGCAATATCATTTACCTTTTCGGCTTCTTTGATAATTTCATTTAATACAAGACCTGCCTGATCAGCTAATACTTTTCCATTTTCAACTTCTTCGGTTCCTCTTTTCATAGATTCTACCGCATTATTAGTATCACTTTGAATCTGATTAATCATCACAGCAATTTCTTTTGTTGCTTTTGATGTTCGTTCTGCTAATTTCCGGACTTCATCGGCGACAACTGAAAAACCTCTTCCCTGTTCACCTGCCCTGGCAGCTTCGATTGCTGCATTCAATGCAAGCAAATTAGTTTGATCAGCAATTTCATTAATTACTTCAACAATTTGTCCAATTTCATTGCTGCTCCGGCCTAAAGCTTCCACAGTATTAGCTGACTGCTTAACTATTTCCGATATTCTCATCATACCAGTTATAGTTCCTTCAACAACCTTGCCTCCTTCTTTAGCTTTACTGCCAGCCTTTTTAGCTGTTTCAGATGCTAAATTTGCATTCTTTGTGTTTTCAAGAATTGTCTGTGTCATTTCCTCAACAGAGGCTGCAACTTCGGAAGTTTTTACCGTCTGCTCTTTTGAACCTGCGGCCATTTCTTCAGAACTGGATGAGATTTGGGAGCTTGTGGAAGCTGCAGACATAATCGCTTCATTAACTTCTGAAATTGCCTTATTCAAGGATTCTGAAACAGTATTAATATTTTTCTTAATTAATTGGTGATCTCCTTTATAGTCTCCCATAACACCAATTGTTAAATTTCCTCTTGCCATTTCAGTCAGTACTTCTGCAGATTCCTTAATAGGAGCCAATGCTGCATCCTGAATAGAATTAATTCCTTCAATCAATTGTTTCCAGCTCCCGGAATATTTATGTGAATTAGCCCTGAAATTTAAATTCCCTTCATTGTTTTGAGAAATTAATTCATTTGCTTCTTCCAGGATTTCTTCAATAATACTTATTTCTTTATTGAATGCAATTGCAAGGGCATCTTTGTCAGAGGCTAAGTTAACTTTCTCGATTTTTCCCGCAGCAATTTGCTCAGCAGCCAGTACCTTTTCTTTTTGTGCCTGCTGCAGTTTAACGAATAGTTCTGCAAGTTCACCAACCTCATCTTTTGAATCTGACTCAATCTGTAAATCATAATTTCCAAGTGAAAATTCTTTAACAATCTCCTTTAATTTATTAATGGGTTTGGTAATTGCCGGGGCTATAAAAAACGCACTGAGGAAAAAAACAATCGTACCTGCCATCGCACCGCCAATAGTAAAGTACATTGCAGAATCAACACTGTCGTTAAAAGTAGCATTAAGATTATCAGATGTCTCCTTGAGACTCTTTGTAACAACATCAAATTTTTGCTTCAATTTTTCACCAACTTCTTCTCCCGATGAGGTTGCTATATCAGAAGCCATATCGTAACTTTGAGTTACCGAAGCACTAAGAATTGCATCAATTACATAACTTTTGTAATCACCCCAAATTTTTGAAACTTCAGTTATTTCTTTTTTGGTTTTAGCATTAAAGTTGGATGATAATAAATATTTTAAAGAGGAATCGATACCTGTTTTAAGAGTATTCAATTTAGCATTATTTGCATTGAACTTGCTTGCAAAAGCCGGCATTGAAAATTGCATCATTAAAGACTGGATAGTCTGGTAATCCGTATATGTTTCATCAATTACCTGCTGCGGTTTAACATATTCTGAAAAAAGATTCGATTTAATAATCGACATCTTCTTGAGCTGGTAATAATTAATGCTGATAAGAATGGTTGAAATTACGGCAAGCAATAAAAAACCTGCTTGAATCTTGCGAACAAATTTTATCCCTTTAAGCCATTGCATCTTTAATTTTCCTGTTATTTATATTATTTAAATACCTTTTAGCATATCTAAATCGAAATTCTAAAAATAAAGTCTTAGATTATTCATCGGATTATATTAAAATCATATGTGAAAAAATCAGAATCTCTCTTAAATAATAATCGAATAAAAATTAAAAAATTATAGTCTTTTCAAATTTTTCTCATAACCATTCTAAATTTTTATATTCAAATATGGATTTGCTGCTCTCAAAAATATTCAGCTAAATCAGGATAATCAGAGGAAAATATCGGAAGGTAGTGAATAAAAAAATATTTGCAAACAATTAGAGTGATTTAAACTAAGAGATAAATTTATTTTAAGCCAGATAAAAAAAAAGTCAATGACAGTATAATTGATATGAGAAAACCTCAATCAATTTTCTGATATAAAAATATCGTTTTATAATCTATTTTCTATGAAGTAAGCTTAAAAGTAATAGGTAAAGATAATTTTACTTTTATTGCCACTCCATTATCTTTCCCGGAGTGAATTTACTCTGTTTTACTGCAGCTACAGCTGCCTCATCACATCCGGCTCCTATCCCTTTTAAGATTTTCACATCATCCACATCACCATTTTCATTAATATAAATCAGCAAATATACTTTCCCCTGTACGCCTGCTTTTTGAGCCTCTTCAGGATATTTTATTTTACCATAGATGCCTTGTATGCCGTCTGTTGGTTCAGGCATAACTTGAGCAAAAGGTTTATACAATTCATCCTTTCCACTTGGAAAAGCATTATTCATAGAAATCAATAAAAACGATAAAACAAAAAGAAAGAATATATTCTTCATTTAAAACCTTTGCGAAAAAAAATACTTTTGTTGTTATTATCGAATATTTTTAGTTTTTTTTTAATTTTTTCTTTTCGTCCGGCTAACTATTTAAAAAATTTACACTTACAAATCGGCATGCTTTTAGCTAAATATTTTGCTCTCAATCCTTTTAATGTAATCTGGGCTGATATTTTTAGTTAATCCTGCACTGCAAAATATTTTATTAAAAAATTTAGTATTATTATTTTATTCAATTAAATTAAAGTTTAATTAAAACCATTTAAGAATCTCATTTGCGATGAATTTTTCTGTCCTGATGAATTGAAGCATGAAAATCTTAATTGTTGAAGACGAAATTATAATAGCTAAAGATATTGAGAATACACTTATTAAAGACGGTTTTAATGTAGTAGGTATTGTATCTGCCGGTGAAAAAGCTATTGAAGAAATAACTAAAACTAATCCTGATCTCATTCTAATGGATATAAAATTGAAGGGGAAAATGGATGGGATAGAGACTGCAGAAATAATTAAAAATCAATTTGACCTGCCTGTAATTTATTTAACTTCCTATAAAGACGAGCAAACTTTATTAAGGGCAAGAATTACTGAACCTTACGGCTATATTATTAAACCTTTTGATCCTAAGGAATTGAAAATACTTATTGATATTTCTTACTATAAACATAAAACCAGGGAAAAGTTGAAAGAGGGAAAAGAATGGCTTTCAACCACACTTAAAAGTATTGGCGAAGCAGTTATAGCTGTTAATTCAAAAGGTATAATTCAATATATGAATCCCATTGCCGAAAAATTAACTGGCTGGACAGAAAACGAAACCGGTAATATGTTTATAAATGATATATTAAAAATTTATGATGAAAAAGAAAAAAATATTTTTACTGATTTACTTTCCGGCATTCATCTTAACTTATCTGCCAAAAACAAACAAAATAACCTGCTCTTATTGAATAGACAAAATAAACTAATCCCGATAGATTTTTACGGCTCATCAATCATTAATGATAAGAATAAAATTTTGGGAACTGTTTTTACATTTCGTGATATAACTGAAAGCAGGAAAGCCTCTGAAATAATTAAGGAAAGTGAAGAAAGGTTCAGACAGCTGGCTGAAAATATTCGTGATGTTTTTTATGTAACCGATAAAAATTTCAGCGAAATGTTTTATGTTAGCCCTGCTTTTGAAGAAGTATGGGGAAGATCATCCCGGGAGCTTTATTCTTTACATGATATCTGGAAAAATTCCATTTTTCCTGAAGATAGAGATTTTGTTAATGATAAAATATCAAAGCTGGAAAATAATACAGGATTTGAAATAGAATATAGGATAATCAGACCCGATAGGAAAATAAGATGGATTAGGGATAGAGTTTTTCCTATAAAGGATATAAATGGCAATACATTTCGCTATACAGGGATTGTAGAGGATGTTACTGAACAAAAAATTGCAGAAGAAGAAGTAAGAAAATTATCATATGCTGTTCAGCAAAATCCGGCGCTGATTTTAATAACTGACCCTAAAGGAAATATTGAATATGTTAATTCCAAGTTCTCGAATGTTACGGGATATTCTCTTCACGAAGTAAAAGGGAAAAATCCCAAAATACTCAAATCCGGTTTTACCAAGCCGGAAGAATATAAGATACTATGGAAAACAATTACTGCCGGCGGGGAATGGAGAGGAGATTTTTATAATAAAAAAAAGAACGGCGAGTATTATTGGGAATCGGCTCTAATTTCCCCAATAAAAAACAGGAATGATGAAATAACCCATTTCGTTGCTGTAAAGGAAGATATCACCGAAAGAAAGAAACAGGAAGAACAGCTGGTAATTGCAAAAGAAGAAGCAGAAAAATCGGACAGGTTGAAATCCGAGTTTCTAGCCCAGATGTCGCATGAAATAAGAACCCCTTTAAATAATATTTTAACATATGCATCACTCCTAAAAGAAGAAATGGAGAGTCAAACTACCCCCGGAACTGGAACCTTCTTTCAGAGTAATTAATAGCAGTGCACTCAGGCTTATTAGAACAATAGATTTGATTTTAAATTTATCCAAAATTCAAACCGGAAATTTTGATACATACTTTGAAAAGATCGATCTTGATGAAGATATTCTTTATGAGATTATCCTGGAATTTTATACAAGAGCAAATGAAAAAAATATCAAGCTGAATTATGAAGTTAACAGCAAAGTAATAAAAATATCCTGGGAGATAATTATTCAATTGGTCAAATTTTTGTTAACCTAATTGATAATGCTATAAAATATACAAACAAAGGAGAAATAAGAGTAATTCTTTACAATAATTCAGAAGATGAGGTTTGCGTTGATATTATTGATTCGGGAATGGGAATTTCTGAAGAATTTTTGCCGGTGCTTTTTAATCCATTTACACAGGAAGATAATAATGATCGAAGGAATTATGAAGGGACAGGTTTAGGATTAGCTCTCGTTAAAAAATATGTTGAACTAAATAATGCAAAAATTGAAGTTAAAAGTAAAAAAGCAAAGGGGACAACATTTACAATTATTTTCAAACCGGCAGGATAATGATTTTATTGTATATTTTTTGTTACCTCAATTCCCAGTTGTTCCATTCTGATATCTTAATTTAGATCTTGATAAACCAAGTATTTTTGCAGCTTTAACCTGATTACCGTTTGTAATTTTTAAAGTTTTTAATATTAATGTTTTTAAAACAAGCTCAATTTTAATCCCTTTAGGAGGAATATTTAATACAAAATTATCATCTTCTTTTTCATTTTTTACATTTGAAATTAAGCTGCTCAAATGATGTTCTTTTACTTCATTTTCCTCTATTAATAATGCTACCCTTTCCATTACGTTTCTTAATTCTCTTATATTTCCTTTCCATTTGTAAGATTCCAGAATTGCTAAAGCGTCACTGCTGATTCCTAATATTTGTTTATCGAATTTCTGGGAAAATTCCTTTAAAAAAGAGTAGCTTAAAATCGGAATATCTTCCAACTCTTTCTCTTAAAGGAGGAACAACTACTTTAGCAACATTCAGCCTATAAAAGAGATCTTCCCTAAAATTTCCTTTCTGAACTTCCTCCTCCAGGTTTTTATTTGTTGCAGCTAAAACTCTGACATTAACCGAAACTTCTTTTTCTCCGCCAACTCTATAAAACCTTTTCTCCTGCAGAACCCGCAGAAGTTTTACCTGCAGATCTACTGATAGTTCTGCAATTTCATCAAGTAAAATAGTACCGCCATCTGCTAGTTCAAACTTTCCCAGTTTCGTTTTGGGAGCAGCTCCGGTAAATGCCCCTTTTTCATGCCCGAATAATTCACTTTCAGCAAGTTCTTTTGGAATAGCAGCACAATTAATTTCTATAAATGGGAAATCCCTCCGGGAACTATTTTGATGAATAAATTTAGCAAATCCTTCTTTCCCGGTTCCACTTTCTCCTTCAATTAAAATTGTGGTATCGGAACTCTTAGCTAATTTCTCAACGGAATTCAGAATTCTTTGAATTTTTTTACTCTTTCCAAAAAATTCACGTGTCAGGTCTGTTCCCTGCATTAGAATATGGAGTTTATCAACTTCTGATTTTAATGCAATTTTATCACTGGCTTTAGTTAAAACCAGCTTAAGTTGATCAAGATCTATTGGTTTTAAAAGAAAATCAAAAGCTCCCGATTTGATTGCAGTAACTGCCATTTTTACATCGGAATATCCTGTTATCATTATTACAGGGATATGCGGGTAAGCGTTAGTAAAAGATTTTAATAACTCAAGGCCATTATGTGTAGTTAAGTAGATATCCAGTAGAATAATATCAGGATCAAATTCTCTGATTTTATCAAAAACCTCATCCCCTTTCATGCAGATTTCGACATCGTAGCCGAACTTAACCAATATTTTTTTTAGTGAAACACAGACTAAATTATCATCATCAATAAGTAGAATTTTGAAGTTCATATTTCTCCGCCTGGAGGTTAAATTTTATAAAAAATTTTGTACCCTTCCCCAACTCAGATTCAAAATCTACACAAGCATCGATTTCTGATAAGATTTCCTTGCAAATACCCAAACCTAATCCGGTGCCATTTTTCTTTTGAGTAAAAAAGTCACTAAATATTTTCCCTTTATCTTCTTCTTTAATTCCCGAACCAAAATCTTCAACTTCCCAAAAAACATTTTTATCTTTTTCAAAAGTTCTTATAACAACAGGCTGATTTTCCGGGCTTGCCTCAATTGCATTAATAAGTAAATTTAAAAAAACCTGCAGAAGCTTGTTTTTATTAAAATAGACTGGATGAATATTTTCATCCATTTCTTTTATTATATCACATTTAATTTTGCCGGCATACCCGCTCACGAGATCAATAGCTTCCTTAGTTATTTCATTTAATGAACAATTATGAAATTCACTTTTAGGTTTGCGGGAAAAGTTAAGAATGTTCTCAACCAGGTAATGAATCCGATCTACAGCTTCAATACATGAATCTACCGAATCTCTTACATCTTTGGGTAGATTTTCAACCATATTTAGATAGTCGAGATTTAATTTGAGGGCAAAAAGCGGGTTGCGTATTTCATGAACAAAACTGGCATTTAATTTACCGAGTAGCTGCAGTTTATTACTTTGAGAATTGTCTTCGTACATCAACAAAAATTAAATGAGTTCGATATCATATTAAGAAAATTATGTCAAAAAGTACGAATTTAAATACTATTAAACAAGTATAACTGAATAATTTTTGGGAGGGCAGGCTAAAGGAAAATTTTTTTATTGAGCTTTTAAATCCTTATAAATTTCCTGTGCAACTTTTTTGGCTACTTCATCAGAATTATAAAAATTACTATCTATTCTTTCTTTAATAACAGCTAATTTTTTTGATTGGAGATTTTCCTTGTTCATTACTTTTGCTTGTTCGGATATTTCAACTTTATCTTCAATCTTTGACTCATTGGAAGATTCCTTACCCTTTTTTCCCTCTAAGTTCTTTATTATTATAAGAGTAATTACTATTTGAGATAGGTTTTATATTCATATTTCACCTGTTGTAATTTGCAAGCTTTCTTGAATTTTGTAAATTTTCTATTTTTAAAGCTATTTCAGCCAAATCATTCCTTTTTTTCTCAATTATATAATCGAACTTTTCCTGGATTTGTTTAGCGAATATATTTAATTCAGGCTCCATTTTTTTGAAATCTTCGCTATTTGAACCATTCATCAAATCATTTTTAATTGATTGAATTTTGGAAATTTCAGCTTTAATCGTATTTAGCTCCGCAAAAAAATTGTTAACTTCTGTTAATTTATCAATTTTCGAAACTAATTCCACATAAAGAAATTTGAGTCTATAATATTTGCTTCTAAAATCATCCATATTTTCAACTAAAATTCAAGCTACAAAATGCTAATCATATTTTGCATAGCTATCATATCTGCAAGCTGGGATTGCAGCTTTTCATATTGAGTTCTTAAGCTGTCTGCACTTTTGTTTATTCTATCCTGGGCAGCGGTTATTTTATCACTTAAAGAGGTAATATTACTTTTGTAACTGTTTTGTTTTATTGTTAAGTACCCGTTTACACCTAAATAAGGACTAATTTGATTGTAAAGCGTATTAGCTAACCCGTTATTTGAATTAAATAATGCGGCAACCTGGTCGGCGTTTTCATTTACTTTTTGTTCAAATGTTGTAGTATCGGAAATAGACAAGCCGGTGCTTGTGTCAAATGTAATACCTATTTGTGAAAGGCTGCTCATATTTCCTGTAGGGATACCGGAAATTCGGGTATAGGCAACGCTTCTTAAAACATTTAATAAGGAAGAAGCATTTGAATCATATGAAAGGCTCGAAGTTGACCCTGCTGAGTTCGTTTTTAAATAAGAATAAATATCATTGAACTTAGTAATGAAATCCTGAACTTTAGATTCAATTGTTTTAACATCATTTGAAACTGATATGCTTACGTCTGAATCAGTCGGCTGCATAGCAGATTTCAAATTAAAAGTAACACCTGTAACCAGGTCATCTATTATATTTGAATTCCTGGAAATATTGAGCCCGTTAAAGTTCAGTTGTGCATTAAGCGGTGAAGAGCTTGAAATATCAGAATATAAAAACCCGGCAGTATCCGGACTGGTGGATTGATCAAATGCCGGACGGCTTGTACCAATATTTAAACCGACAGAAGATAATGCAGAAGAGCTTCCGGAATCACTTAGTTCCTTTATTCGGTAATCTGCACCGGTTTGTTTAGATGTAAGTGATAATTGGGTATAACCGCTTGCAGGGCTGAAAGAGGAAGCAGTAACCAATCCCGAAGCGCCTTTTTCTTTTACAACGCCTATTCCCAAATCATTTACAACATCAAAGCCGCTTGTGTTGGTAATAGAAATATAATTTTTAGAATCATTAACCGTCAGTTTTAGTGAAACATCTCCCGGGTTCGGTGAATCGAGAACTTTTTCGGCTGATACACCTGAGACATCAGAATTAATTTTTGCTGCAATTTCATCAATCAAATCTTCATATGTTCCGCCGCCATTGACCGAGATGCTTGTCTCAGTGCCATTTAAATCAATTGTAAATGTACTGGCTCCTCCTGTATATGATGCTGAAGCACTTTTTGTGCTGGAATCAACGGTAGCTTTATCTGAATTTATTGCATCTCTTATCTTCTCCATTACAGTTTGGTTGGTCTCACTTCCGGAAAAAGTAACTTCAACATTACTTGTAAAATCCGGATTAGTACCATCACCTGTTTTTAAAGTAAAAGTATGCGTTCCTGTTAGAGCATTAGATGCAGAAGAAGCAGAATCCTGGGATAGCAGCACATCATTTTTTGCTAGTTGATTCACTCTCATATTATAAGCACCTAAAGAAGCTGAGTTATCAACAGATGTAGAGATAAAAGTTGAATCAGATGAAGTGGCTGCTTTATTATTAAATAATGATGTATTATCAGTTACTTTGAAACTTGAAAGAAGAGTATTTAATGCACTTAAGTTTTGAGCTGAAAGTAGAATATGCCGAAGATAGATTTTGATATCGTGTTTGCCTTGTAGAAATTGGTGATACTAGTTTATTTGTCTGATCGGTTATATACGAATTGACTAATGCAGTTATATTGGAAGTTGTTAAAATAGTATCTAAAGTACTTGTAGACATAAATGCCTCTATTTATTAAATGCTGCTATCCAGGATCCCTTAAGCTCAGTAAGTATTTCATAGACAATAGCATAATTTTTATTTCTCATTTCTGCCTGGCAGTATTGATAAAGTCTTAACAATCCTGTTGAAATTTCACTAACTTCACTATTGTTAAAGCTTAAAGAATTTATAAGGACCTGAAGAGCTTCATTGGTTTTTGCCAGATTTTGTTTTTTACAATTTACAATGGCAAAGTCATATATTTTTATTAAGAGTTGTTTTGGTGTTGCCTGTGTTATTTCATTTACCAAATATTGATTCAATCTGTTCCGGTTTTTTGCTGTTAGGGTTGAACTGTACATTTAATAAATTTTCCTGAATAATTTTATTTCATAAAAAATTCCCGGGGAAAAATTCCCCGGGTTCAAATATTACCTATCTTTATCTGAAAAGTGATAAAAGATTTTGCGGCTGTGAATTAAGCTGAGATAACATTGAAGTTGCAACTTGCTGCATTATTTGTCCTTTTGTTGCATTCAATTGTTCTTTAGCTACATCGGCGTCAAACAATCTCGAAACAGAAGCGGAAGAGTTAGCTATAGCTGCTGTTAAGAAGTCATTTTTAATTGTTAATCTTTGCTGATAATTACCAATACTTGCTAATGAATTATCAATAGTATTTTCAAAAGTAGCTATGAAATCAGCGATAAACTGCCGATTTGAGCAGAGGTTGTACCGGCAGTATGCCAACTTGTGATTAAAGCGAGCATAACCAGCAGTACCAAGAGCATTAACGGTAAAGGCAACTGTTGAAGTGTGGCACCGCCTGATAATGAACCGGCAGCATCTTTCAAAATAATTTAATGTTAATTTATCTGTAGAATCTGCACCGGTCTGGAAATTAAATTGTGAAGCAGATAATGAAGAACAAGAGTTTGGTATCATTGAACTTTGTTGTTGAGAAAATATTGGCAATTTCTGTAGCAAGAGCTTTAATATCACCAGATATTTTAGTAGCTATCAGTTGCAGGATTTGAGGAATCAGCAATTTTAGCTTTGATAGATGTAATCAAATCTTTAACACTGGTTAACTGTGATTCTGCGGTTGAAAGCATATCCTGTGCAGATCCAACGTTTCTCTGTGCAGATTGCATCAATTGTACTTTTTGATCAAGAGATTTTCCAACTGCATAACCACTGGTATCATCTGCCACTGAATTAATTCTTTTACCGGTAGCTAATCTTAACTGAGCTTTTGTAGTACTAGCATTAACTGTTGCTAAAGCGTTATATGCACGAAGTGCATCAATATTTGAATTTATACCGAAACCCATAATAAACCTCCATGTTTATTTTTTTGTTTTTATTATAACAGACTTCCATGTCCGTCTTTTTACTAAGAATGTTCAATTCTTAAGTATATTATCGGAAGGGGGTTTTATTTGTTTAGTCCTAATGTTAAATAATAATTTTAGATAATTATAATTTGATTTAACTAAAAGGCTGCCTTTCTCCCAATTCGAATAATTCAATATGGGATAAGATCTTTTTCTGGAATTAAGGAGGTTTAAAAAGGTTATCTAAATAATATTAGAGTGATATATTAAAATAATTCGGTACTTGTTTATATCTGTAGCCATGCACAAAATCGGTACCATCGAATTCATGACTAAATTCTTTTTCCACTAGTTGAACCCAATTTTTATCATTTTTGTGGTGCCATGTCTTCACTTTTTTCAGCATTTGCTCTTTCGTTCTTACCCAGCTAAAATGATGAAAGATTACCCCATCTTCGTATATTTTTCCACCAAAGCTGAAAAAATTTCTATCCCATGGTTGGATTAATAATGTATGATAATCGCATTTTATCAAAAAATCTAAAAAAGAATTAGAAATAAGAAGCGGAGAATTTTCCAATTCATCGCTCTGATATATAGGTTCCCGGAAATAATAATAATTTTTAAACCTCATTGTATATATATCACCACGGAAATTATTTTTCCATCTGGAGAGTAGGTGGGTATCTGCTATCTCATCTCCATCAATAAATAAAATATACGGCGCACTGTTTTTTATGCTTTTCATAGCTAAAACCAACCATTCGCTATGGTACGTAAGATTTAAAGTATTTATTGTATCAATATCTATTATTTCGAAATCAACATTCTTATTTTTATTTCTTTCAATAATCTTATTTATTCCCGGAAGATCATCGGTTCCATCCCAGAGCTTATTAAAAGCTGTCAATATAACCTTATTTGAAAATGGTAAAACATTATCAATACATTTGTCAATAAAAGGATCATCTATACTTGAAAACCTTATCACTGTAGAAAAATCATTTGCATTATATTTTTTAGTCCGTATATTTTTTTTGAGATAGTCAGAATCTTCATAACATTTTTTTATAAGATCGATCGTCTCTTTATTTTCAGGATCTGGAAATAAGGATTTTAATAAATTAGATACTGCAGAATCATATTGTTTTTCCCCCACTTGGATTAAACCTAAATTAAAATATGCATCATAATGTGTATTATTAAGTTCAATACATTTTTTGAAACTTTTTTTGGCTTCTTCGATTTTTTTTAATTTAAAAAATGTCAAGCCAATCATATTTTGCATTTTATAATCCTGAGGTCTATATTTCAGGTAATTGCTGAAATAACCAACGGCTTTTTGATAGTTATTATTTTCATAATTTAGAAAACCTTGAGATAATAAATTCGAAGTTTTTTCTTTTTCCTTTGAACCTTCTTTTATATAGAACCAAAAATTATTTATGTTTCTAAAGCCAGGTAAACTTTCTCTTACGGCTCTTTCTACACCTCCATTAAGATCTTTTCTTTTCATGTTTGAGGTATAAAAATCATCACCACAGACTACTCCTCCATCGATTAATTTTAATTTTATAATTTCAATCGTTTTTTTTACATCTTCATATGTATGGGAAGCATCTATGTGGCAGAATTTTATGGCGTCTGAATATTGATTGAGAAATTCAAAGCAGTCAATTTTTTTTATTTCGACATTTCCCTTTGTTAATTTTTTAATATTACTTAAAAACACAGAATAAACATCTCTAACTTTCGCAATTTGAACCGAGGAATGTTCCTTACCTTCAGCTAGATTTCCCAACCAATGATCAACGGCTATTAAATTCTCTGGGTAACACGCATTAGCCAGAGCAATAGTACTTTTTCCTTCCCAGCATCCGATCTCGATCACATTTCCTTTTAATTCTCTGCTTATATTATAAGTATTAACTAATGAATTAATTTGTTCGTCTGAATACCAATTTTCATTAAAAGTTCCTTCCAATTCATTTTGAATAAGTTCAATAGAATCATTCCGGAAGGATTTGTTATAAGATTTAACATCATCTATAATTTTCTGACTATTCTCAGGCTTAGAATATATATTAGGTACTTTTAATGTTAAATTTAACTTATGATTAGGATCAATCTTACTAATCCTTTCAAAAATTTTAAGTGCAGATTCTAACATATTTTCTCGATATAGAAAAATACTTAACTTAGATAAAGCCTTAATATTATCCGGATATTGTTCAATAATCTTGTTATAGATATCTAAAGCTTTTTCTTTTTCATTTCTTTGAATAAACAAATCCGCATTATTTAGCATTATTTCCCACCAGTTACTTATTAAGATATCCTTTTCCTCGGGTCTGCTTTCAATTAATTCATTCCATTTATTTAAAAAAATAGTCCTGTTCCTATTTAAAATATCTCCTGCGGTTTCTTCTTTATCCAAATATTTTATAGTCTTTAAAGCTCGAATGGAACCGCTCCATTCATGATTATAATCTGTAACAGGGATGATATAGGATTTTAATCCCGCAAATTTAATCTGTAATCCTAAATCCCATTCTTCGAAATAGCATGGAGTATATCGGTTGTCAAACTTTAACGTATCATTGTTGAAAAGCTCAGTTTTTACCGCAAACAAAAAACCGGAAACCGCATCAACTTCGATTGGAACCTTAAATGAATTTTTGTCAAAGTAAACAAGATCTTTGGTTTTATAATAATTGAAGAATGAACCTTGTGGGCCTACAACCGCAGCATTAGGCAGCTTAAAAAGATATTCCTCAAGAGTTTCGACAGTTTTCCTGTTTATGCTCAAATCGGAATTTAATATAAAAGCTACAGGAGTTTGCGCAATATTTAATCCAATATTCCATGCCCTTGAAACGCCAACATTTTTACTCATTGAAGCATAATAATCAATGCGGGGATGATTCTTCAATTTTTCAGCCATTTCAGTTGAATTGAAAATGACAATTACATCTCCACTAATATCTTTTAGATCCTCAAGTAATTTACTAATGTTATATGGACTTGCGGGTGACATATCCAGAACTGGTATTATAAAGCTTCTGCTATTTTTAACCTTGGTATATTCCATAATTCTATTACTTCTGCTTCAAATCATTTAAATCAAATTTTATTAATTATATTCATTAATGAATCTGCTGACCTTTCCCACGTATACTTTTTCATAAACTCTCCGGCGTTTTTCCCTATTTTTTTAATTTCTTCCCGGTTGAAATATGCATATTCAAGCTTCGAAATTATTTCATCTATATCCGGTTCTTCCCAATCTGCAATTAATTTTTTATTATCATCAAATAATCTAAATTCATCCATTTTCTTAATGGGTATCGAATTATCCTCAGTCAAAATATCCTTATGCCCGCTGTTAAATGAAGCAATTACAGGTTTACCGCATGCCATATATTCCATAAGCACAAGATTGGTTCCTCCCTCACACCGGTTTGGAAACAAACCGATATCAAATTTAAATAGAGTTCCCTTAATTTATTATTGGGTGTAAGCGGCAAAGTAAAAACTTTATCTCCATCAATATTATTTAACAGGCAGAGGTTTATCATAAAATTTTTCCATGTTTCACCTTTGTATTCATATTTTATATGCCGGGAAACTTCAATTGGCTGCATCGTATTCGGCCAGAGATTGTACCATGCATTTATTAATATTATATCCGAATATTTCTGCTGCAGGGTTTGTATTGCTTTTAAAACAAGATCCTGGCCTTTACGAAGTTCGAATTTCCCGCCGGAAAAAATTATAAACAGGTCATTCCTCTTTTCTTTTTCTCCGGGATAAAATAGTTCCGGGTCAATCCCCTGAATTAATTTACCTGAATTTTTAATCCCCTTTTCTTTTAATTTCTGTTCATTCCAGGAGGAACCCCCCAAAACAATTTCATAGTTGGAGGCATTTTTCACTGCACTATCACTAAGTTCAAATTCAAAGAAAGTGTATCCGATGTTTTTTGTTCCTCTGACAGGGAAAAGCCCGCTGAAATCATGATTGTTTAAGGCATGAAACACCGTTCCATCTACAATTCCTTTTTTTATTAATTCTTCATGCTCATCGATATTTAATATATTTAACTTTTTTGTCAATTCTTTTTTTAGATATTTGCTGCATACCCCCCAGCCGAAATTTTCGCCTGAAGTTAAGCCCAAATACAAAGGAGCTGAATAATTGTTAAACGTATAACCGCCGATTTCTTTTATATTTTCATGATGCTTAAAAAACCCATTTTCATAAAGCAGCTTTGTATTTTGTTTTTCTGTTTTCACAAAATCAATTAAATCTTTCACTAATATTTTAAAATACGGAATCCCACTCACCTATTTGGGGTTGTCTGTACAACTTCATTGAAGGATACCAAAGTGATCGTTCTCCATCTAACAGCCATCTCCAATCAGGGAAATATGGCAGTAAAAGCCAGGTCTTTTTTCCTAATGCACCTGCAAGATGTGCAACAGAAGTATCAATAGTAATTACAAGATCTAGGTTTTCTATTATTGCCGATGTATCTGCAAAAGAACCAATATTTTTATCCAAATTGGTTAAAAGTAACTCATAATCTTTTGCTTGAATTACCTGGAATCCCTTTTGCAAACTGTAAAAATGAGTACCTTCAATTGATAATAAAGACAAGAATTGTTTCAACCTTACCGAACGGTGCCTATCGTTTGTATGAATAGGGCTGCCTGCCCATACAATTCCAATTTTTATTTTACCTTGTTCATTTATAAATTCTGCCCATTTATTTTTTAAATCTTTATTAACATATAGATAGGGAACTTTAGCCGGGATATTTTCGATTGTCGTATTAAAATATAAAGGGAGGCTCAATAATGGGACTTCATAATCATATTCAATGTTTGGCTTATCAATTAAATTTCTCTCAATAATTTCATCAATACTATCAAAGCCTTGAAGCAATCCATGCATTTCTTTGGCGCATTCAAAAATTATATAGCACCCTTTTTCTTTTAGAATAGGAATATACCGGATAAACTGCAATGCATCTCCTAAACCTTGTTCAGCATATACTAAAACTTTTTTCCCTTTTAGGTCGTGTTCGGGTTTGAATGGTTTATTAAACTTTCTTTTACCAAAGTCTTTTCTGCCGGTTCTCCATTCATATTCTTTCCAGCCTTCCTCAAATCTGCCTGAGACTAATAAAGCCTCGGCCCTGTTATAATGTGCAAGTATATTTTCAGGATTTATATCAATTGCCATGTTAAAATATTTAAGTGCTTCATCAACTTTCCTCCTTCTTAAACTTATAAAACCTAAATTTCCATAAACAACCGATTCACCTGCTTTATTTTTTTCATCGATTGATAATCGCAAAGCTTTATTAAAATAATGTAAAGCGGATTCAAAATCGTCTTGATGTAATCTTAAAGCCCCTAAATTTATAATAGAATTAAAATATGATGGTTTGTACTTAAGAGCTGTATTGTAACTTTTTTCAGCTTCTTCATAATTCTTGCAAAGCGGCCTAGAGAATTCCAGATTATTATGCGCATCAATGTATTCCGGATTTAATTCAGCAGCCTTCTTATAATGTTTTAAAGCCTGCTCATTATCATCTAAATTTTGAAAACATACGCCCAGGCTATAAAATGCTTCGGAATTACTATTATCTATTTCAGTTATTTTTTTGAAACATCACGATGTTTCAAAATAGTTCAGGCTAGAATCGATTTTTTACCCAACGAGTTTAATAAATTTATGCTGCCGGGATTTTTATCTAAAAGCTTTATTATAATCTCCTTCGCTGCACCGAATTCCTTTTTTTCGAATAACTCAAATGCTTCTCTGAATTCTTTAGAAGTATTTTTATCAATAGCAAAGTTTTGAAAGGTTGCTCATAGCATTGGAATTATCAGGTTTAACCTTTACCGCTTTCCTAAATGCTGTTTCAGCTTCTTCATACTTCCCCATTTTCTTTATAAATAATTGCAATATTATTATATGCTTCAGAAAGAAATGGATTTATTTCAATTACTTTTTGATAATTTTTTAAAGCTTCTTTATTCCTATTTTGATTTTGTAAGCATAGGGCCAGGTTATCATAGGCTTGGATGTAGTTCTCTTTTTAGATTCAAAACTTCTTCAAACAATGGAATTGCTTCATCATAATTTCCCATCTTTGAATATACAACTGCTAAAAAATATAATACATCCGGATTGTTCTCATTTTTGACTTTTACATTCAACAAGATACCCTGTGCAGATTTATAATTTTTTTCTGAAAATACTTGACTGCCTGCTGATAAGTATTAAATCATATTACATATTGCTTTTTAATTTTTAATTTTTAATTATTTATTAGTGTACTAAGTTTTTGTTTTTAAAACTTCAAATTTTGAAATAAACTCAGGTATATTTCCAAATTCACTATTATCCATTATTTGAGAATAAATTCCGGAATTTTTTCCAGTCGATTTTGATGCAGGTAGCCCGAAATTAAATAGAAAACAGTAGCAGCAGAATATTTTCTTTCAACGACAAGGACCTGAAATAATTTTACTGCTTCATCAATCAAATTATTTTCTAAATATAATAAACCAAGTGTTTTTAAATATTTAGAATTTCCCTTAAATGAATTATAAACCTTTCCTAATACTTTTAGAGCTGATTCTTTTTCTTGATACTTTTCCAATAATATAAGGAACAAATCCAGGTTATCATTTGAAATAATTTGGGAAATTTCAATCATTTCACTTTGGCTAATTTTTTTATTCTCCAATAATTCCCGAACTATAATATGGGTAAAATTAGAGTCTTCTTTTTGTAATTCATTTAAGAAATATTTAAGTTCAATTTTGTTCGAGGATAAAACCGAATAAAAAATTCCTTTAGATAATATTATCTCATTCTTTATTCCAACTGTTAAATCGGATTTATTTTTGCCTGCGAGGATTTTTTTATTTTCAATTAAGGCTCTTTTGCAATAGTTGAACGTATCATTAACTTTATTCATCCTAAAATAAATTTCCAATGTATAATAAATTTAATGTAGGATTAGTTTAATAATTTTAAACCTTTACCTGAGAAACTCTATTGCCTCATTTAAATTATGGCTTTGTATTTTCATAACCGGAAAGATTTAAATATGACAAAGCCTTATGCTCTTTATTCAAATCATTTTTCTCGACAGAAAGTTTATAAAATTGATAAGCCCTTTCAATCCTCTTCTAGAATCGGAATATGTGTTTGCAAGCTGATAAGCATTGTAAGTGATTTTTTATTATCTTCAAATTCATCTTTCAATATTTGCAGATTTCGATCGCTTTTTCTTAATTAGTTAATTGAAACATTATTGTATCCTGTATGAATTTCTCTATTTCTGTATCTAATATCTCGTAGCCATTTTCAGAAGTGAATAATCAATTTGCTCATGTATCTTACCGGTAAATTTTATATTAGAGCTATTATGAAATAACCGTGTGTATCTCATAAATTTTGGCTTGCCGTTTATCTCATCGATATTATTTACTATACACCTGAAGCCTAATAATTCAT
>CAWAJW010000002.1:0-40191 GCA_963782475.1 uncultured Bacteroidota bacterium
ATTCGCCGCTGGTATCAGGTAATCCAATATTGAAGCCGTCTACTGCATGGAATATAGATCTGGGGGCCTCATTGTTCAGTAATGATATCGGATTGTTTACAGTAGATGTATTTTATAAAGAGATAACTGATCTCATCTATAATATGCAGAATTTTTATCCATTTCATCCGTATCCTATAATAGGTGCCCCGGCTGATTTAACCGACAGGCTACCCGATAAAAACTACTTTGATACTACATGGGCAACCAGCTCTTCAAGACGTTTGACAAAAGGTCCAATTCCGATGAATGATCCTGAGAAAGCTTATTTAAGAGGTATAGAGTTTTCATGGCAGACTCATTTATGGTACCTTCCTGGAGTATTAAGCGGTATAGTACTGGATTTTAATCTATCTCTGATGAGCTCAAATCAATTGTACCCTTCATTTGAACTCAAGCCGAAAGTAGGTTTTCTTACCCCGGATACACTAGTTTACCAGACAACATCCGGAAGTTTGCAAGATCAGCCTTCAGCTATCTATAATGCAATAATAGGGTGGGATTATAAAGGATTCAGTTCAAGGGTTTCATTTAGATATCAGCAGAAGACGCTCACGAGTGTTGATACAAGGTTCGGATTACAGGATACTTATTATGATAATGTGCTGCTGGTGGACGTATCACTTAAACAGCAGATATGGGAAGGATTAGCAGTATTTGCCAATGCATCAAATATCAACAATCATATAGATAATTATTATTATTCACATCCAACATATGTTTCCGCTACAACCACATATCCGGCAGGAAATTTACCGACAAGCGGACAGACATACGGCTGGATAGCACAGTTTGGTGTTAGTTATAATTATTAAAAAATCAAAAAATTATTAATTTTAATCCGACTTATGGCGGATAAATGAAGAAGGGAGGTAAAAAAAGAAGGAATAAAAAAAGTTAGTTAATTGTGTTCAAGTTTTTATTTTAACAAAGATGGAGGAAAGAATGAAAGGTAAGATATTACTTTCTTTACTTATTAGTCTAACAATTGCAAGTTTTTCACTTGCTCAGGCGCCTGCAGATCAGGATACAGTTTTCATTACTGCTACTGCTAGTGGCGGAGATATGGAAACCACTATAAATGGTGATGTTGATGGAAGCGGCAATAGAGTAAACCCCAATAGAGTATATGCACTGTATGAAGGTCAGGTTTATTATCAATTGGCTCCGATAGATGTCAACAATCCAACTGGTACTTTAACAATCGTCGGTGTTCCGGATCCTGCAAATCCGACAGCAAATACAAAACCGATTATTTTAATAGTTCCAACTGCCGGTCAACCTGTTCTAATTAATGGCGGCGGTACAAACCAGGTTTATGGAAGCATAAAATTGGTCAATATCTACTATCAGACACAGCAATTAGACGGTACACAAAACAACGAGCTCTTCTATTGTGGAACCGGAGCGGAAAAACAAAAGCAAACATTGACTATTGATAATTGCGTATTTGAATTCAGCAACATTGATCTTTTTGATTGTACCGATGAATCGGGAGCTATCGGAGGATGGCCTAAAGGAGCCAGCTTCTTTATAACCAATTCCTATTTCCGTAACTTGTTCTTTAACGGTCAATGGTGGGGTTCAAGAATTTTCCAGTGCAAGCATCCAATAGATACGTTATGGGTTGAAAATAACACAATCACAACAGGCGGTTTAACATTCCTGCAGCAAAATCAAATTGCTGATTTTGTTTATATCAACCATAATACTATCATTAATAATAAAAAATACTGGCTCTTGTCTCCTTACCGTCATGAAATGTACGTTACAAATAATATTTTCGTCAACCAAAACTGGGTTGGAGAAGATACAAACGTAACAAACAGCGGCCAGGATCCGGATAAAATATACATGAGCACTATTAATATCGATACGAATAATACAACTAACGGATTGGTGGTTCAGGAGAAATATTATGTAAATGGTGATTCAAATCAAATTTCATCCGAACTTAGTTTCAGTAATATGAAAATCTTTGTTTCCAATAACGTAAATTATGACAGTCCTGAATTAACCAGCGGATATTATAATTCTTCAACTTATAAAAATGATACTGTTGGTACACCACCTTCATATTTGAACTGGGCTGGTGCAGGAAGCGGACCTTGGGCAATAGGAAACACTCCGGGTTTGTGGATGAACTCCCGTACTTTAGATATATTCGATAAATATAAACCACCGAACGGAATGTTTGTTGTACAGAACACTGTAACTACAGAACCTATATTTCCTACTTCAATGGATCTTTCTGCCAATGAGGTAAATGCAATGGCTCAATGGAACCAGAATCAATGGGGCGATACAAGATTCTCAACACAGACAGTTGATATTCTTGATCCTGCTAATGGTTATATATATGGTGATTATGATCCTCAAACGTTGCCCGGAATTGATAACGGGATAAAGACAGAAGTAGCTGCAACCGGCGGTGCCGGAATTCAGGTTGGAATTACAAAATTTACTGATTTTGCTGAGAATTTCAATCAAACAGCACAAGTATCTACTATAGATAATCTACCAATCGGTTCATTGATCTGGAATGACTCTCAGAATGCCGATTTTAATTCTAGCACAGATATGCAGAAGGTTTATGATGCATTCAATGCAGCTGTTGATGTTGAAGAAACAGGCTCAGGATTACCTCTATCCTATAAATTATCGCAGAATTATCCGAACCCGTTCAACCCGTCAACAACAATAGAATTTTCTTTACCGCAAAATCAAAATGTTACGTTGAAGGTTTACAATCTGCTTGGCCAGGAAGTTGCAACTTTAGTTAACAGCAATATGACAGCAGGCAGTCATTCAATTCGTTTTGATGCTTCAAATTTAAGCAGTGGTCTGTACATTTATAAAATAAGTGCAGGGACCTTTACAAGTGCAAAGAAAATGATGCTGTTGAAATAATACTTTTGAAATATTAAAGTGTCATTATTCTTAAAGAAAGCCAGCTTTATAGCTGGCTTTCCTTTTTATTTATTATCCTGAGATAGAGAATCAAAAGGCAGCTTATAATCTTTCTATGATCAAGTAATTTTATTTTTTCATTTAGAATTATGAGAATTTTCTAACTTTTTTGTTCATACTTTCTGAATCTTTTTATAGTGGAATAAAAATTTTTAATATTGACAAACGAATAAACAACCGATAATTTCCATTATTGCGGGAACTTTGGCTGGAAGTAAATTAAAAAACAATTTACAGGAAAAATATTTTATTTAATTAATCGTAAATTTAATTTTAGTATTATGGGAGGAATTTATGCTGCCTAAGATTTACCATAAAAATAATATGATTTTAGTATTTCTTCTTGGATTAATATTCATGTTTCAGTCATTTGCATTAGCACAATCAGGTTCCATTCAGGGTGTTATAAAAGATAAAAGCTCAGGTGAACCCTTAACCGGGGCAAATGTCATTGTTAGGGGAACAAGTCTGGGTGCTGCAACTGATCTTGACGGAAAATTCTTAATAAGAAATCTCCCCATAGGTAAACAAACTTTAGTAATATCTTATATTGGCTACAATACGATTACAGCAGACATTACAATTTCGGCCAATAAAACACTTGAACAAAACTTTAGCCTTGAAGCAAAAACACTGGAAGGAGAAACCGTAACAATAACTGCTCAGGCAAGGGGTCAGCTTTCTGCAATAAACCAGCAGTTATCCTCAAATAATTTGATTAATGTAGTTTCCGCTGAAAAAATGCAGGAGCTGCCGGATGCAAATTTAGCTGAATCAATAGGCAGGCTGCCGGGTATATCTTTACAGAGAAATGCCGGAGAAGCTTATGCAGTAACGGTTCGGGGATTATCACCAAAATATAATGAGGTAACTATTGAAGGTGTACCGATGGTATCCACAAATTACCAGAACCGTGAAATTGATTTGAGCTTATTAAGCGATGATTTGATAAAAGCAGTAGAAGTATCAAAAACCTTAAGGCCGGATATGGATGCAGATGCATTGGGAGGAACCGTAAACCTAACCTTAAGAACAGCTCAGCCGGGATTGCATTATGATATTCGCGGAAACGGAGGATATAATAATTTAAGGGATTCATATAATAATTATAAGTTTTCGGGAACTATAAGTGACAGATTTTTTGATGATAAATTTGGAATATTAGCTCAGGGTAATGTAGAGTTAAAGCAGCTCCCATCAGATCAGTTTAACGCTACTTATGCTTCGCCGATTTACGATTCGCAGACCAACCAATTCAGTGTAAATACACAATCAGCAGAGCTAACGGCAGCAGGTACTCAAAGGCATCGTTATGGTATAAGTTTAATACTTGATTATACTTCAAATTTGGTGGATGTTAAGTTTTATAATGTTTTCGATCAAAAGAATGACAGTAATATTACAAGGAATTACACAAACAATTTTGACAACAACAGCTTCTTGTATCAGATATTTATTAATGAAACAAAGACTAAACAGGAGACCCATTCAGTTCAAGCATTATTTAAATTTGGAAATACAGAATTACCTGTTTCAATATCATATACAAAAGGGGAACAAGATATACCTAATGGGCAGCAGTTTGATTTTTTACAGTCTGGTGTTCAAGCCATTCCGACAAGTCAGAAAATATACGCACTACCTTCCACTTTAGTGCAGATTCAAGGTGTTCAAAATCCGGCTAATTCCACGCTTTGGAATCTCTATGAGTCTAATACATATTTGAGGGACGAATCATACGATGCAAAGGTTGATTGGAAAATACCCTTCAAATTGTCGGATTCTTTTTCAGGTATTTTGAAAACAGGTGGAAAATATCATCAGACTAATCGAAATAATGAAAATACACACATATATTATAATGTCCAATATGGCGGAAGTAAAGGAAGAAGACAAAGATTAATAGCTGCAGTTCCTTTCCTGCATGGATCGAATGATGCTCTTGAAGGTGGGCTCCAGGCAGCACCTTTTGTTGATCCAAGTTATGATGTAAGAAGCATTTTGGGATACCCCATTGGACCGGGATATAGCATTTACAAACTAGAGGAAATGATGAATACTATTTATCCTGCTTGGGTCCCGGACTTCTATCAGGATGGGGTTGGAGATTTTAACCAGGATTATAAGGATATTGAAAAAAGTTATGCAGGATATATAATGGGTGAATTCAATATCGGAAGTAACCTAACTATAGTACCCGGTGCCCGCTATCAGGAAGAAAAAACCGATATTTCAGCGTATCATGTCAGGGTAAATAATTCCAATCAAAATGGTCTTGATGGTACTCCTCCCAAATTGGTGGAAACTAAAAGAAATTATCCGCACTGGTATCCTTCAGTAAATATTAAGTACAAAGCAACAGAAAATATTCAATTTTTAGGCGCAGTATACAGAAGCGTTTCTTTACCAAGTTATGGAAATATTAATCCTCTTATACAGCTGCAGGATAACTCAACACTGGTATCTGGTAATCCTTTATTAAAGCCGTCTACAGCATGGAATATAGATTTGGGAGCTTCTTTATTCAGCAATAATATCGGGTTGTTTACAGTAGATGTATTTTATAAAGAGATAACTGATCTAATCTATAATATGCAGAATTTTTATCCATATCAACCATATCCTGTATTAGGTGCTCCTTCCAATATTGCCGGTAGACTACCCGAAAAAAGCTACTTTGATACTACATGGGCGGTTAACACTGCGCGGCGTTTGATTAGAGGTCCAATTCCGATGAATGATCCTGAGAAAGCTTATTTAAGAGGTATAGAGTTTTCATGGCAGACTCATTTATGGTACCTTCCTGGAGTATTAAGCGGTATAGTACTGGATCTTAATCTATCTCTGATGAGCTCAAATCAATTGTACCCTTCATTTGAACTCAAGCCGAAAGTAGGTTTTCTTACCCCGGATACACTAGTTTACCAGACAACATCCGGAAGTTTGCAAGATCAGCCTTCAGCTATCTATAATGCAATAATAGGGTGGGATTATAAAGGATTCAGTTCAAGGGTTTCATTTAGATATCAGCAGAAGACGCTCACGAGTGTTGATACAAGGTTCGGATTACAGGATACTTATTATGATAATGTGCTGCTGGTGGACGTATCACTTAAACAGCAGATATGGGAAGGATTAGCAGTATTTGCCAATGCATCAAATATCAACAATCATATAGATAATTATTATTATTCACATCCAACATATGTTTCCGCTACAACCACATATCCGGCAGGAAATTTACCGACAAGCGGACAGACATACGGCTGGATAGCACAGTTTGGTGTTAGTTATAATTATTAGGAGCTTATTGCATGCTGAGGATTTTTTTCATTTCAATTTTATATTTTTATTCATTTTCAGTCTGGTCTAAAACAATAGTAACTGGTAAAGTGACTGGCACCGATGGTAAACTAATTCCGGTTGTTAATATATTTTTAACATATCCAAGTAGTAACAGCCCTGTTAAAATTGTTCAGGCTCAAAAAGATGGTAAATATAAAATTGAAATTGATTCGGACAGTCTCTGGGTTCTGCATTTCACCGGAATATTTCATCATGAATACCCGATCGCAATTTATAACATTAAATCCCGGGAAATAAAACTTGATGTAAAGCTGAGAACTTATAATTATAAAGATAATTTTTCTACATCAAAGATTATTGGAAATTTTAACGGGTGGTCCGATGCAAACGGTATTAGTTTGAAAAAGGAAAAGGACGGAACTTATTCAGCTATTGTAGAGAGCAAATCAGATTCGGTTATTTACCGGTTAATAAATGTAAGGACAGGTGGAAAAGTTGAAGGAACAGATGCCGATGGATATATTCCCACTGGTGTGGATCCAAAAGGTATTGAAGGATATAATTCATTTCTGATTAAAAAGAAGGGGGAAGTTAAAATTGTTTTTGATCCGGAGAAACTTGTTCACTCCAATCAACCTACACAATTTACACTTACTCCGGCCGGTTCGTTCGAAGCGAAATTTGCTCATGCATTTGCTGCCCTGGAAGATACCAGGCAGGAATATGAATCTTCTTTATATGCTCATTTAGCTGAATTTCGATTGAATTTTAAATACGATTTTACACCGTATATTGATTCTGTAAAGAGCTTGCTGGAAAACGAATCTAATCCATTAATAAAACAGGCTCTGCATTTAAGTTTATACGGACTAAAGTATATGGCTGCACTTGGTCATAATTTTGATGCTAAAACCTCACACAAGTTTTTAGATGATATTCCTCCCGGTTCTGTTATTTGGTCTCTTGATCCCTTTTTAATGGCAAAAGCATTAAACCTTGCAGCTTATTCTGAACCTGAAAAAGATAAATATGTACGGAAGGTTTTGGATGTAAATCCCATGAAAAGAACAAAAGAAATTCTTCTCTATTATGAAATTGACAGGAAATTTCATTCACTGCAATATGCAGACATTCTTCCTTATTTATCCGTTTTATTGGATCAGTACGGTGATTCACCTGAAGCAGCAGAGGATGGCAAAATATATTCAAGATATATTAAACTGAAAGCCGGGATGCCCGCTCCTGACTTCTCGGTAAGTTCATTATTGGATTCCTCCCGTAATTTTACAAATAAATCTTTTGGTGATAAATATTATTTGCTGAATTTCTGGTCTTCAACTAATCCGGCATCTGTAGATGAAATTCAAAACTTAAAGAAAGAATATAAAAAGTACGGTAGAAAGAAGTTGAATATACTAAGTATTTCAGTTGATTCTGTTTCAGATTATGCTACGAAGTTTGTAAAAACTAAAATCAATATACCATGGGACATCGCGTTTGTGGAAAATCAGCTTGATAATCAGTTATGTAGAAATTATGAGGTGTATTCCGTTCCTAAATCTATTCTGATTAATCCTGAAGGAAAAATTGCAGCAATGGGATGGGAATTACGCGGTCCGAATCTTATAAAAACTTTAAGAGAGAAATTAAGAAAATAAGCATCTCAATATAGAAATAATTAACATTATATTTATGGGGATGATTATGAAAACGTCTTTCCTTCAGCTTTTGTTTTCCCTTCTTTTGATAGCTAACATTCTTTTTGCTCAGATACCCTCTGAGCAGGATACCATATATATTCCAGGGGGGACTTCTGCAGGGGTGAAAATTCGGGATTATTTGAGAAATCTATCAATGGTGATACTATCATAAGCGGGACTAATAAGGGGAAGAGAATAAATCCTAATAGAATATATGCATTATACAAAGGACAAGTTTATTATCAATTAGCACCAATAGATGTAAATAATCCGGAAGGTCTGTTAACTATCGTTGGAGTTTCCGATCCCGAAATACTCACCGCGAAACGGCGGAGGATTTATAGAAGATAATACTTGGACCGGTGATCCTAATTTGCAGACTCCGGCAATTCCTGATGCAGCAACGGTAAACCAAATGGCAATGTGGAACTAGCAGCAATGGGGTGATCCGAGATTCTCAGCATATAAAGCTTCAGATATTCTCCATTCTAAATATATTTACGGTGATTATGATCCTAATACAAACCCAGGTATTGATACCAACGGCAACAAAACGGAAAATGGAACGGGAGTAAGAAAGTTTACAGATTTTACTGAGAACTTCAGCCAAATTACTTATACTTCGGCAATTGATGGTTATCCGGTTGGATCTTTAATCTGGAATGATGGGTTAAATACAAATTATCTTAATAAGTCAAAAGGATTTATTTCATCGGCAGAGTACAAAACAGTTGAAACATCGTATATTAATGCAGGCGGTTTAGTTGATGTAAAAAGGAACAAATTTGCGGAAGCCGAAGAATATAAATTACATCAAAATTATCCTAATCCTTTTAATCCAACAACAACCATTCAATTCACATTACCCCAAAACGAAAATGTAATAATAAAAGTCTATAATATTTTGGGACAAGAAATTGCTACATTGATGAATGGTAATATGAAAGCTGGTATTCATAAAGTAAGTTTCAATGCATCAAATCTAAGCAGCGGTACCTATATTTATAAATTACAGACTGGTTCATTTATTAATGCTAAAAAAATGGTGGTTTTGAGGTGATAATGTATAATTAAGTAATGATTCGGCTTTTTAAAACTTCCCGAATTATTTTTATCTTCGAATAATTTTTTAACGTATCTTTTTTATCATACCATAATGTAATCCTTAGAATCTGACTTTAATTATAATTAATTTTTAAGAAGAAATTTATAAACTATTCCTAAATATAAAATGAGCAGACTATTTTCACCAATTAAAATTAGAAGCATTGAATTAAAAAACAGAATCGTTGTATCTCCCATGTGCCAATATTCCAGTATAGATGGGATGCCTACCGACTGGCATTTCGTTCATCTCGGAAGCCGTGCAGTTGGCGGAGCGGCTTTAGTAATTGCTGAAGCTACTGCAGTTTCTCCTGAAGGAAGAATTTCACCTGATGATGCAGGTATATGGAGTGATGAGCATGCAGAAGCTTATAAAAAAATTACAGATTTTATAAAATCACAAAATTCTATTCCCGGAATACAATTAGCTCATGCAGGCCGGAAAGCATCAACTTTTTCTCCCTGGAAGGGAACTGGTGCAGTTATTCACGGGGGGTGGCAAACCATTGCTCCAAGTCCAATCCCGTTTGCAGATAACTATCCAATGCCTAGAGAAATGGATAAGCAGGATATTCAAATGGTAATTAATCAATTTAAATTAGCTGCTGAAAGAAGTATTGAAGCGGGATTCCAATTAATTGAGCTTCATATGGCACATGGCTATTTAGTACATGAATTTTTTTCTCCTCTTTCCAACTTTAGAAAAGATGAATATGGGGGGAGTCTTGAGAACAGGTGCCGTATTGCTATTGAAATTGCACGAATTGTAAGAAATGTAATTCCTCCCGATATTCCTCTCTTTGTCCGGATATCATCGACTGATTGGTCTGAGGATGGCTGGGATATCAAGCAGTCGGTTAAGCTTTCAGGATGGCTTAAGGAAGAAGGAGTAGATGCAATTGATTGTTCAAGCGGAGGAAACATTCCAAAAGCTGAAATCCCTCTTGGTCCGGGATATCAAATCTCTTTTTCTGAGGAAATAAAAAAGCAAGTAAATATTTTAACTGCAGGTGTCGGATTAATTACATCTCCTGAACAAGCAGAAAATATTATTAGAACCGGGCAGGCAGACTTTGTTGTCCTTGCAAGAGAAATGCTTAGAAATCCTTATTGGCCCTTATACGCCGCTGAAAAATTAAGAACAGATGTCAAATGGCCGAATCAATATTTGCGAGCAAAAAAAGTTTAAATTTTATTAAATCAAAGTTCAAGTATTTTTTAATCCATAACTTTTCTAAAAATATATGAAGAAAATCTTAATTCTAGGTGCCGGAATGATTGGCAGTGCAATAGCCTTTGATCTATCTTCCCAGTATAATGTTACTATTGTTGATATTGATAAAGATAGACTCAACAGATTGAACAAAAAATATTCAATAAAAATTGTTCAGGAAGATATCTCGAAAAAAGAGGTTATTGTTAGAAGAGTTAAATCTTTTGACCTGGTAATCTGCGCTGTTCCGGGATATATGGGATATAAATCTCTGAAAAATGTAATTGAAGCCGGTAAGAATGTAGTCGACATTTCTTTTTTTGCTGAAGATCCTTTTAAGCTGGATAAGCTGGCAAAAGAGAAAAACATAACAGCAATTGTTGATTGCGGAGTTGCCCCTGGATTAAGCAACATAATTCTTGGGCATCATAATGCAAAGATGAGAATTGAATATTTCGAATGCCTCGTAGGCGGTTTGCCGTTTGAAAGAAAATTGCCGTTTCAGTATAAAGCCCCTTTTTCTCCTATTGATGTTATTGAAGAATATTCGCGTCCTGCAAGAATAGTAGAAAATAATAAAATAATTATCAAGGATGCTTTGTCGGATATTGAACCAGTTGATATTGAAAATATTGGCACTCTTGAATCGTTCAACACAGATGGATTAAGGACTTTGATAACAACTATGAATATTCCGAGTATGAAAGAAAAAACTTTGCGTTACCCGGGACATATTGAATATATGAATATTCTTAAGCAATGCGGTTTTTTTAACAAGGAGTATATTAATATAAATGGAAAAAAAGTAAGACCAATTGATATTACTGCAAAATTATTATTTCCTTTATGGCATCTTGAAGAAGATGAAAAGGAATTCACTATTCTGCAAATTAAAATAAAAGGTAAAGAAAATGAGAAGAATAAGGAATATTTGTATACTTTATTCGATAGGTTTGATGATAAAACAAAAATAAGCTCAATGGCCAGGACCACAGGATTTACATGTTCTTCTGTGGCAAGACTTTTGATTAATAAAGAATATTCACAAAAGGGAATTTCTCCCCCGAATTTATTGGTGCGGATGAAAAATGTTTTGATATTGTAATGAACGATCTAAAAGAAAGAAATATAATCTTTAATCTTAAAGAGAAGTTAATTCCAATAAATAATAATTTTTGAAACTTTATCTACCGGATTAAAATCAAAGGTCTTTTATGAAGTTAAAATCTTTACTTAAAATTTCTATTTTCATTGTAATCGGGATTCTATTATGCTTAATTTTTTGGCCGGAGAAAGAAATTAAGTATCCGGCTGGAATCCTGGTTAAGGAGGAACCATACCAAAAAAATATTTCTGACGGAAAACCATGGAACAAAGATGATTATAAAATAACTCCGCTTGCAGATTTTCATTTGAAAGCGCGTATATTAAGCTTAGAGTGGTATCATATAGATGAAGAATCGGATCTTGCCCCTGTAGATTTAGCCTTAGGCTGGGAAGAAATGTCTGATCAGGCAAACCTGGATAAAATCGACATCAGCCAGGGTAATCGATGGTATAATTGGAGTACAAAACATTTTCCTATACCGCGAAGAACAATAGAGACTGAAAGTGCCAATATGCATATTATCCCTGCTAATGAGCAAATCGAAGAAACTTTAGATAAAGTAGTAAAAGGAAATATAATTGAATTAACCGGTTACCTTGTATTTATTGAAAGAAAAGACGGATGGAAATGGAAAAGCTCCTTAACCCGCAATGACACAGGGGGAGGGGCTTGTGAAGTAATTTGGGTTAATGATTTTAAAATAATTGAATAATTGAGGGAAGAATCACTTTAATTATTAAAGTGATTTATATATTGGATAAAATTGTTATTTTAATTTCAATTATTTATCTCATTTTTTTGTCAGAAATTACAATTCTCATAATTTTACATGGATTTAGTTGCTTTTGAAATTATATTCTTAATAATACTTATTATTATTGCAAGCTTTTTATCAGCTGCCGAAGTAGCAATTGCATCGTTCGGCGCAAATAAAATTGAGGAATTAAAAGAAAAGAAGGATAAATCTGCAGCAGATTTTGAATGGATACAAAAAAATTCTGATGCTTTCTTTGGTACTATACAGCTAATAACTTCATTTTGTTTATTCTTATCCGCCCTAATCGGTTTCCATTTAATTTTTAATTTATTTAAATCCATAATTGCCGGTATTAATATACACTTTATATCCGGACATATATTCTTTGTTTCCAGCTTAATCATTGCACTAATATTTTCTTTATTAACACTCATCCTCGTTACGCTTATTCCCAAGGCTGTCGGTTTTAAATATGCAGAAGCGCTGGCGAAGATGAGTGGAAAAAGTTTAATTTTTTTAACCGCATTATTCAAATATCCGGTAATCATTATATCGAGAATTTCGAATTCCATTCTCTCCCTGTTCAATGAAAAGACCAGCTTTTCCCAAACGAGATTATCAGAAGATGAAATTAGAATAATTATTTCGGAAGGAGTTAAAACGGGCGCCATTGATGAAACAGAAAAAGAAATAATCGAAAATGTTTTTGAGTTTAATGATTTGCGTGCTTTTGAAGTAATGGTTCCGAGACCCGATATGATAGCAATTGAATTAACCGAAGATATTTCCAAAATAAAAGAAGAAATATTAACTACCAGGCATTCTTTAATTCCGGTTTTCGAAAATTCAATTGATAATATTTTAGGAGTTTTGCATACCAAAGATATAATAAAATATTTCATCGAAAACAGAAATATAGATTTAAGATCATTGATAAGGCCTATTTATTTTGTTCCCGATAGAAAACTGATTTCGCAAATATTAAAAGAGATGCAGAAAAGAGGGGAACGATTAGCAATAGTAACCGACGAATATGGCGGTACTGAAGGGATTATTTCAATGGAGGACATTATTGAAGAAATTGTAGGAGAATTTTCAACTACAAATATTCAACCTTCTGAGTATATTAAAATGCCTGACGGGAAATATAACATTTTGGGTTCTATGAGCATTGATGATTTTAATGATATTTTTAATGTTGAACTTCCTGAATCGGAAGAATACAATACAATAGCAGGTTTTATCTCTTATAAAACGGGTAAAATTTTAAACACCGGGGAAACTTTTCAATTTGAAAATCTTAATTTTGAATTGATAAAAAAAATAAGGCAGAAGATGGTGCAGTTCAAAGTATATTCCGTACAGGATGATTTTTTTGAGAAGGAAAAAGAAAGATAAAAGGCTGCTTGAAAAGGATAAAAAATAGTATTAGTTTTGAACCTCAAATGATATGATGCTGGCGTAGCTCAGCTGGTAGAGCAGCTGATTTGTAATCAGCCGGTCGGCGGTTCAAATCCGTCCGCCAGCTCTTAAAAAGCTCGATTTTAATTCAAAATCGGGCTTTTTTGTTTTGGTCGATTTTCGGGAATCCCGATGATTTTGTACCTACATGTACCTACTTTTGTACCTACTTTGAGATACAACAGGATGTTTAGTAATGAATTTAAAAGCATTGAATCGAAAACCGTAAACGATTTTACTTTGAAATTGACATTACAGATTTGATGAATTTTATTTAACATTGAACGGTTTTTATTGTTAGTATTAACTTATACTTTTATTGTATTAGCTTCAACAGTTTTTTTAAGCTGCCGGACTTTTTTCTGTCCAGCAGCACAGAAATTTTATGCAGCAACTTTCAATTGTATATGACATAACCCAATCAATTACATTTTCCGGCTGCGCTGAAGATAAATGAATAAACATATCCTCAAGTTCTAATCGTTTCTTCTTGAGCAGCTTATGATCCATCTTTGATATTTCGGTCTGGCTGGTGGTACCAAATACTTTCTCAATTATCGTTGCTTTGATTTGTTTATCTGCTTTGGATCTTGCATCTCCTAAACCATATTTATCAAATACTCCTGAAATATTTTCGGTTTCAATCTGCTGCCTTAATCTTCTTTCAAAATATTCAGCATCATTACCGGGAGTAAGATTATCGCTGAAGGTTTCTCCTGAAACCTCTCCCACTGGTAAACCTAAAATAAAATTTATTATCGGTTTGAAATTCTTATAAGTTGGGAATTCAAATCTTTTCCCATTAATCGTATCGCTCCTATCTTTCAAAACATACCCCACATTTTTCTGAACCGGCCGGAGGTTTTTATCAAGTTCTTTCTCCAGCTGCATCCAGATGTTGAGATCCGTTTCATAAGGAGTCTCACCGGCAATTTTCATCTTTATTCCGCTTTTAACGAATTGTCCCTTATGGATAACCTTTCCATGGTCATCCACCTCATCTTCTTCCTTATCGTATTCAAAGCCGCCGCGGCCGGTGAAAACAATATTTCCCTCAACCTCAACAAATTTATCGGAGAACTCCTCCTGCCAGGCAGGGAGGAGTGCTCCCCAGTCATTTAAGAACATTCTCTCTTTTTTGTTCTTAATTTTGTAATCTTTTACATATTGATAATAGATCTTTGTTAACGAATCAATGAACAGGAAGTCAATTTCTTTCTTTGAAAGAAAATCAAAAGCCTGGATTACATCTGCAAGTCTTTTTGTATCCTTGGCGATGTGCTTTAATCCCTGCTTTCTTGAAACGATTAATTAAAAACCTGCTCCCTTTTTCATTATCGATAATTAATATAGGTTTTGAAAGCTTCAATTCCTTGTATACACCGATAATAAAATCACCAGCCGTGCGGGATTTACCCGAACCTTGAAAGCCGCCGAAACTTGCTTTAACAAAATGATTTTTTGCTACTAAATCAGTTGCGAAATCAGTTAACTTCATTGTTCTACCCTTTCTATGTTTTTTAAGAAATAAAAATATTTAAAGAAAAAACTTTGATGAGTTGAAAAAGTTTTTTCCTTGCTTTGAACTATGAGACACGGAATATTAAATGAGTCTTTAACTTCATCTAATACCATGACATCATCACCGGTTAGGATTTTAATCCTTCCGGCTAAGACAACATCCTTATTACATCTGAATACTTTATCTGTCTTCATATCTTCTCTCTGCTTCGTCCAAGATTCATCGTGTAAGTGTTCAGTATACCAGTTGAGGATCTTCCGCTCCCAGGCTTCACAGTCATCGAGCAGCAGATTAACTACATCATCATCACTAAGGCTTAAGGCTTTCTGAACCTCCTCGAGGCCGTAAGCAGACAAAACTCTTACAGCCTCATCTATGTTGAATTCATGGTTCATTATTTACCCCCTAATTGAATGATGGTAATTCTTCGGTTTGCGAGATATCGAAAACGGTTTTATAAAAGAAGTAGACTTCTCCCGGGTCCTCTTCTTCTTTTTCTTTCTGCTGTCCTGATGGAACTGCAATTAAATAACCATGAGAACCTTTCTTGACCTGTCTCTGATATTTCTGCCATTGCTTATAACCTGCAACAACAGAAATTGAGACATTATCAATATTCTGGAAATAGATTAAGCATTGGTTTCTGCGGTGTGAGCAGATGGCCTTCCGGGTTTATTATTCCCAGCCTGGAGGAAAGCTCCTCCCGCTTTTCAGCGGGAAGATCTGCGAGCTGCTTAATGATTTTACTTATCCTCTCTTTTTTATCGTCTGACATATTTAACCTCCCTTTTTATTATGGATGAATAACTTTGAGTAAGATTTTATCTTTTGTGTAAATTATTTTGAAATCTGCGCCTATTATAAAACCGCATTCTTCAAGCTTCTGATTTTTATTTTAACCTGCCTGACGGCAGGCAGGTCTGCGGGACTTTTTTATAGTCCCGCTTTAATGGATGGCTTGATTCATAAACCTTCATTTTTACCCCTTAATTAAATGAGAATGTGGGTGATTATAATTTGATTTATAAACGGTAAGCTCCTCAGTTCTGCAGAGCTGCCGGAAATTGCTGAAATAGATTTTATTAGAATTCGATTTGATGAATAGATAGGTATTTATGAAAACTAAAAATAACCGTTCTCCTTTATGATAGACTTCCCTGTGATAATATTCATTTTTATCCAGGGCACCATCTAACCAGCCGAGAAAATTCCAATGCTTATTCCGGGCTTTGAAAATAATAACCAGCTGCTGCAGCGGAGTGAAGTGACCTACAGACCTGAAACCGAAATGAGAAGCACCGCACTTAAGTGCGATGCTTCCTAAGTATTTATACTGAAATAACAAATTGTTTATCATTTGGGCTCCCTTTTTTTTGTTTGTGAATTAAAATATTGATCAGCTTCTGAGAAAGTTGGAAAGCAGAAGGAAGTAAGAAAACCACTATAAGAAATGTTAATTACATAATAACCGATAGAAGAGTTATTATTTACAACAGTAAACTGCCAATAACCTTCTGAATTAATGATTTTTTTAATAAGAGTACTTTTATACATGGAACCTCCTGATTTTATAATGATTAGAAAACCAAAACCTGACGCAGGTTTCAGTGTAAATTGTATGTATTCCCCTGAGGTAGGCCATAACTAAGGCGGCGTCATAGTAGAATCCCTTTTCTACCAAGCGCTTATGTATGGCCATAAGTGCCGTCTTTTCGAAAGAGTTAGACATTTTGACCTCCAGTAAATGAATTTTTGCATCGCAAGGGCTTACACCTTGAAATGACTTAGTGCAGTACGCTGCGAAAACTTTTTTGCCTCTTATTAACTCGATTCTGTTTTTTAGATTAACTGATAAAAAGGCAAGGCGAAAAAAACTGCCGGAACAATAAATCTATAGCGAAACTGATTAGAGTTGTAGTTTTAAACTATCTGGTGGTTTTTTTTGTCCTTGCCCCGGTTAAGTAAACAAGACAATAAATGTTCACTAACCAGGGAAAGTAAAGACGCCAAATAGCAAATTTCTTATAAGAGGCAAAAAAATTTTCCTATTTTAAAAACGACGACAGCTAAATCGATATATGAAATAGGGAAGATGATAAGGAAGGCGACTATAGTAGCTTCGGCCAGATAGGATTACCATAGAGCACGAAAGGCAGCCTGGCGAAGGCACGTCTTTTTGCTATCAGCTATTAAAGTACGTAGAGAGCTGGCATATCTTTTTGCACCTCCCGGAATAGCGCGCGGTGCTTAAATTATTCCACTAAGCACAAGCGAGCTATTAGAGTAAGGAAAAGTATGCCAGCTAATAGGAATGCAGAGAAAAAGTGTGCCTGAGCTAAACATCTTGTTCTTAAAAAAGCCTTACTTAAACAATAATTAACATATAAAAATTAAGCAAGGTTTTTTTACCTGGTGTTCTACGCAATTAATTTCCTGATTTATTGAAAATATGAAAAAAATATTTGCGAGCGAGATAATACTAGTTTGAGCGAGCAATTATTTTTTGACAGGATTAATATTGGATGATTAACTGAAAATGGGGTTGTGAAAGGGTGGGATATTTAGAAATAAATTTCGTTAAACTATCTCTAAGGAGCAGCCAAAAAAATATTTATCTAATCTTAATCGTTTTGAAGGGTTTTGGGAGGTGTTCCTAAAAAAGCCTTGCTTAACAATAATCCAACATATTAAAATTAAGCAAGGTTTTTTTACCTGGCGATTACGGAAATCATTTCAGGATTTACTGAGAAGAATAAAAAATTATTTGTGAAGGGCTGACAGCATGGGAATGGAGAGAACGTTTTGGCTGTCAGACCAAACAAGTAATTTTTGATAGAATTATAAATGCTATGTTTTATGAAAATGAAGGTAGAGAAAAAAGTCTTACTTATTTTTGATCCGAACAGCTTAAAGCAACTGCAAAAATAAGGAAGTCTTTTTCAATGGTGGCTGGTGTGCTATGTTTTTTGTTTTAATGCCAAGATGAAAAAAATATTTGCGTGAGGATTGGGAGTGTGGATTAGGCAAGCAATTATTATTTGATAGAAATATTAAGGATTGTGGCTATTTATTTTGAGGTTTGATTTTCCGGATTTCCGTTTCAATCTTATTATTGATCTCTACTTTCACCATATCAAGCTTTTCTAATAAAATACTAACGTCAACTTTATACTGCATTTGAGTTTCGATTATTGATAGTCTTTTATCTAAGGAATTGTATGCTACCACTATACCTATAATCAATGTAATCAAATAGATGACAAATTTTACGATATCGATTGTGTATTTTACTTTTTCTTCTTGACTCATGGTTATTACTCTATTTTAGTAAAAGAGAAATTAAAAGAATTACGAAGCTTGTTACTGCAGCTCCAAACCAGAATGTATTGTAAAAAGGATTCTTCTGAAATTTTATTTCAGTCTTTTCAATTGTTAAAGTATCGGTCCTGAATTTGAATAAGGTATCTATTCGAATTAATTCTTTGGATTTAATATTCAAGAAATATTCATAGTCAATGCTGTCCGGATTCTCAGTTGGTTTGATATTAAAAGTGATATCATAATCTTTAGTGGAATCTTTTCCGGTAAAAGTCTTTTCACTTTTGTTTTTATTTATGGAAGCTTTTTTATGATATCGTTGTTGGTTAATTACTAAGCTGTCTTTTCCTTTTTTATAATCAATTGTCTCAATTCCTTTTTTATATTCCATCTTTTGCGAAATAATTGATTCATCTTTGTGGAAGAAATAAAAAAGTGAAATTGTAACTACAAATATTATGGCTGAAATTATTAACCATTTGAAATTATTCATTTTTAAGTCTCTTTGAATTTTTGAATGGATTTTAATCCAAGTCCTGAACAAATAAGGGTAAGCTTCTGCCAGGTTAAATCATATAATCCATTCTTAATTATTTCTGCCAACCAGTCACTGATAAACCATAACAGCATTACAACCAGTATCAATCTTGCTGTGCTGAGCTTACCTTTATTATCCTTAAAAAAATCTAGCAACTGTTTCATAATAAAAAAACTGTATGGGCTGAAAAGTATCCTTCAAGGTCTTAGGAAGTGACCTTGAAGGATTGCAATGAGAAAAAAGCTTCTCCGGAAATAATCCGGAGAAGGTGGTTAAATTTATAATTCGACACCATTGGTAGCTGAGTATTGAATAATCTTAGCATTCGCATCTTTTGTCGCTACACTAATCAAAAAATCTTTTGAATTGTAGCGAGCCAATTCATTCTGTTGAAATTGATCCAGGTTAACTACAAATTGAAGCACGTTAGCAGGGATTGTAGTTAGCTTCAGTATGGCTGAAGGAAATTATTTTGTAATAATTATCATCAGGATTAACCGGGTCAAATTCAATCAGAAGCATGGATATCGAAAGATCTTTTTCATCAGCAGAGAAATTTGCCTGACCATTAAGTGCAGGTAAATTTATTGTGATGTTATCTGCACCAAGTAATGCAGAGGTAACTGCCAGATTAAAACCACCCGGGGTGATTATATTCTGTACAGAAGGTCTTTGTACATCAGAATACGGGAAGTTTTTCTGCACAACAGTATTATAGACCGATGTACCGGGCAGACGGACTTTATCCCAGATTTTATTGAGGTCATCAATCCCATTAACTACTTTTGCAACTTGAGCAGAAACGGAAAATTTCTGTCTTATTGCAACAACAGTGGGATTTTGCGAAGCATTAAAGCTTGAGGGACGTGCAGAAAGGATAGTCCCACCATTTTTAGTACGAGCTGCAAGGTTACCCAGCTTACCGCTAAGATTACCTAAAACTGAACCGCTTAGTCTAGCCATTGTCAGGCTCCTTATATTTTGTGAATGAATAAAAAGAAAATGAACGTTCATTCGGTTGCAACAATAAGGAATGAGGAAGATATTGTCACTGTAGTTTTTTCTGAGAAGATTAGATAATTACAAAATTAAAAATAGAGTTGTTTAATGACCCCGACTATGCTCCAATAAATCACTAAGAATATTCCTTTGTACTTTTTTCTTGATAAAAAAGTACCAAAAAATCAAGACTACAAATAAATCGCTAAATTTTTGCTTCATTCCATGGCAGAGAATAAACTCGCCCGCCTGGATTTATTTAGCCATGAGCGGGCTCAAACAGTATTCTCTGCTTATCATTCCATTCCGCAAAAATTTTTAATCTGCCTTCATTTTATTTCGGCAGACAGGCGCGATTTATTTGAGGTCGGAAAAACCTGGATAGCTTTGTTTAGGAACATTGTTGGCAATACCTCATCAGCAGCATGTTTTTTAAGACAGATAGGATAAATATCCTGAAAAGATATTTTTGTATAAAGCTTGGTAGAATCGAAAGTTTCAAATGGAATGGTGGGTTTGTGGAATACCGGAATGGATGTTTGTTTGAATGATTGAATGAGAAGAAACCTGTGTGACATTCTGACATTTTTGATTAATGAATTTCAATAATTTTTCATTAGCATTTTGAATTTTCGTAGAGAGGTGTTTACTCGGTTTTGCCTTGGGGTTGTAGCGGAGTTGGGATGCAATATAAATACATAAGGGGAAGAGGGAGTAACTTATCAGTCATTTTGGCAAGAATGAAATGGAATAGGGAAGTATGGAAGAAAAGAAATTAATCATTGGTCATTCGATAGTCATTTGGTTGTCATTTGATGGTCATTAAGTTGTTAGGAAACTTCCCTCATCAATTTTAAATGGCTCCTTAACATCTCAATCTTTTCTCTTTTCATAATCATTACAATTTCTTCATCCAAAATTTCATGATTTAATTCGTTAAGGAGAATGTTAACAATCCGGGCTGAAGGTAAATCCAGGGCATTAGATAATTGCCGGATTTTATCAGCGTTCTCTTCTGTTAGCTCGATGTGCATTTTGATAATAAAATTTATTAGAGATGTTGCAAATGTATAAAAAAAATTAAAACAAACTATAATTGAAAGTTTGAATTTCGAATATAAATTAAAATTTGAAATTTTGATGAAATGAATTATTTAAGTCGGAAAAGTGAAGTGAAGTATCGAGTAAATTTAGAAAAATTGTAAAAAAAGAACTGGACATTTATTACTTACTTAAAGAATTTCAAAAAGCTGCCTCGCAATTTGTGAGACAGCTAAATTAAATATTTTGAATACTACTTCATTAACAAAAGTTTTGCAGTTTTTTCAAATGTTTCATTTTTCCCTTCCACTGAGACAGCTTTGAAATGGTATAAATAGATACCACTTGATACTTGCTCATTGCTGTTATTTGTCCCATTCCATACAATTCCATGCCTGCCTGCAGATTGAACAGGAATAGTGAAGCTTCTAATTTTATTCCCGAGAATATCGAAAATCTCTATTTCAATAGATGAATTACGAGGTAAATTATAGGAAATAGTGGTTGATGGATTGAAAGGATTGGGATAATTTGGCATCAATGAATACGATAAAGGCTTTTCAGTTTCTTTTTCTGCTAAATTACTTTTATCATTTTCTTCTTTTGATAAAGAACTACCAGTATTTGTGCCAAATATTATTTTTGCATCGGAAGTCATTTGATCATCAGGATATTTTGATGCTAATTCGTCAATATATTCTTTACCTTTTGATGGATTGTTCAATGGAATACAATATAAATATGCCAGGTTGAAATCAGCATTTTTTTGAATATTAGAATCTGCAAAATTATCTTTAATGGATTGCAATACTGCTGCCGCCTTTTCATATCGCCCTAAGTCAGTTAAGAAAATGCTTTCCAGTTCAAGAGTTTTTCCATAAAGTTCACTTGATTTAGAAATACCAGGGCGAACACTTTTATTAAGAAATCGATGAACTCTTTTTCTTTTGCAGTTCCTCCTGATGTGGTGCTGTCAATTTCCCTATAACAGGCTGCCAATTGTTCAACTGCATACTCTTTTTTCTGCATGTTTTTTTCATTCTGGAATTTTTTTGTATAAAGTGTAATTGCATCTTGAAATTGACCTTTTGACATTTTATCGATTGCAGCATTTAGTTCATAATCAAAGAAGGATGTGTCAATAGAAATTGGTTGATCTGACACTTCTTCTGTTTTTGTTGTACTGGCACTAGAGTAACCAGTTAGAGATGCTGCCAGTCTATTACCGATAGGATCGCTATGAAGCCAAGGATAAGCATATATAACTCCTCCGCTTTCTGTATGTACGTTTGCAGAAGTTATTGGATCAATGCCCCACCAATTGTATTGAGCATAAACAACACTATTATTGACTGCGGAAAGTTCATAAGAAGCGGCATTGGTTATACTATTCTCTCCATAATGTGAGCAGTTGAACCCATATAAACATTTGAACTGTTTGCATACACGCCGTATCTTCCATTGTTCCTTACAGCATTAAGCCCAGGATCACCATATTGCGATCCGAAATGCGCAGGACTGTTTCCCTCACAATGCAGACCGTCACTGCTATTATTTGAAATAGTATTCTGCCACATATATGGAGTAGCACCATTAGAGCATGAAACGCCATATCCGCCATTATAAGTTATTGTATTCCAGGAAACGCCATTTCTTGATAACACATTATTTAGAACAAGACCCGTTCCGGAATTTTGGGTAATCGTATTACTTAAAATTTCGGAAGTTACACCAGTATTGAAATTGATGACACCTACCTGGTTATTGGAAACAGTATTATTATCAAAAACAGGCAGACCGGTACAATTTACACCGGTATTAGCAATTTGTAATTGTACAATAAGTGATTGATGATAATGATGAACTTGAATAACTGAGTACACCTGTGTTTGCATTTTTAATCACACAGTAAGATAGCGAGCCGGATGAACCATTTTCAAATACTATTCCATTCATCCCGTAATTATATGGGCTTGTAAAATCAAATGTTATTGGATTATCTGCAGTTCCCGCTGCATTTAATGTTCCATATACTTCTAAACGATAATTTCCACTAGCAAACTTTAAGATTGTACCAGGTTGCAAGGTTAAAGTAACACCACTGTTAACAGTAATAGTTTTATTTATGTACCATTGTCCAGCAGCTAATGTTGTATTTTCACTTATAATATATGCATTATTACCAATAGTAAAGTCTGCTTTAGTTGCACCACTTTCTAATCTCAAATTTGTAATCTTTAAATCCGAAAGAATACTTCTCGAATAGTTTTCTGAATAATTATTTAACATACAATTACTATTGGGATTACTGTAAAATGTAAAATTCTTTGGATGAATAGGATCAAAAAAACAGCTTTCACTTCCCACACGTAAATCAGGATAAGTAAGTATCCAGTTGTATATAGCTTTTCCTTCTCCATCATATCCCATGAATTTTTCATAATAATAAGTACTTCTAACCTGAAGACTATCGGCTCCTTTGATAGCATCCTCGACACCTGTATTTATAGCACGTCTATCATTAGGTGGAGGTAATGATGTTCATCATTCATATGATTCCAATCCCATTTACCATGGGCCGACTCAATTGTTATAGGCATATTATACCTATTTGAATAGTATCCATTTGGATTAATACGCCAAATTAAAATACCGCGAGAATTACCCTGAGCATCTTTTGGTATAGGCCATTGGGATTGCCACCTATTAGCAGCAGGTTTAGTATAGTAGCTAAAATAAAATTTTTCTCCTGACACGCTAGAAGGATAATTTGGCAAATCATATTCATAACACGATCCGGTTGCATCGATATCTTGAAATGTTTTTGTGCTTGAAGATGAAATTATAGTCGGTATTAACCAACCCTCATTTATACGAAACAATGGATTATATACAGAGGCAACATCATTAAATCCTTCAACTGACATCGTTGAGAAATCACCAAGAGCGTAGTGGTTATAGTTTGATATTCCTCCATGATCCATATCCGGGAAACCAAATAATGCATGGCCTAATTCATGTCCTGCTACTTTAACTATATGATCCGCACTTGCCCATTTTGCTCTTTGAATAATTGCTCTCCTGCCTGCATATCCACCATATCCGGTTCCATCTATCCTTATATGAGTGCCATTCGGCAATGTATCATCTGTAGTATAATAACTATCGATAGATAAACCTGTTGTACCTGTACCTACAGCACCTGTCCCGTCATTGGCATAAATGCGAAATCTAGCAACCTGGAACATGCAAAAATCTACAATACCGTCACCATCACTGTCGTAATCGGCAAAGTTGTAAATTGAATCTGCTTGTTTCAATATATTTTTTACCATCCAGGGGCGCACGCAATAACTTGTGTCAAAGGTTGATGGTTTTGCTACAATTGTATCAGGCAATTCAAATGCATAAGCTTTTCTATTTAAATAATCTATGCTTTTTACTAATATATTTATAACGTTCACATGGTAATTACCAAATGTAGCTTGCTCAAAAAAATTAGGAATTTGATCCTGAATAGCATTTATAAAATCATCCAGATCTAATTCAGTTGATTGATCTTTCTCAACGCATATAATAACTGCCATATTTGTAGTTCCTGTTTTAGTAGTAAGTGTTAATGCTTGATTCTGCATTCGCTCTTATCCATTAGGATCAAAATAGCATTTGAAGTCTAAATCAGGAATCTGAGATTTTACTTGAACCTGGAAAATTAATAATACCGAGAGTAAAAAAAACAAAGTCTTCATGATAACCCCTTTCCCTTTTTATTAATTATTTTTGTTTACTTTATTTTACCAATACGGCTTTTTGAACTTGCATCGATTCTTTTGAAGACAATTTTATTAAATAAATACCGCTTGGCATATATTTACCATCGAAAGTTTCTTCGAATTCACCGGCAGGTTTTCTTCCTTCAAATATTTTCTGCACTTCTTTACCAAGTACATCATATACTATTAGGCTTATATCGGATTCTTTATTCAATGAATATCTTATTCTTAAATTTGGATTAAACGGATTAGGATATACAGGATATAACTTCATACTTTCCGGTAGAGAATGTTTAGATTCATGTAAAATAGAAGTCACCGTATCACCATTTTCATCTATTAACAAATGAGAAACATATATAGTTGTAGTTGTTGATGTACCATGATAATTGGCAGTAAAATACATTGTTTTACCATCCGGTGTTAAGGTAGGATAGCCCTCGAAACGTTCGGTATATTTATCGGCAAAATATAAAGTATCTGATTGCAGACAAAAATTGAGTACATATTGCCCTGTATAACCTCTTGAGTTTGAGGTATCTCTATATCTAACAAAAATATCATAATCAGCATAAGGTTTCCCATCAATTGTAGTATCAGGATTCAGACGTGAGGAATAAATTTTCTTCAATCCCGGTGAAACATAAATTCCATAATCTGATCCTGTTTGAAGTGTTAAAGTTGGAAATCCTGTGGCAGTATCCCAGCTTTGCGTCTTAAAATTAAAATGAGATATAAAGGCAGAACTGCCGTTTAAAAATATTATAGTAGAATCATCAGGCAAACTGCATCCGTATCCACCTTTTAAATAATCTGGTTCTTTAATTGCAATATCACATGGTTTTGCTATTCCCCAATCATTTGTTACACTATCCCAATCACTATAATATAAATCCCAATAGTTTACATACCAACTAAAGTATAGTCGTTTACCATTTGGAGAGATACAAGGCATATCTGCTAGATGCTGGTTTATATTGTTATTCAGTCTTATAGGAGTGGTCCAACCTGTATCAGTTTTTTCTGTAACGCCAATCCAGTTGAAATACAATTTTTCCCCGTCAAAAGAAATTGAAGGGCTTTCTGCTCTATCAACAACAGTATGAATTACTGCAATTTCTTCAGGTGTACTCCAAACTTCAGGGGCGACAGGGTATTCATTCATTTGTGCTAAATGTTCCACTGCAAATAGCGAATAAAAAAGAAACACCATTAAAATTCTAAAATATATTTCCATAATTATATTCCTTTATTAATTATTTCTTAAAAGCGTATTTTAAGTAAAACCAGTAAAAAAAATCCCGTTATCTTTTTGAATTATCACTATAAATCCTGCTAGGGAGATAGTGAAAGTTTCCCTAATTATTATTCCTATATCAATAAATTTAGTACAATAAAAATAAATATTAGATGGGATGATAAAATATAGTAAATGGAAATTGGAACAGGAATGAAAGAAATAATGCAGAGGTTTCATTATTTCCCCTTAAGTTAATTGTACTAAAATCAATACTATCAATTAGCAGGAATTCAAATAAAAGATAATAAAATAAATTTCAAAAAACATCAGTATAATTACCTATATTAATTTGAGAATTGAGAAATTATTAAGAATATAGAAAGAAAATAAAAGAATTATTAAGTATGATTACCTATTTAATCATTCAACAACATTTGAAAATTTTCCTGTTTATCCGAAAAAAGATTTTAATATATCATTCTCTCAATTACCTTGACTCTTAAATGACATATCTTCAAATCTAATGATACAATAGGACTTGGATATTTTGCGAGGCTTATTTAGTAAAGATAGTCCACACTATTAAATACTAATCCCAAAAGTAATTTAGTCATAAAAAGTCCTTCCGATGACCTGTTTCAAAAACTAATTTTGCAAACAAAAATTCTTATCCCCAAGGGATGGATTTCCATGAAAAAGAATTTTGAGCCTAAGAATCATCCGCCTTTGGCGGAATTGTTGATCGTAATTATTTTTTTATCTACGAGTGTAATATCTGCACAATCCTTCACAATTCCCAAAGAACATTATTATTACCAAGTTAAGGTGAAAGTCGCTCGTGTTATTGATGGGGATACTTTTGTATTGTCGGATTCCACTCATGTCAGGCTGCTTGGTGTTAATACTCCGGAACTACATAAAAAAAGTATTGAAGATACATTGTTTGCAGATTCTGCAGCTAACTTCCTGAAAAGGTTAATCGATGGAAAAACTATTAAGCTGACTTTCGATAGAAAGTTATACGGCATTTTCGGAAGGTTGTTAGCGTATGCCTGGCTTACCGATATCCATGACAAGGATTCATTATTTGTTCAAGCTGAATTATTAAAAGCTGGTCTTGCAAGAATTTTCTATTATCCCAAAGGGATGAAATATTATTACATATTTCAAAATCTTAGACGAACTGCAAGAAGAAAAAGGCTGGGAATCTGGGGAATAAAATCAAAGGAGTATTGAGTAGGGAGTAATGAGTATTGAGAAGGTATTCGATATCGGATAAGTTAAGAAGTCAGAGGTTGGAGATCAGAAAATCGGAGGTCAGATGACAGAAGATGATGAGCTTTTTGAAAATATTATTAATAAATGTCCTTTTATTCAATTAAACAGGAAGGGGCTAATCAATCGTACAAGACTTAAGAAATATCAGGATAAAAAAAGAATTTGTAATGCTAAGAACAAAAATGAAACCGATGGATGCGGTTGAGTATTTAGCAAAAAAATATTTTCGATCCGAATCAACTATTTATTCGATTGTGTACAGAAGGAAACGAAGGTTAGGTCAAAATTCAAAAGTCAAAAATAGGAATTCAATTAAGAATGAAGAGCATTATAGAAAAAATTATTTATACATAATTATTTAGTATTCATATTCTTTCTAGGAGTTTGTATTACAGGGATAGGTTGTAATAGTATATCTGATATTTTCCAGGGGGCTGCTAGAAAGAAGAAAATAATAAGCTGAAGAATGAAAATTCGAGTTTGAAATTTTCTTTAGATTCTCTTTCCAATTCTTATAACTTGTTATATGATGATTATAGTTCAATTAAAAATAAAAAACTTCGATACGGTTTTTGTATCAATGCCTATTGACTCAATTAATTGGATTCGATTCAATAAGGTATATTCTTAAAGACTCAATTGTTTTAATAACGCATGATACTTTAATAGTCCACTTTAAAGATTCTTTGATTTACAATTTTATAGATACTACTGTTTATAATTTCCGCGATTCTGTAATAATCACTTATGATGAAAGAACTTTTCCTACCGAGACAATTGAAAAGTATTTGAATTTGTTTTTCAAAACAGACAACCTAAATGATACAACCGGGTTGCATTTTAATTTTGAAGTTTTTGATGGTCCGAGGTTGAGTTATTTAAAAGATTCACTTTATCAAGTTCCGGATTCTGTAATTGGGTGGAGAATAGATTGGTATTATGAGAAGTGTAAAATTCCAAAATTGAAAGATTAAAAGTTTTTTTGGGGAATAGCTAAACAAACATTAACTAAAAAACGAAAGGGAAATCGCCATGAATAATTTGAAAAATACTGTTACTAATATTGTTGGGATAGTTGTTGGGGTAGGAACTGCAATTGCTACTGCTCTTGGTAATGTTCCAACTGATGCGAAATGGTATGTTTGGTCAGGTGCTGCAGCTATTGCAATTATCTCATACTTCATAGGGAAGTGATCTGATTGAAAGAAAATTGAGTGAGATTCTTATCTGTATCCCAGAATGATGTGCAGTTCTTAGTTATAAACTGAACTGCACATCTATTTTGTTATCGATAAAAAGTGAAAATTGATTCTGAGGGGATGTTTATTTATGAGTAAGGGGAAATCTACAGTTCATAATAAAAATCAACTACAGAAGTGAAAAAATGGGTTAAAACCTACGCTATTTCGTAGGGTTTTTAGGGATTGATTTAATGAAATGCGGGACAATTTATTAAAGGAGACTTCTGAAAAATTAGGTTATTTAACATTTAGACATCTAAAATGATTTTTAGAAAACATATTTGTGTTTTTTACTTTTGTTTATTAATTGTTTTATTTGTTCTTTGACATATTGAAAACCAAAGCAATCAGCTTTCAACTTTACCATCATAATTTATGTTGTTGCAGTTATCAATTTCCTAATATTGTAAACTAATGCAGCCATTATAAACTCAAATCTGTTTCGCTTTAAGTCGTAATAACTACACCTTTGGTAATTAAGGATTCGCTTCATATAAGCAAATGGCCTTTCAACTTTATTCCTTACTGTTGAAAGTAACTTGTTAAGTCTTATTTCTGATTGACTCAAAGGCTTATTGCGGTAGCCTTTCGATAGAATTCCGTCAAAGATGTTTTTCTTTTCCAGTTTCTTCCTTCTGGTTTTATTTGCATAGCCTTTATCAGCAAATATTGCTTCTTCTGAGTAGTCAACCAGTTGGTCAAAAGCATTCGAATCGTGAAGACTGGCTGAAGTAAACTCAAGGGTTTTAATAACCTCGCTGTTTTCGTCTATAGCAATATGTCCTTTATAACCATAATAGGTTTTTCCCCGCTTTTTCGTAAAATCTGCATCTTTGTCCCTATTACTACCGGAAGTGGCCTGTGCTTGTTTAATTGTTGCATCGACTATTGTTCCTTTGCCTACAATCAGATTTAGGCTCTTTAGTTGTTTATTGAATTCGTAAAATAATTTCTTATCCAAACCTAAACTGGCAAAGATTTCACGGTATCGGCAGATTGTTGTTTCGTCAGGGATTGAATCCTGTGTATTAAGTTCGAGAAATATTTGAAAACTCCTTCTGTCAGCTATTTCTTCTTCTAACCTTGGATCGGAAAGATTATATATAGTCTGTAGAATAAAGCATTTAACTATAACCAATAGATCAATTGTTCTTCTACCGGCTGGAGAGTTATTCTCTTTTTGTTTTGATATTACTTTCTCTATTGGTTTCAGAAGTTTTTTCCAATCAATCTTTGATTTTATTATTTCTAAGGCTCGTTTGCTTTGTGTTTTAATATGTTTACTGAAATTATCATTTGCTGCTGAAGTGAATAAATCAACATTATTTATTTTATTGCTTCTCATTTTATGCCTTATTTTTTGCAGCAAAGCATATTTAAATTTTTTATTAATGTCAATTAATTTTTCAGATGTTTCTAAAGATTATTAGAAAAGGGAAATAACATATTACAAGATGGATACAAGTTCGAAAATAATTCTTTTTTCTTTTCTCTTGAAAGAAAAGAAACAAAAGTTCAAGGCTACAAATAAATTGCTAAATTTTTGCTTCATTCCATGGCAGAGAATAAACTCGCCCGCCTAGTTTTATTCAGTATGAGCGGGCTCAAACAATATTCTCTGCTAATCATTCCATTCCGCAAAAATTTTTAATCTGCCTTCATTTTATTTCGGCAGACAGGCGCAATTTATTTGAGGCCGGAAAACCCAAATAGGATTGTTTTAGAAACATTGTAAACAATACTTCATTAACGACATGTTTAAAACAAATAGTACGTATTTGGGATTTGATAATGAAATGAAGTACAATTTCATTTAACAACCTAAAATCAAATAACCCGGCTTTGCTGGACGGGTGCAATGTATATGGCCGATAAAAAAAGCTCATTTAATATTGATAAATAAACAGAGGGAGTAATAATGATTTATTCAGAATTAGCGAAAGCTTATAAAAAAAATTATGGTTTTAATGTTTTGCCTGTGCAGAATAAAAGACCAATTATTTCCTGGGAGAACTGGCAAATTATAGAACAAAGCGAAAAGGATATTGAAAGTCTTGGATGGAGTGATACCATAACCGGAATTGGTGGGATTTGCGGAATAAATGATTTAAGAAATCTGGATTTTGATAAAGTAGTAAATGAAAAGATTGTCGAAATGATTTTGAATGAATTAGGATTAACAAGCAAATATGAGTGGATAGTAAGAAGCGGGAGCTTCAAGCTGGTTTTCACATTTGGCTGAAGGTAAGGGAAAGTGAAAGATTACATAAAAGATTAAATGGTCCTAAAAGTGTTTACAGATTAAAATTAAAAGAAGACGGATTTTGCGATCATATCGAATTAAGGTGGAATAAATCTCAAACAATTCTTCCATACTCACAGCATGAAAGCGGAAATAAATATTCATTCCTGTATAATGATCCATTAAAACCTCCAATAGAAGTTGAACCGAATGTATTACTGGAATGCCTGGAAGAGCTATGCGACCTTGAAAAGGAGAAGGAAATACTTGCAATAGGAAAAAGAACATTTGAGCCCACAGGATTTGATACTGAGAAGCTTGAAAGTGCAATTGAATATCTTGGAACGAATCTCCCGGGTAACAGTTATGAAGATTGGTATAGAATCGGCTTTGGCCTGGTAACGATTGGAGAGGAAGGAAGAAAATATTTTTTGAAATTGAGCTTAAGCAATCCTCACTATCATGATTCTGAGTTTGAAATAAATAAAAAGTTTGATGATCTAAGAAATAGGTTTGATAGAAGGATTACCCTTGGAACTGTATATCATACTGCAGAGAAGTACGGGTGGAAAAAACCATTTGTAAAATTCTGGTATATTGAAAATGATAAAACAAAAATCTCAAAACAGAACTTTAAAAGATTTCTGGAAGAAAACGGATTTTGCAAGCTGCAGCTTGAACGTGGATATATTCTTCTTCGGGTAAGTAAAAATATTGTCCGAGAAGTTGAGATTTTTAATATCAAGGATTTTGTGATTGAATATTTGAAAAGGATGGATAATGAAAATTTCAATGAATCTACAAAGTTAAAAGTAATTGATGCAGTTATAAAAGGAGCTCCTCAGCATTTCGTAAATACTTACCTGGAATTTCTTGAAACAAGGAAACCTGAATTTTTGCGTGACACAAAGGATAAAGGTTTTTATTTTTTCAAATTGTTTTGTAGAAATAGCAAAGGATAATATTGAAGTAAAAAGATATCGAAGAGCTTAGAAGGATTTATCTGGGATAGGCATGTAATTCCGCAGAAATTTTCTATTGAAGAAAAAGAATCTGAGTTTGAAGTATTTATAAGGAATATCTGCAGCAATGATGAACAAAGAATTTTGTCAATTAGAAGTGCAATTGGATACTTGCTGCATAACTACAAGGACTCAACAAATGCAAAAGCAATAATATTTCTCGATGAAAAACTAAGTGACGGAGCTTATGGGAGAAGCGGTAAAGGATTAGTAGCTCAAGCGATTGGAAGACTTAGGAAGACTGTGAGACTAGATGGAAGGAATTTTAATTTTTCTAAAAGCTTCAGCTTTCAATCAATAAATCTGGATACAGCAATAATTGAGTTTAATGATGTAACCAAGAAATTTAATTTTGATAAATTGTTTTCAATTATTACTGATGACATAACTGTTGAGAAGAAAAATCAGAATGAAATGATAATACCGTTTCACCAGTCACCTAAAATTATAATCTCTACTAACTACACTATTCCGGGTTCTGATGATTCGACATTAGACCGGCAATTTGTAATTGAGTTTTCGGACCATTACAATAAATCTCATCGACCTATAGATGAATTCGGACATAGGTTCTTTGATGAATGGAGCAGTGAGGAATGGAATAATTTTTATAATTATATGATTGGATGTATGCAGCTTTACTTGAATAGAGGACTGATTGAATGTGCACACATAAATCTTGAAAAGAAAAAGATGATTGATTCGACTTGCGAGGAATTTGTTGAATATTTTGAATTCAATTGAAATTGGGAAAGAGAATCCATAAGAAAGAATTGTTTGAGAATTTTAAGAAGGAATTTGAAGAATATGGGGAAATGCAGCCAGTAAGGTTTTCGAGATGGTTAAAAGATGCTGCTAAAATTAAGGGAGTCAATATTATTGAAAGAAAATCCGGTACGGAACGCTATATAACAGTTGGAGAATTGGAAGCGGGAGAGCAAGATGGACAACTTGGACAGGTCTCTTTTTGATTAGGTTATAAAATATGAAATAAAGTTGTCCAAGTTGTCCAACGTGATAAAATGGCTTGAAATTTACTTATAATCGAAGTTTTCGTTGGACAAGTATGATTTGAATAGTTGTCCAAAATGGACAACTTTGGAAAAGAAGAAATTATCAAGTTGTCCAAAAGTAGAATAAGAAAGATGCAAAATAATTCAATTCTTTAAGAAAATAAAAATTTGGACAAGTTGGACAGGTTTATTTACAATTTCAGATGCAAATAAAATGAAGTTGTCCAAGTAACCATCTCACTAAGAATTTAAGTTAAATTATTCCCATTGATAAATAGAATTTTTGTATAGGTACCTATACCTTTACAATAGGTAATTGTACGGATGTGTTTAAATAATTACAGTACTATATTATCAATTATAATTACCGATACTTGGTTAAATAAATTAATTAGTTTAGGGGAAATAATGAAACCTCCACATTATTTCTTACATTTCGATTTAAGCTTCCATATACAACATTTTATTGTTCTATTAAAAATATATTCTTGTTGTACTAAATTTAATGATGTAGGAATAATAATTGATAGAATTTTCGTTATCTCCCGGGCAGGATATGAATTTATATTTCAAAAAGATAAGGGAATTTTCTTTACGGGTTTTATATAAATTAATTATCACATTAAGAAAATAATTTTTAAAGGAAATTAAATTATGAAAACATACTTTACACTAATATTACTTTTAACAGCTAGTTTTTTTACTTCGACTTTCTCACAAATACCTCCGCCTGAAAGTTTCTTCCCCTCTGCGGTAGGAAATATTTGGGAATATCAAACCCAAACTGAATCCTATAAATCTGAGATAATTAAAGATTCTGTCGATGTAATAGGTAATCAATATCTTTTCTACCCATCGATTCTCTATGGAAATAAGCCCCGGATAAAAATAGATACTTCTTATAACGTTTTTCAATTAGATTTTATAAGTGATACGGTTTTATGGTACCCTTATAAATTAAATGCTGATTCGGGAGAAACATGGGTTTACGATAAACGCTATAACGAAATAGCAAGAGTAAATGATATTTTTCAAACCTATATATTCGGCAAACTAAGGTATGTAAAGGATATTGGTTATTATGATCCTGGAGCTCCAGGTGATACTACCATTACTGACAGTTCTATGTTTATAAGTGATACCTGGCTTGTAAGCGGTATAGGTGAGTATTATGAATACAGAGCAGAACAAGGGCCTACTATGCAGCTACTAGGATGTATAATAAATGGGGATACTTTAGGTACTATTACTTCGGTAAAAGAAAATATTTCTGAAATTCCTAAAGATTATAAGCTTTATCAAAATTATCCAAACCCATTTAATCCTTCTACTAATATTAAGTTCGAAATTCCAATATCTGGTAATGTAAAATTAAATGTCTACAATATATTGGGTGAGGAAGTTGAAGAATTAATAAATGAATATATGAATAAAGGAATACACAGTGTAAAGTTTGAAGAAAGAAATTTTGCTTCCGGAATTTACATATACATTCTAAAAGCAGGAAGTAAGATTTTTACAAAAAAAATGATTTTAATTAAATAATCTTGCAACTGATACTTTCTCTTTAATTGATATTATCGGTAAAAATAAAAACTGGGGTAAAAAATGAAAACAAAAATTTTATTATTTATTACTTTTCTTTTTTTCTTATTAAACGCTTCAGCATTTTCCCAGGAAACTTTAATGAGTTGTGTTGCTACTGATGTTCCTCCGGGAAATAGATTGCCTTCAATTGGAGCAGTGAACGTACTAGTTATTTTTGCTCAATTTCCTGATGATAATTATCAAACCACTAATTCAATTTGGATTCAAGGGCAGGCACCTTCGGATATTAATTCATGGGTAGATCAAACTTGGAGCAGCAATCCTACTCAAGGTTCACTTACACATTATTACAATGAAATGTCTTTTGATAAATTGAAATTTACCGGCAAAACAGTTTCTGTTATTTCACCTCATTCACGACAATGGTATTTAGATAATAGTAAAGATAGATGGTATATACATTCAGAAATACTTCAGCAGCTTGATACCGATCCCACATGGGATTTTGGTCAATTTGATAACTGGGATGCTTCCAGAAATAATACATCGGATGGAATAGTTGATATGATTATTTTTGTTTGGAGAAATATTGGAAACGAGTACAGTGGCCTAGCCAAAACTGATCTTTATAATCGATTAGATTTTGATAATGATCGAGGAGGTTTAGGTGGAGGTTATAACACCTTATATGTGGATGGAGGAGCACGCCAAATTGTTGAACATGATTTAAATTCCGGAGTAACGATAAGAGATTATGTAGCAAACGGAAAAGCACAAACATTTCGTATTGTTGTTCATGAGTTTGCTCATTACCTGCTTGGTGGTAATGATTACCATAGCGGATTTGGCTTTTGGGGTATGCTTGCATCTTACGGTGTTAAAAGCATTGTTGCTAATTCTTTTGAAAGAGAAAGATTAGGCTGGATTAATCTAACAAACAAAACTTATACATCCGGTTCATCCGATCAAATAGGAAAAACCATTGGTGATTATGTAACAACTGGTGATGCATATAAACTAGTAATTAGCACCAGTCCAACTCAATGCTTTTACATAGAAAATCATCAAAAGCTTAACTATTGGGAAACTCATAATACATTTGGAAATATTGAAAATGGAGTTTATGTCCTTAGATTAGATAACAATACTCCATCAGACTTTACTTATTCAGATAATGCACATGCGTGGTTAAGAAATTCAGGAAATTTTAGATGTATTCCTGCTAGCGGTAGATATGATTGGACAGTAAACCAGTTGGTTAGTAATCCATGGGGTTCTGGAACTCTACCGGTATTCAAAAATTTAGGATCGGATAGAGTAAATGGTGATCACGATTTAAATTATTTATCCTGGACTTGGGGTGGAATTAGTCAAAATAAAGAAGCAATTTATTTTACCGAAGATCAAAACGGAAATCCAGTCCAAGATATAAGATATCCGGGAAACGGTTATGATGCATTTCGAATAGGCTATAATGATAGCTTTTCACCATGGAGCAACCCTAACGATCAAAAATTAGATAAAACATGCACCAGCTTTGGTTTTAAATTAACAAACTTTTCATACAATACTTATACTTTAAATATATATAATAATTTAAATGAATATGTAATTAGCCAAAATACAACTTTATCACAAGGAGTTTGGAATGTTAGTAATAATATTACGGTCAACAATGGGGTCACTTTAACATTACAACCGGGAACGACTTTAATATTTGCCAGCGGAAAATCACTAATTATAAATGGAACATTAAATTCAACCAATACAACGTTTACAAGCAGTTCACCTTCCACTTATTGGAGCGGCATAAAATTTTACTCAGGAAGTCAAGGAATTTTGGATGGATGTAATGTAAATCATGTACAGGCGTTTGGTGGGTACGCAATTGCTATTACAGGTGCTTCACCTACCATTCAAAACTGCACAATTGAAAATAATGTTACTAATTGTGGAGGTATAAGTGTAATAAATAACGGTTCAAGTATACCTTATATTTATCACAATATTATTAGAAATAATACCTATCACGGGATTTACATTTATCATTCAACTGCATATTTAAGATATAATACTATTTCCGGTCAAACCACAAGCGGCAGGGCGGCAGTTTATTGTGATTATTTTTCTACACCTTTATTTGCTGTTCCAGCTGGTGGATATGAGGAGGGAAGGAATACTCTTCAAAATAGTTATTATGGATTATACGGCGGCTATTATTCAAATATAAACGCGGGTGCTGCAAGTAATGCTTACCACAACCGTTTTATTAATAATTCTTATGCAAATGTGTATGCTTCAGATTATACAACTATTTGGGCACAATATGATTGGTGGGGGGCACCATATCCAACGAAATTTTACACTGTGAATAACTCCGTAATACATCCCGATAATCCCCTAACGAGTGATCCAGGCCCGGGGGCAAAAATTATTGCTGCAGAAAATGCTGCTTCCGGAGAATTAACCTCGAAAGTAATATTAAATAAAGTTATATTTAGAAAATATTCCGAAAGTTCACTAAATCAAAAATCATCTGATGACACGAAAAGAGATTTAACCTTGTTAATCGAAGAATATAGAAATACCCGGGATAAATCAATAATTTCATTTATTAAACAATATGTGGATAATAAATTGGATCCTGATTCTATTCGTCCGGTCGCAATGGAGGTCCTTTCAAGTATTTATAATATTGATAATAATATGGAGGAAGCTCTTTCCATTAATGAATTACTCATAAAAGATTATCCCTCCACAGTTCATGAGAAGAATGGAAAAATGAGTTTATTTTTTAATTGTTTAGATAGTAGAGATTATTTGAGCGCCATGAAAATACTATCATCAATAAACAAAAAGTATTCAAAAAATGATGAAGTAATTGTAGCAAATTGGTTAATGAATAGCAGTTCAAAGGTCGATGTGGAAAACCAACCTGAATATCAGACAGAAAATAGCGTGACTGAATTTAGTTTAAGTAATTACCCTAATCCCTTTAATCCATCCACTACAATCTCTTATAACTTGCCAAGAAATTCATCTGTTGAAATAGAGATTTATGATATCCTTGGTAAAAAAGTTAAATCTTTCACTTTCTCTTCACAATCAACAGGAATGCAGAAAGTTATTTGGGATGGAACTAATAGCAATAACCAACAAGTTTCTAGCGGTATTTACCTTTATCATTTCAAGGCAGTTTCTCTTGAAGGAAACAAAGAAAACTTTGAGAAAACCGCAAAACTATTATTGATGAAATGATTTCATTATAATTGACCCCGTAAATTTTATATCCCCGGAATCATTGTTATTCCGGGGTATTGAATAAACAATGAAAAGGTATTTATATTGCCTTAATTAAAAAAGTTTTTTGTATTCATTAAATTTTGTTATGTATGTAAATGAGAATAAATTTGAGTGGTCTTTATATTTTTGTATTTTTATGATCGTGCAATTCTTTAACTTCATAAAGATTATTTGACCAAAGTAAGACAAATGAGTTCTGTTATGAAAGAAAATCCCTCCAATAGTTTGGAGGGGTTTTTATTTTTAAGTTATAATAAATTTACTGCCTGGCTAAGATCTTCGGGCTGCAGGTGGCTGTATTGCTGGGTAACTGAAAAATTTTGATGGCCGGCTAAATTTTTAACTTTATATAAGCTAACACCTTTTTGAACTAAATTTGAACAGAAGGAATGCCTTAAAGAATGAAAATGAATTTTATCGTTTAATTCAGCTTTTCTAACCGCTTTCTTAAATTGCTTACTAATAAAGTCTTCATTGAATTTAATCCGCTTGGAAGAAACAAAAACAAATTCATCTTTTGTTATATTTCTAATTTTAGGCTGATGATTTAATAGAATACTTCTTAATGTATTATTTATAGGAACTATCCTTTCTCTTCTGTTCTTCGTAGTAAATGATTCATCACACTTAACAGTAATAATATTATTTTGAAAATCTATCCAGCTCCATTTCATATTTAGAATTTCAGCCAATCGCATACCAGTATAAAAAGCTGTATTAATTATAGGTTTGAGAAATTCTCTTTCGGTATTGTCAATGATTACCTGCAGCTCATTTGCATTAATAAAAGCCGGGAAAGGTTTTGGAACCTTCGGCGGTTTAATTTTATTAAATGGATTTTCAGATATATAATTCCAAACCAGGGCTTTGTTAAAGGCTGCCTTAATAGTGCGATAATATAATGAGGCGGAATGTTTAGACTTTGCAGCTGCTGATGAAATGAACTGATCGATATTTTTTGAAGAAATATTTTCAAGCGGCATATCAGGTAAATATTTTTGAAAAACATTGAAAGAAGGGTTAACGGCTTTTTTGAGATATTTAGCAGAAAAGTTATTATCAACATAAATTTTATATTCTTTGACGAAGGAACTAAGATTTATTTTTGATTTTTTTTCTGGTTCTTTTACCTTAACAGGTGGAACAAATGAAGCAAGGAATTTTTCTGCTTCTAATAGATCATCGGTTTTTGTAGAAATCTTTGTTCTCTTACCATTAACCTTATAAACTACTTGGTAATATGGTCTTTCAGCATCCGGCGGTGTAAGAAACATATCGGTACTCCTTTCGGATGTACCCAAATGTGTACCCACAGATTGAAATTATCGCTAAAAGGAAGCAAATTAGTAGAAATCCCCCTGCCTGTCACGCAGGAGGTCGCGAGTTCGAGTCTCGTCGACCCCGCAAAAAGCTTCAAAACAAATCGATTTTGAGGCTTTTTTCATTCTTCAAAATGTGGAACATTCCAAACTAATCGAATATCCGAATTAATGCAATTTGGGCACCGTCTGGGCACCTGATTATTACGGGACTGACTTTTCAAGGAAACCGCTGAAAACTGGAACATCCTATTTCTCTGAGATAGTTCGCGATTTTAAATTGTTCTTATTAACACTAAGAAAACATATATTTCAGTTAAAAAGTGTTACTTATTTTCATTGGTGTGCGTGCAAGGATAATGCTGCCGGACCTTTTCCGGCAGCTAACTGTGGAATCTTAAGCAGCAACGTTAATATGATAAGACATAACCCAATCTATAACATTTTCTGGCTGAGCTGAAGATAACTGGATGAACATATCTTCAAGTCTGAAGCGTTTTTCTTTAAGCATGCTTATGATCCATCTTTGATATTTCGGTCTGGCTGGTGGTTCCGAATACTTTTTCAATTATCGTGGCTTTGATCTGCTTATCTACTTTGGATCTTGCATCTCCTAAACCATACTTATCAAATACCCCTGAGATATTTTCGTTTTCAATTTGCTGCCTCAACTTCTTTCAAAGTACTCTGCATCGTTTCCAGGTGTAAGATTATCGCTGAAGGATTCTCCTGAAACTTCTCCCACAGGTAAACCTAAAATAAAATTGATAACAGGTTTGAAATTCCTATAAGTCGGGAATTCAAATCTTTTCCCGTTAATAGTATCACTCTATCTTTTAATACATATCCTACATTTTTCTGAACCGGCCTAAGGTTTTTATCAAGTTCTTTCTCCAGCTGCATCCAGATATTGAGATCTGTTTCATAAGGAGTTTCACCGGCGATTTTCATCTTTATTCCGCTTTTAACGAATTGTCCCTTCTGGATAACTTTTCCATGCTCATCCGTTTCATCTTCTTCCTTATCGTATTCAAAACCACCTCGGCCGGTAAATACTATATTTCCTTCAACTTCCACAAATCTGTCGGAGAATTCTTCCTGCCAGGCAGGGAGGAGTGCTCCCCAATCATTTAAGA
>CAWAJW010000003.1:0-600309 GCA_963782475.1 uncultured Bacteroidota bacterium
TTTCACCTAGTTTTTCAAGAATTTTATAATGAAGAATATTTTTCGCCAATCATTTTTATTCTCTCACAGCGGCAGTTTCATCTTATTCATAAATACTTTGTAGCGAGGATCTTTCTCAATACTTTTCAGCAGCGGATCCCCTTCCATCATGGCCAGACCGCCATCCCTTTGCTTGTATGCACGCTCCAGCCATTCGAATGCTTTGTCATCATCACCCCGGTATGCATAAACTTCTGCAATCTGAAATGCCGAATTGTCCTGGTATTCTTTAATGAGTTCTGCAAGTTTATCATCAGCATCTTTTTTTCTATTTGATGCATAATAAACTATAGCCAGCCCATACATTTTTAGAAAAGGCCATGATTCTCTATTCATCGCTGAAAGCGCTGAATCTGGTTTCCCCTCAAAAAGATAACTAAGACTGATACATGCCTCCGAACCCGGAATCTGCGGGCTTATTTCGAGACTTTTTCTATAGGCAGCAATTGATTTTTCAAGGAACCCCATGCAAAAATTATAGTATCCGAGGTTATAGTACAAACTGGCATTGACAGGCTCAAGTTCAATTAAACGACGGGTAAGAGAAATTGCCTCATCGAAATGTCCTAAAGTAGCTGCTAAAGTAGCTGCTCCGTTTAGAGCTCCTGCATGTTCCGGTTCAAGTTTTAATGCCTTTTTATAATAATTGTCGGCTCCGGTCCATTCCCAGTCATAAGTTCTCTTAATATATCCCATTCGTGAAAAAGCTGCGACATTATTGGGATCAAGTTCCAATGCTTTTTCGGCTTCCTGGCGTGCTTTGTGGTAACCCTCATCCAAAGGAATATAAGCATAATCTGCCTGAATGCTATGGACAGTTGACAGCTGTACCCAGGCTGGTGCATAACCGGAATCAATTGATAGTGTCTTTTCGAAATAACTTGCACCCTTCTCCAAACCTTCTTTAGTATATGTTCTATAAAAATGGATACCGAGCAGATAATCATTATAAGCCTTAGGATCTGTTTTCCATTGTCCGGTGGACTTAATTTTTCCCAATAAGGCTACATCAAGTGCTTCTGCAACAGAACCGGTGATAGAATCCTGCAGGTCAAATATATTGCTAAAAGTTCCTTTATAAGTATTTGACCATAATGTAGCATCTGTTTCTGCATTAATAAGATCCGCCATAATGCGTAGATTATTCCCTGACTTTTGAACGCTTCCCTCAAGAATATTTTTTACATTAAGTTTTGAAGCAATAGTTTTGATATCAACATTTTTTCCTTTAAAAATGAATGAGGATGTCCTGGAAATAACGCGTAACTTCGGATTTTTTGCCAGAGCACTTATCAGTTCATCCGAAAGTCCGTCACAAAAATATTCCTGATCCTTATTTGCACTCAAATCCAAGAATGGCAGAACAGCTAATGTTTTGGCTACTTCTATATTTTTCTCTTCAATATTTTTTTGTAAAGGCACAAAGAAATAGAGAACTGCAGCAATGACTATGGTTATTGCTCCGGCAATTATCCATGGCAGCTTTGAATGTTTTGCAGCTTTCTTTATTGTTCCGCCTTCTCTAATAGTGCGCAGTTCATTTACAATTTCGGCAGCTGATTGATAACGTTCATCAGGATTCTTTGCAAGAGATTTGCTGACGATGTGTTTTAGTCCTTGATCAACATCACCAAGAGGTTCCGGTTCTTCATTAAGGATAGAATAAATTATCGCCTGGTCATAATCGCCTCTGAACGGCATTTTTGCAGTAAGCATTTCATAGAATACAACACCGAAAGACCATATATCAGTTCGGTGATCTACTTCTTTACCTCTTGTTTGTTCAGGTGACATAAATTCGATAGTTCCTAAGGTAGAACCGACCTGGGTAAGCTGTGTTCCTTTACCAACTTTAGCTAATCCGAAATCCATGATCTTTACAATACCGCTTTCGGTAATCATTATGTTGGAAGATTTAATGTCACGGTGTATTATCCCTTTTTTATGCGCTGCTTCTAATCCTTCTGCAATTTGAATTGCATAATTAATTATAACTTCCACCGATAGAGACGGGGCATGTCTCGTCTCTACAAGAGATTTCAATTCTTTCCCTTCAATGTATTCCATCACAATAAATACTTCGAAATCGGATTCTTCGATAGCATAAATTGTGGCAATATTAGGATGGTTTAATGCTGCTGCAGCTTGTGCTTCAATTTTAAAACGTTTTCTCTCTTCCTCATTTGCTGAAATATGATGCGGTAAAAACTTTATTGCAACCTGCCGTTTTAGTTTTGTATCTTCGGCAAGATAGACTACTCCCATGCCACCTTCACCTAACTTTTCAAGAATGTTATAATGAAGAATAGTTTTTCCAATCATATTTTTGAATTACCTATTACGTACTAAAATGAACTCTGATAAAATCTATAGGAATTTAGAGGTATGGACATTTAAATATTACTAAAATATTTTCTTTTTTCAACAAATGAATATATTAAATGTGATTTTAGCCCTGGAAAGAATATTTCAGTTTTAGAAACTTAATATTTGGAGGTTTGAGGAATAATTTTGTTTGGAGATTACAAAAAATCATTTATTTATATGTCTTTTTTAAAATAAGATATTATACGAATCCATATTATATTAACTTCGTAATATTTTTTAAATTTTCTCAAAGGTCATCATTGTGCATCCCTCAGAATTCATTCATAGTAATCGATCGCTTTCTTTATGGAATGTGTAACCAATTGCAAATAATCTTGGTCATAAAAAATAGAAGACAATTTATATGTAAAACAAAAAATGAAAAAAATCATCTTAATAATCTTACAAGTTTCTTCAATCCTTTTTATTTATGGACAGGATAAAACGAATATCAGTGATTATATATATAGTTATTCTGTCAAAAAGAATTTCAGCGGAACAATTCTAATTCAAAAAAACTCAAAAACTATTTATAAAAATAGTTTTGGTCTGGCCAATATTAAATTTAATGAACCGAATAAAGATGATACAAAATATAAAATAGCTTCCATAACAAAAGCATTTACAGCCGTATTAGCACTTCAATTATATGAAAAGGGAAGACTTGATTTAAAAAAAACAATTAAAACTTATCTACCAAATTACAAAGGAGAAGGTGGAGATAAAATTACTATTGAAGAACTGCTTCATCACACTTCAGGTATGGTTAATATGGATACTATCTCAAGTCAGGAAAGTGCTATAAAAAACGGGATGCCGTATTATCAGCTTCCTTATACAATAGAACAAATCATAAATAAGTACTGTAGTAATCCTCTTAAAAATAAACCAGGGAAAGTATTTGATTATGATAATGCCGAATATATAATCCTGGGTAAAATTATCGAAGCGATTTATAACGAGCCTTATGAGCAAGTACTTAAAGAAAAAATATTGAAACCTTTAAAGATGAACGATTCAGGAATGTTATATCAATATGAAATTATTGAAAACCTGGCTGACACGTATTTTTTCAGGAACGACTTAAATGAATTAGTTAATGATTTGCCTGTGTATATAGAAAACTGGTATGCTGCAGGTGCTATGTATTCAACAGCCGAAGATTTATTGAAATTTTCAAATGGACTTTTTAATCATGGACTTCTAGATAAGGAATCATTAAAAGTTATGTTAACACCTGGCCTGGGTGATTATGGTTGCGGAGTTTGGATATACCATGAAAAATATAATAACACCAGTTATACCCTCATCAAAAGACCCGGCAGAATTATGGGAGCAAATAGTGTACTCTACCACATACCGGATAAAAATATCACAATTATTATTCTAAGCAATTCTGATTCAGTAAATTTGGATAATTTTGTCTGGGAAATTGGAACAAAGCTTATTAGATAAAATTCGGATACTAATTCCATTAAAACTCATTGTTATCTAATTTTCCCTGCTCATCCTCCCGATCTTCTCCTCCATTTCTTTTTTAATCAAATCAAATATTTTAAAATTTATTTTTTTCGATTTCTTGGAAAATTAATTTATTCATTATAAATTGAAACATTTATCAAAATAAGTTGGCAGCTGTAAAGCGGGGAACAATCATAATGCAAGATTTAATTCCATTAATCATCTTTTTCTCTATTTTTTTTATAAGCTTAATTCTTCGCGTATTAGCTTCAAGAAATTTACTGGAAGAATATTCGGACGAACGTTTAAATGTTATTTTCAATACGAAAGGATCGTGGTCTTTGAACAAAGACATGTTTAATGAAAAAGGAAAACGATATTATGTAACAAGTAACAGTTCTGGAATTTTGTGGGTAGGGTATATTATTATTATTGTTGTATTCCATTCTTTTTAATCATCCTAATAAAAAAGAAAAAATCAAATCAGGGTACCTCAATTCTACCTCCCCATCCTCCTAATCTTCTCATCCATCTCTTTTCCGCAGTAAACAAATCAACTTTAAAGATTTTTATTGCCTTTCTGAATTAATCAATTTACATTAGATCTGATCATATATAGAGGTATGGGGAAAATTAGGGCAATTTCTCTTCATCCCGGCCAATCTATTTATCCTCATTGGATTTTATAAGTAAAAATTAGATTAAGAGTTGCATAATATTATGTGTTTATGGGAGTGATGTGGCGAAGCTGTATTTAACAACTAGTTTTAACTACGATATATATAATAAATAGCCCGGTGCGGAAAAACTGCACGCCAGGATCTGTGCGGGGGATGTTTGGAAACAGGCATGCCTACTACAACATCAGTACTAAATTAATTATTTTCAAATGGAGAAGACATTTTGATACGCAACCATCTATTTATATTATTAATTTTCATACTAATATGTTCCGGGTGTGATAAACAAGAGCCCACACAACCTGAAGTCAATTATGATACATATGGTTTTAACGAGGAAACATCTAAATCCTTACGTGTGAGTGTTTATTTTGACTATGGCGTTTTTGATGCATGTAGAACCAATACGATCAATATGCTGAACCAAATGCATTGTGCTTATACATCTATTAACAGAGATTCCATTTTGAACGGTGCGCTTTTTCATTATCGATTGTTGATTATGCCAGGCGGTGATATGTGGCAATACAATTCTTATCTTGCGAGTAATGGCATGTCGAAAATTAAAAATTTTGTAAGTCAAGGCGGAGGATATATTGGAATCTGCGGCGGTTCATATTTTGCAGCCAACCTTATTGTATGGAGAGGTTGGGCGGGACAATCACGGGATAGTGTAAGCACTCACGGATTAAACCTTTTCGCTTCAATTGCCGATGGACCAATAGAAAATTTTGAACCGAGTTATGTAGATAATAAATGTCAGATCCAGATAACTCAAAAAGATCATCCGGTTCTTTCAAATCTCCCTGACATTACTCAACCATATTATGATCATGGTTCAATGTTTATTTTCAAGGATAGCACAAACATTATAGCTTTAGGTAAAACAATTAAGGGGAATAAAAACATTTTAGTTGCGTTCCAATATAATTTAGGAAAAGGATTTCTAACGGGTACTCACCCCGAAGCATCTGAATCACGAGTTCCGTGGATTATGATGAAAAATGCCATCGAATGGTGTGCAAAGTAGGTTATTGTAATTCAAGTTGACAGCCCTTCGGCAAGCTCAGAATAAACTATTTTACCTTTTCGGCTTTTTTGAGATTATTGAAATAGGAGATCCGCTTAAAGTATCTTGCCTGCCTGCCGCAGGCATGTTCGCGCTGAGGACCTTCTCGCAGATCTAATTGGATTGGGTAATTTTGCAAAAGATGAAATAAATAAACTCTCCCGATCGCCAATAGCGGAAGTCAATCACTCTATCGCGATTTACTCAAAGAACAAGATCAAAGATACTAAATAAAAAGTAAACCCTAACAAAACATTTTAAGCTATTTTATTGTTTTTTATTTCCTAAAAAAAATAAAACATGCCCCCTGTAATTAAGGAACTTTTTAAAATAACAAACCCGGTGCGGAAAAACTGCACTCCGGGATATGTGTGGGGGATATTTGGTAACAGGCATTCCTACCACGACGGGGAATAATGATAAGCAAAGAGGTTTAGTCTAATGAAAGGAGTAATATTTTCGATTGCTTTAGTGGTTGTATTTTGGGGATGTAAAGGAGATAATTCTATTGCCCCACAATCATTATATATCATTGAAGGGCAATATCAATATCAAGGTTTCAATCTCGATTCAAACCTCTGCACTTTCGGTGTTATTAATTTAATTTTAAATGACTCAACAATTTCCGGTGATCGTAACATTCAAGGAACAGATAAAATAAATTCGCAGGATATAGAAATCGGAATTGGTAATATTTCTGGAATTATGTATAGTGATAGTACTATTTATATTTATCTGACGAGTTCGAGTATTCCGACTGTACTTTTAATTGGAAAATTTTCATGTGGAGTAATTAAAGGATTGAGAATATTTGAAAACGGAACTCGTCCAAAACCTCCGACTATTGGTTACTATACGTTATATAAACAAATATAGAAGTTTAAAATATCGTGCTACACTGAAAATGTTAAAATGGATATCCTAGAAGTCTTAAGGAATTACTTTTAGAAGATGCTGAAGAAAATGGAGAGAATTTCTGTTTGAACCCTAATTTATCAAAATATGCCCTAACCAAGCATTTCAAGCCGTTACGTAAAAAGACAATATGTGTGGCAAAATTATTTTATTGTTTTTTATTTCCTAAAAAATAAAACCAGGCCTATTAAATTAAAGTACTTCTAAAATAACAAGCCCGGTGCGGAAAAACTGCACGCCGGGATCTATGCGGTGGATGCTTGGTAACAGGTATTCCTACAAAAACACTGTAAAAGATAGATATAATAAATATTTTATATAGATCTTTTTTAGGGATACATTCCAATCTAACAGCAAAAAGAATATGTCAAAAATACTCTATCTCTTATCAAAAATTTCAAAACAACTTTTGGTTTGGGAAAATCGAGTTTATTCTTACAATGAAGTTCAGTTATTACCAAATAAATTAATTTAACTACTGGTTTTATATCAGTAGGTAAAAGTTATATATTGATTATAGACTGCCCTTGTTATTTCAATAACAACATTTTTCTTACTGCCGTATATGTTCCGGCCATTATTTTATAGAAATATACTCCGCTTGGGAGTGAAGATGCGTTAAATTCAACCTGATAATTTCCTGCAGGCTCTATTTCATCAATTAAAGTTACGATTTCCTTGCCTAGAATATCATATACCTTCAGCGTTACAAAAGATTGTTTTGATATTGAATATTTTATTTTTGTTGATGGGTTGAATGGATTAGGATAATTTTGTAATAATTGATAAGATAATTCGGTTTTAAAATTTTTTTCATCAATAGACGTAACGGGGTTAATTGTCTTATAAACACCATCTATAGTTCCGGCATAAATATATCCATCCCCGGATGCAGCAAATGAAGAAACATTTGTGCTTGATGGAAGTCCGTTTGAAAATTCATTCCATGTTACACCGTAATCATCAGATCTATAAACACTTCCAAAATATGTGGAGACAAATAAATGCCCATTGTTGTCGAAAGCAATTTCCCATAACATAGCATCGAAAGAAAAATTGCTCATTGTCCAATTATTTCCTTGATCATTTGAATAATAAAGGTGATCTGAAATTGCACAAACATGTCCTATGGTATCTGCCGTAAGCCTCTTGCGGAAAGATAATTGTAGGGGTCCATTATCTATAAATTGCCAGCTATTTCCATTATTGGTGGATCTAAAAACACCTCCAACCGAACAGTTTGCAAATAAATAGTCATCCTTTCCAGCCGCTATACTCGAAATATTAGTCTCTGTTAGTCCCGAATCACACCGCTGCCAGCTAGCACCATTATCCATTGAGCACAATACGCCATCAAGGGTAGTTCCTACAAAAATATCTCCCTTAGAATTTACAGTTATATCTTGTGTCCATTTATCAACTAATCCACTATCGCTTTCAATCCAGTTCACCCCGTTGTTTGTTGATTTAAAAATACCTCCTTGTGCAGCGACAAAAATATCCTGGTTTGGGGTAATTGCCATCGCATTAAGCCCTCCTTTTATTATCCCGTTATCAACTTCTGACCACGAATTTCCCCCGTTGGTTGATTTATAAATTCCCAATGCAAACGATCCGGCAAAAATTGTGTGGTCTTTTCCTATAACTAAAGCCTCGATTGTATTCGGTCTGGAATATTTGCGGGAGAAACTTTCACCATAATCTAATGATCTTAAAATTTCACCATTTAAACCGGATACCAGTACTACTCCATTATTTAAGGCACTTAATGCTACCAATTGATTGCTTGGAGTTCCGGGACTGATCTTCCAGGTTTTACCATTATCGGTAGATTTATAAACTCCAAAAACAGAGGAGCCGTCAAAGCTTGATATTGCATAAAAATTATTTGATGACTTTTCAGAGAATGAAACTAAAACATTATTATTCACTTTTGTCCAATGAAATCCGTTATCTGTTGAACGGAAGGTTCCCCAACCGCTTAGACCTTTATATATAATATCATTCTTGTCTATGAATTGCGACAATAAAAAACTGTTTTGTTTAACAGAATCAGTACGGGTCCATATAGTTCCTTCGTTTGTGGATAAATATGTATTTCCTTTTTGTGTACCTGCAAATAAGTATCCTTCAGAATTACAAGACAGGCTTACTATGTTGCTGTCGGACATACTTGTATCAATCAAAATCCAATTATTGTTCTGTAAAGCTAATTTAAATATACCTTTTTGCAGAGCTGCATATACATCTCCGTTTGGGCATGCTGTAATTGCAATGACTCTTCCTTCCGGCAAACTGTCGTTTCTTTCTGTCCAGTTATTTCCATCATTATTTGAAAGATATACACCTCCATTGCTTGTACCTGCATATATATTGCCTGTAGTGTCTGTAGTAAAACAATTAACGTTCTTATCTAAATTTGTTTTCTCCCAATAATCACCATTTGTTATAGTTTTAAATGCTCCTAAATCTGATCCTGCAATAATAAATCCCTTTTCAGATGAAAAAAATACCTGCGGCCGGCCAATATTTATTCCATTATATTCCTGCCAGTATGTTTGTGCAAAAATTAAACTTGAATATGTAAGTAATATTACTAATGTATTTATAATATGATGTTTTTTCATTTTTTTTACCAGCTTATTTAAGATATAACATTTTGTTTGTTGAATTAAATTCTCCAGTCTCTAATTTGTAATAATAAATCCCCGAGCTAACTGCCTGACCATATTGGTTTTTTCCGTTCCATATCGCTACATGATTTCCGGCTGATAATTCTGCATTAACTAACTCATAAATCTGATGACCTAATATATCATAAATTATTATTCTGACTTTGTTTTGTTTTGATAATCCGTATTTAATCGTTGTAGATGGATTGAATGGATTTGGATAATTCTGTGATAAGTAATTCTTAACGGGGACTCCTGGTTTATCATAAATACCTGTTAACACGACATCTGCTTTAGCTGAATAATCGCTTTCATTGCCGGAAAAATCTATTGCAGATACTTCATAACTATAATTTGCTCTCCATTCAACCTGTGTATCCAGATAAGATGAATCAATGGTTTTAGCTAATTCTTTATAGTCACCATTATCCTTACTTCGATAAATGGTATAGTAATTAAAATCGTTCTCTGAATTAGCTTTCCAATTTAGTCTTATACTTCCTTCTTCAATCTTTGCAGTTAATCCGGAAGGAATTGATGGAAATAAATTGTCGACAGAATACCCGGAAAGAATTTTGCTGACATAGTTGCCTTCATTCATTGCAGCAATTACACGGAAATTTATTAACCCGTTCGATTTGCTTGTCGAATCTTTTGTTGTAGGCACAAGAACAGAATATACGGGTTTTCCATAAGCTGCTGTTGAAGCCGCAGCTGTCCATCCTGTGTCGGCATCTATTTCCACAGAATAAAATTCCGGAGATGCAGTTTTTTCTAAAACCAGAGAATCAGTATCATACATACTTTTTGCAAAATATACTTTAACCCATCCGCCCTGATCATTGGGCACATCAGAAATTTTTAAGATTACCGGCACAGAAATATAATTAACCACACCATGCAGTTTAATGGAAGTATTCTGATTATCTTTATTGTTTGTCGAAATAATTAATTCAGAATAAACATCACCTGTAACATCAGGACTAAATACTATATAAACTTTCAGACTGTCACCCGGTAAAATATAATCTGCCGTATTGCCAATTAAAGAAAATTGACCGGGCGAAGCTATATGTATTGATTCAATATTAAGGCGGGTTATACCTACATTTTTTATCCAGGTTTCTGCGGTGTCACTTTCCCCTATATTCAGCGTATCAAAATAAATATCACTTACAACACTTATTGTAGGATTTGAAACTGCAGCTCCAGCAGTATTGCCATAAGCACCTAAATTAATTCTACCGCCATTATAATCCGGCTCCATGTAATAATCCGAAAATGGATCACCGGCATCTATGCAAGGGGAAGCCGTGTTTAAATGAAACGACAATGTATCAACAAATAATGGATCCTCAGAGATATCGTGCTCACCTTTTGGTATGCCATAATCTAATCTGTTTCCGTACACATCATTATAATCACCGACAGTACCTGAATAATAATCGGAAATACCGACATAATTAAAGCAGATAATATTATTCTCAACCGGCATTGCATTGTGAGTAACATAAATTCCGTTGCTGCCGCTGTGAACAACGGTATTACTAATTATTTTGGCTTTACCTGCACTTACGGATATCCCGTTGGTTTTTGAATATGCGATAACATTATTTATCACTAGCGGATATGAATAGGTATTTAAATCAAGCCCCAGGTTGCAGCCATATATAAGATTATTGCTAATAATTACAGAATTATCCGCTCTGCCAGTTGATATTGCCGTTCCGCAATTCCTGAATGTATTACTATCTATAACAGCTTTGTTACTATATGAATTCCAGTAAAGGTAAATACAGGCACCATTAATATTTTCCATTATATTATTTTTTATAATGATGCTTGCATTAGCGGTGAAAGCTCCTGCATTATAATGATAGTATATTGCTGTACCGCAGTTTATGATCTTAAAATTTTCTATATATACATCCTCTACGTCACCACCAACGAATCCGCTACCCTTAATAATTGTATTCTGATTATCCTGCCCTATAATCCAAATGTGAGATTTATATTCTATCTGTGAAGTAATGTTATATATTCCGTTCAGGACGTAAACTGTATCACCTTTTCCGGCAGCATCTATTGCTGTCTGAATTGCGGCATAATCTGTCGGGACAATTAAAGTTTTCGGCAGAACAGAACCGATAAAACCAAATAAAAATAGAATGCATGGAAATAGTATTTTCATATTGAAGAAATGTATTTTTATCATTTTTGATTAACCCTTTTTAAAAGAATAAACTTTTCTAAATTTTCCTTATTTAAGAAGCATCATCTTTCTTGTTTTTGAATAACCTTCGGTTATGATTCGGCAGAAGTAAACTCCGCTGCTTACATTCACGGCATTCCAGGAAATAGTATGATAACCGGCGGATTTTTCAGAGTTAACCAATATTCTAACAAGCTCGCCCAGCTGATTATAAATTTCAATCTTTACATGTGATTTTTTCGGCAATACATATTCAATCGTTGTAGATGGATTAAAGGGGTTTGGAAAATTCTGCATCAGATCAAATTCCAAGGGCAAAGCTCTTTCTTCATCTTTAACGGAAACAGGTGCTTCATCGAAACATATAAGATGACCGTCTGATGTGGATAAAAATAAATGATTGTCAGCTACAACAAATTCACCGGTTTCGGGATAAGTCCAGACCTCATTATGAGTATTAATATCAATTCCAAGAGCCCGGCTAGTTGTACTTAAGAAAACATAATTATTCGAAATAACCGGAGGCCGCTTAATGACTGCGCTTGATTTGAATTTCCACAAAACATTCCCGTTCAGTTCATCAAGAACCTGAAGACTGTCTCCGTTTACCAAAAATATTTTGCCGTATGCTGCTGAGGGCATTGTGCCTGGTTTACTCCATAATACTTTATTATTATTCAGATTAATTGCAGAAACAGGTGATGAAGTATAAATAATGTTATCTTTTACAACTGGTGTTATACCAATCATAGGTGTTCCCAAAGAAGAGATAACTTTTCCGGAATCGGCATCAAACGCACTATAGGAACTATTCTCTCCGCATGTATAAACGATCCCATCCTTAAATGACGGAACCCAGTCAAGTTTGCTTGAATATATATTAGAGTACCACAAGAATTTTCTTTCCAGGGCACTAATCGCATAAAAATTTCCAAATTCATATTTAAAAAATATTTTATCATCTGAAATAGTTAAATTCTGGCCGACTCCATAACTCCAGGTTATCTCCCATAGTAATTCTCCGTTTACAACATCAAGAACATATATAGAACCGTAATCCGGGGTTCCAATTATCGGGATATAAACACGACCTTTGTAGTAGGCGGGTGTCTTTACATAACAATTGCCCCAAATATCATAAACCCAAATACTATCACCTGTCTCAGCATTTAAACATATTACTTTTGACGAGGTCTGGCTATTATTTTCTGTAACAAAAACCATGTTGTCTGCAACAGCTACCTGGTTAACCGGATTATTAAATAATTTTTTTGACCATTTTATAGTAAGTGGTAATTTAATAGAATCATTTGCATTGAAGAAAGTATGCTGCGGATTTTGACCATACATCGGCCAGTTCGCGGCCAATTTATCATGAGATAGAATATTTATAGTAACAAGCATAACCCCTGTATTGCCTTCAAAATCTTTAGCAAACAGGTATAAGTTATGCACTCCTGCAGACCAATTGCGGGTTTTAACCGTAATAGAAACTTCTTCATCAGGGGAATTGAATAATCCATCTTTGGGAATAAATGGCTGTCCTGTTCCTGCAGAAGTAATGCTGTCAATAAAGCATTCTGCAGATACTATCTGAGAAATGGAAACATTTGACGAATCTGTAACTCTTCCTGTTATTTTTATATCGAAGCCGGGCCATAATTCATTTTTGTTTACTTTAATGTCGGTAAAAACGGGAGCAACAGTATCTCTATCTGTACCGGTGGTAAAAGATAAAGTAAAATCATCTTTGGGTGATCCCTCGGAAACTCCATCCCTGTTTCCGTCAAGGCCGTTTTGGGACTGATCTGAAATATTTCCTGAGCAGTAAACTTTAATTAGAGGAATTTCCGGGGAGCAAAGTATCTGCAATAATTTTAATGTTTCTTGTGTCAGCTGAATATTTAAAGGAGAAAGGAATTTCCAGTGTATCGTTTGCAGATACTTTTATGTTATCCGTTGTTAAAGTGGCTTCATTAATATTCTCTGAAAAAGTTATGTTTACAACTGCATTTGTAGTTACCTCAGAAGCATTTTGTTTGGGATAAGTTCTAACTATAGTAGGCGGGGTTATATCCGGGTATGCGTCTCTGCACCTGAAATGAAACATCCCGGAGTTATTACTTGCGAAAATGTCCATATGCCTGTCATTTTCAACATCTGTAATAATAAGATTATCTCCAAAACCAGTAGAACTGCCTAAATATTCCGATTCATATACTTTTGACATATCGGAAGAATTGAAAACGGATAATTTTGTTGTACCGACTATTATTTCAGGTGAAGGATCCATATCAAGGTTTTCAACTCTTAGTCCTGCAATGCTTTCGCCTACATTTAGTAAAGTATCCGAAACCGAGCGGCTCAAGGAATCAACTATCATGATTTGTCCATTTAAGGTTCCGATAATAAATTCCTTTTTACCATCTCTGTTCAAATCGCAAATGTCGCAGGTAGTCATATTGCTAAGGGTCGTAGTCTGCCACTCAATATTATGTGTGATGCCATCCAAGACAGTTATGCCATCCCTGTACCTGACTAAAGCTATTTCTTTTGCTTCGTCTCCATCCCAATTGGTTAAAATAATTTTTTCAATTGAGCCATTGAACTGATTACTATGCCATTCTTCCTGGAATGTTTTTCCATTTAATATATACAGGTACCCATTTTCGTCACCAACTAGTAATTCTGCATCTCCATCATTATCAATATCAGAAATCTGCAGACTTTTGATGGTGCCATGGGCTGCTGCCTGCCCGCTCCAAATTAATTTATGAGATTCAGCCTCGAACACATACAGCCAGCTGCCTGAACTTGCGACAATTTCTCCTGGCCCTGTATCATTAATATTTCCTGCTTTTACCGCAGTGAATGACCAATAATCATAACCTTCATTTCCAATAATCCATTCCGGTTTATAATTAATGGGATTATAAATAAAAACCCTTCCGGGGCCATAGTTATTATCACTAGTGAAACAAGTTCCGCAAATTTCCTTGAATCCATCATTATTTATATCATGAACATCTATTGAAAAAGGACCGTCTAGATTTGGGCTCTGCCACTCCAGATTTCCCTGATCTATATTCGCCACATAAAGGAAATCCGCTCCCGATGAACCTTCCCCCGCAGTCCAGATGACTTCTTTTTTTCCATCATTATCCGGATCGCCGAGAGTAATATTTATAGTCCCGGTATTCGGGTTTGCAACTGTCCATATTTTTTTCTTTGTGATGGAACTATAACAATCGATTGAACCCCATTGGTTATTTCCAACCAATATTTCAGCATAACCATCATTATCAATATCGGTAACATATAAAGCCCTTAAATCTTCGCTGGATTTAATAGACCATAACTGAGTTTTATTTTGAGCATCAAAAGCATTTATATCAAAGTAATTTGAGAAACTGATTATTTCTTTTACATTATCACCATCAATATCTCCCAGTGCTATCTTAGTTCCGAATCCCTGTACATAATTCCAGTCAGCTTTATGACTGGCACCATCAATAACCAAACCGTTTGAAATTACTATTTCATCTGCAGGGTCACCATCAACATTACCAATCTCAATATCCCAGGAGTCAATAGAGATATTTGAAAGACTCCACTCCTGTTCAAGCGTTTGACTATTAAGAACATAAACCGATGCATAACTGCCGGAATTTATCTGTCCGATTATAAATTCAACTGTACCATCTTTATCTATATCTCCGATATTAAGCGTAGCAGAATTATTTATTGATGTGTTAAGTGTAGTATCTTTTATCATTGTCACCGCATCAAATACATCGATTCTGCCGGATGAATGGAGAACACATATTTCATTATTTGAATCTTTATTAATATCGTATACTTTTATTGAAGTTATATTGTCATCCTGATATAACGGGCTTGTCCAGCTGAATTGATAATCATTATCAATATATTTCATTACTGTAAAATATTGACCATTATTAAAATCAAGAACTATTTCCTGACGACCGTCGTTATCAATATCCTTGCAAATGACATCAGCTTTCCCAGGAGCATAATTAAATCCCACATTTTTCCACTTTAATTCCATAAATTGATTTTGCGGAAATGCGGTAGCACAAAAGAAAAAGAATAATAAAATATTAGATGAAAGATTCTTTTTAGTAATTCTTATCGACATTAATTCTCCAAAATTGTTTCATTGCATGACTTAGAGATATACATGCTTCTTGTATTGTATATTTTCATAATTATATTTACTACTTTATAAAACCGGATTAGCATCTCATTTGAAAGAAGAAGAATAGAATTGAAAAAATAATTGAATACTCGGTCATTATATATTCTCACAATCCGGTTGAAATATTAAGCGGTAGACTTTTACGCAGCAACCTTGGTATGTTTTGTCACATAGAGATTCATTCCTGCCGTTCAAAAACTTCGACTTATTAATTAAATTGTATTTAACTGAGGAAATGATTAAAAAAGCTCTCCCCATTCATTATTTTTGTTTAAGAAAAATTATATTAATAAAATTAATTCTGCAATATTTATTTGTATTAATAATTTTTTAACCAAATATCATACCTTTTTATTGCTGTTAAATTTTAAGTTGAATCACAATTTTTTATAAAAAGAATATAATTTTTTCCTCTTATTTCATGCAACATTTACAATTTTCTGCTATTGTTCTAATTTTATGTAGATTAACTAAGTTAAAATGTTTGGTATCATTACGATTTGCTGACTCCTTATTTGAATCTTTTGCTGCATTATAAAAGTGCTTGGCTGCAGTTTCATATTCATTAAACAGGTGGCGTGCTAATGATTTTCTCCCCCATCTTTTAGCCATCTAATAATGTTGCACCCAAACTTCACTTCCGTAATTTAAGACTTTATTTTCTGCATTTTGCCAAAATAGATCTGCCAGTTTCCCATAGACATGAAATATTTTAATTTTCTTAATAGCTTCAATTTTATCGCTCTCTGAAATTTGTTTACTTATATCTAAAAAATTTGTAAATAAAAAATGTTCTAAAGATCTGTCATAGTTAAAAGTGATAAATATTATTTCATTCTCGGAAAATTTTTTGTATTCGTTGGGAGAAGATATACCTTCTACCATAACAGTGAATAAAATATTATACCAATTAATTATTTTATTGATGTCTTTATCTTTATTTTCATATTCAGGAATTGAAAGGTATATGGCTGTCTTTCCTATTTCTGTAAATTCGAGATTAAGCGCTAAAAAAAGATCAACAGAATCTGGAATAAATTTTTTATACGCTTCTATAAACATTGTAGCTTGATAATTATCCATCCTCCTAATCTTTTTCTCCATCTCTTTTCTTGTAAATCAAATATTTTGAAATTTATTTTTTTCGATTTCTTGGAAAATCACAGGCTTAATTCTACGAGTATTAGCTTCTAAAAATTTACTGGAGGAATATTCGGACCAGCGATGGGATGTTATATTTAATACCAGAGGAACCTGGTCTTCGAATAAATATATGTTTACTGGAAAAGGGAAAAGATATTATGTAACAAGTAATAGTTTTGGAATTTTGTGGGTGGGCTATGTTATTATTGTTGTTGTGTTCAATTCTTTTTAATAACGTAAAAAGAACTAATAATTCTGATTCTCCTTCCCCATGCTCCTAATCTTCTCCTCCGTCTCTTTATTCAGTCATACCGATTTTTTCCAGAACGTCATCGTTGAGGCAGGGTTAAACATAGATAGTTATTTAAATCATTATTATTTTAACAATTCACTAGACAATATTTTAGGATATTTATTAATGAAACAAATAAATCTTTTAAAAGAACTATTAAAACATATGGAATGGGCTGATTCGATTACCTGGAAAACTATATTAAACTGTTCTAATTCGAAAAATGACGAAAAAATAAAAGAGATACTATTGCACTATCATACTGCACAACAAAAATATTTTTCAGTATGGAAAGAAGAATCATTTGATATTAAAGCCAAATTTAATTTTGAAAACCTTAACTCGATACTTAATTGGGTTATTAAATATTACATAGAGCTAAATGAATTCTTTGAAAATTTAAATGAAAGCAAATTGGATAAAAATTTAATATATCCTGGCATTGAGAGAATAAAAGGAATATTAGGCAAAACTCCTGCTGAAGTCAATTTTATAGAGACAGTTCTTCAAGTAGTTATCCATACAAGTCATCATCGCGGGCAGGTAAATAAACGTTTGAGAGAAATAGGAGGGAAACCTGAAACAAACGACTTCATTGCTTGGGCATGGCTGGGAAAACCGGAGGCTGTTTGGAAAGAAATTTCCTCATAGATTGCTCACACCTAATAATAATTTCTAATTTTAGTCTTCACATTTTACAATTTTTTAAAAAAATCTAATTCCTCAATTCTCCCTCCCCATTCTCCTGATCTTCTCCTCCATCTATTTCTTCAGTACACCAACTTCTTCCAATACCTCATCCGAAATAATCAATCCTTTCCTTTCTAATATTTTTTTCCGACCTTATAATCTCCTTTTTAAGCAACCTAATATGGATTGTGTTGGAATGTTTATTAAGATAGAAGATTAATTCCCATCATTTGGTACTTTGTACTATTAAATAAATAATCTTTCTTATATTAGTGATTAATCGAAAGTATAAATTTCAGGTTTTATTTATAATTTTCTAAAAAAATGACTACTCTAAGGATGGACTTTGTCAATATGGCGGGAGGAATCTTAGTTACCGCAGCCGGTTTGGTGGCGACTTTGATTTCTCTTTTGCAGCTAAAAAACAAGGATTTCACGCTTCTCAACTTCGGAATCTTCGGATTACTTTATGGTTTACGGAAACTGGTTGAGATACCGATGATGCAAACTTTGGTTGGCATTCCTTTTACCTTTCCGTATTTTCATGGACTTTTAACTTATGCACTGGTAATACCCTTATCAGCCTTTCTGGTTGACATCTTTGGCAGAGGCTTCTACAACTCGATGGTTTGGGTATTCCGATCAACAATCGTTTATGCCATTGCAGCTATAACATTCGACCAGTTCTTTTACAGGCAACTAACAGACGTTGCTATTTACCGGCCTCTGGTTATTATCTGGGCTGTTGTCTGGATTGTGAATGTAGTATTTTCGCGCAAAAAACGAGATATTGAATTGAATGTCTTGCAGTTCACTTTTCTAACCACTCTTATTTTTTTGGTTATTGACCAGCTTATTAGTATGAGTATTTTAACCTGGAGCATTAGTTTAGTACAACCTGGTTTTACCGTGCTATTTATCGGATTAGGTTTTGTTGCTGTGCACCATTTCTTTGTCACTGAAAAAAAGCTGCATTCGATAGAACAGGAGATAGAAATTGCTAGACGAATTCAGCAATCAAATCTTCCCGGCAATTTTTGTTCGCCGAGTGGTCTCGATATCGCCGCAAGATATATTCCGATGACAACTGTGGCAGGAGATTTCTATGATATTCAGATTAAAGAAAAAAACTATGTTGGTATTTTGATTGCTGATGTATCAGGACATGGTGTAGGTGCAGCACTTATTGGTTCTATGCTTAAGATTGCTTTTACTTCTCAGACTAAAAACATAACCAATCCCGTACGGATGTTAACCGAGATTAACCGAATTCTCCAGAAAAAAATTGAAGATTCTTTTGTAACAGCATGTTTTGTTTTAATTGATATAATCAACAGCAGGATTATATATACAAATGCAGGACATCCACCCCCATTCTTTTGGAAGGTTGTGAAGAAGGAATTTTGCAAACTTTCAATAGGTGGGACTATATTAGGACCATTCGAGAACCCGGTATATAAGAGTGAAACATTGGATATTAAAAAGGGGGATCGGCTAATACTATATACCGATGGATTCATAGAAACAAAAAACAGAACCGGGGAATTGTTTGGCGAAGAACAACTGGAGGAATTTTTCAAAGCACATATTTCCGATTCAGCCGACAGCACTGCAGATCAATTAATTGAGCACCTTTCTAAATGGGCGGGTAAATTACACAAAAAATCTTATGATGATGACCTAACATTAATTATAGTAGATATAGTTTCCGAACTAAATAGCCTGGATGAATAAGCTGAAGTTTAACAATGACCATTAACAAATAATTCATCCCTAATTCTCCCACCCAATCCTCCCAATCTTCCCCTCCATTTTTTTATTAATCAACAAATCGACTTTAAAGATTTTTATTGCCTTTCTCACTTAATCAATTTACATTAGATCTGATCGTATTTAGAGGTATGGGGAAAAGGTAATAAAAATAAATTATGGGGATTCAAATGAAAAATTTTTTTTTCTGTTTACTTATTATTTTATTTATTTCAATCTTGAATGGTTGTGAAAAAAGTAATCTTGTAAGTTATGACAATAATTCATCTCAATATTTCATTCCTATAGTAAAAGGAAACACGTGGTATTATACTGGAATATTATATGATACATTAGGTACAGTAAAGGAAAATTTTGGTGAAATTCATGATGTTAGAGGAGATACAATATTATTCGGTAAAAAACTTACTTTCTATTCAGGCGCTTATGTTGCATATACTGACAGTGGCTTAATTGCATATGGAGGATACAGTGTTTCTTCTGATGCTCCAAATGATACTATTGTTCATTACGATTTATTATATAAATATCCAGCGAAAACAGGCGACAGCTTTAATCATGTAAAGAAGGTTGGCACCCTTGACACTTTAATAGTTGTAACTGCTGGTTCATATCATTGTATAAAATATATGTACTATTATTATGATGTTTTATATTATGAGGAGTTTATATCTCCTGGAATTGGACTTATAAAGGAGGTTTCATATTTTGGAACTAGTTATAAAAAAAATCCATCAAAAATAAGTTCATTTATCGAACTAAAGTCGTATAAGTTGAATTGACCAATAGAGTTCAATTTTTCTTGTTGCACTATCTTGTAAAATATAATTCATCAAGAAATTTATATATCATTAATAAAATGTATGTTATAAATTCTTTGCCTAACATTAAAACGTTTTAAGTCGACAGTGATCCCGCACTCGGCATTTTTTGAGATTTTAAGGTTAGATTTTCCGCATAAAGTATCTTGCTTGCCTGCCGCAGGCGGGTTCAAATGAAGTGCTCTGATAAGTTTCTTGAAAACTGTGGTTGTCGTAAACAGAAATCGTTAGGCAATAGCAATTCTAAAGTTTTATAAAACGTAAAATGTCAGAATAATTATAAGGTTAAACAATGAAAACACTATTATTCGTTCTATCATTTATTTCAATTAACGTTTTAGAAGCTCAGGAAAACAAACCTTTTTCCAATTTTGATATCGGTTTTTATAGCGGTATTAATTTTTATAATACGGACAATATTAGAGGTGATTTTTTTGTAGAACTTAAAACGAATCTCATACCCTCACTTAAACTGAAAGCATCTGCCGGTTATTTTAGAACAATTCAACCATACTCTTACACTGTGAGAACTTACTCTGAAAATTCTATTGATACTTTTCCAAGGTTTTTTGCAAGTAAATATAATTTAGTTAGTAAAGATTATGATATTTTTCCGCTTACCTTAGGTATTCAATATAATTTCATTCAAGGTATTTTCTCACCTTACCTTTCAATTGATGTAGTTTATAACTTTATCAACACATCCATTGAGACTTCGCCGGGTATATCTTGGTCTTATAATTCAATAGATGAGATACCTGCCGAATTTAAGGAGAAACAAAGAAATGAAAGCTATCCGAACAATTCATATGGAATAATTTTTGGAGCTGGTACATCGTATAATATTTTTTCAAGTTTGAACCTTGATATCAGATATTTGTTCAAATACGACAGTAAGATTGTTAACACGCAACATTTCATTGTTGGAATTTATTTTTAAAGGAGCCGAAGATGAATTTATTAAATAAACTCTCTTTTGTTATATATTTTGATAGAAATAATTTAACAAGGGGATTATTTTAATCATTAAAGACAGATAAATTCCAATAAATAAAAAAATGTTGTTGCTGCTGTAATTGCCTAACATCTAATTTTTTCAAGTTTGGTGCTCCGCTTAAAGATTCTTGTTCAATGTAGATCTCCTAAAAAAAAATTTTAAAGAATTATCGGTTTGGGTTTTTCAGAGTTGCATTCTTGTTATGGGCAACAGCTTAAACTTGGTCGCTAGAACGCGAATTATTTATAATGCAATTACAAAAGTAAGGTATCTGTATAATGGCAAAGGAAGAACATCTTATGAGACCAAAATTCCAATCACAACAATCTGTGATAATTAATGCACCTCTTAAAAAGGTATGGGAATTTAATCAAGACATTTCAAAAATAGCAGACTATCATCCCAGAGTTAACAAAGTCGCTCTAATCTCAAACAAGCAATTCAGAGAAGCTGGGGTCTCCTATTAATGCCATTTGACTGATGGAAAAAATACTTGCGTAGAAAAAGATATTGAGATTGTTCCAATGAATAAAATTGTAACAGTACTTCCATCTGACACAATGGGATTAACAAAATTATTACCCGACTATGTCGTGGAAACAACATTCGAAAATGTTAAGGACCATACAACTAAGCTGATAATATCTCACTTTTATTCTAGCTCAAAACTTAAAGTATGGTTCCTTAATTTCTTTATCAAAAGAAAAGTTGCAGGAGAAACTATTGACACATTAAACACAATTAAAAAGAGTATAGAAGATGGACATTAAGGTTTTTACAAAGGGCACTCAATTCTACCGCACATTTTTTCCATCCCTTTCCTTCAATGACAATTATTATATCAGTTTCGCGTTTAGTTTCTTGTTAAATGTAGTCTTGCTAAGAATTATTTTTTAATTATTAAAAATTACTGATTAAAACGGTCTTGCTGTTATGGCATTGCCACAACGTGAGCTGCAGCATGGGCCCAATTATACCTTTTCATTAAGATTAGTTAAAATCGATAAAATAATTATGCCAAAGACAACAGAAGAAAGTCAAAATGATATGAAAAGAGTAAATGAATCGGCAATTCTTGACTACAAACCGAGTGTTAAGTTTAAAAATAGGTAGTAATGCCGTGATGCAGGATTGATCCATAGGCTTTAATATTTCAAGCTATTTTCTTAGATAGAAAGATTAAGCCCTTTTATAAAGAAGACAATGGTTATTTTTTTACAAATTGATGGTGTTGTTTATTTAAAGTGCAGTTTCCACTACATTCATAAAAGGGGGTATTAAATGCCAGAAAATTTCTTAGTATTTGTTCCACTGGTCTTGATCATTGCAATGCGTGGATTACAACACTGGTGTTAACCCAACGACCTGAGGAGACAATTTCCATGAAAGCAATTGTTGTTACGAATCAAGCGGAAGGTACAGCAGGGATGAAGCTGGTCGAGCGGCCTGAGCCGAAGGCAGCAATAAACGACGTTATCGTGCTGATTTATGCGTCTGGATACGTCTCGACCGAGTTAACGTGGCCTTCGACGTGGACCGATCGGCGCGACCGTGACCGAACACCTTCGATCCCCGGACACGAGCTTGCCGGCGTGGTCATGAGCCTTGGGTACGGCACGACGGGACTCTCGGTAGGACAGCGAGTGTTCGGTCTTGCGGATTGGTATCGCGACGGCACCCTGGCTGAATATGTGGCGATCGAGGCACGAAACCTGGCGCCCCTGCCAGGCGATGTTGACTTCACGGTGGGTGCGAGCCTACCAATCTCGGGACTCACCGCGTGGCAAGGACTCTTCGAGCACGGCCACCTTCGTGCGGGGCAGAGCATAATCGCGCATGGCGCTGCCGGTGCGGTTGGGTCGATGGTGACTCAACTAGCACAAGAGGCTGGAGCCTACGTCATAGGCACCGGGCGTGCCGTTGACCGCCAGAAAGCACTCGAATTCGGTGCGCAGGAGTTTATCGATCTAGACAACGATACGTTGGAAGACGTCGGCAGAGTGGATATGGTGTTCGATGTCATCGGCGGCGACGTTGGGAAGCGATCTGCAAACCTAGTTCGCACCGGAGGGACGCTTGTATCGATCGTCGGACCTTCGGATTCACATGCAGATAACTGCCTAACAGTTGATTTCGTTGTCGAGGCCGATCGTGCCCAATTGATTGAGATTATCCAGCGAGTGCGGGATGGACGACTACGGACGAACATTGGCAACATCTCGACCCTTGACCAAGCTGTCTCCATCTTCAACTCGACAGAACACCGTGCGGGAAAGAGGGTCATCCACATTCATCCATGAGGACTGTTGCGGCTGCAAACTGACAGTAATTTACCTTTGCAGCTATTACTAAAACAATAATAGACCGTTGGTTCGAATGTCATTTTAAATACTGAAGATTCAAGAATATTAAACAGAAAATGGAAGCGATATTATATAGCCAGTAATAAGTTTGGAATTTTGTGGGTAGGTTATATTATTATTGTTGTTGTATTCAATTCTTTTTAATAAAGTAAAAAGAACTAATAATTTTAATTCTCCCTCCTCATCCTCCTGATCTTCCCCTCTATCCCTCATTTACCTTATAATACAATGTAAAGAAGAATCCGAAGGATTTTTCATTTAATAATTAATTATAACCAAGGTTAGCTTTAAAAGAATAATGTCGCAACCAACCATTAAGATTGACGCAGATATTCCTTTCTATATTTGTTATATGATAATAAATTTCAGATGTTTAATATATATAATTGGGTTATTAATAAATAAAGAACTTAGCTAGCGTAATTTTAACAACGGAAGAGATACATGAGAAAAATAATTGTTTTGTCAATGATTTCATTAGATGGAGTCATGCAAGCACCTGGTGGACCTAAAGAAGATAGATCAGGGGGTTTCAAATATGGCGGTTGGACTGAACCGTTTGATGATGAAATTTATGGTAAAACTGTGCAAGACGAACTGAAACCTTCGGATTATCTTTTAGGCAGAAAAACATTTGAGATTTGGGAAAAGTACTGGCCTAAACATGCAGATTTTTGGTCAGGTATTAATAGTGGAACAAAATATGTCCTGTCAAAGACCAGGAAAAAATCAGACTGGAAAAATTCTGTATTCATTAAAACAGTGGCAGAGATCAAGAAGGTTAAAACTTCGGAAGGTTCTGACATACAAGTTTGGGGCAGTAGTGAACTCGTTCATCTTTTATTGAAGAATAGTCTGGTAGACGAACTTCGGCTTAAAATCCATCCGTTGATACTTGGTAAGGGGAAAAGGTCGTTTGACAATTATGCGAGTCCGGCAGCATTTACTTTAATAGAAAGTACAGTTACAACAACCGGAGTGATTTTAGCGAATTACAAACGAAATGGAAAAGTGAAGACAGGTACCTTTAGAGTTTAAGGAAGTAAACATATTTATAATTTCTTAGGTAAGCTAAATACTCTCACAATATGTTTTTTTAGATCTCAATAAAGAGGCAAAATAAAAAAAATTTGGGAATTGCCTAGTAATATATTTTAAAACCATACACAAAAGGTCAATATCTATTTTACCCAATTCTCCCTCCCCATCATACTAATCTCCTCCTCAATCTCTTTTTTCAGTACACCAAATTATTCCGACACCTCATTAACTAATCAATTCTTTATATTTAATTGTATTTCGAGAATGAAAAGTAATTCCTGTTTCAAATATGTTAATCTAAAAATATTAAAGCCGGAATATTATTCCGGCTAATCAATTGTGATTTATTTCTTCTTAGCTGTCATTTTTGCTAATTCATCCGGGGTTTCCGGATCAGGTACTTTGTTGCTGATTGGCTGCAATGATTGCAGGTATGCAAAAATATCTTTTAAATCCTGGTCTTTTAATTTTGCAAAATTTTCCCAAGGCATAGGAGGTAAAATTGGGCGACCTTCACCTAAATGTTTACCGGTTCGTAAAATTTTTATAAATCTCTCTTCAGTCCAATTGCCTGTCCCTGTTTCTTTGTCCGGTGTAAGATTGGCCGGATAAGAAATTCCCCAAGGACCAATCATAGCAGTAAAATCACCCCTGGCAACAATCCATTTGCCTTGTAAAACAATTTTAGGATCAAAATCCGTAGAGGTAATAGGACCAACCGAACCGGATAATAATCTTGTAGTATCTGGAATAGGACCGTTTGCCGTCATTACTTTAGGGGAATGGCAGTCGTTGCAGCCTTCAACGTTGACCAAATATTTTCCCCTTTCTATATGTGTTTCTTTGCTTTCTGTGACATCTTCTTGCTTTTGAGAGCAATGTATTTGCAAAAAAACGATAGCAATAAAAAATATAGAAAGCAAAATTCCCGAAATTTTTGTTTGCATATAAACCTCCTATTAATTGGACTTAGAAGAATTGTTCTACTCAAAAAATTAATTGAATCTTCCTCAAAAAATAAATAATTATTAAAGGGGGGTGTTAGGATTATTTGCGCATTTAATTGGAGTTTTTGAACAAGTTTTAAAATTCCTTGTTTCAGTCAATTTTCGCACAAATAAATGGAAGGAAATATTAGATTTTATGATCCATATGCCCGCAATGTGTATGATAAGAAAAAGCTTTAGAATTCGTTTATTTCTTTAACTATTTATATGATTTGTATTGGAATCAGATTATCATATCTCGACATAATACCCCTCAAGTTTAATTTTCCTCGCTTTAATTCCCGGTTTCTCTTCCGGAGATTTTTTATTATAAAATTCTTCAGCGGTAAAATAGATATCATCGAGAGTTGACAAGGACAAGCTGTCACAGCTCAGTTCTGTATATTTTTTTTGATGGGCCTGATAATATTTTTATTTAATAATCTTAAATGAAAACTATTTATGCTTAGTTTAAATTAATTTAAAACAAGCCAATCCGGTATTGTCCCTTCAACTAGAAATAGCTGTTCTCCAAAACAGGGTACAGGATCGGCATCCCGTTCTTCTTTAGTAATAATTGCAGCCTCACGTGATGGAACACCGCGCGCTTTGTACAATTGAAATACTGAATCAGTAATGGCTTCAAAAAATGAAACTAAATGTCCATTGTCTTTCCCCTTGTAAGCAACTGCAATATCCGACATTGTAAATGAGGAAGCGTGCTTCCCGAGATGATCTCCGGCATGTATCCATTTACCTTTTATAATTCCAGAATCAATGTTTACATGAAAAATAGCTACATAGAAAATAGGTTGATCTACCGAAATAATTCTCACCTGGTAGCCCCAATGGCCATCTATTTGAAGACCTGCAATTGTACCGGTTAGCGGTGAGTAAATATCAACACTAGTCCAATCGACAGTATTTTTGGGTTCAAAATAATGTTTCATACTTCGGCATGTTTCTGTGCTGTCGCTGTCGGTATAACTATGCCCAACTGTGGAGCGAAATCGTGAAATCCTTCCAATCTTAGATAGATCTATATGATTCGCATTCAAAATTTTAGGAACACCAAGATTTTTAAGATCATAATCGGCGGGGCCTACGTGGATTAATACTTTTGCATTTTTACCTCCCGCACTTGCAGTTAAAGTTACCAGCCCAACTGCATTTGCACCTATACGTCCATCTTGTCGGATGCTAACAATATTCTTATCAGAACTGGAATATTCCGGTATAATATCCTTTGAAATATCTACGCCTGAAGTATCGCGAGCAGTAATAGTAAGAATAACATCAGTTCCAACTCCCACTACAAGCGTATCCGGGAAAATTGAGAAATATGATAGCGGCGGATTGTTTACTGCCGGAGATGATGCATCATTTATATCTGCAGTTTTGCTGCAGGAAGTTAAAATAAAACTAAGTATAACAAAAATACTGATAAAAAATAGAATGGGATTTCTAATTGAATTTTTCATACCTTTTCAATTTTCCTTATTTTATTAAAACTAACTTTTTAACAGCTGAAAAATTTTCTGCTTGTATTTCATAAAAATATATTCCGCTCGGTAAATTTCGAGCATCAAATTCTAAGGAATGTTTTCCTCCTTCGTTATATCCATTTTGCAATATTTTAATCAATTGTCCTATTGAATTATAAACAGTTAATTTTACATTTACCCCATAAGGCAGATCATATTTTATATTTGTAACAGGATTAAAAGGATTGGGGTAATTATCATATAGTTTAAATTTTAATATTTTATTATCAGCAATTTCAACATCAGTTGGAATTGTAGCTCTATCTGCTATAAAAACTCCCCGCCCGTAAGTAGCAGCTACAATCTTGTTACTATAATCATCATATTCTAAATCAGTTACATAACATACTGAAGGTAATTTTTCGGAAATATTAATCCAGTGACGGTTTTCATCTTCCTCTCCCCTAAGATTAAAGCTGACATATACACCGAAATCAGAACCTATATAAATTACATTATCGTTATGGGGATCAACAAGCAATGAGCGGACATTAACCAGGTTCGGTAAATCCCCGGTAATATTAATAAATGAATCTGCATTGTATTTTTTTTCTGCTACTCTGATGCCGTAGAGACCTGATAATGTTACGTATATATCTCTTTTGATTTCGGCTGTGCCGATGGGAAACCCAAAATCGATATCGGTTACATTTTTATTTTGCCAAAATGCAGCTGGATTAGCCGGGTCATTAAATGTTGTATTATCATAATTTGAAATTCTCACAGGGATTGGATCTATAGTTCCAATTACCACTATATTTTCCGGTGTTACACCCATTCTTGTTATACAGCAACCAAAATTTTGCAGCATAACCCATGGTAATTCACCGTCAGCTGCTTTATATACTGAACCAGCAAAACTCAAATAAAAATTGTTGCCGTTGTAAATTAGCTGAGAGCCCGATGGTTGTCCCTTTGGCAAACCGTTTGTAAATCCATCCCATGATTCACAGGGGTTTTTATCCGGCGGGTGCTGAACACGGTGATCTGAAGAGTCACTAAGACCTACAATAGTAGAATACTGTATACCATCCTTAAAAGCAATATCACCTCCATCGCAGCAGGTAATCGAAGTCCATCTTAAAAACTCATCAGGCCCTCTTTGAATGCCGTTGTCTTGTGTGCCGACATAAAATCTTCTTCCTTCATATAAACCCCCGTTTTCTGGACTGACTGTAAGGTGATAAATTTGTGATATGCTTAAAAATTGATTTCCGATATATTCAAAATTTTTCCCTCTATCTTTTGATGTATATAAACCGCCATCATTGCCGACAAATATTTTTCCGCTTTGGCTTACATCATCATGAATAACATGCTCATCCTCATGAATTATTCCCAGCGGATTTTCACCCGATGAATTCCATGTTTCACCAGCATCAGTTGAATAATATAATCCTCTAAGATTTGCACCGGTATAAACAGTATTCCCTGAGATTACATCATCATCCATTAATATGGTGTTGTTGTAATTCATCTGATGGCTGCCTGTATACGGGCTGTTTACTTTTTCCCAGGTATCACCGCTATTTTTGGACCTCCAAATACCTTCAATATCATCATTTTTTGAAGCCGCATTAGCATATACAATAGTATTGAAGCCTAGACGGGAACTTGTTAATGTAATTCTCCCTAAGCTGTCATTTGCAACGGGTAAAGTTCGTGATGACCATGAATCTGTAATTCCATTATTATTACTAAACCAGATTGGTGAATTATTTACATCATTACGTTCTGCGGCTACCATGTAAAAATTGGTATCTAAAATACTTCCGACATAAACAAGATCAGAGAAGCTCCCATCAAGCACTTTTGTCCAGTAAACTTTATCTTCAGATCTGAAGATTCCATTATTAGTAGCAATAAAGACTACGTCGGGTAAGTCAATACGTGCAGCAGGACGAATAACAATTTTTGAAACAAATCCTATAAACCGGCTGGTAAAATTTATTTGATGCCAGGTGCCGCCGTAATCAGAACTATAAAAAACAAGTCCGAGGGATGGTAAGTTTCCATTCACATCTCCCTTATTACCCGTACCAATCCATACTTCTCCGGTTTTACTAATATTTGTTGCAATCGTAGAAACAGAAGGATTAGGCAGAGTATCCAAAATATTTTCCCACGTTTCTCCGCGATCTTTACTTTTCCAAAGACCACCGCTTGCAGCTCCTAAATACATAATATTTCCATCATTATAGTCCTGTCCAAGGCTAATTATACACCCACTGTAAATTTTATCATTTCTTACAGGATCCGGGCAAGTTGTAATTCCATAAGGACCTACACTTTCCCATTCATTAATATTTGTCTTCTGAAGCCCCTTAGTATCATAATGAGGAACTAAATTTCTATAACTTCCACCATTCTTTAAATAGTTAGAGCGTTCCAATGCAACTTCGTTTGTAGATTCAGGGTAATAATAAAATTCGAATAATTTATTGTCTGGTTCTCCGGATTCGGAATGATCACCAAATAAATTATTTGCCGATTCAATTGGAATTTTTAACGGGGACACACTTCCTAAGATTTCATTGAGCACTGCATCGTTATTATTTTCCAATACTCCTTTATAGCTTTTTGTTTCCTGGTCTTGTGCAAAAGATAAGTTTATAAAAAACAGAATAAGTAATAATCTCAATCCTATGACATTATTCATGATATACTCCTTAACAATGGTATCTAAACATTCTAAATTTGTTTATGTCCAATTTTAGTTTCTTTTGAATGGTTAAAAATCTAAAGAAAAAGTTCCGTCAGTGAATTTCTATTTTGAAATTTTGAATTCAATAAAAGAAATTATAATGATTGGTACGTAACAAGTATGCTACAAAAACTTGCATATATGCTACATGTTAGGCTAATTATCTAAGATTTGGATTATTAGACTTAAAAGATAAAATCGGGTTGTGATATAACTAACTATTCACACTAATTATGTCTCTTTTTACTCAAATGATATAGGCTTCTGTTTTTTAAATATTATAAACAGCATCAGCAGGGTCCTTATTGTTCCCCAAACTATAGAAAATGAAAGAATCAGAATAAGCATTATTCCTATATCAGGCGTAAAAACTAATGCAAGGTGTATTGTAAAATCATTTTGGGGAAGAAGAACTGCAAGTATATGGATTGATAATAAAATATCTATTATTAAAGAAATGATTACATAAAGCAGAATTGATTTTAATATATGTTTATTTCTTCTAAACGACAGTCGATGGAGCCGGAGATTGTTCAATGACCAGAAAAAACCTATAATAAGTAAGATTACAATGATTGTAAATAACTCGTGCATGTTGAAGGATAAAATATTCAGCCGGTTGAGGATATGATGGCGATTTGCTAAAATATATTTCGGCAATAATCCATCCAAGGTAGGAAAAAATTGATTCGGTAAGTGGATCGTCCAGGTTGATTAGTAATATCATTCCAAATTTTTTTTCCGGAACAAGCAGAGCAAATGAATGATAAAATGGACCAACACCATCATGGGAAATTGCAGTACAGGTATCAGCATTGATCTTGTACAGAGGATAAATAGACCAACCCATACCATAGCTTGATCTGAAGAAATCATTAATAATTATAGGCCCGGGACTATGAGCCTCAATCATTCCATGCACGGAAATAATCTTGTTGCTTAAATAGCGGCCGTTATTCAGATGGGCAATTATATAATGGGTCATATCTTCTGCACTTGAGTAAAGACCACCCCAGGGAACAACAGATCGTGAAAGGCATTTGTCGTATACAATAGGAAAACCGAAAAAAGCGTAATATCCCCTGGATACATTGTCTGATCTTGCATCTGTAAAAGATGTATAAGAATGTCGTATGTTCAATGGTTCAAATATCTTTTTTTGAATATATGTTTCATAAGGTTCCTCCGATATCTTTTGAAGAATCAATCCCAGAATTCCGTAATTTATATTTGAATATTCAAATTTTTGGCCCGGGGAAGTAATGAGTTTTGTTTCCATCAAACTTCTTATATACTTTTCCAATGATACCAGAATCGGCATCCGCGTACTTTTTCCTTCCATCAAGAGTTGAAAATCCACTCGTTTAGTTTAGAAGTTGACGAACCGTGATTTGAGATGAAGCTTTAATATCAGCTACCCGGAACCATGGCAGATATTTTTAAACAGGGGCATCAAGATCAATTTTACCCTCCTCTACCAATTGCATAATTCCAATTGCAGTAAAAGATTTTGTTATTGAAGCCAGTAAAAAGGGTGTCTTAGGCGTCACTTTTTTCCCATTGTTATCAGCAATTCCATAACCTGTGAGATGTACCGCACTATCACCCTTAAGAATACCTAATGCAGCACCAGGAATATTATAATTTTTCATCTGATTTCTAACATATTGGTCTATGTTTTTAAATGTTAAGGAATCTGCATCTAATTCTGATAATTCAATGTTATAACTAAATAGAAGAGAAAACAGGAATAATAACCTGTAATAAAATTTATTCCGTTTCATCCCTTTATTGATTACTTTTTTAATTGAACAGCTTAATATTATTTACCGATATAAAAATCATATATTGTGGTTAAATTCTGTAAGTAAGAATTTCTATCTTGAAATTTGATGTGAAATAAAGAAATAAATAGAAGTTGCTACAAAAACTTGCACACAGTGTTACATGTTTGAGCTATATGATACGACTAAAAAAGAGAGAATAAAATTTACCGAACAAATTCACTTGGAGGGTAACCGAATTCTTCTTTGAAGCACCTTGCAAAATATGCTGGAGTTGAAAAACCTACGGCATAAGCAATTTCTGAAATAATGTTTTTATTCTCTTTAATCATCTTTTTCGCTTTTGCCAGTCTCACACTTCGGATGAATCTGCTCGGTGAATTGCCTGTTAAAGCTTTAATTTTTCTATAAACCTGCACTCTCCCTAATCCTAATTCTTTGTTCAATTGTTCAATACTAAAATCTTCCTCGGGTAAATGTTTTTCAATTATATTCATAACATCGGACATAAATTTTTCATCCGGGTTTGTTAATTTATTTTCTTTTTCATTTTCAAAATATTCAAGGCTGCTGTATTTCCTCTGAAGCTGTTTTCTTAATTCAATCCTATTCTTTATTCTTGCTTTTAATTCTTTTGTATCAAATGGCTTTATTAAGTAATCGTCAGCTCCAAATTCCAATCCCTCAATTTTTATTTCCTGTTCAGATTTTGCTGTTAATAATATTATGGGAATATGGCTTGTAGCTTCATCATTTTTTAAAATTTTTGTAAGTTCTAATCCATCCATTTTAGGCATCATAATATCACAGATTATCAAATCCGGTATAATATCTTTTGCTTTATCTACACCTTCCCGTCCGTTTGCAGATACTTCAATTTGATAAATATTTATTAATGTGTCTTTTATAAAATTTCTAACATCCCGATTATCTTCAACAATTAAGATTAAATTTCTTTCATCATCATGAAAATCATTATTAGAGAAACTTTTGTTTAAGTATCTTTTATTTTTATTTATTTCAAGAATATGATTATCAGCATCTCTAAGGCTTTTCAACGCTGTTTTTTGATAGTCATTTAGTTTAGTATCGGGATAAATTTCTGTTTTTATTCCTTCAATTATTTCTAAATCTTTTAAGTGTTCTTTAACTGCAGGAAGCTGGATGGTAAATTCGGTCCAGCCTCTTTTATCTGGGTTTTGAGTTTCAAATAAACTATCGACAAATATTTTACCATGATGAAGTTCAACAAGTTCTTTGGTTAACGCCAGGCCGATCCCTGCACCCTCATATTCCCTCGTCGGAGAATTATCTACCTGGTAAAATCTGTCAAAAAGTTTCGGCAGTTCCTCTTTTGGAATTCCTATTCCAGTATCTTTAATTTTTATTTCTATGAATTTATCATTTGTTTCATTAATAGTTACAGTAATCTGTCCATCTATTTTTGTATATTTAAAAGCGTTTGATAAAAGATTAGTTATAATTTTTATCATCATTTCTTTATCAAAGTAGAAATCAATTATTTCTTGGTTTGAAGAAACAGCAAGCATTATACCTTTTCGTTCCGCCAATGATTCAAAAGATAGAGTAATTCCTCTAATAAATGAAACTATGTTATCATGAGATGTCTTGAGTTCAATTTTTCCGGCATCCAGCCGGGAAAGATCAAGAAGCTGGTTTATAAGTTCGAGCATGCGGTCAGCATTTTTTTTAATCAGCTCTGTTTGAATTTTAGTTTTATTTTCTCTTGTATTGTTTATTATATCCTCGCTTGGCCCTGAAATTAATGTTAATGGGGTTCTGAATTCATGACTAATATTTGCAAAAAATCTATCTCTGGCGGATTTTAATTTTTTAAGTTTTTCTAAAGAATCAGATAACTCTTTATTTACCTGGTTAAGCTGCCCGGTTCTTTCATCAACTTTATGTTCCAATTTACTTCGATAATCATCAACAAGCTTAAAGGAAAGGGCACTTAGAAGCTGCATGGAAACGGAAGGGATTATATAATCCAAAAGCTGATAAACATTTTCGTTTTCAGTATTTGTCCATAATGTTATTTTTCCTAAAGTTTGTGATCTCCCTTTTAATATTCGCTCAATCTTATCTGAATTGATTTCTTGATTACCAAATTTTTCTTTTCTATTTATCTTTTCGCCTTCAATTTCAGTTTCAACAATTACTTCCACTGCTTTGAATTCAGCAACCTCTACCAGAGATTTTGCAATAGCTTTTAAAGTGTAGTCAAGATCAAGATCACCGATAATAAGCTGACTAATGCTGTAAGCTGTTTCCAATAGCCTGGCTTGCATTTGAATTTTAGCCTGACTTTCTTCCAATTGATGAAAACGGTCATACAGCAATTCATAAGCGTCATTTAATTCAGCAATTGCAGCCCGCTTTGAAGAGGGAGTGGAAAAAATATTTCGAAACCACAAATAAGCTTTATTGCTTTGAGGATAAAAAATATTATAAACAGCTCCATGCTCTGTTTCATGCATTATTACTTTTGAAAATTTTAATTTAAGAAATAAAGGAAGCGCTGTAAAAAAGCCTTTGGTAACAAGAAAAAATTCTCTGCTTTTTATATAATTATCTGGCAGCTCCAGAGTAACTTCTAAATGACCCCTTTCTATTTCTCTTGTTGTCGGCTTTACACATTTAACATGCCGGTTCCCTATGCCTTTTTTAGGATCATTAATTAGATGATACACATCCTTTATATTCAGAAAAAAACCTGAAATCAGCGAAAAAAAAGGATAAGTTTTTTTTTGAACCATTTGTATTCCCAGATTTACAAACTGATCATCATCCCATATTTTTCGAATATTTAATAAAAACTTACGAAGTGTTTCCCATTCAATATTTTCATTTTTATTTTTTAAATAATCCAAATTATACTGTAAATTTTCACACAGAATTTCGAGCGGAATCTTATTCTCTTCTAAACTTTTAAAAAATATAGTAAGTGTCTTGCAGGATACTTCTTTGGCTGCCATTTTTAGACCATTTGTTTCTATTAACGTGAGTGCTTATAAACGATTTAATAAGTTCTTATTATTCAAGAAGGCGGAAATGTTTCTGAGAAATTTTTATTTGTTTAACTTATTAAAATTAGTTAAAATATGCACCTGTGAATTTTAAAAAGCAAATTATTTTTTGTGAGTATTTTTTTCTTTAACTAGGAACTTAAAGCCCAATAATTAGTCATATAGGAAGCCGAGGTTGATTATCCTTTGTCTCCATACAATACTTAATATCAATGACAAAAAGTCTATACCGTACAAAAATTTTGTACATTACAAAAATATAAGCTGCGCTGGGGATGAATCTCGAAGTCTGGCTCAAGTGCAGTGCGTATTATTGAATAGCGACTACTCACTTAAGCTTCGATAATTAAAAATGAAAGAATAGTTAATAAATGGTTTTATTGATGTCCTAAGGGGGTGAGTCCTAAGCTGCACAATATAAGCGGAATCCTTCTATTCATCAGGATAAATTCCACCGTGCGAAGAATGAGCCGGCTGAATGAAGCGATGATGAACCGATAAGGAAATGTGCCGAGTTTACATAAGCCAATTTTATAGGACATACGATAGAATGTCAAATGTCAGTAAAGATGATTACCATGTACTATAAAATTTCTTATTTCAAATCTGGCTGATCATGTTAAGATGAACTGATGCTCTTGTTTGTGTTAAGTGGATTGTTTATTTAATTCTGAAATTTGATCTTCATTATTTTTTTAATACAAAGCATGACATGGCCTCTTTACTCTCAGTGTTTATACTGGCATATCTATTACATCTTTTCTGGTTAATGCCAAAGTAAAACCTTTCACTTTTCTTTGTACTCTTCCAGTTGTTTATATAAATGCAAAGCTTTAATTAAAGATTTACCCCCCGAACCAGCAATTAAAAACTTAATCCATTTTTTATCTGCGTTTTCAATGATCTGGTTTTTATAAAGCCAATAAGCCAGGTAAGTAAATGAAGTCGTGAATAGAATTTGAAAAATAATATAACCCCACCCGACGGTTTGCGGAAACCATTTATTGCTCAAATAAAACGTTGTCCAGAAAGGCAATTGCAAAAATATAATCCGGCTATGTGCAAATATTGAAAGCCTCAGGTTAACCAATTTGGATTGTATCTTCATTACGTCTCCATCGTAGTTTATGTTTTTTACAATTACAAGATGCTTTATATAATCATACAATGCTTTTAAGTTGATGACAAATATTGCTCCGATTGAAACAACAAAATAATTCACAGCGGATGAATAATTTATAACTGCGATCGACAATGCAAATCCCAAAATCATGAGATAAATAACATCAGCGATTATTCCTCTGGTTTTGAATCTTGCCAATGACTGTAAAGCATTTTGAGCTTTTTGATTTAATATCTCCTGCAGTAATTTTTTATTTAATTCTAATGATTGTTCAAGCTTAGTTTCCTGATTTTTCCATAAGCTAATAATTTCTTGTTCGTCCATAACAAAGACTCCATTTCGGTCTTAGAAAACTTTTGTTTTAATAATTTTTTAATCCTACCGATTTTCGTGGCCACATTCGTTTCCGTTAAGCCCAGTATTTCGGAAATTTCTTTATGACTTTTTTCATCCAGATAAAGTATTATAAGAGCACGGTCCAATTCTTTAAGTTCAGAAATAAATTCATTCAAAAACCTATTGAAATAATTTTTATCTTCATCCTCATCATCTGCTCGAATAGAAAATAAATTTTCCGGTAGCGGGTGAGAAATTTCTCCTCTTCTTTTTTCTTTCCGGTAAAATGAAATAGATACATTCAAAGCAATGCGGTACACCCAGGTTGAATATTTAAAATGGTTATCATATTTGCTAAAAGATTTCCATAATTGAATTATAATTTCCTGTGCAAGATCTTTCCTGTTTTCTTCATCTTTGCAATAGGAGTTAATAATTTTATAGATGATGCCCTTATGGACTTCCAGCATTTCAAGAAATTTATTTGATTCTGTTTCCTGATTCATTTCTATTTCAAATCTTTAATGAAATCAAATTTTTCTGCCCAGGTTTTTACATGTTTAATTGCATCATTGCTCTCAAGAATGCCATCATGTGTGGCTCCTTTGATTATATAGACTTCTCCAGTGCTATTATTTTTAACAGCATTGATAAAAGCTTTAGCATTAAATGCCTCATCCTTACTTCCCACTAATACAAGCAAAGGCTGATGTATTGCGTGTAGTCCTTCTTTATAAAAGAACATCAGTTCACCTGCCCCGATTTTATATCGGGATTATGGTTTGCTGGTCTTATTATTTTACTTTTCACTGTGATATTTTCTTTCCTCATGCGAATAATTAATATATTCAAATTGAAAAACATTAATTATTCAAAAAGGTTATCTAATGAATTATTTTAAATGCCTTTGTTTATTGTTACCTATAATTCTTACTCAAACTATTCAACCGCAAACTAAAAATATAAAGAAAGTTAATTCCGATAGTATTAAGATTGCTGAAGAAGCCTTAAAGCTCATTACTACACCTGAACATTCATTTAAAAAATCATTTTCACAGAATTATAATGTTTCACAAAATGGCACTCATAAGTTTAAGCGGATTTATAAATGTGAACCTCACAAATTTTTAATGAGAGATAATAAATATTTATTCTCTCAAAAATTCAAATGTAATTCTAACCTGATAATAGTTATGCTTCATGGTGTATTAAGCAGCGGCCTTGAAATGGATTATATCTCCGGCAAGCTTAGCAATGTTTTAAATGCTGAAATTTATGCGCTTGATCTTCGCGGGCATGGGAAATCAGATGGAAATCCCGGTGATGTTGATTATATTAACCAGTATGAAGATGACCTGGCGGATGTAATAAAAAGCATTCGTAAAGATAATCCCGGCGCTAAAATTATTTTATCAGGACATTCAATGGGAGGCGGTATCGAATTACGATATGCTATAAACAAAAATTATCCTGAAGTTGACGGTTATCTTTTATTTGCACCATTGCTTGGACAAAATACTCCCACCTTTCCTAAACCGCCAAAGGAAGAAGATTCTTTACATAATAGAAATGAGTCATTCATGAAAATAGATATACAAAGAATTATCGGGCTGAAAATGTTTAACTCAATCGGTGTGCATAAATATGATTATCTTCCTGTACTATTTTTTGATCTGCCGAAAGATCCCTTAAGGAAATATACTTATAGAAGCGATCAAAGTATGTCCCCGGATGATATGCAAATAATTTGAACATAAATTAAGGATATTGCAAAAATTATTGTTTGGGTTAGTCGATTAAATTAGCATTGTTCATATTGTTCAGGAAGGTTTTTACAATAATAAAAGTAGAGGCAATAATAAAAAATCGTAAACAAAATGTTCTTAAAATAAATTAGAAAATTAAAAATTAAATTATAAAAAAGGGAGCAATTAACATCTTTAATAAGTAAAAAGTCAATAGGCAATAGCTGTCCTGACAAGTTTTGTAAAAAAAAGTAAATCACAACTTCTATAAGTTATAGCAATCTATCATTTAACCTTAAACAACCAAGACTGCCAAAATATCTGTAAGGCACACACTATGGCAACCAGACATCTTTCGGGACTTTCTTCAAGAAAACTTGAAGATGTATTGAAAAGACATTACAATTCCAGATATATAATAGGCATGCGCATTACTACCCAATCAATGCAAACGATTATGCCGGTAAAAGCAAATCAGTTAGGTGCCGATTAACCATTAGAGAAAGAATGGAAGGAGTAATGCAAACCTCACTGCGAGAAATAGCCAGCAAGGCAAAAAGAGAGAAGAAGCACCGGTTCGGTCACCTATAGACAATGCTCAATGAAATAAATCTGTCAGATTCCTGGAAATATCTAAACAAAAGCGCAAGTTATGGAATAGACAGAGTAAGCGCCAAAGAATATGAAGGGAATCTGGAAGGTAACATAAAGGAACTCGTTGAGAGATTGAAAAGGAAAGGCTACCATGCAAAACTGGTAAGAAGGAAGTACATACCCAAACCAGGAGGAAAACAACGTCCCTTAGGAATACCAGCAACAGAAGACAAGCTAGTGCAGGTTGCAGTTGCAAGGATATTAAATGGCATATATGAGCAGGACTTTCTATCGTGCAGCTACGGCTACCGAAACGGAAGAAGTGCAAAGATGGCATTAAAGGAACTTCACTATCAACTGCAATACGGCTGGTATGGCTATGTAGTAGAAGCTGATATATCAGGATTCTTTGATAATATCAATCATGATTGGATGATAAGAATGCTTGAAGAGAGAGTAAATGACCGTGCATTCACTAGACTCATCCTAAAGTGGTTGAAAGCTGGAATAATGGAAGAAGATAAAAGTATAATCTATCCGGCCACAGGAACTCCACAAGGAGGGATAGTATCTCCGGTACTGGCAAACATATATCTACATTATGTGCTAGACTTATGGTTTGAGAAAGTAATAAAACACAGAAGCGAAGGCAGAGTATATCTATGCCGTTATGCAGATGACTTCGTATGTCTTTTCCAATTCAAAAGAGATGCGGAGATGTTTTATGAAGAACTTCCGAAGAGGTTAGAGAAATTCGGGTTAAAACTCTCAGAAGAGAAGACCCGGATACTAAGTTTCAGTAAGTACAGGATGGAAGAGAACAATTGCTTTGAGTTTCTCGGTTTCGAGTTCAGTTGGGGAAAAGCCAAAAGCGGGAAGCCACAGATAAAGCGAAGGACATCCAGGAAGAAGTTCAGAAAGTCATTGAAGAACTTCAAGCAATGGTGCAAAGAAAACCGTGGACTAAAGATAAAAGAGATGGTAAAGAAGTTGAACCAGAAGCTTCGGGGCTATTATGAATACTATAGAATGATAGGAAATAGTAGCAGCTTAAGGAAATTCTTTAATACATTAGAAATAATGTTGAAGAAATGGCTAAACCGAAGAAGTCAGAGAAGAAGTTACACGTGGGAAGGATTCAGAGAAATGATAAAACAATATCCACTGTTAAAACCAAAGATTACTGAAAGAAAAAATTATCAGTTAAGCTTATTCGAATCGATTTGCTGAGTACGGAAGCGAGTATTGTTGAAGAGCCCGGTGCGGAAAAACCGCACGCCGGGATCTGTGTGGGGGATGTTTGGTAACAGGCATTTCTACCATAACGCTTGTAGGTTAAAAAAATGGATATAAAATTTTACTTAAATAGAACTAATACCAAATACACTTCTGAAGATATGAAGCAAGTATTAAAAGATATATCAGAACTTAATGATATTCTTGGGTATTTGATGAATATTTTATCTGAAAAGAAAATAATTACAGAAGAGTTTAAATATTCTATTGGTATATTAATAAACAAATTCATTTTCATGTTTATAGTATTTTAGAATCTTTTAAATGGAAGAACTATTAAATCAGAATATCTGGGCTCTCAAACAAACATTATTGATATATCTTCTATTTACACTCTAACACGAACACATAGAAAAACAAATTGGAAAAATTGTGAAGGGAAATTATTCAATTTTAAATCAAGGCACTCGTTACATTTCTTTAAGAAATTATTAATAGATGAACACCTTGAAAAATATTCTCTCCACACTTTAAGAAAGACATATATAACAAAACTGTTAAATAGCGGTTTAAGCATATATGATGTAAAAACACTGGGGCAGACATAAGAGTGTTAAAACCACTTTTAAGCATTACGCAAATGCAGAATTACGAAGAATGTGAGGTGAAATTAAAGCCTGACAAATTTGGACGCACTTTTAGGCACACGAAAGAGAAAAATGCTGAAATTAGTTCAAAAAGCGAAGAAATTAGATTCTGCAGCCTGAATGAGGTTCAGGTGGTCGTGGGTTCAAATCCCACCGTTCTGACACAAAAGCCTCAAAATTAGACATTTTGAGGTTTTTTTTATTTCCCGAAAATTGAAGAATCATCAAACTAATCAGAACTAATCAGAATTAATCCGGTTTTGGGCACCTGTTGGGTACAAAAATCTTATATAAGGAAGAAAGAAAATTTTTAGTAGCACCATTTCCAAGTAATGCAAATCAATATTTATATGAAGAACGGAAACGAGATACATTCAATTTAATCAAAACTATCTAAATCTTAGAATAATTTTTTTATCAGTTCCAAAATACTGGGAAGATGGAATTAATAACAAATTTAATTAATAGTTTGAATAATTAGATTTATAATATCATTTTTTACAACTTTTCATTTTTAATTACGAGGTACTTGCTTAATGTAGAATTTTTAAAAATAATTTCTAATATGACAAAAGCAAGCGTATTAAAAATTATTTTTATTAGGAGGGAGCAGAGAAAAATATTTAATTTGGGAATTAAATGAAGTCAGTTCTATGCCTTCAACTTGCGAAACCATTTCAAAATACAAAATAGATTGGACAATATTTATATTAATTTCTTTTTTAATACGTTCATTAAAATTTGGATCAACCGCAGATCTTACTGCATCCATAACTCCCATCTCGCTAAATCCTAAACAAAATATTATAGTATTATCCTTTGATCCGGGAATTTTTAACAAAACGCTATAATCACTTTGATAGTTGCTTGCAATCCAACTCACCTTAAAAGTCTTAGATGAATCCTTTTTATTCCCCATAATTTCTAATGAAGAAGGTTCTACGCTATAGTGTATATTTGTTTGAGAGAGCAAAGTATCCAACTTGTATAACGTTTTAAAGGTCCCAATAAAAATTATATTGTGCTTGTCAAAATCCTCCCACTTTAACTGTGAAGCTAATTTTATCGAAGTATTTTGTTTCGAAGTTCCAATTACATTTAAAATATCAATAAGTCCAAAGGATGAGCTTGGTCTTAAATAAGTAAACTTTAAAGGTTCAAGATTATTATAAAAATTTGGATACTTCTTTAAAAACTTTTGATAATCCTTATCACTATTTATTTTAGTATTACGAAGAAATATCCTATCTCTGCTATGCTCTTTTTCTGCCATAAAAAAGTAGTCACCTAATACAATTAATGTAGGATGGGTATTTGCTCGGAAGAATTCTGTCCAAATTGGGTTAGGCAGATTTGCACTTTGTTTAACACCTTTTAAATCCAAAGGCTTCCTAACTTGTTGATATGCTAATAGTAACAGAAGGGATAAAATAATTATCAGATAAATATACTTATTGATTCTTACTTCTTTTTTTATTTCATTAGCATTCTCAGTATATATATAACTTATTAAATACTGACCTTTAGGAATTTCAATTTTGTAATTATATTTATTCTCGGTGGTTAAATAATAGTGTTCAAGTTTTTTTCTTAAATTACTAATGTAAGAACGGATGAGGGGATTTGTATTTGGATCAAAGTTTGCATCTTTCCCGAAAACCTCTATAGCAATTTCAATTTCTTTAACCGAACCCTCTTCATCGGTTTTTTCGACCAAATATTTTAACAAATCCTGATAGCGGTGTGAATCTTTGAACTCGGCGCTGACTAAAATATCGGAAATGATTTGTTCTTTTTCACTATTAGTTATTTCGGTCATAGTCAAGAATAATAAAATTAAATTTATGATTCAAATAAAAAAATACGGAATTTATTTGATATTCAAAGATTACTTCACGCAATTAACATGTAAATTGCGTGAAACCGACCGTTAAATGCTTGGCAACTCAAATAACTTTTTTTAAGTTGCTACAGTTAGAAAGTGTAAAACTTTTCCGTCATAAAAATTCGTTAAAGCAAATTGTTTATGTGGAATGCAAATTTTTTTGATCTTTGTATAAAAATAAAGAACTAGATTGAATAAATAATGGTGAGAGCCTCTGACAATGATTCATTAAAAAATCACAAGTATTACGCAGAATATTTATTCAAGAAGAAGAACTATTCAGTTGCAGCAAATTTAATCTTGTAAATAGAAAATGTCGTACAAAATATATTAAAATTTATTTAAATGATAAACGTTAATCATTCATTAGTTTTTCAAAGCTGAACAAAAAAAATGCTATGTTTTTTGTTACTGCTCAAAATAAATTTTTATAATATTTTAAACCAAAACCAGAAGTCAGATCAAAAGAATATGGAGGGCAATTAAAATTCATTAAATGAAATATTAATTTTTCTAAATTATTACGAGAAATTAACCTTAGAGGAGAGATATATGGAAGTATTTAATACCAGAAAATTAATTTTTCTCACTTTCCTGTTTTCCAGTATGCAAATTTTTGGACAGGGGACGCTACAAGGGGTTGTAAAAGATTCCATCTCAGAAGTTGCTTTGGTTGGAGCAAATGTATTTTTAGTCGGAACATCTTTAGGCGCTGCAGTGGATATAAATGGAGATTATCAAATAAATAATATTCCATATGGAAATTATACAGCTAAAGTTTCATACCTCGGATACAAACCAAAAGAATTTAAAATTAACATTCAAAATGAAAAAATAGTTATACTAAATGTTATGCTATCTCCAGAAGTAATATTGGGAGAAGAAGTTGTAGTAACAGGGCAAGCGCTTGGACAAGCAGCGGCGATTAACCAGCAATTAAATTCAAATACAATTGTCAATGTTGTTTCAGAACAAAAAATCAAAGAATTACCGGATGCAAATGCGGCTGAATCAATAGGACGTTTACCTGGAGTGTCATTATTACGTTCTGGTGGCGAAGCAAACAAAATTGTATTACGCGGGCTAAGCCCCCAGTTTGCAACAGTAACAGTAGATGGTGTAAGATTAGCTTCAACCGATGCTAATGATCAAGGATTAGACTTAAGCACAATTTCACAAGGCTCATTGGCTGGAATTGAGTTGTTCAAGGCTTTAACATCTGATAAAGATGCAGATGCAATTGCGGGTACAGTAAACCTTGTGACTAAAAAAGCTCCTTCATTAAGAACCATTAGATTACAAGCTTTTGGCGATTATAATGGGATGGACAAATCAGCTAAACAATATAATTTTTTAGGTAATTATGGAGAAAGATTTTTTAGTGATGTACTGGGTTTGCAATTAGAAGGCAATGTGGAACAAAGAATTAGAAGTAATGAGTCTTCTGATTATACTTATGATTTTGGAATAAATGGTGGAAAAGATTGGGAAACCACAACTTTTCAGCCGCAATATATAAATGAAATAAGAAAAAGAGCCGGTGGTAGTTTTCTTTTAGATTTTAATACCCCCGATGGGGGTAATATTAAATTTAATACTGTATATAATAGAACTTCAAGAGATTATCTAACTTCATATAGAACCTATCATACATCTGGAGGAGTTGCTTATGATTATGAATTGCAGAAACAAAATATAGATATTTTTAATACTTCAGTTCATGGGGATAACACTCTATTAGGTTTTAATGCAGATTGGAATTTATCCTTTTCTCAATCAAAAAATGTTACTCCTTATGATTATGAAATGGGCTTTAATGAAGATAGTAAGCTTACTAATGGAGTAATAACGGCTGGAATGGGAAACGTTCCAGGATATAAAAAGGGCCCTGTTAATGAATGGATACCTTATGCAATAAATAATTGGCAAGAAGCATATCTTAATGTTGCTAATGATAATCTTGGAAATAATCTTGAAAAGATTAAAACTGCTTTTCTCAATTTAAAAAAGGATTATTCTTTTGGAAGTAATCTAACCGGAGCTTTTAAATTCGGTGCTAAGTTTAAGCAAACTAATAGAAGCGACAACCATGCACAATCAAGATCAAATTATTACTTAGAAGCGGGTGTTCCTCCTTATACGCAATTGCCTGATGGATCTTTTGGTTTAAAAGATTTGTCCGGTACACCATTCAGCAATGTTTTATTAACTGGAAGTCAGAAAATTTCATTCTTAAATTTCCTTGGTTCTACCCCTGCATCAAGGAGTATTTATGATTCATATTTATTAAATCCTTTAATTGATCGAAATCTATTAGAAACATGGAGAACATTAAATATAAATGGATGGATTAAACCAGGTGGAAGCATATTTAGTAAAGAATATATTCCTAACGTCCAAGACAATGCGGAAAATTTTTACGATATAACTGAAAGAACTCTTGCAGGTTATGCAATGAATACTTTAAACATTGGAAGTGAGCTTACAGTTATTCTCGGTGTTAGAATAGAAAGTGATAATAATGATTATACTTCTAATTATATGAATCAAACACTTTCAGGATTTCCATTCCCACAAAGCGGTACTATTTTGGATTCCACAGTAAACCATAAAGAAACAAATGTTCTCCCAAATCTGCAGGTTTTAATAAGGCCAACTGATTTTCTAAATGTTAGGCTTGCAGCATATCAAGCTTTAGCTCGTCCAAATTTTAATTATAGGTTGCCAAAATTAGTTGCTTATCAAGGAAGCGGGGCTAATTTGCATATTGGAAACCCTGGATTAGAAGATGCTGTCGCATGGAATTATGAAATTCAAACTCAATTTTACGGGGGTGATATAGGATTATTTTCGGTATCTGCTTTTTATAAGAATATCAAAAATATGTTCCAATATATAAATGGTTCTGCAATTCCTAGGACATAGTCAAAGAGATATTAGATAGTTTAGGAATAAATTGGAAAAGCCCATTAAACCCAATAACATCTTTTAATTTTTATTATCCATATAATTCTAGCAAACCGACTCATGTTTGGGGATTCGAAGTTGAGCATCAGGCAAATTTCAGATTCTTACCTGAGTCTATTAAAAAATATAGTATTGAATTATAATTTTTCTATAGTTCGATCAGAAACCTGGGCTGCAACAAGCATCGATATTAAAGGATACTGTTATTGATCCGATATTAGGGACTATCGTCAAGTCACATAAAGAGCTAGCTGAAAATAAACAGAAGCTTCAGGATCAACCTGAATTTTTCGGTAATATTTCGCTTGGATATGATATAGATGGATTTTCATTTAGGATAGCCGCCTTCTATCAAGGTAAGTATAATACTTCTTTTTCTTCAGATGGCAGATCAGATGGAGAACAAGATGCATTTACTCGATTGGATATTTCACTTAAACAAGATATTACAAAAAATATATCAGTTCTGTTAAATCTAAACAACATAACAAATGCAAAAGAAACTAGTTTATATAATGATAGGGTTCTTGGTGTTGAAGTACCTAACACTGATCATAAATATGGAATGACTGCCGATTTAGGAGTAAGAGTTGATTTATAAATTTTTCATACAAAAAATAGATTTAATCAATAATTCATTTATTCATAAACCAATTAGTATACATACTAAATTTAGGAGGTTCGATATGATCAAAAAAGTAACTACTTTTTTAAGTTTTTCGATTTTGGTATTGCTGCCAATTTCAGTATTCTGCCAATCTAGTCATGAGATGGTAATTCCACCTTATTCTGAAAACCAATTATATCTTAATGATGAAATCCTCGGAGATTCAACTTCTACAGGAGAAAGAGTTGATCCGGATAGAATTTATGTTTTGAAAAGTGGCGGCAGTTACCTTGTTGATTCGGATATTCGAAATACAGGGTGGGTTTTAAGAATTAAAGCTGAAGCTGGTGCTTCTACAAAACCAATAATTTATGCTTATAGAAATCCAAATAATTCTACATACCCAGGTCAAATATTTGATGTTCAGGGAGATATTTGGTTAGTGAATTTAAATCTTGTAGGCTGGTCAGAATTTATACCTGCTGACATTACAGATATGCCTAATAGGATTATAAATGTTTCTACTGCAGGTCCGAGTGTTTATGTTGATAGCTGTGTGATGAGTGGAGCAAGGGCAACACTTATACAAACAAGCACTGCCGCTCATGTAGTAAAAGTAACAAATACAATTATGGCTCAATCAGGGAATCTTTTTAAAACTAATATTGGTAACGGCAGATATATCGATTGTAGAGGTTCTTCAATTGATAGTTTAATTGTTCAAGGTTGTTCAATGACAGATTGTACAGATAGTGCAATAAGGCATTATTCCAGTACAGGTCCGATAGGTTATGTGTTAATTGATCATAATACTATCCGAAATGATATGTCTATGCATGGTTGTATTGCATTAGGCTGGGTTAAGCGGTACAGTACAAGTAACTAATAATGTTTTTGTAGACAATTTTGCTCTTGGCAATGATAGTACTGATGATGTTAGATTAGGTGAATTTGGAGATCCAAATGAATTCGATCAATATGGGAATAATAGAATGACCATGTTAAGCAGCTTAAATACTGATTCAACAAATTCCGCTACATGGACTGTAAGCAATAATTATTATGCTGTTTCGGATTCCATTCAAATGTTTTATGATGAACATTCGGATATAGGTTTAGGGAATTTGATACCTAATACATGGAACATAAATAAAATGATTCAAGATTCAACAACATCAATGGCAAAAAGATAATATAATATTTGCTCATGGAACATACTCACTCTATCATTTCTGTGAATGGTATTGGACTCCAGATCCTAATGGACCAGGGAAAAGCAAAAGTACAACTAATTTCAGTTCAGCAGTCGATTTCCAACGTCCAACAGTTGCATTTTATTCAGATACATCAAAATTCAATCTTAAATATAATATGTCAGCAAAAGCTTTTACTGGTGGTATGAATGGGCTACCAGCTGGAGATCTTCGCTGGTGGAATGGTATTGTTGGTGTTAATGATAATAATAACAATGCACTCCCAAGTAAATTCTCCTTGGAACAAAATTATCCTAACCCGTTCAATCCATCTACTAAGATAGTTTATAATGTTCCAAAGGAATCTCAAGTAAAATTAGCTGTGTTCAATATTCTTGGACAACAAGTTGCTACTTTGGTCAACGAAGTTAAGCCTGCTGGAAAATATACTATTAACTTTGATGCATCTAAGTTAAGCTCTGGCGTTTATGTTTATCAATTGACTTCGCAGAATCAAATTCTTTCTAAAAAAATGATTCTCCTTAAATAACTTGTTCTCCTTATAGGTTAATATGACTCAACATCAGGAAGAATGAAAATTCGGAATGATGTTGAGTCATGTATTAAATCTGTTTTGAAATTAGTTCTTTTAATTCTTTAGAAACAATAATTCATTTTTCCAATTCACATAGTAAGCTTTCAGATTGGAAAAATAAGTTATTATTTCTTTTACTCACAAATCCTTTAAAAAATTTTGAAGGAATAATCAATGATTCATTTCTTTTATTAACTAATCACAAGAGTTTTATTCATTAAACAGAATTATAAATGAAAAGTATCTTTACCAAAAAACTAAATTCAAAATCATTATCTTTTTTTCTTCTGATAGCCTTTGTAAGCTCCTTGTTAACTTTATCCTGCAGCAAAGAACAAAAAAAAGATTTATCATCCAACCAGCACATGAACCGTATGGAATGGTTTAGGGATGCTAAGTTTGGTTTATTTATTCATTGGGGACTATACTCAATTCCTGCCGGAGTTTGGAAAGGTAAAGAGATTCCCGGCATTGGTGAATGGATAATGAATCATGCCCGAATACCTGTTAAAGAATACGAACAGCTTGCCAAAAAATTTGATCCCGTAAAATTCGATGCCGATAAATGGGTGAAGATGGCAAAAGATGCAGGAATGAAATATGTTGTTATCACTTCAAAGCATCATGATGGATTTGCAATGTATCATTCAAAAGTAAGTCCATATAATATTTATGATGCAACTCCTTTTAAACGTGATCCGATGAAAGAGCTTTCTGAAGCTTGTAAAAAATATGGATTGAGATTTGGATTTTATTATTCACAAACACAAGACTGGCATGAGCCAAATGCAGCCGGAAACGATTGGGATTTTCATGGTGATAATCCGCCAAACTTTACACAATATTTAAATGATAAAGTTATTCCGCAAGTAAAAGAGCTTTTAACAAATTACGGCCCCATATCTGTTCTCTGGTTTGATACTCCGCGCTTTATGACTGCACAGCAAAGCAAAGAGCTTGTCGATTTAGTTCATAAGCTGCAGCCAAATTGCCTGGTTGATGGACGAGTTGGAAATAACATGGGAGACTTTCAAACTAAAGGAGATAACAAAATACCAACCGGTGCAACATCTTCAGACTGGGATACTCCTTCAACTATGAATGATACCTGGGGCTATAAGAAAAATGATCATCACTGGAAATCATCATCACAATTAATTAAAGCTTTAGTTGATGTTACTAGTAAAGGTGGAGATTATCTATTGAATGTTGGGCCTACTTCCGAAGGTGTTATTCCACAGCCAAGTGTTGATAGATTAGAAATAGTTGGAAAGTGGCTGGACAAAAACGGCGAAGCAATATATGGAACAAGAATGAGTCCGTTTGTTGCAGAACCTGAATGGGGCATGATAACTGTTAAACCTAAAAAAATGTTTTTAAATGTTTATGACTGGCCGAAGAATGGGACGCTAATACTTTACGGATTAAAGACAAAAGTTTTAAATGCTTCTCTTCTTGCAAGTCATGAAAAGCTTTCCTTCAATCAAACAGAAGATAAAAATTTAGATCATCATTCGTTAGTAATTAATGTTCCTTCCACTCCGCCTGATTCAGTTGTATCAGTTGTTGTTCTTGATTTAGCAAATGATGCAGAGGTTAATAACAATATTGAGCAGCAGCCAAGCGGTATTGTTACTCTCTATGGAATTCAGGCGGATTTAAATAAAGCGAAGAATGATTCAAAAATAAAATCAGATTATATCGGCATTTATAATTGGTTAAACAATAATGATTCCGCTGAATGGAAATTTTTAGTAACCAAACCCGGCAAATTCAAAGTTAGTTTGGGTTCTTATGAAATTAAAACCGGGACAGGCAGAAACCGTAAGTACCGTTACGAAGGCGGGCATAAAATGCTTATAGAAACTGCAGGACAAAAAATAAGTTTTATTACTGACAAACAAATTAAAAATGTTGAAAAGCCTTCACCTTATAACTCGGATATTGTTAGTAACGCCGGCATAGTTACAATTGATAAACCAGGTGTTTATAATTTAAAATTGAAACCAGTGAAATTAAATACTAAAGAAAATGTCGGGTTAACTGTTCGGTGGATAAGATTGAAGCCAATTAAATAAAATTTTTTATGAAAAGAATATTTACAAATGTTTCTTTAGATGTTATTAGTCATTTAATAAATGATGTTACTTTATGTAAAATTAATAAATTGATATGGGGCTAGGGGTATGAAAAATTCTAAAATACAACTTCATAAAAAATTGCCGTTGTTTATTTATCGGACGAAATATTCTTTGTCTAAAAAAAAGTTTCTCGTCAAGACTGATATTTTTTGTTATCGGGTTTCTTTCAACTGCATGGTTTTTAATTAGAGTTATTCCAAAACCAAGTAGAGCTTCATATCCGTGTATGCAGGCTGCTTATCCTTTCATGTCAGGTTTTGTAACTTATTTGCTTGGCTTATCAGCATCAATATTTGCTTTTAAAAAATCTAAACAGAGTTTTGTCAAATCAAAATATTTTATTTCCGCAATTTTTCTAGTTGCTGCTATATCCTCCGGGATATATACCATAGATAAAAATTCAATCCCGGTTTATGCTAATTCCAAATTTTTACTTCCGGCTAATCAACCAATCGGAACAGCCAAAGGTATTTTCCCCGGACGCGTTGTATGGGAATGGAATCCTGATGCTACAAATGAAAATTGTACAAACAAATTTGGCGATGGATGGTTCATGCCTAAAAATACTAACATGGAATTTGTTAATGCCATGGTTGCCGATGCTGTACAAAAATTAACGGGAGAAAAAACTGTTAAAGATTCTTGGAATTCATTATTTAAATATTTTAACGTGAATCATGGAAAAGGAGAAATTGGATACAAAGATGGTGAAAAAATTTTTATTAGAACCAACCAGGTTAGTGCAAGCAGCGGAACTTATGATAAAAATACTTTTGAAATTTTAGAGCAGAAAAGATATGGGATGGCTGAAACTTCACCGCAAATTGTACTGGCTGTACTTAGGCAATTGATCAATGATTATGGAGTTAAGCAGGAAAATATCTCAGTCGGCGATCCGATGAAGCACATGTACAAACATGTTTTTGATATGTGGCATAATGAATTTCCAAATGTTATTTATATCGATTCTGATGCAAGGCTTGGAAGAACTGCTCCTGTTAAAAGCAGCCAGCCTTCAATTTATTATTCAGACAGAGGATCTATTTTAAAAACAAACGGAACTACCGGTGATCCTGTAACTTCGGATTATTTTCCAACTGTAATTACTGAAGCTGATTATATGATTGTTATACCTGCCTTAAAAGCTCATGCTAGGGGAGGCGTAACTCTAAATGCAAAAATTCATTTCGGATCAAATATGGCAGGCAGTGCAACTCATTTGCATGGTGGTTTGGTTGCTCCTAATAAAGAAAATAATGATCCGATGAGAACAGACTATGGGCAATATAGGGTTCAAGTAGATTTAATGGGAGATAAGTATTTAGGCGGGAATACTGTTCTGTTTATAGTGGACGGGTTGTGGGGAGGTTCCGAAGCAAATGATCCTCCAAGAAAATTCCAAATGTCGCCTTTCAATGATGACTGGACTTCATCAATTTTTATGTCGCAAGATCAGGTAGCTCTTGAATCAGTTTGCTTTGATTTTCTAAAGGCAGAATACACTGCTGATAGAAAACCATTTTATGGTGATTACCCGCAGATGGCTGCGTGCGACGATTATATTAATCAAGCCGCTGATTCAACTTACTGGCCAAAAGGATTTAAATACGATCCTGAAAATGATGGTACTCCAATTCCTAGTCTTGGATGCTGCGAGCATTGGAATAACCAGGAAGATAAACAATACACCAGAAATCTAAATTCCGGGGATGGGATTGAACTTGTATTTGTTAATAATAACGCAACAGATGTTAAAGAAACTAATACAAATCTGCCTACTACATTAGCGTTTTTGCAAAATTATCCGAATCCGTTTAATCCTACAACAAAAATTAAATACTCTATTCCGAATGTAGAGACAAACCGCGATGCATCTGTACAACTTATTATTTACGATCTCCTCGGGAACAAAATTACCACTTTGGTTGACAAAGTACAGTCTGCGGGCACATATGAAGTTGAATTTAATGCATCCAATCTTGCATCCGGAGTTTATTTATCCAGGCTTGATGTTGGCAATCAACATATAACAAAAAAAATAATGTTTTTGAAATAACCAGTTTGATTAAACCCCGGAGATTTTTTTAAGGCGACAAATGTTGTAATAGTAAATAAGAGAGAATTAATTTTTTGATAAAAATGGTAATAGAAATATTTAAGCAGATAATTAAAGATGATAAGCGATCAACATAAAACGAAGATAATAACATAATGATAAAACCAATGAAGAGGAATAGTTATGAATTCTAAATACTCAAAACTGAGGTTAGGCTATCTCTCTGTCTGCTTTTTTATAGGTTCAACATTATTATTTGCTCAAACTACTGTAACATTAAATGCAGATGGCCCTGGCAACACTTATGAAAGAATTGACAGTGCTTTTGGTTCCGGAGCTTCGAGTGAAGTTCCGGATAATTTTCCTTCCTGCAATACAATACATTCAAGACATATTACCGAGGCATGGGATAGTACACTAGATAAATACGTTTTTTTATTTCATGCATATTATGATCCACCGGATTCAATTGATTACGATCGATGCTCAAATACTGATAGGCAGAGAATTGAAATTAAGACAGTTGCGTCCAATGTAACAGGAGGTGAAGGAGCGCTTCAAGTTTATAAATGGAAATTTAAAATGGACAGCCTATTCCAACCCTCACCTAATTTTTGCCATTTACACCAAATTAAACATACAGGCGGCAGTGATGACGGCGCTCCAATCATGACTATTACTCCACGCCATTATAGTGATACAACGCAGCCGGAATGGCTTCAATTAATTTTTACTCCATCAACAGGTGGTAGCGGTGGTGGAGTACTTGATCAAGTTGAATTGGCACCTTTAAAAGGGATATGGCTCGATGTTACCGAACAAGCCTTATTCAGCGATGCAGGCAAGTATGAAGTCACTATAAAAAAGCTTGACGGTACTGTTGTAATGCACTATGCAAATTATTACCTGGATATGTCAAGAGGAAAACCAGGTTATCATAGAGGGAAATGGGGAATCTATAGAAGCCTGAATAGCCCCTCATATTTACGTGATGAAACTGTTAAGTTTTCTGATTTCCAAATCACTTCAGGTATTACTTATCCAACTCCCGGAGCCCCAACTAATTTAAAAGCGACTTCCATTTCAAGCAGTGAAATTGATTTAACATGGAAGAATAATTCAGATGATAAAACCAATCTTCTTATTCAGCGTTCTATAGATGGAACGAACTGGACAAATGTTACGGCGGTAAATGAAAATGATACTTCTTTTAATGATTATGGGTTGAATGATTCTACCACATATTATTATAGAATACGTTCTGAAAATTGGAATGCTTTTTCAAGCTTTACTGATACGGTTTATGCAACCACATTTGCCAAAGTTCATGAATCCGATATTAACCTTGCTCTTAATAAAATAGTTACTTGTTCAAGTGAACAACTTGAGGGAGGTACCGGTGATAATCCATGTGCAAATGCAGTTGATGGAGATACACTTACTCGATGGTCATCGGCTCGAGATAGCACCTGGCCTCAATGGATTGAAGTTGATCTTGATTCTGTTATGACAATTAATAAAACTGAAGTTATTTGTTATAATGACAGAGCATACCAATTTACTGTAGACGTGAAAACAGATTCAGGTGGGCAATATACACAAGTAGTTGATAGAAGCGATAATACACAACCCGGTTCAGTAGCATTTCCGATAACCGATATTTTTGATTCAATTAAAGCACGATATGTCAGATTAACAGTGACAGGAGCTGATAACTATGCCGGCCCATGGACAAGCATTATTGAATTAAAAATTTTTAATAGCCCAAATATTACAGGAGTGGTAGATAAAAAAAATAATATTCCTTCAAGTTTTATCTTATCTCAAAATTATCCTAACCCTTTTAATCCATCAACTGTTATTAGCTATCAGCTTCCTAAAGCAAGTTATGTGAAACTGATAGTCTATGATTTAATGGGAAGAGAAGTAACAAGACTTGAAGATGGTTTTCAGCAAGCCGGGAAATATAATTTAACCTGGAATACTGAAAATGTTTCTGGAGAAAATTTAGCAAGCGGCACTTACTTCGCCAGGCTTGAAGCTGGTAATTATATGAAGACAATAAAATTATTATTACTAAAATAAATTATTGAAAATTTCTAAATGGAAATATGGAATAATAAAAATGTGGAGTAATGGAATCAAACATCCGGTTGCAGTTTTATTTATTGCGATGACTCTATTATCATGTTTAACATACTCTCAAGAGCTGCTGACTGCTGATGGTCCTGGAAATACTTATGAATTAATTCGTTCCAAAGGATTGAAACTGGAAGTTCCTGATTGCGTGCATCCTGTTGATCATGTATCTGAAGTCTGGGATAATGAATTAAATGAATATGTATTTGCATTTGATAGTCACATAAATCTTGATAATGACCGGTGCCGAAACTTTGATAGGATAAGAACCGAATTAACTGTTACTGATAGTACTCCGCCGTCTTATTTAGGTGCACGTGATGGTGATACTTTCACTTACTCCTGGAAATTCAAACTGGATTCAAATTATCTTGCAAATCCAAGTTTCTGTCACATTCATCAAATTAAGGCAGTTGGTGGGGATGACGGCGCTCCTATAATAACATTTAACAACACGCGGCAGGAAACCCTGACAAGCTTCAATTAATTTTTACTCCTTCTCAAGGAAGCAGCGGTGGTGGAGTTGTCAAAGATGCAGACTTTGCTCAATTCAAAGGTGTTTGGATAAGTGCAATTGAAAATGTCACATATAATGATCATGGGAAATATTCAATCATCCTTCAAAGATATAGTAATGGTGATACTTTATTCTCTTACAAGAATGATGATATAGATATGTCAAGAAGCGGTGCATACTTTTATCGTCCTAAAATCGGAATATACCGCAGCTTAAAAAATAAATCTGAAATACGCGATGAGACTGTAAGATTTGCTGACTTTTGTATTACTAAAGGAAATGAACCATGCACAGGGATAGGAGAACATGAAATTCCTCCAAACACTCCAATTAAAGTTAGTGCTTCAGCAATTTCAAGTTCTCAGATTAATTTTCAATGGTATGATAATTCTTATAACGAGGATCATTTTAGAATTGAAAGATCGTTAGATGGAATAAATTGGTCGCTCGTTTCGCTTGTAATTCCGACGTGGGAAAGATGGAGTCCTCAAACTTTAGAATTAAATTATGTTGATACATCCTTAACTGCAGCCACAAAATATTATTATCATGTCCGTGCAGAAAATCTTTTCGGTAATTCCAATTACTCTGATACAGTAAGTGCTGTAACTGCAAATGTAACTAGCACTAATTCGGACAAAGTAATTTTAAATGCATTTGCATTAAAAGGTTATCCTAATCCATTTAATCCTTCAACAAAAATTAATTATCAAATTCCAATAGCAGGTAACGTACGCCTGGTAATTTATGATTCTTTAGGTAAAAAAATTTCAACACTTGTAAACGAATATAAGCAGCCAGGTAAATATGAATATTCAATAAATGCAGATAACATTTCTGGTAAAAAGTTATCAAGTGGTACTTACTTTGTTAGACTTCAAACTGGCAATTATGAAAAAGTATTAAAGCTGCTGTTGTTAAAGTAGCAAAAATAAATATTGAGAAATGTAAAAAGAAAATTTTTAATTATTTGATTAACAAACAGGAAATAAATTTGAAAATATATATTCATTCATTACTCTTTTCTTTATTGACGGTAGTCCTTATAAGTTGCTCCAGCAGTTCATCTCTGAAATCTGATGATGATTATTTTGGTTCCTGGCCTGAAGGAAAATCTCCACAAGAAATAGGAAAATTAGTAGCAGAACATTTTGTTGCAACTCCTCATCCCAATTTCAATAGAAAAAATCCGCCTAAGTATATTACTTACCCTGAAGTATGCACCTGGTTTGGTGCTTTAAAATTTGCTGAGGCAACAAAAGATGACAAACTGCTTAAAGAATTAGAGGATAGATTTGAACCGCTGTTCGGTTCTGCAGATTCTCTTCTTCCTGTTCCTGATCATGTTGATTATACAGTCTTCGGTTCTGTACCGCTCGAACTATACATCTCCAAAGGATCCTTCGGACAAACAAACGAAGATAAATATTTAAAATTAGGCAAGTCATACGCTGATAAACAATGGGGCCCGCCATTTGGCAAAAGAGTAACACCGCAAGCACAAAAATTTTATGAGCAAGGATATACATGGCAGACACGTTTATGGATTGATGATATGTTTATGATTACTGCTGTTCAAACAGAAGCATACAGGGCAACAAAAGATGAAAAATATGTTAACCGTGCTGCAAAAGAAATGTCGATGTACCTTGATTCTCTCCAGCAGCAGAACGGGCTTTTTTATCATGCCCCTGATGTCCCTTTTTACTGGGGAAGAGGTGACGGCTGGATAGCTGCGGGAATGTCTCTTCTTCTTCAAGTCCTGCCTTCTGATCATCCCGATTATCAAAAGATTTTAACCGGGTATAAAAAGATGATGGCAACACTTCTTAAGTATCAAGATGAAAATGGAATGTGGCATCAGCTAATTGATAAGCCTGATTTATCGTGGCCGGAAACTTCCTGCTCGGCAATGTTCACTTTCGCTTTTATTAGTGGTGTACAAAACGGCTGGCTTGATAAAAACATTTATGGGCCGGCAGCAAGAAAAGGATGGATTGGTTTGCAGGATTATATCGATAAAAATGGCGATACTCATGATGTCTGTGAAGGTACAAACAAAAAAAATGATGAGCAGTATTATCTCGATCGAAAAAGGAATATCGGCGATATGCATGGCCAGGCGCCGGTACTTTGGTGTGCTGCTGCTTTATTAAAATCTAATAGTGGGATGAAATGAAAAAAATAATTCTTATAGTATTCTTTGTCATAATAATTTTTATAGTGGCATTTGTTTTAAACAGCAGTAAATCTATAATCCAGGATAATTTTTCTTTTGCTGAAAAGCAGGAATCATTGATGCTGGAAAAATTAGATAACTCCACTTTAAATCCACGTACTATTAATAAAGATGGAAAAATTAAACTTGTTAAATCAAACGATTGGACAAGCGGTTTTTTCCCCGGCTGTCTTTGGTATTTATATGAGTATACAAAAGATAATAAATGGAAAAAGTCAGCGAATGTTTTTCACCAATAATGTTGAAAAAGAACAGTACAACGGAACAACTCATGATATGGGATTTAAAATGTATTGCAGCTATGGTAACGGCTACCGCTTAACAGGTAATGAAAAATATAAAGAGATTCTGATGCAAAGTGCCAAGACTTTGATTACCCGTTTCAATCCGAAAGTTGGCTGCATTCGTTCATGGGATCATTCAAAAGATAATTGGCAGTACCCGGTTATTATAGATAACATGATGAATCTTGAATTATTATTTTGGGCAACTAAAACAAGCGGCGATTCTACTTATTACAAAATAGCAGTCGGCCACGCAAACACAACAATGAAGAATCATTTTAGAGATGATTATAGTACCTGGCATGTTGTTAATTATGATACTTTAACAGGAAAAGTTATAAGTAAAGAAACACATCAAGGCTATTCCAATTCTTCATGCTGGTCAAGAGGGGAAGCCTGGGCTTTATATGGATATACGATGTGCTACCGGGAAACCAAAGACCCGCGGTATTTAAATCAAGCAGAACATATTGCAAAATATATTTTAACAAATAAAAATCTTCCCGAAGACATGGTGCCTTATTGGGATTACAACGCTCCGAATATTCCAAATGAAGAAAGAGATGCTTCAGCAGGTGCTGTGATGTGTTCAGCATTTTATGAATTAAGCTCATATACAAAAGATCAGCGTGATAAATATTTATCTGCCGCCGATAAAATTTTATCAAGCCTTTCTTCAGACGATTATATGGCCGGATTGGGTGATAATGAAGATTTTATTTTAATGCATTCAGTCGGAAGTAAGCCTGGGAACTCTGAAGTAAATGTTCCATTAATTTATGCAGATTATTATTTCCTTGAAGCAAATTTGCGGAAGCTTAAGTATGAAAAAGAGAATGATTGATTGAAATTTTTCGTTAAGCATTTCGACCAAAAATACTTTTGTATTTATAAATAATTTAAAATTAAACGCTAATGGTTTTTATTAATAAAATTTTTTCTATTTCTTTTATACTTGCAATATCTATCTCTTCAGTTTTGATCTTTTCTCAAACACGGTCCAGAGCTGATTGGGGAGGGGCATTAGTTGATGTTACGCATAGTGGTAATGAATGGATTATTACAGGCCAAAAGCATAAAGTAATTTTCAATGATTCTGATTTTACAATGAGGATAAATGCAGGCCCGGTTAACTGGTCCATGGCAGCTTCTGAAGATAATGATATGATTGTAAAATCTCGAGGAGAAGAATTTAATTTAATGCTGGCCAGCGCGGGAAAAATTATTATTACAAAATATGATGCCGGTTATAAAACTGGAATTAAAATTAGGCTTGAACAATTCCATGATAACGGAATGTTGAACAAAGGATTGAATATTGATTTAACCGTAGTGCTTACTATTTGTCTTGAAGGCGAAGATGAAGATTTAGTTTGTGATGCTGTTGCAATAGAGCATGAAGCAAAATTAAGACAGCTGGATTGGCCGAAAGAAGTTGATACTCATGATGCAAACTATACTGCCTTAAACAATGTGAGAGGAAATCTACTTCCTTGTAACTGGCCAAAACCATATCATCCTTATGGAAATGTTCCTAGTGGACAGGAAGATTTAATCAAGTCAGATAAAAGTTATATTCAAAGTAATCTTATCGAATGCTGGTCAATGTCCTGGTGGGGATTTCAAAAAAGATAACTCAGCAATGGTTGTAATTGTAGAAACACCGGATGATGCAGCATATAAATTTAATCATCCGGCGGGAGGTCCAACTGTAATTTGCCCTCGATGGCTTGCTTCACTTGGAGAATTTCGATATCCGCGAAGTGTTCGTTTCTGTTTTATTGATAAGGGCAATTATGTTGATATGGCAAAGAGATATAGAAAATATGTTATGGATATTGGACAGTTCGTTTCATTAAAAGAAAAGATAGCACAGGAACCGCTCGTCGCACAGTTAATTGGGACACCACAGCTTCGGCAGCATGTATTAACCAATATAAAACCTGGCAGCTACAGGTATATCCAAAATGAAAAGAACAATACGGATAATCATAGGCTTAACACATTTAACCAGCTTGCTCAAAATCTAAAAGATTTAAAATCGGCAGGTATAAATAAAGTGTTTGTTACATTAGCCGGATGGCCTTTCACCGGGTATGACAGGCAGCATCCGGATGTATTTCCGCCTTCACCTGAAGCAGGTGGTTGGGACGGATTGAAAAACTGGGTAAACACTTGTAAGCAGCTTGGCGACTTATATGTTTTACATGATCAATATCGTGATTATTATCCTGATGCTCCTTCTTATGATCCACAATTTGCTGTACATGAAGAATCTAATAAAGGTGATGCAACTATTTTCCCGGGGACAAGATTTGGTGGTTGGAAAGAAGGCTACATCCCTTTTATGGATTATTGGGATGGTGGAAAACAAACTTACCTCGATGCAAGATTTGCTGTTGGCCATTTAAAGCAAAACTATGAATTGATGTTTCGGCATGGAATTAAAACAGAAGGAAGCTACCTTGATGTTTTCGGTTATGTGCCACCAACTGAAGATTTTAATCCCGAACACCATTTAACTCGTAGTGATGGGATGAAATTCCGTGCTTTATGTTTTCATTGGGCAAGAAGAAATCTTGGACTGGTTGGAACAGAAGCCGGTTCCGATTGGGTTATTCCTTATGTGGATTTTGTAACCGGCGCAAAACAAGGTGCTGTAATACCGGCACCACTGTATGAGCTTGTATATCATGATGCTGTGATGGCTCCTGAAGGCGGGACAGATGATTATCTGCGCTGCTTATTGAATGGTGGTTATCCAACTGTACCCCATGATATTAAAAATGAAAAAGAAATTAAAATACTTAAAACAATCATAGCGCTTCATAAAAGAGTTGCTTTACTGCAAATGACTAATCATGAGTTCCTCGATAAAGATTATAATAAAGAACGTTCAACTTTTTCCGATGGAACTACTGTTACGATAGATAAACATGCAAAGACTTATGATATTGAACCACCATTAAATATTAAATGAAATAATAGGAATCATAAAAAAAATGTTTAAATCCAATTTGAAGATAGTAGTGCTTGTATTTATTCTGCACTTAATTAATACTGGACTAATCCAGGCACAAAATAACAACGAAAAGTCAAGACGTTCTAAGCGTGTCGTTCCTATGAAGGAAGTGCAAGTTGTCAGCCCGAATGGTAATGTGAAATTTATTCTTTCGCCAAATGCAGAAAGATTAACATTCACTGTTAAAATTGGAGAGACAACTGTAATTGAAAATTCACCAATCATTATGAAACTGGATTGGATTGATCTTTCTGCCGGAGTGGTATTTAATAAAATAGAACGATACGAAATTAATGAATCATATCCGTGGTATGGTGCAAAAAGTACAGCCACGGATCATTGCAATGGTGCGAAAATTTATTTTCAAAATGATCTTTCATTTATCGATTATGTTTTGGAGATAAGAGCATTCAACGATGGGATTGCATTCAGGCATATTATTCTAGAAGACGACAGCACTTCTCATACGCCCGACGAATACACAACTTTTGTAATTCCAAAAAATTCGGAAGTATGGTATGTTGGACTTGAAGGTCATTACGAAGGTGAATACAAGAATAAAGATATTTCCGATATTCAGCCGGGAGAATGGGCAGGGCCTCCAATGACTTTTGAATTACCAAATAATGAAGGATATGGTTCTATAACGGAAGCAAATCTTGTCAACTACAGCGGAATGGCATTGGAAGCGGATGGAAGAAGAGGATGGATTATTGGACTTGGAAACCGGCAGCCGCTGAATTATCCTTTTGAACTTCGTTATGGAAGAGAAGAAGCAAAACGGCTTGCCAAACCTGCATCTATTAAAGGAACAATCACAACTCCATGGCGTGTGGTAATAGCCGGCAAAGATTTGAACACACTTGTTAATAGTACTATCGTTCCGAATTTATGTCCACCTCCAGATTCAACTCTCTTTCCTGATGGAATTAAAACTTCATGGATTAAACCTGGCCGTGCTGTTTGGCGTTATGTTGATGACGGCCCGGAAGGATATGATGGGTTAAAGCAATTTTCAAAATGGGCAGGCGAATTAGGATTTAAACACCATATTGTTGAAGGTGTTTGGAAAGAGTGGTCAATGGAACAAAGAAAAGAATTTGTTGATTATTCTAAAAAGCAAGGTGTAAGTGTTTGGTTTTGGAAACACAGTAAAGAGCTTCGTACTCCTGAAAAAAGAGAAGAATTATTTAAGATGCTATATGATCTTGGAGTAGCAGGTGCTAAAATTGATTTCTTTGATCATGAAGCAAAAGAATTAATTGATCTTTATGAAGCACTTAGGAAAGAAGCAGCAAAATATCATATACTTCTTGATTTTCATGGAGCAAACAAACCAACAGGCCGTCAAAGAACTTATCCGAATGAACTGGTTCGTGAAGCAATTAGAGGAATGGAAGCAAGAAGCTTAACAGCGCGTGCAAGGCACGAAACAATACTTCCTTTTACAAGATTTCTTGCCGGGCCTGCTGAATATACTACAATGATTTTCAGTGATAGACGGGGGGATGCGAGCTGGGCACATGAAATTGCAAGTATGGTAATTTTTTCGGATCCTCTTTTAACGATTGCAGCTAATCCTCAATCCATATTAGATAATCCGGCAGTTAATGTTATTAAAAGCATTCCGGCAGTTTGGGATGAAACCATTGTTTTTCCTGAGTCACAAATCGGAAAGCTTGTTGCTTATGCAAGACGTAGCGGAGATACATGGTTTATTGCAGTTATGTGCGGGCCTAATGCGAAGACTATACAAGTGCCTTTATCTTTTTTAGGCGATGGAATTTATAATACGACTTTAGTTAGTGATAATAAAGAAAACAATGGATCAGTTGTAATGAGTAAAAATAAATTTAAGAAAGATGATACATTAAAAATAGAAATGATTAATGGCGGCGGATTCGTTGCCCGGTTTACAAAATAAAATTTCTCTGTGGTTCTTTGAGGAGCTCAGTGCGCTCTGTGTTCCTTTTAAGGCAATTACACAGAGGACACAAAGAATGCACAGAGAACCATAGAGGTTATTAGAAGATTTTTTTAGAATTAAGGAATATAAAATGATCAAACGAAAACTAATGATTTTTTTAGTTCTCATTCCTGTACTTTTTTTAGGGGCAAGATTTGATTCTTCAGTTTTTAACGTAAAAGATTACGGCGCTGTCGGTGATGGCAAAACTTTAGACTCGCCTGCTATAAATAAAGTAATTGATGAAGCTGCTTCAAAAAATGGAGGCACTGTTTATTTCCCTGCTGGAACTTATTTATCAGTCTCGATTCATCTTAAAAGCAACATAGCAATTTATTTAGATCAGGGTGCAACAATTCTTGCTGCTGATCCAAAGGATGGTTATAAATATGATTTGCCTGAGAAAAATAAATGGGATGAATACCAGGATTTTGGACATACTTACTTTCATAACAGTCTTATCTGGGGGGAGAACTTAGAAAACATTTCTATAATTGGCCCCGGATTAATTAATGGAGAAGGATTAATTAGAGGTGGAAGCCAATCGCGTTCAAAAGAAGAACAGAAAGATTTAAAAGATAAGGCCCCGAAGGGAAGAGAAATTGGCCCGTTTGGATATCCAAATGCAAGAGATAATGTTGAACCCGGCTGGGGCAATAAAGCAATTGCTTTGAAGTTATGCCGCAATGTTATTTTAAAAGATTTTTCAATCCTTCATGGCGGCCACTTTGCAATACTAGCAACTGCTGCTGATAATCTAACTATAAACAATTTAAAAATTGATACCGACCGGGATGGAATGGATATCGACTGCTGCAAAAATGTCAGAGTCTCAGATTGTTTTGTAAACTCTCCTTTTGATGATGGAATTTGTTTAAAAAGTTCTTTCCCATTAGGATATGCGAGAGCAACTGAAAATGTTACAATAACAAATTGCCAGGTCAGCGGATACGATGAAGGAACTATGCTTGATGGAACATATAAAAGGGATTACAATAAATACAGCCATCACAGTCCCACAGGTAGAATAAAATTTGGAACCGAATCAAACGGTGATTTTAAAAATATAACCATATCTAATTGTGTATTTGATTACTGCCGGGGTTTAGCATTGGAAACAGTTGATGGATCTCATCTTGAAGATGTTACTATTACTAATATAACCATGCGTGATATTGAAAATAGTCCCATTTTTTTAAGGCTCGGAAGAAGGATGCGCGGGCCAGCAGGGGTCCCAGTTGGAGAATTAAAAAGAATTATTATTAGTAACGTAGTCATATATAATGCTGCTCCTAAATCTGTATTAATAGTTGGATTACCGGAAAAAGATATTGAAGACGTGCAGCTTGACAACATAAAAGTTTATTATAAAGGTGGCGGAACGAAAGAGCAGTCCACAATAAAAGTTCCTGAAGATGAAACAGGTTATCCTGAGCCGGATAATTTTGGAGACACACCTGCTTATGGATTTTTAATCCGTCATGTTAAAAATATTAAGATGAGCAACATAGAAGTTAAATATAAGGAAGAAGATATGCGTCCACCGTTTATTTTGAATGATGTAAAAGGAGCAGAATTCAATTTTGTAAATGCTGAAAAAGCAAATGGTGTCTCATCTTTTAAATTGAACAATGTTGACGACCTAGAATTATTTAAATGTGAATCAGTAAAGGATACAACAATTGATAGGATAAATGTTGGGGAACTTTAAATGTAAAACAGTTTATCATTCGGAGATTTTACGAAATGTTAAAAAATAGATTAATTATCATTTCATTTTTAGTCGCTATTTCTATTCAACAATTTGCTCAAACTAATTCTATATTAAAAGTAAATTATAAAAATTTAATCTCTCGAGCAGATCTTGATTACTCTAAACCTGCGACTCGAAGTGAAGAAGGTATGCCAATCGGGAATGGCATCACAGGTTCACTTGTATGGACAGAACCTTTCGCATTGAAATTTCAAATTAACCGTGTTGATGTGTTTGCTAATGATGCTACATCCGTCAGCTTTCCAAAGGCAGATAGCGATTACGGCAGCGGCTGCGGTTATGTAGATATTAATGTTGTCGATGCTGGAGATGATGTTTTCACTGGGAAAGATTTTCATCAGCATTTATCTGTTTACAACGGTTTAATGACTGCAAGCGGAAAAGGTTTAACAGCCAAAGCTTTTGCATATCATGGCAAAGATATAATCGCTGTTGAGATTGATGATCGAAGGGAAAATCCTGAAACTATAAATATTGATCTTCGGATGCTACGCTACAGGATGGAATGTATTTACAATAAAAGCTACGAACTTAAGAAAAATCATGAAGTTATTGTTCGACACATTGAGCATACTGCTGCATCACAATTATTAATTAATAACGGCAGAATAATTTTAACTCAAAAATATCAGGAGAAAAAATATTATGATGCTTCCGGTGTTGCTATTCAAGTTATTGGAAGGAAATCAAAAGCAAGATTTTTAAATGGATTCCACAGCTCAATTATCTGCTGCTCCCGAAAAAGGAAAATTTACAATTTTAATTTCAAGTGCGGCAAGTTTTGATTCAACAAAAAATATTGCTGAGCTTGCCTTAGAAAATTTAAATGCAGTTTCAGGAGAGAGTTTTGAAGCTCTTTACAAGGAAAATTCTGAGTGGTGGAAAGACTTTTGGTTAAAAAGTTTTGTTCACATGCACAGCACAGATGGCCAAGCAGATTTCGTTGAAAAAAATTATAATTACTTTTTATATATAATGGGCTCATCTTCTCTTGGAAAATATCCACCTCGATTCGGCGGATTGCTTTTCAATACTAACGGCGATATGAGAAGATGGGGTTCACAATATTGGTGGTCAAATACAAGTGCTTATTATAGAAATTTAATTCTTGCAAATCGTTTGGAATTAATGCAGCCGGTATTTACAATGTACAGTGGGATGTACGATGCTTGTGCAACTGCAGCCTTGCAGCAATGGGGTTCAAAAGGAATTTACATTCCTGAAATTTGTCCTTTTAGCGGGCCTGAAAAATTACCAGATGATATTGCTGCAGAATTGCAAGATTTAATGCTGGTTCGAAAACCTTATAAAGACCGTTCAGCTAAATTTCAATGGTTTGTAGAAACAAAAAATAGACATGAAGCTCGATGGAATTTTCAAGCCGATGGTTATTATGATCATGGTCATTATATTGTCCCAACAAAAGCTGAAACACAGGCCGATCGTTTCTCTTCTCCTGAAGCTGTGGATGGTATATTCGGACATTGTACTCATTTCTTAAGTTCAGGGGCAAGGATTGCAGAATTATACTGGCATTATTTTCAATGCACAATGGATACAAGCTGGCTTCGTAAATATGGATACCCCCAAATAAAAGGCAGCGCAGAATTTTATAGAAACTTTCCAAATCTTACTAAAGATGCGGATGGGAAATATCATATACATCATGTAAATAACGTTGAAAGCAATTGGAATGGTTCGGATCAGCCCAATGAAATTTCAACAATGAATATGATTTTTCCGATTGCTATCAAAGCTGCTGAATATACTTGGTGTTGATTCTGATATTCAAAAGGCATGGAAAGAAGTTAAAGATAATTTATATCAACTGCCTGAACACCCCCATAACAACTGGGGCAGAAGAGGCGGTTATGGCGCTTTTGTCGGAGGCGGACCAGGAGCTATCGAACCTATTGGATCTGAAAAAGATTTAAAAAGTATGTTCTTAAATTTCAATCGAACCGGAGGATTTATTGACACTACAGGAATCGGCGGTGCAAAAATATTTAGAAACAGGCTGCGCTTGCGCGAAGGGCCTGGTGCAATCGACGCAGAACATATCGGCGGGCTTGCTTCAGGTATTCATAATTCTCTTTTAAAAGATGATTCAAAAGAACCAGGAGATGATCCGATTTTACAAATCTTTTCAGCATGGCCAAAAGAACTGGGATTGCGAATTTGAACTATTAGCCCCGGGTGCATTTGTAGTAACTTCGGCGCAGGAAAATGGAAAGATCCAATTTGTAAAACTGCATTCAAAAGCAGGCAGTGAATGCAAATTAGAAAATCCCTGGGATGAAGAACAAGTAACATTATACCGGAACGGGAAAAAATCTGAAAATGAAAATGGTTCACTATTAAAATTTAATACAACTAAAGATGAAGATATAATTATAGTAAGGGAAAACAAATCCGGAAAATTTTAAACAATCAATTTTAGAAGTATAATAATAAAAAACTCTAAAAAAACACAACTCAAAAAAAAAAAAATTTAATATCCGACTATAATAAAAATGTACCGTAAAAAAATATATTATCTTCAATTTGTTTTCTCTCAATTTTAATTTCATCGTTCAACAGATTAATTGCTCAAATAGATCAATAATAGAGCGGAATGGATGCGGGATGCTAAGTGGGGAGTGATGTCACACTATCTTGCCGATTGGAAAGCCAGAGAAAGCGGTGAAAAAATGAGTGTTGAAAAATGGAATGAAATGGTAAACAATTTTAATGTTGAAGGCCTTGCAGATCAATTAAAATCAGTTGGTGCAGGGTATTTTATTTTCACTATAGGACAAAACTCAGGATACTTTCTTTCACCAAATAAAACTTATGATCAGATTACAGGTATTACTCCAAGCAAATGTTCAAATAGAGATTTAATTTCCGATTTAGCTGATGCATTAAATAAGAGAGGAATAAAGTTAATTGTTTATCTTCCTTCCGGAGCTCCAGCCGGCGATAAAACTGCAAGAGAGGCATTGAAATGGGAGAATGGTCCATATAGAAATAGAGAGTTTCAAATTAACTGGCAGAATATTATTCGTGAATGGTCAGTTCGATGGGGCAAAAAAGTTGCAGGCTGGTGGTTTGACGGATGCTATTGGCCAAGTATTATGTACCGTTCATGTGAGGAACCAAACTTCAAAAGTTTTGCTCATGCAGCAAGAGCAGGTAATCCCAAAAGCATTGTCGCCTTCAATCCAGGAGTTGTTTACAGAAGCATTTCTCTAACACCTTATGAAGATTACACTGCAGGTGAAGATGATAAGCCAGATAGAATTTCAATTAAGAGAGCAATCAATGGAATTATCGATGGGGCACAATTACACTACTTAAGCTATCTTGGTGAAAGATGGGGAATGGGCTCACCAAGATTTAAAACAGAGCAAGTTGTTGAATGGAGTAAAGGAGTTCAAAAAGAAGGCGGTGTAATTACCTGGGATACTCCAATTCAAATAGATGGTTTGTATTCACAGCAATACCTTGAACAGTTAAAAGCAATTGGTGAAGCAATGAATGAAAAATAACGGACTATTTAAATTATGAAATATATATTCAACGTTATTCTGGTTTTTTTCTCTTGTCGCAAATGTTGCTTCATTTGCGAAGAAGGATAATTTAAAAGTTTATTCAATAAATCCTGCTCGATTGAATGAGCTTCATAATCAATACTTAAAAAATAAATTGATTGATAATAAAGCTTTCAATGAATTGATTTCTAAAGCGAATAACTTTTTAAATATGAAGCCTGTTTCTGTAATGGATAAATCTCAAATTCCTCCTAGCGGCGACAAACATGACTATATAAGTAGAGGTCCGTATTGGTGGCCAAATCCAGATACTAAAGATGGATTGCCTTATATACGAAAAGATGGAGAAAGAAACCCTGAGATTTATAAATTCTCCGATCATTCAAATGAAGGTAAAATGACTAATGCAGTTCAAATACTTTCATTGGCTTATTATATTACAAAGGATTCAAAATACTCTAAAAAAGCTTCACAGCTTATTCATGTTTGGTTTCTTGATGATTCAACAAAGATGAATCCGAATTTAAATTATGCACAAGGTATTCCGGGAATTTGTACTGGTAGGGGAATTGGCATTATAGAATTTTCGCACATTTATAATATTCTTGATGCAGTTGGAATATTGGAAACTTCAAATGAATGGACTAAAAAAGATGATGAACAAATCCGAAATTGGTTTAAAAAATATTTAAACTGGTTAAGAACGAGTAAAAACGGAAATGATGAATCGAGTTGGAAAAATAATCATGGTTCATGGTATGATGTTCAAACTACTGCAATATCATTGTTTTTGGGAAAGGGAGATCTAGCAAAACAAATCGTTAACAGGGCAAAGATGAAAAGAATAGATATACAAATTAAACATGATGGCAAGCAGCCATTGGAATTGGCAAGAACAAAATCATGGGGTTATAGTCGGATTTAACCTAAATGCACTTTTTCATCTTGCTTATTTAGGAGATCATGTTGGAGTAGATTTGTGGGATTATACAAGTCCGGGCGGCGGTTCAATTCGCAAAGCGCTTGATTTTATTTTACCATACACATTGAACTTTAATAACTGGAAATATAAGCAAATTCAAAAAATTGATCCTGAATCAATTTACTTGGTTTTACTTTTAGCAGAAAGAAAATATGATAAGAAAATTTATTCAAATTGGATAAAAAAAATATTCAAGGAAAAAGAAAATGGAAACGTTGATAATTTGTTATTCTAAAAATAAAATTGGTTTTATTTTTAATTCACTGGTTATGATTGATTCGGTATTCGGTGACAGTAACTAATATTTATATAAACTTTTATCAATCATAAAATTAAAAAGACATGAAACGTCAAATCAAGAAATACTATATTGTATTTATTATAATCTTGATTCAGTTATATTCAACATTTTCTTTCGCACAGGTCAGCAAAGAAGAAATGAATAATGCGATAAATATTAATGAGCTTCATCGTCCTTATTTATATTTTTCAGAGAAAGACAAGCCTGAAATTATAAATAGAATAAAAAATGATCCTCGTTGCCAAAAGATAATGGCTGCATTATCTGCCGAAGGGCATCGTTTTCTTAAAATGCCTTTTAAACAGCAAACTCTTATGGAGCCAAAACATCCTCGTTATTCAAGTGATGGAGTAGCAACTCATTATTTTTCCGAGATAAGTAAAGGAGCTATTACCTGTGCTTTTCTTTATCAAATGACGGGAGATACAGCTTATGCTAACAAAGGAATTGAGTTTGCAATTGCGCTTAGTGATTTACCTGAATGGATAAATGGTGCTCATAGATTCGATATAATTTATCCGCGAGTGTGGCCCTGGAACGTTCCTGATGATCAAGTTGTATTTTCTTTTGATATAACAGCAGCGAGAAAAGCACGTGTTCTTGCTATTGCTTATGATTGGTTGTACCCTGCTTTGACAAAGTATCAAAGAGATAAAATCAGGAATGGACTTCTTGAAAAAGCAATTACCAGAGTCAGAGGGTAATTATGAATTTTTCTGGTGGTCAACAGCATACCGGTGTAATTGGGCAGCAGTTTGTTATTCCGGTTTAGGCGTAACAGCAATGTCATTGTTAAAAGATAATCCACAGCTTATTGATGTTGTAGCTGAATGTTATAACCGAATAAATCTTGTCTTCGATCAAATTGGAGAAGACGGAGGCTGGCAGGAGGGAAGAGGTTACTATGCATTTATGCTTGAACATAGTGTCTTTTTTATGGATGCGTTAAAAAGATTATCTAATGGAAAATATAATTTGTTCAATCACAAAAAAATTAAAGATCATCCATTTGATTTTGGATTATACGCATTAACCGCTTCATTTGAAGACAGTGACGGAAGGCCGATTGGCCAATCATACCTTGTAAATAAATTTACTGAAGAAACCGGGAATAATACCAGTGCATGGTACAGCGAAAAGTTTGTAACTGATGGCTATGATGTTTTTGATATTATATGGCCTAAGAGTTTTGTAAAACCAATTGAGCCGAAACAAAAATCTAAATTGTTTAGAAGCATTGATTGGGCAATTATGCGAAGTGATTTTAGAAATCCTTCAACAGTTACAATTGCATGTAAAGCCGGATTTAATAATGATCCTCACCATGGACATTTAGATATAGGGCAATTCATTCTTACTTATCAAAATATCCCTTTCATAAATGAATCAAGAAGAATGCAATATGATGAATTTTATTTTAACGAAGATCGATATGATTACCCTCAGGCATCGAGCTTAGGGCACAATGTAATTTTTGTTAATGGTGAGCAGCAAATAGTCGCAAAGAAAAAAAATAAACCATGGAAAGAAGGTATTGGCGGGAAGATTTTAGACTTTCAAGCAAATGATAGCAGAGATTATGTGTTAATGGATCCTACACATGCATATCCAAATAAAGAATTAAAAAAATGGAGGCGAAGCATAATTCTTGAAAAGCCAGTTGTTACTTTATTATTTGACGAAGTTGGTTCTAATCCAGGCTCCAAAATAGAAGCAAGGTTTTTCCCGGGTGTTGGAGTTGATAATTTTTCTGGAAGAAATTTTAATCGTCAACCGGGCAGCAACGGAGAATATAAAGTTTACGGTAAATATGTTTTTCTTACGGATGGAAGAAATCACAATATGGTTTTAATTCCAAAGGTATTAAACAATGATTTTAATATTGTCAAGGATGAAGTTCCAACAATTCCGGTGACCGAAGATGCAAAATTAAATTGGCTTAAATATTTTGAAACTGTTGTAAAAGCTAATTCCAATAATACTTTTATAGCTTCAATCATTTTACCGGTAAAAAATCAGGATGAAGCTGATAGTTTAGTAAATGCTTCAAATATTGTTCAGAAAAATTTGGATGAAATAGAAATCAGCTTAAATTCAAGTTTTGGAAATTTCAAATGGTTATTTAAGAAAGAAAAAAATGGTTACGTTTTTGAAAGTAAATTATAATTTAAATTAACGGAAACCGAAAGAAAATAAACAATAAAATAAAAATAGGGAGGCTGTTATGGCTCAATACTCAATTAAGGTTAATGAGCAAAAAAAGACAGTAGATGACCTGAATACGTCGATGAAAAATTATTTAGAGAAAAGGCGTGGTGAAGATCCAAGTTTTACTTTTACTCGAGACGGCGTACATCCTACTCATCTTGGCCATTTATTGATGGCAGAAATATTTATAAATGGAATAGGTGTTCCGGTTGATTTTCCAAATTTAGATGAAGAATTAAAAAAGGTTGAAGCAGATACTTTATATAAATTAATTGATGAGCAAAGACAAACTCGTTAAAAAGGCTGGCTTGATTATATTGGATATACAAGAGGTAAAACAGTAAAGTCGAATGATATTAAACCTACCGTAAATAAAGTGATTGGGCTTCAAGAAATAATAAATTGATAAGAAGAAGCGAAGCAAAATAATATTTTAAATGCGAATTCCTTAATTGAAAAGGTTAATCAATGAATAATAGTTTTCAACGAATAATAAGTAAGTTCATAATTTTAAATATTAGTTTTGTTTTAGTAATTATAATGACAATTCATTGCAGTGCTCAATCTTATCCATTTAAAATTAATAAATCGATTTATCATACAGGTTGGATTGATTTAAATAAAAATGGGAAGATGGATCCTTATGAAAATCCTTCTCTTCCCGTTGATGAGCGTGTAGACGACTTGCTAAGCAGAATGAATGTAAACGAAAAAACAGCGCAATGTGTAACATTATATGGTTATGGAGCCGTATTAACTGATGAGCAGCCGACAAAAGCCTGGCTTGATACAACTTGGAAAGATGGAGTTGCAAATATTGATGAACAGCTAAACGGACGAAAAGAATCTAATCTTTTTTGGCCTCCGGCACTTCATGCTCAAGCATTAAACAATGTGCAGCGATTTTTTATCGAACAAACTCGTCTTGGAATTCCAGTTGATTTTACAAATGAAGGAATAAGAGGTTTGAAGGCGTATAAGGCAACAAGCTTCCCGGTTGAGATTGGGCAGGGAAGCACCTGGGATCCTGAACTTATAAATCAAATTGGAAAAGTAGAAGGTGAAGAAGCAAGAGCTTTAGGTTACACAAATGTTTATTCTCCTGAAATGGATGTTGCGCGCGATCCCCGCTGGGGAAGAGTACCTTCAACTTACGGTGAAGATCCATATTTGCTAAGCAGGCTTGGTGAGCAAATGGTTAAAGGTTTGCAGGGCGAGCATGTTGTTTCAACATTAAAGCATTTTGCAGTTTATAGTGTTCCAAAAGGCGGTCGTGATGGTTCGGCACGAACTGATCCTCAAGTTACACCTCGTGATCTCTATACTTTATATTTACCTCCTTTTATAGCAGCCGTCAAAGCGGATGCACTTGGAGTGATGAGTTCTTATAATGATTATAATGGAATTCCAATTACAGGAAGTTATTATTTTTTATCTGAATTGCTGCGTCAGAAATTTGGATTTAAAGGTTATATCGTAACGGACAGTGGCGCATTAAAGTTTATTTCTTCAAAACATCACGTTCAAAAAGATTTTAAAGGTGCTGAAATTCAAGCCCTTGAAGCCGGTGTTAATGTTAGAACTGATTTCCAAAATCCTTCTGTATTTCTTGATCCCTTTAGAGAAGCTGTAAATAATGGTGAACTTCCTATGGATGTTCTCAATCAGCGTGTTAGGGAAGTTTTAAAAGTTAAATACTGGCTGGGGCTTTTTGACAATCCTTATGTTGATACAACCAAATCAAATCATAATGTAAATAAGCCTTTTTCAATTGCATTATCACTTAAAGCAGCAGAAGAATCTTTAGTGCTGTTAAAAAATTCAAATAGTTTGTTACCTCTCGATAAAAATAAAATTCATTCTATTCTTGTAACCGGGCCTAATGCAGACATGACAAAAAGCTTAATGAATGGATATGGTCCATCCGGGATTGAAGTTACATCAGTGCTTCAAGGAATAAAGAATGAAGTGTCAAAGGATACTAAAGTAACTTACTATAAAGGTCCAGATGTAATTGATAAAGATTTTCCTGAAAGTGATATAATGGACACTCCATTAAGCGATGAGGAAAATGCTCAGATTCGACAAGCAGTTAGGGCAGCAAAACAATCTGATGTTGCAATCGTGGTTGTCGGTGAAGATAATAGAACAGTAGGTGAAAGTCATTCACGTGTTAATTTAAATTTACCGGGACATCAATTAGCACTTGTCAAAGCTGTTTATGAAACCAAAACCCCTACAGTAGTGATTCTACTGAACGGTCAGCCGTTAACTATAAATTGGATTGATAAAAATGTACCTGCCATATTAGAGGCTTGGTTTCCAGGAGCAAAAGCAGGAGAAGCTGTTGCAAAATCTCTTTTCGGAGAATATAACCCTGGAGGAAAATTACCAATAACATTTCCAAAATTTGTTGGGCAGGTTCCTCTAAATTTTCCATACATGCCCGCAAGCCAATCTTATTTCCCAGGCGATCCAAAAGCTCATGCAAGAGTTACCGGGCCATTATATCCATTTGGCTATGGCTTGAGCTATACGCAATTTGAATTTAGCGGTTTGCAAATTACTCCTTCAAAGCAAAATACAGGCGGCAATATTGAAGTTTCACTTAATGTGAAAAATATTGGTGAACGGAAAGGTGATGAAGTTGTTCAGCTATATATTCATGAAAAAGTTACACCTGTAATAGTCCCTGTAAGCGAGCTTCGCGGATTTAAGCGAATAACTTTGGAACCGGGACAAATACAAAATGTTCAGTTTGAATTAACTCCAAAGGATTTTCAATTGTTAAATCAAAATATGGAGTGGGAAGTAGTGCCTGGAGATTTTGAAGTAATGGTTGGCAGTTCATCTGTTGAGACAAAGTTGAAAGGTGAATTTGAAATTACAGGTAATTCTTCGAATAAGGCTTTTGGATTATAAGTGAATTATGTTCCGTTTGCGAGATATACAAAGATGAACGTTGTAAAATGATTATTGAACATTATTTATAAAAAGGAAGGGTCATCTAATTTAACTATCAATTTTCATACATGGCTGTTTTTAAATAAAAAAGTGAGTAATATGAAACGAATGACTTTGCCTATTTTAATAATTTTACTCTTTTGTAGTGAATTTATATTTCCCCAAACTCCTCAATCGCTTCGTCCTGACATTACAATAAAAAAAATAGTCGATGTCGAAAGTGACTGCCGGAGGATTGCTCAAGACCCTTCGACTGGGAAAGTTTATTACATAAGAGCAAATGGAAATATTAATGAAGTTGATATAACTAATAAAACTATAAAGTTTATTTATGCCGGAACAACAACACATGCCCAATCATTTGATGGCGGAGGCGGATTTACTATTTCAAAAGATGGTACTTTTTTTATAGTTGCGGATCCGCGCGATAACACCTATGATCATGGATTAATTGTTAGAGGGAAAATGGAAAATGGGGTTAGGGTTTGGGATACCGTTGCAGTTACAGTTCCATACTTAATTCCCGGTGGAAGAGATCATCGTTTTAATGGTATCATTGTTACATCAGATCAAAAATATTTGATTGTAAACAGCGGTTCCAGGTCAGATCATGGTGAAGAACCTATTAATGGAGGCAGAGAATATCCAATCACTTCTGCAATGTTTAAGATTCCAATTGATGCTAAGAATCTTATACTTTATAACAATGTGGATAGCTTGAGACCTTATCTTTTTGTGGATGGGGTTCGTAACAGCTTTGATATGGCATATACTCCATCCGGTGATTTGATTGCAACAGAAAATGGTGATACTCGTGATGATACTGAAGAATTAAACTGGATTAGAGAAAGACACAATTATGGATTTCCCTGGAGAATTGGAACTCTTGATAACGCCCAGCAATTTCCTGATTATGATCCTGCAAACGATCCATTGCTTGGCCCATCAAATATGGAAAGTACATTTCATAACGATCCTGATTTTCCGGCAAAACCGGACAGTTTAGTTTTTACAGATCCAATTTTGAATGTAGGTCCAGATGATGATAAATTTAGAGATACAGATAGAGTTGTTAAAGATGCCAGTGATCTTGGTTTGAAGATTGGAACCTTTACTCCTCATAGTTCTCCGCTTGGAATTGTCTTTGATACGTCATTCGCATTAAGCAGTGAATTTGCCGGTGACGGGTTTTTTATGGGTTATAGCGGGCATAGTGCAAAAAAATCAGCGCCATTTAATGAACCAGGCGAAGATTTGTTTCATATCAAGTTGAATAAGATCGAATCAGAAGATAGATATGAAGTTTCAGTCACACGAATAGCTCAAGGATTTAGCAACCCGGTAGATGCTGTATTAATTGGAAATAAAATATATGCTATAGAAGTTGGCAGCGGGTCAAGTATTTGGGAGATTACTTTACCGTCTAAAACAACATCTTTTAATGAAAATGAAAATCAGCCATTAAAATTTTCTTTAGAACAAAATTACCCCAACCCTTTTAATCCGACAACAACAATTAAATATATAATAGCCCCTCTAAACCTCCCCAAAGGGGAGGCTTTAGTTCAACTTAAAGTTTATGATATACTTGGAAGAGAAGTAGCAACTCTTGTTAATGAAAACAAACAACCCGGAATTTATGAAGCAGAATTTGATGCTGGAAAATATAACCTCGCCAGTGGAATTTATTTTTACACATTGACTGCTGATAAATATATTGATACAAAGAAATTAGTTTTGTTAAAATGAAATATTCAAAAGCCCTTCCTTTGGGAGGGTTTGGGTGGGCCTTATTGCCGGAGATTTTGTTCAAGCTAAAAAATGATTTTGCTTAAATGATATTATGTTAGTAGCGAATTTGAAATGATTAAATATTATTAGCATGGGTAAATAATTTAATTCAATAGGTGGTTTAGGTGTATGTAAAAGTGTTTCTTAAAATAGTTATTATGATTCTAATTCTTACGCCGTTTAGCTATACGCAAAATGAAATTGGATTAAAACCTGACCTTGAAATTTCAGACGGGCTATCTAAATGGAAGTTGGACGGTACTGGCTCATGGAAAATTTCTAATGGCGAATTAATTTTATATAAAGCCGGAACACCTTCCGGGACCATTCGCAGACCTTCCGCATTAGCAATTTTAAAAACGGAACCATATAAAAACGTTTCAATTGAAGCAGATATTAAATCAACCGCGGATACAAGTGTTATAAGAAGAGATATAGATTTTATTATTGACTACAATTCCCCTGAAGAATTTTATTATATCCATCTTGCCGGAATAACAGATGATGTGCACAATGGAATTTTTATTGTTAATAATGCGGATAGAAAAAGAATAGATTCAGGAAATGGAACACCGCAGCTCACTGATAGAAAGTGGCATCACGTTGAAGTAATTCGCAATGGTGTAAACGGTAGCATAAAGGTGTTTGTAGATAATTCAAATCAGCCTGTACTCGAAGCTAATGATTTAACTTTTAAGCAGGGCCAAATTGGTGTTGGTTCATTTGATGATACCGGGAAATTTAAAAATATAATGGTTCAGGAAAATTAATTCTGTATTTGAAAGATAAATTAATGAAGAAAATTATATTTATTTTTTTCTTAAGTGCGGCCGCATTTCAAAATTATCCTTCGGCTTCTAAACGAACTTTATTGTTATTTGTCATAGATGGCCTTCAACGAGATGCCGTAGAAGTTGCAATTAATAATGGAGCGAATAATTTAAAATATCTGCATGACAATGGTGTCTGGGTTGAAGAATCATATTGTGTAAGCCCATCCCCATATCTCAGGCTGCCTGATGGCTCATTACCCTGGGGCACATCATCACCGCCAAACGTAGCGATGCACACAGGCACTCATGTTTTTGAATCAAGGCAAATGGATGATATTTTTTTGGCGGCAAGACGGTCCGGAATAAAATCGATATTTGCCGGCGGTGCAGAAAATTATAAAGAATTTAATACACCGGATTTTTCTTATGTTTCAAACACTGACCCTGATTCTGTTATGGTTCAGCACGGCATTGATCATTTTAAAAATGATGATGTAAGATTAATCCGCCTCCACATGCAGAGGATTAGAAATCATTGGACAGGCCCGGAAGATAAATTAAAACCAGGCTCTGATTATCAAAATTATATTGTTTATCTCGATCATTTACTCGGGAAATTAATAGATACATTTAAATCAGCCGGAGTTTGGGACAGCACTTATATAATTGTCGCCGGTGACCATGGGATGGGAATGACCAAGAAAAGCGAGCATCCGGCTTCAACTGTTTCTTCATGGAAACCTTATATGAATTTTTATGGGCCGGGAATTAAAAAAGGGAAATCGATCCCTTACGCAGAATCACCAGACATAGCAATTATGATTGATTATCTTTTGAAATTAACACCATTAAAAGGATATACTGATCCTAAAGTAAATATTGAACCAAAAGGAACCACCGGCACTTTATTGACAAATATTTTTGTCGGTAATTCAAGGGAATTAAATCATCCCATGTTAATTAAAAAATATCTTGAGAGTACAAATTGGCATCCATCTGATGAATATGGAGATTACAGGCTGGCAATGATTAAATTATTAAAAGAGTATTTTGGAAAGAAGAAAAAATAAATGTCAAAACCTTAAAACTTCAAAGTATAAATTAGATTAAAAAATTTTGAACGGTTATATTTATTTTTTAAAATTTTATTTTTGACTTTTGATTTAGAACTCATTTCAATAAAGGGAAATAAATGAAAAGTAAAATCCTGTTAGTGGTTTTAATTCTTTCATTTATTTCTTCTCATTCCTTCGCTCAAGATCCGGAGTATTACCGAAAGAAGTTACCTGGAGTGAAGCATTAATAACCTCAAGAGTAGCATTAGTAAAATATAAACAGGTAATTAATTCAAGATTCAAATTAAAATTAAGCTCCTGGTACAGTGTAGGAATTATTCAATGTAAACCCGGGGAATCATTTGATCAAAAATTTCCGCCGGAATATAACAGTGATTTGAACAAACGATATAATAATGGTAAATACAAATGGCAGAAGCATCCAACCTATATTCGTATTGAGGGAATCAGCATTCATATATTTATCTTTCCCGATTTTATTGATAAATTATTTTTCCAATACATAACCATCTTTATCTTTTTTAAATTTCCAATTAAAACTACCAAGCTTTGAAGAAACATTAACTTCAATTTCATCAGGACTAACTTGCTTTATGTTTGAAGCTTTTACTATATCTTCCGCTTCTTTTTTATTTTCTACCGGAAGAATAAGAGTAGCAATAAGTGAATTATCAGATTTTGAATTTACAACTGTTTCAAAAAAATTAACATACTGCATTCTCGCATCTGCTGTAACCGGAATAAATGGAAGATGGTCTTCTTCAATATTAAAATTATTATCGAGCACAAAGGGAATTAAAGCCATGTTATGCTTCTTTGAATCCGACAAGAAAACATAATCATTCATTACTTCATAGTTACCGTTTTGCCGTCCTATATTTCTTGTAAATCTTTCTGATTGTTCTATCTTCCCAACACCAGGGAAAAATCTATCTTCTATCTTAGAATTGGGTGCCGCTTCAACTTCATCAAGCAATAAAGTAATTTCCGGCTTTTGAAGCACTATATTTCTTCTCCATTTTTTTAATTCTATATTTGGGTAAGCATGAGTTGGATCCATTAAAACATAATCCTGTTTATCGCTGGTTCTAAAATCAAGAATGTTTCCGCCAATACCTTCTTTCCATAGCTGGTTTTTTAATTTTGCCGGAATTTGTTTTTCCCCGTTAACCATAATTACATTGTGCCCGATGCTTGAAGCAAAGGGATAATCCCATCTATCCTGATTAAAATAATATTCATCATATCCCATTCTGCCGATGTCTCTAATTAAAGGAACATCATGCCAGGTTAAAATAAATTGTCCGCAGTCAAGATGCCCGTGGTGCGGATCATCATTGTATCCTGCTTTGCAAGCGATTGTGACAGTTGAAGGATCATGAAAATTCGTGCGAAGCATTGCCCAATTAATCGTCTTAAAAAATTTTGAAGCCGGTTTAGGCTCAATCGGTTTTACATCTGTTCTTGGCCAGATAAGATCAAACACATCTGTTCCTTCATCAAAATATTTATCTCTATAAAAAGCTCCAGTATTATTTTTTGTTTCAGCTATAAATTTGTCGAGCATATAAGTCGGTCCAACCGGATCTCCGCCGCTGTCTTCAAAGTTAGCTGTTAATCCGTATAGTTCAATATCAAGCGGATGATTTGCGATAGTTTTATTTTTAAATAAATCATATTTGCCGTTAGTAAGTCTTTTTAAAGCGTCCATAAAGAAAACACTTTCTCTCATCATGTAACCATAATAGCCGCGACCTTCCTGCCAGCCTCCTTCTTCACCAATATGACTAAAAGTTTTATTAATTCTATTATAGCATTCTGTAATTACATCAATAAGCTCGGGATTATCTTTTAACAAAGCCATTGATGGAACAGCCAAGCCGGTATAACATATTGCCGACCAATTACATTTATATGCACTTGACCACCAGAAATAATCATAATTCCCTCTAACTCTTAAAATGGCTTTTTCCATAAGAGCACCTCGGATTTTATCTCTTTCAGTATGAGTTAAAACAGGATAAAGCCAATCATAAGCAGTTGCAAGTGTGATTGCCATTCCGGATGCATAAATGTCAAAAGAGAAAACATATCTTTCATCAGGAACTCCCCATGGCCAAACTCGAGGATAAATAATATTAAACTTGTGTGCTTCATTTACCCAATCAGTTAAATCGCTAACAGCTAAAGCAAATTGAATTGCTTTATTCGCATAAATGGTATCGCCTGTCATTTGATATAAAAATGCTAATGTCAACGCTCCATCATTTATCTCACGCATATAAGTGGTGCCTTCTTCTTCATTCACAAATCGGGGATGTTTTGGATTTGTTGGAGGGGGATTTTTTATTGGAACATGCATATAACGATGGCCTTCTGCTTTAATAGCTGCAAAAATATTGCTGCATTCATGGTTGGATTTAATTCTATTAATTATTTCCTGCTTCTCATTATCATTAAAAAATAAATATGGATGCTGTAAATTTATTATGTCGATTGAATTTTTCATGTCATTCAAACTTATCTGTGCATTTAATAAAGGTTGAACAATAATAAAAAACAAAAATATTGCTGCTAAGAAATTTACCCAATGCTTGGAAGATTTTTTTTTCTCACTTCTCATCTTATTTCCTCCGTAAATGTAAAATGAAAATTATTGACCTAAAACGACAACAAGGTCAAAATAAACTGAATCTTAAAATCATTTTCTATCAAGTTTAATCAAATATATATTTCTATATTCAATCGGCTTTCCTTCCATTTGAAATCCAATAAATCCTTTTTCAAAATTTGATTCGGAACCGCTGTTCTGAATCCTGTGATTTACATAAACAATTATTGAACTTTTTGTACAGATTACATCGCAGCTATTCCATTCACCTTCTTTCTTTTCGCTGGAAGAAACTATCATTGGAGCCGTGTCTTTTAGCTTTCCTTTTGTTTCTTTAAGTTCTGCTCCATTCATAGCAATAAAGTCGCCTGCTCTTCCTTCTTTAAGCTGTACTTGAATACATTCCGGCCAAACAGTATCCGGTAATTGTGTGTGCACTAAAATTCCGCCGTTAGCATTTTCATTTTCTTCAGGCCACCGCCATTCAACATGTAATTCATAATTAGAAAATTCTTCTTTAGTTCTGAAGTAACCATGTTGAATGCCATAGACATGCACATTTCCATTTTTAATTTCATATTTATCTTTCTTATCCGGGTTCAATTTATCCATTACGAAAACAAAGTTGTCCATATTCTTCCCATCGAAAAGGTAAAGAGTATCCTTTTTAGAAGGTGCTGCATTCATTTTTTTTGAGTGCTCACTAGAATTATTTTTTACCTGGGCACATAAAGAACAAAACATTGATAATAAAACAAAGATAACCATTTTTATAAAATTCATAATTTCAATTACTCATTTTAACTGAAAACTTAAAAATAGTTGTTGAATGAAATTTTTCTCCCGGCCTTAAAACTGTTGAAGGAAATCCCGGTTCATTTGGTGAATCTGGAAAATGCTCTGTCTCTAAACAAAACCCATAACTGCTTTCATACTTTCTTCCACTTTGTCCTGAAAATTTTCCGTTCAAACCATTAGCTGTGAAGAACTGCATTCCGGGTTCTGTTGTATATATTGTCATAACGATACCACTTTCGGGACTGTAAGCTTCGGCTGCTAATTTTAAAATCTCCCACGGATGATAAAAAACAAAATTAATATCGTAACCGTGTTTAAGCTGATTCATATATTTACCAATTGAATGGGCTTTACGAAAATCAAAAGGAGTATTAGCGACACTTTTTATTTCGCCGGTCGGAATCCCTTCGCTGTCATTTGGTGTGTAGTGGTCTGCGTTAATCATAAGTTGATGTGTTAAAACATTGCCGTTTCCTTCTCCATTTAAATTGAAGTAACAATGATTTGTGAAATTTATAACTGTCGGCTTATCCGTTTCGGCAAAATAATTCATACTTAATGAATTATCATTTGTTAAAGTATAAATCACTTTTACTTTTAAATTGCCGGGAAAACCTTCATGTTCATCCGGGTTTAGATGAGTCAAAATTAATGACGGGCCTTTATCGGTCATTAAAGTATCTGCATCCCATACAATTTTATCAAATCCAATTTTACCGCCATGTATAAAATGCTTACCGCGACTGTTTTTTGTTAGATTATATGTTACACCATCAAGAGTAAATTTTGCATTTGCAATGCGGTTGGAGAAGCGTCCAATTAAAGATCCAAAATGAGGATTAGGTTCAAAGTATTTTGGTAAGCTATCTAATCCTAAAACAACATCAATCATTTTGCCCGACTTATCAGGAACATTAAGTGTGTATATCGCTCCAGCGTAGTTTGAAATTTTAGCGACTATCCCATTTCTATTTTTAAGCGTGAAAAGATAAACTTTTTGACTTTCTTTTACGCAGCAGAAGTCTTCCTTAATTGAACCAAACTCGGTTACAAACTCATACTTTGATGAAGAACTTCTAAATGCAAATAAAAAGAGAAATAATGAACAGATTATTATAACCAAAATATATTTATAGAATTTTTTCAAAAACTATATCCTTGTATATTACTTTTCAATTATTTTTAGTTTTACAACTTACCATTTACTTCAAGCTTAATTACACTAGCTGCATCGTCGGGAATGACAGTTGGCAATTTAATGACAACTCCTTTACCATTTATATCTGAATTTAAACTTTCATTATTCATCAATAGTTTAGAAGAAATAATTTTATTTTTTAACCCTGGTACAAAAAGTTTTCCATCAATCGGCCAATCGAAAACAAAAAGATATAGGATAGTATTATCACCATCGGTTTTCATTGTACAGCGTCCCCAACCTAATGAATCCAGCGGACTTGCTTTAGTTGCATAAATTGCTTCACTATTTACTTTCATCCATTTCCCAATGTCTTTTAATCTTTCAACGCTTGCTTCGGGAAATGTTCCATCGGCTTTGGGGCCAACATTCAATAAATAATTTCCGCCTTTGGAAGTTATATCAATAAGATTGCGAATTAAAGTCTTCGATGATTTCCAATTGTGGTCGTAACTTTTATAACCCCAGGTGCCATTCATAGTCATACAGGTTTCCCAATCTTTGCCTTTCATTTCATCCTTTGTGGGAATCTTTTGCTCAGGAGTTTGTGTATCACCAGGAAAATTTGGACGCTTTAGTCTATTGTTTGTTATTATGTTTGGCTGAAGTTTTAACAATGCTTGCAGCTTCTCAGCATATTCATCTGTCATATCAACAGGTGTATCCCACCATAAAATGGCAACGTCGCCATAATTAGTTAACAATTCTCTTACTTGCGGAACGGCTACACTATCAATGTATTCAGACATGCTTTTGGAAGTTTGAAGTGGGTCCCAATGCCCATCATGAGCTTTTGTATAAGCATCGATTTTTGCGGAGTCAGGATTTAGCCAGCCTTCTGTTGTAACTTTTCTCGCAGCAGCCCCGCCGGGATTATTCCAATCCTGCGCTTGAGAATAATAGAACCCAAGCTTGATTCCATATTTTTTACATGCGGCAGCTAAAGGTTTTAAAACATCTTTACCATAAGGCGTAGCATCAACTATATTCCATTTACTTGCTTTTGTTTTAAACATTGCAAAACCATCATGATGCTTTGCAGTTATCACAAGATATTTCATCCCGGCATCCTTAGCCATCTTTACCCATGCATCTGCATCATATTTTACGGGGTTAAATATTTTTGCATACTGCTGATATTCTTCAACCGGAATTTTCATACGATTCATAATCCATTCAGCACCGCCGCGTCTCATCTGATGGCCTTTATAAACACCTCCGAGAACAGAATAATCTCCCCAATGAATAAACATCCCAAATCTCGCTTCATGCCACCATTCCATTCTTTTATCTTTTGATGTTTCTTGAGCCCGATTGAGCTGCATCATAAAAATTATAAGTAAACCGGTTAGAAGAATATTTTTCATTATATCTCCATTACAATATTTTCATTTAAGTCGGCTAAGTTTATTTTGTTAATTATTCAAAGGATTAATTTATTCTGAATATCTTAGTTAAAATTTTATTTAATTTTAATCCGCTTTTGATGAAGAACGAATTTATTTAAATTCACTAATCTCAATTACACTGCTCGTTAAAGAATTATTGCTGGAAACATTTAATCCAATTTTCATTAAATATTCACCGGAAAAAATTTTACCGTTTTCAGCACAACTTCCTTTAACACCGGGATACAAATTTGTTTCTTCTATTTTATAATTTTTATTGTCATCTAACCCTTGAAGTTTTACTGACTCGAAATTCTGCCGTTGTGTTTGCAGATTATAAGCAAACAGAACAGCTTTATTTTTTTGTTCATTCACATACATGAGTACTGCACGATTTTCTTTAAATGGCGAAACCAACCTGTAAAGGTCTCCGAACCAAATTACATCACTTAGTTTTTTATAATTTTTAACTGCCTGCTGACTAAACTTTAAATCTTCGTCACTCATTTTTTCAACCGGAATATCATATCCCAATTTACCCATCATTGCAACATCAGTTCTAAATTTTAATGACTGCTTTCCCATAGAAGTAACATGGGCACACATTGCAATTGATGGGAAGAAATACGAATAACCCCATTGAATAAAAACTCGATTGTATCCATCAGTATTATCGCTTTGCCAAAACTCGGTAAAATATTTTAAAGCCTCATAATCAACTCTGCCACCTCCGCCTGAACAAAGCATTACGGGCAAATGAGGATACTTTTCTCTAAACTTTTTAAGCACTTTATATAATCCTTTTACGTAATCGATATATAAATGAGATTGATTGTTTTTGAGATAAGGAGAATAAGGATTAACAATCATGCTGTTGCAATCCCACTTGATAAAAGCAATGTCAGTATTTTTCGTTAATAGTTTATCAAGAATACTATAAACAAAATCTTGAACTTTAGGATTGGTTAAATCAAGAACTAGTTGGTTGCGAAAATATTTTTCATCTCTGTTTGGAAATCTTAAAATCCAGTCTGGGTGTTTTTCGTACAATTCACTTTTAGGATTAACCATTTCCGGTTCCAGCCAGATTCCGAACTTAACTCCATTTTTATCAGCTTCTTTTGTGAGATAGCTGATGCCATCAGGAAGTTTTGTTTTATTTGGTTCCCAATCTCCAAGTCCGGCATGGTCATCATTGCGCGGATATTTATTTGCGAACCATCCGTCGTCAAGAAGAAATAAATCTACTCCAAGTTTTTTAGCATCTTTAATTAAATCTGCAAGCTTTGTTTCATTAAAATCAAACCCGGTTGATTCCCAATTATTCAACAATGTTAATCTTGGTTTTTCGCCGTCTAGTAAATCATATTTCCTTGCCCAACTGTGAAGGCTTCTGCTCGCTTTTCCTTTACCTTGATTGCTGTATGTAAAAATAAACTTTGGAGTAATAAATTTTTCCCCCGGAGATAATTTATATTCAGAAGCAAAAGGATTCATGCCTGAGATAATTCGTAAAGAATTTCTTGGGTCAATCTCAAAAAGAAATTGAAAGTTACCTGTCCATGCAAGAGTGCCCGCAATTAAATCACCTTTATTTTCATCAGAAGGTTTATTTAATGAAAGGAAGAAAACCGGGGTTTGATACATGTCAACACGTGTGCCTAATTTACTATCAATAATTTTTATTCCGCTGGTAAGCTTGCTTTCCTGCATTTGCATTTCACGAGCCCAATCTCCGTGAAATTGTGTGAGCCAATAATGACTTGCATTAAAGTTAAGTTGTGAAGATGCAAAATTGTATATAGTCACAGAATCTTTTTCATTTTGCTTAATCTCTGTCCATTCTTCAATTACGTCTTCATTATAAAATGTTTTGAAATTCAGAACCACATTGACAGGATATTGAGAGTCTTTTAAATTTATTTTTGTTAATGATGTGTTACTATGAATTTTTTCAGTATAATAACTAATATATCTTAAGTCAAGAGATGGATTTCCATCAGTGTGAGTTATTCGAATAGCTGGAGTAAAAAGATTATCATTTCCATAAGCCGAATAAGCATCTTTTTTCTTCGATTCGTTTTTAAAATAATCAAAATTATTATTCAGCTTTTCACCGAAATATATTTGGCACAATTTTGCATTAATCCCTTTTATAAAAACGAGAGCAGAATTTTTTGTCTCGATTAAAATTAGATTTTTGTTTTGTGCAGGAGATGTTGCTTGTAATAGAAGTAAAAATGAGATAAAGGAATAAAATATTTTACTCACACTAAATCCTTTATATTTATATAAGTCCAGGGAAGATTTCGATATAAGATTTTTACAGAAAAAAGCCAACAAATTTTACATTTTTAGGTTTGATTCACTCCGTCATATTTCTTAATTTGCACTTAATGTTAAACGCTTATCATTTGACAAAAATATATAAAAATATATATAAAAAAATAGTTATTAGATTATTTTTTTAAGTTTTTCTTTATTTATATTGATGAAAATTTTTAGGACGTAGGTCTAATAAAACTGCTTTACATTTTTGCATTATATTTAAGTTAAATAATGATATGAGATTCAAATTATACTTCAGTTTAATATTATCATTTTATTTTTCAATAGCTTTTGCTCAGGTTAAAAATAATTCGGTTAAACAATTAATAATTAAACTTGATAAAGTCAGAGTTGTAAAAGATGCTAATAAATATTTAAAGGAACAACCAATAACTATAACATCTTCTAAAGCAGAAAGGAGTAAAGGCGGTATTCACGACTTTTATTCAGAAGGGGATTACTGGTGGCCAAACCCAAAATATCCTGACAGCCCTTATGTGCGAAAAGATGGGATGACAAACCCTGATAACTTTGTTGCACATCGTAAAGCAATGAGAAGGTTGAGTATCCAGGTACCAACATTAGTGGCAGCATATAAATTTACCGGTGATAAAAAATATGCAGAGCATGCAGTCAAACATTTGCTTGCCTGGTTTGTAAATAAGAAAACGATGATGAATCCAAATCTAAAATATTCCCAGGCGATAAAAGGAAGATACTCAGGAAGAGGAATAGGAATTATAGATGCTGTCCATTTAGTTGAAGTTGTACAAGCAGCAATGGTTCTTGAAAAAGATAATCTTATTAAAAAGGATGACCTGAATAAAATAAAAAAATGGTTTAAAGAATTTTCTGATTGGCTGATGAATGACCAATTTGGAATTGATGAAAGGAATAATGGTAATAATCATAGCACTTGCTGGGATATGCAGGTTGCCGAGTACGCAAAATTTATTGGAGATAAAAATAAACTTGAGTTCTGCCGTAATCTTTTTAAAACAGAACTATTGACAAAACAAATGAAAGCAGATGGAAGTTTTCCAAAGGAACTGGCAAGAACAAAACCATATGGATATTCATTATTCAATCTTGATGCGATGGCGATGGTTGCAGAAATTTTATCAACGTCAGAAGATAATCTTTGGAAATTTAAAACTGACGATGGTGTAACACTTGAAGCAGCATTAAAATTTATGTATCCATATATAAAGGATAAATCGAAGTGGCCTTATCAAAAGGATATAATGTACTTTGATGATTGGCCGGTAAGACAACCTTCTTTGCTGTTTGGAGGAATTGCCTATAATAAAGAAGAATATATTGACCTTTGGAAAACTTTAAACCCCGCTCCAACGAAAGAAGAGATAATCAGAAACTTTTTTATCCGACAGCCTATATTATGGCTAAACTAAATTTTATTCAATATAATCTCAATTTATTATTTACTTTAGGAAACTAATGACATATCTGAAATCAATTTTTGTAATCCTTTCTGCAATAATTTCAGTTAATGCACAAATAATTAATACTAATAATAATATTGAAGATAAAAGTGGAAGACAAATTTATAATGTAGATAATGATTGGTCATATCTTGAGAATAATACAAACGAAATAAATGATATTCATTTACCAAGCAACAAATGGGAAAAAATAAATCTGCCTCATACATGGAATAGATATGATAACGTTGATGCAGAACCAGGTTATCGTAGAGATGCAAGCTGGTATCAGAAAAATATATTTATTCCAAAGTTAAGCCGCAAACAAAATATTATACTTTATTTTGAAGGAGCAGACATAACCACAGATGTTTATGTAAATAATAAATTTGCCGGTAAGCATGTCGGTGGTTATGTTGGGTTTGAAATTGATATTACTCCTTTTATTAATGAAGGAAGTGAAAATATAATTAATGTTAGAGTAGATAATTCATATAACCCAAATATAATTCCTTCGCAAAAATCTGACTTCTTTATTTATGGTGGTATTGTTAGGAATGTTTGGTTAAAGATAGTTCCACAAAACTATATCCAGAATTTTCATGTACTAATTTCCGATGTGAGTGAATTATCTGCAACTACAAAAGTTGTAGCGCAAGTAAATTGTCTAAGTGAATCAAAAGAGATTCTTAAAGCAAGGTTGATAAATCCAGATGGCAATGTAATTGATGAAACGAAAAAAGAACTAAGTTTGACTAAAGGTGATAATTTAATTTCCTTAAACTTTAATAATCTTAAAAATCCAGAACTTTGGTCGCCGGATAATCCAAATCTTTATACAGTAAAATTAAACCTAGAAAAGAATAATGAATTCTTCGATTCAACCAGTAATAAAATTGGTTACCGCTGGTATGAATTTAAAAATCATGGTGCATTTTATCTGAACGGGAAAAAACTTTTAATTAAAGGGACACATCGTCATGAAGATTATGCCGGATATGGAGAAGCAATGCCCGACAGCCTTCAAATAAAAGACATGAAAATGATTAAAGGAATGGGAGCTAATTTTGTAAGGCTTGCGCATTATCCTCAGAGTCCGCTTGTTTACAAAGCTTGTGATGAATTAGGGATAATGGTTTGGGATGAACTTCCATGGTGCCGAGGAGGGATGGGCAAAGAAGAGTGGAAATCAAATACTAAAAGATTATTTACAGAACAAATAAATCAGAACTTTAATCATCCAAGCATTATAATATGGTCTCTTGGTAATGAACTTGACTGGCTGCCGGATTTTCAAAATGGAAATAATGAAGATTCACTAGATGCCTTTCTAAGTTTACTAAATAATATTGCTCACACTATTGACCCATCAAGATTAACAGCAGTGCGAAAATATCAAGGAGCAGCAAAAATAGTTGATGTCTTTTCTCCATCTATTTGGGCAGGCTGGTATTCGGGAGTTTATACCAATTATCAAAAGGCAATTGTAGATGCGCAAAAAAAATATCCTCATCTTCTGCATGTTGAATATGGCGGTTCAAGTTTATTGGGCAGGCATAATGAAAATCCAATTACCGGTGAAGGAATTTTAAATCCAAATGAATGGGATGAGAAAGTTAATAAAGTGCATGTTTCAAACATTGCAAATATAGGTGATTGGAGTGAAAATTATATAGTAGATTTATTTGATTGGCATTTGAGATACACTATGCAGACTACAACTTTCGCCGGAAATGTGCAATGGGCTTTTAAGGATTTTCCAACACCGCTTCGTCCCGAAAATGCAATTCCCTACATGAATTTAAAGGGTTGGTAGATAGAGCGGGACAACCAAAAGACGCCTATTATGTCTTTAAAAGTTATTGGACTAAGAAACCGGAATTCTGTTATATTGAAAGCCATACATGGACAGAACGAAGCGGGCCCAAAAATGTGAAAAGAGAAGTTTGTGTTTATAGTAATTGTGATGAAGTTGAATTATTCTTGAACGGAAAAAGTTTTGGGAGAAAAGATAAAGACATAAAAAAATTTCCAGCAAGCGGATTAAACTGGCAGCTCAACTTTAATGAAGGTGCAAATAGTTTGAAAGCGGTCGGATATAACAATAATAAACAAACTGCAGTTGATACATTAACGTTCGATTACACTTATAAAAAAGCAGGCACTCCCGATGACATTAAATTACTATCAAACAAACTTCCAAATGGGGACTATCTAATTACAGCAATTGTAGTTGATAAAGATGGGCAAAGATGTTTGGATTATAGTAAACGAATTTATTTTTCGTCAGATGGTTCAGGAAAATTATTAGAAAACTTAGGAACAACTTTTGGTAGTTCAATTATTGAAGCTGGCAATGGAAAAGCACAAATATTATTTAAACCAGATTCGAATAAAAATGCAGTTATTGAAGCTTGGAATCAGGATTTTAAGGGGGCATATTTAATAATAGGAGACTAAAGAGAAATTTGCATTTGAGTAAAATTTATTCAGTCGTAAATTTTAAATTTCAACTCTACTGAATGAAGTAAATTTTTAACCATTGCATCAACTGTGAGGTTTTCTTAATAATGTAAAATTAAATATTTATTCTGAACTTCAATTTCGAGACTGTAAAATAAATTGTGTAATAGCAAGACATGAAAAAGAAATAAATGAAACTCCCGCTGTGAGTCATATTTAGTTTAGATTATTTAAAACGTTAACTGATTTCATCATTCCATACTATCGACATGTACATATCTCATTGTAGTAGTTATTCTAGCATGCCCAGCAAGTTTTTGCATCCCTGGTAATGGTATATCGCTACTATTTGCCAGATGAGTTATGTAGGAATGCCAACAAGTATGGGATTATCATCTAACTTCTTCTCACGCATAGCTTTTTTGAAAATACGCGATACATAATCAGATTAATAAGGTATTTTTTCGTCTTCCCAAATAATAAATCGTCAGGTTTTTAGTTTCTAATATTTTGATTAACTGATTTGTGGTTCAGGATGAAAATTAGTTAAGAAATCTAAGTTAAATTTAAGCGGATCATCTACCTCATAATTCTCAAAAAAGCCGAATGCGTAAAATGCTGTCAACTTAAATTGCATTGATATTTCCAATAAGTAAAAAATTAAATTTAGCATTACCAATTAACTTTAACTTAGGAGGTATCAAATGTATTACACTGGAATTGATCTTCACAAATTTACTTCTTTTTTAACTACTGTTGAACCTGATGGTAATGTCGTTAAAAAAGATAATTTTAAAATCTTCCTCATAACTTCATTCAGTATTTCTCCTCTATCCCCGGTCAACATATCACCACTGTTGAATCTACTATGTCCTGGTATTGGTTAAGTGATCTCCTTGATTCTATTAACATCCCTTTGATTCTTGCTCACGCTAAATATGTTAAGGCTATTGCTTATGCTAAAGTTAAAACTGATAAAGTTGATTCTCTTACTCTTGCTCAGCTCCTTAGAATGAACTATATTCCTGTAGCACATAAAATTTCTAACCAACACCGCTTCCTTCGCGATGCCCTCAGAGCAAGACTTAAAATTGTTCAGCGACATACTTCCGTAATCAATTCTATGCACCTGTTTCTTGCTAAATTTAACTTTGATTCTCCTACTCAACTTGACGGAATACCCAAATTCCAATATGAGCAATTATCTGAACTGCAAACTCTTCTCAATGAACAAATCATTGATATTGAAAAACAGCTCCATCCATCCCTTATTCCTAATGATGATATTCAAAGACTACTTTGGATCCCTGGAATCGGTATAATCAATGCCTTTTCTATTTTACTGGAAGTTGATGATATTAACCGCTTCCCTGACCTTAAGAATTTCTTCTCTTACTCAAGACTTACACCTTCTGCACGGAATTCTGCTGGTAAATCCAAGCAGAGGGCTTCTAAAGATGGTAATAAATATCTTAAAGTCGCTTTCTCTGAGGCTGCCATTCGGGCTATCCAGTATTATCCTGTTATTCGTAACTACCATACCTCCCTGCTTAGAAGAAAAAATAAATTCATTGCTAAAACTATTATTGCTAAAGAAATTGCCCGGATCGTCTTTTTTGTCCTAAAATATAAATCTGGCTTTAATAATAAATTTAAAGGTCAAGAACTTATTCATATAAAGTCTTTACAATGGCCGCGCATTACAAGCCCCGGCACATAACTGATTTGCTTTTACCGGCATAATCGTTTGCATTGATTGGGTAGTAATGCGCATGCCTATTATATATCTGGAATTGTATTGTCTTTTCAATACATCTTCAAGTTTTCTTGAAGAAAGTCCCGAAAGATGTTTGGTTGCCATAGTGTGCCTTACAGATATTTTGGCAGTCTTGGTTGTTTAAGGTTAAATGATTGATTGCTATAGCTTATAGAAGTTGTGATTTACTTTTTTTTACAAAACTTTTTTTGTCAGGAAAGCTATTGCCTATTGACTTTTTACTTATTAAAGATGTATTGTCTTTTCAATACATCTTCAAGTTTTCTTGAAGAAAGTCCCGAAAGATGTTTGGTTGCCATAGTGTGCCTTACAGATATTTTGGCAGTCTTGGTTGTTTAAGGTTAAATGATTGATTGCTATAGCTTATAGAAGTTGTGATTTACTTTTTTTTACAAAACTTTTTTTGTCAGGAAAGCTATTGCCTATTGACTTTTTACTTATTAAAGATGTTATGTGCGACCAATTTTATCTAGGTGACTATTATGATTTAAATTTTGTCGCTTTCATCTCAATACTCGATTTCTTTTCTCTGCTCCATAATCCATATATTTTCCAACAAACATCCCAATAATTGTTCCAATTACAATACCAAAGGCAATACCAAGGGACCTTTGAAATTCTGTTTCAATACCAAATAACATTTTCCAAAAAATTGGTAATAACCCAAACGCTGCGCCAAAACCGGCTCCTAACGCAATCCCCGAAGCTGTATAATATCCTTTTGGAATTAATGTAAATCTTCCTTTAAATATTTATTTAATTTAGTGAGTTGCAATTTATAGTATTTCAATCGATTCTTAGAGATAGTATTAAATTTTAATGAAACAATCTTTTCCTCTATTGATTTTAATTGTTCTTTAGAGAATTCTCTCTTTTTAAGATTACTAAATATTTCAATAATTTTTTTATAAATTTTTATCTCGGCTTTATTGTCAGACTCAAATGACAATTTATTAAAAAAATTATATGCGTCATTTATATTCATAAGTACTTCTTTATTTATGCAAAAAATTGCAGTTAAGAACAATCGTAAAATCTAAATTAAAAAGTAAAATACTAAATTTAGTCGTACACAAAAAATTTCCTCCCCAAAAAAGCTCAGGTTAATATCAACCTAATTCTATTTTTGAATAAAGACAAGGAAAATTTATAACCTTAAATAATGTTGTTCTTCAAAAAAGGCATTGCTTAATTTTTACCGGAACAGCTTAAAGAAACAGGAAAAATAAGGAAGTCTTTTTCAATAGTGGCTGGTGTGCTGTGTTTTTTGTTTTAATGACAAGCTGAAAAAATATTTGCGTGAGGATTGGGAGTGCGGATAAGGCGAGCAATTATTTTTTGATAGGATTGAAAATACTTTGATTTACAGGAGGTATTTATATATGTTTTTAATAGTTTGAAACCTTCTTTACAACAACACGAGCAGGGGCTCCATCAGATCCAATAATGTTGATTGGCAGACAGATTAGATCATATAATCCTTCGGTAACACCATTTAACAACAGACCTTCTATTATCCAAATTTCTGAACTAAGAAGTATCTTATGGACTACTTCTGTATTATTCAAACCGGCGATTGATAAATAATCAATTCCAATTGTTTGAACCTTTTTCTCCACTAAATACTTTGCAGCTTCTGTTGTTAAAAAAACATAATCATTAATAAAATCTTTCATACTCCAATCAATTAAAGAATTACAAGTTTTAAAGAGAAGGCGATCGTTCCTTTGAATATTATGGGCTTTCAATTCTTCAAGCTTAATCGATTTATTATCCTTTATCTCAATTACTTTTGCTCTGCCGATTACGGCATTAAAAGGAAGAGTGGAAATATCTTTCGCATTTTCAATAAAATGAAGAGGAGCATCCATATGTGTTGAAGTGTGGGCACTAAATGATATATGGGTCAAATTACAATCATCACCGGCTTCAATAGAATTTATTCTTTTAATCACTATGTCGGAATCGCCTGGCCAATGTACCATATTATTTCTAATAGGAATTGTAATATCAATCCAACCTCCATTAATCATAAAGTATATCTCATTTGTTAAAGTATAATTAGAAATTTATCTATCTAACTAAAAACTCATGCTCTCTTCAACTTAATTCCTTTTTCTTTTAAAGGCAAGAAAATGTTGTATATTGTCCTTCTTAAAAAAGCTTTATTTAATCAAAAATAATTTTATTAAAAATTAACAAGGTTTTTTTAGTGCTGGAAAAGGAGTAATTTAATTTTGAGTTTTATTACAAAGAAGAAAAAAATATTTGCGAGCGAGATAAGCCTCATTTGAGCGAGCAATTATTTTTTGACAGGAATGGTGGTCAAATGATGCATTATGCAGTTTTTTTTATAAACATTTTGTCCAGAACTCTCTTTCTGTAATTTTACCGAACCTTTTATTTACTAGCATATTATTTCATACCTATTCAAAATTGATTTTCATAATTTAAATGAAGTAAGAACCAAATATACGATTAGTCCTTCATATCTTTTTTGAATTCAACTCTGTAAGCGACAATTCTCGCATTACTAAGATTCTTAATTCGGTGCGGACCTTCCGGTTGCATGAAATGTGCTACATTGGGATTTCCTCCGCCGTGCTGTTTAACACTATCTTCTACAAAGTATTTATGCTTTACTGAATCATAATTGTACCGATAATATATTATATCATATGCTGGTGCATCATTATCTGACCCCACACTACACTTGAAAAACGGTGTTTATGCATTCGTTCAAATTCGTAAGGATTTAATGTTACCTCGAGACTTCTAATCTTTTTATTTTCAAAGGCTATTTTACGATTTTATGGTGCGGCTTTTACTGCATCCAGACTATCCACCCACTTCCATTTAACTGTATTTGTTGACTGAAAGTTCTCCTTTTGTTTACTGTCTAATTGATTTTGTTATTCAAGCTGATTGCTAAAATGATACCGATTATTATTCCTGCAGCAAGCCCAACCAACAATAATGAAAATTTCATGACTGACTCTATGCTTAACAAAAAATATAAATATGTGACGAGTTAGTTTCTAAAATAATTTGTTATAATAGCTTAGAATAAAAGAAAAAAAAACTTTCATAACCACCATACTTAAAATTTAATTTTTATGATTTTTATTGTATACCGTTATTTACTAAACATAAATTTAATTTTATTTTTTAGAATATGGTGAGTATGGAATATCAAATTTACCTTCCGTCACCTGAATTTCCTTGTTGTTACGCTTAGGATCAATTAAGGTTCCTGAAAATGTTCCTTTAACTCTTGATTCATTTGAAGAGGCTATGGTAACCGTTATTTGTTTACACTTGTAATCATTATCTATTCCTCCGGGAGAGTATTTAGCTGCATAATCACCATTTCCCGACTCTCCAATTGTAGTTGTGCCATGATCCGCAACAAAAAAATTGAATTGGGGAGGGACTCCTTGAAATTTCTCCATAGGTACCAGAACAAAATTTATAAGACCGGGACTGCTAATTATAGCAACGTTTGAGTAACTATCATTTCCTTTTCCGGAAAAATCTTTGCCATCTATTTTACATGAAAAGCTGGCATTGCCGGGCGAATTTGAAGGTGATTTTATCGAAGAAGAAGTGCTGTCTTTCGAAGCATTGGAATTATTATCTGCTTTACATGAATATAATAAACATGATGACATAATAATAACAAATACAAGTATTTTTAATGATTTCATATTTTTCACCTTTTAATTTAAGATACAATGTTTCAGATTTTACTAAAAAATGAGTTAACTAAGTTACCTAAGCAAAACTAATTTCTTCGTTGATACAAAATTGCCTGCCTGCATTCTGTAAAAATAAATGCCGCTTGGGAGATTGCTGGCATTGAAATTAATAGAATAATTCCCTGTTGATTTTCTTTCGTTTACTAAGCTCGTAATTTCTTTGCCTATTACATCATAAACTTTAATTGTTACAAATGATTCCTTTGGTATTGAATACCGAATTGTAGTTGTGGGGTTAAACGGGTTTGGATAATTTTGTTCTAATTTAAAATCATTCGGGAGAGAAAATGCTTGATCATTTATACCGGTTGCAGTTTCACTTAATTGAAGGTCATCTATTATAAAGAAAGAGCCTCTGGCAGGAGTGTTTAAATAATTATTTGAAGTATCTTCTATAGTTATTTCAATATCCATTCTATTTAGCTTTGGAGCATCGCCTGAATAATTTATTGGTACGGTAAATTGGTTGTATGATGTAGTTTGTGCACCAATCAACAAAAATCCACCTCCGGTGCCGATTGTAGAACTGTCTTTATGTACTGTAACCAGGATGCTGAGTACATCATTCGGGTCCATAGTAGTAAGCTTATAGTAGCCTGTTAAATTTGCGTATGTTTTTGATATAGGAAAATCTATAAGTATTTCGGGTGCCAGTAATTGAGAGAATAAAGAATCAACTATTCCTTTAGCGGCAAAATTTCCTGAATACTTATCAGTAGATTGAGTTATATTAAATGCTATACATGAATCAGGAATTCCATTTGTCCATTTTTCAAAATCTCCATTTGGAATCTGCGCGTTAATGTTTTTTATTTCAAAAAAGATTATAAAAAGAATGATTGGGAAAAAATAACAGAACTTTTTCATATAGCCTCCATATAAAATTGATTAAAGAAAGAATTAAAGTTCAGGAACAAACAGGGAAAATTATTGGGCTGAGATAAATAATTAAAAAGACTTTGTTTAAACAATATCTAAGTTTTAAATAAAATAGAATAACAATAGATTAATTTATTTTAATCTATTGGTATAGTGTGTCTGTGATCATGAGGTCTTTTCAGGTTTGAATAATAATTAACATGCTAAACAATGAAAGAACACTCAAATCATATCATCTGCTGCAAATATCAGGAACAATGGAAAACAAATCTACTTTCTATGTAACATTTATTATAAGAAATGTAACTTTGAGATAATGGTTGCATGAGAACCTAAAGAAAGGGGGAACTTCTCGTAATTTACTCTCAGCTATTACTGTGATTTAAAAAAGTTTACCCGAGCTAAAAATAGTGTTCTTCAAAAAAGCCTTGTTTACCTAAAAGCTTCCATAAAAATTAAGCAAGGTTTTTTTCACCAGCTGATTACGAAAATCATTTGAAGATTAACTATAAAGATTAAAAAAATATTTGCGAGAGGATTGGATACGGGGATTTGGTGAGCAATTATTTTTTTGACAGAACATTTTAAGAGCATGAGATTATATTTAATTTATATTAGAACTAAAATTAATTACCTAATTGACTTTTAATTAAGAAAAATATACTATTCAAAGTAAATATTTTCTATTTAGGGGGCTAGTGAAAAATAGTCTTCTAATTCCTTCCGGAATACCCTTCCCCTAAAAAATTGTATTTTACATGATACATCTCTTACAGCATTTGGAAATGTGGGGCTTTTATGATCGGGGAAAAAGTATCACACTATAAGATAATAGAAAAGCTTGGTGAAGGGGGAATGGGTGAAGTTTATAAAGCAGAGGATACTAAATTAAAAAGAATTGTTGCACTAAAATTCCTACCGCCTATTTTCTCAACAGATCAGATAGCTAAAAAAAGATTCATTCATGAGGCACAAGCTGCCTCTGCATTAGAACATAATAACATTTGTACTATACATGAGATTGGAGAGACTGAAAGTAGTCAATTGTTTATATCAATGGCTTGTTATGAAGGTGAGACACTAAAGGAAAAAATTGTAAATAGTTCACTGAATATAGATCAGATTTTGGATATTTCAACGCAAATTTGTAATGGACTGGTAAAAGCACATAATAACAATATCATTCACAGAGATATCAAACCTGAGAATATATTTATTACGAATGATGGTTCCGTAAAAATATTAGATTTTGGAATAGCCAAAGTAAAAGGACAAACTAGGTTAACACAAATGAGGAGTACGGCAGGGACCATAGAATATATGTCACCTGAACAAGCAAGAGGAGAAGATGTTGATCTGAATACAGATATTTGGTCATTAGGAGTTACAATTTATGAAATGTTAACTAAGAGCCTTCCTTTTAAAGCAGAATATGATCAGGCACTCATCTATTTAATATTAAATTCCGAGCCTAATTTAGATCGTATTCAGGATCCAGATTTACTTAGGATTATAAAAAAGTGTCTACGGAAAGAAAAAAACAAACGTTATAATACGATTAATGATTTGTTAAGTGAATTAAATGTCAAAAAACAAAAAATTAAGGAAAACTTAATTGTATCAAATAAAGAACCAAAAGAAAAAAGATTAGTTTATTATTCTGTTCTAATAATCATGACTATAAGTATTATTATAATCTTTTTATATATTTATTTTAAAGTATTTAATCCCTCCCAAATAGTTCAAAATCTTTCGTCAATAAAAACAATTCGTTTAACCAGTTACATGGGTGAGGAATATGATCCAACATTTTCTCCGGATGGAAAGTACATTGCTTTTTCATGGAATGGACCAAAACAGGATAATTTTGATATATATGTAAAATTAATGGATGCAGGTGAACCAATTAGATTGACATCAAATTCCTTAGTTGACAATAAACCAGAGTGGTCTCCGGATGGACGTTTTATTGCCTTTATTCGGGAGAATAAGAACCCATCAAATTTACAACAAAGAGCAATTTTTATAATTCCAGCTTTAGGTGGTAGAGAACAGAAAATAATTGATTTCCAACCGGGATTTTCCGGACATCCGGTTATTGATTGGTCACCAAATAATAAATTTATTTATTTTTCAAGTTTTTCCAAAAAAGATAATGGGTTTGCTACCTATAAAGTATCTATAGCAAATAGGATGGTAGAAAAAATTATTCCTTTAAAAGAAAGGTTTCTGGGGTGATATACATCCCAAAATATCTCACGATGGAAAATATTTAGCATTTGTAAGATGTCAATTTCCACACCTTGGCAAGATTTGTATAAAAAATTTCAATGATGACAAGATAAAATATATTACTGACGAAAATACTATCATTAATGGATTTGCATGGGGTACCGATAATCGATCAATTATATTTTCACGTAGTATTGAAGGGGTACCAACATTATGGAAAAAAGATATATCAGAAAATAAAGAGGTAAGGTTACTAAGTGGAATTAATATAAGCAATCCCTGTATATCACTAAAAGAATATAGACTCGCTTATGCTGAAACAATTGAGAATAGTAATATTTGGAAACTTGACATTCATTATCCAGAAAAAGATACGATGTTAATTAGTTCTTCTATTTTTGATAATATGAATCCTGATATTTCACCTGATAATTTGAAAATTATCTTTTCGTCTAATAGAACAGGTACACACAATCTGTGGATTTGTGATGCAAATGGAGTAAATCAAACGCAATTGACTTTTTTTGAAAGTGAAATATATCCAGGAATTAGTAAATGGTCACCTGACGGTACTGAAGTCTTATCAAGTTTTATAGCCAACAGTTATTTATATAACCTATTAGAAGGTAGATATCAAAAAATGGAAGTTTTACATTTTCCGGAATGGAAAAAAAACGGGACAGGGTATTATGCGTATAATTTAGCCCGAGGAAACATTTATTCATATTTTAAAAATGGGAAAGAAGAAAAAGCTATTACAAAAAATTCCGGAGTTGTTCCTTATATTTATGGTAAAGATATATATTATATGAAGGATTGGAATAATAGGGAAATTTGGAGAACATCAACCGATGGAAATGAAGAAGAACCAATTTTACAAGGTGTAACAGACATAGCGATTAGTGGATGGGTAGTTACCAAAAAAGGAATTTATTATATACGTGAAAATGATGGTTCACCAGTATTAAATTTTTTTAATATAACTACAAAAAGAAGTGTTCTAATAAAGCAAATACCAATGATTAAAATTAGTGATTTATCATCGATAGCTATAACCTCTGATGAATCATTTTTACTCTACTCAAAACGTCAACCTAAAAAAAGCGATATTATGCTTATTGAAAACTTCAGATATTAAACTTTGGCTCTAAATATTTAAACAACTTGCTTAGTCAAAGATCATACCATCGATAATTAAGCAAGGTTTTTTTACAAGTTGTTTACGATAAATATTTCCTGATTTACTGACCAACCTTCGGTTGGTAAACAAGCCTGCCTTTGGCAGGTAAAATGAAAAAATTATTTGTGAAGGGCTGACAGTTTGGGAATTTGGAGAGCGTATAGGCTGTCAGACCGAACAAGTAATTTTTGATAATACTGTAGATATAATGTTTTATGAAAATGAAGGTAGGGGAAAAAAGTCTTACTTATTTTTGTCCGGAACAGATATAGAAGCTACAAAAATAAGGAAGTCTTTTTCAATAGTGGCTGGTGTGCGTATTTTTTGTTTTAATGATAAGCTGAAAAAAATATTTGCGTGAGGATTGGGAGTGTGGATAAGGCAAGCAATTATTTTTTGATAGGATTCATAATATTTTGATTTAATGCTTTGTAGATAATGAGGAAATTTATTGAAGTATATAGAAAAACTATTATCCGAAGCAAGTACCTAAAAACATCAAAAAAGCCGAGTACGTAAAATGCTGTCAACTTAAATTGCATTTGTTAGGTGCTGCCTTTAATATTTATTTTCCTTATAATATTCTTCCCGTTGGGCCGAACTTTGGGCCTTTTATAATTCCATATATAATCGCTGCATCAACAACTCCACCTATTGCAACTGCTGTCCAAACATTTCCTCCTTCATCAATATAGATATACTTATTGATTTCAGAAGTATTATACGTTTTCAATTCATTATTCTTTTCTACTATTGTAATTTGTTTTATATCCTTATTTCCTTCTTTGAATTCTTTATAACCTTTATATGCGCCTTCTATTTTTGTTGAATCATTTAGCTCCAAAATTATTTTTTTACCTTCTCTTAATTTAATTACTTCCTCATAACCAACTTCTTTTTCACCTTTATTTGCAGAATTATCCAATGCAACAATTCCTCCTAAAAATAAACTACAGGAATTTAGTATTAATGAAATCGAAATTAGAATTAATGTCCTTATTAATATTTTCATTTTCGGTTTACCTAATTCTTAGTTTGATAACAGAATCTGATTAAACTTTTCTTTATGTCTGATTAAATATTTTTATCTTTGGAACTTAACGGCTTTGCGGCTAAGGCGCAGCCCAGAGCAACAATGCCGCTTTAATTAGTAAATTTTATAACTAAAAAAATCTTTCATAGCAGAATAACGTTGAACAAGAAACTTAACACGGAACAACAAACCCCAAAACCCAAAATTGCCAAGAGCGAAATCGCTGTCGCCTTTAGCCACTTGTTAGGTGCTCTCATATAAATATTATTCCTTAAATCAATTACTATTTGATTTTACTCTTTTTATCTTTAGTGTTATTAATTTTATAATTGCACCAATAGTACCCATTATTATTGAAACGATTGGAACTATTATAATGTGGTTAGATGCATTATCAAACGCATTATAAAATGTATAGGCTTTTGAATTTGTAAAATCATTAAACCCTGAATCATTCCTTAAAATTTCAACCATCCTGTGGGGGAATAAATAACATATCAAATATCCAAAAAATAAAGCAATAATCGTCCCCAAAAGTGCACTTATAAAACTACTTTTAATCCCTTTAAATAAATTATAATTCTCTGTTGGTGTAATTGCACTTATTATTGAAAATGAAATAAAAATTAAAAACATCATTGTTAATGTTGATATCAAACTTGATGTTTTAGTAGACCAATTAATGAAATCCTCAAGAAAAATATTTAAGATAAATAATAAGCCAATAAACAATCCGCCATTCCTTGAAAATCTGTTTGGTTTAAGAAAAATCCACAGTATAGCATAAATAATAATCCCTACAACTGTTATTACTGAACTTAATATTGAATAACTAAATACTTCTGGATAATTTATTAATGCGATTGTCATTAAAATAGCTAAAAAGAAAATTGGTAAGATTAAATTAAGCGCACTCACTCTATCACCGTTCATAATCAGTTCCCATTAAATAAAATTTTTTCCTAAATATTATATCATTTCTTTTGGCACCTAACTTATTATTAAGTCTTTGAGTTATCACTATGAACATATTTATATCTAGAAACTTTTTGTCTACATAGTCCATTTTCATCCTAAGTGTATATACTTAGACATAAAATAATGACTAAATATAGACATACAATTATTTTTCGGATATGGATAAGAAGAACTTATTTGATTTCCTCCCAAAAAAAAGCTTAGGTTAATATCAAATTAATTCTATCTTTGAATAAAGACAAGGAAAATTTATAATCTTAAATAATGTTGTTCTTCAAAAAAGGCATTGCTTAATTTTTACCGGAACAGCTTAAAGCAACTGCAAAAATAAGGAAGTCTTTTTCAATGATGGATTATCTTTATTGTTTTACTGACAAGCTGAAAAAACTATTTGTGTGAGGATTGGGGGAGCAATTTTTTTTAATAGGATGATAATAAGAGGTGATAGTTCCTACACAGAAAAGATATCCCTGTAAATAATTTATTTTACTTCAACAAAACAAATATTTTAGTTGATACGAAGCTTCCTGCCATATCAAATAAGCTCAATCCAATCATTATCTATTCGGAATTTAAATGTACTTTAAATCACAAGAATAATAACTTGACTAATTTTTATTGACAAGTTTAATTTTTTCTAGCTAGATTAAAAATAATTATTACCAACACAAACCTAGTTATCTATAAGATTTATAAATAGACGTAATTTTTAAATTTAAGCTATTCACGGCCATACCTCTTCTCCAGATTAATTGCTAAGTTGAAATAATATATTGGAACTATACAGATAAGAATTATCCCGGACTTTTTAAAATCTATATCTAGTGGAGGCTGTATGAGAACCTTCTTAAAGTTTTTTGTTTTCGTAATAATAAACTTATCTTTTATTTCCTATGCCCAATTTACACAGATAGGCCCGTATGGCGGTTATATCCGGGCAATCACGAATGACAACCAGGGAAGAATTCTTGCCGCAACATATCTCGGTGGGATTTTCCGCTCTTCCGATAATGGGCAGACATGGGAAAAAATATATGACAATTCATTATTAATAGCCGATTTCCGTTCTGTTGCGGTTAATAGCAGCGGACATATTTTTGCAGGAACCGATGGCTCCGGTCTTTTACGCTCAACCGATGGCGGAGCAACATGGGAAAAAGTATCTAACACATTTTCTTCAAGCACCATTACAACTCTTGCTGTAAATGCCGACAGATTATTTATAGGTTCTTTATACGGGCTTTTTTATTCTGATGATGAGGGGAGTTCAATAAATAGCGTTACGGGAATTTCAGGTTCAATAGGTCCAATCGCAATAAACAGTTCCGGAGATTTATTTGCCGGGACTTTTAATAACGGTGCATTTCGTTCTACTGACGACGGAGTTAACTGGACAGCAATTAATACCGGTCTTGATATTAACGGCTATGGTATCCTTGCGTTCGCTTTTAATTCATCAGGTGATATAATTACCACAAACGGCAGTAAAGTATATCTTTCAACTGATAACGGAGATAACTGGCAGGATTTAAATGCCCCGACTAGCTTCAGCTATCAGGGTGTTGTAGTCGGATCAAATGATAAAATTATAGCCGCACAAACAGATAAAATATTCCGTTCAACCGACGGAGGGGGAAGTTGGAACCAACTGACGAACTGGCCCGGTCGTATTCCTTCAATTCAATGTTTGCTTAGTTTTAATGGAATTATTTACTCAGGTATAAGTGGTTTGGGAGTTTATAACTCATCTGATGATGGAGACAACTGGAACCTTGGTGTTGACGGAATGACTAATACTCATGTAAATGAAATTGCTGACGGACCAAATGGTGAACTTTATGCTGGTACAAGTTATGCCGGAATTTTTTACTCTTCCGATGACGGGGTTACTTGGGAAAATAGAACAAACAATATTCCTATGCTCGGGTCGATAAATTCTTACTGGGTTACTAAAGTTGAAGTTAATCCCCTAACCGGAACAGTATTAGTTGTAACGCAAGACGGATGTTTCCGAAGTACCGATATGGGGAACACATGGGCAAAGCTGACAATTTTCACATCAGTTGCGTTTGACTTTAATTCTGCCGGGGATGTTTATGCAGGTTATTCCGACAGGTTCTACAAGTCTACCGATGATGGAGTTACATGGAATCAAAAATTTCCCAGTGTAAGTCCAATATCTGATATATCAGTTGATGTAAGTGACAAAGTTTATGTTGCGTCAGACGGAGAAGGTGTTACTCTTTCAACAGACGGTGGAGATAATTGGAATCCCATAAATGACGGCTTGGATGATTTGAATATAAAATTAATTGTGACACGAAAAAACAACGGTTCAGTTGCTAAGAATGCTGTAATTAATTGTAGTAATATAATGTGTGCTACAAATTCAAAAATTTCAAGTTATGAAAATAATCAATGGAATATTTTTGAAACGTTTGCTGATATATTCACATTTGACCTATTAGATCGAAAGCCGAAAGACAAATATTCTGGTACCATTGTAGCAGTGATTGATGCTTTACGTAATGATGCTGATGCATTTCCAGAAGATTGTAGTACCATAGTTCTTCTTCAAAACTTTGAAGGTGAAGAAATAATAACTATAGTGGATATTCCTGCTTCTGGCGTTAGAAAAGTGAAAGATGTAAAACAAACGTACAATTTATTAGTGGGAACTAAAGGGGGAGGAATTTACGCTGGAGGAGGAGATGCATTACCTGTTGAGTTAGAAGATTTCTTTGCAAATGTGAATGAAGATAAAGTTGAATTAAAATGGAATACTGCAAACGAAGTAAATAATTATGGATTTGAGATTGAGCGGGAAATGAACGATAATAAAACGGATCCTTCGTCATTAATCAATAATCATTGGACAGATATTAGTTTTGTTAAAGGTTCAGGAAATAGTAATTCACCTAAGAGTTATACTTTCACAGATGAAACCTTATCAAATGGAAATTACTCATACCGTCTTAAACAGATAGATAATGATGGGAATTTTTCTTATTCGAAAGAGATTAAAGTAACAGTAAATGAAATACCAAAAGAATATTCTTTAATGCAGAATTATCCCAATCCATTTAATCCGACTACTGAGATCGGATTTCGTATTTCAAATTTCGGGTTCGTGAGTTTAAAGGTTTATGATTTATTAGGAAGAGAAGTAGCAACTTTAGTTAATGAAGAAAAAACAACTGGCACATATGAGGTAATATGGAACGCAGCAAACTTACCTACCAGTGTTTACTACTACAGAATCCAGGCAGGTTCGTTTAACCAGGTTAGAAAAATGCTGCTGATAAAATGATTGACTAAAAAAACATTGTTCTTAAAAAAAGCCTTGCTTAATCAATAATTAACATATAAAAATTAAGCAAGGTTTTTTTACCCGGTGTTCTACGTAATTAATTTCCTGATTTATTGAAAATATGAAAAAAATATTTGCGAGCGAGATAAGCCTCGTTTGAGCGAGTAATTATTTTTTGAGAGAATGATCATAAAATAGATTTACTAAAAATGGGTAAAGAGTAGGGTAGAGAATTGATAGATACTTTTTTAACTATCTAAGCTTAAGGAACTGCAAACAAAAATTTATTTACAAAACTAGAATCTATCCGCAGGGTAATACGCAGGAAATTAAAATGAGTGAAAAATACTATTGAGGGTAGAAGTAACGGATTATAGAAGCCTTGTTCTTAAAAAATAAAAAAATATTATGAGTGAAGATTAGTTTCGCTTGAATGAGAGATTAGAGGTGAGTGATTATTGTTTGATGTTTGCCTCCCATGATTCAAATAAAAAATCAATATTAAATTTAATTAAACTTTAAAGAGGCTGTCTCTAAAGAACGAATTTGTCATGCTGAACTTGATTCAGCATCTGATTTTATCGCATAGTTGTATAAGGTGATTCCGGATCAAGCCCGGAATGACAGTTTTGAGACAGCCTCTTTTAATATGTCAATGTGAAACGATTATGTGCAAGACAGATCCGAAAGATCAACATCCCGATGCTCTGGGCAGCATGAACTCCGAACTGAATCAGCTGCTAAATCGAATGTAGATTTATCATTAATTACAGCAGCAAAATCTCGATCGACGTGTGACTGATCCAAAATGGCTTTAATAGTAAAATATTCTGCAAGATATGCTGATACAATTGCAGCAGCAGCGAGAACAAGGCCAGCAATCCAGCCAAAAGGAGGAGAAGCAAAAGCCGCGATTGCAGCAGCAGCAAAAGCCGCAGTTGCTGCGTATGCAATTGCAGCATCCTCTCTGTCATTATCCAAAGCTGAATTATCATGCTGATATTGCTCGCAATCAGAGAGGTAAGCTTCGCGAGCTGATATAGCAGCTGAGACTGCATTAGAGCATGCAGCTGAGGGTGGACTTCCTACAAGTGCAGTACATAATTCTGGAAGTTCGGGACCAGGTGCTGCCGCATTTAAGTAAGGACCAAAAGTAATGACATTTCCAGTAGGAGTACCATCCTCTTTACATTCCTCTGCTAATACAATTACAGGCAATTCACTGGCATTTACGGATGCTGTATAATGTAGTGTTGAAGCACATCCGCCATCCCAGTTGCCAAGTGAATTACTTTCTAAATCAACTAATTGAACTTTTGAAATACCCGGCGCATCAAAATCAATAAGAACAATATCAATATTGACCAAATCACCAGTAGAGTCATCTTGAACTACATGTACATCAATCATTTTTTCACCTCCTTAAGTAATTGATCAGTAAACATTTTCATTCGTTTTTGCCAAGCATTCGTTCGTCGATTAGCTGCTAATTCACGTAATGCATTATTGTTAAATTGCAAATTGTCAAGGATGTTAAACTCTTTTTGACTCATCATCACTTTCTCAATTTTTGCTACTCTAGCTGCTGCCACTTCATGCTTTTTGATATATTCCAAATTTGGTGCAGCAGCTTCAATCCTAGCAACAAGATTGTGAGGTAAGTTGGAATTACGCAACCTTTTTTTTTGCTCCGGTGAAAGTACTTTGGCTGCAAGTTCTTTTCTAACCTCTGGTGGGAGAATGGCACGCTTCATCCTTTCTAGTTGTCCAGGTGTGCAATAAGCATCAATAAAATCCTGTGTAAGTTTGGGGGTGTGTGTATTGGAAACACCAAGAAAAGCTAATGCTTCTTTATTAGGCTTGATCTCCTTGAGGAGTTTAAGGATTTTTTCTTTGGCAAGCACTTTCTTTGCTGATTCAAGATTATCAGGCTTTAATTTTAATTTCATTAAGCTGTGTACTGTTGTATTTAACTCATCTAACAATTTAAGTCGATTTTTTGAATAGAAAATATTTATTGCTTTTCGGACAGCGGGTGAAAGGTGAGTTATACTAGATAACTCTGAAATGCGTTTAATAAGAGGAAAATCTTGTTCAAGAGTTCGTATCTGCTTAGCGTTGGGTAAAGTTGCCACTAAACTTTCAAACAGTTTTTTGAGGGAATCATTCATATCTACCTCTCTAAATATTATTAGGTTTATAATTTATTATTGCATAGAAGCTTTCCTTATTAAAGTTCAACTATTAAAACTGGATAAGAATTAAAATGTAAAAGATGAGATTAAACCTATGGGGGAAGTAATTTAACTCTATTTCCGGGAATGAGCTTAAAATTATTTATTTGAGAAATTACCAATATAAATTAGTTAAATTATAGAGTTTTCTATTTTAGGTTATAAACATCTTAAAATTATTTCAAGTTAAAAAATAAAATATTTAATTCCAAAAAAATTATTAAGATTTTTTTTGAAAAATTTGTTGAAGTTAATGAGATATTTTTGGAGGATAAAAATAAAATATAAGCTCATAAAATAAAAAACATGAGATCAAGATGTACGAATTACGGATATTGACAAAAATATGATGTGAAAGTAAATAAAAATGCATTTAAATGTTCACGCATTCTCAAAATAAAATGGAATCCTGCATTCTAATATGCCTGAGCAGGTATTAGCCGAATTCCCTGTAAGGTCCAAAGAATTTATATCCAAATAATACGCATCGGTATCCCGGTCATAAACAAGGAGCCTGCTTATTGATGAACTCTGAAGAGAAACAAACTGTTTAGTAGCCGGAGGAACATTATTTCCTTCAGCAAATATCTTTATGCTATAGAGACCGGTGTCAACATTTTCGGGAGCAAACCATGCGCTGTTGGCGATTAAATTAGAAGTTATGGAATCAAGCATTATTGTGTCAGTGTCCTGCTGGGAGAAATTAAAAACATGATGAAGATACAATCCGGACATATCCACTGTAGCTAAGAAATTATTCTCAAAGGAGATCCATTTTGAATCGGAATAAAACTGTATAAAGGGGAGTGAACCGGACCAATTAATTTCATAAAGTTCTCATAATATTCTCTAACAAAAAACTTTAAAAAATTAGTTGGCTAACAGAATTCTAATAGGTTCATCCGCTCCTGCAGCTGAATCCATGGCTCTTCCATTATATTCGCCTGCAGCAAAAGTGACTGCTTTACCGTTTGCATCCGATTGAACTTTATCCTTCTGATTCACGGCTGCACCTGATAAAACAATGGCTATACCGATTGACATTACAGGCGCCTGATTCCCCTTATTTGTGTTGGCGTTTAAGACACCTAATGCTTTTTCGCCAATACCGCAGACATTTCCATCAAAGCCAATGAATAGACAATTGTCGAAGAATCCGGGGAAAGAGATGAGAAGCTTGTGAAGATGGGAATCAGGTTTACAAAGAGCTACTACAAGAAAAGATATGATCTGGAGGATGGCGACTTTATAATGGAAGAAAACAATTAACAATTGTTATGGAATTAAATCAGACCATGAATACCATAGGTCTTTGAATGCAACAAAGAAAAAAAATGAGGGAACAATTACGAGAAGCTTTCTTCGTTCTTTTCTCTTGAAAGAAAAGAACCAAAAATATCATTGTATTTCTTTTCTTGACGCAAGAAAAGAAAGAAAAGAACATGCACTTAAAAATAAATTCTGAAATTATACTTCGTATTGGAAGTGGTAACTCATTATATAAAGAAAAATAACTCGTCCCGCCTGAATTTATTCATCTACGAGCGGGACTCGGACAGATTTTTCTTTTCGTGTTACCATTAAATAAGGCAATAATATCATGCAGTATAATTTCTAGCGAATTTCTTTTTAGGTGCGGATTAAAAAATTAACATTACATATTAAGTTCTATCATTAATTTGTCCGCCCGTCAGATAGAAGAAAAACTAATATTTGAGGTCGGTTAAAGAAAAACAAAACCAGAATGGATTTAGATGTGGATAATACAATCCAAATTATAACTGCAGTTGTACAACTGTTCATGATTCCGTTAGAAGCATATATTGCAGTTATGGTGACACGTGCGCACAGAAAAGCTGCATTGACTGAATTTAAAATTATTGCATTGGCTCATGCGATACAGAGCGATATCGCGAAAAACGGATTTACTGCAAGCTATGAGAAAAAGCCGAATGAGCTGTTAAGCGAATACGAGTTTGTTAACAAGAAATAAATGAATGTTTGAATGTTTGAATGATTGAATGGATGAATGTTAAATGGATGAATGATTTGAATGGATGAATGAAGTTTCCGCCGACGGCGGGTAAAAGAATAAATCATAAATATGGAGTCATAATGAAAAATCTGAAAGACACAGTCACTAACATTATTGCATTAGTTGTAGGTATAGGGACTTTAACACAAACAGCATTAGGCAATATACCTCAAGATGCCGAAAGGTATGTATGGGCGGGTTCTGTAGTCATAACAATAATAGCATATTTGACCGGTAAAGGTCCTAATGGAAAAAAACTTACTCTTTAATATTCTCCTCTTTTCATTAGTCATGTGCTGCATCCAGATATTGGCCGGGTGCAGCACTCCGGCATTAATTATTCACAGAACTGTTGTTAAACCGGCAGAGATAAAAGGTACAATAAAAGCTGAGAAAGAAGTAAGCATTATTAAGACTGATGAAATGGAAAAATTCGAAGTTTATTACCAGGGAATGAAATTGAAGAAAAACAATAAAGATACTTCTGCAGTAATAAAATTCTTCCCGGACAGAAACGAATTCACTTATAGAATTATTCCGGATACTATAATTAAATGGGATACAATTAGAATTGATACCAATCCGATAATTATCAGAGGTGAAGAGGATTGGGAGAAAGGGATATGGATTGCGGGAACGCTGCTGATAAACCTGGTAGTTTATTTTGCGGGGAAAGAAATTAAGAAACGCAAACTACAAAATAAGAGGCTGGATGAACTCCCTTAGTTAACTGTTTGCTAAGTGCTTATTCATCCAACCGATGAAAAATGCGAACTTTGTACTGATACTTTTAATTATATAAGTCATGTAACAATTTATTATTGGGAAGATAAGAGTCAATATTATTTTTTCTTCGAAACATTTACTTACAGGAAAGATGTACGATAAAACACAAATTAAAGAGATTCTTATTTAATTTTAACTAGTATTATGAACGAGCCAAGACTAAACGATATTCTTAAAATCCTAAAAATAAAAAATTACAAAATCTTTGATAACGGAATCCAATACAATCTCAATATCGGCGGCATAAGAACCAACGACATGGATCCCAACCGTTTCAACGATTGGATTTACTGCTTCTACAAAGATGAATCCGGCGAACAGCAATTTCGCTGCTGGCCGGCTACAACAGATCCGGGACTTTATTATTTGCGATATCCTTTGTATAAAAATGATACTGCTATTCTAGCTCCCGGTCAATATCTAGGCTGCTGGAAATTAGGGCTGCATAAAGGTAAATATAAAGCTCTTGTACAAACCAAGAATGTGAAAGTCTATAGAGATTCAAACAGAGATGAGATATATGATTATATTGAACCCTCAGCTGAATGGGGATTGTTCGCGATAAATATTCATAGGGCAAGTAAGTGGGGGATAGTGAATTATGTAAATAGGTTTTCGGCGGGGTGCCAGGTGTTTAAGGAGCCAGAGGATTTTATTCAATTTATTGGAATATGTGAAAAATCATTGAAATACTTTTCAAATAAATTTACTTACTTTGATTGAGGAAAGTGAAATTCAGCTTAAAATAATCTCTAATTATCCTACCGGACACTATTAAATGCAAAAGAAAAATTTTACTTTTTTAAAGAATTTTATTGAAAGTTAACTTATTTCAACATAAGTTGAAATGGTCATCAAAAAAAGTGGTAACTATTCTTTTCTAATACTAATCTACGCATAAAAATTCCTGTGAACGATGATGTGTGACTGAGCGGGCGAAGCTGTATTAGTAGTTTACTCAATCTTTAACATTTGTAAAACTCAAAAAGAAAATCATTTTTAAAAATAAATACTATACTAAAACAATGAAACTTGTTATTATAATTGCTTCAATTCTTTTTATCCAGATTATTTTTTCCGCTACTGATGATCTATTAAAAAGCAGTAATTCAAATAAAACAGATCAATTAAATCATGTAATTGAAAAAAAAGAAGTCCTTAAGATTATGAAAACTGTTGCTGATTGGCAGTTGGCAAACCCATCCGGTACAGAAACATGGGAGTGGCAATATGGGGCTTTTTATGCAGGACTTATGAGTTTATATAAAACAGATCCGGAGCAAAAATATCTGACTGCTATGATTGAAATGGGAAATTCAAACGATTGGAAATTAAAACCTAATCCGTATATAGCCGACAATTTTGCGATTGCACAGACTTATCTTGATTTATATAAAATTACCGGTGATTCTAATACGATTAAAATAACTCAATATCTTTCAGATATGCAGTTTTATAGAACACCTGATACACCCGATGTAAGATGGAAGAATAATCCATACGCATATGACTGGTGGAGCTGGTGCGATGCCCTTTTTATGGCTCCTCCAGCTTTTGCCAGGATGAGTGAAATTAGTGGAGATAATAAATATATAAATGAAATGGACAGGCTGTGGAAGATTACATATGATTATTTATATGATAAAGATGAAGATTTATTTTATAGGGATGACAGGTTTTTTGATGCACGTACAAAAAGTGGTAAAAAAGTATTCTGGTCAAGGGGAAATGGATGGGTTGTCGGAGGACTTGTTAGAGTTTTACAAGTTATGCCGAAGGATTTCCCTAGCAGGCCTTTTTATGAAACCGTATTTAAAGAAATGTGCATGCGGTTATTGGATCTGCAGTCTCCAGAAGGGTATTGGTACTCAAGCTTATTGGATAAGAATGAATTCAATGTAAAAGAAACCAGCGGAACAGGATTTTACTGCTATGGCTTTGCCTGGGGGATAAATAATAATTTGTTGAGTAAAGAAAAATTTCTTCCTGCAGTTGAAAAAGCATGGGAAACTCTTACTGAAGCAGTAGAATCAACTGGCAAGCTGGATTATGTACAGCAAGTCGGCGAAGGACCTGACCGGATAAAGAAAGAAGATACTGAAACCTATGGAACCGGTGCTTTCTTATTAGCCGGAAGTGAAGTGTATAAATTAGTAAAATAAAGAATTCAGATGTAGAATTAATTTTCAATTAATATTTAAAATTAAAACTGAGTACGACTTATTTGCAAGGTTTAGAAAATTATGAATAGTATAAAACAATTTTTTACCGGTTCAGTAATTGCGAGACTCATTACTTCATTATTATTATTTATAGCATTATCAAACAAGAAAATTGGATATTATAAGTTTTTGCGTTGGGTGGTCCTTGGAACAGCAATATATACTGCTTTTATTGCATTTAGCAAAAAGGAAGTTAGATACCCTAATTCTCTTTCCCCATCCTACTGATCTTCTCCTCCATCTCTTTTTCAGAGCTATCAACTTAATTCTTAAAGATTTTTATTGCCTTTTTCCCCTAATCAATTTACATTAGATCCGATTATATTTAGAGCTATGGGGAAAATTGGGGCAACTTCTCATCATCCCGGCCATTCTATTTATCCTCATCAGGATTTTACAAGTAAAAGTTAGATTAAGATTTGCATCATGTTTTGTGTTGATGGGAGTGATGTGGCGGAGCTGTGGATATAAGCTCGGTGCGGAAAAACTGCACGCCGGGATCTGTGTGGGGGATGTTTGGTAACAGGCATTCCTACCTCAATTACCGTAAAGAAATAAAAACAGTTTTATGAAAAGAGATATTATATTATATAAAAGATATTTTGTTTTCTTTAACATTTTAATATTTATTAACCTAGTTTTTAATGGTTGTTATTCATTACAAGAAACTTCAATTGAAAATAATCAAACAATTAAAGTTTATAGAATTGAAACTTCAGATAATAAAATAATTGATTTTCAAAATAATAAGTTAGGTTATGCATTATTATCAAATAATGAGATTGTCAGTTTTAAAATTGATGGAGAACAGGAAGTATATCCCATATCAACCATTAAAAAGTATTATACAGAAAAATTTGATGTAAATAAAACCGTATGGTTAATGATAGGAAGTGCAGCAGCTTTATGTGTATTATTTTTTACTATGATAATTATTGGTATGGATGGTAGAGGCTTTGGAGGATAATATTTTAAATAAAACTAGTATTAAGCAAATTATTAAAAACGGTATAACAAAGCATTTCACGCACTTATATAAAAAGTCAATATGTAAGGTAAAATTATTTTATTGTATTTTTATTTCCTAAAAAATAAAACCTACCCCATATAATAAACTTTTAAAAATAACAAGCCTGGCGCGGAAAGACTGCACGCCGGGATCTGTGTGGGGATGTTTGGTAACAGGCATTCCTGCCATAACGGTAATAAAAAATATGAAAGAATTAATTGAATCGATTTTCATTATTTCATCAATCTTTTCCATTTATATATTGATAGGTAAAAATAATTTAACAGCTTCCTTCTTCTAATGAAACATTTTATCCTGTAAATATGGAATATTGAAGTATTTTCAAGCAGGATTCATCTATATATACTGTAAATTAGAAAATTTTCGAGTAGCAGAAATTTATCCTGCTAAAGTAAAAATCAACTAATCATAACCATCGACTAAAAATAAGGAGTTATAAAATGGGGTATAGAAATCTAATGCAATCATCAGGTTCATTTATAATAATTTTTATATTTGTTTGGATTATATTATTTGATGAATCATTCGCGCAATGGCAGAAAATTCCCGATCTGGATTATACCATTGTCTACTGTATGTTAACAACAGGCGACAGTGTTATTTTTGTGGGAGGTGATAACGGTACACTTCTTAGATCACCCGATGACGGTACTACATGGACAAGTGTCATGGGGAATGGATTTTGGGCTGATACAGTTCTTTCTTTGGGACAGGGATTAGGATATATCTACGTAGGTGCAAATGGCGCAGGGAGTATATTTCGTTCTCTCGACCAAGGGCTTAGCTGGAATTCTGCAAATTCTGGCCTCCCTCCGGCAGCCCAGGTTAATGCTTTCACTTTTGCTGACGATTATTTATACACAGCAACGAGCTACGGTGTTTATAGTTCTGCAGACAGCGGCAAATCTTGGAAAATTGATACGTTAGGATTGGGATTGAATCAATTATATCCTGGTGATGGTAACGGATTGTCTGGCATTACCTCTTTTGGTTCTAAACTTTATACTATTAAATGGCAGGGGGGAAGTGTTTATTCGACATCTGCAGATTCAGTCTCTTGGAAGCAGATTTCTTCACAATATTTAAATACCGGTCTGGCTATTACGGTAATCGATTCAAATATTTTTATTGCTACTCAAAAAGGTATTTATCTTTATGAAGGTGGTACAACATGGCTATTGAAAAACAACGGACTATTCATTAGCGATACAAACTGGATAGAATCGTGTATTTTTACAAGATCTAACTCTTCACTCTTCGCGAACATTTCAACCAGTTCAATTTATATAAAAGGAATTTACGTAACTAATGATTTAGGTGAGAACTGGACAAAACTCGATGATAGTGTTTTTTCCGGGAATTCAGTAAATGCAATAGTTGCAAATAAAAAATATATTTTTGCTTCAACAGGAAATAGTAGTTGGCGAATGCAACTTTCAAAAGTCGTACCGGTAGAACTCACATCTTTTACAGCTCATGTGAATATTAATAAAATTACTTTGTCCTGGGAAACCTCAACTGAAGTAAATAATTATGGTTTCGAAATACAAAGAAGTAATGATAATAGTAACTTTGAATCAATTGGTTTTGTTAAAGGATTCGGAACAACAACAGAACCTCATGCCTACTCTTATGTTGATAATATTAGTGGAAATTTATATTATCGTTTAAAGCAAGTAGATTATAACGGGATTTTCAGTTTTTCCGGTGTTGTAGAAGTTTCTAAACTTCCTGAAGCTTTCCAACTTGAACAAAATTACCCTAATCCATTCAACCCAACAACAAGAATTAAATTCATAATTCCTAAATTGTCCTTCGTAAATCTTACGGTTTATGACATATTGGGAAGGGAAGAAGCAACTCTTGTTAATGAAGAAAAACATCCGGGAAGTTATGAGGTTGATTTTGATGGTTCAGGGCTGTCAAGTGGAATGTATTTCTATGTTTTGAATATAGGAGATAAAAGATTAAGTAAGAAAATGTGTCTGCTCAAATAAGGAAATACCTAACTAAACATTTAATCAAATTCTTTAAAAACTTTCTGATTCCTTGTAAAATTAATTTTTCCATTATAAATTGAAATAATCATAAAAATAAGTTGGCAACTGTTAAGCGGGGAGCAATCATAATGAAAGACTTAGTTCCATTAATTATCTTTTTCTCTATCTTTTTTACAGCATAATTCTCCGGGTATTGGCTTCTAAAAATTTACTGGAAGAATATTCGGATGAACATTTAAATGTTATTTTCAATACGAAAGGATCGTGGTCATTGAACAAAAATATGTTTAATGAAAGAGGAAAACGATATTATGTAACAAGTAATAGTTTTGGAATTTTGTGGGTGGGATATATTATTATTGTCATTGTATTCAACACTTTTTAATTATACTAATAAAAAAGAAAAAATTAAGTCCGGGTACCTTAATTCTCCCTCCCCATCCTCCTAATCTTCTCCTCCATCACTTCTTCTAGAACTTCATCCAACTAATCAATACTTTATGTTTAAGAATCTATACTGCTTATTTTATATAGTTCAAACAGATTTTAAAGATTTTTATTGATAATAAAGGGTATTTACTATACTTTATGTATAATATTGATTTTATGTGATTTTCAATTATTGAATTATTTATTAGAAAGAATATAAAGGAAAATTAAGTTTTGAAAAATGAATCAATATTAAAAAGAGAATCACTGCCCGGCAGATGGATACCTGTTGGATTCTATATTGTTAATATCATTTCATTCGTAATTATTGTTCTTGCCAACGGTGAATGGTCTTTAATATTTTTATTATCATTACCATTACCAGCACTAATATTATATTTAATATTTACAAAAAGAAGCAGGTAATGAATCCAAATTTTACAATCCTTTTAATTGGTGCAATTATTTTTGCAATTGTGGTTATAATATACATTTGGTGGCGTTTTGGCAGAACTAATGCGATTTCATTCATAATAATAACCGGATTGTTTTCGGCAATCATGGATTTCATTTCTTGTTTTGTAGTGAAGAACTATGAATATCCGGGACAATCCCGCGTTTGGGTATTTAGTTTTATATTTTTTGGTTGGATTAGTATTTGCGCAAGCTGCCTTTTTCTGGCAGAGGGAATATTAGCGCGCCATGAACACGATATTACTACACAAAAGAAACTTTGGTGGCAAGCACCGTTATTAACCGGGATTATTGCAGTTATGTTGGATTTGTTTATTGATCCTATAGCAGTAAAAGCCGGTTACTGGGTTTGGTTAGTAAAAGGAACGGTTTATTATGATATTCCATTACTAAATTTTGTTGGTTGGTTTGTACTTATGTTTTTGTCATCATTAGGATGGATTCTAATCCTGCAAAAACAAAATTGGAGTAACCAGCGTAAAATTATAGCTTCCTTTTTAGCTTTAATTCCACTTATGTTTTTAAGTGTAATATTCTCACTAGTTCTTAATACGATGATTGAAATAGTGGGGTTACATTAATTCCCTAAATCAATTCTCCTTCCCCATCCTCCTAATCTTTTCCTCCATCTCATTTTCAGTAGATATAGAATTGCATAGTTGCATAAAAATATGATGATTACAACTTCCTAATCAACCTCACTACCATTCCCATCCTTTAAAGTAAATATTTCTTCAACAGGTACTTTAAAATAACGAGCAATTTTCAAAGCGATAACTGTGGAAGGAATAAATCTGCCCACTTCAATTGTACTAATTGTTTTTCTCGATAAACCAATTTGGTTCGCCAGGTCACTCTGGCTCAAAGATGTTCAGCCCGAAACACACGTATCCGGTTTTCAATCTTTTCACTCATACACCTGCCTCTTGATGTTTACTATTATCTCCCATGCGAAAGAGAATTAGAAAGCTTACACTAAAAGTAGAAAACAGGAGGAAAACCGCGAGATTTAAAAGAACTTCGCAGGCAACATGGGATTTTCACTATTTATAACAGTAGTAGAGAAAAAAAGCAATAGAAGAGTTGAAAGCCAGGAGATATTAAAAGACTTATTCATCATTTGGTTGGCAAAGCTGTCATCGGTATCAAGAAAATAGTAACGCTCACCCCGGGGAATAAATTTCAATTTCCAAAAGATAGTAATAGCTAACATAATGATGGATATTACCGCCAGTATTTTACTAGAGATCGACAGGAAATTTCTCAGTCCATCATCTGAAATATAAACGCCAGCTTTAGCTGCGAAAATCAGGGACAGCAATAACAATGTATATTTCTATTTATAAAAATAAGCGGCATGGTTTATTCTTTTTGTCGAATCACAAAACATACATGTGTGAACAAGTTGTTCAAAGCAAAATCGAACAAAGGAATTTCAGCAAAAAATGTATACCGTTAGGAAAAAAATAACCGTTACTAATTCTCCCTTCCCATCCTCCTAATCTCCTCATCAATCTCTTCTTTTATCGCTTCCACTTCTTTCAACATCTCATCCTTGGTAACCAATCCTTTTCTTTCAAGAATACTTATTAATGCCTGTACCTCCAGCATGGTAGCCACGGCCAATTCTTCTCACGAGACCAATGGTTTATCTTTCGACATAATATCCCTCAAGTTTAATCTTTCTTTAATTTCCGATTTGTTCACCGGAAATTTTCCCAAAGGATCAATGCTAAAATTTTATTTCTAATTATAATATCCAAATTAGCTTAGATGAAAGAGGATGAAAAACATTTAACAATTGATTATAGATTTGTGATTTATTAAGTTTTAAATACAACACTTCGATAAGTCAATATTTTTAACCGTACAGATGAAAAGTATATTAAACTTAAAAATATTTTTAGTTATTATATTATTTTCGAATACAATTTTTTCTCAAGCAAAACTACCTTATAAGGTAGAGCTCGAAATTGAAACACTATTTAAGAAATTTGTAGATAATAATTCACCCGGATATGCAATAGGAATATTTATTGATACAACTTTAACGTTTGCAAAGGGATTCGGAAATGCCAACTTAGAATATAATATTAAAATAACATCGGAAACTGCATTCAATCTGGCCTCGCTTTCGAAGCAATTTACAGCAGCATGTTTAGCTATATTAATACTTGAAAAGAAAGTCAATCTGGAAGACAATGTTAAATATTATATTCCAGAGTTTCCGGATTATAATTATGAGGTTAAGATAAAACATCTTGTCTATATGACAAGCGGCATCCCGGAATATTTTGATATGCCCAGGGGAAATGGTTTGAGCTGGAATCCGTATCTTTATTTCACAATTGATACTGCAATACAAGCCTCATTAAGAAATAAAAAACTGGAATACAAACCTGGAACTAAATGGTCGTATAGTAATATTAATTATATGCTTCTGACCAAAATAATTGAAAAGATATCGAGGCAGACTTTTTCTGAATTTGCAAAAGAGCATTTGTTCGAACCTCTGGGAATGAAGCATACAATAGTTAATGATGATATAACGGAAATTATTCCAAACAGAGCAACCGGATATGTCGAGAGGTCAACAAAAAATTTAGAAGCATTTGGAAAAACCGGCATGAAACTGAAGAATTATAGTGGATTAATTCAAGTGCATCGTAACTCACCGCATTATGGCGGAAGTGGAGTTTATTCTACAATTAATGATTTGTATTTATGGGAAAAAAACATGTATACCCATAAGTTTGGAGGGGAAGAATTTTACAAATTGATGCATAAAAGAATGAAATTTAAACACCCGAAAGATAATGACGCTTTTGGTTTAGTATACGGAGAATATAACGGTGCGGAGACTATTTGGTATTCAGGAAGTGATTTAGGATTTAGCACATATTTTATCAGCTTTACTAAACAAAAATTGACCGTAATATGCTTATCAAATCTGGATGATGGAAAAGCTGAAAGTTATGCAATGAAAATTACCGGAATTTTAATTAAAAATGGAGTACTTAATTTAAAATAGATAATTATACATTTGTCTATTTAAAAATTCATCTTACCTTCTTTCAGTCAAACTAATATAACGTTTCATATCAAAGTCATATATAACGTTAGTCCAAATAATCTTTTTATCAACAACGGACCTTCAGCTATCGAATCGTTAATTGCTATCTACGTGGTGGAATACAACATAATGTTGATGTAATACCAGATAATATGCTCTCTGAATTCTCATGCGCATATACTTACAGATTGTATTTGAACGCACATAGATAAATTAAAGCTATTCAATAGACTGCTTATATTATTAATTTTAATGTAATTATTAATATGCAAAATATAATTTCAGGATGAAAGAAATTTTAAATCCGCCGGAAAGAGTCGATGATAATAAAAAATTTGTGATCATAAATGATATGATCATTGATAGTAAAATGGACGATTTTATTTTATCATTTAAAAGAATCTTTCCGCAAAAAAGTCTCGAGAAATATATCGAATATTTCTGGATATCAAAAAGCAACAATCCTATAAATCATTCGGCAAAGATTATTCAGGATGGGAGTATCTATGTATTATTCTTATTCGATGCTGAGTATAATATTAAAATGAATAATGAAAACTTTACAAATATTTCAAGGGCTCATATTATAGGGAGCAAAAAAATCAATACATATTTTGCAGAGAAGGGTTTAATAAATGTGCTGGGGATTAAATTCAGACCGGGCGGATTTTATCCTTTCTTACAAATACCGGCAAAAGAATTCTCCGATTCTTTCTTTAATTTAGAACAAGCGTTCGGCAATATAATCCGTGAAGTTGAAGAAAAACTTTATGAAACAAAAAATCCCGCGGACAAGATAACAATCATCGAATCTTTTTTGTTAGACAGGATATCTTCAAAAACTAAAGAATCTTCTTTGCAGGGGTTAAGCATGTCAAATATTCTTAAATCCAATGATGTGGTTTCAATAGATCAATTACGTTCCTCTACGGGTTTTTCATATAAGAAAATAGAAAGAATATTTTTGAGGGAGATTGGATTTACTCCAAAATATTTGAACAGAATTTTGAGATTTCACCGTGTGCTTCAAAATATATACAATAAAAATTTCAAAAGTTTATCTGAACTTGCTTATAGTAATTCCTATTTTGATCAATCCCACTTTATTAAGGAATTTGAATATTTTACGGGCTTAACCCCTCAGGAATTTCTAAATTATTTCAACAATAAAAGATCATTAATCTGATTTAGCTCACCGTTAGTTAAACTCTAATTTCTATAAGATCATACCTCATTTGTAGTAAACATCTGTCCCAACTCAATAAAACTGCAGTGTCTAAAATTTACAATATTCTTTTATAATGTCGATTTATATTTGTGTCAATTAAATGGTAATTGATGCAATGCGGTATAATTTAAAGAATTATTATAAAACAAGGAAAGAGGTAAAAAATGCAGAATAAAAATATCTTAATATCGGGGGCCGGCATAGCAGGACCTGCGCTAGCATATTGGTTAAAAAAATACGGATTCTGTCCCACAATAGTCGAACTGGCACCTGCCCTCAGGGAAGGGGGATATGCCATCGATTTCGTCGGTGCCGGTTTTGATGTAGCGGAAAAGATGGGAATACTTCCAGATCTCAGACAAACGGATCTTAAAATTAAAGAGCTGGTATTTGTTGATAAGAACGGCAACCGAAAAGGTGCGCTAAATTCTTTTGGAATGAGAAGCTTATTGAATAACAGATATTTAAATTTATTCAGGAGAGACTTATCTAAAGCAATTTATAATCATCTTGATAAGGATATTGAGATTATTTTTGGAGACTCAATAAGTAAGATAGATCAAAATACAAACGGCACACTTGTAACTTTTAAAAGCGGTAAAGTAGGTCCTTTCGATTTGGTGATTGGAACTGACGGTCTGCATTCTAAAGTGAGGAACCTGGTATTTGGAGATGAAACAAATTTTGAGAAATACTTCGGATTTTATGTCGCTGCTTTCACTATTAAAAATTACTTTCCAATTAATAATCCTGTAAATAAGGATAATTCTTATTTTAGCTACACTACTCCCGGGAAGCAAATAGATATTTATTCGATTAATAAAAATGAATTAACTGCATTATTTATTTTCTCATCAGATCAGAAGCTGGATTATGCACATCATGATGTAAATAGACAAAAGCAAATTCTCCGTAATGAATTCAGGGATGTTGAATGGGAAAGTTCTTCTTTGCTTGAAAGATTAGATGATGCAGCTGATTTCTATTTCGATTCAGTCAGCCAAATCAGAATGGAGCAATGGTCAGAAGGCAGAGTATCTTTGCTTGGAGATGCTGCCTTTGCACCTTCTTTGTTAGCCGGTCAGGGATCATCGCTTGCAATGGTTGCTGCTTATATCCTTGCGGGTGAATTGAAAGAAGCAAATGGAAATTACGGGGAAGCTTTTAAACGATATCAAGCAATTTTCAAACCATTTATTGAATATAAGCAAAATGTAGCAAAAAGCTTCGCACATTCATTGGTCCCCCAAAACAGCTTTTCAATCTGGACACGCCGCACCTTTGGTAACATGATGTCGTTGTCTTTTCTTGCTAAATGGTTCATTAAAAAATATATGACCGACAATATAAAACTTAAAGAATATTCGGGTACCGGGTATGATGAACTGATTTCGTCATCTCAGGAACGAAATAATTCACCAATTCTGCATTGATACAGAATGAAAGTTACGGCAGAGATAAATATTGCGTCCGATTATCGATATTTCATTTGTAATACAAGTGTAATTAAAAATTCAGTAAAAATGATGAAAGATCGAAAGATGGAACAACAAATAATGAATAATGGGAAAAGTTACAAGTTGCAGCATACAAATGATGAAGCTGATATCCGGCGTCAAATGGAAGAGCATGTGAAAGCATTATGCAGCATGGACCTGGAGGGCGTGATGTTAATTTATGCTCCGGACATCGTTTCATTTGATGTCGATGGAACGTACCTGGGAGCGGAGGCGAAGAGGGGAGCATGGGCAAATGTCTTCTCTATTATAGAACCTCCGATAGATTATGAAATCCAGGATCTTAATATTACTGCTGGTGAGGATGTCGCGTTCTGCCACAGCATTAACAGGTTGAGCGGAACATTGAAGAACGGGCGGAAGATCGGTTCCTGGGTTCGCTATACAGCATGCTTCCGGAAGATCGGGGGTAAATGGCTCATTGCGCACGAGCAGGTTTCATTTCCCGTTGATTTCGGGAGCGGCAAGGCATTGCTTGATCTCAAACCTTGATCCGAAAGAAGTTAGCACTGTTGTTTATAGAATTAATAAGCCCGAGTTTTAATCGGGCTTAGTTTATTTTGAAGTCTGGTTATATTCATGAATAAAAATAAAATTTAAGGTATTTAATTAAGAAAATTAACTCACTTTCTTCAGCTTAAGCGGGTTCCCCTGTGCATAAATGTTTGCAATTTTATCTTCAAACAGTTCAAACATAATTGCTATTGAGGCAATGCCATTTATATAAATGACAAGCGCCGGAGAATTGTTTACAATTTTAATTTTGAATTCGCTGTCCGGCGAAATCCTTTTTAATTTTGATGTAACTCCAATAACGAAATTAGCAACCTGCTTTTTACCATTTATAGACTGACTTATTGCTTTTATTTTTTCTCCATTTGCACCAATAACCTGGCCTTCACCGTCAGCATAAAGTGTGATGTCATCTTTTAATAAATTAATAAGTGCATCCATGTTCCCGGAGTATGTTGCATCTAAAAACTGATTTAGAATTTTTTCATGTGATTTTATATCGATAGTAAACCGTTTCTCTTCGCCGCTTAAATGCTGTTTTGCTCTTCTGAAAATCTGCCTGGAATTATCTTCCGATTTATTTATTATCTCCGATATTTCAGAATAATCATATGAGAACACTTCCCGGAGCAAAAAAACTGCACGTTCAATTGCAGTGAGTTTCTCAAGAAGCATAAGCATCCCGATAGATAACGAATAATAGATTTCTACCGGCTTATCCGGTTTTGTTTCATATTCTCTTTCAATTGGTTCGGGAAGCCACACTCCGGAATATTGTTCTCTCTTTTTTCTGGCACTTTTTAAATAATTGATGCACATGTTAGTTGCTGCTTTTACCAAATATGCTTTTTTCTGCTTAATATCGGTTTCATTAATCGACATCCATTTCAAGTAGACTTCATTTACAATATCTTCTGCGTCAGCAACACTTCCTAACATATCATATGCAATTGAAAAAATAAGATTTCTGTATTCTAAAAATTGTTCGTTTTTATCCATCAACATTTCTCATCTTAATTTAAACGGGGCTTAAATGTTATAAGTATTAATTTAGTTTAAACTCCTGGTAAATTCCTCTTTCCATTGAGATATTCAATCGGGTAATAAATCCCGGGAAGATCAAATCCGATTTTTTTATATTCAGTTTGTACTGCTTCTCTTGCATTTGCTATGCTATTTTCGTCTTTCCATTCCGCAATAGTAATAATAACTAATTTCCCGTTTTCATCAGTCCGTTTATATACAGTATCGCCTAAAAAGCCAGTAATATTTTTAATAATATTTCTATTAAAATTCATCCTGTTTGTAAATTCTTCTATTGCTTCTCGCGGGACCAAAAACTTATCAATTAAAATCTGTTTCATTTTGCTCTCCTTTTAATACAATTTGTGAATTCTATTTTCTAATAATTGTTCATTTTTATTCATCATTATAATATCCTTAAATACTTCAATACATAAGACAATTATGCTCACATTTTTGTGACAATTATTTTTTTTGGAGAAAATCTGTCACAAGTATAAAACGATTTTTGTCTTATTTGTGAAACACAAAAAATATGAAAGTAAAAAAATGAAAAATGAATCAAATAATAGTGTTTTTAACATAGCAGTTTTAGGCGCAAGTGGTGGAATAGGGAAGCAGGTTGTAAAAATAGCTTTAACTGACGGACACCGTGTAACGGCAATATTACGAACACCTTCAAAATTAACCATTACACATCCAAATCTTAAAATAGTTAAAGGTGATGTAATGAAGCCGGAAACTTTAGAAGAACACCTGGAGGGCAAAGATGCCGTAATATCTGCCATCGGTAAAAATTCTTTTAAAGAAACATATCTATACTCTGCCGGGAATAAAAACCTTTTATCTGTCATGGAAAAAACAAATACAAAGCGTGTATTTTTTATATCTGCAGCAGGTCTTGAAATTAATCCTTCATTCAATCTATTTACAAAACTGGCGGCAAAATTTGTGTTGCAGAAATTATTAAAAAATATGTTCGCTGATTTGGTTAGAATGGAAAAGATTGTAAAGGAGAGTGAAGAAAACTGGACGATAATACGTCCTCCGCAGTTAACAAATAAACCTTTTACAGGTCACTATAGATTTTCTATTAATTCTTTTTTAAGTAAAGGTTTGAAAATTTCAAGGGCAGACCTTGCGGATTTTATAATCAAGAATATAAATAATGAATCGATTTATAAGAAGACTGTTGAAGTGGCATATTAAACAATAGGAATTTCTATGTATAGATTTAGATATTCTATATTCAAATATTTTAAATTGTTTTTGTTATTCTCTGTTTAATTATCAGCACTGCCTTGTTGAATAAGACTGTGATATTTTTCCTATCATGCCCGGTTATTGATGGTAAAAAAAATATTTTACGGGTATAAGCGCATGCACTAACTCAGTTAAAACCGGGGTGTCTAAAATTTACAATATTATTTTGCAGTACAAAATTAAATTTGTTCAGAAGAAAAATTAAAGGAAGTAAAATTGTTTTTGCAAAATGAAATAAAAGCCGAAAAATTCTTCGGCGAGATAGTTGGTAACAGTACTAAACTAAAAAAAGTGATAAATCAAATTAAAGTTGTTGCACCAACTGATTCAACTGTTTTAATTGAAGGGGAAACCGGAACAGGAAAAGAATTAATTGCAAGGGCAATTCATAATAACAGCAGCAGAGCAGATAAAAAATTCATAAAATTAAATTGCGCTGCTATCCCGCTTGGATTATTAGAAAGTGAACTTTTCGGACATGAAAGAGGTGCATTTACAGGCGCAATTGAAAGAAAAATAGGACGATTTGAAATTGCTGATGGGGGAACTTTATTTTTGGATGAAATCGGAGATATTCCATTAGAACTCCAGCCGAAATTGCTGAGAGTTCTGCAGGAGCAGGAATTTGAAAGACTGGGCAATACCAGAACCATTCATGTAAATGTAAGGGTTATTGCCGCTACAAATAAAAACTTATCGAAGCTCGTTGGAGAAAATAAATTCAGAAGCGATCTTTTCTTTAGATTAAATGTTTTCCCCTTGTTAATACCGCCGCTGAAAGAAAGACGTGAAGATATACCATTATTGTGCAAATATTTTGCCGGTATTTATGCGAAAAGAATGAAAAAAGAGATCAAAGTAATATCAGAAGATACTTTACATGATCTTCAAAAATATGAATGGCCGGGTAACGTACGTGAGCTTCAGAATATCGTAGAACGTGCTGTTATACTGCTTGACGATGGCATATTTAAACCGGCAGTACCCAAAATTGAACATTATCAGATTACACAACCAGGTGAAACAACGAACCTTTATGAGGTTGAGAAGCATCATATTGCACAAATATTAAACAAAACAAATGGAGTAATAAACGGACCATACGGAGCAGCCAAACTGCTTGGGGTGAATCCATCCACACTTCGTTCAAAAATTCAAAAACTCGGAATCAGAAAAGTAAGTGAACTAACTTAACCAAGAATGATATTTCATAGATAGTTGTGAAATACCGAAGTCATCTGCTCTCTTCTAATCAGCCACAAATCAATAATCAATTCTTTAAGTCAATATAAATAACCGGGTTATATAGTTTCATGAATGTCCAAATTCTTTTGGCACCAACCATGTATTATCTCATACAAATAAGATTATAAAAATTACTTAGAGAATTAAAAAAAATTATTTCATATTTCACAAAAAAAGTAAAGAGGTTAAGATGAATTCAAAACTATTAGAAAAAAAAGTCCCGACTTATTCATTAAAAGAACGCGACAGAAGATGGGAACTCGGAAGGCAGCTGATGGAAAAAGAACAACTTGATGCATTAATTATATATGGCGACAGGGAAGGATCTTTCCCGGCGCCTTTTTGTGCAGATAGTTATTTTACTAATGACAGACCGGGTGCAATAGTAATTTTTCCGAAAAATGATGAACCTGTCTCAATTGTCGCTTTTCCAATGGCTGCTTCAGATCACCTGCAGGAAAGAGTGAGGCATCAAGAGGTGTGGATAAAACCGCAAAATATTTTTGATATGAAAAGCGGAAAAGCAGTCGTAGAGATATTAAAGAAAACAGGATTAGCTAAAAGTACAATCGGAGTAATCGGACTTGATCCATACCCTCCATTCTATTTCGATGGTGCAATTCCCTACAATACTTATAAAACAATTCTGGATAATCTGCCGGATGCAAAGTTTAAACCTGTTCAAAGACAATTCATTATGCTCACTGCTTCAAAGAGTAACGAAGAGCTTGAGGTGTTAAAATATTCGGCGCTTGTCGGAGAAAAGATGAGTGAAGCGGTTCGTGATGCAACTGAACCCGGAGTATCAGAAGCGGAAATTTATTCTGCAGGAATGGCTGTTGCATCAAAGTTCGGGTGTTTTTCGAGCATTATGCTCCTCACATCAGGAAAGGAGCCTTTCTCATGGAGTTTGCCGACATGGTTATATAAACCAAATTCATCCCGGATTATTGAAGAAGGAGATGTGCTTTTAGCGGAGATATTCTGCAGTTTCGGTATGCTTGAAACACAGCATCAACCGGCAATCGCAGTAGGTAATGTTCATCCCGATTTTGAAAAAGCTGCAAAGGCAGCAAGGGAATCTTATGAGATTGGAGTGGAGACGCTTCATCCCGATATAAAATTTGGTGAGGTAGTTGAGGCCATGCATAAACCAGTTAAAGAAATCGGAGGATGGAATATTCATCCATGGATTCATACAATGAATCCGTTTGGTTTAATCAGCGGTTTTCAGGATCTGTCTGCGGTTCTTCCGGGAGGCAAAGAATACGGAAGGATGGGCGGGATACCTTTAGTAGGTAAAGATGTAATGCTGAAACCCGGAATGACCTTCGCTTTTGAACCGAATTGCGGTATAGGCAAACACGTTGTAAATCTTGGAGGTACCGTAATAGTCGGCGAAAACGGAGCAATAGAACTGAATGAAATTACAACCAATCTGATGAGGGTATAACCGGTATTTTCAGATTGCCGCTGAACAGAAAATATATTCAGCGGCTTTAATAAATAATTTCAAGGATGCGGAATACAAAATTAAGGAATGGAAAAGGCTTGCGAAATAGTATTGCTAAGATAAGTGTAATTGCCGGTGAAGCATTAAAGAGAATCGAATATGAAAATATCATGTTTATGATTTTATGTGATATCATTTACATAAAAATTTGTCCCAAAATTGAAATCTCAATTGTCATATGATTGAATATAAAAAATAGATCAAAAAGGAAAATGAAAAAAATGCCTAAAAAGTTTTTCTCAGTCAACTTTAAAATAAAAACAGAGCTTGTTCGTTATAGAATATAAGAAGGATATCCTATATATAATGATCAATACCAAATAACATAATGTAAAATAAATAAGGAAGAATAATAAAATGAAAAAATTAATAACCCTTTCGTTAATGATGCTGACAATATTCGTTTTTAGTGTCTCATCAGGTTTTGCCCAGGTGGCACCTGAAAATAGTGTAAAAATTGAACTTGGTTCAAGCGGTCTGGCAATGGTTGGAACAAATTCAAGCGGCACGCAGGCTGGTCCGTATTTCGGAGGCACCATCGCTTACGGTGCAGGTCAGGGTGTTACCTTGTTTGCAGAATCAGGATACGGATATACTAACTATGATGCAAATGATAAACTGAATTTAGTTCAGATACCGGTACTTGTAGGTGCTACATATAATTTTGCTGAGCTGCTTAATTCAGATTTAGTGCAGCCTTATGCAGGTATTTCTGCAGGCGCATTAAACTATTTACTGCAGAATGACTGGAATACAGTGAAAGCAAACGGTTACGAACAAAAATCTACGAACTTTGCTTTGGGAGGTATCTTAGGTGTAAACTTTCAGATAAATCCTGCTTTTGCAATAAATGTTCGGGGAGAATATAGTCACGGGTTTAAGAAAGACGGGGATCCCGGGTTAGACAGCAGGGAATTTAATTCCCTAAGTTTCGGCGGCGGGATTTCTTATGCATTCTCTATCCCGGACTAATGTTGATAAAAGTTCTGCAGGCAGTTCCTGCAGAACTTTAATATAGAATTATGAAATTGAAGTATGAATAAATGAATGTCACTAAAATTACATATTGCTTAAGGGAGCATGATGCGGAGTCGGCTTTGAAATTAAACTTTAATAATATGTGACAAAATATTAAGAGAGGACGATATGAATATTGGAGTATTTGTAACAAATATTAATACTGAGACGGCATTTATCAATATAAAATCCGCTATCAGCAGATTCCTGCCCCGTTCGGAAATTACTATTGATCTTGAGGATGCTGACAAGGTGCTCAGGATTGAAGCAGAGCACGTGGATTTACAAAGAATAATTAAAACGGTAGAAAGACATCGCTTTAACTGTAAAGAAATGACCGATTAAGATTTAACAAACGCAAATAAGGTAGGGAGAACAAAAAAATGAAACCGAGAATAAATATTGTTGAAAAAGGAAAAGGTGCAATGAATGCAATGTTTGCATTGGGAAAATATCTGTCAAATTCATCTCTTGAACAATCTTTAATTAACATGATCGATTACAGGGTATCACAAATTAACGGTTGTGCATATTGCCTCGACATGCATTCGAAAGATCTGAGAGCAGAAGGAGAAACAGAACAGCGTATTTATGTGATGGATGCCTGGAGAGAAGCACCATTCTATTCAGAGCGTGAACGTGCGGCGCTTTCCTGGGCTGAAGCAGTTACTAATTGTGAGGTACCGAATGAGGTTTATGAAGAAGCAAAAAAAGAATTTTCTGAAGAGGAATTAATAGATTTAACTATGGCAGTTAATGCAATTAATTGTTGGAACAGAATTAATATTTCTTTTAGACCTGTTGTCGGCACTTACCAGGTAGGACAATTTGCCTTACGGTCAGATTAAATTAAATCATTTAAAGTAAATGTTAGCATGCCCGCTCTTTCCGGGAGCGGGTTTATTTATTAAGAAATTCCGGAGAGGCAGAGCAGGTGATCCGAACCTTGTATGTTAAATTATGAAAAAGGAATATCTTTTCTATTTCGAAAAGTGTTATTGGCAATGCGGAGTGCTCTGAAAGGTACTGAATGGAAACATAAAAAAGGGGCGTTGTCTGCCCCATTAATTAATTCGTATATTTTATTTTAATTATGATTTTACAATTATGTCATTAGTCCTAACTGAGAGACTGCTTTTCATTTTCATCGGCGGTGCCTCAGCATAATTACTATTTCCAATTTTATCAATATTAAATTCCGAGATTAATTCTCTTAAATTAAGAGTCAATTTATTGAGGTCTTCAGCTGATTTTGCTATTTGCGTAATACCTAAGGCGCTCTGTTCAGCGATATTACTTATACCCTCAACATTTTTGCTGATCTGTTCAGATGCACTGGACTGCTCTTCACTGGCAGCAGCAACTTGAGTTATAATGTCGACCACATTGCCGGCTCCTTCAATAATCTGCTCCAAACTTTCACCAGCTTTATCAGCAAGCAGCAATCCTTTTTCCACCTCATTTTTTCCTTCTTCCATAGAAGCTACAGCTTCAGTTGTTTCCTTTTGAATCTGCTTAATCATTTCGGCAATTTCTTTAGTTGCCTTTGTTGTCCGCTCGGCTAACTTTCTTACCTCATCTGCGACTACAGCAAAACCTCTTCCATGTTCACCTGCCCTGGCAGCTTCTATAGCAGCATTTAGAGCTAAGAGGTTTGTCTGATCAGCTATATCATTAATCACCTGAATTATCTCACCAATTTGATTGCTGCTGTTACCAAGAAGCTGTACAGTTCCTGCTGAGCGTTTAACCACCTCAGCAATTTTTTTCATTCCGTTTATTGTTTCATTTACAACTTTTCCTCCGTCTTTTGCTATATCCCCGTAATTTTTTGATGCTTCAGAAGCTAGAGATGCATTATTTGATGTTTCCACAATAGTTTTTGTCATCTCTTCAACGGCACCCGCTACTTCAAGTGTCTGCTGGCTTTGTTCCTGTGCACCGGCGGACAATTCTTCACTACTGGATGAAATTTCACCAGAAGCAATATTTGCGGTTTTAATTGCTTCGGTAATTTCAGATACAAGATTTAATAAGGATTCACCTAAATTATTAATATAGTCTTTATACCAGTTATAATTTCCCTTATATTCTTTTTCCATTCTGGCGGTTAGATCGCCGTCGGTTAATTTTTTCATAATTGTATAACCATCCCGTACAACCGAAACAATTTGAGATATTGTATTATTAAACTCTTCGACTATTTCTTTATATCCGCCATTAAATTTATTTGCATCACCTCTATATTCTGTTTTACCTTCACTGAAAGCTTCAGTTAATAAATCCGTTTCTTTTTTTAGAGCATTTAACATAAAGGCAATTTTATTTAAGGCTGGTGTCATTTCATCTTGATTATCTTTCACAACCACGTTTACATTAAAGTCTCCTTCCGATATTTTTTTCATATTATATACAATGTTGTTTTGGAGATGATCTGCAAATTCGTTAATGATATCACCCATTTTACCGAATTCATCATGCCTATTTAAATATAATCTGTTTTTTAGTTGTCCGTTTGCCATTTCACCAATCAGGATGATAGTTTTGTCGAGTGGTTTAGTAATAGAAATATTTAATATGTATCCTAAAATTACAATTGTTATACATGCTATAATAATTACCAAAACTATAAATTTGATGGAAAGATTTGCCGTACTTGTATTAAATATTCCGATATAACCTATAGTTAATATAAATAAGAATATTAATAAAAATATTCCCTGTATTTTTCGCCTAATTTTTAAATTATTAAACCAACTGATCATTTTATACCTCTTTCATTTAAAAAAAATATGAATATTCCACATCTTTTATTTATTACAGTGAAATATTACTGTTTAGGTTTGCCACTATTATCGTTTATTTTTACTAAATATTAAAAACAATCAATAAACGGTATTTGGCAGCAATCAGAGGAGACTGAAAGAAATAAACCGGATTAACCATTAGCTGATATTTGCAGGATTGTTACTAATGCTGTAAAAATAATTCAAATAATACAAATAATACAAATATTATTAGTTATTTCCGGGGAAAACCATTTATTTTTTAATTTAACCTTTGACAGCTTAATTATCAGGTAATCTGTATTAACTTCGATATTTTGAGTAGAAAAAATTTCGGAAGCTTTTGTGACAGAAGAACCCAGGTACCTTCCACAGAATTTAGTTTTATTGAAAAAGCATTTCTGACTTCTTCCATATTTATTGAATTACCTTTGGCAATGTTTAGAATATTTTATGAAAAAGATTTCTGCAAAGGATCTGATGCTTTATTAATTAATATTTGTATAAAAGGATTTCGCCAGTTATTTCATATAAAATTCCCAGGATATTCGATCAGGATCTTTGAAGTTAACATAACGTTTACCTAGAGTCTCATCCAGCTTTACACCTGTATTCTCTATACCGGCACTTGTTAAAGCTTTCGCAACTCTTTCAAGTTCAGTCTCTTCTTCACATGCTAATGCTAAATGATCCAAACCTACCTTAAGAGGATTAAATTCACCACTTTCTTTAGCCGGCATAATTCCAACAGCAGTGCTGCCAGCGGAAAACAGAAATAAGTTTGGGGATTCCATAATTAATGGGAAGCCAAGCGTATCTAAGTAAAAATGCTTGGCACGCTCAAAGTCGGAAACACGTAATGCAACGTGATGAATTGCAGGTGTTTTAATATTAATAGCCACTATTTACCTCCTGATTTTTGTTTTTTTAATTTATTTAATCTTTCTAATGTCCATTTATCTTTTGGGTCTATATCTAATGCTTTTTGATAGTTTTTAATTGCCAAATCAACCTGGTTATTTTTTTCATAGCAATATCCAAGGTTATCGTAAACATCCCGTGAATCAGGATGCTCTTTTATATTAAGCTTGTAAATTTCTATAGCTTCAGGTATTTTTTTCATTATACGTAAGCCATAGCCAAACCAATTAATCTCACCTTCTGAAATATTGTAATCATCAGCTTCATGTTTTTTTAAATAGTAATACTTTTTTATGGCAGCATTAATACCATGCTTATCCATTTCTTTTTTTAAAGCAGTAACAATTGAAAGGTTCCCATATAGATAATCTGCACCATTCACCAAAAGGTTTGCTGCGGCTTTGTATTCATGTCTTTTATCCGGGAGAATTTCATATTTAAAATGCAATCCCTTGAAATTTTTATCTTTCAATGAATCTGCAAATTCTTTTATGCGGGGGAACCCATGAGGATCCAATTCACCCGCACCTAGATAAAACTTTTTTCTTAATTCATTATTCTTTTGGTAATAAGAATCCATAAGTTGAAAAGCATTGAAAGAATATTCATCTTCGGAATATATTAAAGGAGTACCGGAGGCAAGATATTTGTCAAACATTTCCGGATGTTTAAAAAGAGTATAAACAGTAAACATTCCACCTGCTGACCATCCGAAAAGAGCCCTGTTTGAACTGTCAATTCTAAATTCACTCTCTACTTTAGGAAATAGTTCTTTTAGCATAAAGGATAAAAATAGTTCAGCTCCGATGATGCCATTTTTATCAGGATATACACTAAAATCAGGATATCTTTTTGTCCATGTTGTATCCGGTGAGCCGTATGAAATGCCAACTACAATAATTTTAGTTTTGCTTCGACCTAACCACCAGACATAATCGGAAGCAGTTCTAAAAAACCAATCACCATCCGTAACATAAAGTACAGGATATTTGGTTGTATCTGATTTAAAGTAGTCTGTAGGCAGGTTTATTTTGATGAGAAACTTTTTACCAAGTGCAATATTTGAATTCATCCAGAATTCGGTTGTAAAACCATTATCGGATATGGACTGAGAAAATGAACTTGAGGATATAAAAGAATAAGCAAAGATCAATAGAAGGACTTGAAATCTTGACATATTTAACTCCAAAGAATATCTTTAGAAATGTTGAATCAATGCATTGTTGATCTAAGAAAGTTCAGGATTAGTCTTATATTTTGACTTCGGAAATTAATAAACCAAACACAATCTTCTTTTTTAAAAAAATTATATTATTATTATTAATCGATTCAGATTAAGAACAATATTAAGATAGTGATTCTATTAAAATAATTAATGACTTGGATTCGGCGGAAGATTACTGCTGAACATATCCCTAATCATTTTCCATGAATTGTCATTTTGTTTCTTCCAGACGACAAGATATTTACCATTATCTATCATTGCATCCTTTCCTTCAGGCTTTATATTTAGATTGTAATTTCCGGTTTCTACTGCAAGATTTCCCGAACCGGTTAACTCTGTTGTTGTAAGCTGAATATTTACTTTTCCCATTCTTATAAAAGAACCCCATAACTTTGCTATAGCATCATGTCCGTCTACTCTTTCCATATTCGGTGGAAGGACCATTGCATCATCAGTATATAAATCAGCCATTTCTATTGAATCTCCTTTTGCAAAATAAGAAGAAAAAGCATTATTGCCTTTATCAATTGCCTGTCTTGCCGAAGCAGAATTGAAATTCTGCTGCGCATTGGAAATTGTTAGTAATGCCAAAGTGAAAGTGATAAGAGAAATTAAGCGTTTCATTTTATTACTCCTTGTTATTTAATTACATATTATTTGCTGATTAACCTTTTTCGATACTATCCTTCTGAAGCATAGTATCGGTTTGAAATTATTTCAGCAAAACCATCTTCTTTGCTTGAATAAGTCCACCAGCTTTCAATTGATAGAAGTATACGCCGCTTGCAAGATTACTTGCATCAAAAGAAATTTTATAAACTCCTGCCGGTTTTTCTTCATTAACAAGAGTTGCAACCTCTCTTCCAAGCATATCGTAAATCTTTAGGGATACTAATTCGAAATTCGGAATCATGAATTCGAAATTAGTTGTAGGATTAAACGGGTTCGGATAGTTCTGTTCAAGCTCAAATGATGAAGGTTGACTAATCTTTTCATTATTAACATCTGTTAAAGTTGTATCTATTCCCACCTGAACTACGCCAGGGCCTGGGCCGCCGGGAGAAATTGCAAGATCGGCATTAGCTACAAATAATTTGCCGTTGTTTAATCCTCCTTTATCAAAAGCAAGACTGGTTGGTACATCGAATTTTGCGGTTTGAAGAGTATCGGTTACCACAGGGACAATACTTCCAGTTGTTGGATCTACTTTTACCAAGGGATATGTTCCTATTACCCTGTAACCGGGAACCAATCCATATATTTGTCCATGATTATCTGTAATTATACCGTCGATTGATGCAATCATAAGGCTTTGAGCTGTAACTGAAAGTGTTCCGGCACTGCCGTCATTATTTATTGGGATATGCACAATAGAAGCTCGCTCCGTATTAGCGATGTACAAATTGTTAGGAGAAGAGAAAGCGATTCCATTAGCACCGGGAAGGGGAGAACCGTAAGGATCATCTGCTAATGGTGCCAGAATAGTATCTTGAGTCCACATCTTAAATTCTCTATCACTTCCATATTTCCAGATTTCACCACTAAAACTATCTGTTACATATAAATTGCCGTCAGAGTCAAATATTAATCCGTTTGGGAAAAATACTTTATTTGATCCGGCAAGTTTTTCTGAAGAAGAATCACTCATATTTATTTTATATACACCTTGAGTAGTCGAATCAAAACTGGCAAGACCGGCATAAAGACTTCCACTGTTATCCATTGCTAATCCAAGAAGACCTTCTGCACCAGGAACAGAAGTTGAAGGTAGCTGTGCAAAAACATTATGCGATCCATCAGGTCTGATTTTAATTATTTCTGCCTGCCTGTTGTCATTTACATAATATCTATTGCCGACATAAATATTTCCATCTTTATCAGTTATAATTCCTTCGGGATTATTTCCGTAAACAAGAGGGAGAACATTTTTAACCTGGCCTGTATCTATTCTGGGAACATTATATGAATCTGCATAGCTAATCAACGAAACAAGAGTTTGAATTGTTGCAGGAATAACATCACTATTTTGGAACCATATTACTCCCCAATGTTTATCAGGATCATAGGCCATATAAGTCATACAGCCAATATCACCACCGGCATGGCCCCATGGTGAATAACCTCCCGGCAAATGGTAAATATACCAGATTAAACCCTGGGTTACCGGTAAGCCGGATGAACTGACTTTATAACCAAGCCAGTCTTTTAACATATAAACTATTGTCGAACTGTCCAGAATTCGATGTTTTTTATAGATTCCATTATTCATATAAGCCATAAGAAAATGAGATAGTTCTATTTTATTTGTTCTTAAATTTGAAGATGGATAATCAGGGACACCGTAATTACAATGATAGTGCCCTTCATAAGGAACGGCAATTTTATTGGTATCCATTCCTGTCAGGAACCATGATGTAGAATTCATTGATAAAGGCGCAAAAATGCTGTCCCTGCAATATTTATCAAAAGGTTCACCTGATAAGTTCTGAACAATTGATGCTAATAAATCGGCGTTTATACTGGAATATTTCCATTTTGATCCTGGAGCAGAAATGAAATTACTCTGATTATAATATACTTCACCTGGTGTAAAATATTTAACCAGGAAACTGTCTAGTTTGATTGGCGAATCTCCGCAGGTTAATACCGAATTATAAGCTATATTATCTGCAAGACCGGAAGTGTGGGTTAGCAGCATTTTCACAGTTATTGTATCATTGGGATAGTTTGGATTGATAACATTAAGACCTGATGGCAGATATTTATTAATATTACTATCAAGGTCTATCATTCCATTTTCCCATAGCTGCATCGCAGCCGTTGCAGTAATTGTTTTCGATATTGATGCCTGGTAGAAAAAAGTCGAATCGTCAACCGGCAGTTGATTCTGAGTATCTCTGTAACCATAATTTTTACTCCAGATTATCTTATTATCTTTAATAATCATGGTTGCGATGCCAGGAATTTTATATTGCTTCTGATATGCTATTATACCGGAATCGAGCATCATAGGAGTTATTCCGGATTGGGAAAATAGATTCGATTGAGATAAAAAAAGCACCGTAATTATTAAACAGAATAACTTTCTTCCGAAGATGGATGACAAAAATAATTCCAAAATAGAAGATGATTTATAAAATCTGTTATAAACTTTCATATTTAACTCCTATCGTTAATTGTTGATTACTTTTTATTGTCATTTATTCTGTTTACTGCTGTTTGATTTGAGATGCTTAACAGACAAAAAAAACTTATTCTTTTTTAGGAACCCGCACAATCACATATAGATGTGATTTTGATAAATGAAAGTTGAATGTGACAGTGATGTATTAGAGGTTGGTTAAAGGAGCTTATCTTTTAATGCCTTTGCAACAGCTTCAGATTTTGAATTTACCTGCAGTTTCTCATATATATTTTTTATGTGAGATCTAACAGTATCCAAACTGATGAAAAGATTGTTTGCAATTGTTTTATATCTTGCCCCTTTAACCAGCTGGTGCAGAATTTCTATTTCGCGGCTAGTTAAATTATATTCCTTTGTTTTAATATCAGCTGAACTGAAATAGTTGAGAACTTTTCTTGCTATAATTGGAGTCATTGGGGCACCTCCATTATATACATCCCTTAGTGCTTCAATTATCTTTTCGAGAGGAGTTTTTTTTAATAAATATCCTACTGCTCCTGCACGCATCGATTCAAATATTTTATTCTCCTCTTCATATACTGTAAGCATAATAAATATTAACGAATTGTACTTCAATTTTAATTTGCGGACTCCTTCAATACCGGAGATACCCTTTAATCCTATATCCATTAAAACAATATGGGGGAGAGGAGGAGATATTTTTTTTAAAGCTTCTTCACATGATTCAAATACGTTAATGCATGAAAATCCGGAGGTTGAATCTATGTAAGATGATATTCCTTCTCTCATCAATTGATCATCTTCGATAATTGCAACCGATATTAAATCATTTTTCATGAACGCACATTTGTTTGATTTGTAAATTAAATTATATAATAAATTAGTATTTTATCAATAACACATTTATGTGATTTGCAACGGGAGGGATAATTCCATTTTTGTTCCGTTGCTTCTGGAAGAATCAATAGTAAAGATTCCATTAAAAGATTCAGCCCTTTTCGATATGTTTTTCAATCCATTACCCAAATTCTTTTTTGTTTTATCAAATCCAACACCGTCATCTTCTATTATAATTTTTAGACTATCGGAAGCTTTACTTGATCCATTTTTTATTAACGCTATATTTATATAAACGTTTTTAGCAGTAGAATGTTTAGCAGCATTATTTACCATTTCTTTCAAAATTAAAAAGAGGTTCCGTCTAAGTTCAAGAGGCAGTTCTATTTTAAGCGAATCATCAGGTATTGATATGTTTACTTCCATTCCTTTTGCTTCAAGAAGCTCAATAGCAAAATTTTCCAATTTAAGGATTGCATCTTCGAGTGAATCGTTGTCTGGATTAATAGACCAAACTATATCGCTCATAGAATCAATTAATTCTCTCGATGAATTTTCAATCTTATCAAGAAGTTCGAAAGTGTTATTTGATTCAGTTCCGGCTTCCTTTTTTGCAAGCTGACTTAATATGGCAATTCGTGAAAGACTGGTTCCGAGATCATCATGTAAATCCGAAGCAATACTGGTTCTAATCTTTTGCTCATAAATTTCTTTTTCAGTTTTCATGATTTTTGCTTGTAATTCCGCTTTTTCAGCTCGAAGACGTGAATGCTCCGCTTCCTGTTTTCTTTCGAAGTTCAATTGCTGAAGTTCAGAATTTTTTATTAACTGACCTGCTTGTACCGATATAATTGATAGGAGAGTTAAATCATTTTCGTTAAATGCAGTCTGATCTTTTTTATTTATCATCTGTATTACTCCAATCATTTTCCCTTCGCACCAAATCGGTGAACAGATTAAACCTTTAATGATTTCTTTTTCTTCATCGGTCGAAATAAATCTTTTATCTTTTTTTAAATCTTCGATCAATAAAGATTTTTTATTCAGCAAGACCCAGCCGGTAATATGTTCCCTTATTCTTGGCCTTTTACTCACCCTGCTGTTTTTTTCTTGCTTTATGAAAGTCTTAAAAGGTTCATTACTTTTAGATACTAAAATGATCGAACCATGTTCGGCATTGATTGCATCAGTAGTTTTATTCAATATCAATTTGAGCGTTTGATCAACTTCAGATGTTCTTCCGGCTGCGATTGCAATTTCATTTAAAATTTTAAGTTCGGAAACTGCTGCTTGAAAGCCGTCGATTTCATCTTTAAGATGCTGGATTGTTCGTTTGTAATTTTCAATTTTATCTTGCATACGTTGTTAACAATTTTATAATTAAAACATGATTACATGAAAGTTCGATGAGTTTTGTCCTTGGAAATCTTGCCAAATAAGAATTCTGTATGACACGCAATCATGCTCATCACAATCATTCATGCAATTTTTTAAAAGCTTACTTCCAGCCCAAAACGCGCAGACATCGGATCCTGATATCTTATAACTTTACCATAAGTTGTATTAGTAGTGATATTTCCTTTTGAGTCAAATTGATATGCGGTTTGATCTATATTTATCGGCTTAAGCTGACTTGCAATATTGAAAACATCCAATATAACTTTTGCATTATATGAATTCATTACCAGCAGATTGTACATGAAACGTGCACTTAAATTCCATATTGAGGGAGTTCTACCTGCAGTTCCGCGAGGTACTAAGAATCTAATGTAATAATGATTACTGCTTTTAGCATATTGATTTAAGGGCGTACCCGTTTCAAAATCAAATGAAATTCCCACAATTAATCCGAATTGAAATTGATAAGAACCGGAAAATTTAAATATATGAGTGCGGTCATTCGGAAGAAGACCGGTAATGTTTGGCCATGCATCATCAAAACTGTTATATGCTACACTTTTATTCGGAATACCACCGGAATTATATGAATCGAACAATCCTTCATAATTTCCATAATTTCTTGAAAGGACATAAGAAGCAAGGAAATTGAAATGTTCATCAAAACGATGTTCAACCGTAAAGACCAATGCTGTGTATCTGCGATAAGGTTTCGGATAACCGGATAAAATTCCTCTCCCAGGATTTCCTAAAATACTAGTGCTTAAAGAAGGTAAATAAGCATCATCTATAGTTTCACGAAGAACCCTATAAATTCCCTGTAAGCTTACACTAAAATTTTTTCCGAACAATCTCTGGTAACCAAGGCTGAATTCATCAAAAAAAGTTGCCCGCAAACCCGATACTTCAGGTTGAATATAAGCTGAATCTGCTACAGTATACCCGCCGGTATTGTCAACCAGGGGATTATGATCATAATATGTGTTAAAATAATATCTATTTGAATTAAAAAAATAAGTTGCTGCATATAATCCGAATTCCTGGGCAAAACGTCCGAATGAACCAAATATCCTGAGACCATCTTCTGAGGGAAGAAAGACAAATCCGATCCTTGGCTGAATAGGGATTGTAATTTTTTGGTCCACATTTTCATCCGAACCTAACAGAAATTCTTCGCCGAATTTCACTCCGCCATATATTCTTAGATTATGAAATATTCTCCATGAATCCTGAAGAAAAAAGTAAGGAATCCGGTATTGTGCTTCTCCGAAGTTTCCTCCTTTAGATTGCTGATAAGTAGATGAATTATATTCATAAATAATGTTCGATTCTTCGTGAATATCTATAACATTAGCTTTATATTCAAAACCAGCATTAACTAAGTGTTTGCCGGTTTTATATGTTCCTTTAATTTTAATATTATTGCCGTAGCGGGAGTCATATGTACTTGAAAGATATCCTCCCGAAACTGTCCAACTAGGTACATCAAAAAAGGTAGGTTTATCACGTCCTATTTCGGTAGATGCATAAATTCTATCAGAACGATAAATTCTTGAAAATGAGGCCTGAAGAAAGAGATTTTTTCTGATTATGTAATTTCCGGTTAATGCAATATTTGCCATTCCTACATTTGATTCGGTAAAGTAAGGATCGGGATTTAATAATTTTATATCAAGAGGTGCATCAGCTCCAAGAACATGGTGTTTGGAAGGGCTCCCGGTAAGTGTAAAAATAAAAGTTAAATTTTGTGAAGCACTACAGTCTAACTTTACTGCAAATTTATTGATATAAGTTTTATCTAAAGAGGTCCCATAACCGGGAACATCTACCTCTCTTCTGTTAAACGTGGGATTGTATGCAGCATAGAACCAAAGCTTATCATGAATTATCGGGCCACCCATTCCGAAACCTACATCGTAATTAGAAAAATTTCCCTGAGAAGGAGCAAGAGCAGAATGTCTGATTAGACTATTATTAGTATAATATCCAAATACTGAGCCATGAAATTGATTGGTACCGGATTTTGTAACTGCGGTTATAACCGCACCGGTGGCGGCATCAAATTCAGGTTCATATCCACCGATCTTTACATTAACTTCTTTTATAAAATTATATGGAAGTCTTGTAGCAACTACATTTCCCCCCGGATCATTAACTTCAACGCCATCAATTATAAATTTATTTTCGGAACTGGTTGAACCTGCAAAATCTATTCCGCCACCATAGGAATTTATACTAGCCAATGGAAGCAGCGACATCATATTTCTATAATCCCGATCAATAGGGAGTGCTTCAAAATCCTTAAATTTTAAATTCCCGCCATAAGTGGTTGAAGCCGGATCAATGATTGCTTTCTTTCCTGAGACTACAACTTCTTTTAAATCAACAGCGCGTGATTTTAAATGAATGGCTCCAAGATTAGTTGTTTTTCCCAAAGCAATTTGAACATCTTTAATAGTTACAGTTTGATATCCAACGTAGCTAATCTTCAATTGATAAGATCCTAGAGGAAGATTCAAAACCTGGAAATATCCGTTTTCATCTGCTGCACTTCCGAGAATTCCCTGAAGATTATCACTTTGCAAAGAAATATTAACATCAATTAGAGGTACATTCGAAGTATCAACAATTTGACCTTCAATATTTCCGTTGGTTTCTTGTGCAAAGCAAAATCCGATGTAAAAAAAGAAAAAAGATATAACTATGTATATACTGCATTTCAATTTTACTCCTATTATTGCCTAAAATTATTAACAAGGATCAGATCACCTTTATCTGGATTTCGCTTAGAATAGAGAAGATACTTTTCAGCAGGATCAACAGCAATCGATATAAAATCAAAATCAGTCATAGCCATCGGTACCTTCTTAACCAAAGAGATTTTTTTTGTTTTGAAGCTGTAAAAATCCAGGACTGGTGATCCATTATTTTTGCGGATAAAATAGATTCCTTTTTTTACAACTACCCATTCTTTGATAACTAAATCAGACACACCCTGCAGTACCGGCAATTCTTCACCGCCTTTGATTGGCATTTTCCAAATTTCATGATGCTTCCAGCTTTTTAAATAGTATAAATAGTCGCCATATAAATAGGGAACAAGTCCTCCGTTTTGTGTAATTTGTTTACTCTTTTTATCTCTGGTAAAAAAGAAAATATTATTTTTAGTGTACTTCATATCATAAACTCCCTGTCCGTCTTTAGACCAAACCGGGAAATCCAATTCACCTTTATATTTTGTTTCTATTCCTCCTGCAGCATTTAATAAATAAATTCCATTTGCAGAACTTGTTATTATTTCCGATCCGCTTGGAGACCATTTACAAACAATTCCACCTTTATCACCGAATGAAAGTTGAGTTTGATTTGATCCGTCACTTTCGCACATCCAGAAATTGTAAGCTCCTGTTCTATTTGATGAGAATATAATTTTTTTACCATCAGGTGAAATATCAGGATTTATATTATTAAGGGTGGAAGAACCTATAAGCAATGTTTCTTTTTGAGGATTACGAAGATCTATTTTCCAAATGTTTGCATTTTCCGTTCCCTGGGTATATGCAAGGAGATTCCCGTTACGGGATAAACATGGAAATCCAACATCTATATCTGAGATTATTTTTTCAGGTTTGCTTCCGGATAAATCTGTTTTCCATAATGCTGGAGCACCATCTTTATTACATGAAAAGAATATTGAATTGTTGTCAGTTCCCCAGGTTAAACCGCTAAACCATGTCGAAACATGTGTAAGGCGATGAACATCATTATTTATAAGATTTTTCACATAAATGTCCATTAACGATGCACCTCCCCTGTAGAAAGCAAGGAGATTTCCATTAGGTGAAATGAAGGAATATTTATCGCCCCAAATATTACCAGGTGGATGTGTAACCTGTTCGACTTTATGTGATTCAACAGAGACTTTGAATATTGCAAAACATCCGTCTATTTTAGACCAATTAGTGAAATAAATAAATTTATTATTATAGGACCAGCTTATAGATGTGCTGAATCCTCCCGGCGTGAAAGATGTGATTTTATTTTCTCTTCCTCCAAGAGCGGGAATAACAAAGATTTCTTTTGGCTTATTCGGATCATTCGGTTCTCTTATAAAGGCAATATAACGTCCATCACTAGACCATTTTGGCTTTCTATCTATTAAAGTATCGGTTGTTAATCTAACCGGATTACCTATGTCAACAAGTTTTATATAAATATCATAATTATCTTCTTTTGATCCGTTCCAGGAAAAAGCAAGGTATTTACTGTCAGGAGAGAAAGCAGGATCACGTTCAAGTCCGGGATAACTTGTTATACGTATTGATTCCATTGGAGGAAGGATTTCAACTTTCTTATGTGAAGTAAAAAGAAAGAAATAAACAGAAATAATTAGAAAAACTATTGCAGCACTGATTATTTTGGGAAAAATGAACAGTGAAACCTTTTTTACATTTTTATCTTTAATCTTAGATACAGCTTTAGCAGCTGGACTATTATTAAATGACAATTCTTTTGATATTTCTGAAAATGATTGATATCGGTTTTCCTTTTCCTTTTCCAAACATTTTTTAACAATTAAGCGTAATCGAGCATCTTCAATATAATTCAACCGAGGTTCTTTATTTAAAATCGAATATATTACAGCATGTTCATAATGACTTGGGAAAGGGGAATTACCAGTAAGCATTTCAAAAAGAACGGCTCCGAAAGACCAGATATCTGTTCGTTGATCAATTTCCTCTCCGGTTATCTGTTCCGGAGACATGTAATCAACAGTTCCTATTATGGTTCCAGCTTTGGTTAAGTTTGTTTTTTCTCTAAGCTTAGCAAAACCAAAATCCATAATCTTAACTTTGTTTTCATATGTAATCATTATGTTAGAGGATTTAATGTCGCGGTGTATAATTCCTTTCTTGTGAGCGGCTTCCAAACCCATAGCAATTTGCCTTGCATAATTGATAACATCATTTGTTTGCAGGGACTGAATATTTTCAGTCCCTACGTTTTCAGTTCCTGCATTTATAACTTCTTTTAATTCTTTCCCTTCGATGTATTCCATTACTATAAACATCTGATCATCAAATTCTTCGATTGCATAAATTGTTGCAATGTTGGGATGATTAATTGCAGCAGCAGCTTGTGCTTCAACTTTAAATCGATTTCTGATTTCTTCATTACCCGATATAGAATTAGGCAAAAATTTTATTGCTACATTACGGTTTAGCTTTTTATCTTCGGCAAGGTATACAACACCCATCCCGCCTTCGCCAAGTTTATTGAGAATCTTATAATGTAAAACAGTTTTGCCGATCATATATATTATAAATAATGATTTGAAGTGCTTCTGAGGACTGACACTCCTAAACCGTTTTTTTCAAGAATTTTACTATATAAATAGCTTTACCAGCATTTTTATTTTTACACTGTAAACCAGAAATTGAGAGAACTGCTTTTTTAGCTTGTGAGACTCAGAGCGAAAGGCTCTTAGCGAAATATATCAGTTAATTGATTCTTCTCTCTTTAGATTTATTATAAAAATTTTCATTGTTAACTATTTTTGCAATATCAAATAGACTTATTTCATTACAATGAATTAGAAGAATATCAGGAAATAGAATGGATAAAAATAATTATGCTAAATTATTTTAAATTTTGCAAATATATTTGGCACATATTATATTTTTTTTCTATCCTTAAAATATGAAATCCTTCATGCCATTATTAGTTTGCTTTTTGAAAAATCCTTTTAATCTCAATCCTACTTTATTGTTTTTATATTTAATCATGAAATTTTAATAGGGCTTTCAAAATAAATCCGATGTAAATCTATCCTATGAGCATAAATCAAATAAGATTTTTCTTGATTTGGAAGAAACTGCAGAATTTATCCCCTTATATCGATCAAATTATAGGACATACGTTAGAAAAAAATATTAGTGAAGATGGCCATTACGTACTATAATTTCCCTTATCCCGATTAGAAATCAGGACGGGTGTAAATCTGGCTGACGAAATCAAGACCCCGCCAAATTAAAAAAATAATTGAATTTCTTAATATTAACGTAATTTGGCGGGGCAGGTGAACCGAGGTTCTTATGTAAAGTGGGTTTATAGTTGCTTCCCAAAATGGATAGGATATGAAAGTTTATTCTTGTAATCTCAGTTGCTTCGTTTCAATTTCCGCCAGCCACCGGCACGGTTGTTCGCAATAATTTGCTTAAGCATTTTCATCTTAAATAAACAACCTATTTTGTCAACTTAAATTATGGGTATAAAAATTAATGCAGTATTATATTAAGCGAAAGGCTCAAGTACGGCAAATTAAAGGGCTGGCTGTGACAATTCAAGCAAAAATAATTACATATGTGTTTTAACAGCTTTCCAAATCAATTCGAATAAATTGATAACAATAGTTTTTGGATTTTTCTGAATCGTCAGCAGCACTTCCATACTCTCCGCTTGCTGCTTTAACTATCACAACATTACCATCTGTTTTTTTTATTTTACCATGCAGAGGGCTTAAATCATCGCATTTATCCAATCGGAATAACTGGTGGCGGAAAGTATCGCTGGTCGGCATCAAATTACAGCTCAGTTAACAAGCGGGGGTGCCGGCGCTCCGTTGGACCATTTACCAACCCAGACCATGAAAACAGTTGCTCCTACTTGAGAGTCATATGCTGCCAAAACCGGTGAATCCGGCATATTAGCCCCCCAGCTTTTCTCTGATTTGCCGGAAACATAGAACATTAGATGCGGATGCCAACTCTTGCCTCTATCATTTAAGTATTGCTGCTTCGACATCATATAGCACATGGCTCCGGGTCCCAGTGCGGGCAGCTCTTTCTTATCAAACGCTGATGCGATCGACTGCTTGATCTCAGATTTTGATTTCCCTGCCAGTACCAGCTTAGTCTTCAGCAGGTCGAAAGGTAAATAAGTTTTTGCAGCTTCCGGATTATAACAAATAGGCGCACGGACTTTCGGATTCCAAAATTCCGGGTTATCGGTTGGTACTGTCCATGAACGTTCCACAATACAAACAAAGCCATTCGTACCTTTTACCGCTATTGTGTATCCATTCCTTCCCAGTACCATCACCTCGGCGCTGTCGGAAATGGACGACGGGGCTGCACTGCGAGCGAGCGCAATTTCAGTATTTTTATCTCCTATCAAGTATTGATTTAGAGGAGCCATAACCGGGTACAAGGTCTTCCCCTTTTGTGCTTGTGCCAAGCTGGCTGTACCGGCTAAAAGAATCTGAATAAGTAGAACAAAAGCTATGATACTGAATTTATTCAACTTTCTGTCAATTTTAATCCCAAGAACAATTTCGTAAAATTTTTTCATTTTAGACCTCCTGGCTGGTTCAGCCTTTTAGATACCAAGTTAATATTTTATTAATAATTCGAAAGGTGCAATTACGACGATCTTAGAGGTCAATTCCGCCATTATCTTTTATGAAGAACAAACTGATTAGACAATATTGGTTGAAACTGTTTGGTTTTGTTAAATAAAATATACGTAGCAACAGTATCACGATCCATATGAATCGTTGCGATGTGAAGTTTGCAGCTGTTTTACGGGCACCTTTTATCAAAATTAACGCTTACTAAAAACAGATGGGCTGGAACTTTCCATGGGTTTCATTCTATGGAAGTAATTTCAATTTCGATTAAGCCGGATATAGTTGAAATTACTTAAACCAAGCAATACTTTTATTCATAACTATGACTTACAATTTATAGTCGGTGCGGCACATTCTGTAATAGCTAAACCTTTATCAAGCCACTGTGTGCTTATTGTTATGTCTGGTGAAAGCTGGAGTAAGATTTATATCCCCGGGATGAGGAATTTGATGGCATGACCAAATATGGTATTGAATAAGAAAGAATTAGAACCTGGAATAATTAAACATGATAAATCCTTTTTTTAATTTTTAAAGAAAGTTTATTTATATTAAATAAAAGAGATATCCCAAGACTGCTCCACCCAGGACAACATAAGCTGAATTTGTTTTCTTACTTGAAAGGAAAGCAACAGCACTTAAAACAGCAATTAGTGCTGCTTGCCAGTTAAATCCGGTTACCGAATTAAAAATAACTTCAGCCCCGAGCTTAATAGCCACAACAAACATTATTGCAAGCGCACTTACATTAACCGCATCCAAAAACTTTGAAAAGTAGTTTGATTTCCTTATTCGAGGTACCAGAGGATTTAATATCAATACAAATATAAATGAAGGGATAACTATTCCAACAGTGGCTAATATTGCACCGGAAATTCCTGCTATTTGAAATCCGATAAAAGTTGCGGATGATAATAATGGACCGGGAGTAAATTGTCCAACTGCAATTGCATCTAATAACTCTTTTCTTGTAAGCCAATGCAAATTCTGAACTAATTCCCCATTAAAGTAAGCAACCAATATATAACCGCTTCCAAACCAAACAGCACCTATCTTCAAAAAGGTTAAGAATAACTTTGAAAGTGAGATATTGTTTTTTTCAATTGCCTCTAAAACCGGTTCAAAGAAAAATAATAAAATCAATATAAAAGGAGAAAATGAATTTATTTTGGTTCTCTTCTCCAATAATAAAAGGAAAAGAGATCCAGATATTCCGCCTAACAAAATAGAATATATTTCATTCAATCCGTAAAAATTTATTAATGCAACAATTATTGTAAGTATTATCAGGTTACCACTTATTCTCCCATCTTTTCCTTTAACTGCTTTTATTCCTAGTTTGTAAACTGCATTTATAATTATAATTATCACGGCTGGCTTAACCCCATAAATAAATGGTTCTACTGAAGGCAAGGCTCCGTAAAGAAGATATAGATAAGCCATTACCCCGGTTATCAAAACCGATGTGATCATAAAACTTAAACCTGCAATTAATGCACCGGGAACTTTCCCTCTCTGATAGCCTATATGAATTGCCATTTCCGTTGAATTTGGTCCCGGTATTAAATTAGTTGCACCAACCAGGTCAAGAAAATGCTGCCGATCGATCCAGTTTCGTTTAGAAACAACCTCATCTTCAAACATTGCTATATGTGCTGCCGGTCCGCCAAAAGCTATAGCTCCAAGCTTTAAAAATAATTTGGAAATTTCCCATAATTGGCGATTTTTATTGACTGTTTTTACTTTTTCAATATCCAATAATTACTTCTTGTTTTATATTTAAAAATTAGTTACTCAATACTTTACTCAGGAAAATATAATTGTTACAAATATTAAATAATTATTATTAATTGACATCTCCATTATATTATTTTTAAAATTACTGTATCACGAGGGAATATATTCTGCAAAATAATTTCTTTTTTAATAATAATAAATCCGACCAAAAGAATTCGTCAGAAGTGGGTAAAAATGTGTAATCTGTCTGACAATGTAAAGATGAACTGATGTTTTTGTTTATGTTAAGTAGGGTTATCATTAAAAAATATCTTGCAAAATTATTTTTTTTGATTTAATTTGAATCGAGCCAAAAAACGAATGGGGAGAATTAATCAATTCGTGAAAAAAGTATTACTCCCAATTATTAAAAAAATGAATTGACAGGGCGTTGATATGATCGGATTAAAACCGAATATTCAGATTCTGAAGAAAAATATAAAAAAAACTTTCATAATATTTTTTTTATTGTTGGGCGTTATAATTATTGGCTGTGAAAAAGACAATGAAATAGTTTCCCCGCCGGAGCTGACTAGAGCTGAAATCATCGCCCAGAAACTCCAAACATATATTGATGAATCACACCCAACATTGGCGGCTGCATATATTTATGATAATGTTCAGGAAAAATGGATTAATGATAATAATGGAGAAGACTGCGGTGATTATGAAATAGAAAGTCCGTTTATTAAAGTGTGCGGTGTATATTATAATCTCGAGTATTTAGTAAAATATGAACCCGGCTATACTTTGAAATTATATTTTTTACATTAGGAATAGGCTGCAACTTAATTGCATATCGGTTAGGTGTATATGTTACTAAAAGATATTATTAAGCTATCGTTGAAATTAATTGTTACTTTATATTTCTGTGCGATTTTTGTTTTTATAATTAATTCTATAGGGTCAAATAATAAAGTCTTTTTACTTGATGCGTTTTCCCCATTGAAATTGTTTCATGAAATAATTTCAGGTATGCTTTCGAAGTCGGATACCGATACAGCATGATTCAGATTGCAGAACAAACCGAGGAATCAACAACCGGAACCGAAGAAGTAATCAAAATAATGGATATCGGCTTAGATGGATTTATTTCTTACTTATCATTCGGAGTCAGATTATAAATATTAAAACATTTTAAGTTTATAAAAACTTCAGATAAATTCATTGCCTTAAATTATTTGAAGTGAATAAATCCGGCATTAATTTTGCGATCTTCTCAATCGTCATCGATGCACATCCCTCATAATGATTATTAAGATTTAAATAAACATCCACATTTTGCTCATCATGAAGTATAATTTCCCTTATCCCGTTAAGCATTGAAACGACAAGAATCGGGACAGGTGTAAATCTGGCTGACAATGTTAAGATGAACTGATGTTCTTGTTTATATTATTTGGTTTTTCTTTCTGTAGAATATTTTTTCAATTTGTTGCTAAAATCACAAAAACATATAATAGTTTTTATTTAAGTTTTTTGATTCTTAGTTCATTTTTCTAGATAGAATCTATATTGATAAAACTAAAACCTTACGGTTAATATGAAAACCATATTTGATGAAACAACAAGGGATGAATTAATCAGAAGAATTAATGCACTTAATGTAAATAGTAAAGCACAATGGGGAAAAATGAACCTAAACCAGATGCTTAAACATTGCATATTCTGGGATGAATCTGTGTTAGGCAGGAGAAAACTAAAACAACCATTAATGGGTAAGTTATTCGGCAGGTTTTTTATAAGGAAGCTAATAAAAGATGATACCCCACTACCGCATTCTCTGCCGTCGGTTGATGAACTTAAAATAGAAGAGGGAATAAATAGTGATTTATCTGCCGAAAAAAAGAAATGGATTTCCTTGATAAACGAATATCGAAAGCTATCAAACCATACTTATGAATTGCCTTTTTTTGGACAAGTAAAAAAAGAGGATGCCGGTTATGTGGATTATAAAAATACGGATCATCATTTAAGACAGTTTTACAGCTGATCTAAAAGAAACTATCTTATGATGAAGGAATTCTTCTGATCTTATATTCCTTGGAATATATGTGAAGTTAGATTTTGAATGGAGTCCGTATGGAGATATACAGCATGGAATTATTTCAGAAACTACTATAAAAAACCCAACTTTAATAAAAAACGAGATAATAGGTTCATAGTGAAAACTGTTTCGAATGAATAAGTTTAATGTAATGATTATAAAAGCCTATATCAGACTTTTTTTGATATATTTATTACATTACAATAGATTTTTGATCTTCTCAATCGTCATTGGCGCACACCCCTCATAGTGATTATTAACAATTAAATAAACATCCACATCCAATCCATCATATATTATAATTTCCTTTATCCCGATTAGAAATCGGGACAGGTGCAAATCAGGCTGAACTTAACTGATTTAAAAAAGGTAAAGTTGCATTAAAATGTTCTTCCAAAATAAACCGGTTACCAGTTGATTGCCAATGCTGCTAAGTAAGTAGTCGGCGATTTTATACAATGTTTTGTGTCGTCTTTGGATAAGATATATTTGATTCATTATGATGCAATGAATTGTGCAATTTTATTTCTTTTTAACATAATATTTACTTCTTTATTTTAATTTAATAAATTATCATTTATCCATAAGCTTTTGTATTTAATTTGTTAAGATAAGAATAGTAACCCTGAATATTCATAAAAATAAATTCTTTTATTTTTGGGACATTTTATGGCAACAAATGTTCTAGTTCATAGTAAAATTCCTTACCAAAATGAAAAATTCATTGCCGAGAAACTCTGGGAAAGTGAAGAGAGTTTACGTGTATTAATGAATTCAAATCCGGAAGCTGTTTTTATTCTTGATACGAAAGGGAATTTCATTGCTGCAAACGAAAAAACTGCACAGAGATTTGGGAAGCAATTAAAAGAGTTAATCGGATCAAATGTTTTCTCTTATCTTACTCCAGAAATAGCGAAACAAAGAAAAGCAAAAGTTAATAAAGTTATAAGAACAGGAAAACCGTTAAGATTTGATGACTCCAGAAATAACAGATATTTCGATAATTATCTGCACCCAGTATTCGATACAAAAGGAAAAGTAATTCGAATAGCTGTTTGGGTAATTGATTTCACAGAAAGAAAACAAGTTATTGATGCACTTAAAGCCAGTGAAGAGAAATTCAGGGAATTAGCTGAAAATATTCAGGATATATTTTGGATTAGAACAGGAAACGAAATTATTTATGTGAGCCCGGCTTATGAAACTATCTGCGGAAAACAGTGTCAGTCACTTTATGACGATCCGAATTCATTCCTTCAGGCTGTGCACCCGGATGATTATCAGCGGGTTTTTAATAGTTTTATTTCGGGAAGATATTCAGAATGCGGTTTATTTGATGAAGAGTTTAGGATCGTTCGCCCCGATGGAGAAATAAAATGGATCTGGGCTAAGACTTTTCCTGTAAAATATAACGGGAAATTAATTAGAACTGTCGGCATTGCCGAAGATATTTCTTTACGCAAGGAATATGAAGAAAAAATTCACAATGCATTTATAAAGGAAAAAGAATTAAATGATTTGAAGTCAAGATTTGTTTCGATGGTATCCCATGAATTCAGAACACCTCTTGGATTGATTCTATCTTCTTCGGAATTACTGCAAAATTTAGGGTATAAATGGAGCAAAGAACAAAGAGATATTCATTTCGAAAGAATTAAAAATGCCGTTGAAAATTTAACCGGATTAATAAAAGATGTTATAGCATTAAATGAAGAGGAATCAGGATTAATTAAAGTAATGCCTGAAAATATTAATATTACAGATTTTCTTAAAGAGCTTATCGATGAAGTAAAATTTACTTTTAAAAATATTCCCGGAATTTCTTTTCAACATCCCGAGAAGAATATTAAAATAATTGGAGATAAGAAGCTGCTTCGTCAGATATTCTCCAACCTAATCTCCAATGCCTTAAAATATACATCTGTACAGAATAATATATTTTTAAAATTAAAGAAAACAAAGGAAACGTTTTCCGTTGAAATTAATGATGAAGGAATAGGAATACCTGATGAAGACTTAAAGAATATTTTTGAGCCTTTTATAAGAGGAAGGAATGCATCAGAAATAAAAGGGATTGGATTGGGACTTGCGATAGTTAAGCGTGCCGTGGCTTTGCAAAATGGTGAAATTAAAGTAATAAGTAAATTGAATGAAGGCTCTAAGTTTACTGTAATTCTCCCGCTTATACAAAATAGTTGATTTCAATAAAACGTTTATGGAAAAAATATTACTAATAGAAGATGATAAGTCATATATAGAAAACATTAAAATTCTTTTAGAAGAAGAAGGATATGATGTAATTGCGGCTGAAAACGGTTTGGATGGAATTGATATTACGAAAAATGAAGAAATTGATCTGGTAATTTGCGATATTATGCTTCCCGACATTGACGGTTATACGGTTCTAAAGGAACTAAGAAGAAGAGAGAAGACAAAGCTCATCCCATTTATATTTTTAACGGCGAAAGCTGCAATGAGCGATCTTCGATCCGGAATGAATCTTGGTGCCGACGATTACCTTACAAAACCATTTCATTCAAATGATCTTCTTTCTGCAATAAAAACAAGATTGACAAAGTCAAAAAGCATTTCCGATTTAGTTAATAAAACTGATAATTCAATCTTTGATAATAAAACAAAGCTTAGTTTAGATGATTATTTATTTTTACCTACTAAAAATAATTATGAGGTTATACCTGTTAGCAGTGTAGTTTATATTGAATCGGAAGGGGTTTATTCAAATGTTTTTAGTTTAGACGGCAAAAAAACCCTGGTGAGAAAGTTATTGAAAGATTGGGAAGAAACTTTACCTAATGCAATTTTTATCCGTATACATAAATCATTCTTAGTAAATATCAAGCAAATAAAAAAAATTGAAAAATGGTTTAACGGTTCATTAAAGCTTTACCTCCACAATAATAAAGAACCCCTCATTGTCAGCCGGAGATACGCCTCCAGATTAAGAAAAAAAATTTAAAGTTCAAGTTCATGTTCAAGTTCATGAAGTTGAAAGTTCTTAATCCTCTTTCATTTGCGCTTACACTTATTTCTCCTACCTGTTATTACACCTATTAACCGGAAATTACATTCTCATTCTCTTTTTAGGATCAAATAAACATTTTTGGAGCGTGTAAAAAATATTCTTGAACAAAACACAATAATGAAAAAGATATTAATAATTGAAAACGGCAGACAGATAACAAATATGATTAAACGTTTATTCAAAAATGAAAGTTTTAAGACATACGTATTAGATAATTACTTATCAAGGAATATCGTTATAAAAAGAAATATTTATGATTTGGTTATAGCTGATTTGACGAGAATAAAAAATAAAAAAATCGAATTATTGATGAGGTTAAAAAACAGTAATCCGATTTCAACGGTTCCCTACATATTAATTATTTCAACTACTGAAAACTTAAGCGATGCAGAGCCGGTGATAGAAGAGAAATTTTCATCACTAAATTATTATTTAGCTAAACCCTTTACGGAAAACGAATTGTTTAATATGATAACCAAAATACTAAACGAGATGGATAACCTGAGTCCCTGGTAATAAAATCAAGTTAATATTGTCGAAAGGTAATAATGAAATATAATCTGAATAATAAATTTAAGATGACTATTGTACTAGGATTATTATTTACAGTATGGGCTGTATCTGATCTATCCGGTCCGTGGCATACCAATTTGAAGGAATTCGAGCCCGAAACCGTTGCCCGATTAGAAACAGATATGTGGCGTTCTTATTACAATAAAGAAAGTTTCCATCTCTACGGGTCATTAGTTGAAATGCTGCATGGCCAGCAAGGGTTTCCATTTCTCCGCGCAAATTATGAAGCATACCTTGCAGCAAAAGCAGCCATCGTTTTTAAAAAAGGAGATAACCACAACGATTATAGACAGGCTTTACCTTACCTGGTAAAATACTTCTATCAAATGAAAAGGATAGGAGAGTTGAAATGCAATCCTGAAGAAGCAGCTAGAAAAGAATTAAAATGGTGGATAGTGCACCGCGAAAGGTCGCATTATGGTAAAGAGACATTAATTAAATCAATTGCCGATGCTGCAGGTGCTTTATATAGTGAGAATCCAAATAATATGATGGATTATGCAAGAGAAAGAGCAGAAGCAATGATTATTAGAGACGATGAAGCGGCAGGTGATGGTGTTAATGAAAGGGATTGGCAGCAAATAAATTCTAAGCTGTCAGCTGCATATAAAGCATTATATAATTCATTAAATCAAAAAATAGCTAAAAATAATTAATAAAAAATTAACAAAAACTAAAATTATGAAAGAAGTATGAAAGGGATACTAAAATGAAAATAGCAATGTTCATGACATGGGAAGGTTTTACTTTAGAACAGTACGATAAAGTGCGGGAATTAGTTGAGCTGGACGATAATAAACCAGCCGGTGCGGTTTTACATATTGCTTCAGCTGATTCAAAGGGTCTGCGGATAACAGATGTTTGGGAAAGTGAAAAAGAGTTAAATGACTATGTTCAGAAAAGGCTTCTGCCGAAGATCCAGGAAATTGGCATCGGTTCAAAACCAAATGTGGAAATATGTCCGCTTCATAACTTAATAATTTTCAATTAAACAAATAATAAATAATATAAATGGAGGTTATATGTCAGTACAGGATAATTTAAAATTGGGGAAAAAAATCTACGAGCTTTTCAATAATAATAAATTAGAAGAGCTTGCAAATCTATTCTCTGAAAATTCGACTTCTTTACATGTTCCTACAAATGAAGTGTTTAAAGGCATTAATGGTGCGAGACATGCAGCAAATAAATGGAGATCTGCTTTTCCCGATGGAAAGTGTGAAGTTACAAATCAGGTTGTTTCTGAAAATTATATTGTAACCGAATTTAATGGTGTCGGAACAAACGATGGAAATTTAGACACACCGATGGGAACTCTTCCCCCTACCGGCAGGAAAGTTAATATTCCTTTTGTTGAAATAATGAAAATTAAAAACGGTAAAATAGAAGATTATAAGTTATACTTTGATATAGCAACTATGATGCAGCAGTTAGGAATAGTCGCGGAAAAAGTTTCATAAAGCTAAATTAGACATCCTAGTACGTGGAGATAGCTTCAAGACATAATTAAATCATTAAAAAAAGGTAAGTAAAATGAATATACAAGAAAATAATAAATCTTCAGTTGAGAAATTTTTTACCTCATTAGGAAATGAAGAGCATTCTAAATATTCAAATACGTATTTCCATAAAGAGCATAAACTCCATTTCCCATTCTTTCCCGAACCAATCAATGCCGAAGGACATAAAAAAATGGATGAAGATTTTGTAAAAGGATTCCCTGACACAAAAATTATAGTAGCTGATTTGTTTGCTGCCGATGATAAAGTGGTTCTAAGAGGAAATTTTACAGGTTCCCATAAAGGGGAATTTAATAAAATTCCTCCCACAAATAAAAGAATTGATCTACCATTTATCGCTATTATCAAATTTAAAGAAGGTAGAAACATAGAAGAATGGGTTGAAATGGATACGGTTAAAATGATGAAGCAGATTGAAATGGTAGCAGAACAAGTTTAGCGTAACCGTTGCTGCGGTTTACATTATAAAATGTCAACTTAATTTATTAAATAAAAAGAAAGGAATAATAAAATGAGAATTGCAATGTTCATGAGCTGGGAAGGGGCAACTTTACAGCAGTATGACGATGTTCGAAAAGTTGTTGATTGGGATCATAAAATACCGGGCGGTGCAGTTTTACATGTTGCTACTTCCGATTCAAAAGGCCTCCGCATAACTGATGTATGGGAAAGCGAAGGAGATCTAAACAACTTTGTTCATAATCGTCTCATGCCGAATGTTAAGAAACTCGGGATTACAATAGAACCAAAAGTAGAGGTTTATCCTTTACACAATTTATTCACTCCGGGTGTTTAGAATAAGTCTTAATCATAATCTTAATCTTACTCTAGTCAAGAAAAGATTAAGATTAAGAATTAGTGAAATAAAAAAAATAATAACTGAAAAAGAAAGGAGAGATACTATGAGGAAGAGTATCTTTTTGTTTGCAATACGGGGTAAAATCTCAAATTCGTTGATGGAGAAGGTTATGAAAAAACTACTTTTATTTTTCGCACTTTTAGCCGGTATTATAATGCTTACTATTTCATTAATACCAAACAATTCGGGCGCTTCAAGCCACAGGGAAGCTCCCTTAATTAGTAATGATCCGCTTGCAGATAATACAGATCTGTATGCTTTCAGATCACCGGATAATCCAAATACGGTAACAATCGTTGCAGATTATATTCCCTTTGAGCTCCCCGAAGGAGGACCGAATTATGTTAATTTCGGAGAGAATATTCATTATGAAATTCATATAAAAAATCAGACTTCTAATGCATCACTTGGTGAATCAAAAGATGACATAACATATCGATTTACTTTTACCCAAACTAATGAAGATCCCACAACTTTTTTTAATATTAGATTAGGAAAACAAAATTTAAAAACGACCTATATTGCAGAAAAAAGTAGAGACGGCGGCAGTTCATGGACAACAATCGTAAACAACGGAATAGTGCCGCCCAATAATATTGGTCCGCGTTCGATAACCGGGGGTGCCGGATTAAATAGTGATTACAATACCTTAGTTCAAAATGCAATTGCAACTGCATCTACAGGTGAAAAGATATTTTGCGGACCCCGTGATGATCCTTTCTTTGTTGACCTAGGCGGAATATTTGACCTTGGTCAAACCAGGAGCAAGTATGGTTCCGATCCAAATAATAAGGCAAATGCAAGAGATGGAGTAGCAGGATTTAACATCCATGCAATTGTATTACAAATTCCGATATCCTCTTTGCAAAAAGACGGAAAGACAGTTGAACAGGCTGAAAATATTTTAGACGGCAGTTTCGTTATAGGTGTCTGGGCATCTGCAAGCCGCCAGCAGATTACTACTCTTTCAACAAATGGTTCAAAACCTGAGCACTCCGGGCCCTGGGTTCAGGTATCCCGTTTGGGAATGCCGTTAACCAATGAAGCTGTTATCCCGCTAGGAGAAAAGGATCATTGGAATGCTGTAACTCCATACAGTACAGATGAACAAACCTTTATTGATTATTTTGCTAACCCTGAACTTGCATTGTATATGGATGACAGTCAATTCGGATCTGCAGTTCCGGCACTCTCGTCATTAAGGATACAGTCGCAGTCATATCCTGCAATCGGTACAATTCCGAGTTATTCAACTCCGGGCTTTGACTTCAGAAACGGGAAAGACGGTGCATTTGCAGTTACACATTTAAATCCTGTGCCGGATCTTTCGGGGACAGCCTTTGCAGTTAATCTTAACGCAGGATTAGTCGGAGAAGGAAAACCGAGATTAGTTGATATATATCCGATTTTCTATTTCGGAGTTCCAAATCTAATACCTTATCAATTAGCAACCGGAAAAACGGGAGGACCTTTAAGTGCCGGAAAACCATTTATAAATAATTTCTTACCCATTACTAATGATAACGGTAAACTATACGGCGGGGATATGTTAAGATTGAATATGTCAGTACCTGTTACCGATAGAAATTCCGATGAATTTAAAATGAATGGTTACCTGGGATTGATTAGAGCAGCAGCAATAGGATTAACCGCTTCACCTTATAATACTTCCGACAGTCTAGAATTTATTCCGCATATGGATGGATTTCCGAACGGAAGACGCCTTGAAGATGATGTTACAACAATTGAGCTTCAAGCGGTTGGCGGATTAGTACTGGCTGCAGTGGGATTACCTTTTAATGATGCAACAGCTGCAGATTATTCCGATTTAGCTTCTGCAAATCTTGCAGCAGAATTAACTTATAATGCCGGTCCCACCCATAATGATGTTCCTCTGTTAAGTGCATTTCCTTTTGTAGCTCCTCCTCATAGCGGTTATGATTATGTAAAGCAGCTTACTGCAGAAGCTCCGGGCAGTGTTCAAACCGCAATCAAGGATCCTCTCGGATTAAGCGTTCCTAAAGGATTTATTTTAGATCAAAATTATCCGAATCCTTTTAATCCGGCTACAACGATTAGCTATCATGTTTCGAGAGCAGATAAAGTTACATTGAAAGTCTTTGATATTCTGGGAAAAGAAGTGACTACTTTAGTTAATAAGGATCAAGCTCCTGGCACTTATAAAGTAAGCTGGAATGCAGGCAACCTGGCAAGCGGTACTTATTTTTACCGTCTTGAAATCGGAGCGGATGTTATAACTAAAAAAGCATTGTTGATTAAGTAAAAATTATTCTTCGCAGCACAGGTTTTTAATCTGTGCTGCGAATTTAAAAGGGAGGCAACTAAATGAATAAACGAAACATTTTCACGATTATTATTTTTTTAATATTTCTAATCGGAATTTCTTTATACTTTATTTTTATTAAATCATCCGGTGATAATATACCCGGTTTAAGTCCCCGCGGGGGAACTGCGAATAGTTCATCGGAATTTATTAATGCCCAACATGCGGTAGATTATTACAGGGAAGAAATAAGAAAACATCCGGATATTGTAAAAAACTATATTGAATTAGCTCAGATATTTATCCAGGAAGCAAGAATTACAGGAAAACATCACGAATACATTCCGAAGGCACAAGAATTAATTGATGCCGCTCTTGAAAAAGAACCGGGCAATTTAGCTGCGAATGTAACAAAAGCCTCGCTATTAATGACGCTGCATCAATTCAGTAAAGCAAAAGATTTGATTGATAAAATTACAGCGTCGAATCCTTATAATTCAGCCGCATTCGGGGTGCTTGTTGATGCGGATGTTGAGACCGGGAATTACGATAAAGCAGTAAAAGCATGCGATAAAATGTTGAGCATTCGCCCGGATTTGAATTCTTATTCGCGTGCATCATATTTAAGAGAATTATATGGCGAGCAGAATGGAGCGATAGAGGCGATGAAACTTGCTGCGAGTGCCGGCGTTACAGGACAGGAAAACAGAGCCTGGGCATTATATAATCTTGGAAATTTATTTTTAAATGAAGGAAAACTAGATACTGCTGCTTACATTTTTAACGGCATTCTAGAAGAACGGCCCGGTTATGCCTACGCTCTATGCGGGTTATCCGATATAGATGCTTTTAAGAAAAATTACGGTAAGGCAATTGAAAACCTTGTACAGGCATCTCAAAATGCTCCTCAGCATATTTTTATCGAAAAGCTTGCCGATATTTATAAAGTGATGAAACAAAAAGAAGGTGAAGAAGAAATAATCAAAAAAGTTCTTGATATGTTCGATCAGCATAAGAAAGACGGCTATGACACCGACCTTGAGTATGCAAGGTTTTGTTCTGATCACGATATAAATCTAAAGCAGGCTTTGGAAAGTGCAAAAAACGAATACGGAAGAAGGCCAGAAAATATTGATGCACTAGATGCCTATGCCTGGTCTCTCTATAAAAACAATAAAAGTTTAGAAGCGGTTCCGTTTATTGAAAAAGCAAAGAGGCTAAATACAGGGCGGTCATTAAATTTTACCACGCCGGAATGATTTACAATTCTATAAATAACGGCAGAGCAGCTAGATATAATCTTGAAGAAGCTTTTAAGCTGAACCCTTATATAAATATTTTATATGCGGATAATGCCAGAAAAACTTTAGATCAGTTGAAAAATCTGGCTACTAAATAAACAGATTACTTTTATTATGAATTTAATTTTCAAAAATATTTTTTGCCTGCTATTCTTTTTTTTTCAAACAAATAATTTGGCTATGCATGCAATTCACATAAGTTATGGTGAAGTGACAGTCAAGGGGAATGAGTTTTACGGGAAGCTAACATTTTACTATGATGATTTTATGCTTGCGTTAAAGAACTTTGATGGGGGAAACATTCAAAATTTTACTGCGGAACAATATACCAGCTTAAAATACAGCTACCTTAAAAATCACCTAATTGTTAAGGTAAACAGTGATAAAAAATTAAACTTAATAATTACAGGAAACAGCGGCAATGATAAATCGATATGGTTCATATTTAAATTTGATTCCGATGTAGAGATCAGGTCAATTAGTTTAAAATATGATGTTTTAATGAACGAATATGGTGATCAATTAAATCTTTTAAATATAAGAACTTCCTCAGGTGATAAGAGCTTAATATTCAGCGAATCTAAAAATGAATTAAAAATTATTGATTAAAACAGGAAACATTATGGAAAATTTTATCCTATTTCTTCAAATCGGTTTCAGGCATATTCTTGAAGGATATGATCATCTCCTTTTTCTTTTGGGATTGATTATTGTAACAAAAGATTTAAAAAGCTTACTGAGCATTGCATCATCATTTACCATTACACATTCCACAACATTAATATTAAGCGCCTTAGGGATACTATCGATTAATCCTACGATAACCGAAACATTAATCGCCGTCTCAATAGCTAATGTAGGAATTGAAAACCTAATGCGGGAAGATCAGAAATACAGGTGGATAGTTGCAGGTTCATTCGGGTTTATTCATGGTGCAGGTTTTTCCGGACATTTAACTGTACTATTAAAAGCTATGCTAGGCATGGGGAATATATGGGCCCCGCTTTTCGGATTTAACCTTGGAATAGAAATCGGACAGGTTGCAGTTATCATTTTAGTTTATCCGGTATTCCTGTATTTAAGAAAAATAGAAAAGCAAAAGTTAGTTGTACCGGCCGTATCAATAATGATCGCAGCTGCAGGAATTTTTTTAGTGGTTCTGCGATTATCAGGTTATGAAATTTAACATGAAAAATAATTGTTAAAGATAAAATAATTTTTATGCATGATTCTTTTAGACAAATATTCATTGCCGGAGGCAGCGGTTATATCGGGAGAAGATTAATTCCGGAGCTGATAAAACAAAACCATGTTGTTAAGTGCCTGGTTAGAGAAAAATCAATTGCTAAAATACCAAAAGGAAGTATACCGATAATTGGAAATGCACTTGACAATAATTCATATAAGGAGAAGATATATCCGTCAGAAACATTTATTCACCTCGTCGGCGTATCGCACCCAAACCCATTTAAGGCAGATCTATTTAGAAAAATTGATTTAGTATCTTTACAGCAATCAGTTGAAGCATCGGTTGAAGCCAGTATTAAGCATTTTATTTATTTAAGCGTGGCTCATCCGGCACCTGTAATGAAGGAATATATCGGTGTTAGAGAAGAATGTGAACAAATATTAATGGATAACAAGCTAAATGTTACAATAATAAGACCCTGGTATATCTTAGGTCCGGGACATCGGTGGCCTTACTTGTTAATTCCCTTTTATAAACTATTCGATAAAATTAGCTACACATCTAATACCGCTAAGAGATTAGGATTAGTAACTCTCAATCAAATTATACAACTATTAATTTTTGTTATTGAAAATCCGCTAACCGAAGGGAAAAGAATTATTGAGGTTCCCGAAATAAAAAAATATTCAAATGAGGTAAATTTGGATCAAAAATATGCAAGTAGTTTAAATATGTGGTGAATAATTTCGAAGTGACAAGCTTAATAGTTATAAGATTTAACAGATGAAAAAATATTAAAGAAAAATTGGATTCAGAATTCCTTATTTAAATCTGGCTGACAATGTACAACCCACCAAATTAAATAATAATTGAATTTCTTAGCATTAAAGTATTTTGGCCAGGCAGGTGAACCGATGTTCTTGTTTATTTTAGCGGCTAGAAAATTAGATTGTCCTTAACGGCAAAGAATAATGACTAATAGCATTTAGGTAATAATTTATATTTTAGATTATATGTCTGATAAGAATAAAATTGGTATTATGTTATACGGGGAGAATGGGGAAGAAAAAAATATTTTCTCAGAGCCAAAATATAAATTATTAGCAGAAAAAATAATCGAAAATAACATAATGGTTGAAACCATAAATTACAATGACTCTATCTCTAAACAATTATTTGAGAAGTTAATAAAATATAAAGCTATACTGGTTTGGGTTAATCCGATTGAGAAAAATATGAACAGAAAGAATTTGGATGATTTACTTCTAAAAGTTTCCAATGAAGGGATTTATGTAAGCACCCATCCAAATACTATTTTGAAAATAGGAACAAAAGATGTTTTAAAACAAACAGAGAAAATGTCCTGGTCGTGTAACGTAAATGTCTTCACTACATATAAGCAATTTGAATCCGGATTTATAAAAAGTTTAGAAAAATATGGAACACGAATATTAAAGCCATACAGGGGAAACGGCAGTAAAGGGATTTTAAAAAGTTAGCATAGACTTGGATAATACTGATAAAATAAATATACAATATGCAGAAAAAGGAATCATAGAAGAAATAGTTACCCGCAATGAATTTCTAAGCCGGTATATAAATTATTTTGATAGCGGAGATCATTTAATTGACCAGGAATGGTGTGAACAAATAATTAATGGAATGGTAAGATGTTATTTAACACTGGACAAAGTTGTTGGTTTCGGCTACCAGGAAATAAATGCGTTATATCCTAATACCAGGTCAGACAATTTTACAAAATTTCAAACAAGCAAGAGATATTATTTTACTGAAACCTGCGGTTTATTTAAGGATTTAAAAGTAACTATGGAAAACGAATGGGTGCCCCAATTAATTGAAATGTTCCATCTATCAATTGCTGATATGCCGATAATATGGGATGCGGATTTTTTTATTAATGATGGCTTAAAATTCAAGAGAAGAAAATATATACTTTGTGAAATAAATGTAAGTAGTGTTTCACCATTTCCGGATAGCGCAATTATGCCTATTATTGAAATAATTAAAAAAAGAATTTAATAAGTGCTTCAACGATACAATATTTACGCACAATCCTTTATTTCCTTTCAAAGAGAGCGATTCTTACTCCCAGACCGAGAAACATAATACCGGTAATTTTTTGTTGTATTTTCCAGAATAATTTAAATTTGCTTAAAATATTTCCTATTCTAGAAAAGAAAGCAGCAATAGATAAGCTTACAATTGTCCCTGAAAAAATAAACCAGCCACCGAGCAACAGAAGCTGCATAGAAAAATATGGAGAGCCAGCATCTGCAAATTGAGGTAAAAAGGAGAGAAAAAATAGTGCGACTTTAGGATTAAAAACATTTGTTATTAAACCTTTTCGCAACAAAGCTTTTGCCGAAAGATGGTCCCCTTTAATTTTACTTAAAGTTTGAGTACGTGCGATAATTGCTTTAACACCAAGATACATTAGGTATAAAGCACCTATCCATTTTATAATTTCAAAAGTGATAATAGATTTTGAAATAATTACAGATAGACCTAATACAGATGCAGAGATATGTACAAGAAGACCAATACTTATTCCAAAAGCAGAATATACTCCGGCTTTAAATCCTTTACTAATACTTTGAGTTGCAACAAAAATAAAATCATTGCCCGGTGTAATATTAAGTATAAATGTTGCAATTATAAAAATTCCAAAATTGGAAATTCCCATAAAAATTAAAAATAGAATTTGTTAAATAGTTGAATCTGCAAAAAAGACTGACAACATAATCAATTTGTTAACCAGTAGAGGAGTAGAATATCTTGTAAAAGGAAAATGGAAATCTTAATTTTCTTTAATTCGCTTTCTGATTGTATTTACCAAAAGTTCTGCATCCTTTGAAACACCATGAATCATGGAAGAAGATGATGAATAGAGAAAATGAAAACCCAGAAAACAAAATCCCGGATCATTATATACCAGCCACTATTTTGTTTGGGGTCAAATATTGAGATATGAATCCAAGAAAAAGCGGTTTCGCAACACATTCAGTAGCATTACTGCTATACATAGGATACTCTTCTTTATAATACGCTCTTTCGTATCTGAAAAATGAATGATAAATGTAAAGATCCTAAAACATAACGGAGGCAAAATATACAGTAAATCAAATAAAATTACTGATACATGTCACAACAACAGTTCGTGATTCAGGGTTTTGGCGGGTCAATCCTTTCATTGTTTCGAATATTACGAAAATTTTTTCTTTTTTCAATATGTTAAATATAAGATTATCCTAAGGAAACGATTCTTCTTCATGAATCATATTTCCAGCTGCAGGTGCCGATATGAATTTTGTTCATAAATTCAAAATAATACTAAAAATAAACATGTACCAATTTTATACAAAATCTGTTTATGAATTTTTTAATTTGTGGGGTTTTTTAATGATTTATTTTAATTATCCGATGAATTTGATGGCACTAGTATTGTCACTTCATTTATGAATTTATTTAGATTTAATAAGTGAGGCGTTTATGTCAACATTAAAAGAAAAGTCCGAAAAGAAGATATCAATTAATCAATATTCGAACAAAATTTATGAGGATCCTCTATACCGTATACCATTGCCAAAAGCCGCAGTCAATTATTCCGTATTTTCTAGTAAATGGGATATTGAAGAAATTGATGAAGATAATATTCTTAAAATTATTCATAGGGATAGCGGCGACAGTATTTCACTTTCCTTTAATACTTTAAAGGATAAGATAGAGTTTGTTAAAAATATTTATGCTTCTCAACGCGTAAAGCAGGTAGGAAAGGGAATAGATCTGGAAAAATTAGCGAACCGTAATATAAAACCAAACACGGATTTTAATTTTAATACCGTTATTAAAAAAGTAATTAATAATTTCAAATCTTCAGAATCGAAAAATTAAGATCGAATTTACTCTTTGGTTCTTCTGCTCACCTTTTAGTTAAGCTTCGTTAATTATTCAGAAATTTACAATAGGCAAAAGAAAAAACATTCCAGCTGCAGGAACCAATTAAAAATTTAGACAGAATATTTTCTATTAAGTAGATTTAATCACAGCTTATTAACAAAAAAAGGATTTATTTTAAGAGAAATTTTATTTTATTGTTTATAATTTTGTTATATGAGCTGGCATAAAATACCACTTAGTTGTGAAGAAGTAAAAAAAGGAGAAATAGATAAGGTAACAAGAATATTTTATGATGTTCTAAATGCATATCATGAAGTAAGACGTTCAACAGGAATTGTAATTTTTGAGGGGAAAGAGATGGATAAACATTTTGTTTATTTTTCCCCTGCATCTACAAAGATACCGGCACTTGCAGATCTAATAAATATTTACGAAGGATTAATTTGTAAACCTCCATTCAAAGGGAGTGTTTATTACTTAGCAGGGGATGTAAACTTTGCGAGATATTTTCTATGAAAGTATTCAAATTATATTTCCACATGTTGCTTAATGTTCCCAGCCGGAATTTTTAAGAAAGATTTTATCTTCTTCTTCAACTATTTTCTTCAGATAATCATAAAATTTTTCTCTATTTTCGGTGCAGCCTATACATGTACATTTCTTTTCATCCAGTTCAAAAATCCGAAACAGAAGCTCTGCTTTTACGATGGCAGAATAATCTTTTTCCACGGGATCTATAATCCTTTTAAATAAAAGGGATTTAAACTGTTTTTGTTTCATGTTCCAGGTTAAACCAATGCCTTTGAGCAAATTATGTAAAAAGCTTTTCGAGCTTAGGTACCTGATTATAAGCATTAAGAAATGCTACCTGTGAGGAAATCCTAGATGGAAAGCGAAATAAATCTTCGCCACCTTTTTTAATCAATACATAGTATACTTTTTCCGGTTTTTGCGTAAACAGATTATAATTTTCATCTTCATAAAAGACGATATCATAACCTCTGTCTATTAAATCCTTAAATTTCGCCTCAAAATCTTCCATTTTTGACCTCCAAAAATATAGTGTACAAATGTACACTATTAATATTAAAATGTCTATATTGGAAATAACATTTTTGGAAAGTTTATGGAAGAAAAAAGGGAGCTGCTGGAATTTGAAATAATTCTTAAGGAAAAAACTGATTGGGGAGTAGTTATCAAAAACTTTTCAAATAATAAAATAAATGTGGAAAGAGCAGAAATAATAGTTCAATTCATCGAATATCTAAGAGAAAATTGCAGGGAAGATTATATAAAAGCAGTGAAAATATTGAAGAAAAAGATACGATCATAATTATTATCTCTGTGTCAATTCAGCAGCTCCACAATTTTATTTAGTAATATTTTTTTATCAACTGGTTTCAAAAGGTAGAAATCAGCGCCGGCTTTGACAATCTTCCGCTGATTAATAGCATGTGTATGGGCAGATAAACAGATAACTGGGATTTTACTGAATTTTGGAGAAGCCTTAATTTCCTTAATAAGACTCAGACCTTTTTTTTCTCCCCGGATAGTTAGATCCATTAAGATTAAGTCTATTTTGTTGTTTTCAAGAATTTCATAAAATTTTTCTTCGGAATCGCAAGTGCTTACACAATAGTCTGGCTTTAAATTACATGCAAGTAAATTCTGCGTAATACCATCATCATCTACAATTAAAATTGCAGGCATTTGCGGATTATTAAAATTCATAACACCCAAACAAATCGAATAATTTAATGAAAATCTTTTATCTTAATCACATGTGAAGGGTTTTTGGAGAAGGGATGAGCGCCCATGTTTAACATAAAATTAGCAGTGTAGAGGGCCGACTTGATATATTGGATCCCGATTTTCATCAGAACAGGTTTTTAAGCACAATCCCCAAAAGATTGCTCGCTCCCTTAAAAAATTTCGAAACGTTATTTTAAAAAGTAAATTATTAGAAAGTATTCAAACCTGTTACGAAAAAATTGAAACCACGTACTTAAAAGTAACAGCATCCCAGTTGAATAATTTAATAATTTCTTTACTTGACGGAGAATATATTAATTATTATAATTGTTTATTCCAACTCTGATTATACCTTTTCTTCCTATAGTTCAAATTAAATAATCTCTTTTAATCACAAATCTAGAAGATAATATGTTTCTTCCTATTGATCAACTTGAGAAGGCTGCCGTTCGTGCACCAAAAATAAAAAACGGTAAAAACATTTCAACTCTTTCACGAGATTTAAAAACCGAAGCTGCATCCGCTCTTTCAGGCAAAGGTGTTATTCTAACTCCACAAGAAAACATTGAGAAAAGAAAGGAAATGCTTGATGCCATATCTGTTGAGCCAACTGATTTCGCTTTTGAGCGGGCGATAGGTACTAATGACGCAGTATACAGTAATTTTGCGGATCTCATTGAAAATGCTAAACGTAAAGTAGGTAAGATCATTGTAAAAGATGGAAATAAAAATATTGCTTTTGCAACAGGTTTTATGGTCTCAGATAAATTACTACTCACTAATTGGCATGTTTTAAATTCAAAGGAAGATGTTAAAAATAGTGAAGTAGAATTCTTTTATGAATATGATCTAGAAGGCGATCCAATGCCAACGATAAGATTCAATTTTGATGCTGATACCTTTTTTTATTCATCAAAAGAACTAGATTATTGCTTGGTTGCCGTCAAACCGATGGATATTACAGGAAAACATCAGTTAAATGAAATCGGTTATATTTATCTTGATCCATCAATTGGTAAGCTTGGCAATGAGAATGAAGAAAAACTAAATATAATTCACCATCCTGAAGGAGATTTTAAACAACTTTCAATCCGGGAGAACTTATTTGTGAAAATCACAGATATATCAATCTGGTATCAAACCGACACAGCCCAAGGAAGCAGTGGATCCCCTGTTTTTAATGACCAATGGCAGGTAGTGGCACTTCATCATATGGGTGTTGCATTAAAAAATGATCAAGGTCAGTATATAGATAAAAACGGAAATCCGATACCTATTATTGAGAACAAGATTGATGGATCAAAAGTAGTTTGGATTGCTAATGAAGGAATCAGGACCAGTGTACTGCTCAAGGATATAATATCAAAATTTCCTGATGATGAGATTGTTGCGGGATTAAAAGTAAAGTTTCCTTTAAACTTAAGAATAGTGAATCTTCCGATGTATTAACCGAATTATCAATAACAAAAAACGGTGATAATATGGAATATACCAAACATGATAATAACATTGAAATATCCTTTCCTTCTTCACTTATCAGTGAGAGCGGGAATGTAACAATCACAATTAACACCAACAAACCACTAAAACAACAAGAGCTGTCAGATAAAGCAAAGGAACCGGCTGAACAATTATCGAAAGACGAATTATTACTAGCTGAAGAAAATAAAAGACTAGAAGATTCTACTGATTACTCACTTTGTAAAGGCTATCAGGCAAATTTTCTCGGAAGTGGAGACAATTCAATACCTGTACCGGAACCAACTGAAAAAATTAAAAAGTTCATCTCTAAAACGATCGGTTCTACCGGGATTATTCTTAAGTATTACAACTATAGTGTAATATTTCACTCCGTTCGAATGATGCCCATTATTAGTTGTGTAAATGTTGCAGGAGATCCTGGGGAACGTGCTGACAGACAAAAGCGTAAGGACAACTGGTTAAGGGATTCCCGCCTTTCTTTTGATATACAGCTGAATGACTCCTGGTATAATGGGAGTGGTTTTGATCGAGGTCATATGTCCCGAAGGGAGGATGCAAATTGGGGAGCGACTGCAGAAGATGCTTTTCGTAATGCAAATTTAACTTGCATGTATACTAATGCCTGCCCACAGGTTCCAAAGATTAACAGGCCGGATAGCGGAAAAAATTTAGGACTTTGGGGTAAGCTGGAACAGCTAGTTCTTGAAAAAGGAATTGAAAAGGAAATCGGAAAAACCTCAAAGACATCGGTATTTAATGGACCAATTTTCCAAGATGATGATCCGGTATTTAAGGGAATCCAGATACCAATGGATTTTTATAAAATCGTTATATGGTTAACTGATTCAAACGATCTCAAAGCAACAGCATTTCGTCTTTCTCAAACAAAACTGGTTTCTAATATTGATTTTGAAGAAATTGATATAGATCAAAATACCGAATTCAAACCATACCAGGTAAGTATCAAGCAGCTGGCAAAAGATACTAATATAGATTTTTCAGCAGTTGAAGAATTAGATACATTTGAGGGTGAAGAAACTGAATCTAAAGAAATTACTGAGGAAATTGTAAAAAAGCACATTGATAAACACAATAAATAATTGGTTATTAATTAAAAAATTTTTACTCAATCTACATTGAGTTCTTGTTATAAAAAGCAGAAGGATATGAAACTAAAATTTTATTATTAACTGCATTATTTATTTTAATCATTTCAACTTGCTTTGCCCAAAAAAAAACAACTGCCAAAGATGCTGCAAATTATATTGATTCAACTGTAACTGTTGTTGATGCTGTCAGCGGTGTTTACTTGTCTAAAACCGGGACTTACTTTATAAGTATGGGTGGGGAATATCCGGATAATGCTTTTACTGCAGTCATCTTTAAAAGCGATAGTTCGAAGTTTCATGATGTTGAGAGTTGGGAAGGGAAGGTGGTTGAAGTAACCGGGAAAGTTAAGGAGTATCAGGGGAAGCCGGAGATTGAGGTGGGAGAGGGAGAGCAGGTGAAGGTTAAGTAGCAGATTTCAATTCTACATTAGTTCGATTAAAAGTAAGATATCTCCGTTATGTCGAATGCGTATATTTTGTCCCACCCCGATTAATGGAACACGGATTAAACTGATTAGACTGATTTAAACGGATTTCAAATACAGCACAAATCATAGTAGCTGCAGTTTTTGCAAGAAGGTTTATTGATAACGGTAGGAGGGGATAAAAAGGAAAAAATTTTCAATCTCCTCCAAAGCTTTTGCCTTCTTCTTCTGCATCCATCTATCCAATTTCTCTTTGAAAATAAACTTTCTTTACAAATGGCCTATAAAATGGAATCTTTCCGAGCGGATCCTTTTCAAAAGGCAGCTGTTGGTATAGCTGCAGATAACCGGCTGCTTCCTGAAGTGATAAAAATATTTTTGTTGAATTGAAATATAGAAAAAGAATGATCCCTATTCTTCCAGAATAGTAGAGATATTTCTTCTTGCTAGCCGTATGTAGATATCCATATAAGCATTAATAATCGTAAGTTTTCATTCCTGTACCAAGGTTTAAAGAAATAATCGCTTTCTTATTTCTGCAGGATGCCAAGATGGAGGTTCATGATTATTCCTTCATCGTCAAGTTAGGAAACTTACCCTCAACGTTAACTTTCATCCTTTGACAAATGGTTGTTAGATCATAGTGATGGTACTCGGCAGGCACATAAACTTCTGCCTCGCGATGACCAATCTTTTGATCAACTATAGGACGAACTCGGATTGGTGAATCGCCGCCTAACTTTACCGCTCCTAAAATCTCACCATCCTTGTTGAAAACAACATGTAATTTCATTGCACTAACCTCCACTAATGATTGGGAATAACGACAACCGAGAATCTGAAGGCAACACCAGAGCCAATACCTGCAGTAGCGCGAATAAGTTCGACGACATGTGGGTTTTCATGATCGTCGCTTGAGAACCATTCGGAAACACGTACTAGTTGTGCTTGACTAAAATCACTTTGGAAACTTACGGCCACAAATCGGTCATCTTCAATAACGCCGGTCCAGGTTATATCCCAAGACAGTTGAGTGCCCGAGGCTTGAAACACCCAATCTGTTATACCAAAATTAGCTTCAACACTCATAACCTCTCCTTTCCAATTATGGAATTTATCCTGATTAGAAATAGAACTAATAAGTTCGCAGAATCTAAGAAAATTACCTTATAGAATAAAATATTTTGTGCTGTATTCTTATAATCAAGTGCCGGATACCACACTCTAATAGTTTTAATGTAAATCAAAGTTGAATTGTTTGCAAATTGACTTGTGGGCTCTATAGGATTTGAACCTATGGTCTTCCGCATGTGAAACGGAAGCTCTAACCAGCTGAGCTAAGAGCCCTAAGCAAAATAAAAAATAAGCAATTTAAAAAATTGAAATTTTAATATGATGTGCCTATATTTGAGTCCCTTCAATTGCCATTCCTTTTTTGCCAAAGATAGGGATATTAATTAGAAGACTTCTTTGAACAAGAGTACCCGCTTTGCTTAGTGAAGCGGGTATTTTTTTGTGCTGATGATTTGGCAGCCCACAAAAAGCAACTCTATTTCCTTTGTAATATTTCTTTGACTTTTTTTGCTTCCTACTTTCATTTCATTCTCCTGCCAAAAAAAACTTTTCCACATATCCACATTACTTTCCTAATCTCTCTTTCTCTATGTTGTTCAGTTCGCCCGAACTATTGAAAAGTTCTCCCGAACTTTCGCAAAGTTTGGCCGAACTCGAATTTTTAGCCAAATTTTGTATAATAAAGTATTCGATTTTTGTTATTTCTTAGGTGAAAATTTGTTTATAAGACTTGTTTTATTTACAATAATTACCGCCTTTGTATTTTAATTTTGTTGTATTCATTTTTTTCAAACTCTGCTTCTCTGCGGCTTTTGCATCATGAATAAAGATTACCTAACTTCATTTTTGCCGCAGAGGCAGCAGAGAAAACACTAGATTGTTGCACAGATTAAAACATCCAGTTCAGCAGCGCTTAATCTGTGCTACATTCTCGTTAGCCTTTAAAATTTATTTCAGCAAAAGAAGCTTCTTAACTGCAGCTAAACTACCCGCTTGAATCTTATAGAAATACACTCCGCTTGCGAATGATGAAGCGTTGAAAACTACCTGGTAATTTCCGGCAGCTTTTTGTTCATTTACCAGTGTTGCTACTTCTCTTCCCAGAATATCATAAATCTTTAATTGTACGGATTTCTCTGCCGAGAATATCATAAACAATTATTTTAGTTAGTTCTGTTTTAGGCAAAGCAAATTTTATTCTTGTAGTCGGATTGAACGGATTGGGAAAGTTCTGACTTATTGAGTACTCTGCCGGTAATCCTTCTGTTTCTTTTACACCGGTTGCAAGAGGAAAAATCGCTATATCACTCCATGGACCGGAAACACCAATATTGTTTGCCTGAACACGCCAGTAATACTCCTTACCTTCTGAGAATCCTGATAAAATTGTGCTTGTATCTGATGTTCTTCCTGAGACAAAAACGGTAGAGAACGTCGAATCGTTTGATGTTTGGACTAAATATTCAGTAGCGTCTTTTACTTTCTTCCAGATAAACGTATACCAACCGATTTGAACAGAATCCTTTGTTACAGAAACCAGTTCCGGTTTAGCTGGTAAAGATATTACTGTAGTGAAGTGCCTTAAATTACTCCAGGGGCCTAAACCAGCAGAACTTTTTACCTGGACACGCCAGTAGAATTTTTTTTCTTTTGGCAAGTTATTGATTGTTTTTACAGTATCTGTTGTTGAATCACTTATAGCAATATTATCAAACGTCGGATCGTTGGATAATTGAATAAGATATTGTTCGGCATCTATCACCTTACTCCATTGAAAGGTTATATTTGTATCTAACGGATGCCTGAAAATGAGGGGGGTAAATTAAATCAGTTTTTCCAAAATAAGATGTATCGTTACCAAGTGCCGGGTTAGTCCAGGTAATCCAAGGAGAAAGGTCAATGTCATTATATGAATCCGGCCTGTCGGATATGTTATTCGTATTTACGGTATCTTTTCCGAGCAGGAATTTATCTACAAAGGCTTCAATCTCCGGTATCTGGCTGTTTGGAAGAGTGCAGTGATCATGTCCGCCGACTAATGAAAAGCCGAATCTATCGGGTATACCTAAAGCATCATAAACCTGCTTAGCTCCATTACTGGCAACATAGCAAGACGGATTTCCCAGCACTTCATAGCCAGGATTCCCCGTAATATACAAAGCACGGGGGGCAACCATTGCCGTTAATTCATGATGATCCTCCAGGAGGCGGTAGACATTAAGATCGGAAAATTGCTTCATCGAATTCATAAACGCATTATAATCTGCATAATTTATATTTCCCGCTATCATTTCCTTATGCGAATACCGCCACGAAAATGCACCGCCCCCACCCCCACCGGACTCTATGGCAATTGTAAGTGCGATGCGCTCGTCAAAAGCGCCAGCAAATAGCGCCATTCCACCAAAAAAGGAGCAGCCGGTAACAGCTATATGCTTTAAGTCTATAGGGAGAACGTTCTGAACCAGTTCTAAGCCATCGATTATACGGCTGATTCCCCAAGCCCATGCGCTGTATTGTCCTGTATTGTCCGAGTTAAGATTAGGATAAAGCTGGTAGTAGGGATCCGAAGTGCTGGGAGCGTCATTAGTCGTTACCTGGTTTTGGTCAAATTTAATTGTCGCAATATTGCGGCTTGTAAAAATACTATCGGGCAGACTACCTATACGAACGGAACTCGGAAATAATGTCATCCCGATTATAGCTGGGAAGGGACCCGTTCCGGAAGGAAGAATAACACTTGAAGTCAGGGTGAGTGTTTTGCCGTTCACTGTAACATTAACTGTAAGTACACTATCAGAGTAGCTCGCAGTAATGCTGTCAGGGCGAGGCGGCTTTTCTCCTATTTCATAATTTTGTATTTGAGCGCCGATCTCAGCACGCCTGTACCTCCAATCAGAGAAGTTCCTTATGCGGCCCCGGCCGTCAGCCCATTCAAAAGGATCCGGCAAAGGCTGAAATGAAGGAAGTTCGCTGAATGCAGGTAAATATGGTATCGGACAATCTGCACCGGTATTCTCGACATCATAGACGAGCGGTAATTCCTGAGCTAATAAATCAACAACCATTAATGTATTCAATAGAATAACTAAAAGGAGTATCGGTTTTCTCATTTTTAAATTCCGAATTTTCTTAATAATAAAATCTTCATCCTGATATTTATTTTTTAAGTTTTGAACTTTCTTTTTCATTATATCACCTATTGTATTTTAAGATTATTAATTTTATTTGTATTCATTTTTTTCAAGCTCTGCTTCTCTGCGGCTTTTGCATCATGAAATAAAGAAGGCTTAGCTTCATTTTTACCGCAGAGGCAGCAGAGAAAGATTAAGAACCCAAAATTGAAGTAAAGAGCTGACCAAAAAGAGTTGTTGTCATTTCGATGTCGACTTGTCGGCAGAGAAATCTTACGTTTTGAAAAGATTTCTCGGTCGAAAACTTCCTCGAAATGACACCTTGTTTACAACTTGGTCACCTACTCACTTTAAAATTATTTCAGCAAAAGAAGCTTCTTAACTGCAGCAAAACTACCCGCTTGAATTTTGTAGAAGTATACTCCGCTTGCGAATGATGAAGCATTGAACACTACCTGATAATTTCCGGCAGGTTTTTGTTCATTTACCAGCGTTGCCACTTCTCTTCCCAGAATATCATAAACCTTTAATGTTACATAAGAAGCTTTAGGTATCGAATATTTGATAGTTGTTGATGGATTGAACGGATTCGGATAATTCTGATAAAGCTCAAAACGAGAAGGAAGGTCTTTGTTTTGATCTTCTATTCCAGTGATCATATCCGATAATGAACGTTTCCATACTCCATCGCCTCCAGTCCCGGCAAAAATATTCGTGCCGGAAACAGCAAAAGCATTAACAGTAGAATTTGTCCTGCCGGTATTGACATCTGTCCAGTTTGTTCCGTTATTGGTCGAAAGAAATACTCCGCCGCCCCAGATCCCGGCAAAGAGATTTGTACCGGAGACTGCAAGAGCACTAACTTCTGAATTCGTTGATAAGCCGTTATTGATCTGCGTCCAGCTTGTACCGTTGTTCGTCGAAAGAAATAGGCCGCTCCCAGTTCCGGTAAGGAGATTGGTGTCAGATACGACAAGAGAGGAAATATAAGTGTCTGTTAAACCGTTATTAACTGCAGCCCAGCTTGTGCCATTGTTGGTCGAAAGAAATATGCCACTATAATAAGTCCCTGCGAAGAGATTCGTGCCGCCTGCCCCGTTGGTTGAGACAGCAAGAACATTAACATTTACATTCATCAAGCCGGAATCGACCTGTGTCCAACTTTCACCGTTGTTGGTCGAAAGAAATACTCCGCTCCATTACTTCCGGCAAAGAGATTGGTACCGGAGACAGCCAAGGAAAGAATATTAGTATCCGTCAAACCATTATTGACTTGTTTCCAGCTTGTGCCGTTGTTAGTCGAAAGAAATACTCCGCCTCCAGTCCCGGCAAAGAGATTGGTACCGGAAATAGCCAAGGAAGTAACAAGAGTATCTATCAAACCATTATTGGCTTGTTTCCAGCTAGTACCGTTGTTGGTGGAAAGAAATATGCCACCATACAAAGTCCCCATAAAGAGATTCGTACCAAAGACGGCAAGAGAGGAGGCATAAGTGTCTGTTAATCCGTTATTAGCTGCAACCCAGTTTATGCCATTGTTTGTCGAATGAAATACGCCACCGAACATCGTCCCTGCAAAGAGATGCGTGCCTGAGGCTGCAAGAGACAAGATGGGTTTTTTTGTCAAACCGGCATCGACTGCAGTCCAGCTTGTGCCATTGTCAGTCGAAAGAAATACCCCGCCGCCATAAGTCCCGGCAAAGAGATTATTGCCGTCTGCCCCATTGGGCGAAACGGCGAGAGCAATAACAATAGTATCCGATAAGCCGGAATTAACCTGTTTCCAACTTGTGCCGTTGTCTGTCGAAAGATAAACGCCGCCCTCCGTCCCGGCAAAGAGATCTGTGCCGGAGACAGCAAAAGCCCAAACAGCATTCGTCCAGCCTTTATTGACCTGTTTCCAGCTTTTGCCGTTGTTGGTCGAAAGAAATACACCGCCGCCATTAGTCCCGGCAAAGAGATCCGTACCGCCTGCCCCGTTGGGGGAGATAGCCAAAGCTTGAATATAACGCAGGCCCATTTCGACCTGTGTCCAATTTGTACCGTTGTCAGTCGAGAGAAATACTCCGTCGTCAGTACCGGCAAATATATCCGAACCGGAGACAGCAAGAGACAAGACATCTGTATTCATCAAGCCTAAATTGACCTTTTTCCAGCCTGTACCGTTGTTAGCCGAAAGAAATACTCCGTCACCCTGAGTTCCAGCAAATAGATTTGTGCCGGAGACGGCAAGAGCATTAACAGTATTATTCGTCAAGCCTGAGTTGACCTTTTTCCAGCTTATCCCGCTGTCTGTCGAAAGAGAAACCCCGCCGCCATCTGCCCCTGCAAAGAGATTCGTTCCGCCTGCCCCGTTGGGGGAAACGGCAAAGCAATTAACAGTGCCGCCATAAGGTCCAGTTTGTTTGAACCCATTGGGCATTTATAAGCGGGACAAAATTCACTAAAATTATCGCGGCTAACAATAATAACTTTTTCATGATGCACTCCTTTTTTGTTTATTATTAAATTTTCTGGGAATAAATAAACAAAATTGAGAGTGCCGGTACATATCAATTATGTTGCAGAAACATAAGATTATGTTGTAGAAACACAAGGTTATGTCGCAAAAAATAAATATTAATTTGATTTGTAAAGATTTTAAAGATTACATAGCATCACGTTCACCGCAGAGGCAGAAGAGAAAAAATATATTGTAGCACAGATTAAAACACCCGGTTCAACAGCACTTAATCTGTGCTACATTCTTGCCAGCCTTTAAAATTTATTTCAGTAAAAGAAGCTTCTTGGTTGTTATAAAGCTTCCTGCTTGTATTCTGTAGAAATAAACTCCGCTTGGTAAATCGCCTGCATCGAAGTTAATTTCATAATAGCCGCTTTTTAACACTTTATTTATTAGTGTACGGATTCCTCTGCCGAGAATATCATAAACAATTATTTTAGTTAGTGCAGTTGTAGGCAAAGCAAATTTTATTCTTGTAGTCGGATTGAAAGGATTAGGATAGTTCTGACTTATTGAATACTCTGTTGGCAATCCTTCTTCTTCATTAACATCTGTTGCAATAGGAAAGATTGATATATCACTCCAGGGACCGGAGCCATTAAGATTACTTGCCTGAACACGCCAGTAATACTCTTGTCCATCCGAAAATCCTTGTAAAGCTTTGTTTGTGTCAGATGTTGTTCCTGATGCGAAAATGTTTGTGAATGCTGAGTCTTCCGAGGTTTGTAATAAATACTTAGTAGCGTCTTTTGCTTTATTCCAGGTAAATATGTACACTCCGGTTCGGTCGGGATAGGCTGCTACAGAAACCAGTTCCGGCTTAGCCGGTAAAATTATTGTTGTCGTGAAATGACCTAAATTACTCCAGGGACCTAAGCCGACAGCGCTTTTTACCTGGACACGCCAGTAGAATTTTTTTTCTCTTTGCAGGTTATTGATTGTTTTTACTGTATCTTTTGTTGAATCACTCACAACAATACTATCAAATGTCGGATCGTTAGATAACTGGATAAAATACTCTTCGGCATCTATCACCTTACTCCATTGAAAGGTAATATTTGTATCAGAGGATACCCGAAAATCAGGGGGGTAGATTAAATCTGTTTTTCCAAAATAAGATGTATCGTTACCAAGTGCCGGGTTAGTCCAGGTAATCCAGGGGGAAAGGTCAATGTTATTATACTCATCCGGCCAGTCGGATATGTTGTTCGTATTTACTGTATCTTTGCCGAGCAGGAATTTATCTACAAAGGCTTCAATCTCCGGTACCTGGCTGTCTGGAAGAGCGCAGTGAGCATGTCCGCCGACTGATGAAAAGCCGAATCTATCGGGTATGCCTAAAGCCTCATAAACCTGCTTGGCTGCTTTACTGTCAACATAGCCAGACGGATCCTGGTCCACATCAGGATTCACCGTAACGTATAAAGCACGGGGAGCAACCATTGCCATTAATTCATGATGATCCTCCGGGAGGCGGTAGACATTATCCCCGGAAAATTGCTTCATCGAATTCATAAACGCATTATAATCTGCAGATTCTATTCCTCCCAAAAATTTCGCATGCGAATACCGCCACGAATCAATCCCAAACTCACTGGACTCTATGGCAATTGTAAGTGCGATGCGCTCGTCAAAAGCTCCGGCAAATAGTGTCATTCCACCAAAAAAGGAGCAGCCGGTAACAGCTATATGCTTTAAATCTATAGGGAGAACGTTCTGAACCAGTTCTAAGCCATCGATTATACGGCTGACTCCCCAGGCCCAGGCACTGTATTGTCCTGTATTATTCAGGTTAAGATCAGGATAAAGCTGGTAGTAGGGGTCCAAAGTCCTGGTCATGGGAACGCCAAAAGTCGTTACCTGGTCCTGGTCAAATTTAATTGTCGCAACATTGCGGCTTGTAAAAATACTGTCGGGCAGAGGACCTATACGATCGGAACTCGGATATAATGGGCTCTTTCCCTATGATGATGCAAACAAAAAATATAAGCGAGGTAAATTACAATATTTACTCCTTATTTTTCTAAAGAAATATTGTTGATCTTTGTAACCATATGCCATTCTTTTTATTACTTTTATTTTATTATTGACTCCTTCAATTGTTCCACTTGTCCTGCCGTATCTGAAGTAGTTTGATATATAATCAATATTATTTTCTACAGTTTTGCAAAAATCTCTTAAAGGTCTAAGTTTTGTTTGTTTTACTTCTTCTATCCAGTTTCTTAATGTTTGAACCGATCGCTCTACATTTATACCTGGTTTGTAAATTTCATAAAACTGTTCCTTTAATAAATATGCTTTATAAAGTGGACTATTTAACTTTTCTAATTTAGCAAGTAATCCCGCTTGATCTTCATTATGGTTTGATGGATGTTTCAATAAAACCCATCTGGTATTACTCCTTTCTTTCTCAGTTAATACTCCTATTCGCTTCTGTCTTTTTTCAATTTCCTTTTGGCTCATCTGTAAGTTTTCTTTATACTTTTTCTCCATAATATATTTATTACTCTTGCTTGTCATTCCGGATATTATTGTTTTTCTTATTGAATCTATTGCTTGATTAAGTAGACTCTCTAGATGAAATTTATCGATTATTATATCAGCTTTCGGTAATTGTTCTTTGATTGAAGCTATATAAGCTCTTGACATATCCGTATTTACTGTTTTTATTGATGCTTTCTGTTCCTCTGTTAGTTTCTGGAAAAAAGCTTTTAGTGACTGCTTTGTATTTCCTTGATTATAATCTATCGGTTTTGCTTTACCATCTGAGAGATCGTAAATTATAGTTATGTACTTATATCCTTTCTTAAATGATATCTCATCTACTCCAATATTTGTTAAATTATCATATTTTATCGGCGGGAGGTTTTTTTTAGAAAGTAATCTTCATACCTGTATACTGTATTATCATCTAAATTATATTCTTCCGATACTTGTTTAGGAGGTATTATATTGGACATTTTACCTATAAACATCTTGAATCTTTTTGTTGCAAATTGATTTTTTTCTACCAGCTCTAATTCTTTTTTATATAACTTCTTGCAGCTTGGACATTGATAATATATTGTCTCATAATGTAATCTGACTTCAATGTATTCTCCTAGTGGTAGGAGGTCTCTTACTACTCGCTTACGTCTGGATTTATCATATCTGGTTTTCAGTTCGCAGATCGGACAATACATTGAATCTTCTTTGGGAATCAACATTATATCCATTCTTTTCCTTTCCTTATTCAGATCCACTACTTCAATAACGTAATTCTCACTCCCTATTATTGTAGAGATATTATCTGTAAACATTGGCCCTCCTTGTTTACCAAATCTACTTCTATAATTTTTATCCTGCAATAGCTAGGGGAAAGAACCTATAATGTCATCCCGATTATAGCCGGGAATGGACCGGTTCCGGACGGAAGATTAACTATCGAAGTCAGGGTGAGTGTTTTGCCCTTCACTGTAACATTAACTGTAAGAACGCTATCAGAGTTAGAGTAACTTGCAGTAATGCTGTCGGGGCGAGGCGGCTTTTCTCCTATTTCGTAATTTTGGATTTGAGCGCTGATCTCAGCACGCCTGTACCTCCAATCAGAGAAGTTCGTTATGCGGCCCCGGCCGTCAGCCCATTCAAAAGGATCCGGCAAAGGCTGAAAAGAAGGAAGTTCGCCGAGAGTAGGTAAATATGGTATCGGACAATCTGCACCGGTGTTCTCGACATTATAGACGAGCGGCAATTCCTGAGCTGATAAATCAACAACCATTAATGTATTCAATAGAATAACTAAAAGGAGTATCGGTTTTCTCATTTTTAAATTTCTTATTTTATTAATAATAAAATCTTCATCCTGATATTCATTTTTTAAGTTCTGATCCTTCTTTTTCATTATACCACCTATTTTCTATTATGTGATAAATTATTTTATATCTCATAAAACATTCTTTTATTTGAGCAGTATCATCTTTTTTACACTCACAAAATTTTTCCCGTTTTTATTTATATTATTTACTTCAAGACGGTAAAAATAAATACCGCTTGACAGCTTAGAGCCATTAAAAACGACTTTATATTCTCCGGGTTTTTCTATCTCATCAACCAACGTCGCAACTTCTTTTCCAAGCAGATCATAAACTCTTAATTGAACATATCCCTGAAATGGTATTGTGAAGTTAATTGTCGTTGATGGATTAAACGGATTAGGGTAATTCTGATGAAGCTCAAAACTAGCCGGCTGCTCATTGTTTTGATTTTTTATTCCGGTGATCATTTCCGATAATGATCGTTTCCATACTGCGCTGCCTTCAGTCGCGGCAAAGAGATTCGTGCCGGAGACTGCAAGAGCATCGATATAAGTATTCGGCAAGCCGGTACCGACCTGTGTCCAGCTTGTGCCGTTGTTCATTGAAAGAAATACCCCGCCGCCATCAGTCGCAGCAAAAAGATTCGTGCCTGAGCCGACAATAGCATAAACACGCCTATTCGTGAAACCGACCTGTGTCCAGCTTGTACCGTTGTTTGTCGAAAGAAATATTCCGCTTCCAGCCCTGGCAGAGGAATTCGTACCAGTCCCGGCAAAGAGATTCGTGCCTGAGAAGGCAAGAGTTGTAATGACTGTATTCGTCAGGCCGTTATTGACCTGTGTCCAGCTTGTACCGTTGTTGGTTGAAAGAAATACTCCGCCGCCGCCAGTTCCGGCAAAGAGATTTGTGCCTGAGAAGGCAAGAGTTGTAACGACCGTATCCGTCAGACCGTTATTGACCTGTGTCCAGCTAGTACCATTGTTGGTCGAAAGAAATACTCCACTGTCCCAAGTTCCTGCAAAGAGATTCGTACCCGAGACGGTAAGAGTACTAATATCTTTATTTTTCAGGCCGTTATTGACCTGAGTCCAGCTTGTATCATTGTTCGCAGAACGAAATGCCCCGCTGTAAGCAGTCCCGGCAAAGAGATTCGTGCCGGAGACGACAATAGCATTAACAAAAGTATCCGTCAAGCCGGTATTGTTCTGTGTCCAGCTTATACCGTTGTTTGTCGAAAGAAATACTCCGCTATTTGTCGCCGCAAACAGATCCGTAGCTGAGACGGCAAGGGCATTGACATAGGTACCTGTTAGGCCGTTATTGACCTGTGTCCAGCTTGTTCCATTATCTGTCGAAAGAAATACTCCGCTTCCAGTAGCGGCAAAAAGCTTTGACCCAAGTTGTACAATTTGAGAGAAACCTGAAAACGGCGTGTTTGCTAGTGTCCAGCTCGTGCCGTTGTTGGTTGAAAGAAATACTCCGCCATAAGTCCCGGCAAAGAGATTTGTGCCGCCTGCATCGTTGGAGAAGACAGCAAGGGAAGAAATAAGAGTATCCGTCAAACCATTATTGACCTGTGTCCAGCTTGTACCTTTATTTGTAGAAAGAAATACTCCGCCATAGGTTCCGGCAAAGAGATTGGTTCCAGAGACGGCAAGAGCCAGAACACCTGTATTCGTCAAGCCGGTATTGACCTGTTTCCAGCTTACACCGTTGTTCGTCGATAGAAAAACTCCATCATCAGTCCCGGCTAAGAGATCTGTGCCTGAGATCGCAAGAGTGTGAACAAAAGTATACAAGCCTATATTGATTTGTGTCCAGCTAGTACCATTGTTGGTCGAAAGAAATACTCCACTGTCCCAAGTTCCTGCAAAGAGATTCGTGCCTGAGACGGCAACGGAAGTAACAAGAGTATCCGTCAAACCATTATTGACCTGAGTCCAGCTAGTGCCGTTGTTCGTTGAAAGAAATACACCGCCGCCATAAGTCCCGGCAAAAAGATTCGTGCCGGAGACTGCAAGAGTCATAACATCAGTATTCGTTAAGCCGTCATTAACCTTTGTCCAGCTAGTGCCGTTGTTGGTCGAAAGAAATACCCCGCCGCCACGAGTCCCGGCGAAAAGATTCGTGCCAGAGACGGCAAAGCAATTAACAGTGCCGCCATAAGGTCCGTTTGTTTGTATCCATTGGGCAGCTATAAAAGAATAATTCATTAGCACTGATAAGATTAATAGAAGTGTTTTCTTTAGCATAACAACCTCCGCTGCATTTTAAGATATTAATTTTATTTGTATTCATTTTTTTCAAACTCTGCTTCTCTGCGGCTTTTGCATCATGAAATAAAGAAGACTTAGCTTCATTTTTACCGCAGAAGCAGCAGAGAAAGATTAAGAACCCAAAATTGAAGTGCGGGGCTGACCAAAAAGAGTTGCTGTCATTTCATGACACTTTGTTTACTATTTGGTTACCCACTCACCTTTAAAATTTATTTCAGCAAAAGAAGTTTCTTAATTGCTATAAAGCTGCCTGCTTGTATTCTATAGAAATACACTCCGCTTGCGAATGATGAAGCGTTGAACACTGCCTTGTAATTTCCGGCAGGTTTTTCTTCATTGACTAATGAAGCTACTTCTCTTCCCAGAATATCATAAACCTTCAATGAAACCAAAGAAGCTTTAGGGATTGAATATTTTATTGTTGTTGACGGATTGAACGGATTCGGATAATTCTGGTAAAGAGTAAATTGCGCAGGAATACTTTCTGATTTTGAATCAGCTATTCCGGTAATTGTTATATTATATTTATCATTCAGATATTTTTCTACAGCTAATCGATCAGAATCAGAAAGAACCGTATCATAAACAATTAATTCAGCGAAATCACATTTAGCCATAGTTATCGGGAAACCCAGATTTCCAAAATTGTCGGTTGATCCGATTCCTCCGCCGCTTGCGGCTGAATCACCAAGTGAAACAGACATAGGAAGGTTAGAACCGTTTGGTGCCATAACTGCATCATTTCCATTCCATCGCAATGTAGTATTAAAAAGTTTCTTATCAGTTACAATACTTATATTTCTCCATTCATTATACTTTGATAGATTCGTAGAAGTGGCTAAAACATAATCAGGTCCATCTCCGGTGCCGACAACAGCATCGTTATCATTTCCCGGAGGAAATCCCCGCATTCTCAAACCTATATGTTCACTCGCATTATAAGTTCCTCCAGGACCAAATGTAAAAACAGAACCAACAGCATCAGAATTAATATCAGGAGGTTTATTTTTAAGAACAGCAAATACACTTAGCTGACTCATCTTTTTTGATCCTGTAAATCCTAATCTGTCATTAATTCCGTCAAAACTTATTACCGGTTTTCCATTAAGTTCATTATTCACTAATACCGGCTGGCGGCTTGTATCGTTTTCGACTGCATCATTTCCATTCCCGCTTTGATCCATCCATTTACTTACTCTGCCGTTATTTGCAGCTATTCCGGCATCAGATTTAAGCCAGAGCTGTAAACCCGCTGTAGGTATTGCAGGGGTCGTTATTTTATATTTATCATTTAGATATTTTTCTACAGCTAATCGATCAGAATCCGAAAGAACCGTATCATAAACAATTAATTCAGCGAAATCGCATTTAGCCATAGTTATCGGGAAAGGCAGATTTCCAAAATGTCGGTTGATCCGATTCCTCCTCCACCGGCTGCTGAATCACCAAGTGAAACAGACATAGGAAGGTTAGAACCGTCTGGTGTCATAAAAGCATCATTTCCATTCCATCGCAATGTCGTATTAAAAAGTGAATCATCAGTTACAATACTTATATTTCTCCATTCATTATACTTTGCCAGATTAGTTGAAGTCGCTATAACAAAATCAGGCCCATCTCCATTGCCGAGAACAGAATCGTATCATATCCCGGAGGAAATCCCCGCATTCTCAAACCTAAATGTTCACTCGCGTTATAAGTTCCTCCGGGGCCAAATGTAAAAACAGAACCAACAGCAGGAGAATTAACATCAGGAGTTTTATTTTTAAAAACAGCAAATACACTTACCTGACTCATCTTTTTTGAGCCTGTAAATCCTAATCTGTCATTAATTCCGTCAAAACTTAATACCGGTTTTCCATTAAGTTCATTATTCACTAATACCGGCTGGCGGCTTGTATCAGTTTCGACAGCATCATTTCCATTCCCGCTTTGATCAATCCATTTACTTACCCTGCCGTTATTTGCAGCTATTCCGGCATCAGATTTAAGCCAGAGCTGTAATCTTGTTAAAGGAATTTCTGTTCCGGTGATCATTTCCGATAATGATCGTTTCCATACTCCGCCGCCATAAGTCCCGGCAAAGAGATTGGTGCCGGAGACGGCAAGAGCCCAAACAGGAGTATTCGTCAAGCCGGTATTGACCTGTGTCCAGCTTGTGCCGTTGTTGGTTGAAAGAAATACGCCGCCTCCCTCAGTTCCGGCAAAGAGATTAGTGCCGGAGACGGCAAGAGCATTAATTTCAGTATTCGTCAAGCCGTTATTGACCTCTGTCCAGCTTGTGCCGTTGTTGGTCGAAAGAAATACTCCTCCATCTGCAGTCCCGGCAAAGAGATTGATGCCGCCTGCCCCATTGGGGAGACGGCAAAAGTCCAAAACTGGTATTCGTCAAGCCGTTATTGACCTGTGCCCAGCTAGTGCCGTTGTCGGTCGAAAGAAATACCCCGCCTCCAGTCCCGGCAAAGAGATTCGTACCGGAGACGGCAAGAGCCTTAACATAAGTATTCGTTAAGCGTTATTGACCTGTGTCCAGCTTGTACCGTTATTTGTTGAAAGAAATACTCCATGGTTAAAAGTCCCTGCAAAGAGGTTCGTGCCAGAGACGGCAAATGCACTGATATCTGTATTCGTCAAGCCGTTATTGACCTGTGCCCAGCTTGTGCCGTTGTTGGTCGAAAGAAATACTCCGTCATCAGTCCCGGCAAAGAGATTAGTACCGGAGACGGCAAGAGCATTAATCTCAGTATTCGTCAAGCCGTTATTGAACTGTGCCCAGCTTGTACCGTTATTCGTTGAAAGAAATACTCCGCCGCCCTGGGTCCCGGCAAAGAGATTGGTGCCGGAGACGGCAAGAGAATAAACACCAAGTACTCGTCAAGTCGTTATTGACCTGTGCCCAGCTTGTACCATTGTCCGTCGAAAGAAATACTCCGTCATCAGTCCCTGCAAAGAGATTCGTGCTACCTGCCCCATTGGGGGAGACTGCAAGAGCCAAAACATCCGTATTCGTCAAGCCGGTATCAACTTGTGTCCAGCTTGTACCGTTATTTGTTGAAAGAAATACTCCACCGTTAAAAGTCCCGGCAAAGAGATTGTATCAGAGACGGCAAGAGCCCTAACAACAGTATTCGTTAGGCCGTTATTGACCTGCGTCCAGCTTGTGCCGTTGTTCGTTGAAAGAAATACTCCGCCGCCCTCAGTCCCGGCAAAGAGATTCGTGTCAGAAATGGTAAGAACTTTAACATATGTTCCCCTGTTAAGCCGTTATTGACCTGTGTCCAATTTGTTCCGTTGTCTGTCGAACGAAATATTCCTTGGTATCCAGTCCCGGCAAAGAGATTCGCGCCGGAGACGGCAAGAGTCAAAATATAGTTATACTTCAAGCCAACTGGTGTCCAGCTTGTGCCGTTGTTGGTCGAAAGAAATACTCCGCGTAGCGAGTCCCGGCAAAGAGTTTCATGCCTGAGACGGCAAAAGCCGTAACAACTGTATCCGTCAAGCCGGAATTGACTTGTGTCCAGCTTGTGCCGTTGTTGGTCGAAAGAAATACTCCGCGGTAGCGAGTCCCGGCAAAGATATTCGTGCCGCCTGCCCCGTTGGGGGAAACGGTAAGAGCTCGAACATCTGTACCAGTCAAGCCGTTATTGATCTGTGTCCAGCTAGTGCCGTTATCCGTTGAAAGAAATACTCCGCCATTAGTTCCGGCAAAGATATTCGTACCGCCTGCCCCGTTAGGGGAGACAGCAAAGCAACCAATATTGCCGCCATAAGGCCCATTTGTTTGAACCCATTGGGCATTTATAAGCGGTACAAAATTCACTAAAATTATCGCGGCTAACAATAATAACTTTTTCATGATGCACTCCTTTTTTTGTTTATTATTAAATTTTCTGGGAATAAATAAACAAAATTGAGAGTGCCGGTACATATCAATTATGTTGCAGAAACATAAGATTATGTTGTAGAAACATAAGGTTATGTCGCAAAAAATAAATATTAATTTGATTTGTAAAGATTTTAAAGATTACTTAGCATCATTTTTACCGCAGAGGCAGCAGAGAAAACACTAGATTGTAGCACAGATTAAAACATCCGGTTCAACAGCGCTTAATCTATGCTACATTCTCCTCACCCTTTAAAATTTATTTCAGCAAAAGAAGCTTCTTGACTGCAGCAAAATTTCCCGCTTGCCCGCCGACAGGTGCGGCTTGAATTTTGTAGAAATATACCCCGCTTGCTAGTGATGAAGCATTGAACTCAACCTGATAATTTCCTAATGGTTTTTCTTCATTAACTAAAGTAGCAACTTCTCTTCCCAGAATATCATAAACCTTCAACGTAACAAAAGAAGCTTTAGGGATTGAATATTTTATTGTTGTAATTGGATTAAATGGATTTGGATAGTTCTGGACTAATTTATATTCACTATCCATTTTTGATTTAGCTACATTTGATATTTTATAATTTGGCTCAGCATATATGGATTTTATATCGCTAAAGACAGAATAAAGGTTCTGTGTATCTTTTGCTCTAACTCTGTAATTTGGGGTCAATGTATCTTTGGAATAAATATTCAGTATTGAATTATCTGTATATGAGGTATCGGTTGTAGTCGCAATAACTTTCCATCCATGTCCGGTATTTCTTGAAATTTCATATGAAGATAAATCAGGTTCTATATTAGGCTGCCAAACTAATTTAACAGCACTGTTAATTGAATCAATATTAAGAATCAATCCAATTGGTTTTGACGGGGGAGCATCAACTGAATTATTTACATATATATCAATACTATAAACTCCGTTTACTAATGAATCAATTTTAAATCCAAATGGTGTTGGGGTTCTTTCAGCATTATATGAATTAGGATTGCTCCATGGTGTAAAAACTTCATTATATCCAATCCTGAATGCATCGTTTCCGTCTCCCGGATATCTTACATCAAGTTGGGCTTTGCCATTTTGATCCTCTGTAAAATAAATCGGGATTGGCTTTTGGCTTATTCCATTCCAGATCCATGGAATAGGTTCTAAATCATGATATCCATTTACTTTATCCGGTTTTAATTTTTTAAATACAGGTAAACCAGGAGGAACCAGCCCCCAGGGATTAACAACTGTTTGATTTACCGTCCAATCAAATCTTCCATCGGCAGGAATTAAGCTCATGTAAGCTGAAGGCGGACTATCATATTGATTGCTCGGCGTTAAATTATCTTTTCTAATTACATACAGCCCTTTTTCAATATTTCCTAATTTAAAAGCCGTTTCCCAGTAAGAGATATTTTGATGATTCTCCAAATAAAAATATTGTCCCGAAGCAGAATCAATTTCATAGCAATATGCATCACCGGTTGTTACATAATCCGATAATTTTGCATCATGAATAGTCTGCACAAGTCTATCCCCTTGAATAGTTTTTAATTTGATCCATCCTAACCTTGACCTTTCAAATGAATTTGCAACAATACTTTTTACACCGTAAGATGAAAGCATACCCCAGAATCCGAATCCATTATGATAGTTCGTTCCTCCCAAAAGATAATGACCGATTTCATGAACAGTTATCCTAAAGGCTTTGTTTCTGTCGGGTAAATAATTTCTTACAGTTATACCTGCATAATTCGTGCATACTCTTCTTAAACCTCCATCTACAGTAAAAACATAATTAGTAGAAGTACCTTTCAAATGAAATGCGCCTAAATTTGCAATATCATTTGAAAAATCGAGCTTATCTTTAATGGAATCTGCATTAGGCAAATCTTCTGCGATATTCCGCCAGATAAAAATTATCAGATCTATCCTGTTGTCCGGTTCGTTTATTTGTTGATAGTCATCAACCCAGTTCCAATTATCAAATTCAGCAAAATCCATTGTCTTATTTACTTGAAGAATTATTTCCTTTTGAATATCCCCCCGTTTCCAACCATTATCCAGGTACCATTGTCTTGTATGAGGAGATAATAGAGAGAAAATCTTGCCGATGAACTTGAATTTATTAAAAGACATTTCATTAAAATAATGTGTTAATGAACCTTGAGTCGGATTACCCGTCCACGTTTTACTGATCCAATCATTTTTGTCAATGGGGTCACTACCTTTCGGCCATAGAGCATTGGTTGTATCGAAATTATCATCAGGGAATTGAGAGAAAATTATGAGTACGTTTACGGTTCCTGTTGACGGCAGAATAAATCCTCCAATCTGTCCTTTCCAGACAGAGGGTGATAAAGCATTATCTGAATTCTTAGTATACATCTGATTGCCGCTGTCCAGAAATAAATTCTGCTGACCAAAAAGATTTGAAATGCAGAAATAAATGAGAAGTATTATTGTTAAATAAACTGGTTTTTTCATTTAAGCCTTCGATTTTTATTTTTAATCCGGAGGCTTAATAAATAAAATGGAATGGGGGGCTACATAGTAATTATGTTACATCGATTTGAATCTATATTCATTTAATTTGTATTTATGTTGTATAGGTTAATAGATATGTTGCATTATTCTAAATCGAGATATTTTTGAACTTTTTTTAGTGAGATTTTTTGATTAAATGATCAACCCCTTATTGATATTCATACAGTCTCTGGAGTCCTGATCTACAAAAGAACTATTGCATAATCCGGGTTTAAAGAATTATTAAGGGGTAAGATTTTTCGGTGGGAAGCCGAACTCTTCTTTAAAGCATCTTGAAAAATAAGCGGGACTTGAAAAGCCGACTGAATAAGCGATCTCGGCGATATTTCCGTCTCCATTTTCTATCATTTTTTTTGCTTTTATCAAACGAACCGACCTGATATAAACACTTGGAGATTTACCGGTTAAAGCTTTAATTTTTCTGAACAGTTGGGATCTGCTCATTCCAATTTCATCTCCAAGCTCTTCAATACTAAACTCTTCTTCCGAAATATGAACTTCAAATATTTTTAATATCTTTTCCAGAAATTTTTCATCAATATTCCTGATCTTTTTTTCACCATGTTTTAATATATATTCTCCTTTACCATACTTTTCCTGAAGTGTACGCCTGATCTTAATCAGATTATTTATCCTGATGCGTAATTCATTTATATCAAAAGGTTTTGTAAGATAGTCATCCGCTCCCGTTTGCAATCCTTCAAGCTTGCTTTCATGCCCTGATTTTGCCGTTAAAATTATAATCGGGATATGGCTGGTCTTTTCATCATTCTTTAATATCCTTGTTAATTCATTTCCGTCCATTTTAGGCATCATCATATCACTGATTATCAGATCGGGGATTATTTTTACAGCTTTCCTGATCCCTTGTTCACCATTGACTGCTTCTTCAACTTTAAAGCTGCTGTCCAATGATTCTTTTATATATTCCCTCATATCATAGTTATCTTCCACTATTAGAATTATTGTCTTATCCTCTTTTAAAGAGTCAATTTCTGCTATCATTGCTGAATCATCAACAATATTAGGAATTAAACGCCTGCTGTCATCAATCCTGTCATCTGATCTTACTGATTTCGCTGTCTCTCCAACCGAGAGGGGAGACACGTCTTCAATTACTATCTCCTCTTCTTTTAAATGATCTTTTCCTAGTGGAAGAAAGATTGCGAATTCGGTGAATTGTCCCATTTCACTTTCAGCTGAAATGGTTCCGTGATGAAGTTCAACTAATTCTTTTGTTAATGCTAAACCAATACCGGTCCCTTCAAATTCCTTTGTGAATGATGAATCTACCTGGTAAAACCTGTCAAACAGTTTTGGAATTTCCTCTTTTGGAATGCCGATCCCTGTATCCCGAATTTTTATTTTGACACTTTTATTTGCAGCTCTTGAACTTGAACTTGCACTTGAACTTGCACTTGTACTTGAACTTGAACTTTCACTCTCTGTTATCGATACCGTTATCTTTCCATCTTCCGGCGTAAACTTGAATGCATTGGATAAGACGTTCGTTAATATTTTTATCATCTTTTCTTTATCGAAGTATACTTCAATGTACTCTTTTTCCGATTCAATCTTTAGAGTGATATCTTTTTCCTCCGACAATGATTCGAATGAAAGTGCTATCCCTTTTACAAATGAAACAATATTATTTTTAGCAGCTTTGAGCTTTGATTTACCTGCTTCCAATCTTGAAAGATCAAGCAGCTGGTTTACTAATTGCAAAAGTCGTTTTGAATTCCTTTTTATTATTTCCGAATCTTTAACAATATCAGTAGAAGTTTTAGAATTTATTTTTTCTGCCGGACCAAGTATTAACGTTAATGGAGTTCTGAATTCGTGAGAAATATTAGAAAAGAATGTTGATTTCATTTTATCTGTTTCTTCTCTTTCCTTCAGTACTGCTCGATCCATTTTTATCGTATCTTTTAGCCTGAGCCTGTTCATTTCATAACGTCTTATGCCGTACAAGGTAAAGACAAGAATAAATCCATAGGAAATATATGCCCATGTTGTTCTCCACCATGGAGGGATAATAGTAATAGTCAAAGAAGCCCCCTTTTTATTCCAGATTTCATCGGAATTGGAGCCGATAACCCTAAAAGTATAGGTACCATAATTAAGATTTGTATATGTTACCTGATGCCTTGTTCCGCAATAAATCCAGTCCTTATCAAATCCTTCAAGCCTATAGGCATATTGATTCTTAAAACTATTAATAAAATTTAAAGCAGAGAATTCGATTGAAAATTCATTCTGCTGATAGGTAAGTTCTATATCTTTTTTAACAGAAATACTTGAATCCAGTTGAACAGACCGGTCTGAAAATTTAAAATCTGTAAGTACAACAGGCGGAACCGGGTTATCACTATATATACTATCGGGATTAAAGATTGTAATTCCGCCATAGTACCCGAAATAGAAGTTCCCCGATGAATCTTTACATGCTTTTGCCCAGGTATAAAATTCATTTAATCCGTAGTTTTCCTCAAAATTCTTATATTGTTTTGTCCCGGGGTTAAACATTGTAACCATGGTAAATGTTGGAAACCAAATATTACCATGTTTGTCTTCAACTAATGATTTAGCTCTTACATCAACTCCGCTGTTAGCGTCTCCATAGAAGGTAAAAGTACCGGATTGCCTGTTAAAGCGGGCAAGACCCATACCGGTAGCAAGCCAGATAATACCATTATGATCTTCAAGAAAACCGTACACAACTTTTGACCATGGAGCGCTTAAATCATTATCGTGAGGAACATACCATTTAAATGTTTCATTTGCCGGGTTGATTGTTGCCAACCCTTTATATGTTCCTATCCAGATGAGACCATGACTGTCAACGAACATGGCTCTGACTGCCCTGTAACTATAGGCCGGTGGCGTTGTATCCGGGGAATTCAAAGAAAAATGTTTAAATGTTTCGTTCTTTCTATCATATTTTTCAATACCATGATTAAAAGTACCTAACCATATTGTTCCGCTGCTATCTTCAACAATTGAAGTGATTTGATTATCCGATATGCTTGTGGGATTATTTGGATCGTGGGTATACCGGACAGACTTTTTTGTTTTAAGATCAATTACATAGAGGCCATTGAGGGTACCATACCAGAGTTTATTAGTTTTATCCTCGAAGATAGAATTATCTAGACCGGTTCTGCTGCTTAAAAAAGAAGCCCCAATACTAAGATCCGGATTAATTGATTTTACTCCATCTGAACTTCCTATCCAAATAATACCCCTTTTGTCCCTGAACATTGCAGTTATTGATAACTGATTCAAGGATATTCTAATTCTTTCGGCGTTCTTAACACTATTTTGTGCACGGGAAAAACTTTTAGACTGGAGGGTAATTTTATATAATCCATCAGTTTCAGTTCCTAACCATACAATACCGGAATTGTCTGTGTATAAAGATATTGCAGAAATATTTTTATTATCATTTTCATTTTTATTTAATGAGAATAGAGAGAATTTTCCGGAGTGCAGGTTATATTTGTTTAACCCGCCGCCATCTGTCCCGATAAGCAAATTCCCGTCATCATCCTCCGAAATGCATTTTACAGCATTGCTGCTTAAGCTGTTTGTGTTGCGATTGTCATGACTAAAAGGAATGAAAGTTTGATCTGCATAATTAAATTTTTCTAATCCTTTATATGTTCCTATCCAGAGGCTGCCCTGCTTATCCTGATAAATTGCGGTGACCAGATTTTGAAGCAGACTTTTGGGATTTGAAGAATTATGAACAAACTGTTTAATAGTTCCGGATGAGGGATCATACAAAAATAGCCCTCCGTCGTCAGCCAAATAATTTCCCATTCCAATCCATAAATTCCCCCTGTTGTCCTGATATATTGCCCAGATTGATTTACTGCTCAGAACATTTGACTCACCTGATTTGCCTTTAACAGGAGTAAAGTTTCCCTTTTCGATATTGAATTTATAAAGTGCAGACCTGGTACCAATCCAGAAATTACCGTTTTTATCCTCACATATAGCTTCTATACCCGGGGACTCAAAAATAGCTTCTTTACCCGGCGACTCAAAAATGGTTTTCAAACCAGAAGTTTCTGCAGGTATTTTATAAAGTTTGAACGTATCAGTAATCCGATCATATTTATTTAACCCAGCTAAAGTACCAACCCAGAGATTTCCGGATTTATCTTCATAGATACATTTTACCATATGATTCGTGCCCCTTCCCAAATATGTTTTAAATTTATATCCGTCAAATCTGGATAAACCATTACCTGTTCCAATCCATAAATATCCAAGTCTGTCCTTTAGAATACAGCTAACAGTCGGGTCAGGCAATCCATTGTCAATATCGAAATGTTCAAAGGTAAAATCGCCCTGAGCCAGGCAGGTTTCTTTTGGTAGAAAAAGAAGAATAACAATAATAACTATTGTTAATCTAATTGTATGATTCATGCTTTTACTTTCTAGGCTGCCATTAAACTAATCTTAATTTATTCCGGTATTGGGCAAAGACTTTTTTAATTTTAATATCAAAAGTAAAAATGCTGCAATAGGTTTCAACCCAGAGATAACCGTGAGGACACCCAAGCAGATAGAATATACCTGATGGGATATTTGTTCAGGAAATGAGAAATTTTAGAGTAATTTCAATATAAAAAGAAAAATATTATTTGCAAAAAATAAAATTCTTAGTTGTGATTTTAAGAATATTTTTGTAATGAAGCTGCAATAATAGATGTAATATTATTTTAAGAACCTTCATCGTAAACAAAATGAAAAAATATTGGCTGAAGATTGGGGAAGGGGATTAGGCGAGAAATTATTTTTGATGTGATTGATATTGAAAGGTGATATCCCTTTATAAAAAGATATCACCTTTTATACTTCTTTTACTTCAATAAAACAAATTTCTTTGCTGATATAAAGCTTCCTGCCTGCCTACAATAGGATCGCCGTAAGTTAAGTTTAGCCGCTTAACGTATAATCGTTTCCAATTATATATCGACTCCTCGCTACATGGCTGTAGATACTTACCATCTTTGGAACATTTCATCCAAATAAATACAATATGCTTAGCTTGACACTCACTTCAACAAAACCATTTTTTTGCTTTCAGTTAAACTGCCTGCCTGGAGTTTATAAAAATAAATTCCGCTGGAAAGGTTTGCAGCATTAAAATTAACTTCATAATTTCCCGATGCTTTTGTTTCATTTACAAGCGTTGCAACTTCTTCTCCAAGAACATTATAGACTTTCAGATTTATGAATGATGATTGAGGAATCGTAAAATCTATTGTAGTGGAAGGATTAAATGGATTAGGGAAGTTTTGTTTGAGATTAAAATGTTCCGGTAATTTCAGATTAACAGTTTTTTCTCCAACAATTTTTTGCGTACCGTCAAAATCAATTTGATTTAATCTATAATTATAAATACCGGCAGAGAGTCCTTTATCAGCAAAAGAATAATTTTGTTTTTCGGTTGTAGTTCCTTTCCCATCAATAAAAGAAATTTTTTTTCCGTTGCGGTAAATTTCAAATCCTTTATTGTTTATCTCTGTCGCAGTCTGCCAGGAAAGCTGAATATTGTTTCCGGTAACTATGGAATTGAAGCTCAATAATTCGACGGGAAGTACACTACTAGAGATTTTGTAGATTGTATCGCCGATTCCGCCCGACCATCCCGAACCATCATCTGAAAATGAAGCTGGTCCGTGAGGTTTGGTGTCAATCAAATACCAGTTATCCCCGCCATTCAAAGTATATGCTGAACCGGGAGCAGTAACCTCAGGAAAGCCAATATTTTTGTGAGATGTAACGACATATTTTCCAGAAGTTCCAGGCACGTAACTAAGAAAATAAAATGACGGCTGTTGTGGACTTGACTGAAACGAAGTCCAGCTTAATCCTCCATCTGTTGTTTTGGCACTCCGGTTAAAATTATCTCCAAAATAAGTAGAGGCTAAACCATTAAGACTGTCCTTTAATTGAATTGCAACCCCTGCACCACTTGGTGCAGCTGTGTAATTTATCTTAGTCCAGGATACACCTCTATTTGTGCTTCGATAAGTTTTTCTAAGGTAAGTTGGAAAAAGAAAAATATTACCTGCCCCTGTATGATCTGTAGGGAAAAGATCCCCTGTATCTGCTGTCGGCATATTAGCTGTTTGAACGGGAACCCAGTTACCACCGCCGTCAGTTGTTGTATAAACTTCAAAACGACTGTTCCTTGGGGTACCGACACAAATTCCGGTATCACTTTTATTATAGAAATAAACAATAGCCGGGTGACCTCCACCAATGAACGCACTCCCCTGTCGCAGCCAACTGGTTCCACTATCTGTCGTTTTATAAATTCCGCTGTTTGAACCAGTATTTGGATCATATACTGCGATCCAGGCGGTCTGTGCATTCCTTGCATAAATAGCTTCAACTCCAGTTCCAGACGGAATATTAGTTGAAAATACATTCCAATTATTTCCGCCATCTGTTGTTAAAACGAATTTAGGATTTGTTATACCCCAGCCTACATCATAGGATTCGATTCCCCAGCATACATTTTTATTGACTGCTGAGAATATTAATAATGGATTCTCTGACACAGTCAACCCAGATGCAGTCTGTACTTCCCAGGATTGCGCCTTTGTGAGAAAAAAAGAAAATCCAAGAAGCAAAAAAACAAAAAGGAATATAAATTTTTTCATATAACCTCCTATTGAATTGTTAAAAAATAACCCGGCTTTATTTAGCTCTTATGAACTAATTATATTCTGGGAGGCTAATAAATAAAATTTTGGCCGATACAGCATAGTACTATTGTCTCTTTTAAAAGTACTATTGTCTCATTTATTCAAAGAAGTGCTGGATCTCCTTTTCATGAAGATTTAAAGAAAGAAAAATAGGGGAAGATGGGATTTTTAAATGATCAATTTATTATTTCACTGGGAGGGTAGCCGAATTCTTCTTTGAAGCATCTTGAGAAATATGCAGGGCTGGAAAAACCTACTGAATAAGCTATTTCTGATATATTCCCCGTTTGTTGCTCTATCATTTCTTTTGCTTTCGCCAACCTTATCGCTCTTATATACAGACTTGCCGATTTACCGGTTAATGCTTTTAACTTTCTGTGTAATTGTGCCCTGCTCATTGCTACTTCAATACTAAAATCTTCTATATTAAATCCTTCCTCAGATATGTGCTTTTCAACTATTTCTCTAACTTTTATCATAAATTTCTCATCCATACTCATTAATTTTTTATCTTTTTTTGCTGGCTGTAAATAGTTGATTCTGCTGAACTTTTCCTGCAGCTTCTTTCTAATATTTATCAGGTTCCTGACTCTTATTTGAAGCTCTTTAATTTCAAAAGGTTTTGTAAGATAATCGTCTGCGCCTATTTCCAGTCCTTCTATTTTATCTTCATTCCCTGCTTTTGCTGTTAATAAAATAATAGGAATATGAGATGTTTTTTCATCATTCTTTAAAACCCTAACCAGTTCATTTCCATCCATTTTAGGCATCATCATATCACTTATAATAAGATCCGGAATGAGCTTTTCCGCTTTTCTTACCCCTTGTTCTCCATTCACAGCTTCTTCAAACAAATAATCAGAATTTCCAGAAGAAGATTTTTGAATCAGCGATTCTTTTATATATTCTCTCATATCATAATTATCTTCAACAATAAGTATGATTGTTTTTTCTTTCTCTGATTGCAAAGTTTGTTCATTAATTGCTATTTTTTCTTCAATACTTTTTGTATATGAGTTTGAGATTTCTGTTATTTGAGATGCAGTTGGTTCTCCTTCATCAATTAAAATTTCTTCATCCTTTAAATGATCTTTTCCTGTGGGGAATAACAATGTAAATTCAGTCCAGCTTGTCTGCCGGGCAGGCAGGCCTGCTTCCCAATTATTTGGTTTACCTTGTTTACTTTCAACATATATATTACCATAATGAAGCTCTACAAGCTCTTTTGTAAGAGCCAGCCCTATTCCGGTGCCTTCATATTCTCTTGTTAACGAACTATCAACCTGATAGAACCTGTCAAAAAGTTTGGGTATTTCTTCTTTTGCGATTCCGATCCCTGTATCTCTAATTTTAATTTCTACAAACCTCTTCATACTGTCATTCCTGGATTGATCCGGAATCTTTCCTTTAGTAAAAGATGCTGAATCAAGTTCAGTATGACACTCCGCCATCGAAACTGTTATCGTTCCTTCTTCCGGTGTAAATTTAAATGCATTAGATAAAATATTTGTCAGTATCTTCATCATTTTATCTTTATCAAAGTATAGTTCAATATATTCTTTCTCAGGAAGCAGTTTTAAAGTAATATCTTTCGATTCAGCTAATGATTCAAATGACAATGCGATTCCTTTTACAAATGAAACAATATTTCCTTTTGCAGCCTCAAGATTAAGCTTTCCTGCTTCAAGCTTTGAAAGATCCAATAATTGATTTATTAACTGAAGCAGCCTTCTCGAGTTTCTTCTTATAATATCTGCATCTTTAATGATATTATCAGATGATTTTGAAAAAATCTTTTCTGCAGGACCAAGTATCAGTGGTAAGCGGTGTTCTGAATTCATGAGAAATATTAGCAAAGAATCTTGATTTCATTTTATCTGTTTCTTCTCTTTCTTTCAGCACAGCTTCATCCATTTTAACTTTGTCTTTTAATCGCAGCCTGTTCATTTCGTATTTTCTGATTCCATAAAGAGAAAAAACGAAAATAAGAGTATAAGAACTGTAAGCCCACCAGGTCTTCCACCATGGAGGGGAAATTATTATTGCAATTGAAGTTCCTGCTTCATTCCAGACTCCATCATTGTTTGATCCCTTGACTCTGAAAATATATTTTCCCGGATCTAAATTAGAATATGAAGCATATCTCCTCGTACCTGAATAGACCCAGCTTTTATCCAATCCTTCCATCATATACGCATATTGATTTTCTTCAGGTTTAATAAAACTTAATGCAGCAAATTCAAATGATATAAAATTTTCATTGTAATTTAGATAAACTTCTTTTCCAAATGCAGAAGGCTTTTCGAATTTCTTAAATGATGTAATTACAATAGGCGGGATAAATAAATTATTTTGCAAACGGTCGATGTTAATCCTAAGCAGCTTCTGTTTTTCCTTAAAAAAGGTAGTTGTAATAATATACATTTCTCCTTTTCGTGTTATATATATCCAACCTAGTTTAAGATCGTTATAGAAAATATGTTGTTTTTTTATAGGATCATATTTATCAAGTCCGTAACCGGTACTTAACCACAAATTGCCATGATCATCGGAGACCATGCTTAAACCATCTCCATTAAATCCATCCTTGCCAAACATTCTTACACATTTCTGCAAACCTTTATCGAATTTATTAATGTTGCTGTTACTAATAATCCAAAAATTACCTGCTGCATCTTCGCAAAAATCATATACGTCATTTCCGGAAAGTGTCAGAGAATCACCTGGATTAGATATAAAACTCGTGCTGCTCTTGGTTTCAGGATTATATCTTATTATTCCGGCTTCATTTGTTCCAAGCCACAATAAGGCGTTCTTATCCTCATATATTTGAATGATTCCACGATCACACTGCAATTTTTTTTCAAAATCTCCCGTATGAATATTTAATTTAAAAACCTTACCGCTTGCGGTTCCAATCCACACATTTCCATCTCTGCTGTTTCGCATACTAATAATGTTTTCATTATAAGTTTTACTAATAGGGAAATGTTTAAAGACGTCTTCTTCATATTTTTTATAAAATAAATTACCTGGTCCGCTGCTTACCCAAATTGTTCCTTCTTTGTCTATGTTCAAAGCCTCTACGCTCATTTTGAAGTTTTCTATTTTTAATTTTTCTTTAACAGGATCAAAGCTGATCAGACCTTTATCTGTACCAATCCAGATTTTCCCGTTCAAATCTTCAATTAAATTGCCGCTGTAGCGTGGAATATTGCCAATATTCTCTAAAGGATACTCCTTTAAAAAAGTACTTGGAGGAATGCATTTATTCAATCCTCCTCCTGCTGAAGCAATCCAAATAGTTCCCGAGCGGTCCGATAAAATTTGTGTAAGATTATTTGTACTCAGGCTTGTCGGATCGGATTCATCAGATCTATAATGAACAAAATATTTGGTTTTTTTATCGAAGATATCCAGACCTGCAGCTGTAGATAACCAAAGAAAACCATTTTTATCCTGACAGATCGAATTTACACTATTATTACCAAGACTTTCTGCATTGTTCGGATTATTTTTATAAGTAACGAATGAACCTCTCGACTTATCAAATTCCACTAAACCATTCTGCGTTCCTAACCAGATTATTCCATCTCTGTCTTCGAAAATACTTAGTATCCAATGTATTGATCCCCAGGAAGATGAACTACCTGGATATTTCCAAAAGTGTATAAATTTGCTGCCGGGGCCGTCGAGCATTTCCAGTCCAGCCCCTGTACCAAACCAGATATTTCCACTTCTGTCTTCATAAATAGCATTTACTGAATTATTTATAATGCTGTTTGCATCAGTGCTGTCATGAATATATTTTTTAAACTGCTCTGTCTTTTTGTTGAATAAATATAGTCCGCCGCCAGTTCCAATCCATAAATTCCCCTTATTATCTTTACATAAAGCAAGAACGTGGTTACTCCAGTCACTCAGCGGCATTGAGGGATTGAGTATATAATATTTGAATTTTTCTTTCAAGGGATCAAGTTTATCAAGGCCCATTGTATAACCCGCCCAGATATTCCCGTCTTTATCTTCACAAATTGCCTCAACCGGTGCATTGGAGAAACTTGTAGTATCTTGATCATGATTTATTTTATTATGATGAAAAGTATAACTTGGTAAATAACTTTTGAAGGAATATCCATCATATCTGAGTATTCCCCAATATGTGCCTGCCCAGATATATCCTGTTCTGTCTTGCATAAGAGAAAGTACTACGGGAAGTACACCATCTTCGGTTTTAAAGTGTTCAAATTTCAGATTTTTGTATTGTGCAAAAAGATTATTGCTTAAAAGTGAACTCAGAAGAATAAGCAATATCAAAAATATAGTTCTTCTATAGATAAGACTGCTTTGATGATATTTGGAAATAATCACTTGCATAATTTAAAAGACACTTTCATTCCCAGGTGTACGGACATCGCAGATTTATTTCATCACCAAAATAACCAGTGTTTGCTGGTGGAAGAATGGCTGAAATATTTCTATAATTTCTACTTAAAGGTAAATTTTGAAAATCTTATATATGAAGATTAGTTCCAACAACGGTTAACCGATATGGCTGATTTTTATTTTATAAAAACCTACCGTAAGAGCTAAAAACTTGAAATATCCATTCAGATCGCTGATTGTGGAATCGACGATATATCCTTCGATATTCCCGGTAATATCCTGCGCATGAATAATAATCCATGATACAATAATAAAGACTAAAGTTAGGTATGCCTTTATTTTCATAAATATTATCCTACAATAAATTAAATTGAACTATATCCGGGAAAGGGTTTTTGGAGACTTGATTCAATATAAAAAGAAAAATTTTATTAGCAAAAAATAAAATTCTTAGTTGTGATTTTAAGAATATTGAAATGGGGCTACAACAGTTTTTTGTTTCTTTTATATCCTTGTTTTTGATATGAATAACTTAAGAAACTTCAAAATAAGGAAGTCTTTTTCAATGGAGGTATGTTCATTTTTATTTATTCGGCATTATATAATTTCTTCCAATCTGCCGAAGTGGAAAACGGAATATCAAATTTTCCATCTGTTACTTCAATGGTTTTTTGTGCATTACTATCGCTGAATCCTTCTGATAAAGTATATTTCCCTGAGAAAGTTCCAGATACCCTGCCGGCATTTATTTCAGTTATTGTAACAGTTATAGGATTATCCAGATAGTTTATGTAACCTTTGGTTATATATCCTATACAGCTAAAATTAGGAGTTGCCTTGAAGGTCGTTGAACCTTTCTTTCCCGCTACCTGGAACATCAATTTTTCCCCGGGCTCCTTCAAATCAGACAGTCTAAAAAATATCTGTCCTTTGTCTTCTCCTTTAAGATGGAAAGCTGCATTGATATTCTCATCAGTTCCGCTTCCGGTAAACTTTTTCCCGTCAAGGATACATGAAAAACTTGCATCTCTAATAAAAGTAGTTGTATTTATATTTGTACTTAAAACTTTCTCTTTATGTTCATTTGCTTTTGTATTTACTGAATAAGCAAATAATAGAAATGTTGAAAGTAATGCTGCTAAAAATAATTTTAATTTCTTCATATATTTAATCTTAGTTTTGTGGTTTAAATTTAGTATTTAAGACGGAATTCCATCACTTTAATTATTTTAAAAGAATCATCTTGTTTGTTAAAAGCTGCCGGCGGTTAATTTATAAAAGTAAACATGTTACATACTAAATAATGAATAATAACCAAACGACTTTATCTGCTGTAAATATCACCAACAAAAGAAAGCAAATCTACTCTGTACGTAACATTTGCTATAAGAAATGTAACATTTTAATAAATCATTAATGAATTTTTCAAATCACTGCACATGTCTGTGCAAAATAAATTCAAGCTCGCAAAAGATTTTCAATAATGAACTATATTGGACGATTTCTTTTTATTCTTTAATGCCATGTTGCCATATAAGTATTCTTGCATTCAGTAAATCATTTGACAAATAATCTTTTTTATTATATTTTCTTAAATTAAAAAGAACCTTCCTCTTAAATTTCATTTTTAAGATTTTTTGTTCTTTCGTCTGTATAAGTTATGAATATTAAGTATAATCAACGGACTATTCGATTCTAACTTAATCTATAATTCTGGGCGGAAGGTTAAATTTGAATGAAGCAACATATCAATGGTTGGTCGATCAATTCTGCACTATAAAATAATTGAAAAGCTTGGACAAGGCGGTATGGGAGTGGTCTATCTTGCACAAGATACAAAACTGGAACGTAAAGTAGCCATCAAATTACTACCTCCGCATATTTCAGGGAACCCTGAGGAAAGACAAAGATTTATTACAGAAGCCAAAGCGGCAGCCTCTCTTAACCATAAAAACATCGCAACAGTTCATTCTATTGAAGAGGTGGATAATGAATTATTCATTGTAATGGAATATATCAAGGGTGTTGAATTAAGTGCTAAAATAAAATCCGGAGTCATTCCATTTGATGAAGCAGTTAAACTAGCTATTCAAATTGCAGAAGGTCTTGAAGCTGCACACAAAGAAGGAATTATACACCGCGATATTAAATCTTCTAATATAATGATTACTGAAAACGGAGTTGTTAAGATAATGGATTTCGGACTTGCAAAAGTTAAAGACGGATCGAGAATTACTAAAATTGGGACTACAGTCGGGACTATTGCTTATATGTCCCCTGAACAAACCAGAGGTGAAGAAGTTGATGACCGAACGGACATCTGGTCATTTGGTGTTCTCCTTTATGAAATGATTACCGGACAATTGCCGTTCCGAGGTGATTATGATCGGGCAATAATATACGCGATAATGAACGAAGAACCGAAGCCTGCAGAAAATGTGGATAAAGAGCTGCAGCATATTATCAATAAATCACTTAATAAGAGCCCTGACAAAAGATATAAAAGTGCAGGAGAAATAGCAGAAGAACTTAGAACGGTAAACAGGGGAGAAGAAGCAAATGTAACCCATAAAAAGCTCTCAAAGCTGCCATGGATTGCCTCTGGAACAATATTAATAATAATTACAGTTGCACTTTATCTTCTTATGTTTTCATCAAAACACGGAAGTGAGAGAGGAGTAAAAATAAAGACGATAGCTATTCTTCCATTTACAGATATGAGTGAAAATAAAAACCAGGAATACTTTTCAGACGGAATGGCTGAAGAATTAATAAATGTATTATCTAGGAATCCCGGGCTAAGGGTTACAGCAAGAACTTCTTCATTCTACTTTAAAGGCAAAGATGTTGACCTTAAAACCATAGCCGAAAAACTGAATGTTAAGAATATACTGGAAGGAAGTGTACAGAAAGCAGGCAATAATCTTCGTATTTCGGCAGACCTTGTGAATGTTGAAACAGATGCAACCCTGTGGTCAAATACTTATGACGGAACCATGAGCAATATATTTGCACTTCAGGATTCAATTTCAGATAATGTAGCAGAAGCCCTGAATGCCGCACTGCTCGGGAAAGAAGCGGCAATGACTGAACTAAAAACTGATCCTACAGCTTACAATAATTTCCTACTAGGAAATCATTTCTTTAATTTGAAAGGAAAAGAAAATTGGAGGAGAGCAGAAGAATATTATAGAAAGGCACTTTCAATAGATTCCGGTTATGCGCCTGCATGGATTGGGTTGTCTAATGTTCATGGATCTCAAGCTGATTACGGTTACATACCTGTAGACGAAGGTTACACTAAAGCGCTCAAAGAAGTGGAAAGTGCGTTAAAACTTTACCCCAACCTTGCGGATGCATACGCAAATTTAGGATGGATAAAAATTATTTACGATTGGGACTGGACGGGTGCTGATGTGGCGCTCAAGAAAGGGTTGGAATTGGAACCTGGGAATAAGAATGTGCTTAATGGAGCCTCTAATTTAGCGTCTGTATTTGGACGGTTTGATGAAGCAATAAAACTACAACGTCGTATAATTGAAATTAATCCTGTGAATTCCGGTGGATATTATAATCTCGGTATCGCTACCTTGCGTGCTGGTTTATATGATGAATCAATAGCTGCTTTCAGGAAATGTCTTGAACTTGACCCACAATACCCGGTAGCTTATACTTTTATAAATCTAGATTATCTACAGAAAGGTAAACCGGATTCAGCTCTGGCAGAAATTCAGAAGGAAACAGATTTAGGCTACCAAACCTACGGGCTTATATTTGTTTATTATGTACTGGGCAGAAAGAAGGAAGCTGATGATAAACTAGCTGAATATATCAAAGAATACCAGAACGTCTCAGCATACCAGATAGCAGAAATTTTTGCTTACCTTGGAGAGAAAGATAAAGCATTCGAATGGCTGGAAAGGGCTTTCAAACAGAAGGATGGTGGTTGTACACAGATTATAGGCGACCCCTTAATGCGTAACTTAGTTAAAGATCCGCGCTATGCAGCATTTATGAAAAAAATGAAACTGCCGGTTTGAAGTTTCGTTTTTGCTGGAACATATTACGGAGGAGTTTTTGTGTCCACTGAAGAGGGAAAAAGTTGGAGTCAATCTGACCGCGGTATGTCTAGAAATCAGTATAGTGAAGATGATAATGAAAAGGTGACCTCTTATCTGAATGAAAAAGATATCACCTTTTATAATTTCTTTTACTTCAGCAAAACAAATTTCTTAGTTGAAATAAAACTCCCTGCCTGCATTCTGTAAAAATAAATTCCACTTGCAAGATTGCCTGCATTAAAAACAACTAAATAATTACCTGCAGATTTTCTTTCATTAACCAGACTTGAAACTTTTCTGCCAAGGAGATCATATATATTCAAAGTTACAAGTGAGTTCTGCGGTATCGAATATTCTATGGTAGTTGAGGGATTAAACGGGTTTGGATAATTTTGAAAAAGATTATAGCTGAGGGGTATCTGCTTAATATCTTCAACTCCGGTTACTACCTGTAAAGTTGTATCTCTCCAGAATGTCCATCCTCCGCTCATAATTTCATAAATAAATTTGAATGTACCGGAGAAATGTGAATTAACTGTTATATTAACATCGTTATCCGGTCCCGCTGCCGCCCCGGGAGCAATACTTGAAATAGTAATAGTATCCGGTGTTATCTTTGTTATCGTATTATCATCTGATGATATTTTTACCTTAAGGTCTTTAACTGTATAGGATGAACCCTCGTTTGTAAAAATAGGGTTAACAGTGTAAAGTGTAGAAGATACTTTTGATACTGACAAAGAATCTATCTTTATAGGTCCCACAGTTGTAAACCTGGGACTGATTGGAGTGCTGGTGTATTTGTTCGTTGAATCTTCAGTTATACTCATGTTTAATTGGAAATAATCTTCAACATTCATTGGCGGAATATAAACTCCATAAATCCCGTCATTCGGCTGTGAATCCCCGTGCAGCCCATCATCATATAGAGTAAGCGAATCTCTTAGCGTGCTCTCTAAATTAGAGTAAACAAGATTAGCAGTAAACTTGTGATTTGAAAAATTTAAAAATGAGGTTGTGAACAAAACAGAATCTATATTCTTTCTTGCAAATGTTCTATCGAGGTTTGGTTGTACCGAGATAATTTGTTTATCTGTAAATGCAATAAATTTATAAACAGAATCTTTTTCCCCACCGCTCCAGCCGGTGCCGTCCGGTGAAAAATCTACCCACAATCTTGATGTATTATCAACTACTTTCCAAGTCATCCCGCCATCACCTGAATAAGCTGTTCCTGCCTTCGCGGAATAGCCGGATTCACCTCTGTTATAATCTGATGTTAATATATAACCATTGTTTGAGCCTTTTATATAGTTTACTCCATAGTATGAAGGTGAACTAAATTTCATGTCAACAGGCTGCCAGGTTTTCCCGCCATCTGAAGTAATTGAAAGCTTATCATCTCCTGAGCCAGTATTGCCTATCTTTACAGGTGTGGATGCTACTCCATTCAGACTATCTTTGAATGCAACGCTAAATCCTCTGCTGCCTAATACACTACGTGTAATAGTCCATGTTATTCCCTGGTCTGAGGTTCTATACAAAGATCCCGACCAAGTTGTAAACCAAAAACAATTGCCTGCGCCATTAGCATGACCTCTATATAGTGCAGTTTCACCTGACAGCGGTACTGGAATATTTACTGACGGAACACGAGACCAATTTGTTCCCGTATCGGAAGTGGTATAAATTTCCCAGTTACCTCCTGATGGATTACCCATACAAACACCATTACTCGAATCAAAGAAGAATACTTGTAAAGGATCCGAATCAGTTTGATTGTAAGCGTCTGGATATCTAGTCCATGTTAATCCGCCATCAGAGGTTTTGTAAATACCACGGCCGGATGCACCATGCAGTATGACAAAAGCAATATTCGAATCTAATGCAGCAATTCTTGAGCCTATTAAGCCGCTGGAAGCTGGAATTGTACCAACAGTCCAGGTTGTACCTCCGTCGGTAGTACGGACGAATTGGGAGCTATAAAAACTAGATCCCCAGCAGACATCCTTATTAACTGCAGAGAAAATTATTTGGGGATTCTGTGCAGATGATAATCCTGTTGCCCTTTGAAGAATCCAGGGAGACTGGGCTATCGTGGTAAATGAAAATAGTGCAACTAATATGAAAATGAAAAAAACCAAATGATTTTTCATAAGTTCTCCTTTTTTTCACTAAAAATTATTTATCTATTTTGCCTTATTTTTTATCTATGATTCAATAATTTTTAATTCAATTACTACCTAATAACTTTTCCCATTTCCGGTTCATGCTTGGGGGGCATAGGGATTATTTGTGAGACTTCATGCTGGTATCTTATATAATCATTTCCATGGAGTTTAACCAAATCCCGTTCTTCAAGCTGAATTGCTGCAAGTATATATCCTGTTGTTGCAAATGCAAATAGGAGATGACCTGTTGTCATCTTTGGCGCCGCCCAAAATGCTATTATAAATCCTAACATTAACGGGTGTCTGACAATTTTATAAAAGAAAGGTGTTACAAATTTTGGTTTAACAGGCTCCTTGTGTTGAAGATTTCTGTAAACCTGCTGCAGTCCGAAAAGATTGAAATGATTAATAAGAAATGTTCCGAGTAAAACCGTGAACCATCCCAAATAAGAAATGAGAAACATAAAAGGATAAAGGAAGGAATCTTGAATATTCCATACAATCCCTGTAATTGGCCTCCAGAGAGTAAATAAAAGAATCAGACCAATACTTGAAAATAGAACATAAGTGCTTCGTTCAATAGGAAAGGGAACAATTTTTGTCCACCACTTCTTAAATCCCTGTCTCGCCATTATGCTGTGCTGAAATGCAAACAGGGAAAGGAATAAAATGTCGATCAGCCAAACGTAACTAGTTCCGCCCTGGAGACCGTAATCGATGGTTTTAGGAACTATAATATTTTCAACAAATCCTATAGCATAAAGAAAGGTTACAAAAAATATCGAGTAACAAATTACTCCATATAGAAAAAAAACAAATCTTTTCATGAGGACCTCCTGTTATTGTTTTTATTTTACTAGTTCAAATAAAACAATTTAGGAGGGGCAGGGCATAGCAAGTATATGTTAAAAGCTTGCTATTATATTGCAAAAGATTAATACTATATTGCAAAAGCTTAATATTATGAAGCTTGTTTCGAATTTATCCAAGAGGGAGATATTTAAGAAGTTAAGATAGAACAGTCATGCTATGAAATTTTTGGGCGGATAACCAAATTCTTCTTTGAAGCACTTTGAGAAATAAACCGGGCTCGAAAAGCCGACAGAATATGCTATTTCAGATATATTACCGTCTCCGTTTTCAATCATCGCTTTTGCCTTTAATAACCTGATTGATCTAACAAAAAGATTGGGAGATTTACCTGTTAAAGCTTTAATTTTTCTAAAAACTTGTGAATAGCTCATTCCCAATTTTCTGCCAAGTTCTTCAGTACTAAAATCTTCTTCCGATATATGCTCGTTAATTATTTTTTCGATTTTATCTAGAAACCTTTCATCTACGCTTCTAAGTTTCACAGGTTTACTTTGATTAGATAAAGAACTGTTCTCTTTTACCGTTGCTGCACTCATTTCTATTTTACTTAACTTTTCCTGAAGTTTCTTTCTAAGGTTTATTAAATTCTTGATCCTAACTTGAAGTTCCTTTATATCAAATGGTTTTGTAAGATAATCATCTGCGCCTGTTTCCAGGCCTTCTAATTTATTTTCATGTCCTATCTTTGCAGTTAATATTATAACCGGTATGTGACTTGTCTTTTCACTGTTCTTTAAGATTCTCGTCATTTCATTTCCATCCATCTTAGGCATCATCATATCACTGATAATAAGATCGGGGATTATACTCTCGGCTTTTCTTATCCCTTGTTCACCATTTACAGCTTCTTCAACGACATAATCTTTTTCCAGAATTTCTTTTATATATTCTCTCATATCATAATTGTCTTCAACAATGAGTATAATTGTTTTATCTTCCTCATTTGCGACCTCTTTGAGGGCATTTATATCTCTGTAATCTTCCTCAAGGCCGGATAGAATAAAATTGTCTGTTCCACTTGAAATTTCAACTCCTTTTCCTTCTATTTCTTCAACTATTTCTTCATTGTTTATATGCTCCTTTCCGAGGGGAAGGTTAACTGTAAATTCCGTCCATAGTCCAATTTCACTTTCTACAGAAATACTCCCGTGATGAAGTTCAACTAATTCTTTTGCTAATGCCAAACCTATTCCGGTACCCTGATGTTCTTTTGTAATAGATGAGTCAACCTTGTAAAACCTGTCAAATAATTTGGGTATCTCATCCCGTGGTATTCCAATTCCTGTATCTCTTATTTTTATTTCTGCATTTTTATCATTCTGCTTAAGCGAGACTGTTATTTTTCCATTATTTGGTGTAAACTTAAACGCATTCGATAAAATATTCGAGAATACTTTTATCATTTTTTCCTTATCAAAGTAAACTTCTATAAATTCTTTTACCGAAACTATCTTTAATGTTATATCTTTTTGTTCAGACAGTGATTCGAATGAAAGTGCTATTCCTTTCACAAATGAAACTATATTATTTTTTGACGCTTCCAGCTTGAGTTTTCCTGCCTCCAATTTAGAGAGATCAAGCAGCTGATTAACTAATTGCAGCAGCCGTCTCGAGTTTCTCCTGATTATACCGGCATCTTTCTGTACATCATCTGAAGAACCGGATATTATTTTTTCTGAGGGACCCAGGATAAGAGTTAGAGGAGTTCTAAACTCGTGAGAAATGTTTGCAAAAAATCTCGATTTTATTTTATCTGTTTCAACCTTTTCCTTTAGAACTGCTTCATCAAGTTTAATTTTATCTTTCAGCTGCACTCTGTTTAATTCATATTTACGCAAACCATATAAGCTAAAGACTATAAATAATCCGTAAGAAATATAAGCCCATGTTGTCCGCCACCAGGGAGGGAAGATTGTGACAGTTAAAGAAGCTCCTTTTTTATTCCAGATTTCCTCGGAGTTGGAACCAATAACTCTGAAAGTATATGTACCATAATTGAGATTCATATATGTCGCCTGATGCCGTGTTCCGCAATAGATCCAATCTCTATCATATCCTTCAAGCTTATAGGCATATTGATTCCGATAGCTATTTATGAAATTTAAAGCAGAGAATTCAATCGAAAATTCGTTCTGCCGATAGGTAAGATCTATATTTCTTTTTACAGAAATGCTTGAATCCAGTTGGACAGACCGGTCTGAAATTTTAAAATCTGTAAGAACTATGGGAGGAGCGGGGTTGTCACTATATAAGCTATCCGGATTAAAGATTGAAATTCCGGTATAGTTCCCGAAATATAAATTTCCTGATGCATCCTTACATGCATCATATACATAATATTTAATCAGTCCATAGCTTTTTCCAAAATTTTTAAACTGTTTTGTCTGCGTGTTAAACATTGAAATTCTACTATTTGTTGCTACCCATATATTGCCGTGTTTATCTTCAAGTAACGAATAAACCGCCTCATCAGTCAGATTATTTGATTTTCCAAATAGAGTAAATGTATCTGATTTTCTATTGTAACGCACAAGGCCCTGGGCTGTTGCAAGCCAGATTACACCATTATGATCTTCAAGAATCCCCAACACATAATAGTACCATAGGCTGTCTACATTATTAGAGTGTGGATAATACCATTTAAAGGTTTCATTTGACAGATTGAATTTTGCTAATCCCTTATAAGTTCCTACCCAGAGAAAACCGCGGCTATCAATTAACATTGAAAAGACGGCTTCATACTTAAAAGATGGTGACTTAGAGTCAGGTGTATTTAAAGGAAAATGTTTAAATGTTCCGTTATTTCTATCATATTTTTCAATGCCATGACTAAAGGTCCCTAACCAGATGACTCCGTTGTTATCCTCAGCAATCGAAGTTATTTGATTATCCGAAATACTATTTGAATCATGAGGATCATGAAGATACCGGATAATTTTTTTTGTTTTAAGATCAATCACGTAGAGCCCTTGAACCGATCCGAACCAGAGTTTATTAGTCGTTTTATCTTTGAAGATCGAATTATTTAGAGCGGATATACCTTTTAAAAAGGCGGGACCCGTGCTAAAATCCGGATTAATTGATTTTACTCCATCTGAACTTCCTATCCAAATAACACCATTATCATCCCGGTACATTGCATTTATTGATAGATTTGATATGTTTCCAATTCTTTCAGCATTTTTAACACTATTTTGTGCGCGGAGAAAACTTTTGGACCGGAGAACCAGCTTATACAATCCATCATTAAACGTCCCTACCCATATAATACCCGAATGGTCCATATACAAAGATAGTATATTCATATTTTGGTTCTCGCTCTGGTTGTCATTTAATGAGTAAGAAGAGAATTTTCCCGATTGAAGATTGTATTTATTTACCCCTCCTCCCCAAGTCGCGATAAGCAAATTCCCGCTATCATCCTCAGATATACATTTTATATCATTGCTGCTTAAACTGTTTGGATTGTGATCGTCATGTGTGAAGTGAATGAAAGTTTGATTTGCGAATTCGAATTTGTCGAGCCCTTCATTTGTTCCAATCCAGAGATTGCCCAACTTATCTTGAAAAATTGATGTAACCCAGTTTTGCTGCAGGCTTTTAGGATTCGAAGGGTTATGAACAAACTGCTTAATAATTCCTGAAGAGGGATCAAACAAATTTAGCCCTCCATCCGACCGCAGATAGGTTCCTGTTCCAATCCATAAATTTCCTGTTTTGTCCTGGTATATTACGCCAATATATTTACCGTTCAGTTTATTTAGCTCACCGGATTTATCTTTAACAAGAGTAAAAATTCCTTCTTTGATATTGAAATTATAAAGCGCTGATCTGGTACCGATCCAGAAATTTCCTTTTTTATCTTCGCATATAGTGTGTATACCCGGATCTTCATAACTGGTTTTAACATTCGTTGTATCTATTGGTAATATATACTGTGTGAATGAATCAGTGGTTCTGTTATATTTATTTAAACCTGTTGCTGTACCGACCCAAAGAATACCTGATTGATCCTCAATAATAGAAAATATAATTTGATTAGCACCTGTTCCTTGTAAATATAACTTAAATCGATATCCGTCAAACTTGCACAAGCCGTCATCTGTCCCAATCCACAAATACCCAAACCTGTCTTTTAGAATACAGATGATTTTTGAGCTCGGTAATCCATTATCTATATCGAAATGTTCCACAGTATAACCCTGCTGAGCGTAGCAATCTTCTTTCGGCAAAAAAAGAAGAATGACAATCAAAACCATTGCTAATCGAAATGTATAATTCATAATTATATATTTAAAAACTTAAGTTATATATTACATTACTTTCTTAACTCTAATTTCTTAAATAACTTTCAAAAAAATATTTAGGACTATAATTCGGGAATAGAAGATTTGAGGTCGTTTACAATATAAAAAAGAAAAAAAATAATTATCAAGTAGAATGAGCTTTTAAAAAAGATAATGTGATTTTAGAGATAATAGTTTAAATCTTCAACTCCATTTGTAACATTTGTTTTAAGATATGTAGCACTTATTGTACTAAAATTTAATATTTCAAAATGGGATTATAATTTAGAACCTTCTGAAGTAATTGTTATTAAAAATTAGGTGTCTAAAGACATAGATTTGATAGTATGCAGCATAAAGGTTTAATAAGAAAAAATTCTCGGGCAAAAGAGATTAAATTAATTCAAAAATTCAACATTTAATAATTAAGCAAGGTTTTTTTGCCTAGTGACTATGATAATCATAAAATGATTCAGTGATTAGATAAAAAAATATTTGCGTGAGTGATTGGTAGGGGATTAGGCAAGCAATTATTTCTTTGATAGAATGAAAATAAAAGGTGATATCTCCTTTTAAGAAAAGATATCACCTTTTATAATTTCTTTTACTTCAGCAAAACAAATTTCTTAGTTGAAATAAAACTCCCTGCCTGCATTCTGTAAAAATAAATTCCACTTGCAAGATTGCCTGCATTAAAAACAACTAAATAATTACCTGCAGATTTTCTTTCATTAACCAGACTTGAAACTTTTCTGCCAAGGAGATCATATATATTCAAAGTTACAAGTGAGTTCTGCGGTATCGAATATTCTATGGTAGTTGAGGGATTAAACGGGTTTGGATAATTTTGAAAAAGATTATAGCTGAGGGGTATCTGCTTAATATCTTCAACTCCGGTTACTACCTGTAAAGTTGTATCTCTCCAGAATGTTCATCCTCCGCTCATAATTTCATAAATAAATTTGAATGTACCGGAGAAATGTGAATTAACTGTTATATTAACATCGTTATCCGTTCCCGCTGCCGCCCCGGGAGCAATACTTGAAATAGTAATAGTATCCGGTGTTATCTTTGTTATCGTATTATCATCTGATGATATTTTTACCTTAAGGTCTTTAACTGTATAGGATGAACCCTCGTTTGTAAAAATAGGGTTAACAGTGTAAAGTGTAGAAGATACTTTTGATACTGACAAAGAATCTATCTTTATAGGTCCCACAGTTGTAAACCTGGGACTGATTGGAGTGCTGGTGTATTTGTTCGTTGAATCTTCAGTTATACTCATGTTTAATTGGAAATAATCTTCAACATTCATTGGCGGAATATAAACTCCATAAATCCCGTCATTCGGCTGTGAATCCCCGTGCAGCCCATCATCATATAGAGTAAGCGAATCTCTTAGCGTGCTCTCTAAATTAGAGTAAACAAGATTAGCAGTAAACTTGTGATTTGAAAAATTTAAAAATGAGGTTGTGAACAAAACAGAATCTATATTATTTCTTGCAAATGTTCTATCAAGACTTGGTTGTAGTTCGATAATCTCTTTATCTGCTAAAGCAATCCACTTATACACGGAATCATTTTCCCCGCCGCTCCAGCCAGTGCCGTCCGGTGAAAAATCTACCCACAATCTTGAAGTTTTATCAACTACTCTCCATGTCATCCCGCCATCACTCGAAAACGATGTCCCAGGTTGAAATGAATATCCGGGTTCCCCTTTATTATAATCTGATGTTAAGATATAATCATTCTTTGAACCTTTTATATAGTTTACTCCATAGAATGAAGGTGAACTAAATTTTACATTAACAGGCTGCCATGTTTTCCCGCCATCTGAAGTAATTGAAAGTTTATGACCTCCTGACCCTGCATTTCCCGCCTGCAGAGGTGAACAGGCTACTCCATTCAGACTATCTTTGAATGCAACACTAAACCCCATGTTGCCAAGTGCTTTACGTGTAACGGTCCATGTTGCTCCTCTGTCAGAAGTTCTGTACAAAGAACCGGACCATGTTGTAAACCAAAAACAATTGTCTGCTCCATTAGCATGACCTCTATATAATGCGGTTTCACCTGCAACGGGTGCTGGAATATTCGCAGATGGAACCAGATTCCAATCTATTCCTCCATTGGAAGTCGTATAAATTTCCCAGTTGCCTCCCGATGGATTACCCACGCAAACCCCATTACTCGTATCAAAGAAGAAAACCTGTAAAGGATCTGAATTAGTTCCATTATAGGCATCTGCATATCTTGTCCACGTTAATCCTCCATCGGAAGTTTTGTAAATACCGCGGCCTGATGCCCCATGCAGTATTACAAAAGCAATATTCGAATCTAATGCCGCAATTCTTGAACCTATTAAGCCGCTGGAAGCTGGAATTTTGCTAACGGTCCAGTGTGCACCTCCATCAACTGTACGGACGAATTGGGTGCTATAAAAACTAGATCCCCAGCAAACGTCCTTATTAACTGCAGAGAAAATTATTTGGGGGTTCTGTGCTGATGCTAATCCAGCTGCCCTTTGAAGAATCCAGGGAGATTGGGCCTTTGTTGTAAATGGTAATAGTGTTATTAATATGAAAATGAAAGAAACTAATAGATTTTTCATGGGTTCTCCTTTCTCAGTTAAAAGTATTTATCAATTTTGGCTTAATTTTTATTTATGATTTTATGATTTTTAAACTCTTTGAATTTTTAATTCAGTTCTTACTTAATACTTTTCCCATTTCCGGTTCATTCTTGGGCGGTAAAGGAATTATTTGTGAGACTTCGTGCTGGTATCTTACGTAATCATTCCCATGGAGTTTAACCAAATCCCGTTCTTCAAGCTGAATCGCTGCAAGTATATATCCCGTCATGGCAAATACAAATAGAAGGTGACCTATAGTCATCTTAGGAGCTGCACAAAATGCTATTATAAATCCAAGCATTAACGGATGCCGGACAATTTTATAAAAGAAAGGCGTTACAAATTTTGGTTTAACAGGTTCCTCATTTTTAAGATTTCTGTAAACCTGCTGCAGTCCGAAAAGATTGAAATGATTAATAAGAAAAGTTCCAAATAAAACCGTGAACCATCCCAAATAAGAAATGAAAATCAGAAAAGAATAAAAGAAGGAATTCTGCACGTTCCATACAACACCGGTAATTGGTCTCCAAAAAGCAAATAAAAGAATTAGAGAAATACTCGAAAATAAAACATAAGTGCTTCGTTCAATAGGCTGGGGAACAATTTTTGTCCACCAATTCTTAAAACCCTCTCTTGCCATTATACTATGTTGAACTGCAAACAGAGAAAGGAATAAAATATCTACCAGCCAAACGTAACTAGTTCCACCTTGAAAGCCGTAATCGATAGTTTTAGGAACTATAATATTTTCAACAAATCCTATAGCATAAAGAAAGGTTGCGAAAAATATAAAATAACAAATTACACCGTATAGAAAAAAAACAAATCTTTTCATGAGAACCTCCTTTTATAAATTTTGACATTATCTTAACTTTGACTTCCTTATTTAAGTAAAACAAGTTTCTTTACCTTATGAAAATTTCCAGCCTGTAAAGAGTAGAGATATACACCGCTGGCAAGGTTTGTTGCATTAAATGTAATTTCATAACTTCCCGCTGGTTTTTCTTCGTTTACCAGGGTTGTCACCTCTCTTCCCAGAATGTCAAATACTTTTAATACTACTAACTGTTTACTAGTGATTGAATATTTTATCCTTGTAGTCGGATTGAAAGGATTCGGATAATTTTGGCTTAACTCAAATTTTTTAGGAATACCTCCATCTTTATTTTTTACACCTGTCACTATCTTGGGATAGGCGGCAAGAAATCCGCTGGTTACTTTTGTGTTGCCGTTTATGCTTATACCATGAAAAATTTTGACCGGCTTCAGACATAATTTCTGTTCCGGCGTTCTTTGAATATCCAAAACCGGTATTAAATAATGACCATCCAGCTTTGCTGTTTTGCCCATGTATAGAAACCGTTAAAAAAGAAAGAATGAAAAGTACCGGATACATTTTCCATTTTTTGTTTTCCATTTTCCATTTGTACTTTATCAAGATAATTATTGCCATTTTTTTTATCTCCAATTATTTTTTTCTTATTTACTCTTAGGTATTTTCAGTGTTTGCGGCGGTTTCATATCAGGCTGGTTTAAATTGGGTTGTTTTATATAACCTATTGCGTCTTCTTCAGGCTGTCCGTACAATTCAGGATGAAGATATTTGCCTCTTTCAGATGTCTCTTTCTCCTGTTCAGCAACCATGGGATGAGCTTTTGCGTATGGATCATTACGAATACCTGTTACTTGCCAGGAAATTTTTACATTAGGTTTATCGGTTTTAATTGAAAATTGATTATTCTGAATTTCACTTTGAATCCAGGCCTGAGCTTGCTGCCCAATAGTAGTTAATTGATAGCGGTAATTAGTATTAAGCGCTTCAAAATAATCTGGCAGTTGAACTTTTGCCCTTCCATTTAGGTCTGTAGTAACATTCCCATTATAAATATCCATTTGATCTGAACTTTCTACGCTTGAATGAATGAGGTATTTATCGGCAGGATCAAGCGGGATCATCGATTTTAAGATGTTTACTTCCGCTAACATTTAAGATCTCCAATAATTGTAACATTACCGTCAAAAAATCCTGCGGAATTATCGCCATCAGTACCGACAGATAAACTCCAATTTTATAAGCGCCTAATATACCATAAGCTTTAGGGCTGTTGGAATTATTGCCGTATACACCTTCCCGCTGCAGTAGAATTATGAGTAATACCATAAACTCCATAACCATCCCCGCTTACGGCATACAAACCATAATTGTGTAAACTATTTGCAAAAATACCATATCCATTTCCAGCATAGACCAGCATACACCTGCACCTGCCCCTGTTGCGAGACCGTATACTCCATTATAACCCTGACCATTTAATCCCGTACCATTTGTACTTTTACCCATATACTCCATAATTGCATTGTACTTTCTCCATATATGCCGTTCCATTTGGTGCAAAACCATCGACACCATTGCCGTTAGTGCTGCTTCCCGATATTCCAACTCCGTTTTTGAACTAAATCCATATACTCCAATTCCACTGGCATTGTACCATCAATACCATACCCTGAGCCTGTATTAGTGCTTGAAAAAATGCTTAAACTTTCATCCAAGGTAGCTATCTGGTAAAGTTTTGTTAAAATATGAAAGTACATCCTTATTACCCGAAGCCGTATTACCTGTTAATGCCATTGGTACTTTAAGGTTAATTGTTGCAGTAGGACCACCTGGATTTAAATATCAATTGTTCCATCAAATTTTGTAATCCCTTGTATACCATTCCTCCGCTGCTGCTCGATATCGTGATTTTATTTCCGCTGGTATTTATTGATGTTCCGCCGCTTCCTTCTAATTGAACATCATCTTTTAATCCATTCAAACTCTGGACTACTTTTCCTTTTACAATATTCTTTGTAGTATCCGATTTCAAAGCTGATGACACAGGAAGCTTCAAGTTTATTATTGTTTTAGAACCTTTGGGATTGGTTATGTCTATTGTTCCGTTTGTGTTTTCTATTTCCTGTATTCCGCTTCCCGAACTGCTGCTGCTTGATATCATTATTGTATCCCCTTTCATATTTACTGCCGTCCCTCCTTCTCCCATTAGCTTTATATTATCTTTTAATCCATTCAAGCTCTTTACTACTTTTCCATCTGCTATATTTTTTGCTGAATCTGAGTTGATTGATGTGAAACTATAACCTGCTGCCGTTAATTTTATTCTTGGTGTCAACTCTGGATCATTTCCTACTTTTATCCCCAGCCAGTATGGTTTATCAAACTTTAGAGAATCATTAAATGGGGTTTGATCTCCCAGTAATGTTGAGAATAATCCTTTACTTACGATCAAGGTTTTACTCTCTGCCCAAACTGCATTTCCACCTGTGCTGCTTTCATATAAACTGAATGTAAAGGAATAATTCCCGTCTGCTTTCGGATTTCCTGCTGTATCGGTTAATACTCCCTGATAAGAAATTGAACGGGGAATTTGAGCAACAACTGTAGATGCAAACAGAACGATAAAAATAATGCCCATCAAGATCTTATTTAGTAATCCCATTATCCTTTTGGTCTCTGGATAATGAAACAATGAGGAGGAAGGAAAAAATGATTTCATAATTGCTCCTGCAATATTGAAAAGATTATCTTACGTCTTTCTTTTCTGTAAATGATCTTTTATTTCTTTCTATTTACCGGGTTTCCGGGAACTCTATCCATTCCCAGCCGCTTTGCAGCCTTTATAAGCGCTTCAAGATTTTGGGGATATTGCTCTTCTTCGCCTGGAGTCTCAGCGGAATTTAAATCGAGCTCTGTATGAACTGATCCAATCATAAAACTGAAGAGGTCCAGAGCTGTAAAGAAGACAGGGCTTTCACTTTGGAGCATATGGTACACTTCCGCAAACTCATCCTGGGTCATATATAGAATTGTTGTTGATCCATTGAACTGCAGCCAATCAACCGGGCGGTCCTTCGGGAATCCGATATATGCTTTCCCTCCTGACTCAAGGCTTAGATTAATTATCCTGAAATAGTTAAAATTATTGTTCTGGTTAATAGATACAGAATACTTTATGATCTTATCTTGTATCGGCATTGTGTTTAATCTCCTAAAATTAGTTTTAAGTTTCGTTTTCTTATATTTTCTAAATGAGAATCATTCTGTAATATTTAGAATCATTCGCATTCATTTTATTTCGTATGTTGCTTTTATAATGAATTCCATCTGTTCTTAGTTGTCTGCTCTTGAATGGATGAGATTTTCACTTTGGCAGGTGTAAAATTAGGAAAGGCTTTTAGAGGTTTCTTTCGGAATAGTTCCTAATGTTTTAGAAATTGTTCCAAGGATAAGAATAATTCACAAATAAGCTGTTTTTATTAAAGAATAATAAAAAATTTTAGAGAAGAAATTTTAAAATCTTAAATCACACAAATTGCTAAAATCCTGGGAACTCGATACTTAATCCTCGATGCCGTATAGAAAATCGAGTATAAAGAACCTAATTTACTCACCGGAAGGAGAGCACATCGAGTCTCCTTTGTAAAATTTTTTTCATAGTTATGCTACATGCCAAAATATCTTTGGTTAGACTTTATCGGAAGTATTTTTCTGAGCGCTGTATTCTGAAGGGGATTTATGATAAAATTCTTTAAAGCTTTGATTAAAATAGGATAGACTTCTGAAACCTACTGAGTAAGCTATTTCGGTAATATTTCCACCTTTTTGACTTAACAGCTGTGCAGCTCTCTGAAGGCGGAAATGACGTAAAAACTCACCGGGAGCCTGATCTGTAATAGCTTTCATTTTACGGTATAATTGAGTTTTACTCATAGCCAAAGAATTCTGCATTTCAGGCACGCCAAAATTTTCATCGGAGTAATTTTCTTCTATGGCTTTTTCTACTTTTCTAAGGAACTGCTCATCTAAACTGGTGATTTTGATCCCCTTGGGCTGAAGTCTTATTTCCCTGCTGAATTTTTCTCTCAGCTTTTTTCGCTGCTGAATCAGGTTATTCACAATTACTAGCAATTCCCTATGATCAAATGGTTTGGTTAAATAAGAATCTGCCCCGGTTTCAAGTCCTTCAAGCTTACTTTCCTGCCCTGATTTTGCCGTTAGTATAATTATTGGTATGTGGCTTGTTTTTTCATTATTCTTTAATATCCTTGTCAATTCATTCCCGTCCATCTTCGGCATCATCATATCACTTATAATTAAATCCGGAATTATCATTTCGGCTTTGCTAACCCCCTGTTCTCCATTTAAAGCTTCTTCAACAAAGTAATCTTTATCCAAAATTTCTTTTATATATTCTCTCATATCATAATTATCTTCCACAACCAAAATTATTGTTTTCTCTTCTTTTATTGAATCAGCTTCAATTTCATTTCCCGTTTTATTTTCAATATTTTCAGAAAAATAATGGTCTTCTTTGCCGAGCAGATCTTGTGATGTACTTTTTTTCTCATCAGGGACAATCTCGTCATCTGTTAAATGATTTCTTCCAAGAGGAAAACTTATCGTAAATTCAGTCCATCTTCCAATTTCACTTTCTACTGAAATGCTTCCATGATGCAATTCCACTAGTTCTTTTGTTAAAGCCAATCCTATACCGGTACCCTCATGCTCTTTTGTAAAAGAAGAATCTACCTGGTAAAACCTGTCGAAGAGTTTTGGAATTTCCTCATATGGAATACCAATCCCTGTATCCCGAATTTTTATTTCGACACTTTTATTTACACCTCTTGAACTTGAACTAGCATTCTCTATTATCGATACCGTTATCTTCCCATCCTGCGGCGTAAACTTGAATGCATTCGATAAAATATTTGAGAATACTTTTATCATTTTTTCTTTATCAAAGTAAGCCTCTATAAATTCTTTCTCGGAAACTATCTTTAATGTTATATCTTTTTCCTCTGACAATGATTCGAATGATAAAGCTAGTCCTTTAACGAAAGATACAATATTTCCTTTAGTAGCTTCGAGTTTAAGTTTACCGGCTTCCAATTTTGAAAGATCAAGCAGTTGATTAACTAACAGCAAAAGACGTTTTGAATTTCTTTTTATTATTCCGGCATCCTTAAGAGTATTTTCATCGGACGACCTTGAAATGATTTTTTCAGAAGGACCAAGAATTAAAGTTAAAGGTGTCCTAAACTCATGAGAAATATTAGCAAAAAACCTTGATTTCATTTTATCTGTTTCTTCTCTTTCTTTCAGAATTGCTTGATCCATTTTTATTCTGTCTTTTAATTTCACCCTATTAAGTTCATTTCGTCTTAACGCATATAAAGTGAAAACGAAAATAAGTCCATAAGAAATATATGCCCACCTTGTTCTCCACCATGGAGGTAGAATAGTAATAGTTAAAGAAGCTCCTTTTTTATTCCAGATTTCGTCGGAATTGGATCCGATAACTCTAAAAGTATAGGTGCCATAATTAAGATTCATATATGTTGCCTGGTGCCGTGTCCCGCAATAAATCCAGTCTTTATTAAATCCTTCAAGTTTATAGGCATATTGGTTCTGATTACTGTTTGTAAAATTTAATGCAGAGAATTCGATTGAAAATTCATTCTGGAGATAAGTAAGCACTATATTTTTCTTAACAGAAATGCTTGAATCCAGTTGTGCAGAGCGGTCTGAAAATTTAAAATCTGTAAGTACTATAGGAGGAGCGGGGACATCACTATACAAACTGTCAGGATTAAAGATTGAAATTCCCACCCAGTTCCCGAAATAGAAATTTCCCGATGAATCCTTGCATGCCGCAGCATATTCATATGGTTTATCCAATCCATAACTTTTTCCAAAATTCTTGAATCGTTTGGTAACGGGATTAAACATTGAAATTCCGGTAAATGATCCTACCCAAATATTACCATGTTTGTCTTCAAGCACTGATACTGTTCTGGCATCTGTCAGATTATTATCTTTACCATAAAGAGTGAAGGTATCCGATTTTCTGTCGAAGCGGACAAGACCCTGAGCCGTAGCAAGCCAAATTATACCATTATGATCTTCAAGAAAATTGAATACATAATAATACCATTGATTGCTTACATCATTGGAAGGAGGAATATACCATTTAAATTTTTCTTTTGAAGGATCTAATATTGCCACCCCTTTATAAGTTCCTATCCAGATAAAACCATGGCTGTCAAGAAACATTGACCAGACTGCCTGATACTTAAAAGCAGGGGATATAGAAGCAGGTGAATTCAAAGAAAAATGTTTAAATGTTCCTCTTTTCCTATCATATTTTTCAATACCGTGATTAAAAGTACCCAGCCATATAATTCCTTTTTTATCCTCAACAATTGAAGTTATTTGATTATCAGATATGCTGTTTGGATCATGCGGGTTATGAATATACCGGATGAACTCTTTTGTTTTAAGATCAATTACGTAGAGTCCTCTTATCGAACCAAACCAGAGTTTATTAGTTTTATCTTCAAAGATAGAATTATTACCATTATTGCTAAGACTAGGTATGCCGCTTAAAAAAGAGGGACCAATGCTAAGATCCGGATTAATTGATTTTACTCCATCTGAACTTCCTATCCAGATAACGCCTCTATTATCCCTGTACATTGCATCTATTGTCAGCCCATTAAATATATTTCTAATTCTGTCACTATTTCTGACACTATTTTGTGTGCGATAAAAACTGTTTGTCTGAGGGATAATCTTATATAATCCATTATTTGTCCCTACCCATATAATACCAGAATGGTCCATACATAAAGATATCTCATATATATTTTTATTATCAATTGGGTTTTTAGTTAGTGAGTATAAAGAAAATTTTCCGGATCGAAGGTTGTATTTATTTAACCCGCCGGCATTAGTCTCGATAAGCAAATTTCCATTATCATCCTCCGAAATAGATGAAATAGCATTGCTGCTTAAGCTGTTTGTGTTATGATTATCATGTCTGAGGTGAATGAAAGTTTGGTTTGTAAAATCAAATTTGTCTAACCCTCCATTTGTACCAATCCAAAGAACGCCCAGCTTATCCTGATAAATTGCTGTCACCCAATTTTGGATCAAACTTTTGGAATCCGATGGATCGTGAACAAACTGTTTAGTAATTCCGGTAGAAGGGTCGAATAGAAATAGCCCTCCATCATTTCGTTTATAATCTCCGGTACCAATCCACAAATTTCCGGTTTTATCCTGATATATTACGCCAATTGATTTACCTTTCAGCTTATTTGGCTGACCGGATTTACCATTAACAGGAGTAAAGATTCCTTTTTTGACATTGAAGTTATAAAGCCCTGATTTGGTACCAATCCAGAAATTTCTGTTTTTATCTTGGCATATAGTACGTATACCCGGTACTTCAAAATTGGTTTTTAAAATGGTAGTATCTATCGGCATTATATATTGTATGAAAGTATCAGTTATTCTGTCATATTTATTTAATGCTTTTGGTGTACCAGCCCAAATAGTTCCTGATTGATCTTCCCAAATACACTGGATAAACATATTGGGATCCCCTTGCTGCAGGTAAACTTTAAATTTATATCCATCAAATCTGCATATTCCATAATATGTTCCAATCCATAAATATCCGAGCTTATCTTTATGAATACAGGTAACATTCGGGTCCGGTAAACCATTTCCAATTTCGAAGTGTTCAACAGTATAATCTTGCTGAGCCTTACAAATTTCTTCCGGCAAAAAAAGAAGAATAGAAATAAAAACTATTGTTAATCGGATTATAAGATTTGTAATTGTACGCATAAAAGCCGAAGTTATATTACTTTACTTTTCTTAAGGCTAACTTTAATAACATTCAAAAAACTTATAGGACTATAATTCGGGAATAGAAGATTTGAGGTCTTTTACAATATAAAAAAGAAAAAAAATAATTATCAAGTAGAAAGAGCTTTTAAAAAAGATAATGTGATTTTAGAGATAATAGTTTAAATCTTCAACTCCATTTGTAACATTTGATTTAAGATATATAGCAGTTATTATACTAAAATTTAATATTTCAAAATGGGATTATAATTTAGAACCTTCTGAAGTAATTGTTGTTAAAAATTAGGTGTCTAAAGGCATAGATTTGATAGTATGGAACATAAAGGTTTAATAAGAAAAAATGCTCGGATAAAAGAGATTAAGTTAATTCAAAAATTCAACATTTAATAATTAAGCAAGTTTTTTTTGCCTAATGACTATTATAATCATTAAATGATTCAGTGATTAGATCAAAAAATATTTGCATGAGGATTGGGGTAGGGGATTAGGCAAGCAATTATTTCTTTGATAGAATGATAATAAAAGTGTGATATCTCCTTTTAAGAAAAGATATCACCTTTTATAATTTCCTTACTTCAGCAAAACAATTTTCTTCGTTAATACAAAGCTATTATTATTACCAATGCATGCAAATAATAATCGTGCAGATAAAATAACTATGATAGATTTCAAATGTTTTATAAGATTTTATTTTATGGTTTGGTTAAATACCAAAGGGGACTTGCACTTCCTGGTTCATTACTATCAAGGTTGCCAATTAAAATATTTGAGTTGTTATTGAGCGTACCGGTAAATTTGAAATTAATCACATTGAATTCGGTATAAATCATCTTTACATTCTTTCCATTAACTGTGTATGTACCAAAAGTTACCACCTGGTTGGCTGTATCTGCAATAGCCCGTACTGCCGAAGTATCTGCCAAAGACAGCGCCTGGTACATCCTGAAGGTGCCGTCGTTTTTGAATAATACATTGGCATTCCAATAATCGTTGGCTGCATCTTCTTTATAAGTCCAGAAACCGGTAATTGCAGCATCGCCGGAATTTGTTACAGTCGCTGAAGTTGGATTGGAATTATTATTCTCTTTACATGAATAGAATAAACATGATATAAGAATAATGGATACAAATATGTTTAATGCTTTCATATTTTTCACCTTTTTTTATTTTAAGTTAGAAGCTTTCTATTTAGTCAGGCTGACAAAAAAGAACCGAATAAAGAATCGACAATTCCTTTTGCTGCAAAATTCCCTGTATACTTATCTACTCAAATTAAATTGTTTATCCATTACTACTACTTCATTAATATAAATTTCTTTGTTTGTGTAAAACTCCCGGCTTGCAATCTATAAAAATAAACTCCGCTTGAAAGATTACTTCCTCTAAATTCAACATTATAAGTTCCGGCTGGTTTATCTCCATTAACTAATGATGTAACTTCCCTGCCGAGAATATCATAAATCTTCAGCGTTACAAAAGAAGCCTGAGGTATAGAATATTTTATAGTAGTTGAAGGATTAAAAGGGTTCGGGTAATTTTGATATAGTGTATAGTTTTCCGGGATATTTTTATTTTGGGAATCTTCAACTCCGGTAACAGTTATATTATACTTATTGCTAAGATATTTCTCTATTGATAACCGGTCCGGATCAGAAAGAATGGTATCATAAACAATTATCTCTGCAATATCGCATTTGGCAAGGACTCTCCCCAAATCCGGAAAATTATCAGTTGATCCAATTCCTCCACCGGAAGCCGTGGAATCACCAAGCGGAACGGAAATAGAAATATTAGCTCCGGAAGCTGATGAAGGAGCAGAAACTCCATTCCACCACAACGTTGTATTTGATACAGTTTTGTCTCTGACAACGAAAATGTTTCTCCATTCATTGTATTTCGCAATATTCTGACCGGTAAATACCACATAATCATTGTGATCTTCGGTACCAACAATAATATCATTGTCGCCATTATCCATCCCCCGCATTTTAATGGCAAAGTGTTCATTGGCTGCATAAGGTCCGCCGGGGCCGAAAGTCAGCACGAAGCCAGGCGGATTAGATCCTGAAGCACCGGACCTATTGTTGAAAACCATGAAAAGACTAATCTGACTCATCTTCTTTGAACCGGTAAATCCTAACCTGTCATTTACACCGTCAAAGCTTATCACGGGTTTATTATTTATTACATCATTTACCAACACGGGCTGACGGCTTGTATCTGATCTCAATTGCATCATTTCCGTTGCCGCTTTGATCCATCCATCTGCTTAACTTAGAACCATTAAAAACTAAACCGGTATCAGCTCTAAGCCATAACTGCAGTCTTTTCCCGGGTATTTCACTATTAACAACACTAAATATTTTGCCGTCCGTAAGAGTTGAAACAAAGAATTCATCTTTAGATTTAAACCTGATGGAAGTTGGACGATTTAATCCGGATACTAGAGTATCAACATTTCCATTTCTGAGTCTTAACACAGCGCCTGAATTTGGTATAAAAGGAGTTGGCGGGGGACTAAAAGCAGCGTGCTGAAGTAAAATTAAATTGCTGTCAGGGTCTAGAGTTACATCCACAATAGTAGTTAGACCGGTCATGTAATCAGAAACATTTCCTTCAGCATCGAGTTGATAAAGAGTTGAAGCGCCATTAGCAAAAGGAAATCCAGTAAGGCTTCCAACAAAAAAACTATTATCTTTAAAAACAATCCCTGTCGGAACAACATCGCTAAACGGACCTCCAATTCCAGTATTGTTTATAATATGGGGAAAAGTTGCAAATAGGCTGAAATCGCCGGTCACCTTATCACGCTTTATTATTGAATTCGCGGCTGCATCATCAATATACATATCGCCATTTGGTCCGTAAGTTAAAGTATAAGGATTTGAAGCTGTATCTACTTTACTGAGTACAAATTCACCAACCTTATAAACAGATTCAATTGCAGATCTATTAAGGGGTGAAGAAATACCAGGTATAAAACCTGTTGTATCAACAACAAGAATGGATTGAGAAAGTGAATCAGTACCAGGCCCCCCCTGCATAATTAATAGTTTACCATCCGGACTAAAAAAGATATGCTCAGCTCCAGCAATATCTCCAGACGGAATTTTTTGTGATGGTAAACCGGTAAGGAAAGGATATACTTGATTTTCCCCGGTAACAATTGAAATCTTAGAATCATTATTTCCTGAACCAATTTGAGCAACCCATATCCAGCCTCTGCCATCTATTTGAATTCCGACTGCACCAGGTAAACCGGAGGCATAAGTAGTAACGATTTGGCTGAATCCGGAATTAGGTAAAAGACAATAGATTATAAACAAAAAATATAAAAACTTTTTCATGACAAACTCCTTTTTGTTAGTTCTTTGTGAGGTAAATAAACAAAATCAGAGAGAGGGGTGCATATGACTATTGTTCCGTTTAATTATATTATTGTTCCAATTCTATAAATTGTAGTGTGTAACAATAGTATAAGCTAAACTGAGTCATTTCCCACATCCCTCTTTATAAAACTATGCTTATCTAAGGTAGAAGTTTTAGGCCGTTATATCTGGGGAGAGTCCAGGGTGAAAACTTAAAAAAATTTGAATAGCTATTTATCAATTAAATAATTGAACTAGGAGGATAACCAAATTCTTCTTTAAAACATTTGGTAAAATAGGCAGGGCTTGAGAATCCAACCGAATAGGCTATTTCTGAAATATTTCCTTTCTGCTCTTCTATCATCCGTTTGGCTTTAGATAATTTTACAGATCTTATATAAATACTGGCAGATTTCCCTGTTAACGCTTTCAATTTTCTGTGCAATTGAGTTCTGCTCATTGCCAGTTCGCTGCAAAAATCTTCAATATTAAAATCTTCCTCCGAAATATGCTTCTCGATTATATCCATAACCTTAAACATAAACTTTTCATCAATACCGGTTAATTTTTTTTCTTCGGTTTTGGGTGTTTTGTTTTCTATTCTGCTGAATTTTTCCTGTAGCTTCTTTCTTATGCTTATTAAATTTTCTATCCTTACCTGCAATTCTTTTATATCGAATGGTTTGGTAAGGTAATCATCTGCTCCTGTTTGGAGACCTTCAAGTTTATTCTCCAGGCCTGAGCGTGCCGTTAATATTATTATTGGTATATGACTGGTCTTTTCATCATTCTTTAATTTTCTTGTCATTTCGTTTCCATCCATCTTCGGCATCATCATATCACTAATTATTAAATCCGGAATGATTTTAACCGCTTTTCTTAATCCCTGTTCACCATTGACAGCTTCCTCAATTATATAACTGCTGTCCAGCGATTCTTTAATATACTCGCGCATATCATAATTATCTTCAACAACAAGAATAATTGTTTTATCATATTTTAAAAAATTTACATCAATATCTCCGTTTGTTTTTTCATTATTATTCTTATGAAGGAAATATTTATCTTCACCAATATAGAGATCAGGTTTATACATTTTTTCTTCTATTAAAATGTCCTCTTTCTGTAAGTGATCTTTTCCGAGAGGAAGGTAAATTGTAAACTCTGTCCAGCCTCTTCCACTATTTGCGGGATGTCCCATTTCACTTTCAACGGAAATGGTTCCATGATGGAGCTCGACCAATTCCTTGGTCAATGCCAATCCAATACCTGTACCTTCATATTCTTTTGTAAAGGAAGAATCTACCTGATAAAATCTATCAAATAACTTTGGGATTTCTTCTTTTGGTACCCCGATTCCAGTATCTCTTATTCTTATTTCAACATATCCTTTCATATTGTCATTTCGACCGAAGGGAGAAATCTTTTCCTCTTTATTAGCAGATTTCTCAGTCGAAGACTCCTTCGAAATGGCAAAATGTAAACCGGAATGATTTTTAGCTGGCACTTCAATTATTGAAACCGTTATTTTCCCTTCCTGCGGGGTAAACTTAAAGGCATTTGATAAAATATTTGATAAAATTTTTATCATCTTTTCTTTGTCAAAATATAGTTCGATAAATTCTTTTTCCGATAATATCTTTAAAGTAATATCTTTCTCCTCTGACAATGATTCAAAAGAAAGTGCAGTTCCTTTTACGAATGAAACAATATTATTTTTTGAAGCTTCAAGCTTTAACTTTCCTGCTTCCAATTTTGAAAGATCAAGAAGCTGGTTCACTAATTGTAAAAGACGTTTTGAATTTCTTTTTATTATGCCTGCATCTTTAATAACATTTTCATCTGATACTTTGGAGATAATTTTTTCAGCCGGACCAAGCATTAATGTTAACGGAGTTCTGAATTCATGAGAAATATTTGCGAAAAACCTTGACTTCATTTTATCAGCTTCTTCTTTTTCTTTTAAAGAGCGCTGCATCCATTTTAATTTTATCCTTTAGTTCAACTCTATTAAGCTCGTAACGTCGTAAACCATATAAGGTTAGAACTAAAACTAAGCCATATGAGATATAAGCCCAGTTTGTTTTCCACCAGGGAGGCGAAATTATTATAGATATTGAAGTTCCTGCTTCATTCCAAACCCCGTCATTGTTGGAGCCTTTTACTTTAAAAGTATATTCACCGGGCACCAGGTTTGTATATGATACATTATGTGTATTACCTGAATAAACCCAATCCCTATTAATTCCTTCCATTTTATATGCATATTGGTTTCTTTCAGGGCTTAAATAACTTAATGCAGCAAACCCAAATGATAAAAAATTTTTATCATAGGGTAATTTCATTTTATTTCCGAAAGGAATAGGTTTATCAAATATTCTAAAAGACGTTATGACAATCGGAGGTATATAAGGATTGTCTTTTATACTGTCCGGGTTGAAGCGTGTAATTCCGCCGGGTCCTCCAAAATAAATTTCTCCGTTTTCTGTTTCGCAGCCATTAAAATAAAATCTGTTGCTTGTAAATCCATATGAAATATCATAATTTTTTATTTTCCCGGTTTCAGGATTTAATTTTGAAATACCTTTATTTGTGCTGATCCATAAATTTCCGTGAGCGTCCCCTTCAATTGCAAATATTAGATTATTAGGCAGACCCTCAATTTCAGTATAGTGAATGAATGAATTAGCTAGACGAATATATTTATTCAACCCGATATTTGTTCCGAACCAAACATCTCTTTTCTTATCTTCATAAATTGCCGTAATTAAATCACCTGAAATACTTCGGGAATTATTTTCATCGGATTTTAATACAATAAATTTCTTTCTGGAGATATTATACTGTATCAAACCGGCATCTTTTGTCCCTGCCCAAAGCAATCCAAAAGAATCTTTATATATACATTTAATTGAAGTGTTAAAAGATTTAATTAATGAAATTGTTTTGCTTCGTTTACTAATAAAAAAAATACCGCCTTCAAGCGTTCCCACCCATGCAGTATCATTCGAAGGGGGAGTATAAATGCAATAGACTTGCTGATTAAATTCTTTTCCCGAGGAATATTTTATTCGTGTAATTTGTCCATTTTTCTCCTTCAGGTAAATCCCGCCGGTATTTGATTTTATCCATAAATTTTCCTTACTATCTTCTGCGATATAATTCATTCCTGTTTTGTAACTGTTAAATTTCGGCGTAAAAGAATTGATTTCGGGATCAAATTTTAATATTTCGCCATTACCTGTTTGAACCCATAATTTCCCATTATTACTGTTTATAACAGACGCACCGGTTCCAAAAGATTTGTCCCATGAATTTTCAATATTATTATATTGTGTGAATGGAAATTCTTTCCGGTTAATTTTATTTAACCCGTTAAATGTTGTAATCCATATTGTACCGGAACGTTCGCAATTTATTGCAAGAATCATATTGATACTTAGACTTCCGGGATCAAAATCATTATGATAGTAATGTGTAAATTTGTTTGTTTGCTTGTTAAATGCATTAAGTCCGTTATATTTGGTACCAATCCAATAAATGCCATCATGATCCTCAATTATGGATTCGATATTATCACTAGTCAGACTGGTTAAGCTTTCCGGATCTTTTAAATTATGTCTATATGTTGTATATGCTCCATCATTGGGATTAACTTCGATTAATCCTTCACCATTGGTACACAACCAGATCATAGCCGAATTATCTTCATAGATAGAATTTATCTGATATGTTAAGGAATACTCAATTGAGTTATCCCAATCGATTTTAATGGAACCATTTTGATTTTTTGGATCATGCCAGTAGTGAATAAAGTTCCCTGTATTTCTGTCAAGTTTATCCAGTCCATTACCGGTTCCAATCCAAAGTGAACCTTCCTTATCAGCTAATAGTGCATGAATATAATTGTTGCTTATACTACTTGTTTTGGTACTGTCATGTCTAAATGTTGTAAACTCCCCGGTAGTTTTATCAAATTTATTTAAACCATCACCTGTCCCTATCCAGAGTATACCGGATTTGTCTTCACATATCGAAAGAATATAGTTACTAAAATTAATTCCGGTTCTTGAAGGATGTAATACAAAATGGTAAAAGTTACCAGTGGCAGGAACCAGTTTATCAAGGCCAAGTGATGTACCAATCCATATATTGTCATCTTTATCCTCACAAAGCGCCTGCACGGAACCGCTGTTAATGCTATTTGAATTTCCAGGTTCATGTTTATAGGAGGTAAAACCATTACCATCATAACGGTCAACTCCATTGTAGGTACCAAACCATAAATAACCTGCTTTGTCCTGAATCATACATGGAGCAATATAAGAGGACATTCCCTGGTCAGGATTTAAATGTTCGAAAGTTTTTATCTTTGTGTTTTGGGAAATGAGAACTGGTGATGTAAAACAAAAAATGACAATAAAATAAAAAAGACGAATTTGCAGAAAAAATTTAATTGTCTTTTTGAAGATTAGAAATTCAATTTTAAGATAATTCTTGTAAATCATATTTCAAAAGCTCACGAGCATTCCTAAATGTTCAGATATAGATTGCTGATTTTTAAACTCCTAATCATAAGTCAATTAAGCCCTTAATTTTCCTAAGCATGAAATAATATTAAAAAATAGTTTGGACTGAAATTCGGGAAAAGAAGGTTTTGGCGTTTATTGTAATATAAATAGAAAAAAATTTATTTGTCAAGAAGACTAATATTAAAAAGAAACCTTTGTGATATTAAGGATATTAAACCAAAAATTTCAATCCAATTTGCAACGTTTAATTTAAAAGATGTAACATTGTGCGTATAGATAAATGTTGAGTGAGTTTTAATGGATCGCAGCCATAATTTGCTAATAACTCAAAGGATAGAAATTATAAACTATGAAATAATGGAAAAGTTTATAGAATAAGAAAAGGTTTCTAGAATCAATTAAGCCAGGAACTTACAGATATTTTTTGAATATGACCGACAATAAAAAGGAGAGTTATGTATTTTAATCTGAAGTTAGTTTAAAACAAGCCAATCTGGTATTTTTCGTTCAACTGTAAATTGTTCTTCTCCAGTACAGGGGTCGGGATCTGCATCGCGATCTTCTTTAGTAATGATTGCCGACTCACGAGATGGAACACCTTGCACTTTGTATAACGCAAAAACTGAATCGTAATGGATTCAAAAATGAGACTAAATGATCGTCTAAATATTTCTTGAAATATAATTCGATAAAAAGTATTATTAGTCGAATAAATAATTTCTTTTTACCGACAGGAATTAAAACTAATTACGGGGGAGAAAATGGATGATCGCTATATTTCCAAAGTAAAAATTATGTTCTCAAATAAAAAGAAAAAAATAAAGTATTTAAGAAGCCAATGGGGGAAAGGAATAGATAAGTATAGTTTATTTGAAATATCTCTTCTTAAATCGGTCATTGGGAATAAAAAGTTTCAATAAAACATACAGGAAAAATTAAAGAAAAATTTAATAAAGAAATTAACCAAAAAAATTTCATGAAACCATTAATAATTAAATCTGACTTAATAAAATTAAAAGATAATTTTATTTCGATAATTTCTTCTCCCTTAAAGTGGAATAAAGACAGAATAATTTATTTCTTAAGCTTTTTAGCAATACTAACTATCTGCTTTTATTTAGATGAACATATAAGAGAACTGTTTTCAACAATACATAATAGTCTTACTGATGAAGTATTTGCATTAGCTCACTTATATGGGAAACCGCAGCTAACAATATTTACTTTCCTCTTATTCTATTTTGGAGGTTTAATAGCTGCTAAAGACAACTTTCGAATAATAGGTTTGAAAATATTTGAGTCCTTTGCATTTTCAGGAATAATAGTTACAATTATGAAATCAATTGTGGGAAGATGGCGACCTTATACCGGACATGGAAGCTGGTCTTTTGTTCCTTTTACTTTTGGACCGAATGCTCATCTTTCCTTTCCTTCAGGTGATGTTGCAGTTGCCTTTGCATTCTCGGTAATAGTAGCCGGGATATTTGAAAACAAATTATGGAAAATATTCTGGTACCTTGTTGCTGTTATTACTTCCCTGGGAAGAATTTATCATGACCAGCATTGGTTAAGCGATGTAACGGCTGCTGCAGCAATTTCAATTTATATCGGTATCCATATAAATAAATTATTTTATGAAGAAAAATCTTGATCATCTTCTTACTTTTAATTTCACTCAATTTTTTAGGGGAGTAAGATCATGTAGATATATAGCTCCGAGCATCAGGGTCTCCGCATGAGTATTTTTATTGATACAGATCAATCCGGAAGAAGATATTATTTTTATTTGTTAAAGGATTTTGTAAACTTACCGGACTTTTTAAAACCATTATAAAAACACTGCTTGAAGAAATATTTTACATTTTTTATTCTAAATTTATTCCTCTTTAACATCTTCGGGTATTATGTCCCATACCTATTAGTACGTTCGGAAATAAAAACAAAAATGAGAGATAAAGCGAAAAGTACACTTGAAGAAGGCGTGCTTGAGAAATTAATATTTTTACTAAAAGAAAAGAACGAAAAAGTTGAATGGGAAGAATCAGGAAAAGAATTCAGATATAAGGATAAAATGTATGATATAGTCAAGATTGAAATTCATCAAGATAGTGTCATATATTTCTGCCTTCACGATAGAGATGAAGAAACCTTGCTATCTAATTTTGACAAGCTGATCAAAAATAGTCTTGGAAATAACGGCAAATCAAAAAATAATAGTGTAAAAGAATTAAGTAAATATAATTTTAATCATATTAATAACATCTATATTTCAGTTAAAAAGATAAATTTTTATCCCCTTAGACCTCTCTTTTATAGAAGCATAACAATTAAAATCCAACCGCCGCCGCCTAAAATTGTCTGATGAAATTCAGATGGAGATTAGTAAAGCTCTTTTTCAGCATATAAATTTCTGCTGAAATGATAGCGTTTTGATCTGCAAATTTTCCCGTAATTACTGCATAAATGTTTTGATGACCGGGATATTACTTTATCGTTTTTCCCGGTATTTGGTTAATAACATTGAAGTATTACGATAATTTTATTCTAAAAAATTACGAATGGATTTATCAGGAAGGAATTTTTCAAAATGAAGATACATTTATTATCGATTTTCATTTCTCTGCTTCTTACCGTTTCTGTTCTGAAAGCGCAGGTTTCTGTCAGCGGAATTATTGTAGATAAACAAACGCTGGAACCTGTTGCGGGAGTTACAATAATTGTTAACGGTACTTCGATAATAGCCGCAACCGACGATTATGGTAAGTTCAAATTTTCGGCAAGCTCTAATTCATTTACATTATCATTAAAAAGGATTGGTTATATAAATAAAGATGTTTCAGTTGATGATGCTTCAAAACCTTTATATATTTTACTTTTCCCTTCACCTATAGAGCTTACAGGTGTGCAGGTTGTCGGCAATAACCAAATTTTGCATCCGCAATCTTTAGGAGTTCTTACTCAACGCGATCTGGAAAGATCGAGCGGACTCTCTTTGGAGAATTCGATTAATATGGTCCCGGGAATTTTCATGCAGTCTCGAACTCCATGGGGTGGTGCGCGGATAACAATTCGTGGTTACTATCCAAGCACAAGCGGCAACAGCCCTAACAGTAATGGACTCGGATACCAGGTTTTTCTTAATAACATTCCTATAACCGATGCAGCAGGATCTACGGTTCTTGATGATATAGATTTCGAATCTTTTGGAAATGTAGAAATAATAAAAGGACCATCTTCAAGCATATATGGAAGCTTTATCGGCGGGACAGTTCTTTTAACAGCTAAAAGACCGGCTCCGGATGAAACAAGCATTCAGCAGCAAACTATCGGAGGAAGCAATGGTTTGTTCCGCAGCAATACTGCAATTCAGGGTGCCGGTGAGAACTCGGACATGGTTGTAAATTACGGGCATCAGACCTATGATTCTTTTCGTCCGCATAGTGCATCATGGAAGGATTATCTGAGATTAACCGGCGATTTCCAGGCCGGCAGCAATCAAACTATTTCAACTTACTTTGCATATAATCGTTCTTTTGAAGAGCTCGCCGGAGAAATTGACAGCCCGGAATTTTATGACAGGCAGCCTGTAAGCAACGAAGCTTATCTTGCAAATGATTCGCATATTAAAATCCAAAGCTTTCGTTTGGGTGTTACTGATTTTTACCGTTTCAATGAAAGTGTAAATAATCAGACCACATTATTTGGTTCGGGGAAAATATCCAATCAGCCTTTTGCACATGGTTTTACTGATGTAAATCAGCTGAATTATGGAGCACGTACTGCATTCAATTTTGTATCACAGGAAGAGAAAATTGGAATAAACGGTACAATCGGAGGAATGTTCCAGAGAGCAGATTTAACCAGCAATGGAGTCTTTATTGTTCCGATTCCATCGCGTCCTCAAAGACCAAGTTCCCAGGAAAATTATGCTCTTAATTATTATGTATTTACCGAATGGAATCTCGCGCTGCCGGAGAATTTTATTGTAGCTGCCGGAGCAAGTCTTAATAAAAATGAATTCGGTATAAGAAATATGCTAAAGAATAATCTGCTGAATGACACTACTCAATTAATAGTTAATGCATTTGCTCCTGTAATAACTCCGCATATTGCAGTATCAAAAGTTTTCAGCGATAAAGCATCGGTTTATCTAAGTGTAAGCAGAGGTTATACACCTCCTCTGTTAAGCGATGCAGTTAGCAGTGATGGTTCAATTGATACTAATCTTAAACCGGAATTCGCAGTACAATATGAAATTGGGACCAAAGGAAATCTTTTTGAAGGCAAGCTCTCTTACCAGTTAGCTTTATTTGATCTTGAAAATACGAATAAGCTCGTGAGAGAAACATCTAACTCGGTTACTTTTACTACTAACGCGGGGAAACAGCAGAACCGCGGAGTTGAGCTCTCAATAAGCTACCTGATCTTAAATGCTCCTGGTCAGACAATTTCCCTGCTTCGTCCATGGTTATCTTATACATATTCAAATTTCAAATATGCTGATTTTAAAAGCGATAATAACAATTCCGCTTCTACGGTTAACTTCTCAGGAAATAAAGTTGCACGTGTCCCGGATAATATGATTAGTGCCGGAATTGATGCAACGACAGACTTCGGGCTATACTTTTATGGAACCTATCAATATGTTGGTAAAATACCTGTTACATTTGATAACAGCACATTCTTGAAGTCTTATAACCTGCTTAATGTAAAGATCGGTATCCGAAGAAATTTAGCTGAACATTTTACACTTGAAATTTCGGGAGGCGGAGATAATCTGACAAACAGCACTTATTATGCATTTGTATTTACTGGACCGAATATTAAAGGATTAGCTTTATCAAAAGAGGGCGGGACAGGAGACGGATTTATTATCCCGGCTCCATATAAGGCAACATTTTATGGGAACATAACTTTATCATATACATTCTGATTTATGATATTAAGATATTTTTATTAATCTTTAGTATCACCTTTAATTAATATTAGTCTGTTTATTTTATGAAGTTTTGAATTATCTTACTTAATTATTTTACGAATCGTCTTAATCTTAATTGTAATCTTACTCTTAATCATATTAAATGCGTTTTTACCTTTAGCGTATAATTCTTTTAGGGAGGGACATGTAAGATTTGTCATAATATTATCTATTAAATCTTTGTAAATTCGCCACGATTCATAAAACATTACAAATATTTAAATGTATCCGCAGTCAATATTTGCCGGTGTTATTGTCGGATTTGTCCTTGGATTTTTGGGAGCGGGAGGTACAGTCGTAGGTCTTCCAATTTTTTTAATGTTCTCTAATCTTAACGGGCACCAGGTGCTTGGCACTAATGCTGCCGGGGTAGCTATGGTTGCAGCATCTATATTTGTCTGGCGGCTTTACAAAAAAGATGTAAATTTGTTAATTGGCATTATTTTTTCCCTTCCCGGTTTACTCGGGATTTATATTGGTACTCAGCTTGGATTGATTTACCCGGGAAAGAAACTCATATTTCTTTTGGGTATTCTTCTCTTCTTTATTGCAGGCTGGATGTTATACCTGAGCTTCCATAAAGAAAATACACCTTCGCAGAATTCAGAAAATAAACCAGGACAAATAAGCAAATCAAATAATTTTAAAAGAAAAATATATTTAGCTATTGGAGCTTTTTTAATTGGCGCTGTATCAGGCTTTTTTGCGATTGGAGGAGGGTTTATGATTGTTCCGGCAATTATTTTTATTGCAGAACTTGAACTTAATGATGCAGCCGGAACAGCACTCCTGCCAATTACTCTTTTTGCAGCTTTAGTAGGACTGGAATATTTTCGGGCAGGAGATGTAAATATAACCATGTCTTCAATCATGATCATACCGGGTATATTAAGCGGTGCATTTGGAATTTGGCTGGCAAAGCATTTATCTAAAAAAATAATGCAGAGGTTTTTTGCATTTTTTTTGATTGCAATCGGCTTTTATATGATTTTAAGATGAATATCACTGTTTAGTCATCCTTCAAAGTCTAAAACAGTGACTTTGAAGGATAATAAGTAATTTATTATTATTCTTATCAGAAATAATTATTGCAGGTTACAGCTTAACAACAAAGGCAATAAGATTATGGATGCAATTCATAAACATATCTGTTCGATTGGCCGGCGAACGAATCTCACTTAACCGGGTACCGGCTAATCAGGACGGTAAACAAATAGAAATAAAAATTATTATTTGGATTTATACTAATTCAATAGAGGTAATATCATAATATGAAAAACAATAACAGCACTAAAAAAGAATTATCACCAAAACAATGTGAAGAACTGCTCGGAGTATTGAAAAACCGATTTGAGAAAAACATGAATCGGCATAAAGATATTGAATGGGCTGAAGTAGAAGCAAAGCTGAAAGCTGATGCAGATAAGCTCCAGTCACTTAATGAAATGGAAAGAACCGGCGGTGAACCGGACGTTGTTTGTGATAAAAAGGGGGGCGAATACATTTTTTATGATTGCTCAACGGAAAGTCCTAAAGGCCGCAGAAGCCTCTGTTACGACCGAGAAGCATTGGAGTCAAGGAAAGAGCATAAACCGGAAAATAATGCTGTTGATATGGCAGCTGCTATAGGTATTGAGCTTTTAACGGAAGAACAGTATCGAGAACTGCAGAAATTTGGAGAGTTCGATTTGAAAACATCCAGCTGGGTGAAAACACCTCCTGATATCAGAGCACTTGGCGGAGCCATCTTTTGCGACCGCCGCTACAATACTGTCTTTGTATATCACAACGGAGCAGAATCCTATTATGGCGGCAGGGGCTTCCGCGGGAAACTAATTATCTGAATTTATAAAGCTGCATAATAATTAATTGCTCAAAAGGCTTTTCTAAATATTCACTATTGGAAATAGTTGGAAAGGGGCAGATGTAATATATTTGTTACAGTAGTAATTATTATGCCTAGTAGGGCGGATTTATCTGATTTATTTTTTAAAGGTAAAGTCTCCTGTAGACTGCCGTAACAGAATCCGTAAATTAGATAGTACTCCGATATTGCTTGCAGCACAACCTGAATTTTGCCAGGTTGTATAAAAGCTCCAGGACGCTTATACCGCTGCAGGTTGGAAAACAGTTATTGAAACTGCTTATATCACAAAAAGGAGTTTTTCTGTTCGGAAAAATTTAATAAGATTTCAAAAATTCTACTGAACTCAATAATCATAAAGAATTTCAATGCAGATATTAAGATGTCAGCTTAAAACTAATGGGGAGTGATAATTTCACCTTAATAGCAACACCATTTTCTTTTCCAGGATTAAACTTTGTCCCCATTATTACGTTTACTGCTGTTTCATCACAGCCTGCACCGATACCCTTTAATACTTTTACATCATCAACATCGCCGTTTTCATTAATAGCATATTAATAAATATACCTTACCTTCTACACCGGCTTTTTGAGCTTCGGCAGGGTATTTAATTTTTGAGTAAACATTTTGTATTCCGTCTTTCGGCTCCGGCATAACCTGTGCGAAAGGTTTGTATAATTCATCCTTTATACCAGAGATTATTTGGCTGAAAGGAATTATTGATAGAACCAATAAGAAAAATAATAGTGATTTTTTCATAGTAATTAATTAATTAAAATATTTTTGTAATTATGCTCCTATTATCGGATGATTTAAATCATTTTTTAATTAATTGGATTGCAGAATAAATGTTCTTAAAAATATTTTTACTTAACTACCAAAATCCATTGATTGATAAAACTAATTCTAATAATATTAGTTTTAATATCCGCTATTTTTATATTTTCAAATGCTGCAATGTGTGATGGATTAAATACTAAATCAAATTGAATAATTCGATTTATCAGGAAGATTTGCTATTCTAGAGGGACATATTCTATTAATAATTAGAATCAAGAATACTATCTGATTCTAAAAATCTTTGCATTATTTTACTGATTTGTCCAGTAAATAATGGTTTTTTAATTATTGCAAAAGGATTAAGCTCTTCGGCTAATTTTAAATTGATAGGATCTGAAAATGCGGAAAGGAAAATAAATGGTACTTTCTTCTGCTTTAATTTTTTAGCAACTTCAATACCCGAAACATTATCGGCCAGTCTGATATCAAGTATCGCCAGTGATGGAGAATAATTCTCAAGGTATTCTATTGCTTCTCTGCCTGAATCAAATATTACCGAATTATCAAATCCCCATTTTTTAAAAGTATATTTTAAATCAAGCGCAATAATTGTTTTATCTTCAACAATTAAAACAGTTTTTAAGGATACAGAAACTTGCATTTACTCTATAAAAAAATCTTAAATAATCTATCTAAATTAACAGATCCTATATCTAAAAAGTGTGTTATAAAACATTCAGAAAAAGAGAATAATATTAAGATTTTTTTGCTGAAATAATTAATAAGATTGAATATTAATATCCAATATTCAATATTATTTAAAATTAATTATCAAAGCAGCTCAACGATATTTGTGGTTGAAGTTATTTCGTCTCTGTTTCCTTTTTGCTTCCCTTTTGGCGTCTGCATTTCCATCGAATATGAAAGATTGATTGTGGTAGAGGTTTTAGATTTTTGAATTAAACCTTGAGATAGGTTAAAATATATTTTCCCACCTGCATTTGTTACCGGTTTTTTAAAGCTATAGACAACTCCGTCTTTTGTCATGGTATTATTACCGGAAACTTTGGTGATTAATCCAGCAACGATAACGGCAAGTTTATCATCGCCGGATTTTTCCAAATTTTTTAATTTATATGTAGTAGTATTTTGGCTCCGGAAAACAATCAACTGTGCAGGAGGCTGTGAAAAAGACCAGGTGGAATCAACCGCAATGGTTTTCTTTGGCAGCTGCCTGAAAATTTGGATGACAAGTGGTTTTAACACACGTTCAATAATTTCCATTTTTAATTGATCTTTTTCTGTAGAGCTTGCCGAATCTGCAAGTCCTTTCGTATTTAAATATTTATTTATAATATTATCAACTCTGAATATGTCATGAATTTCTCCATACTTTGAAACCCTTATATCGAATTCGTTATTAACCAGTGCATCATATTCGGCAAATCCTTGCTTAACAATTGAATCCGGAGTTACACCTGATTCGTAAGTCATAGAATTTTGAGTAGGCAACTGCCTTATATTTAGCTTCACTGATGAAATGGTGCAGTTTACCTCAAGAATACTGTCCTTATCGATATCTGTTAAGCTTTAAACCCGCCAGATAAACAGCAGATTGGTTGATTGTCTGGTTAAGAGTAGTATCCGCCGTTGTTATCTTAAGGTCATCGGAGGAAGTTGTTGATATTCGGTAATTGTAAGTTTTATTTTTTTCCAGGGTGTAATTGAGATCATATTTCTGATTCGGTTCCTGCAGAGGTGTAGTTTTAATATCCGAAGTATCGACAGCGTATTTATCTTTTTGATCTTTTACAATAGTTTCCTTATTCTTTTCTCCACAGCCTATAACTGTAAATAGAGCCAAAATTGCAATAATAAAATATTTCATTAATTTCTTCCTTTTTAAAAACCGAAATTTTCCAATAATTCTTTACGTGTAAAAAAGTGAGCGATCTCAATAGCAGCATTCTCATCCGAATCGGAGCCATGAACAATATTTTCCTGTTTATTTTCTGCATATAATTTTCTTATAGTTCCTTCTTCAGCAGATTGAGGATCAGTTGCACCGATCAATTTTCTAAAATCTGCAACTGCATTCTCCTTTTCCAAAGCAATTGGTACGCATGGGCCGGATGTCATATATTTAATTAAATCATTATAAAAAGGACGCTCTTTATGTATTTCATAAAAACCGCCTGCAGAGTCTTTTGTTAACCTTACCATTTTTACTGCTTTAATTTTAAAGCCTGCTTCCGTTATTTTTGTTATTATCTGCCCGATTAAATTTTTTCTTACAGCGTCCGGCTTCAGTATTGCCAAAGTTTTGTTGCCCAATATTTTCTCCTGATTTTTATTCTGAATTTAATACTTATTTAATTTTACTTTTTGATTTTCTTAGATTTCTCTTTTTTGATAAAGCAGATTTTAATAATTTTAGCTTTTTTTAGAGAAGCGGAATTTCCCTTGGTTATTTTTTTCTTCGGTTTGCTTTTCGAAGATTCGGAAATTTTAACTAAAATGTTTTTCATTGTGGAACCAATTTCTGCCGGACTTTCGACAACCTTAATTCCAGCCTTTTTCATAGCATTCATCTTCTCAACCGCAGTTCCTTTTCCGCCTGAAATAATTGCACCGGCGTGTCCCATTCGTCTTCCGGGAGGTGCCGTTCTTCCTGCAATAAAACCTACAACAGGTTTTTTAACATTCTTCTTAATAAAATCTGCCGCTTCTTCTTCAGCATTACCGCCAATTTCACCAATCATTACGATCCCTTTTGTTGCAGGATCTTCGTTAAATAATTTAATAATATCGATAAACCTTGAACCAATTATCGGGTCACCGCCTATCCCGACACAAGTTGACTGACCAAGTTTTTCATCAGTTAATTGTTTTACGGCTTCATACGTTAAAGTTCCGCTGCGTGAAACCACCCCGATACTTCCGGCTTTATGTATAAAACCAGGCATTATCCCCACTTTTGCTTTTCCGGGAGAAATAACTCCGGGACAATTGGGCCCGATTAAAACTATATCTTTATTCTTCAGGGAGTTATAAACTTTAAGCATATCGCCTGCCGGTATGCCTTCAGTTATACAAATTATAACTTTGATCCCTGAAGATGCAGCTTCCAAAATAGCATCCGCAGCAAAAGCAGGGGGAACAAATATAATTGAAGTATTTGCTTTTTGTAATTTTACAGCCTCGGCAACAGTATTATAAATTGGTACTCCGTTAAAATCGGTTCCTCCTTTACCGGGAGTAACTCCGGCAACTACTTTAGTCCCATATTCCATAATTTGCTGGGTATGGAAAGAACCTTCGGAGCCAGTGATCCCCTGAACGACTAAACGAGTTTTTTTATCTACTAAAATACTCATTGTTAGATTTTCCTGTTTATGATAATTCTAAAACTTTAATCTACAAAAATATAAATTTTAACTGAAAAGTCTTAATTAATAAATGATAATAGTATCTGCTAAATTCCGATTACCTGTTATCCTGGTTAATTATTAATAGAAAATTGGTTATTAATAGGGGTGGACTATAATCAAGGAATCAATACTTAAACGGGTTTTATTTATTTCAGTAAATTCAGCTTTATTTTTAATTGCATTAAATCGCTGTCTATTTTTATCCAATTATAATTAGCAAAACCTAGATGTATAGAATCCTTCAAAAAATTTAATGCCATTGTTTTTCACCTATAAGGGAATAAAAACATGCCGCATTCGTAATATTCTTTTTTATAGTTAAAACCGATTCAAGCTCCTGACGAAGGATCATATAAATAATTGCCTGTTCGTATTCATACCAGAAGAGGACTTTACCAGTAAGCATTTCATGAAGCACTACACCGAATGCCCATATATTTGTCTGATGATCTACTTCTTCTCCTTTTCAGTTGGTAAGGTGACATGTAGATGGTGGTGTTGGTAGAATGAAAATATGAGTCCCACTTTGCAGACTAAGTATGAAGCTGTGTTTCGAAATCATCATTACTCCTTGTTAGTCTGAACCTGGATTGTCACCAGCAGTTTATCGAAGTATGATATGTCAATCGTTTTCCAGTCTTCGACCTACCTGTTGGCGGGCAAACAAGTTCAGACCGAAAGGTTTTTTCTGTCCCATAAATTAGGCAGTATTAAAATGAGTTTTTATCTTATCGGAGAAGGATCATCTTTTTTGTTTCAAAATAATTTCCTGATTTTATTTGATATAGATATACCCCGCTTGCCAAATTATTTGCATTCCAATTTACTTCATAAAGACCGGCTGGTTTTTCTTCATTAACTAAAATTGCAATTTCCTTTCCAAGTATATCATATACTTTTAGTGTGACAAAAGATTGTTTTGGTATTGAGTATTTTATAGTTGTTGAAGGATTGAAGGGATTTGGATAGTTCTGCTCCAGCTTGAATGTTGTCGGCTCATTACTTTTACCAATTATTGCTGTTACAGTCCCTTCAAACTCATCTGCACCAATATCGGTTGAAAAATCATTCCCTCTTGGCTCTCCATCAAAATCAGTATTGATTCCGTAAATAGGAACTCCATGCGATTCAAGATTTGTTGGTATAGATTTATCTATATGGAGATCTCTCCCTGTAAAATGTGGCATTTCGGTTATACTGTTGACATCTCTTTTGCTTACCTGCCAGTTTTTTAGACTGTCATATTTATTAATGCCTATTCTTACCAGACAATTACCCTGATATTGCATGCAGTAAAGATCATTACAGTCAGAAGATAGGTTTAAATCTGAGTAATCATAAATTGCAGAAGCTACGTAAGTCGATTCAGCTCTTGTATTCACAAAAATATTGTTGACGGCTTCAGCTCCAGAACATTGATAGGTAATATTTAAAGCCGAGGAATTGGAAGGACTTGATTCACTGTCGCTCAGGTATATTGTGTTATAATATATTTGAGGATTATTTTGATAATACATTTGGATTCCGGATGCATTACTTGATGTTTGTCCGGAAGAATTACGAATATCATATATCATATTATTATAGACCCAATTGTTGTTACCTTGTTTACTTGTCTCACCAAATAATAAAATTCCGGCTGAACCATAAGAAGTAGAGTTAGAAACATTATGTACAATATTGCTGCGTATAATAGAGTTATCACTCCAATAACAATTTATACCTGCAACTTCGTTCACCCAATCAGCAGTAAAATTCCGATTTATATTTTGAATAACATTGTTTTCTATAACAGTGCCGTCTGAATATTGTGAAAAAATTCCATAAGTAACTCCACCGTCTGTTTCCGAGCCAATGAGATTCCCCCGGATAATATTGCCTGTTGCTCTAATTACTCCTTCCTCGGTCACTTCATTTTTGCCGCTGATATATATTCCGAAATTCCCTGAATTCTTTACAAAATTATTGTAGATCAAATTGCTGTCCGGGCCAGCACCGGCTTGAGGATTATTTATCCAAAAGCCAATTACCTGGCAATTGCGTTTATGATCATCAGTTATCGTTGTAATATTCTGCACAATGTTATAATCTGAATTGTCTAAGAAAAATATACAACTGTTTGAAAAAGATTGACTATTAAATAGAGAGTGAATTGTAAGAGTTGTATTCCCACTTAAACCTATACCATCTATCGTCAGATAGCTCGTATTTATAAAGATTAAAACAGCTTCCCCATTACTTTGAATGGTTACATTTTTATTTACTGCCGGCTGTATTATAACCCGGTTGTTAGGTCCTGCTCCAGAAATTGGTCCATTTAAATAAGAATTAGCTGGTATCTGGTAAAGGGTATCAATCAATTCCAATGTAACAGGCCCTGCAATACCGTCCGAATTTAATTTATTGAATGCCGAACTGATTGTTGCGAAATCTCCGGAAGCACCAATGGAGTAAGTACCTGCAGGAAGTGGATTAAGAGTATGCTTTTGAATTTTTTTAGGAAACTGTAACCTACCGTTTTCTCTGAATGTCATCATCTGCTGAGCAATGATTGAATATGAGAAAAGAATTGTAAAGAAGAGTATTAAAATTGTAATTAGTTTTTTCATTTTAACCCCGCTCTTAAAATTTAACATTTTTAGCTGTATTAAAAATCGTTTTTAATTACAGATGCTTCTACTAAAACTGTAACATTAACTTATAAAATTGTAACATTTGATATATTCGATTAAGAACCAATGTGTATACTTTAATGCAGGATTCATCTTGTAACTTATGGCTGTCAAGGACCATTCCTTGACAGGGGGTTGAGTAAAGATAGCGTGGGTGTAATGATATATATTGAAATCTCTAACCATACGTACCGTCAAGGTTAGTATCATAATAGATCCGAGCGAACAACACAAATCACAAGTATATGAGGGTATACTAGTGTTACTATGCTGGACCGAGAGAACAAGATTATGATTAAGATTAGGATTAAGATAAGAAACAAAGACAAGAGTTTATTCAGAGATAAATTTTTGAAGATATTCGGAAGGGGAGCAGCCAAATTGTTCTTTGAAGCAGGTAGCAAAATATGCAGGGTTATTAAATCCAACTTCATAACCGACTTCAGAAATATTCCCCGACTTCGTAAGAAGTAGTTTGGCAGCTTTATTTAACCTGTAGGATTTTATTACTTCATTTGTAGATTGACCTGTTAATGCATTTAATTTTCTATGGAGCTGCATCCTGCTTAGTCCGATTTCTTTTGCAAGCTCATCAACTGAAAATTCAGTATCAGCAATACTGCATTCAATGGTATTTATAACACGCTCTAAAAATTTTTCATCAATAGACTTGGAAGCAGTTTCTTTAGGTTCTAATATTTAATTCTTTTCTATACTTCTTTCTTAATCGTTTTCCTTGATTTATTAAATTACCTACGCGTGCCTTCAGTTCTGCTATACTGAAAGGTTTGGTAATATAATCATCGGCTCCGGTCTCAAAACCTTTTATTTTATTTTCAGTTTCGGAGCGGGAAGTTAGAAGAATTACAGGGATATGGCTGGTTCTTTCGTCAGTCTTTAGCTTTTCACACAATTGAATACCATCCATTTCAGGCATTAAAACATCGCTTAAAACAAGATCAGGAATATAATTGACAGCTTTTTCATATCCGTGTTTACCATTTATTGAAACTAATATCTGTGGATTTTTCCCTCCCCAAAGATCATGTGAGTCAATGCATTCTTTAATAAAATTAATTATATCTTCATTATCTTCCACTATCAAAATCAGGGGAGTTTCTTCTCTGTTAAAATCTTTATCCAATATTTCATTTCCCGCTTTAGTTTCATCAATTGGTCCCTCTTTTGCAGAAATAATTTCTATCTTAAGGTCTTCATAATATTTTTTATCATAAGGTAACATAATTAGAAATTTTGTCCCTTTATTTACTTCGCTTTCGACTGAAATAGAACCGTGATGAAGTTCAACCAATTCTTTTACAAGAGCCAAACCAATCCCTGTACCTGCAGGGATTTCACTTATAATATTCGCTTTCTTTGTAAAGAAACGATCAAATATATTTTTTATTGTTTCAGGTGGAATTCCGATCCCGCTATCTTCGATAACTATTTCAAACATTCTATACTTATCTTGAATCGAAAATTCACGGGGAATAGTAATTGATATTGTTCTTGTTTTACCTGTTTCTGAAGAATCGGGAGTAAACTTAATTGCATTAATGAGAAGATTGCTAAGTATTTTTTCTAATTTTTCTTTATCGAAAGCCGTATAGAAATTATCAAGGTTTGAATCAAAAATTATTTTTATCTCTTTTATGTCAGCAAAAGGCTGGAATGATGCAGTTATTCCTTTTATAAAAGTTATAATATCATCTTCCTCAAGGACTAAATTCATTTTACTTGCATCAATTGAAGAAAGATCAAGAAGCTGATTAATTAATTTTAATAATCTATTTGCATTGCTGTATATCAACTTTAACTTTTCAGTACTATAATTTTCTTTTCCTCCCATTAATTTTTCGAGCGGTCCAAGGATAAGAGTGAGAGGTGTTCTGAATTCATGAGAAAGGTTTGTAAAAAATTTCGTTTTTATCCTATCCAGCTCTTGTAATTTTTCAGCTTCCAATCGTGCAATTTCAGCTTCCTTTTTCTTTTCATAGCTCAAATGCTGAAGCTCGGAATTTTTTATTAATTGCCCTGCCTGTACAGATATAATAGAAAGTAGCGTCAAATCGTTTTCATCAAAAAATTCCTTATTTTTTTTGTTAATTATCATCAGCACGCCAATTATTTTTCCTTCAAACCAGATTGGTGAGCATATTAAGCTTTTAATATTTTCCAGTTCTGCTTCAGAAGCTTTAAACCTTTTATCTTTCCTTAAATTTTTAATAAGCAAAGATTTTTTATTTAATAGTACCCAGCCCTTAATATGTTCCCCGATATGAGGACTTTGCCTAATCCTGCTGTTATTTTCCTGTTTAATAAAAGTTTTTAATTCTCCCCGGTTTTCTGAAACTAAAAGAATGGAACCATATTCGGCATTTACAAAGCTGACCGTTTTATATAAAATTAATTTCAAAGTTTGATCTACATCGGATGCCCTGCCTGCTGCCACTGCAATTTCGTTTAAAACTTTAAGTTCGGTAACAGCAGCTTGAAAGCTGTTTAGATCATTTTCAAGCTTCTGAATCCTTTTTTCATATTTATCGGTTTTACTTGGCATACCAGAACAAGATGTGAATTAGAGTTATTAAATGATACCCTGTATATTATTTTGCCCTTAAAAATCTTCAACGGTCAATCCGCTCTCCACAAAAGCATTCTCAATCATTATAAGTTTTCCTCTGCGTTTTGCTTTTACATATACAATTTCCTTTTCATCATCACTTATATAAAAGTTAAAGCCGTAGAATATATTTTCAAAAACACCTACTTTTTCTTTTTTAAAGTATAATAATTTAATTTCCATAATTCATGATTTCGGTTAAGCCAATAAAGGTGTAAATTTAGGAGTAATAAAAGCCAACAGCATCACTAACAGTTACAGGAATTTTCTTAGGTTTTCTATTTGCCGGATCTTTCTCATAATCAGCTGAAATAATATATAATTGCTGTTTATCTGGATCGACAGGAGTATACAAAATCAGTTTTCCTGATGCTACTGGAAGTGCGAAGGTAGAATCTTTATAGATTTTTTTTAATCTGTTCCCATTTAATAGAAACAAGTTCTGTATGACGGGAGGTAGTTAGAAACACAAAAGAAGTATCATTAAACCAGGACCAAAAGCCACCATCACAAACATATTTTGCAGCTAAAGGATTTTTAAGGTCTACTATGAAAATTTTTAATGAATCAGGCTGGTTATTGGAGAAAGGATTTCGAGTATAAGCAAGTAATTTCCCATTCGGTGAGAAAAAAGGACCTCCTGCATTATAATTACCGAAAGTAATTTGTTTACGATTTTTTCCATTGCGGTCCATCATATGTATTTGGTTTCCTTCAGACAATTCTGTTGATAGCTTTCCCATTGTAAATGCAATTTTTTGCCGATCATGCGAAAATGACGGATTAAATAAATTTCTTTCATCAAAGGTAATTTGCTTTACTTTTTTATTTTCTAAATTTCCAATATAGATTTGAGTAAAATCATGACGCTGGTAATACAGAATTTTACCGCTGTACGATGAAAAGCTAATCCCCATATCCGGTCCATTACCCTTTGTTAATTGTATCTCCTTACCCCCATTCTCAGATATCATCCATATATTTGTATTGCCGCTTTTGTTTGAAGAAAAGAGAATAGTCTTTTTTGTAGTCCAATATACATCATCAATATTTTTTTTATCAAAGGTCAGTTGTTTTTCTTCATGTGTTCTTAGATCCTTCGTTAATAACTCCTGGTAATTTCCTTCAAATGTGCGGAGCCATGCTATTGAATTTCCATCGGGAGAATAGGAAAAGGCAAATCTGCTGATACTGGTAGTAAGACTATCTACAAATTCAAGCTTAAGATTACTGCCGTCGGGATTCATACTCCAAAATGAATAAGATTGATCTTTGTATCCCCAAACAGGGGCTCGGATAAAACCTATCTGTTTACCATCAGGGCGCCATTTACAATAATCTGCATGATTATTAATTTTTTCACTTTTTCCTCCTAAAGTGGGAATAATATTAACTTGATTTAAACCAGTGACAGGATTAAAATGAGAATAGATTATTCTGCCACCATCCGGTGATATAACTACTCTAATCGGAACGGGTTTAAGTGAATCTAAAGTAATCCTGCAGGGTTCGGCATAATTAGTATGCATATAATAGATATCCCATCTATTATTTTGGTCTGCCGCAGCAAAAGCAGTCCAATTTCCGTCGGCAGATATACTTGGATAAGATACCTGCGTGAAAGGGATTGCCATTTCGTGAAATGACATAGCGGGATTAAGCTCCAGAGTTGGAGTTGTGTAGAAAAAAAAGTATATCAAGGAAACCAACATTCCTACTAAAATCAAAACCAACCAGGGAAATTTTTTATATGATTCTATTTTTATTGAACCTGAGGGTGATATGCTAGTCCTATGACTTGGTTTTAATTTTGGGAATAATTTTCTTTTAATCTTAACTATATGTTCTAAGTCTTCTCCTTCATAAATTTTTTTTATATTCCTTAGGTCATCTGCAAATTCTTTTGATGATTGATATCTTCTCTCTTTATCTTTTTCCAAACATTTGAGGATTATTAAATCAAGTAAGGGATCAATATCTTTTCTGATTGTGGAAAGGGGAGGGGCCTCTGAGTTGACTATCTTATATATTACTGCAGCATCATGTATCCCTTTGAATGGAGATTCACCTGCTAATAGTTCATACAGAACCACTCCAGCAGAAAATATATCTGATCTGTAATCTACCTCTAATCCTTCCACTTGTTCGGGAGACATATAACCAAGTGTTCCCATTGTAGTACCGCTCTTAGTTAACCTCGATACCTCGCTGGTGTAATAAAGCTTTGCCAGTCCAAAATCCGTCACCCGAACTCTGCCGTCTTTGCTTAGAATAATATTCTCAGGTTTAATATCCCTGTGGATTATCCCTTTCTCATGCGCTGCTGCTAATCCTTCTGCTATCTGAATTCCTATGTCAATAACATCATTTATAGGTAATTCTTTATCTAAATTTTTTATTGTCTCTCCTTCGACATATTCCATTACAATAAATAATTGCTTCCCTCTTTGAATATCTTCATATTCCCGGATATCATAAATAGTACAAATATTTGGATGATTAAGAGAAGATGCAGTTTTAGCTTCTTTTATAAATCTTTTCTTGTTATCTTCGGTGCCGGAAAATTGAGGGGATAAAAATTTCAGCGCAACAAATCTATCAAGCTTAGTATCAAGGGCTTTATAGACTTCACCCATCCCTCCTTCGCCAAGCTTCTCAAGAATTTTATAGTGTGAAATGATATCCCCAATCATTATTGTCCCACATTATGTTTTTTAATTAAGAATCTATTTGTTACGTAAAATAATAAATTGGAAATAGTTGTTAGGGGAAGAAGAATCCGGAAAGAAAATAGTAGCGATACTGTATTTGTATAATACCCCTAATAGAAAAAATTTATATTACATAGTAATTTTTTCTTGGGATAAAGTCAAATGGAAAAAATATTTTTATCAAAATTTCAAAAATTAATACAAAAATCACCCGATAATTAGTATGACAAATATAGAATAACATGACAATTAAATAAATGAATTGTAGGCTCAATCACTTTATCCCATTCTTAATGACCATCCTTAAAGAAAAATTATAATACTGTTATAATTCCGTGATATTTGAATTGCATATTGTAATCACTTCTGATTTAAAAAAATATTAATTCAAAATAAGGAGGCATACTATGATAAAACAAAAATACCTGTTACTTATCCTGCCATTTTTATTCAGCTTCTCAATGAGTTTAGCTCAAGTGGATCCGGATACAGCCCGGAAGGCAAGTATCGACAGGTTCAGCATGGAAGCAGGGCATTTATTTGTGAGAGATAATATGAATGGATTGCCCGGACCAAATGAGCCGATTGATTTTGATAAAGCTCCCTTTATAACAAAAGGCTTCGGACCTAACGGGGAATTAATTGCTTACTACAATTTTGATGTACAACCAACCAAACCGGCGCCTATTTATGCTTTATTCAAACCGGGGGAATCAATGCCTGTCCCGGGACAGATGAATATTATTGATGTAATTCCTGGAGACTCTGCATACAATGATATCTGGGAGGTGCAGAAAGTAACTGTGCCTGCTAATTATATTGCAAATACTGTCACAAGCTATCAGCAAATAAAAGATTCAGGATATACAATAGAAAATACAAACATACTTGTTAACTGCCCGGTTGTTCCTGATAGTTCGATAGCGGGAATGAGATGGAACGGAAATGATTTTGGACTTACGAGAGGATGGTATAGAAATATGGTTGTTTATTACTTCAACTTTGCTGAGAAACAATTAATGGCTGAAGCTGACACTCTTCATGCAGAACCAATATATGTCTCATTCAATATAAATCCTAATCAAATGGGAGGCGGACCACCTTCAGGATTCAAAACAGATTCATTAACCGGAAGAGCACATAACGTTGCCGCTTCAATCCCATCAGATACTGATTATTCTCCCCTTTGGTCTGTTAATATATATGATAATGCGGACTTTAATTCCGTTTATGATCTTACCTCAGCTCAATCTGCAAATATTCTTGCAGCAGGCGCCGCAATAGTTAACTGTCCCATTGTTGCACAATATGCAAAAATAGATAGATTCAGTATGAAAGCCGCACACTTATTTATCAGGGATACATCTAATAAATTTCCCGGTTCAAATAGTCCAATTGATTTTGATCAAACACCTTTTATTACAAAAGGATTTGGACCTGCAGGAGAGCAAATCTCTTATTACAATTTTGATGTTCAATCTACACAGCCAGCTCCTATTTATGTGCTATTTAACAGTATGACCCAATCACCGGTAGATGGGCAGCACAATATAATTAATGCTGTACCCGGCGATACTGGTTATAATGATTTTTGGCAGGTTGTAAAAGTCATGGTTCCTGAAAGTTATATAGCAAATTCAGCTAGAAGTCTTAAGGATATACAGGATTCAGGATATACGATGATGCGGACAAATATGCTTGTAAACTGCCCGGTTGTACCCGAAGGCTCAACGGCCAAAATGAGATTGACCAATGAAAGTCCTGGTTTAACAACCGGATGGTATAAGGGGAAGATTGTTTATTATTTTAATTTTTCTGAAAAAGCAATCATGACCGATCAGAATGGAATGGTTCCGGAATCCGACATTTATGTTTCGTTTAACATCAATCCCGGTAAAGATGGAGGGGGACCTCCTTCGGGATTTAAAACAGATTCAACCGGGCGAGCTCATAATGTAGCTGAAACAATACCTTCTGATAACGGATATTCTCCCTTATGGTCGGTTAATATTTATGATAATGCCGATTTTGATAAAGTTCACGATTGGGCTTCAGCTCAGGCGGCTAATATACTTGTTACAAATGCAGCCGACGTTAACTGCCCGATCGTATTTGTAGGAACTGCGGTATCAGTAAAGGATGATAATTCCATACAGCCACTTACATATTCACTAGATCAAAATTATCCCAACCCTTTCAATCCGTCTACACAGATAAAATTCTCTATAGTTAATAGTGAGCATGTTTCGCTTACAATTTATAACAGCATAGGACAAATGGTTTCACAGCTTGTTAACGGTGTTTTACCTTCCGGGAATTATTCCGTAAGATGGGATGCCGCAAACTTCGCCAGCGGTGTATACTTTTATACTATCCATACAAGCAATTTTACGGCAGCTAAAAAGATGATACTGCTCAAATAAAATTGCCTGGGTATTCTTTTTATAAAGCTTCAAAAGACTGCCGGATTATATCTTAGAATCCGGCAGCTAATTATTAGAAATTAAACATGTATTATATTTCAAAAATATTTTTAGCTTACCTCTTGAATATGCATTTTATAATCGTTTTTATTTTACAAATAAATAAAGCTGGTATCGAGCAAAAATATTATCAATCATCGGCTGAAATTGAAGCCGGTATTTATTATCAAACTTTTAATGTAAACAAATTTATAATTATTCATAGAAAAGGGAGCCATACACCTTCCATAAAAAAAAATATTAAAGAAATTTTCTTTTAAAGCTGTTAAAGGAGAATCGGGACATATCCAGCCGCTTATCACTTTTCCGTTGTCACAATTTCAATTCTTTATTATTTTATTACAATACCAATCTCCAATAAATAGTAATCCCGGAGAAATTTGTTGTAAAATAAATGGTTGATTACATCTCCGGTTTTAAGAATATTAATAATGAATTTTAATAATATTAGGAGAAAAGATGGAGACAATACTTGAAAATAATTTCAGGGGGCAGCTTCTAGATAGAAGAAAAAGGCTTGAGAGTGCCTTTAATCAAAAACCTCCGGATGATTACCTTGTTTACCTTTTACAAGAGGTTAATGCTGCTCTTGAAAGGCTGGATCAAGGTACATTCGGAATTTGTGAGATATGTCATGATCCTATTGAAGAAGACAGGTTATTGATTGATCCATTAATCAGGGTATGTCTTGGCGATCTTGATGATCATCAGCAGAAATCGCTTGAAATGGATCTGGAATTAGCGTCAAAAATGCAGAATGCCTTACTGCCTAAAAAAGATTTGAATTCGGAGGATTGGGATATAGGCTATCACATATTTACCAGCCGGGCCTGTCAGTGGTGATTATTGTGATATAATAAATTTAAAAAATGATGAATTGTTATTTGTTCTTGCCGATGTTACGGGCAAAGGAGTGGCAGCAGCTTTACTAATGACGCAAATACATGCTATCTTTCACAGCCTTTCTGCTTTTGAAATGCCGTTGGAAAAATTACTTGAACAGGTTAACAGATTAATCTGTGAAGGTGCAGCATTTTCTCACTTCGCTACTTTGGTATGCGGGAAAATGTATAAAGATGGAGAAGTGGAAATAATTAATGCAGGCCATTGTCTTCCTATTGTTTTGAAAAAATACAATATAATTAATATTGATTCTTCCACTATGCCGCTCGGCTTATTTTGTAATATGGAATATAAGGTACAAAAAATTAAACTGGAAAAAGGGGAGAGCTTAGTTCTTTATACTGACGGGTTATCGGAAGCGATCGGAAAGGAAGATGAGGAATATGGTGAAAAAAGAATTATGGATTTCACTTTAAATAATTTAGACTCATCACCGCAGGAATTTATTAATTTACTTGTAAATGATTTAAATGAGTTTAAATGCGGGTCAAAAATGATGGACGATCTGACAATTATGGCAATAAGAAAGATGTAGATAAAGATATGCTGAAGATCCGGGAAAAATTAAAGCATTTCCTTAAAAATTAAGTCGGTTTGAAAAGCCGTTTTTCTTATTTAAAAAAAGGATTGGTATAGAAAAGATGCAATACGAAAATAATACTTGATTTAGATCATACTTCATTTTGGTAAACAAAATGCGAACCGTAATTAGATTAGTACACTCCTCTTCAAAATCATTTATATTCTTAATAGATTGAACCAAAGTAACTCAACCATATCTCACAATTAATCATAAATCTCAAAAAAAGAATAAGAGACTTTGTTAGATAGTTATATTAAAAAATTTAGTTGAAAAAATCCGGCACAATAGTTGGATTTTACTAAGCGTCAACTTATCTCTAACAAATATCTTCGCTGGGGGATGGGAACAAGAAGGCTGCAGGAGCCTGGAGGGTGTTTCTATCTCCCCGGCGATTATATTTAACATCTCACTTACAAACACTGATAAGATATTAAAAAATAATTTTCAGACAAACTATAAATTATACTGAGCAGTTGTTATATCTCATTGATGACTGTTTTGAAAATTTAAAGTCTAAAGGAAAGCTACTGATTAAAATTTAACTCTTTTCTATATATTCACATTTATCGGGGATTTCCGGTTTAACTAATAAAGTATCTTCCCTAAGTAAAGCAACTTTTCCCGGTTCCATACCTTTCTTCTTAACCACATATTTCTTCAGAGTATATGATACGGGAACTGTCCCCGCTGTCTTTGCTTTACTATGAAATGCCGCAATGGATGCAGCCTTTTTTAGAATATGTTTTGGTACAGTTTCTTTTGTATTATCTAACCTAAGTACTGCATGCGAACCGGGAACACTTCTTGCATGAAACCAGTAATCGTTTTGTTTTGCAAATTTTGTTGTAAGCAAATCATTATTTTTACTCTCTTTCCCGACAAATAGATTGTATTTGTTTTCAATTAAGTAATGCTTAAACTTATTTTGAATATCATCCCGGTAATTTTTATTCTTCTCTTCATTAATATTTAATTCTTCCATAATTTTAGAATATCCTTCCAGATCTTTAGTAGTAAGAAATTTTTCTTCAATCTTTTTCAAATTATAATAATTTTTTGAAGCATCATTAAACAGCTTTTTGGATTTTTCGAGCCTTACCCGGTCATTCTTTGCTTTATCAAAATAGTTGTCTACATTTTTCTTAGGCGAAAGGTTTTCATCCAGCTTTATGGTAACTGGCTTATTATCGCAATATATATCTTCAAGTTGGATAGTATCCATCCCTTTTCGGATCGATGAAATATTTATTAATAATAAATTTCCCAACTTTTGATATTCTTCTTCTTTGCTTTCTTTTTCCAGGATGCCTTTCAGCTTATTCATCTTAGCTGAAAAGCGGAGCAGTTCTTTATCTATATGTTTTTGTATTTTTTTCTTCTTTTCATTCAGCTGTTCAAAGTTAAATTTTTTACTTATAAAATAATTTAAGGCACTTATCAAATCTTCAAAAAATATTTTTTCGGTATAGGGAAAAATGTTAAATGAAGAAACACCAAGGTAAACCTGCAGATTATTTTGATCTAAAAAGACCGCAGGTTTTTCATTTAATATTTCCTCAATTATTTGAGTTAGAGATCCTATTATTTCATCTTTACTTTCACCCTTTATCCTGGCTTTCGCTTCCGAAATAATTTCTTTCCCGATGAATGGGTATTTTATCTTCAGCTCTTTCCAGATATCAACTTCTGCTTGAAAGGTAAAAGCAGGGAGGTTATAGCTGCAAATATAATTTATAGATTCCATTTCTTTAAGAAATCCCGATTCATCAAAATCATCGGGAAGATTCTTAAAGTTTTCCAGTTTATTATTTGCACAAAAACTAATGCTGGTATATTTTCCTCTTATTGCAAAGTATAGAATTCCGGAATCCAGATTTATTCGCACTATTCTGTCCGATGCTGCTATTTCAAATTTTATTAATTTTGAAGGAAGATAATCTAAAAAAAAGCTGATAGTATTTTTTCTTGCACGATTATAAGAATCTTTAAGAGTTATATAAGGAAAACCCGGGTTTACCGAAATTTCTAAGAATTTTATTTCTCTCTCTTTCCTGATTTCCAGCATCAATGTATCTTTTTCCTGTGAAAATGCAGATATAAGAAGGGAATCTTTTAAAATTGAATTAATTTCAACAATAAATCTGTTTAGGAAGAAATAATTCTTATACATAATAAAAATATATAATAGAACACGGATTTTACGGATGAGACGGATTAATACTGATAAAATTAAATTTTAAAATTAGAAGAATCAAATGTAACAGGGAAAAACGTTCTCAAGTGTGCATACCAGGTTTTATAATAAAGAAGATTAGACGGATTAAAGCGGAAAAATAAATCTTCGATCCATTAAATCAGTTTGATCCGTCAAATCCATATTCTATCTAAGTAGCGGAACCCGTCCTGGCTTTTACAATTGCATCTAGCGATTTTATTCTCATAAATATAAAAATTCCTCCGATGAAAGCAGCGATAGTTAATAATAAAAAGAAAAATGATTTATCAGTGAAAGTGTCCCAGTAGCTGGCTAAAATACCGGCAGCCTTTCCTCCCAAAGAAGTTGATAAAAACCAGCCTCCCATCATGAGTGCTGTAGTTCTTGCAGGAGCAAGTTTAGAAACAAGTGATAATCCTATTGGACTTAGGAATAGTTCGCTTACTGTAAAGACTCCGTAGGTTATAAAAAGCCAGATGGCAGCAGTCTTATGAGTATAAACCGATGGAACAGACATAATAGCAAAAACCATAACTAAAGAGGATAAACCGGAAATAAATAAAGCATATCCAAACTTGGATGCGGTGGACGGTTCTTTTCCCCGCCTTGCAAGCCAGCTGAAGAATCCCACTAATATGGGTGTTAATGCAATAATGAAAAACGGATTAATCGATTGAAATAATTCAGCATTTGCTAATTTGATACTTTTACCTTCGCGGGGCCATTCGGATTTCGGCAGATTATTGAAATACGGATTTGGTCCTTCAACCATAACGGGTTCACCGGTACTATCCGTAACTACTCTCAAATATTTATCTACTTCCGGTACCAGGCGGGGTTTTGTATTTACACTTTGAAGCATATCTATTGCTTGAGCAGGCTTTTCCAAAACGGGAGCTATTTCACGGTTAGTATAATTCTCTGCCCAGATAGTTAAACCGGTAGCATTTTGATTATAAATAGTCCAGAAAATTATTGAAATAGTAAAAATAAAAAGGAGCGCACCAATGCTTCTCTTATCTTCTCCTCCTGCTTTCAGCCATAATGAGATGTAAAAAGCTATAATCGGGACACATGCAAAGATAAATGCATCATTAGAATTTGAACCGAAAATATTATTGGGGATTATCCATCCGATAACCGCAAAAACAATTGCCGGTAGGAAAACATATAAAAATATTTTCATCATCGGCATATCTTCCTTCTGCATCGGTTTTTTAACATCAGCATATTTTACATGCTTTAATCCTGTTGATAACCAGATAAGAGCTATTACTAATCCTACACCCGCAGCTGAAAAAGCATATCCCCAGCCGTATTTATTCCGCAGATAAGCAGCAACAAAATTGCAGACTAATGCACCTATATTTATTCCCATATAAAAAATATTATATGCGTTATCTTTTAAAGGTTTAAGCTCATCTTTATTATATATAATTCCGAGGATTGTACTGATATTAGGTTTGAAGAATCCATTTCCGACAATAATTAAACCAAGGGATACAAATAAAGCGGTATCACCGGGGAAAGCTAAACCGAAATACCCGGCAGCCATTAAACTGCCTCCGATGTATATTGATTTTATATAGCCTAAATATCGATCTGCGATTAAACCGCCAATAAAGGGAGTCAGATAAACAAGCGCTATAAATGATCCTACGATATCTGCAGCAGTTCTAACATCAAAACCTTTCCCGCCGGTTGTAGTATTAGTTAAATACAGGAGTAAAATCCCTACCATTAAATAGTAGCCGAAACGCTCCCACATTTCGGTAAAAAAGAGTACATATAGCCCTTTTGGGTGCTTTTTGAACATTAGTTACCTCTTTATTTTTTAGCTATTGGCTTGTATGAAAAAAATAATAAGCGCTAATTTAGGAAAGTAATTTTAGTTTTACTATTCCTTTTTTCGATAAAGTTTCTCAAAACCTGATTTATTTTACTCTCTTGTTAAGCGGTATAATCATTGGTTTCGGAAAATTCAAATTAAGAAAATCCGGATGCGCTGCATTCAAAATAAAATTCGAATCAGCAGGCAAAACAGCGCTTTGCATTTTTAGTATAAGAGATCTGCCGCTTCTAAACCATCCGCTGCCATATTCTTGTGTTGCCTGTCTGTTTAATGTCCAGTTTTTTTGGTAAAATGATTCAGGTACTTCCTCAATAAAAAAGTTATCGGAATTAATTTCTATATCTATATAATGATATGCTTTTCGAATAGTTGTAAAAGGGATTGAATTAGCTTTAAGTTCAAGAATACACATAGCTAATGAAGAGCAAAAATAAAGAACTCTTTGACCCAAAACGTGCCAGCGCCCGGGAGTATTGACTGCTCCTGTTGGATCTTTCGGATCATAGACATTTCTGCATATCCGATAAAGTCTCAGCAATTATAGAATCCCGTGTTCTATTTGATGCAGGGCTATTTCAACTTTTCGCCGCCCGGATTCTGTTTTAATGAGATCAACCGGTTTATTTCCGTCTAACGCAAATACAGGATTATGAAGCCAATCATTAAGGTCATCTTCGGAACCAAGAACTTTCTTCCCTAATTTTAATATAGATTCCAGGACATCGAGACTATCGATTTTCCTTTTAGAGATCTGTGCCGCAGAATTCATATTTTTTGACCATCGGGTTAATGTTTTAGGTGCTACATCAAGTATATCTGCAATATCACTAAGGGTTAATGCATACCGTTCATTGAGCTCTTTAATTTTTCCAATTGGAGTTTCTGAGATGTAAGAATTATTATATTTTGCCATGGGTTATTTGTCCTTTTGGAATCAGACAAATGTACTCACATTTGTTTTTAAAATCAATAATATAAGAACGTAATTCAAAATCCGAAATTCAAGCCGATATACGAAATTGCAAAATTAACATATTGTTTACAGATTCGTTAGTTGTAACAATATTTCTCATTTAATATATTTGGAACCAATGAAAAATATCCTTAAAAACTCCTTCGTAAAAAAAACTATATACATTTTATTGGGATTTATCTTGTTTATAGTATTGATGAATTATGTAATTATGCCCTGGTATGTAAGTGAGCCCGAAGAAAAAGTACCAAATGTAGTTTCATTAAAAGAAGAAAAAGCTCTTGATGTATTAAAAAAAGCCAATCTTGAACCGGTAATTAGTGATACAACTTTTGATGAAAGATATCCTAGAGGAACAATTCTATTGCAAAAACCGAATGCAGGTGAAACAGTTAAAGATGGAAGAAGGATATACCTTTTTGTCAGCGGCGGCGAACCGGTTGTATTAGTACCTTTACTAAAAGGAAAATCAGTCAGGGATGCCAAATTTTCACTAGAGAGAATAGGATTAAAGCTGGGGAATATTACTGATGTTCCCTCTACTAATCCGAAAAATATGATTTTTGATCAGCAATATGTAGAAGGGACTCCGCTGAAAAAAGGAGACTCTGTTGGTGTCACAGTCAGTGCCGGGGAAGAGTTTGGTGAGATTACAGTACCCGATCTTATTGGCAAATCTCTTTCGGAAGCTGAGAAAATTTTAGCGGACAGTTCGTTACGTGTTGGAAAAATTAATTATCAGCCTTCTTTTTCACTTTTGCCGAATACTGTACTTGATCAATATCCAAGCAAAGGCAATAAAGCAAATAAAGGAGACCCAATCGACTTATTTGTTACAAAATCAGTTGAAACAAAGGATGAAACAACGGAGTAATTATGGCAATTTTAGCGTCTTCAATATTATCATCTGATTTTTCAAATTTAGCTCAGCAGATCCGTTTAGTTGAAATGGGAGGTGCTGATTGGATCCATTGTGACGTAATGGACGGACATTTTGTTCCTAATCTAACATTTGGACCTCTTATAGTGAGGGCTGCCAGAAAATCGACTAAGCTTCAGCTCGACGTTCACTTAATGATAGAAAACCCTGATAAGTACCTGGAAGAATTTGCAGAGGCAGGAGCTAATCATTTATTAGTGCATTATGAAACTGTTATTCATCTTAACAGAACGGTAAATAAAATAAAAGAGCTGGGAATGCAGGCAGGGATTGCTATCAATCCTTCCACATCCGTTAGAGTATTGAAATATATTATGGAATATGCCGATTCTCTTTTAATCATGTCCGTTAATCCCGGGTTTGGCGGACAATCTTTCATCCCGAATTCTATAAAAAAAATTGAAGAAGCGGTTGATCTGAGAAAGGAACTAAATGCTGACTTCTTAATCCAGGTCGACGGCGGCATCAATTTAAAAAATGCAAAAACATTGCGGGATGCCGGCTGCGATGTTTTTATTATAGGCTCTTCGATCTATAAATCTGATAATATAACTGCTGCGGCTACAGAATTTAAAAATATAATTAGGTAGTTCATTTTCTTTTTAATTTCTTAAATCCCGAAATTATAGTTCTGCATTTAACATCTTCCATTTTAATAGCTGACTATACTTTGCATCTCCTATTCATCTTAATATTTTATTAAGTTTAAATCTTATTTCTTTAATATTCATAATGCAGCCGATTAAAATACATATTAAAAAAACTTTACAGCTTGCATACCCTGTTATGATAGGACAACTGGGTTTTATGATGATGGGAGTTGTAGATAGTGTTATGGTTGGAAGAATTGGAGCTACTCCGTTAGCCGCTGCTTCGCTTGGGAACAGCCTGACATTATTGATTTTTATTGTAGGTCTGGGAGTTTCATTCGCAGTCACTCCGCTGGTAGCTATTTCTGTAGGCGCAAAAAAATATCATGAATGCGGAATATATTTTCGCCAGTCTTTAATAGTCAATTTATCTTTTTCAATTATTTTATTGGCGGTTACCTTTTTATGTGCGGATTTAATAACCTATTTTAATCAGCCCCCGGGAGTTGTAGTTCAAGCGACATCATATACAAAAATATTGGGGCTTTCAGTAATCCCTACTTTATTTTTTCATACCTATAAGCAATTCATAGAAGGCTTATCCATAATGAGGCCTGCAATGATAGTAATGCTGGCTGCAAATGTTGTCAATTTTATAGGCAACTGGATCTTTATTTACGGGAATTTAGGTTTTCCGGCCTACGGTCTTGATGGAGCCGGCTGGTCAACTTTTTTTTCCAGGATATTTATGGCGATTTTGTTGATGACCTATGTTATGAAAACCAATTATTTCAAGCAGTTCGATGTCAGCTTTAATTTCAATAAAATTGATTTGCCGGTAATAAAAAGAATATTATCAATTGGTCTGCCAAGCGGGTTCCAATATTTTTTTGAAGTCGGCGCTTTTTCGTTTGCTGTTGTAATGGTCGGCTGGCTTGGAACAAAACAATTGGCAGCTCATCAAATTGCAATTAATCTGGCTTCAATTTCATTTATGGCTGTCCTGGGAATTTCTGCTGCCGGCGGAATAAGGGTCGGCAATGCTGTCGGTCAAAAGAGTATATCTGAAACAAGAAAGGCAGGGTTTACTGCAATATTTCTGGGTGCTTCGATTATGGCTGCTTCCGGCTTAACATTTATCGCACTGAGAAGATTTCTCCCTTCACTTTATATTGATGACAAGGGAGTAGTTTCCATTGCATCTTCTCTATTAATTATTGCGGCTCTATTCCAAATCTCGGATGGAGTTCAAGCTGTGGGTATAGGAATTTTGAGAGGATTGACAGACGTAAAAATTCCTACTCTAATTACATTTACGGCATACTGGATTATAGGGCTCCCCATTGCTTATTTGTTGGGATTCATTTTTCACCTTGGTGTTCAAGGTGTCTGGGTTGGGTTGTTAACCGGATTAACTGCATCTGCAGTTATGCTGACATTACGTTTTAACAGCAGAAGTAAATCTGAAATTTATGTAAAATAAGCTTCCATAATTCAGAATAATAATTGTTAAAAACAGTTCAAATCTTTAACTTAGCAGTTATAACTTACAAGAGGGAAAATTATGAAAGTTAAATCTGTCACCTGTCTGATTATTTTCCTTATATCTTTTAATCTAATGGGATTCCAGGGGAATTATAAAAATTTTATTGTATCGGTTTATATCAGGGCTTATGAAGTAAAAGAAATGACAAATCTGAAAAAGCTTGATTCGATATGGACATCTATTTCACATCAAGTAAAAATTGATAAAGTATACCTGGAAACTCACCGTGATAATATAACAGTTGATGGAAACACAATTGAATTAGTAAAAAAATATTTTCATGATAAAGGAATAAAAACTGCCGGCGGAATAACATATACCGTTAATGAAGGAAACCGGTTTCAAACTTTCTGTTATGTTTCCCCGAAAGAAAGAAAAGAAGCTAAAGAATTAGCGGAATTAACGGCAAAGCATTTCGATGAATTTATCCTTGATGATTTTTTCTTTACTAATTGTAAAAATGAAGATTGCATAAAAGCAAAAGGAAATTTAAGCTGGACAGATTTCCGTTTAAAGTTAATGACTGATGCGGCAAAAGAATTAATAGTAGGTCCTGCAAAAGCAGTTAACCCGAAAGTTAAAGTTATAATTAAATTTCCTAACTGGTATGAACATTTCCAGGGACTAGGTTTTAATCTTAAAGATGAACCGGAAATATTCGATGGGATATATACCGGAACGGAAACACGGGATCCTGAATTTTCCGACCAACATTTACAGCAGTATGAAAGTTACCTGATATTCAGATATTTCTCGAATATAAAACCAGGCGGCAACGGAGGCGGATGGGTAGATCCCTTTGGAATTTATTATATGGATAGATATGCTGAACAGCTATGGTTAACACTTTTTGCCAAAGCTCCGGAAATCACTCTTTTTGATTACCGTTCAATTCAAATGCCTGTAGCTGAAAATATGCGTGCATCATGGCAGTCACAAAATACCAGCTTTAATTTTGATGAAATGATGGGAGATGAACCTTCACCTGCTTTGATAGCAGGTGCCGCAGGTTATGCTTTTAATAAAGCTGATAAGTTTTTAGATAAGCTCGGAAATCCTTTAGGAATAAAAAGTTATAAACCTTATAATTCAATGGGTGAGGATTTCCTTCAGAATTATTTTGGTATGATTGGGCTCCCGATGGATATAGTTCCTGAGTTCCCTGCTGATTCGAAAATGATTCTTCTTACCGAATCAGCTAAATATGATCCAGGGATCGTGGATAAAATTAAAGGTCAGCTTACGGCGGGTAAAAATATAATGATAACATCAGGATTGCTGCGAGCGCTCCAGGGAAAGGGGATTGAAGATATTGTTGAGCTTCATTACCTGGATCAAAAATCTTTGGTTAAAAATTTCTTTATTGGAAGGAGAAGTAATTCGCTATATAGCTCTAAAGAAAAAATACTAATACCTCAAATTCAATATTTAACAAATGATGCATGGGAAGAGATTTCCGGTCTTGATTCGGGTTTGGGATGGCCGGTTCTTATTTCTGCAAGTTATGCAAAAGGGACATTATATGTTTTAACTATACCTGATAGTTTTGCAGATTTATATAATCTTCCGCCGGAAGTATTAAACAGGATCAGGCAGATACTTACAGAGGATATTAACCTGCGTCTTGAAGGTTCATCTCAAGTAAGTCTTTTTGCATATGATAATAATACTTTTATCGTTGAATCTTTTTTACCTGAAGAAACTACAGTTAAAGTAGATGTAGGAATTAAATCGGGGAAAGCATTAGATATATTATCAGGCGATGAATCCGCCTTAATTCCTGAAAAAGCAGGCAATATTTGGAGAAGAAATTCTAAAGTCGAATCGGCTTTTGAAATAAAAATAAAACCGCATTCATTTAGAGTTTTTAAGTATAGTGAATAAGTAGAAATATGTTGAAAGCAAATTAAGCTCAAGGTTCAAGTTCAAGTTCAGGTTCAAGAGTAGGCCAAGTGTTTGCGGGATAAGGCTTTAGAAATCAGTTATTGCTTATCTTCAAAGATTTTTTTAAGTTATAAAACAGCTAAAAAATATTAAGGGGTTAATTTCATTCAAAAAAAATCTTAACGAATTAAAAAACTTCCAAATCATCAGTTTTATCCGGTAAAATAATTTTTGTTTTAAAAAAGGGAGGCCGAAAATGAAAAAATTTTTACTGTTAATAATTTTACTCTCAACTTATTTATTTGCATATACGCACCTTTCTGTTCAGGACCCGAGAGGCTGGAGCGGATTTTATGACGGAACAATTGAAGAAGCAACCATCTCATTAAAACCGCTTGGCGTTTATATGGGAACAGATCTTTATCTTACATTTTCTGCAAGGAATACGGTTTTTAGCGGTTCAGATACCCTTGAAGTAATATTTTCTTTTGATTTACCGGCTAATGCAATTGTTACAGATTCCTGGTTGTGGATGGACCAGGATACGATTAAAGCCAAAATTATGGATCAATGGACCGCCTCTTCAATATACGAAAGCATTGTTAAAAGAAGACGGGATCCTTCCATCCTATTTAAAAGGAGTGCAACTCAATATGAACTCAGGATTTTCCCGATGCCCGGGAACAAAACAAGAAAAGTAAAAATTTCTTATATGATCCCCACTCAATGGACTGCTTCTCTTGTTACAGCTTCTTTACCGACAAATCTTCTAAGTGTATCAGCTAATCCGTTAAATAATTTTGAGCTCGATGTTAGATTATCCAATGATTGGAATAATCCGCAAATCCTTGAATATCCAAATATTATTTTTCAAAGTATTAATGATTCGTTATCAGGAAATTTTTATAAGGCAGAAATTCCAAAAGAAGCAATACAACAGAGTCTGAATTTCGGAATAAGTTCACCTCTCCATAATGGTATTTTTGTAAGTAAATTCGGAAACGGTGACGAGGGTATATACCAGATGGCATTTCTTCCATCAAAAGTATTAAACATTTCCGCACCAATTAAAGTAGCTGTTTTAATTGATTATGATATTTCAATGAGTACACTGACCAAGAGTGAACTTTTATCTAACCTGAAATCAACAATTATATCTAATTTTTCATCAAAAGATTCCTTTAACTTAATATTTTCAAAGGCAAATATTAATAGAATCAGCAATGATTGGATAAAAGCAGATTCAGCTACAATCGACAGTATTTTCAAAAATTTGGAAGAAAATCAAATTGCTGATTATAGTAATCTGCCTTCTCTTTTAGCCGATGGAATTGATTTCGTTAAAGAGCACGGTAATGACGGAAATATACTGCTCGTTGCAAATTCTGATCAGGTTGGGGATTACCAGGCTGCAAATCAATTGATAAATGATTTAATTAGCTTAATGGAACCCTTGCTCCCGATAAGCGTAGTAAATTTTCAGGATCGATACTATACTTATCATTATTTTAACGGGCAATATTATTACGGTGATGAATATTTTTATGAGAATATTACCCGGATAACATCCGGGAGTTATTTTACTCTTTTCAATTCTTCATCAACATTTTCAAAACTGCTTTCGGATGCATTCCAATCACTAAGCGGGTTTATCACTTCTTTTGATCTTCATACAAAGCTTGAAAACGGATTTTGTTATGCTCGTTATAATCTTGATTTAAATACTAATTCAATTTTCTTAAATAAGCCTATTCTGCAAATAGGTAAATACCAGGGAAATTTCCCGTTTATTATTGAAGCTTCAGGAGTATACAAATCAACTCCCTTTTCCGAACAGTATATGCTTGGTGATTCATTATTACTCAATTCCGATAGTTTGAATGAAAAAATGTGGGGAGGAAATTATATAAATTATTTAGAAAACCAATCTCAGACAAATGAAATAGTAAACGAAATTGTCTACAACAGCATTGCAGAAAGAGTATTGTCGCTTTACTCTGCGTTTATATGTCTCGATCCGGATATGGAAAACCAGGTTTGCTATGATTGTATGGATGATAACGGAGGTACAATTATAGGTGTAAAAGATTCCGTTAAAGAGAATAAAAATGACAGTCTATCTGTCAGCGCTTATCCAAATCCTTTCAACAGCCAGGTGAATCTTAGAATAAAATTACCTGATAATTATAAACCGAATAGTGTGACATTTAAGTTATATAATATCCTTGGACAATTGATAAAAACATTTGATTCGGAATATACTTCCGGCAAGAAGGAGTATAGATTTACCTGGGATGGAAAGAATAATAACGGCAATTATGTATCATCGGGAAATTATTTCTTTGTGGTTACAACTCCTGAGAAGGTACATTCTATGAAATTAATACTACTGAAGTGAAATTTACCGGGAAAATATTCACCGGTTAGTATTTCTTATAATCAAATAATCGGGCTTAGCTGTTATATTGAACTTGTCTAAACAGAGATTATTTTCATCCGATTGTTATTTAATTGTTAATATATTAACCGGTCCTATTAATCCGGAGGGAACCAGCGGTGAATCTTTTGTAAAATAATCCCATGTCGTAAAACAATATCGTGCTTTGGAAGGACATGGTTCGTTTTTTAAGAACCAATCGGGGAACTCCTGTAAAAATCTCCCTTTCCAAATATAACCCGGAAGCCATTTGCAGTCTTCAGGCTGCTGCTCATCTCCAATCAAACGGTTTGCCCATACATTTGTAACTTCAATAATGAGTTCGTTGCTCTTACTTTTAAGAAGTCCTGCAGGAAGCTCTACATACCATGGTGCAGTCCATATAACACCAAGATCATTATTGTTTAGTTTAACCCGGGCTATATGTTTTACTATTCCCAAATCCAAATAGAACTGAGCCGATTTATTATTTACTATAGATGGGCTTAAATCAAAATTAGTTTTGTAAACAGCAGTTCCGCTGTAATATTTTATCCCGGAATCAGGACAGGTTATCCAGTTCTGAAGTGTATCAAAAGTTACAGGCTGAACCGGACCGCCCCATACTGAATCAAATTGTACCTTCCATGGTTCCTTAAGTTCAAGAACTTCTTTAAAGTCAGGAAAATTACTTTTCCTGATAGATTCTGTTTGTTTCCCCTTATTCCTGAATATTATAAAAAAGCTTTGAGTTTCGGCAAATTTTAAAGGAATAGATGTATATCCATTTTTATCCTCATATTGCGGAAGAGTCCTCATTGAGCTGGTAACAGGATCCCAAAGTTCCGGCTGCATGCCCGATACTTTAAAAGAACAAGTTGCCGATCCGTCTGTACGTGCTGTATTTGCAACAAAATATATATCTGTATTATTATGATTTCTGTGAATAGACTTCAGAGAAATATTTCCGGCAGTATCGGTTACAGTAAAATCATCTTTAAATGGCAAGACAATATTTCCCCATTGGAGCAGAGCCTGACATCTGGTCCAGTATTTAACCATTGCTTTAAATGGTTTCCACCATGTTTGTGTCCGGTCGAAATGTGTGCCCCATTGTCCCATTGTAGCACCCGGTTTGTATTTATCATCCCATGGCTGTTCAACAAATCTGTGCAGAACAAACCGGTTTACTCCGGCACAGAATGCGGCATCTCCAATCGGTTTTAACCAGGCAGGAGTTTCATCCCATTTGCTATCCTCGGGATGACCTGTAAATGCTTCCGCTTCGATAATATTTTTTCCTGATTTACGCAATGCAGCGACCGTAGGTTCTAATTCATAAGGAGAAAAATTTCCTTTAGTTGTCCAGAACTCGGTCATTACATCATGAACCAGCGGTATGATATCATCCTGTCTCCATGGTCCGCCGTAAGGTTCGCACAAAAATATAAGATGAGCTTCACGCAGTTTATCAGATATAGTTTTGAAATAAACATCCCGGTATAAATCTTTTATCGTAGCGTCAAAATCATCTTTGAATTTTTTAGTTTCATCTTCACTATTAATAATTCTGCCGGAAAACGTAATCAAATAGGGGAGAAGGTCATAGCCTCTTCTGGTTGAAAACTCTTCTCTCATTTTGGGGGTCCATGTAGGAGTACCGGCTTCATAGCTGTCAAAATGAACGTGAGTAAAACCGGTACCAATTAAATCGCCAAGATGTTTTTTAATTTCATTAATAACATGATCTATATGAAACTCTACTGCTTTCTTACTCATTTTATCGCATTCGAGTCCTGTCGCATTCCACTGTGCCGGCTGAATTAATGCGCCCATTGTGGTATGTCCGAATCTGTAAATAATCCAATCACCTTCAGGCGCATCCCATTCAAAGTGTCCGGTAGAATCCATTTTCCCGGTTAAATCGATAATACTATTTTTTGAAACTACACCTTTTGCAGGAGCAGCTATTAATGCTATATCTTTATAATAATTTTTCCTGGCTTTTATTATGGGCTTTTCAACTAAACCTGTTTCCGGGTTATAAACCGGATAAGGCTGATTTGCATGCGGATCCACATAAGGAAGGCAGAGTTTAATATTTATATGTTGATTACCCGCAATTCTTTTTTGTGACCAGCATATTTCCTGCATAGAAAGTTCAGGGGTTATCCACGTACCTCCGCTCGATTCATAACCTGCCCCGTTGAACATCCCAAAATCCATACCCAGTCGTTTTGATTCTTCCGCAGCATACCGGACCAATTTCCACCACGGTTCTGTCCATGCAATAATTTGAGGTGTAGGACTCTTATCAATTTCATCGGCCCATGGAGTAGTAACATCTGCAAGACTGAACATTGTTGTTCTGTTGAATCCTTCTTCCTTTAATGCTTCAAGATCTTTTTTTATTTCCTCTTTGCTTATGTTGGAACCCATCCACATCCACAAAACACCGGGTTTAGCACTTTCGGGGGGATGAGTGAATAACTTCCCAGGATCTGCATATGAGTTTGTATCTGTTTGTGCTTTTACTGTTATTATAAGCAGATAAATTAAAAGAACAGTAATATTTTTCATAATGGATTTTTTATGCTTTAATATTTTACAATTATAATTCAAATCTCTCTATATGATTGAATCGAGGCAGGTAAATCAGGAATTACGATTAAGAATAAAATTAAGGTTCCTTTGTAATTTCATTATTAAATTAATCGCCTAAACATTATATCAATGTTCTCTGATTTTCAATACCACATATTTTATTGTTTCTCGGTTATAAGTATATGTAATATGTATTGATTTATCCATACCCTGAATAATTGCCGGGATAGCTGAACTCACCTTTCTTTTCATTTTCAAGCTGATAAATATCTTTCCAGTTTATACCGTCATTTGATATAGCAACATTAAGAACATTTCTGCCGTTAAACCAGTCGGCACCATGCAGTAAAGGATTATAAACTAAAATAAAATCTCCATCTGTTAGTGATACAGCATCTATACCGGAGTTAGGATTCGGCAGAGAAGTTTTTTCCAGCTTACTCCAATGTAAACCATTGTCATCCGACCATGTTTGATAAATTGAATTCTGGCGGCTGCGGCATAACATCTCCAGTTTACCATCCGGATGTCTCAGAATAGTCGGCTGGATTACACCTACAGAATCATCCTTGGATATTTCAACTTTTTTCCAGAATGATAAATTTTCATTAGTGATTTCAAGATGAATGCTCCAGCTTCCATCTTCTTTTTCAACACTGGAAGGAGACAAAATATTTCCATTCTGCAATTGGATTGGTTTATCTTTAATCGGACCAAGAAAACCAGGAGGTAATGTTTCTGGTTGAGTCCAGTTATTTCCATTATCCGCAGATCTGATTACATATCCATGCCATTCGCGGGGATTAATACCAACTTTGTAAAATAATAGAAGAGAATTATTGTTTGTTTTGAAAAGAACCGGATTCCAGCATGGTAACTGCCCGCCGAGTGAATCAACACCTTTTGCTACTTCAAGAGGTTCGCTCCATTTTTTATTCCTGAAAGTTGATATCCAAATGCCTACATCATTCGCACCTTCATGCGAACCGGCAAACCATGCTGACATAAATATTCCGGGATTTAATTCTACAACTGTACTAGCATGACAGGAACCAAGTCTGCCTGCGGGGAAAATTGTAGTATCTAAAATTAATTTTACTTTTGAATTATTTAGCGGTTGTGCGTAAACCACCATAATATTAGTAAATGCTGTAATTAGTAAAATCTTACTGATATAGTCCATTCTTATCATATTTATCTTTGTTGATTTTTAATTCTAAAATTTTATTATCTCAGAGAATTCAGAGATATCAAGATAATACTTCAACCTCTGTTTCCTCTGCGTCTTTTCCGTTATCTCTGCGGCTAATTCTTTCTAATCAGCTGAAATCTCATCGCAGAAGAGCCATGCTTTTTCTCCAGCACCTTTATGCCACTTTGGGCAGACTCCAATATTTTTAGCTTTAATGTGAATAAACCTTGCCGAAATATTTTTTCCTTTAAAATCAAATGAATGAATAAACGCCTTTATCCCTTTTTCTGAAATATTATTTTTTAACCCACCAGCCGCTTTGAAATTGTGTCCGTCATCCGAGATAGAATATTCTACAGAAGAAGGTAAAAAGATAAATGAATTCTCATCACTTAAAAACGAAGCAGAAATCTTATTGATTTTTTTTACTTTTCCTAAATCGATAACTGCATCCAAATCATTACCATCATATCCCTGCCAATTCCTGTCATTAAAATTAGTGCTGCCGTATACACCATCAACTAAAGTAAACTTGCCTCTGCCCGGATATTTAGCACTATAATTACTATTTAATTCAATTCCATATTTCGCTTTATGAAAAGAGGTTGTAAAAGGAATGCTTTCTTTTCCATCTTTTGAAATTGCTATCGATGTCACAGCAGTTGTTTTATCTATAGAAATGCTGTCTTTATATTTCATTGAATTTTTATCAGGAATACTTCCGTCAAGTGTATAATAAATGGATGCACTTTTATCCCCGCTTAATATTTTAAATGAAGTACTATCCTGAAATGAACTCCCATCCGGTTCAAACTTTATTTCCGGGGGAGCCATGTATAAACCAAAAGAGGAGAGAGTAGGGTTTGTCCTGCACTGATCGATAACAATTTTAACTTTGTCAGTTGTAATTGCCGGAAACCTGAGAAGTCTTTTATAACCGATTGTAGCTGCTTCAGCAAATTTTTCCCATTGTTTGCCATTCCAGGCTTCTAAATGAAATTTTTCAACTCTTTGACCGATTAAAATATTTTCCTGGAGCATTGCTCTGTTAAAAGTTTTCTCCTTATTCAATTCAATTTCGATTGATGAAGTACTTAGAGTATCCGGTGTTGTCCAGAAAGTGTTTAAATCATTATCGAGAATATATTTAGCTTCATTTCCTTTCTTTTCGTTTGAAGATTTGGTTTTCGCATTTTCTGCTAGGTTATTCTTAAAAGTTTCATCAAGAATATATCGCATTCCTTTAAGACTTTGAATATCATATTTTGTAATTAAGACCTCTTTTATCAGGCGGTACATTTAGTAATAATACATCATTCAGACCAACCGAATTATAATAAATATCGACCAGTTTATAGGGTGATTTTACAGCAGCATCATCTGCTTTATGATAAAACCATCCCGGCCGAATTGAAACATCAACTTCTGCAGGATACCAGATAAGAGATGAAGCCTTTTCAATTATTTTCCGGCTTCCCAAATCTTCTCCTGTTAAATCTTTCGGTGTGAATGCATTATCCAGAGCTTTTTGCTGTGAATTAGCTGCAATCTTTCCCAGGTTTTCAGTTGAACCAGGCAATACACTCCATTCGGTTTTTCTGCCGTAACCTGATTCGGTTCCAACCCAGCGTACATCAGGTCCCATTATAGCTATCACAGCATCCGGCTGAAGCCTTCTGATCAACCGGTAATATGAATGCCAGTCATAAATTTGTTTTTTACCATTCGGACCTTCCCCGTTTGCACCATCAAACCAGACTTCCGAAATTTTGCCGTAATTAGTTAGAAGCTCCATGAGCAGGTTTTCAAAATAAGTATTATATGCAGATGAACCGTAGGTTTTTTCATGCATATCCCAGGGAGACAAATAAACTCCGAATTTAAGTCCTGCTTTATGACAAGCTTCCGATAAATCTCTTACAATATCTCCTTTGCCGTTTTGAAAAGGTGTATTGGAAATATTATAGTTGTTATATTTAGTCGGCCATAAGCAGAAGCCGTCATGATGTTTTGCTGTAAGTATTACCTGTTTCATCCCGGCATCTTTAAAAACTTTTACCCACTGGTTAACATCAATTTCTTTGGGATTGAATTTCGATATATCCATATTCTTCTTTCCCCATTCGACATTGTCAAATGTATTTATACCGAAATGGACAAAGGCAGTGAATTCCATTTTCTGCCATTCATACTGCCGTCTGGATGGAGTTACATTTGCAGCTTTTTCGATGATCTGCTCAGGAGTGTCCGTTGGTTTTATTAATACATAGTTACCTTCAGAAGCAGTTTGAGGATGCATCAGAGGCATAAAGGCATAAAGGTAAAGAGGAATAAACCAAATCCTAAGATTAAATTTTACATGTTTCATCTGTCTGCAACCGGTCCTTAGTTTCTATACTTTCTCTGTGGTTCTCCGATGTTCTCCGAGATCTCTGTGTTCCTAATCGCTGAGAAAGTTACACAGAGAACCACAGCCCGATAAATCGCAAAAGATAAGTGAAATAATTAATTTCCATAAAATTAAAATAGGAAATTTTATGGAAGAGATCGAAGGAATAGATACAAAAAAAATATTAGGAGAAATAACCTGGTGGGATAGGATGATATTCCGTGGTACAATACAGTGTATATCGTATCAAAAAGGATTAGAGAAGTATTTAAGTTCAAATGGAATCATGCTGAAGAATTTTCTTGGATGGGCAAAGAGATTAAGTGATAAAATGATAAAAGGAGCAAAAGCAATAGCTAGTATGAATAAAGTACCATATATTTTTCTGAACAGCTACAAAATAAATAAAGATGACTTGATAAAAGAAATAATATCACAGCAAAAGATAAGTGAAGGGATGGTGGCAGTAGTCGGAACACAGGAAGTTGATAATAGTTTTGATGTGTATAGAAATAAGGAGACAAAAAAGTTAGAGTTAGTATCAAGACAACGAAGGAGCATACATTTTTATTTTTACTTTATCAGTCCATTTACAGGATTATGTTTTTTTAGAGTACAGGGATTTCTGCCATTTAAAGTTAGCGTATATATGAACGGCAGAGAAATACTTTCTAAAGGATTAGAAAGGAATAAAATAACATACTTAAAAGATAGAAACTGCATTAATTGGGTTGAAAGTTTTGAAGCTATAGAAAAGGTTAAAAAGGAAATAACAATAAAGTATCTTCATAAAATAATGGAAGAATGGTCGAAGCAATTTGTAAATGTATTGCCGGAGTTAAATAAGCAATGGGATATTAAATATAAATGGGTTATTCAACAAGTTGAGTATGCAACAGACCTTATATTCGAGAGCCAAGAATATTTAGAAAAGAACTACAAAGATATAATTGAATATTTAGGATACAGCACCACACCAAAGGATGTGCTGAAGTTTTTAGGAATCAAGATGGCAGGAAGACTTGGCGGAAAAGTATCGATAGATAAAAAGGTTACGTATTTAGGAACAAGAATAAAATACTATTGGGTTCCGAATATCTTAAAGATGTACAATAAAGCAGGAAACGTGCTTCGAATAGAAATTACATATAACGATGTCAGAAGGATAAAAATGAATAGAATGGTCAAATGTAAAGACGGACATAATAGGAAGAAAAAAACTTCATTAAGAAAGAGTATATATTCGTTAAATTACCTTGAAGAACATGCTTTAGCCGTTCATAAAAGGTTTATTAAATACTTATCAAAAGCCAGAACCCCACATATAGGGAAAGAGATACTAAGGAATATGGCCGAAAGTAAAAAGGTCAATAATCGAAGTTACAAAGGATTTAATATCCTAAAGGAAAAAGAGAGCTCAGTTATAGAGACAATGCTATGTGGTGATTTTCTGATTCATGGGTTAACTAATAAGTCAGTGAGGAAAGAGCTCCAAGAGAAATATCCTGCAGAAAATTATACCACATCAAAAGTATCAAGAATGCCCAAACGATGCGTAGCATTTCAAATTAATTAGACGAATGCAACATAGTTATACTTATCATTTAACTAATTTAGGAAGAACATTTTTCTTCTCAGCACTTAAATATAAAAATATGGTTTTGTTGCCAGAATTAAATAAACAAAAAATGGCTGCTTAATATGGGCTTAATATTTTGCCAAAAAAAACAAAGATTTTAAATACAGTTACACAGAGTGCTCACAGGAGAATCACGGAGTATTTATTATTGCGAAATTTTGAATGTCCAAGCATACTTGCATGGTGGATTACTGCGAACGGATTCAGGAATCTCAAATTCGCAGCCTTCACCTTTCTTCTGCCATTTAATCTTTACATTTGTTCCCAGCAATTCTATATCAGCATTTTTTTCAGGACAATATTTTGTTAATTCGATTTTAGCCGGTATAGAATTCTCATCCTTATCCGCAAGATATATTGCATAAGTAGTACTATCCTTCAATTGAGTAAAACAGACTTTACCATCTTTATAAGGTTTAATCGGTCTTGAATAATAAATAGCTTCACTGTTAACTTTCATCCAGTCGCCGATTTCATTTAATCTTTCGTACGCCACAGAATCAAAATCTCCTTTTGGGCTTGGACCAATATTCAAAAGAAAATTTCCGCCTTTGGCAACTATATCAACTAAAAGATGAATTAGTTTCTGACCAGATTTGTATTTATCATGCGGTACATAAGACCAGCTGGTTGCCATAGGCATACAGGTTTCCCAGGGATAGGGGAGAGTTGTATCAGGAACTGTATTTTCCGGTGTCAGGTAATCCTGGTAAGGGCCGGGAACCGCACGGTCAACAACTATTAATCCCGGCTGTTTTGTACGGGCATCTTTTACGATTCCGGGCATATCAATATCCTGGCTTTGTATCCGGTACATATGGAGTGTAGTATCTTTTTTAAGTCTTTCTATTTCTTCTTCGGAATATTTATGAACCCATCCGCCGTCAAGCCAGAGAATATCCATTTTTCCATAATCAGACATAAGCTCATCAATTTGATTATGAGTATAATCTACAAATTTCTGCCATCTGTCAGGATGTTTTTTAATATCATAATTTACATTTCTATCGGGTGTTGCAAAATAGCGCCACCAATAATAGTTGCTGTGCCAGTCAGGCTTTGAAAAGTATGCACCAATCATGAATCCGTCATTCCGGAAAGTATTGAAGATCTCTTTTGCTACATTTGCCTTTGGATTAGTATGGAAAGGGCAATCCGTTGAAGTGATTTTGTAGTCGGTCTGCTTTGTGTCAAACATGCAGAAGCCGTCATGATGTTTGGTTGTAAAAACAACGTATTTCATTCCTGCTGTTTTTGCTGCTTCAGCCCATTTTTCAGGATTAAAATCAACAGGATTAAAAGTCTTTTTAAGATCTTCATATTCTTTTTTGTATTCACAGTAATCATCAATTTTTCTTTTACACCATGGTTCATCTTCAGAGCATAAAGACCATGATTCGACAATTCCCCACTGTGAATAAGTTCCCCAATGCATCATTAATCCAAATTTCAAATCCTGCCAGTGATCTAATTTTTTTAAGACCAATGGATCTTTTTCTTTTACATATTCATATTTTTCCTGCGGGAATAGATTTAATAATGTAAACGAAAAAACAAACATGAATGTTAGTATTATTGAAGTTTTCATATCACTTAATTTTAGTTAATGAATAAATAAATATTAATTTTTAACATTGAGAATATCAAGAAAGTAGGAACTGCCATTTCGAAGGAATCCTGGCTAATGGTGATAAAATAAATTACCAGGATGAATAAGAAATCTTTTTCGATATACGTAAGATTTCTCCCCCGGCTTTAATAAAGTTTACAAAATGAGTCGGGGTCGAAATGACAATCCTAATCAGTGAACAATCCCAAGATCATCAAAATTTAGTAATGTTTTATTTATGCCCAACTTGAACAAATAAAACTATATTTTAATTTATTTAAGATATAGTCAATAAGAATTCGTTAAATTATATAAAAAAGCTGAATCATTACTTAACTACAATCTCATCAACAAACAACCAGGCCTTACCTTTTCCGTTGTTATACCCGATATGCCATCTGGGGCAATGAATCAGACTTTTGGTCTGGACTTTTACATATCTTGCTTTTACATTTTTGACTTTGCATGCAAAAGGTTCAGTGAAAATTCCTTCTTTCTTTTCATCAACAGTATCTTTTACTTCTCCAACTTTAGTAAAATTTTTACCGTCATCAGATACTGAATAAGTTACTGATTTTGGAAGCCAAATCCATGATTTAACTTCCTGTAAAAAATCGGTTCGTATAGAATTAATATCTGTTTCCTTTTTCAAATCAACAACTGCTTCAAACTCATTCCCTTCAAAGCCGAGCCAGTTGAAATAATAATTCGGCTCACCGATTACACCATCGACTAAAGTCTGAGGCCCATCAGCAGAATAATTGGGACTCACCGTGCTAAGTATCTTAACATTTTTATGATATGCCTTATGAATTATCATACCTTCATTAAAAAATTTCTGCATATCAGTATAATATTCATCGGGAGAATAACCTCTTTCATGAAGACTTTTTACTCCCGATTTATTTGCTTCTTTAACAAAATTATCAAGAAGATCTTTCATCTTTTGGTTTACAACAACTCTGTTTTTTACAATATTAAAAATTCTGTAATTGCTGGAGATATTAAGTTTTGAAAGCTCAAGTTTAGCATACTCCAGAGGCAAACGCGCAGTTTTAATGCGGTTTAAAAACAAAGTATCATTTGCAACCGATTGCTCAGCTTCATCGAAAAGTTTTGTATATTCATCAAGTAAATCAGGAGTCAAATAACTATCCTTCCCATTTGAAGGATAGCCGTAGATAATAAGTCCTTTACCTGATTTTTTAAGTGCATCATGCATTAAATGGAAGTATTCATTTATGTATTTAGCAGCATTTCCATAATAGCCGTTTAAAAATTCATTTATTATATCTTCTACATTTGCATCCGGGTTCCACATAAGTTTTGCAAGCAGGTAAGCTTTAAGCTCATGCATATCGCTTTTTGAATCACCGCTTCCTTGTTCAAATAAATATTTAACACCATGAGCAGCAAACATTTTAATATTCGACTGAAGAACATAAAAATTTGGAAACGGATCCATATAGCTTGAAAACTGCACAACATAATCCCAGATTTTCAATTTGTTAGTTATTTTGCTCCAGTCGTTAATATCTCTGTTGAATAAATCATTTTTCTGTTCTGCAATTGGTTTGCTCCTGTCGCATTCTATTGTACAGAGAACTACCATTACATTTGAATCAGGTTTGATCCCGACGGGAGCTTTCCTGGAATATTGATATGCTAAAGTCGAAATAGTTTTGTTAGGAAACTGTTCTGCAATTTTATTAACAAATTTAATAATTGAACCTGAAGGGCTTCCATAAATTGAATCGGTTCTGCTGCAGAGATTGCAGGTACAGTAACCGAAATTATCATTCTGTGAAACATCCCACACAACAGCTTCCGGTTTTTCTTTCATCCGGTCTTTAAGGCTATCCAATACAATTTTATAAACGTCAGGATTTGATAAACACAACTGCTGCGGAACGCGGATGCCATTTATTTCAGAAAAGTACTCTGGATGAGTTTTAAAATATTGATTAGGTGAAAGGTACTTGAAAAAAGTATGGACAAAAGTTCCATAGTATTTCTCACGCTCAGAATAATGATTAAGCTTATGCCAGTCGCAGAATAATTGTGAAGAGCGTGCGGAAGGGAGGTGAAGTTCACGATAAAGTATTTCAGGTATCTCCGTTAAATTAATTTCCGGAATAGTAATATCCGTTTTTTTAGGGATATAAATCGCATCGGGAGTATACATCTTGCAGCCTAAATACTTATCCAGAAAAGTATAAACTCCATACAATGTCCCTTTTTTGCTGCCGCCAGCAATTACTAATTTGTTACCTGCCGTTCTGATTGTAAATCCATCAAGAGCCAGTGAATCGAAATTAATATTCAAATCTAATCTTTGAAGTCTGTTATTTCTGCCGATAAGAATTTCATATTGAGTTTCGGGTTCTGAATCATTAATAATATTTAGTTTTGTGCCGGATATTTCTTCAATATATTTTTGAAGCTCTTCGGCCGAATGTTTTTCAACTTCAGCAGGCTGTTCAGGAATTACAATGTTGTATTTTGATGAATGATTTTCTACCAGTTTAATACCGGATTCGGGATATGAAGAAAATATTCCCGAAAAAATTATTAACCAAATAGTCAAATATTTAAAAAGCATTTTCATTTGCAAAGATTAATGATTTAATTTTAATTGCTTTCAACAGCACCAACTACTTTTCTATACAGATCAATTTTACCGTCAAGAAGAATTGCTATTACTGTGTAATATTTCCCGAGCACGTTTTCCGGAATATCAATATATGTTACACCAGGATATTTATTCCAGTATACTTTACTGAAAGTCTTATAATTTAATGCAGTACCATTTCCGACAACCCAAATAGAATTAATTTTGTTGGTAATTCCTTTTAACATGACCTGCCCGTTCGGATTTCCTTTAACGAACAGATAAAGAATTGTACTGTCTTTTGATAAGGAAGTCGGTCCGTAAAAATGATCATAAGGAATTCCGCGGTGAGTACCGTAAATTGCTTCTTTATTTTTCTCTGTCCATTTACCAAACTCTTTCAATATATGAACCTGTTCTTCAGGAATTGTTCCATCAGCTTTCGGTCCAATATCCAGAAGTAAATTCCCGCCTTCACTAATACAATCAACAAAAGTATCCAGCAATTCCTGCGGAGTTTTATAATTCGTATCATTCTGCTGGTACCCCCATGAGTCGTTCATTGTATAGCAGAGTTCCCAATATTTTGAAGCCGGTCTTACTACAGGCGGACCCTGTTCAGGAGTTTCATAATCACCCCTGCCTTGTAAGCGTGAGTTAATAATTACATCGGGATTCTTAGCCAGCAGCATTGCTCTTACTTTATCTGCCTGCCATTCTTCGGCACTATGTTCCCAGTCTCCGTCAAACCACCATAAATCAGGATTATATTTATCCATCAGTTCTTTTAACTGCCCCTGATAATAAGTTAAATACCTGTTCCAGCGTTCAGGGTCGTCGCTTATTTTATATCTTTTTATTTCTCTGGTAAAATCTGTATAATCATTGTTAGACCAATCAGGCAGAGAGTAATATATTCCTACCTTCAAACCGTTTTTACGAAGAGCTTTTATAAAAGGTGTAAGGAGATCCTTTTTTACAGCTGCATTTTTCACTGCATTAAGATTTCCATACTTAGTATCCCAGAGCGCAAAACCATCATGATGCCGTGATGTAATTACACAGTACTTTGCTCCGCTTTCTTTAATTAATTCAGCCCAATGCTCGGGATTATACTTTTCTGCAGTAAATCCGTTTAACTGCTTTAGATAGTCTTCATAAGATATTCTTCCGTTGTAAAATGACCATGATTCTGATATTCCATCAACTGCATAAATTCCCCAGTGAATGAAAATTCCAAGCTTGGCATCCTTAAACCATTTCATTTTCGCCTGCTTAAGGGAATCGGCATTTTGCGCATATATATTCATCAATGTAAAACAACAAAAGAGCATTAAAAGTTTTTTCATAGCAAAAAGACCTTTTCAAAATTTATACTACAATATTATTTATTAGAAGTTTATTCCTTTATAAGTATCTATTTTAGTCTAAAGCATGATTAAGCTATTCGCCAAGTGTAAATCTATTAGTAATTAAAATGAAACAATTAAAAACGCTTCAGCTCAGAAAAAGAGGTTGATCTAAAAATAGTGTAATGTCATACTGAGTTTATCGAAGTATAACATTTAATCTTTTTTCAGTCTTCGACAAGCTCAGACTGACAGGATTTTAACCCGGGATTACATTTTAGTTACGTTCTCAATAAGAGTTTGAGATAACTGTTTAATTTCTTTTACAGAAGATGACATATATTTTAGTACATGATTTAGGTTATTTAAATAAATCCATAATATCTTTTATTTGAACTTCCTGAACCGGATTGAATTTATCACTTCTCATGCATGTAAGTATACTATACATTAATTGCCTGGCTTCGGGTCGTTTTTCTGCGTCGGTCAGTAAATCAATTCCTGTTAAAACTAGTTTCCCTTTCCCGACCTTAGCTTCGATAATTAAACCTAAAGGTTTGGCTGTAAACCAGTCATCAATAATTCTGACAACAGGTTTAATATTCTTACCAAGCGCAGAGAGTAAAATTGCATTTGAATGGCTCATTGCATCCCACCATTCATAATTAGAATAATACTGCGTCGGAAAATCTTTTAGCATCGGATCATTTGGATTACACAGGATACCAAGTGTAGTCGGCGGCTGCCTGGAAGTCCATGCGGTATTCCAGAATATGCTTGAAAAGCCGACTGCAGCATCTCCTCCTTTGTCCCTCTTTATGCTTCCTTTGACTGGTGTAAGAAGAACTTTCCCTCCATCGTTAAGAAATTTAATTGTTTCTTCATCCAGCTTTTGTACCACCTTAATATCACTACTGAAAACCGGTTCGGGATTCTGATAAGGATAAACCCAAAAATCCCACTTATTTGTAAAATCACTTATGCTGATTTCTAATGTATACATTGCGGGCACTTTAAATTTATTCAATGGATAACGAATCTTTCCAAGCTTTATTCCATTATCAATAGGTATATCTGTTTTTTCGAGATTGCCTTCTGCGATTATTTTTCCCGAAGTATCAATTATCTTCCATTGCGGTATTACACCGGTTAATGAATCCGAGTCAAAATTTGATACTTCTATATCGGCAGTAAAATCTTCAGCCGAATTAAAAATGAATTTTGAAAGACGTGCAAGAGGAACTGTTGTATTGCAGAATTGTCTGTATTCTTCCGGAGTTACATATCCTTTATTATTCCAGAGAGGATTAAGAACACCTACCAGAGCTGTACCCTGACCCGGGAAATCATGCAAATCAAGGAGCTGGAATCCTCCCATTCCTTTTGTTCGTAAAGCCGCTTCAATTTCAGCTTTATAACAAAGCACCTGAAGCTTCCCTGATGCATCAAGAAACTCGTCCGCCAGATTAATCATTCCATTCTCTGTAAGAAAGTCTTTGAATATTTCAAAATTCTTAGGATGAAGAACTCCGTTATATTCCTTCATTTCTTTAAAATCAGGATAAACACACCACTGGCCGATTTCATGGCTGATGACAGGTTTATTTTGAGAGCGGATGATATTCTCCCAATCGTAGTCAGAACTTGGAGGCTGACTATTGATTATGCTGTGCAGCCCGGCGCCCCAAAGCTGGATGCGCGGCTGATACATGCTGTTAAAATCATTTACATCAAGTGCCGGCCATCCTGATGCACCGGAATAAAGCCTGCGGTTGTCTCTCTTTTTCCAGTAAGAAACAAATTTGGTCAGATATTCATTTTGATTTTGTCCTGCAGGTTCATTACCATAAACCAAAAAGCAGAATGACGGATGATTCCCGAATTGTTTTACAATCCGTTTACTTTCGGCATAAATATATTTATCTATAGGTTTGCCATCTCCAAGTGAAGCGCCTTGATTTGCCCATGAGGAGCATTCGACATAAAGGTAGATCCCGACTTCATCGGCGGCAGTGAATGCGGCTTCGGGCGGACACCATGAATGAAACCTCATATGATTCAATCCATAGTCTTTGCAGATATGAAAAATTCTTAACCAGTCTTTTAAATTAGTTGATGGATATCCGGTTTTGGGGAAAATAGCACATTCAAGTGTTCCTCTTAAAAATATTTTTCTGCCGTTGATCGTAAATTGAGTTCCCTCTGTTCCCAGTTTTCTAAAGCCGAACGTTTCGTCTTTTGTGTCATGGATTTTACCATTTGTGAGTGTGCAGGAAAGCTTGTACAAATTAGGATTAAATTCATCCCACAAATATGCACTTTTCATTTCATATTCAATATCAATTGAATCTTCTCCCGGGCTCAAATTGATTTCTTTCTTAAGTTCATTAAAAGAATTATTCTTTGGTGTTCTTCCTTCGGGGAAAGCCTGCAGAGTTAAATTCACTATTTGAGCATTGCCTGTCAAATTATTAATACTCATTTGGACTCGAACTTTTTTTGCATCTGTGTCAGGAAAGAGCCGGATATCGTCAAAGTGAATTCTACTTCTTGCAGTCATTGACATTTCACCGATAATGCCATTCCAGTTTGTCTGTGAATGATCCGTAAGGCTGGATGAGTTTACTCCCGGGTTTATATCATTAATTCTGTTATCGACTCGTACTGTTATGATATGGATGCCAGGTGTTAAAGGCTCCGGAAGATCAAAAATGTGAGGAGCACTTAATCCGTTTTGATGATCTATTAATTTATTATCAATCCACAAAGTTGACTGCCAATGGCACCGTTCGAAAAAAATCTCAATTGATTTATCTTTCCAATTATCAGGGATTCTTATTTCCCTTTTATACCAGGCAACCCCATAGTAATGTTTATCCGGCTGAAGCCAAAAGGGGACCTTAAAATTTCCGGGCTCACGGTATTTTTTGTATTTGGGCGATTTGAAGAATGATGAATCAAGAATATCGCCGGTCCAATGAGTAGTTAGTGAGATATCATTGCCTTTACCATTTTCTGCCATAGAGCCCGGAAGATTAATAGCATCATCAAATGATTTTAAAAACCAATTTTCTTTTATACCTATATCCAGTGAATCAATTTCAAACTGCCATTTACCGCTCAAATCAATTTTATCCTGAGGAGTGGTTACCGAAATCATAATAAAAAATAAAAGCAGAGTTGTTTTAATTTTTTTTCCCATTTAATATGCCTGTAAAATTTCCAAATCCTGTTGACCAGAGATTAACTATACGAGTCATGTTTCGATAAACTAAACATGACAACAACGGCCTGACAGTCTATACCTGTCGAAGACTACTCAACTTCAATTTCATCAATGAAAAGCCAGGCTTTCCCGCCTGCGCCCGGATGCCACGGCGGGCATTTTTTTATGCTTACAGCTTTTACTTTTATATATCTGGCTTCCTGGTTATTGAACTGAACAGGAAAATCTTTTAATACAATATCAGGATTTTTTTCAGGGACATCATTATCAATTGATCTTTCATCAAAATAATTTTTGCCGTCTTTTGATAACGAAACTATTACTTTTGTCGGTAAAAATATCCATGGCCCGGTATTTAACAAAAATCTAGGAGAAACTTTTGAAATATTTTCAACTTTTCCGAGATCAATTATACCGTCAAAATCTTCTCCTTCATAACCCTGCCATAAACCATCGCGGAAATTATCAGTACCCCGAACACCATCTATAAGGGTATTTTTACCTGAAGCGGGATATCTTTCACTATACGGATTTAATATAGTCAGTTTTGCATTCAATGCTTTATGGAAATCAAATGAGAGATTAGTCTGTTTCCCGACAGCATGACCGTCGCGAAAAGCAGCGATTTTCAGATTTACAGTTTTATCAATTTTTATAGGTTTGGTATATATATCAGAAGATGAATCAGGTTCATTCCCGTTTTCAGTATAATGGATAGTCAGATCTTTTTGATCTGTATTTATATTAACAGTAAACTCTTTCTTTTCTTTATTATAAGAAGTAGAAAAATTTATTGTTTTCGATTCAGGTCCGTATTTAATATTATGCGCTGTTAAATCCTCATAAGCCTTCTCAACACGGGAATGAAATTCTTTAAAATCTCTGTTTTGCGGATCTGTCCAGAACACCTCCGAAAGGGCAAGTATCCTTGGGAATAATTGAGAATCTACTTTTTCCTGCGGGCAGTTTTCTGTCCATAAACTTGCTTCACCGCCTAAAATAAATTTTGTTTCATTTGCAGGAAGACTATCAGGAATCGGATTAAATGAATAAACTGTATGCAGATCAAGATCTTCCGGACTTGAATTTAAATAAGTAAAGGAAGCAGGGGAGCTGAGAGAATAATGTTCTAAGTTTGCGGCCTCGACTGCACCTTGAAAACTCTGCCATGATTCGACAATTGCACCGGGGGCAAGACCACCCTGCAGAATCTCATCCCAGCCTATCACTTGTTTCCCTTTGGAATTAAGATAATTTGATATTCTTTTAATAAAATAGCTTTGAAGTTCTTCTTCATTTTTTAAACCTTCGGATTTTATTCTTGCCTGGCATAACGGGCATTCTTTCCATCTGTCTTTGGGAACTTCATCACCGCCGATATGAATATATTTGCCGGGGAATAAATTAATGACTTCATCCAGAATATTTTCCAAAAACGTAAATGTTGAATCCCTGCCAGCACAATAAACATCTTTGAAAACACCCCAGGTTATTGCCACATCAAAGGGTCCGCCGGTACATGAATTTTCGGGATAGGCAGCAAGAGATGCCGTGCAGTGCCCCGGCATTTCTATTTCGGGAACAATAGTTATATACCTGCTTTTAGCATACGCTACTATTTCTTTTATATCTTGCTGGGTATAGAATCCTCCGTAAATTGAACCGTCTGCTTCTTTACGCCATGCTCCGATTTGCGTCAGCTTCGGATATTTTTTTATTTCAATTCTCCATCCCTGGTCATCGGTAAGATGCCAGTGGAGAATGTTAAATTTATAATATGCAAGGATATCGATATATCTTTTAATAAAATCTTTGGTCATAAAATGACGGGCGCAGTCAAGATTCAATCCTCTCCATGAAAATTGAGGCCAATCAGTGATTTCACAATTTTGAATTTTAATTTGTCCGGCATTCTTCTCTTTATATGGCAAAAGCTGCCATAAGGTTTGTATCCCCCGGAATATGCCTTCTTCCGAGGAAGAAATAATTTCTATTTTATTTGAAGTAATATTAAGTGAATATGCTTCCGGTTTTGTGTTAAGAAAGTTTTTATCGATTTGGAGAATAATTGAAGATGCTTCTTTATTATTTTTGTCAGTAAGTTTAATCCTATACTGATTACTTAAATAATCTTTAAAGTAGCTTTTAAGATTACTACTAATGCCGGGTGCATCAAAGAAAATATCAGGAGTAAAAATGAAATTTCCGTTTAAGATTTTTGATTCCTGAGGTTTGGGAATAATTTGAATTTGTGCTTGTAAAGATGTTTTCATAATTATTAACAGGCCGGCTATTAATAAAAAAGATAGTTTATTCATTATGCTCCCTTATTTTATCTCTCTTTTATTTTGATCGTCATTACTTCAAACGGATCCAGTTTTACATTATTACTTATTTCCTGTCTTTCTTCTTCATCACCATTGCTTAAAAAGAATTTTACTTTTGAATTTCTTAACCAGGTTATTTGAGAAGAACTCGATTTATCAGTCGGATTAAAAATTCTAACCATTGTACCTGTCCCATCCCTGGAAGGATATATTACAGATACAACAATCGAAGTAGCGGGATCCAGCTTTAATGTCTGGTTATAATTTTTGACAGCATTGCTATTGTATAGAATCCTTAGCGGCTGCGAGCTTTCAACTCCGAATTTGTAATTTCCAAGGTAATCAAACTTTTTATGCGGTTTTAAGAAATACCTGAATGATGCTACTCCCTCCTGGGAAGCTTTGTAATTTGTATGCCATGAATTATTCATAACCCATGAATAGCAAAGTGCCGATGAAGATGTATGTGATGCCCATTCTCTGTCGGGTGAAGCCATCCAGGCTTCGCCGGTCATTCCGCCAAACTCGACAAGAGGAGCATCTACAGGTGCTAAAGCCAATCCATTTTGATTATTTGAAATGTCTATCCATCGCTGAGCCGTAAAATAATTTTTATTAGCTCCCGGCAGCTGATCTTTTTCCGGCTGAACCACAGCCCATGCAATATTAATTCTTGATACCGGATTTTTTATATTTGAAGGAAATGCAAAACGGATATTCTCTTTTGCATAATCTTTCTTTTTATCAATCGTATTTATTATTTCGATTTTATCAAGATCATTAAATAAGACAATATCCTGCAATAAACTGTTGCAGCCCTGTCCTTGAGATTTTACAGTAATTGATTTAAGTACAGGACCATTTTCATAACTAACTAGTTTTGGGCTGCTGCTTAACGTTATGTTAGAGGCATTTGTTCCTGAATGTATAAATTGATTAAACCCATAATTATCGGTTGAATCTATATAATTAAAATTCTCACCAATTACTGCTCAGATCTTTTAAAGCAAAGGTTGAACCGCTGAAAATTAATTTATAAAAATTATTTGACAGTGTATAACCGTTTAAAGGAGAATTAATTTTATTTTCATTTTCTCCTTTGACTATCTTATAACCTTTATATCCTAGTGCAGGAATATCTTTAGCAGTAAATACAACATCACCGTTAGATAATTTTTGAGAAGGGATTAGATTACCTTCCTGATCCCGGATCGTGAAATCAGTTAATCCTTTTGAAGCCGGTATTGTTACTATGCCGCTTCTTTCCCATGAAGATGGATTGCAGACATAAAATTCGTCATCTGTCGTTTTAATTTGAGCCGTACTTGCTAAATTATGAAGAAGCTTTTCAGCAATGCTGTCAGCTTTAACTGCATAAGACTTCTTTATTTCCCATTGATCTTTGACTGATTTTAATTCAGGATCGGAAATACTGTTCCATGCGCCCCAGGTATGTTCGGAAAAGAGTAAAACATACTGCCATGCTTCATCGAATTCTTTTTGAGGAAAATTTTTATATTTAAAAAGAGTGTACATTGTCTCCAGCTGAGTTAGTAATTCTGCACTATTCCTGTTCATTGCAGTTTCTTTAGCTGTAGATGCTGCACCATCTTCCCAGTAAGGAGTAAAATCGCCTGAGTAAGTCGGAATCACTTTAGAGTATTTTGCTTCAAAGTCTTTGAACATTTGGTCAGTTGTGGAGATCTTAAATTTAGGAGTGACATGAGTGTCGTTCCAGTTTTTTACCCATGCAGGGAGGAGAGAATCAGGGAATCCATTGTCACCGCCGATATTATATCTTAAGTGAACCATGTCATAAGGATAATTCTCAGAATCAAGCTGATCAAGATATTTTGCTATTGGAGTAAAATCATCCCGTGTCAATCTCCAGCCATGAAACCATGAATAACCTTTCCCTGCCACCCAGACAAGTATTTTTTCTTTGCCGCCCGGTGATTTCCAGTAAAATGGTTTGTCTCCCCATACTTTTAGTGTATTACCGATTCTATCACCGGTATTAGGACCGACTGAAAAGTATTTTATGCCGTTATCTGCAAAAGCCTGAACAACTCCCCATGTATAACCCGGAACATCCGAGATCATGGCACTTTCTATTTTAATGCCGATCTTCTTTTCAAGAAGATTTGAATATTCAACCCATTGATACAATTCCTCGGGTCTGCTTAAGCCTGTAAGCAGATTTGCATATGCTGCATCTAATCCAATCCACCCTTTTTTAACTGCATCATAAAATTCTTTTCTCTTTTCCGGAAAATTCTCAAGATAACCTTGTACAGGCCATAAAGCCTCAACATTCCATCTGAAAGTAGCATCTTGTCCGTATTTGACAGAGCTTTTTGAATATTCAATTGCTTTGTTATAATTATTCCAGTGCTTTTTTTCTATATTAGTCTGCAGATCTGTATAACCGATATCAACATGCGCATGAGGAATTAAATAAAATGTAATTATTTTGGCAGGTTTAATAATGGTGGTAAAGGTTTTTGCCTCTCCGTTTTCATTTATACTTATTTTAACTTCTTCAGCTCTTTTTGGTGCATTAAATTTCAGATAAAAATCATTCATTCCAAGCCGTAATTCAGAAGATATATGTTCCTTGCCAGCAGCTGAAATTTTCACCGGTATAGGAGAATCAAAATGATCAATAGATACTTTTACCCGCTGTAAAAGATTTCCCGATGAATCTTTTGAAACAACTTTTTCCGGTTCAATCCTTATTTTGGGAACAAGAGGATACTGCATTGTCATATACCAATCTTTGCTGTTGGTAGCATCACCCTTAACTTTTATCACGGCAAAATTATTTCCATTCAGCAATTTTGTCGGAATGGTTAAAACCATATAACCGAAAAAATCATCAACGGCATCAACTTTAATAAATTTGAAATGAAGTTTTGAGCCGTTCGCATTAGTCAGTTCCCAATCCTTTCTTTCCTGGTTAGGAGATGTATTAAATTCAAATTGAAGGCTGTCGTTTACGTAAAGATAAAATTTATGAGGAGCCGCTGATGTCGCGACTGAATAACCTGCAATCCATGCAAAGGTAACAAAATCATTTTTGTAATTTGATGGGATTGTATCAGTCGCCCATTCAATATAATCCTTATCATTTAAACATCTTATTAGTAAAGCCAGATTTGCATCCGGATGGCATGAATGATAGTCTAGATTTTCCCCGGCAATCCTTTTGGCAAAACCATTTACCCACCGGGTCTGTGCTTTCAATGTTGAACTTAGGAATATAAAGAAAAATAATGCAGCTGCTGTTATTTCGATTCTTTTCATTAATACAGAATCCTTATAGTGGTTAGTTAAATAAATATAGCCGGAATAAATTTTCTTCCAATTTTGTTAAAATAAATAAGAGTCTTATTCTGCATGGAGAATTTATTAAAATATTTTTTAATAAAATAATCATATAGGAAATATTATAAAAAATAGTAAAAAATAATTTGTTTTGAAAAAAATATTATTATTTTTGCTATAGTTTATTTTATTGAAATAAAAACACTGATTCGTTATAGTAACCCCTGCATATAAAATAATTAAAGCATGAAACTAAATAATCCGTAATCACTCTTAGGGAAGGACAATAAAATGTTCAAGTTTAAATTTACTTCCATCATTTTAGTACTTTTATTTTTTTCGCTTGATGTATATTGCCAGTCTTCTGAAGGAGTTGTTCTGAAAGATGGATTGGTAATTAGATTAAATCACCCGGATTTTAATAATGTTATATCACCCGATCCGATTATGGCATCAATGGTAACCGGTAAATGGAAAACTCCTTCTGAGAATGAACAATTTAAGTCGAATGATACAACTGTCGGCAAATGGGAAAAAATAACTCCCGATTCTGCGGGCTGGTTTAAAGGAGGTGAAATAAGGAATTCATATATTGATTTTAAATTTCATTCCGATAAAGATGATTTTGCTGTCCTGGAGCAAAATGGAAATAGTTTTGCTTTTGTTAATGGTGTAGAACATTCAGGAAATCCATACGGTTATACGGATACTTACGGCTTATGGGAACCAAAATTCAATTATTCTCTTATTCCGGTCAAATTACATAAAGGAGACAACGAATTTTTATTCAGATGCAGACGCGGTTATTTTAAAGCTATTATTCATCCCGGAAAAGAAGGTTTAATGTTTAATGACAGGGATTTGACCATTCCTGATCTTATAGTAAATAAAGCTTCTGATACATATGGTGCAATTCCTATTATAAATGCAACAGGTAATTACTATAAAGATTTAATGCTTAAAACCTGGGCAGGAAATTCTTCACCTGAATATCATGCTGTAAGTATAATTAATCCGCTTTCAATATTTAAGGCTGCGTTTAGTATAAAGCTGCCTGTCCGGACTGATACAGGTGAAGTCAATTTTAACATTGCATTAATAAATAAAGAAGACGGTAAAGAAAATACACTTGCATCTTCTGTTATCCAATTAAGAGTAGTATATGAAAGTGAAAATAGAAGAGAAACATATATAAGCGATTTGGACAACAGTGTACAGTATTATGCAATTAATCCGCCGCAGAACCTGGTAGGAAAACCCGCTCTTTTTCTAAGCCTGCATGGTGCGGGTGTAATAGCATTAAACCAGGCCAATGCGTACTATCATAAAAATTGGGGATATATTGTCTGCCCTACTAACCGCCGCCCTTATGGCTATGATTGGGAAAACTGGGGAAGGATAAATGCTCTTGAAGTCCTTAATATTGCTAAAAAAGAATTTGATATCGATCCTGACCGTATTTATTTAACTGGGCATTCGATGGGCGGACACGGAGCCTGGCATGTGGGTGTAAATTATGCCGATCAGTTTGCCGCTATCGGTCCTAGTGCCGGGTGGATAAGCTTTTGGTCTTATAGAATAAATCATTTAACAGATTCTTCAGTCGTTGAAAGAATGCTGGTGCGTTCAACCAAGCCGAGCGATACATATGCGTTTACTACTAATTTAAAACCTGACGGTATTTATATAATCCAAGGATCAGCAGATGATAATGTACCGCCGGATCAAGCTGAATCGATCGTTAAAAACCTTTCTAAGTTTCATAAAGATTTTATTTATTATGTCCAGCCCGGTGCAGGCCATTGGTGGGATATATCTGATGAGCCAGGTGCTGATTGTGTTGACTGGCATCCGTTATTTGATTTCTTTGCGCATCATGCAGTTGCAGGCGAAAGAAGAATGCTGGATATAGACTTTGTTACTTCAAACCCTGCTGTTTCATCAAAAAATTACTGGGTAGAGGTTATAAATCAGTTTGAGCAGCAGAAGTTAAGCAGAATTCAAATGCATCTTAAGCCGGGGCTCAGGGAATTTACCGGAACTACCTCGAATATTGAGATGCTTTCCATTGATGCATCAATGCTGCCCCAGGGTAAACCTGTAACCATTGAGCTGGATAGTGTAAAAATTTCTGATGTAAATATTCCGGATGATTCGAAAATTTATTTGTTGAAAAATAATGGCAAATGGGAAGTAACTCAAAAACCAAATCCAGATAAAAAAACTCCTGAACGCTGCGGTAATTTTAGAGAAGCTTTTAATCATAATGTCATCTTTGTTTATGGGACGCATGGAAATAAAGAGGAAAATAAATGGGCGTTTGATAAAGCAAGATACGATGCTGAAAAAATATGGTACCAGGGAAATGGTGCAATTGAAGTTGTTAAAGATGATAATTTTAATCTTGTGAAATATAAAGATAGAAGTGTAATTCTATTTGGAAATTCCGAAACTAATTCTGCATGGGATCTTTTACTAAAAGATTCGCCTGTCCAGGTAAATAATGACGAAATAAAAATCGGCGCCAAAGAGTATAAAGGTAATGATCTTGCCTGCTTAATGATAAGGCCAAGGCCTGATAGTAAATATGCAAATGTAGGGATAATTTCAGGTACAGGAGTAAAGGGGATGGAACTGGTAAACCTTGCTCAATATTTTGATCAATATATGAACCTGCCGGACATTGTTATTTATAATTCAGGAATATTGAAATCTGATGATCAGGGCGTGAAGTTTACAGGGTATTTCGGAAATGACTGGAGCTTGAAAAGCGGCGAATTTGTAAGTAAATAAATGTTTTGGGAGTTCGATTCTGGATACTTGATGCTCATTTTTATATCCGGAATCGAGAACCAAGTATCGAGTATCCATCAGGAAAACAAAATTATGAAATATTTTAAAGTTCTATCAATATTATTTATAATATTAATATTTACAACAATCAATGTCTCAGCCCAATCGGAACTAACCGATTATGTTAATCCATTTATTGGAACAGGCGGGCACGGGCATACTTATCCGGGGGTTTCCCTTCCTCATGGTTTGGTGCAGTTAAGTCCCGATACTGATGTCGAAGGCTGGGACTGGTGCTCCGGCTATCATTATTCCGACACTACTTTAATGGGATTTAGTCATACTCATCTCAGCGGGACAGGGATTGGCGATTACGGTGATATTTTGTTTATGCCTACAACCGGTCCTCTGAAAATCATTCCGGGTTCAAAGAACGATCCTGACTCAGGCTACCGTTCAAGGTTCAGCCATAAAACAGAAATTTCAAAGCCCGGTTATTATTCTGTTTATCTTCAGGATTATGGTATTAAAGCCGAATTAACCGCAACCGACCGGGCAGGTTTCCATAAATATATTTTCCCTCAATCGGATAATGCTAATATCATTATTGATCTTGCACACGGGATCCAGGATAAAACTACGGATTCCGAAATCAAAATTATTAATAATAAAACCGTTGAAGGATACAGGCGCTCTACCGGCTGGGCAAAGGACGAGTGTGTCTATTTTTATGCTGAATTTTCAAAACCGTTTAAATCATTTGGTGTAGCCGAAAAGAGTAAAATCTATGACAATAAATCTTCTGGAAAGGGGAAAGATTTAAAAGCATTTATCCGGTATAATACCTCTAGCAGTGAAGAAGTATTAATTAAGGTCGGGATTTCTTTTGTAAGCATTGAAGGTGCTAAAAAGAATGTTCAAACAGAAATCCCGGGATGGGACTTTAACAAAATAAGAAATTCAGCAGATGAAAAGTGGAACAATGCTTTATCGTCAATTTCAATCGAAACAAATAACAAGGATGATAAAACGACTTTTTATACGGCTTTGTACCATTCCTTATTAACACCCAATATCTTTTCCGATGTTGACGGTAAATTTATCGGAATGGACAGGAAAATTCATTCTGTCCCAAATCATCATAATATGTATACTGTCTTTTCATTATGGGATACATTCAGAGCGGAACATCCGCTGTTTACTATTATTGAACCGGAGAATGATCTTGATATGGTCGCTTCCTTAATTACAAAATACAGGAACGGCGGGCTGCTTCCTGTTTGGGAGCTTGCTGCAAATGAAACAAATACGATGATTGGCTATCATTCCGTCCCCGTTATAGCTGATGCATATTTTAAAGGAATTAAGGGCTTTAATGCTGAGGAAGCATATGAGGCGATGAAAAAAAGCGCAATGCAAAATAGCAACGGGTTAATGTATTACAAAGAAATGGGATATATTCCGTCAGATCTTGAGAGTGAAAGTGTATCAAAAACCCTTGAATATGCTTATGATGATTGGTGCATTGCTAAAATGGCAAAAGCACTTGGTAAAGAAAAAGATTATGATTATTTCATAGACAGGGCAAAATTTTTTACAAATGTATTCGATCCTTCAACTTCTTTAATGAGAGCTAAGAAAAACGGAAGATGGTATGAGCCGTTTGATCCATATTCGGTTAGTGGTAATTATACTGAAGCCAATGCATGGCAGTACAGCTTCTTTGTTCCCCAGGATGTTGACGGGTTGATAAAGCTTATGGGAGGAAATCAAAAATTTATTTCCATGCTTGATAAATTGTTTAATACAAGTCCGAAATTAACCGGCAGATCCCAGTCCGATATTACAGGAATGATCGGGCAGTATGCACAGGGGAATGAACCCAGTCATCATATGGCTTATCTATACAATTATGCAGGAGAACCATGGAAAACCCAGGATATAGTTCACAGAATAGTAACTACGTTATACACTGATAAGCTTGACGGACTGTGCGGGAATGATGATTGCGGTCAAATGTCTGCATGGTATGTTTTTAGTTCACTAGGATTTTATCCAGTATGCCCGGGAGAAAATAGATATATCATCGGTACACCTCTTTTTAATAAAGCTGTTATTAATACCGGCAGCGGAAAAACTTTTACAGTTATAGCCGACAGCCTATCGTCTAAAAACTATTATATTCAATCTGCTACCTTAAACGGGAAAGAATACCCGTATTCGTACATTTCTCATTCCGATATAATCAAAGGAGGCAGGCTGGTTTTTGAAATGGGACCTCAGCCCGGCAATTGGGGAAAAGATATAAATTCAAGACCGGAATCTCAAATCGACTATCCCTTTGTTGCGGTGCCTTTTTTAACTTCGGGGGAAAGAGTGTTCAAAGATTCCGTTAAAGTCGGTATCTCTTCCATCGAGGATTCTGTAAAGATTTATTATACTACCGACGGTAAAGATCCTAAAATAAGCAGGAATATTTATTCTTCACCGATTATTATTAAAAAAACTTCCGTACTTAAAGCTGTATGCTATCTGCCTGGTAATTCAAAGAGCAAGGATGGTATATTCAGTAAAGTAATGATATCCAGTTTCAACAAGATACCGGAAGGTATGAGCATAAAGCTGAATACTGAATACAGCCATTCATACAGCGGAGGAGGACCGTTAGGATTAATCGACGGAATCAAAGGCACTTCGAATTTTCATACCGATGCCTGGCAGGGCTACGAAGGAGACAATCTTGATGCGGTAATAGATCTTGGCAGGGTTAAAAAGATATCTTCAATCAGTGCATCATTTCTTCAAAATACGGGGCCATGGATTTTTTACCCTGCAGAAATAGATTATTATGTTTCAACAGATGGTAAAAATTTTACAAAGGTATATGAAACTAAAAATGAAGATGACAAAAAACATAGCAGTCCCGGGATAAAAGATTTTAAGAAAAATCTTAATGGAGTAAATGCCAGGTATGTAAGAGTATTTGCAAAAAATGTTGGAGTTTGTCCTGAATGGCATGTCTCTGCAGGCGGTAAAGCTTGGCTTTTTGTTGATGAAATTTCAGTTAAATAATTGTTTTAATATATAAAAACCATTATTTTGCCTGGTCAGCAACGAAAAATGGGAATTCATTTATACTATGCATAGAAAAAAATTACTATCCTTCCATGCGCGTGTAGTTAAGGATATTAACGAACAGTTAGTTCTGAAGCTTATCCAGGAACATGGAATTATTTCCAGCACCGAGCTGGTTAATGTTACCGGAATGCGCCCTTCAACGGTTTTTAATATTTTGAAAGTTCTATCCTCCAAATCCTTTGTATCATTTTACGGGAAAGGTGAATCAACTAAAAAAGGGGGAAAGAAACCATATATCTGGACATTAAATAAAGACTCAGCTTATGCAATAGGACTGGACATTGAAGTAGGTGAGATTAGTGCGGTTGTCCTTGACTTTAGCGGCAGTATAATTTCAAAAGAAAATATTAAGATTGAAACCAGCTCCAGTGCCGACGAGCTTGCGAAAAATATTATAAAGATTGTTAAGGGAGTGATTGCTTCAAATAATATAGATGAGAGTAAGGTATTAGGAGTAGGGATAGCGGTTGCCGGTATAGTTGATTACGGTAAAGGGATAGTTGCTATGTCAAGTGTGCTGGCTGAAATGAACGTTCCTCTTCTTAAAAAATTAAGCAGTCTGCCGTTTCCTGTATTAGTAGAAAATAATGCAAATGCCGCGGCACTGGGTCTTAAGTGGAATGAGAATGGGGGTAATAATAAATCAAAAAGGAATTATCTTACTATCCTGGCAGAAATAGATAAAAATGTAAGCGGTCTCGGGATAGGAATTGTGATTAATAATGAAATATACCGAGGTGCTTCATATTGCGCCGGTGAGTTGTATCCTCATCTGCCTACGCTTACTGAAATTTTAACAACTATCCGTACAAAATTTGTTGAAAGTGATATTTTAAAGGATTATACATCTTCGCTTCAATCTATTGATATTAATTTTCTTGTAGAAGCAGCAAAGAATGGTGATAAAATTGCAAGATCAGTCTTTTCTGTTATAGGCCATTTTGTTGGACAAACAATTGCACCTGCAGTCGGATTACTGAATCCCGATACATTAATCATAACAGGAATTATTTCTGAAATAGAAGATGTTTTAATTGAATCGGTAAGGCAAGAAATTGAAATGAGAGTCGTTTCAATGATAAGTGATTCATTAAGCATTATTGCGGATAAATATCATTTATATTCTGTTGCAGTGGGAGCAGCTTCTTTGGTTCTTGAAGATTTTTTTAAGCTTCCGATTAACAGATAAAATTTCAAATATCCCTGCCCGTTATTTATTTTCTTCCTGTTTAGTAATAACTCTAATAGAGCTGCTTTTAAGTGAAATCTTTTCTATTAATAAATTTCTTCTCTGCAAGTCTACAAGTTTGATTCTTATTGAAAATATCGAAAATTTTGCTAAGAAATAAACTGCTTCTACCATCTCAAATACTAATATGTCAAATTTATAATTAATTTAAATTTTATTTGCTTTTTGGCTAAGGAAAACATATTTTGTGCTGAGTTAATTTTAGATTAAAATAAACATCATCTTTTACAGTTTTTAATAATATCCCTAAAGCTCATTATAAATAATAACAATAAATGGTGGGTAGATACGGATGAAATTTACAGTGGAGTAGATAGATGGATTACGGACATTTTTCTAAAAATGGCAAAGAATTTATTATAACCAATGTAAAAACACCCACACCATGGATAAATTATATTTTTAATGAAAATTATTTTGCTACAATTTCAAATAATGGCGGCGGGATTAGTTATTACAAAAATCCTCTTCACGGCAGAATTACCAGGTATAGGATAAATGATTTGCCTCCTGATCGTCCGGGGAAATATATCTATATCAAAGACATCGATAGTTCAGAGTTTTGGAGCTTGTCTTGGCAGCCTGTAGGAAAAAACCCTGAATCGTATAAAGTCATTCATGGGTTCGGATATACGAAAATCGATGCTGAGATAAATGATATTAAATCTTCTGTTTTATATTTTGTTCCCCAGGACGATCAGAGGGAAATCTGGAAAGCTGCTTTAACTAATAACTCAAAAAAAACACGCAGATTATCATTATACGGGTATGTTGAATTTGCTTTAGGACATGGTTTAGTAGATCTAATAAACCAGTGCGATGATCAGCATTTCAACAGGGTATACTTCGATAAAAAATTAAATTCAATTTTTGCAACTAAAACTTACTGGGTTACTCATTCTAACGGAACTCAGCAGCAGGAAAACCAGGAATGGGATCAGTGGGCCTTTTTTACCGCTAACCAGCCGGTTGTTAAATATGAGACTTTAAGGGAAAGATTTATAGGGTTATATAGAAATGAAAATAATCCGGAAGCAATTGAAAAAGGAAATTTGTCCTGTCAGGATACTGATTTCGGCAATGCTATCGGTGCTTTGCAGGTTGATATAGAATTGCAGCCGGGTGAGTCAAAAGATATAATTTTTTCATCTGGGTGTTATACCAAAAACCGAATTTGAGCTGAAAAAAAATGAAGCTGCTTCGTTATACCATGATTCAGCATCAGTTGACAGAGCATTAAAAAAAGTAACGCAAAAATGGGATAATTTTTTCAGCTATGCTGTAGCTGAAACTCCTGACAATGAAGTAAATACATTTATGAATTACTGGATTCAATACCAGGCCAAAGTTGCTTTTGATGTTGGAAGAGTTGCAAGTTTTTATTACTGGGGTATAAGCAGGGGCTTTGGTTTCAGGGATACTTCGCAGGATGTTATTGCTGTTACAATTTCATTACCCGATAAAGCTAATGAACGTATAATGTTTTTAGCCCGTCAAATGTTTTCCGACGGGAGAGCCTATCATCATTTCTATAATGACGGGAACGGTGAACTGACAAAACACTGTGATGATCCTCTATGGTTTATTCTTGCAGTTACGGCATATATTATGGAGACAGGGAATTTTTCAATATTAGATCAAAAAGTTCCTTTTGTCGATAAACAGGAGGGGACTATTCTTGAGCATCTTTTGGCCGTAGTGAATTTTGTAAAGAATAATCTGGCAGAACATAATTTACCTTATTTCGGCAGGGGGGATTGGAACGATACTCTCGATTATATCGGCGGCGATAACGGGGGTGAAAGCGTGTGGGGAGGTATGTTCTATGTTGCAATGCTTAATAGACTGATTGAGTCTGTTTGAACATATAAACGTAGATACAGATACCGTAATAGAATTAAGAGATAAAATCTGTGCAAGCATTGATGAATACTGCTGGGACGGGGAATGGTATATAAGGGCTTTTGGAGCTAATGATAAAAAAATAGGATCTAAAGAAAATAAATACGGGAAAATTTTTATTAACACTCAAAGCTGGCCTGTAATAGCAAATATGCCGGATCGGTTCCAGGTTAATATCTTCTTTAAATAGTGTAAAATCCCGTCTTGATTCCGAGTTCGGACCGAAAATTTGCTCTCCTGCATTTAAAGAAATTGATCCTAATATCGGTTTAATTACCAGGTGTACACCCGGTAAAAAAGAGAACGCTGCTGTTTTCAACCACACAACTGCATGGCTGATACAGGCAGAATGCATGATGGGCAGAGGTAACCAGGCATTTGAATATTATAAAAAACTTCTCCCGAATAAAATCGATCCTGATATTTACTATGCCGAACCTTATGTTTATTCACAATATATTACCAGCGATGAACATGAAAATGGTGGAAAAGCAAGCCATTCATGGCAGACCGGAACGGCAGCATGGATGTACAGAATATCTTTTGATTATATATTAGGCATTAGACCTACTTATAATGGCTTGTTAATCGATCCGGTAATTACTTCCGAATGGAAATCTTTTAAAGTGGAAAGAGTGTTCAGGGGAACTAAATATGTAATTGAAGTTGAAAATCCTTCCGGAGTAGAGCGCGGTTTGAAGTCCATTACTATAGACGGAGAGGAAATTGAAGGGAATATTCTTCCGATATCTAAAAAAGAAATTTGCAAAGTAAAAGTTATTATGGGAGAAGAATTGGTAAAGAATCTAAAAAGGAATGCCGGGCTTGTAAAATCTAACTAATGTATTACGACGAAGATATTATCAAAATTTGATCTTTACATACCGATATTCGGAAGTTTTTCCTTACCTCCTCATTATAAATTATACCTTTAATTAATCCGGAAGCTTAAAAGATATCCACATACAGCATTAATATATAGAAGATGTAAACCATAATGTTTTTTAATTGATGCTGGAAGTCTCTTAAAAGAAATCATTTATAAATGAAAATAACTGCATTTGCAAGAATTGTTGTATTATTGTTTTTTTTACTAACCTGCGCTAATTCCGCATTCCAAATATCGCAAACATGATACTTCCTTCTCCCGGCAATAACAAGGTTGCCTATTACGTTTTTGATTCTGGCGGCCCTGATCATTATCCTCTCACAACTTTCACCGATAAAGCTAATATAGTGGTGCTGTTCGAAGGAACTTTATGGGAACTGGCCGATTCAGTTCATTATTCGACGGGATGGATGAGAAATGTAAACTATCATTATTATAGTGAAATTTTCAGGGATATAAGAATTTTGCAATCAAGAGGTGTAAAAGTTTTGATGAATGTTGATGATAAACCTTCATGGGATTCTGCAGCCGTATTTACTACTTACGATGGAACAAAATACAACTATAAGCAATTCGCCGAATTCATCAAATCTTGTGCAATTGATTCACTTCATCTGGATGGTATTTCCCTGGACATTGAGCACCGGGCAGCAGGAAATGATAACTATAAAAGGTTATTAAAAGAAATCGGCAAATATTTCGGACCTATGTCATCCAACAGCGATTCACAGATGTACATAGCGGCTATGTTTAAAGGATACTGGGGAGAACCCGGTTATGAAATCGGAAGATCAAAAGATATTATGGCTCACTTAAATTTTTTAATGGATATGGCATATTTTGACTCCGATTATGTTGACAGATTCAATCAGTGGGCAGATTCAATAGGTGCATCCAAAACGATGATTGGGGTACTAATTGATAATAATAATTTGAACTTTGCCACAACTGTTGCCGCCTGGCAGCCTGCTTCCGGTGCTAAAGCAGGGATAATGGTGTATGCGGCCAACAATCTCAAATCATACACTGATTCTAGTATTTAGTGCGCTTGCTGTACAGGTAACAAATATAAATAATAAGGGAACCCAGGAAAAAGAATTCCAAAAGAATTTGCTCTTATGCAAAATTATCCTAATCCATTCAACCCGTCAACTACTATAAGCTATGAAACGAATATTAACGGATTTGTTTCTTTAAAAGTTTATGATGCGCTTGGGAGGGAAATAAATACTTTGGTAAATGAATACCAGTCCGCCGGGAATCATAAGATAAATTTCAACGGGGCTCAATTGCCGAGCGGGGTATATTTCTACCGTTTGATTACAGGTGGAAATTCCAATATAAAAAAGATGAGTCCTTATACGATAAGAGTGACATTTATGAAAATACTCATATAGACGATTATAAAATATTAAAAGGTTGCCCATTCAGTTTTATTAATGGAATGAATTATAAGAGGTAATTATGATTAAAAGAATGTACAAATTACATCTATTTAATATCCCTTTGTTTTTTTTACTGATTATAAATCCTCTTTCGGCTCAAACAGTAACAATGAGAGGGAAAGTTGTTGATGCAGTAACTAAAGAGTCTCTGCCCGGCGCAAATATTATATTACTTGGAACCAGTATCGGCGCTGCCAGTGATAATGAAGGGAAATTTATAATCCGGGATATTCCTGCCGGTTCATATAAAATTAAGACTTCTTATGTGGGTTATAAAACAAATGAATTTGATGCAGAATTAAAAGCCGGGAGAACATTTGAAACAGAAATTAAATTGAGCCCGGCAAGTATTGAAGGTCAGACAGTAACAGTTACTGCTCAAGCCAGCGGCCAAAATGAAGCGATCAACCAGCAGCTATCTTCGGACCAAATTAAGAATGTGGTTTCATCTGCACGCATACAAGAATTGCCTGATGCTAATGCCGCAGAATCTGTAGCCAGGCTTCCCGGTGTTTCAATTATAAGATCAGGAGGAGAAGGTTCGGAAGTTGTTATAAGAGGTTTGTCGCCGCAATATAATGAAATTACTATTGATGGAATCCAGCTGCCTGGAAATGTCGGCTCGACAGATCCGAATGCGCAATCGTCGCTGCTTGGAGATAGAGGCACAAATCTCAGTATGATTTCCTCAAGTATGCTCGGGGGGATAGAGGTCATTAAAGCGATTACACCGGATATGGATGCTGCAGTTTTGGCGGTGTTGTAAATTTCGGTTTAAGAAAAGCTGTAAAAAATAATTCTAATTTACCATCATTTGAATTCCTTATGCAGGGAAGTCATAATGCTTTAAAGAATACGTATAATGATTATATGATGGAGGGTTCCTATGAGCAGCGTTTCTTTGAGCAAAAATTGGGTCTGTTTGTACAAGCCTCTGCTGAAAAGCGTAACCGGAGTGCAAATGAATTAGGAGTAACCTATCAGCTCAATGATAAAACACATGGTGATCAGGGAGTTCCCGATCTTCTTTCAATGTCATTGAATGATGTTTTTAGAACACGAGAGAGGCAGGGTATTACTGCAGTATTAGATTATGAACACTCATCCGGCGAGATCGGGTTTATGAACTTTTTTAGCACAAGCAATACAACACCAATTTCCAGAACCGAATCAATTAATCAAAGTCAAAATTGGATGTATTATTCGGCTACCGATACTAAAAATAAATTAAATGTAATTACAAATCTGCTAAGCATTAAACAGGATATTCCAATTTTTCATATTGATCTAAAGCTTTCGCATACCTATTCAGAAAACCGCAACCCTGATGATTTATCATTCACATTCTGGCAGCAGGATGCCGGTTTATCGGGAATAGGGAATTTATCCAAATTGACATCCAAAAGCACTTGCATTGCTTGCAAAACCGGATGAGACTACCGCCCGATTAGAAACAATAACTTCATCTCAGAATTTTTCAAAAGACAGGGCATTGACAGCGGCAATTGATCTGCAGACAGGGTATTGTTGTTTCAGACTTCCTGACCGCTAAAATAAAATTTGGAGGGATGTACCAGTACCGGGACCGATCATATGATTATAACTACGGACTTGGTCCGAATATATCGTTAGGAGGAGGCAATACGGTAGCACAAATCTTGAAATATTATCCTAACATGCAGACATACGGCAGCAGTGTAACCGTAACAAACTTCATTGATAATTCTTATTCGTTCGGGAATTTTCTTAATGGTAATTACCCGATAGTTTATCCGATAAATATTAAATTTTATGCACACAATTTACAATCTGGTTAGAGTCGGCGCCTCTCGCGAAAGCTTTCAGAATGTTAATAATGTATCGTCGGTATATGATTATAACGGCGACGAGAAGAAAAGTGCTGCATATGTAATGGCTACTTTTAATCTGGGTGAACAAGTAACTATTCTGCCAGGGATAAGGTATCAAAATCTAACAACAAGCTACTTTGGTCATAGAACTGAGCAGATTCCCGGCGGATACCGGATTTCAGATACTACAGTAACAAAACCGAACGGCTATTGGCTTCCGATGATTCATCTGATTTATAAGCCATTAAGCTGGCTTCAGATACATTTTGCATATACAAACACATTGAATTATCCTGATTACAGTACTATAGTGCCAAGATATGAGATAAATACAAGCTCCATTTCATATAACAATTATAATTTAAAGCCGGCAACCTCTGAAAATTATGATCTGGTTTTTTCCATCTTCAACAACGAGCTTGGATTATTTACAATTGACGGATTCAAAAAGAGGATTGAAAATTTGATTTTTGCTTCGACGACTTATCTAACAGATTTAAGTGCATACCCGGATTTACCTCAGTCCAGAAATCAATTATATCAATTTAATACTTTTATCAATAATCCCAACCCGATTGATCTTTGGGGAATCGAATCAGACTGGCAGACTCATTTCTGGTATTTACCCGAACCCTTTTCGTGGATTGTTTTTAATATCAACTATACTCATATTTTTTCCAAAGCAAGCTACCCGAAAAGCGAGGTCAATATTATTTACAATGAAGATGGTTCTTATACAAGAACGATTAACAATACATTTTATACAACACGGCTGCTGAATCAGCCTAATGATATACTTAATTCTGCAATTGGAATTGATTACAAAGGATTCTCAAGCAGACTTTCTTTGTTATATCAAGATAATATATTTAAGCAGCCTGATTTCTGGATGCAGAACAGGGTTAACTCAGATAAATATATCCGGTGGGATCTATCCCTTAAGCAGGAACTTCCTTTTTACCGTATACAGCTGTTTCTTAACCTTAACAATATTACCGGTGTAGATGATGTAGACCTTAACCAGAAGAATAATTATCCTGTCTCAATTGAAAGGTACGGAATGACAGGTGATTTGGGATTAAGAATTAAATTTTAATTTGCAGATCAATTTGTTATGGATTTTGAAAATATATTTGAAATAAAAAAATGGAAATTGAAAAATATGAGTAGAGAAAAATTGTCTGATATTTTTTTATGACTTTAATGAAGCGAAGAGTTGATAGATTCTTTTCAGCAGGTAATGATGCTCAAAGGGCTTAATAAATTACAATTATTTAATATTTTAATTTTATTCTTAATGTATCTGAACACTATTTCGGCTCAATCGGTAATAATGAGGGGGACAGTTGCTGATTCAGTAAGTAAAGATCTTTTACCCGGAGCAAATATTATTTTAGTCGGAACAAGTATTGGCACTGCCACTGATAAAGAAGGTAAATTTACGATCCGGAATATTCCGCCGGGTAAATATACAGTTAAAGTCTCTTATGTCGGATATGAAACTAAAGAATTTGAAGTAACATTAAAATCAAACAGGGTATTAGAAACTATAATTAAATTGAACCCGGCAAGTGTACGAGGAGAAACAGTAACAGTAACTTCTCATGCTGCCGGTCAGAATGAAGCAATAAACAAGCAGTTATCTTCAGAGCAGATTAAGAATGTAGTTTCATCGGATCTTATACAGAAGCTGCCGGATGTTAATGCAGCAGATGTTGCAGCAAGACTTCCCGGGATTTCACTTATCCGGGGAATAGGAGGAGAAGGCGCCGAGCTTGTTATACGCGGTTTGGCTCCTCAATATAACCAGGTTACTATTGATGGAATTCAGCTTCCGCCGAATATTGCGGTAAACCGGGAATATACACAATCTTCATTAGTAGGAGACAGATCTACAGATCTAAGTATGATTTCATCAGGTATACTTGGCGGAGTTGAAGTCATTAAAGCGATTACACCGGATATGGATGCTGCAGTTCTTGGAGGCGTAGTAAATTTCGATTTGAAGAAAGCAGCAGCAGATAGTTTAAATTCACCTTCTATCGAACTCGATATACAGGGGGGGAATAATGCTTTAAAAAATAATTATAATAATTACAGAATTTCGGGAACTTATCAGCACCGTTTTTTTTCACAAAAGCTGGGTTTATTTTTACAAAGCTCTCTTGAAATGAGAAACCCCGGAGGAAATACTCTAAGTGCGAATTATACTCTGAATGATAAGTTTCACGGCGATCTGGGTACTCCGGATATTACATACTTAAATTTAGGTGATTACGTAAGCAGAAATGAAAGAGAGGATTTAACTGCCGTTTTAGATTATAAATATGCAACCGGTGAAATCGGATTTAAAAATCTTTTCTCCAGGTATGATATTAAGATGGTGTTCAGGGGGGAATCGGTTTATCCTCAATCAAATTCCATAGGTTATTCCGCGGCTGATGTTCGTGATAGGTTAAATTCAATTGTAAATATTTTTAATATTAAACAAGAGATACCTTTTTTTAATATCGATCTAAAGCTTGCGAATGCTTATTCTGAAAGCCTTAACCCGGAAAATTCATCCATTTCTTTTAACCAAAGAAATGGAGGCTTTTCCCGATTTGTAGACTACTCAAAATTAACTCCTGAAGCTATTTCATTCCTGGCAGTTCCAAATGAATCTGCCGCCTATTATAGTGGAATTTCTGATTATTCAGATTTTGTAAGAGACAGGGCATTGACCGCGGCGGCTGATTTTAATTCTGATTATTTTATTTCAAATTTTTTTACCGCAAATATAAAATTTGGGGGGATGTATCAATACCGAAAACGTTCGTATGATTATAATCTGTGGTCTGGTCCTGCGTCATCTCCGGGGGTTTCAGTTTCGCAAATTGTAAACGGCTACCAGGGATCTCAAATTAACAATTACAGTTTAAATATAAAGAACTTTATAGATAAAACTTATTCATTTGGAAATTTTTTCGACGGGGATTATTCTATTCATTACCCGGTAGATATAAATCTTGTGGATCTAATTCATAATCAGATCTGGAGTCCCGGACTTACTAAAGATGATAAATATAATTCAACCATTTCTGATTATCATGGTACAGAGAATAGAAGTGCTGCATATATAATGGCAAAGATTAATTTTGATGATTTGGTCACCTTTCTACCCGGCGTTCGTTACCAAAATCTTACTACAACTTATTCAGGTAACAGAGTAGAAATAACTTTACCTAAAAATTACCTGTACAAAGCTGCAACAAGAACAGTCGCCAACGGATACTGGCTTCCCATGATCCATTTAATCTATAAACCATTTTCCTGGCTTCAGGTTCATTTTGCTTATACTAATACATTGAACTATCCGCCTTATTCTGCTATAGCACCAAGTTATACAATTACTCAGACTTCTATTGATTACAACAATTATAATTTAAAGCCCGCAACCTCGGAAAATTATGATCTTGTATTTTCTTTTTTTAATAATGAAATAGGTTTATTCACACTGGACGGTTTCAAAAAAAGGATTAAAAACCTGGTATTTTCAAATGATACATTTCTTACAGATTTGAGTGCTTACCCCGATTTGCCGCAGGGTAGAAATCAATTATATACTTTCAGCACTTATATTAACAATCCTTATCCCATTGATGTATGGGGCGTTGAAGCGGAATGGCAGACTCATTTCTGGTATTTGCCGCAGCCCTTTTCCTGGATTGAATTTACTATTAATTATTCACATATATTTTCTCAGGCATCATATCCCAAAAATGAACTCTATTATGATTACAATGAAGATGGTTCATTTAAGTTATATATAATAAGCCCGTTTTATAAAAACCGGCTCCTGGATCAGCCTAATGATATTTTAAATTCTTCAATCGGGATCGATTATAAAGGATTTTCCGGCAGGGTTTCAGTTGTATATATAAACAATATATTTGAGCAGGCAGACTTCTGGCTGCAGAACAGAATTATCTCCGATAAATCAGTCAGGTGGGATGCTTCAATCAGACAAATGCTTCCCTGGTTTAATGCGCAGATTTTTCTTGATCTTATTAATCTTACCGGGACGAACGAAACTACGCTTAACGAAAGGACTGATTTTCCGGAATCAATAGACCGGTATGGAATGTTTGGGAATATTGGAATAAAAATAAAATTTTAATTAGATAATTTTATAAAAGTATTAATGATATTTATTTTTTTTAACGGGCTAATCAAGTTTAGGAGGATATCTGATTCCGGAATGAATTTTAAAATGACATATATAATTATTCTGCTGCTTGGATTCTTCTTTACCCAAAGTGCAAATTCTCAGGAGATAAATAAAATTAAGAAGATTTCTGATTTTGCTGCGGATGTTCATAATTGTCTTGAAGGCTACACACAAAGCACTGGAGGTAATGATTTCACTTATCATTGTTTCCGCAGTGATCTGAGTGAATGTTTATTAACCCGCTGTACAACAGGTAATATGGCAATAGAATGGAACACTCAGCCAATACCGATTAATTATAGATATAAAGAAGTTGGTTTTGTTTGGGTTGCAGCAATTGATCTTTCATCTTCCGGACACATTTTTGATTTTTATATCAATAACATTAAAAGATTTCAAATTAAATCAGGGACCAGCGATAATTGGGAAATTTTAAATAAAGAAGGGGGAAAGCTGAGATATTTCGGCATTAAAAAGGAACCCTGGGGGGAATCGCAGGGTTATATGGTTCTCCGGGTACCTAAATCTTGGATAGTTTCCGGCAAACCTGTGTCTTTAAAAATTGTCGGACATGCAGAAGAGAGTCAATGCTGGATAATTGTTTATAAAGCTAAAGATGCAAACAGCTATCTTCAAAATTCGGTTAAGTATAATTCCTGGGCTGACATTTCAATTGTGAAGGGAACTAATATATCTTTACTAAAATTCAATGTGCCTTTAAGTCTTACTGGAAAAGATTTGATTTTGAATATCGGGAAAAAAACCTACAAAGTTAAAATATCCTCTTTAAATGAAAATGGATCCGGCAGCTTATCCGCAGATACAAAGCTTCTGGAGAGATCATCATTAACGCTTAAAGATGAATATGATGACCTATTGTCGGTCGATTCAATTTCCTCTGAAGGAGAATTCATTAAACTTTCTTTTAAATCACTCATACAAAACAATATTAAAAAGATTAATGAAAACAATATAGAGATAAGCAGTACAAGATCTTATTATCCCAAAACCATTGAAGCTCTTATAAAATTATCTGAATCGAAACTTGCATCGGGTAAAATTTATTTAATGAATTCAAGCCACCAGGATATTGCATGGATGGATTCACCGGAGAAGTGCATTATAGAAAGAGATACTATGCTCCTTACACCTCTTTTCAATAAAGCTCTCAAGGATCCAGTATACAGGTTTGATATAGAAGATGCATTGATGTTAAGAGAATATATTCATCGTCATCCTGACAGCAAAGATATGATTAAAAAGCTTCTTCTAAATGGACAAATTTCTTGCGGGGCAGCTTACAACCAGCCTTATGAAGATATGTATTCAGGCGAAGATCTTATCAGGGAATTTTATCTAGGTGCTAAATGGTTAAAAAAAGAGTTCGGATATTCCCCTGATATATACTTTAATGAAGATGTTCCGGGGAGAACTCTTCAAATGCCGCAGATCCTGAGTAAATCAGGAATAAAATATATCTCAATAAGCCGTATCAAACCGGGAGTTTTCAAGTGGTACAGTCCTGATGGCTCTTATGTTACAACATATTCACAAGGGCATTACGGATATGCCTTTTCAGCTCTTCATAATGGATTTGGAGAAGCCGCAGAGTTTATTGCCGATACTTCTCTCTGGTGGAATAAATTTTACGGTGCTGATTCAAAATCAAAACATATCCCGTTGTATTCAGATAATGATATGAGCCCGGCAGATGATTATTCCGGCATAATTAATAATTGGAATAAAATAACCGAAGTTCAAAAAGCTCCTGGTAAATATTCCAGCATAAAGCTTCCTAAAATTGAAATGTCTTTAACTTCACATTTTATTGATGAGATTGAAAAGAATGGTATTCTGCAAGTACCATTAAGAGGTGAAAGACCTGATGTATGGCTTTATATTCACGGACCAACACATCAAAAGGCAATTCAAGCCAGCAGGGAAGGAGATATTCTCTTAACTGCCGCAGAAAAATTTGCTGCTGCGGATGCGATGATTGATAAATCATTCAATAAATATCCAGCTGAACAGCTTGAGAAAGCATGGGAAGCAAAGATTTATCCTGATCATGGATGGGGAGGAAAGAACGGTGACATTACCGATGATGTTTTTCATGATAAATTTATTTATGCTGAAAACCAAGCTGAAGAGATTTTATCCTCATCATTAAAAGATATAGCATCTAAAATAAAAGTATTGAGCGGGAAGGGGATTCCCATAGTGGTTTTCAACAGCTTAAGCTGGCTGCGTAATGATCCCGCTGAATTTTCAATCAGCTTCCACAAAGAAGAGGCAAAGAGCTTAATACTAACTGATGATAAAGACACAGTAATTCCTATCCAGCTCAGCAATGTTAAGTATTATGATGATAATTCGATCCGGGAAGCAGAAGTCCACTTTTTGGCAGAAGAAATACCTTCCATTGGCTATAAGACATATTATCTTAAAACATCAGAAGACTCAATTCCTAATAACAACCCTCTTTTTAACAGCATATATGAAAACAAATTTTACAAAATTAAATTTGAAAATGGAGGATTATCTTCTATATATGATAAGGAGTTGGGAAAAGAACTAATAAACAATAAGAATTTCAATGCAGGTGAAGTATTTACGATGCATTCTGAAGGAACAGGTGCGGGTGAATTTGCGGATATTCAGCAGCCTGATATGAAAGGTTTCGATAGAGAGGCAAATTATTCTTCCAATTGGAAAATAAAAGGATCGGGTGATGTATATACATGTTTTGTAAATCGTCAGCCAATCCGTAATGCAGTAATCGAGCAGAAAATATATGTTTATGAGAATGTAAAAAGGATTGACTTTGTAATTAACCTCCTTAACTATGAAGGTATTTTATATCGTGAATACAGAATGGCTATGCCTCTTAATATGGAAAATGGACAGGTAAGCTATGAAGTCCCTTTTGGAGTTGTAAATGTCGGGAAAGACGAGATTGAGGGGGCAGCAGGTGAACGTTACAAAACAATTTGCAAAGATATTCATCCGCGCAGTATCGGAAATTGGATCGCAGCAAATAATAATGATTACGGAGTTACTTTAACTTCCAGTGTGGCTGTTGCAGATTATATTGATCCTACCGATAGTCTTTTTAAGTACCCCGTATTGCAGCCTTTACTATTAGCATCTAGGAGAAGCTGTCATTACCAGGGGAATGAATATCTTCAAACAGGAGATCATCATTTTGAGTTTTCTATTACCAGCCATAAACCAGGCCTTGAGAATGGTTTCCGGTTCGGACGTCAAACAAATGAAAAGCTGATGGTAGTGGTAGATCCTGAAACTTATTCCGATGCAAGTTTACCCGGGCAGTTAAGCTTTTTCAGATGCAATAATAAGAATATCATTATTTCAACAGTGAAAAAAGCTGAGGATAATTCTGATTTAATAATCAGGGCATATAATATTTCCGGTAAAGAGATTGAATCTCAAATTACCGGCTTTAAACCTTTTGTTTCCGTAAGCCGGACAAATTTAATTGAAGAGAAACAGGAACCGTTACAATTAAATGATGGAACTATCAATTATAAGTTTGGAAAATATGGTATTGAAACTTTTATGATAAAATAATAAAGATGTAGCACAGATTATACAATTTGTTTTGGCTCGTGTAATCTGTGAAGATTATGTGTTAAACTCAAAAAAAATATAAAAATAAAATTATTGCACAGATTCCTATACGTTGAACAGTATGTTTAATCTGTGCTGCAAAGTTAAGGGCGAATTAAAATGATAAAAAGACATATTAAAAATCCAATAATTACAAGAAGTGATATCCCGGATATATATCCTGATTTAGTTGATGTTTCTTCTGTCTTCAATCCTGGAGCAATAAAATTTAACAACAGATATATTCTTCTTCTACGTGTGCAGAATAGAGGAAGAGAAACCTTTATTGTAAAAGCTGAAAGCAGTGACGGGATAGATTTTAGAGTCGACAATAAGATTGTTGATTTTAAGGGGATAGAAAAGGTTAATAAAAAAATTTACCATATATATGATGCAAGAATTACCTGCCTTGTCAGCAGGCAGGCTAAAATTAAAAATGATGTATTATATAATTTTTGCAATGGATATGGATGCAGGGCTGCAGCCTTGGATTAGCAAAAACTGATGATTTTAATGAATATGAATTTCTGGGAATTATTTCAGACGGCGATACAAGGAACGGAGTATTGTTTCCTGAAAAAATAAACGGGAAATATTTACGTTTCGATCGTCCGAACAAAGTTCAATTGGAGGGGGGACCATCTTCCGGTAATACAATATTTTTATCCGAATCCGATGACTTGCTGAAATGGAAAGCTAAAAAAGCTGTTATGTCCGGACGTTTCCATTACTGGGATGAAAATATTGGATCGGGTCCTCCTCCAGTTAAAACTAAAGAAGGATGGCTGCATATATATCATGGTGTTGCTATGCATTTTGCCAGTTCCAATATATACCAGGCAGGTGTTTCCCTTCATGATCTGAATGATCCTTCTATTGTGATTTCCCGGAGCAGGTACAATATTCTGGAACCGCGTGAATTATTTGAATTGACCGGTCAGGTTCCGAATGTTGTGTTTCCCAGCGGGATGATTGTTGAGGATTTCGATGAGAAAGGATATGCTTTGCCGGAAAGCAAAGTGCTTATTTATTATGGTGCCGCAGATACTTCGGTTGGACTTGCTGTTTCAACTGTAAAAGAATTAATTGATGCGACAAGACAGTAGATGATGCTGGATATCCTATACTCGATACTGGATAGTATCCTTATGAGCGGATACCTTGCATTGACATTGAACATCAGAGCATCAAGAATCGAGCATCAGGTTTTTAAAAATTATCTCAAAGGTTTATTATGTTAAAAATCTTATTCATATTTATAATTTTAATTACAACGGTCTGTATGTCTCAAACATTGCCAATACCCGCGATTAAATTTAATCCTAAAAAATATATTTGTTATAAGACCAATGAACAAATAACGATAGACGGGAAATTAAACGAAACCTCATGGTCCAAAGCTGAGTGGACAGATGATTTTGTTGATATTGAAGGTCCTGCAAAACCTGCTCCAAGGTTTCGCACAAGAGCTAAAATGCTTTGGGATGATAAATACCTCTACATTGCTGCTCAAATAGATGAGCCGGATATTTGGGCTACTTTAACTCAGAGAGATACTGTAATTTTTTACGATAATGATTTTGAAGTATTTATTGATCCCGATGGTGATACGCACCGTTACAGCGAATTCGAAATGAATGCTTTGAATACAGTTTGGGATCTGCTATTAATCGAACCATATCGTGATACTAAAAATGCTCCTGTTAACGGCTGGGATATCCACGGATTAAAGACAGCTGTTTCAATTAATGGTACGATAAATAAACCGGGTGATAAAGATAAAAACTGGACGGTTGAGCTGGCATTTCCATTTAAAGCCCTTGGTGAAATAGCCGATATAAACGTTCCGCCTAAAGATGGTGATCAATGGCGGTTGAACTTTTCAAGGGTTGAGTGGAAAACCGAAGTGGTTGACGGCAAATATAAAAAACAGATCAATCCCATAAACCGGTAAACCATACCCGGAAGATAACTGGGTCTGGTCCCCGCAAGGTGTAGTTAATATGCATTACCCTGAAATGTGGGGGTATATACAATATTCAACAAATGAAATAGGAACCAAGAAGGCTGCTTTTATTGAAAAAAAAGAAGAAGCTGCAAAATGGTATTTAAGGCAGATTTATTATAAAGAAAGAAATTATTATGCAGAGCATGGAAAGTTTACAAGCGATTTAAAAAAATTAGGACTAGAAGAACCAAATCTTAAAGAATATGATAGCATACCATCAATAGAATGTACTCCGAGCTTATTTGAAGCATCGCTTCAATCCAAGGATGGTACGGAAAAAGTTCATATAAGGAATGATGGTCTAACCTGGATAACAAAAAATTGATTTAAGAAGAAGGATTAACGATTTATGATTTGTGAAGTGAAGGATAAATCAAAAAATCAAAAATCGTTGATGGATAAAAGGGTTCGGAATTTGGTCGAAATGTTTTGTGTAATGATCTTTATAATTAGGATTGATAAATAAACCATCATTTCATAGATCTGTGTTTATAAATCCTCTACGAGGATTTATTGTATGGGTTTTGGATCTTTCTACAATAATAGAACTTCTACGAAGTTCTTTAAAGCTTATACAATAAATTATATTTACAAGGAAAGCTTATAATAAAACTTTGTAGATATTTAATTATTTGTAGATTATAAATCCTCTACGAGGATTTTGAATAGGAGATGATAATTTTTATACAATAATAGAACTTCTACGAAGTTCTTGCAAATGAAATCTAAAATCGTTAATGGATGTCCTGAGATAAAAAGGAATTTTAAATTTGACTGAATTGATTTATAAAATAATCAATCTGATTTAATCTAAAAACATCGTAGATGTTTTATTATTATAGCACTTGTCAAATACTGAAAAATGAGTAAAATGTCATATTTCGACATGCTCAATATGTCATTTATTTTCTTTTTGGAAGTCCTCTGATTGGGATTTAGATTTTTCTACAATAATAGAACTTCTCCGAAGTTCCGGTAATAATTTGAGTTTATAATAAGTATTTAATTGTGACAATTTTTTATAACAAAACATCGTAGATGTTTAGTTAGAGTTACAATAATAGAACTTCAACGAAGTTCTTTATAAAGCAGCAGAATAAATTATATTCATAAGGAAGGCTTATGATAAAAACATCGTAGATATTTAATTATTGTAGAATTAAATAAATAGATAGTAAAGGAAGATCTTCGTAGAAGATCTATAAAATGAAACGTATTAAAAAAAATTTTTAACAATTAAAGAAGTGCATTGTGTATAACCAGAAGAGAATTTATAAAAACTACGGCTGCTGCCGCTGCCGCTTTAGGCACCTATCGTTTTACATCTAAAAGTGATATAATGAACGCTCTATCATTAAGCAAAAGACCGGCTCCCAAAGATAGAAAATTCGTAAGTGCTGCTGTGGATAATGCAATCGACAGGATAAAAAAATCAATCCGGGATCCGAAAACTTTCAAACCTTTTTGAAAACTGCTTCCCGAATACTCTTGATACAACAGTAGAATTCAAAATGGAAAACGGTAAACCGGATACTTTTGTAATAACCGGCGATATAAATGCAATGTGGTTAAGAGATTCAAGTGCACAGGTTCTTGCATATCTCCCTTTTGTAAATGAAGATGAAAAATTAAAGAAGATGTTTAAAGGAGTTATAAACAGGCAGACAAAATGTATACTTATTGATCCTTATGCAAATGCGTTTAATTTTGGGCCGACAGGAAGTGAATGGGATAAAGATTTAACCGATATGAAACCGGAACTGCATGAAAGGAAATGGGAAGTTGATTCGCTTTGTTACCCGGTTACACTTTCATATAAATTCTGGAAGGCTGCTAATGACACATCATGTTTTGACGATAATTGGAAAAAAGCAATGAAGCTTGTTCTGAAAACCTTTAAGGAGCAGCAAAGAAAAAACAATAGAGGACCTTATAAGTTCGGCAGAATTACTTCCTGGAGCACCGATACGGTTCCCGGCAATGGTTATGGAAATCCGGTAAAGCCTGTTGGATTAATTGTTTCTATTTTCAGACCTTCGGATGATGCAACGATTTTCCCGTTTTTAATTCCCTCAAATTTATTTGCAGTGGTTGCATTAAAACATTTAGCTGAAATATTTAAAAATGTCTTTTCCAGGTGATGGATTTGCTGCCGAATGCCTTTCACTATCGGACGAGGTACAAAATGCTGCAGATGAATATGGAATAATTGAGCACCTGGAGTTTGGTAAAATTTATGCATATGAAGTTGACGGATTCGGCAACCGCTTGTTTATGGATGATGCAAATGTACCAAGTCTTACTTTCGCTTCCTTATCTTGATTATTGTTCAAATGATGATCCGGTATATCAAAATACAAGATCCTTTTTATTTAGTGATAATAATCCTTATTTCTTTAAAGGAAAAGCAGCGGAGGGAATTGGAAGTCCGCATACATTAATAGATAAAATCTGGCCTATCAGCATAATCATGAGAGCTCTTACCAGTAGTAATAATGATGAAATAATTCAATGTTTAAAATATCTTGTATCGACTGATGCAGGAACCGGTTTTATGCATGAATCATTTGATAAAGATAATGCGGATGATTTTACACGAAAATGGTTTGCCTGGGCAAATTCTTTATTCGGAACATTAATATTAAAATTATATAACCAAAAACCTGAACTCCTTAAAGAAAAATTTTGATACTTGGGCTAAAAATCTTTCAGTTCAGATGAAATATTATGTTTTGATGTTATATATGTCATCTGCAGGTATCAAATTAAGAATTAAATTATAAGTAATTAAAAAATACCGGCATTTTTTTAGCATAAAAAAAATACTTCTTTTAGTGTAATTTAAATCAGTTACAAATTTTTGTAAAAACTAGAGTTTAAAATCTAATATCATGAAAGAGAAGCTGGTTTATTCTATAAAAAAACATATCTGAGCAAAAAAGCTAATAAATTTGATAATTAAGAAAAAAAACATAAAGTATTGCTTTTTATTTTTTTATAGTTTATTTTTATAACGAATAAACCTACAGTGCTTTTTATCTATTAATTAAAATGTTGTGCTTCCTCTGTAAATATTTTTGTAATCAAAGGCGGGAAAATATATGACAAAAAAAATTACTACAATATTAGGGAAAAAGTTTTTACTATTGCTTCTTTTAAATGCTTCTGTTGTTATGGCGCAAACCGGCAACATCAAAGGAGTAATTAAAGATGCCCAAACTCATGAGCCTCTGCCATATTCAAACGCAGTACTTTCCGGGACCAGCCTTGGAGCAGCTGCCGATAAAGAGGGGAATTTCGTTATAAAGAATATACCTGTCGGAAAATATACCCTTAAAGCAACGTATATCGGTTACCAGCAGCAGGAAGTTTCCATTGAAGTTGTGAGAGGTAAAACAACCGAATACAATTTCAACATGGTTCCTGAAGCTGTTGAAGGTCAGACTGTTGTTGTTACAGGGCAGGCACAAGGTCAATTAAAAGCTATAAACGAACAGCTTTCTTCAATGCCGATAAAAAATGTCGTTTCAGCTGCTAAAATACAGGAGCTTCCCGATGCAAATGCAGCCGAATCAGTCGGCAGGTTACCCGGCGTTTCTCTTGTTAGAACAGGCGGTGAGGCATCACAGGTTGTTATCCGCGGTCTGGCGCCGCAATATAACCAGATAACTATTGACGGTGTTCAAATGCCAAGTGATGTATTGTCTAACAATAATATAACCTCAACAGATAAAACTGTTCAGGCAAATACATTTAATACTTTAGGAGATAGAGGAGTTGATCTCAGCATGATCTCTTCCAGCATGCTCGGAGGTATAGAAGTTATCAAAGCCATTACACCCGATATGGATGCAACTCTAATCGGGGGTGTTGTTAATGTGGATTTACCTACTGCCGGTCGAAATTTACCGCAAAGCAATCTTGGATCTTCGTGGGTGCCAAGAATTAATATTAGTGCTCAGCAAGGGTTATGAAGATTTAAAGAATAATTACGGTAATTACAGGTTTAATGGAACTTTAGAGAAGCGTTTTTTTGATCAAAGTTTTGGTATTCTGATCCAGGCTTCGGCAGAAAATCGCAATCTTAGCGATAATGAATTAGGTGCAACTTATCAATTGAATGATAAAAGTCATGGTGATGCGGGAATACCCGACTTGTCTTCTTTAAGTCTTAATGATGTTTACAGGATTCGTAAACGCTACGGCGGTACAGTTATTTTAGATTATCAGCATAAGTCCGGTTCTTTAAAGTTTATGAATTTTATTAGCTCGAGCCAAACAACAGCAGATAACAGGGGTGAAACTATTAATGCTACAGCGAATAATATATATTATACTGCAAACGCTACTAATAACAAGCTTAATGTTATCAGTAATCTGCTTCAGATCAAACAGGATATACCAATCTTTCATGTTGATTTAAAATTATCCAACAGCCATACTGAAACAAAAAATCCCCAGGATTTATTTTTCAATTTTTACCAACAAAATGCAGGTTTAGCAAACAAAGGCGATTTGTCAAAAGTATTCCCGACTGTTTTGGCTTCTGATATAATCCCGAATGCTTCGCAAGCATCGCTGGATCAAATTCAGACTTCATCAACTTATGCAAAAGAAAATTACTTAACAGGTTCACTTGATTTACAAACAAATGTAACTTTGTCGGATTTATTGAGTACGGGTATTAAATTCGGCGGAATGTATCAATATCATGATCGTTTTTATGATTTTAATCAAAGTGCCGGTTCGCAATTATATTCCGGCGGAGCAGGAGTTATAAGTGCATTTACAAAAGCTTATCCCAATTTGATTTTGAACGGCGGCCAGTTAAGTTTTGAAAATTTTATTAATAGCGGTTACAGCTACGGTAATTTTCTTAATGGGGATTATTCTATTGCTTATCCTATTGACATTAATGAAATGTGGAAGCTTTTACCTTTAGCCAGGGTAACTTCAACTTTAGAAGGATATCAATTAAATAAATTAGGCTCCGCAATTAATGATTACACAGGTAATGAGAAAAAAAGTGCTCTTTACGGAATGCTCACATTTAATATTGGTGATAAGATTACAATTCTGCCCGGTGCACGTTATCAAAACCTTACTACATCATATACTGCATTGAGAGCTGAAACAGCTCCCGGTACTCAAGGTTATATTGGCAGGGATTCAACAATAACCAAATCTCACGGCTTTGTATTACCTATGGTCCATTTACGATATAAACCTTTTGAATGGCTACAATTTCATTTTGCTTATACAAACACTTTATATTATCCTGATTACGGAACTATTACTCCAAGGTATTTTATCGGACAGGGATATGTAGACTATAACAATGTTAATTTAAAACCTTCCAGGTCTGAGAATTTTGATCTAATTGTATCGGTCTATTCAAATGAAGTCGGATTATTTTCGATCGATGGGTTTACAAAAAAGATTAAAGATTTGATATTCCCGACCAATACATATGTTACAAATTTCAGTGCTTATCCTGATTTACCCCAGGGAAGAAACCAATTGTATGAATTCAATACATATATAAATAATCCTTTGGCAATAGATGTAAGAGGAATTGAAACCGAATGGCAGACTAACTTATGGTATCTTCCATTCCCACTTTCAGGACTTGTTCTTTCGATTAATTACACACATATATTTTCTTCAGCCAATTATCCCAGGAGTGTTGTAAATACATTTTACAACGAAGATGGAACATTTACACAGACTATTGTCGATACTTTTTATACATCACGCCTGCTTCTGCAGCCCAATGATATAGCTAATCTTGCAGTTGGATATGATTTTAAAGGATTCTCTGCAAGAATTTCGATGCTTTACCAGGATAATATTTTCCAGCATCCCGATTTCTGGATGCAGAACAGAACAAATTCTGATAAATATACAAGATGGGATCTTTCTGCTAAACAAGATCTTCCCTGGTATGGGATTCAGATATATTTTGATATAAATAATATTACCGGTGAAAAGGATATTGATATAAACCAAAAAACCAGTTTCCCTGCATCAGAGCAGCATTATGGAATGACTGCCGATCTGGGATTTCGTATGGGTATATAAATTAAATAAAAAATTTAAAAAATAATTCGTTCACTTATTAATTAAGATTGGAGGTGATACAAGAAATTTTCAGACTTTAGTTCCTAAATTCAAAATTAATTTCTTTCACGCCTTTCTATAGGCAGTTAGTTTTTTAATTCATTTAAAAGGAGAAAAATATGAAAAGACTGCTATGTTTTATAGCTTTACTTGTGATGGTATTATTTACCACACCGACTCTAGTATTTGGCGATACTCTTGATGTCGCTGCAACACCACCCGGAAATGTTAACAATGTTATTAATGGTGATACTCTTGCAGGAGGTGTAAGAGCCCATCCGGATAGAGTATATAGATTAAAACGCGGATCTGTTTACCAGGTAACTGAACGTTTTTTGATAAACGGAGATCTAAAGATAGTTGCAACTGATGGTACTAACAGACCTCCGGTTCTTGCTCCGGCAATTCTTGCCGATAATTCTTCAATCGATCACTTTTTCGATTTAATTGGGTACGCCAGTGATGTTGAAATAAATAATGTTTATATTACTTGCTTTTCGTGCCGACCAGGCTCAATTAGGATGGAGTGATGGTATCCGTATCAGTGCTGATAGTGTAACTATTAAACTGAAAGGGGATATATTTGACGGATTCTCTCATACTGCTATTCAATTGAATAACTGGTGGTCTAAAATGGATGTACAGGATTGCGTTTTTAGAAATGAGATGCATGGAACCTCATGGTTCGGAGGCGGTGCATTCCTGTCGAATGGCAGCACAGCTATGGACACCTGTAAATTCATCAATAATACATTCTTCTGTAATAACTCATACCTTTGGTCAATTCGCGGATATGATAAATATTCGGTATTTGAACATAACACAGTTGTTTATGGTACTGTAAATCCATTTTTAATGGAAACGGGCCATCACATGTATGTAAAAAATAATATATTCTATGCTGCACATGCAATGGGCGGAAATCCTGATCATACAATAAACGGATGGTTCAACAATATTGATACTGCATCCAGTAGTGTTGTTAGAGCTTGGGAACGTGATTCAACAAGTTATTGGTCTAAGCTATGGGATCAGACAATTCCAGGTCCTGAAAATTATGTAAATGTTGCTCGTGGAGTTACAGCTGATTTAGTAAGTCCAGCAACAAGAGTAGAGGATATAGAGAAAAATGATTTTTTCATGCCTCAAAAACTACTGGATTTTTATAAAACCTGGAATGATACTGTTACTACTTATGATAGCGTGAGTGTACCTGTTTATGGTCAACCTACTGAACAAAAGTTCTATCTAAAACGGATACTTAACACAGCTACATGGGAAAGTAATTATTGCAAATATGTACTTGATACTTTATTATCTGGTGTAGCTCAGATAACCAATGATCAAGTTATGACTGAAGACCCAGGATTTAATTCGGATGTTCAAACTCAGCTGGATAGTTTAATATTGTACGTTTGGAAAATATCAGCCGGTAAACTTGATCATCCATGGTTCTATAATCCGAATGCCAGCATGTATCCGCCAGCATGGCCTCTGCCTGAAAATTTGGCATATACGAATACATCCATGCAATCAGCAGGTACAGATGGTTTTGCTTTGGGTGATTTGAACTGGTTCCCCGCTCAAAAAGCGGAATGGGAACAAGGAGCAACTGCTGTTAACGATGTTAATGCAACTCCAACACAGTTCTCATTAAATCAAAATTATCCGAATCCTTTTAACCCGACTACCAGAATTACTTTTAATTTAGCTAAAGCAGGGTTTGCAACTTTAAATGTTTATAATGTTTTAGGACAGAAAGTTGCGACTTTAGTATCTGGCAACTTGGCTGCCGGAACTCATGATGTTAATTTTAATGCAACAAATTTAAGCACCGGTGTATATATTTATAGATTAGAATCAAATAATAACGTTGCAATTAAGAAGATGCTCTTACTCAAGTAATTCTTTGCCTCCTCTACCGGGACTGATTTAATTGACAGTCCCGGTTTTTATAATCCATCCTTAATCCTCTGAATAAGATACAAGATAAAAGTAAAAAGATAAAAGTGCGGGTACAATGTGCTTTTTGACCGATAGTTTGAATCTTCACTCAATTATGTAATTGGTTTTGTGAGCAGCCGGAAATAAACTTACTTTGCCTGAAATCAGGACATTCGAAAAAGACCAGAGTGTTCTATCAAAGTTTGTTATTCTTGAATTCAAAGAAGAGGATGGAAGGGGAGGTAGGTATATTTATATTGGATTCAAAACGCATTCAAAACGTATTCAGAACGCATTCATAACGTATTCAAAGCATCGATGTATTCTTCATATATAGGTATCTTATTTCACCCAAATGCCGTTCATATTTCCGGAAAAGGAGAGAAGTTAAATTTTAGTAAAAATTTAAGAAGATTTTTTATATCTGATTTTTAGGTACAAGATAAAAGTAAAAAGATAAAAGTGCGGGTACAATGTGCTTTTTGACTGGTGGTTTGAAACATATCAGATGAGATTAAAACCGTGTTAGGTTTACAGTAAAAAGAAAAATATTGTTGTTTGAAAATTGTAATTATATTGTGCTAGCATTAAATATTATGATCTCTTTAACAATTGATGCAAACGTTTTTAATGCTTTCCGAGCCCTTAGAAATTAGATTGATTTTGATTCCTCCGCATCCAGTTTGGTAATTATTTTGCCGTGGCTAAAGTACAATATCGATTTCAGGTTTCCGTTTTCATCATATATATTCCATTTCCCATCCCGTTTGCCATCTACAAATACACCGCTTTCCTTTTTTTTGCCATTCTGATAAAACCATATCCATTCATCAGAGACTACATCATTTTTAAATTTTCCAACAGATTCAAGCTGACCAGACTGATAATAGTATTTCCACACTCCGGAGTTCTTATTGTTTTTCATATTACCTTTAATCTGAAAATTACCATTAATATAACGTATAATGAACTCACCGTTTTTCTCACCGTTTACAACATTATATTCAATTATTTTGCTTTGAACCGTATCAACAATTCTACCGGTATAAACATTTTGATTATCAGGATTAACTATCAAACCATTTCGTATAATAAACTTATTAACTTGTGGTCTGCTAAGTGAATTGGAATATAAAATAATACCGACAGATAAAATTAGTAATAAAATGAAAAGCATTCCCGGAATTTTATACAGTTTGAGATTAATCTGTTTCATTAATAGCCCTCTTTTTCAGAGAAAAAATAGTTTAAGATAATAATAGAAAATCAATAGATATGCCATGCAGAATAATGAAATTATAAACAAATTATTGTGATTTGGTTTCTCACTATGAGAGAAAAGATTGGTTTAATACATAATGTGAAAATAAACAATTAACAATTATAAATTAAAATAAGTGTTTTATTTTTTGGAGCAGAATTCAATTAAAACACCATGTGTTGATTTCGGGTGTAAAAATGCAATATTTAAATCTTCTGCACCTTTACGCGGCTTATCATCAACTAAAAAAATTCCCTTGGATTTTGCGTCATTCAGGCTTCCCTCTATATCATTTACAGAAAAGGCAACATGATGAATTCCTTCTCCTTTATCTTTAATGAATCTTCCTATAGGCCCATCAGCTTCAGTGGTTTCAAGCAGTTCGATTTTTGATTCGCCAATTTTAAAAATGGCTGTCCTTACCTTCTGATCCTTTACTTCCTCTATTTTATAACATTTTAAACCCAGTACATTTTCATAAAAATGAATGGATTCATCAAGATTTTTAACTGCAATCCCGATATGTTCTATATGAGTCGGCTGCATAACCCTCCTTATTAAATAATAATGTTTTCTTTATATTCCCCGAAAACCTCTCTCATTGTATTACAAATTTCACCAACACTTGCATAGGCTTTAACTGCATTCAAAATAAAAGGGATCAAATTATCGTTTCCCTGAGCAGCGTTTCTTAATTGAACCAATTTTTGTTTAACTTCTTTATTATCTCTCTCATTTTTTATTTTATTTAAAAAATTTATCTGTTCATTTTGAACCCTTATATCGATCTTCAAAAGCTCGGGACTTTCATCTTCCTCGATCCGGTATTTATTTACACCCACCACAATTTTTTCCCCCGATTCCAATTGTTTCTCAAATTCGTAAGCAGCTTTTTGAATTTCCGATTGAACATATCCGTTTTCTATAGCATTTATCATCCCGCCAATCGAATCAATTTTATTGATTATCTCTTCAGCTTCTTTTTCAATTTGATCAGTTAAAGATTCAATAAAATAGGAACCTGCCAATGGATCTATAGTATTTGCCGCACCGCTTTCATCTGCAATTATCTGCTGTGTTCTTAAAGCTACCCTTACAGAATTTTCAGTCGGCAATGCCAGGGCTTCATCTTTTGAATTTGTATGAAGGCTTTGGGTTCCTCCTAATACTGCAGCTAATGCCTGGATAGTTACTCTCACAATATTATTATCAACCTGCTGGGCAGTAAGAGTAGAGCCTGCTGTTTGTGTATGAAACCGGAGCATCATTGATTTAGGATTTTTAACGGAGAACCTTTCTTTCATGATTTTTGCCCATAATCTCCGTGCCGCTCTATATTTTGCAACTTCTTCAAAAAGATCATTATGTGCATTAAAAAAAAATGATAAACGTTCCCCGAATTCATCAGCGTTCAATCCTGAATTTAATGCTGCTTCTACATAGGTGATTCCGTTGGATAGAGTAAAACCTATTTCCTGTGCGGCTGTTGAACCAGCTTCGCGGATATGGTATCCTGAAATTGAAATTGTATTCCACCTGGGGATTTCTTTTGAACAATATTCAAAAATATTCGTCACTAATCTCATTGAAGCTTTGGGGGGATAAATATATGTCCCTCTTGCAATATATTCCTTTAATATATCATTCTGAACGGTGCCGCTTATTTTATCTTTTGGAACACCTTGCTTTTCTGCAACAGCGAGATATAGAGCCAGTAAAACAGATGCCGGGGCATTTATAGTCATTGAGGTTGATACTTTATCAAGCGGGATTTTATCGAATAGAATTTCCATATCAGCGAGCGTATCAATTGCAACGCCTACTTTACCGACTTCTCCGGATGCAATAGGATCATCACTGTCGTATCCAATTTGAGTCGGGAGATCAAAAGCTACCGATAAGCCGGACTGACCCTGTTCCAGTAAATATCTATATCTTTTATTAGATTCCTGAGCAGATCCGATAGCCGGCATATTGCCTCATTGTCCATAATTTTCCCCTGTACATTGTCGGCTGAATTCCGCGTGTAAAAGGGTAAGTGCCGGGATACCCGATTTTTTCATTAAAATTAATGAAATAATTTTTGTCAGGAATATAAAGCGGCCTAACCGGAGTGAAAGAGACAGTGGTAAATTCTTTTTCTCTTTCCGGGTGCTTACCTATAAATTTTTTATAAACATTTTCTTTCCATTCATTGTATGACCGGTCAATTGAATTTTTACCGCTCTCATTTTTCATTCAATTCCTTCATAAAATATGGAATAAAATATAGCATTATTTTTTATTTTTTAAAATTTAGATTAATAATGGATTAATTATACATAAACTTAATCTATTACTAATATATGAATTATAATCAAATCTTTTCCTTAACCAGTATATAAATTTCCGATAAAATGTTATTTGGCGTCAAAATTATAATTTGTGTGTTAAAATTCTTGATAAAATAAGGTAGTTTAAATATATTAGCACGGCAAAGAAAAAATTTTATAGAAGAGCAGAATTTTTGCCGGGGTGGCGGAATTGGTAGACGCACAGGACTTAAAATCCTGTGGGTGTTTACACCCGTGCCGGTTCGAGTCCGGCCCTCGGTACTTTTTATAATTAACAATTTAGTATGTTCATTTTTGATTCATATAATTATTCATTGTTAATTTTTAATTGTTAATTAACAAAGGGTTCTTAGCTCAGTTGGTTAGAGCGTCTGCTTGACGTGCAGAAGGTCATAGGTTCGAATCCTATAGAACCCACCAAAAAGCTTCAGAATTAAAGGGTTTGAAGCTTTTTTTATTTCTTAAAATGCACAATTATCAGAACTAATCAGAAATAATCCGAATTTGAGCACATTTGGGCACACAGATTTTTATTGCATGTGCAGCTCGTAGTAAAAAACTGGAATATCTTTTCGTTAAATCCTGAAATAGTTGAGTAAGTTGTTAAATTATTTTTTATTAACAACGAAGTGAAGTCTAATTAAGAAAATGAATTTAACTAACTAAATTTTATTGCATAAGGTTTAAAACATGAATACGGATTTATTTGATTCATAGTTTATACCTTACTGCAATTGTAGGATAGAGTTGAAAAATATTGTTATAGGTTAACACGTGGTAGTATATATAAATTTTTGAGCCAATGGAAAAGGGTTCGGACATGTTGAACCATATCTGAGGCTCCGCATAGAAGCAAAATCTTTTGCCATGCTGTTTTAAAGTATATTCATCACCATGATTTTTATTTTGAGTATATATTTCAAAATCACCGGTGAATTCTATTTTATAATTCATTATTCCTTTTCCCCAATAAAATGAAAAAAGCATATCCTGACTCAATTTCTTAAACATATTTAAAGCATAGCTGAGAGATAGATTAAACCAGGCGTCATCCCATTGAAAAGGATAAGATAATCCGGTAGAGAATGCATTGGAAATGTAATAGGCTGAATTAATAGATTCGATTACTCCTAATCCGCCGCTATATTCAAACTGCAAATAAATAGCTGGATCCCAGAACTTAAGAGTTTGAGACACCTGCATATAAAATTTTCCGATGTTGTTCTTTTCACCTGTAAAATCACACTGCATTTGCAGGAGAAATGAACCGAAATCTTTTTGCTGAAAATCCTGAAAATATAATGTCGGGAAATTTTTATTGTTTAGATGCGGATCCAAAGAATGTCTGAAATCATAATGAAATTGAAGAGATTGTGGAAAGATTGAATAACAAAATATAATTTGCATATATAAAAGGAAATATTTCATTTTAAGCTCCATCTGTTATTGAATTAAATAAGAGTTTTATGTAAGAAAGTTGAGATGGAAACATAACGGAGGAGATGAATATTTTCCGGAAATAAAACAGAATTCTTAGAGAATTTTAAGTATATGAACAAAGAAGATTACATAGTTTTTAAAGCATTATTTAAGAATGCTTACAAAAAGTGTTTTAAGAATGAAATTAAATCCACATTAACAGAAGCAGATAGTAATTATTTCAGTTCCGAAATACTAGAGAAAACCGGGTTAGTTATTGGATGGAAAAGCCTGAAAAATTATTCTTCTTCACTATTAAGTTCATCGACCATACATGCAAATCCCACTTTGTCTACTTTAGACACATTAGCCCGGTATGTACTGGATGCAGCAAAGACGGATGAATTTACAAGAAAGAAAAAAGAAAACAATTTTAACTACTGGTATCAGTATAAGGAAGAATATTATAGATTGAATCCTGTCAGTAGAGGGCAAAAAAGAGAAAAAAATATTAAACAAATTTTTATTTCAGCGATTATTTTACTCTTAATTATTTCCGGCTTCATCTATTTTTTCCTCTACTCTGATATGCATTCACAAGGTAGTTATAGTACTAGATTTACAGATATATCTGCAGACAGATTAAAATCAGAAGGCTGGTTCTTGCAGTCAATGAATGGCACCTATTGGAAAAGAAGAGGTGAGAAAAAAGGGGTTTTAACATTATTTACCCTTCGAGGCGATAATTGGCCGGAATCAGGTGAAACACCAAAAATAGAGAACATTCTAATGAGGAAGATCTCTTCTGAGTGTTTTACAGCTGAAGTGCATTTAACAGAATTTTTCCCAAAACAAAATTGGCAGCAGGCAGGAATAATTATTTCAGAAGATACAACTTTTAAAGGAAAAAGTTTGAGATTATCTATAGGTTATAATGATTTTTCAGGAGGATTCCCAAGTACCAGGGTAATCAAAATACAGGCTATTAAAACTATTGGAAATTCTTTCAATAAACCTGAAGAAATCGCGGATAAACAATTATTTACTATTACAACTGAAAATGATAGCATAATAGCTGAAAATCTTAAATATTCAGCTTTAAGAATAGAGAAAAAAGGAAAGTACTTCAGGTTACTATATTCAAACGGGCAAATGAAGAATTCAGCATTTATCGAAGCAAGTAACTCTGAATTTGACATGGAACCCCGATATATAGGAATATTTGCCTTAAAAGGATTTACAACCAATTCAAAAAATATTCCGGTCTACTTTGATTTTTTTAGATTTGTTGGACTACCTTGCAACTAAAAAAGAATGTTAGAAATTTTTCATTGAAAAAAAACAAAAAGTAATAAATCAACCGAAATGATTTTAGTGCTGAATTAAAATTAAAAAAGCCTTGCCTATTGCGTTGAATAAGCAAAGCCTAATTTAAATAAATTTGGGGAAGGGGATAACGCGGGGAATTTTTTCTTGATAGGATGAAAATAAAAACTCCCAATAATAACTTTTAACAACTGAAAGGGGGTTATCATTTACTTTATATTATGAAAGAATTATTCTTTTTTCATATAATTCAGATCTGATCTTATCATTCCATTTTTCTCCTCATATTTAGTCAGCAGCGGCATCATTTGATTCCACAAATCTTCTGAATCTTTTCCAAGAGTCTCGTTATTCGTTTGGGAATTTTCGTAAAATTCCGCAGCACTCTTAGCTGCTGTAGTAACAACAACAAGGTTGTTATTTGCTCCCATATCGACAAACCAGACATCATAGGGAGTGCTGATTCCTTTTTGAATATATAAATCCTTGAACTTTTTCCCCAGGTCTCTTACATCTTTCATCTTACCAGATTTGACTGTATAATAACCCCAATGAATAAACTTCATATTGCTCATTTTCATACTAGTGTCTTTTGACTCGTAAGATAAGGCTGTAGATCTTCTAATGACGAAATCATGTGTAAAATCAATTGCATCATTGTTTTCCTTCATTAGCTGCTGATAACTGTCTCCTGCTGCGTTTTTATCAAAATCGCCAAAAGCTTTACCGATTTTATCAATATCGGCATAATTCGAAATAGGAATCAAATAATCATAACGATTATCATTCGTCTGTGAAGCATAAATAGCCGGAACGTCCAGCTTCTTATCTCTAAATAGCTGAATGAAATCCTTTGTTGTTTTCTCATATTGAGCAATCATATTGACAGGTACAAGCTCTTCATGAACATAAAAAAGTTGATCCTTCATTAGGTTGTCTTGAGCATGGGAAGAACCAAATAAACAACATAGGACAAAAAAAGACAATACTGCCGTAATCAGATTTTTCATAACACGCTCCAAATAGTTATTTGTAAATAATTGATTAAAAGAAGAAAAACATAAGGGAAGAGAACAGCGCGATTAAAATACAATAGGAAATTAAATTAGTACTTACAGAATAACAAGTATTCTTTAAGCGAATGCAAATATGTTTATATTATGTGATCCAAAGCTTATGTACATCATTGGGGAAGAGGGGTTAGGCAAGCAATTTTTTTTGATGGGGATTGAAAATATTCGGATTTAATAATTTCAACTTAAAGAATATATTATGACTCTTTTTATCCATTTTTGAAGTGATTATTTTTTTTACCTTTTTTTAGGAAATAATAAATCGGCAGAAGCAGCAATATTAAGATCGCTGTCTGGATGATAAATGGTCTCAATGTATCGCTTGCGGAATGTGAAACCGAATCTATTCTAAAAAAATTAACTACGGAAAGAATTAAGAATAAAAAAATGAGCAATAATTTTCCAAAATTATCTAATTTCATTTTCATGACTATTTCCTTAATACAAACTTCTTACCAAATATATATACAATATTTTAATTTTATGTACTTAGGTGATGCATAAAAAAAAATTAATTTGCATAATCAACGGCTATTCCAAAATAATTAAGCAAATTTTTTTACCCGGCGAAAAGGCGAATCAGGTCAGGATCTACTAACAAGATAAAAAAATTATTTGTGAAGAACCGACAGCACGGGAATTAAGAGACGTTTTGGCTGTCAGAGCGAACAAGTAATTTTTGATAGAATTAAAAATACTAGGTTCTATGAAAATGAAGGTACAGAAAAAAGTCTTACTTATTTTTTGTCCGGAACTGATTTAAGAAAGAGCAAAAATAAGGAAGTCTTTTTCAATGTGTATTAAATTTTTTTATAATGTGTTTTACTGGTTAGATGAAAAAAGAGAGGGGATTAGGTGAGCTATTAGATAACCTTTTGAATTTATGGTACTGCTAAAATTTTTATCTAAACTAACCAGCAAAATTTTCCTTTAACCGTTCTTTATTCTATTTAAATTTCTGCAGCTTTTGCATTCATCCAGCATCTTCTTTAGAGACCCGCCTTTTATTTCTATGTAATTTTTACCTTTGAGATCCACCACATTAGGTAGAAGTGACTAATACTGAATCAGCTCTTACAAGTTAAAAAACATAAAAAATGGCATAATTTTTTCCCTTTTTTCCATTGGTAAATTCGTTAAAACTTTAAGGGGCTTCGATGATTAAAAATATTATTACTGATAAAGAAATGTTCCTAAAGATCTGCAAGAATGATTTAAATGCTCTTGAATTGCTTTATGATCGTTATGCCCCTTTGCTTTACACTATAGCAATTAAAATAGTAGGGGATAAAGAAAAAGCTGTTAAAGTATTATCCGAATCATTTTTAATTATCTGGAGATGGGCCGAGGAATTCGATTTCATTATAAATAACGTTTATACATGGATGATATTACTTGTAAGAAATAAAGCAATAGATGAATTAAAGAGAATGAGCGGTGATACAAATCTTCCAGACTACAATGATGAATATGAAATTTTAAAAATATTGCCTCAGCTTTCAGACAGTATTGAATCTCTGGAGAGAGAATATACTTTAAAACAAAGCGATGAAATTTTTGAGTTTGTAAATAGCCTTTCTGAAGAACAAAAGAATCTTTTTTCTCTTGCATTTTATAAAGGGCTGGATGAAAAATTTAATAGCTGACGAACTCGGTATTCCGGCAGCTGCAATTAAACCCCAAATACAATCTGTAATGGGAATTATTATGGAGAAACTGATTAATTAATATGGATAAAAATGTTATAATCGATTTAATAAAACTGGAGGTGTTAGACAGCTGCAATAAAGAAAATGTAGAAGCTCTTCAATTTTTAAAAAGAAATGATGAATTTTTTCCTTGGAAAGAACTTGGTGAATATCAGAATTTAATAGCCATTCTTTCTGTTGCTTCCAAAGTTTTAAGCCCTCCTGAAAGTTTAAAAAGTGAAATAATAAAAAAGGCATGTAAATTAAAAGGTTTAGCCGAACCAGTAGAACAGCCTAACAATATTGTTTCAACAAACGAAACCGTTAAACAAATTTATCCACAAAAAAACATTTCGAAAAAACAAGAATCAAATCAACAAAAAATTCAATCTGATAAAGAAAAATTTGCTTCTCAACAGGAAACCTATGAAGAAAAACAGGCTGAAGAGGCTGAAATCACAACCAAGAATGATGAAGATAAAGCCGAGGTAAAGGCTATATTCGGCAAAGATTTCATTTTATCAAAGGTATCAAACCTTTCCAAGCTTCAGGATGCTTCAGATGAAAAACCATGTAAAGATACGGAAGAGAACCTGGAACTAAAAAATAAAATTACCTTTAATAATAAAGAAAAAGTTAATTTTAAAAATGATTTAAAAAAAGATGAAGAAAAGGCTGCTGATTCTTTAAAAGATTTAAATTCTACTGAAAATGATCAATTAATTAAAAAGGAAACGAACACCCGGAACAGAAGTTTTGAAACAAAAGAAAATAAATCTGAAACAAACAATAAATCATCAAAACGAAACCAGAAAAGTAATTTGATTATAGCGGTTATTTTAATTGTTCTTGCAATTCCGTCTATTTTATTTTTATCCTCTTCAAAGGATGAAAGTAACGAAACAACTGGAAAGTCTGTAATAGCAGAAAGTTTGATTGAAAAAGTAAAATCATCCAAGCCGGAGAATATAACTGATAAAGTTTCATCTGAAAAAATTAAAGAAGTCAAACAAGATAAAAAACCTTTGCCGATCCAACCTGTAAATAACGTTCAAACTGCTGCTCCATTACCTGAACCGAAATTGATTGAACCTGAAATTGATATCACTAAAGATATTCCGGTTAAAAACACAGAGCCTGAAAAGGAAATTGCTTTGGAAGAAAAATTAACAGAGCAGCCGAAAGAGAGAAAAATAGCTGAAGAGGAACCGCAGTTCTTTGTTGCTGTGGAAGAAATGCCTGAACCTATAGGCGGTATCCAGGCGATTCAAAAGGAAATTGTATATCCTGAGTTTGCTAAAAAAGCAGGTGTAGAGGGGAAGGTTTTTGTTACTGCTTTTGTAGACGAAACCGGAACTGTAACAAAAGTAAAGCTTGTAAAAGGTATTGGAGCCGGCTGTGATGAAGAAGCTATAAACGCTGTTAAGCAGACTAAATTTAAACCCGGCAGGCAAAGAGGCAAACCGGTAAAGGTTCAGGTTACAATACCAATTGTATTTAAACTTCATTGAATAAAACAACTAGAATATTCTAATTTGTCAATATATTATTCAGGAAAAAGATTTATAATCTAAAATCAATAGATTATAAATTTTCAATAAAAAGGGATCCTGCACGATTTTTTATATCATCAAAAAAACCTCACTTAATCAATAATCCAAAATATAAAAATTAGACAAGGTTTTATACCTCGTGATTACGTAATTATTTCATGATTATACTGCATATATAACTTTTTATGAAAATGGAGGTAGAGGAAAAAAGTCTTACTTATTTTTGATAGGAACAAACCAAGGAATGTGCAAAAATAAGGGAAGTCTTTTCTATGGTGGCTGGTGTGGTATATTTTTATGTTTTAATGACCAACTTTCGGTTGGTAAACAAGCCTGCCTTTGGCAGTAAAATGAAAAAAAATTTGCGTGAGGATTGGGGAGGGAGATTAGGAGAGCAATTATTTTTTGATGGAATTACAAATATTTCGCTTAATTTATATAAAAATAGTATTATAAACGATATCCAACTGTTATATCAACCAATGCAGGTGCAACAAGTTGATATCCGGTTACATGAGTTACTAATGGAATCTTAAAATTGCCGTAAATCTGAACCTGATTGTTAAGCTTCACTTCAATTCCTGGAGATAAATAAAGTCTGAAATACCCAGTATTTTCTGGTTCAGCATTTATCCCCTTATCTGAGCCGCGGAATGAAGCAGCAAGCTGCAGCATTGGTACTATTTTATATGTATTTAGAAATCTGTCATAGTGAGCACCATATGATACATCAAAACTGTCTCCCGGCTTATACCCATCTTTATAGTTAAAGGCATGCTGCCACATCATTTGAGCATACCAACCCCATCCATTTTCCTGCTCCATCTGATATCCACCTAAAAGAAGATCTGTAGTCCCAGAACCGATTTGAGTATCTCTATCCAATAGAGATTGGTTATAAGGACCTGTGGGGAGCTTTAGACCAAATTGAACACCAATTGACATATCTTCAGAAATTCCAGTATAAATTCCCATCAACCTCACATCAGCAACAGAAAAATGATTTACTGAAGAAAATCCTCCATCATCACTGGTTGTCTTAAAATAACGGTTCCAGAAGGGAGCTTCGACCATAAAGCCCCAACTACGATCTATCATGTACTGCATATTTAGTGAATAAAATTCAGATTGAATAATTTTATCTTCATTTAAATCAGAAGCAGCACTATTCCATCCATTCCAGTTCTGATATTGATCCATATAATTATACGTAAAGTGCAAACTCAATCCTGTTGAAATGGGCATCATCCATCTTCCACCCACAGAAAAAACATTGCAGCCACATGCGCAAGCAAGAGAAGGGGATGGCAATAATATTACAATAGTTATAGTGACAGTAAATAAACTCTTCATTTTTCTCATGATCCCAGGTTAAATAATTTATTCTTCAAAAATAAAAATATATTTAGAGAGCAATTGTGCGTAGGTTATCAATAATCCGACACACATAAATTAAACAAGATTTTTTGCACTGCGATTACACTAATCATTTCATGATTAAACTGACCAACCTTCGTTTGTATCAAGCTTCCACCTACACTAAGGTTCCGGTGGATAAATCGGTTGGCTAAATCCCTAAAATGCCGAATGCATATTTCAAGTTCGATTTAAAATAATCGTTAGCTTGCATTATTTTATGCAATAAATAGTATCTAGAATCATTTCATCATAAGGTTTCATAAAATTTAACCGGCTAATTTTTTTAGGAGGCACATGTAAAAACCTACCCACAACGTGAACTTCTTCATCTGTATATTCTTTTAATGAAAAACTTGCTCTCAAAAAAACCGTTGTATTTTTAGTCGGAGGTGTAATAATCCAGACGGGATTTTTTAATACATAGCCTGAAGGATAAGATTCATCAAAAGCACTATTTACTATTGAAAGCATTCCATCCGCACTGACTTTAGAATTATCAGCTGTATTACAACCTTTGTTAATAGCTGAATTCATAAATATTGATGTACTAATTATAAATGCAAAGATTAAGATATTAACAGAATATTTATCAGCTTTCATATTTATTACCTATATATTTTTACTAAACCATTTGAACTTGAGTCGATGAATTTCTTAATTCTTACAATTTTATATTCATATTATTCTTACAAGCTAAAGTTCTGGATTTAATCACCAGCTACGCTTCATGGAACGTTTCGTAAAGCGCAGCCAAAAACAATAAACTCATTTTTATACCTAATTCGGAATAAAAAACCTGGAATCATTTCTTTAGTTTCCCTTACCAAAAGATAAATTTAACTTAAATATCACATTTCATAACTTATTTTAAATGTTACATTTCTTCTCTCTTCAAAGCTTGCTCCGCTGAAAAATGCTCCCTTTATTAAATGTGCGTGATCAAATAAATTTGTTATATAGATAGATGGTTCGAGAATACGATTATCACCAAGGTCAAATTTATACCCACCGGATAAATTAAATATCCAGGAAGGAGCTGTATGAGCACCTTGATTAAAATCAAACAAGCCGGTTTTAAAAGCATAACTATCGGTGCCATTTGCCAAACCGCTTCCATAAATTCCTGTCAGACTAAAGAACCAATCATTAGGCTGGTAATTTAATCCGATGACCGAAGCTAACCTCTCATCATGATCTAAATCAAATGGTGCGGTAGAATTATCGGGCGGAAGGAATCCGCCGGAAACCGGACCTGTACCATAAGCATGTATAATCGAAGTGTTGATATATCCAGATAAAGGATTTCCCGGGTCGCTATAAGTCAAACTGAATTCTATACCGCTTACTTTTACTTTATTAATGTTGACATTAACCCTTATTGTACTATTGCCTAAAGTTTCATCATCAAGTCCCGGAGAGGAATCTTTATGAAAGTAATCTAATTTCCCGGTGAATCCATTGAGGAAATTATGTATAAATCCGGCTTCATATAAATTATCTTTTTCCGGGAAAGTAGCCCTGGCAGAATCACCTACTGCAGTTGCGACTGAAGATAATCCTTCAATATTTGTAGGTATAAAAAGCCGGTCATAGCTTAAATAAAAGGTAGTAAAATCCCCCGGGAAGAAACTTATTTTTAATCTAGGATTTAATTGGGTTTGAAGATTAATTATTGGAGCTATATGATGATCATATCTTAATCCCGCTTCTATCCTTGTCCATTCAAAGGGATGAATATTCATTTGACCGAAAAGACTTAAATCAGATCCTTTGAAAGCTGTATTATTAAGAGGTCCGTTTCCATTTATATCTTTAAACTGGAATTTTTCCTTACCATTAGTAGCGCTTAAGTTAAATCCCAAATTAAAAGCGAAATGATGAGAAAGCTCATCACTGTATTTTAAACGTGTTCCGTAAGAAACAAAATTTCTGTTCTGGTCGACAGTATATCCTGTAGCTGTATCGGTTCCTAAATATTGCACAGTCTGATCGTAAGGGCTTGTACCAAAAGTTAAGCCACCTTCCCTAATGTATAAACCTGCAAACAAGTCACTTGACTTATCAGTTTCCGATGAAAAAATATGATAATAGGAAAGAGTTTGGAATGAATTGTAACTTCCTTGTGTATCAAAATTAATTCCTTCAAGGGAATCGAAGGGGATTTGTGTTTGAGTTTTACTGAAGTTTAAATTTGTAGTCAGGTAATCTTTATCGCTGAAAAAATAATCCATTTTACCGTAAAGGAAATAATCGAATCCATGATCATTAACGAGCTGCTGAACAGGCTGATCAATTCTACGATCTGTTTCCTGCCTGGCGCCTGTAAAGAAATAACCAAAAGCTCCCATATGATCACTAAAGGAAATACTCTGTCCGTTTGAATTTAATGATTTAAAGGTTCCGACATTAGAACCGAGATTTTCATTGTTTGAAGTTAAATAGCTACCTGCATAACTGGACAGGTTCAAATGAAATTTTCCCGGCGGGACTTGAGTTCTCACATCAATTATAGCTGCAGATTGTCCTCCGTACTCGGCAGGAAATCCGCCTGTATAAAAAGTAATGTTTTTAATTACATTAGGATCTACTACTTCATTCAGCCCTCCGAATACACCCAGCGGAATGGGAATACCATCAATTATATAAGTATATTCACCATGCTGCCCGCGTATATGAACTTCGCCGGTTGGAGCTCTAACTGCTCCGACTAAATTTTCCTGTATAACAGAAGTCATCCTTGCATTGGGAGCGGGATGGAAGGTTTGCAGCTCAAAAGTTTTGTTACCTGTTTTTAGATCTATAAAGCTTGAAATATGAGGTACTTTTTCTCCGGTAACCACTACCTCTTGAAGTCCGATAATATTTTGCGGTAAAAGTATTTTCAGATTATCGTGCGCTCTATCTATTGTAATAGGAATTGAGAGTCTCTTATACCCGACCAGCTCCGCTGTTAAATTATAACTGCTTTCTTCAATATCTTCAAATGTTGCAGTTCCGAAATGATCCGTTTCTTTCACATTAACGAATTGATCTCCTTTTTTCAGGATAAGTACAACGAATGCAAGAGGAGTATTCTCACTGGAATCAACAACCGTAATTTTATAATTAATCGTAACTACTTTTTTATTCCCTCCATTTTTAGCAGAAGCATGAATATTTAATGAAAATACTGCTACTATAAGAAAAATAATTAAACCCAAACTGAATAAATTGTTTTTTAACAATAATAATTTACTTTTAGTAGACATAATTAAGTCTCCTTTAAAATTCTCTATTTGTTAATTAATTGCAGAAGAAGAAATAACCGAACTTTTGAAATAATTGTTCAAAAAAAGAACCGTGGTATCTGAACCACCAGATTTATTGTAATTTGGAAATTCTTCTGCAGAAAGATTTTTATTTGATTATGAAAATTTTGAAGGTGGAGCTCTCAGGTGGTGTTTATAATTGAATTCTTGTTTAGGTATTTTGTCCTGAATATTTAATAAGAGACAAACTTCATTATTTGCAGCTTCCGAACTTAATACAGGAACGTAATTAATTTTATCAATGGTATTAATAAAATGTGCAACAATACATTCTCCGTTTAAGCTGAAAAATTTATCAAAAGGATTAGGGGTTTGATTCTGAGGTGTCTGTTCAAGTTTGTAATTCCCCTGCTGAAAATCATAATGATGGTAATGAAAGATCGTAAGCGCAATCAAAAATAGATAAGCACCTAAAAAGATAAACGAATATTGTCTTTTATATTTATTAAAATAATTCATCGTTATTCAATTTATAATTACCCATTATAGATATTGGACAAAGAATAAGAGGAGGCTTATTAAAATTCTTCTAATTCTTCAGTTTTGCTAAGGAATTTTATAAAGGTTGAAAAACCGGACTAAGAAAATTGCGGAGGGGGGGCTCGCAGATGATTAATATATTTGAAATCTTGTATGGGCGCTTTTTCATGTTTATTTAATAAAAGATAGCACTCGATATTTACTTCCTCAGAGCTTAAAAAGGGGACATAATTGATATTATCAATTGAACTAATAAAATGTATTACAATACATTCGCCGTTTACATCACTAAACTTATCAAAAGGATTTGGAATCCCGCTTTCCGGGACTTGCTTTAATTTATAATTCCCTTGCTGAAAATCATAATGATGGTAATGGAAAACAGATTGAGAAATTAAAAACAGATACGCGCTTAAAAATATGTAAGAATAAAACTTTATATATTTATGAAAATAAGACATTAGATTAGGATTAAACTAAATTTTTATTTACTAAGATATAAAACTTGAAATTAAATACAAATTATGTGTGTCAGAATCTGTTAAGAAATTTTAGTAAGAAATTAATTACCGAAAATTCAAAATGAATTCTAAAAGGATTTTTGCTTAAGAAACGGAAAGTATTGCACCCTAAAAAAAAGTGCTTACTGAGAGAAAGAAAAGTCTGAAATCCTACGCTATTTCGTAAGATATTTTATGTTTGGGAAAATGAAAATAAGTACAAATCATACCTTTTAATAGAACACTGATTATTATGATAGCTATGATTGATGATGATTTTAAGGAAGCATATTATTTTTTTGATAGGGATGAAAATATTCCTTTGAAAACGGCATCCGTTTGACTTGCGGTTATAATGCTAGTCTGAATATAGATTTTTTTATTTCTGCTATCCATTTATATCTCATTAAATCCAACTCGGCTTTAAATAATTTTAATTCTCCTATTTCTTTAAATATAAGGAGAAACCCATTTCCGTGTCTCTAATTTCATAATCTTTAAATTGTGTTCCAGATATAAAGGTTTCAAATTCATTTTTCTTGTAGGATCCGCTTCTTTGAATAGCAGCAGCAACGTATGCTTTAATTCCTTTTAATCCCATATTTTCAGCAACTTTTTTAGTTGCTTTCAATGACGCTTTTCTATTTAAGTCCATGTTCAAAGCCATACCACTCGGTTTTAATACTCTGTACATCTCCTCTAAAGCTTTAATTGGCTCTTTGAAATTTTTAAATGCAAGAACGCAAATGCAACTGCCAAAAACTCTGATTACGTCAAGCCGATTTCGCGGTCGGTGTTGAGCGATGGTTAGAACGCAAAGGGTAAATGTCTTGAAAGTTAAAGATTAAGTCAAATCATGAATGTTTTCTGTAGTGAAGCGCAACGACGCCGCATTGAAAGATTTTCGAACCGACAAAGTCCAGCTGAATCTTCTGCTGCAGTTTCACACTATCGAATAATCGCGGTCCTTTTCCAGTGACAACTGGGTGAACCACGAAATGATACTCGTCTATCAGGTCTCGCTCCGAAAGCTGCGAGGCAATACTCAAACCTCCTATGATAATGTCTTTTCCGGGCTGCTGCCTCAGTGCGAGCACTTCTTCCATAATGTTTGCGCGGACGATTCTCGTACTGTTTCCCTCAACGTTTTTCAGTGTCGTGGAGAATACCACCTTGTCCAGCGAGTCGAACACGCGTGCGTACGCTTTGTCTGCCTCCGACTCCGATGGGTTCTTGGCGATGTCGGGCCAATAAGGGACCATGAGTTGATACGTGGTCCGCCCGAACATGATGAGACTCATGTCGCGTAAGAGCCTGGTGAAGTAGAAGAGGACCGCATCGTCAGGAAACATGTCCATGTGGCTGCAATACCCGTCGATGGTTATGTTGATAGCAAAAACAATCTTTCTCATAAAACTCCTTATATATGATGTTAGACAAATAGTTCAAGTTCTGCTTGATCGAATTGGCATAACGCATAATTACTTGAAAAACGAAATATGTAATTTGTGAGTTCTTACAGAATTGTGCTTACCTGCAGCCCCGAACAAGACTGCCGAATAGAAGCACAAACATTCATGAAATAAAAAATTTTGTTTAGCAGACGGCTGGCGAAGGCAGGGCACTTTAAAACCATCAGCAGAAATTAAGCACAAATGCGGATAGAAGTACAAATTTTCTATTACTTTCGTCAGCCCTGCTTTTGACAAACCGGGTTCGTGATTTTTCGTCAGTTACTTTTACCCGTTATATTTCGGGTCAAAATCCACCATCCATTCAATACCGAATTTGTCTCTAAACATTCCAAAATATGAACCCCAAGGACTGTTACCAATAGGCACTTCAATATTTCCGCCTGCTGAAAGTCCGCTAAATAATTTATCGGCTTCTTCACGACTTTCTGCACTAATTGATATCTTAGACCTATTTTCATTTTCATTTACTTTTCCCATACTTTCTGGAACGTCATTGGCCATTAAAATGTTTTTGCCAATAGGCAGCGTAATGAGCATTATCTTATTTGCATCATTTTCTGCTACCGGATATTCAGGGCTTGATATATCTTTGAGGCGTATAATCTTTCTGAACTCTCCACCAAATACTGATTTGTAAAAATTGAATGCTTCCTCGGCATTTCCGTTGAAGTTAATGTGCGGATTGATAAGTGCCATAATTATATCTTACCTCCAATAATTATTTATTCTTTAAAAAGCTTCTACCAAAATTGGTTTTGTTACCACACTAATATTACCAATAAAGAGGGTATTATTGCAGTGTAAATGCGACAATATTAGAGGCTGAATACGACAAGTATTGTTGGTAATATCTGTAAAATAGAAATTTATTGTTAACAATTTTATATTCCATCGATCCTATCCATTCAATTTGCTCCTAAAAGAAAAATAGAGCCGTTTGAAAAGCGGCCTTTAAATATTAAAAATGGTTTAAAATTATTTATTAAAAATCTGCCGGCCGAACTTGTTGTAATCCCGGTAGCTTTTAAAATTCAATACTTTAACGAAAAGAAACCGGCTGTAATTGCCAGGTTCGGAAAAATATTAAAGGCTGATACAATTTGCGCTGAGTATCAATTGTACATTATTGAATTTTATAATAAATCTTGATGAATTAAACAAAGCTGTAATTGAAGAAAATTTTCAGAAAGATCTGTTTAATACTAAACTATTATGATGAATCCCGAAAATATTATTTTTTATTTAAGTTTTGTTGCTCTTTTATTTTTATTCCTAATTTCTTTATATAATTATTTAACTGCACCCAGGATAAAGGCTGCGAACAACGAAATAATATCGAATAAATTTGTATCTGTTTTGATTCCTGCAAGGAATGAAGAATCCAATATAAAAGAATGTCTTGATTCTATATTAAATCAAAAATATAAAAATTTTGAGGTGATTGTTATTAATGATGAATCAGCAGATAATACTTACAAAATTGTTCAAGATATATCATTAAAAAGTGATCGGATTAAATTAATATCCGGTAAACCTTTGCCTGAAAAATGGGTAGGTAAAAATTGGGCGTGCAGTCAATTATCTGGAAATGCAAGTAAGAGATAAAGATTTCTTAAAAACCTTTGTACTATTTATTTCTCTTCACAAATACCTTCTATCTGACTAACAATAAACGCATGATTTGTGAGCCTGGAAATATCTAAATTTGTCAAAAATTTTATTATTTCCATTTGGGATTTATTGCTTTTAATTTTTTATCAGTTCTTTCTTGCGCGTTCCATTCGAGTTAGTCTATCAAGTAAACCTCTTAATGATCCTATGATGTTAGCAAATTAATTATAAATGGGATAAGAGGAAAGGAGCATCATTAATAATTTTTCAAATTTTGCGGGTTTATGTATAAGTAGCAAGTTTAATTCCACGGATATAATAACTTTGAATCGTTCGAATAACCATATGTAAATAAATAAAGCGATGCATGCAAACAAGAATTACTGAGTCTAAGTAGTTATATCCCCTGACAATTTGTATACCCTATTTCTTGATTTAGTTTGAACTATTGCATTAGAGTGTTTAGCCGTTATTAATATTAAAAATGTTCTTAACATAATCTTCAAATCAAAAAAGATCATTTCATGCATTTCATATATCTCATCACATTCAATTAGATTTTTTGTACCTTCTTCTCTGTTACCGAAAATCTGCCAGTAGCCGGTGATACCCGGTTTTGAATTTATTTTAGTCCTTCTGTAATAATATTCCGGCTCAGATTCTTTAAGCAGCTCTAAATCATTTAAAGGAAACGGCCGAGGACCGACTAGAGACATCTCACCCTTTAATATGTTAAAAACCTGAGGGATTTCATCAATACCGGTTTCTCTTAACCAATTGCAGAATAAAGGGACATGCTTATCAAAACCAATTTTAATAAAGATATTATCGCAAATTTTTTCCAACTCATCAAATTGTTTCGAACTTTTAATTGTCCGAATCTTAAATATTTTTACACTTTTTTTATCTAGTGTAATTTTCCTAATTTGAGAAATTAAAGGACTATCACCGGTGATGATAAAAACAATGAATAAAATAATTATTATAAATGGTAAACTAGAAATTAAAATAATAATTGCACTTAAAATATCAATTATTCTTTTTAACATTTTATATTCAAATTATATCTAGTGTTATTTCAATTTTGAAGTGCTATCAAGCCCTTCCAAATTTCATTTTAATAATTTTTCCTTTTGAAACTACTCTGCAAATGATTGTACTGTTTTCAAATAATTTTCCAAAAGCTTGGAAAATCTGCGTCTTATTTCAAAAGCAGCATCTTCTTTGTTTGTACAAAGCTTCCTGTTTGTAATCTGTAGAAATAAATACCGCTCGCAATCTGAGTTATGACCTCTAACCTCTGATTTCTGACATCTGAAAATTGAATACTATAACTTCCTGCTTGTTCTTCTTTATCCACTAAGGTTTCTACTTCATTTCCGAGAATATCATAAACCTTTAATGTTACATATTCTGCATTTGGTATTTCATATCTAATCGTAGTTGAAGGATTAAAAGGATTGGGATAATTTTGTTCCAATAAAAATTTTGCCGGCGCAGCTAGAGCAATTTCAATAATTTTTGAGTATTCAAATTTCCCGTCATTATCGATCTGCTTTAGCCTGTATTGAAATTGAGTTCCTCCCGACGGATTATCAATAAAGGAATATTGCTTTGGAGAATTACTGTTGCCATTTCCTTTAACAAATCCAATTTTCATCCAGCTTCCATTCTGAAGTTTCCGTTCTACATTGAAGCCGTAGTTGTTAACTTCAGTAGCAGTATTCCATTTTAACTCGACCTTATTATCTACAACAGAGGCTGAAAAAGTTGTTAGCTCAACCGGAAGTGCTGAGCATGCACCGCCGTAAATTATCTCTTGCTGTGTAGGATTGATTGCGTTGTCGGCAACATAATATGAACCTGTAAATCCTCCGTTTAATAAGGGAAAAAGTCCACAAAAACTGGATAGTGAAGTGTTTCCATCTATATAAATACCTCCTCCAAGTGACGTAATACTATTTAATCCATCCAAGTTTGTTAAAGAAGAATTTCCCACAAGAAGAAATGATCCGGCAATTGATGTGAAACCAATTAAGTCATCTAAATTTGTTAGTGATTCATTATATTCAATATCAAGTGTTCCACTAAGGCTAATTGTGCTTATTCCGCTTAAATCTGTTAGGGAACTGTTAGATTGAATCACAATTTTGCTAGCGGTTACAATATTACCTAGTGCATCTAAATTTGTAATAGATGGTATACCTATAATGTCAATTTCTCCACCAACAGATGTAATACTGTTTAATCCATTAATATTTTCCAGCAAAATATCATTGTATATAGAAAGGCTCCCGCCAACAGCAGTAAAACTGCTTAGGCCATCCAAATTAGTGAGACCAGAGTTTCCCCCTATATCGAGAATACCATTTACTGATGTAAAATTGCTTAATCCATTCAAATTTGTTAGAGCCGGATTGTTGTCTATATAGATACCTCCAGCTAGTGATGTAATGCTAGTTAATGCATCTATGTTTGAGAGCATGTCATTAGCAGCTATATTTATATCCCCACCAACAGAACTGATATTTAGCCCGTTTAAGTTCTGCAGAGAATTCTGATGGATATAAAGATTTCCGCCAATAGACGAAATGCCATCCAGCCCAACCAGATTTGTAAGTGAGGAATTTTGACTAACGGAAAGATTTCCACCAATGGTTGTAAGCTTGGCGAGTGGAGTTAGATCTGTAATATCTCCGTCTCCTATTGTAAGATTACCTGATATAGAAGTGTAAGTTGAGCCAAACGTGTTAATATCTGCCTGAACTGTAAATGTTATATTACCCATAAAAGTTTGGGCTTTGCTTTTTGTCGTTAGAAATATGCTTAGTATACCGCTTATCAATATGATGTATTTTGATTTATTATATTTCATCATTTTTACCTTCTTATATTTTTTACTTTAAAAGCAGCATCTTCTTTGTTTGAACAAAGCTACCTGCCTGCAGGCAGTACAAATAAATTCCACTAGAAAGTTGACTACGGATAGTTGTAAGTTGAATGTCGTTCATAGTTCCTTGAGAAAACTCGATTTGATGACTTCCTGCTTGCTGTTCTTTATTTACCAGCGTTTCAATTTCATTTCCCAGTATGTCATAAACTTTTAATGTAACATACTCTGCTTTAGGAATAGAGTATCTTATTGTTGTTGAAGGATTAAAAGGATTGGGGAAATTTTGTTCCAATGAAAATTTTGCTGGTGCCGTTAGAGCAATTTCAATAGTTTTCGAGTATTCAAATTTTCCGTCATTATCAATTTGTTTTAACCTGTATTGAAATTTGGTTCCGCCTGATGGATTATCAACAAAGGAATATTTTTTGGGTGAATTGCTGTTGCCGTTTCCTATTACAAAACCAATCTTCTCCCAACTGCTTACCACTGATTTCTGACTTCCGACTGCCGACCTCTGGATTTCGAACCCATAATTATTCACTTCAGTGGCAGTTTGCCATTTTAATTCAACTAATTGATTGTTAATCGAAGCTGAGAATGAAGAAAGTTCAACCGGGAGCGGACCTTCCAAATATTCTTCATAGGCACCCATATCTACATTATCATCAGAAGAGGGGAGAGGGCGTGAATTGCCTTCTATATCAGAAGACGGTACTCCGGCATCTGTCTTGGGACTGCCGCTTCCAAGCGCAGGGCTGTAGCCAACAACATGAAAATCTCCGGCTGTTGTCGGCGCTCCGGAAGGATCCGGAAAACCACTAAATTCAGGATCCTGATCAATATTATTACCACCGTCGTTACCCGCAGAACCATCCCAGGAACTACTTCCTCCTGAATTAGCAATTATAGAGTATGAAATAGCAGGTGAAGCTCCATTTTCATTATCGACAGAAGCGCCTATTGTGGTAACTGAAAAGCTTTCCCGGTTATTCCATATTATACAATTTTTTATTTCCGGATTGCAGGGTGAACCGTCATTATAAATTCCGCCTCCATTGCTGGTAGCATAATTACAAGCTATTGTGCAGTTAGTTAAATTTAAATTTGTACTTCCTCCGCTTCCTTCAAAAAAGTTGGATATTCCTCCTCCTGAGTACTCGATTTGTTTCCACTAATTAGGCAATTAACTAATGTTATGGTACTGGTTGCATCAGCACCATTGTCATTATCTATACCTCCTCCTGAAAATGAGAATAATTCCCCATTATTTTGCAATTAGTTAAAGCAATAGTTGAACTACCGCTAGCATCTGAGATATTTGAAATACCTCCTCCAAAGCTTATAAAAGCATTATTTTGATTAATTGTACAATCAGTTAAATTTAAATTTATAGTTCCCCCCTCCGCAAAATTGCAAATCCCGGCCCCGGCTCCACGCTGAGAACTATTTTCTATTATTTGACAATTATTAAAGTTTGGATTTATACTTTCGCTGTTGGAATAGTTGTATACTGCTCCACCATCGCTCCACGAATTATTTTGCTTGATAGTACAATTGGAAATATTTGGGCTCCCCATATTCAATATACCTGCACCATCCACATCAAAGTCACTCTCACCGTTCGTAGATACAGAATTTCCATCTTTTATGGTAAATCCATCTAAAATTGTCGAACTCCCAACTGTAGAAGAAAAGTTAACTACATGATAACTATTATCGTTTTGATCTCCGCTTGTACCTATATCTCCACTAAGAATGGTTTCATTTGATCCTCCCGTTCCATAATCAGAGCGCTCCACAAGATTAGACTCGGTACCTGCAAATCCCCCGTAAACTTCAACCCCATTAGGAATATCAAAGGACAGGGTTCTATCTCCATCAGCTGCAGGAAAATAGGTGCCTTTAGCAACCCAAATTTGGTCTCCCGAAGATGCAAAGCTTAGAGCAGATTGTAAATTACTATAGGCATCTGCCCACGATGACCCGTCATTTGAACCGCCAGCATCTACGTTAACATAAATCACATTACCGGGTAAGTTACCTGCTGTAAATAAAATAAATAATAGAATTGAGCAGAGTACATACCAGCTTCTTATTTGTTACAGTAAAAATTGTCATCTTTTATTAACCTCCTTTTTTATAAAAATCATTTTCTGATACTTTCATCTTAGATATAGCTTTACTGAAGGGTACATGCGGAATATTTAAAAATAGGGGGTCATTAAAGAAATGAATTTTCAAATTTATATAATTTTAATTGATTATAATCTGCCTCCTTGTTAGATTAGGAATAAAATCCTTCTTCTTTGCGGTTTAATTGTCAATGAATAAAATTCCGAAAAATCAAATAACCCATCTCCTTCAAAGAGTAAATGAAGGGGACCATGACGCAGTTAATAATCTTTTAAAATTGGTTTATGGGGAAGTAAAAAAAATAGCTTCGAAGTATTTATCGGATGAATATAAAAAGAGAACCATCCAGACTACCGAACTTGTTCATGAAGCATATTTAAAATTGATCGGGCAAAAAAAATTATCGCTGGAAAACAGGAAACATTTTTTTGGTTCAATCGCAAATTCGATGAGGCAGATTTTGGTAGATAACGCCAGGCAAAGAAATGCAATAAAAAGAGGGAGCGGCAAAACAAAAATATCGTTGGACAATGTTGCGGTTGTTTCTCCTGAAATGGGCGAGGAAATTTTAGCACTTAATGAAGCCCTGATAAAACTTGATTCATTTGATAACAGGTTAAGCAGAATTGTTGAACTCCGGTTCTTTACAGGGTTAACTGTTGAAGAGACTGCTGAGTTACTTTCTGTTTCTCCAACAACTATTAAAAGGGATTGGAGATTCGCAAAAGCATGGCTCCACAAAGAAATTGAAAGTGGAAATTAAAGTATAAGTATAAAGTATTGGATAGATGGGATAAAATAAAATCTTTGTTTCTTGAAGTAATTGAACTAGCTTCGGAGGACAGGGAAACATTTTTAAATGAGAAGTGTAAAGGCGATCCTTTATTAAAAAGGGAAATTTTATCTTTAATTGAGTCGGATCAAAAAGTTGAAAACTTCCTTGAAACTCCGCCTCTTCAAAATGAAGATTTAAATAATAGTAATTCGACTGATACTTTTTCCGGGATGAAAATAGGGAAGTACCAGGCTGACAAAAAGATAGGTGAAGGGGGAATGGCTGTGGTATATTCTGCCATCCGTATCGACGATCAATTCAAAAAAAGAGTAGCTATTAAATTTATCAAAAGGGGAATGAATACCGATGAAATTATTAAAAGATTTAGATTTGAGCAGCAAGCTTTAGCCGGTTTGGATCATCCATTCATCGCAAAAATAATTGATGGAGGAACAACTGAAGACGGACTTCCTTATTTTATTATGGAATTAGTAGAGGGTGAATCAATAGATAAATATTGCCGATATAACAATCTCACAATTCAGCAAAAACTCAATCTGTTTAGAAAGGTTTGTTCTGCAGTTCAATACGCCCATCAAAATTTAATTGTTCATAGAGATATTAAGCCGGGTAACATTTTTATAAAACCGGACGGTACTCCGAAGCTGCTTGATTTTGGAATTTCCAAATTACTCAATTCATCGAATGAACAAACCAATATGACTAAAACAGGTTTTAGATTAATGACCCTGGAATATGCAAGCCCGGAACAATTTAAAGGGGAGCAGATAACTGTTGCTACAGATATTTATTCATTAGGAGTAGTTTTATATGAGTTACTAACTGGAAATTTTCCTTATAAATTTAAAAATTCGCTTCCCTTTGAAATTGAAAGAATAATTTGTACAACTGAACCGGAGAAGCCGAGTACATCAATTAATCGCATTAAAAATAAAAGATCAGGCCATGAAGATGCTACCAGAACTATTGAAAATATCTCTAAGACCAACAACAAGGATTATGAAAAATTAAAAAGAAAACTCTCCGGAGACATTGATAATATTATTCTTAAAGCGATGCAAAAGGAACCGGAAAGAAGATACTCCACAGTAGAGCAGTTTTCAGAAGATATCAAAAGACATCTTGAAGGACTGCCAATAACGGCACGAAAAAGTTCAGTGGGTTATAGAAGTAAAAAATTTTTTGAACGCCACCGGACCGGAGTTATAACTGCTTTTTTATTTATCTTGATAATTATTGCCGGAGCAATAGCGATTATCTTACAATCAAAAGAAGCGGCAAATGAAAGAGACAGGGCAATGCTCGAGGCAAAAAAGGCGGAAAGAATTAATTCATTTTTACAGGATATTTTGGCTGCACCCAATCCCGAAGTAGAAGGAAAAGATGTAAAAGTAGTTGATGTATTAAAAAATGCTTCTGAAAAAATTAACAAAGAACTTTCCGATGATCCCGAAATAAAAGCTGCTGCTATGTACAACATAGGAACAACTTATATTGGATTGGGATTATATGGTGAAGCAGAAAAATATCTTAAAAACTCTTTAGATATAAGTGAGAAAATTTTTAGTGTAAATGATCCTCAAATAGCAAAAGTAATGGAGCAGTTAGGCGCTAACTACCAGCAGAAGGGCAATTACACAAAAGCTGATTCATTATACAAAAAAGCAATAAAAATATTCAGGCTGAAAGGAGGGAATATTTCTTCGGATGAGGCAAAAGCATTGAGTGATTATGGAAGCTCATTACATTACCAGGGTAAATATGGTGAGGCGAAAATCTACCAGACCAAAGCGTTAGATGCATACAGAAAAATTTACGGTAATACAGATCCTCATGTGTTAAAGTCATTAAACAATCTTGGAACGGTTGCAGGGGATGCCGGTGATTGGAATATGTCGGCAAAATATATTAAAGAAGTTCTCGATTATTTTTTAAAAACCGAGGGCAAAGAAAGTGTAAATTATTCACTCGCGTTAAGTAATTACGCAACAATACTTGAAATACAAGGCAAACTAGATGAGGCTATAAGAAATCAAAGAGAAGCAGTTGAAATTAAAAAAAGGGTTCAGGGGAAAGATCATCCTGAAGCAATGTTTGCACAAATAACACTTGCTGATGAATTGACGAAACATGGCGATTATACTGAAGCTGCTGATCTTTCAAAAGAAGCCATGGAATCACTAGATAAATCTTTACCTCATATTAATGCTCTCACTGCATATTCAAGGGTAATTTATGCCAAGGCTCTTATTAAGCTGGAAAACTATAAAAAAGCCATGCCGTTAATAAATGATGCCTTACAAATACGTAAGAAGCTTTATTCACCTAACCATTGGCTGCTAACAACAACCAAGGTTTTACTTGGATCTTGTCTGGTAGGATTAAAACAATACAATAAGGCAGAGCGGATTCTGACAAATTGCTATTCTAAGATGGATAAGAATGATGAAGGTAAAAAATATTACAGAATTTTAACATTGCAGAATCTTTTAAAGATCTATAAAACAACAGGCAATATAACAGCTGAACAAAAATTTGAAACCGATCTTAATAAAGAAAACGGCGAATTTTAAGAGCATGAATCCTAACGTAATACTAATTCCAGATACAAGATTCCGGATATCTGATGTAAACTTAAGTGATGTCTTCGAAAGATGAAAATTGATTTTCAGGGATGCTTTTATTCATGTTTTTCCAATATTAAAAACTTGAAAAGCTAACCTATGATAAGTATAGATCCACTTTCTTTTTGAAGGGTATTTTTTATGATCAATACATTTGGTTGTGAAATAATAAAAATGTGAAATAATAAGAATATAAAAGATTTGAAATGAATAGCTTTTTATTGTAAGTTAATATTAACTTAAAATATTGGATTTATAACCAACCAATGTTTAAAAAGATAGGGGTAATATTCATTTTTTTAACCGGCATATTATATTCACAAATTTTAACTGGACAATGGGCTAAATTTGCCAATTATAATGATGCTACTTCAATAACTTCAAATGATAGTTCAATTATATGGATGGGGACAAAGGCCGGGTTAGTCAGGTGGAACATTGTAAGTAATAATTATAAAATTTATGATAAATCCAATGGACTCCCGTCTGTGGTTATTAACGATCTCCAATTTGATGCAAATGATAACTTATGGCTGGCTACGAACAGTGGAATTGTAAAATTTGATGGCGGTAATTTTGAATTATTTAATTATCAAAATTCACCCATTCCAGATGCCCCTTTTACAAAGATAGTTATAGATTCAAATAATAATATTTATGCTGCAATGGGATGGTATATTCAGGATAATTCATATCTGCCGGGCGGAATAGTTAAATTTTCCAACAATACATGGACAACTTATTTTACTAAAAACGACCCCGACGGGCAAGCTAGCCCTCCCAACGACATAATTATATTTCATAATACACTTTGGGGATGTACGTCTGTTGATATTCCGGGCAGCTGGGGAACAAACATTTTTAATTTAATAAATGATAATCTGATTACGATAGATCATATTGCAAATGTTTATTTAATCAAGTTAACAATAGATTATCAGGACAGCTTATGGGCTGGGTGTGGATTAAGACTTTTCAAAAGAAGGAATAATTCATTTACTGAAATTATCGGTGAAAATTCCGGTTTAGGTTCAGTCTGGAATTATGCGTGGAGTAACGGATATAACGGCTTATGGCTAGGGGGCAGCGGACCATATTTATACTATCTCAATATCGATAAAAATCTCAAGGGAATTAAATATGCCGCAAGTTTACCGCCGGGATTAAAACCAATATTTGATCATGGGGATAATGACTCAGTCGGAACTTTTACAAATCACTTGGCGCTTTCACCCGATAAACAGTTATTTGTATCAAGAGACGGTTTATTTTTATTTAATCATGACGGAATAATTAAGCAGCATTTTCAAATACCTAAAACTATAGATGAAAATTATATTTACGGCTTAGGTGTTAGTCCTAAAAATCATATTATAATCTCGGATCAATATTCAACTCAGGAATATGATGGTAATAAATGGATTTCAATCGGAGATGAATATAATAGACAGCAAACCTGGAATAATGATTTCTGCTTTACCTCAGACGGCACCTTATTTACTAATCATAACAAAATATATGGAATGTGGGATTCCTACTCCGGATTTACACATGGAGCTGATGTAGACAATTACGGAAATCTATGGACAGCTTATGGAAATCTAATTGAATATCAGTGGCCGTCTTTATCGAAAAAAGAATATACTCTAAATGATATGGGAATCTCAACTATACCCGGATATTACTCTCCACAATTGATGGATATTACCGTTGATAAATTTAATCATATTTGGGCAGATGGGTGGTATGATGGCGCTGTAATGTTTGATGGTTCTAAATGGCATTTATATAACTCTAAGGACGTCGGGTTGATTTATGGATGGGATGAAGATTATATTTTTACCGATTCCAAAGGACGAGTCTGGTTTACAGGTAATCAGATAACACCAAATGAAGGTATTGTTCTGTATGACTTTGGAAAGTGGTCAATAGTCAGTTTTAAAGGACTATACTGGGCCAGTTATGTTTATCAAATTGCAGAAGATAATTTTGGAAACCTCTGGTTTGCAACGGAAGCAGGATTATTAGAATTTGACGGGATTAACTGGTCCCTTATTAATAGTAAAAACAGCCCTCTTGATACCGATGCTATTAGAGCGGTTGCTGTTGATCAACAGGGGAATATCTGGATAGGAACTCTACTAGGTTTATATGTTTATAATCAACAAAGGTTGGATCTAAATTCTGAGATTGGTTCATCATCAGCAGATGTTTTATCGATTGAAAATTTTGAAAACGGAACTAAAATTAAATTTAAAAATAAAGGAGGGATAAATTCAGTATACAAATATGAACTTCAAAGAGGTAAACTTCCTTTCAAGTTTTGGACAATTACATCAATTAAACCATCTTTGCAGAATCCCGATACGCTGCAATTAATCGATTCATCTATTGTTAAAGGAGATTATTACTATAGAATCAAAGAAATTGATTTCAAAGGCAAAGCTTTATATTCGCCGTATACACACTTTGTCGGTACCGGACAAAGCGTTATGGTAAATAATTTTGAAGGTTTTTATTCCGGGAATAGAATGGGATTTAGCTGGCATACAACTAATGAATATTTCATAAGCTATTATAAGATAACTCATTACGATTCTACAACAAATAAAGATTTAACATTGGCGACGGTTAAAACAAATGACAATGGGAGCGAAAATGATTATGAAACGATTGCAGGTGATTTATTTATAAATTCACAACCAATTGAATATCGTTTGATTGCGGTATTTGCAGACTCAACGAGTCAAATATTAAAAACAATAATTTTTTTACCATCAATTCCTACACAATTTGAAGTATCACAAAATTACCCGAATCCCTTTAATGGACAGACATCCATTAATTTTATTTTACCCGAACGGGAACTTGTTGCAATAAAAGTCTATGATGTTTTAGGTAAGTTGGTTGGAATACCGATAAGAAAAGAATTTGAGAAAGGTTATCATAAAATTAACTTAAATTTATTGGATTTAGCTTCCGGTATTTATCTATATGAGTTTACAGCTGGCGGTTTCCGTGATGTAAAAAAGATGGTTTTAGTGAAGTGAGAAGATTATTTTTTAAAAAGTGTGTAAATCAACTTGAAATATTTTCCCAATCCAAGGAAATGGACAAGTTTGATTATACTTTTATTGAGGAAAAAATTTAGGACAATTAGAACCTCTTATTAATTATCTACCGTATACAAATATATCTGAACATTTTTACTTTTTAAAGAATTTTATTGAAAGTTAACTTATTGCAATATAAGTTGAAATGCTCATCAAAATAATTGGGTAACTATATAGAGTTATGGGGAAAATGGGGCAGTTTCTCTTCATCCCGGCCATTCTATTTATCCCCATTGGGATTTTATAAGTAATAATTAAGTTAAGATTTGCCTCAAATTTTATGTTGATGGGAGTGATGTGGCGGAGCTGTATCACATGACATTAGTGATGAAATAATTTTTCTTGTATAGCGAAAAAGAAAGTTTACTTATATAAGAAAATAAAGAAAAGTTAACTCGCAATGATATTATTAAATTTCTAATTAAAGTGAAAGAATAAAATGGTATAACCTGTGTCTTAAGGTGACAGCTTTTTCGTACACAGCATTTCGGAAATTTTAGAGTGAGTTGTTCTGTTTAAGATTCTTGTTTTGGTTAGTCGTGCTAATTATTTTGATTACAAAAAACTTTTATACGAACAAGTTCGGCATTGTTGTTTGGGGCTGCGCCTTAGCCATAATGCCATAAGGTGCAAGATAAAACATAGATTTTTAGATTAATAAAATGGATTGTTTGTAATGAAGAAAATTCTGTCTATCTGGAAAATATTTTTCACATTTATTTACATCTTGATTTATCCGACTTTACTCTTACTGCTTTCTGGTGACTGGCTCTGGTTAGAAGGCTGGATTTTTAGTCTTTGGTTTATAGGGTTATGTTTTACCACTATTATTTATTTATATCGGAAAAATCCTGACTTGCTTGTCGAAAGATATAAAAAACCTGGTAGTGCAAACCAGAAGGGTTGGGACAAATATGTGGTATATGGACTTGTTTTGGGATTTATTATTTGGATTTTCATAATGCCGTTGGATGCAAAGAGATATAGCTGGACTGGTTATTTCTCCTTATGGTTAAAAATAACCGGCGGTATTGAATTACTGATATCATCCTTCCTTTTTTTTAGATCATATAAGGATAATAATTTTCTCTCACCTTTAGTTAGAATACAGCCGGAACGAAAACAACAAGTAGTATCTAGCGGTGTGTATAGTTTTGTAAGACATCCAATGTATCTAGGAGGAGTACTACTATTTATTGGGGCACCAATGTTACTTGGATCTCTATATGGTTTAATAATTGGACTACTTCTTTCAATACTTATTGCAGGTAGAATAATAGGTGAAGAAAAAATGTTGATTAATGAATTAGAAGGATATGAAGACTATAAAAAGAAAGTGCAATGTCGATTGATTCCTTTTATATGGTAAATACATTAAGCGAAGAAGCACCTAATCAGCTTTTCCACCCGACAGCATTTTATGCATTCGGCATTTAGAGTTTTTAAAGTAGATGTTCCCAGCACAGGCCGACAGGCTCCGCCATTGGTGACAAGTTGTTCAAAGTATCTTGTCCAGCCGAAGTGCTCTAATAAGTCCCTTGCAAACTGTGATTGTCTTTAAAGGAAAGTTTGCACAATTCTTTGGCAGAAGATATAAATAAAAGTTTCTAGTTATGGGCTGCAACTTAATTTCAGTTCGTTATACTTTAAATGAGTGAAGGGAGGTTTTATGAATATTGTTAAAATATTTTTTCTTATTTTATTTATTTCCCTTTCAGTATTTTCCCAGAACAATTCTTTAAGTTTTATTCAAACCAAAGCAGATTCCAGTTGGGAAAAAAATATTATAATCTTTCCTGATAGTATTTTTTTGTCAAACTATAATAAATCTGATTCATGTAAAATTATCAATAATTCAAATCAGAAAGTTTATTTGGATTCAATTTATAATAAATATTTTGCTACATATTATTGCGAAATTAGAGAGGGTAGCATATATAGTCAACTTCTAATTGCTCCTTTTTACAAAAATGACTCCATACATACACTGATAAATCCATTGGATACTATTACATTTATTATAGTAAATGTTAATCCTTGTCCTATTTGTAAAAAGCAATATAATGAATATTTAAGTGATACATTAGTTTTTATATTTTCTTCAGATTCAAATCAAATAACTGAAAAACTCCTTTTATTGGATAGTGATATTTCACTGGGTGTTAAAGATAAAAATACATCTATCAACTCATTTTATTTATATCAAAATTTCCCAAATCCATTTAATCCAAGCACAAAAATAAGATTTTCAATACCGCATTCCAGCTTTGTAGGATTAAAAGTTTATGATGTACTTGGAAGAGAAATTGCAATAATTGTTAACGAAGAGAAAGCGGCTGGTAATTATGAAATTAATTTTAATGCTCATAATCTTTCAAGTGGAGTTTATTTTTACAGAATGCAAGCTGATAGTTTCACAGATACAAAGAGGCTTATTTTATTAAGATAGAATTAAAGTATAACAATGCAATTTAAGTTGACAGCATTTCCGCCCCCAGAATTTTCGCTAAAAAATTAAACTAATTCTCTGTTCGGAATGGTTGCTAAATGGCTTTACAGCTTATATTGATAAAACCGGGTTATGCAGGAATAGAAATAATTTCATTTTAAGAGATGTTCAAATCTCTTTTTGAATGGCATAATTAACCAAATAAACGGCATGGTTAAAGTGCATAAAAAATTTGTGAGGGCTATTCTTTCAAAGATCTAAAATCGGTCCCGCTTGGAGTCTGAAATACTTTTAGATCAAATAATGGAACGACAGCAAAAATATGATCAAAGATATCAGCCTGAATTCCTTCATATTTTACCCATTCGGTTGTTGCAGCAAAAACATAAACCTCAATAGGGATTCCTGTCGGACCAGGATCTAAATGACGAACCATAAAAGTTAATCCTGTATTCACATCCTGTCTTTGCTTCAAATAATTTTCCAGGTAGATTCTGAATGTGCCAAGATTAGTTAATCTTCTCCCATTGATTAATTGCGTTTCGTCAATGCCCTTTTCAACATTATGTTTTTTTATTTCTTCAGTCTTCGTTTCAAGATATTCTGAAATTAACTGATATTTTTTGAATCTATTCAAAATTTCCTCATTACAGAACTTAACACTGTTCACATCAATTAATATTGAGCGTTTGATTCTTCTGCTCCCCGTTATTTGCATTCCACGCCAATTAATAAATGACTCCTCAAGTAGCTTGTAAGTTGGAATGACAGAAATCGTTTTATCCCAGTTTTGAACTTTAATTACGTTCAGAGAAATATCGATTACATCTCCGTCGGCTCCGTATTTTTTCATCTCAATCCAATCACCTTTCCGTATGAGATCGTATGAACTTATCTGAACACTTGCGACAGAAGAAAGTATTGTATCCCTAAAAATGAGAAGGACTAAAGCAGAAGCAGCAGCAAGACCAGCAAATAAATTCCAAACATTTTGCCCGGTAATAATTCCAATCATAAAAATCGTACCAAATAAATAGATGAATATTTTTGCAACCTGCAAGTAACCTTTAATCGGGCGATCAGCACTTTTACCTAAACGTTCGTAAATCTCATTATAGGAAGTTAGAAAGGATCCGACTGTGAGCATTATCATTAATACTATGAGTATTGCAGATAACATTTCTATTTCATTTTCGAACTGGGGAAGAAGGTAAGAAAATCTATTAAGTACAAAAACGGGGGCAATAATTGAAATGCGTCTTATCAGTTTTTCATTAAAGACAAGATCGTCTATTTTAGTTTTTGTTTTAGAAGTAATCGTTTTAACAATGATGTAAACGATACGCTTTACAATAAAGTAAGAAACTACTGCTAAACCAAAAACACCTATAAACTTCAGGTTATCGTAAAGAATAGGATAACCCTGAACCCAATGAAGAATCTTATCAAAAAAATCATGCATGCAATTTTGCTAAATTAAGTTATCTTTATTACAAAGATAAGCATTTTACGATAGACAGGTTTTATTTTATGAGATTTTTAATAAATATATTGCGGTTCTTTTTGGGCATATTGTTTTTGTGTTTTGTCCAATTCTTTTTCGAAAAAGTTATTAGTCTTTTTACACTAGCATCAACAAGTTAGTTCTCCTTCCCCATGCTCCTAATCTTCTCCTCCGTCTCTTTTTAATAGTCGACAAATGAATTCCCAAGATTCTTATTGCCTTTCTCACTTAATCAATTTACATTAGGTCTGATCGTATTTAGAGGTATGGGGAAAATCGGGGCAATTTCTCTTCATCCCGGCCATTCTATTTATCCTCATTTGGATCCTATAAGTAAAAATTAGATTAAGATTTGCATAATGTTTTGTGTTTATGGGAGTGATGTGGCGGAGCTGTGGTTAGTACTTTTGTATAATCTTCGGCAGTAGAAATAAAAATAAGTTATTTGTTATGGGCAGCAGCTTAACTTTGGTCGTTAGGCTATTAGAGAATTCAACGTTAGCTTTTTTTATTATTTACCAAAATTAAAATAGGAGTAATATTATGACAGACAAGAACTTGAAGTGTACAGAAGCACAGATGATGATTAGAAAGCCAGTCGCAGAAGTTTTTGAAGCTTTCATTGACCCTGCAATTACAAAAAATTTTTGGTTTACTAAAGGAAATGGAAAATTGGAATTGAATTAAGAAGTGACTTGGGAGTGGGAAATGTATAATGTGCAAACAACAGTGATTCCTAAAGAGATTTTAAAGAACAATAAAATTTCATTTGAATGGGGTAAGCCAACAACAATAGTTGAATTTAATTTTAAAGAATTGAGAGGAGGTTCCACTTATGTAATTTTTACTGAGTGTGGCTTTAATAAATCTGGTGATGAATTATTAGCGGCTATTAAAGATTCAACAGGTGGTTTTACAACAGTTTTGGATGGGCTTAAGGCCTACTTGGAACACGGTATTAATTTGAACCTAATAGCAGATAAATATCCAAAAGAAGTAAAACAACACGGAAAATGACTTTCGTTTTATTTTTAATTCCTAAAAAATAAAACCTATTTCTTATAATTAAGGAACTTTATAAAATAACAAGCCCGGTGCGTGAAAACTGCACGCCGGGATCTGTGCGGGAGATGTTTGGTAACAGGCATTTCTACCATACGGGCTTAGAAAGAAATAAAATATATTTATTTAATTGAATTCTTACTATAAATAAAGATACTAAAATATATGAATAGCATAATTCCTTGGATTTTTTGGTTATTCCCGATAGCGTTTACTATTCATAATATCGAAGAAGCATTTTGGTTACCTGCTTTCTCAAAATCAGCCGGTAAATTTCATAAACCGATAGATTCTTTTGAATTTATATTTGCAATAATAATTCTTACTCTACTTTCAATTATTATAACTTTTTTATTTTATCAAAAGGGAAAACAGAGTTTAATATGTTATTTATATTTCGCATTTAATTTTGGAATGTTACTTAATGTATTCTATCCTCATTTAATCGCAACAGTTGTATTAAAAAAATATTGCCCCGGTTTAATTACAGGAATTTTATTTATAATTCCAAGTACGACTTATATTCTTATATACGGTTATCAAAATCAATATTTCTTATTCCCTAAGTTTTGGATAATTACAATACCATTTGCAGTATTGGTTGTAGGTTCAATCCCGATATTATTTAAAATCGGAAAATATTTACAGGAAAAAATATTTAGTGATCTATCAAATAAGAATGTGTCCTAACATCAATGCAATTTAAATCGACAGCCATTCGGCAAACTCAGGATAAACTATTTTACGCATTCGGCTTTTTTGTGATTTTGAATGTAGATGATACGCACAAAGTATCTTGCCTGCCTGCCGCAGGCAGGTTCGACGTAGTCAAATTAATTAATAGTCTTGCAAACTGTGCTTGTCGTAAACGGAAATCCTGATTTTCATCAGGACAGAATTTTAAGCATAGTTTGCATAACCTGCCTTCCTGCAGGCAGGTCTTTTGGAGAGGTAATAAAAAAAGTTTCTAGTTCTAACCTTCGGTTGATAAACCTGCAACTTAATTGCGGTTCGTTAAGTGTTAATAATTTAATATAACTATTTGGAGAAATAATGCTAATTAAATTTTTACTGAGCAACTTGATAATTATAGGTCTAATTACAATGCTATTAATGTTAAGCGATTATTTCTTAACTCTTTTACAGGAAAAAGAAAGGAAAGACCATTATTCTAAACATTATCAGAGTTATCCTATAAATACAATCGAAGGAAATCCAGCATTTCAAGAATCTGTTTCAAAGTTACAAATAATAAATCCTAGACATTTAATAGCTACAGTAATTATAGGTGTTGGTGTTCCTATTTCATTAATATTTATCCCTGCTGATTTTAAAGAGATATTCCTTGGATTTATTTGGGGTATATATTTGATCGTCTGCTATCAACATTTAAGTAATTTGATAGGCTATCGAATAAGTAGAAAAGGAATACATGGTATACTATATATGCATCAGCGAACTGGATACATGATTCAATCAGGCAGATATACATCAATAATTATATTTTTATTTATATTATCCATTCTATCCGGATCTCAAATAATTTATGGTGTAACAATTGCGGGTGTAAGCTCATCATTTAGATTGTTTACGGTAGGTAAGAAAATTAATCCAATAGAAAAAAATGATTTTCCAACAGAAAGTATTGAAGTAAAATAATATTAAAAGTTAAAAACAGGTGATGGATAAGATTCAATTTAAAGAGCACCCAATAAAACATTTCTGGCTCTTACGCAAAAAATTAATATGTAAGGTAACATTATTTATTGTTTTTTTTTATTTCCTAAAAAAACCTAATCCTTACTTTTAATAATACCCACATGGGGCCTAACACAGCTTGTACCCGACCGCAAACTCGCGCTCGGCAAATTTGGTGTTTTAAGTCTATTTTCCCGTTTCTGCTTTGTTGTTTAATGTTGTCGTGCTAAGAAAGTTAATTATAAATTGTTGACAGAAAAGTAATAAACAGCCAGTTTGTTTTGGGCGGAGGGTTAAAACGCATCGAATATAGAACTCTTAATAAATAAATTACAAAAGTTAGGTACATAAAAAAGGTTTAACTAACAAAACATTTTAAGCCGTTATGTAAAAAACAAATATCCCAAATAAATATATTTCTCCCTTCCCATCCTCCTGATCTTCTCCTCCATCACTTTTTTATCAAAATTTTTTTGAAATGTTTAATAAATTTTATTGAAAATTATTTTTTTTCAATGTAAGTTGAAATGGTTAGCTCTTGTTATATTTAATAATAATAAAAATAGAATAAAATACGGCTGACAACGATATAAAGCTGTCTCTCACTATGACGGTGAACCTGCCTATGTTTCTGGTATATTATACTCAGAATATTAATCATTATAGACACACGTTTCATAATTTGGTTAATTACGAATGACTTCGATTCGTGATGGCAGCGCATGCAAGAAGGCTTCAGACTTACTGCAGCGAGGCCTACCAGTAGGGACATTCATAAGAGGTGTCTGTGGATTGTGGGTGGATGGTCAACGAGAAGACGGCTTAGACATACTCTACCGGATCAAAGGAGAAAAGCGAGCCAGACGGCCGGTTGGCACAACGTTGACTTCTGCGGTTTTCATTGAGAAACTTGATCCCGATAAGATTTCCCCGTTTGTCAGAGATCTGATCATGGATGATCAAGAGCTGTCTGCAAGGTTAGGATCAATGTGCTTCATCCGGGCACCAATAAAGAGTATTGAGGGTGAATCACTTCCAGACCGAATTGTGTCAATCAGTGAAGATGGAACCTATTGGATACAGAACTGGCTTCCAGAGGGTTGCAACTCAGTATCTTATTGGATGGAGACATTAGATAAAAGTAGAGTTAGCTTGCCGGTCGTCACTTCGATGAATGTCAGCGGGCAACCTGAGATTGTGAGTCAGGAGAAAGGACGGCAGTTTTGTGCCGCGAATGATGTCCCGATGTTTCTCGGCGATCCGGAGAACACGGGGAGAGCCCATGGATCGTTCCCAATCCTTCAGGTCGATAGTGAGGGTATTACCTTAGTCAGAGAAGGGCATTTTGCCGCCAAGACTTTCCAATCCCTTTTGTCAGGTTGGGATATTAACCTCTCCAGCTATCAACCCGCGAAATTTCCTCTTATTGATGTTTCGGATATTGTTGGGGAGGTAATTGATAATCCTCTGGAGCTTCGGCGACAGCTTCTCACGATTCTCGATGGTTGAGGATAAAACCAGGACTTACCCAATTCTCCCTCCCATACTCCTAATTTCTCCTCCATCTCTTTTCTTGCAAATTAAATTTTTCTAAATTTATTTTTCGAATCCTTGCACAATTAATTTTTTCATTATAAATTGAAACAGGCATCAAAATAAGTTGGCAACTGTTAAGCGGGGAGCAACTATAATGAAAGACTTTGTCCCATTAATTATCTTTTTCTCTATCTTTTTTACAAGCGTAATTCTCCGGGTATTGGCTTCAAGAAATTTACTGGAAGAATATTCGGATGAACGTTCAAATGTTATTTTCAATACTAAAGGATCGTGGTCCTTGAACAAAAACATGTTTAGTGAAAAAGGGAAACGATATTATGTAACAAGCAAAAGTTTTGGAATTTTGTGGGTAGGCTATATTATTATTGTTATTGTATTCAATTCTTTTTAATAAAATAAAAACTATTAGTCTTTTTCTCTATAATCAGCAATAAATTAAAAACATTAATAATTCTAATTCTCCCTCCCCAATCAGCTAACCTTCTCCTCCCTTATTCATTAGATAATTATCTTTACCAAGGTAAACAATTTCATCTTACTTTATCAAAAATATTTTGATAAAGTAAGTTGCATTATGAAAAATTTCGTTCATAATTTAGTATGTCTGGAAAAAATTTGATTGGGAATTATAGTAGTCTTCAAAAACAGAAATATAGGAGGGAATAAATGAAAAGTTACAGGATACTTACATTTTTCTTCATACTCATTTTATTCCTGGAAATAAATCCTCTGCTGGCTTCCCAGGATGTTAATATAAATATAAATAATAAGGCTGCATATGGTGTTATTCAGCGATTAATAGGTGATCGATCAAAGGAGATACATTTAGAAACGGATTTTGTGAATGATAGTCTTGATGTTTTCGAAGTCACTGCTTCAGCAGGGAAAGTTTTAATTCGGGGTAACTCTACTTCAGCCCTAATGAGAGGTTTTTATACCTATTTAAAAAATGCATGCCATTCAATGGTAACATGGAGCGGTGAACATATAGTTCTTCCTGAAAAATTCCCTGACTATAATTCCGACAAAATTGTCTCGCCATACCAACTAAGACTATACTATAATGTATGTGCTTTCGGTTATACAACTGCTTTCTGGGATTGGAAACGATGGGAAAGGGAGATAGACTGGATGGCCTTACATGGAATTAATATGCCCCTTGCGATGATTGGACAGGAAGCTATATGGCAGCGTGTTTGGAAAAGCCTTGGTCTTACTGATAACGAACTGAAAGACTATTTTACCGGGCCGGCATTTTTACCCTGGCATAGAATGGGGAATATTAATAAACACGATGGACCATTACCTCAAAGCTATCTGGATAACAGCGTAATTCTGCAGAAGAAGATAATTGATAAAATGAAAGAACTCGGTATGAAACCGGTTGTACCCGCTTTTGCCGGATTTGTACCGGCAGCTCTTAAACGCATTCATTCTGAAGCAGAGATTGTGAATATGGAACCCTGGGCGGGATTTGAAAAGGGGTGTGGTACGTCTATTCTTTCACCGAAATCCAACCTTTTCCAAACGATTGGTAAAAAATTTATTGAAGAGTATCAGAAATTATTTGGAAGATTTCACTATTATCTAGCCGATAGTTTTAACGAAATGAAAGTGCCTGTTACTCCTGAGAACCGTTATGAAGAATTGGCTTCTTATGGTAAAGCTGTATTCCAATCAATCAATGCCGGTGATCCCGACGGTGTCTGGGTTATGCAGGGGTGGCTCTTTTACGCAGATTCGGCTTTCTGGGATAAAAAATCAGCAAATGCCCTGCTTAGTAAAGTGCCAAATAACAGAATGATCATCATTGATCTTGCCGATGAAATATTCCAGGGATGGAAAAAGTTCGATTCTTTTTATGGTAAAAATTGGATATACAGCATAATACATAATTTCGGAGGACATAACAATCTCTTCGGAGATCTGAATTTTATATCAAGAGATCCTTTTATAGTCTTAAATGATTCAAGAAAAGGCAGATTAGCCGGATACGGGCTTTCTCCGGAAGGGATCAAGAATAACGAGGTTGTTTATGAACTCCTTACAGATGCTGCCTGGAGCAATAAAAAAATCAATATTAATGAATGGCTAAAAAATTACTGCAAAGAAAGATACGGAGAATACCCTGATGAAATAAAAGATGCGTGGTCGATTCTCCTGAGCACAGTTTACAACACATTTAACGGGAATGCGTACTCATTTCAGCTAAGACCTCCATTTCCGTCAAAGGATATAGATAGTTCATATAAAAAAGTAAAAAACGCCCTTCAGCTATTACTAGATAATAGGGAAAAATTTGGCAGGCAAATATTATTCAGGAATGATATTGTTGATATTACAGCATATTATTGGGGTAATACAATCAATCATCTTCTTTATGAAGCAGGCAATTATTATAAGAATGATCAAAAAGAAAAGACTGATAGAGTATTTAATAGGGTATATTCACTTATGCTTAATTTAGATATGTTATTGGCTGAAAGAGAGGATTATCGTTTGGAAAAATGGATTGATTTTGCCCGCAAATGGGGGATTGACGAGAAAGAAAAAGATTATTATGAAGAAGATGCAAAAAGACAAATAACAGTTTGGGGCGGGCCATATTTATCCGAATATGCAGCAAAGTTTTGGAGCGGTTTGGTTAGGGACTATTATGCTGCAAGATGGAAAAATTATTACGGGTCATTGAAGTCAGGTACTGATTTTAAAATGAATGCGTGGGAAGAGAAATGGATTATGAAACCTTATAAATCAAAAAAGGAATATATATTGAATTTGTATGAATTTATTAGTTTAGTTAATCAATCTATTCAATAGATTTGATAATCAACAGGAAGTTTTTTATTCGGTGAAACGATAAAAGTACTATGTCGAACTATTTCTGAAAGAACTCCTGCTCCGGTCTGTTTATTGTATTTCCAAAGATAGTCACTTGTAAGCTTATCATGGCACCACTTGCGGATGCTTTAATTACCAGCCATACGCTTTATGCCGGCAGATGCGATCTATTGGCAGGATTACTTTTGTACAAGTCCCGCCTGGGGCCGCGAACCGTTGCTTTGATTGGGATTGCCGGAGCATGTCTACTCGTTGTTGGTTACATCGCCGTGTTATTCGGCCTAGTTGGACGAATACATCTTACTTGCTTTTTCTGGTTTTCATTGCAGTATCTAAATTGTATAGAAATAAAAAAACCGAAGGTGCTGTATAATCCAAAGCAGCTTCATTGCAGTAATAATCCTGCCGGTTATCATGATAAACTATGTTCGACTGGAACATTCTATATTTGTCATAGTTTATCCTAAGATCAGGAAATTCTTTTAACCAGGAAGATTTTTGTGCGGGTCCTCCAACAACTGCACCTTTTTGCAAACAGCATAAACTATCGATTTGTGAGTGACCGTATAAAGGATAATTTGTACCAACACCGCAGACAAAGCTTACACCCCAGCTATTTCTTCCGAGTAAATAATCTCTTTCGTTTGCGGCAATATTAAGGAATGATTTATCAGAAGTTAAATAATAATACATAATAGCTTTTTGAGCATCTCCCGTAAATAAAGCTGTAGTTCCCCAGGTATATCCAGAGGAAAGATAATACGCATCACTTTTAATTTTTACCTCTTTCTTCTCCAGTATACTCTTTATTACTTTATTGCAATAATCAGTTTCAATTCCCGCTTTACTGCAGGCTGCATAAGCCAAATAATCAACATTTCCCCATCCAATATCATCTCCGTTTAGTTTCTTCAGATTTGCTTTTGCATAATCCAGGTATTCTTTTTCTTGTGTTGAATTATAAAGTTCAGCTGCTCCCAGCACCATATCATCCAGCCAGGTCGACTCATTATAAAATTCAGGCGGACTGGATTTCTGAACATTTTTATACTTGTCTTTATCCGAAAAGAGTCCTTTTGCTCTTTCCAAACACTCATAGGCAAATTTCTTATCTGATTTTTTAAACACCCTATAGGCAATTGAAAGAGCTGCTGAACTTCTTCCTAAAAGATTTCCTCCCCATCCGCTATGTAGACTTCGGGGATTCCCAACAACACCTGTACTGTCATCACTTCCTGGCATCCTCCAGAAATTATGGTCTTCTTCACCGCTGACTTCATAATAATAATTTCCGCTGGTATAATCCGAAGTCATTTTCAATATCCATTCCAAACCTACACGGGCTTCCTCCAATAGATCCGGGATTCCATTTTCAGGTGAAACATCAGCCATTGCATTTTCAAAGTTATAAGAATCCGCATAATCTGCTGCTGTCAGCAGTTCAATAGTTGCGTAAGTAGCTGTTATCATAAATTTAATATAATCTCCCGCATCATGCCATCCGCCTGAAGCATCGATAACGGCTTTTGCATCATTTAAATGACAAGGTTTATGCAGCAGGGGATTAGTATTTCCGCATCTTTGTGACCGGAAAAATTCGAGTACAAGTTTTAATGCGTTTTGATATCCTTTTAATGCTCCTATTGTAATTATTCCGGATAAAGTACCGTCTTCAAGTTTAATTCTGTAATGACCGGCTGTTTTGAAGCTGCTGAAGTCGCAGGGGAAATTATAGTTAAAAGGAGTGTTTTTATTACCGCGATTTGATAAAATTCTCCCTTTATATAAAACTTTACTCAGATTTTCTGCATCTACTAAATAAAATGATCTTCCTTCAAGATTTTCCCTGGCTCCAATTATAGCAATTTTTTGATCATTAGTAAGATATCCAACCTGATTATATCTTATGTAATTTTCTTTAGTTAATTCATAAGAATTCAATTGAAGCGGAATTAATAGGAATAAACTTGTTAAATAAAAAAATATTAATACCTTTTTCATTATTATTTCCTTTTAAATTAACTCACAGCTCATTAATAATATTAATATTTGAATCGTTAGGCATAGCATTGTACTGAATAAAAGATTTACCATTTTCATTAAACGCTTTTATTTTAAGTTTCTTTTTACTCTGCTGAACCTTAATATTTTTCCATGAACGGGGGATAACAGTTTTTAAAGTAAGAGGGAGATCGTAAATTTCTTTATTCAGATTATTAGAAAGAGTTATAGCAATTTCTTTAATCCCTGTTTTCGTTTTAACTTTTGTATACATTCTCTCCCGGATATATTTATAAGCATCCTGAAATGTGGCAACCCACAGTCCATCTTCTTTCGATTTAATATAATCAAAATATTTTTCAAGTCTTTCTTTTGGTATTGCTTCCCAGCCGATTCCTTCAACACCGTGGATAACTAAAACCAGCCAGACGTTTTTCTGAATAGTTATATCGATCCATTTTTGCATTTCATCGATTGATGTTTTCGAAACGGGACCCCTTTGCCACTGGACATATTCCTTATCATCCGATACCGGCTCTTGCGGATCACCCCGTAAAATTTCTTTTATATAGTTATCTCTAATTCCATTACGTACAAACGGAAATTCGGGATACACATAATTCAAAACTCTCTTGTCATCAATTCCGTAAGGGCATTCAATAGACAATATCTGCTTTACATCCAGATGCTGTTCAAGATCTTCCCTGCACTTTTCAATTTCAAATAGAATATCAGCTTTATCCATGACAGACATATAAGGATGCGAGACAGTGTGATCAGCAATTTCATGTCCATCTTCATGCGCTTTACGAAGTATATCCCACGTAAGATGATAGCCTTTTTCCGGTTCTCTTTTTACTATTTTAAAATTATAATCATTCCCGCTATTCCTTAACTCTGTGTAAGCACCATCTATTTTACGATAAACTTCCTCATACCTACCTTTATCATATGATTCACCAATAATTGCCTCCAGATCAGAATATTTATTTATTTCAGGGTATTTCCCCGTTTGGGCTAAATAATACAATGCGGAACATCTTTCAAATAAATTATTTTTATCAACCGGAAGAGTTTTACTTTCTTCAATTATTTTTTTAATTGATCTGCCTTTGAATTCAGGCTGGTACTTTGAACCTGGAATTCCGCCGGTAATAATAAAAAATGTTGCATGAAGACCTCTTTCATTCATTAGAGGAACAGCATACCGGAATTGGTTAATTGAACCATCATCAAAAGTGATGGTAGCACAACCTTCCTTTCCAGCCTGCCACTTTAATATAGAAGTTTGAGAAAATACATTTATTATAAAAATCGAGTTCAAACAAAAAACAATTAATAGGATAAATGAATTGAGCTTTAACATTTTTCGGCTCTACTTTTTTGTTAGAATTTTCTTATTTCCAATCATATCAATGCAATTAATAAGCGGAGGATATTTGAGCAAATCAGTTCGTTGCCAAATAGTAAATAAATGCCCCAGCATATCAGGACTTTTAATTTCATTACTGTATTCAATTAATGCTTTCGCTGCATCTACATCTTTCCAGCTTGCAGGTAAAACCTTGAATCCTTTTTCAATGAGATACTGAATTGAAGGATAACTGTCCATTTTTTCATAATGCCAGGGGCACAAAATTATATCTTTAGGGATCATATCAATTGCAGATGCGGTTCCGTTCATTGAAGATTCCCATTCTCCAAAATTAAATTTTGATCCTTCAATAAGCCGGTCGGCCCACATTAACATTGTAATCCCTTTTTCTTTCACAAGATGATCATATAAATCGTTAACCGCTTTGGCAAATAGTTTACCTGGATCCTTTCCTTTTGTTGAAGGCGATTCTTCTGATCCAAGCAGAAAGACTTCATCCATTCCTACATGGAAAGCCTTAGCATGAAAAGCATCGATTATCTCATCCATTAGTGAAAATACTATTTTATAAACTTCGGGATTTGTAACATCCCACTCACGGCAATATAGACCTTTATTCCCGGGGAAAGCTCCGGGTGTAAGATCAAATTGGGGATATTTTGTTAATAAAGGGAATGTTTCTTCAGCCCATGACTGATGTCCTAAGCTTTGGAATTCAGGAATGAGTTCTATATTATTTTCTCTGCATATTCCTGCAAACCTGGCAGCGCCTTCTTTAGTTATTTGCTCTTTACCATTCCTTAACTCCGGGTGTAACAGAAATTGAAAATTATAATCCACTTCAAGAATAATTACATTTATACCAATGCTGTCAAGCTTAGGAACAATAGCACCTAATTCCGCAAGATCGCTGTCATTAGTATAACCTAAAAGATGGATTGCTTTCCATTTTTCACCGGATTTCGGGCCAACCGTTGTTTCGTTTACAGATGAGCAGCCGATAAGCGTGGTAAGAATCAGAATCAATACTATTCTATACAATCTCATAGAAACTCCCTAAAATATTTTTATCAACAAAAAGAAATCAAATTTATTTGATAATATCATTTAGAAATTTGATTTGTGCATTTGAGCTAGAATTTCCGTTATAAGGATGTACTTCCCAGGTTTCAGTTAATGAAGTAGTTTCACCGGGAGCTAACGTTTTATATGCTCCATGTACCTCAAGTTCAAGCAGTCTCTCACCGTCATCTTTATTAAATATTATTGTATAATTCTACCAGTCCGTGGTGCGGATGGACGAGATTTTTATTCAGCTTATTATACCTGATCAACAACATTTGTCCTTCGCTGAAACCTGCAATAAAATTTTTTTCCGGATATAAATGGACTTCCTGAACTTGTTCTGTTTTTTCTCCTGCAGGGCTCGACGGATTAAAAGTAAAATATCCTTCAATAATTTTATGAGGTGTCGTTTCTCTCGATTTATTTTCACTATAAACGAATTTCAATATTCCGTTCTTTTCAATAGATACATAAGTTTTAGCAAAACCATCCAGTCTTGTAAGCATCCATAAATCCAGGCTTACATTTTCTTTTTTTATATTTTCTGCTGTGCTTGTAATGGTTACAACACCTGAACTTTGGATTAAGATTTCTTTATATATTCTAACACCGCTTATTGGACTTACAGGTCCGAGCATCTTTACTGATGAATCACTCTTACTGAGAATTTTATTCTTACCGTAAATTAAATATGGATCAGGAGGCCAATCTGCTTTCTCTTTCTTCCTTTTCATATTTAAAGTTTGATGCGTCCACCATTCACTTTGCGGTCCGACCCAGGTTATGTGTCCGTTAAATGCTTTAAAATCGCTGAATGCGGAAATTTTAGGTTTTTGCTTTTCAGGATTTTGCCACAACTTTTCATCAGATTTTAAAATGTTTTTAAATCCGGGTTTTCTTAAAAGAACAATTCTTCCTCCAACTTCGGACAATATCCTTACTTCAATATTTTTATTTCTTAGAATTATTAAACTATTACTCTTCTGCGTATAATCTACAGATGACAAAACGAACAAAAGAAAAAACAGAATTTTAACGCTTAATCTTCTGTGTATCATTTCATCTCTTTTAAAAGCTTATCTGCTCCAAGTACAAGAAACATAAAATTAGTGGAACCGCCGCCAACGACATATTCTGTCTGCTGCCATAGATAAGGCCAGACTTTTAATTCGGGCAGATCGGGTCTTACAAGATTTGTTCCTGATATATCACCTCCTGGAATAAAAGACCAGTCAGCCATATTAAAACCATAGGCAACAATTTGTGAATTAGAACCGACATTTGAAACAAACGAAGCTGTGTTTTCACCAGGATGGCATCCAAGGATAAAATTCAAAGCACTAAGCATTGGTTCGATGGAAAAAATTTTCGGCCAGCTTTTATGCAGAAAGTAATGTTCAAAACCGAATCTTTGAATACCCCATCCTGCTCCCCAAATTTCGGGATGATATGGAACGCCGAACGGGTTTTCATTGGAAAGCTTTTCAATTCTATCTTTTACAGTTAAAATTTCTTTGTCCACAGCAGTAATAAATTTTTCATTATTGATGACCGGGATAACCCTGCCGACCATCCATCCGACTTCATTTATGTTTTTAAGAATTTCCGGCAGCATATTGATTAATTCATTTTTATATTCTTCCTTATCCGTTGTAAGAATTAATTCTACAAGTGCCTGAATCTTACGATTCGTAATATGTTCTCCATTAGCCGATTGGTATTTATTCCAAATCTTTTCAGCAGTATTTATACAATCGCCTGATAGATTATCATTGTAACCTTTAAGCACACGGGATGCGGCCGCCAAACCTGTTACTCCATAAATTTGCCAGCCCGGATTATCATCTGTAAAAACTAGTCTGTCATCAAGGTCTTTTACAAATTCTTTGGGAGTGTGCCTGTTGTTTTGTATGTAAAAATATTTATCATATTTATTAGAGATATGATCATACCAGAAACCTTCATATTTTTTCGGGAGCTTTCCTGTGTAAACTTTGTTATCTGTCATTTCTCCGGCTTCACCGAGTAAAGTATATTGCCTTAATGTAGGACAAATAATACCACGATAAAATTGTTCGAGATTTTTATACCCGCCAAGTACAGATAATAAACCATGTTCTATCTGTTGCAGAACATCAGGTTTACCGTCCGGATGATGAATCTCAACAATTCTTTCATCTTCATTAATAAGTGCCTGATCATAATTTTTCAGATTAAATTCTTCATATGCATAAGCCAATGTGAGGATAGTTCCGATCTGCGATTCGAACCTTAAGTCATAATCTCCTGCATCATGCCATCCGCCTTCATTTAATCCCTTTACATGCTGCAGCGGTTTAAAACCTGCCGGATCTTTCCGTTGTGCATAAACATCGAAATGATTAATATTCTCCGGTGCCATTAAAGCATCATCAAGATGGCAGTAGTCGTGCCATACTCTGTATTTTTCAAAGACTTTTACATGACACATCTGTGCAGGCAGAAAATAATCAATTGTCGGCTGCCAAACTCCGGTATTAAAAACATCATTTCCAATTTTAAATGGATCGGAAACTTTTTCACCGTATTGAACAACATACATACCCGGTTCTTCAACCGAAGTGAAATCAGCTTTCAAGTAATGGTATCTTAAAAAATTTCCCGCATCTATAGGATTAACAGATAATAGAGTTTTAAAACCGCCTTCAGGAATTATTTTGTTTATTTTTACTTCTTTATTGGAAGTGTCTCTTTTATCTAACTCTATAACTGCTACTTTCGTTTGATTCGGATAATATCCCACTTCAGAAGTATGGATTACAGGACTATAAATCCAGTCTTTTACTACATTTGGTTTAATTATCCATTCAATAGCATTACCAGTTGCACCAGCAGTAACAAGAGATCTTACTATAAACCAGCCGTTGTTATGAATAACCCTGCCATCCAGCAATTGAACTGTTCCATTTTTATTTGTAATAGTAATCGTCCGGTATTTATCCTCAGGTGCTACCACCAATGTTTTCCCTTCAGCCATTGGAACTGCTTCTATCTCGCCGTCAGCTTCCTGTTCTACCGGTGTGTTTGCATACCTCGGAAAAATTCCGGATTGATTATCCATCATATAAGTTTTACCGAATAAATCACCAGGATATAATTCCAGGTTGAATCCGACTTTACCAATCCATTCCCCGGGCAGAGGTTTATCCAGGTCAACAATTATATGGAACATATCGCTATCGGCAATTACTCTTAGATGGTAAGTAAATTTAAGATCCGGATAAATTATCGGCTGATCTTCTGTGAGTTCCCTTGTGGAATCGGGGAACATTAATGTAACTCTGATTTCTCCTTTGTCTTTTAATATCTCCTTTTTTAATAGGAGCGGAAAAGGCTGCCATTGCCCCGGTGTTCTGGTAAGTGTCAGATCACCATCTGCCGCAACACGGGTACCATGCTGAATGATTGTTATTCCCCCCTGATGCCCTTCAGGATAAATATCGTTGTGAACCATAACAGTAAGTCCGGGCATTTCAAAATATCCATCTTTGTTGATTGTCAATCCCTGACTCACTATTTCAATTGAATCAAAAAGAAAGACAAGTAGAATGATTGAAACTGCATATGATAATTTTGTTATCATTTATACCCTCCGGAATAATCGATTATAATTTTATAAATTATTTAATTATTGAATCCGTATGCATCGATCATCTTATTAAACAAGTCGGTATTCTCAAAAATGCCGGAAAAATTTTCTGCTTGAGGGCCGAAAGAATAAACCGGAACCATAACACCGCTGTGGCCGTTGGTTGAAAAGCTACCGCTGACTTTACCGGACGCAATATCACCTCCGAGCAAAGTCCATCCTCCTGTTTCGTGGTCGGCGGTAATTATTACTAAAGTCTCACCATCCTTTGCAGCCCAATTAAGCACTTCACCAATTGTACGATCAAAATCAAACATTTCGGCCATTACCAGTTCCAAGTTATTTTCATGAGCATAGCTGTCAATCTTTGAACCCTCTATCATTAGAAAAAATCCTTTTTTATTCCGGTTTAATAATTCAAGCGCTTTCATTGAAGCTTCGGTAAGTAGATTCCCTCTTAATTTTGGAACCGGAAGTTCATCATCTGCTATTAAAGCAAACACTTTGCCTTCGTTTATATTATCAAGCTCTTGAATTGTTCTCGGCATATTATATCCCTTATCGGAAAGTTCTCTTGTAAGATCTCTCCCCTCTATACCTGATTTAAAATTTTTCCATCCTCCGCCGAATATGAAATCGACATCGCTTGAAACATATTGTAATGCAATATTATTCCAATTATGCCGATCACTTATTTTAGCAACAAAATCTGAAGGTGTTGCATCTAAAATATTGCATGTTACTATTAGCCCCGCAGATAACTGGTTTTTCTTAGCAATTTCAAGAATAGACTGATGGGGTTTTCCGTTTTCATCAACACCAACACTTCCATTTTTAGTTTTCTGTCCGGTGGCAAAAGCTGTTCCCCCTGCTCCTGAATCAGTTATTAAATGGTCAGCACTATAGGTTTTGGAAAGACCGGTATATTCACAATTTTCAATATTTAAATGGCCATGATTTGCAACCCAAGCTGTATACATTATTGAAAGACTCATCCCATCGCCAACCATCAGAATAATATTTTTGGGTCTCTCGCTTCTTTTTTGCTCAACAATTTTATTTACCGGATAAGGATTATCAAATTGAAAAGTGTATATTTTCCCATTTTGAGCGAATGAAAAACTTGATATAAATAACAGGGAACAGAATAAACATGTTTTAAAAATTCTTTTTTTTGTCATTTTATTTCTTAGTTTAATTAAATTTAATTGTTTACCGAGGATTAAATTTCTTTTTATCAATTTATTCTCAACTTCTCCAGACTTTTGCTTCGGCATTAAAATTTGTCAACCGTTTTATTCAACTCAATTTTATTAAGAAGATTATTATAAAGTGTATTCAGCAAACGGGACTGATAATCAGACGTATATTCCCAGAACATCGCACCTTTCAGCTTATGCTCATTAATATATTTGCATTTAGCCTGCAGTGATTCCTCATCATCATAAGTAATAAATATTTTTTGATCTTTATTAAAAAGATAAGGTGCGCAGGAAGTTGAGTCCCAATAGCGTACAAAGCCATTTTTATTTATATAATTCTGTGTTAAATTCTTGAAGGAGCCGCGTATATGTTTTTTAGTTTGACCCCCCGGTTCATATAGTCCGTTAAAGTCAGAAGAAGTTACCTGCCAGATATGTCCGTAAAACGCCACACCTAGGACAATTTTCTCCGGCGGTACTCCAAGCTTAATATACTTTTGAACCATTGCATCAGCAGAGTTATGCTGAGGATCCCGTGGGTTAGTATAAAGCTGAGTATGATGCCCGGCAATAGAATCAGTACCGGGTTCACAAAAATCGTAGGCCATAATATTTACAAAGTCTGCGTACTTTTGAACTTTATCCATTTCAGTATTTGAAAGATAATCGTCAAAAGTTCCGGTTGCTGCTGTCAACCAGTAATGTTTTCCATTCTTTCCCAGTTCATCAAGAGCGATCCGTAACTCCTTCATAAGTGAAGTGAAATTTTCTTTATCTTCCGGACGGAATACATTACCATAGCCAATTAAGTTTGGAAATTCCCAGTCGATGTCGATGCCATCCAGAGCATTTGCTTTGATGAATTCAACAGCACTATTTATGAATTTTAACCGGCTCTCTTTTGTCAGACACATATCGGAAAATCCGCCGGACCATGTCCATCCTCCAACCGAAATTAATATTTTCAGATTTGGATTTCTTTTTTTAGTCTGATTTAAAGTTTTAAAATTCTCTAAATCATTTTTAAAACCTTGTTCAATCCTGCCATCTTTTATATTTGCAAAAGCATAATTTATATGGGTCAATTTCTCAACAGCAATTTCATTTCCATTAAGAATGCTATCTCTCGGAAATAAATATCCCACAATATATTTTCCATTGTTGATATTTTGTTTTACAGACTGATAACCTGAACAGGAGATAAATAAAATACTTAAAAGTGAAGAAGTAAAAATACGCCACATAAGGTCTCCTTTTCCTGAAGAAATTCGTTTTATACATTTTTATTCACCGGCTGATACAGCCATCAGAAACCATGCATCATGCGGAAGCCACTGTTCCGTCCACCGCCAATCATAATCTTTACCCGTTACAGAAAAAGGTATATTATAATCTATATCATGCTCATTATTTAAACCTGCAGTTATACCGTTGGAGATGCCACCGGGCATATTAGTATACTGCCAGCTTCCGAAGAACATATATTCAGGGTTATTGCGCCCTTTGCCATAAAGCATGCAGGCATCAAAAGGATTTAATCCAAGGATCCAGTTTAACTGATCGTCGGCATACTTTTCAAGTTTCTTTGTAAAACCTTTGTCCGAGTTAAAGTAAGGGACTGCTAGTCTTGCAGCGCAAGCAAGTGATGCTAAACGTGCATCTTCTCCCTGCCACCATGGTTCTGTCTCTGTATCATGCGGATAGAAAAAGCTGCTGTTGCGTTTTCCATCTTTATGCTGAACCAGTTGCCTGGCATAACCAAAAGCATTAGGTACCTCATTAGTTACCGAAAGATTAAACTCAAGAGATTTCTTAATTATATCTAATACTTTTTGTTTAGTGCTGTTGTCGCAGATATCCAAATAATAAATTAATGAAACAACAGGGAATCCTTCATCCACAGCATGGAAAAACGGACGATCCCCATCATCTGCTCTCCAATAATTATGATAATTTTTCCATGAAGCTAATCTGCTTAAAAGATTTTCAGCTCTTTTATCCGCCTCATTTTTGTAAATATCTTTTTTTGTCGCTTTATATAATTCTGATGCTGCTGCTAATGCACAGTAATCATCTATAATATTATTTTTGCCGTCACTAACAATTTCAAGGTTATGTGATTTTAAAATTTAAAAGCATCTTCAGCTGTTTTTAGATATTCTTCAGAAGAAAAATCACCAGAAAGATTTAACTGTGAGGCCATTGCAAGAGATGCAATTGCAATTCCGCCGCCGCCGCGGAAACTAACCTCATAATTTAGATTTTTATTTCCAGGAATTGCGACATCACCGGGAGCAATTTTATCGTTTTTTGATTTTTTAATTCCGAAGCCGGTCATGGCAGGAGATATTCGCCTGTCCTCAGGTTTTTTGCCGGGACCTGGTGCAGAAATCGATCTATAAAATGAACCATCAGGATCCTTAATCCTTACAAGGTAATCTGCTCCATATAATAACTCATCAACCATTCTTTTTTTGATCTGTTTAAAATTATCATCATTTCTTTTATTCAGCATTTCATAACTTTTACATAGACTATAAACTACCATTGGAATCTGCTGCGGAATAAAGTAATTTGAAAAAGATAAATGAGAGAGGTGTTTTCCGTAATCACCTGTCGCATCCTGCCAGCCGCCATGAACATCAATGGTGTCATTTTTCCCTTCTTCAAAAGTCATTTTCCTGTCAGCTTTTTCATTCTGACCAACACATCGTTGTTCCTTGAAATAGGAAACTACATCTGATATGGTGTGTCTTTCAAGAATATTCTTTTGGATTAAAAAAGGAAATGAATGCACAATTCCCTTATTTGTTTCACATTCTATATAAAATTTTCCTTCTTTATTAAGCGAAGAGAAATCAATAGTCCAGAAATACCAGTTTTTCCATTGATCAATTCTGCCGATTTCTACTGGTTCCAGCTGAGCGGCTTTTTCATCATTATCAAATGATTTTATTGAACAGTTTATGATTTTGTCACCGGGAAAACCTTCGATAACGGCAGTTTTAATACCAAGTGGGTCGTACCCAATCTGGTTTGTCAGCACTCTTATTTTTTGTGAATAAATCTGTTGAACAGATAGAAAAATAAAAAATGAAATCAAAATTATTTTTTTCATATTTCAATTACCCATTTTAATAACTAATAATTATTTTATTATAGTTTTATAACCTCAGTTGAAGCCCTTTTTTACCCAAATAACCTGCAAGCCATGTCATTGCAAACGCAATAAAAACCGCACGTAAAAAACCGGTAATAAAATACCCCTCAAACCATAAATAAAGATTAAATCCTTTAAATACCGGTGCTGTAAATGCAAAAAGTTCCAAAACCAGAGGAGCGAGAATATATGCGAACAATGGATTTTTACCCGCAGGTTCTATTATTTTAAACCATGAGTAGTGACCTTTCATATCAATAAACCAGTAAACGATCATCCATATCCAGATAGTAAATGTTGAACTAAGTAAACACCAAGGTATTGTAGCCAGGTTTTTACTTATTATAAATATTTGATTGATTTTATTTAACTGGTGCAAAAATAATCCCGTAATAAATAAAAAAATGCTGAACCCAAATGCCCATTTTAAAATATCTGTATGATTAGGATGCTCAATATTCTCACGCAGCTTAATGCCTAATAGTACCCCCAATAGAACTATTGCAGGATGTGAACCTAAAGTATAACCTGCATACATTTTCGGCCATACAATCTTAATCCAGGAATAATCATTCAGCATACCTGCATTAACAGCTAAATAAAAACAGAAAAGCAAAGCTACTGTGCCTAAAAGAGCAAGCGGATTCTTATTAAAGGGAATATAAAATATACAGGCAACCAGATAAGCCCAGCCAATGAGCCCAAGTATACCCCACCAGTCCGGGCGCATTTGAATTATTCCCGTCTGGTTCCCGCTACTATATAAAAAGAACAATACTATCAAACCTGCAGCTGCTGAATATCTTATCCACTTATTTGATAAAATATTTTTCAGATTATTGCTCCTGTTCCAAATAATAATTACAAACAGGTACATTAGAATTGCCCACAAATGCGGGTTAAGAATTCCTTGATCTGAAATTCTATCACCGTTAACCATATAAACACCAAGAATAAGAAGCCCTGCTACCCTTATCAAAATATGCTTCCAGATTGAAGAAAGCGGATCGCCTTTTTCAATTCTTCGTCCGATGGAAAAAGGAATAGACATACCAACAATGAATAAAAAGCCGGGGAATACCCAATCGACAAAAGTCATCCCATCATGCATCGTTTTAGCATGCTCCATCCATGAGGGAACATTTGCGACTCCAGCAAGATCATTAACAAAAATCATAACAAGAATTGTAAATCCGCGAACTATATCTATTGATTTTATCCGTCTGATTTTACTTTTCAAAAGCCCTGTACTATTTTCTTCCATTTTTTCTTTCAAGTTAAATGCTACCGAAGCAAAATCATGTTTTTTTGTTTGATTAATTTTCCCATGCTCAATTGATATAAATATATTCCACCGCACAGTTCGTCTGCATTAAATTTTAGATCATATATTCCAGCTGATTCTGCTTCATAAACCAGTGCTGCCACTTTGCATCCCAAAGCATCATACACATTTATTATTTTTTTAATGAACTGTGAATTGCAACAAATTTTATAATTAATTCTGCTTCTTTATCATTTACAGGTGCTTTGCCTTCCAAAAGCCAGAAGTTAATATGAAGTCTTTCGTTACCCACGGGTGGGTTTTTATTCCCTTTATAAGTCCATTGCCAAATTAAAGAATCGTCTGAAGGTAGTTCATTAAATTTTCCATAGTAACTTTTAAAATTAATACTATCTTCTGTCCAGTGAATTACATGTGATGAATAATTATCAGAAAGATGTAGTGGAAAACTTCTTTCATTCTGGGAAGTATAGGGAGGCGGCTGAACGGTATACCATCCAGCATTACTATCAGGATCTCCCCATCTCGAGAATTCAATATCAATCTCCCGGCTGTCATTTTCATATGTGAATAAACCGACTACAATATTTTGATCATATTTTTCAACATTACTTGCCAATTGAAAAATATATTTACCATATCCATAAGACCTGTCCGTAAAAATTTCAGAGCAATACCAGTTGTTCCCGACCTTAGTTATTTTCAGATGAAGATACCCTGAAGAATCTACCCAGACGTTATTTATACTGTTGCTCCATTCATTCGGCCCCGGTCCGCCCGGATCATTTCTTACATACCAATTTATACCCGAAAATTGGATGGTTCTTTGAGCCAATACATTAGTTTACATTCAATGAAAAAAAGATAATGAATAGGAGTATAGATTTATTTTGCACTTTAAAACCTGTTTCATATTAACAATCATAAAATTGTTATTTGAGAAGAATGAATTTTTTAGTATCTGTAAATATTCCGGCTTTTAGTTTATAATAATAAATCCCGCTGGAAAGAGACTTTGCATTAAATTCGATTTTATGATTTCCGCCCGGCATTTCTTCACTTAACAAGGTTGTGATCTCATTTCCCAGTAAATCATAAATCTTCAATTCAACATGTTCAGTTTTTGGAATTGAAAATTCTATATTTGTTGATGGATTAAACGGGTTCGGGTAATTTTGTTTAAGTCCATAACCATTAACCAAAGTGCTTGTCTCTTTACCATAAACAGAAGCCGGAGTAAAATCTTTCGGCCAGATATCATAAGCCGTAAAATCAACCCAATATAAATCTGATATATTTGAACACTTTTGAGTTAATGCATCACCGATATCTTCAGGCGGATCTGATAATTTTCCCCACCATGGTTTATCAGCATCATAACCAAATTGAAATGCAACTTTAGCTGATGAAAATGCTTTCGACCAATCGATAAATTCATTTATCATACTGCTCATATTTGGAAAATCCTGACTGTCATCTACAAAGACCATATCTGTACGAAACGTTGTCGGCATTTTTTCTATCAGCCAGTGTTTTGTAAAGAAAAGATAATTCGGATTATAATCTTTTATGTGCGCGCTCCATGCAGCAGCCTCTGAATCAGTAACTGCTTCTCCCTCTTCATTATTTGAAGCGCTTGTTTTGTACCATTCGACATCAATTCCAAATCCAATAACAGATGAATGGTGGCTGTATTGAGATAATGCAAGATCAATCAGTGTTGATACATTTGCAAATCCCGGTTCTACCTGCAGCCAAACTTTTATCCCTTTTTGATCAAAATAATTTAAGTATTTTTCATTCTCATCTTTGCTCCCGAAAAATATTTTATTAAAAGATGAATCAGGAAACGGGTTGGGAAAGTTTAAATAGCAGCCGTCATCAGTTGTATATCCTAAAATCCATATAACCGAAGGAGAAGCACCGGTAAATCTTGCAGCCATATCACTTGTTGCAATTAACCACCAGGTAGTATCGGGAAAGGAATTAAAACCATATATGGATGAGCGTAAACCAGCTCTTTCAATTGTGCTTCTATTTTGTGCAAAAAGACTTATACCTGTAAGTAAAAATATGAGAATAAAGATTAACTCAACTGAATAAAAAGCCTTTTTATTTCTTTTTAGTAATATGAAATTTTGCAAATTCTTCAAAGTTCTTTTATCACTATAATTTAATACTCCGGATTTACCGGACGCTTCATGGAATCCAGTCCATCTTGTGTAATTAACTCTCTGTATGTTAATAACTTTATATCATTTTTTGACACAGCCTCTTCAAAACCTCGCGATGATAAAGCTTGCAGCTCAGCCTGCCGGTGTTGGCTTACTCTATAAGGATCATCAGGATTATTCATATCGATAAGCGCTTTCATCTCTTCGGTTTCCATACCAAGATGAATTACTAAAAGATTTACTTCATCCTTTTTAAGATTATTTACTATTTCCATTAAACGGCTGAATTTTTTTCGGGGAGGAGTATCCCAGAGTGTATTATAATTTTCTTTAAAGTATCTCGATATACCCAGGTGATATTCTTTTGCAAGCTTTTCAATGATAGCTTTCAATTGGGGTGTGGAAACAGCAGTGGTCATATGAGCGTCTATGTAATCAATGTGCAAACCGGATTTGATTGCCCTTTCGATTTGTGCCCGGAGCTCAGTTTCAACTTCACTTAATTTATAACCGCATTTGGCGAAATCTTCTTCAGACTGATAAAAATAGCCATTACTGTCCACAAGGCTTGGAACCGCTGATCTCCCTGCTACCGGTCCCCATTTATAATTTTGCCATTCCGAATTCAGAACCAGATGAATGCCGACCGAAATTTGCGGATTATCTTTTAAGATTTCAACTGCTTCTTTATACCATGGACAAGTAAACATTACTGATGTAGAAATCGGAATACCTGTTTCAATTATTTTTTTTACTGCCATATTAACGGTATGACACATCCCAATGTCATCGCACCTAACGATAAGTTTAGTTTGAGCATACATGTCTTGGGGGAGAAAAAAAATTGAGTTTATAAATAATACTAAAATGAAGATAAAATTATATTTTATTTTCATACTACAAGCTCCTTAAGCTTTTAAATCTAAGGCAGAAGAAATTTATCCTTTTACCTGAACTTAAATAATACAGCGACATTAAGAAATTGACCGCTTCGACAGTTATGAGCTGCCAGAAGAGTTGTCAAAGCGATCAATTAATACAATTATTATTTCATGAGAAGCATTTTAATAGTTTTTACGTTGCTGCCTTGTTTTAGAGTGAGCAGGTAAACGCCACTGGCCTGCGAAAGCATATTAATATTAACATCGTGTGAACCAGAGGTCAATATCTGATTATTAATAAGAGTCATCACTTTTTGGCCTAATACATTATAAACACTCAGGTTAACTGTACCGGTTTTAGCAATTTCAAAATTAACATGTGTGGAAGGATTAAAAGGATTCGGATAGTTTTGTTTAAGGGAAAATTGCTCAGGTAGAGAATTTATATCCTTAACCCCAACAAGCCCTTTTTCATATTTAGCTAATTCATCAGGATACCATTGCAAACTTCCTACATGATAACCATCAGTTGATGTAAAGCTTGCAGAGTATGTGAAATCCTCGGGCAGAGGCCAGTGAGAAAGTGCCCATAACGTATCAGTGCCGGAATAAGGGTACCATCCCCAAAAACCAAATAATGCTGTGTTACGATCATTGTACATTTGGGCAACCATTTCGTCGGTTCCGCCGAAATTTGTAAATCCGGGATCAGCTTCTACATTATTTTCAGCAATGAAGTTCGGCCATGTGGTCTTATCTCCAAACATTTGTAACCCTCTTGAACTCATCCAGGGTATTCCTGTGATAGAATCAGCCATTGCAGTCCAATAATCATGCACACCCTGAGACCAGAAATAGACATTATTTTTTACAACAAGTTTTCTATCTTTCTCAGGCATAACGGCTGGTACACTTTCACCATTTACAATATTAATGGTATCAACTTCTATAACACCTGATTGCACAGTATCACCACCTCCACCTTGTATATCAGCAATTCTTGAACCATAGCAACCTACGTTATAAAAGATATTATTTGTAATCGTTGTATTTAGATGGGCAGCTATATCTGTTGTAAAATTCTGTACGATATTAACACATGTATTATGGTCAAAGAAAATATACTTCCATGGTGTTAGAGGTTCGATGTTAAGAATAGATCCCTGTATGTTGTAAAATGTATTATTAGTTGCAATACAGGTATCAACGCTGCCACCGCTACCTTCAAAGAAAAAGGGAACCCACTCATCACCTCCGAACGGAGAACCGTTCCAGGTTTGACATCCTCTTAAAATAAGAGTAGTGTTATTAATTCCGTCTGCTTCAACAAAGGCCCAGCCGCAGAGATTAAAATTGCAGCTGTCAAGTTCTAATCTTAAGCCGTCTTTCTGCAGATAAATACCATTACCCCATGAATATTGATTATCTGTAGTTATTGTACAGAATTCAAGGTTTTTGCAAGTTAAATTTGCAAAGGCTGTAATAACGGCTTCTTCCGGTACACTTCCATCCTCATTAGTTTGTACCAAAAACTTTGCAGGGAAAGAATTAGCATCAGGACCCGGAGATGCTCCTTCAAGAACAACCGGATTATTAAAAACCGCTGATTGGTTATAAAAGTAGTATTTTCCCCTTTCAAGCCTGTATATATCATGTAACTGTTGACCTTGATTATTTGTATCTGCTACGACATATTTTATCAAAGAGTTAATAATCGGATTTCCTTGCTCATCGGTAGCCGGAACATCCTGTACGCTTTGACAAATAACCATAGTGCTGAAAGCCAAGGTTAAAATTATTGATAACAGTAATTTTTTCATCATGAACCTCCTATATGATTTTTAAATAATATTTTTAATTAATTATCCAGTAATTTGCTATTTACTTTTTTTATGATAATTAGTTGAATTAAAATTCGTATCTAAGACCTAAGCTTGCACTCATCCCATAGTATTCTTTGTTGGTCATATAGCCTGTTCCCACATTATTGTCTTCTTGTATTACCCGGGAAATATTGTTTAGGTCACCGTAAATTTTCAAACCTTCAACCGGAAGTTTCTGTGAAACAGTCAGGTCATATAGGGAAAAACCTTTGGTAAAGCCTCTAAGCTTGGTGTACCAGTCGTTTTGTGAAAAAATTTGTGCCTGATATTGCAAAGAAGCTCGAATAGAAAACCCCTTATAATCATAACCGATAGTTACATTTAATATATTATCGGGTTGATATAATAACGGAGCTGAATATGATGAATCGATATTCCCAACTATCTTTACTTCCTTTCCGAATGGTGTACTAACAGTATCCATATTAGGAAAAGATTTGGGATATATTTCTTTTGAATGTGTATAAGTATAGTTTATATCAAAAACAATATTTTTTAATAATCCCGGCAAATACCATAAATTAGTCTGCCATTCAATTTCGACGCCATTTACATCTGCTGTGTTGGGATCATTTATATAGCTGTATATCTTTGTTCCAACCCAAGACCAGGAATTATCTTTTTTTGTTAATGAAGGTAATAATCCGTATTTATTAATAGCCATTGAGTCACTTAATATGACTTCGGAAATTGGAAAAACAAAATTTGTGATTCTTTTTGCAAAGAATCCTATTGTGAATAGACCGATCTTATTTCCGTAAAATGAAAAATAGAGATCATAATTTTCTGATTTTGTCGGTTTAAGATTTGGATTGCTGTAATCGATACCCCCCATATAAATATCCCATTTAGGTAAAAACTCGTTATAAGATGGTCTGGCAAGTGTTTGAGTATAGCTCAATCTAACATCGAACCAATCCAACGGTTTATATTTCAAGTGGATCATAGGGAGCACAAACTCGTTGGTTCTCGTTGCAGTAGTATCGAAATTATAATAACTTACACTTGTAGGTTTGACACGTTCATTTCCCCTGACCCCATTATATTTAGTTACTTCGTGTTCGTATCTAACACCAGGAATAAAAGTTACTTCATTTCCAAAAGAAACCACAGGCATAATATAGGCGGCAGAATAAAATTCATTCCCGCTGTAATCGTCTCTCCTGCTTGCGGAAAATTCGGGGTTGAACTTCTGGGGAACGGGACTACCCTGATAGTTTATTCCGAGGCTATTTTCTAAGTAATTAATGAGATCCTCTCCCAAGTTTAAGTTCGGTACCCTTTCTAATTTATATTGCCCCTTCATAAATTCGTAGCCATTATAACTGTTATCGATAAAAGGTTCGTAAAGAAATTTTCCGCCGGGGATGACATAATTATTCATGTACGGATATTTGGCAACAATCGCATTTGTTACTAATGAGCTAGGGTCTGAGGATATATTAAGATATATTGTATTATAGTCATATTTTCTATCCTTATGTTTATATTTTCCTCCGAAATTAATTTTTAAGTTTACTGCATCGGACAAATCGTACTGCCATTGCAAATCAATACTGCCTGCGATTTGTTCTTCTCTCGTTAATTGGTTTGAATCATACATCGGACCAATTAACATTTTAGAAGTATCATTACTCATAAATGAAGGTACTTGCCCGGGTGAAGCAGTTAGACTTACCGAGTGAGCAAGGGGAGAAGCATCCAGCCCTCCGAATGATAGTGCTCTTGGGATTCTATCTTTTGAGAATGAATAACTAATCTGACTTTGAATTTTAAAATTCTTAAATAACTGTTCCCAATTTATCTGATCCATTAGTACTGTGGTATTGGTTTTAGTATGATCCAATCTTTGCTCTCTGGAAGTTCCGGCTGTATGTAAAGCTACACTGTTTTCACTTCTGGAAATAACGTCGTGATCTATTCTGCTCAGGAAATTGCTCATAATAATAGTTGTGGAAGGTGTTTTGTAGTCCATAACCAATGAACCCCCATAGCGATTCAGCAGTCTCGAAATATCTTCAACATTAAACGAGTTAACAGCTGCGACTTTGTCCTCTGATAAATATGTATATCCTGCACTCGCTGCATTTGAACTTCTATTTCTTCTTTCAACGTCAAGATTTAAAGAGATGCCGAGTAAATCATCAATCATTCTTCTGCTTGTCTGCCCGACGAGTTTATAATCCCCGTATTCATTTCGTAACCCATTGTAACCTCCTTGAGCAATCAATGAATATGACGGGGGTTCAAAAGGTGCTCCCTTCGTTTTAAAATTCACAGTGCCGCCAATCTGGTCTGCTTCCTGGTTAGCCATTGCCGCTTTGGTCACTTCAATTCCCTCCAACATGTAAGGAGATATCATACTCAGGTCGGTACTTCTGTTATTGGGGTCGGTAGCAGAAAGTTCAACACCATCAATCTGAATTTTATTAAACTGCGGAGCTAAGCCTCGAATAACAATTTTACTTCCTTCACCGCCTTGCCTCAATAATGAAATACCTGGCAATCTACCTACTGCTTCAGCAGCGTTAGCTTCAGGCAGTTCCTGTATTTTATCGGATGAAACAACATTTGTTATAGTATTGGAATTTAACTGCTGATTTATTGCAGCTATTTGACCCTTCCGTTGGGAAGTTACTGTTACTGTTTCACCTTTGACAGCTTCAGGCTCCATGTCAAAATTCATTTCGATGGTTTTATTTGATTTGACATCTATTGACATTTCCAGCTGCTTATACCCGATGTAAGTTACCCTTATAGTATAAGAACCAAACGGAACATTCTGGATTGTATACTTGCCATTTGCATCTGTAGAGCCTCCTACACCTGTTCCTACTAAAACTATATTTGCCCCCCATAATGTTTCCCCTGTTTTTGCCTCTTTGACAATTCCCGCAATCCTTGCACTTGATTGTGCGAATACATTTATACTTAATCCAGCTAAAATCAAGGCAAGAAAAATAATTAGGAAAGCACTTTTTTTATTAGCCATGATCCGCACTCCTTTAATCTTAAGAGCTTAGTTAAATTCAAACAATTATAAAATCAAATTTATGTCAACGATAACTGTTATCGGTAACATCTGACAATAAAATATTTTAATTTTTTATCTTATAATTATTAGTTAATATTCTTTTTAAGCAGATTCTCTTATAACCAATTCAGTTTTAAGCATCAACCTTATGGGGCTCTTTTTAACTTGTTTAATTAATGATAATAATGCTTCTGAAGAAGTTTTTCCTATTTCATACATTGGCTGTTTCACTGTAGTAAGTGCGGGTTTCGAGAATTCCCCAATCTCGATATTATCAAAACCAATCACAGAAATATCCTTTGGAACTGATAGACCGAAATTTTTAATTTGTTCAATAACACCTAATGCCATGTAATCATCCGAACTGAATATTGCGGTCGGCCTGTTATCCAATTCTAACAATTTTTTTGAATTTTCAAATGCAGTTTCTTTATTGAAATCACCATAAATTATATATTCATCCTTAAACGGAAGCCCATATTTTTTTAAAATATTTTTGTACCCTTTAAGCCTATCTCTTGCATTTACTTCATCCATAGAACCGGCAATAAATGCGATTTTTCTATGCCCCTTCTTATAGAGATGTTCAACAGCTAATTCGGCACCTTTGATATTCTCGGAGTCAACAAAATTGTAGTTATCACCGAACTTTCTATAATTTACCATAATATAAGGGAAGCCGGATTTCGCCAGTTCCGATAAACGGGGATCATTAGTTTTTGCTTTTAATAAAATTAAACCATCAAATAATTTGCTTCTTGCATAAGTTAAGTAGTTGCCTTCTATTTCATTTGAATGATTTACAGGAATAAGCATTATTCTGTAATTATTTTTCTGAGCAATATCCGTAACACCACTTAAAATCTGAGCAATATAATTATCAAGAAAAAGTTTTTCTGTTTTAGGAATTACCACCCCAATAGTCATTGTTCTTTTGCTGGATAAGCTCCGGGCAATCAGATTAGGATGATAGTTCAGTTCCGTCATTATAGATTTAATCTTTTCTGCAGTAGAGGGAGCAACCGGACCGCTATCATTAAGTACCCTCGAGACCGTCATCCTGGAAACTTTTGCTCTTTTTGCTATATCGGCAATTGTAATATTCATTTTATATTGCTTCTGTTTCTTTAAATATTCGATCCCTATTTTCAAAATAGAGTGCCGCAGCACCCAGAATAGCAACTTGTTCCAGATTACTTTTTACTATTTTCAATCTTTTAATTGAATTCTGGTAAGGGAAATTATCCAGGACTTTTTTTATCGATTCTTTAAAGTATTTATAAGCTATGCTAACAGAACCTCCAATAACTATCAATTCAGGATCAACAGCAAGCATAATCGCAGTTATAGCATTCCCAACATGTATACCAAAATTGCTAAAAATACTGATGGCTTCTTTATCGCCCATTTCTGCTTTATAAAATATTTCCTTACCTGTCGTTTTTAAAAGATTCAAAAAATATTTTCCACTGCAAAAATCTTCATAAATTCCATCTTTATAAGGGAGCATTCCAAATTCACCGGCACCGCAATTAGCACCAAGATATAATCTTCCATCTGTATAAATACCTGCACCCAGACCGGTACCAATAGTTAATCCTATCACATTGTTATAATCTTTAGCAGCTCCGAAATATTTTTCTCCTACAACAAAGCAATTAGCATCATTATTAATATATACAGGTACTTTAAATTCTTCTTGCAGGATCTGTTTAAGATGAACTTCTTTTAATGCAGGGATATTTTGAACATCATAAACTATTCCTTTTCCAACATCAACTATGCTGGGGACACCGACACCTATTCCTATAACATAATCATCATAAGTTTTATAAATAGAAGCAATAATTTCATCAAGAACTTTTTCTTCAGATTCATTCGAAGAGATTTGCTGGGAATAATTATCAACAATATTATTGTTCTTTACTTTACCAACTCTAATATTTGTTCCTCCTAAATCAACACCAATTATATGTTTTTCTGTCATTTTCTTTTAATAAGTATTATAAAAAATTAATTAACTGCGCCGGCCTTTTCAAAAATAGTTTCATTTTTAATTAGAGGATTTGCCCAAAAACTTACACTTAAAATATATCCCAATGTTACAAAAATGAAAAGCATGCCGAATCTCAGTCCAATAAAATCGGCTAAATATCCTATAATTAAAGGAACAATTGCACCACCAATTATACCAGTGCATAAAATTCCCGAAAAGGAGCCATGATGTTTATCCAAAGAATTTAATGCTAATGAAAAAACCACTGACCACATTACAGAAAGGAAGAAACCTGTTGCCGGGAAAAAGTATAATGGTAAATCTCCTTTTGAAAACAATGCTAAAGCCAGGCATATCATTGCAGCTAAAACAAAAATTCTTAAAACCAATTTACTATCGACAAGCTTTAAGAGAACTAATCCCAATACACAACCTATAGTTAATAATCCCCAGTAATATGAGACAGTATCTGCACCTACAGTTTGGGGATCAAATCCATGATATTTCGACAGGAACTCGGAAATCCAGTTAGCAATTCCTTGCTCGGTTCCTACATAAGCAAAGATCCCAATGAAAAATAATATTACAGTCTTATTTCTTGATAATTCTTTTATTGTTTCCCACGCACCTGTTTTCTCATCTTCCTTTAGTTCCACTTTAGGAAGTTTTATTATAAGAATGATAATAACCATTAAAATTGAAGTAACAGCAAATATCCAGTATAGAGATACCCATGGCAGCCCGGCTGGAACAACACTTGAAAGAGATGTTAAAATAAAATTATTTCCAGTGTTTCCGCTTTCCAGTTTTTTTACCAGATAAGAATAAAGCTGCGGACTGAGAAAAGAAGCACCGCCGAAGAACAGTTGAGCAAAAACAGAATTGAACGCAAAGTGCTCTTCACCGCCCGCAGTTCTCAAAAGCGGATTAATCGCCACTTGCAGCATTGCCATTCCAAACCCGATTAAAAACAGGGAAATTATCGATATACTATACACAGGTATTAACGCAAACAGAAATGCTCCTAATGCGGCAATTAAAAAAGCCGCAGCCATAATTTTCTTTTCATGATATTTTTCAAGAAGCATTCCTGCAGGAATAGACATTATATAAGCAATAAAAAATGAAAAAGGAAGAATGGCTACCATAAAATAACTGAGAGAAAAACTCTTAATAATATCCGGAATCAGCGGCCCGATAATATTTGTAAGAAATGATATTACAAAAAAGATGACAAATATAAGTGCAACAATAAAATAGTTTCTTTTCATTTTTTTTATAGCGGGTTATTAATATTCCATCCGTTAATGATTAACCTGGTTTTTTTATTTAATGGATTTTTAAAAGTGCCTTTAATTGCCTTTTTCGAATGCGGCAGAATCGAGATATAATTATCGGACCAAAAAACAGGAAGAAATGATTCTCCTGTTTTTTCATCAACTACCTTTAAATCAATAAAGAAAGCAATTTTATCGGAAGTATTTTCCAGGGTTACTTCAACACTTTGATCATTAGCTGAAAATTTTGCCTTATAATTGATAGTAGCATTGGGCAAATTATTGATTTCCTTTAAATCTGCTGCAGTTTTTACCGGTGTATAAAACCATTCAGAATTTTTAAAATCTAGCACATCTTCTTTTGCAGGAATCCAATAAAAATTATCGCTGATTAAATTGCTGCTGGAATCTTTCAACTCTAAATTGACAAAATATAAATTGGGTTCGTCCTTTAAATCAGGCAAATCAATTATCTTTTTAGAAGTGTTTTCTGCAATCGATATATCCTTTTCTTTTTCATAAATTAATTTCGAATCGGGGTTAAAAATCTTCACACTTGCTTTTATGCCTTCAAAGCTCTTAATGAAATCATTTACTACGTAAATATTTTTATCCTTATAGTTATAGACAATGTTCAGTGGCTGGCATCCTTTCATTGCGCCATAAAAAGCCCCGTTGGGCATCATGTAATAATCAAACAATTGCCAGTACATTTCCGGCCATGCAGAATTAAACATCCACTGTATTACTCCAGTAGATTTAAATTTATTAACACCGAAAGATTCAAACATCGGACGCATGGCTTCATAGTTTGATATCTGACATTTCATGGCGAAATTCTCTACGGAAGATGCCTTTCCATACCTATTATTAAAAATATTCAAGAAATGATTCAAATTGCTGAACTCATTCCTACCGCAGTGGAAATTCCAGACACTGTCAATTGGCCACAAGTTAACAGCAGGCATCATTTTTCTTAAACTTTCAGCAGGTGGAACCTGTGGCCCAGGACCAGTTTCGGTATTGAAGCCGTAGGCTCCACCGTGTGATGTATCTACATACCAATATATAGGAGGTTCATAAGCATAAGGTCCAAGCATTTTAACTTTTGAATCTTGGTAAATATTATCTTTATTTTCTTCTTTTGATACTTCGATCCATGCAGTGGATATTAATCTAGGACGGGTATTATCTGATTTGTTTAAATATTCAGTGGTCTTTCTCATTAATTCCGGATTAGGGTATTTATCACTTCCCAGTGCCCAAACAAAAATGCTCGGATGATTTCTTAACCAGACAACTTGATCATTAAATTCTTTTGACTGCAAATCAATATCCTTCGGTGAAGTGACACATGAATATTTACTTTCATCCCTTCCGCAGTATCCTTTCCAATCCCATTGACAGCTCCAGCCTATCATTATTAAAATTCCGTTTTCATCAGCAGCATTAAATAAGGCTTCATCCCTTCCCCAGAAACCTTCGCATCTTAATGCATTTAAATTCATATGTCTGGCATATTGAACTTCCTCAGTCACTTTTTCATCACTGTCATTCAGCATCATATCATCGACCCAGCCAGCACCTTTAATAACAATCTTTTTTCCGTTTATTTTATATCCTCTCTGTCCTATTTCATTAATGTAATCTTCAACTTCACGTATCCCGAATCTTAAATTCTCTTTATCGGAGATATTATTATCAACATCAGCCTGGATAGACAAATTATAAAGATATGGATCGCCTAAATTATTCGGCCACCATAAATGAGGATTTATTATTTTTAAATCAGCTGCATCTTCCTCTGAAATAGAAAATTCTGACTGGCTATCGGGATTAAGCGAAACCATTTTCGAGAATTTTCTGTCTTTACCAAAAGAGCCTTTAATTTCAACTTCAATTTTATTATTCGAAAAATTTGTTAGTTTTCCCTTGATTGTCAGCTCTGCTTCATTTAAGGTTTTTTCATTTACCTTAGTAATGACAAATATATTATCTAAAGAAACCTTACCTGTTTTCTTTAATATTACACCGCGCCAAAGCCCCATATTATTATCCGGGGGAGAAGGATTCCAGTCTACAAACCCTAGAGTAAAATCTCCAAATTTAGGAGGGAAAACTTCAATGGCAATTACATTTTTTCCATTTACTATATAATCTGTTATATTAAAAGTGAACCTGCCAAAAACTCCTTCTATTTTTTCATTCCCAGCAACTTTTTTCCCATTCATCCATAAATCGGCTTTATAATTTACACCTTCTAATGTTAGCTGATAATTAACATTTTTGATATCACTTATTTCAAATTCTTTTCTATACCACCAAGGTTGTTGAAATGGTTCTCTGGAGATTTTTAATAAATTTTCACCAAAATAAGGATCTTTATAAACTCCAGATTCCACCAGAGCAGCAAAAATAGTTTTGGGAACATTGGTATTATATGATTCATTTGTTTTAAATCCTGGAGAAGAAATTTCTTTTCCGCCGGAATTAGTTTTCTCAGAAGAAAAGATTACCCAGTTAGAGCTAAAGGATGTTTCTGAAATGTCTTTCGCATTCAATGTTGGGATATTTAAAAGCATTGAGGAAAGTAATAATAATTTAAGAGGGGACTCGATAATAAATTTTTTCATAATATTATAAATTTATGTTATCGGTATCTGTTACCGGTAACATAAAAATACATTTTTTAAAATGCAACAAAAAAAATATATTTTTTTGGATTGTGTAAATAAACTCAATAGAAATCTCATAGATACGACTCGATAGAATGTCATTAAAAAAGAAAGAATTTAAAGTTCTCCGAAAAAGAGGATCTTGAATGATGGGATCAAACATAATATTAAAGGTTTATTCGAAAGGATCTTATATTCCGTAGTAAGTTTTATAATTAAATTTTACGTTTTCCTAATCATAAAAAATAATAAGATTTCTGATATTAGAAAAAATTTTATGATATTAGTAAACAAAAAATAGTTGTCTCTGGCTACTAATGAATACGTTAGGTGTTTACTCAATTTTTTGAAAGGACTTATAAATGCAAAAATTACGTGTTGCAAGTTTTTCTATATCAGTGGATGGATTTGGTGCAGGACCAAATCAAAGCCTGGAGAATCCTTTGGGAGTTGGGGGAGCAGAGCTTCACCAATGGTTTTACCCCACAAAAACTTTTCGGCAAAACGTATTAGGAAAGAGTGATGGCATATCAGGAGTTGATAATGAATTTGCCGAAAATGGCTTTAAAAATATTGGCGCCTGGATTTTAGGACGTAATATGTTCAGTCCCTACCGCGGCTTACCTAATGTTGAATGGAAAGGATGGTGGGGAGAAAACCCGCCATATCATGTTCCTGTCTTTATCTTAACTAATCATAAGCGCGAATCAATTGAGATGGAAGGCGGCACCATTTTTCACTTTGTAACAGATGGAATTAATGCAGCCCTTGAAAAAGCATTTAATTCTGCAAATGGCAAAGATGTAAGAGTCGGCGGAGGTGTTAATACAATTCGTCAATATCTTAAGGCTCAATTAGTAGATGAATTACATTTAGCTGTTTCCCCCATAATTTTAGGAAGTGGTGAAAATCTTTATTTGAATTTGGACCTTAAATCATTGGGATATAAATGCATTAAACATATTTCAAGCGATAAGGCAATGCATTTGTTTATAAAAAAAACAATTAAGACCTAACAAAACAATACAAGCCGATATATTTTATCTACCCAGCATTAATTTACTAACCTCAATCGTCATCGTCGTGCCTCCTCATAATGATTATTAACATTCAAATAACGCCAACTCCTTTCATTATGTACTATAATTTTCCTTATCCCGATTAGAAATCGGGACAGGTGTAAATCTGGCTGATCATGTTAAGACCCCGCCAAATTAACAATATTTAGAATTTCAAGTATTAAGGTAATTTGGCGGGGCAGGTGAACTGATGTTCTCGTTTATGCAATGTGGGTTTATAATTCTCTTATTGTTGTTTGATTAACAAAGTTTTTTATTGCAAATATATATTATTTAATTTACTTTAGTTTTAGAACTATTTGGGGATACTAATGGTGGAACAGAGATAAATTTCAGAATACGCTATAAGAATAATGGATAACTAGTAATGTTGAGAGAGATTATTCTTCTTTTTCTGTGCCCTTTGGCCATGCTGCAGTTGGCTGCTGGTAATGGAGAAAAAATGACTTCCCAGAACGAAGCGGAGGATTATGTTATACATGTTCAGGAGGTTTATAAAATAATTGATACATTAAAACTGAAAGTAGACATTTTTTACACAAATCAGTCTCTTAAAAGAGAAAACAATACTGCAATAGTTTTCTTTCACGGCGGCGGGTGGGCTTATGGCTCACCGGATGAGTTTTTCACTACTTGTGAACGGTATGCAAAATTGGGAATTGTTGCTTTTTCAGTTGAGTATCGTTTATCAAACGTTAATGAAGTAACTCCTCATAAAACGATCACCCCTATCGAATGTGTGATGGATGCAAAATCTGCAATACGCTGGGTTCGGGAAAATGCAGGAAAGTTTCACATAGCTCAGAATAAAATTGTAGCAGCCGGACAGTCCGCCGGAGGTCATCTGGCATTATGCACGGCCATGATTGAGGATTATAATGAAAAGTCGGACAACTTTAATATAAGCTGCCGCCCTGATGCCATACTGCTGTTTTCTTCATGTGTAAATGCGGTTGAAGGTTGGTGTGACCGGCTGCTTGCAGATCGTAGGGATAAAATATGGAGCATTTCCCCCGCACATCATATAAAACCGGGCTTACCTCCAATGATAGAGTTTCATGGAATTGATGATGAGCAAGTTCCTAAATGGACCGTTCAATTTTTTGAAACTGAAATGCAAAAGGAAGGTAATTATTTTGAACTTCATCTTTATGAAGGGAGGAAACATTATCTGGGGAGTGAAAACGCAAAGTATTCACATTACTATGATGATGGAATTCTAAAAATTGCAGATGATTTTCTTAGGAAATTTAATCTTCTGAATTAGTAATCCTTAGAGATTATGCACATGAACTTTCTTTGCGAGTTCGATGCGAAAACTTCAACTTGGATATAAACAACTACTGATAATGATTATTAACAGTTAAATAAAAAACCACACCCAATCCATTATATATTATCATTCCCCTTATCCCGATTAGAAATCGGAACAGGTGTAAATCAGGCTGACAATGTCAAGATGAACTGATTTTCTTGTTTGTGTTATGTGGCATAATCATTAAAATCTGCAGAGTTAATGAGCTAGAAGGTTTGTTGATAAAGAATTTTGTTCTTATATATAGAAAACATGGCTAAATAGGTTTTCTATATAAATAATAGGTTAGGCATTAATCAAAAATTAAAATATTAAAGTAAATTATGTCAGATTTATGTAACATAATAGAAACTTCTCTGATTACAAATGATACTGAAATTAATAGAAAATATTTGGCAAAAAAGATTATTTCAGAAAAAATTGATTTACGAGGACTACTATATATATTAGATTCGGATGAAAAAATAGCCACACATTTTATCTGGCTAGTTGGTTACATCTGTGAGTTAAGCCCGGAAACTGTTTTTCCAGCAATTAAAGATTTTTTTTTACACAGAAAAAAAACTCAGATAAAAAATTATAAAAGAAGTCTTGCTAAAATGTTTGTGTATTGTGGAATCCCTGAGGAAATTGAAGGAGAAGCAACAACATTAACGTTTGAGTGGATACTTTCTCCAGATGTGATAGTCTCAACGAAAAATTATTCTACAATAGCTCTATACAATCTAACTCTCAAATACCCGGAATTAAAATCTGAACTTATTTTAACAATTCAAAATCAATTGGATAAAAATAGTATTTCATTTAACCAAACAGCAGGGAAAGTGTTAATTAATTTGCTTAAATAAATCGGAAAGACTTTTTAATTTTCGGCAGAAGTAATAAATGAAAGTTTCTTATTTTGAGCTGCAAAATGAATGGATACAAAAAAGCTCATACTGTATATGAAGGCAAAGGAGATACTAGTACTGGGGAATCTTATCAAATTAGAGTGTTTATTTACGAGAAAGAAGTTGGAAATTTTGATTTTTAATTTATTGAGAAAAAGCAAAACTTCTCCCAGGTTATGCTAATTAAGACTGTTAATTTTGATTAAAGTAGTTTTGTTATTTTCTCAATCGTCATCGGCGCACACCCTCATAATGATTATTAACATTTAAATGAACTTCAACTCCTCTGTTATTCAAATCTTTTACCATGGCAACTATTTCTTTCAACTACTTATCCCGGGAATATAAATCTTATTCCAGTTTTCTCCCGGAGTTTTTTCTATACCGCATATGTCCATCATTATGTATTGTAATTTACCTAATCATCAAAATATTGTTTGCTTTAAAAATAGTTGCTGCTTAATTTTCATTGTTCAATAAAGTCTAATTAATTAGCCACTCCGTTAGTAAGGGGTATTAGGATGAAGAATTTTCAATGGTTTTATCTTATGTGTGAAATAGTATTGGTAATGATACTATTTGCTGGAATAAACTTAAACGCATGTACTGGGATTTATACAAAGACAAATAGCGAAATTTTTATTGGCAATAATGAAGATGGAGTTAACCCCGAGACCAAAATCTGGTTTATACCTGAAGGGAATAATAAATATGGACGGATGTATGTAGGCTATAATGATCTCTCCGCACAGGGAGGAGTGAATGAGAAAGGGCTTTGGTTTGATGCTTTTGGATTACCATATAAGGAGGTTGTTTCAAAACAGGGTGAAATTTACCCTGGCGATTTACAAGACAAACTTATGGCAGAATGTTCTACAGTGCCCGAAGTACTCAAAATGCTTGAGCATTACAACCGCACTAGTATGTCAAGGTATCAATGGATCTTTGGAGATCGTAATGGCAACTCTGTAATAATCGAAGGAGATGCAACTGTTCCTATTAAAGGGAAATACCAAGTTGTTACAAACTTTAGACAATCTATATATCCATCCGGAAAAGGTTATGATTGCCCTCGTTATAGAATTGCTAATGCAATGCTTAAAACAAAGCCAAATGTTGGTATTGATGAGTTACGACGCATTCTGGATGCTACACATTCTGAAGGTCAGGATGTAACACTTTACTCATATATAGCTGATCTCAAGAGAGGGATTATATATTTATACTATTTTCACAATTTTGAAAATGTAGTTAAGTTCAAACTTAACGAGGAATTAGCGAAAGGTGAACATATATATAATTTAAAGGAACTCTTTCCAGAGATAAATGCAGCAGAAAGTTTCGAATATCAAGCTCATGCAAATTTAGAAGCCCAAAAGAATGCCAGGAGGGATACTAGTTTTGATGTTCAAAAATATCCCGCATACTGCGGAACCTTTATAATAACTGAGCCCGAAATATTAGCTAAACAAATCATTACAATAACCGCAGGAACTAACCAATTATATTTTCAGCTTAATAATGGTGGTAAATTAGAAGTACTTCCAGACTCTCCAACAACATTTTTCCTACTTAATTATGGAGGTATGGATTTTTCTTGCAGGTTTAATTGTAACTCACAGAAGAAAATAATATCATTAAGTATGGACGGTATGGGATTTGCAATAAAAGCAAAATTAAAACCAGTTTTGTGAACATAACCTATAAGTCTAAAATTTTGAACAAATTATTCTAAAATTCGGTGCCTTTAATTTTACCATTTATTTTATTTCCAGTTACCTTTCCCTCAAAAGCAAGGTCGAAGCGTGCTCCCTGTACCGGGATTTCGATATTATCTTTTGTAAGATCATCCCAGTTGATTCCATATTCGGTAATGCCGGTCAATTGAATCTCTTCATCAAAAATATGCTCTGTAAAATTTTCAATTGCCGATTGATATGTTTGCGTTTCCATAGCTACTCCTTTTCGTTAATTTTATTTATTGATGAATCACGATTCAAATTTATCTTTCCATTTTTTTTTAGAATTGAAAAAAAACGACATAATTAAATTCAGATTCGCCATTATACCAGGCGGAAGCTCTGTGAAAAATTGGTGCAGCAGGATTTGGAACTGAGAAAAGGAATTCATCTCCTCTTTGTTTAAATATTCAAACTGAAAGATTATTGAAACCGATTTGATGTTTAAAGGAGGATATGCTCTGAAGAAATTCTTCAAATAAATCTACATTAAATTAAGAAAAAAGGGATTTTTTCTTAAAGATTCAGTTTTATTTTTGCTATAGTAGTGGGTTAATGTTATTGAATTAGGAACTTAGATAGTTAATTTGAAATCTTCCAGAACGAAGTTTTATAATCCTCAACTGTTTTTTCATCAGGCGGCCCTACAATCTTGAACAGAGACCAGAACCATTGGTCAACTTCCACTGAGCTATAAAGTTCGGCATTTTCTTTTAAATAATTAATATTAGCGTCGTTAGGATAAATTATTCCTCTCCAGGAATCATATTTCCAGCTGCAGGTAACTATTAAAAGTTTAGATATAATTTTTATATTTATTAGTGAATAAATAAATTTATATACAAAAAAGCTTAATTTGAAGGGGAGACTTTTTAGTTAACAAAGGAAAAAGGAGCATCAACAGTAAAAAATAATTCTGTTTGCTCAAAACTTTAATAGTCATAAGCAAACAGAGTAATATTCTACTTTTTAATTTAATACCAGATTAGTATCCGAAGCCGGATGAAAACGTTTTATTTTATTTTGTAATTTAAATTGACTGATCAAATTTTGTAATTTTTCGGTTAGACGGTTCAAATCTTCAGCGCTATTCGCAACTTGTTGTAAACCTGATGCCGATTCCTGGGTTACAGCATTTATTGATTCAACATTCTTACTAATTTGTTCTACAGTAGCCGATTGTTCCTGGCTGGCTGATGCCAGTTGATTGATTTGATCGTAAGATTCCGCAACATTATTAAGTATTTCTTCAAGAGTAAGAGCTACCTCTTCATTCAATTTCATTCCGGTATCAACATCATTGCCTGCCTCAATCATTGATTTATTTGCTTCTCGAGATTCATTTTGAATCGCTTTTATAGTTTCAGCGATTTCTTTAGTTGCTTTTGTTGTCCTTTCTGCTAATTTTCTTACTTCATCTGCAACAACAGCAAATCCTCTTCCTTGCTCACCTGCTCTTGCAGCCTCTATGGCAGCGTTTAAGGCTAGCAGGTTAGTTTGATCAGCAATATCATCAATAACCTGAGCAATTTCACCAATTTGATCGGTTCTACTGGTTAATGAATTAATTATATCACTAGTCCTTTTTGCGGATTCAACTGTTCTATTCATTCCTTTTTTGGATTTATTAACTTTTTCAGCTCCAATTTTTGCTTTTTCGCTAGTTTCTTTTGATGAGGATGCAACGTTATTTGCATTATCGGCAGATTCGAGAATTGTTTTGGACAATTATTCAACAGCTGCAGCTACTTCATTTGCTTGAACACTTTGCTGCCGAGCTCCGGATGCCATTTGTTCGGTACTTGAAGATATTTCTGTGGATGCGCTTGCAGTTGCCAATGCTGTTTGTGATACATTTTCTATCAAATTATGAATTTTTTCAACTGCTTTGTTAAATCCTTTGAATAAATCACCGATAGCATCAGTTTGCGAATCATTTATTTGAATAGTTAAATCGCCGGATGAAAACTTATCCATTTCAATTAATAATTTTTCCGCACCACTTTGTAATCGTTGTTTAAGTCTATTTGAAGCTGTTATGTCTTGCACAACTTCAATGTGCCCATATTTACTCCCATTATCATCATATAAATAAGCTGTATCAACCTGAAAATCCATATCCATACCGGGTTGAGTAAACCAGGATGTAGGTTTATTTTTTTGCAGCATTTTAATTCAGCATCTTTCAGAATTACAGATATCCGCACCCCAATTACAACATTGTGTTTTTTGATTTAACAGCTCTTCCCGGGTTTTTCCGATTATAACAAGAGCTGGTTTATTTATAAATGTCCAATTCATATTCATATCAGTAACAGAAATAGGGAAAGGGATTGAATCCAACAATTGAACAAGCCATTTAATTTTATTGTTATACTTATCAACAACATCACATAAAAGATTTTGAAGATTTCCTAAATCATTCGTTTTGCCCGATCTATTTATATTTTTATCAATGTTATTATTCAGCTCAGACAGAGATTTTTTTATATCGTTTACAGGTGAGAAATAATAAAATAAATATAAAAATCCTCCAATCAGTGTAATAGCCGATATTAATAATGAAATGCTTAAACCTAGTGAATCAACTAATCCGACAGAAACGAGTTGTATAATCACAATAATCATAACAAGAATTATCAATTTTAAATTATATCGATAATTGTTTTGCATAATCTTCCCCATTCTTAACTATAATTTTTTTGTTATAGTAATTATCGTGCAAAATGTTAAACTATTTAGAATAGTTATTTGTGCATTTCTTTTATTAAAAATACCATAAATCAATGAGTCCCAGATAAAAATTCTTTAATTTTTGAAATTACTAGAATACAGTGTCGAATCGTATTTCAGACTGCAGGGATCGATTATCAACTTTGACATAAAAATAATTTATGAAATTTTCTAAAAAGTATTAAATTGCATTCTAAAAAATAAATGTGGAAAGATCAGAAATAATTATTAAATTTATAGAATATCTAAGAGAAATTGCGAGGAAGATTATATAAAAGCAGTGAAAATATTAAGACAAAAAAGAAGTTAATTGTAATTATTATTTTCTTTTCAATAAAGTGAATCAACAAATGCGGAAATCATTCGAATATAAAACAATAGAATCACGATAATTAATCATAATAGCTTTGATGGGATGAGGTTATTTAAGAATTGGATTTATATACAAGGACAGCATTAATAGTTGAAGATCAAGCCGTCGCTGCGATGGACATACAATCTACCCTAAACGATTTTGGATTTCAAAATTCTATAATTGCAAATACAGGGAGAAAAGCAATTACATTACTTGAAAATAAATCGTTTTCCTTTGCTACCCTCGATATTAAACTAGCAGATAATATATCCGGAATTGAAGTTGGGAAAATATTAATTCAGAAGAGAATCCCATTTGTATTTATTTCTGCTTTTTCAAACCCGGAAAATTTATACCTTGCACAAGAGTTGAAACCGCTCGGAATATTTGAAAAGCCGTACAATCGGGATGACTTTATATTCATGATTCAAAATAAATTAAAGTTAATATAGTAAGTAGCATTATATCTTATACCTCCATTAAAGAGGCATTTTATATCCCTGACAAATTTTACGTTTATATGCTTTAACTACCGTTTAATTTCTTTTATTACCATTCACTGCATAATAATTATTATGCGGGTTTTCCTTACGATGATGATTCTAATACGAAATTATTATTTAATATTAGAAGGGAGATTAATATTGGACACGCAATTTTCGATTACAACATATCTAATTTCGAATTGGATGCTTTAGAGATAAAAGTGAGCAGAATAATTTACCTGGAAATGACAAAGAGCTTAAAAAACTTTATGACATTCATAGGTTGATTAAAATAAGGAATGAGAAGAAGAAAGCGAATAGAATAATTAAAATAATATTAGGCATAAATTAAATGTTTTTTCACTAAATAATTCTTTTACAAATACGATTATAATTTCACAATAAGATTTAATTACTAAAAGATGTTAAGAAATTTATTTGAAATGCATCGAGTCTAATGTGATGTTTTGGATAAGTTGAAAATAGACTATTCATAATTTTCTACAATCGATCATTACCTCCCAGAAGCGCTAATTTCTTAATATAACAATAGAATTATTCAATTAAAGTAAAAGAAGGATTCTTAATGAAAAGTTCAATATCGTTTCTGTCAACATCAATTTTGATTCTTATATTTTGGACAGGCTCCTATGTTGAAAATGGAAATGTAGCTGCCCGGTTAGATCTAGATGGAGCAAACTAAAAACTTTAGTTCATATGGGACAACTAAAAGCAGGGGGGACAAAGAACTTTCTGCAGATTTACTTAAAATGGTAAGATAATACAATAACAACGAGGAATAAATTATGAAATCATTTACTGATATGGGAATTAGACAAAAGTTCCAGATAATCCTGGCAGTGAGTTTTACACTTATCGGATTATTTATTTTCTTTTATTTCCCCCTGACGCAGAAAAACGAGATGAACGAGTCTCTGGCACAGAAATCAAAAGTAATAGGTCAAATGTTAGCAAAAACCTCTGCTTCCGGACTTGTTTTGGATGATGTTGCATCAATATCAACACAGCTTGAAGTTTTAAAAGAGATGCATGATGTAGAATTTGCAGCAGTAATAAAGAAAGACGGAAGCAAATTATCTGCGTATAATGAAGAAAAATATAGCAGCTATTCAGGGAAGGTAAGCGATTTATTAACAAATCAATCGGCTTTTTTTTCTGATGATAATTTACTTTTAGAAATATATCCGGTCACTTCGAATAAAGATAAGGTCGGAGATGTAGTTATAGGAATGAGTAAATCCGAAATAGCTGATAAGGTTTCAGCAGCCAGAATTACAGCATCCATAATCAGTTTGATAATTTTTGTTATTGGAATTGGAGCTATGCGTTATTTCTTTACCAAAACAATATTTAAACCAGTTGGTAAGGTGCTTGAAATGGCCAAAGAAATGCAAAAGGGACATACTAAAACAAGAACAAATATAAAAACTAATGATGAGATTGGAACCATGGCGCAGGTACTTGATCAATTTGTTTCACAGGTAGACAGCAGTATAGTTGGCGCTATGAAGAGAATAGCTGACGGTGATATTTCGTTTCAGGCACCATTGTATGATGAAGCCGATGAGATTGCACCTGTAATTAATAAAATGACTTCTACAATTAAAGAAGTTATTAATGAACTGAAGTTTCTTGTGAATGAAGCAAAAGATGGAAAACTCAACACACGTGGAAATGCTGATAAATTTAAGGGTGGTTATAAAGAAATTATCCAGGGCCTTAACGATACTTTAAATGCTATTGTTGAGCCGATTGAACAGCAGAGAATTGTTCTTGAAAAAATGGCGGATGGCGATTTAACAGTTAGAATGATCGGCGATTATAAAGGCGACTTTGCTAATGTTAAAAATAGTATTAACAGTTTAGGGGATTCATTTAATATTGCATTGTCAGATGTTTTATCAGCAGTTAATTCAACAGGAGGTCTGTCAACTCAAATCTCGGCAAGCGCAGAAGAGATAGCAACGGGTGCACAAGAGCAATCAACACAAACTTCAGAAGTAGCTACAGCAATCGAACAGATGACGAAAACGATCCTGGAAACAACTAAAAATGCCGGAACAGCATCCGAAAATGCTAAAAAAGCCGGAATGATTGCAAAAGATGGTGGAAAAGTTGTTGAAGACACAATTCATGGAATGATAAGAATTGCTGATGTAGTTTCTAAAGCTGCAGAAACAGTAAAGCAGTTAGGAAAAAGCAGTGATCAAATAGGTGAAATAATACAGGTAATTGATGACATTGCAGATCAGACTAACCTATTGGCACTTAATGCTGCAATAGAGGCAGCAAGAGCAGGTGAAATGGGAAGAGGTTTTGCTGTTGTAGCAGACGAAGTTAGAAAGCTGGCTGAGAGGACAACTAAGGCAACCAAGGAAATAGCAGTGATGATAAAGCAGATTCAAAGAGACACAAAAGGTGCTGTAGAATCGATTGAAGAAGGTAATGAAGAAGTTAGAAAAGGGAAAGATATGGCCAATAAAGCCGGAGAGTCATTAAAAGAAATAATAAGCGCATCAAATAAAGTAGTAGACGATGTAAACCAGGTTGCCAGCGCAAGTGAAGAGCAATCCAGCACAGCAGAGCAGATAAGTAAAAGTATTGATACAATCAGTAATGTTTCGAATGAAAGTGCAAGCGGGATTCAGCAAGTTGCAAAATCGGCTGAAGACTTAAATAAATTAACTGAAAATTTGCAAGTCCTGATAGACAGATTTAAGATTGATTCCGGAGAGAAAGAAACTCATTATGCCGTTAGAAAAAATGGGAAGCTGATATTGTCATAGCTAAGCTTACCTAAATAACAGCAGTAATTTCAAAGTGTAATGATAAAATATATTAATTGCGTTTAGTTTCTAAGAATAAGATTAGGAGATTAAAGAAGGGATAAAATGAATATTAATAACCAACTAAAAAACGAGACTGCAGAATTAATGCAGCTTGTTACATTCAACATAGGTAAAGAAGAATTTGGTATGGACATTCACCATGTACAAGAAATAAATAGAATGACAAACATTACAAAGGTTCCCAATTCTCCAATTTACGTAGAGGGAATAATAAATTTAAGGGGGAGAGTAATCCCGGTTATTGATTTAAGACTAAAATTAAATGCAGAGAAGAAAGAAATTGATAAAAATACCAGGATTATCGTAGCTGAAGTTGAAAATAAAATAGTTGGATTTATTGTTGACGCAGTCAATGAGGTACTTAGGATACCTGATAAATTGATTGAAGAACCGCCGGCTATGGTTGCAGGAATAGACTCTGAATTTATAAAAGCTGTTGGAAAATTAGAAGATAGACTATTGATATTAATTGATATCCAAAAGATTATTCAAGCTAACGATATTAATAAATGGATAAATTAAAAACTGCGACCTATTAAGTTTTAATTTATGTCAGATCTATAATTATAAATAAAAAAATATTTTCCCCGAAGCTTACATGGAGGTTGTTAAAACACTAAACCAACAAAGGAAATGAGCGGCCGCCTCCAGTACTGGAATGCCGCTGTTAAAATAAAAATATTAGAGATGTTAAACAAAAGGGGAGAATGGTTCTTTGCTTTTAAAAGAAGCTCTAAGTACGGCACTCCTACAAAACCAGGGAGTGAATCTATAGTCATTATAGTCAATTACAGGAGTTACGAATCGACTTAATACTTAGCTAATCGTAAAAAAAGGTTATTCACTCCAAAATAATAACTGAGGTGAGCAGCTTAATATTATTTAATTCGGAGGCAGGGGAGGAATCTCTAAAAAAGATTTAATATTAGGCACGAATCACACAGCGTTTTTACCAGCTTACTCACTCCACAATAAAATAATAAGGGAGAGCATTTCGCTTAAATGTTAAATAAATATTGCTGATTTGAAATATTAGGTCCCGATTTTCATTTGGACAGGTTTTTAAGCACAATCCCCAAAAGATTGCTCACTCCCGATTAAAATTTCTAATGTTGGTTTCAATATTGGAAAATATATTTAATTATTCAAGTTTTTACTAAATAAATCAAAACATCAAAACAATTTTAGATAAATTGATTTTATATGTCTTCTATTCGAAAAATATTTACCGCCAAAAACAAACTGTTAATTGTTTTTGGCGGATTAAGCTGAGTCGATTTTGATTCGCTATAAATTTACCAAGTTTTTAATAGTCTAATTTAGTAGCTCCGACCAGCGGATGATACATTGCTTAAGGCTTTTTTTACAGATTCTTCTTCAGATAATTTGGTTAAAAGATCTGCACCTTCTAGTTTTGCAAATTTATCCGGCACTTCTACTTCATGTAAACTTTGACCTGGTGATGGAGCCATACCAACTTCGAATTCGGGTACTTTAGTTCCCTTTTCCGGTGCTGTGACTCTGGCCGCTCCAACGATATTCCCGGTGGAATCAACGAGAATGTTTATTTTCATCATTCACCTCCTTTGTTTTAAGATAGACCACCGCCTTGTAAGTTAAAATTAGTAGGTACACTTCCTATATTACGTATAGTAACCCAATAGGTGATGGAACCATCATTGTTTTTAACTTTTGTTTGATCATTAACTTGCAGACTGCCACCCGGATTAAGTGGATTTGCCATACAATATTGAGCACCTTTATCACTTCCACCATTCAGTCTATACCACCATCGTTGTGTGTGCCCGGGACTAATTGTACCGAAACCAAGATTATTGAATGCCATAACAACCTCCTAATTATTAAATTTATGATAAATTTGATCCAGAATTGGAGAGTTACTCTTCTCTCCTACCAAAATTTTGGGGACAATCAGTGAGGAAGAATTGTAAATTTGATTTGTCTTGATTTAAAGATCGCTTTTAGGATGTAATTAATCTACTAGAAATGCAACATATTTTGCTGTTTAGGTAACAATATTAAAATTATTTGTTTTTTCAAATCTTTTCAGTGATACCTATATAAATAATATTCAATAGTTGGCTGGCATATTCTTTATGAAAAGTAATTACTCAAAAAAAATTATTTCAAAAAAGCAACAAGAAAAAATTATGATGTGATCAATGATTCTATGTAAAATAATCGGATTAGCAATTGTTGACTGGGTATTTAGTAAATATTATAATTCATTCAACTTTTATTAAGGTTTCTCATCCAAGCTCTTTTGAACTTTTCCTTATACTCGGTTGAATTCACTTGTTTAAATGGTTTAGCTTTTAGAAAATTCCGTTGATATATTTTTTCAAAGACACGACTTGATTTTACTTTTCTGAGAAGCTTATTAATCAAAAATAAAATTACGATTTTATTCTGCTTATATCTGAGTTCAGGTAAGATCCATATATGATTCCATTGTAGTAAGGCTTGAAATTAGCTTGTGTTCATAAACTATAAATGTTGGGAGGTGTTATGAGTGCTTATGAAAATTTACTGGATTCAGATACAATATTTTTTAAATCTATAAATTATAATCTAAATGGTCCAAAGCTATTAAATCCGGGACCTAGATGGAGCAATAATGATTGTGTTAGCAAAAAACCAGGGGAACTTAAATTCAAACTTAATACAATTAATGATCTGGGATTTGATAAACCTTTTGACTTTGATCTTGAATTTATCGGGCAGTTTGCAGGTAACGACTTAAACGGGAATACTCTTATTAGGTGGGATGTTAATCAAAATGTTAATCATGACTATACAAAAAAAGGTATTACCGCTCATGTTGACAAGGTAGTTGGTAGTATAATGACAGTAATTTTTGCAGAAAATCCCCGTTTGGCTGGAAACAATTGTAAAGGAGAAAAACGCAGTATGGGTGTAAATATGCAAACACAATCGGATAATAATGCATTATATGTTCAGTCAGAACTTAAAGGTACTTTTACAGATCTTGGAATAAAAGCTGAAAGCATTACATGGGATGCCCTCGGAGCAGATCAATTCTCTATTGATGCACAAATTAATGTAGTTCGAAATGAATGCGGCATTGCTGAGGTTTTTCCTGACGGGACTATTGAATTCTGGGCTCAAGTAAATAATTTACCTATTGGAGATTCGGTTGGTTATAAATGGACTGTCTCCAATAATGCAATGATATCCGGAGCAAAAGATCAATCAAATTGTAGGGTGCAGCCTATAAACCTTAAACCAATTATCGTACAAGTGATTATTACTATTGAAGGAGTATCTCAGGCATTCAGGATTAACTACAAACCCGAGACTAATGATTCTGAAAGAATTAAATTAATACTTTGTCGTTTAGTTAGTGAACTGCGGGTTAACTTTTTTGTCGACCCTCTTTATGATCCGCTCAGGGATTATATACAGCATCCATTGGTAAAATCTGAGTTAAAACGTATAGAACAATTTGCAAACAATATGCTAAAAAATATTAAAAATCTTTCAGAGCTTAAGCAATCAGGTAAATAAAAGATTAGTGTAAACAATTAATGATTAATTTTTTGAAGAATCGTAACATGGAAAAGATATTTAAGTCCTTTTTGTTGCTAAGTATTTTCATTATTCCTTTTGCATGCACTCCAAGTATAGTTGATGAATTCGTACAATCATTCGGTGAACAAGTTGTAGTTGGCACAGATGATAAAACACCTCCTGAAGTTTCATTGGTTTTTTATCATCCGGCGACCGGAAATAAAATAATTTTAAAATCAGGTGATCAGCCAATGACAATTTCTATAAAGAAAAGCGATTATTTCTATGTAGTCGGTGTTGCTGAAGATCCGCAAGGTGTAAAAGAAATAAGTGTATTCCCTAGTACCTCTACAGATTGTAAATCGAAAGGAGGAATTGGATGCAGTCAGACAGCCTTAAACACATCATATAATTCCACAAGTAATGCCCAGCCTGGTGATGCAGCAACAACAAAATTATGGCTGCCCTATCTAGTCGACGGAAGCATCGGAGGTTGCCTGTCACCTTGTGAACCAATAACTACTAAATTTTATGCATATGCAGTTTCTGAAAATTTTTCGGGATTAAAAACAACTAGTCCGAGTATAACATTTGTTGTTCAGTATTAAAAGTGGAAAAGTCATTCTGGCGCCTGCTGGAATATTATCAACATGGGAAATAAAGAAAGCTTAACTCAATTAAGATGGCCATTTGGTCGCGCACTTGTCGAACAAAAAAAAGGATAATTTTATGAAACTCCGTCTCGGGCATCATATTTATGGATTGTCGGTTATCATTTTCGGCATTTTAACCTTAGTTTGGCATCAGATTAACTCGCTTGGCAACATTTCACACCCGTTGATTCTGGTATATGCTGCCGGCATCATTGAGCTTATCGGGGGTTTAGCAATACAGTGGCAGAGAACGGTGAAGTTTGGGGCCCTAACAATTGGCGTTATCTTTTTAATATTTTCACTTTTTCTAATACCTCCAATATTTGAAACGCCTCTTGCATATTATACATGGGGAAACTTTTTTGAAGAATTTTCTATTGTCCTGGGGAGTGTGTTTGTATTTGCATCCACTATTAGCCATGATTCTAAAAGAGCAATAAAGATAGAAAGAGCCGCGTATGTATGCTATGGGATATGTGTTATTTCATATTCGGTATATCAGCTATTTTATCTTCCGTATACGGCAGGTTTAGTTCCGAAGTGGATACCTCCCGGGCAAATGTTCTGGGCTGTATCCACTTCAATGGCATTTGCTCTTGCAGCGGTTGCAATATTTTCCGGACGGCAGGCTCTACTAGCCACCGGATTGCTGACAACAATGTTCATAAGTTTCTGTTTGGTAGTTTGGCTGCCGAAGTGCATTACCGATCCTTATAGTTTAACCTACTGGTTCAGCAACGACATGACTCTTGCGGTAGCAGGTGCAGCTTGGATTATTTCTGATTTTCTTTCTCAACCTAAATTCTCTTCACTAACAGGGCCATTTATTCATCAGTCAATTAAAGAGAAAAAGGATTAGTCTGATACTCTAATCAGCATCATTGAATTAAACCACGCTTGATATAGACAATGCTAAGATACCTGATGCAGAATATTTGCTGATTGTAAAATGTTAGTTAAAATAAAGCCCACCGGTTTATGGAGGTTTGGAATAAACTGCCAGTTAAATATAGAATCGGAGAAAGGGACAAGTTATATTTTTGAGGTTTCAACCGGATCGGCCAAACAGGAGTAGAAATTAATAACCTAATCGGGAGCGAACCCTAAGAATCCGAATAAAATAATCTTCAGGAATCTATTTAGGAAAATTGGATAAATTTTAATTTTAAATTATAAGTAAGGCTTGAAAGTAAAAAATAGAATCTAAAATTTATTCTTAGCCATACTAACCTGAATATTAAAAAGTTAGTTATTAAGTGTAGAGAATTTTTCAACCATTTTTTTTAGGAATATACAAGGAGAATGTAGTTCCTTCATCAACCGCACTTTTAACGTTGATTATACCGCCGAGCTGGTCCAATAATTCTTTACATAATAGTAAGCCTAAACCGGTACCTTTTTCATTTGCAGTACCAATTCTAATAATACTATTATCTATTTTAAATAATCTTTTTAACTTATCGTTTTCTATTCCAATACCGTTATCGGACACTAAAAATTCTACACTATCATCAAGATTTTTAACATAGAAGTCAATTTTACCTCCTTTATATGTAAACTTTATTGAGTTTGAAATAAGGTTTCTGATAATTGTGTTAAGCATATTTTTATCAGTTTCAATAAAAATTGAACTGTCGATCAAGTAATTAAATTCTATACCCTTAATTGAAGCTGCTTGTTTTACCAATAAAAGAGTTGGCTGCAATGCATTCAAGATATTAAATTTTTCCGGGTTGACAATTATTTGCCCGGTTTGAATTCTTGACCATTCTAATAAATTCTCAAGAAGTTTATATGTATTCTGACTTAATGTTTCGATACATGAAATGAAAGAAATTTTCTCCTTATCCGAAAGACTTTGAAAGTTGGTTAATAAAATCTCGGAATAACTAATCAAGACTTGGAAAGGATTTTTTAGGTCATGAGCGATAATCGAAAAAAATTTATCTTTCGTGGCAATTAGTTCAGCCAGTTCAAGGTTTTTTTCTAAAATTTCTTTTTCCGTGTTCTTTCGATCTGTGATATCTCTTTCAACAAATAGAATACTGGCGGGCTTCCCATATGAATCAAATAAAATTGCCGAATGAACATCAATATAAAATCTGCTTTTATCTTTCCTAACGGCTATATATTCAGTAAGCCTATCATCATTTTCCCCGGCAAGCAATTTTTGAACATTGTCAAGCAGCATCTTATGACTAGACGGATCAATGAAATCAAATACTGGTTTTCCAACAAATTTATCTTTTTCCTCTATTGAATAGCCATACATTTCAGGTAATTTTTTAGACATGATGAGCTGAATTTTTCCATCAAGAGAAATCATTCCTATTCCATCCGGAGAAGCTGATATGATTGCTTCTAGTTTTTGATTGCTTTTAAGCAGTTCAGCTTCTGCCTGTCTATGCAGTTCAATCTCTTTTTGATAGGTAGATTTTAAACATTCATTTTCACGCTGCAGTTTCTTTAATTCATGCAGGAGATCTGCCTTAGACATTGTCATGCAATCCATATCATTTACACCTAATAATTTATAAATCACCAATATATTATCGGAATATTTTGTATTATTTCAAGATATAATTTCGTTTTTTAACCCAAAATCTTTCCTTAACAGTATTCATTTAATAAAATATGCTGTATATTATACTGCAAATCTGTTGATGACAATAAAGGTAAAAGCAAATGAAAACAAAAATTTTATTATCAGCTATATTATTTATTTTACTTATCTCAATTAACTTCGCTCAGAAAAAAATCACTTCTAAAGATGCTGCAAATTATATTGACTCGACTGTAACCGTTGTTGATACCGTCAGCGGTGTTTACTTATCAAAAACCGGGTCTTACTTTATTAATATGGGAGGGGAATTTCCTGATAATACATTTAGTGCAGTCATCTTTAAATCCGATACTTCGAAATTTCATGATGTGAAGAGCTGGGAAGGGAAGGTGGTGGAAGTAACAGGAGAAGTTAAGGAATATAGGGGGAAGCCGGAGATTGTGGTGTTGGAGAGGAAGCAGGTGAAAGTAGCTGAATAAATAAATCGTTAGCTATATTGTTATTTAGATTACTGATATAAAATAATCGAGATCATTAAATTTTCAGTAATAGAAACGACTCTTTCATCAATTGTTCATATAATGTTTAAGCAATCGTTTTTATTTGTAAGTTATAGAAGAAGAAGAAGACACGGTTTTACTCCATTTTTATTGTCAAATGTAAATATAACTTCCCCTTATAGAAAATCTGAATTAAATTTTGTTTTTCCAATCTGGAATAACATGTAAATATTGGCATGAATTTTTAGGTAATAAAATAATAAATATTTGCTAAAATACTCCGGAGATATATTCGAAACAAAAAACTGAAACAAACTAATTGCTATTGTCATGAAAAATAAAATTGAGTAATTTTAAATTAGTTAAATTTAATAGCCTTCTAAATTAAAAAAGGGGATATGTAACTTCTAAGATATTTATACCTGCATTTTTGAACTTTATTAAAATAATCTATGAACGGACTGCCAGAAAAAATAATTCTATTTTTATCTCTTATTATTATAATCTCAATAATATCATGCGAAGATTTAACGTATAACCCTGAGGGAGAAAACTATGCAAGTGTTCCCACACCAACCATCAATACGGATAGCATATTAATTAATATAGATAATATACAAAGCAATGATACATCTTTAATCACAGGTTATGTAGGATTTAAATATTCACTGAATGCGGATAATAAACCAGTTAAGAGAGTTATTTTTTATATTGATACAACATTGATCGGCAACTCTTACGGAGGGGAAACATATTTAGATTCAAGAGAATTTCTTGATGGCAGCCATAACCTTAATATGATAATTATTACCGGCTCAGGGACCGGCAGTCTGGGTGATAAAATGGGATATGAGGGATTTACGATAGCAAAATCTTTCCCAATATACATTGAGAACTCTCCTTCTCCTGCGCCGAGCATTGTTTCTGCTGAACCCGAAAAAGGTAAATTAAAGCTGATATGGGAAAAGTGCAAAATGAGGAGCTTCAAATATTATGAAGTTATAAAAGCAAACTTAAATGCTCTGGGGGATACGATTAACAATATGGATCAAAACTATTTTTATATTAATAATTTTGTAGGAGGAACAGAGAGCTTCAATATAAATGTAAAAACAGCGGCCGGCAAAACAGAGGGAACTGTTTTTGTTAAAACCGATTCAATACCTCAAATCAGTAGAATTACCTCATTAAATGATTATTCAGTTAAAATTGAATGGGACAGCTGCAGGTATTATTCAAATGTCGGGTCATATTCATTACAGCGATTTTTTAATAATGATCAGAATACATTGAAACAAATAGCCGAAATAGCGAATGAACAGGATAGAAGCTATATTGATGGGCCTCTTCCTTTCGGTGCAGAGATTGAATACTCTATTTTGACCCATCCCATCGAAGGGTATTTTGATGTAGTAAGTAGAAGGAGAGCATTTTATATCGGTACCAGATGGGAATATTCAGCAAATATAATTTATTTGCCTTCCACAAATTCCTTATATGGATTCAGCAATAATATTATAACCAGGTTTGATAAGAATAATCTTTCCGAACTTGCTGTAACAAGCCAGTCAATCGGCACATATGATATTGCTGTTGACGGTTCAGCAGGATATGCCTCGGATCCTTATGATGGTAATATAAGCGAGATCTGGGGACTTGATCCAGTAACCCTACAGAAAGGCAAGTCTTACTACACCGAAAATTTTATGGGATATAAATCCATCCCGATAAATATTTCTTATCTCAAACCGGATAAAATTATTTACCAGGGTTATACTGAAAAGTCACCGAACAATTTTTATTCTGATAAAATGGTGCTGTTAAATTTATTTACAGGCGACACTGCAACACTGGGGAGCGGCGGAATTGAATTCCCAATCCCTATTCAACATTCAGATAACGGAAATTACATTGCAGTATATAAAGGAAGTAATCTTAACATATATAATGTAAGCAACAGCAGGTTTAATTTAAGTTATTCAACTCCATCTTCCTTAGATGGAATAAGCGCATATTCTTTCTGCTTTGATCATACAAATGATAATTTTATTACTACCGAATACAAATCAATAAGGATAAGAAATTGTTCAAATGGATCAATCATCAAAGAATTTTCAGTAAAAGATCAGTTGACGGCACCGGTTGTTGATCCGGCTACAGGCTATCTGGGAGCTGTAGTCTCCAGTAAGAATCTTTACAGGATTTATGATCTGCAGACAGGAGAAGTTAAAAACGAGATATCAGTCATGGAAAATTCCTTTAAACTTCAAAATTCAATACTCTTTGCAAACGGATATTATTTAAAGATAGAATACTAAAATATAAGAAAAGCATTATGCTGAATGAAAAAATAATAAAATATGTTATTACAGTCCTTTTACTGATTTTCTTTATTCAACACGCAGCACACACCCAAACTATATCAATAAGGATTAACAGCGGGATTAATTTTTTTAACATGAAAGATCTAAAGGAATATCAGGGGATGATGAATGTAAATTGGTTTGGAACCAAAGCAGTAAAGAGCTTTCCACCTTATTTTAATTACCAGCTGCAGACGACTTTACATTTCTCACAGCATATTGAAGGAGGTATTTATACAGATTATACATCCACAGGTGGAAGACTGGATTATAAAGATTATTCGGGAGAAATACGATATGACCAGGTAGTTTCCAGGTTTTCCATCGGTGCTCTTTTTGAATATAAGATATTTAAGGTTGACATATTTTCAATTGACCTAAGCAGCAAACTTTCGTATCAAACTTCGAAATTAAAGCTTGAAAGTTTATTACAGCTACAAGGAGACGAGCAATCCAGAACAAGTGAATACACTTCGGATGGAATAGGAATTGAACCCGGTGCTGCAGCAGGATATTCCTATTCATTTTTCCTGATAAGGCTTGAGGCCAGTTACCAGCTTTCATTTTCCGGGGCTTACACTTCGGGGGGGCATAAGTTGAATAATGTCAGCGAGACTTTAGGAGATATCAGCCCGGAATGGAATTGCTTTAAGCTGGCGATTACAGTTGGAGTAACAATATAGACTTGATGGATTTAAAACCGTTTCATCTAATGTATATTAAAATGATGTTCTTTCTTTTGCAATTCCAGGAGGTGAAAAATGAAAACTAAAATCTTGTTATCAGCTTCAGTATTATTTTTACTCATCTCAACTAACTTCGCCAAGCAAAAATATCTCAGTTGAAGATGCCGCAAATTATATCGACACAACTGTAACTGTTTTCGACACAGTCAATGGTGTTTACTCATCAAAAACCGAAATGATTTGTGGGCTCTATAGGATTTGAACCTATGGTCTTCCGCATGTGAAACGGACGCTCTAACCAGCTGAGCTAAGAGCCCTAAGCAAAATATAATCTCAAAATAAAAAATAAGCAATTTAAAAAATTGAAATTTTAATATGATGTGCTTATATTTGAGTCCCTTCAATTGACATTCCTTTTTTGCCAAAGATAGGGATATTAATTAGAAGACTTCTTTGAACAAGAGTACCCGCTTTCTACTTTGTGAAGCGGGTATTTTTTTGTGCTGATGATTTAGCGAAAATTACAACTCTATTAAGCAGTATGAAAGTAACAATTTATTTTTTACTAAAAAAAACATTATTATTCATCTAAGACGTAATTCCCGGGACCAGCAGCACAGAATTATTGTGCAGATCCTTGGTTGGGGACTATCTTTTTGACATGAACTAAAAACCAATTAAAAATTTTTCTTCCGAAGAATATCATGATTTGCGTACTAATTACATTCTGAAGGAATGTTTATATTAATGATACAGTTTTCTTTTTTTTTATGATTATTTGAGGGGCTTAGAAGTTTTATAAGCAATAGTTAATTGTCCATCAGTAAGAAGATTCTAAAACGGATTTTGTTTTGATATTTATAGGATAACAGGGATTGGACTCTAAGCCTAAAAAAATAATAAATCATAAATTAAATTAATATAAAGCTAAAATCGATTTAAAGAAATTTTCCAACAGTTAAATTGTAATTATGGAAGAAAATAAAAAAGTTTTTGTAACCGGCTGCTTTGATATGCTCCATAGCGGGCATGTAGCTTTTCTTAATGAAGCAGCACAATTTGGTAATGTTTATGTAGGGTTAGGTTCAGATGAAACAGTGTTTAACTTAAAAGGACGCTATCCTGTTAATAACCAGGATGAAAGAAAATATATGATTGATGCCTTAAGGTGTGTTAAAGAGTCTTATATTAATTCCGGCAGCGGAATTATGGACTTTCTTAAGGAGATTGAGATCATTAGACCTAATATTTTTATTGTTAATGAAGACGGCAATACCCAGGCAAAAGAAGAATTATGTAAAAAGCTCGGGATTGAATATATAATATTAAAGAGAATTCCTCACGGAAATATGCCTGCACGATCAACAACTTCGCTTAGAGAGGAGTGCTCTATTCCTTATAGAATTGACCTTGCAGGCGGATGGCTTGATCAGCCGTTTGTTGGGAAATATTCCGGCGGGTCGGTTTTAACAGCTTCAATTGAACCTACCATTGAGTTTAACGAAAGAAGCGGTATGGCATCAAGTACAAGAAGAAAGGCGATTGAACTTTGGCAGACCGATGTTCCTTTCGGCAATAGGGAGAAACTTGCTAAAATGCTTTTTAGTTATGAAAATCCCCCTGGGACTAATGTTATTGCAGGTTCACAGGATGCGATAGGTATTGTTATGCCTGGTTTAAATAAATTAATATATAACGGGAGCTATTGGCCTAATAAGATTATTTCATTACATGACGAAACTATATTATCTTGGTTGGAACAGCATCTTTATTTAATTTCTCTTGGACCGCGGGAAGAAAATTATGATGTACTTTCTTTATCTAATATAAATAGTGAAAATGTGAGAGCTCTTAAAGAAGCGGCAGAATGCTGCTGGGATTCAATTTTAAAGTGTGACATTGAAAAATTTGGTTTATATTTTAAAAAGTCTTTTGAAGCTCAGGTCGAAATTTTCCCGAATATGGCGGCTGAGGGAATTTACAAGGTAATTGACAAATACAAAAATTTAACTCATGGCTGGAAATTATCCGGAGCAGGAGGCGGAGGCTATATAATTTTTGTTGCGGATAGAGAAATCCCCGGTTCAATTCAGATAAAGATTAGGAGAAAATACCAGTAGTTTTTATTTTATATTATTAAAGATAAATTAAATAATAGCTTTATTTCTTCTATTATGAATGAGGCGTAGTTGAAGATCCCAAAAGATAAAAAGAAGCAGATTTTAGCTGATAAAAATATTCTTTCCTTAAATGAACTATCCAAAAAATATAATATCCCGAGATCCGAAGTAAAAAACATAATTAGATCTGCAGATAAAAAGTTTCCTAAATGGTTTTATGGAATCCTGGTTTTAATTCCGTTTGTTCTTTTAATATTACTTGAGATATCACTGAGAATTTTCAATTATGGTTATAATACTCATCAATGGGTCGATGCAGGAGATGGTAAACTTGTTATTAACCCTGAAATCGGAAAAAGATATTTTAATAATATAAATTTTGTTCCCAAAACTATTGAAGATGTCTTTGACCAGGTAAAAAAAGAAAATACTTTCAGAGTTTTTGTTTTAGGCGGCAGCAGTGCCGAAGGTTATCCCTATACACCTCTTGGTTCCTTTTCGCGTTATATTAGGAAGAGACTGGAATTAGTATATCCCGACACGCATATAGAAGTAGTTAATGTAAGTATGACAGCTGTAAATTCATATACAATATTAGATTTAATTCCCGGGGTCCTCGAACAAAAACCGGATTTAATATTAATCTACGCCGGGCATAATGAATTTTATGGTGCTTTAGGTGTAGGTTCAATGGAAACAGTAGGTTCATCCCGTGTTTTGGCTAAATTGTTATTATATCTGGATGATTTTAAAATAACCCAGCTGGTTCGTAATTCCATACACTGGATTTCATCGCTCTTTTCCTCTGCCGATGAGGAAAAGTCTTCCGGTACATTAATGTCCAGAATGGCAAAGAACAAGTATATTCTTCTGAACTCTGATAAATTTAAATCAGGTCTTGAACAGTTCTCCGAAAATCTTAGTCAAATATTGACCTTAATTAAGGACAAAGGTGTACCTGTAATATTGGGCAGGTTAGTGAGCAATTTAAAAGATCAAAAACCTTTTATCTCAATTAATACTCCGGGTTATGGCACCGCAGAACAGATATATAAAGAAGCTCAGGCAGAATTGAATAATAATAATAATGCCGCAGCAGATTCATTATTTAAACTTGCAAAAGATCTTGATGCATTACGTTTTAGAGCACCCGAGAAGATGAATGATATTATAGATAAGCTGGGTAAGGAATTTAATGCAGGTATTGCCCCGATTGATTCTTTGTTCGATTCTAAAAGTCCCGATAAAATAGTGGGGAGCAACTTAATAGTAGATCACCTTCATCCCAATATAAAAGGATATCAGCTGATGGGGGAGGCTTTCTATGATGTCATGGAAAAATCGGGGGATCTCCCCAAATACGAGAAGCCAAAAATTCCTTTTGAGGTGCAGGACAGTATTACAAGAGCGGATTTTATCTTCTCAAAACTTGATTCGGCAATTGGAAATGATATAGTATATACTTTAAAGAATAGCTGGCCTTTTGTTGAAAATAGTAAAAATAGTTTTACAAAAGACACCTTTATCAGGGGAGATTTTATAGATTCAATTGCGGCAGAATTTATGGATAATGAAATTACATGGGCGGATGCCCACCTTAAAGCTGCGACTAAATATCTTAGGAATGATGATATAAAAGATTATCTGAAGCATATGAATATAATAATATATCAATACCCCGGGTTAAAAGATTTAAGAACCGCAATTAAATATTTTTATGAAAAAAAAATGTTAAACCCTGCTGATTACACAGTAAAGAGAATCGGGCTGATTGCTTTATACAATAAAAATTATAACGATGCGATTAATAATTTGACTGAAAGTTATAAATCAAATCCCCAAGATGCTCAGGTACTATTTGGTCTTGCAGAAAGTTATTTCGGGGTAAAGGACTTTATCAATGCAAAAAGTTTTATTATTAAATGTATGAATGTAAAACCTGAGTATCCTCAAGCAAATAATCTAAAAGTTCAAATTATAGAGTCTGAAAAAAAGCAGCTCAAGAAATAACTTCTAATTATTCCACTGAGGTTTTATATTTTAATCAGCTGCGGGCGTATTTATTTTTTGGAGATAAGGATTAATACGAAGTGATTTTTTAAGAAGAATAGTGGGAGAAACCAAATTATAATTTTTATCCAGTTAATAAAAAAGATTCATTTACAGAAGAAGAACTATCGAGAGGATGAAGTTATTAGAATGAAAAAACCAGAAATTATTTTGCTTTTAATATTCTTTTTGATTGCTTTCCAAAATATTTTTTTAACAGCACAAGTAAAGACTATAAAAAACGGTATTGAATTAAATACATCAGAGTTAAATCTAAGAGTTCAATTTTATGATGATAATATAATTAGAATTTTAAAATGGAATAAAGAAGGAACACCTGATAAATTAAGTTTATCTGTTATTAAAGATTCTTTTCCTGATCTAAATATTAAAATAAAGCATGAAGATGGAGCAGTTACCTTATCATCCAAAAATTTGACTTTGAAAATTTCAAATAAAGAGGGAAGCATACAATATTTAAACTCCAAAAATGAAATTATTTTAAAAGAAAATGGTGCAGCATCATTTTCTCCGGTTATTTACAGCTCTGATTCAGGCTTTTCAATTAAACAAAATTTTCAGTTAACGCCCGATGAAGGAATTTACGGCTTAGGACAAAATCAGGAAGGGTACTTTAATTACCGCGGAAAAAAAGAAGTTTTGGTTCAGACCAATACCGATGCTGTAACTCCATTTTTAATTTCAACACAAAATTATGGAATTCTCTGGGATAATTATTCAAAAACAATTTTTGATGATAGTACGATGGTACTTCATTATGGTCGGATATGGGGAACAACATTGATTATTATTTTATTTGTGGTAAGGACATGGATGATGTTATTTCCGGTTATCGTGAATTAACCGGTAAAGCTCCAATGTATGGTAAATGGGCTTATGGTTATTGGCAAAGCAAGGAACATTATAAAACACAAACAGAGGTAATAAGTGTTGCAGAAAAATATAGAAAACTGAAAATGCCGATTGATAATATTATACAGGATTGGGATTATTGGAATGGACCACAGAACTGGAGCGGGATGTTTTTTGATAAAACTTTATATCCTCATCCCAAAGAAATGTGCGATAAGCTTCACAAAATGAATTTTCATATAATTATTTCCATCTGGCCGGCCTTAGGTCCAAATACTAAAATTTATTCCGAAATGTTGAAACGAAGGGTATCTATATAAACCTGTCGGATGGGCAGGATTTAAATATTATGATGCATATAATCCGGATGCAAATAAGCTTTATTGCAAATATCTGGATAAAGGACTTTATTCCAAAGGACTTGACGGCTGGTGGATCGATTCAACGGAACCGGATGTTGTTAATGCTATGACGAAAGAGTTCTGAATATTACGAACTCAAAAAAATGGGAAGTAATTATCTGGGTTCATTTGCAAGATATTTGAATGCATTTTCATTGGCGATGACAGATGCAGTTTATAAAAACTGGAGAGAATTAACATCTTCACGCAGAGCTTACATTTTAACCCGATCAACATTTGCCGGCCAGCAGCGTAATGCAGCAACTACCTGGTCGGGCGATATTGGTGCAAGCTGGGAAATTTACCACAAACAAATTCCTGCAGGAGTCAATCATTGTATGTCGGGAATTCCTTACTGGACATTTGATATCGGCGCATTTGTACTTGGTGCTTATGGTGGAGTTTTTATGAACGGAGGAAAAGATCCCGCATACCAGGAATTGTACACCCGTATGTTCCAGTTCGGTGCTTTCTGCCCAATCTTCCGTTCTCATGGCTCCGAAACTCCACGGGAAATTTGGGAAATGGGTGAGTTTGTAAAACCAATAGTAAAAATCGACAAATTGCGATATAGACTTATGCCTTATATTTATTCATTGGCTTGGATGGTTACAGATGAGAATTATACAATTATGCGCGGATTACCGATGGATTTTTCAAATGATAAAAAAACATATTCCATAGATGATCAATATATGTTTGGCCCGTCAATAATGGTTTGTCCCGTAACTAAATATATGTATTATCATCCGCCCGAACACAGCATTTTGGTTGGGCCGGAATATTTTGAAACTCAGGATGGACAACCCGGTTTATCGGCAAAATATTATAAAGATGCGGATAGAAAAATATTAAGTAAAGAAGAAATAGATCCTGATATTGATTTTGTCTGGTATACCGGACGACCGGATTATCTGACAGATTCAACATATGCAGTTACCTGGGAAGGTAAGCTAATTCCGAAAGAAACGGGGAAATACCAATTCCATTTAATCAGTTATGATCCTAAGAGAATAATTCTAAATGGTGATACTCTTAAAATGGTTTATACAAGTGTTGAACAATATACCGAACCTGTAAATTTAATAGCCGGAAGAAAATATAACTTTAATCTTGAAACTGAAAACAGATCAACAGGAGCAGCAAAAATACGCCTGTTCTGGAAGACTCCATCCATTTTTGCAAAAGAAGAAACGAAAGAGAATGTTGATAAAAAAATAAAAGTTTACATCCCTGATGGTTATAAATGGTATGATTTCTGGACAGGTGATACAGTAGAAGGAGGTAAAGAAATTAAAACTGACGCTCCAATTGATAAAATCCCTTTATTTGTTAAAGCAGGTTCAATTATTCCAATGGGACCATTTATTCAGTACTCAACTGAAAAACCTGCCGATCCAATTGAGCTTAGAATTTATCCCGGTGAAGATGGCAGCTTTACACTTTATGAAGATGAGAATGATAATTATAATTATGAAAAAGGAATTTATTCAACAATCGATTTTAAATGGGATGATTCCAGGCATGAATTAAGAATCTCAAACCGAAAAGGGAGTTTTCCGGGTATGCTAAAAAAACGAATCTTTAATATTATTTTAGTAAAGGAGAATCATGGAAACGGGTTAGAGATTTGTTCCAAGCCAGATAAGGTTTTAGTATATGACGGCTCAGCTTTACAAATCAAACTGGAACAATAAGAAAGATCTATTTAGAATATTAATTTATGGCTATAGAATAATTTTGCAGAAATAATAATGATGAATTTAAAAGGATGAACTTTAGAGCACTTTTAAAATAATTAAGTTATTATATATTTGAGGAGTATTAACCTAAAAGCAGAGTGACAAGAGAGTTCATTGCTGCCGAGCTAAATTTTTTATCATTATAATTATTCGATATAATAACAAAAGAATTATATGGCAAATTGGTTAAAAGATGCAATTAAGAATGCGTCTGCGGATTGTGTGATATTCGGATTTGAAGATTCTTCTCTGGAAATATTACTATATAAGCGCGGTATTAACCCGTGCAAAGGAGCCTGGGCTTTACCTGGCGGGTTCTTAAAAAAATGGGAATTATTTGAAGAGGCTGCTAGAAGAATATTAAAAGCAACAACAGGAGTTGAAGATATATATCTCGAGGAAATTGCTGTTTTCGATCAATTAAATCGGTTTCCTCCATGGAGAGTATTTACTATAGGTTACTTTGCTCTTATTAAACCCGGTAAATATAAAATTATTGCTGCAGGGCTAGATTCTACAGAAGTAAAATGGTTTAAAATTGATGAATTGCCCGCTTTGGCCTGGGATCACAAACATATCGTTGATACAGCATTAAATAAGCTGCGCTCTCTTGTTTTGCATAAACCGATTGGTCTGGAACTTATGCCTAATAAATTTACATTGCCTCAACTCCAAACTCTTTATGAAGTAATACTTGACAGAAAACTTGATAGAAGAAATTTTCGTAAGAAATTGATCCAGACTAATCTTTTAAAAAAATTAGATGAGAGAGATCCGAATAATAAAACCAATGCCGCTTATTTATATAAATTTGATAAACGCATTTATAACAAATTAATTACAAAAGGGTTTATACTCGAATAAATTTATTTATATGTTAATTTATAAAGGGAATAAGTTTGTCCGCTTATTTTTAATTTATATTTATTCCCGTCAGCTTCAATATGCGATTCTGTACCAGCCAGCAGAGTAAACCCATTAGCTTTTAAATTTAATGAAAAGTTTGCAGTTTTATCTTCAGCTGAAGGATTAAATACTGCAAGGATCACATCTTCACCGTTTGCACGTGCAAATATAAAAGGATAGGTATTTTCTTTCGCATAAACCGGAACAAACTCAGCATAAGCTTTTAAAGCCGGTTCATTCTTTCTTTATTTGAATTAGTTTCCGAACATTGTTAAGGAGTGAATTTGGATCTTTTTCTTCTCCTGCAACATTCGGTGCATCGGGAGAAGTATCAACAGGCAAATATAGTTTATCAGGATCGGCTGTTGAAAAGCCATCATTTTTACCACGGCTCCATTGCATCGGTGTACGTGCACCAGCACGAGGTTTATATGCACCTTCAACATAAGGCAGATTATACAACTGACGCATCCCGATTTCATTTCCATAATAGATGAAAGGAATTCCCGGCATTGCCAATGAAAATGCAAAAATCATTTCAAGCTCTTTATCAGTCCGTTTTAATATTTAATCTTGATAAATCGTGATTGCCAAGCGGGAGAAGAATATACCCTTTCCCTTTTGTTTTATTATACTGATCCAAATATGAACGAAGAAAATTAGCGATATCTCCTTTTCCTTCTTTATCGAAGAAACTATGTCCTTCGGAATAACCGTTAAGAATTCGCCAGCTTTCTTTTTGAAGAAGATCGTTATAACCGGGGAACCAATGAAAAAAATCTGCATGAAATCCGCCGCCGTCCAATGCAGCTTCGGGATAAGACCATTCGGATACCATAAAAGCATCAGGATATTCTTTATCAAATATTGCACGTATTTCATTCCAGAATTTTTTAGTGCCTTCATCTCTTGTAGTAAAAAATTGATCGTTCCCGGTAATGTTCGCATTTTTAACTAGAGCGCCTGCCATATCGGCCCTGAAACCATCTGCCCCCATATCCATCCAGAAACGTAAAACTTTTTTCAGTTCTTTTTGAAGCGCAAGAACATCCGGGTGATCTGTAGGCAGCATCCAGTCTTCTTCAGGTTTTGCAAAACCGAAATTCAATGCGGGCTCACTCCAATAGAAATTGCGCATGAACTGCCCGTTGCGTCTGCTGTATCCTTTAATAAAAGAATCTCTAAATTCTTCCGGAGGATTTAGCCATGTATTATTTGTCCATATATACCAATTAGAATATTTATTTTTTTCCTGTTTAGCGGATTCCTGGAACCACGGATTATCGATACTTGTATAGCTGATAACATAATCGAATATTATTTTCAATCCTCTTTTTTTGGCTTCGGCAAACATTCTTTTTGCATCATCATTTGTACCGTATCTCGGAGCCACTTTATAATAATCGGAAACATCGTAACCGCGCATCATGAAAAGGGGATTCAAAAAAAGGATTAATCCATATACCATCAACACCCAGACTTTTTACATAATCCAGTTTCTCTATAATTCCTTTAAGATCGCCAATACCATCGCCATTAGAATCATAAAAAGTTTGCGGGATAGATTTGATAAAATACAGCATTATTAATCCACTCAGGGCAATCAGGTATTGTATATTTGCCTGTAATAAAAGCAGAATCAATGGAAAGATTTTTCTGCGCTTTTATATTACCAATTAATAATAATTGTAATAAAATTATTGTAATATAAAAAATTTTCGTTTCATATATTTTTAATATTTTAATTTTATAAATGAATAATTGCGATCTATAAGCTCAAACCGGTACCACGAAAAAGGAAGGAGGCACCGGTTTTGAACCACTCACTTGAGGAGGAGCATTTTTTTTGTATCTATAATAATTGCCGGCTTTCAATTTATATAAATAAACACCGCTCGGCAGGTTTTCAGCATTAAATGGAAATTTCATGATAAACCGGATGATTGGAATTCATTATTTATTATAGTTGCTTCTTTGCGGCCAAGAAGATCGAAAACTTCCAGCGAAACAGAACCTTCTTTTGCCAAAGAATAAGAAATGTTGTTTCAGGATTGAATGGATTTGGATAATTCTGTAATAAACGGTACATATCCGGTTTTGAATTTAGGTTTCCGACTTTTGTAACGTTAGTTGTATCTACGGCATCGATAATTGCATCAATAATATCCGGATAAGCCTGAGCTCCGGTATTCCTGTAAAAAATACCCATACCATAATTTCCTGTTCCGCCGTTATCCCAATAAAAAGGGACCAATCCGTGCTTAAAAATTGAACCGGTAATATATTCCATATAATAACGACGGTATCCTTCAAACTGTTCATTGAGCAATGTGCTGCCCAGATTCAATCTTGCAATAACACCATACTCTCCCAAAATTACTGCATAACCTTTATCGATAAATTTGGTTTTCATTTTTTGAAACTGACCATCGGCATAAGATTCGTTTGCCCATGTTTCGGTTTTACCGGGATCTGCTGCATTCTTTCCCCATTGTGTTATATTACTATTGGTATTGATGGTAAAATCATAAGGATCATAATAATGCACTTCTACCATAAGTCTGTTTTCAGCTAACATCTGCGGGATGCAAAAAATAATTTACAGTATAATCAATATTTGTATTGAATCCCTGAACGAGCCAGATAACGATAATAATTTCGCCCGCCTGTTGAACGCACAGTATTAACAAAAGTCTGGTTGAAACTATTTTGTACAGTATAATATTCCTTTGCAGGAGTACTATAATTGCCTTCGACCATAACTTCATTCGTGCCTGCAAATAAAAGATGATCACCGTAATTACGGAAATGTATTGCAATCTGCTTCCACATTACTGCCAAACGATTATTGACATATGCAGAATCTTTATATGTTGGCTGCTGCCAGCCGCCATCCCAATGTTCATTAATAATTGCATACATGGTATCTTTCAAAACATAATTGACAACTTCTTCAACACGTTTTAACCATGTTGTATCGATTATAAATAAGCTGTCATTTGTAAAATTGCTCCACGCAACGGGTATTCTAATTGATTTAAATCCTGCGGCTTTAACCGAATCAATTAATTTTTGAGTTATTTTAGGATTTCCCCATGCTGTTTCACCGCCTATTGCATCCAGTGAATTTCCAATATTCCATCCCGGAGACATTTCTTTTGCAAATTCAACAGAGGTCATATTACTTATTCCTGAATGATCCGGAGGTATACTATCAGCTTTGGGATCTATTCCAGGTTGGAAAAAATATACTATTTGAAGAAGCAGTAGTATCTGTTCCATTTGTTACATAACCTGTTAAAACATAAGTGCTTAGCTGCTGGAGGGGACCGGTATTCAGCATAATAGAAGTATCAATTGCTGTAAATAAAGTATCTTTTCCGGGTCCGAAAAAATTCAGGATATAGTTTAACGGCTTTCCTTGAGGATCAGAAGCTTTTGACCATGAAATATTAATATTATTACCGAGTACAATTTAAGCTGTCATTGGTTAATGAATTAAAATAAAAAGTTTCAGGATTTTGAGGTGGTTCACTATTCTCTGGTTCTCCATAGGATATTCCGCGGCCTTCTGCCGATATATAGCATCTTCCATAAACTCTTGGGTCACCTGTTATCTGATGTATCCACCCGAACTGATGGTTATCATCATTAATTCTTGTCCATGTTTGACCGCTATCGTTAGATCGAAAAAAGCCCAACGTATCATTGACAGTTCCATATAAATATATATGCAGGATAACTGCCGGGATTGTTGCTTTGCCGAATCCTAATCGATAGGCGGCAGTTACATCGCTGATTTTTTCTGCAGAAGCTCCGGAATTAGCAGAATGATAAAGTCCGCCTGAACCGGTGCAGATCCATATATTACCTTCATGTTCGGGTACTGCGATTACATTCCCATCCTGAGATTGACTGGCTGGCGGAAGATCGTATTGCTGTTTCGGAAAAAGTTTTTCCGCCATCAGATGAAAGCCACAGCCTTCCGTAATTATTATTATAGACATAGAACTTTTCCGGGTTAACCCGGTCAGCGACCGGCGAAGCCGCAGGTACTCCTCCTGCGCATTGAACCCATGTTTTTCCATTATCAGCTGAATAAGATAACGAGGCACCAGTAGGAGCCCAGACGATGGTATTCCCATCTGCCGAAACTGCTATAGTTCTGGAACCTCCCTGAGTCGCACCACCCGGGCGTCCTCTGAAATCACGCCACGTTTTTCCTCCATCCGTAGAATAAGCCCCATAAGGACTTGTATTAAAAGTCTTCACTATTTTTGAAGGTACTCTCCCGGCGAACTCAATTGAGAGAGTAGTTCCTCTATAAGGATAAAATCTGTTTGGAGGTGATTTATTAAGATTATCATGTCTGAATCCGTCATAGTCTCCCATCGCAGATAGAAGGTTAGTGAAGGGTGGACTTATAATTTGCATTGGAACAGTTTCCCCCAGATTTTGATCTTTAAAATACCATGTAGGATTCGATGCAAATAAATTATCACAAGCCCAGATTCCATAACCGGTTCCAAACATAGCTTTGCTTGAATCAAAGGGATCCATAACCAATGCGGCGAGCCAATGCGGATTTACAGTTGCAGTATACGGTGCATAACTATGATCGAACGTTGCATTGGAAATACGGGGAGTCCAGCTTGCACCGCCATTAGTTGTTAAATAGACTTCATCTTTAGGTGACCACCTATCAAGTGTACTTACAATGATGATGTCCGGATTTTTAGGATATAGAGATATGCCGCTGAATCCATATGAGCCTGAAGATGGAGAGATATTCGTCCAGCTGCTGTCAGAAATATTATATTTCCAGACTGAACCTTTAGCTGCGCCATTTGGTCCCTGATAATTTGAATATGTAAGGTATAAAAGACTATCTGCAATTACAGATCTGATTGCCATTACACCGGTAGGTTGACCGGTTACTAAAGTCCAATTGATGCCGCCATCATAACTTTGATAAAGACTTTGTCCATTATTATTTACAACTCCAACAAAAATCCTTTGAGTTGCATTATTTAAAGATGCACTTGAAGGATCAAATAAAACAAAATTAACATTTGAAGGTGAAAAAGAAGATAACTTTTCCCAGGTTGCAGCATAATCAGTAGATTTCCATAATCCATTTGCCATGGTTCCCATAAAAAGGATCGAATTTAAATTCGGATCTACCTGAAGCCGTTCGCCGCTCCGCGTCCGTCCTCATTACCTCCGATTTTAACAGCCAATGGGTGAATAGTCCATGAATTACCTTTATCGGTAGAAGCGAGAACTGCACCGGTGCCGGCCCATGATTGGGTATATTTTCCACATTCCATATAAACGCGGTTTGTGTCATTCCTATCCAGCGCAATTGAAAGGATACCCATATAATCTGAGTTATTTCTTGTCATCATATCATTTATAGGGATCCACTTTCCCAAGTTATTATCCCACCGGTACGCACCTCCAATATCAGTACGGGCATAAGCAAGACCCTTTTACCGATGGATGGTATATATCCCGGGCACAAATCCTCCTCCTCCTGCAATTACACTTTTCCAAACATAAGATGCCGATTGAGCATAACTAATTGTAAACATCGAAACTACTGTCATGATGCTTATTAGGAGAAGATATGATTTTTGTTTTATTTCACTGCAGATTTTATTAACCATAATTTATTTCTTATTTTTGTCTGAATAATTAAATTAATCAAATAAATTGGACAAAACTTTTCCTGGATTATAGAATAGAACCTCTTGTTATTTCATTTTTATAATTTGTTTTGTCCCATCCATATTTAACAATTGAACCAGGTTTTAAACTGAATTTAGACCGGATGGATTTTCTTTACTAATCCGGGCCATTTCAAAAGTTCTCAAATTCAGCATGCCGGGGAATTCCCCTTCCAAATGACCAATAATAAACTCATGAGCTTTTTCGTCGTAATTAATGGTATAACGGAAAATATTCCTTTCTCATAATTATAGTTTGTATTTTCATCTTCATAAAGATTGAATGAGCAGTCTTTGCCGGTGTAAACAAATAATCTAACCGGATCTGCAGGTTTTTCAGTTGTATATTGAATATCAGGACCGCATGGAATAATAGAACCTTCTTTTACAAAAATCGGAATATCTGTATAAGGTGCGTCTGCTTCTATTGTTTCACCTCCATCATAATATTTACCTGATTTACGATCATACCAGCCTGTTCCAGCAGGGAGATAAACATTTCGTTTTCTTTCTTTGTATTTTGTAACAGGATTGATAAGCAAAGCAGGACCAAACATAAATTGATCTCCGATGCTTAATACATTTTTATCGTTTCCGAAATCCATAACCAATGCACGCAGAATTGTATAATCATCCTGAGTAACCATTCCCGCTAAAGAATAAATATATGGCATCAGGCGGTAACGTAATTTATCATATGCAAGCATAGTTTGATAAGCAGGATGATTTTCAGGAGCAACATTGAACATTTCACGGTAGGGGAATTGTCCATGTACCCGGAACAGAGGGCAAAAAGTTCCGAATTGAAACCATCTTGTCATCAATTCCCGCCATTCGGCTAAATTGGTACTATCAGGATGTTCATAACGCTGCTCAACAGCAAAGCCTCCGATATCTGTAGTCCAGTAAGGAATTCCGGATAAGGAAAAATTCAAACCAGCAGAGATTTGATTGCTTAAATCTTCCCAACGTGAAGCAATATCTCCGCTCCAGGTAGCTGCAGAATATCTCTGCTGCCCTGCAAAAGCAGATCGGGTAAGAATAAATACGCGTTGATCGGGATTAGATTTTCTTTGACCTTCATAGACTGCTTTGGAATTCATTAACGAATAAGTATTTAAATATCTGGAAGCTGATCCCAATGCAGTTGGATTTTCACGCAGTATTGTTTCTTTCTCGAAAGATTGGAACAAATATCCGGTTCGGTTGCATCCAGCCACCATGCATCAAATCCTTTTGAAAAAAGATTTTTATTTATTTGTTTCCAATAAAGTTCGCGTGCACCTTCACTATAAGGATCATAAAAGGTTGAAACATAACCGGGTCCAACCCAATCTCTTTGTCCTTTTTCAACATTGCGCATGTACAGCCATCCTGTTCCTTAAATTCATCATAATGTTTTGTTCCTACATAAAATTTTGGCCAAACAGAAATCATAATATGTGTATGAAGATTATTGTGAAGTTCTTTAACCATTCCGTCAGGATCCGGGTAACGTGTAGAATCAAATTGGTGGCTGCCCCATTGATCTTCTTTCCAGTAAAACCAATCCTGAACAATATTATCAATCGGTATCTGACGTTTTCGAAATTCTTTAACAACGGAGAGTAATTCATCCTGAGTCTTGTATCGTTCGCGGCACTGCCAGAAACCCATTGCCCATTTCGGCATCATAGGGGCTTTCCCGGTAATTTCCCGGTATCCATGAATTAACTGATCCATATTATTCCCATGAATGAAATAATAATCAATTTGATCAGCGACTTCGGAAAACAGAGAAGTGTAATTTTTATTTTCTGCATTTTCAGGATCAAGATAATTTAACCCTATATAACCGCCGGTATGTATCCATTCAATTTTAATTTGATACTTTTTGCCGGCTTCCATATTGAGTTTTAATATATGTGTCCATGGCAGCCAATTTTGTCTCCATGAATCTACAACTAATTTGCCATTCAGCCACATCCTGATATATCCGCAGGCATATAATCTAAATTTATGAATTCCCGGTTTATTGCATTCGATTTCTCCGCTCCATCGTACAGCAGCAACATTTTGTCTAAATCCTTGCGGGAATTCATCATTAACATCAATAAATTCATGTTCAATTCTTTATTCAATACGTGAAGTATAAAGATAATCGAAGCTTGTATCTCTAAAATATTCTGCAGTAAGTCCGCCGCTCTCACCATTTTTATCGTAAAGCTTAAGCGTATTTATAGGCTGGTAATCACGTATATCTCCAAATTTTGTTCGGGAATTATTATCCCATAAAATTCCATAGTTCTTACTTGAAACAAGAAAAGGATTGACTGCAATAATATTATACTGCCATAAATCAACGTCGTGTCCTTTATAATTCATAACGCCATTTTGATGTTGTCCCAGTCCGTAAAAAGCTTCATCACTGGGTGATCAAAAAGCTGCTGTATATGATAAGTTTTTTCACCCATAACTTCAGCAGGAGTAATTATTTTCCCTCCGCCTGCTTTTTCATTAATAGCAAATGATTATCTGAATCATAAAAGGCAATTCTTCCTGTAATTGAATCAATACTGACAATAACTTTGGAAGTGGAAATCGTAATTGAATTTCCGTTTTTTTTTACAGACCAATTAACAGGATTCCAATCAGTTCTATTTACCATAAGACTGGGTCGGGTAGAAAATGAATCAACAGGAGATGCAATAATATGAATTATATCATCAGTGCAAATTTGAATTCTTATTAAACCAGGATCAGTATCTTTTATCTTCTTGATTTTAAGAATAATTCCATCATTTTGCTTTTCGATGAGCAAATATTGTGAGACATAATAAGTGAAAAAAGCAACAGCATAATCAGCCATCGAAATAAATTCATAAGAATCCTTGAATTTTAATTATAGAGCATTTATCGTGAATTTATTTTTTTAAAATCATTTCCTATTTATGCTAAAGATACTATTTCCAAAAAATCCAGAAAATCTTCATAATATAATTGGATACAATTCAAATCCAATGATTTCTTTGGATCAGATAAACTGTAACTGGCAGGAAAGGCGTTTTTCCCTTTTCCGTAACAGGCGATAGCAGAACACCAGTTCAAATATTTTTTATTAGAAGTGAAAAGAAAAGTATCAATGATCATTCACATATCCACCTTAGAATGTGTAAAAGATACACTATTCAATCTAAATTTTTTTTCTAAGAAAGTCAATATAAGGATTGTAATAAACAGAGCGGAGCTTTAGCTGCAAAATCTTATTTGAAGTTCGGCTCTTAACGATAGTGAACAGATATCACCTTCCGATAAGTAAATATGGATAGTGCCCAAATAATTAAATTTAATATTGAACATATTTTAATTAAATTGCTTAATTAAATTTTTAAAATAATGAATTCAATAGAAACAAATAATCTAACAAAGATATATACTTCTTCTTTCGGGCGGAAAAATGTTCAGGCTCTTACGGATTTAAGCCTGTCGGTTTCAGGCGGGAGCATTTTCGGTCTTTTAGGCCCCAACGGAGCTGGTAAAACTACTCTTATTAAAATTCTTCTTGGGATTACATTTCCGACTTCCGGCAAAGCTAATATATTAAATGAAGATTTATCCAATTATAAAATAAAAAACAAGATTGGCTATCTGCCTGAAAACCATAAATACCCTTCTTATTTAAGCGGAGGAGATGTTCTCAAATTCTTCGGAAAGCTTAACGGGCTTGAAGGGGCCGGTTTCGAAAAGAAGATTGACGGATTACTGGAACTGGTAAAATTATCTAAGTGGAAGAAAACAAAAGTAAAAGCTTATTCCAAAGGAATGATGCAGCGATTAGGACTCGCACAGTCATTAATTAATGACCCGGAATTAATCTTTTTGGATGAGCCGACAGATGGTGTCGATCCGATCGGCAGGAAAGAAATCAGAGATATACTTCTTGATTTGAAATCCAATCAAAAACTATTTTCTTAAACAGCCATTTGCTCTCGGAGGTAGAATTAATTACCGACAGGGTTGGAATCCTTAATAAAGGAAAGCTATTGCAAGAAGGAACAGTAAAAGAATTTACCGAAAAAAAAGAAGAATACACGGTGAATCTTGAAGATGATTTTTCACCTGAAGTAATAAATGACCTGCAGAAAGAAATTATTTTTTCAAAAATAAAAACAGGCTCTTACTCCGTTAAAGTTTCCGATATTAAAGAGCTCAACAAGTTTATCGATCTAATAAGAAACAGGGGTATTTTAATTAAAGAAATTATTCCTCTTAAAAGTTCCCTGGAAGAAATGTTTATTTCACTAATAGAAAAATCTGAGAAAGGGGAGAGCAGTTGAAAAACATTTGGGTAATTACGCTCTCTACCCTAAGAGAAGCACTGGCAAGGAAAGTATTTCTATTTTTCCTCGGAATTTCAGCTGTAGTTATTATTGTGCTGGCACTGATTACAAGCTTTACAAATGCGACATCAATTTTAAATAATATCGGGAATATGTCCCGTGCGAACAAAATGGGAGCAGCCGGGATTGGCAATATAGTTACCATGTTTGAGATCGTGATAATTAATTCTCTTGCCAATTTAGGTCTGCTGCTGGCAATTTTTTCAAGTGCAAGCTTTGTCCCAGTTATGCTTGAAAAAGGGAATATAGATCTATTATTATCAAAACCGATTTCCCGTGCACAGCTTCTATGGGGAAAATATACCGGAGGTATACTTGTAGTATTAATTAATATTGCTTTTTTGATTATCGGTGTATGGTTTATAATTTCCATAAAGTTTTCTTATTGGAATTTTGCGATATTGTGGTCAATACTCTTAATTACATTTGCTTATGCGGCGCTGAATGCTGTTATAGTTCTTTTCGGAGTAACGACAAAAAGTTCAATTCTGGGTATGATGACGGCATATTTTATATACTTAATTTTAAGCCCTTTTTTACTTGCGGCAAAAGACAGGATGCTTCCGTTTCTTGAAAATAAAGTATTAAATACGATTTTAGACGGTTTTTACTACATTATTCCGAAAACTTCAGAGCTTTTCGGGAAGGATATATTCAATTTAGCTTCCGGCACTAATATTGAGATACAACCGATAATTTCTTCATTTTTATTCTTAATTTTTATAATGATTCTGAGTGTTGAAATATTTAAAAGAAAAGATTTTTGATGTGAAAAGGTTAACACCAATATTGATTTTAATAATTTTGATTTTTTTAGGGGGATGTAAAAAGAAGGAATTGATTCAACCCCTTACAGATTCACAAAAGGAAGCTTTCAATTATCTTCCCGAAGAATCCGGGTTTGTTATGTTCTTGGATTTGAATGAAATTCGAAAAACGGATTTTTGGGATAGTTATTTTAGAGGAGCACTACTGGAAGATAATTCAAGCAGCAATATCTGGCTTAAGAAATTTGAAACGGAAACCGGGATCGGTCTGAATAAGGGAATCGCCCAGATTTTTATCTCCACAAGTAAAAATTTCAAGCATGTTGCTGTAATTGCTTTAAATAAAAATTCCGGGAATATTAGAATTAATTTTAATTCAAATAGTGATTTCAAGAAAGAAATTATTGGTAATAAACCGGTCTATAAATTAAAAGGGAAAATTCCGCTGCAGTTGTATTTTGTAAATGATTCTATGCTTCTTGCTGCAGATGATTTGAATTATATTGAAAATGTTATTAAAGGAAAAAACGGTTCTTTAAATAGTAATAAAGAATTTATCGGAACGATTAAAAGCATTAAAAATAAGAATCAATACTGGGCTGCATCGGACCGGGGTGAACATATGATAGACTACATAAAAAGGTTCTTTAATTTTCAAAAAAATATACCGGCTAATAATATTTTTAAATCAATAGTTACCGTTACATTATCCGCCAGGTTTGATAACGGGGTGGATATAGAATCCAATTTGAATTGCAGCGATTCCAGGAATGCTTATTTATTATCTACTGCAATAAAAGGTGCTCTCGCAATGGATCTTCTGTCGGGAGGTGATTATTCATTTGGAAAAATTTTACAAAAAACTGAAGTTGAAAGACTGAATTCAGAAATTAATTTACAGCTGGAATTAAAAGGTAATGATATTAATACATTAAAAGATTTTGCAAAACAGCGAAATCTGGCAAGAAAACTTTAAGGAAAAAAAATGGTTGAAGAAAATTTAAAACTGGAAGATCTGCTGGGAAAAAATAATTTTAATGAAGAAGCAATAAATTCTGTGGCTATTATAGGTGCAGGGGTAATGGGACAGGGAATAGCACAAACAATTTCTTCTTCAGGTATTGATGTAGTTATAATTGAAAGAAATGAAGAAAATCTTAATAATGCAAAAGAATCCCTGGCTGATTCAATTGACAATGAAATAAAAAGGTGGGCGCTAACTCAATCTGAAAAAAAATCAATATTCAGCAGGATAAACTGGGAGCTCTCGATTGAGAAAGTAAAAGATTGCGATATTATTATAGAAGCGGTAGATGAAGATCTGGAATTAAAGAAAGAAGTTTTTAAAACTCTTGACAAGCTTGCACGTAAAGATACTATTTTCATTTCCAATACATCAACATTAAGCTTAACAAAAATTGCTGAAAGTACAAAAAGGAGAGATAAAATAATCGGTATGCATTTTTTAAATCCTGTACCGAAAGTTCCGCTTGTTGAACTCGTCAAATGTCTTTATACATCGAATGAAACAGTAGAAAAGGTAAAGCTTTTTGCGGCGCGAATCGGTAAAACCCCCGTTGAGGTGTATGAATATCCAGGGTTTGTTACAACACGTGCTATTGTACCGCTGCTGAACGAAGCAATGTATATTCTTTTAGAAGGGGTGGCAACAGCAAGGGATATTGATACTGCAATGAAGCTCGGCTATAACTTTCAAACCGGGCCTCTGGAAATGGCAGATATGATGGGGCTTGATGAAGTGCTTGCCTGGATGGAAACCCTTTGGAAAACATTGGGAGAGCCAAGATACCGCGCCTGCCCGATTCTGCGAAAGCTTGTCAGAGAAAGAAAGCTCGGTAAAAAAACCCGTGAAGGTTTTTATAAATACGATGAATCAGGAAAAATTATATCACAAATGGAAAAATTATGAAAGTTTTGGTCTTAAATTGCGGAAGCTCTTCAATTAAATATCAGTTCATTAATACTGAAACTCAAAGTGCTCTTGCCAAAGGTGTAGTTGAAAGAATCGGGATGAGCGGTGCTGTTTTAACTCATACAAGATACGATGGGGATAAAATCAGGATCGCGGGTGAAATACTGGATCATACAAGTGCTATTCAATATGTACTCGGGGTTATGCTTAGTAAAAATCATGGTGTAATCGACGACAAAGATGATATTGATGCAGTAGGGCACCGTGTTGTGCATGGAGGTGAAACTTTCTCAGAATCTGTCCTCATTACAGAAGAAGTTATAAAGGTACTTCAGGAAAATATTGAACTTGCACCCCTGCATAATCCTCCGAACATAAAAGGAATCCAGGCTGTAGAAAACATTATGCCCGGTAAACCGCAGTGCGCAGTTTTTGATACCGCATTTCACGTTAAGATGCCTCCAAAATCATACTTATACGGAATACCATATGAACTTTATAAAAAATATAAAATAAGAAGATACGGTTTTCACGGTACTTCCCATTTATATGTCTCAACTAAAGCCGCAGAAATTTTAAATAAGAATATAAATGAATTGAAAATTATTACTGCACATTTAGGTAACGGCTGCAGCATGGCAGCAGTTAAAAACGGAAAGTCGATAGATACAACTATGGGCTTTACTCCGCTTGAAGGTTTACTAATGGGGACAAGGAGCGGGGATATAGACCCTTCTGTAATTTTATATATTATGGGTAAAGAAGGTCTTGCTTTAAATGAAGCTTCTACCTTATTGAACAAACATGGCGGATTAGTAGGCATCAGCGGTGAAAGCAGCGACATGAGAGAAATATTAACTGCTGCAAAAGAGAATAATAAAAGAGCAATCTATGCATTTGAGGTTTTTTGTTACAGGATAAAAAAATATTTAGGTGCATATGCAGCAGCTATGGGAGGACTTGATGCATTTGTATTTACGGGGGGAATCGGGGAGAATTCACCCGAAATTCGAAAAGAATCGGTTACCGGTATGGAATTCCTCGGTTTGGAGCTTGATGAAGAAAGGAATAAAAGTAATGATGAAACGATTTCCAAAGATTCATCAAAAATTAAAATTCTACGTATCCCTACAAATGAAGAACTTCTAATTGCAATGGATACCGATAAAATAGTAAAGAAAATTGTTGAAAAAAATCCTGCATAAATATTTTTTGATTCTGCAATTAAGTTCTTAATTTTACGAAAAATATTTATAGTACTCTTTAAATGCCCTTAATACATCATACTTCAGTTGTTGATCCCGGCTCTGAAATCTCAGAAGAGGTTGAGATTGGTCCATTCTGTTTTGTAGAAAAAGATGTGAAGATCGGGAGAGGGACCAAATTATTAGACCATGTAACTATTTATAACGGAGCCAGGCTTGGAGAAGAAAATATTGTTTACCCCGGCGCGGTAATTTCCGGTATACCTCAGGATCTTAAATTTAAGGGTGAATATTCCGAGGTATATATCGGCAACAAAAATACAATTAGAGAATGTGTTACAATCAGCAGGGCAACTGAAGCTTCTTTTAAAACCGTCATAGGAAATAATTGTCTCTTGATGGCATATTCTCATGTAGCTCATGATTGCAGCATCGGTAATAATTGTATACTGGCGAATTCAGCTGCACTTGGCGGGCATGTAACCATTGAAGATTATGGGATATGCGGCGGATTAGTCGGAGTTCATCAATTCGTAAGATTAGGAATGCATTGCATGATTGGCGCACATTCAATGGTAGTAAAGGATGTTGTCCCATATTCACTATTTTCAGGTGATCCTCTTAAATATTCGGGTGTAAATAGAGTAGGTTTAAAAAGACGCGATTTTCCACTGGAAGATATAGAACTATTAAAGAAAGCTTTAAATCTATTTTTTAATTCCAATTTAAATGTTTCTCAAGCAATTGAAAAAATAGTCAATGAACTTCCTCATACTAAAGAATTGGAAAATCTTTTATATTTCGTAAGAAATAGTAAACGCGGTATCTCAAAATAATCTAAAGAATAAAAAAATGGATCTAGGAATAAAAAAGAAAGTTGCATTGGTAACTGCTGCCAGCAAAGGTATCGGGAAAGCCATTGCTATGTCTCTTGCTGCCGAAGGATGTGAAATTTCTTTATGCTCCAGGACGAAAGAGGATCTTTTAAATACTGTCTCCGATATCAGAAGGTTATATGGTATTGATCCCTGCTGGAATGTATGCGATTTGAATAAACTCCAGGATATTGAAAGTACAATAACTTCTACCAATAAACATCTCGGCAAAATCGATATTCTTGTTAATAATTGCGGCGGCCCAATTGCCGGTACTCTTAAAGACCTTAATGAAGAGAATTGGCATTCTGCATATGAACAGGTATTATTAAGTGTTGTTAGATTTTGCAACCTGGTAATTCCTGATATGATTGCAAAGGAATGGGGAAGAATTATCAACATTACATCTGTAGCGGCAATGCAGCCAATCGAGAACCTAATGCTTTCCAATACTTTGCGTAATGGTATAATAGGTTTTGCAAAAACATTAAGTAATGATGTTGCAAAATATAATGTCACTGTAAATAATGTTGCTCCGGGTTTTACATTAACCAACAGGCTGTATGAATTAGCAGTCAACAGGGCTAAGCAAGAGGGAATATCACATGAGGAGATATTTGTTGACATGGCAAAAGAAATACCCATGAACAGACTTGCAAGGCCGGAAGAAATATCTGCCGTTGCGGTATTTTTAGCTTCCAAACAAGCAAGCTATATAACCGGGAATACAATCCAGGTCGACGGCGGCTGGGTTAAAGGGATCTAAAATTGTAAATCAGACCAGCTAAAAATCCTAAATTGTTGATCATTAGCTGCACAGATTTCAAGTATGCGGCAACTTTGTATAATCTGTGCTACTTTTGGTCGAACTCACTTCTCATCAATATTAACATATTTTGCGAAACGTCCTTAGTTTTTCCTTTTGATTAGGTTATTTGTATGTAAAGGATGCAATAATTTAAAAGATAAATAGCGTATATGAAGCGTATCAGAAGAGTATGTGAACTTTATGTGACTACAAATTATTTTATAACCTACCTCTAAATCCCCCCCAGCGAGGGCTTTATTTCATTTATAACTTAAAACAAATAAGTTCTATCTTATATTTCGCATGAAATCCCATAATTTTAATCAGCGAAATGGAATTTTGCGTTATATAAAGCGTAAATTCATGAATTATTTTAATACCAACCTCATTTTTATTACATCAAGAGAAATGCGCAATTATTTTGAGGAGCGATTGTCAATAAATCTTAATTTCTTTTATTGAAAGCAACCATCATCAATAAAAAGCAACCCAGCTTTATCGAAATATAATTTATTTTTAAATCTGTTTTTAACCGCTCGTTATAGATTCATTTTTAATATTGATCTGATTACATATATTTTAATATTTTCTTCCATTGATTTAAAAAGGGTATGCAAATGAAAGGTTTAAATAAAAAATCATTTTACTTTTCATTAATAATTGCTTTGGTTTTTTCCAGCCTGGTTATACTTCCCCAGACCAAAGCCGATAAAATAGAGGCATTACTCAATCAATATCATGAGTTTCAAGAATTTAACGGTAGTGCATTAGTTGCTGAAGAGGGGGCGGTTATATATAAGAACGGGTTCGGTATGGCAAATATGGAATGGAAGATCCCTAATACGCCTAAAACAAAATTCAGACTTGGATCAATTACAAAGCAGTTTACAGCAATGCTTATTATGCAGCTTGTTGAAAATGGAAAGCTGAAGCTTGATGTTCCTATAACTAATTACATTCCTGACTATCCTAAAGAAAAAGGGGAGAAAATTACTATTCATTAATTGCTTACCCATACTTCCGGTATCCCAAATTATACAGATCTACCCTCATTTAGAGATATTATGAGAGATCCAGTAACACCAATCGATTTAATTAAAACTTTCTGGGACCTTCCCCTTGATTTTGAACCCGGAACAAGATTTAATTACAGTAATTCAGGATATATTTTGCTTGGATATATAATTGAAAAGGTAACCGGGAAAACTTATGAAGATGAATTAAAGGAAAAAATATTTAAACCTTTAGGGATGAAGAATTCCGGTTATGATCATACTGACGAAATAATTCCCGATCGCGCTTCAGGCTATAATAAATCCGGAACCGATTATTATAATGCAGCATATATAGATATGTCAATCCCTTATGCTGCGGGTTCTCTATACTCGACAGTAGAAGATTTATATCTTTGGGATCAGGCACTTTATACAAACAAGCTTCTATCTAAAAAATATATGGAGAAAATTTTTACTCCATATTCCAAACCATCTTTCGCGGACGGATATGGTTACGGGTGGGGACTGTCTAAAAAGCATTTTGATAATGTGGAAGATTCGCTTATCATAATTTCTCACGGAGGAGCAATAAACGGTTTTAATTCTATAATTACCAGAATTACAAATAGTAAAGATCTTATTGTTCTCTTAAACAATACAGGGAGCACAGACCTGCAGGAAATGAGCAACAGAATAATTGATATTCTTTACAGCCAGCCTTATGAACTTCCAAAGAAACCGTTATTACTAAGCTTTACCGAACTTCTAAAAGCTAAAGGGATTGATTCAGCATCTGAATTTTATAATAAAAAGATTGAAGAAGGCGAAAAAATAGGTGAGTCTCCAATGAATATTTTAGGTTATAGATATCTTACTAATAAAGATTATAAAACAGCTGCCGCGATCTTTAAATTAAATGTCAAAGCTTACCCGGAATCATATAATGTTTACGATAGTTACGGTGAAGCCTTAATGGCAACGGGAAATAAAGAAGATGCAATAGCAAATTATAAAAAATCTATTGAGCTTAATCCAAAAAATTTAAACGGGATTGAAAAACTAAAAGAATTGGGAATAAATATTGTACTTCCGGAAGATGCTCACGTAGATCCAAAAGTTTATGATTTGTTTACCGGTAAATATGAATTAAACCAAAATTTTGCAATTGTTATTTCAAAAGAAGGTGATACGCTTTATGCGCAAGGAACAGGACAACTAAGAATAGAGCTATTTCCTAAATCAGAATTCGAGTATTATACTAAGGCTGTTGATGCGCAGATTACTTTCGTAAAAGGGGATGACGGTAAAATAAAAAAACTACTTTTACATCAGAACGGACAGAATATACAGGGAAATAAAATTGAATAAATAAATATTTTGAATGTGCAATACACGTATCCATTACTTTATATAATTCATTTTAATCGTTTTTATTATAATAACTTCCGGCGAATAACTAACAATAAATTTGACATAATAAATACCAGAGCTGTTATTCACGGCATTCCATTTTGCTTCATAATTTCCTCCCGGTTTGGTCCTGTTTTCAGAAATACAATACTTTCGCACTATTATCGTGAATTCCGATCATTACATCACTTTTCTCAGGTAAATAGCAGTTTCTTTATGTTACGTGGTTAAAATGATTGGGATAATTTTGAGAGATTTAAAATCCTTCCGGAGCACGGTTAGAATTGGTTATCCCTGTTGAAGCGGATTTACATTTATATATGCTCCCGTCAAAATCACAAAAATAAAGTTCATTGCTCTGATCAACTCCAAATGCCGTAATTTGTCCCGGAACCTTTAATAAAAATTCATTTTGAAGGGACGCACTGTTTGCATCTAAAGCCCAAATGTTAGAAGTACAATAATCTGCATAAATATATTTTCCGACTAAACCAGGGACTGAATTTCCCCTGTAAACAAATCCCCCCGTAATTGAGCAATTACCTGCACTATGATTATATTCCCAGATTGGCGTTGTTAATCCTGTTGTATTACAATTCGATGAAGGATTATAGCAGTGATTTCCTTCCATAATACTCCAACCGTAATTTTTCCCGTTTTGAATGGTATCGATTTCTTCCCACTGGTTCTGACCAACATCTGCGCACCAAAGTCTTTTTGTTACAAAATCGAAACTAAAACGCCAAGGATTCCTCATTCCATAGGCATAAATCTCTTCTTTATAACCTAATGTATTCCCGGCAAATGCATTTGATGGTGGAATTGCATAATTCAAATTGCCATTTTTTGAGTTGACATCTATACGCAAAATTTTACCTAGAAAAGTAGATAAATTTTGCCCGTTGTTATTCGGGTCGCCACCCGAGCCGCCGTCTCCGAATGAAATATATAAATATGAATCCGGTCCGAAAACCACTTTTCCGCCGTTATGATTTTCAAAGGGCTGCTCCTGAGTTAATAAAATTTCTTCACTATTCGTATCGGCTGAATCTGGGTTGGAAGTACTTACTTTAAATTTTGCAACAACAGTATGCCTGTTTGGATTTGTTGAAGTATAATCGACATAAGAAAAAACCGTTTTGTGAATAACCAGGATGAAATGCTAACCCCAGTAATCCCATTTCACCGCCGCTAGCAACCCTATCTCTTATATCAAGAAATACTTTTTCCGAGGAAGCGCCGGGATTATTCTGAAATACTTTTATTATTCCTGCCTGCTCAACAACAAAAATTCTGTTTGTTCCGTCACCGGAGTTTTGGAAATCTACAGGATTTGAAAATGATAAATCCGGAAACGCCTTAACAACTTCATATTGAGCAAAGTATTTATCGCTATAAAAAAGGAAAATAAAAAATAGAAAAATATATTTTCCCATTTTTAGATTATCCTTTATTACTTTTTGAAGTATTTTTTTGTCGGCTGTTTAATCTTTTTAGGCCTACTTTTTTTTATTTCATTAGTGCTGATTTCAATAAATTCATCAACTTTGTAACCTGATTTTTCGGATGCATTATTTAATTTTTCGAAAAATTCAAAAAATTTTTAAATTCTTTTTAAAATTTGTAATCAAACTGTTGAATTTTTTGAAGCAGCTTTAGTTGAACTATTATTATCATTTTTATTCAGGATATCTATACTGTTAATTGTGAAAATCCAGCTTAAAAGCAGTTCCATTCTTTCTTTACTATAATATTTTATTCCCTCAAAATTCATTAACATTCAAATATTCAGCTGATAAGCCATTAAAAAGATTTGAAATATAATCTGCTTTTCCAATCAGTTTCTTTATCTTTTGTAGAGTTCGGGATTATTTTTTACAAGTAAATACTTCTCCCTTTCCGAAGAGAGTAATTTTATTAAAGCAGCTTCTTCATAAATTTTATCGGGATTATGATGCAGTGAGAGTAAAACATCATCAAACGGTTTGCTTAGCCTGAGTTCATCGAAAACGTTATTTTCGTTATTTAAATTAGAAATTGCATTATTAAGTACAATTAAAAGGAAAAAATAGATCACGGTTCTCTTTTAAATAATTTCCATTAAAGAAAATTGTCTTCGACCAAGCATCCTTAAGCCATTGCTGCGAATTCTTTTTATGTTTTTCATTTTCGATAATGGAAGAAAAATTTCTGCAGATTTTTATATCACCGGTTAACTCTTTAAGAATATTTTCTTTATCGATTTGCTGATGCTTAAAGTTTTCGATATGTCTTAAGAAGTTGAATAACCCATTATTGATTCTTTCAGCTATTCCATCCCATCCATTTTCAGTTTCCGGATGGGTAGGAAAACAATATTTCGAAAATTCTTCTATAACAAAAGGTTCATTTAATTCTTTGAATGAAGTATGAACGGGAGAAAGATTCAATTCGATAAACGATTGTTCAATTGAATAAACACCGTTATTTCCAATCATTCTTTTTAAGCGTTCATAGTCACCGTTTGAATCATAATATTCATTAAAATCAAGAAGAACTTTGTATTCATATCCTTGAATCGCAAAATACAAACCAAAGTCATGTATATCTTTTCCACTGATTAAATATTCAAGTTTTGTTTTATGATCCCTGTATGAATAGAAGACTTTATGATCATATTTAATATTTAAAGCTTCGGCTAATTTTTTATTATAAATATGTCCGTTATTTATTTTATTAACAGAATAATTTATAGTTCCGCTGCATTCATAATATGAATTATTATAAACTACGATTGCGCTTTCTTCATTCGATTTATTTGAATAAGCAAAAACATTTTCATTCATATTCCCGAAGTTGTCAATGAAATCATAAAATTCAAAATTATAAACCTGGCTGAATAGATATCTTTTTTTCATAAGAGGGAAGATTTCATATTCATGAGTATGTACCAGATTTTCATCAATAAATTCATCATAATAAGCCCGTTTATATTCCATACCGTATTTTTCCGAAAATCCTTCTATTTGGCCATGAGCAAACATCGGCAGACCAGGGAGTGTAACCATCAGCATGGCAATTCCAAAATATTTATCCCCTTTACCGAATTGGTTAACAGCAGTTTCTTCATCGGGATTACTCATGAAGTTTACATACCGTTTTAATATTTCCGGGTTAAATTCCAGGGTATTTTTTATTAATTCCCTGTATTTGTTATTTTCTTCTTTCATCAGCATATGCATAAAAGCACTATTATATACCCGGTGCATTCCGAGAGTTCTAACAAAATAACCTTCCATGAGCCAGAAAGCTTCTGCAAGGAGAAGGGTATCTGGCATTTCATTATTGATCCTGTCTACAACTTCCCGCCAAAATTCAACAGGCATAGCTTCATCCAAAGCTTCGCGCGTCATTGAATAATCAGAACGTGAAGGGATAGCTCCGCCCGATCCGGGCTGCGGGAACCATAAACGCTGATAATGCTTTTTTGCAAGAGTCATTGCCGCATCAAAACGAATGATTGGAGTTTTTCGTGCAACATGCATTATTGTCTGGATTAACGATTCTCTCACTTCAGGGTCGAGAAGATTTAATTGTGCTGTATCATTCCAGGGCATATGTGTGCCATCGTTTCCATGGTAAATATATTTTACATCACCGGTATAAGAATCTCTTCTTTGAAAAACAACAGCGGCATCTTCCCTTGAATAATATTTATCTTCAATGCGGACTTCGACTCTCTGATCATCGGATAAATTAGGTCCATGAAAAGTATATCCAGGGTAAGGAGGATAATTTGTCTGAATAAAATAATCCGGTTTTTCAACTACCCATTTAGAAAAAATACCAGTATGGTTAGGAACCATATCACTTGCCATTCTTATTCCTCTCTGCCAGGCTCTTGCTTTTAAATTTTGAAATGCATCTTCACCGCCGAGATCATGTGCAATGATATAATCATATAGTGAATATGCTGAAGCAACGGCCTCAGGATTACCTGTATAGTGCTTTATTTTTTTTGATGCGCTGCTTCTTTCCCAAATACCTATTAACCATAAAGCTGTAAAATTCCATCCTGCTAAATTATCAAGCTCTTCGTCAGGAACCTGATCCAGCCTTGTTATTCCTCTCTGATATTTTTTTGAAAGCTGATCCAGCCAGACATAAGCATTTTTAGCGATCATAACAACTCTGGGCATCCATTCGATATCTGCTGTAAATCTTTCTACTTCAGAATAATAAAACCTTTTTTCATCTTCGCTTAAATCTTCTCCAAGGCGCAGTTTATTTTTAATCATTTGTAAATATTCCGCATCGTACTTATAAACCGGGACCGGAGGCGTACCTTTGCCTCCTCCAAACTGCAGGAACAACTTCCAATCTTCTTTTATTAAATCTTTACTCTTTAAAATCCTGTCATAGAATTTATCATAAATGTATACTCCCCATTTTTCAAGAATATAATCCAACTGTCCTTCAATATTATAAGGACTGTTAACTATCGGTTTCCTTAAGAATTGGAGAAGCGGAAGGTTTTCCGGGCCGAATGATTTTTCAGTTATGAAAAATTGCTCGGTAATTGCAAGAGCTTCGATATATTTTGATTTTTTAGAGAGAGTTTTATCAGAGTACAATTCTTCCAAGGGAAAATGTTGCCGGGTTGCTGTTTTCCAGCTGCAGAATAATCAATTCTTCAAGGATTATCTCCCGGTTGGGTTTTTCACCGGTCATACCAATTCAGATATTCTTCGGAGGTAATTTTCCCCTTAAAAACTTCAAGAGGAGGGAACTCATTTAGATATCCCAATAATACTTTATTAAGCTCTTTTTCTTCAACATGAGTTATTAAATATTTTATACCTCTATCCAAAACTCCCGGGATTTTCAACATCTTCATAAATCCTAATTAAGAAATGAAATATTTCATGAAGCAAGCCAAGCGCATTTAAATTGCCGGAGGTTACAAATTTTGATGAATCTCCTTCAGATTTTCGTTTGGCGTTAATTTTATCAGATAAAATTCTTGCCAGGTCGAAAATCAGCAATAATTAAATCTCCGTTTATAGAGAAAAGTGATTTATCGAAATTATATTTTATCCGTGCGGCTTTAGAGACATGGAAATTATACCGTACATTTTTGAATTTAAAATTCATTTAGACCCTCTAAAAGATTCATTTAGTTTCAATATAAGATAATATAATAAATCTTTTAAGAAAATTTGTGGAAAAGTTAACATATTGAAAAAAATAGTTAATACAATAAATCAAATAAAGTGAAACCGGGAAGTATGTAATTGATTTAGATTTAGGATGAGCTTGAGGTTTACCTAAAAAAATGAATATTTGTAAATAATTTAACATGATATACAGTTAATGATCCAGATTTAATCATAGCTGCACAGATTTCTAGTATGTGACAGCTGTGTTATAATGTCTGCTACTTTTAGGCCAGCTTATTAATAAGAACTTAAAATGAGAGATGATTTATATAATTTAATTTACTCGATTGCCATATTGATATATTCCGGGAAGATTTCACGCCAAAAATCCCAATCATTACCGGCATTCGGCTTTACATCGAGCAAATGCGGAATCCCTTTCCGATTTAAAATAGACGACATTCTTTTATTTTCTTCAAGGTTGGAATCCAATTCGCCTGCTGCAAAGATTATATTCATTTCCTTTATTTTATTAAGATACCATGGATCTTCAAGTCCAGGCATATAATCGGGAGGATTATTAAAATAACAATTATCATCGTAATAGCCGTAAATAAAGCGTTTGATGTCAAAAAATGCTCCTAAACTAATAATGCCTTCAACTTTGTCGGGATGCTTGAATGCAAAATTAAGCGCGTGGTATCCGCCGAAACCGCACCCGCCCAGGATAACCTTTTCTTTATCCGATTCATATATTGCATATTCAATAACATCATGGAGAATTACATTTTCATAAGCGATATGAGCTTTAACTCTGTCTGCAGGGTGAATAGAGTAATTGTACCAGCTTTCGTTATCAATTCCGTCAGGAGTATAAATTTTTATTTTACCATCATCCAATAAATTTGACACGGAATTGATTATCCCGTTATCTTTATATATATAGTAGTTATCCTGCGCAGTCGGAAAAAGGACAACAGGAATTCCGGCATGCCCGAAAACCAGCATATTAAATTCTTTATTTAAATAAAGTGTGTGCCATTTATGATATTCTTCTTTCAAAAATCACCACAATTATCAATAAAGATGAACGAGTTTTTAAGAATGTAAATATATTGAAATTGCTTATTTATTCAAGTTACAGGGGAAATAATTATTTCATAAAGCATAACATGATTAAAAAAACAATCCCCTCCAGATAACCATGGAAGGGATTGAAGGGGAGATGTAAGGGAAAATTAATTCATATTAAATTCAGAGCTTAATAAATTCAACTCTTCTATTATTTGCTTTACCCTCGGGCGAATTGTTATCCGAAACCGGTTCAGCTTCACCTTTTCCGTCGGTTTCCATTCTAGCTTCTTCAATTCCAAATTCAGATGCGAGTGAACTTTTTACTGAAGCAGCTCTTCTCTTTGATAAATCAAGATTGTTCTTGTCATCGCCGTCACTATCAGTGTGACCTACAATTTTAACTTTTACATCTTTGTTTTCACTTAATACTTTAGCAATATCTTTTAAAGTACCATATGATTCAGGTTTAATTTTATCTGAATTGACATCGAAAAGAATTCCCCTTGTAACAAGCTTTCCTTCTGTAAGCAATTTATTCCGAGTATCAGGGGCTCCCACTGCAATTCTTATATTTGAAATCATAGCAGCGCCATCTTCAAACCTTATTCTATCCATTTTTACGCTTTTAACCGGAAAAGCTTTCGGCAGGTCAAATAATTTGGTGTCGTTCTGGTATAAGCGTACCCTTGATTTTTGAACCCAAACCGAAATATGATATTTTTGGTTTTCCTTTTCATATAAATTTTTATCTTCCTTTGTTCCGCCTAATCCGAGCCCTTCTCCTTCATCCTGGTTAATATATGTTCTATACCCCGGCCTTCCGTAGTATTCAACATAAAATGAGAATGCTGCTTTTCCCGGAACAGCACCATAATCAAAGGATTTTACATTTATGCTTTGCATAAGTCTGAATCCATATCCCGCCATGCTTCCTTCTTCACCTTTCACCGGGATTACATCAAATTCAATTGTATAATTTTCAGGTAAAGTTAAAAGTTCATCAGTCCACATGGCATCTCGCATTGAAAATTTCACCCAGTTTCCCGGGATATAAATTGGTAGTCACAACTTCAGCCGAACCGTTCGTATTCCATAATGCAGGAAAATCGCCGATATTATCCTGAGCAAAATCTTCGAAGAAAATAACATTTTCACCCGGAACAAAATCGAATTTAGAATAAGCTTTTAGTTCATCTTTATTTTCAGCTAGTATTATTTTCATCGTTTTTTGATTCAATATTATTCTCATTATTTTCATCCTTCTTTTTTTCATCTTCCTTCTTTGGTTCTGTTGCTTTGTCGATAGCCTCCCCGGTTTTTTCTTTGGCTTTCTCTTCGACTTTATCTTTAACTTTATTCAGGATATCAAATTGCGCTTTGGTTGGAAATAGAAAAGCAGTTAAAAAAATTATAATAAATAAAATTTTTGGGAACATATTCCCCCCTTTTTAATTGGTAAGGAATTTATTTACTTAAATCTAATCAAAAAATTTAAAAGAAAAGAATCTGGAAAAAATTAAAATATTGGATACATGTCAATATGTCTGAATAAAAATAAGTAAATTCCAAATATTATTAACTATGTCTGACTGAAACCATTAATACTTGACTACGGCTAAGCCAAGAATAGTCCGATAAATAATTTGTAGATTACAAATACTCTGAAACAAGCAATCGGTGAAATTTTCCAGTCATTGTCTAAACCATGACTACGGTGACGTTATTTTAGATGCATATCATTATATCTTTTGTTGATATCTATTTATATGCAGATTATTTATTCTCATAATTTATTTATTTTGGACAGGTTTGCAGGTAATATGGATTTGATTTTAAAAGAATAACAAATAATTGATATTATTTTGACATTGAGGTATTTTTAAGTTTATCTTAATTTGCAGTAATGAATCAAACACCTTTAATGTTGCAATATAATAAGATCAAGGAAGCTCATCCTGACACAATACTTTTATTCAGGATGGGGGACTTTTTTGAAACTTTTGAAGAGGATGCAAGAATAGCTTCGAAGGTGCTTGGAATAACCTTAACCAAGAGAGCAAACGGAGCGGCAGGGGAAGTCCCGTTAGCCGGTTTTCCGCATCATGCTATCGATTCCTACCTTCCTAAATTAGTAAGAGCAGGTTACAGGGTTGCTGTTTGTGAACAGATTGAAAATCCAAAGTTTGCCAAGGGAATAGTGAAAAGGGATGTTATTGAAGTTGTAACACCGGGAGTAGCTTTTTCCGATAAATTATTAGATCATAAAAAGAATAACTACCTGATGGCTGTCTGCATTAAATCTGTTCCTTCCTCCGATTCAGAAAGTGCTGCAGGAATAGCTTTTACAGATATTTCTACAGGCGAATTTTATAGTTATGAAATTCAATCAATTTTGCTTCAGCAGCAGATTGAGTCAATTTCTCCCTCGGAAATCCTGGTTCAGAAAAAAGATAAAGAATATATTGAAAAAATAGTTCACAAAGTGAATCCCTCGATCCGTTTAACAAAGGTTGACGACTGGATCTTTAATTTTGAATATGCCAAAGATCTCCTGATAATGCAATTTAAAACGGTTACTTTAAAAGGATTCGGTATTGAAAATTTTATTCCGGGCATTATTGCATCAGGTGTAATACTTAATTATCTGCAGGAGACACAAAAAGCAAATTTATCTCATTTAAACAGAGTCTCTGCATATAATCCTTCAGAGTATATGGCTCTTGACCACTCAACAAAAAGGAACCTTGAAATAACATCTTCGATGCATGACGGCGGCAGGGAAGGCTCATTAATTTCCATACTAGATAAAACCGAAACAGCAATGGGAGCAAGGCTTTTAAAGAAATGGATTTCCTCTCCTTTAAGGAAGCTTGATTTAATTCTAAAAAGGCAGGAGAGCGTTGAAGAGCTTTTGAAGAATAAAAATATTCGCAGTAATTTAATTGCAGAACTTAAAGAAATCGGTGATCTTGAAAGACTGATTTCAAAAGTCTGCACCGGCAGAGCGAACCCGCGCGAAATTGTAAGCATAAAAACTTCGTTGAAGAAAATTCCTATAATCAAAAATCTTCTTGAACCGTTTACCGGAAAAACTTTAATACAGCTTAAAGATAATTTAAATCCTCTTGAGAAATTAGTTGAAAAAATTCAGACTTCAATAGTCGATTCACCTTCTTTAAGTATAGTTGACGGCGGAATAATTAAAGACGGTTTCAGCCCTGAGCTGGATGAGCTGAGGGATATATCTCTTCACGGGAAAGACTGGATTGCCAACCTTCAAAGGACGGAAAGGGAAAGCTCAAAAATCCCTTCGCTTAAAGTGAATTTTAATAAAGTTTTTGGCTATTATATTGAAATAAGCAATGCTCATAAAGAAAAGGTTCCTGAGAATTATATACGTAAGCAGACGCTTGTTAATTCCGAAAGATATATTACTCCGGAATTAAAAACTTATGAAGATAAAATTTTAAATGCTGAAGAAAAAATTTATGATTTGGAATCTCAATTATTTAATGAAATAAGGATTACAGTTGCCGCAGAATCTGAAAGCATTCAGCAGAATGCCCGTTTAATTGCAATGCTCGATTGCTTTATTTCATTTGCATTATGTGCGAATGAATATAATTATGTTAAACCGGAATTAAGTGAAGATTCAAACCTTGAAATAATTGACGGTCGTCATCCTGTTGTTGAAAGAATTCTGCCTCCGGGTGAAAAATATACTCCTAATTCTTGCAGGCTAGATAATGAAAATGATCAGATAATAATTTTAACCGGTCCTAATATGGCGGGGAAATCGGTTTATTTGCGTCAAATCGGGCTGATAATTTTATTGGCGCAGATCGGCTCTTTTGTTCCAGCCAAAGAAGCAAAAATAGGATTGGTTGACAGAATCTTTACGCGTGTTGGTGCAAGCGATAATATATCTTCAGGGGAAAGCACCTTCCTGGTTGAAATGCAGGAAGCAGCAAACATTTTGAATAATGCTACAAGTAAAAGCCTTATTCTGCTTGATGAAATCGGAAGAGGTACAAGCACATTTGACGGGATCTCAATCGCCTGGGCAATAACAGAATATCTTCATGAGAATTCTGAAGTTTCTGCTAAAACATTATTTGCAACCCATTATCATGAATTAAATGAAATGGCTGAAATCTTCCCAAGGATAAAAAATTACAAAGTTGAAGTTAGAGAGTATGACGATAAAGTCATATTCCTGCATAAAGTAAATCCGGGCAGAGCAGACCACAGCTACGGAATACAAGTGGGGCAAATGGCAGGACTGCCGGTGTTCGTTACAAACCGCGCAAAAGAAATTCTGCAGAATCTTGAGAGTAAAGAGTTAACTCCTTACGAAGAAAAGAAAGAAAAGCTTAAAAAATTAAAAAGGGGAGAGGATAACCAGATCAGCATGTTTGAATTTCACGATGATGAGCTAAGAGGAGAATTAAACGAACTGGAGATAAATAATTTAACCCCCATTGAAGCATTGAATAAGCTGCATGAATTGAAGAAGAAGGTGAAGGAGAAGGGGTGAATTGCGGGAAAACATTCGGGTGAATGGGTGATTGAATGAATGAGTAAATGGATGAATGATTTTTCTAATATATATATAAATGTGAAATAATAAAAGGATAAAAATCATGAATCCTAAAGCAGAAAAATATTTAGAGAGGAACAAGAATATTAATAGGGGTTATAGAAAATTAGATGTTTGGAAGGAATCTATTGAATTATATGCATTTGTTAAAAAGAAATTAAAATTAATAAAAGAGATATCCTTTAAAGTTAAGGCTCAGATCGAAGACTCGGCTTTATCTGTTTCTTCAAATATCTCTGAAGGATATTGCAGAAGATATCTAAAAGAGAATATACAATTCAACACTATTGCTTTATCATCATTGGGTGAAAACTATTCACAAGTTTTCGCTCTTTTTAATTCAGAGGAAATCGATGAAGAGTGGTTTGTAGAATATGATAAAATACACTACTCTATTGAAAATAAACTTATTAAACTTAATAAAGTAAGTATTGAAAATTTAATGAATAATTATGATTGGAAAAATGATTATCAAGTTAAGGAAATAATAACAGAATATAATGATTTATAGTTCATTCAACCATTCATCCAATCATTCAATCAACATGAATTAAAATGGAGGCTATATAACTTGAAAATATTCTTTTATTTTATAATAAATTTTTTAATACTCATTTCGCTTATTTCCTGCGGAAGGAATTATACCCCGGAGCAAAAAAAGTATATCTCAGAAATCGAAAAGCAGAGAAAAGAAAAGGACGATTATATGAAGAATGATCCGGGTTCACCATTCAACCAGGATCCAAAAGCACATTTTCAAAATCTAAAGTATTATGATGTGGACCCTGATTATGTTTTTCGGAGCAAACTCTATGAATATAAGAATAAGGATACAGTCAAAATCTTTGGAACTAAAGGAGAGGAAAGAAAAGCTGTCAGAATCGGCTATGTAAAAATAAATTTTAAGCAGGGTGAAAGGAATGTTAATGTTTATAAAAGCAGCAGTAAGAAGGGTGAAATATATTACAGCATCTGGTTTACTGATTTGACTACCGGAGATGAAACCTACGGAGTGGGGAGATATCTTGACTTTGATTTTAATCCCGATTCGAACTTTATTTATACTATTGATTTTAATCTTGCTTATAGTCCTTATTGTTCATATAGTTCGAAATATTCGTGTGCGATACCGACCAAGGAAGATCATATTGACCTGGCAGTTAAAGCCGGGGAGAAAAGATTTCATTAAAATGGAAGATGCCGGCAGATCCTTAAATAGATGAAGCCGGAAATGAAGAAAAATAATTCTCATTTATAAATTCATTCTTTTGTTTAATAAGGATATCTTAGTCTGAATTTTTTCAGTTTTATTTAAATACGGTTATTAAAAACTAAATACGGAGAAAAAGTGGTTATAGTTCTTGATAAAAATGTAACCGATGCACAATACGAAAATGTTGTTAAACATTTGGAGGACTTCGGTTTTGCTGTACATAAATCTACAGGTGTCCAGCAAATAGTTCTTGGCGCTATTGGTGTTAAACCCGATTTCGATATTAGGAAAGTTAAAATTCTGGAAGGGGTAGCTGAAGTCTACAGGATTACCGAACCTTTCAAATTAGCAAGCAGGACATTTAAGAAAGAAGATACGGTAATTTCAATCAAAGATGTAAAAATCGGCGGCAATGAAGTAGTGATGATGGCCGGGCCCATGCTCGGTTGAAAGTGAAGAGCAGATATTTAAGTTAGCAGAAATTGTTTCAAGCGCAGGAGCTAAAATTTTAAGAGGCGGTGCATTTAAACCGCGTACTTCTCCATATTCTTTCCAGGGAATGGGGGAGGAAGGATTAAAGCTTTTAAGAAAGGCCGCAGATAAATATAACCTGCTTGTAATTACTGAAGTTATGGAAAATGCACAAATCCCGCTTATTGCAGAATATACTGATATATTCCAGGTTGGTGCAAGAAATATGCAGAATTTTCCGCTTCTTAATGAGTTAGGGAAAACAACAACACCTGTTATGCTAAAGAGAGGACTTGCTGCAACCGTCGAAGACTGGTTAATGTCAGCAGAGTATGTCCTTTCAAATGGCAACAGGGATTTGATGCTTTGTGAAAGAGGAATAAGAACGTTTGAAACTTATACAAGAAATACTTTTGATCTTTCAGCTATTCCAGTGGTTCACAAGAGAAGCCATTTACCTGTAATTGCTGATCCTTCTCATGCAACAGGATTAAGGGATAAAGTTCTCCCGATGGCAAGAGCAGCAGTTGCTGCCGGTGCAGATGGTTTAATGGTTGAAGTGCATCATGATCCGGAACATGCATTATCCGACGGCCCGCAGGCTCTTTTACCGGAACAGTTTACTGAATTAATGGAACAGGTTAAGTTGATCGCCCAGGTAATCGGCAGGAAGATGTAAAGGAAATTCTTTAATTAAAAATTAAAAATTATGCAATCACTCATGTGAATTAAATTAATCTAATGATATAAATATTCAATTTTAGTAATGAAAAATATTTCAATTGTCGGAATCGGACTAATCGGCGGTTCAATTGCCAAAGCTCTAAAAAATTCAGGTAAAGATTTTATAATAAATGGTTACGATAAGCCTAATGTCATCGAATCAGCAATTAAACAAAAGGTAATTGACAAAAATTTAGGCTGCATTGAGGAAGCAAAAGACTCAGAGATAATATTCCTTTGTCTTCCGACAGATCTTTCTTTAAAAGCTTTGAAAGAATTAGCTCCTGTTATAAATGAAAACAGCATCATAACAGATGTCTGCGGTGTGAAAGGTATTTTTGAAAAGGAATGGGAATCGGTAAATAGTAAAGGGATTTATATTGGCGGGCATCCGATGACAGGAAAAGAATCGGGAGGATTTGAAAATTCGGATCAGCTTTTGTTTGAAAACTCAGTTTATATTATTTCAGACTCGCAAAAAGATAAAGACAGGATAAAAGAACTTACAGATATTATTCATTTGCTTGGAGCACGAATTAGATTTTTAGATCCGTTTATTCATGATAAAATTATAGCGCAGGTTAGTCATCTTCCCCAGCTTTTAGCGGTAACCCTGGTAAATTCCGTTTCTAAAAATGATAACGGAATAAATTATCTTGATTTTGCAGCCGGCGGTTTCAGGGATATGACCAGGATTGCTTCAGCTAATTTCGATATCTGGGAGCCGGTTATTAAAATGAACAAGGATGAGATTGTTGCAGCTTTGCAATTGATTAATAATAATTTGAATAATCTTGAAGTTTTGCTCAAAGAGCAAAGTATTGATACTTTGAAAGAACTTTTTGACAAAGCACGTGCAAAGAGAGATGAGATTCCCAAAAATACAAAAGGTTTTATTAATCCTTTATATGATCTATTTGTCTATGTAAAAGATGAACCTGGGGTATTAAGTAAATTAACAACTGCTTTGTTCCGGAATTCTATTAATATTAAAGATATGGAACTGCTCAAAATAAGGGAAGGTACAGGAGGTACATTCAGAATTTCTTTCCAGTCGCAAAAAGATGCGGATAGGGCTGAAAAAATTATTACTGAAATTGGTTTCCGAACCAAGATTTAATGTGGAAAACACTTCATTACTCTCTTTTATCATTTTATCTTATTGCTAAATTATAATAAATTGCATCGCTTTTTTTAAAAAATTAAAGTTTAGATCATTACATTATTGTAAAAGTTTCATTATGCTGAATTTCGACAGAATAAAGATTATTGTTTTAGTAATTATTTCCATTTCATTGAGTAAAGCTTTTGCACAGGAAGGTGCAGCTCAAATAAAAAAGACTTACTATCCGAACGGCACTTTAAAAACCCAGGGGGATTATGTTAATGGAAAGCTCGACGGAACATATCTGGAATATTACCCCGACGGACATCTATGGAAAGAATGGAAGTTTAAAGACGGTAAGGAAGAAGGGAAATCTACATGGTACTTTGATAACGGGATTTTAAGTATTGCATGGAATTATCACAACGGGGAAAAAGAAGATACTTCAAAATGGTATTATGAAACAGGAGAATTATGGGCAATTCAGAATTATCATCATGGTAAGCTAGAAGGAATCACAAAAACTTTTTATAAAACAGGCGAATTGCAGGGTGAATGGAATTTTATAGACGGTGTTCTGCAAGGGCTTTCAAAAACCTACTATAAATCGGGACAATTAGAAGTTGAAAAAAATTTTAAAGACGGTTTATTAAACGGAGTTACAAAAGTTTATAATCCCAACGGGATAGTCGCACTAAACGCTTTTTTTGTTAATGATAAAATAGAGGGAGAAGTAACAATTTATGATGAGGCAGGAAACCTTAGAGTTAAGGATGAATATGTGAATGACGAATTAACAAACCGGGTTAAATATGATTATACCGGTAAGCTGGAAGGTGTGGAAAAGACTGTAAGAAATTATTATGATAACGGTTCAATGAAGGAAGAGATCTATTACAAAGATAGTAAAAAGGATGGACCTTACAGGATTTATTATGAAAGCGGTTATTTAAAGGAAGAATGGAATTACAGCAATGATACTTTAAATGGGAAATCTTATACTTATTACGAAGGAGGCATCCTTCAATCTGAAATGGATTATGTAAAAGGATTAAGGAAAGGGGTAACAAAAAATTTTTACGATACCGGCGAAAAAAAATCAGAAATTTACTATGAAAATAATGCAATGAACGGTATTTATTTGAAGTACTATAAAAACGGCAACCTGGAATCTGCAGATCATTATAAGAACAATGTTAAAAACGGGGAATCAACAACTTATTATGACAACGGACTTGCTGAAACCGATGGGAATTATATTGATGGTGCCTTACAAGGTAAAGTTACCACATATTTTAAAAACGGCGGTGTTGAACAGGTAGCAAATTATAATAATGATGTTCTTGAAGGATGGTTAAGAGTCTACTTTAATAATAAAGAATTGAAGAAGGAAGAATTTTATAAAAATGGTGTTCTTCAAACCCGCAAAGAATATAATATCAAAGGTATATTAGTCTCTACCTACGGCTATAATAAATAATTAGATACGACGTGTTTTTTACCGCAGAGATAACAGAGGAGCCGCAGAGATCGCAGAGAAAATAATAACTCTGTTACTTCTGAGGTCAATTTTCTTTAATAGGGGATCAAAATGGAAATAAATCAAATTACATCCGTTATTATTAAAAATGCTATCAAAGTTCATAAAACCATAGGTCCCGGTCTTTTGGAAAGTGCTTATAAAGAGTGCCTTGCTTATGAACTTGTAAATGATGGAATGTTTATTGAAAAAGAAAAAGCATTGCCTTTAATTTATAATGATGTCCGTTTGGAATGTGGTTATAGGATCGATTTATTAGTAGAAAGAAAAGTTGTAGTTGAGATAAAATCTGTTGATACACTGGCAGATATACATACAGCACAAATTTTAACATATCTGAAACTTTCAAATTGTAAAATAGGGATACTAATTAATTTTAATGTAACAATTTTAAAAAATGGAATTAGAAGATATATAAATAAATATTATATAGAATGAAAATATTTTACGACATGTTTTTACCACAGAGATAACAGAGGTTCCACAGAGATCGCAGAGAAAATAATAATTCTGTTAACTCTGAGTCTACTCTGTGGTTAATTCTTTAAAAGTAATCGTTTAACAATGTGTATTTTTACCACAGAGATAACAGAGGAGCCACAGAGATTGCAGAGAAAATAATAATTCTGTTACCTCTGAGTCTTCTCTGTTTCCTCTTTGGTTAATTTTTTAAAAGTAATCGTTTAATAATGCGTATTTTACCACAGAGATAACAGAGGTTCCACAGAGATCTGCAGAGAAAATAATAACTCTGTTAGCTCTGAGTCTTCTCTGCTTCCTCTGCGGTTAATTCTTAAAAAGGAATCGTTTAGCAATGTATATTTTACCGCAGAGATAATAGAGGAGCCGCAGAGAGCGCGGAGGGAAAATGATACACATTGAATTTCTTCTGCGGTTAAATTTTTATGGAGGGGAAAATTAGATATTTTATAAAGAGATTATTTATCTTTAAAATACTGAATGAAAAATTTTTTACAATAATATGAAAAATAAAATCCCTTCAAAATTTACTGTCGGCTTGATACAGATTGCGTTAAGTAAGAATCCGGATGATAATCTGAAAAAATCAATAAGCTGGATTAATAAAGCTGCAAAAGAAGGAGCAGAGGTAATATGCCTGCCGGAGCTTTTCCGGTCACAATACTTTTGCCAAAAAGAAGATATCAGTAATTTTGATCTTGCAGAAACAATTCCAGGGCAATCCACTGAAGAAATCGGGAAAGCTGCAAAGAAAAACAGAGTTGCAGTTATTGCATCTATTTTTGAAAGACGCGCTTCAGGGATCTACCATAACAGCGTTGCATTAATTAATCCGAAAGGTGAAGTTGAGGGGATATACCGTAAAATGCATATTCCTGATGATCCTGCTTATTACGAAAAATTTTATTTTACACCCGGAGACCTCGGTTATAAATCCTTCAATACAAAATTTGGTAATATCGGAACACTTATCTGCTGGGATCAATGGTATCCTGAGAGTGCACGGTTAACTGCATTAAAAGGAGCAAACATTTTATTTTATCCGACTGCTATCGGCTGGCATCCGCATGAAAAGAAAAAGGAAGGGAAAGCTCAATTTGATTCATGGCAGACAATTCAAAGAGGACATGCAATTGCTAACGGAGTATATGTTGCAGCCTGCAATAGAATCGGTTTGGAAAAACAATCAAAAGATTCTGCCGGAATAGAATTCTGGGGGTCATCATTTATTTCCGATCCGCAGGGAATAATTATCGCGCAGGCTTCCAAAGATAAAGAAGAAATTATTATAGGTGAAATAGACCTGGAAAGAATTGAATATATCCGCCGCAACTGGCCGTTTTTACGGGACCGCAGAATTGATTCGTATGCAGGAATTGAAAAGAGGTTTATCGAATGAGGCTTCCTGCCGAATGGGAAGAGCATGAAGCGACCTGGATCGGCTGGCCTCATAATAAAGAAGACTGGCCGGCCAAGTTTGCACCCATTCCATGGGTTTATGCGGAAATAGTAAAATATATTTCACGTGGAGAAAAGGTAAGGATCGTTGTTGAATCGAAAGAGCATAAAGAAAAAGCTGAGAAAGTATTAAAATCAGTAAACCTTAGTTTCGAAAATATTGAATTCTATACTTTAAAAACTAACCGCGGATGGACGAGAGATTCCGGACCTATTTTTATAAAAAATGATATTGATGGTAAAACCGGAATAGCATCAATTAATTTCAAATTCAACGGATGGGCAAAATATTCCAATTATAAAAAAGATGCGAAGCTGCCGAACTTTATTTCAAAAAAGTTTAAACTTCCGAATATTCTGCCTGTTCATAACAAAAGAGATGTTGTTCTAGAAGGCGGTTCTATTGATACAAATGGAAAAGGAACCTTAATTACAACAGAAGAATGCTTAATGGATGCCAAGCTGCAAGTGAGGAATCCCGGCTTTACAAAAAAAGATTATGAAGAAGTATTCAGAAGATATTTAGGTGTTGCAAATGTAATATGGCTTGGACGAGGAATTACCGGCGACGATACACATGGACATGTGGATGATCTGTGCAGGTTTGTTAATGGGAGTAGTGCAGTTCTGGTTAAGGAAGATGATCCAAAAGATGAAAACTATTCAATATTAAAAGAAAATAAAGAAAGATTAGAAGGGGTTAAACTTGAAAATGGAAGTAAATTAGAAATAATTTCACTTCCAATGCCTTCACCGGTAATCTTCAAGGGACAGCGTCTTCCTGCAAGTTATGCGAACTTTTATTTTACGAATTATGCAGTTTTAACGCCGACCTTTAATGATCCGAAAGATAGAATTGCTTTAGGAATATTGTCGGAATTAGTAAAGGACAGGCCTGTAATCGGAATTCATGCAACAGACCTGGTTTGGGGATTAGGGACGATACACTGCTTAACACATGAGCAGCCGGTTATTTGAATTTTTATTTTATCTTAAAATTTTCTCTCCAAATTTCAAAAGTAATCCACCATGTTAAATTATTTGTTAAGGATTTATCACCGCCGTAATAATTTGAAGCAAGATTTGATATTTTATTGTAATCATACAAATCAAACTTTTTCACATCTTGTGAATTAATTTTATCTAAAACAAAACTTTTTAATCTAATTAATAATTCCGATTGGATATCATCTTTATATATTAATCCCATTTTCCGCTTTAATTTTTGATAAAACCGGGTAAAGAAAATATTCGAACTAAATGGATAGATAATTTGATCTTTTACAAGAGGATATTTATCCAGTTTTTTGCCTGAAGAGATTATTTGTAAAAATGCTTTTCCATTTTTCTTCTCTGAAAATTCCAAACTAAATCCTTTATTAAGAACTGAAGGCTGGATGAAAGGCATAAAGGCAGTACAAATATTATCCAAAAATGTTTGACTTGGGCCGCTAATATTTGCTACTTTCGTTTTAATGAAAAAAGTATCCAGCCAGTTTTCAATACCAATTAAACCTGGTTCAGGTAAAATTTCAAGAATATTTGAGACCTGGTTTATTGCAGAATTTTCAAGCTGATTGACCAGCTCAATCTTTAAAAATATCTGTTTTTTGACCTTTTTAAAAGATTAAAAGATCTTTTCGGCATCTTTATTAAGTAAGGCATTCTTCCCGAGAATTAGAAATCTATTTGAAATAAGCTCTTCTGAAAATTTCTCCATAAGCTCCATCGATTATTATAAAGCTCTGATTATTTAATTGTTCATAAAAAGGATAATTTAATGTTTCATAAATAGATGCGCTTAAACCAAGCTGAGAAATATTTTCATAACAGATTTTTTAATAATAGATCATTATCCGGGAAAGAAACAGTAAAAAATCTATGTCCAATTTTATTCTTTTCTGCTATCTCTTTTGCGGTTTTCCCATCAGCAGTTTGAAGATTGCCGAATGTATGTGTTCCGAAATCTTCAATATTATTGTTGAATAAAAGCTGCAGTAAAACTCTTGAATCAATTCCACCTGAAAGCCCCAGATTAATTTTATTATTTCCGGAATAAGTAATTTTAAAAATTATTTAAAGTATGGATAAACTCTTCCGGTTCACTATCCAGATCAAAATCGGGCATCCAGGGTGAAATATACTTTTCAAAATTACCGGATGAAATTTTTACAACTCCACCCGGGCTCAGCATGATTACATTTTTTAAAATACTAGCCCATGAAATTTGATGGGGCAGCATCCAGTTTGTAGACAACTCGTCAATATTAATTTCATTTGTTTTATTAAATTTCGCTATCCAATCAAGTCTTGTTGAGAAAAAATAGTTTGAATTAACTTTTATAAAATAAATATCTCTTAGCCCAAGCTGGTCATTAAAAAAGGTAATAATATCTTTATTCCATTTTAAACCTGTAAAATGACCATCGATATTCTTTAAATTAAGTTCCTTTTTTGACAGCAGATTTTCCCAATCCTTTTTTTCCATAATTTTAGGTTTTTGAGAAATTTCCGCAGAAACAGGAAGTCCGCTTACAATCCAGCCTGAAGAATCAGGAAGTGAATTCATTACTAAATTCTCTTTCCTGCCGCCATATTCCAGGTACAAATTATCGGTAATAATTTTATTTTTTTGTCCCAAATTGAGAGAAGAGATATATTCTGTTAGTAATGAATTTTTTTGACCGGTATAACCAATAAAAGATGACATAGATCGTTTAAAGAATTTGTAAAAGAATATTTTTCCCGCTGCAATATTTTATGAATTTTAATATGATTTGGAAAGAATTATCTTTCTCCTCTGGACAATATAAAAAGAATTGTAATTAATTACTTAAATTAATTTTCAATTTAATATTTGTAGTTGTAATTTACTATCCTGATTTTTAAGATTGGATCCTGTTTTTTATGAAAAAGAGAAGTGAAAATAATACCGGGAATATAATTCCTGCAGATATAAAACCACCTTCGGCACCTGAAATAGAAGCTTCGGTTCTTGGCGCAATGATGATAGAAAAAGAGGCTGTTCCGAAAGCCATCGAGCTATTAACTTCAAACAGCTTTTACTTATCCGAACATAAAAAAATATTTGAAGCAATGGTATCTCTTTTTGAATCGGGGGAACCTATTGATACGGTCACCTTGTACGATGAAATGAAGAAGAGGGAGCAGCTGGATGAAGTAGGGGGTGCAGTATACTTAAGCAAACTCTCCCAGAATATTTCCTCAGCCGCAAATATTGAATACCATGCAAAGATTATCCTTGAAAAAGAAATATTAAGAGGATTAATTACCAGCTCGCACGAAATTGCAAAAGCAGCATACGAAGGGACAGAAGATGCATTCGATATCCTGGACGAAGCAGAAAGAAAAATTTTTGAAATAACAGAATCACATCTAAAAAAATCATTTCTCGGGATGGATAGAGCGGTAAGAGATGCGCTTGAATATATTGAAGCCATCCATTCGAAAACAAACCAGAAATTTTCAGTACCGACCGGTTTTTATGAACTTGATGAAATGCTGGGCGGCTTTCAAAAATCTGACCTGGTAATTATTGCGGCCAGGCCTTCGATGGGAAAAACGGCATTCGCTTTAACGCTGGCGCGGAATGCTGCAATAGAACATAAAATCCCTGTAGGTATTTTCAGCCTGGAAATGTCGACAATGCAATTGGTAATCAGGATGCTTTGTGCGGAAGGAAGGCTGAACGCTCACCTTGTCAGGACGGGAAAGCTTCCGACTTCAGAAGGTGTTAAGTTAAGTAAAAACGCTCATAAGCTTATAGAATCTCCAATATTTGTTGATGATTCTCCTGCCCAGACTGTTCTAGAAATAAGAGCTAAAGCCAGAAGATTAAAGGTAGAGAAAAATATTGGAATGGTAATAATCGATTACCTTCAATTAATGCAGGGTCCGGCGAAGGTAGAGAGCAGAGAAAGAGAAATATCGCATATTTCCCGTTCATTAAAGTCTTTAGCAAAGGAATTGAATATACCTGTTCTGGCACTGGCACAGCTAAACCGTGCAGTTGAAACCAGGACAGATAAGAGGCCGCAGCTTTCGGATTTGCGCGAATCCGGTTCTATTGAACAGGATGCCGATGTGGTTATATTCTTAAACAGGCCTGAATATTATGGTATGATGAAAGATGAAAATGGTAATTCTCTTGAAGGAGTTGCGGAAATTATAGTTGGAAAGCAAAGGAACGGTCCGATAGGTGATGTTAAGTTAGCATTTATCAAGGAATATGCAAGGTTTGAAAATCTTGCTCACGCAAGGCAGCTTGAAGAATATACCGAGGTTGCAACCGATGAAGATATTATATAAAGTGATAATAAGATAAAAGATAACAAGATAAAAGATCACAAGTAAAAAGAAAAGTATAATCAAGATAAAAGTAAAAGTAAAAAGATACAAGAAGACAGGAAAGGATTAGACCAATAAGTGAAGACGATGTTTAAAGTTATTTTTCTATTATTAATAATTCCTTTCTTTTAAAAGCTCAGATTTTTTCCAATGAAGATGTTTTAATCTGCAAAGAAAAGTTTAAACTCGCTCTTAAGCAAAATTTAAAGGATAAACCAATCGGCGATATTATTACTGAGATAGGGAAAAGTTTTTTAGGTACGGATTATGCCGCTCATACTTTAGAAAAAGGGGATAAGGAAGCTTTAGTAATAAATTTGACCGGGCTGGATTGCACTACTTTCCTGGAAAATGCGGTTGTATTTGCAAGGTGTATAAAAGAAGATGAAACCTCATTTAAAGATTATCAAAGAGAACTTCAAAACATCAGGTATAGAGACGGTATAATTAATGGTTATCCTTCAAGGCTGAATTATTTTTCCGATTGGATATACTATAATGAAAAAAAAGGAATAATCGAGGATGTTACAAAAAAGATCGGCGGAGAGCAGATTATTTTTAATGTTAACTTTATGTCAAAACATCCGAATTTATATGCAAGTTTAAAAAGCAATCCTGAATTTATACCGGTAATCCGTAACCAGGAAAAAGAGATAGCTGAAAGGGTATATTATTATATACCTAAAGCTAGAGTCTCTGCGATAGAAAATAAAATTCAGGATGGCGATTTAATCGCATTTACTTCCAATGTAAAAGGACTTGATATCAACCATGTAGGAATAGCAGTAAGATTGAACGACAATAAGATTCATTTATTAAATGCTCCCAACGTAGGATATAAGGTTCAAATTTCAAAAACACCTCTTTCCGACTATTTGGTTAAGGAGAGGAAAGACAGCGGTATAATTGTATTGCGGGGAGCTGATCCAATGTAATAGCGGAATATTAAGCTAATTTATTTTTGTTCTTTTTTACTATTTCATTCAACCAGGCTGAGCAGCACCTTAATATTTTCAACATCTTCTAATTGTTCTTTACCTTTCGGCGTTTCAAGAATTTTAGGCACTCTTTCCAGGCGTCTATCATTCATAATATTTTTAAATCCATTAAGACCGATAAATCCTTTACCGATATGTTCGTGCCGGTCGACCCTGCTCCCTAATTCTTTTTTGCTGTCATTCATATGGAAGCATTTTAATTTATCAAGCCCGATTATATCATCAAATTCCTTCATAGTCTTTTCATAGGCCAGGGGAGCTCTAAAATCATAGCCTGCAGCAAAAATATGTGCAGTATCAATACAGACAGAGATTCTTTCCTTTTGTTCGACAAGATCAATTATTTTTCTTATCTGTTCAAATTTATATCCAACTGCCGAACCTTGTCCAGCAGTAACTTCAAGCATACTGCTTGTTTTAAAATTTTTGGTTTTTTCATGAACAATATTCAGAGATTCTGCAATTAATTTAATCCCCTCTTCTATTCCAGCGCCGCCGTGAGCGCCGGGATGAAAATTCAGATAAGGAATTCCAAGCTGTTCGCATCTAATTAATTCATCAAGAAAAGCTGCCCTTGATTTCTCCAGAAGCTCTTCACTTAACGAGCATAAATTAATTAAATAAGAATCGTGAACAACGGTAAACCTAATACCGGAAGCGCTTAATTTAGTTTTGAACTCATTAATAACTTCTTCGGTGAAAGGTTTAGCAGCCCACCTGTTATTATTTTTACTGAATATCTGCATAGCAGAAAAATTCAATTTTTCTGCAAGTGCTACAGAATTTGCTAAGCCGCCGGATGTTGATGTATGTGCCCCAATCAAATGATTCAATGTCTGCCTCTTTTTTATTGAAAGATTAATTGAGCGTTATGAAAACTAAACAATTTATTTTACAAAATGCAAAAAAATATAAAGTTAGAAAATTTTCTTTTAGGATAACACTTTTTAAGTTAAATTTAAATAAATATTTTTAATATTTTAAATGATTCAAGAAGTATTTTACCTTTCGCCATAAAAAATAAAAGGAATCTAAATGAGGAGCCTTATTTATTTTTCAATTCTTTTTGCATTGATAAACATTTGTAATTTCAGTCAGAGTAAAAAAGTATACTGGGCAGATATTAATAGTGAAATAGACCTGGGCCTTTCACCTTATATAAGCCGGGTTGTATCGGAGGCAAATCAAGCGGGAGCAGAGGCAATCATTTTTAGAATAAATACCTTTGGAGGCAGGTTAGATGCTGCTACTCAGATAAAAGATGCAATACTTTCGAGCAAGATCTTAACGATTGCTTTTGTTAATAATAGAGCGATATCTGCTGGAGCATTAATTGCATTATCGTGCAATAAAATAGCTATGGCTCCTGGAAGCTCTATTGGTGCGGCGACTGTTGTAAATCAATCCGGAGAAAAACAAAGTGAGAAATACCAATCATACATGAGAGGTGAGATGCGTTCCACCGCTGAAAAGAACGGAAGAAGGGAAGATATTGCCCAGGGTATGGTTGATGAAAGGGTTATAATAAAAGGTCTGGTAGACAGCACTCAATTGGTTACTCTGACGGATGAAGAAGCAAGAAAGTACGGTATTGCTGATACTATTGTAACTGATAAAGAAGAACTGCTGAAAGCATTTAATCTTGAGAATGCCCAGGTAATAACTGTTACCCAGAATTGGGCGGAAGATGTAGTTAAGTTTTTAAACAACCCTATAGTTTCTTCAATATTAATACTAATTGGATTTTTTGGTGTAATTGCAGAGATTAAAACTCCCGGATGGGGACTTCCGGGCACAGCAGGTGTAATTGCTTTATTATTATTTTTTGGTTCTTCATATATTTTGCAGCTTGCTTCAATACTTGATATAGTGCTTTTTATAGCGGGGATTGTTCTTCTTGCTCTGGAGATTTTTGTTATTCCTGGTTTCGGCATAACAGGAATAAGCGGTATACTATTGATCTTATTATCAATATTTTTAGCATTAACTCCTAACGGTCCATTCTTTAATTATCAAAATATATCTATAGCAATAGTGCAGCTTACCGGCGCATTGGTCGGAGCCTTAATACTTATATTTTTACTTGCAAAATTTCTCCCCACAACAAGTGCATTCAACAGACTGATATTAGCAGACGAAGAGAAGGCTGATCAGGGATTTGTTTCCTATCCTTCCGAGAAAGAGCTCCTGGGGGCAGAGGGAACAGCTTTAACAACTCTAAGGCCGGCAGGTTCGGCGGAGATTAACGGAAAAAGAGTAGATGTGGTTGCCGATTGGGAATATATCGAAAGAGGGAAAAAAATTAAAGTTCTAAGAGTTGAAGGAATAAAGGTAGTGGTTAAGGAAGTAAAGGAATAGGGAAATAATGCAGTTAACAATTAACAATTGATAATTAACAATTAAAGGCGGAGAGGGTATTGGCAATTAAAAATTTTAGCTGTGATTTACTTTGCCCGGAAAATTAGATAAGCTGTTAATTAAAACCTTTAGAGTTTGTTCTTCAAAAGGTTTTTTTATTATACCTACCGGATTCATTTCTTCAGCAAGCCTGAAATTTTCAGGATTCGAAAATGCAGATATAAAAATAAATGGTATTTTCTTTTGCTTTAATTTTTCAGCTACATCAATTCCAGAAATATTATCGGCTAATTTAATATCCAGCAAAGCAATGGAAACGGGTTCATTCTCGATAAAATTAATTGCATTCCCGCCTTTACTAAATATAGTTATTCTTGAATAACCGTAGTTCATAAGAATTTGCTTCAAATCCAACGCAGTGATGGATTGATCTTCCACAATTAAAGCATTTCCATATAACAAAAAAATTAGTCCCGCTTATTTATTATAGTATATCTTAGGAAGGGGCTAAGAATAAAGCAAAAATAACTATTTTTTTATTAAATCATATGTGATGGAAGTCAGAGGCTTTACGAATTAATTGTAAGATACAAGATAAAAGTAAAAAGATAAAAGTGCGGGTAGGCTGTATTCCAATTAGGTCGAGTAATTTATTTCGGATAAGTTTGTCCGGAATGAGACAATTTTAGATTCATTAAAATTACTGTTGCAAAATTCATATTTTAAATTTAGTTTGAATGCAACATAATATTTTGTGGGGAAAAAGGGAACCTTTCTACAATGCAATATCACCCCAAATCTTTGATGTGTCTCAAGAAGCGAAGCTATATCCAACGGTCATATTAAAATGGCATATAGCAATTATTAAGCAGACTTTCCAGGATTGCATATTTTCTTATTTCACTTCTAATAAAAACTTAATCCAATTTGTCTTTATTGTAATTAATGGATTCGCATATTAGTTTTTCATGGAAAATAAAAAACAAGATTATATTTGCTTGCCTATAATAGAAAATAGAATTATTTTGAAAAGAAACTAAAAATTTTTTCGGGGAATGGAACCAGATAAAACCAACAAAAATAGCACAGCAAACAATCCGATACCGAAAATAAAACTTTTAGACCAGGTAAGAACAATAATCAGAGTTCACCATTACAGTAAAAGGACTGAAGAAGCATATATTAAATGGATAAAGGAGTTTATTACTTTTCCATAATAAGAAACATCCCTCTATGATGGGCGCAAATGAAATAAGCAGATATATAAATTATTTGGCAATAAAACGAAATGTTTCAGCTTCAACTCAGAACTTGGCCTTATGTTCGATAATATTTCTTTATAAACAAGTATTGAATAAGGAAATTAATGAAATTGATTTAATCCGAGCCAAAAAGCCCAGAAAACTTCCTGTGGTTTTTACACGTAAAGAAGTCAAAGCAGTTATAATGCAATTAACCGGAATAAATTTGATAATGGCAAACCTTTTATACGGCTGCGGATTGAGACTAATGGAATGTGTCCGTCTACGGGTAAAAGATATAGAGTTTGAATATAACCAGGTTATAGTGAGAGACGGTAAAGGGAAGGAAAGACAGGATAACTATTTTCCCTTCAATTATAAAAGAAAAATTAAAGCAACATTTACTAAAAGTAGAAAAACTTCATAAAAAGGATATTCAGAATGGAAACGGTTCTGTTTATCTTCCGTATGCATTAGATAAAAAATATCCTAATGCAGGTAAGGAATTCGGGTGGCAATATGTATTCCCGTCATCTCAGATATCTATTGATGAAAGGACAGGGAAAAAGGGAAGGCATCATATTGATGAAAATGTTCTTCAAAGAGTAGTAAAAACTGCAATCCAAAAAGCGAATATAAAGAAAACCGGGGAGCTGCCATACATTTCGTCATTCTTTTGCAACCCATCTTTTAGAAGACGGTTATGACATACGTACGGTTCAGGAATTACTTGGACATGAAAATGTAAATACAACAATGATATATACTCATGTTATGAGAAAGGGAGGGTTTGGTGTGAAGAGTCCTGCAGATAACCTTTAATGCACTGCTTGTTGTTTGTAGTTTGTTGTATGATTATAGTTCCGAATGTTGAGCGGAGAATTTAGTTTTATAGTAATAATAAATTTAATTTAAATTAAATTAAAATGACGATAAAAAGAACCTTACGTCCGGATCAGCCGGGAGCAAAAGGATGGAAGAAGAAGTACGGTGAAAGCTTAATATGTGTAAGGTACCGATATGATGAGATAAAGAATAAAAAATTTACGACCGTCGAAATAGTGGTGGATGAAAAAGGCTGGGAAAAAAGAACAGACAAAATCCCAATGAATAAAATTATGCCGATAATTATAATGTACAATGAGATTGAAATATCGAATTTAGTAAAAAATGCAGGGGGACGCTGGAATATAAATGAAAAGGTATGGGAATTACCTTATGGAGAGATATTATCATTAGGTTTAGAGGATCGGATAGTTGTAGAAAAAGTAGGGAAGGATGAATAAATTCAAGTATTAAATATGTCTATAATTGCACATTTAATTTTGTCTAAGTATAGACATTATATAAAAAATGGATACATATGTACATTATTTGTCTAAATAAAGACATAAGTAATTAATAGAAGAAAGACTTAATAATAAGTTATGTGGTAGACAAAAATAAGGGACAATTATGAAACATATAATTATTTTATTTTTTATTGTCAGCTTTTGTATCCAAATATTTTCACAAATACCACCACCGGAAAGTTTCTTTCCTTCTGCAGTTGGAGATGTTTGGGAATATCAAACCCAAACTGAATCCTATAAATCTGAGATAATTAAAGATTCTATCGATATAATTGGTAATCAATATCTTTTCTACCCATCGATTCTCTATGGAAATAAGCCTCGGATAAAAATAGATACTTCTTATAACGTTTTTCAATTAGATTTTATTAGTGATACGGTTTTATGGTACCCTTATAAGTTAAATGCTGATTCGGGAGAAACATGGGTTTATGATAAACGCTATAACGAAATAGCAAGAGTAAATGATATTTTTCAAACCTATATATTCGGCAAACTAAGTTATGTAAAGGATATTGGTTATTATGATCCTGGAGCTCCAGGTGATACTATCATTACTGACAGTTCTATGTTTATAAGTGATACCTGGCTTGTAAGCGGTATAGGTGAGTATTATGAATACAGAGCTGAAGAAGGTCCAACAATGCAGTTATTAGGCTGCATAATCAACGGAGATACTTTAGGTACTATCACATCAATAAAAGAAAACATTTTACAAACTCCCACTGATTTTAAGCTATATCAAAATTACCCGAATCCCTTTAATCCAAATACAACGATAGAATTTGATATAAACGAATATTCAAGGGTCAATATAAAAATATATAATATTTTAGGTAAGTATATTTCTACTATTTTGAATGGTTATAAAAATATTGGAAGTTATAAAATATTATTTAAAGGAGAAGATTTACCAAGTGGAATATATTTTTATACAATAAATGTAAATGGAAAAACGGAAACAAAATCAATGGTATTAATAAAAATAAAATGGCACATAACAAAAGCAATTTAAGTTGACAGCATTTTACGCATTCGGCTTTTTAGAGAATTTTGAAGGTAGATGATCCGCTTAAAGTATCTTGTTTAACTAGAAGTGATCTTAATAAGTTTGTTGCAAACTGTGCTTATCGTAAACGGAAAGTTAAGCACAGTTTGCTTAATCTTCGGCAGAGGTAATAAATAAAAGTTTCTTGTTCTGGGCTGCAACTTAATTGCGGTTCGTTAGGCTGCAAACAAAAATAAAGATTGATAAAAATGAAAAGAATAATTTTCTCATTATTTATTTTAATTATTACATCCGCATCATTTTCCCAAGTTATAAAGTTGGGAGGGACAATAGATATTTTAACTGGAGGTAAAAATATAAGTTATATGGTCGGGCCAAATTTACTATTTGAATATATTTTTGAACAATTACCGATATCTATTACTGGAAGTACTCACTTTTATTTATCTGAACTAAGTAATGAAAATAAATATTTAAGCAATTTCACTTATAAAACATTCGGATTAGGAATATCGATTAAATATTATCCAATTACCTGGTCAATTGAACCTTATATTGGATTCGGTTCAACATTTAATACAAATAATATTAATCAACCTGGAAATGCTCAATTTATCGATAATAGACAAATATTATTAAGAGAAGTAAAAAATAATATATCTGAAGAATTTATTTTGGGTTTACTACTTTCTGTTAATACCCCAATAAATGTAACTATAGAAAGTGTATATAAAATTAATAAACCGAATTCTAAAATAGCTTTAATTTCATATCCTAATGAAGAATTAATAGAACAAACTCTAGATTTTAATTCTTTGTTTTTTAAAATTGGTTTGGTTGTAAAAATATAGGTCAGCCTAACAATGCAATTTAAGTTGACAGCTTTTTACGCATTCGGCTTTTTAAAGATTTTTGAAGTAGATGATCCGCATAAATTATCTTATTCAACGTAGTCAAATTAATTAATAGGCTTGCAAACTGTGCTTGTCGTAAACGGAAATTTAAACACAGTTTGCTTAATCTTTGTCAGTAATAATATATAAAAGTTTCTAGTTATGGGCTGCAACTTAATTGCGGTTCGTTATGTGCTATAGTAAAATAAAAAGAATTATTCCCAATGTATATTTGGCTTCTTATTTTCTTCGGCACATTCCTTTAAATATATGTTCATTAAATTTTGATATGGGATATCTATTTCAGATGCAAGCTTTTTAAAATATTCAACAGTATCATTCTCAATCCTTATTGAAATTTGTTTTTTCAGTTTCTTGGAGTAAGGATTCTTAATGGATTTAGAAAAATCATATTCTTTTTTCATTTTATTTCACCTCGTAATAATATTTAATTTCAGGCTTTGTAGCTTTTCGTGCAGAAATAATTCGAATAACTTCATCATCTTCTCTATAAGTATGGACGACAACAAGAATTCTTAAACTGTACGAAATTCCTAAAATAATAAATCGTTCTTCATAATCAGAATGTTCGGGATCAGAAATAAGTCTTGCATTATCATCAATAAAATACAGTTTTGGCTTCTTCAAAAGAGACTTTATGTTTCTTAATATTATCACGATTTTTATTTTGATCCCATTCGAAACGAATATTATTCATAAGATAATAATATAATGATATAATAATTATTATATAATGTAATAAAAAGCACATAACAATGCAATTTAAGTTGACAGCATTTTACGCATTCGGCATTTTAGAGAATTTTGAAGTAGATGATCCGCTTAAAGAATCTTGTTCAACGTGATCAAATTAATTAATAGTCTTGCAAACTGTGCTTTATCGTAAACGGAAATTTAAGCACAGTTTGCTTAATCATTGGCAGAAGTAAAAAAATTTAGTTTCTAGTTATGGGCTGCAACTTAATTGCGGTTCGTTATACTTACAATCATCATTAAAAATAAATTTGAGTTAAATAGTAAATTTTGATCACTTAAGGGGTATACAATGAAAAAAATCATACTTTATTTATTTTTGTCTTCCATTGTTTTTGCGCAAACCGAAAATCCTTTGGAATACTTTCCTACTAAAACTGGAAACATGTGGGAGTATTCCTTTGCTGATACTGAATATCCAGATACAGAACAAGTATTTAATGTAAAAGATTCAATTGATTCAAAAGGTAATATTTATCTCACCCAATTTGCGAGACGAATAAATCCAATTGGATATCCAATCTTGTTTTATGATACCACTATTTACAGAATAGATACTTCGTTTAATGTTTTTGGTCCTTATCTTGGTGGTGGTGCAGGTGCAGAAAATTTGTTATTATATAAACTTAATGCCAAACAAGGAGATCAATGGATTTTACGTGACTATTCTCAGATGGGAGGTGGTTACGATATTGCACGATTAAGATATGTTCAGAAGGGTGAATTAATTTGGGGATCCGGAATTTTTACAACATTTAAGGCATTTATATATTATTATGCTTCTGATTCAACTGATACTTTAGGTTTAGTTGTATATGGAGATGTCTTAGCATACGGTTTTGGCTTACGATCAAGAGGGGGAGGCGATCTTCCAAACGACGACATATTAAAAGGTTGTGTGATAAATAAAATCTTGTACGGTGATACTACCAATATTATTACTTCAATAAAAGGTTTTGCTGGAAAATTTCCAATTAAATCGGAACTTTTTCAGAATTATCCTAACCCATTTAATCCAGTTACTACGATTAGTTTTAATATTAAATATTCTAATAATTTTTCGGTAATTGTATATGATGCTTTGGGTCGGGAGATAAAAAGATTGATCGATAATGAATGGATTTATAGTGGTAATCATAAGATTATCTGGGATGGAAAAAATAGGTTGGGTTCTATTGTTTCAAGTGGTGTTTATTTTTATGCCCTTATATCAAATCAAACAAAAATTATTCGCTCTATGATCTTTTAAAATAATATGATATATTAATTCATGAGTAAGTATAACAATGCAATTTAAGTTGACAGCATTTTACGCATTTGGCTTTTTAGAGATTTTTGAAGTAGATGATCCGCAAAAAGTATCTTGTTCAACGTAGTCAAATTAATTAATAGTCTTGCAAACTGTGCTTGCCGTAAACGGCAAGTTAAGCACAGTTTGCTTAATCTTTGGCAGAAGTAATAAATAAAAGTTTCTAGTTGTTGGGCTGCAACTTAATTGCGGTTCGTTATACTTTATAAAAGAAAGGAAATTTTATGCATAATGTTATTAAAGTTTTTTTTCTGAGCTTACTGATTTCTATTACAACTTTTTCTCAGAATAATCCTTCAATCTTCGTCCAAACAAAAGTGAACTCGAGTTGGGAAGATAATGTAATTATATTTCCTGATAGCATTTATTTATCGAACTATAATGTAACAGACTCTTGTTATATTATTAATGATTCAAAACAAATCGTTCATTTAGATTCAATCTATAATAAATCTTATTCATCATATGGATGTAAAATTAAAAATATTAATGAATCTGAATATTATTACTTCAGAGTCAATCCTTATGAAAAAAGGGATACAGTACATGTAAAACTAAATCCAAAAGATACAATGATATTTATTATAGAAGACGTTGATGTATGTCCTATTTGTAAAAAACAATTTAATGGATATTTAATTGATACATTAGTGTTTTTATTTTCTTCAGACTCCAATCGGATTGAAAAAATAGTTCCGCTGAATAGTAATATTCCTTCAGATGTTAGAGATGATAATACAAATATCAATTCTTTTTATTTATCACAGAATTTTCCAAATCCATTTAACCCAAGTACAAAAATAAGATTTTCAATACCACATTCAGCTTTCGTAACATTAAAAGTCTATGATTTACTTGGTAGAGAAATTGCCACAATAATAAATGAAGAGAAAATGCCTGGCAATTATGAAGTTAGTTTTAATGCTAATAATCTTTCGAGTGGAGTTTATTTTTATAGAATTCGAGCTGGTAGTTTTATAGATACAAAGAGGCTTATTTTATTAAGGTAAAATTTAAAGTATAACAATGCAATTTAAGTTGACAGCATTTTACGCATTCGGCTTTTTAGAGATTTTTGAGGTTAGAAGATCCGCAAAAAGTATCTTGTTCAACGTAGTCAAATTAATTAAATAGTCTTGCAAACTGTGCTTTATCGTAAACGGAAATTTAAGCACAGTTTGCTTAATCTTTGGCAGAAGTAATAAATAAAAGTTTCTTGTTCTGGGCTGCAACTTAATTGCGGTTCGTTATACTTTATAGAAAAAGGGAAATATTATGCATAATATTATTAAAGTTTTTTTTCTGAGCTTACTGACTTTTATTACAACTTTTCCCCAGAATAATCCTTCAATCTTCGTCCAAACAAAAGTGGACTCGAGTTGGGAAGATAATGTAATTATAATTCCTGATAGCATTTATTTATCAAACTACAATAAAACAGATTCATGTAGCATTATTAATAATTCGAATCAAAACGTTTATTTAGATTCAATTTATAACAAATATTATTCATCGTATTATTGTAAAATTAAAAATGGTGACAAATATTATGACTATGAGGTAAGTCCATATATAATTACTGACTCACTGCATATGCAGATAAATTCCATGGATACTGTTATTTTTATAATATTAGATGTTGATGTATGTCCTATTTGTAAAAAACAATTTAATGGATATTTAAATGATACATTAGTGTTTTTATTTTCTTCAGACTCAAGTCGCATTGAAAAAATAATTCCATTGAATAGTAATATTCCTTCAGATGTTGAAGATGATAATACAAATATCAATTCATTTTATTTATCGCAGAATTTCCCAAATCCATTTAACCCAAGCACAAAAATAAGATTTTCAATACCACATTCAACTTTCGTAACGTTGAAAGTCTATGATTTACTTGGTAGAGAAATTGCCACAATAATAAATGAAGAGAAAATGCCTGGCAATTATGAAGTTAATTTTAATGCCAATAATCTTTCGAGTGGAGTTTATTTTTATAGAATTCGAGCTGGTAGTTTTATAGATACCAAGAGGCTTATTTTATTAAGGTAATAATTAAAGTATAACAATGCAATTTAAGTTGACAGCATTTTACGCACTCGGCATTTTAGAGATTTTTAAGGTAGATGATCCGCATAAAATATCTTGTTCAAATGAAGTGCATCTGATAAGTTTCTTGCAAACTGTGCTTGACGTAAACGGAAAATTAAGCACAGTTTGCTTAATCTTTGGCAGAAGTAATAAATAATTAGTTTCTTGTTATGGGCTGCAACTTAATTGCGGTTCGTTAGGTGCATAAAAGAAAAGAGATTCAAAGGGGTTTTTAATGATAAAATATTTAATATTAATTTTAATATTTTCTTCAATGCTTTTTAGTCAAAAAAAGATTGACTATAGTTTAGAAAATAATTCTTTTCAAACAAGACAAAAGGATGCTATTTCAGATAATCTTATGAATGCAGAACCAAAATCTGATTTGACATTTATATTTGGAATCCGAGATGAGTTAATATTCATGTCTGTTAATATTCGAAATAATCAAACGAATGCCATGTTCTTGCCAATAAATATTCATTTAATTCAAGGGATTAAATTTTTTCAAATATTTCAATATCTCTTTTATTTTTGGTTTATTAGCATTTTCATATGATCTGCCAGCTGATTTTGATCCTGGATTTGAATGGGGAATACTTTCTAAAACTAAACTATTTGAGACGAATTTTTATGCCATAATTGGAATAGACTTTCTCTCTACTAATTCTGGCGGAAGTCATGGTGTATCATATTTATATAGAGATAATGGCTCAACAACACTTTATGATTTTGGAATTGGGTTTGAAGTATCAAAAAACTTTAGCATTGATATTACTCACTACGTACCCAAAAATACAACATTTCAGTATATTATTGATTTAGCTGGCAATCAAACTTATGATAAAAAGATATATGGAATGACAAAGTTTGGATTCCAATATACGTTTGTCTTTTAAATTTAATTCTAAAAGAATAATATTAGATTTTATAATAAAAAAAATATTTATACGATTAATTTTTCTCCAGTAATTTTTGAAATAGTAAAAAATAATAATGGCACCTAACATCTTTAATAAGTAAAAAGTCAATAGGCAATAGCTTTCCTGACAAAAAAAGTTTTGTAAAAAAAAGTAAATCACAACTTCTATAAGCTATAGCAATCAATCATTTAACCTTAAACAACCAAGACTGCCAAAATATCTGTAAGGCACACTATGGCAACCAAACATCTTTCGGGACTTTCTTCAAGAAAACTTGAAGATGTATTGAAAAGACAATACAATTCCAGATATATAATAGGCATGCGCATTACTACCCAATCAATGCAAACGATTATGCCGGTAAAAGCAAATCAGTTATGTGCCGGGGCTTGTAATGCGCGGCCATTGTAAAGACTTTCTATGAATAAGTTCTTGACCTTTAAATTTGTTATTAAAGCCAGATTTATATTTTAGGACAAAAAAGACGATCCGGGCAATTTCTTTAGCAATAATAGTTTTAGCAATGAATTTATTTTTTCTTCTAAGCAGGGAGGTATGGTAGTTACGAATAACAGGATAATACTGGATAGCCCGAATGGCAGCCTCAGAGAAAGCGACTTTAAGATATTTATTACCATCTTTAGAAGCCCTCTGCTTGGATTTACCAGCGGAATTCCGTGCAGAAGGTGTAAGTCTTGAGTAAGAGAAAAAATTCTTAAGGTCAGGGAAGCGGTTAATATCATCAACTTCCAGTAAAATAGAAAAGGCATTGATTATACCGATTCCAGGGATCCAAAGTAGTCTTTGAATATCATCATTAGGAATAAGGGATGGATGGAGTTGTTTTTCAATATCAATGATTTGTTCATTGAGAAGAGTTTGCAGTTCAGATAATTGCTCATATTGGAATTTGGGTATTCCGTCAAGTTGAGTAGGAGAATCGAAGTTAAATTTAGCAAGAAACAGGTGCATAGAATTGATTACGGAAGTATGTCGCTGAACAATTTTAAGTCTTGCTCTGAGGGCATCGCGAAGGAAGCGGTGTTGGTTAGAAATTTTATGTGCTACAGGAATATAGTTCATTCTAAGGAGCTGAGCAAGAGTAAGAGAATCAACTTTATCAGTTTTAACTTTAGCATAAGCAATAGCCTTAACATATTTAGCGTGAGCAAGAATCAAAGGGATGTTAATAGAATCAAGGAGATCACTTAACCAATACCAGGACATAGTAGATTCAACAGTGGTGATATGTTGACCGGGGATAGAGGAGAAATACTGAATGAAGTTATGAGGAAGATTTTAAATTATCTTTTTTAACGACATTACCATCAGGTTCAACAGTAGTTAAAAAAGAAGTAAATTTGTGAAGATCAATTCCAGTGTAATACATTTGATACCTCCTAAGTTAAAGTTAATTGGTAATGCTAAATTTAACTTTTTACTTATTGGAAATATCAATGCAATTTAAGTTGACAGCATTTTACGCATTCGGCTTTTTAGAGAATTTTGAGGTAGATGATCCGCATAAAGTATCTTGTTCAAATTAAGTGCATCTAATTAATTATCTTGCAAACTGTGCTTGTCGTAAACGGAAATTTAAGCACAGTTTGCATAATCTTTGGCAGAAGTAATAAATAAAAGTTTCTAGTTCTGGGCTGCAACTTAATTGCGGTTCGTTAGGCTGTATAAGAAATTCAAATGGATATTAAGTTTATTTAAGATTAATATATAAGAGTTTCAAAATTTTTTAATATTTCTTATTATATAAAGATTTATTTGCTGAATATTTAAATTATTTTTTCTATGTTCATATTTTACTAAAGATAAAATAAAACAATAACCATGTATGTTGAGAAAAATTTAGAAAAAATAAAAAAGACAGCAAAAATAAAAGAGAATGAAAATATTAAGTTTCGTTCTTATTTGAAAAATATTGATATGGAATCAGCAAGAAATAGATTCCATTGTGCATAAAATATATAATGAAGTAATTGAACAAATTGATTGTACTGAATGTGCAAATTGTTGCAATACTAAAAAGCCAACATTGAGATGATAAAGACATAAAAAGATTTGTAAGCAGTCTTGAAATACAACGAAGAGGATTTCCGAAATAAATATTTGGAAGATATAGAATCAGATGATAATAAAAAGAGATATGAGTTTAATGCTTTACCTTGTCCTTTTTTAAAAAATAATTTATGTAGTAATTATGATAATCGTCCAAAGGATTGTCAATCATTTCCGCATCTTCACAAAAAGGATTTTGTATTTAGACTTGTGGGGAGTAATAGAAAATTATGAAATCTGTCCAATAGTATATAATGTATTTGAAAATTTAAAATTTGAAATATGGAGTAAAAAATATATATAAAAAAAGGTCAGCCTAACAATGCATTTTAAGTTGACAGCATTTTACGCATTCGGCTTTTTAAGATTTTTAAAGTAGATAATCCGCTTAAAGTTTCTTGTTCAAAGTGAGTCGTTTTAATTAATTAGTCTTGCATACTGTGCTTATCGTAAACGGAAAGTTAAGCACAGTTTGGCTTAATCTTCGGCATTAGTAATAAATGTAAAGTTTCTTGTTATGGGCTGCGACTTAATTGCGGGTCGTTATATGCTTAGAAAAAAAATGAAGAATAAATTATTAATTCAGCATTTTGCCTTGCTCTTTTTCATATACCTAATTGGTTGTCAAAAAGATAATACAATTGCACCAGTTTATAATGATTATACAAATGATCTTGATTCTGTTTGGACAACTTTCGAATTAAAATATCCATTATTTGATTATTCAAAAATAGACTGGCAAAATTCCTACAAAGAATATAAAGACAAGTTTACAAACATTTCTGAAGATGAAAGAAATACATTGTTAGCCAATTTGCTAAGCATATTTAAAGACCCGCATATTTATATAATTTCCTCGTCCGGGAAAGGAATTTCAACTTATAATCCTCCGAACTTTATATTAAATTATGATACTACTTTTTTAAATAAATTCATAAGCTCTATAAACTGGCATAGTGAATCCAATGCATTAGGTTGGGGAATTATAAATAATATTGCATATATGAGGATTACTAGTTTTTCTCCTTCAGACATTGATACATTACATTTTGGAAGTATCATAGATAGTATAGAAAATACAACTGGATTAATAATTGATCTACGGAAAAATTCTGGTGGTGAACTTCCAGTATGTGAAAATATCTGGAACAGATTTACAGAAACTGAAAATATTGTTGGGTATCAACTATATAGAAACGGACCTAATCATGACGATTTTGCACCTGAAATACCGGTAATTGCAAAACCAAGTACTGGTTCCCGATATCTAAAGACAGTTGTATTATTAATCGGTAAAAACTGTTTTAGTGCTGGCGAACTGTTCGCAGAAGCAATGACAAGCTTTAGTAATGTAACATCAATTGGTGATACAACGTTTGGCTATGTGTTAGCACCTTTAGCATATTCATTAAATGATGGAACAAAATATAGTGTTCCTATCGTCGCTTATCTTGATGCTTCACAAAAACCTTTAGAATGGAATGGAGTCAGTCCAGATATATATATTTCTCCGGAATTAGTAAATAATAATTCCCAAAATGATTCAATTATCGATAATGCCTTTGAAATAATAATTAAAAAGCGCATATAACAATGCAATTTAAGTTGACAGCATTTTACGCATTCGGCTTTTTTGAGATTTTTCAAGTAGATGATCCGCTTAAAGTATCTTGTTCAACGTAGTCAAATTAATTAATAGTCTTGCAAACTGTGCTTGTCGTAAACGGAAAGTTAAGCACAGTTTGCATAATCTTTGGCAGAAGTAATAAATAAAAGTTTCTAGTTATGGGCTGCAACTTAATTGCGGTTCGTTATAGTGCATAAAAGATATGGAACAGTTTATTAAATATTTTAAGGATGTATCTTCGATTTGTCTCGACTTTGGTGGAACGACTAAAGGAGTTCAATTTAATGAAGAGACGCAAGCAATCGAATTATTTGCAATTACTAGTATAAATATGTGTGCACAACATTCACTTTCAATAGCTTTGTTGTTGGAGAACAATTATATCACAGATTGTTTTATAATTTCAAGAAATATTATTGAAATATTTTTTAATCTAAATTGGGTAATAAAAGGACAAACCAGGGATGAAGTTAATGATAGGGTTTTCCAGTTAGAAGCAAATCCCTATAATAATTTTGATAGAGAAATAAAATTAATGGAGAAATATATTGATAGTAATAAACCTAATTTGAGTAAAACTTCTATTTTAGAACATATCGAAGCAATAAATAATGAAAAGAAGACTTATCCGTTTTTACTTGTAGATAAGAATAATGTGCAAAGCGATTTTAAATCTGCTCCATCATTTGCAGAAAGAATGGGTGAACTAAGATTAAAATATTATCACTTATATAGATTTACATCTATGTTTACACATCCTTCTCCAAAATTGAAAGAATTTTTTATGAAAAGAGTGGTTTGGAAAAATAAACCTATTGATTTTATAATTGAACCATTAAAACAAACGTTAGCTTATTGTTTATTATTTATTGAATTAAGTTTAGCTATTTCTAAAAATGTTTTATTTAATTTCAATCCTGAGCATAATCCTAAAAGACAAGAAATGTACGATCAATTAGTCTTGATTGTAAAGCAAGCAAATAAAGGATATTTTGGAAATCCACCAGAAAAATAATTGCACTATAACAATGCAATTTAAGTTGACAGCATTTTACGCATTCGGCTTTTTAGAGATTTTTAAGGTAGATGATCCGCTTAAAGTATCTTGTTCAACGTAGTCAAATTAATTAATAGTCTTGCAAACTGTGCTTGTCATAAACGGAAATCCTGATTTTCATCAGGACAGGATTAAGCACAGTTTGCTTAATCTTTGGCAGAAGTAATAAATAAAAGTTTCTTGTTATGGGCTGCAACTTAATTGCGGTTCGTTAGGCGGGATGGATTAAGATATAAAAATTATTAATGATATGAACAAATTTAAATTCATTAATTCTCTCAACTGTTATTATTTTTTCCTTTAATACTTGTGAACCCAACGATATCGACATTATTGTAAAAAATTGTAATTGTAAGGAATACAATATATTTGAGAATGATTCCGTCAAAATTTTATTGACTGGAGATTATTATAGCGTTTATGAAGAAGGAGGGAATTTTTTTTTATTACTGGTTTTTAATTTCGAAAACCATTCCTTGGATTCTATTAAAATTGATTTTAATCGAATGTCATTTATTTCAGAATATTTTGATATTAAAATGGCAGAAAAAAATAATGATAATATTTTACCGAATGAAGATGAAAAACGAGGTGTACAATTTTTAGTAATATTTAAAAAAAGATTTGCCATTGAAAAAATTCAACAGATTTTTAAACGAAGGAGAAATAAAATTTAATCTGAATAATGTTTTTAAAAGGGAAAAATCACTTTAATATAGAACCTTTTGAAATAATTTTTTCCCAATTATAAAATAAAATAGTTTGCATATAAAATTAAAAACCGCCTAACAATGCAATTTAAGTTGACAGCATTTTACGCATTCGGCTCTTTTGAGTTTTTTAAGGTAGATGATCCGCTAAAAGTATCTTGTTCAAAGTAGTCAAAATAATTAATAGTCTTGCAAACTGTGCTTGTAGTAAACGGAAATATAAGCACAGTTTACTTAATCTTCGGCAGAAGTAATAAATAAAAGTTTCTTGTTATGGGCTGCAACTTAATTGCGGTTCGTTAGGTGCTATATATATAAAAGTTATATATACAAATAAAGTATGTTTTTATTTTTACTAAACTGCTGTATAATATTTAATGTATTATTTCTTAATAAGGAATTATAAAAAAATATATTTAATTATATATTTAATTATATAATTATAATAAATAAAAAATTCCCCGCAATTAACATGTTTATCGTTCTCTTTAAATTGGAAAATATATTTTTTCTATTTCTTTTTCTCTTTATTCTGGGAATAATTTCCTTACAAGGATGCTTAAAAGATGATATATCCTCAACCACACCAAATTTAAATTTAGCTAATAATGCAATACTCCTAACTTACCTTGAAACAAACGGCAACTATATCAATTCCGATGAAATGCCCTCAATAATTGATGTTGATGAAGTATATAATAATCTTGCAGATTACCTAATAATTGATGTTAGACTTAAAACAGATTATTCTTTCGGTCATATTCCTGGGGCAATTAACGTTCAAAATGATTCTTTAGTTGAGTTTTGTAATTCACATAATATTTATCTATATCCAAAAGTTATTATCGTAAACTGTGCTGGGCAGTCTTCTGCTTATTATACCTGTCTGTTAAGAATTTACGGATTTAATAATGTTTATTCATTAAACTTTGGAATGGCATTGTGGAATAAAACTTTTTCTAATATTTGGATTGAACAAGCAAAAGATCATGAAATAGTAAATCATTTAGATGGCTCAACGCTTTATCCCAGTAATCCTAATATGAATTTGCCAGATATTAAAATTGATCTTCAAAATTCAAATAAACAAAACAGCATTAAAGATTTAGTTTCAAAAATAATAAAAGAAGGATTCACACCCGCAGTATTTGTAACGTTATCGACACCAGACACAATAGGCTTTAATGGAAATGGTAAACCTATATTAGAGTTTTATTTTAGCGGCGAAGATATTTCGCATTTTTTCATTATTTGTGTAGGTTCGATTAGGTTTTATAAAGCTTTATTTATTGCCTCAGTTCCAACTGGCCACTTGCCTGGAGCTTATTTTTACTTTAATAATGATTTCGAAAGTACTACAAATATTCAAACTATTCCTCCACAAATGAGTATTGTGGTTTACTCTCTTTCTGGTCAGGTTAGTGCATTTGTGACTGCATTCCTTCGAATCATGGGATACAATGCAAAAACTCTTTTGTATGGCGGCAACACTTATACATATTCCAGATTAACTAATGAAGATGAAGTAAATTTATTTCAGCCGTACGTTTTCTTGACTCAGAATATTAGAAATTATTCCTACATCACTGGTACATCACCTAACTAATATTAGCAAATACTAATTAATAAAGTTGTACCGCAAATTGCAAAATACGTTTAGAAGACAATAAATAAACTAGAAAATAAAAATATAAATCATAAAAAAGGGAGCACCTAACATCTTTAATAAGTAAAAAGTCAATAGGCAATAGCTTTCCTGACAAAAAAAGTTTTGTAAAAAAAAGTAAATCACAACTTCTATAAGCTATAGCAATCAATCATTTAACCTTAAACAACCAAGACTGCCAAAATATCTGTAAGGCACACTATGGCAACCAAACATCTTTCGGGACTTTCTTCAAGAAAACTTGAAGATGTATTGAAAAGACAATACAATTCCAGATATATAATAGGCATGCGCATTACTACCCAATCAATGCAAACGATTATGCCGGTAAAAGCAAATCAGTTAGGTGCCGGGGCTTGTAATGCGCGGCCATTGTAAAGACTTTCTATGAATAAGTTCTTGACCTTTAAATTTGTTATTAAAGCCAGATTTATATTTTAGGACAAAAAAGACGATCCGGGCAATTTCTTTAGCAATAATAGTTTTAGCAATGAATTTATTTTTTCTTCTAAGCAGGGAGGAATGGTAGTTACGAATGATGGGATAATACTGGATAGCCCGAATGGCAGCCTCAGAGAAAGCGACTTTAAGATATTTATTACCATCTTTAGAAGCCCTCTGCTTGGATTTACCAGCGGAATTCCGTGCAGAAGGTGTAAGTCTTGAGTAAGAGAAGAAATTCTTAAGGTCAGGGAAGCGGTTAATATCATCAACTTCCAGTAAAATAGAAAAGGCATTGATTATACCGATTCCAGGGATCCAAAGTAGTCTTTGAATATCATCATTAGGAATAAGGGATGGATGGAGTTGTTTTTCAATATCAATGATTTGTTCATTGAGAAGAGTTTGCAGTTCAGATAATTGCTCATATTGGAATTTGGGTATTCGGTCAAGTTGAGCAGGAGAATCGAAGTTAAATTTAGCAAGAATCAGGTGCATAGAATTGATTACGGAAGTATGTCGCTGAACAATTTTAAGTCTTGCTCTGAGGGCATCGCGAAGGAAGCGGTGTTGGTTAGAAATTTTATGTGCTACAGGAATATAGTTCATTCTAAGGAGCTGAGCAAGAGTAAGAGAATCAACTTTATCAGTTTTAACTTTAGCATAAGCAATAGCCTTAACATATTTAGCGTGAGCAAGAATCAAAGGGATGTTAATAGAATCAAGGAGATCACTTAACCAATACCAGGACATAGTAGATTCAACAGTGGTGATATGTTGACCGGGGATAGAGGAGAAATACTGAATGAAGTTATGAGGAAGATTTTTAAATTATCTTTTTTAACGACATTACCATCAGGTTCAACAGTAGTTAAAAAAGAAGTAAATTTGTGAAGATCAATTCCAGTGTAATACATTTGATACCTCCTAAGTTAAAGTTAATTGGTAATGCTAAATTTAACTTTTTACTTATTGGAAATATCAATGCAATTTAAGTTGACAGCATTTTACGCATTCGGCTTTTTAGAGATTTTTAAGGTAGATGATCCGAAGAAAGTATCTTGTTCAAAGTAGTCAGATTAGTTAATCTTGCAAACTGTGCTTGTCGTAAACGGAAATTTAAGCACAGTTTGCTTAATCTTTGGCAGAAGTAATAAATAATAAGTTTCTAGTTATGGGCTGCAACTTAATTGCGGTTCGTTATACAACTAAATGAAAAAATATGTTTTATTAATATTAAAGTAATTGCTATGAGAAAAGTCTACCTATTCTTTATATTACTATGTACAATTTCATATCCTCAATTAAATCAAGTCGGTTATTTCCCTGGTATAAGTTTGTCAGAGATACAATTTGTCGATAGTGTCGGATTTGCTTGTGGCAGGGAAGGTTTGATTTGTAAATCAACTGATTATGGTGAGACTTGGTTTCAACTCGATTCAGTAATTAGTAATCATCTCACTTCATTATATATGTTAAATAAAGATACAATATTTTTTGTCGGAGAAAATGTGATACTAAAAACGACAAATAGTGGTAAAGACTGGAGTATTAAAAATTATGACTGTTCTTTTAATAAGATAGATTTTGCAAATAAAAATTCAGGTTTTGCTGTTGGCAGTGGCAATAAGATATATACAACATCAAATTGTGGAATGGATTGGGATACAAGGAATACAGATGCAGCAAATTTATATACAATTTTCTTTGTTGACTCTTTGATAGGGTATACAGGTAGTGACAATGACTACTTTTATAAAACCACAGATAGCGGTAATAGTTGGGAATATTTTAATCATTTTCCTCAAAAGTCTACTGGATACCATTTTACTTCAATCTTTTTTATCAATGATTCAATAGGTTTTGTAGGGACAGCACAAGATGGAGTATTCCATACAACCGATTCAGGCTTCAGTTGGGATAATATATTAAAAAATGCATTTGATAGCCTAGCATATAAAGAAGTGCAAATATCTCAAATTACTTTTAGTGATAAAAATAATGGTTGGATTTTAAGCTACGGGAATATTTATGCGCCAACAATGATTAGTACTATCTATTATGTCTTTCATACATCAGACGGCGGAAATAATTGGACGGCACAGGAAGTCCCAAGTCTTATAAATTCAATGTATTTCTCAAATTCAACTTTAGGTTGGTTAGTTGGGTATGAAAAAATATATAAAACTTCAAATGGAGAATTAACATCTGTAAAATTTAATAATAATGTCGTAGGGTATAAATTAGAGCAAAATTATCCCAATCCTTTCAATTCATCTACAATCATTTCATATTCGTTACCAACAAATACAAATATTTTAATAGAGATATATAATATTTTAGGTGAAAAAGTAACAACGCTTTATTCGGGTTATGGAAGCGCCGGTGAACATCAGATAAAATTTGACGCAGATAATCTTTCAAGTGGAATTTATTTAGTTAGATTCAATTCACCACAATTTAGTAAAACAATTAAGGTTGTTCTACTCAAGTAAGTAGTTGTATAACAATGCAATTTAAGTTGACAGCATTTTACGCATTTGGTTTTTTAGAGATTTTTGAGTTAGATGATCCGATTAAAATATCTTGTTCAAAGTAGTCAAATTAATTAATAGTCTTGCAAACTGTGCTTTGCGTAAACGGAAAGTTAAGCACAGTTTGCTTAATCTTCGGCAGTAATAATAAATATAAGTTTCTAGTTATGGGCTGCAACTTAATTGCGGTTCGTTAGCTGCTAAAAAATGGAAGTTAAATTTTATACAAAACTCATTAATAGAAATGATATTCGAAAGTATGTTCTGTAAATTATTAATTATGAAGATATTCTATGCACTATTTATTGATTATTAAAATTGTAGCATTGTTTTGCTTTGGAATTTTCTATTTTTCAAAAATGGAAAATCACTTTAGTTATATTAAAATCATTCATCCAGATAAATATCAAGATGTTAATTCTCTGTTTGACGCTACAAAAAAATTTGTCTTTATAGATATAACAACTTTATTAATTGTAGTTATTCCATTTTATTTTAATCGTAATAGGGAAATAGAACACAAAAATTTTCAAGCATTACAATTGTCAAGAAAAATTATACTAGATTGCATCTTGACATGGTTTTATCCTAATTCTACTTATTATATCTTTCCCAATGTAAAATAATTACTGCTTGGAGTGATTTGATTTTTTTATGTTTTGCTTCTTACTATATAAAAAAGTAGATATTTGCAAATATTTTAGAACTATTTTTAAATGGACCTTAGTTGTTACATAATGAATAAAGCATTCTTTCTAATGGAAAATATTCGGATTTAAAATCAGTAATATAAATAAGCAGCTAACAATGCAATTTAAGTTGACAGCATTTTACGCACTCGGCTTTTTAGAGATTTTAGAGTTAGATGATCCGCATAAAGTATCTTGTTCAAAGTAGTCAAATTAATTAATAGTCTTGCAAACTGTGCTTATCGTAAACGGAAATTTAAGCACAGTTTGCTTAATCTTTGGCAGAAGTAATAAATAAAAATTTCTTGTTATGGGCTGCAACTTAATTGCGGTTCGTTATATTGCTAAAAAATAAGGGAAGATGTATGAAAAAAATTTTTTTGTTACTATCAGTTCTAATTTTAATAAGTTATCAAATTTTATTTACACAAATAAAATATTATGCCGCAACTGGTAAAGATTCTATATCCTATGTAGCTACCAATCAAGGTTTATTAATATTAAAAAGAGATTCTACCCAAGCATTACAATACTATTCTTTAATAAACGACTCAAATAAGGTTTATAATCGGGCTTTAGAGAATAAAGACTATTTGATTCTTGGCACAGGTAGTAGTGCTGATCTTTTTTCTCTATCCAACAAATATCTCCCAAATTATATTGGTTCTTTAAAGATTACGAATATAATTTCTTTTCGTCCCTTTGGTGATAATTTTGCAATTATAAGAGGTGATAGATTTAATTCCGATAATTACGAACATTACATTATAGGGCAATGAAAATGATTCAATTAAAATCTTAGATAGTATAAATTCTTCTTCAAGTACTTATACAGGAAGAACTGCATTCTATCCAGAGGTAGTATATCCTTATTTTTTTAATAAGAATAATAATTCATCAATTTTAATGTACAAGTATAATGAAATTGAGAAAGTATTTGAATTTTTTGATACTTTGAATGTAGTAATCCCCGGAAATGACCTCGTGGAAATATTTGGAGCTACGGATAAATTATTCATTCTTGACAGATATACATATTCCGATCATAACGTTTTGCAGTATTATCTTACTATAAATAAGTATTCAACAAATAATGATACGTTACAATTTTTATCAAAAGTTTCATTGTACTCGGGGCGTTTAATTGATGAAATTGAATGTACAGATTCGTTAATAAGATATAATTATTGGTATACTTATTTAAATAGTGGTACTACTTTAAAAGATCCAAATAACTTTCTTGACTATACAATATCGCATCCATTAGGTTTATCTGGTGATAAAATTTATCATATATCATATGATGGTTCGCAATTATATTACTCAACAAAAATTATAGATGATACGATTTATTCTGCTGAATTTACTTATAATCCAATGTCAGTAAATAATTTTACTAAAGTTAAAAATTTTATTTTATATCAGAATTATCCTAATCCTTTTAATCCCAAAACAACCATACTCTATTCAATTCCAAAAGAATCACTTGTAACAATTAAAGTCTATGATGTTCTTGGAAGAGAAATTGAAACACTAGTAAATGAAAGAAAACCAAGAGGAAATTATTCTATAGATTTCAATTCAAGCAAACTTCCAAGCGGAATTTATTTTTACAGATTAACAGCGGGATCTTATACATCAACAAAGAAAATGGTTATTTTAAAATAAATGCATGGCAATATAACAAATGCAATTTAAGTTGACAGCATTTTACGCATTCGGCTTTTTAGAGAATTTTGAAGTAGATGATCCGCAAAAAGTATCTTGTTCAACGTAGTCAAATTAATTAATAGTCTTGCAAACTGTGCTTGCCGTAAACAGAAATTTAAGCACAGTTTGCTTAATCATTGGCAGAAGTAATAAATAAAAGTTTCTTGTTCTGGGCTGCAACTTAATTGCGGTTCGTTATATGCCTAAGAATAGTAAAAATTAAATTTATAAAATAGAGTGATTACTTAAGAAGATAAATGTGATAGTTAAATAGAACTTAAAATATAAGTATAAAGACTAAAGATTTTAAAAGATAAAAGAATCTTATAAATCATAAATATTAAAAGGAGATAATATGAAAAAGAAATTATTATTCCTATTTATCGCAATCGCTTCATCTATATTTATTTATGCAATGAGTTATAAACAAGATATACCGCCTGGTATTGATGAATCACAGTGGATAAACATAACAAATGATTTTGGAGTATATATTGAAAATATGCCAAGTGAAGTTGGTCCATCGCAAAAACAATCTCTTGACAAAAAGGTAAAAGTAATTGATAAAAAATCAATAAAAGGTGTATTTATAGTGAGAAAAGACGGAAAATGGTACTATATTGAAAATATATCTCAAACTCCACACATAATTCCAGCAAAGTAATAACTAAATCATATAAATATGGCATATAACATCTTTAATAAGTAAAAAGTCAATAGGCAATAGCTTTCCTGACAAAAAAAGTTTTGTAAAAAAAAGTAAATCACAACTTCTATAAGCTATAGCAATCAATCATTTAACCTTAAACAACCAAGACTGCCAAAATATCTGTAAGGCACACTATGGCAACCAAACATCTTTCGGGACTTTCTTCAAGAAAACTTGAAGATGTATTGAAAAGACAATACAATTCCAGATATATAATAGGCATGCGCATTACTACCCAATCAATGCAAACGATTATGCCGGTAAAAGCAAATCAGTTATGTGCCGGGGCTTGTAATGCGCGGCCATTGTAAAGACTTTCTATGAATAAGTTCTTGACCTTTAAATTTGTTATTAAAGCCAGATTTATATTTTAGGACAAAAAAGACGATCCGGGCAATTTCTTTAGCAATAATAGTTTTAGCAATGAATTTATTTTTTCTTCTAAGCAGGGAGGTATGGTAGTTACGAATAACAGGATAATACTGGATAGCCCGAATGGCAGCCTCAGAGAAAGCGACTTTAAGATATTTATTACCATCTTTAGAAGCCCTCTGCTTGGATTTACCAGCGGAATTCCGTGCAGAAGGTGTAAGTCTTGAGTAAGAGAAGAAATTCTTAAGGTCAGGGAAGCGGTTAATATCATCAACTTCCAGTAAAATAGAAAAGGCATTGATTATACCGATTCCAGGGATCCAAAGTAGTCTTTGAATATCATCATTAGGAATAAGGGATGGATGGAGCTGTTTTTCAATATCAATGATTTGTTCATTGAGAAGAGTTTGCAGTTCAGATAATTGCTCATATTGGAATTTGGGTATTCCGTCAAGTTGAGTAGGAGAATCAAAGTTAAATTTAGCAAGAAACAGGTGCATAGAATTGATTACGGAAGTATGTCGCTGAACAATTTTAAGTCTTGCTCTGAGGGCATCGCGAAGGAAGCGGTGTTGGTTAGAAATTTTATGTGCTACAGGAATATAGTTCATTCTAAGGAGCTGAGCAAGAGTAAGAGAATCAACTTTATCAGTTTTAACTTTAGCATAAGCAATAGCCTTAACATATTTAGCGTGAGCAAGAATCAAAGGGATGTTAATAGAATCAAGGAGATCACTTAACCAATACCAGGACATAGTAGATTCAACAGTGGTGATATGTTGACCGGGGATAGAGGAGAAATACTGAATGAAGTTATGAGGAAGATTTTTAAATTATCTTTTTTAACGACATTACCATCAGGTTCAACAGTAGTTAAAAAAGAAGTAAATTTGTGAAGATCAATTCCAGTGTAATACATTTGATACCTCCTAAGTTAAAGTTAATTGGTAATGCTAAATTTAACTTTTTACTTATTGGAAATATCAATGCAATTTAAGTTGACAGCATTTTACGCATTCGGCTTTTTAGAGATTTTTGAAGTAGATGATCCGCTTAAAGTATCTTGTTCAACGTAGTCAAATTAATTAATAGTCTTGCAAACTGTGCTTGTCGTAAACGGAAAATTAAGCACAGTTTGCTTAATCTTTGGCAGAAGTAATAAATAAAAGTTTCTTGTTTTGGGCTGCAACTTAATTGCGGTTCGTTAGGCAATTAAAAAAAGAGGTTAATATGAAAAAATATATTTCATTAAGTTTTTTTATTCTTCTATTATTGATTAATTCATGTTCGGATTCAATTAATGAACCTAAAAAAGATATTGTTCAGAACCAAGATATTAAAATACTTTATAAGTATTCATTTAAAGACGAGTTAAATACATACGATCTCAAATTAACAAAGGATTTAGTTCTTGATGGAACAATAACAGTAGACTTTTGGCTAACAAAAGAAGAACAAGAAAAAATAATATCAAAACTCGAAGAAATAGATTTTTATAATTTGCCAGATTCATTAACATGGACAGAAGCAGATTCAATTAAACCAAAAATAGAACCAGATCCAGGAAAACAAATATTAAAAATCAAATATCAAAATAAAGAGAAACAAATTTACTGGTATGAGATAAATAGTTACCCAAAAGAATATGAAAGAATAATACAATTAACAAATACGATAACTGATATTATTAGTTCTAAACCAGAATACAAGTTGTTACCATTAGCAAATGGAGGTTACATGTAAAAATTGCCTAACAATGCAATTTAAGTTGACAGCATTTTACGCACTCGACTTTTTAGAGATTTTGAAGGTAGTTGATCCGCAAAAAGTATCTTGTTCAATGTAGTCAAATTAATTAATAGTCTTGCAAACTGTGCTTTGCGTAAACGGAAATTTAAGCACAGTTTGCTTAATCTTCGGTAGTAGTAATAAATAAAAGTTTCTTGTTTTGGGCTGCAACTTAATTGCGGTTCGTTATATGCTAATAGATTTAAGGGGTAATAATTATGAATAAATTATTTCGTTCAATTATTATCATAATGTTAATTTTCATTAATAGTTGTAATGATAATCCAACTGGTCCAAATACAGCAGATACATACTTTCCTCTCACCAAAGGAAATACCTGGTATTATAGAGATTATAGTGCTCCATATAATATTGATACTATAAAATATACAAATCCGGATAAAGAATATGACATTGTTTATAAAGTAATTGGAGATAAAAACATCAATGGAAAAAATTATTCTGTAATGGAAGAAAGATATTTCCTTAAACTATATATACCACTAGATACAGCTTACTATAGAACAGAAGGTGAGAATTTATATATGTTAATTAAAGATCGGTCTTCTAATCAATATCTAGGTGGTCTTTATGCTAAATTTTCAATATCAGAAGGTGATACCTTCCATTGCATTCTACCAAACTATGAGTACATAGCAATTGTACAAAAGAAGACTTCAACAATGACAAAATTTCATTATTATATCCCAGGTGGGGCAGATGAAGAATTTGAATTAACTTATTATAAAAACATTGGTCTTGTAAGAAGTTTTTCAACAGATTGGGGAATGGGTAAAGTGCTTAGTGAATATGATTTGAAATGATAAAAAATAAAAATATTAAAAGGCATATAACATCTTTAATAAGTAAAAAGTCAATATGCAATAGCTTTCCTGACAAAAAAAGTTTTGTAAAAAAAAGTAAATCACAACTTCTATAAGCTATAGCAATCAATCATTTAACCTTAAACAACCAAGACTGCCAAAATATCTGTAAGGCACACTATGGCAACCAAACATCTTTCGGGACTTTCTTCAAGAAAACTTGAAGATGTATTGAAAAGACAATACAATTCCAGATATATAATAGGCATGCGCATTACTACCCAATCAATGCAAACGATTATGCCGGTAAAAGCAAATCAGTTATGTGCCGGGGCTTGTAATGCGCGGCCATTGTAAAGACTTTATATGAATAAGTTCTTGACCTTTAAATTTATTATTAAAGCCAGATTTATATTTTAGGACAAAAAAGACGATCCGGGCAATTTCTTTAGCAATAATAGTTTTAGCAATGAATTTATTTTTTCTTCTAAGCAGGGAGGTATGGTAGTTACGAATAACAGGATAATACTGGATAGCCCGAATGGCAGCCTCAGAGAAAGCGACTTTAAGATATTTATTACCATCTTTAGAAGCCCTCTGCTTGGATTTACCAGCAGAATTCCGTGCAGAAGGTGTAAGTCTTGAGTAAGAGAAGAAATTCTTAAGGTCAGGGAAGCGGTTAATATCATCAACTTCCAGTAAAATAGAAAAGGCATTGATTATACCGATTCCAGGGATCCAAAGTAGTCTTTGAATATCATCATTAGGAATAAGGGATGGATGGAGCTGTTTTTCAATATCGATGATTTGTTCATTGAGAAGAGTTTGCAGTTCAGATAATTGCTCATATTGGAATTTGGGTATTCCGTCAAGTTGAGTAGGAGAATCAAAGTTAAATTTAGCAAGAAACAGGTGCATAGAATTGGTTACGGAAGTATGTCGCTGAACAATTTTAAGTCTTGCTCTGAGGGCATCGCGAAGGAAGCGGTGTTGGTTAGAAATTTTATGTGCTACAGGAATATAGTTCATTCTAAGGAGCTGAGCAAGAGTAAGAGAATCAACTTTATCAGTTTTAACTTTAGCATAAGCAATAGCCTTAACATATTTAGCGTGAGCAAGAATCAAAGGGATGTTAATAGAATCAAGGAGATCACTTAACCAATACCAGGACATAGTAGATTCAACAGTGGTGATATGTTGACCGGGGATAGAGGAGAAATACTGAATGAAGTTATGAGGAAGACTTTTAAATTATCTTTTTTAACGACATTACCATCAGGTTCAACAGTAGTTAAAAAAGAAGTAAATTTGTGAAGATCAATTCCAGTGTAATACATTTGATACCTCCTAAGTTAAAGTTAATTGGTAATGCTAAATTTAACTTTTTACTTATTGGAAATATCAATGCAATTTAAGTTGACAGCATTTTACGCATTCGGTTTTTTAGAGGTTTTTAAAGTAGATGATCCGCTTAAAGTATCTTGTTCAACGGAGTCAAATTAATTAATAGTCTTGCAAACTGTGCTTTTCGTAAACGGAAATCCGCCTACATAGGATTTCGGCGGACAGGTTTAAGCACAGTTTGCATAATCTTTGGCAGAGTTAATAAATAAAAGTTTCTTGTTTTGGGCTGCAACTTAATTGCGGTTCGTTATACAAATAAAAAGTATGAATATAGTTTTAAGAAATTTAAAAATAATTGTAACTTTTATATTAACAGTATTAATGTTCACTAGCTTTAACCTTTCTGCTCAAGATTTAGATACTGTTTACGTAACTACTAAAAAATATACTGTCGAATATCGACAGAGAAAACAAGCAAGAGAAGATATTGCAAATGGATTTATAGATATTCTGAGACCTGGAATATTAGGAGTTAATATAAAATTAGATAGTTTGGCTAATAAATATGGATTTAAATATATTCAGATTGGTGGTATTCCTAATGAAGGATATGAATATTATAATGATGAAGTAATAAAATATTTAAATAGAAGAAATGGTGAAGGTTGGTGGGGAAAATTTCTTAAGGAAGAGTCAAAACTGAAAAAAATAGAAATACCTTCATTACCAGAAAGAAAAGATAATTAATATTATTAAAAATATTTGTATAACAATGCAATTTAAGTTGACAGCATTTTACGCATTCGGCTTTTTAGAGATTTTTAAGGTAGATGATCCGCTTAAAGTATCTTGTTCAACGTAGTCAAATTAATTAATAGTCTTGCAAACTGTGCTTATCGTAAAACGTAAAGTTAAGCACAGTTTGCTTAATCTTTGGCAGAAGTAGTAAATAAAAGTTTCTAGTTTTGGGCTGCAACTTAATTGCGGTTCGTTAGGCAGTAAACAAAAAAGTAAGTTTGTAAGAATAATTAAAAAAATATTAGGATAATTGAAATCAACTGGAGATTATCATGAGACAATATTATTATTTCCCGGCTTTAATATTACTATTCCTTTTAGCATCAAAAATTACATTATCAAATTCCATACAAAATGATGGGAGAAAAGTTTATCTAATTGTATCATTTCAAAATCCCGAAATGTTCCGAGATAGTTCTTCACAGCATAAGATAAAATCAGAAATAGAAAATATTTTTGAAAATAAAGGTATTCATATAATTCATGAAGAAAAACCGGAAGAGTATAAATCAAATATTAATATTCTAATAGGAGATAGTCTCATAATTGAAGAAAATAGTATTGGTGTAGGCGGAGGTGATTCAATAGTTGAAGTGAAACATTCCAAAGTAATTCACTCATATAAAAATGAATCGGAGATATATAATTCAATTAAGAGTTATATTAAAAACAATTTCTGAAAGAGAAAGTATACTTTAAGTTAAATAATTCAAAAGATAAAAAATAAGATTTATATTTTATTCTAAAGTAGGCTGCCTAACAATGCAATTTAAGTTGACAGCATTTTACGCATTCGGCTTTTTTGAGATTTTTAAAGTAGATGATCCGCAAAAAGTATCTTGTTCAACTGAAGTGCTCTGATAAGTTTGTTGCAAACTGTGCTTTGCGTAAACGGAAAATTAAGCACAGTTTGCTTAATCTTTGGCAGAGGTAATAAATAAAAGTTTCTAGTTATGGGCTGCAACTTAATTGCGGTTCGTTATGTGCTAAAATAAAGATAAAAGGATAAATCAATTAAAACTTATTTAAAAACAACATTTTTTCTTTTCAACGCAGTATTATTTACTTTTATTTTCCATGAATTTGGACATTGGATAATTGGTGAAATACTCGGGAATAAAATGACAATGTTTTTAAATGGAACTTATCCGACAAGTGGAAGCTATATTCATGCTTGGAATTATATTATTGTACTTACTGGGGGACCATTGTTTACGTTGATTCAGGCATTTGTATTTTTATATCTAATCAAAAAATATAAAAAGAAATTATTGTACCCTTTTTTATTCTTCCCATTTATTTTTAGGATGGTTGCCTCACTTTTCAGCATTGTTGAGCCTCAAGATGAAGCTATAATTAGTACATTATTGAATTTAAGTAAATGGTCATTACCAATATCAATTACTTTAATATTATTTTATCTATGTTGGGAAGGAAATAGGGTATTGAAAATTAATTGGAAATTAAATTTAACTCAATTCATTTTTAGTCTAATGTTTTTAGTATTTGTAGTAATTATCGATAAAATGATTTTCTAATACCAGTTTAATATTATTAAAATAAACATAATATCTTAAGTGAATTAAGACGAATATTGTTAATTAAAACTAGCGTAAAATATTTTAAAACTACTCATAAAAATGGAGCACATAACAATGCAATTTAAGTTGACAGCATTTTACGCATTCGGCTTTTTAGAGAATTATGAGGTAGATGATCCGCAAAAAGTATCTTGTTCAACGTAGTCAAATTAATTAATAGTCTTGCAAACTGTGCTTTATCGTAAACGGAAAATTAAGCACAGTTTGCTTAATGTTCGGCAGAAGTAATAAAAATAAGTTTCTAGTTATGGGCTGCAACTTAATTGCGGTTCGTTAGGCCATAGAAAGATATGAATAATAAATTAACATATGAAAGAATAAAAGATATAGTTATAATTCATTTTCCAGAAACTTACTTTGTTGGAAATTGGGGAGAAATGTTAGAACTTGTACGATTCAAAAAAATATTAGAAGCTAAATATATAATAATCGACTTATCTAATGTAAAATATATTGATGATTGCGGAGGTGAATTTTACATTCTTAGAAAAGAATTTAAGGAAATTGGCGGAAAGGATGTTATATTATCTGGTATGCCAGAGGCATTCCAAAAAATATTTAAACATATTGAAGATAAAATTGATGAAGAAAAGATAAGAAGATATAACATAATAGATGATGCGATTAAATCTATTGAATAAAGAAATCTTCAATAAGGAGCAATATAATTATATATCGCTTAGAATAATAAAATAGGTCTTTATGGAACTTTCAAAAATGCTATTTATTTTGACAAAAGCTGGACTTGTTTTGAACATACTTGGAACATTTATGATCGCATTTTCTTTTGGCAAAAATCTTGGAGAAGCTTATCAGTTGGATAAGAAAGGGAGGAAAATATTTCTTGCCTCATTTCTTTATCCAAGACTCTTTTATTTGGGATTGATATTAATCATTTTAGGTTTTGTTTTACAACTTTTGGCCTAACAATGCAATTTAAGTTGACAGCATTTTACGCATTCGGCTTTTTTGAGAATTTTAAGGTAGATGATCCGATTAAAGTATCTTGTTCAATGTAGCCAATTTAATTAATAGTCTTGCAAACTGTGCTTGTCGTAAACTGAAAGTTAAGCACAGTTTGCATAATCTTTGGCAGAGGTAATAAATAAAAGTTTCTAGTTCTGGGCTGCAACTTAATTGCGGTTCGTTAGGCAATAAAATAAAATGGTATAATATTATGAAAAAAATTATTTTACTATTACCTATTTTAATAGCATTATTTTATTCGTGCGGCTTACTAGATTCAGGAAGTGGAATGAATCCAACTGAAGAAGCGTATGTGAATCGAATATATTCAATAAACATAAATGGAGAAAATTTAAAACTTCTTTCAGAAGGCACAGGGTTTTCATTTTCACAAACAGAAGATACTATATTTTATTTGAATAATGGTAGTATTTATTCTATGAATATTGATGGCAGTAATAAACATTTAATAACGCCCACTAATTTTTTTGTTTATGATTTCCATTTTACATCGAACAATAAAATATATATGAATCAATATTATGAACCATATATTATCAATATTGATGGAAGTGGTTTAACGAAAGTCACTTTACCGGATTCAATAAAATATTTGAGTGGGCTGATTTTTTCCCATTCTGGAAAAAGTATTGTCGTTTCTTATGCTGGCGGAATATATTTAATGAATCCTGATGGAACTGAACCTAGACTTCTATTAGATTCATCGAATTCAAGGACATATTCCGATATAAGTTTTACTCCCAATGATAGTGCTATTATTTACATTGAAGATGATCATAAAACAGGTGCCCTTTCACTAAAATTATTTAATATCGTATTTTCAACTGATACAACTCTTTTCCCTGAAGACGGAGGTAATCATATCATTAATTATTCAATATCTCATTGGAATACTGTTCTGTTTGTAAGCACAGCAGGTATACATGTGTTAGACCTTAACACATTAAAATATGTTTTTCTTACAAAGGGTAGTTACCCTCATTATTCAAATGACGGGGAAGAAATTTCGTATATCATACTTGATAATCCTGGTATTTATATTTATTTAATAAAATCAGCAACTATAAAACATGTAGATGTGAATTTGCCTGGTAATTATCTTTCGGACCCTGTAATCTTACCCGATAATAATCAAATAATTTTCAAGGCAGATTCGTCTTATATTGTAAATAATAAATAATTATTTGAAGATGAGTCAAATAAAAATAATTTTTATACTGGATTTTTCGGCTATAATTTGTAGTAACCAGAGAAATTGCCTAACAAAACATTTTAAGCCGTTATGTAAAAAGTCAATATGTATAGAAGAAATATTTTATTGTTTTTTAAATTCCTAAAAAATAAATTGGAAAAGAGATAAACCACAGAAAAGGATTGTTATTGGTTTATCCCTTATTCCTTTTATTTGGGTTAAACAAAAATAAACCTGGAGGTTTATAAATAAAAGGACCAACCTGTTATAAACAGTCTGGGTGGAGGAATTTGAGTATATTCCAGCTGCAAGAAGTACGGATAAAATTCATAAAAGGTGCGGCTGCAAACTGACAGTAATCCACCTTTGCAGCTATTACTAAAATAGTAGTAGACTGTTGGGAGATTGATTCCCTGGTGGACAGGCTTAAAAAAACAGTCCGCACCGGTAAAAAAGAAAGCCTTTTATTATTATTTAATTGTAAAAGAACAAAAAGAAAAAAAACAAATCAATATACACTTAAGCAACCAAAGCATAAACATATTCTTCATGCTTTAACCAAACGTGTCTCATTCTTTTAAGAAGTTTCTTAGCAATTCTGATAATAGCATCTTGAGGTTCCAGTCTTTTAGTAAGTTCTTTGAATTTAAGAGTCATAGCAGGGTCCTGGCGCACAGCTTTCCAAGCGGCTTCAATGATTAAAGGTCTTAAGAATTTATTTTGTCTAAAGGAGATTTGATTAGCATAGATGTTATCATCGGAAGAGCGAATAGAAGGAACAAGTCCAACAAAAGTGGTTGTCTGGTCCTCATAAGAGAAACGATTGATATCGATAATCTCAGTATAAAAAGCCATAGCAATAATAAACCCGACACCTGGAACAGATTGCAGAGCATTGATAACAGGAGCAATGTTTTTATTCTTAGCTTCTTCTCTAAGCTGTTTAAGAACATTTTTGTTATGTACTCTGATTTGGAGTAATTGAGTAATCATATTCTGAAAAGCGAAATTACCGGCAGAAGTATTAAATTTAACTTCTTCTTCAAGCCATTTGATAAAAGCAGCAGACCAGCGTTTGTTAGCTGTAAACTGGTCAGGTATTTTAATACCGCGTGTATGCAGTAATCCTTTAATTCTGTTTTTAATTCTGGTTTGGTTCTGTACAATGCGATACCGCAGACGCATAAGGCTTCGTAGTTCTTCATGAGGTATATCGGGGATATAGATACCATAAATATTATTATTTTCAAGTTCACGAGCAAGCTTTCTGGAATCAATAGGATCAGATTTATTAACTTTTTCTTTGTTAGAGGTAGGAACATCTGCAGGATTAACAACAATACATTCCTGCCTAAGTTCCTTAAAGATTCTGACAGCCCAGAATCCGCAGAAACCGGCTTCATAAACAAAGTGGTAGATACCGCCGGGATAGTTTCTTTTTAAGTAATTTAGAAGTTCAAGTGGAGAAGGAGTCATAGATAAGGTTTTAAGTTCATAACCATTGAGTCTTATAGTTACTTTCCAGTTCTTAAGATGAGTATCGATACCAATAAAGAAATGAGAACCAGTGAAAGAATTATTATTTAAGGTTTTCATAATAAGTCTCCTTATAATTATTTTGATGGCAGAAGATAATTTTTTTGAGAGACTTTTTAAACATAACTTCTGACAGCATTCCCGCACTCGGCATTTTAGAGATTTTTAGATTGGGTGATCCGCATAAAGTATCTTGTTCAATTTGAGTGCTCTAATTAATTATGTTGCAAACTGTGCTTGTCGTAAACGGAAATTTAAGCACAGTTTGCTTTAATCTTCGGCAGTAGTAATAAATATAAGTTTCTTGTTCTGGGCTGCGGCTTAAATGCGGATCGTTATACCACAAATGAGAAAATAAATAAACTATTTAAAATATTATGAAAGGAAAACAGAACTTGATTATAATAACGTAAAGCGTTATTATTATGATATATGATAAATAGTTTTTCAGATAAATCAACAGAAGATTTATTTAATCGAAGATATGTAAGAAATTTACCATCAACTATACAAAGAGTTGCTTATAGAAAATTGTTACTCATTGATGGTGCGGAAAGACTTGAAGATTTAAAAGTACCACCAGGCAATAGACTTGAAAAATTGTCTGGGAGTTTATCTGGAAAATATAGTATAAGAATAAATGATCAATGGAGAATAGTATTTAGCTGGAAAGAAAATAATGCATATGAAGTTGAAATTGCAGATTATCATAAAGGATAAAATATTATGAGTAGAAAAATAGAACCAATACATCCCGGAGAAATATTACTCGAAGAATTTTTAATTCCGATGGAAATAAGTCAATATCGTTTAGCTAAGGATATAAGTGTTCCCGCCAGAAGAATAAATGAAATAGTATTGGGGAAAAGAGCAATAACTGCAGATACCGCCTTAAGACTATCCGCATATTTTGGTTTATCAGAGAAGTTTTGGTTGAATTTGCAAATGCGATACAATTTAGAAATAGAAAAAGATAGACTTCAAGATAGACTAAAAGTAGAAGTAAAGAAATTAAAAAAAGTCAGTTAAAATGCAGTGGTATAACAATGCAATTTAAGTTGACAGCATTTTACGCATTCGGCTTTTTAGAAATTTTTGAAGTAGAAGATCCGCTTAAAGTATCTTGTTCAAGGTAGTCAAATTAATTAATAGTCTTGCAAACTGTGCTTTGCGTAAACGGAAATATTAAGCACAGTTTGCTTAATCTTTGGCAGAAGTAATAAAAAAAAGTTTCTAGTTATGGGCTGCAACTTAATTGCGGTTCGTTAGGTGCATAACATAAATATTATTTTATGAATAGAAGATATTTTATTTTAATACAAATATGTTTTCTCTTTTTATTGCAAAGTTGTGCCACAACATCTTTACAAAAAATTAAAGAGAATCAATTGTGCGAGGCATATGAAGAGGATTCTATTGCGCTTCTAAACAATTTTTTTGATAACTGGTCAAATGAAATTAAATCGATATCTAATAATGAAAAATTAAAATTATCTGATACCTTAAAAACTGTTTATAAAGTATATGGGGTTTTCATTCATAATCATTTAACCAAATATCATAATGAATACAATGCTACTAAGTATTGTATGGTGCAGAATGAAATTAAATTTAGGATAACGAATGATAATCTATTGTTGAATCCAATTCTACCATCAGAAATAGCTTACTCAAAAAATCTATTAAATTTCAGACCAGTCATTAATGATTTAGGAAGCCAAATTGTTTATGTTAATTATTTGTACGCCTCGGCTCTAAATTCATTTATAAAAGGTAAGTGTGGAAAAAAAACTAATTCAAAGTATTCTGGAGAGCCATGGAACTGTTGGCCTCGTGCAAATTTTTTATCAAAAGTAGTTAGCCTAAGTGCAAGTATGATGGGATTTCATTTCCATACACTTCCTGAAATAAGTTTAACATTTAATAAGAGTTTGAATGAGGTTATAATTTCAGCTTGCTTTGGAAGTATTTGGACGAAAGAATTATATGTTTTGTCTGAGGATAGATGGAAATTTAAAGAATCATTATCAACTACAGTAGAATAGAGCAGCACCTAACAATGCAATTTAAGTTGACAGCATTTTACGCATTCGGCTTTTTAGAGATTCTGAAGGTAGATGATCCGCAAAAAATATCTTGTTCAACGTAGTCAAATTAATTAATAGTCTTGCAAACTGTGCTTGTCGTAAACGGAAAGTTAAGCACAGTTTGCTTAATCTTCGGCAGAAGTAATAAAAATAAGTTTCTAGTTATGGGCTGCAACTTAATTGCTGTTCGTTAGGCAATATAAATTAAATCATAATTAGGAGGTGAAAAATGGTATCACGGATATATATACCTATTCTCGTTGTCCTAATTCTATTTGGTTGTTCAAATAAGACTACTTCACCTACAGAATCTCAATCTATTGATGAAATATCAGCTGCTGAATATACTGTTCTTCAAATAATAATAAACTCTTTATATTTTTTCCCTACTGATTCTTTACTTGTACTCAGAGATTCAACAACCACAGGGCTTTATTCTTATAATCTTGATAGTGCTATAACAAGTAATCTTCAATATGTATAAAACATATTAATTCTTTTAAATGTGAAAACAATGGAAGACTTTAAATTGAAAAATCTTACTCATACATATATTCAAAGTCCTGTAAAGGTTCATCCAGCATGTGTGCATCCAAACCAAGCTCACATTGGTTATCCATCTATTGAAGTAAGCAGAGTAGGATTTAGTTCAGATGGAAAGCAGGCAATCGCATATGTTGGGCGCACGGATGCACCTCTTGCTGGTTCTGGCTGCTATCATGTACTTTCGCAAGATCAAGGGAAGTGGGTAATAATTGGAGTAATGATGATTTGGATTTCATAAGCATAGGCCTAAATAATATTTTATTAAAAAATATGGAATAATATGAGAACAAAAACAAAAAAATAATAATTCAATTGAATTTATGTTACAAGATATTTATAACAATAATCTTAAGAAAAATTAAAGAAAATTCTATCAATAAATGTATTGCCTAACAAAGCAATTCAAGTTGACAGCATTTTACGCACTCGACTTTTTTGAGAATTTTAAAGTAGATGATCCGCAAAAAGTATCTTGTTCAAAGTAGTCAAATTAATTAATAGTCTTGCAAACTGTGCTTTTCGTAAACGGAAAATTAAGCACAGTTTGCTTAATCTTTGGCAGAAGTAATAAATAAAAGTTTCTTGTTTTGGGCTGCAACTTAATTGCGGTTCGTTATATTGTATAAATAAATATTGGGATTTTTATGAAACAATATTTACGATCCTAATAGTTCACATTATCTACTTACAACAAAAAGTGAGGTGAAAAAATGAAAGGATCTAAAGAAACATTCCTGTTTTACTCAAGTATATTAATGCTAAGTATTATTTCTTTTGTTTCATGTTCGGAAAACTCTGTTACTGAACCTACTGTACAAAATGATGATTTCCTAAAAAAAGAAATTATTGGTACTTGGGGAGTTAATGGATATAGAATAACATATTTTACTGATGGAAGCTTTATTGATTCTAGTACCTTTAAGAATGTTGAAACTCAATTATGGAAAGCCGATGAAATTAAGAAGGGCAAATATAAAATCGAGAATGGAATAATTTATCTTTATGATTTGGAAATTGTTTATCTCGCTGAGAATATATCAGTACCAATATATGAAGGTTATACAGGAAGTGAGATTAATATATCGAATAGCATACTAACATCAACTCCTGTTGACATACTTACTCCAAATGAAAAAGCAGAGGATATTTCCGGATATTGGACTACAAAAAAATGGTTAACAACGTATAATAGCGAAACCTCATATGAAGGTTACTTGGAATGTACTTATCAAATGGATAAATCCAATTCAACCTATTTTCACCAAATAATATTTCTAAACGATTCAAATATAAAAACAATAAATTATAACGATTTATACGATTATAAACCTCCCTATCTGAAGCTTGTAATCTCTACAGTCCCACGTACACTTACAGTGGAATTTAAAGATGGTTTAATGTATTGGTATAATTACAAAGAAAAAACAAATTTGTATAAAGAATAAAACAATATAACAATGCAATTTAAGTTGACAGCATTTTACACATTCGGCTTTTTAGAGATTTTTGAAGTAGATAATCCGCAAAAAGTATCTTGTTCAACGTAGTCAAATTAATTAATAGTCTTGCAAACTGTGCTTGCCGTAAACGGAAATATAAGCACAGTTTGCTTAATCTTCGGCAGTAGTAATAAATAAAAGTTTCATGTTCTGGGCTGCAACTTAATTGCGGTTCGTTATATTGCAAAAAAGTTAGAGAAGGGTTCTATAATTTCTGGCACCATGTAAAATCCTATGAATAAGAATTGTTCTCTCTTCAATTGTATAAAAGATAAGATAATTCTGGACAATTAAATATCTATATCCTAGATTTCTTATTTCTTCATCTCTTGGAACTCTGCCAAGCTTAGGATTCTCCGATAATAATTCTAAGTCTTTTTCAATTTTGTTTGCAAAGGAATCTGCAGCATTTGGATTATCTGCTGAGATATATGATATGATTTCTGTAAAATCTTCTTCAGCAAAGCTAAGAAGACGAACTTGAAATTTATCTGTTGGCATTAATTGTTTCTCTTATGTTTGCCATAACTTGTTTTAATGTTTTTCCTTTATCACCTTCGGATTTTTGTTTTTGTGCAACAGATAATTTACTAAGCAAATCAAGTTTTAATTGAAGTTTAGAATAATGAGCCATAGACATTACAACCAAATCACCTTCGCCATTTTTTGTAATAAAAATCGGTTCATTAGAATTATTTGCTAAATCAGAAATTTCATTTGATTTATTTCTTAAATCAGAAATAGGTTTTATAATTGGCATTGTTCTATCCTTTAATTGTTATGTCAAAATTATATCAATATTCTGATAAATGCAATTAAAATAAAAATGCAATATAACAATGCAATTTAAGTTGACAGCATTTTACGCATTCGGCTTTTTAGAGATTTTTGAAGTAGTTGATCCGCTTAAAGTATCTTGTTCAACGTAGTCAAATTAATTAATAGTCTTGCAAACTGTGCTTATCGTAAACGGAAAGTTAAGCACAGTTTGCCTAATCTTCGGCAGAAGTAATAATAATAAGTTTCTAGTTATGGGCTGCAACTTAATTGCGGTTCGTTAGGCATTTATAAAAGTTAAAATACATCAAATCTGTAAATGAATTATTCAATCGTGAAAACATATTCTTTTATTGTATTGATTTTATAATTAAGTTATTACTTTTGGTCATAGTAATGAAAGGGAACTTAGAATCATGAAAAAATTAAATTAGTAAAAATATTTTTATTGGTAATGGTGTTATAAACATTGTCGAAGAGAATATCTCAATAAGTCTTCTTAAGAAAGAAATCGAGAAAAGATATCGATTAAGAGTAATAGAAGAATCCTCTACATATCTTAAATGTAAGATACTAAGAGTGTTTACTATTTGGATTTTTAGCGCTGTGGGTGCAGGCTTCCCAAACCCAACACTTACGATAAAACTCGATAAAAAATTAAATAAAGATTTGTTGATAATAAATTTCTTATGGTCGGACTACTTTTATATTATGTTACTTGCTTTGTTTTTGGGGATTATCTCAATGTCATTCATCCCCCCAATTTTTATTTTATTATTTCTTGGAATACTTGCTTTTGTGCACTCAAAATATGTTTCTTTAAAAATATGGAAAGTACTTTTACATTGAAATAATTTTTTTAATTTATAAAAGAGTTAAGATATTTATACACGAATAATAAATAATAAATGAAATAGAAAAAGACATAATAATTTTAATGTAACTGCGCTTTAGCGAAATAAATAATAGCTAAGGGAAAATGCCTAACAAGCGGGTCAACCCGACCGCCTAATCGCATTTGGTATTTTTAGGTTTTAAAAGATAATCGTTCCGTTTCAACATTCAGTTTAATGTAGTCTTGTTATGAAAGTTATTTCTAATTTAAAAGTTTATTTAACAAAAGCGGCATAGTTGTTTAGGGCGGACGGGTTACCCGCAAGGCCGTTAGGCTGTAAAAGGATATAATCAAAAGTAAAGTTGCTTGCAGGAAAAAGGATTCATCTAAAATATTGCCACTAACATTATGAATGTAATCATTATTATTTATAATAAATTAAAAACCCTTTGCAATAAGTTTAATGTCATTTACTGCAAATAAAAAAGAATAAGCCTAAAACTATATTTAAACAAAAATTAAGTTATCAAAGAATAAATACAATATTTGTAAAGTCATTAGTTGCAAAAATTAATATTATTCACGACGAAGAAAAAAAGACACTATAAAAGAATCCTCCAAAAGTAGAATAAATAAAAAAAATACTTTTGTTAAAAAAATATAATTAAAAATAGGTCAGCCTAACAATGCAATTTAAGTTGACAGCATTTTACGCATTCGGCTTTTTTGAGTTTTTTGAGGTAGATGATCCGCTTAAAGTATCTTGTTCAACGTAGTCAAATTAATTAATAATCTTGCAAACTGTGCTTGTCGTTAAACGGAAAATTAAGCACAGTTTGCTTAATCTTTGGCAGAAGTAATAAATAAAAGTTTCTTGTTTTGGGCTGCAACTTAATTGCGGTTCGTTAGGCTTATAAAGGGAAAAAAATGAAAAGAAATAAATATGTTTTATTTTCTACGCTAATATTTGTTTTTTTCTTATCGAGAAATAATTTATCACAGACTATAGATAATTCTATAGGATTAAATGTATTTAATTCTTTCACTCTTTGGGAAAATCCTTATCCAGAAGGAGGTTATGATAATCTTGGGATTGGAACGTATCTAAGTCCAACTTACAAAATGAATATAAATAAATACTTTATCCAATTGGATTTTATGTTAAGTTATTTCCATTTTATTGGACCTGATAGTTTGACTAGAACTTTTTCAGATAATGATGTTGACTTCGGTTTCCATTCTCATATGAACAGAAATGATATAGGAATAAAAGTAGGATATAATTTGCTTGATAATTTAACTTTATTAATCGAATCTAAATACATTTATTTACAGATTAAGGGTAGTGTTGATAGAACAGAAATAATTCAATCACCATTTGATTATATTGAAAGAGGTTTTTTATTAGGGCCGGGAATAAATCTAAATTATCCAGAAAAAAGTTCCAATTCGTACTTTTCACTTTCGGCATCATACTTAATGGGAAATCTAAACTATACTTATAACAGCTTTAATATTCAAGACATCAGCATATCCTATGAGAAATAAAATTACTACAGAGCTTTTATCAACAAATTTAGGATATTATATACATTTAAGTTCGAATTTTTTATTAGGTGTCTCACTTGAATCTAATTATTTCTTTAAGAGAAAATTTACGTATGATTATAATTATGATTCAAATCTTTGGTTTATAGGATTAAGTACAAGTATATTTTATCAATTATAATACTAAAAAGGGTAAGCCTAACAATGCAATTTAAGTTGACAGCATTTTACGCATTCGGCTTTTTAGAAAATATTGGAGTAGATGATCCGCAAAAAATATCTTGTTCAACGTAGTCAAATTAATTAATAGTCTTGCAAACTGTGCTTGCCGTAAACGGAAAATTAAGCACAGTTTGCATAATCTTTGGCAGAAGTAATAAATAATAAGTTTCTTGTTCTGGGCTGCAACTTAATTGCGGTTCGTTATACCAATAGACATAATATGATAGTTAATGCTAAATGGTTAAGGATAGAAGAGCATACTAATGCTTTTGATTATTTGGAAAAAGCCAAAATGTTCTTAGAAAGTTGCGAGGATAATTTTTATTCTTGGAAATGGGTTATGATTTCTTTACACGGGGCAATTTATGGGTTTGCTATTTCTGCATGTAAAGGAACGAATGCGGATGTTGTAATTAAGAAATCAAAAAAGGGTGAAAGCCTGATTAGTTTTGATGAAGCATTGAATCGGTGTCAAGAATCAACTTGGATGAAATATGCAATGTCTTCAAATGTTTTAAAACTTACTGATTCTCAAAAAGAATCTATTCGACATATGAAAAATATTTTTCGAAATGAATTTATGCACTTAAAACCCAAAGGCTGGTCTATTGAAATTCACGATTTTCCATTAATAACCCTTGATTGTTTTGATGTACTAGAATTTCTTGTTCTTAAAACTTACAATTGTTTCCGATTCAGCTCTTATAAAATTAAAAAGTTCAAATCGTTAATATATCAAAGTCGGAAAATGATAAAGCACTCTAATTTATATAAAGAAAGTTTATATTTAATAAACTTAAGTAATAAAAAATAGTTTTGGTATAACAATGCAATTTAAGTTGACAGCATTTTACGCACTTGGCTTTTTAGAGATTTTTGAGTTAGATGATCCGGTTATAGTATCTTGTTCAACGTAGTCAAATTAATTAATAGTCTTGCAAACTGTGCTTGCCGTAAACGGAAAGTTAAGCACAGTTTGCTTAATCTTCGGCTTTAGTAATAAAAATAAGTTTCTAGTTCTGGGCTGCAACTTAATTGCGGTTCGTTAGGCTGTTAAACTAATTTGTTAATATTAAAGGATTGCTTATGCAATATTTTATACATCTCACTCTTATTCTTAATAACTAAATATTCATTTATTCATAAAAATGTGAGGTATGTATGAAAAAGGCACTTTTAGCCATTGCAATCAGTTTAGTGATTTATTCCTTTACTTATGGACAAGTAGATTCAACGCATTCTAATTATGCGTTATCTTTTGGAATAGGTAATAATTTTTCTTTAAGTAATTTCAATATGGATATTGCCGTAAAGAAAATTATTGACAATAAACATCAACTCAGATTATTCTTATCTCCCCGAGTATCTACTAATAATGCAAATAATTCTAGCGGTCGGTTGTCTTCGGAAAATAAATCTCAAGTTTATTCTTTGGGCATAGGGGCTGACTATTTGTGGATTTTATTAAATAAGCATGATATAAGCATGTACGGCGGGACTGGACTTATATTAGATTATGGCCATAATTATACCGAACAAGGAACCGCCGTTGATAATATTAGCAATGGGAGTACAGTAACCAATCAGCCTAATATAATGGTAGGTTTAAGAGGATCTCTGGGTGTACAATGGATGGTTAATCAAAGCATAGGTATTCATTGTGAATACTTGCTAACCGGTTCTTATAATTGGAGTAGGTCTGAGAAAAAAGAATATATGAGTAATACTCTTTTAGAGACTACGACCAGTAAATCAAGTAGTATAAATTTATCAACTATGGTTTTATTTGGTTTAAGTATTTATTTATAAAGCAGCCTAACCATGCATTTCAAGCCGACAGCATTTTACGCACCCGGCTTTTTAGAGATTTTTAAAGTAGTTAGTACGCTTAAAAGTTTGTTGTTTAGCGGAGTCATATTAATGAATAGTCTTGCAAAACATGCGTGTGAAAAAACAAGTTACGCATGTTTTGCTTAATCTTTGTCGTTAGTAAAAATGTTACCTTTTCGTTTTGGGCTGCGGCTTAAATGCGGAACGTTAGGCTTTTATATAAAAAGGAAAAAATGAAATATTATATATTTACTATCATTATCCTCTTGTTATTTGGATGCAAAGTAAATAATCCAACAGCAAGTACAGAAGGTAAGCATTTCGAATTAGAATATATCCATAATTACAACTCTTTATACTGGATGAATACATTTAGCTATGTGGGTAAAAAAGTAACTATAACAGAAAATGATATTTCAAAAATATATAAACTTTATTCTAATGGTAAAGAAGAGAAAGAAGAATTAGTACAAACTACTAGAATAATGCCGCAGAAAATAGATACAATATTGGCTTTACTAAACCAATATGAGTTTTATAATTATCCACCGAATATTACACAGACAGATTCTGGAAGTATCAATGCCGGATCAGTAATTATAAAAATAAAAAGGGAAGGTGATGCAGAATTTAAAACTATAAATGCAATCATTTATACAAATCCAGATTTCAATCAAAGCATTTTTCAAGAGTTTATAAAAAAATTAGAAAATATTCTCAATATAGAATAGAGTTTCCAATTAATATAAAAAAGCCTAACAATGCAATTTAAGTTGACAGCATTTTACGCATTCGGCTTTTTTGAGAATTTTGAAGTAAATGATCCGCAAAAAGTATCTTGTTCAACGTAGTCAAATTAATTAATAGTCTTGCAAACTGTGCTTGCCGTAAACAGAAAATTAAGCACAGTTTGCATAATCTTTGGCAGAAGTAATTAAAATAAGTTTCTTGTTATGGGCTGCAACTTAATTGCGGTTCGTTAGGTGCTAATAATAAAGGGAGGAGAACATGTGTAAATATATTATTACTTTTTTCATTCTAACAATCTTATTCGGGTGCAATCATGAAAATCCTGTTATAACGCATCAAACTCATTCTTATAATGAAAAAGAAATTAAAAATGACAATCCATTTTTTTCTTTTGATGACGAAGGAAATGCAATGATATTTTATGGACAAGATATTTTAAGTATGAGTGGGTATGGTAAAACAGATGGCATATATGACCTTTTAATGTTAAAAAAATACAACGAAAATGGTGATGTCTTAATTGAAGAAACGAATATAGTAAAGACAAAAGCAATTATAGACTATGCGATTCTTAGAAAAGATAATCTACTATACGTAATATGGCTCGATCCACGGAACAATCCAAAATTTATTGCGGGTGTTATTGATATCGAACACCATACTTATGATGTTGATATTTATTATAAAATTATTGATTACCAAGGAAATATAATTAAGGAAGATACTAAACTAACAGATAGCCTGGTTTTTTATAAAGATGCTCGCTCAGAATACATTCTGTCTGGAATTTATGACGGTACCCTCATTGCAATAAAAACATCAACTAACTTTATGATTAATGGAAATGGATTTTCCCCAAACATTACTTGGGTATTATTAGATAATAAAAATTATGAATACCATATTAAGACTTGTGGCAATCATATGGTTGATAGTTGCAAAATCACTTATACGAAGTTAGATCAAGATAGTGCTATTGTTGTAAACGAGACGGTAATTTCTAATTTTGTGAAAAAAGATGGTTATCAATGGGGGCCCGAAATTCAGAATTTATTTTTTCAATTCAATACTCCAGATAGGATTCATCTTTGTTGGCAATTAAATGATGGTAAGAATTATTTTATTTATTACTATGCAATTATTTACACAAATGAATCAAGGATTTTAATAAAAAAAGTAGGAGTAAAATATCCCCAAAGCACCTAATCCAAATAAAAAATATAAGCACCTAACAAATGCAATTTAAGTTGACAGCATTTTACGCATTCGGCTTTTTAGAGATTTTTGAAGGTAGATGATCCGCTTAAAGTATCTTGTTCAAATGTAGTCAAATTAATTAATAGTCTTGCAAACTGTGCTTGTCGTAAACGGAAAGTTAAGCACAGTTTGCTTAATCTTTGGCAGAAGTAATAAATAAAAGTTTCTTGTTCTGGGCTGCAACTTAATTGCGGTTCGTTATATTGCAAAATAATAATAAGGATTGATATGAATAAGAAATACTTAATTTTAATCTTATTTTTTCTGCTTTATAATTATAATATTTTACCTCAAAGAGATAAAACTTTTATATGCCCAGTTAAAATTATTAAGGCTCAGATTTAATCTGGTTGAAACTGTAACAGCTTATAAACCAGGAAATACTCGTGTTTATCCTCCTTCGAAAATTCCATTCAAACAAAATCATTATAAATGTAATTTCTCAATAAGTTTGCAAGAAAATAACTCTATTATTAAAGGATCATTTAAGTTCAAATGTTATTTATCTAATGGTAAGGTTATAACAATATATCTAAATCCTAATTACGTAATTCTTTATCCTAACCAAATTTATGATTTCACATATGATATTAAAACAGAAGATAATTATTTGGGCGAACAGAAATTGAATTGATAAAATATAATCCCGGAGATAATTCGAAAATTATATGTGATAAAGCAAATATTTTTATACAATAAATAGCAATATAACAATGCAATTTAAGTTGACAGCATTTTACGCATTCGGCTTTTTAGAGATTTTTAAGGTAGATGATCCGCATAAAGTATCTTGTTCAACGTAGTCAAATTAATTAATAGTCTTGCAAACTGTGCTTGTCGTAAACGGAAAATTAAGCACAGTTTGCTTAATCTTTGGCAGAGTTAATAAATAAAAGTTTCTTGTTTTGGGCTGCAACTTAATTGCGGTTCGTTATACCGTAAACAAAAGATAAAGAATGAAAATATTCATATACATTACCTTTGTAACAATATTTCTAATTATAACCTTTAGTTGTAATAATACTAACCCGGTTAATCCTATTGATGAACAACCAGGAAGAAGAGATTATGTTTGGACAGTTGACACGATAAATTATCCGAATTCTATCACAAGAATTTGGGGAAGTTCACCAACTGATCTATGGGCAGGGGGTCCTGCTGGCGATGTGTATAAAACAGTTTGGCATTTTGATGGAAAAACATGGTCGACTGATAACATTTTTAGGACCTTTTATCCTGAATCATTTTTCGGATTTGCAGCAAACGATGTTTATATGGGTAGTGGAGGAGGGAAAATATTTCATTTTGATGGAAATAAGTGGGAACTATTAGCTCAATTGACAAAAGATGGACATAAGGACATTATTTTCACTTATATGTGGGGAACAAGAATATCTTTTTTTGGTCATTTAGCAATATATGATCTTTATGCTGTTGGAGCATATGGTGATGAAAAAGGTTATTTGAATAAAAGTGTTATCGCTCATTTGGGAGGTAATGGATGGGAAATGTTAAGCACAAATGGTCTGAAAGGACTTGTTGCAAAATTATATGAAAATGAATCTAAGAATATCTTTGTTCAAACTATTGAAATGGGTGCTGGCGAACATTATGATAGCACTTTAATTTATGAATATTCTGACGGAAGATATACAAAACTGTACAGTAGTGTCTGGGATAGAGGTACACAGGCTGATATAAGTTTGATAAACGGAGAAGTATATTTTATTCTTGGAAATGAAATAGCGCAAAGAAAAAATAATCAATTTCAGCCTTACCTTACAATAAATAATTCTAATTTTTTTCAAAGAATATGGGGCAGAAACTCACAAGATATTTTCCTTTCAATGATTGATGGTCTAGCACATTATAATGGAACTGATGTAGAGTATCTCTTTAAATATAATAAACCATCAACCTATATTTTTGAAACAGTAATATTTAAAAAAGAAGTATTTTGTCTAGTAATAGATTACGTTAATAATCTAAACTTAATTTACCATGGAAGACTAAAATGATAGTATTTAATATCATTTTAAATAATTTATTAAGGGTCGGTATAACAAAGCAATTTAAGTTGACAGCATTTTACGCATTCGGCTTTCTTGAGTATTTTAAGGTAGATGATCCGCTTAAAGTATCTTGTTCAACGTAGTCAAAATAATTAATAGTCTTGCAAACTGTGCTTCTCGTAAACGGAAAGTTAAGCACAGTTTGCTTAATCTTTGGCAGAAGTAATAAATAAAAGTTTCTAGTTATGGGCTGCAACTTAATTGCGGTTCGTTAGGCACAATTGCCATTTCAACATAACTTGTTGTGGAGGAAAAATTGAAGTCGATAAAATTGAAATATCATCATTTAGGAATTCCTACTAAGACACCTATTAAAGTGAAATTTACTTAAAAGATTACAAAGTTTATCATTATGGATATGATGAAAGTGAATTCGGAATTGAATGGATGAGATATGAAGATGATTGCTTATTACCAGAAATTGTAAAAACAATCCCGCACGTTGCATTTGAAGTAAATGATATATATGAAGCTATTAAAGGAAGAAAAGTAATAATAGAACCAAATAGTCCATCTGAAGGAAATATGGTTGCATTTATTGAAGAAAATGGAGCTCCAATTGAATTTATACAAATTAAAAATTCACCTTCTGAGAATGTGGAAAAAGAAAGCATACAAGAAAAAAGTTTGTAATTTTAGTTATGGAATAAAAAACCCTAAATTAAACAAACGGGCAAAAAATAAAACCACGCTTTATGGATTGTTTGTGAAGATAAAAACAACTGATTGATATTGATAAAATGTTTTACGAAACACAACAAAGAGAACTGAGAAAATCAAAGATAAAATAAAAAAGATAAAGCAATAAAAAAGTTTATAACAAAATGGTATGTATAAAAAAGTGCCTAACAATGCAATTTAAGTTGACAGCATTTTACGCATTCGGCTTTTTAGAGATTTTTAAAGTAGATGATCCGCATAAGGTATCTTGTTCAACGAAGTGCTCAAATAAGTATATCTTGCAAACTGTGCTTGACGTAAACGGAAAGTTAAGCACAGTTTGCTTAATCTTTGGCAGAGTTAATAAATAATAAGTTTCTTGTTATGGGCTGCAACTTAATTGCGGTTCGTTAGGTTGTAAGTAAGAAGATTAATTTAAATTAAGTTTATTATTCATTTAATTATCAAAAATTATAAATAATTTCAAAAATCTGATAGAAAAAATTTGTAAATAAAATCATATTCTATAATAAAATGATATTACGATGCTGGTATAAAAAGTGTTATTGTATTTGATATTTATAAAAAGGGAAATATTTAAAATGAAATCATGTGTTATATTTTTTATTATTCTAACCGGCTTTTTATTTGGATGTAAAAGAGAATTACAAACCCCAACGCAACCTACTGAAGATAATAGACAATCTGAAGTAACTATAGAAGGAACGGTTTTTTATTTTGTTGGAGGTGGAACGGTTGAAATGCCATTCCCTGAAGGATTTCAATTAATAAATTGTAAATGGATTTCACCAATTGCAGAAAGTGATAGTGGTTTTTCAGTATATATTTCTGGCAATATTGATTCTTCTTATATTAATAAAAGAATTAAAGCACTTGGAACAATAGATACAATAAGATTATATGGTATACTTCCTTCATATGTTTCATCATACGAAAGATTAAATATTAGTACTTTCCAAGTTGTTAATTGGTAGCTTATATTTCAAAATATTTAATCACATTCTAAAATAAATATTTATAAATTTAACAACCTAACAATGCAATTTAAGTTGACAGCATTTTACGCATTCGGCTTTTTTGAGATTTTTAAAGTAGATGATCCGCTTAAAGTATCTTGTTCAAAGTAGTCAAATTAATTAATATCTTGCAAACTGTGCTTGTCGTAAACGGAAAGTTAAGCACAGTTTGCTTAATCTTCGGCAGAAGTAAATAAAATAAGTTTCTTGTTATGGGCTGCAACTTAATTGCGGTTCGTTAGGCACTAAAAATAAAGAGGAGTGAAAACTTCAATGAAATCATTTTATGTATCTATACCAATTATATTTCTATTTCTAGTCGGCTGCTCATCAACTTACAGAGTGACAAATTATCCTTCCAAAGAAAAATTTCATAAAGATGTAAATGGTTCTATGAAAATTAGAGATGTTAATGTTGTTACAGTTGATAGTTCATTTACTGCTATAGAAGGTTCACGAATTGAAGATGATTCATTACTAATAGTTGCCAACATTCAAGAAAAAATACCTCTAAGTGAAATTAAGGGTATTAAATATTATGGCAATGGATACGAAGCTCCTTCAGCTCATATGTGGTTAAAAAGCGGAGAAGAATTAAATACTAAGAATGTAAAGGTTATGCCGGATTCATCTATCCAATTTACAGATATCACAAATAAAAAAATACAGCTTACGGACGTAAAACATATAAGCTACACAAATCATTGGGTAGGTATGGGAGTTGGAACGTTTGCAGGTGTATTGACTGGAATTGCCTTAGCATCATCAAATTTGGAAATCAAATATTCAGGAGGTGGAATTGAATTTAATAATTATTTTTGGGGCTTTATGGTTGAAACTGTTGTAGGTGCAACTTTAGGGGCTATAATTGGATGGGATATAATTTACCAGTTCAATCCTTAAGTTAAATGAGTATCATAAAAATAAATAAAGAGTGCCTAACAATGCAATTTAAGTTGACAGCATTTTACGCATTCGGCTTTTTAGAGATTTTTGAAGTAGATGATCCGCATAAAGTGTCTTGCTCAACTTAGTCAAATTAATTAATAGTCTTGCAAACTGTGCTTTGCGTAAACGGAAATCCTGATTTTCATCAGGACAGGATTAAGCACAGTTTGCTTAATCTTTGGCAGAAGTGAAAAATAAAAGTTTCTTGTTCTGGGCTGCAACTTAATTGCTGGGTCGTTAGGCAGTAAAAGGTATAACTAAATGATAAAAAAAATTTTAATTTTACTTCTCTTTTGCACTTCACTTGAATATTCGCAAAGTGATAATTTTAGAAATGACTATATCCTAAAATTTAGTATGTTAGATTTATTTACAGGATTTCAATATCAAAGTTCAACAATACAATTCGGTGTTGAAAAAGGAATATCAAGTGACATGTCAATCTATACGGAAGTCGGATATCTATTTCATTTATATAAAAAACCCGACCTGCTTATAATCAATTTTAAAAATTCAAGTGGCTTTGCAATTGAAACAGAAGTAAGAAAATATATTGGAGAAGAAAAATCTAAATTCATTGGTCAATATTTCAGTATAGATTTTTTATATCGCTATGTGGATGGAAAGGATGAACAATGGGTATCAGATAATAGAAAAGAAGGATATTCCATTTTCAGAAACGAGGGTGCTATTCATATAAAATATGGTTACCAAAATATTTCACTTGCAGGTTTTGTCTCGGATTTTTCTATAGGTTTAGGATTAAGAAATATTTCGAGTAAAACAGATAGTAAGTATCCACTGAGTATGTTAGAATACGAATTCCCATATAATAAACCATTTGAAACAGGTAGTAGAACATTTATAAGTGCAACAGCAGCAATAAGAATAGGTTGGTCAATAAAATAAAATCATATAAAAATTAACTGCCTAACAATGCAATTTAAGTTGACAGCATTTTACGCACTCGGCATTTTAGAGATTTTGAAGGTAGATGATCCGCAAAAAGTATCTTGTTCAACGTAGTCAGATTAATTAATAGTCTTGCAAACTGTGCTTGTCGTAAACGGAAAGTTAAGCACAGTTTGCATAATCTTTGGCAGAAGTAATAAATAAAAGTTTCTAGTTATGGGCTGCAACTTAATTGCGGTTCGTTATGTGCTAAGATTTATTAAGGTATAAAATTAACGATTAATTGGTATCCTGAAAGATTTTTTTATTCACATGCTTCAAAAGATAGTTCATTAAGTCATATTGTCGAAAAAATATTGAAGCAAAAGAAATATGAAATATATATTGCTGAAAGAAATCTCGTTGGCGTTCCGCTCATTCAAAAATTGCGTGAAGAATTAATAAATTGTAATGCTTTGCTTTTAGGATGGACAAAGAATACAAAAACAAAAAGTAGTAGTCAAATTATTTCTTTCGAAATTGGAATGGCATTTTCTTTGGGTATACCGATTTATATTATCAAAACTGAAAAAGGTGAAATGCCATGGTTTTATGATAAACTCACTGACTATATACAAGTTGACGAAATAATAGAAGATAAAATAAGAGATGCATTAAATAAAATTGAACCATTTTCTTTTTTGCATCCTATTGATTTGTTAATTCCGAAAGAAGAATACTTTAAATATCCAAATAGAAATCAAAGTGAAAACATAACAATTGTACAAGATGATGGTTCACTAAATCTTCCCCAAAACTTTAATGGCATAATTCATTTTAAATTGGTCAATAGACGACCTAAATCTGAAAAGAATGTAAGAATTATATTAAAATTCCCAAAAGAAATCGATATTAAATTTGATGCTGGAAGTCTTGATAGAACATCAAAGGTCCAACGAAATGAAATATTTGATATGAGAGAGACATCAAAAGGAATAGTAAGAATATATTGGGCTTCGCTACCACCTGAAATATATAATATGGAAATTAGGTTTATTAGAAATAATGGAGCAGTTAAAACACAACAGTATTTAGAATGTTTATGTTCTAGCGATAATATTATCGGTTGGAGAAAAAAAGAATTTCCAATCCAATTCATATAAAAATTTGCACATAACATCTTTAATAAGTAAAAAGTCAATAGGCAATAGCTTTCCTGACAAAAAAAGTTTTGTAAAAAAAAGTAAATCACAACTTCTATAAGCTATAGCAATCAATCATTTAACCTTAAACAACCAAGACTGCCAAAATATCTGTAAGGCACACTATGGCAACCAAACATCTTTCGGGACTTTCTTCAAGAAAACTTGAAGATGTATTGAAAAGACAATACAATTCCAGATATATAATAGGCATGCGCATTACTACCCAATCAATGCAAACGATTATGCCGGTAAAAGCAAATCAGTTATGTGCCGGGGCTTGTAATGCGCGGCCATTGTAAAGACTTTCTATGAATAAGTTCTTGACCTTTAAATTTGTTATTAAAGCCAGATTTATATTTTAGGACAAAAAAGACGATCCGGGCAATTTCTTTAGCAATAATAGTTTTAGCAATGAATTTATTTTTTCTTCTAAGCAGGGAGGTATGGTAGTTACGAATAACAGGATAATACTGGATAGCCCGAATGGCAGCCTCAGAGAAAGCGACTTTAAGATATTTATTACCATCTTTAGAAGCCCTCTGCTTGGATTTACCAGCAGAATTCCGTGCAGAAGGTGTAAGTCTTGAGTAAGAGAAGAAATTCTTAAGGTCAGGGAAGCGGTTAATATCATCAACTTCCAGTAAAATAGAAAAGGCATTGATTATACCGATTCCAGGGATCCAAAGTAGTCTTTGAATATCATCATTAGGAATAAGGGATGGATGGAGCTGTTTTTCAATATCAATGATTTGTTCATTGAGAAGAGTTTGCAGTTCAGATAATTGCTCATATTGGAATTTGGGTATTCCGTCAAGTTGAGTAGGAGAATCAAAGTTAAATTTAGCAAGAAACAGGTGCATAGAATTGATTACGGAAGTATGTCGCTGAACAATTTTAAGTCTTGCTCTGAGGGCATCGCGAAGGAAGCGGTGTTGGTTAGAAATTTTATGTGCTACAGGAATATAGTTCATTCTAAGGAGCTGAGCAAGAGTAAGAGAATCAACTTTATCAGTTTTAACTTTAGCATAAGCAATAGCCTTAACATATTTAGCGTGAGCAAGAATCAAAGGGATGTTAATAGAATCAAGGAGATCACTTAACCAATACCAGGACATAGTAGATTCAACAGTGGTGATATGTTGACCGGGGATAGAGGAGAAATACTGAATGAAGTTATGAGGAAGATTTTTAAAATTATCTTTTTTAACGACATTACCATCAGGTTCAACAGTAGTTAAAAAAGAAGTAAATTTGTGAAGATCAATTCCAGTGTAATACATTTGATACCTCCTAAGTTAAAGTTAATTGGTAATGCTAAATTTAACTTTTTACTTATTGGAAATATCAATGCAATTTAAGTTGACAGCATTTTACGCATTCGGCTTTTTTGAGATTTTTAAGGTAGATGATCCGCTTAAAGTATCTTGTTCAACGTAGTCAAATTAATTAATAGTCTTGCAAACTGTGCTTTTCGTAAACGGAAAGTTAAGCACAGTTTGCTTAATCTTTGGCAGAAGTAATAAATAAAAGTTTCTTAGTTATGGGCTGCAACTTAATTGCGGTTCGTTATGTGCTAAAAGTAAAATATAATTATTAATTAAACAATTGAAATTGAAAAGGGAATATTAATCTTAAAAGACTTATTCAACTTATAAATGTTTTTGTTATGGTATTAATATGAAGTTATTTTATTCATCTATCCCAGTTATATTTTTGTTCCTTATAGGTTGCTCATCAACTTCCAAAATAACAGATTATTCTTCCAAAGAAGATTTCTATAAGGATATAAATTCTTCTATAAAGGATAGAGATGTTAATGTTACAACCGATAGTTCATTTCTTTGCCTGAAAGGTTCGATAATCAAAGATGATTATTTAGTTGCGATTACACACATTCAAGAAGAAAAAGAAAAGATTTCTTTAAAAGATATTAAGAAAATTAAATACTATGGCAATGCTTATGAAATGCCTTCAGCCTATATATGGTTAAAAAATGGTAAGGAATTAAAAGTGGACAATGTTAAAATTATACCGGATTCAACTATACAGTTTCCTAATTTTATAACGACGAATGAATATATACCAATTTTTAAAGTCAAAAAGATTTCTTACAAAACCAGATGGCAAGGTACTGTAATTGGTGTACCTTTGGGATTTTTGTGTGGTGCTTTAATAGGTGGAATATCAGGCGCGTCCGGAGCATTTCCACATACTAATACAGGAGGCAATGAACCCCTAACATTTGATTCAGAAACTTCTGGAATAGTGGGAGCTTTTTGGGGTTCTATAATTGGAACTATTACAGGTGTTATTCTAGGATATATAATTGGTTGGGATCATGTATATCAATTTGATTCTTATTTTACATCCCATTAGTATTAAAGAAAAGTCATTGCATTTGAGGTAAAAAGGTAGCACATAACATCTTTAATAAGTAAAAAGTCAATAGGCAATAGCTTTCCTGACAAAAAAAGTTTTGTAAAAAAAAGTAAATCACAACTTCTATAAGCTATAGCAATCAATCATTTAACCTTAAACAACCAAGACTGCCAAAATATCTGTAAGGCACACTATGGCAACCAAACATCTTTCGGGACTTTCTTCAAGAAAACTTGAAGATGTATTGAAAAGACAATACAATTCCAGATATATAATAGGCATGCGCATTACTACCCAATCAATGCAAACGATTATGCCGGTAAAAGCAAATCAGTTATGTGCCGGGGCTTGTAATGCGCGGCCATTGTAAAGACTTTATATGAATAAGTTCTTGACCTTTAAATTTGTTATTAAAGCCAGATTTATATTTTAGGACAAAAAAGACGATCCGGGCAATTTCTTTAGCAATAATAGTTTTAGCAATGAATTTATTTTTTCTTCTAAGCAGGGAGGTATGGTAGTTACGAATAACAGGATAATACTGGATAGCCCGAATGGCAGCCTCAGAGAAAGCGACTTTAAGATATTTATTACCATCTTTAGAAGCCCTCTGCTTGGATTTACCAGCAGAATTCCGTGCAGAAGGTGTAAGTCTTGAGTAAGAGAAGAAATTCTTAAGGTCAGGGAAGCGGTTAATATCATCAACTTCCAGTAAAATAGAAAAGGCATTGATTATACCGATTCCAGGGATCCAAAGTAGTCTTTGAATATCATCATTAGGAATAAGGGATGGATGGAGCTGTTTTTCAATATCGATGATTTGTTCATTGAGAAGAGTTTGCAGTTCAGATAATTGCTCATATTGGAATTTGGGTATTCCGTCAAGTTGAGTAGGAGAATCAAAGTTAAATTTAGCAAGAAACAGGTGCATAGAATTGGTTACGGAAGTATGTCGCTGAACAATTTTAAGTCTTGCTCTGAGGGCATCGCGAAGGAAGGGGTGTTGGTTAGAAATTTTATGTGCTACAGGAATATAGTTCATTCTAAGGAGCTGAGCAAGAGTAAGAGAATCAACTTTATCAGTTTTAACTTTAGCATAAGCAATAGCCTTAACATATTTAGCGTGAGCAAGAATCAAAGGGATGTTAATAGAATCAAGGAGATCACTTAACCAATACCAGGACATAGTAGATTCAACAGTGGTGATATGTTGACCGGGGATAGAGGAGAAATACTGAATGAAGTTATGAGGAAGATTTTTAAAGTTATCTTTTTTAACGACATTACCATCAGGTTCAACAGTAGTTAAAAAAGAAGTAAATTTGTGAAGATCAATTCCAGTGTAATACATTTGATACCTCCTAAGTTAAAGTTAATTGGTAATGCTAAATTTAACTTTTTACTTATTGGAAATATCAATGCAATTTAAGTTGACAGCATTTTACGCATTCGGCTTTTTTGAGATTTTTGAAGTAGATGATCCGCATAAAGTATCTTGTTCAACGTAGTCAAATTAATTAATAGTCTTGCAAACTGTGCTTTTCGTAAACGGAAAGTTAAGCACAGTTTGCTTAATCTTTGGCAGAAGTAATAAATAAAAGTTTCTAGTTATGGGCTGCAACTTAATTGCGGTTCGTTATACCAAATAGTAAAATAGGAATATGAATAGACTCACTTATTTAATAGTTTTAATAACACTTATTTATCAAATTATGGTTTATAGTCAGATAAATAATTTCGGATTAAAACTTGGTATTCAATCTGCTGGAGTAGCGGATAATCAATCTGCGGATGGTCGTATACTTGGTTTTAGTATATATGGTTATGCCGATTTGAATATATCTCACAATTTTAATTCTACTATAGATTTAGGATTAACTCAACGTGGATATAAAAATAAAATGATAGAAACCAATGAAGAAGGAGAATTTATCCAAGATGTAATAGCAACATCAAAAGTAACTTATATTTCTATTTCTCCTTTCGTAAATTATAACATTTTCTTACCATCAAATATTATTTATTTAGGTATGGCACCAAGATTTGATATTTTAGTTAATAAAGAGTCTGGCAAATTTTCTTTTACAACTATTACCATAACAGACGAATTAATAAATTATTTAGATAAAACAATTTGGGGTATATCATTCGTCGCTGGTATTAAAGATATAAAATTAAGTGGAATAAATTTTAGGATAGAAGGAAAATATGAAATGGACATAACTGATTCTTTAAGCAAATATCCCGCAAATTATAAGAACAATGTTTTAATGTTATTAATAGGTTTAAACATATAAATTGGGGTGGTATAACAATGCAATTTAAGTTGACAGCATTTTACGCACTTGATTTTTTTGAGATTTTGAAGGTAGATGATCCGCAAAAAGTATCTTGTTCAAAGTAAGTGCTCTAAATAATTTCTTGCAAACTGTGCTTGTCGTAAACGGAAAGTTAAGCACAGTTTGCTTAATCTTTGGCAGATGTAATAAATAAAAGTTTCTAGTTAGGGGCTGCAACTTAATTGCGGTTCGTTAGGCAATAATGCAAAAATATATTCTTATATCAATATTATTTATAAACAACACAAATTATTCTCAAGTAGTTGATACTACAAAATGGAATGCAAAATATATTGATTCTTTAGGTATATCATTTGAATATCCATCATATTTTGAATTGGATAATTTTGATTATGGAGATACCCAACCTGGAGAAATTATATTTGCGCAACTTGTATATGAATATTATGTAGAATATGGAAAAGCATCGGAATATATGAATGATCCAGACACAACACGCTTATTATATATTGATTATCCAACATCTTTAGCTTTATTAATCACCGATAAGAGTATTGAAGAAATAGGAAGAGAAAATGAATATACAGTAAAAGATAGTTTATGGTATGATACAAAAATGTTAGAGGATGGTTGGTCGGATGAGCCAGCTAAGGAATATAAATTTGAAAAATGGAAAGGATATATTTCAACTACTCCTGCCAGAATATATTTTGCGGGTGGCGGTGGATGTTTAACAGCAGCAGGTGAGGAACAAAGAATTATATTAATGAAACGAATAAATGCAGATAAAAAAATATTTGCAATTGCAAGCGGTTTCGATTTTCCAGAAGGTGGTACAATTTTACAGATGATTTGCAAAAGTATATCAATAAAATAAAAATTGCCTAACAATGCAATTTAAGTTGACAGCATTTTACGCATTAGGCTTTTTTGAGATTTTAGAGGTAGATGATCCGCAAAAAGTATCTTGTTCAACATAGTCAAATTAATTAAGAGTCTTGCAAACTGTGCTTGTCGTAAACGGAAAGTTAAGCGCAGTTTGCATAATCTTTGGCAGAAGAAATAAATAAAAGTTTCTTGTTTTGGGCTGCAACTTAATTGCGGTTCGTTATACAACATTAAAGGGATGATAAATAAATTAATGAAAAAATATGTTCATATAACCGCTTGCATATTTTTATTGCTTTAACTAGCATTCGTATTAGAACAATCTATTATTTATAGGTGGAAATCTAGGATTTTAAAACTGATCAAAGCTCGATTATAAGCCTGACATAATTAGTGATGGATATGATATAAATTTTGGCAAAAGGAATTAATGCTGGTTTATTTTTAGAATATCCAATTACAAGTCAATTTATGAATTAATACAGAATTAAATTATAGTATGCGAGGAGAGAACATAAATCAAAAGAAGTATATTGGCCTGTCAATAATAAATTCATGACAAAATTGGATTAATTGAAATTCCTATTACCCTTCAATATAGAATACCATTAGAAATAAATATAAAACCAAACATATTTGCTGGACCGAAGCATCATTTTTATTAAAAGCAAGAACTGAATATTATGAAAATGATATTATTCAAAGAGAAGTGAATCCAAAGAGCTTATCAGATGAATATGAAATTACTTTTCGGAATTGGAGCGGATTATAATTTGTTTGCAAATAAAATAATATTCGAAATAAGATATTATTATGGAATAAGCAATATTATGAAATTGAATCATCTGAAACTACAAACAAAACAATTTCATTTAATATGGGTATGCTTTTTTAATAAAATAAAATGTTGTATAACAATGCAATTTAAGTTGACAGCATTTTACGCATTCGGCTTTTTAGAGATTTTTGGGGTAGATGATCCGCCTAAAGTATCTTGTTCAATGTAGTCAAATTAATTAATAGTCTTGCAAACTGTGCTTGTCGTAAACGGAAAATTAAGCACAGTTTGCTTAATCTTTGGCAGAAGTAATAAAAAAAGTTTCTCGTTTTGGGCTGCAACTTAATTGCGGTTCGTTAGGTTGTAATTAGTAAAATATGAAGAAGTCAGAACTCATTTCATTAAAAGACACAGTATCGAAAATAAATTTTAATTTACAAACAGCCTATGCTGAATTGTTTCGTGTATTTACTCTAAGAATTAATTAATATGCCCATAGTTTTTTTCCCAATTAAAAAATAAGCTATGGTTTTAGAATCGAAATAATGTTAATGGGAAAAATTTTTGCAAATTTAATGAATTATCTTACCCTGATAAAAAATTCATAACTAAGTTTTCTCGAGCTAATAAACCTGGATAGCAATTATTTTATATATTTGATAATTTTATAACTACTATTGCCGAATTGATGCCATATTGGTCTAAAGACTTAAACGTTGGAGATATATTTACTGTTACTGTTGGTCAATGGTATTGCAAAAAAGTAATTTACGTTGCTTGTATTCCTGATTATAATAATGATAGATTAAAATCCATTCTAGAAAAAAAATTATAAGATTTAAAACAGGGAACAATTGTTTGGGAATATTAGGAATACATTAATTCAGTTTTTCTGTTCTCAAGGTTTTTATCAACCTAATATATATAATTTTACAAGTGCGTTTTGTAATGCTATAATTCATAATTTCGAATTATGGGTGAGAATATAGATGGTATCTTATACACAAGTACACAATATATGGCTGGATGGAATTTAGCAATATTTCCAAAATTTGTTGATGAATATTAGAATTATAAAATGTTTATAAACTACACATTCGAAAACAAGGTTTTTCTGCTGACGGAAAACCCATTTATGATAATTTTAAAAGTTCAGAGCCAGTGTTTCTAAAGGAAATAGACTTTTTGAAGCAAAAAATAATATGGGAATAATTCTTTTTAAAATGTTCAGTTTATAACAACCTAACAAATGCAATTTAAGTTGACAGCATTTTACGCATTCGGCTTTTTTGAGATTTTTAAGGTAGTTGATCCGCTTAAAGTATCTTGTTCAAAGTAGTCAAATTAATTAATAGTCTTGCAAACTGTGCTTTGCGTAAACGGAAAGTTAAGCACAGTTTGCTTAATCTTCGGCAGTAATAATAAATATAAGTTTCTAGTTATGGGCTGCAACTTAATTGCGGTTCGTTAGGTGCATAAGTAAATAAAAAGAGATACTAAAAAAAATAAAATAAAGTTGCTCGCTGAAAATCTTTCAAAAGTAGATCCAAAATTTTTGGATATATTTCTATGCCCAATCTGTTTTAATGAAATAATATTCATAAATTACATAAGATAAGTGAAGCACATATAATTCCTAAAGCAGCTGGTGGAAAAGAAAAAACATTTCTCTGTCTTCGTTGTAATAGTCAATTTGGAGCTAATCAAGATAAATGGTTTGGTGAATTGAGTAAATTACATAAGGATAATAAACACCCATTAGAACAAGAGCTTATTGGTAGAAATTTTATTTTTGATAATACTAAAGCAAGTGGGAGATGGTTTACAAGGGAAAATAGAAATTTTGCTCTTTTATTTAATCCCAATAAAAATTCTCCAGAAGAGTTAGAACATTTTAAAAATTATTTTAGTTCTTCCAAAGTAAAATTTTCTCTTCAGTATCCACTTTTTTCGAAGCAGAATCAAATCAAAAGAGGTTATATAACGGCGGCTTATCTTTATTGTTTTTCTATATTTGGTTATTCTTGGATAAAACAAGCATATCTTGACTCTCTTAGAAAAATTATATTAAATAAATATGATGAAGAAATAAAATTAGATCATTTCGTATTCGTAAATGAACCTTCTTTAACTCCTTGGTTGGGATTATCAATATCAAATTTAAAAGTATATTTTGTATTTGGATTCAATAACGTCTTAACAATTCTTCCTACATTTTCAAATCCATTTTATCATGAGAAAATTGATGATAAATCGAAAGAAGATATTGTAAAGAATATCTTAAAATTAAATTTTAATGCTACTTACGAAAATCTTACAATCCATTTTGTGACTTATTATGATAAACTTCTTATAATGACAGATAAAATGAGCGTTGGAAATTTATCAGATTTCTTGGGATTACTAATTACTAATGAAGGTATGAAATATTTAAAAAGAATTGGTGAAAAAGAATATGATACCATGATAAACGATACAAGTCTAACTATAAAAGAATTAAATATTAAAAGCACCTAACAAAGCAATTTAAGTTGACAGCATTTTACGCATTCGGCTTTTTTGAGATTTTTTAAGGTAGATGATCCGCTTAAAGTATCTTGTTTAACGTAGTCAAATATAATTAATAATCTTGCAAACTGTGCTTGTCGTAAATGGAAAATTAAGCACAGTTTGCTTAATCTTTGGCAGAAGTAATAAATAAAAGTTTCATGTTCTGGGCTGCAACTTAATTGCGGTTCGTTATAACATAAAAATAGTATCAATATATATTCTCTAATTTTGTTTTGAAATGGCTGAATATAAAAAACAACATATTATAAGTGAAAATTATTTGAAAGGATTTTCAAGTGTAGATTATTACAAAGATATAAAGAGGAATTGTCCTGTTTGGTTTTACGATATTAAGAATAAAACGTTAAAATTAAAATCTCCTCATAATATAGCTTGGAAACCTTACTATTATTCCAAAATTGATAAAGATGGAAAATATGAACATTTTATTGAGAAAGAGTTTTCCAAATTAGAATCGCTTGTTAGCACACTCATTAGAAAAATTGACAAAAATGTAAGGAACATTAGAAAAAAAAGAGAAATAGATATATTAACTGAGGAAGATAGAATTTTATTAATTCATTTTATCTTTTGGCACATGAAAAAGGTACCTTCAAATATTGACACAATATATGAAGGTGTTAAGGAACTTTATACAGAACTTTCACAAAAATATGATGAAGTATTCACCGAATCAGAAATTAAAAATGAAACTTTAGACCTCATGATGAAAGTAGGGAATGGAGAAAAATTCGATTTTATTAAAATTTTATCTCAAAAAGATTTTAGGATATGTTTGGCTCTCATCTGAAAAATCTAGTTTTATTACTACTGATTCACCTGTTACGCGATTTAACAAAACAAATAAAAATGGAATTGCAATTGAAAATACTGAAATTTATTTTCCTCTCAATCAAAGAATTATGTTACTACTATATGGAGTTGGGAATAAATACCAATTTGAAAGATTTTATGATAGAAAACAATTATATCGATTAAATAAGTTTGTTGCTGGAAAGGCAAAATATTTTATTGTGTCCAGAGATAAGGAATACCTTGTTAAAATATTGGACGATCTAAATTATGAATTTCATTAATTATAATAAGGAAAGTGTTATAACAAAGCAATTTAAGTTGACAGCATTTTACGCATTCGGTATTTTAGAGATTTTGAAAGTAGTTGATCCGCAGAAAGTATCTTGTTCAACGTAGTCAAATTAATAAATATTCTTGCAAACTGTGCTTGTCGTAAACGGAAAGTTAAGCAAGTTTGCTTAATCTTTGGCAGAAGAAATAAAAATAAGTTTCTTGTTATGGGCTGCAACTTAATTGCGGTTCGTTAGGCTGTATACATTATCAAATATTTATAATAATATCAAAATTCCTATAAATAAGTTTTCCTAAGCGTTATAATTTTGTCAGACTAAACTTTTAATCATGGAATAATTATTGAAAGAGCATAGTTAAAATATTCATTTTTTATTTTCGCTCAAGCTTAAATGCAGCTCATTAAATTGTAAATAATAAAAGAAGAGGTAAACAATGAAAATAATATTATTGTTTTCTTCAATAATGTTGTGTTTACTTATAGCAGGATGTAGCAAAAGTGTAGAACCAACGGATAATAGTATTGTTACAAACTATACTGGAACAATTACAGAAGATTTTTTAATAAATTCAGATGTTATATATAAGGGACATAAAGAAATATTTTATCCTTCGAATCTGCCAGAATCGTTTAAACAAAAAGGATTGCGAATAATATTTAGTGGGAAACGTATTGAATGCCCACCAAATGCTCAATGTTTAGCTCAAGAAATATTGTTGTCCTCAATTAATATTTATAATCAATAGAACAGTAAACTAAGTCGTTAAAAAAATTATAAGATTGGATAAACCTTTATAAAATAAAAAATGATATTTAGCTATCGATTAAAAACATTTTTAAATAATATTAAAGCAATTCATTTGAAAGAATACATAATAATTCTATAATTTTATTTCCTAAAAGTCAGCCTAACAATGCAATTTAAGTTGACAGCATTTTACGCATTCGGCTTTTTAGAGATTTTTAAAGTAGATGATCCGCTTAAAGTATCTTGTTTAATGTAGTCAAATTAATTAATAGTCTTGCAAACTGTGCTTTTCGTAAACGGAAAGTTAAGCACAGTTTGCTTAATCTTCGGCAGATGTAATAAATAAAAGTTTCTTGTTTTGGGCTGCAACTTAATTGCGGTTCGTTAGCTGCTATAATAGAAGTTATCTAAATAGATCAGAATGAGAGCCTGTTCTTTCTAAGAATAAAGCTATATCAGTTAGTTTGTAAATTAGAATCCAATCTGGTTCTATATGACAATCACGGTAGTTTTTCCATTTGCCAACAAGTTTATGATCACGATATTTGATATCTAATTGTTCATCATTTAATAGCTTCTCAATAACAATTTCAAGTTGAGATATATCTTTTCCCTGGCTTTTAATTTTTTTAAAATCTTTTTTGAATTGAGAGGAATAAATTAATCTCAATTATTGAGTTCCTTGAAAAGTTGTTTAATATCAGAAACTTCATGTAACTCTTCACCTTTTTCAGACTTTTCAAGAGTTTCTTCAGTTAATTTATTTGGAATTCGAATTTCAAATGGAATTCCTTTATTAAGAGAAACCTGAGTTAAAAATATTGAAATTGCTTCAGACATAGAAATATGAAGTTTGTCAAGAACTTTTTGAGCTTTATTCTTAACATTAGGATCAATTCGTGCTTGTATGGTTGCTGATTTATTCATTTTATTTCTTAAATTATTGTCAATACAATAGCAATACAATTATATAAATTAATTCATTATTAATCAAGCGAGCAATTTTAGTATTCGAATATTGAAGCGTTATTAAACTTTAAATAAACAACAAAAAATAATTTAAAAGACAGCAGCTAACATTGCAATTTAAGTTGACAGCATTTTACGCATTCGGCTTTTTTGAGATTTTTGAAGTAGGAGATCCGCTTAAAGTATCTTGTTCAATGTAGTCAAATTAATTAATAGTCTTGCAAACTGTGCTTGCCGTAAACGGAAAATTAAGCACAGTTTGCATAATCTTTGGCATTGGTAATAAATAAAAGTTTCCTGTTATGGGCTGCAACTTAATTTCGGTTCGTTAGGGCATAGAAAAGAAAGATAGATAAAATTAAATATTTATCGAATAACAAGACGAATTATTTTCCTTTAACAACGATTATTAAAAAACCTTTCACAGAGCTTATTAGATGAAACAGATTGTTTTATAAAACGACAACGATACGATTATTAATAGACGATGTGGAAAAACCTTAATCAAATTGTTGAATTACGAAAACAGCGACTTAAAAAAGGGAAGAGAAAAATTGGAATCATATAAATGTTACTAACAAAATTATTTTTAAAAATAAAAACTATTCTTAAATAAACTAAACGTAAAAACAATAAACCAAATAATTAAAAGAGGTAATGCCCTAACAAAGCAATTTAAGTTGACAGTTTTTACGCACTTGGCATTTTAGAGATTTTTGAGATAGTTGTTCCGCATAAAGTATCTTGTTCAAGTGAAGTGCTCTAATAAATTTCTTACAAACTATGTATACAAGGAATGCTTAATTATTGGTAGTAGAAATAAAAATGAGTTTCTAGTTTTGGGCTGCAACTTAATTGCATGATCGTTATGTGCTATAGTAAAATAAAAAGAATTATTCCCAATGTATATTTGGCTTCTTATTTTCTTCGGCACATTCCTTTAAAATATATGTTCATTAAATTTTGATATGGGATATCTATTTCAGATGCAAGCTTTTTAAAATATTCAACAGTATCATTCTCAATCCTTATTGAAAATTTGTTTTTTCAGTTTCTTGGAGTAAGGATTCTTAATGGATTTAGAAAAATCATATTCTTTTTTCATTTTATTTCACCTCGTAATAATATTTAATTTCAGGCTTTGTAGCTTTTCGTGCAGAAATAATTCGAATAACTTCATCATCTTCTCTATAAGTATGGACGACAACAAGAATTCTTAAACTGTACGAAATTCCTAAAATAATAAATCGTTCTTCATAATCAGAATGTTCGGGATCAGAAATAAGTCTTGCATTATCATCATAAAATACAGTTTTGGCTTCTTCAAAAGAGACTTTATGTTTCTTAATATTATCACGATTTTTATTTTGATCCCATTCGAGACGAATATTATTCATAAGATAATAATATAATGATATAATAATTATTATATAATGTAATAAAAAGCACATAACATCTTTAATAAGTAAAAAGTCAATAGGCAATAGCTTTCCTGACAAAAAAAGTTTTGTAAAAAAAAGTAAATCACAACTTCTATAAGCTATAGCAATCAATCATTTAACCTTAAACAACCAAGACTGCCAAAATATCTGTAAGGCACACTATGGCAACCAAACATCTTTCGGGACTTTCTTCAAGAAAACTTGAAGATGTATTGAAAAGACAATACAATTCCAGATATATAATAGGCATGCGCATTACTACCCAATCAATGCAAACGATTATGCCGGTAAAAGCAAATCAGTTATGTGCCGGGGCTTGTAATGCGCGGCCATTGTAAAGACTTTCTATGAATAAGTTCTTGACCTTTAAATTTATTATTAAAGCCAGATTTATATTTTAGGACAAAAAAGACGATCCGGGCAATTTCTTTAGCAATAATAGTTTTAGCAATGAATTTATTTTTTCTTCTAAGCAGGGAGGTATGGTAGTTACGAATAACAGGATAATACTGGATAGCCCGAATGGCAGCCTCAGAGAAAGCGACTTTAAGATATTTATTACCATCTTTAGAAGCCCTCTGCTTGGATTTACCAGCAGAATTCCGTGCAGAAGGTGTAAGTCTTGAGTAAGAGAAGAAATTCTTAAGGTCAGGGAAGCGGTTAATATCATCAACTTCCAGTAAAATAGAAAAGGCATTGATTATACCGATTCCAGGGATCCAAAGTAGTCTTTGAATATCATCATTAGGAATAAGGGATGGATGGAGCTGTTTTTCAATATCAATGATTTGTTCATTGAGAAGAGTTTGCAGTTCAGATAATTGCTCATATTGGAATTTGGGTATTCCGTCAAGTTGAGTAGGAGAATCAAAGTTAAATTTAGCAAGAAACAGGTGCATAGAATTGGTTACGGAAGTATGTCGCTGAACAATTTTAAGTCTTGCTCTGAGGGCATCGCGAAGGAAGCGGTGTTGGTTAGAAATTTTATGTGCTACAGGAATATAGTTCATTCTAAGGAGCTGAGCAAGAGTAAGAGAATCAACTTTATCAGTTTTAACTTTAGCATAAGCAATAGCCTTAACATATTTAGCGTGAGCAAGAATCAAAGGGATGTTAATAGAATCAAGGAGATCACTTAACCAATACCAGGACATAGTAGATTCAACAGTGGTGATATGTTGACCGGGGATAGAGGAGAAATACTGAATGAAGTTATGAGGAAGATTTTAAAATTATCTTTTTTAACGACATTACCATCAGGTTCAACAGTAGTTAAAAAAGAAGTAAATTTGTGAAGATCAATTCCAGTGTAATACATTTGATACCTCCTAAGTTAAAGTTAATTGGTAATGCTAAATTTAACTTTTTACTTATTGGAAATATCAATGCAATTTAAGTTGACAGCATTTTACGCATTCGGCTTTTTAGAGATTTTTGAGGTAGATGATCCGCTTAAAGTATCTTGTTCAAAGTGAAGTGCTCTAATTAATTAATGTCTTGCAAACTGTGCTTGTCGTAAACGAAAATTTAAGCACAGTTTGCTTAATCTATGGCAGAAGTAAATAAATATAAGTTTCTTGTTATGGGCTGCAACTTAATTGCGGTTCGTTAGGCATATAAACAAAGATTGAATAATAATTATAGTAGAGTTATATTTATAAAAAGAAGATGAGGCAATTTATTATGAATGAGCAAATAAATCCTAATCCCCTAGAAAATATTAAAAAATTAAGTGTGGCGGAACGAATATTAATTGTTGAAGATATTTGGGACAGTATTATTTCTTCTGAAGAGAATTTTCCGATCACTGACGAACAAAAAAAAGAATTAGATTATCGTTTGGAAGCGTACTATAAAAACCCAAAAGAAGGGAAGTCTTGGAAAGAAGTTAAAGATAATATAAAATCACAACTATGAAATATAAACTAATAGTTCGACCAGAGGCGGAATCAGAATTATTAGAAGCAGTAAAATGGTATGAAGAAAAAGTAAAAGGATTAGGAGCTAATTTATTATTAAATGTAGAAGCAACAATAGAATCCATTCTACGAATTCCCGAAGCATACACACCAACTTATAAAAATACCAGGAGAGCATTAGTTAGAAAATTTCCATTTGGAGTTCATTAAATAATCGATAAAGAAAATATAGTAATCTTAGCAATATTTCATGCGAGTAGAAATCCCAAAGAATGGAAGAAACGCATTTTGAAATCATGAAGAGTTCTACAGAAAAAGGGGAATGCCTAACAATGCAATTTAAGTTGACAGCATTTTACGCATTCGGCATTTTAGAGATTTTTGAAGTAGATGATCCGCATAAAGTATCTTGTTCAATGTAGTCAAATTAATTAATAGTCTTGCAAACTGTGCTTGGCGTAAACGGAAAGTTAAGCACAGTTTGCATAATCTTTGGCAGAAGTAATAAAAATAAGTTTCTTGTTATGGGCTGCAACTTAATTGCGGTTCGTTAGGCATTAACATTAAATATGGAGAGATAAAATGAATATAAAGTATTTATTCATCATGTCTATTATTTATCTCTTATTTTTTCAATCTGAAATATCAGCACAAAGTTTTACCGCAAAATATAAAAAGGATATGGTCGATTCCGTAGCAAAGGAAGTAGATTCCACCGCTCTATTACTCATTATTAAAAGTGATAGTGTATTTATCGATGGAACTTCTTTATCGTGGTCATATCAGTATTTGGGAGAAAGTGAAGTCAACTATTTTTTCCATTCAACTCTTGATTCAGTTATCTATGATAGTTTAAATAAAATATCTGTATATGGATTAAGTGATATTTGGGTCCCTTGGATAGATAGTGATTCCGCATTGTTTATTGCTGAAAATCAAGGAGGGAAAGAGTTTAGAAATAGAAATTCACATTACAAAATAGAAGCAATGCTGGCTCAACCAAAAGTTGGTGCTCCCAAATTTGAACCTATATGGTATATTCATTATAGATCGCTTGATAATCCTGATAGCACTTTTTCAATAAATATAGATGCAACTGACAGTAATAGTATTACTGTCATTAAAGAGTTGAACAATTATCAACCACAAAGATTTAAATTATACCAAAATTACCCTAATCCATTTAATCCGACAACAGCAATCAAATACTCAGTATCTATTACAAGCTTTGTAAATATAAAAATATTCGATGTTTTAGGAAGAGAGGTATCAATATTAGTTAATGAAGAGGAAAAACCTGGTAATTACAACATAACTTTTAATGCCAGTAAACTTTCAAGTGGTCTTTATTTTTGCAGAATGCAAGCTGGGAATGTTGAAGAAGCTATAAAATTATTATTAATAAAATAATGCCTAACAAAGCAATTTAAGCTGTTATGTAAAAAGTCAATATGTATAGAAGAAATATTTTATTGTTTTTTAAATTCCTAAAAAATAAATTGGAAAAGAGATAAACCACAGAAAAGGATTGTTATTGGTTTATCCCTTATTCCTTTTATTTGGGTTAAACAAAAATAAACCTGGAGGTTTATAAATAAAAGGACCAACCTGTTATAAACAGTCTGGGTGGAGGAATTTGAGTATATTCCAGCTGCAAGAAGTACGGATAAAATTCATAAAAGGTGCGGCTGCAAACTGACAGTAATCCACCTTTGCAGCTATTACTAAAATAGTAGTAGACTGTTGGGAGATCGATTCCCTGGTGGACAGGCTTAAAAAAACAGTCCGCACCGGTAAAAAAGAAAGCCTTTTATTATTATTTAATTGTAAAAGAACAAAAAGAAAAAAAACAAATCAATATACACTTAAGCAACCAAAGCATAAACATATTCTTCATGCTTTAACCAAACGTGTCTCATTCTTTTAAGAAGTTTCTTAGCAATTCTGATAATAGCATCTTGAGGTTCCAGTCTTTTAGTAAGTTCTTTGAATTTAAGAGTCATAGCAGGGTCCTGGCGCACAGCTTTCCAAGCGGCTTCAATGATTAAAGGTCTTAAGAATTTATTTTGTCTAAAGGAGATTTGATTAGCATAGATGTTATCATCGGAAGAGCGAATAGAAGGAACAAGTCCAACAAAAGTGGTTGTCTGGTCCTCATAAGAGAAACGATTGATATCGATAATCTCAGTATAAAAAGCCATAGCAATAATAAACCCGACACCTGGAACAGATTGCAGAGCATTGATAACAGGAGCAATGTTTTTATTCTTAGCTTCTTCTCTAAGCTGTTTAAGAACATTTTTGTTATGTACTCTGATTTGGAGTAATTGAGTAATCATATTCTGAAAAGCGAAATTACCGGCAGAAGTATTAAATTTAACTTCTTCTTCAAGCCATTTGATAAAAGCAGCAGACCAGCGTTTGTTAGCTGTAAACTGGTCAGGTATTTTAATACCGCGTGTATGCAGTAATCCTTTAATTCTGTTTTTAATTCTGGTTTGGTTCTGTACAATGCGATACCGCAGACGCATAAGGCTTCGTAGTTCTTCATGAGGTATATCGGGGATATAGATACCATAAATATTATTATTTTCAAGTTCACGAGCAAGCTTTCTGGAATCAATAGGATCAGATTTATTAACTTTTTCTTTGTTAGAGGTAGGAACATCTGCAGGATTAACAACAATACATTCCTGCCTAAGTTCCTTAAAGATTCTGACAGCCCAGAATCCGCAGAAACCGGCTTCATAAACAAAGTGGTAGATACCGCCGGGATAGTTTCTTTTTAAGTAATTTAGAAGTTCAAGTGGAGAAGGAGTCATAGATAAGGTTTTAAGTTCATAACCATTGAGTCTTATAGTTACTTTCCAGTTCTTAAGATGAGTATCGATACCTATAAAGAAATGAGAACCAGTGAAAGAATTATTATTTAAGGTTTTCATAATAAGTCTCCTTATAATTATTTTGATGGCAGAAGATAATTTTTTTGAGAGACTTTTAAACATAACTTCTGACAGCGTTGCACGCACTCGGCAATTTAGAGATTTTTAAAGTAGATGATCCGCTTAAAGTATCTTGTTCAACTGAGGTGCTCTAATTATATGTTGCAAACTGTGCTTATCGTAAACGGAAATTTAAGCACAGTTTGCATAATATTCTGCAGTAGAAATAAATATAAATTTCTTGTTTTGGGCTGCGGCTTAAATGTGGTCGTTATACTTTTAATAAAAGGAACAAAATGAAATATTATCTATTATCTTTAACACTAATTTTAAGTGTACTTATGGTTGGATGCAGCAATAGCACTGCAATATTAATGAAGGAATATAAAGGGCAAAATCTTACAGGAAAAAGTTTAACAATAATAAAACTGACAGCGTTGCACGCACTCGGCAATTTAGAGATTTTTAAAGTAGATGATCCGCTTAAAGTATCTTGTTCAACTGAGGTGCTCTAATTAATTATGTTGCAAACTGTGCTTATCGTAAACGGAAATTTAAGCACAGTTTGCATAATATTCTGCAGTAGAAATAAATATAAATTTCTTGTTTTGGGCTGCGGCTTAAATGTGGTCGTTATACTTTTAATAAAAGGAACAAAATGAAATATTATCTATTATCTTTAACACTAATTTTAAGTGTACTTATGGTTGGATGCAGCAATAGCACTGCAATATTAATGAAGGAATATAAAGGGCAAAATCTTACAGGAAAAAGTTTAACAATAATAAAACTATTTACAAAACCTCTTATAGCTAACGCTGATGATGTAATAGATGATTTAGGTTCTGGAATTCCAGAAGATGTTTATATGACTTTTTTTAAAGAAAATTTTATAACGGCATTTAAAAACAGTAGTTGTTGTAACAAAATCTTTTGTATTCAAAATTATTCTCCATCTGATTTAGAGGAAAAAACTTTGGAGATAAATAGTGAAGAGAAAATGAAAATACTTCTCCCAAAGTCAAGCAATAGAATTGAAAATGATTCTATTTCAAGTGACTTTATTCTTTTTATTGATAATCTTCAAATCTCACGAATACCTGGTCAAAGTAGTATAGGGATGGGTGGAGTTTATTCCGGAAATTCACCCAGTAAGTTGTATGAACAAATTTATTTTGCACTTTGGGATAATACAAAAGGGAAAATAGTATCATATGGGAGGATAGCAGATGAATCAACTGTAATTTTTACAATGACAAAAAGCAATTGGGAATCCGTACTTAAAGGTTTAGCTTCAAAGATTTTAAATTACAGCCCTTTTCAAGTAAGCTATCCTGATTATAATTAGGTAAAAAAAAGTATAACATGGCATTTTAAGTTGACAGCGTTGTACGCACTCGGCATTTTAGAGATTTATGAAGTAGATGATCCGCTTAAAATATCTTGTTCAATGTAGTCAAATTAATTAATAGTCTTGCAAACTGTGCATTTCGTAAACGGAAAATTAAGCACAGTTTGCATAATCTTAGGCAGTTGTAAACAGTATAAGTTTCTTGTTATGGGCTGCAACTTAAATGCATGATCGTTAGCTGTATAAATATAAATAATATGGAGTAAAGTATGAAAAAGATAGTTGTTGTTGTTTTTTTGTTGAATAGCATTTGTTTATTTTCTCAGGAAAATAATCCTTCAAATGAAACAACCTTTTTATTAGAAAAATTAAGGATTGACTTACAAACAAATTTCTTACAATCAGGGACAATAGCTGATTTTACTGAACAAAATAATTACTATGCGAGTAACACATTTTCCTTAGGTCTTGAATTAGCATATGGAAATCAAGAGAAAATAAATTATGGGGTAGGAATGTATAATCAATTCTCAAGCTCATTTGAACAAATAAAAGGTGATATTAGTATTCTACCAGTATACGCATTTATCGATTATCCACTAATAGAAAGAGAACAATTACCAATACAATTATCAATACGATTTGGTTACGCAATTATATCAACAGAAAATGGTATAAAAAGTATAAGTGATGGATTGTACCATGCATTTGGATTTACTGCAATAATGACAAAAAGAATACAAATGAAAATAATGTATGGAAATAATTATGGTAAAATAGGAATAGAGAATAAGGAATATTCAATAAGAAATGGAAATTTTAGTTTGTCATTATACTTTACAATTTAAAACAGCTAACAATGCAATTTAAGTTGACAGCATTTTACGCATTCGGCTTTTTAGAGATTTTTGAGGTAGATGATCCGCATAAAGTAGCTTGTTCAAGGTAGTCAAATTAATTAATAGTCTTACAAACTGTGCTTGTCGTAAACGGAAAGTTAAGCACAGTTTGCATAATCTTCGGCAGAAGTAATAAATAAAAGTTCTTTGTTATGGGCTGCAACTTAATTGCGGTTCGTTATATTTTAATAATCAAAGATATAGAATCATTAAATTTCAAATTTTGATATCTATTGGCTGACAGAAAAGATTTTAAGTGAAAATAATAAACATTAATATTTTTATTTCAATTCTATTCATAATTAGCTGTAATTCTCCAACAGAACCACCTGCCGATAATGCACCTCCAGGTAAGAGAGATTATACATGGTCTATTGATAGTGTCGATTACGGTAATCGTCCAAGTACAATTCAATTGGAATCTATCTGGGGAAGCTCTGCAACGGATATTTGGGGCGCAGGTTATACTTCTGATGTGAGAGATTGTTTGTGGCATTATAATGGTTTTGTTTGGAAACGAGCAACTGATGGGACTCCAATTATTGTTGGAGGAAACGGTTCAAGAATTGTTGGCAGAGTGTGGGGTACTGGCGCTAATGATGTTTGGGCCATAGGTGGTACGATATTCAGCTCTCAGGGTGATGAGCCGTTTGTTATTCATTTTGACGGAAACAGCTGGTCAGAAGTAACGGGAAACATAGTTAATATGCCTACAGGATGTACCGCAATTTATGGGACTGTTAAAAATGATTTTTGGGTATCAGAGTTGTCATACATAGTTCACTATAAAGATGGAAATTGGATTAAATATAAAGTCGGTGATAATCTGCTTGTCTGGGGAATTACCGGAGAACAAGGAATTATTTTCGCAGATGCATATGATATTTCAGGAGGAAACAAAGTTATTATTGTACGTATCAAGGATGGTCAACAATCAGTTATTGATGAAAGTATAATCACAAATGGTTCTAATTATGGTAAATTCGAGCCAAGCAAATTATGGTTAAGCAATGGAAATTTGTATACTGCCTGGCATCAGATTTCTATTACAAGTATATCTAATGGAAATATTGATCAATCAGGATGGCATTCAATATTGACTTTACCATCGGGTCAATTTTTTGTTAATAGTTATTATTATAACACTAAGGACTATTTTGCAGTTGGTAATCCTAGTCTACTTTATGAATATAATGGCTCAGATTGGCAGAACTTATTAATTACTATAAAAAACAATAATATTACTAAGGGAAATTTTTTTGGAATTTGGACCGATGGAAATGAGCTATTCATTTGTGATACTGATAGTGGTATCATATATCATGGAAGATAAAAAAAGTTTTCTATTTAAGTATTTAAACAAAAATATAACAATGCAATTTAAGTTGACAGCATTTTACGCATTCGGCTTTTTAGAGATTTTTGAAGTAAATGATCCGCAAAAAGTATCTTATTCAAGGTAGTCAAATTAATTAATAGTATTGCAAACTGTGCTTTTCGTAAACGGAAATCCTGATTTTCATCAGGACAGGATTAAGCACAGTTTGCATAATCTTCGACAGTAGTAATAAATAGTAGTTTCTAGTTATGGGCTGCAACTTAATTGCGGTTCGTTATAAAAATCATGGATAATATATAAAAATAAAGAAAGGATGATCATGATAAGACATGTTGGAATTTTTTTGTTATTTACTATTTCAATCTTTCCACAAAAAATTGATTCTCTAAAGATTTCCCTATTTCTATCGACAAATCTAAATAATAATACAATTTTATCAAGGGCTGATAATAATAATACCTATAAATCAGATCCTACTCTAGGAGCAGGTATTGAAATATTTATAACTAAAAATGAAAAAGGCAACAATGGTGGAATAGGGATAGGATTTCAATCTAACAATTCGATTATTGGAATAAATGGAAATTATAATAGCATACCAATATATTTCTTTTATGATATTTCTTTGGGAAAGGATTTGTCCATTTATGTTCCTAAGCTTTCGTTAAAGTTAGGGTATAATATCTTATCTGCTACAGATAGTTTTATACAAGAAACATCCCCAAACAATCTATTAGACAAATATAAAACGTCAAATGGAATTTATTATGCATTAGGAATATCTAGTCAATTGAGTAAAAGTTTTATATTACGCATTTTGTATTCAGTCAATCAAGGTAAAGTAAACGTAGTAGATAAAGATTATCTATTAAACAACGAAAAAATAAGCATAGGTTTACATATAATTCTAAAAATTTTATAACAATGCAATTTAAGTTGACAGCATTTTACGCATTCGGCTTTTTAGAGAATTTTGAGGTAGATGATCCGCTTAAAATATCTTGTTCAAAGTAGTCAAATTAATTAATAGTCCTGCAAACTGTGCTTGCCGTAAACGGAAATTTAAGCACAGTTTGCTTAATCTTTGGCAGAAGTAGTAAATAAAAGTTTCTTGTTTTGGGCTGCAACTTAATTGCGGTTCGTTATACTAACAAAACAAATGTTATTCTTTATGAGAAATTTACAAAGAGAGTATCTAAGAGTTCAAGATTTAAGTGAAGAATTAGGAAGTGAATTTCTATATAGTGATAAATATAAAAAAGATAGGGAATGGTTGGTTTTAGGTTCACTTTTTAATTTGCTTAGAGCAAGTGAAGAATATTGTGATATATTTGCAGATGAACAAGAAGTTCCTGATTTTAAATTGAAATATATTTCTAGTAAAAATATTTGTAATGTTGAAATTTGTGAAATACTACATCCTGGAAGGAGAAGAGGAAATGAAAGAGAAATATCATTCGATGAAGCTTTTTACTTGAAAAATGTTATTGACAAGAAAATAGATATTTGGGAAACTTTTAGAACTACACTAAATAAAAAACTTATCAAGGATTATGGGAATAATAGTTCGTTAGTGATATTTCATAATATTCCCGTTTCTCATATTAGCAAAGATGGATTCTGGATAAATCTAGTATGTGCAAATGTAGAAGAATGGATTAAACACAATATAATTGATTTTCATAATTCAAAATTTGAGAATATTTTTGTCATTAATGCGAGTGTAAATGAAGTCATTAGTATTCATCCAGAATTTAAAGTACTTTATTCAAAGTATAAGCAATATTTCAATTGTTAGTATAACAATGGCATCAAACCGACCGCCTATTTCAGTCGGTGATTTTAGTTTTCAAATGTTAACAAGTTTAGTTCACAAATCAAGTTAGTTCAAAAGTATCCGGCGGCGGCTTATGCCAAAGCCGTTAGGCTGTATAAAAAAATAATATGAAGTAGCAAATAAATATGAAAATAAAAATACAGACACTTCTAATATTCTTCTTTTTATTTATGATTATTAATCCCATAAATTTTGGTCAGAGTAATATAAAAAAAGGATTTAAGTTTGGTATGGAATTAGGCAATATCCTTTCAACGAATACCGGTTCTTTTTCAAAATCATTTGATTATACACTTGGCATTTTTACTGGAATAAATATTTATTCATATTCAAAAGAAGCAATCATTCTTAGACTTGAAGCCAATTATATCAGACTTCAATATTTTAATCCTGGAAGAAAAATTAATTATATTGTAAATACATTTGATGAAAATTGGAATGGCTTTGATTATGCCGTATTTGATGAAAAGTATTGGTTTAATATAATTGAATTAGGTTTGATTCCAGAATATCATTTACAATTAAATGAAAAAATTTCAATGGAATTATTTTTAGGTCCATCGTTTGGAATTGGTAATAAAGGTGTTGAAGTTAAACAATTGGACAATAATCCCTTGAATGGAGATCCACACGATGAATATGGAATGGATTTTATTTCAACAATTAGTATGAATTTAGGAGTTTCATTTTATTATAGTCCAATAATGATTGGTATCAGATATCGTTATATCAATTTAAATAAATATTCAAGTTTAAAAACTAATTTTCATAATGTTTATACGCAGATCGGGATAGCATTTTAATTATGAAAGAACAGCCTAACAATGCAATTTAAGTTGACAGCATTTTACGCATTAGGCTTTTTTGAGTTTTTTAAAGTAGATGATCCGTATAAAGTATCATGTTCAACGTAGTCAAAATAATTAATAGTCTTGCAAACTGTGCATTGCGTAAATGGAAATTTAAGCACAGTTTGCTTAATCTTCGGCAGAAGTAATAAAAAAAAAGTTTCTAATTCTGGGCTGCAACTTAATTGCGGTTCGTTATATGCTCTAATAATCCAAAACAAATAATAATTGAAATGAAAAAATTATTTTTACTTTTTTGTCTTCTATTAATCTTTTCTAATTGTAACAATAGTGTTGATTCAAGCCAAAATAGCTGTGAACAAAAAATTATAGTTGACAATGAATTGTATGCAAATGCTCCGAATGATAGTTTTGTTTTTAGAAACGTTGAAATTTATGGCGATTGTTTAAGTATAACCATTGAGTATGGTGGTGGTTGTGGAAAAGTTGAAATAAAATTAATTGATTCTGGAGTAATAGCGGAATCAAATCCTGTGCAAAGAAATGTTAGAGTATCATTTAAAGATGAAGATTCTTGTAAAGCATTAATAACTAAGAAAGTATCTTTTGATTTAACTCCTATACGAGTAGTTGGTGATAACAAAGTATTTTTGAATATATCGAATTGGAGTGGAGGCGGAGTTATATATATATACTAAATGACAGCATTTTACGCATTCGGTTTTTTATAGGTTTTTAAAGTAGATGATCCGCTTAAATTATCTTGTTCAACGTAGTCAAATTAATTAATAGTCTTGCAAACTGTGCTTGTCGTAAACGGAAAATTAAGCACAGTTTGCATAATCTTCGGCAGAGGTAATAAAAATAAGTTTCTTGTTATGGGCTGCAACTTAATTGCGGTTCGTTATATGCCTAAATCATAAATCTAATTACTTAAAAGTTAGAATGGAATTATAGATGCATCGAAAATATCTATACATTGGAATTGGATTAATAATAATTAGTCTTTTACATTTACTGGTAAAGGACAACTATTTAAATTTTAAGGAAAGAAATAGTCCAAATCCAAACTGGAACAAAGAGCAAAGTGAAAACATTATTTACTTTCTTATTATAGGATTTTTCATATTTGGAGTTGTATTCATCTGTGTCTCGTTTTTTTAAAAAGTAAAATTACATGATAAAAAATGAAAGATTCACAAAATTAAAATATATCATACTGCAATTGACATTATGTTTTTGGAAAGAAAATAATTAAGGGAATATGAATTTACTATTTGCACAATCACTGAAACAAAAAATATTATCGGCTATAATGTTTATGCGAGAACAACATGTAAATAAAAAATTATAGTCAAATAAGAAAATAATATTTTAGAAAATTAATGACTAAATATTATAGACTATATAGAAAAACTAAAAATAAGGGGCATATAACAATGCAATTTAAGTTGACAGCATTTTACGCATTCGGCTTTTTTAAGATTTTGAAGGTAGATGATCCGCTTAAAGTGTCTTGTTCAACGTAGTCAAATTAATTAATAGTCTTGCAAACTGTGCTTGTTGTAAACGGAAAGTTAAGCACAGTTTGCATAATCTTCGGCAGAAGTGATAAATAAAAATTTCTTGTTTTGGGCTGCAACTTAATTGCGGATCGTTAGGTGCTATATATATAAAAGTTATATATACAAATAAAGTATGTTTTTATTTTTACTAAACTGCTGTATAATATTTAATGTATTATTTCTTAATAAGGAATTATAAAAAAATAAATTTAATTATATAATTATAATAAATAAAAAATTCCCCGCAATTAACATGTTTATCGTTCTCTTTAAATTGGAAAATATATTTTTTCTATTTCTTTTTCTCTTTATTCTGGGAATAATTTCCTTACAAGGATGCTTAAAAGATGATATATCCTCAACCACACCAAATTTAAATTTAGCTAATAATGCAATACTCCTAACTTACCTTGAAACAAACGGCAACTATATCAATTCCGATGAAATGCCCTCAATAATTGATGTTGATGAAGTATATAATAATCTTGCAGATTACCTAATAATTGATGTTAGACTTAAAACAGATTATTCTTTCGGTCATATTCCTGGGGCAATTAACGTTCAAAATGATTCTTTAGTTGAGTTTTGTAATTCACATAATATTTATCTATATCCAAAAGTTATTATCGTAAGCTGTACTGGGCAGTCTTCTGCTTATTATACCTGTCTGTTAAGAATTTACGGATTTAATAATGTTTATTCATTAAACTTTGGAATGGCATTGTGGAATAAAACTTTTTCTAATATTTGGATTGAACAAGCAAAAGATCATGAAATAGTAAATCATTTAGATGGCTCAACGCTTTATCCCAGTAATCCTAATATGAATTTACCAGATATTAAAATTGATCTTCAAAATTCAAATAAACAAAACAGCATTAAAGATTTAGTTTCAAAAATAATAAAAGAAGGATTCACACCCGCAGTATTTGTAACGTTATCGACACCAGACACAATAGGCTTTAATGGAAATGGTAAACCTATATTAGAGTTTTATTTTAGCGGCGAAGATATTTCGCATTTTTTCATTATTTGTGTAGGTTCGATTAGGTTTTATAAAGCTTTATTTATTGCCTCAGTTCCAACTGGCCACTTGCCTGGAGCTTATTTTTACTTTAATAATGATTTCGAAAGTACTACAAATATTCAAACTATTCCTCCACAAATGAGTATTGTGGTTTACTCTCTTTCTGGTCAGGTTAGTGCATTTGTGACTGCATTCCTTCGAATCATGGGATACAATGCAAAAACTCTTTTGTATGGCGGCAACACTTATACATATTCCAGATTAACTAATGAAGATGAAGTAAATTTATTTCAGCCGTACGTTTTCTTGACTCAGAATATTAGAAATTATCCCTACATCACTGGTACATCACCTAACTAATATTAGCAAATACTAATTTAATAAAGTTGTACCGCAAATTGCAAAATACGTTTAGAAGACAATAAATAAACTAGAAAATAAAAATATAAATCATAAAAAAGGTAGCACATAACATCTTTAATAAGTAAAAAGTCAATAGGCAATAGCTTTCCTGACAAAAAAAGTTTTGTAAAAAAAAGTAAATCACAACTTCTATAAGCTATAGCAATCAATCATTTAACCTTAAACAACCAAGACTGCCAAAATATCTGTAAGGCACACTATGGCAACCAAACATCTTTCGGGACTTTCTTCAAGAAAACTTGAAGATGTATTGAAAAGACAATACAATTCCAGATATATAATAGGCATGCGCATTACTACCCAATCAATGCAAACGATTATGCCGGTAAAAGCAAATCAGTTATGTGCCGGGGCTTGTAATGCGCGGCCATTGTAAAGACTTTATATGAATAAGTTCTTGACCTTTAAATTTGTTATTAAAGCCAGATTTATATTTTAGGACAAAAAAGACGATCCGGGCAATTTCTTTAGCAATAATAGTTTTAGCAATGAATTTATTTTTTCTTCTAAGCAGGGAGGTATGGTAGTTACGAATAACAGGATAATACTGGATAGCCCGAATGGCAGCCTCAGAGAAAGCGACTTTAAGATATTTATTACCATCTTTAGAAGCCCTCTGCTTGGATTTACCAGCAGAATTCCGTGCAGAAGGTGTAAGTCTTGAGTAAGAGAAGAAATTCTTAAGGTCAGGGAAGCGGTTAATATCATCAACTTCCAGTAAAATAGAAAAGGCATTGATTATACCGATTCCAGGGATCCAAAGTAGTCTTTGAATATCATCATTAGGAATAAGGGATGGATGGAGCTGTTTTTCAATATCAATGATTTGTTCATTGAGAAGAGTTTGCAGTTCAGATAATTGCTCATATTGGAATTTGGGTATTCCGTCAAGTTGAGTAGGAGAATCAAAGTTAAATTTAGCAAGAAACAGGTGCATAGAATTGGTTACGGAAGTATGTCGCTGAACAATTTTAAGTCTTGCTCTGAGGGCATCGCGAAGGAAGCGGTGTTGGTTAGAAATTTTATGTGCTACAGGAATATAGTTCATTCTAAGGAGCTGAGCAAGAGTAAGAGAATCAACTTTATCAGTTTTAACTTTAGCATAAGCAATAGCCTTAACATATTTAGCGTGAGCAAGAATCAAAGGGATGTTAATAGAATCAAGGAGATCACTTAACCAATACCAGGACATAGTAGATTCAACAGTGGTGATATGTTGACCGGGGATAGAGGAGAAATACTGAATGAAGTTATGAGGAAGATTTTTAAAATTATCTTTTTTAACGACATTACCATCAGGTTCAACAGTAGTTAAAAAAGAAGTAAATTTGTGAAGATCAATTCCAGTGTAATACATTTGATACCTCCTAAGTTAAAGTTAATTGGTAATGCTAAATTTAACTTTTTACTTATTGGAAATATCAATGCAATTTAAGTTGACAGCATTTTACGCATTCGGCTTTTTAGAGATTTTGAAGTAGATGATCCGCTAAAAGTATCTTGTTCAAAGTAGTCAAATTAATTAATTATCTTGCAAACTGTGCTTTTCGTAAACGGAAAGTTAAGCACAGTTTGCTTAATCTTTGGCAGAAGTAATAAAAATAAGTTTCTTGTTATGGGCTGCAACTTAATTGCGGTTCGTTAGGCTTCATATAATGAAAAAATTAAATATTTTATTTATAATATTATTCACAACATTTTTATTTTCGTGTAGTTTAAGCCAAAGCCAATCATTTAATAATATAAACGGGTATATAAGCATTATAACACTTGATACTTCAGAAATTTTTAAATGGATGTCTATAGATACAAAAAAAGCAACAATGAGCGGAGATCATTTCAAAGGTCCGGGTGAAATTCCTTCAAGTTGGAATATTTACTTGCCTTATGGCGACTCATTAATAATAACTATTAAAAATATAAATGGAATAAAAATTTATAATCAAAGCAATTTTCTTAAAAAAGGATATTATAAAATAAGTCTATATCCGAATTTCCATTTAAATAATTATGGCATTTATCTTATAACTTCTAATTTTTGCGATTCTATATTTGTCCGAAAATTTTTAATTCCCAAATAATAAACACATTTAATCTTAAATCAATTATTGTTTTATTATAAAAAAGTAAAAGCCTAACAATGCAATTTAAGTTGACAGCATTTTACGCATTCGGCTTTTTTGAGATTTTTGAGGTAGATGTTCCGCATAAAGTATCTTGTTCAAAGTAGTCAAATTAATTAATAGTCTTGCAAACTGTGCTTCTCGTAAACGGAAAAATAAGCACAGTTTGCATAATCTTTGGCAGAAGTAATAAAAATAAGTTTCTTGTTATGGGCTGCAACTTAATTGCGGTTCGTTAGGCATAAAAAAGGAGGATAAAATATGGTGTTGATTTAATATGGGAAGACGAGTTTGGCAAAAAAATTAATGGTGTTGGAGATCCACAAAATCATTTTGTAAGACTTTTAAATAAATCCAATGTATCTGGAACTCATTGCCTTCAGTATATTGACTTGTACGGAAATACAGTCTTTAATCTGATGCAAATACCAATATTTATTAATGAATTGGAAAATATTCTTAAGGATTGTAATGATGATGAATTGCGCAACATTGGGCATAAAATTCTAAATATGGCTAGAGAAAGTTTAGATTCAGTTCATACATATTTGAAATTTTATGGAGATTGAAAAGATATAATATTATATACAGCATTAATAAAATATTTTACATCATAATAACTTTTAGAACCTAATAAATAAATATTTTTAAGATTTTAAAACTTATTTATAAAAGTAAAAAACAAGTACGGATTTGAAAAATTATAAGCGATTTGAATAATAATTCTTTTAAATTCTTTGCCTAACAATGCAATTTAAGTTGACAGCATTTTACGCATTCGGCTTTTTAGAGATTTTTAAAGTAGATGATCCGCATAAAGTATCTTGTTCAACGTAGTCAAATTAATTAATAGTCTTGCAAACTGTGCTTTTCGTAAACGGAAATTTAAGCACAGTTTGCTTAATCTTTGGCAGAAGTAATAAATAAAAGTTTCTAGTTATGGGCTGCAACTTAATTGCGGTTCGTTATATGCTATGAAAAGAATGTATAAAATAATTTTATTAATATTTTGTTTTTTACCAACGTGGAATAATTATGCGCAAACAACTGAGATAAAAACTCCTGAATATTTATACTCTAAAGAAATCTCCAAGGAAAAAGTAGATAGCCTTTATAAGTTGGGATGGAATGAATGTATAGATAGTATTAACGCCAAAATATATTGCCAAAAGTTCTATGGTTTACCTCAAGATTATTATCCAATATATGTTGCGATACTTAAAAAAGAATTTGATGTAAAAGTAATAGGAGTTGCTGGATGTATTACTACAAATGAAGAAGATATTTTATGGACTGGCTTCAATAATTGTATAAACGCATTTACAAAAGAAAAGTTCAAAAAAGATATTTTTGAATATTCTTCAGAACTTGCTAAAAAATCGCTACCTTCATTAAAATCACTAAACAAAGATTCAGTATTAACACAGTTAAAATATCCAATTGCTGCAAAGAATAATAAAATAAGTGGAACTGTTCTAATAAATGGATTATTAGATAAAGACGGAAAAATAAAAAATATAAAAATAGCAAAAGGTATTGGATACGGTTGCGATGAAGAAGCAATAAGATTGGTAAAGATGTATCGATTTAAACCAGCTGATAAAACAAAATATGCAAGAGCGTTAGGAATTGTTGTAATACCAATTAAATTCACATTAAAAAAATAGCATATAACAAATGCAATTTAAGTTGACAGCATTTTACGCATTCGGCTTTTTAGAGATTTTTAAAGTAGATGATCCGCAAAAAGTATCTTGTTCAAAGTAGTCAAATTAATTAATAGTCTTGCAAACTGTGCTTTTCGTAAACGGAAAATTAAGCACAGTTTGCTTAATCTTTGGCAGAGGTAATAAATAATAAGTTTCTAGTTCTGGGCTGCAACTTAATTGCGGTTCGTTAGGTGGTAAACAGATGTATTCATTATTGAAATTAGATTATTGATTACGACTAAATAAAAGGCTATATTTTGGTCGTACTAAAATTAAGGATAATATTATGAAATTTAGCGAAGCGATAAAGCCAATAAGTTATTTAAAGACTCATGCATCTGAAGTAATAAGAGACGTTTCAGATAACCAAAGAACAATGGTAATAACTCACAATGGAGAAGCAAAGGTTATTCTCCAAGATGTGAAAGTATATGAACAAACCCAGGAAGCAATTGCACTATTAAAAATGCTTGCCATAAGTGGAAAGAATCTTAAAAAGGGTAATTATAAAACTTTAGATAAAACATTCAAAGATGTTAGAAAAAGAATAGATGAATTCAAAAGGGGACAAAATGAGATACAAAGTTAATTTGGTCTCCGATACAGAAGAAGATCTGTTTCAAATATATAAATATGCTTATTTAAATGATTCAGAAGAACAAGCAGAAAAATTATATTCAAAGCTTCATGAGAAATGTTTATTGCTTCAAGAATTTCCAGAAAGAGGACACATTCCGCCAGAATTAGATTTATTAAATATTGAAGATTTTTTAGAGATTCATTATAAGCCATATCGAATAATATACCGAATAATAAAAAGTGAAGTATTTATTCATTGCGTTATAGACGGAAGAAGAGATATCCAAAAATTATTACAAGAAAGATTATTAAGATAGAATAAAGGGGGCCCACCTAACATCTTTAATAAGTAAAAAGTCAATATGCAATAGCTTTCCTGACAAAAAAAGTTTTGTAAAAAAAAGTAAATCACAACTTCTATAAGCTATAGCAATCAATCATTTAACCTTAAACAACCAAGACTGCCAAAATATCTGTAAGGCACACTATGGCAACCAAACATCTTTCGGGACTTTCTTCAAGAAAACTTGAAGATGTATTGAAAAGACAATACAATTCCAGATATATAATAGGCATGCGCATTACTACCCAATCAATGCAAACGATTATGCCGGTAAAAGCAAATCAGTTATGTGCCGGGGCTTGTAATGCGCGGCCATTGTAAAGACTTTATATGAATAAGTTCTTGACCTTTAAATTTGTTATTAAAGCCAGATTTATATTTTAGGACAAAAAAGACGATCCGGGCAATTTCTTTAGCAATAATAGTTTTAGCAATGAATTTATTTTTTCTTCTAAGCAGGGAGGTATGGTAGTTACGAATAACAGGATAATACTGGATAGCCCGAATGGCAGCCTCAGAGAAAGCGACTTTAAGATATTTATTACCATCTTTAGAAGCCCTCTGCTTGGATTTACCAGCGGAATTCCGTGCAGAAGGTGTAAGTCTTGAGTAAGAGAAGAAATTCTTAAGGTCAGGGAAGCGGTTAATATCGTCAACTTCCAGTAAAATAGAAAAGGCATTGATTATACCGATTCCAGGGATCCAAAGTAGTCTTTGAATATCATCATTAGGAATAAGGGATGGATGGAGCTGTTTTTCAATATCAATGATTTGTTCATTGAGAAGAGTTTGCAGTTCAGATAATTGCTCATATTGGAATTTGGGTATTCCGTCAAGTTGAGTAGGAGAATCAAAGTTAAATTTAGCAAGAAACAGGTGCATAGAATTGGTTACGGAAGTATGTCGCTGAACAATTTTAAGTCTTGCTCTGAGGGCATCGCGAAGGAAGCGGTGTTGGTTAGAAATTTTATGTGCTACAGGAATATAGTTCATTCTAAGGAGCTGAGCAAGAGTAAGAGAATCAACTTTATCAGTTTTAACTTTAGCATAAGCAATAGCCTTAACATATTTAGCGTGAGCAAGAATCAAAGGGATGTTAATAGAATCAAGGAGATCACTTAACCAATACCAGGACATAGTAGATTCAACAGTGGTGATATGTTGACCGGGGATAGAGGAGAAATACTGAATGAAGTTATGAGGAAGATTTTTAAATTATCTTTTTTAACGACATTACCATCAGGTTCAACAGTAGTTAAAAAAGAAGTAAATTTGTGAAGATCAATTCCAGTGTAATACATTTGATACCTCCTAAGTTAAAGTTAATTGGTAATGCTAAATTTAACTTTTTACTTATTGGAAATATCAATGCAATTTAAGTTGACAGCATTTTACGCATTCGGCTTTTTAGAGATTTTTGAAGTAGATGATCCGCATAAAGTATCTTGTTTAACTGAAGTGCTCTGATAAGTTTGTTACAAACTGTGCTTTGCATAAACGGAAAGTTAAGCACAGTTTGCATAATCTTCGGCAGAAGTAATAAATAAAAGTTTCTTGTTTTGGGCTGCAACTTAATTGCATGATCGTTATGTGCTATAGTAAAATAAAAAGAATTATTCCCAATGTATATTTGGCTTCTTATTTTCTTCGGCACATTCCTTTAAATATATGTTCATTAAATTTTGATATGGGATATCTATTTCAGATGCAAGCTTTTTAAAATATTCAACAGTATCATTCTCAATCCTTATTGAAATTTGTTTTTTCAGTTTCTTGGAGTAAGGATTCTTAATGGATTTAGAAAAATCATATTCTTTTTTCATTTTATTTCACCTCGTAATAATATTTAATTTCAGGCTTTGTAGCTTTTCGTGCAGAAATAATTCGAATAACTTCATCATCTTCTCTATAAGTATGGACGACAACAAGAATTCTTAAACTGTACGAAATTCCTAAAATAATAAATCGTTCTTCATAATCAGAATGTTCGGGATCAGAAATAAGTCTTGCATTATCATCATAAAATACAGTTTTGGCTTCTTCAAAAGAGACTTTATGTTTCTTAATATTATCACGATTTTTATTTTGATCCCATTCGAAACGAATATTATTCATAAGATAATAATATAATGATATAATAATTATTATATAATGTAATAAAAAGCACATAACAATGCAATTTAAGTTGACAGCATTTTACGCATTCGGCATTTTAGAGAATTTTGAAGTAGATGATCCGCTTAAAGAATCTTGTTCAACGTGGTCAAATTAATTAATAGTCTTGCAAACTGTGCTTTATCGTAAACGGAAATTTAAGCACAGTTTGCTTAATCATTGGCAGAAGTAAAAAAATTTAGTTTCTAGTTATGGGCTGCAACTTAATTGCGGTTCGTTATACAAATATGATAGATAGAAAAGTGATAGATTTGATTTTAAAAAAAATAATTATATTTCTTATATTTTCGACTTTTGTTTGGAGCCAAAATAAACATATAAAAATTCATTATGAAATAACTCCAAAGTCAAAAATCTTAGCTATTTATCACTGTACTCGTCCCCCTTTATTTCTATTTAATAATGATAATTACGAAATAAGAGATTATGGTCCACCGGATTTACCAAGTGTGGATTCCGGATGTATAACTGCGCAAAGCGGGAAATATGAAATAAATGATGAAAAAATTATATTCTATACTAAAGAACCTTCAGAGAATTATTTTTTGAATGATAACGTTAAATATTACGATACGCTTTTCATCTCACCAGATTCTATACTAAATAAAGATTCCTTGAATTATTTTACAAATTTAGACTCAATGATTAATAACATAATTCCTGAGTCTATAAGTGAATATTTTAGAATATATTGGGATCAAAAGGAATATCTATTCAACAGACAAGATGTTTTAAAATTATGTAATATTATTAATTCAACAAATACAATTCCTAGCGAAAGGGAATTCTATTGTTATAAAAAAAATATAAATAAAAATAATAGTAATTTTCCCAAGCTGCCAAAAAAATTCCAAAAATATTTGTTCAAAAAGAAAAAGATTGCAAAGATAATTTCTTCTGATTCTATAGATAATAGTTTTATAATAAATAAGGGAATATCTGACAACTTGTTCGAAGGCGGTTGGTTTTTTTATAAACAGAAATTAAAATTGGTAATTGTAACACTATTTAAAAATACTGCTAAAATAATTCCTCAAAATTTTGATAATAAATTAAGCCACTTTTATTTACAAAACAGAATGATTCAAGAATCTAAAATTGTCCAAAAAGAATTTGATGAAATACTAAGTCTATTGAAAGAAATAAAAGTTGGTTCTGTTTAACTTCAAGCAGTAAATAAATATTTGTATAACAATGCAATTTAAGTTGACAGCATTTTACGCATTCGGATTTTTAGAGATTTTTAAAGTAGATGATCCGCTTAAAGTATCTTGTTCAACGTAGTCAAATTAATTAATAGTCTTGCAAACTGTGCTTGTCGTAAACGGAAAGTTAAGCACAGTTTGCTTAATCTTCGGCAGAAGTAATAAAAGAAAGTTTCTTGTTATGGGCTGCAACTTAATTGCGGTTCGTTAGGCTGTAAACAAAAATAAAGATTGATAAAAATGAAAAGAATAATTTTCTCATTATTTATTTTAATTATTACATCCGCATCATTTTCCCAAGTTATAAAGTTGGGAGGGACAATAGATATTTTAACTGGAGGTAAAAATATAAGTTATATGGTCGGGCCAAATTTACTATTTGAATATATTTTTGAACAATTACCGATATCTATTACTGGAAGTACTCACTTTTATTTATCTGAACTAAGTAATGAAAATAAATATTTAAGCAATTTCACTTATAAAACATTCGGATTAGGAATATCGATTAAATATTATCCAATTACCTGGTCAATTGAACCTTATATTGGATTCGGTTCAACATTTAATACAAATAATATTAATCAACCTGGAAATGCTCAATTTATCGATAATAGACAAATATTATTAAGAGAAGTAAAAAATAATATATCTGAAGAATTATTTTGGGTTTACTACTTTCTGTTAATACCCCAATAAATGTAACTATAGAAAGTGTATATAAAATTAATAAACCGAATTCTAAAATAGCTTTAATTTCATATCCTAATGAAGAATTAATCGAACAAACTCTAGATTTTAATTCTTTGTTTTTTAAAATTGGTTTGGTTGTAAAAATATAGGTCAGCCTAACAATGCAATTTAAGTTGACAGCTTTTTACGCATTCGGCTTTTTAAAGATTTTTGAAGTAGATGATCCGCATAAATTATCTTATTCAACGTAGTCAAATTAATTAATAGGCTTGCAAACTGTGCTTGTCGTAAACGGAAATTTAAACACAGTTTGCTTAATCTTTGGCAGTAATAATATATAAAAGTTTCTAGTTATGGGCTGCAACTTAATTGCGGTTCGTTAGGCAATAGTAATTAAAAATTAAAGAGAAAAATATTATGTTATTTGGTGAACCAACAAAAAAAGGTGCTGGAATAATTTTATGGGGAGATTATCATGATTTAAACAACCTCTATGGAACCATTAGTAGATTATCTGATTCATTAGGTCCAGAAGATTCAATAAGTGATTTTGTTTTAGGATTATGTTATGAAATTCGCCATGCATATCAAGGTGATAGGGAAATTAAAGAATTCGGAGAAAATGAATTAAGCAAAGTAAAATATTTTGGTGTAAAATTATTGTGGCCATATTTTATCATTCAAGTAGGTTTAATTAGATGGGTAGCAAGTTATACTACAACTAATTCTGAGCAACAATCAAATCTCTACCGTTTAGAAAATATTATTGAGACTTCATTAAAGGAGGCTTCAATATCAATAGCTGATGAATGTTTATATTGGCTAAAACATTTCAGAGGTTTTTCAAATGATTATCTTGATCAATATTTAAATGAAATTACATATCGATATCTTTTTGATGAGACAATTGAAAAGAAAAGAATAAATAGATTACCAAAAGTACTAAAGATGACTTGGGAATTATCGAACGAATATAAAGAATTCGAATCATATTTAATCAAGATGGCAAAAGAAAAAGGTTGTCGTCCTAAAGAATTAAGAGACTTGAAAGAATGGCCGGAATTCAATTGGTAACAAAAAAAATTGTTGCCTAACAATGCAATTTAAGTTGACAGCATTTTACGCATTGGGCTTTTTTGAGATTTTTAAGGTAGATGATCCGCAAAAAGTATCTTGTTCAACGTAGTCAAATTAATTAATAGTCTTGCAAACTGTGCTTCTCGTAAACGGAAAGTTAAGCACAGTTTGCTTAATCATCGGCAGAAGTAATAAATAGAAAGTTTCTTGATTTGGGCTGCAACTTAATTGCGGTTCGTTAGGCAGTATATAAATTATCAAACATTTATAGAGTATTATATGAAATATCTTTTTTCTATTTTATTAGCATTTGTTGTTATTTCTTGCAATTCTCAGAAACCGGAATTCAGTGAAAACAATATAGAAAAGACAAGTGAAATAGCCTTAAAATACATTCAATCTAAAGATTATGAATCCTTAGAAAATTTGTTCCCGAAAGCAATATTGAACACTATTAAGCCAGAAGAATTAAAACATGTTAGTGATATTGCATTTGAACTTTTAAATAAGTATGGAAAGCCAAGTGCAGAAAATATTCAACATAGCATAAGTTTAAGATACAATGGTAAAGATTCCATTTACCTGCATAATGTAGCTTATATTTTCAAAAGTAATAACCAAAATGGTAATCCCTATGATTATGAGATTTTATTTTCATTTATCGAGAAGTATGGTAGTAGCAAGATTATAGGATTTAACATTAATTCTAAACCTTTAGACGCTAGTAATGTTAAGCTTTCAATAACTAAGCTAAATAATATAAAGCTTAGTGCAGAAGAAGTTAAGTTTTATAGAGTTTATTATGATGAAGGTGTGAAGATAACACAATTTGGAGATAATAAAGGAGTTTTTGCTCTTCAAGGTGATAAAAATACTTTTTATAGTTCCAAACTAAAACTTTTATTTCAAAAAATCTTTGATGAACTTGAAGATGTAAAATTTGATAAAATTGAAGTTTTTACGACTCCATTAAACCGTGGTGAAAAGCCTGAATTTATACAAGCGGATTTTATGATGACCGATAGAAATTACGGCTTGTTTATTTATTTGCCGATAAAAAATGGAGGGACTTTGTCAGATTATATTATAATCAGACAAGAACAATTCGCCAATTTAGGCTATCAATACTATATAAGTAAAAAACAAAATCTGCAGTTAGTGGAATTACTAGAAAGTATTAAATCTAAAGATTGGGGAAAATATTATTTACAAAATCCGTAGTGGAAACTGCCTAATAAATGCAATTTAAGTTGACAGCATTTTACGCATTTGGTTTTTTAGAGAATTTTAATGTAGATGATCCGCTTAAAGTATCTTGTTCAATGTAGTCAAAATAATTAATAGTCTTGCAAACTGTGCTTTTCGTAAACGGAAAGTTAAGCACAGTTTGCATAAACTTCGGCAGTAGTAATAAAAAAAAGTTTCTTGTTTTGGGCTGCAACTAAATTGCGGTTCGTTAGGCCATAGAAAAAAGAATGAATATATTTCAAAGAAAATCGATATATTTGTTTATTAAAATAATGAGGATGAAATGACAACAAAAGAAAAAATTAAAAAGGAAATTGATAAGATGCCGAACGATATTTTAGAAAAGGTTTACAAATATATTAATTCTCTTAGGACAAAGACTCCACAAAAAAAGAAGATTCATACATATAATCTTAAAGGTGAGCTCGATAATATAAATATTCGAGAAAGGGCGTATGAGTAAATTATTACTTGATACAAATGTTTTAATTTATTCTATCGATGAAGGTTCAAAATATTTCAAGAAATCTCAAACTATATTTGCAGAACACTCAGAATTATATACAACTTCCAAAAATATATCAGAATTTCTCGCCGTTATAACAAGGATTCCTGCAAATCCATTATTATTAAATGATGCTTTACTCATAGTTGAAGATTTTACAAACATGATGTCGATCCTATATCCCAACGAAGAGTCTTTTTTAATATTTCAAAATTTATTAAAAAAATATAAACCAACTGGATTAAAAATACATGATTATGAAATATTAAGTATAGGAATAGCTAATCAAATAACTACTATCGCAACATTTAATGAAAAAGATTTTAGGGAAGTCAAAGAAATAAACCTATATAGTATTTAAACCGCATGGCCTAACAATGCAATTTAAGTTGACAGCATTTTACGCATTTGGTTTTTTAGAGAATTTTAATGTAGACGATCCGCTTAAAGTATCTTGTTCAATGTAGTCAAAATAATTAATAGTCTTGCAAACTGTGCTTTTCGTAAACGGAAAGTTAAGCACAGTTTGCATAAACTTCGGCAGTAGTAATAAAAAAAAGTTTCTTGTTTTGGGCTGCAACTTAATTGCGGTTCGTTAGCTGCTAAAAGTAATATAGTGAATTATTAATTAAATATGTGTATATTAGTCACAATGATACACACGTAAATTGGAGATAGAAATGAGAACTAACATTGTAATAGATGACAAACTTATGTCAGTAGCTCTTAAAACCTCCGGCTTAAAAACAAAGAAAGAAGTTGTTGAAGAAGGCCTAAGATTATTGGTAAAAGTAAAAAATCAAAGTAGGCTAAGGAAATTAAGAGGGAAATTGAAATGGGAAGGTAATTTAGATGAAATGAGACAAGACAAATGATACTTGTCGATTCTTCAGTATTGATAGATTATTTTAACGGAACTGAAAACTGGCAAGTTGAAAAACTTGATGAAATATTAGGAAAAGAAATAATTGTAATAGGTGACTACATACTAGTTGAAGTCTTACAAGGATTCAAAAATGATAAAGATTATGAAACTGCTAAAAACATACTTAGCTATTTCCCATGTTTCAATATTTGTGGAGAAGAAATAGCGATAAAAAGTTCGAATAATTATAGACAACTGAGAAAAAAGGGGATTACAATTCGTAAAACCATAGATGTAATAATTGGTACATTTTGTATCGAGAACGACCTTCAATTACTTCATAATGATAAAGATTTCTTTCCATTAGAAAAATATTTGGGGTTAAAAACAGTAATATTAAAGAGCAGCTAACATCTTTAATAAGTAAAAAGTCAATATGCAATAGCTGTCCTGACAAAAAAAGTTTTGTAAAAAAAAGTAAATCACAACTTCTATAAGCTATAGCAATCAATCATTTAACCTTAAACAACCAAGACTGCCAAAATATCTGTAAGGCACACTATGGTAACCAAACATCTTTCGGGACTTTCTTCAAGAAAACTTGAAGATGTATTGAAAAGACAATACAATTCCAGATATATAATAGGCATGCGCATTACTACCCAATCAATGCAAACGATTATGCCGGTAAAAGCAAATCAGTTATGTGCCGGGGCTTGTAATGCGCGGCCATTGTAAAGACTTTCTATGAATAAGTTCTTGACCTTTAAATTTATTATTAAAGCCAGATTTATATTTTAGGACAAAAAAGACGATCCGGGCAATTTCTTTAGCAATAATAGTTTTAGCAATGAATTTATTTTTTCTTCTAAGCAGGGAGGTATGGTAGTTACGAATAACAGGATAATACTGGATAGCCCGAATGGCAGCCTCAGAGAAAGCGACTTTAAGATATTTATTACCATCTTTAGAAGCCCTCTGCTTGGATTTACCAGCGGAATTCCGTGCAGAAGGTGTAAGTCTTGAGTAAGAGAAGAAATTCTTAAGGTCAGGGAAGCGGTTAATATCGTCAACTTCCAGTAAAATAGAAAAGGCATTGATTATACCGATTCCAGGGATCCAAAGTAGTCTTTGAATATCATCATTAGGAATAAGGGATGGATGGAGCTGTTTTTCAATATCAATGATTTGTTCATTGAGAAGAGTTTGCAGTTCAGATAATTGCTCATATTGGAATTTGGGTATTCGGTCAAGTTGAGCAGGAGAATCAAAGTTAAATTTAGCAAGAAACAGGTGCATAGAATTGGTTACGGAAGTATGTCGCTGAACAATTTTAAGTCTTGCTCTGAGGGCATCGCGAAGGAAGGGGTGTTGGTTAGAAATTTTATGTGCTACAGGAATATAGTTCATTCTAAGGAGCTGAGCAAGAGTAAGAGAATCAACTTTATCAGTTTTAACTTTAGCATAAGCAATAGCCTTAACATATTTAGCGTGAGCAAGAATCAAAGGGATGTTAATAGAATCAAGGAGATCACTTAACCAATACCAGGACATAGTAGATTCAACAGTGGTGATATGTTGACCGGGGATAGAGGAGAAATACTGAATGAAGTTATGAGGAAGATTTTAAAATTATCTTTTTTAACGACATTACCATCAGGTTCAACAGTAGTTAAAAAAGAAGTAAATTTGTGAAGATCAATTCCAGTGTAATACATTTGATACCTCCTAAGTTAAAGTTAATTGGTAATGCTAAATTTAACTTTTTACTTATTGGAAATATCAATGCAATTTAAGTTGACAGCATTTTACGCATTGGGCTTTTTAGAGATTTTTGAAGTAGATGATCCGCATAAATTATCTTGTTCAACGTAGTCAAATTAATTAATAGTCCTGCAAACTGTGTTTGTCGTTAAACGGAAATTTAAGAACAGTTTGCTTAATCTTTGGCATTAGTAATAAAAATAAGTTTCTTGTTATGGCCTGCAACTTAATCGCGGTTCGTTATTCCCTACAAATGTTAAAGAGGGTTGACTTTTAAAGTGGTATTGAATATAATATCACAATGAAAAAATTCAAAGTTGTAATAGACACAAATATTATAGTATCAGCTTTACGTTCAAGAAATGGATATTCATTTAAACTTCTTTCAATAATAGATGATGAAAGATTTCAAGTATTTATTTCAATACCAGTAATACTTGAATATGAAGATGCTATTAAAAGAGAAAAATCGATTATCAAATTAAAAAAAAATGAAATAGATGATGTTTTAGATTATATAAGTTTAATCGCAGAAAAAAGAAAAATCTATTATTTGTGGAGACCATACTTAAAAGATAGAAAAGATGATATGTTTCTTGAATTAGCAGTAGAATCTGAAAGTGATTACATAATTACTTACAATAAGAGAGATTTTGAAGGGATAGAAAAATTTGGAATAAGAATAATAAAGCCAAAAGAATTTTTAAAAGAGATAGGAGAAGAAATATGAGTACCATAAGTTTAAGATTGCCGGAATCATTACATAAAAAAGCGCGAGAATTAGCCAAAAAAGAAAACACCTCAATAAATCAATTAATTTCTTCAGCTTTAGCAGAGAAAGTATCAGCATTAATGACAGAAGAATATATAGAACAAAGAGCAAAAAGAGCAAGCAAGGGAAAGTTTAAAAAGTTTTGAGCAAAATTCCTAATGTTGAGGCTGATGAATTCGATAAATAAAATATAAAAAAGGGGAAGGTATAACAATGCAATTCAAGTTGACAGCATTTTGCGCATTCGGCTTTTTAGAGAATTTTAAAGTAGATGATCCGCTTAAAGTTTCTTGCCTGCCTGCTCGGCAGGCAGGTCTTTGGCAGAAGTAATAAATAAAAGTTACTTGTTATGGGCTGCAACTTAATTGCGGCAGTAAAGGGGAAATAAAATGAAAAATATCATTATTGTAATTTTATTATGTGTTATTTCGTTCAATTGCAAAAAGAAATTACCAACAGAAACACCAATCGATAATTCAAATGGAAATAACAACTTAACAACTGATACAATATTTGTCGGTGGTCAGTTTACATTTGCTGGAAATCAACAAGTAAATAACATAGCTATGTGGGATGGAAAAGATTGGCACTCTCTCGGCGAGGGAATTAGAGGGAAAGACGCAGATGTAGAATGTATGGCATTTTATAAAGGAGATTTATATGCAGGAGGTTTTATTGATTCTGCTGGTGGAGTTGGTGCAAATCATATTGCAAAGTGGAATGGAGAGGAATGGTCTGCCGTAGGTAATGGGATAGATGGAAGAGTAACAAGCCTAATGGAATATAAGGGTGAGCTTTATGCCGGTGGTTGGTTTTATAGTGTAGGAGGGATAAAAGCTGGAAACATTGCCAAATGGAATGGAATTGATTGGTCACAGGTTGGCGAGGGATTATCCGACGAAGTATATACTTTGACAATCTATAACAATTTATTATATGCTGGCGGTTGGTTCACAAAAAATCCCCAAGGGTATTTTAACGCGAATAAAATAGCACGTTGGGATGGGGCAAAATGGGATACTGTAGGAAGCGGAATAACAGCAGATGTTTCCGGTGGAGGATGGGTATATGCTCTAATAGTTTATAATAATGAACTTTATGCCTCTGGAAATTTTAATAAATGTGGTTCTGTTTCAGTTTCAAATATTGGGAGATGGAATGATACTTTTTGGGAATCTGTCGACAATATAACACTTTCTAACAGAACGTATTCTTCAGCGAATTATAAAAATGAACTTCATGTAGCAGGAGAGAGTGATTCAAAAGAATCGGAGTCCAGTCCTTATTATGCAACTTGGAATGGAAGTTCCTGGAAAATAAATAATTTCGAATTTGATGATTTACCACTGCGTCTATATTCTTCAGATACCTACTTATATGTTGGTGGTTCGTTTACTAAGGTAAATGGATATAAAATAGTAAATGGAATATATAGGTGGGACGGGAATAGTGTCGAAAATTTAGATTCAGGAGTTCAAGGTTATATATCTTCTATTCTATCAAAATAAAAAACCGACTAAAAATGCAATTTAAATTGACAGCATTTTACGCATTCGGCTTTTTGGAGATTTTAAAGATATTAAAATTTGGAGCATTGGAATGAAACCAAAGGAAATATTTTTAAGATTACAACAACTTGTTAAAAAATATGATGCAGATGGGCAAGCTAATCTTTTTACTGAAGATGCAATTTGGGAACTTCCTTTTGCACCTGAAGGAACTTTAACCCCTCCCAAATTACCCGTTTAAGTGGCTTAGGCGAATAACAGAATATCCGATTTTGATTATATTAGAAATGCTTAATTAATAATTTTTCACCTGTTCAAAAAATTATATGGAAGTAAGACAATATAACTCAAACGGCATTTACCTTAGGACCTATGAATCAATTGGTGAAGCTGCAAGAGCAGTTCATACTTACCAGGGAAACATTTCCAATGCTATTAAATTGGAGATAAAATCGAAGGGTTATTATTGGAAGAAAGCGGAAGGAACAAAAGAATTAAAAATAAAAGTAAGAAAATATAGAAGAGGGGGGAAGAGTATCCTGATTTTTAAAGAAGGAAAGCTCCTCTTTGAAACGTCAACAATGTCTGAAGCAGAAGATATTACAGGTATACCTCAATCAACTATTAGAAATAACTGCAGCGGAAAAGAAATTCAGAACAAGAATTACTCTTTTAAATTTAAAGAAAATTCGAAAGTTTCTTCTGAATAGAATGATCATCTATTTTTAATTTTAACTGATAGAAAAAGTTTATGAAGGAATCTGTTTTAGTAATTGACGATGAAAATGAACTTAGAAATCTTCTCTCAAAATTATTAAAGCTGGAGGATTTTACTACTTTCAGTGCAGAAAATGGCAGAAAAGGGCTGGAGATATTAAAGAAGGAAGATATCTCTGTTCTTATTGTAGATGTGAAGCTCCCCGATATAAACGGGATTGATCTTATTAGCAGTGTTAAGGAGATAAATCCTTTGTGTGAAGTAATAACATTAACAGCTTACGGAACAATAGAAGACGGTGTGCGTGCAATTAAAGAAGGAGCGTTTGATTATATAACTAAGGGAGATGAGGACAATAAAATTATCCCGCTTGTTCAGCGTGCAGTTGAAAAAGTTCAGCTAAAGAAAAGAATTGAACACCTTGAAAAAAGCGTCAGCCGGAAATTTAATTTTGACGCGATCTCCGGTAATTCAATTCTTATAAAGAATGCCAAAGAAATAGCATCTAAGGTTGCATTAACCGATACTCCTGTACTCCTTTTAGGTGAAACAGGTACCGGGAAAGAACTATTTGCACAAGCAATCCACTATTCAAGTAATAGAAAAGAAAGACCGTTTGTTGCGGTTAATTGCAGCGCTATTGCAAAGGAGCTGCTTGAATCCGAAATGTTCGGATATAAATCCGGAGCATTTACCGGGGCAATTAAAAATAAAAAAGGATTGTTTGAAGAAGCTAATACAGGGACATTATTTCTTGATGAAATAGGGGAACTTGATATCTCGCTTCAAGCTAAGCTTTTAAGAGTGCTTGAAACCAATGACTTCATTAAACCCGGCGACACTAAGCCTACACAAGTAGATGTAAGAATAATTGCTGCTACAAATCAAAACCTTGAAAAGGAAATTAAGGAAGGGGGTTTTCGATTCTGATCTTTTTTACAGAATAAGCGTTATGAAAATTGAACTTCCTTCATTAAAAGATAGAAAAGAAGATATTACATTGTTAGCAGAATTTTTTGTCGACTTTTTCGGTAAAAAGCTGAATAAAAAAATCAGTAAGGTGTCCGGTTCTTTTTATGACAGAATAAAGCAGTATGATTTCCCGGGGAATATAAGGGAATTAAGAAATGTAATTGAACGGGCTGTTATTTTATCTGAAGGTGAACTCCTCAATGAAAATTTGTTACCGCATGAGTTCCTGTATGAATCAAAAAAAGAAATTTCCGCTTCTTTAAAACTTGAAGATATTGAAAAGCACCATATTATATCTGTTTTAGAAAAGACGAATAACAATAAGACAAAAGCTGCTGAAATTTTAGGAATAGGATTAACCACTCTTTATAGGAAGCTGCAGGCTTATGGGTTGGAATAGTAGTGTTAATCCTGTAGTAACTTATGTAAGATTTAAGAGTAAGGTATTATATAGTGGAAAACTCGCCGCGGGAACAAATTAAGAACCGCTTCTGCTAAATAAATCATTGATCGGTTTGAATCTTTTAAAATTTATATTATGGATTCGAATAGATCGAATTCTTCTTCAAAAACCTCATTGTCTCTTTCAAAAAATTCCGCAGAAATTCCAATTCAGATGATCCTGATTTTAAATTGTCATCTACATTTACTCCAATCACACAAAATACAGAACCATTAATTTCTAACGGGAAATAGATAGCTTCTGCATCATTTATTATGCTTGTGGTTTTCCCTGTTTCTGTTCTGCTTTTAAACGAAGCTTCTGCAGAAAGCCATTCCATTTCGTCAGGCGTAAAATTGCTTGCGGTATGAGGCTCCCTTTTTAGCTTACCTTCATTTTCGGGCAAAAATATAACTGATTTAAAGCCAAATGCTTCTTGAATTTGCTTAACAGTCTTCGCCATGACCTCATCTAAATCTTTCGCTTCAGATAAATCTTTTACTAAATTATACTGTGCATTTAACTTTCTGTCTTTTTCGATCATTATATTTTTCTGCTCTTCTAATTTAGCGGTTAGAACACCATTTGTAACCGCTACAATAAAGAACAAAAATAACATGACCACATCTTCAGGTTTTTCTATTTTTAAAGTAAAATGGGGAGGTATAAAATAATAATCCCAGGCGAGTGCGCTGATAATTGCAGATAAAATAATAGGACCCTTCTCAAATTTAAAAATAGGGAGCAGGAAGATTATCAAAAGCAGAATCAAAGATACGGTTTCATAACCTATATTATTTTGTATGTTGTACAAAATTGTAATAAAAGCAAAGAGTATAATTGTTGAGAAGAAATATTGCTTTCCTATGGAAAAGTTCGAGTTAATAGTTTGATTTTTCATAATGCAAATTATTTTTTACTTACGCTAGGCAAATTACGTGCAATACTGTTTTTTATTTATTTCAAAATATTATAATTCTGTTCTTTTAAAAACCACTTCATTTTGAAAATTTGATTTTTCATTTTGACAAGGTATTTGTTCAAACCATTCTTATGCTGGCTGTCAAACCAGGCTAAATCAATCAAAATTGAATCCTTCTTTTTGGTACTAAAGATGTAAATGCTGAAACGAATAGTTATATCTTATTAAGCATTGAAATATTTTAGATTTAGTTTATGGTTTTTATGGAAGATTATAAAAATAAGAAAAGGGCTAAAAAATTATTTTTAGGTGCAGCTAAAAATCCGCAGGATAAAGGGATATTTCATAAGTTATCTTTAGTTGCCTTTTTAGCATGGGTTGGTTTAGGTGCAGATGGGTTATCGTCATCTTGCTACGGACCCGAAGAAGCTTTTCTTGCTTTGAAAGGTCATCCATATTTGGGAATATTTGTAGCGTTGGCTTCGGGTTTAACAATTTTTATAATTGCAACCAGCTATTCACAAATAATAGAACTATTTCCCACAGGCGGCGGAGGTTATTTAGTAGCAAGTAAGCTCCTATCACCAAGCATAGGCATGATTTCAGGATGTGCATTATTAATTGATTATGTCCTTACTATCTCTATTTCAATTGCGAGCGGAGCAGATGCAATCTTTAGTTTTTTGCCTCCAAAATGGTACAGTTATAAATTGGAGTTTGCAGTATTCGGGCTAATAATTCTAACTATTTTAAATTTAAGGGGGATAAAAGAAGCGGTAATTCCTTTGGTTCCGATTTTCATAACATTCGTTGTCATACATGTTTTTGCAATAATATACGCAATTTCTTCACATCTGCATAGGTTTGATATAGTCTTTAATAATACTGCTAATGAAGTAACAGATACAGTACAAAGCGTTGGTATATTCGGAGTTTTATTTCTAATATTAAGAGCATATAGTATGGGAGCCGGAACATTTACAGGTATTGAAGCAGTCAGTAATGGTCTTCCTGTTCTTAGAGAACCAAGAGTTTCTACCGGTAAAAAAACTATGGCTTATATGGCGGCATCGTTAGCATTCACTGTGATCGGATTAATGATCTCTTATCTCCTTTTTAATGTACAGTATCAGCAAGGAAAAACACTCAACGCGGTTTTATTTGAGTCCATGACAAGTCTTTGGGGGAATCAGACTTCATACGCTTTTATTTTAACCGCTCTTTTGTCGGAAGCAATATTGTTGTTTATTGCAGCTCAAGCTGGTTTTCTTGATGGTCCAAGAGTACTTGCAAGCATGTCACTGGATAGGTGGTTTCCTACAAGGTTTTCAACTCTTAGTGACAGACTTGTAACTCAAAACGGCATTATTCTCATGGGAGTAGCTGCATTACTTATGATGCTGCTTACCCGCGGTGATGTAAAGTTCTTAGTTATTTTATACAGCATAAATGTATTTATAACTTTCAGCCTTTCACAATTAGGAATGGTAAAGCATTGGTGGGTTGAGCGTAAGAATGAAAAAAAATGGATTAAAAAATTTTTAATAAATGGTATCGGGTTGATACTTACTTCATTCATATTGATCTCGGTAACTATAATTAAATTTAGTGAAGGAGGCTGGATCACTATAGTTGTAACAGGTTCATTGATTTTATTAGCATTTTATATAAAAGGCCACTATAAGAAGACTAGTGAACTTTTCATAAAATTAAATGAAATTGTAGATTCCGTTGAAGCCTCAATTTATGATATAAAAGGAGATAAATCCAGATCTAATGAACCAGCTCCAAATAAAACTGCTGCAATTTTAGTAAACGGGTTTAACGGTTTGGGCTTGCATACTTTATTGAGCACCATCAAATTATTCAGCGGAAATTTTAGAAATTACATTTTTATCCAAGTTGGTGCTATTGATGCGGGAAACTTTAAAGGGATAGATGAGGTGAAGAATTTAAATGATTATGTAAAGAAAGAAACTGACAGGTACGTCAATTTTATGCAGAAAAATAATTATAATTCGGAAGCTTTCACATCTATTGGAATTGACATAGCTGAGGAAATTGAAAAAATTCTTCCCGAAATATTAAATAAATATCCCAATGTTGTTTTTTTTGGAGGTCAGATTGTCTTTCCTAAAGAAACTTTTGCCAGCCGTTGGCTGCATAATTATATAGTATTCATTATACAAAAAAAATTTTATAGGAAAGGTATACCATTTGTAATTTTACCGATTAGGTTATGAGTTATTATTAAAAATTTTGAATTTATAAAAACAATGATAAAGTCTTAAAAATGTCAAAAGGAAATGTTTTAATAGTAGATAATGAAGAAAATATCAGGGATATTATTTCCCGGTTAATTAATTTGGGAAATTATAAAGTCTTTGAAGCGGGTGAAAGAAATGCTGCTTTAAAAATAATATCGGGAGAAAATTTCCATATGATAATCTTAACAGATGGAGAAGTAATTAAAAGTTCCTCTTTACCAAAAGAATTTTTTAAGGAAGAAATGGAAAAAAATCAATTATCTGCTTCCCTAAAGATGGATGAAATAGAAAAGCGGCATATTCTTAAGGTTTTACATCAAATGAACGGCAACAAAGCCAAAACCGCAGAAGCACTGGGAATAGGCTTAACAACTCTTTATAGGAAACTGCAGAAGAATGGTGTGGAGTAATATTATACCAAAATAATATAATAACTGCAGTCGAAAAATTTACAGCAATTGTTGCACAGCGATTCTTCATCAAGATTTACCGTGCGTAATGCATAGCCGTTTGATCTTAGTTTAATTTATTTTAACTGCTCATCAATAGCTTGTCAAAAATTAATTCAGCTCCTTTTTAACTTACCTTTAAAAAACCAACCCATTTTGAAAATCTGCTTTTTAAAATTGAAATGGTTACGGTTTAAGTCTAATACTATTAAAATTATAAAATTATCATTTTACAATAAAAAACGAATATTTCGTATGCAATATTTATTGGCATTTAAAATGCTTTTCACAAAACAAATCAAAGATTGATCAAATGAAACCGGATTTTGATGAAAAAAAAGAAATGTTAAAGAACAAACTTCTTTACATTAAATATAAAATGGCAAAGTTTTTTGACTGTGATGAAGCCTTTATAAAATTTTCTGCTCCTATTTATTATAATGACAGGTTTAAGATCAATGCTGTACTGACTATTATTATTAGAGAAGTAGATAGTTTGAATATACTTCACGGGAATACTTATTATTTTGATTTTGAAGGTGAATATTTAAGGAGAGAAGGAATTTGGTTCGAAGGAAATTTTTACGTTTATGATGAGTTAAATGATTTTTTCCAAAATATTTCTTTAGGAATAAATGAAGTTAAATAAACAATGTTTTTACTTCGGAGGAAACATGCTTGCTTTAGGAATGATCCTTTTAGGCGTTCTGATTTTCTACTTAATGTTTAAATCGATTCAGTTCTTCGATAATCTATAAACCAGATAAGGATAATTAATAATGATCATTTTATTAATAATAAGCATAATTGTTTTTGCTTATCTCTTTTATGCATTAATTAAACCTGAAAAATTTTAGGTGAAATAATGAATACGGAAATAAACGGTGTTGTGATAATAATCCTTCTTATATTTATCCTTGCCTATCCTTTGGGGAAATACATAAGCAAAGTTTTCAAAGGAGAAAGAACCTGGAGCAATTTTCTATCACCCCTGGAAAATTTCGTTTTTAGGATTTGTTCTATAAACCCGGACGAATCGATGGACTGGAAAGAAAATATGAAGGCAATGCTAAGACTCAATTTAGTGTTTTTTCTCTGGTCCATTTTAATATTGATGATTCAAGGGGGCATTCCAATATGGAATCCTGTTAAAATTGTTTCTATGGAAGCAACATTAGCTTATAATACAGCGGCAAGCTTTACGTCAAATACAAATTTGCAGCATTATTCGGGTGAAACAAGCTTATCATATTTCTCACAATTGCTTGTAGTCTGCTTCCTTCAATTTGTAAGTGCTGCTACAGGCATTGCTGTGATAGTTTTATTATTTAAAGGAATAGTTCAAAAGAAAACGACAGGACTCGGAAACTTTTATAATTTATTTCTAAAAAGCTGCACAAGAATTCTTCTCCCTCTTTCATTTATAGTTGCAATTATTTTATTATTAAATGGAACACCGGCGACTTTTAACGGACTGCAAAAAGTTGTCACCCTTGAAGGCGATACAACTTATGTGGCCACCGGGCCTGCAGCGCCTGTTGTTGCGATCAAACAGATTGGTACAAACGGAGGTGGATTTTTCGGTCCTAACTCATCCCACCCATTCGAGAATCCAAATTACTTAACAAATATTATTGAAAATATTTCAATATTGTTGATTGCTGCGGCACTTGTTTTTGCTTTCGGTTTTTATTTGAATAAAAAAAAGCTCGCATGGATTTTCTTTTCCGTTATGCTTGTTGTCTATCTTTTCTTTGTTTCATCTACCGTTCATTTTGAAGATTCCGGAAATCCTGATATTGCCAGGCTCGGTATTTCTCAACCGATGGGAAGCATGGAAGGGAAAGAAGTTCGGTTCGGTGCAGCAGCCTCCGCTTTATGGGGCGTTTCAACCACTTCAACTTCAAATGGTTCTGTCAATTCGATGCATGACAGTCAAACTCCCTTATCGGGCGCAATATATTTAGTTGATATGATGATCAACGGAATATTCGGAGGAGTTGGTGTAGGATTTATAAACTTCTTTATGTTTGTTGTTATCGCTGTTTTTATAGGGGGATTAATGATTGGGAGAACTCCCGAATTTCTGGGCAAGAAAATAGAAGCAAGAGAAGTTAAGATTGCTTCACTAATAATTCTCCTCCATCCGTTTTTAATTCTCCTGGGAACTTCTATATCTGCATTTATAGCAGCCTATCATCCTAACATCGGCTGGTTGAATAATCCTTCGTATCACGGTTTTTCGGAAATGCTTTATGAGTTTACTTCTGCTGCTGCGAATAATGGTTCAGGTTTCGAAGGTTTAGGTGACAATACTGCATTCTGGAATATAGCAACCGGAACAGTTATGCTTCTTGGAAGATATCTGCCAATTATCGGTCCAATTGCAATTGCAGGTTCTCTCGCTTCTAAAAAAACAATACCCGAATCAGAAGGTACTTTAAAAGTCGATACGATCGCATTTGGCATAGTGCTACTTGGAGTATTGGTCGTAGTTGCAGCATTATCTTTTTTCCCGGCCTTAACGCTCGGCCCAATTGCAGAATTTTTTAGTATGTAAAAAGTTCCAAAAACCTTGAAGGTAACTTAAAATTTCAAGGTCATTTTGATTAGTAGAATATCCTTGGAGTTCTAAGGAAGCAGTCTCGAAGGATTAAATGAATTTAATATTGGACAATATAAATGAAACGTCAAAGAAGTGTAAAATTATTTGAACCGAAATTAGTCAAAGAATCTATATCGACATCATTCATTAAGCTCAATCCAAGAGAATTAATGAAAAATCCGGTGATGTTTACAGTGGAAATAGGAACTGTTATAATGATTATAATTACAATTATATCTTTATTTCCCGGTAATGGACAAGGTTCATTCATTTATAACTTCATTATTACAATCCTACTGCTGTTAACAGTTTTATTTGCAAACTTTGCCGAAGCAATTGCAGAAGCAAGGGGTAAAGCGCAGGCAGCTTCTTTAAGAAAAACAAGAGAAGATACAGAAGCTAAAGTTGTGCGGGATGACGGTTCAATAAAAACAATCAGCTCTTCTAAATTAAATAAAGGTGATATTTTTATTGCTGAGGTTGGTGATATAATTCCAACAGACGGGGAAATTATTGAAGGAATAGCTTCAATCGATGAGTCGGCAATTACCGGAGAATCCGCGCCTGTGATTAGAGAAGCGGGGACAGATCACTCAAGTGTTATTGGCGGAACAGTAGTCCGTTCGGATAAAATTAAAGTTCAGGTTACTACCCAGCCCGGTGAAACTTTTCTTGATAAAATGATTATCTTAGTGGAAGGTGCAAGCAGGCAGAAAACTCCTAATGAAATTGCATTAACAATTCTTCTTGCAAGCTTCACTCTCATTTTTCTTCTCGTAACCGTTACTCTTAAACCCTTTAGTGATTATGCAAGTACAACAATTACAGTTGCAGCATTGATTTCATTATTTGTCTGTTTAATTCCTACAACAATCGGCGGATTACTTTCGGCAATAGGTATTGCCGGAATGGACAGGGCACTCCGTGCAAATGTAATAGCAAAGTCGGGGAAAGCAGTTGAGAATGCTGGAGACATTGATACGGTTCTATTGGATAAAACAGGCACTATTACAATTGGTAACCGCAAAGCTACAAATTTCTTTTCCGTAAATAATACGAGCAATGATGAATTAATTAAGCTCAGCTTACTTAGTTCCCTTGCCGATCCGACCCCTGAAGGCAGATCTATTGTTGAACTTGCTGTTAAGCTGTTGCCAAATTTAGCTTCAATAGATTCTCATGGAAATAAATTTATTAATTTTACGGCTGAAACAAAAATGAGCGGAGTTGATTTGACCGACGGTACCATAATACGAAAAGGTGCATGGGATGCAATGAAAAAATGGATAAATCAAGCCGACGGAACTGAGAATGAAATTAATAAAATAATTACAAGAATAGCTTCTAATGGAGGAACGCCTTTGGTTGTCGGGATTAATAGAAAAGCTTCAGGTGTAGTACAGCTTGAAGATATTATTAAACCCGGCATACAGGAAAGGTTTGCACGCCTAAGAAAGATGGGAGTTAAGACTGTAATGGTTACCGGTGATAATCCTTTAACTGCAAAATTTATTGCAAATCAGGCAGGCGTTGATGATTTTATTGCTGAGGCAAAGCCTGAAGATAAAATGAACTACATTCTTAAGGAGCAGAAAGAGGGGAAGCTTATTGCAATGATGGGGGACGGAACAAATGACGCACCTGCTCTTGCACAGGCAGATGTTGGTGTTGCAATGAACTCAGGTACGCAAGCCGCAAAAGAAGCTTCAAATATGGTTGACCTTGACAGCGATCCGACAAAGCTGCTTGAAGTAATCGAAATTGGAAAACAGATGTTAATTACACGAGGTAATGTTACAACATTTTCCATAGTTAATGACGTTGCTAAATACTTTGCCATTGTTCCAGCAATATTTGCTGCAAGTATCCCCGGATTAAATGCTTTGAATATTATGAAGCTGTCGAATCCGGAATCAGCAATTTTATCGGCAGTTATTTTTAATGCATTTATCATTCCGGCATTAATTCCGCTTGCATTAAAAGGTGTAAAATATAAACCTATTGGTGCAACTGCATTGTTAGTCAGGAATTTATGGATTTATGGTTTAGGCGGATTGATAATTCCATTTATAGGAATAAAATTAATTGATTTAGTTGTTTCGCTGTTCTTTCATTAAACGAATATGAATGATTGGATGAATGTTTATTCAAGCATTCAATTCACTTTATCAGGTATGCAAAAAACACTGAGTATAAAAAAATGAAAAATATTTTGAGTGACATCAAACTTCATTTCTCAACACTAATTTTATTTGGCTTGTTATTTCCTTTGTTAATTTGGGCTGTTGGCTTATTCTTTCCAAATCAGTCGAATGGGCTGCCAATTTATAAAGATGGAAAGCTAATTGGATTTGAAAACATTGGGCAGAAATTTTATTCTGATAAATACTTTTGGGGAAGACCTTCTGCAGTTGATTATAATGCTGCATCGACCGGCGGTTCAAATAAAGGACCGACTAACCCGGAATATCTGAAAGAAGTCGAAAAAAGAATCGAAGATTTTTTGAAAAGGAATCCCGACGTTAAAAGAAATGAAATCCCTTCCGATTTGGTGACCGCATCGGGAAGCGGCATTGACCCTGATATTTCTCCTCAAGCAGCACAAATACAGGTACCTAGAGTTGCAAAGGCAAGAAGATTGAATAATAATGAAGTTATGCAGTTAGTCGAACGGCATATTGAAAAACCATTATTCAATATATTCGGGACTGCAAAAGTTAATGTCTTAAGACTTAATCTAGCACTTAATAACTTAAAATAGATAAAATTAAAAGCTGAAATAGAAATAAATTGCGCAAAACAATAAATCATAAAGTATATTTTTGGTTGATCCCAATAATACTTGTATTACTTAACATCCTTTTAGTATTATGGATGGAAAGAAGCGGAACGTTTTCCGGTCAAACAGAGAATAGAAAACTAGAAGTGAAGTTTATATCCAATGAATTAAATTTAACTATCAAACAACGGGATCTATATAACAACTATGAAGCCGAATATTATAAGCTGATTCATCTTTTAAACCTTAAAATTGAAAGCGATAAAGAAGAGCTTTTGAAAGAGTTCTTCAAAAATAATGCTGATAAAGAAAAAATAAACATGCTGCTGCAAAATATCAGCAGTCTAAACAACAAAAAAGAAGAGCTTCGATTTAATTATCTAAGAAAGATGAAATTATTACTAAATAATGAGCAAACTAATGGATTTAAAAAGATAATTGATAATTCACTATTTGTCTGTAGTGATTCCCTATTAATTCCAGGAAAGATTATTTTTCCTCCAAGTCCTAGAAAAATATTTTAAATTAACATGATGCATATAAAAGCAATTTACTATATTTGAAAAATCATGGAACCTCAAATATCCATATCGGCAGAAAGATTTTTAAATCTTATACGCTTGTCTAAGCATGGGAAGCTAAAAATTTATCTCGGAATGGCCGCTGGTGTGGGTAAAACCTACAGGATGCTGCTTGAAGCTAAGGAACTTGTAAATAATAAAGCTGATGTTGTAATAGGATATATTGAAACGCACGGACGGAAAGAGACAGAAAAACTGCTTGAAGGACTTCCTGCAATAAAAAGGAAAAATATATTCTATAAGGGAAAACAGCTCGAAGAAATGGACGTTGATTCAATTCTACTGCAAAAACCTGAAGTTGCCTTAGTTGACGAACTTGCACACACAAATGTTCCAGGTTCAAAAAATGAGAAGCGTTGGCAGGATGTAAACGAATTAATCGAGGCAGGCATAAACGTGATAACTACGGTTAATATTCAGCATATTGAAAGCATAAATGAACAGGTTGAAAAAATAACGGGAATAAAAGTAACTGAAAGAGTCCCTGACAGCATAGTCCATTCCGCTGATGAAATAGTTAATGTTGATTTAACTATTGAGGAGCTGCTCGATCGCCTTAAAGAAGGCAAAATCTATGACATAAAGAAAGTCCCGGTTGCTCTTCAAAATTTTTTTCAGAGTGATAAACTACTGCAGCTTCGTGATCTAGCTTTAAAAGAAGTCTCCCGTCAGCTTGAAAGAAAAATCGTTAGAGAAATTCCGCTTCAATCACGCGACAAGATTAATGCTATTGTAACAGCACTGAGCACAAATTATGAGTCCGGCAGAAGGCTAATAAGAAGGTCGTCAAGGCTTGTATCAATATACAATTCCCGGTGGTATGTGGTTTATATTCAAACAGATAAAGAGAAAATTGAAAAAATAGATACTGCATCACAAAGGCATTTATTAAATAATTTTAAGCTGGCTGCTGAATTAGGCGCTGAGATAAAGGAAATAAGCAGCAATGAAATTGCTAAATCTATAGTAGATTTTGCAAAGCAGAATGAAGCATCCCTTATTATAATAGGAAAGCCTAATTTCACAATTTTCTATAGATTAAATCCTAAAAATTTTTTTAGAGAATTGTCTTCTTTAACTTCAAAAGAAAAAATTGATATCCTTATGGTATCATCATGAAAACAATAAAAGGTAAAATAAGTATTGGTCTAATTTTCCTATTTGCAGTTATATTGCTTCTCAGTATACTCGGCATATTATTTATTAATCAGCTCGCACAAAAATCGCGGGGAACAATCATAGACAATTATTCCTCTGTTGACTATGCAATAAATATGATTAATTCTTTGGAAGATGCATATTTATTCCAGGTAAAAAATATACAAAGTAAAAATAGCAATGATAGTAACGCAATAGATAGTTATTTGAATTCAAAAGATAACTTTGAGAAAAATCTTCAGCTTGAATCAAACAATATTACTGAAAAAAACGAAGCAGAATTTGTGAATAGACTTCAATCATCATATAGAAACTATTTAAGTAATTATGAAGAGCTTGAAAACAAATCTAAAATAGACGACAAAGCTCTTTCGGCATTTCGGAATAATTATATCTCAGTAAAAACTAAAATTATGGATATCTATAAACTTAACATGGATGCCATAAACCGTAAAACCAATAATATTCAAGCTACTGCTGATAACGTAATAATTTATATGTCAATTGTTGCAGCAGTCAGCATTCTAATTACATTATTCTTTGTCTTTTCATTCCCTTCCAAAATAGTTGAACCTATAAAAGAGCTGACTGAAAAAATTAAATCTATAAGCGACAGGAACTATGATCAAAAACTTGATATAAATACAAAAGACGAATTGGGGGAACTTTCTACTGCATTCAATATTATGGCAGAAAGGTTGAAGATTTATGAAGCAAAACAAATAGATCAGCTTTTATTTGAACAGAAGAGGCTTGAAGCTGTTGTACACAGTTTTGAAGACGGTATTTTATTTATCGATGAAAACCGTAAAATTGTTCTTATTAATGAAACTGTTCTTCAGATAGCCGGGCTGGAACAAAATGCTGCCTTAAATCAATCGGTTATAGCTGTAGGCGAGTATAACGATCTTATTAGGGAAATTTATAAAACAGTGCAATTAAGATCATCTAACACTAATACAGATTTAAAACCTATACGAATAGTCAGGAATGGGAAAGAATCATTCTTCAACATTGAAGCAGAAGAAATTATAACTTATTCGGAATCTGAAAAGAAAGAAACATTTATAGGCAATCTCATACTGTTAAGAAACGTTACAAAATTCCAGGAACGGGATACTGCAAAAACAAATTTACTGGCAACTGTTTCGCATGAATTGAAAACTCCTTTATCATCAATTAATCTTAGCTTAAGGCTGCTTGAAAATAAAAGGCTTGGGGAATTGAACCATGAGCAAAAAGAAGTTGTAAATGCATTAAGACAGCAGAGTAATCGATTATCCAGAGTCATAAACGAATTACTTGATTATTCACAGATAGAAACAGGTAATATTAGATTAAAATTTTCGAAAGTAAAACCCGATGCAGTTTTAGATATTGGCATAACGGCTTTAATGATGCAGGTTTCCGAAAAAGATATTGAACTTAAGACTGAAATTGAGGAGGGACTTCCCGAAATTAAAATTGATGTTGAAAAAGTCGTATTCGTTTTTATTAATATATTAAATAATGCGATCCGGTATTCAAAAAAAGGGGATGAAATTGGAATAGACGTAAGAAGAATTAATGACGAAGTGAAATTCACTGTTAAAGATAACGGACCCGGAATATCAAAGGAAGACAGCGCTAAATTATTTCAACGATTTACTCAAGTGGGGAGTAAACCTCAGCAGGGGTGGGGCTTGGGACTGGCTATTTCAAAAGAATTTATGCAGGCTCAAAATGGTAAAATATGGGTTGAAAGTGAAGTTGGCAAAGGAAGCAGATTCATATTTACTTTACCTGCAATAACGGAATATTAATTATTAAAAATATTTTTCATCTTTAGAAAATCTAAAACGGGGAAGAAACCTTCTGCAATTGGTTTCTTCTCCGCTGTTGAAAGTTCTTAAGCGAAAAATAAAAAATAGATTATTATAAGTGGTAGTATTAACCAGAAAATACCGGTAAACAGGTCTTTATGCCACCCTTTTTTATCTTCCTTTTCAACTACAGGTTCTTTTATTGCTTTCGGCATAAACTAATCTCCTTTTTTAGTTGATCTAAATACCTTAAAAATGCACCAAAAGGTAAGAACAATTATAAAGCTCCAGCTGGTTAACATAAATATCCAACCGCCTGCAGACATAGGGACTCCTTTAAGATTTGAATTAAATATTTTCCATAACTTTTTTCAAAAAAACCGTTAAAATTTAGGAAAGCTGAAAAGGTGGGCTCCTGGGAATAGTTTTTTCAAGCTGGATTAAATAGTTTTTCAGATCTACCCGGTCATTAACAAAAGTTAAAATAAAAGGAAGTGCGAGAAGCAAGCTGCTGAATAAAGGTGAGATATAATGCCGGGAAATCTTCTTATTTGGTTGATCATTTACCTTATTATTTTCTGAAAAACTTAAAATAAAATTAGTGGATATTGATGCATCCGAAAGATCTATTATCGAATTAAAAGGAAAATTAAAATCATTTTCGCTTTTTGTTCCTGCATACATATTGCCGGACAACAAACATAGCTGCCACACGAACATAAACAGAACTAAAGCAGTTCGCTTACAGCTGCAATTATTAAAATATCTATTAATTTTTATTAACAAGAAAAAATCTTTATTAAATGATGCTGAAAGCTGGTGAAAAAAAAGACATTTAGCAAATTATTTTAATCTGGAATCTTACAGGGTAATGCTGCATGTAAGATATCTCCCTTCGATAGAAATGTCCAAGGTATATTTTGGACGGCTTCTTAATAAGATCCGGAACCAAAATTTTAACAGTTTAACCAGAGAAACCGGGCACGTTACTCGACTCCTTTTTTAAGCTAATCCAAATGAATTTTAGATTTGTTCTCACTTAACCATTGATCAAAGTTTTTTAGCTGGGGATTCAGTGATTTACTTCTTACAAGATCGCGGACTTCGAGATGGTCCCTTTGAAAATCTCTGTGGAACTGAAACATATTGCCAATATCTTCCGCCCCAGGAAATCCAAAGCTTCGATAAACATCGGGTGAAACCGAATTATAATGAATTTCTTTACCTAGTGCTTTTGATAATTTTTCAGCCATTTCTTTCCCGGTTAAATGATCACCCGCGATACCGATAGTTTTTCCAATATATTTATTACCGCTCTTAAAAATGCCATATGCACATTTGCCGATATCATCAGCAGAAATGCCAGCAAGCTTTTTATCTCCTAACGGGAATGTAATTGCAAGTTTACCATCAGGACCTTTCTTTGGTCCCATACCAAAGTAAATAAGATTATCCCAGTAAAACGAAGCGATCATAAATGTTGTAGGCACACCTGAGTCTTTAAAAAATTTATTTGATTCACCTTTAGCATCAAAATGAGGGACTTTATAATTACCCATTAATGTGGGCATGCTATTATTGCTAAGGGGGATCCAATTCCGTGTATCTTCCAATGTAGACCAAATTACGTGCGAAACCTTTGCATCTTTTACAGCGTCTGCTAAATTTTTTGCATGAGCTTTTTCTTTTTCCGGGGAGAGATGCTCCCAGTATGAAGTTACGCAGAAAGCACCATATGCAACTTTAAAAGCTTTCTTGAGGCTTTCAACATCTTCCAGATCAGCCTGGACAACTTCAACACCTTTGTTTGAAAGAGTTAAAGCTTTATCTGAATTTACATTACGTGTAATAGCTTTGGGTATAAAACCTCCGTCAGGATCATTTAATATTGCATTAACTAAGCCTCCGCCCTGAGCTCCGGTTGCACCGATAACAGCAATTATTTTCTTATCAGGCATATAAGAAATTCCTTTCGTTGAAAGAATAAGTTTTGGTAATTTTATAAATTAATTGGTAATATAATAAAATTATCATGAAAGAGAATTGACTTCTAACAAGTAAAATTAATCATACCATCAGCGGACAACGTATGGAACTAAATCTGATGGATTAATCCATATTTCATACTTTAGGGGCATTGTTTATATATAAAATAATCTTATATTTCATTCATCTAGATTAAGTAAGGATGGCATTTTTTTAATTTGCATTTGGCAAAAATGATTAGTATAAATGCATTCTACTTGGTTAAAGTTAATATAATTTTATTATTTCATAAAAATGATTGGTTATCTAAATGAATTTGAAACTAAAAAACAAGGCAGACATCAAGAGCCTAATCTATATATTTATTACCACAATCATGTTGATTATACAATGGGCTTGGATTGGTGTTAACCCTTTGATCTATGCATGGTATTTATTTATGTCAGTTGCCGTATCGGTAATGACGCATAATCACAACCACCTTCCAATGTGGCAGTCTAAAAGATTGAATATACTAACAGGGTGGTGGCTAACTGTATTTTATGGTTTTCCAATATTTGCCTGGATACCTACACATAATAAAAATCACCACCGTTTTAATAATCGAGAAGGCGATGATTCTATAACATACAGGATAAGTGAAAAAAATAATTTTCTTACTCTTATTTCATACCCGACTATAAGCGGATATTACCAGCAGAAAGCAATCTTCACCTATCTGAAGGAGATGAAAGCAAATAACAGGGAAAAATATTGGGTAAGCATATCACAATATGTAATACTTGTTTTATGGATAGCTGCTGCTTTATTAATAGATTGGCGTAAAGCATTACTTTTTGTTATTATACCGCAGCAGGTATCTCTTTTTAGTGTTTTAGTTTTCAATTATGTGCAGCATGTTCATGCCAATGAGGAATCAGAGTGGAATCATTCCAGGAATTTTACAGGGTTTCTCAATTTTCTACTTTTTAATAACGGTTATCATACGATTCACCATCATAAAGCAGGGCTGCATTGGAGTAAAGTTCCTGAAGCTCATAAGGAAATCGAACATAATATAGATCCTCTTCTTCTTGAAAGGAGCTTTTGGTGGTATATAATAAAGAGTTATTTCCTCTCCATTTTTATCCCCAAATTCAGGACGAATTCAATGAGACTGGAAAGGTTAAGAGAAGAGGAGGAGAGAGCCTTGATGAATGCAAAAACCACTTCGAACGAGTCCCAAACGGCGGTCCAGGCATTCTAATAAGTCAGTTTCCATTTAATTTTACCGGAGGAGATTAATTATTACTCCGGTAAAGTATACCAAAGAATTGATCATTATATTCATCAGTTATCTTACGCATCGGTTTTAATCTCAATCTTAATCCTACTCTTCTTTACTTCCTCAAATTGTTTCTGATAATAACCTAATAATTTTTCTAAAAACATACCGAGAAAAATATCGAGCTATTCGCCTTCTCGATCTTCGAAATCCAATTTGGGAAACTTAGATAATTTGAGACAATTTCTTTGAAATGTTTAAGAAATTGACAAAACAGTTATTATGTGTAAAAAGGCCATAGATTTAATTATCAATATTCCTTCCACAACATGGGAACGTTTCGGTATAATTTTTGTAAAAAGCTGTAAGTCACGTTTAACTTTAATGGTATAGTGGAAAAGTGATCTCTTAAGAAAATTATTTTAATTGGAAGCGTTCGATAATGCAACTTAAACATTTTCATTATCCGCAAGAAAGTTCCATCCTGGAACCTAATGAAAAAAGAATGTCTTTTACAGCAAAAGTGCTGTACAGGGAAGAAATTTATCTCAGTGAGATAAGCTCTGTCAAAGAATTTATAAAAATTAGAGAGGAATGGAAAAATCTTTTCATTAAATCGTCTAATGCTACTCCGTTTCAGTCATGGGAATGGAATTATGCTATGATCAATGAGTTATCTTCATCTGAAAAAATAAAAGTAATTGCCGGTTATAATAAAAAAAGAGAAATTGTCGGAATTGCACCATTTCAATTAACCAGCAAAGTATTTCCTCATATTAAGATTTTAGAGTTCATCGGCTGCAGAAAATCGGATTATCTGGATTTCATAGTAAATGAGGAATACAGATATACTTTTACAAAGGCGTTGTTTGATCTTCTTAAAAAATCTAAAGACTGGACAATTCTCAACCTTGTCAGTTTGAGAGAGGAGACCAAGAATTTAATCGAACGTTATTTACCTGTGGAAATATCGCAGCAGGAAGTCTGCCCGTGTACATATTTACCCGATACCTTTAATGAGTATGAAAAGGAAGTGCATAAACGGGAGCTGGATAGTATAAAAAGACAGTTAAGAAAACTGTTACCCCAAAATCGGTTGACTTATATAGCTTCTGGGTCACCTGAAAACCTGACTGATAACGTAAATTCATTTATAGAGCTGCATCAGAAGAGACATAAATCCAAGGGGGAGCGGGGAAAATTTTGTACAAAAGCCAGTAAAAAAAGTTTTCATGATATGTCAAAATTAATGTGTGAAGCAGGTATGTTAAGAATAGAGATACTTAAGATAGATTCCGTTTTAGCTTCTATCAACTTTATACTTGTATTGAATAATAAAAAATATAATTATTTATCCGGAATGAATCCTGCTTTTTCAAATTTCAAACCAGGTAAGCTGCTTATTTATTATATGATGGAAGACGCAATAAAAAAAGGTTACAAAGTTTTTGACTTTTTGCAGGGGGCAGAGGATTACAAATATTTCTGGACTAATAAAGAGATTCAATTATTTAGTGCAGTTTATTCAAGATCAAGAATAAGCTCACTTTTATTGAAAAATACCCGAACATTAAGAAATCAACTGCTCAGCTCTCACATCCTCAAGAAATCTTACCAAATATTTTACCACATATTCCAATCCGGTTTAAATGGCGTTTTATCTTCGGATTAATAATAATCCATATTAATTATAGTGAAATATTGGCAAACACTGCCATTAATTATCTCTTATATAACGAATATTTTCTTTAGATTATATTAAAAAGTTCAGTCAATTTAATTTGATTTAAAAGATTCATTACCTGCGAATTAACACCTTGAAGACCGAATTTAACATTTTTATTAAAGCAGGTTGTATATGCATGCACAAGTAGACCAATTCCCCAGCTTGATATGAATTCAACTTTAGATAAATCAATTGAAATATTTTTGCTTCCTTTATCAATTGCATCTTGAACAAGGTTATGAAATGTTTCTGCCTCGGCGCCAATCAATTTATTATCATCTATGATTATTATTGATTTATCTTGATTATGTTGAGCATGAATTCCCATATAAATACTCCTATTTAATTTCTTTCTATTAAAATAGCGGTTATTTAAAATATTAATATAGATTTCAAATTAATTAATTACCCGGACTCTTCTTAATGTTATCCCGGACACATAATTGTTTTATTTAATGAACTAATTTTTGCCAGTTGATATCAGTATTCATACCCGGTATTACCTGCTTGTCTGTTATTGTATAAACAGTTAGCCGTTTTTTGTACAGCTGAAATAAAAAGATTTATCACGGTGTTGTTATGTCCCAATCTGTGTCAATTGAAGAGTTAAGAAATATTATTGCACTTCGGGATCTTCCCGATGAGCATCTTGCCTGGATCTTGGATCATTCGGACTATAAAGAATATGAAGACGAGGAGTTGATTTTCAGGACCGGGGATCATATTGACGAGATGGCTTTCCTGCTGGAAGGGAAAATATATTTTTATATGAATATGAATGGAAAGCTTGTCTTTTATTTCAGTTTTGAGAATGATGAACTATCGGGAGGCGTAAGCGGTCTAATACCATATTCAAGGCTTAGGACTTCCCCAGGTAATTCTTATGCTGCGGGCAAATTGCGCCTGATTAAACTTCATAAAAAATATTTTCAAGAGCTGGAGCAGCTTAATCCTGACTTTATTCAGCGTCTGATTAGCTATATGACTGAAAGGGCCAGAGTATTTGCAACTACGCAAATGCAGCAGGAAAAAGTTAGTGCATTAGGAAAGCTTGCGGCAGGAATTGCCCATGAAATGAACAATCCCGCATCTGCAATCGACCGCATATCTGAAGAGCTCGGTAAAAGACTAAAGCTGAACTTTGAGCTTACTGAAAAATTGCTGCAATACAAAATACCTTCCGATCTTATTTTGAATATAAGGGAAATTGCCCGCAGTAAAGAAACTAATTATGCTGTAAAATCAAAAATTACTCCTCTACAGCGTATTCGAAAAGAAGATGAGATGAATGACTGGCTGAATGAAAGAGGATTTAATAATATGAATGAAATTGGTGAAACATTTATTGAAGCAGGTTTTTCTACCGATGATCTGCAAATAATTAAAAAAGATTCAGGTGATGAAGCATTTCAAAATATTATTTACTGGCTTGAAAATTTATTGAGCTCAGAAAGAATGATAAAAGATCTTGAATCAGCTTCGGGGCGCATCACAATGCTGGTGGATGCAATTAAATCTCATGTTCATATGGATAGAGCAGGGGGGCTTTATTGCACAAACATTCATAAGGATATTGAAGACACCCTTATACTTCTCGGATATAAAATACGTGAAAAAAATATCCAGATTAAAAAATTGTTTTGCAGAGACTTACCTGAAATTGAAGTGTATATAGGGGAATTAAATCAGGTATGGACTAATATTATAGATAATGCTGTCTATGCTGTTCCGAATAATGGTGAAATATTAATTGAAACAGAATGTAATAAAAAAGATGTGATCGTAAGAATTATAGACAATGGTACAGGCATCCCTAAAGCAATTTTATCCCGTATATTTGATCCTTTTTTCACAACAAAGAAGGTTGGCGAAGGAACCGGGATTGGTCTTGATATTGTAAAGAATGTAATCCACCGGCATAACGGTGAAATAAGAGTAAATTCCATAGCAGGCAGAACTGAATTTATAATCAGCCTGCCGGTTTCTCAAAATTCAGCAGCCAAAGAAAAAAAAGATGAAGCTTCCATTCATTATAATAATTGATGATGATACGCAGGTGCTTAGAGCAATCCAGCGGGATGTACGGAACAAATTCCGAGAAGAGTATAAAATATTGGCGACCGAATCAGCCTTAGAAGCTCTTGAAGCCGTCCAAGAATTAAAATTAAAGAATGAATCGGTTGCGCTTTTTATCTCCGATCAGCGAATGCCCGAAATGGAAGGTACAGCTTTTATTGAAAAAGCTATGGAAAGCTTTCCTGAAGCAAAAAAAATATTGTTAACAGCTTATTCCGATATTGAAACAGCCATAAAAGCTATTAATACTTTAAAATTAGATTTCTACCTTCTCAAACCGTGGAACCCGCCTGAAGAGAAACTTTATCCTGTAATAACCGATCTGCTTGATGATTGGCAGAACAGCTTTATACCTGAGTTTGAAGGAATTAAAATCATAGGCTATCAGTGGTCTCCATTATCACATAAATTAAAAGATTTTTTAACTGGCAATTTAATCCCATATAAATGGTTTGACGTCGAGTTAAATAGGGATGCCGAAGAGCTATTAAATATTCATAAAATAGAGTCAAATGAATTACCTGCAGTTTTATTTGAGGACGGAGTTTTATTAAAAAGTCCTTCCGAAAGTGAGATAGCAAAAAAGATCGGGTTGAAATCAACTGCTTCTCAGGAATTTTATGATGTTGTAATTATCGGTGCAGGACCGGCAGGATTAGCTGCTGCAGTTTATGGCGGTACAGAAGGACTGAAAACACTTATGATTGAAAAGAGGGCTCCCGGAGGCCAGGCAGGTACAAGCTCCAGGATTGAAAATTATCTCGGCTTCCCTTCAGGTCTATCAGGTGCTGATCTTACCAGAAGAGCTTTAACTCAGGCTTCAAGATTTGGAGTTGAGCTTCTTTCACCATGCCAGGTTATTGATATTAATATAAAAGACAAGTATAAAATTTTATCTCTTTCCGATGGACCCGAAATAAAAACCCGTTCAATCATAATATCTACAGGAGTCGACTATAAAACTTTGGATACTAGAGGGATAAATGAACTTACCGGTGCCGGGATCTATTATGGTTCAGCAACAGCAGAAGCATATTCCTGCAAAGGAAAAAATGTCTTTATTGTCGGTGGAGGTAATTCTGCAGGACAGGCAGCAATGTATCTTTCCGGTTTTGCTCAACATGTATATATAGTAATCAGGAAAAATTCTCTTGATTCTACAATGTCGCAATATCTGATTGATCAGATTAATAAAACCAAAAATATTTCTGTTATAGCTAATTCAATTATTACTGAAGCAGCAGGAAACCACAGGCTTGAATGTATTACCCTGGAGAACACTGAAACAGGTGAACAAAGAACAAATGAGGCAGGGGCATTGTTCATTTTTATCGGGGCGAAACCGGTGACAGATTGGATAAAATTAAAAATTTTCAAAGACTCAAAAGGATTTATTGAAACAGGAAAAGATTTATTTAAATCTGAAAATTTCAAAAAAATATGGAACCTTGAGCGTGATCCTTACCCGCTCGAAACCTGCATCCCGGGAATATTTTCGGCAGGTGATGTTAGAGCTGGTGCTATGAACCGTGTAGCATCTGCAGTTGGAGAAGGAGCAATGGCAATTAAGCTTGTTCATGAATATCTGGCTGAAATTTAGGCTATTAAAATGCTAACTGGACAAGCCTGTATATTATTCTTTATTGGTGAAGTTTCTTATCCTTTGAACGGAGAATAAATGATACAATTGCTAATACTATAACTTCAATAACAAGAGCAGTATCATTTAAAATATTCATTGAATCGGTTAATATCAAAAACATCATTTTTCTCCTCCTGTTCAAATAAGTAAATGTCCTTCACATAATTTAAATGATCTAAGAAAATTTTTCAGAATAAGCTTTAGGGAAGAAAATCTCACCTGGAACAATAAAGCAATATTTGTTTGATACCCTAAAAGAAAAAATATTATTCTTATATTAAATTTTTATTTAATTAAAAGCAATATCCGGGATTTAAATTCTTCTCATTGTTCTGTAAAAAGAAAATATTTTTATATATATAGTTATAGTTATAATAGATCATTCTCTACCAGGCATGTAACAAAGGTTTTAACAAATGTAACAAATGTAGTTTACATTGTGTGCATTTTCACTAAAAAGTTTAATTATTGATTCTTATTCTTATTTTAATTTTTTATAATTATTTTTTGTAAACAAAATGGTATATATATGAAGGAAGAATATTCAGAAAAAATTGAAAAGATTGCCGAAGATCTTCGCGATTTCTTTATTAAAACCGCTATTGAAAAATATGAAGATGCTTCAATTGCAGGTTTGTGTGCTGAAGGTGCATGGGAAGCAGCAATTGATGCGGTTAGAACCATGGATTTAAAAAGAATCTTAAATGAAATAAACCATTAAATAATTAAAGGAATAGTATGGCTAAAGATAAAATTGAAGTTGGAATTATTATGGGAAGTGATTCAGATCTTCCGATTATGAAAGAAGCTGCAGACGTTCTTGATGAATTTGAAATAGGATATGAAATAAAAATAGCTTCTGCCCACCGCACTCCGAAATTCACTGGAGAATACAGTTCAACCGCACATGAAAGAGGCCTGAAGATTATTATTGCAGGTGCAGGAGGAGCAGCTCATCTCGCGGGAGCTGTAGCAGCTTACTCTCCGCTGCCGATCATCGGGGTTCCGGTAAAATCGAAAGCATTGGACGGGCTTGATTCACTATTATCTATGGTTCAAATGCCTAGCGGCGTACCGGTTGCAACTGTTGCAATTAACGGGGGAAAAAATGCCGCTTTGTTAGCCGTCCAGATCCTTGGCGTAGCAGATAATGCAATTCAGAAAAAAATGATAGCATACAAAAAGAAAATGGAGGAAGCTTCATTAAAGAAGAATGAAAAGATTAAGCTGCCATAAAAATGGAAAATGTGAAAGCGGCTGAACCTTTTCAAAATTAAACAATAAAGAAAATTAAGCAAATTATTTGTGTTGATAGTTCTTTGCTATTTTAATAAATTTTCTCTTTATTAAAATATAAGGAGTGTAATGAAGAGCTTTTTTATTCTTTTTGTTTCAGCTTTAATTTTCTACGGCTGCAGCAGTAAAACAGATAAAGAATATTTACAGACAGCCGAAAAAAGCGTTAAGGGGAACAACATTTCTGAGGCAATTGAGTCTTATCAAACTTTAGTCGATAAATATCCTCAAAGTGAATTGGCTCCCGATGCTCTATATGAAATGGCGACATTATATCAAAATAACCTGATAAAAAATCTCACTAAAAAAGAATCTCTTCAGAAATCGGTCGAAATATACAGAAGTGTATATGATAAATATCCTAAAAGCAAGAAAGCACCGATGGCTCTATTCATGTCCGGTTTCATACTTGCAAATGAACTGAACAACTATGATGAAGCGAGTAAGGCATATAATTTATTTCTAAAAGAATTTCCAAATCATGAACTCTCAACCTCAGCCAGGGAAGAATTAAAGCATCTCGGTTTATCACCGGAAGAAATATTAAAAGAAAAAACATCTACTAAAATTTAATGGCTGAAGTTCAGGATTACAGGAAGTATCTAAATCCGGCAATAATTTCCAAACTAAATTCCTTAGAATTAAAAGCCCGGCTGGTTGTTGAAGGTTTTATGGTAGGTCTGCATAAAAGTCCCTACCATGGCTTTAGCGTTGAATTTACAGAGCACAGACCATATATGCAGGGCGATAATCTCAAGGATGTTGACTGGAAAGTTTACGGCAAAACCGAAAGATATTTTATAAAGCAGTATGAGGAGGAAACAAATCTTAAAAGCTATATTCTTCTTGATACGAGCAAATCAATGGATTATTCTTACGGGGAAAATATAAGCAAGCTGAATTATTCGGTTATCCTGGTGGCTGCATTAAGCTATTTAATGATAAAGCAGCAGGATGCTGTAGGTTTGTCACTGTATTCCGAAAAAATCAACAGGTATTTTCCTCCTAAATCAACAAGAGCCTATCTGCAGGAAATATTAAAAAGCTTAAGTACGGTTGAAGCATCAGATAAAACCAATACCGCTGCCTCATTGAATTCAATTGCTGAAAAAATTAAGAGAAGGGGATTGGTAATTATCGTGTCGGATTTTTTTGATGATATAAATTCAATATTATCCGCATTGAAGCATTTCCGGTATAATAATAATGAAGTAATAGTCTTCCAGATCCTGGATCCGATTGAAAGAAGTTTCGCTTTTGGAAGAGATGCAATTTTCAAAGATCTCGAAACAGGTGCGGAAATAACAACCCAGCCCTACCAAATACAGAAGGCATACAAGGAAGCTATGAACCATTTTATAAATAAAATAAAATCAGAGTGTCTAAATTCCAATATAGAATATAATTTAATTGAAACTTCAACTCCATTTGATAAAGCACTCTTCAATTACATTCAGAAGAGGAGCAGACTTTATTGATTGCGGGTTTCGTGATCCGCTGCGTTTTTTCCGCGGGGATAGCAGAGGAACCGCAGAGGAAACAGAGAATGAATAGATAACTCTGCTATTCCTTTTGATAAACAATCTTCAATTAAATAAACAATGCGGATTATACTAATCTGGGATTTCAGATCCATGATAACTCATTAAAACTACATGTACGCTTCCTTTTTTACCGCAGAGATAGCAGAGGAGACACAGAGGAAACAGAGAATGAATTTATGACTCTATTATTTCTTTTTATAAGCAATCTTCAATTTAATAAAATAAACAATGCAAATTATATTAATCTGGGATTTCAGATCCATGATAGCTCATTAAAACTAGGTGTACGCTTCGTTTTTTACCGCAGAGATAGCAGAGGAGACGCAGAGGTAACAGAGAATGAATATATGACTCTATTATTTCTTTTTATAAGCAATCCTCAATTAAATAAAATAAACAATACAGATTATATTAATCTGGGATTTCAGATCCATGATAGCTCATTAAAGCTTAGGTGTACGCTCCCTTTTTTACCACAGAGATCGAAGAGGAGCCGCAGAGGAAACAGAGAATGAATATATGACTCTATTATTTCTTTTTATAAGCAATCTTCAATTAAATAAACAATGCAGATTATATTAATCTGGAATTTCAGATCCGTGATAGCTCATTAAAACTAGGTGTACGCTCCCTTTTTTACCACAGAGATCGCAGAGGAGACGCAGAGGTAACAGAGAATGAATATATGACTCTATTATTTCTTTTTATAAGCAATCCTCAATTAAATAAAATAAACAATACAGATTATATTAATCTGGGATTTCAGATCCATAATAGCTCATTAAAGCTTAGGTGTACGCTCCCTTTTTTACCACAGAGATCGAAGAGGAGACGCAGAGGAAACAGAGAATGAATATATGACTCTATTATTTCTTTTTATAAGCAATCTTCAATTAAATAAAATAAACACTACAAATTATATTAATCTGGGATTTCAGATCCGTGATAGCTCATTAAAACTAGGTGTACGCTTCCTTTTTTACCACAGAGATAGCAGAGGAGACACAGCCCGATAAATCGCAAAAGATAAGTGAAATAATTAATTTCCATAAAATTAAAATAGGAAATTTTATGGAAGAGATCGAAGGAATAGATACAAAAAAAATATTAGGAGAAATAACCTGGTGGGATAGGATGATATTCCGTGGTACAATACAGTGTATATCGTATCAAAAAGGATTAGAGAAGTATTTAAGTTCAAATGGAATCATGCTGAAGAATTTTCTTGGATGGGCAAAGAGATTAAGTGATAAAATGATAAAAGGAGCAAAAGCAATAGCTAGTATGAATAAAGTACCATATATTTTTCTGAACAGCTACAAAATAAATAAAGATGACTTGATAAAAGAAATAATATCACAGCAAAAGATAAGTGAAGGGATGGTGGCAGTAGTCGGAACACAGGAAGTTGATAATAGTTTTGATGTGTATAGAAATAAGGAGACAAAAAAGTTAGAGTTAGTATCAAGACAACGAAGGAGCATACATTTTTATTTTTACTTTATCAGTCCATTTACAGGATTATGTTTTTTTAGAGTACAGGGATTTCTGCCATTTAAAGTTAGCGTATATATGAACGGCAGAGAAATACTTTCTAAAGGATTAGAAAGGAATAAAATAACATACTTAAAAGATAGAAACTGCATTAATTGGGTTGAAAGTTTTGAAGCTATAGAAAAGGTTAAAAAGGAAATAACAATAAAGTATCTTCATAAAATAATGGAAGAATGGTCGAAGCAATTTGTAAATGTATTGCCGGAGTTAAATAAGCAATGGGATATTAAATATAAATGGGTTATTCAACAAGTTGAGTATGCAACAGACCTTATATTCGAGAGCCAAGAATATTTAGAAAAGAACTACAAAGATATAATTGAATATTTAGGATACAGCACCACACCAAAGGATGTGCTGAAGTTTTTAGGAATCAAGATGGCAGGAAGACTTGGTGGAAAAGTATCGATAGATAAAAAGGTTACGTATTTAGGAACAAGAATAAAATACTATTGGGTTCCGAATATCTTAAAGATGTACAATAAAGCAGGAAACGTGCTTCGAATAGAAATTACATATAACGATGTCAGAAGGATAAAAATGAATAGAATGGTCAAATGTAAAGACGGACATAATAGGAAGAAAAAAACTTCATTAAGAAAGAGTATATATTCGTTAAATTACCTTGAAGAACATGCTTTAGCCGTTCATAAAAGGTTTATTAAATACTTATCAAAAGCCAGAACCCCACATATAGGGAAAGAGATACTAAGGAATATGGCCGAAAGTAAAAAGGTCAATAATCGAAGTTACAAAGGATTTAATATCCTAAAGGAAAAAGAGAGCTCAGTTATAGAGACAATGCTATGTGGTGATTTTCTGATTCATGGGTTAACTAATAAGTCAGTGAGGAAAGAGCTCCAAGAGAAATATCCTGCAGAAAATTATACCACATCAAAAGTATCAAGAATGCTCAAACGATGCGTAGCATTTAAATTAATTAGACGAATGCAACATAGTTATACTTATCATTTAACTGATTTAGGAAGAACATTTTTCTTCTCAGCACTTAAATATAAAAATATGGTTTTGTTGCCAGAATTAAATAAACAAAAAATGGCTGCTTAATATGGGCTTAATATTTTGCCAAAAAAAACAAAGATTTTAAATACAGTTACACAGAGGAGCCTCAGAGGAAACAGAGAATGAATATATAACTCTGCTATTTCTTATGATAAACAATCTTCAATTAAATAAACATAGCAGGTTATATTAATCCGGGATTTCAGATCCAAGTAGCTCATTAAAACTTAGGTGTACGCTCCCTTTTTTTACCACAGAGATAACAGAGGAACCGCAGAGGAAACAGAGAATGAATATATAACTCTGCTATTTCTTATGATAAACAATCTTCAATTGAATAAATAATGCAGATTATAATAATCTGGGATTTCAGATCCAAGTAGCTCATTAAAACTTAGGTGTACGCTCCCTTTTTTTACCACAGAGATAACAGAGGAGCCGCAGAGGAAACGGAGAAAATTTAACTCTGCTGTCTCTATATCTTCTGCCTGATTTGTGGTTAATAAAATTATAATCTGAATTTACAGCAGCCGCCTAATTTCCTCAAAATATTTCTTTGATAGTTCTTCTGCATTTGCTTTATCTTTTGCTTCTATAATGCTTCGTATAATAGGCTCAGTATTTGATTTTCTAAAATGGATCCAGTGATCAGGAAAATCAATCCTTAAACCGTCATCAGTATTTACATTTTCACTTTTATATCTATTTTTCAATATATCAATTATTTTATCAGGTTCAGCTGAACCAAGCTCTATTTTTTTCTTTGCAATAAAATATGAAGGCAATGATTTCTTTAACTCGGAAATTGTTCCTCCAAATTCCAAAAGATGCTGGAGAGTTAATGCAATGCCAACTAAAGCATCTCTGCCGTAATGCAATGCAGGATAAATTACGCCTCCGCTTCCTTCACCGCCGATTACCGCATTAACTTCTTTCATCTTTTTAACCACGTTTGCTTCTCCTACAGGGGAGCGGTAAACTTTTGAATTGAATTCCTTCGCTACATCATCGACAGCACGGGTAGTTGACAGATTAACTACCACATTTCCTTTTTCTTTAGAAAGAATAAATTTAACACAGCTTGTAATAGTATTTTCTTCGCTGAATGGTTCGCCGTCATTTGTAATTAAAACCAGTCTATCCACATCGGGATCAACAACAACTCCCAGATCGGCATTCGAATTTTTAACTGCTTTCATAGTCTCGGTTAAATTTTCTGGAAGAGGTTCCGGAAGTCTTGGGAAGATCCCGGTTTTCTCGCAATTCATTTCGATTACATCACATCCGAATTGTCTTAATAGGTCGGGAATGACATAAACACCCGCTCCATTAACACAATCAGCCAATACTTTAAATTTTCTTTTTTTGATTTTTTCTTTATCAACGTATTTTAATTTAAGTACATCATTCACATGTTTTTTTAAACCTTCGGAATATGAAGTTAAAGTCCCCAGGTTTTCCCAGTTTTCAAATTTATTTTCCTTATCATTATTTAGAATTTTAAGCAATTCAACATTTTGTTCGGGAGTCATAAACTGACCCGTATCGTTCAATAATTTAAGAGCATTCCACTCATTAGGATTATGACTTGCAGAAATTGCTATTCCGCCATTTGCTGATAAATTTTTTACTGTATATTGAACAGTAGGAGTGGGACAGATTCCAATATCAACAACATCCAGACCTTTTGCCAGTAGAGTCCCGTTTACAATTGATCTGACCATATCACCGGAGATCCTTGCATCTCTTCCCATTACAACTTTCCCTTTACCGATAAAATCTGCGTAGGCTGAACAAAATTTTACAAGCACCTGCGGATCAAGACCATCTCCGACGATTCCTCTTATACCGGAAATACTAACCATAAGTGTGGGCATTTATCCTCCATTAACTGCTTAATTATTTGTAAATACAAAGTTATAAATTTTTGATTAAAGAAGATAAATTACCTTGTTTAGTATTGTAGTTATTTTAAATGAGCAAAGAGAATCCGGTTAAACGAAGCTAATTACTATTTAAAAGCCTTTTAATGGCTGTTAGATGGCTGTCAGAAGGCTGTTAGATGGCTGTTTGATATTTAATATTATAGTATTTAGATTGAAATCAAGTTTTTTAAACATAATCGAAAAATATGGGAGTAAGATTAAGATTTAGAAATACCTCATACATAATATAAATTTGGCTTTTTAATAATAAAAAAAAGGAGAGAAATGGCAAGGGTGACAAAGAGTATATTAGGGGAGGTAAGAGGGAAAGTAGGGAAAGAAGTTAGAAAAATAAGAAACGGTAAAGCGTACGTTGCTTCAGCTCCTTCAAAGTACACAATGTGCAACGAACCACATATTGTAGAACAAAGAAATCTTTTTAAGGTCAACGGTAAATTCTCAAGCGCAGTCATTAATATTGAAATATTGAAAAAGATATGGGAAAGAGAAAAAGCCCCGGCTACTAATGCATACAATAAAATATCAAGCGTTAATTATTATTTATGCTCCCCTGAAAGGCCGACAGAAGAAAATATTATATCTCCGGCAGGATATAAACTTCCTGTAAAAAATGTTAAATATTATTATGACAGAATAGAATTTGAATTAAATGGAATTAATAATAGTAAAGATGAAGAAAAATTTATTTATACCTTTTTAAACTGTTGTTACGAACCGAAGAGAAAAAGAAACGAATATTTTATCCTTAATAAGATAATCGAAGAAAAGGATAAACCTGAAGCAAAACTGATTTTATTTTTTGATGAGAAATTAAAATCGCAAAACAATAATTACAAAAAGATGATAATTTATTTAGCAGAAGTAATTGTTAATAAGAAAGAAGAAATTGTCAGCTGGTCTTCAACGTTTTCGAGAGAATTTGAATAAGAGACGCATCTTCGGATGTAAGGGCAAAATGATATCATCCTGACGAAACCTTTTTTCTATTTCGCACTAGTTTATAATTACTTTTATTATAAAAAATCTTTGTACAATCATTCTATAGAGGCAGCATTTTGAGAATTGAGGCAGTATTGAAAAGGAAAATAGCAGCCGTCAATAAAAAATTAATACAAAAGTTCGGATTACCACAAAGGAGCAGGAGAAATCAGGATCCTGTTGATATGCTGATTGCTACAATTCTTTCTCAGAATACTAATGATAAAAATTCATATAAAGCATTTAAGAATTTAAAAGGAAAATTTAACAGCTGGGAAGAAACTGCGGAACAGCCAAGGATAAAGATAGAAGAGCAGATTAAAATTGCCGGGCTGGGGAAACAGAAATCTTCAGCAATAAAAAATTTTCTTTCTTCAATCAAAAAAGAAAAAGGAGAAGTGTCGTTAAATCATTTAAGGAATAATTCAAATGATGAGATACTGGACGAACTGACAAAATATGACGGAGTAGGAGTTAAAACCGCAAGCTGCGTTCTATTATTTTCATTGAAAAGAAATATTTGTCCTGTTGACACTCATGTTCATAGAACATTAAATAGAATAGGTATAGTAAATACAAAAACCCCGGATAAAACTTTCCTGGCAATAAAAGATAAAATTCCTGAAGGTATTGCTCATTCTTTTCATACAAATTTAATCAGGTTAGGAAGAGAAATTTGTAAACCGGCAAAACCAAATTGCTCGGTATGTCCCTTGTTAAAAATTTGTAATTATGAATATAAAATTTTAAATGGCTCTGTAAAGTCCAAAGAAAATAGTTTTATGCTTTTGGATAATGTATAGCCATAGCGTAAGCCGTTCATGCGGAATATTGGAACAATGGATTTTGGAATATTGATTCAGCCGATCTTTAGAAAGTTCTGACGGGAGAATAATAAATAAAATTTATAAAACTAATTTATCCTTTTTAACCTTAGATTTAAATAACCAGGTTTGAACTTCTTGACCTGTGCAAATACAATTAACATTGTGATATAAAAAGTTAGAAGATAACATCTGCTTTACTATAAGTATAATTTCTTTTAATTTAGATAAACTTTTAAACAAAAAATAGTGCTGATTACCTGCAGCAGTAAAGAATTATTTTCAAAAGAAATAATTAAAGGAGGCTAAAATGCCTTATTATGTAAAATTAGGGAAAGTCCCCCCGAAGAGACATACTACATTTTATAAACCGGACGGTAAATCACTTTACCGGGAAGAACTTTTCAGTACGAAAGGTTTCACAGGGATCTATTCAAATAAATATCATATTTATATGCCCCCGCAGGTTGAAACCATAAAAGAACATACAATGGATAATTCTAACGAATGGAACGACGCACCGCTGCAGTATTATCATTTTATGACTGATAATAAAAACAGCAAGGGGAATTTTCTTTCAGCAAGGAATGAATTTTTAAAGAACGAGCATTGCATAATTTCAACAGCGCAGGTAACTGAAGATACGGATATTTTTTACCGGAACAGCTATAAGCATGAAGTTGTATTTATACATCATGGTGAAGGAGAATTTTTATCTGAGTATGGAATACTTCCTTTTGAACAGTGGGATTATATTGTTATTCCGAAAGGGACTACTTACCAGATGAGGTTTAACAGTTTTGAAAAAATCAAATTATTTATAATAGAATCAGATACTCCTTTTGAAATACCGATTCATTTCCGTAATGAGTACGGTCAATTAAAAGAAGATGCTCCTTATTATGAAAGGGATTTCCATCCGCCGCATTATATGGAACCCGTTGATCAGCTGGGAGAATTCACATTAATTTTAAAAGTATCGAATAGAATATTTGAATATAAACTTCCTCATCATCCTTTTGATGTTGTCGGCTGGGATGGATTTTTATATCCTTATACATTTAATATAAAAGAGTATGCTCCGAAAGTGGGGAAAATACATTTACCGCCGCCTATTCATTTGATGTTTACAACAGAGCATTTTGTTGTCTGCAATTTTGTTCCGAGACTTTTTGATTTTCATCCTGATTCAATTCCGGCACCTTATTATCATTCAAATGTAGATAGTGATGAAGTCATTTATTATGTTTACGGAGACTTTATGTCGCGAACCGGAGTAAAGGAGGGTTCCGTTACATTGCACCCAATGGGAATACCGCACGGTCCGCAGCCGGGTAAGACAGAAGCTTCAATTGGTAAAAAAGAGACAGAGGAATATGCTATAATGATTGATGCATTCACACCGTTAAAAGTTACAGGTAATGTCAGAGAAACAATGGTTGCAGATTATCATCATTCATGGCTGGAAAAATGATAAAAATACCGCGCCACATTCAGGAGCTAAAACCATACAAAGCCGGGAAACCAATTGAAGATTTAATGAGGGAGAAAAATATTCAAAGAGTTGTTAAGCTGGCATCGAATGAAAATCCGCTCGGACCTTCTCCAAAAGCAATTGAAGCGATAAAAAAGCATTTAAATGATCTTCACCGTTATCCGAATCCATCAAGCTATAAATTAGTAAATGCTATTGCTGAAAAGTATAATAAAAAACCGGAGCAGGTAATATGCTCCGACGGATCTGATTCTTTAATCCAGTATATTGTTAATGCTTTCAGCAGTGAGGGGGACGAGCTGTTATCATCTGAAGGAACTTTTATCGGCTGGTATGTTAATGTTGATAAGCTTGGAAGAGAATCGAAATTAATTCCTCTTAAGGATTATCATTTTGATCTGGAAGGAATTTTAGAAAATATATCCGGGAGCACAAAGATCATTTATCTTGCGAATCCTAATAATCCTACAGGGACTATATTTACTAAAAAGGAATTTAAAAATTTCTTAAGTAAAGTACCTGAGGATATTCTTATTATCCTGGATGAAGCCTACACTATTTATTCGCAATTCAACCCCGATTATCCGAACGGTTTCGAATACGAAAATCAAAACTTGATAATTCTAAGAACACTATCGAAATCGTATGGACTGGCAGGCTTAAGAATTGGATTTGCTGTAGGTTTCCCCGGTTTAATTAAAGAATTATATAAGGTAAGATTACCTTTTGAACCAAATACACTTGCACAGGAAGCTGCGATAGCTTCTTTAAATGATGATGATTTTATATGCGAAACAATTGAAACTAACAGGGAATCATTAAAGATGATGAGAGATAAATTCAAGGAAATAAAGATTAATTACATTCCGACTTCAGCTAATTTTTTTCTTTTGTTATTCCCTGATGAAAAATATGCAAAGGAATTTAATAGGGAATGTTTGAATAAAGGATTAATTTTAAGGTATCTAGATTCTTTTGGGATAAATAACGGCATAAGAATAAATTCGGGTACAATAGAAGAAACAGATTTTGCTTTAAATGTTATATCTGAAGTTCAAAACCTGATAAAATTCAAGTTATCCACTTGACTTTTTAGATATTAACATTTTGTCCACATTATGAATAATATGAAATGAATTCTGTAATTACTTCGTATACAATAAGATAAAGAGATTATTCCATGAAGTTAGTAACTTATAAACAGCAGAATAATAATCCAAGAGTTGGTTTTCTATACAATAATTTAATATTCGATATAAGAAAAGGTGCTGAATATCTGAAAATGGAGACCCCTTCTTTTATAGGACAAATAATAGAAGAATGGGAGCATTGGCTGAATCAATTGAATATTATCTATAATGAAATAATAAACGGCAGAATAACAGCTGAAGCCGGCAGGGAGCACGTTGAACTTATGGCCCCTCTACCTCATCCGAATTCATTAAGAGATGCTTATGCATTCAGGCAGCATGTTGAAACAGCCAGAAGGAACAGAGGGGCTGAAATGATACCAGAATTTGATCAATTCCCTGTATTTTATTTTTCTAATCATAATGCGATATTCGGTGAAGGAAATATAATTGTTGAAGAAGACCACTTGCAGAAATTGGATTTCGAGCTTGAGGCAGCAATAGTTATAGGTAAAAAAGGAAAGAATATTTCTTCAAAGGAAGCCGATTCTTATATTGCAGGTTATATGATAATGAATGATCTTTCTGCAAGAAAGCTTCAGATGGAAGAAATGAAATTAAACCTGGGACCAGCTAAAGGGAAGGACTTTGCTACTATCATCGGGCCCTGCATGGTTACAACGGATGAGCTGGAAAAACATAAAATTGAAACTCCAGCAGGGAATAAATATGATTTGAGAATGACGGCTAAACATAACGGTAAATTAATCTCTGAGGGGAATTTAAAAGATATGAATTGGACATTTGCTGAAATAATTGAAAGAGCTTCTTATGGAGTCAATTTATTTCCCGGAGATGTTATAGGTTCCGGGACAGTCGGTACCGGCTGTTTCCTTGAATTGAACGGTACAAGAGCATTAGAAGCAAAAGAAAAAGGAGAAGAATTTACTCCCGTCTGGCTCAAGGAAGGAGATACAATCGAGCTTGAGATTGAAGGAGTTGGAATTCTTAAAAATAAAATTATTAAGGCAAAAAACAGCTATTCTATTTTGGCAAAGAAAAAAAATATATAATGTTTCATTACGATCCTAAAGATTTAAGTGTTAAAGAAGTGCACAGGCTATTAATAGGAGGAGTTGGACCAAGACCAATTGCATTAGTCTCCACATTATCTGATGATGGAATACCTAACTTATCTCCGTTTTCATTTTTCAATGCGTTTGGGGCAAATCCTCCTGTTATTGCTTTTTCTCCTTCAAGAAGAGGGAGGGATTCTTCTTTTAAAGATACTTATAATAACTTAATTAGAACAAAAGAATGTGTTGTTCAGGCAGTTACATATCCTATTGTTGAGCAGGTTAATTTAGCATCTGCAGAATATCCGGCCGGAACAAACGAATTTGTTAAAAGCGGGCTGACCCCGGTTGATTCGGATATTGTTAAACCTCAAAGAGTTAAAGAATCGCCTTTCCAGATGGAATGTAAGCTGCTTAAAATGGAAAGTTTCGGCGAAGGCGGAAGCTCAGCCAACATTGCGATTTGTCAGGTATTAAGATTTCATATAGCTGAGGATATTTTCAAAAACGGAATAATTCATCCCGAACTTATCGATCTTGTAGGGAGAATGTCTGCCGATTTTTATACCAGGGCTAAAGGTTACATATTTGAAACCGAACAGCCAAGGTTAAAAAAATCTATCGGTTACGATTCTTTACCGGGATTTATGAAAAGCTCTTTTATCTATTCAGGAAATAATTTAGGAAAGTTTGCCACTGCCGATAAAATTCCGGATGACGATGAAGTCCTTCTTTTTATTGAAGAAATAAAAAAGGAATCCGTAAATGATTTTGAATCAACCGAAGAAGCTTTTTACAGGTATGAAGTGGAGAATAACTACAAAAAAATGCTGAAAGCCTCTTTGAATCTAATCAAAAAAAATCATACTAAAAGTAAAATATTCCTTGAACTTGCCGCAAAATGCGCTATTGAAAATGATGATAACGATTTTGCATGGAAGACAGCTATGTATGTAAATAAATTTTGAATGATGACTATTTAGGGAAAGAGATACTAAGGAATATGGCCGAAAGTAAAAAGGTCAATAATCGAAGTTACAAAGGATTTAATATCCTAAAGGAAAAAGAGAGCTCAGTTATAGAGACAATGCTATGTGGTGATTTTCTGATTCATGGGTTAACTAATAAGTCAGTGAGGAAAGAGCTCCAAGAGAAATATCCTGCAGAAAATTATACCACATCAAAAGTATCAAGAATGCTCAAACGATGCGTAGCATTTAAATTAATTAGACGAATGCAACATAGTTATACTTATCATTTAACTGATTTAGGAAGAACATTTTTCTTCTCAGCACTTAAATATAAAAATATGGTTTTGTTGCCAGAATTAAATAAACAAAAAATGGCTGCTTAATATGGGCTTAATATTTTGCCAAAAAAAACAAAGATTTTAAATACAGTTACACAAAGAACCACCGAGCTTATATTTTATTTCGGTTAATTATTAACATGAAAAAACCAATTTGGGTTCCGTCTGCTGAGCGGGTACACCATTCCAATATGTCTGCTTTTATGCGTTATGCAGAACAGATACTGCATAAACCAATTAGTAATTATGATGAATTATATAACTGGTCTGTAGCTGATATTGAAGAATTCTGGAAATCCATCTGGATTACTGCGGGGGTAATTCACTCTAAAAAATATGATTCTGTTCTTTCCGGAAATAAAATGGATGATGTTAAATGGTTTGAAGGTTCAGAATTAAATTTTGCAGAAAATTTATTGAAGTTCAGGGATCATAATAGAGCAATAATCAGTTCCAGGGAAGATAAGCCTACAATAAGAATTAGCTACGAGGAATTATACGGTTATACCGCATCCTGCGCAGAAGGATTAAAAGAGCTCGGGGTGAAAAAAGGGGATAGGATCGCCGGCTTTATTTCAAATATTCCAGAAGCTGTAATTGGTATGCTGGCTGCGGCAAGTATCGGAGCTATCTGGTCTTCGGCTTCTCCCGATTTCGGTCTGCAGGGGATTCTCGACAGGTTCAGCCAGATAAAACCAAAAATTTTATTTGCCGTGGAAAGCTACCAGTACAACGGAAAGCTAATTGACTGCAGGGAAAAAATAGAAATGATAAAAGATAATATCCCTGAAATAGAAAAGGTAATTCTTGTATCTCACTTTTATGATTTCAACTCAAAAGAAAGTGAAAGTATATTAAATGGTTCAATCCGTTTTTCTGAGTTGATCGATAATAAAGTTAATAAAATCGAATTTCAGCAGGTTCCGTTTGAACACCCGGTTTATATAATGTATTCTTCGGGAACAACTGGTATCCCCAAATGCATAGTTCACGGCGGCGGCGGTACTTTACTGCAGCATTTTAAAGAGCTTTCACTCCATACAAATTTAACCCGGCATGATATAATTATGTATTATACCACATGCGGCTGGATGATGTGGAACTGGCTGGTTAGTTCCTTAAATATCGGGGCAGCAATTTATTTATATGACGGCAGCCCTGCATATCCAAACCTGAACTATCTCTGGGAAAAAATAGAAGAAGAAAAAATTACAATTTTCGGAACCAGTCCGAAATTTCTTACAATATGTCAGAAATCTAATTTAGCTCCGGTAGAAAAATTCGATTTATCTAAATTAAAAACTATATTATCTACCGGTTCGCCACTTTCGGAAGATAATTTCGGATATGTTTATTCGAGTATCAAAAAGGATATTCAGCTGTCTTCCATCTCGGGGGGAACTGATATAATATCCTGTTTCATGCTCGGGAATCCCGTGCTTCCTGTTTATCCGGGGGAAATTCAGTGCAGGGGATTGGGAATGAAAGTGGAAGCTTTTAATGAGAAAGGAGAATCGGTAATCGAAGAAAAAGGAGAGCTGGTCTGTACAAAACCTTTTCCTTCCATGCCTGTTTATTTTTGGAATGATCCGGAGAAAGAAAAATATAGATCTGCATACTTCGAATATTATCCGGGAGTTTGGCGTCATGGTGATTTTATAAAAATTACCGAACATGGAGGAGTTATTATTTACGGCAGATCGGATGCAACTCTAAATCCGGGCGGAGTAAGAATCGGCACAGCGGAAATCTATAGAATTGTCGAAGCAATGGATGAAGTTACCGAAAGTATTGTTGTCGGACAAAATTATAAAAATGATGTGAGAATTATTCTTTTTGTTGTTTTAAAAGAAAGCTTAGCTTTATCAAAAGAATTAACCGATAAAATAAAATTGAATATTAGAGTATCTGCTACACCAAGACATGTTCCTTCAAAAATTATTCAGATAAAAGAAGTACCGAGAACAATAAGCGGGAAGAAAGTAGAGATTGCTGTTTCCAGGATTATTAATGGTGAAAAAGCTGAAAACAAAGATGCACTAATAAATCCGGATTCTTTAAATCGGTTTATAGGATTAAATAGATCTGGATAAAATTTAAAATGTAGAAGATTAATACCTTATTTACTTCCGCAGCATTTCTCCGATTTCACATTTTCCATATCACTTTTTTATCCCAATTTTCTTTCAATTTTCCGGAGTAAAAAATTTTGTCTAGTTAATAATTTTATCTATTTTATCACCTCATCTTTAAAGTAAATTTCGGATGATGAATGAGTCTAAATTTTTCCAGAGAAATCTACGGTGATGTTGTTGTTGAAATAGTTGAACTGACAAGGGCGACACTTAAAGAAGCACGGGAGTTCAAAGAGATTTTATCAGAAGATATTAAGAGTAATTATTTGAAGTTTGTCGTCGATTTAAAAGACTGCGAATTTATTGATTCAACTTTTTTAAGCACCCTGGTAACGTCGTTAAAAATGTTGATGGGCAGGGGAGGAAATATAAAATTATCATCTATCAATTCCGAAGTGCAGTCATTATTGGAATTGACGGGTACCAGCCGGGTTTTTGAGATTTACCAGACAAAAAAGAAAGCTGTACAAAGTTATTCAAAAGAATAATAAAAGATATTTAACTTTTATGGGACGCCAATGATCTTTACCTCGGAAGAAAAGAACAATATTATAATTGAAACGGTAAATCTGAAAAGGGCTACTAATTTAGATGCCGAAAAATTCAAATCTCATCTCCTGAACTCTTTAAAAAATAATTCAAAAAGATTTATTATCGATTTGAGTAAATGTGAATATATGGACTCATCTTTTTTAGGCTCTATTATACTTATGTACAAAAAAATTTCGGAGTCTGAAGGGGAGTTAAAATTGGTTGTGCTTCACCAGGAAATTAAGATTTTACTTGAAATAACAAGCATCAATAAATTTGTTGATGTGTATGACACAAAAGCAGCAGCAATAAAGAGTTACAAAAATCAGGTTATTTAAATCTTCTCCCTAATACTTTATTTTTTTTGAAAATTAGGTAATCACCTCAAAATAGATACATAATTTGATATTTTACTTTAATTCGGTCAATATATGACCAGCCGGTACAAAAACGCATTCTTGGATCTCGCGGAATGAGCAAATTATTTTTATTTTATTAATCACTTAATTATATTTAGCTTATTAATTCAACCTCTTATTAGGATAATTAATGGCAAATAAGCATGAAATTGTAGTTTTAGGTGGCGGTCCGGGAGGTTACGTTGCTGCTATAAGGGCGGCACAGCTAGGCTTTAAAACTGCAATAATTGATAAAGAAAATTTGGGCGGAATCTGTCTGAACTGGGGATGTATTCCTACTAAATCACTCCTTAAAAATGCCGAAATTTATGATATTTTTAAAAATAAAAGTGAAGATTTTGGAATAAAATATAAAGACTTAAGCTTCGATTTTAACAGGATTATTAAAAGAAGCAGGGAAATCTCTGATCGTATATCAAAAAATGTTGAATTACTCATTAAAAAAAATAAGATCAATAGGATAAGAGGTTATGGGAAAATAGTCTCCAATGATCAAATAGATATTTTTGACGAAGATAAAAAGATTGATTCATTATCTTTTGATAACTTAATTATTGCTACCGGTGCCAGATCAAAAACACTGAGTAATATTCCGGTGGATAAAAAAATGATCATTACAAGTACCGAAGCAATGATTCTACCAGAATTACCTAAAGAGTTAATTGTAATTGGTGCCGGAGCTATCGGGATCGAATTTGCATATTTCTATTCTGTCCTGGGGACTAAAGTAACAGTAATTGAAATGCTCGATAATATACTTCCGGTAGAAGATAAAGAAGTTTCGCAGACGCTTGAAAAAAGTCTAAAAAAAAGAGGGATAGAGATCTTTACTAAAGCCATTGTTGAAAAAGCTGAAGTTAAAGGAAAAAAAGTAAAAGTAACTTTTAACTCTGACGGCGGGAAAAAAGAGCTCAGTGCAGATAAAGTATTAAATGCAATTGGAGTTACAGGTAACGTTGAAGGTTTTGGATTAGAAGAACTGGGTATTGAACTATTCAAAAATCATATTAAGGTAAATAAATCAACCTATGCTACAAATATTAAAGGAATATATGCGATTGGTGATGTAATAGGTCCTCCATGGCTGGCTCATGTCGCTTCTGCAGAAGGGATCCATTGTGTAGAAAAAATAAAAGGACTAACCCCTCCGGATATTATCTATGAAAATATTCCTGGATGTACCTATTGCCAGCCGCAGGTGGCGAGTGTCGGATTAACCGAACAGAAAGCAAAAGATGCAGGTTATGAGATTAAAATAGGAAAATTTCCTTTCGTGGCAAGCGGTAAAGCTTTTGCGGCAGGTGAAAGAGAAGGTTTCGTAAAATATGTGGTTGATGAAAAATACGATGAAATTTTAGGTGTTCATATTATCGGTGCCGAGGCAACTGAATTGATTGCAGAGGCAGCATTAGCTAAATCATTAGAAGCAACCCCTGAATTTATTCTTAAAACTGTACATGCACATCCCACGCTGTCAGAATCCATGATGGAAGCTGCCGGCGCTGTGTACGGTGAAGCGATACATATTTGAAATTCAGTTGTCATTTATGGTCATTCTGTTGTCATTCAATTGTCATTGAGTAATAAGATTATATTTAGTTAATTAAAATGAATTTTGGAGAGGGAATAGAATCAGAAGAATTGAAGATTTATCAATTATCTAGGAAAATAGCAGGCAAAATTTGGCTCATTGTATATCAGTGGGGCTAAAATGATTATTGAATGACCATGAAGTGACTACAATGAATACGAGAGATTCTTAACTATGACATCTAACGAATATTTGCTGTTAATATAATTGAGCAACAATGACTAAGC
>CAWAJW010000004.1:0-300871 GCA_963782475.1 uncultured Bacteroidota bacterium
GAAGGAACGGGTTTGGGTTTGTCATTAAGTTATGATATTGTTGTAAAACAGCACGGCGGAGAAATTAAAATAGAAAGCAAAGAAGGCGAAGGAACAACATTTATCATTCAAATACCAGGATAAACATCTTATGAAACGTGCATTATTATTGATGATTCTTTTTTTCTCTATGCTTGGTTTTTGCCGGGCTCAGTCAAAGCTTACTTTCATTTTATCGGACACTACCTTATCGGGTACACAAAAGTTAGACCGCCTGCAGCTGGCGTTAAAAAATGCAACCAATGACACTGTTCGTATGGATGCGTATTATAACCTGGCACTTTATTATATGGAAACAAATCGTGACAGTGCTGTTTATTACGACAATAAAAGTATTGCACTGGCTCAGCAGTTAAGATTAAAACTGAATGAAGCACACGCTTTAAGCGACAAGGGCTACGCTCTTATAGCGTTGGGTAAATACCCGTCAGCACTTGAATCATTGTCAGAAGCGATGAAAATTGCGGAGAACCCGGCAAGTGAAAAATCTGCCCTGCCCTTTCTAAGGGGGCACACCCCACACCAGAGAAGGCTTTATAATTTGGGTCTTATTGAGTTGAGAATGGGGCATTTGTACGGCGCTACCGGTAACAGGGGTATGGAAAAACGAAGGTACTTCAAGGCATTGGGCTATGCTCAATCTATTCCTGATACTTTTTTGCTTTCTCTGGCATATATGTACTTAGGAGAGTCTTATACTTACTTTAACCGATTGGATTCTGCACTAATTTTTGAACAACAGGCATTAGCGTTGCAGCCGCGTTTAGATTTTTTCTTAAGAACCTGGGAAGGCAGCATTCTTTATTATCTGGGAAATATTTATCGTAAAAAAGGAAATGTAGTAATGGCCCGGGATGCCTACTTGAAATCGGTAGAATCCTATAAAGCGCATCATAATCTTCACTATCTTCCCGATACCTACGATGCATTAAGTAAATTATACGGAAGATTAAACAAACCTGACTCCAGCCTGTTTTATGCCAGGAAATTATTGGAAACCGCCCTGGGTTTTAAAACAGCCGCAGCCTTTGGCTAACTCTTACCGGGCGCTTTCCAATGTGTATAGAACTCTAAATAACCGTGACAGTACCTTAAAATACCTGCAACTATATACCGTATTAAATGACAGCCTGAATAATGCAGAAAAGAAGAACCTGCTTTCCTATCAGAATATCGGATTTGACCAACAACTGCGGCTCAAAAGTTTACAGGAGGAAAAAATTCAGATACAAACCAGGACGAGGACCTATGCCATGCTTGCAGGTTTGGGTGTACTTCTTATTATTGGTCTGATACTATATCGTAACAACAGGCAAAAACAGAAAGCAAATAAAATTCTTGAAGCAACACTGTCTCATTTGAAATCCACGCAAGCTCAATTGATACATTCCGAAAAAATGGCATCGCTCGGTGAACTCACTGCAGGCATTGCCCACGAAATAAAAAATCCTTTGAACTTTATAAATAATTTTTCCGAAATGAGCGTGAATTACTGGATGAAATAAAAGTGAATTAGAGAAGAATGACAAAGAAGAATCTTTATGAATTACTTGAAGATCTGAAACAGAACCTTGATAAGATAAACCAACATGGCAAACGTGCAGATTCTATAGTAAAAGGAATGCTTCTACATTCAAGAGGAACTTCCGGGGAAAAAGCTTTAACCGATATAAATGATCTTCTTGATCAATATGTAAATCTTGCATATCACGGAATGAGAGCACAGAATAAGGAATTTAATATCACTATAGAAAAAGATTACGATAAGGCTTTAGAAAAAATAAATGTTGTTCCGCAGGATATCAGCAGGGTATTTCTAAATATAGTTAACAATGCCTACTATGCGGCTTTTGATAAAAAGAAAAAAAATAACGATGATAACTTTACTCCAATTTTAAAAGTTTCAACAAAAAATATAAATGATAAAGTTGAAATAAGAATTGCCGACAACGGAAACGGAATTCCCGCAGATATTTTAGATAAAATATTCCAGCCTTTCTTTACAACAAAACCGACAGGAGAAGGAACAGGTTTGGGATTATCACTGAGTTATGATATAATAGTGAAACAGCATGGAGGTGAAATGAAAGTGGAAACGAAAGAGGGAGAGGGAACAGCATTTATAATAAAACTAACAGTTTAGCTGATGAAAAATGTATTAAAAATATTATTGCTTGTACTGTTACCCATTGTTGCGTACAGCCAGAAAACTTCTATAGACAGTCTTCGTAATGCTTTGCATTATGCAAAAGATGATTCTGTAAAATGGAATTTGTGTGGGCAAATTTCGTGGTATTTCTACGAATCAAACCGGGACTCATCTCTTAAATATATTAATAAGGGTTTGCTTATAGCAGAGAAAAATAATAAGGTAGTTAATGTGGCCTCTAACCTTACTGATAAAGGGTATCAACTAACACATCTGGGCCGTTTCGCAGAAGCATTTGAATGCTTCCAAAAGGCATTTACTATTGTAGAGGATTCAACAAACGAGACGAAAAGGTGGGAAATATATTGCAAATCACCAAAGGAAGACCGGTTGAAAGTTCTCTCCACAACGGATCATATGTATGCCATATTAATGGGTGCAACCGGAAATATTGAGTCGGAAATTTCTTACTTTAACCGGGCTAAGGTCGTAGCGGCTCAAATTGATGACACTTCCAGAATTATGCTTGCAAATATGGATTTGGGGTATATTTATTTAAACATAAATGAACCGGATTCAGCTTTGTGGTATGAAAGCCGGGCGGAAAGCAGCGCTTTACAAATTAACGAAAAAGATTATTTGTGTTTTATCTATGATGTTTTAGGTAAAATTTCCGCAACAAAAGCTGATACTACGGCTGCAATAAAATATTTTTACAAGAGCAAACAATTAGGAATAGAGCATAATAATTATACCTCTTTGTTTCGCGTGTATAATGACCTTACAAAACTTTACCTGGCACAAAAAAATAAAGATTCGAGCCTTTATTACGCATTAAAAGGTTTAGAAACTTATAAAACCGTATACAACAATGCCGATGGTGATAACTATTATCTATTATCTGAAAGTTATGGGCTAAACAACTTGATTGACAGTTCATATAAATACCGGGGACTGGCAATTATTGCAAAAGACAGTGCTAATAGCAAAACAATTAGAAATCTCGAAGCCTTTCAGACCGCAAGCTTAAATGAGAATATTCGCCTGGAGCAATTGGAAAAAGACCGGGTAGCCCGGGAAAACAGAATAAGAATGATCATTCTTCTAACAGGTATCGCTGTATTCGTATTTATTGCCCTGCTGCTTTACAGAAATAACCGTAACAGAAAGAAAGCAAATGAAATTCTGCGAAAACAAAAAGAAGAAATTGAAGTTCAAAAGAAAAATGCAGAACGAACACTTGGTGAACTTAAATCTACCCAGGCTCAATTAATTCATTCAGAAAAAATGGCTTCGCTTGGTGAGCTCACTGCCGGCATTGCACACGAGATTAAAAATCCTTTGAACTTTATTAATAATTTTTCAGAGATAAGCAATGAATTGTTGGATGAAATGAAAACCGAGTTACAGAATGACAAGAAAGCTGAGGCCATGAAAATTGCTGATGATTTAAAACAAAACCTTCAGAAAATAAATCAGCACGGTAAGCGAGCAGATTCAATAGTAAAAGGAATGCTTTTACATTCAAGAGGAACCTCAGGAGAAAAAACATTAACGAATATAAATGATTTGTTGGATCAATACGTTACACTTGCATACCACGGATTAAGGGCACAGAATAAAGAATTTAACATTACTATTGAAAAAGATTATGATGAAACTCTGGAAAAGATAAATGTAGTTCCGCAGGATATTAGCAGAGTATTTTTAAATATAATTAACAATGCTTGCTATGCGGCGTATGATAGAACAGAAGAAGAGCGGGAATGATTTTAGTCCGATACTAAAAGTCTCAACAAAAAAACTTGAATGGAAAAATTGAAATAAGAATTGGTGATAACGGTAATGGAATTCCTAAAGATATTTTAGATAAAATATTCCAACCATTTTTTACAACAAAACCAACTGGCGAAGGAACAGGATTGGGTTTATCGTTAAGTTATGATATTGTTACAAAACAGCACGGCGGAGAAATTAAAGTAGAAACGAAAGAAGGCGAAGGTTCGGAGTTTATAATTCAATTACCTTTACATTAGATATAGAATTTAAATTATCCGAAAGAAGATAATATGCGGTCAATAAAATACATAATAGTAATTTTCTTTTTAACTCAAATTGTTTATCCGCAGAGTACGGATTTGGAATTTAAACACTATACGACTCAGGATGGTCTTAGTGGGGATTATATTATGGATATTGTTCAAGATGACAATGGGTTCTTATGGTTTAGTACCGATGGCGGGCTTTCCAAATTCGATGGTTATACTTTTAAAAGTTTTATGGAAATGAATTAGATACAGCGTCTATTCCGGCAGGTTTAATAACTACAATATGTAAAGATGCAAACGGTTTGTTTTGGTTAGGATCTTATACAAACGGCGTGAGTATCTTTAATCCTATAACAGAAGAAAGCAGGCGGATTAGTTATCTTCAAGGTGATTCTCTTAGTTATTTCAATTATCAAGTAACAAGTATTATTCAGGACCAATCTGGTAATATTTGGATCGGGACGTTAAACGGTCTTAATTGTTATGATCCGAAAACAAAAACTTCAGTTCATTTTGAGAATGATCCTAAGGACAGTTTATCATTATCCAGTAATGGAATAAGGAGTTTATTTATTGATCATAACGGCGTATTATGGGTTGGAACCGGAAACTGGAATAATTGGGAACATTATCCTGGAGGTTTGAATCGGTATGATCCTTCTACTAAAACATTTAAGAGATATATCACTGATAATATAACTTTAATTAAAGAGGATAATAATAATGTCTTGTATATTGGAACAGCTCATAGTTTACTATACAGATATAATCGAAATAAAGATCGTTTTGAACTTTGGTGGAAACTAAAAAACTTTACAAAACATTCCTCTCAGATTAGTTCAATCTATGTTAATATTTTGCCGGCTATATTTGATTTTGAACAAGATAGAGAAGGTAATTTTTGGATTGGTTCCTTTTGGAATGGTGTATATAAAATTAGTCCCACGATGAATAATGTTCAGCATTTTGAATATAATTCCTACAATAGAAATTCGTTAAGCGCCAATACAGTTAGTAGTATTTTTCAAGATGAACAAGGAATAATGTGGATCGGTACAGATGCAGGCGTAAATAAAGTGGTGCCTTCACAGAAGCGATTCTCCCAGTTAAAAAGTAAACCTGAAATATTAACGGAATTAGGCAACAGGCGAGTCGACAGTTTTTTTAAGGATTCACAGCGTAATTTATGGATGGGTTTGGCAAATGGTGATTTATACTGTTTTGACGGCTCAAGGACAACTCACTGGAATATTCAAAAACAAATCAATGTTACACCGGCACCACTTTCATTGATATATGAAGATAAGCAAAAAGAACTTTGGCTTAGCGGCAACGGTTGTGGATTGATTCACTTCTCACGGGAAAAAGGAATTTTGAAAAGATTTATTCCGGATGAGAAGAGCAACAGTAGTATAACATTCTGGCAGGTCACCGCAATTGTTCAGGATAGACACGGAAAGTTATGGCTTGGAGGAAGTTATAATGGAGCTGATATTTTCAACCCTAATACCGAATCATTTATTAATTATCGCAACAATAAACAAAATAGCAGAAGTATAAGTAATGATTTTATATCGTCAATCATAAAAGATCCTGATAATCACATTTGGCTTGGCACAGAAAACGGGTTAAATCTATATCAAGAAAAAACAAATGACTTTGATCATTTTCTTCCCGGTGTTGAAATAAAAAAAATGCTTGTGGATACCAAAGGCAGATTTTGGATTGGAACACGGCATAACGGTTTGATTCTTTTTAATAGGCTAACAGGAACATATAAGACTTATACAAAAGATGATGGTTTGCCAAGCAATTTTACAAATAATATTGTTGAAGATTATGACGGCAACATTTGGATAGGTTCTCCTGCAGGCTTAACTCGTTTTCAACCTGAATCCGAATCCTTTGTTTCATTTAATGCGCAAGACGGTGTTGACAATGTTTTTACACTTGAACCGGAGGCTGCGATTAAATTGCAAAGCGGTGAAATTTTGTTTGGCGGTACCAAAGGAATCACAAGTTTTTCAACGGAGAATATAAAGATAAATAAGATTCCCTCCTAAAGTTGTTATTACCGACATTGCGCTATTCAAGAACTCAATTAGAGAAAGATATAAATCTTGATTCAACTATTTCATTCAATTTTGATCAAAATGATTTTACTTTTGAATATGTTGGGTTGCATTTTGCAAACCCATCCCGCAATACATATGCTGTAAAACTGGAACCTTATGAAAATGATTGGCAGTATGTCGGAACGCTTCGTAAAGCTCGTTATACAAGTCTTCAACCCGGTAGTTATACTTTTTCCGTTAAAGCTGCAAATAGCGATGGAGTTTGGAGTGATGAAACTAAAGCTTTTAAGTTTACAATATTACCTCCCTGGTGGAAAACATGGTGGGCATATTCATTTTATTATTTTCTCATTCATCGGCTTATTATATTTTATTAGGAAGGCAGAATTAAAAAGACAAAGAAAGAATTCAGAAATAAAGGAAAGTAAGTTAAGAGCTGAAGCAGCCGAATTTCAAGCAAAAGCAGCAGAAGCACAGTCAAGAGTGATACAAGCTGAGAATGAAAGAAAAACAAAAGAGCTTGAACAGGCGAAAGAAATTGAAAAAGCTTATACAGAATTAAAATCCACCCAGGCTCAATTAATTCATTCGGAAAAGATGGCGTCGCTCGGTGAACTGACTGCCGGAATTGCACACGAAATAAAAAATCCTCTGAATTTTATAAATAATTTTTCAGATATCAGTAACGAACTGCTCGATGATCTGATGACGGATATTAATAACGGCAACAAAGAAGAAATTCAGGAAATTGTCGAAAACTTGAAACAAAACCTTGAAAAAATAAACAACCATGGAAAACGAGCCGATTCTATTGTAAAAGGAATGCTTCTTCATTCAAGAGGAACTTCAGGAGAAAAAACGTTAACCAATATAAATGAACTTCTGGATCAGTATGTTAATCTTGCCTATCATGGAATGAGAGCACAGAATAACGAGTTCAACATTAATATTGAAAAAGACTACGATGAAACTTTGGAAAAGATAAATATAGTTCCGCAGGATATCAGCAGGGTATTCTTAAATATAATTAACAATGCCTGCTACGCAGCTTATGATAGAAAGAAGAAAAGCCAGGATGATAATTTTCTCCAGCATTAAAAGTTTCAACAAAAAATATGGATGGAAAAGTTGAAATAAGAATTAGCTGACAACGGAAACGGAATTCCAAAAGATATTTTAGATAAAATATTTCAGCCTTTCTTTACAACAAAACCTACCGGAGAAGGTACTGGATTAGGATTGTCTTTAAGCTATGATATTGTTACAAAAGTACACGGAGGAGAATTGAAAGTTGAAACTAAAGAAGGCGAAGGAACGGAGTTTATTATTCAACTCCCAAATCATTAATTAAAATGAAAAATCTATTAAATATATTGTTACTTGTACTGTTGCCCGTTGCTGCGTACAGCCAGAAAACTTCTATAGACAGTCTTTGTAATGCTTTGCATTATGCAAAAGATGATTCTGTAAAATGGAATTTGTGTGAGCAAATTTCGTGGTATTTCTACGAATCAAACCGGGACTCATCTCTTAAATATATCAATAAAGGTTTGCTTATAGCAGAGAAAAATAATCAGGTAGTTAATGTAGCCTCTAACCTTACTGATAAAGGGTATCAACTAACACATCTGGGCCGTTACGCAGAAGCATTTGAATGCTTCCAAAAGGCATTTACTATTTTAGAGGATTCAACAAATGAGACGAAAAGGTGGAAAATAAATTACAAATCACCAAAGGAAGACCGGTTGGAAGTTCTCTCCACCACAGATCATATGTATGCCATATTAATGGGTGCAACCGGAAATATTGAGTCGGAAATTTCTTACTTTAACCGGGCTAAGGTCGTAGCGGCTAAAATTGATGACACTTCCAGAATTATGCTTGCGAATATGGATCTCGGGGATATTTTTTTAGGCATAAACCAACCGGATTCAGCTTTGTGGTATGATAGCCGGGCAGAAAGCAGCACATTACAAGCTAACGAAAAAAATTATTTGTGTTATGTCTATGATGTTTTAGGTAAAATTTCCGCAACAAAAGCTGATACTACGGCTGCAATAAAATATTTTTACAAGGGCATACAATCAGGTATAGAGCAAAATAATTATACCTCTTTGTTACGCGTGTATAATGATCTTACAAAACTTTACCTGGCACAAAAAAATAAAGATTCGAGCCTTTATTACGCATTAAAAGGTTTAGAAACCTATAATACCGTTTACAACAATACCGATTTAGGATCAGAGTCAGGAAAGAGTTTGGGTGACAATTATTATCTGTTATCTGAAAGTTATAAACTAAATAACTTGATTGACAGTTCATATAAATACCAGGGGCTTGCAATTATTGCAAAAGACAGCGCTGATAGCAGGAAAATTAGAAATCTCGAAGTCTTTCAAACAGCCAGTTTAAATGAGAATATTCGCCTGGAGCAATTGGAAAAATACCGCGTAGCCCGGGAAAACAGAATAAGAATGATCATTCTTTTAATGGGTATTGCTGTGGTGCTGTTGATTGCCCTGTTACTCTATAGAAATATCCAGAAAGAAAGGAAAGCAAAGAATCTGCTCAAACCACAGAATGAAGTGATCGAACAGACACTTGACCACTTAAAGTCCACCCAGGCTCAGCTCATTCATTCGGAAAAAATGGCCTCACTGGGCGAACTTACGGCCGGCATCGCGCACGAAATTAAAAATCCGTTGAACTTTGTGAATAATTTTTCGGAGGTAAGCAATGAATTACTTGATGAATTAAAATCTGAATTACAGAACGATAAAAAGGAAGATGCACTGGCGATTGTTGATGATCTTAAACAAAATCTGGAAAAAATATACCAGCATGGTAAACGCGCAGACTCTATTGTTAAAGGAATGCTTCTTCATTCAAGAGGAACTTCAGGAGAAAAAACATTAACGGATATAAATGACCTTCTGGAGCAGGATGTTAATCTTGCTTACCATGGAATGAAAGCCACAAATAAAGAATTCAATATTACTATTGAAAAAGATTATGATAAATCATTAGGAAAGATAAATGTAGTCCCGCAGGATATAAGCAGAGTATTCTTGAATATAATTAACAATGCCTGCTATGCGGCTTATGATAGGAAGAAGAAAAATGGAAACGATTTTTCTCCAACACTTAAGGTTTCAACAAAAAACTTAAAAGACAAAGTTGAAATAAGAATTGGCGACAACGGCAACGGAATTCCTGAAGATATTATTGATAAAATATTCCAGCCGTTCTTTACAACCAAACCGACTGGTGAAGGAACCGGTTTAGGTTTATCTCTTAGTTACGATATAGTTACAAAAGTACATGGCGGTGAATTAAAAGTTGAAATAAAAGGAGGCGTAGGAACAGAGTTTATCATTCTGCTGCCTAATAATAATGCAAACAGTTGATGCAGGGCAACATAATTAAATAATCGTATGAACGATCTGAAAAATTCTGGGAATAGTTAGAAATTTTAACTAAATTATTATAAATCATAGTTTTATGATCTACCAACAAAGTCATTATTTAAATTCGTTCCCGGAATACTTATAACAAAAAACAATCTTATATGTATTGAAGTATTTGATACATATTACTTTATATTATAGTTGTAATTTATGACAAAAATAATCTCTCTTTTTATTTTCTGCTGCTTATTTGTCACGGTTGTTTTCTCCCAGAACAGCACTGAAAACGGCTATCCTCTCATAACTAATTATTCTGCAAAGGAAACCGAGTCATATCAAAGCAATTGGGCAATCTGCCAGGATAACAGAGGAGTAATGTATTTCGGGAATGATATCGGGCTTCTTGAATTTGACGGTGCAAACTGGAGAGTTTACCAGGTGCCGAATAAAACAACTCTTCGTTCAATTGCTAAGGGCAGAGACGGAAAATTGTATGTAGGCGCTGTCGGCGACCTGGGGTATTTCTCACCTGATTCTTCAGGCAGATTTACATTTCACTCTCTTATGAAATTTTTGCCTGCAGATAAAAAAGATTTCTCCGATGTATGGCAGACATGTGTCCTCAATGATAAAGTATATTATGATGTAATGAAATACATACTGATTTGGGATATTCAAAAAAAACAATTCAGAATTATAAAAGGAAATAACAATTTCCATTTGATATTTAAAGTAAATGGAAAGGTATATGCCAGGGAATGGGGAAAAGGACTGGAAGTTTTAAAAGATGATTCATTAATTATGTTAAAAGGAGGCGAAAAATTTGCTAATGAAAGAATTTATGTAATGCTTCCTTTCCCGGGAGAAAAAGGTACAATTTTAATTGTTACCCGCTCGATGGGATTATTTAAGTATGATGGGAAAAATTTTATTCCATTTAAAACAGATGCCGATCAATTAATCAAAGAATATTTAATTTATTATCCCGGTGCAATACTTTCAGATGGAAATATATTATTAGGAACGATAAGTAACGGAGCAATTGTAATTGACACTACCGGCAAAGTAATAGCAAGATATACTAAAAAAAGCGGGATTATCAGTAACGGTATACTTTTTACATTTCAGGATCGGTCAGGTGCAATCTGGTTGGGTACAGAAAACGGCATATCAAGAGTGGATTATTCTTCCCCGGTAACCTATTTCGATTCAAGAAATAATCTTTCATCTCCTCCGCTTGATATTATCCGGTATAAAGGAATTATTTATGTTGCAGCAAATAGCGGTGTTTATTATCTGGATCCGCAATCTTTAAATCTGCAATTGCTGAAAAACAGCGGTAATCAATCCTTTGCATTTCTTGCAGCAGATAATGAATTGCTCGTCGGAACTTTCGACGGTTTATTTAAGGTAGACAAGGACAAACTAACTGTAATCAGAAAAACGGTTGGAAATGAATATAACATCCAATCATTAAGTGCTTCAAAATTGAATCCCAAAAGGGTTTATGTAGGTGCGCAGGGTTTATGGTCGGTATTAAAAACCGGAAACGGATGGATTGATGAAGGCAGAATTCTGAATATTGCAGATGTTGTATCTTCCACAATCGAAACAAAAGACGGGACATTATGGGTAGGAACAAACGCTTCAGGTGTGTTCAAAATTATACTCCGGAGAGATGAAGATGGAAACGTAATAGTAACCCAGCCGCAGATTGAGCATTTTGGTAAAACCAACGGTCTCCAAAGCGGTTTTAACTATGTTAATAAATTTAACGGCATAGTTTATTTTACAACCCCTGACAGTACATACAAGTTTGACGAAAGTAAAAAAATATTCTATTCCGATACTTCAGATGATATTATGTCTTCATTTTATAAATTGGCAGATAACAGAGGTGTTGCTTTTTTTCAGCAGGATAGTTTAGGACATTTATGGATCGGGACACGGAGTTCTATTGCCATGGGTATGATTCAGCCTGACGGTTCATACAAATGGCTGATTCCGCCTTTTAATAGATTTGCAGGTGATCAGGTAGGAAAAGTTTATACCGAGAAAAACGGAATTACCTGGTTCCTTTCAGGCTCAGGTGTAATTAGGTATGATTTTTCTAAGAATAATTTGAATAATACAAGTTATCCTGCAATTGTCCGGAGAGTTGATATTGGTAAAGATTCAACAATATTTTTCGGAGAATCCTTAACTGCTCCTAATGTACCGGAAATTCCATTTAAATATAATTCTATAAAATTCAATTTTTCTGCCGCCAGTTATAATGGCAAAAACACAAATACTTTTAAAACCTTTCTTAATGGTTTTGATGATGGCTGGTCGGTATGGTCAAAAGAAAACACAAAAGAGTATACTAACCTTCCTCCGGGTAAATATACATTTAAGGTAGTTGCTGAAAATATTCTCGGAGTTAAAAGCAGTCCCGGTTCTTATTCGTTTAGAATAGTACCTCCTTGGTACAGAACCTGGTGGGCTTACCTGGGATATGTAGTAATATTCGGGGGACTAGTATTCGGTATTGATCGTACTCAGCGGCGCAGATTAGTGCTTAAAGAAAGACAGCACTCACGCTTGCGGGAATCTGAACTTAGAGCGGAAGCAGCTGAAGCCCAAACAAAAGCATTGCAGGCGGAAAACGAAAGAAATAAGAATATTGAACTTTTAAGTGAAATAGGAAAAGAAATTACCGCTACTCTTGATCTTGATAAAATCTTCTTTAAATTGTATGAGCATGTTAATCAATTAGCCGATGCTACAATATTCGGAGTAGGCATTTATAACCCGGAGAAGGAAGAGATTGAATACAGGCTCTCAATGGAAAAAGGAAAACGATATCCGCCTTATACGAGAAATATTAAAGATAAAAATCAATTTCCCGTCTGGTGCATAGACAATCGTAAACCCGTTTTTATAAATGATGTGAATTCTGAATATAAAAATTATATTCAGCATTATAAAAAACCCCATAGAAAGCTGGAAGATGGAACTATGTCTGAAGAAGCATGGTCAATCATCTATTTACCTCTGGTCTCACAGGAACGCTTATTGGGTATAATTACAATCCAGAGTTTTCATAAGAATGCTTACCAGGATTATCATCTGAACCTTTTACAAAATCTTGCTTCTTATACTGCAATTGCACTGGATAATGCTGATGCTTATAAAAAATTAAATGAGACGGTTAATAAGCTAAACACAACGTTAAATGATCTGAAGGCAACCCAGGAAAAACTAGTAGTACAGGAGAAGCTTGCTTCACTCGGACAGCTGACTGCCGGAATTGCTCATGAAATAAAGAATCCTTTGAACTTTGTAAATAATTTTGCCCAGTTATCAAAAGAACTGGTTATAGAGCTTAGGGAAGAATTTGAAAAGGTTAAGGATAAATTCAGCAAGGAATCGGCAGATAATTTTGAAGATATTATCTCAAACATCGAACAAAATGCCGCCAAGATTAACGAACACGGAAACCGTGCGGACAGCATTGTCCGCAGTATGCTGCAGCATTCAAGAGGAAAATCGGGTGAAAGAATTTTATCTGATATAAATGCAATACTTGATGAAGACCTGAATTTGGCATACCACGGTTTACGAGCCCGCGATACTTCTTTTAATGCTTCAATTGAAAAAGATTATGATAAAAATATTGAAAAGATATCAATAGTTCCGCAGGATGTCAGCAGGGTATTTCTGAATATTATCAATAACGGATTTTATGAAGCCAATAAAAAGAAAAAATCATCGGCTGACCATTTCTCACCCGCTCTTAAAGTAACTACTCACGATTTAGGAGATAAATTAGAAATAAGGATTCGGGATAATGGTAATGGAATCCCTGAGGAAGTCCGTGAAAAAATATTTGATCCGTTTTTTACTACAAAACCTTCGGGGGAAGGTACCGGCCTTGGACTTTCACTTAGTTATGATATTATCGTAAAAGAACATGCAGGCGATATTAAATTTGACAGCAAATTGGGAGAGTTTACGGAGTTTATAATTACTCTTCCTAAAATATAATTAGAAGGTTTTGTCATATTAAATGGTTAAATAAAAAGTAAAGATCATCATTTCGAGGGAATTCAATTTGTTTTCATCGAGATGACCGGGAAATCTTTAGAAATGGTAACGTAAGATTTCTCCCCTGACTTCGATGAGTAAGTGAATTTGAGTCGGGGTCGAAATGACAAGTGGACATTTTAAAGTCCCCGTCATAAACCCTTTTTAGCGGTTTATGGTAAGTATAAAAGATTAATTCAGAAAAACAGCAAAGGAGAAATTAATGAAGCTGATAGTTGTAGATGATGAAAAAGATGTCCAGTTCTTGTTCCAGCAGAAATTCAGGAAAGAAATCAGGTCCGGTGAGATACAGATTCATTATGCATTCGACGGTCATTCTGCACTAACTCTTCTCGATTCTCTCGAAAATCCTATAAATTATTTAATATTATCGGATATAAATATGCCTGAAATGACCGGCATAGAATTGCTTAAAGAAATTAAACTGCGCTATCCCGAAACTAAAGTTATAATGATTACTGCTTACGGAGATGAAAGTAATTTCAACCTGGCAAAGAAACACGGGGCAGATGATTATTTCACAAAACCGCTCGAATTTGATCTTTTAAAATCAAAGTTGGACTATTTATCAGCAATTTAGTTAGGAAAGGTTATGCAGCAGGCAAAAATTCTTGTAGTAGACGATGAACCGGATCTGGAGCATTTGATTCTTCAGAAATTCAGGAAAAAAATTAGTGCAAAAGAATATGATTTCCAATTTGCAAGGGATGGAGCGGAAGCTCTTGATAAAATTAATAATGACGGACAACTGGATTTGATCCTTACAGATATAAATATGCCGGTAATGGATGGACTTACTCTCCTCACAAAAATAAATGAACTTAATAACAGGCTGCTAAGATCGATAATTGTTTCTGCTTATGGTGATATGGAAAATATCAGGACGGCAATGAACCGGGGTGCTTATGACTTTATAACAAAACCTATTAACTTATCCGATCTTGAAATAACCATAGAAAAATCTATAAAAGAAATTGAACATTACAAAACCGTTCTTTCTTCAAGAGATAAATTAATTGCGCTTCAGCAGGAACTTGATATTGCCAACATAATCCAGACATCAATTCTGCGAAAAACATTTCCGGCTTTCCCTGAAAGAAAGGAATTCGATATTTTTGCAAAAATGCTGACGGCCAAAGAAGTGGGCGGAGACTTATATGATTTCTTTCTTATAGATAAATACAGGTTAGGTGTAGTGATTGGTGATGTTTCGGGGAAGGGGATAGCTGCAGCTTTACTTATGGCTGTTAGTAAAACCTTATTAAAAGCAACAGCATATAAAGGATTGCCGGCAGACAGTATTTTATCTGAAGTTAATAATATTATTGTTGATGAGAGTCCTTCAAATATGTTTGTTACTGTTTTTTTTGGAGTACTGGATACTAGAAGCGGCGCATTTGAATATTCAAACGGCGGGCATAATCCCCCTTATTTAATTTCCGTTGATGGAAAAGTCAAACAGCTCGATAATATTGGCGGACTTATGATCGGCGCATTTAAAGGTGTTCCATTTGAATCGAATGTGGTAATGGTTAAATCCGGCGAGAGCCTTGTTTTTTATACTGACGGAGTAACTGAAGCTTTTAATAAAGATGGAGAAGAATACCAGGAATCCCGTCTTGAAAAAGTTCTTGAAGGAAAAAATTCGCTGAATGTAAATGAATTAGTTCAGCAAGTTTTTGATAATGTTCAATCGTTTTCTGAGGGAGCTGAACAATCCGACGATATAACATGCCTTGCATTGAAATATTTGAAGCAATAAATAAATGTTTCGTTTATCCCTTTGAGGAAAGAAGAACAGCAAAGAAAAAATTCCCCTGAAATGGGGATTCATATCTAATCAATATCTAAACATTTGTCTTGCATCCGTATCCTGTATATACACTTACTTCAGCAGGACCATCTTTCTAACTATTGTATTAAATGCCTCAAGGCGGTAAAAATAAATTCCCGAAGCAAGTCCAGCAGCATCAAATTCAATTTCATATCTTCCTTTTTCCTGGAACTGATCGACGAGTACCTTCACCTCTCTGCCGAGAATATCATATACGGTTAGCTTTACATTATGGTATGCAGCTATCTCATATATAATCCGGGTCTTGCTGTTAAACGGATTTGGATAATTATAATATAACGCATCTTTAACAGGGATAGTGATAAAAGGTTCTTCGGTAAAATTTATACTGTCTGCCTTCTGCACATTCCCCATAATATCGAATCCGGTCCCGGGATTAGGTTTTTCATAAGTAAAAAATATTTTATCATTATAAAAATCAGCACTATTTGTTCCGAAGTCTTCGCTGAGTGTGTAATTGGGGAAGGAATATGCATATGTATGAAGTTTGAACAATTTACTCTCCCTTTTATTGTCATTCATAAATACAGCCAGAACGTTTGGAGATGAATCATATGTAAAGAGTAATTTTTGATTCTTAAACTCCATTATATTAAGATTATTGCTATATGAGGAATTTGAAATTGATAACTCGTTGTTAAAGAAATATTCCTTATCAATATAATACCTGCGCATAATTTGAATCTTACCGTAATCATTATAAACAATAGCATAGTTGCCGTTTTCATTAATACATTTAATATTTGAAAAACTTGCACTGCTGCTGTTCGGAATAAGAAAGTTTGAAGTTTCTTCTCCTGTTTCAGTAAAAAATTTACCTGCTATCCCGCTGCTGGATCCGGAAGCTCTACCGATTGCTAAAATATTTAATGCAGTATCAACTGAAACCGCTGAAATATATAAATTACTTGGTTTTGTATAATCATATAGAATGAAATTAGTTTCAGGAGAAAGTGGATTAAGATCCTTATCAAATTTTCTCAGATAGGCGCCATAATCATTATACCAGCAGATTAGAATTTCATCTTTTGAATTACTGTTTAATGCCGTATGCCAATCCACTCCATAAACATTATTACTAATTACTGATATGTTTTTACCGGCATTCCCTTCTTTTATCAAACGAAGAAAGACAGAAGTATTGCTGTTTCCATAATCCTGGTTCCCGCTGTAGGCGATAACAAATGTTCCATCAGACAAACATTCAACTTTTTTATCTGCCAGATACCAGTAGCTGGAATCTGTTTTGTTTATCATAATATTATTACCGGCAGGATTAAAATCTTTATCATAAACCTGTCCGTAAATATCATACCTGCCGTTTCTTTTATCCTGCCAGAGAACAATCGATTCTCCCTTGTTATTAAATTTCACTAGGGATTTTTGCTGATAAGCACTGCCGGTATCATTATTAACTTTTGTAAAAGGACCGGTCGCTTCTATCTCGGTATTAAATTTTTGGACATAAATATTTGCATCTTCTCTTTCCTTGAATTCCGGGATTATATAAAAATGATCGTTTCTTATATTAGTTATGTCGGCGTGGGTTATAACAACATTCTTAATTGTATTAAATTTTACCAAAACCCAATCTTCCGGGAATTGATCATTAGTTTTTATCTTTTGGATAAGCTGTTTTAAAACTCCCTGGCCGTTAAAATTTAGATATGAAATATAGAAAGTGCTGTCTCCGTCTGAAACTATTCTATCTGTATTACCATTGACTAGTAAATCTTTGGTTATAAAATTACCATTGGGAGCATAAATTCTGATTTTCTGTCCGTTAACGGAAATATCGTTATTGTTGGTTATAAAATTCCAGGCGATTAAAAGATGACCGTCATTAGTGGAAGCAATCTGAGGTGAATTTTTATATGAATAATCGTTAGGAGCATTAACTATAACCTTATTAACTTTTTCTCCCGTGCTGTCAATAATCTGAAGATAAATTTCTGATACATTGTCATTTCTATATGCGCTCCACACAATATAAAAATTTCCTTTGCCGTCTGCGGTTAAATTTTTCCCCTGGCTAAAACTGGAAGAATATGTTGTCGCAGATTCATTAATAAACGTTTCTGATGAAACAAGATTTCCTGTATTATCAAAAAGATCGGTCATAACATAACTGCCATTCCAGCATATTAGAAATGAACCGTTATCGCTGACCGTAACAGACGGTTGAGAATAACTGGAGTTAGCAGGAATATTTTTCTCAAAATTATATTCAATTTTATTTTCGTTTACGGTATACTTTCGGATCTCGATTACATTATAATTCTGGTTCCATGCAATGACAAAATTACCCTTATTATTTGCTGCTATAGTTGGAAGGTTGTAGTTTACTATATTCTGCTCATTAACTTTTATATTGGTGTCTATTTTTTCCCCGTTATTGTTAAAGAATTGAACGTAAATATCCTGGTACCCGTTTCTGTAATCCTGCCATACAACTGCATAATTGCCTTCACCGTCAATTGCTCCTGCCGCATTGCTCTGATCTGCACCAAATTCCCCCTCAAAATTGTTAACGGTAAAATCCTGTTTTATATAGGAAGGGTAAATTGTATCGGCACTCGTTAGTTCAGTAGAAGAATTTTCTTTAGATGCATTTGTTATAGAATTGGTAGCATAATTACCATAGTATTTTTTGCCTGCTTCTTCTCTTTTATCCTGGTCTTGCGTAAAAGAGCAAAGCGATACAATTATCAAAATAAATATAAATGATGCAGATTTTTTCCCGGTCATGTTTACCCCTATAAATTTTTATTTGGTTATGAATTAATCAGAAATAAAAATTTAATCCAAGTCCTATACGGGTTATAAAATTCGAGGTTTTATAATCGGTGCTGCTGGTTAGCGTCTGGTAATCACTAATCTGTCTTGAATCGTATTTTGCACTGATACTTGAATAGATAAACCGGATATTTGATGTTAATGATAAAGATTTATTAAACATATATTCGGCTCCAAAGCCAAGATTAAAATGGAACGGTGAATTTGCATCTTCAATAAATTCATTACGGTTATCTTCGGTAATTGCAGCTCCGGGCTGCGGCGGCTGAAATAAAGTTTCGTTAGTTTCTTCGGCGCTTGCAAATTGTTTCCCGATGCCTGCCAGGAAATAAACAGATACCTTTTCTGTTATTAAATTATCAAGGTAATACTTAATTCCCAGGCTGAAATCAAGCAGGGTTAAATCATTCTTATTCAGATTCCCTGAATCATATACATAGCCGCCGCCGGTATTTCTCTGGTGATTTTCCGATCTGTTTTCATAGGAAGTGGAGGTATAAGCACCGTCAAATGTTAAACGCACCTGTTCACTTAAACCAAAGGAGAGCTGAGCTTCCATATTTATTTCATTATCTGCTGATGAAGTTATTAAATATTGAGATGCTATTACTGGGGAACTATAAACCGGATCCGAATAATAATATTGCCCGACATCATAAATCTTTCCGGAATAATATGGAATCAGCAGGACACCGAATGACCATCTGCCTTTTCTACCCCCATTTTGTCCGCTTATTTCTTTTTCAGTATATACTGTGTCGTAATGATTTGCATTTGTTTGAGCCTGGAAAAATTTATTTTCATCTACCGGTTTTTGAATGCCAGCTACTTCAGTCCTATTAGCCAGGTAATTATTTATTTCATCAAGGCCGACTGTAAAACCTGAAAAATAAACTATACCTAAATTGCCGACGCTTATTTTTTTTAGTTCGTGAATATATTCTCCCCGTATTTTGTCGGATGAATAATCTATTTCCAGCCGTGAATCAGAAATGTCAATTATCTTCCCTGCAATGATGTTATTGTTTTTATAAACTATTGTATCAGGTTGAAAGTTTTGTGCCAATGCTGCAAATGAAAACAGAAAAAAAAGAAGAAGTTTCATATTGACCCCTTTATTTATTATAACAAAATAATATAAAGATTATATTTTCTATGACAGGATTTTTATTTTCTCCCTTTTGAGCTTTTTTATACTTTTATAAAAAGTATATACTCTCATAAATAAAAACTTGTAATGATATGTTAATTATCTCCCAATTAATTGCTTATTAACTTAAGATTAAAAATTTTTATAAGCAATCCCGGAAAAAAGTACGAAATTTCATAGCCGTAAATTCAGACTAACACGCACATTCCATGAAATACAATGATCGCAAACCCCAAACAGCAATCAACGAACTACAGACAAATAAATTTAATTAAAAAGAGCGATCCCCCTAACAATCCTGTTCTTTATCAAACCGTAGAACGAAAACTTCCCTGTATATTTCCATCCAAGATGAAGTCCGCACCGGTTGCATACTGTATACGACCATGCATGATCTTTAAACCAGGTGAATTCTAAAATTGGACTCCCTTCTTCGCGGCAGCCGTCTGCTGTAAGAAAAGTAATTATATCGAAAACGTAACCATCCGGATTTGTAAAATGAAACTCAGTTTCGCCCTCATATGGAAACCGCTCTTTGTCATTAGTAATTTTTTTACTGCATGCCACGCACAACCAGTCGTCCGGCTTAAGCTCAGTTTGAACCTTACCACTAGTTTCCGGTGCCGTTTTGATCATATTAATTTGATTTTGATTTTCTTCTGAGGGCATATTATTGTTTTCGAGTCATCCGCTTTTAAAATATCAAATTTATTGAAAAGTTTCAGCGTAAAATGAAGACATTTATTGTATCAGGGGATCAGGGGGAAAAATCAAAAATCAAAATTTGTTAATCCTTGTTCATAAATCAAAAGAGTTGAGTATTTCTGGAAGCAACTAGATTTACGAATAATGAACAAGGATTTTTGCCCTGGAAGTGAGGATCCAACATCTTCTGGTATCAAAAATTATTACAAATTTTGTGTTCTGTTTAGTATGAAGTAAAACCAAATTTACTTAGTTTTATAAAATATCTCAAGATATTAACATTTAAGAAATGAAACTTCCCAGAATCATCTCGCCGGTATTAGAGAAAGAATTAAGAGAAATCGCTGGAATGAACGGCGAGGAAGTTGAATTATATATGAGTTTCCTCACCCAAAAATCCTTAAGAAAAAAAGACTATTTACTTATGGCCGGGGATATATGCCGCTATGTCACTTATATTAATAAAGGCTGTATGAGACGCTTCTCAATTGATAAGCATTCAAAGGAAGTAATTTTAAATTTTGCACTGGAAGATCATTGGGTAGGCGACCTGGAAAGTTTTATTTTTCAGAAACCAACTGAGTTTTATATTCAGACTCTTGAAGATTGTGAACTGCTTCAAATTTCAAGGGAAAACTTCTTCCGGGCATGTAAGGAGATTCCGAAGTTTAAGAAATTTCACGATGATAAAGCACAGCAAAACCACTATAGTGTTCTAAAAAGATTATCGATGGCAAAATCCGCCACTCCCGAAGAAAAATATCTTGATTTAATGAAAAAGCAGCCGCAGCTTTTCCAGAGAGTTCCTTTGCATTACATAGCATCCTACCTCGGAATTGAACCTGAATCATTAAGCCGGATTAGGAAAAGAATTGTTATCCATCCTCAAACTTCTTAACCAAAGTCAATGAAATAGACGCCTACTTCAGTGTATTTTTACATTGTAACAACGGTATCATAAGATATCATTCAACAACAAAATTTAACGGAGGCTGAAATGGCACATTTATTAATCAAGCACAAAGTAAAAGATTACCCTGTATGGAAAAAAGTATTCGATGGATTTATCGATACGAGAAGAGCGAGTGGTGAAAAAACATATCAAATACTGCATACAGATGATGACAGCAATAAACTGGTATCGTTTTTTGAATGGGACAGCCTGGAAAATGCAAAGAAGTTTACGGGCAGTTCCGAACTGAAAGAAGCTATGGGCAAAGCAGGTGTTGTGGAGAAGCCTGAAATTTATTTTCTCGAAGAATATGCAGCTGGAAAAGTTTAACGCTTTATCAGTTTTTAAGAGGATATTGAAGTATTATTTATTAAAATTTTGTGAGGTACAATTATGTCAAAGAATTTAAAAGTTCTAGTAACAGGTGCGACAGGAAACACCGGTTCGCTGCTGGTGCCTGCACTGCTGAAAGCAGGTGTTGATGTTCGTGTATTAGTAAGAGACGAAGCAAAAGCGAAACCGTTAAAGGATCTTGGTGCTGAAGTGGTAAAAGGTGATCTTGATGAGCCGGAAACCATTTTGCCGGCGGTAAAGAATATTGATAAAATTTATCTCTTAACCTGGAATGGCGAGACCCAGCTTAAGCAGGCGCAAAATGTTATTAACGCTGCCAGGTATGAAGGAGCTTCACATATAATCAGGCATTCAATGTGGGGACCGGATAACAGCCGTATTATTAAACAGGGATATGAAATTGAGGAAATGGTTAAGTCTTCGGGACTGAAGTGGACGTTGCTGAAACCAACTTTTTATATGCAGAACACAATGATGGCAGCACAGACAATTTCCTCGGACGGAGTGATCTACTGGGATATGAAAGACGGCAGGCTCGCGATGAATGACCTACGGGATATTGCCGACGCCGCTTTTGCAGTTATTACCGGGGAAGGTCATGAAGGCAGGAGTTATATTTTGACAGGTCCTGAAGCAATATCATTCAACGATGCCGCAAATACTTTTTCCAAAGTGCTGGATAAAGAGGTTAAATATGTGAATGTTCCGCATGAAGCTTCATTACAGTCAATGACAGGAATAGGAATGCTGGAGTGGATTGCAAAAGGTTATGTCGAATTGATGGAAGGATTTAGTGAGAATTTTGCAGATAGCACTACAAATAATGTTGAAACCCTTACCGGGCATCCTGCAAGGTCCTTTGAGCAGTTCGCTAATGACTTTGCTCATGTATTCAGCAGCGAAAAAATTGCTGTGTAATATGAGAGTGACCGAAAAATAAACGAGGGAGTCTTCAACCTAGAAATCTTTGATTTCTCTCTTCGGTCGAAATGACGATTGAACTTAGTGCATTTTTTTTATGAAGGGAAAGTGGAGCAGCTTTCCCTTTTTTTTATTCTTTCTCTCCCTTGCTCTATCTGTTATAAAATTCAAGTATGTTATCTGATTTCATAATATGAGCGGGAAAGATCAAAAATCAGAATTCGTTAATCCTTGTTCATAAATCAAAAGAGTTGAGTATTTCTGAAACAACTAGATTCAAGAATAACGGACAAGGTTTATTGATCTTGTTAGTATAAAGCATTATAAAAATATTTTATCCAGATCTTGCAAAAAATATTTTTTTATTTTACCTTGCTCAAAGTTTTTCGAAAACCTTTGAGTACTGCTTCGCTAAAAATTGGATCTTAAAACATACCTATGTACTCATGAGACGAAGCTGTATTTAAGATAACTCTTCAAATAAACTATTTATCAGTTAAAAAGAGGGAAAATGAATACGCAAAAATTAAGTGAATCATTGCTGAATCTTAAGAAAGAATTCGGAACTGAAAAAATATACACTGCAATAGAAGCCATTGAAAATTTTCAGGTTGAAGTTCCTAGCTGGATCTTTGGTGAATTCGGCGGAGGAAGATTTAGCGGTTATATGCCTCCGGGATTTGCAACAAATATTTTTGAAAAATTGGACGATGCAGCTTTTGTTAACGAACTGACCGGAGCCTCTGAACAAATCGCAACACATACATTATGGGATTTCTCTTATGATAGTTTGGAAGGATGTTATGACATTGCTGTTGAAGTTAAAAAAGCAGCCGAATCAAGGGGGTTAAAGCTGGGGTCAGTCAATCCAACTTATTTTCTTAAAGGCTCTCATACCGGAAGCTTAAGTTCGTATAATGAAAAGGTTAGAGAAAGATATATTCAACAAACAATTCTTTCAGGGAAAATAGCTGAGGAATTATCAAATAAGCTTTTAACTATCTGGCTGCCCGACGGTTCTAATTATCCCGGTCAATTAGAATTGGATAAGCTCATATCAAACACAATTGATTCATTAAAAATTATTTCAAAAAGTGTATCTAAATCGGTAAAAGTTTTAATTGAATATAAAGTATTTGAGCCGGGAACCTATAGTACAGTTTTATCGGACTGGGGTAGTTCGTTTTTGATGGCACAAAGTTACGGAGCGAATGCAGGCATCCTGATAGATATAGGTCACCATTACCATTCAACAAACATAGAACAGATTGCTGCAAGATTGATTAACAATAAAATTCACGGTGGATTTCATTTTAATACAAGATATGCAGCAGATGATGATCACTCTGTGGAACCGAATCCGGAAATTGCAAGAATATTTTACGAATTGGTAAAAGGCGATGCCGTTTTTGGACCAAACAAATGGAATTTAATGATTGATCAGTGCAGCAGTAGAGAGAATAGAATTCAAGCGATTATACATTCAATAGATTCATTACAAATATCCTTAGCAAGAGCGTTATTAGTTGATCAAAAAAAGCTAATAGAATATCAAAAAGAAGATAATATAATTTTAGCAAATAGATTTTTTAATAATGCTCTGATTCTTGCTGATGTAAGACCGATAGTTTATGAAGCAAGGAATAATAAAAAATTACCGCTTGATCCGGTTGAAGCTTTTGTGCAAAGCGGATATCAGACCAAAATAGAAAAAGAGAGAAATAATTAAATCTTAAATTGGTGATTCAATAAAGGAATTAAAATGTTCAAAGAAAAATTGTTATCACAACTAAACTCCGTGGAAGAATATGAACAAACTCCAGTGCCAAAATCTCAATGGAAAGGTTGGGGAAGCTTTATAGGGATGTATGTAGGTGAACATACTGCCGGAACAGAATTTGTCATTGGTCCTTTATTCGTGGCACATGGAGTTACCGCAGGTGATTTAATTTTTGGATTATTAATTGGCAATTTACTTGCGGTTTTAAGCTGGGCATTCATTTGTGCACCGATAGCCACTAAATTCCGGTTAACACTCTATTATATGCTTGAAAAAATTTGCGGAATAAAATTAACTTCCGTCTATAATTCTGTGAATGCATTGATGTTCTGCTTTTTAGCCGGTTCTATGATTGCAGTTTCAGCTACTGCTGTAGGGATACCTTTTCATCTAGGAATGCCTTCGTTGAATCAGTGGCTGCCTAATAGCTTTGAATGGATAGTTATAGTATTGCTGGTAGGAATAGGAACGACTTTAGTAGCCATGTTCGGATATAATCAGGTCTCTAAATTTGCTAATATTGCCGCTCCATGGATGATATTAGTATTTATTGCTGCTGCGGTAGCAGTTTTGCCTAATTTGGGAGTAACATCATTCTCAAACTTTTGGGAGATTGCAAAAACGAAAATTTGGACCGGTAAAGCACTTCCTGGACAAAGCCAATTTACTTTCTGGCATGTATTGTTTTTTGCATGGTTTGTAAACATGGCTATGCACATTGGTATGGCTGATCTATCTATATTAAGATATGCAAAAAAATGGTATCATGGTTTTTCACCTGCTTCCGGGATGTATGTAGGGCATTATATAGCCTGGATTGCTTCGGGAATTTTATACGCATTGTTTCTACACGAAAATAATAACAGTACGCAATTTGCCCCCGGTCCGATTGCTTACAGGGCTGCAGGAATAGCAGGTGCGATTTGTGTTATTGTTGCCGGTTGGACTACAGCCAATCCTACAATTTACAGAGCCGGTCTGGCTCTGCAGGCAATTAAACCAAAATGGAAAACATGGAAGGTTACAGCAATAGTTGGAGCCATAACAACTTCTGCAGCTTTATTTCCCGCATTGGTTATGAAACTTTTAGAGTTCGTTGCCCTATATGGATTATTGTTAATGCCGATGGGTGCTGTTATTATTATGGATGTTTATGTACTTCCAAAATTAAATTTAAAATCAAATTTTGCAGAATTCTTTAATCGGAACTTTAATCCTTCTGCAGCGATAAGCTGGGTGCTTGCATTATTATCTGCATTGTTTTTGAATATTTATTTTGGAATCGAAATATTCTTTTTAGGTTTACCGGGCTGGTTTGTAGCATCTCTTGTGTATATTATATCAAGCAAAATTGTCCAAAAAAAGGTTATTCAACAAAAGGTCGGAAAACCCATGGAGGCAGTGGCATGAAACTTTTAGTAAAGCTTATTTCATATATTAGCTTAGGTCTAACGCTTATTCCATCATTCCTGGTTTTTACAGGAGACTTATCGTTAGATTACAGTAAAATGCTTACTTTGGCAGGTACAATTATTTGGTTTGTATCTGCTCCAAGCTGGGTGAATAAAAAAAGGGAAGAGTAAATTTCATTTACAAAACTAAAATGAAAAAGAAAGTAACTATTAAAGATATTGCGAAAGAGATTGGAGTTGATCCTTCAACCGTTTCAAAGGGTTTACGTATGCAAACCGATATATCAGTCGAAATGCAGAAAAAAATTAAAAGGTTTGCGGATCAATTAGGTTACAGACCTAATCTTTTAGCCAAATCTTTAATTAATAAAAGAAGTAATATCCTCGGAGTAATTATACCGGATCTGAGAATTTCTTTCTTTTCAGAGGCAACACGCGGAATTTATGAAGAAGCCACAAAAAATGGATATGAAACTATCTTATTGGTTCATGATGAAAATGCTGAAAATGAAAAAAGAAAATTGGAATTTTTGAGTGATATCAATGTTGACGGTATTTTACTTAATGCAGTTGACGAAACAACCAATCTGGATTTATATAAGAAGCTCCAATCTGAAGGGGTAAAGATTATTTGCTGGGATAGAAAACTTAAAAATTCAAATTTTAATTCTGTTACTATTAATGATCAAAAAGCCTCCTTTGAATTGACTAACAAACTAATTGAAAACGGTAGAAGAAAAATTATGTTCATAGGTCCAAATACCGGAATACCCGTTGCAAAAGATAGATTTGAAGGATATTTGATGGCTCTTAAAGAAAACAAAATCAGAATAAGAAAAAAACTTATTCTCGAAACAGAAAGGACATTCGAGAGTGCGCATAACACTTTATACAATGCATTACAAAACGGCACTGACATTGACGCAATTGTATGTATAGGTGGAATTATAGCTTTAGGTGCCGGGAATGCAATTCTTGAAAGTAACTTAAGAATTCCTGAAGATATCTTATTATCTGAATTTGGAGATAATCATATAATTTCAAGGCTTGGAGTTCCTTTTTACACCGTGAATCAAAATCCTTACAAAATAGGTCAGGAAGCTGTCAGCCTTTTAATAAAATGTCTTGAAGATGAAGCGAATTGCAATAAGTTAATAAATATTGAAGTAGAGCATCAAATTGTATATCGAAATACTGGTGTACAAAGGATAAAAAATAAACCAAAACCTGCAAAAAAATAATAGAGAAGTCTCTCTAAAACATAAATTAAACGAAAGAATAATTGAAATTTTATCTTCTACATCCTAGAGAACAGATTATCCGGATAATGAATCGGATATATCATGGTAAGATGACCACACTTTCCGGAGGCAATTTATCCATAAAAGATCATAACGGAGATATTTGGATAACTCCCGCAGGTATTGATAAGGGGAAATTAACACCTAATGATATTATGTGTGTTAAAACGAATGGCGATATTATTGGGCAGCATAAACCATCATCAGAATTTCCATTTCACATTTCAATTTATAAAAAACGGCCGGATATTAAAGCAATTGTTCATGCGCATCCGCCGGCATTAGTATCGTTCAGTATTGTACGGAGTATACCGGACACCAATATAATTCCTCAGGCAAAACGTGTATGTGGGAAAGTAGGATATGCTCCATATGCACTTCCGGGAAGCGATATATTGGGAGAAAACATAGCCGAAACATTCGGTAAAGGATATAATGTCGTTTTACTTGAAAATCATGGAGTTGCTGCAGGCGGAGCTGATTTATTGAATGCTTTCCACCGCCTTGAAACTTTAGAGTTTTGTGCCAGAACAATAATTCAGGCAAAAAGAGTTGGAGGCTTTACTACTTTAACTGAAGAGCAAATTTCTTTTTTCGATCATCGTCAAAATGATTTACCTGAATTTGAACTGACCGAGCATAGCAGCCTGGAAAGAGAAATTAGAAGTCAAATAGTTGATATTGTCCATAGAGCCTGCGATAGGGATCTAATGATTAGCACCGAAGGTGTTGCATCGATAAGGTATGAGGGCCGCGATTTTCTCATCACTCCTTCCGGATTAGGAAGGGGCAGTATCGATATCGAAGATATAGTAATGATTAAAGATGGCAAAAAAGAAAAAGGGAAAAATCCCAGCCGTTCGGTTTTGCTGCATCAGGCTATTTATAATCATAACCCATTGGTGAATTCTATAATTACTGCACAGTCGCCGTGTGTAACTGCTTATGCTATCTCTAAAAATTATTTTGAAACTCGAACTATTCCTGAAAGTTATGTTGTCTTAAGAGATATTCCCAAAATTGAATTTGGTGCGCAATATAACAATCCGGAAAAAATTGCAAAGACACTATCAAACAATATTCATGTTATATTAATTCAAAATGATTGTTTGCTTACAACAGGCAGAAATATTCTGGAGGCATTCGACAGATTGGAAGTTGCAGAATTTAGTGCAGACTCTCTGATAAAATCTAAAATTATTGGAGAATGTATAAAAATTGATGACAGCAGGATAGAAGAATTAAACAAAAGATTTTCTCTATCATAAAAAAAATCATTCGGGGGTTCGGTTAGTAATTCGTCTTTATCAAAAGCAAAAAGTGTTATATTGCCATTCGGTTTTTTTATTATTTGTTTACCTACTACCGAACCATCCTGGTAATTTATTTCATCTTTATGAAGAACTTTTTTAATATCGCTTATTTCAACCTTCATTTTTTCATTTTAAAATTAAATGATAAAAACCTTTTTGACCTAAGTCAGCTTTTATTGAATTTAATTTAAAGTTTTTCACATGAATTTATAGGAATTTCAGATTTATGCTAAATTATCAAAAAATTTTTAGTTAGTTTTTCTCTCTTTAATCGGTCATAAGTCATTAAAAAGTTAAATCACAAAGATTTCGATTAAGATTTTCGTAAAAAAAGTTAAAGATTTTAGCGCTTATTTTGCTTATGCCCTGAGCATATAGAATAATACAAGTTCTTTTAATGAATCATTTGAAATAAAATTCGTCCCGTTTCTCTCTTCGATTTTCATTTCCGGATTTCTTAAGTTTTTTATTATAAAATTCTTTAGCCTTATATTTAAGATTAGTAGAATTTGGGAAATATTTAAAATTATGATTGAAGATTTTTTTAACTGTTTTGCAATTAAAAATTAATATAAATAGAAATGTTAAAAAGAGTATCAATATTTGTCGATGTACAAAACATTTATTATACAGTTAAGCAGATATACGGCTGTCACTTTAATTACAGCAATTTTATTCTTGATGCAGCTAATAACAGGGAATTAATAAAAGCTATAGCTTATGCAATAGATAGAGGAGACGAAAAACAAATCAAATTCCAAAAGATATTAGAAAATATTGGTTTTGAGGTAAAGCTTAAACCTTTTATACAAAGAAGCGATGGTTCAAGAAAAGGAGATTGGGATATAGGAATAACAATCGACATACTTGACTATGTAAAACAATCGGATATAATAGTGTTGGCATCCGGAGACGGCGATTTTGGCCTGCTCATAAATAAGATAAAAAAAGAATATAATGTTACTGCTGAAGTATATGGTGTTCAGGAACTTACTGCAAATTCCCTGATTGAACAATCGACAAAGTTTATTCCAATCAAAGGTGACTTATTACTATCCTAATTATTTTTTTTAATAAAGAATTTAAACTCAATCTTAAATATTAAACAAATCAATTCTATCATTAATAAAATTGTATTTTTACATAAATCTGAAAAATTTGAAAGCAAGGAAGTAATCTTAAGCAGGTATATTCTTTAACAACCTCACCGCAACCTTCCCCTTGACAGGAGAAGGTTGGAAAAGGTTTGGTTCGGGAATCGAAACCATAAAAAAAATTTATAATAAAAGATTGGATGGTGTTCGTTAGATTTGACTCTAAGTACTTTTCCATCCAATCATAATTCTAAAGCTCAACCTAATGAGTTTTAGAATCGGAAGCGATAAAATTAATTATCAACTTCTCGCGTCTAATTTAGCATCAAAAAAATTAAAAGCAATAGATTAAAATCAAAGTTCGCTATGAATAAATGAATTTGTAATTTGGAACACAAATAATAATAAAAATCAAAACGAAAAATTTAAATAATAGGTTAAAAAATAATGGGCGCCGGTTTAGCATTTATACTGAAGAAAAATTAAATAGAATATTTACCGCTATATAAATAGCAGTTAGTAATTTTGTGATAAATTTACAAAAATTCAATTCTCGCATACAAATTAGATATTTATTTAAAATTTATTTTATTTATCTTTGTCAGGTCTATAAATTGATTTGAGAATGTCTTGAACTTTAATAATCAGGAATAAAGGTTAAATAATGCGAAGTATATTTTCTCTTTTGGTTCTGTTTATAATTCTATCAACTGCTGTTAGTTCTACTGTTATAAACAAACCGGATTCTGCCGAAAATATTTTGAATAATTCACTTAAACAGGCAAAAGAATCAAATAAATCTGTTATGGTTATTTTCCATGCTTCATGGTGCAAATGGTGCAGGCATCTTAATGATGCTTTAAATAGTCCTGAATTAAAAGATATAATTAATGATCATTTTGTTATTGCATATATAGACGTACTTGAAGAAAAGGATAAAAAGGAGGAGCTCGAAAACCCGGACGGAGATAAAATTTTGAATAATATGGGAGGCAAAGATGCCGGGCTGCCGTTTTATGTTTTTCTGAATTCAAAAGGGAAGAGGATTGTTAATTCCAATGTTATGCCGAAGAATCAGAATATCGGTTATCCGTCCTCGCAAGCTGAGGTGAGAGCTTTCACAAATATGCTGAAAAAAGGCTCTGCCGGTATAACAAATAAGCAATTGATTGCCGTAAGAGATTATTTGGAAAAGAATGCGCCGAAACATTAAGCTGTTTTTCTTCTTAACTTTTATATCTTAAATTATTTTCAGCAAAGGCTGTTAACATAGATCACCTATCACCCAGCAAACCCGATCTAAAAAATCCCAAAGAGTGATTAACTTGTCGGCGAATTAGATTTAATTACAGAATTAAATTTGAAACAAAGTAAAAAGTTATAGCAAATATTTTCTGTTTAATTTTTTTTGTGGTGTTTCAGTTTTTATCTATTTTAGAAATAAATAATTCCGGGGAAGATATCTTCTTGGAATTTTATGGAATAATATTTTCAAGAAATATAAACGGGTGATAACTCTTCAAAAAGTATCAATTATATGAAAAAGAAAATTATAATCTTTTTGTTCTTCATCGCATCAGCAATCCCTTCATGGAGCCAGAAAATTGATAATATTCCTGACTCTTACAATGTAGAATGGCATAGTCAAAGTAAAAATTCATCCGAATCTATGCCCTGCGGAGGCGGCAGTATCGGATTAAATGTGTGGGTTGAAAACAATGAATTACTGATGTATATCTCAAAGAGTGATGCTTTCGATGAAAATAATGGGCTAGATAAAATCGGACGGCTGAGAATAAAAATTACTCCCGATCCGTTTGAAGGAGCTTCTTTTAAACAGAAATTAATTTTGAAAGATGGTTATATTGAAGTTAAAGCCAGGAAAGGTGAGGATACTACCAATATCAATATCTGGGTTGATATTTTCAGACCCGTCATTCATGTAAATATATTAAGTAATGTTAATAGAACAGCTACATCAAGTTATGAAAGCTGGCGAACTGAAACTTTTAAGGAACGCCCGGGGAGAACTTTGAGAATTCATATAAATGGGCACCATTCGATACTATATATACTTATAAGGATAACATTGATTTTCAGGACAACGGAGTTCTTTTCTATCATCATAATAAAACATATACTGTTTTCGATGCTAATGTTAAGCTTCAGAGTCTGGATAATGTAAAAAAAGATTTATTTAACCCAGTAAAAAATAATACATTCGGCGGACTTCTAGTGGGTGATAACATGGCACCGGATGGTAATACGAGCGGGAAGTATATCGATACCGATTTCAAAGGCTGGTCACTAAAAAGTAAATTGCCTGCAGATAAGCAAAATATCACAATCTACCTTTATACTAAACAGACAGATTCTATTGATGATTGGATAAATGGATTACAAAAGATTAGATACGATGCCGAAAAGAGTGAAGAAACAGAAAGGCAGAAAACAGTTAAATGGTGGCATCAGTTTTGGGCAAGGAGCTTTATTATTATTAAACCGGGCAAAGCTTTATATAAAGATCCGGTTTGGCAGGCGGGGAGAAACTATCAGCTTTTCAGGTATATGCTGGGCTGTAATGCATATGGTTCCTACCCGACAAAATTTAACGGCGGTTTATTTACATATGATCCTGTTTTTATCGATTCATCCAAACATTTTACTCCTGATTACCGGAACTGGTGCGGCGGTACAATGACCGCACAAAACCAGCGGCTGGTTTATTTCCCCATGCTTAAGAACGGTGATTTTGATCTAATGAAACCTCAATTTGATTTTTATTTAAATGCTTTAGGGAATGCCGAAATAAGGACTGAACAGGCATGGGGGCATAAAGGTGCAAGCTTTACGGAACAAATCGAAGATTATGGATTGCCGAACCCTGCTGAGTATGGCTGGGAACGTCCAAAAGGTTACGACAAAGGTATGCAGTATAATGCATGGCTTGAATACCTGTGGGATACCTCTCTGGAATTTTGTTTCCAAATTCTGGAAACCCAGCGCTACGCAGATGCAGATATAACCAGGTATATGCCTCTTATTGAAAGCTGTCTTATTTTTTATAATGAACATTACCAATATCTGGCGCGTAAACGCGGGCATGACATTTTTGATGAAAATGGAAAACTTGTTCTTTATCCCACTTCTGGATGTGAGACATTTAAGATGGCTTACAATTCAACATCAACTATTGCAGCTTTAAAAACAGTATTGACCCATTTACTTGCTTTACCTGTAAATTACCTAAATGATAATGACCGCAAATCATTCAGCGAAATGCTAAACCGAATTCCTCCGATATCATTTACTCAACATGAAGGACATGTAATGATTGCACCCGCTAAAGCGTACCAGCGGATACAGAATATAGAATCTCCGCAGCTTTATCCTGTTTTTCCGTGGGGAATATATGGTGTCGGCAAACCCGGACTTGATACTGCACTTAATACCTGGAATTATGATCCCCTGGTAAAGAAATTCAGAAGCTATATAGGATGGAAACAGGATAATATTTGGGCTGCATGCCTGGGGCTCACTCCGGATGCATCCGACTTATGTGTAAAAAAACTGCAGGATTCGGGACGCCGTTTCCCTGCGTTCTGGGGTCCGGGGTTCGATTGGACCCCCGACCATAATTGGGGCGGTTCCGGAATGATTGGGCTTCAGGAAATGCTTATGCAGACAACTGATAACCGTATAATTCTATTTCCCGCATGGCCTAAAGATTGGGATGTACATTTCAGGCTGCATGCTCCTGGTAATACCACAGTTGAATGTTTCTATAAAAACGGAAAAATAGAAGAACTTAATATTGATCCGGCTTCACGTGCAAAGGATGTCGTTTTAATGAATAAATAATATATTTAATTATAAAAATCTTACTTTCTTATTCAATCCAATACCTGAATTCCGGTTATAGTGAATATCCGGAATCCGCTTATATTTAACTAATTGTACTTATTTGGCTGGATTTTTAGCTATTTCATTAAGTTAAAGATAATTTATATTTATGAGATCATCTCTTTGCATTATGTATTATTTATAATATTAAGAAACCTTTCAACATTATAATTGTACAATTAAATAATTAATGATAAAATTTATCTGAGGTTTAGTTATTTTAATAGTTGAATTTTAGAAAGTTTAAAGAGCATGAATTGTCCTGTTTGCGAAAACCCGCTAATAATCCTGGAATTAAAAAATATAGAAGTCGATCATTGTACAAACTGTCATGGATTATGGCTGGATGGAGGTGAGCTTGAAATATTGTTGGAAAGCTCATCTCATAAGAATGAGCTCTTATCATCTTTTATAGCTGATAATAAAAATTCTGAAAAAAAATTAAAATGCCCTATCTGCAGAAAGAAAATGGAGAAAGTCCTCTGCGGGAGAGAAGAGAATATAGTAATTGACAAATGCAGACAGCATCATGGTTTATGGTTTGATAAAGGTGAATTGGAACAGCTGTTGGAATCGGGAGGTTTAGACAAAGAGGATAAAATTTTAAATTTAGTAAAAGAGATGTTTGGTCATAAACTAAAAATAAATTAACCGGGAGATTAATATGGCAGCTTTAGTTATAATTTTAGCAATAATTGTTATTGCCGTACTAATAACTATATCAATGTACAATTCGCTTATTAAATTAAGGAACCAGGTTAAGAACGCCTGGGCGCAAATTGATGTTCAGTTGAAAAGAAGGCATGATCTTATTCCAAACCTTATTGAAACCGTTAAAGGATATATGACCCATGAACGCGAAACCTTGCAGAATATAACGAATGCACGCAGCCAGGCAATGAATGCAACAAGTGTAAAGGATCGTGCTCAGGCTGAAGGCGAACTCAGCGGCGCAATGAGCAAATTTTTCCTTGTAGTTGAGAATTACCCTGATCTTAAAGCTAATCAGAATTTCCTAGCTCTTCAGGAAGAATTAACTTCAACAGAAAATAAAATTTCTTTCTCGCGTCAGAATTATAATGATCAGGTTCTTTTTTATAACAATAAAATCCAGGTATTTCCGACAAATATTATGGCCGGAATGTTCAATTTTAAAGAAGAAACATTTTTCCAGGTTGAAGATAAGACCGATAGGGAAGTACCGAAGGTAAGCTTCACTTAAAAATATAAAAATATTTGTACATAAATTTTAGCTTATAGACTATGTGGGAATTAATTCAATCCAATAAAAGAAGGACGATGGTTCTTTTCTTTGCAATGGGAGTTGCACTGGTTCTTCTGGGATATCTTATCGGAAGCTACTTTTTCCCGGGAGGAGGCGGAGTTTTCGGTATAGTCCTCGCGCTTTTAATCTGGTTTATTTTATCGATGATTAGTTATACTGCAGGAGGCTCTATTTTATTATCCGTAAGCAATGCCCGGGAAGTTACACCGGATGTTCATCAGCAGTTATTTAATATAGTTGAAGAGATGCAGATTGCTTCGAGCCTTCCTAAAATGCCTAAGGTATATATTATTAATGATGAAGCGCCAAATGCATTCGCTACTGGTATTAAACCTGAGAATTGCGCAATTACGGTAACAGCCGGGCTCCTTTCAAAATTGAACCGGGACGAGCTTCAAGGAGTTATTGCACATGAAATGTCGCATATTGCAAATAGAGATATCCTAGTAATGACATTTGCCGGGATAATGCTCGGCAGCATTGTTTTAATATCCGAAATATTCCTGAAAGGATTATGGTTTTCAGGCGGTTCATCTGTAAGGTACAGATCCAGATCTTCCTCCGATAGCGGGCAAGGCCAGATTATAATAATGGTTGCTGCCATAGTTTTTGCTATTCTTGCTCCAATTGCAGCGCAGCTTCTTTACTTTGCTATTTCGAGAAGGAGAGAATACCTGGCTGATGCAAACGGTGCAAGGCTTACACGTTATCCCGAAGGATTGGCCTCAGCCCTTGAAAAAATTTCTTCCTCTGATTTGGATTTAAAATCTGCAAATAAAGTAACTGCCCCTATGTTTATTATTAATCCATTAAAGAAAAAAGGGATGAAGCTGTCGGATTTAACAAGCACCCATCCGCCGACATCGGAAAGAATAAGGATACTTCGAAGTATGGCAGGGGGAGTCAATTATATTAATTACCAGAATGCATTTAATCTCGTTAAAGGGAAGAGTTCGGTTTTAATACCTGCTGCTGCTTTAGCAGATAATTCTAAAATAGATGTTAGAAAACCATTACCGGAAGTAGAATCTGGCGATAGTGTAAAAGCAAAAAGAAGCCTGGGGGATTTAATGATGACTGTTAATAAATATGCGTTTATAGTTTGTGCATGCGGTTTAAAAATGAAAGTCCCTCCTGATTATAAAGAAAAGTCAATCACTTGTCCAAAATGCGGCAGAGTAAATGTAGTTCCATTAAGAGATATTTCGGCTATTTCGAATGCAGTTCAAGGTGTGAAAATTTAGATTAAGAATTTCCGCTTACATTTTGCTTTAATCCTAATACAAAAAAGAAAGAAACGATCCTTAATACATTATTTATTAATTATCAATGATTACTTCACTATTACCATTTTCTTTGTTATAAAATAATTACCTGCTCTAAGCTGATAGAAGTAAAGACCGCTTGAAAAACCTGCCGCATTCCAGGTCACTTCATAATTTCCTGCTTGTTTTTCTTCGTTGACAAGCCCGGCTACTTCTTTTCCAAGCAGATCAAAAATTTTAAGTGAAACAAAACCGGTTTTCGGAATCTGAAATCCAATTCTGGTTGTTGGATTAAATGGGTTTGGATAATTTTGGCTTAGTTCATAGCTCAGCGGAGAATGATGTAAATCTATAATTCCAGTAAAATTAACACCAACATTCAGCTCTCCCAAATATCTATAATTCCCTTTATAATCAAGCTGCTTTAATCTATAAATATAGCTGCTATATAAATGATTAATATTATTATCAATAAAAGCATACCATTGTTTATTAAAGCTATTTCCGGATCCTTCAACGAATCCGATATCTTCCCATATCCCATTATTTTGCACAGATCTTTCAACTTCAAATCCATAATTGTCAAGTTCCAATGTCGTTTCCCATGCAAGTATTACACTATCCATGGCTGACAACAGGATAAAATTTTTCAAGCCTGACTAAGGTAAGATTATCGAGTAAAACTTTTAATGTATCGTAAAAAAGGTTGGCCATCTTAATATTTCCGCTTTTATTCGGATGCAGGGGATCAAACATATCGCCGTCGCTATAAGGGACAGTAGTATCTATATTGTAAATAAAGCCTGCATTGTTTTCCATATCAACAATTTTTAATTTATCTCCGTTGCTTACCCTCCTTTCAAACATCTTTTCGATATTATTATTATATATAGTTGATATGGTACTGATGGGAACCCTGTTAATTATCTTTGCAACAATTACCCAGATTTGAGTATTCGTGGAATCTTCAAAATCATCAATATAGTTCAATAAATCTTCCAGATAACTGGTTGTTGTATCCAATCCGTTTGTCCCTAAATGGAGTAAAATTATATCTGGTGAAAAGTAATTTAAATAGGGGCCGGCAGTAACCTGGTTACCATGGATATCATATCCTGTTTTGATCAAATTTAAAACTTGTTCAGTTGTGTAACCAGGGAAACCGGCGTTCTGCGAATCAAATTTCGGGACTGCACCATATCCGGCAGAATCGCTTCCGATAAAATCAATTTTATATCCGGCTGTCTGAAGCAATAGCCATAAAGGTTGTCTATATCCGGTAAGCAATGAGTCAGGCCTAGGGTCAGCGCCGAAACTGTCCCTGGTAATTGAATCACCCAAAGGAAGAATTCTAACTTGCTGTGCGATTAAAACGAAATAGAAAAAAAATATAAAGATTAAACTTTTGATGATCATTATTGAACTCTTAAAAATTTTTTCACCGGATTATCTTCCGCCTGATTAAATAGTTTTATATTCAAATTTTCTACCAGCTTCCCGGTTTTACGTTTTGTTTAGAATATCAAATGAAAATAGATTTTTATAAAGGATATAAAAACTCAACCTTTCCAGTTGGTATAAATTTTACTCAATAAGCTGCAATTAATTACATACAATAGTATAACATTAAAAATAAAAGTTAAATTCTCCAAAATTCCTTATATTTATTTTATTAATATGTAAAGTTATTAGAATTTGTAGAGATTTGATACACTTTCTTATGAATTCTTATTGGTATGCTATCCAAAATGAAAAACTCAATAATTCTAATATTGTTTACCTTAATTTCAATTTTATTCATTAACAGCTGTGTAGATGAAATATTAGTTGATGGACCAAAAAACCAAGGTAAACTCATTATAGATTCAGATCCTCCCGGAGCTCAAATATTCTTTATGGGGACAAACACCCACCTGTTAACTCCCGATAGTATCCTAGGGCTGGAAAGCGGTAATTATCAGGTAACTTTAAAAAAAGAAAATTGCTGCGATACTACTATTAATGTAAAAGTTTATGATAAATTAACAACCTCCATTAACACCAAACTAATGGTAGAAAAAAAGTTTGGCAACTTATTTCTGGAATCAATTCCCGATGGTGCAGCAATTTATTTAAACGGTATAAATATTAATAAAATAACGCCTGATACTGTCGGCGGATTAGAAACAGGATCATACCAGGTAACTTTGAAAAAAGATAATTATTTAGATTCCTCATTTAATGCTGATGTTTTCAATGATTCTACGGCTTCAATTTCTACACAATTGACACATAAAGCTCCAGGGAAAGGTAATTTATTTATCGAATCAGTCCCGAATGGAGCTAATATATATTTATCGGGTGAAGATACAAAAAAAATCACTCCTGACAGCATATTAAATCTAACTGAAGGAACCTATCAAATTACTTTATCAAAAGAGAATTATTCGGATACTACATTCGATATTAATATTAAAGACAAAGTAACTGCTTCAAGAATAATTCAGCTTATTAGTACTAAAACAACGGGAAGCATATTTTTGCAGTCTATACCGAACGGTGCTCAAATTTTTATATCAGGAATAAATACAAATAAAACCACCCCGGAAGGTATTGTTAACCTTGAGGAAGGAGACTATCAATTCACATTAGCATCACCCGGGTATTTAGATACTACATTTAATGTAGCAATAGTTAAAGGTCAGCGTGTAGATAAAACAATTATTTTGAAAAAGGTTTCAGAATCAGGCAGTATACTTTTAGAATCGTCACCAGCCGGAGCTCAAATTTTTATAGAGGGTGTAAATACAAATAAAATTACGCCGTCAACTATTCAGAGCCTCGATCAGGGCCAGCATCAGTTTACATTAAAATTAAGCGGGTACAGAGATTCAACATTTAATGCAGCTATTCTTGCCAATCAGCAGGTAAATAAAAATATTACTTTAACACCGCAAGTAAATACCGGAAGCCTGTTTTTACAATCAACACCAGGCGGTGCACAGATATTCATATCAGGTATTAATACAAATAAATTAACTCCTGCTACTATTCAAGGTTTGAATGAAGGTTCATACCAGGTAACTCTAAGACTTAACAGTTACAAGGATACAACAATTAATGTAACAATAATAAAAAACCAGCAGGCAAGTAAAAATGTCACTTTAACTAAACAGGTAAATACCGGGAATGTGTTTTTACAGTCAACTCCAGGCGGTGCTCAAATATTTATATCAGGTATTAATACGAATAAATTAACTCCGACTACGATACAAGATCTGAATGAAGGTTCATACCAGGTAACATTAAAGCTCAATGGTTATAAAGATACAACGTTTAATTTAATAATAATTAAAAACCAGCAGGTAAACAAAAATATTACTTTAACTAAAGAAATAACCACAGGGAGTATACTTTTACAATCGATACCTTCCGGGGCTCAAATATTTTTAGCAAGCTCCAATACAAACAAGGTGACTCCTTCTGTTATTCAGGATATTCAAGAAGGTTCAAATCAGTTTACATTAAAGCTTAGCGGGTATAAGGATTCAACTTTTAGTGTTACGATTATTAAAAATCAGCAGGTAACCAAGAATATTACTCTAACCAAGGAAATAACAACTGGAAGTGTTCTTTTACAATCACTACCAGCTGGAGCTCAAATATTTTTAGAAGGCAGTAATACAAATAAACAGACTCCTTCTACTATTGATAACCTTGAACAGGGATCATATAAATTCACTTTAAAGCTGGTTGGTTATAATGATACGACATTTAATGTAACCATCATTAAGAATCAGCAGGTAAATAAAAATATTACTTTGACCAGGGAGATAACGACCGGAAGTATACTTATACAATCAGTACCGGGCGGAGCACAAATATTTCTGGATGGTACTAATACAAATCAGCAGACACCCTCAACTGTTCAGAACATTGAAGAAGGGTCACATCAGTTTACTCTAAAGTTAAGCGGTTATAATGATACGACTTTCAGTGCGACTATCATCAGGAACCAGCAAATAAATAAAAATATTACATTAACTCAGGAAATTATAACCGGAAGTCTTTTTGTCTCTTCAGAGCCTGGCGGAGCAAACATATTTTTAAATAATAGTAACTCCGGGAAAACTACTCCAGATACATTTTATGATCTTTCCGAAGGATCTTATTCGGTCACATTAAAATTGAATTATTACAGAGATACTACAATAAATTCGCAAATTATAAGGAGACAATTAACATCGGAGAATATTGTTCTCACTGAAGCAAACCCGGTAAGCGTTAGCCAAATTACCACAAGAAAATATGCGCAGCAAATACGTTTTACATTTTCCTTTAACCAGGACATTCTTCTTAATAAAGTTGAAATATTTGAGCCCAATAACAGCGGGAGTCAAACATTCAGCTTTTCCAATGAGTATATAAAGAAAGGAAGCACTGCCTCTTCTTATTATCCAAAAGTAGTTACCGGATCCTGGAAACTTGTGTTTTATGGAACGAAATATAAAGATAGCAAAACAGATTTTGTTATAGACGGCATCGACAAAGTTGTCAAATAGAAGCAGGTATTTTTTATTTTGAATGTTTTTTCGGGTATTCAAAAAAATCTATTTCACAATTTGAATCATCAAGTTCAGCCCAATTATCAATTTGACAATTTAAAGAAACTATTCCGCAAGTAGGGAGATCATAAACTTTACCGTTTGTTAAAAAATTAGCCAAATCAGTCAAGCCGGGGTTATGAGAAAAAAGCATTGCCGTATTAATATTATCATCAAATTGATGAATGACTTGCAAAATATCTTTTCTTCCTGCATTATATAAATCTTTATGAATTAAAATATTGTTTTCATCTATATCCAATTCATTGCAGAACAGCTTTGCAGTTTTTAATGCTCTTTCAGCGTGGCTTGATATTATTAAATCCGGTGTTATGCCTTTCTCCTTCAATACTTTTCCCATTAAAGGAGCATCTTTTTCACCGCGTTTATTTAAAGTGCGTTCAATATCTTTGACCTTATTATCATCCCAGCTCGATTTTGCATGCCTTACCAGGTAAATCTTTTTCATTTCAAAAACCAGTTGTAATTATAATTCAAAATAAACATTTTACTTTATTAAAAAACAAGTATATGTGAGTATTGAGTATAATATAACATTCTTAGTTCTTATAAATAATGTCTTTATATTTATAAAATCTATAATTTAGATTTGTTCTTAATTTCCTTAAATTCGTTCTTTATAATTTGAGAAAATCTTGCTGCGAAAACTAATAATAACTTTTTCACTTGCTTTATTATTATTTGTGTACGGATGCAATAAAGGTTTAAGTCCAATTTCTGCAGAGCAAAAAGCAGGATTTAGCGGGACTATTACTTTTATAGGCAATTGGCCTGAAGGGATTACAAGGACACATCTTGTCGTGTTTGAACATGAATTAAAATCCTCTGCTGATTTCAATATAATAAACTTGAAATATGTAAGTCTTGAAATTCCTTACGGAGTAAAAACTTATAATTTCAGCTCAAGTGATTCATCTTACATTCCAATTAGTGCGGGCACATATGAATATGTAGCAGTTGTGCAATCAAAAGCACCTGATTTATCTTTAAGCCGGAGCGACTGGTTTGTTGCAGGTGTTTATTACGGTAATAATGGTACATCTAAACCGGGGGTTCTGGAGATCCCGGAAAATACTTTAGTTAGAAACATTAATATAATCTGCGATTTTAATAACCCACCGCCGCAGCCGCCGGGGGGTCAATGAAAGTTTCCGGGATAATGGATTTTTATCACATGGATTTGTCTGTCAATTTTGAAATAACCGGTAAATGCTGTTTAGCATATTTAATATTTTTCTTTTTAATTTTTTCTATTGAAATATTTTCTCAGACTTTCAATATAAGTGGAATTGTAAAAGATACATCAGGCAGTCCGCTAATAGGAGTAAATGTAATTATAACCGGCCAGGAGAGAGGTGCCGCTTCAAATGAAAATGGAGAATATATAATTAAAAATATTAAACCTGGGGATTATAAATTAGAGTTTTCGAGCATCGGTTATCAGGCTTATATACAGCAAATTAAAATTGAAAATCATTCTGTAATAGTTAATGCCGTTCTTCATGAAAAACCTGTTGAAACCAGCCAGGTAATTGTTACTGCCGGAAAGCATGAACAAAATATTTCAGAGCTTCCTGTTAGTGCTGAAGTAATACCTTCCAAAGATTTAGCAGAAAGAAATATTTCAAATTTAAGATATGCCCTTGAATATGCTCCCGGTGTGAATATGGTTGAAGACCAGGTCAGCATTAGAGGTTCAAGCGGTTACAGCAGAGGAGCTGGTACCAGGGTACTATTAGCACTTGACGGTATTCCGTTTTATACTGGCGATACGGGAGAAATTATTTGGGAAATCATCCCTGTTACAGAGATTCAAAGAGTTGAAATTATAAAAGGCGCCGCCAGCTCTTTATACGGATCTTCTGCCATCGGCGGAGTAATTAATGTTATTACAAAGAATATCACGCAGAAACCATTTACTTATTTTAAGAGCTATATCGGTGCTTATGATAAACCTTCATATAGTGAATGGAATTGGTCCGATGAATATCGGCCTTTTAACGGGCTGACATTTTCTCATTCAAATACTTTCGGCAGTTTCGGATTTACTCTTTCTTTAAGCAGGATCGAAGATTCAGGCTATAAGCAGAGCGGTTTTTTCAAAAGATATATCGGTTACTTTAAGGGGAATTACAAGTTTTCTAAGTTTTCCGATTTAACTTTTTTTGCGAATTCAATTAATCAAAAAAGCGGTAATTTTATTTACTGGAAAGATATTAACCATGCCTTAGTTCCGCCGGATGCTGACCAGGGGCAGAGAACAATGTCAAACAGGTATATGTTCGGTGCGATTTATAAGAATATTTTTTCTGAAAATTTTTCCATAAATATCCGTTCATCTTATTATAAAACAAACTGGAGCGATCAGACTACTTCGCACAATAGATCAACCACTAACCTATACCGGACTGAAGTTCAGAGCAATAATAAAATATCGGGTAATTTTATTTTAACTTCAGGTATTGAAGGAACAGCTTCAAATGTAAGTTCAAATATTTTCGGAAAACCGACGGCAGAGGGATTTGGCGCTTATTCACAGGCAGATGTAAAATTCAATTTCCCCCTCACTTTATCAGCAGGTATAAGATATGATATTGATAAAATTAAAACCCTTAATACTTTTGATGCTGTTTCACCAAAATTTGGTTTGAATTATAAACTTTCAGATCGATTAATTCTGCGTTCTTCCTTAGGAACAGGGTTTAGAGCTCCTTCATTGGCTGAAGCTTTTACTTCTACAACAGCCAGCGGAATAATTGTGAGACCTAATCCGAATATAAAACCGGAACATAATTTTACATTTGAAATCGGTGCAAATTATCAATTATGGTCAAACCTTAATATTGATGCAGCCGCATTTAATAATGAATATTATGATTTTATTGAACCGGAGCTTTTGGTGGATTCTCTTGGAACAAGCTTCGGGCGTTTTGATAATATTTCAAGGGCAAGAATTCAGGGATTTGAAATAGATACAAAATATAATATTATACCGGAGAATTTAAATCTTTCTTTAAGCTATACTTATTTATGGACGAGAGATTTGAATTCAAATAAGGCATTGAAATATCGTCCCCGGCATATGTTTTATGCAAACCTGGATTACAAATTTTCTGCATTCGAATTTGGGGCCGATTTTCGTTATTTGAGCAGGGTAGAGGAGATTGATGATCTATCCAAATTTATAACCGATGGAAACCAGAGAGTTGCAATTTATTTCCTCGATTTAAGAGCAGGATATAATTTTATGGCATTCGATGTTCCGGGCAGATTATTTATAAACGTGAATAATGTTTTAAACTATTATTATGTAGAACTAATCGGTAATATGGCACCGATCAGAAATGCATCATTAAGTCTGGAGTTATTTTTTTAATAAATGAATTGATATATTGCTCTATAGTAAGAGTGAATAGTAATTTCAACAACAATTTAACAAAAAACAATTAAGTAATTTAGTAATTTATATTTTAAAATTTTCCAAAAGAAATTGTAATGCTGATAGATACACATGCACATTTATTTTATCCTAATTTCGAAAATGATATAGATGAAGTTATTAAAAGAGCACGTAATGACGGGATTGATTATATAATTGTCCCTGCAACTGATATTAAAACTGCACAGCAGACTATAGAATTATGTGATAAATATGATTTTATTTACGGAGCAGCCGGAGTTCATCCGCATGATACAAAAGAGTGGAACTCATCGTTGTTAAATGAGATTAAGGAATTGGCAAAGCATAAGAAAATTGTTGCAATAGGTGAAATCGGGTTGGATTATTATTATGATTTCTCGCCGAAAGAAAAACAAATTGAAGCTTTTAAATCGCAAATTGAATTGGCGATTGAACTAAATCTTCCTGTAATTGTTCACAGCAGGGAATCTGATGAAGATATGTTAAAAATTATTCAAGAATATTGCGGCTCAGGATTAAAAGCTCAATTTCATTGTTACAGCTCTCCGTTCAAATATGCCGGTGAATATATAAGAATGGGACATTTTATTTCTTTCACAGGGAATATTACATTTAAAAAAGCAGACGAGCTCAGAGATACTTTATCAAAGGTATCTCCGGAACATATAATGCTGGAAACTGATTCTCCATTTATGACGCCTGTTCCGCACCGCGGGAAAAGAAACGAACCTGCATACGTAAAACTTATTGCAGAAAAGATTGCCGAAGTGCATCATTTGAGTATAGAAGATATTTCCCGTTATACATCCTACAATGTATTTAGAATGTTCGGAATAGGCAGCAAGCCCGGTACAAGCTTTACTTATAAAATAAAAAATTCTCTTTATATTAACGTTACAAACCGCTGCAATGCAGATTGTATTTTTTGCGAAAGAAAGGGGGAAGCGGTTAGGAGCGGATATAACTTAAAGATGAGTAAAGAAATGGAACCGCCGGCTGAAGTATATGTCACTGAAATTTCCGATCCTAAACAATATGATGAGATCGTATTTTGCGGTTATGGTGAACCGACAATTCGCTGGGATATCGTGAAACAAGTAGCTGCTTATGTGAAAGCGAATGGAGGAAAAACAAGATTAAATACTAATGGTCATGGCAGCTATATAAATCATCGTGATATTACTCAGGAGATGAAAGGATTAATTGATGTAGTATCTGTCAGTTTAAATACAGCAGAACCGGAAGAATATGCCAGGATATTTCAGGTTGACATAAAATTATTTGATGAAGCACTAAACTTTATAAAAAATTCAAAAAATTTTACCGGCAAAGTCGTTGTCTCTGTTGTTGATTATAATAATGTTGATTATAAAAAAGTGAAAAGCATTGCTGAAGAATTCGGAATAGAATTAAGAATACGCGAATTTTATTAAACTTAGATATAAGGATTGTCCAATTTTGTTAATCTGAACTCTTTTACCTATCGGTAAAGTCTAATACTGAGAAACAATTAAAATGTCATACTTCGAAAAACTCAGCATAATATTTATCTGCTTTTTGGACAGCCTCATATTCATCTTTCTTATTTAAATAAAAATTATGAATAGACTTAATAAAATTCTTGTTATTATTTTCTTCTTTAATATTTTTGTCTTTCCACAGGAAAATGCAGAAGGAATAAGGTCGGGTATAGATTCTCTTTTATCCGGTAAATTTTTTCAATCAACTATAGCGGCAGTTGATATTTATGATCTGACGGCACAAAAAACTTTATTCACAAAAAACGAAAAGCTGCTCCTACATCCTGCCTCAAATATGAAAATATTAACTACTGCGGCAGCATTGTTTTTTTTAGAACCTGATTATCAATTTAATACCTCGATTTATTATAGCGGAGATATTTTAAATAATACTTTATACGGAGACTTATATATAGTTGGCGGCGGAGATCCTCTGCTGAATACTAAAGATCTTGATTCATTAGTTAGAGTAATAAATAAAAGAGGGTTAAAAGAAATTACCGGGAATATTTTTGCGGATGTTTCGTGGAAAGATTCATTGTTCTGGGGAAACGGATGGATGTGGGATGATGATCCTTCTACCGATGCACCATATCTTTCTGCGTTAAACATAAATAAAAACTCTATTGAGGTTTTAGTTTCGCCAACTTCATTCGGGAAAAAAGCAAATATTTACCTAAAGCCTGAAACAGGTTATGTAAATATTATCAATCATACTATTACAATTTACAATGATGATGGTTTAAATAATTACAGGGTCACCAGGGATTGGATTAAATAGAAAAAATACAATAATAGTGAATGGAACCGTAAAAAATGAACCGATTATTGATTCTTCAAAAGCCTGGGAGGGTGTAAATATTTTCAATCCCGCTCTCTATTGTACTACGCTGCTTTATGAAGACTTAATTAAATCGGGAATCAAGGTAGGCGGTATACCGGAAATTAAGAGCGTACCTGCAGCTGCTGTTCAGTTAGCTAATTATTATCATTCAATTGATTCGGTAGTCGTAAAAACAAATAAACCAAGCTATAATCTCGGTGCCGAAATGCTCTTATATGCACTTGCGGAAAAAGACAGCGGGAAACCTGCTACAGCCAAAAACGGGATAACTATTATTAAAAATTTAATAAATATGGTTGGATTAGATCCCGACAATTACAACATTGCAGACGGTTCAGGTATTTCACGGTATAATTTAATTTCTGCCGAATTATTAGTCTCGGTTTTAAAGTATTTGTATGAAAACAAACCCGGCTTATTTAATAAATTTTATAACTCATTGCCAATTGCAGGTATAGATGGAACTCTAGAAAACAGAATGCAGGATACTCATGCACAAAATAATGTTCGTGCAAAAACTGGTAGTTTGAGCGGTGTAAGTGCTTTATCCGGTTATGTTACATCTGAAAATGATCATAAAATTGCCTTTTCAATTTTAATTCAGAATTACACCGGGAATAGCTCTCCCGCAAGAGATTTTGAAGATAAGATTTGTGAAATGTTAGCAGAGTATAAGTGAGCTTCCGTTAAAAAAAAGAAAATGAATAAACTAATCTATTTGCCTCTAATAATTTTTATTTCCTTATTGATTTCTTCATGCACGAAAGAAAAAGAGAAACAATATAAACCATTGTATGAAATAGATCCCTACGCAAAAATTCCTGATTTTGATCCGGATTACGCCTATGCACAAATCGAAAAGCAGGTTTCATTCGGACCCAGGAATCCTGATTCAAAAGGCCATATGGAAGCTTTAAATTATCTCCATGATGAATTAAGCAAATATGCCGGTGAAGTAATTTTACAGCAGTTTTCCTATCAGGGCTATGGAAATGAAAGACTGCACTTAACAAATATTATTGCTAAGTTTAATCCCAGAAAGAAGCATAGAATAATTTTATCTGCTCACTGGGATACCCGGCCAAGAGCAGAAGAAGATAAGAACCCGGATCTGCAGAATAGACCAATATTAGGTGCAAATGACGGGGGAAGCGGGGTCGGTATTTTACTTGAATTAGCAAGATTATTAAAAGATAGTTCAATCACTTATGGAATTGATCTAATCCTATTTGACGGTGAAGATTATGGAAAACCGGGTGATCTTTCAAATTATTCGCTGGGGGCTAAATATTTTGCTGCAAATCTTCCTCAGGATTACCAGCCTGCCTTTGGAGTTCTTCTGGATATGGTCGGAGATAAAGATGCGAGCTTCCCAATGGAAGGAAATTCAGTGTTATATGCTCCGGATGCGGAAAGTATGATTTGGAGTTTGGCGGAACAAGCAGGTGCGGATAAATTTATTGATAAATCAGGTGCTGAGATTTATGATGATCATATTGCATTAAATGAGGCAGGGATACGGACAGTTGATATAATTGATCTTGAACTTATCGGTGCAGGAACTCCATTGGAAAGAAGGAATTACTGGCATACACAAAACGATACAATGATGAACATTGGGAAAGCTACCTTGAAACAGGTTGGCGAAGTTATTGCAAAATTAATATGGTCAATAAGGTTTAATAATTAATTAGCTATGCTGCAAATAGATCTTAATCATAATCTTTCTCATAATCGTGGTAAATATCGAGTAAGATTAAGAATTTTCCGCGTAACTTGAGTTAATTATTAAAAAACTATCCAGATACAGGGTAAATAGAAGGGAGATTCGTTATTTTGAAAAAATATATCTTTTCATTTATACTTTTGATATTCTTCATAAATAATCAATATTTGTTGGCAGGGGATACTACGGAAATCAAACCGGTAACTCCGGATCCTTCGCCGGAAGCAGTAAAACTTCTTAATTATATTTATACCATTTCAGGAAATCATACTTTAACCGGGCAGCATTGTAATCCGCTGGTTGGCTCTACTAGACTGGAAGGAACATACAAATTATTAAATCATTACCCGGCAGTTTTTGGACAGGATTTCGGTTTTAGTGAACCCGGCACATGGGATGGTATTAATTTTCGTCAAAGAATTGTGGATGAAGCTATTATAAGATATAGTGAAGGATTTATTATAACAATTATGTGGCATGCTGTGCGTCCTGTTGAAGATGAGCCCGTCGATTTCAAAAATTCCATACAGGGTGAACTAACAGATGAGCAATGGCATGATTTAGTTACTCCAGGTACAGAAATAAATGAGAAATGGAAATCTCAGGTAGATGTAATCGCCTGGTTTTTAAAGCAGCTAAAATATGCAGACGTACCCGTTCTATGGCGTCCGTATCATGAAATGAATGGGGATTGGTTCTGGTGGGGAAAGAAAAAGGGAGAAAACGGTTATAAAAAATTATACAGGATGCTGTTTGACCGGCTGGTAAATTTCCATCATTTGAATAATCTCATCTGGGTTTTTGATGCAAATGAAGTTAAAGAAAATGTTGATTCATATGCTACTTACTACCCCGGAAATGATTTGGTAGATATTCTTGCAACAGATGTTTATACGGAAGGTTTTAACAATGAAAATTATGATGAGCTTTTAAATTTAGCAGGCAATAAGCCAATTGCACTTGGTGAAGTCGGTGAGGTTCCTTCAATAGACATTGTTAATGATCAGCCGAGATGGACCTGGTTTATGGTTTGGAGTGAACCTTTCAGCGGTGCTTATAAAGATTTCAAAAAGTTTAGTGATATTTATGAAAGTGAGCAAACAATAACGTGGGAAGAATTGCCCTGGGTCAATATTTTAGTACCAAAAGTTCACTACCCCATATTAAAGTAAATGTTGAATTTTCATATTGTCTTTTTAGGATAAATATTATATTGAGCAGTCCAATGTTGTAATTAATCTGCTTTTGTATAATAGACAATTTGATTATTATCTCAACATTTGTATTTTAAAAAAGTTGAAATTCGATTTATGGTTAATAAGATCTGATAATTTTTACCCGTTAAATTAATCAGATATCAAATAAAAAATCTTTCCTTTGAGAAACAAAAAAACATTGTTTCTCAAAATATGCAGATCCAATAATCATAATTATTGGAATGAGCATTTCCAGCAAGATATAAAAGAATCATATTATTTTTAAAGGAGAATTGCATGCTACTATGTTTTTACCGAAAGATGGAAATATTTTTATTTATTGTTTACTTTATGTCGCTTACTTCCTTAAATGCACAGCCAATTTCAAACAATCTCGATATTACAATTAAGCAGTTAGCTACTGTTGAAAATAGTTCTGTTAGAATTAAACGGGATCCCGCATCCGGAAACCTTTATATTTTACAGAATAATGGTGATATAAGACGCGTTAATTTTGGAACAGGTGGCAATGTAACGTTTACTCTTGTATACTCTACCTTGGATCATGGGTTGAGTGCCCCGCTAGGAATGGCGTTTGGCAATGATGGTACAATGTATTTAGCCGGCAACGAAATTAGCGATACTAATAGTTCCTATGCAACCTGTGTTATTGCAAAAGGAGTTCCCGATACTCCGGGAAGTGAAAACAGGAAATGGAGCTTTATAGCAAAATCAGTTGAATATACTTTTGGTCATGTATATAATCATAAAACAAACGCAATTGCTGTGGATCCAAATGGAAAATTTATATATATAAATAACGGTGCATGTACTGATCATGGAGAAATCAGGGAAGGGCACAGAGAAGTCGGTTTAACTTCAATTATTTTAAAGCTGCCGACGGACGGAAAGGATATTATGCTGCAAAATGATAGAGAATGGCTTAGAGCAAATGGTTATTTAATGGCTGAAGGAATTAGAAATACTTTTAGCTTTGCTTATTCAGGGAATGGGGATCTTTTCGGAGTTGAAAATTCAGATGACAGAGATGACCCGGATGAGATGAACTGGATACAAGAAGGTCATCATTACGGTTTTCCATGGCGTATCGGGGGTGATGTTACTCCCCAGCAGTTTCCCGGGTATAACCCGCATACAGATCCGCTTATTAAGTCCCAATGCCTGGGGCGGCGGCAATGGAATGCTTTATAAAACATATAGCAACGATTCAACCTATCCGCCTCCGCCTGATAGTGTAACATTCACTGAACCTATTCTCAGTATCGGCCCTGATGCTGATAAATTTCGTGATACCTCGACTGGTGAAATAAAAGATGCAAGTAATTTAGGCGATACTTTAAAAACTTTCTCACCTCATAGCTCCCCGGATGGAATCGTGTTCGACAAAGATTCCGTTTTAGCAGGGGATTTGAAAGGGGGAGCATTTGTAGTCAGGATAAACAGCGGTGGATTATTGGCAGCCCTGGGTGATACCGGTAATGATTTGCTTCATGTGGCTTTAACTAAATATAACAATACTTATATTGCTAAAGTTACACAATTAGTAAAGAACTTTATTTCTCCACTTGGTATTGAACTGGTTGAACAATAAACTTTATGTTATGGAAACAGGTTTGAATTATAATAATAATCATCCCAAGCTATATGAAATTACTTTGCCGCAGGAAGGAGCTGTTGCAGTTAAAGATGAAAACAATGTTCCTCAAATATTTAAACTGAATCAGAATTATCCCAATCCTTTTAATCCGGCAACAATTATCAGTTTTTCACTTCCAAGCACCTTGGCAGTTAAATTATTTATCACCAATATAATTGGTCAAATTGTAGCCGATCCGATTAATAACGAGGTTTTAGGAACTGGAAAACATAGTGTCGACTTCAATGGAGCTAATTTACCGTCAGGTGTTTATATCTACACAATCGAAGCCGGCAATTATAAAAAAAGCCTTCCAATGGTTCTGCTGAAGTAAAACTGCTGATAAATAAAAAGTCTGAAAGCAAATATTTTGTTTTTAGACTTTTGCAAAAGGTTAGCATAATTATTTTAATATCTTATTTTTTAATTAACAAGCATATATTTATTTTGAATTGGTTAATAATTAATATTCTTTTATACACAAATGATTTAATAATAGATGAAATTATTGAATCAAATCCTGAAATCTAATTATTACAGAGAATGCACCTACAAATTATTGATTTAGCCATTATCGGGGTTTATCTAATACTTACTCTCCTAATCGGTATTTTTATTTCAAAACGTGCATCAAAAAATATTGATTCCTATTTCTTAAGCGGAAGGAAAATACCATGGTATATACTTGGAGTTTCCAATGCATCAAGCATGTTTGATATTACACATATAATCTGGCTTGTTTCATTTTTTGTTGTTTACGGTATGAAAAGTATGTGGATACCCTGGTTATGGCCTGTATTTAATCAAATTTTTTTGATGGTATATCTTTCTTCCTGGATCAGAAAATCCAATGTATTAACCGGTGCCGAATGGATAAAAACCCGTTTTGGAAATGACAGGGGATCGGAGCTTTCTAGCTTGAGTGTCGTCATTTTTGCTCTTGTAAGTGTAATTGGTTTTATAAGCTATGCTTTTAAAGGAATAGGTAAATTTTCTGTCGAATTTTTGCCCTGGAATTTATCACCTGATATTTATGCACTTATCTTTATGGGAATTACAACGTTGTATGTAATAGCAGGAGGAATGTATAGTGTTGTACTTACGGACGTTCTTCAGTTCTTAGTACTTACTGTTGGCTCTTTTATAGTTGGGTTCATTGCCATTAAAAATGTTTCACCTGAGATGATTTATGCTGTAGTACCCAAAGGATGGGAATCTATCTTTTCAGGCTGGCATCTTAACCTGGATTGGACAGGCTTACTGAATTCTGCAAATTCAAAAATTACCAGTGATGGGTATTCGCTATTTTATATTTTTATAATGATGATGCTTTTTAAAGGATTACTTGTTAGTATGGCAGGAGCCGCACCTAATTATGATATGCAGAGAATTCTTGCTACTAAAAACCCCAAAGAAGCATCTTTAATGAGCGGCATAGTAACTTTATTGCTTGGATTTCCCCGTTATTTTATGGTCGCCGGGATATCCATTTTAGCCCTGGTATTTTTTAGCCCTCAATTTAATGCCATGGGAGCTCATATGGATTTTGAAAGGGTTCTGCCTTTTGTAATAAATAATTATATACCTGCCGGTCTTACCGGTCTGCTGATTGCAGGGCTGATAGCTGCGTTTATGTCAACCTTTGATTCAACAGTTAATGCCGGGGCTGCTTATATAGTAAATGACATTTATAAAAAATATATTAATAAGAACGGCAGCGATAAGATTTATGTTTATGCCGGATATATTGCTTCGTTGTTAGTTGTAATTGCCGGCGTCTTTCTAGGTTTTCACCTGGAATCAATTGATGCAATAACACAGTGGCTTTTTGCTGCTCTTTTTACCGGTTACGCAATACCTAATATTTTAAAATGGCACTGGTGGCGTTTTAACGGTTATGGATATTTTTGGGGAATGATTGGCGGTATAATCGGAGCTATAATAATACCAAATATCTTCAACTCACTTACTGCTCTGCAGGCTTTCCCTTTTATTAGCATTGCTTCTCTTGTGGGATCTATTGCCGGAACTTTTTTAACAAAACAGCAGCCGATGGAAGAGTTAATAAGTTTCTATAAACAGGTAAAACCCTGGGGATTTTGGAGACCTGTTTATGAAGAGATAATTAAGGCAACTCCTGAATTTAAAAGAAACATGCAGTCTAAGAGAGACCTTTTTAATGTAGCAGTAGGCATTGTGTGGCAGTTTTCTTTTATGGCTCTGCCTGCATATATTATTTTAAGAATGGGGAACGAGATATTAAATTTATTAATAATTGTAGCCTTTACTTCTTATATACTTAAAAAAAATTGGTTTGATAAACTTGAAAAAGAATAAATAATATGGAATAATCATGAAAAATAGAAAAATAGTTTTTACAGCACCCGGTAAAGTAGAATTGATCTCCGGGGATTTTAAAGATGAAATAAATAACCCGGATGAAGTTATTTGTAAAAATCTATATTCACTTGTCAGTCCCGGTACGGAGCTGGCATGTTTGTCCGGAATTGAATCCTGGTTTAAGCTGCCTGCTACGCCTGGTTACATTGCTGTTGGCGAGGTATTAAAGAAAGGTGAAAACGTCAGACATATTAAAGCCGGTGATAAGGTTTATACTTTCGGTCCGCATGCAGAATATTATAAAATAAATACAACTGCTTTTGATACAGGAATGTGCCTGCCTGTACCGGCAGGTCTGCCGCTCAACTTTGCTCCATTTACTCGTATCGGGACAATTGCAATGGCGGCGCTCCGTGTTTCCAAAATTGAACTTGGCGATTATACGGCTGTAACCGGGCTTGGGCTTGTCGGCAATCTTGCATCACAGCTTGCACAATTGCAGGGGGGAATAGTAATCGGGATAGATGTTAATGATTCACGAATTGAAGCTGCGGAAAAATGCGGAATTAAAAGAACTATTAATTCTTCAAAAGCCGGTTGGAAAGAAGAAATAAAGAAACTTACGAACGGAGAAGGAGTTTTTACTTTAATTGATGCAACTGGTATTTCTAAAGTTATAGCAGATTCTCTTTCGATTATTAAAACTTATGGCGAAGCTGTTTTACTCGGAAGTCCTCGCGGATCATTTGAAACTGATGCAACCGAAATTTTTAACCATGTCCATTATATTCATAAGGGAAGCATTACTTTTAAGGGGGCATTGGAATGGAGATTCCCTTCATTTCAAACAGATTTTGTTAAACATTCAATAGAACGGAATTCAAAAATCATAACGGAATTAATATGCAGTGAAAGTTTAAAAATCGAACCCCTTATTACTCATGAATTAAGACCGGAAGATGCTGCAAAAGCTTATGAAGGATTAAAAAATAAAAAGGATGAATTCCTGGGTGTAATCTTTAACTGGACAAAATAAAGCGGAGCAAAAATATGTCTAAAATAAAAATCGGAATTGTAGGAATGGGATTTATTGCAGACTGGCATTATAAGAGCTTTAAGCTTAATTCTGATGCCGAAATAGTTGGAATGACCCAGGATTTCTATGGGGATGAAAATAAGATCAATAATATGAAAGCCCAATTAAAAGAGAAATGTGAGGAATGGAATATAAAAGCTTATAACAATTATGACGAAATGGTAAATGATCCCGGGATAGATGCACTAATCATCGGAAGCGTTAATCCATATCATTATGAACAGATCAAAAAAGGTTTTGACAACAATAAATTTTTATTGGTTGAAAAGCCTGTCGTTATCGATCTAAATCAGATTAAAGAATTAAAGGAGATCGTTACTAAAAATAATTACAAGTTATTCCCCGGTCACAATTTTGTCTATAGGAATGCTGTAATAAAAGCCAAGAAATTAATCAGTGAAGGAAAGCTCGGGAAAATAATTCACGGTTCTATCCTGGTGACACATACAATAAGTGAATATCATCGAAATGGATGGAGAGGGAAGAAAGAAATTTCTGCCGGTGGAACTTTAATGGATAGCGGACACCACGTTGTGTATCAATCAATTTATCTTATGGGCGTCCCGGTTAAACTTCAGGCATATACTTCAAAGCTGGTTCTCAAAAATATGGATGGAGAAGATACCGCTCATGTGAACCTTCTATATTCTGATGGTTCAATGGGGTTTCTTATGCAGTCATGGACTTCGAACTTCGGAAACGATATAAACGGGATTAGAATCTTCGGAGATAAAGGAGAATTAATTATAACCGACGCACTTTATTTTAACGGTGAGAAAATTGACTCCGATACCGGTTATGAAAGTACGTTCATTAACCAGGCAAAAGCTTTTACAGATTATATACTGCACGACAAACAGCCGCTTTCTACTCTAGCTGATGCAGAAAATTCATTGAAAATTATTTTTGGTGCTTATGAAAGCTCGGAAAAGGATATAGTAATTAATTTGTAGGAAAAGACTATCCCATAGAGGAATAGCACCGGTAGTATTTAATCAAATAAAATGCTTGATCTTTTCCCAAATATCCCCAATAGGCATTTTAGGATCTTTGCAGATAAATATATCAACATTCTCGTATGGCATTCCATATTTACTCGAATGAGTAGCGGCCAGTTCAACATTTTTAAAGAATTTACTGTTATCTTTAATATTAGAACCTATAACAATCAATATTTTTCCCTTAAAATTTTCCGGGTAACCCCATATCCAGTAATTATTGTGCGAAGAAATAGCGGGCGGCAGATTAAATTGTTTCCTGTAAAAATTAACAGCGCCTGCCTCGCCATAATTTTGTCCGAAGATCAAAACTTCTTTTTTTTCTTCGGGTGATAATTTATTATAAGCTAAAGCAACTTTTTTAACCATATCCTTCCAGCCAAATCTATCAGCATAGAATTGGGGAAGCAGACCAAGTTTTGATCTTTCACCGCTTTCAGGTTTAGTTCCTAACGTTTCGGAGTATTTGATGAAAGTGTCTACATTCAATACGGGAATTGCAAAAGGGGTTACAATTATTGCAAAGGGAATAACCAGCACAACCAATATAATTCTAACAAAATTTCTTAAATATTTTTCTATTAGAATATCAGCCCCGATTACTCCGGCAGCAAGCATAACAGGATATAATACACCCATATAGTATGGTTTCCCATTATTGAATACAAAGACAAAAAAAACGGAGACAAAAATCCATCCGATTATATTATATGCTTTTCCTTTCTTATCGAAGAATAAAAAGTAAAAAGCAGTAAAAATGAATAAAACATACCCTGGATTCAATTCCTGAAGTGAACCCAGCGAAAATTCTATTACACCCATTGATTTATTCTTATATTCGGTTGCATTTCGCATAAATTCAAGAGTCGGATAACTATTTGTCACCTGCCAGATTATGTTGGGAAGAAAAATAACTAAAGCTATTGCAGCTCCTATCCAAAGCTCTTTTGATTTAATTTGGTTTCTATATTTTGTGAAGATCAAACCAACAGCAAGTCCAAATCCAAGAAATAAAAACGTTAATTTATTTTGAAGCCCTATTCCGAATAACAACCCTATAACCAGCCAAAGTTTTGGATTACCGTTATTGATCAATCTAATAAGGAAATAAAACAATAAAGCTGATAGAAGAATATCAAAAGAATTCATTGAGAAGTAACCGCTGTTTCCTAATATCACGCCGGAAAAGATTACAAGAAATGCGGTGAACACCTGCGCAAATTTAGTTCCATGCATTTCCCGTGCTATTAAACCGGAGATAAAAACTATAGCCGAACCGGCTAAATAAGAAAATATCCTTATTCCTAAAATTGAATCTCCAAACAATGCCCTGGAGAATGCAAGAATGACTGCCGACAGGGGCTGCAGATCAACATAACCCCAGGCAAGGTGCTTTGAAGTTTCTATATAATAATATTCATCTCTAAATAATCCATAGTTCCCGGCAAAAATTATTACTAATGCTAATTTAAACAAGGATAGGTAGATGAGGATTGCATTTGTGGAAGCCAGTTTTTTTTTAGATAGAAATTGATTCATTTATTCACTCGTAATTAATTATCACTGATATTCATGATTATTAATAGTTGATTTGCAATTTTAAACAAATAGCAATACTTAATCGCGAAAAATATTATTTAAGGGGAAATTTCAGGATTACCGGAACAATTTTATAAGCACATGCAATAATTTCAAAAATTGACTCCTATAAGTTCCGTATCATATTTCGATTAATACAATAAATGAAATGTAAAGAGTGCCGGAGTATTATATAATTTTTTATCCCATCACTGCTTGAACAAAATTTTCACTTTTTGCTTTATCAACAGGAATAATATTACCTGGAATTTCTTTTCCATTAACAATTAACTTTTTAATCCCTTTAGAAACATGTTCCGGATTAGAGATCTTTATTTTAAAATTAACGCCTCTGAATTTCCTGTTAATCTCAAAACCATCCCAATTTTTGGGGATGCAAGGATCGACTTTCAACCCGTTATATTGCGGTTGAACTCCTAAAATATATTGAGTTACCGCATAATAGTTCCAGGCGGCAGTTCCTGTTAACCAGGAATTTTTAGCTTCCCCTGGTTTGAAAGCATCTTTACCGGCAATCATTTGTGCATATGTATAAGGTTCAGTTTTATGCAGATCGCTTATCTCCTCAAGATAAGAGGGAGCTATCTTGCTATAATATTCAAAAGCTCTATCTCCATTTCCTACTAAAGTTTCACCAATCATTATCCATGGATTATTGTGGCAGAAAATCCCTGCATTTTCTTTATACCCCGGGGGATATGTAGAAATTTCGCCCATATTTAAATAATATTTTGTAAATGCTGGATTATTCAAAACAATTCCGTAAGGACAATCGAGATATTTTTTTACAGAATCCAGGGCTTTCTCTGCGTTACCGTTATTAAGCCCAACTCCTGCCATTATACAATAGCCCTGTGATTCAATAAATATTTTGCCTTCTTCGTTTTCTCTGCTTCCTATTTTCTCGCCGAAATAATCATAAGCACGAAGAAACCATTCACCGTCCCAACCGTCTTTTTCGATAGCCGATGCCATTTCATCAACATGCATCTTGGCTTTATCTGCTTCATCTTTTTTATTTAATTCATTACACAGATTTATAAATTCATTTCCGTAAACCACAAATAATCCTGCGATCATAAGAGATTCAGCAGAGCCGCCCCGTTTATTTTCAGTTGTCTGAAATGATTCATCCGGATTTGTTGAAAAGCAGTTTAGATTTAAGCAATCATTCCAGTCTGCTCTGCCGATTAAAGGAAGCTTGTGAGGTCCCAGGTGATGTACTACATGATAGAAAGAAAGTTTTAAGTGTTCAAAAAGAGATTTCGCTTTCAATGTATCATTATCAAAAGGAACTTTCTCATCAAGGATAGACCAATCACCAGTTTCTTTAATATAAGCAGTTGTTGAAAGGATAAGCCACATCGGGTCGTCATTAAAATTACTTCCGACTGCATAATTACCTTTTTTTGTTAAAGGCTGGTATTGATGATAAGCGCTGCCGTCTTCGAATTGGGTTGCTGCAATATCGAGAATTCTTTCTCTTGCTTTCTCAGGTATCTGGTGAACAAATCCAATCAAATCCTGGTTCGAATCTCGGAATCCCATGCCGCGTCCTATACCGCTTTCAAAGTATGAAGCACTTCTAGACATATTAAATGTTACCATACATTGATACTGGTTCCAAATATTTACCATTCTATCCAGTTTTTCATCATGACTTTTAACATGGTAAACAGACAATAACTTTTCCCAGTAATTTTTTAATTCGATAAATGATTCTTCAACCTTAGCAGATGTTGAAAATTTATCAATTAATTGTCCAGCTTTTTCTTTATTAATAATTCCTTTTGATTCCCATTTCTCAGTATCTTCATTCTCAACATAACCGAGAACAAATATATACTCTTTCGATTCTCCCGGTTTAAGATTTATTTCAATATAATGAGATGCGATTGGAGACCAGCCGTGAGCAACCGAATTTTTAGGTTTACCGTCGAAAACAACATCCGGTTTATCAAATCCATTATATAACCCGATGAAAGAATCACGATCAGTATCAAAGCCATTTATTTTAGAATTAACCGAATAGAAGGAGTAATGATTTCTTCTTTCTTTATATTCGGTTTTATGATAAATAACAGAATCTTTAATTTCAACTTCACCCGTGGAGAAGTTTCTCTGGAAATTTGTTTGATCATCCAAGGCATTCCATAAACAAAACTCAACAAATGAAAAAAGCTTTAATGATTTTTCTTCTCTGCTGTGATTACTGAGCTTCAGCTTCTGTACTTCACAATTAGTTTTAACAGGAACAAAGAAGAGAATTTCTGCTTCAACGGAATTTCTTTTCCCTTTTATTATTGAATAGCCCATTCCATGCCTGCATGAATAATCATCAAGGCCGGCTTTTACAGGTTTCCAGCCGGGGGACCAGATATCTCCCTGATCATTCAGATAAAAATATTTTCCGCCGTTATCTATCGGAACATTATTATAACGGTACCTGGAAATTCTTCTTAAGAGTGCATCTTTGTAAAAGCTGTAACCGCCTGCTGTGTTGGAAATTAAAGAGAAGAAATCATCGCTTCCGAGATAGTTAATCCAGGGATACGGGGTCTGAACATGAGTTATTACATATTCTTTATTCTCATCATCAAAATAACCGTATTTCATAATTATATACCTGTATTATAAAGATAAAAAATTGCTTGATTACAGAGTCCGAACAAACCCTCCTGCTTTGGAGCATGACAAAAATAATGATTTTTTTTACAAATCATTGATTCGGTTCAAACTAATTTTTACTAATTGTATAAATAATCTTAGTTATGTAATTTAGTTAAGCATAGACTATAATCTATTATAAATAAGATTGAGCAATAAAGACCAATTCATGGTGCATCGTATACATTTTATAAATATTATTTAACTATATAAAGATCCGAAATTGAAGCAGTATAAAGAATTTAATATTAAAACCGATCCTTTTTACCCGGATATTATCAGCGGATTTTTATGGGAGCTTAATATAGCCGGTATAAATGAGGAAGAAGATTCATTAAAAATATTTACGGATGACAAAATTATTGTTACAAAAGAAGAAATAATTAATCAGCTCCAAAAGCTTGTTGATAATAAAATTATTACTTCCTTCAGTATTGAAGAACAAACTCATGAATATAAAAACTGGAATGAAGAATGGGAAAAGGGGTTAAATATTATTGAAGCATCTGATAATATTGTTATTAAGCCTTCTTCCAAAATCTATGATAATAAAGAGAATAAAATAACGATAACGATTGATCCTAAAATGTCTTTTGGGACCGGGGAGCATCAAACAACCAAATTGATGATTCAATTAATAGAAAAGCATTTAAAGGAAGGGATGAGGATTTTGGATGTCGGAACAGGCACCGGAATTCTCTCCATAGCTGCAATTAAATTGGGAGCTGATTCTGCAATTGCTCTTGATAACGATGAATGGTGCTTGGAAAATATTCAAGAGAATTGCAAACTTAATGATGTAATGAATGAAATTGAGATTAAGATATCTGAAATTCAACAGGTTAAGGAGAATATTTTTGATTTAATTTTGGCGAATATTCAGAAAAATGTTTTGCTGGATATTGCAGGTGAAATAATAAAACGGTTAAAGAAATACGGGATTGTTATTTTGTCGGGACTTTTAATTGAGGATGAAAAAGATATAATTGATAAATACAAAGAATTAAGACTCATAGACAAGAAAATAATGGGGGAATGGCTGGCATTAGTTTTTCAAAAATAAATATAACAATGATATAAAATTGCTCTTTACCTTCACTTGAATAAGTTATCAAATAAAAAAGTTTTTTTGCGGTTCATCAAATAAAAGTTCTAAAGGTGAAAAAGGTTTAATTATTTCTACTGGAAATTTTAAAATGCCTTACTATTTTCCAACTATGTCAAAGTTTCTTTCTGTTATCTGTTGTTTAACTTGCTTTTGGATGAACACGGGATTTGCTCAGAATTCTGCCGAAACAGCAGAGCTGGCAAAATGGAAGAAACTTATGGAAGAGCCCATTACGGATCAATCATTTCGTTCCGCATGCGATTTGATGCAGGCTATTGCCAAAACAGATATCGATAAGAGCTATAAGCTTTTCATCCGGTATCTTCCCAGGATAGAGTCAGCTCACAACCAATGGTGGCTCCACGTTTTGCTGATGGGCTGGGGGCGTGCGGAAGAATCACTGGACTATTTTGGAAAAGCCGAGGTCCTTTATCGCCAGGCAAGGGCAAATGCCGAAAGTCATCCACTTTTTTATAGGGAAACACTTGTTGGTGCTATCCTTTTATATCTGGAGTGGGACAAAAAAGATTCACTTCAAAAGTATTTACGAATTAGTGAAACAGAATGCCGGAAATCCAACGATCTTGAAAATCTTTCTTTCACATATACATTTAAAGCTATGGCGAATCTGGATAACCGTGATACAATGGACTACTACCTTACTAAAGCTATACAATTGGCAAAAAATCTGCCTGACAAAAATGCATTGTTTACTGCACGTTACAATTATGCTGTTGTGTTTTCTCAGAATAACCCAGAAAAAGAGGTGGATGAACTTGAATCCTTATTATCATTAACCCGAGACTCGTCGCTCAATCATTATCCGCCGAAATTATATGAACGTACAAACTTTTCTTTTCGAAATCCGGTTCCAAGTATTTATTACAATCTGATGCAGGTAAATCTTTTACTAACCGATTATAATGAAGCGGAAAAGTACGCTAAACTTTTTTATAACCTGACAATCAATGCTCAACAGCAAAGTATTCAAGCGCCATATTTCAATGCAGAAATGGCAATTGTGGAAGCATATACAGGAAAATGGCAGCTGGCTGCAGAATACCTCGATAACAGCAGAAAACAATTCCATCTTCCGGAAGAAAAGATTCCTTATGTTAGTTATTATATTGCGGCCGGAATGATGGCAGAACACAAAAAAAAGTATCAGCAGGCTCTTCACTATTTTAAAGAAGCACTTAATAGGGGAAATACCGGCGGACTTTACTTGATGCCGCCTGAAATCTATTATGCACATTCGCTTATCCTGACAAATAATCTGTCACAGGCAAATCGCGTCTTCAACATTTTGAAACCCCGCATGATGCAGAATAAATATGCAGCTACCGGTTTTTACTACTATAAATATTATGCGGAATTATTGAAAGCCCAGAGTAACTATCCGGGATATGCTGATGCACTGCAGACATTTTACAATATAAAGGATTCGTTGATCAGCCTGAGCCGTTACCGTGCTATCCGTGAAGTGGAAGCAAAATTTCATGTAAGAGAAGAACAGGAACGGATCAACCGGCTGAAAGAAGAACAGGTGGTTACCGATGCTAATATCCGCAGGGAAAAGATTTTTTATACTGCATTGATTATTCTTGCTGCAATCATCATAGCATTGCTTATATTAATTTTACAGTACCGGCAAATCCGGAGCCGTCAAAAAGAAGCACTACATCAAAGCAGATTAAAACAAATGGAAGAACAGCAGCGGGTAGCAGTAATGCAGGGTAGGATTGAGGCGGAAGAGAAAGAGCGGTATAATATTGCTGATCAGCTTCATGATGAAGTAGGGTCAATGCTGTCATTGGCCGTACTGAATATTTCTTCGGTTGTTGAAAAAAGCAGGAATGGTCATAATATTGACGAAAAGCTGCACAAAGCACAGGATATTTTATCCTTAGTCGCAGGAAATATCCGGGATCTCAGCCACAGGTTAACCCCCATGGTTATTGAGAAGCAGGGATTTCGGAAAGCGGTAGAAGATCTTGCTGAAACGGTTAATCTTTCTGAAAAGCTGAAGCTCGAAACCATAATCATCGGATTTTCAGATTTAACTCCTTCAGCTTCAGGGGAGGAACTTTCCAAATATCCTGTTACTTTTCTGAATAGTTTGTACCGAATCATCCAGGAATTGATCAATAATATTGTAAAACATGCTGAAGCAAGTCATGCATTGCTTGAATTGGTTGAGCATGAGGACCAAATCAGTTTTATGATAGAGGATGACGGTATTGGAATAGGCGATCTTTCTGTGAAAGGGGGGAAGGGATTGAGAGCCATTCAATTGAAAATTCAACAGCTTAACGGAAAGATTGAAATATCTTCTAAAAAAGAAAAAGGAACAATCATTATTTGTGAAATTCCTACTACCTATGAAAATTATAATAGCTGATGACCACCTTTTGTTTGTGGATGGGCTGCGTGCTCTTCTTGAAGAAATGGGTGATATAGAGATTATGGCTGCCGTAAACAATGGCCGCCAGCTGCTCGATTGTCTTTATAAAATGCATCCAGACCTTGTGCTTATGGACCTTAACATGCCCGGGTTAGATGGGATTGAAACTTTGAAGATCTTAAAAGAAAAGTTTCCCAATACAAAGGTCATGGTACTTACAAGCTATTACCAGCAAGAACTAATCAGAGAAATGAAATTATATGGTGCAAGGGGGTTCATATTAAAAAGCAACTCAATCTCACGGTTAAAGGAAGCGATTTACGCCGTTGCAGGAGGTGGGCTCTGGTTTACGGATGAAGCGCAGTCGGAACCTTACGGCTCTCCCTATTTTATTGACGATTTCATGAAAAAATATCACCTCACAAAACGGGAAGTGGAGATCATTAAAATGGTCGCCTCCGGGCAAACCACCAAGGCAATAGCTGAGAAGCTATTCATCAGCGAATTCACTGTAAATGCACATCGACGGAATATATCCCGCAAGATTGATATCCATACACCGGTCGGACTTCTCAATTTTGCCAAAGAACACGGCATGTTATAAGCTGATATTTAAAATAGTTAACATTAACTATTTATTTTAGCTGCTATTCTTAACACTTTATTCCATGAAATAGCTACCATTCTTCTGTTATGAGCAAAAAAAACAAGAGGTTGGTTTATATCTCAGATTGACTCTTCAAAGTAAACAAAATAATAATATTAGCAATTTCTCAAATAATAATGGCAAAATGCATTATTAAGTTTTCCCGGATGCCTTTGTCCTATTTACTTTTATTTGGTTCATTATATATTTAAAAAATTTAGGAGAACAAAAATGAAGAAGTTCAACTTTTCTAAATTCTATTACATTATAGCTTCAATAATAGTTTTTATTTTTTTACCGGGTAGATGCGAAGCACAGCAATGGATAAAAGCAAATGGACCTTACTATACGTCATTCTACCCTAATGAAATTTCTGCATTAGCATGTAATGGGACCAGACTTTATGCTGGTATTTCACCTGAATATTTTCCTTTCGACAGCGGAGGTGTTTATGTGTCTACCGATTTTGGCCAATCATGGTTTGATGCCAATACTAATCTAATCGACCGTAAGTTTAACCACCTTACAGGTGTAGCAAGTCTGGGAGTAATGGGAAATTACGTTTTCGCTGGAGTATATTACGGAGGAGTTTTTGTCTCCACCGACGAAGGAAAAAGCTGGACTCAATCTGACAGCGGTATGTCTAACAATGGATACAGAGAAGAGAGTTCCGAAAAGGTAAGTGGCTTTGCAGTTATCGGCTCTAAAGTATTTGCACTTTCGGTATATAACGGTGTCTATATATCTACGGATAGCGGAAAAATATGGGCCCCGGCAGATTCAGGTCTGCCTGTTCAACCATTTTTTTCAGAAGATAATTTTACTACGATTACTACTAATGGATCCGATCTTTTTGTAGGAACCTGGGGTGGAATTTATAAGAGTTCAGACAACGGAATAAGCTGGAGCCTTCTTAATACAAGTTTTGGTGTAGACACTACCGTAAATGCACTTATCGCCGTGGGTTCAAATATTTTTGCTGGAGTAAGTGACGGCTATGGTTTTAACAAAGATGTATTTTTATCAACGGATAACGGAGTTAGCTGGAATGAGATGAATAACGGTTTGGATCCTCGTTTTTTGCCTAGTTCCTTTGCAACTGACGGAACAAATGTATTTTTTTCTGAACAAGGTTATATTTATCTCTTTGACAATAAAACAAATACTTGGAAACCAGAAAATTCGCTTGGATCACCTATCCTGGTATGTGGTAACTATCTTTTTTCAGGAAGCTTAGGAACCGGGGTCTGGAAGCTGGATCTGACTAATATAACCTCTGTTGCCCTGCAAAATTCAGGGGCAGTTCCTGCTTCATATTCTTTGCAGCAAAACTATCCTAATCCGTTTAATCCTACAACAGTAATTACATACCAGCTACCGGCGAGCAGTAATGTTAAATTAAAGATTTATAATCTATTAGGCGAAGAAATAGAGACGCTTGTAAATGAAAGGCAGAATTCAGGAATTCACAATGTGACTTTTAATGCCTCAGGCCTAGCGAGTGGTGCATATATCTATACACTTAATGCTAACGGATTTACTGCAAGTAAAAAGCTACTGCTAATAAAATAAAAATCTTCTAAACTTCATTTTGAAAAGTTGAACTATATGAATTCTTTTTGATGTTACTAATTCCGGACTTCATGATAATAATCTGCAAACTACATATTTTGATTCAGGTAATAATATATGGATATGTACAAAGCATGGAGGTTTGTTCAAGCTAATGAACATGCTATTACTTAGTTCTTAACGAAAAACAAAACAGTAATGCTCCTAACATTAATCTCTATTTCAGAATTTTACAACTCATTTAAGCCGCCTACTGTGATTAGATATATATTGCCGGCTGAAAGTTTTGTTTCAGTCAAGGTTTACGATCTTCTTGGCAGAGAAGTAAAAACAATTGTTTCATCATCTCCGAAGACCGGGATTCATAAAGTACTTTGACGGCGGCTCACTTGTCAGTGGAATTTATCTATATAAAATAGAGGCTGGTAAATTGGTGGACGTTAAGAAAATGATTTTAAATGATTTGTGAGTTAATTAAATTCCGGTAACTTACCGGGACCATTTTGCTGTTATAAAAGGAATTAAGACATATTGCAGGAATGAATGATAAAGAGGTGCCATCTCTAAATAATATCAGCCAGAATTTCTTGTAAAAATTATTTTCCCATCAAAGACTGTCATATCAACCTTCACATCTTTGATCTTTTCAGGGGAGATTTCAAATATATTTTCATTTAAAACTACCAGATCTGCAAGCTTGCCCGGTTCGATGCTTCCTTTAATATTCTCTTCGAAAGCGGCATAAGCACTATTTAAGGTATAGCATTTAACCGCATCTTCAAGGGAAATTTTTTCTTCAGGTATCCATCCTTCGGGATTATTATTATCCGATGTTTGTCTTGTTACAGCAGCATAAATTCCATTCATCGGATTAAGCGGAACTACAGGCCAGTCGCTTCCAAAACATAACTTAACTTTTTTATCTAATAGGGTTTTAAAAGGATAAGCAAACTTTATTCTTTTTTCCCCTATTTTCTTTTCAGCCCATGAACCATCAAAGTATAAATGATACGGCTGGCACGAAGCTATTACGCCGTATTCGGAAAACCGGGGGATATCTTTATATCTTAAATGCTGTGCATGTTCAATCCTGAATCTTCTATCCCATTGCGGGTTTTCATTTTTTATTTCTTCATATATATTTAGTAAATAAGCATTCGCTTTATCCCCGATTGCATGAGTCGATATTTGTAAAGAGTTCTTATCCGCATCCTGAGCCCATTCTTTTAATTTGCCGTCAATTAAAATATTCTGCGGCAGACCGGCTGAAGTATCATTCATATATGGTTCAAAAAACCATGCAGTACCGGCACCCAGTGAACCATCGGCGAAAGCTTTCAAAGATTTAAATTTTATTTTTTCACTTTTCTGTAATCCTTGAATTATTTCATCATCCAGATTTTTATAATTGTTTAGTGGCAGTCTGGTATAAATACGACAAGTTAGTTTATTATCTTTCTCCAACTTTAAATATGTTAATAGATCACTTTTATAAGTAATATCATGTACAGCTCGTAACACCATTTTTTTTTGCCTCTTCTAAAGCAGTTAATGCTGCCTGATAATTTTGCTCTTCAGTTGGTCCCGGAATAACCGAGTATATCAAATTCATTGCATTGTCTTTTAATAAACCTGTTAATTCTCCTTTTTGATCTTTGCAGATTTCTCCTCCCGGCGGATTAGGGGTATTTTTATTTATACCGCTCAGCTCTAATGCAAAAGAATTAGCTAACCCAATATGTTTATCCACTCTTTCAATAAAAACAGGTATATGAGAAGTAAAAGGGTCTATCATATTTTTATTTGGCAGAATCTTCTCTTCCCACTGTTCATGATCCCAGCATCCGCCTGTTATCCATTTATCATTATAATTTTGTAGATATTTGTTAAATATCTCAATAAATTCCGACACGGATTTTGCATTTCGGAGATCCAGTCCTAATAAATAATTGCCGCCGTTTATAAAATGAACGTGCGCATCGATAAAACCGGGAAGCATTAACTTACCGTTCAAGTTTATTACTTCACAATCATTTTTAATTTTTGATTTTACTTCTTCATTAGAACCTGCAAATAATATTTTATTTCCTTCAATAATAATGGCTTCTGCCAAAGGTTTCTTACTATTTACTGTGTATATTATCCCGTTAATAAATGCTTTATATATATTAGAAATTTGCATTGAGACTTATGATATTGGTTTAATCTTTATGTAAAAATAATATCAAAATAATAATATTCAATTGTTTTGAATTATTAATGAAGAAAATTTAATAATTACTTAAAAAATTTTTAGATTTAAATTCTGAAAAATATTTCATTTAAATATAAATTAATAAACTATGAATCTAGATGTACTGGTTTTTGCTGCACATCCCGATGATGCAGAACTTTCAATGGGGGGAACAATTGCTAAATTAACTTCGCAAAATTTCAAAGTAGGACTTATCGATTTTACCAGAGGGGAACTTGGAACGAGAGGAAGTGCGGATATAAGACAAAAAGAAGCATTTCAGGCAGCTCTTACATTAAAGATTGCTGTCAGGGAAAATCTCAATATACCCGACGGGAATATTGAAAGGAGCAGGCAAAACTTAATTAAGGTGATTATGACCATAAGGAAATACAGACCGAAAATGATTTTTGCACCTTATTTTAATGATCGCCATCCGGATCATATAGATGCAAGCTTTGTGGTAAAACAAGCAATGTTTTCTACAGGATTAATGAAAATAAAAACATTTGATAAGGAAGTAGCACAGCAGGCCTTCCGTCCAAATAAGCTGTTTTACTATATGCAGACTTATACCTTTGAACCTACTTTTATTGTTGATATCAGTTCCTGCTTTGAATTAAAGATGAAAGCTGTAAATTCATATTCTTCTCAATTCTTTAATCCTAAAAGTGTGGAGCCTGAAACTTTTATAAGCAAGCCAGGATTTATTCAATACATCGAATCAAGGGCGCAATTCTATGGCTTTCAAATCGGCAGGCATTACGGCGAGCCATTCTTTAGCGAGGAAAAGATTGAAATAGATCCGGGAAATTTTTTAAAATAAATAGTAAAACCCTAAGAAGCTTTACTTGAAATGAAAATCGGCTTCTTAGGGTTTTCTAATGAAATAATTATAATTTATTTATTTTCCATTGCCACATTATTGTTTTGCTGCAGAATTCCCATCATTTTTCCATTAATAACTTCTACTTCATATTCTTTATTATCATCGGTCAGCAGCATCATTTTACCGTTAACCATTTTTTCCTGAACTACCTTTCCGTCTGGGAGTCTGAGCAAGGTTTTTCCATTCTTTTGATTTACCTGCCATAATGTACCGTTGGGCATTTTAATAGCCTTCACTTTACTTCCTTCCATTTTTAAAGGTGATTCCTCACCTTTTTCTGAAAGCATGATAGCTTTACCTTCTTTTATTTTTTTCTGAGCCTGCGCTTCAGTCATGGAGGCTTTTCTTTTTTCAATTTTATGCCGGGTTAATGTTGTTTTCTTTTCTTGTTTTATCTGATGTTCCTTATTATTGCTGCAGCCAACTATAAGAAATAAAGCAAAGATTACCAAGCAAATTGTTTTCTTCATCTTATTCTCCAGATAATTTTACATATTCTTTTTATAAATTAACAATCAGTAAATAAAATTCGGTGCTTAATGCCTTATAAAGAGAATAATGTGAAAATATTCACGTACTTCTAGATTTATACTAATATCATTAATTGCTAAATATTTATTATAAGAGGTGCTTTTTAACAATCATAAAGAAAGATAAATCTTCAAATAGTTGAACAAATTTTCAAAATCTTTATAAAAGGCTCAATTTTGCTGTTTTTAATGCTGATAGGAAAAAAAATCAAAATTTAATTGGACTTTAATTCTTGTTTTTTTTATTATTAAGACTTATTTATAGGGGCTTTGCTAAAACATTCCTGGATCTACTCTTTCTATTTCATTAAAGATTATTTTATATTAATTATGAAGAATTTAATTAAAGGTGAACATCATGAAAAAACAACTCTACCTGTATAGACAAATGTTTTTTATTTCACTTATGATTTTATTAACGAGCTTTACAGCACTAGGACAAACTACTGATATTCCAGTTGTAAGCGCTCCAATAGATAAAAATGACGTTATACCTGATGGGTGGTTTAAAAGCGGAACAGAACCGCAGGATTATATAATCGGGATAGATAGAAACATGAGTGAAAACGGCAGTTCATCGGCTTATATAAAATCTAAAGAACTAAAACCCTCCGGGTCTTGTGATCTAACTCAGGAGATAAAAGCAGATAATTACCTGGGTGAAAGAGTAAGGCTGACCGGGTATGCTAAAACAAAATTTGTTTCATACTGGGCCGGTTTGTTCATGATGGTAGAAGATGCTTCTGGAAGAATAATTTCTTTTGATAATATGCAGAACAGGCCTATCGTTGGTTCTTCAGATTGGATCAAATATGAGATAGTCCTTGAAATTCCTAAAAACAGCAGCAAAATATTATTCGGATTTTCTTTACACGGTAAAGGAGAAATTTGGATTGATGATTTTAAACTATTGGTTGTAAATAATACAATTCCATTAACAGACCTTAGCGGTAAAATTCCAACAGCACTTTATCCGGAAAATATGAATTTCGAAAAATAAATATGATTAAAAATCTTTAATTGATTTACTAAGCAAATTAAAAATTATTCTTTTTATTTCTTATACTGCTCTTAATATGAATTACAGATTTCACCGTCCCTTTCTCATCTTTAACAATAAGAAGTGAATTTGAATTATTACTTTGATTTGTTTGGATTGACTCATAAAGCGAAGGATGGTGAAAATCAATTAGATCCTGGTTCAAGGTAAAAATACTGGATTTATCTGCTTCAGGTATATAAATATCTGAATTATCTGCTTCAAGTCTTAAGATATCATAGTAAGAACTGCTATACCGTGCATTTACAAAAATGCTGAAAAATAGGAGGATAAATAATGTTAATACTGAAGATTTTATTACGGAACCCTGATATATTCTTATCATTTCATTAACCATTGTTTATAAATATTTCTGCTTGTAATAATATAAGCTGCCCTCATAATTTCAAATCACTCTAATCACAGGCGTTTTCAATATTTGTATTTAATTTAAAATTGAATTAAAATATTTGTTATGATTTTTTTTAATTTCTATAGAAAAAGAATATTTAAATTTATTCTATCCAGCCTGTCGTTACTATTTATTTTAAATATTTTCATCTCATTTTCGGATTATCCGGCGCAGGTTAAGAAATCTGATAACCAAAACATTGTTTTCATTGATATAAATTCAAATAGTAATTTATTAATAAATAATACAAAGCCCGACAAAAGAAGTTCAGACAGGATAAGCGGAATAAAAAATATAATAAATAATTTTGATATTTCCGCCGGTGTTATTTTTAAAAAATATTGTACATCAGTAAAAAGTGGTCTTACCGAATCTAACCCTTCTCGTGCATTTATAACCGCCCTTTTTTCAACCGATATTTAATCATACTAATTCCGTTTATTAAAATTTATTTCGCATTTAATTAAAAAATTAATTTATAAGGAATTACTATGGAAACGAAAAATAATGTTGAAAGTAAATCAAATTTTGCTTTTTATTTCTTTGTAGGAGTTTTCTCTTTAGGGTTTTTGATCGGTTTGGTCTATATAATCTATGCAATGTTTTTTTGATAATTTATCATCATACTCCAAAATGTAAGATTTTTTTTCTATTTTACGTAAACATATCCCGAAATCTTTCGGGACACTCCCAATATTATGCAAATTTCTACAGGAGAATATATGTCCCTAAATAATGAAAGAGAAGAATGGGGAAGTAAAATAGGTCTGATTTTAGCTGTTGCCGGTAATGCCGTAGGGCTGGGAAATTTTTTAAGGTTCCCCGTACAAGCTGCTCAAAACGGCGGCGGCGCTTTTATGATACCTTATTTTATATTCTTTTTAATATTAGGGATCCCTTTAATGTGGATTGAATGGGGGATAGGAAGATACGGCGGAAAGTTTAACCACGGAAGTGCTCCGGGAATGTTTGATGTTTTGTGGAAAAATAAGCTGGCAAAATATTTCGGTGCATCTCGGCTTGTTTATTTCACTAACTATAATGATCTATTATACATATATAGAGTCGTGGACATTAGGCTTTAGCTTCTTTTCAATTACTAAAAAATATTTTGATATGGAAAGTTTCGAAGCAATGAAAACTTTCCTCTACAGTTTCCAGGGGAAAGAAACCAGCGTCCATTTTAATTCAATCCTTCCTTCATATATATTTATGCTGATAACCTTTGCAATAAACTTCTGGATATTATTTAAGGGAATTTCAAAAGGGATAGAAAAGCTTGCCAAGATTGCAATGCCTCTTTTATTTGTTTTCGGAATAATACTTGCCGTAAGGGTTTTAACACTTGGAGCACCAAATCCGGCACATCCTGAAAATTCTATTATCAATGGCTTGGCTTTTATGTGGAATCCTAAATTCAGCAGTCTCGGAAACCCGAATGTCTGGCTGGCTGCTGCCGGACAAATCTTCTTTACGCTATCTGTCGGTATGGGAACAATACAGGCTTATGCAAGTTATTTAAAACCCAAAGACGACATTGCTCTTTCAGGCTTAAGCACATCGGCAACAAATGAATTCGCCGAAGTCATTTTGGGCGGCTCAATTGCAATACCTGCCGCTGTTGCTTTTTTCGGACTAACAATGACTACGCAAATCGCAAACGGCGGAGCTTTCGATCTCGGTTTTGTGTCAATGCCATTAATATTCGAACAGATTCCTTTCGGTTCTTTCTTCGGTTTTATCTGGTTTTTGCTTTTATTTTTTGCAGGTATAACATCCTCTGTAGCTATGGGGCAACCTGTAATTGCATTTATGGAAGATGAATTTAAAGTATCTAGAAAAAAAGCTACTGCAATTCTAGCAGTTATAGTTTTGATTGCAGTTCAATTTGTTGTATTTTTTATCAAATATGGCTTTTTAGATGAAATGGATTATTGGGCCGGTACTTTCGGTTTGGTTTTATTTGCATTAATTGAAACAATCATTTTCATGTGGGTGTTCGGCGCAGATAATGCGTGGAACGAATTAAATGACGGGGGAGATATAAAAATCCCAAGATTTTTTTATTACTTAATGAAATATATAACACCCGTAGTTCTCTTTATTATTATGCTTTGGTGGTTTATACAAGATGCTATACCAATTCTGATGCTCAAAAATGTTGAAGAAATTAACTATCCTTATATATGGGGTGCAAGAATTCTGATGCTGGTTTTATTATGTTTCATATTTTTTATGATCAAAATAGCCTGGGATAAAAAGAACCAGCAGAAATTTTAATATTTTATCAAATAAAGTTTAAATTGTACCCCTTAAACATAAAAGTTTTTGAATATTTGCAATAAATTAAAAATTTGCGGCATTCCCTTTTATAGTTTTGCGGTAAATTTTTAAATATTTGAATTGTTGAGGAGTTACTAGGAATTGAATGTCTGATAAAAACCGCACTTTTTCTATAAAAGAAAATATAAAAGCCATGGGACTTGTTTTCGGCGATATTGGTACAAGTCCCATATATACAATTACTGTAGTATTTACACTTACAAGACCTACCTACAATAATGTAATGGGTGTCCTATCTCTGATGTTCTGGTCGTTAATTATTCTAGTTACAATTGAGTATGCATGGCTCGCGATGAGCCTGAGCATTAAAGGGGAAGGAGGAATAATTGTAATTAAAGAGATATTAGCTAAGATAGTAAAAACAGGCAGAAGAGCTGCATTTGCAACTTTCCTTGGTTACGTAGGTGTATCTTTATTAATGGGTGACGGTGTCATTACTCCCGCTATAAGTATACTCTCTGCGGTTGAAGGTTTGGAATTAATTCCCGGACTAGGACATATAAGTACAGGCACGGTAATTTTAATTACTTGCATAATTACTATTCTTATTATTTACATTCCAATCCAAAGGAACTGATAAAGTCTCTGTTTCTTTCGGCCCTATAATGGTTATATGGTTTGCGTCGCTTTTTATATCCGGTTTGATATCTATAACAAAAGCACCCGGAGTTTTACTAGCAGTAAGCCCGCATTATGCAATTGAATTTTTAATACGTAACGGTTTATCCGGCTTTTTTGTATTGAGTGAAGTAATCCTATGCGCTACCGGCGGTGAAGCACTTTATGCAGACATGGGACATCTGGGAAGTATTCCGATTAGACAAGCCTGGTACTTTGTTTTTGTTGCTTTGGTTGTAAATTATTTTGGACAGGGCGCTTTTTTAATTACTCAGCACAAACCGGATGCGATACTATTTGAAATGGTTCACAGCATTTCAAATGTGGCTTACATTCCTTTTTTAATTTTGACTTTATTTGCCACTATAATTGCTTCCCAGGCAATGATAAGCGCAGTTATGTCATTAATTTACCAGGGGATTACAACAAGAATTTTCCCACTCATGAAAATAACATATACTTCTTCAGAATTAAAATCTCAAATTTATATTAGTGTTGTTAATTGGATTCTTCTGGCAGCAGTTTTATTAATGATATTTATGTTTAAGAAGTCGGAAAATTTAGCTGCCGCCTATGGACTAGCAGTTACAGCTACTATGACAATAAGTTCTATTTTTATGATTTGGATTTTTAGGCTGCTAAAAAATTATTTGAAGATGGGAGCAGCTATGCTGGTTTTTGTAGTGGATTTAATGTTTTTATTCGCAGTATTTAATAAAATTCCATACGGCGGATATTGGTCAATCATTATTGCTTTGATACCTTTCTTCGTCATTAGATTATGGCAAAAGGGAGGAAAAGCGATGTACAAATCTTTCAGGGCTTTGCCCGTCGATGTATTTACCGAAAGCTTTAACCAGATCTATTCACTCAATAATAATATTAAAGGAACTGCAATCTTTTTTACTAAAACTTTGCAGGAAATACCCCCTTACGTTGTCCATTGTATGATTAAAAGTAATATTATTTACGAGGAAAACATCCTTTTATCAATCTCTGTGAATGATACACCATATGGCGTTAATTTTCATGAAAAGCAGGTTATTGAAAAAGGATTATCAGGAATTATTATAGATGTCCGGATATATGGAATTTATAGATATACCGCAGTTATTAAAAGAAAATGGTATAACAGAAAAAGTTATATTCTACGGAGTCGAAGATATAACAACAAAAAATCCTTTGCTGAAAGTATATGCTTTTCTGAAAAAGATTTCACCGAGCTTCGTTACATTTTACAGGCTTCCTTATAATAAACTGCATGGTGTCGCAACACGACTGGAACTTTAATATGAAAAAATTATTTATCTCTTTTATATTCTTTTTTTTAATAAATCATTCATTTGCTCTGACCGGGAGTAATTCGCCGGACACTCTATTTATTGCTTCATGGAACCTTGAAAATCTATTTGATACTAAATGATGATCCCGGGAAAATAGATGAAGAATTTTTGCCGGGAAGTAAAAAAGATTGGACTAATGAAAGACTTGAAAAAAAATTGTCCAATCTTGCTGAAGTAATTCATTCTATGAACAATAATAATGGTCCCGATATTTTAGGTGTATGTGAAGTTGAACATGAAGAATTGTTGCAGGATATGGTGAATAAATACTTAAGCGGATTTAATTATAAAATTGCTTACAGGGAATCACCCGACGAAAGGGGAATTGATAACGGTTTACTATATAAAGCGGACAAGCTGAAATTACTTTCTGTTTTTGCAGATACGGTTCATTTGAATGATACTGATCAGACAAGACTCATTTTAAATGTCAAATTTGCTGTTAAAAGAATCAGGTGATACATTGCACTTTTTTGTGAATCACTGGCCTTCAAGGTACGGAGGAGTCAGAAAAGAGGGAAATAAAAAGGGAAAAGGCGGCATCAACATTGAGGAAAATGGTCAACAAGTATCTAATTCAGAACAAAAATGCAGAGATCATTATTGTCGGTGATTTTAATGATGAACCTGGAAATGAATCAGTTTTAAAAACACTTGATGCCCAGCCTTATAATTGCAATTCTCCTGGATCACTTCAAAATTATCAGAATGGTAATATATTGCTTAATAGTGCTTATGAAAGCTTTTAAAAAGGTGAAGGTTCGTACAAATATAGAGATGATTGGAATATGCTTGATCAAATAATTATCTCGGCAAATTTTATTTCGGGTAAAGTAAAATATTTATGTAATTCATTTCAAATATATAAACCTGATTTTATGGTAACTCATTCCGGCAAATATAAAGGTACACCTTTCCCCACTTACGGCGGCAATAAATATTTAGGCGGTTACAGTGATCATTTCCCTGTAATTGCCGAGTTTTTAATAACCGGCCGTTAAAATGGATAAAAACCTTTTAATTTTCGGCTCTAACGGGGCTTTGGGAAAAGGTATTACGGAATCACTTACAAAAAAAGATTATAAAAAGATCTATTTGTTTGACTTTGACTTTAAAGACGTAAATACCAAGAGAAACCATATCGAGCAAATTAAAGTTAATGATCTATCCAAAGAAGATAATGTGATTGAAGCATTTAAACACGTAAGTGCATCAAAGAACGAACTGTTTTTTTTGTATACTACTATCGGAGGTTTTGCAGGCGGTAAAAGTCTATGGGAAATTGAAGTTAGTGAATGGGACAAAATGATAGATATGAATTTAAAGACGGGGTTCTTAATCGCTAAACATTTTGCAGGCATTATAAAGAACTCCGCCGGAGGCTCTATCTGCTTTACCGCAGCTTTCACCGGGCTCAATCCTGAAGCTAACAAATCTGCATATGGAGTGTCAAAAAGCGCCTTAATTCACCTGACTAAATCTTTAGCTCTTGAAGGTGAAAAAATAAATCTTTCTGTCAATGCTATTGCTCCCTATATAATCGATACACCTGCAAATAGAGAGTGGATGAAGGATTCTGATTTTTCTAAATGGATTAAGCCGGCAGAAATAGGAGAACTGGCATATAGTCTTTTTACTAATTTCTATTTTATAACAGGCAACATCATTTTATTGACAAAAAGATTTAATATTTAATAAATTATTTTTTAATATTTTTACGTATATTTCTAATTACGAGCTCAAATATTTTATTGACTTTGTTTTTTGAAATCATTATTGTAGCATAATATATTTGAAAAGATTTATTTGGAAGTATTCTCTCCAACAAAGATTTAATTTTTTATTATTTATTATTTAGGAGGAACTAGTTTATGTATTTTCTAGCAGCTATCTTGTCAATCATAAACATAATAGCACAACAAACTGCTCAAGAAAGCTCAGGAGCTTTAAATTGGTTACGGAAAAATATGTTGAGGGCGGTTTTTTTATGCATTTTATTTTAGCTTGTTTGGTTATTGGACTTGCATTATGTATTGAAAGATTATGGACTTTAAGCAGGGCAAGTATAAATTCAAAAGAATTTGCAAAGAAAGTTAAAACTGCGTTGCAAGACGGTGGTGTTGAAGCAGCAAAAGAAGTATGTATCAATACTCGCGGTCCTGTTGCTTCTATATTTTATGCTGGTCTTTTAAGAGCCGACGAAGGTGTTGATTCTGCTGAAAAAGCAATCGTTACCTACGGCGGTATTGAAATGGGCTTTCTAGAAAAAGGGTTAATTTGGATTTCACTTTTCATTACCCTTGCTCCTATGTTGGGATTTACCGGAACAGTTCAAGGTATGATTCAGGCATTTGATGCTATTAAAGATGCTGCTCAAATTTCTCCTTCTATTGTTGCCGGTGGTATTGCAGTTGCATTATTAACTACTTTATTCGGTCTGGTTGTAGCAATGATTTTACAAGTGTTCTATAATTATTTCGTTTCTAAAATTGATAGGTTAGTTTCGGAAATGGAAGAAAGCTCTGTTGAGCTGATTGACGCACTATATGAATTACAGGTACATAAGAAATAATATTTTATTTAGTGAGGAAAAGCTATGGCTTTAATGAAAAGAAAAGGGATAAGATCTGCTGAAATTCCTACTGCATCACAGGCAGACTTAGCGTTTTTATTGTTGTTGTTCTTTCTTGTTTCAACTGTAATTGATGTTGATACAGGTATTGGTTTAACTCTTCCTGAATATATTCCTCCGGATCAGATTACAAATGTTAAAGTTGATAAAGATAGAATGGCAGCTATATCTGATTAACGAAAATGGTGACGTTTTACTTGATGGGAAACCAATTCCTCTTTTTCAAATTAAAAATACTCTTGAACCGAGAATCGAATCCAAAATAGATCTTCCTAAAAATAAAAAACTAATTGTCTCTGTTAAAACTGATAGAAAAACAAATTATAATACTTATATTCAGGCGCTTGATCAGATTAAGCAAGCTTATTTTGAAGTAAGGGACGGTTATTCTGAAAAAACTTATGGGAAGAAATTTGATAATCTGAGGCCGGATGATCAGAATGTTATGAAAGAAGATAAAGTCCCTATTATAATTTCTCTTGCTGAACCTGAATCAGTTAAAAAATAAAACTAGGCTTAAAATATGACATTTGAGAAAAAAAGAGCTAGCATTAAACAAGAAATTCCCACTACATCAATGCCTGATATTGTTTTATGCTGTTGATGTTTTTTATGGTTGTTACAACATTAAGGGAATATACTATTCTTGTTCAATTTAAATTCCCTGAAGCAAAAGCACTCGAAAAAATCGAAAATAAAAGATTGGTACAGTATATATGGGTCGGTAAAGACGGAAGAATTCAAATTAACGATAGTATTGTTAAATTGAGTCAAGTTGAGCCGCTTATGTATGCAAAACGTCAAGCATTACCAAATGTTATTGTTTCATTAAGAATTGATAAAGATGCTGATATGGGTGAAGTTACCGATATTCAGCAGGAGCTCCGAAAAGCTTCTGCTTTACGTATAAATTATTCTGCTAACCTGAAAGGTTCTTAGCAGGGTATATTTCTAAATATTTTTAAAAGGCAGGTTTGTGTAATACTTTCCTGCCTTTTTCCATTTATGAGGGTATAATGAATCTAAAAGAAAAAATAAATGACGATCTGAAATCAGCTATGAAATCAGGGGATAAAATAAAATTAGCTACCGTACGATCAATTAGAGCATTAATATTAGAATTTGATAAAAGCGGGACCGGTAAAGAACTTAACGATGAAGAAGAGATAAAACTGTTAAGCAGCGCTGCTAAAAAAAGAAAGGATTCGATTGAACAGTTTAGAAATGCAGGCAGGCATGATCTGGCGGATAAAGAAGAGGCAGAACTAAATATCTTAATGAGTTATTTACCGAAACAATTAACCCAGGAAGATATTGATAATGAAGTAAGAAAAATAGGAGAGGGGATTAACGCTAAATCAAAAGAAGATTTTCCAAGGTTGATGCCCGAAGTTATGAAGCAGTTGAAGGGGAGGGCTGACGGAAAATTAGTGAAAAAAAGCGTTGAAAGCTATCTGGGCAATAATTGAACTTTATTGATATAATAATAATTCTTTTTCTTTTAGCCGGATTTATTCTCGGGTTTAAGGATGGCTTTGTAAGGAAAATTATCGGGTTATTCGGATTTTGCCTTGCTATATTCCTGGCTATCTTTTATTCTTCAAATCTCGGGAGACTAATAGAATCCATCTTTGGTATAGAATTTTATTTATCCGAAATTATAGGCGGATTTGTAATATTCGTTGCTACTATCCTTGTGTTTGCAGTTATCAAAAGAATAGTACATCCGTTTGATAAAGTAAATAATCTAATCAATCAATTACTAGGCGGTGTTGTAGGGTTTATTCAAATATTGTTTTTTATTAGCGCTGCATTATACCTTCTGAATATTTTTAATTTCCCGGATACTAAAAACAAAAAAGGATCTTTATTATATTATGGAGTATATTCTGTTTTACCTAAAACTATAGATTATCTTAAAAATTATACTCCTGATTCAAAAAAATTAATTAAGGAATATATTAAAGAAAAAGATTCAGTTTAGCGGCAATGTTAAATTCTCTTGAAAAGCTTGAATATTATAAAGTTCTGAATTACATATCGAAATACTGCAGCACACAAACAGGGAAGGAAGCTGTTTTATCCCGGCTGCCGTTTAATGATGTTTCATCTGCAATAGAAGAAGGAAAGAATATTGAACAGGCAAAAGAATGTTTAATTAGAAACAATTTTCCTCCTTTTGAGTTTGTGCCGGATTTATACGAAGCACTTTCACAGAGCAATATAGAAGGCTCGGTTCTAAGCAGCAGAAAAATATTGGAAATATTAAGCCTGGCTGTTGTTTCCAGAGGCTTATTCCAGTATTTAAAAAACAACTCTCTTACTGCTCCTGATCTCTTCAGCCTTTCCAAAGATCTTTTTGTCGATAAATTATTCGAATACCAGATCACGAAAGTATTGGACGAGAATGGTGAGGTTAGAGAAAATGCCAGCTCAAAGCTTTCGGAAATTAGAAAAGAGATTAGAAGCAAAAGTGAAGACCTGGTCAGATCAGTTGACAAAATAGTAAAATCATTTAAAGAGCAGGATATAACCCGGGAAGATTATATGACCCTCAGGGATGGAAGAATCGTTATCCCTGTAAAGGCGGAGCATAAAAGACATATCCGGGGTTTTATTCATTCCGAATCGTCAACCGGCCAGACTGTTTATATCGAACCGGAAGAAACACTTGAACTTAATAATGAAATTGTATCTCTTTCTTTTGCTGAAAAGAGAGAAATCGAAAGACTGCTGAAAGAATTAACAAAAAGAATCGCTTCGGTGAGCAGTTTTCTTAAAGACTCTCTAAAGACAATTGGCTACCTGGATTCTGCTTTTGCATGTGCTCAATTTTCAATTGAAGTTATCGGCTCCTTCCCGGAAATTAATGACAAAAAAAGTTTTGAGCTGAACGAAGGAAGGCATCCTATATTACTGAAGAAACTAGGACGAAATAACACAGTTGCATTGAATATTAAGATATCGAATCAAAGGAAAGTCATATTAATTACAGGGCCAAATGCAGGCGGTAAAACGGTAGTTTTAAAGACTTTGGGTCTTTTATCTTTATTGGTTAATTCAGGAATTCATATTCCCGCTGAACCCGGATTCTAACTTCCATTTTTTCAATAATATATTACTGGATATCGGAGATGAACAATCGATTGAAGATGATCTGTCAACTTTTAGTTCGCATTTATCAAATATTAAGAATATATTAGCAAAAGCTAATAAGAATTCATTGGTTTTGCTTGATGAAGTAGGAACGGGAACTGATCCTGCTGAAGGTGCCGCTCTTGCAACTGCCATATTAATTAAATTGCGGGACTGCAGTGCAACTGTGTTGGCTACAACGCACCACGGATCACTTAAATTGATTGCAAATGATTTGGACAATTTCGAAAATGCTGCCATGGAATTCGATACCGAAAATTTGAAACCAACTTATACTTTTCACCAGGGGATGCCCGGTTCCAGTTATGCTTTTGAGGTAGCGGAAAGGATCGGGTTCGATTCTCAATTTTTAAATCTTGCCAAAGAATATCTTGAACAGGATAAACATAAAGTGGAAAATTTCCTTGTTGATATTGAAAGGAAATCCCATCAAGTTGAAGAAAAATTAAAAAAATTAGAAATTGAAAATTCCCGACTTACCGGTCTTTCAAATCTTTACCAGGAGAATGTTGATAGATTAAATAAAGAAAAAAAAGAGATATTAAAACGGGCTAAATCGGAAGCTGAAAATTATCTTGCCGGGATAAATTCAAAGTTCGAAAGAATTGTAAAAGAATTAAAGGAGTCAAAAGCGGATAAGCAAGTCATAAAATCCTCAAGGAAAATTATTGATGAACTTAAAGAAGAGAATAAGAAGTTGTTCAAGGAAAATATCCGGGAGCAGGGAGAAGATAAAGAGTTTTCTAAAGGTGATTTTGTGGGTATAAAGAATACAGAAGCCATTGGTGAAATAGTAGAAATTATCCCATCTAGGAATAAGGCTACTTTAAAAGTCGGTACAATAAAAATGCAGGTAGATATTAACAATTTAATTCATTCTAAAAAGAAACCTGTGGAAAATACCCATGACAGGAATTATGATATAACATTAACTGTTCCGGGGAGCAGAATTGATATCAGGGGTCAAAAACCTGATGAAGCTGAATTTGAAGTCATTAAATTTATCGATAATGCTTATAGTTCAGGAATGACAAGAATAGAAATACTCCATGGGAAAGGAACCGGTGTACTGAAAAAAACAGTAAATGAGATTTTAAAACATCATGATAAGGTTGAAAAATTTTATTTTGCTCCGATTGAACAAGGCGGCGACGGAATTACAATTGCTGAATTAAAATGAAATTAGCATTTACAATGAAGAATATATATTAAATATGAACTTGCACTTGAACTTAAATCTAGCTTTATGAAATGGTAAAGAATTTTGTTTAAAAAAGTTTTAATAGCTAACCGCGGTGAAATTGCCGTAAGAATAATTCGTGCGTGCCGTGAACTTGGTATCACTTCGGCAGCTGTATATTCAGATGCCGATATAACGGCACTTCATACAAAATTAGCAGATGAATCATATTATATCGGTGGAGCACAATCATCTGATTCCTATCTAAATAGATCTAAAATTATAGAATTGGCAAAAGAAATTAATGCCGATGCTATTCATCCTGGGTACGGCTTCTTCTCCGAAAATGATGGCTTTATTAAAGCAGTTGAAGATGAAAACCTGGTATTTATCGGGCCGGCTTCTTCTTCAGTTTCATTAATGGGAAGTAAAACAGCAGCTAGAAAGTTAATGAAACAAAATAATGTACCGATTGTTCCCGGTACAATAGAACCGATAAAATCCATTGATGAAGGTATCTCAACTGCGAAAGAAATCGGTTTCCCGGTTCTATTGAAGGCATCAGCAGGGGGCGGCGGAAAAGGAATGAGAAAAATCTATTCTGAAAAAGAATTTATCTCTTCTTTTGAAGCTACTCAAAGAGAAGCTTTAAAAGCATTTGCCGATGATTCAATTTACATTGAAAAATATATTGAAAATCCGCGGCATATAGAGGTTCAAATTATTGCCGATAAGCATGGAAATTATGCACACCTTTTTGAGAGGGAATGTTCAGTCCAAAGAAGACACCAGAAAATAATTGAAGAGTCACCTTCATCTTTTGTTGATGAAAAAACACGTGAGAAGATTACAGATGCCGCAATCAATGCTGCAAAAGCTTGTGGTTACTATAATGCAGGAACAATCGAATTCCTGATGGATAAGAAAAAGAATTTCTTTTTCCTTGAAATGAATACCAGGATTCAAGTGGAACATCCTGTTACTGAAATGATTACGGGCATTGACCTTGTTAAAGAACAAATTTTAATAGCAGCAGATAATAAGCTGTCTTTTAAACAAGATGAGATTAAAATAAACGGGCATGCGATAGAATGTAGAATATATGCTGAAGATTTTAAAAATAATTTTCTCCCTTCATCAGGAAAAATTTTGGAATATAGAGAACCTGCCGGTCCCGGCATCAGGATGGATTCGGGATTTACTGGAAATTCAGTAGTTTCCATCCACTATGATCCTTTGATCTCAAAACTGATTGCCTGGTCAAACGATAGGGATAGTGCAATAAGCAGAATGAAAAGGGCTCTATCGGAATATTATATTAGCGGGGTTATAAATAATATTCCTCTATTAAAACTTGTGCTGGATAGTGAGAATTTCACAAGTGGAAATTATGATATAAATTTTATCGAGGAAGATCTATTAAGTAAAATCAATATAAATTTACTCGATTCGAATTCCTCAAATGAAGGCTTTGAAAATGCGGCAGTTATATTAGCTTCGGTGCTTAAATCGAAACTATCAGCTAATGGAAATTCTAAAGTAAATCCGGTTAATAATAGATGGCTGGACCAGTTATATGAATGAGTTAATTGCTTATTTGAACAAAAATATAAAAAAAGTAAAATTTTCAGGTGATTCGGAAATCTATATTAATTCTAAAAATATTGAATTTAATTTATTATCTTTAGACAGCAAAACCTTTCTGCTTAAACTTGGAAATAAATTTCTAGAATTAGCGGCTCAAAAAATAGATGATGAAAAATATTTAATTACTGTAAACGGGGAAATATTTGAAGTTGAAATTCGAACTGCATTAGAGGAAAAAGCAAAAAAATTATTGGATGCAAGGAATTCAGCTAACCATAAAATGGAAGTAAAAGCACCTATGCCGGGGATGATATTGAAAGTGAATAAACAGGTGGGAGAGGAAGTGTTATCTGGGGAGTCAGTTATTATTTTAGAGGCAATGAAAATGGAAAATGAATTACGTTCACCGGTTACCGGTAAATTGAAAGAATTGTTTGTTAAAGAAGGTAGTCCCGTTGAAAAGGGGATTAAATTATTTTCGATTGAGTCTTAATTAACATATATCCTAAACTTATTGTAAGGGGTTCGTATGAAGAAGATATATACCCTGCTCTCTGTTCTTATTATTTCAGTTCAATTACTTGCCGGAGGTTTTCAAATTAATGAACATGGTGCAAGAGCCATGGGAATGGGCGGAGCATTTACTGCTGTTTCCAATGATGCTTCTGCAATATATTGGAATGCTGCCGGTTTAACCCAAATTTCAGGAACACAATTGATGTTAGGTACCACTCTAATTTCACCAATGTCATCATTTGAAGGGAATGAACTTAGTGCTTCAACTAAAAAATATAATACAGAAAGCCAGTCTTTTTTCCCTACTCATTTTTTTGCTGCACATAATTTTAATAACGGCTTAGCTGTCGGATTAGGATTTACCAGTCCCTTCGGATTGGGAGTAAAATGGCCTGACACTTGGGCAGGAAGATTTTTAGCCCTTGATACCGAGCTGAAAGTTTTTACTATTTCCCCGGTTGCAGCTTATAAAATTTCGGAAGAGTTTTCATTAAGCGCCGGATTAATATACAGCTGGGCTAATGTTACAATTAAGCAAAAGCTTCCAATTGCTCCAATTCCGCCTTTAGGATATCCCGGCGGTGAAAGCTTAATTACTTTAGATGGAAAAGATAACTCAGCAATTGGCTACTGCTTCGGCTTGCTTTATAAACCAACTCCTGAATTTTCAGTAGGTGCCTCATTCCATAGCCAGTTGAAATATAATTTTAGCGGAACAGCAACATCTACAAATTTACCTCAGGTGCCTGCACTTAATGCAGCTTACCCTCACGGTGATATAACAGCAGATTTAACAGCACCTTTCAATTTAGCTTTTGGTGCAGCTTACAAAGTTATACCTAAACTTTTACTTTCCTTTGATTTTCAGTTTGTCGGCTGGTCGAGTTACGATACTTTAAAAGTTAATTTTGCACCGGCAACTGTCGGCGATATTGCCAGTCCCAGGTTATATGATAATTCATTTATCTTAAGATTAGGCGGAGATTACCAGTTGAATGATTGCTTGTCAATTCTTGCAGGTATTTATTATGATAAAACCCCTGTCAAAAAAGAATATATGAGCCCTTCTTTACCGGAGGGAAACCGTTTAGGATTTAGTGCCGGTTTTGATTATAATATTACGAATAATTTATCTTTAGCCGGTTCGTATCTTTATATTCATTCAAGTGAAGTAACAGTTACAAACTCAACCCAGGATTACATCCCTGGTGACGGAGTTACCGAACAATTCAACGGCATATATAACTCCAGTGCTAATCTGGGTTCATTAACCCTCACTTATAATTTCTAATTAAAGATTATTTGGGCTGTCTAATTCAGTTTAGACAGCTTTTTATATTTAAAATCACTTTCGATTTCCCTCTTTTAATTTTTTTTATATTTTGTGGTTTTTTTTTACCATTATTGTTAATTTAGTGATGAGGGTAAATTCATTTCAATTAAATTTCAGGAGGTTCAAAAATGGCATTTTCACTGAATAAAATTATGCTAATTGGTAATTTGGGAAAAGATGCCGAAACTCGATTCACAACAAATAACCTATCAGTTACTAATTATACGCTGGCAACAACAAATAGTTATAAAGGGAAAGACGGAAACTGGGTAAATGAGACAACCTGGCATAACATAGTTTCTTTCAACTTATCCGACTATTTTAAAGATAATCTTAAAAAGGGTAAAAAGTTTTACATAGAAGGCAGGTTAAGCAAAAGGGATTATACAGACAAAGAGGGAATTAAAAGATATATGACAGAAGTTGTTTCCGAGAAAATTATACCATTGGAATCATCGGGCGACAGTAGCGCCTCTAATGAGGAATCATCCGGTAATTCAAACAGCGTTCCCGATGTGCATGTAGACGAGAATGAGGATCTACCTTTTTAATTATTTTACACAGAAAAAGTAATTTCTTTTCTTTATCTTTTAATTATGTAAATAATTAATATGTAAAATAATAATGGGTAATCTTAATTCTTGGATATTGATTGGCGAATAAACCTTGTCATACTTTTTATTCTCTTTTTACTATCAGCATTTTTTTCCGGTTCAGAAGTTGCATTATTCTCATTAGACCGGAATAAAATAAAGAAAGACCTGGAATCAAGCCCTTTAGTCAGCAGGTATTTATTATACCTGCTGGAATATCCCCGCAGATTGCTCGTTACAATATTACTGGGGAATACAATTGTAAATGTTGCAGCATCTATTATTGCTGTTTCTTTAGCCTTACAGTATGCCTCAATTTCATCGATTCCAAAAGATGTCGCATTAACAATTCAGATAGTATTGTTAACTGCTTTTGTAATTTTATTCGGAGAATTAACACCGAAAGTCTGGGCTTCAAAAAGCCCCCTTACTTTTTCCAAAATTGTTGCTGTCCCGCTATATTGGGTAAGTGCAATCATTTTCCCGGTATCGGAATTTTTAACTGAACTAATCAGGGTATTTGTATCAAAAATAAAGCTTGATAAAGCTAAAATGGCGATTTTGCCCGAAGAAATCCCTGAACTGGCAGAAATTGGTCATGAAAGAGGGACTTTAATTGAAGAAGAACATGGCTTAATCCAGAGTATTGTAGGATTTAGATCGGTTACTGCCCAAGAAGTTATGACGCCTAGAGTCGATATTATCTCAATTTCTGACGATAATAATTTTGATGAACTGTTGAATATCATTAATAATTCAGGACATAGCAGAATTCCTCTCTATAAAGAGGATCTTGATGAAATAGTGGGAATAATCTATTCTAAAGATATTCTCCCCTATCTTAGAGATGAAGCGCTAAGAAATAAGTTCTCTTTAGCTAAACTAGCTCGAAAAGCTATGTTTATTCCGAAAACCAAATTAATAAGTGAATTAATGCCTGAGTTCCAGGAAAAGAAGACTCACATTGGAATAGTTGTAGATGAATACGGCGGAACTGCAGGCCTGGTTACTCTTGAGGATATTATTGAGGAAATAATTGGAGAAATTCGGGATGAATATGATAAAGAAGAAAATACAATCACAAAAATTGATGATAATAGTTTCCTTGTGCTTGGTAAAATATCAGTCGACGAGCTTAATGAATTACTAAACATAAAAATCCCTGATGAAAACGAAGATTTTGAAACATTGGGCGGTCTTATACTCAATCATGCAGGGCATATTCCAAAAGAAGGGTATACTTTTCAATTGGAAAACCATAAATTTACTGTTAAAGAAGTTTTAAAAAAGAGAATCAAAAAGGTTTTAATAGAGAAACTTCCATCCGAATAAAATGAAAAAAGGCTGCTTTTTAAAAGTTATAATTATCTTAACTATTCTTATTGCTGCTGTTTTATATATTGTTGAGAATCATTTTAATGATTTTATTTTAAAGCCGGGTGAAAATATTATAAAAGACCTCGTATTTAAAGATGTTAATAAAAAAATGGAGCATATAAAGAATTCCCCGGAAAAGGATTCATTAAAAGTTTTAATAAACAGTTTTGTTTTTCACAAACTTCATAAAGGAAATAAATTAAGCAGTGAAGAAATTGAAGACTTAATAGATTCTATTGAAACTACCTTAAATGATAGTGTGATTAGTGCTGCGGAATTGAATAATCTAAAAATAATTTTTAAGAAAGAAATAAATGAAGGACCAAAGAAAAACTGAAATAAGAGTAGGGATTACAGTTATTGTTGGTTTGTTAATCTTTATATGGATCCTCGGCTGGGCTAAGAATTTTAGTCTTTCATCAAACCAAAAAAATCTTCTGGTAAAATTTAATAGTGTTTCTGGCCTGGAAATAGGGGATAATGTCTCTGTTAACGGAGTAAGAAAAGGATTTGTCGAAGACTTTAAAATACAAGGTGATAAAGTCATTGTTAAGCTCTCATTAGATAATGATGTTCAGTTAAAAAAAGATGCGTCTTTTTCTATTTCAATGCTTGATCTTATGGGAGGGAAAAAAGTAAATATTAACCCAGGGAAAGAATCACAACCTCTCAATTATAATGAAGTACAAAACGGAATTTTTTATGCGGATATTCCTGAAGTCATGTCAATGTTAGGAACAGTAGAAAGTGATATCCCTACAATCATAAAAGATATAAAAATTACTTTAAGCTCCCTCAATAATTATTTGAATGACAATAGCTTAAATACCGATATTAAAACCTCAATATCCAATTTAAGCAAAGCCTCTCAGAAGCTTAATATTTTGCTCGATGAAAATAGTGAAGGTGTTAAAGAATTAACTCAAAATACAGTAAGGCTTACAGAAAATGTTAATAACTTTCTTAATGAAAATAAAACATCGTTAAAATCATCTATTGATGAATTGCATACAGTTTTAATTAAAACAGATTCCCTTCTAACCTCAGTTAACAATTTCTCGTATGAAATTAAGACAAAGAAGAACAATGTCGGGAAGATTCTTTATGATGAAAAAATGTATGATAATTTAAGCCAGTCTCTAACTCAATTGAATGAACTCACGAAAATCCTTATAGAACAATTGAAGGGTAAGGGAGTGAATGTTGATGCACATATTTTTTAATTAACACCTTAATGTACCATTTGCGGAATTAAGAGTAAGATAAAGATAAAGAAGAATTAATTATGGTAATCGGGATAGGAATCGACATAATTGAAATCGACAGAGTTAAGGAAAGTGTAGATAAATTCGGAGAACATTTCCTTCAAAAGATCTACACTGAAAAAGAGCTCGATTATTGTTTAAATAAAACTGATAAATATCAACATTTAGCCGCACGATTTGCAGCAAAAGAAGCCGTTTATAAAGCACTTTCTTCAGGCTGGAATGAAAATATAGGCTGGAAGAATATTGAAATAACCAATTTACCTAACGGGATGCCGGTGGTCGCTCTTAACGGTAACGTTAAAAGTTTCCTTACCAATCAAAAAAATTTGAAAATTTCTATTTCACATTCAAGGGACTATGTTGCTGCTGTAGCAATTATTTACAAAGAAACTAATGGTTCAGCTTAAAGTATATCAAGACTTATATTTTAGAAAAAGGTCTTAAATCAAAATCTATATTTCCTGAAGTTTTAGGATTGATCGTAATTGGTTCAATATTTAATTTTAATTATAAAAAAGAAATATTAATTGAACAGAAATACATTCAATATTTTAAGTTATATGGCAATAGGATTGATATTTGTATTCTTAATGCTGATGATCTTCAAAGCTGTACCGCCTGAATGGTTTATTTATATTTTGGGTATAAGTATATTACTTTTTCTGTTTAGAATATTTTTTAGGATTTATTTTATAATCCAAGACAGGAAAAAGAATTAAGGAGGCTGTCTTCGAACCTGGTAAAAGAGTAAATGGCAAGCTTAATGCTAAGGTTTTAATTTTAAATCAAAGTTATGAACCTTTATCAATTTGCAATATCAAAAAAGCTTTTATACTGGTTTATCTCGGGAAAGCTGAATTGGTTGTTAATGACAGCAAAAAAGAGCTGCATACTGTTTCAACTTCATATCCCTGGCCAAGTATTATCCGCTTAAGTCAATATATAAATGTGCCCTGCAAAAAAGTTGTTTTAACCAGGAAGAATATTTTACGCAGGGATTCTTATAAATGCGGATACTGCGGAAGAGGTGATTTACCTTTAACGATTGATCATGTGATTCCTAAAGCAAGAGGAGGAACAGATTCTTGGGAAAATTTAATTTGCGCCTGTACTTCCTGCAACAATAAAAAAGGTGACAGAACCCCTGAAGAAGCAAAAATGTCATTGAAGCATAAACCATTCAAACCAAGTCATATCATGTTTATTAGAAATGTCGTTGGTAAGCTGGATGATAACTGGAAACCATACCTGTACCTATCATAAAATCAAATTGTCCGTAAATATTCTCTGAATTAAAGCAAGATTATTAAGCACATTATTATTATTTTTCTACTCGTTATTTTTATTATTCAAAAAATCGGGTTATGGCAAAAAAAAGAATCTTAAGCGGGATGCGTCCTACGGGTAAACTGCATATAGGTCATTACGTAGGTGCGCTTGAAAATTGGGTAAAGCTTCAGGATGAATATCAAAATTTTCATCTGATTGCAGATTACCACGTTTTAACTACGAATTTAAATACAGATGATATTTATGAAAATTCGATAGAAATGCTGATAGATTGGCTTGCTACAGGCTTGGATCCTCAGAAAAGCCCTATGTTCAGACAATCTAAAATAAAAGAGCACACGGAATTAAATTTAATTTTAGCTATGTTAATAACAGTAAACAGACTTGAAAGAAACCCGACTTTAAAGGATCAAGTGAGAGATTTAAATATTGAAAATGTAATTTTCGGTCACCTTGGATATCCGGTTCTGCAGGCTGCCGATATTCTTCTTTATAAAGGCGATGCAGTGCCTGTAGGAGAAGATCAGGTTCCGCATGTGGAAATATGCAGGGAAATTGCCAGAAAGTTTAACAATCAATATGGCAGAGTATTTCCGGAACCCGAACCTTTACTGACAAAGTTTGCACGGCTGCCTGGATTGGACGGAAATGCAAAGATGAGTAAATCTCTGGGTAATACAATCCTCCTTTCTGATGAACCGGAAGCTGTTAAAGCAAAAATGAAAAAAGCCGTTACCGATCCCCAAAAAATAAGGAAAGGAGATCCCGGCAACCCGGATATATGCCTGGTTTTTTCTTATCATAAAAAATTTAACCCAGATGAAGTTCCTGAAATCGAAGCAGGCTGCCGTTCCGGCGCGTTAGGATGTGTTGATTGTAAAATGAATTGCGCATCGAAAATTTCAGTTATGCTTGAACCAATAATAGAAAAAAGAAAATATTTTGAAAGTAAAAAAAATGAAGTGCTGGAAATCCTGGATGATGGTGAAAATAGGGCAGGGAAAGCTGCGAATGAAACGATGAAAGAAGTTCGTGAAAAAATGAAAATGGGCTAAACTTTGTATAAAATTAAATTAGATCAGTTTGAAGGTCCTCTGGATCTCCTATTATTTTTTATTAAAAGAGATGAACTTAATATTTACGATATCCCTATTTCAAAGATAACAAAGGAATTCCTGGAATATGTTAACTTAATAAAAATACTTGACCTCGAGATCGCCGGTGATTTTATTTTAATGGCGTCTACTTTAATGCATATTAAAGTAAGAATGCTGCTTCCGAAGGAGATCGATGAAAAGGGGGAGGAAATTGACCCGAGAGCAGACCTTGTTAAAGCTCTCCTAGAATATAAAAGATATAAGGAAATGTCGGAAGAATTAGCTTATTTTGAATCAAGCCAGAGGAAAATAAATTACCGGGGAAATTTTTCGGCGGATTTTAAGGTTGAAATACCTGATTATGATATTTTGCTGAAAAATATTAATGTATTTGATCTCGCAAAAGCTTTTAAGAAAGCGATTGAAGGAATTAAACCTGAAGTATTCCATGAAATAAAAAAAATAAATATTACTATAGATGATCAAATTACTTTTATTTTTGAAAAGCTGAATGAATTTACCGAGCTTCATTTCCTTAAACTGATTGAGGGTATGACGGAAAAGATAAGGATTGTTATTACTTTTATAGCGCTCCTTGAATTAACTAAATCAGGAAGAATAGGTATAAAAGAATCTTCCAACTTTAATGATTTTATCATTTTAAATCTGGGCAATGGAGAAAATATATAATTCCGTTATCGAAGCACTAATTTTTTCGTCGGAGGATTCAATATCCGCATCCGAACTTATCAAAGCAATTAAAGGCATTGATGGTGAAGATATTCAAATTACAACTTCAGATATAGAAAATTGTGTTGAAGAATTAAACTCTAAATATGAAGCTGAAAACCTATCAGTAAAAATTATTAAAATATCAAATGGATTTTCTATTCTGCACTAAACCGGAATATGCAAAATATGTCGGTTATTTATCATCTGAAAAAAGTAAAAGGAGATTAAGTCAGGCAGCTCTTGAAACATTGGCAATCATCGCTTACAAACAGCCAATTACAAAACCGGAAATCGAATCAATACGAGGAGTCAATTCCGATTATATGCTGAACACTCTTCTTGAAAAAGACTTGGTTACAATATCCGGTAGAGCAGATACAATAGGACGGCCCTTGCTTTACATTACTACTCCCGAATTTTTGAAATACTTTGGATTAAATAATTTAATTGATTTGCCAAAACCAAGGGAGATAGATGAAATAATGCAGGATGAAGATTTCATTGAGCAGAAAAGAAAAATTATGATGAACCTAATTGAAGAGACAATTCAAAATGAAACCGATAGCGAACCAGAAAAAATTGATTAGGTTAAATAAATATATTTCCGACAGCGGGATTGCATCGAGAAGGAAATCTGAAGAATTTATTTTACAGAATAGGATTTCGGTAAATAATCAAATCGTTAATTCTTTAAATTTTAAAATTAATCCGGAAACAGATAAAGTTTTTCTTGATGGAGAAATAATTCAGCCTAAGAAGCATATTTATCTATTGATGAATAAGCCCAAAGGGGTGGTAACTACTACCAGTGATGAAAGGGACCGAAAGACCGTAATTGACCTGGTTAGAATTAATGAAAAGATCTATCCGGTAGGAAGGCTGGATTATAATACTACCGGCGTTTTATTTCTAACAAACGACGGGGAATTTTCTAATTTATTAACTCATCCCAAAAATAATATTCACAGAATATATGAAGTTAAGCTGGATAAGCCTTTGGAGATTAATGATAAAGAAAAATTATTGAAAGGTGTTTATATATTAGGAAGAAAGGGGAAATTTATTAAGATCAGCTTTCCCCATTCAAAAGATAAAAAGCTTGTGGAAGTCTTTTGTATTGAAGGAAGAAATCATTTTGTTAAAAATATGTTCGACGCTTTGGGATATACTGTAACCGGTTTAAATAGGAAGCAATTTGCCGGTATAAACGCAGACATTGCCCCCGGAAAATATAGAAAACTTACACAGCAGGAAGTGAATTTAATTAAGCAGAAAAATGAAAATTAATATTTATTTGATATTTGCCTTTGTTTTGTTCAGTGCAATTTTATTTGCCCGGGAAAAATCAAAAGATACCCTTTTAATTTCCAAATACAGCGGATCCACAGTGAAAGATTTTTGGAAAGAAATGGATGACATTTTTAATGATCCTAATTTTGATAATGCAAACTGGGGTGTTGTAATTCAATCTTTGGAAACCGGCGAATATTTTTACAGGAGGAATGATAACAAATTATTCATACCTGCTTCAGATTTAAAATTATTTACATCTGCCGCCGCTTTAATTTTACTAGGACCTGACTATTGCTTCGGAACAAATATTTTAATGAACGGGAAAATGGACGGCTCGGTTCTGGACGGCGATCTGATTGTAAGAGGAAGAGGAGATCCGACTATATCAGGCAGGTTTTATAATGATGATAAATATAAAGTATTTAAGAATTGGGCTGATTCCCTTTCTAATTTCGGAATAGATGAAATTACCGGAAATATTATCGGTGATGATAACCGGTTCGATAACCTTGGCCTTGGGAAAGGATGGGCATGGGATGATGAAAGTTACTGGTTCTCTGCTCCATCCGGAGCTATTTCATTTAACGATAATGTTGTTGACATATTAATAAAAGTTAACAAAGTAAAAGATATCCCTGTAATTACAACAAATCCTTCAACAAAATATATTGTTTTTATTAATAACATATCTGTTGTACCGAACGATTCAGTTACTTCAGTAAATGTTTATAGACAGAGCGGGACTAATATTGTTAATGTGTATGGAACCATAAAAAGACATGATTCCGTTGAAACATATGTAACCGTAAATAATCCGACACAATATTCAATGGTTGTTCTTAAATCCGTGCTTCAGAAGAAAGATATAAGTGTAGATGGCTTTGCAATGGATATTGATGATATTTCAAAACTTCCGCCGGAAAAAAGTTTAAAGCCTTTATTTACATATTATTCGCCGCCATTGAAAGAAATAATTAAAGTTATTAATAAGAACAGCGAAAATTTCTATTCTGAACAATTATTAAAAACTATTGGGCTCGAGGAGGAAGGTTACGGTTCAGCTGATAACGGTGTAAAAGCAGAAAATACGGTTTTCAGAGAAATGGGTATTTTACCTGAAGGAATGAACATAGTCGACGGGAGCGGTTTGTCAAGGTTAAACTTAGTTACTCCGCACCAGATTGTTACACTTTTAAATTATATGTTTAAGAATAAATATTTCATCCCTTTCTTTAATTCATTGCCTATTGCCGGTGTAGACGGAACTCTTGGCAAAAGGATGAAAAAGACTAAAGCTGAAAATAATTTAAGAGCAAAAACAGGTACACATATAGGCGTTAGCAGCATTTCCGGTTATGTTTATACACTGGATAATGAACCAGTATCATTCTCAATTATTGCCAATAATTACAATGTTCCCGTTAAAATTGCTGAGAATATTGAAGACCTGGTTTGTTTGAGGCTGGCAAATTTTAAAAGAAAATAAATGGAGGCTTAGTGGATAAGAATATTCAATCCGGCAATCTGGAAGCCGGGGAAGATATAAATACTTTAATTAAAAGAAGATTTGAAGAGCTTGGTGAATTGAAAGCAAAAGGTGTTGAAACTTTCGCTTATTCGTTTGAAGTCAGCTCAGATTCACAGGATATAAAAGATAATTATAAAGATGAAGAGAAAAGATCAGTTAAAATTGCAGGAAGAATAATGGCAATCAGAAGAATGGGGAAAGCTTCGTTTGCACATATCCAGGATCATAAAGGAAAGATCCAGGTTTATTTAAGAATGGATGATATTGGAGAAAGCTATTCGGAATTTAAATTAATGGACATAGGTGATATCATCGGCATTGAAGGTTACGTTTTTAAAACCAAGACCGGTGAAATTTCTGTACATACAACTTCTTTAAAATTACTTGCCAAGTCTTTGCGTCCTCTGCCGGTTGCAAAAGAAACAACAGATGAGCAGGGCAATAAGATTATTCATGATCAATTTTCAGATAAAGAGCTCCGGTACAGGCAAAGATATCTTGATCTGATAGTTAACCCGCACCTAAAGGATATATTCATTAAAAGAAGCAGGGTTATTTCTTCTATTAGGAGATTTCTTGACGTTCATAATTTCCTTGAAGTGGAAACACCGATACTCCAGCCGCTGTATGGCGGAGCTGCTGCAAAACCGTTCATTACGCATCATAATACATTAGATACTAATTTCTATTTAAGAATTGCAGATGAACTCTATCTAAAAAGATTGATTGTAGGCGGCATAAACGGTGTCTATGAAATATCTAAAGATTTTAGAAATGAAGGGATGGACCGGACTCACAATCCTGAATTTACTATGATGGAGCTTTATGTCCCTTACCATGATTATGAATGGATGATGAATTTCGTGGAAGAAATGATTCAAAATATTTGTAAAGAAGTTTTTAATTCTTATGAATTTGTGTTTGAAGATAAAAGCTTAAACTTAAAATCTCCATGGAAACGAATTTCATTTGTCGAAGCAATAGAAGAAAAAATTGGTATGAATGTTATCGCATCTTCCATTGACGAATTGAAGAATAAGGCAAAAGAATTGGGAATTGAGACATCTGGAATCGAAGGGAAAGGTAAGCTGATAGATGAAATTTTCAGTCAGACTGTCGAACCGGGCTTAATTCAGCCGACATTTGTAATGGATTACCCCATTGAACTTTCCCCGCTTGCAAAGAAGCACCGTGCAAAAGAAGGCGTTGTTGAGAGATTTGAAGCATATCTTGCAGGTAAAGAAATATGTAATGCATTCTCCGAACTTAATGATCCCATTGATCAAAGGCAGAGGTTTATGGACCAAGGAAAAATGCGGGAAGAAGGAGATGAGGAAGCTCATCAAATTGATGAGGATTTTATTCGTGCTTTGGAATACGGTATGCCTCCGACAGCAGGTCTGGGTATCGGAGTCGATAGATTAGTTATGGTGCTTACCAATCAATCATCTATCAGGGATGTAATATTTTTTCCCCAGATGAAGCCCGAAGGGAAATAAATATTTTTATAACTATTTACATCAACATTATGTCTCGTTTCTCTATGCCCGGAATTCAGGTAATTCCTGAATCAAAATTAATTATATTGCTGCTAAGGTGAAGTTTGAAATATAGTATTATTATTCCAACACTGAACGAGGAAAAGCTTCTCCCTAATTTGTTAAAGCAGCTTTCAAACCCCGAGCATAAAAAGAAATATGATTATGAAATAATTATATCCGATGGAGGCAGTAAAGACAGGACCGTCGAAATTGCTCGGCTATACTCAGATATTGTTGAAGTACATTCCGGTAATAAAAAGCAGAATATTGCAAAAGGTAGAAATGTTGGGGCAGACCGTGCAAATACCGAGATCTTTATTTTTTTTAACGGCGATATATTAATCCCGGATATAGATTATTTCTTTAAATATATTGAAAATAATTTTCTTAACAGCAGCTATCTGGCTATGACATGCATGGTAAAAGTTTTTCCTGAAGAAGAAATATTTGCAGATAAGATTTTTCAGACAATCTATAATATTTATTTTAGATTCTTAAATTTTATCGGCGTTGGAATGGGGAGAGGTGAATGCCAGGTAATTCGAAAGGAAATATTTTATAGATTTAACGGTTACAACGAAGAGCTTGCCGCAGGTGAAGATTTCGATCTATATAAAAGAATAAGAAAAGAAGGGAAAATATTATTTTCAAAAGATTTATTTATATTTGAATCGCCGAGAAGATTCAGAGAATTGGGCTACAAAAATGTTTCATGGGTCTGGATTAAAAATGGTTTCTCAGTTTTTTTCAAAGGTAAAGCTATTTCAAAAGAATGGGAGCAGATTAGATAAATGAAAAAAATAATTCCGATATTTATCTTTTTAGCAATTAATATTTTTTCGCAAACAGAATACGTCGGGTCTGTAAATCCTGTCTATAGCTTTTTGGAAAGAATGGAAACACTCCAGATAATTGATAATTATAATTCATTTGAGATTCCCAAAACCCGGAAAGAAATTGCCGGATTTTTAAAACAGGTAATAAATAATGAAAATAAGCTGGATGATGTAGATAAGAAAATTCTTCAGGATTTAAAAGTAGAATTTGAATATGATCTGTCAGGCACTTTGAATGATTCTCAATCAATGCTCGGGAAGGGGAAATACGATCTTCTCTCTCAAAAGCAGAAATATTTTTATTATTATAATGAACCCGAAAAATTTAATCTGTTTATTAATCTGTTAGGAGAAGGCGAGTCAATATTCAATAACGATTTGGAGAATAAAAGTAATCTTTCAACTACCCTTGGCTACATCGGGGGTGAAATAAGGGGGACATTCCTTAATAAATTCGGATTTTATCTTAAAGGGTTTAACGGGAATGTTTTCGGGAATAAAGAGACCGCACTGTTAAGGAATGATCTCAAGTATAATTTTAAATTAAGTGAAAAGCCTGATCAAGCTTTTTTTGATGAAACCGAAGGTTATTTTACTGCCGATTTTGATATTGTAAAATTTAAACTCGGACAGGATAGAATCAATATTGGCTATGGTCCCGTCAAAGCATTGATGGATGATAATTCTCCCGAATTCGATTATGTCGCTCTAAATATTTCCTACAAATTTTTTGATTTTTCTTTTTTTCATGGAAAGCTGCTCGGGAATACTTCATTTTCCTTTGATTCAACAACGGGAGAGCAGACTACAGTTGAAGAGAAATATATTGGTTATCATCGAATAGGTTTTAATATTTCTAAAGATGTTAATTTTGGAATCGGAGAATTTATTATTTACGGGGACCGTCCTATTGACCTTTCTTATCTTAATCCATTCAGCTTCTACAAATCTATTGAACATCAAAACAGGGACAGGGATAATTCAATGCTCTTTTTTGATTTCAAGAATAATTCAATACAGGGTTTGAAGCTTTACACAACTTTTTTAATAGATGATATCACAATAAATAAATTAGGTACAGGCTGGTGGGGGAATCAATTCATATTTAATGCTGGCTTGTACTCGGCTAATCTTTATAAAACAATTCCGCTCGAATTCAGATTTGAATATATTGCAATTGATCCGTATGTATTTACACATAGATTTCTAAGAAATAATTTTACAAATTTCGGATATAACCTGGGCTCTTTTCTGCAGCCCAACAGTGAATTATTTTATACGCAGGTAAATTACAGGTTTACGAACCGGTTAAGTCTGAGCGGGGATTTTTCATATTCAATACATGGTGCAAATCCTTTGGCTCCCGATGGTTCCGTTCAAGAAAATGTGGGGGGTGATATTTCCCTCGGTCACAGGGTATTTGATTCTGAGACAGTACATTTTCTGGATGGCATTTTAGAATATAGCAGGATGGCTTCTGTTTCCGTAAACTATGAACCTTTTAATGAAATAAATTTTTATTTTAACCTGAAATATATTAATCAATCTCTCCAGGGAAAAATAAATCAAGGTGTAGAAACATTTTTTACTTTGTCTGCCAAACTATAATTAAATGATGTATGGAGTTTAAATGAATTCAAAATTCAGAATTCTTTTTATTATTATAATATTAATAATCGGAATTGTTTTAGGAACCCAGATAGAAAAAGTCTTTTCTGATGATAATTTACATGACAGTATTACAAAGCTTGATGATGTATTAACGTACACTCAAAAATATTATGTTGAAGAAGTCGATACACCGAAACTTGTTGAAGCTGCAATTGATGGAATGCTAAGCAAGCTTGATCCTCATTCAATTTATATACCTGCAAGCGAGATGGAATCGGTCGATGAATCATTCCGAGGCGACTTTGAAGGTATAGGGGTTGAATTTCAAATTGTAAATGATACAATTGTTGTCGTCTCTCCAATTTCCGGGGGACCCAGCGAAGCACTGGGGATAAAATCCGGTGATCGAATTATCAAAATAAATGGAAAAGATGCTATCGGTTTTTCAAATGAAAAAGTAAGAGAAAAGCTGAGGGGGAAAGCAGGTACAAAGGTTAATGTTACAATTTACCGTTACGGCGCTCCTGATGTTCTCCACTATGAAATTACCAGGGATAAAATTCCGCTTCATTCTGTTGATACTCATTTTATGCTGAATAATAACACCGGTTATTTAAGTCTCTCAAGATTTTCCGAAACAACTTATGATGAAGTTTCCGATGCTTTGAACGATCTTAAAAATGAAGGAATGAAACAATTAATTTTTGATTTGAGGGGGAACCCGGGAGGATTATTAAACCAGGCTGTGCAAGTTGCCGATCTTTTTATAAGCGGTGATAAAAAAATAGTTTATACAAAAGGAAGAAGACATGAGTTTGATGATGAATTTGATGCTTCCAAATCTTCCCCTTTTGAAAAAATTCCATTAATTATACTGGTTAATAACGGGAGCGCTTCTGCAAGCGAAATTGTTTCAGGTGCAGTACAGGATTGGGATAGAGGTCTGATTGTAGGCGAAACAACTTTTGGTAAAGGATTGGTTCAACGCCAGTTTGAACTTCCCGATAATTCCGCTATCAGGTTAACCATTTCAAGATATTATACTCCTTCCGGAAGATTAATCCAAAGAGATTATAAGAATCTGAAAAATAAACAGGATTACTATAATGATATTGGAGGTAAAGGTGAAAATGAAGGAAATAACCTTTTCCATTCGGCAGAAAAAGATTCTTCTCTCCCAACATATAAAACCCATGCAGGAAGAATTGTATACGGCGGAGGGGGAATTACTCCTGACTATATTGTTAAATCCGACGAGATTACAAATTATACGACCGATCTAATGAAGGATAATATTTTTTACCAATTCATATTATCTTATTTGGACTCCAACGAGAAATTAATTAAAGAAAAATATAAAACACTGGATGATTTTAAAAACAATTTTAGTTTTTCAGAAAAAGACATTAAGGAATTTATTGACTTTGCTGTTTCAAAGGGAGTGAAATTTTCTCAAAAAGATTTTAATAAAGATAAGGATTTTATTCTTATAAGGCTGAAAGCTCAGATTGCAAGAAATTACTGGAAGAACAAAGGCTGGTATGAAGAAATTTTAACTGCCGATAAACAGCTTTTAAAAGCAACTACCCTATTTGGAGAAGCAAAAGAGTTGGCAAATCTTAAATGATTTTTATCAAGAAAATAATGATGCTGCTTCCTTTTTTATTTTTTTATACAGATGTATCTCCAAAACATAGTATTGAAAAATATAATTATTCTTTCGTCTCAAATAAAAGCCTGCAAGTCGGAGAAGAATTAACTTATGTGGTTAAATATGCTTTTTTTGTGCTTGGCCGGGTTACATTAAAAATCACCGGCAAGAAAGAGATAAATAACAAAACAAATTATAATACAATCGCATATATTGATTCATACGATAATATTCCTTTTGTTGATATACACCAGATATATAAAAGCACAATAACCGATAAATATTATTCTGATTTTTTTGAGGGTATTGTCAAAACCGATGATTATGATACATTTACCGATTATTATTTTAGGTACGATAGTTCAAAAATTCATATAATAAAAGGAAAGATTTCACCCAGACAGATATGGACTGATTCAACGGCATCCATAGAACCTGACAATAAATACCAGGATGGACTTTCTATTTTTTATTATGCAAGAATGAACAGCGGGCAAAAAAAATCTGAGAAAATATCCGGTTTTGTTAATGAAAAAAAAGTTACAACAAAAATAAATTTTTATAACGAGGTTGAAGATATTTCTATTGATGCTATTGATTACCCGGTATCTTGTGTTAAAGTTGATGGGCATCTCGATTTTGTCAGCATATATGGCTTAACCGGTGATTATGAAGGCTGGTTTACAAATGATGAGGCTGCAATACCGGTTTTGGCAAAAATGCAAGTTATGGTTGGAAATATTACATTAGAATTAAAGGAATGGAAAAGAGCAGGGTGGAAAGCACCGGAGTACAAGGAATAAACGAAGAAAAGAAAATATTCCCCTACAGGAAATTTTTCCCAAAAGTTGCAAAAAACGTGTTTTTGGCGCCCGGTGCAAAAATTATTGGGAATGTAGAAATTGGGGAGAACTCAAGTGTTTGGTATAACACAGTAATTAGAGGAGATGTTAATTATATTAAAATAGGTTCCTTTACTAATATTCAGGATTGCTCGATGTTGCATGTTACCAGCAACAAATACCCTCTCAATATTGGTAGTAAAATTACGATAGGACACTCTGTTAATTTACATGGATGTACAATTAATGATTTATGCTTGGTTGGAATTGGAGCAATAATTTTAGATGGTGCAGTTTTAGAAGAAAATTCAATGGTTTCTGCTGGTGCTGTTGTAACTCCAGGTTTTACAGTTCCTTCAGGAAAATTAGCAGCTGGTGTACCTGCAAAAATAATTAGAGAATTGAAAAAAACTGAGATTGATGAGTTTGAAAAGCTGGCTTTAAGGTATAGTAAATACTCTGAAGAATCAATTGAATCATTAAAATAAAATAATGTCTATGTATTTTAAGTTTTGGGGTACAAGAGGTTCAATTCCGGTTCCCGGAAAAAGTACGCTGAAATATGGCGGCAACACTCCGTGCGTTGAATTTAGATCCAGCAACAATAAAATAATTATACTCGATGCCGGGAGCGGGATTAGGGAATTAGGTATTGATTTAAGTGAAAATTTAAGCCATGAGGAAGAGCTTAATATTTTCATCAGCCATTATCATTGGGATCATATCCAGGGAATTCCGTTTTTCCTCCCTCTTTATGATAAAAAAAGAAAAGTAGTATTTCACGGCTTAACTTCTAACGGGAATAAAATTTCCGATATTCTCAGCAACCAGATGAATGATAATTATTTCCCGATAAAAATTGATGATGTAAATGCAGATATCGATTATAAAGAAATAGAATTTAATCATACTTATAGACTTGATGGAGTGACAATTCAAACTCTTATGGCCAACCATTCTACTCCTACACTGGCATTCAAAATATCGGAGGGAAATAAGTCTATTGTATATATGACTGATAACGAACTGAAATTTAATAACCAGGAGGCTATTGAATCAATAAAAGAATTAAATAAAGGTTTAATTGACTTTTGCCGCGGCTGCAATTATTTAATACATGATACAATGTACGATGAAAATCAGCTTGTTAATAAAAAGGGATGGGGACATTCTAGCAATATTCTTTTGGCTAATTTTAGTATCTTAGCCGAAGTTAAAAATTTAATTTTATTTCATTATAATCCGGATTATACCGATGAAAAAATTGAAAGGATGCTTGAAGAAACAAAAATTATATTTGAGAAAGGAAATCATCAGATAGGCTGTATTGCTGCAAAAGAAGGCTTGGAAATAAAGTTATAATATTATAATATTGTTCTGTGATAAAAAATTTAGAAGTCAATAATAATTCAAATATTAAAATAAATAAATTATTAATTCATAAAGTTGTCGGGTTATTAAAAAAGGAATTCGCGCTAAATATTTCATCACTTCTAATAAACTTTGTTTCATCAAGCCAAATAATAAAAATCAATAGAAAATTTTTAAATCATAATTATTCAACAGATATTATTACATTTAATTATTCTGCTGAAAATGGGGTTATTGAAAGTGAAATATATATTTCTGTTGAAGATGCTGAATTTAATGCAGGAAAATACGGTGCAGCCTTTACAGAAGAGATTTTAAGACTTGTTATTCACGGTATTCTTCATTTATTAGGTTACGATGACTTAACTCCAAATGAGAAGATAAAAATGAAAAGAGTTGAAAACAGGTTATTAAGTAATTATTGTGAAATATTATTATCCGATTAAAAGAAGTGAAATTAGGGGCTTCCAATTTTTGTATGAAATTTGAAACTTATTTTATTCATGGCAATGTGTATAAGGCAGTGAAAAAAGTTTAACTTTCGTCAGAATTCGCTCAATTTTTTATAATGTTTCTAATTTAATACATTTTTTAATGTTATATTGATTAATAAATTAGACTTGGAACTTATTTTTTAGGAGTAAGTAGCATAATTGAAATATATAGAGATTACAGAGATATAATGTGAACTTATTGTTTATATTATAACAATTTTACCATTTTTTACATATATAATTAAACCAATAAATATTGAGAATTAGAAAATTTTATGGCAAAGAATTTAATTTTAGTTGAATCACCCTCGAAAGCAAAAACAATAAATAAATATCTCGGCAGCAACTATATCGTTGAAGCGACTGTCGGTCATATAAGAAATTTACCTAAAACGAAGCTAGGTGTAGATATTGAAAATGATTATCAGCCTCAATATGTAAATATTAGGGGGAAAGGTGATATAATAAAAAAAATAAAGTCGCTTGCTTCAAAGAGCAACAATATATACATAGCAACTGACCCTGACCGCGAAGGGGAGGCAATTGCACAGGATATCGTTGATATATTAAATGGTACGGCCGATCATAAAATTCAGCGGGTGCTTTTTAATGAAATTACAAAGACCGGTGTAAAGAAAGCTATGGAAGCTCCCAGGAATATCGATAGCTATCTTGTTACTTCACAACGTGCCAGAAGAGTTATGGATAGGATAATCGGCTATAAAATAAGCCCGTTTTTGTGGAAGGCAATTATTGAAATTTCAGGCAGCGGTTCATTATCTGCCGGAAGAGTACAATCTGTTGCACTTAAGCTGATATGTGATCGGGAAGTGGAGATTGATAAATTTATCCCGACTGAATACTGGTCAATATTGGCAATCTTTAAAACAGATAAAGGCGAAACATTTGAAGCAAAGCTTTTCAAGGTTAACGGCAAAGAATTAAAGATTCAGCCGAAACCCGAAATGGATGAAAATGACTGGAAGGAATTTCTTGAAAAGAATTTTGCAATAAATAATGAAAATACCGCTGAAGATATTTTTAACCTTATTTCCAAAAAAGAAAATTTTATAATTTCCGATATAACAAAGAAAAATGTAAAAAGGAATCCGTCACCTCCATTCATTACAAGTACATTGCAGGCCGAAGCTTCCAGAAGAATAAGAATGAGACCGAAACAGACTATGATGATTGCTCAAAAATTATATGAAGGAGTCGATCTTGGGAAAGAAGGAACACAAGGTTTAATTACTTATATGAGAACTGATTCGACCCGTATTAGTGAAGAAGTTATTCCATTAGTAAGAGATTATATAAAAAATTCGTACGGTGAAAAATATATTCCTGCTACCCCTAATATCTTTGAAAAGAAAGATAAAATAAATGTGCAGGATGCTCATGAAGCAATTAGACCTACCTCATTAAAATTTACACCGGATTATGTAAAGAATTATCTCGATAGGAGATCACTAAAATTATATGAACTTATTTGGATGAGATTTATTGCATCCCAAATGGCGCCTGCAGAACTGGAAATTACAAATGTTGAAGTTACTGCCGGCGAGTTTTAATTTAAGGCAACCGGCACAGCTGTTAAATTCAGCGGTTTTATGCAGGTCTATGAAGAGATGGTTGAACAAAAAGAAAGCGATGAAGATAATAAAGAAGAAAAAATTCCTTTGGGATTGGAAATAAATCAAAGATTAAAACTGGAAGAATTATTGAAGAATCAGCATTTTACTAAACCGCCCCCCCGTTTTACGGAAAGTTCACTTAATAAGAGAACTGGAATCTAAAGGAATTGGAAGACCAAGTACTTATTCACTTATAGCAAGCACAATTCAGGATAGAAATTATGTTCAGCAGTTAGATAGAAAATTGGTACCTACAAAGCTCGGTAAAGAAGTAAACAAAATTCTCGTTAAAAATTTTCCTGATATAATTAATGAGAGCTTTACTGCGGAAATGGAAAATGAACTTGATCAAATTGCCCAGGGAGAAAACGGTTATGTAAATGTTCTTAATGATTTTTATCTCCCTTTCTCCAAGGCATTAAAGAATGTAGAAAATAAAGTTGAAAAGATTATATGCGATAAATGCGGCGGTGAAATGATTATAAAAATAGGGAGATTCGGGAAATATCTTGCATGTAATAATTATCCTGAATGTAAAAATATAAAATCATTGAAGGATATGGCAGCTCAGAATCAGGAACCTGAATATACAGGAGAAAAGTGTGAGAAATGCGGAGCAAGAACGGTCTTCAGGGAGGGAAAGTTCGGCAGATTTATTGGATGCGAAAAATATCCTAATTGTGATTATATAAAAAATATTACTCTTAATGTCAGCTGTCCCAAATGTAAAGAAGGTGAAGTTGTTGAAAGGAAATCACGAAGAAAAAAAATATTCTACGGCTGTTCTAGATATCCTGACTGCGATTTTGTAAGCTGGTATAAACCCGTACCGCATGAATGTCCGAATAAAGATTCAGCATATATGGAAAAAAGGTTTTCGAAGAAAAAAGGTGAATATCTGAAATGCCCTAATTGCGGCGAGGAAATTATTCAAACGCCTCCGGAAGATGAAGAAGAATAATTTATAATGAAAATTACGAAAGTAATTAACCAATATTTGGAATACCTAGGGGGAATTAAAAGATATTCGTATTATACTTTGAAAGCTTACAAGGAAGATCTTGATTCCTTTTCGAAATATTGTGCAGATTATTCCAAGCTTGAAATAAACGCAATTTCCGAAAAAATAATAAAATCCTATCTTATGCACCTTAGTAATCTTGGGCTTGGAAAAAAAATCAATCTCAAGAAAACTGGCATCTTTAAGAGGATTATTCAAATTTGCTTTTCAGCAGGATATAATTGAACAAAACCCGGCATTTTATATTTCCAATCCAAAAGCAGCACGAAAATTGCCGGAAATTATTTCAGTAGAAAATTTTACGGAAATTTATAAAGAAGTTGACAAAGACGCAGAAGATAGTAAATTAATAAAAGCAATTTTTGAATTATTATACGGCTGCTCATTGCGCGTTTCAGAATTATGTTCGCTAAATAGAATCGACCTGGATCTGGAGCAGAAAATTTTACGCGTTAAAGGAAAGGGAAGTAAGGTAAGAATTTCACCTGTTGGAACAAAATCAATAATAATTATAAATGAATATTTGACTACGAGAATTTTTAACAGCAGCGAAGAACCTTTATTATTAAATAAATATGGGAAGAGAATCTACCCGAGAATGGTTCAGAGAATAGTTAATAAATATTTATCAAGGGTTACAGACATTAAGAAGAAAAGTCCCCATATTTTAAGACATAGTGCGGCAACACATATGCTTGATAACGGGGCTAATCTGAAAGCTGTTAAAGAAATATTAGGACATGAAAATCTTTCTACAACACAAATTTATACACATGTTAGTATTGAAAGATTAAAAGCTACATATAAAAAATCTCATCCAAAATCTTAACGTAAATCGGAGGATATATGAACATTTCAATAACTTCCAGGAAGTTCAAAGCTCGTGAAACTCTTAAGGATTTTATAAATTCCGAAGTAGTTTCTTTAGAAAGGTTTTATGATAATATTTTGAGCGCCGATGTTATTTTAAGTTATCAAAATTCACGAGATAGTATTAAAAGCGCAGAAATTATACTCAAAATTCCTGGTATGGTATTAAAAGCAGCAGATGATTCGGATGATTATAAGAAATCAATAAGCGGTACGGTTGAGAAACTTTCCCGACAGTTAAAGAAAATGAAAACCAAAAAATTTGCACACTCAAATGATTAAGATTAATCAAAAGTCAATATCGCGTAAAGAATATTTGAATGTAGGTCTTTTGTATAAAAGAACTAGAGAGAAGTTTAAGCTGAAATTATATACAAATGAAGCCGGATTTGAAAAAAAAATTTACGAACAGAATTTACACAGACCCGGCTTGCTTTGGCCGGGTTTGTTGATTTGTTCTCATCATTCCCGCGTTCAGGTATTCGGGAATACAGAGATGCAGTATTTAAAGCAGCTTTCCGAAGAACAGAGAGGAAAAGCGCTTGAAGGAATTTTCCAATTTGATATTCCCTGTATTATCTATAACAGATAACAATACTCCTTTCCCGGAATTAATTGAGCTGGGAAATAAATACAATACAACAATCCTCGGCTCGCCATATCCTACAACAAAAACCGTTTATCTTGTAAGTGATTTTTTAGACGATCAATTTGCATCAAGAATTTCAATTCACGGCTCATTAGTAGATGTATATGGTGTAGGAATTTTATTTGTAGGGAAATCGGGAATTGGTAAAAGCGAGGTAGCCCTCGATCTCATTGAAAGAGGACAAAGGCTGGTGGCTGATGATCTTATCATTTTAACAAAAAAGGGAGAAGGCATTCTTATCGGATCAGGGACAAATCTTGTCAAACACCATATGGAGATTAGGGGACTGGGTATAATAGATGTTGAAAAAATGTTCGGAATTAGAGCTATCAGGTTTCAAAAAAGACTGGAGATTATTGTTGAACTTGAAATTTGGGATGATAAAAGTGAATATACAAGAACAGGGTTGGATGAACAAACCGTTAACATCCTGGGAATTGATGTCCCTTATGTTAAGCTTCCGATTTTACCCGGGAAAAATATAACAGTAATTTCTGAAGTGATCAGCCTGAACTATTTATTGAAGCATTATGGCTATGATTCTGCGAAAATATTTCAGGAGCAGCTTCTCAGCCGAATGCAAAACAAACAACAAGATGATTATAGAGGGGTAGATTATTTCGAACATGATTTCGAATAAGTTAAATTAGAAATCTCTTGACAAATCAATCCATTTTTTTTAGATTCCGGCACTTGAAATTTAAAACATTTGCAATTCATTGAAATTTGTCTTATAATACTACACTTTTTGCAACTTTTGAAGAATAATATTGATTTATTTTCAATAATAGTTGTACTTTGTAGAAATTTCATTGAAATTTACAAATTTATTTTATTTTTAAGCATGGTTTAGATAAAAATAAGGATAGAAAAGTTATTAAAATTGACTAGAAAGCAGTCTTTAATAAGTGGGAAATCCAATTTAATTTCAGCATACCATTTCTTAATTTTGGAGAATAACATATGATTTGGACTGTGGAGCTTGCATCTTATTCTAGATGATGCGCCTTGGCCGGCAACAAAGGATGAATTGCTTGACTATGCAGATAGAATAGGAGCTCCTTACGAAGTAATTGAAAATTTAATGGAATTGGAAGATTCGGAGGAACCTTATGAAACCATTGAAGATATTTGGCCGGATTATCCAACCGATGAAGATTTCTTTTATAATGAGGATGATTATTAAAAAACCAACAGTTCATTCAGTATTTTTTGGTTATGAAAAATTACTTTGAAGGAATCACAGGACAGAATACTGTAAAAAATGTTTTAAATAAATTAATAGACAATTCTAAAATTCCGCATGCATTTCTTTTCCAGGGGCTAAATGGTATAGGTAAAGAGCTAATTTCAATCAGGTTTGCAAAAGCAGTAAATTTAAAATTTTCTTCACTTGATAATAGCAGCCAGGTAATAAAAAAAATTGGGAATTTTTCAGAGCCTTATATAAAATATATCTTCCCGCTTCCGCGCGGTAAAAATGAAATTGATACAAGTTCGCCAATGGAAAAGCTCAGCCAGGTAGAAATCCAGGTTATACATGAAGAACTAAATAAAAAGATTATAAATCCTTATTACAAAATAAAGATTCCCAAAGCTCAGAACATTAAAATCAATAGCATTAGAGATATTAAAAAGTTTTTATCACTTGATTATAGTGACATAAAATTTAGAATTATTCTAATCTCAGATGCCCACTTAATGAATGAATCGGCTCAGAATGCTCTTCTAAAAAATCTGGAAGAACCTCCTGAAGGGGTAATTTTTATATTAGCTACTCCTTACCCTTCATTGTTAAGAGAAACCATCCGGTCAAGATGCTGGATTATAAATTTTGAGCCGTTAAATAATTCGGAAATAACAGATATATTAATAAAGTATTTTGATATTGATAAAAATACTGCTCAGTCTGTCGCTCCTTTCTCAGGTGGTTCAGTAGATACAGCTTTATCTTTACTCGAAAATAATTTCGAAGTTCTAAAAGAAAAAACGATTTTTATTTTGCGATATTCTTTTGGAAGAAAATATAGTTCTGCTTTAAACGAGTTTTCAACATTTATCTCGGAAGGAGATTCCGAATCAATTAAAATTTTAATTCATTTGATTATTATCTGGCTCAATGATGTACAAAGATTCCGTTATGGAGAAGACAATTTGTTTTTTAAAGATTACAGAGAGACGTTGGAAAAATTTAATAATCGTTTCCACAATGTAGAATTAAATGAAATTGTCTCCCAGCTGGATTACCTGATCTCGATTCTTAGAAACAATATTAATCTAAATACAATAGTATTATCATTAATTTTTAAGTTATCTTCTTTAACATCACCAGGGATCAAAACATAAACTTTCTCTGCGTGCTAATCGTTACCTGAATATTATCTTATATTTGTTTAAATTTAAATTTATTTATTAAAAGTTTAAACAATGAAAAAAGTAGTAATTACATCCGCTAAGAGAACCCCGGTTGGTTCACTCGGAGGTTCATTATCTTCTTTTAGTGCTGCCAAATTAGGAAGTTTAGCAATAAAAGCTCTTCTTGAAGAATCAAAAATCGATAAAAATTTAGTTGATGAAGTAATTATGGGAAATGTCTTAACTGCCGGTCAAGGGCAGGCTCCGGGAAGGCAGGCAGCTTTATTTGCGGGACTGCCTGATAACACTGAATGCTTAACTATAAATAAGATGTGCGGCAGCGGCTTAAAAGCTGTTATGCTCGCACAGCAGGCTATTTTATGCGATGATGCTGATATTATCATTGCCGGAGGGCAGGAAAGTATGAGTAATTCTCCCTATCTTCTACCAAAAGCGAGATTTGGATATAGGCTGGGGAATGGTGAACTGGTTGATTCAATGATTATCGACGGCTTATGGGATGTTTATAATAATATTCATATGGGAAGCTGTGCTGAAGCCTGTGCAAAAGATTTTTCATTTACCAGGGAACAATTAGATGAGTTTGCCATAAGCTCCTATAAAAAAGCACAATCGGCACAAAAAGAGGGTAAATTCAATAATGAAATTGTAAAAGTCTCAATAAAAACAAAAACAGGTGATGTTATTGTTGACAGTGATGAAGAACCCGGAAAAGTTAAATTTGAAAAAATTCCGACTCTTAAACCGGTTTTTGATAAGAATGGAGTTGTAACCGCAGCAAATGCATCCAGCATAAATGACGGTGCTGCAGTTCTTTTAATTATGTCTGAAGACAAAGCAAAAGAATTAGGGTTAAATCCATTAGTAGAAATAGTCGCACAAAGTTCTGCAGCTAAAGCACCAATAGAATTTACAACAGCTCCCGCCGACGCAATTACTAAAGTGTTAAAAAGAGCAGATATGAAGGTTACAGATATTGACCTTTTTGAAATTAATGAAGCTTTTGCTGTTGTATCTTTAGCAGTAAATAAATTGTTAGGATTAGAGCTTGAAAAAGTGAATGTAAACGGCGGTGCAATTGCTCTGGGGCATCCAATCGGAGCAAGCGGAGCACGCATACTTACAACTCTTATTCATGAAATGAAAAGGAGAAATTCCCGATTCGGATTAGCTTCTCTCTGCATAGGGGGAGGCGAGGCATCAGCACTTATAGCTAAAAATTATTTAAGGTAGGGGAGGGAAGTATGAAGATTAAAAACATTTCTGTTATAGGGGGAGGAACAATGGGGAATGGAATTGCACATGTCTTTGCAATGAAAAACTTCAGCGTCAGCCTTGTTGAAGTGAGTAACGAATTAGCTGATAAGGCAATTACAGCTATCTCAAAAAACCTGGACAGACAGATAAAAAAAGAAATCATTTCTGAAGAAAATAAAAAAGAAATTTTATCCAGGATTAATAAAGTTATTGGTTTAGATTCGACTCCCTCTGATTCAGACTTAATTATAGAAGCAATTTATGAGAACAGAGAAGCTAAGTTAAATATTTTTAATAAGTTAAATAAAATAATTAATTCGGATTCTATCTTTGCAAGCAACACCTCTTCAATTTCAATTACAGAATTATCGCAAACTGGAAGAGAAAGTAAATTTATTGGAATGCATTTTATGAATCCGGTTCCAATGATGAAACTTGTTGAGATTATACGAGGATATTCAACAAGTGATGAAACTTATAAAATTATAAATGAATTGGTTCTGCAATTAGATAAGACACCTGTTGAAGTATTTGATTATCCAGGGTTTATATCCAATCGAATTTTAATGCCTATGATTAATGAAGCAGTTTTCGCATTAATGGAAGGTGTCGCATCAGCAGAAGATATTGATACTGTCATGAAACTCGGGATGAATCATCCTATGGGTCCTTTAACATTAGCAGATTTTATTGGTTTGGATGTCTGCCTGGCAATAATGGAAGTTTTATATACCGGTTATAATGATTCCAAGTACAGGCCATGTCCTTTACTTAAAAAAATGGTTGCTGCAAAAAAGCTTGGAAGAAAGACCGGGGAAGGATTTTTTATTTATAAATGAGTAATGATTTACTTTAGCTTTTTCCTTTTTCTTCCAAAATATATTCCTTTAAATACTCCTTTATTTGTATATGGCAAAGATTTACCGCAAACCGATTTTAGATTTTCTAACTTTAGTTAAACTACAATGAAAGAAATAAATAGGAGAATATTTTTAAGGTTATTTGTTAAGTCCCGGAATCTTAATAGAGAGATTCAAAAAAAGTTATCCAAAATCTTTGTTGCTGAGTATACAACATTTACCTTTATTTCTATTATTATTGGAATTGTCGTAGGTTTAGGTGCCACTCTTTTCCATAATTCAATAGAATATTTTAATGAAATCTTTTTTGGAAAATCTGCAGAAGGTTTATTCTTTTTAGGAGCTGCGTTTGTTATTCTAATTCCTGCAATAGGAATGCTGGCTCAAGCGCTTATGATCATGTTTGCACCTGATACTGCTAAGCATAAAGGTATTCCTGATGTAATTAAAGCCGTTGCATTAAGGGGAGGTTTTATACCATTAAGAACCACTTTGTTTCATGTAATTGCTCCAATCATTTGCATAAGTACCGGGGGAACAGTCGGACCGGAAGGTCCTGCAGCGCAACTAGGAGGAGGAATTGCTAGTAAGTTAAGCAGTCTTTTAAGAATTTCCGAAGAAAGAATTAGAATATTCACAGCTGCCGGTGCAGGAGCTGCTATTGCCGCAGTTTTCAATGCTCCTTTAGGCGGGGTATTTTTCGCACTGGAGATTATACTGCTGAATGATTTTCATGCTCCAACTTTTTCTGCCCTTATCCTGGCAACTGTATCCGCAAGTGCAGTTTCAAGACTTTTACTTGGAAACGCTTCTGTTTTTCATTTTCATATAGAAATGGTGAACTATACTTATCTTTATTTGTATGCAGTGCTGGGTTTGTTTGCCGGGGTAATTTCATTTCTGTTTATACGGTATACTAATTGGACCCACGTTTTATTTAGAAATAAAATCTACAAAAAAGGAATTCCTCAATGGGCGGCAATGGTTTTGGTTGGTTTGGTTGTCGGGGTAAGCGGCTATTTTTTTAAAGAAATTTTCGGTATTGGTTATGCTGCAATAAATGAAATTCTAAAGAACTCTTTAGCATGGCAGATTGTCTTAATTCTACTCGTTTTAAAGTTTATCCTGGTCCCTTTAATTTTAAATTCGGGTGGATTCGGCGGATTATTTGCTCCATCGCTTTTTATGGGAGCATGTTTCGGATATCTTTTCGCTTTTTCATTCAATTCGTTATGGGGCTTACATCTAGACACGACCAAATTTATACTTGTTGGAATGGGAGCAATGCTCGGAGGAGCAAATACTATTCCAATCTCTGCTATTTTAATAATTTTTGAAATGACTCAGGATTATTCTTTCATACTTCCATTAATGCTTGCCGTAATTATCAGCACTATGTTCGTTCAAATAGCTTTAAAAGGTTCAGTCCAGGTAAAACATCTGGAAGCAGAAGGATTTATAATTTCAGAGGGCCGCGAAGCTAATCTTTTAAGGACAATTGCCGTAAGTGATGTTGAACTCGAAAAAATTGATCTGGTAAATGAAGAAATGCCTCTGCCGGAATTAATACTCAAGTTAGTCGGAAGTCCGAATAGTTCATTTTATACAATAAATTCAAAGGGAGAACTCTCAGGTATTATTACAGAAAATGAGCTTAGACCTATAATAACAGAATATGAAATAGTAAAGAATATACTGGTAGCTAGGGATATAGCTAATCCTTCAATAACTATTATACAAACAAGCGATGATCTCGATTATATATTAAAGCTTTTTGGAAAATTAAATCTGGACCAATTCCCTGTAGTTGATTCCAATGATCCTTCAAAAGTTCTTGGAGCAGTTACACGGCAAAAGGTTATTTCAATATATAACAGGGAAACCTTAAAAGAAAACCTGGTAAGCGGTTTAGCTAAAGAATTAAAAACCATTGATAGAAGTAGTCCAATAAAGGTTGCTTCAGGTTATTCAATAATGGAAGTCTCTATACCTGATTCTTTTATAGGTAAGAGTTTGACTGAACTTAAATTGAGGAATAACTTCGGTTTAGAAGTTTTAATGATAAAACACTTGAAAGATATTTTCGGAAAAAGGCGAACCTGAAATAGTTACTCCGGATCCGCATTATAAATTAAGATTATCCGACCGTTTAATATTATTCGGCGAGGATAAAAAATTAAACGAATTTCTTAACCAGCATTAATCAATCAATATTTAATGAAAGGATTGAGAAGAGATTTAATTATCAAGGTAAGATAGAACTTTATAGAAAGTCTATATTTTTGAGAAGAAAGAAGCCAATAAATAATTGTCCGATAATGTATATTATGTAAACTAATACTAGTATTAGAATATAGGGTAATCATAATCATATATGTCTAAAATGTTATCCCCTTTTCTTTATTGGCAGAAAGGATTATCGTGTTTAAGCAATGCCTGAAAATTTCAAATACAAATAAATTACAAATGCTAATATTACCAGCCAGAATACCGGGCTTCGGTTTTTTCTCATGATTTTTGTTTTCCTTGTAAATCCTAATCTTCGTTTTATTTTCTCATCTTTATCGGTTTTAGGGTCATAAAATCTGGGAGTATAATCGAAAATCCTGTTTCGCGGTTTCTTCATTAACATAAAAACCTCCCTTTAGTTTGTTTCAAAAATCGCTGATACAAATAAATCCGGATTAAAAGTCTGCAAATCGTCAATGCTTTCACCAACGCCGATATATTTAACAGGAATTTTTTGTTTTGCAGCAATCTGGAAAATTACTCCGCCTTTAGCTGTACCGTCCAATTTAGTTACAATTAAGCCGGTTATATCAGTTACCTTAGAAAATTCTTGTGCTTGAATTATTGCATTCTGCCCGGTGGTACCATCTAAAACCAAAAGAGTTTCATTGGGAGCATGAGGAACTACTTTAGCAATAACTTTCTTTAATTTCAGCAGTTCTCCCATCAAATTTGCTTTGTTATGCAATCTTCCCGCAGTATCTATTAAAACTACATCATATTTTTCCTTAACAGCTTTCTGAACTGTATCAAAAGCAACTGAAGAGGGATCCGTCCCTTTTGATTTCTGAACAATTTCAACACCGGCTCTTCCTGCCCAAATATCCAGCTGTTCATTAGCTGCAGCACGATAAGTGTCGGCTGCACCAACAATTACTTTAAGGTTTGCTTGTTTATAATTATGTGCTAGCTTACCTATAGTAGTAGTTTTACCGACACCGTTAACTCCTACGATTAAAATGACATACGGCTTGTATTTATGAATATTATTATCATTATTATTTTGATTTCCCATTTCAAGAGCTTTGGAAAGCTCTTTTTTAATTGAATCCGTTATTGTGGAATCTCTCCTGCTTTTTTCAATTGTATTAAAATATCTTGCCCGGTCAATGATTTTAGTGGTAAGATCGAAACCGATATCTGAAGTAACTAATATTTCTTCAATTTCATCAAGTGTTTTTTCATCAATTACAGCTCTTCCGGTAACCAGTTCATTTATACTGTTTACCATTTTTTTCCTGGTTTTGGAGAGACCGTTTTTTAATTTATCAAAATTAAAATTATCAAATAGACCCATAATTTTTCCGTTTTAAAAATTCCTTTGCTCTAATAATATAACCTACGAATGATGCAAATATCAAAACGATGCTTGAAGCATACAGAAGCCTGTATACTAAATTATTCCCGTTTAGTTGCAACATAATTAATAATATTATGATTCCTATATTTATGACAGTTATTTTACCCAGAACATTAGAAGGCAAAACTTTGCCTATTTTCTTCGCCACAAACATACCTCCTAAAAAAATAAAAATATCTCTCAGGATAATCATTAAAAAATAGTATCCGGGTATTTGGCCGATTGTATAAAGCTTTATAATTATCACTCCAACAGCAATTTTATCCGCAAGCGGATCGATAATCTTTCCGAATTCGGTAACTTCATTATATTTTCTTGCTAAATAACCATCTAATATATCTGAGAAAGATGCAAGTATACAGACTGAGAATGTTATATACCTGATATTAGGAGAATTAAAACCATCCAGTAAAAACCAGAAAGGTATCGCTAAAAAAAGTCTGAAAAGACTAATTATATTTGATTTTGTATAAATTTCTTTATAATTCAATGTTTAATTACCGCAAATTTCCCGATTTTTGAATCAACTTCATTATTTGAATTATCCAGTTCAACAACTCGAAAGATATAAATTCCGCTGCTTAATTCAACACCGGATTTATCTTTTAAATTATAATCGACTCCTCCGTTGCCGTTATTTTCTTCAAGCTCAAACATTTGTTTACCCTGCAGGTTAAATATAATTATTTTTGCTCTTTGCGGCAGGTTGGCAAAGGTAATTTTTCCGCCGCCGTTAAATATCTTAGCCGGATTTGGATAGACATAAACAGCCGATAAGTCTTTAGCATAACCTGTTAATATAATATCACTTCCCGCACCATTATTTATCGCAATTTTACCGTCAGATGCAGAAGATGTAACCCCTTTAATTTTTAATTTATATTCCCTTCCCACTGAGCCGATTGGTTTTTTACCATCGAGCTTTATATAAATTATTTTTGGGTCGCTTTGATCAAAATTAATAGCACTGATATTATTCTGCGGTTCAAATGAATAATTATTACTATTTAAAGCACTGCTTTGATCAATATCGAGATTAAATATCACTTTAATAAGAGTAGGACTTAAAATTTCAAATGAACTTATAAAAAACTCTTTAGATGAAATTATGGAATCTACATTAAATTCAACAGTATCATTAGGAATAAAAGAACCATACAAATCTTTTAAGTTATTTATGATGAGATAATTCTTACCAACCGGTAAATTATTTTTATAAGATAATGTATATGAAAATTGATTTGAAGGGACGGCACTATTCGGGATACCAACTCCGGTGACTTCAAATGAATTTAAATTTTCCACAGTTGTATTAATTTTTCCGGAGAAATCTGCCTGTACGGTGCTGGCATTAATGCTTTTTGCTCCAATCAATTTAGCCGGTTCATGAGAGTAAACGTCTATTACCGGACTTAATTCAGACAGGGGAAATTGCTTTGATGCATCATGTGTTTGAGCTGAATAAAAATAATATTTCCCATTTAAAATATTATTATCAATAAATTCATTCCCCGTTGTAGAATCGATAAGTTTAAGATTGCTTTTATCTATGCCCCGATAAATATAATATTTATCCCCCTTCCCTTCCCAGGAGAGCTTTATATTCAAAGAATCCAGACTATAGCCTGAAAAGTAAATAGGAATGCTTGCTTTATCAGCTAAAGTAAACTCTGAAAAAGAAATTCCGTTATTTGCCGGGAAAGCAACTTCATTAACCCCGTTCTGATTCAAATCTCCTACAAATATTGAACTTGAATTAATATTCTCCTTAAATGAAATAATGTCGTTGTTCCCTTTATCGTATTTGAATATATAAGAATAAGGGTAAGTGAACAGAATCAGCTCATCAACGCCATCATTATCGATATCTGAAAACCTGATGCTGTTATCTGCTTTTTGAAAAGATGAATTGAATTCTGAAGCAGCATCAATAAAAGCCTGATCATAGATTACATTAATTGAATCTGATATTATATTAAAAATTAATAGCCTGTAGAAAGGAGCTACATCAACATCAGAAATTGAATGAAGAAGCACTGCGAGTTCTTTTTTACCATCCCCTGTATAATTCCCTGATGCCAGGTATGAAGAAGAGCTCAAAAAACCGGTAGAAAAAACTTTCCCTTTTAAAAAATTATTGGGTCCTAAAACCTTATAATCAAAAATATCGCCGTCTTTATCAACCGTCCAGATTTCATTTTTTCCATCGCCATCTAAATCGGTGACTACTGCATGGGGAGAATCATAAATATTTCCGCCGGATCCTGCCGGAGAGAAATTAATTAATTTTGATGGATCAGAAACCTTAAGATCATTAGTTACTCTCCAAACAGTAATTGAAGAATCACTGCTTACAGCAAGCACTTCTGTTTTTCCATCATTATCAATATCACTTGCAAGGATCGGCCAGAAAGTTCCGGACGTATCGGCATAAGTCTGAATAAACTTTGATGAACCAGAGTTTTCCTGTTCCAGTAAATAACCGTTATATACAAACAAACCTAAAAGATCTTTCTTGCCGTTATTATTGAAATCCCCGTAATCCTGTACAATAATATTCTTTAATGAATCAATTTTTGTAAAAGTATTATTAGTTAATTTATAAAATTGAGTTACAGCCAGATTGTTATTGTTTCTGAAAGCAATTTCATTAGAATCTCTGCCTGTCAGATTCAGAGGGTTTTGATAAATTTCTCCTGCCGGAAGCATATAGGGAAGTTTGTATTCAGCTGCATTATTTAAGCTGAATTTAGAACTACAAGTAAAATAATTACCTTTATTATCTGCTATAGTTTTTTCACCAGCTAAATTTTCAGCCTCAAAATAAACTTCATAAGTGCTGTTGGGTTTAATCAGCTGTGTAGGAATGAAGCCGTAATGATATTGTTGAACGAATTTATTATTTATATTAAAACCATCTAGAGTAATAAAATCGAAATTACTGCTTCCTTTTAACCTATAATACATCCTGGAAGTAGTTAATTCATTTGTATAAAGTGCTGCAAGTATTGTAGCAGTGCTGCCGTAAAAAGCTGGTCCGATAGAAATTAACTGGATCTTTGGGGGAGCACGCATAATATGGAAATTTACTCTTTCCTCCATCGTTCTGCCATTGCTTAAATATACTACTAAGCGAAGAGTATAGGAAGTATCGGGCAGTGATTTTATATCCATCGTATAAATATTTTTATTTGCAAATTGATTCTGCCCATCTTGAATTAATTGCGTCCAGTTATCAGGGTTCAGACCTTTTCCATAAAAAAGATCATATTTGATAAAATATGCGGAGAGAATTGTTGCAGATACCTGGAGAGTATCACGGTTTGCTGCAAAGTCCTGCCGGGGATAATTAAACTTAATTACCGAAGGAGCAATTACACTTAAAGCTCTATAAATGTTTAACCTCCCTGCCCCGCTTTTTACATCCCAGCCGGGATCCATAATATCATCAGAAGTAGACTTTAAAATTTGCTTTACTTCTTCATTAGTGTAATTTCCTAAAGATAATATTAAGCTTGCTGCCGCAGAAACAAAAGGAGCAGATGCAGAAGTTCCGCTGACTTCCGAATAACCGCCGTATTTGTCAGTTGATAAGATTGATGTGCCTGGAGCAACCATATCCAGAGTGGACCCATAGCTGGAGCTTGATGCAGTATAATCATCTTTAGTTGAATTACCAACACTTATAACTTCTGAATACCCGGAGGGATAATGAGGCTGATCATCTCCGGAGTTTCCTGAGCTTCCGACCAGCACTATATTTTTAGAATATGCATATTTAATAACATCCTTTAGAACTTCTGAAAACGAAACGTCGCCAAAACTCATATTAATTACTTTTACACCCATTTTAACAGCATACAAGATGGCAGAAGCTACATCATCTTCATCACCGTAACCTGAAGGATCGAAAGCCCGGATATTCAAGATTTTTATATTCGGTGCTGCACCTGCTATACCGCTGATATTATTCGTCTCGGCGCCCGCTATTCCGGCAATAGCAGTCCCATGCCCCTGTTCATCATTAGGATCATTATCCCAATTCAAATAATCACCTGAAGTTGAATCGAATGGAAAACCGACACGGTTGGTAAAATCCCATCCCATATAATCATCTATAAAACCGTTATTGTCATCATCTATACCATTAAATCTTTTATCCTTTCCATTTTTATCCAATCCCATTTCCCCGTGATTATAAAATATTTTATTCTTTAAATCAGGATGTTTATAATCAATGCCGGTATCGATTATACCTAGAAGAACCGAATCGGAACCTTGTGTAATATTCCATGCATCAAATGCATCTATTTTATTTAATCCCCATTGTTCACTTAACAGGCTGTCATTCGGGATATAATCGATTTTATATACATTAGCGCGCTGAATAAAGTCAACTTGCGGATCATTTCTTATCTCTTCAAGAAATGAAGATGAATCGGAGGGATTGTTGAGAGTAATTTTTATAATCTTTGAAAGCACCGGATCATCAGCCCCGAGATTCCTTGCAAAATGATCAATTAATAAATGATCCGGTTTAAAAGACATTTGCAGGTTTCCTTAATTGGTTCTGCGGAGAAATTGATTGAGCTTTTATTCTTTCATTAATTGCAGAAGAAGCAACGTAAGATTTATATTTGACAAAGTAAGTAACCTGAGAGAAGGATGGAGCATTCATTGAAAAAAGAAGAATGATCCATAATCCCTTAAACTTCATACATTTCCTTTTTGTAAGAAGCATCTACCAGTGTTGGGTAAGTACCCGAAAAACAAGCAGTACAGAAATTTTCCTCGCCGGCTTCCGAAACGGCTTCCAGCATTTCCTCTATAGTCAAATATTCCAGGCTGTCAACGCCAAGCCATTCTTCAATTTCTTTAATATTACCATGACATTGATTTGCCACCAGCTCATCTTTACTAGGGAAATCCATTCCGTAATAACATGGAAACTGGATTGGTGAGGATGATATTCTTAGATGTATCTCTTTTGGTTTGGCTTCTCTAATTAAATTAACCAGCTGCTTTGACGTAGTTCCCCTGACAATGGAATCATCAACAACAACAACGGTTTTCCCCTCCAGTACGCCCTTAACAATATTAAATTTAATTCTAACACCGATTTCTCTTTTCTTCTGCCCCGGCTGAATAAATGTTCTCCCGATATAATGGCTTCTTATTAAGCCGATTTCAAGCTTTGAATCAACCCCCTGCTTTTCAAGCTCGGTTTGATAACCTAGAGCAGTTGTATTTGAACTATCGGGAACACTTATTACAATTACCCGTTCTCCATCTTTATCTATTACAGGATGCTTTTTAGCCAGGACTTTCCCGAGCCGTCTTCTCATTTTATCAACATTATGTCCAAAAATAAAACTATCGGGACGGGAGAAATAGATATATTCGAATATACAATGTTTTTTACCAGCATTATTAAAAGGCAAAAGCTTAATAGATTTTACTTCATTTTTTTGCAGAGCTTCATCATCGATAATAATCATTTCGCCGGGTTCTACTTCCCTTATAAACTTTGCACTCATAATATCAAAAGCACAAGTTTCCGATGCAACAACAAAAGCTCCATTTAATTTTCCGAGAGCCAGAGGACGAAATCCATAAGGATCACGGGCAGCAATAAGTTTATCGTCTGTAAGTATTGTTAAGCAATAAGCACCTTCAACCTTTGAAATTGCTTCTTTAATTTGCTCAATCTGATCATTCAATTTACTTCTTGCGATTAGGTGCAGTATAACTTCCGTATCACTTGTAGTTTGAAATATAGCACCTTCATTTACAAGCTCTTCTCTTAATTCTTTAGCATTAGTCAGGTTTCCATTATGTGAAATTGACAGATTTCCCAATCTATAATGAACCACAAACGGCTGGATATTTTTTTTCGATTGAGATGAACCTGTGGTTGAATACCGGTTATGTCCAATAGCTGAATTGCCGACTAAAACATCTCTAAATATTTTTGTATCAGCAAAAACCTCAGAAACCAGGCCTTCATCTTTATGGATATTAAAAACGGAATGATCTTTTTCATTTATACTTTTTGTAACTATCCCCGAAGCTTCCTGCCCTCTGTGCTGAAGTGCATGCAGTCCGTAATATGTATGTATTGCAGCTTCAGGTGTACCATATATTCCAAAAATCCCGCAAAAACTTTTCGGTTTATCATTTTTTATATTCATCTATTGTAAATTTTTTAAATAAAAAAATCAAACGTTTAGTAAACAATAAAAATATAACCGGAACGTGAGAAATAAAAGGCAGATAATATTATTAATATAAAATTACTTGGTTAATTAAAATAATATTCTAAAATGAATTATTTAAAGGAATTCATTCCCGTGTAAAGAATTTACTTGGAATATAAACCGGAATATTTGAAGAAAAGCCGGAGTTTTACTTTATTAACTGATAATCTAATAATCTATATAAAAAATGGCATAATTACTCATTTCAAAATTTATTTATTGTTAAACCGCTTGCTTTAACATTAAGATTATGATTTATTCTAAGCCCGGCAATTCCGCTCGTTTTACCTAAATCGGATTTTTTTATAGAAGTGACTGCTTTTCCATTTACACCGAAAATGACATCTCTTTTATTAACAGAGACAGATAATTTATTACTTGTTTCACCATTTTTTCCCTCGGCATTAATATATTTATCAGAAGTCCATTTTACAATTTCTTTAGTGTTATTCCCTTTTCGTTCTTTAATAAGATATTTTCCATCCTGTCTCACGAGAAAATATAAATAATATTGATCATCTTTCTGCAAATCCGAACCGCCGAAGAAAATTCCATATGCTTCAGGATGCTTTGAAGGCTTAAGCTGTATAAAATCAGCTTCGATTTTATATTCACCTGCTTCGTTATTTTCAGGATTATAATAAATTGCTGCCGGTCCCGTCGTAAAATGATAATATCCATTTTCTGCTACTAATTTCATATCATTTTTACTTGCGTCCTTTTTATCAAAACGCATTTCCCAATTCTTCGGCAGCTGGACTGTCCCTTTTATTTTCATATCCATATCATTATCTGATTTTTTATTTTGCGGGTGCAATGGCAGAGCAAGGAGAGTTAAAAGAATAAATAAAAAAATCATTTTCATAATAATACCTTTCTTTTTTTGATATACTAAATAAATAAATTTCAAATTACTCTTGGTGAGAATGCGCAAATTTAAGCTGTTTCATTTAAAGATTAAACAAAGAAAAGAAGGATTTGCTCTTAAATATAAAAATCCCGGCGATTAAGCCGGGACAGATATTTAAGCCGAAGTAATTATTCCGGGTTTTGAGATGAAAGAAGATTTTGTATAAATGTTTTTTTCTTCGGAACCTTGGTTTCTTCCTGCTGCCGGACTATATTTAATTTATCATTAGAGTCATAGCTTCTAACAGCAGATTCTATTGAATCATATATACCGAAGAACTTATAAGCACCAACTTTTTCCAAAATAGTTCTAACATTTGAATATGATTTTACAATTCTTACATCCCCGCCGATTTCATAAATGCTCTTCTTTATGAAAACAATAACTCCAAGAAAAGTTGAGTCAATAAATTCGCATTGCCTTATATCAATGACAATTTTTTTGAAATTTCTTGCCACATCTAAATTCAGGATTTCTTTTAATTCGAGAGCTTCTTTATAAGTAGCCCTGGTTAGATTAACAATTTCGATTACAACATCTTTAAGAATTATTCTGTCGAAATCTTCCATTTTGCGCCTCAAAGGAAGTTAATAAATAGTTAATAGCAATAGCTCTGAGTTTAAGTATAAATAATAACTCAACTTTCATTCCTATTTAAAAGGTGTTTTTTCATATAAATATCAAACAAAAATGGATCGTAATGTGTCATTTTGATATCTTCAATTTACTTTGTATTAAAGTGAAAGTTTATTAATCGATTCCTGTTTCCATTTGAAATTTATTTTTACCGTGCATCATAATAATATATTTTTTTAAAAGAACTTGTAATAGTATTTAGCTGATTGTAATGATAATTTTGACTGATTTTTTATTATTTATTCCGGATTCTTATTTGTCATTTGAGCAATAAAATATGAAAAGACCTTTATCGATTTTTCTTTTGTTTCTGATAATTTCTTTTGAAATAATACCACAGACAAAAAAGCTCTTACTTAAAAAAACCGGGATCGATATAAAGATTGACGGTGAAATAGACCCGGTATGGAGCACTGCGGATTCCGCTACAGATTTTTTCCAGCTCTCTCCTTATTATGATCAGAAACCGACAGTTAAAACAGTGGCAAAAGTCCTGACAACAGATAATGATTTATATGCCATTATGATTTGTTACGACAATGAAAAAGATATAACAGCATTTACCGGAATGCAGGATGATTTTGCCGGAGATATAGTTTCAATAATGCTCGATACTTTTGGTGATAACAAAACTGCATATAAATTTGCTGTAAATGCTTCCGGAGTAAAAGCCGATTCCCGTCTGCTCGATGATGCAAGGAATAGAGATTACAGCTGGGACGGGATCTGGTTTTCTGCAACAAAAATTTATATCTGGGGATATGTTGTTGAATGGAAAATCCCTTATAAATCTATCCAGTATGATGATAAATTAAATGAATGGGGTTTGGGCTTCGACAGGTGGAGAGCTATTAATTCTGAAGATATTTACTGGAATAAATATAATCAGAACGAAGGACTTAGAGTTTCAAAGTTCGGTAAATTATTATTTGACAATTTTCATCCTACTGTACATGGTTTAAACCTCGAGGTTTACCCTGTCGGGTTTTCCAAAGCGTCATATATTAATAATGGTAAATATAAGATTGAACCTGAAGCGGGATTGGACATATCTATACAATCCCTCTCCTAAATTAAAATTTCAATTAACCGCCAACCCCGATTTTGCTCAAATTGAAGCTGATCCGTATAATTTTAACATATCAAGATATGAAACATTTTTTGATGAAAGACGTCCTTTCTTCACCGAAGGGAGCGAAATCTTCACTGCTTCCGGTAAAGAAAGAAATACAGGATTTTATCAGCCGCTAAATATCTTTTATTCAAGAAGGATTGGCAAAGTTTTACCGGATGGTTCAACAGTGCCATTAATTGCAGGTGCAAAAGCCTTTGGACGGCTAAATGATTGGGAATATGGAGGATTTGCTGCTGTAACCGGGGAGAAAAATTATATAACTGATGACACAATGCATACAGAGGAAAGAGCTTATTTTAGCTTCCGCGCGAATTAAAAAAAATATATTTGAAAATTCTTCTATCGGATTTTTATATGTCGGCAAACAGACCCGGTCAAATACTTACGGTGTAATTGATGTTGACGGTGCATTCCGCACTTCTGCATGGCAGCTTTCATACCAGCTGGCAAGATCAATTAAAAATTCAAACGGTGATTATGCTGCATCAGCCGGCTTTATACAATTTGGAGATAAATTTGCAAATTTTGCCAGGCTAAGATATGTCGGAAGTAATTTTGATATCAGCCAGATCGGGTATGTTCCATGGACAGGCACCACACAAATAACAACCCTTCACGGACCAATTTTCAAACCTGAAACAGGAGAAGTAAGCCAGGTTTTTCCGTACGGCGGTTTATATTTGTATCATAAAAATTATGAGAATTATACCGACCATGGTTTCTTGCTTGGCTACAATATGAATTTTAGAAGCAACTGGGGTTTTGAACTTGATTTTTTATATGCAAAAGTAAAAGATGAAGGATTAATATATAACTCTTATGAGCTTGATGTTAGTTCATGGTTTAATATAAATCCTTCATGGAATGCAAATATTTACGGAGGAAATACGAAAGCTTATAATTTTTCCCGTGATTATATAGGACATTATACATGGATGGGAGCTTCGGCTGATTGGAAGGTGTTAAATAGCCTCTCTTTAGGAACATCCGGAAGTATTAATATTGAAAGTAAGCCTGACGGAAGCCTGCAGGATATAACCTATAATGCAAGGCCATATTTTTCTTTCACTCCAGTTAATAATATGAACTTGAGAGTTTATCTGGATAACTTATATGAAACAGAAACCGATCACCTTGAAAGAGTAATCCTGGGGATTCTTTACTCTTATAATTTTTTACCTAAAAGCTGGATATATTTTGCGATTAACCAATTGGATGACAGGAGTCCGGAATATGATTTAACCGGAAATCAATTGCCGCTGCGAATGCATTTAACCAGCCGTGCAGCTGTGCTTAAAATTAAATATTTGTATTATTTCTAAGAGCCATTTAGACAACTTTTCAATCCGTTTACGAGAATTCAAATTTTTCAGCTTACTTACAAACATTAATCCATCTAGCGCATGATGAATATTCTTCAAGCTCATCACAAGTAAGTTCAATGGCTGAATTGCTGCTTCCGCATGCCGGGAAAATTGTTTTAAATCTTTTTAGTGATTGATCCAGGTAAACCCTAATTTCATTCTTTAATCCGAATGGCGATACTCCGCCGATTGTATGCCCTGTAAATGCAGCCACTTCCTCAGGATTCAGCATCTTTGCCTTAAATCCGAATTCGGTTTTGAACTTCGCATTATCTATCTTTACATCACCTGCAGCAACTATTAAAATTGCGCTATCTCCATCTTTCAATGAAATGGTTTTTGCAATTCGCCCCGGAACAACATTTAGCGCTTTCGCAGCCAATTCAACTGTTGCACTTGAGTCTTCAAAAACCAGGATATCGGCATCTTTATTCCACTTCCTTAAATGCTCGCGAACTTTATCAATTGACATAATATTTAAACAGCAAAAGTTAATTGTAGCATAAAAATTATCTTATGAATTCCGGTATCGTTTATTTATTCATTATAGGGAACATTGCTTCCCTCTTTTCATACAGGTTCTTTGCGCCATCAATCGGTGCTTCAAATATATCATTCTCAATGACCTGCATTGATTCATTTATAAATTCATCTACCGGTATACCGCCGTGTGTTTGATTTTTATTTTTCCTCCTTTCGTAACCTAATTCAGTATCCACTGAAGGAGCTATTATTTCGAATACTTTTATCAGGCTGTCTTTTAATTGATGCCGCAAAGACATAGTCAATGAATGTAAACCGGCTTTAGTTGCACAGTAAACCGGGACAAAAGATAGCGGGACAAATGCTAATCCCGAAGAAATATTTATTATTGCAGATTCATTCCTGGTTTTTAAATTCTGGATAAAAAGAGAAGCCAGATGCAGCGGGGCAATTAAATTTGTCTCGATCTCATTGTTTAATTTATTTAAATCCAGGTCAGTTAAATCTGCCAGCAGTTGAATACCTGCATTATTTATTAAAATATTTGTTTCAGGAAATTTCTTTGTTACTGTTTTTATAAGGGATATTCTTTCTTCAACGTTAGTTATGTCGCAGGTTATTATTTCAATGTTTTCATAATCATGCTTCATTTCCTGAAGCCGATTTTCTCGTCTTCCGCAAATAATTACTTTATTATTTTTTCTGGAGAATTCTTCTGCGAAACCTTTCCCGATCCCTGAAGTACCGCCGGTAATCAAAATTGTATTGCCTGATGTTTTCATTTAAATGAATACTTTCTCGTTTAATTATTTCTAAAATAATTCAAATTTATTAATAAATTGATAGTATCAATATTTCCAATTAATTGTCTGTTAAGCTGATTCTCTTTTTTTATTATAACCTTTTTCATGAAACGGCTGAAGCTTTTCAAGCCACATCTCTTCTAGAGTTTTCAGATCATCAGTATAATCATATTCCTGATCCGGTTTAGGTTCAAGAATATCCAGTATCTCAAATAAGAATTTACTATCTCCAAATTTATTAAAATCTTCCTGCAGAATTTTATCTATATAAGAACCCATTTCAAGCTGAAATTTAATGCTGTTGAGCTTTCCGTTTAAATTTTTGCTTCTCCCGATAAACACTTTTCCATTAACTAAATTCTTTATTTGAAAAATACCCATAGGCCTTAAAGCCTGCTTATATTGTTTCTTTAATTCTTTTTTATCCATAGCGATTAATAATCCTATTCTTTTCGGTTATAAAAATAAGCAATTCCAGGAAAATCATTGGAGATTAAATATATAAAAAATATGTTTGTATGTTTCTATTGAAACAGGAAGAGAGGAATTTTGGTTATTAGATATACGGAATGTATCTTTACAAAGAAACGGGAATTATATTTTAAAAAATATTAACTGGATAGTTAAACCGGGAGAACATTGGGCAGTAATCGGTCTTAATGGTTCCGGTAAAACATCACTATTAAAAATGATAACAGGCTACCTCTCCCCTTCTAAAGGAGAAATGAGTGTACTGGGTAAAAAATTCGGGAGAGTTGATTTAAGAGAGCTAAGGAGATCAATAGGCTGGGTAAGCTCATCTTTGCAGGAGTCATTACATATTACCGATACCGCAGAAGAGATAGTTCTGAGCGGTAAACATGCAAGTATTGGTCTCTATGAAACACCGGGAGAAGAAGATATTGAAAAAGCCGGAATCTTAATCGAACAGTTTGAATTATCAGGAATGAAGAACAGGCCATATCATACGCTGTCCCAGGGAGAAAAGCAGAAGGTTATAATCGCAAGAGCTTTAATGTGTTCGCCGCGTTTGTTAATACTGGATGAGCCTTGCAGCGGGCTTGATATATTTGCCAGAGAAAATTTTCTCTCACTTGTTGAAAAGATTTGTAATATTGAAGACTCACCGACTCTTTTATATGTTTCACATCATATTGAAGAGATTACACCTTCTTTTCAACATTTATTATTTTTGAAAGATGGAGAAATTTATTCGGCAGGGAAAACAGAAGAATTATTAAATGATGATAATCTAATGAAATTTTACGGGAAACCGGTAGAAATTGAATGGAGAAACAGAAGACCAATTCTAAAAATAAATTTGGAAAGTTACGGATAGTAACTTTCCTTTTTATTATAAGAAACTGCCGCTACTATATTTTTTCAGATTCTTTGTTAAATAATTTCCACATTAGTCAAATCGGCTTTATAACCTTTTAACAATGCATAAGTTACTTTATCCATTTTTGCTCCATCGAAAATAGTTCGTTTAACATTCGTCTTAAATGATGTATTATTAAGAGTTGCATTTTTAAAAGAAGTACCTCTTAAATTGGAGTAATCGAAAAGAACCCCTTCCAGTTTCATATTTTCAAAGCTCACGCCCGATAATTCGGAATAGCTGAATTCGGCATTATTAAGTGAAGCATTTTCAAATTTAGCTCCTCTTAAACTTGATTTTATTATTTTACTCCCCTCAAGATTTGCAGAATTGAAGTTACAATTTTCGAGATCACTGCTCCTAAAGAGAGAATTTTTCAGATTAGCATTCAGGAAATTTACATTTTTGAGATCACTGCTTTTAAATGTGCTACCGGATAAATCCGAATTGCTGAAATCGGAGTTTTTAAAATCACTGTAGCTAAAGTTTCCCGCTTTTAGATCTATAGAATTAAGCTTTGAATTAACCATATTACTTTTAGATAAATTCCACCCTTTTAAGATTGTGGGTTCATTTAATTTTTGATTAATTTCCTTAGTTTTATCCGAAATGCTTTCAATAATTTCAGATATATCTCCCAGAGAGTCTATAGTCTTTTGAAAAGCAGAATCATCACTAAGTCCCTCCTTTAAAAGATCATCATATTTTTCACGCATATTTACCAGGAGCTCTTCTTTCAATTCTTTAATAGTTTTTGAATCTTCATAAGGTTTAAAGATTTCATCGAGGTATTTTTTTATTTCACTTTTCATATAATTATCTCCTTTTTATTTAGATCAGTTTATCAAGCAATTTTTTTATTGATTCCCAGTTTTTTTTACTTTCAATATATTTAACCTTTCCTTTTGCAGTTATCTTATAATATCTTCTGCGGGCACCCTGGGTTTCATCTCCCCAGTAAGATTCTATAAGATTATTCAGCTCCATTCTTTTAAGGCTGGAGTACATTGATGCTTCCTTTAATTCGTATTCTCCTTTTGAAGCTGCAGAAATAAGCTTCCCGATTTCATAACCATACTTTTCACCGCCATTTAAAAGCTTCAAGATTATAGTATCAATATGACCTCTTATTAAGTCAGAAGATATTTTTGATTCATCCATAATTTCTCCAAATAATTGCTACAATATACATCATATTACTATGTCTGTCAAGGTAATATTACACATATGGTAAATATTTTCTATTAGAGATATAGCTTATTGTTTTAGACTACTAAGCAGATTATGGAATTCCTAATTGGGGTAAAACGTAAACGTAAATATCTTTCAGAATTGCTAATTATATGAAACCCTAATGATTAATTAAAACCGAGCCAAAGTTGATAAAATCCAAAGCAGGCAAGACCTACTGCTGAGATTCCGAGCATTATGTTCACCACTTTCGGTCCGAAATTTCTTGCAAAAGCAAAAAGCATAATGATCCCAGCAATTCCGGCAATTAGTGTTATATAAAAGCTGATTATTAAGGCTGCCCCGTTTATAGGTGCTTCTTTATATCCTTTTAAAAAAAGGGGACCCATAACCAGGCTCCATCCAAGATATGGATTAGGATTAAAAAAATTTACAAGTGCGGCCTTAAATAGAGTCTGATGGTTTTGTTCAGATTCGCTTCTCTTATTTTCATCATAATTTTTCCATGTTTTATATGTATCGTATGTTAAGTAAAATAAAAAGAGGGCGCCGGCAAAGTGCAAAAATTGGACTAGCCATGAAGGTACATGGCTTAATAAAAACAAGACTAATATTATAATCGGGATGTCGCTTATAAGGGGTGAAAATGAAGCCGGTAAAGTACGCCGCCATCCGTTAGTAAAAGTTTGAGATATAATATAGGTTTGAAGCGGCCCTGGCTGAGCAGCAGCGGCAAATCCGAAAGTAATTCCAAAAATTAAATAACTAAACATTAATTATTCATTAATTAATTCTAATAATTAAAAGGGAAATTATTAAGCTTATTTAAAAAAGAAACTCCCAGCTTATTTAATTCTCTTTCTTTTTTTTCTGTGCAGCGGCAATCGATGCAGCTCCAAAATTCTTTCCCGGATTCATGCTTGCATCCTTTTCTTTTTGCGGCATCCGTTATTTCAATTAGATCGAAATATTCTTCCCAGTAAGGTTTTTCTTCTTTAAGAGGCGTTGAACAGAAGCAGACCTCAATCCATTCAGCTAAACCATTTTCCAGAAGTCTTGCTTTTTTCATATCATGAAGATATTCATAACCAGCGACAGAACCTTCTCCAAGGGTCCCATTTTCAATTGAAGCTTTGAGCCGTGCTCCCCTCCCCTTTTTCAGTTTTGCTTTAACCAGGTATCTCATCATCCATTCCTGCTTTAATTGATTCTAGGATAAAATAATAATATTTCTAATAAAGAAAATGATACATTAATTCGTGAACTTTGCTGAATTTAAAAGTTACAAGCAATTAATATTGAATTTCTTCGGAGCTCTTTTTGGTGCATATAAATATTGTCTGTATGAGCTCGGATGAGTTTAATAATTCATGCTGAATTTTATCTTTAATAAACATTAACCTTTAAATGAATATAAATTCTCTAACAATTTCAATATTTTTATTAATTTAAAGGTTAAAAGTAATAATTTTAATAAGCAATTAAACAATTATGAAAAAGACAAATTTGACGATAGAAAAGAGCTTCTATAAAGATGTTATTGAAGAAGCATACTATAAAAAGGCCTGGCATGGTCCGAATCTGCACAGCTCATTAAAAGGGGTAACTGCAGAGGAAGCATTGCGTAGACCGGGAAAACAGAGACATAATATTTATGAAATAACAGCTCATGCCGCTTACTGGGTTTACAGGGTAATCAACAGAATTAAAAAAGATTCTGGTTTAAAATTCCCTCTAGCAGGAACTAACTGGTTTGAAAGTCCAAATACTTTAACAAATACTGAATGGAAAAAGCTGAGAAGTTTATTGAACGAATTGCACGAGAAACTTTATAGCATAGTTATGGATTTAAATTTGGATGGAAAGCCTGAAAAGGAAGCACAAATTATTAGACGTTTATTAATTGGAATTGCTATGCATGATGTCTATCATAGCGGGCAAATTCAACTAATTAAAAAAATAATTAAACCATAGTTATTGTTGATTTATAAGGATTTACGAATTTTAACCGACAAACTTTCTATATGATATTCTAAAATATATCCATATAGAACTTTCATGCATTTTACATCTCCAGAAAAGACTGCCCGGGTATTTATTTTCCAATAATAACTTTTTTTCAAAGCATACTTGATTTATTAAACAGCGTTCAATATATTTACAGTGTATGTTAAATATTAAGAAGTTATAATGGGCGTACAGGAAAGAAAAGAGAGAGAAAAAGAAGAAATGAGGAGAATAATCCTCAAGGCTTCGATGGGTCTTTTTATTCAAGAAGGCTATGATGGTGTTTCAATCCGTAAGATAGCAAAAAAGATAGAATACAGCCCCGGTTCCATTTATACATATTTTACTGATAAGGATTCCATCTTTTATGCACTTCATGTAGAAGGTTTTGAGATATTATTTAAAAAGCAGATCTCAACACAGAGTATTAATGATCCCCGGGAAAGGTTGCTGGCACAGGGAAAAGCATATATTGAATTTGCCCTGGAAAACCAGGAATACTATGATATTATGTTCATAATGAGAGAATCAATCGAACTGATCTGCAAAGATGAAACCAAGGATTGGACTCACGGACAACGTTCATATGATCTTTTAAAAAGAAATGTTTCCGAATGTCAGTCAGCTGGAATGTTTAAAAATCAGAATGTAGAATCGGTAGCTTTTTTATTATGGTCTGTTGTACACGGAATTGCTTCTTTAATAATAAGAAGAGGTTCTGCAATGAAGAAATTGGATATTCATGATAATCAAGAATATAATTGAAAGTGCACTTAATGTATTGGGAACAATAATAAAGTAAAAAATATTTTATTTATACTGAACATTGTTCAGATATTAAATTATGTATATTTTTAATTAAAATCTGAATAGAATATGAGATTTCAATTATTACGGCTGCATTTCGCATTATTCTTTTTGTTTGTTTTAGGTGCTAGAATAATATATTCACAGAACCAGCTGGATAAATATGTTGATGAGGGGCTGTCAAATAATATAGTTCTTCAGCAAAAGAAGATTTCTCTTCAGAAAGCTATCTATTCACTTAAAACTGCAACCAGCTACTTCTTCCCTGCCATTAAACTGGAAGGTGATTATACAAGCGGCGAAGGGGGAAGAAATATCCCTATTCCCATTGGAGATCTATTAAACCCGGTTTATTCTACACTGAACCAGCTAACTCAAAGCAGCAGATTTCCACAACTAGAAAATGAAAATATAAATTTCTTCCCTTATCACTTTTATGATGTTAAATTCAGAACAACCATGCCGATCTTAAATACTGATCTAATTATTAATCGCAGCATCCAGAACGATGAAGTTCATCTTCAGCAGTTTGAAGTTGATATTTATAAAAGAGAATTAATCAAAGATATAAAAACAGCTTATTATAATTATTTGAGTGCAATTGCAGCTGAGAAAATATACCTGAATGCATTAAATGTTGCAGAAGAAGGTAAACGTGTAAACGAATCATTGATGAAAAACGGAAAAGGGCTGCCGGTTTATATTTTAAGATCGGAAAGTGAAGTAGCCGATATTGAATCAAAAATAGTCGAAAGCGGAAACCAGGTTAATACGGCAAAAAAATATTTTAATTTTATTATAAACAGGGATCTGGATGATAGTATCGATACCTCTTACGATGTAAATTTAAAGATATCCGAGGTTGATACTGCTCTCTCCGGCAGCTATGATCTATCCGGGAGAGAAGAATTAAGGATGCTTGAAACCGGAGAAAATATAAATGAATCTCTACTTTCGATGAATAAATTGTATTGGGTTCCGAAATTAAGTGCTTTCCTTGATCTCGGGGCACAGGATCAGCTCTGGAATTTCAATTCTAACTCAAAATATTACTTATTCGGCTTCCAGTTAAGTGTACCGATTTTCGAAGCGTTCAGAAATAACTACAAAATAGATGAAGCTGAATTAAATGTTAAGAATATAAAGCTTAATATGGCTCTCACAAGAAATCAAATTAAACTCAGTCAATCTGTTGCCCGCGGAGATTTAATTTCCGCAAGACAGAATTATTATACTGCCATAAAAAAATATAAAGCCGCAAGCAGCTATGAGAGACTGATTGAAAAAGGATACAAAGCAGGCGTCAATACATTTATAGAAACTATTGATGCACGTTCACAGCTTACGCAAGCTGCTTTAATGCTGAATATAAATACAAATAAAGTTTTTCTGCTCTTGCTAATTATGAACGGGAACTAGCATCCGGAGAAATAAAATATTAAAAAGGGAATTTATATGAGGATAAAGATATTACTTTCTATAATCATTTTTTCTTTAATAACTTATTCCGGGTGCTCATCGAAAAAGGAGGAGAAAACAGTAGATGTAATTCCTGTGAAAGTAATTAAATTAAAAAAAGAAAAAGTGAATAAAGCAGTAAATGTCTCGGGATATTTTACAACGAATAATGAAACTTACCTCTCATTTAAAACAGGGGGAATAATAAAATCAATTTTTGTTAATGAAGGAGATCGAGTTAAAAAAGATCAGCTGCTTGCAGTGCTTGAATTAAATGAGATACAGGCCCAGGTTTCCCAGGCAAAATCCGCATATGAAAAAGCATTGAGAGATTTCAACCGGGTGCAGAATCTTTATAAAGACAGCGTTGCTACTTTGGCCCAGAAGCAGGATGCAAAAACAGGGCTGGATGTTGCCTCGGAGCAACTAACAATTGCAAATTATAATCTTAACCACTCTGAGATTAGAGCGACTGATGGAGGATTCATTCTCAGAAAATTAGCTAATGAGGGACAGGTAGTCGGATCAGGTTCACCGGTGTTTCAAACGAATGAAATTGCAGCAAGCGGCTGGATATTGAAAGCAGGTATAAGTGATCGTGATTGGTCAACAATTAAGATTGGAGACTTGGCTATTGTTCAATCTGATGTGAATCCTTCAAATAACATTGAAGCTTCTGTATTACGAAAATCGGAAGGGGTTGATCCAAACAGCGGAACTTTTTTTGTCGAATTAAAAATCAATGAAAATTATAATGGGAAAATTGCAAGCGGATTGTTCGGTAAAGCCAGGATATTTCCAAAATATCATTCCGAAATGTGGGCAGCTCCCTATCAATCTATCGAGGAGGGAAATGGAGATACAGGGTATGTTTTTGTAACAAACGATTTAAAAAAAGCAGTGAAAGTTGAAGTAAATATTTTTTCTCTTGATAAAGACAGTGTATATATAAACCAGGGTCTTGAAAACTATAAATATCTAATTGTTTCCGGAAGCGCATATTTGAATAACGATTCTCAAATAAAGGTTGATGAGAACCCCAGGTAACATAATTATAAGCTCCATAAATAATAAATAAATCGAGCATATTATGAAATTGATAGAATACGCCGTAAAGTTCCCTCAAATGACAATGCTTTTTGCAGCTATGCTGATAGTTATAGGAATATCAACTATAATAAATATGCCGCGTTCGGAAGATCCGGAATTAAGCGCACCTGATTTTTCAATAGTAATTATATATCCGGGTACAAGTCCAAAAGACATGGAAGAGCTTGTGGTAAATCCTATCGAACAAAAGATGTCTTCACTTGAAAACATCAAGCATATCAGAACAAGCATAACAAATGGTCTGGCTGTCGTTGAGGTGGTTTATGAATATGGAGTTAACATTGATGAAAAATACCAGGAGGTTATAAGAGAAGTTAATAATATGCGGAGCGAATTGCCGCGGGACATTTACAGTATGGATGTTCAGAAGTGGCTTCCTTCAAATGTAAACATTATAGAGGCAGCTTTGATTTCTGAAAATGCCTCTTATAATGAAATGAAAAAGTATTCAAAAAATCTTAAAGATGACCTTGAAAAGCTTTCAGTGCTGAAGAATGTAAAGATCCAGGGGCTGCCTGACAAAGTTGTCAGAGTAGAATTAAAGATTGATAAGATGAGCCAAATGCATATACCGCTTGACGCCGTACTCGGCAGCATACAAAGTGAAGGAGTAAACATCCCGGGCGGAAGCATTGATGCGGGTACACGAACTTTTAATATTCAGACCAGCGGCGGTTATAAAAACGTAGAAGAAGTGAAAAATACTATCGTCTATTCTGCTAATGGCAAGAATGTTTTATTAAAGGATGTCGCAAATGTCTACTTTGATTTTGAGAAACCGGCATATATGACGCGTTTAAATTCACACAGATGTGTTTTCGTAGTTGCAGCATTAAAGCCAAAAGAAAATATCACGGAAGCACAAAATATATATTCGCCTGTATTAAATAAGTTCAAATCAACTCTTCCTCCGAATATAGATATGGTTCAAAATTTTGATCAGGCGGATAATGTAAATAGAAGACTGGGAGAACTTGGGGAGGATTTTTTAATTGCAATCGCGTTAGTATCAATTACTCTCCTTCCACTGGGATACAGGTCGGCAATTATTGTGATGATTTCTATTCCGCTTTCTCTTTCGATAGGAATTGTATTAATCAACCTCTTTGGATTCAATCTAAATCAATTAAGCATAGTTGGTTTTGTAGTTGCGCTCGGGCTCTTGGTCGATGATTCAATTGTAGTAGTTGAAAATATAGAGCGATGGCTCCGGGAAGGAAATACAAAAACTGAAGCAGTGTTGAAAGGAGCAAAACAAATCGCATTTGCTGTAGTAGGCTGCACAATGACTTTGATTATTGCTTTTATGCCGTTAATGTTTTTGCCCGGCGGTTCCGGTGATTTTATAAGAAGTCTGCCTACTGCCGTAATTACAAGTGTACTTGCTTCAATGCTGGTTTCCTTAACAATTATTCCTTTTCTTTCAAGCAGAATATTAAAGGAACATAGTGCGCCGACTGAAGGGAATATTTTTTTAAGATTATTAAAGAAGGCAATTTCGAGCAGCTATTCTGTTGTTCTTGATAAAGCATTGAACAGTCCTGTTCTAACAGTGCTTATCGCGGCGGCTATTTTTGCCGGAGCAATATTATTAGTTCCAGTTATCGGGTTCAGTCTTTTCCCGGCATCCGAAAAACCACAGTTCTTAATCGATATAAATACTCCTCCCCAGTCAAATCTTGACTATACGGATGCAATCACAAAACAGATTGAATCTCAGTTAAAAAAAATTAGTGCAGTTAAATATTTTTCTTCAAATGTAGGGAAAGGGAACCCTCAGATTTATTACAATGTACTTCAGAGACATGAACAAACAAACTTTGCCCAGATATTTGTACAACTGAATGCAGATACAAAAATTTCCGAGAAAATGAAAATAATGGAAGATCTTAGAAGTAGATGGACTCCTTATACAGGTGCAAAAATAGAAGTTAAAAATTTTGAGCAAGGTCCTCCTGTTGTTGCTCCGGTTGAGGTAAAAATATACGGCGATAACCTCGATTCGTTAAGAATATTTGCTTCTAAGGTTGAGACTATACTTAAGAATGAGGAAGGTACTATTTATATAAATAATCCTTTGAAGAATTTAAAATCGGATATTGAGGTAAAAATAAATAAAGAGAAAGCAGGGATTCTTGGTGTTGCAACAGCAAATATAGACAAGGATGTTCGTTTAGCCGTAGCAGGTCTTGATATAGGTAAGATTACCGATGAACAGGGAGATAATTATGATATACTTGTAACAAAAGAAAAAAACGATTTACAATCCCTCGATGCTTTTAAAAATCTTTATATAAATAATTATGCAGGAACGGCAATTCCAATCGGGCAGCTTTCAACATTGAAATTTGTTTCGTCGCCGCCGATAATTAATCACTGGGATAAAGTGAGGACAGTATCTGTGAGTTCATTTGTGAAAGAAGGCTATTTAAATGACAATGTGATTAAAGTTGTAGACAATGAAATGAAGAATCTAAAACTGCCGGAAGGCTTCACTTATGAAATGGGAGGTGAAGTTCAGCAGCGGGAAGAATCTTTCGGAGGATTAACCGGAGTTATAGTTGCAACAATATTCTTATTTATTGCAGTTTTACTCCTTGAATTTAAAACTTACAAAAGTATTGTTATAGTTCTTTCAGTTATTCCATTAGGAATTGTCGGTGCAGTCCTCGCATTGCTTGTTACAGGTAATTCCCTTTCGTTTGTAGCAACAATTGGCTTGATTGCGTTGGCAGGAATTGAGGTGAAGAATACGATTCTTCTAGTTGATTTTACAAATCAATTAAGGGAAGAAGGAAAAACGCTGGATGAAGCAATCAGAGAAGCAGGCGAATTACGATTTCTTCCAATAATTCTTACATCTCTTACTGCAATAGGCGGCATGCTCCCGATTGCTCTTTCAGATAATCCTTTAATTTCACCCCTTGCTATTGTAATAATCGGGGGGCTTATAAGCTCGACTTTATTATCCAGACTTGTTACACCGGTAGTTTATAAATTGATTCCTCCGAAATTAGAGAGCAACATTTAATCAGGTTCGGGTATCAGATTACCGATCCCAGGAAAAGAAAAGTTGCGCTTTCTCTTTTGTCAATAATTCCTCAAAGCTTTATGACTTTATTGAAAGAGTATACCGGGTCCTTTCGGTACAATTATTAGCATTTCAATTGTATATAGGCAATAGCAACAAACTTGGTCAGCTTTTTAAAAATCCGGAATTACATCCTGATAAATTCCAGGATTGGTTAAACTTGAGCTTCTTTCATTAAAAATGCAAACGATTCCTGAGGAGTTATCAGCTCTTTTATTTCAATTATTTCTAAAAAATACGGTTTATATGTAAGCAGTATTTTTTCCAGCTCAGCCCTGCTTTCAGCTTCCCAAATATTTAACCCGATTGAAGGTTCATTTTTAAGACAAAAAGAAAATTTCACATGGCTTCTTTGCAGTTCGTTATTAAATAATTTTTGACCAAATTCCGGAAGATTTTCCGTATTAACTTTGACTTTTCCGAAAAAGAACATATTCTGATTCTCCTTTAATTTAGATGGAATTAATTTTTATATTCATTATTAATTACTACTATAAAGTGAAAAATATTTCTGAAGATTAAATTTTTTTATCACCTGGTTTATTAATCTACAATAAAAAGTGTAACTCCGTTTTTAGTTGAGGAACGATGGGCATCGGATTTATCTCCGACATAATAGACTGTTCCCTCTTTTAGTATATGTTTTGAACCGTCTTTCAGTTCGGTAACCATTTCACCTTTTACACAATAAATAATATGCCCCTTTTCACACCAATGATCGGCGAAGTACCCGGGTGAATATTCTACTCTCCTGATCCTTATCTCCCCTATTTTCTTAACTTTCCAAAGAGCGAAGCCTGATGTTCCGTTATGACTTTCAGGTTCTATTTCATCCCAGTCAATTGTATTGAACCGGATGCTGCTGTCAATTTTCATTTAGTTGTCACCTATAAATAAAAATATAGAAATAACATTAAATTTTTTGGATAGAGAATAAAAATCCTTGCCTATTCATAATAAAATGATTTCTACTATAATCGGTTAGAATAAAAACGTAGATTTCTCTCTCGTTCCCTTCCCTTAACAGAAAATGAATAATCCGAATTCTTTTTGCATTCTACAGTAGAGATGAATCTGTATATAGAATTGGAAAAATCCTGCCAATTAATTTAATATTAAATTCTTTTGAATAACAGTTGTAAAAGAGATCCTCATAAAAATATTAAAATCAAATTGAGTAGTAAATAGGAATAAAAAGTCCGGAAATCAATGTATATTTAATATTGCCGAAAATGTTGAGGACCAGTTAACTGCTTTACTATTCGAAAAATCTGAAATAACCGATATATAAATTATGCATTCATTATATTTTTTAAATAAAGCAATCTGCTCATTATTTAAATTATTTTGTATATAATAGAGGTTTCTATTTAAACCGGAAGTTTCTGAAATTCCAGAAGCATCAAAGAAATTCTGCAATTCAAACATAATTTTAGCTTCATTAAAATAGATTATCGAAAAGACTTGAAATGGAAAACATAAGCTATTAGTTTGTTTGGAATTACCAAGATTAACTGTGAAACTAATTTGATTTTTATTTAAAGTTAAATTTTCAATAATAATTGGAATACCGGGAGGAGTAATTAAATTTCCGGTAGTGAGACCATCTTCACCAGTTGCTTTAAAATTATACTTTATTAATTTCTGATAAGAATTTATCCCCGGAATAGAGGCTTTTGACCAGACTTCTTTTAGGGGAACAATTGAATTAACAAACCTTGCAAATGAAACGGTTGAGGCGAATCGAGCCCTGGTATTTTTGGCTACTTTACTATTAGCCGGTTTATATTTGACAGGTCTGACAGATAGTACAGTTTTCCCGTTTAATTTTCTAAAGACTATATTACCAAGCTTGCCCTTGATATTCCCTAATATTTCACCCTCTATTTCAGCCATTATAACCCCTATCTAAATATTAAAGAATCCTTATACTAATATAAATATAATTAGACCGGAACTGAAGCGTTTTCAGAGCGAATTCAAAGCGTATTGAGAGCGTATTCACCTTTCTGTTTTATTATCTTTAATATCGTCTAATTCTAATATCATTTTCAAAAAGATCATATTTCATTATTCATTTTCTGGAGTAAATTACCAGTGAATTATTGCGAAATTCAAGTCTGCAGAATAGAATATGTTCGAACTAGATTCTTTATTAAGCGAGAGGTTTAATCCGCTAGTTAATGAAATGCTTCAAGCATCTGAACCGCAGTTAAATCAAGTTTTTAATTTGAGTAATTTTTCCAATTGTCTTCTATGCCTTAGAATATGTACAATTGCATGTTCAAGCCTTGCTTCAAGATTTGATTTTGTCCCGTCTGATGCAGTTACTACCGTATTAATAATGTCATCATAGCTCATCCTCCATTTTCCCTCTAAGGTCTCTTCAGTATACTTCATCATTTTATCAAATTGAATCAGCGCTTCTTCAGGATTAGTGACCTGGAAAAGAGGTTTTATTTCAGCTTGATTTGTTGCTCTTCTGATTGAGTTTGCATACCCGTATCCTGATCTAATTACATGATTAATAATTGTCTGAGCACTTCTGCAATCTTCATCTTCTGTCTGAGGATCAAGAATTTTCTCAAATTCGGATTGAGATAACCTGTCAATAATTGCAGCCAATTCAATGGAAGCTCTTTCATATTCATCCATTAATGCACCGACTGCACCTTCGCGATATAGTTTCGGCATATATTCCCTTAAAGTATTATAAATATTTTATTGGAATCTGTCGTATTTATTATTTTCAAAATAAAGTTTAATCCGGAAATATTTTCCAGAACCTGATTAAATATGTTATAAATTCAATATCTAATATAAAAGCATGGATAAAAAAATAAAAGTATTGTTAACTGATATATTAATTATTTCGTTCAGGGGTCATTTTGGAGGGAGGCTCTTCTTTCTTCTCAAATTTTAAGCATTCTTTACCTGATGAAATATAAACTTCTTTCGACGGGATTTGTTTTGTCTTCATACCGAAACTTTTACATCCGTATGGGAATTTAGGGTTCCATGTAATATAAAAATATCTGCATTTTCTGCAATCAATAGGCATGGGTAGAATTAATTGTTTTTTAACCCGATACTTTACTTCGAAGTTCGAAGGATCAAAGTATTATACTCAAATCTTCTATAATAAAGAGTAATTAATATTATATTTACATCTTAAAAATCAATATCAGGAGCAAGCTCAAATTATAAATAATTTACTTTTTTATCTACATATTTTTTCAAAGCAAACAGAATACTTTCTACATTCTATTTTATAATAATAAATTTCTTTGTTGAAATAAAGCTGACTGTCTGCTTTCCAATGGGTAAAGTCTGCATCTGATAAAAATAAACACCGCTTGGAATGATGATCCCGTTGAAATTAACTGAATAATCACCTGCAGGTTTTCTTTCCCCATTATCAAAAATTTTATGATATGTAAAGAATACTCATTTTTAATAGAATATTTTCTATTTTTAAATTCAGTAAAAATAAAAGTTACGAATAACCGGTCAATAAATTCCTTTTTAATTTTATTTTTTATTTTTTAAAGTTATATCTTCATTAATCTTAATTTTATGGAGGTTAGTAATGGACAGATTTTTAATTGAAGTTCCGCATGAAGCAGAGGTATTAGCGTGTGCAAACGCAGTGAAAATATTGCTCGAAACCGGATCCCACTTTCTTTCGCATGCTGATTGGGGATGTTTAGATGGTGTACATAAAGGATGGGTTACTGTGGATTCTGAAACAAAAGAGCAAGCCAGACAAATGTTACCTCCTTCATACGGGGATCGTGCTGTGATTGTAAAGTTAAATAAATTTTCTCTTGAAGAAATTGATGAGATTATTCAACATCATAAACCTTGATAACGGAACAAAGAAATATCCGGCGAAAATTTGAATAAGCTTTATATTCCCCGGAATGAAACAGTATGAGAATTCATAATAAAAAATAATTCCAATATTCTTTGTTGTATTTAATCCGAAAAGTTGTTTCTATTTCCAATCCGCTTAGTCCGGCAGCTCCTCACATAAAAAGCCATAACTCTTTATCTTGCTTACTACATCATTTGGTTCGATATCATCTCCTATTAACCTGACAACTTTATCTCTATCGTCGAGATCTATTGTTAATTCATTTATCCTGTAATATCCTTTCAGTCTGTTTTTAACTTTTTTGAAATCATATCTGGAGTTTATATCTGTTTTTAATATTAACATTTCCATTTCAAACCTCTTTCATTTATTCCAAGCTTTCTGATTATTAGTAAAGACCACCTGGTTCGAATTATTTTTGTTTAACCATTTTTCAATTTCGTGCGTTTAACCTGCTTTGTAAATAGGATAAGCCGGCTTCCATTCCAATTCTTGCTTTGTTTTTTTTACTGCACCTGTATGAAGTAAGCAAATATTCTATGATTCCTGAACCGAGAATCTTTTCTACATCTGAAGCGGAAAGGGTTTCTGAACCAATTTTTCCTGCAATAAGATAGATTACATCTTTATATAATGAAGTATATCATCACTAGTTAAAATCTTGAAATTGTTATTTATTATTTACGCTTATACTGCCACTGTAGCATCATTTACATTTATAAGATGCCGGTAAAAATTTCCGTCCCATAATAGTGTATCTTACTGAATCATAATCAAATGAATCGTGAGTTAAAAAGCAAAGCATCAGGAGAGAAAGGTATGGAATACCAGCTCTGCCGTTTGCGATAACAATGCTGATTGAGGAAGTTTGTTTTACATACGCCGAAAACATCTTGAGCAAATAAAGTGCTGGCAATTACAAAACAGAAACCCAATTATCCTTTGATCCAAATCAAATATTTACTTCATTTAATATTTTCTTTATTCATTTTATCTGATTCTTTATAAAAATCTTACCAATTTATGTATACCATATATCCGGTGCAGAAATCATATCAACAGAGAGAATAGTAAGCGGTACTGCTCCCAATCGATCTATAGGCTAATAATTTATTTGACTGCTAATAGAATACTTCTGACGGAAGAAATTAAAGCTTAGAAATAAATTTTCTTACCGAATCCGGTTGCACCTGCAATAAAGCTTAGTATAAATTAACTTACCAATCCGGGATAAAGGTAATTTTTGTTTTTTTATTCAGTACTTTAAAAGCGATGTCTGCCATTTCATTTTGCGTATAAATTTTAGACATCAACATATTTCAGTCCTTTTAATCGCAGTATTCTATGAATAATGTTCTGCAGGTTTTAAAATTACCTGCAGAACTTTTATGCAACACTAGTTCGGGATAGAGAAAGTGTACTGAAACGCCGCCGCCGAACCTTACCGAATTTAGTTCCTATTTCTAATCCGGATCACTATTTTATTGAATCGTGACTATTTTTTCGCGAATATTTATTGCAAAGGCAGAATTGATCTGAAAGTTTACACCTAAGAAGTTTTAATAACTTCTTCATTTTATCATTCTTCCTATTTTTTTTATATTATGTTATTTGGTATTGTTTATTATATATAGGATATCCTTCTATATTTTATAACGAACAAGGTTAATTTTAATACTTCCATAATCCCGAATAAGATCTTATTAACTTTACTGCTTTTTTTGCCATGTTAAATATTATCTAAAATATGACAAAGAAACCGCTTGGTCTAATGATGAGTATTCTAACCCAGATAATTTAACTTGTCGCAAATTTTTCTTTTGCCTCACATATTTTTAATAAGCGAAAACTCTTAACTTTGAGCCGTTAAAGTACAGAAACATAAAATAAATCCTTATTATTTAAACGCCGTTTCTTTTAGCTTCATCCAGCAGGTTTTTATTCGCCTGGTAGTCAACGTCCATATATATAAGGTCTTTTTGCCTGGTTATTTATGCTGTTCCATTTTCAAAATCTTTAATTTTCTTTTTTGAATATCTTTATAACACTTTAATAACATATGAGAATAAAAGTATTAGATATTAAAGAATTTTTAATCATATGGCCATTTCTTAATTTATCTTCTGCTCAGTTCCAAAAACCTCACTACTATAAGTTTTTGTTTTAAATGGAAAGAATCCAACAGTAGAAATCAATAATGACAGTATTGCAGCCTTCACAGCAGGCTTTCTGTCATTAAGCAAATTATGCCCAGGAAAATAGATTCTTGAATTTTAAAAGTTATTTCAGCATTCAAAAATATTTTCATTGGGTTCAATATTTTTTATGACTTTAACTTTTTAGGATTGCGAGCAAGCAATATCATTCCCAAAAAAGCAATAACAATCCAGCCTGTATTCTTCCAAACTGCAACCATCATATAAATCCCGGGGATAAGAAAAAGCAAACTTATATAGTGCCAATTACCGCTAACCAGGAATTCTTAAATTTAAGTTCTCTAAAAATGCAGCTTCCGAATATTAATTATACTTAACAATTCGATTACCATGGAAGCAAAAAGCATCAAATACCCATATCCTGCAAAAATAATTTTTCTATCTGATTCCATTTATATCTCTATTATTTTTAACTATCTTTAATTAAAACTCAAGCTTTTAGCATACTCTAACCGGTATAATTAAAGAATTGTTAAAGAATTGAATTATTTTTCTCTTGAGCAACTGAAATAGGTTTATTATATCCAGCATTGGTATACTCTTTAAGTTTTATATTATCAGTCATATATTTTTTTACAAACCATTTTGCAAGAAAAGAAAATGACATAAGGTTACTAAAAGCGCGGCGTGTCCAGATTGAAAAGTTGTTTTCTGGGACCAATGAATGTGCGAAGCTCTTTGCCACATTTTGCTTATACTCAATAAACGGTTTGAAAATTGCTTCATATCGCTTAAAAGCTGTCCCATAATTTCCATTGGCCTCTTTTAATTCACCGGCAAGAAGATAAGCCGCAACCATTGCAAGAGAAGAACGCCTTCTCTCAAGGCAGGTGCTTGTTCCACTAATGTGGGATGGAATCCATATTTTTTTAACCAATATGCAAGAGCAGGCCCCGCTATTCCGATTCCGGATATTAAGATATTTTTATTTTCCATTATTTTCCTCTTTCCTTTTTCAATTAAAATTCTTTTAATTCTGCTTCATTAAAAAAATTATCATTTAATCAATACAAATCTAAGTTTGTATGGAAAGAGAGTATAGTAAATTTTAGACACTACTTTCTGATTTTGTTAAGTTTGTTACTAATGTGAAGGTCTATACATAGATATGATAATTACAGTAAGGATCGCTTTAAGTCAAAGTAATTTAGAAATTCCCGCGGAGTTAAACCGGTAAAATATACAAACTCCTTAATAAAGTGTGACTGATCAAAATAGAAGTTGTCGTAAGCCAACTCTGAAAATTTTTTTAAATTCTTATTTTGCAGATTTTTAAGAACACGATGAAATCTAATAATCCGGTTCAAATATTTAGGTGTAAATCCAATTTCTCTTAAAAATATTCTTTCTATCTTTTTATACGAAAACCCGGTTCCGGATGGTAATTAATCGATTGAAACAACATCGGTAGATATAAGTATATTTGACATATTTAATCCGGATAAAGAAGATCGATTAGTGTTTGAAGATATCCTGTTTAACAAAAAAGATTCGATAATTTTTATCTTGTCCTGAGGATTTTTTGTTTCATAAAGTTTTTCTTCTATTTCGCGGATTATGTTGCCGAACAATTGTTCGAGATTGAAGAAAGAATCGGAGAATTCTTTTGCCGGTATTTGAAAAAAAGGATAAAATCCGCCAGGTCTGAATTTAATCCCCAGCACATTAATTAATCCTTTCTCTGCAAAATATGTATTGATTTTTTTGCCGCCTCTAATATGAGCCCTTGAAATATTTGTAAAGTTTTCATTATTCATTTTAATATTATATTCTGCATCGAATAAGAAAAGTATATAAATACTTCCATCTAGAATAATCTTTGCAGAGTGATTAATAGGTCTATTACTTTTTGATATCCAGAAATATTCGATATATTTTTCGAGTCTATTTTGAGGAAAGATTCTCATAAATGATAAAATAAAATCGTCCATTCTGCTATCAATCATCATATCATTTATAATCACAAGAGGTTTATTGGCATCAATTCTTTCTGACGGATTTATTATTTCCTTCATACTGAAATAAGATCATTTTGTGCAGATTAAAAATTGCATTAAAATTAATAAAATAAGCAGTCTATTAAATTGCTAATATTTATTTATGTGAGTTCAATTACATTTTACATAATATGCACGGACGAAGTCTTATAAATCCTCTATGAGGATTCGACATCTAGATTCATTGTATTTACCATAATAATATGACCTCTACGAGTCAGGGAGAATAAGAAGTTTAATTATTGTAGAAAAAGTCTATACCCATAAACCAAACATCCTCGTAGATGATGGATAACGACAATTACAAAATTGTTTTAATTCTATGTAATTGTAGGAATTGGAACAGTGAAAAAGGAAAATTAAGCTGACGCCTATGCGATTTCTAATCGGGATAAGGGAAATTATAGAATAATGAAAGGAATTTAGCATTCAAATGTTAATTATCACTATGAGGTGTGCGCACCGATGACGATTGTGAGGAATGTAAATATGAGCCTGACAGAGTATGGATATCTCGAAAACTAATTAATAATACCTCCTTTGTTAGCAGCTAATTTTTCGCGCCATTTTTGGAGTTCCTCAGGTCTTTGTCTCACCCAATCTGTTACTTCACCAACTATTCTTAATGGTGCGTGGGAGCGATATGAGCGTGTCGGATTGCCCGGAAATTTTTTGTTTGTAACATTCGGGTCATTTTCAAAACTCCCTGTCGGCTCAACAATATAGACATGTTCACTTCCGTCGCCTTTAGCCAATGCAGCAGCAAGTCCTGCTCCATTAACCAGGGCTGTGAAATAAATATGATTCATTTTGAGTTCAGGTTTATAATTAGAGCTGCTCCCAGCTGTCAGCAAATCGCCAGCATGCAAATCTGCTTTCGTCCCATGATAAAAGGGACCTTTGTCAGATGGTTGATCATTAAACGAAGTTGCTAATTCATAATTCTTTTTTGCCTTATCAGGGTCGCTTAAATCCTCGTAGCATTTGGCAATGTTTAAATATAGAGAAGGGAAAGCACTTTTGACGGCATCATTATTTATTTTTAATGCAAACTGCAAAGACATTTCGAGCCATTCTAATTTGTCGGAAACACTTTTTTGATGTAATGCTACATAATAAGCTGCAAGAAATTTTTCAAAGTCGTTTGTTGCTTCGTTCCATGCTTGAACAAACAGTTTGACAGCTTCTTCAGGTTTGCCTTTTTCTTCAAAGCTCATACCTTGAAGGCAGCATTTAACAACATTGTTGTTTGGGTTGAATTCCATTTTCTAATTATTTCGTCTTTTAATTATTGTAATATCAATTCAGTATCTTGTAATTAGTCTAGTTAAATTAATATTAAAAATTTGGATTTAATATCACAATGCCAGTCATATTTTAAATTTTATACTCCTTTTAAAAATTAAAAAATGATCCAATAAATTTCGGATAATCCAAAAGGGTATCCGCTTATTCCATTAGGTTAATACTTCTTTTTTTGAAAAAATAGTCCAAACCAGTGGGATTGAACTTGTTAAAACTTTGATATCTCAAATAAGACTGATAATAGAGCATAATTTCAGGAAATTATTTACATCCTTTCCCAAAATAAACTATCTGATTTTATCATTCATTTTTATCATTCATTGATTTGATTCATCTCATATTTCCATTTAGAAACTGAAAATATTTTTGTTTTAGCTCAATAATTTTTTCCAGGAAATTTCACCCGATATTTGAATATAACATAAATTGCATTTTGTCGATATTCCCCTAAAATTATTTATACTCTGATAAAAAATAGGTATATTATTTTATTATATTAGTCGAATTTAATATAAATGGGAATAAACAAAAAAATTCTCCTTGTAGAAAATGATATTCCATCTCAGGTAGTTATTAACTATTTCCTTCAAGATGATTACGCAGTCGATCATGCTGCGGATGGGAAAACTGCACTGCAGCTGATAGAAAAAAACAAGTACTCAGTAGTTCTAATGGATATTGATTTAGGTCCGGGAATGAATGGATTAGAAGCCGCAAATGAAATAAGAAAAATAGAAGGATATAAGGATATTCCAATAGTTGCAGTTACGGCTTATGCTATGAAAGGAGATAAAGAAAAATTCCTAAGGAATGGATGCACTCATTATATTTCCAAACCTTTTATAAAAACTGAATTACTCACTTTATTAAAAAATATTATATAAAAAAGGCAGCTAAACATAGCTGCCCTTACAGAGTTTTTTAGATTATACTTCAAACATTTCTTTAAAATGATTATAATCAGTTATAATCATTTTTTGACCGTCGAATTCTATCAAACCTTTCTTAACAAATTTGCTGAGAGTTCTCGATATTGTTTCCCTGGAAGTACCTCCCATGTTTGCGAGATCATGCTGATATGGTACATGATCGATCACTGCCATATTGTTGCTGATAACTCCTGCGTTGTTCGCCAGCTCCATGATAACAGAAGCAACCTTTCCTTCCGAGTTGCTTAAGCTCAAAGACTTTATTTTCATATCTGCACGTCGAATTCTTTGGATCATTTCTTTAATTAAAGCCAAAGAGATCTCGGGATAATCTCTAATTAATTTATGGAATTCATTGCTCTGGATGACAAATAATAGGGTGTCTTCCATAGCAATAATACTTGCCGAACGTTCAGATTCATCCAGAACAGACATTTCACCGAAAAAGTCTGTTTCCTTTAGTATAGTAAGAATTACCTCCCTGCCGTTTTCATCAATCCTTGACACCTTCAGCTGTCCTTTTATTACTATATAAATAGCTGAACCTGCCTCGTTTTCGAATAATATGACTTTACCTTTTCTATAATTTTTCTGCATACCTGAATTAAAAACAAGTTCTATTGTATAATCATCTAAACCCGAGAAGATAGGAATATTTTTCAGAAAATTTTTTATATCAATATTTTGAATATTATCCTTTTCGTAATCATGATCATTTATTACTCTTATGTCCCCGGCAAGAAAACTTTTCAACATATTTTCCATAGTGTTTTTACCTTTCTCTAGTTTATTGAGTGTAACTCTTTTAAATATTTTGTCTTAGAAAAGCTTAATCTAAAAGATTCTGCTTTCCCGTATAAGCAGACATATTAAACTGTACGTCTTCCTGAAACTAAGTTAATTACCAATATAATAAGGGCAATTACCAATAAGATATGGATAAATCCTCCAAGGGTATATGAAGTGATTAATCCCAGCAACCAAAGTACTATCAATATAATAAATATTGTCCACATAGGTTCCTCATCTTTATTTATAATTCAACATCTAATTTACAACTTACAGCAAAACAAGCTATGATATCAGCTATACTATAATTCTAATGTGAGGAGCGTCTCGAAAATCCATTTGAAAAATATCAAATAGAAGAAAAAATATTTTGAATAACCATCAAGTGATTTTTAGCAAATGTTTATCTCTATTAAATGCGTTGACTGCTGCATGCTCTGGTTTGATCATATATACTGATCAGCCATAGCGGTATAATTATTAAAAGCTTCTGGTGCTGAATACTCCTCGGCAAATATTAAAAGTCCGGTTTTATCAATTTAAATATTCCGATATATCATTCGAAGAGTTCAACAAATTTATTATAATCATTTATAGTAATTTTTTGTTTATTTAGTTCGATTAAATTTCTTTTGGCTAAACTATGCAGAGTTCGTGAAATTGTTTCTCTTGAAGTGGCAGCCATTTTTGCTAAGACATGCTGAAAAGGAAGCTTATCTATTTCCGCTTTATTCTGTTCAATTTTTCCAATTTTCTTTACAAGCTCAATAATAGCAGCCGCAACCTTTCCTTCCGCATTATTTAAGCTGAGTGATTTTATCTTCATATCTGCAGACCTGATCCTGGCAACAAGTTCTTTCATTAATGTTAACGCTATTTCTAAATGTTCTTTAAGAAGGTTTAGAAATTCTGCTCCATCTAATATGAATAAGACCGAATCTTCAACTGCAGTTACACGTGCAGAATTATGATAGTCGTCAAAAATTGCCATTTCTCCGAAAATATCCGATTTTTTTAGAATAGTTAATATGGTTTCTTTTCCGCCATAGCTCAATCTTGAAACTTTCAACTTACCTTTAATTATTACATATAAGGAGGAGCCGGGTTCGTTTTCTAAAACTACCACACTATTCTTTCCGAAGGATTTCTGTTCCCCTTTTTCAGTCAGCAGTCTTAAAGCATTCTCATCCAAACAGGAAAATATAGGGATATATTTAAGAAAGCTGCTTAAATCTTTTTTAATAGACCTTCTTGATTTGTATTCGGCAGCTGAAAGGCCTGGATTTACTAATTCTGTAAATGTTTTTTCCATACTTAATCCTTTCCAAATTTATTCGAGCTTTTTATATTTTCATTAGCATCATTTTAAACTGCAGCCGAAATAAAGATCGGATATATTTTAAGAAATCTAAATGATCTATTGCAAAGATCAATTTATAGAGAAATATTTTTATGAATTTCGACACATTTAAGGATGGCGCTGTCACATAAAATAGCGGGAAACATCATTGAAGTTATTTTTGTTGGTTTAATTGATTTTAAAGGTATTAAATACATTGATATCATCTGTAATCCATTCATTCTGCCTATTAGATTATTTTCGAATCAGACACCCAAACTAGTTTTGCTCTAAAATCACAGTGCTGATAATTTTCACACTATTAATTATATCAAATCGTTATTGTCCTTATGTGAAATATTAGTAATAAAATTATGCAGTTATCAAATAAAATCGGAACGAGAAATTGTGAAGGATTGGTTTAGCAGAGATTAAACATAAAATTATTGTTCATATAATAAACAGGCAAAAGATGGATAAATATTCTGATTTTATAGTAGAGATAAAAGATGATATAGCAATTATTATAATTAATTTTTTTAGAGCTACGCTTAAAGAAGCCGAGCAGTTCGGCAAAATCTTAACCGATATAATTAAAAAAGGTTTTAAAAAAATAATAATCGATATGCATGAAGTTGATTTTATAGATTCCACATTCCTGGGAGTTCTTGTGATAAATTTGAAGGAGATTAAGCAAATTGGTGGAAGATTGATCCTTGTTAATTTAAATCCTTCTGTTTCTACCGTAGTTCATTTTACGAATCTTAGTAAAATATTCGAAATTTTTCCCAGTTTGTCAGACGCTTTAAATAATCTTTAGCCCAGGCTTAAATATTATGATGGAGAGAATGCTTAATTTTATCTGCCGGTGAATTATTTTATCCGTTTTTATGAAACCCCATCTTCGTCCCTCTCAATATATCGTGTTAATAATTCCAATGTTAATAGATGGCATGGGATAAACGATTTATCTTTTTGGATATAAATTTTTATTTTTTCTCAGCCAATAATAGACAGGAAGAAGCAAAATTATTAAAGCTGCTGTTTGGAGGATAAATGGTCTCAAAGTATCACTTGCAGAATGGGAAGCTGAATCTATTCTTATAAAATTCAGAATAGATATAATTATGCTGAAAACAACCAAAAACAATTTGCCCAAATTCATAAAGTTATTTTTATTAGTCATTTTCATCTCCGGTTTTAGTAATCCTTAATCAATTAAATATATATATATTATTATGAATTTTGGATTAATTAAATATTTATTTCTCCCAAAAAATATATGGTGTGTTTTAAATCAAATTTTGATTTTTTTAATGTTCGAAACAATTATCAATTTCTGACTACTTTTTTTAGATTGATTTCTATTTTATTATGGAGTTCTGCCCTGGTAAAAGGTTTAGAAATAAAATCCGAAAAACCAGCAGAAAGAAATTCTTCTTTTTCAGAGTCAAGCGCATATGCAGTAAAAGCTATAATAGGCGTATCTTTATATTTTGAATTATTGCGGAGAACTCTTGTAAGATATGTTCCATCTACTATATCTCCTAAATTTATATCCATAAGAATCAGATCATAATTCATTCTCTCTGTAAGAAATAATGCAGACTGTGCATTGTTTGCAGTATCCAATTTACAAATATTTTTAAGAAGAATTTTTGTTAAATATAAAATTGATTCTTCATTTTCCACAAGTAAAATCTTGGGAAGGCTTAATGAGGGCGCATCTGTACATTCGGCTGAATAGCTGTCATTTGAATTATCAGCAGGGTTTATTGTATCCGGAATTTCATTAGTAGTTTTTGAAGGGAGATAAACATAAAATTTTGATCCTATACCGGGCGCACTTTTGAGAGAAAGAAACCCGTTGAGCAGCGTGATAAATTTCTTTGATAAAGTTAATCCTAAACCAGTACCTTCAAAAGGTCTGTTCATACCTTCACCGGCCTGTCTAAATTCTTCAAAAATTACTTTCTGGTCATCTACCGAAATACCTATCCCGGTATCTGAAACAGAGATTACCGCATACTTTATACCTGCGACTATTTCTTCATAGACATCAACGCTGATAAAACCTTCCTTGGTAAATTTGACTGCATTGTGGAGTAAATTAGATAAAATATTTAACACTATATTCTCATCACAATAAATATTCAAGGATTCTAGCGAAGATTCAAATTTCAAATCCAGGTTTTTAAGATCCGCGGCGCTTTTAAATAAATTCAGCGATTCTTTAATTAATTTAACAAGTTCAATATCGGAATATTTAACTCTCAGCTTATCCGATTCAATTCTTGAAAAATCCAGAATAAGGTTTCAAAGTATTTAATAACCTTTTGCCGCTTACCAATATATCTCTAACCATTTCTTTTTGAGATTGTTCTGTAATATCATCCAGCAAAATTTCGGTAAACCCGAGTATACCAACCAGCGGTGTTCTTAGCTCATGGCTCATATTCGCCAAAAAAATAGATTTCAACTTGTTCATTTCCTGGGCTTTTTCCTTAGCCTCAGTCAAATCATTTTCTTTTTTCTTTTGATCAGTTAGATCGAATGAGACGCCGACAACTCCCGTAAAATTATCATTAAAATCATAAACCGGGTTAAAAGTTATAAAGGATGGAAAAGAGGAGCCGTCTTTCCTCTTTATAAGTAATTCCCCTTTCCATTTTTCTTTTCTTTGAAGTGTATTCAGAATTTCATAAATTTTATCTTTACCCGAATAAGTCGGAATGACCTCTATTAAATTTCTTCCCATTTCCTCTTTTGTTAAACCATATAAATCTTCCGCAGCTTTATTGAAATAGACTATATTTCCATTTTTAGTAGTAATAACCGACTGACCGACCTGATCAAGTATATCAGCCTGAAATTGTATTTTATGTTCGGCTTCCCTTCTTTCAGATATATCTCTTACAATAGCCTGGAAACCATTATTTTTTATTTTCCTTATCGATAGTTCAGCCGGGAATACAGACCCATCCTTCCTTATCATATTCCGTTCATAAATATGAATACCTTTGTTCCTTATTATTTCCAGGTTTATTATAAATTTTTCTTTATCAACTTCAGGATATGTATCTGCAAAATTCATATTATGCAGTTCGCTGCAATCATAGCCTAACATCTCACAAATTTTTTTATTTAGTAATTTGAATGTCCCGTTAAAATCTGATATAATAATCCCGTCAACTGAATTTTCAATAAGCTCTCGGTATTTGTATTCACTTTCTTCGAGAGCTTTGCGTGATTCTTTTTTTTCCGAAATATCTTCTTTAATCTCAAGGAAATGGGTTATTTTATTGTTTGAATTTTTAATTGGAGAAATAGAAACAGACTCCCAAAACAATTCCCCGTTTTTTTTCTTATTTAAGATTTCACCTTTCCATTCGTTTCCGGATAGAATGGTTTTCCACATCTTGCCGTATTCTTCTTTCGGCAATTTTCCGGAGCTTAAAATCCGGGGATTCTTCCCTTTTACCTCATCCAGTGAATAGCCTGTGACCCTGGAAAACTTTGTATTCACATATTCAATATTTCCCTCAACGTCTGTTATTACAATAGAAGCAGGAGATTGTTCAACAGCAAGAGAAAGAATCTGGCAATTTTCCTCCGTTTTAATTAAATCTTTATAATTTTCAGAATCATTGATGTGCATAATTATATTTCCCTTAGAATCTATTTAAATAATCTCATTTTGTCTCCAGCAAAACATGGTGTGAAATCATTTCTAGCGGCAGAATCTTATCCACACCTCCGGATTTAATTGCCTCATTGGGCATTCCAAATACAACACAAGATCTTTCGTCCTGTGCTATATTGTAGGCTCCGGTTTCCTTCATTTCCAGCATTCCTTTTGCGCCGTCATCCCCCATACCGGTCATAATTATACCGACACAATTTTTCCCGGCATATCTTGCAGCCGATCTGAACAAGACATCTACGGACGGACGGTGCCTGCTTACAAGCGGACCATCCTTTACTTCCACATAATACCTTGCCCCGCTCCTCTTCAAGAGCATATGCCTATTCCCGGGCGCAATTAAAGCTCTTCCTCTTATTACTGAATCCCCGTCCTCGGCTTCTTTTACAGTTATCCTGCAAATACCGTCAAGCCGTTTTGCAAATGCCTTGGTGAAATTTTCAGGCATATGCTGTACAATAACAATTCCGGGTGAATCAAGAGGGAATGCTTCAAGGAAAATTTTCAAAGCTTCCGTTCCTCCGGTAGACGCTCCGACTACAACAACCTTTTCGGTAGTTTTAATCATCGATTTATTATCGGATTTAGATATAATTACATCGGCTGTTAATTTTGGGGGAATATCAAATGGCTTAGCAGATATCTTTTTAAATTAACCGATGCTGCTGCTTTAACGATATCACAAATGTGCACTTTCGAATCTTCCAAAAACTGCTTTGTACCCAAACGCGGCTTAGTAATAATTTCTACTGCACCATATTCCAGAGCTTTTAAAGCAGAAGCAGAACCTTTATCACTCAGACTAGAACAAATCACAACCGGAATTGGATGCTGGGACATTATTTTCTGCAGGAAGGTAAGTCCGTCCATTTTAGGCATTTCAATATCAAGAGTGATAACATCGGGAACCTGTTCACTAATTTTCTTTGCGGCAATATAAGGATCGGAGGCTGTAGCTATTACTTCGATTTGGGGATCTGAGGATAATAACTCCGCCAATGTCTGGCGGACTATTGCCGAATCATCAACTATAAGCACTTTTATTTTATCCATTTTTACCATTGCTTAATTTTCCAAGACGATATAAATATACATCACCGGTTTGAGTCGATATTAATAACTTTCTCCCTTCGTTTCCGCCAACGTCCGATGATATTATTGTTAAACCTTCTTCAAATAAAATATTGATAGCCATTAATATATTTTGTTTACCTACCGAGGCATTTCTACCTGTTTCATTTATTTGCTCCGAACCTCCGAACAATTTCACTTTTATTTTATCTCTTTCAATTTCAGCTTTATCGAAATGACGGATCATTTTTCGAATTGCCGAATCGACAAATTTGTATTCCGAGTTACCTGCTTCAGCATTGATATAAGTGTCACGATCAGGCATTACACTATGCGAAACCGCGCAGATTTTGTTTTCGGTATTATACATTACAACAGAAATGCAGGAACCTAAAACGGTCACTACAGTTTCAGGCTCCCTGCTTAAATGGAATTCCCCGGGACCTAAATAAATTTTCGGTAAATTGTTTATTTCATTAATCATTTTATTTTCTTGTAAGTGCTTGGCGCTACCTGTATCATTGGGACATCCATATTAAATATTGTTTCCGAATGACCTAAAAACAAGAATCCGCCTGTTCTTAAATACCTGCTCAATTTCTTAAGCAGCAGTTCCTGTGTCGGCTTATCAAAATAAATGATAACATTCCGGCAGAATATTACATCCTGTATTTCACTCATCCCGAAATCTGAATCCATAAAATTAATTCTTTGAAATTTTATGAATTTTCGTAATCCGGGAATAACCCTGACCAAATTTTTCTTTGAATCTTTACTCTTCAGGAAATATTTCTGTTTAATCTCTAAGGGAATATTATCAATTCTTTCCAGGTCATAAATTCCAAGGAGAGCTTTTTCAAGTACTTTAGTTGAAATATCCGAAGCAGTAATTGAAAAATCAAAATTTAATAAATTCTGTGCTAGTTCATTAAGGACAATAGCCAGCGTATATGGTTCTTCACCGGTCGAACAGCCAGCGCTCCATATTTTTAATCTGTTTTCGATACCCGCATTAAATTCAGAGACTAAATAAGGTACTGCTTTTTGAATTAAGTAAGTAAATTGTGCAGGTTCACGGAAAAAATCGGTTTTATTTGTAGTAACTACGTCGATCATATGAATTAATTCTTCTGACATCCCTTTTTTGCTGAAGAGAAAATCACAATATTCTTCAAAAGAATTTATATTGTTAACCTTGAGCCGCTTCCTAAGTCTTGTTTCCAGCATCGTTTTTTTGACAGGCGGCATTTTTATACCGCATTGATCATAAATAAATCTGCTTAGTTTTTCGAATTCTTTATCTGTTAAATATTCATTAATAGATTTTATAAAAGTTGAAGAAGACATATCAATAGTTTAATAAAAAAAATGATGGGGCTGTCTAAAAAGAAGTATAATGCCGTACTTAGTTTATTTTAACTGCCTTTTAGGGAGTCGAAGCATGGCATTTTAATATTTTCAGTCTTCTACAAGCTTAGACTGACAGATTTTGGACCTGTATATTACTTTTTAGACAATCCCGTAAATAAATTATATTTTAGAATTTTTCGAACTCATGATCTAACTTATCTCCATTGCTACCCATTTCAATCAGAGCACCACTTCCATTTGTTTTGGAAAAGCTGTTTGCTTTTACACTTGTTCCCTTAGAAACAGATTTTTCAGAATGAGTAATATGGGAAACATTAATATTATGCTCTTTTTTGTTAACAACTTTTTTACTGCTTATATTTTTAACAGTTTTGTTATGTGTATCAACTTTGAAAAAGTCTATGGCGCTTTGAAGCTGCTCAGCCTGGCTTGCGAGCTCTTCGGCAGTTGAAGACATCTCTTCGGAAGCAGAAGCGTTCTGCTGAATTACCTGGTTCAACTGCTGGATAGCGCTGTTTATCTGTTCGGCACCCGAATTCTGTTCATTGCTTGCAGCAGTAATTTCCTGGACAAGCTCTGCTGTCTTCTGTATATCCGGAACAATATTAGCAAGCATCTCACCAGCTTTTTCAGCAACCTGAACGGATGAAGAGGACAATTTGCTGATCTCCGCAGCGGCAGTCTGACTTCTTTCGGCAAGCTTTCTAACTTCTGAGGCAACAACGGCAAATCCTTTTCCATGTTCTCCTGCACGTGCAGCTTCTATTGCGGCATTCAAGGCTAATAGATTTGTCTGCCTTGCAATCTCTTCAATAATAGAAATTTTCCCTGCAATTGCTTTCATTGCTTCAACAGTATCTGCAACTGATTTTCCGCCATCCTTTGCATCCTGTGCGGACTTTAATGCAATCTTTTCTGTCTGCTGCGAATTATCCGCATTCTGTTTAATATTGGCAGTCATCTGTTCCATTGAAGAGGAAGCTTCTTCTGCAGCAGCTGCCTGCTCGGTTGCTCCCTGCGACATCTGTTCCGAATTTGAGCTCAACTCCTGGCTGCCGGCAGTAACATTATCGGCAGAATTCTTAACATTTTCAACTACTTCTTTTATATGATCTACCATGTCGTTTAATGCTCCGGCTAACTGCCCAATTTCATCTTTCTGGCTTATTTCAACCTTCTGGGTCAAATCTCCGCTTGCAACGGCTTTAGCAAATTCGACTCCTTTTATCAAAGGCTTGCTTATTAATCTTGAAATGAAAATTCCAAAACCTATTCCTAGTCCTAATGCACCAAGGATTAAAATGATCATAAACTGACGTGCATCTGCATATACTACATCGCTTTGATTATATGCATCTCTTCCGGTTCCTTCTTTTATCCTGACTAACTGGCTTAAAATTGTATCAACTGCATCAGACTGTTCGCGCGCTTTAGTTCTAGCAATCTCAACAGATTCCCTTTTTGCGGCAAGCTCTTCATTTGAAGCTATGGTAATAACTTCCTGTACAGTTTTCTTATAATCTGCCCAGCTTTTACTGAAATCTGCAATAAGCTCTTTACCTTTATCTGTATGAATTAAAGGTTCCGCTTTTTGAATATTGCTTTTTAACAAGTTTTCATAATTATCCATTGCATCCTGATATTTAGCTCTATCCTCTTTTGATGATGCAAGCAGAAAGTTATTCTGCGCTCTGTCCGAAATATATAAGGTCAATATTTGCTTCTTTGATATATGAAATACCGACTGTTTCATTTGTATAGAGGGAATTGAGCATATCATTAATTACACCCATATTATTTAATCCCTGGAAACCGATAAATGCAGTTATAGCAGATAAAGTTATAAATGCTGCGATAAGCTTAATGCTTATTTTAAGATCATAGAACCATTTCATTTTCTTTTCCTTTTCCTTTTCTTATTTTTTAAGTATAATATTTTCGTTAATTGACTAAATAGAATCTTCCTGGGGATGCTGGATTGCCGCAAGCTCTTCCGAAGAAAAGACTTTATCGAGGTTTAGGAGAATTATAAATATTTCCTCTCTCTTCCCCATTCCTTTTATAAAATCCGTTTTTAACCTTGTACCTATTTTAGGTGCAGGCTCAACATCTTTCGGATCAAGTTCAAATACTTCCTGTACGGAATCAACCAAAGCTCCAAGGATTGAATTTTCCCCTTCAATATCAACTTCAACAACAACAATACAGGTATTTACAGTTGTATCAGTTTTTTCCATACCGAATTTTAATCTCATATCTACAACGGGCACAACATTGCCCCGCAGATTAATTACACCGCACATAAAGTCCGGTGTTTGGGGAACCTTGGTTATTTTTATGTAATCAAGTATCTCCCTTACCTGGGCAACATCAACTCCAAACACTTCATCCTGAAGCTTGAAGGTAAGATACTGTCTAATTTCAGATACTGTTTTATTATTCATTTTACTTATCTCCTTATTTTTGAATTAAAATTTTTCGAATTCTTTATCTAATGAATCACCATTACTTTGCATTTTAAGAACGACCCCGCTTTTTTCAGATTTCTTAATTTTTGATTGATTCGCATTTGTTAGGGAGATATATGGTTTACTTCCTGTTCTCGATTTTGAAGCAATCTTCAGTTTCTCATTATATTGCTTATGTTCGTCTCGGTTATTTTTTAATTTGAAGAAAGAGATTGTCTGCTGAAGCTGTTCAGCCTGACTGGTTAATTCCTCTGCAGTCGACGCCATTTCTTCAGAAGCTGAAGCATTCTGTTGAATTATTTGGTTTAGTTGCTGTATTGCACTATTTATCTGTTCTGCACCGGTATTCTGCTCATTGCTTGCAGCGGTAATTTCCTGAACCAGCTCTGCCGTCTTTTGAATATCAGGAACAATATTAGATAACATTTCACCGGCTTTTTCTGCAACCTGAACACTGGAAGATGAGAGTTTGCTAATTTCTGCAGCCGCGGTCTGGCTTCTTTCAGCAAGCTTTCTTACCTCTGAAGCTACAACTGCAAAACCTTTTCCATGTTCGCCGGCACGAGCCGCTTCTATTGCAGCATTTAATGCCAATAAATTTGTTTGCCGTGCAATTTCTTCTATAATTGAAATCTTCCCTGCAATATCTTTCATTGCCTTTACTGTTTCGGTAACGGCATTCCCGCCTTCTTTAGCATCTTCTGAAGATTTCTGGGCAATCTTTTCAGTCTGTTGAGCATTCTCGGCATTTTGTTTAATGTTAGCGCTCATCTGTTCCATTGAAGATGAAGCTTCCTCCGCCGAAGCAGCCTGCTCTGTTGAACCCTGTGATAATTGTTCGCTCGTTGAACTTAGCTCGTGGCTTCCGGAAGTAACATTATCTGCCGCTGACATGACACTCTCAACAACCTCTTTTAATTTATTAATCATCCTTGTTAAGCTATTTCCGAGAATGTCTTCACTCGATTTCACCTCAAGATCTACTGTAAGATCTCCGCCGGCAAGTTTATCTGCTATTAATGATTGTTCTTTTATATTTTCTATCATCTTTTTAAATGATTCTGCCAATAAGCCAATCTCATCTTTTGTATTTGATTCAACCTCAACATTAACATTCCCTTTAGCTAATTTTTCGGCAGCATCCTTAATTTTATTAACCGGTCTGCTGATTATCCGTGCGACAAAGATTCCTAATGCGATAGCTGCTAATATCCCGACTAATATAAATGCTATCATCAGATTTTGAGCTGATAATGCCTGAATGGAATTATCTTCTTTTATTTTTTTTGCTTCATCGGAATTTGATTTAATTAATGCCTGAAGGAAGTCATAAGCTTTATCATAATCGTTTGCGGCATCTGTGCGGGATTTAATGAGAAGAGCAGCATCGTTATTCAGCAAGGCTGTAATTAAAAGGGCTCCGTTTTTCTTGTAACTGCTCCAATAATCATTAAATTTAGAAAAATTCTCCTTTTCATCCGCGTTGAACGACGAAGTATTGAACTTACTCATCAGCTTATCAACAGTTTCGGAATGTTCTTTTGATTGCGAAATATATTCATCTCTCTTTACTTTATCTGTTATCAATATTGTATAAAGAATATTAACCCTTACTTGAAGAAACTCACCGTTTACAGTTCCCAGGTCTCTAATAGGTATTACCCTGTTATCATATAAGTTGTCGTTATTTCCATTTATTATTGTTAAGCTTGAATAACCAATCCATCCTATCAACGCGGCTATAAGTGCCACGAAGGAAAAACTTAACAATAACTTTTGCTTTATCTGAAGATTATAAAACCATTTCATTTCTCAACCTCCTTTTTATTCTTTTAATTTTTAATACCGTAATTTTTTAAATTTCATATTTTAATTTGTCATCACTAAATGAAGTTCAAACTGATGGAAAGGGTATATCCAATCATTATTACATTTTAATTTTTAGTAATAATTCTTCTTTCTTTATTTCGGAAAAAATCAATTTAGGTACATCAATTATCAGGGCAACGGTTCCATCTCCCAATACAGTTGCACCCGACATCATTTCAACATTTTTGTAATAGGAACCGAGCGATTTTATAACCACCTGGTATTCCCCTATAATTTCATCGACAACAAGGCCTATTTTAGAACTATTTTCATTAATTAAAACTATCTGTTCTATAGCCGGCCGATTATCTTTTATATTGAATTTCTCTCTTAAAGGTACGTAAGGAATGATTTCTCCTCTAACGCCAATTAAGTTCCGACCATTTGTTTTCTTTTTTGCTTCCCTTGTAAGCTCAATACATTCTTCAACATATGATAAAGGGATCACGAAAGAGTCTTTATCTATTTTAACAATAAGACCTTCAATAATTGCGAGAGTTAAAGGGAGCTTTAATGTAATTGTTGTCCCTTGATCAGTTTTACTTTCAACTTCTACGGAACCGCGAAGAGACTCAATAGCGCTCTGGACAACATCCATCCCAACACCGCGCCCCGATACATTAGTAACTTCCTTTGCTGTGGAAAAGCCCGGTTTGAAAATTAAGCTAAAGATTTCTTTTTCAGTCAATTTAGCATCATTTGTAATTAATCCGCGTTCAATTGCTTTTTGACGGATTGCTTCTTTATTTAGCCCGGCACCGTCATCTCTAATTTTTATAAGCACATGGGTTCCGGAATGAATAGCAGAAAGCAATATTTTTCCCGTGCGTTCTTTTCCTTTCACAATTCGATCTTCAGGATTTTCAACACCATGCCCGATCGAATTTCTTATTATATGTACAAGAGGATCATTCAATTTTTCAATTACATTTTTATCAAGCTCTGTTTCGCCTCCTTCAGTAACTAAATCAACCTCTTTTCCTAATTCTTTAGAGAGATCTCTTATCAGCCTCTTGAACTTACTGAAAGTGGATTCTATCGGAATCATTCTAATGCTGAGTGCATTGTCTCTCAATTCCCAAGTGAGCCTTTCAACATCTTCGGCAATTGATATTAACTCACTATCATTTTTCTTTTCTGAAGTTTGAGATAACCTTGCCTGAACCGTTACAAGTTCACCGACAAGATTAACCAGCAGATCCAGTTTGTCGGAATTTACACGTATGCTTGAAATATTTTGTGCGGCAGGAATATCAACTTTTGTTTCTTTAATTTCCGGTTTTTTTAGAGCTGCGGAATCCTGCGGGCTTTGGGGTTTATTAATTTCCTTAATATTCCCTTTCAAGATTTCAGAATAATATTTATATTCCCCTTTCAACTCACCTTCATCGATTTCATTTATCTCAATTTTACAATCGTCTTCAACAAATATGAAAACATCCTTAACAGCATTAATCTCTTTATAAGTTGATAATATTATATTCCATGAGGTATATATTTTTTCAGGGTTTAATTTTTCAAGCTCAGAAATCTTATTTATATTCGGAGAGATTAGGGCATCGCCAAGTTCGCTAAGCTCTGCTAACAAACCAATCGGGTTAGTTCCCCTTAGAAGAAGATCTTCAGCCGGCTCAAAATATATATTGAAGACTTTCTTAACACCGCTGTTACCTTCAACTTTAGAAAAAGTTTCTTTTTCTTCAATCGCAGTTATCTCGGAATAATCAAGATATCCTTTAAAAGATGAGAGAATTTCTTTTACCGCATCATCTTCAATAATATTATGACTGTTTTTATTTTTTAATAACCTTGTAATTTGATCTTTTGCATTTAATGTTAAATCTATTAAAGATTTGCTTACTTCCAATTCTTTATTCCGGATTTTATCATAGACTGTTTCTATATCATGGACGAATGAGCTGATTCCATCAAAACCGAACATCCCTGCTGACCCTTTAATAGTATGGAGTGCGCGGAAAATTTTTCCAATCAGTTCATCATTGCCCGGTTCATTTTCAAGATCAATCAATGATTCCTCGAGAACAATAAGAAGTTCGGAAGCTTCCTGAACAAATGCTTCAACATGCCTCTCATTTTTACCTGCCGCACCTTTATTAGGTTTGTTCATCCCAGCACCTTTTTAACTACAGATAATAATTGATCCTGCTGAAAAGGTTTTACAATCCATCCTGTTGCTCCCGCGGTTTTTCCTTCCATCTTTTTTGCTGCTTGTGATTCCGTTGTCAGCATTATTATCGGTATAAATTTGGTAGCTGAATTATTTCTTACATTTTTAATCAATGATATTCCGTCCATATTAGGCATATTTAAATCTGTTATAAGCATGTTTATAGGATTATTGGTTAATTTGGCAAGAGCATCTTTTCCATCAACGGCTTCCAGAACCTTATACCCCGCCTCCTCTAATGTAAAGCTGACCATCTGCCTAATGCTTGAAGAATCGTCAACAGTCATAATCACTTTAGACATTTTTCCCTCGCTCATTTATTTTTAAAAAAACCGAATGGTTAATATTTTTAAAGCCTGATTTTTCTATGAGCTTCACGAATTCAGGTTTTAATTTTTCTATTAATATTTTTTTCCCCCGCATTTCAGCAGTCTTAATTGCAGAGAAAAGAATCTGGAGAAAGGAAAAATCGAATTCACCAGAATTTTCAAAATTTAAAGTTATCATATCGGATTTATTAAACGCTTCGATAATAGATTCCTTTATTTTTACTGGCATTCCAGATTGTAAGCGATTCCTCCATCATTAATATTTCTGCATTTAGAGCTTCAGAGTCATTAGCAGTTTTCTTATTTCTTTTCATTTTAAACCTGATTTTATATTCAATTAAAAAAGCTCAATATTATCCCCGAATTCTGAACTACCGGCTGAATTATTTTGTTTTTCTTCATTATTAATGTCATTCCCGTTAAGTGAAGAAGTAACATTATTATGAATATCGCGCTGGCTTTGCATGGTATAATTTTTCCCGATTTTATCTATTTCCGAATTATTATGAAAGTTTGTTCCGGCAAGTCTTTTACTCTTCTCCATAATTTCTTCCAGCTTAATTACCATCCTGCTTATTTTCTTTTCGGCATCAATATGCACAGTAATATTCCTTGATGTATTGTCTAAGTTATCCTGAAGTAATTCTGCCGATTTCTGAATATTTTCCAAGCCTGATAATGCCCCGTTAAAGACCTTATTTAAGGATTCCAAAGTGTTATTAAGTTCATCTATTACTTTTTCAGATTCCGATATTTCGCTGTTATTTATATTTATTGACTCACTGAAAATTTTTGAAAAATCATTTACTTTAAGAATTTTTTGAATTACAGATGTCGGTCTGTTTTCTAGCATCGATTGATAACTTTTGAATTTCCCCTGCAATAACAGCCAGTGTGGCGCCATCTTTGCCAATATGAACTGCTTTAATATTTGCATTAAGTGAAACCAGCTCAATTTCGGAACCAACTTCACCGATCTCATTTATAAAACCGGCTAGAGAATTAATTGTATTTGTAACTTTGCTTATTGATCTGAAAAAATTTAATCCCAGGTTGTTATTATTAATTAATGAATTTGAAACATTGTTAAGCCCCTGCTGTATATCAACAATAAAAGAATTATTATTCCCATTGCTGTTAAGCAATGCAATAATTTCCCTGGTCATATAATAGATATTTTCGAGTATAGACTTAAGATTAGCAATAATAGCCTCGGTTGCAGTGCACAGCTCTTCTCTTGAATGTTTAAGCTGTTCACATTGAATTTTGGAGATATCGTAGACAGTATTTAACAAATATTCAGGTTTAGGTATCCCGGAATTTATTTCGTCGGATATTTTTTTAATTAAATCTTTCAGAGTGTTAAATACGTGCTGCAGCTGCTGCCGGGTTATATCATGGAACTGGACAGATGTCACCATTTCCCCGATATTCTTTTGAATCTCCTGGAAATTTGAAAATATTATTTCATATTTTGAAGCGCTCTGGTCATGCTTATCAACCAGCAGGTTAAGGCTTTCTTTAGAATTATTCAGGATTTCAATTGATTGGGACTGCTGTTTCCGCTTTAGATTAATTTCTTCGGTTTGAATAATCTTTATTAATTTAATTAAAGATTCGGTTTCAACCCTGAACTTATTGAACTTATCGGATATAACGATAGAAAGCTCATCGACATTTTCCGCTAAATTTTTGAATCCTTTATCGTCGCCACCCAGCCTGCTGCTTTCAATTTTTGTGGCAATCCCCTGATTATGCAGGTACTTAACCAATCTTTTAAAGCCGGATACATCTTCCGTTATAACGACAATTGATTCCACAATTTCTTTGAAAAATGTGTCACTCCTTTCAAATTCATTTTGAGAATGAACAATCGAGCCTGATATATTTTCAAAGATTTTTTTTATTTTTTCTGTATTGTAATTGTATTCTTCTCCTGTCAGAAGCTTAATAATATCAAAAGCTTTTTCGGAAACTTCTTTAGAGCTTAAATAATATTTTTGAAGATTTCCGCTGATCATCGAAAATTGACGTTCCGAAGCAGCCGAAATTGATTCCAGGTCGCTCAAAACCGATTTGAGTATTTTAATCAGATCCGGTAAAAAAACTTTAACCCCGTTTTTCAGGACTGCTTCATTATCATCCCCTTTTTCACCGTATCTTGAAATTTCTAATCCCATATATAATTGCTCTGATTTCCTGCTAACCTAGTCTGAATATAATTAACTTATAAGCTTCAATTATAATCTTATTTAGTCAGTATTAATAAATTTTGATTAAAAATAAAATATTCCTTGTTATCATCGAATAATTTATTTAAAAGTACAGTCTATTAGCAAGTATACTGTAATTAGAACAGGAACTTAATTTCCTTTTCAATATAATTTCATTATCGGTTTTATTAAATAGCTATTATGCTGAAAGGAATAAGCGGTAATTAAAAATAATGAATGGCTTTAATAAAGAATTAGAAGCAGATCCCTTTTAAATCGAAGAAAATAAAAAGGTACGGGATAATTTGTAGTTTCGATAGAAGTAGGTACTTCAGAAGTTGAAAATGGGAAAAAACTTGCGGAAACTATCGGAATCGCATTAAAACAATTAATTGATGGGACCGGTCTGTAGTTGATATTATTATACAGGCTGCCGCAGCAAGTTAAGAGCAATCTTCCGCCCTCAGGCCAGATTAGCAAAGGGATGGATATAATTTTTCTTAATACTTATATTTTAACCATTTTAATACTTCAGACCATTTAGGTTTTTTACCCGTACTTAAAATGCCTACCCTGTAAACCTTTCCTGAAAGTGAAAAAAGCGAGATCATAACAACAATGTTTATTATTGATGAGATAACTATCTGCCACAAAGGAACTTGTAAAATTGTCATTCTTGCCGGCATTACAATTAAAGATGCAAAAGGGATATAGGATGCAATATTTGCTATACTGTTTTCAGGATTTGTAATCAGGCTTATAGCTATAAAGAAGGGGATCATAATTAATAGCATCAATGGCCATTGACCCGATTGAGCATCCTGGTCATTATCGAAAATCGATCCTATAGTTGCATAAAGTCCAAGAAAAGTTACAAGGGAAATGAAAAAATTAAAGAGAAAATAAATGAGGTGCGGAACACCTATACTTAAAGTAATTTCGGAAGGCAGAATAAACCAGGTAGTTGCCACAAGGAAAAAAACAGGGAGAAGCCATATAGTCATTTGTAATAAATACGTTATCGTCATACCAATAATTTTTCCCGTTAACAGTTCTTTGCTGCTTACAGAAGATAAAAGCACCTCAACAATCCTGTTGTTTTTTTCTTCAACAACCGAACGCATCATCATTGTACCAACCATGATTAGGCTGAAGTAAAGAAGAAATGTAAATAAGAAAGCCAGGATTGTATCGCCTGTGCCTTCTTTTTCAATGCTATCTTTTTCAGAGATCTTAAAACCTGTGAAATCCACATCTTTTCGTGCAAAAGTAATTTCATCATTACTTAATTTCTTATCTTTAAAATAGTTATCAATGAGAACCTTATTAATTGTTCCTTTTAATTGATTAAACAAAGAAATATTATTCGGATTCAGCGAATAATAGCGGACATCTTTATCAAGTAATGCTTCAGTCGGAATATAAACCAAACCGGAAATTGCATTCTTTAATATTTGCGGCTTTATTTCAGATAAATGTTTTTCAAACTGAACAGAATCGAAAGTAAAAAAGGATAATGTTAAATTCCCGGATTTCACCTGGTCATTATTTTTAAACTGCGCATTCAATTCCCCCGTAAGTATCTGATCAGCAGTTATAATTTCAATAGTATATTTTACATTCCCCTGGTAGCTTGCCAGAAAAGTCTGCACAGCAAGTATTCCTATTAAAAAGATGGGAATTAGAATAGTCATTATTATAAAAGATTTACTCAGTAAACGAGATCTTAATTCTCTTTTAATTATTCCTAAAGTTCTTTTATTAAACATTTTCAGCCTCCTGAGCTATCCCCTTTGGAGCGCCGGCAAACTGCAGGAAAATTTCATTGAGCGATATTTCATTTGCCTTAAAAGAATTTATGGTAATATCATTTTGAACAAGCAGTTTCAGCAATTCCTGAATTTGTGCATTTTCCTTGACTTTAATTCCAGTTGAATTACCAAAATCTTCAATTTTTTCAATTATAGGATTAGCTTTTAAGAAGCTTATATCTCCTTCATAATTAATGATTACATTTCTCTGTGCATATTTATTCTTTATTTCCTTTAGCGACCCGAACAGAATAATTTTCCCGTGATCAATCATTGCAATATGATCGCACATTTTTTCTGCAAAGTCCATTAGATGAGTAGAAAATATTATAACTTTCCCTTCCCTTTTCAGCTCAAGTATAATTTCTTTTATCATATTTGTATTAACCGGATCAAGCCCGCCGAAAGGCTCATCGAGAATCAGGAATTCAGGTGAATGAAGGATTGTAGCAAGAAACTGAATTTTCTGCTGGTTTCCTTTTGAGAGGTCCTCTATTTTAGAATTCTTTCTATCGAGCAGATCAAATCTTTGAAGATAGACATTTACTCTCTTCTCAATATCCTTCCCTGTTTTTCCTTTTAATTCGGCAAAGAAGAGAAGGGTCTCCAAGACTTTCATTTTTTTATAGAGCCCTCTTTCTTCCGGGAGATACCCCACTTTATTTTTAAAATCCTGCCCAATTTTCATACCGCGCAAAATCACTTCGCCGGAATCGGGCATATAAATATTCATCATCATTCTTATGGTTGTTGTTTTGCCCGCGCCATTTCTCCCGATAAGTCCGAAGACAGAACCTTCCGGCACCGAGAAGGATACATCGTCAACTGCTTTCAACTTATCAAAAGTTTTAGTTAAATTTTTAATCTCAAGTGCGTACATATGTACCCATCTCCCTTTAATTCTTTAATGAATAGTTTAAATATAAGATCTTCATCTCGATAAATAAACCCTTGCCCCATAAAAGAAATCATGAAAATGCAATCACGATTAAAGTAGGAAATATTGATTTGAAAAACGTGATAGTGCAGGATCTGTGTTAATCAAAAGAATAGAAGAAATGATTGTTAATATACCTCAATCATTATATCCCCCTCTAATAAACAGATTATTATGCATATCGAAAAGATCTTAATAGATATTAATTCAAGTTATGCAAAAAATTCTTAATCTTACTCAATTTCTAATACGATTAAGAGTAAGATTAAAATTACGATTAAGATGAAAACCGATGCGTAACATAACTTATTAATTCAATTTATGCAGATTCTCTTAAAATTAATTCTGTTTTAAGTATTAATCTAACCGGGCTTTTTTTTGTTCTTTTAATTAATGCCAGTAATGCTTCTGAAGATGTTTTTCCGATTTCAAACATTGGTTGTTTAACAGTAGTGAGTGCGGGTTTTGAGAATTCTCCTATCTCAATATTATCGAAGCCTATAACAGCAATATCATCCGGAACAGATAATTTGTAGTTCTTAATTTGTTCAATAACTCCTAAAGCCATATAGTCATCCGAACAAAACACAGCTGTCGGTCTTTCCTTCAAGTCTAATAATTTTCTTGAATTTTCGTATGCGGTTTCTTTATTGAAATCATCGTAAATTATATATTCTTCTATAAACGGGAGCTTGTATTTTTTCACTATATTTTTATAACCTTTAAACCTGTCCCTTGCATTTATTTCATCCATAGAGCCTGCTACAAAAGCTATTCTCCTGTGACCTTTGCTGTATAGATGTTCAAGTGCAAGTTCAGCACCTTTTACGTTTTCAGAATCAACAAAATTAATATTATTGCCAAACTTTCTGTAATTAACCATAATGTAAGGAAAGCCTGATTTAGCCAGTTCCGGTAATTGTGTATCATTAATTTTTGATTTGAGGAAAATTAATCCGTCGAACAATTTACTTCTAATAAATTCGAGTAATTGACACTTCCGAGGAATGATTAACCGGGATTAGCATTATCCGGTAATTATTTTTTTGGGCAACATCGGTAATACCGCTTAATATTTGTGCAATATAATTATCAAGAAATAATTTTTCAGTTTTAGGAATTACGACACCTATTGTCATTGTGCGCTGGCTGGACAAACTTCGGGCAATCAGATTGGGGTGGTAATTCAGCTCTTTCATGATACTATTTATCTTTTCTGCTGTACCGGCTGCAACGGGAGCGCTGTTGTTCAGCACTCTTGAAACAGTCATCCGGGATACTTTTGCTTTTTTTGCAATATCAGCTATCGTGACATTCAATTTAGATAACTTCCGTTTCTTTTATATTTTTCCTATGATTTTCAAAATAGAGCGCAGCCGCTCCTAAGATCGAGACCTGTTCAAGATTGCTTTTTACAATTTTTAGCTTCTTAACAGAATTTTGATAAGGGAAATTATCAAGAACTCTTTCCATGGCTTCCTTAAAATATTTATAGGCAATAGCCACCGAACCGCCGAGAATAATTATTTCCGGATCTACAGAAAATATTATTGCAGAAACGGCGTGCCCTATATTTATGCCGAAATCGTTAAAGATTTTGACGGCATCTTCGTCCCCTTTCTCCGCCATGTAAAATATTTCTTTGCCGGATGATTGCAAATTATTTGCAAAATATTTACCGCTGCAATAATCTTCATAAACACCATCTTTATAAGGAAGCATTCCAAATTCTCCTGCCCCGCAGTTAGCTCCTAAATATAGCTTTCCGTTTGCATAAAGCCCTGCACCCAGGCCTGTTCCAATAATTAACCCGACTATATTTTTATATTTTTTCCCGGCACCGAAATATTTTTCACCTACAACAAAACAATTAGCATCATTATTAATATATGCTGGCACCTTAAATTCTTCTTCTAAAATTTTCTTCAGGTTCACTTCTTTAAACGAAGGAATATTCTGGACATCATATACAATCCCTTTTATCACGTCAACTACGCTCGGAACACCTAATCCAATACCAAGGACTGTGTTGTTAAAAACCATATGAATAGAAGAAATTATTTCCTCAATGACCTTTTGCTCGGCTCCAACCGAAGATATTTGCTGGGAATAAAGATCAATTATATTATTATTATATACTCTGCCGACCCTGATATTTGTCCCGCCCAGGTCTACTCCGATTATAGCTTTCTCTTCCATCTTTCTCTTAAAATAATTTAATTATTAACTTCAGTTTTAACTTTTTCAAAAATTGTTTCATTTTTTATAAGGGGGTTTGCCCAAAAACTTACACTTAGGATATAACCAAGTGTTATGAAAATAAAAAGCATCCCGTATCTCAATCCGATTATATCAGCCAATGATCCGATTATTAAAGGAACAATTGCTCCCCCGATTATTCCGGTACACAAAATACCCGAGAAAGAACCATGATGCTTATTGATGGAATTTAATGCTAATGAGAATACGACCGACCACATAACCGAAAGGAAAAAACCTGCGGCAGGGAAAAAGTACAAAGGCAAATTTCCTTCCGAAAATAATGCAACGGCTAAACAAATCATGGCAGCAATAACAAAAATTCTTAAAACTAATTTGCTGTCAAACAGCTTTAAAAGAATCAATCCCAAAACGCAGCCAACGGTTAATAATCCCCAATAGTATGAAACCGTATCAGCACCAGTGGTTTGGGGATCAAAGCCATGATATCTTGACAGGAATTCGGAAATCCAATTAGCAATTCCCTGTTCCGTGCCAACATATGCAAAAATTCCTATGAAGAATAATATTACAGTTTTATTTTTTGATAATTCCTTTATTGTTTCCCAAGCACCTGTTCTCTCATCTTCCTTAAGCTCCACTTCCGGTAATTTTATTACAGCGATAACAATAACCATTAAAACAGAAATGAGAGCGAAGATCCAGTATAAGGATACCCACGGTAGCCCTTTGGGAACAAGATTTGAAAGTGATGATAAAATGAAATTATTATTTGCGTGCCCGGTTTCCAGATTTTTTACAAGATAAGAATAAAGCTGCGGACTAAGAAATGAAGCCCCTCCGAAAAATAATTGTGCATATACGGAATTAAAAGCGAAATGCTCTTCTCCGCCGGCAGTTCTTAAAAGCGGATTAATTGCTACTTGAAGCATTGCCATTCCAAATCCAATCAGGAACAGGGAAATTATTGAGACTGTGTAATCCGGAACCAAAGCGAATAAAAATGCACCAGAGGCAGCAATCAAAAAAGCTGCCGTCATGATCTTCTTCTCTTTATATTTTTCAAGAAACATCCCGGCGGGAATCGACATTAAATATGCTATAAAAAATGAGAATGGAAGAAAGGCAACCATAAAATAACTTAGAGAAAAACTTTTTATAATATCGGGGATTATAGGCCCTATAATATTTGTAAGAAACGATATAACAAAGAAAATGATGAATATAAGCAGAACGAGGAAGTAGTTTCTTTTCATTATTTTATATTGTTTTTATTAATATTCCATCCATTAAAAACCAGCTGCGGTTTTTTATTTAATGGATTTTTAAATTCACCTCTGATTATTTTTTTTGAATGGGGTAAAAGAGATATGTAGTTATCACTCCAGTATACGGGAAGAAATGATTGTTTGGAGATTTCATCTATAACTTTTAATTCAATAAAGAAAGCAATTTTATCAGAAATATTTTCAAGAGTAACCTCAACATTCTGATTATCAGCATTACCCGTAAACTTCCCCTTGCAGATAATTTCGGCAGCCGGTAAATCATTAATACCTTTTAAATCAGCATAAGATTTCACCGGCGTATAGAACCATTCTGAATTTTTAAAATCCAGGCTGTCTTCTTTTCCAGATATCCAGTAGAAGTTATCACTAATCGGATTGTTCACAGAATCTTTCAGTTCCAAATTGATAAAATATAAGCTTGATGGATCCTTTAATTCAGGCAAGTCAATTATTTTTTTCGAGCTGTTTTCAGTGACCGATATAATTTTTTCTTTTTCAAAAATAATTTTTGAAGCAGGATTTAGAATTTTAACATTTGCTTTTATACCGTCAAAACTTTTAAGGTAATCATTAACGACATATATATTTTTATCTTTATAATTATAAACTATATTAAGCGGCCGGCATCCCTTCATAGCACCATAAAAAGCTCCGTTCGGCATTAAGTAATAATCAAAAAGCTGCCAATACATTTCAGGCCAGGCGGAATTAAACATCCACTGGATAACCCCAGTAGAATTAAATTTGTTAACACCAAATGCTTCAAACATCGGGCGCATAGCTTCATAATTTGACATTTGACATTTCATCGCAAATTCTTCAGCAGAAGAAGACTTGCCGTATCTATTATTTAAAATATTAATGAACTTATCCAGGTTACGAAATATTCCTCTCCCGCAATGAAAATCCCACATACTGTCGACCGGCCATAAATCTTTTTCCGGCAGCATTTTCTTTAAGCTTTCAATAGGCGGAACTTGCGGCCCCGGACCTGTTTCAGTATTAAAGCCATAAGCTCCGCCATGAGAGGTATCAGAGTACCAGTACAAAGGAGGTTCGTAAGCATAAGGACCGAGCATTTTAACCCTTGAATCTTCATAAATATTATCTTTATTTTCTTCTTTACTTACAGCAATCATTGCAGCTGATATTAATCGCGGCCTGGTAGGATCCGATTTATTTAAATAATAAGTTAACTTTTTCATTAATTCCGGGCGCGGATATTTATCGCTTCCCAAAGCCCATACGAAAATACTTGGATGGTTCCTCAGCCATATAACCTGCTGATTATATTCCGCTGAGAGGAGATCTATATCTTTTGGTGAGGAAATACATGAATATTTACTTTCCTCTCTTCCGCAATAGTTCTTCCAATCCCACTGGCAGCTCCAGCCAATCATTATTAATATTCCGTTTTCATCGGCAGCGTTAAATAAAGTTTCATTCCTTCCCCAAAATCCTTCGCATCTTAAAGCATTTAGATTCATCTGCTTTGCATATTTAACCTGCTCTACCACTTTTTCATCACTGTCATTCAACATTAAATCATCAGTCCAGCCGGCGCCTTTAATAACTATTTTCTTTCCATTAATTTTATACCCCCGGTATCCCTTTTCATTTATATAATCTTCAACTTCACGAATACCAAACCTAAGATTCTCTTTATCCGAAATTTTATTTTCAATATCCGCTTGTATCGAGAGAGTATAGAGATACGACTCTCCTAAATTATTCGGCCACCACAAATGCGGGTTAGAAACTTTTAAACCTGCGTTCTCATCAGGAGTTAATATAAAATCAGTCTTACTCTTCGGCTTAAGCAGAAAGGATTTGGCAAAAATTCCTTTTTTATCAAAAGAACCTTTAACTAAAACTTCAATTTTTTTATTTGAAAAATTTGTCAGGTTTCCTGAAATAGTTAACTCAGCTTCCTTTAAAGTCTTTTTATTAATTTTAGTCTGAACAAAAACATCATCTAAAGAGACAATACCGGTTTTTTTTAGCTTTACCCCTCGCCAGAGCCCCATGTTATTATCGGGCGGAGAGGGATTCCAATCAACGAACCCGAGAGTAAAGTCTCCCCATTCCGGGGGAAATACCTCGATGGCGATAATGTTTTTTCCTTTAAAATATAATTTGTTATATCAAAATTAAACCTGCCGAAAACTCCTTCAATTTTATCGCTTCCGGCAACTTCTTTTCCATTTATCCATAAATCGGCTTTATAGTTTACCCCTTCCAATGTAAGCTGGTAATTAATATTTTGGAGTTCGTCTATATAAAATTCTTTTCTATACCACCAGGGCTTTTGAAAAGGCTCTTTAGAGATATTCAGCAGATTATTTCCAAAATAAGGATTTTTATAAACACCATTTTCCACCAAAGCGGCAAAAACAGTTTTAGGCAAATTAGTTTTATAATATTCATCCGGCTTAAAACCGGAAGTCGAAATTTCATTTCCCGAAGAATTTGTTTTTTCAGAAGAAAATATTATCCACCCTGAATTAAAAGTCGTTTCGGAAAAATCTTCCGCATATAAACTAGATAAGCTGACAATTGGGATGAGAATTAATATCCAGATTTTCGGTGCAAGTTCGATAATAAATTCATGCATAGTATTATTAAACTTATGTTATCGATAGATGTTACCGGTAACATAAAAATTCATTTTATTAAATACAAGGAAAATATTTCTATGAAATTATCTTTAATCGGATCTTTTAATAACAATTGCGGTTGCATCATCTTTCCATTTTTTTCCTTTTCCAAAATCATCGGCGGCTTTAAATATTAGTTTTAAAATTTCATCGGCTGTCTTTTCCTTATTCTGAAAGGTTACATTCTGCAGACGCTGGAGGCTGAATTCTTCTCCTTTTTTATTCTGGCGTTCAAGAATCCCGTCACTGAATAATACTAATATTCCGCCGGGTTCTAATTTTACATACGACCTATGCAATTCAATTTCAGGAAACGCTCCAAAAATTAAACCGGTTGAATCAAGATTTACAATCCTGTCTTTGTAAACAATAAAAGGTGAAGGATGCCCGGCATTTATAAAAAATATATTCCCGCTAATTTCCATTTCGGCAAAGAATAAAGAAATAAAGCGAGTTGAATAAACGCTCTGGTAAATGACCTTATTCAATTTTTTTAATGTATGCACCATCTTCATATGCTTTTCAATTCCCATGCGGAGACCGATAATAACATCTCTTGCAACCAGAGCAGCAGGTATTCCATGCCCGCTGGCATCGCCGATGCAAAAGCCGAATTCGCCGTCATCAAATTTAAAGTAGTCATAAAGATCTCCGCCCACAAGTTCGGCAGGCTGAGATTTTCCTGCAATCTGATAACCGGGAATTTCTAAAGCTGAAGTCGGGAGCAGACTCTGCTGAATTTGAAAAGCCTGTTCATATTCACTTTTAATTGATTCCGAAAGGAGCCTGTAATTCAGCATTGATCTCACGGCATTCAGACAAAATTCAATTTCCTCGCGTATCCATCCGCTTGTTAATTCAAAAATGAAAATCCACCTGTTCTCCTGGTTGTAAACGGTAATTGCCGCCGGGATTATATATTCTTTTTTAATCCCGGGTTTAAATCCAATACTGAGTAAAGGATTATCAAATATGTAAGTCTTTGAATTTAATACAGCATGAACTGCTTCTGATTCTGCAGGCAGAGAGTTTTCTACATACGAATTTTCAGTAGTTAGGCGATATTAGAAGAAATTCATCTCCGTTTCTTTCATAAACATATCCTTTTCCGATATGAAGGTCGCTGCCGAAAGTTTTTTCAAGCTCTTTTACTGTTGTAAAAAGAAAATCTTTACCAGATTTTCCCTGCCCGAATTTGGAAAGTAATGAATCAAGCTTTCTATAAAATTCTTTTGGTTCAATCATAATATTTATAAATATTTAACAGTTTCCGATTTAACTTTTATTATTTAGGATTTCTCAATGCAGGATGAATAAAATAATTTTAACAGCTTAATAGGAGATCACTTCTCACTTATATACTGTTCAATTATTCCCTTTAATCCTTTAACAGTCGGTGATTTAAATGCAGTTGACAGTCTTTCCTTCAATCTATCTTTTGAAAGTCCTCTCGTTAATTTTCCATTTTCTGCAATTGATATACCTCCTGTTTCTTCGGAAACAATGACACTGATTACATCAGCCTGTTCCGAAATGCCGAGTCCGGCTCTATGCCTCATGCCGAGCGATTCACCATCAACTATTGTTGAAGAAGAAAGGGGCAAAGTGCATCTGGCCGCTTCAATAATATTATTTTTTACAATTACAGCACCGTCATGCAAAGGTGAACGCGGGTAGAAAATCGATCTTAAAAGAGAAGAACTCAGCTTTGCGTTCAAAGATTCTCCTGTTTCAATAAAAGTTCTTATCCCGGTTGATTTTATTACAATAATTAATGCGCCATGCTGATGCTGTGATAATTCAAATGCAGCTTCTGTAATAATCGAAGCCGATTCGGGGGCAACGGATTTAACAAACATTTTTACAAAAGGATTTCTTCCCACAAACACAAGCAGGCGTCTGATTTCCGGCTGAAATAATATTAAAAATGCAATGACCCAAAAATCGGATATTAATTTAAGGAGCCAGCTTAATACGACAAAATTAGCAGCTTTCGAAACAAAGGATAAAAAAAGTATAAGCATCAACCCGATAAATATTTGGGCAGCAATTGTTCCTTTTAACATAGTATAAAGCTTATACACAATAAAAGAAACAATTGAAATATCTATAAGATCAACAAAAGTAACATTCAAAAAACCGATTCTGAAAATATCAAACATATATTATTGGCTAAAAACTATTTAACAATTCACAAACTTGTTTACCGTACTTTACATTATGAGTCCTTATTATTTTAGCGCCGTTTTTTACAGCTATTGCTTCGGTAATTGCAGTTGCAGTATCTCTTTCAGTAATATCAAGATTCAGCGTCTTCCCTAAAAACGATTTTCTTGAAGCACCTATAGTTATAGGATAACCTAAACTTTTTAAATCTTCAAGCCTTGCTAGAATTTCAAAATTATCCTCTATTCTTTTCCCGAAACCTATTCCCGGATCTAATAAATATTTTTTCTATTCCAGAATTTTCGGCAGCTTTAATTCTTTCAAACAAAAAATCATAGATTTCTTCAATAACATTATCATAAAAAGGATTATGCTGCATAGTTTTAGGAGTACCCTTAATATGCATCAGGACAACAGAAGCATCATATTTTTTTACTACACTCAGCATTTCATCATCAAAAGTTGCAGCGCTGATATCATTCACAATTTTTGCACCATTCCTGAGAGCCTCATCTGCGACTTTGCTTTTTGTTGTATCAATGGAAATAACAGCAGCAGGCTGTGAAAGTAAAACTTTTTTAATAACAGGAACAACTCTTTCCAGCTCCTCATCTTCACTTACGATTTCGCTTCCCGGTCTTGTTGATTCACCTCCTATATCAATGATATCCGCACCGTCGTTTAACATTTCCAGTGCATGTTCGACAGCATCATCAGTATTGATATAAAGACCTCCGTCGGAAAATGAATCCGGTGTGACATTCAAAACTCCCATTACATAAGTTTCATGAAAATTAAATTCTTTATTTCCTATTGAATAAAATATAGAATTATAATTCAGATAGTTTTGAATGAGCCGGTCAACTTCATTTCTTAATCCGTTCTTAGGAAAATTATGAAATATATTTTTAATCTCCGAGATACTGCCGCTGACGAAAAATTTATTGGAGGAATCATCCTTATTAAAAAAAATCTTTTTATCTTCCTGTATAAAATTCTTTAAAAGAGTAATTTCCTCTTCCGCTGCTTCCCTTAATTCCAAAAGATAGCCGGAAGGCTCATAAGAAAAGAGGCTTGAATTAATTATACCGGAATATTTTTGAAACACTTCCTTTGACGACAAATGAATTATTTGAGCAATCAAAAAATTTATCCTCAGTTTAATACCTGTCCAGCTTGAATTTTTCCCCCAGGTAAAGCTTTCTTACCTCTTCATCTTCTGCAAGTTCCACCGCACTGCCGGATTTAAAAATAACGCCATTAATTAAAATATATGCTTTATCGACAATAGATAATGTTTCATGTACATTATGATCTGTAATTAAAACTCCAATACCCCTGTTTTTCAGGTTAGCCACAATATTCATAATATCTTCGACCGCAATCGGGTCCACACCTGCAAAAGGTTCATCCAAAAGAATAAATTTCGGATCAGTAGCGAGAGCGCGGGCAATTTCGGTTCTTCGCCTTTCTCCCCCGCTTAACTGGAAGCCGTAACTTTTCCTGATGTTAGTTATAGTTAAGTCCTCCAATAAGCTGTCACATTTTTCCTTCCTTTGAGAGGAATTCAATTTAGTCATTTCCAAAACAGCCAGTAAATTGTTTTCAACTGTGAGCCTCCTGAAAATGGAAGCTTCCTGAGGAAGATAGCCGATACCCATTCTTGCACGTTTATACATTGGGATAGAAGTGATTTCGGCATCATCCAAATACACTTTACCTTTATTGGGTTTTATCATTCCGACAATCATATAAAAAGTAGTTGTTTTACCTGCTCCATTGGGACCCAGCAGCCCGACTATTTCACCAGTTGAAACCTCAATAGTTGCTTTATTAACTACGGTTCTCTTTTTATAAATTTTTACGAGATCTTCACTTCTTAATGTTGAATTCATATTCTAAATATAATTTGGAAAGATTTCTAATTCCAGAATATTAATTATTATTTAATTGAGACAGTAATTCATCTTTTACCGGACGGTTTTGATAAAATATATATCCGGGAAGAGTAAAAGATAATTCTTTCCCTTTCACTTTATTTTCCGGATAATATTCACTGCTCGGGGTGCCATATAATCTTACTGTACTAACCTTCCTATCTTCAAAATTTATGGTTGCCGATTCCGATGAAGATTTTGTTAACCCGTTTGGAGTATGATCTTCAAATAAATAGTAAATGCTATGAACGCCGCCGAATACTTCGGTCTTACTTATATCACCTTCCGTAAATTCGACTTCAATTCGATTGCCTGAGAGCTGATTAAACCTGTTTTGATATGTAGAATCCTGTGATAATAAAAAAGCATTTCTATCTACATCCAAAAGCTTAATCACATTATCAATTACAAATATAGTGATAGAATCACCGGTTAATTGTGAATTCCCATACCATAGAATAGGCTGCTTCCCCGTCTCACTCTCCTTTTTCGTAATGATTTTCTGGTCTTCCCTGTAATAAATTGTTAAATCATTTAAAAGACGCAAACCTGTCCCTGACGATTTTAACAGAATCGGTAGCTTTAAAAATATTTGAGGAATCCCTGAATGCTTCCATTTTTTGAGATTTAATTATTAGAGTATCCAGCTTATATGAATCTGGAGTCTGATTATTTAAATTATTTGATTTGCTGTTTAAGCTATCTTTTCCCACTGTATATATGGTATCTACCTGTATTAATAGCGGGTTCAAATTCACAAGAGTATAATTAATTTTTGCATAATCTTCCAGGTGATCTCCGTAAATCACAACATTATTTTTTGAGTTTTTAATTTTAACATTTTTATAAGCATAAGTAATTCTTGTATCTCTATAATACTCTAAGCTGTCGGAGGTTATAGTGCTTTCTTTATTTACAATTTTAACATCTCCTTTTGCTGTCATTCTGTTTTCATCTTTATAATAAGTTAAAACTTTTGAAGTTAAAGTAGTTATGGAATCATATAATTTTACGTTGTGCTGAAAATATGCTTTATTCAATCTAAAATAATACTCTCCTGTGTCTGCCGACAGGATAACTTTTTTATCATTCAAAGTAACACCGGAATTACTTAAAGCTTTCCGTTCATCACCATAATAGAATCCTTGATCTGTAGTAATAGTGACACTATCCTGGGTTACGATAACATTTCCAATTAATTCCGCATCATTTTTGGAAATAAATTGAATCGCATGGTCACAGGTAATTCTAACATTGCCTTGAGTAACGACAACATCCCCGAAGACTTCCCTGATTATCTCTCCGTTTATTGTTTTGCCGATCATCTTTTTACCAATTACGGTAATTAAGTCTTCTTCCTTCTGGGCATAAAGGCTGCTGATCAGCAAAATGAGAATTAGAAAAGTATAACGAATAATTTTAATCATTAAAAGTAAAACTTAAAGAATAACATAAAATATTTTTAAGGTGATTCTCTTCTGGTAACATACGTAATATTATAGATTATATAATTTTTCAGGCTTTGATCAGATTCAAATCCGAAACCTTGAATTTTTTCTTTTGGAGATAAAATAGTTACAAATTTATCAGAAACAATTTTTTTATCCTTATTCCTCCACATTAATTCTTCGGTTTTTAATGTTGTTCCGCTGTCGCTAACGACAACTACGCTATCAAAAGCATAAAGATCGTTTGTTTCGTCATTAACTCTGCCCCGTTTAGCCGTCAAGACAGTAGATACCTGTTCCTCAGCATTATAAAAATCCACAGTTATATTACTATCGAGCAAAGTTTCTTTTGAATTTTCATAGACTCTTAAGTGTCCCGCTTTAAGTACAGCTTTGGTTTTACCTGAATCAGTGAAAAATACCGTTGCATCCCAGCTTTCCTGGGAAGGCAGCTCAGCCCCTTTTATAGATGCATCGATAGAAGGTTTTACTTTTTCTTCCGAGCAGGCATTAATTATTACCGTAAGCATAATTAGAATTAAAGCGAGTCTCATCGAGGACGTAATCCTAGGTTAATTAGATCATGAAGATGAATAATTCCAACGGGTTTATTAAAATCATCAATAATTACAAGTGAAGTGATTTTATAGTTTTCCATTTGCTGCAAAGCGAAGGAAGCCAGGTAGCTTTCTTTCAGGACTTTCGGCTTTTTAGTCATTATATCTTTTGCCGTCAAATTTTTTATATCAAGAGTTCTTTCAAGCAAACGTCTCAAATCCCCATCAGTGATAATGCCGACTAAAGTTCCTTCATTGTCGATAACACAGGTAGCACCCAATCTTTTTGAAGTAATTTCCAAAATCGTATCCTTAATAGAAGTTTCCCTTTTTACTGCAGGTATATTATCTCCTTTTGTCATAATTTCTTTTATCTCGAGTGAAAGTCTCTTCCCAAGGCTTCCGCCGGGATGCAGGAATGCAAAATCTTCTGCAGTAAAGTTTCTTTTCTGGAGCAGAGCAACTGCCAGAGCATCACCCATGGCAAGAGTTGCGGTAGTTGATGCTGTCGGGGTCAAATCATGAGGGCAGGCTTCTTCTTTTACATCAATATTTAAGAATATATCACATTCCTCACCAAGCTTTGAATGCCTGGAGCCGGCCATCGCAATCAATTTTACTTTTAATCTTTTCAGCATCGGGAGAAGATTCGAGATCTCCTGTGTATCACCGCTTTTTGAGATCAGGATAACCACATCATCTTTACGGACCATTCCAAGGTCACCGTGCAGTGCATCGGTTGGATGAAGATAAATTGCGGCGGTACCTGTTGAATTTAAAGTGGCAACTATTTTCCTGGCAATTAAACCTGATTTCCCCATTCCTGTTAATACTACCCGTCCTTTGCACGCTGCAATTACTTCGATCGCACTTACAAACTCATCATCAATACTTGTGATTAAATTTGCGACAGCTTCTGCCTCAATACGAATTACTTCTTTCCCCTTAGCAATAATTTCTTCTTTTGTCAAAATTTTATCCTTTAAAAAATTTAAATAATTTTCTTTTGTTTTTTGTTTCCGTAATAATATTCTCTTCTTTTATATCCAGCTTCCTCAGATATTTATTATAGCTTATAAAAGTATTCCTGAGCTCGGAATCGGTATAGTCACTATGCTTGCCGATCCCCTTTTCAAAGAACAAATTAGGCTTCAATACAACTTTAGGATCGCGTATATTTTTTTGGATCATCAGCTGGTTATAATAATTTGAGAGCGGAATTAAATAATTTGTACCGGAATCAAATTCGTAGGCCCAAATTCTTTTCTCTTCTGAAGAAATTGCCAGGATATATTTCCCCGGTGATATTATAATCTCCCTTACATCTAAATTTTCCTTAGGTGATTTCTGCCCGGGAACCCATTCTGAATAATTCCATCTTTTTATCTCTTTCCCTAAAATAACCTGTTCATATTCCTGTGGTGAGATATCGAACTCAATCCTCTCATCAATCTCCTCGTTTATGCTTATTTCGATTTTCCCTTCATTAAAAATAATAGAACCGGCGGCAAAAATTGATGATGAAGCATCTTCGGTATTTAATTCATCTCCTTTATTTCCTAAAATTAAATCTGTTTCTCCAAATCTTCCGAAACCCAGGACATATTTTTTATTTATCTTTTCTCTATAAAGATTATACCCCGGTTTGCTATAAGGAAGAATAGAGAATAGCAGCTCTTTTTCTATCTCTTTTAATGTTCTCGGGAAAATTTCCATTTGATTTCTATAAACAATTTTCGATTCTTTAATTATTCTTATTTAAATACTATACAATCAAACAGATTTACAAGCAGATACAGACAATCATTTTTAGCTATCTCTAATACTCAATAACCTTTCACAATTTTATCTATACTGATTATTTCAGCCAGCAAGTCTTCCAACTCATTCAAAGGGAGCTGACTTGCAGCATCACTTAAAGCTTCTTTAGGATTAGGATGCACTTCTAAAAATAACGCATCTATTCCTACAGCAGCGGCTGCTCTTGCAAGCGGTTTTATAAACTTCGGTTCACCTCCGCTCATATTTCCTTGTGAGGGTAATTGGACAGAATGAGTGGCGTCCATTACAACAGGATATCCGAGTTCTTTCATAATAATAAATGAACGCATATCAACAACCAAATTATGATAACCGAAAGTGGTTCCCCTTTCTGTTAATAAAATTCTATTATTCCCGGTTGAAGCAACTTTAGCAGCGGCATATTCCATATCTTCAGGGGCCAAAAATTGTCCCTTCTTTATATTTACTGCTTTTCCAGTTTCGCCGGCAGAAATTAATAATTCAGTCTGCCTGCAAAGAAATGCCGGGATCTGAAGTACATCAACATAATCTGCGGCCATTTTAGCTTCTTCAGATGAATGGACATCAGTTAATACAGGGATATCAAGCTCTTGATTAACTTTAAGAAGCAATTTTAATGCTTCTTTATCACCAATCCCTGTAAAGGAATTGATGCTTGTTCTGTTCGCTTTCTTATAACTTGCTTTGAATATGTAAGGAATCTTGAGCTTTACGGAGATCTCTTTTATTCTCTCGGCTGTATATAAGGTTATCTTTTCATTTTCAACGACACAAGGACCGGCAATTAATGCCGCAGGTTCATTATCTCCTATTTTATAATCTTTGATTTCTATCATACTATTTATAAAAATGGTTTGGATAAATAAAAGAAAACTCTAATTTTAATGTACAGAATGAAATACGTTATTTCCTGATTTTTAGTTACTATAAATATAACTAAAAACAAAATATTATTTAATATTTATCCATTTCATTATATAATTCTTAATATCTCCATCAACAATTCGAAAAATTAGTTATATGATAAAATTTACTTTTCTTAAAAAAGCCACCGGAATAAATTTTATAATTTTTGTTATTCTATTAATTACAATTGTATCTTCTGTTAAGGCTCAACCGGAGAAAATCAAGGATGCTGCTGAATTGAAATTAGCTTTGGAAAAAATAAATACTCTGGGAAGTGTTCTTTATATTGCTGCTCACCCGGATGATGAGAACAATGCATTGTTATCCTATTTTTCATCAGGTAAATTGTTAAGAACCGGTTATTTAGCTATGAACCGGGGAGGCGGCGGTCAAAACCTTGTCGGTAAAGAACTGGCTGAAGATCTTGGAGTTATAAGAACTCAGGAATTATTAGCTGCAAGAAGAATTGACGGTGCTGAGCAGTTTTTTACACGGGCAGTGGATTTCGGCTATTCTAAATCTGCAGAAGAAACCTTCAATATTTGGGGGAAGCAAAAAATCTTATCTGATGTAGTTTTCGTTATTAGAAAATTCAGACCGGATGTTATAATAACCCGGTTTCCGGGAAACGGGATGGGAGGTCATGGCCATCACACAGCTTCCGCCATTCTTGCAATGGAAGCTTTTAAGATCTCCGCAGATACTAATGCTTTTCCCGAACAATTCAAATATGTAAAACCTTGGCAGGCAAAAAGGATCTATTGGAATGCATGGAACCCGTCACTTGCTAAAACAGAACGTGACAGCCTGATTAGTATTGATCTCGGAGGCTACAACTCACTTTTGGGAAAATCATATACTGAAATTGCAGCAGAAGCCAGATCAATGCATAAGACGCAGGGATTTGGCTCATCTGCAAGACGAGGTGAAACTATTAATTATTTCACTTACCTGGATGGAATACCTGCAAAGAAAAATCTTTTTGAAGATGTTGATTTAACCTGGGATAGGGTTCCCGGAAGTAAAAAGGTGAAAGAATTACTTTCTGAAGCAAATAAAAATTTTGACATTGATAATCCCTCCGCAATAATTCCTGTTTTAGTTGATGCGTATAAAGAAATGGGAAAAATAAAGGATAACTACTGGGTTCAAATTAAGAAAAAAGAATTACTGAACATTATAAGATCCGCTGCTGGTTTATGGATGGAGGCAATCGCTTCGGATTATTCTACAGTTCCAGGCGGAAGTCTGAATATTACATCAGGTATTGTAAACCGTTCCGATTATCCTTTTATATTAAAAGAAGTAAAAGTTGAATACCAGGAAAGGAATAAGGAACTAAATAAAAGCCTTGGCAACGAAGATTTCCAGACCTATGAATCAACAATAAAACTTCCTGAAAATATTCCTTTTACTCAGCCGTACTGGCTGAGAAAAGAACCTACAAAGGGAGATTATATAGTAGATAGTCTTAATTTAATCGGGAAAGCTGAGAATGATCCTCCGATAACTGCTGATTTTATTTTATCCGCAAATGGTACTGACTTATCTTTTGAAACCCCCGTTTTATATCGATGGACCGATCCGGTTAAAGGAGAAAAATATCGTTCAATAGAAATAACACCCCCGGTTACAATTAATTTTAATGATCCGGTTTATCTATTTCCGGATAATGACAGCCGAAAGATTAATATCTCTTTAAAATGCCATGAAGATAATGCCGGAGGAATTTTAAAATTTAACATACCTTCGGGTTGGAAAATTGAACCGGAACAAATTAACTTTTCATTTCAAAAAAAGAATGATGAAAATTTTTATACTTTTACTGTTTATCCGCCAGCCGGTCAATCAGATGTAAAGTTAACTGCAGAAGCAAGTATCGGGAATAAGACTTATTCAAAGAGCCAGGTAACTATAGATTACTCTTATATTCCAATTCAAACTTTATTTCCCCCTGCAGAAATTAAATTAGTAAAGCTTAACATAAATAAAGTTATCAGCAATATAGGATACATTATGGGTACCGGTGATGATATTCCTTATTATCTTGAACAGTTAGGTTATAAAGTTACTTTATTAAATAACAACGATATAGATGATAGTGATTTATCTAAATATGGTGCAATTGTTGCGGGAATAAGGGCATATAATACGAGGACAAAGCTTGCAGTCGAACAGCCTAAATTAATGGAATATGTAAAAAACGGAGGAACATTTGTTGTTCAATATGTCGTAAACAGGGGGACAGTAACAGATCAGATAGGTCCATATCCATTTAATTTATCGAGAGACAGGGTTACAGTTGAAGAAGCACCGGTTACATTTATTGATCCGGAAAACCGGCTGCTCAATTACCCGAATAAAATAACTAAAGAGGATTTCCAGGATTGGGTGCAGGAAAGAGGATTATATTTTGCTGATACCTGGGATCCGAAATATGAAACTGTTATTGAATGTAATGATCCCGGGGAAAAGCCGCAAAAGGGCGGACTGCTCTTTGCGCATTATGGTAAAGGAGCTTTCATTTATACAGGTTATTCCTGGTTTAGACAATTACCCGCAGGTGTACCTGGTTCTTACAGAATATTCGTAAATCTAATTTCTGCAGGAAAGAAAATTGAATCAAACCAGCAATCTTCAAAATAAAGAAACTGAAGAAAAACCTCCTGTTTTAAAAACCTGGAAAAGGTTATATACTTTAGTTTTTTTAAACCTTGTTTTCTTGATCGTTTTATTTTACATATTCACAAAGGTTTTTGAGTGAGCTACATTGACTGGATTGTAATGTGCGGCTTTCTCGCTTTTGTTGCAATATATGGTATATGGAAAACAAAGGGGACAAAAGATATGGATGGTTATATACGTGCCGGCCGGACAACTCCATGGTACATAGTAACTCTCTCCATAATGGCTACACAGGCAAGCGCTATTACTTTTTTATCCACACCGGGACAGGCTTATGTTGACGGGATGCGTTTCGTTCAATTTTATCTCGGACTTCCTATTGCAATGATTCTCCTTTCAATTACTGCTGTTCCTCTATACCACAAATTAAATATTTATACTGCTTATGAGTACCTGGAAAAAAGGTTCGATCTTAAAAACCGGATACTTGGAAGCATTTTGTTTTTAATACAAAGGGGATTGGGTGCAGGTTTTACAATTCTTGCTCCGGCTTTAATTATTTCGATTATTCTCGGGTGGAATATTGATTTTACTGTTATAATAACAGGGGGACTTGTAATTCTTTATACTGCAATCGGAGGTTCAAATGCAGTTAATAAAACTCACATACAACAGATGATAATTATAATGTTCGGCATGCTTACAGTTTTTTTTATGATATTCAAGCTTTTACCGCCAGGTATTTCAGTTATGGATGCCGCACATATTGCAGGCAAAATGGGAAGATTGAATGCAATTGATTTTTCATTTAATTTAAATGACCAGTATACCTTTTGGTCAGGCATAATAGGGGGAACATTCTTAATGCTTTCATATTTTGGAACCGATCAATCACAGGTTCAGAGGTATTTAGCAGGAAGCTCGGTTGCACAGAGCAGGATTGGATTGCTTGCCAATGGCGTTGTAAAAATTCCTATGCAATTTTTTATCCTTTTTACGGGTGCAATGGTCTTTGTTTTTTATCAGTTTGTTACTCCTCCCCTCTTCTTCAATTCAGTTGAAACGGCAAAAGTAAAGAGCAGCCGATATGCTGCAGAATATAGACAGCTCGAATCTGATTATCATAAAATTACACTGGAAAAAAAAGAAAACATAAGCGGACTGTTATCCGCAATTAATTCCAATGAAAAAAATTATATTGAAGAAAATGTCGACAGACTAAATGATACTCATAAAGAAGGAATTGAAATAAGGAATAAAGCAATCGGATTAATAAAAAAAGCGGATCCCGGAGCAGATGTAAACGACACCAATTATATTTTTCTAAGTTTTGTAATACATTACCTCCCTGTCGGCTTGATAGGTTTAATACTTGCTGCAATTTTTTCAGCTTCAATGTCCTCTACTTCAGCTGAATTAAATGCTCTTGCTTCAACAACAGTTATTGATATTTACAAAAGACTTTTCAAAAAAGACGGAGACGATAAACATTATTTAATTATATCAAAAACAGCAACCGTATTCTGGGGAATATATGCTATTTCATTTGCCTTATTTGCAAACAGGTTAGGTTCTTTAATAGTAGCAGTCAATATTTTAGGCTCTCTTTTTTACGGCACAATACTGGGAATTTTTTTGATAGCTTTTTACCTGAAAAAGATTCGCGGGACTGCTACTTTTATCGGTGCATTAATTGCCGAAACAGGAGTAATATCTCTCTATATTTTTACTAAAATCCCTTTCCTCTGGTTCAATTTGATAGGCTGTTTAACAGTAATTTTACTCTCATTAATTTTTAATCCATTCTTTAAAAGGGGTCTTGAACCTAAAGATCATCCGCATCTAAAATGATATATTTAAGTATATTTGATATTATCTTTTCTATTTTTCGAAATAATTTTCAGAGGATACTAAATGCTCTTCCCTATAGGAGATGATAACAGGGATAGGAAAATTTTCCCATTAATAAATTACCTTTTGATTTTAATAAATGTACTGGTATTTGTCTTTCTGCAGGATTTCGGAACAAATGAAAAGTTTACTTATTCATATTCGACAGTCCCTGAAGAAATTGTAACCGGGAAAGACGTAGTTACCCATTCCAGGGCTTACGAAGATATTGCAACAGGTGAAACTTATACTATTCCCGGTCTGGAAAAAACACCGAGCCCGGTTTATATTACAATTATAACTTCAATGTTCATGCATGGAGGGTTTGCACATATTTTAGGCAACATGGTTTTTTTATTAATCTTCGGCGATAATATTGAAAACAAAACCGGGCATATCAGGTATCTTATATTCTACCTTGTCTGCGGTATAATTGCCTCACTTGCCCATGTTTATTCCACACTAGCATTCGGCGGGAATATGATGATCCCGACTTTGGGTGCATCAGGAGCTATATCAGGTGTTTTAGGCGCTTACCTGCTGCTCTTTCCAAAAAGAAGAGTTTCAGTTATTATACTGTATTTTATAACTGAAGTACCTGCAGTTGTTGCAATCGGGATATGGTTCTTATTCCAGCTTGTAAGCGGAATAGGTTTGCTTGGTTCAGGCTCACAGGGAGGGGGGATTGCATATGGCGCACATATCGGGGGATTTATTGCCGGATTAATTTTAATTAAATTTTTTACCGTACATAGAAAGTAAATTAACTGAGGTTACAAAGAATCAAATGTATCAGCAGATGTTGAATCAAATAATAAAGAATAAAGTTCAATTTAAGTATGTAATCAACGATGTTTGGTACGCATCAGCAGCAAATATGGTTCATATAAAGAAAAAATTAGAAAAAGAATTTATAATGCCGATAAAGACGAATCGTAAGGTTGCATTGAGTAAAAAGGATAAGATATATGAGAAATATGTTACAGTAAGTTCGCTTGAACTGAAAGAAAACACCATTTACAAAATCTATTTAGAAGATGTCCCATTTGAGTTGTATTTAGTTAAAGAAATCTTCAAAAACGAAGATGGAACTGAAGGTGTTTTATATTTAGTTACAAGTGAAAAGACATTAACATATGATCAAATTACAGAACTCTATCAAAAACGATGGAAGATTGAAGTATATCATAAATCCTTAAAAAAGAATGCCTCTTTATGCAAATCTCCGGCTAGAATGGTTCAGACTCAGAGTAATCATATTTTTGCATCAATATTTGCTTTTTACAAATTAGAATCTATGAGTATGAAAACAAGATTAAATCATTTTGCAATAAAGGCAAGGATTTATGAAAAAGCTATTAAAGTAGCTTATGAAGAGTTACAGCAGGTTCATCAATTATCTTTTGAATTTGTTAAATAGCTTTTTGCGTAAGTTCAGTTATTAACTTATGTGATTTACAAGGTTGTTATAAAAGGATTTAAATGCTATTATTCTTATATAATTTGAAGGAGGAAGAAAATGAGTAAAGATTCGGAAAAATTAAACGGATTCATTACCGGGCTATTAATTGGCGGAGTAGTAGGCAGTGCTCTTGCCATGCTTTATACACCTTTTACCGGTAAAAAGCTTAGAAAGAAAATATCAAATAAAGCAGACGATATCGTTGGTGATGTAAATGATCTTGTTGATGCAGGAAGAGAAAAAGCGGAAGAAGTAATAAAAGGAAGCAAAAAAAAAGCTGAATCACTGATTGATGACGCCAGAAAAATAGTTTCAAATTAGTAATGAAGAGATTATTCTGCTTTTAGTTAAAGTAAGCTATGAAATGAGAAATCTTGAAATATTAGATTTCTCATTTTTTATTAAATTCATTTTTGAAAAGTAAACATTCGGCTTCGGTATTTGAAATTCTCAGTGCTCTGTTTATTTATTTCTCTTTACAATAACATAATTAGAACTTTTATAAAAATCACACTTCATACAATTGTATAGCTTAGAAGCAAAAGTTCCCTGGATTTCACCACCGCAAAATGTTCCTGCAACATAAGCACAGCTTTTCCCGTTGTTCGGGTAAGAAGGGCATACTCCCAGCTCCTTTACTTTCGCACCTCCCACTTCCCTGCCGCATTTTTTAAATTCCCAGCAATTCATTTTTTCTCCTTCTAAAGCATTATTTCTATTATCGAGCATTTGTTAAATAAATTAAATTGTATTTTCAACAAAAAAATAGCCGGAATTAAGAATAGAATACTGCACTCCTAAAAAGTGCCTATATTACCGCATAATTTATTTCTAAAAATATCTTGGACAGCACCGGTTTTAATTGTTATTTTTTAAATGAATAATCTAAAAGAGTTGTATATAGTTGGAAAAGAATAGAAAACTTCAAATTATACTGGCTGCAGTAAAGAGATTTACAAAGCACGGTATAAATAAAACAACCCTTGATGAAATAGCCCGTGATCTAAGAATAGGGAAAGCCACTATTTATCATTATTTCCAATCAAAAGAAGAGCTTTTTTATGCTACTATAGAATTAAGAACTGATGAGTACCTGGAGGAAATTAAAAATATACTTTTTAATGAAGAAAAGCCGATAGAAGAAAGAATTATTGATTATTTTGTTTATAAAAATTCACTGGAAGAAAAATACCAGTTAATATATGAACTGGTCATCCTGCTGTTAAAAGATAACAATTTTGAACAGGAACTAAATGCTTTAAAAAACCTGCTTCATAAAGAAAAAGATCTTATGCAGAATGCCCTTTGTAAAATCAATAAAGTAAAATATAAAGATGCATCTTTATCCGAATTCTTTGTTATGCAAAGCTGGGGATTTATGTTCGGCCAGAAGTTGAATCTCCTATCAAACCGGGAACAGGATACAAACATAAGAGATATAGTTCAGAAAATAATTAAAAATATTATCGAGCCGCAGTAAAGAATCTTCCAGGGATTCTATTCTTCATCTTTATCTTCCTCTTCTTCTTCATCCTCGTGAAATAAATACTTCTCATATTTATGCTTAATCATTTGAGCTTCAACAATAAAATACACGTCTTCAGAAATATTTGTTGCATGGTCTCCTAATCTTTCAATCTGCCTTGAAACAACCAGCAGAACAACGGCATCATCGATATTATTAGGATCTTCTTTCATAATATCTTTTAATATTTGATGATTTTCGCGGTTATACTCATCTACAATTTTATCAGATTCAATAACTTTAGCAGCAAGCTTAGGATCATTATTAATAAAAGCATCGATTGAATTTCTAATCATTTCTCTTACCATCTTTACCATTTCAATATATTTTATCCTGTTTATAAAAGAGGGTTTTTTCTTTATCACAAGGAAATTTTCAGCGATATTAACAGCACCGTCGCCGATCCTTTCAAGGTTCGTATTCATTGTAATTGCAGACATTATTAATCTTAAGTCCATTGCAACAGGCTGATTAAGAGCAATTATCTTCTGACAAATTTTATCAATTTTGACATCATATTTATCTACTTTATTATCCCTATCTATTACTAATTGTGCGAGTTCTACATTTTCTTCATCGATGGCTTTAAAAGCAAACTCGACCTGTTCATCCACAAGGCTGCACATTTTAAGCAGGCGTTTTTTCAGCTTCTCGATCTGCTGTTCGAATTGTCTTTCCATTTTAATTTTCCTTTAAGGATTTTGGTTTAACGATTTATCACAACAATAATGCTCTATTTTTTATTTAAAAATTTTCAATATTATTCTACCCAAACCTTCCTGTAACGTAATCTTCCGTCTGTTTTTTTGAAGGATTGGTAAATATCTTGGTAGTTTTATCATATTCAATTAATTCGCCGAGGTAAAAAAATGCCGTGTAATCACTAACCCTTGCAGCCTGCTGCATGTTATGGGTAACAATTACAATCGTATATTTTATTTTCAGGTCATGAATTAATTCTTCAATCTTTGCAGTTGAAATCGGATCAAGTGCGCTTGCCGGTTCATCCATTAAGATAATCTCAGGCTCAATGGCTAAGGTTCTAGCTATACATACTCGCTGCTGCTGTCCGCCCGATAAACTTAAAGCCGGAGCATCAAGCCTGTCTTTTACTTCGTCCCACAATGCGGCCTGCTTTAAACTTTTCTCGGCTATTTCCTTTAATCTTTTTTTATTTCTTATTCCGTTTATTTTCGGCCCGTAAGTTATATTATCAAAAATTGATTTGGGAAAAAGATTGGATTTTTGGAAAACCATTCCTATGTGAGTGCGCAAATTTACAACATCGATATTTCTTTGATAAATATTTTTTCCGTCAATTATAACTTCACCGGTTAAATTAACGCTGCTGATTAGATCATTCATCCGGTTCAATACCCTGAGAAAAGTAGATTTACCGCAGCCGGAAGGGCCGATAAAAGCGGTTACTTTTTGAGCCGGTATTTCCAATGAAATATTTTTTAATGCCTGCTTTGTTCCGTAGGAAAGATTTAAATCTTTAACTGATATTTTCACATCTTTCATTCGGAATATCCTGGGAATTGCTTATAGATCATATTAGAACCGGATCCACATAATTAAATTTAATAAAACTTTCTATTCGTTAATGATAGCTGTAGAAAAATGTAATCCTGCCGGTGACAGAAGGCTTATAGTATTGCCCGCTAATTGATCTTTCATATGTCTCTATCAATAAGTTCGGAGTAATTGAGACATCCGGATTAAGTTTATAACTAAATCCGATAATGAAATAATTTCTTGAATCTCCTCTGGAATCGGTGTTTATATTGTTATCGAAAAAATCATACCTGCTGATTATATCAAAGGTAGAATCCGGACTATATATCTGGAAGAGGGAAAAGCCATAGCTATTCCTTGCCTTAAATATTGAATTTGTTCCGGAACCGGTATAATAGTCATTATTTATTTTTTGAATATAACTTTCTATGCCGAACCGGAAAATATTCCGGAGAGAGTAACCCGCAAATAAATCTGCAGTATAAATATTATTGCTCAGCTTTTCAAATTTCATATCATCAATTCGATAATTTAATTCAGGCTGAAATTTAATATCTCCGTATAAAATGATCCTGAATAATTTTGACGGAATCAAGTGCAGGTGTGCATATATTCTTTTATTTTTTTTTACATCGGCATTTCCGTTTCCATTACCCAGTAAGACCCAGTAATTAAATACACCTTTTCCGTCAAGTTTCCCTTTTAAAGAAATTGCTATATCCCTGGAGGGAACAATATTTCTCAGATCAAGAGGAGCTTTTTCCAGAAGCCTGTATCCCCAGAAATCAACAATAGTATAAAACCCGGGGGTCGGCTGCAGACCGAAATAAAAGTCCGAACCGGGAAAAATATTTTTCCATTTTAAATATGCATCTTTAACCGATACACCCATTTTCCCATCCGGCAGTTTTGTTTCCGGTTCGGCATCAAGCCTGAAACGGCTTGAAAATTCATCGGAAATTTTCGCATCATATGTAAAATAGATTTTCCGGATCTGGAAACCATTTAAGTCTTTTTTACCGCCCATCGCACTATTAGGAATCGATAATATAGAAGTATCTCTTGAAATATTATAAAAATAATCACCAAACATGTAACCGCTGAATGTTCCTTCCGGTTCTTCTTTTTGCGGGAAAGCCAAATTTGCAGTGAATAATAAGAGCAATATGAACCGCAAAAGGAAATTCATTTTCAGATTTATGGTCATGTTTCAAATAAATTGAGAAAACTATGGCATAAATCTAAAGAAAACAGAAAAATTTCACTAATTGAAAAATTGTTAAAAAATAATTTGAAATAATCTCAACTAATAACCTGATAATATACGACTTACAAAGCTTCGGCGTGTTAAAATATTATTAAATTTTTAGAAAGAATTAAATCCTGTTACAAGATAGGGTAATCTGTTAAATGAATATGATTCATTTTCGTTTATGACTATTTTTCCAATAGTAACAATATAAAAAATCAGCCCGAATCTTTGACATTACTTCAATGCAGTTACAGCTTTATCAATCCCCCAAAAAGCTAATCCTGGTGAAAGCTTGTTCCGATAAATTTTAATGCATCTTTTAATCCGCTTCTCCAGTAAGACCAATGATGTCCTCCATCCCTGACTCTGTACTCATGAGGAATATTTAGATCTCTTAACAAGATATGAAATGTTGAATTCCCTTTATATAGATGATCATCATCCCCGCAATCTAAATAGAGTCTCACGGTCTTAACATTATTGGTATCATTTTTAACAATATTGAAAGGATCATTTGCAAGGAAGTGAGAAGTTATTCTATCTTTTCCTTTAAGATTAGGACCATATACAGTAGAGAATTCCATATCCCATTGCTCTTTTTTCATATTTATCATTTCTTCTTGGGTACGAACCGCCGCACTAAGTGCAGCGCAGGCAGCAAACATATCGGGATGCTTCAATGCATAAACCAAAGCTCCGTAGCCGCCCATCGAAAGTCCGGCAATCCCTCTAAATTCTTTTTCGGTTCTGATTCTATAATGAGATTCAATGTAAGGAATAAATTCCTTGAAAAAGAAATCTTCATATCTTACAGAATCATTATAATTATTGATATACCAGCTGACCCCTCCGTCCGGCATTACCAATATCATTGATGGAATTTCCCTGCCGGCAATTGCTTCATCAGCAGTCATATTAGCTTCTCCGAACTGAATCCATGCCATATCGTTATCCGTATAGCCATGAAGTAAATAAACTACGGGATAATAACGGCTGGAAGTCTCATAATCGAACGGCAGGTAAATTGTATACCTTACTTCCTTATGAAGTATGCTGCTGTTGATTGTTAATCCTTCTTTAACAACCCCCCGTGAAACCTGGGGAAAGATATTAAAAGGGATGAGCAGCATTGCTGCAAAGCAAAAATATTTTTTTATTCCGTTCAACGTTTTTCCTCCAAATTGAGAATTACGAAAAATAAAATTAATCATTTTGAATAAAATAAAAATTATTCATCTCTTTTAAGTATTCAAAATCAGATAAACAATCTGTCGTTTGAAATTGTAAATTCAACATTTATTAAAAACCTTTTTCGGTCAATAGCCTTTTTATCATATTCAAATCATTTTTACTTTTAATATAATTTGAAAGTGAGTTCATAAAATCATCGCAGGTAAGAATTTTCCCATGAAATGATTTATATAAATTTCTAATGAATTGTATCCAGTTTGAATTACCGGTTAAACTATCTATTTTGCTTAAAACCCACGGTCCTTTATCATATAGAATTTTCGCTTTTTCCCTGGTATTCGGGAAATCAACATCTAAAATGGGAATATCATCTTCCTGGCCTGCAAATTTTTTATAATCATTTATCATTTCATTTAGTGTATTTCGATATTTGTCCTCTCCTTCTGAATGCCTTATATACATTAAACGTAAATAATGCGGTAATGAAAGAGAAAGAAAAAAGAAACCATTTTCTCCGAATTTTGCAAAAACACCTGCGCCAAACCACTGCTGAGCCAGGGTCAAAATAATCCCTTCCTCATAGCCCTGCGCAAACATTTCAAGCGATTTAGTTCCTACCATTAATAAGCCGCTGCCTGTATTTATTCCAGAAAAATCATTTATCTCAAAAAGAGTTAATCTTTTATAAGGATAAGGAGCTATAATATCATTATAATAATTCATCACGGATGATATCTTTTCCAAAACTTTATCCGCTCCGGAAGAATCCAAACTTGAATAATAAAAATCTACTTTGTTTTTTTCAGCATTCTTATGTTTGGCGGGATTTAAAATAATCAGCGGCAATTTAAATACGGCAGATTGGCTTTCCCAGATATATTCTGCAGTTTTACCATCATTATTTGCAGAAATTAAATCCCCGGCAGACAAGACTCTGCAGAAAACCGGAACCCTGCAGATTAATTTAAATGAATAAATTTGATCCATTACAAGCGGGTACCATCTATCGCCGCGATCCGTTACAAAATCAGTATCATTAAATTTGCCGGTATGAATAGAATATTTAAATCGGAGATAAAAGCTTTGACCGGGCTTATAATTGCTGTCTGTGTTTATAATTAATGAATCACTTCTGAATTCAAAAGGAATATTTTTCCAATTTTCATTCCTGCTAATCATAATAGAGGAAATTTTTGATTCATGGTTCAGCAAAAATATTAATTTAGGGAAGCTGTCTTTCTTTTGAATTTTACAGGTAAGATCGATATCAATGTTTTCAGCTTCCGGATTAAAATTAAGATTAATATTATAGTGATGAACCATAATATCTGAATTCTGGCAGACTGCAGGAAGATTAATAAGAAATACACAAAGGCTGATGACAACTATTGCTTTCATAAACCGCCCCTTCCCTTTATTTTTAATATTTTCTTTTAAATTAAGAAATTATTTTTAAAACAGCTAAACGATCTTCTTATATTTTATGCCGATATAATCTATGAAGTCCGGTTCGATTCCCTGCTGTCTAATCAAAGTCTGAATTTGTGCGCGATGGTGAAAGGAATGATAATTAAGCTGCAGAGCAATGTCTTTAATTTCCGCAGCCCATGTTCCGCCGTCAAAGCCAATAAATTTTGTTTCTATAAAAATTTCATCATCATTTTTTTTCTTTAAAAGTCTACCCAGGCATGGAGACTTTTATTCCATTCTGATTCAATAATATTCAAATCAAAGACAGGCTTCCACCAATCCAATTTTGATTCAGCCGGGTATTTAACAATTCTGTCCAGCCATTTATTCTGTGAGTTAATCAGGTGCGAGAAAAATTTTATGCTCTCCTCTTTGTCCGGGAGTTCTCTAATCTTTTTAAGAATATTTTTATTTGCATAATCATTAAAATTAAAAGTATCGATCAGGTACTGCTTCATTTCGATCATTTTAATTGCCTTTTATAAACTAAACAAAAATAATAAAACAAATTATTATTTAAGAGTTATCAGGATAATATCTGCAGATTTAAAATCAGGCTGATCCATCAAGCTGATAATCGAAATCATAGTAATGCTGTCCCTCTTCAATACGGATATTCATATTCCCGGAAATTCCATTTAATTCGTCTGTTCCGGAATCCGGGACCACTTCAATATTAAGATAATCTTTGCCATTATTCATAGTCGCGGAATGCTGAAGCACAAACGTCCCCTTTCGTCCGGCTAATATCCCGTTCACCTGTTCGATGGCAACGTAACCTGCCGAACCTTTAACAGGAGTCATTGCACTTACCATTTCACCTTTGCTGACTGCGGACAGTTCACCTTCAAAATTCTTATCAATCGACATTCTGCCTAGGCTTATACCATTATCCCCTTTAGTATACGATTCAAGCGGCTGAAGCTTTACTTCAAATTTTCCGGAAGCTTTCATAAGTCTCCAATTTTAATTTTAGTTAAAGTTATTTAAAGATAATTCCCGAAAGTTGGATAGAAATTCGGATATTAATATTCAGCAAGATAATTTTTACTGCTTAGGTTCAAAAAGCTCCACAGGATTTCCGGAGGGATCTTCAACCAGAACCTGATTGCCGCCGATACCATAAATAATATCAGTCCTGAAATGAGCTCCTTTTTTTCTCAATTCTGCAACCATAGAATCAAGATTCGAAACTTGAAGTGAAATACGGTTCCATCCTCCCGGCTCGGGTTTCCTCCCATCCTTTAGAATTTGCCCTCCGCCGCCCTGTTCATTGGGAGCACTAAGGAGCAGACGTAAATCACCTTTGTCGAGCATAGCAAACGCCGGTGCCGGGTGCATCTTTAAAGTGAATCCCAGCTTATCCGTATAGAACGAAATTGCTTCATCCACATCATTAACTATATATCTTACATTTACTGAAGCCATATAAAAATATTACGGCAGGCAGATTAAAATTATTAAATCATCTTTCTCTTATAAAAGCAATATAATCAGTCAATACCGGTTCTTTATTGAGCCTGCGCACTTCCTTAGCAATTTGACCACGGTGATAAGCCGAGTGCAATGAAATATGTGTTAATACATCATAAATAGAATTGGTATATTCAATACCTTTGCTGTTCTTATATGTTATTTCATCCGCAGCATCTCTTTTGTCAATAAAGTTTTTAAATTTTTCCCGGTTTTCATTTATAATGGTTTCACATTCTGCAAGTGTTAAAATTTCCCAGAAATTTTTATTAGAATATTCACCGCTTTCTAATCTCAGCATCCATATTTGTTCGCTCAGAACTATGTGGGAAAATAATCTTAAAACTGTTTCATCAATTATGTTTTGTTTTTTAAGGCTGTTAATCAATTTATTATTCGCCCATCGGTCATATTCAAACAGTTTTTTGAAATCCGCTTTCATGATCATGCTCTAATTATTATTTTATAAACATTATAAGATAAGATAGTAAATTGAAATTACCCGTGATATATTTGTCAAATACGAATTAAACAGGGATTCTGTTTTTACTTTCTACAACATTGCATGTTGGTTTATGATGAACTGCAAAGCTGCATGAATTTGCAATAAAGCATAATTCATTTGCCTTTTTGTGTAATTCATTTGCTTTATCAATCATCGAACTATCTGTTATAGTAACGACCGGGTAAAGAGTAACTTCAGTAAAATGACCGCTGCCGTCCGGAGACTCAAGCATTATTCCGGAGGGATTATCTATATAGTCAGTAACTACAATCCCGGCATCTGCACATAAATGTAAATATGAAAGCATATGACAGGAAGAAAGAGCGGCAACTAAAAGCTCTTCAGGGTTATATTTAGTTTTATCACCCCGAAATACCGGATCGGAAGAAGATAAAATATCAGCTTTATTTTCAGATTTTATAATATGGCTTCGTTCATAGGCCCGGTAATTTGAAGTCCCTTCACCTTTATTCCCGGTCCATTTAACTGTTAACCTGTATTGATGTTTCTTTTCCATTTTTCTTTTGGTTTGCAAATTATAAATTATACTTCTCCGGAAAATTGATCATTTAAATAAGCTAGTTTTGATTTATTATCTTTTTTGGATTTGATAAATCTTACCCATGCATTTCGTTCATGCCATACGATCCCGAGTTCCCATACACAATATGTACCTTTATGGTCCGATTTGAATTTCATCGGCTTATAAAGATCTTCACCTGCTGCTTTCTTAAAATAAATAGATTCCCACATTTCATTAGTATTACGCCAGGTTGTAATCAGAAGAAGCAAATAATCACCTGCCTTATGGAGTATTATAAAGCCAAGTTCATTCTCAAAATTCAGTTTTCCGGATCTTATTTCCGATCGTATGAAATCTTTCGATTCCATAATTTGTTCATGAGAGATAACCGATTCCGGCGGATAAAGATTATACCATTTAAGTGATGCATCCTGCAGGTTAAGCTTGGAGCCGGGAGTAATTCTCTTTTTTATAATAGGTATATCCATCCGGAATAATATTTCCAAATTCGGAGATATTTATAATTTTTTCTTCTGTTAATATTTCAGCCATAAGGATCCTTCAATATTCAATTGGAAATCATAAATAATTTTTTTTATTTATACAATTGCTAAATTAAAAACTCTTTAATTTTCTTATTCCGGTTAACATCCATTTTTTTCCTTTTTATAATTATTAATATATTCAGGTATGGAGATACTATCTTTTAATAATTCGTCTTTAACGGGTTCTCCTGCATAAATCTCTAATGGAAGTATTCCTGCCCAAACATTTAAATTTAGATCTTCTTTATCATCAACTGCAGGTCCGTTTCTAATTTTGGCAGAAGCTTCATCAATTTTAAAAGAAAAAACCGATGTAGCATCCAGTTCTTTTTTATTAGGTTTTCTTACATCTTCCCATCTTCCCGGCAGTATATGATTCATTATTACATTTAACGCTTTTTTTTTGTCATCTTCGTTTTCAATCTTTTCCGGTTTGGCAAATATTACAACAGATCTATAATTTACAGAATGATGGAATGCAGACCTGGCAAGTACTATCCCGTCGATTAAAGATATAGAGATAGATACATCTTCTCCAGATTCGAATGATTTTATCATCCTGCTTTTTTTTGAACCGTGTATAAATATCTGATTATCTTTTCTTCCGAAGTTTGTAGGAATAATATAAACATTTCCATTAATTTTAAATCCAAGATGGCAGATAAAAGTGTCGTCCAAAATATTATAAATGATGTCTAAATCATATGAAGCTCTTTTGGGAAGTCTTTTTATTTTAGTTCTGCCGGTAATTTTTAAATTTTTCAGAAATCCTCCTTTCAAAAGAATATTTAAAGTTGAGCTTGCGCTTTCTCGTTTTCCTGATATTTAATTTCTTCCATTTTTATATTTTTCAAGGAAGATTTTTCAGCAGATTTCCAATTAGCTACCGCTAAACTTGCGACAATAAATAACCCTCCGGTAATTAATTGCCAGGTAATTACTTCACTCAAAAAAGTTACACCAAGGATAACTCCCCCCAAAGGGAAAATATAAGTTACCATAGTTGTACGAGTGGGCCGATCTGATGGACAAGATAAAAAGCCAGGATAAATGCAAAACCGGAACCGATAACTCCAAGGAATAGGAGTGCAATCCATGTAAGAGGTAAGGAGGGAAATTCAACCGGTTTTTCAGTTATGAAAACCGCACTCCACATTATTGCCGATGCAGAAAGTAGAGGACCGGCGCTTCTTAAAATTCCCGGCATATCATGAGTTGTCTTACGAACATAGACTGCACTGACTGCATAAAAAATAGAAGCAATTACAATCGCAGCCTGGCCGGGTATTGTATTTTTTGAACCGCCTATATCTTTGCTAAGGAGTATTATAACTCCTGCAAACCCGATAACAAGACCTAAAATTTTAGGCACCGTCATTTTATCATCTTTTAATAAGAAATGCGCTATAAAAATAGTAAACAATGGAACGGTAGAATCCAGTATAGATGCCACGGATGAATCAACCGTTTTCTCACCCCATGAGATAAGAAAGAAAGGAACAGCAATATTGGTTACACCCAGGATTAAAAGCGGGATCCAGCTTTTTAGATCGTGAGGTAATTTAACTCTTTTTATAAAAATGACAAACGAACAAAACAAAAGACCGAATATAACCCTGTAAGCTACTAATGAAACAGGGCCAATATCATTTAATGCTATTTTAATCCACATGAAGGATGAACTCCATATAGCACCAAGTGAAATAAATGCCAGCCAATGTTTTGGTTTCATAATATTTTTATACTATTTACAAACTGATGATTAAATATTTTTTTGTTTAATATCAACAAAGATAAGATTGCAGAGGTCTTTCTAAAAGAGCCATTATTCCTTACTATAACAGAACCACTTTATTATTGTGGGTTAGGGCACATTTAGATCATAATACCGCTCGCTCTTGATTAATCTATCCCGGGTAAAAAACATATTTGCTCTTTAACAATTTTCCATTTAATATAAGTTAACAATTAGCTGCTTTCTTCAACAATAGTTCCCTGGTGATATACAACTTTCCAATCATCTCCGCATCTTCTCCATAATGTAGCTCTCCTTGTCACTCTTTCATCCTGGAAGAGTGTATAAGTAAGGAGATAATTATCAGACGCTACTTCAAGACAATGAAAATCTTCAGCTTTCCATGACTCTTCTGTTTTATCTTTTGATCTTTCCTCCAGTACATCCAGAACATATTCCCTGCTGTACCTGCGTCCGGAAGCACCTACTTCCCAGAAAGAAGCTTCAATCATTTCTTCAAAATCTCTACGGGTAGTTCTGGATTCAGGCCTATGAAATATTGGTTCAAGTTTCTTCAATTCCTCCAGTATATTTAAAAGGTGCGCTCTCTGTAATTAATTTTGGTTCCATGAATGCTCTCATTAAATTTTATATATTCAAAATTAATTTTAATCAAAAAAACAATAATAATAAATGCTGCACAGTACGGAAGAAGCAGGTAAAAATGGAAAATACAAAATTAAAGATCAAAAATATTAGATTTTAATTCAGCTTTACTTAAAGTTTTCTAATAATTAATTTTATGGAATCATAAAAGCAGATAAATAATGCCGAAACAAATAGCAGAAATACCCCTGGTATCCTTAAATATTGATTATAATTCGGATATCCCGCTATATAAACAATTATATGATATTTTCAGGAAATCAATTCTGGAAGGAAAATTTTCTCCGGGACAAAAGCTGCCCGGGACACGTTCATTTGCTGCCGAATTAGATATTTCCAGGAACACTGTTGTTTTGGCTTTCGAACAATTATTATTGGAAGGATATATAAATGGTAAAGTCGGCTCAGGTACATTCGTTAGTGAAATCCCGGATAATATTTTAAATATAAAAGAAAAAGTAAACAGGAAAAATCCGGGAAGAAGATCACTACTGATTTAATAACTCAATTAGGTTCCCCCGAATTACTAAATAGGAACATGTCAAGTGAAGAAATAATTCCGTTTCAGAATGGAGTTCCTGATCTCGATGAATTTCCTATAAAAACATGGATTAAAATAAATAGCCGGACTGCTCAGTCAATTTCAAATTTACATTTAGGTTATGGCGAAGCAGCAGGCTACAAACCTTTGAGGGAGGAAATTGCTTCATATCTTCGAACTTATAGAGCAGTAAATTGCACAGCAGAACAAGTAATTATTGTAAACGGATCACAGCAAGGGCTGGATTTAGTTATGCGGGTATTACTTAATCCCGGTGACGGAGTATGGCTCGAAGATCCAGGTTATTTCGGTGCAAGAGCATCAATGCTGTTTGCAGGGGCTAAGATATTTCCGCTCCTTTAGATGAAGAAGGATTAAATATTGAATACTCATCAAAAAAATATCCTGTTCCTAAATTGATTTATACGACACCTTCCCATCAGTTTCCTCTTGGCTTAACTATGAGCATTTCACGCAGAATACAAACGTCTGCAATATGCAAGTAAAAATGATTGCTGGATTCTTGAAGATGATTATGATAGTGAATTCAGGTATTCCGGGCATCCGCTCCCCTCTTTACAAGGGATGGACAAAAATAATTGTGTTCTTTATTTAGGAACTTTCAGTAAAGTTTTGTTTCCCGGTTTACGTCTGGGTTATTTGGTTTTACCGGATCCACAAATGCTAAGTTTATTTGTATCGGCTAAATCAATGATGGACAGGCAAAGCCCGACTTTTGAACAAATCATAACTTTCCAGTTTTTGAAAGAAGGTTATTTTACAAAACATATAAGAAAAATGAGGACACTTTATAAAGAAAGACAGGAATTTTTAATAAAGGAAGTAGAAAAAGAACTTAGTGTCTAATTAAATTAAAATCATCCGATGCCGGCATGCATTTGATCGCATGGCTGCCTGAAGGTTTTGATGATATGAAAATTTCAGGAAAGCGAAAGAGAATAGGTTAATCGTTTATCCAATTTCAGAATATGTTTTAAAATTCAGGCAAAGACCGGGTTTATTATTAGGTTATACAGCATTTAATAAAGCCAAGTTGAAATCAGGAGTTCAAAAATTAAAAAATATTCTTGAAGCTAAATAATTTTCCTGATTTTCCTTCCACAAATTTCTGCTATGTGAATTTGATTTTTGTGTTAATAATCACGTTAATAAATTTCAAAGAAATCTTTTTAAAGTGGTAATTAAATAAAATTTTAAATGGTTATTTTCTTCAATTTAGATCTCGAATAGTTTTGTTTCGTTTATCCTTAAAAAATAAGAAATAAAATTAAGGAGAGTGAGATGAATATTTTAATATTTAGAACTAACATAAGCTCGAAGAGTGATTTTTATAAAGTGAAATCTAACCTGTATAAATTTCCGGATGTATCAAATATTACAATTGATCTTGAAGATAATGATAAATTTTTGAGGTTGGAATTAAATAATATCAAACCGCAGAATATAATCAACACTTTGAAAGAGAATAATTTCCTCTGCGAAGAATTGGAGGATTAAAGAAAATTTATATATCTGATCATAAAAGGCTTTTTAAGAAGCAAAAGTCTTTTATCAAAGCAGACAAATATTTATATTTTACTAATTTTATCTTTAAATTCTTTAAATGAAATTTTTTAATTTAAAAGAACGATTCATCCTGCCATTTGGATATAATTGATTTTATTTATGATAACTCTCCCGGATAAATTATATTCTCAACCAGATATTTGAAAGAGATTGAGCCATTTTAAAATGAGGGATATTAGCGAGAAAACTTCGGGAGGAATTGAAACGCTCTCGGGTTTCAGCACCAGGCATACTTTCAGTGATACTGTTATTAATACAATAGGTATTGGAGCTGCACGCAGATGGGTCAAACTGGAATTTGAAAAATTTGCTAAAGGTTAAGACGGCAGATTGAAAGTAAAGTTTGATCCATTTGAAGTTGAACCAGATGGAAGGAGGATACCAAAAAGGACAGTATTGAAAAATGTTCTTGCTATATTAACAGGAACTGATACAACAGATAATAGGATATTCATTGTAAGTGCACACCTGGATTCCCGGGCAACAAATGTAATGGATACTATAAGTAATGCACCTGGCGCAGATGACGACGGGTCAGGTGTTGCAGCGATTATCGAATTAGCAAGAATCATGTCTAAATATAAATTCCCCTCAACTATAATTTTTGCTGCAGTGTGCGGTGAAGAACAGGGATTGTTCGGTTCGAAATATCTGGCTGAAACTGCAGCTGAAAATCACTGGAATATCGTGGCAGTTCTAAATAACGACATGATCGGAAACGGCACATCAGGGGGAACATTGCTGAAAGATAATATCCGGTTCAGAGTTTTTAGTGAAGGTGTACCGGTTTATGAAACCGAAGAAATGGCTAAACTGAGAAGATATACGAGCGGTGAAAATGATAGCAAATCGAGGGAACTTGCACGATATATTAAGGAAGTCGGCGAACAGTATGTTGATAATCTGACTGTTAAATTAAACTACCGGGTTGACAGGTTTTTAAGAGGCGGCGATCATATGTCATTTAACCAGTATGGTTTTCCGGCAGTACGACTTTGTGAAATGAATGAGAACTATGATCATCAGCATCAAAATGTCAGAAAGGAAAATGAGATAAAATATGGTGATTTGCCTGAATTTGTGGATTATGAATATGTCAGAAAAATTGCATCCGTTAACCTTGCCGTTCTTGCAAATCTTGCTTTGGCGCCGGCTGAACCGGAACATGTCGGTATTGATACAAGGGAGTTAACTAATTTAAGCAAAATAGAGTGGGGACCGCCGAAAGGAAAATCTCCGGCTGGTTACAATATCCTTATGAGAGAAACCGATAAGCCGGTCTGGCAGAAAAAATTTTTTGTTAAGGATACTCTGGTTACACTCCCCTATTCAAAAGATAATTATTTTTTTGCCGTTCAATCTGTTGATGATAAAGGGCATGAAAGTCTCCCTGTATTCCCGTTTCCGATAAGAATAGATACGATTAAAGATTAAAACATAAATTTTGTATCGGCATATATGCTGGTTTTTTCAGATGAAAATGCAAAGATTAAAGAAAAGTTTATTTTCCTTTGAATAATTGAAGACCAAAATCCGAAGCCGTATGACGGATGCCATTTTTTCGAATTCCCCGAATTAGAAAATACTCTCCCCGTTTCTGTAAACAGAGACATTCCCAGCTTCTCTTTAAGCAGCACTTCAAGCTCTTTAATCAAAAATCGTAATTCAAGCTGGCCGTATAAATCAGCGTTTCCGGCAAACCTTTCACGGCTGAAACCTAACAGGTTTTTATCGCCTCCCAAGAAGACCGATTTAAATAAGGGAAACTTACCCCAAATCTTCTCTCCCCCGCCTCTCAATGCCAGTGTTGTCTCGCTAAGAAAATGCCATGTAAAAAAGTAACGGAGATCGAGATCTGTCTTTGTGAAGCTGCTTCTGTTATCAAGCAGTTTAGGATAATACTCTTGTTTAAAATGGATATGATAGCCTTTATACGAATTATAGATTTCATCACCCGTATTATATTCCAATGATAAATTTACTCCTGCAATATTAAAACGCCCGATTCCATATCTTCCATAAGGAAAATTATGCAGAAGAGTATCGCTATTGTTTAAGGATACATTAGAATTCTCTAAAGAAAAGCCTAGCGAGTAGGAATAATTACCCGATAATCCAAACGAAATATCAGGATAAAATCCGACCAGCTTCTGAACCATGCGATAATAATCCTTTGAATCCAGTCCGCTGTTGAAAGCAGTTTCATTACCATAACCGAAAAATTTAATTAATTCCAGTTCCGATTTCTTAAAATTAATATGCACTTTGCTTTTATTGATCCATGAATAAAAATTTCCATCATAAAAAATATTTATGGTTTGAGAACGGGTTGAATATGAAGCAGTTAAAGACATCCGGTATTTATAAGGAGAATAACCGAAATCGTATTTGTATAACAAAGGGCCGCCGCCGAAGACAAAGCCGTTATTTTCATCATAAGAAAACTCAGGCAGAAAAAGCCACTCATGCCCCCTGTCCCTTACTTTTTGATTTTTATCAGAACCGGATTCATTATCCCGCTCTTCAATTGAACTTATAGTTGTACTGCTGCCTGTAATGAATTTTGTATCATCATTAGTATCATAAAATTCAGTTTTAACTTCAGCACTTGGAATAGGAATAAATGAAAGGAAATGTCCTTTAACAATCGAACTATCCTCAAGCACATCCTTTCCGCTCCCTCCGATAATTCTTACTAAAGGACCCGAATCGACTTTACCTTTTACAATGGCTTTATCATCTCCTTTGCCGAGATGTATTCTAATTTCATCTGTGATATTATTATTGAATATCTTTTTAAAATATCTCTCCGGAATTTTTTCTGGATTCGCTGAATTTATTCTGAATAAGGATACTTTAGTAAAATTATCATTCAGACGCTTCACTTCCGCAGAATCATTTATCGCTGCAGAATAAATATCTGCAACTTTATTAATTAAGGTGTAGTAATCACTGGAAATTTGAGGAAGCTTATTCCTTCGGGAAATGATAAATTCTTTTAATTCCTGTCCCGCAATTTTAATATCCTCCGGCGGCAGTTTATTAACTGAATTTATAATAAGTGAATCAGTCAGTTTGCTGTATAAATGATTTGTAACTGAATCCCATGTGTATTTATCAATTCCGGTTAAAATTCTTCTGTCTAAGAACCTTCCGCTCCACGTTATTTTTTCAATATCAGGATAATCTTTATCAAAGCTGCATAATTGAGGGACGATTTCCGAAGCAGACTTTCCGACAATACCATTAATTTTTGAAAATGCAAGCACCCGTTCTTTGGCAATGGGAGACCAAATTTTAATTCCATTTTTTTCGTTTTCTTCCCAGCACCATTTATCTTCTCCCCTGCTCCATTCTCCTAAAAAAATATCTATCAATCTCTCTTTTAAATAGCTTTTCGAATCGATTATTTCATTACTGCCATCTTCAATCTTTTTCAATAAATTTTGAGTATTTATAACCACGGATGTATCTAAACATTTATTTTTATTCCTTAGAATCCCCGGCGAACCTCCGAATTCATTTTGAAATTTACCCAGTGTTCCATTATCGGGAAGATAAATTAAAATTGATTTGAAATCAGATGAATCAATTCCATTAATTATATTGTTTGTAATAAGAGGAGCAAAAGGATTGACAATGCATATTTGATCATTAAGAATCTTACCGGCTGCATTTTCCAAAATTTCCTTAGGGAAAATCTTTTCCGGTTCAATGTTTAATAAACTGAATTTCCAATAATTTCCGTTTTTGCTTTTAAATAAGAGATAATTTGAACCGGTTCCTGTCACCTTTTTAACAGGAAGCATTCCGCCGTCGAACTTATTCAGATCTAATTCTTTAATTTTTACCGGTGTTGTCCACAATTTTCTCCAATCATTCCCGAGCAGAAATGTCTGAAAGCCTGACGCAGCATAATTTTTGCCCGGAACAATTTCTCTGAAGTCTTTTTCATTTAAATTTTGCGGAAAAATGGAATTGAAAAAAAAGAGAAGAAAGGAGAAGAAGCATAACAGGTACAATTTCATATGAAGGATTTAGTTTGATTACACAAACATAAAACATCGAAAAGAAATTTAACAGGAGATAAAAATTTATGTGATTGTGTCTACTCCCGCTTAGTCTGAAATTTACCTGATACTAATTTTCATTTCATTCGAATATTTTACTTTAATTTTTAATACGTTATCCATATTATTAAAATAGAATCCTTCACTTTTCATATTGAGATCACCGGGATTTTGCATTAAGGAGATCCTCTTTCCATCGACATTTACCGATTTTACCGAAGCTGAATCATATATATCGAAAATAAAATCCTTGTAATTATTATTATAATTCCCTGATTTTTTGATATTGATATCGATCCCTTTTTCTCCTTTTTTTGCTTCAATCTTTGTTAATGAGAATTCACCTTTTTCATAATCTGTGCTTATCCCGTCATCTCCGTATAAATTGTATCCGGAATATTCAGAAGGAAAAATTTTAAATTCCATTTGTGAAATACTCTTTTCACCTACATAATTTTGCTCTGTCTGCATCGGTATTATCCCCCCTTCCCTTATAAACAGGGGAATTTTATCCATAGGTGCTTCAACAATAATCCACCGGTTTCCCTCATAAACTTTGGAACTCCACCAGTCGAGCCATTTTCCTTCAGGCAAATATAATTTTTTAAAATTTTCACTTTCCGAAACCACGGGGGCAACCAAAAGATTTTCTCCAATCATAAATTGATACTGCGCATTTGCCGAATAACATTCTTCATCATTCTGAAAATCAAGGAACATCGGGCGCATTACCGGCACGCCCGTTTGCGAGGCATCATAAAAAGCAGTATAGAAAAATGGTAAAAGTTTATATCTTAAAGTAATAATATTTTTAACCCATGCTTCCACCTGATCGCCGAATGCCCATGGTTCTTTATCTTTTTGATCTACAATTGAATGCTGCCTGAAGAAAGGAGTAAATGCTCCCAGCTGCATCCAGCGGGTATAGAGAGCTGGAGAAGGTGCTCCGAAGAAACCGCCAACGTCTGTTCCGCAAAATGTTATTCCGCTTATCCCCATTCCCTGGGGCATTATACACGCTAATTTCAGATGCTCTTCCGTGGCTGCATTATCACCTGTCCATACAGCAGCATATCGTTGAATGCCTGAAAAACCGGCACGAGTTAAAATAAAGGGGCGCATTTTAGGGAATTCTTTTTTAAGACCGTCAAAAGTAGCACGTGCCTCTTCCAGTGCATAAACATTATGGATTTTTTTCATGTCTGCACCAAAACCTTGATCATTAAACTGCACTATATCGGGAATTGCCTGTCCCCACGCAGCCGGTTCATTCATATCATTCCATATTCCCGAAATTCCCTGCTTAATAAGACCAGCATTTCTTTCTCCCCACCATTCACGTGTTTCTTTTTTTGTAAAATCAGGAAAATATGCCCATGAAGGCCAGACTTCTCCTTTATAGACTATTCCATCGGGATATTTTATGAAAAGATCTTTTTCCAAACCTTCTTTAGCAGGAGAATAATTAACTGTGTCGGCTTTAACTCCCGGATCAACAATGCAGACAACCTTAAATCCTTCCTTGGATAAATCATTCAGCATCTTTTCCGGCTGAGGAAATCTATCTTTATTCCATGTAAATACCCTGTATCCATTCATATAATGAATATCAAGATAAATCACATCACACGGAATTTGTTTATTGCGAAATGTATTTGCTAATGTTCTAACCGAGGATTCAGGATAATAGCTCCATTTGCTTTGCTGATAACCTAATGCCCATTCGGGAGGAAGCTTCATCCTTCCTGTCAATTTTGTGTAGGAATTAATAACAGATTTTATTTCAGGTCCGTAAATAAAATAGTAATTCATTTCTCCTTTTTCAGCACCGAACCAGTAAAACCGATCGTTGCTTGCTCCCATATTAAAATATGACCTGAAAGTATTGTCAAAGAAAATACCGTATGCAGATTTTTCCAGGTTACCAGCATGGATATTTCTCACCCCTATAAAAAACGGGTTTGACTGGTAAAGCGGATCCGTACCTTCTTCATAATGTCTGTCGGAATTCCACATAGTAAATTGTAGCCCCGCCCTGTTTAATGGAGTGGTTTTTTCCCCAAGCCCGTAGAACTTCTCATCTTTAAACAAAGTCTTAAAGCATCTCACTTCATCGCAATCAAAACTGATCCCGAATGACTTATCATCCTGGTTAATCAAGTTCATCTGCTTATCATATATACTAACTCTGCATGGCGATTTTGAGATTTTAACTATTAATTGTGAAGTAGAAATTTCGAAAAAATTTTTATCCTCCTTAAAAGAATAATTATTCTCTATTCCATTATAAATTACAGCATAGGAAGGAGCTTCTGAGAATTTTTCTTTGTTAGTATACCGGAACCTTATAATGTTTTCATCTATTACATATAAATTGAAATTACAATTTGTCAGCTGGAATTCAATCCTGTCATCATATTTTTTATATTTAACTATATCCCCTGCATAAATAAATTCGGCATTAATTTTTGTAGCCATAATTAACAATATCACCAGGATGAGTAAATTTTGTTTCATTTTTCAGTAAGCTTCTTTTGATATTTTTTTCTTTGGAGCAGCTTCAACAACCGCAATAGCGGTCATATTAATGATATCATCAACAGTTGCTCCGCGCTGCAAAACATGAATCGGGCTTTTCATTCCCATTAATATCGGTCCTATTACAGTAGCCTGCCCAATTCTGGCCATTAGTTTATATGCAATATTACCTGAATTGAGATCAGGAAATATTAAAATATTCGCTCCCCCTTTAAGATTGCTGAAAGGATAATCATTATCAATAATTTCCTGGACAACAGCGGTATCTGCCTGCATTTCACCATCTATAATAATATCCGGTCTTTTTAATTTAACTATTTGAACTGCATTTTTTACTTTAATAGTTTCGGGATAAGGAGAGCTTCCGAAATTGCTGAATGACAGCATTGCTACTTTCGGAACTATATCAAATTCCTGAACTGTATCAGCGGCCGAGATGGCAATTTCTGCAAGCTGCTCGGAGTTCGGGTTTACATTCACAGTTGTATCTGCAAAGAAGTAGACTTTTTTCTTAGCAGCAATTATATACAAACCGGAAACTATATTTAATCCTTCTCTCACACCGACACACTGCAGGGCAGGTCTTATTGTCGTCGGGTAATCAGTAGTTAAACCGCTGATCAGTGCATCTGCATCTCCGAACTTAACCATCATAGAGCCGAAATAATTCGGATATCTCATTACTCTTTTTGCTTTAACTAAAGATACGCCTTTCCTCTGCCTTCTCTGGTAATAATCTTCAGCATATTGCCCGGATTTATTATTATTTTCAGGATCTTCGATAATAAATTCAGATTGGTTATATCCTAGTTCTTTTATCATTTTTTTAATTTTGGATTCATTGCCAAGCAAAACCGGTTTAGCAATATTTTCAGAGTAACAAACATGTGCTGCCCTGATAATTTTCTCTTCTTCTCCTTCAGGGTATACTACCTTTTTAGGATTTTTTTGAGCTTTATGTATCATTACCCTGATAACTTCTTTAGATAAGCCAAGCCTCTCTTTCAGTTCTTCTTCATAAGCAACCCAATCCTCAATCTTTTTTCTTGCTACACCTGTTTTTATAGCTGCTTTTGCTACAGCAGGTGCAACATTCCAGAGAACACGGGGATCAAAAGGTTTAGGTATTATATATTCCTTGCCAAATGAAAAATCTTCACCTCCATAAGCATTAATAACCATCTCGGGAACTTTCTTCTTTGTTAAATCTGCCAGTGCTTTAACAGCAGCCATTTTCATTTCTTCATTTATTGCTGTAGCTCTTACATCCAAAGCGCCTCTGAAAATAAAAGGGAAACCCAGAACATTATTTACCTGGTTTGGAAAATCGCTCCTGCCCGTCGCCATAATCAAATCATCCCTTACTGAAATTGCATCATCATAAGTAATTTCAGGATCAGGGTTTGCCATAGCAAAAACAATAGGATTAGGAGCCATCCCCTTAATCATTTCTTTACTTACTACACCTCCTATAGAAAGTCCTACAAATACATCTGCACCTTTCATTCCTTCATCAAGATTACCAAAATCTTTTTCGGAAGCAAATTCAACTTTATATTTGTTCAAATCCTTTCTTCCAACATGGATACATCCTTTTGAGTCAAACATTATTATATTTTCTCTTTTTGCACCCGCACTTACATACAATTTACAACATGAGATTGCAGCTGCACCCGCTCCATTAACTACAATTTTCAGATCCGATAGTTTTTTACCGGAAACTTCAGCTGCATTTATTAATGCAGCGCAGGAAATAATCGCAGTTCCATGCTGATCATCATGAAAAACAGGTATGTTCATTGTTTCTTTTAAAGTCTGTTCGATCTCAAAACACTCCGGTGCTTTTATATCTTCAAGGTTAATACCGCCGAAGGTAGGTTCAAGGAGCTGTACTGCCCTGATTATTTCTTTCGGGTCCTTGCTTTTTAATTCTATATCAAACACATCAATATCTGCAAATCTTTTAAACAATACGCCTTTTCCTTCCATCACCGGTTTTCCGGCTGAAGGTCCGATATCGCCGAGACCTAAAACAGCCGTTCCATTTGAAATCACTGCTACTAAATTTCCTTTTGCCGTATATTTATAAACATCGTCTTCATTTTTTGCAATTGCACGACACGGTTCTGCTACTCCCGGTGTATATGCAAGTGACAAATCTCTTGAAGTCAAGCATGGTTTAGTAGCAACTACTTCGATTTTCCCTTTTCGCCCCTGACTATGATAATCAAGTGCTTCTGCCGTATGATTTTTCATTTAAATATCTCTTTTGAAAATTTTATTTTAATATATCTTTTAAAATTCAATAAAAAAAAGTATTTATGAATTTTAAACAAAGATTATTTTTTTACTAGTTAAAAATAACGATTTATTTTTTATTAATCGGATAAATCTTTTTCCGAATTTTCCAATTCCTTTATTGTTATACATTTACTCTAAATCCACTTAGAAGAATAAAGAGAATTAATAATAGTTATTCCAGCCCGTAAACATTAATTTTATTCGGAAATTCAACCCGGTATTTAACAGGGATAATCTTTTTTTCTCCAGGTTTAAGCTTTACATTCCATTCGAGTTTTTGCGCATTGTTCAATTCTTCTTTTTCCTTGTTAGGTTCAAGCAGAGTAACTTTTATATCTTCATTCATTGGAATTGGAATTTGATCATACAGCCGTATGGATTCCTCTGTCTGTCTATTATTAGTTATTTGAATTTCATATTCATAAGAAATTTGCCTGCTGCCGCTTAAAAATCCCTTCGATTCCTGGAATTTATTAATGAGGACTTTCTTGATCTGTATCTTATCATCCACTCCGAGAGCAAGCTCAAGCGTATCGGTCGGAACAATCGTATTTAAAAATGTTCTGTTGATAAAATCATTATCAATAAATATATTTATTTCACCCCCAAGGAAAGGATAGTCGTTTGTATTTGCAATTTTCCCTTTCAGATAAACTGCAGGGGCGATTTTCGGTATTGCCGTATAGGAATATACAACGGGCATATTTTCAATTGCAATAGTAACTTTATGCTGGCTGTTATCACTAGGAATTGAGCTCTTTATTTTAATTTCAAAAGATGTTGATAAATCTTTCGCATAAACATTTGTGTATTTTACCTGTTCATTTTTATTGATTGATAATTGCTGATTTATTGCACTGAGCTGTTGAGATGCTTGAGCTGTAATTGTTACTGCTTCACCTGAAACAGCCTGTGCTTCGAGAGGTAATGTTAAATTTGCAGTATTCTTTTCTATTACATTAAGATTGATATTTTGGGAACGATAACCAATATAAGAGACATTTAAACCATAATTCCCGACCGGTACATTCTGCATCAAAAATTTTCCATTTAAATCTGTCGCTGACCCGATTTTTGTTCCTGCTAATACAACATTTGCACCGATTATTGGTTCACCTGTTGAATTATCAATTATATAGCCTGTTACTGAACCATTCCCCCTGGGAATACCAAAATTTTGTTCATATGAAACCTCACCTTTTGAATTAGTCTGCCATCTTAAATTATTATTTTGTTTAACAGGAAGAGGCTTTGTATCGATGAACCATCTATCCAGTTCAGGTAAAGATTTAATTGACATAGGTTCGGCAGTTGAAAGAATTAAAGAAATATCCCTCCAGTCTTCACCGGTTGATTGATGTATCATTCCAAAATAGCTAAGTTCAACCTGTTTAGCTTCTGAAATAACCCGTGCATCATATAAAGGGTACCAGCCTGCATTCTGAACAAGATAAGAAGGATATAATTTTACCCGGCCATAAATATTGTTATCTAACGTTACAATTACTTCTTTATAATTTTTTGTTTTTCTTCCTTGAGATTTATTTATCTCTTCCTGTACTGCATTTTTTTCTTCTTCAATACTGTTTATTCTGTTATTTTGTTCTCTTAATCCTTTATAGATTTCAATAAGATTACTTTGAACATAATTGAGCATATCATTCCATTCTTTTACAGAATTGACATGTAAAAGCATTTTTTCATTTACGAATTTTGTTGACTGAGCCTTTAATGATTCAATAAATTCTTTTTTACTGTTATATATTGAAATTTCATCATTTGCAATATGTTTAAGCTGGTTCAATGAATCAACTTTTTGTTCAAGTATTTTAATATTATCCTGCTGAATTTCTGATGTAAACCTCTGTTCAACTTTAACATCAAGTATTTTAATTACCCCATTCCCTTCGGCAGAAACCCTTACAGATTCATTCTGTAAATCAGTCGGCAAACCTGAAAAGCTCAAAGTATGTTTTCCCGGTGAAAGGTTTATTTCCGCCTGCCTGGTTACAAGAGCACGATCTTTAAATATTGTAGCGGCAATAACTTTTGAATCTAGTTTTTCAAACTTCTCCTGCGAAAAATTTAATCCGGATATAAAAATTAAAGAGAGTAAAAATATTTTTTCCATGATAACCCCTTTTTGTTTTAGTTTGATAAAATTACATTTTTAAATCACTAATATCGAAAGTTTGTTCGACACCTTTTAATTAATTCGATAAGATCCTCTTTAATTCACGTATATTTAATTCTGTAATTATTCCGTCACGATGCCAGTGCTTTTTACATCCGCAGTAGTCAAGCAGCACACATTGTGCAGGAACATCATACCTTTTTAATTCCCATCCCCCTTCCACCAAAGTAGTAACACATGCAGAAGCTACGACTCCAAGTGCCGGCCGGTCTTTTTTTGGTCCCCAAAGCGAGAGATCGGATGCATGAGGAATTATATAAACATCAAAACCATGTTTTTTCCCCATCTCCCTTAACTGGTTAACATGGCATCCTGGCAGGCATCCTTCACACAATAATCCTTCTTTGACTCTTTTAGCTTCGCATTCATCGGGTAATCTTCCCCGCATACATCCCGGAACAAGGACCACTTTTGTAGCTGTATTATTATACTCAGACCTGAATGCACGGTTTAAAAGCTCTGCCCCGACCATATTTAAATGGTATTCCAGCCGGGTGCGCGTACATGAAATCCTATCCTCCCTCCATTTATAAAAATTTCCGGAATTCCTTAAAAAGCTTTCCACATTTTCAGTATACTTGCCAAGCACTTCCACTGAACGTTTTTCAAACCAAACAGTAAATTCTTCAATCATGTAAAATGTTTTGTATAAATTCTCCGGACTTTCATTTCCCCAGAAAGCCCGCCATCTTATAAAACGTAGAGCCTGCTCCCTGAATTCCCCTGTGGCTTCAAACCATTTACAAACATGATCAATCTGTTCTAATTTCGGGATTGAGACTTGTTTATCATCACTCTCCGGAAGAAGGTAAAGAGTAAATAGAACACCCCTGGCAAAATCAATTAATGGTTTTAATCTCTGGTGTTTTTTACGCCATTCAGACATTCTTGCAAGGGTGATAAATGGAGCATTCTTTAACCTTTAAAGCCTTATTTGCATATGAACGCCATAAGATGCCGAAGCTTAAAAGCTCTAAGATGTACTCTTCGGATTCTCTTATCTCTTCCAGCTTATATTTGCGAAGGTATTCGATAAACCTTAATGTTATAGGTTTAATGAAATTATCTGCTTTTTCTAGAACTTCATTGGCAAAAGTACGAACTTCTCTGTAATATTCTTCAGAATTTTTATTTCTGTTTTTGATCGAATAAGTAATTGTTTCCATAAATTCAAATTATTTTAATGATAATTATATTTATAAAACATATTCTATTAAAAAAAACAAATAAAAAAAATTACAGAATAACTACTGCCGCATTCCGGGCAAATGACGCAAAAAAATTAAGCGGAGTCCCCAATCTTTATCATCAGGAAAATCGGGTAATTGAATAATACCAATTTTATTTGCTATAAGATTTCCTTCATCGCCTGCATCGTGCCAGTCACCATTACGTGGATCAAACCACTGAGCACGGTATAAACTATTTATCTTTGCTCCGCGGATCTGGGATTTTTGACAGCCTTTTTCAAAATATGCAAGGAATATATCTTTATCACTAGTCCTTGCACAATAAGCCCAGCCTTCATAGCTAAGAATATCTTGAGTTTTATCAGGTGAAACAAGGTCAGACATTGGAACAAGTTCCTGGTATCGTTTTCCAATTGAGAAAGCAAAATCTTTAAGATAATGAACCTGTGCACCTGAAGTCCATTGAAATGCATCCCACATATGAACAGGTGCGGAAGGTTCAATATCCGCTCCCCAAATTCCTTCGGCTCCATAAACAAACCCGGCAAATCCTCCCGATAGAAAGCTACCATACACGCCCGACCTTACAAATTCATTATCAAGCTCGGTACCTCCTTTTGCTCCTCGTGTATAATTAGCCGATCCCGGACCTCTGGCATCTCTATATCCTGCATAATACGGCTCTCCATTTAATGCCGGCTTGGGATCTTTGAGGTTAAATATTTCAGTTAAATACCAGTAATTATTATGCTCACGCATATTCCCGATTTGATGGAGGGTGACCCAGGAATTGTCTCCCCAGTTTTCAAGAGTCGACGGGTTTGCATTTGCAGAGAGAAGTGTACCGAACGGCGGCGGTCCGTATTTTTTTTCAACTTCATGGATTGCATTAATATAATCATCGGGACTTACCGTTTCATCAATAATATCAAGATGTATCGGGCTCAATACAACATTATTTGCCTGGTATCGGGACCAGATATATTGTATAAAACGAGCATATGAATCGGGCCAGCCGTAATATTTATACCAGCAAAGTCCTGCATCCCGGCGAGAAACTTCGATAAATGGAACAAATCCGTTTGCATTAAGATAATCTATCTTCCGATCAATATATTTAAAATAATCCGGATTAATGCTGTCTACATTAGGGAAAACTTGTTCGTAACCCGGCACTTTACCGGGGAAGAAAAATGGCCTCCCGCCTTCATTATCCATGTTTTTAGCACTCCCGGTACCAAATTCCAGCCATGCTGAACGTACGGTTGTTTTCGCAGAATCATCCATAATTAGATGCCACGGTCTGCCGTCGGTCATCCAGTTTGGAAAAGCGGCAATCATATTTACCCAGTTATAACCTTGTGCTTTTCGATAACGAACATAATCCTTAAATCCTGCTGCTGGTCCGAGTGGATGTTCTTTATTATCATCATACCAGCGAAAACGATTTGAACCGAGTGAATACCATGTATCACCAATTATAAGATAAGGGGTGCCGTCGGCATATTCAAGAGCATGATTGTTCGGAGTGGAACGTATAAAACCATGCCTCAGCGGATTCTCCTCTTGTTCTGATTCATTCCATTCGATAGCATTAAATGATCCTGATTTCCCGGATAATCCCGGGTCTTCAGGTATGGAACCGCTCTTCCATGACCATTTCCCCGGCTGAGTAGCAACTAATCTGATATGATATATCTGACCGCCATCCCAAAATCCATAAATTCTTTTGTTGAAATCAGGCCCGGTAAGATCAACCCACACAATAACTTCTTTATATGGATTACTATAATTATTAGCAGCAGTAAATGTCAGTTCCTGTTTTTCCCATATATGCACTTCTTTTGCAAAGGTCGAAAACGAAATAAATGCATAGAAAATTAAAAGCATAAATTTTAAGGATAATTTCATTATAAAACTCCCTTATGATTTTAAAATTGCAATAAAAAAGATTTTCGATTAAATATAAATTTAAGCAGGTATTTTAACAATAATTGAATGAGATTCAATTTTTTTCCCTTTTTTAATAGATAAAATATAAATCTATATTTAGCAAAGCAACTTATTTAATAACAAGATAAAAGATAAAAGTAAAAAGATAAAAGTGCGGGTACACTCCGTTTTTTTACAGGCGGCTGTATCTTTGCTCTATTATGCGATTTTTTAAAAACAATTCCAGCAATGGGTAACAAATCATCTTTTATTGCAGCCAATTCGATTGCGGATTAAATCGTTTTATAAAGAATTTATTTTGGAAAGGATTGATAATTTCAGAATAATTAATAAAAAAAAGCAGTGCCGCGGCACTGCTTTTTATCTGGAGGTTAACTTTGCACACTCATTTATCTTTTCCTTTCACGATTTCCATTGGACGAACCATTATTTCTTTCATTCCCGCCCGATCGTCTTTCAACCTTCGGCTGGGAAGGAGTTGCCCTCTGTACCTCTCTGCTTCTATCAACTCTTTGAGGAGCATAATTGGGTCTGCTTTCTCTGGTAGCTTCTTTATTTACATTACTTCTTTCAATTCCATTGTTAGGCTGCGGTGAAGCTTGGGGTGCAGCTTCCCTGTTTCTTTGAATTACCGGGTTTTGAGTTCCATTATTTCTGCTTTCGACGTTTGGAACATTTTGTCTTGTAGTGGTTCGATTCTCATTCCTATTCATTAAATCTTCTCTGTTTATATCCCGGCTTCTTCCAATTTCTATTCTGGTTGTTTCAAGAGTTGAATTTCGTTCTGCTTTTCGAATTTCAATATTTCTTGAGCTGCCCCTTGATATCTCTTCTCTTGATCCGATGAAACTTCTTACTTCATTTCCGTTTCTGCTGCCACCAGGCGTTCTAAGATCCGTAGGATTTGAAACCGCTCTTATTTCGCGTGTTTTAATATTTTGACCGCTTCTACTTCTTACAAAATCAATATCTACACCTCTATTAACAACTCTTCCATCTTGAAATCCATAATTTGTTCTATACTTTGTTTTTGAAAAGAAGCTATTGACATATTTATGACCAATATAATAATTAGAGATATGAGGGCTGCAGAAATTATTATATCTTACAAAATGCCAATGAGAATAAGGTGTAAAAAAGTTAACACTGAAATGTATCCCTAGATTTATAGAGAAGTTAGCATAAGGGGGCAGAGGTGCCCAGCCGATATAATCATTATCATAACGCCACTCAACCCAGGCGGGAGCCCATTGATCGTCGGGTACCCAAATCCAGCCGTAAAAATCATCGTAATACCAGCGTCCGTAATGATAAGTAATCCAACCGAAAGGTTCATTGGAATCCCAATACCATCCGTTATTTGTCCATAGCCACTGTCCATTCTGGTATGGCGACCAGTTTACTTGAAATAGATTGGGTCTCCAGACAGTAACTCCATTATTCAACTCAATCCAGCTTCCGTAAGGTGCTAAATTGGAATAGAAAAATCCGAAATTCTCACCACCTTGTGCATTGGTATTTGCCTGGAATAGTAAACCGGCAACTAAAAATACTGCAATTAAAAATATCTTTTTCATAATAAACCTCGTGAACTTTTCTTACCATTACTCAATGAATATGCCATTAAAAAGTTCCGTTTTTCTTCTATTATTTAGATATTTAAGAAAAAAATGTACAATTAATTGAACAATTATAGAATTATCTATACATCAGCGTTTAATTTTTCTCTCTTTCCAGATAAAGTTTCCGAACAAACCGGCGACACTTGAAATGACTATATACGGGACCTGTAAAAGTTCAGCTAAAAGGAAATATCTTAGTTTTAAATCATGAAATAAAAGCTTTTTTCCCCTTTTAAGAATTAGAAATTCCATTAAAGATTTTACAAAAAAACCAGTAATTAAAATCAGTAAAAATATATTGGAAAGTAGTAGACCTAAAAAAAGCTGAATAATCAGGCTTAAATAAAAAAGAAAAATTAAAATTAATTTTATAATTAGTTTTTTATCTGTATAAAAAATACTTTTGCTCGCCCATCTTTTTCTCTGCTGGTAAAATTGAGAAACGGAATCCAAAGATTTTGTTTTGACAACTGCCTTACGGTTAAGGCAGAATCTAACATCATATTTTTTATCATTATGAATTTTCTGCATCAAGAATCCATCATCACCTGAAGAGATATGAAATTGATCTTCAAAACCCTTTAAGTCTTCAAAGATAATTTTTCTGTAAGCAATATTTGCGGCGTTGCAAATAACCGGCTGCTTAATTTCAATTAATCCGGCACCTGCTAAAATTAATCCTGCAAACTCAATCTGCTGTAATTCCGAAAAAATAGTTTTACCATTAATAAATTCGACCGGACCGGATATAAACCCGACTTTATCGTCCAATGCACTTAGCAGGGAAAGCAGCCAATCCGGAGAATATATGCAGTCGGCATCTGTAGTAACAATTATATCCCCTGATGAATTTTTTATACCAAAATTTACAGCTCTTTTTTTCCTTGCAGTTTCATTGGAAGTTTCCTTCAGGGAAAATATTCTCACGTTTTTATTTTTTACAGATGATTTTAGAATTTTCAACGAATTATCCCTTGATGAATCATCAACATAAATCACTTCATATTTTTCTTCGGGATAATTCTGCGCTTCTATACTTTTAAGATTTTCCAGAATATTCTTTTCTTCGTTCCTGAAAGGGATTATAATTGAGACAAATTCCGATACCGGCTTCTTTTTATGAACCGCTTTTAATTTTATTAATCCTTTAAAATTGATAAAAGGAAAAAAGTATAATAAAATAATAAGGTCGAAAAAAGAAGGATTAAAAGATTAATCATCGCTCTTCTTATAAAGTAAAACCATCCCTATTAAAGAGGGGAAGAGTAAATTAATAAGAAATAAAAAGAATGAAGCATTGAATGCAGCCGAAGCAGCTATACCGACTTTATTGTAAAAATAGATAGAAATCCCTTCCCTGATTCCCAATTCCCCGATTGATATTTGCGGGATAATTGATTTTGCAAACATTATCAGGCTGCCGTTCCATAGATATTCAATGAAATGGAAACCATGCGAGAATGCTGCAATTAAAATTGCAAATTGGATTAAATAACAAAAATAAAATAATCCTGAGATAAAAATCATTCTTGAAACAAAATTGTAATTTAGTCTTTTAAGTTCTTCCAAACTTAAAATCATTTTTTCAAATTTCTTATTCTGGATAATCCCTGCCGGTATTAAATTTAAAATTTTCCCTCTAATTAAAAGGTAAAGTAAAAGCAGGACTATAGCCGTCAATAAGAAAAATAATGGAATTGATATATATAGGGGTAAAAGAGAATTATAGTTCAGGTAAACAATAAATGACACTCCCCCGAAGAATGAGACAAGAATAAGAGGAAAAAATTTATCAATAAAAGTTGCGGCAGCAATCTGGAGAATTGATTTTTCTTTAAGTGCGAATCCACGGCTGAAATATTCTCCAATTCTGGCAGGAGTGAAAATACCCGCTGCAAATCCATGAAAAAGAGAAACAAATATTTTCTTCTTTGCTTTTATATTTAAATAGTTCCGGCACACAGTTTCCCATTTTAAATATTGAAAATAAAGATTGAGAAAACTTAAAACAAAGGATAATGTTATTAAATAGTAATCGGCAGAAGAAGCTGCTGCGAAAATTTCTCCCGGCTTAATTTGATTCACAATAAAAAAAATAAGCCCCGCGGCAATAATGATTTTTATTATAAAATATCCAGCCTGCTTCTTCTTAATAAAAATTTTTTTCGCAGGAAGATTTTTTACTAAAGCATCATTCATAGTTCACTGTTCAATTTTCATTATATTGATTTTCAACCCTTCCGTACAGTTATTGCACATGCTGTTTCCTTTCCTGTTTAATAAAACACTTCTCCTAAAGCTTTGATAAGGTTTTGACTTCCAGATCTGTTTCAGCCGGTTGCCTGCCGCGTCGTTTAATTTACCCAATTCGAAATTGGCATCTTTGTCAAAGCAGCAGGGTACAATCCTGCCGTCCCATGTTATTACTGATGTTCTCCATAATGCAAAGCAGTGATTTTTCAATTTGCTTTTAATTTTGAAATTCCCTTCATCAATATTATATCTTTTATATTTATCTTTTGAAGGGAGAAAGAATAAAGCATTTTCATAAGAAGATACCTGCATAGATTTAAAAACTATTTTATCAACGCCTGCATCTTCACCGTATTTTAAAACATCATCCAGCTGATGTTCATTCTGTTTCATCACGATAAATTGAAATTCGATAAACGGAATCTTTTTTCCCAGCTCTCTCTTTCGTTTAGCAAGAAGCCTTAAACCTTCATCGGCTTGTTTAAATGTTCCCCCGACCCGGTAGTTCTGATAACTTTCTTCATCTAATCCGTCAATTGAAAAAATAAGCTTGTCGGGAGCATTTTCTAAAATATGATCAACATTCTTTTCATTAATGAAATGCCCGTTTGTACTTATTGAAACATAGATATTATTCTCCCTGGCATATCTTATCATTGATGGAAGCTGTTTGTTTATAAAAGGTTCTCCCTGGAAAAATAATTGGATATAAAAACCGGTTCCCTTAATTTGAGAAATAATATCTTTAAAATCATCTGATTTTAATAATCCTAAAGGACGCGTTAAAGCACCCAGACCTGAGGGACATTCGGGACATTTTAAATTGCAATGATTTGTAGGTTCAATAGAATATGAAACCGGCATTCCCCAGACTACAGGTATTCTTAAAATCCTTGAAATGCTGAAAGAAAGAATAATTTTTAAGATGTTAATTGTTCTTCTTAGAGTAAGATATTTCAGTAAATTTATTTCCAAAACAGCTTATAGATTCCAAATAATAATTTTGAACATACGCTAAATTTAATCCCGCCTTAAATATTGTGATTAAAGCCTTTTAATAACAAATTTATAATTATAAAGAGGAATAGTTTCAATTTGTTAAGCAATACATAATTTCTTAGTTTACAACATAATATTTTAAATTTGTAGGAGCAAAATGTTTATCAATTTTAATGAAATTCCATCAAATCAAAAAATATTTATAGATTACCTTTACGATCAGCAAAAGGTAAGCAGGTTTTATGATTTTAATTTCAATAACAAAGAAGAATATTTAAACAAATTTAAATCTATTAAAGAATCAAGAACAAGGCAGATGCCTGACCGTTCCAAACTTTTTTCATTGCTTATTAACCAGTATAATAATCTAAAACCATCCGCAAACACTTCAAAAAATATTGACCTGCTTAAAAATGACAACACAATGGCAGTTGTTACCGGGCAGCAGCTTGGAATAATGGGCGGCCCCCTTTATACCTTCTATAAAATAATAACTGCAATCAAGCTTAGCAGCCATTTATCGGAAAGATATGATGATTACAATTTTGTTCCCATTTTCTGGCTTGAAGGCGACGACCATGATTTTAATGAAGTAAGGAGCATAAATATTATTGATGAAAATAATGACATTGCAAGGATCAATTATGATGATGGAATCGCTGATGAAGAAGACCGGGGCAGTGTCGGGCAAATTAAAATAAGCGATCCTATCAACCCATTTTTTGAAGAGCTAAATAAAAAACTGAGAGACACAGAATTTAAAGGAGATTTGCTGAATAAATTAAAAGATTTTTACAGCATTGGAAAAACTTTTAAGGATGCTTTTAAAAGATTTAATATTTTGGCTTTTCGATGAATATGGTTTAATAATTTTCGATCCGCAGGATCCTGAATTTAAAACGCTTTTAAAACCGATCTTCAAAAAAGAAATAAATGATTTCAGGCAGCATAGTGAAAAATTAGTTAACGTATCTGCGGAGCTGGAGGAATTGTATCATGCGCAGGTAAAAGTACATCCGGTAAACATGTTCTACAGTAATGAAGAAGGAAGATTTTTAATTGAACCGGTTGAGAACGAATTCAGGCTGAAGAGAAAAAGGAAAAAATTTACTCATGAAGAAATAATAGACAATATCGAAGAATCTCCTGAAAATTTTAGTCCGAATGTTCTTTTAAGACCAATCTGCCAGGATTTCGTTTTACCGACGGCATTTTATATTGCAGGGCCCAGCGAGATTGCGTACTTTGCACAAGTTACACCTCTTTATAAAATTTTTAATATTGAATCGCCAATTATTTATCCGCGTGCATCATTAACGATTATTGAAAAGAATATTAATTCGGTTCTCAATAAATATGAACTTGAAATCCAGGATATTTTCACGGAACCGGAAAAATTAAAAACAAGAATAATGGAATCAATTTCCAAAGTTACTCTTGATGAAATATTCAAAGAATCTTCGAACAAAATTGAAATTGCTTTAGACCAGCTGAAAGAAAAGCTATTTGAATTTGATAAGACAATTAGTGATGCGAGCACTAAATATAAACAAAAGATTTTTAACGACCTCGAAAATTTAAAAGGGAAATCCTTAGAAGCACAAAAGAAAAAACATGAAATAACATTAAGGCAGATAGATAAAGTTATAAATTCCCTCTACCCGAATTCCAATTTGCAGGAAAGAGAATTGAATTTTATTTATTTTGTTCACAAATATGGCCCGGATATTCTGAAGCATATATTCAACGAACTTGAAATAAGCAGATTTAAGCACCAGGCTATAGTTTTGTAGTTTTTTATTCCAATCAATACACTGGAATTAATTTTGAACGCATATAAAACAGGCGGATTAGCTCTCTTATTGTTATTCAATATATTTACTACCGTTACCGCTCAAACCAATGAAGTAATACTTGCAGGATTTGTAAGGGATTCTCTCAGCGGTGAAACTCTTATCGGGACAAATATCTTACTTTATAAAGACAGCATAACTGCCGGCCAGCCTCCATTCCGCGGAGTCGCTACAAACAATTACGGATTTTATGCAGTACCGAAATTAACAAAAGGAAGATATTTTTTAATTGCAAGAAATATTGGTTATAAAATTTCTGTACAGGAAATAAATATCTCCATATCCAAAGGAAGAGTTCAGAATGATGTTAATATGCTCCCCGAAAACATTAAATTAAAAGAAGTGATTGTTGAAGGGAAAAAGAAACAGGAAATAAATGCAAGCACCATTGAATTAAATCCTGATATAATTAAGCAGCTCCCATCTATAAGCGGAGAGGTAGATCTCTTTAAAATACTCCAGACACTTCCCGGAGTTAAAGCCGGGAGTGAAATATCCAGCGGACTTTATGTTAGAGGAGGATCGCCTGATCAAAATCTGACATTACTTGACGGGGCAATCATCTACAATCCTTCGCACCTGGGAAATTTTTCCAGCACATTTAATTCGGATGCTATCCAGAGTGTCAGGTTAATTAAAGGTGCATTCCCTGCCGAATACGGGGGAAGGCTTTCCAGCGTTCTGGATATTAAGCTCCGTTCCGGTACAAAAGAGAGGGATAAAGGAAAGATCGGACTGGGATTAATTAATTCTCATCTTACTCTTGAAGGTCCCCTCGGATCTAAAACTACTTATTTATTTTCAGGGAGGAAAATGTATTATGATTTTATACAGAAAAGCTTTTTGAATTCAACGGTTGTTCCGAGGTATAATTTTTATGACCTGAATACCAAAATTACAATAACCAGTTCCGAGTCCAATATTTATACACTAAGCGGATTACTAAGTAATGATAATCTTTTTAATCCTGCAAACAGCAATGGGATCGATTATAATATACAATGGAAAAATGCCATGGCTGATTTTACATGGCTTCATATAAATTCAAAATCATTATTCATCACTACTTCGTTTAGTTATATTGATTATGAATTCGAATCTAATTTAATGGATAATACTTCGAATGCTTCTGCAAAGAATTATTACGCCTTATCGAAGCTGAGGGATATTTACATTAAAACAAATGCTGAAATTTACTGGACAAAGAATAATACATTCAAAACCGGTTATGAAATTGCATCACATAATTATTATTTAATTTACAGTGATTTTTATGATCCTTTATTAGAAACATCTTTAAGCTCCCAGCCTAATATTATTTCCACGGAAGCCGCGATTTTCTTCCAGAATGAAGGGAAAATAACAGACTGGCTGGAAACTAATATCGGCGTAAGAGGATATTATTTCAAATCAAAAAAATATTTTAATGCCGAACCGCGTTTATCGGCAAAATTAATTTTTAGCAGCAGATTCTCTTTAAATGCAGCTTATGCTGTTGCACACCAGTTTCTGCATTTAATTATAAGGAATGATATTTCCCTGCCCACAGATTTATGGTACCCGTCTTCCGATAAGGTTGACCCGAGCAAATCAACTCAATATGTAATAGGAGCCCAGTACAATTTACCTGATAATCAATATATTTTCTCTCTCCAGGGATATTATAAAGATATGAAAAATCTTTATGAATTTAAAAATGCTTCAGTTTTTGAAAGCGGAAGCTCGATCGCCGATATACTTACACAAGGCGAAGGCGAAGCCTATGGAGCAGAGCTCTTTGCAAATAAAACTGCCGGGAATTTTACCGGCTGGATCGGTTATACACTTTCCTGGACCAGAAGAAAATTCAGTGAATTAAACAACGGGAAAGTCTTTTATCCAAGGTACGACCGCAGGCATGATCTATCAATTGTTTTAACATATAAATTTAACGACAGCTGGAATACAGGATTAACATGGACATATTCTACAGGACAGGGTTTTACCATTCCGAATTCACAATATCAGTTTCAATCTATCGGTCTGCAGGATCAAACAAATATCCAGTTTGATTTTACAGAAAGGAATTCTTTCCGGCTGCCCCCCTATCATAGGCTTGATTTAAATGTTTCCTACAAATTTGATTGGTCTAATTTTCATATGGAAACATACTTAAGCTTATTAAATGTATATAATAGGCATAATCCCTTTGCGTTTTACCCGACAATAGAACAAGGAGCTAACTCAACCCAAATATCAAGGTTTAACCAGATTTCATTATTCCCTTTTATTCCATCTGTTGGAATTAATATGGAGTTTTAAAATTATTTTGAAAAATATATTCTTTAATATTATCAGTTCTGCTTTTTATTTTTACACAGGGATGTGAAAATGTAGAAGTAATTAGTCCTCAAGTAAGCTATCAGGAATATATTGTTGTCAGAGGAGAACTGCGCGCATATTCTCCTTTTGAAGGAGTAACGTTTACTAAGACTCTTCCTCTCGATGAAAGCTATGATATAAAACAGGCTGAATTAAAAAATGTCATTGCATACCTTAAGGTTAACGGAGTAAGGATTATAACTTTGCGCTATCTCAGGAATGGATTGTACGCTCCTTTGGATACAATTTTTATTGAACCGGGGTCGACTTATGAGCTTTTTGCACAATATAATAACACAAATATTTACAGTATTACTCAAGTCCCGCGCCTCCCAAGAATTGTATCAGCATCTTTGAAAGATAACAGATTCATTGAAGTAACAATTAGGCCTGATGCCGATGAAGCATATGGAGCAGGCTGGGAAATATATAATGCCGCAACAAAAAATTTATATGATGAATCAACCGATTTCCAGACGATAGTTCAACCTCAGTTAAATGATTTAGGCTCTAATCTGACATTAAATACAAAAGATTTACCTTTAAATTACACTTCGGGTAATTACAGCGGATTAATGTATGCCGAAGTATATGCATTCGATTCGCAATACTTCAATTATTTTAAATCCAAAAACAACAATCAGCCGTCGGATAATGTTTTTGCCCAGGGCGGTGACCAGGTTTCCTGGAATGTCCAGGGGGATCATGTAATTGGTTTATTTATCGGACTTGCTCTTGTTAAATATATTAAAGTCAATTAGTCATTCGATAGATAATGCTAAAGGATAAAAAGTTAAGCAAATTTTTATTGGTTATTCTTTTTTTAGGAATAATATTTTTTTTTCAAAGCTGTTTAAAGGATGATGTTACCAATAGCATAATACCTGCATTATCAGATAATGCAATGCTTCTTAGTTATTTTGAAAATAACGGCAACTACATAAATTCAAGTGATATGCCCTCAATAGCGGAAGTTGATGAAGTGTATAATAATTTAAATAAATATCTTATTATTGACGTACGGACAATGGGAGAATATTCTATTGGTCATATCCCGGGCGCTGTAAATGTTCAAAAGATTCATTAATTGATTTCCTGATTTCTAGAGATTCCCTTGATTATCCTAAAATAATTATTGTCAGCTCAACGGGACAATCATCCGCATATTACACATGTCTGCTGCGTATTTACGGGTTCAATAATGTATATTCATTAAATTTTGGAATGGCTTTGTGGAATAGAGCATTTTCGGATATATGGATTGAAAATGCTAAAGATTTTGAAATACAAAATTATGTGAATGGTTCAGCTCCTTACTCCGGTGATCCGCATATGAAGCTGCCTGATATCGGTATCGACCTGCAAAATTCAGATAAGCAAAGCACTATAAAAAATTTAATTAAAGATATAATTATCAAAGGATTTAATGCTCAGACTTGTGTAAACTTTACCCGCCCTGATACTGTGTTTAATGAAAATGGAATGATAATTAATTTTTATCTAGATAATCAATCAATTTATGATTTTTATATTATATGTTTCAGTTCACCAAGATTAAATATTATCGGTCATTTACCGGGTGCCTATTTTTATTTTGATAAAGATTTTGAAAGCTCAAGAAAAATACAAAACATTCCGCCTGATAAGGGAATAGTCGTATACTCCACTTCCGGTCAAGTAAGTGCATTCGTAACCGCATATTTGCGGCTTCTCGGATATGATGCAAAATCTCTTTTGTATGGCGGGAATGGTTTTATTTATTCAAAGTTAACAAATCCTGATGAACTAAATTTATTTGTCCCTTATGTTTTTTTGACAGATAACATCAGAGATTATCCTTATATATCCGGTTCATCGCCAAAATAATTTTCTGCAGCAATGAGATGAAAAATAATTTCAAAAGTATTCTTTTTATAATTGTTTCCATAATAATATTTATTTTACCTGGCTGCCTGAAAGATGATGTTAATCCTGTAAAAAGTATTCCGTTAGAAAATAATGCACTGCTGCTTAATTACCTGGAGACAAACGGTAATTATATAAATTCAAGCGAAATGCCTTCCATTACAGATGTCGATGATGTTTATGATAATCTGAATAATTACCTGATAATTGATGTTCGTTCACAAAGTGATTATTCCGCAGGGCATATTTCAGGCGCAATTAATGTGCAGAATGATTCGCTAATCCTATACTTAAATTCAAAAAATGAGATTTTACAATATCCAAAGATAGTAATTGTCAGCAATGACGGACAGGCATCTTCCTATTACACAAGCCTGTTAAGGATTTACGGCTTCAGTAATGTTTATTCATTGAACTTCGGAATGGCATTGTGGAATGATGCTTTTTCAAATAGCTGGATTGAAAATGCTAAAGATCATTTAATCCAATATTATCTGGACGGAAGCCATCTGTTCCCTGCTGACAACAACAATAAATTGCCCGATATTCAGCTCGAAATTCAAAATGGAAATAAGCAGGACAATATTAAAAAATTAATTACAAAAATTATTAATGACGGATTCAATCCACAGACTTATGCAACTCTTTCTCCTCCAGATAGCGAATTGATTAATGGAGACCTGGTCATAAAATTCTCATTTGATAGCTTAGATATTTCCGATTTTTATATTATTTGTTTTGGTTCAGTACGATTATATAATCCTTTATTAATTTTTCCATTTCCAACCGGGCATTTACCAAATGCTTATTTATATACAAGCAGTGATTTGCAAAGTTCAACTTTTCTCCAATCAATTCCTCCGGATAAAAAAATAATTATATATTCAGTTTCAGGCCAAATTAGTGCATTTGTCGTTGCATATCTTCGTTTACTTGGTTATGATGCAAAGTCCCTTTTATATGGTGGTAACGGCTATACCTATTCCAGGTTAGTAAATGATCTTGATTTTTTTTCTCCGTATGTTTTTTTAACAAGCAGCATAAGGAATTATCCATATGTGACTGGTTCCTCTCCAAAATAAAATATTAGCCTTTGTAGAAGAAGTGGTTTGAATTTATTTTGTAATTTTTATAATTTAAACCCGACAATTATAGTCTTATTTTATGTTAAAACTTTCAAAAAGGACTGAATATGCTTTATTGGCGGTAAAATATATTGCCTTAAAATCCGGGAACAGCTGTGTAACAGCAAAGGAAATTTCTACGAATTACAATATTCCCTACGAACTTTTGGCGAAAATTTTACAAAAATTAACGAAAAAGAATATTATTATATCTTACCAGGGAATAAAAGGCGGTTATTCACTTATAAAAAATGCAAATGATATTACTTTAAATGAGGTAATTTCAGCAGTTGAAAGGATACAGATTACAAACTGTATGAAAGAAAATGGTTCAAACAAAGATTGTGCACGATTCGACTGCTGTCAGATCAGGAATCCTTTATCAAAAGTTCAGCAGGAAATAGAAAAGATTTTTAAGGAAACTACAATAAGTCAAATTTTATAATTAAATATTAATTTGTTGTGGCCGGCATATTAAAGTTACATTTTTGAAATTAAATTTTATGAAATTACCAATTTACCTGGATTATCATTCAACTACTCCTGTTGACCCGCTGGTGCTTGAAGCTATGATCCCGTATTTTCTTAATAAGTTTGGAAATGCCTCAAGTAAAAATCATTCTTTCGGCTGGGAAGCAGAAAGCGCAGTAAAAAATTCCAGGGATATTATTGCCGGCGCCATAAATGCATCACCGAATGAAATATATTTTACCAGCGGTGCTACTGAATCAATTAATCTTGCTCACTTCGGAACAGCTCAAACATACTATTCAAAAGGAAAACATATCGTTACTTCTTCTATTGAACATAGTGCAGTTCTGGATTCTCTTAAGGTTTTAGAAGATAAAGGATTTGAAATTACCTGTTTACCAGTTAATAAAGATGGAAGTTTAGATCTCGAAGAATTTGAAAATGCTTTGAAGGATGAAACAATTTTAGTCTCTATAATGACTGCAAATAATGAAATAGGGACAATTAACGATGTTAGAGAAATTGGTGAAATTTGTAATAGGAGACAAATACTTTTTCATACCGATGCTTCACAGGCAATTGGTAAAATACCTTTTAATGTAATTTCAAATAATGTGGATATGGTATCTTTTTCGGCTCATAAAATATATGGACCTAAGGGAATCGGAGCTTTATATATAAAAGATAAATCCAATAGAATAAATTTGACTCCTCAAATATTCGGAGGAGGACATGAAAGGAACTTAAGAGCAGGCACTTTAAATGTCCCTGCAATTGCAGGTTTTTCAAAAGCGGTTGAAATTTGCAGCCGTGCAATAGAAGAAGAATCTTTAATAATATCCGGGTTAAGAGATAAATTATATTACGGACTAATAAATAAGCTGGATGAAGTATATCCAAACGGTTCCATGGAGAACAGGCTGCCCGGAAATTTAAACCTGAGCTTCAGATATGTTAAATCCGAAACATTAATGATGAATATGAGAGATATTGCCGTTTCATCTGGAGCTGCATGTGCTTCAGCTTCACTAAAGCCGAGTCATGTTTTGAAAGCAATCGGTCTAACCGATGAACTTTCAAAATCTTCTATCCGATTTGGATTAGGACGCTATACAACCGAAGAAGAAATTGATTATGCGATCAATAAAATTGTTAATACAGTGCAGCACTTAAGAGAAAATACACCCGAACTATTAATTAATAACGAACACCAGGTTAAATCATATGAGAAATAAAGCTTTAAACAATCAATTCGAAATTATAAAAAACGATCCGGCAATTTTCCTGAATTATCTGAAAGCAAACTACCCGATTTTTCATAATTCAAATTTCTTTTATAGAGATCTTCAATATGGTATAAAAAAGTTTTTGGAAAAGAAAGAATTTGCTATCTCTTACCCGGAGGCTGAAGAACTAACGAAAAAATTATCAGAATATTTTGAAGAGAAGGGAATCTTTCTAAAGGTAAGCAGCTCTACATGGAAGCTGAATTATTCTCAGTTTGTGACGCAGGTACCAGGAGATCCATTATAATATTTATTTATTCTTAAATTTGATCAATGATTTTGATAATATTTTTATAAATCAATAACTAATAAAAACGAGGATTTTAAAATGGCTGAAGTTCAAAATGAACAGGAAATAAAAGTAACCTCCAAAGCAATTATAGAAGTAAAAAAAATTAGAGAGGAAAATAATATACCGGAAGATTTCGGTTTAAGAGTCGGTGTAAAAGGGGGCGGCTGTTCCGGGCTAAAGTATTCTCTTGGATTCGATGGCCAGCAGAAAGAAGGAGATACTGTTATTGAACAAGAGGGTATTAAGCTTTTAGTGGATGGTAAAAGCCTGTTTTATCTTTCAGGTACCGAATTAGATTTTACCGACGGGTTAAACGGAAGAGGATTTGTTTTCAATAATCCCAATGCTACTAAAACATGCGGCTGCGGTGAATCTTTCGGTGTTTAACAGATTTTTATCTAATTAACAAAACATATAAATATAAATAGGAGAAAATAAATGGGAAAATTTGAATTGCCTCCATTACCTTATGATTATGATGCGCTTGAACCGAGTATAGACAAGCAGACGATGGAAATTCATCATACAAAACACCATGGCGGCTATGTTTCAAAATTAAACGCTGCCATAGAAGGAACAGAATTAGCCGATAAATCAATAGAAGATATTTTAAAAAATGTTTCGAAACATCCGGCTGCCGTAAGGAATAATGGCGGCGGACACTACAACCATTCTTTATTCTGGACTATAATGAAAAAAAACGGAGGCGGAAATCCTTCTGGTGATTTGGCAAACGGAATAAACTCTTCATTCGGATTCTTTCGAACAATTTAAAAAACAATTCAGTGATGCTGCGGGTGCAAGATTCGGTTCCGGCTGGGCATGGCTGATTTCAGCAAACGGCAAGCTGGAAATAACTTCAACTCCAAACCAGGATAATCCTTTAATGGATGTCACTGAAAAAAAAGGGACACCAATTCTGGGACTTGATGTTTGGGAGCATGCTTATTATTTGAAATATCAGAACAGGAGACCGGATTATATTCAAAATTGGTGGAATGTAGTCAACTGGGAAGCTGTGGCTGAAAGATATAAAAAACTAAAATAAGAATACTTTATAAAGCCCGTTTATGCGGGCTTCTTTATTTTAATATATCTATACTGTTAGGGCTGTAGCCAAGCTGAACAACAATATCCGGATTTAAAAAATCTTCTTTCGTAAAGTCCAGGTTTCCAAAACCAAAATCTTTTAACACTTGTAAAAGATTAATTGAGTTTTCTTCTGATGCCTCAATTAAAAAATCATCATCACCGGTATTTCGCGGCAAAGTATGAAAAATAACTGCATAAGTCCCTAATATGAAGTATTAATTTTGTGATAGTTTAGTAATTTTATAAACTCTTCGAAGTCCTTTTCGACTCTCATTATATAGTTCTTGTTAATTGAAAAGTAGAATATATTGCTCCCTTAATTATTGAAGAATACCACGCTTTTCATCCAGTGAAATCTGCCTCCAATATTCGATCTCATCTTTATATTGCCTGGGATCGGTAATTCTATATTTATTTATTTGTTTGCTTATCATTCAAAATTAATTAATAAATGCTAGATTATATAAAAAGAAAACTCAAGTTTTTAAAGGTATCCATAGAGATATAGATACATCATGAAGCTTCAAATTTATATTAGGGATTTAATGCGGATTCAGATTGATTTGGGAAGCAATGATAGGCTTAATTATTTATATTGAGATATTTGAAGGTACAGTCAAAATTTTTAAATCACTTAATTTCTATTTAGATGCTTTATCAGAAATATCTTTTCTGAAATATATACCATTAAAGTATATCTTATCCAATGCCTGATAACTTTTTTGTTTCGCTATTCTTAGGTCATTACCCTTAATAAAAGATGTAGCACCTAAAATTCTTCCTCCATCTGTTACTATTCTTCCGTTTTCTTCCTTAGTTCCAGCGTGAAAAATTATAATATCGTTATTAGTAATATCATTTAGCCCAAAAATTTCAGCTCCTTTTTCATAATTTTCAGGATAACCCTTTGAAGCTGCAACTACGCATACAGCTGCTCCGCCGGAGTAGTGTACGGCATCCTTATTTAGAATCCCAATTGCAGCCGAATACAATAATTCCAAGAAATCTCCTTCGAGCAGCGGTACTACAGCCTGAGTTTCAGGATCGCCGAAACGGCAATTAAATTCTACCACTTTTGGACCATCCTCAGTAATCATGAGCCCGCAGTATAAACACCCATTGAAGATGTTACCTTCCTGCTTCATAGACTTTATGGTAGTGGAAATAATTTCATCTTCTATCCTGTTCAATAATTCACTGGTAATTAACGGTGCCGGCGCATATGCTCCCATTCCACCGGTATTTTTCCCTGTATCATTGTCCCCTATTCTTTTATGATCCTGCGCCGAAGGAAGGCAAACAAATTTATCTCCATCGGTAATTGCAAAAATCGAGGCTTCTTCACCTTTTAAAAATTCTTCAATTATAATTTTCTCACCCGCATTGCCGAACTTCTTTTTTATAAACATTTCCTTTAAAGTATTCAGTCCTTCTTCCAAATTATTACAGATGATAACGCCTTTACCTGCAGCCAGGCCATCAGCTTTTATAACAACCGGGTAATTAGATTTTCCTAAAAATTCTTCCGCTTCAGTAAGCTGGCTGGAAGAAAATTCAGCATAATCTGCTGTCGGTATATTATATTTTCTCATTAAATTCTTTGCAAAAGATTTATACCCCTCTATTGCTGCAGCATTTTTATTAGGTCCGAAAACATTAAAGCTATTTTTTCTTAAAAGATCGGCTAAACCATCAACTAATGGTTTTTCAGGCCCGATTACAACCAGGTCAATTTCTTTTTCTTTGCAGAATGAGATAATTGATTCAAAATCAGCAGGATTCAATAAAACATTTTCACCTAGAGTTTTTGTTCCGGGGTTCCCCGGTGCAATAAATAATTTTTTTAAGGATTTACTTTGAGAAATTTTAAAAGCTAAAGCATGTTCCCTGCCGCCTGAACCAATTAAAAGCACGTTTTTCATTAAACGTCTTCCTTAATTAGAAATTGGAACTGTAATGTCAATTGTTCAGTTAAAAAATCTCTTCTATGTTTATCTATATACTCCTCATGGGGTTTAGGCAGTATATTCTTAGTATAAAGTTCATACACCTTTAGTATGGTTTCTTTAATGGTTTCCACATCTTCTGGCTCAGTAATAAAAGCCGCTTCATATGCCACAGCAGCAGTTCTGGCTGCTCCCTTTGGAACACAAGCTATTATCGGTTTGCGTGCACCGAAGTATTCAAAAAGTTTTCCTGGCAATATTGCGTCAATATTCCTTTTTCTTCCAACCATCAGCCATAATACATCACTTGACATTAATTTTTCAATGGCTTCCCTGTGATTCAAATATCCGTAATCTGTTACATATTCCTCAAGCTTTAAATTTTTAATTATCTTTCTGTTCTCTTTTCTAAATAATCCCAAGAAATTTAGTCTTATATTTGAAGCAATATCGGGCCGTTCGCTTTCAATTTTTTTGAAGGCTTTTAAGAAATATTTTGGAGTGCTATATTCAATAAAGACACCTGCATAAGTCAATATCATTTTATCATTATTCTTAGGAATTATTTTTACATCAGAGAAATCTTCAGCATCATATCCGTGAGATATTATCACAATATCATCAAAAGTTAAAAATTTGTAATTATTTATAAGCTTCTCTTTAATTCTACGATTGGTTACTGTAATCTTATCGACCTCTTTTAAAACATGGTATTCCATTCTCTTGTGCAAATATTTATGGAGAGGAGTCAGATAAAATGCAAAATAACTTCCGACCCATAGATCCCTGTAATCCGCAAGAACGGGGACATTATATTTTTTCTTCAATTTAATTGCCATATTAAACGCAGAGAACGGAGGCGCAGTTACAAAGATTACATCAAAAGTTTCTTTTTCCAGGAGCTGTGATGCTGTATTGAATGCACTTTTCGTCCACGAGACTTTATTGTCAGGAATAAAAAGGGATTGACTTACCCGGTTAAATAGTTTTCTTAATAATTCACCTGGAATTTTAATGGTTCCATACCTTGATAATAAAGAGTTCGGATCATTACCGGATGTTCTTATTATTCTTACATTTTCTTTTTCAATTTCCTCCAGGAGTGAATTATCATGAGCAAAATAGCCGACAGTATCTGTTGTTATTACAGTAGGTTCCCAGTTATATTTTTTCATATATTTAACAAATTTAAGCGTTCTTTGAACACCGCTTAAACCCATGGGAGGAAAATAATATGCAATAACCAATACTTTAAACATTCAGGAATATTCTTTGTTATAAAAAATAGAAATTCACACCCAAATAAAATTTCAGGATTAAACTAATCAAATACAAATTAAAGCTTTTTCGAGAACTCAACCGTGATAATTCGGAGCTTCCTTTGTAATTATCACATCATGCGGATGACTTTCCTGCAAACCGGCAAGAGTAATTTTAATAAATTTTGATTTTGTTTTAAGTTCCTTAACATTTTTAACACCGCAATATCCCATAGCGGCTCTTAAGCCTCCGGTCAGCTGGTATATTGTATCAGCTAAATAACCTTTATAAGGAACTCTACCTTCGACCCCCTCGGGAACCAATTTTGCGATATCTTCCTCGGCATCCTGGAAATACCTGTCCTTGCTCCCTCTTTTCATTGCGGACAAAGATCCCATTCCGCGATAAAGCTTAAAGCTTCTCCCTTCATAAAGAATTTTTTCTCCGGGGCTTTCATCTACACCTGCGAACAAACCGCCTATCATTACTGAATCAGCTCCTGCGGAAATAGCCTTCGGCAAATCGCCTGTTTGCTTAATGCCGCCGTCGGCAATTATTGGTATACCTTTAACCTTAGCCGCTCTGTATGCTTCCGAAATAGCAGTAATCTGAGGAACTCCAACACCAGCAATAATTCGCGTTGTACAAATAGAACCCGGTCCGATACCAACTTTTATTGCATCAACTTTACAATCTATTAAATCAGATGCTCCTTCATAAGTCCCTATATTTCCTGCTATTAGCTGGATATATTTAAATTTTTTTCTAACTTCCTTTATTGTCTTAATTACTCCCATAGAATGGCCATGAGCCGTATCGATTACAATAACATCAGCACCAGCATTCGATAAAGCTTCAACCCGGTCAAAAGTATCGAGTGTAACTCCGACTCCGGCTCCTACTCTCAATCTTCCATGCTGGTCTTTGCATGCATAAGGATGTTTTTTCTTCTTCTGAATATCTTTAAATGTTATTAAACCTTTTAATATATTATTTTTATCAACAACAAGCAGCTTTTCAATTTTGTACTTCTGCAGTATTTTTTCTGCCTTTTCCAGTGTAGTTCCAACCGGTGCAGTAATAAGATTTTCTTTAGTCATTAAATCTTTTACTTTCAACTGTTGATTCGGTTCAAACCTTAGATCGCGGTTGGTTAAAATTCCGACCAGCAATCCGCCGTTTTTGATAACGGGGATCCCGGAAATTCTATATTTTCTCATTAATCCAAGCGCATCGCCGATCGTTTGATCTGGTAATAAAGTAATTGGATTTTGGATCATGCCGCTTTCTGATCTTTTAACCTTATCAACCTCTTCACATTGCGCTTCAATAGACATATTCTTATGAAGAATTCCAATGCCTCCTTCTCTGGCTATGGCAACTGCCATTGCAGATTCGGTAACTGTATCCATTGCTGCGGAAACCAATGGTATATTCAAATGAATATCCGGAGTTAACTTTGTGGTTATATCAACTTCCCTTGGAAGCACAGAAGATTTTCCCGGTTCCAATAAAATATCATCAAACGTTAAACCTTCTTTTAGAATTTTGTTTATCATACCTCTCTCTGTTTAATATTAAAAAGACCACGCAAGGTGGTCTGATAAATCTATTTAATCATAAGCCGGAAAACCGGTAATATCTTCACCGATTATAAGAGTATGCATCTCGTGAGTTCCTTCATAGGTTTTTACAGCTTCTAAATTCATTGAATGTCTCATAACAGGGTATTCATTCAATATTCCGTTTGCACCCAAAATTTCCCTGCAGATTCTCGCCGCTTCCAGGGCTTTCTCACAATTATTCCTTTTCGCCATTGAAACCTGGGTATGCTTCAATGTACCATTATCTTTCATTCTTCCCAGCTGAATATTCAGCAGCTGCGCTTTCGTAATTTCAGTTAATATATAAACTAATTTTTCCTGGGTCATTTGATATGCAGCAATAGGTTTACTGAATTGTATCCTGGACTTTGCATATTTTAATGCTGCATCATAGCAGGCCATCATTGCACCAATTACACCCCATGCAATTCCATAACGGGCCTGGTTTAAACACATCAGTGCATTTTTTAACCCGGATGTATTCGGAAGAATATTTTCTTCCGGTAAAAATACATTATCCAGTATTAATTCAGATGTAACAGAAGCTCTAAGAGAATATTTTCCTTTCATTTCAGGAGCAGAGAATCCCTTCATATTTTTTTCAACTAAAAAACCTCTAACATTACCGTTTAGCTTTGCCCAAACAACAGCAACATCTGCAATTGTACCATTAGTAATCCACATTTTAGCGCCATTTAAAAGATATCCATTTTCAACTTTTTCTGCTTTAGTAACCATTCCGCCCGGATTCGACCCATAGTCCGGTTCAGTTAATCCGAAACAGCCGATTTTTTCCCCTTTTGCCAATAATGGAAGCCAATAATTCTTCTGCTCTTCATTTCCGAATGTCAGAATAGGATACATCACCAATGCGCTCTGAACAGATACAAAACTTCTAATTCCGCTGTCCCCCCTTTCCAGTTCCTGCATAACTAAACCATAGGCTACATTATTCATCCCGGCACAACCGTATTTTTCCGGTAAATTAGAACCTAGCAAATTCATTTTAGACATTTTGGGAATTAATTCCATAGGGAATTTCCCTTCACGGCTGTAATCTTCAATCCCCGGGATTATTTCCGCAGATACAAAATCTCTTACAGAATCCCTTATCAAGATTTCGTCTTCATCTAAAAGAGAATCAATATTAAAATAATCTATATCATTAAATTTGCTCATAGAGACTCTTTTAAAACTTTCATGCAATTATTAATTGTAAAATTAAAGTATTAAATAAAGACAAGCAATAATAAGAGGGTAATGGAAATGTTAATTTGAAGATTGTGGATGAAAAAATTCCCGTATGGCAAATTTCAAATCGGGTATAAATTAACACACCCTAAACTTTGCCTACTCATATCTCAATGCTTCGATAGGATCAAGATTTGCAGCCTTATAGGCCGGATAAGTGCCGAAAATAACACCGACGGTAACACACAAAGCCAATCCGATAAAAATCCAATCTGTTGGAATAGCCATTTTAGCATTTAAAAAAGTACCGGCAGCATTTCCCACAGCTATTCCCAGGCCTATCCCGACCAATCCGCCGATAGAACATAAGATAATTGCTTCGAATAAAAACTGCATCAGAATTGTCTGTTTCCTTGCACCAACGGCTTTCCTAACGCCAATTTCCCTGGTTCTCTCAGTAACCGAAACAAGCATTATATTCATAATTCCAATTCCTGCTGCTAAAAGTGCAATAATTGAAACTACCAAGGCTCCGATTCTAATACCGCCTGTCATATCATTAATTTGCCCCATAACTGATTCATTACTGAAGATGTCAAAATCGTTTTCTTCACCAGGCGGAACTTTGCGGATAGTTCTCATATATCCTATTGCAGATTCTATTGTCGTGAAATAATTTTCTTTGCTGCGGGACATTACTGTAATATCAACACTTGAAGTTCTCTTACCATACATCGATTGATAAGTTGTAATCGGTACAACAATATAGTTATCCTGCGTTTGACCGAAGAAATCCGGTTTCTTTTTTAATACACCTATTACTCTAAAAGGCCTGCCGTCTACTTTGACATACATGCCAATAGGTTCAACATTATAAAATATTTTTTCAACAATATAATTCCCTAATACACAAACGTTACTTGAGTATTCTATTTCATCATTCCTGAATTCTCTTCCATCATCGATATCAAGATTAAGAGTTTTATAAACCCCCTGTGTAACTCCGACAATCATTGAATTAGGATTTGTTTCCCTATTTTGAAATTTTATAACTTTTCCACCGGCAACCTGGTAAGCACCTAAACATTCAGCTTCATTCATCATTTTCTCAAACCGGTAAAAATCATCCAGGGTTAAATCTTTTCTATTCCTATATTTTTGCCATGAATTAGCATCGCCGGTATGGATAGCAGGCCACTTACGAATTTCAAATGTATTTTTACTTAGGAACTGCATCCCGTTGTCTATAGTATTTTGCAGCATAGTTATAATTGTCATTATAACGATAATAGAGAAAATCCCCACTACAACTCCGAGCACGGTTAATAAAGTTCTTAAACGGTTTGTCTTCAGAGACTGTAAAGCCAGAAGGAATAACTGCCCTATTTTCATTCTTTTCCCCTTATATAAATGAATTTTCTCATCATCTTAAATTAACTAAATTTCTTCTACTCATATCTCAAAGCTTCAATAGGATCTAGATTTGCAGCTTTGTATGCCGGGTATGTGCCGAATACTACCCCGACTAATATGCATAAACTCATTCCGATTGCTACCCAATCATAAGGGATAGCGGATTGAGCATTTATTAAGCCGCCGACAAAATTGCCGATACCTATACCGAAAGTAATTCCAATAAAACCGCCGATTATACAAAGAGTAATAGCTTCCAATAAAAATTGAATAAGGATAGTTTTCTTCCTTGCACCGATTGCTTTTCTAATGCCTATTTCACGTGTTCTTTCGGTAACAGATACAAGCATAATATTCATAATACCTACACCGGCAGCTAACAACGCAATAATGGAAACTGCCAATGCACCTATTTTTATACCCCCGGTTATATCATTTACCTGTGTAATCAGTGATTCGTTGCTGAAAATATCAAAATCATTATCTTCACCCGGTTTTATTTTTCTTATAGTTCTCATATAGCCGATAGCAGCTTCAATTGTAGCATCATAGCTGCTTTTATCGTAAGACATGACCGTTATATTTAAACTCCTGTTTCTTTTACCGTATGCAGATTGAAAAGTAGTAATCGGCATTGCAATAAAATTATCCCTGCTTTGACCGAACATTTGAGGCTGGGATTCTAAAACACCGATAATTATCAGCGGTTTGCCGCCGACTCTTATAACTTGTCCTACGGGATCAATATTATAAAATAATTTATCCACCACATCGTTACCGATTAGACAGACATCGTTCGAATATTGAATATCAAGCTCCCTCAAATCCCTGCCTTCTTTTACAATCCAGTTATTAGTTTTCATTGCTTCTGTAGTTATACCCGCAACCTGGACATTCGGATTGGTTTCTTTATTTCCAAATTTGATATATTCACCAAACTGCCATTGTTCCCCGCCCACGAACATAGCTTGTTTAAGCATATCCTTCAGCCTGTAATATTCCTGAATGGTGATATCTCTCCTGTTCCTATATTTTGCCATGGAACCGGGACCGCCGCCGTGCATTGCGGGAAATTTTTGAATTTGAAAAGTGTTCTTGCTTAACATTGAAAATCCGCTTTCAATACTGCTTTGCAGCATAGTAATAATGGTCATAATAACAATAATTGAAAATATCCCCACAACAATTCCCAGCATGGTTAAGAGGGTTCTTAACCTGTTACTTTTTAAAGATTGGAAAGAGATGGAAAAAATTTCTTTTATTTTCATTATTCATACCTCAAAGCTTCTACCGGGTCCATTTTTGCAGCGGTATATGCGGGGGCAAAGCCGGCGATTACACCAGTAAGCAGTGAAACAACTATTGCAATTACTACTGCATTGTATTGGACCGAAGTAGGAATAAATTGATTTATTATTTTACTTAAAATAATTGCCAATATTAATCCTATTATACCACCCACTAAACAAATAGTGGAAGACTCGAAAATAAATTGTCCCAGTATTGTACGTCTTTTAGCCCCGATAGCTTTACGTACTCCTATTTCTTTAGTTCTTTCTTTTACGGAAACGAACATAATGTTCATTATTCCTATAGCACCTACAAAAAGTGATAAACCTGTAATAAATAAACCTGCAATCTGAACAACTCCGACTACCTGGTTATAAGTATTAGTAAGTCCTTCCTGCTGATTTATTGTAAAATCATTCACTTCACTAAAACTCAGCCCCCTCACTTTTCTCATAACCCCTTCAGCTTCAGCCTTAGTTTCTTCAAGCATAGCATTATTCATTGCTCTGACATTAATCGTGATAGAACCGAAAGCCTGACCGACAAAATTTTTAAAAATCGTTCCAATTGGAATAAACCCCTGGTTATCGGGATTAAAGGCACCCAAAATAAAGCTCCCCTGCTCTTTCAATATTCCAACTACTTTATAATCATACTTCCCTATTTTAATAGTTTTATCTAATGCATCTCCAAGAGGGAAAAGGTTCTTAGCAACTTCGCTTCCAAGCACAACTACCTGCCTTGAGCTTTTACTTTCAATATCAGAATACCATCTTCCCATTTCAAATGTAAAATTAGTGGTTTTAACATAATCGGCATTTGAACCATTTAAAAAAACACCGTCAATTCTTTTATCACCATTCTTCAAAGTCTGCCTTGTATTCATTACCGGCGCAGTCGCAGCCGGCAGCTTAGCTAATTCCTTAAATTTATCATATTCTTCCATGGTAATATTCCGGCGGTTTTTTATTTTCCACCAATCATCATTTGAAAACCAGGCCCATTTATCTATATAAAGGACATCAGAACCTAAAGCACTAATGCCATTCTGAAATGAATTATCGATCCCCTTAATAGCCGTTGTCATCAGTACTACAGAAGTTATTCCAATAACAATCCCAAGCATTGTTAATGCGGCTCTTATTTTATTGGCCTTTATTGCACGCAAAGCAATCATCAATCCCTCTTTCATTTCAAAGAGTATGTTGCTCATTATCTCCTCTTGTTAAATAGTTAATATAAATATTTTAATATTATTCAACTGTAGTTTTTAATTTTGGAATATACCTGTTCAGAACAGGCTCGTCCTTTTCAATTAAACCATCTTTTAATCTAATTATTCTTGCCGAATGTTCGGCGATATATTCTTCGTGTGTAACCAGAATAATAGTGTTTCCCTTCTCATAAATTTCATTAAATAACATCATTATTTCTTCCCCGGTTTTTGAATCAAGGTTACCGGTCGGTTCATCAGCCAAAATAATTGACGGATTTGTTACAAGTGCTCTTGCAACCGCAACTCTTTGTCTTTGCCCTCCCGAAAGCTCATTCGGCTTATGATGAATTCTTTCTCCCAGACCTACATCTATTAAAGTTTGCCTTGCTCTTTCTTTTCTTTCAGAAGAAGGAACACCTGCATAAATCAGCGGCAGTTCCACATTGTGCAGGGCATCGGACCGGGGCAGGAGATTAAATGTTTGGAATACAAATCCAATCTCTTTATTTCTAATTCTTGCCAAATCATTATCAGTCATTTCACTAACATTATGTCCTGCAAAATCATATTTTCCTGAAGTAGGAGTATCAAGACAACCCAGCATATTCATTAAAGTAGATTTCCCCGAACCGGACGGACCCATAATTGCGACATATTCATTTTTATCAATTCTCATTGAAATATCTCTTAAAGCATGAACTTCTTCCAAACCCACCTGGTAAATTTTTGCTATATGTTCAATATTTATTATGTTCATCTTAAACCTATTTTTATTGTTTTTGAGTCAGTTCTTTTGCACCGGATTCTACTCTGACGTTTGAGCCATCACTTAATTCGCGTGATATTGCCCTATAACTTCCGCTTACAACTTCTTCCCCGCCGGACAGACCTGATTTGACTTCTATATAATTATTATTGCTTATCCCTGTTTCAACTTCAACAGATTTAGCTTTATTATTCTTTACTATAAAAACAATTTCTTTAACCTTTTCCGTTTTTTTCACATTCTGATTTGGATTGTTCTCATTGTCATCACTCTTATTTTCTTCAGGTACTTTTACATTGGATCTTGCAGTAACACTTTGAATCGGCACACTGATAACATTATCTTTCGTTTCTGTTTCAATATCAGCATTACAGGACATACCGGGGCGAAGCTTCTGATCCAAATCGGTCAGCTTAATTTTCACTTCGAAATTTACAACCTGTTCCTGGGTACCGGTGCCCGTAGAAATTGCACTATTGCCGATTTCCTTAACAAGACCCTTGAATACTTTATCACCAAAGGCATCAATTTTAATTCTGGCAGTATCACCGATTGAAACCAGTACAACATCGTTTTCATCAACATCGGCAATTGCTTCCATATTGTTAAGATCAGAAACAGTCATAATATTTGTACCCTGGCTGTAAAAGCTGCCTAAAACTCTTTCACCCAATTCTACATTTAATTTAGTAACTGTTCCATCCATTGGTGAAAGAATTGTAGTTTTACTTAACTGATCTTCGGATCTTCTTAAAGCAGCCTCGCTTTGTGAAACATTAGCCATCGCACCCGCATAAGACGCTTTTGAAGATTCGTAACTGCTTTTAGCAGCTTGAAATTCGGCATCACTTGAAAGCTTCTTATTATATAATTCTTTAGTCCTTTCATAATCAGCTTGAATTTTATTAAGCTCCGCTTTTCTCATATCCGCGGTTGATTTTGCAGACTGCAGATTTGCTTCGGCACTTTCTTTATCAGCTTCGTATTGTTTAGCATTGATTTTTATAAGAAGATCACCTTTCTTAACACGATCTCCTTCTTTAACCGGCAGTGCAACTATTTCACCGGTAACTTCGGGAGTAATAACAACTTTAAATTCCGAATCGATTGTTCCAGTTGCGGACACAGTTTGAGTTATATTTCTTTTGGCAACCTTTTCAACCTGAACGGCGACTATGTTTTCTTTACTCCCGCCGAGAAGTGCCATAAGAATTAATGCTACCAGTACAACTCCTATTGCACTAAAAATGTAAATTTTCTTTTTTGATTTCTTTTTTCCGTTAGCCATGGAAATTCTCCTATTATTAAAAATTTTATTAATGATGAATATCTAATAATTCTATCAACATTCTTTGAAAGTTTTATTCATATTTTTGATATTCAATTGTTCCAAGGTAATACTTCAGCTGCTGGCTTAATACAATATATGAAAACTCTGAATTGATATAATCGCTCTGGGCGGTTGTATAATTTGTATTGGCAACTAAAACATCTAAAAGCTTACCTGAACCCAGGCTGTATTTTTCCTGCTCAATCTTTAGATTTTCCTGAGCCGATTTAACATTATTTTTACTTACTACAAGAGCTTTTTCTGCTGCCTGAAGATCAAGGTAAGTTTTTTGAATATCCTTTTTAATCGTTCTTTGAAGATCATCCAGATCATATTGACGATCTTGTTCGGTAACTTCAGCTATTTGTACCTGGTTAGATACCGAGAATCCTGAGAAAATCGGAATATTTAAATTCAAGCCGACACTATACTTCCGGGAATTATATAAGTCATTAAAATCAGCAGAGTTTAAATATAAAGTGCCGCCAAGTGAAAGTGTAGGTAAATGTCCGGCTCTGGCAATAGTAACTCCACTAGATGCACTTTCAAGACTTAATTTAGCGCTTTTATAGTCTACTCTGTTTTCCAATGCTTGTTCCGCTAACTGAGATAAATTTTCAAAGCTTTCTGTTGTATCTGATTTTAACAACTGGGATTCAGAAGAAGTAAGAGAATCACTGTAGGAGTAATTTTCAAAAACATTTAGACCTAAGTAATATAATAAATTACTTTTAGCTGTTTCAAGACTATTTTTTGCTTGAATTAATGCAAGGTCCGCATTTCCGGATTGAACCTGCTGCAGATAAACATCAGCAAGCGTAGCTCCTCCGAGTTTATTTCTTTCAGTAATAGTTTCCAAATTCTTTTGATTATATTTGACATCTTCTTCTTTTACTTTCATCTGCTGCTGGGCATTTATAACCTGGTAGTAAAGATTGATTGTTTGAAAAACGATGTCCTGTTTTACTCTTTCCAAATTTAATCGGGCAGCTTCGAGATTGTTGTTACTTTGTGATAGCCCGGCAAAATTTGAAAGTCCGTCAAATAGAACCAAATTGGAGTTTACAGATGCCTGATAGGTCCTAGATTCTTCAGGAGGTGTGGAAAATTTAGAACCCTGAAAGGTTAAGGTACCCCCATAAGATTTATTCCAGCTGAATCCGGCTGAAGCATTCAGGTTAGGTAAAAAATTTCCATAAGATGCTTTTACACCCGACTTATAGCTTTGCAGTTCATTCGTTGTTTTCAACAATTGAGTGTTTTTATGCAAAGCCATGCTTATCGCTTCTTTAACAGATAATTCTTTTTGAGCAAAGATTGAAAAATTTAAAGAGATAATTGATAACAAAATAAGAAAAGTCCGCATTTAGTTACTCCCGTTTATTTTCAAAATTAAAACCGTGAATTAGACAAATTAATGTTTCGATAAGTTGCAAATTTAATTTAATTACTATTTTCGCCAAATAACTATACAAAAATAAAAAGAGAGAAACTATTTTAATAGTTTACTTTATAGACGGCGGAATAAATAAATATGCGGTGGATAAATCAAGTCAAATATTTATTTAATTAGCAGATAATCAATAATTCTCCCGGATTTGATAATCTTTTACAAGTCCTTTTTCAATTTTAACAGAGCTCTGGATTGGAGTTTCAGGATACTTATTACCTAGCGGTTCCTTCCCTGTAGGCTGCTCACAGAATAATCCCGACTTAATAGATTGGTAATACGAGTTTATCATTGTTTCGATTTAATTTTAGAACTCATTTACAAAATGTAATTATAGTTTATTATTTCAGGTAATTTTTATCAAAATACTATCCTATATCATCATTCAGATTTAAAGCTAACTATAAAAATTAATTATAAACCCCTAGTGAATAGTTTTACTCACATAAATGCAGCTTAACAATATAATACTGTGCTCTAAACTTATCTAAAATATTAACGATTATTATTTAGGAAAAATTACTTTAATTATTTATCCTTGGTTAATTGGGGAAAGATTAGTCATCCTTTTTTTATATCAGAATAAATAAGTTTTTTTAATATCTGCATGAAAAACTTAACTGGAGAATATATGTTCAGGAAAATTTTTCTTCTAATGATCTTATTTAACATTATGATTATACCGTTAAAAGCTCAAATCCCGATTGATATTTACGGTTATGTTCAGTCTTCTTATCTTTTCTTTCATAATAAATTTGATCCGTATCCGCCTGAAGGGGAACAGAATTATACTTACCACAATATGGGTTTAAACCAGCTTAATCTTTTTTTTGTAAAGGACCTGGGAGATAATTTTTCCGGTTTCATTAACTTCGAATTCATTAATAATTATTCCAGCGATAAAGGATTTGGTTCTCTTAATCTCCAGGAAGTCTATTTGAAATGGGACTATCATGATTACCTTAAAGTAAAATTCGGAATGGTCATTCCTCAATTTAATGCAATGTTTGAGATTTATAACAGAACACCGCTACTTCCCTATTTAATTAGACCCAAGCTTTATGATGCAACTAGCGGAAACCTGGTCGATATCTTCGATATACTACCTCAAAAAGCATTAGTTCAAATTTACGGTTCTGTTCCTATCGAAAACTCCCATTTTGAGTATGCACTATTTGCGGGTAATCCACCTAACAGTTTTCTTTCTTCCCCTCAAAAAGATCTTCTCCCGGGATATGTTGCTTATGGTGAAAGTGCCGTCAAATATTTCAGCTTAGGCGGAAGAATTGGTTTAAAAACTAATGCTTTAAGAATCGGGATATCAGGCAGCCTTGATAAGGATAACAGGGAAAATTTTGTTATGAATGAAGATGGTGATGTTTCAAATCTCGGTGATTTGCCCCGGTATAGAATTGGTTCTGATTTTGATTTAAAATTGGATAATTTTGAACTGTCCGCAGAATATTTGATTGTCAAGTCAAAAGTAACATCAGCCATTCAGGATTCTTTAAATGAATGGAGTTCGCTCGATCCTTATTTTATAGGCAATAATTTTAATAAGACATTCTATTATGCAACTCTTTTGTATAATTTTTCCGATAGATTGTTTACTTATATAATGTATGATTATTTGAATGACTCTGTTGATCCCTTTTATTTTGGATTGGACGGATATTACGGTTATCATTTAGGGGGAGGTTATTATGTAAACGATAATATCATTTTAAAGACTCAATTTACCAGAAATTTTGCAAGGTTTGATACAGGTGAAGAAGTTATTCCGATACGAAAGTATTCAGAGAATAATATTGCCGTCGGCGTTAGTATATCCTTTTAAAATATACCAAGAGAGATATTCAATGAAATTACCAAATAAATACATATTTTTTTTAATGACAACTATTTTCTGCATTAACCCGTCATATGTAAATGCACAAATAGCAATAATAGCCAACAAGAGCGTAAATGTTATCTCAATGGATATAACTAACTTGAAGAATCTTTATACAATCCAATCCAATGAGGCCGGTTCTCAAAAAGTTAAATTATTTTTTCTCAATGAAAATGGTGATACAGAAAATAAATTTCTTTCTACTATGGGAAAATCACTTCTAGAACTAAAAAAAATCTGGCTTACTGCAAAATTAACCGGCAATGGAAAACCTCCTGATATGGTTGCTAGCGCTCAAGATATGATCGAAAAAATAAAATCAACTCCCGGCGCAATCGGGTTTGTAGATTTAAAATATATAAATGAGAGTATTAAAGTGTTATTGAAAATCGATTGATATTTTTATATAAGATCTAATATTACTGTCAATATGGGATTAGTCAGCAAATATCGAAATTCTATCAGGATGAAATTTACAGCTACATTCATCTTCCTGCTTACGTTTATATCTTTGATCAATTTTTATTTCAGTTATTCAACACGACAATCGGAAGGATTAAAGTTTGCAAAGACACATTTGGAAACTTTGTCCGAGATGCTCGCCTTCTCAGTGGGTGCCGGGCTAAGCGAAGGGAATTTCGATATAGTTAAAACAGCTTTCGATTGGGCAAAGGAGAATAAACAGATAGTCTACATCAATATTCTGGATGAATCGAACAACAGTCTTGTTATTTTCGACCCATCCAAAATGGATATAAAGTGGAAGGAAATTATTTCTCAAAAGGCAATCAAAGAATCAGGAAATATTCTTTCTGTTTCCATTCCAACTGAATATAAGGAAGAGCATTTTGGTCATATAATAATGTTATATTCTTTAAATCAAATGGAGAAGGAAATTATTATGAGCTTAATACTTCCTTCCATTTTAATTGCTTTAGTTTTGTTTGCGGGTATAATAATTATATTCTTCATCAGTAAAATTTTAACATCCCAGATAAAGCATTTAATAAGCTCTGCGGTTAAAGTAGGAAAGGGAGATTTAACTGTTAAAGTTGATGTTAAATCAAAAGATGAGATAGGACAGCTAGCAGAAGCCTTAAAAAATATGATCTCCGAAATAACAAAAGCACAAAATTCCATATCTGAGGAAAAATTTAGAGCCGAAGAGGCAATGAAAGAAGCTGAATCCCAAAAGAATAATTCTGCACTACAAAGAGATTATTTATCAAGGAAAATAGATGAACTTCTCGATGAAATGAATAAGTTTGCAGAAGGTGATTCTACTTTAAATCTTAAAATTGAAAAAGATGACGAAATAGGCAAATTGTTTATGGGTTTCAACAGTGCTATTAATAAATTAAAGAAAATGATAACAAATGTTTCCGATGCTGTAAAAGAGACAGCTAAGATGAGCAGTGAAATTCTGCACAGAGCCGATAGAATAACTTCAGGAGTAAAAAATCAGACAATTCAAACATCCGAGGTTGCATTCTCTATTGAGCAGATGACAAAAACCATTATAGATGCTTCTTCAAACTCTTCTCTTGCTTCAGAAGTGGCAAAGCGTTCCGGCGATGCTGCTATTGAAGGTGGAAAAGTTGTGAACGAATCAATTCAAGGAATGAACAGGATCTCTGAAGTTGTAAATTTGTCTTCAACAACAATAAAATCTCTTGGCGAACGAAGCAGTGAAATAGGTGAAATTACACAGGTTATCGATGACATTGCAGATCAGACAAATCTCTTGGCATTGAATGCAGCAATTGAAGCGGCAAGGGCAGGAGAGCACGGCAGAGGCTTCGCGGTTGTTGCCGATGAAGTTAGAAAACTTGCGGAGAGAACCACTAAAGCAACAAAAGAAATAGTTATGATGATACAGCAAATACAGAAAGAAATAAACGGTGCTGTTGAGTCAATGAAAAAAGGAACTGCCGAAGTTAATAACGGTAAAAAATTAACCGACATGGCTGGTAATTCATTAAAGGAAATTATAAAAGGTGCACAACAAGTAGCTGATGTTATCCATCAAGTAGCTGCAGCTAGCGAAGAACAATCCTCATCAGCCGAACAAATTAGTAAAAATATTGATGCAATAAATGAAGTAACAAAGGAAAATTCGGAAGGTGTTCAGATAATTGCCAGCTACGCCGACGAACTTAATAAAATTACTGAAAATCTGAAATTACAGGTTAGTTTATTCAGAATTGCTCCTAATAGGAATAATGTAACGGTTGAACAATTTTAAGATAATAAATCCTTTAACATGCACACACTGGTTTCAATACCTGCATACTGACCGTAATTCTCTATTATTTTATACCCGCTTTTTTTATACAATCCAATCGCTTCAACTTGTTTAACCCCGGTTTCAAGTATCGCTTTTTTAAACCCCTGGTCAACAGCCCTCTTCTCAAGCTCGGTTAAAATAATTTTAGATATACCTCTTCCACGATAATCTTTTTTAACAAACATTCTTTTTATTTCAACAGTTTCTTCGTTAAATTTTTTGAAGCATCCGCAGCACGCAGGAATCTTATCAATATAAATTACTATTACATTCTTATTGAATTCAATTATATTATGCTTATTATAGAATTTTTGAAGCTCTCCGTACATTTCATACAGCTCATCATCAAGGTATGAAATTAAGCTTATAAAATCTTTATTTGTATTTTTTGTTTGTATTATTTCAATCATCCTAATCTTACAAGTTTCAATCTGTTATTATAATTTTTTAATCCCTCAATCTTTCAATCTTAAAACCTTCAATCATAAATCTTCAATTCTTATTAATATACTCATCTTTAATTTCAAGAAGATATTTGTACGCCTCTTCATAATTATTTCCGATTTTTCCGTCCAGGATTGCATCTTCTATTGCAGACTTTATTTCTCCCACTTTTTTTGAAGGCTGCAAATTGCAGACTTTCATAATTTCTTCACCCCTGACAGGGGATTGAAAATTTCTTAACCTGTCTTTTTCTTCAACCTCCAAAACCTTTTTCATAACATTTTCATAATTCTCAAGATATTTAGAGACTTTCATGGGATTTTTACTGGTAATATCTGCACGGCATAAAGTAATCAGGTCTTCAAGATCTTCACCGGCTGCTACAATTAATCTTCTTATTGCAGAATCAGTAACCTCTTCCCCTGCTAATGCAATCGGTCTTAAATGGAGGCGTACCAGTTTCTCAACATATTCAAGCTTATTCAACGGAAGCTTTAATTTTTTGAAAATAGATTTCATCATTCTCGCACCGATCTCCTCATGCCCATGGAAAGTCCAGCCGGTTCCCTCCACAAATTTTTTAGTCTGGGGTTTGGCAATATCATGAACCAATGCTGAGAACCGAAGCCAAACATCATCAGTTGCTTTTGAAATATTATCTACAACTTTTAATGTATGAAGGAAAACATCCTTATGATGATAGTCTTGCCTCTGCTCCACCCCAGCCAGCTTTGAAATTTCCGGAAAAATTATTTCCATTACACCCGAATCGAACAGCAGCTTTAATCCTGTCGAAGGTTTTGGAGAGCTTAAAATTTTAAGAAACTCATCGGTGATTCTTTCCTGTGCAACAATTTTTAATCTTTCTCTTAATTGAAAAGCGGCTTCATTGATATTTTTATCCAGATGAAAATTCAATTGAGAAGCAAAACGGTAGGCTCTTAAAATTCTTAAAGGATCATCATTAAAAGTCTGGAGCGGATCCAGGGGTGTTTTTATGAGCTTATTTTTTATATCCTCCAGCCCATTAAATGAATCAATAATTTCACCCAAATCTTCCTCGTTTAAAGATACTGCCAGAGTATTTATTGTGAAATCTCTTCTTCGAATATCATCTTCGAATGTCCCCTGAGAAACTAAAGGATTCCTGCTGTTTTTACTATAGGACTCTTTGCGCGCACCTACAAATTCCAGGTCAAAATCTTTATAATTAAAATGTGCAGTGCCGAAGTTTTTAAAAATAGAAATTTTCTCAACTCCCAGCTTCTGACTAAATTTTTTAACGAAATCAATTCCGCTTCCTGTTACAAGGAAATCGATTTCGTTTCTCTCCCTGCCGAGTATTTTATCCCTGACAAACCCGCCGACTATATAAACTTTCTGGTCCATTTCAAGAGCAGTTTGATTTGCTGTTAACAGGAATGGATATTTTTTAAAATCTAAATCAAATTTCATAAATTCATTAATCAGAAATTTTCCATGGTTCAATAATAAGGAAATGTGCTTGCGTAAACAACGATTAAGGGATATTAGGATTTACCAGTTTGGAATCGTCACTCATTCATTATTCCGCAGCTCCAATATATAGAGCTATGGAATTGCAGGACCTTACCTCCATTTCATTATTCCTAATTCGCCATGTTGCAATAGTGCAGAATTGGATTTACGGAGGAACGGAATCCGCCGGCAGCGGTTCGGATTTGCTTCCCATTAAAATTGCAACGGGCCTGAGAGGTTTTATATTACTGAATAATATTTTCATGGCGGCAGCGATCGGTACTGAAAGGAACATGCCGACAATTCCCCAAACCCATCCCCAGAAAATTAACGAGAAAAGAACAAAGACCGGGCTCAAATCCATCTGTTTCCCAAGGTAATGCGGTTCAACCAGGCTCCCCATTATTGTATGGTTGATGGTAAGCAAAACTGCCATAGATATTGCTGTAAATCCGAAACCATATTCAAGCAAAGCAATTATAATTGGAGCAATGGTTGCAATTAATGCTCCTATATTTGGAATAAAGTTTAATATAAATGTCAATAGTCCCCAAATTAATGCATAATCGACACCATATGCTAAAAAGATAATGGTGGCTACCAGCGCCACAAGAAAACTTACAACCGTTTTTATAATAATATAAGATTGAAGCTGGGTATTAAAACTATTAATAGTTTTTTCAACCGATTCTTTATTTTTGCTGAATGCAAATTTAACTCTCTCTTCAAACTTGTTTTTACCAAGCACCATGAATACCCAGAAAATCATCATGATGGTAAAATCTTCAAGCATGGTTGAAAAGGAGCTTACAATATTTTGAATTACACCGGCTTTAAATAACCCCTGGAATACGCTGCTGAAATCAAACTCCTGCAGATTCAAATTAAATAATGCAGCAAATTCTTTTACCGTCAAATTAAACGGGGTTAAAATCTGCTGTAGGAATTTGGAAATATTAGAAGAATAAGCCTGCATATTCTGGGGGAATGAACTTAGTGAAGATACTATCAGCAATCCCATTAAGTAATAAATACCCGAAACAATAATAAAAATTAATACCAGTGAAACCCAGGTAGGAATCCCCAATTTTTTAAGATAAGAAACTAACGGGTGAAACAGATAAGTCAGGAATATTGCAATTGTAAAAGGGATTAATATCTCTTTTAATGCCATTAAAACATACACAAACAAAATAAATGAAATAAAGCCTAATAAATAAGCCGATACTTTTGTTTGCAGAGCGGTTGATAATTCAGGTTTATTCATATTTAAATTGTAATTGTTTTAGAGTTTCATCGCCGTTATAATAAAACCAATCGGTTAAATTGTAATTGCTTTGCAGTACGTAATTGAAATTTTTATCGGAGCTATATCTTAGCGACAATGCTGCCATTTTCCTTGCATTGGAAAAATCAAGCTGTTCTAGCATATAAATAGATAATCTGTATACGGCATAGCTGGCGGCATAATCTTTAATAATGATTGTCTTATCAAAATTCTTTATAAATAATTCTTATAATCTTCATTTAATGATTTTGATAGGCTGATAAAAACCGGTATTGAATTATAATCATATTTCACTTCATTTATTTTTTTTATTAACCGGAATTTATCAATTTCATTCCCGTTCAAATAGTTTTTTATCAAGACTATCTTTCATAAGGCTCTTCCTAAGCCGGGTTAAATAGTAGAAGCTCCTGCTGGGATTTTGATTCATAAGCGCCGTGTAATTAGTATCGGCTGCTGCAAATCATTTTGTTTTACCTGTAAATCTGCTAAAGAGAATTCAATATTATAATAATAAGCCGATTTTTGATAGAATGAAATATTTTTCTGCAATAAATCTATTGCCTCTTCATTCTTGTTAAGCTCTGATTCACACTCGGCCATCCCGATTAATGCCCCGTAATTTTCTCCCAGTTTGAAGATTTCTTCAAAAATATTTTTTGCTTCTCCATATTTTTTTTGATTATAAAGATCCCAGGCTTTGTTCAATCTGTCAGCTATATAACGCGGGCACACTTTATAAAAGATAGATTTCCTTCCGAAATAATAGTAAGCCTTATCGGCGTTTCCCTTTGTATTTATTTTATCCAGGAATCCTGTATAATCCATATTCAAAGTATCTATTGAAGTCCCGTAGATTTTTTCGAAATCAAGATCCGAATAGAGCCTTTTATATTTTTCAATTCCGTATTTATCAATTAAAAATTTAGAAAACGAACCTGCAAAAATATAGGAAACACTTGAAGTCTGTTTAAAAAAGCTTAGGAAATTAAAAAGGTTTTTCAGATCTGTTTTATAACCGAAATGATAAGCAAGAGCCGCCATAAAATGAATATCGTTTTCATCATAAATGGGATCAGCCGCCACAGCAGCGCCTTCAATCAAATACGGATTAAAATTATCTGCAACCTTAAATAATCCTTTTGCAAATGCAGAAGTGAAGCAGTGAGCCAGTTCATGCTTAAGAGTTGTATTATAGTCTTCATAAGAAATATAGATCTGAAGCAGCCACGGTTTTGCAACATCAGCATTAGCCGAACCGAAGAGCCTTTTCTTCTGTTCATTGTTTAGAAAAAGAAAAGATTCGATTTTCTTATCAAGCTTAACATTAAAAAATTCAGCTTAATACTTTGTAATAATACTCATGATGGATAGCAATATCTTTTATTAATTCCGGTTTTACAGACGGCAGGGTAATGAATAATAAAATGGGGAGAATCAATAGTTCCCGTTAATTCTTTTTCGATTCTTCCTTTATCGGTAGAATATCTTAAAACGGGAGAAAAGTATATGAAGAGCGCCGGGATTAAAACCGCCATAAAGAATAGAAATTTCTTTGTCATATGGTTTTTGCGGTAATGCATCTGGTAGGTTATGTATAATATACTGCCGAAAAACAGTAGATTTAATATCCTGTAGAGAGCAAGCTTAATATCCACACTTAAAGCTTCGTCGTAGATTGTCCCGGGCAGATAAGCAAAAATCGGGTTATAAAAATATACCTGCGGATTAAAATAAAATTCAAATAACGGTACCAGGAGAATTAAAATGAAAACAATGATGAATATTAGAATCTTAAGCCTTTTAAATAAAGTGCTGATTAGAAATCCCAGTGCGCTTCCTATAATAAATGATGGAACTGTAATAACCGAATAAAAAAGAAAGCCATCCCACAAGGAACACTTCATTGTAAAAAATGAATTTGTAACCGAAATTATTGCAGGGAGAAGTATAAAGAAGAGACCTGAAAAAAATAAGGAAGTAGTTAAAGTGCTTTTGCCCTCTTCTCTCGGGATAGTTTTTTAAAAGCTTTATTGAAAATATTCCGGATAGAAATACAATTAAAACCGAATTTAATACGGAGTATTCATAGCCAAAGACTTTTGTTAAAGGTAATATGATTAAAATTAAATCAAAAAGAATAACGATTACCAGATAAACCGGGAGGCTGTTATCAATTCCAAATATTTTTCTTATTGTATTCACAATTAATATTCGGCACCCGGAAATTCGTTGAATGTCTGCCCCTAGACTTCTTAATTTTAGTTCAATTTTCTCATATCCCCTATCGAGATGATAAACCCTGAGTACTTCCGTGGTTCCTTCAGCAGCAAGCCCGGCAAGTACAAGACTAGCACTGGCTCTTAAATCTGTGGACATTACTTTTGCTCCCTTGAGTTTTGGCACTCCCTGAATAATTGCAGTATTTTCCTTTACCTGTATATTTGCTCCAAGCCTCTGAAGCTCCGGAACATGAGTAAACCGATCCAGGTAGATGTTATCCTTCACAGTAGCTACACTATCACCCAAAGACATATAAGCGATCCATTGAGCCTGCATATCAGTAGGAAACCCGGGAAAAACAGCCGTTGAAATATCTGTAGCTTTAATTCCATTCCCGCTTTTTGTTAATTCCAATTCCTTACTATTGCTTGATATATTACACCCGCTGTCTTCAAGCTTCGAGATAATATGACTGATAAATTTTGAAGGGATATTTTTAATTTTTATTTTTCCGCCTGTAATTGCGGCAGCGATCAATAAAGTTCCTGCTTCAATTCGATCAGGAATTGTCTCCATTTCCACAGGTTTCAATTCATCAACACCTTCGACAGTTAGAGTTGCTGTGTTCAGCCCGTCAATCTTTGCTCCCATCTTAATTAAATATTCTGCAAGATTGGTTATCTCAGGCTCCATTGCAGCATTATTAATAATAGTAGTTCCCTTTGCTAAAGCAGCAGCCATTAAAATATTTCCGGTTGCACCGACAGAGGGGATATCAAAGCTGATTAACGCTCCTTTTAATCTTTTACATTTTGCAACAATATATCCTTCCGATAATTCAATTTCGGCGCCGAGCCGTTTCATCCCTTCCAGATGAAGATTAACCGGCCTGGGCCCCCAGGCGCACCCTCCCGGCAAAGAAACTTTCGCATACCCGAACTTTGTTAATAACGGCCCTAACACATATACCGACGCACGCATCTTTTTAACATGTTCGTAAGGAGCAAACTGACTGTTTATTCCCGATGTATCCAGCTCAACTGTATGATTTGAAAATTCACTCTTTACTCCCAGCTGATTAAGAAGCTTAATCATTGTATATACATCATTTAATTCAGGAGTATTATGCAGTACAGATTTACCGGCTGCTAAAATTGAAGCAGGCATTAAAGCCAGCGAAGCATTTTTTGCACCGCTTATGGTAATTTCACCGCTTATCTTTTTTCCGCCGTTTATTACAAACTTATCCAAATTTTCCTCAAGAGCATATATTTTTGTAAATACTTACATGATGAAAATAAATATTGGCAAGGGGAAAATCAATTTAAGCTTATCATCTTAAAACAGTTTCCCCGTCCGTTCTAAAGCCCAATGTCCGGCTGTTCGGTCTATTGTTTAAACCAGCGTCAAACAATAGAATAATTAATTCGGAAATAACAATTAAAATATTATTTACTTGAAGATTCCAAAAGAACGAAAGAAAAATTATCGGGTGCTCCTCTTTTTTCTATCAGAGCGGTTAAATTTTTTGATATAGTACCGGTTTCTTTATTCTTGAGAAGCTTTTCGAGCTCATCATCGTTAATTACATTTGTTACCCCGTCCGTACATACAAGGAATTTATGGCTGTCGGATGGAACAAGCTTCAGTTTGCTCAAATCGACATCAACTGAATCCGAATCACCTAAAGCACGCATAATAATATTTTTATTGGGGTGAGTTTCAGCCTGGTTCAAAGTTAAATAGCCGTCATCTATTAATTTCTGAATTAAAGAATGATCTTTCGTAAGCTGTTTTAATTTCCCGTTTTTCAGATTATAGATCCTTGAATCCCCCACATGCCCCCAGTAAACAGTTCTATCTTTAATAAACAGGATTTCAGCAGTAGTAGCCATACCGTCGAACTTCTCCTGCTTTAAAGATTCCTCTTTGATGCACCTGTTTGCAGCTTCAATAGAATCTTTTATTTTCTTTAAGTAATCCTGTTCATCGGAATCTCTAAAATTTTTATGAATAACCTCGACAGATAAATTCGAAGCAATTTCTCCTGCATTGTTCCCGCCCAGGCCGTCGCATACAATCGTTAATAATCCACCGTCTACATCAAAAATACCTACTGCATCCTCATTATTCGTTCTTTTTAAACCGGTCTTGGATTCCTTTACATAGGTAAATTTCATTTTCCCTCTCTTTAATTAATTGAATATTACACAACTAATTTTTATTAACATTTCAATTTAATGTATTTGAAAATAATTAAAAATAAAATTTGCAAAATTTCTTTTAGAAAGATCTTTTTTGCAGTTTACCTCCTTAAACCGGATTGAAATTATAAACTCTCATGCGTAAAAAGCACTTGAATAGGGTCTCTTTAATTTCAAGTAATAATGATACTTAAAGAGACTTTAATTATTTGGCAGTAACTTTCTTTAATAAATTGTTATCTCCCCGATATTCTTTGTTTTCAGGTGTAAAACTTTTATTTTTGATCTTCCTAAATTGAATTTTTATTTTTTTTATTGCGGAAATAGCTATATTATTTTTAGAATCAGCTGCAGACAAATGACGAATAAAAAATAAGAATTTAAAATAAGCGAGAATGGCGGAATTGGCAGACGCGCTAGACTTAGGATCTAGTACCGTGATAGGTGTCGGGGTTCGAGTCCCCGTTCTCGCACTAAAATAAAAGCCCTCTCACTCAGCTAAACCAAACTGAAAAAAGTAAATAAATCCGGTGTCGTATGGGCGAATTGCCATTCAACCCTATATTTTAATGATAAAAATATAAAAAATAATTTTACCGCCACAATTGGTGCGAATGTTAGAGGATTTAAAGGAAGTGTTACAAAATTACTGAATTACGCAATTCTCCAAGAGTTCCCATCCGAAAAAAAAATTATTACGAACACATTTTACAAAATGAGAGCAAACTTTATTACATCAGAAATTACATTCGAAACAATCCGTTAAATTGGGAAGCAGATTTATTTATTGAAGATAAGATCGTTCGATGAAACAATTTAGCGTTCTAACATAAAAAATAACTATATCTTTTTGCCAACAGGCATGTATTGTCGAACGTGCCTAATGTATTGTGAAAATGTTTCAAAGTCATCTTCCCGGAATTCTTTTAGAAAGAGGTTAGATCGCAAAATGGCTTCATAAGTTGAACCCCTTCTCAACTTTTTCCAGACATCCATAAGACCATTAATAGTTCCCAGGTGTCTATGATCGATATCGTGCTCCTGAAGACGATCGATTACCTTTTTAGTTATTCCCCATGGTGTGGCCTCCTTAACTATATTCCATAGCCGGTAGACAAAGCGTGAGTCTTTGCTTGAGGCCGAAACCTTCTTCCTTAAGGTATTGATGGCTTGATCCAGATCGTTCTGGAGGTCAATTATATCTCCAAAGGTACCGCTTTCTACAGCATGTCGAATTTGGGATGAATGTAATGTGCAAGTTTCACGGAATTTTCTGAATTCTTCTCTTGCGTTTAGAATCTCGGGAATAATATCTCCACGACTCTTACAACGGCCAAGAACAATCAATGTGAATGGAGGGATATCATAGCTCTTGTAGCCGGTTGAAATCAGAAATTTGTCTACACGGTCTTTATGCAATTTTCGGAGCTCATCATATAAGGATAGAGGTACGCTCTTAATAGTTCTTTCGATAGTATATGGAAGCTCACTAGCACCAAAGTAAGCATGCACATGATAATTCTGCGAGGCAGTAAAAACGGCATCCGCGTAATCTTTGAACACCTGATACAAATCCCGAATCTTACGAAACCCCTCCGCAGCCTCAGGAGCTAATTCTTTCATCCCCTGCTCCACACTGAGCACCATATCGCCAATTTTTATACGTGCAATTGCTCTTTTTTGAGCTTCTTCGTATGATTCGGATTTATCAATAATACCTCGCCCGAAAACAGCTCCTTCCTCTAATGACCTAAGGCAGAGTTCATAGATATTTTTCAACAAATTCTTTCCGGTAACATCCGGTGGAGTTGCATCTTTGAACATGGTCGATGTTATAATACCCTCTGAGAGAAGAGTCTCTAAAGGTGAGTCCTGCATTGCTGACAAAGTCATAATTATCCGCTCATGGATAATACACATTTCAATCAATTCGCAAAGATCAGTGAAGTTGATTGGCGTGAGTGGAAAACCTGAAATCAAGTTTCTAGCGCTTGAAATAACATTGTCTGTTACAAAGCAGTCATTGCTGCCAATCGCTCCCTCCGATATTTTCATAGCCAATCACCTCAGCGGTTTGTATTATTAATTCATTAAATGATTAACAGAATAAAAAAATCAGATAATATTTTCTTCCTGGTAAAATTTATTATGCACGGATTTTATGAAATAAGAAATGTGAATCAGACGAATTATTTTTATCCAGACATCAATTATCGTCAGCTAAAATCATTTATTCAATTTTATCATTGATAACTAATCTCCATCACCGGTACTTCTGATAGATCAAAGAACGGGGAGTTTTCCGGGCTTCCGGCACCTTTACCGAAGGTTGATTCCAGTAAGCTTTTGTACCTGTAGTAAACAAATCTCCATTCAACTCTTTCACTATAAGTGATATCTTCATTGGCTTCTCCCTCGTTTGAATTTATCAGGTTAATTATTTTACTTCTCATGCTTCTCCATAGAGCATCACCTTGTTTAAATCCCCATCCGCCGAAGAATGGTAAACCCAGCCCCGCAACTCCGGTTGACATCATATCAAGTCCTTTAATAACAAAGTAAGTGCCTCCGGTCGCCGGATCATTGGAAATAAAGAATTCCCTGCTGCCGCTTACAGGATGAGCACCTGTCGCAGGCGTATGAATTGTAGTGAATCTCCAGCCATTCGGCTTTGCCAGACTTACTACTACAGATGCATTATCGGGTCCTTTTATATCTAATTTTAAAACTGCTCCTTTCGGATTATCACTTTGCCAGACAGGAGCATCAATTACTGAATCGTATGGAGAAAAATCACAATAATCTGTATCTACCAGATTATTAATATTTATCCGAATATATTTAATAAGACTCTGAGCATCCATTTGAACGCCATTGAGCAGAGGATATTTATGAATTCTAAGCCGGTAGAAATCTGTGTTCAAATCATTGCTGTAGGATTCATTGTGCGCATACTGGACATACATATTCCTCGATTTTAATTTTGCAGTAAGATCATCATCAACTTTAAATATTAAAAGCGGTAGCCAGTCGCTTACTTTATCAAGCCTGTACGCTAAAGTATAATTATCAAATAAATTATTAGCTGAATTTTCCTGCTGCACATATTGGACTATTTCATTTTCATCATGCAGACCAGCAACAAGATCTTCATGCTTTATCTTTGAATCAGTATTCCATCTTACCTGAATATGCAGATGATTATTATTATCCGGAAAAACATAACCCAGGTGAAAAACAAGGTTCCTTAATTCAGGATTTAACAGGTTTGAAGAATCAACTGATTTAAACTTTTTAAAATTCTGATGACCGAAAAAATCCCCCTGCAGCGGCATTCCGAACCCGAGGTTCTTTTTGAATTGAGCCGGCAGGATATTTAAATACTGCAGAATTTTTATTACCATTCCGGTTGAATCCGGATTTTCAAAGCTCCCTCCTTTGAAATTAAAATCAATGCATCGACCTTCACAATGACCTGTACAGCTTCCGTCATTATCTGCTTTTCTTATAAAGCTTCCGATTATAATATCTTTATAATTTTCTGATTTTGCACTCTCAATAATATGATAGATAACCGGAAGGATTTGAATTATTCTTTTATTAGGATCAACATTTAATACGGTTTCACCTTTTGCAATTTTTTCAAGCTGATCTTTTGCATTAAAATTTGATCCGGCTATTCCAGCATTCATTGAATCAAGTATTTTTTTTGCATACCAGGCATTAAATGCAGGTATATTATCAATAGAAGGATTAGCAGATGGAACAGTTGTATTTTCCGGCTTATCTGAATTTACATTCAAATTAATAAATGATTTCATTTTATCCCATGTGTGAGGCCCGATTATTCCATCACAATCTTTTTCTTGGAATCCCTGCTGCTTCTGCCACTCAGCAACTGCTTGTGCGAATGCTTCCTCGCCAAGAGATACATTTTGCTGCCCGGAAAGCGGGAGAAGCAGATTGTTTATTTGATCATAAAACTGATTCCATCCGAGTTTTTCCGAATAATATTGATTAAGCTGCACAGCCCTGCTGAGGTCCTGTATTAATAGCTCCGGGTCATTCGAAAAAAGTTCATATACAGGCGAAAGCTGTTCTGTTTTGCCTGGATCATTTTCAGTTTCATTGCTTCCATTATAATTTTCGTTGTATGTAAATTCATCTTCAAACACTTTGATTTTCGATCCGGCACCGGTACTATCAAAAATTCTCTGGACCTGATCAGGTTTTGGCCAGTTTTCCTTAACTGTCTGAAAATATGTTTGAAGAAATTGGTCTGCGGTCTGGTTTGAATTAATTTTGCTTAGAGCTTTTGCAGAAACAGAGGAGACCAGTGCCGGTGCTGCATTATTGAGTTCATGGAAGAAGGCCCTTATATGACCGGATACAGAATAAAAGCTCATAAACTTTTTAAATTCATTTGAACTATTTCCTAAATAATTTTCCAGGCTTCTTAATTCTCTTGCAAAATATTCTTTTGCTAGTAAAAATTCAGCGGTAATTATTTCATAATCCAGCCCCGCATAATAAAAACGCTGTGCCCATCCGTTCCAGCGCATTGTTTCAGGATCATCAATTCCTTTTATCCTCTTTACGGTATAATTACCTTTAGATCTTTTTATTATATATGGAGGTAAAGTATTATCTATTTCAATTCCGTATTTTTTGAAAGCGGAAGGAGCTTTGCTTATCCAGTCATGGATATTTCCATGAATAAAGGTAAACTGTCTGAATCCCATACTGACAATAGCCATATCAAGAGAGTAAAAATTTTGAATGCTGCCGCCCGTTTCAGCATTTGAAAGACGCTGAAATGTATCAATGTCAACTTCGGTAATGCCGTAATTTTTTAATGCTCTTTTTGCATTTATTTTTTTTGCTGCTTCATCCACTCTTACCCGGGATGTTCTATCTAATCCCTGCCAGACACTGTAAGAGCTCTGCTTAAAACCTTCCGGTATTTTTTCTGATGAATAAATTTTAGGAGGCATTTCTAATGTATTTGCCGTTCCGGCATTTGAATCAACCTGAGATGCGTCTGTAACAGAAGCTGTATCAGGTTTACTGAAAAGGATCCTGCTCATTACTTTCCATGTATTCGGACCTATAATTCCATCACAATCCTGCTTCGAAAAGCCCTGATGCTGCTGCCATTTGAACACAGCATCGGCAAACTTTTCTTCGCTAAGACTTACATTTTGTAGGCCTGAGTAAGGGAGTAAAAGATCATTAATTTGATCATAAAATTTAATCCACCCGAGCTTATCTGCATAATAATGATTAAGCTTTACAGCATTCGAAAAATCCCTTTCCAATTCGCTTAGCTCATCCGCATAATGCGGATATGCCGGTTCATCATTAATTTCTGATTCACTATCATAGCTTGAATATTCATCAATTATTTCATCTTCCTGATTCATAATTTCAGCATCATATCCTTCTGATTCCTTTTTTGTGAGCAGTGAAGTTTTGTTTCCCCACGTACGCCATTCAGGTAAGATCGGATTTCCGGTCCCGCATTTAAAAGCCATGCCGCCGTCTGTCATTCCAAGATTATCAATCGCCCATTGACCGACATTGTACCAGATGTCCGGTCCGGGATCGTTCTCTCTGTCTTCAGAGCTTTGACGGTGTGCAAATATACTCGTTGTTCCGAGTATGGTCTTTAAATAGCGGGCAAGAAATCGTCCTGAATCGTATTGAGCCTGGGTAGGAATATCTTTGTTCTGAACTGCTGAATCTTTATCTATCCACCATCTCCCCTTAATGTTCGGAAAATTTCCTTCAAATTCAACTGCTACACTCCGCGGACTAAGGCAGTTCCCATGCCATATCATTCTTGAAAACTGATGAAGCTGTATTATCCTTCCATCCATCATAATACAGAAGTGGGCACCGGTCCTCAAATAGCTGTTGGGATCACTTAGTTGTCCTGACCTGTTTCTTCTTTTAAATGCCATATGATGCAGCACGAAAGCCCAGAGCTTTCTCGGATCACGGTAAAAATTGGTTATCTCTTTCTTCTCAACAGCAGCTTGTTTTGTCCAGTCTTCAATTTTAGTCCTTGCAGTATTAATTATATTGATTGCCTCTGACTCCCCAGCTGTCCCCTTCTTTTTCTGAATAACGTCGCATTCCAGCAGCTTTCTTTCGGTTGCCGGATCAATTTTTTTTGTTTGTTCCAGGTTGTATTTTGCCTGGAATTCCCCAATTGCTTTTTTTGCCGGTTCATCTAAAGAGTTATTTATGGAAAGATTGATTCCCAGCTGGCTATTTAAAACAGTTTTCCCCCAGCAGTATAGTCCTTCACAGGTTTTTGGAGGTGCAGAAGAAGTTTTTGCTGCTTCATGCTCATAAATTTCTGCTGGTTCGATCTCAGTGGAATCGTAAGTTGTTTCCTGATCTGAGAATGGAGTGTAAGAAGATATTGCCAGGTCTATTGAATTGTCATTCATATTAATCTCAGAATCAGATAGACCGGGTATTTCACATTTAATATTGTCGGGGTTCGGATCAATCACTTCCCATAAAGGACCGATCATGCTCTTAACGGTGGCCTTAGCGGCACTTTTTGCTGCCAGGGAAAGTACCGGTCCGACAGCAATTTCTATAGCAAGAGGTATCGAGTCGATTTGTTCGATCAGTTCTTCGTCAAGATCTTTTACATCGTTTGGTAGCCGGGGATTCCTGTAGTCGTCATTATTTGCTTCCGGATGATTTATATTAACCTGGCCTTTGAACGCATTTACAAAATTTCCTGAATTTTTATCATCAAAAATAAAGGCTCCTGTTTCGGAATCATTCGTCATAGATCTTCTGTTGCAATTTGATGAACCTATAAACGCCAAACCATCTTCTTCTTCATCAATTATATATATTTTAGAATGAACATTTGTAAGCGGAGGTGCTTTTGTCTTATCGAGGTATTTTATCTGTAAATTATTAGGATTAAGAATTTGATATTCCAGTTTCCGGATGAATTCACTTCTCTTCCTCTTTGGAATTTTCATATCCTCCTTGGCGAATTCATCATGCTGGGTTACAATTGTCACTTTAAAATTATTATCATTTCTAAGTTTTTCATTTAGCCATCCGGCTATTTCGCAGGAAACCATATACTGATCTTCCATATAAACCGATTTCTTCGCATTAGCAATTACTTTTTTTAATGTGTCGTGAATTGAGCGGTCTTTTGATTTTCCATCAGGATTATTATAGGTATGAAAGATTTTCACATAATGATTTCCGTTTTTGTCTATCGGACCAGGCTCAGTCGCAGAAAGAGACTGTAAGATTCCTAAAGCAATCGGATTGGAAAGGGCTATGTATGTTTCCCATCTTTGCCTGAATCTTTGAAGCAGCTCCCACGCTGCATGTCCTTCAAACCTGCAGTGAACATCGTAATGTGTCGATAAACGGTTTTGATTTATATCCATTCCGCCGCAGAAAGCAACCAGGTTCTTTTCTTTTTTTATTATCACAATTTTTTCATGATGGCTCCCTTCATTCGGCAGACTGACGATATCTTTAATTTCTCTCCATTTGGAAAATGAATCTAAAACTTTGCTCATTGGAAATGGCACCTGGTTCATCAGGGATTTGATCTGGCTGGAGAAGAATGCTACCAGCGGACTCCCGAATGTTGCATTGTCTGTAAGCATTAATGCATTATTCAATTTATTTATCCTTGCTCTAACATCATTTAATGTATCCGTTTCGTAAGGATTCTGCCAGATCAAAATCCTTATTAAAACTCCTTTTTTGTCTGCTTCGAGAAGAAGGTCATATAACTTTGAACCGGGATCGCCTTCAACCATAGGAAAATCAATATTAAGCATCCAGCCGAGAATACAGATATAATCTCCCTTATTAACATTGCGGATTGCCGAAACTATCGATGTAAATGCGGCTTTTCCATCAACCAGGAAATCAGCCGGGCATTGAACCGCATCAGGAATTACATTATGCCATTTTGATCTTGCAAGTGAGACAAGTACAGATGATTCATTAAGATTCCAGGATTCAATTTTCTCTTTGATTAACGGATCTGTCTCACCAGCATACGATGGGTTTTTATTTAATCCCCTGTTTACCGTCTGAAGATCGTTAACCGGTATTTCATTAAAAGGATTAAGAGACTCAATTTGAAACGGCAGATTAAAAGTTTTAAATTTTGTTTCTTTATCAGGGGAATCAACGAACGGTGAATTCTCATCAAACTTATTCATGGTATTTCCATTTGTAAATTGTGAAGGGAAATAATAGCACTGAAACTATTCAGTGCTATTATCAGCGGAAAGATTTTTAATTAGCAACTAAAACAGGTTTAGCAGACTTTTGCTCGACTTTCAAAGTACCGTTGATTCTCGCTTCAGGATTTTTAATCCTATGCCCCGTTGCTTTTTCCCAGTTATTTATAACAGTTAATAAGTCCTCCATTAAATTTACATTGACGGGTTGAGGTGCTGGTGATTGATTCGGATTCAAAGCTGAAAGTATTGCTTGAATTGTTGCAGGAGCATCGAGGACTCCGCCTAGTTCAAGAATTACCATTATATTCGATGCTGCGCCGGCCATTTCAAATAATGATTGGCATTTTGTATGAGCCGGGATTCCGATTTTAGCTCCAATCTTCATTAGTCTTTCACCTATTGCGCTTGACTGGCAGTTAAGAAAATTAACAACCGGTGTATTATCTGAAATGATAAAGGTAAACCAGGAAGTAATTAAAACCGAATAAAATTCTTCTCTGGATAAATTCTGGTTGGCATAGCTTAATCCTGCAGCTCCCCTTCTAGCTAATAATAATTCATTTAACTGAACCGCCAGATCATGTATTACATTTACATCGCTATGGTTTTCACCGGCACTGTTTCTTGCATTAATATAACCCTGCCAAATTTCAGCCAGGAATCTCTCGAATAAAAGAATAAACTGCTGATTTGAAGATTTCGCTTTGTAATATGGGACAGTGTTGCTTTGAGAATTAATATCGCCGAAAGCAAGATCCATCCCGAACATTCTCCAATAAGCATTGCGACGTACAGCATCGGTATTCGGTCTTATCCGGCTTATTGCTCTTGATTTAAAGAACACCTGCTCTGTATTATGAAACCATGCTGCAACCTGGTTATTGCCGGGAATACCCAGTTCTTCATCTTCAAAATATTTTTCCAGAAGACGTTCAAAAATCTGCAGCATTCTTGTGTTTTCTAACAGATAAGCATACAAGAGATGATAGTTGCTTGATTGTTGAAAGGTAGAATAAGTATCGCCGCCGGTATTAATACCATTGCTGCTATAAATAGCTTGAGCATCAACATCATACCAATGCCGTTGAATCGAGGCTTCAATTACGTTATGATCATTATACGAGCAGAAATTCATTTTATCGGCAACGGAATATGTATAAACAGTTCCGGCATGGTTAGGAACGGGCACCGGAAACACAGGTATGTAATCACTAACAATTCGATCTGTAGCTTGCTGCGGTCCGGATGCTCCAGCGGTAATTGACTGCCGAAGCGGACTGCTGCATGTTGCATATATTAAATTATCTATTATATCCATGGCGTTTTTTTATTTGTTAATAATTTATTTAATAATTTTGTTTCGTCCTAGAATCCTTTTCTCTTTATATTTTCAGCATAGTCCGCTGTTTTCGGTCTTATATTTACTATGCCCTGCCTTGTTAAAAGTTTCGCTTTCTCTAAATTTCTTGAATCATCATCCTGCCCATCTGTTTTATTTTTAATTTGCTCTAATCTCTGCCTTACCTTATGGATTTTCTGTTCCAGGTTTTGCTTTTCTTTATAGAGCGGACCGGTTTCACGTCCATTTAAACGGGCTTCATTTAAATCTATTTTAATATTCTTCATTTCTTCATGCAGTTCAATCAATCTTTTTTTATAATCATCTTCATTAAACCGATCACCCTCTTTATTTGAAACGTGAGTTTCAATAAGTACAGAATAATCCAGTTCTGTATATTCTTCTCCTCCATATTTTGTTTTAATCTGCTTTATGTCCAGTTCCTCCTTTATTTCTGTTTGCTCCTGCGGTTTTTGTGGTTTCATATTTTTATTCCTGTTTAATTTTTAATTAATTCCTATTGAAAAACCTAAACGGATCATCCAGTCTTCTTGCTGCTTATAAAGCGGGGCAAGTTCCTGTTCCCCTACTCCAATTTTGTATCCTATAAGTGCAAGCAGCTTTAAGGCTTCCTTCCAGATCCATGCATGAGATGTATACAATGCAGGTCCTGCAATATATTCAAGCTTTTCTAATTCACGCGGACTGACATTCTCAGGTGGTATTGCCTGAGATAAGGATTTGCCGCCGAATGCTAGGTAAGGCGATTTCAATATTATTTGCACTGCATCAGGAACCGCATCAACACACATTTTAATTAATCCTACCGAAGGAAAATTTACTTCATTTATATTATAATCAGCTTTAAATGCCGTCTCCAGAGCGTCCCATGGTCCCGGTCCGTAAAACTGCCTGCACATTTCAATTCCCAGCAGTATTCTTACATAGCTGATCGGATGCGGATCCAAAGGATGGAATGCAAATACAGATTGCACCCTTCCGCTGACAACATCATTCAAGGCAGCGACTGCAGCAAACCCTGTATGTACGAATGCAAACGCATCGGCAGCTATTTCACTCGCCCAATTTGAAAATGCAGCTCCGACAACTGATGAATGCTCGCCTAGCTTTAGCTGCAGCTCACGGGCAAGCTCATCGTTCCAGTTTAATATATGCGCTGCCTGATGACCGGATTCATGGATAATAGCAGTTGGTCTGAATAAATTATGCAGTGTAACCTTAATGGCAGCAACAGGACTAATATTTCCATCCCATAAACGGAGACCTGCCTTAAGTATAGATGCCCCTACTCCTTTATCAATATAAGTAAGAACAAAAGGAACTTTTTTATCCAGCGGCAGCAATACCGCATTCATGCTTTTAGTACAAAGGATATCGCACGCTCTAAGCAGCGCTGCAATATTTGAGGTTGTACGTGAATTTATAGCAACCGTATAGAAATGAATTGTTTCTTCAGCTTTCAGATACTGTTCTCTTAATATAATTACTTTATTCTTTAATGCATGGCACGATTCATCATCTTCAGTTTTCTTTAATTCCAGCTTTAAATTTTCCGCGTAAGTTAAAACCTTAGAAACACTTTCAAGAAGTGATTTTCGTAAAAGCTGTCCCATATTATATTCTATACCCTGCCATGCACTTTCGGAAGCGAGCTGATCAATTTGTGAAAGGTGAATCGCAGCCTGGTGCCAGTGAGTAATCTGTCTGTTCAATGAAGATATTTCTGCTTGTACCGCTGTTAACATTATAATCTTTTAAAAATTAATCGAAATTTTTTCCTGCTGCTATTTTAACTTCAGGTGCAGGAATATTAGGCAACACAAGGTCCGTTATATTTCCAACCGATAAATTCCCGCGAATTGCATTAATGATTGCTCTTATTGAAGACATGCCGGGAATATTCGACCAGATGATCTTAATTGTCACACCGTCATCGGGAAGAGCCTGCGCCTGCTTGAATTCCGCACTGCGCGCTTTAAAATAATTTACTACTGCATTGTAAGCCAGATCGGATACCTTTTCTATAAGTTTTTCCACCACTTTCTTCAATACTTCTTTACCAACGTTTAAAGCCAATGACCCGATTGCTGCAGGCAAAGCGAAATTTTCTTCGTTAATATTATCTAGATACATCTCCGGGACTGCTTCATGAATTATTTTAACTTTGTGGCTGACATTCCTGATAAGAAGATCATTTAATACATTTTTAACAGAATTCCTTATTGATATAGAAGCACCCAGATAATCATTACGGTTAAGCTTTTCAACTATTGATTTAGCATCTTCTTCGCTGAAATAGTAATTAAATCGAATTTCTGAATGAATTAAATTGATTACTCCCTGGATATCACTTGACCTTGGAACTGCTGCTTTTCCGGCTCCGGCTTTTCCATGGACTACCATATCTATTTTTCTTTTTAAGACAAGGGGAAGTTTCAGCCTTGCACCATTTATTTCAAGATAATAAAAGCGTTCACCGACAAAAGTCTTATGGCGGCTCTTTAAAAACTTCTCAGGTACATTTTTGCCGATTCGGGGTTCATGAATCAGCAATGAGGCCGCCTGAACAGTCAGCGGAAGAAGCTGCACCCATCCGAATGGCTGGGCTTTCCCCAATCCGGGCACATTTTCCGAACGGCTAATCCTGCTAAGTAAAGTACCTTCAATTGCTTCATAGAGATGTACCCTTGCCTGAATTGGTTTGGAAGTATCCAATCCCAGCTTATCACGAAGGAAATTAGCCAATGGCACTCCTTTGAAGGTGGTAATTAATTTTGCAGTAGCCGGTTCAATATTAACAGAAAAAACATGTGTAAATTTTTTATAATAATGACGGGGTCCTTTTCTTGGTTTTAAAACCCACAAACCGGGCTGCCTGGTTTTTCTTAATTCTTCTTTAATATAAGTAGAAGGGAAATTATCAGCCGCGGCATCCTCAAAAGATTCAAGAGCAATTGAGGTCAGGTTTTCCTGATCATTTAATAATGCTTCATTCAAAGGTCCCATATTATTTACCGTTTCTTCAATAGTATTGGCAATAGCTTCGTAAGCCAAATCGTTATGCGATGCTTCATACGTTTCAAACCCGATTGCAGACATACCTATATCGATAATTTTTGCGGCTAAAGGTTTTGCTATATTTTTCGGAATGTACCGTTCAACCAGCTTCGATAAAAGTCCGGCTAAAAAGTTAATAATCTTAGGACGACCGATAATTGAGATCGCCATTTTTATTATAGGCTGGGCAGCAAGAAGAACCGCGGGAAGGAAATTTTCAATTGCGGGTAATGGAGATTCTCCCTCATTTAAATTTTTCAGCTCATTTATAAATTTCTGCCGCGCTGTCTCAATATCAGGAATATCCAAACCGCCTGTTTCATATAACATTTCTCTTTCATAGGAATCTGGAGAAGAAATATAATCCTGAATATAATTTTCGCTTTCATTTTCATCGGATGAAAAGACAAGGTTCGCAATATTATTATCAAGTTCATATTGAATTGACTCTAGATCAGCTGATGTCGGACTATAATTTTGATCGGTTGTATTGGCAGAAGAAGTCTCCAGGTTCAACATTTTTTTTGCTAATGTATGCGCATAAGGTCTTAAATTCTTAGGTAATTTATTAATGGCAAACTTTAATACTCTTTCCAATAATGGACGGATAAGTTTCTTCAATTTTCCTAATATTAGATTTATAGGAAGCAGCTTTCCAATCGCACTAATTCCTTTTTTAGCCAGGTTTATACCTGATTTAACAACAGATTTTACCTTATTAAATAATGATCCGAAAAATTGTTCCTGGGCCGGAGTGAATTCTCTATTTTCAGCTAATAAATTATTAAAGAATTGCTCTACGGAGGCTTCATTCTGATCAGCAAGATCATTACCGGTAAAATGCTGGCTTACGCGGTCTATCATCCTTTCCGATTCCATTGTTAGCGGTTCAAGGTATTGATTTATCTGCTGCGCTGCATAGGGAACAAAACTATTTCCCATAGCCGCTTCATCCGAAATTTTTGAACTATATGTATCCTCAGCTTCTGCTGCAAGATTATACAGAGCAGTTTCAAATTCAGGATCATTCAGCTCAGCAAGCAATTCTGCATACGCTTCCTTCTCAGGAGTAGCATTGCTCACTGATTCAGGCAGTTCGAAGGTAGATTTAAAAGGATTATCTTCTTCCGATAGGAAGGAGAAGTTGTAATTTTCCAATTGCTTTTCTTTCGGTTCATTTTTCGTTATCTGTATATCAGCAAATGGAGTTTCGTATTCAGCTAGCTGAATACCGTCGCCGTTCATTTTAAATTTATCCATACGATTTTCTTTATGTTTATTTTGTTGATTAGTTTAACGCAAATATAAATTTACGGTATAGGGGTTGGCAATCCCCCTAAAGGGGGAATTTGAAATAAGAAATGCTGAAATAGTTTTTCCGGAGTAATAAGATTAAGAGACGTAGTCAAAGAATGATTGATTGAAATTTTCTATATTTTCAATTGCAGCAGGAAAAGAAAATATTCTCCATTCACATTTTCTAAATTATTTATCAAAGAAGGTATGATGATAATAGTTTATAAGTGATGCGGTATTTTTAGCACCGGTTTTTTCAAGAATATTCTTCCGGTGAGATTTGACTGTTTCGTAGCTTATAAAAAGCTTATCGGCAATTTCTTTAGTAGTATAGCCCAGCATAATTAATCCCAGCACTTCTATTTCACGAACACTCAGCTTATGACTATTTATTTCTAATTCATTTTTTATTTTTTTACTGATTATAAAAGATGCGGTAAATATATCGTTTACTTCAATATTCAAATCAAGGTGGAGTGATTTTCCGACAGGTCTTAATGCTGAAATTAATTCATAAATACGCTGCACAAGAATTTCTTCTGTTCCTGATGTCCATTCTTCGGAATTATAAAAATCTATTTCCTGTTTATCCAGTTGAAGCTTAATATCGGAGAATAGCTGTATGGATAGACTTGCAGGCATATATAATACAATCCTAAATTTATCTTTGCCAAAAGCAATCAATTTTATGCGATCGGAACGACACTAACCTTCATTTCCTGGGACCTGGAGAACCGGTAAAAGTTCAAAGGAGGAAAATTTCAAGGAACTAACAGGAGTTTTGGATTTAATAGAAACCGCGAAAGAAGAATCGAATAAATAGGGACGGAAATATAACAAAAGATTATTTATTTTAGAAAATAAATTATTAATTATGGTGCTCTGACTCACGTTGATAGTTTTACAAAAAGAATTGTACCAAAGATATTTAAGGAAAAAATTTTTGTGAATGTTCAATCATCTTATAAAAAAATATTTGTAGGCAGCCCGCTAGATTGCCCTGCTTTTCTTTTTACATCATTACAAACACAATATTTATTTTTTTCTCATTCTAAATTTTATTTTGAACAGCATTGATCCGGAGTTAATAAAAGATAACACTCAATCTTCCCCTCTTCCTTTTATTTTACACTGAAAAACCTTATTTTAGCCATCTTAAAGTCCATTTTTCTCGCAATTTAAAAACATAAAGCAAACGAGGTCATTTTGGAAACGAAGCTGAACGATTTAACAACATCGGAAAAGGAGCTCGAAGTTACTCTATCATACAATGAAATAAAAGATGATATTGATTCCGAAGTAAAAAAGAAAACTAAAAATATCCAGCTCCCCGGTTTTAGAAAAGGAAAAGCTCCGCTTACAATTATTAAAAAGATGTATGGTAATTCGCTTGAATATGAAGCTTCAGAGAAAATTGCAAATACGCATTTCTGGAAAATAGCAAAGGAAAAGGAGATTTTTCCGATCGGCCAGCCTACTATGACAGATCTCCATTTTCATCCGAATGAAGAGCTCCACTTTAAGGTTCAGTTTGAAACTTACCCTCTCCTTGAGGTTAAAGAATATACTGACCAGGTAATTGAAGTCCCCGATTTTGTGGTGAAGGATGAAGAGATTGAACAGGAGATTAAATATATAAAACAGGCTAATGCTGAACAGCAGGACGTGGAAGTAATCGGAGATGAAAATAATTATTCAATCGATATTGATCTGCAAAGAATAAATGAAGACGGAACTCCTTACGAGAATTCACAAAAGCAGAATATTAAAGTTGATCTTTCCGATCCCAAGGTTAACCATGATCTTATTGAAAATGCCAAGGGGAAAAAAATCGGGGAAACTTTTACATTCACATTTAAAAATGAGGCTCCTCTGAAACAGGAAGAGGGAGAGAAGGAAAAAAAGGAAGAGATATTAAGATTTTCCGCCGGTATAACTTCAATTAAGAAAAATACTTTACCCGAGCTGAATGAAGAGCTGATAAAAAAAATCACAAAAGATAAAGTTACTAATGAAGCTGATTTAAGGGAAAATATCAGGAAAGATATACAGGATTACTACGACAGGCAGACAGATAATATTATCCGGAACAAATTAATCGCTCTGGTTGTTGAAAAAAATGATTTCGTTCCTCCTAAAAGCTTAGTCCAGAATCTTCTTCAGGACCTGGTAAAAAATGAAGAAGAGAAAGCAAAAAAGGAGGGCAATAAGCTTTTCAACCGTGAAGAAGCAAAGATTAATCTGCATAAGTTTGCGGAATCTGAAGTAAAATGGTTTTTGCTGAAAAACGAAATCCAAAAAAAAGAAAAGATTGAAATAGAAGAAGAAGCACTTAAAGAGCTCGCAAAAAAAGAAGCAGTTACAACAGGCTTAAGCGAGGAGAAGCTTCTCAACTATTATAAGTCTTCCAATTATCAGAATACTCTTTTAGATCAGAAGCTGTTTGAATTTTTAAAAGAAAAAAATACGATAAAGAAAATTGAACCTGAAAAATATTCACAAAAAGTAGATAATTCACAAAAAGAAGAAAAGGATTCTAAATGAATAAACAAGAAGAAATTTACAATCAGTTAGTCCCGTATGTAATTGAACAGACGGGCCGCGGCGAAAGAGGGATGGATATTTTTTCCCGGCTTTTAAGAGAGAGAATTATATTCCTGGGTACCGCTATTGATGATCATGTTGCAAGCTTAACTATTGCTCAGCTTATATTTCTTGAAGCTGAGGATTCGGAAAAAGATATTAATCTGTATATAAATTCACCCGGCGGCAGTGTAACAGCAGGTCTGGCAATATACGATACAATGAAATATGTTAAGCCGAATGTTGCTACAATCTGTGTAGGTATGGCTGCCAGTATGGGTGCTATTCTGCTTGCCGGCGGTGCTGCCGGTAAAAGGACAGCTTTACCCAACTCTAAAATTTTAATTCACCAGCCGTGGGTCGGCGGGCTGCAGGGACAGACTTCAGATATTGAAATCCACGCAAAAGAGATGCTTAAAACAAGAGATACTTTATATAAAATTTTAGCCGACCACACAGGTAAATCCATTGAACAAATTACCAAGGATTGCGATAGAGATTATTTCCTATCTTCAGAAGAAGCAAAGGAATATAAAATAATTGATAATATTCTTGAAAAAAGAATTCCAATGGTGGATAAAAAATAAAATTTAAATTCTGAGGCTGCTGTCTTATACGGCAGCCTCTTTTATAATTTACCATAAATGTCTATCTCCTCTTTTAAGAAACTTTTCTTTTTTATTACATTCTGTTTTTTAATTTATAATATTTCATTCGCTCAGGACAGACAAGTTGAGCTTAATAGATATATTGACAGATATAAAAAATTAAAAAATATCCCTTCAATATCTGCCGGTATACTTTCCGGCGGAATAATAAAATGGACAGGTACTGCCGGTTATGCAGATATTGAAAACAGCATCGCTGCTACTCCTAAAACGGTATACAGGATTGCTTCAATTTCCAAACCTATTACGGCAGTTGCTGTTATGCAATTGGTTGAAAAAGGAAAAGTAAATTTAGATGATAATGCTCTTAAATATATCCCCTATTTCCCTGCAAAAAAATGGAAGTTTACCGTCAGGCAATTGCTGAATCATACAGCGGGGATAAGAAATTATAAAAACTTTGAAGAGTTTGAGAGTAAAGAGCACTTTTATACCATAGAAGATGCTCTGATGATTATGATGAATGACCCGTTGAACTTTAAGCCAGGAACTAAATTTCAGTATACAACACTTGGCTATAATTTACTTGCCGCTATTATTGAAAATGCAAGCGGGATGGATTATAACGACTATATCAGGAAATTTATTTTTGAACCGGCATGCATGACATCTACTTTTGCCGAAATTCAAAAAAATATAGTTTATAACCGTGCTCATGGTTATGTAAAAAATGAGTACAGGGAATTAGAAAACGCACCGCTGGCAGATTTAAGTATAAAATATGCTGGAGGCGGACTAATTTCGACGGCTGAAGACCTTCTTAAATTCGCAAATTGTTTAATTACCGGTAAATTAATTAAGCCTTCAACTTTGGATACTATGCTGGTACCTGCAAAATTATCAAACGGACGAATAGTTGATTACGGTCTGGGCATGAGCACCGGAACTACGGATGAAGGAGAATACTTCTTTGCACACTCAGGGAATGGCACAGGGTTCAGCTCATTCTTTGTTGTATTTCCTATAGAAAAACTGGCGGCGGTATGTTTAATGAATATAAAAGACAGGGATATAGAAAATCCGGCGCTGCAGTTAGCAATGCTTTCTTTAGGAAAAAAATATGAAGAAGCAAAAATTTCATTGGCAGATTCCCTGCTTCATTTAACGTTAAGGACTAATATAGATTCGGCAATTGTTATTTATACTAATCTTCAAAAAGATTCTAATAGCTTATTTATTAATAATAAAGGGGAATTGCTCTTATTCGGTTCCGATTTATTAAATATAAATAAATCAATTCAGGCAATAAGATTCTTCAGGATGCTTGCTTATCAATTCCCGCAGGATCCCAAAATATATACGATTTTGGCAAAAGCATATTATTGCGACGGTAATAAAGGTTTAGCTTTAAGAAGTTTCAGGAATGTATTAAAATTTGATCCGGATAATAAATATGCCCGGCAAATGATTAATATTTTGAGGAGATAAGGGAATTCAACTTTCCCATAATAATAGGAATAGTAAATAAATCAGATAAAAAATAATTTTGTATTAGTTTTCTTTAATAAGCTTTGTATGAAATGATAATAACGAATTAAACTTCAGCCCGGAGATGCTTCTCAACTGTATTTAGCCTGTTGACAGCTCTCTTCAATGCTTTTTCCGCCCGCTCGAAATCAGTACCTTCTTCCCTTTTTTCAATTCTTTCCTTAGCTCTCTGCTTGGCACTTTCAGCACGCTCAACATCGATATCCCCGGCAAGTTCAAGAGAATCGGCAAGAATCAGGACATTATTATTTAATACTTCGATTGTTCCGCCGCCGGTGGCGTAAAATGATGAGTTTTTATCAGGGGTTACGACTTCAATCTTCCCTATTTCAAATATACTTACCAGCGGAGCATGATTTTTTAAAATCTGGAACCTTCCCTTTACACCCGGTACCGTAACAGAAATGATTTCACCTTTAAAAACCACCTTATTGGGAGTTATAATTTCTATATTTAATTCTGCCATAATCTCCGAAAATTATTTAATTAGCTCTTGAACTCCTCTTGAACTTGAACTTGAACTTGAACTTCAATTTTATCTCATCCCCTTTGCTTTTTCAACGGCTTCTTCAATAGTGCCGACATACATAAAAGCTCCTTCCGGCAGGTCATCGTACTTGCCGTCGATAATTTCCTTGAAGCCTCTTATAGTATCTTCAAGCTTAACATACTTCCCTTTATAACCGGTGAACTGTTCGGCAACAAAGAAAGGCTGGCTGAAAAATCTCTGGATTCTTCTGGCTCTTTTTACTACTGTTTTATCTTCATCAGAGAGTTCATCCATACCGAGAATATTAATTATATCCTGAAGGTCTTTATACTGCTGAAGGATTTCTTTACAGTTCTTTGCGACATCATAATGCTCATTACCCAGGATGCCGGGCTGTAAAATCCTTGAAGTGGAATCGAGAGGATCGACAGCAGGATAAATTCCGAGCTCCGAAATCTGCCTGCTTAATGTGGTTGTTGCATCAAGGTGTGCAAATGCAGCAGCGGGTGCAGGGTCAGTTAAATCGTCTGCGGGGACATAAATTGCCTGAACGGAAGTGATTGAACCCTTATCTGTTGAAGTAATTCTTTCCTGCAGTGCTCCCATTTCAGTTGCTAGGTTCGGCTGGTAACCGACAGCGGAGGGCATACGTCCTAAAAGCGCACTTACCTCTGAACCTGCCTGAGTAAAACGGAAGATATTATCAATGAATAAAAGTACATCTCTTCCCTCTTCATCTCTGAAATATTCTGCAACGGTTAAACCCGTTAATCCCACACGAAGTCTTGCCCCCGGCGGTTCATTCATTTGTCCGAATATCAAAGCCGTTTTCTCAAGAACACCGGATTCTTTCATTTCACGGAATAAATCATTTCCTTCCCTGGTTCTTTCACCAACTCCAGCAAATACGGAATAACCGCTATGTTCATGGGCTATATTGTGAATTAATTCCTGGATTATAACAGTCTTGCCCACTCCGGCACCGCCGAAAAGCCCGGTTTTACCCCCCTTGGAATATGGTTCGATTAAATCAATTACTTTAATCCCGGTTTCAAACATTTCGCTTCTGGTTGAAAGATTTTTAAATTTAGGTGACGGCCTGTGTATCGGGTAAGTTTTTTCCGATTTTATTTCTCCAAGCCCGTCAATAGGATGACCTGTTACATTTATTAATCTTCCCAAAGTAGCAGGGCCGACGGGAACAGAGATAGGCTCCCCAGTATCAAAAGATTCCATACCCCTGACCAAACCGTCAGTTGAATCCATTGCAACAGTTCTAACCCTGTCTTCACCTAAATGCTGCTCTACTTCAGCAATTAAATCTTCCTTTACACCTTCGGTATTGGTACGTGGAATTCTTACTGCATTATATATTTTCGGGAGATGTCCTTCCTCAAATTCAATATCGATTACCGGTCCTATAACCTGAATAATTTTTCCTTTTGCTTCTTTTATTACTTCAGCCATTGTTTCCCTTAAATAAATGAAAATTGAACCTTAAAATTAAAGATATGCACTCTCTTTTACAAATGAATGATTTTTTAAGCTTGAATTAAAAAGAGACGGGGCATACCCCGTCTCCACAAAGAAAGGTTATTACTTGATCAGCATCATTTTTTTGATAGCTGAAAAATTACCGGCTTCTATTTTATAGAAATATACACCGCTTGATAATTGTTTATGGTTGGAACTGCTCATAGCATTAAATACTATTTTATAACTCCCTGCTGCTTCTTCTTTGTTAACCAAAGTAGAAACCTCATTTCCTAAAATATCATAAACCTTCAATACAACTTTACTTGCTGTCGGCAGATCATAGTTGATTACTGTAGATGGATTGAACGGGTTAGGATAATTTTGACTGAGACTAAATGATTTCGGAGCTATTGAGGTAGCCTGAACTACTTCAGAATATTTATAAGAACCGTTAAAATCGATTTGCTTCAGACGATAATAGAATTCGCCCGCATTCTGCAGCTTATCAGAATATGAGTAAGTATTTACCTTTGTTGTAGTACCATGACCGCTGATAAAACCTACTTTTACAAAGCTCTTTCCGTCAAGGCTTCTTTCAATTTCAAAACCCGAATTATTATTTTCCGTCGCAGTTTCCCAGGATAAAACAGCTACACCTTCGGCAACTGAAGCTGAAAATGAAGTTAATTCTACTGGAACGACAGGTACCGGAATAAAATCGGTAATGTACCTTGGTAAAAGCTGATACCCGCCAATGCCGGTAGTCGAGTATTGTGATCCAATACCAATTAGATCAACAGGCCAGGTTGGTTCGGTTTCATTAAAAAGTTTCATATCGGAATCAAGATAGGCTACAACCGTATCGGTTCCATCAGTCAGATGTAATGTTGAACTGCCGGAAGTTGACCATGTCCCGGAAGCTTTTGATAATCCTTTAATTTCAATTAAATGAGATTCATATTTTTCGCCATTAGCAAGGAATTCCGAAATCGTTATAACCTCGGGTGCCGGCAATACCGCATTACTATCTAGTTTAACTACACTGGTGTCGGTTAAAGGCTGGATCTCAAGCAAACCGTTGAAAGATGCTATCGTTCCTTTGACCATTACACTATCACCCAATTTCAATGCAGGACTGTTCAAGCCTGTTTTGAAAGTGACTATTCCGCCCGTTCCGTCCCAGATGTAATATGATCTGTTAACTGTTTGATAGTTTGGTGAAATTGCAACACCGGTAACGGTAACGGTATCATTCAACATATTCCTTGCCCAGTCAATAGCAACAATTTTTGAAATAAAATCAGTAATAAGCCTCGGCAGGATTTGATAGCCCCCCGTACCTGATGTTGTATACTGGGATCCAATACCAATCAAATCAACAGGCCATTTAGGTTGAGAATAATTAAAAAGTTTCATATCAGAATCAAGATAAACATTTACCGTATCAGTACCGTCTGTTAAATATAGTGATGAACTTCCTGTCTTTGACCAGGTGCCTTTAGCTAATGATAAGTCTTTGATCTCGATTAAATGTGATTCATATTTCTCACCATTTGCAAGATATTCTGCTATAGTAATTACTTGAGGGGTTGGTAATACCTTGTTACTATCAAGTACTACTATACTGGTATCTTTTAAAGGATTAATTTCGATTAATCCGTTAAAGGGAGAAATTTTCCCTGTTACCTTTACACTGTCGCCTAACTTCAAAGCGGGGCTGGTCAAACCAGAGATAAATGTTACTATACCGCCGGTTCCATCCCAGATGTAATATGATCTGTTAATTGTCTGGAAATTAGGTGATATTACAACGCCTTCTACAGTAACAGTATCATTTACTGAATTTCTTGCCGAATCAATAGTAATAACTGTTTGTGCAAAAGATAAATATGTAAAGAAAAGAACACACACGAGTGTAAATATTTTTTTCATTTTAGCTCCGTGATTTTGGTGATTTAATTTGAAATGTAATTTAACGTTTAACTTAATATATTTTTTTTCTTTAGACAATTAAAATTTTTTATTTAACATAAAATTAATATAGTGCCAATTATTAAAACCAAGCAGGTTTTATAACCTTGAAGGTTTGTGCTGCTATTTTAAAAGCATCAGTTTCTTCGTTGAAGAAAAACCCGAGGAGGTTTTAAATATATAAAAATAAACTCCGCTTGCAAGACCTTTTCCATCAAGATCGACGGTTGTAAATCCTGCAGGGACTTCACCATTAAATATAGTTTTAACCTTTCTCCCAAGAATATCATAAAGAGTCAGATCAACATCTTCTTTTTTTTCTGTTTCAAATTTTATTGTTGTAACCGGATTAAACGGATTGGGAAAATTCTGATACAAAACATAATTTAAATTATCAATATCTTTACCTTCTTTAACTGAAGTAGGAACAATAAATGATGCTTTCCCGCCTGCATCATTGTATCTTGCTTTAAAATCCTGCAAATATAAATTTGCAATTAAGGAATCCTTTATTATCAATGTATTTTCATCATTGTCATTTTCTGCGGCAGAAGACCAATTGTGCGAACCGGTAATTACGGTGGGATCGCTCCCCGGGTAAAGTGCATCTACGACAGCATATTTATCATGAAGCGTCGGTGAAGGATTCTGCAAAGCTTCTGAGAAATTTTTTAATGTATTAAATTCACTCCCGCTTACATCAACATCATGTATTACGCTTCTTATATCCGTCACTCCGGAATTGAATTTGTTATATATTGAATTCTCTATATCATTTCTGGTAAAAACATAAAGAGCCATATAAATAGAATAATCGGCAGAATTTATTGCATTTATAATTTGATTTGTAGTTCCGTCGGAAGGGCTAAAATAAAGCTGCACATTTTTTCCCCCGATATTAAATGAATGCGGTGTATTATCCCTCTTCATATTTCCGAATTTAGCATTCATTGGATCTGGCTCATCACTATTGCTACCCCACATTTCTTCAAACTCAATCTCATAAGCCTTTGTAATAGCAGGATCATTTATTTCAACTACATTGTTCTTCCATTCAAGTTCGGTATTGGTAATATTCCATGACCCTGTCCAAAGCCAGTCGTTAGCTGCCACCGTATCCCGTTCATCAAAAATAAAAAATTTATTGTGCATGATTCCCGGCAAAGCTGATGGCCTTTTGCTGATTTTTATACCAGCATTAAGGAGCGTTTGTATATTATCCTGGGTATTGCGGCTGTCGTAAACTGCTCTTATTTTTACTCCCCGGTTTTTTGCAACAACCAATGCACTTGCAACATCCGGCATTCCCGAAAAGCTGTACACTGCAAAATCGATAGAATAATTTGCATGGTTTATCCTGTTAATTAATTTCTGCTGGAAATCTACATCACCGTTTGCCGTATTTCCGGGAAGTGCAAGAGAAGTATCAACAGGAAAATTGAAATAAATATTTATTGTTCCTAGAGAAGGGTTGGATGAAGCTGTAGTAACTAAATTTAAATCACTTTCACTTGTTCCTTTTGTATTTGTAGAATAAACCCTATAGTAATAAGTCTTTGAAGATAATAACCCGGTAACTTTAACAATATGTTTCGTGGTATCATTATTAATGAATAATGAATCCAGTTCAAGTGATTTTGTTAAGCCGTATTTTATTTTCGTATCACCATTTCTTGCTGTTGTAAAATAGACTGTAAATGAATTTGTATCTATATCCGCGGCTAAAACAGGACTTAAAATTAATGGGGCTCCGTCATCGATTATATCGGAAATAAACCTTGGAAATAATTGATATCCGCTGTTAAAAGGAGCAGAATATTTATATTGACCTATAACACCTATTATATCAACTTTACTTGACGGGATCGGGGTTCCAACTATTGTAGTAACATCTTTGTCAATTCTTAGTCCCGATGTAAGCGTTCCTGTGGTATCTGAAATATCATAATTCTGCCCGCTGGTTCCTCCCGAGAAATTCCCGCTTCCAGAAATTGAAACATTATTTATTCTAATTAATTTACCTTCATAATCTTCTACACCGTCCCACCGCTGGTTAATAATTTGCGATATTGTGACAATTTCAGGCATCACCTCATGATTTGAAGAGATTACTTTTACATCAGAACCTGAATTAGGAGTGAGCTCCGCAAGCCCGCTGTACTGAGACAAAACTGCGGTAATGATTACTGAGTCCCCTATATTTACATTATTAGCAAAACTGCTGCCGTAAACAGAAATTGATCCTGTTTTATCCTGAATCGTACCCGGACCTGAATTTCCAAGCTGGTTGGAAGAAGTTACTAAACCGGTCACAGTAAAAACCTGCCCTGTATCTAAAGGGACTCCATTCGAATCATTCTGCTTTAAATCAGCAATCGGAGTTATGGTTTGTGAAAACGAAACCGAACCGAAAAAGATCAGAAAAAGTAAAGTTAAATTTTTCAAAATCACCTTAAATCTGTTGAAAGTATAAATCTTAAAATTCTGTTATTTCCTGAATCAACCACATAAAGTATTTTATCAAAGTAAGCTACTGAATAAGGCTCGTTAAAAACATCAGGACCTCCAAAAGACTGCTGTTCATCACCAAGCGGGGTAAATTTAAAAACACTATCTTTTTGAGCATCAGCGATATAAATATAATTAGCGTCATCAATACAGGAGCCTTCAGGCTGGGTGAATCTGTTTGGTCGCATCATAGCACCGCCGTCCGATGGAGTTAGCCTTGCTACATAATTTGCGGAAACAGGTGTTACTACATAAGTCAGCCATTGAACTTTCAGGCTGTTATTACCGGTCAGGGTTTCTATAAAATCGCTGTTTTTTGTGTTGAATGAAGTAAGCGAGCTTATCTGGTTTGCAGAAACCAAACCTGAACTGATCGGGTCTATATTCGCAACTCTTCCAATTAATGTATCACCTTCTCCACCGCCGAACGATTTCTTTGGAACAAAAAGTAATATTGAATTATCGGGATCTACAAAATTTGAATTTGAAGGACCTGTTCGGGCTACATAAAAAGAATTATTGAAGAAAACGGTAACTGCCGTATACCTTCTATCAGGGTACTTAATATCAGCCGCACGAGGCAGCAGCCGGGTTACCGGTGCATTATTTATTTGATGATCCGCTGCCACTAAATTTAGTTTATATACAGCACCAAATGTTTCATTTTGTCCGTTAATAACCGTATCCAGTTCACAGCACACAATAATGTTTAATTTGTAATCCTGTGCTAAAGCTACCGGTCTCTTTATTTCTCTTGTACCAAGAACATTCCCGTTCAAGTTCAGCATAACTATCCGGTCATTATAAGTATCGGCAACATAAACGAACGGTTCCCTTCCGATAATCATTGCCCGCGGCTTATTGAATCCGGTCCATGCAGGGTTTACTGGGACATAAACAGTATCACCGGTAATATTAGCATTCCCCGAATTGGCTGTAAGCTGGGAAACATCAAATTTATCGCCGCATCCGAATAGGAGGGGAATGACCAAAATGGAAGAGAGCAGGAACAATGTAAAACGGGCTTTTGAATGACTGAATTGTCGAATGATTGAATGATTTAATGACTTAATTTCATTCAGCCATTCATCCCCAAATCCATACATTAAATTAATTATATTCCTATAATTGCTTTTATACATTGAAATTAATCTATTTCTTGATGATTCCATTAAAAACCTAAAATGATTGAAAACCTTTGGGCATTACCTAACTGTTCAAAATTGGAAAATGAATAATCAACATTACAATAGGCAATCCTGATCGGAATATTTACACCAAAACCAAACGAATAATTTTGTTCATCGACATTGAATTTATACCCTCCTCTTATAAATACGATATTTTTCCAGCAGTATTCTAAACCGGTAGCAACATTTTCTTTATTATCATTCGGATGATTCAGCTGAATAGAAGTAGTTATCTTATTATCTCCTGTCTGATAGGGTTCAAATGCAAAACCGATACGGAAGATTGTCGGAGGTGAAAAAGACTGCCAATCCGATTTCTCCCTTTTTCCGACAAGAACTACTTTGCCATCCGGTGCCAGCTGGTTTCCAAAATTTGATACTGCTACCGCAAATCTTGTAGAGCCAAGGCCGGTCCAGTAATATGTTCCAAGATCAATCATGACACCGCGCATTTTTAATTTATCAAGGGTCTCTTCAATATACCTTACAGTAGCGCCAGCACTGAATTTATCTGTCATCCGTCTGGAATAAGAAACTGCAAATGCAAGATCACCATAACTGAAATATTCACCGTTACCGAACGGAGCGAACTCTGTGGTGACAGGCATATCTTTGGTTGAAAGTGATGTGAATGCAACGCCTATGGCATTAGCATCATCAAAATGATATACACCGCCTAAGAAATCATGATAAATATCAACTACCCATTCATTATGTGAAAACATGATTTGATCCTGACCGAACTGTACCAATCCTGCAGGGTTCCAGTATAAGGCAGATGCATCATTATCTATTGCGACAAAAGCTTCTCCCAGTGCAGTAGCTCTGCTCCCTACACCTATTTTCAAAAATTGTGCGGTTGAAATTCCTGCTCTTTGTCCGCCCAGGTTGGGAAATAGTTGTGCTTTTATATCAGTTATAGCAGCTAAAAGAATTATTACAATAAATATTTTTTTCATTATTAAAACTTTAAACTAAGTCCAAACTTTATATTTCTTCTTGTTAAATATCTTGAAGGATCATACGGATACGGAGAAATCGGCAGCTGCAAATCAGGATAATTCGGATCGTTCCAGGAATAAGGAACGGGATCACCGCTCTCGTAGGCTTTGCCTGTTGCAGGATTAATTATTGCAGAATTTTTTGTATCTAATAAATTATTTATTTCCATCACCAATGACAGATCCAGTCCTCCGATAGGTATATACTTTTCAAAATTCAGATCTATCCAAAACCAATTCTGACCAACATTGGTATAAAGGTCTGTGGTTGAGGCTAAATAAACCGGTCTTCCCTGGTTGTCATAACCGGTAAAATATGCCGGAGTATATCTTTTACCCGATTCAAAGAAAAATCTGATGTAAAGATTATAATTATCAAGAATTCCGTTCCCGAAGCCGAATAAAGCTTCTCCCGGCGGAACATAAAAATTGGTTGTCAGTGAAGCTGTAATCGGCCTGTCCCACGGCATAAACTTTTCTTTTACCGATTCATTTATATCCCCTTGTAAAACCAGTGCTCCTTCTGATGCAGAAGAGCTTTTGCCTGTTACTATTGCATATGATGCCGAGGCAGTACAATTAAACCAATCACCAATTCTTTTTTTGAATTCTACTTCGATTCCTCTTGAACGTGCATAATCAGAATTAACATAAGTAATAAAATTCTTTGTAATAAATCTTGCCGAATTAATTTTAGCTGTTTTTGTGCTTATATAATCAAAAATATCTTTATAATATGCTGTAACAGTAAGAACATCGTTGGGAGTAAACTGGGTTTTAAGACCGAGCTCATATGCAACTGTAGTTTCCGGATTGAGATTGGGATTTCCGAACTGCTGAAATGAAGATTGTGCATTAAGCGGATTCAGTTTAGCATATACAAACTGCGGCCTTGGCCATTTGCTGAAATGCCCGTAAGAGAAAAACAAAGTCTGGTTATTTGAAATCGGATGTGATATACCAAGTCTCGGGCTGAGTCTTGCTTTAAACCTTCTTCCGCCGAACCATCCGAAAGTATTATTTTCATAATCCTCTCTGGTTTGATCCGGTATAGTAATGACATCCGGATTGTTAACTGCATCATCAACATATTTACCAGGGAACCAGTAATCCAGTCTAAGACCAAAATTCAAAATCATACCGCTGAAGTTTATATTATCCTGCGCATAAAAATCCCCCATAGCCGGATATACTTTATATATATCATTATTTAATCCTAAAGTACCAATCCAGGGCTGGTAAATATCAATAAGCTGCATTTCCTGGAAGCGGGTTTCAAATCCTGCTTTAAATTTATTTTTTTCATCAAAGAAGCTTGTTATATCTCCTTTTAATGAATATTCTTCAACATAATGGTCATGCCATGTATAAGGATTGCCAAGATCCCAGAAACCATCACCGGGAATAACTCCGATTGTATCCCTGTTCAGGTTATAATATTGTATGGGAAAATTCGGAATATCTTTCGGCTGGACATATTGATTCCAGTTCAAGCCGTTTGCATCCACACGAAGATGAGTATAAAAATATCCGAATGTTAATTCATAATAAGTTTTTGCATTAAGGGTATGAGTAATACTTAATGAACTGAATTTTGTATTATGTGTAAAAACATTGGCATTCGAAAGAATATTCTGAAACTCATACTGGTAGCCCGGACTAGGTTCGACAAATTCCAGATTTGTTTGAAGCGCACCGGTATTCTGACTTATAGAAACAGACTGGTTGAATGAATAAGTAACCTTGAAAGTTGATGAAGGCTTATATGTAAGCTTACCAAGCAGGTTCCAATTGTTATTTGCTTCCGGTGCAAACCTGGTTCCGTAAAAAGTAGATGAATTTAACCTGCCTGCTGTCGGTTTATAAAAACCCTGTGTTATTCCATCCGATAATCCCCCGTAAAAGCTGCCGAAAAAATAAAGCTTGCCGGGAATTTGAATTCCAAGTGTAGGTAAAACAGAAGTTGTAAGGGGTTCAGGTCCTCCCAGATCCATTTCAAGAATTTTATTATTGAATACATGGTAAGAAGACCTGTTGCCGAGATTATCTGTTTTATAGGAAACATAACCGCTGTATTTATCCCCCCCTTCTTTTGTTTTAACATTTACAACACCCGAGGTTGCCTGCCCGTATTCTGCATTAAACCCCCCGGTTATAACATCAACTTCTTCAATCGCATTAGCACTTAACTGAAGTCCGAATCCCGTACCCGCAAGCGGGTCCTGTACGGAAACGCCGTTCAAAAGGAATGCGTTTTCATATGCTCTTCCTCCGCGGATATGAATTGCATTATCCTCCTGGACAACTCCGGCCTGCTGGGCCACAACATCCGAAACATTTTCAACCAGAGCATTTTTAATATCTTCTGCAGAAATGGATGTTTTACTTTGTGTTTCATCAACATCAAGGAGTGGTTTTGAACCAACTACAATAACATCATGATCTAATGTTAAAGCAGATTCATTCATTTTTACATTTAATTCTAAAGTCCTTCCGGCTTCAATTTTATAACCGGTATATTCAACAGTTTTATAACCAATGAAAGAAATTTTAATATCGTAATTACCCGGTGTAATATTGGCTATTGTAAATTCTCCGTTAACATCCGTAGCTGCACCGTAGTATGTTCCTTTAATTACTATATTAACACCAATTAATGGTTCATTAGTAGCAGCATCTGTTATTTTACCGCTGAGCTTTCCATTATTTTGAGAATAAATAATTCCAATCATAAAGAACATAATAAAGGAAATCATCATCAGTATATTTTTCATCATAAAGCTAACCCGAAATCTTGGAAGAACACTTTTTTAAGAAGGTTTTTAACATTGGCATTACCGCCATTTGCTTTATTCAAAGGAATGCCGATAAAAAACATAGTCTTGCTCATATCAGTAAAACCGATATAACCTTTTAATTCTTTCTCCGGGAAATAATATACCGGGATGCTGCCTAACGGATTTAAGTAAAAAGATTTAACCCTGAAAATACTTGAAGATAATTCTAAATCCGGATAATCAGGCTCGGTATTGTCGGAAGAAATTTTAGTCCCTCCGAATAAAGTATTCTGATAATCGCTCGAATCAGATTTAATTGGTAAAAAACTCTGCAGTACTGTCAGATCAATTGTTTGCGGAAACTGCATAGATAAAGCTATCTTACCGCCGTTATCAATATAATTCTGAACCGAAGAACTTAATAAATCCAAAGAAGGACCATTATCTGTATACCAGAATAAATATTTAAAAAGTTTAATAGTAAGCAAAAAAGTTACATTTAAATATGGGGGAGTTTGATTTCGAAAATCATAAACATCAAACTTATCTTTTAAGTTAAGGCTGTCACCAAACATTTTATTATAAAATGAAGCTGCATCATCCTGAGCTCCATAATCATCAACAATAAGAATATCCCCTTTCGGCTTTTTCACATACCATGATTTCCCTTCCCCGGGTATTGCAATAAAATTGGATTTCGCTCCGGAGATATCCTCGGCTTGAACGAATAATCTGTTGTCGCCGTTTAATACCAGCCCGGGAAGTTTTTGCCTGGAAATATTAGATTCAAGACCGCCAATCAAAATATCCATTGAAGCAGTGGATGATGAAAAATCAGTCGCTCTTAACGAGATATTTCTGATACTCCCGTCAAGTGAAACAATATTACCGGGATTGGTAGTATCATTTAGTGCTATATTTATTTTGAGAATGGTTCCTTCACCGTCAACATCACTGGCATCCCATCCGAATGACATCGCAGGAAATGAAGTATCCGGCAGAACTGTCAATTGATCCCATTTAACTACAGGAGCTGAATTCTTGATCGGGAAATCTATTGATGCGGGATGAGGATCAATCAGGCCAATATCAGTAAATTCTTCACCTTCATCCCAAACTCCATTATGGTTTTTATCGATAAAGGGTTCAGGTCCGTAATCAATTCCATTTTGAACAACATCTTTATCGTAAACTCCATTACCTCCGTTATCTACAGCTGAAACCTGAAAAATATAGTTTGTATCTACTACCCCGATTCTTAAAGCAAAAAGGCTGTCATTTGATGAGGTATACGACCAATTTTTTCCGTCCCATGTAAAATAATATCCGATAACGAATCCATCCGGATCATCACCCCACCAATGGACATCAATTTTGCTAGGCTGGCTGCTAATTAAAGAATCAGGCAGAAGAAAAACTCCCGTATGCGGAGGTTGATTACCGGTTGGATTATCAGCTACATCTTTAACGCACGATGAGAGTAAGAGTGTAAAGGAAATGAATAAAACTATTTGTATTGCTCTGAGCATATATGATTTTTTTTAATACCGAAAGAAAGTGAGCAAAAAGCAGTGTAATGTCATACCGAGTTTATCGAAGTATGATATCTCAAGCGTTTTTCAGTCTTCGACAGATCAGGCTTACATGATTTTATATCTTGCTTTTGTGTCAACTCTATCGGTTTTCAGTAAAAGATATTTTGTTATCCCTAAATTAATTTTCAACCTGTAGTACAGATTAAAAGTAGTGCAATATGTTTGGAAATCTGTGCTTAATACTTTTTATTTTTATTTGCACCCGATTTCCACAACTAAAACGATATTTATAATCTGTGCCGCTAATTTCAATTATTATTTCTGATGCATGTAACCTTCGGGGTTAAAGGAAGTAACCCCGAAGGTGTAAAATTTTATTTCAGCAGCATCATTTTTTTAACCTGGTAATAATTCCCTGCTTTTATACTGTAGAAATAAACTCCGGAACTTAAATTAACTGCATTAAATCTTAAGCTATAATTACCCGCTGATTTATTTTCATTTACTAATGTTCTCACTTCCTGTCCAAGAATGTTAAATATCTTTATAGTAACAATGCTTGCCTTCGGAATTGAATAATTTATGGTTGTCGAAGGATTAAACGGATTCGGATAATTCTGATCCAGTTTATATGAAACGGGCAATTTTGATGTTTTATCATTAACAGCAGTAGGACCCATATAACCTATAAAGTCGTCATTCTTCCTTGGAACTATTTTATAAAAGCTGTGTGAATAAAAAAGGATGCCCCGTATTTCTGTAAATGTAGAATTTAATTTTACATAAATATTTGCCGGATCTTTGGCTAAAGTAGAATCCCAGTCATTATTATAGTTATGATTACCGTCCTGGAATTCTATCCTGGCATCACCTGATCCGTCATTTATCATACTTTCACCGAAGTTATAAGAATTCGCACCCGGATCCCCGTCGGCATTTTCATCAGTAACTTTAACATTTTTATAATCAATTAAAACACTTTCCCATTTTTCAACATTAGGAGTAGCACCGGTTGAATCTGCAATATCTCCGGTTTTTAAATCCACCGGATCTGGTAGAGGATTATTGTGTGAATTGACAGTCAGTTGTGTTAAAGTATCTATTGATGTTACATTATAATTTTCTCTTATTATACCTGTCAAAGTAACGTTATCTCCTCTTTCAAATTTCAAAACATCTGCACCATTTGTACCTCCGGTTCCAATCATTATTCCTGTCCAGGGACCACTGCCATCCTGCATATACATACGCTGCGGAGTACTGGTACCAAATCCTGGGATATCTGAAGTATCCGCAGTAACAATTCCTGTAAGAGTTACCTCGTAACCATTGTATGAACTGTATCCGCTTCCTAACGGGCTATATTGAACATCGCGGATTTTTAACGGCTCATTCAATACCTGGTAAAAATAATTTCCTTTAACGGTATCACCCGGATTGCTATTCAATAATCCAAGATTGTTATTTGCGGTAATGAAATAGTCTACAAGTGTTGAATCTGTACTTATACCGCTAATTACAGCACTGTAGAGTGTAGTATCAGATAAAGATTTAGTCATTTGAACAGCAATTCTGCTCTGATCTCCAACTTTATAATGTAATCGTACGTCTGTAAGATATCCGCTTCCGCCGTTAATGTTTGCTGATATAGTAACCTGGTCATTAGTTTTAACCTGGACCGGATCTCTCTTAATATTTGTAATTGACGGAGCCAGAAGAGTAATATGTATATCATCAGGATAAATTGGTAGTATTTCGTAAGTATCCTGATACAATGTTAAAATACCTCTTACATATGCAAGATGAGTCCCATCTACAGGTGGTTGATAAGTAGAACCGGGTACTTTGTTATTATCTGTCCTATAATATCTTGATTGACCATAAGCCTGAATACTGTTACCTTTACCATCATTGATATTAAAAGAATTTGCAGATCTGTCGCTGGTAACAACATCCTTGAATTCTACATAAGTACCGGAATATTTATAATATTCCTTATTTGTTACTCCATTACTGGTTAAATCCGACATTGTTAAAACCAGCGGGTCAGGCCGTTTTGGTAAATGCTTTATCGGACTAACCGGTGTAATAGGATTTAAAAGCAGGAACAATTCATTTGTCTCATTATATGTTGTTACTACACCGGTCATTTCAACAACATCAGCTGTATCTCTCAAATCAAAAAATGTATTTTGATTATCACCGGTCGTATCATTCTGTAAAATATTTAATCCTCCCCATCCATCTGCAGATGCAGATGCAGACGTATCTTGAATATATGTACCCCAGCGAGAGCCATAATACATAACGGGAGTTCTATTTGTATCAGGATCTACAAGGGGTCTTATCATTATAGTCCCTACAATTGTAACTGTATCACCGGTAAGAGAAGATGGCTTCCATCCTTTTGAACCAACTGAATCAACATATTGAATATCATGAATTGAAACCGTTTTGTATTGAGCTAAGATGGACCCCAGCCCCAATGCCAACATAATTAACAATAACCTAAATCTCATAAGATTTTCCTTTCTTATTTAATTATTAAAAACTTTCCTCTTTTAATATCACCTGTATTGGAATCTTTTACGGTAAATAAATATAAACCGGTTGCAATTGCCTGGTCGTTATCTGATATAAGATCCCATGCATCTTCTCCCCCTGTCATTATCTGATTGCCGCTGCTTGCATAAGTTTGAAACCACTTAATATTCGAACCGTTGCTGTTTTGATGATGTTCAATTCTTTTTACAATATCACCCGAGAGGGTATAAATAGTAATTTCACATTCTGAAGGGAGGTTAAAAAAATATATTTTTCTTAAGCGTTCTGTGCTTCCATCCCAGTATGCATTACCATAATAAGGATTAGGATAAACACCTACCTGGGCTGTATCTCTATCATTCGGAAGAGTACCGGGAAGTATTCTGTTCATAGAAGCAATAGGATTTGATTCAAGACTTGCAAGGTTATTTGCAGGGTCGCCTTTATCAAACGCAGTTACCGAAAACAAATATTGCCATCCGTTCAACAAATTGCTAATGTCAAATTTATAATAATATTTTGTTGTATCCCCCGGGAAGGTAACCGGCTGGGGTAATTTGACTTTTGAAAATCCCGTATTAAATCCATACGCATTCCCTGAACTATCGAATTGAGCAAGCATTACAAGTGATGATCTTGCATCTTCTGCTAAGTTGAGGTCGAATCCTGCTTCTGTCCTGTAAATCCTGTAACCTTCGAAGTCTTTTTTACCGGAAATCGGATCGATTGAATATTCGGCCCTCTTGTCCCAGTAAATACCTGCATTTTGATTTCCGGGGACTACCTTCACAATCGGTGTAAGTGGTGGAGCAGGTAAAATATATCTCGTGATTTTTCCATTCCCATCTAAATCTTCTCCAGGATCTAACCTTCCGTTTCTGTTCCTGTCTTCTCCAAAATATGCACGAAGGGCCCATTCTGCATTTGAATATAGATTATGCTTTTCTTCTTTTGTATCCAAATCTTGAGGATCGTTCCCATATTTTTTTGCACATACAATAGCAAAGACTATATTAACAGAATCACCCGGAGCAATTGCTTTGAAAGGGCCGTCTGTTATTAACTCGGACCGGTTGGAGGGTGTTTTCAAAGCCGATGGATTTATTCCATGGTTATACCTGTTGGATCCTCCAAAGTAACCCTGCATTTTTCTGTATCTGGCTACGTCGGTAGAAGGTGAGAAAAAATTAGGATCGGTTGTATTTTTATACTGCCAGCTCACATAATTTACCGAAGTTACAGTATCACCCCCAACTATTTTTAAGCTGTCTAAAGTAGGAGTTGACCCCAGAAATTGTATACCGACATAACTGTTTGTATATCCTACATCGCCTGTTGCATCATAAGTATACGCAATTCTCATCGAATCACTGTAACCTTCACCTCCTTTATCAAAGAAAGGCGCACCTATCCTGGGAGAAGTAATTTTTGTATTTCTTACAACAGCATCGGTCCACAATCCGACATAAACACTATCTATATATTTGTGGGATACATTCTTTATTGTATAGTTCATTATTACAAAAAAATCTGCAAAAGGATAATTCCATGCATAACATTCCTGATGTACTGCAATTCCTAAAGGATTATGTCCCTGAATTGATTCACCATTCGATAGCACCAGGTTAGTATCCACATAATCCATAACAAAATCCTGGTGTGAAATCGCGTAAGGGTCATAATATCTTGAGTCAAGAAGTGATGATCTTTCAATAATTTTGCTCCCCGGAGCATTGGTAAATTCAAAGCCGCCGCCTCGGGTTGATACAGAAGATGCATCCACAGAGCCTGTGGAGACGAAAGGCCCGAAACCATTATGTCCAAGGGAATCCGTACTTATAAATCCCCCCACCCATATACTACCGTCAAAAATATGTTCAATACCGCTTCCCAAAGGATATTCACAGCTCGGCTGCTGAGGCCATAAAGCAAACCCGTTACCATACATACCAAAGTTTGTAACGGTTAGCCCGATATTCCCTACATCGGTATACTTGGAGTTATCGTCATCTGTAGTTTTATTTAGTTTATTTCCATCGCCCGGGTGAATTAACACTGAAGCAGAGAAAATGCTTAGAAAAATAAGGAGTACGTTTCTCATTAAAAAGTATAATTTAAATCGATATTGGTTTTTGCCTTCTTAAAAACAATAATGATATTTTGTACCATTATTCTATTAATTTTTTGGGTAGTTTTAGATTTTTAATATCGGAAGAGTAATGCTATACCCTTCCCCCGCTCTTTCTTCTTTCGCGATATTAAAGAAAAACATAATTGATCCAAAACACAAAGGCCAAGATAATATAAGATTTATCAAAAAAAAAATATTTTTATGTTATCTTTTTGTTAAAAAATATTTTACTCTTTTATTTTGCAGTAATGATTTTGAGATAAAGAAGATGACCGATTATCCTCAAGTCAATCGTTAAATCTTCCAAGCTATATTTAATAAATACTTCCTACCTGCTTCCCATAAAATGAATAACAGAAGAGCTTGGTTGTTATATTGAGATTATTTTTTGAGCTGGAAGGAATTTGAAAGATAAAAATGTCTTAATAACTGAAGCTGCACGAAATTCATTCATTTGAGTATCAAACCTTGAGGATCACTTTTTAAGTTCAATGTTACTTAAAAATTCATCCTTCAATGTCTTAGGAAGAGTCTTGAAAGAAAGCTGAGCAGCTTCAGTTAATTAGATATTTAAATTAAAACAGCGCCCTTGCATGTTTATCTGCATGGTAAGAGCTTCTTACTAAAGGAGAAGACTCAACAATTTTGAAACCCATTTTTAATCCCTCATCCCTGTACATATTAAATTCATCAGGTGTAACAAACCTATCGACTGGTAAATGATTTTTGGTAGGCTGCAGATATTGGCCTATTGTAAGTATATCGCAGCCATGTTCGACAAGGTGCCGCATAAGTTCTAGAACTTCACCCGGATTTTCACCTATGCCTACCATTATCCCGCTTTTTGTTTTTAAATATCTCTCCTTAAACCATTTAATTAATTTCAGGCTTCTTTCATATTTAGCTTGCGGTCTAACTACAGAATATAATCTCGGGACTGTTTCCAAATTATGGTTAAGAATATCTGGAGGATTTTTCATAATTATGTAAAAAGCTTCTTCAGCCCCTCTGAAATCGGGAATCAAAATTTCAATTGTAGTTTCCGGCACTTCCTCCCGAATTAACCGGATTGTTTCTGCAAAAATTGAAGCACCGCCGTCTTTCAATTCATCCCGGTTCACAGAAGTTATAACAACATGCCTTAAATTTAATTCCTTAACCGAACCGGCTACTCTTCTAGGCTCATCAAGATCAAGCTTATTAGGAATCCCGACTTTTATATTGCAGAATCCGCAGCTTCTTGTGCAGGTATCTCCCAAAATCATAAAAGTAGCACTCCGGTTATTCCAGCATTCAGCCATATTGGGACATCTTGCTTCTTCACATACGGTATGAAGCTTCTGACGTCTCATTAAATTCCTGACATCGTTATAATTTTCCCCGCTTGGAAGCTTCACTTTCAGCCAGGCCGGTCTTTTACCTAACGGCTGCTGACTGCTTTCCTTTTCCTCTTTAAATGATTTCTGATATTGATTTATTACTGCCATAAAATTTTTATCTTATTTTAATTTATTTATTTTGTAAGTTCAAACAGTGATAACTATGAATCTCGTTTTGAACTTGAACTTTTTCTTTAGCTATCATTCCCGTTAAAGTTTTCGAGCGTGTCTTTAATATATTTTAGGAACCTTCCGCCCAGCATCCCGTCGATCAGCCTGTGATCATGAGATAAGGTAAGCGCCATTATGGGCTTTATTGCAATTGTATCAGTTCCATCCAATTCCAGAACAACAGGTTTCTTCTGCACAACACCTACACCTAAAATAGCAACTTCCGGCTGATTAATAATAGGTGTTCCAAATATAGTTCCGAAGACACCATAATTAGTAATTGTAAAAGTTCCGTTTGAAATATCATCGGGAGATAATTTCCTGTTTCTTGCCCTTACTGCAATATCATTTATTGCCTTTGCAAGGCCGATTATATTCTTCTCCCCTGCTCCTTTTATATTCGGGACAATCAGCCCGGTTGGTTCGATAGCAACAGCAATCCCCAGGTTAATAAATTTCTTCTTGATTATTGTTGAACCTTCAATGCTTGAGTTTACTAAAGGAAATTCCCTTAGTGCTTTAACAGCAGCATGAGCAATAAAGGCCATATATGTCAGCTTAACATCTTCTTTTTTTATGTATTCTTCTCTGTGCAGTTTTATAAAATTATAGATTTTCGTCATGTCGACTTCAATCATCGCAGAAACGTGAACGGATGTATCCTGGCTTCGAATCATGTGCTGCATAATTTTCTGCCTGATAATATCCATTTCAACTTTTTGAATATCATTGGAAGAATATACAGGTTCCATCTTTGATGCAATTGCCGAAAAAGATTTTTCCTCTTCTCCGGGAAACTCTTTCTTCTCTTCCTTGATAGTCCCGGTTTTTATTGTCCCTTTATTTTCTATATAATTAAGAATATCTTTCTTAGTAACTCTTCCTTCAATTCCGCTCCCTTCAATTTTTTCGAGTTCATCATATGATACATTTTCTTTTTGTGCAATGTTCATAACCAAAGGGGAATAAAATCTTGGCGGGCTCTTTTTCTCTTCCAGGGAGGATGCTTTTACGCTGGAAAAATTTTCATGCGCTGAAACCGGTCCTTGTTTCTCATCGATTTGCGATGTCCTGTATATTTCATCTCTTTTTGCTTGAGGTACAGGCTTACTTTCCCCCGAAGATATTTTGGCAACAATTGTCCCGACTTCAACCGTTTCCTGTTCGCCGACTAAAATTTCAGATACAATACCGGCAACGGGAGCAGGTACTTCGGTATCGACTTTATCGGTGCTTATTTCAAAAAAAGTTTCATCCTTTTTAATTTTTTCGCCTGTTTTTTTATACCACTTAATAATTGTACCTTCCATAACCGATTCACCCATCTTCGGCATAGCTACTTCAGTTATTTCTCCCGGAGCTCCTGATGCGTTTTCTTTTTGCTCCTCCTTTTGTGCTTCACCTGAAGCTTTTTCAATTCTTTCCTCTTCAATTTTTTCTTCCTTAGGTTCTGCCTTTTGCTTTTCTTCCTTTTTTAATTCTTCATCTTTTGTTTCCGGTTCTTTACTAGGCTTTTCAGACTTAACTTCTCCGTTTGATTCAATAACTGCCACTACCGAACCTACTTCAACAGTATCTCCCTCGTTTGCCTTGATCTCGGCTAAAACACCATCAGCAGGAGAAGGGATTTCCGTATCAACTTTATCAGTACTTATTTCAAAAATTATTTCATCTCTCTTTACTTTATCCCCCTTCTTTTTATGCCACTTAATTATGGTGCCTTCGCTAACGCTCTCTCCCATTTTGGGCATTATTACGTCCATGGTTAATCTCCTTTGTTTAAGACAAGGATTCAGGAAGGAGAATGATGATTGTTTGAATACATGAATGTTTTAGAACATTCAATTCATTCAGCCATTCATCACTTTCACTTTATCCTTATATTTAATATTCCAGCAGCTCTTTAATTCCGTCATATATTCTTTTCCTGTTGGGCAGAATTGAATTTTCCAGTATTGGAGAATATGGAATATGAGAATCTTTTGCTGCAATTCTCCTCACAGGGCCGTCAAGATAGCGGAAACAATTTTCGGTAATTCGTGATGCAATTTCGGCTCCGAAGCCTCCTGTCAATGTGTCTTCATGAATTACTATAACTTTATTAGTTTTTTTAACCGAATTAAAAATCGTTTCATCATCCAGCGGAATTATCGTTCTTATATCAATCACTTCAACAGAATAACCTTCACTTTCCAATTTTTTTGCAGCATTAACAGAATCCCACATTGAAACTCCATATGAAACAATTGTAATATCATCTCCTTCTTTTACTACTTTAGCTTTTCCGAAAGGCACCAGGTAATTTTCACCGGGTTCTTCAGAAATAGCAAAGCTCTGGCGGTATAAGCCTTTGTGCTCACAAAATAAAACCGGGTCATTAATTCTGCATGCGGTTTTCAGCAAACCTTTTGCATCAGCAGCATTTGAGGGATAAGCAATAAATAAACCGGGTATATGCGCAAAAAAAGATTCAATATTTTGACTGTGATAAAGTCCTCCGTGTATATAACCTCCTACCGCAACCCTGACAACAACAGGAGCAGACCAATTGTTATTCGATCTATATCTCATCGTAGATAACTCGCTTTTCATCTGCATAAAACCAGGCCAAATATAATCTCCGAATTGGATCTCAACGACAGGCTTTAAACCAGTTAATGCCATGCCGACAGCAACCCCGATAATGCTTGCTTCTGCCAAAGGAGAATTGAAAACTCTGTCATAACCGAATTGCTTTGATAAACCTTTTGTGGCTGTAAAGACTCCCCCTTTACTGTCGGCAATATCTTCACCAAAAACATAAATCTTATCATTCCTTTTCATCTCTTCCTTTAGTGCATGATTAATAGCATCAACCATGACTATTTTATTACCCGGCGATTTATCCTTTTCATATTCAAGCTTATCTTTTATACCGCTTTCATCAAAGATATATTTATCGGCAGATTCCGGATCAGGATCATCGGCTTTTAAAGCGGAATCAGCAGCATTATTTACTTCATCAATAATCTGCTGCCTGATTTCTTCATATTCATCTTTTGTAATAACTTCATTTTTTAACAGAAGCTTTTTAAATTTTTCCACGGGACAGTTTTTTAAATCCTCTTCCAATTCTTCCGGCGTTCTATATTTTTTTTGATCATCCGAAGAGGAATGGGATAAAAGCCTGACAACTTCTGCTTCTAGTAAAACCGGACCATTCCCTTTTTTTATATAATCTACTGCTTCTTTAATTTTATTGTAAGATAGGATAAAATCGGTACCGTCGATTTTTTCGCTGTACAGATTCTCATAACCTCTCATCATTTCCGAAACCGAATTCCCTTTGCCCCCGATTTGCTGAGATACAGGGACAGAAATAGCATACTTGTTGTTCTCAATTAAGAATAGAACGGGTAATTTTTCGCGGCTCGCCCAATTAACGGCTTCATGAAATTCACCCTGGCTGGTTGTCCCCTCACCGCTGCTTACATATACAATTCCGTCTTCATCCTCTTTTTGCATAGCTAAAGCCGCACCTACTGCATTTAGAAACTGGGTTCCCGTAGGGCTTGACTGCGCAGGTAAATTGATTCTATTTGAACCCCAATGGCATGCCAGCTGCCGTCCGCCGCTCGATGGATCACTTTCTTTTGCAAAAGATTGAAGAAAAAATTCTTTCGGAGTGATACCGGCAGAAATAACCAGTGCAATATCTCTATAATAAGGGAATAACCAATCCTTCTTTGGATTTAAACAGATGCCGGCTGCAGTCTGAACGGCTTCATGCCCTGCTCCTGCAATATGAAAGAAAGTTTTTCCCTGCCTTAAAAGGTTCATTGCTTTATTATCAATACTTCTGGCGGTCAGCATGTTATTTAAGACATTCAATAAAAATTCTTTTTTGAAGTCATTTAAATTTGATTTTGCATTACTTGAAAAGTCATCATCTTTATCTTTTCCATTTCCCGATTTTTTTATATTGTTTTTACCTTTAATTAAAGTATCATTTGATGAATTTCTTTTCGCCATTATAAACCTTTCATTTTAACTGATATCGGCAGTTAATAATTTTTCTTTTGGAAAAATCGAAAATTTATTATAATCAAAAACTTCCATAAAATTATTTAACAGAATCTCTTTAACTTCAGGGATTGAAACTGAGCGGGATAATTCTTTCTGCAGAGAAGTCACATCTTTATCGATAATTCCACAAGGTACAATCCCGTTAAATAATGATAAATCGGTATTCACATTAAAAGCAAAACCATGCATTGTAATCCATCTGCTTATTTTAATACCGATTGCAGCAATTTTCCTGTTTTCAATCCATACACCTGTATACTTCGGATCACGGGTTCCTTCTATTCCATAATGTCCGCATGTTCTAATAATGACTTCTTCCAATGCCCTTAAATATTTATGCGTATCATTCTGCCATTCATTTAAATCAATAATAGGATAACCGACAACTTGTCCGGGACCATGATAAGTTATATCGCCGCCTCTATCAATATTATATACCGATATTTTTTTATTATCCAAATACTCCCTGGAGCTGATCAAATTTTTTTCGTCTGCAATTTTTCCGAGCGTATATGTGTGTGGGTGCTCCAGAAGAAATATAATATCGGAAATCTTTTTTTGATGCCTAAGTTCAAAAGTATGCTTCTGCAGATCCCATGCTTCCTTGTAATCAATCAAGCCTAAATCGCAATAAGTTAGTGTAC
>CAWAJW010000005.1:0-212784 GCA_963782475.1 uncultured Bacteroidota bacterium
CAAGCGGTAAACAGATGTAATTGCTGTAAAAGTTTTCCCCGCACCGGTAGCCATTTGTACTAAGGCACGAGGCCTGTTTATGGCAAAAGATTCTTCAAGATTAACAATTGCATTTACCTGGCATACACGTAATCCGTTTGAACTTAAAGTCGGGAAATGTTTTAATCTTGTTCGTAGAGTATCGGGCTGCTTATAGAAATCGTATAGAGTTTCGGGTTTTTGAAAGTTAAATATTTCTCTTTGCTTTGGAACTGGATCACGTCATCTGTAAAAAATGTTTCTGTCCCTGTGGATTCATACTGAAATGGAAGTTCATTAACTTTTTTGATATACTTCAAATCATATGCAGCATATCTAATTGTTTGGTCATGAACCTGGCTGAGAGTATGACCTACTTTTTAGCTTCAATAACTCCAACCGGTTTTCGTTCAATAAAAAGAATATAATCTGCGGAGCCGGATTCAGTAGGATATTCGCGAACAGCGATTCCCAGGCTTGCAGAAGGATTGAAATCTTTTAAGTCTTGGACTACCCAACCTGCTTGAACAAGCTTTTTATCGATTGTTTGTCTTGCAGATTGTTCAGGAGTCATAGCAGGATTTTAGTATGTTAATAAAGTTCAAACTGTTCCCCGTAAAAATTTACGTTAGAAGCAAATTATAAATAAATGAAATAATAGAAAAGAAAATTTTAACAATATTTAAAATTTTTTTGGATAAAAACGGAGAGATTATTTAATTTTAAAAAAGGCGGAGATATTATTAGAGCGGAAATAGCAAACCGAATAAACATTTCTAAGAACCGAAAATAAACTTTTTTTTAATAGTCATTGAAAATCTAAATGAATTATTTAGAGAAATATAGTTTAACAGAACTTAAGACAGCACAAGAAACTATCGAAAAAAAAATGGTAATAGAAGAAAATTCTTTAGGTGAGGCAAAAAAATATTGTTTAAGAGATAATAAACTCTGGGCAGTTGATGGATTGAAGGAAGTTAAAGTTGAAGAACTGATCAATGAAAAAACCGGCAACAAACTTTATGATGAACAGCAAATTGAAAATATGAAATTACAACTTAGAAAATATTATATGATAAATAAAAGAAGAAATGAAATCATAATAGAAAGGTTAAGGAGAGAATGGGGGGAAGAATATTTTAATGATGATGAAGAAAACAAAGAAATGGACATTAACAAATAAAAACAGTGCTGCTTAATATCTTGAAAATTTTCATGACAAATTTAAAGAACAATTTGTTTATGCATATTTCATCCTAAACCATATCGAGTATCAAGATGAGTGTAAAGAAAAAAATAAATATATTGTCTGGATGGATACTTTTAATAAGCCCAATGAAATTATAAAAGTATTTAATAAGGGGAAAGATAATCTATTTAAGGTAACCGGTTCTGCCTGTGCGCTTACTGAGAAACAAGTAGGAATTAAAAATGTTAATAAACCAGAAGCAGTAAAAATCTTTTTGAAAATAAATAAAGATAAATTACCAGAGACTGAAGATAATTTAAGAATAAAAGAAATTGAAAAACAACTAATCAAGCATGAGGGGTACAATATTGTAATATTGAATAAATATGAATACTACGTAGAGGTTGTAAAAAGTAAATTATTTATAAATTATCTTTTATATAACCCTGAAGAATATTGGAAATATAAAGAACGTATGGCAAAAAAATTAAAGGAAAGATGTAAAGAAATTAATGATGCTGAATATTTAGAATTGATAATTGAATTAAATCGATGGAAAAGAAAAGAAAGTAATTCAGAATCTAAAAAAATGATTGAATATTTGAATGAGATTAAAGGAAAGTTTGACGTTTGGTATTTAGAAAATGGCACTAATACTCCAAGATTTGATAAAATGATTTTGCAACTAAGGGAAAAAATAAAAGAACTTGTTTGTAAAATATTAAGAGCAAAATCGGAAATTAAAAATCTAAATATAGACAAAGAAAAGATGGAAAATCAATTTGATAATGATATTACTAACTTTCCGGCAAATTTAAAAATCCAAATCGAAAGAAATGAATTTGAGATAATAACAAGAGAAAAAATAATTAAGAAAATTGAAAAAGAACTCTGGGGAACTTTTGAAGGGAAGGAAGAAGGTTTAATTTGGAAACACGAACGACTTGAAAGAGAATATAAAAAAATAAGACTTGGTGATGATAAAAAGTTTGAGGAATTTTCAGAGAAAAGTACCAAGAAAAATATCGATGAAATTAAATTAAGGATTAAAAGAGTTTTGGAAGAAAATGAAATACAAGTTGATGATAACGAAATGAGTGAACTATTGCTTGAAGTACTAAGCATTAGGCTTGATGATGAAGATAAATTTTATGAAGAGATAATAAATGACGAGAAGGCAGAAGAAAATTTAGCGGCTGAAATAAATAAGGTATTAAATAAAAAATATAATATAAAAGAGAAACCTGTACAAACAACTGAATATCCGACATTTAATTTTAACTTTGATGATATAAAAAAATATGCTGCAGAATTACCGGATGAACTACGCTATAAATATTATGTAAGAATAGATATCGAAATAAAAAGAGTATTAAACGCGTTTGAACTAACTGAGTTAAAAAGATTTGATGGAAATATCTATTTCGGATTGAAGGAATACACAGAGAGCATAAATTATATTTTAAATATAGAAAAATGCCCGGAATTAAATTTAATTGTTGAAAAAAGAATTAAGACGTTAAATGAAAATCCCCAAGAAAAGGATTTCAAATTAAATATTTTTGTTATCGAAGGTGATATAATTTTAGAAACCAATAGAATTTATAAAGTCCGGGAACTTGTAAATTATGAGATAGAATACTTAGAAAAAATATTGGGAATTAAAAAAGATAAAAAACGAGAAGAAAAAGAAAAATCAGACGAATCAATTGAAATTAAGAGTTTAGAGCAAGATACTTTTATCGAAAAGTTTCAACAAGAATGTGTAAGGAGAAAACTAGTAAAAGGGAAGACTATACCTAACCTTATACTATATGAAATTACTAAAGCAATAGGAATTAAAGTTGGAGCTTATGATACATTTAAATCGGGGGATAAAGCATATCATGAAGTAAGAGAATTTGCATCACGTTTTGGATATAAACGAAAAAAACCTACAGAAAGATAAATAAAAGCCTATATGAAAAATTAATTTTATTAACTTTTTTAATAAAATAGTTAATACTTAATAACGATTTTAATTTTGAAACCGTGTCATTAATCGAGCTTAAGTTACTCGGTTGAGATACGGTTTTTTTAATTATATGGATGCCGTGTTAACACTCGATTGATGACACCAACGAGTAACAGTTAACACGGCTTTTTCCATTTTATAGGGAGATAAAAAATGCAAGATAAACTATCAATACTGATCTTAAATACAAAAAATCTTTTAAGGAGACTGGAAACTATAAAAGAAAAAATGAAAAAACTTCCAATGAGTAATAAAAAAATATCAAACAAAATGAATATTCTAAAGGCTTTAATAATACGCTGCCGAAAACCATTAACTACTTTCTACAATAGTGTGGGAAAGACGGAAATAATAGTGAAAGAGATTGAAGATGCTCTTAACAATAAAATAAAAAAACATAATTAGTAAGGTTGTTGAAAATGGAATTAGGCGAAATATTAAAAGGTTTAACTCCAGAAGATATTGAAAAAATAAAATTGCTTTCGGCAATATTTGGAGGCGGAACTCAATTGAATCTAAAAGAAATTACAATAGAGCAAGGAATAAATGAATATGAAAAGTTTGCGGAATTTAATCTCGCACACAAAACAGTAACTCTAATAAAAACAGCTAATAGACGTTTATTAAAGTTCTTACCCAGGAATAGAATTATATATACAATAGAGAAAAAGGATGTTGAAAGTTTATTTATAAAACTCTCGAAAACTGCTCCTCTCGGTGCTACTAATTATATCAGGGTTTATCGAACAATGTTTAATATTTTCAAAGAGTGGAACTACACAACTACAAATCCTTTTGAAAAATTAAAATTACCCAAAAGACAAAAGGAAGAACCAATAGTAATATCTGAAGCACAAATAAATAAAATTATTGAAGTTCTAAAAAAGATGAGGAAATCAATAATAGGTGAGATGGTAAGATTTGCTGTTGAATCGGGATTACGTTTAGGAGAAGAAGTAAATCTAAGATGGAGTGATATTGATTTTAAAAATGGAATAATAACTATAGGCAATAAAATATTTAAGACTAAATCGAAAAAAATAAGGAAAATACCTTTTAATGAAATTATGAAAGAAATTCTTACAAAGAATTTTAACAGGCAAATGAAGAATGGAAAAATAATAAGGGAATTTGTCTTTTCACAAAATAATGGTAAATCTTTTAAGCATGATACAATTTCAAAATCATTTAAGAAAGCAGTCAGGGAGGCTGGGCTGCCAGAAGAATTTCACTGGCATTGTTTACGCTCAACGGCGGCGAGCAATTGGGTAAATAAACACGTACCCATATATACGGTCCAAAAACTTTTAGGTCACGCTAATGTCAGTACAACTCAAATTTATGCAAAGGTGAATTTAGAGGAATTAAGGGATGCGGTGAACCGGTTGTAGCAATTCAACAATTAAAAATAAAATCTAAAGAGTATTGAATATTATTGAAGAAATAAAAAATCGTATAACTATATTTCAACTGCTGCAGCAGTTCGGCATAAAACCTAATAATCAAGGTTTTATTCATTCCATCTATAAACAAGAACAAAATCCTTCATTAAAGATATACCCCGATAAAAATTCTTTTTTTTGTTATGCAACCTACAAAGGAGGGGACGTAATTAATTTTTATGCTGATTATAAAAAAATTAGTAATAGCGAAGCGATAAAAATTCTTGCTACCGATTTAGGAATAATAAAGAATAATTCAGTTGGGGTAAATAAAATAGATGAAGAGAAAATAAATACAGATAAAGAGATAAAAGAAAATATAATTGATCCGATATCTGAACAAAAATATTATGAAATATATCATTCATTAAAAACATACAATAATGAGATTAAAGATGAGGCTTATAAATATCTTACCGGACCAAAAAGAGGATTAACTGACGAGACAATAAAAAAATTCAATATATTTTCAATAAATGAAGTACAATGTACAATTGATCATCTTATGAAAAATTTTGAGATGGATGATCTAAAAGATTCCGGTCTGTTTAATAAGGATAGAAGATTTGTTTTTAGTAAACATAATTTAATAATACCATTCATGGAAGGAGATCAGATTGTTTATTTACGAGGAAGATATATCCCGGAAAACGGAAATGACATAGATAATAAATATATAGGATTATACGGTAAACAAGCTAAGAGGTTATTCAATATCAATTCAATTAAAAATTTAACTGAGGAATCGGATATACTTTTATGTGAGGGTGAATTCGATGCAATACGAGCCGAACAGGAAGGAATAAAAGCTATCGGCATTCCAGGGGTAAATAATTTCCCGGAAGATAGTAAAGAACTTTTTTCTAAAATCAAATATTTATTTGTTTTGATAATGATACTGCGGGTAAAAATGGAATGCAGAAAATAACAAATATACTTGGGCGATCAATTACGGGAATTTATTTACAAAAACATAATGATATAACTGAATATTTTTATCAGACAAAAAATAAATATCTAAATGAAAATGAATTTATTATATGGAAGACAAATTGAACCTGAAAAGAAATCGAAAATTAATTTAATATCAGCAAGAGATATTCAATTGATGAAAATTCCACCGATAAGGTGGATAATAAAAGATTTGCTGCCTGAAGGTTTAGCGATATTGGCAGGAAGTCCTAAAGTAGGGAAGAGCTGGTTTGCACAAAATATAGGAATCTCGGTTGCAAATGGAACTAAAGCACTAGGGTATTTTGATACAGAAAAATCTTCTGTTCTTTATATAGCTCTTGAAGATAATTTCAGAAGAATACAAGATAGGATAAATAATAATTTATCTTCTGAATTGGATAAAACTGCACCGAGAAAATCTATACTATTTACAGAAGAATAAAAGTTTACCTAAACTAAATGAGGGGGGAATTGAAGAATTAGAAAAATTAACTATCGATAGACCAGAATTAAAATTAATAATTGTAGATACATTTGGAAGATGCTATAGCAGATAAAAGAAGAAAGGATAATAACAGCTATCGTGCTGATTATGATATGGCTTCACTAATCCAGGAATTTGCAATACAAAATCATATTTGTATTTTGCTTATTCACCATACAAAGAAAATCCAGGAAGAAGAAGTTATTAAAGAAATCTCCGGGACATCGGGGATAGCAGGTGCAATGGATACAATATTCGTATTAAAGAAAAAAGGTACAACCGGGAAATTGTATACTACCGGAAGAGATTTAAGAGATATAGAATACAATGTTATTTTTGATGAGAATCTGTTCAGCTGGAATGTTATCGAAGATGAAATTCATACAACTAAGGAAAGAAAGGAAATTTTTGACCTAATCCTCACTTATGATAGACCGATGAGAACCGGGGAAATAGCAGAACTACTAAATAAAACTGTGCCTAATATTAGTAAAATGCTGGCTAAAATGATGAAGGAAGGAATAATTAAAAGTAAAAGCACAGGTTATTATTTTGTCCCGGATGAATTAAAAGACAAAAAGAGCTTTGTACAAAAACCTTATAGTTTACTTAATGATTATAAGAGTGGTAAAAGTGGTAAAAGTAGTGGAAAAGAGAACAAAAATGAAGAATAGGTGGTTAATGTTTACGGTAAAATAAACCTAAACTTTAACCAGGGAAAGTGAGAATTTGGAGAGAAAATGAAGGGATTAACTGGATTGAGTGAAAAGGATATTATAGCCTATAAGGAGTGTTTTTAGCTATAGAAAATTGGGCAATATTAAAAATAAATTCAGGAATTTTTTTCTTTTTAATTTCTAAAGGGTTATTGCCCGCTGCCGGTCTAAGCTAAAATAAAAATTACCGGTGATAAAAAACGAACTAAGAACATGACGATGATTCAATTAAAAAAGCACAGGAATTTATTGAAAGTAATTTCCAGGAAAAAGTTACAATCGATCAATTAGCTTCAATGCTGGCTTTGAGCAGAAGAAATTTGGAACGCAGATTTAAGAAAGCTACATCCAACACTGTTACAGAATATATTCAACGGGTAAAAATTGAAGCAGCAAAATTAAGTCTTGAGTCATCCAGAGAAAATGTAAATGAAGTTATGTATAACGTTGATTACCAGGACCCAAAAGCATTTAGGGTTACATTTAAAAAAATTACAGGCTTGTCTCCCATTCAATATAGAAAGAAATATAATAGAGAACTTGCAGCTTAATTTTTATATTCTTTCTTAAGCTCATAAATTAATTTAACAGCACTCTTTAACGGAGCCTGATACATGTTATCCGCTTTAGATAATAAGAATTGTTTTCGGTATGCACAAAAATTAGTGAACGCTTTCAATTCTTTTTTATCATAAGTTAATAACCGGTAGTCATTATTTAAAAAAGTATTAAGTGAATCGCCATTTAAATCAATGTATAAAATCTTGTCAAGGATTTCTCCATCAAAAATTGTTTCAATAAATTTAATCTTTTCCGGATAAGATTGGTTTTCTGTTTCCTGCTGGTAGTTCAATACTTTTAAGGCTTGATCATAATCAGCAATGCTTTTTTGTAAAGAATAATTTTTAAAATATTGTAATGAACCGGTTGAAATTAATTGGTTCAAAGTCGATTGGATGGGAATGAAATTTTGATACCGCAAAGCTCTTATCCCGTAATAGTAAAGTTTACCTCCATGCACTTTTGAAAAGTTTTGATTATTAAATAACCTTAATAAGGTATCAACATTACTTACAGTAACAAGACTAACATTTATTGCATTATGCAAATTAAGAGTATCTTGAGTTAAATCTGCTAAAAGAGAGCCTGCATATTCTTTTGCTTGTTTACTTTCAACATAATTTTCACGAATGTTTTCGACAAAAAATCCTGCCGTCACGCCTAGGAAAACCATTAAAAATTGAAATATATAATTCTTATAATCTTTCTTAATTTTTAAATCTTTACTTAATTGTAAACCATTGACTATTTCTTTTTCATCAGGTTTAGAATGAGTTTTGTTTAGGTTCTCGTTAGATGGATTTTTCATTTGGGACTTTATTGTTGGCACAAAAAAATATTATAGTTAAGTTAAAAAGAAAATAACTTTCAACAAAATATTTTAGATATTTTTAAGATTTTATAAATGAGTCCGCTCGAAAAACGCTAAGATTTAGTTTTTAGGTTTTGAATTTAAACAATAATCAAAACATTTTTTCATCAAAATGACCTTTTTATAGCGGACTCATAAATATTTCATTACAATTAAAAAATAATTTCTCCAATAATAAGGAGGAATCAAACATTAGTTTTTTACAATTATAATAAATTTACTGCTTGCATAAGGTTTTCCGGCTGCAGGTGGCTGTATATTTGAGTAGTCTTCAAATCTTCGTGGCCAAGCAATTCTTTAACCACATAAAGAGAAACACTTTTTTGAACTAAGTGAGAGGCAAAACTGTGACGGCAACAATGAAAGTGAATATCATCATTTAAATCGGCTGCTCTTACAGATTTTTTAAATTGTTTACTTACAAAATTTTCATTTAGTTTAACCCCTTTAACTTTTGTAAAGACAAAATCGTTTTGATTTATATCTATAACCCTTGGAAGCTGGTTTAATAAAATAGATCTGAGAACTTTATTTATTGGAATAATCCTTTCTCTTTTACTCTTAGTTAAAAATTCTTCTGTGCACTTTACAGTAATAATATTATCCTTAAAATTAATCCAGTTCCACTTCATATTTAGAATCTCTCCTAATCTCATACCGGTATAGTAAGCAGTGTAAAAAATATTTTTAAGAAATTGTCTATGGGTATTATTTATTAGTTGCTGAAAATCTTCATCCGACATGAAAAGAGGTTTACGGGTTGCAATTTTAGGAAGTTTAACTTTTTTAAATGGATTGAATTCTAAATAATTCCAATCAACGGCTTTTGTAAATGCTGCTTTTAAAGTTTTATAATAAAGAGATGCAGCATATTTTGATCTTGAAAAAACCATCAGAATAAATTTATCAATCAATTTATTATTTATTCGGAGCAATGGAATATCCTTTGCGTAAGATTGAAATTGATTAAATGAAAGTTTTACTGATCTTATATAACTTTTTGATTTTGTTGAGGAAATATATTCTAAATATTCTTTCTTGAAGTTATTAAGCTTGATAGAGTTTATTTTGGGAATTATTTCCTTAGGCTTTAATTCCTCCGGCTTAAAATTAGCCATGAATATTTCAGCTTTACTTTTGTCTTTTGTCCGAGTTGAAATTGTAGTTCGAAATCCATCTACCTCATAAATTAATTGATAAAATGGAGATTTTTTTGTGAGAGTAAGAAACATTTTAATAGCTCCTTTCTCACAGTAGGGAGAGGGTAGGGAGTAGCTAAAAAGCTAAGAATATAGATTATATGATTATAAAATCCCGTTGTCTCATAATCAGCGGGTCGGAGGTTCAAGTCCTTCCGAGCCCACTTAAAAAAGCTTCAAAATAGATTGTTTTGGGGCTTTCTTGTTTTACAGGTTTCGAAGAGTTCCGATGATCTTTTATCATCATGTACCTACTTTGTACCCATTTTTGTACCCACTTTAGATACGCAACTGAAATAGATTCCATATTAAAGAGCACAAAGTTCAACGATAAAAATCTATTGGCGCAAACCGACGGGAGTGCTTTGTCAGGCAACGATGTATTCGATGTTGACAGCGATGTAACTATGGATTTTGCAGGCAGCAGTTATCTGGATACGGACACTTTAAAAACAGTATTGGGAAGGGGAACAATTGCTGCATCCGATCCGGGTGTTTCGAAGTAGAAAAAATTATTTGTGAAGGGCTGTCAGCATGGGAATGGAGAGAACGTATAGGCTGTCAGACCGAGCAAGTAATTTTTGCTAAGGTTACAAATACTATGTTTTATGATTATAAAATTCAAGGGTAAAGAAAAAAGTCTTACTTATTTTTGACCGAAATAGCTTAAAGAACTGCAAAAATAGGGAGATCTTTTTCAATGGTGGCCGGTAGGTTATATTTTTTGTTTTAATGACCAACCTTCGTTTGTACCAAACTTCGGTTGGCAGTCAAGCTGAAAAAAAAATTTGCGTGAGAATTGAGGAAGAGGAGTTAAGTAAACAATTATTTTTTTGATAGAAGTTAATGATGATATGATTAAATAAATTTCATTTACTATATTAGTGATTGAAAAAAAATCATTGTAAGCCTAAATATCTGAATCATATGCCGCTTTTCAAAAGAAAGAGTACCTTATTCTTGACATCATGAGCCGTAAATTTATCTATTGAATTACAAGATCGATTAAAGTTGATTTGCCGCTTAGTCCAACAAAGGATTATACCTCGATACAATTCAGCATGAATCACGATATAATGTTTTACTTATAAGGTTGGATTAAAATTAAAAATATTGTAAAACTAAAAAGTATTAAAAAAAATAAATATAAAAATATATTGACTACTTTATTAATGTTCTTTGAATTGAAAAAATGGTTCATCTATTAAATTGCTTGAGATGATGATTTAGATGCGAGATAACTAGTCTGTCCCATTGGTCCCTATCAATTTCTCCGAAGTATGGATGAAATGAAAACTTATAATTATCATCACATTCATTGTACCTGTTTAGATAATCAATCAAAAGCTTTTTATCATTCTCCAATTCAGTTGGTTTTGTTCCACCCTCAGCAACTTGATCTAATCCTTCTGGTGTAGGAACTGTTATATTTCTTCTTGACATCTTTATTAGTTCGGATACATTAACATTTTGTCTTTTCAAACCTTCAATTTCACCGAACATCATTCTAAACTGATCAGCACAATGACAAACCATCTGAAAAACATTCATTTGACCATATTTAGCTCTATCATCTTTATTTACTGAAAGAATTCTGTTTATAAATTCATTTTTCTTTTCATCTGTCATTACTTTTGTATCCTTTTGTAAAACCTTATTATTTAATCCTTAAGATTGTTTACCACTTCTTCATTGGTTATGCACCTTACGACCTGCAGTTAGGCCTCAGCCCAAAACTACAATACTAATTTTATGAATTAAATTATATATTTGAAAAATTTTGTTTAGCTCTTATCACTTTTATAAACTAAATTTTATTGATGTAGTTAATGGAAAATAAGAAGGACCTCCAAAACTATTAACTAATTTTCCATCAAATACTAATCGAAAATTATTATTGAGTTCTATTTCTAAACCTAAGCTAAAATTAACTTGTGCTAAGCTATATTTTTTATCTGTATTTGAATATAGGCTTGTTGATTTGTTTGGGTTTCCTTCCATCCAATTAGTAATTTCAACTTTTCCTTGATTGATTATTAGTAATCCAGTGCCAGCGCTTAAATAAGGTTTTATTTTTGTATCAGTAATATATAATCTACTTCCAATTGAAAAATCAAAAATAAAACTATTTTTACCGTCTATATTATATCTGTATCCAACTACGGCAGGGACAACAAGACTTACTAAATTTACATTGAAAAAATGTTTTTGATATGATGAAGAGAAAAACAAAGCAATTTTATCTGACATTTTATAATCAGTTGAAAAGTTAATTAAATATCCATTCTCCCAATAAGGTAGTTTATCCTTATCTAATGCAGATGAAATATAACCTCCGCCAAATGATAGGCTGAAATTAGCTTGAGCAGATAAATTATCAATTAGGAAAAATGAGAGAAATAATATTATTATTATAATTCTTTTCATTTTATCATCTCCTTTAAGCATAGCGGCCTGGTTGCTAAGGCGCAGCTCATAACAACACTGACAAGTTTATTAAACAACTTTTTATTTGCAATAAAAACACACATTTCCAAATACTGCTTAACAGCAAATCCGAAACGGTATAACAAACTTTATAATTACACAAATTCCAAAAGCGATAATGCTGTCGCCTCGAGCAACTTGTTAGGTTTTGTTAATATTTTCCAAAGTTATCACAACATTTCCCTTCTTATGTCCTTTATCTACGTACCTGTGGGCTTCAGCTATTTGTTCAAATGGATATTTTCTATCAATGACTGGTTTTATTTTCCCTTTTTCCAGAAGTTTATTTATGAAGGTCAGATCTTTAGTCCTTTCTGCCGGAGGTCTTAAACCTGTTGCCATAATCATCGCTTTCTTTTTGCTTAACATTGCAGTCCATAGAACGGAAGGAAAAATGCTGAGCGTAATTGCAGCCTGAAGAAATTTTCCATTTTTCTTTAGTGAGTTTTTGCATTGTGAAAAGGTTGTCTTACCAACTAAATCAAATATAATATTATATGTTTCACCTAATTTTGTAAAATCTTCTTTAGTGTAATCAATTACTTTGTCGGCACCAATAGACTTCACTAATTCTAAGCCGGATGTGCTACAAACCCCAGTTACTTCTGCACCAAAGTAGTGAGCGAGCTGAACTGCAGCAGATCCTACACCCCCTGAAGCTCCAATGATAAGAACATTTTGCCCCTTCTGAATTTTTCCTTTATCACGCAGGAAGGGTAATGAAGTCAAAAAACCATCACAACAGGCAATTGCTTCTTCATAATTTTTATCAGCAGGAATATTTGCAAGAGTTGATTTATCTACAGGCAAACATATATACTCTGAGTAAGAACCATACCCAAGAGTTGTACCAACTACTTTGTCACCTTCTTTAAATAGTTTTACATCCTTGCCGACGGCTTCAATTTCTCCTGCAAACTCACTGCCAAGAGTTTTGTTTTTGGGTTTTGTGATTCCTGTGAATAATCTCGAAAACTTGGGTTCACCTTTTCGAAATATGCAGTCTGTTGCTGTTACTGTTGTTGCATAAGTTTTTATTAATACTTCGTTGTCTTTAGGAATTGGCTTTGTGATATCTTTGAGCTGAAGCACTTCCGGTGGACCGTATTTTGTATATTCAACTGCTTTCATTTAATTCTCCAAGCTTATTTCCGGAATTTTATTTCCTTTAATTAAAAGCCATAAGCAGAAGGATAATTCTCCAATAATTCCTGGTACTAATACAATTAAAAGGAAAATTTCCTGGTAGTTTTTATAGTTGGGCAATAGAAAACTTGCAAAACTATCTGCTAAATAGCCCACAGAAGCTATAAATAACAAGACTCCAAGTATTTTGGGAATGTAGTCAGATTTAATGATTAAATAAGCCAAAAAATACAAATGCATTCCAAAAAATATTAGTCCAATAAGCCACGTATAATTAAATGAATCTAAAAAATTCATTACCTGTGCCTGCAACTGATTTGAGTTGAATGCTGTCAAGTAATCAGCACCACTTAATATATGTAAAACACTAAATAAATTATATAAAGCGATCGCAAATATTGTACTATTCACCAACCTTAACCACGCTGCAAGTAACGAAAGATCCTTGTTTACAGGTTTGAGAAAAATATAAAGAGCCCACGCAACTATTATGTCAGCGATAACCATAACTATAAAGCTAAAAATACCCATACGAAATAACGTTTCATTTGCTAGAATATTATTTGCTGTTGCAGCTGCATTATCCTGCACAATAAGGCTTTCGAGAACAAAAAAATTAGCCAGGATTCCAGCTATTATTATTATTAAATAACCAATCCCAGCAACGCGTGCAGCTTTATGTTGTGTCAATCTGGTGATACGGTTTACCATTTGGTTACCTTCTAGTTTATTAGGTTTTTAATTATAATATATAACAGATTCTTTTACATTTTTTATTTCAAGAATATAAGTTGGTATGTATTTTATTTTCATCGCTTTCATAAGTATTTATCCTTTCTTTCTTTAATGCTGTAATTCTCGTTATAGTCCATTCAAATAAAGTTTGCAAAACCTAACGACCAAGGTTAAGCTGCTGCCCATAACAAGAATGAAAACCGAAAAACCCTTAGCCGAAAATTATTTAAAATATTTTTTATTGAAACTACCTTGAACAAGAACCTTTAAGCAGAGCACTAAACTATAAATTTTGTAAACTGCCGAATGCGTAAGAAGCAGTCAGCTTAAATCTAAGGTTATATTGGTTTTTATTTTATCACAATATTCAATCCTGCACCTAAACTGATTATTCCTGTATTATCTAAATTTAAAACTGAACATGACATATCCAGTTTCAATAAAACAGTCAAGGGTACATAAACTCCAACTCCAAGACCATTTCCAAAACTTGAGTGCGTCTTTGAGTAATTATAAATATCTGCAGCTTTACCGGTCTTTGTCTCAATTACCTGATTTGAATTTCTATACTTTCTTACTAATGTAACATCGAATGTTCCTTCATTAAAAAAATAATTCCAATTGGTTTGATATAAAATAAAAGAATGTATTCCAAATACATCAAAATTATATCTTAAGGAAAAATCAACTAGAATAAACTGACGAGTATATTTAGTATTAGAATAAAAAGTTTCTTTATAATCATTTGCAATATCATACCATTCATATTGTTGAATACCGCTGCTAGAATTTAAAAATAATGTATTGTAACCGGAAGATAATAGTATCGCAAAGTGCTCACTAATATTATAACCAAAACTTAATTTACTACCAATTCCCGGTACATTATAATTAATCGTAGGTGTTATAAAAAATCTTTCAACTGAATTATAAACACTATCATTTTGTGCATATGAAATGGTAAATGAAAATAAGAACATTATTAAAACAATTTTTTTCATATAATCTCCCTTTTAACCAATATAACTTATTATTAAGATACACTTATGTGTCTACATCTAGACATTCTTTGATTCCTTTGAATTTGAGATATAAAGTTCTTCCGATTTCCTCCCCAAAAAAACTTAGGTTGATAGAAACTTAATTTTATTTTTCCCCAAAGGCAAGAAAATTTCACTACTGCTGTTCTTCCAAAAAAGCCTTGCTTAACCAACAATCCAACATATAAAAATTAAGCAAGGTTTTTTCACTTTGTGCTTACGAAAATAATTTTATGATTTAATGCAAAATTGAAAAAATTATTTGTTAAGGGCTGACAGCATGGGAATTAGTTAAACGCATAGGCTGTCAGACCGAACAATTAATTTTCGATAAAACTGCAGATGTTATGTGTTATGAAAAGGAAGGTATAGAAAAAAGTCTTACTTATTTTTGACCGGAAGAGATTTAAGGAAGAGCAAAAATAAGGAAGTCTTTTTCAATGGTGATTATATTTTTGTTTCATTGAAAAGATTAAAAAAATATTTGCGTGAGGATTGGCGAAGGGAGGTTAGGAGAGCAATTATTTTTTTGATAGAATGATAATGAAAGGTGATATCTCCTCCTAAGAAAGATATCACCTTTTATAATTTCTCTTACTTTAACAAAATAAATTTCTTAGCTGATACAAAGCTTCCGGCCTGCATCCTGTAAAAGTAAACACCGCTTGATAGATTGCTGGCATTGAAATTAACAGTATAGTTGCCAGTAGAATTTCTTTCATTAACTAAAGTTGTTATTTCTTTACCAAGGACATCATAGACTTTTATTATAACAAAAGATTCGTTAAGAGTTGAATATTCTATTGTAGTAGATGGATTAAAAGGATTTGGATAATTTTGTGAGAGTTCAAATTTATTTGCAACATCAACATTTACTTCAACGACATATGAATATTTAAATAAACCATCAGTATGAATTTGTTTTAATCTGTAGAAATATTTACCCGATTCAATTGAATTATCAATGAATGAATAGTATTTAGGTGAATTACTATTTCCGTATCCTTGAATAAAACCAATTTTTTGCCTTTTAGGAGCACGAATTTCATATTCTGAATTCTGTCTTTCTATTTCAAAGCCATAATTGTTAATTTCAGTTGCGGTCTCCCAACATAATTTTACTTCTGCGTCTTTAAATAACGCTGTAAAAGTCGTTAGTTCAATAGGGAGAGGTGAACTAGTATTAATTGTTGCAACATAACCATCAATACTTCCATTATTATCAAAATATTCGTAAGGAGAATCCATAATTTCGAAACTTAAATGAAGAAAATATATGGTTCCAGGTAAAAAGTTATTTTTATCAATAACTTCAAGCGGTAATATATTATATACATCATTTGAATTAATTATATTATCATATGATAATGGAAAGCTGCCATTTGCAATAAATGCACCACTTAAATCTGTGATCCAATAGTAAAAATATATTCCTATGAAGGCACCTGCTGGAGATGTTTGAATTTTACCCCCAACTTTTAAACTAACGACACTATCAAATACCTGTCCGTCAATATATTTGATTGAGATGTACCACTGCCATTATACAATACAGATTCAGAATTATTTAACTCCACACTGAAGTATGAATCACCATACCATGTTATTGTTTGAGCCTTAGAAATGAAAAAGGAAAACAATAAAATAAAAATAGATGTAATCTTGATCCCCATAATTTCACCCTTATATTATATTTGAAAAATAGATTTATATCATTTATTATTTGCAAATTATAATTCTGCCGAAAAATTTTCTATAAGAATTATGTAAAAAAATATTAAATTATTGTTTCTTCTTTGAAAAGGCAATAAAGCTATATTGAAAATAATTGTATTCGGCAATGTGGCTAAAAGTTTACAGATGCTTTAAAAATCTAAAATAGAAAGCTGCAAACACCATAACAATGCCGATGTTCACAATCAGCCGTTCCCAAAAATGATGCCTTAAGAAAAGAAAATCTACGCTAACGATAACAGTTATCATCGCCACAATGAAAAGCACAACAACCAGACCTCTAGGCAATTTAATTCCTTTTTATTATTTCTTATATTTATTTGACCACTAACATATTTTAAGTCTCTGAACTATTCAACTCATATGTATATATATATCTAGACTCTTTCTGTCTACATATATCCATGTCCATCATAAATGTCTAAACATAGAGATACATTTTTGTATAAATGTAGACATATATAAAAATCTTTAAAATTAGGATTAAAAAATTCTTTCAAATTCTTCCCGAATAAATCTTCAATTGTTATTAACATAATTCTATTTCCCCTCAAAGACAAGAAAATTACTCTTCTGCTCTTCTTCAAAAAGCTTCGTTTACCAAACAGCTTCCATAAAGATTAAGCAAGGTTTTTTTACCCGTTGATTACGATAATCATTTAAAGATTTACTGCGAAGAAGAAAAAATTATTTTTGAAGGGCTGACAGTATGGGAATGTGGAGAGCGTGTAGGCTGTCAGACCGAACAATTGATTTTTGTTAAGACTAAAAATGGAATGTTTTATGAAGATGAAGGTATAGAAAAAAGGTCTTACTTATTTTTAACAGGGACTGATTAAAGGAAGAACAAAAATAAGGAAGTCTTTTTCAATAGTGGATTATTTTTTTTGTTTAAATGACCAACCTCCGGTTGGTAAACAAGCCTGCCTTTGGCAGTTAAAATGAAAAAAATATTTGCGTGAGGATTGGGAGAGAAATTGGGCGAGCAATTATTTTTTGAAAAGTTTGATAATCAAAGGTGATATCCTTTATAGAGTAAGCAAAGATATCAAAATTTTTTAGATTATTATTGCATTTGGAGAAAATATAATTTACTTTTTCTTTTGTTTATGCAGCATTAAGATAAATCCTCATAACTCTTTGTCTGGAAAAGATACTCTTCTTATAGTATTAATTTGAAATCTATTCCTGGTTTTTCTGTTTATTATTCATTGATTGAATGAAGTATGAAATAAATTTTGGGAGGAAAAGATGATTGGTAAAGTTATCCATCAATATAAAATACTTGAGAAGATTGGAAGTGGTGGTATGGGTACTGTATACAAAGCCCAGGATATGAAGCTCGACAGATTTGTTGCCCTCAAATTTCTCGCTCCTCACTTAAGCCAGGCTGATGAGGAAAAAAAGAGATTTATTCATGAAGCTAAGGCTATTTCAGCTCTGGAACATCCCAATATTTGCAGCATCTTTGAAATTAACGAAACTGATGACGGGCAGATGTTCATTGCTATGGCTTATTATGAGGGAGTATCTCTAAAAGATAAAATTAAAAATGGGCCATTGCCAGTTGATGAAGCAGCCGATATCGCTATTCAAATCACCAAAGGCTTGGCTAAAGCTCACTCTAAAGGAATTATTCACAGAGATATCAAACCTGCTAATATTCTGATAACTAAAGATAGTGAAGTAAAGATTGTTGACTTCGGATTAGCAAAGCTTGCAGGAAAATCTATGCTTACAAAAGAAGGAACAACATTGGGTACTATTGCATATATGTCACCTGAACAAACCAGAGGGACGGAAGTCGACTATAGAACTGATATATGGGCTCTGGGAGTTGTGATTTATGAAATGCTGACAGGAATTCAGCCATTTAAAGGGGATTATGATCAGGCAATTATGTACTCTATAATTAATGAAGAATCCTGGGCCTATAGCTAATCTTAATTCTTATGTTCAGACCGAATTGCAAGAGATTGTTAATTGTGCTCTCCAGAAGAATCCTGAATCACGATACTCATCAATGGAGAAAATGTTAAAGACCTCCAAGAATACCAGGACCGTTTGTTGGACAAGGAAAGATTAACTAATCTGCCGACATTTCTTCGTATGTTACGTAGGCCCCGAATTGCTTTCCCGGCAATCGGAATTATTATTTTAATTATCCTGGGTACTGTATGGTACTTTAATAGACAATCAAAAATAATCTGGGCAAAGGATGTAGCTTTACCGCAAATCGAAAAGCTTGTTGATTACAGCTGGCGTGATTATTCCGATGCTTATAAATTGGAGGAGGTAGCAGAAAAATATATTCCACAAAATCAGAAACTTGCCAAATTTATTGCAGAAAGTTCCAGGAAAATAAATATAAATACCGAACCTGAGGGTGCAGAAGTTTATTTCAAACCATACAGCCAGCCCTCTGAGGATTGGAAAATATTTAGGCACAACCCCAATTAAAAAGATAAGAATACCTATAAGTGTTTTTCGTTGGAAGTTTGTTAAAGGATGGATATGATACTGTCGTTGCAGCAGCTTCAAGCTGGAATGTTAAATTAAAGATGGGATCACCTTTAATACCTAATAATTTATTTAGAAAATTAGATAAGACTGGAAATGTTCCTCCGGGTATGGTCAGAGTAACTGGTGCACAAACCAGGTTCGGTAAACTGGATGACTTTTTCATTGATAAATATGAAGTAACCAACAGGCAATATAAAGAATTCATTGACAAAGGGGGATACAGAAATAAGAAATACTGGAAAAATGAATTCATAAAAGATGGAAAAACTTTGACATGGGAAGAGGCTATGAAATTGTTTGTCGATCAAACAGGTAGACCCGGCCCCTCAACTTGGCAGGCAGGTGATTACCCCATGGTCAGGCTGATTATCCGGTCTCCGGTATTAGCTGGTATGAGGCAGCTGCTTATGCTGATTTTGCAGGAAAAGAATTACCTACAAGTACTCATTGGGGATTGGCTATGGGTGAGGCAACACCTATAATCAGTATGCCCCAGTTCGGGGGATATGCTATTTTTGCTTCCTTCAGCAATTTTAGAGGTGAAGGTACTATTCCTGTCGGAAAACTTCAGGGAATAACTTCTTATGGAGTGTATGATATGGCAGGGAATGTAAGGGAATGGTGCTTGAACAAAACAAATAAAGGGAGATTACTAAGAGGAGGCGCCTGGAATGAACCTACTTATTTGTTCATCCAGCCCAGCCAGGAACCTCCATTTAACAGGTCTGATAAAAACGGATTCCGCTGTGCTACTCTATCCTAACAAGGAGAAAATCCCTCGAGAAGTTTTCGGAATTACAGAATTTCACGAAGATGGAATATTATACAAATGAGAAGCCTGTTTCAGATGATGTCTTTCGAATTTATAAAGAACAATTTTCTTATGACAAATCTGACTTGAATTCTCTAGCTTGAGTCAAAAGATGAAAATGCAGAATATTGGACTCATGAAAGAATTTCATTTAATGCGGCTTATAATAATGAACATATAATCGCTCATTTATTTCTGCCAAAGAACACATCTCCTCCTTATCAGGATGTTATATACTTTCCGGGAGGGTGCAACACGATATTTTAATTCCAGCAAGAATATTGAAGACTATGGACGAGTTCAGAAATTTCGTTTCATACATTATAAAAAATGGTAGAGCAATTCTTTTCCCGGTTTATAAAGGGACTTTTGAACGGCGCGAAAATGGATTAGGACCGGAATTACTTCAGCAAGGCAAGCTGCACCAATTTTCGGAATACCGGATTCAACTGGTAAAAGATTTCTGAAAGATGCTATCGATTATCTCGTAACCCGCCAAGATATTGATACCAGCCGAATCGCCTACTATGGTATGAGCTGGGGGGGATTATATGGAGAGATTATTCCTGCCGTCGAGAATCGACTTAAAGCAAGTGTTCTAATATCGGGAGGTCTCGTCATCCGTGGACTCCCTGAAGTAAGCGAAATAAATTATATAACGCGTGTGAAAATACCGACATTAATGCTGAACGGAAAATATGATATGATTTTACCTTATGATAAAGCCATAAAACCAACGTATGATCTGTTAGGCACACCCAAAAAAGATAAAAAATTAATAATATATGAAACAGATCATATACCTCCTAAAAAAGAATTTATAAAAGAGACTCTGGCATGGCTGGATAAATATCTTGGACCGGTGAAATAAATGTTTTGGCAGGAACAGCTAAAGGAACTACAAAAATAAGGAAGTCTTTTTCGATAGCGCATTATCATTTTTATTTTACTTACAAGCTGAAAAAAATATTTGCGTGAGGATTGGGGGAGGGAATTAGGCAAGCAATTAAGCCAAAGGCTTACAGGTATTTTTTTTGATAGAATGAAAATAAAAGGTGATATCTCCTTGGGAAAAAAGATATCACCTTTTACAATTTCTTGACTTCAGCAGAACAAATTTATTTATGAAATTACATTATTCATACCTCAGACTTTCAATGGGATTTGCTGTTGATGCCTTAATTGCCTGGAAGCTTACCGTAATTAATGCAATTATTAAAACAATACTTCCTGAAATAATAAAAAGCCACACGTTAATAGCAATTCTATATGCAAATTCCTGCAGCCATTTGTTCATAAAGTAGTAAGCAATAGGAATTGCAATTATATCCGCGATGAAAATCCACTTAATAAATTCTTTAGAGAGCATTAAAAAAATAGATGGGACTGAGGCTCCCATAACTTTTCTTACGCCAATTTCTTTAGTTCGTTGTTCTGCGATAAAGGTAGCAAGACCGAATAATCCCAGGCAGGCTATAAAAATTGCAAGCACTGAAAAGGTAAGTGCAATTTCTCCAACACGCTGGTCTGAACGATACATCTCATCAAAAGATCTATCCATAAAAGTAAAGTTGAAAGGCATTCCGGAAGCCATTCTTTTCCAATTATCATCAGCCTGCTTTATTATATTTGGAACAGCAGCTGCATCAACTTTAAAAGCAATGGCTCCTTCATCTTTCCCTAGCCTGAAACAGAGGGGACCTATATCCTGCCGTAAAGATTCAAAATTGAAATCTTCTACAACGCCAATTATATTAAAACCGATTAGTTTATTATCTTGTGTGAAAGTATAAATCTTTTTTTCAATGGGGTTTTTAAAACCTAATTGATTAACAGCTTTTTCATTAAGAATAATTGCTGAAGAATCAGTTCCAAAATCTTTCGAGAAATTTCTCCCTTTTATTATTTTCATTCCTAAAGTTTTAATGTAATTATAATCAATCTGCCAATTTTGCATAAGGAAACCGGTTGATGCTGCAGCGGCAGGGTTTTTAAAATAACTATTATTGCTTCTTTCAGATGAAACAGGCAAATAACCCGAAACAGTCACGTTATTAATCCCAGGAACTTTAAGCATTTCATTTTTAAAAGCATCAGTATTTTTCCCTAAATTGTAAAAACCATTAATAATAAACACCTGGTTTCTTTGGTAACCAAGATTTTTGTTTTGTATATAATGAAGCTGTCTATAAATAACGATTGTACCTGTAATAAGAACAATGGAAGCAGCAAATTGAAATATTACTAGCACACTCCTTAATTGTCCGTTTTTACTGCCACCGGAAAATTTTCCTTTTATAATTTCTACTGGTATAAACCTTGACAGGAAAAAAGCAGGGTAGCTTCCTGCAAGAGTTCCGATAATAAGGGACAAAAACAGCACAAAAGGCAAAGCTACTATTAAATGTATATTACTTATTTTTAATTCTTTACTAGCAAGCTCATTGAAGTAAGGCAGGGAAATATAAGTGATGGTGACAGCTAATAAGACTGCTATTAGAGCAACTAAAGTAGATTCGATGAGAAATTGTAAGATTAAATTTTTTCTTTCGGTTCCAAGTACTTTTCGAATGCCCACTTCTCTTGCACGGTTGGCTGAGCGGGCTGTGGTAAGGTTCATAAAATTAATGCATGCAATAATCAGAATGAATAAAGCCACCGCAGAAAAAATGTAAACATACAGAATGGTTCCACTAGGGCTTAATTCAAATGAACGGGTAGAATACAGATGTATATCGGTTAAAGGCGTTAAGGAGTTATCAAGTCTATTCCCTGCTTTTTCAAATTCTTCTCTACTTCCAATATGAAGAATGTTGTTAGCATAAGGAAACACATATTTATCATTATATTGTGTGAAATTTTTTTCAAATACCTTGTAATCGGTACCTTTTTTAAGTAAAAGATATGTATAAAAATTAGAAGCTGTATAATTGCCCCAGCAGCAGTAGTTCTTCAAATTTTTTAATGGGAAAAGAAAATTAAACCTGAAGTGTGAATTATAGGGCATATCCTTTATTACAGCAGTAACCATATAAAGTGTTCCGCCGTTTTCATCAGTCTCAATATATTTACCTGCTGCGTCAACAATACCGAAATATTTTTTTGCTATAGATTCAGTTATAACAACACTATTCGGCTCATTAAGTGATTCATCAATTCTTCCCGAAATTGACTGGAAAGAAAATACTTTGAAGAAAGTTGAATCAACGTAAGCCACTTTGGTTTCATTTATGTACTCACTCCCTTTTTTAATTAGTTTATCCCCTGCAAAACTATAGATTCTTGTAAATTCTTCAACCTGGGGATAATCTTTTTTCAGGATTGGTCCCATCATATCAGAACTAAGAGGTACATTGAATTCAGTAGTACCAAATTTTAATTCTGTATTGATGCGGAAAATCAAGTCAGCATTTTTATAAAATCTATCATAACTTAATTCATTTTGAATATAGAGAAGAATCAGTAAACAACATGCAACACCAATTGCTAACCCCGCGACATTAATGAATGAAGATGTTTTAAATCGTAATAAATTTCTTATTGCAATTTTTAAATAGTTTTTCAGCATAATTTTTCTCCTATTATTGATAGGTTATTAATGCACAGCACGTAAGACTTCTTTTCGCAGTATAATAGTTAAGTATCTGCAATTTCAAAGTTTTCGTACGGCTATTTTAAAAAATTGAATAGCATTTTTCAGATATTCACCATCTTTAAATAACAGGATATATACTAATTAATGCAATAATTTATCAGAAGCTATAAATATAATTTGAAAAGTAATATTTGATGATTAATGGAAAAATAAGCTATATGGTGAAAAATCCCTTATCAATTAACTTCCTTTACAAATAAGGAATTGAAGGGTTTTTGGAGGTGTTCCTAAAAAAGCCTTGCTTAATCAATAGTCAAATTATAAAAATTAAGCAAGGTTTTTTTACCTGGCGATTACTGAAATCATTTCAAGATTTACTACGAAGATTAAAAAAAATATTTGTGAAGAGCTGACAGCATGGGAATGTGAGAACGTATTGGCCGTCAGACCGGACAAGTAATTTTTGATAGAATTACAAATTCTATCTTTTATGAAAATGAAGGTAGAGAAAAAAGTCTTACTTATTTTTGATCCGAACAGTTTAAAGCAACTGCGAAAATAAGGAAGTTTTTTTCAATGGTGGCTGGTGTGCTATGTTTTTTGTTTTAATGACAAGCTGAAAAAAATATTTGCTTGATGATTAGGGGAGGGAAATAGGCAAGTAATTATTTTTTGATAGGACTAACAATAAAAAAGGTGACCTCTTCTCTGAATAAAAAAGAAGTCACCTATTATAATTTCCTTATTTCAACAAAACAAATTTCTTTGTAGATACAAAGCTTCCAGCCTGCATTCTGTAAAAATAAACTCCGGATGATAGTGAAACTCCATTAAACCGGACTTCGTAATTACCTGATCTTTGTTTCTCATTAACTAGTGTTGCAACTACTTTGCCCAAAAAACTAGTTTAACATTTTCGTATCTGCCATTTGGGCTAGCTAGTAAGAAATATTTTATTGTAGTTACAGGATTAAAAGGATTAGGATAATTCTGGTATAAGAAAAAGCTTTTAGGATTACTTTCCTCATCAACTTGGCCTAACACATAGTAAAACCTTTTTCTATATAATTCTATATTTACCATCAGTACTATCCGTCCAAAGAATATAATCAATTTCCTTAAATACTTGCACATTAAAACCTGCGATTCCTACTTTGACAACAATATTTTAGCAGTACAGGGATTGATGAGGATAATAAACTTTACAGCTCCATTTCAAAACCTTGTCAGTTTCGGTGGTCAGGATGTGATTAGAGGTTATAATCTCGGGCAGTACGAGATAAGTCGGGAGTGGCAATTCAAGCTGAATACAAATTGCCCATTTTGTGGAGATTAGGTGCTGTTTTCTTAGGTGGTTTCGGACAGGTAGCAGATCATGTGTTAAATATAAAAATAAATCAATTCAAAATATGCAGGAGGAGCTGCTGTTCGATTCTTGATGGACACGAAAGAAAGAATATGTTTGAGGCTTGATTTTGGATACGGAAAGAATTCTTCGGGAATGTATATCTCTGAGTCACAAGCATTTTGACATTTTTTTGAAAAGTAAATTATTCAATCAGATCCTAATTGGAGATACCGAGTAGACCTTCGGGAAGTTTGCTGCTTTGAACTTCTATTCATTTTTACAGCCTGATAATACCTTAATGCTCATTAAAATTAATAAAATATATTTCTTGTTAACACCCCAGTTAACGGGATAAATAATAAATTGTGATTTCCCCTGAAAGGTTACGAGTTATTTTAAATCTATAATTCAATATGACAAGAATCTTCTTTTCTAGAAAATGAATTATAATTTTTTTCTGATTCTATTAAATAAAAAGCTTCATTCAGGAGTGAGAGAAGGCTTTACTCTTTTTCATCAAGAGGCAGGGGAGAACCTCTTGAATGAGTGATAGAAAATAACAAGATAAATTTTTAATACAAATTTCTCCAGATACTTTTTTGGTTTAATTTAACTCCTTAATTTTATTAGTCGATGAATTGAATTCCGGTCAGACCTTCGCTTAGTTGCCACAGGTGTTCAGCCGAATCGGGATCAATTGCCCATGGAAGTACACCGGTTATCATTTGACCCGTTCCATCCAAATGGAAATTTGAGATTACAGGAGCAATATTACAATCCATACAATATACTCCACCCTTTTCATCCAGTTCATAACTTGTAGCGCACCAGATACTTGTTGCTGCTCCCTGTTCAACGGTCTTATATTCACCGCCGACTGCCCGCTCTTTATCCGATAGATAACGTGATAAATCAGTTGAGATTCTGCCGGGATGAGCCGAAAAGGAACGGATATTATTAATGTAGCCTCGTCTGTCAAGTGCAACTGCAAATAAGGCATTTGCAGTTTTCGATTGTCCATAAGCCTTCCATTTGTCATAATCATGACGAATGAAGTTAGGATCATCAAAATTAATCGATCCAAAACGAATTCCTGTTGAAGATACTGAAACGACTCTTGCTCCATTTGCTTGTTTCAAAGCTGGCCAGAGTCGCAACGTTAATTGGAAATGGCCCAAATGGTTGGTGGCGAATTGAGATTCATAGCCTCGTGAATCACGTACAAGAGGAGGAGCCATGATGCCTGCATTATTGATCAGGATATTCAATTGCCTTCCCGAATCTAAAAATCGTTGAGCAAATGAATCAACCGAATTTGGGTTAATAAGATCCATTTCACTGAGTTCTACCCTGGGCAACTTACCGATCAACTCTCGAGCTTTTTCTAAAGTGCGGGCAGGTACTATTACAACAGCGCCAGCTTCCGCAAGCGCCCGGGTTGTTTCAAGACCCAAACCAGAATATCCACCGGTGACAATAGCTACCTTTCCGGCTAAGTCAATATCATGGAGAACTTCCCTTGCTGTAGTTTGAGCTCCGAACTTAGATTTAATTGGTATTTGAGGAGTAACGTGGTATATATCAGCACTCATAACAATAATCCTCCGCCTCTTTCGAAATTACTGAAAATATTTTCTTCCGCTTCCGTAATTAAAAAAACGAACAACTGTAATCAATACTAAATTTTAATTATGAAGAGAGTTTAAAATCAAACCAAATGGCAGTAGCACATGATTTGAATTCATAATTAAAAAAGTGTAGAAAGATAAAAACACGGATTTCTAAAAAGAAACATGATAAAATTGCTTTGAAAATCCAAAGAAGGGGGATCGATTATTTAAGGGATTTGTGCGTCAAAGAACAACTTTAAGACTATATTTAGAAAGCAAATCGGAAATAACTGCAGAATAGTTGTACAACTAAATTTAGAATTCCTTCAAAATAGTTTTTATTAATTTACACTATAATTATTAAATGTCATTTTCAATTCAACCTTTTTTTTTCTGACCTCACGATGCATACCTCACTTAATGATTATTAATATTTTATTATATTTTATAAATAATCAATTTAGTTATTTCTCCAGATTTTCTGATAGGGTAAAACAATATAAGCACCACTTGGGACTGTTCCTGAAAGAACGCCCCAAGTGGTGCGATGATTTAATGATAAGTGAATGACAGAATAATTAATAAATTGTTTTACTGATGTCCTAAGAGGGTGAGTCCTAAGCTATGCAATATAAGCGGAATCCTTCTATTCATCAGGATAAATTCCACCGTGTGAGGAATGAGCCGCTGAAATGGAGCGATGATGAACTAATAAGTTATTGTGCCGAGTTTATATAAGGCCACACTATTTGACAACGATAGAATGTTTAAATAATAGTTAAGATGGTTAATTAGTTAAATAATGTCCATTATGTAAGCAGGCTGACAATGTAAAGATGAAAGGATTTTTATGTTAGGTGGGTTTATCATCAGAAATTTGTATCTATTGAATAAAAGGCTAAACCCAAATGTTGAGAAATAGGTAATATTTTGGATTTTAAATTAAATTTATTTATTAAAAGAAAATGCCTGACAATCTGATGTCAGGCATTCCCGTATATTTTACTCAAAAGTTATTTTTAATATTTGTCCTACTCCAGGTCCAGCAAAACCCAAATTAGAAACATAGAGTGCTCCGTCCGGGCCAAATGCCATCGCTGTTGGAAGAAAGAGTTGGCCATGAGTGTCAATTTCTTGCTGTTCTCCTGATGGAAGTATACATATAATTTTACCTGGCAATGGACCTGCTGTAAATGGAAAACCTTCAGAAGGAATTGATTCTAGGACATACATTCTATCTTGTCCATCAAAAGCAATTCCCAATACAGTAGTAAGGTTACTCTCATCTTTTTTAATTTGTCCGCTGGGAGTAACTTTATATATTCCTGCACTTCCCAAAGAAACCGGGAAGGTACTTAGATTACCTATATAAAAATTCCCATGATAAGCTAATGCAGTCGGAACAATATGTCCTTGAGTTGCAGAAACATCTATCACGCGACTAATTTGTCCGCTGGTTGTGACTTTTACTAATTCTCCATGATTAGGTTCAACAGCGTAAAGGTTCCCTCTAAGACTAACCATACTGTACCATGTTCCATCGGGTTCGAAATCCTCATCTTCGTGCACTGCAGTAGGGTTTGCTTTTTGATAATCGCTAAGATTGGCTATGTCTGTTTTAGTACCGTCTGAATTAACACGGAAGATTGTATTATCAGTTCCCTCCAAGCCATGCGAACATCCGGCACCAGCTTCTATTCCATAAAGCTGTCCATTAACAAAAGCTATATCTGCAACTCCGCTTATTAGAGAACCTAATTGTGGGTTAGTCTGGCTGGAAGGTAAATTATCAATTACTGTTGTACGTGTTGAACCATCAGGACTAATCTTTGAAATTCGGGAATTATAACCGCCGGAATAAGGACCGGCTCCGGGTACTTGCTCACACTGGGTATCAGTTGTTGTCATGTTCCCTCCTAAGCCGCCTTCCGCAACATAAAGATATCCATCGGGACCAAATTTAAGACCACGAGGATTATTTAATCCCTGACAAAAAACAGTAACATCTTTAACCTTAGTTGATGGTTTTTTTTCAAGACTTTGCGCATCTTTTAATGCTGAATTTGTTAAGGAATCCGTTTTATCAGTGCAGGAATAAAAAACAATTAATGATAAAATTAATATAAATGCTATGCCTAATGCTTTTGCTTTCATTATTGTTCCTCCTTTTCTATTTTTTAAATAAATTAATTTAAATAAGCCGATAAAACTGAAAGATTGACTATTAACTTGAACCCATAAACCCTCCTGATAACATTATTAAAATATTGAATGATATATTTGATTTAATTAAAAGAACATCGGTAATAAAAATCTCAAATGTAATTAAGCTTTTAGTATGATATCAGGTCTATTGCAAAAGAATCATTTTTTTACTTACTCTGAAACTGCCAGCCTGGAGCTTATAAATGTAAATTCCGCTTGGAAGATTGGCTGCACTATAATTAACTTCATAATTACCTGGAGCTTTTGTTTCATTTACAAGTGTGGCAACTTCTTCTCCAAGAACATTAAATACCGTTAGATTTACAAATGATGATTTAGGAATTGCAAAATCTATTTTAGTAGATGGATTGAATGGATTTGGGTAGTTCTGCGATAGAGTAAATTGTTTAGGAATAACTTTTACTTTGGAATTTTCAACTCCTGTAACTTTTGATATGTTATACTTATTAGCGAGATAATCTTCTACTGCAGTTCTTTCAGAATCCGTGACAACCCTATTATAAACTATCGTCTCTGCAAAGTCACAATGCGCTGTAAGTAAGTACCCAAAGGGGCTATTATCAGCTCCTCCAATTCCGCCACCAGCACCCATCGGGACGGAGATGGAAACGTTAGAACCTATACCATCAGGTGTCACTACAGCGTTGCTCCCATTCCATCTCAACGTTGTGCTGTAGATTTTTTTATCTGTAACAATGCTTATGATTCTCCATTCACCATATTTAGCAATATTGGCTGCCGTAGCCCTCACAGCACCGAGAGGTCCACCAATATTTATTCGATCCGAAATTCTTTCTAATCCCCCGAATAAGACAAAATATCCTTCTCCGGTAGGTGAGCCGAAAGCCATAACATGGTCTGAATGTTCTTGACCTGGAACAGGAGCGTAGTTCTTGACCACCATGAAAATAGTGAATTGACTCATTGGAGTTGAACCAGTGAGTCCTAACTTATCATCGACTCCATCAAAGTGTAAGACAGGTTTTCCGTTCAAGCTATCTGGTAGAAACTGCGGCTGTCGTGATGCACTCGGTTGCACAGCATCATTTTCTTCTCCGCTCTGATCATGCCACCTGCTTACAGTTCCGTTTAATGTATCCGCACCTGCATCAGCTTTTAACCAGAGCTGAAGACTGTCAGAAGGTATTACAAGTGGTAACCTCTGCGCCATTGTTAAACCTAGGTGGACTGCTGGCAAAAGTAAAATGAGAAAGAATATGAAATTTTTCATAAGAACTCCTTATAGAGTAAAATTTGTTGGGCGGGAATTCCAGAAACAACTACCTCATCAGTTTCAATTGACTTCTGTTTTAAAATAATTGATTCATTTTGTTAATGTGAAACGGACTTATTTTGTCATAACTGTATTTAATTCGTTTTTCTAAAAACTGAAATTATAATTTTCACAGGGCCTTCATTTGTTTTATTTCAACAAAATCATTTTTTTACTTTCTGTGAAACTGCCGGCCTGGAGTTTATAAATATAAATCTCGCTTGGAAGGTTAGCTGCGCTAAAATTAACTTCGTAATTTCCTGGTGCTTTTGTTTCATTTACAAGTGTTACAACTTTTTCTCCAAGGACATTATAAACCGTTAAATTTATAAACGATGACTGAGGAATTGTAAAATCTATTTTAGTAGAAGGATTGAATGGATTGGGGTAGTTCTGATCGAGACTAAATTGTTCCGGCAAGATGAGATTAACAGTATTTTCACCAACAATTTTTTGTGTACCATCAAAATCAATTTGATTTAACCTGTAATTATAAATACCGGCAGAGAGTCCTTTATCAACAAAGAAATAATTTTGCTTTTCGGTTGTTGTTCCTTTCCCATCAATAAAAGAAATTTTTTCTCCGTTGCGGTAAATTTCAAATCCTCTATTGTTTATTTCTGATGCGGTTTGCCAGCTGAGTCTAATATTATTTCCTTCTGTATTTGATCTGAATGAACTTAGTTCAACAGGTAATACATTATTATAGGAAATTTTATAAATTATATCTCCGACCCCGCCGCTCCATCCATAGCCATCGGGTGCAAATGAGGCAGGACCATGAGGGATAGTATCAATCGAGTCCCATGTTAATCCATTATCAGTTGTAACCATAGATCCTGGAGTAGTTGGTTCGGGAGCTCCAATATTATCATGAGATGTTACTATATAAGTTGACCCATTCCCTCCGGGGACATAGCTAAGAAAATAAGCTGAAGGTTCAGAAGGAGGGTTTGAAATTGAGGTCCAGGACAATCCGGCGTCTGTCGTTTTGGCTGCTCGATTAATATGATCGCCGAAATATGTACAAGCTAATCCATTAATACTGTCTTTTAAGGAGATATCAACACCTGCGCCGCTTGGAGAAGTCGAAAAACTAATTTTTTGCCAGCTTAATCCTTTGTCAGTGCTTCTATATATTCTTCTATTAAAGGTGCCAAAGATGAAAGTATTTCCAGAACCTGAACTAATTGAAGAAAATGTAACATCCCCAAAATCCGGCGCTGGAATATTTGCACCAGGAACCTGATTCCAGCTCTCGCCTCCATCAGCTGTGGTATATATTTCAAAATCATTATTTCTTGGATTACCAACGCAAATCCCATTATTAAAATCAAAGAAATAAATACTAACGGGATGCCCCCCTCCCGTAAAAGCTGACCCTTTCTTAACCCAATAACTTCCACCGTTAGTTGATTTATATATTCCGCTGTTTGTTCCATTATTTGGATCATCTGCAGTAATAAATGCTGTCTGTGCATCTAAGGCAAAAATGGACTGAACTCCTAATCCGGACGGTATTTTAAGACTGGAAACAATCCAAGTTTTTCCGCCGTTCGTTGTTAAAATGTATTTAGGGCTTGTAACACCAGCTTCAAGCTGTTGAACTCCCCAGCAGACATTAGCACTAACAGCTGAAAGCGTTAAGGTAGGGTTTGCTGATTTTGGTAATCCATTTGCATGCTGCATGATCCATGAAGGATTAGCAATTGTTGTTATTGACTCAAGTGCTACAAAAATGAAGACTATCAATAATGAAAAGCTTTTCATAAGAACCTCCTATAATTTTTGTTGAAAATTTCGGGAGGCAATTAAGAAAAAAATGAGGGGTCTGCATATCAACCAGGTTTCTTTTAATATTACTCTCGTTCCATTTTATCTAAAAAAGAATCTTTTCTCTTTTTCAGTTCATTTTTTTTTAAAAAATGATAGATTTTTGAAAATTGGGAGGAAAACGCTGGCTCCTCTTTATTGGGGTTTATTCTCTTCACTCGGCAGGTAACCGAATTCTTCTTTAAAGCATTTGGTAAAATAGGATGGACTAGAAAATCCCACGGAATAGGAGACTTCAGAGATGGTACCAGCTTTGTCTTCAATCATCTTCTTTGCTTTTGATAATCTAATAGTTCTTAGATATATACTTGCAGGCATTCCGGTCACAGCTTTTAATTTTCTGTAAAGTTGTGTTCTGCTCATTCCAACTTCGCTTCCAAAATCTTCTATACTAAAGTCTTCTTCAGAAATATGATCTTCAATAACCTTTAATACTTTATTTATGAACTGCTCATCAATACTAAGAAGCTTTTTACCACTATATTTAGATAAATAGGCTATTTTGCCAAATTTTTCCTGCAGCTTTTTCCGTATGGTTATCAGGTTCTCAATTCTTATCTGAATTTCTTTTAGATCAAATGGTTTTGTAAGATAATCATCGGCACCAGTCTGCAATCCTTCCAGTTTATTTTCCTGCCCCGATCTTGCAGTTAAAATTATAATAGGAATATGACTTGTCTTTTCATCATTCTTCAAGAATTTAGTCATTTCATTTCCATCCATCTTAGGCATCATCATATCACTTATTATAAGATCGGGAATAATTTTTAATGCCTTCCTTATACCTTGTTCTCCATTAGCTGCTTCTTCTATTATATAATTTTCACCAAGAGATTCCTTTATATATTCTCTCATATCATAATTATCTTCTACTATAAGGATAATTGTTTTATCCTCTTTCAGGGCTGCTGTTTCAATTTCTTCAATTGATTCTTCCGTTAAATTCTTTTCGGAAAGATACCTTTCCTGGTTGAAAAACATCGTTGATTTTTCTGTTTTCTCTTCAATTAAAATCTCATCATCTTTCAGGTGTTCCCTTCCAAGAGGGAAATTTAAAGTGAATTCCGTGTACTGCTCTATTTCACTCTCTACTTTAATGCTTCCATAATGAAGTTCTACTAATTCTTTTGTTAGAGCTAAACCAATGCCCGTCCCTTCAAATTCTCTTGTGAATGAAGAATCCACCTGATAAAATCTGTCAAACAGCTTTGGTATTTCTTCCTTCCGTATCCCGATTCCCGTATCTCTTATTTTTATTTCTACAAATCCTTTCATCTTACTCTTCCGGGCTTGGGTCAGAAATCCTCGATCAATTGTTTCAGTATGAGTTTCTATTATAGAAACCATAATCTTTCCATCTTGTGGAGTGAATTTAAATGCATTCGATAGAATATTTGATAAAATTTTTAGCATTTTTTCTTTATCAAAATACAATTCAATAAGATCCTTCTCTGAGGTAATTTTAAGAGTAATATCTTTTTCTTCGGACAATGATTCGAATGAAAGTGCAATTCCTTTTACAAATGAAACAATATTATTTTTAGAGGCTTCAAGCTTCATCCTACCTGCTTCCAATTTCGAAAGATCGAGTAATTGATTTACCAATTGCAGCAGCCGCTTTGAATTTCTTTTTATTATACCGGAATCCTTTACAATATCGGAAGAAGTTTGAGAATTAATTTTTTCAGCAGGACCAAGAATTAAAGTAAGCGGAGTCCTAAATTCGTGAGAAATATTTGCAAAGAATCTGGATTTGATTTTGTCTGTTTCTTCACGTTCTATAAGAACAGCTTCATCCATTTTTATTTTATCTTTTAATCTCAACCTGTTCATTTCGTATTTTCTGATTCCATAAAGAGAAAAAACGAAAATTAGGAAATAGGAACTGTAAGCCCACCAGGTTTTCCACCAGGGAGGGGAAATAATTATTGTAATCGAAGTTCCTTCTTCATTCCATACTCCATCATTGTTTGAACCTTTTACTCTGAAAATATATTTCCCCGGAGCTAAGTTCGGATACGAGGTATATCGTCTTGTACCGGAATAAATCCAGTCTTTATCCAATCCTTCCATTTTGTAAGCATACTTATTGTTCTCCGGGTTAACGTAACTCAATGCAGCAAATTCAAACGACAAGAAATTTTCATTATAAGGTAATTTAATAATGTTTGTTATGACGGAGGGTTTATCAAATTTTTTAATTGATGTTATAACCACCGGGGGTATAAACTGGTTGTCACGAATACTATCAGGATGAAAACGTATAAAGCCATTTAATCCGCCAAAATACATCTCGCCGCTTTTTGTTTTACACACTACCTGCGCATTAAAATTGATGTTTTCAAAACCATGTGAGATATCATATAACTTATATTTCCTTGAGACAGGATCCATTCTTTCGATTCCGGCATAGGTACATATCCACATATTTCCATAATCATCACCAAGGATTGAAAGAACTCCATACGGCTGCGGGATATGAACAAATTTATTTTTTGCCCTTTCAAATTTATCAGAATTAAACCATAAGTTTCCGGAAGTATCTTCGTAGAAGGTTGACCAAATAGAGTTACTGCTGATTGTTGAAGAATCATCAGGATTATTATAATATGTTTTTGATTTGTCGGTGAGTGGATCATAACGTATCAAACCTCCTCCTATTGTTGATGCCCAAACTAATCCAGTATGATCTTCATATATGTTGAAAACCGAAACTCCTGTCTTTTGAACAAATTTAATTTGCTGATTCTTAAAACTTAAAAAATAAATTCCACCGGGACCCCCTTCATAGGTTCCAAGCCATAAACCTCCTTTTTTACTTTCATAAACGGATGTAACAGTTTTATCGAATAATTTCCCTTCGGTATCATTAGAATAAATTTTATTAGTTAATGTTCGTCTGTATATACCTCCTTTATCAGAGCAAAACCATAAATTCTCAGTTTTATCTTGAAATACCAGATGGACGGCGTCCAGCTTATAAGGATTAAAGATTTCTGATTTTGAATTGAAAATATACCAGCCGCCGGAGGTGAAAACCAAAATCTTATCAGAACTGATTGGTGTTAATCTAAATATTTCTGAAGACCTGACCTCTTTAAGTTTATTCGCATCAAGTTTGTAATTTTTAAAGGGTGAATCGTTCATTTCAATTCTATCCACACCCGAATCAGTTGCAAGCAAAAGGATACCAGAATCATCTTGAATAATTTTATTAATTGTATTATCGCTTAAACTTTTTTGATTTAATTGCTCATGATAATATTTTATAAATTGTTTTGTTTTCCTTTCAAAGATATTAAGACCGTATTGGGTTCCAATCCATAATGATCCATTTTTATCTTCATCAATAGTATTTATATATTTGTTGCTCAGACCAAACGTATCTTGAGATTCTTCTTTATAGAGAATAAATGAACCTGTCTTTTTATCCAGTTCCACAAGACCATCTGAAGTGCCCAGCCAAAAAGCGCCATGCTTGTCCTCATAGATTGCCGAGATCCAATATTTGGATCCATTCCATCTTTCAATATAATTTTTGCTAATTTCAGGGTCTTTCCAGACATGAATGAATTTTCCCGTACTATAATCATATTGATCTAATCCTCTGCCGGTACCTAACCAGAGTGCTCCATTTTTATCTTCATAAATTGCACTTACCGAGTTATGAAGTAAGCTGGAAGGATCTGAATCATTATGTGTGAAGCAAACAAATTTTTTACGATCAGGATCCAGTCTGTTTAGTCCATCGGAAGTACCAATCCAGATAAAACCGAATCTATCTTCATGGAGAGATAATATATTATTTTTCCATTCATTGCCGGGAACTGATGGATGGGGCTGATATCTGGTTACTTTTCCGTTTGAAGGCTCAATTTTAAAAACACCATTCCATGTCCCAACCCAGATATTACCGTATTTATCTTCACATAATACACGTGAGGGTTTATCCAAAAAATATAAGTAGCTGTAACCATCCCATCGATAGACCCCACCATAGGAAGTGAACCATAAAAAACCCGCCTTATCCTGCAAAATAAATGAAGTAGAGATATTCCTTAACTGATTAAAGGATATTTGTCTGTATAAGTTATTTGATTGTCCGGGGAATGCGATGGTTGTAAAGAATAAAATAAAAACACAGAAAAACATCTGCAGTATATTTCTTAAATAATTCATTTAATATTGAGAATTATTTGTTGAATCACATAATACTATTTTAGTAAAATTAATTTTTTGGTTTGATAGAATTCACCGGTATGGAGAGAATAAAAATATACACCGGAAGCCAAATTGCTGCCGTCTAATTCTATTCTATAATCCCCGGGTTGTCTTTCTTCACTAATTAAAGTGGATAATTTATCGCCAAGCAAATTGAATAAAGTTAAAGTGACAAATCCTTGTTTTGATAAATGAAAATTGATAGATGTATTTGCATTGAATGGATTAGGATAATTCTGGAATAAAATTGTTTCCCCCAAAGCAGTATTAGGATCCGTAATTGAGGTAAAATTCTTTCCCATAATAAGGTAAACCTTGCCACTACCTCCCCATTGAGGATTTATTCTCATAGCACCAACAAGTATATCAGGATATCCATCTTTATTTACATCGCCGGCTGCAGCAACAGAAAATCCCGCAAGGTCCTGTGAAGATTCGCCTGTAAAAGAGATATCAGCATTAGAAAGACTGAAATGCAAGCCCCAGTCAGCTTTCTTTCTTCCCAGAATTACATAAATTTTTCCGGAAAACTCACCTGCAGCATTATAGTTTGGGGCACTGATTATTATATCATTCAACCCATCCTTATTTAAGTCACTGCTCGATGTTGCAAATGATGAGATATCAAAAGCATTTTCTCCTACGAAGGAGGCATCCGCACCTGAAAGATTAAAATTGAGACCCCAATCAGCATTGGGCCTGCCTAAAATAATATAGGTTTGCCCTGAGAAATATTCACCAAAGCTGTTATCCTGTGCGCTGATTAAAAAATCGCTCAAACCATCTCCGTTTATATCACCTGCTGAAGAGAGTGTGTATCCTGAGAAATCAAAACGTTTTTCTCCGATAAAAGATCCATTTGCCTGTGATAAATTGTACTGAGTCTTCCATTCATTAATATGTCTGCCCAGTATAAGATATGTCTTGCAGTCATTTTGAGCGTCATTATCATAGTTATATTTAGTTCCAACCAAAAAATCTGCAAGACCGTCTCCATTAACATCCCCAGCAGCCGCAGTGGAATGTCCGGCGCCATCCCGGGGATATTCTCCCATAAATGTAACATCTGCTTGGGAAAGGTTGTAATGCTTTTCCCAATTAGTTTTTCCAAATATGAGATAAACTTTTCCGGAGTTAAAGTTTGTTGAATCAGGACCCCATCCTTCGGCACCAATAATAAAGTCTGCCAGGTTATCTCCGTTAACATCCCCGCATCCGGAGAGATGAGCACCTGCCCAATTGAAAGAATTCTCTCCATTAAATACTACATCAGACTGAGAAAGATTGAAATCCGTACCCCAAGTGATATCTCTTCTACCAAAAATAAGATATATTTTTCCTGAATAATCTCCGTTTTCCTTATTACCGCGGGCGCCAATAATAAAATCACTTAAACCATCTCCATTTACATCTCCAACTCCGGAAACCGAACAACCAGCATAGTCAGAAGCTGCTTCACCTACGAAAGATGCATCTGCATTATTGATTTTAAAATCCTTTCCCCATTTATTCTCTGATCCTCCTAGAAAAAGGTATACAGTTCCCGCATTTGTTTTATTCAGCCCAGCTCCATCCTTCCCAGGAACACCTATAAGGAAATCGCTATAGCCATCTCCATTTACATCACCTGCAGAACTTATTGCGTAACCGGCGTTATCTCCTGCTATTTCCCCGGTGAATGATGCATCTGCATTAGAAAGAGATATATCAGTTTGTTTAGAGAAAGTACGCTCAATAACTTGAGATCCAAGGTCTCTGATACTATAATCATTTTTAATGAGTTTACTAAAAGCGTCGGTTCTCGCTGAAAAATTATTTCCTCCTGAAACAAACTGCTGCCATTTCTCCGCAACTCGTTTGCTTGGGAACCAGCAGGCTTTTGACTTATTTCCTAAAAAAGAATCATAAGGAGCAATATTTAAAGATTCCCTATCTCCAAGCCAGCCGCTAGATTCATATATCGCATTTAATGCAACATGATCAAATAAAATTGTATTCTTTGGAAGTCTTAGATCTAAAACATCCTTGAAGTACATCTCTAATAAATTTCTGTCAGTAATTTGATCATGCGACCCATTGGGTTCTTTAGCAATACACCAGAGAGCTCCTTTTGATCGATTTAAATCAAAAGCTGCTGACGGATCAAGATTGTCTATGAGGTCGTAAAATATATATCCTGGTACTTTCTTAGCCGGGCCCGCATTGAAACTTTCTGGTTGAAATTTTTCAGCAATAAATCCCAAAATCCTATCCGGGATCCACCAGGTAAAATAATATGCAATCCACCCGCCTGCAGAATATCCCTCTAAAAATAGCGGTGCATAGTTAAGTTCTGAGTGAAGGGTTTTTTCAGCAAAAAAAGATAATGCCCTGATAACTGATTTAAATGTTCCCCAAAGTTCATTATTATACAGCTCGGATCTAAATTTCCAGCTAACCCCGAGTATAGCAAATCCTGTTTCATTAGCCAGCCTGTCAAACAATGAATCTTGAACTGCCGGTCGTGTATCTCCTGAACTTCCGGGTAAATTGAAATAAACTCCTCTGATTATTTTTATAGTGTCTGGGATATAAATACGATATTCTGCAGACTCAAAATAATCATTTGTACCTTGTAATGCTGAATAATCCATTACTTTTGCAGAAGAAATGTCCAATATTCCATTTGCAATAAGAGAAATAAGCAAAGTGATAATTGCCTTTAGGATAGATCTCATAAACACACCGATCCAAAGTAATTTTCCTGATGAAAATTCAAAGATTATTGATCCGTTTTATATCAACAATATTTGCTTTGAAGATAACGTATAAATAAACTTGACAAACTACAGCTGGTTACTTTTTATAGACTTACCTTATAAAGACATATTGAAAAACTTAACATAGAATTTGATCAGGGGACCGTATCCACACCTTCAGGATCTGAACTTAGAAGAGGAATTGTATACTGAACTGTGGAAATTTTTTTTTACCTTAAGGAGTAGAAGAAAAGAATGAAGATAAAATTAAATAATTTTTAATTAAAAGCAATATTAGTTTTTAAAAATAAAAAACCTCGAAAGACAACGGGGAAGGCCTGTTTTGTGGGAACTATAAAAGCGAAAATAGGGTGTTTCAATGAAGTAATTTATTCATAACTCACGGACATGTGTGAATCCTCGTTGTATTGTATTGTTTAGCAGAGAATGCCGTTACGGCCGATGCACAGTTCCTATCCAGGAATCATATTTCCAGCTGCAGGTACCGATGAAAACTCTTGACATAAAGGACTAAGCTTGGTTGTCTGTGTAAACATAACGATAGACTACAACCGTTCCCATTTTCGCCGAGCTTTCGAATATTATATGATATTGGAGTCGTTTCATCAATCATGAAATTGCGTGATTTTTCTATCTTTTATTTTTAAACTCTTGAAACCAGTTTTCTACAATCACCATGTAGTTTTGAATTTTTTGAGGTGAATAAACTGCCACTATTTTTTGCCCATCAGGTGTTACAGTATATTTTCCTGCTCTAACTGTACTCAATTGAATCCCTAACTGATTCCCAGAAAACAAAGTTTTAGGAGGACTTATACTTATCTCATTACCCGTTCAGTCTTCGCAGAGCTTTTCTAAAATTTTGTAATGTAGTATAGTTTCGCCAATCATTTAATATATCCTACGTTATTATTAATCATTCTTTTTCAATAAAGATTTCCAATTTACGATAACCTGCAATGGTTTAGAAATGTTATTGGTTCCCCATTTATTAACAAGAAAATGCTGTCCATTATCTAAAACCGCGTACATGTTTACATAAGATCCTACATCTGCTTTAAATAGTTTTTGTGAAACTCCGAATGTTATTTGAGAAGTTTCCTTCACATCTACTGCTATTAACATGTTTTCAGGAGAAATGTAATATAACTCTTTCCCATCAGGTCTCCATCGTGGAGCACTTCCCCCATTTATTGAAACCCGATATTTTTGTGTGGGTTTCGGAAAACTTTGCACATAAATTTCATTTGTTCCAGATTCATTTGATGTGTATGCAATCCATTGTACATCGGGAGAAAATGTACCCTGCCATTCGTCAAAAGATGTATTCGTCAATTGAAAAGGTTTCCTACCGCCAGTCATCGGAAGCGCCCACAAATCACTCTTTGATCCATAAAGAATATATTTTCCATCAGACGACCAATCGTAAGGATACTTCGCAAGTTTTGTCTTCAATATTAAAGTCGGTTCAGATGTCCCGCTAACATCTTTTTCATAAATGTCATATACTGTATCGGGAGAAGATGCATAAACGATTTTCTTCCCATCGGGAGACCAGAGAGGACCAACATCCGCAGCCGGCGACCTTGTAAATCGGGAAGTGACACCTCTTTTTCTGTCAAGGATCCATATATCCTGGTTAAACTCCTGATTTAAGTCTGGACCATAAATACGATGGTATGCAATAATGTTTTTATCAGGTGACACTGAGATTTCAATAAAAAGACCGAGATTATTTCTTTCTTCGATCTGTTTTCCCTGCCTATCGAATACAACCATATCAGACGTTTCGTCCGAAGCATTTTGTGAGACAATCATAATATTTTTTGCAATATTAAAATTTCTGACATCGCTGACCAGCTGATGAGGTTCACCTGAAAGTTTAAAATTCGAAAGATCAAATTTTTGTACCATCAAAGAATTATTTTTCAGGAAGAATAAATTATCGGCAGAAACAAATAGGGCTCCATGGAAAAGAGTACGATTAGTGATTGGCATTATTTCAATTTTTGTTTCATCCTCTAAAGAGCCTACATACAATCTGGCACTTCCCTGATTTCTTCCAAACGCTGCATAGATAAAATGGATATTATCCGGCAGCATTTGAGGCGATTGATGCCATTCTTCAGTGCGGGACAGATCAAGTGTAGTTGCCTGAACAGGATTTCCACCATCAGCGTTTATTTTGTACAACGGGGAAAAAAATTGTGGCGTAAATAGTATGATGTTGTTGCTTCCCCAATTACATTCGGAATACCCCTGCGCATCGCAAAGGTCTTGAAGTGAACCCGTCGAAAGATTTATCTTTTTTAATTTTCCATCTGCAAAAAAGCCGATAAGCTTTGAATCATATGACCAAAATGGTGCGGAGGCATTTTCAGTTCCGGCGAGGAACGTTGTATTCAATAATTCAAGCCGACGTATCCATATCATGGTTTTTCCGGATGAATCCGATGCTGTAAAAGCGATCATTTTACCATCCGGCGATATTGCCGGATCATCGGAGGTAAATGTATATCCGGCAGGAGCGGGGATACTGAATTGTACCGTATCGTTTTCAGTTTTAGAAGCTGGCTTAGTGAAGTATAAATAGATAAAGAGGATAGCTAAGGCAACCGAGATGATAGTGACAAACGGAATTAACTTTTTCAATTCAAATCTTTTATTAAATGCTTCAATCGCAATTGAACCGGAAGATTTTGATACTTGTGTTACACCGGATGCAGTATTAAATGCAGATGAGTTTACATTATAAACCCGGCTCTTTCTGTTCCCGGAAGATTTTTTTACCTTCCTTAAATCTTTAGCAAGTTCTTTTGCTGATTGGCACCTTTCATCTTTATCTTTTTCCAAACATTCGAGAATTATTTCATCTAACTGAGGATTGAAGTCATTCTTAATTGAAGAAATCGGAGGCGGATCAACATTTACTATCTCATACATTATAGCTGTATCGTGCATTCCCTTAAATGGAGCTTCCCCAGCAAGCAATTCATAGAGAACCACTCCAAGAGAAAAAATATCAGTTCTATGGTCTACATCCAATCCTTGCACTTGTTCGGGCGACATATAACCCATTGTTCCGACTGTGGTACCGGCTTTTGTCAATCTTGAAACATTACCTTCTTTATAAAGCTTTGCTAAGCCGAAATCCATTATCAGTATTGTTCCATCTTTCCGGATCATTATATTTTCAAGTTTTATATCTCGATGAACAATTCCTTTCTCGTGAGCAGCAGCTAATCCTTCAGCAACCTGAATACCAATATCAAGAATTTGTTTTTCAGAAAGTGAGCCTTTTTTATCCTTTAGTGTTTTTCCTGCAACATATTCCATAACAATAAAAAGCTTACCATTATTTTCCTGTATATCATAAATAGTGCAGATATTTGGATGATTTATAGCAGAAGCAGCTTTTGCTTCCTGTATAAACCTAGCTTTATCATCTTCCGAAGAAGTAAGTTGAGATGGAAGGAACTTAAGTGCAACAAAGCGGTCAAGTTTTGTGTCCTTCGCTTTATAGACTTCACCCATCCCGCCTTCGCCGAGTTTTTCTAATATTTTATAATGAAGAAAAGTTTCTCCAATCATATTTTTGAATTACCCAGATATTTACTAAAATAAACTCTGATAAATTGAATAGGAATTTAGTGGTATGAACATTTAAATATTACTAAAATTTTTTCTTTTTTCAACAGATGAATATACAAAATGTGATGTTCTTTGATAAAAAAAATTTTTTATTGCAAATATATATTATTTAATATGCTTTAGTTTTAGAACTATTTGGGGATACTACTGTGGAACAGAAATAAATTTTAGAATAGCCTATAAGTATAATGGATAAATAGTAATGATAAGAGAGATTATTCTTCCTTTTCTGTGCCCTTTGGCAGAGCTGCAGTTGGCTGCTGATAATGGAGTAAAAAAGAGCGATTAGCTCTATCAATATTGGAATTGTAGAGATAAGAAGAAAAGAAATTGATTTAATGAAAATATGAGATAAGTATACCAAAGCAAGCAGGAATGCCATACAGGTATTTCTGCGGCTAAAGAAAAAGGAACAGTATACATGATTATATAAAAAAATATTTGCGTTAGTCATAGGAGTGTAAATCAGGCAAGCAATTATTTTTTTGATAGGTTGAAAATAATAGGATTTGTTACATTCTATTAAAAAGACATAATCCTCAATATATAGATATAGTTCCTAAATATTGGGAATTAAAGAAAATTTAACCCAGTTCAAATGTAGTAATCCCGTAAACTTTATAAATATCGATATCGGGTGGATTGCCGTAATACATTCTTGCACATTCAAACACATAAGCTGCATTATATTTTTTTATAAGATTTACAGCCCCTTTGTTTATTACAGGAATATCAAGATATAATGCTTCACCTGCAACCGAATTTAAACAGGCTTTATATAATTCTTCTGCAACCATTTCAGTATCTGCAAACAAAGGACATACCTTATATCCATTGTCAGCTTTTCTTACAACTGCAAATCCTCTCAGTTTATTTTTCTCCGTATACTTAAATGTTTTATTCCCCGGAAGTTTCAGCCAGGGTTTCATGAACTGCGGGCGTGAAAAGCCGAAACATTTTTTATCATAATTTAATATTGAATCAATATCCTCATCAGCTATCGGGGAAATATTAATATCTGTTTTAAATTTCATACCTGTTTTTTCATAACGCTCATCTCTAAATGAAATTTCAAATCCTCCTTTTTTGTAAAAAGGCTGCATTGCTATAACGCCGTCCATTCCGATCGGCACACCTTCCTTTAATCGGGAAAGAAGAGTATCCCTTCTCTGATACCATAGCTTCCGGCCGATTCCCAGAGATCTGTATTCAGGCTTTACGATGAAGAATCCCATAAATCCGAATTCTTTATTATAAGAAACTATAGATCCGCCTGCTATCATAGTTCCATCATGAAAATATCCGTAAAAGCCCTCCGGATCTGTATTGTAAAAAACTTCAGCATCATATGGACCCGGATTCCAGCCTTCCGCTTTTGCCCGGTTTACTAAAGTTTTTACTCCTTCCAGATCCAGTTTCTGAAATTGTAGTTCATTTAAATTTATCATGACAATTTCTCATTTTAAAAATTTATTTAGGGTGCTACTCCGATGATCAACCAGGAAAAGCAAACCCGGCACTTCAGGACTCTATACACACCAGTACTAAATTATTTTATTTATCAGAGAAAAAATTCAAACGATGGGAAATACAAAATAAATTTTTTATTAATAATACTGCATAAATATTAAAAATAATTACGTTTTACATTTTTTTATTTATGATGAGGTCTGACGCACAAATTATATTATGTCCAACTCTTAATTTTCTTCCTGTCTAATCAATCTCCTGTATTCCTTCCATAGTATTTTAATTTATAATAGAAATTTCTTTTTATGAAATTTACAGGAAATAGCTTAAGAATTACATTCCTTGCATCATGCATAATTTTCATCAAGTCTGTCTACCCACAGTTATCTTCTTCAACCGAGAATGGAGAAATAGGAAAAGTATTTATTCAGCACTATAGCCCTAAAGATTATAAATCTTCACCCCAAAATTTCTCAATATTATGTGATAACAGGGGAATAATTTATGCGGGTAACAATTTGGATGCTGTACTTGAGTACGACGGGGTTAACTGGCGGCAGTTAAGGCTTGGAGACCAGCAATTGATCTGGACGTTAGCAATGGATAAAAATGGAAGAATTTATATAGGAAGATCAAAAGATTTCGGATACTTGACGCCTGATAAAAAGTGTGTATTGGAATATTCGTCACTTCTTAAATATTTAAAAGACAAAGAAATTAATTTCTCCGGGATTCGATCCATTTATCCTACACGTAATGGAGTGTACTTCTGCAGCAGGGAATATCTTTTCAGGTGGAAAAATAATAATATAAATTTCTGGAAGCCTGAAACAGAATTTACCGGCTTCTTTCTGGTTCATGACAGCCTTTATGTTTTAGAGAAGCATAAAAGCTTAATGATATTAAAAGACGATTCTCTGGTGTTAAAATCCGGAGGTAAAATATTTCTAGATAAACCGGTTAAAGCAATGTTGCCGGTTCCGGCAAAATCCACAAAAAATAACTCTGTTTTAGTTGGAATAGATGGTGAAGGGTTGTTCCTTTATGATTGGCGGACATTGAAACCGCTTGAGGGGAAAACAAATGAATTCGTGAAACAATTTGGAATCCGGTGTACTTCAGTTTTGAACGATACTACATTTGCAGCCGCAATGGAAAAAGGGGGTGTGATAATATTTAATTACAAAGGAGAATTAATCCAGTATTTAACTAAAAGTTCCGGTTTGCGGAATAATATAGTATATGCAATAGCTCCTGATCATAAAGGAGGGATCTGGATGGCATCATTGCAGGGTATTGATCATTTAATAAATATTTATCCTTCATTTTCGGTTTTTGACCAACAAAAAGGTCTGGATGGAGTAATCGCCTTTAATTCTCCTCCTGTCAGGCACAGAAATATACTGTATGTTGCTACTTCTGAAGGTGTTTATTACCTGGATAAACAGCAGAACCGTTTTTTTTTAGTAGCCGGACTCAGCGGAGATTTCTGGAAACTATTTAAAAACGGTAAATATCTTTATGCAATTAGAGGTTCAATAAGAAAAATCGATGGTGACAATTCAGAATTAATAAAAAGGCTTAAGGACCGGGTTTCTTGTATCCGTCGCTCTATGATTGATCCTGACAAGTATTATATCGGCTGTTTTAACGGGGGAATTAAGATATTAAGAAAAACTGATAATGATTGGATCGAAAGCCCTAAAATAAATAAATGGAAAGGAGATGCTGCTTTAATTGCCGAAGACAGGAATGGTGATATCTGGCTTAATAACGAAAATAAAGGAATATCCCGAATCCATATTTCTCCTGATGGAAAAGTTGCAAAAGTTGAAAATTTTGGGAAAGAACAAGGATTGCCTTCTTTGAATAATTATCCCTTCTTTACTTCACGGGGTGTTTTTTTTACAACCAACAAATGCCTTTACATATTTGATAGTACAAAACATTCATTTATCCCTGATACAACTTTTAATAAACTGCTGCCAGACAATTCATTTATTATAAATTATTTAACGGAAGATAAAAAAGGTAATGTGTGGGCAATTGTCTCCAAAGATATAAATTATTATTTGAATATTTTCAGGATGCAGGCAAATGGAACCTATAGAATCGATAATAATGATTTTCTGGGGATTCCATCAAACGGTATCTGGTCTATTTATGCGGAAGATAACGGTATAACTTGGTTTGGAGGCGAAGAGGGATTATTCCGTTATGATGATAATTTACCAGAACCCATACATTCAGGATTCCCGGTATATATACGAAGTATTGTAATAAATGGAGATTCAGTTGCTTTCGGAGGTTATTCACAAAGTAATAAAAGTAAAAAACCTGTTGAACTGAATTACGCTGTCAATTCTGTCCAATTTAATTATGCTGCATCTTTCTATGACCACGCCGAAAAAAACAGCTACATGGTATTCCTGGAGGGATTTGACAAAGGATGGTCGAACTGGTTATCTGAAACGAACAGAACTTATACTAACTTATCTCCAGGAAATTATACTTTTAGGGTTAAAGCTAAAAATATATACGGTAATATAAGCAGTGAAGATACTTTTTCAATGATTATTTTACCGCCTCTTTATTTAACATGGTGGGCATATATAATATACATAGTTTTATTTACATCCTTATTTATTTTAATAATAATTGTTTATAATAAACGGAAAACAAAGCATCTGACATACAGAACAAATGAGCTTGAAAAATTAGTTGCTGAAAGAACAGCCGAATTGGCAGAAAAAAACACTGAACTTCATGAATTAAGTAAAATAAGATCCCGTTTCTTTGCCAACATATCACACGAATTCCGTACACCTTTGACATTAATTGTAGGACAGATTGAAAACCTCCTGCCGGATTTAAAGAAGGAACATAATATAGAAAGAGCTAAAATGGCTCTCAGGAATTCAAAACAATTACAGCAATTAATAAATCAGCTGCTGGATCTTTCCAAGTTTGATGCCCGCGAAATGAAGCTTAAAGCATCGAGAAAAGACATAGTTGCAATAATCAGATATATTACCGGTTCGTTTGAATCACTTGCTCTGAAAAAGAGAATTGATTTGAAATTTGAAACCTCCGTGAATAATATTCCCGTTTATTTTGATCAGGATAAAATTGAAAAAGTTATGCACAACCTTTTATCGAATGCAGTTAAGTTTACCCGGGACGAAGGAGAAGTAAGAGTAAGTATAGAGATAGAAATACGGGCAGACAAAAATACTGCTTCGATGTCTTCTGAACCTGAAAATGTTGGAGATGTAAAAATTAAAGTTGCCGATTCCGGCATAGGTATTCCAATGGATCGTCTCCCTCATATTTTTGACCGTTTCTTCCAGGTAGACAATTCAACTACACGTGAGTATGAAGGTACAGGTATCGGACTTGCGCTGACCAAAGAACTGGTTCAAATACACGGCGGTGGTATTTCAGTGGAAAGTAAAGAAGGATCCGGTACAACATTTACTATTATACTCCCTCTTGGAAAATCCCACCTGGAGCCTGATCAAATTATTGAAACTGAAAAGGGTGTTCCGGGTCAGGAGAATAATGATTATGATAATGTTTTTGAATATAAAAAAGAATTAGAAGAATTAACGAATCAGGTTAATAGAACTGATCAAGGAGTTAAATCAAAAATAATTTTAATTGTAGAAGACAATCCTGATATGCGTTCTTATATCCGCGATACTTTAGGGAACGATTATAATATTGCAGAAGCTTCCAATGGTGCAGAAGGTCTGCAGCATGCAGTTGATGAAATACCTGATTTAATTATAACAGATGTTATGATGCCTGTAATAGATGGATATGAATTAACAAGAAAGCTTCGTAAAAACCTGGTGACCAGTCATATACCGGTAATTATGCTTACTGCAAAGGCAGAAGAAAATGATAAGTTTGAAGGACTTGAAACAGGAGTTGATGCATTTCTTATAAAACCTTTTAGTACAAAAGAATTGATGATCCGGACAAGAAATCTTATTGAGATACGCGAGCAGATGAAAAAGAACATCGGATCTAAAGCAGTCTTAACTCCATCAGAAATCTCTGCTTCTTCGATTGATCAACAATTTTTGGAAAAGATGAGCGGAATAATTGAAAAAAATATGGGGGATGAGAAATTTGGGGTTGATGTTCTTGCTGAACAAATTGGGATCAGCAAAAGACAGCTTCTGAGAAAACTTAAAGCTTTAACCGATTGTACACCGAATCAATGTATACGCATCATGAGGCTCAGGCGTGCAAAACAGCTCCTTGAGCAGGATGCCGGGAATGTTACGGAAATCGCATTCAGTGTAGGCTATACGGATCTTACTGCTTTCTCAAGAGCATTCAAAGAGGAATTTAATCAACTCCCTTCTGCTGTTATATTAAAAAAAATATAATCCAGATATTTATTATTTTGTAATCGTTATAGGTGTTCCAACAGTACCAGCATAAAAGACGATAATTTTAGCCGGTGTATTCCCATTGTTTTCACCGTAATGCCATTTATTAACAGTCTCAACAATCGGATCCCCTGCTTTCAGATGTAGCACCTTTCCGTTTTCTGTCTTAACAGTTAACTCTCCAGATAATAATACTCCTGCATTTATTTCAGGATGTTTGTGCATCGGAAGTTTTGTATTGGGAGGGATTGTAATTTCCAGAATGGTTATTTCGGGTTTACTGCCTGGATAATCCGGTAAAGCACTACCGTCCCAGCTTGCACTCGTTTTGATTAAAACTTTAGTTTTAACATTATTTGAATCTTGAGGAAAAATATTCCCGGATATTAGTAATACCAACCAGATTCCGTATAAAACCTTTTTCATTTCTCCTTTCTTTCTTTTAATCAAGCAGGACAGATTAAGTATCTATATTTTTTTACTATTTATAGAAACAGGCTCACTTCGTTCAATTATTATATCAGTAAAATGAGTTGAGAATATATAAATTAAAAGCAGGAATAAGTTGTTCCATATCACCAAATTCCGGAAATGTCCTATTAAACCGTAAGAATGTCTTATTCAGCAGAGTTATGTCATTTTCAGCCGGAATAATGTCCCTTCCAGTTGAGCGGCGGTGTATTTAACCAATTATTTTACGTCTCAAAAAAATTCTTAAAGGAGTCCAATCAAGATGATGTACCGGCTTGAAATAATTTCCGGACAAAAGTTAGAAAAGGAAAAGAGATGTTCCAGAAAAACAAATCATCTGAACTTAAAAAGGATGAAAGCCTTTTGGATATTCCTAAAGGATTTAATCTCGAGCAGAATACGCCAAATCCTTTTAGTACCCGTACTACTATCTGCTTTACCATCCCCCGGCAGTGCAGTGTCAAGCTGGTTGTTTACTCCCTTCTTGAAGAAAAGGTATCAGTTCTGTTTAACGGACTCCTTTCCGAGGGAAAATATAATATTACCTGGGATGGTACGGATTCGGAAAGTCATCGCCTGAAAAATGGCGGTTATGTTTACTTCCTGGAAGCCGAGAGCTTTGTAGCATCCAGAAGAATGACAATAATAGATGAATAATTCTTGAATTCAATAATAATTTAACTGAGGGCAGTGATTAAGAAGACAAAATAAAATCGTTGGGCATTAATCCTGAAAAAAATAATAAGATACATATAAATATGAAGATCCATTTATTTAATCTGTTGTTTCTTTGCATCCTCCTGTCAAGCTGTTCAACAATCAGTGTGCAGAGCGACTATGACCACTCATACAATTTCCGTCAATACAGAACCTACCGCTGGGCAATTAATTCCGAATTAAATCTTCGCGAAGCATTAAAGAGAAATCCCCTTGTGTACAAACGGGTGATAAATGCCGTGGATAAAGATCTGCAGGGAAAAGGTTTTGTTCAAAAGAAGGTTGGACCAGCAGATTTTGTCGTTGTAGCTAATGCAGGTGTTAAACAAAAAATGAAGCTGGCGCAATATAGTGCTGCCGGTTACGGTTGGTATCATCCATGGTGGGGCCCAAACAGAAGATATACTAATATCAGCTATTATAAAGAAGGAACTCTTGTTATCGATATAGTTGATTCAAAGAATAAAGAGCTTGTCTGGAGAGGAACAGGTACCGATGTAGTTAGGAATTATAATGACGGAACAGAAATGCAGGAAGATATAGATGATGCAGTTGAAAAGATACTGGCAAACTTTCCGCCAGGATATGGTAGTTAATTAAAAAAAGCAGTTGAAAAAAATTAAAAATAAAATAAAAAGGCGTTAAATATGAAATCACCGGTTAAAAAAACAAAATCGATCCGCAGCGTAAAAGATTCTCTGCTAAGATATTTTTTGGCAGTCTCAATTATTTCATCCGTATTTATTGTAAGCAACTGTGATTTATTAACCAATATTCTTGATCATAATCGTCCTGTTGGTGGTAGGCAGCCGGAATTCGGCGGAAGCCAGAGTGCAAGCTTGGCTACTTCTCTTTTTGTAGCCGTAGCAGAAGATGCTGCAGGTCAATATGGCGCTGGCAGTACTGTCGGATGGGCTTTGAGCGCAATAGGCTTAGGCGATGCGAGCGGTCCTGATTATACTGCACAGCTTGATAAAATTGACCAGGATCTTCAGGAGATCTCCAGCCAGCTTTCAGCTATTCAAACAGAACTCACTAATATATATAACGAATTAACAATTATAAATTGTGCAGATTGGTCGCAGGATGTATTAAATGCTAGAAGCTCGATTGATAATCGGATGACTGATTATGTGACTATGGTCAACACTGCTAGGGATACCTTAAATCCGCCTGGTTTGGTATCAATCTCAGATATTAGTTCATGGGTAAGCCATGTGCTCGGTGATAGTACAGTTCTAGGTCCAAATGATGTTACTATGGAAACTGCATTAGCTAATATAGAAGATGCCATGCTGGCAGGGACAACCGGAGGTATTATATCTGCATGTACCCAGTCTATTCCGGCGCCGGCTGATAATTCATTTGGTACAGATACGGTTTATTATAACCAGGTTAAATTATTGGTCAACTATTTCTATACATACCAGGTTCAAGCCCTTATGCTTTATAGTGAAGCAAAGCATTTCCGTGCATGGCAAATGGCAGGTGCTCCTAACTCGGATATTTATTCTGCCGATTCCATTTCACAAGTTTGCTCAAAACCTACATTAATCTGCAATCAGGTGGCCACTAAAACTAATACCTTGTATAATAATTTAGTTAATCAGTTTACAGAAGGAGGAGCACCTTATTCCGATGAAAATTTGGTAATGATGTATAACAGCAGCAGTGATTCTTATCTGTGGCCTCTTTCCCTCGAAGATTTTACAGTAGGTGCCGGAGATAATTGTGCCGATCCTTTAACTGAAGACCATCCCTGCGGAATAACAGCAGGTTATTATGATTCACCCAGCCCGAGTTCAGTCGTTTACAAAGGGTATTCCGGTTGGTCAAATGCTGCTTCCGCTCAGTTGACACAGCTGCTTTCCGGATGGACAGATGGTCTTGCCGGGGATTACCTGGGAAGCAAATTAGGTTTTAAGAATATGGCACGAAAGATTGTGATCAGTTCAGATTACGTGTCAATAAGCTTAAATGAAAGCGGATCAACACAATATGTGGTACCTTTTTTCGATACTGGCTTAAAATATAGTGATTTAGGCGGCGGCCCTGCAATAACAACAATTCAATTTCAGGAAGATCTTTTAATTAAGACCAGGTCAGTAGGCAGCCTTTGTAAGGGTTTAAGTACATACTATGATAACGTTAACTATAATTCAAAATTACCCTCAACCGCTAATCCTTTTTATGATGCCGTAGGCCATGCAAGGCATTGCGGCAGCAATTATACTACACCTTTCTCTTTTTCAGTTATACCTGGGTGGCTGGCTAAACAGGATAATAAAACTAATCATGAACCTGCTGCAATTCAGTACCACTGGCCAATATTATCAGTCGACAAACTCACTTGTACTCAAGGCCGTTCACATAAAAATGCAGGAGGTATACCTACTATGTGCGGCGATGACTTAACTGCATTTATTGAATATTACGTTCCAAGGCCTGTAACGTGTAATAACACTGATGCCACCCCTTGCAATGTTTCCGCTTCAACAGTTGCCAATGCAAAAAGTATCTTTGGAAATAATGCTAAATGGAAAAGAAGTTTATAAATAAAAAGGAATAAGCATGAAATTAATAAAAGGAAACAAACCGGTGAGTCAGCAAAGAAGATTGAAAGATACTCTGCTAAGATATTTTCTGGCAGCATCAATTATTTCTTCTGTATTCATTGTAAGCAAATGTGATTTATTAACTAATTTTCATGATGATCTCCATGGTAATGGAAATCCCCCGCCCCCGGGTTTGGGAGGGAACCAAACCTCTAATTATATTACTCAACTTTTTGTGACGGTAGGAGAAAGTGCTGGAGGAAGTGTAGGGGGCATTGCAACTTCCTGGGCTCTGGGTGCTATAGGTTTAAGTGATGCCAGCCCTAATTCTAATGAACAGCTAAGTAAGATAGACGATGATCTTAATGTTATTATCACTCAGCTAAATGATATTAATAAAGAGTTATCTCAGATAGAAAATGAACTTCAACAAATAAACTGCGGTGATTGGCAACAAACATTAGGCCCTGATAAATCAAGAATAGATGATTTGTTGCAAGATTATGACCAGGATTTAAAAAATGTTCAAGCCGGGCTTCCGGTATCATCGTCAGATATGGCTAAACTGGCTGATGAAATTCTTGCAGAAGGAAATTACACAGATAAAACGGATATGTTTGGAATACTTACAGATTTACAAGATAATCTCATAGTACCTGTAAGCGGAACTCTTTCTGCCTGTATCCAGACCTTTACATTACCTGCAGATGCCTCATTCGGTGCGGATACTATATATTACAATACTGTAAAGGCATATATTGACTACTACGCACAATACGAGCTCAAAGGATTACTACTACTGAACGAAGCTTACCATTATAGAGCCTGGCAAGCCGCAGGTTCACCGAACTCCGACTCACTTTCTGCTGATTCTACTTCTTATGTATGCAACAATTCTTCTGGGGAAAGTTGGTGTAACAAGGCAGCATCTGCTGTAAATTATGTATACAATAGTCTAATTCAGCAATATGCACTTGGCGGGGCTCCATATACAAATAAGAATTTTGTGTTTGAGTACAATCCGTCCTATTTGTGGGTCAAATCATTAGAAGATTTTACCGTTGCCGCGGGGGGTAATTGTACTGAGCCTTTAACCTCTGCAACTCCGTGCGGCATTACTGCAGGTTTTTATAATGACGGCTCTTTGCAATCTGTTAATTATAGAGGTTATAGCGGTTGGCAAAAAGCGGGCTCAGCCTTATTAGTAAATTTGCTCGCAGGATGGAAAAGTGGAACTGCGGGCACCTATCTTGAACAGAATCTCGGTTTTGAGAATATGGAAAATAAGATAATAATTAGTACAAATGAAGAAGAAATTACTCTTAATGAAGTGGATGGTTACCAATATGTTATTCCCTTCTTCGATACTGATTGGGATTATAACTTTTTACCATCAAAAGGAGGCCCTGCGAGAAATGAAGTGGATTTTCAGGAAGCCACTTTAGTTAAATCCAGAAATGAGGGTGGATTATGCAGAGGTCTTGTTTACTACTATATGAGTATTGATTATAATAAAAACCCTAAAGTTCCTTCTAACCGGAATAATTTTTATGATGCTAGCGGACATTGCAGATATTGCCAGCCATTAAGTGATTATGATTATACCACTCAATTTTCATTTTCTGTCTTGCCGGGTTACCTGGCAGAACAAGGCGGAAAAACTAATCACGAAAATTCTGCACGCCAATATAGGTGGCCGGTTAGGATAGCCTCTGCTCTTACTTGTACAGAAAATCGGCCGAATAAAAATCCTGGTGGTATGTGGACAATGTGCGGTGATGACCTTACTGCCTGGCTGGAATATTATTTTCCACGACCCCAAACCTGTGATAATACAGATGCAGCTACTCAGTGTTCAACTGATGGTGGAACAATAGCCAAAGCCAAATCCACATTTGATGTATATGATAAGACAAAAAATCGTTTTTAATACTAAGAGATTTATTTAGAATGAAGGAAAAAGTGATTGAAAAATTTGAAAAATAAATTTCTTAGAGCATTTTTTGTATTCTCAGACATCTGTGCTCTCAACGCCTCGGCTGTTGAAAATACAAATATTTTATATGAATATAAGTATAAATCTTAAAGAAAAAGTTTACAGAAATATAAGAGGTTAAATTATGAAACCAGTTAATGGAAGAAAAAGATTAAAAGATATTCTGCTAAGATATTTCCTGGCAGCCTCAATTATTTCATCTGTGTTCATTGTAAGCAACTGTGATTTATTAACCAATATTCTTGATCACAATGGTCCTGTTGGTGGTACACGGCCTGCTTTTGGGGGGAGTGATAAAAATCAAAGCTATGCAACGGTTCTTTTTAAACTGGTTGGTGAAACAGCACTCAAAGATGCTGAAGGCGAGGGTATAGGCTGGGCAATGAGCGCTATAGGCTTAAGCGAAAGCAGCCCGGATTATACTGAACAACTCGACAAAATTGACCAGGATCTGCAAGTGATTATTTCCCAGCTAAACGGGCTTGATAATGAGCTAATCAACATTGAGTCAGAATTAAGGGTTATAAACTGTTCTACTTGGGAAACTACTCTTAAAGATGAAAGAAGAGAGGTTGACAACCTTATTTATGATTATCGAACTTACGTTGCTGCTGCTGAAAACGGGGAACCGGTAATGGATAAAATTGCAGACTGGGTGGACCAGGTTCTTGCAACTGGTACTCACACGAATCTAACGTCTATGGGAGTAATACTTGCTTCCTTTTCAAGCCAATTGGTAGAGTCTTCTAACTCAGGCCTCATTCCTGCATGTGTGCAGTCTGTCCCCTCCCCGGCTGAGTTTTCCTTTGGAACAGATACTGTTTACTATAAAATAGTTAATAGTCTTATCGACTATTACTATGTATATCAGGTTCGTGCCCTATTCCTTTATAGTGAAGCTTGGCATTATGAGGCATGGTTGGCTGCCGGTTCACCAAACTCAGATTTTTTATCTGCAGATTCTGTTTCCAATGTTTGTTCAGATATTAATATTGAAGTTAATTGCGATTTGGTCGCTGGCCGTACCAACAATTTGTACAATTCCTTAATAGACCAATTCACTGCCGCCGGAGAAGCATACTCCGATGAAAATTTAGTGCAGGAGTACAGCGCCAGCGGAAGCTCTTTGTGGCCGCTTTCACTTGAAGATTTTACTACTGCTGCAGGGGATAATTGTGCAGATCCTTTAAATTCTGCAAATCCTTGCGGTACAACAGTAGGCTGGTTTAATATTGATGCTAATCCTAAAAAAATGAGTTCAGTGACTTATAAAGGTTATAAGGGCTGGATCCAGGCGAATTCTGATAATTTGACAGAGTTGCTGGCCGGCTGGAATAGTGGAACTGCCGGTAATTACCTTCAAAACAATCTTGGTTTCAAGAATATGAGAAATAAGATCATACTAAGTCCAAATGTGGTGGAAATAAACTTAGATGAGACCGGGGCAACTCAATATGTCGTCCCATTCTTCGATACAAATTGGAGTTATGATTTTTTACCAGGGGCTCCGGCAATATCAACCTCTCAATTCGAAAGTCTTTTAACTAAATCCAGGCATAAAGGTAATTTGTGTAACGTAATTAAAGGTATTCCCTATGTTTCGGTTGATTATACTACAAATTCGAATGTACCTGCTAACAGGAATGGATATTACAATGCTGTCGGTCATAACAGACACTGCGGGAGCGATTACAATAATACCACACCTTTCTCCTTTTCAGTTCTACCTGGCTATTTAGCGCAGCAGAACGGTGTCAATTGGGAACCTTCCGGGCTTCAGTTCCGCTGGCCGGTATTAAATATTAGTAAACAGCCTTGTACTGAAAACCGTTCAAGTAGAAATGCCGGCGGCGTGTGGACTAAGTGCGGTGATGATTTTACTGCATACCTGGATTTCAATGTACCAAGGCCTGCAACATGTGATAATACCGCATCCGGATCCACATGCAAGCTTTCTTTATCAACAATTAAAAATGCAAAAAGATTGTTTGGAAAAAATTTCGAATCAAAAAGAAGTTTATAAAAATTAAGGAGGATTTAAAGTGAAATTAATAAGAGAAATTGAATTCAGAAGATAAACAATGGAGATTAAAAGATATATTGTTAAAATTATTCCTTGTTGTATCTATCGTCTTTTCCATTCTTGTTGTCAGCAACTGTGATCTCTTAACCAACTTTATTGACGGCATTGATAATGGCGCTGGTGGTGGGGTCGGCCCTGGCAATTCTAGTTTGGGCGGCACTGCAATTACAGAATTATTCAAAGGTGTCGCACAGGGTGCCGGAGGAAAAATAGGGGGAACGGCTGCCGGCTGGGCAATGGGCGCACTAGGACTTGTTGATGCAAGCCCGGATTATTCCGGCCAGCTTGATAAAATAGATGAAAGCCTGCAGGAAATTATTTCCCAGCTTAATGCTGTACAGGTGCAGCTGTCGGATATAAACAGTCAATTAAAAATTTTAAGCTGCGACTTACAACAGCAAAATCTTACAGAGGAAACCGGAAGAATAGATTATCTTTCTTCAGAATACAAATCCTTTATTTCACATGCCGCCGGCGGAGATAGAGTACCAAATTCGGACATTTCAGACTGGGTTGATCAGGTAATGGCAGTGAATGGATATACAAGCAAAACTCCCATGGCCGAGATTCTAACCACATTAGCAAACAGATTAATTCTGCCGTCATCCGGTGTTATTACTGCATGTGTTGATGCTCTGCCAACACCCGACAACGATACTTTTAGCGATATAGCATACTACAATAAAGTAAGTCAGTTTACATATTATTACTATTATTACCAGGCTGAAGGACTCTTCCTTCTTAGTGAAGCTCTTCATTATAAGGCATGGCAGGTAGCGGCTTCCGAAGATGATGATAATTATCCGGCCGATTCTGTAGGTGAAGTATGCAGCAATTCTGATGCTTCTCTATACTGCAAAAAAGTAGGAACTTATACAAATAATGTATATAACGCACTTACTGATCAGTTTACCACCGCCGGTGCACCCTATACAGATGATTATTTTGTCATTCAATATAGTGAAACTACTCCGCGTTTATGGGTTAAATCTTTAGAGGAATTTACACTCGCTCATGGAGATGACTGCAATTCTCCTTTTAATTCTGTTAATAACAAATGCGGTGTAACAGTGGGACGTTACAATGAAGGTAACGGCAATATAACAAACGAAATATACAGGGGATATTCAAAATGGCAGTTTGCCGATGCTTCTGAACTTAATATGCTTCTTTCCGGATGGCATATTGGTACAGCCGGTAATTATCTTCAGGATATTCTCGGTTTTAAAAATATGAATAACAAGATAATATTAAGCAACAATACAACAACTTTCAGCTTATCTAATTCCGGTAATAATCAAACGGCAGTTATATTTTTTGATACAAATGTGGGTAAAGGAAGTTTAGATAATAAATTATTTGATAACAGAAAAGCTTTTGATTTAATAACTCCATACCAAAAAAAGACTGCTTCAGGCTCTTGTTATCCGTTTTCTTCAACTTTCTATAATTATATCGGCAAGACCGCAGGAACTAACAGCAGCTGGTACAATGCATATGGATTAGCAGAGTGGTGCGGCGGCAATGCCCTTAATGGAGGAGTTCAATGGAATATCAAACCAGGGTGGTTTGAATCAAGTGGAGGTGACAACTCAAAACAATTTCGTATACCATTCAGTTTTGTTCAAAACATTAGCTGTACAAATAACCGTACAAAAAAGAATGCAGGCGGCGTATGGACTACCTGCGGCAGTGATTTTACTTATTGGTTTAATACAATTGTACCCAGGCCGGAAACATGTGATTTGAGTGTAGGTGTTATTTGTAAACTCGATTATCAATCATTATCAAAAGCTAAAAAGTTGTATGAAAATAATTATAAATCAAATAAAGCCATATCATATTAAGAGGCAATAATATGAAATCTATCAAAGGCAGGAGAACACTAAAAGATACTCTACTAAAAATGTTTCTGGTTGTATCTATTATTTTTTCTGTTCTTGTTGTCAGCAACTGTGATCTCTTAACCAACTTTATTGACGGCATTGATAATGGCGGTGGGGGGGTCGGCCCTGGTAATTCTAGTTTTGCCGGCACTGCTATTACGGAATTATTCAAAGGTGTTGCACAAGGTGCCGGAGGTAAAATAGGGGGAACGGCGGCCGGCTGGGCAATGGGCGCACTGGGCCTTGTTGATGCAAGCCCGGATTTTTCCGGCCAGCTTGATAAAATAGATGAAAGCCTGCAGGAAATTATTTCCCAGCTTAATGCTGTACAGGTGCAGCTGTCGGATATAAACAGTCAATTAAAAATTTTAAGCTGCGACTTACAACAGCAAAATCTTACAGAGGAAACCGGAAGAATAGATTATCTTTCTTCAGAATACAAAACCTTTATTTCACATGCCGCCGGCGGAGATAGAGTACCAAATTCGGACATTTCAGACTGGGTTGATCAGGTAATGGCAGTGAATGGATATACAAGCAAAACTCCCATGGCCGAGATTCTAACCACATTAGCAAACAAATTAATTCTGCCGTCATCCGGTGTTATTACTGCATGTGTTAATGCTCTGCCAACACCCGACAACGATGCTTTTGGCGATATAGCATATTACAATAATGTAAGTCAGTTTACATATTATTACTATTATTACCAGGCTGAAGGACTCTTCCTTCTTAGTGAAGCTCTTCATTATAAGGCATGGCAGGTAGCGGCATCCGAAGATGATGATAATTATCCGGCAGATTCTGTAGGTGAAGTATGCAGCAATTCTGATGCTTCTCTATACTGCAAAAAAGCAGGAACTTATACAAATTATGTTTATAATGCACTAACCGATCAGTTTACCACCGCCGGTGCACCATACACCGATGATCATTTTATTATTCAGTATAGTGAAACAACTCCTATTTTATGGGTAAAATCGTTGGAAGAATTTACAAATGCAATGGGAAGTAATTGCAGTTCTCCCCTTAACTCACAATCTAATCGCTGCGGTAAAACTATAGGTTTGTATTCAGGCGGCAATAGCGAGATCAATAATAAAATATACAGGACCTATACTAATTGGCAGTTTGCAAATTCATCTGAGTTGAATGAACTACTTTCAGGATGGAACAGCGGAACTGCCGGTAATTATCTTCAAAGACAGCGCGGCTTTAAGAATATGCAAAAGAAGATAATATTAAGTACCAGCACTACATCCATTAGTTTGTCAAACTCCGGTGCATACCAAGAGGCTGTTATATTTTTTGACACGGACGTTGATAAGTCAATGATAGACAATAAACTGTTTGATAACAAAAAAGCATTTGACCTTATTACCCCATATACTAAAAGCCTTTCTGAAACTTCGCCTTGTTTACCCCAGGCTAAAATAGCTTACTATTCTTACGAAGGGTCTACTCCAAGTTTTAATTCAAGCTGGTACAGTATCTCAGATGGTAAGTCTGCATGGTGCTGGACAAAGGAACTTAATGGCGGCGTTGTATGGAAAACACAGCCGGCCTGGCTGGCATCTAATTCCGGATCAAGTTCTATACAGTTTCGCTGGCCTCTTACACAGATAAAAAATTTAAAATGTACCCTAAACCGTTCAAAAAAGAATACGGGGGGAGCTTGGACAACCTGTGGTGACGATTTTACTTATTGGTTTAATACTATCGTCCCCCGGCCGGCAACATGTGATTTGAGTGTAGGTATTATTTGTAAACTCGATTATCAATCATTATCAAAAGCTAAACAGATGTTTGCCTCCGGCAATAAAGAGCAGCTTTGACAATTATAAGTTTAATTAGATTAAGAAAACATAAAAATAAAAAGGTAAGATATAAAAGATAAATAAGTGAAGCTGAACTAAAGATCCGTTGTCATTTCGACCGAAGGGAGAAATCTTGCGTTTAAAAAAGATTTCTCGTCCAGATTATCGGGATCCATCGAAATAACACTTTCTTACCGGTTAAGCCCGCTTATTCGGGAAGATGCTTAGGTTTGTTGTTTTATTTTTATTCAATTAAAATTTTTGATAAATAAGTAAAGGTTAATAAATGAAACTAAAAGAAAATTCACCGGAAGTGCCAGTTTTGCGGAAAGGTTACATTTTAATAGCATTGTTGATGTGTATTATAGGGGGAGCGCTTGCACTATATGCCACAAACCTTACTATCATGCTTGCCCGTCATTCAGCAGGCGGAACAAGCATCTGTGATTTTAATGAATGGATCTCCTGTGATGCGGTACTATCTACAAAGTTTGCTACTATGTTCGGAATTCCGGTAGCCTGGCTGGGATTCTTATTCTATCTCTGGTCGGTCATTATTTTAATTGCTGCACTATTCAGAAAAGATGTGGAAAAAGTAAAGGGATCTGCAGCTGTTGTTCTTGTTGGTGCATCTGCCGCCGTACTTTTCTCAGTATTCAAAGCGATACAATTAATAATATTAAAAGTATTATGCCCTGTCTGCGTAGGAATGTATCTGGTTAATATTTCTCTGATATTATTACTGTTGCCTGCAATTGGTCTTTCATACCGGAAAACCGGAAGTTTCATATTTGGATATATAAAGAGTCTTTTCGGGCTTCGCTCAAATTTAGGATTCACACCCAAACCAGTTCTTTACAGTATAGTAGCGGTATGGATGTTCAGCCTCGGTTATGTAGGAATAAGACAGTATGAAAAAAATATGCCTGAAATAAAGGCAGCAGAGAAACCGTTTATTATGAAAGATGCCCTGGAAGAACATTTTAAACAGGCGCCTGTGAAAGTTAATATAGATCCCCATGCCCCGGTAAAGGGAAATCCGGAAGCCGGAGTATCCATCGTTGAGTTTGCAGATTTTGAGTGCCCGGCATGTAAGGAACTTGCTGACAGTATGCAGACTATATGGCCGGAGATTAATAAGGAGGCTAAGCTTTATTTTATGAATTATCCCCTTGACCAGTCGATAAATCATTACATGAAACGAAAGCTTCACGAAAATTCCGGTCTGGCAGCATGTGCAGGAATATGTGCCCAGGAAGATGGGGACTTCTGGAGCTACTATGATTCACTTTATAAAAACCAAAAAGAAATTAACCGCAAATACCTCCTTGACCTTGCAGAAAAACATGGATGGGATAAGGAGAAGTTCAGTGCGCGTATGGATGCACCTGATGTAATCCAGAGAGTAAAGAATGATATAGAAGCTGGTGCTGAAGTTAAGATTCAAGGAACTCCATATATGTACATTAATGGAAGGTATATGAAGTACTGGTACAGACCGGATTTTATTAAAGCAGTAATTAGGCAGGAAGTGGAACGAAAAAAGAAGAGCTATGCACTTCAATGAGATAATAAGTGCTTTCGTTCTTCTTTGGGCTGTAATTGATCCAATTGGAACAGTTCCGGTTTTTATTGCTGCAACTCAAAGACATCCTGAAAAAGATAAGAAAAAAATTGCGGTACAAGCTGTAGTTATAGCTGCTTGCATACTTCTGTTTTTTCTAATTGCAGGTCAGTTACTGCTTGAAGAGATGGGGATCCCTCTATCAGCATTCCAGATAGCCGGCGGTATAGTTTTATTTCTTTTTTCACTCACAATGATCTTTGGAGAAAGTAAACCGGAGAAGGAATTAGAGGTAGTTAAAAGCGGTAGGGATACAGCAATCTTTCCGATTGCAGTCCCCTCTATTGCAGGACCGGGAGCTATACTTGCTATAGTTTTACTAACTGATAATCATCGTTTTAATGTTGTATACCAGATATATATGGCGCTAATTATGTTGCTTGTTCTGGTATTTGCTCTTTTACTTCTTTTGCTGGCATCATACATACACAGATTGATTGGCGATTCCGGTGCAAGTGTAATAAGCCGCGTAATGGGATTAATCCTTGGGGCTGTTGCTATAAATGCAATATTAGTAGGTATTAAAGTCTTCTTTGGGTCATGATTTTACTCTTATCTCTCTTTTGGGGAATATAAATATTCGAATTGAAGGAAGGGAATTTTATTCAAAACCGGAAAATGATTTCGCTGAAATAAACCCCGGTGAAAAATTCAAAATATAATTTTATAAGGAGAAACATTTGAAATTTTTTTTAAGACTTTCTGTAATGATTTTTATATTTTTTTCCGGTTTGAGTGTTGGTGAAACAATAACATTTGATGGTCCTACCAATACTCTAATAGGAACAAGTGATTATGTTTCACAGGGAGTAGAGTCCATAGAGAATGGTTTTTATTCTACAGAAGCAGGCGAACCTGTTATGCAGGAGAATGATGGAGATCTGCCTATTAAAATCACCTTTACAAATACTCAGTCACAAATCTCAATTGATGTACTTAATATGCCCGGAACAATTCTATTCAAAGCATTTAATGCAAGCGATCAGCAGCTCGCAAGTGTAAATATATATTCTACTGGTACTAATTATACAATTATCCAAAATAACATAAAATATATTACATTAACTAGAAATGCGTCGCCTGGTAGTTATGATTCGTATGATAATTTGGCCTTCTCAACCAGTTTGCCGGTTGAATTAACTACTTTCAATGCTTTCTTAAAAAACAACGTAATCAATTTACATTGGGAAACAGCAACAGAAATAAACAACTATGGATTTGAAGTTCAAAGAACCCTCCTAGTCACCCATGAATCCGAGGGACATCAGACAGTTGGGAAAAAATTGGTTTTGTAAACGGTTCAGGCAACAGCAATTCACCTAAAGAATATTCTTTTGTTGACACTAATCCTCTTAACGGCAATATAGAATACAGGCTAAAACAAATCGATAATGATGGCGCATTTAAGTATTCATCTGTTGCAACTGTTAATTCATTACCTGTTAAATTTGAATTATTCCAGAATTATCCCAATCCATTTAATCCAGCGACTGCAATTAAGTTTGGACTTAAAGAAAGCGGCAGGGTAAATTTAACTATCTTTAATATTCTGGGGGAAAAGATAACAACGTTACTGGATAAAGAAATGGACGCAGGAATTTTTGATGTTAAATTTAACGGTGAGAACTTGGCAAGTGGGATTTACATATACACTTTATCTATCCATAATGCACATAGTAATTTAAGGTTTATAAAAAAGATGCTGATGGTGAAATAAATATCAAAACGTAACCTTACTTTCAAGGGATAAGATCTTTTAAAATCCCGGATAACAACTTTAAAAATGTCATCTTGTTAAAGAATTTCAATTATGTAATGGCGAATTGCAATTTACCCATACAAGGTAATGGAAATATGAAAATAGATGGAAAAGCGATCCGGGAATAGAAGAACTGGCAAAGCAGGATGCAGACTTAAAATGCAAAATACTGTAATTAAAAACAGAATGCAGAACTTAAAAATGAATTTGAAAATATAATGTTAATTGTTAATAAGCTGGCAAATGAGAAGAGGATTCTCAAAACCTCTCTGAATATTTGAAATAAATTTCTGTAGCTAAAACTGCTTCCAAACAAAAGAAAAAAATGAATCCAAAAAATCTAAATTCGGAGAATAATAATGAAAAAAGAACAGCCAGTTTTAATTACCTCAATAAAAGCTGAATCGAACATTACTAAAAACTTATTTGTGGGATTTGAGGTAATCTTTGTGTAAGCTAATGCTGGAACCCTAATATTAGTCAGTTTTTACTGGATTAAACATCTAAAAATATGACTTAATGTTTACTCCTTGTCAATCCGATTAAAGATTAACCCCCTAATTTAATTACGCTTATAATGCAAAATGAAAATTAATAATAACAATCAGAAAAGCTTAAAATCCGGTTAATTGAAAATTTTACCGCAAAAGAAATTTAAACCAGTTCAAATTGCAGTTGAGCTTTTTCAACAATCTCATACAGATTAGTCTGATCAATTGGCTTTCTTATTATACCGACTGGATTTAAATAGTAAGAAGTTATGAGTCTGCTAAAGTCATCAAAAGCAGTAATAAAAATATAAGGGATTTTATAGCTGCTTTCTAAGCGTGCTATTGCTTCAATACCATCAAGTTGACCATTAAGGTTAATATCCGTAATGATAAGTGAAGGATTTAAAAGTTTCACTTGCTCCATTAAATCTTCTCCAGTAGTAACAACCGGTAAAACTTTGTGACCTAAAGAGGCAAGACAGTAATTAAGCTGCGTGACAACTTTAGAATCAGTTTCGGCAATTAAAATGTTCATAGGTGTGTTCAATATGTATAACCTTTCTTTAAAAGAACGTAGGTATAAATAGAATCAAATACAAGCTAATAGCATTGCAGTATTATTTTGGATTATGAGATAAAATTATCACAGCTTTTCTGGTCGCTCTAGTTATCATTGTAACCAATTCGAATACATTAGGAGGTTTGCCAAGATGGGACACAAGTAATCGCTTGTGTTAACACAAAAATATTAGCTAGGTAAAATGTATCGCTCATCCCGCTTTTTGTATAAGTTCTCTCAAAAATCTTTATTATTTTTTGTATCATGTATTTTCAGGGAAAATGAAAGGAAAAAGATAGGGAAATAAACTGGAGCGGATATCAGCCTCAAATAAAGGACCGGAAGATTGGTTTACGGAAAGAGTATGGATGAAGAAATCACGGGCATTTCTTTTCCTTAAAATAAAATTATACCATTAAACGTAACCTGTATCCGTTTTACTTCTTTTTGTATACATCCAGCTCATTTCTTCAACCCTATTGCCATTTTATAGGCCATTGCAGCGTCGGGAAACGGTGTTAAGGTATCTAATAAAATATTGTAAGTGCCTTTTTCAGAAAGTTCGTCAGCTACTTTTTTAATTAAAGCTAAAGTAGCTTTCATCAAACTTGAACCAAGACTTAAACGGGCAACTCCTAAATCCTGCAGTTCACTAACGGATAGAGGTGATCCTGCCCCAATCGTAGGATTTGAAAGAATATTTATTGGAGCATTAATTTCCTTAACCAATGTCGAAATCGTTTCTTTTTCCCATACAGGCTGTACGAATATGCAGTCAGCACCAGCTTCACGGTATTTATTTCCGCGTTTAATTGATTCAGATAATTTTTCTTCCAGCGAACCTGATGAAGTATAAAATGAATCCGTTCTTGCATTAATTACTAAATGAAACCCGAGTGAATCTGATAATTCACGAATGGCTGATATTCTTTCACAAAATTTCATCTCGTCAATTAATATTGGATTTAAATCAATACTGTCTTCAATGTTTATTCCAACAATTCCTGTTGCAATTATCTTTTTAACAGAATCGATTATTTCATTTAAATTGTTTCCATATCCGGCTTCTATATCCACAGTTACCGGAACTTGTACTCCATTTACGATTCCCGTTATAACTTCAATCATTTCTGACAATTGTATTATCTGGCAGTCAGGATAACCTAAAGAGGCAGCTATTCCCATACTTGTTGTTGCGATTGCTTTATAGCCGCATGCTTCTATTAATTTGGAGCTTCCGGTGTCCCATGAGTTTAATAGAACCAGAATTTCTTTGTCTTGATGAAATTTCAAGAACAGTTCGGCTTTTTCTTTTTGAATACTTGAAACCATAACATGATCCTTTTTAAAATTCTGAATTGCTTTCTGATAATTAGTATGGAGTCAGATAATCACATGTGACTTCGTTCACAATTATAATCCCTTGAATATTCTGATTTCAGACCGGAAACGCTGGTGTAAACCTCACTTGCTCCAGACAATTCTCAGTAAAGAAACTGCCTGCCGCGGCAGTTGCATTTTTATAGATGCTGTATTGTTTGTAATTTTTATTTGTTCAGGTGCTGAAAGTGCTGCAAGCTTTCCCGCCTTCTCAAGCGCAGCGATTTGCCCGGTTGTCGGACTCTGCGGGGAGCCCATTTTTTTCCACACTTCATATGAATTACTATATTTGTTGTCTATCCGGTATTGCGTAAGTTTCGCTTCCTGAGCAGGAATACCTTTTATATTTAGTACTACCGGCGAACCATTATCTTTTATATCCAGATCATGGTAATTCCAGAGCAGAACTGTGACAATATTTTTATCTCTGCAGGCTAAAGCATTTATATCTGTTTGTTTCCCCCTTACGCCTGAATCGCAAATAGTTTTAAAGTTGTAAGGTAAATTACCCGAAACATCCACACGTTCACCGGTCATCATCCCTAACATACGAAAAACATTAAGAACCGGTTTATCGACACCATTGGTAGCTAAACTGCGGTATCCGGCAAACCATGGCTGGTTTTCAAACTCAAACGACCAATTAACCGCACCGATCAGGTTAACTCCGTAATAATCAGCCATATCATATATTCGTGAAATAGATGCGGCCTCGTAACTAGAATATAACGTACCGTTGCGGTAAGCATTTTCAGGATTTGTCATAATACCGCAGGCTGCACATCCTTCAGGATCGGATTCCCCGATAATAACCGGAAGTTTTTTTATTTCCGGGAAGGAAGTGATTACCGATAAATTATCTTTCACATTATCTAATTGCGATTTTATTCCCATGTATACTACACCGTTTACAATTTTGGGAGAACCCTTTGCGTGAAATGCCACATAGTCAATCGGTGCTCCGATTTTACCGGTTGCTGCATTTGTACCCGATAAGCAATGCTGAAGAAATAATTTTAAAAACCATGCACCGCCGCCGGTTGAATGCGGACCTCCGATTCTGGCGGTCGGCAATGCCCGTTTTACAGCATCCGAGGCATAATCATACATTTTACAATAATCTTCTACTTTGTTTTGAGAATTTAAATAAAAGATATCCGGTTCATTCCAAACTTCCCAATACCAGCTTTCAACTTCTCCTTTCCCATATCGATCTATATCATGTTTTACCCATTGATAAATTAGTTCAGCCCATTTATTGTAATCTTTCGGAGGATATGACCATCCTGTTTCAAGCTTGGCAGAAGTGCCGGGAGCCCAGTGATGCCGGTATGGTTCAGGGTGAGTCGAGAGCGCTTCGGGCATGAATCCAATTTCCACGAGCGGCTTCATTTTCCGTTCAATATAGGTATCGAATATTTTGTCAACTATAGTCCAGCTATAGATAGGATTGCCGAGACTGTCTTCTGTATACATATTAGTTGAACCCCATTTAAGTGCGGGTGTTCCATCACCTGATGTCATGAGATTATGAGTACGAATATGAACCGGAACAGGGCTTAAAGCTGCTAATTCCGATAAAAGCTTTTTCCCGTTTTTCATATAAGTATAATTTGGTTCATCATACCCGAACCAGGCCCAGATTTGCTTCATTGGACCTTTATCCTTTGTGATATCAATATTGATTGAAATAGGTTCGGTTTGCGGATATACATTTGCAAAGAGATAAACAAAAAGGAATAATATTTTATATTTCATCTTTTAATTTATTTTAATGATAGAAAAAAATCTCATCCCTGAAAATAATTCTTCAATATTTTGGAAAGATTTAAATAAAAATTTTTATTTATTAAGTTATGTTAAGCATCGGTCTTAATCTTAATAATAATCTTACTCATAATCGGGATAAAAATCGAGTAAGATTAATACTTTGACGCCTAATTTTATAGATAAATATAGGCATAAAAAATAATCTCAATTTTAAAATTTGACTCTGGCTCTGCCGGGTATGATTACGATTAAGAGCAAGTGCAGGCAGCTGGTTTGTTAGGGTCGTTCCTTTACGATACAATACAAAAAGCAGATTCTGGATCAAATCCGGAATGACATCACATTTCACATTCTCCGGGAACGTCAAGTCGTTTCTCATTGTCATTCCGGGGAAACTAGAATCTTCCTAAGATCGGAAGAAGATTCCGGATAGGAATAAGAATAAGATTAAGAATTTCCTGTGTAGTATGAGTTAATAATAGAAATTAATAATCCGCTTAAACCAAAAAATATAATAAACTTAAATTTATCCAAAGATTATAAATTGAGAAAAGTTATTCTTCTTTGTGATTTTTCTCTCCTAATTGCAAACTTTATTTAAATATGTTAAACAGCATTTCAGATAAGATATTAAGTTATACTACGCATTGGTATTAATCTTAATCATGATCTTACTCATAATCATGATAAAGAATAAGAGCAAGATTAAGAATTTTCTGCGTAATATGAATTATTTATTTAAAAATAAAGCAAAGGAGTTGAGCTTATGTCAGCAAAAGATGAAATTCGTGAAGCCTCAAATAAGTTCTACACAGGACTGAATCGTATGGCAAATGGTGAGAGCAATGCATTATATGATGCCTGGTCGCATAATGCTTCAGTAACTGCCATGCACCCGATTGGTGGAAGGGAAGTAGGCTGGGATGCAGTTAAAAATTCTTTTGATCAAGTTGCTCAAATAGCCTCTGATGGCAGGATCAAACTAAAAGAGCAGATGATTCATGTCTTAGGAGATGCATCATACGAAGTTGGAATCGAAGATGCGGAGTTCAAAATTGCCGGACATGAAATAAAAGGGGAGATTCGTGTTACAAATATTTATCAGCGAGATGGCGGAAAATGGAAAATGGTGCATCACCATACTGATATTGCACCGGCAATGGTAGAAGTTCTTAACCGGCTACAGCATGCATCTGAACATGCTGAGCAATAAGAAGGCGATTTCATTTCTCGGCACTGAACTTAATTTATTTTAGATGATAACCGAATTTATATTCAACATTATTACATTAAATATTAATCAGTTATTGAATATTATTCAGTAATTCTTCTTTCGATTGGTGTATCTCAAATATTTTGTTAAGACCGGTATATTTAACTACTGTGGAAACAGTCTGGCTTACATTTGAAAGGATTATACTTCCGCCGGCTTTCTTTAATTTTTTCAGATTAATCACCAATGATCCTAAAAATGTTGAATCAATGAAATCAACCTGCTCTAAATCTATTATTATCTTTTTAAAACCCTGATTAATCATATTATCCAGGATAATATTAAATTCACCTGCTTCTTTAAGAGTAGCTCTAGAAAGATTGACTGTAATTACAGTTTTATCCTGTCGTAGCTCAATAATAAAATCAGAAGATTCATTCATATTTTAAGCGTTATGAAAGAAATACTCACCTAGTCTTAAATTAAATAGATGTGAATTCCCGAGATTTTTTCCGTAAACTTTTTTTGAAATTAAAACTGTCTCTGTTTACTATCTCATTATCGGTACATTTTAAAAATTATTTATATATGAATATGTGATTATATTGCAGAACAGTTTTTTTATTCTATTTAAACAATTCTCTTTTCAGTTTCAAAGTCGAAAAAATGGATATTTCTCTTATCAATTTTTAGCTTTTTTATTGACCCGCTTTCAGGCAGTTCTCTTGAGTGCAGACGGGCAACGCACTGAACCTTATCAATGTTAAAATAAAGCAGGACTTCATTGCCAAGCGGCTCGACAACTTCCAGCTGGGCTTCGAAAACAATCGCATCCCCCGGAACGGCTGGATCATTAATATAGTAAATATCTTCCGGACGAACTCCCAGCCATATCCTGGCATTCATCTGCTGATTGAAATTACCAAATTGTTTTTCATTTAGCGGCATAATTAGCTGTTTATCATTGCTTATAAACTTTATGCCCTCTTGACTAACTAATTTCCCCTCAATAAAGTTCATAGACGGGCTGCCTATAAACCCGGCTACAAATTTATTTGACGGTGAATTGTAAATATTCAAAGGTTTATCGATCTGCTGAATAACACCATCTTTCATAACTATTATTTTTTCTCCCATTGTCATTGCTTCTGTCTGGTCATGGGTCACATAGATCATAGTTGCTTCCAGCTTCCGGTGAAGCTTTGAAATCTCTGTTCTCATTTGAACTCTAAGTTTTGCATCAAGGTTGCTCAGAGGTTCATCAAATAAAAATACTTTCGGTTTTCTTACGATTGCCCTGCCTAGTGCAACCCTTTGGCGTTGTCCGCCGGAAAGCGCCTTCGGTTTTCTTTCAAGATAATCTTCAATCTCTAAAATTTTTGCAGCTTCATTTACTCTATTGTTTATCTCAACTTTACTGAATTTCCTTAGCTTTAATCCGAATGCCATATTATCATATACAGACATGTGCGGGTAAAGGGCATAATTTTGAAAAACCATTGCTATATCCCTATCCTTGGGCGGTATATCATTTACCTTCCTGTTATCAATAAAAAGTTCTCCTGTTGTAATATCTTCCAATCCTGCTATCATTCGGAGCGTGGTAGTTTTACCGCATCCTGAGGGGCCAACAAGAACTACAAATTCCTTATCTTTTATTTCTATATTTATCTCCTTTACAGCCAGGTTACCGCTCTCATATTTTTTATTAACATTTTTTAAAATTACTTCCGCCATTTTTTAACCTAAATTTTGTGTTTCAATATTTTTATACGGGATATAATTTTTGATAAAGGATTCTTCAAATATCTTTCTGGAAATTGATTACTTGTAAAAGCAACTTATTACTCCAATATAACTATTTCAAAATAATAATATTTTTGTTTAAGCCTGAACCTTCTTTCGAGCGAACATATTACTTTTAACTTTAGTCATTTAGTTAATATTAGTAAAAATAATCTAAGCGTTTAACCGAATATAATAAAATTTAACTTGACATAGTACAAATAAAAGTTTAATTTCGTTTAAACGTTTAACTAAAAGATGAGAATGCGTTTGAGCAAGAGGGTTACAGAAGCATTTATACCGACAATAAAAGATGTTGCAAAAACAGCAAATGTTTCAACTGCAACCGTCTCTTTAGTAATTAATAATCATAAAAGAATCTCTCCTGAAACAAAGCTTAAAGTTAATAAGGCTATTGAAGAGCTTAATTATCATCCTTTTAGAAGTGCCCGCGGTCTGGTTTCCCAAACTACAGGAAATATAGGATTTATTTTAACCGAAGATCACTTTCTCCGTTCGGAACCTTTTTATACCAGGATATTTCTAGGGACCGAGTTTGCCGCCAGGGAGAATGAATTATATATCTTGTTAACAACTGCTCCGGCGGATTTTAAAACAGGAGATAAGCTTCCGCGTTTCGTGCTTGAAAGAAATGTTGACGGAATTATAATAGCAGGAAAAGTCCCATGTGATTTAATTACCAGCCTTGAAAAATATAATCTGCCTTTGGTTTTTATCGATTACTACCCTGAAAATAATAAGTATTCAGAGGTCCTGATTGATAATATTTCCGGGGGCAAAAAAGCCGTACAGCATCTAATTAAATTAGGACATGAGAAGATAGCATATATCGCCGGAGATATTCAGCATCCGAGCATTAGAGATCGTTTTCAGGGTTATAAGCTGGCTCTTGAAGAAAGAGGTTTGGCATATGATTCAACTTATTATGTAATTGATGAAGAAAATCCTGCAAGGGAAAACGGATATAATGCTGCTAAAAAGTTATTGAATAAGAATAAAAATATTACTGCAATATTTGCATGTAACGACGCTATGGCAATAGGAGTAATGCAGTACTTAAGGGAAAATAAGATCAGCATACCCGGGAATATTTCATTAATAGGCTTTGATAATGTTGAAGCAGATTTATCTCTTGATCCTACTTTAAGTACAATCAGTGTTGAGAAGACAGATATGGGTATCGAAGCAATCCGTTTAATGGCAGAGATTTTAAAAAATAAAGTAAAATCCATTAAGAAAGTTTTAGTGCCGGTTGAATTAATTTCCCGTAAATCTACCGCTCAGTTGAAACAATAAAAATTGGAACCAAATTGTATGAAAGCTGCTTTGTTTGCAGGTATAAAAAATTTAAGAGTGGAAGAGATGCCTATTCAAAAGATTAATGAGGACGAAATAATTATTAAGGTTAGTGCATGCGGAGTATGCGGAACTGATTACCATATTTATAATGGCGAAGCACCTGCTAAAGCTCCTGTTGTTATCGGGCATGAATATGCCGGTGAAGTTGTTGAAAGCGGAATAAATGCAGCAGAATATAAAGCCGGTGATAAAGTTGTAATTGATCCTAATATTTATTGCGGATACTGTAGTTTCTGCCGGGAAGGGAAAATCAATCTTTGTGAAAATTTAAAAGCCCTGGGTGTTACAATAAACGGCGGAATGGCTCAATATTCTGTCGTGCCAAAAAAACAAGCTTATCTTTTACCTAGTAATTTCCCCATTAACAATGCTGTGTTTGCAGAACCTCTCTCCTGCTGTATTCATGGGATAGAACAGGCTGAAGTAAAAATGGGAGATACCGTTGCGGTTCTGGGGATGGGGACTATTGGACTCCTGATGATTCAGTTAGCAAGAATAAACGGAGCATCTAAAATAATAGCAATCGATCCGGTTACAGAAAAATGTAAATTAGCGTGGACTTTGCATGTTGATGCTGCTCTTGATCCTTCAGATAAATATTTCTTATCTGATTTTGAAAATATTACGTCAGGCGGTGCAGATATAGTTATTGAATGCGCAGGAAATCAATCTGCTGCAGAGCTCGCTTTCAAGCTTGTTAAAAAGGGAGGTAAAGTAATCATTTTTGGCTTAGCTGATCCGGCAGCAGCAATATCACTGAATCTGCAATCGGTTTTTCACAAGGAACTAACTATTAAAAGCTCTTTACTTAATCCATTTACATTTCAGAAAGCAGTCGACCTGTTGGTTCAAGAAAAAGTTCTTGTAGATATTCTTAACCCGGTCGCAATACCTTTACAGTCTCAATCGTTAGATTCTTTATTCTCAAATGCAAGGGACAAAACCGTAACTAAATATATGGTTTTGCCTGAATAATAAAATTTATGAAAAATTTTATAATAAAACTTAGGAGGTTCGTATGAGTAAGACAAAAATACTTTTTTTATGGTGTTTCCTATCGATTCTATTCTTGGGAACAAATAATGCAAGTGCCCAGATATCTTCGATTGGCAGCTTTGAAGGGAGCTTGCCTTCCTACTGGACAATGGGAAATAATCCTGGAAACAACAGTTTAAGCTGGGCCACCGACCAGTACAGGTCGATGGGTCATTCATTGAAGATAGAAAAGACGACAACTGGAGATTCAGCCAGCTGGATATCGGAGAATATGACAGACTTGTGGTCACCTCAAAACTATAAGGATGTAGATATCAAGTTAGGCGCTTATGTAAAGACGATGAACGTAAACACCACTCCGGCTAATGATGATGAGAGATGGTGGATATCCTATACATTTTATGATAGTGCAGGCGCCCTGATAGGCGAGACAAAACTGCCGATAGATCAGAGTACGGCGAGCAGCAGCGGCTGGATAGCCGATACGAATGCAGTAGGGGAGACAATACTTCCGAAGGATTCGTGGAATACGGTAATCAAGTTTGTAGCAGGAAAGAACGCCACAGGTACGGTATGGGCAGATGATTTTATGCTTATAGGAAGGAACGGAGCCTGGGCAGGACAGGATTGGAATACCTCGGTAGGAGTACCAACAGGCTGGAATTACTGGCTTCCGCCGTTAGGAGGAAATGATGGAGAATTATCAAATGGATTTGAGAATACGGTAGTAACCACGGAAGCGGCATATACAGGAACACATTCATTGAAGCTGGTATTGCCGTTCAACCGGGAACCTCATGATGGATGGATAGGAACAAGAAGATACCCGTTAAACAATATAGATTCAAATATAAAACCGGGAGATGTATTAAGGGTAAGTGTCTGGGTAAAAGCCAGCAACCTGGTACCAGATTCGGCAGCCAAATATCCGGGGACATGGTCAGTTGGAATAACCCCGATATTTCATAGTGGATATATGAATAATTCATCTTATGATGAAATAGGAGCGCAGGATCTTGTATTTCAATTTCCTAATGTAACATCATTTGGCTGGACAAAATATTATGTAGATGTAACGGTACCAAATGATCCGAAAGCCATAGCTTTTTCGGCAAGAATTCATATATACTCAAGGTTTACCGGCACAATCTATTTTGATGAACTTAATGTAGAAAAATTAGATATACCACAGATAAGCGGAGTAGGCAGCTTTGAAGGGAGCTTGCCTTCCTACTGGACAATGGGAAATAATCCTGGAAACAACAGTTTAAGCTGGGCCACCGACCAGTACAGGTCGATGGGTCATTCATTGAAGATAGAAAAGACGACAACTGGAGATTCAGCCAGCTGGATATCGGAGAATATGACAGACTTGTGGTCACCTCAAAACTATAAGGATGTAGATATCAAGTTAGGCGCTTATGTAAAGACGATGAACGTAAACACCACTCCGGCTAATGATGATGAGAGATGGTGGATATCCTATACATTTTATGATAGTGCAGGCGCCCTGATAGGCGAGACAAAACTGCCGATAGATCAGAGTACGGCGAGCAGCAGCGGCTGGATAGCCGATACGAATGCAGTAGGGGAGACAATACTTCCGAAGGATTCGTGGAATACGGTAATCAAGTTTGTAGCAGGAAAGAACGCCACAGGTACGGTATGGGCAGATGATTTTATGCTTATAGGAAGGAACGGAGCCTGGGCAGGACAGGATTGGAATACCTCGGTAGGAGTACCAACAGGCTGGAATTACTGGCTTCCGCCGTTAGGAGGAAATGATGGAGAATTATCAAATGGATTTGAGAATACGGTAGTAACCACGGAAGCGGCATATACAGGAACACATTCATTGAAGCTGGTATTGCCGTTCAACCGGGAACCTCATGATGGATGGATAGGAACAAGAAGATACCCGTTAAACAATATAGATTCAAATATAAAACCGGGAGATGTATTAAGGGTAAGTGTCTGGGTAAAAGCCAGCAACCTGGTACCAGATTCGGCAGCCAAATATCCGGGGACATGGTCAGTTGGAATAACCCCGATATTTCATAGTGGATATATGAATAATTCATCTTATGATGAAATAGGAGCGCAGGATCTTGTATTTCAATTTCCTAATGTAACATCATTTGGCTGGACAAAATATTATGTAGATGTAACGGTACCAAATGATCCGAAAGCCATAGCTTTTTCGGCAAGAATTCATATATACTCAAGGTTTACCGGCACAATCTATTTTGATGAACTTAATGTAGAAAAATTAGATATACCACAGATAAGCGGAGTAGGCAGCTTTGAAGGGAGCTTGCCTTCCTACTGGACAATGGGAAATAATCCTGGAAACAACAGTTTAAGCTGGGCCACAGACCAGTACAGGTCGATGGGTCATTCATTGAAGATAGAAAAGACGACAACTGGAGATTCAGCCAGCTGGATATCGGAGAATATGACAGACTTGTGGTCACCTCAAAACTATAAGGATGTAGATATCAAGTTAGGCGCTTATGTAAAGACGATGAACGTAAACACCACTCCGGCTAATGATGATGAGAGATGGTGGATATCCTATACATTTTATGATAGTGCAGGCGCCCTGATAGGCGAGACAAAACTTCCGATAGATCAGAGTACGGCGAGCAGCAGCGGCTGGATAGCCGATACGAATGCAGTAGGGGAGACAATACTTCCGAAGGATTCGTGGAATACGGTAATCAAGTTTGTAGCAGGAAAGAACGCCACAGGTACGGTATGGGCAGATGATTTTATGCTTATAGGAAGGAACGGAGCCTGGGCAGGACAGGATTGGAATACCTCGGTAGGAGTACCAACAGGCTGGAATTACTGGCTTCCGCCGTTAGGAGGAAATGATGGAGAATTATCAAATGGATTTGAGAATACGGTAGTAACCACGGAAGCGGCATATACAGGAACACATTCATTGAAGCTGGTATTGCCGTTCAACCGGGAACCTCATGATGGATGGATAGGAACAAGAAGATATCCTCTTAATAACGCCGCAGTTCCAAAAATAAATTCTGTTAGTGGAAACATAACTCATGATATTTCCAAATTAACTAACATTGGTGCAGGTGATGTAATCAGAATAAGTGTCTGGGTAAAAGCCAGCAGCCTGGTGCCAGATTCGGCAGCCAAATATCCGGGGACATGGTCAGTTGGAATAACCCCGATATTTCATAGTGGATATATGAATAATTCATCTTATGATGAAATAGGAGCGCAGGATCTTGTATTCCAGTTCCCGAGTGTCACTACATTTGACTGGACGAAGTATTATGTGGATGTAACAGTTCCGGATGATCCGAAAGCCATAGCTATGTCGGCAAGAATTCATATCTACTCTAGATTTACAGGAACGATTTATTTTGACAATCTTGAAGTTGAAAAAGTCGGCAATATAACCGATGTTAATAATGATAAAGTAATTCCTTCTAAATTTACAGTATATCAGAATTATCCGAATCCGTTTAATCCTTCTACAACAATAAGTTATTCGATACCGACAAGCTCTTTAGTTTCTCTTAAAATATATGATATTCTTGGAAGAGAAGTAAAGACCCTAGTAAATACTGAACAAAGAGCCGGTGTTTACAATATGGTCTGGAACGGTGAGAATAATTTCGGAAGTAAAGTGGCCAGCGGAATTTATATTTATAGAGTTATTGCAGGGAATAATATTCAAACTAAGAAAATGATCTTAATGAAATAATCACTAACACCTCCTCCATTCTTCTCATAGGAGCAGTGAATAGCTGCTCCTATTGGGAAGGTAAAAATTTCAGATTTGTATTTTATATTTTACTTATTGATTATAACAGGCTAAACTTAACAAGACAAACAAATTTTGATTATGAGTTCAATTCTTTTATTCAATGAGAGGAAGAGATAAGTATGATAAAAATCTTACAGATTATTTTTATAAGCTTATATCTTCTGACCGCACAAATAAGCCTTTTCGCGGGTACTACCGGGAAAATTGCAGGGAAGGTAACTGATAAAAAAACCGGTGAACCTCTTATCGGTGTTAATATAATACTATTGGGTACAACTACAGGATCCGCGACGGATGTAGATGGGAATTATTATATTCTAAATATTCCTCCGGGGACATACAAGGTTAAAGCATCATTGGTAGGCTATTCAACAATAATATTTGATAATGTCAAAATATCTGTTGATCAAACCACAAAACTTGATTTTCAGATGAGCGAAGAAGCAATTGAAATCAATAGTGTTGTGGTTACTGCTTCAAAACCTCTTGTTCAAAAAGATTTGACTTCGACCCAGGAAAATGTAAGCGGTAAAGATATTGCTATGCTCCCTGTTGAAGATGTGCAATCAGTAATTAATTTGCAGGCAGGTGTAGTCAACGGGCATTTTAGAGGAGGCAGGCTTGGTGAAGTAAAGTATATGATAGACGGTGTTTCGGTTAATGATGTTTATTCCGGTGAATCAACAATGCAGGCAGATGTAAACAGCATACAGGAGCTGCAGGTTATAACCGGAACTTTTAATGCAGAGTACGGAGAAGCCCTGTCGGGAGTAGTAAACCAGGTTACAAAAATTGCCAGCGATCACTACAACGGAAGTTTTTCAGCTTACTCAGGTGATTACGCCACCAGCAGGAGAAACGATCTATATTTATATATGGGCGGTTTTAATCCTGCCAGGACTTATAATTTACAGGGTAATTTAAGCGGTCCTATTCCGGGCACATCGGGATTTATGAAATTTTTTGTTTCAGGCAGATATTTAAGTGATGACGGTTATTTATATGGAAAGAGGATGTTTAATCCTTCGGATTCATCTAATTTCAGTGCAAATAATCCCAATAATTGGTATGTAGGCGCAACTGGAGATAATGCAAACGTATCAATGAACTATTCAAGAGAACTTACTCTTCAGGGGAAATTATCTTTCCAGGTTGGACAAGGTAAAGGAATTGTTTTTGAAGGTTTGTATCAAAACCATGATTACAGGGATTATGATCATCTTTTTAAGCTTAATCCTGACGGAGATTATAATAAATATCAGCGGAGCTTTCTTGGCAGCGCCAGCTATACTCATGTTTTCAGCAACTCGGCTTTCCTTGATGTTCTCGGGTCAGTCTATTATTCTGATTTTCAGCAGTATGTTTATCCTTTACTTGATGCAAGCGGAAATCCTGTAAATTTTCACGCCGGCAATAGCATCGCTGGTCTGCATCCTGATCCCAGGTATGTGAATCCTGAACGAATGAGAGATGTAAGCGGCAATTCATTTTTGACCGGCGGTACGGAAAACTGGCAGTTCTATCATAATACTGTTTCTTATACCGGCAAGCTGGATTTTACAGATCAGATTAATAATTCAAATGAAATAAAAACCGGTGTTGATTTCAAACTTCATACTTTAAATTATACCGATTTTGAAGTGCTGGTTGAACCTTCCAACGGTTATATCCCTCATTTGCCTGAGCCGGGTTCATTCGATTTTAATATTTATAAAAATCACCCTTATCAATTTGCGGGTTATATACAGGATAAGATCGAATTGGATTATTTAATTGTAAATATCGGTGTAAGGTATGATTATTTTCAGCCTGACGGGGAAGTCCTTTTGAATCCCGATTCAATAGCCATTCTTGATAACCTGAGGCCGCCGTTCCCTTCACAATATTTTAAAAAGCTTCTTCGGAATCCCAGGTAAGTCCAAGGATTGGAATTTCATACCCGATTAGTGATAAAGGTGCAGTGCACATTTCTTACGGTCATTTTTTCCAGATCCCACCTTTTGAATTTCTATATAAGAATCCGAATTATAGAATTGCATTGAGCGGAGACCTGCCTGAATTGATCGGTAATGCAATCGGTAATGCGGATTTAAAACCTCAGCAGACAGTTATGTATGAGCTCGGGCTTCAGCAGGAATTAACTCCTGAACTTGGTATTAATGTTACCACCTATTATAAAGATATAAGAAACCTTCTTGGTGTTGAAATTCATATAAAAAACAATTTTAAAAAATTCGCAAAGTATGTAAACAGGGATTACGGTTCAGTAACGGGTATAACACTTTCTCTTGAAAAAAGATTCCAGGGAGGTTTAGGTGCAAGTATTGATTATACTTACCAGGTAGCTAAAGGAAGTGCTTCGGATCCTAATGCAGCATTTGATAAGGCTCAATCTTCTCCCCCGATCGAAGAAAACAAAGTGCTGGTGCCGTTGGATTGGGACAGAAGGCATTCGCTTAATTTTAGCCTCACGCTTGGTGATCCGGATAATTTCATTGCAAGTGCTATCGGTAAATTGGGATCAGGGCTTCCATATACACCGTCATATCAAAATCAAAGAACCGGTTTAGAGAACAGTTCGAACAAACCGACTTATTTTAATGTTGATCTTTATCTGACAAAATATTTCAATATTACCGGGATTGACTTTTCTATATTTGTAAAGATCTATAATTTATTTGATACGGCAAACGAATTGGATGTATTCACTGATACCGGCAGAGCAGGCTATACTCTTGATTTAACAAGGGCTCAATCGGCTCCGCGCGGTGTAAATACTCTCCAGCAATTCTTTTCAAGGCCGGATTTTTATTCATCGCCAAGACAAATTATTCTTGGTGCATCGGTAAATTTTTAATAGCAATTTCTCAAGGTTTAACCGTGAAGAAAAAAAGGATTTATCTGAAAATAATTTTATTAATAACATCTTTGCTTTTATCATCAAATATATTTGCTCAAAGAATTGTTGATAAAAACAAAGGTAATCATAATAACACAAAATCCGGGATAATGGATGGTAATCTGGTACAGACCGTTTTTTATAATTTCGGAGAAATTGGGGACTGGCAGAACCAGCCTACATTAAGCGGTGTATGGCCGAAAGGTTCCGGTCATACTTATGTCGATGGCGTTGCTGTTATAGTGCAATCGGAAGTGAACTACAACGGCAGCACATTCCATCCTCTCGAAACAAATTATTACGAGTATACCAGGGCAGATCCGCAAACCAAGGTTACATATGGATGGTGGGCTTTGCCCGGGTACGCAAGCCTTTATCAAAGCAGCGTTGCACGCAGTGATGATCCGGAAACCTGGCCTCCCACATGGCCCGACAGACCGGGCGACTGGAATGGTCAATGGAATGGTTTCTTCGGCAAAGGTATTAAAAACGCCGACCTGGAATCTTACTTCGTTTTCGATGATAATGAAGATAGGGAATATATGGCTAAATATGGTTTCTTCCCTGACGCCGATGATCCGACAAGGGGCGGGCTCGGGATGCAGGTTAGGGGGAGAGGTTTTCAGTGGTCGCAGGTATTAGCTCAGGATGTAATTTTCTGGTATTATGAAATTACCAATATGTCAACTACAGATTATCCTAAATCCCTTTTTGCACAATATGTTGATTGGGGAATAGGCGGACATGATAATTCCTCAAACAATGCAGGTGACTATAATGATGTACTTGATATTTCATATGCCTGGTCTACTGTTTCATATGGAAGCCCTGGACATTGGTCTCCTGTAGGCTATAGCGGTTATGCATTTCTGGAAAGCCCCGGAATTTCCGATGACAATAAGGATAACGACAACGATGGTTTAACCGATGAAAAAAGAGATAATAATGCTTCTGTTTTCATAACAAAACCCGATCAGGATCCTTATTTGCGTAATCCTGCAATAGATACAGCTACATTCAGAGCATTCTACAATTATTCATGGCATCCTCACTGGGATGCCGACGAAAATGCAAACTGGAGATCTTATACTGATGTTAATAACAACGGGAAGTGGGATATAGGTGAACCTTTAAATGATGATGTCGGTTCGGATGGAATTGGTCCTTTTGATGACGGATATACCGGGCCTGATGCAGACGGGACTGAAGGAGATGGAAAACCCGAACAGGGGGAACCGAATTTCGGAATTCTTGATAAAGATGAATCGGATCAGCTTGGATTAACAGGTTTCCAGATTTTTGCAGTGCATACATATGATTTAAATAATGATGAAGCTAACTGGAAAGCTCTTTCAGGTCTCCCTTCTCCGCACGGTCAGACTCTTGAAGGGGTAAACTTGGGAAATTTCTTTTCAAGCTATTTATTCCATATGAACGGGAGAAACACTTATTCTTTACAGACCGGCCAGCAGCAGGAAAGTGGTGAAACCCAGCGCTTTTCAATGTCTCTTTTATATGGAATAGATAAAGATGATCTATTCAGAAGAAAGAAAACAATTCAATCAATATACAATGCTAATTACCGGTTTGCAAAACCGCCTGATAAGCCAACCTTAACTGCTATTGCCGGGTAACCAAAGAGTTACACTTTACTGGGATGATCGTGCAGAAAAAACTTTTGATGCTTTTTACCAGAGATATAATTTCGAAGGATATAGAATTTACCGGTCAACTGAACCGAACTTTATTGAGGACCAGGTCATTACCGATGCCTACGGCAAAGCAACCTTTAGAAAGCCGATTGCACAATTCGATTTAATTGATGGTGTGAAGGGTCTCCATCCTATTGCAGTAAACGGAGCAATGTTTAACCTGGGCGATGATACCGGCTTAAAACATTCATATATAGATACGACAGTTGAAAACGGCCAAACATATTATTATGCAGTTGTTGCATATGATAAAGGTTTTGTGACAACAACGATTAATGGCGAAGTTGAAGGTATTCCCCCTTCTGAAACAACAAGTATTATCAAAGTTGATATAAATGGAAAGATAAAAACAGATATAAATACTGCAGCCGTTACTCCCAGTGCTCCTGTAGCTGGATATGTTCCTCCGAATGTTATTAATTTTGATTCAGCCGGGCCAGGAACCGGGTATGCTAAAATAGATATACTGAATCCTGATTCGGTGAAAAACCAGAATACATACAGGGTAGAATTTAAGGACAATACAGCTTTTCATAACGATCCGCATCCGTTCTTCAGAATTATTGATTATTCAAACAGTGATACTTTAATCCACCTGACAAGAATTGATGGGAATGAATTCCAAACTCCCGTTATTGACGGATTTTCTATTGATATGGTAAATGATACATCTGTAAAAATAATTTCTGGCCAGACAGGATGGACAAAAGGGAATAGTAATTATATGGTTCCGGTAGGCTTTGATGACAGATATGCCGGAGCATATCAAAGTAAGAAAATTTCCTTACCCGCTGATTTTGAAATTACATTAACCGGACCAGGGCAAGGAGATACTTCCTACCCGTCTTCAAGTTTTTCACAGCCTATTCCTTCAAACATAATAGTAAAAGATTTAACTGACGGCATTGATCATTTCCAATTTATTTTTAGAGACAATGACAATAATAACATGTTCACTGCGGGTGATGCAATATTTGTTGTCTGCGGAGATTCTATTAATAAAAAAGCAACAAGCTTCTCAAATCTTCATGTAGGATGGTCTGTCTCCTTATTCAAAGATACTACCATTGCTGCAGGCAGTCAAATTCCGCCTCAGCCGGGAGATATATTTAAAGTTGTCACAACCAAGCCGTTCAGGACAGGTGAATCTTACCAGTTTACTACAAAATCTCCCTATTTCGATAAAGCAAAAGTAAAAACCGATATGAATAATATTGGTGTTGTACCTAACCCGTATGTAGGGGCTGCATCCTGGGAACCAAGAACAACCGATGTGGGCAGAGGGGAAAGAAGGATTTATTTCATTCATCTTCCTCCTTTATGTACAATCCGGATTTATACTATTAGCGGCAGCCTTGTTCAGACAATTCATCATGAAAGTAATTTAACAAACGGGCAGGAACCGTGGGATTTGGTTTCTAAAGACGGAATGGACATTGCGTTTGGCGTTTACATATTCCATGTTGAAGCACCGGAAGGAGAAAAGATAGGGAAATTCGCAGTTATCAAATAGAATTATATACGCGATTCTTTGAGGTATTTATGAAAATAAGAATTTTACTATTAATATTATTTATTGATTTCTTTTACACCGCAGCATTATTTCCGCAGGCAGGAAGTGATAATGTATCCAAAGTAGGGACAACTGCCGGAACTTTTTTGGAAATAGGAGTTGGCCCTTCCAATGGAATGGGAGGGGCGTTTGTAAGCATTGCAAATGATGCCACGGCTTTATACTGGAACTCTGCAGGAATTGCAAACTTTATTCAAAATGAAGTTTCAATTGTTCATATTAATTGGCTCGCATCTACAAGCCTGGATTATGCAGCATTAGTAATTCCTTTAGGTGATATGGGTAATATCGGGTTCAGCTTTACTTCATTATCAATGGGAGATGAAAAAGTTACAACTGTCGAAATGCCTGAAGGTACCGGGGAATATTACAGCGCTTCCGATATTGCTGTAGGCATTTCATATGCCCGGAATTTGACCGAAAGATTTTCTATCGGTTTTACTGCAAAGTATATACAGGAATCAATCTGGCATATGTCCAGCAATGCAATCGCTGTAGATGCAGGAACTGTATTTAGAACAGATTTAATCGGCGGACTAACCATTGGAGCATCCATTTCAAATTTCGGCACTAAGATGCAGTTATCCGGACGTGATACAAGAACATTTGAAAGTGTTGATCCTACCAAACAGGGTTCTAATGACAGAATTCCTTATGTAATTGATCTCGATTCATGGGATTTGCCTTTATTGTTCAGAATCGGCGTATCAACGAATGCCGTTAAGACAGATGACTATAGATTAACTCTGGCAGTTGATGCATTACATCCGAATGATAATTATGAGAGTGTAAATACAGGTGCTGAATTTGCATTTAAAGAATTCCTCTTCGTCAGAGGCGGCTATCAATCTTTGTTTTTAACTGACAGGGAAGGCGGGCTGACTCTGGGAGTGGGGATAAATTCGAAGCTTTTATTTACAAATAATCTCTTCAGATTCGATTATTCCTACAGAGATTTCGGAAGACTCAATGCAATTCATTCATTTTCGGTTGGGATCAGGTTTTAAAGTTCATGTTCAAGTTCATGTTCAAGTAGATGCTGTATGAAATATTTTGTTAAGGATAATAAAATTTTGAGTGAGAGCTATTTTAAAATACTTCTTTCTATTCTGATAGGGATTTTTTTATCATCTTCATTAATTTTTGGTAAGGATAAAAAAGATTCTGTTTCAATTGATTTTAAATCTGCAATTAATAGTAAAATCGGGAATGAAATTGTTGCCCGGGTAGGAGATAAAAATATTACTGTAAGAGAATTTCTTGCAAGTTATGAATTTGGTCCGGCATTTCCCAAAAGAATTAAAAATTCCAAAAAGCATTTCTTAGATTATATGATTAATGAAAAGCTGATAGCTTTGAAAGGATATTTGCTGGGAATAGAAGATTCAGCCCGGGTCAAAGAAATGTTAGCCGCATTAAAAGGTGATATTTCAACTGAAGAAATGTTTAAGGATGATATTTTAAAAAAAATAAAAGTGACCAGTTCGGAATTAGAGAAAGCTGCTGCGGAAAAGCAGATTAGCTATAAAATCAGGTGGCTTTATTCACCGAATGAAAAGATGGCTTCATTTTATGAATCGGAATTAATGAAAGGGATTTCATTTGATTCATTATTCAAACTTCAACTGAACGACTCACTATTTGCAGATCAGAGATCAATGGAAATGGATAAGTTTAAATTGAAAACGAGAAACCCGGAAATGTCGATCATTGTGGATTCTATGAAAAGCGGGGAAATATCAAATCCTGTAAAAGCGGCTGACGGATGGTATATATTTAAGCTTGATGATATCTGGAAAAATATGATCACGGCTGAAAGTGAATTAAATGAAGAAAAATCAGAAGCGGAAGAAGCAATTAAACAGGAAAAAATGGATAAGGAATCTGATATTTATGTGAATAATCTTCTTAAATCTGAAACACCAGTTATAAAAGGGAATGCATTTGCAATTGTAAGATCTTACTTGGGCGGTTATGAACTAACGAAAGATAAATACGCTGAATGGAAACTTGATGAAAGACTTCAGGAGCAGATAAATAAACCGGATATTGGAAAAGAGAATTTCTGCAAATTAACGCTGGTTGATTTAAAGGATACATCTTTCACTATTGATGATTATCTAAATTGGTACAGGATGCGGAGCCAGTTTATTAAATTAAATAAAGATGATTTTAACAAATTTTCTGCATCAATTGAGAGCTACATCTGGCAGATGGTAAGAGACAATTTATTAATGAAACTCGCTTATTCAAGAGGCTACCAGAACAGGGAGATCGTAAAGCAGCAATTAAAATGGTGGAAAGATAAAATTGTTTATGCATTAATGAGAGATAAAATTAATTAACTCTATTGAATTAAATTCCAATGAAAAAAGATCAGAACCTCTTCCGAAACCGGATGAAAAAAAGGATATGGAAGTAACAAAGAAACTGCTGCATGAAATAATAGCCTTGAAGCAGAAATATAAAATAGAAATTAATGAAAACCTTCTAAAAAAAATTTATGTTGAAGATAGTAATGATCCCCGAACTGTTGATATTTATATCGTAAAAAAAGGTGGGATATTTCCTCATCCTGCTTATCCCTCCATTGATATGTTGTGGCAAAACTGGCAATGAAAAAAGTTGTACCTGCACTAATCTTTTTAATTCTTTCTTTTGTAATATCATGCGGTCACGGCGGCGGCGGCGGTAATAACGGAATTATATACTGGTCAAGCAATAATACTGATGAAATAAACTTTGCAAAAAAAATTGTTGATAATTGGAATTCTAAGAATCCAAGGATGAAAGTGCAGTTTCAGCCTGTGCCTGAAGGTCAGTCGAGCGAGGAGGTAATTTTAGCAGCAGTAGTGGGACAGACAACGCCTGATATTTATTCCAATATGTGGCAGGGAGATGTTGAACTATATGCCAAGGCAGGAAAGCTTGTTCCGCTGGATACTTTGCCCGGCTTTCTTTCTTTTATATATGAAAGGTGCGACAGTGAGGTTGTTAAAGAAGTGACTTCATTAGACGGTCATATTTATCAAATACCGTGGAAAATTAATCCGATTATGATGATCTATAATAAAAAGCTGTTTCAAAATATCGGCTTTGATAATCCTCCTTTAACTTATTCCGGGTATTTAAAAGCCGCCGAAAAATTAAAAGAAAATAATATGCAGGATGGATATGTAAATAAATGGATAGGTTATATTGAAGTAGAAGTCACCTGGTGGCAGAGAGAATTTGATTTTTACCCTCTTTATCTGGCAGCATCAAACGGCGGTCACCTTGTACAAGATGGTAAAGCTGTTTTTAATAATAAATATGGAGTAGAAACTTTCAGATTTTTAAAAACTTTATTTGATAATGGGTATTTTCCCCGGGAAAGATTATCTGCAAGGCAGGATCCTTTTTTGTCAAGCGATATAGCAACCAGGTTTACCGGTCCCTGGGAAATTGTACATTCGAATAAATTTAAACCTGAAGGATTTCAATTCGGCTTTTCAACTTTGCCGGTTCCGGATAATCATAAAGGGAACATATACACATATGGTGATACAAAAAATATTGTAATATTTAATACGTGCAAAAATAAAACCCTTGCCTGGCAGTTTATTAAATCTATGATCAGTAAAGAAGGGGATTTTGAATTATTAAAGATAACCAATCAAATTCCCAGAAGGAAAGATTTAACTTCGGATAAAGAGTTTTCTGATTTTTTTAACGATAATCCTCAGATGCGCCCGTTTGCTCTTCAGGCAAAATATGTTAAAGGACCGGATACCTGCCCGGTTTTAAAAGAAGTTTTTGATGCAATTTCGCAGCAGTTTGAAGAATGTGTCGTTTATGGGAAGAAATCTCCCGAAGAAGCAGTAAAAGATGCTGCTGATAATGTCAATTTAATTTTACTTCAGCAATAGAACTTATGAAGATAAAAAAGTCAATTCCGTATTTATTTATTGCACCTTACATAATCCATTTCCTGGTATTTATCTCATTCCCCGTTTTATTTTCTTTCTTTCTTATGTTTAATAAATGGAATATAATTGCACCGATGGAATTTATCGGTTTCCAGAATTTTTACAGGTTATTTCATGATCATCAATTTTTCCAATCGATAATAAACACTTTAATATTTCTCATTATTCATATACCTCTTCAGATTATAGTTGCTCTTTTTTTTGCGGTCTTGCTGAACAAGAAATTAAAATTTATAAGCTTTTTCAGAGCTGCGTATTTTCTTCCGGTAGTTGTCTCGGGTGTGGTTGTTACTATAATGTGGCAGCAGCTTTACGGGTATGAAAGCGGTTTGCTGAACAGGATGCTGGTAGATATAGGTCTGGATAAAATCGGATGGCTGACTAATCCTAAAATTGCTATGCCCTCAATTGCCATCATGGCTACCTGGAAGAATGTAGGATTGTATATAGTATTATTTTTGGCAGGCCTGCAGACTGTGCCGCAATATTTATACGAATCGGCGGAACTTGAGGGAGCTACAGCATGGCAGAAGTTCAGATATATTACTCTCCCTATGATAAATCCTACCATGTTTATGGTAATAATTTTTTCTACGATTGGAGGGTTCTCGTTATTTATTGAACCATACGTTATGACAGGCGGCGGTCCTTTGAACAGCACTTTATCTTCGGTCCTTTATATATACAAACAGGGCTTTTTCTATTACCATATGGGCTATGCTGCAACATTAGGTTTCTTCTTTGCGGGAATAATATTATTAGTAATTTTTATTCAAAGAAAATATATTGAAAAGGAAACCAGGTGAATAATTGACGAATTAAAAATGAATAATTAAAAATTAAAAATTTAAATTGTTCTTAATCAATAAATAATTCTTGAAAAGTTTGAAGAAGCTATTTACATATTTAATATTAATAATCGGTGCGGTTGTATTCATATATCCATTCTGGTGGATGCTGGCTGCTTCGGTCGCACCGCAAACTTCAATAGGAAATTTGACATTTCTTCCCGAATCAGTTTCTCTTGACAGCTATATCCAGGTTTTCAATAAAATACCTATAGCCAGGTCCCTTTTTAACAGCTTATTTGTTTCTCTTACAATTACATTGGGTGTTATAACTTTTGGCTCAATGGTTGGATACGCATTATCGCATCTAGAATTTAAGGGAAAGAACCTTCTTTTTTATTTGATCATTTTTACAATGACATTGCCTTTCCAGATAACCCTGATACCCCAGTATATCCTTATGGTTAAATTCAATTGGGTAGATTCTTATTTCGCTTTGATTGTTCCTTATTTTTTAAGCGGCTTATCAATAATTATGTTTAACCAATATTTTAAAACCATCCCTAAAGATTTGATTGATGCGGCAAGAATTGACGGATGCGGTGAGTTTAGAATATTATTCAGGATTTTGTGGCCCAATTCCTTACCGGCTATAATTACAGTAGGAATAATAACCTTTATGACTTCATGGAATGAAGTCCTTTGGCCAATAATAGTAATTCGTGATGACAAATTAATGACAATGCCCCAGCTTGTAACATTGTTTGCAGTGGGAGGCAGAGCTGAATCTCAGCTTGGCGTTAAGCTTGCAGCTGCTACTTTACTAGCAGTCCCTGTTATAGTTGCGTATGCTTTTTTCCAGAAGTATTTTATTCAAAGTATGGCATCTACGGGTTTAAAAGAATAAAAATTTCATAAACTAAAAATTCAGGTTAAAAATGGGAATTAAAAGACATGAAGGAAATCCGATTTTAAAAAAAGAAGATGTCCCTTTCAAAGTAAACAGCATATTTAATCCCGGCGCAGTAAAAATTGACGGTAAATATATTTTGTTATGCAGGGTTGAAATGCCGGTCGGGAGATCTTCGTTTGTGTTAGCATTTAGTGATGACGGTATTTCATTTAAAGTAGATGATAAACCATGTTTAACGCCCGCAGACCATAAAAACTATAATAAATATGTTGAATGGGGAATTGAAGATGCGAGGGTAGTCAAAATTGGAAATAAATTTTACATTACTTATACAGGTTACTCCCGTTATATGCCTCTGGTAATGATAGGTGAAACCGAAGATTTTAAAACATATAAAATGCTTCAGCCGATAAGTGAACCTTCGAATAAAGACTGCACACTATTTCCCGAAAAGATTAATAATCTTTTCTGGAAAATTGACAGACCTTCTGCGGAGAATAGAAGAGATATGTGGATAAGCAGAAGCCCGGATTTAATTCATTGGGGAAATCCTGAAATTCTTTCGGAGCCTTCAGCCGGTACATGGGAAAACGATAAGATTGGAATTTCAACCCCGCCGGTTAAAACCAAAGAGGGCTGGATATTTCTTTATCACGGTGTAAGAGGTTTTGGAATCAGTTCTATGTACAAGCTCGGCGTAATGCTCCTGGATTTGGAAAAACCATGGATTATCAAAGGAAAGAGTAAAGAACCGATTATGAGTCCCGAATTGGATTATGAAAGAACCGGCGACGTCGGAAATGTTGTTTTCAGCAATGGCTGGATAGTGGAGAACAATGATGTTAAAATATATTATTCCGGTGCCGACACTAATATATGCCTGGCAACTACAACTGTTGATTATCTTTTATCGGTATGCAAGTAAAAATTATTTCATCAAGATTAAATTTTATCTTTTTAATCAGGTATACACTGTTTCTCGGTTTAATTCTTTTTTTTAACAGTTCATGCGCCGGGAATAAGCATAACGACAGCACTTTAATTAATACATCTCATCTCGATTTTTTATACGAGAAGATAAATATAAACAGCAAAGCAATGGGAATAATCCATATCTACAGCAACTACCCTGATTATAAATGGATCGGCGATGATGATGAAGGTATTGCATGTGTGGATGATGCGGCACGGGCAGCATTATTTTATATGAAATATTATAAATTAACTTCAAATAAAAATTCTTTTGAAAAAGCAGAGAACCTGGTAAAATTTCTCCTCTTTATGCAGGCTGATAACGGTTTTTATTACAATTTCATCTGGCCGGATCATTCGATTAACAAAACATTTAAAACAAGTACAGCGGTACCGAACTGGTGGTCTTGGAGAGCAATTCTGACTCTATCTAAAGCATATTTCTTCTTTAAAAATGAAAATGAAGCTTTATCGGCAGAAATATTATTTTCTGTAAGCAGGGCTGTTGATTCAACCTTGAAATGGATGGATAAAAATTTTGATGATAAAGGATATGTGGATTATTCAGGTTTAAAGATACCTGCCTGGCTTCCCTATGAAACTGCGGCGGATCAGAGTGCAATTCTCCTTGAAGGATTAACAGATTATTATCAGATAAAAAAAGATCCAAAAGTATTAAAATATATTAAAATTCTTGCCGAAGGAATTGGCGGAATGCAGAAAGGCGACTCTACCGAAGTACCTTATTCCGCATTTTTGAGCTGGCAGAATACATGGCATGCGTGGGGGAATAGTCAGGCTGCTTCTCTGCTGTATGCAGGAAAATTTTTTAATAAAAATGATTTCATTTCGCTAGGGTTAAAAGAAGTAAAATATTTTTACCCCTTCCTGATTAAAGAAAACTACTTATCTGCATTTAAAATTGATTCTGCAGGGAATGATAATTTAATTGATCCGGAAAAATTTCCGCAGATAGCATATGGAATTCGTCCTGATGTTTTCGCTTGTACCAGAGCATTTGATATTACTAAAGATGAAAAATATTTGAAAACAGCCGTTAATCTTGCGGGATGGTTATTTGGTAAAAATGCGGCGGAAGCAAAGATGTATAACCCGTCAACGGGTCGATGTTTTGACGGTATAAAGGATACTTCTGATGTTAACCGGAATTCTGGTGCAGAATCAACGATCGAAGCTTTGTTGACTTTGATCAGTCTTGAAGAGAATCCGGTTTCCAAAGAAATGCTGTTCAATTATTACCGGAAGATGGGAAATAAATAAGAGCAAATTAAGTTCTAAAGCAGGTTCAACTATTTCTATGACGAAGCTGGCAAAAACAATTCTTTTAATGCTTTTAATATTTAGTGAAACAATGTTTTCTCAACAGGTAAATATTAGCAGGATTGAACAGATGCCGAACATCCCTTCTCCTTATTTGATGAGGGATTGGAAGCAGGTTGCCCGTGGTTATGATTCCCTTGTATTTAATTTAAATCTATCCGGACAGTATCTTCCTCTTATCTGGATAAATAACAATACTATTAACTACCCCGAACATAAAAGCTTCGGGTTACATACTGTTGTGGGAACCACTGCTCCTTCTAATGCTGAAGCTATTAATTGTCTGCCGGCATTAATAGGTGCCAGCCTGGTGGGAATTAATAAATCCAATCAGAACGGGAACAACTATGTTTTAATGTCTGAAGAATGGTTTAATAAAAAGAATGGAGAAAATGTTTATTTAAATAATCCGGATGCATCCACAGGGGATGACTGGTGGTATGAAACAATGCCTAATATCTTTTTTTACCAGCTTTATAGTATTTATCCTGGAACAGGAGAATTTGACAATCAATTTATACAGGTTGCAGGCAGGTGGCTTGAAGCTGTAAGTGCAATGGGAGGGAATGATACGCCGTGGAATATTCCGAATATGAATCATCGTGCATTCGATCTTTTAAATATGACTCCTAATGATAATGGTGTAAAAGAGCCTGAAGCTTCAGGCGCCATTGCATGGATTCTATATAATGCCTATAAAAAGACGGGAGATAAAAAATACAGGATTGGTGCCGAACAATGTATCGAATTTTTAAATAACCAGGCTTCCGATCCTTCTTATGAACTTCAGCTTTCTTACGGTGTTTATACTGCAGCCAGAATGAATGCGGAACTGGGGACAAACTATAATATTGAGAAAATGATAAACTGGTGCTTTGATGTCGGACCGTTAAGAGACTGGGGCTCAATTTTAGGCAATTGGGGAGGCTACGATGTTTATGGTCTGATCGGGGAAAATTCCAGCAATGACTATGCTTTCACCATGAATGTTTTTGAACAGGTAGGCGCATTAGTCCCCCTGGTAAGATATGATGAACGTTTTGCCAGGGCAATAGGTAAATGGGTGCTCAATGCTGCGAATGCCGCAAGACTCTTCTATCCTAATTATTTGCCCGACAATCACCAGGACAGCAGGCAGTGGTCGAAGCAGTATGATACAAACTCTTATATTGCTCATGAAGCCTTGAGGAAAGAAGTTGGTGCGGTAAGCCCTTATGCTACAGGTGATGCAATAAGCGGAGGATGGGGAAGCACAAACCTTGCATTGTACGGCTCATCTCACGCCGGCATTTTAGGAGGAATAATTGATACTACAAATGTCGATAAAATATTAAGGCTCGATCTGCTAAAAACAGATTATTTTCATGATCCCGCTTTTCCTACATATCTCTATTTTAATCCTTACGACCAGGATAAGCTGGTTGATATTGATGCCGGCAGCATTCAAAAAGATCTTTATGATGCAGTGACCAATTCTTTTTTGCAGAATAATGTCAGCGGGATTACAAAAATTAATATTCCTTCTAATTCTGCAGTAGTTTTGGTTATCGTTCCGTCTGGAGGAAATATTACTTATGAATTGAATAAGACTCTTATAAACGGAACGGTAATAGATTATAATTCCGGAAAAACCATAAATGACCACCCTCCTAGAATTAAATCCCTGGCTGCAAAAAAATACCTTCTGCAGTTTAACGATAGTACAAATATTTATTGTACTGCGTCTGATCAGGATAATAATCAATTAAGTTATAAATGGTCATCAAACGGAGGAATAATAAAAGGAAATGGAGCTGAAATAAAATGGACTGCTCCCGATACTGAAGGAACCTATTCGTTAAAGTGTTCTGTAAGTGATGGAAACGGCGGGGAAGCAGCAGATACCGTTGAAATTAAAGTTGTAAAACTAATTAATTCCTTGCCTCAAATTGAAAATTTGATTGCTGATCCTCGTAAACTTTATTTAGGTGAAACATCAGAATTGAAATGTTCAGCTGATGACCCGGATGGTGATCAATTAACCTACTCATGGAATTCCCTAAACGGAAATTTTACCGGAAGCGGTCCCGATATTAAATGGATTTCCCCCAATATTGAAGGAGATTATTTAATATACTGCAAAGTTAATGATGGCAGGGGGGGAACTGCTGAAGACAGCATTTCTATTGAAGTTCGTGATTCGCTTAAGAACCAGACGGGTAATCTTGCCGCATATTATCCTTTTAACGGGAATGCAGATGATGCAAGCGGTAACGGGAATAACGGGACAGTTTTCCAGGCTCAGCTTGTTCCTGACAGGAATAAAGTTCCTCAAAGTGCTTATTCATTCGACGGTGTTAACGATTACATTCAAGTTGCAAATAATTCTTCATTGAATTTTCAAAAAAGTATCACTGTCGATTTTTGGATCATTGTTAAATCATTTTATGACAGGGAAGAATATCCAATATCTCACGGCAATTGGGAAAATCGCTGGAAGATATCAATAACAAATAAAAGAATAAGGTGGACGGTTAAAACCGTTTCAGGTGTTAAGGATTTAGATTCGGAAAGAGAATTGTCCTTGGACAGCATTTATAATGTCGCTGTTACTTATAGCGGTTCTGATATGGAAATTTATATAAATGGAAAGCTGGATGCTTTTACAAATTTTTCCGGTTTACTGCTCCAGACAAATATTGATTTAATGATCGGGCAGGTTCTGCCGGGGAACAGCAATTATAATTTCAACGGGATTTTAGATGACATTAGGATCTATGACTATGCATTATCCCGCGGAGAAATTCAAAATCTTTATGGAATTCCAACTTCAATAAAAGTAAATGCAGCTAATATTATTCCCGCAAATAATTTTTTATTTCAAAACTTTCCTAATCCTTTTAATTTAAGCACATCAATTCGATACCAGCTCGTTAAATCAGAAAGAGTAACGATAAAAATTTATAATATACTCGGAAAATTAATAAGGACCCTGGTTAACAGCCTGAAGCCTCAGGGATATTATAACATAATCTGGGATGGAAAAAATGATTATAATCAAATTGTAACATCCGGTGTTTATTTTTATGAAATTGAGGCAGGACAATTTTCTGCAAGTAAAAAGCTGGTATTGTTGAAATGAATATTATTAAAAGCAAATGCAATATAAATGAAATTAAAAAGAAGCGGAATTAAAATTTTCCCTGATGCTGATAGAGTTCTTCTAAGACCTTTTAACCCGGGAACCGAAGAAAGGATTAAAAGAATTATCAATAGAATTTTATTCCTTCCTGAGCCTCTGCTGGAAAATGAGCTGAATAAGATAATGAGTGAATTTGGAAACCGTCATAAAAATATCGATAAATATTTTATTGAGCGGTTCGAAAAGGTAAAGCCTTATACAGATAAAAAAAGATCTTTTAACCGTAATGAAAAATTATTAATCGGATCATATTTTACAATGGAATACTCTCCCGAATCTGCTTCTCTCTTCAATCCTTCTATTGTATGGCATCCGGATCAAAGAAATTTACCTGCAGGTAAAAAGAAGTTTATTCTAAGCCTTAGAGCTGCAGGGGAAGGGCATATTTCTTCGATTGTTTTTACATCAGGAACAATCGATATAAACAATATTATCAGCCTTGACGAAAGATCGAAATTCATTACCGGCCCGGAAATAATTAATGATTATATTGACTCCGGTAATAATCCGGTATATGAAATAAAGTATGCTGCAGAAGTTCCTTTATCGGAGAGAATAATTTTCCCCCATTCACCTCCGGAAAGCAATGGGATCGAAGATGCCCGCTTTGTTAAGTTTTATAATGATGATGGAACTGACATTTATTATGCAACTTATACCGCATATGATGGAAAAAAAATAACATCTCAAATCATAATGACCGCAGATTTTCTTCACTTCAAAATTTTTAAAATGGAAGGAAAAGAAATACAAAATAAAGGGATGGCATTATTTCCAAGAAAAATTAACAATAAATATGCAATTATCTCACGACAGGATAACGAAAATATTTTTATTATGTATTCCGGAAGCCTTTACAACTGGGATACAAAGAAAATAATATTGGAGCCGGGATATTCCTGGGAATTTGTTCAGCTGGGCAATTGCGGCTCACCGGTAGAAACAGATGAAGGCTGGCTTCTTCTGAGCCATGCAGTCGGTGCAATGAGAAAATATACGATCAGCGCCTTTCTTCTTGATAAAAATGATCCGTCGAAGGTTATTGGAAGGTTAAAAAAACCGCTTCTCTCTCCAAATGAAAGTGAGAGAAACGGGTATGTGCCTAATGTAGTTTATAGCTGCGGATGTATAATCAGCAATGATGAACTCATAATCCCGTATGCTATATCAGACAGTGCAAGCAGTTTTGCAACAGTAAATTTTAAAGAGCTTTTAACGGAATTGAAATCAAACAATTAAAAAAATGTTTACCTTTTAATTGATAACTCTGTTTCCTCCTTCTTTCTTTATGAACTCTGAGTTAAACTAAAATGTATTTTTAAATCGGATATATATATAATGAATAAAAAATTTTTACTGAATGAAGACTGGAAGTTTAAGGTTAATGAAAGAACTTCTTCACTTGATAAATCAATATTAAAAAAAATAAAATCAAATGACTGGCTGGATGCAGAAGTTCCCGGCACAGTCATAACCGATTTATTAAAACTGGGACTGATCCCCGAACCTTTTTATGCAGATAATGAATTGCACCTGCAGTGGATTGGAGAGAGTGACTGGATTTACACTACTAATTTCAATTTTCCAAAGGAATTTGAAAAAGATAAAACGGTTTACCTGGTATTTGAAGGAATCGACACAGCTGCGAAAATTGTCTTGAACGGAAATGAGCTTGGGAATCCGGATAATATGTTCATAAAATATGAATTCGAAATTTCCCGCCTGCTTAAAAGAAAAAGAAATAAGCTTGAGATTTTGTTCACTTCACCGGTTAAATATGCGAAGGGGTTGGAAGGCATTCACGGCAGACTTGCCGCAGAATTAAATTCGGAAAGGGTATTCATAAGAAAGGCTCAGTACTCCTTTGGATGGGATTGGGGACCTAAATTCACAGTAATGGGATTATGGCGTCCTGTTTATCTTATTCAAAGAGATACGGTTTATATCGAAGATTTTACATTTACTACTTTATCAATGGAGAATGGGAAAGCAAATGCTGAAATAAAGGTAAACCTTAATAAGCCTTTAAATCAGAATCAGAAAATCAAAATTGAACTTCAGGATTCAAAGGGGAAATTTGATGCAGAAATAAAAGAGGAAAATAACCGGAATTTAAGGCATCAAATTGAAATTAATAATCCCGCTCTCTGGTGGCCGAATGGTTTAGGCGAACAGCATCTTTACAATCTCTCTATAAAGTTAGTTGAAGATGAGAAAATCTTGGATGAGATTTCAAAGAAAGTCGGTATAAGAATTCTGAAATTAATTCTGAACGGGAATGAAAAGCCGGCATTTAAATTTGAAGTTAATAATTTCCCTGCTTTCCTAAGGGGTGCTAATTGGATCCCGGGAGATTCCTTCTTACCACGGGTTACGGGAGAAAAGTATCGTCATCTTTTATCTTTAGCAAAAGATGGCAATATGAATATTATTCGTGTTTGGGGCGGAGGCATATACGAGGATGACAGGTTTTATGAACTTTGTGATGAATTGGGGCTGCTTGTTTGGCAGGATTTTATGTTTGCCTGCGCACCTTATCCGGAGCATGACGAATTCTTGAAAAATGTAAAAGAAGAGATAAGATATAATGTTTACCGTTTACAGCATCACCCTTCAATTGCGTTATGGTGCGGCAATAATGAAAATGAATGGATCTGGTTTCAGAAGCACAACAGTTATAAAGATATGCCCGGCTATAAAATTTTCCATGAATTAATTCCCGGTATTGTCGGGGAAATCGATCCGCTCAGAACCTATTGGCAGTCATCCCCGTTCAGTAATGATTCCGATCCGAATTCAGTTAAAAGCGGGAATAGGCACCAATGGGATCTATGGAGCAAGTGGATTGATTATAACCAGGTTAAGAATGATCAAAGCCTGTTCGTAACTGAATTTGGTTTTCAGGCGCCGGCTAATCGATCTACTCTGGAAGAAGTAATCCCGGAAAGAGAAAGAAATCCGCAAAGTTATCTGTTCGAATTCCATAACAAGCAGATTGAAGGAAATGAGAGGCTATTTAAATTCTTATCGTCGCATCTGCCCGTTAAAACCGGCTGGAAAGATTTTATTTATTTGACACAGTTAAACCAGGCCTTAGCCTTAAAAAAATGCCTGGAACACTGGCGCTTCAATCAGCCGCATACAAACGGAAGCATAATTTGGCAGTTAAATGATACCTGGCCTGTAGCAAGCTGGTCATTGATAGATTCGAACTCAGTTCCAAAACTTTCCTATTATATCGTAAAAAAATTATTTCAAAACCAGGCAATTTTTTTAAATAAAAAAAATGAAAGCCTTGAAGTATCAATATATAATAACAATCGAAAAGAATTTTCAGGCTGGATAGAACTGCACACCATTTATTTACCGAAAGGAAAAGTAGAACATATTATAAATAAAAAATTCAAAGTCAAAGAATATGGTAAAAAAGAAATTATATGTTTAGCTCTGCCTGATTTTGTCGAAGCAGGCAATGGAATTATTCTGGCTTCTTTATATGGTGATGATGGAGAATTACTGCAGAGAAATTATTATGCGGAAAAGGAGTGGAAGCACCTGGAACTTCCGGAGGTGAAAATAAATATCAGGCTTCGAAATAAAAAAGATTATTATACTGCTGAAATAACTTCTAATAAAGCCGCATTTTTCGTTTACCTGCAGAATGAAGATTTTATCTTCAATGATAATGGTTTTATAATCCTTCCTGATGAAACAATTTATGCAGGAATGTTAAAAAGAAAAACCCGTCAGAAAAAAGAGGTTGAATATTTATGCCTAAACCAGTATTTAATCAAGTAAGGAAAGGAAGATTGAAATTAAAAAAAATTTCTGCTATAATTATTTTATTGCTATCTGCCAGGTCGCTCTGTTTCCCATTGAATAACGATTCATTATCTGTTCATTATAAAGGAGATGCCCAGGTAGAGATAGGCAGTCATTATATCGGAATTGAACTGCACCATAATTCACCTGCTCTGCAGAGAATTAGTTTCTACTATCCTGCCGCCAACAGCATTGATCTAAGTAATGATTACTGGAAAAGGGATTCATCTTTTATCATGGCGTTAGGATTAAAAGAAGGGAATGATAAGGTTGACTGGCTGAACTTGAAACATTTCCAGTTTGATCTTACCCCTTATAAAGTTACATTCAACAAAAAAGAAAAGAATTCCGATATCACAATTAGCTATGAATTTTCAAAAAATAAACCTGCAATGATTATTACTTACCGGATTATAAATATTGGATCAAGCTCGGATTCTTTCCAATTCTATACAGATTTGGAATCAAGTTTAAAGACCAGCCATTCATATAAAACTGAAGATAAAGCATGGACCGGATTTTCGGAAAAAGATGGATGCGGTATATATAAATTTTGATGAAAAAGAAACAATGAATGCACAGGTTTTCGCTGTCAATGCCGGTGAAAAACCTTTAAAGTTCAGTACGAAAAGTGTTCTAGATTCTATTCCTGTTAAATTTGATAATTGGTGGAGCGATAATGATTTAAATTTATCCGGTGATTTAATTTCATCAAATAATCCCGGTATTCCGGCTGTAAGGTTCCTTTATAAAAAAAAATTGGAACCGAAAGAAAAGATGGAAATAGTCCAAATTATTGGATCCTGTAAACAAAATGAAGCCGAGGGGATTGCCGATTATCTTTTAAGCAATTATAGAGCGGAAGTCAGCGATTATGAAAAATATGTTTACGGTGAAATAAATAAAAGTAAATTTATAACCGGTGATAAAGCTCTCGATCATACATATAAATGGGCAAAAGCAATCCTTGCAGTTAACCAGCACTATATTGACGGTAAAATTGAACCGATGCCATGCCCTGCCGAGTACAATTTTTATTTTACCCACGATGTATTATTAACTGATCTGGCCGGGGTTAATTTTGATTTATCAAGGGTAAGGCAGGATCTAGAATTTATAGTAAGCCATGCTAATAAGGATTATGTTATTCCTCATGCATATTATTGGCTGGATTCATCTTTTACTACCGAATATGCTGACCCGGCTAACTGGAATAATTTCTGGTTTGTTATAGTATCGTCCAGTTATCTAAAGCATTCTTTAGATACTTCTCTAGTCAGGAATATATATCCTTATATTACAAAAAGTCTAAAACAAACTTTAATAAACAGAAAAAATAATCTTATGTGGGCTTATAGACCGGATTGGTGGGATATAGGGCATTTGTACGGTTCAAGGGCTTACATGACTATTTTAGCTGTAAAGGCAATAAGAGACTATATTTATATTTCTGTAATGCTGAATCAGAATATAAATAAGCTTAAAGATTATGAAATTATAGCTGATGAAATGGAAAACCAGCTGAACAAAAAGCTCTGGATGGGTGATTATAAATATTTAATGAATTATTATGAAGATAATAAAGTTGATCCTCATTACTATATAGGTTCACTGACTGCACCATTCTTTGATTTAATGAACAATAAAAGGACTGAAGAGCTTATCAATACGGCGAAACAAAAATTGCTTGATCCTCAACTTGGCATTTATACTGTCTTCCCGATGGATTTTAAAAATCTTATTAACTATATGAAATTTCAGGGGAATGAAGCTGGGGATAAATTTCTCTATTTAAATGGAGGGATCTGGTCTCACGGCAATGCATGGTATGCTCTTGATCTGATGAAAACAGGCAGGAAAAAAGAAGCATTTGATTTTATAAAGAAAGTCATGACAATTTCAGGAATGATGAACAGCCCGAACGGCCAGCCGGCAATGTATGAAGTTAGAAACGGCAACTATACTGATCGGAAAGTATACGGTAAAATTGATAAGCCCCAATTCATGTGGGCTGCCGGATGGTATTTATACTGCTTATATCATTTATACGGAATTGATGAGAACAGCTGGAATATCGGATTTAATCCTTTCGGTGATATACCAAGGAAAGATTATGTCTCCAAACATTACATGTACACTCTTTATGTAAATGGAGATAATTTAAATGTAATTGTTAAAGGGAAGGGCGATTATATTGCAGGCATTCGATTTGACGGGAGAGAATATTACTCATCTGTTTTACCCGGAAGTAAAGAGGATATAAAAAATGTCGAGCTGATTTTGGGAAAAGCTGCGAGTCCATATTTAAAAACCACGAATTCCATATTAACAAAAGTTGATTATGACAAAAAGAATAATGTATTAAGTATTAAATTAAAAGCATTTAAGAATCATAAAAATCATAGCGAAATAGTGAGTTATGAAAAGCCAAAAACAATTCTGCTGGATAATAAGATTGTAAAAAATTGGAGCGTAGAATATCTAAACGAAACATACATAACTAAAATAAATTTTATACACCGGGGAGCTTCTGATAACTTAACTATTAAGTGGTAAATAAATCCGGAAGCCGGAATTAGCATTCTTTTATCGATTAAAAAGAAATTAGTTTTATTTATTACTTTACCTTAATTTAAACTACTATATTAATAGACTTAAGGGTATTATCTTATCCTGTTATCTTTATCTGCGTTAAAGAGGAGATCGCCATGTTAATTTCTAGAAAAATATTTAAAATATTCCTTTTAATTCTATTCATTTCCGAAATCGGTCAGGCACAATTTTTAGATACTTTCAATAAGAAAACAATTGAAGGGTGGTTCTTTTTTACAGGCGACGGATATGCAAAAATGGATTTTATTCAGAAGGATGGTTATGCCCGGATTTTAGTTGATGCGACTAAAGATAAAGATAATGTTTATTGGACATTGATTAAACGAGATGTTACAAAGTTCCTGGATTTAGCTGAGTTAAAGGATACATCATATCAATTGCGTGTAGAAGCAAGAGTGAAGATTCATAATGCACCGAGGCGAGTCAATATGATGGTTAATACCAACAGAACTACGAATTTCCATATCGATTTAATGGAATTCGATATCGAGGATACATCCGGCTGGCATACTATCAGTATGACAACTAAAAAATTTGACGCTTTGCCCGGTGATACTGTTTACGTTCAATTCTGCGTAACTGATTTTGGTTTAGATAGATATTCTGTCGATCTGGATTATTACCGGGCTGATATTGTAAATGTTAATCTTGCCGGTCCAGATAAAGGTGAACTTGTTCCTTATCATCCTCCAATTCCGGATATTACTACTTTTTCAAATCATCTTAATGTCACTCAAGACTGTGTAATAAATTCAGATTTCCCTGATGTTAATTTTAACAATTGGCATGTTAAGGAAAATAATGAAGACGCGAGAATATTAACAGTAAATGGAAATCAATGGGCTATTTTAAGATGGGATTTTGAAAAATATAAAAATTTAAAAGTTGATGGTCCGGGTTTGCTGGAATTAACAACTCAATCCGTTCCTATAGGGGGGAATTATATTCAAACTTTTGGTGAAGATTTCGGGATGGAATTTGGAAAAGTTAGAGTTATTGAAATTATCGGAGGTGATCCGGAATGGGATCAAAATGAGGTTACATATAACAGCTTAATGAATGGAAATGCTTATTCCGATCTCTTTAATTCTCAGATGATTTATGATACTGAAGTAGATGAAGCAAAAGGAAATAAGAATTATATTACCATTTCTAAACCGGTTTTGAAGCGTTTGATTGATGGCAGAACAAAAGGTTTACTAATTCGTCCGCTTGGTGCATTAGATGCTTCATTTTATGCATCAGAAAATCCGGATAATAGCCCTAAGCTTCATTTTAATATTTCTCAATAAATCAAGTGTGTTTTACTCTTATAGAAGGCTTCGGATTTCTCTCCGATATTTCATTTAAACAGCCGATAAACCCACTATAATTTTAAGATATTTGAAAGGAAAGTAATTAAAATATAAAATTTATTGTTTGAACCAGGAAAGAGCTTTCTGCTTGTCATAGGTCATTAACATATTTGCTCCTTTTTTTGTAGCTACATTTTCCGCAACTTTATTAACTACAATCGGTTTAGTAACAACGGCCAGTTTATAACCTTTTAATTTTTTGGCAATATCTTCTCCAATATTAAAATGTTCCATAAAATTAAGTTTGCCTTCAATACCTGTTAAATCTACAAGTATATTTTCTATTTCGGTTTTCTTCATGAGTATTATTTTTACTTTATCAATTAATTCTCTGAGTCCATCTCCTGAAACCGGTCCGGAACAAAAAATTTCGATTAAGTTATCCGACGTTTGAATATTAGATATTTCCATCTGTTTTAATAATTTAAATCTTATACAAAAAATGCTCTAAGTTTTTTTTTCTTTTTCGAATCGAACAATACAAATATATTTATTTTCATTATTTTTACAAGCAGTTGTATATTTTTAACAAAATTTTAATTTTGATTGTGTGACTTCTGGTTGATAATTTTTATTCAAGTTAATAGGGAATTCAGGAAATAAAGAAGTTAGCTTCAATGAAACGTCAAATTCCACAATCAGGGAGTATTCTAATGTATATTCTTTCAAAAATAATATCCTTTTTTATTATAATATTATTCAGTGTACCTTTTAATTTTGTCAAAGCGGATAGTTCCAAGAAAATTCATGTATGGGAAATGAAAGAGATTAAACTGAAAGCTGAAAAAAAATATAATAATTATTATACGGATATCGACTGCTGGGTTGAATTAAAAGGACCTGACTTTTCCAAACGCGTTTATGGATTTTGGGATGGAAAAGATAATTTTGTAATTCGAATAGCTGCAACAAAACCGGGGAAATGGGAATGGAAAAGCGGATCTAATCAGCCCGATGATGAAGGTCTTAATAATCATACCGGCGAATTTACAGCGGTTGATTGGACAAAAGAAGAAAAAGAACAAAATCCAAACCGGCATGGATTTATACATGCTGCTGCAAACGGGCATGCTTTACAATATGCAGACGGGACACCTTTTTTTCTTGTAGGAGACACCTGGCTGGCTGCTTCTACATGGCGCTTACCTTTTAGGAATGCACCTGCTTCTGAAAATTATATCCCGGGCCCGGGTATGGGGTTTGAAGATGCAGTGATTTATAGGAAGAAGGAGGGATTCAATTCTGTAAGCATGATTTCTTGCTTTCCAAACTGGGAAGCAGATTATAATGCAGCTACTTATGCAGATTCAAATGGAATATATGTTAGAAATGCATGGGAAAAATTTGATTATCTGACCAAAGACGGCAAAATGACAGCAAAAGATATGCGTGATGAGTATGGGAATAAGCCATTTGCAATGTCGAAAGAACATCCCGGTGTTGCGGATTTTGATCATATAAATCCTGATTATTTTAAAAGCTTAGATAAAAAAATGCAATATCTTTCTGATGAAGGTTTTGTTCCTCTTCTTGAAACAGTAAGAAGGGATATGTGTCCTGCCTGGAAAGCTTACTTTAATTTTAATGAATCATACTCAAGATTTGTTCAATACCTTATTTCACGATATGGAGCATATAATCTTATTTATAGTGAAATACACCTTGACTGGATCCCGAAGGAGTACAGTTTAACTGCAGATGAATTTAATGAGGCATTAAAATATCATTTGAAGAAATACGGACCTATGCCGTTCGGTCAGCCGGTTACATCTCTAATTAATAATTCCACTTATCTTCAGTTTGGTCACGGAAAAGATTGTCCCTGGTTAACAATGCAGAGTGTGGGAAATAAACCTAGAGATCACAGGATTGCTTTCGCCCTGGATACTCTATTCAGCCTTAAACCTCCATATCCTGCAATTAATTTTGAACCATATTATACCGGATGGAATCATGAAATTAATATGCCTGGCGGAGAACGTCCGCCTGCAAATTCAAAACGGGATAATTACTTTTCACGTGCTCAAATGTACGGATCAGTTTTATCCGGCGGATTGTCCGGTCATGTTCATGGAACAGCAGCTTATGATATGACTACGACAGGTGAACCGGCTGGCCTGCGTCCTCATGTCTGGGATGCTTTTAAATATGAATCCGCAAATTACATGCAATACCTGGAAAAGTTTATTTTATCCGAAGGGAAAAAATATCAGGCTCTCACACTTGCAAGAGAAGATATTCAGCCTTCGAAAGCGCCCGGCAGCCCTGAAGATGGTTTGGATGGATGGTCATATATGATGAGGACGGTCCAGAAAGATTTTGCTTTGCTTTATTTTGAAAACAAATCTGTTCTTCCAATATTGAATAATTTTAAACCAGGTACCGAATATTATTTTAGTTGGTATAATACTGTTAACGGCAAATGGTATAAGAAAATTAGAATTAAATCAGGTGATAATGGTGAACTAAGATTGCCGGGATTCCCGGATGGAAAAAATCCATCTTCCACAGACTGGGCGGCAAAAATTACTATAAGGTGAAAGAATTTTTAAAATACATTCTGAGAATTATTCAGTAAGTAAAGAGTGAGGAACTTCTAAATATTCTACTTTAATCTGTAATTAATATTGATGATGTTACTTTTTTTGAAAAAATATTCAGACATAATTAAAAATATTTATTCATTTTTTTCTGCATCAATTACAACAAATGGAACGCAAAGTTTAGTCGGTCCATCTAGTGCGACTTTATTATTCATCCTTAATTCGAGCTCTTTAAATATTTGAGCCTGCTTATCTTGTGGGATAATATCTTTCCATTCATTCAAAAATGCTAACCTTATGAAGTGATGATTAAACATTGCAGTTCCATCATTGAATTTATAGTCAAACATATCTTTGAAAGCTTCCTTAACAACAAACCCATTCTTCTCAATTTTTTTAAGGAATTCATCAAGTGGTTTTCTTTTTTTGTAAATATGTATTTTCATTTTCTCTATTTCGTGAGCCATATCCAGTTCATTCAGCAGCTTTTCAAAAGTTTCATAGAATTCAATCATTGTTGAATCGAGATTTACAGACTGAATAAATTGTCCTTTATATTTTATTATCCTGGAACATTCGGACAAAGCCCGGTCCAAATCATTAACATTATTTAAGCCATTATTGCTTACTATTAAATCAACAGATTTATTATCCAAAGGGATATTCTCCGCGGATCCTTCCATGATTTCAATATTTTTAATCCCGTAAAATTGTATTTTTTTATTTGTCCTTTTAATACCTGCCTTCCAGGGATCAATTCCTATAAGATGACAAGTGTTTCCCAATCTCATTGCTAATTCAGTAAGCGGAAATCCTGTTCCGAATCCAATATCAAGTGCTGTAATTTGTTTCCTGAATTTTATTTTATCCAGCAGTTTTAATCCGAAAGGAGCCGACCAGAGGGGCAGCTCATCAAATAATTCAACCGGGTAATCGGAATTAAGATTAAAATTTGAATCAGAATATTCTGTCATTTTGCTTTACTCAAAATTGTTTTTTAATCTTCCCTTCATTACCGGCGATTCTAAAATAAATGTTCTAATCATAATTGCCGTAATTATGATCAGCCCTCCTATTATCGCCATAAATGAGGGAGCTTCACCATAGCCTAAAAATACCCATACAGGATTAAGGACTGGCTCAATCATAGAAAGCAGCGAAGCCTCGATTGCAAGAACTCTTTTCAGACCGTAGCTGAATATTATATAAGCAACTCCGATCTGAAATATTCCTAGATATGAAACCATTAGAAAATTATTCAGAGACAAATTTTTTATCCCAAACATATACGGAGTGCAAAATAAAAAAACTATGATATTCCCGTAAAAGATAGAGCTGAATTGGTATTCTTTTTTATTTTTTCTCATCCCGAGCATAAAAGCGGCAAATGCAACGCCTGATAAAAGAGCGGTTATATTACCAAGCATATATCCGGGCGTAATTTCTCCCATGAAAAATAATAACATTCCAAGGAAGCAAATGACTATAGTTATTATATTAGTTTTTTCATAATTAGTTTTATTCAAAACCGGTTCAAATATTAATACATAAATCGGTGCAGTATACTGAAGAAATATTGCATTTGCAGCAGTGGTTAATTTATTAGATAACACAAACAAAATTAGGACCGCAGCATAAGAAACGGCATTTATAATAGTAAACATATTAGCATAAAAAACCTGTTTCCTGAAAATTACTGCAAAAACAATTGCTGCCCAGACACATCTGAAAAAAGAGATTTGCATTGCATCCAGTGTAACTAATTTGATAAACAATCCGCCGGTGCTCCAAAGCATTGCCGCTGCTAAAACTGCCAGTAATCCTTTTTTATGCTCTGGTAAATTTTTCATTAAATATAATTAGTGAATTAAATTAAAGTGAGTAAATATAAAAAAGTTGGATGTAACTTAAATTCGTCCAAGTTCAAGCTGTTCTGTCTTGTTTTGAACATACACTTGAACTTGAACTTTATAACAATATTCTTTGTAGTTTATACTATCATCTTATATAATTTACAAAAGCCAAAATGAGCTGGGAATATCATTTTATAGATCATACTGCTGATATTGCTGTTGAAGTTAAAGGAGATACAGTTGAAGAACTATTCATCGCATCAGCTTCAGCCTGGCAGAAAAGTGTGATTGAAAAGAATGAAATAAAATTAGTAAACAAAAAAGAAATAAAGCTTAATGAACTATCTTATGAAGAATTGCTTGTCAGTTTTTTCGATGAACTTAATTTTTTATTATTAACTAAGAAATGGATCATGGGAAAAATTGATAAGATCAGCATAAATGAGAAAAATGAAATGTATAGCTTATCCGTAGCTGTTACAGGAGAAGAGATCGATAACAGCAGACATCATTTAAAAGTTGAAATTAAAGCTGTAACTTTTCATCAAATGGAAATAAAGAAAGTAAATAATAAATATTCTACCAGAATAATATTTGATATATGAATGAAGTCAATGCAATATGTTCAAGTTCAAGTAAGAGAGGAATTTGATATGATAGTCAATGGAATTGAATTAAATAAAATACGCGAGAACCTTTGGGAGATTCCGAAATCAGGAGGAATGAATATACCCGGCAGGATTTATATTTCCAGAAAGATGATTGAGAAAAGTTTAACGAATGATGAAGCTTTAAAGCAGGTTGTTAATGTTGCTCATCTTCCCGGGATTCAGAAATACAGTCTTGCTATGCCTGATATTCATTGGGGATACGGTTTCCCGATTGGAGGAATCGCTGCTACAGATATTGAAGATGGAGTAATTTCTCCAGGCGGAGTTGGATATGATATCAACTGCGGAGTAAGGCTTGCTGTAACATCATTGGAATTTAAATCAATAGAAAATAAAATAGGAACTTTAATCAATAATTTATTTAATAATATTCCTGCCGGAGTTGGAGCAAGCGGTGCCATTAAAAAACTATCTTCAAAAGATATGAAAAAGATTTTAACTCAAGGTTCTGCCTGGGCCATCGAGCATAATTTCGGAGCACCATCCGATATTGAGTTTACGGAAGAAAGCGGCACTTTAAAAAATGCTGATTCCGGTGCTGTTAGTGAAAGAGCTGTAGAAAGGGGAGTAGACCAGGTAGGAACTCTTGGCTCCGGAAATCATTTTTTAGAGATTGATATAGTTGATGAAATTTATAATGAGAAAGCTGCGAATGTTTTTGGATTATTTCCCGGTCAGATTGTTGTCATGATACATACCGGTTCACGAGGTTTAGGATATCAGGTCTGTGATGATTATTTAAAAGTTCTTGTCAGGGAAAGTAAAAAGTATAATTATTCATTGCCTGATAAGCAGCTTGCTTGTGCTCCGATAAATTCAAATGAAGGAAGGGAATATTTATCAGCAATGCAGGCAGCAGCAAATTTTGCATGGAATAACCGCCAGGTAATTATGCATCATGCAAAAAAAAGTTTTATGGATACTTTTAAAATGACCGAATCGGATTTGGGATTTAATCTGCTTTATGATGTTTGCCATAACATTGCAAAAATAGAAGAACATAATATTAATGGTGAAATGAAAAAAGTATGCGTCCATCGTAAAGGGGCTACCAGGGCATTTCCTCCTGGCAGTAAAATGATCCCAGTAAAATACAGGGAAGTAGGGCAGCCGGTTTTAATTCCGGGCGATATGGGAAGATATTCTTATATCGCAGTCGGGACAGACAAGGCAATGGAAGAAACATTCGGAAGTTCGTGTCACGGTGCCGGCAGGAATTTAAGCAGGCACAGGGCAATGAAAGAAGCTAAAGGAAGGAACCTGGTTGAAGAATTGAAAAAGCAGGGAGTGACAATTCAGGCGAAAAGCTATAAAACCATTGCCGAAGAGATGCCGGGAGCATATAAAGATGTTTCGGATGTAGTGAATGTTATGCATGAAGAGGGGATTACGAAGAAGGTGGCAAAGCTGAAACCAGTAGGAGTGATTAAAGGATGAGAAGATGCTCGATTCTTAAAACTCTAAGCTGGAGCCCTAACTTCTAAACTCAAACATTCTAATGTCCTGCATTCTTCATCCCTTTGAATAATAACATGCAGAATAATAGAATGGAGAATCTTAAAATCAAAAAAATAAAAGGAAAATATCTGTTACCGATATCGGATGCCAGAGAAATCAGAGGTCAAAGGCCAGTAGATTAATTTAATTATAATTTTTTATAATTAAGGGAAATTCGTTAAGTTTAATTATAAATTTTTATAATAAAAGGAAAACATCTAAAATAGATGAAAATCGAAGATTTTGCTGCTGGGAAATATCTGAAGCAGCAGCATTATAAAAGCTTCTCTCCGGCAAAAATTAATTCCTCATGGACATGGGAGGATGTTAAAATCAATACTCTTTTATCGGAGGCTAACAGGAAACTTGGGGCACTAGATGCATTTTCTCAGCATGTTCCCGATACTAATATTTTTATAGAAATGCATGTGGTGAAAGAAGCAACCAAATCGAGCAGGATAGAAGGTACTCAAACCGAAATTGAAGAAGCAGTAAAAAAAGAATCACAGATAGCCCCGGAAAGGCGGGATGATTGGCAGGAAGTTAGAAATTATATTGATGCAATGAATTCTTCAATTGAAAGACTTAAATCTCTGCCGGTTTCTTCAAGATTATTGAAAGAAGCTCATAAAATTTTAATGCGGGGAGTAAGAGGTGAGCATAGGAATCCTGGCGAATTTAGAACTAGTCAAAATTGGATAGGAGGAGCAACAATTAATGATGCAGTTTTTGTTCCGCCCGTTAATACAGAAATTAATGAATTGATGGGAGACCTTGAAAACTTTCTTCATAACAATGATATCGATGTTCCTGTACTTATAAGAGCAGCAATTGCACATTACCAGTTTGAAACTATTCACCCATTCCTGGATGGAAATGGAAGGATAGGAAGGCTGCTTATAACTTTATATCTTGTAAGCTCAGGAGTGTTAACAAAGCCATCGTTGTATTTGTCAGATTTTTTTGAAAGACACAGAATTCTTTATTATGACAATATTAACAATGTAAGAGCCAAAAACGAACTTGCACAATGGATTAAATTTTTTCTGACAGGGGTAATTGAAACAAGCAATAAAGGTGTAAAAACATTCAAATCAATTTTGAAGCTGAAAGAAGAATTGGAAGAAAAGAAAATTGTGACTCTTGGGAAGAAATTGCCCAACGCAAAAAAGCTTCTGAAATATCTGTTTAAAAAACCAATAATTACTGTTCAGGATATCCAGGAGGAATTGAAAGTATCTTTACCAACTGCAAACTCCCTTACGGCAGATTTTGAAAAAATGAAAATACTTAATGAGAGAACGGGATATGCGAGAAACAGAGAATTTGAGTTTGCGGAATATATACAGTTGTTTAAAGATAACTAAGTTTAATTAATCACGGATTTAAAATGAACATTGCATTTTTATTCGGAGCCGGTGTTTCAATACCTTCAGACATGTATAGTACCGAAGAACTTACAGATAAAATTTTAACCGGCGAAAATGTTTTTAGAAATTATTGTAACGGATATGAAGTTAATAATCAAATTAATAATCCATTTTTTGAACAAAGATATGAATATGTGAGTAGAATTAAAAAATTGTTTCAAGTACTTAATAATAATTTAGGTGATCATTATTCTTTTATTAACAGAATAATTACTTATGAAGATTATTATTATATGATTGATTCTATGCATACTGATGAAAATATGGAATATGAAAATCCGGTTGTAAAATACTATAGTGATTATTTATTTAAAGTTCATTCTTACCTTTTTGAACCAATTGAAGAGAACTTTGCTCCTCTCAGATTAATAGATTTAATGAGTGAAGCAAAAAATTATATAAAAGATTTAATAGCTATTTATCTAAAAAAACCACCGAAAATTTTAACACAATTTAATATTTTTAGCGATCTTAATGATGATGAAGAATATTCTAAAATTTACATTTTTACATTAAATCATGATACATTATTAGAACAATATTTAACAGGGAGTTATATAAAATTTGCAGACGGTTTTGTTCTAAAAGATAATGATATAAGACTTTGGGATTCCAATTCATATAATGAAAAAATTAATCTATTTAAATTACATGGTTCAGTTAATTGGGCAAATTATGATACTGCTGATCCATATGAAAAAAAGGTTTGTATTTATCTTAAACCTCAACGTGAATTTTTTCATCCAGTTATTAACCTTGGAAGTTTTAATAAATTAAACGAATATAGTAAGGGTATAAACTTTGATTTACAATATTTATTTGCAAAAAATTTAAATAAATGTGATTATATAATTATCAGTGGCTATAGCTTTGGTGATAAAGGAATTAATTCGAGATTAATAAATTGGTTGTACAAAAAACGTGGAAGAAAAATGATTATTATACATAAAAATGCATCTGAATTATTTCAACATGCTCGCCCTGCTATATCTAATATTCAGCATTGGGATTATAAAGAAAAAACAGATTTAATTAGAGTTATTCCCAAATGGTTTCAAGAAATAAATTGGAGGGAAGTAAAAGAAAAGATCTAATCAATAATATCATATTTTCATAGCTCATTTGCCTTCATAATAATTTCTAATATATCTAAAAATTCCAGAACTCTTTTCACTCCGCCGCCCAATATCTGTAATATTCTATAACAGGTTTAAAAATATCCCCTTCCTGAAGAAGAAATACTGAATTTTCTCCTTCTTCACCGGCCCATGTTCGGGCGATTTCAAATCCATCTTCTGAATAGAATAGAGCAAGAACATTTATCGATTCCGGGTTAAATACACCTTCATCGTCGGTTCTCCAAACAGAATATTCATCTTTAAGATTACCCGGATAGTCTTCAGAAATTAACAAATCATCTTTCATTAAGGTAAGACTTGCCAAAGCAGTATCTCTGTCAGGTTGAAATAAAATTAAAGCCAGAATTATATCGCTATCAGTCTTCCCGATTTGCCAGCTTGATTTTATTTTTTTCTCTTTTATATCTTTAATCCGGTTTATATTATTTGATGCTAAAGGTAAATATGAAACTGGCTCAATAGATAAACGAACATGTTGTGCAAGATAATTTGAATCTGCGATCAGGTATGTTTTGCTGGAACCGAGTTTTATATATGGAGACTTAAAGAGGAATCCGCCTGAATTATTAAAATTACCCGCAGTCTGTCTCCCCGTACTTTCTTTTTCTTCTCCACGCTCTTCAATAAAATCCAATTTAAAGATTTTCCCGGAAGACATTACGGCATAATAAGAATTTTTTGAACTTGAATTTATTTTGGAAGCTAATAAAAATCTGCCTGAACTGTCCGCAAATCCGAAACTAACATCAGCCGTATCAATAGATTGAGTTTTATCTAAATGATCCTGTAACCTTCTATTTCTCTGATTTAATGAAAAAATATTATCAGGCACCGGGTAGAGGAAAAAAATTATAAGAAGAAACATGAAGTAATTTATTTTTTTCATATCTGCTTTTTAGATTTGTTCTTATATTTGAGGCAATAAACCAGAATGGAAATGGTTATAAAAAGGAGATAAATAAACACAAAAGTCCAATCAGCCGGTCCGGAATGACCTGAAGCTTCAATACCGGAGCTGCTTTCAAACCAAAGCCAAAAGGGATTTAATATTATATTTAATATGAAAGTCAGCGGAAGAGATATTGCTGCTGTCAATAAAATCAATAATGAAATTTTAAATACAGGTTTAATCATTTTTTATTGATAAATTACTTCCAATATTTTCAATTTTCTTTAATATATTATCAACCGGCAACTGAAGCATACATTCATGATGATAAGGACACTTCAATAAATTACAAATAATACAGAACAAATCTTCCTTTAAAATATAAGCCGAATTTTGGGAATATGGTCCGTGAGCTTTTGGATTTGTCGGTCCAAAAATGCCAAGGGTCGGGATATTTAATGCTGCTGCAATATGCATCGGGCCCGAGTCATTTGCTAAAATTATTGCGCAGTTTTTAATGAATCCGCTCATTCCTTGTATTGTTGTTTCCGGAGCTTGAATAGAATTCGGCAGGTTGGTTTTTATATAATCAGCATCATTTTCATCTCCGGGTCCCCAGAGTATTAATATTTCCGCATTATATTTTTCGATTATTTTTTTACCGATTTCAACCCATTTAACAGCATCACATCTTTTAGAAGGCCAGCCGCCGGAAGGGATGATTCCTGCAATATTTTTGCCTGAATTGAAATTTGCATTAATAAAATCTTTGGCTGCTTTATCATCTTTTTCATTTACATAATAATGAATCTTTTTTGAAATTATCGGGACTTCAATTGCTTTTAATAATTCAAGATTATGTTCTGCGGAATGCTCTTCTCCTTTGCTGGAAGTTGCAGGAACATTATAAGCATACTTTCTGCCGCGGTAGGCAAAACCGGCTCTATATTTTACTCCGGATAAAAAAGTAATTTGTGCACTCCTTGGATTAGACCAAAGATCAAGGATCATATCATATCTTTCTTTACGGATTTTTAATGCAGCTTTAAGAGGAAACTCTTTCTTATCGATAGTAATTACTTTATTTACGAGAGGATTATTCTCAACTGCCGGTTTTGCAAAATGTTCTGTGAGATAATCTATTTTAACAGAAGGGAAGCGGGATTTCAAATTATCAAGAACAATAGTAGAAAGGACAATATCTCCAATGCCGCGCGGTTTGATAAGAAGGATTTTTTTAATTATTGAAATGGGGATTTTTATCTTATCCATTTAATTTTAATGATCCTCTGCTTCTGTATAGGACCTAATTCATGATGATCGGAGGTAAGTAATATGCCATCAATGCTTTTTGTTAAACCAACTGTAATAGAATCTGCAAGAGATAAATTGTTATTTGCTTTTATTTCGCCTGCAATTTTTAATATATTAACAGATAATTCTTTAACAATAATAATTGGTAATTTTTGAATTGCATTCAGTACTTCGAAAGATTTCTTTTTCCCCTTTCTTTTATAAATTTTGTAAAATATTTCTAAACAATTAATTGAGTGTACAAAAAGTTCAATTTCATTAGCAGAAGAATTTTTAATATGTTCAGAAACAATATCTGCACCTTCTTCATTACTAAGAAAAGCAAGTAGTGCAGAAGAATCTAAAATAAATACATTTTTCAATTTTCTAATTTCTTCTCTTCTTGTTTATCATTAAAATATTCCTCGGTACCATAGATTCCTTTTAGGATTCCTCTTGCTTTTTTTATTGCTTCTTCCACGCTAGAAATTAATATCCCTTCCTTTGTTTTAGAAATTTTAACCTTTTTACCCGAAAGGGAATTCAAAAATTCCAGGGGGATGATTAAATCATCTTTATCTACAATTTTTGAGGTCATAATTTTTTATCCTTCACATTCTTTAACCTATTGTCAAATCTATCGAATTTAAAAAAACAATACAACAATTAAGCAATTTTACAATTCTTTAATTCCGCTTTTCGAATTTGACGGTCCGAAATGTTTTTAGTGTGCATCCAGCCAGTTATCTCCGGCTCCGGTATCAACTTCAACGGGTACATTCAAAGGTAAAGCATTGGCCATCAATTCTTTTATTAATGGTTTTAGTTCATCAACTTCATCTTTATGAGCATCAAACACTAGCTCATCGTGAACCTGAAGAACCATTTTTGTTTTTGCTTTCCTTCTATTTAATTCATTAAAAATATTAATCATAGCGAGCTTTATCATATCTGCCGCGGATCCCTGGACTCTCATATTTATTGCCACACGTTCTTCAAATTGTCTTACAACCCGGTTGCTGCTGTTTATGTTCCTTAAAAATCTTCTCCTTCCCATTAAAGTTTCTGCGTATCCTTTCTCTTTTGCCATGAGAATAGACTCTTCCATAAAATTTTTAACATTCTTGAAAGAATTAAAATAGGTATCTATTATTTCCTTTGCATGAGTCTGCGACACTCCCAGCCTGGTTTTTAAACCGAAAGGACCTATTCCGTAAAGAATCCCGAAATTAACTTCCTTGGCTTTCCTTCTCATATCGGGAGTTACATCCTCCGGATCAACCATGAATACCAGGGCTGCGGTACTTCTATGAATATCTTCTCTATTTTTAAATGCTTTAGTCAAACCGGGATCACCGGAAATACTGGCCATGATCCTTAATTCAATCTGACTGTAATCAGCACTTAAAATCAGATGGTCTTTATCCCGCGGAACAAATGCTTTTCTTATTTCTTTCCCGAGATCTGTTCTTATTGGAATATTCTGGAGATTCGGATTATTGCTGGATAATCTTCCTGTTGATGCGACGGTCTGGTTAAAATCAGTATGAATCCTTCCGGTCGATTGTTCAATAAGATTGGGAAGTGAGTCGGTATAGGTCGATTTTAGTTTGGAAACCTGCCTGAAATCCAAAATCATTCCGACTACTTCATGTTCACCTCTTAAGCTTTCCAAAGACCTTGCATCGGTTGAAAACCCTGTCTTTGTTTTTTTCCCTCTTCTTAAACCAAGCTTGTTGAATAGAATTTCCTGGAGCTGCTTCGGAGAGTTAATATTAAATTCTTCATGACAGCAATCAAAAATCTTTTTTGTATAACTGTCCATTGCAGTCTGAAGATCATCACTTAAAGTTTTTAATGCATCTTTGTCTATTTTTATCCCTTCTCTTTCCATATCTTCAAGGACAGGTACAAGGGGAAATTCAATTTCATATGCAAGCCTGGTTAAATTCTCTTTCTCAAGCTCATTTTTCAATTTATTGAAAAGCCGGAAAGTAATATCTGCATCTTCACATGAATAATTTGAAATGGAATTCAAATCAATATCGAATATATTTAAAGGATCTTTTTTGCTGCCGATCAAATCAGATATCGGTACAGGTTTATAATTCAGGTACTTCTGTGAAAGTTCATCCATTCCATGTTTTTGATCAGGATCAATACAATAACTGGCAAGCATAGTATCGAAATAAAAATTGTTCAGCTCGATTCCCAGATTACGGAGTACGGCTATATCAAATTTTCCATTCTGGCAGACCTTTTTTATCTCTTTATTTTCAAAAAGAGGTTTAAATATCTTAATGAAATCATCAATAGGTAATCTGCCTTTCAGATCCTGTTTGAATTTACCCTCTCTGTTCGTATAAGGATTAATAGCAGCATAATATCCTTCATTTTCCTTAGATGAAAAGGAAGCACCTGCAAAATTCAATTTGAAATTATTCAAACCATCTGTTTCGGTATCAAATACAAAGAGAGATTCTTTGCTTAATCTTTTTACAAGCTCTTCCGCTTCTTTAATATTTGTTATTAATTTATAATTGATTTTCTTTTCATCATAAGTTGAAATTTCACTCGAGGTTTCTTCTTCAGTGTTTTCAGGTCTGCTCCACATTCCGTAGATTGTTAAAAGTCTGCTGTACTGGTTTTTAAATTCCAATCTTAGGAAGAGTTCCCGCAGCTTATCGAAATCTGGCTTTTTTAACTTTGCCGCTTCAAAATCAAATTCAAGCGGAACTTCACAATTTATAGTTGCAAGCAGCTTGGAAATTACAGCCTCTTTTTCACCGGCGATCAGCTTATTTTTTAATGAAGGTTTATCAATTTCATCTATATGTTCATAAATACCTTCAATTGAACCGAACTGCTGAATCAGCGGGATTGCAGTTTTAGGACCAATCCCGGCTATTCCCGGAATATCATCAGACTTATCTCCTATTAAGGCTAAATAATCGATCATCTGTTTCGGTTCAAATCCGAATTCTTCTTTTACTTTGTCAACATCATAAGTAACTATTTCTTCTGCAGTCTTTCCCGGTCTTACAATTTTTATATTATCAGTAACTAACTGGTTAAAATCTTTATCCGGTGTAATTACATAAGATTCCAATCCTTGTTTTTCCGCAAGACATACTGCGGTTCCGATGATATCATCTGCTTCATATTTGGGAAGAATATAAATCGGTACATTAAGAGCTTCAATAATATCCTTAATTGTTTCTATCTGCGGCTTCATATCGTCAGGCATAACTGAGCGGGAAGCTTTGTATCCTTCATATTGCTCATGCCGGAAGGTTTTCCCGTGTGAATCGAAAGCAACGGCAAGGTAATCCGGTCTTGTATCCTCAAGAATCTTAAGTAATTGATTTAAAAAGCCGTAAACGGCAGATGTAGGTTCACCTTTTGACGATATTAAAGGCCGGTTTATAAATACAAAATAGGCTTTATATGCAAGCGCCATAGCATCAATAATTACAAATTTTTTGCTCATACAAATAGTTATTATTAAAGGGATTAATAAAGAAAATAGTCAATTTATAATTATAATTTACTAATAAAAAAAGGAACTCGCAGTACATTTATAGGGGGAAAGTCAACATATAGATGAATAGATAAAATTTTAGTAGAAATAAAAAAAAGGTATTTGGTATTTAATTTTTAATCTCAAACAGATACAAGATACAAGATAAAAGTAAAAAGATAAAAGTGCGGCTACGCTGTTTCTTTAATGTTGGCTTGTACCTTCACTCAATTATGTAATTATTGGACCCAATTCTTTTGAAGCGCGATTGATAATAAATCACAATATATTTTTTGCTTACAATTCGTTTGCGGATTAAATCTTTTCATAAACAATTTATTCCCCGACAGTCTTGGACTTTCTAAAATAAAAATGATAATCAGCAGGAATAAATTTAAAGATTTTTTATATATTGCATTTACGCAGATACCTAATTCTATTTTCATCAAATTATAATTAAAAATTTATTCTTATATTTTCACTCTTCAGAAAAAATTTCAGTAAAGTTTGTTATAAATAAATTAGGTTCAGATAAATAGAATCATTAGTTAAAGGAGAAGTATGAAATCCGAAGAATTGCGTTCTATTCAGGCGCCGTTAAAAGAACAATACAAACAAGAACCTGAAAAAGCATTAATAACTTTGAAAGCAAACGGCCGTTTAGGCGAAGGAATAACATGCAAAATTGAAACAGGGAAAGCTTTGATCGAAGCTGGTCTTCATAAAGCAACGGGCGGAGATGGTTTTCATATTTGCTCCGGCGATCTATTACTTGAAGCTCTTGTTGCATGTGCCGGTGTTACATTAAATGCAGTGGCTGCTGCAATAGGGATCGATATTAAAGATGGAATGGTATATGCAGAAGGAGATCTTGATTTCCGCGGGACACTGGCAGTTTCGAAAGAAGTCCCGGTAGGTTTTAAAGATATCAGACTTAATTTTAAGCTGGTTACGAACGCTTCCGAGCAGAAGCTTGCCGATCTTTTAAAATTAACTGAAAGATATTGTGTAGTCTATCAAACACTTCGAAATTCACCTGAAATGAAAGTCACAATAAATAATAATTAAATTTATGGGTAAATATAATTGGGATGCGAAAGATTATTCGAGCTTCTCTTCTGAACAGCAGAGGTGGGGGAAAGAATTAATTTCAAAATTAAACTTAAAAGAGGATGATAAGGTCCTTGATATCGGATGCGGCGACGGAAAAATAACTGCAGAAATTTCACTGAAAGTTCCCGGCGGATATGTTATAGGCATAGATAACTCCGAATCAATGATACAATTAGCCGAAAAGAAATTTCCATCCGAAAAATATCCGAACCTTTCCTTTCAGATTTGCGATGCAAAAGAGATTGGTTTTGATAGCCAATTCAGCATTGTTTTCTCCAATGCCGCTTTACATTGGGTTGATGATCATACCAAAGTATTAGATGGAATACGCAGAAGTCTTAAGCCTGGAGGCAGATTGCTTCTTCAATTTGGAGGAAAAGGGAACGCTTCATCGGCTTTCGATATACTGGAGGAAATGATAAAAGATAAAAAATGGTTCAAATATTTCTGCAATTTTGAATTCCCTTATAACTTTCCCGGAGATGAGGAATATTCGGAATTAATTAATAAATCGGGCTTAAAATTAAAAAGAGTTCAGCTGGTTGAAAAAGATATGGTTCATGAAGGTGAAGAGGGATTGGCAGGCTGGATAAGAACTACATGGCTTCCTTATACTTCAAGAATACCGGCGGATGAAAGAGAAGCATTTATCGGGATGATTGTTAAAAAGTATACTGAAAAGTTTTCATTTGATGAAAATAAGAGATATACATTTAAGAATGATTAGATTGGAAGCAGAAGCTGTAAAAGAATATTGAGTGCAAATTAATTCAATTTAATGCGTTATTATTTTTATCGCGGAAGAATAACATTTTAACCTGCTTGTTTTATCAAGGGGAAAATCTATCAATATTTAAAAGTCAAACTTGTCCAAAATAAATTATGAGAATAAATAATCACAATAAATAGATAATAATAAAAGATATTAATGATTTAGTAACAATTGCTCCTCAAAAGAATTGCTTTTGTCCTGACGTAATAAAATGAAGCTAGGATTAAAAAAAATACGGAATTGAGCGGTTAATCCCGCCAGGTTGTTAGACTGTGTGAAAATTTATAAAAACCGTTAAAACGGTTATTCAATTTTATGATTTCCCACTATTTTCCAACAGTTAAAACTATTGGCTAATGATATTCACACGGAAGCTCACGTTAAGAAAAGTAGAATGAAATAAGTTGTTTTAAATTGCCTCAGTAGACTCTTCCAGTAATGAAGGGATATCTTAACTTAAGCTCCGGAAGTTATGTTGATGATAGACTGTCACTTTGGGCTCTTTCCCTATGATGATGCAAACAAAAAATATAAGCGAGGTAAATTACAATATTTACTCCTTATTTTTCTAAAGAAATATTGTTGATCTTTGTAACCATATGCCATTCTTTTTATTACTTTTATTTTATTATTGACTCCTTCAATTGTTCCACTTGTCCTGCCGTATCTGAAGTAGTTTGATATATAATCAATATTATTTTCTACAGTTTTGCAAAAATCTCTTAAAGGTCTAAGTTTTGTTTGTTTTACTTCTTCTATCCAGTTTCTTAATGTTTGAACCGATCGCTCTACATTTATACCTGGTTTGTAAATTTCATAAAACTGTTCCTTTAATAAATATGCTTTATAAAGTGGACTATTTAACTTTTCTAATTTAGCAAGTAATCCCGCTTGATCTTCATTATGGTTTGATGGATGTTTCAATAAAACCCATCTGGTATTACTCCTTTCTTTCTCAGTTAATACTCCTATTCGCTTCTGTCTTTTTTCAATTTCCTTTTGGCTCATCTGTAAGTTTTCTTTATACTTTTTCTCCATAATATATTTATTACTCTTGCTTGTCATTCCGGATATTATTGTTTTTCTTATTGAATCTATTGCTTGATTAAGTAGACTCTCTAGATGAAATTTATCGATTATTATATCAGCTTTCGGTAATTGTTCTTTGATTGAAGCTATATAAGCTCTTGACATATCCGTATTTACTGTTTTTATTGATGCTTTCTGTTCCTCTGTTAGTTTCTGGAAAAAAGCTTTTAGTGACTGCTTTGTATTTCCTTGATTATAATCTATCGGTTTTGCTTTACCATCTGAGAGATCGTAAATTATAGTTATGTACTTATATCCTTTCTTAAATGATATCTCATCTACTCCAATATTTGTTAAATTATCATATTTTATCGGCGGGAGGTTTTTTTTAGAAAGTAATCTTCATACCTGTATACTGTATTATCATCTAAATTATATTCTTCCGATACTTGTTTAGGAGGTATTATATTGGACATTTTACCTATAAACATCTTGAATCTTTTTGTTGCAAATTGATTTTTTTCTACCAGCTCTAATTCTTTTTTATATAACTTCTTGCAACTTGGACATTGATAATATATTGTCTCATAATGTAATCTGACTTCAATGTATTCTCCTAGTGGTAGGTCTCTTACTACTCGCTTACGTCTGGATTTATCATATCTGGTCTTCAGTTCGCAGATCGGACAATACATTGAATCTTCTTTGGGAATCAACATTATATCCATTCTTTTCCTTTCCTTATTCAGATCCACTACTTCAATAACGTAATTCTCACTCCCTATTATTGTAGAGATATTATCTGTAAACATTGGCCCTCCTTGTTTACCAAATCTACTTCTATAATTTTTATCCTGCAATAGCTAGGGGAAAGAACCCAATTTGACAATTTCTTGACGTGAAACATAGTGGTTCAGGCCGATTTTTACAGTTGATTTATAACGGAGTTGTAACGGAGATGAAGTGTGTGTGAAACATAGGTAAATAGCGTAAGATTCCCGGTGCGTCAAAGTGACAGTAGAGCACTGGAAAATTTAATTTCCTCAACAAAAATCATAATGATTAATCTACTATTTAATCTAATTATTCAACATAGAAATATATTAATTATTTCGGCAGGAATTGATTCAAAGTATCACCAATATAATAGGGCCAGATTAATAAAGCTAAGAGCACCTTCCAAAATGCCAATTTTAAAAATCCTATCGAGAATAGCCAGCCAATCAGCTAAACGATTCCAAAATCACTGGAATGATGTATATTTTTTTTCCTGTTATCATCTCCCATTTTAGTTCCCTCTTTAGTTGTTGTTAATAACCATCAAACTAAAAGGATTACGGCCTAAAAATATAAAATTGTGTTAAACTATTAAATAGATTGAATTTATTTTAATCAGGCTGATTCAGGAATTAATTTGAGTTTATATCCTGATAGCTCGATTTCTTATATTTAAGTTTAAAAGTAAATCTTTTTAATTTTTTTTATTATTCCACTTGTTGATTATATTATTGATAAATAACTTTGACGAGTATTTTTTTAAAGCTTGCCTTCGTGAAGATAAATAAACAATATTTCTAAAAATAAATTTGAGGTTCATATGAAAAAAATAGAAGCGATAATTCGTCCGCATAAGCTCGAATCTGTACATCATGCTTTGCAGGAGGCTGGATTCTACGGTCTGACTGTCTCGGAAATAAAAGGTTATGGCAGGCAGAAAGGACATACTGAAATTTACAGGGGGAGTGAATACAAAATTGAATTCGTTCCTAAATTAAAATTGGAATTAGTCTGCCCGGATCATAAGCTTGAAACAGCCGTATCAATTATTATAAATACTTCCAAAACAGGGGAAGTTGGTGATGGGAAAATTTTTATCATTCCTGTCGAAGAAGCAATAAGAGTGAGAACAGAGGAGGTTGGGGAAAGCGCACTTTAGGCAATATAATTAATCATATTTCTGCAGGAGCAAAATAATGAAGACTTTCAGAGCAAGTCTGATCCTTTTATTTATTTTATTTGGATTTCAATTTATTTATGCAGGAAACCAATCACATCCGCTTCCTGTTGATGCAGGGGACACGGCATGGCTTCTAATCTCAACTGCACTTGTAATGCTGATGACTCCCGGGCTCGCATTATTTTACGGCGGAATGGTACGGCGCAAAAATGTTTTGGCGACAATTCTGCAAAGCTTTATAGCTCTGGGAGTTATTTCCATTCAATGGGTACTTTTCGGCTACAGCCTTGCATTTGGTCCGGATGTCGGTCATGTAATCGGCAGCCTTAAGTGGATTGGATTAAATAATGTCGGGCTTACTCCAAACCCCGATTATGCTGCTACAGTTCCGCACCAGGCATATATGATATTCCAAATGATGTTTGCAGTAATTACACCTGCACTTATTACTGGTGCATTTGCAGAGAGATTTAAATTTAAAGCTTATTTATTGTTTATTCTGCTCTGGTCAACCTTTGTATATGCACCGATTGCTCATTGGGTTTGGGGAGTGGGAGGATGGATCCATAATCTTGGTGCATTGGATTTTGCCGGCGGTCTCGTTGTTCATGTCAGTTCCGGCATAGCTGCCTTAGTAGCAGCTTTAATGATAGGCAAAAGGAAAGTTTATGAAGGAGAATTAACGCAGCCAAACAATTTGACTATGACTTTAACCGGTGCTGCTATGCTGTGGTTCGGCTGGTTCGGTTTTAATGCAGGAAGTGCATTAACTTCCGGGGCTTTAGCAACTTCTGCTTTTGTTGCAACTCATATTGCAGCAGCAGCGGCAGCAGTTTCCTGGCTTTTTACTGAATGGCTCAATCATGGAAAACCAACAGTACTTGGTGCTGCATCAGGTGCTGTTGCCGGACTTGTAGCAATTACTCCTGCTTCGGGATATGTAGGACCTCTTTCCGCCCTCATTATCGGATTGTGTGTCGGGGTGTTATGTTATTTTGCACTCGGATTAAAAACTAAATTCGGATATGACGATTCACTTGATGTTGTTGGTGTTCATGGCGTAGGAGGGACTTTCGGTGCCTTGGCAACCGGTTTATTCGCTTCTACCGCTATAAACCCTTCAGGAAATAATGGTTTATTTTTCGGTAATCTATCGCTTCTAGGAATACAAGCTTTAAGTCTTGCTGCAGCTATTTCATATTCATTTGTTGTTACCTGGATAATACTTAAAGTGCTGGATTTAATGGTAGGTATCAGGGTTAAAGAAGAAGAAGAAAAAGACGGGCTTGATCTTAGCCAGCATGGTGAAAGCGGCTACTCGCTTTAGATTATTAATATTCTAAATTAATCTTAAAACTTTAAAGAACCAAGGCTTATGCGGAAAGGATAAAGCAATTTAAATTCTGTCCCTGATGATGAAAATTCTATCGCCGGTGAAGGCAGTTTGATATAATTTAAAGACTGCCTGAACCAATTCCAGAACCATCCGCCGCTCAGGCAGAAGCTTAACCAGATTATAATCCAGGCCGACAACAAACCTTCTTTGGGAATATTGATCAGGAGGACCGTTAGGATCAGGATTGGCATCAATTGCATCAGCTCCATATCCAACTGCGATATTTAACCATGGGAGCCAGTATTTTTTCATTTTATCCGGAAGAATATGGTAAACATTTAGTGACCACCAGAATGTAGAGCTGTTATAATCATCAATAAAAGTTCTAGGTCTTGTGATAACCGGTTTGCCTGTCCATTCGGAAGGAACAAACTGCCATTTGGGAGTAATATTTTGTAGTGCAGGAACAAAATGCTGCGATAGAAAAAATATTGGCCCGATAGTATCGAAATACCAATCAGAAGGGCTAAATCCCCATTGCTTTGCAAAGCCGTCTTCCGTTTCAACATAAGTTTGATAAGCAACTCCGAAAAGACTTCCCCATATAGTTGCATCATCCCATGAAAGCCCAGCTGCAATCAGCCCTTCACTCATTACATAAGAAGTCATGTATCCGCCGTATGCATGACCAGCTTTATCAACCTGCATTGCGGAAACCCAATCCTCCTGGAAATGAAAACTTCTTCTTTGACCGCTCCACCAAGCATTCTGCTGATGAATGTGAAGCCATACTGCGGCAGTTAAGAAAATGCCGCCTATTATTGCAGTCGTTGCCGGCTTTATTTCGGTTTTTAAGTTGGGCAATTCTCCATTAAGTGTATATCTTCTATCGCCGGCATAAGTGAATAATGAAGGAGAAATTTTAATTGTTGAATCATTAATATTTGCTTTTGTTTTTACAGAATCAGCTTTTAAAATAGTCGTTTGAGCGGAAGTATTCCCGGCTTGAAAAGAAAAGAATAAGAGTAAAAAAATAATTAGATATTTTAAAAATAATCTCATATAAAAACCCGTTTAAGCAGCATTCTTAATTTCAATAACTAACTATTAACTGGATAAAGTATACCAAAGTTAATAACTGCCAAATTTAAATATCAAACCAGCTGATGCTCCTGCTAAATCATCTTTGCTGATATCGTAAATTACATAATCATAACTAGTAACAATGCGGTATGAAATATTTAGATCAATATGCATCCAGTTAAGTGCATTGAATTCAACATTCACTGATGGTTCATATACTAATAGATCAAACTTTGGGTAGCTGCCGTTAGGGATAGATTTATCAGATGCTCCGAAATATAATCCGCCTCCTGCTAAGAGTATTCCTATGGAGCCATGAATTAAAGAATGAGGAAAGAGCAAATATTCCATTTCAAGTCCTCCGTAATTCATATTTAAAATTACTTTCTGTCCGCCCGGCTCATCTTTAATATTAATGTTATCAATAGTTCCATAAAACCCGCCCCCGATAACAATGCTTTCGTTTATTACTAACCCGAATTTTATACCTAAAATTAAATCATTTTGATTAGCGATTGATGTGTATTTTATAACAGGCGCTCCAAAAGCGCCATATTTATTTTGTGCAGAAATGTTTGATGAAATGCTTAGTAAAAAAAAGATAAAGAAAATCCTTGGTAAAAATTTCATAAATCTGTTTCCGGAATACTCATATAAAATTTTTGCTCCTCAGGATTACTTCGTTTTATACACAATGTTTCAGCTAAAGATTTAATACAATTTAACATTACTAATTTAATACTTTCAGCATAATAATCTCCACCGGAAAATAAAGCTATTGATTTAGATGATTTTATTAGTTGGAAATTCAGTGAAGATTTTTTACCGCAGAGATAACAGAGCATAATAAATAACTCTGTTGCCTCTGAGTCTTCTCTGTTTCCTCTGCGGTTAATTTTCTTTTCGAAGGCGGAAGACAAAACCAAATATCGTTTGCGATATGTTTTTTACCGCAGAGATAACAGAGGATCCGCAGAGATCGCAGAAGAAATAATAACTCTGTTACCTTTGTAATTAAATTAGACTATGAATTTTATTTCAGCAGAATTAATTTTTTAGTTTTATTAAAATTACCTGCCTGCAGTTTGTAAAAGTATATCCCGCTAGGTAAATTTTTTCCATTAAATGTAACAGAATGTAATCCGGCATTCTGACGTTTATTTACCAGAGTATTAATTTCTCTGCCCAGGTTATCATATATTTTTAATGTAATAAAACTTCCGGAAGGAAGGTTATAACTTATTATAGTCGATGGATTGAATGGATTGGGATAATTTTGAAACAGTACAAAATTTTCAGGAGAAGGAGATAAGCTATTATTAATAGCAGTTAACTCGCTTCCATTATTAGTTTTAAGAATAGCACCGCTGTCTCCAACAACGAATCCTGTATTTAAGTTAAACATGTAAACACTTTCAAAATAAAAAATTGAACCAACAACAGGGAAGGGCTGAGTCTGTAATGACCAATTTACGCCACCATCAGATGTATACAATATCTTCAATCCTGCATTTGCACCCCCCACAGTCCAGCCATTCCTTGAATCAGCGAACCACAATCCATGCAGGCTGCTGCCAAAGGTACCTTGCTTGTCTACAATCCAACTCATGCCGCTGTCTGTTGTTCGCGCAATAATTTGATCTCCTGCTATTCCGCCTATAGTCCATCCGCTATCTATGCTGGTAAAAAATATTCTTCGCAGAGGGAAACTATACCCACCTTCTTCTAAATTCAATTTAAGGTTCCAGGAATTTCCGCCATCAGTTGTTCTAAATACTTTTCCCCCTTCCCATGAACATGCCCAGCCAATAAGTGGATCGATAAAAGTAATATCATATATATCGGCTGAATCAATTGCTACTTTTTTCCAGATTTGGCCTCCATCTTCGGTCCTCAAGATGTACCCCGCATCTTTTCCGGCTCCTCCAATCCATCCATGCATCTTATCAAGAAAAAAAACTGCTTCTTTATAACCTTTAAAAGTACTTGAAGAATCAATATTAACAGTTTCCCAGCTAACCCCGCCATCTGTACTTTTTATGATCAGATCAGTAATTGAAACTGCCCAAATTGAATCTTTACTTTGAAAAGCACATCTCCAAAGATAACCCGGAAAATTTTGTGAAGACCAAGTTTTACCGGAATCATTTGAAGTCAAAATAACACTATCTCCGACGATAACACCTCTGTTTTCAAAAAATTTTATATCATTAAGATCCTTTTTGGTTGGCGAGGATTGTTTTATCCATTGACTGAAACCCGATTCGAAAGAAAGTAGTACAATTAGGATTGCAAGTAAAGTTTTCATAGCCCACCCCATAGTTAAATTTATTTGGCCGGAAAAAATTATAAAGATTTTTTATAAAATCTTCATTAAATTATTGACGCTTTTAAATGTAAGCAGTAGGTTTGCAAAAATCAATATTGAATTTTTTTGAAATTCAATTTATATCCTGAGCGGTTGATGGAATCAAAAATGACATCGAAAAGATTTCTCTAAGAGAAAAATACCTGCTTAAAAATATAAGCAGAAGCAAGTTAAATTTATATTAACTGGACAGGGGATACCTAATTCTGCTGAATTGCGCAAGAAAAATCTTCAATAAAAAGAAAAATCACATTTAGATCTTTTACGCTTCCCTTAAAGCATTTACGATATTTAACCTTGCTGCCCTGACGGAAGGCAGAAATCCGCCTATAAATCCCATCAAAATAGAAAAGGCCAATGAATAGATAATTATTTTAGGTGAAAGTGCAAATGAAAACGTTATCTCTGAGAAAGAAGTAAAATTAAGGGTTGAAATTGAAAAGAACTGGAGGAAAAATGCAATAAAAATTCCTGCTATGCCGCCAATAGTAGAAATTAAAATTGATTCCGTTAAAAAAACAGTTAAAATGCTTCTTCTTGCAAAACCGAGAGCTCTCATGGTTCCAACTTCAATAGTTCGGTTTGCTACTGCAGCATACATAGTAATCATTGCACCTATTGTTGCACCGGCACTGAATATAACCGTAATAAAAATTCCAAGGATCTTAATAAAATTTGAAAGTGCTTCAGATTGTTCTTCAAAGTATGCAGTTTCAATTTTAGGTTCAAATTGCTGGAGTCTTCTGTCAAGTTCAAATGCTTTTTTAAATTTATCGTAATTATTGGAATTATCTAATTTTAAAGTTAACGAAGAAACAGTATTGCCGCGGTTAAAAGCATCGAGGAGCTGAACAGCATCACCCCAGATTTCAGAATCAAAACCGCTTCCGCCTGAAGAAAAAATTCCGACAACTTTCCATTCATTATTAGCAAACTTAATGAATTTACCCAGCTTCGCTCCTTCAAAGTTTTTTGCTATGGATTCGCCGACAATTAATTCTCTTAACGAAGGATTGAACATTTCCCCTTGAATTATTTTTACTTGAGGACGTAAATAAGAGCTGACTGGAGAAATGCCTCTTACAGTAACGTTGCTTAAGCCGCCGCTTATTTTATTAAGATTAATTATTACAACCGGTTCATAAGAAATAATTGGTTTGCCGTCATTTGTTTTTGCTATATATGGCAGGGTAGCGATAGTGTTCTGGGTATCACCATCAATAATACTTGAAATTTCCCCGTTTGAACCTTTCCTCACAATCTTTACATTATCATCCGAACCAGTTGAGACAAGAGTTTTTTGAACTCCGTATGCCATCATTAAAACTGCAGCAAAAACAAATACAACCATTGCAATTCCAGCAACTGTTATAAATGTTGTTAATCTTCTTGAAGCAAAACTCTTTATTGAATATTTAAATGGTACTTTCATGATGAAATCCTAAATTTAAGTTCAATTCATTCTTTAAGAATATTAACCTACAAACCTGAAACCGTCAACGATCTTGGTAGAAATAGCTTTCTGCAAAGGAAAAATAGCCGCAGCGATTCCAATAATAATGATTGCCGATATTGCAAGGATCATAGTAATCGGTTCTATCTGGAAAATAGGGAAGAACCCTTTGGGTATATTAGCTGCAAATCCTTCAACAATAGGAAAAGTTAAAAATAATCCCAAACCTCCCCCGAGAATCGAAATAAAAAGAGATTCTCCCAGAATTAAGCCTGTTAAATGACCGGCATTAAATCCGATTGCTTTAAAAACGGCATACTCTTTTGTTCTTTCACGTGCAGATAAAATCATTGTATTGGCAAGTACGAGCATTATTATTCCAACAATAACAAACGACATAACATTCATTGATGTAATAATTGCGCTTGAAGAAGCAATAAATCCTTGCTGGAAAGCCCGTTCGGTTTCTGTTTTAGTTTCGGCAGAAGAATTTTTAAATAAAGCATCTATTCTGTCTGATGCGGAACTTGCATCATTAGAATTCTTAATTTTTTCAATGAACCAGCCGATTTGATTAGCTCTGCCTGGAGATTCCTGCTTCATTCTTTCGTTTAAATAATCCCAATGAAAAAGCATTTGGGTAGCATCAGTACTTTTATATTTAGGCTGATAAATCCCGCGAATTACAAAATCCCATTTCCCGGGAAAAATATCCCCATCCAGGCTCATTACGTCCCCGACTTTCAGATGATATTGATCTGCTATGTCTTTTCCTATAACACATGAATTCCGCTCCTTCTTAAAATCATCCAATTCTTTTTTGCTGAGCAAAAATTCAGGATAAACATCAAAATAATTATCTGCATCTACAGCAAGCCGGGAAAAGAAATTGTTTTTATCAATATAAGTTCCGCCGAACCAGTTGGCATAGCTTACCATTTCAACTCCAGGTATCTGCGATATCTTATCCATATAGGAGTAGGGAAGGGGGAATATAAAAGAGACTGCATCACGGGTAACCAGCCTATCTACTGCGGAAGATTCTACACCGGCATACCAGGCTGTTACAACTGTCCTTAGCAGGCCAAAAGCAATAACAGCAATTGCAATTCCAAGGATAGTCAAAAAAGCTCTTAGCTTGTGCCGGAATGAATTTCTAATTATTAATTTAACTATTTCCATTACTGCTCCTTATTAAATCACCTTTTTCGAGGTGATGTAAAATTTTTGCTCTTTCTGCAGCATGAGGATCATGTGTGACCATTATTATTGTTTTTTTAAATTCAGTATTTAATTGTTCCATTAAAGATAAAATTTCATCGGCAGAATTTTTATCGAGATCTCCTGTCGGTTCATCGGCAACAAGAATCAGCGGGTCTGTAACAAAAGCACGTGCTATCGCAACCCTTTGTTCCTGTCCGCCGGAAAGCTGTTTCGGATAATGATACATTCTATCACTTAAGCGGACAATCGATAAAGCAGTCTCTACATGTTGCTTTCTTTCAGCCTTAGTTAATTTTGTTAAAAGAAGAGGGAGCTCAACATTGTCATAAGCAGTCAGCACCGGGATCAAATTATAAAATTGAAATACAAACCCTACGTTTGATGATCTCCATTTAGCTAATGCTGATTCGTTTAAGGAGGAAATATCGGTTCCATTTATATGAACCTCCCCCTTGGTAGGTTTATCAATTCCGGCAATCAAATTCAATAGTGTTGTTTTGCCGGAGCCCGACGGTCCCATTAAAGCAACAAATTCACCTTGAGAAATAGTGAGATTTATGTTGTTCAGGACAGGGATTTCAAAATTATCCCGCCAATACGATTTTGATAAATTTTTAATCTGGATAAACTCTGACATATATTTCTCCTATCAATAGATTATAATATTGATATCTCTTTGAAACAATTTATTTTACTGCTACTATTTAATTTGATTTATCTTAATCTTATCCTTAATCCGTGGATTAAGATAAAAATTTCCGCCGGAGGCAAATCAGCCCTTAGGCTGAATGATTAAGATTAAGAATTCTACTTTGAATACTCGTTAGACGTCATCGCAACATTTTCCATTTTCCATCTCCAGATTTCCATATACCTTACTTTACCTTTACATCTATTCCGTTTTTAATTTGGTCAGTAATATTATCAATAACCTGATCGCCGTTTTCAAGACCGCTGGTAATCTCAACATAATCATTATAAGTTTTGCCGGTAGTTACCGGAATTTCATCGGCTTTATTGTTTTTAACCTTGAAAACAAACTGACTTCCGTTTCTAGTTTCAACTGCTGACTGAGGCAGCACCAGCATAGCTTTTTCATTAGATTCATTCTGTTCCTTTTCTTTTTTCAGAAAAAGAACCTTTGCACTCATTTCAGGAAGTACGCGGCTGTCATAATGTTTAAAGCCGACTTTAACCATTACTGTCGCTTTAGTTCTATCTGCAGTAGGAACAATTTTGGCAACATACCCGGCATAATGATGTTCGGGGTAGGCATCCAGTGTAATTTCGCAAGCCTGGTTACCTGAAACTTTCTGAATATTTGATTCGGATACATCCGCTTCCACCTGCAGGGAGCTCATATCGGCAATGGTAACAACAGCCGCTTTTGAATTTACTCCTGCCGCAAGCGGAGCAACTATTTCTCCTACGTCGGCATTTTTTGTCAGAACAGTTCCGTCGAAAGGAGCGCGGATAACTGTATTCTCCAGTGCTACATCACTTGCCTGTACCTGAGCCTTTGCCAATTCTATTGAAGCAAGGACTTTTTTATAATTTGTTTCAGCTGCTTCATAATCGGTTTCCGATATTCCACCGGACTTCAATAAGGCTTTCTGGCGGTCATAGTTATTTTTAGCTTCGGTTAGCTGGGCTTCATTCAATTGTAAATTAGCTTTTGATTCGGCAAGCTGTGCCTGTATATCGCTATCTTCCAATCTAGCAATTACTTCATTTTTCTTAACTTTATCTCCTTCAACGACTCCCAGATAATACTAATCTTCCGGTTCCTTTTGAAGCAACGGCAGCCTTTCTTTGTGCGACAACATATCCGCTTGCGGTCAGAATTGCGTCAGTCTGAGAAGGAGATTCCAGTACGGCTGTAGTTAATTTTACCTCTACAGCAGAAGAAAATAAATTGCCTGTCCCAAATATTATTACTGCGGCTATTATCAAAACTGCAATGATTATCCATGACAAAAGTTTTTTTATTTTTTCCGCCAGGGTTGTTTTCTTTTTCCCTGTCAATCTTTAAAGATGATAAGTCTATATTATTTTTGTCCAATTTGCTAAAAAGTTATTTAATTAAATGTGAACTGTAATTCTTAAGAAATGATGGCATGCAACTTATAAAATATTTTCAGGAAAACCAATAAATTCTTATGAAAACAGATGTTATTCTGAAATTCTAAAATAACTATCCCGGCTTGATTTTTAAACAAATACATCATTAATATTGACCATTCATATAATTCAGTTTACCTTTGAACAAAAGTATGATTATATATAATTGTTGACTTATAAAATTAAATGAAATTTATTACGGATATTTCCGGGAAAATTAAAATTAAGATATTTTGAATTATCCTGCAAAGAAAGTAAAAACAATAAATTGAAAGAGAACGGATCGGTAAAAGAAGCAGTAAATTTAACCAAAAATCATTATGAAAATTTCCCGGTTGTTTCTTTCCTGATTCCTAAATCATTAAGAAAAGATGTCTCAATCATTTATTGGTTTGCCCGGACTGCTGACGATTTTGCAGATGAAGGTAATTTTTCACAGGAAGATCGCTTAAATAAATTAAATGATTTTGAAACCAGACTGACCGAGCTGCTTAAAGGGAATTACAACAATGATCTTGAAGCGGCTTTAAATAAAACAATAAAAGAAAGAAATTTAACACCGAAATATTTTTATGATCTGTTAAAAGCCTTTAAGCAGGATGCGGTAAAAAAATCATACAGTAATTTTAAAGAATTATTAAACTATTGTAATTATTCTGCAAATCCGGTCGGAAGGCTGATACTCGAATTAAATAATATCAGGGATGAGGAGTCATTTTATTTATTCGGATAAAATATGCACGGCGCTGCAGCTTACAAATTTTTACCAGGATATTAAAGTTGATTATTTAAAAGGACGTATTTATCTGCCGGAAGATGAAATGGCAGGGTTTATGATTGAAAAAAAAGTATTTGAGTTGAATGAAAATAGTCTTAACTTAAAAGAGCTTTTGAAATTCAATATTGCCAGGACAAAAAAGATGTTTGAAGAGGGGAGAGGTTTGTTGAAATTTCTTGAAGGCAGACTTAAGTTTGAAATAAAATGGACACTTCTCGGCGGAGAAGAAATATTAAAGAAAATTGAGAAAAGTGATTATCGGGTTTTGACTGAACGCCCGAAGTTAACTAAGTTTGATTTTATGAAATTACTATTGGTTTCCTTCTATGATTGATACCGCAAAAGAAATAAGCAAAAAAAGTAAAAGCAGCTTTTATTATGCGTTTAATCTTCTTCCGAATGAAAAAAGAGACGCCATGAATACTGTTTATGCTTTCTGCCGGCAAACCGATGATATTATTGATGAAGGGAATGAACCGGATGAGCTTAAGTATGAAAAGCTTCATAAATGGCGTGTAGAATTTGAAAAAGCTTTCAGCGGGCATTCCGAATACTTACTACTCAATAAGCTGGCAAATACTATCTCCAAATTTAACATACCTTTAGATCCTTTCTTCGACCTCTTAAAGGGAATGGAAATGGATCTCCAGAGAAAAACATATTTAACTTTTGATGACCTGGTTTTATATTGCTACAGGGTTGCCTCAACTGTCGGACTAATGTGCATTGAGATTTTCGGCTATAAAAATAAATCCGCAAAAGATTTTGCTGTTGACCTGGGTATTGCTCTTCAGTTAACAAATATTTTGAGAGATATTAAAAAAGATGCAAAAAACGGCAGAGTTTATCTGCCTCAGGAAGATTTAAAAAAGTTTTATTATCCGGAAAGTTCAATATACTCTAATTCATACAACCCCGATTTTGTAAACCTGATGCAGTACGAAGTCGAACGCGCCAGAAGCTATTTCGAAAGAGCGACGGCTGAATTAGATCTGGATGATAAACCTGCTATGTTTGCTGCAAGGGCAATGCAGCATATTTACTATAAGCTGCTTAAAAAAATTACAGATGCTGATTATGATGTTTACCATAACAACATAAGAGTATCAAACTTTGAAAAAATAGGCATATCGATAGGAGTCTGGGCAAAGTATAATTTAGTTTACTGATGAAAAAATGTGTTATCATCGGGGGTGGGCTTGCCGGTTTATCTGCCGCAGCTTTTCTTGCAGATTCAGGGATAAATGTCGAAGTGATAGAAGCTTCTCCAAAGCTCGGAGGCCGTACCTATTCATTTAAAGATAAAATTACATCGGATATAATTGATAACGGCCAGCATATTTTAATGGGCTGCTATACTGATACCCTTGATTTCATCAGGTTAATAAAAGCTGAAAGTAATTTCATCTTTCAAAAGCAGCTTAAGGTTAATTTCCTTAAAGAAGATTTTGAGCTGTTTCCCTTAAAATCAAATAATTCATTTTACCCGTTTAACCTTTTATCCGCACTATTAAATTACAAAGCAATATCTCCTGGCAGCAGATTAAGACTTCTGAAATTTTTTGCAAAGTTATTATTTACTCCTGCTAATTCTTTAAATAAAATAACTGTATATCAATGGCTGCTCCTGGAAAATCAAACTGAGGAGATTATAAAATCATTTTGGGAGATACTGGCTGTTGGTGCTCTTAACACCAGTATCAATAAGGCATCTGCAGGAATCTTTTCGGATATTTTAAAAAAAATGTTTTTCAAAGGAAGCAAAGCTTCTACTATTATTTTACCCAAATACGGATTAACAGAATCATTTTGTAATAATTCAAAAAAATTTATTGAAGAAAGAAACGGCGCCATTTCCCTTCTTGAATCGGTTAATGAAATTATAATATCAGGTGAAAATATAGTCTCTGTTAAAAACAAATAAAAGGGAGATTACCGGTTTTGATTATGTCGTTTCGGCAGTTCCTTATTTCATATTAAAGAATTTTAGGGGATAGATAAAGATAATATTAAATGAGATTGATTTCAGGTATTCAACTATTATTTCAATTCATATCTGGTTAAAAGAAAATAATTTGGAAGATGATTTTTACGGTTTAATAAATTCACCAGTTCATTGGATATTCAATCATAAATCTCATTTATCAATGGTAATAAGTGATGCCGGTGATTTTGCTTCTGTTCCAAAAGAAGAGCTGTTTGATACCGCAGCTTTACAGCTGGAAAAATATCTTGGAATTTCAAAAGATAAAATAATATCTCACAAAATAATAAAAGAAAAAAGAGCTACATTTATTCCATCAAATGATATATTGCATAAAAGACCAGGTGCCCAGACTTGGTTGAAAAATTTTTTTCTTGCCGGTGATTGGGTTGATACCGGTTTGCCTGCGACAATTGAAAGTGCTGTTAAAAGCGGAAGGATTGTATCAGAATTAATTAAGAGTAAATCTAAAAATGAATTAAAGAATATATCTTTTTATCCATTATCCCTGTAATTTTTTGCCGGTTTTAAAAATGAAAATAGATTATTGTTGAATTTTTAAAAAATTCAACAAATATCTGTTGAAATTCTTATAATATGTTTATAAATTCATACAAATGAATTACTTCAAAATTAATTTAGAGAGGGGATCTTTATGGATACCGTTAATGCAGTAAAAACTGACACAGCAAAACTAACCTTAAAAGGTCAAGAATATGAACTGCCGATTTTAGTCGGCAGTGAAAATGAAGTTGCAATAGATATTAATCATCTCAGGAATACCACCGGTGCAATAACCTATGATAATGGTTACGGAAATACCGGTTCCTGTTTTAGTGCAATTACTTTTATTGATGGAGAAAAGGGAATTCTTAGATACCGCGGCTACCCGATTGAGGAACTTGCGGAAAAATCCAATTTTGTCGAGGTCTGTTATTTGTTAATTTTCGGACACCTTCCCGATAAAAAAGAACTTGACAATTTCCTTTATAAATTAACTCATCATAGCCTCATTCATGAGGATATGAAAAAGTTTTTTGAAGGATTTCCTCCATCGGCTCACCCAATGGGAATTTTATCTTCAATGGTTAATTCTTTATCTGCTTTTTATCCTGAAAATGGTTACGAAGTAGATGTTGAGCTTAATATTGTAAGACTGCTTGCCAAAGATAAAAACTATTGTTGCTTTTTCTTACAAGAAATCCATAGGCCAGCCGTACATTTATCCGCAGGAATGATCTCAGCTATACTGCCGATCTTTTACACATGATGTATGCCGTACCTTCCGAGGATTACAAACTATCAAAGGTATTGGAAGATGCGCTGGACCTGCTCCTTATTCTTCATGCTGATCATGAACAGAACTGCAGCACATCAACTGTGCGGATGGCTGGAAGCAGCACTGCAAATTTATTCGCATCTATTTCAGCAGGAATAGGTGCATTATGGGGACCTCTTCACGGCGGAGCTAACCAGGCTGTAATTACTATGCTGCAGAAGATCAAAAATGACGGCGGTGATTATCATAAATATATCAATATGGCGAAGGATAAAGAATCCGGTTTCAAATTAATGGGTTTCGGCCACCGTGTATATAAAAATTTTGATCCGAGGGCAAGAATATTAAAAGCTTCTGCCGACAGGGTTCTTACGGAATTAGGTGTTAAAGATCCGCTCCTTGATATTGCAAAAAACCTTGAAGAAATTGCACTTAAGGATGAATTCTTTATAGAAAGAAAACTATATCCTAATGTTGATTTCTACAGCGGTATAATATACAGGGCGATGGGAATTCCTACCAATATGTTTACAGTTATGTTTGCTCTCGGACGTTTACCGGGATGGATTGCTCAATGGAAAGAAATGAGAGAGAATCCTTCAGCCAGGATTTACCGGCCGCGGCAAATTTATGTTGGTGAAACTCAAAGACCTTATTGTCCCATTGGAGAAACGATAAAAGAGTCGGATCTTGATACATCTTAATCCTAATCTTACTCTTAATCTCCAGGTTAAGCTTGATGAAGAAAATGATGGTTTGAAAATTAAACTTATTTCCCTGGCCCGGTTGATTATTGCCGGGCTTATTTTATTTCAGGATAGGGACTCAAAATTTATCACTTCAGAACAATTTGTATAAGTTATAGTCAATAATTATTTTAGCATTTGATTATTTTAACCTTATTATGAATAATAAAGCGAAATATTATATCGATAAGTTAAAATTAATTAAACATCCAGAAGGCGGTTATTACAGAGAAATATATCGTTCCGGAGAATATATAAATATTCAAGGATTACCTAAGAGATATAAGAGTAAAAGAACATTTTCAACATCAATTTATTTTATGCTGGAAGGAAAGCAGGTTTCCAAATTTCATCGTCTTAAATCTGATGAAGTCTGGCATTTTTATGATGGCAGCTCAATAAGGATTTTCTTACTGGATAATAATCTTGAGCAGGTAATCCTGGGAAAGAATATTGCGAAGGGAAATACTTTCCAGTATACAATTGAAAAGAATAATTGGTTTGCCGCTGAATTGGCTGAAAAAGATTCTTTTGCATTAATGGGTTGTTCGGTTTCCCCCGGTTTTGATTTTAATGATTTTGAATTAGCTGACAGAAAAATTCTGCTTAAGAAGTTTCCTCAGCATGAAGGGATTATAAAAAAATTTACTTAAATATTTCTGATTAAAAGGGGATGCAAAACAATATTTAAGATTACTTATACAATTACAATATTACTTCCGAAGTTTAGAATTTTAATAATTCCTATGAAAAAATATTGGCTTAATTGTTGTGAATAATTATAAATAATTCAGGAATATTTTTTAATTGCATGTATACGGAAATAAAACAATACTAAATTAGAGGCGAATAAGTGAGTGATTAAATTTTACCTTCATTCATTCAGACCAAAATTATAGATTAACAATAGACAATTTATATTATAATCATTTGAAACTTAAGGTTTATTTCTCTAATTTTTTCACTTAAAATTTTTTAATAATGGAGGAAAACTTATCGGGGATTTTTTACAGATTATAATTGAGTCATTATCCCTTAAGGGTTCATATCAGAAACAAGAAGATAAAATTTTTTCAGGAGATTAGCCGTATAATATTAGGTGGAAGTCTTCTTTTTTATTCTGCCATTAATCTCGGTTTCAAATCTCCTTATTCTTCACCCATCAATAAGGCAATCTGGATAAATGCTTTTTTCCAGTTCATTTCTGCTGAAAATTTAAACAATAAAGAAATTAAAATTCCCATTAGTGCCGGAAGAAATCTGATCGGCAGACCTAAACAAAAAATTGCTGCTGCAAATGAAGCTCATTTGGATCTGAAATATCGCGGCGAATTCCAGTCTCCTTTGGATTCTCTTAGCAATAAGCAGGAAGTCAATTTCAAAAAGGACAGCTCGTCTGCTGTTAAAAATGATTCTCTTCATCTGAAGACTGATTCACTTTCCGCTAAGAGAGATACTCTTGATCAAATGTCTATCGATTCAACTGCAAGATTAAAATATTTTCACCCTAAGAGAAATGATGTTCCATATGTTACTTTAAAGGCAAAAAAGACCTTCTCCGTTTATTGCTCAGCCATCGGTCGGTTTAAGAAGCCGAACTGTAGAAATTGATTCATCCGGAAAAAATGTAAATATAATAGAAAAGATCGCAGGTCAAAAAACAAAAATTATCCTGACTATTCCGCTGGATGAATATATAAAGATGAAGCTGGCTGTAAGGGAAAAAGATATGTGGCAGGATCTCGGTCATCAATATGAGCTTAAGAATAGTGAAAAAGGTCTCCAGGACGTTATAAAGAATATAACTGATTTTGAGATCCCTCTTCCGAGTGTCGGAGTCTTAAGCATATTCGGCGAACCCAAAATTAGTTTGAGGATCGGCGGTGCTGTCGACATTCATGGCGCCTGGAGAAGCGAAACCACTCAGGGTGTCACTGCATCACGTTTGGGTAATACCCAAAATGAACCGGACTTTAAACAGCAGGTTCAGATAAATGTTAACGGAACAATCGGAGATAAATTAAATATCAGTGCAGATTGGAATACTGAACGTACATTTCAATATGAAAACCAGTTAAAAATAAAGTACACCGGCTACGAAGATGAAATTATTCAGAGTATTGAAGCCGGTAACGTTTCTCTACAGACTTCTCCTTTGGTTGGCGGAAGCGAAGCACTATTCGGTATTAAAGCTAATTTTCAAATGGGACCTTTTTCATTAACTACTATAGCAAGTCAGAAAAAAGGAGAAACTAAAGAAGTATCTGTAAACAGCGGTTCAACATCACAGGCATTTAATCTCAGGGCGTATGATTATTCAACAAATCATTATTTTATTGATACAACTTATGCCAGTACAAGTCCGGATCTAAATTTATTTGAAAAATATTATGCTAATGCTACCCCTATAGAAGTTCCGCAGTATAGAATTAAAGATATCGAAGTCTGGAAATCAATTAATACTATCGGAAGAGATCCTTCCAAGGAAAGGCAGGCAAATGCCTACATAAACCTTCCTCCGCTGCCAGCAGGTAAAACTTATGATACCACCTACAGGAATTTAACTAATCCTCAGCCGGGGATAAGTGAAACAGGCAGGTTTTTACAGCTTACACCGGATGTTGATTATACCGTTCAGGAACAAACAGGATATATTACTTTTAAAACCCAGATTAATGATGATGATATTATCGCAGTCGCATACAGAACTGAAAACGGCGTGGGCAGTGCTGATGATTTATTCTATGGTGAATTTTTATCTACTGCTAATGCTGCAAATGATTCAATCCTGGTTTTAAAATTAGTTAAGCCCAAAAATCTTCAGCCTCAATTTAAAGAGGCCTGGAAATTACTTATGAAAAATTTCTATTCGCTTGGCGGAAGAAATATTAAACAGGATAATTTCGAATTTAATCTTGCATATGAAGTGCCCGGACAGGATCCGATAACTGAACTGCAGGGTGTTAAATTTTTACAGGCATTCGGTCTGGATAAAGTAAATGCAAGCGGAGGTTCTACACCTGATAATATTTTCGATTGGGTTCCGGGCATTACTGTTTTACCTGAAACCGGTGAAATCCTTTTCCCTGTATTAGAACCATTCGGACATGATTTCCCGTCGGGTCAGCTGCCGGATTCATTAAAATTCCAGGATATTTATGATACTACAAAAACATTTGCTCAAAATGTAAAAATTAAGGATAAATGGGAGCTTACGGGGAAATATTCGGGGAAGCAACATCTGTTTATAACCTTGGATTTAATGTTGTTGAAAATTCGGTTAGGGTGCTGCTGAACGGGAGGGAGTTAACTCAGGGAGTAGACTATGTAGTCGACTATAATTCCGGGCAGTTAACAATTCGAAATGATGCCGCACTGGTTCCAGGTGCCGATCTTAAAATTACCTATGAACAGAATGATCTGTTTTCGCTCGCATCAAAAACTCTGCTGGGAGCCCGCGGTGTATTGAATCTTTCCGATAAAACCAAATTAGGATTTTCTATCTTAAATCTGAACCAGCAGACATTAAGCGACAAGGTAAGAATCGGTGAGGAACCTCTTAGTAATACTATTTATGGAGTTGATTTTAATACCGCCGGTGATCTTCCATTCCTTACTAAAGCATTAAGCAGAATAATACCGACTAAACAAATGTCCTCTTTCACTTTGACCGGTGAATATGCATATATGAATCCGGATCCGAATACTAAAAAAAGTACGATTGCTTCTGATAATGGTGCAAGTATAGCTTATATAGATGATTTTGAGGGTACAAAAAGAACGATTCCGCTGGGAATATCATATACCGGCTGGCATGATTTGAGTCCGCCTGATTCCCTTCCTTTATTAAAAGATACTTCGTCCCAGGCTATGATGAAATACAAAGCAAAAAGTTTCTGGTACACTGAAACTTCAACTGTCAATGTAAATGATGTTTGGCCTCTTAGGCAGGTAGCAAGATCAGACCAGCTCATTTCTGTAATGGATTATGTTTACCTGCCTGGTCATCCGGGTCCATACAGCGGTTTTCTTGGTGACAAAAAGTGGGGGAAGGTCCCTTCTTATGCTTCCTCTGATAAAAAAAGGAACTGGGGCGGGATTATGAAGCTTCTTTCTTCAACTGCTAATAATCTTACTGAAGAAAATATTGAGTTCATTGATATCTGGATGCAGCCGGAAGATGTACCGAAAGATGCTAAAATGATTATTGATCTGGGAAGAATAAGTGAAGATGTAATTCCGAATAGAAAATTGGATACAGAAGATAAACCGCCGTATAATGAAGTTATTAATGAAGGGGAGGATACGGGTATTGACGGAATGACGGATGCGGAAGAAAGAGTCGCTTACAATGAACCTAATGTGCAGGATCCTGCTGGTGATGATTTTGCATTTAGCGGGCAAAGTCCTAACCCTCTGGATTATATTAATATCAATGGAACCGAGGGAAATGCGCAGCTGACCGATATTGGAAGAGTGCCGGATACTGAAGATTTAAATAGGAACGGAAGCACAGATTTAGTTAACAGCTATTTCCGATATGAAGTTCCTTTAGACACTAACAGACAGGAAAATAAATTTATTAATGGCGGCGGCAATATTCCAAAAGGACAAAGCAAGGGATGGTATCTTTATAGAATTCCGTTGAAGGACGTTGCTTTAACTGTGGGGAGTCCTAGTCTTTCCGATGTTGAATATATCCGTTTAGTATTTACGGGTGTTGACACAACAGTTCATGTAAGGATAGCGGAATTTGACCTTGTCGGAAACCAGTGGCAGAAGTTAATTCCTTCCGATTCCGTTATGTCTGTATCTGTTAAAAGCATCGAAGATAATCCTGATTATACTACTCCTCCTGGTGTTCAGCGTGAAAGAGATAATACCCAAACAACTGAAACAGTTCTTCAGAATGAACAGTCAATGGATCTTATATTTAAAGATTTACCTGACGGAGAATCGAGAGAAGCTGTTAAATATCTTTACCAGCCTCTTGATGTATTTAATTATACAGAGATGAAGCTTTTTATTCACGGAGATCTTAATTCGACACTTCATTCAATATCTTACAATGATCCATCCCGCAATTTGTATACATCCGAAGTCTATTTCAGATTCGGGACTGATTCTAATAATTATTATGAATATAGGCAGCCGGTAGAATACGGCTGGAATGAAATCAGTATTCCTTTTAGTGAATTAACCGCTATTAAAGAGCAAAGGGGGGATTCGGTTAATAAAATCATAGAAAAGCCTGTTGCAGGTCAGCCGGGTCATTTCTATAAAGTTAAGGGGCAGCCTTCACTTACTGCGGTAAAGTTTTTAGATGTCGGAGTACTAAATCTTGATAACAATTTTAACCCGGGTCCGGTCTCAGGTGAAATTTGGGTAAATGAACTTAGAGTAATTGGTGCCGATAACCACCCCGGGTCGGCATACAGTACATCAGCTTCTCTAAAATTAGCCGATTTGCTTACAGTTAATTTTAATTTAAGCCAGACTGACCCGAATTTCCATCGATTGTCCGACAGATTCGGCTCAAGAGTTACGTCCAAAAATTGGAGCACTTCTGTACAAATGGATCTGCTGAAAGTGCTTCCATTTGATTTACCGGGAAGTAATTTAAACGTTAATTATTCGCATACCGAATCCTTTGCAAAACCTAAATATTATCCCGGGACAGATATTGCAGTTGATGCTGCCGCAAGTTTAGCTGAACAGGGAGCTGTTGATTCAACGGTTGGAGTTACCAAAACTGCTGATCAAATTCGTTCTGAAACACAAACATTAAATGTTTCGGATTCATATTCTGCTTCAAATGTCAAAATAAAAATTCCATCATCTTACTGGTTAATACAGGATACATGGAATGCGCTTACTTTTGGATTTAATTATAACAAAGCATTTAACAGGAATCCGACAACTTTAAGCAATAAAAGCTGGGTATGGAATTTCAGCTTAAACTATGGATTGAATTTAAGCCCGAATTATTATTTTTATCCCCGTGACATACCTGTTTTCGGCATCATCTTCTCTTTGCTCTCAGATTATAAAGATGCCAAGATCTATTATTTTCCCCAGAGCTTTGCTTTCAATTTGCAGGCGAGAAGAAACAGGAATACAAACGTAACCAGGGACAGGCTTAACAGCCCTTCTCAATTACTTGTTTCAAGAGATTTTACAGCACAAAGAGGATTTAATTTTGCATGGAAATTAAGTGAAGGCGGCTTGCTCAATTTATCAATGAATTATAATGTTAATATAAATTCCTCGCTCCTTTACCTTGAAACGGATGCATATGGAAACCAGCGAAACAGCGGAGCAATCTTCTGGGATATTTTCTCAAGTGATCATTTCGGAAGAGATTATCAGTATTCGCAATCTTTTGATCTAAAATCTAGTCCTGCTTTACCTTCATTGTGGGATATCAATAAATATTTTTCTCTAAATGCGGGGTATTCGGTTTCATACCAGTGGAATTTTGATTTCAGACAACCGGTTTTAGGAAGAAGTGCAGGTTTTTCTAATAGATCAACAGTAGGATTGACTTTAAAATTGAATGCCCTAACTGAGCCTTTATTTGCTCATAAAAATGAAGAAGAAGGTGCAGAACAGCCCGAACAGAATTCAGGTTCAAGAGGAAGAGGGAGAAATATTGGAGAAAATCAAAACGAACAAAGAAATCCTATTGAAAGAAATGTTATCCGCAGAGGGAATAACACAAATATCAATTCGAATCTGGAAAAAAATCCTAAGGATTCATTAAAGATTGCCGATACTACCGGAGTTGGTAAATCCAAGAAGCATGCTTTAAAAAATGCTTTATTGTTTTTAGAATCTGTAATTCAATTTGTATTCTTTAAATATGAAACTATAACAATGAATTTTTCAAATAGCAATTCTCAATCAAAAAGCGGAATTCTGGGAGATGGAACGGGTTTACGTAATTTCTGGGGATTCGGTCAAAATTACAAAAACGGACCTACCAGGGGTTTCATGCTGGGTTTAAGCGGCGATGTCGGCAGTCGGGCTCCAAATGGGAATCTCTCGGATATTTTCAGCCAAAAAAATAGTCTTGATTTCAGCACTTCACGCCCTCTTTGGGAAGGAGCAACTATAGATCTTAACTGGAATGTCGGATGGTCTATAAATAAAAATACAACTATTACAACAGATTCGAATGGAGTTGCAACAATTACTGGAATAAGTTCAACCGGTACTATAGATCGTTCATTTTTAACTTTTCCTCCTTTTTTATTCTTCAGCTCTCTTAATAACAGCATTGCGCAGGTGCATAAATTGGATCCGAATGCACAGGATCTTTCGGATGCCTTTGTAAAAGGATTTGAATCTCTACCTATCTTATCAAGATTAGGTCCATTTCAGGCTATTGCGAAATATATACCCAGGCCAAATTGGTCAATTAATTGGAGCGGATCTGGAATCCTTTTCACTATTCAAATCTTTCGCAAAAAGGGTATCTCTTACTCATGCATATAAATCAACATATTCCGAAGGATGGAAACTTACCCCTGATGGTATTAAGCAAATTCAAACTCAAAGAATACAATACGGCTTCACACCTCTTGTAGGACTGAATTTCACATTTAACGAATTGTGGGGAGGGAATATTAATGCCAATATTAAATATTCAACCAGTACAAGCTATGATCTTGGAACTTCTACCAAAAATATTAGTGAGACCTTATCAAGAGATATTGGTATAACTGCAGGATATTCAAAATCAGGGTTTGAAATACCTTTGTTCGGAATTTCATTGAAGAATGATATTGAATTCAGCTTTTCATATACCAATTCACAAAATGCTACAACTATTTATGATATGGTTAATTATAAAGACGGCGGGATTCCGCAGGATGGCACAACAAGGGTTACTGTAGAACCAAGAATAAAATATACTATCAGTTCGAAAGTTACCTTATCGATTTTCTATACCAGGACTTCGGTTGCGCCAGAAGGTGCGGCAAGAATTCCCCCTACAACAACAAACGAAGCCGGGCTTGATGTGCATATTTCAATACAATAATTGAAAAAAAATAAATATTATTAATAACCGGTTTATTATTTTTATGTAATAATCCTAAAATTAAAACAAAATTAATTATGAAATCCAAAAGAATACTCTGGGTAGACGACGAAATAGAATTATTAAAATCACATATTATATTCCTTTCTGAAAAAGGTTTTGATGTAGATACTGTTACAAACGGTGAAGATGCATTAAGTTCGGTAAAAGAAAAAACTTATGATTTAATATTCCTTGATGAAATGATGGCTGGTATGGGAGGACTAGAGACTTTAGGCCAAATTAAAGATCTTGATCCGAATCTGCCGGTTGTTATGATTACAAAAAATGAAGAAGAATCTTTAATGAATGAAGCTATCGGCGGAAAGATAAGCGACTACCTTACAAAGCCGGTTAACCCCAGCCAGGTGCTTCTTGTTTGTAAAAAGATTCTTGAGGGAAGAAAAATTTCGGGTGAATATGTTGCAAAGGATTATCTGCAGGATTTTAATCAAATTTCAATGGCCCTGGTAAATAATCTTGATTATGCTGAATGGATTGATATTTATCATAAAATGGTAAACTGGGATATTGAACTTGATGCACATTCCGAAATAGATTTTCGACAAACTTTGAATGACCAGAGAAAAGAAGCTAATAAAGAATTTTCAAAATTTGTTGAGAAAAATTATAAAAATTGGATCACATCTGAAGGAGATTCTTATACTCCGCCTTTAACTACACAAATAGCTGAAAAATTTGTATTAAAGCATTTGACTGATTCGAACGCTTCAGTATTTTTCTTTGTTATAGATTGTCTTCGTCTGGATCAATGGATGATTATGGAGAAGCAGCTAATTGATTATTTTAAAATCGAAAAAGATTTTTACTATTCGATTCTTCCTACTGCAACTCCTTATGCCAGGAACTCTTTATTCAGCGGATTATTTCCGTCTGAAATTGAAAAATATTATCCGCAGCTTTGGCAGTCAAATAGCGATGACGATGAAAAAAGCATGAATAAATATGAAAGAGAGCTTTTCCAATTGTTGCTGGACAGAAAAAAAATTAAATTAAGAAATGAATTGAAATATATTAAAATAATCGATCCTGAAGTCGGCAGAAATTTCGAACAGAATATATTGTCATATCAGAATTCTAATTTAACAGCAGTTGTTGTGAATTTTCTTGACATGATTGCACACGGCAGATCCGATTCTGACCTGTTAAAAGAGATTGCACCTGATGAACCTGCCTACAGGTCCCTCACAAACAGCTGGTTCAAACATTCTTCACTTCTTGCAACATTTAAAACTCTTTCAAAGCTGAACAACGTAAAAATAATTATTACTACAGATCATGGTTCTATAAGATCGTTAAGAGGAGCCAAAGTTCTTGGTGATAAGGAAGCATCAACTAATTTAAGATTTAAATACGGAAGAAACCTTAAAGTAGATGATAAGCATGCTATATATATAAAAAATCCTACTGATTACCGGCTTCCAAAACGAGGTGTAACAATAAATTATATTATCGCAAAAGAAGATTACTATTTTGTTTACCCGACAGATTATCATAAATATTTAACTTATTATAAAGATACTTTTCAGCATGGCGGGATTTCCATGGAGGAGATGATTTTACCTGTTATTACTATGGAGCCTAAATAGATAAATTGAATTTCCCGGTTGTTACAAAAATATTTTCCGAAAAAGAAACTGCAGAGTTAGCCGAAGAATTTTCTTTAAATTTAAAAAAAGGAGAAACAGTTGTTATCAATGGGGAACTTGGTGCAGGGAAAACATTTTTTATTAAAAATGCTGCGAAAGTATTCGGGATAAATAATGTCAACAGCCCTACGTTTGCTCTGGTTAATGAGTATCAGGGTAAAATTAAAATTTATCATTTTGATTTCTACAGGATAAATGAAATAAAAGAGCTTTATGATATCGGTTTTGATGATTATTTAAATGATGATGAGGCAATTGTATTTATTGAATGGGGAAATTTATTCCCTGAAATTCTGCCTTATAAAAGAATTGAGATCGAAATAAAAGTACTTGAAGATTTTAGCCGTGAAATAACAATAAAAAGAAATGATAATTAAATTTATAGCTTATAAGATGATAAAAAGCCGTAACACCGCTGCAATAAAACAGTCTAACAATTGATGGAAACTCTATTTAAAGATAAACCTTTGCTTGCAGTTGAAACCTCACAGAACCTTTGCAGCATTTGTATTTATTTTTCAGAAAACAAATACTTCGAAATGAATTTCAAATTGAAAAATGCTCATGCGGAAAAGCTATTTGAATCTTATAGAAAATGTAATGAATTCAGCAGAAATTAAAATTAATGATATTGGGGCAATTGCAGTTTCTGCCGGTCCGGGTTCATTTACTGGTTTAAGGATAGGTATGTCTGCCGCAAAAGGATTAGCATTTGGTGCATCGATCCCGATAATCCCTGTACCGACATTTGAAGCATTATCCTTCCAGATCTGCAGTTATTTGCCGGATAATGAAGAATTTATTATTGCCAATAAGGTGAATGTTGAAGAAGTATATTTTGCAAAGTTTAAAAAAATTCAACTGGGTTATGCTTTTATCGAAGATTTGCAGGTTTTAACGTAATGAACTTTACGGCAGACTTAAAGATATTTTGATTTTTGGAAATGCATTATTAGATTCCGGTAATAATTTGAATTTGAAAAGCAGAATACGGAATATATCTTCACCGGATGCAAAATATATAGCAAAATGGAGCTTAATATTCGGCAGTGAAAAGGCTACATATGATTATGAATATATTGAACCAACTTATATTAAAAATTTTATAGTTAAGGAGAAGAAAAATGCTTAAGAAATTATTTTTTCTTTCTGTTGTCTTTATAGCATCTATCCCTGGCTCAAAATGAATGTTCCGAAAATTTCGGTTCAGCCTGAAGAATATAATTTCGGATACCATTCTTCAGGGAGATACAGCTTCACATGATTTTGAAATTTATAATAACGGTGAACGCGTGAATTACGAATTATTAATGTCCGGGCTTCATGCGGATGTACTGCTGCAACACCTGCAAAAACAAATTTACAGCCCGGTGATTCAACTGAATCTGCACTGTAGTTTTTAATTCCACTGGGTAAAATGGGGACACAAAATAAAATTGTATATATAAAGACAAATGATCCGTCAAATACGAGTTTACAATGTGAGATTTAATGGTAATGTTGTGAGTGATAAAAGTATGCTTGGAGAGAATCCGAAAATCTATTTCCCGGAAATTGAACATGATTTCGGAAAAGTGGAAAATGGAAAAGTTGTCGATTATAATTTTAGAATTGTTAACCAGGGAAGTTCAGTATTAAATATCCAGGATATCAAAACTTCATGCGGCTGTACTGCAGCATTAGTCAGTAATAAGACTATTAAACCCGGTGAAGACGGTACAATAAAAGTGGAGCTTAATACAAAGGGTCATTCAGGCAAAATGGTTAGAACCGTTACAATAAAATCCAATGATCCGAAGGAGCCTTCAAGTACATTAACAATTTATGCAGAAGTTGTGAAAGGTTAAAAATTAATGGCCTGGTTTACCCGTTCAAAAGAAAATATTTCCCCGGATTCGCAGAAAAAAGATCTTCCCGATGGATTATGGGAAAAATGCCCTAGCTGCGGTGAGATTATTCATAAAAAACAATTGGAATCAAATTTATGGACATGCTTAAAATGCGGTTACCATTTCCGCATCGGCAGCAGCGAATATATTGAAATAATTCTTGATAACGGTTCCTTCAAAGAAATGGATAAAAAAATGAGATTCTGCCGATCCGCTTAGAATTTACCGATACTAAAAAATATTCAGCTCGAATTCAGGAAACTATAAAAAAATTAGGACTTAACGATGCTGTAAGAACAGGCACCGGTAAAATAAATAATCTTGAAGTTGCTTTCGGCTGCATGGATTTTAAATTCATCGGCGGAAGTATGGGTTCGGTGGTTGGAGAAAAAATAGCCAGGTTAATTGATAAAGCATATAAAAGTAAAATACCTCTCATAATTATTTCTGCAAGCGGCGGAGCGAGAATGATGGAAGGAGCCTTTTCTTTAATGCAGATGGCAAAAACAAGTGCTCGTCTTGCAAGGATTGCTGAAGCTAAAGTTCCGTATATCTCGATTGTTAACCGATCCGACAACCGGCGGTACAACTGCAAGTTATGCAATGCTCGGTGACGTGCATATTGCTGAACCCAAAGCTTTAATCGGCTTTGCCGGACCAAGGGTAATTAAACAGACTATCGGAAAAGATTTCCTGAAGGATTTCAAAGGTCTGAATTTTTACTTGAACATGGTTTTATTGATATTGTAGTTCCAAGAAAAGAGATTAAAGGATACAATCTTCAATTTAATTACATTCATGACCTGAGGCGTTCCATTAAGATAATTACACACTGTCAGTGAAATGCATCAGCTTTCCGACCAGACCAAAGGCTGGAGAAAAAATCAATCGGTTTAGTACCCACAATGGGATTTCCTTCACAAAGGGCATTTATCCTTAATCGAAAAATCGAAAAGAAAAATGCTGATTTTACTATTGTTTCTATTTTTGTTAACCCGACCCAGTTTGCTCCAAATGAAGATTTCGGCAAATATCCCCGGGATATTGAAAAAGATAAAAAATTGCTTATCGGAAAATAGAGTAGATGCACTTTTCTTTCCTTCGGAAAATGAAATATACGGAGAAAATTTTCAAACTCTTGTTGAAGTAATGAAATATCAAAAATCCTCGAAGGGGAATTTCGTCCGTCTCACTTTAAGGGAGTTGCAACTATTGTTTCGATACTTCTGAATAGTGTTAAGCCGGATCTTGCTTTTTTCGGTCAGAAAGATGCTCAGCAGGCTGCAATAATTAATAGGATGGTTGCGGATTTAAAAATGGATGTAAAGATTGAAACATGTCCTATTATCAGAGAAAAAGACGGACTCGCAATGAGTTCAAGAAATTTTTATTTATCCGGGAAGGAAAGAAATGATGCTTTAATCATTTACAAATCTTTAAAGCATGCAGAATATCTTATTGAAAAAGGAGAGAGAATATCAAAAAATATAATTACAGAAATGAAAAATATTATTAATCAGGTAAATACATCTCATCTTGATTATGCAGATATTGTCGATGCCGGTTCCTTTACAGTTGCGTGATAGACTTGAAGCAGGGAAAGAATATTACATACTTGTTGCATGCAAAATAGGAACAACCCGTTTAATAGATAATATTAAGCTCAAAATTCCTTTTTCCTGACATTATTTTCATAAACAGCTTTTATTCCATATAAAACCAGCCCTTGCTCATATTCATAATCAATTCCCAGATATGGAAGTATATACTTTCCATTTCCTCCGGTTGCATAAGTTTTAATCTTAATTTTATTTTCCTTTTGTTTTAAATGATTTATAGTTTGAATAATCGCACCCGCTGTAGCATTAATTACTCCGCTGGCAATTGATGATTTTGTAGATCTGCCGATTACATTTTTATATTCTGTAGTTTTAGTCAAGGGTAATTGCGCTGTTTCATCCCTTAATGATTTAAACATCATGTTTATTCCCGGCAAAATTAAACCTCCGGTAAAAATCCCTTTATATTTTACGATATTTATCGTTGTCGCTGTTCCGAAATCAATAGTAATAATGTATTGATCTTTATTATAATTTTTATTTCTCCTGCAGTATAAATGAAAAGCTCCTTCCGCAGAACAGATCCTATCGATACCGAGAGTGTCCGGAGTTTCATAATCTATTTTTAGATTAAACTGAGAATGTCCATTAATCACAACAGGATCATACTGAAAGAGGGAGGCGAATTTCTTTCTAAAATCTTTTAATTTTCCGGGAACAACCGAAGAAACTGCAGCACCGGAAATTTTTCTGCCAGATAAATATTTTAATAAAGTGTCTAGTATCTTCAAATATTTTTAGCCGTGATATTTTTTCACCGTTGAAAAATCCCGTTTTAATTTTGGTATTCCCGATATCACAAACAAAAAGCATAATATTTTTCTTGTTAACTATTCTTTTGGAAAAATGAAAATAATTAAGAAATTGAATAATTAAATATTTACCGTGTAATTTCCGGTTCTATTACAAAATTCCATCTCTCAAATATCATATACAATATTTACAGAGAAGGAGTTAATTCGAAATACTTACATCGCCAAAATGGATCTTTTCAATTTTATTTTCTGATTTAAGAAGAAGGTACCCATTCTCATCTATATCTTCGAACATGCCGTATTTAACTTTTTCCCCTTCAGTAACGGATATTTTATAACCTATTAAATCGCAGTGCGCTCTCCAATCATTTAATATCCATGCCGATTCATTTTCAATTCTTTCCAGAATTTCTTCAAAATTATTTAGTATTTCAGCTAGAAGCTTTTCTCTGTCAACTATTTGGTTAATCTCCGCTTTAATGGAGGTAGGCTGTATATTAAAATTTCCCTGGAAAAATGTCTGGTTCACATTCAAACCGATTCCAATAACAATTTTTTCCAGCTTATTTCCGCGGGAAGATGTTTCCAGCAATATGCCCGCTGCCTTTTTTCCGTTTATCAAAACATCGTTCGGCCATTTTAAATTTACCCGAAGCTGAAATAAATTTTCAATTGAAAGAGCTACCGCAAGGGAAGTCCCGAAATTAATTAAATTAGGATTTGTACCTAAATACTTTTTATTATTCAGCAGTATTGAGAAAGTAAGGTTTTGATCTTTTGCACTATACCAGACCCTGTCTTTGCGGCCTTTACCTTTTAATTGCTTTTCAGATAATAAGACTGTTCCGTTTTGGTTGAATTTGTTCCCCTTATCAAATAGTACAGAATTGGTTGAATCTACTTCTTCACAATAAATGAAATTTCGTCCAATAAATTCTGTGTCGAGTTTTATATCAAATAGCTCAATATTGAACATGCTTTTCTCCATAAAATTAATGACAGATTAATTGCCATTTATCTACATCATTTGTCAAAAAGTCAGTTTATATGCCATATTTTGTTATGAGAAATTTGAATGTAAATATCCTATAACTTATTATTTATTAAGTACTTATAGAATGTTTTCCTGTATGGCATAATCATTGTTAATCTTATTGCAAAGTTTTATTTATTGAAATAAAACAAGGAGATGATAAAATGACACTAATAAAATATGAACCTTTTAAGGAATTAGAAAATTTTGATGATAAAATTCAAAATTTGTTAAATACATTTCCTGATTTCCATTCGGAATACGAAGAATCTTTCTATCCAAAAATAGATATTTCTGAGGATGAAAAAAATATTTATGTTGATTCTGAGTTACCGGGTATTAAGAAGAATAATTTGAAGATTTCATTAAATGATAACATTTTGACAATAAGCGGAGAAAAGAAGAACGAAAGGGAAGAGAAAACCAAGAATATTTACAGAGCTGAAAGAATTTACGGATCTTTTTCCAGAAGCTTTACAATCCCTGGTGAAATAAATCCTGATACTATAGATGCCCAGTTTGAAGACGGCATTTTAAAAATAATTATTGAAAAAATAAAAGAGAAAAATAGTATCCGGAAGGTTAATAAACGTTAAATAAAATATCTGAAATTATATAAACTTATTTATAAACTAAAACTAACAGGAGCATTTAATGGGAAAGATAATAGGAATTGATTTAGGAACTACAAATTCATGTGTAGCTGTAATGGAAGGAAACGATCCGGTTGTAATACCTAATGCTGAAGGCGGAAGAACAACACCTTCGGTTGTTGCTTTTACTAAGAACGGTGAAAGATTAGTTGGACAGCCTGCAAAACGTCAGGCAATAACTAATCCTAAAAATACAATCTTCTCTATCAAGCGTTTTATGGGAAGATTATTAAATGAAGTTGAATCAGAAAAACATAAAGTACCTTACGAAGTGATTGCCGGTGACGGCGGGTCTGCAAGGGTAAAGGTAAATGACAGGGTTTATTCTCCTCCTGAAATCAGTGCAATGATACTTCAGAAGATGAAAAAAACTGCCGAAGAATATTTAGGACAGGAAGTTACCGAAGCTGTAATTACTGTTCCGGCTTATTTTAATGATTCACAGAGGCAGGCAACAAAGGATGCCGGTGAAATAGCAGGTTTAAAAGTTAGAAGAATAATAAATGAACCGACGGCTGCAGCTTTAGCCTACGGCCTTGATAAGAAAACATCCGATCATACAGTTGCTGTTTATGATTTAGGCGGCGGTACATTTGATATATCAATCCTTCAATTAGGCGAAGGAGTTTTCGAAGTAAAATCAACTAACGGTGATACTCACCTCGGCGGTGATGATTTTGATCAGGTAGTTATTGACTTCCTGGCTGACGAATTCAAAAAACAGGAAGGGATTGATTTAAGAAAAGATCCGATGGCGCTGCAGAGATTAAAGGAAGCAGCCGAGAAAGCTAAAATTGAATTATCTTCTTCTTCTACAACGGATGTTAATTTACCGTTTATCACTGCAACCCAGGAAGGTCCGAAACACTTAAATGTAAATTTAACAAGATCTAAATTTGAACAGCTGATTGATGCTCTGGTTCAGAGAACGAAAGTTCCTTGCGAGCAGGCGATTAAAGATGCCGGCGTAAGTCAATCCGATATAAACGAAGTTATTCTGGTCGGCGGCTCAACCAGGATTCCCATGGTTCAGGATTTGGTGAAAAATTTATTCGGCAGGGAACCGCATAAAGGTGTTAACCCTGATGAAGTAGTTGCAGTTGGTGCTGCAATCCAGGGCGGTGTATTAACCGGAGATGTCAAAGATGTATTGCTGCTCGATGTTACCCCGCTTTCCTTAGGTATAGAAACTCTCGGCGGAGTAATGACAAAATTAATCGATGCAAATACGACAATACCGACAAAGAAAAGTGAAATATTTTCTACAGCGTCCGATAGTCAGCCTTCGGTTGAAATACATGTGCTCCAGGGTGAACGCCCGATGGCTGCCGATAATAGAACATTGGGAAGATTTCATCTTGATGGTATTCCGCCAGCACCAAGAGGTGTTCCCCAGATTGAAGTTGCTTTCGATATAGATGCAAACGGTATTATGCATGTGAGTGCTAAAGATAAAGCAACAAATAAAGAGCAAAGTATAAGAATCACTTCTTCAAGCGGTCTGTCGCCGGAAGAAGTATCAAAAAATGAGGAACGATGCAAAAGAACATGCCGCTGAAGATAAAAAGAGAAAAGAAAATGTTGATACAAAGAACCAGGCTGAAAGCTTAGTCTTCCAGACTAAAAAGCAGATTGATGAAATGAAGGATAAAATTCCTGCAGACAGTAAATCAAAGCTTGAAGCAGAAATTAAAAAGGTTGAAGATGCGATTGCTTCGAATAATACCGAACAGATGAAATCTGCCACAGAGTCCCTTAGTAAAGCATGGAACGAAATAGCTTCTAACCTTTACTCGCAAACAGGACAGCAGCAGGCTGGTCAGCAGCAGCAAGGAGGCTCGCAGCAGGAAGCACAAGGTAAAAGTGAAGGTAAAGAAGAAGCACAGGATGCCTCTTACGAAGTTGTCGATGATGAAAATAAAGATAAAGACAAAAAATAAAAGTTAATTGCAGGGCGAATTTATTTCGCCCTTCTAATAAATAATCCACTAATAAAGTTTATTGTAAATAATAAATAATAAATAAAAATAACGGAGAAATAAAATGACTGACAATAAAGAAACATTGGATGTAAAAGAGCAGGAGAATGTCTCTCTTGAAGATATTTTCGAGAAGGAAGCGGTTTATGCTCCCTTTGTAAACATTTATGAAACTAACGACGATTTTGTTCTTGTAGCAAATATGCCGGGCGTTTCAAAAGATGATGTTAAGCTGAAACTTGAAGAGGGAGCTCTATCTATATTCGGTAAAATAAATTATGATGAAGCAGTTAATAGAAAATATATTTTAAATGAAGCCGGTGTTGGTAATTACTACAGGAAATTTAAAATTTCCAACAGCATTGATGAATCAAAAATAGATGCCAAATATGAAAACGGACAGTTATTAGTATCATTACCGAAACATGATAGAATAAAACCGAGATCCATTAACGTTAAATAATTATTCTTTTTAATTATTTGAGAAGATAAACCCCGTGTTATGCGGGGTTTTTTTTTATACTGATAAATCTGGATTTGAAATAAAAATAATCTAAATATATTTGTTCTAATTTATAGTTTTATAAGCTTCCTTCGACCAATATGTCGTGAAATACGCCCTAATAGTCGCATTTCCAAATATCTAATAAAAATAATTGCTTCTATAAAGCAATTTTACGGCACCCGATTTGATTAACTGCAACGGAGGAAAATATGAAACTATTATTAATCTTTATTATCTCTATATTTTATTATACCCAGGCCTATTCTGCTCCGCCTGACTCACTCAATACAAATCAAAAAAATAATGTAATTGAAAAAACAAAAAAAGCCGGCGATAAAAAAGAAGAGAATTTCGGGAAAAGAAAAGGAAGGAAAGATGCCTTTATTGATAAAGACGGTGACGGCATTTGTGACCAGCGGGTTAAAGGGATGAGCTTTGAAAATGCCCAGAGAAGACACATGAAGAGAAACCAGGGGGGTAAAAAGGGGAATGGGGATCAGAATGGAAAGCAATAAAGATAAAATCCTTAATACATCTTTTTTCATACCGTTAGTTTTAATTTTGTTATTTTCTCAGATTTCTTTTGCACAGGTATCTTTTGAGACTTATATTGAAAATTATTATGATGATAATATTTATAACAACAGCTATAAAGTTGAGGATTTTATAAATAGCTTCTTTTAAATTCCGCTTACAATTTTGAAAGTGATTTTAATAATCTTCAGTTTTATTATATGGGAAACGTAAGTTATTATCAAAAAAATATATTCAAAACATCCAATTCCCATAAAATTGGGGCCGTTAACACATACCTTTTTTCAGAAGATAGTAATCCAATGAATATCGGAATCAATTATTCATGGAGAAACAACAGGGAAGACTTTGTTATTTTCGATTTCAGCCAGGTTTCTGCTTATGCAAATTACAGGCAGACTATTGCAGGAAACAGTTATATCTTATTAGGATATATTTTAAATAAAAATGATTACAGGAATTTTGATATTTTTTCCCATTACGAGCATAAATCATTTATCACGGGAATTATTTCTTTTGAAACCGAAACAACCATGACGCTGGGTATAAAATATAATTTAAAAAAATACATCGAAAATATTCCCGGTTCTTCCAATGCAAATACAAGTTCTCAGCTTGGTTTTTCGGCTAATATTTCTCAGTCAATTGATGATTATACAGGAATCAACGGTTACGCACTTTTCAAAAATAATTTATCTGATGGGACACGATATGTAAATTCCAATGATTTTATTTTTTATGAAGAAGAAATCTTTAATGATTTATATTCAAACGATGGGTATGATTTTGGGATTTCCTTAGTCAGATATTTATCCGGCTCCATTTTAACAAAAGCTGAATTTACCTATTCGAAAAAGAATTTTTCTAATATTCCTGTCCCCGATGCAGAAGGGTACGATACTGATATTTTAAGAAAAGATGATCAAATTGCCGGTGCTTTAGCAATAGAATTTTATATAAATAGCTTAATCAGCGGAATGTCCCTTGAATTAAACTGGAATTATATACGGAATCTATCTAATGATTCATTTTATAATTATAATAATAATTTATTCTCTGTGGGATTAAATTGGGGATTATAATATTGAATACCCTTTCTGCCAAATTACAATTTTTATTAATAGTGGTCTGACCCCATCCCCTCAACCCCTCCAAAGGATATATTCCGGAGGAGGGATAATTTCATTAATTTATCCGTTTTAAAATTTTATTTGCCGGATATTAAAATGTCAATTCTTATTATTTATTCCGTACTTTTTTATTTTATACCGTAAATTCCTTTCTGTAATTCCCAGAAGCTTTCCTGCTTTTGTCTGGTTTCCGCTGCTATCATTTAATGCATCATAGATCAATCTTTTCTCGAGGCTTTCAACTTGTTCAACTAAAGATCGATTACTCGTGTTTCCTGTCACTATTTCTTCTGTTTTAAATCCTCTTATATTCATCGGAAGATCATTTAAGGTAATAATGCTGCCTCTTGCTAATACTACGGATCTCTCAATAATATTTTCCAGCTCCCTTACATTTCCCGGGTAATTATATTTTAATAAAACATCCGCAGCCTCTTTACTAATTTCAAATTCGGGTTTATTGTTTTCTACAGAATATTTACGGATAAATAAATCGATCAAAGTCATGATGTCTTCTTTTCTTTCACGAAGCGGGGGAATATTGATGGAAATAATATTTAACCTGTAAAATAGATCTTCCCTAAAATATCCTTCTCTTATTTTCTTTTCTAAATTTTGATTTGTTGCTGCAATAATCCGGACATCAATATTAATTATTTCCGTGCTCCCAATCCTTTCAATCTGCTGTTCCTGCAATACTCTTAAAAGCTTGACCTGTGTTGCCGGGGATATATCGCCGATTTCATCTAAAAATATAGTCCCTTTATCAGCTAGTTCAAACCTTCCTTTTCTTAGTTTTTCTGCCCCTGTAAAAGAGCCTTTTTCATGCCCGAACAATTCACTTTCAAGCAGATTTTCTGATAAAGCAGGAATATTGACCGCTATGAAAGGTTTATCTTTTCTTGGACTTAAGAAATGAATTGCCTTTGCAAGGACTTCTTTACCAGTCCCGTTTTCTCCTGTTATAAGAATTGTTGCTTTACTCTCAGCGGCTCTGGATGATATGCTTAGTACATCTTTCATTTTAGGTGAATTAGAAATAATGGAAGAAATTTTGTGCTTTTCTTTTAGCTGTTCTTTCAATAATTCATTCTCGGATTTCAGGCTCTTGTGCTCCAGTAAACGTTCGAGAATTAGATCAAGTTCTTCAAGATCCACCGGTTTTGAAATATAATCATAAGCCCCGTTTCTCATTACTTTTACAGCATCTTCCACTGTTCCGAAAGCCGTAACAATTATGAAATCTATTTCGGGGTTTATCTTCTTCACTTCTACAAGTACTTCCAGCCCGGTTTTATCGGGCATTTTAAAATCAGATATAATAATATCGATCAGAGTATTTTTAACTGTTTCTATCCCTTCATTCCCGGAGGATGCGGAATAAACCTTGGCTCCTTTCTTCTTAAGGTAACCGGCTAAAAGTTCAAGCTGATTTTTTTCATCATCAATTACAAGTATATTAATGTTTTTCATTTTGTGGGATTTTTATTTTAAAGATTGTGCCTTTCGGCGAATTGTCTTCTATTTCTATGGTACCATTGTGCTGTGAAATAATTTTCTGTGAAATACTTAACCCCAGGCCATTCCCGTCTTTCTTGGTTGAATAATATAAATCAAAAATCTTCTTTTTGTTCACCTCATCAATCCCCGTTCCGTTATCTTCAATTTCAATAAGGAAAAAATTTTCCTCTAAATGATAGTTTAAATTTACAACCCCGTTTTCAGCAACCGCATCAAAAGCATTTTGTATTATATTCATAAGTGATTGTTTTATCAGCTCAGGGTCTAAATTAATCAAAAATGAACTGTGATTCAGTAATACAAATTTTATTCGTTTGGATTTTGCCTGATCGATAAATAATTGATAAACTTCTTCAAAAAAATTCCCGGTATTGATTTCTCTCTTTTGAAGTTCAAGAGGCTTTGCATAATTAAGAAATTGTGAGATGATCCTGTTAATCCTGGTAACTTCATCTTTCAAAACCTTTGTTATAACCTGATATTCATTATTATCTTTTATCGGTTCAAATTCCTTGTTTAATCTTTGTGCAATCATTCCTATCGAGTTTATCGGGTTCCTGATTTCATGAGCTACACCGGAAGCAAGTCTTCCCATTGCGGAGAGCTTTTCGTTTCTTTCAGCTTGTTCCTCAAGCCTTTTCTGCCCGGTTAAATCTTTTATAACTACGGTATAATTTTCTGTTTCTTCGTTTTCTTTTTTATTCAATGATATACCGAAGGATAAGTATTTCCCGGCATCACTTAATTCCACGGCTTTTTCAAGATACTTTACATCTTCCAATCCCGCTATTTCTGATTTAATGAAATGCAGTTTACCGTTTGCTATCCCGGAAAGATCTTTATTTATTATTTCCGATGCTTTTATTTTAAATAATTCCTCCGATTGTTTATTGAATAAAATAATTTTCATTTCTTTATTTAACACAACAACCGCGTCGCTCATGTTTTCGAGTACAGATCCGGTTAAAGTTTTAAATTTTTTAAATTCATTTGATACCGTTTTAAGGTTCTGGGAAACGAATAAAATACTTAAAACTATAACTGCAATCATCGCAAGAATTAATGAAATTATTATTATTCTTCTATTCATCCTTGCTTCCACATTACGGACTTCGTTTAACGACAATCCTACCCTGAAAAGTCCCAAGATATCACCTTCATATTCAAACCTTTTAACTATTTCGTATGTTTCCTTCCCGTTAAAATTAATAATCCGTGTATATATTCTATTTGTATTCAATGCATTTGTTAAAAATTTATTATTCTTAATTGGATTTAAATTATCAACATTTTTACTTGCAGCAATAATTCCAGCCGTATCCTGCAGAGCAATAAAATCAATACCTGTGTTGCCGGCAATATCCTGGATAATTTTTCCAATGCCGATCTTTTTTCTGAACTCTAAAAAATTTTTTGCATCAAGATTGATTACAATTGCCCCCATGTTTCGGGCTCTTGCAATTGCAACTGCGTATCGTTGTTCATCCGAGTGTTCAGCTTCTTTTAAACCGATTATCAGGGTATTTGTTTTACGGGAAAGTATCGGTTGAATTTCTTCAGACCTGTTCACAATTCCTTCCGGGTGCAAATGATTCCGCGTGGGCACGCGGTTAGAAAGAACACGGTCTCCATTCTTATCAAAAATATTTATCCTGAAAAGATTATTAACCTGCCCGATTTCAATAAGCTTATTCTTAGAAAGAAGGTTCAAACTATCAAGGTTTCTAATTAGCCAGGCATTGTTAAACAAGCGTTCAATGATTAGATCTTCTATCTCATTACCAGAATTTAAAGTATTCACAGCACTAAGAGAAACAGTTCCTATTAATGATTCTGCATGCTCATTTAACAGATGAAAAACTTCTTCTTTGCTCTGCTTCAATTCAAAATATGCAGAAAAAACCATAATAATCCCGATAATTATCGAGATTAAAATTATTATTCCCTGGTTCGATCTAAATATTTTTTTCATTTAGAAAATTTGTGAAAACCCTAATAGTTAATTTAACATTTCATTTGGTTTGATTCTCATTAATCGAGTAAGATTCCATATTTTTTTTTCGACAAAGAGGTCGGTTTTAAGCGTCCTTATAGTCGAGTATATTCAATTAACTCTCTTTAATATATCTATTTATAAATATTTAAATGGCACATTGATTGACTATTAAGGAATGAGAAAAATTAATCAAAAACAAAAGGAGTTATAAGATGAGACGAAGAAATTTATCCTTAATATTTTCGCTGGTTTTTTTACTTGGCGTTTTATTTTACATCCCTCGATGCAAATGCACAGACAAAAGGTAAAAAAAACGGTAAAGCATTTGTTGATTTGAACGGAGACGGCATATGCGATAACTTCAAGGCTGGTTATGGCTTTGACGACGATGGTGACGGGATCCCAAATGGACAGGACCCCGACTATGTTAAACCTAAGGACGGATCCGGGAAAAAATTTATGCAGGGTAAATTGAGTCAAAACAAATTAGGCAAGGGAGGCTTCGGACCCGGTGATGGTAATGGAAACAATGGAGTCGGACCAAGAGATGGAACTGGTTACGGCTCTGGTTCTGGTACCGGAACCTGTGATGGCACAGGTCCGAAAGGGAGGAGGGCTCAAAGTTCAGGTAATAAATAGCGGAGATCTTATTATCCGGCTTGCACTTAGCAGTATGCGGCACTATAAGCCGCATACTTTTTTATAACACTTCATATAATTCCCGCTATTTTAAATAAAGAATAATAAATAAATTAATTTTATTATTTCATTATTTAACTCCTTTAGCTATCTTTCTAACCAAAAATTCTCAGCTATGGCAGATGCTTCAAAAAAGAGCAGGATTATATTCATAGATTTGATGCGAATGTTTGCTGTTCTGCAAATGGTTCAAGGGCATACTATTGATGCTTTATTATCAAATGATTACAGGACATTTGAATCCCCTCTATTTACTGTTTGGTATTTTATGAGGGGGATGACGGCTCCCATATTCCTTTTTACGGCAGGTATAGTTTTTACTTATCTTTTTAGATCAAACAACCAGACTTTTTTCAAAAATCCGCGAACTAAAAAAGGAGTAAAGAGATTCTTCCTTTTGGTCTTTTTAGGTTATCTATTACGTTTTCCTACTCCTTCACCTTTCAATTTTTCACATGTTTCTGCAGAACAGTGGCATGTTTTTTTTGCAGTTGATGTTCTGCAATCGATAGGGTTCGGAATTTTATTCATAATGATTCTTGCATTTATTTCCGAAAAAACTAAAATAAATGACTACTTAATTTTTACTATTTCTGCAGCAATTATTTTTGGCCTTTTCCCTATTTTTGAAACTATTAAATGGGTTAATTTCCTACCTGTACCAATTGCAGGATACTTTTACTCCGGAACAGGTTCAATTTTCCCATTATTTCCATGGACAGGATATGTTGTTGGAGGAGCTGTTTTAGGCAGCTACCTTGCAAAACATCCTTTAGTATTTAAAACAAAAAAGTTCAGCCTATTATTACTAATATTTGGTACGGCATTTATCGCTGCTGCAATGCTGATTAATATTTTCGGTTATGACTTTTTTAACGGGGCATGGATAGGTATGGTTTATACTATTTTATTAAGAGTAGGATTTGTATTAGCTTTAAATTCGGTAGTATCTTTTTTATGTTTGGAATTAAAAACTATACCCAAAATATTAATATTGATAGGGAGAAATACATTATTAATATATGTTGTACACCTTGTTATAATATACGGGAGTGCGTGGAATCGGGGTCTATATCAATATTTTGACAAAAGTCTTAATGCATGGAACTCTGCTGGTGTTGCAGCATTAATGATTTTAGCAATGACTGGAATGGTCATTTTAATTAATAAACTGAAATTAAAGAACAAGCAACTGGTTACTTGAATGAATGTCCCTTCCGCTTCAAACATTTGTTCAACGTTCAGAAGTAACCGGTAGATTAAAAGAAATATTAAATGAGGAAATCTCAAAATACAACCCCTGCTGTTTCCGATGAAGAGAAAGTATATGAACAATCCCTTCGGCCTTTAGCAATAAGTGATTTCGTTGGTCAGGATAGAATTACCGATAATCTTAAAGTTTTTGTTTCAGCAGCTTTAAAAAGAGGCGAAGCTTTAGATCATGTGCTTTTAACCGGACCTCCCGGACTGGGTAAAACAACCCTGGCATATATTATTGCAAACGAGCTGAATGTGAAATTGAAAGTAACTTCGGGACCTGTACTTGAAAAACCGGGAGATCTGGCAGGGATGCTTACTAACCTGGAAGAAAAATCGGTTTTATTTATCGATGAAATTCACCGACTCAGTCCTGTTGTAGAAGAATATCTTTATTCGGCTATGGAAGATTATAAACTTGATATAATGATTGACAGCGGACCGAATGCGCGTTCTGTGCAAATCAGCCTGCCAAAATATACTTTGATCGGGGCAACTACCCGTGCAGGGATGCTTACTTCACCTTTAAGAGACCGGTTCGGAATTAAGTTTCGGTTGGATTATTATGAATCGGGTACTTTGGATAAAATTGTAACCCGTTCTGCTAAAATATTAAATATAAATATTAATAAAGATGCATCATTTGAAATAGCTAAACGTTCAAGAGGAACACCTCGTATTGCAAACAGGCTTCTAAGACGAACAAGAGATTTTGCAGATTATGAAGACAAAATTAATATTGAAGTTGATATAGCTAAAAAAGCTTTGACTGCTTTAGAGGTAGACGAATATGGTCTTGACGAAATGGATAAAGATATTATTTTAACTATAATTGAAAAATTCAAGGGAGGCCCCGTTGGTCTGGGCACATTAGCTGTCGCGGTTAATGAAGATCCCGGAACAATAGAAGAAGTATATGAACCATTTTTAATTCAGCAGGGTTTTATTCAAAGAACACCGAGGGGAAGGGAAGCAACAGCTCTCGCCTATCAGAGGTTTGGTAAAAATAAATTTGATTTCAAAAATAACAAATCTTTATTTGAATAGATTTATTTCATTTTCAATTTACAAATTCGGGAAGAAGATGAATTTTCGCAATTCATTTATAGCAATGCAGATAACTGTTTCCTTTGTTCTTATAAACCTCCTATATTTCTTCAGCATAGTTTATAGTAATAAAAGAAGTAATTTCCATTATTTTAAGGAATAAAGAAAAGCTGATAATTATTTTAGAATTTTTAAATCCTTATTAACCTTTTTGTCGAAGCGGTCTCCTGGTAATTTAATTGTTCATTATTTGTTGTGTGCGAATTTTTATAACCGGTATTATGTGTCGAATGGTCATCTTCAACTAAAATCCAGACAATAAGAAATCCAATAATGATAGTTATTAAAATACCAACTAATAAAATTTTTTTTGAGTCTTTATTCATTTATTCTTTTTTAATCGATCTAAAACTATCATTAATCTTTATCTATTATTGTAAATTATATCACAGAAATTTAATCAAGCATATTTGTATCAATGAATTAGCGCAGTTTTTAAAAATTATTAATTTATTAAATATATCCCAATGGTTTGAATGATTAGAAACTTATTATCATATTTGGTTTGCCAAAAATTTGTGAGAAAAACCCCAAAAATTTTATTACATAAAAGCTCTTAATTAGCATGTTAGTTTTTACGGAATTTTTGAAAAACCTTTAGGAGTAATAATTTTTTAATGGTAACCGTTTTGCCGGTTTATATCTGAAAATAGGAATATAAAAGATTATGAAATTATTTAAGTATATATTCTATATAGCTCCAATCCTCGCATTTATTGCCTATTCATCATTTAAAATTTAAATGAAGGTGCATTAGGTACCAGATCAAATCCTATAAAGCTCTATTTTACCCCTTCTGTTGATGCTAAAAGAATCTCTTTTAATGCTAAAGCACTTGTTGATTTCCTGGAAAAGGAGACCGGCTATTACTATAGAACTGCTGTACCTGCAAGCTTTATTGCTGTTGTTGAGGCGTTCGGTACCGGGAAAGTTGATATTGCCGCTATAAATACTTTTTCATATTTAATGGCAAACGCTAAATACGGAGCGGAAGCAAAATTAAGAATTGTCCGGGATAATAACGAGACAAGTTATAGCGGAGAGTTCATTACAAGATATGATTCGGGCATCGACAGTCTGCAGGATATTAATGACAGAAGCTTTGCATACGTCGATCCTTCGTCTACTTCAGGATATATTTTACCTAAAGCAATGCTTGACAGAATGCATATAAAGCCGAGTGAGACTGTTTTTGCAATGAGGCATGATAATGTAGTTACAATGGTTTACCAAGGGCAGGTAGCTGCAGGTGCTGCTTATTATGATCCGCCTGACCCGCAAACCGGGCAAATTTTAGATGCTAGAATGCGTGTGGAAAAACAATTTCCCGATGTTGCAAAGAAAATTAAAATTATTGGATTTACCGAAGATATCCCGAATGATCCATGGGTTTTCCGCAAAGATATGAATAAGAAGATGGAAGATAAAATCATCAATGCTTTAATTAAATATGTTAATACTGATTCCGGACGTAAGGCAATGTATGATATTTATGATATAGTTGGATTGGTAAGGACTAACGATAGTGATTACAATAAGTTACGAAATTTACTTAAGGAGCAGCATATATCATTCGAAAATTTGGTTAAGAAATAAATATGATATTAAAAGTCGAAAATCTTCATAAGATTTATAACAATGGAACACATGCTTTAAAAGGTGTGAGCTTCGAAGTTGAGGAAAACGAATTTCTTGTTGTGATAGGATTAAGCGGCTCAGGTAAATCAACACTTTTAAGATGCATAAATCGTCTTATAGAACCGACTTCAGGTAATGTATTTTTCATGGGAAAAGATATAACCCATATAAAAGGAGAAGAGCTGAGAAAAGCAAAAGCTCAAATAGGTATGGTATTTCAGCAGTTTAATTTGATAAAGCGCAGGAGCGTTTTAACAAATGTCTTAACAGGAAAACTTGGCTCATTGGGGACTTTCGAATCTTTATTTGAAAAATATTCAGATGAAGTTTATAAAGAAGCATACAATAACCTGGATACTGTCGGAATAAGAGAAAAGGCAGATATAAGGGCAGATTCATTAAGCGGAGGGCAGCAGCAGAGAGTTGCTATTGCCAGGAGCTTGATGCAGAATCCTAAGCTTCTTTTAGCCGATGAACCGGTTGCTTCACTTGATCCGGCAACCTCGAATTCTATAATGCAGTATTTTGAGAAAATAAATAAAGAAAGAGGTACTACGGTGATTTGTAATCTTCACTTCTTAAGTCTTGTAAGAAGATATGCCACCCGGGTAATTGCCTTAAAAGCAGGAGAAATAATTTATGAAGGGCTGCCTAAGGAAATTGATGAATCCTGGTTTAAGAGAATCTATGGAGAAGAAGCGGAAGAGGTAGAAATCAGATGATCAACCCTGAATTAGAGCTATCCCCGTTAAAATACCTTGAAAGAAATAAAAAACGGGAGGACAAATTTAAACTTGTTAAGGCAGTTTTGCTGGATATCTTTTTCGTCTTTTATTCAATCCTTGTTGTAAGAAGAGCTATTTATTTAAAATTTATACTCGGACTCCGGGACCTGCCATTTTCCTGGAATGAAATTGGAATTGTTTTAATAATAAGTATTATTGCTGGCTATATTTGGGGAACCAGCAGAACATCTCTTTCATGCAAGCTATTCGGAATTGCTAAAGATGATAAGTTTACAAAATGGAATAGTGAAATCTTTGCCTGGTTCCTTTTTGATATTACATTTATAGCAGGATGGATTGTTACTAAAATTTCACTGGTTGATTTATTCAGCAGCGAAGGACTGCAGGGAGCACAAAGAATATTCAATGCATTATTTCAGCCGCAAATGGGGATTTTTGATGATGCTTTATTTGCTATGATTGAAACAATATATATTGCTTTAGTTGCCACCTTAATTTCCATCCCGCCTACATTATTAATAAGTTTTTTCACTGCTAGAAATCTAATGAAGGAAAATAGGCTAACATTTGCTATTTATTATGTTTTAAGGATTATATTAAACTTTGTTAGATCTATTGAACCTTTAATCTGGGCTATCATTTTTTCAGTATGGGTTGGTATCGGTCCTTTTGCCGGAATGATTGCACTGCTGGTTCACACAATTGCTTCAAATGCTAAGTTATATTCGGAAGCAATTGAAGGAATAGAACAAGGACCTGTAGAAGCAATATCTGCGACGGGAGCAAATAAAGTTCAAATCGTCTGGTATGCTGTTGTTCCTCAAATCATGCTCCCATTCCTTTCCTTTACTATTTACCGCTGGGACATTAATGTCAGGATGGCAACCATTATAGGTCTTGTCGGTGGCGGAGGTATTGGTACTATGTTAATGCAATACCAGGGACTCGCAAGATGGCACGAAGTAGGTCTTATTATTTTAATGATTGCTTTTGTTGTCTGGGTTATGGATTATATCAGCGCAAAGATAAGAGAAGCTATATATTAATATTTCTTTTATAATATTCCGGCATCGGGTATAGCTAGGGGTGTTGTTGAACAATTACTAATTTCAAAATAGCAGGAGAATTAAAAATCAAATAGATTTATCGATTATTTATTAAAGCAAAAAATCAATGATACTATTTAAATATTTCTTTCAGTAAATAAATGATTTCATCTTTGCTGAAAGGTTTTGCAATATAATGACTGCACCCGGCGGAAATGAATTCATCTTTATCACCGGCCATGGCAAAAGCAGTGCAGGCAATAATAGGAGTAGTTTCATACCCAGGAATTTTACGAATTTCTTTCGTGGTTTTAATGCCGTCCATACCCCCTTTTAAATTTATATCCATAAGGATTGCGTCGAATTTTTCATTTTTTACAATTTTAATTGCTTCCACACCATTTAGAACATGCAGCAAGCTTAAAATTACTGCTTAGATAATTGTTTAAAATTGATTTTACATTTATATCATCATCAACTAAAAGCAGCGAAGGTACAAAATTCAGATGAATGCTTTCCATCTTAGGAATTTCTTTCGGTCTTATCAACAGTTTCATTTATTACCTGCTTTACGATCGGCAATTTAACTGTGAATTCAGTTCCTCTTCCCAATTCACTTTCCACCGAAATTGTTCCGTCCATTTTCTCTACAAACTTTTTAGTGATATTAAGCCCCAAACCAGAACCCTCAAAATTTCTGCTCATACCCTCGCTGGCCTGACGGAATTCATCAAAAATTATATTAAAATCTTCTCTGGCAATTCCGATACCGGTATCGGCAACTTTTAAGACTACGTAATTATTTTCCCCGTCAACTTCAAGCGTTAAGCTCATTGTAACACCACCTGACTTTGTAAATTTTATAGCATTATTTATTAAATTATTTAGTATCGATTCGTAAGCGCGCTTGTCAAGTCGCACCTTGAGTTCAGGGATATTGAAATCAGCTTTAAGGTAAATACCTTTTTTCTTAGCGACTTCTTTAAAAGTATTTATAATATTTAATGAAGCAGCCCCGATATCAAATTTTACCGCATTGAGTTCCAGCTTATTATTTTCAATTTTAGAAAGGTCCAAAATCAGGTTCAAAGTTTCCGATAACCTTTTGCTTGAATCATATACTGCATCAATCATCTCCTTTTGTTCAATATTAGTTATTTCATGAGTCAGGAGCTCTGATAAACCGATAATTCCAAATAAAGGAGTGCGAAGTTCATGGCTCATATTTGCCAGGAAATTAGATTTTAGTCTGCTCATCTCTTCAGCTCTTTCCTTTGCAGCTATAATCTCACTTTCAAACTTTTTCCGTTCTGTTATATCCTGTACAGTTCCATAAACAGTAGTAGCTTCTTCGTTGTTGTTTCGTATTACTTTCCCTTCTGAATGAACTATCCTGGTATTATTATTAGGCAGGAAAATCGGGTGATCATATGAATAAGGTATATTTTTGTTTATAGCATCATCCAGTAATTTTTTTACATTTTCTCTTTCTTCAGAGTCAACCTTGCTTAAAAACAATTCCAGATCAACTTCCATTTGGCCAGGCTCGAATCCGAATATCCTGTATACTTCATCAGACCAATATACTTTTCCAGATTTAAGATCATATTCCCAGTTCCCAATATGAGCAAGATGCTGCGCTTCATATAATCTTGATTCGCTTAATTTTAATTCCTTCTCGGCATTTTTCCTTTCGGTAATATCCTGTATTGCTCCCATAATAAAAATAACTTTACCATTATCATCATATTGTAATTGTCCAATACCATGAACCCATCTTTCATGGTTATCATTTATTCTTAACACCCTGTATTCCTTGTCAAAAGGAGATTTTGCTTTTAAAACATCATTAAAAAAATAATTTTTCATCTTTTCCTTATCATCAGGGTGCAAAATATTTATCCATCCATTTAAGTCTCTTTTATAATTTTCATTAATACCAAAAATTTCATCTAATATTTCAGAGCTGTTCCAAAAACCTGATTTTACATTAAAAGTATAATGTCCAAGACGAGCTAGTTTCTGCGATTCTTTTAACAGATATTCATTTTCCCTTAATGATCTTTCCGCTTTTTTATGATCTGAAAGAAGGCGGGCATTATGGATTGCTAATACTGCCTGGTTTGCTATTCCTTGCAGCAAATCTGATTCTTCTCTGCTGAATTTTCTTTCCTCAAAAGTTGTTATTATACCCAGTACACCTATCAATTCATCATTATGCAGCATGTTTGTAAATGTAAGCGTGCGTAAATTTGAAAGAGCCGTATTATTCCATTTTGTTTAATAATATTCTGAACGTTTGAGAAGGTCACTACCGGGGATTTGTTAATTGTAAGTTCATCAATTATTGTGCGTGATATTAAAGGAATATGCTGCATCAGCTCCTCTGATATACCAATACTTTTGGCATGTTCCAGATTATTGGTAACCTTGTTTAATAAAAGTATGCTTACAATAGGAACATTGAGAGCTTGTGCAGTTTCATTACAAACCATATCCAGCACTTTTTGAATATTTAGAGTCGAATTAAGCTGTGATGCAATTTTAACCAGAGTCTCCGTCCTTTTGGCTTCTTTCCTAATTCTTTCCTCAGTCAATTTCTGTTCAGAGATATCCAATGTTAATCCCATTACATAATCGACGTTATTATTTTCATCTTTTAGAGGAATAATTCTTGTTCCAAACCAGGTCTCTTTATTGTTTATGCTTAAAGTATTTTCATAATATATTGATCTCTAATTCATGGAATACAATATTTATATTGGCTAAGGCAATTTGATCTGAATTTGCCATATAAAAATTCTTTACAGGTTGATTTATCATTTGCTCCGGGTTTGAAGAGAAATATTGTGAAGCGTACTTATTTACATATGTGAATTTTAATTGCTTATTAATTAAATAAATAATATAATGACCCGATTCAGCAAGTGTATTAAATAATCTTTCACTCTCACGCAGCTTTTTCTGCGCTTCTTTAAATTCGGTTATATCTTCAACCGTTCCCTCATAATATAATATATTGCCGTTCTGATCTTTTATCGCTCTTGCGTTTTCACGAACATAAATTTCGGTCTGATCTTTTCTAATCCAGATAGTTTCAAAATTTTTAATTTCTCCTTCATTTTCCAGCAAATCTTTGAAAGCTTTTCTTGGTGAATTTTTGGTATAAAATTCATCCTTTTCCAGATCCTTTTCAAACAATTCACTAAACGAATTATATTTAAGCATCGATAAAATGGTCTGATTAACATCAAGTATTTTACCTTCAGGTGTAGTTCTATAAATTCCTACCGGGGAATTATTGAAAATATTTCTGAATTTCTCTTCACTTTGTTTTTGTTCTTTTTCAAATAATTTTCGTTCGGTAATATCTTTAACAAAAGAAAAGGAAAGCTTTTTATTTTCAAATTCAATAAAATTAATATGAACTTCGACAGGGAATTCCGTCCCGTCTTTTCTTCTGTGTATAGTTTCTTTTGAAATCGTATTGGATTTGCTGGCATTTTCTCTATATTCAATCCAATGTTCCTCGCTTAAGAACGGATCAAGTTCCCAAATCTTAAGATTTAGTATTTCAAGAGAAGTGTATCCAAGGCTTTTACAGGCATACTTGTTTGCATAAATGATTTGGCCGCTTTCATCTATTTGAAAAATGCCGATTTGTGAATTATCGATGCCGAATTGAGTCGACTGCAATTGTTCTTCAGCTTTTTTTCTCTCAGAAATATCTCTTGCATATGCACTGTGATATTCTTTTCCGGCGAAAGACATAAAATTAATCGCGACTTCAACCGGGAAAATTTTTCCTTCTTTTGTTTTATGATTTGTTTCTACCAGATATGATTCTAATTCTCTTGTTTTCTTCCAGTGATCTTTCCATATACTTTTAGTAAAATTGGGATCAATATCAAAAATATCGAGTGAGAGCAATTCTTCTTTTGTATATACTAATGATTTGCAGGCAGCTTCATTTACATATACAAACTTTCCATCTTCCTGAAGCCAGTATATAGCATCTCTGGTTTTATCAACAGAAAATTGTGTATATCGAAGGGCTTCTTCTATTTTTTTTCTATTTGTTACATCTGTTATAAATGCATAGAAGTATTGCAGCTCGTTTTTATCATTACAGCTCTTGTGTACAAGCAATTCAACCGGTATTCTACTCCCGTTCTTGTGAAAATATTCTTTTTCATACCGTATAGGTTCACCGTTACATTTTAATTCAGTCAGCTTATTCTCTTCAAATTCTTTCCATTCTTTTGGAGTGAAGTCTTTCCAGTTTAGTGCTTTTAATTCTTCTTCCTTATATCCCAGTAAATTGCAGAATGCTTTATTGAATATTCTCAGAGTTCCGTCAGGGTAACTTAAAGAAAACGGCTGAGATGAAAGTTCAAGAATATTAGCAAGAAACCGGCTTTGAGCAGTAGATTGTTCGAGTGATTTTTTTGCCAGCTCATGTTTTTCTTTTGTACGCAAAGCAGCTATACCGAAAGATATATCGCCGGCAAGTTCATTAAGGAGTTTAATTTCATCTTCATCAAATGCACTGGCACCGGATGCATAAATATTCAAAACACCAAATACATTTTTTTCCTCTTTTAACGGCAGTGAAATTGAAGCCAGGTAACCTTCTTTGTCACCAATTTCCCACCAGGAAGAATAAAGGGGATCTGTTTCAATATTTTGGCATATAACATATTTTCCGGTTCTTACTGCAGTACCTGTTGGTCCGCGCCCTGACTTATTATCTGCCCATGAAATATTTAGCTTATCAAGAAAATTATTAGTTGATCCGGCAAATGAAACCGGCTTAATTGATTTATTTTTATCATTAATCTTATATCCGATCCAGACAAACGGATAGCTCCCTATATTTACAAGAACTTCGGGTATTTTTTTCAGAATACTCTCTTCAGTCTCAGCTCTAATAATCTTCTGATTACATTCACTTAGAACCCTGAGAGCCCTGTTAAGCCGGTTTAACTGCTTATCGACTTTTTTTATCCTGCTTTGATCCTGAAGCTTTTCGTTATAACCTAAAATCAATTTATTTAATGCATCGATTAGCTTTTCATATTCATCATTTTTAGTAAGCTTCTCGATTTTTATCGGGGAATCATCTTTTGCGGCTTTATTAATAGATTTGATTATCTTTTTTAGCTGATTGCTTTGATTATCCTTAGCCATCTAATGCATCCTGATTAGTTTGTAAACTGAAAAATATATTGTAGAAATTTTACGGGCAAGGATAGAATAAAAAAATTCCCTGCAATGCACTTTCATCTTAATGTCCGTTAAATTATTAAATTATTCATAAAAAACAACTAAAGTTATATTAAAAGATACTATCTAAAAATTCATTTCATTTAATGAAATAAAATTGAAATGAATATTATATAAAATTAGATCGCAAAGATTCTATTTCAAAAACCTTTTACATCTTCAATTATCTGATCTTATGCAATTTCAAAGGAAGGAAGTATTAGAATTTTATGTGGGGAACAACTTCTCTTACTCTAATTACTGTCAATTTGAAATTCAATAACAGCAAGTTCTCTAAGTTTTCAATAAAAACATTACATCCGAATAAAATGAGTAATAACTTATAATTATAATTAGCATTACAAAAATAAATTAAAAGGATATATTTTACAAAAAATACAAAGAATAATTTTGTGGAAATACCGGATTTGTTAAGCAGCTTTTATTCTCTTGAAAATCGCTTCATTTTGATAGGAAATTACTTTTTTGTAGCTGTTAACCAGCCGCATAAAGATTTTATCCCAGTTTTGATCTTTTGCATAAAGGATTGCATTATTTCTTAAGTAAGTCCGTTTAACAGGAGAGTTCAACAGCATGTTTATTTTGTTTGAAAGATCAACCGGATCCCTGGGAATAACTGTCAACCCGTTAATTCCTTCTTCGATAACGCCGTATGCTCCTCCTTCTTTTGCACAAATAGGGGGAAGACCGGAAGCCATTGCTTCTAAAGTTACATTACCGAATGTTTCGGTAGTAGAAGGGAAGACAAATATATCGCTGGAAGCATAAGCTTCAGCTAATTGTCTCCCGGATTGGTAGCCGAGGAATACAGCTTTTGGCATAAGCTTAATAAGCTCCTCTCTAATAGGTCCGTCCCCTACAATGACAAATGCAGCATCACTGCGCTGATCTGAAATTATTTTATACGATTTGGCAAGAGTTGCTAAATCTTTTTCCCAAACTAACCTTCCGACAAATAAAATTGCAGACTTGCCTTCTATATTATTTCTTTTTTTCCATTCCGTTGAGAAAAAAGAAGTATTAAAAGTATTTGTATCCACGCCATGAGGTAAATATTCCAGATTATTAATACCGTGAAATTCCAATTCTTCTAAAATGGGTTTTGAAGGGACATATACAACCTGGCATCCATTGTAAATTTTTCTAAAGTAATTCCAGCTGATATTTTCAAAAGCTTTAATTTTATAATACTTGGCATAACTCGCAAAATGAGTATGATAAGTTGCAGCTACAGGAATTCTATTCCTGTGCCCGTATTTTACGGCTGCATAACCCAGAGAACATGGGCTATTAATATGAATTAAATCGGGCTGAAATTCTTTAAGCTTATCCTCAAAGTATCTTTGCCCGGGTACTGCAAATTTGTAATCTTTGTATAGCGGGAATGTAAAAGAAGGCACACTATACATTTCCACCGGCTGATCTTTTTTATCGGGAATTATAGGAGAAAAAAACATACTTTCAATATTATATCTTTTAATATTATCTATAAGCTTATATAATACCCTGGTTACACCGTCGTGCCCCGGTTGAAGAGATCCGGCAAAGTAAGCAACTTTTATTTTTCTATTTTTACTTTCCATTTAATGAGCCGGTTTACTTTTCTTAAAAAGAAATTCCATTAATAAAGCAAAAAGACTTAATATCATATATGCAGCAGCTTTCATAACAGCCTCTTAATTATTATTGATCATTTATTCTGAATCATCGGTTACAATAATACATTTCAAGAATTAATATAATATTAAGTAATTGTTAAGTTTGTATTAATTAACTCATTTACATTGTATTTGACGTTTAATTCTATAATTTTGTGCCATGAATTACAAAAGAATTTGAAGTGAGCTTTTCTCAAAATATTCTTGTCTGGATTGCAAATCGACTTAAAATACCTTCCGATGCAATGGAAATGTTTAAGGCTTCGAATGAAATAAGCGGCATTGATAAAAAGACACTGCCTGTGGAGTTGATCCCTTTAAATTCAATCCAGCTGTCCCGTGGGTTATTAAACTTTACAGTATTGCAAAGCAGGTTAAATTGGATTTTCCCGTTCTGGATAAACCAGCAGTATAATCCCAGCAGCAAGTCTTTTATTCCGCGTTCGCATTTAGGCCTGTCGATGAATATTACTCATAGAAATTGGACAGCTGTAGGAAATCCTGATTGCAATATTGAACCTATTGTAGATCCGAGGGGATTGGTTACTCCATTTAAAAATGGCTGGTCGATCGATGTCTGGCTTGCAGCCGGCAATGAAATATTTTTTCCATCAGCTTCGTCAAATGTTGAACAGAGCTTAATTGATAATCTACCTGTTGTTAATACAAAATTTATATTTAATAGAATTGAACTGCAATTAATAACATATTCATTTGAAGATAATTTATACCACAAAATTAGTGCGGTAAATAACTCTTTGGAAACTATACCGGTACAAATTATAATTGCTGTAAGACCATTTAACCCCGAAGGAATATCTCTATTAAATAAAATAGAATTTAATGATAATGAAAATTGTTTTACCGTAAATAATTCGTCAAAAATCAGCCGGTTTTATTTTGCTTCCAAACCTGATTTTATTCATTGTTCAAATTTTAAGGAAGGGGATTCAGCTTTAATCTTATCAACAGGGCATAACGGGAAGCAAAAATTATTTTCAACATGTACTGCAGGTATGGCAAATGGGTTTGCATCTTTCAGGTCAAATTTATCCCCTTCATCTTCAAAAACCGTTGAAGTTCATATACCGCTGAATGAAAAAAATAAAGTAAGTATTTGTGAACTTTCAAAAGTAAAATTATACTGGGAAAATTATTTGAAAAAAGGAGCGGAAATAAAAACTCCGGATGAAAAGCTTAACTCGATCCTTGCTGCTTCCATATCAACATTATTAATGCTTTCCGATATAGATACTATTACACCCGGTCCTTTTACATATCATCAATTCTGGTTTAGAGATGCAGCATATATGCTGTGGGCTTTGGATAATTTAGGTTACCATGAAACAACCAGAAAGATTATTGAGAATTATCCATCTCACCAGACAAAGGATGGTTATTTTCGATCCCAGAAAGGGGAATGGGATTCGAACGGGCAGGCAATCTGGACAATATTTCGCCATTATAGTTTAACTAAAGATTTAGATTTTCTCTCATCTCTTTTTGATCCTCTTTTCCGCGCAGTTAAGTGGATAAGCAATAAAAGATTAACAGACCATTCTTTCAGCAATGAAACATTTTTTGGTTTAATGCCAGCCGGTATGAGTGCCGAACATCTCGGCCTGGCAGACCATTATTTCTGGGATAATTTCTGGTCCTTAGCAGGTATAAAAGCTTTTATGGAAATATGCAGATTATTGGGAAAAGAAAATGAGCTTAAATATGCAGTAGAATTAAATTCTCATTATAGCTTAGCCATGGAAGTTGCAATAGAGAATGTTCAAAAGAAATATTCTTTAAATGCCATTCCTGCTTCACCATCAAGAGGTGTGGATTGCGGTATGATTGGAAGCATTTGTGCAAGCTATCCTTTACAGCTATTTGAAGCTGGCGATAATAGAATTATTTCCTCTCTTAATATCTTAAAAGAAAAATATTTTGTTAACGGGTTGTTCTTTCAGCATTTTATTCATTCCGGGATGAATCCCTATTTAACTTTGCAAATTGCTCATTCATATTTGTTTGCAGGAAAAAGAGAACTCTTCTGGAATATCTTAAATAATGTTCTTTCATATTCTTCATCAACAAATAATTTTCCCGAAGCAATTCATCCTAATACAAGCGGTGGTGCGATGGGGGATGGACATCACGGCTGGGCTGCCGCTGAAATCGTTTTAGCAGTTCATGATGCATTTGTTTTTGAAAATAATTATCCTGAACAAAAAGAGGTTATCTTTTTACAGGGAATCCCAAAGAAATGGTTTTTTAATTCACCTGCTTTTTACATAAAAAATGCACCGGTCATTGGCGGCCGGATTAACCTGCTGGTTAGCTCAGAAAGGGAGATTAATGAAATTAAGCTGAATATAGATTTTAATGGTATTATAGATTCAAAAATAAAATGGAGACTTAGTTTACCTTTTGAATTTTTAGAAATAATGGAAGGAAATGATTCTGTATTGAATATGAAAGTGGAAGATGGAAATTCTTTAATAGATTTAATCCCCGGTTCTGCAGTGATCCGGTTTACAGTCCAATTTAAAGAACACATTGTAAGCAGTGCAAAATTATCTTAATCATATCATAACATTTGATTAACAATTTATTAATAGTTAAAGATTATTTTATAATTAATAAAAATTTAACGGAAGAAAATGAACAAGAATTTTACTAAAGAGGAATTATTTAGGCTATATGAACAGTCGGAGTTTTCTGATATATTATATAGTGAGGGACAAATTAAAAAACAGGTTAGCAGGGTTGAAGCAGCGGGAAATAAATTTGCGTTTATTTCCACTTTGGTATCCGCAGGTGTCCTGGCTGGTGCAGTAAGTTTAATTACGATTTTAAGAAGGTGTAAGCTATTCTGATTTCTTTAAAGACGCCAAGAATATTTGTGTTTTAAGCGCGTAGTCAAAATAAGCGTTATCAAGGTTTTCCAATCTTAAAGAAACATTTTTAATTCTGTCTTCAAATGGAATTTTTGACAGGTCTATATCCTGCTCTTTTATTTTATTAAAATCCGATTGTAGAGAATTTAAATAATTAAGCTTTTCCTCAACGTTTTCTATAGAATCTGCAAAGCTCAGCTTCTCAAAATAATCATTTTCTTTCATAAATATCTTTTATTATTTAATTGAAAAAAGTCTTAAGTTATTTGCTTCTTTCTGAACTTGCGAAGTTAAAGAATCAGTATAAATAACTTTGTGTGTCTCAATATCCAAACCTGAATTTTTTACATTTATAAAGTTAATTTTTAATTCATCCCGAACAGCACCTAAGAGACTTGCACCTGCATTAATAAATCTGACTCCTTTGCGGAAATATTCATTCGATTCGTGAATGTGTCCGTGCAGAACCAGGTCAACATTATATAATTTAAATAGCTGGAAGAGTCGCTTTTTCTTTTTCAGCTTCATTGTCTGTTTCTCAATATTCTGCCAGAAACTTGAAACAGATTTATTTTTAACTACTTTAATTTTGTTAAAGTGATGATGAAGTATGATTAGCTTTTTGGCAGGTTCAATATAGTATTTTTCCAATTTAGTTGCCAGGAAATTATAATCATCATTATAAATTTTTCCGTTTGATGCGAAAGGATTGTTTATTTTTGAATATTTTTCAATCGAATTTAAGCCGATTATTATTATATCCCTGAATCTTTTAGTATAGGGGAAATATTTCTCCCCATTTATTTCGGAACGGTACCGGAAAGCTTCAAAGAAATAATCTCCGAATTCTTTTACTTTTTTATCATAATCGACAGTTTTGCATTTCTCTGGAAATAAAAAAAGATCTTCCGCTGTTTGAGGTCCCCCGAAAATATCGTGGTTGCCGATAACCAGCGACAATCGTTCAGAATTTAAAAGATTATATTTTTTAAATAGGTTTCGTAATATTTCAAAATCCTCGGGATCTGCATTATGCGTTAAATCACCCGAAATTACAAGATGATCAAAATTATATTCAAGTGCATACTTTAATAAATAGTCTATTTTTTCAAGATTATTCTTTTTGAAAAATGTAGTAAAATGAAGATCCGATATATGTGCAATTTTCATATGAGCGTATGTCTATTTTTAAAGTGCAGTTTTGAAATGGTCAACTTTATTATAAATGTCTGCATCCAGATATCTGCTGTTTATATATTTTAAATGAGGCTGCTTATCCAGCAGTGAAAGGATTTCATATATATTAAAGAATTTATTTTCAGAATAGAGCTCATCGAAGATTTTTTTTATGAATACATAATCTTCTTCATAATCCAGGATCCACCTGTGCGATTTTGAATAATTATATCCCGATTCCCATTTCATATTTCCAAATCTGAATATCCCAGGATTGTTTTGAATGAATAAGGTTGATTCCTCTCTTTCTTGTGGGTCATCCGATAGTTCCCATGCTTTCTTTAAGCTTACAGCAGATATGATCTCAACTTCATTACCTTCCGGATATGTTGCAGGATGAAGGTTGCTTACATAATCATATATATCCCGGTTTTCCAGGTAAAACTTGATCATCCTGGTTATAATGGCAGGATCAACCAAAGGCTCATTAATTGAAATTTTAAGAATAATATCGGCATCATATTTTAAAGCAATTTTATAATCAACATTAATCTGATTCTTCTTATTACCGCGGAATACGGGTATATCAGCTCTTCTGCATAAATTATAAACCTGGTCGTCAATTGTATCGCCGGTTGTTGACACAGCCAGCATATTAATTAATTTGCATCCCTTAACCCTTTCAATTGCAGTAATCAAAAGAGGTTTCCCTCCAAGGGATAAAAGTGCTTTATGCGGGAGTCTCTGCGGATTCATGCGCGCTTGCAGAATAGCAACTATATTTACTACGGAATTCGGCATTCCTTATAAGCTTAAAATTTGCATAGAAGAACTTATTTAAGATATGTTAACTGAATATTAAATTAATATTATTGATTTATTAAGAATTTGAAATGAATTCAAATTATTATAAACATATTGCGTTCTTATGTTATAAAGAGTTTGGCAGTGGAATAGATGCTTCAGGATAAGATTAATTGCAGATTGCTTATAGATAAAGACAGTTCAAAAACTTTGTAAAATCTATTTGAAATGCCTAAGCTTGTTTATTATGTTGAACACAAGTTGAACTTCAAAAATTTGTTCTCTTCGAATAAGTTTAGAAGCACAATCACTTAATGATTGCTCACCTCCAATGTTATTTAATGCTAAGTGCAGTATAAATATATAAAAAAAATATCAGGGTTCAATATTTTATTATCAAATAATTATTAAAAAAGATTATATCCGTTCAATACTTCATCTGGATTAATTGTAAAATTAAAACTTGTTTCTCCTTAAAAAAAAGAAATACAGAATATTGTTATAAATACAAAGATGGATTTTAAATCTAAACAAAACCTTTGCGTTTGTTACTAAAATATTTAAGAAATAATCGGTTTCGTTTAACCTGTATTCTGCAATACAAGATTAATATTTGATTTTATAAAAAAATAAATTTAATTTTAATCAGTGTTACACAAAGATTATCATTTCTTCAAATTATTCTGTTTCATTACCGTTTTTTTTATTTGAATAACTCAGGCTTGTATTAAATCAAATTGATGGTAAATTGTTTTAAAAATTAAGAGAGTTGCATCTGCAGTAGGAGAAGGTGCGGTTTCGATCCATTTTGTTCATGATTATTTAAAAGAGCTTTCCCCTTTAGTTAATGCTTAAGAAGAATCTTTATTCTTAAAATAAATTATTAGAAATTTTTGTAATCCTTTATTCTAAAACAAGTAATAAATTTTATTGATTTATTGTTTTAGATTTATTACATATAACTACAATAATGAAAATATTTATTCATAAATAGGGAATTATTATGAAAGGGAATCCAAAGTTAATTGCCGTACTAAATGATCTTTTGGCTGATGAGTTAACTGCCATAAATCAATATATGGTGCATGCTGAAATGTGCGAAAACTGGGGTTATGAAAAACTTCATAAGGCCATTGAGAAGCAGGCTTTTGATGAAATGCACCATGCCGAATGGCTTATACAAAGGATAATTTTTCTTGAAGGAACACCGACTGTATCAAAGCTTAATAAAATTAAGATTGGAAAATCAGTGAAGGATATGATCTATAACGACCAGGATGCTGAACTCGGAGCAGTTAAATCCTATAATGATGCAATTACCCTTTCGCGTGAAGTTTCCGATCAGGCTTCAGTTGACCTGCTGACTAAAATATTAAATATGGAAGAAGGACATGTAGACTGGGCTGAAATGCAGCGTGATCAAATTGAACAGATGGGAATTGAAAATTATCTTACGAATCAATCGTAGACAATGAATCCGTCAGCATAAGTTCAGATTCAAGATGCATCACCTCGCATTTGTCATCGCGATTTATCTGCTGAAGGCAGAATCCTGACCATAGTTTTGATCTTTTATACAATGCTAGCAATAATTTTAACTTATAATCTAAGCTTCACCAAAAACATTCAGACCTTAAATATCTGAATTTTTTTTAGTGAAGCATCTTTTTTCAGAAATCTTTATAACGAAACTCATTTGGTCTCTAATTTAGTAACTGCAATGTCATGTTATTTAATTAATTACAGATATTCCAGCATCACTTTTTGACTATTACGCCCGAAATGACAATGATGCGGCAATCATGCATCAATGCAAAACATTCAGCTGTTTCAGATCATTCAATCATTCAACAATCCATTCATTCAAACCATGCAGCTTCTATATGTAAATATTCTACTTGATTAAATTTTATTAAAAAATTAATGCTCCTGCGATAAATCCAATAATTCCCGCCGCAAGTATGCTCCATAGATTTGCAAACTGCAATCCGTTTAGATCTGAGTTTATCTCATTTAGTTTTACAACCGCATTATCTAGCTGCTTATTAGAATTTTCCAACGTTTCATTCGATTTTCCAAGCAGAGTAATCGGATCTTGTAAATTAACTTTTTTAAGACTGGCAGAGATATTTCTCAGCCCAAGGTGTATTTTTGTAATAGTCTCATCCATTTTTGCATATTCATTAATAAGCTTAATAGACAGACTGTCCCGTTCTTGATATTCAATTGCTAATTTATTTGATAGATCAAAATAGTTTTTTAAACCGATGGCAATTTCTTCAGAGGAGCATAAGTTGGAAATTACTACATGTTCACCCGGCTGCAATAAATATACTTTGTTAAATCCCGGATTAAGGAGATCATCTTTAAAAGATATCTCTCCCGCCGATTTGGTATTAACCTGCTGAGCAGAAATAAAAGAATTTATACCGGTGAAAAAGAGGATGGATAAAAATAATTTATTATAAAATTTCATTTTACGGCTCCAAGTTTTTGATATTCCGGTTCTTTTAAAATTTTCTCATCTCCTGGTATGATATTTTTTATTCTCGCAATTTTATCATCAGAGGTTTTCCTTTTTCCTTCAAGCAGCTTCATATTATCCTTCATCCTGTTTAGCTCTTTTCCAAGTTTATAATGTGCTTCCGCTAAATCGGCATTTGCCTTTTCAATTGTTTTCTCTGCTTCGATAATTTCTTTCCTGGCTCGATTAATATTGCCGATTGTTTCCTTAATGCTATCCTGCGCAACAGTAATACTGTTTTTAACGGAATTAACTTTCTCTTTTATTTCTTTAAGATTAAGTCCTCCCCAAATGGATATTGCTAAAAGGAGGATTATTATAATTCCCAACATTATATTGATAGTTTTATTCATAGATATCTCCCTTTAATAAATATTGAATTATACAATTATTGATCAATCAAGGTTGAATTCTAAAATATTTTTATAATAATGATTTGGAAAAAATAGAATTAAATTATTCCCACCTGATCTTTAGAATATTCCCCATAAAATCTTATGCTTTTTGCAATTTAGTATAAACGGATAAAAAAGAAAAGCAAATCTGAGAAAATAAAACAGGGTAGATTTTTTTAATTAATTGATATCATCTTGTTTAACAACTCTTCAAGCTCAATTTATGCTGCTGCTCATTGACGGCGGAGCATTAGTGGGTGAGCTTCCCCAATTTTTGTTTGGTCTTGGACCCATTTGCAGATTGAGCACTCCGCCATTCTCAATATCACTCTGTGAAAACCATGGTTTGACAAGCTGCTTCCCATTGAGTAGAGCAGATTGGATATATTTATTCTGAACAGAGACATCATCTGCCTTTATTGTAAATGTTTTTCCATTAGGCAAATGAATTGTAGTTTTTGAAAACAACGGACTTCCTATTATGTAATACGGATCTCCGGGACAAAACGGATAAAAGCCCATTGCGGAAAAAACATACCAGGCTCCCAATGAGCCTTTATCATCATCACCCGGTAGACCGAGAGGAATATCATTATACCATACCTCCATAAGCTGCCGCACGATCTTCTGTGTCTTCCATGGTTCACCTGCAAAATCATAAAGATAAGGGATATGAAAACTTGGTTCATTGCCCTGCGCATAATTTCCAATGAGGCCGGTCATGTCGGGAAACTTCGCGAGAAAAGAATATTTCCACATCCCGCCATATTGCACCTCAAAAAGAGAATCCAGCTTGGTTAAGAAAGGCTTTCTGCCGCCGAAAAGCTCTATTAAGCCGGCAGGATCATGTTGCACATTAAACGTCCATACCCATGCATTGCACTCAGCAAAGTAATCACGCCCTCCGGGACCGCTTGGAAGGATTGGATCAAATCCTTTAACCCATTCTCCATCGGAAGAGCGCGGTGCCATGAATCCTATGGAATCATTGAAAACATTCTTGTAAACTGAAGCTTTCTTTATAAAATATTCATAATCATCCTTATGGCCGAGAGCTTTTGCCATTCTTGCTATGCACCAATTGTCGTAGGCAGCTTCGAGTGTGACAGAAACAGCCTGTCTGCGTTCGAACGGTGCAACATCCGGGTCCGTTTCTTTTTCTCCTTCTTTCAGGGCAGGGAAGAATCCCTTCTGCAGGAATACTGTATCCAGCGATGTCATTGGACCGTTTCTCCATGGCAGCATAGTGGCATTCATTGCTTCCTTCTTCATTGCCTGATAAGCTTTTTCAACATCAAAATTCCTGCATCCCTTAAAATAAGCATCTGCGATCACTTCATTAGCATGCTGTCCTAACATTGCCGCAAAATCTCCCGGCAGTCTTGGAAACATCGGCAGCCAGCCCGACTGTTCGTCCATTCGAATCAATGATTCGATCACATCCCCCTGCTGCTTTGGATCAAGAAGAAGCTGCAGCGGGTGGTTGCATCTAAAGGTATCCCACATTTGATCATTTGTGTAAAAATCTCTGCCTTTGCTTGAGTGAACCTTCTTATCAAAACCGCTGTAATATCTGCCGTCTTCTGTTATGTTCATCATGTTCTGTTCTGATCTATATAGAGAGCTATAGAAAATTGATTTCTCTTTCTCAGTGCCTCCCTCCACTTCAATTTTCCCAAGAAGATTATTCCATGCAGAGCGAGTCTCCTGTTTTCTCAAGTCAAAATCCCACTCCTTCAAAGCTTCGTTCATATTTTGTTTTGCTTGTTCAAGACTGATAAATGATAAACCTGTCTTTACCATCACCGAAGCTTTATCAGATTCGGGAAAAACCAGAGTGAAGCCGATCTGCTTTCCATCCATACGTTGTTTTTGTTCCTGTTTGCCGTTATAATTCCAGGAAGCTTTGAGTTTGAATGGAGATGAGAACTCGAGATAGAAATAATACGGAACCTTGTTTATTGTTGTAAACCCCTGGAGCAGGGAAGAGTTTTTAGTTTCCATCCAGCCTGTATCATCAATCATAATATTAATAAGCTTACTGCCGGCTGATTGGAAATCAAACTTATAAAAGACGGCGAAATGTCCCGCAGTATATGATGCTTCTATGTTATAATCTTCCAGCAGTCCTTTGTAATAATATGGAGTTCGTGTTTCGAAGTCACGATCAAAAGCAGATGCAATTTCATTCGGATCGGTTTTCACTGAATCGATGCCCGGCATAATGGTAGCACCGCCTGCGGGGAAACCGTAGATTTTCGTGGCTAAATAAGAATCGGTAATGCCAGGATTCAGTTTAGGCGTTACTTGCGGGTAATCATGAGGCAGCTGCACTACGGACCTGGTAGCGGTTAGTAGGATGCTGATTCCGCCTATATCCGTATTTACATAATCAACAGGTTCTTTTGGTGAATCAGCAAAGGAATTCTTACTAAATAATATAAGTATTATAGCGAAACATATTTTAAGGCATACCTGGGACTGCATAAGATCTTCTTTGTAGGATAATTTCAATTTTAATATTGTAATAACATTATAACTCAATCCCCTGAATTATTGAAAAATAAAAAATCTTAGCGGAGAGACAGGGATTCGAACCCTGGGTGATACGAGTACCACACTGGTTTTCGAGACCAGCCTATTCAACCACTCTAGCATCTCTCCGATTAATTGAATCAAATACATATCGTGATGCAAAGAACACTATTCATCATAATCATCTATTTTTCTTGAACAAAGGTAAATAAAGAGATAAATTAAATCAAAGGTTCTTGATTCTTATAATTTCACTCCGCTATCAAGATTTTCATGTCAAGACTAATATATATTTGGTTCCCCTCCAAAAACTGTTTACACTAGCCTTTATATTAAAGGCTGAATAATATTTCGAAAAAATTTGCGTCATCTTTTTTCGCTTTTATAAATTAATACAAATAATTATTAATGTTATCAAAAAAATATTTGATAATAAGCTTATTATCTGTTCTTCTTTTACTTGTTACGGTTTCGTTCGGAAAAGCTGCTGGCTCCAAATATCAAGAGATAGGGGAACCATTTACTAAATATTACAGCCCGAAGGAATATAAATTATCTCCCGCAAATTGGTGCATCATTCAGGATAAACGGGGCATCATGTATTTCGGGAATGAAAATGGAATATTGGAATTTGACGGCGCTTCATGGCGGAAAATAAAAACCCCGTATAATTTATCTGTTCGCTCATTAGCAATGGATGACAGCGGGAGAATATATGTTTGCGCATCTTCTGATTTTGGCTATCTCAAACCTGATTCTACGGGGCAATTAAAATTTAAATCGTTGCTGGGTTATCTCGATAAAAAGTACAGAAATTTTGGAGAAATGTGGGATGTTATTTGTTCCTCAAAAGCCGTCTATTTTAAGACAAAGGATAAAATATTCAGATGGAACGGAAAAGATATAAAAATTTTGGATTCAGTATTTTCCTTCAGGTTATATAAAATTAATGATAAAATTTACACAAGGAATAACGGCACCGGTTTAATGATGATCAACGGAGATTCCTTAAAGCTTATGCCGGATGGTAAATATTTTTCTAAAACCGGTGTTTATGATATGCTGCCTTTCAAGGATGAGGATTTAACTCATAAAGAAAGAATCCTGGTTACTACAAATTATGGCGGTTTATTCTTATCTGATGGCGGTAAATTTTCACCATTTAAAACTGAAGTAGATTCATTATTAAAGACTAGCCAGATTTACAATACCTGTATTACAGCGGATGGAAATTTTGCTTTTGCTACCCAGCGCGGCGGTGTTATAATTATTGATCACAAAGGACATCTCCTTAACATTATGGACGAAAGCTCGGGTTTACCAACAAATGTTATATTTGATGTTTACTCAGATAAACAAGGCGGTTTATGGTTAGCAACAAATAATGGAATTGTACATTGCGAAACACCCTCTCCATTATCAGTTATACCCAAAAGAGGTTCATTGAAATCTCCTTTACATTCAATTTTACGCTTTAATGGTAAATTTTATGCTGCTGATGAATATGGTGTAATTTATTTAGACAAAAAAAGTAATTCTTTCAAATTGGTAAAAGGTATTAATAAACCCGTATACATGTTATTGGATTATAAAGGAACTCTTTTTGCGGGAACTAATTGGGGAGTTAAAATAATTGAGAATGATAAATTACAGACTACATTAACAGGTAATACAACCAATTGGATATTGCCTTCCAAATGTTATCCGGGCCGGTTATATGTTGCAGATGGAGATGGATTGTCAATCCTTCAACAGCGAAAAAAAGGAAATGAATTTGATATCCATAAAACAAATTTTAATAAAGAATTGGTTTCTGTGGTTGAAGATAGAGACAGCAGTTTATGGCTCCAAAGCCTTGATGGGGGAATAATTCATGTTACAGACAACATGGATAATCTTTTAACAGGACAAAAAAATATACTACATTACGAATCTTATCCAAAAGAAAAGCTGCCCGGTTATCAATCAAGTTTGTATGATATTCAAGACAAGATACTCCTTGCAACTGATAAGGGGTTATTCCGGTTTGACAAAACGTCGAAAAAATTTATACCTGATTCAACTTTTGGTTCTGCGTTTGCTGATTCAACTAGTACTATTTTAAATATTACAAAAGGAAAAAATAGCGATCTATGGATATTAGCAAAAGTGAATGGTATTGATGAACTTGGTAAAGCAGTGCTGCAAAAAAATGGAAGCTATGTTTGGCAGTCTATCCCGGTTTTCCGGCGGTTAGATCTGAATAGTGTTACTGCAATGTATGCTGAATCTGATTCCATAACAAAGAAGGAAATACTATGGATAAGTACTGATGATGAATTAATACATTATAATTCTCTTATCAAAAAAGATGTAAAAATAAAATACTCAAGTTTGATTAGGAAAATGGAAGTTAGTAACGATTCCCTTATTTATGGAGGCGCAAAAACAGCTGACTATTCATGATAATATACCCATCTTACCTTTTAGCAATAACAATATAATTCTTAATGTGGCAGCAGCTACTTTTGATAAGCCTGAAGCAACACTTTACCAGTATTATCTTGAGGGGAATGATAACGGATGGTCACAATGGACAAAGGAATCGAAAAAGGAATATACTAACCTTTCAAGCGGAGATTATAAATTACATCTCCGCGCTAAAAATATTTATGGTATAATCAGCAATGAAGATACTTTTGCTTTTACAATACTTTCTCCCTGGTATTTTTCAGGGTGGGCCTATGCTCTATATGGTTTAATATTTTTGGGATTATTATCCCTGGTAAGGTATTCGGAGTTAAAAAGATTAAATAAAAAACATGCGCTTGAGCTCGATCTCGTTGCTTTTGAAAAGTTAAAAGAGCTTGACCAGTTGAAATCTCAATTCTTTGCAAATATTTCACATGAATTTCGTACACCGCTCACTTTAATTTTAGGACAAATTGAAAGTGTTCTTTCATCCCAAGTTGATATAAAAGAAAAAGGAAAGCTTCATGTTGCTGACAGGAATGCAAGAAGACTTCTGACGCTGATCAATCAGCTGCTTGATCTTTCCAAGCTTGAATCCGGAAGCATGGAATTAAAAGCTGAACAGCATAATATTGTCTCTTTTCTCAAAAGTCTATTTTATTCTTTTGAATCAATCGCCGAATCAAAGAAAATTACTTTGAAGTTTGAATCGGAATTTGAGAATATCCCTGTTCTCTTTGATCCCGATAAAATGGAGAAAATATTTTATAATCTGGTTTCAAATGCATTCAAATTTACACCAGCTGACGGAGAAATAAAAGTTAGTCTGAATATTCTAAATAATGTCTTAGTTGAAATTCATGTGAAAGACAGCGGGAAAGGTATGGGCAAAAAAGAGCTTTTACATATCTTCGATCGTTTTTATCAGGCAGACAGTTCAAGCACCCGTGAATATGAAGGGACTGGGATCGGACTATCTCTGACAAAAGAATTAATCGTACTCCATAAAGGAACTATTTCTGTAAACACCGAATTGGGCAAGGGGACAGAATTTATTATTAAATCTTCCTCTAGGAAATATAATTCTTGACAAAGAAAAATTAGTAGTAATCCCCGCAGATAAGTTTTCTTTTAAAGTTTTCCAAATTGAATCTGAAACAAATGAAATTGATCCGGTATCCGGTTTACCTTCCGATAACGGCGGCGGCCTCCATACGAATTCAAGTGAAAAGGAAATAGTTTTAATTGTTGAAGATAATATTGATGTCCGGGCTTATATTCGCGAGCAGACGGAAAATGATTACATTGTAATCGAAGCATCCAACGGGGAAGACGGTATTTTAAAAGCAGAGGAGAATATTCCCAATATAATTATTACCGATGTTATGATGCCTAAAATGGATGGTTATAAATTCAGTTTGGAAATAAGGAAAAATGAAAAGACAAGCCATATTCCGATAATCATGTTAACAGCAAAAGCCGGGCTGGATGATAAAATAGAAGGGCTTGAAACCGGTGTCGATGCTTATCTTACCAAACCTTTCAGTGCCAGGGAATTAAAAGTGCGGATAAAGAATTTAATTGTCCAGAGAAAAGAGCTGCGCAAAAAATTTGGCCGGGCAACTATTATAAAACCCTCGGAAGTTTCGGCGGTTTCTGTTGACCAGGAATTTTTACAAAAGGTAATAGGAATAATTGAGTCAAATTTTGAAAATGAAAAATTCCATGTAGAAAAGCTCGCCGACTGTGTTGGAATGAGCCTGTCACAGCTTAACAGGAAATTGAATGCACTCATCGACCAGCCTGCAGGACAATTAATCCGTTCTCTTCGCTTACAAAGAGCTGCTGATCTTTTAAAACAGAATTCAGGATCAGTTGCGGAAATATGCTATAAGGTTGGATTTAATGATCAAGCTTATTTTTCCCGTTCATTTAAGAAGCAGTTTGGGTACTCACCGTCGGAGTATAAGAAAATTTGATTCTATAGTATGATATAAATATTATTGACAAGGAAATTAGGAATTGGGGAAGGGGAGAAGCGGAGAGAAGGAGAGATTGAAAATTGCAAGAATTAAACAGAAAATAAGAAGCTGTAAACCTTCCTTTTCTCTGAAACTCCGTTTCCCCACTTCCACATTTCTCTATAATTTTGTTTTAAGCATTTATTAAATTTATTCAGTCCGCTATTCTATTTCTAACAAATGCACCAAAAGTCCTAATAATTGCTCGTATAGTGCAAGATGTTAGTTTGGGATTCTTCTACTTTTGCCTCAGCAATTCACAAATTATATATTATGGAGTACTTAAATGAATAACCATATGTTGTCTTACTTTCTTTCAATATCTTTACTTTTTTGCTTATTGAGCCCGCTGTCTTTTGCGCAGAATAAACCAACACGGTTTGCAAAACAACACAATTCTAAATCTTTACAAAAAAATCTGAAGACTACTGAATAAATGCTCTTACAACATTTGCAGAATGATACTACAAATTCAAAATTAACTGCGGTACAAACTGTCAGAGAACTCGAGCAGATCTTTCCTGATAACTCATTTAGTTCGTTTTTAGAACCTTTAAGTGAAATTGTGCAAAATGAGGAGTCAGGGACCCAATTGCGCATACTTGCAGCTATCGCGCTTGACGAACTGCACTCTGATGCAGGTGATAAAGCTATCTATGAAGCAGCTAAAAATTCAAAAAATGAATCCGTGAAGAATGTATGTACGGCAATATCTTTTGAAATTTCAAAGACCGTTGAAAATAGTACAGCTCAAAGTAAATAATTATTAGCTGGTACAAAGTATTTAATATTATTAGTCCTTTCGTAAAATTCTCCGCCGCATGCGGCGGGATTTTATCCAGCAAATAATTATCAACCACATTTTTATTTGGTCAAATGCTCTAAAATTTTTTTTTATTCTAAAAGTCCAAAAATTTGCGCAAATAGTACAAGACTGCAGCGAATGAATCGACTACCTTTGCATAAGTAATTTCAAATATAATAACTCAAATTCTAATTAAAACAAGTGAATATTCTAAAATTAAAAGGAATCTATTCTGCAGCGGGGAAGATAGAGCTTGAAACTTTGAAGACAATGGAATGGAAAGAATTAAGCGAGGAAAAAGCTCCGGGATTGCCTTTCGGTACTATCTTGGAATTTAATATTTCTTTTGATGAAAATGACTTCCTTTATGGTAAGAATGGTTTTGTGTGGGCAACATATAATTTAAGACAGGCAGAGATTATTCAAAACACCCTGCTCGCACAAAATATTTATTCGGAATTAAAAAAAATTCAACTTGCAAATAAAGAGATGTTTCTTTTAAGAATAGCAAATGAATCTGATATTACCGATTCAATTGATTTTATCTGGAGAAACAATACCGGTCTCAGATTAAAACCCGATTGGATTTATCAAAAAGATGAACCGAATAAAAGTTTTGAACTTTGGTTAAGCGGACAATAATATCCAAATAATATATTCTTAAAACAAAAAGGAGTTACAAAATGGCATACATACTCGTTCATCACAAGATTGAAGAATACAACAAGTGGAAATCCGCATTTGATGATCATTCAAGTACTAGAGCCGAGCACGGTTCAACAGGCGGTAAAGTTTTTAGAAATGCTGATAACCCGAATGATATCTTTACTCTTTTGGAAATCGACAGTATCGAGAAAGGAAAAAAGTTTGCTCAATCGGATAGTCTTAAAGAAGCAATGCAAAAAGCCGGCGTGATCAGTATGCCGGAGGTTTATTTTCTTGATGAAGCTTTCTCAACATCAGTATGATAGAACTGAATGAGACAATCGCCTGCAAGCAGGTGTGCAGGGAATATCGGAAGTTTATATTAAATAAAAAATATTCATAAACGAAAGGAAAAAAGTAAATGTCAAAAGAAGAAGATGTCCGTCAAGCGTCAAAGCAGTTCTACAATGCTTTAACCGATATGGGAAATGGTATAGCCGGTAAAATGGAAGGACTTTGGCTGCATGATGAAAATGTAACAGCTATGCATCCCATCGGCAGCCGGGATCTCGGGTGGACTGCCATCAAGAATTCATTCGATCAGGTTGCCGGAATAGCCGCAGATGGTAAGATAGAATTGAAGGATCAACTTATCCGTGTCGTAGGCGATGCAGCTTACGAGATAGGTACTGAAACCGGAGGATTTAAACTTGCCGGGAACGAGATTAAGATAGAACAGAGAGTCACTAACATTTATCAGCTTAAGGACGGACAGTGGAAGATGATTCATCACCATGCAGATATATCTCCAGCAATGCTTGATGTTCTCAGCAAATTAAAACCTTAATGTTAAAAACCTGTTTAACCCGAATCAAACTTTGACAAATAGATCTCACTTAATTACTAATTATTAATATAAATAATCGGAGGGTTCAATATGAAAAATCTCAAATCTCTAATGGTTCTTTTTCTTGCTCTAATTTGTATTTCTTCTAGTAATACAACTATGGCACAACAGGCTCAAGGTCATGTGTTTGTTATGACAAATTATGAAAGAGCTTTTCCGGATAATGGCACTAATAGAGAATTAGATTCACTTACTGTATCTCTTAATAATATAATTTTCGGAAAAGAAAATGAATATGTAGTAAGTCACAAAACTGTCCGGCACTTTTGGGGACATGATAGCAGGGATTTTGTCGAAATTATCGAATTAAAATCATTTGATGATGTAGATAAAGCTTTTGAGAAAACAAACGAACTATTTAAGAAAGCTTTTCCAACGAAAGAAGCACGGGATGCTTTTAACAAAGCATATAACAAATATTTCACCGGCAAACACTCGGATGAAATTTACAGTGAAGTAGTCTTTAATAAATAATTAACTAAAATCCAAAACAATTATAAGGAGTGAAAATGAAAATAGTATTAAAAAGCAGCATTCTTTTCTGCTTGATCTTAGTTGCTTATACTGCTAATAGTTATGCACAGCAATGGTCGGCTGAACAAAAAGATGTTTGGGCCGGTGTAGAAAAATACTGGGCTGTTTCTGCATCTGGAGACGCTGCCGGATTTATGACTTATTTTGACGACAGCTATGAAGGATGGAATAATGCTTCACCAATTCCTATGAACAAAGCTAATGTCGCAAAGTATATCGAAAATGATATGAAAAACAGTTCAACTGTTTTATACACTATTACACCGGTAAAAATCTGGGTAAAAGGGGATTTCGCGTACGTTCATTATTATTATACCGAAATCGATAAAAATAAAGAAACAGGAAAAAACGAAACCAACGCTGGAAACTGGACTGATATTCTTATGAAAAGCAACGGTAAATGGGTTTTAATTGGCGATCACGGCGGAAGAACTTCTAAGCCGAGTAACAACGAATAACTGTTTTTATTAGGAGTTGTATTTGAGCAGGGCATGCGAATTTTGCATTCCCTGCTTTTCAATTTTAATAGAAAAGCAATTATGTGAATAAGTAATTAGATTTTCTAATTATTAATAAAAGGAGTGAAATATGAAAGCGAACGTTATGTTTTTCGGATGGAACCGGCCTATACCGGGACGTGAAAAAATCAGTGCCGAACATTTCCAGGAATTTGTGCAGTACCTCGGCGGACTTCAAAAGAGCGGTACAATTCAATATTTTGAACCAATATTCCTTGAGCCGCACGGCGGTGATATGAACGGATTCTTTCTGATCAAAGGAGAAGGAAGCAAACTTGATGAACTTACAGGTACAGATGAATGGATTAAGCACACTATACGTGCCGGTTCGCATCTTCAGGGAGCCGGTTTTTTAAGAGGAGTTGCCGGAGATCTGCTGATGGAACAAATGAAATTGTGGACAGAAAGTATTCCCGCCTAATTGCTTAAATTGAAAACTGTGATCTGAGCTGCGATAATACGAACCGCAACGTACTACGCAGCTCAGTTCTCCAGAACTGAGATCATAGCACTGAGATGTTAAATGTAATTTTAATTTCACCCTGCTCAGAACTGGAGTTCTGAGCTACGAGCTACGATGGTACGAGCCACAGTGATACGTGGTACGATGTTCCGAACCGCAACGTACTGCGCAGCTCAGTTCTCCAGAACAGAAAACATTAGAACTTAACCGCCGAAACCGAGCTGTTGGAACAGAGCCCGGTTTTAAAAATATTCATCAAATTTTAATCGTATGCACAAAAAATCATAATAATTGCACATATATTGCAGACCTCCATATAATACATAATTATTTTTGTTGGAAATTTCGCTTCTTTAAAAATGATCATTATAAAATGATGTGGAAGCTGTGTAATTACTCCTCTGTAAAATCGGAAGTTTGTAGTCGGTGATTTACTTACCTATAATTGTACCATAACCAATGAAGCTGTGCAGATAGACAAATTTAGCTGAAACAGCACATTTTACTTCATACCTGCTCATTTGCTTGACTGTCAAAGCCAATTGCACGATCGTCAAGGTCAATTGCATGACCGGCTTAGACAATTGCACGATCGTCCAGGTCGGTTGGATGACTGGCCGAACCGATTGCACAACTGTACAGGTCGATTGCATGACTGTCCGGTTCCATTGCACGACTTTACCGACTCATTGAACGACCGGACGGTGTGATTGCATTACAGACAGATGAATTGTTACCTCGACAGATGTAATAGCATCACAGGCAGATCCAATTGCAAGACCGGCAGATACTTTTGCAGTCCCCTAATATTTAATTGCATCGCCCGCTGATCCAATTGTTTCTTTTTATTTTTTACATGCAGACGAAGCCGATCCGGCTGCTGCTCTGCTCCGTTTTAATTTAGGGGTGGACTTTTTAATTGCGGATGAGTTGTATACAGTTTCCATACTGCCTTTTATAGATGCATGGTTATTAGTTTAAAAACAAGATGTGTCTTTATTTAATGAAAGCAGATAGAAGGGATATGAATTGCGAAAAGAAATGTTGAACAAGATGCTATAGAATTATACAGTAATCTGGTAACATTTAGTTTATTTTTTTTTTTGTTTGCCTAACGACGTTACCGGATGCGTGGTTTGCAAGACTATTAATTAATTTGACTACTTTGAACAAGATACTTTAAGCAGCCTGTCCGCCTCTGGCGGAGATCAGCTACTTTAAAAATCTCTAAAACCTGTCCCCAACGAGAGTCGGGAAGCCGAATGCGTAAAATAGTTTATCCTGAGCCTGCCGAAGGGCTGTCAACTTAAATTGCATTGTTAGCGGTTTAAATTGTTAATGATGTATTAAGATTAAGATTTTTTCCAATCAGTACTAAAATTCAATTCTCTAATCATTTGAAAATTGTTTATACATCTTATCTTAAAATCTTTACAAACGTCTGGTATATGACGATTTGCACCGGCTCGGGATGGCTTGGAAGATTCTGTGGTAACGATACATCGATTATCAATATCTTTAAGTGCATAAGATAACAAAAATGGATCTCTGCCTATTTTTTCTAATTCTTCATCAGTCGGATTAGCTACATATCCGCCGTAAGTTATCCGAGCTACTAAATCTTGTTCGGCTTCTTCGTCAAGTAATAATGAATCTCTAATTTCTATGTGCTCTGCCCATGTTGCAAGTTCATCTTTTTCGCCGTCCTTATCTTTAGTATCAGAAAACTCTTCATATACTTCTATGGGAATCTTTATTATACCTTGCTGGCCTTGAAAAATAACCCAATCCCAGAATTCAGGAACTCGTGAAATAGGATAATAATCACGTTTAGCATCGATTAATGTATTGGCATCTAGCAGATATAGCAAAATTACATAATCTCCTATGCAAATTGATCCATTTGAAATAATCGATGAACTTTAAGTGGCTTGATATCTAGCAACATACCAGCTTTTGTAGTAGTTAGAGCACCGGCATATGTTAGACGATGAACTAATTCGACTAGTGTACCTAACTTATAGTTTTTTATTACATAGTAATCAGGACCACTTTCTTTTTGTTTGTTTTTATCTCTTTTAACTTCGCGGTTTTCGAGCCACTTATCATGATAAAATTTTCGCAAGTCTGTCCATAAAGAATTGTCGATATCTCCACGTTTATAAAGTCGATAAGCAATATGTGTACTACTTAACCTTTTAGAAAAAGCATAATCAGAAATGTTTACTCTAAGATTTTCAAAACTATAATCAGTTATTCGGAATTGCGCAAATTCAACTGCTGGTAACAAAAATTCACTTGCTACATTGTTGCAGAATTTCTCGATATTCTTTTCAAATAAAGCTCCGCTGATACCTGTTTGGCCTAAAATTAAGTGAACCATTTCGTGCATCAATGTAAATGACCATGCTGACTCATTATCTTGATCATTAATTACAATGAATGGAGCTATATCATCAGATAGTGCAAAACCTCTAAATACAGTGAGCGATATATTACTATGGTATGAGCCTAGATTTCCTTTTAGTAATACAAAAATACCTTTTGATTCAACCTTTTGACGTAGAAATCTGAAAGCTTCTTTATTTGATTGATTGCGATAATCTTCAAGTTTAAAATGAAGAACCTCACGAATAGTTTGAATAACACGAGCTATTCCATCTTCAATTTTATGCTTGCCAATAAATTCTAAATGATTTTCTTCATCTGCGTCAATGAGGGTTTCACGAATTGTACTTTGACGTGCTTTAATATCTCGTATTAAAATATCAACATTTACATCTTCAATTTCTTCAAAATTTGCAGGTAAAGTCCTAAAATCCTCTCCCCGATCTCCAATGCTTGGAGGTTTGTCAAGATAAAAAGTCAAAAGTGGTAGATGGTATTGTTTGGACATTCTAAGAAGTAAAGACCTAGAAGGTTCTTTATCACCAGATTCAAAAGCATTTAGTTTTTCTATTGCACTCATTTTTTTGCCGTCCACAATATTGAGCTTACGAGCAGCATCCTCCATGGAAAGCAATGAATTTTCCCTAGCCCACTTTAGAATTTCCGGTTTAATCCTAGGCATTTGTTAATGCTTCCTAAATTTATAACAAAAATTCAATTTGTTAATAGTAATGTTCTTAATCGTTAAAACTAATTTAATAACTTTACTCAAAAAAAAGAAAATCAAAAAATCTTAAATTATTTTTTACTTCTATTCTATGTATTATGCTATTACCACTAACATAATCATTAGCCGCTTTCAGCAACTTATCTTTATTTTCTTATATAACAAAAACTTTTCTTCAATAAGAAAACTTTTCTAAAAGTTTCTCATATAAGAACATTTGTTTTTCTTATAGCAGAAAAATTTTCCCGGAATATTGGGTATGGACAGCAGAGATAATCAGAATTTGCCCCTTTATCTAATATCCCTTATTACGTTTAATTCTAAATTATATATTAGAAGAATTATGTGCAATAAAAATTTTAAGAATTGCTTATCCGGCGAAGCATTTATCGAAGCCGGACCTGTTCGGTGTAGTTCATTAGTATGTAGACTGACCTGTCCGGTGAAGTTTGATTAGGAGGTAGACAGATGTGGGGCAGGCAATATAAATAAAGCTCATCCCGGAAATAGCTGTAATTTCTTTTTTACACATTTCCTTCCTGCTTTATTTACGCAAATTATTTAACACTTTCCTAGCTGTTTGCTTAAATGAAATACTATTCTTATCTAATTGATTTTGAATTGTTAATATAAGTTCGGATTTTAATTCCGGATATTTGAGTGTTAGATTGTATAGAGCTATTGCAGAATAATTTTTCGTTGAAACTATAACATCGGTAGAAAGTATCCACTCAAACATTAAAGTTGCTGCTTCTCCTTCAATTTCCTCCGGGATTCCACAATACATAAACATTTTAGCAAGACTTCGATCATAATTTTTTATTTGAGTTTTTTTCCTGTGTAAGAAAAAACCTTTAATTGCCGGAAACACGGTTCCCGGGCTTAACTCACATATATGACCGACAAGCCAAATAAAATGTGTTGCTATAGTTTTATCTGAATCTAATATATATAGTAGTCTGCGTAAATCAATTTTTTCTGAAATAATCTTTTTGCCAGATATTTTCTATTAATTTCTGTATCATTTGCAACCAGGGAAATTTCTATTTTTTTATATAAATCCAACACAATTCACTTTAATATTTTAATTTTGATTAATGTCTAGCCGGGCGGTAATAACCCGCCGCCCTAAACGGCTATGTAATTTAAAAACGAATGATTAATCTACTAAAGAAGTTTTTAATTTTCACTTTAGCAAAAAAGGGTACTTAACTTTCTAAATTTCGTTCCCATCAGCTGAATGCCGGTTTGAACTTCGAGCATTTTTCACTCAAGTCCAATTATGCAGAAGCTTCACTACACAAAACGTTTTGCGCTTTGCACTATGTCTGCTTTAACTTAACATTGTGGTTTTATTCTGCCTAATAATATTTTTCGTATTGTGCTTGTCAACTCAGAATTATTATCAATAGCTCTTTATTATAATATCGTATTTATTAAAATCTGATGGTAGAAAAAACCGATATACGAAAAGCAGAACAATTATTGACAGACCGGGAAATCTTTGTATGCAGGTTTTGTGAATATGCTCACTATATACTATCTACGGGATCGATTTCAGTATTAAATATACCTGTTTATTATTATATTCTAACACTGTATGTATATGTTACTGAACCTGCGGCCATTAATCCCTCCAAATGACTTATAGGTAAATTTAATTCCGGTACTTTACTTCGATTGAAATTTCTTATAAATTTAATTTTCAAACCTATTAGTGCGGAGATTCTGCAGGAAGATACAGTTAAGTTTAAACTGTATTAAATCTGCAATATTCAATGAAGAGTAAATTAGAAGATATCCTGAGAATCATTAACCAGTCTGATATTCCGGATGCAGAACAGAAAAGAACTCTCATAAAAGCTGTTGAGGATCAGAACCGGGAACTGAAACTTGAGGCTGCCCTGGAAAAGGTGGGCAGCCGGGCTATGACAATGCGGCATTCATCTGACTTGCAGGAAGTGGTTAATTTGGTTGCTAAGGAATTGGACAACATGAACCTGGATATAACCGGAGTATTCATGGTTATCAATAATGACGAAATTGACAAACAGTTTACATTTTGGGGGTCGACAGGTGTAGCAGAAACATATATGAAAAAAGCCGCTATCCCTTTTCTCGATCACCCCATTTACAGGGTATTAGCAGAGGGTACTACCAGGGGGGAAAGATTTTTTACTGAGGAATATACTAAAGAGGAAAAAATTATATTCTTCAAACATTTATTTAAATTTCCGCCGTATAATTCATCAACTCCTGAATGGAAGGAAAAGGTTTTATCGCGTCAGGGCGGCTATACCAGGTCCGTTTCCGTTTCTCATTACACATCTATATTTGTAGTTAATCATTTTGGCAGAAAATTATCCGGCGAAGATAATGAAATCCTGAAACGCTTTGGAAAAGTTTTTGAACAAAGCTACACACGGTTTCTCGATCTGCAAAACGCAGAAGCACGCGCATTTGAAGCAGTAAAACAAGCATCTACGGATAGAGTACGCGGTGAAATTGCCAGTATGCGAACTTCCGAAGATCTTAATCGCATAACCCCGATTATCTGGCGAGAACTTGAAACATTGGAAGTCCCTTTTACTCGCTGCGGCGTTTACATTGTTGATGAATGGAAAGAAAAAGTCCAGGCTTACTTAACCACGCCTAATGGTAAATCACTGGGCGTCTTAAATCTATCACTGGATGCAAATGAACACATAGTTAATATAATTGAGCACTGGAAAAAGAATCAGGTTTACAAAGAACACTGGAACAAGGAAAAATTCATCAACTGGACAAAATCCATGATTGAAATCGGTCAGGTTCAAAATGAAGAAACCTACCAGGGTTCATCTACTCCGCCGGATTCTCTTAATCTGCACTTTGTTCCTTTCGCTCAAGGTATGCTTTATGTCGGAAATGTTTCTCCGCTTACAGAAGAAAAACTTGAAGTAGTTAAGAACCTGGCAGAAGCATTCGCGTTAGCTTATACCCGGTATGAAGACTTTAAAAATATTGAAGAAGCAAAAAGCAAGACGGAAAAAACTTTAAAAGAATTAAAAATAGCACAGGAAAGACTTCAGGAGCTTGATCAGTTGAAATCCAGGTTCTTTGCAAACATCTCTCACGAATTCAGGACGCCGCTTACGCTTATACTCGGCCAGATAGACAGCGTTATGTCTGAAAATATTGATGTTAAGGAGAAAGGAAAACTGCAGGTAGCGAACAGGAATGCCAGGAGGCTCCTTGGTCTGATTAACCAGCTGCTGGATATCTCAAAGCTTGAAGCGGGGAGCATGGAATTAAATGCAGGGCAGCATAACATAGTCTCATTTCTGAAAAGTTTGTTTTACTCATTTGAATCACTTGCTGAATCACAAAAAATTACTTTGAAGTTTGAATCGGAATGTAAAAACATTCCGGTTCTCTTTGATCCGGATAAAATGGAAAAGATATTTTATAATCTCATTTCGAATGCTTTCAAATTTGTGTCTTCAAACGGTGAAATAAAAGTCTCAATCGATTCTAAACCCCCTTTTAATAAAGGGGGGAAAGAGGGGAGTTCGGTTGAAATACGGATTAAAGATACAGGTATCGGGATACCTTCCGATCGTCTCCCCCATATTTTCGACAGGTTTTACCAGGTAGACGGATCGGCATCAAGAAAACATGAGGGTACGGGGATAGGATTGGCGCTTGCAAAGGAATTAATTGAACTTCATAAAGGGAGTATCTCAGTTAAAAGCGAAGAAGGCGAAGGGAGTGAGTTTATCATCCGGCTTCCATCAAGCGATTATAAGACTGAAACTGAAGAATTCATAAAAAGACTGCCGGAATTATCTTTACAGGTGAAAAATTATAATGAACCCGGATCTGCAGAAACAAAATTAAAACCGGCTATTTCCCGCACCGGCGAGGATAAACGTGAGATCATTTTAATTGTTGAAGATAATTCCGATGTAAGAAGCTATGTTAGCAGCCTGCTAGTGAATGATTACAGGGTAATAGAGGCATCGGACGGTGAGGAAGGAATATTAAATGCAAAAGATGAAATTCCCGATTTGATAATTACCGACGTGATGATGCCGGAAATGGATGGGTTTATGTTCAGCACGCAGATAAGAGGCGATGTGAAGACGAGTCATATTCCGATTATAATGCTTACTGCAAAAGCAGGACTCGATGATAAAATAGAAGGACTGGAGACCGGTATTGATGCTTATATTACAAAACCTTTCAGTGCAAAAGAGCTGAAGGTACGGGTAAGGAATTTAATTTATCAGCGAAAGCAGCTAAGGAAACGTTTCAGTAAATCTACACTAATAAAGCCTTCTGATGTTACCGCGGTTTCTATGGACCGGGAATTTTTAGAAAAGACAATAAAAGTTATTGAACAGAATTTTGAGAATCCGGAGTTCAGTATCGAAAAACTTGCCGATGAAGTTAACATGAGCATTTCGCAGTTGAACAGAAAGCTTAATGCACTTGTAGCCCAGCCGGCGGGACAGCTGATCCGCTCGCTCCGTCTTCAGCGGGCCGCTGATCTGTTAAAGCAGAATGCAGACACTGTTATAGGGATTTGCTACAAAGTTGGTTTTAATGATCAGGGTTATTTCGGTAGAGTTTTCAAAAGGCAGTTCGGCATTTCGCCGAATGCTTACAGGAAGAAAATGCAAGGGTGACCGGGTATCATTTCATTTCTCTTGTCAGTCCACAGGAATAAAGGGGAATACAATCACATAATCAGAATTTGAGCAGGAAATCCGAATTCTTGCGCATATTGTACAAGATAATATTGCGTAGTACCTCTATTTTAACCACATCTCGTTAAGTCATCTATTCAAAAATTTTAACCGGAAAAATATGGTAAGGATAAAAGTGAACGGGACCTGCATGAATGACGGAAGGGTTGTGTTCGAAACAAATGATTTTATAGAATGCAGCGGGCTTATCATTACTCAGCCTGCTGAACTGCCAGATGGATGCCGGGTTGAAGTCATTGTTTCTTACGATGAAGAGGATTTCCTCTCAGGTAAGAATGGAATTGTATGGGCAACTTACGATATAAGACAGGCAGAGATTTTACACAGGGCTTTGCTTGCACAGGATATTAATACCGAAATAAAAAAAGCTGAGCTCGAAAAAAGAGAATTGTTCCTCATAAAAGTAACAGGCCTGTCTGACCAGAAAGAAGCAATAGATTTTATCTGGAAAAGTGAGAGCGGGCTTAATCTTAAACCGGACTGGACTTACTCTGAAAACAAAATAAATAAAAGTTTTGAACAATGGCTGAGCGGGCATTGAAATAAATAACTTTAATTAACTAATTTCAAAAAAAATCATAAGGAGTTACGATGAAAACATTAACAAAAAGCATTTTTCTTTTTTGTTTAATCTTGGTTGCCTTTGCTGCTAACAGCTATGCACAGCAATGGACAAGCGAACAAAAAGATGTTTGGGCAGGAGTTGAAAAATACTGGCAAGCTTCAGCCTCCGGTAATGCCGCAGAATTCATGAAATATTTCGACGATAGTTATATGGGCTGGGATTATCAATCCAAAGTTCCTATGAATAAAGATAATACCGGAAAATGGGTTGACTACGGTTTGAAAAATTATAAAACGGTTGTATACTCTTTGTCGCCGTTAACAATCTGGGTTAAAGGCGATTTTGCTTACGTTCATTATTATTATGCTGAAGTCGATAAAAATAATGAGACAAGTAAAAAAGAAACCAATTCCGGTAACTGGACAGATATACTGATGAAGGAAGGCGGAGTTTGGAAATTGATTGGCGACCATGGCGGAAGAACTTCTAAACCGAGTAACAACGATTAATTTTATTAAGAAGGGAGATAATAAACATTATCTACCTTTTAATTTTAATCAGATAAACGGTCATAATTGTTTTACTCACACGCACATTTCAAAAATGTTTTGAAAAGTTAATTTATTTTTTATTCACGGAATTAATATAAAATGGAGTTACTGTTATGAAAAATTTAGTTAAAACAATTTTAGAAACAAGTTCTTTATTTTTAATAATTGCTCTCATTTTTACAGCAGGCTGTCAGCAGCAGAAACCGGACCCTGCAGCGAAATTTAAACCGATCGTCAATAAGCTGGAGGATGCCTGGAACGGCAGAAATATTGACTCACTGGATGCAATCTTTGCCCTGGACTTTGTGCGTATTGTAAATAATCAGCCTGAGGTTAAAGGTGTTGAAGGATATAAAAAAGCTATTGAAGGTTTAAGAACAGCTTTTCCTGACCTCAAATTAACTTTAGATAACCAGGTTTACGGTGAAAATAGTGTGGCTACCCGGTGGGTTATAACAGGCACAAATACCGGTCCCGGCAAGATGCCTCCCACCGGTAAAACAGTAAATTATTGGGGTGAAACCATTATAAATATAGTCAACGGTAAGATTACGAAAGAGATGGTTGCATATGATAATCGGGAACTAATGGAACAGCTTGGATATACAATGATGCCGCCGGCACAGGAGAAGAAGAAATAGATAATTTTGCTTTGTTCTCCCAGGAATAGTGGCGATATGAACGGTTTCTTTCTGAAAAGGAGAAGGAAGTATACTTGGTACACTTACCGGTACTGACGAACGGATCAAACATGCTATACGTGCCGATTTCCATCTGCAGGGTGCTGGTTTTCTAAGATTAGCTGCGGGTGATATATTGATGGAAAGAATGAAATTGTGGACAGAAAGTATTCCCGATTAATTGCTTAAACTGAAAACTGTATTCTAAGCTACGAACTGCGATGATGCGAACTGCAACGTCCTGCGTAGCTTAGTTCTCCAGAACTGAAGCATTAGAACTGAGATGTTCAAATTGAGTATCTTGAACTGAATCCGGTTCTGAGAACTTATTAAAAATTCTACCGGATGCGCAATAAATCATAATAATTGCGCATTCAGTACAAGACCTCAAAAAAATACATAATTATCTTAAGATTAAAGTTTATTTGAATCCCTTTTCATATTGAAAACTCTTTGTAACAAAATGATTTCATTAATTGATTAAGAATTAGCAAAAGGGCAAAAAAGAATGAAAGTTTTTAGAAATATCCGTCAAAAACCGGTATCAAAAACTGAATTTCATTAAAATGGAAAATAAAAACAGTGAGCATTTAAACCGGGAAATCGGGATTTTCGGATTGAGTGCAAATATTATCAATATAGTTATTGGTGCGGGCATATTTGTCCTGCCTGCTTTAGTTACCGGTGTATTGGGCAGAGCAAGCATAATTGCCTACCTTTTTTGCGGCCTTCTTATAACGCTTATCATGCTGTGCTTTGCAGAGATCGGAAGCAAAATTATAATAAGCGGCGGCGCTTATTCTTATATTGAAGTTGTTTTAGGCAGATATCCCGGTTTTATAGCTGCATTTTTCTTTTTGTTGACCGGTGTCACTTCCGATGCAGCAGTAGCCAATGCAGTTGCCGATGTTGCCGGATCATTGTTCCCCTTCATGCAAACCGGAATAATCCGTCTTCTCATTTTTCTGATAATTTTTGCCGGACTGGGCTACATAAACATTATAGGAGTGAAAGATGGCGTTGGTTTTGTAAAAATGATCACCCTCGCTAAAATTATTCCACTGATATTTATTCTTTTAATCGGTACCAAAGATTTATCGGTATCACATCTTGTTTGGGACTCAATGCCATCTGTTACTAAAATTGGAGAGGCTTCTCTTCTTTTATTTTTTGCTTTTATGGGCGCCGAGTCCGCATTGTCGGTTAGCGGAGAAGTACGTCATCCCCAAAAAACAATTCCTAAAGCAATTTTTATCAGTATTGCGTTTATTTTATTTATCTACATTTTTATTCAACTTATTTCACAGGCAATTTTAGGCTCTGCATTATCCGGGTACACTGAAAATACATTGGGCCATGTTGCCGGGAAAATAGTCGGACCGGTCGGACTTGTACTTATGACCATGGGTGCAGGAGTTTCTATGTTTGGGAATCTCAGCAGTGAAGTGTTAAGCATTCCCAGGGTATTATATGCAGTTTCAAACGACAGACTTATCCCTGTAAAAATACTTAGTAAAATTCACTCAAAATTTGCTACACCCTATGTTGCTATAATAGTATATGCCGGGCTCGACTTTTTGTTTGCTTCAACCGGAGGTTTCAAAGAACTGGTTATAGTGTCCAGTGCATCTGTTTTGTTGATATACCTGGGTGTTGCAGTCGCAGTAATTAAGCTCAGGTTCACCGGCGAAAAGCACAGTCGAGGAGATCATTTCAGAATCCCGGGCGGAATAGTTGTACCCGTTTTGACTGTTTTGGTTATCACCTGTTTTCTTTCAAACCTCAAACAAAATGAGATCATCGGGGTAGCTGTTTTTTTTGTTGTATTGAGCATTATTTATCCTTTAATAAACTTCAAAAAAGTATTTAAAAAATGAAAATCTTTAGAAACATAAGACAGAAACTCGCAGCAGAAAACAAAGTGATGGCTTACCTGCGTTATGCAATCGGAGAAATTTTTCTTGTAGTTATTGGAATTTTAATTGCGCTTCAGGTTAATAACTGGAATGAAAACCAAAAACAAAAAACGCGGGAAACCATTTATCTGCAGAATTTAAGTATTGATTTAAAAAAACAAATACAGCTGCAGGACATCTATATCGATTTTGAAGATATCATCATTCAGGATTGCAAAGACATAGTTGCACATTATGAGCAAAATAACGGGTTCAAAAAAATGGACTCCATTTTTCCAAAAATAAACGACCTGAGTACAAGAATGACATTCACCAATGCCAACACAACTCTTTTAGAAATGATAAATTCCGGGGAAATCAATATTATTGATAATGAATCACTAAAAAAGGAACTTATGGAATTTAACCAGTTTATTAAAGGGTTCGCCGCGAATACAGTTAGTAATAACACCAACCTGGTAGATCAGATTGTTGTAAGAAACGTGATGAAGAAAAGCAGCTTTGCATCTTACTCTTATTCTAAAAAATTGAGAAGCATAATTCAAGAAAGGTCTCAGATGAGCTTTATGAATATTCAAGACGAAACCCTAAAAAAGATTGCAATTCAAAATATCAATGAACCCAAATTGAGACTGGAGTTCATTAATGATGTTGTTTTTAGAAATGGCTTGTCCGAATTACAAAAAGCAGGGGATGAAAATTTAAAAGCCAAAGCAAAACAATTGTTAAAACATATTGAAACAGAATTAAACAAATAATGAAAATATTTAGAAACGTCCGTAAACAACTCGCCTCCGAAAATAAGACGGCGGCCTATCTCCGTTATGCCGTGGGGGAAATCCTTTTGGTCGTTATTGGGATTCTGATCGCCCTGCAGGTGAATAACTGGAATGAAAACAGAAAGCAGGAAAACAACAAACAACACCTAATGCTCGCCATTAGAAAGGAATTATTAAAGAACAAAGAAACCTTACAATCTTACGAAATCGGATTAAACGAAAGTATTACTAAATTCAACCAGGTACTTCAATATTCAGCCGGGGCTAACCCCACCCTTCCCGCAGATAGCCTCAGGCAATACCTCTCTGAAATGGTTTACCATATAGATTTAGCCATTTTAAATACTGTTCAGGAAGACGCTGTTTCTTCCGGCAAATTTGAGCTATTGAGCGACAGCTTAAAATATTACCTTTCTTTCTTAAAAGACTATACCAATTCAAGAAATTCTATTATAGATCAGAGAAATGAAATTTTTAATGATGATCCTGATAATAAAATAGGGAAATTAATGGCTATGTTATCTATGAACTCACCCGTTCCAGACCGATATGCCATCCACGCACCAATACCCGAGCACCCAAAATTCATATTAAACGATGCTAAATTGAAAGCCTTAATAAAAGATCCCGAAACCTATCTCACTCTCGACAAAATCTATGAATCCTACAGGGACGATGAAATTTGGACAAAATTTGGCATACTGCGAGTGACCGATAAAACAATTGACTTAATCAACAGAGAATTAAACAAAGAATGAAAATCTTTAGAAACATAAGACAAAAACTCGCTTCGGAAAACAAGGTATCGGCTTACCTTCGTTATGCAATCGGCGAAATTGTACTTGTGGTTATTGGAATTTTAATTGCCCTGCAGGTAAACAATTGGAATTCAGCCAGAATAGAAAAAAATAAGGAATCTGTTTATATCAAAAATATTAAACGCGACCTAATAGAACAGAGTAAATCAATTGATGATCAACTGAATACTGAATTTGGTTTTTCAAAAACAGCAAGATCAATTTTAAAGTATTATAAAGAGCATCATAAATTCAAGGTTGACAGCTCTTTTTCATCATCAATTGGAAGCTTAACCAGTCGAAGAACTTTTGTAAAAAACAATCCGACCTACACCGAACTGCTCTCGTCAGGGAATGTTGACATTATCAGCGATAATAAATTTAAAGGCGACCTTATAAACTACTACCAGGAATTAGAACGTTTAGAGCTAATCATTAATAAAAATAATAATTTATTTACTGATGAAGTTTTCGTACCTGGAGTCACTAGGTTGAGCGAAGTTCAAGCGTCTTCTATATATGATGAAATATTAACTTCGAAAATACTAACTCAAAATCAAAAAGATACTTTAGCAAATTACGTACACCTGAATGAAAATAATTTAAAAGCTATCACCGCTGCCCAACTTAAAAAACCGGAAAATCAACTCACGATGATAAACTTAGTAAATTTTAGATACCTACTTGCGAATCTTCATTGCGCTATGCTAATGATCCAAAAAGATAAAACACAAACACTAATAGATGAATTGAATTCAACTTATGAAAATCTTTAGAAATGTCAGACAAAAACTCGCAGCAGAAAATAAAGTAATGGCTTATTTACGCTATGCTATTGGAGAAATTGTTCTTGTTGTTATTGGAATTTTAATTGCACTGCAGGTAAATAATTGGAATGAAAGAAGAAAAGACTCAAAGTTTGAAGATGAGATCCTTACTCTTATCGATCAAAACCTTGAACAGGATTCTGTTTCATTATCTTCTGAACTTTCGAACGCAAAACTGGCTATACATTTAACTGATCGCTTATTAGAACAGGTTAAATTAAAAAACTATAATGACAGCCTGAACTACTGGATGGGGAAGATTATATGTTTTGAGCGTTTTAGATCTCAATCTTCCGCTTATGAGATGTTGAAGGCCAAAGGTCTGGAAAACATCTCGGATAAAATACTTCAAATGGCATTAATATCATATTATGATGAGAGTTTATACCGTGTTTATCAAAGCATGAATGACGTCGAGTTATCATTTAATAAAGATTGGACTCCATTAATCAAAGAAGATTTTACCGACTTCAGCTGGACTATTTACTGTCAGCCGTCTTATCCCAGAGATTTCTTTAACAAACCATCTACGATCACTCTTTTTAAATTGTTCAAAGATAATAGAAGCGGTACGGTTAGAAACGGGGAAAAAGCGCTCAATAAAATTTCTGAAATAAGAAAGCTAATTAAAAAAGATATTGGATAATGAAAATATTTAGAAATGTAAGACAAAAGCTTGCAGCTGAAAACAAAGTAATGGCTTACTTGCGTTATGCAATCGGAGAAATATTTTTAGTAGTAATTGGTATTTTGATTGCCCTCCAGGTGAATAACTGGAACGAAGGACGAAAAGACCGGAAATTAGAGCACGGATACCTGTTAAGATTACATGAGGATATGCTTGTTTCTTTGAAGAATGTAAAGGGGAATATCAAGGACATTAAAGAACAGATAGATTTACAAAATCAAATGATCGACTGGCTTGAAAAAGGAGTGCTCAAAAAGGAAGATTATGGAACTTTCTCTTACGGCCTGTATAGGTTTGGTAAAATACCTCCCCCCTCACTTGTTACCGGCACGCTGGATGAACTCAGATCAACCGGACGCATTACCGTAATCCAAAACGATTCACTTCGTAAAGCGCTCCAGAATATGGAAGATAAAGCTGAAAACATCAGAGAAATCATGACCTATATAGTTGCAAGAATTTCCCCTCAAATAAGCTATATAGATTCCAGGGTAGTTATGCTTAAGGTGAGCGATAAGAAACAACCTCCGCCCATTAACAGGGAATCTGCAGCCGGTTTGTATGATTTTGACTTTCCTGCTTTAAGTAAAAACCCAAGGGTGATAAGTGCAGTTTCTACCATGAACCAGATCTGTAGGGTTTTATATTCTCAAAATGAAGAATCGAAAAATATCTATAAACGCATTATTTCTTTACTTGAAAAGCAACTGAATCATGACAAAAATTAGAAACCATTACTTGAGTTAAAATATGCCCATCATTTTTAAAAATATCCGTCGAAAACTGGCCGCTCAAAATCGAGCCATGGCTTACATGCGCTATGCAATTGGAGAAATCCTGTTGGTAGTGATTGGAATTTTAATTGCTCTTCAAATCAATAACTGGAATGAACAAAGAAAAGAAAACGCAAAAATACAGACCTATTTAAAAAGCATGTTAGTTGATTTGAATAATGACATAAATAGATTTGATTTAATCATTAATGCATCGAATAAACAAATAAGAGCTAATTCATCGGTTTTCCGGAATAAAAACTATCAAACTCTGCCGATTGATTCTATTGTTCTAACAATATCAAGTTATTTTAATGATTATAAAATTTATGACCAAACCTTTCAAAAAATAAAGAACTCGGGACTTGCAGATCAATTGGGTTCTAAACAACTGAATGATGCTATTAACAACTATTACACTATTGACCTTTATAGATTTAATACATTTATTGACTATGACCAAAATAGTACGTTAAAGGATGATGAATTTTGGTTTGATAATGATAACTATGAGATTAATCCTCCTTTTGCTTCAATTCAAAAAATGAATCTTCCTTATAAAGAAAACGAAAAAACTAGAAAACTAGCACTAAATAAGAAGATTGAATCCAATTTGGGTCGAAATCATCTACGGAACAATATTGCCCGAAAGACATTAGGCCTTGACATAGTGCGAAAATTGGAAAATAAAGCAAAATTATTGACGAAAATGATTAATGCAGAATTGAACCGGAAATAACGGAAGTATAGCTAATGGTAAAAATCTTCAGAAACATCCGCCAAAAACTTGCAGCAGAAAACAAGGTAATGGCATATTTACGCTATGCTATTGGAGAGATTCTTCTTGTTGTTATCGGAATTTTGATTGCTCTTCAAGTAAACAACTGGAATGAATTAAGAAAACAAAATATTGCTGAGACGGAATTTATGGTAGGTGTAAAAAAAGACCTTACACAGGACAAGAGTTACATCGAATTTATTTTAAAGAAATCGAAGTCAAAGATAGATGCATATGATTTGCTAAGTAAAATTGATTTTCAAAAAAATCATAGTGAAAATAAAAATTTCGTTGATTCTTTATTTCAAATTTATTTATCAACAGAAGGAGCACGTACATTTTATCCTGTTTCCGGATCTTTTCAATCGGCTTTATCGGGTAATATGTTAAATAATTACAAAAATAAAGAGATCACCAGCTCACTAATCAAATTATATAATTCTACTTACTCAAGATTAATGGATGACAACAATATCCTTAATGATAGATGGGATTATTTGAGAAAAAAATATATTCACGAATATCGAACAGGAAATTTTCTTATAAAAGATAATAACATGTTTTCTGAAATTATGGATGATCTGTACTATCACTATTTAATGCTGAAATGGTACCGGGGAGTGTTAAAAGATACACTCATCGAAATTGATGGACTAATAAAAAAAATAAGTTACAAAATACAATAATTATTTCGATGCGAAATAAGGATACTAAAAATGAAAACAAAATCAGTAAGAAAATATTTTATCAAGTTTGCTATAATTGAATTACATATTTAATGAAAAAGAAAATGCAACAACCCAAACCCGAACAAAAAATCTCTGAGCTTGAAAAAGAATTAGCCAGAAAAAACCGTGAGCTTGAAATAGAGACTTCACTTGAACGGGTAAGGACTATAGTCCTTGAGATGAAAAAACAAGACGATTTAATGGATGTTGCAAAAGCATTGTTAAAAGAGCTTAACCAGTTGGGTTTTACCGGAATCAGGAACACACAGATTGACATTCTGGATGATGAGAAAAAAACTTATCTGAATTACCTGCATTCTGATTATGGTACTAGTGGAATAACTGAAAATTCTTACGACAGCAGTCCGGTTCACGGAAAATTTATTGATGACGTGAAAAGTTCATCTGATGCATTGTTTTTTATGGAAATTAAAGGGAAAGAATTGGATGAATGGAGGGAACAAAGAAATAAAACCGTTTTCCCGGATGATCCAATGCTTGAAAAAATTAGCGCTCTATATTTTTATAGTTATTCCATCGGGACTGGAGCTGTCGGTGTTTCAACATTCGAACCTATTGACAATAGTAAGCTCGAAATTATTAAAAAGTTCAGAAATGTATTCCTTCTATCTTATCGAAGATTTCGTGATATCGTATTAGCGGAAAAACAGGCAAGAGAAGCACAGATAGAAGCTGCCTTGGAAAGAGTACGTGTACGATCAATGGCGATGCATAAAAGTGAAGAGTTAACGCCGGTAGTTAACCTTCTTTATGAACAATTTAAAAATTTGAGTATCACCAATCAATCTACGGATATTGAAATAGGATTTATTGATGATAAAACTGAAATTGCCACTATGTGGGCTAGTTCGTTCAATTCAAATAATAATTTTGTAAAATTTCAAATCCCTTTTGCTCAATTTCCCCTATTAAAAGATGAATTAAAAATTTATTTAAAAACAATACCGGAAAAAAGAAAGGATCTTCTGATAACCAATGTTTACACGGGTGAAATATGGAAAAAGTTTACAAATTTATTAGAATCGATAAGAAAATCAAATGAAAATCAAAAAAGGAAGATAAAACAATGGGTAACTCACAATGCTTATTTCTCGCATGGTTTATTAAGTCTGCAAGGAGTCAATTCCTATCTGCCGGAAGATGTTGAAGTATTAAGCCGTTTTGCCAAAACATTTGAACAAACCTACACCCGTTTCCTCGATCTCCAAAATGCAGAAGCACAGGCCCGCGAATCTGAGATTCAACTTGCTTTAGAAAGAGTCCGTGCAAGAACTATGGCCATGCATAAAAGCAATGAACTGGCTGAAACTGCAGCAATCCTCTTTCAGCAAATGACAGAGCTTGGAGTTACACCTGAAAGGCTAAATATCTGCCTGATTAATGAAGCAGATAATATTCTTGAAGTCTGGGCTACAGATCAGCAAGGTATTAAGATCAGTCATCACTTTAACGCAAGTCTTGATGAGCCGACTACAGGAAAACGAGTATATGATGCATGGAAAGAAAAAAAGAAATCAATTGTAATTGACTTGAGCGGAAAGGAATTAAATGATTGGATCCGGTATGTACGGGAAGTAATGGGTATGACCATTAAAGCTGAGTTAGTAAGAGAACATCGAATACATAGTGTAGCTTTTTTCGAGCAAGGTATGATATTGACAACTACTCCCAAACCATTACCAGAAGAATCAATAAAATTACTTGAACGTTTTGCAGATGTATTCAATTTAACCTATCGCCGTTTTCTGGATTTGCAAAAAGCAGAAGCACAGGCAAGAGAATCAGAGATTCAACTTGCTTTAGAAAGAGTTCGGGCCCGGACCTTGGCCATGCAGAGCAGTAACGAAATGCAACAAGTTGCAAATGCCATATATGAACAAATGAAAGTGCTTGATTTAGAGATGGATGCTGTTACCCTGGGTGGACCTATTGAGATACATAACGAAAGCGCCTGGGTTGGCGGTTATGACCGTAAGGAACCATTGACAATACCTTACAACGATTCCACTCAGGTTCAGAGAGATTATAATGCTGCGATCGCAAAAAGACCGGAACTCTATGTAAATAGTTATTCAGGAAAGGCCAAAAAAGAATATATGGATTTCCTGCTGAGCAAAAATAGTTTCCCCAGGGACCGTGAAAAATTATTGAGGGAATCGAAGGCATATACGACTTCTGTGACCTTTGCAAAAAATTCGCACGTACAGATCATAAGATATACCGATGAACCCTATTCAGATGCTGAAAATGCCATTTTAATACATTTCGGTAAAGTTTTTGAACAAGCCTACATCCGTTTTCTTGATCTCCAAAAAGCTGAAGCACAGGCAAGGGAAACACAGATTGAAGCAGCACTGGAAAGAGTTAGAAGCCGTTCCATGGGTATGCATAAAAGTAATGAGTTAAAAGATGTGGTTAGATTGCTCTACAAAGAATTTCGAATTCTCGTAACGGATATTGATTCTGTCAATATCCAGTTAAACCCGGATTCTTCCAGAGATATCCATTTCTGGGCCTCGGTTGGAGAAGACATTTACCCGGAATTATATCATTTGCCGTACTCTGACTTACCGATATTTGAAAAGTTTTACAACGCTTTTAATTCACCCGGAGGGGAATTTTTTGATTATTTATTAAACAAAGAAGAAAAAGATGCTTTTTTTAGCGAAATATTCAAAATTCAGCCTGTCCCACATCAAAGAAAAAAAATGATTCAAAATGCTGAAGGAATGGTTATGATTGGCTGGTTTCATAAGCATTCGGGAATTGACATCGTGCACTACAATCTTAAACGTTTCGGTGAAGAAGAAAAGGAAATTGTAAAGCGCTTTGCTGCTGCGTTCGAACAGACTTATATACGCTTCCTAGATCTCCAAAAAGCCGAAGCCCAGGCAAGAGAAGCAAACATTGTTGCTGCACTTGAACGCGTTCGTTCTCTTGCGCTGGGCATGAGAAAAAGTGAAGAAGTAGGTAAGGTTACCGATAGTTTTTTTGCTGAATTCAAGAAGCTGACCGTTAAGATAATCGGTTGTTCCATTATCGTAGCCGATGAAAAAAATGATAGTATGGAAATCTGGCGTGCAAGATCAGGTTTAGCTGTCAAGCCGTTTAGCAAATCTTCGCTCTCATGGATAATGAGCGTGGTGAAAAAAAATACGCCTGAATGGTATTCAGAATTCCGTAAAGCATTGGGAAGTAAAAAAGGATACATGCAAACAGAACTATCGGGTGAAGAACGCTTGCGTTTTTTAAATAATAACTCGGAACAAAGCGGCTTCACCCCCCGGGAAAGAGAAAAATATATTAAAACGATGCCCCCGCGATTCATTACATCCTTTCTGTTTTTTAAATTGGGTTATCTGGCACTCACTTCAGAGAAAGAACTTCCTGAGGAAAATTTGTCCATCGCCAGAAGATTTGTGGAGGTCTTTGATTTTGCATATACCCGCTTCCTTGATCTTCAAAAAGCGGAGGCACAGGCAAGAGAAGCTATTAAACAGGCTTCGTTGGACAGAGTGCGCGGTGAAATTGCAAGTATGCGTACTACGGAAGATCTTAATCGTATTACCCCGATTATCTGGCGGGAATTAAAAACGCTTGAGGTTCCTTTTATACGATGCGGAGTTTTTATTATTGATGAAGATAATGAAGTGACACATGTTTATTTAACTACACCGGAGGGAAAATCACTCGGTGTACTCAATTTGTCCTTCGATGCAAATGAACTGACAACTAATACTGTAGAGTACTGGAAAAAGAAGCAAGTTTATAAAGAACACTGGAATAAAGAAGAATTCATTACCTGGACAAAATCAATGATGGAACTAGGGCAGGTTCAAAATGCAGAAACTTACCAGGGATCATCAGCACCGCCTGAATCATTAAACCTGCACTTTGTTCCCTTTACTCAAGGGATGCTTTATGTAGGAGATGTTTCTCCTCTCGCAGATGAAAAACTTGAATTAGTAAAAACTTTAGCCGAAGCATTTTCAATTGCTTATGCAAGATATGAAGATTTTAAAAATATCGAAGAGGCAAAAAACAAAATAGAAATCACTTTAAATGAATTAAAAGCTGCACAGGCACAATTAGTTCAATCTGAAAAGATGGCTTCTTTAGGAGAATTAACCGCAGGCATAGCTCACGAAATAAAAAACCCATTGAACTTTGTAAATAATTTTTCAGAACTTTCAAAAGAACTGCTTGACGAAATAAAAACGGAATTAGAGAATAATAATAAAGAAGAAATATTAGCAATACTTGAAGATCTGAAACTTAATCTTGAAAAGATAAACCAGCACGGCAAACGCGCAGATTCTATAGTTAAAGGAATGCTTCTCCACTCAAGAGGAACATCCGGTGAAAAAACTTTTACGGATATAAATGAACTACTCGAACAATATGTTAATTTGGCTTATCATGGAATGCGGGCGCAGGATAAAGAATTTAATATTACCATTGAAAAGGATTATGATAAAACTTTAAAAAGATAAATGTAGTTCCGCAGGATATAAGCAGAGCATTTCTAAACAT
>CAWAJW010000006.1:0-112730 GCA_963782475.1 uncultured Bacteroidota bacterium
ACCTGCATTGCTCCAGTCAGTTAATTGGTTTTTGTCAAAAATTTTATTCCCAGTAATCTCAATAGAATTGATCTTTTGTGGATAAGACACAGAAGATATTAAAAGAGTTATTAAAAAAAATATTTTAATTCTGTCCAGCATTTAATTCTTTTATCTTCTTCCCGACAGCTGAAATTTTTACACGGGGTTTGATGCTCTCAATTTCTTCAGTAGAAATGTTGCATGTCTCAAATCTTCTTGCGTTTGCAGCACCGAGGGAAGATGCGATGATTAAGGTCTCTTCATAAGGCAAATTATTATGCAGCCCGTATACTATTCCGGCAGTAAAAGAATCCCCGCTGCCGGTGGGATCGAGAGATTCAATTTCAGGGTTTTCCACTTCAAATTTAAAATCAAAATTTGATGAGTATGTATTACCTGAACCGTTTGTAATAAAAGATTGCTTAATTCCGGATTCATAAAGATGATTTAAATAATCAAGCACTTCATCTTTAGATTTAAGTGAGATATTCAAAGAATTTTCTACTTCGGCAATATTATTATGCAGGATAGTCGGCTTTGCTTTTATACATTCTTTTAAATGATTTCCATACGTATCGCAAACGGAAATTTTATCATATTTATTAGCAGTCTCAATTCCGAACGGGAAAATAGAATCAGCAGCTGGGCAAGGCGAACTCCCTGAGAAAACTACCATCTCAGAATTCTGAATAATCTTTTCAAGTTTTGATTTAAATTCATCCGATTCCTTTTCCGTAATAATAGTATTACATCCGAAAAATGTAGTTAAAGATTTATCAGATTCATTAAAAATAAGAGCCGAATCTCTTGTTTCATTTATAGTTTTTACAGATGTAAAATTTATTTTTTCCTTAAACAACAGATCTTTTAAGAGCTTTCCATTTATTCCGCCGAGAAATGTAAATGAGAGGTTTTCAATTTTTAACATATTCAGCTGCCTGCTTATATTTATCCCTTTGCCGCCTGCAGTTAATTCAACTCTGCCGTTTCTATTTCCTTTCCCCGGAAAAACCCGGGAGAAAATATAACGTCTTTCTAAAAGCGGATTTATTGTGACGGTAAGAATCATTTTAAATAATTGAAAGAAAGTATTTCTTAATTAATTCTATTTCGAGCTCAAAATTGATCACTAAAAGATTAAGATGAAATTAAGAAATAATTTAATTTTGTTAATATCTATATCTATATAAATCGCCTGTTAAAGGTGTAACCAGCCTGTAGTCACCAAATCCTGTTTCATCTACAAAGACAAAGCTCTGGTTTAGCTGATAATAGTCCCATACCTCGTACGGTTTGGAATCATATTCAAATGGATGACGATCTATATTACTAGGAGTGCCTAATATAATATAGACCATCCCCCTATCTGTTTTCCAACCTTTAATGTAATGTGAAAAGTTAGCATCAGCAATTGAAACTCTTCTGTAATATTCATTAAATACTTCATTTTCTTCAGTAGATGGAACCGGATCCTTTTTCTTCCAGAACTCTCTGAACCTGTTTATTTCCTCATCTTTTGTTTTTCCGTCTCTTATATATTTTATTTCCGAAGGCGATGCAATATAAACAAGCTGCTCGATTGCTTCATCAAGATCACTTGCCGTAGAAGGAAAACCGACCCATCTTGATATAAAAGGCTGTTTTGTTGATCCCAGTTTCATGATCTTCAATATCTTTTACTGTTACAGAGATATTATAATCACCCATACTTAAAGTTGAATCGGGGACTGTATAGAAAACCCGGTTTATTCCTTTTGTTAATTGCTTCATGGTTTTGTTTGAAATTAAAACATCATTTTTATCATTTATATCATATTCAATCTGAAAAACAGAATTCGTATCAGAATATATTTCATAAAAAATTAATAAACCTCCTTCCCGGGCTGAAACTATTTTTTTAATATTTGGAAGAATTTTATTTTCTCCATTAACAACAGTCTTTTTCTCAACCAGCATAATATCACTTAATGCAAAAGCTGAGGAAATCTCCCTTACCTTAACAATATCTTCTTTTGAATATGTTTTACGGGAATCTTTATCTTCGAAGGCAGAACGTATTGTATATTCACCCGGTTCAAGGTCGAAGGAACGGAGACTTAAATTAAAATTGTGAGATGAAGTGGTCTGGCTAAAATCTTTCGTTGCAACTTTTTCATTCCATATTTTTTCAACAATTAACTTTTCTTTATCCTTATCAAATATTGACACTGTTACAGTATAGCTGGCTTCAAATTCATCGCCGGTTTTAATAAACTGGATTTCATTGTAAGGAACCTGTATAAATGCATCAACCCTGGTTTTATTAGGCTGGTCCGACTTGAAATCAAGATATTCATAATTAAATTTACTTGGAGTAAATTCGCTATTTTTTGTTATTTCTTCCTGGGCAAATAAATTGCATAATGAAAAAATAAAAAATATAAATAAGTATAAATTTTTCATCTAAGATCCTCCGGCTATCTTACAAAGTTACCGTAAAGGTCATATTCATTATAATCAAAAATTTCAGCAGTATAAAATTTTCCAAGCTCAATTTTTCTGTTATCTCCCGGGATCAGAACTTCACCATCAATTTCAGGAGCATCCCTGTATGAGCGGCCTATATAATAATCATTCTCCTTATTTTCCAAAAGAACAGTGATTTTTTCCCCCTTAAGATTTTTATTCTTTTCAAGGGAAATTCCTTTTTGCATCTCCATTAAAATATTCTTTCTTTCTTCTTTTAATTCATCGCCGATAGGATTTCCGAGCATTAAGCTGGGAGTATTTTCTTCGACGGAAAAAGTGAAAATTCCCATATGCTCAAATTTTATATCATCAATAAAACTGCTGAGTTCCTTAAAATCTTTTTCAGTTTCATTCGGATACCCTACAATAAAGGTGGTTCTTAAAATAAGATCAGGGATTTTTTCCCTTAATTTATAAAGAAGTTCTTTTGTTCTTTTAGCGGTAATTCCTCTTCTCATAGATTTCAAAACATTATCGGATATATGCTGGAGCGGGATATCTATATAGTTGCAGATTTTCGGGTTACCGGCAATTACATCCATTAAGCTTTCAGGAAATTTCGAAGGATAAGCATACATTAATCTGATCCATTCAATTCCTTCAATTTCGCTAAGATCGTTTAAAAGATTTCCTAAAGTTCTTTCCCCATAGATATCTATACCGTAATCAGTCGTATCTTGAGCAATGATGATAAGCTCTTTTGTATTATTTCGGGCAAGAAATTCCGTTTCTCTAATTAAATCTTCTCTGCTTTTCGATTTGTGTTTTCCCCTCATTAACGGGATTGCACAAAAAGAGCAAGGATGATCACAGCCTTCCGAAATTTTTAAATAGGCGGTATGTGAAGGATAATCTAACAGTCTTTCTCCGAGAAGATTTCGCTTTAATTCCCCTCCAAGCTCTTTTAAAATACCTTCATAATTTTCAGTGCCAAAATATGCATCAACTTCAGGTATTTCTTTTTCAAGTTCTTCCTTATACCTTTGTGATAAACATCCTGCGACTATTACTTTCTTTAAATTTCCTTCTTTCTTAAGATTTACCGCATTTAAAATAGTATTTATTGATTCCTGTTTTGCAGCTTCAATAAAACCGCAGGTGTTTATTATTATTGTCTCGGCTTTATTTGGATCATTTTGCAGATTGAAATCGTTGACTTTTAATTGATTTAGAAGCCTTTCCGAATCTACGGTATTTTTTGAACATCCGAGTGTAATGACATTAACCTTTTCCTTTTTTTTTTGCATATAAATTTTATTATTTAGTCTAATTATTTTTATACCTGATCAAATAAAATTCAGATTTTATTTAAATTTATCTGCTTATGTAAGTGAGGTATAACAGAATAACGGGTGAAGTATAAAATAAAGAATCGAAACGGTCAAACATACCGCCATGCCCTGGAATTAGCCCGGATGAATCTTTAACTCCGTTATCACGCTTAATTAATGATTCGATTAAATCACCCAATTGTCCAAATATACCAATAATAATTCCAATGATCACTGCATCAGTAAATGATATAAAATCAAGAATTAAAATCTTTGCTAAAATTAAGACGATAACTGAAAATAAAAATCCAAAAATTGATCCTTCCCAGCTTTTATTAGGACTCACTCTTGGAAATAATTTATGTTTTCCCAGCTTCCTGCCTGCCCAGAAAGCAGCGGAATCACAAATCCAAATTGCAGCAAAAACAGAGATCATTATATAACCGCCTCTGTGATAGAGTGTATCTATATTAGGATAGAATTCCCTTATTCCAATTATAGAGCTGCCGAATAATCCCAGGTAAAATACTCCTAATAATGTTGCACCAATATTGAGTATTGCAGAACCGCGATTTCTAAATAATTCAATTAAAAATAATATCACTGAGAAAAATAGTAGAAATGAATAAATATCGATAAATGGTCTATAATAATTAACAAGTAGAATAACTATGCCGAATAATCCGAAGGCCCTGTTAGCGGAAATTTCTTTATGCTTTACCATCAGACAAAATTCAAAATATGATATTGTTGTTATAGCAACTACAAAAAACAGGAAATAAATACCCCCTAAATAAGCTGCAGTTATAATAATTGGTATTGTTATAACAGCAACAATTATTCTTAAGGCATGATTACTTAAAGACATTTGAATTATATTCTTTTATAAAAAACAAATGAGATTTGCAGTATACAAATGCTATCAAAGTATAATCTGTTTTAAATTCCCTGCATGCAGGAATGAGCTATTACAGCTATTTTTCATTATGTTCATCACTATCTTCTTCGGTTTTCTCACTTTTTATTTTCTGAATAAAATTTAAAGCATCAGCAACATCTTCCTTATGAACGAGAAGCTTTATAACCGAAAAATCCCCTGGGGTAGGGAAATTTCTATCTTTTTGAGATAATATAGCTGAAGTTATCCCTGCACTTTCAAGATTATCTTTAATCATCTCAACTTCATAATCGAGATCGGAAGTATAGACCACTTCCCAATTTTCTTCAGTCCAGTCTTCCGGTTTTGTAATTAATTTATCATCAACAAGCGGAATACCGCAATCAGGACAGAATGTTACTCCATCAACATATTCGTAATCACAATTTGGGCAAACCGGCATTTTTCCTCCTAATATTTTTAATCTGTGAATAATATCTTTTAATAAAAACAATGATCCCGGAAAAAACTATTGAAAGTAAAATAAAAGAGATTATTGTTGATTTCAAATCTGTACTACTTTCAACGGAACTATTTATTAACTCATCATTTCCAAATACAAAATATAATATAATTGCAGTAAAATTATTTAAAAAATGAAGAGTCATAGGAATAAATATTGAATTACTTGTATAAGCAGCAAAACCGAAATATAAACCCAGACCGATAAGCGGGATTAAACCGTAAGGATTAAAATGATAAAGGCCGAAAAATACGGCTGTAATTAAAGCTGCCCAAAACGGTTTTAATTTAAATTCAAAGCTTTTTTGAATAAAACCGCGAAACATTGTCTCCTCACATACAGCAGGCACTACCGAAACTACTATAATAACAAATAACCCTTCAAAGACATTATTTGTCGAAAGAAGATTACTGTAAGTATTTTCAATCAATTTATCCAATGAATCTAGTGAAGACTTAGCATGCTGAATAAAAGGTGATATCTTTGAAAGGTATTCCAAGAAATAATTCTGGATATATAAATAATTCTGAAGTAAAGGAGTTAAAATGACAATACCCAAAATAAATATGGCATATTCCTTCCAATTTGGAAATTTAATCCTAATTATTGTTGAAACATCTTCATAAAACCATTTTGAAAAAACCAGTGCAGGCAGGAGAATAAAAAGTATCTGTCCGCCGGAAGTTAATAACCTGACAGCATTTACAGGAGCATTTTTCATATCCATGCCGAATACCAATAATGTAATAGCACCGCCAACTACCTGGTACAAAAAGAATCCCCCGGCCAAACCGATAATTGCGGCCGCAATTGGAGAGATAAGTGGTGTTATTTGTTTCTTAGGAGTGAAAGAACCGCCGGATTTATCATCTTCAGTATCATTATTTTCATTTTCAGGATTATTTTTGAATTCGTCCATATAAAAAAATAATAGTTAATTACTTATATTCAAATTAGTCAAAACAAATTAATCCTCAAAAAAGAGATGATAATGAATGATTTTTATCCTTTTATAATAGTTGAAGAGATTTAAGCAGAATTATCTTAAATATTTTTTTTTGTAAATGCTTATCTAAAAATAAAAATTGCAGTGCAAATGGAATTATTTGACAGTTGCAATATTACCGGCCAACCCCTGGTAATTTGTTAATTCTGCATTTATAGAACCGATAACTACTTTTGTTACAACTTTAACAGGCACCTTTAAACTATCATCGGTAAGCCAGACAAGAATGCTCCCTTCACTTTTAAATAGGCCCCCTTCTTGTACTAATGGCTCCACAATTATACAATTAAAAGTTCCGGCAGGCACTTCAACTGTTTCTTTACCCCGGTAAACCACATCAAGGTTATATACTTTATCTTTATAAAAATTCTGCAAATTTATTTTATCATTAATCTTCATTTTTGAATAATCAAGAGTACGTGCATAGTAAAAAGCAGACATAATATCGTTCACATATTTGGGAATATTATATTCTCCTTCAGTTGTTTTTGCCTTTCCTCTTCTTTGATCAAAAAAAGCAGAAAAATCTCTGCTGTAACCCCCTTCTCTTACATGCTGTTCGAACCGCCATGGAAAGATTCCCTGTGTATCTATATATGTCTCATACCTGTCCCGTACTTTAAATATCCAATCAAAGCTAGGGACGGAATTAACTTGAAATTTTACCTGATAAGCTTCCCTGCCTGATATCTTTTTAATATCAGGAATTTGCATCACAGCAACTCCTGCTGTAACAAATCCATATTTTATAGCGAATGTTAATTTCTCCCCTACTTTAAATGCATTATTCTGAACAGTTCTGAATTCATCATTTTTCTTATCTTTATCTTCTGCAAATACAGTGAAAAAAATTAAGAAGTAAAAAATTAAAATTTTCTTGTACATTTATTTTTCTCCGTTATCCGAAATAATATTATATATTTTTTCTATTATATCGTTTACTTTTATCCTATTCATACATTCAGAATCGGTACACTGTTCCCGGCTGCAATCTGTACATTCATTTGAAGGGGAAAAAACTACTTTTTTATTTGTATAAGGCCCCCATCTTTTAGAAGAACAAACCAGCAAATTAGGATAAAAACCAATTGTGTACTTACCAAGAGCCGCAGCAATATGAAGAGGCCCGGTAGAATTAGCTACAAAGATATCCGCTTTATCAATCAAAGCAATCAGTTCCGACAGACTTAATATACCTGCAAAATTATTAATTTTATTATTTATTTTCAGTTCTTCACACATTTTAATTTCTGATTTACTGCCTGTAATCAATATTTGAACTTTATTTTGATTTGAAAGCTCATTAACAAGTTCTTTAAATTTATTTAAAGGATAATCAACAGCACTGCCGCCGCTGCCGGGATGAATTATTATTATTGGTTTATCATTATTTATGCCATAATCTGCAAACAGTTTTTCTATTTTTTCCCGGCTTTTTTTATTTACAATGATATTAAAATTTACATTTTCGGGGTTAACTTTTTCATCTATTCCGAAAGCTTTTAGTAAGTTCACGTTATATTCAAGTTCATGCCTTTCCGCAAATTTCCTATGTTCGTAAATTTTATGATTGAATAGAAATGAATACCATCTGTACCCTGTACCGATCCTGTTTTTTATGCCGCTTAAAAAAATAATCAATGAGGTTTGAAAAGTCGGGTAAACAATAATGCTGGAATCAAAATCAAAGCTTTTGATAATCTGCACATTTTTTAGGATAGATACTTTATTCTTCTCTTCCTGCAATAAAATTATCTTATCAATAAAAGGATGATTTTCAAGAATGTCCTTCGTATAATCTCTTACAAGAAAGGTTATTCTGCATCCGGGATAATATTTTTTAATAATTTCCGCAAGCGGAAGGGATAGAACAACATCGCCAATCCTGTCAGTTCTAACAATTAATAGATTCTTGGGATAAATCATTTCCTGGAAATATAATTATTGTTTTTAATAAAAAAACGCCACGGCAGATCTATTGATTTTTTTATTCCAATTCTTTGGGAAATTCCAATTTCTTCTTTTTCCAATTTTTTATTATCGAGAATGTAAATTTCATTTCCTGTCAGATCGATTCCATAATGTTTTTTTGTTATTGAGAAAGCCTGGCATACTTTCCCTGGTCCGTTAGTTAAATTAAATTTTTCCCTTTCATTTTTTAATTCCCTGCCGAACCGGTTTTTGATCATAATATTTATACCTTCAAGCGGTTCAATGCCTCTTATTAAAACTGCGGTTCCCCTGCCTTTAATTCCGGTGACAACATTGCAGCAGAAATGGGCACCGTAAGTAAAATACACATAAAAGAATCCGCCTTCTCCAAACATTATTTCATTTCTTTTTGTTTTCCCGATAAAAGTATGTGCAGCTTCATCAATTTCACCGTCATACGCCTCAACCTCAACAATCTTCCCCGATAGAGTTGCGCCATTTTCATTTTTTACTAAAGTTTTACCTAGTAATTCTTTGGCAACTGTTAGTACATCCCTGTTATAGAATTTTCTGCGTAGTTTTTTATTTGAAACAAGTTTCATTTAAGAAAATTAAATTATTTTTGGAAAAATATAAAGATAGTGAAGTTATCAAAAAGGAATTATCTTTTGATGAATATAAAATATCTAAAAGAATAAATAATTGTGAAAGGTTTTAATCTAATTTTGATTTTAGTTCGTCGATCTTTTTTGAATAATGCTCAGCTTTATCGGGATGCTTTTCTTTTAATAATCCATAAATTTCAATTGCTTCATTATATTCTCCCTGCGATATATATATTTTTGCCAGTGTTTCAGAAACAATAATATTTTTTCCGAATGATTTTTCCTGTTCGGTTCTTTCCCGGGACGGTTCAGTTTGTTCCGGAGAGATTTCCCTTACCAGATCCCTCAATTTTTCCTCTTTCAGAGAAGGTTTTGTTCCATATGGTTCCTCATTTACCGGCAAAGCTTCTTCGGCGGCATTATCATTTTTAAAACCTAAAGAAACCTTATTTTTAATATTTTCAATTTCATTCAAATAAAAATCATAAGTTTTTTTAGACGGGATTAAATCTGTTCCCTTTTTAATACTTTCAATTGCTTCAGTGTAATCACCTCTCAAAGCATACGCTTTTCCCAGCAATAAATAAGGAGCAGCATAATTTGGGAAATTTTTAAGACCTTTGACTAAAATTTCAATAGCTTCTTCCAGGTTCTTTTTCTCTAATTCATAATCAGCTTTTCTAACAAAAAGAGGGGTCAACTTATTATAAGAATAAATTAGATTAACTTTTTCAGGTTCCGGTAAATGTCTGTTGACATCCTTAGAATCCATCATTAATGCTTCCCAAAAGCATGTTTTATAGAAGTTAATGAAACGAAAGCAAAACCTGTAAAAAATAAAATTTGAAAGGGAAGTGCTGCAATTTCTGCGAAATAAACTGATGAAACTATACCAATTAAACAATAAACAGCCATAATCAATTCAACATAAACAGAAAGTCCCAGTTTATTATTTGAATACCTCTTGCCTATCCATGAATCCCTGTTGCTTTCGACTTTAAATTTAGGGGTTCTTACAAATTCACTTTTTCTGTTTAATAAACCTTCGATAACTGCCCGTGAATTATTTACGGCAAATCCCATGCTGCCGGCCATAAATAAGGGGAATAGAACTATTTTCTTTCTCCAATCGCTTCTAACATCTTTTTGCGAATAAAGATAAAATAAAAAGGAACTTACAAAAGCAAGAACAAATAATGAAAGAATTGCAAAATATGCTTCATGAGGTCCGCTGTTTTTAATAAAAATTAAAGGTACATTTAGGATTGCCGCAAGAAGAATAAAAGGGAATACAAGGTTATTTGTTAAATGAAAAGTTGATTGAAGCTTTACTCTCAGCGGGATATTAGATTTCCACACTAACGGAAGAATTTTTTTAGCAGTTTCAATAGCCCCTTTTGTCCATCTGAATTGCTGTGATTTTAAAGCATTTATTTCGGATGGCAGTTCTGCCGGTGAAGTAAAATCTTTTAAGAAAATAAATTTCCATCCTTTCAGTTGAGCTCTATAACTTAAATCCAGATCTTCAGTTAAAGTATCATCATTCCAATTCCCGGCATTTTCAATACATTTTCTTCTCCAGACTCCGCCTGTACCGTTGAAATTAATAAAGAATCCTGCTTTATTTCTAACAGATTGTTCAATAACAAAATGTCCATCCAGAGCTAATGCTTGAGCCTTTGTTAATAAAGAATAATCTCCATTTAAATGTTCCCACCTTGTTTGAACCATTCCGACATTATCATCATTAAAGAAAGAAAGCGTTTTTTTGAGAAAACTTTTATTTGGAATAAAATCAGCATCAAAAATTGCAATATAATCACCTTTAGCCGTTTTCATTCCTTCTTTTAAAGCACCGGCTTTAAAACCTTTTCTTGAATTCCTTCTTATATGAAGAATATTAAAACCCTCATTCTGTTTTTCAATAACTATTTTTGCTACAATATTAACTGTCTCATCAGTTGAATCATCGAGAACTTGAATTTCCATCAGTTCCTTCGGATATTCAATTTCACAAATGGCATTGATTAATCTTTCAACTACATAAAATTCATTATATAAAGGAAGTTGAATTGTTACTTTTGAATTCATTTTTAGGTTTTCAATCGGGACATGCTTAACTTCTTTGTATTTCTTATGATAGAAAAGCATTATGAAGCCGTGGCTTCCAAAGAGAAAAAGAATTAATAAAGAGATGAAATAACCAATTAATACTACATTATCCATTTAATTTTTAGCCTCAAATATTTAAATTATATCACCATCCGGAAACAACATCCAGAAGGATATCGTCACTAATTTTATCGATTGCATTTTGGATTGCATCATTTCTACTGGTCATGCTTCCCCCGGAAGGATAATCCCCGGTTTCCGAAAAATTCTTTTCGAAAATTGTTTTCCTTTTAACAAGATCCTTATAGTTTGCCTGAACTGTAATTGTAATTCTTCTCGTTTGAACTTCTTCATTACCTGTAATAATAGTTGGCGCATCACTTAATGTAATAATTGAACAATTTAATATAGCATTTGCTTTGTTTTTTTCTGTGACCTGGAGCGTATTATCATCAATAAATTTCTGATTAAGTGAATTTGTCAGCATTTCGCTTAAACCGGGCTGGCCCGAGCCGCTTCTATCTTCCGCAATTGGAATTGCTATAGATTTCAAATATGCAGGAACAGAAGCTCCCGTAAAAGAATAAGAAAAACAACCAGTAAAATTAATTAGGCTGATGATGATAAACAAGAAAATAAATAAATTATTATTATATAAATTCCTTGTTTTCTGCCATTTTTCCAACATTTTAAGTTATTGTAAAATTTAATATTAAATTTCGTATTCTTTAATTTTTCTATATAGAGTCCGTTCACTTATTTTAAGCATTTTTGCAGCATCCCGTTTATTCCCTCTTGTGTATGATAATGCATTTTTTATCGCTTCCTTTTCTAAAACATCCAGAGGAACAACATCTTCAATATTATTATTTCCCTGCGTATAGATTTCATTCTGGTTATGATAAATAAGATCCTTTAATTCGATAATATCTTTTTTTATTTCAAATAAAGCCCTGTAAAGCAATTCTCTATCAACTTCCTCGGGAGATTTTTTAAGATAAACGGGGAGGTTTCTCTGCGTTGATTCATTTTTATTATCATTTAACAGAATAGAAAAAGAAAGCAGATCCAAATTTCCATTTCTATTCAACGCCATGGCTGTTTCGACTGTATTTTTCAATTCCCTGATATTCCCCGGCCACGGATAATCTTTCAAAAATCTTATTGCTTCTTCAGATATTTCCGGTACTTTCATATGATTTGATTCAGCATACTGAGCTGCAAAATAATAAACAAGCTTTTCAATATCTTCTTTTCTTGTTCGCAATGAAGGAATACTTAAAGTTACTGCTTTGAGCCTGAAATAAAGATCTTTTCTAAATCTTTTAGAATCAACTTCATCCTGGAGATTTTTATTTGTTGCTGCAATAATTCTGACATCAACTTTGGTTACAGTTTCAGCCCCGATTCTCATAAATTCTTTGGTTTCCAGCACTCTTAACAGCTTAACCTGTGTTGTAAGCGGCATTTCGGCAATTTCATCCAGAAAAAGAGTACCGCCGTCGGCAATTTCAAAATATCCTTTCCTGCTTTCTACGGCCCCGGTAAAAGAACCTTTTTTATGGCCGAAAAGCTCACTTTCAAGAAGCCCTTCAGGAATTGCACCGCAATTAACCGTAACAAGCTGCTTATCTGCTCTATTGCTGTAATTATGAAGCGCTCGCGCAAAAATCTCTTTGCCAACTCCGCTCTCTCCATAAATCAATACAGAAATATCAGATTTTGCAACCTGCATTGTTATATCAACAAGATCATTTATTTCTTTAGAATTTCCGATTATAGAAAATTCTTTTTTAAACTGATCTATGGTCATTTTAAATAAATTTTGATTTCTGTAAGAATTCAATTATGAAATAGAAAATAGACTACAAATATATCATAATTTACTGCTTAATTAAAGGATTAAATTTGAAAGGAAAGGGGCTATATTTTTATTGTGAAACCATCCACAACCGGAATTATATTATTTAGTTTCAGATAAGATTTTTTTTGCTTCAAATATAATTCGGTTTCGTCGCTTATATGCGTTATAAAGATCTTTTCATTTTTTAAATATTTAGCGGCTTCCAATAAATCCTCTAGGCTTATATGAGAGATCTCACTTATAATCAAATCTAACATGTAATTTTTAAAAAGGTAAAGATCCTCTTTCTTTCCGACATCACCGGTATAAAAGATATTTTTATTATTTACCTCAAATAAAATACTGCTGCTTGAAAAACTTAATTTTTTTGAAGAAGAATATCTCTTATACTTATTTAAATGGGAATTTTGTTTTGCAAGAAAGCTAAAGAATTCATCCAGTTTAAAAATTTTATTGTGATTAAAAGTCTCAATAGAAATTTTGAATTTCATTTTCTCCTTAAATAAATAAGAATGAGAGAGATAATCTTGTATAAAATGTTTTATGTTTTTATGAACAAAAATTTGAAGATTATTTTTCCTGCGTGTCAGTTTCATTTGAATGATCAGAGAAGCAAGTCCTGAAAAATGATCCGGATGAAGATGAGTTATTAATATTCCATTTATTGAAGAAAAAGGAATCTTATGATAAAGAATTGCCCTGGAAATGCCGTCGCCCGCATCGACAAGTAAAATATATCCTTTATTATAAATCAGGAAAGATGAGTGAAATCTTTTTAATGATGTTTTACCAGACCCTGTTCCGATAAATTTAATTCCGGAATTTTTCATGGAAGGTCGACTACCCTGCCGTCTAATTTAAATTCTTTATTTATCACATGTAAAAAATTATCTGCTTCATCCTTATCTTCAAATTTCCCTACATAAACTACTTTAAAAGTAGTACCTGCTACAACTTTATCTTTAACTTCGGAAAAAAATCCGTTATCCAGAAAGCTGTTTTTAAGAGTAGCGGCATTTGACGGTTGAGTAAATGCTCCGGCTTGAATAGTAAATTTATATTTTGGAACATCTTCTTCAGCTATTCCGTCTGATTTTTTTTCTTCGGGTAATGCAGTTTGATCAGTCACCGGAATATCTCTTTCTGCAATTTTTATATATGGAGAGACAGGATAATCTTTTTGCAGATCTTCCAAGCATTTTTTTGCATTAAAATATTCTCCTGCAGCATAATAGTAAGAGAAGATCCTATAAAGAGCCGCATCGGCATATTTACTCTTAGGATACTTATCAACTATTTTTGAATAGGTAACTAGTGCTTTCTCCCCGTCTTTGGTCAATATCCCCTCCAAATATAAAATTGAAGGACTTTCCGGGTTTTTGGAAATTAAGGAAGGAAGCTGTTCTTTCACATCATTTATATTCCCTGCTTCTATTTGTTTCAGATAAGGAATAATATCAACATCCTGCGAGAAAATATTTGAAGAAAGAAAAAGGCTGAGAACTATAATATATAAATAACAAAATTTCATCAAATTAGATTAAGAATGATTTATAGCTAAGCAGATAATGCTGTAATCTCATTATTATGACCGGCAGCAGGCTCCAGAACATCTCCGAATAATGTTGCAGATGTTGCACGGTTTATCTTTACTCTAATATAATCTCCTTCTTTAATGCTTTCATCAAAAGGTATTATTACAACTTTGTTTGAATCTGTTCGACCGGAAAAGAACTGATTAGATTTTTTGCTTAAACCTTCAACCAATATTATTTCTTCCTTAGAAACTAAAGATTGATTTAGATCGTAGGAAATTTTTTGCTGGAGATCAATTATTTCCTGGAGGCGCTTTGTTTTTATGTCATCCGGAACATCGTCTCCCATTTTAAAAGATTTTGTCCCTTCCCGCGGAGAATATTTAAACATATATGCGCCGTCATATTTTACCTCGCGCATAATATCAAGCGTCATAACATGATCCTCATATGTTTCAGTTGGAAATCCGGTAATAATATCCGTTGAAAAACTTACCCCGGTAATTATCTTTCTTGCTTTTTCAACTAGGGAAAGATAATGTTCAATAGTATATGTTCTATTCATCAGATTTAAAATCCTGTTTGAACCTGATTGAACAGGCAGGTGAATGTAGTTGCACAGATTCGGATTTTCGGCAATAGTATATAACAGCTTATCTGAAAGGTCCTGTGGGTGTGAAGTAGAAAACCTTACCCGTATCGATTTGTCAACAGCAGCACACTCTGAAAGTAAATCTGCAAAATCATTATTATTATCTCGATAGGAGTTTACATTTTGACCTAATAAAGTAACTTCTTTAAAACCTCTTCCGGATAATTGCTTAATTTCATCTATAATTGAAGTTAAAGTTCTGCTTCTTTCGCGTCCTCTTGTAAACGGCACGACACAAAATGTACAAAATTTATCGCATCCCCGCATAACTGAAATCCATGCCTGGAGTCCGTCTTCCCTATATGGAATTATATCATCATAGGTTTCTGTACGCGAGAGAGTAACTCCAATTCCCTTGTTCCCGTTAAAAGCAGTATCTATTAATTGGGGAAGTCTACGATACTCATCAGGGCCCACAACAACATCAACAATTTTCCTTTTTTCAACAAGATCGGTTCTTAACCTTTCAGCCATACAGCCCAAAATGCCAACGACAAGGTTAGGTTTAGATGCTTTCAAATTTTTGAAATTTCCCAATCTTCCATAAATTCTTTGTTCTGCATTTTCTCTTATGCTGCATGTATTAAGTAAAATTACATCAGCATTATCAGCATCTTTTGTTATTCCATAACCGGAATTTTGTAAAATCCCAAAGACAATTTCTGTATCAGCCAAATTCATCTGGCAGCCATAAGTTTCAATGTAAACTTTATTTTTTTCCATATCCTCTTTTAGCAAATTTCCTGCAAATATAAGAGTAAATTGAATGGCTTTCAATTCATAATAAATAATCAAGTACTCAAAACAAATTGATTTTTATTATCTTTGAATTTAAAAGATAGGTTCTTATACAAATTAAGGAATTCTATCTTAATCTTAAAAATACTTAATCATGGAATCTTTTTTATTATTAAATGATACGAATCAAAGATCTTTATAAAAGTTTCGGAGATAAGCACGTTCTTAACGGGGTAAATCTGGAAATTGAAACCGGTAAAACAATTGTTATAATTGGGAGAAGCGGCGAAGGGAAAAGTGTTTTAATAAAGCATATTGTCGGCCTCTTAAATCCTGACTCGGGCTATGTAGAAGTTGAAAATCAAAGAGTGAGTGATCTTAATGTTACCGAGCTGTATCAGCTAAGAAAAAAATTCGGATTTTTATTTCAAGGCTCCGCCTTGTTTGACTCAATGACTGTAGAAGAAAATATTGCATTGCCATTAATCGAGTCTAAAAACGGTTTTACAAAAAATGAAATCGATAAGACAGTTGCTGAAAAATTGGAGCTTGTTGATTTACCAGGGGTGCAGAAGCTCAAACCTTCGGAACTTTCAGGCGGTATGAAGAAAAGAATCGGCCTTGCACGTGCTCTAGTAACTAATCCTGAATATATTCTTTATGATGAACCTACTACCGGTTTAGATCCTATTATGTCAGATTCAATAGACAATCTAATTAAAGATCTAAGTGAAAAGCTGAGAGTTACTTCTATAGTTGTAACTCACGATATGTACAGTGTCAAAAATGTAGCACATCAAGTTGCAATGCTGCATGACGGAATTATTTATTTTAAAGGAACACCTAATGAGTTGTTAACTTCAAAAGATAATACAATTATCAATTTTATTAAAAGAACCGGTTTTTAACCTTTCACATGATCTCCGACAACTCAAATTCCATTAATGAAATTTATGAATTTTGAATCACAGCATTGTGTAAAATATATCTCTAGATTTATCTCCGAAATAGAAGATAATAAATACCCGTAAACGGAGATAAGTTGATGTGTAGGTTTGGCTATACGATATTAGTACCGTTTACGGGTAGCTTAAAATTCTGCTCATCCTGCCCCATAATTTTAGCATTATTCCTTTAATATTAGCAAATTACTTTCATAAATTTTTTTATTTATTTCATTTTCATAATTTATGAAAGAACAAATCTCTATTATCCAGATTATACAATTAATGCTCGCCCCGGGATTGATGATTTCGGCATGCGGGCTCCTCCTCCTTGGGATGAACAATAAATACTCATTAGTTGTAAACAGGATCAGATTGTTAAATGAAGAAAGGCGGAAATACTTTTCAAAAGCCGGAGAACATGAATTTAATTACGAAGAAACCGTAAGGCTGGAAAGTATTTCAAAACAAATAAATGAATTGGTCAATAGAGTTTCGCTTGTTAAAAATGCAGTTCTTTACTATACAATAGCTGTAGCATTGTTTGTTATAACTTCACTGTTTATAGGTCTGCTTTACTTCTTTGGAATCCCCGAGTTAAATATTTTTGTTACGTTTCTTTTTTTGTGCGGTATGATTTCTGTTCTGATCGGAGTGGTTTTCGCTTCCATAGAGACTAAAAAAGGATTTGAAATCATAAAGCTTGAAGTAAAAATAGAAGAATAAATAAATACAAGATTCTTATTCATTAAAATCTATTCGTTCAAAAGTATATTAATATGAACAGGAATCAGGAATCTAACCAGGAATTATTTTTAGAACCGGGAAATATGCTCCGTCTGTATGCCAGGGGTGCATTTCCCATGGCAGATGAAAAATCGGGAGAAATAAACTGGTATCTTCCTGAGATAAGGACAATTATTCCACTCAATAATTATAATCTTCCCCGCTCTCTTAAAAAAACAATGGATAAAGCTGATTATGAAGTAAAGTATGACTTCGATTTTCTTTCTGTTGTTAAAGCATGTGCAAATAGAGAGAAAACATGGATCTCTGAAAAATTGATAAAAGCTTATTTGAGATTATACTCTCTTAAACATATTCATACTGTTGAAATCTACCAGCGAAATAAATTGATTGGAGGACTTTACGGTATAACTTTTAAAGGGGCTTTCTTTGGTGAATCAATGTTCAGTAAAATTTCCCAGGCTTCTAAAATAGCTTTAATTAAATTGATTGAGCATCTCAACGAAAAAAATTTTACTCTGCTAGATGTTCAATATATGACCCCGCATTTAAAAATGTTTGGCGCCGAAGAAATAAGCTTTGAAGAATATAATCGGCTGCTTTTAACAGCATATCAAAAAAATATTGAATTCTAACCCGTTTTCATTCATAGTTATATTTTCAGCAAAGTAAAGTCTTCTTGATTTTCATTAAACTTTCCATTATTATAGTGCGCAAGTGTTCACTATTTATATAAAATTTAATAATATAAAAATTCTTTTTGACTTTTGACTTTTGATATTTGACTTTAATAAATGAGAACAATTTTTCATTTAGACCTCGATGCATTTTTTGTATCTGTGGAAAGGATATTTAACCCGAAGCTTGAAGGGAAAGCCGTAATTGTCGGCGGTGATCCTCATGGAAGAGGAGTTGTAGCTGCGTGTTCTTATGAAGCACGTAGATTCGGACTCCATTCAGCTATGCCTATAAGAACTGCTTTTAAGCTTTGCCCCCATGGGGTCTACCTTCACGGCCATTATGATGAATATGTAAATTATTCAAGGGCTGTAAAAAATATTCTGGAGAAATATGCACCATTAATTCAGCAGGCTTCAATAGACGAATTTTATATGGATTTTACCGGCTGCCAGAATATTTACGGCCCTTTTTATGATTTTGCACTTTTTATCCAAAGTGAAATAAAAAGAAAATTATCTCTCCCCTGCTCTATTGGAATCGGTACAAATAAAACCATTGCTAAGATCGCTTCCGATTTTAAAAAACCAAAAGGAGTTACCCTGGTTGAACCGGGAGATGAAAAAAATTTTTTATCCGTTTTGCCGGTTGAAAGAATACCCGGTGTAGGAAAAGTTACGCTGCAGTATCTTCAGAACAGGGGAATTTATACTGTGGGAGAAATTGCAAATCTTCCGCAGGATTTTTTTGCAGCTGCATTCGGGAAATTCGGAATTGATTTGTGGAAAAAAGCAAACGGAATAGGGAATGAATATCTGTCTATTGAGCAGGAGCAAAAAAGCATTTCAAAGGAAACAACATTCGGCAATGATGTAAACAGTAAAAAGCTGGTGGAAAATATTCTGTTCGATCTTGCAGGAAAAGTCTGCCAGACATTAAGGGACAATAATTTTCACACCTCAACAATTACTGTTAAAATAAGATATTCCGATTTTAAAACAATTACCCGTGCACAAACCATAAAGCATACAAATGATGATAGAATAATTTTTGAAACCGCTTTGGATATATTTAGAAAGTCATATTCAAGAAGAGTTTCCTTAAGGTTAATCGGCATAAAGTTAACCGGTTTTAGCTTATCGTCTTACCAGGAAAATTTATTCGATAAAACAGAAGCCGCAAGGAAGAAGCTTATTGAAGCAGTAAATTCAATAAGGAACAAATACGGTTATGCTTCCATACAAATGGGAAATTACTGAAAGTCAGTTTAGCGCTTCAGTCTCATCTCCGGCCTTAATTAAAACTTCTTAACGTAAATATTCCACTTTTGAATTTATAAAAAATTCCATATTTATAATGCAATAAAAAAAATTTTAAAATGAAATCATTATTCAATTCCCTCCGTTCAAAAATATTAACCGGTTATTTTGTTGTTATTTTTATAATGATATTCGTAATGTTCTGGAGCCTATATAATTTTAACCAATTAAATGAATCTTTCAAATCTATTATTGTGCAGAATTATTCAAGTATAGTTGCTGCAGATAATATGGTTAAGGAATTAGATAACCAGCTAAATGGTTTATACCTGATTATTAATGAAAAAGAAATTGATGAAGGAAATAAAATATTTGATGATTCTAAACAAAATTTTTTTTATTGGTTCGGGAAAGCTAGACAATCTGCTTATACAAAGCAGGAAATAGTGCTGCTGGATAGTATGAATGATAAGTATACAACATTTTTAGACCAGGTTGGGCCATTATTATTACCGGGAAACAATTCCAAAGAACAAAAGGTTCTGAATTTTTATTTTGCAAATATTTCTATCGGAAAGATTAAAAATGAATGCTATTCTCTTTTTAATATTAACCACCAATTCATAAATAGCACTAATGATCAGGTAAAATCTATTACAAGAACGGCAGCATTTACAATTTTGTTTCTAATTATTCTCGGCACAATCCTGAGTTTAATTTTTGGAACAAGATTCTCAAGATATATTGTAAAACCTGTGAAGGAATTAACCCAATCTGTTCAGCATATATCCGCAGGAAATTTCACTCAAAGAATTGAAACAGGAGATTCGGATGAAATTGGAATCCTGGCAAATGAATTTAACTCGATGGTCGGCAGGCTTCAAAAATATGAAGAATTAAATATCAACAAAATTCTTTACGAAAAAAAGAAATCGGAAATAATAATTGAAAGTATAAATGATCCGGTTTTAATGATTGATGATTCAATGAGCATCGTGCTGGCGAATAAAGCTTTTTATTTTGAATTCGGCGGAAATTATGAATACTTAACTAAACTGGATAATATCATTAAAGACTCAAAAGTTTTTGAAAATATTAAAAAAATAATCTCAAATTATAATACTGAAATAAAAGAAGACCGCTGCAGTTTTATTGATGAGAACAGGAAATTGCGGTTTTATAATTTAAGGTACTCGTTAATTAATCTGCCTGAAACAAATTCTAAAGCAGTACTCCTGGTTTTTAATGATATCACTAAATATGAAGAATTAGACCGGCTGAAGTCTGAGTTCATTGCAAAAGTATCGCACGAATTAAAAACCCCTCTGACCTCAATTGGTATGGCTGTAGGACTGTTAGATGAAGGTATACTTGGTTCTGTTTCAGATAAGCAAAAACAGCTTATCGGTTCAATGCAGGAAGACTACAACAGGCTTAATAAATTAGTCAAAGAAATACTTGAGATATCAAAAATTGAGTCAGGCAGTATAAGCTTAGACCTCAAGCCCTTCTATATTGACGATATAATAGTTAATGTCTTGAAATCATTCGCATTGGTTTGTAAGGAAAAAGGAATTGATTTAATTTATAATAAAGGGAATATTCAATCAAAAATTCTTGCAGATTTTGAATATTTTTCAAGAGTTTTAAATAACTTTATCGGGAACTCTATTAAATTTACTGTCAAAGAAGGCGAGATTAAAATTTCAACAACCGAGAATGAAGCAAATATAGTTGTAGAAATAAGTGATACCGGAAAAGGAATAGAGTTTCAATTTATTGATAAAATTTTCGATAAGTTTGTACAGGTAAATGGGAACTCTCCAGGCAGCGTGGGCCTGGGTCTTTCAATTGCTAAAGAGATAATCGATCTTCATAAAGGAACTATAAAAGTATGGAGTGAAATAAATAAAGGAACCAAATTTGAAATAACAATACCCGCCTTAAAAAATGAATAAAGGTAGAATTTTAGTCATAGATGATGAAAAAAATATTTTAAAAGTTATTGAATTGACTTTGAGCTCCCAGGACTATTTGCCTGAAGTATTCCTGAATCCTTTGGAAGGACTAAAAAGAGCACAAGAAGTATATTTTGATATTGCCTTTATAGACTTAAAAATGGAACCTATTGATGGCCTCAAGGTTCTTTCACAGCTTAAAAAAATTTCTCCGGACACTACAATTATATTAATGACTGCTTTTGCATCAATTGAGACAGCAGTTGAAGCAATTAAAGGAGGCGCTTACGATTATATAACTAAGCCTTTTACACATAAAGAATTTATTATTTTAACCGACAGAGTTTTTGAATATCATAAACTGAAAAAAGAACTTCTTGGTTTAAAATCACAAATTGAGGAAAACTTTTACTCAGGTGACTTTATTACACAGAATTTTCATGTAAGGGAAATTCTAAGGCTGGCTAAAGAAATAGCACAAAGTGATATACCTATTTTAATTGAAGGGGAAAGTGGAACGGGAAAGGAAATACTTGCAAGGTATATCCATATGAACAGTAAAAGAAAAGATAATTCCTTCACTCCAATTAATTGTGCGGCAATACCGGAGAACCTTTTTGAAAGTGAAGTATTCGGGCATATTAAAGGTTCGTTTACCGGAGCTTTAAGAGATAGGGTAGGCAGATTCGAAATTAGTAATCTGGGAACAATATTTCTTGATGAAGTAGCAGAGATTTCAAAATCAATGCAAGTAAAATTATTGAGGTTTCTTCAAAATATGGAATTTGAAAGAGTCGGGGAAAGCGTTACGAGAAAAGTTGATGTTAGAATAATAAGTGCAACAAATCGAAATATAAAACAATCAATTGAAAATGGTGAGCTTCGTGACGATTTTTTTTACCGTTTAAATGGAGTTAATTTTAAATTTCCCTCTCTTAAAGAAAGAAAAGATGATATATCTATCTTAATTGAATACTTCCTTGAAAAATATTCGCCCGAAGCAGAAATAAGTATTACTCATGAAGCCTTCCGGATGTTAACTGAATACAATTGGCCGGGAAATATAAGAGAGCTTGAAAACACAATAAAAAGATTAATTGTTTTAGCGAAAGATTATGTTATAAAGCCGGATATTTTACCTGCTGAAATATCTAATGACGAATCAAAAAAATTTAACAGTTTAATGCCGACTCTGGAAGAAGTCGAAAAAGATTATATTAAATCCGTTCTTAAATCCCATCCCAACCCGAAAGATGCAGCAAATATTTTAGGAATATCAATAACTACATTATGGCGCAAAAGAAAAGAATATAAAATTTAAATTTTTTCCTGTAACAGAAAAATTTATTGCAATATTTTATATTGAGAATTTCTTGGCTTCAAATTTTATTCTCATTTCTTAATTCATTTTGAAATAAAAGCCTATCGATAGATTTCATTTTGAAATAATTACAACTATATATTTTATAATAGGTTAAAAATATTTCATTTCAAATTGAAATAATCTTAACAGGAAATTTTATTCTTTTGAATTCCATTGTTAGTAAATCTTTTTATAATCACTTTTTTTTGGCGAGCTATTTTTGTGGCACTCCTTTGGCTTATAAAACCGGCGTAAAAGTTTTTATTAATTAAAATTGGGTTAAATAAATGAAACAATCGATTTTTATAACTGTTTTAACAGTTATTGCATTGGCAATAGCAATAAGTATTTATGTTTTTGTGTTTGGAAATCCTGCAAATTTTAAAGATGGAGCAGCCCATACAGTTCCTTTGAATTTATTGGGAACAATTTATACCGGCGGTCCATTGGTAGCATTATTAATAATGCTGTCATTAATGGATGTAGCGATAATTTTTGAAAGAGCATTCTCTTTAAGAAAGGCCTCCGGTAAGAAAGCCATTTCAAATTTCTTTTCTGAAGTAGTCGCGAACCTTGAAAGCGGGAACTATGACGCAGCAATTGCAGCATGCGACAATCAGAGAGGTTCTGTCGCAAATGTAATAAAAGCCGCTTTAAACCGTTACAAAGAATTGATTGCAAAAGGTCAAAAAGTCGAAGCTGAAAAACAGCTGCTCGAAGTTCAAAGATCAATTGAAGAAGCATCTATGCTTGAAACTCCATTGCTTGAAAAAAACTTAATTACACTTTCTACAATTGCCTCAATCGCAACTATGGTTGGACTGCTGGGAACCGTAATAGGGATGATAAGAGCATTTAGTGCTTTAGCTCAAGCAGGTGCCCCGGATGCAATTCAACTGGCTACTGGAATTTCTGAAGCATTAATAAATACTGCCGGCGGTTTAATCACTGCAATTATGGGTATTGTGGCATACAACTTCTTTGTAAATAAAGTAGATAACTTCACATATATGGTTGATGAAGCGGGGTATAATGTAATTCAAATTCTTAAAACTAAATAACTCTGAGACCAGCAATGCCAAAAATTAAAAAAAGAAGAGTTTCGGTTAAAATAGATATGACGCCAATGGTCGATGTTGCCTTCCTGCTGCTGACTTTTTTCATGTTGACAACACAATTTACACCTCCTGAAGAAGTGAAAATTGAAGTTCCAAGTTCTCATTCTGCTATTAAGGTGCCGGATTCAGATGTTATGACAATCTTTATAAGCAAGGATGGAAAAATATATCTTGGTGTCGATCAGCCTGCTCTAATGGCCCGCCTTTTTGGACAGGAAGCCCGCTTAAAAAGAGAAATTGAGGTAAAATTAGAAAACCTGCCGGATATTTTAATTCAGGCAAGAATTAGTAATCCCAGGTTAAGAACTGTTATTAAAGGGGACGCAGAAGGAGATTATGGTGTTACATCTGATATAATGGAAATTCTTCAAAAAACTAAAATTACAAGATTTGCAATGATCACTAATATGGAAAATAACTAAAAGGGAATTAAAATGGCCGGAGCAGATATTGGCGGCGGTTCTAAAAGCCACGCAAAGGGTAAAAGAAAAAAAACTAAAAAAAGACTTAACATTAGAATAGATATGACTCCAATGGTCGATGTAGCTTTTCTATTGCTTACTTTTTTTATGTTGACAACCGTTTTAAGAAAACAGCAGACTCTTGAAATTAACTTACCTCCAGACAACAAAGTGAATGTGGAAATTGCAGAATCCAATTTGATGCAATTATATGTTAATGAAAGCAACAAAATATTTTGGGCAATCGGCACTGAACTCCCTAAACCTGTTGATGGAAACCTGACAAAATTTTTTACTCAAAAGCTGAAAGAAAATCCTAAGCTTGTTGTTTTAATAAAAATGGATAGAAAGAGTAAGTTTCATATGATGGTTGATATTATCGATCAGCTGAACCTTGCAAATTTACAAAGGTTCTCTATAGCTCCGATAACCGACAGCGATAAAAAAATCTTAGCTAAAGTAAGTTAAAGGAGTAAAACAAAAATGGATAATATAATTACATTAAAAAGTAATTCCGATTACGGCGCTTTCGAACTAAAAAAAGTTTATCATAAAAATTTTACTACCGGATTAACCATAGCGGTGTTAATTCATCTTTTTATTATCGGGGCATATGTTTTTATTGAATCGATTTCAAAGGATGATGAAAACAATATCCCTACTGTCAGAATATTAAAGTATAGTGAATTGGGACCTCCCCCTTCGTTAAATGATAATACCCAGGAACAGATAAAAGTAAGTGCTCCTGAGATAAAGCCAAATGTCGGAATTCCGAAACCTGTTCCTGATGCTGAAGTTAAGCAAGAACAGACTATAGCTACTCAAACTGAAATGAGCCAGGTTTCTGCTCCAATTAGTGAGGGAAATGGAAGTGGCAATGTTCAAATTACTAAAGATTTAAAAGTTGAAGCTCCGGATCAGGACCCGGATATTAACGCATTTGTCCCTGTTGAAAAAGAACCTGATATCGTCGTCGAAAGTAAACCTGAATATCCTGAGATTGCTAAAAGAGCCGGGGTTGAAGGGACAGTATATGTAAAAATTCTTGTTGATAAAGATGGAAAACCGAAAAAAGCTGTGGTTATTAAAAGCAATGCGGATATGTTTAATGATGTGTCAATAGCTGCAGCTATGAAATGCGTTTTTACACCGGCAATTCAAAATAAAAGACCAATTCCTGTTTGGATCGTTATGCCTTTTAAATTTAAACTTAATGAAAACTAACACAAATAAGATAATGCATCTTCTAACTTACTTAATAGCTTCCATCTTTATTCTACTTGGAGCAGCTATTATGATGGGGAATTTTATTTCACCCGTGTTCCCCTCTCAGTTTAAGTGGATGGTAGGAATTGTGCTTTTACTTTATGGTGTTTTTAGAATTGTTTATACAATTTATAAAAACAGGGAATCTCTTTATGAGGATGATTAAGTCATTAAATTTATTTTCTCTCTTGATATTTATTGTTTATTGGGGATGCAGCGAACCTGCCGAAACCCCAACTAAAGGGAAAATACTGGTAGGTGTTGACGAATCCGTCTATAAATTATTAGATACCGAGAGAAATACTTTCCAATCCAAATATCCTGACTCTAAAATTGAAATAGAAAAGATAAATCTTCATGACGGTATGGTGAATTTTTTGAATGGTAAATACAAGATGTTTGTGAGTTCGAAAAATTTCAACAAAAAAGAATCAGACTTTATAAAAAATCAGAAGTTATATGTAAGAACTTTTAAATTCTGCTACGATGGTATTGCCGCAGTAACATCAAAAAAAAACATTATAAACAGAATTTCTGTTGATCAGATATAAAGATCTTTTTTCGGGGAAACTTAATGGATATTCGGCTGTTTTGCCCGAACCGGCTTCCGGTGTTTATTCTTATTTAAGCGATTCGATTTTTTCAATGTTAAATAACATTCATATAAAGACAGATTCTTCCGAAGAAGATGTAATTAAAGATGTAATAAAAGGAAATAAAGAAATCGGATTTGTTGCCCTAAATTCAATAACAGATTCTTCTAAAATCAAAATGCTTCCAATTGGTGTGATTAATAATTATCCTGAAATTGATTATTATCAACCGCACGCAGGCTATTTTTTAAATTATGTCTATCCGCTCTCGAGAACTATTTATATCTTTTTAAATGAATCAGGGCTAGGGCTAGCTTCCGGTTTCACAACTTACTTAACTTCATACGAAGGACAGAAGATTGTTCTTAAACAGAATTTAGCTCCTGCAGCTGTACCGGTAAAACTTAACCCATCGATTAATAAGGCAGGTTAATATCCAGAGGGAAAAATGAAAATCTTATATATACTAGTAATTATATCACTAATTATACCAAGCATAAAAGCCCAAAGTTATTCAGATGCAGTAAAAGCATTAGACAATAAAGACTATTCAAATGCATATGATATTGCAAAAAATTTAATGGATAAGGATTCTTCTGATCAGGCATTGAAAATCTTTATGCAGTTAAAAGAAGATAATTATCAGCTCGCCAAAGTTTTTGAGGGAATCGGAGATATCTATAATAAAATGAAGGTTTGGGAACTTTCTTTGCCTAATTATTATGATGCGGAAAAACTGGATTCTTTAAATATTTTTATAAAATTCAAAATTGCCAAGATTCTTTATAAGCAAACAAAATATACAGATGCAGCAAATGAATATTTGAGAATAATTTCTATTGACAGCACCTATATGCCCGCTTATCAGAGTTTAGGCGATTTATTATATTTTGCTAAAGAGTACGGTAATGCAGCTTTTTACCTTGAAAAGTATTTAAAATATGAAAAGAATCTCAACGAATATATTTATGCTTCACAAGCATATTATAACATCAACAATTTTAATAAAGCTTTGGAGCTTTCTGTAAGCGGTTTAACTAACTTTCCAGATAATCTATCCTTGCAGAAAATAAAGGCAGCAGCATTGTTAGGACTAAATAACTATGATGAAGCTTTTAAAACCTACCGCTCTCTGCCTGATTCATTATTTTCGGGATCTGAGTATGCAAGGCTTGGAGAAATATATCAATCTGCTAATAATGATTCTGTTGCCCTAATGTTCTTTAACAAAGCTTTTAGCAGGGATTCTTCTCTAACCGATATTTACCTGGATATGGGAAATTTAAATCTAAAATCCAAAAACTTTGATAAAGCATTATATTTCTATAATAAAAAAATCTATTCGGATCCTGCCTCGTTAAGCTCATATGTAAATGCTGCTTTATGCTTAATTCAGATTCAGAGATATAACGTGGCGAAATCCTACCTTATGAAAGCAATTGATAGAAAGAATGACTATATGCCGGCAAATATCTGGATGGCAAGAAATTACAGAATGATGGATTCAACAAATAAAGCTTTTGAAATATATGCTAATATCCTGCAGCTGGTCAAAGGGAAAGAAGATGATTTTAAAACAGAAGTTTCAGAATCTTATGGGAATTTAGGATACAAGTATCTTTTACATAAAAACTATCCGGCTGCAATAGATGACTTAAAATCAGCCCTTTCCTATAGCTCTGCTACCGCTCAATATCATTTATGGTTAGCAGAAGCTTATGCATTAAGCGGAAAAAAGAGAGAAGCCGTTAAAGAATATAAAGAAGTATTAGCTATTGAACCGGGGAATAAAGATGCAGTTAAAGGAATTAAATTGATTAGTGAATAAATACTAACCCAAAAAAATGAATAAAATTAATTCTTATTCAAAAATTCGAAGTGCTTTATGGTTTAAAATAATTTTTTGGGGAATAGTCATTATTATCAGTTTAGTTACAATAGCTGAATTAGCAGAAAGAATTACTTTGATAATATTTAAATAATTAATCGGTGGATGATATGATATTTGTCGGCTCGGTTTTTATGTTTTTTCCGAAAAAGAATAATAAGATTAAATAAATAAACATGAAATTTTTAAGGTGATGTGCCTGGTAAATGAGAATAAACAAAAACTTTAACTATAGTTATTCAAGTAATTTTCATCGATTGATTCGAAAATTTTTCCTAAAAAATAAAAAGGAGGAAGAATGGAACTAGAAAATAATCATAAAGAAAAAAAACAAGGTAGAATTGATGTTATTAAGGGTATCGGCTGGCTTTTACTTCCATTATTGATCGGTTATTTAATATTCCTTTTAACTTAATTAATTAAAAATCACTTAAAATAAATTTCGGGGGAAACTTATGTTAAAAAAAATCTGTTCATTTTGCCTTATTTCTTTTCCTATCCTAGCCTTGTTTTCTTTAAATGGCTGTTTAACTGAAAAGAATCTCCCTACAAAAGGAAATTTCAAAGCTTATGTAGATGAATCAGTTTATCCATTAATGCTTTCTGAAAAAATCTCTTTTGTCCAAAATTTTAAGGAAGCAAATATAGAAATAATTCCTGTTACGGCAGATGAAGGAATTAAATTGTTCACAAATAACGATATTAATTTTTTTATTAGTTCAAGGAGTTTAAATTCAATAGAAAATCAAAATATTAATACAAAAGACAAGGATGCGCGAACTTATAGTTTTTGCTATGGCGGGGTTGCCGTGGTAACCTCGGTTCATAGTAATATTAAATCCATCCTTTATAACGATGTACAAAATATTTTACTTGGTAAAGATAAGAGCAAAGAAATATTTATTCCGCCAAAAAATTCCGGTGTATATGGTTTCTTGAAGAAAGAAATGTTAAATGATTCGGAACCAGTAAATGCTATTATTGCTGAATCGGAAAAAGATGTAATTGAAAAAGTTAAGAATAAAGTTAATATAATTGGTTTAGTGGGATTTAATATAATAAAGGATACCACCAGCATAAAAATTCTTCCTCTGGGGATGCTTGATTACACCAAAAATGAAGTTCAATACTATACTCCCGGGACTCTTTCTTTCAATACTTATTATCCATTATGCAGAGAAATTTATATTTTTTTGAATGATGAAGAAAAAGGTCTTGCTTCAGGATTTTCAACTTACCTGCTAAGTAAAGATGGACAGGATATAGTTAAACAAAATAATTTATCACCTGCCAATTATCCTGTCGAAATTGTCAAACTAAAATAAGAATATGCTAACCCGATTTAGTTAAGAAATCGGGTTAGTAAATAATCATATATTTTATAAAGTGCCTGGAAAAATCTTATTATAACCAGAACTAACTAATTATTATTTAAATAATTATAATCTCGAAGGATGGTCTGAAGAAAAGTTAAAGGTCTTAAATCTGTACTATATTGAGTTTTCCAAAAAGACATTTTTGCATTTGGTTACAATCTTATCAAATACAAAAGGATCGTCAATTTTCGAAACTCTTTCAAGAACCTCTTTTATTAAACCGATATCTTTATCGCTCAGAATAGAAACCTGAGGGTATTTGGGAGTATAATTATCTTTAACCTTCATAAGGATTGTATCATCCAGCGTAGCTTCATCTTTCAGCTTGATAATTGTAGTATTTGCAGCTAAATCCCCGAGCCTTTGCCCTTTGCCATTAATCAGAATAGTAATAAGAGCAACGGATCCGTAAGTAAACCAGATATCAATAGGACGCAGAATCCATCTTATAAAATAGCTTAAAAAATTCGGCTGACTGCCGTCCAGTTTAACTACTTTAATTTTCCTTATTTTTTTCCCGAAAGACTGACCGTTAAGAAAGGTCTCACATAGAAGATCATAAAAAAAAGCAGGAATGTAAAGGATAATTACACCGGCTACACCTAATTTTAATTTCAATTGAGATATTAATAATACTAAAGCAATTGTATAGCCAATTAGAATCAACAGGTCAATAAGTGTAGCAATAATTCTGTCACCGACACTGCCGATTTTATATTCAATAGTTACATTTTGCGTAGTTTCTATCTGGATTTCATGCATATCATATTGATTTTTTATCAATTATATCAAACTGCGTGCCTTAAGTTCAAGATATTTATTTATTGTATTAACGGATAATTTTTCCGGCGGAGTTAATATGGAGTGAATCTTATACATGTTAAGCTCTTTAACAACCTGTCTCTTTTCAAAGGCAAATTTTTCCCCGATTGTTTTAATATAAATTTCTTCAGTACTTTCCGGCTCCTTCTCAAGCAATGTTTTTAGTTCGGTATTTTCGAAGAATATGATTACAACCAGGTGATTTAAAGCCAAACGACGTAAGAAGTGCAACTGCCGTTCTTAATGCATCTATTGTCTCAAAATTTGTATAGAGCAAAATTAGACTTCTATGCGTTATCTTTGATAATATAATTGTGCAGAGAGATTCAAAATCCGATTCCAGGAAATCGGTAGTCTGTTTATATAGCAATTCAAGAATTTTGTGCATTTGTATGGAGCGGTTTTCGGCTGGAAGAATGTTCCCTATTTTATTAGAAAAAGTCACAACACCTGCTTTATCTTCTTTGTGAAGAGCAATATTAGAAATTACTAAACTTGTATTTATTGCGTAATCAAGAAGGCTCATCCCGTTAAATGGCATTTTCATTGTGCGTCCCATATCAATTACATTATAGACCTGCTGGGATTTTTCATCCTGATAATTATTTACCATTAAAACATTTTTTCTTGCTGTTGCTTTCCAGTTCAATGTTCTATAATCATCCCCGATTACATATTCCTTAATCTGCTCAAATTCGGTTGAGTGCCCTATTCTGCGGATTCTTTTGACTCCCACGTCTGATAGCCTGTTTGAGATGGCAAACAACTCATATTTGCGCATTTGGATGTATGATGGATAAACCGGGATAACTTTATCACCTGAGAATTGAAATTTTCTTAAAACTAACTTTAAAGGAGAAGATACAAATAGATTTATCTTCCCAAAATTATATTCTCCGCGTTTAACAGGTTTTAAATTATAAGAAATGATTTTATTTTCGCCCGGTAATAAGCTTGATATATATTGAAAATTCCTTACCTGGAATTGAAATGGTATTTCATCAATTATTTTAACATTTACTTTGTACTTATAAAAATTTTCAACATAGATTTTAATTTCATTATCATCTCCATTTGATAACCGCATGGGAGTTTCCCGCAATGCAAACATTCCTTTTTTATCTCTGAAAAGAATTACAGCATCTACAATTGTTAAAATTAAAAAAACATAAAACACCATTTGGGCAAGAAAAAATATATCCCTAAAAAAATATCCAAGTACAAATAAGAATACAATTCCCCAAATATAGACGAAGAAATTTGAAGTTAAATAAAAACCCTTAATGAATTTCACTATCTCGGAACCTCAATTTTTTCAATTATGGATTTAATAATTTCTTCCGGGAGGGAGCCTTCCATTTCCTTTTCAGGTGTTAAAAGGATCCTATGTCTTAATGCAGGGTATACTACTTCTCTAACATCATCCGGAGTAATAAAATCCCGACCATTCATAACGGCAAAAGCCTTTGCACCGGATAAAATTGAAAGTGATGCCCGGGGAGAACCTCCTAAATATAAATCTTTATTGTTTCTTGAATTATAAACGATTTGTGCAATATACTTAGCAATATTTTCATCGATATGAATGTTTCGTACTTTATTTCTGAAATTTTCCAGGTTCTCAGGAAAAAGCACCGGCTGTATCATACTTAAATCATTTGCGTTTTTCCGGTTATGAAGATCGAGAAGTATTTTTGCTTCTTCTTCGAGTGAAGGATAACTAATATTAACTTTGAACAAAAACCTGTCAAGCTCGGCTTCCGGAAGCCGGTAAGTTCCCTCATGTTCAATAGGGTTTTGCGTTGCAAATACAATAAAAGGATCTTCCAGTAAATAAGTATTCCCGTCAACACTTATTTGTCTCTCCTCCATAACTTCAAACAAAGCAGCCTGGGTTTTTGCAGGGGCACGATTAATTTCATCAATTAAAATTATGTTTGAAAAGATTGGTCCTTTGCTAAATTCAAACTCAGAAGTTTTCATATTGAAAATTGAAGTGCCGATAATATCCGACGGCATTAAATCAGGAGTAAATTGGATTCGGCGAAAATCCGCTCGATATAGTCTTCGACAGTATCTTTGCAATTAAAGTTTTAGCTATTCCGGGAACTCCTTCTATAAGAACATGTCCATCTGCCAAAACAGAAGCAATTAATAAATTAATAACTTCTTCCTGGCCGACTATAATCTTCTTAAACTCATCTTTAATTTTATTCACTGCTTCATGTATATCGCTTAAATCGGTTCTGCTTTCTAATTTAGGTTGATCTTCCATATATGCCTGCTTTTTTATAAAATGATTCTATTAAAGAACTAATATGTTTTAATTCCTTTTCTTTTACTTTGGGAAGTATTTCAATATAGTTTATATATTTAAATATTGATTTCACTTCTTTTAATTCAACTCCGGATCTTTTGGAAATTTTTGCAATTGTTTCATCATTGAATTCATCCGGCTTGATATAATACCGGCTTTTAATTTGATCCAAAAGATACCTTATTTTCTTCTCTGCAATATTTTTATGATTCTTCTGCTGATAATAGAGCTTTCCGATTATTCCTGCAAATTCCAAAGTGCTGTTTTGCAGGGGATTTATTTCAGGAATAATTCTTTGCTTCCTTTTCCCTTCAAAAATAATATAGATAAGTATTGAAAATATTAAAATGTAATAAGCCCATCTTAAAGACTGAGTACTTAAAATAAATCTTAAAGGTGTTCCCGCCGCCGCTCTTCCTGTTTTATAATATTCATCCCAAAAAATTGTTTTATTCTCAGGCAGATAGGAAAGAGATTTAAAGATGTAACCGGAGTTAAGTGAATCTAAAATATTATAATTTGTAAAAGCTATCGGAACAGCATTCAAATAAAAATTTCCTCTTCCGAATTTTATCCTTATAAAATTAGTCTTTTTATCTTTATTAAATCCTAATGCAATTGTGTTTAGTGTATCCAGATTTGTAAAGTAATAATCAATAGGTGAATCTTTAAATGTAAACGGGGAATTATTTTTTAATTGGTTGTTGTAAAAATTTATTCTGATTGAATCATTCCCGATATAATTTAGATTTGTTTCAACACTTAAAGTATCTGACAATTTACCTCTTATAAAATTTGCAGCTATAAATACATTATTCCCCTCACTTACAAATTTTAGTAATTCTTTTGCGTCCAGTTCATCGGGAGCAAAATTATTATTGATAAAGATATAGCTGGAATTACTGTAGTTTTTATCTTTTAGAATGTTGTATATTGGATACTGCGTCACTTGAATGTGACTATTTGGAAACAATTCAGGTAAGAGATGATATATGATATAGCTGCCGTATGGAATCTTATCATCTTTCGAAAAGCTTAATGACCAATCGATAGCTTTTGGCTCGGTAATCCTTACAATTATAAAGAGCAAAAATGTTAATATAAATAAAATTATAAATTTTGAATATTTCTTCATTTCTCAACAACTAACGATTCTTGAAAATCAATAAAATTATTTTTTGTTTTCTCAAACAGGTATGCTTCAACAGGTAATTCCCCATACCAAATCCACTCAAAAAGATTTGTTAATTCCCCGAAAGTTTTTTTTAGTTTTGCTTCTTTTATTTCTTTAACATAGTTATGATTGGTTTTATTTATATTCCAATCAATCAGTTTTCGATCAGCTAATAACTTTAATGATTTAAGGTAGTAAAGCCTGACAGCAATTCTATAATCTGTTTTCGAAATTGCTTCCGAAATTAAATCATCAAAATCAATTTCATTTATATTTTCTTTCATTTCTTTGAAGCCGGAAATTTTTTCTCCTCTCCTGTAATAAAACAGACCGCTTAATTTTGATTTATTAAGAACTAAAATTACTATTATAACGGCAGCGAGGATAATTATATATCCCAAATATTTTTGAAGGAAACCGAATGTTTTCGTTCCAAGAAATTTTGATAACTGGTTCTCTACCCATAACCAGAATGCATCCCACCAATTCAAAGATTTTGCTTCATCATATATAAAATCTTTATCTGTTTTAAATTCAGCGATCGAATTTTCCGAAGGTATCCTTACTTCTACTTTAGAACTATCAGGGGAAAGCCGGGCTGTACTTATATCAGCTGCATTTAAAGGTAAGTATATAAACAATATGAAAAATATAATTAAAAGCTTCATATCACACATTCTATAAAGTTTCTAATTTTTCCATCAAGCCGGTTGCTTCCTTCTTTTCAACCAGGCTGAAGTAGTGCAAAGATATTCCAATGAGAACTATTGCATAAAAGAAATAACTAACTGAACCTATTATCGAGGTAATTGTCATTAAAGTTCTATTAAAAGATATTTGTCCGTTTTGCATATGGAGTAATCCAATAAACATTGCAATATATTGCGGTATCAAAAATAAAAAAGTAAAAAAATATTGAATTACGGTAAAAATTAATATCAACGCCAAAGTAAACCACCAATTCCCTGATATTAAATATCTGCATCTGCTTATCGATTCAAAGAAACTAAGTTTTTCCTCTATTCTAACAATATAAATTATGGTAAAGATTATTCCCAAATAAATTCCCGGGATAATTAGTAAAATAGTTGCAAATATTAGTATAATAGATATGCCTAAAGTTGTAAGAAGAACCATCCCCAGATTTTTCTTTACACTTTCCCAAACATCGATAACATCGAATTCATCCGGATTTTTTTTCAGATATAAATTTATATATGAATAAGTCACAGTGAGGATTAATTGGAAAGTGATAAAGATGAAAATATAATAAATGATTGCGGAAGGGATAAAGCTTCCAAAGCTTCTCCTTAAAGAAAATATGTTTGATTGGTAAAATCCTGCCGCTATGCCTGTTAAAAATATACCGGGTCCTGCTATAAAAAGCAGCGATAAAAATAATTTTTTAAAATTCTGCTTAATGAACTCAAAAGTAGCATTTAACAGATCTCCAAAATCACGAACTTTTCTAAACTCTATCTTTTCCATTTGAACCCCTTGAAACAATTTTTCTTGGATAAATAATTACATACCATATAATAAATGATAATGAACCAAAGATAATTAATAAGCTGACCGGGAAAGGCATATTGGTATACCTTGTAACAAATGATTCAAAAAATCCAGCAGTTATAAAAATCGGGACTAAACCTAAAACGATTTTTATTCCATCTTTTGCACCGTTAATAAAAGATTTTCTTCTTGTAAAAGTTCCTGGAAATAAGATACTTTTCCCAAGGAGAAGACCGGCACCGCCTGCAATAATTATTGAAGAAATTTCCAGCACACCATGTATCCAGACCGTCAGTAGTGATTGGCTCAAAACTCCATGCTGAAAGAAAAAGCATTCAAATGAACCGAGCATAATTCCATTTGTAAACAACATATACCCCGTTCCGAACGATAAAAGAATTCCGGCCATAAACGTATAGAAAGAGACCACAATATTATTAAATGTAATCCCCATGAACATATCAACCTGGTTCATTTTTTTATATACAGCCATCGGATCACCTTTAGCAATATTTTCCATTGTCATATTAACATATGAATCTCCAAGTATAAGTCTCACAAATTTGTCATCATTTGCCGTAGATATTATTCCGATCAATAAGGAAATAAAAAAAATTATGAATGAAATAAGTAGCAATTTTCGATGTGCATAGAAAAGAAGCGGAAGCTCATCTTTCCAGAATCTAATAAACTTCCCCTTTTCTTCTTTTTTGTTTTTGTAAATGCTTTGGTGAACTTTGGCAGCTAATGAATTCAAATATTTATGCGTTTTACTTCCCGGGTAGAATGTTTTTGCATATGAAAGATCATCGGTAAGCTGTATAAAAAGTTCTGCGAGAAGGTCAGGATTAACATTCTCTTTTTCAGAAATTAGCGATTCAAACTTCTTCCACTTCTCCGCATTATTTTTTAAAAATACTACTTCCCGCATATTGAGGTACTACTCGCCTTTGTAATCAATCAGGGCTCTAACATCATACTCTTTTAATTGTTCTCTTCCTTTAAGAAAAGACAATTCTATTATAAAAGATAACTGCACAACTTCCCCATTTAATTTTTTCACAAGATTTGCTGTAGCTTTTGCGGTTCCGCCTGTGGCTAAAAGGTCATCATGAATTAAAACTTTATCTCCCGGCTGTATTGCATCCTTATGAATTTCAACTTTATCTTCTCCATATTCCAAGGCATAACTTTCACTGACAGTTTCTGCCGGAAGTTTCCCTGGCTTCCGAACAGGTATAAAACCGACATCCAATTTCTCCGCAAGCATCGCGCCAAAAATAAAACCACGGGACTCAATTCCTACTACCTTAGTTATACTTTTATTTTTGGTAAATTCAAACAACAATCTAAGTGTAGCTTTAAATGGAATAGGATCTTTTAATATAGTTGTAATATCCTTAAAATTTATCCCTTTTTTGGGGAAATTAGGGACACTTCTTATGTAATTTTGTAAGTCTATATTTTCCATTATTTCCCTTATTTTTTGTTTAAGAAATTGCTTAATCCTTCTTTAAAATCTTCGGTGGAACGGCTGAGTAGTATTCAATTCTATTGAATATTTTATTGCCTCTTCAATTGTTAAATTGGAAATAGAAGAGATCATTTTTTTAATCATTTTAAGGCTTGTTAACGAATTCCGTGGTAAGCTTTTCTGCAAGAGAAAAAGAATCATTTAAAACATCATTCGATAAATAATCTGCAAAGCCAATTTCATAAGCTTTTTCGGCATTGATGGTTTCAGCAGATAAAAGTAATTGTCTGGCTTTCCCTTCACCGATTTTTTTAATTAAAAATATTGAAACAATAGCAGGGACAAAACCTATTTTAGCTTCTGAATATCCGAATTTTGCTTTTTCTGAATCTGCAATAATAAAATCGCAAACAGAAGCCAGGCCGCATCCGCCGGCAATAGCGGGTCCGTTTACTGCAGCAATTACAGGTTTAGGAAAATTATAAATATCCAGAAACAATTGAGCGAGTTTTTCCGAATCCTTTTCATTTTCTATTGCAGGAGAAATCTTTTAATTCATTTAAATATGCCAGGTCTGCCCCTGCACAAAAGCTGCTTCCTTCCCCGCTAAAGATTAAAACTTTAATATTATTATCGTTTTCTATAGAATTTAATTTAACTTTTATCATTTCAATCATTTCCGGATGCAAAGCATTTCTTTTTTCCGGGCGATTCAGCATAATTAATCCAATGCTGTTTTTTTCAGAATATGTTATCATTTTAAGATCCCGCTATTTTATTAAAGAGATTTTATAATCCAAGCATAGCTGCATGAGGCATCAAGATTGCACAAATTATAAACTTTTTCATATTATCATAAATCCTTTTTTCCATTCCATATTTATATCTGCTTTAAAAATTCCGATTTACTTTTCTATTAAGAAATTTCTTAAACTTATTTAAATTAAAACAATTTATCACTTCTGCCGGCTGAAGACCTGCTTTTCTTCCCATCATAATTCCATATACCAGGTAAGAAATTTCAGAAATTGTATGAGCATCCGGGTTTATAGAAAATAGACATCCCTTTTCTCTCGCATAATAAACCCAGCGCCATTCCAGGTCAAGCCTCTTAGGGCTTGAGTTTATTTCAATTGCAACATAATTATCATAACAAGCATCAATAACTTTTTTAATATCAAAGTTGTAAGGAGTTGCGTGAAAGAAGCAGTCTGCCGGAAGGATGTGCTAAAACATCAACATAAGGATTTTCAATAGCTTTTATTATCCTCTTCGTCATTTCTTTTTCATCTAAATTGAAACGGGAATGAACTGAAGCAATTACAAAGTCAAAACTGGAAAGAATTTCATTATTATAATCCAAATCTCCATTTACTAAAATATCCACTTCAATTCCTGAAAATAAAGCAATTTTACTTTTTAATTTTATTTGCCTTATTTCTTTTCTTTGCAGCAGCACTCTTTTTTCATCCATACCATTTGCATAATAAGCGGATTTGCTATGATCACAAACTGCAGCAAAAGTAAAAGCTAACTCTTCAGCGGCATTGAACATTTCGGTAAGTGTGTTTTTTCCATCGGAATAGGTTGTGTGAAAATGAAGCAGTCCTCTAAAATCATCAAAGGTTAAAGCGGAATTTTTTAACAAAGATTTCTTTTTTTGTTCTAAATATTCTTTCTCTCTCATTTCTGGGATTATGATATGGAATTTTTAAACCAGAAAAAATTTCTTCCTCTGAATTTCCTCTAATTTTATTTACATTTATCAAGTTAATAAATTCTTCTGAACCGGTAGTTAGAAACATCTGCTTCTGATATTCCGGTTCATTTTCAGCAATGAAAATGTAAACAGGGAGATCCGAAAGCTCTTCAATTATAATTTTTTTATTTAATTTTTTAAATCTGAATATTTTATTTAACTCATTAAGAAAAGCATTCTTGTTTGTAACCAAAATAATAAAATCCAGTTGTGAAAAAATTTCACTGCCTCGCCTCAAATCCCCCGATTTCTCAAACTTTTTTACGGAATTAATTTTTGAAATTTTATTAATAACTTCTTCAGATAATCTTAAGGCATTACTTAAAAGGATATAATGGCTGTATACCTTTATGATCCTTAATCCCGGATAATATTTTCTCCTGAAGATTTTCTCCAAAGCCTTTTATAGTAATAAGTAAATTTTTTTTAGCTGCAATTTCCAATTCTTCTAAATTCTTAATTCCTAATTCAGAGTTAATAAGCTTTATTTTAGCCGGATTCAAACCTTTGATATTAATCAGCTCCTCTAAACCGGCGGGAATTTCATTTCTTAAACTTTTATAAAGAGAAGATTCATTTGTATCATAGAATTCATATATAATTTTTTGCAGACCCGGTCCAATTCCCTTAATCTTATTTAATTCCTTTAGCCCCACTAATCTGTCAAAATCCAGATTCTATTTTTTTTAATGCTCCCGCCCCTGCCCGGTAAGCCTGGATTTTAAATTTATTTTCCCCTTTTAATTCCAGCATATCTGCAATTTCTTCCAGTATTTTTATTGTATCTTTTTTTGAAGGCATAATAAAATATTTAATCAATCAGTTTTAAATATAATAAAAGCTGAAATGAGTAAAATAGCGTGAATAAAGATTCAGGAAGTTAATAAAATTAGGAATGATTTTTATTTCAAACCGCTAATTTGAAATTCAGCAGTTCATCCAGGTAATCTAAAAGAATTTTTTCAACATTATTATATTCTGTTTCCTGCATTAATAACTGTCTGACTTTAGAAACATTATATAAGCCTTTAAGATAACCGGAATAAAATTTTCTATGCTCAATTACAGCTCTTCTTTCACCTTTTACTTTTATTGCTAATTTGAGATGCTGAAGAGAGGTAGTGATTTTTGTTTCTTCATTGATGTTTGAAGATATAGAGCCGTTTGCAAGTAATTCCTTTGCTTCTTTAAATATCCACGGATTGCCGATAGCCCCTCTTGCTATCATTACTCCATCTGCACCAGTTTCTTCGAAAGCTCTTTTCACATCATATGCAGATAAGACATTTCCATTTAACACTACAGGGATGGAAACAACCTCTTTAATTTTTGGAATCCAATCCCAATAAGCTTCTCCTTTGTGCCCCATTTTCCTGGTACGGCAATGAATCGTTAATGCCTGAACTCCTACATCTTCAAGTCTTTTTGCAACTTCCAGAATTTGGATACTGTTATCATCCCAGCCTAAACGGGTTTTTACAGAAACCGGGAGGGAAACTGAATTAACTATTTCTTTTACAAGTTTCTGCATATATTGAGGATCTTTAAGCAAGGCTGAACCGGCACCATTTCCAACAACATTTTTTACCCAGCACCCTGCATTTATATCTATTAGATCCGGATTTTCCGCTTCGGCTATTTTTGCCCCTCCAACCATTGATTCGATATTCCCACCGTAAATCTGGATTCCTACCGGACGTTCTTCTTCGACAATTTCCAGCTTTTTATGAGTTTTTTCAGATTCTCTAACCAATCCTTCGGAATTTACAAATTCTGTATAAACCACATCTGCACCAAGTTCTCTGCAGATTAATCTGAAAGAAACATCAGTCACATCCTCCATAGGTGCAAGCAGGATTGCTTTTTCTAAATTTATTTTTCCAATGCTGAACAATTTATTCTTCCAATTTTATTCTTTTTAAAGATAATCAATATCCTGCAACAATTATACATATAAATTAAGAAGATGGAATTACACAATATTCGAAATATTATATTAACCGGAAATCTTTTCTAACCATTTTTCACATCCATTTCAAACTGTTCAGCTTCATTATGAATATGAATTTTCTTAGGGAGAATAATTACACTTAAGATAACTATTATTAATGTAAAGGCTGCGCTACTTAAAAAAGGAAATGAGAAGCCTAAAAATTCAAATGTAAAACCTCCATATAAAGGACCTAATACTCTTGCAAAAGCTGATAAAGATTGATTTATACCAAGAGTAACTCCCTGTTCTTCATCGGAGGTAACTTTTGAAACCAGGCTTAAAAGAATAGGCTGTAAAATTCCAATTCCTAAAGCTAAAATTACTGCAACAACAGCTAATCCTAAAAAATTTTCTCCATATGGAAGAAGAGCAAAACCTGCCATCATTAATATTGATCCGATTGTAACCAACTTTAGATCAGAAATAGAGTTTGAAATAACCCTGATTAAGCCTCCTTGAACAAGCGCTCCTACAAATCCGACAATGCCAAAAATATACCCATTTTGAAGATTGGAAAAATCATAAACTTTATAACCAAGGAGTGGAACTATTGCATATATATTTGCAGTTGTAAAAGTTAGAATAAAAAAGAGAATGATTAACAAAGCAATATCCGGTTTCTTAAAAACTGATTTCATTGCTTGTATATCGAGAATTTTTTTTGTTTTTATTCCACTTGCATCTCTTTTAAGATGAGATTCAGGAAGAAGAAAAATTGTAAAAAGAAAAGCTAAAGTTGAGAATCCCGCACTTCCAAATCCGGTAACCATATATCCAAACTTTGAAAGCAAACCGCCAAACAAAGGACCAAAGACAAAGCCTAAACCAAAAGCTGCTCCTATCATTCCCATTCCTTTGGAACGGTTTTCTTTTGTAGTTATATCGGCAATATATGCCTGTGCAACTCCAATGCTGCTTCCGCCGATTCCCCCGACAATTCTCGAAATAATTAAGAGGAAGTAGGTATTTGAAAATGCAAAAATTACATACCCTAATGCATTCAAAAAAAGACAAAAAATAATAATTGGTTTTCTTCCATTCTTATCGGAAATTTTTCCAAATAAAGGATTGAATATGAACTGCACCAATGAATAAACTGCTATGGCAATGCCGACAGCAGTTTCACTAGCATGCAGTTTTGATACTACAAAAGTCGGCAGTATAGGAATTAAAATTCCAAATCCTAAAAGATCAATAAATACAGTTAGAAAAATGAGGGTTAAAGCAGATCTATTTTTCATAATTTATCAAGTTGCTGCTTTATTAAATTTCCTAGCAAATTATTCATAAAAATGAGAGTTGTTTTCAAACTATTCAAATATTTGAACTCAGAATGAATAAAAATAGGTAGGAAATATAAAGATAATTAAAGAAATGAGCAGTGAGGAATTGTAATCTTTGATACATCCTTTGTTCAATTCTATTTAATACTTCTTCATCTTTAAATGAATCAAAGTTTTAATTGTCTCCAGGTTATCGGCATCTTTGGATGTTTTGTCAAGCCGCCATCGGTTTATCCTGGGAAATCGAACAGCAATACCTGACTTATGGCGTGCAGATTTTTGTATTCCTTCAAAAGCAAGCTCAAAAACAAGCTGCGGTTTTACGGTAACTACTGGACCGAATTTTTCAATTGCATTTTCTCTTACAAATGAATCTACTTTGTAAATTTCATCATCAGTTAAACCTGAATATGCTTTTGCGAATGGAACAAGTTGATTTCCATCCCAAATACCAAAAGTATAATCAGTATATAAATTTGCCCTTCTGCCATGCCCTCGCTGTGCATACATCAAAACAGCATCAACAGTTAATGGATCAATCTTCCATTTCCACCATTCACCTCTTTTTCTTCCCACACGATATGGAGAATTAATTCTCTTTAACATTAAACCTTCAACAAACCTGCTTCTTGATTCTTTTCTTTTTTCTTTTAATTCATTCCAGGAGTCAGTTTCAATCTTGGGTGATATTAGTAATCTTTTATCTGAAATTTTATTTACAAGCTCAAATAATTTTTTATTCCGTTTTATTAGAGATTCTTCCCTGATATCTTCACCATTCAGTTCAAGAAGATCATAAGCAATTATTACTACCGGTATATCATTAATTATTTTCTTTGTTACATTTTTTCTGCCTATTCTTTTTTGCAATTCTCCAAACGGCATTGGTTTCCCATCCTGCCAGGCAATAATCTCTCCGTCTAATACTGTTCCATCCGGGATAAGGAAATCGAGATTTTCAAGTTCCGGGAATTTTTCATTCAGCATTTCTTCTCCGCGTGACCAGATAAAAACTTTCCCATCTCTTTTAATTAGCTGGGATCTAATCCCATCCCATTTCCATTCTGCCTGCCAATCTCTTATGCTTCCTAAATTTTCGACTTCATCATCAAGCTGATAAGCAAGATAAAATGGATAAGGTTTACTTATATCCGAATCTTTCGAATCGTGTGAAATAACTTGAATAAAGAAATTTTTTGCAGGCTTCCAATTCCCCATTAATCTATGGGATATAGCCGCCTCATCAATGCCGCTGTATATTGAAAGAGCTTTCACAACTATTTTTGCGGAAACACCTACTCTGAAACTTCCGGTAATTAGTTTGTTCCAGACAAATCTTTCTTTATTATTCATTTCATTCCAGGCAGAAATCATCTCTTCTTTCTGAACACTTTCTATCTTATTTTTAAGCGGTAATAATCTTTCTTCAACCCAATATTGCAATGATTTATTAGTTGAACTCGTAGCCTGCGGCAGCAATAAAGTTATAGTTTCAGCCAAATCACCAACTGTGTCATAAGACTCATCAAAAAGCCAATCCGGGATGTTTGCTAACTCTGCAGACCACTCCTTAAGTTTTCTGGCAGGAATAACTTGTTTAGGTTTTCTTCCAATTAAAAAATAAACAGCCCAAATAGAATCTTCGGAATTTGAAGATTCAAAATATTCAACAAGTGAATTTATTTTTTCGTTTGTTTTGGTTGTTTCGTCTAATCTTTGATATAATTCGGCAAATTTTTTCAAGTTTTTTTAAAACATAAAATTTAAATTAAGTTTTTTAAATTATATAAATAATCTTATATTTAGTAAGTAATAAATTTCTCGGAATATGAGATTTTTAGATTAAAAAAAGTAAAATTCGTCATTTTATCAAACCAGATTTGAAATTCAGGGAATTATATGTTTCAAAAATTGTTACCCAAGGAAGAAAAATATTTCGATAATTTTAAGGAAATGATCTCTCATATTACCGAAATGGCATCTTATACACACCAGATTTTTACATCGGAAACAATTGATAAAGATTTAATAATAAAATTTAAACCCCTTGAAAGCCGCTGTGATGAAATCTCTTCAAAAGTTGTTAAGAGATTGAATAAAACTTTTATTACTCCATTTGATCGTGAAGATATTTTTGCTTTAATAAAAAGGCTTGATGATATCAGCGATATGCTCCTTGGTGCTACGATGCGCGTCGAAACTTTTAATATCACAAAAAAAATCGAATATGCTGACAAATTAGCTGCAATTGTATTAGAACAAATCAAGGAGCTTGGTAAAGCCATCCAGGATTTAAAAATTAAAAGTACTAACGAAATGAAAGCCGTTAAAATCCTGGAATCCGAAGCCGATAAAGTTTATCAGACAGCAATGAAAGAATTATTCGAACTTGAGAAAGACCCGATTAGTCTAATTAAAAAAAAAGAAATACTGGATCTTCTTGAAAATACTTCCGACAGATGCCAATCAACTGCAAATGTAATAATGTCAATATTCATAAAAAACGCTTAAACATTATGCATTTTGCTATTCTGATTATCTCTCTTGCACTAATCTTCGATTTCTATAACGGAATGAATGATGCTGCAAATTCAATTGCAACAGTCGTATCCACAAGGGTGCTGACCCCAATTCAAGCTGTAATATGGGCAGCATTTTTTAATTTTATTGCTGCATTTATGTTCGGAGTAAGTGTAGCAACAACTATAGGAAAAGGAATTGTTGATGTAAATATTGTAGACAATTTTGTGATCTTTTCAGGATTAATAGGTGCAATAATTTTATCGGCAACTGCCACACATTTTGGGCTCCCAATAAGCGTTTCACATTCAATTATCGGAGGATATGGGGGTGCAGGCTTTGCAAAAGCCGGTTTCGATGCAATTATCCTTTCAGGTTATACAAAAGTTGTAGTTTTTATTTTTTTAGCACCAATCTTAGGATTCATCTTTGCTTTATTATTTTCGACTGCAACCTTGTGGATTGTACGATTTAAATCACCTTATAAAGTTGACATGTATTTTAGGAAATTTCAATTAATTTCTGCTGCTCTTTTCAGCTTAAGTCACGGTTCAAATGATGCTCAAAAAACTATAGGCATCATAGCGGTTGTTCTTTTTACCAACGGACTTATAGGTGCGTCTTTCCATGTTCCCTTCTGGGTAATATTAATGAGCTATTCTGTAATTGCTCTTGGAACTTTAATCGGGGGATGGAAAGTTATAAGAACACTTGGAATGCGTGTCACAAAATTAACTCCTTTCGGGGGGTTCAGTGCTGAAACTTCTGCTGGGTTAACGATTATTTTTGCAACTATTTTTGGGATTCCTGTAAGCACAACACATACAATCACCGGTTCAATAATCGGAGTCGGAACAACAAAAAGATTTTCGGCTGTGAGATGGGGAGTTGCCAGAAATATTCTTTGGGCCTGGGTTTTAACAATCCCTCTTTCTGCGATGTTCGCAATGCTTACATATTATTTTTCAGTTTATATTTATAATTCTTTCTGAAATTCCTAAAAGAGATTTATTTATCCGAAATTGCTGCTTTTAATTCCCTAATTAAATATTCCTGCAGCTCCAAATGCTTTTTATTTAATTTTTTATATTTTGATTGTACTACGTTCAATAAATTAAATGACTGAATCATATAGTTAAGAACCACTGAATTTATATTTCTATTATTTTTATTTATACGTTTTAAAGTATGAATATGTTTTTTTATTGTAGATAAATCTCCCCTTTCAATTGGACCGGATAATGCTTTTGAACTTCCTAGTTTATTAATATTGTCCAAAGTTGATTTTATTATAGGGGAAAGAAAATCGAAATTATTATAATTATTATTCTTTTTAATATTAAAAATATTTTCAGCATTAAAAATATTTCCAACTAAAAAATTTGAAGCAAACACACCTGCAAGATGATACAGTGTCTTATCATTAGAGTTCAACTTAAATGGTTTTAATTTTAGATCTTTTGATAATTTAAATAGAAATTTTCTTACATATTTATTATCAGTTTCTATAGCAGAATAGCAATTCTCAATCTTAACAATTCTCCTGGAAGGGAATGTCTGCATAATATGAAACGATCCGGTTAATGCTCCTTTTTTCATAAGTGAACTTAACTTTGATATAGTCTCTGCCCCTGAAAGATGTATAATCAGCGAACCCCTGATGTTAGTTTTAAGACGAACTATTTTTTTTGCAGTTATTTCAATTTGATTATCCGGTATGGCAAGAAAGATGATTTTACTTTTTGAATCTAAAACCGCCAGATTATCAGAATAATTATTTATAAAGAATTTCCCTGAAAGTTTTTTTGCGGAAATAAGATTATTACTTATAATTAAATTTATTTTGTAGCCGTTTTTAGTAAGAGCATGAACAAGTGAATAAGCAATTTTCCCTGCACCAATAATTGTTATGTTAGATCTTTTTGAAATCATTATTTAATATATAGCTGCGGAAAGATAACCAACTACACTGCTATAATCTCCTGTTATATCCCCGGAATTGCTGCGGTTCAAAACAGCCGCATTTTTTTTATTCATCAAAGAAGCAGCTTTCATCATAACAACTATGGGCCCGCCTCCGCAGGCTTCACAATTCTTATATTTAAGATCATTTTGAAGTTTTTCAAAATTAAATTCTTTGATATCATTCTCTATAACGGAATCCAGCTGATCAGCTTCCTGCTTTGAATAATAATGTGATAAATCAGAGCTGGCAACGATTAAAGTTTTATCATCAGCAGTCTGTCCGATCCTTTCCGCAAGTTCATCAATAAACATTTTGCCCTGATCGCCTATAACTACAGGAATTATCTTGAATTTAATTAAAACTTTCTGAAGGAAAGGAATTTGTACTTCAATGGCATGTTCATCTCTATGCCCTTCAATCCCTCTGTATATAATTCTGCTTTCATTAATTAATTTATCAGCAAATAACTGATCTATTTCAGCAACACCGAGCGGAGTCTCATAACCATCTCCTTCATATATACAAATCCCCGGAAAATATTCTCTATGGCTTGGCGATATAATTACTACTTTATCAATTTCTTTCTCTCTTAAAAGGTTATATGCATAAGCAGCTGTTTTACCGGAATAAATATACCCTGCATGCGGAGATATAATTCCGCTTATATTCTGCAAATTTATTCCCGGCTTTGAAATAGAAAGCAGAGTTTCAATTTCATCTAAAAGTTTTTGCCGGTTTGAAGGATAAAAATATCCTGCAACAGCGGCTTTTCTTATTTTATTCATTTTCTTTTCTCATAATTTCTTCTTCGGAAAAAACCTGAGCTTCAAATGTTTTTAGATTAAGCATTTTAGTTTTCCAGAAGCTGTGAATATAAGCCTGCTTTTTCACAGAGTATGGAAAGAAATTCATCCAGACCTATTTTATTTTCAGCAGCTACTTGAGGAAGTAAAACGGATTTATTTGCTCCCTCTTCCAATAATAAACCATGAAGGCCTAACTTGATATCGTCATAACCATTTATATGAATAGGGATTGATAAAACCGAAATTTCAATGTTCACTTTATCTAATTCTGCAGATGAAAGAGGAAAAAATCGCGGATCGCTAAAAGCCGATTGTTTGGCTGCATCACAAACTGTTTTGTATAAAGGAACTTTAGTGTAGATATAACCAATGCAGCCTCTTAAATCATTATTTATTCTTAAAGTAACAAAGGCTCCGCAATTTTGTTTTAAATTTGGAAATTTGTTATAATCTAATGTAAGCGGAAGACTTTCGGAAAATACAGCTTTAATTGATTCTCTTGCAGCTGTTAATAAAATAACCTTATCTTCTTCGGTTAATTCCATGTGCTTTTAATTTTTATCTTAAAAACATTAGAATGAATAGACAATTAATTTAATTTTTTCTTTAATAAGAAACACCAGCTTATTAATAACAAAAAATGATTCCGGGATTAATAGTTTAGTTTCCTTATCAAGAATTTCTTCTAAAATAACTTTATTTGATTCAATTTCAACGATTCTAAATATATTCCGGAAATTTCCATTCGGGAGAACTTCATGAAACGAAGTTAATAATAAATTATTCAGTTCAATATAGTTGATTTTGCCGGCTATATTTCTTTCAGCTTTCAATTCATGTATAATATCAAAAAATGAATTGTTAATAGATAGCTCAACCGGTTCGGGAAACAAATATTCATTAAAATTTTTTTTACTTTCCCCTTTTTCTCTTAAAATATTTATACTTTTCGAATCATTTCCGATATCTTCTAATTTCTTCCCTGTTTTATAATCAAGTGTAGAAATATTCTCTTCCTTCAAATTTACTTTTAAATACGTAAATTTTATCATCTTTAATAAAATGAAAATTATAATCTTCTGTTTCCCAAAGTATTTTTTTTGAATGTATATGAAAAGCGATTATTCCTGTATGTATTGGTAAGCCCGGTTTTAAAAATTTATGAAAAAAAATGATATCATTATAGATTGTTTCAATCCCTATCCAAAATTTATCTTCGAGTTGAAAGTTTCTAAAAATTATTTCACCGGTGATTATATCCAGACAGTTAAAAAAAACTTCCCTGCTGTTATTATCTCTATCTTCAATAATTATCTTATTGGTATCCGTAGGGATTAATCTCCAAATTTGACGATTGTTTGTAAAGCTATATTTCTTTTTAATTTTTACCAATATTCCTAAAAGATTTGATATTAAATGAATAATTAAAATATAACTTAAAGTAAAGAAAAAATATTAAGAGATAACAAATATTATTAAAAAAATGATGGGAAAATATAATATTAAATATAAAGTTATATGGCTGGATTTATTTTCTGTGGAAATCTTTAAGATACCAATTATATAGCTGGAGCCTTTAACATTATTATCCTGCAGCCTCAAGTTGTTATTTAAGAAGCATCATCTTTCTGGTTTTTCTAAAACTATTTTTACCGTCGGTGCTTCTTGCCGTGATCATGCAAAAATAGATTCCCGACGCCTGGTTGTTAGCCTGCCAAACAATATCGTGATTTCCCGCTTCTTTAATTCCCTGATCAAAATCTTTAATCCTTTCACCTAATGTATTATATATTGTAATATTCACATTACTTTCAAATGGTAAAGCATATTTAATATTTGTTGACGGATTAAAAGGATTAGGATAATTTTGATATAAAACAAAATCTTTAGGAGTAAGATCAACTTTTATTCTTATTTCATCTGAATAATTTGATTCGCCATTAAAGCTAATTTGATCTAATCTATAGCTTACAATGCCGTCAATTGTCTGATACTTGTAATTATCTACATATTTATATGCAGTAGGATTTGTTGTAGAGCCGTTACCATTGACAAAACCTATTCCTTCCCACTTTGTACTTCCGGGAATTTTTCTTTCTACCTTAAATCCTTTATTATTTATTTCTGTTGCTGTCTTCCATTTTAGCTCAACCGAATTAGCAACATTCTCTCCTTTGAATGACGTAAGTTCTACCGGCAAAACTTTTGAAAGATATGTAACTGTTAAATTTAATTTATAAAAATCATTAGGATCATTTACCGTAAGACTATCCATACCTGAATAGAAAACAGTATCAATTATATTCCCTGTAAGAATATCCTGAACTCTTAATTTTGTAGTCCTGGGTAAATTCCAATGAACAATTATTTTATCGGCATTACCTTTCTGATATTCCAGTTGATATGTATAGATAAAATTATCAATCATAGAACCATATCTATAATCTTTTAAGGTAGACAATTTACTATTAGGAACATTCAACCAGGCACTGAAAGAACCGCTTGGTGGTTGAGGAAATTCTACCTCTCCAAGACATGAATCTAATCCATCGCAAGCTGTTGAATCTATCCCGACAAATAAAGTGTCGGCTTCTCCTGCTCCATCTCCAATACTCAGTGGTATATTAACTAAAGGATCCGATTTTTTTTCTTGAATAATATTTGAAGTATTTCCATAAATTTGTGCTTCCCATAAACCAGCCCAATCAGGTTGATTATTGCTTAAAAAAATTAATTTCACATATCTGGCAGCTTTATTAATTAAATTTGTAGTCCATTCCGATGAAGATGAAGAATCATCTGTAACTACTTCACTCCAGGTATTTGAAATCATCCGATGTTAAAATAGAATATTTAAAAATGCGGTCTGTTATTCCACTTATAAAATGAAAATTTTGTCTCTGAAATATTCTCACGTTCGTTCCAAGGTCAAAAATTAAATACTCGGGCATTGGTCTGGCAGCCCATCTAGAATTTCGATCTCCATCATTGACGCCTTTGCCATCAATTGTTTTTTCAGGTGCTGTTAAACTATCGCTTGTTTCAGAAGCATAAACATTCAAAATAGAAAGCTGACCATAATTTTCTTCCGAATGCTCGCTTGAATCCGTAATCTCTTCAAAATTTTCCCCCGTTAAAATAGTATTAATTTTCCCGTTGAAACTCCACTTAATTTCGGGAGGCAGATCATTAAATGTACCCGATGTAGTTAATCTGAATCTTCCCATTTTGATATAATTAGATGATATAAATTCACTTCCCGGCATGGAAGCAAATGTTAATTTTATTTCGCCATCTGAATTATTAACACCAACCCCAACTTCCGGCGGAATATTAGTTAGTTGTGATGAACCGGGTATGTATGTAAAAGATAATGCTGAACTGTTGGTTATAGCTTCATTAAATGAGAAAGCACATTGATATGAAGTTAATTCGAATTGTTCTGATTGGGCTTTTATATAAACATCAAACTCCAGTGTGTTGCCGCTGACTTTTTCAATATTAGATATCTTAGCAAAATAATCGGAATTTGGAAAGCTTGTACCAAAACTAATTAATACAACAATGCATAAAACTGTAACTTTTAACATTAACCTCACCCTTATAAACACTTTGTCGCACACTGTAACAAATAACTTGCCGGTGTTTTTTAATTCATTTCGATTAGATTATGCATTTTATTAAATATAGAGAAATTTTATTGCAAGTAATTATTACCGATTAAAATTATGGGTTTTTAATTAAAAAAGATTAGTAGTAATGCTGCAAAACATTATTAGGCGGGATTTATTTAATGAAGAAATTGGATGAAATGAATTGCTGCCTGTTTTAAAATATATTTTTTATTCTGCCATTTTAATTTATTATTTTGATTTAACTAGCTTACCATTTTTTCTAATGGAATAATGTTCCTCTTCTTCACTTAAGTTAATTATAAATCTGCTTATTAGGCTTTGTAAGTTGTCTGTAAGTTTGTTCAGATCTTCTGCGGATTTTGCCACTTGCTGGATGCCTGCAGTACTTTCATTTGTTACATTACTTATCGCTTCAATGTTTTTACTTATTTGTTCTGCCGCAGAAGATTGCTCCTCACTGGCTCCGGCTACCTGATTTACATCATCAACAACCTTCTTAGATGCACTTATTATACCTCTTAATGACTCACCGGCTTTGTTGGCTAACTCTCTACCTTTTTTTACTTCTTCAGTTCCCTGTTCAATCGATTCAACTGCACCTTTTGTATCTCTTTGAATCTGCTTTATCATCCCTGCAATTTCCTTTGTTGCTTTTGTAGTTCTTTCCGCAAGTTTTCTTACCTCATCTGCGACTACAGCAAAACCTCTTCCCATTTCACCTGCTCTGGCGGCTTCAATTGCTGCATTTAAAGCAAGTAAATTAGTTTGATCTGCAATATCATCAATGACTTGAATTATTTCGCCAATCTGATCACTGCTTTTGCCTAATTGCTTAACCGTTTCAGCAGCTTTTGAAACAACATCTGCAATTCTTTTCATTCCCTCTACTGTTTCTTCAACAACTTTCCCGCCTTCCCCTGCAATTTCACCGGCATTTTTAGCATTTAGCGAAGCAGTACCTGCATTTTGAGTAGTTTCAAGAATAGTTCTTGCCATTTCTTCAATAGCTGCCGCAACTTCAGTTGTTTGAGAAGATTGTTCTTGTGTTCCTGCTGCCATTTCCTCGATGCTGGATGATATTTCATTTGATGAATTAGTTGTTAACTGAACAGCGGATGCGAAATCTCTAACAGCATTGCCGAATGACTCTGCCAGGCTATTAATATTATTCTTAATTACTGAGTAATCTCCGGGATAGTCGCCTCTCATTCTAGCAGTCAAATTACCCTGGGCCAAAAGCTCTAAAATTTTACTTGATTCATTAATCGGTTTTACTACTGCGACAAAAGTATTATTCAATCCTTGTATAAGTTCCTGATATCCGCCTCTAAATTTTGCTGAGTCTCCCCTAACATTTAATTTCCCGCTTGAAGCTGCATCAACCAAGAGCTTCGATTCATTAATCATTTCTCTTATAGTTGAAGTTAATTTATTAATTGCCGGTGTGATTTCATCTCTATCATCTTTATGAATTAATTCAAAATCAAACTCACCCTCAGATATTTTTTTAATGTTATTAAGAATATTTTTCTGGAGGTTTTCAGCTAACTGATTGATTGCTGAGGCAATATTTCCAAATTCATCATTGGTTGTAATATCTATTCTTTGACCGAAATGCCCCATTCCCAATTCCTTTACTTTTAAATTAATTTCTTTTATAGGTTTATTTATAATACTTGCAATTAAGAGGGAAAGGGGAATAGAACATATTGCATTAATTATTATAATACAAAATATTTGCCATAAAGAGGCATTCATCCAAACAGCACCTACAATTCCGGCTAAAATGGCAATTGTACCAATAATGAGAATTAACTTTGTTTTAATATTCAATTTTAAAAACAATTTCATGATATAAACTCTCATTTAATGATTTTATTTAATGTCCAAGAATTAAAAAAATTTTTGCAAATTTTTAGATAAAGATCATTTATTATTGAAATAAGAGTATATTATTATAAAGTATCAGCTAATTAATCTTATATTCAATATCACCATAAGTTATTCTATTATTAAATATTATCGAATAAAAAGCAATTTTTGTTTAGTTCATCTAATTAAATTTTTATGAATGGATCAATGATGTTTTGGGGGATATTTAGAACTAACAGCAGATCAAAATTTATAAATATCCGTCTTTGAAAATATTTATTTAAGTATCGTCATATCAAAAAATCTGCAGTACACTAAATCATAACCTTTTTGTTTATGGCATTCGAAACTATTTTATCTTTATATTTTTTGTCAGTCCCTTCAATGTGATTAATAAGCCAATTCTTTAAAAAGTTCATAGTATCCATAGTGATTAGCGATTTACCTTCTTTATAATCTTTCTGTAATTTAAGAACCTGTTCGGTTAACTTTTCATGTTCTGCTTTATGCTCATTATATGCCGGATAATTAAATTTTAACATAATTTGTTCTTCTGTTCTAAAATGCTCTTTAGTATACCAGATTAATTCATCAAATATTGTCTGCATTATTTCATTTCCGCGTGCTACTTTCATTGCAGTATGAAGTTCATTAATAATTGCGATTAATTTCTTATGCTGGGAATCGAGTAAAAAATTGTTTACACTATATTTATCAGACCATTTTATTAGTTCCATTATGTTTCCTTTAGTTAAAAGATGTTTAATCAGTAATAATCTATGGTTTATATTATCGTTAAATTCGGGTTTTTATTTAGTTGAAAGTGGTTAATAAGAAAAAGATTTACGAGAGCTTACCTTTATATTTTTTATCTGTCCCCTCAATATGATTAATTAGCCAGCTTTTTAAAAAATTCATTAGGTCCATTGTTATAAGAGCTTTGCCTTCAATAAAAAGTTTTTGAAAATCTATGACTTTTTCCGTTAACTTTTCATGTTCTTGGGAATGTTCTTTAAGACCGGGATAATTTGCATTCATCATCATTCGTTCTTCCGTTCTAAAATGTTCTTTAGTGTACATAATTAAATCATCAAGTATAAATTCAAGGATATTTTTAGCTTTTCCTTCTTTCATTGCCGCATGAAGTCTATTTATTATTGAAACTAATTTTTTATGCTGTGCATCTATCAAAAAATTATTAACGCTATACTTTTCCGACCAGGATATCATTTCCATTTTTAATCCATCTCTGTTTGGTAAAACTAAATTAAAAATCTCTCTGTTATTATCGTTAAAAATAAATTATATTTTAGATATATAAATATTATAAATTGCTTAAATGAAAAAGATTATTTTACCTAAATTTCTTTTGAAGATTTGAAAAGCTTTTACTTTATAATTCTTGGCAGCAATATTTTTATACACGTATATTTATTTATTTGAGTGTCAATTTTAATTTCAAGATCAAAAATTTCAGCAATCATATCCACGATTTTTAAACCTAATCCTAACCCTTTCTGACAATTTTTCGATCTATCATGCTGCCGTAGAAGTCCGAAATTATTTATTTGTTCTTGCGACATACCGATGCCATGATCCTTAATTTCCAATATATATTTATCTTCCGATAAAGTGGAGCTGAACTCAATGAATGTATTTTTTTTAGAAAATTTTAACGAGTTCTCAATTATTTCCATAATTAAAATGTTAAAATAATTCGCTATAATTTTGACCGGTACATCATGTAAATTGAATTTTACATCTTGAACTCTATCAAATTTTCCGGCTGCTTTCTCTGCAGTTGATATAACTTCACTTTTAATTGAAGATATAAATGCATCTTTAAAAGATAATAGTTTATCCGTGCTGAATTTCATCAATTCTAGATTGCTGTACGTTAGAAATTTTTCAACTAAATTGAGCAATTCATATCCTGAAGCGTTTATTTTTTCAGCCATTCTTGAAATTTCATGAGAATCCAGAATTTTAGTGTCATCTCTAATAATTTGAGAGAAGCCGATTATTGAAACCAGAGGAGTTCGTAATTCATGAGGGAGAGATAATGTAATAGATTTAAATATCTGATCAATTTTCTGATCAAATTTTTTCTTTTTATTTATTCTTGAATAAACTGCATCCAGTAAATCGTTTGATTTATATGGTTTAGCTAAATAATCATCGGCACCATCTCTCATTCCCATTCGAATATGCGATATATCTGCAAGAGCAGACAAAAAGATAAAAGGAATTGATGAGGTGGCATCATCTTTTTGAAGTTCAATCAACACTTTTTTATCTGTTCTTTAGAATTAAGAAGCACAGCAAACTTCTTTTTGCTTATTGTTCTTTCTTCAGGGTGAATAAAACCGAAAGAATTCTTATTTAAACATTCCTCCATCTTATATCCTGTCAGATCTTCCCAAACGCTTGATAAAAAAATCCAATTCCCTTTAGCATCTGTTTCAAATATAATCTCTTTTACACTTTCAATTACTGATTGATATTTTTTTTTACTCTCCAACAAAGCATTTTCGGCTTTTTTCCGCTGATCAATTTCATTTTCCAAAAGACTTAATTGCCTTTTATATTTATTATTCAACTCAGCTATGAATCCTGTAGTAATTCCTATAAAAAAAGTATTTAAAATAACTGGAATATTATGTAATGCAGCTAGGAAAAAAAGGATATCCACCCAGGTAAAGAAGGAATCCGTTTACGGGAATTAACATTAAAGCGGAAAATAAACCTCCCCTTATTCCATAATATATTGATGTTAATATTAAAGGAATAAGAGCTAATAAAGAGGTTTTATCACCAGCATATGGAAGGAATAAGAAAAACAGAAATGCATATAGGATATACGAAAGGAAGATATAAACAATCTTCGAAGGTATTTTCTTTTGCATTCAAATATCACTATTCCAAATAAAAATTTTAAATAGAGAATCACATTGATATTCTCTAAAAAAGTATTAAAAATTAAGCGGTTACACTTTGCTTTAAATATTCATTTAGAATTTCCGTGGTTTCGGAAACAGCCCTTTTTATATTTTTAATCCTCAAATCTAAATTACCAATATCATTATGTTTACTTGAGATTTCGATGGCGAGGGCTTCTTCACCGATCTTTACTGCTCCGACAGAATAGCTGGCGCCTTTCACTGTATGAGCTTCTTTCATTAATTTCTGAAAATCTTTTTCAATAAAGTAAGCTTCCAATTTCTGGGCTCTTTTTTCAACATCTTCAATGTAGGTCGATAAAATATCTTTCTGAAAGGCAGTATCTCCCATACTTATTTTATCCAGATGTTCAAAATCAAAAATTTTAGTTTCCATCTTTTTATCCTCCTTTAGTAAAACTTTTTCCTCTTTTATAGCAAGAAGTCTATCAATAGCTGCAATCAATTGGTTTGCAATAATAGGTTTGGTTATATAATCATTCATTCCTGTCGAAAGGCATTTTTCTTTATCTCCGGCCAGAGCATGAGCAGTAATAGCAATTATAGGAATGTTCCTTTTTTCACTATTTAACTTTCTAATTTCAGAAGATGCTGTTAAACCATCCATTTCCGGCATCTGTATATCCATAAGTACCAGAGAATATGAATCATTTTTTACGGCATTTACTGCTTTAAGACCATTGTCCACAGCTTCTACATAATATCCGGCATTATTCAAAAGTTTAATGGCAACTTTCTGGTTTATTATATTATCTTCTGCAAGCAGCAGCTTTTGTTTAGATCGCTTAACTTTTAAATCATCACTTCTTGATGCACTTGGATCTGTTTCATTATTAACTACGACATTTTCGGAACTAAGATTATAAACCCTATCGAAACTATTCATATTATAACCTGATATTTTGTCCTGAGCTTTTAGATTTAATGTAAACTTAAATATACTCCCTTTCCCTTCTTCGCTTTCCAAATTTATATCTCCTCCCATCATGTTGATATACTCTTTACAGATAACCAAACCTAGACCTGTTCCGCCATATTTTCTTGTATAAGAACTATCAACCTGCGAAAAAGGTTTGAATAAAGTTATTTGTTTGTTTTTTGGAATACCGACACCTGAATCCTGTATATAAGAATAGATTTTCATTTTTTTACCTTCACATTTTTGGGTTTCAACATGAATAACTATTTCACCCTTCTCAGTGAATTTGATTGCATTACTTAGAAGATTTATATAAATCTGCCTAATTCTAGTTGGATCTCCAATCAAATCAAAAGAAGAATTAATTTGGATATCCTTTATAATTCTCAGACCTTTTTCTTTTATTTTAATCGTCAATAATGCGATAGCATTATCTATTATATTATTTAAGCTGAAAATCTTTTCCTCCAGCTCAATTTTGCCCGATTCAATTTTCGATAAATCGAGAATATCATTAATAATTTCCAAAAGAGATTCTGCAGATTGTTTAGCACTAAAGATAAACTGCTTCATTTCATCTTTACTTTGATAAGCTCCCTGTTCTACTAAAGTTAAATAACCAATTATTCCATTCATTGGTGTTCTTATTTCATGGCTCATATTTGCCAAAAATTGACTCTTTATTGCATTTGCTCTAATAGCTTCCTGCGCTAACTTATCCGATTTTGTCTTTTCCTCTCTTAATTCTTTTTCAACTTCAACTCTTTTCTTTTCGGCAATAACCTGATTAGAAATATCCTGGATATTCCCTTCAAAATAAATCTGGCTGTCTTCGCCATTTACAGCTAACCTGTCATTAAGCTTTACAATAACATCCGAACCGTCTTTTCTTTTTAATACAAGCCTATAATTTCTAATTTCCCCGATTTCCTTTAGCTTTTTGGTTATTATTTCTCTTTCTTCAGGATATTTAAACACATCATTTTTAATGTTAAGGTTCATCAACTCTTCTTTACTCTCATATCCCAAAAGCCTTATTAATGCGGGATTGACGGTAACGAATTTTCCTTCAACTGTTGATTGGAAAATTCCTTCAAAAGAATTATCAAATATCGATCGAAATTTCTTTTCAGATTTTTCAATATTGATAGATTTTTCAGCTAACTGCATACGAAGCTTATAATTGACCGCACATCCAATAACAGACATAACACTTAAAAAAATTACAAATAAAACAGATTCGTACATATTTGGAAGAAAGTAGATTGAATGGTCATTTAGAAGGATTGCAAATGCAAAAACAAGGTTATAATATATGGCAACTAGTATCTGATTTTTAATATCCCAGCTTAAAAATAAAGCAGAAGTGAAAATCATTAATCCGACAATTTGTGAATTTACAACTAGAGTCTTAGGCATTAAATATACCATATAAGCTGATGATGTTATTATAACAAGTAATAGAATATGAACTAAAAAGATACTTTTTTTATGACCTATAGGGGTGTACATTAATATTAAAACTGTGAAAGCAATTAGTGTAGATAAAAGGCGGGTTATATAAATATTTAATGAAAAAGCAGCCTGGTATTTTACCTCGAATACCATTGCTAATAGTCCTGAAATTGCAATCAGAAATGATATTATTTTTAAGGGGGTTGACAAGAACTCATTTGTTACTCCCTTTGTATACAAATTATCACTGTCCGAAAGGAAAGATTTAGATTGATAAAAATTATCAAAAGTGTTTTTATGATTCCAGAACATTCTTTTTTATTTAATTTCTATTACTGATATATCATCAAATTTTTCATTGTAGGCACAACAATTATACCATTAAGTAGATCCTCATTTCTAATTTATATTCAAGCTAAAAACATTTTTTCATATGATTTCATTATATTTTCGGCTAAAATTTTAAGTTAAAATGATAGAATTTTTAGATCATATAGACATCGAAATTCTTTATTTTTTTTAATCATTCGCTATCTTCGCCAATATTTGATAGATTTTTTTCTATAATTACAAATGTAAATAATTGGTTTATAGCTTATGTTATTCTGCTTTTCATAAGTTTTTAAAAGGAGGCTTAAAAGGAAAAATTGCAGTATTGGGGGTAATATTGTTAATAATTTTTACTGATCAGGTTAGTTATAAAATTTTGAAGGAAATTATTCAAAGACCAAGACCTTGCATGATTTGCAATATAAAATGTGTTTTTATTTATAACCGCTGCTTTAGTTTCAATATCGAGAGTTTATCTTGGTTTACACTATCCCTTAGATATTTTAGGAGGTGCAGAAATTGGGACCATATTCGGATATCTTTTTGCATTAGCTATAGTTAAACAGTTTCCATAATAAATGAATGAAAAACAAATTCAATTAAATTAAGAGAAGAAAATGAAAAAAAATAAAAATGATATTATTTCAATCAGGGAATCACGAATAGATGATATTCCTTTAATATTAGATTTTATTAAAGAATTAGCAGAATACGAAAAATTGTCGCATGAAGTATACTGTTACCGAAGAGATTTTGCGTAATTCTCTGTTCGGTCAAAATAGATATGCAGAAGTTTCAATAGCTGAGTACGATGGAAAACCCGCGGGTCAGGTTTTATTCTTTCATAATTTTTCAACATTTAAAGGAAAACCTGGTATTTATATTGAAGACCTCTATGTAAAACCGCAATATAGAGGTAAAGGAATTGGCAAAAAATTGCTTGATTATATAAATGTACTTGCAAAAGAAAGAAATTGTGCAAGAATAGAATGGGTCGTATTGAATTGGAATAAATCAGCCATAAATTTTTATGAAAAAATGGGTGCCGTTCGAATGAGCGAGTGGACCACTTACCGAATTTCAGAAGATAAATTTTAACAAAACTTTCTTATAACTATTTTCAATTTATAATCATAATTTTTTTTATTTTTATCATCCTAAATACTTAATTTTATAAATTTATGGAGTGAATTTTAGCTTATATTAGTAGAATTAAAATTTACGCGGTGCTTGCAAATATTTTGGTGATAGGCAATACTGGTTTTATCTATTTTCTATGAAAATGAATTATGAAAGGTAAAAATGATAAATACAAATAATAGAAGAGTAGTTGTTACAGGTATGGGTGCAGTCACTCCCCTAGGATTATCTGTTAATGATTTTTGGAATTCAATGATGGATGGCAAAAGCGGAAGTGATTATATTACTCATTTTGATGCATCTAGAGTAGAAACCAAATTCGCTTGTGAATTAAAGGGTTTTGATCCAGCAAACTATATGGATAAAAAGAATGCAAGAAGGTTGGATTTATTTAGCCAGTATGCTCTTGCCGCTGCAAAAATGGCAATTGAAGATTCGGGATTAAATCCTGCAAACATGTCTGTTGAAGAAAAAGAAACAACAGGGGTAATTTTCGGAAGTGGTATTGGCGGCTTTAATACTTTCTATAAACAAGCAATTACTAACTTTTCAGAAGGTCCCAGCCGTGTTTCCCCATTTTTTATTCCTATGATGATACCTGATATCGCATGCGGCTTAATTGCTATAGAATATGGTTTTAAAGGACCAAATTACTGCATCGTTACTGCTTGCGCAACTGCTAATAATAATATTATTGACTCTTATTTATTAATAAAAAACGGACTTACCGACAGAGTATTATCCGGCGGAAGTGAAGCAGGAATTCTGGAAGTTGGAATTGCCGGCTTTAATTCTTCAAAGGCTTTATCAACAAGAAACGATGAACCTAAAACTGCCAGCCGCCCTTTCGATTCAACCAGAGACGGTTTTGTAATGGGAGAAGGAAGCGGAGTTTTGATTCTTGAAGAGCTTGAAACAGCAAGAAGACGTGACGCTAAAATTTATGCCGAACTTATAGGCATTGGAATATCAGCGGATGCATATCATATTACCGCTCCTGATCCTGAAGGAAGAGGAGCAATATTAGCCATGCAAATGGCATTAAAAACGGCCGGAATCAAATCAAACGATATCGACTACATTAATATGCATGGAACAGCAACTTATTTAGGAGATATTGCTGAAACAAAGGCTATAAAAAAAGTTTTTGGAGACCATGCCTATCAAATGAATGTTTCATCTACCAAAAGCATGACAGGTCATTTATTAGGTGCAACCGGGGCAGTAGAAGCTATTGCTTCAATTCTTGCTTCTATTAATGACATTGTTCCACCGACAATCAATTTTAAAAATCCGGATCCTGAATGCGATTTAAATTATACTTTTAATAAACCGCAAAAAAGGAAGGTTGATTTTGCTTTAAGTAATGCATTTGGATTCGGCGGTCATAATACCTCTATAATCTTCAGTAAATATTCGTTATAATATGGTGTTATAAATCACACATACGCGAATATATTTCGTATCAATTACTCGTTTTCTATTGATATTTTTATTAAAAACTAAACCTATCTCATTTTTTCAGGGTCTGTGCTACATGGCACATTAATTGCTTTACACATTCATCGAGGGATGTGTTATGGGAAAGGTTTAATTCTAAACGAATTTATCGACCTACCATACATTTTCAAACTTAAACTATATGTAGACCTATTTGAGGGATTAGTCAATAGGTAATTTCTATTTCTTATCTGCCAGTTGGTGGATAATAGATAATTGAATTACTATATAATTAAGCTATGGATACTGATGCATAAATATTCTTTTTTCGTTTGCCTTATTTTAACTTTTATTTTTTTTAATACTTCTTACTCCCAGCCTCAATACGCAATGCGTGTAACAAATGGGCAATTGATTGATAATTATACTTATCAATTCGATGTAATTATAAGTTCACAAAGTTATTTTGAAATTACTTCTTATCAATGTGTTTTTGCTTTTTACTGCAACGATATGGAAACCGATAATTATTCACTTACTTTTGTAGAAGGTTCTTCGCAAATGCAAAATAAGCCGACACTCGGACTTTCGGCCAAATTGCAAAATAATAAAATCGAATTGACTTTTGCTTCTCAAGCTTTAAGTGATATGATAGGAAATAGTCCTCTCAGAATAGGTACCTTTAGAGTAAAGAGAGAAAAGATCTCATTCTCTGAAGGCAGTATTTTTATTAACTGGAATTTTTCGGGTGATAATACCACAATTTTAACAGGGCACCTTTACGCCGATATAACAATTCCTTCTGATTTTTTTAGTGATCTAAGATTGACCGATATAAATGATGTTAAAGATCAAATCCCTAATGATTATAGTTTGTCACAAAATTACCCTAATCCATTTAATCCGACAACAAAGATAAAATTTTATTTGAAACAGTCAGCTAAAGTAAAGCTTGATATTTATAATATTCTTGGACAACAAGTTGCGGAATTAATAAATCAGGAATTACCATCAGGATTCCATGAAGTTGAATTTAATGCTTCAGGTTTAGCAAGCGGGATATATATTTACCGTATAAATGCAGGTAATAAATTTACCTCGGTAAAAAAGATGATTTTGGAAAAGTAGCTCTATCATTTACTTTTTTCGAAAATAGAATCCGGGATTCCTTGATTTACTTTATAATTTGAATAATCTATATAAACTTTCCCAGTTGTTTTTTTCTTTTTCTGTTCATTCTCCTTGTCTTCATCCTCCATATTGCCATACATTCCGCGCGGTATATTAGTTCTGTCTATATTAAATGTAAATATCATTGAACTTGGAAGCGGATAATCATCGACTGATTTGTCATAATTCAATTCCAATGAAAAAGTCCCATTAATCTTTGTTGTTGATTCAACCTTCATTATATAATCCCTTGATTGGTCAATCCATAATGTTGTTAATATTATATTTCCCTTGTCATTAAGGGGAATCACTTTTATGACCGAAGCTTTTTTTCCGTTAATTGTATCTTCCTTTTCATATATTGCCGTATAATTTCCTTTTAATAATGCCATTGGCGAAAAATTTATACCTTCTTTTGGAAGCAAAGCAAAATTCTCAGATTCAAAATGAACTTTATCAGGTTCTTTAAAATAAATCTTGGCATTTGAAACCGGCACTTTGAGGAAATCGACATCAACCTTAATTCTTACGTCGACTTCATAATCTTTAATTTTACTAAACTTTTCTTTTACTTTATCTAAAATAATATCCGGGTTTTTATTCTGACTAAAAGAATTAATTGCAAATAAAATAATAAATAAAAATATTTTTCCCATTTAAAAACCATTAAAATAAAATTTATGAAAGGATATCTTTTCTTTTGAAAATGAAAGCAGCAGCACCAAAAAAAACGATAATATGCGCTAAAAGTATTAAACTTGATTTAATTATTTCATTATAATTTATTTTATCATCAAAAAATAACTTCCAGGAAGACATATAGGTTGTAAATAAATAAGGTTTTATAGTCTGGAATATATTTATTTCAATTGCCGAAATAATGATAAAAACAATTATTACCGCCATTGTACTTATTATAGGTCCAATGGCATTTTCAACTAGTGATGAAAAAAGAAAAGCAAGGGCTGTAACAACCGACATACTTAAAGAAGCAAATAAGAATGCTAAAATAAATCTCCAGAAAACATCATTTTTAGCAAATATTATAATTTGAGAACTTTTAAGGACAATAAGCTCCCCCGTACCAAAAATTATTATCCCTAATCCAAGACTAATTAATGCAAGCCAGAAGATTAAAGAATAGGTGTACAATAAACCTGCGGTGAACTTTGATGATACTAATTTAATCCTTGAAACTGGTCTGGTTATAAGAATTCGATAAGTTCCCGATGTGGCTTCTCCTGCCAATAAATCTCCTGCAACCAGAGCAATCAGAAAAGGTATATGAATATATAAGCTCCCTAAAATTAAATAAGTTATTAAATATCCGTTTAAAAGATTCCCTACAAAAATAAAAGATTGTTGAAGGTTTCTTGTCATAAAATTGAGTGATTTCTCACCTTCTATCAACATAGCGATCTGGATAACCGGGATTAAAACTGCAATAGCAAGAAATCCGATATATGTTCTCCACTTTTTAAATATCTTGTATAACTCAATTCTAATTAATTTTATCAATCCCCCTCCTGCTCCGTAATTTGCAGAAAATATTCTTCAAGAGACCTTTTGGGAACTACTGCACTTACCATAATATTATTTTCAACCAAATATTTATTCAATGGAGCTATTTCATGCTGATTTAAAGAGAAAATCATTTTACTATTTGTGACAGAATTCAATTTATCCATCCATTTGCTCAATTGAACCTTACTCTTCGCTGATTCAACATTATCAACCTCGAAAGTAACATCAAGAGCGTTTGCATTTAGAAGGTCTTCAACTTTTCCCTCAATTTTTGACGAGCCTTTACTTATTATTATCATGCGATTTGCAACCAATTCTACTTCATACAAAATATGTGAAGAAAGAAAAATCGTTTTATTCTTTTCTTTACTTAGAGTAATAATCAGATCTCGTATTTCTTTCATTCCTTGAGGATCTAAACCAGTAGTAGGTTCATCTAAAATTATCAGATCTGGATCATGAAGTAATGCTTGTGCAATACCAAGCCTTTGTTTCATTCCGTGTGAAAAGGTTTTTACCTTACTTTTAAATCTTTTTTCAAGTCCTACTAGTTCCAGCAATTCCATAATTCGTTTCCGTGAAACATCTGTTTCAGATAACTCACCAAGAATTTCTAAATTTTTATAGGCTGATAAAAATGAATAGAAATCAGGTTTTTCAACTATTGCTCCTATTTTCCTCAATATCTCGATTCTCTTTTCTTTTAATGATTTTCCAAAAATCTTGATATGCCCATTTGATGGAGTAATCAAGGAAAGAAGCATTCGTATTGTTGTGCTTTTACCGGCACCATTTGGCCCTAAAAACCCGAATACATCTCCTCTAAAGACATTTAAACTGAGATTATTAACTGCTTTTAATTCTTTAAATGACTTAGATAGGTTTTTTATTTCAATAATATTTTCTTCAGGCAATTTTTATCTATTTCATATAATTAATTTTCATTACAAATTTTTCTAAAATTATTTCCAGAACAAAATAAATTTACATAAACGGTAATATTAAGGAGATTCTTCATATTTATTTTTTTTATCATCTATTTAAAATAATGAAATATGAGTCTAATTTTTTCTATTTGTGATAAAAATTTTTTTTTATTTTGTAATACTCTTTTTTTTCAACTAAATTTTTTTTAGTTTGAATTCCAATCTTACAGTTAGAAATTTTATTAAGAAATTAGAAAATTGGAATTAGTTTATAACTTTTAAATTTCAATCTTATAAGCTTAATTCATAAAAAGATGCTGCAATTTTATTAAATTGGTTTAAAAGGTTAGGTAATCTTTAAATAATTCTTAAAATTCTTTTTTATGAAATCTTGATGAGGGTAATAAGGTGGGCTAGAAATTCAGAAACTAAAGAAGATTTTTTTAGTATAATTGTAAATTGAAATTAATTAAACAAATTAATAATTAACTTGTTAGTAGAGGAGTGACTATGCAGATAAAAAGGCTGTTTACAGAAGCTGGTAAAGAGCCTCTATCTTCAATAGAATTCGTGAGCCGAACTTCAGAAATAAGAAATCCTGATGGTTCAATTGTATTCAAGATGGATGATGTTTATGTACCGGCTAAATGGTCCCAGGTAGCTACGGATATTATTGCTCAGAAATATTTTAGAAAAGCAGGTGTTCCGAAATTATTAAAAAAGGTTAGGGAAAAAGGTGTTCCTTCCTGGTTACAGCCTTCAAAAGCAGATTCGGATAAATTAGAACAACTTCCGGAAAAAGACCGTTTTGCTTCGGAAGCAGATTCAAGGCAGGTTTTTCATAGATTGGCAGGCTGCTGGACATATTGGGGCTGGCAAGCAAATTATTTCGATTCCGAAGATGATGCAAAAATATTTTATGATGAATTAATTTTTATGCTGGCAAATCAGATGGCAGCACCAAATAGCCCGCAATGGTTTAATACAGGTTTACATTGGGCATACGGAATTACCGGTCCGTCACAAGGGCATTATTATGTTGATTATAAAACAGGTGAACTTACAGCTTCATCGGATGCATATACACATCCTCAGCCACATGCATGTTTTATCCAGTCTGTAAGAGATGACCTGGTTAATGAAGGGGGAATAATGGATCTCTGGGTTCGCGAAGCCAGATTATTTAAATATGGTTCGGGAACAGGCTCTAACTTTTCAAATATTAGAGGAGCAAACGAACCCTTAAGCGGCGGAGGTAAATCTTCGGGGTTGATGTCATTCTTAAAAATAGGAGATCGCTCTGCCGGAGCTATAAAATCTGGCGGAACTACAAGGCGTGCTGCAAAAATGGTTACATTAGATCTCGATCACCCGGATATAGAAGAATATATAAATTGGAAAGTAACTGAGGAACAGAAAGTCGCCGCTCTTGTTGCAGGTTCAAAGCTATGCAATTATCATCTGAATGCTGTTATAAAAGCATGTTATGATGAACATCCGGAGAATGATAGATTTAATAAAAAATTAAATCAAAAATTAAAACATGCAGTGCTGGAAGCAAGGAAAGCTCAAATTCCAAATAATTATATTGAGAGAGTTATACAGCTTGCTAAATTAGGATTTAAATCAATCGAATTTCCAGTTTATGATACAGATTGGAATTCTGAAGCATATTTGACAGTCTCGGGTCAAAATTCTAATAACTCGATTAGAGTTACAAATGAATATATGAATGCCGTTATCAATGATACGGATTGGAATCTTTATTGGAGAATAGAAAAAGAAAAAGCAAAACAAGATAACCGCAATCCAAAACCATGTAAAAAAATAAAGGCTAATGAATTATGGGATCAGATTGCATATTCAGCCTGGTCATGTGCCGATCCCGGCATGCAATTTCATACAACAATTAATGAATGGCATACTTGTCCGGCAGATGGAGAAATAAAAGCTTCCAACCCCTGCAGTGAGTATATGTTTTTAGATGATACTGCTTGTAATCTCGCTTCCCTTAATCTTGTAAAATTTTATGATACTGAGACAAGGGATTTTAATATAGAACATTATCGTCATGCAACAAAAATCTGGACAATTGTACTTGAAATTAGTGTATTAATGGCTCAATTCCCCAGTAAAGAAATTGCACAGCTTAGCTACTACTATAGAACCTTGGGGCTTGGATATGCAAACCTGGGATCCCTGTTAATGCTTCAGGGAATTCCTTATGATAGTAATGAAGCTTTTGCTATTTGCGGGGCATTAACTGCAATAATGCATATGTCGGCCTATGCAGCTTCCGCTGAAATGGCTAAAGAGATCGGAGCATTCCCTAAATATGAAAAAAATAAAGAGCACATGCTAAAGGTTATAAGGAATCATAGAAGAGCTGCTTATAATGTACCGAATGAAGAATATGAAGGACTTTCAATTTTCCCGGTTGGTATTGATCCCAAATTCTGTCCTTCGGATCTCTTAAAAGCTGCTAGGGAAGATGCAGATAAAGCATTGGAATTAGGAACTAACTATGGTTTTAGAAATGCCCAGGTAACTGTCATTGCTCCGACAGGAACGATTGGATTAGTAATGGATTGTGATACTACAGGAGTAGAACCTGATTATGCGTTAGTCAAATTTAAAAAATTAGCAGGCGGAGGTTATTTTAAAATAATCAATCAATCTATTCCTCCGGCGCTTGAAAGACTGGGATATAATAAAGATCAAATTACCGAAGTTGTGAAATATGCAAAAGGATCAGGATCTTTAGATGGCTGTCCTTATATCAATCATGAATCACTAAAAGCTAAAGGTTTTACAGAAGAAGCAATAACAAAAATCGATAAAGCATTACCTTCTGTCTTCGACCTAAGTTTCGCATTTAACAAATTTACTCTCGGATTAGATTTCCTGACAAAAAAACTGGGATTTGAATCAGAAGACATAAATTCTTTTGATTTTAATCTTTTATCTGCACTAGGATTTTCTAAACAGGAGATTTCTTCTGCAAATGATTATGTTTGTGGAACAATGACCATCGAAGGAGCACCTTTCCTAAAGCATGAACATTACCCTGTGTTTGATTGTGCAAATAAATGCGGAAAAAAAGGAACCCGTTTTATCAGGCCTAATGCTCATATCCGGATGATGGCAGCAGCCCAGCCGTTTATTTCAGGAGCTATATCAAAAACCATTAACTTGCCAAACCAGGCCTCAGTTGAGGATATTAAAGATGCTTATATGCAATCATGGAAATTAGGAATTAAAGCTAACGCTTTATACAGAGATGGCTCTAAATTATCACAGCCATTAAATTCCATAAGCGAAGAAGAGCTTGAAGCATTAATGGAAGATAAAGAGCAGAATGATATAGTCAAAATTGCAGAAAAAATAATTCACCGTTATATAGCTAAAAGACGAAGATTACCCGATAGAAGAACAGGGTATACTCAGAAAGCAAAAATAAATGGTCAATCTGTTTATATAAGAACCGGAGAATATGATAACGGACAGATTGGTGAAATATTTATCGATATGCATAGAGAAGGAGCAGCTTTCAGAAGTCTGCTGAATTGCTTTGCTATTTCAATTTCACTTGGGTTGCAACATGGAGTTCCTCTTGAAGAGTTTGTTGATGCATTTGTTTTTACTAGATTTGAACCAAGCGGAATTGTCACCGGCAATGAAAAAATTAAAATATCTACTTCTGTTATTGATTACATTTTTAGAGAATTAGCTGTAACATACCTTGGCAGGCATGATTTGGCTCATGTAGAACCAACTGAGATTCAATCAAAAGCTTCTAAAGGAATAGTTAAAAAAATTGAACCTGAATATGTAAGCGAAGAAGTAGTCAGCGAAAGGCTGGTTGAGCTTGATAGAAGCAATACTCATACCTCAGAAGAAAATAATTACAGTTTAGCTTCAAACAAAACAGATGCATATCAAACCAATGCAAATCAGCGAAATAGGATAACTTCAAAAGTTAAACAAGCAATTGAAAAAGGATACACGGGAGATATTTGTACAGAATGCCAGAGTTTAACTATGGTTAGAAATGGAACTTGCTTGAAATGTATGACTTGCGGCTCTACTTCAGGTTGTAGCTAATATTACTTAATTATGAGGTCCGCGATTACATAACGGACCTCATATAAATCCTTCACTTTCTTTGATTATAATTCTCCTTAAAAAATATTTTCGAAATCTATTTGGAAAGTACTTTGGTTTCCTTTTAGTTTACAAAACAACTTTTTTAAAATTGAAACTATTATGAATATTGAACGAACTATTGCTGCAGAATTAAATGTAAAAGCCGAACAAGTCAATGCTGTTATAAATTTATTAAAAGAAGAAGCAACAATTCCATTTATTGCCAGGTATAGAAAGGAGAAAACAGGCGGACTGGATGAGGAATCGCTTAGGAATATCGAAGATCGGCTTAATTATTTAACGATTCTCAAGCAGAGAAAAGAAACTATATTGAATAGTATTGAAGAACAGGGGAAACTTACCAAGGAGCTGAAAGACAAAATTGATAATTGTGAAAAATTACAGGAATTGGAAGATTTATACCTTCCATACAAACCGAAGAGAAAGACAAGGGGAACAACCGCAAAATCAAAGGGACTAGAGCCTCTTGCCATATTTATTTTAGAAAATCCAAAATTTTCAGGAAATTTTGATGAAATACTTTCCGGATATATTAATATGGAATTGGGAGTTTTGAGTGAAGATGAAGCTTTACAAGGCGCAAAAGATATTATTGCTGAGATGATAAATGAAAATGCTGACGTTCGAAAAGCAGTGAGAAAATTTTTATTGGAATTATCAACCATAAAATCTGAAAAAGCAAAAGTCAAACCTTTACAGGAAAAGATAAGTGAGAAACAAAAGGAAAAAGAAAAAAAAGAGATATTCCAAATTTATTATGATTTCCAAATTGAAATAAACAAAATAAAACCCTACCAAATCCTTGCATTAAATAGAGGTGAAAGAGAAGGAGTTTTAAAAAGTTCCTTTGAATTTGATATAGTTCATATTCAAAAAGAAATAAAAAAGATATTTCTCGATCACAAAGAATCTTATTTTATGGAAATTATTGAGTCAGTAATCGAGGATTCATTTAACAGGTTGATTTTCTCATCAATCGTAAAAGAAGTTCGTAATTTCTTGTCTGATAAAGCAGATCTTCATGCAATTGAAATTTTTGCTGCTAACCTTAAGCAGCTTCTACTGCAGCCTCCAATTTCTAACAAGATAATAATGGGCATCGATCCAGGTTATGTTTCAGGTTCCAAAGTTGCAATCATTGATGAAACCGGCAAATACCTTGATGGTTCAACCATCTACCCGCATCCCCCTCAAAATAAAAAGGAAGAATCTATTAAAATTATTTTAAATTTTATTAAAAAATATAAAGTTGATATAATAGCAATTGGGAATGGAACAGCCAGCAGGGAGACAGAACTTTTTATTGCGGAAATAATTAAAAATAATGACTTAAGATGTCATTACATTATTGTGAACGAAGCTGGTGCATCAGTTTATTCTGCTTCACCGGTTGCAAAAAAAGAATTCCCCGAACTTGAAGCAAGCCAAAGAGGTAACATTTCCATTGCAAGAAGATTATTGGATCCTCTTGCAGAACTGGTAAAGATTGATCCGAAATCAATTGGAGTAGGATTATACCAGCATGATGTAAATCAAAAACTGCTTTCGGAAAAACTCGATAACGTAGTAGAAAGCTGTGTTAACTTTGTGGGTATTGATGTTAATACTGCTTCTGCGTCGCTGCTTACTTATGTTTCAGGTTTGAATAAAAGAATAGCTGAAAATATAGTTAAACACAGAGAGAAAGAGGGAAAATTTAATAATAGAGAAAAACTTTTGGATGTATCCGGCCTTGGTGAAAAAGCTTTTGAACAATCGGCAGGATTTTTAAAGATCCCTGACGGTAGCAATCCTCTCGACAATACTTTCATTCATCCGGAATCATATCCTGCTGCTGAAAAATTGCTTGAAATGATAGATCTCCCAGTAGCAAGAGTCAATGAATCTGGTGCCTTAATAAACCTTATAGTAAAACAAAAAGGGACAAAAAGCTTATCAGAAGAAATTGGAATTGGTGAGCCTACTCTAAATGATATCATTGAAAATCTAAAAAAACCGGGGAGAGATCCCAGGAAAGAATTACCGGCACCCATCTTAAGAAGTGATGTCTTAAAGATTGAAGATTTACAAGAAGGGATGAAGCTTAAAGGAACAGTTAGAAATGTAGTTGACTTTGGTGCCTTTGTTGATATCGGAGTTAAGCAGGACGGGCTTTTACATATTTCTCAAATAGCAGATAAATATGTAAAGAATCCCCTTGATTTCATAAATGTCGGCGATATTATTGAAGTAAAAATTATAAGCATTGATATTGCCCGGAATAGAATTTCTTTGAGTATGCGCAGTTAAATATCAAGCATTCTGTCACTTAAATAACTGCACAGGACAGTCATGGTCCATGACTGCCAAATCAAATATGTATAGAAATATTAGTTACCGAAAACTAGTTTACTTTCTTAGCTTTAAATTTACCATTAGGCTGGTCTGAAATTACATCTGTAACCTCACCGTTTTCATTTTCTTCAAATATCATCTTGTAACCATTCATATTTTTTAATATAAATTCTTTTTCTGAAACCGGGAGCAAAATATATTCCGGCTGCCCTTTTAAGTAAGCTCTAAGGTTACTTTCCTTGAGAGAAATTTTCATATCATTTCCAGGTCCAAATTCATATTCCCCTTCAAATTTTTTCAATTTACTCATCGGAAGTATAATAATTTTTTCCTCTTTAGGCGGCGCGGCCTCATCAGAAATTTTTTCAGCCTTAAAGTCACCATTTGGCTGACTTGAAGTAACAGATATTATTTTATTATTTTCATTAAGGTTAAAAATCATTTTGTAGCCTGATAATCCTTTCAGCTGAAAAATATTTTCGCTCAAAGGGAGAAGTATATATTCCGGCTGCCCTGGCAGCAATGCTTTTAATGTTGAATCTTTTATATATACCTTCATTTCATTTCCAGGAGCAAATCTGTAAACACCCTCAAATTTTTTAAATTTATTCTCCGAAGTTTGAATTTTCTTTTCAGATGCAGCTAAAGTCTTAAAATGATTCTCAACAATTTTCGTATTCATTCCTTGAAACGAAAAAATTTGAAGAGAATATATTGAGATTAGAATGAAAATTGTTTTCATATTCTTCCCTTCTTAAAAAAGCATATATTTCAAATATAGATAAGTATTTATTTTCTTCCAAAAATTCAGAAAATATCTAAATGCTCTGCTTCCCAGGTTTATGTAAAAAATAAGATTTTCACTAAATTATCTTTTATATCTTCATTAAAATTTTTATATTATTTTTCTTTATCTAAATTAAAAATGAAAATATATCATAAACTATTAAATATAATTTCGGAGAGAGGGGGAGCTTATTTAATTTTGCTCGATCCTGACAAAATTCCCTTAGATAGGCTGCCTTCTTTTATTTCCATCTGCGAGAAGTCAGGTGTAGACGGATTTTTAATCGGCGGCAGTTTATTATTAAATGGAAATTTTGATGAATTTATTGAAAGGATCAAGATTTTAACTTCTCTCCCGGCGATAATTTTTCCAGGGTCGGTAAATCAAATTTGTCCAAAAGGAGATGCAATATTATTCCTATCGGTAATTAGCGGAAGAAATGCAGAGCATCTTATAGGCAAACATGTAATTGCTGCACCAATTATAAAAAGGTCGAAAATTGAACCAATATCTACGGGTTATATTTTAATTGAATCGGGTCCGTTAACCACTACACAATATATGAATGGTACTCCTCCAATTCCGAGGAATAAACCGGATATTGCGGCAGCTACGGCCTTAGCTGCTGAATATCTAGGAATGAAGCTTATATATTTAGAAGCTGGATCCGGAGCAGAAAAATCTGTCCCTAATGAGATGATTAAAATGGTATCTGAATATTGCTCAATCCCGCTAATAGTAGGAGGAGGTATCAGGAATCCGAAAGATGCTAGAGAAAAGATAGAGAACGGGGCTAAAATTATCGTAACCGGTAATTTCTTTGAAAATGAGAATAATTGGGAATTGATAAGATTTTTTGCAGATGCAGTTCACTATAAGCTTACTATTGAAGTTTGAAATTTATAAGTTTCCGTCACTTCTCTAATCAGTTTAAATAATTCTTATAATGGAAGAATATCATATTGGATAAAATAAAATTTATTAAATCATCCTTGGCTGAAAGCTCCGATGTTAAATTAAAAATTGAAAAAGAATGTATGGAGGATATTCTTTCAGCAGTTGCTGTTTTGACAAACTCATTTAAAAGAGGGAATAAATTATTGCTATGCGGAAACGGCGGAAGTGCCGCGGATTGTCAGCACTTAGCAACGGAATTTGTAATAAGGCTGAGTCATGAAATTGAGCGGCCTGCAATCCCCGCCATCGCTTTAACTACAGATACATCCAATCTAACAGCAGGAGGAAATGATATAGGTTTTGTAAATGTATTTGCCCGAAGCATCCAGGGATTGGGACAGTCAGAAGATGTTTTACTAGCTATCTCCACTAGCGGCAATTCTCCTAATATCATAAAAGCTGTCGAGGCTGCTAAAGCAAAGGGAATGAAAGTAATAGGATTCTTAGGAGGAAATGGAGGTAAAATTAAACCATTAGTTGATGTTCAAATTATTATACCTTCCAATAATGTCCAGAGAATACAGGAAGCACATATTACTGTAGGGCATATAATTTGTGAATTAGTAGAAAATGAACTTTACGGAAATCCGTAAATATAAAAGATAAATCACCTTATCAGATTTGCTAAATCTTGCTCCAGTTAACGCTATCGCCAACTTTAATATTAAACCTATTTGAAAAACCTGCATCAACTTCAATTACATATTTCGCCGGTCCGGTAGAGCGATAAGATTGATCAGAAAGAATTTTTGTATTCTTATGAATTGTAATAATCTTTTTATCGGCATTTACAAATATCATATCCAGAGAAATATAAGTATTACGCATCCAGAAAGATTGTACTGATTCCTCAGGAAATATAAAAAGCATCCCCTGATTTTCCGACATAGATTTTCTAAACATTAATCCTAATTGACGGTCAAATTCTGTATTGGCTATTTGAATATCGATTTTTGCCATAGTGTTCCCGGTTGAATCAATAAATGTTAAAACACCATCTTTCTTAAACATAAATTCATTATCCTTCTGTTTACCCGGGAAGAAGTTATTTATAACCATAAACACAGCAAAAGCAATTATTAATACAATTACAGCGATTTTGAATATTTGATTATAATTTTTTTTGTTAACCGAAGTTTGATTTGATTTTATATTTTTAATATTTCTTTTTGCCATTAAAACTCAGCCGTGAAAAAGTGAAAATAAAAAAGCTGATCAAATATTTGAATCAGCTTATAAATTTAATAAAAAATTTATAGAACTATTTAGATAAAGAATTGGAACCATACAGCTCCTCAATTCTTCTTCCTCCCATAAATCGTTTTGAATAATAGTCACTGGTAAGCGAAGATACAGTTACACCTTGCTTGGAGCTTGCATGTGCGAAGAGATTATCTCCTAAGTAAATTCCTACATGACCTGGCTTAATATTTCTTCTTGTATCAAAAAAAATTAAATCACCAAATTTCAGTCCACCTACATTTTCAATGGGTATCCCTTCGTTATATTGATCCTGCGCAGTTCTTAAGAGCGGAATCGAGACGCAATCAGAATAAATTCTTTGAGTAAATGCCGAACAATCGATACCATTTTTAGAATTGCCGCCGAATTTATATGGAGTATTTAAATATTTAATTATATCCATCAGCATTTTTTCTTTAACCGTAGAAAATTCATCATTAGAATTATCTTTATTTACCAAAGATGAAATATCTATATTATTTTTTTCTACAGGAAGATCTTCTCCATCAAGATTATCAATTGAATTATCACTCTTATCCTTTTTTTTATCATCTTCTGAAGTAAATCGCACTGTCGGTGATTTCCCCTCTTTTTCATCAGGTTTTTCTTTATAACGGACAGAATTTGATGAAGCAGAACAGCCGGAATATATTATTACTCCGGCTGTCAAAAATAAAAGAAATATAGCGTAATTTATTATTCTCACAACTAAAAAATCGGTATATAAACAATAAAATAAAAATTCTGATGGTTATCCAAGATATGCTCTCAAGCTTTCACTTTTGGAAGCCCTTCTTAATCTTCTGATTGCTTTTTCTTTAATTTGTCTGACTCTCTCTCTTGTGAGATTAAATTTTTCACCAATTTCTTCAAGAGTTAATGAATGTTCTTTATTCAATCCGTAATAGAGTTTAATAACTTCAGCTTCTCTTTCGGAAAGGCTTGAAAGTGCTCTATCAATTTCTGCTTTTAGAGATTCATTCATCAGTGAAAAATCTGGTGTAGGTTGTTCATCATTTTGAATAATGTCCAGCAATCTATTCTCTTCTCCCTGTGAAAATGGAGCATCCATGGAGATATGACGCCCTGATATTTTAAGAGCATCTGAAACTTCACTCACATCCATATCTAGTTCAGATGCCAACTCAGCAGCATTTGGTTCCCGTTCGAATTCCTGCTCCAGATTACTGTAAGCTTTTCCAATCTTGTTAAGCGCACCGACACGGTTTAAAGGTAATCTGACAATGCGGGCTTGTTCGGCTAAAGCCTGCAGGATGGACTGCCTAATCCACCAAACGGCATAGGATATAAACTTAAAGCCCCTGGTTTCATCAAATCTTTTAGCTGCTTTAATTAATCCTAAATTACCTTCATTAATAAGATCACCTAATGAAAGTCCCTGGTTCTGGTACTGTTTCGCAACACTAACAACAAATCTTAAATTGGCTTTTGTAAGCAGCTCCAGGGCATTTCGATCTCCCTTTTTGATTCTTACCGCTAATTCGATTTCTTGTTCAGCATTGAGGAGATCAACTTTGCCGATTTCCTGAAGATATTTATCAAGAGATTGGCTTTCTCGATTAGTAAAATGTTTTGTTATTTTCAAGCTAACCTCGCTTATATTTGAAGGTGTATGTCTTACTTCAATTGTCGATGATTTTTCAAAATATTACAGGTTAATTAATATTCCTAATTGTAAAAAGATGTCACCTAAATTGAATTACCTCAAATTTCAAACATACCTGCAGATTTTTAATATTGTAAGTTTTTATCTAAAATAAATTATTTTTTTCATTTAGTAAAGTAAACTTCAGCAATCGATAGATATCCGGCACAAGGGAATGCTTCAAATTAAAAATTCAATTAGTTAAAAAGCTTATCCCTTTCAATGAATTTTGAACTCCAAAGAAATCTGCGACAGTTTTCCCGGCATCGGAAAAGGTTTTCCTAATCCCTAAATCTCTACTTTTTTTGTTTTTCCTGTAATAAAGTAAAGGTACATATTCCCTGCTGTGATCTGTACTGGTAGTTGTAGGATCATTCCCATGGTCAGCTGTTATGATCATAGCGTCAGATTCATCCAAACTTGATAAAAATTCAGGCAAAAAATTGTCAAATTCCATTAATGCATTTGCAAATCCTTCAGGATCATTCCTATGTCCAAAATAAACATCAAAATCGACTAAATTTGCAAACATAAAAGAGTCTTTTACATTTTTTGAATACTCAAGCAATTTAATCATCTCTTCTTTATTAGATTTTGTATGTTCAGCTATTTCTATGCCTCTATTATTAAATAGATCAGAAATCTTGCCTATTGCGACCGTTTTAATTTTTTCATTAAAAAGAATATCAAGTATTGTTTCAGAAGGAGGATCAAGTGAATAATCCTTTCTATTGGTTGTTCTATTATAGTTTCCATTATGTCCCAAAAAGGGACGGGCAATAACTCTTCCAACAATTAATGGAGGTGTAAGAACTTTCATACGCGTAATTTCACAGATTTCGTATTGCCGCTCAAGAGGAATCACTTTTTCATGTGCGGCAATCTGAAAGACCGAATCAGCTGAAGTATAAATTATTGGATAACCGGTTTCAACATGTTTATCGCCAAGTTCCTTTATTATTTCCGTCCCGGATGCAGGTTTATTACCAAGGAAACCTTTACAACCTGTTAGATCTAAAAATTTATCAGTAATATCTTTTGGAAAACCATTTGGGAAATAGGAGAAATCAAAATCTATTTTTAAACCTCCAATTTCCCAATGACCGGTTGTTGAGTCCTTTCCATGAGATACTTCATTCATCTTACCGAATGAAGCTAACGGATCTGCAGTTCTTTTAATACCGGCTATATCTTTAATATTACCCAGGCCTAATTTTTCAAGGTTGGGTAAATTTAATCCATTAACTGATTTTGCAATATTACAAAGCGTATCACTCCCTTCATCGCCATAATTTGCAGCATCTGGCAGTTCTCCAATGCCGACACCGTCAAGTATTATTAAAAAGAAGTTGTTCATTTTATTTAAAATTAAGTTATAAAAATATTTTAATTGTCACTTAAATTATGGCTATTATCTATTCAACAATATAGCAATATAACAATTCAGCGACCTGATTTTCTTCTTAAATATTCTGTTTTGATTGTAAATATTAATTGATATTCCGGACGGTATTACCGCCTCTTTCGAGGGCTTTTTGAAGGGCAAGATCTGCGTTATGGACTATTTCATCTACATCAAACTTATTTGTAGCTGAAGCTACACCAACCGATATAGTATATGTAGTTTGTTTCGATACAACGGCAATCGGTTTCCTGGCAACTTTTACTCTAAGTTTTTCTGCCCAGATAAAAACATCTTTTGTATTTGCATTAAAAAAATAAACAGCAAATAATTTTTCATCCAGCCTGCCGAATAAGTTTAATGGGGTAATTTCTTTTCTTATCATTTCAGAAACTGATTCGAGGACTTTAGGAAACGGATTTCCGTCAAATAGAGATTCCTGTTCAAGAAAATCATCTATTCTAATTAAAGCAAGAGCACCCGGCGCTTTTAGCTGTTCAGCTTTTACCAGATCAGTTACCATTCTTTCCTTAAATGTCAAAGCATTTAAAGCTTTTGTTTCAATATCGACGGCCAGGAAACTTTTAAGCAATTTTTGTGTCGAAAAAGAATATATAATAAAAGCCAAGAGAGAGACAATACTTTTTAAAAAATGTACATCTGAATTTGTATAAGCATTTTTTCTTAAGCTCTCAAAGCAAAGTACACCATAATTTTGGGAATTATAAATTAATGGAATTGCCAGGAAGGAACCGTCGAAACTTACATCTTCTACCTTAGCAAACCGGACATATTCCCCTGCTGAGGTATCATCAATTTTTATCGGAACGCCTGTTACAATAGACTTTCCAACTAAAGTCCCAGTCAGTTCAATTTCTAAATTATGACCGATATATTTCAACGATGTATTATTAATAATCTTAATTGTTTTAAATTTTTGTTCAATAGGCTGATAATATACAAACGCAAAAGCATCCCAGTTAATTAAAAATCCTACCGTATTTTGAATTGAATTAATTAAATCATCTTCACTCTCGAACTTCTTTTCCGGGTTAATCAGATTTGTTAATCCTTTTAACCTCTGCTGAGATAATGATTCGAAATGTTTCTCTTCAAAAATTCCGATTATCATAGTAATTACACGGACAAACCTTCCAAGCGCATAAATGGTTTCAATTCCGAACGCGTCACCTACTTTGGAATCCACAGCAATTATTGCAATTAACTGTTTATCATAAAAGAGAGGTACTCCGACAAAGCTTCTAATACCTTGCGGAGAATTATAATACCTGATTACATCGGTCTCTGCATTAGGTGAAATATCGCTTAGAAGCTCAGGTTCTCCTTTTTGAACTATTTTACTCAGGATATCATCTTCTATATCAAATTTCCTGTTTGAAATATCGGAAGAGTTTGAGACAAATTTTTCGATTGTAAGCTTTTCTTTCTGTTTGTTATACCAGAAGAATATTGCTGTATTGGCAACATATGCTTCCTTTATTACAATCAGCATTTTCTCAAGGACAAAGGAAAACTGACCTCCATGGCTTAATTCCCCAGGAAGAGATTCATTTGCAATCTCTTCAAATTTTTCTTTTAGATTCGGAGGCTTTAAAGTTGTTTTTGAATGAAGCTTTTCCGGAGTATAATTTTCAGCGGTAATTACTTCAACTTCTTTATTTTGCGATATAATTTTAAATGAATCATCAACGTTATCTCCCGTTGCCGAAGAATCCTCTTCAGGGTAATCATCTTCTGAAATGTCAGGAGAAAAGGAAGAACTGAATCTTATCGAATCCCTCAGGAAAATAATAAATGCAACATAAATTACCATCAAAGCAATAGTAATAACACGTATAACAAGATCATCGGTAAATAAAAGAATAGCAGCCAAAAGCGGGACAACTAAAAAAATTAATATTCTTTTTTTCTGCCTGCGGTCCATAAGAGAAAATAGCTTGAAGGTTGTTAATAAACAAAAATAAAGATAAAATAACTATAATGTAAAGCAACCGAAAATCTATTCATGAAATAATTTGGAGATTTTTTGCATAACCTCTTTTTTTCCCCTTTTATTAACAGAAGAATAAAGGAAATAATTATCCCATAAAATTAATTCCGGGAAGTACTCGCAAATCCTTTTTTTTGATATTGCCAATTCGGATTGCTTCAGCTTATCAACTTTGTTTAAGATTACAATATAATTGATATCATTAAACCTTAATAATTCATTAAGCTGAACATCAAGCTCGGTTGGTAAATGCTTGCTGTCAATAAAATGTAAAGCTAATAGAATTTTTGTAGAAGCCTCGATATAGTCTGATAATATCTTGCCCCATAATTCCCTCTCTTTCAAACTTGTTTTAGCATATCCGAAACCGGGTAAATCGACGAAATAAAACCTCTCATCAATGCTGTAAAAATTTATCGAACGTGTTTTCCCGGGTGTAGAACTTGTTTTAGCTAAATTCCTTCTATTAAAAAATGAATTAATAAAAGAAGATTTTCCAACATTGGAGCGCCCGCACAGGATAATTTCAGGAAGATTATCTTTCGGGATTTGTGAAAGCTCAAAAACTGATTTTGTAAACTCTTGTTTTTCAAACATGATGTTATGCAAAAATTAAACTTGTATAATTACCTTTTTATATCAGAATTAAAATACAGAATCATTTGATTAGCGAATTATTTAAAACAAAAAAGACGCCCCAAACTGAGCGTCTTTGTGGAAATTTTTTTCTTTGCTATTATTTATTTTCTTCTGCAGTTTTTTCTTCAACAACCTTAGCCTCTTCAATTTCTTCTTCTTTTTCTGCCTTTGCTTTACGTTTCTCTTCTCTCTTTTCCTTTTTTTCTTCAGCTTTCTTATTTATTACATCATTATAATCAACCAGCTCAAGAATAGCCATGCTTGCAGCATCACCAATCCTATTGCCAAGTTTAATAACCCTTGTATATCCGCCGGGCCGCTCGCCAATTTTAGGAACTATTTCTTTGAATAATTCCTTTACAACTTCTTTATCATGGATGACCTTCATTACCTGCCTGATTGAATGAAGATCGTTTTTCCTTGCCTTTGTGATTATAGAATCGACATAACCTCTTGCTTCTTTGGCTTTTGCCAAAGTTGTTCTGATTCTTTTATGCTTTAAAACCGAAGTTGTCAAAGATCCCATTAAGGCTTTTCGATGGCTTGAAGTCCGGTTTAATTTTCTTCCTTTAACTCTATGTCTCATTAGAATACCTACAAACTTTTTATAACGTCAAAAAAATATTTAATAAATTCATAAACGATTGAATGTTATGCCCGCTCATCCACTTGAACTTGAACATGAACTTGAACTTTCTTATGGTGCTTCTACTTCATCCTTTAGATATTTATCTACATCCATACCGAATTCAAGTCCGAGATTCTCGACAATCTCCATCAGTTCGGCTAATGATTTCCTTCCGAAATTCCTGAATCTTAACATTTCAGATTCATCTTTTCTAACTAAATCTGAAAGAGTTTTAATATTCGCAGCTTTCAAACAGTTATGAGATCTTACGCTTAATTCAAGGTCGTCAACGTTAGTAAGCAGAATCTTTTTGATTCTTTCTTTCTCACTATCTTTTTGGCTTACTGCCTGTTCCTCTTCCTGTTCAATATCAAAATTTATAAACAATTGGATATGATCTTTTAGGATTTTTGCAGCTTGCGTAAGTGCATCTTCAGGAGTAAGAGAACCATCAGTCAATATTTCAAGTGTTAATTTTTCAAAATCGTTTTTATCTCCTATCCGCACATTTTCAACATCATACTTAACATTTTTTATAGGAGTAAAAATTGAATCAATTGGAATAACACCTATTGTATAATCCTCGGAAACATTTTCCGAAGAGGGAACATATCCTTTACCTTTGCCGACCCTAATTTCCATATCAAATTTAGCACTTTTATTTAAGGATGCAATGTGAAGTTCAGGATTCAAAATTTCAATTTCGGAACTGGCTTTCTGAATATCGGCGGCTGTAAATTCTCCCTGACCATTAAAGGAAATATCGATTTTGTTTGGTTTTTTGTTAAGAAGCTTCATTCTAACCTGTTTAAGGTTAAGAATAATTTCCGAAACATCCTCAACTACTCCTTCGATAGTAGTAAACTCATGAAGTACGCCGCTGAATTTTACAGAGGTAATGGCAGCACCTGTTAAAGAAGATAATAAAACTCTTCTCAATGAATTACCCAATGTAACTCCATAGCCTCTTTCCAAAGGCTGGAGTAAAAATTTACCGAAGGAATTAGTATAACTAGTCTCATCTAAAATTACTGCTTCCGGCATCTTTAAATATGATACACTCATTATTAATCCTCTAAAATATTAATCTTAAAAATTTTATTTATTTGGAATAAAGCTCAACAACCAATTGCTCATTAGCATTTAGAGGAACGTCAACTCTGTCGGGAACCTGTAAAAACGTTCCTGAGAGCGAGGCTTTATCAATTGATAACCAGGAATAAGTACTATCTTTAACTCTCTTAAGTGAACTGTGAATGGCATCTAACTTTTTGCTCTTATCTTTTATCTTGATAATATCACCGCCAGCGAGAATATATGAAGGTATATCAACTAAGTGATCATTAACGATAACATGCCTATGTCTAATCAATTGTCTTGCTTGTTTCCTTGACGAAGCAAATCCAAGCCGGAAAACTACATTATCCAACCGGCTTTCCAGTATCTGTACTAAATTTTCGCCGGTTATGCCTTTGGCTTTGTTTGCTTTTTCAAAATAATTTCTGAATTGAGTTTCCAGCAAACCATATAATCTTTTAATTTTTTGCTTTTCCCTAAGCTGAACTCCGTATTCAGAAACTTTTGTTCTTCTTGAAAGACCATGCTGTCCGGGCGGATAATTTCTAATTTCTACAGGGCATTTTTCAGAATAGCATTTTTGTCCTTTAAGAAAAAGTTTTTGTCTTTCTCTTCTGCATAATTTACATACTGAATCAGTATATCTTGCCATTTACTTTATTCTCCGATATAAAATTAAACTCTTCTTCTCTTTGGCGGTCTGCATCCGTTGTGAGGAATTGGAGTAACATCTTTAATAGTATTGATTAATAAACCTGCTGTATTTAAAGCTCTAATAGCAGCTTCTCTACCGGAACCAGGTCCTTTAACTAAAACATCAACTCTTCGTAAACCTAAATCGTAAGCTTCTTTCGCTGCTGCTTCTGCTGAAATTTGTGCTGCATAAGGAGTGTTTTTCCTGGATCCCTTAAAACCATTCTTACCCGCAGATGACCATGATATTGTATTCCCGTAAATATCTGTAATGGTTACAAGCACATTATTGAAAGTTGCTTTAACATGTGCAACTCCATTAGCATCAACATGGGTTTTCTTCTTTGTTTTCTTTGCAACTTTAGCCAAAATTTATACCTCCAAAATTTTCAAATTATTTCTTAGAAGGAGCTTTCTTCTTGCCCGCAACGGTTTTTCGTTTACCTTTTCGTGTTCTTGAATTCGTCCTAGTTCTTTGACCTCTAACAGGCAAACTTTTTCTATGTCTCAATCCACGATAGGAACCTATATCCATTAATCTTTTTATATTTTGTTGTATTTCACTTCTAAGTGCACCTTCAACTTTATAGTCAGAGGTCATCACTGCCCTTATTTGTGCTACTTCTTCATCAGTAAGCTCGGATACTTTTTTATCCGGATTTACTTTTGCTTTTTCAAGAATCTCGGAAGAAATAGTTTTGCCTACACCAAAAATATATCTTATTCCATATAAAACTTTTTTATTTTTAGGTAAATCAACACCTGCTATACGAGCCAATTGAATTCTCCTTACTTATTAAATATTAACCTTGACGCTGTTTATGTTTTTTGTTTTTACAAATAACTCTAACGACGCCTTTTCTTTTAATAATTTTACAATTATCACATATTTTTTTAACTGATGCTCGAACTTTCATATAAAAACTCCGTTATTTATATCTGTAGGTAATTCTACCTTTTGTTAAATCATATGGAGATAGTTCAATAGAAACTTTATCACCAACCAATATTTTAATAAAATGCATCCTCATCTTACCGGATATATGCGCTAAAATTTCATGTCCATTATCAATTTTTACTTTAAAATGTGCATTTGGCAATGTTTCTGTAACTATTCCATCAACTTTTATAGGTCCTTGTTTCGACATCAACAAACCGTAAGTATTTCAGGTGAACCATTAGAAATTAAAATTGTATGTTCAAAATGAGCAGAAGGCAGCCCATCTTCAGCTAAAACTGTCCATCCATCGGAATTAGTTTTAACTTTATAACTACCCATATTTACCATCGGTTCAATCGCGATTGTCATTCCTTTTCTTAATTTAGCACCGGTACCTTTCTTGCCGAAATTAGGAACAGATGGTTCTTCATGTAAAAATTTACCAACACCATGTCCGCATAAATCTCTAACAATTGAAAAACCGTTGGTTTCAACATATTCTTGAACTGCTGCCGAAATATCATGAACATGATTATTCAATTTTGCTTCTGCAATACCCATATATAATGATTTTTCAGTTACATCCATTAATTTCTTTTTTTCTTCTGAAATATTTCCTACAGCTACAGATAATGCAGCATCACCAAAATATCCATTTTTAAGTACACCGACATCAAGAGAGATAATTTCACCTTCATTCAAAATTCTATCGGCAACCGGAATCCCATGAACAACTTCATCATCAATAGAGGCACAAATCGAACCTGGAAAATCAAATGATCCAGCTTGTGAATACCCTTTAAAAGCTGCGATCGCACTATTACTTAAAATATAATCATCGGCTATTTTATCAAGTTCTAATGTACTTATTCCCGGCTTTACATTGCCTTTTAAAAGCTGGAGAGTTTCGGCAACTATTTTACAACTCTCCCTGATAAAATCAATCTCTTTTTTTGTTTTAATATAAATCACAACCTAGCTTCTTCTACTTCTAATTTTACCTGTTTTCATAAATCCATCATAATGTCTCATCAAAAGATGAGATTCAACCTGCTGCAGTGTATCCAGAGCAACACCAACAATAATTAATAGGCTTGTTCCGCCAAAAAATTGTGCGAACTGCCCGGAAACACCCCATCCGGAGACAAATGCCGGCAGTATTGCTACAATAGCAAGGAAAAAAGAACCCGGTAGTGTAATTTTAGTTAAAATATTATCAATAAATTCTGATGTCTGCTTTCCTGGCCTTATACCGGGGATAAAGCCTCCTTGTTTCTTCATTGTATCTGCAACATCTTTCGGATTAAAAGCTATTGCAGTATAAAAATAAGTAAAGAAGATTATCATTAAGGCATAAATAAATGAATATACAGGTGAAGTATATTGGAAATAACTTGTCATACTCTGTAAAAATTCATTATTCGGGAAAAATGATAAAACCGTATTTGGTATAAACATAATTGATTGCGCAAATATAATCGGCATTACTCCAGCAGTATTAACTCTTAATGGGATATATTGTGTAACTCCGCCGTATACTTTTCTTCCTACAACTCTCTTTGCATATTGGACGGGGATTCTTCTTGTTCCTTGAGTAACAAGTACAACACCGGCAATAATTAGGACCATGAAAGTTAAAATAACAATTTCAATTATCAGGCTTCTTGTTCCTGCAGTTATTAATCTGTATTCATCCAAAATAGCAAATGGGAACCGGTCAATAATGCCTATAAAAATTATCAGAGAGATTCCGTTACCTATTCCTTTATCAGTAATTTGTTCACCAAGCCACATCATAAAAATTGTACCGGAAGTAAGGATAATCACCGTTGATATTGTCCAGCCGAATCCTTGAACTGCAGCCGGAACAATTGATAATCCCTGTACATTAGTATTAACCAGCTTAACAGTAACGCCCCAGGCCTGCAGAGCTGAAATCAGCACGGTACCGTAGCGCGTAAGCTGAGTTATTTTTTTTCTTCCTTCTTCACCTTCCTGCTGCAGCTTTTGAAAATATGGTACGACCGCTCCCATTAATTGAAGAATAATAGAAGCAGATATATAAGGCATTATACCTAATGCAAAAATTGCTGCATTTCTAAAAGCACCGCCAACAAATAAGTCGTATAGCCCGAAAAGATTATCCGATGTCGCATTCTTCATACTTTCTGCAACAAGAGCAGAATCTACGCCGGGAAGTGTTATATGAGCGCCAATACGAACTATTGTTAACAACGCCAGAGTATAAATTATTCTCTGACGGAGTTCATGAATTTTAAAAATATTTCTAAATGTATCTGTAAACTTAGCCATATAATATGAGGATTAAACTTGTTTTATAGAACCGCCGGCAGCTTCTATTTTTTCTTTAGCTGACTGACTAAAAGCATTTACTTCAACATTTATTTTCGATTTAATTTCCCCTTTTCCCAGAACTTTAATTAATTCTTTACCGTTGGAAACCAAACCATGCAGTTTCAATAGCTCTGCATTAATAACTTGATCTTTTTCTTTTTCAGCTAATTTTTCGAGTGCTTCGACGTTGACAATTTGATAATATTTTTTAAAAATATTAGTAAAACCAAACTTAGGAATTCTTCTTTGCAGGGGCATCTGGCCGCCTTCAAACCATTTTCTCTTTTTTGCGCCTGAACGGGATAGTTGACCATTCATACCTTTAGTTGCAGTTCCGCCATGCCCGGAACCTTCACCACGCCCAATCCTTTTTCTTTGTTTCCTGGCGCCTTTAGCATATTTTAAATTACTTAAAACATCCATTATAAAACCTTAATTAAATTCAATTAAATTGTTTACTTTCTATTCTCCGGATTTGTTCTCATCGAATTCTGCATTTTCTTCTTTCTTTTTTCTTCTCCGGGCTTTAGCTTTTTCTTCTTTATATTCTTCAACAACAACAAGGTGTGAAACTTTATTAATCATTCCTCTAATCTGTGGAGTATCATTATGAATTTTTTCCCAGTTAGGTCTTCCAAGCCCTAAAGCCTTAATAGTTAATTTCTGTCTTTCGGGTCTATCAATAATGCTTCTAATCTGACGTATTTTAATTTTACTCATTAGTATCTCCGGCTGTTTGGATATTAAATAACCCGCTCATAGCCATACTTCTTTTCCTGGCCATTTTTCTTGCATCAATAATACTAAGCAGGCCATTTAAAGTAGCTTTAACCTGGTTATGAGGATTGCTCGAACCCAATGATTTGGTTAGAATATCTTGTACTCCGGCAGCTTCCAATACAGCTCTTACTCCGCCGCCAGCTATAAGCCCCGTTCCCGGAGAAGCTGGTTTCAGCAAAACCCTTCCTGCACCATATTTACCAATAATTTCATGAGCTATAGTTCCCTTAATAACTGAAACTTTAACTAGGCTTTTTCGAGCATCATCAATCCCCTTGGAAATTGCATCAGATACTTCATTAGCTTTACCTAATCCTACTCCCACAGTTCCATTCCCGTTCCCAACAACAACAATAGCATTAAAACTAAACCTGCGTCCGCCTTTAACGACTTTAGCTACGCGGTTGATATGAACAACTTTTTCTTTCAGTCCTTCAGATTCATTAGACTTTATAGTTTTCAATTATATCTCCAAAATTCCTTAATATTTTTTTAAAAATTAACCGGAGCTGCCGGAAGAGGATTCGAACCTCTACAGACGCCTCCAAAGGGCGTAGTCCTACCATTAGACGATCCGGCAGTTCCGGTTTTCAAAAATTCCGAACTCAAAACTTTAATCCGCCTTCGCGGGCACCTTCAGCGATAGCTTGTATACGCCCATGATATCTATAACCATTTCTATCAAATACTACTGAAGAAATATTCTGTTCTAAAGCTTTTTTAGCAATATATTTACCAACTGCTTTACTTTTTGAGGTTTTTCCTTTTACTGATTTTAATTCTTCAATTATTTCTTTTGATAAAGTTGAGGCTGAAGTTAAAGTTTTGCCGTTTGCATCATCTATAAGTTGAACGTAAACATTATTTAAACTTCTATAAACCGTTAAACGAGGCCGTTCCAGGACTCCGGATATTTTTTTTCTAATCTTTATTTTAGATCTTAATCTTTTATTTTTCTTTTTTATCATTTAAAATCTCCGCTAAAAATTATTTGCCTGCAGTTTTACCAGCTTTTCTTTGAATCTGTTCATCGGAATATTTAATACCTTTTCCTTTATAAGGTTCAGGTTTTCTGATAGACCTGATTTTGGACGCAACCATACCGACTAATTGTTTATCAATTCCGGTAACAATAATTTGAGTCGGTGTAGGTGTTTCTAAAGTAATTCCATCGGGCGGCATAAAATAAATTGGATGCGAATACCCGATATTGAATAAAAGGTTTTTACCTTTTAATTCAGCTCTATATCCAACACCAACTATATCCAATGTTTTTTTATACTGTTTTGTAACACCGATAATCATATTTTGAATTAAGGCTCTTGTTAAACCATGCAAGGCTTTGTTCTCTTTTAAATCGTCAGGACGTTTAACCAATATCTCGCCATCCTTAATTTCTATACCCATTTTAGGATGAAATTTAGTAGAAAGCTCACCCTTAGGGCCTTTAACTTTTAATTCATCACCGTTTTTAGTTACGGTGACATCTTTGGTTATTTCTATAGGTTTTTTACCAATTCTTGACACTTTTAAACTCCATCGATTAAGCCTTTGGCTGAAAAGCCATAGATTTTAAAAAATTACCAGATATAACAAACTACTTCACCACCCATCGATTGCATACGGGCATCTTTATCCGTTAATAATCCTTTGGAAGTTGAGATCACCGCAATACCTAAACCATTTAAAACCCGGGGTAGCTCTTTAGAATTTGTGTATATTCTAAGCCCTGGTTTACTAATTCTTTTCAAACCGCTGATAGCTGGTTCTCCATCAGTATATCTTAATATGACAGTGATTATATTCTGTTTATTATCTTCAACAACTTGATAATCGCGGATAAAATTTTGTTTTTTTAAGATTTCAGCTAAACTAACCTTAGTTTTAGATGCTGGAATTTCAACTCTAACTTTTTTAGCTTTTGAAGCATTTCTAATTCTTGTTAAAAAATCTGAAATCGGATCTGTAACAGGCATAATTTCTCCTTTTACCAGCTTGATTTTTTTAATCCAGGAATCTCGCCTCTTAATGCCATTTCCCTTAACACTAAACGCGAAACACCAAATTTTCTATAGTATGATCTTGCTCTTCCTGTCATCATACATCTATTTTTTAATCTTACAGGAGAAGAGTTTTTTGGCAGCTTTTGTAAAGCTTCGTAATCTCCTTTTTCTTTAAGCTCTTTTCTCAGTTTGGCATATTTTTTAACCATTCTTTCTCTTTTTTCTTCTCTTGCGATCAAGCTTTTCCTTGCCATTAAAATTCCTTTTTGTTATACAGTTTTGATTTCTTTTTTTCTAAACGGGACACCAAAAGACTGAAGCAATTCAAAAGCTTCATTATCATTTAATGCAGTTGTTACCATTGTAACATCCATTCCTAAAATTTTGGTTATCCTGTCAACATTAATTTCAGGAAAAATAATCTGTTCCTTTATACCTAAGGTATAATTGCCTCTACCGTCAAAAGATTTATCTGAAAGACCTCTAAAATCTCTTACACGAGGTAATGCAACATTAACCAGCCTATCTAAAAATTCATACATTTTTTCACGACGCAAAGTTACCATCGCTCCAATATTTACACCTTCTCTTAATTTGAAGTTAGAGATAGCTTTTTTTGCTTTTCTAACACTCGCTTTCTGCCCGGTAATTGTTTCAAGTTCCTTAACTGCTTCTTCGAGTAATTTTTGATCGGCTACAGCTGCACCAACTCCCATGTTGACTACAATTTTATGCAACTTTGGAACTTGCATAATGCTCTTATAAGTAAATTTTTTCATCAGAGCAGGAACTATTTCCTTTTTATAAACTTCTGCAAGCCTTGCCTTTATTTTAATTTCTTTTACTGATTCGGCTTTTTTAGATTCTTTTTTTGAACCTTGCTTACCGCCTTTAGCTTCTTTTTCAGTTTTAGCTGCTTTTTCAGTATTTTCTTTTTTTGTTTTCTTTTCTGCCATATTAAAAACTTTAATTCTGTTAAACTAATTAAATCATTTCCCCGGAAACTTTGCTAACTCTTGCTCTTTTTTTCTTTCCGGTTTTTTCATCCAGAATAATCTGAGATCCGATTCTAGTCGGTTCATTACTTTTAGGATCCAAAATCATAACATTAGAAACATTTATCGGAGCTTCTTTTTCCAAAATCCCGCCTTGAGGATTTGTCTGATTTGGTTTAGTATGTCTCTTCCTAATATTAATACCTTCAACAATAACACGATTTTTTTTCGGAAATACTTTTAATACTTTCCCGGTTTTTCCTCTATCATTACCGGCTATGACCATTACATTATCATTTTTTGTTATTTTCATTTGATTCCTAAACTTTATAATACTTCTGGAGCTAAAGAAACAATTTTCATAAATTGTTTTTCTCTTAATTCTCTTGCAACAGGACCAAAGATACGTGTACCTCTGGGTTCATTCTGAGCATTTAAAAGAACCGCTGCATTTTCATCAAATCTAATATATGATCCGTCTTTTCTTCTCACTTCTTTTCTGGTTCTAACTATTACCGCCCTGGATACTTCACCTTTTTTTACCGCGCCATTCGGGATGGCTGATTTTACAGAGACTACAATAAGATCTCCTAAGCTAGCATATTTTCTTCCGCTTCCGCCAAGCACTCTGATGCATCTTACTTTCTTAGCTCCGGAATTATCAGCAACCACTAAGTTTGTTTCTTCTTGAATCATTTTTTAAAAAACTCCTTAATTCTACTTGGCTTTTTCAACTATTTCTACCAAACGCCATCTCTTTTTTGAACTTAAAGGACGGGTTTCCATAATTCTGACTTTATCGCCTACCTGGCATTCACGTTTTTCATCATGAGCCATAAGTTTTGTAGTTTTCTTAAAATACTTTTTATAGATAGGGTGCGGCACCCTTCTTTCAATTGCAACCGAAATTGTTTTTTCCATTTTATTACTAACTACAACACCAATCCTGGTTTTTCTAAGTGGACGCTGTGCCATGTTTAAGCATTATCTCCTTCTTTAACTACGGCTTCTGCCGATTTAATTTCTGTCAATTCCCTTTCCCGAAGGATTGTTTTCATCCTTGCCAATTCTCTCTTAGTTACTCTTAATTTTCCAGTATTAGTAAGCTGCTTCAGCTGATGAGCAAATCTCAAGTCAACTAAGTTTTTTTCTTCTTCCTCAATTAGTTTTCTTAATTCTTCGGTTTTAGTTTCTCTTATTTCATGAATTTTCATTGCAATACCTTAAAGATTATAAAAAGTCAGGTCGTGAAACCACTTTACATTTTATAGGAAGCTTATACGAACAGGACATCAAAGCATCCTGAGCCAGAGCTTTTGGGACACCAGCAACTTCAAACATAATTCTTCCCGGTTTAACAACTGCTACCCAAAATTCAGGAGCTCCTTTACCTTTACCCATTCTAGTTTCAAGAGGTTTTTTGGAAACAGGTTTATCCGGGAAAATCCTAATCCAAACTTTTCCATCTCTTTTCATTTTTCTTGATAGCGCAACACGACAAGCCTCAATCTGCCTGCTTGTAATCCAATGCGGTTCTAAAGCTTTTAACCCAAAATCACCAAAGGCAACACTACTTCCGCGTTTTGCTTTTCCAGCCATTCTTCCACGCTGCGATTTTCTATATTTTACTCTTTTCGGCATTAACATAATAAAACTCCTAAAACTCTGTATTAATTAAAACTTAAAAATGAAAAATTATAAAATGGAAATTCATTTTTAATTTTAATCTTGAATTTATTCTGTAACTCTTTTTCCCAAAATTTCACCACGGCAAATCCAAACCTTAATTCCAATGGAGCCGTAAATTGTTTCAGCTCTGCCGGAGGCATAATCAATATCTGCTCTTAAAGTATGCAATGGTATTCTACCATCTTTATATTGCTCGGTTCTTGCCATTTCTGCTCCTCCCAATCTGCCGGCACACATAATTCTAATCCCTTCTGCACCCATTCTCATTGCGGCAGTAATAGCCATTTTCATAGCTCTTCTAAATGAGATTCTACCTTGCAGCTGAACTGCAATATTTTCGGCTACAAGATAAGCATCCAGTTCGGGTCTCTTTATCTCGGAGATTTGAATTTTAACATCTTTATCAGTAAATCTTTTTAATTCTTCTTCAAGCTGTGTAATTTCTTTTCCGCTTTTACCAATAACAACACCAGGTCTGGAAGTGTGAATTGTTAAAATTATATTTTTTGATGTTCTATCAATAACAATTCTAGAAATTCCGGCTTTTTTTAATCTGCTTCTAATATAAGTTCTTAACTTATGATCTTCCTTCAGCTTAGCAGCATAACTTTTATTTTCATACCAATTAGAGTCCCAGCCTCTAATAATTCCAACTCTTAATCCAACCGGGTTTGTTTTCTGTCCCAAAAATCCTCCTAATTATTCTTTAGTTGCAACCACAACCGTTAAATGACAAGATCTTTTTCTAATTCTATAAGCTCTTCCCATTGGAGCCGGCGAAATTCTTTTTAATGTAGGTCCCTGATCAACAAATGCCTCTTTTATATATAAATCTGCAGGGTCAAGCCTTGTAGATTCGTCCCGATTCATTAAGTTGGCGACCGCAGATCTTACAACTTTTTCAGCAGGTTTCGAAGCATGTTTTGAAGAGAAGTGAAGCACTTCAATTGCTTTTTCAACAGACATACCTCTTATAATATCAATTAGCAGCCGCATCTTCCTCGGTGAAGAACCTATATATTTATGTATTGCTCTTGCTTCCATTTAACTAAAATTCCTTTATCTATTTAACCTTCGATGCTTTTTCAGCTTTTGTACCCGGATGTCCTCTAAAAATTCTTGTGGGTGCAAACTCACCTAATTTATGACCGACCATGTTTTCAGTAATATAAACCGGGATCATTTTGTTACCGTTATGAACAGCTACAGTATGGCTAACAAAATCCGGAGTAATTGTAGATGACCTGGACCAGGTTTTAATAATTTTTTTTTGATTAGTTTTATTTAACTGCTCAATCTTACTGGCTATGTTCAGATCTACATAAGGACCTTTTTTTACCGATCTTGGCATAATATCTTTCTATTTATTTCTTCTTTTAATAATGAATTTATTAGATTCTTTTTTATGTTTCCTGGTTTTTAAACCTTTAGCTTTTTGTCCCCATGGAGAAACAGGATGTCCACCGCCGGAAGTTTTTCCTTCACCACCCCCCATAGGGTGATCGACCGGATTCATAGCAACACCGCGCACATGCGGTCTTTTTCCGAGCCATCTATTTCTACCAGCTTTGCCTAGACTAATATTTTCTTTATCAGCGTTTCCAACAACACCGTATGTAGCCATACAATCTAATCTCACCAAACGAACTTCACCTGAAGGCATTTTAAGCTGTGCAAAATCTCCTTCTTTAGCCATTACCTGAATTGAAGACCCGGCACTTCTTCCTAACTGTCCACCTTTGCCTGGTTTTAATTCAACATTATGCACAAAGCTGCCGAGAGGCATTTCCTTTAAAGGGAGTGCATTTCCAACAATGATATCACTGCCGGGACCTGAAGACAAAGTATCTCCAATTTTTAAACCTTCTGGAGCGATTATATATTTTTTTTCTCCATCTAAATAATGCAGAAGAGCTATCCTGGAAGAACGGTTCGGATCATATTCAATTGAAAAAACTTTTGCCGGGATACCATGTTTATTTCTTTTAAAATCTATTATTCTATATCTTCTTTTATGACCGCCGCCGATGAAGCGAGTAGTAATCCTTCCAAGATTATTTCTACCGCCGGACTGCTTTAACGGAAGAGTTAAAGATTTTTCCGGAGTTGATTTGGTAATTTCTTCAAAAGTAAAATTTGATCTAAATCTTGTTCCGGGTGTAACCGGTTTTAATTTTTTAATACCCATTTAATTTCCTAACTTAAGCTATACTTGTTCAATTAATTCTATTGTTTCGCCTTCTTTAAGAGTAACTATTGCTTTCTTGTATTGGGGAGTTCTTCCAACGAATCTGCCGCTTTTTCTAAACTGAGTTTTTGTTTTGCCATGATGATTAATTGTCTTAACATTAATCACATGAACACTAAATTTTTTCTCAATAGCTTTAGCAATTTCAATTTTATTAGACTTTGGATTTACTAAGAATCCATATTGACTATGGTCAGCAGTAAGATTAGTCATCTTTTCTGTAATTAACGGTCTAATTAATATTTCATGCATCTTAACTAACCACCTTTTCTTTTTTCTCAAAAGAATTCTGAACAATATCCAAAGCACTTTTTTGAATCAACAAGATCTGATTATTTAATATATCATAAGTAGAAGCTTTATTGGCTTCCAGAATTTTTACTTTTGGAATATTTCGGCCCGATTTATAAACAGTATCCAAAGTTCCGTTTGTAAGTAAAAGCACTTTTTTACCTTTTACTTCAAGTGCATTAAGAATATTGATGAATTCTTTTGTTTTCGGCTGTTCAAAATTAAAATCTTCTACAATATATAATTGTTCATCTTTAACTTTATAGCTCAAGGCAGATTTTCGAGCTAAAGCTTTTAGCTTTTTAGTTAAGTTCTGCCTATAATCTCTTGGTCTTGGTCCAAAAATAGTACCGCCGCCAATCCAAAGCGGGGACCGCGTTGTACCGGCACGAGCGCCGCCACGACCTTTTTGTTTCCAGGGCTTTTTTCCTCCGCCCCTAACTTCAGAACGTTCTTTTGCTTTATGTGTACCCTGTCTTTGGTTTGCCAAGTAAGCTTTTACAGCAAGGTAGATAGCATGATCATTCGGCTCAATTCCAAAGATTTCATCATCAAGTTCAATTTTCTTACTTGAAGCAGTACCATCTGTTTTATATAAATCGAGTTTCATAAACTTATTTCTTTAACAATTCCACAATTGAATTAATTGATCCGGGGACGGCCCCTTTAACTAAAATTAAATTTTCATCAGCTAAAATTTTTTCTACCGTAAGGTTAGAAACGGTTATTTTTTCATATCCTTTTCTCCCTCCCATTCTTTGCCCTTTAAAAACTCTTGAGGGATATGAACTTGCTCCAATAGAACCGGGAGCTCTCAATCTATCGCTTTGACCATGGGTAGTTCCGCCGACTCCGCCGAAACCATGTCTTTTCATAACACCTTGAAAACCTTTGCCTTTACTTTTTCCTCTTACCTTAATCTTCTCGCCTTCTTTAAAAAAATTAACTTTAATCTCGTCACCAATTTTAAATTCTTCAGTTGAAGTAAATCTAAATTCTTTCAAGTATGCAGAAGGAACGAGATTATTTTTCTTAAATTGTCCACTAACCGGTTTAGTAACATTTTTTTCTTTTTTCTCTTCAAATCCCAGTTGAAGCGCACTATAACCGTTCTTATCTGCCGTTCTAACAGAAACTACTTTACAGGGGCCAGCTTTAATAATAGTAACAGGTATTAATTCACCTGCTAAATTAAAAACATTTGACATCCCAATTTTTCTACCGATTATACCAGACATCTTAAAATCCTTTAAAGCTTAATCTCAATATCTACTCCCGCCGGAATATCCAATTTACTAAGTGAATCGACGGTTTTGTTATTTGAATTATGTATATCAATTATTCTTTTATGAGCTCTTGTTTCAAACTGCTCTCTAGATTTTTTATCTACATGAGGAGATCTTAAAACAGTATATACTGTCCGCCGGGTTGGTAGAGGAATCGGACCGGAAACAACCGCTCCAGTACTTCTTACAGTTTTAATAATTTTTTCTGTTGACTTATCGATCAATATATGATCATATGATTTCAACTTTATTCTTATCTTTTGACCTGGCACCTAAGTACTCCTTTAAATAGACTTTAGACTATAAAAAATTTAGAAAGAAAAAGGGAGCTTTAATAACTCCCTTTAGGTTAAGCTCTTATTAGCTATTCAATAATTTTTGTTACTACACCTGCTCCGACCGTTCTACCGCCTTCACGGATAGCGAAACGGAGACCTTCTTCCATAGCAATTTCAGAAATCAAATCTACGGAAAGCATTACTCTATCTCCCGGCATAACCATTTCTGTACCTTCAGGTAAATGGGCAACACCGGTAACATCAGTAGTTCTGAAATAAAATTGCGGTCTATACCCATTGAAGAAAGGAGTATGACGGCCGCCTTCATCTTTTGAAAGGATATATACATTTCCCTCAAATTTTTTATGAGGAGTAATAGAACCGGTTTTTGCAAGCACCATCCCGCGTTCTATTTCTTTTTTATCAACACCTCTCAGAAGAATTCCAGCGTTATCACCGGCCATAGCAGAGTCAAGTTCTTTCCTAAACATTTCAATACCGGTAACAACAGTTTTTTTATGAACACCAAGTCCAATAAGTTCAACTTCTTCGGATAGTTTTACCTGACCTCTTTCAACTCTGCCAGTTGCAACAGTACCACGGCCCGTAATGGAAAATACATCTTCAACAGGCATTAAAAATGGTTTATTTGTATCTCTTTCAGGTAAAGGAATATATTCATCAACAGCTTTCATTAACTCCCAGATACAATTTAATCTTGGATCATCTACCTTGGTAGCAGAATCTGAAGCAGCTTCGAGAGCCTTCAATGCCGAACCCTGTATGATCGGTATTTCATCGCCTGGGAATTCATATTCATTTAAAAGATCCCTTAATTCAACTTCAACTAATTCGAGCAATTCAGGATCGTCGACCATATCAACTTTATTCATAAATACTACTATTTTAGGTACGCCAACCTGACGAGCAAGGAGAATGTGCTCTCTGGTTTGAGGCATAGGACCATCTGTAGCGGCAACAACAAGAATAGCACCGTCCATTTGTGCTGCACCTGTAATCATGTTTTTAACATAATCAGCATGTCCGGGACAATCTACGTGTGCATAGTGCCTTGCCTCAGTAGAATATTCTACGTGAGCGGTCGCGATAGTAATACCCCTTTCTCTTTCTTCGGGGGCATTATCAATACTGTCAAATGTTCTGATTTCCGATAAGCCTTTTTTAGCGAGAGCCATAGTGATGGCAGCAGTTAATGTAGTTTTACCATGGTCTACATGACCAATTGTGCCTACGTTAACGTGAGGCTTACTCCTATCAAATTTTTCTTTTGCCATCTATATCTCCTTTTTTATATTCTATTTAATTTTTATGCGTTTGTTAATGATTTTTTACCTAATGTTTTTTCAGCAATTTCATCAGCTAAAGATTTAGGAACTTCAGAATAATGGGAGAACTGCATTGTATAAATTGCACGGCCTTGTGTCATCGATCTTAATATAGTTGCATAACCAAACATTTCCGACAATGGGACAGTCGCAGTTATTACCTGTGCATCTTTCCTTGCCGAAAAACCTTCAATTTTTCCTCTGCGTGAATTTAGATCACCCATAACATCACCCAAATATTCTTCGGGTGTTACAACTTCCACATCCATTATAGGTTCCAATAAAACCGGTTTTGCTTTTCTAGCTCCTTCTTTAAAGGCTAGTGAACCGGCAACTTTAAAAGAAATTTCATCTGAATCTACATCATGATAAGAACCGTCATAAATTTTTGCTTTAATATCAACAACAGGGAAACCAGCAATAACACCGTTTCTCATAGCTTCTTGAATACCGGCAGAGACAGCGGGGATATATTCTTTAGGTACTGTACCGCCAACTATTGCATTTGTAAATTCATAACCTTTTCCCGGCTCATTCGGACTGAACTCAACATAAACATGGCCGTATTTACCTCGTCCCCCGGACTGTTTAATAAATTTACCTTCTGCATTAACTGTCTGAGTAATTGATTCTCTGTAAGCAACCTGCGGCTTACCGACATTTGCTTCAACTTTAAATTCTCTTTTCATTCTATCAACTAAAATTTCAAGATGAAGTTCGCCCATGCCGCTAATCAAAGTCTGTCCGGTTTCTTCATCTACTTTAATCCGGAAAGTAGGATCTTCATCAGCCAGCTTAACTAAAGATTCAGATAATTTATCCTGATCAGCTTTAGTTTTAGGCTCAATGGCAATTTGAATAACAGGTTCTGGGAAAATAATTTTTTCAAGTAAAACCGGTTCATCTTCCGAACACAATGTATCGCCTGTTTTTGTATGCTTTAACCCTACGGCTGCCGCAATATCACCAGCTCTTACTTCCTCAATTTCTTCCCTGTGATTTGCATGCATTTGTAAAAGCCTGCTTATTCTTTCCTTCCTTTCGCTGACAGCGTTATATATATATGATCCAGCCTTTAATGTTCCGGAGTATACTCTAAAGAAAGTTAATTTACCTACATAAGCATCATTCATAATCTTAAATGCCAATGCAGTGAACCTTTCCTTTTCATCAATTTTTCTTTTAATGCTGTCATTGATCCCCACATGATGAGCTTCTATTTCCTTGAAGTCAAGCGGGGATGGTAAAAAGTCGACAACAGAATCCAATAATTTTTGTATTCCTTTGTTTTTGAAAGCTGATCCGCATAATACAGGGATAATTTTCAAATCTATTGTTGCTTTTCTCAAAACATCTTTTATTTCACCTTCACTAATTTCCTTGCCATCAAGATACTTTTCCAGTAAAGTATCATCAACATCAGAAACAGCTTCAAGCATTTCAGTTCTATATTTACCTGCAATTTCCGTTAAGTCTTTAGGAATTTCAAGTTCATCAAAAGTAGCACCGAAAGTTTCTTCATGATACATTCTAGCTTTAAAAGAAATAAGATCTATAACACCGGAAAACATGTCGCCTTCTCCAATCGGAAGGTTGATTGGGATAGCATTAGCACTTAACCTGTCTTTCATCATTTGTAAAACGTTATAAAAATCGGCACCGGTTCTATCCATTTTATTAACAAATGCAACTCTTGGGACTTTATATTTATCAGCTTGTCTCCAAACTGTTTCCGATTGAGGTTCTACCCCACCGACTGCACAAAACAGTGCAACTGCACCGTCCAGAACTCTTAATGATCTCTCTACTTCAACCGTAAAATCAACATGTCCGGGAGTATCAATAATATTTATTTGATGGTTATTCCAAAAACATGTTGTAGCTGCGCTTGTAATTGTAATCCCTCTTTCTTTTTCCTGCTCCATCCAATCCATAGTAGCTGCGCCATCATGAACTTCACCTAAACGATGTAATTTTCCAGTATAAAAGAGAATTCTTTCCGTAGTTGTTGTTTTACCGGCATCAATATGAGCCATAATACCAATATTTCGTACATTATCGATTCCTTGTCTAACCGCCATAGTAATTCAATTCACTTTCTATTTCTTCTAATCAAATAAATAATATATTACCACCTAAAATGAGCGAATGCTTTGTTCGCTTCAGCCATTTTATGAGTATCTTCTTTTTTCTTAACGGCAGAGCCCTCTCCATTGGATGCAGAAATTAATTCGGATGCTAATTTTAGCGACATAGACTTATCATTTCTTTCCCTTGCATATCTTTTTATCCATCTCATCGCAAGCGCACTTCTTCGTTCCGGTCTAACTTCAGTTGGAACCTGATAAGTTGCTCCGCCAACTCTCCGGCTTCTAACTTCAATCAAGGGTTGAACGTTGCCCATTGCTTTTTTAAATATTTCCAAACCAGGTTTTTGCGTTCTATTTTCTATAAAATCAAAGGCTTCATAAACTACATGACGTGCTTTTGATTTTTTACCGTCATACATAATACAGTTGATAAACCTGGAGACCAAAACGTCATTAAATTTTGGATCCGGTTTTAAATACTTTTTTTCCGCTCTTTTCTTTCTCATAAATTATTTTGCCTTTGGTTTTTTAGCTCCATATTTAGATCTTCCTTGCTTCCTGTCTTCCACACCGCTTGTATCTAAAGTGCCTCTTACTATATGATATCTTACACCCGGCAAATCTTTTATTCTTCCGCCTCTGATCAACACTATAGAGTGTTCCTGTAAATTGTGTCCTTCACCAGGAATATATGCAGTAACTTCCATACTATTAGTTAATCTTACCCTGGCAACTTTCCTCAACGCGGAATTTGGTTTTTTAGGTGTAGTCGTATATACCCTAGTACAAACGCCTCTCTTCTGCGGGCATGCATCAAGAGCAGGAGCTTTTTTCTTCGATAAAACCTGTACTCTTCCTTTTCTTACCAACTGATTTATTGTAGGCACTAATTCTCCTTAAATGAAATAAATTCCAAAAAAAATTCAGACTTTAAATATAGGATTAAGTACAAAATTTGTCAAGAAATGATAATATTATTTTAATCCCACTAAATTTTAATTTTGCAAAAAATATTTTTGACACAAAAATCCGGTTTTCTACATGAAAACCGGATTTTTTTAATATAATTATTGAGCCTGTACTTCTTCTTTAGGAGCTTCTTCTACCGAAACTTCATCAACCTTCAAGATAATATTTCTATATTTCTTTAATCCGGTACCAGCGGGAATTAAATGTCCCATAACTACATTTTCTTTTAAACCAAGCAGATGATCAATTTTAGCTTCGGTGGCAGCATTTGCAAGAACCTTCGTAGTCTCCTGGAAAGATGCTGCCGAGATAAAGCTTTCAGTAGATAATGCAGCTTGCGTTATACCTAATAAAACATGTTCAAATGTCGCCGGATAAGCATCGTGAGTAACCACCTGCTTTTTGTCCTTCTTATTCAAATCAGAATTAATTTCTCTAATTTTATTCTTTGGAATAAGCTGGCCGTCTTTGTACCTTGAATCTCCTTTATCTTCAATATAAACAACAGATGAAATTTTTTCGTTTTCATCAATAAATTCATTCCTTCCAACAATATCTTCTTCAAGAAATCTTGTATCGCCGGGAGAAACAATTTTGATTTTCTGCAGCATCTGGCGGACAATTACTTCAATATGTTTATCATTTATCTTCACACCCTGCAATCTATAAACGTCCTGAATTTCATTAACCAGATATTCCTGGACCGCGCTTGTTCCTTTAATTTTAAGAATGTCATGCGGATTGATTGGTCCATCGGTTATTTTTTCACCTGCAGGAATTTCATCATTTTCCTGAACCAGAACATGCTTACCTAAAGGCACATTATATTTTTTCTCATCAGAACCATCAGGAGCCGATACAATTATTTCCCTGGAACCTTTTTTTCTAGCACCGAATTTAACCGTACCTTCAATTTCGGATACTATAGCAGGTTCCTGCGGACTTCTTGCTTCAAAGAGTTCAGTTACTCTAGGCAAACCACCGGTAATGTCACGGCTCTTTGTAGCTTGTTTAGAGATTTTAGCAAGTATAGTTCCCGGAGCAATGGATTCACCTTCTTCAACTGAAAGATAAGCTCTTGTCGGAATATTAAATGACTTTTTAGTCCCATCTTCAGTTTCAATAGAAATACTTGGAGTAAGAGTCTTATCTTTCGATTCTATTACTACCTTTTGAACGTGACCTGTTTGTTCATCGGTTACTTGCTGAAGAGTAACACCATCAATTAAATCAACAAATTTTACACGTCCCGCCAAATCAGACAATATAACTGCGTTATAAGGATCGTGGTTATAAAGAGGTTGACGTTTTTTGACTTTTTGCCCGTCAGAAACCACTAATTCAGCTCCATATGGTACATCATATTTTTTCATTTGACGGTTGTTATCATCATAGATTCCAACAGAACCTCTTCTTCCAGTTACAACTTTAACTGAACCTAAGAAATCCGATTTTTCAACGTACCTGATTCTTTCAAATTTGATTATACCTTCAGTAGTAGCTTCAACCTGAGACTGGCTTGCAATTCTTGAAGAAGTACCGCCAAGGTGGAAAGTTCTTAGTGTTAACTGCGTTCCCGGTTCGCCGATAGACTGCGCTGCAATTATACCGACAGATTCACCAATTTCAACGAGCTTGCCATTTGTTAAATTTCTGCCGTAACACTTTGCACAGACTCCTCTTTTCGATTCACATGTCAATACCGTTCTAATATAAACAGAATCTATATTGGAATCTTCAATTTTATCAGCTATAACTTCGGTAATCATTTCGCCGGCGGAAATAATCAGCTCGTCACTTCTCGGATCATAAACATCTTCCTGTGCAACCCGGCCTGTGATCCTTTCTCCTAAAGGTTCTCTTTCCTGTTCAACATCTTTCAATGCAGTAACTTCAATTCCCAAAATAGTTCCGCAATCAATTTCTGATATAATGACATCCTGGGAAACATCAACCAGTCTTCTGGTTAAATAACCTGCATCTGCAGTTTTAAGGGCTGTATCAGCAAGACCTTTTCTTGCACCGTGGGTAGAGATAAAATACTCAAGAACCGATAGTCCTTCTTTAAAATTCGCGACGATAGGATTTTCAATGATTTCACCTGCCTGCCCTGATAAAGTTTTTTGAGGTTTCATCATTAACCCTCTCATACCTGCAAGCTGTCTAACTTGTTCTTGAGAACCTCTTGCACCGGAGTCAACCATCATATGTAAAGAATTAAAACCTTGATTATGACCTCTAATTTTATCCATTAAAGCACGGGCAACATCATTGGTCGTATGAGTCCAAACATCTATAATTTTATTATATCGTTCTGCGTCGGTAATAACGCCTTGTTCATGTTCATTTAGAATTGCTTCAACTTTTTTATCTGCTTTAGATATTAAGCTTTCTTTTTCTTCAGGGATAATCATATCAGCATAACTTACAGATAAGCCGCCTGCAGTAGAATATCTAAATCCGGTATCTTTTAAGTCATCCAAGAATTTAGCCGTAACTTTATTGCCCATCTTTAAAAACATTTGGCCAATGAAACCGCCGAAAGTTTTCTTAATAAGCAGCTGGTTAAAAAATCCCATTTCTTTTGGGACAATCTGATTGAAAATAACACGACCTACTGTAGTTTCAACCATGGTACCGTCAACTTTTACTTTGATTCTTGCATGCAATCCTACAACTTTGGAATTATAAGCAATCAATACCTCATCACTCGAACCGAAGACCATCCCCTCGCCTTTTTCACCTTCTCTTAATTTTGTAAGATAATAGCATCCCAAAACTATATCCTGAGTCGGAACAACAATTGGGCTGCCATTTTGAGGCGAAAGGATATTATGACTGCTTAACATCAGCAATGCAGCTTCAAGCTGTGCTTCATAAGAAAGAGGAACGTGAACAGCCATCTGGTCACCGTCAAAGTCAGCATTAAATGCTGTACAAACCATCGGGTGAAGCTGAATTGCACGACCATCAATCAGAACAGGCTGAAAAGCTTGTATACCGAGCCTGTGTAATGTTGGGGCACGATTTAAAAGAATAGGATGTCCTTCAATAATTTTTGCGAGAATATCCCAGATTATAGGGTCTTTTCTATCAACTACTTTTCTAGCACTTTTAACAGTTTTGTTATGACCTCTATCAATTAATTTTCTAATAATGAAAGGTTTGAAAAGTTCAACAGCCATATCTTTCGGCAGACCGCATTGATGCAGTTTTAGTTCGGGACCAACGACGATAACCGAACGGCCGGAATAGTCAACTCTTTTACCAAGTAGATTTTGACGGAAACGTCCTTGTTTTCCTTTAAGCATATCACTTAAAGATTTCAAAGGTCTATTATTATCACTCCTAACTGCACTACCGCGTCGTGAATTATCGAATAATGCATCAACGGATTCCTGGAGCATTCTCTTTTCATTTCTCAGAATTACTTCCGGAGCTTTTATATCGATTAATCTTTTAAGACGGTTATTTCTAATTATTACTCTTCTATAAAGATCATTTAGATCACTTGTTGCAAACCTTCCGCCCTCAAGAGGAACTAAAGGTCTTAATTCAGGAGGAATAACAGGAATATAATTTAAAACCATCCATTCAGGTTTATTTGGAACTTTAGATTCATCTTCTTTAAAGGCTTCAAGAACTCTCAATCTTTTAAGGAGATCGGCTTTTTTCTGCTGTGAAGTTTCTTCTTTTAACTGCGCTCGTAAACCTTTAGAAAGCTGTTCAACATCTGTATGCTTTAAAATATCTTTTACGGCATCACCACCAATTTTAGCTACAAATTTCTTAGGATCGTCTTCATCTAATTTATCATTACCTTCCGGTATAGAATTGATTACTTCAAAATATTGATCTTCAGAAATCAGGTCTAACCTATGCAGACCAGTTGGACCAGGATTAAGAACTACATAAGATTCATAATATATAATTTTTTCAAGTTCTTTTAAGCTGAGCCCTATAATGTTTCCGATTTTTGAAGGCTGTGCTCTGAAAAACCAGATATGTACTACAGGAACAGCAAGAGCAATATGACCCATTCTTTCACGGCGTACACTCTTTTGGGTCACTTCAACACCGCATCTGTCGCAAATAATACCTTTATATCTTATTCTTTTATATTTCCCGCAAAAACATTCCCAATCACGCGTAGGGCCGAATATCTTTTCACAAAACAGTCCGTCTTTTTCAGGCCTAAATGATCTGTAATTAATTGTTTCAGGTTTTGTAACTTCTCCATAAGATCTGGACAATATATCATCGGGACTGGCGAGACTAATAGTAATATTATTAATATCCCGCATTGCATTTTCTTGAACTCTGTATGGCATAATTTTTATCTCCTAATTTCTAAGTGAAATAATACTGCCCGTAAAGGGCAGACATGCCTGCCTTCGGCAGGCAGGTTCAAAGTGTTTTAATTAATTTTAATATCAAGGCCTAGCCCTTGAAGCTCTTTAATTAACACATTGAACGATTCAGGAATATTAGGTTCCTGTAAGTTTTCACCCTTAACAATTGCTTCATAAACTTTAGCTCTACCTGCAACGTCATCGCTTTTAACGGTTAATATTTCCTGAAGAATATGTGAAGCACCATACCCTTCAAGAGCCCAGACCTCCATTTCCCCAAATCTCTGGCCGCCGAACTGAGCTTTACCGCCCAAAGGCTGCTGAGTAATAAGTGAGTAAGGTCCAATAGATCTTGCATGAATTTTATCATCAACAAGATGGCTTAACTTGAGCATGTAAATATATCCGCAGGTAACTTTTTGATGGAATTTTTCACCTGAACGGCCATCATAAAGATCAGTTTTGCTGCCCCTTTCAAGACCTGCCTTTTCCAGCCATTCATCAACATCTTCCATTTTAGCGCCATCAAAAATAGGGGTAGCGAATTTAACTCCTAATTTTTTGCCAGCCCAACCTAAGGCAGTTTCATATAACTGTCCAAGATTCATACGTGAAGGCACACCAAGCGGATTTAATACTATATCGACCTGAGTTCCATCGGCTAAATGCGGCATATCTTCAATAGGAACAATCTTAGCAACAACACCCTTATTACCGTGTCTTCCTGCCATTTTATCACCAACCGAAAGTTTACGTTTTTTTGCTACATAAACTTTAGCAAGTTTTACAATTCCGGGAGGGAGCTCATCACCGCTCGTAATTTTAATTTTTTCTCTTTTATACTCTTCTTCAAGATCAGAAAGAACATCAAAGTAATTTTTAAATAGAGTTGTTATATGATTATTTAATTTTTTTGATTCAAACCAATCAAGAGTATAATCTAGTTTAGTAACATCATCCATAGAGGAAAATGTTGAATCTTTAATAGTAGTGTTATTTCTTAAAACAACGCTTCCATCCAGATCTCTGATGCCTGTTGTTGGCTGTCCATCAGTTAATTTAGTTAATTTTTCAACCAGCTTATCATAATTCTGACTTAGAGACTGTTTATGATGGTTTTCCAGATCATCAAGCATTTTCTTTTCCACTTTTTTGGAATCCGTATCTCTTCTTTTTCTGCTGAATAATCTTGTTTTAATTACAGTTCCTTTTAGTCCGGGAGGGGCTTTCAAAGAAGCATCTTTAACATCACCGGCTTTATCACCAAAAATTGCTCTCAATAATTTTTCTTCAGGAGTAGGATCCGTTTCCCCTTTAGGTGTAATTTTACCAATCAGAATATCTCCTTCTTTTACCTCTGCACCTTCTCTCACAATACCATTTTCATCTAGATTCTTTACAGCTTCTTCACTGACATTAGGAATTTCCCTCGTCAGTTCTTCTTCACCTCTTTTAGTTTCTCTAACCTGCAATTCAAATTCTTCAATATGAATCGAGGTATATATATCTTCACTAACGACTCTTTCACTAATAACAATAGCATCTTCAAAGTTATATCCTCTCCAAGGCATAAAAGCGACGAGCACATTACGTCCGAGGGCTAATTCACCTTCATCAGTCGAAGTTCCATCGGCCAGAACATCTCCTTTAGAAACCTTTTGACCTTCTTTAACAATCGGACGCTGGTTTACACATGTTTCCTGATTTGTTCCATTGAATTTAGTAAGCTTATATGTTACCCTTTTTACATCATCAAAGGAAGTCAATGACTCAATGCTGTTAGGATTAATATCATATTTAACAATAATATGATTTGCATCTACACTTTCAATAGTACCGTTATCTTCAGCAACTATAATTGCTCTAGAATCTGTAGCCAGCTTCTTTTCCATTCCGGTTCCAACAATAGGAGTTTCAGGCCTTAACAAAGGAACTGCCTGACGCTGCATATTAGAACCCATAAGAGCTCTATTTGCATCATCATGCTCAAGAAACGGAATTAATGCTGCTGCTGCACTTACAAGCTGTGCCGGAGCTACATCCATATACTGAATAGTTTCAGGAAGAGCGATCGGAAATTCACCCTTAAATCGGGATTTTACTCTTTCATTAGAAAACTTAGATTGTTCATTTAACGGTGCATTTGCCTGGGCAATTGTTTGTTGGTCTTCTTGCTCAGCTGTTAAATAATCAATAGAATCAAGAACTTTTCCTTTTTCCACTTTTCTATACGGGGTCTCTAAGAATCCGTATCTGTTTACTCTTGCATAAATAGTAAGCGAAGAAATAAGACCGATATTCGGACCTTCGGGGGTTTCAATAGGACATAAACGGCCATAGTGGGTATAATGCACATCCCGAACTTCAAATCCGGCACGTTCTCTGGTTAAACCGCCAGGTCCTAAAGCAGACATTCTCCTCTTATGTGTCATTTCAGCCAGCGGATTTGTTTGATCCATAAACTGGGAAAGCTGGTTTGTACCAAAGAAAGCATTAATTACACTGCTTAATGTTCTGGCATTAACCAGATCCTGAGGTGTAAAGCTTTCGGTATCGCGCATATTCATTCTTTCTTTGATTGTGCGCGCCATACGTGCCATACCGATATTAAACTGCTGACCTAACTGCTCACCGACAGTTCTGACTCTTCTATTTCCCAAATGGTCAATGTCATCAACTGCCTCATTCCCAGCCCTCAGTTTGATAATATATTTCATAATAGAAATTATATCTTCAATAGTTAAAATAGTTGTAGTTTCAGGGATGTTTAATTTTAACTTATCATTCATCCTATGCCGGCCCACATCACCTAAATCATATCTTTTATCATTAAAAAACAATTTATCAATTAATCCCTGGGCAGTTTCAATATCAGGCGCTTCCCCGGAACGCAGCTGGCGGTATATAGCATATAAAGCTTCTTCTTTAGTATGGGAAGTATCTTTCCTTAAAGTATTAACTATAAAATCATGGTCAGGTGATGTATTAGAGCTTATAAATTTTAATACAGTTACTTCGGCTTCTTTTAAACGTTCAATATCATCCTCAACAAGAATACTGTCTTTAGTAAGAAAGATCTCGCCTGTGGACATATCAAAAACATCACTTGCTACAGTTCTACCGATATACTCTTCGATTTTTACTTTATTAACCTCGATTTCTTCAACAAGATTAAAGAGGTTTAATATTTCTTCATCAGATTCATACCCTAAAGCCCGGAGTAAAGTTGTTGACGGAAACTTCTTTCTTCTATCAATATATACAAACATTACATGGTTGATATCGGTAGCAAATTCAACCCAGGAACCTCTTAAAGGAATTATCCTGGCTGAATAAATTGGAGTGCCGTTCGGATGGACAGTTTGGGAAAATGCAACTCCCGGTGACCTGTGTAATTGTGAAACCACAACTCTTTCGGCACCATTTATTATAAAAGTCCCTTTTTCAGTCATAAAGGGGAGATTCCCCAAATAGACTTCTTGTTCCACAGTATTAACAAACTCTTCTGTTTCAGGATCTTTAGTAGATAAACGAAGTTTTCCTTTTAATGGAGCAGAGAATGTCAATCCTCTTTCCAAACATTCCAATACGGAATACCTCGGCTTTTCAATATTATATTCAATAAAATCGAGTCTATAATTCTCCTTATTATCAAAGATCGGGAAATTCGAAGTAAACACGGCCTGAAGTCCCTTATTTTCCCTTTTTCCAGGTAAGATTTTTAGCTGGGCAAAATCTTCGAAGGAATCTGTTTGTACAGATAATAGATCGGGAGGATCTATAATCGAAGAAATTTTTCCAAAGGAAATTCTATGATTACTGTTATTCAATTTAAACCTCCAATTATTATTCACTTACTATTACTATCGAGCTGGACATCTTTCAACACAAACAAAAATATAAAAAGCGATAGGACAGACTTCACCGCCTACCACTTTTTATAAAAAGTACATTGTTTCCAAGATTTATGTATATTAATTATTTTAATTCTACTGTTGCGCCGGCTTCTTCAAATTCTTTTTTAAGTTTTTCTGCTTCTTCTTTAGAAACACCTTCTTTGACAGGTTTAGGTGCAGAATCGACTAAGTCTTTAGCTTCTTTTAAGCCAAGACCGGTATGAGCTCTAACAACCTTGATGACATTTATTTTTTTATCACCAATTGTTTGCAATATAACATCAAATTCGGTTTGTTCTTCAACGGGAGCTGCTCCAGCACCTGCGGCTGCACCGCCTCCGGCAACTACAACAGGAGCTGCAGCTGTAACGCCAAACTCATCTTCCAATGCTTTTTTCAAATCCGATGCTTCCATTAAGGAAAGACCTTTTATTTTCTCAACAATTTCAGCTACTTTTTCTGACATGGATTTACTCCTAATTAAATTAATTTACTAAAAAAATTATCGATTTTATGCTGCTTGTTTCTTTGAGATCTCATCAATAACGCTAACCAGTTCTCTCATAACAGCATTTATAGCACCCACTATCCCGGAAACCGGTGCATTCAGGCTTCCTAATATGCCTGCAATCAGTTCTTTCTTAGATGGAAGAGAAGCCAAATCGTTCAATTTGCTTCCATCATAATATTGATCTTCAATATAACAGGCTTTAAGTGCTAATTTTTGTTTTTCATCAAAATATTTTTTGATGATTTTTGCAGGAACAACCGGGGTGTTTTCATCAGCAAAAACATATCCTGTCATTCCAACTAAATGTTCTGCCAGTTTATCATATTTACCGGATTCGTCCAGAGCTCTTTTAAACAAAGTATTTTTAAAGACTTTGTATTTTACTCCCTCTTTGCGGAATTGGTTTCGTATACCATTTATATCTTCAACCGAAATACCGCTGTAATCGGCAAGATAAACTGCCGCCGATTGATCAATCATCTCCTTAATTTCAGAAACGATCTCATGTTTTTCATTCTTATTTCCCGCATTGCGGGATTTTATTTCATTCAACATTTTTCTCCCATACCAAATAATAAATTATTGGTGCTGGCTACTCCCGCTTTTAAGCGGGATTTGAAGCATTTATTTTTGAGTGCGTAAACTTTTATTTTTAATGAGCAGGAAGCTCTTCTTTAGAAATTTTTAATCCGGGACCCATCGTTGACGATAGAAAAATACTTTTTACATATTGACCTTTTGCAGACGATGGTTTCATTTTAATAATTGTATTTAAAAAAGCTTTTGTATTTTCTTCCAACTTCTCAGCTTCAAAATCGAGCTTACCTAAAGCTGTATGTACGATTCCTGCTTTTTCTACTCTAAATTCTATCTTACCTGCCTTTACTTCTTTAACTGCCTGGGCAACGTCCTGTGTAACTGTTCCGCTTTTAGGATTGGGCATCAAACCTTTAGGACCTAAAATCTTTCCAAGCTTACCTAATTCAGACATAGTATCCGGGGAAGCAACAATAACATCGATATCTGTCCATCCGCCTTTAATCTTTTCGATGTACTCTTCAAACCCGGCATAATCCGCACCGGCATCCAGGGCTTCCTGAGCTTTGGATTTAGTAATAACCAAAACCCTGACTTTCTTCCCGGTTCCATTAGGCAGGGAAACAGTCCCTCTAATCATTTGATCAGCATGCCTGGGATCAACACCTAATTTTATCGCACAATCAAGTGTTTCATTAAATTTAACTTTTGAATTTTCTTTTAGTGCTTTTACCGCATCAATTATTAAATATTCCTTGGTTTTATCAATACTTTTTAAAACTTCCTTATATCTTTTAGAGCTTTTCATTTTTTCACCGTTTAAAAATCATATAAAAATTATTCTTCAACCGAAATTCCCATGCTTCTAGCGGTACCAGCAACCATACTCATTGCATGATCCACATCGAAAGCATTAAGATCGGGCATTTTTAATTCTGCAATTTCTTTTACCTGGTCTTTTGAAACTTTCCCTACTTTATTCCTATTTGACTCCGGGGAACCCTTTTCAACTTTAGCCGCTTTTTTTAACAGGACAGCAGCAGGCGGGGTTTTGGTTATAAAGGTAAAAGATTTATCAGCAAATACAGTTATAACTACAGGAATAATTAATCCTTCTTTGTCGGATGTTCTTGCATTAAACTGTTTGCAAAATTCCATAATATTAACACCCTTCTGACCGAGAGCAGGTCCTACTGGCGGTGAAGGGTTTGCTTTTCCTGCCGGTATTTGTAATTTAATATATCCGGTTATTTTTTTTGCCATATAATTACTACCTTATAAAATTATTTTTCCAACTCAGCTTGAACAAAATCGATTTCAACCGGGGTTTTCCTTCCGAAAATTGAAACCATTACTTTTATTTTCATTTTTTCTTCATTTACTTCCTGAACGGTTCCGCTGAAATTGTTAAACGGACCGTCAATAATTTTTACGATGTCGCCGGTTCTGAAAATGGTCTCCATTCTTTCACCGCTTTCGTCCTGGGTAATACGGCCGACTATTCTTTTAACTTCTTCAGGCTGTAAAGGATTGGGATTATTTTTTGTCCCAAGGAAACCCATTACCGATTGAGTATTTAAAATGAATTCTTTTACCTGATTATCCAAATCTGCCTGAACCAGAATATATCCCGGGAAGAAATTTTTTGTTTTACTTTTTTTCTTTCCATCCTTAACCTCAAAAACCTTTTCCATGGGAACTAAAATCTCATCAATTTTAGCTCTTAATGATTCATTGTCGGTCAGTTCGGATTCGAGTAAAGTTTTAACCTTATTTTCGTGTCCTGAGAAAGTTCTAACTACATACCATTTTTTATCCATAACCTGCACTTAAAATATTCCTTTAAATATTTGGTTGATCGCCATATCAATAACATAAGTAAAAGCAGCAATGATTAAACAGACAACAATAACTACAGTAGTAGATTCTTTCAATTCCTCTTTTGTCGGCCAGGTGACTTTTTTCATTTCCTTCATTACATCATTGAAAAAGCCAATAATTTTTTCTTTCATGAATTTCTCTTTATAAAACTTAATATTAACTGCACGTCAGGAGGGACTCGAACCCCCAACCTGCGGTTTTGGAGACCGCTGCTCTAGCCAATTGAGCTACTGACGTAACAATCTCTATTTTGTTTCTTTATGAATAGTATGTTTTTTATCCCACCGGCAATATTTTTTATATTCCACTCTTGTGGGATGATTACGTTTATTTTTTGTTGTAGTGTAATTTCTTCTTTTACACTCCGTACATTCTAAAGTTATAATATCTCTCATAATTTTTTATTTTAATTTTTGAACTAACTTCATTTCTTAATCTTATAATCTTAATCCTAATCTTACTCTTAATCCCTTAGTCTATCAAAATAATAAGATTAAGATTAGGAGTAGAGAATTAAGAACATTATGCTAACAAAATTTTTAGAGCTGACGACCGGGATTGAACCGGTGACCTCATCCTTACCAAGGATGTGCTCTACCAGCTGAGCTACGTCAGCAAATTCTTTGGTGTAACTCATTCGAGCGGGAGACGGGACTCGAACCCGCGACCAACAGCTTGGAAGGCTGTGACTCTAGCCAACTGAGTTACTCCCGCCTGAAATATCTTAATCCTAATCTTAATCGTTACTCTTAATCTTTTTAATATATTAAATCAAAATATCAGAAAGGTCAGGATTATAATTAAGAATAAGAGTAAGAGTAAGAGTAAGATTAAGAACTCTTACAGCATTGATACTCTCTTACTATTGTCAATAAAAAAAGAACAAAAAAATAAGGGAATGAAAATCAAATAAAAAATATTCCCTTTAAGAATCCATCTTAAAAATATGTAGAGTGGGCGGCGAGGGATTCGAACCCCCAAAGGCGTCAGCCAACGGATTTACAGTCCGCCCCGGCTCTCCAACTCCGGCGTCCGCCCAAAATAAAAAACAGACTACAAATATATTTCGATTATGACAAAAATGCAAACTTAAAACTATATGACAGGGGTAAAAAGAATGGGATGAGGATAAAAATTGTAAACTACCTATACTAAGGTAAAGATAGTTAATATAGAAGATTGTAGAACTTATTTACATTTTCGTAATATTTTAAGATTAATTACTTCGGAGCTGGGATTTAATCATTTTCACTAATTCAAACTTAAAAATTTGAATTTGGAATTCAAACTTCCTTTTTGCATATGAAATTAAAAAAACCTAATTTCCATCCGAGGTTCCCAAACTATATCACTTCCTCATCAATATTAAATCAATTCAATAAACTTATGGAGGGTTTTATGTGCCGTTCGTTTAAACTTGTTTCATTTATTTTTGTTTTGGCTTTACTTCCGATGCTTCAATCTTTAGCCCAGGAAAAAAGCTTATACAATGAAGGGAATGTCTGGTCATTGACCTTTGTTAGGTCAGGAGCTAATAAAAGTATCGAATATATAAACCAGTTAGCAAAAACATGGGTTGCTTCAATGGATGAAGCAAAAAAAGAAGGATTAATATTGGATTACAAAATTCTTTCCGGAAATGCATCAAATAAAGATGATTATGATTTAATATTAATGATCGAAAATAAATCGCTTGCCGATTTTGATCCTAATACAGAGAGAGAAGCAAAATTTGATGCGATTGAGAAAAAAATACGTGATGATATGAAAGGAGATTTCCAAAAGGTTGTGGATAACTATACACAAATCAGGCAAATTTTTGGGACAAAAATCATGCGTGAGCTGCATCTTAAATAAATTAATTTTCTGGGAATGGTTAATAGCTAATCATTCCCTCTAAAAATTTATTACCTAATGCTTCCACAATTCCCTATCCAAACTCCTATACTGAATTGCTTCGCTTATATGCTGTGACAAAATATTTTCTGATTCATCAAGGTCAGCAATTGTTCTGCTTACTTTCAATATCCTGTCATATGCTCTTGCAGACAATCCTAATTTTGTCATTGCCATTTTTAGGAGTTCAGATCCGGCAGAATCAAGCTTACAGAACTGTCTCACTTCCTTTGAACCCATATCCCCATTATTAAAGATATATTTGTTATCTTCAAATCTTTTATATTGAATATTCCTTGCATTTATAACTCTCTTCCTGATCTCTAAAGAAGTTTCACTTTTTGTTGTTGCAGAAAGCTCCTTATATTTTACAGCAGGAACTTCAATATGAATATCAATTCTATCCAGGAGAGGTCCTGAGATTTTTGCCATATATTTTTGTATTTGCGGCGGTGTGCAGGTGCATTCTTTGTTTGGATCAGTAAAAAATCC
>CAWAJW010000007.1:0-10004 GCA_963782475.1 uncultured Bacteroidota bacterium
TGAGGGAAATATTGTTTTCACCGGCCGCGGCGGCTTCGAATACGATAAGGAAGAAGATGAGGTGGATGACCATGGAAAGGTAATCCACAAGGGACAATTCGTTAAAAGCGGAATAAAAATGAAAATTGCTGGTGAGACACCCTATGAAACGGATCTCAACATCTGGATGCAGCTGGAGAAAGAACTTGATAAAAACCTTCGGCCAATTCAGAAAAATGTCGGGTATGTTTTGAAAGACAGAAGCGATACTATTAACGGGAAAAGATTTGAATTCCCAACTTATAGGAATTTCAAACCAATAATAAATTTTATTTTAGGTTTACCAGTGGGAGAGGTTTCAGGAGAAACCTTCAGCGATAATCTTACACCCGGTAACGATGCAGAATATTTTGAAAGAAGATTAAGGCAGCAGATTGAAACCGAAAATATTTCAGGGGTATTTGATAAATATGGTTTAGGAGATGCAAGATCCAAAGCAGATAAACAAATCAAAGCAACGATAATTGAGAAAGTATTTGGTACCACCAGCCAGACCGAAATATCGAAAATGGATCATAAGCTGCTCAAGAAGAAACGATTAGAACTAGAGGATATGTTTATTCATTTATCTTCAGCGCAGCCGGAAAATGTAATCGATTGGGTTATGTCATATCAAATAAAAATAGCTGCATAAATTAAACTTAAGCTGCTGGTCCGGGAAAGGGCCAGCAGCTTAATAAGAAAAAAATAAAAATTTATTGAAGAGAAACTGAATTATAATTAAGTTTAAGTGATGCAAAAATTAAATAATCAATATTTATTCACTCAAAAATCATCTAGGATGGATTTATCCAATACCAAGTCCATACAAACTCCGTACAAAGACAGCGGGATTTTAGGGAGCCTTCAAAATAAAAAAAGCCTCAAAACAGTTGTTTTGAAGCTTTTTTGGCGGGGTCGACGAGACTCGAACTCGCGACCTCCTGCGTGACAGGCAGGCGTTCTAACCAACTGAACTACGACCCCAATTTTAAAAAACTATAAATTTAAAAATTGAAACCAAATATATATTATGGTAATACTAAAATCAACTTACTAAATTGATTGAAATTAAGAATCACCAAATGAAATTCCTACTGCTTTAGCTGCAATTAATGCTTGTGTATCCGGTTTTACTAATTTCTGCCTTGAAATTGCATCTTCGATTTTGACATTCTTAACTTCATTTCCTTTTAATGCCACCATTCTGCCGAATTTGCCTTCAGCGGCAAATTGAATTGCAAATGCACCAAATTTTGTTGAAAGAATTCTATCAAATGGAGTTGGACTTCCGCCGCGCTGTGTATGTCCTAATACTGTAACTCTGGTTTCTCTCTTAGTATTTTCCTCAATTTTTTTAGCAACAACTTCTGCAATTCCGCCAAATTGTACAGGATCATGTCTTTTTATATCTTCACCTTTTGTTACCATTCCTCCTCCCATTGGTTTAGCACCTTCAGCTGCACAAACCAAGCTGAATTTTTTTCCCATAATTTCACGGTTTAGAATTTTATCATAAATTTTTTCCCACGAAAAAGGAAGTTCAGGGATTAAGATAATATCTGCACCTCCGGCTAATCCTCCATTTAATGCGATCCAGCCGGCATATCTCCCCATTACCTCCACTACAATAACTCTATGATGCGAAGATGCAGTAGTATGAAGCCGGTCAAGTGCTTCAGAAACTACATATACTGCCGAATCATGGCCAAATGTAAGATCAGTTGCTTCGAGATCATTATCTATAGTTTTTGGAACTCCAATAACATTTATTCCCATTTGACTAAGCTTATTGCAAATATGCATTGTTCCATCACCGCCGATTGCTAATAATGCATCCAAGCCCCAAATTTCATAATTACGTAGAGCTGCAGCGGATTTATCAACAATTTCAATTTTACCATCTTTTTCAACCGGCCAATGAAAAGGATCTCCTTTATTTGAAGAACCTAAAATTGTACCTCCCCTTGCAAGTATACCGGAGACATCTTCATTTTTTAATTCCCTTGCTCTGCCTTCAACAAGACCTTCAAATCCATCTATAATTCCAAAGACAGCCATACCATTATCCTGTGCCGGCTTAGTTACACCTCTAATTACAGCATTAAGACCAGGGCAATCACCTCCGCCTGTTAAAATTCCAATTTTTCTAACCTTAGATTTAGCCATATATTCCTTCCTGAGATTTAAGTTGCCTGATATACCATTTTTTCAAATGGATGAAGGAAACTTTTTCAAACTTATTTATTTCCTTAATATTTTATAAAAAATTAAGGCTATCTCTTAATAAATACTAATATCACTTTTCTTTATAAAGTTTTGAGCCTTATCAACCAAATTCATTTTTTTATAATTTTCGAATACAAAAATAATCAAATTACAAACAACGTTAAAATCGATTTAATAATTATTTGCAGCTAATTGATTTTCGAAATAATTCTATACTTTTTAGTCATGTCTTTCTATCATCATTCTTTACAATTTGATAACAATGTCACAAGTTATTACGGAACAATAAATTATATATATTGTATTGAATTTTAAATAAAAAACATTTGACATTGCTGAATAATGATGTTAGATTAAAACAAATTCATTAAAAGGGAGTAAAAATGAATAAGAAAAAATTAGTAAATATTTTTATTTTTACTGCTTTTTTTATTCTGCTACTATTCCATTCAAATTTATTTTCCCAGCAGACTGATAAAAAAGATGTTTCTGAAATTATGGCTCTTAAACTAAAGCAGAAAGTTATATTATCGGATGAACAAACTGCGAAAGTAAAAGTTATACTTATCAAATTATATTAAAGATTTAACTAATGGTGATAATTCAGCCTGGCAGTCTTAAAAAAGCCGAAGATGATATTGCGGCTTTATGAATGAAAAACAGAAAGCGAAATATAACATAATCGAAAAATGATTTTTTTGACGAAGTAAACTCAAAGAGCTTTAAATAAATTTTGATCTAGGTGAAAAGGTTTTTCATTTAGCTATTTGCAGGGAAAGTTATATCAAATTCAGTAAATCCATTTTTCTTCAATTCTATTTCCCCGCCAAGCTGTGAAGTCAAAGAAGTAACTAACTGAAGACCTAAAGAATCCGTATTTCTAAAATCAATATTATCGGGGAATCCTATCCCGTTATCTTTAAATATTAAATAATATTTATTATCGGAATTAAGATGCATGCTGATATATATTTCTCCCTTTTTCCCATCCGGGAAAGCATGCTTTAATGAATTTGATATCAGTTCATTAACAATTAACCCGCATAAGAATTCCGGTATCAATTTCCAGAAAGGTCCCTTCGAAATCACTTATAAAAGAGATTCTTTTATTTTCCACACTATAAGAATTAAATAAATCCTTTGCAAGAGAACTTATATAATCTGAAAAATCTATTTTGTTTAAGGATTTTGATCTATATAATTTTTCATGAACCAGAGCCATCGATCTAACCCTGTTCTGGCTTTCCCTAAAAACCTCCAGTGATTTTTTATCGGATATATAACCTGATTGAAGGTTTAATAAACTTGATATAACCTGTAAATTATTTTTTACACGGTGATGTATCTCCCTTAAAAGACTACTTTTTCCTTTTAATGAATTATTTATCTGTTCCTGTCCTTCTTTTCTTTGTTTAATTTCTTTTCTAAGTTCTTCATTTACCTTTATTAAATCAGATGTTCTTTCCTCTACTCTTTTTTCAAGATCTTTTTTTGCTTTTTCAAGTGCTGCAAGTGCAAGCTTCCGTTTTGTTCTATCCCTTATAATTACAAGGCCGCCGGTTATTTCTCTATCCGGATTGTATATCGGGGAATAATAAGCTTCGATATAACCTTTCTTTTTGGTTTCGGGGATTGAAAAGAATTTATCTTTTACAATTGCATAATTTCCTTTTAAAGTTTCGAGTATATTCTTGTCTTCGCCGATTTTTGCAAGAAGCGGGAATGCATCAAAGATTTTTTTCCCCAAAACTTTCGATTTATTTATCCCGGTTAAATTTTCCATACCCGGATTCCAAAGTGTAAAAGATAAATTCCTATCATAAGCAGCAATTCCGTCAATACTGCTGTTTAATAACCTTTCCGAAAAATCCTTCTCCTCTCTTATTTGATTTTCAACATTTTTTCTTTCAACTATTTCTTTACTTAAAATGTAAAAGACCATAAGAAAAATAATACATGTAATTAAAGTTCCAATCAAAATTGTAATCGAAGTTCTCCTAATAGTAGATACTGCTCCTTCATCTTTTAACTTTAGAAGTTCATATTCATAATTCTCCATAGAAGAAGCAATCTTCCTGACTTTGTTAATATATATTTCGCTTAATCCAGCTTTTATATTTTTTATTTCAATATCGGTTTTACCTTTTTCCTGCTGGAGAATTTTATTGTCAACAAAAGCAATCCTTTTATTTAATTAAAGCCACAAGAGTGTCGGCTTTACCGATTTGAATAAATTTCCCTTCCAGTAAATTTTTTAAATTAATAATATCCGAATTTATAACTGATTTGGCCGAATGATAAGAATCAAGATATACATCATTTCCGGTAAGGAAATAACTTCTCTGTCCTTCTTCTGCAATGGCAACCTGCGATAAAATTTCTTCAATTAGATTAAGTGTATTATATGATAAGTTTTTGGATTCGGTATAATTAAAGATTTGATTAATAGATTGATATGTAATAAAACCTATTCCGATTATTACAATCAAGATAAAAAGAAGCGCTGCATTAATTGTTTTTATTTCTTTTATAAAGGGCATTTTCAATAAACCAACCCCGGTACTCAAAAATATTTATTTTTAAAATAAAATATAACTTTAGAAAAAATATTTATAAGTAATTGTGATTCTTAATAAAATTCTGAAACCGGCTCCTTCCTGCAGATACCCCGAAAACTTATCAAATAATATTTTGACACAATAAAATGATCTTTATTTAAAAGATTATCAAGGAAAATATTAATGGGTAACTGCAGGATGCATTATTTGTGAAACCGCTTTAAATTGTATCCTCTACATATGATTTTATTCTCTACTAAAACAAGTTTCAAACCAAAAGCTTTTATGTTAACCAATATATTAATTTTTAAATTTTTAATTGCCTGCAATAATTTTTTAGATGATATTAGAAATTAAGAATTTGGGGCACTATTTTATTTAAATAGTCAAATACTTAAAAATCAAATATTCATAAAATTAAATTAATGGGATTTACTATGAAAAAAGCTATACAAAAGCTTCTAATATCATTAATAATTGGATTATTATTTTGTTCCAATGCAATTTTTGCTCAAGGTGTAACAACTGCTGGAATTCAAGGTACAATTACAGCGCAAAATGGAGAGCCATTACCTTCTGCAAGTATATTAGCCGTACATTTACCAACAGGAACTCAATATGGAACTACATCTCGCGCAAACGGCAGATATAATTTTGCAGGACTAAAGGTAGGCGGACCATATGAAATTACAGTTTCATATGTCGGATTTAAAACTCAGAAACAAACTATTAATAAATTAGCTTTAGGACAGGATTATACACTTGATATTAAACTTGCTGAAACTTCTGTGGAGCTGGGCACTGTAACTGTAGTTTCAGATAAAAATGCTATTATAAGTGATAACAGAACCGGTTCGGCACAAAACGTATCATCGAAACAAATTGAAGATATTCCTTCTATCAGCAGGAGCTTTGCAACTTTTGCAAAAATGTCTCCATTATTTTCGGGCTTAAATTACCAGGCAGCCGGCAGAAGCAACAGGTACAATAATATTCAGATTGATGGTACGCAGTATAATGATTTATTCGGCTTAGGTTCTTCCGGAACACCGGGAGGACAGGCGGGAACTAATCCTATAAGTCTTGATGCGATCCAGGAATTCCAGGTTGTAATTGCTCCTTACGATGTAAGGCTTGGCGGTTTTACAGGCGGCGGAATTAATGCAATTACTAAGAGCGGTACAAATGAATTTCACGGATCAGTTTTTGGATATGGAAGAAATCAGGATTTGGTTGGTAAGAATTATAACGGAAGCAATAATCCGGTCAGCGATTTTAAAAACTGGCAGTATGGTTTCGATTTAGGCGGCCCAATTCAAAAAGATAAAATTTTCTTCTTTCTTAATGGTGAAATAACAGGATATAATCAGCCGACACCAAATCTTGCCTTAACAACAGGACCGGCTGGCGTACCGGCTGTGGCTCAAACAATTCAGGAAACTCTTTTAGCAAGAGGACTTGCAATTGGAAGTTTTGATACATATACTACACAACAGCCATCCGGAAAGATTTTTGCAAGACTCGACTTCAACTTATCGGAAAACCAGAAATTAAGCTTGCACTACAATTATGTAAATGCAAGACAGGATATTCTTAATAATAGAGGTTCTTCGACCCAATTCAGCTGGGATTCATACCTTTATCAATTCAGCAATGAAACTAATAACACTGTCGCGCAGCTAAACTCTACTTTCGGAAACAATATGACAAATGAATTGATTGTTGGCTATACGACGATTCGTGATAAAAGAGGACCAAGCGGAACATTAACTCCGGAGGTTCAGGTAAGAGAAGGCGGTGTTGTTTATGAAATGGGAACAGACAGATATTCTTCGGCAAACAGACTCGATCAGAATATTCTTGAACTGACTGATAACTTCACATATTATGCAGGTGATCATACCTTTACTTTAGGTACTCACAACGAGTTCTTTACATTTACAAATCTTTTCTTGAGATCATTTGCAGGATATTATCAGTACAATAGTCTTCATTCCTTACTCATAGATTCAGTAGCCCAATTCCAGCAGGTTCTATCTTTAACTAATGATCCTTCACCAGCTGCACATTTTGCAGTTAATCAATACGGATTCTATGCTCAGGACGATTGGCAGATCATGCCGACATTTAAATTATCAATGGGTTTAAGAGTTGATATTCCTATATTCCCTGATAAACCTTTGGCAAATCCTAACGTTATGAATGACCTGGGAATAAATACGGCTCAAGCTCCGAGCGGTAATTTACTTTGGTCTCCTAGAGTAGGTTTTAACTGGGATATTAATGGGGATAAAATAACTCAACTTCGCGGAGGTATTGGTAGTATTCTCCGGGCGTCCAGCTTATGTATGGATTTCAAATCAATATGGAAATTCAGGGATGCTGCAGTATGAAGTGGATGTTTACAATCATGCTAATTTCCCCTTCCAGCCTGATGCAAGTAAACAGCCCGGTCTTAATGCACCCGGTGCCATACAATCTTTGACCTCCGAAATTGATTTAAGTGATCCAAACTTAAAGATGCCACAGGTTGCAAGATTTGATTTAGGCTTTGACCATCAATTACCATATGGAATGGTTGGAACTCTGGATTTCCAATATTCGAAATCTGTAAATGATTTCTTTTACCAGGAATTGAACCTGGGTCAACAGACAGGGAGCTTGATTCAAGATGGAAGACCTGTATATTTTAGTGACTTTTCAAATGGTAACGGTACGCATAATGGGGTAAACACTTATGGAGGCCATTATACCAATGTATTGTACTTAAAAAATACCAGCCAGGGTTACTCGTATAACCTTGCAGCACAGGTTCAAAAAAATATTACATCAGGTTTATCGTTCAACGCGGGTTATGCTTATGGTAAATCAATGGATTTGAATAGCGTTAATTCATCACAAGCGTTTTCACAGATGAGATATAACCCTATCTCCGGCAATCCAAATAGTCCTTCACTTTCGCCATCACAATACGAAATAAGGGATCGAGTTTTTGCATCAGTTACCTACATAAATGAATTCTTTAAAAATGCTCCGACTACAATTTCAGTTTTCTATAATGGTGAGGATGGTGCTCCATATTCATTCATTTATGGAAGTGATATAAACGGTGACGGATTTGATCAGAATGATCTGTTTTATATTCCGAAAAATAACAGCGATATAGAACTAGGCTCAATTACAGGAGGTGCATATGTACCTAATCAAAATATGTATGATGCTTTAAATAATTTTATTAATAATAATCCATATTTAAGCTCACACAGGGGACAAATAGCCGGCCGTAATGCTGATAGAAATCCATGGGTAAACTATATTGACCTCCAAATTTTGCAGGATATTCCGATAATTGAAGGGCACGATCTGCAGATATCGTATGCAATTCAAAATCTTACCAACTTGATCAACAGTGATTGGGGATGGAACAGCAGTGTATTTAGTACATATATCGTTGCTTACAAAGCTGGTGTTGATCCATCAACTCATCAAAATGTTTATACTTTCAGTGCGCCGAAAAACAATACACCTTTTACACCGGCTAACATTTCGTCGAGATGGGCAATGCAGTTAGGTCTTCGATATTCTTTTTAATTTGATAATTTCAGAATTTATAAAAGTCTTTAGATATTTTCTAAAGACTTTTATTATTAATGTTCAACATTTATACTATGAATAAATAGTAAGTGACTATCCGCACAAAGCAATATAATAAAGAGCAATTGATTATTGACTTAGATACTTCTTGTCGCTAAATTTTAGCTGCTAGCAAAATTAAAATTTGACCCTTTCAAAGGGTTCTCCCCTGCCCTTTGATGGTAACGGGTCGCACCCACTGTTTCCCCAACAGTGGGTTGTTTATTTTAAAGCTGTATTATGAATCATATTCGAAAGATTTTCCACTAAAAAAAATTTCGTGACCAAAAACGTGACCATTTCTGCATACGTTAGATTCATAAAGATTAATTAGAATCCTAGCTTTAGGAAGTGAAGCTTTGAAGTTAATCATTGTCTCTAATTTGCTTTCTTCTCAGCAATTATAAGAGTGGTTATACAATTCCCTGTATAACCACACTTTATTAATAATATCAAGCAATATCTTTTCGGGTCTTCAATAATTTTAATTTTGGCTCATCATTATTCACAACCAAACTATTAATATTAGTTCTCGAAGAAATTTCGTTTCCCATCCTTGTCAGCTCTGCAGCCGTATAATGTTTAAATGTTGTCTTAATATCTTTATGCCGTGCAAGATTCATTACATCATAAACATTCATTCCACTGTTAATCAGTTTGGAGATAAAAGTTTTTCTTAAAGTATGAAATGAATACCCCTTATAACCTTCATCCTTTAAAATTTTTCAAAAAATTTAAGTGATTCACTTGATTTATAGTCGAACAATAACCCTTCATGTTTCTCCCATTCAGTAAGTATGAATTCTTCTAATTCATTGTAAAGTGGTAATTTATCTATTCTATTTCTTTTATAATTAAATACACTCATTATCCTTCGAGAAAAATCAATATTTTTTTCAAATGTTAGTCCAATTATTTCACCCCGTCTTAAACCAGTCAATAAAAGAAAAGCAACTACTTTATAATGTTTTCTGTTTTTATTTCGGAGCTTCCCGAGTATATTATATAAATCACTATCCGATATAGTAACTATATCCTTAACAGTTATTTCCCGAGTAGGAAATGGATTGGCCTCTATAAAATTTTCCTTCGCCAAGAAATGGAAAAGTATGTGAAGTCTATTTATATAACTTGCCACGGTATTTCCGGAGACTAATTCCTTATTCTTTTTTTTCTCTAATTTCATTTTTCTTTCTACTTCGTTTACAAGTTCAGTTGTTAAAGATTTTATTTTAATATCTCCGGCATATAAGATAAATTTATCTACAGCATTTCTGTATGCTTTTTTGGTAGATTGTTTATTTCCGAAACTCTTTTTTTCAAATTCAACCAAACTTTCTGATATTTTCATTCCTCTCTTCATGTTAATTTTATATCTTTGATTTATAATACCTGCAGCTATTTCATACTCGATTTGTTTTTTTATAGTTTCGGCTTTCTTTTTGTTTTCTCTCGTATTCTTTAATCCGAGAGATTTTCTTTTTCTTTTCCCGGCTCCGTCATAATAATCAATTTGAAGTTTTCCGTATAGAACTCGTATTACAGCCATTTTATCCTCCCTTATAT
>CAWAJW010000008.1:0-362129 GCA_963782475.1 uncultured Bacteroidota bacterium
GCAGCTTTTTCTAAACGATTGTAGTAACCAAGATTATAAGCAGCATGAACATCTTTATGTCGACCAGTTCCAGCTTGACTTTCATTTAGTGAATTTGGATCAAAGTGTGGAATTTTCAGAGCAGATCCATGCTCATAACCCAGCTCATAACCACACTAATAATAAAAGGAGTTGATGCCTTCGTTCTCCAGCCTGAGATTCAGGTAAAAGAGAAAAATTTGGTAAATACCGATGTGGTTTATTACAAATCATAATCAATAACAATTATTATATCATTTTCCGGCATCGAATAAACAGCAATAAGATAGAGATAGGGAAGTTTCTAATCAACTGAATCAGAAGATTGCTGCCATTTACATTCAATTTTTATTTTCGCATTGTATTTCTCAGACAAAAGTAAAAATTCGGTCTACCAAAAAGTGATGAATCCTTCTTCCAGGCTGAATATTTTATGAGTTCGAAATTTTTTGATTCAAATATGCCCTGTACAGTTTTTCCGAGAGTAGAACCCTGGTTAGAAGCGTATCTACCCTGCCTATTTAGCATAACGATAATTTATTTTAAGTAATTCACTTAATAATTTTTAACAAGTATTTCGGATATTTTCCCACGCTTAGTAGCTTTACTATTAATTACTCTGCTAGCTAAAATCCTTTTTATTGTAAAATTATTATATAAAGTGTCGTGAAATTCATTTTGTGAATTATGGTTTTTCAAATCAGCATTGCTTAATAATTGTCTAATTCCTTTTTTATCTAACAAACTATATATGTCAGCCAATTCTTTTTGTTCTTTGAATGAGAACTCAAATTCACTATAGGATGTGAAGTTCGAGGTTTTGTTGAGAGGGGAATACGGAGGGTCATAATAAATAAAAGAACTCTTTTTGACTATTTTAGGGAGAGACCTGAAATCTCTAACTTCTAAGATGACATTTTTCAAAGCTTCAGAAACTGCGAGTAAATTTTCTTCATCGAGAATCTTAGGATTTTCATACCTGCCAAACGGAACATTAAACTGGCCTGATTTATTGACCCGGTATAATCCATTGAAACAAGTTTTATTTAAGAAAATAGTTAAAGTAGCTCTTCTTATTAATCTTTGATTACTAATTTTATTCCCTGACAATAATAACGAATTAAACTCATCTCTTCTGTCATTGTAATATACTTTTCTTTGTTCGTTATTCTTAGACTTAAATTCTTTATCCAGCAATTTCAATTCCTTTATTAAACCGTTTGGCTGATTTTGAACAACCTGAAATGTTGAAATTAAATTGGAGTTGATATCGGACAAAAAAGCATTTTCTATACTATATTTTTGTTTAAGATATAAAAATACCGCAGCACTACCTAAGAATGGTTCGTAATAGTTTTTTATGCCATTTTCTTTTATATCTGGTGGAATGTTACTCTCGATATCATTAAGTAATTGAGTTTTCCCGCCAGCCCATTTTAGGAAAGGTTTTGCTTGTTTCATTTCAAAATAAAGACAGAAAAAAGATTTTTGTTAACTGTTAAATATAGCAATAGTTAGATTCTAATTCTCCCTCCCCATCCTCCTAATCTTCTCCTTCATCTCTTTCTTCAGCACTTCAACTTCCGCTAAAATCTCATCTTGGGTTATAAATCCTTTTTTTTCAAGAATCTTTATTAATGCCTGTACCTCCAGCATATTTGATAATGCCAATTCTTCCCACGAAGCGAGGGATCATCTTTCGACATACAATTCCTCAAGTTTAAATTTTCTTGCTTTAATTCCCGGTTTGCCTTCCGGAGATTTTTTATTATAAAATTCTTTTAGATATAATAATTATCTTAATATTTTGTAGATTTACTAACAATAGTTGTCGTATTCAGCCTCTAATATTGTCGCATTTACACTGCAATAATACCCTCTTTATTGGTAATATTAGTGTGGTAACAAAACCAATTTTGGTAGAAGCTTTTTAAAGAATAAATAATTATTGGAGGTAAGATATAATTATGGCACTTATCAATCCGCACATTAATTTCAACGGAAATGCCGAGGAAGCATTCAATTTTTACAAATCAGTATTTGGCGGAGAGTTCAGCAAAGATTATTCGCCTCAAAGATATATCAAGCCCCGAATATCCAGTAGCAGAAAATGATGCAAATAAGATAATGCTCATTACGCTGCCTATTGGCAAAAACGTTTTAATGGCCAATGACGTTCCAGAAAGTATGGGAAAAGTAAATGAAAATGAAAACAGGTCTAAGATATCAATTAGTGCAGAAAGTCGTGAAGAAGCCGATAAATTATTTAGCGGACTTTCAGCAGGCGGAAATATTGAAGTGCCTATTGGCGACAGTCCTTGGGGTTCATATTTTGGAATGTTTAGAGACAAATTCGGTATTGAATGGATGGTGGATTTTGATCCAAAATATAACGGGTAAAAGCAGGACTGATGCAGGTACTTAATTTCGACTGAAGGTTTTCAAATGTCCTGCCCTCTCCAAAGTTGTGAACCATAAACTAAGATGAACTGACAAGGGATTGTGCCGAGTCTACATAAGATCAAATTATAGGATATAGTTAGAATATCAAATGTGTGTGAAGCTTGTTATTTATATTAGGTGAACTGATGCTCTTGTTTATGTTAAGCTGCCCTTAAATTTCCTCATACACGGTAAAAAGATTAACTACATAATTCTCCCCATCAAACCTCCCAAGGTTCTAGTAATATAAGCATTAATCAGTGTGCTGATGGATACCATCTTTTTTATTTTATTGACATTAGTAATTATTATGTATACGTTAACTCACCATTTTAGAGGATAGAGAAAAATAATTTTCAACCTTTTAAACCTATGGTGAATCATTACCTCTTTCAGCATCTGGTTATGAATATTTTTCGCTAATATAACCCTCCTTTCAAAACAACCTCACATTCGCGTTCGGTTATTTAAGTCAATGTTTTTTACTTTCATGAATTCGTTGAAACTATATTTTATAGTAATTTTTTATCTTAATGTTTTAAGTTTGCTTCTCTAAAAATCATTAGCGTTTTAATTGCTATGCTGTTTGGGAAATTAAAAATCAAAAAGGAGTCTTTGTGAAATCATTATTTTATTCGGAATACCAAAGGGTCAAAAAATCAATCGGAGTTAATTTTATTGCATTTTTTGCTATCAGTATAATTATAGTTGGATGTACATCAGCTCCCACCTTTATTAAATCAGATTATGATCAGAAACAAATCAAATCCATTGCAATAATGCCCGTTATTGATAAAAGAGACATAAATGAAGATACAGTTCAATCACTGAAAAGCTTATCAAATATTGAAGAATTATTATCGAAAAAAATTCTGGATAAAAACTATAATGTTTTATCGCCGGGCTCAGTGAAGGATACCATAATTAAAAAAGCAATTAAAAACATGTCTCCGGAAAACTTGTGTTCAGTACTACATACTGACGGGATTTTATACAGTGAACTATTCGATTATACGGATCAGTTTTTTATACATCATTCATTAAAAATGGCTGTTAAAATTTTTGATATAAAAGGTGATAGCTTATGGACAAATGATATAGATGTAAGTGACAGACCGTTTCTATCAGCGATTGGTGCATCTTTAGGCTGGGCAATAGGGGTAGCGGTTGACAACAAAGTTTCTTCTAAAAATAAATTACCGATTATCCTTGCCGGTGTATCTGCAGCCGAACTGATATATGTTATTGTGGACGGGCTTAGTAATGAAACTTCAGAAAGTATTGATAAAGTATTTAAATCTTTACCTGATGCAAAAGGTTCTATTAAATGAAATTGATGTTATTGACGAAGTCAAAAAAAAATTATATTTCGCAAAAAGAAAAGATAATCTTAAGTAAATTATACTTTCTTTAAGGTAGCCACAAAAAAGGAAAAGGAAAATGAATGATAATGAACGAATTGCAGCCTCAGCAAGAAAAATTGCGATGGTGGCAGGAGTCCTCTACCTGCTCACCTTTGTATCGATCCCGACCCTCGCTCTCTATAGTTCTATTCATGAACCGAACTACATCCTCAGCTCTGGGCCGGATACTTCTGGTATCATAGGCGGCATACTGGAGATTATCGTAGCTCTTGCCGGGATCGGAACCGCCGTTGCATTATATCCCGTACTAAAAAAACAGAACGAAGGAGCCGCACTAGGTCTCGTAGCCGCCCGAATTCTGGAATCCAGTACCATCTTCGTCGGCGTGGCGTTCATATTATCTATCATAACTTTGCGACAGACCGGAGCAGGAACGGATGCTTTAATTACCAGCCATACGCTTGCTGCACTGTATGACCGCATCTTCCTACTCGGGCAAAGCTTTATGCCGGCAGTATGCGATCTATTGATAGGATTACTTTTGTACAAGTCCCGCCTGGTGCCGCGAACCCTTTCTTTGATTGGAATTGCCGGAGCGCCTCTACTCGTTGTTGGCTACATCGCCGTGTTATTCGGCCTTATTGGACGACTTTCTCCCTTGTCAGCTCTGACCGCAGTTCCTGTAGCGCTATTTGAGTTTTCACTGGGAGTTTGGCTAATTGTCAAAGGATTCAATCCTTCAGCCCTTTTAATAATGGCTGCAAAAACAAATAATTAATTAGTATAGGGGAAGATAAAAATATAAATCCAGATTGAAAGAACGAAGTCATAGTTGGAGTATAATTTCTTGTTTGGAGATTTGTAAATTCAGCAAACATAGATCTTACAATACCCACTGTATAGGTATAAATATAAATATATAATAATTTTTTATGCGAAATCATCCAATTTTCGAAAGAAAATGTAAGATTGGACAACTTGGACAGGTATTTTTACGGTTTTCAGATGAAAATAATATGAAATTATCCAAGTTGTCTATAAATCCGGCTCTACTTAAAATCCACTTATAAAATCCTCCTCTCAAGATGAGTTTATTTTATAATAACTCATAAATATTAATTATTTTATTCTTTCAGCAACCTATTATTTTTATAACAATAATTATAAAATTAATCTTTTAAAATTTTATGTTAGGGTGAATGAAAGAATCTAAAAATTTTTATTCCACAATGTTAGAAGGATAACATTATGCTAAAAAATAAGAACGACAGTTTAGTTGTTTCATACCTGACACTTCGTAAATTGATAGGGATCCTTGGAATGCTCCTGCCATTTGCTTGTTTGCTCGGAGGCAGTTTATTTCGAAATAGACCCGTAATGGACTCGATTAGTGCATACTATTATTCCAACATGAGAGATGTCCTAACTGGTCTGCTTGTTGGTATTTCACTTTTCCTGATAACTTACAAAGGGTATGAATTACGAGACAGGCTTACGGCGATTGTAAGTGGTATCGCCGGACTGGGAATAGCGATCTTTCCATGTGAATCACGTATCGATCCATCTTCTACCGTTGGTTTGTTCCAATTAACTCATCCACTTGAAGGTTATCTTCACTACGGATCGAGTGCTCTCTTTTTTATCCTACTTGGGATCATTTCGTACTTTTTTTTCACTCTAGGTGATAAGGAGAATTGGACAAAGAGTAAAGGTATCCGTAATGTTATTTACCGAGTGTGTGGTGCCGTAATCTTTGTGTCGATTTTAATACTTGCCATACTTAATATAACTCTAGGTGATAAGCTTTTAGCAACGGCGTGGGAATTAATCTTTGAGACTATTATGCTGCTGGCATTCGGTACATCGTGGATAGTGAAAGGAGAATCCCTGTTTGCAGATAAACCAAATGAAGAACGTTTTAACCTGGCATTGACTCAAAAGAGTGATTATTGAAATGATGTTCATGAGTACTTCAGGTAAGTGGTGAGAAGAGTAATGGTTTAGATTGCTGAAATGGGGGTGTGGCAAATTGCTTATCAACAGATGCTTAGAGTATCTCTATGAAATTGAAGAATAATTGATCAGGAGTAGCTGGAGACAAACGAAATTTTCGCAAAAGTAAGGCTTCTAATTCATCTTCCATTATTATGCTAATTTTGTTTTCCAGCCCTATTCAAACTATCACAGTTTTATTTTATGTATTCTAATATATACCGCTCCTTTCTGAATAAATACTATGGGCACGATATTTCGCTTTTTTACGATCGAAAAAACGAAAGTCTTTAACCAATAAACTTGGCTTATTTTTAAAAAGCGAATTAAAAAACTAATTTGTAGTTCCTTTAATTGGCAAAGAGATTGTTAGACCAATAAACAATAAAGACTAATTATACTTAGCAAAGGGAATTTTATGATTAAAAAAAATGATATTATTCACAAATTTAATGATGTTTTTGATTGGCTTGGTTTTCTTTCTAAGAAGCACGGTAATGAATTTTTTGAAGCAACCGGTTCTTCTAAAGTTGAAACAGCCAAACATTTTAAAATCTCTTTAACTGATGTTGAGCAATTATCTTTCCTGGATGAGGATTTTTATAGCGAGCAGGAAGCTGAAATATTAAATTTTTATTACGAATCGATCCGTAAAACTCCGGCATTTCATCAATGGATTGCAAAATCAGGTTATTCTGAGATGTTTTAGCCGATATACAAGTTAAATTTTACTTGATCACTTTTAACTCAATTTGCTTATTAGCTGAAATGTGATCTAAGCATTAAGGCCATTTTTTCATGAGTCTCCATCAAACCGGTCACAAAATCACCTGAACCTGCATCTTTAAGATCACTAGCAAAAAGATTAATATTTCCTCTCAATTCTATTATCAGACTTTGATGATCTTCGAGTAATTCTTTAATAAATCCCCGACCATCATTTTTTTCTTTAGGCTCCTCAGTAAATTGAGTTAATTCCAGGAACTGTTTCAAAGTAGCTGGAGCATAATGCCCAACTGAACGGATTCGTTCGGCAACCTCATCTATAATTTCGATAAGCTGCTTGTACTGACTTTCAAAAAATAAATGCATACTATGAAAAGCTTCACCTTCGACATTCCAGTGTGCATTAAGCGTTTTAGCATATAAAACGAACTCATCAGCTAAAATTTTTGAAAGTGCATGCGCTACGGAACTAAGATTATCGGGTTTAATTCCTATTCTTGCATCCATAATTTTTATTTTTAAATTATTTGAAGTTAATTTTTATTACAGCACAACTCTTAAATTATGCAGTTACCTGGTGTTCAATTAATTTTGCCATCCTTACACCTTCTCTGACCAGCTGATTTGCATAGCCCCATTCATTATCATACCAGCTCATAATTTTTACCAAGTCACCATCAACAACATGAGTCATTGTTAAATCAACGATTGATGCATGTGAATCTTTTATAATATCTGATGAAACAATCTCTTCATCACTTGCATAAACAATACCTTTGTATCGGTCTGTTCCAGCTTCTTCTTTAAATATTTTATTTATTTCATCTACAGAAGTTTTTCTGTCAGTTATAAACACAAGGTCGGAAATTGATCCTGCCGGAACCGGTCCTCTGATGGCAACTCCATCAAATTTATTTTTATATTGAGGGAGAGCTCTTGTTGTTGCTATTGCTGCTCCGGTAGTTGTCGGAACAAAATTAGCTGCAGCAGCTCTGCCCCTCCGGAATTTCTTATTGGGACTATCTACGATTGCCTGGGAAGCAGTATAGGCATGGACTGTAGTCATTAGAGCTTTTTTTATCCCTATTCTTCTCCCGAGAATTTCAACCACCGGTGTAACGCAATTTGTTGTACAGCTTGCACATGAAATAAATTCAAGATTTGCCTCATCATCAGGCTGGTTTACTCCATAAACAACTGTTACTACATCTTCACTTTTCGAAGCGGCAGAAAGTATCACATGCCCTGCACCGGCTTTAATGTGCTTCATCATATCTTCTTTTTTTGTAAAGAAACCCGTACACTCAAAAACTATATCAACTTCAAGTTCCTTCCAGGGAAGCATTTCAGGATTTTTTTCATTTAATACTTTGATGGTTTTTCCATCCATTATAAAACTATCATCAGTATATATTATCTCTTTTTCGTACCTTCCATATACAGTATCATGCTTTATTAAATAGGCTAAATTATCGGTTGGAACAAGATCATTTACCGCTACCAAATCGAGATCATTCTTTTCACTTATAATCTTGAAAGCTGCCCGGCCAATTCTGCCTAAACCATTAATTGCTGCTCTAGCCATCTGTAATCTTCCTTTCTATTAAAAGAAACATTTTTTTAAAAATATTTTTCCCTTATTCATCTTACCAATTATTTATTTTATTGAAATAAAAAATGGAATTATTTTTTTCAACCTAAAAATCACTTTAAGTCGAAATTCAAATTATATACCAATCCATTTTATCATTATTATTTGCAGTTGAGTTATAATCTGATGCGATATTTCGTTTTTCAACGATTGGTTGTGCGATATTAAAATCTTATGAAAAATTGATTGCACCGGATGAGACTAAGAAGTTGTATTGTTGAAAAATATACCAGGCGGAATATAAGGAGAATGGTTGATGATTATTAGGACATTAAATTTTTTAGAATTTATAAAGATTTTTTTGCCGATTTAAACACTCTTGCAAACAAGATCATTCTTTCATTCAATTATTGGCTTATCATCGCACTATATAGGATGTCTCTTCAGGAATAATCCTAGGCGATACTTCTATTTTGTCAATGCAAAACTTTAAGTTTGAATTCTTTAACCTTATCTGCCTTTCCGACTATCAATCTAATTCCGTTCTGAAAGTTAGATAGTAACATGCCCATTTAGCCATCACTTTAAATCGATTCCTGAAACCGATCAAAAAGAAAATATGAATAAAACACCACGCAACCCAGGCAAACCCACCTCCGATAATTACAATTTTAGCCATATAAGAATTTTCCTAAGTTATTATTTTGTAAAATTTCTACGAAATGGAAATATGCATCAGACCAATTCCCTGAAGCACTCCTTAACAACTCTGGAAACGCTGTGTACCAGATTATCATGCCTAATTGGTTTACAAATCAGACTCACTGGCTCTAAACAATATGAAGTAATTAATCTGCAGTAATCATCAAATGAAGTTATAAAGATATACGGGATTTTAAAAATCTCCCCTAACCTTGCCATTGCTTCAATACCATCAAATTGTCCTGCAAGATAAAGATCCGTAATTATATAATTTGGCTGCTGAAATAAGGCTGCTTCAAGTAAATCTTCACCTTTTGATACAATTGGATAAACACTGTGACCTAGTGAAGTAAGATAATCTCTGATTTCACACGCAATTTTTTTATCCACTTCTGCTATTAGTGATTTCATTTCAATATCCATAAAATCCTCCATTATATATTTATGCTGCAATTCCTACTCTTGAAATAATAAAATTTAATTTATCCCTCCTTGTTCTTTAAATATATCGGAGCAGCACTATTTAATATTTGATACACAAATGATCTCAAGGGCTGAACTCCATTTTTGGGGTTTCAAAAGCCAAAAAATATACCAGTTCTTTGCCGCTGAAAATTATTAGTTCCTGAAAAGCTTTTTAAGAGAAGTATCGATATTTCGTTTTTCGGTTTGAGAAAACGCGATATTTAAACCTTACGACTTTATAATAAATCAACAATATTCAAATACATGCATGGTTAATAGTTTGAACGTTTTGGCAAAGAGATTGAATAAAAAGAAGCAGTTAAACTAGACGATAAAATTATACTATTTAGGAGAGAATGATTGGCTATGGAAGACAAAAAAGTTTTTAATCATATTAGAAAGTTAGCTGATGAAGAGGGACGTCTTTATTTAAAAGATAATTTAGACGATAAGGAACTAAAAAAATTACATGAGATGAAAATAGAACTCGATCAATGCTGGGATCTTTTACGGCAAAGACAAGCTCTGCGCAGCGCAGACATGAATCCTGATGAAGCTGAGGTTCGTTCTCCCAATATTGTTGAAAATTATGAGCAGTAATTATAAGAAGAAGCTCTTAAAAAATAAGAATAAAGATATTTAAAGAGCAGCTAATGACGGAAGTGCACAGCAAATTTCTTAATAAATCGCAGACACCTGTCAGTTTCTTCTGAATGTAATGCTTCTATGCCCGGAGTACTCATTGTTATAAATTAGTAATTTATTTTAAATATACTTGATCTTAAATGATAAGTTTCATATTAATTTTCTTAGTTTATTTATTAGAGTAAATATTCTCTTTTGTTATTCCCAGCTTTTTTATTTTAGAATTTAGGGTAGAGACAGGAATACCCAGCAATGCTGCTGCCCCGTCTGTCCCTCCTTTTTTGCCGTTACATCTTTTCAATACCGATAAAATATGATCGCGTTCATTTTCATGTATGGTTTTAACCGCATTCCTTTTATTTACATTAAGTTCATTTCGTTCAATCTGAGGCAGGTGTATTTCTTTTATGATATCATTATTAAGAATTACACTTCTTTCAATTAAATGTTCAAGCTCTCTCACATTTCCAGGCCAATTATAGCTTATCAACTCCTCCATTACTTCAGCGGAAATACTATTTATTTTTTTCCCGATATTTTTTGCAGACTTAGCTAAAAAATGGTTTGAGAGAATTGGGATGTCATCTTTTCTTTCTCTTAGTGATGGAATGAGTATGGGGAACACATTTAACCGATAATAAAGATCACTTCTGAATTTACCCTCTTTAACTTCGTTCTGCAGATTCCTATTTGAGGCTGCAATAATTCGCACATTTACTTTTATACTCTCTTTACCGCCTATACGTTCAATTTCTTTTTCTTGAATGGCTCTTAATAATTTTACCTGTAAATCAATCGGCATTTCTCCTATTTCATCCAAAAATAATGTAGAATTATCAGCTAGTTCAAATTTTCCTATCCTTCGTTCAATCGCACCAGTAAAACTTCCTTTCTCATGACCGAATAATTCACTCTCAATTAAGTTAGCAGGTAAAGCAGCACAATTTACTTTTATCATTATTTTATTTCTCCTGTTGGAAGCATTATGTATAGCTCTTGCAACCAATTCTTTCCCGGTACCTGTTTCCCCTAATATCAGTACGGAACTGTTTGTTGATGCCACCAAAGTAATGAGGTGATAGATGTTTTGTATTTCTTTGCTTGTACCAACAATTTCCTTATTTGAATCTTTACCAATTTCTTCCCTGAGAACGATATTTTCGTTATGAATTTTTTCTTCCCTCTGTTTCCTGTCGTCAATATCTATTGCAGTGGCACACCACTGGATAATAACTGCATTCTCATCCTTTAAAGGACTAAATCGGATTAAAAACCACCTGTATTTGCCGTCCTTACCCAGGATACGGGTTTCCGTTTCAAATGGTTTTGCCTCCCGCAGAACCTGCTCTCTTTTTAATTTCATATGTTCAAAATCTGCCGGATGAAAAATCTGTTCGCGAAAGTTTTCTAAAATTACATCTTCCTGCTTATGACCGGTATAATTTAGCAAGTTACTATTTGCATAAAGGAACTCTCCCATTGGTGTCATAATAATAATAAGGCAAGGAACAGTTTCGACGATTTGTCTGAATTCTTTCTCCTTTTGACGAACTTCTTGTTCTGCCTTTATGCGCAAAGTAATATCCCGCAAGAAGACAGTGAACACCTGTTCGTCATTAAGGTTAAGTTTAGAGATAGAAGCCTCTGCAGGAAATTCACTCCCATCTTTCCGGAGGCCAATTACCCCGCGGCGATGTTCCACTGTTCGTGTCAACTCTGGTGATTGAGCAAACTCTTCGATATGACTCCTATGGATATTTCGAAACCGTTTTGGCAAGAGTAATTCCAATGGATTGCCAACGATCTCCGCTTGTGTATATCTAAAAATTTTTTCCGCGCCCTGATTAAACAAAATAATCCTATGATGTGAATCAGTGGAAATAATAGCGTCCTCTGCGATTTCCAAAATCCCTTCAAACCGTGCCTTACTGGAACGTAATTCTTCCTCAGCAAGCTTCATTTGTGTAATGTCAGAAACCGCTCCAACAAACTCTGATGATCCGGAATTAAATTTTATTGTATCAGCAACTACATGAATATACTTGATTGAACCATCCGACATTACCATCCTGTTTTCATGATCAAAACGCTTTCCCTCTGCCATGCAGTTTCTAAATGTTTCCTTCACCTTTTGCCTTTCATCCGGATGAACACGTTCAAATGATTCTTCTAATTCAGGTTTTGTCCCCTCTTCGTATCCAATTATACTAAATATTTCATCCGAAACCCTTAATTCTTTGGTAGATAAATCAATTGAAAAAGAACCCGTCCGGCTTAATTTCTGTGCTTCGGCTAAAAGGCCCTTGCTTCTTTTTAGTTCGTCCTCTGTCTTTTTCCTTTCATCAATGTTAATATTCAAGCCCCACCATTCTATAACCTTACCATTTTTATCAAGAAAAGGTGAAAGAAAGTTCAAGAACCAAAAGTATTCCCCATCATGACGTCTTAATCTTGTCTGGAATTCGCCCGGCTTTCCGGAAGCAATAATATTTCCCCTTTCATTTTTTACCCTTTGTGTGTCATCAGGATGAATAAAACCGGATGTCAGAAAGTTCAATCTTCTTACTTCTTCCAATGAATAGCCAGTGAATTCTAATCCTTTTTTATTGATGTAGTGTATTGAACCTTCAGAATTGCCACTCCAAACAAATCCAGGAAAAGAATCAAGAATTTTTTTAAAGTCGTCAGGAAGATCTGGTTGTGAATCAACTTTTATATCTGCTTGCATAAATACTCAATCATGGTCAAGGTATTCAAGAGAAAAGAAGCAAAATTAAACGGGAAAAATCATGAATTGAATACAATTTAAAAAATTGTAGCCGCACATAACTTATTTATCTAAATAAATAGAATTGTTCCGTAATTTTAAAGAACATTAAAATTTATTAATAATATTAGTGATTTAGATAACATCAATAATATGCCACATTACTAAAATCATTTATGTATGCAACCCGCCGGGAATTCTTTTTCTTATTAAGCTATGAACTAAAAGTTGACAACTTTATACTTAACTTAATTCCTCAATAATTACCTCATCATAATAACAACATAATAAAAGCTCCCACCTCACTTTATATGCTATTCACATATAAACGGCTCATATTTTTTATTTCGATTATTCATTCGCTAAACAACGAAATACCGAAGCCGAAATAAATGAGAACTATCCTGGATTGATGGCAATCCCAACTAAATGGAATGGCACATGAATTGGCAACATAAATCTGAAAAAATAAAAAAATTTTTACGAAAATTCGTGAGGCAAAAATCCTCAAGAAGATTAATAACAAAATAATATAATTAATGACCTGGTAGTTTCTTTGTAGTGCATATCGAAACCAGGAGAGGAAGGAATATGAAATTATGAAAATAGTAGTAATCGGCGGTACCGGTCTTATCGGGTCAAAAGTTGTAAAAAAACTTAGTCAGCGTGGATATGATGTAATTGCTGCTGCACCGGAAACAGGTGTAAACGTTATTACCGGGGAAGGACTTTCAGATGTATTAAAAGGAGCTGAGAAGGTTGTAGATGTTGCAAATTCACCATCATTCGAAGATAAAGCATCAATGGAGTTTTTTGAAACTGCAGGACATAATCTTCTTGAAGCGGAAAAAACGGCAGGCGTAAAACATCATATAGCTCTGTCAGTAGTAGGAACAGAACGTTTACGGGATAGCGGGTACCTTCGGGCAAAAGCGAAACAGGAGGAGCTAATCAAGGAATCTAAAATTCCGTACACTATACTACATTCCACGCAATTCTTTGAATTTGCAGGTGCTATTGTTAAAGGAGGAACAGAAGGTAATAGTATTCATCTGTCATCCGCCCTTTTTCAGCCCATAGCTTCAGACGAAACAGTTGATGCGCTGGCAGATGTTATTGTAGCAGAACCATTAAATAAAACTATTGAAGTAGGTGGTCCGGAAAAAATTGGAATGGACAAATTCGCAAAGAAATATATGGATATGAAGCATGATAAACGTAAGATAATCGCAGATCCGCATGCACTATACTATGGTACCGAGATCGATGATCATTCACTAACTACCGCTGACAATGCTCTCAAAGGTTCAATACGCTATGACGACTGGATCCGAATACCAGGAAATCTGCGGTGAAAATTTTGGCCTCATTTGGGCCTAGTAGCTTAAAGGATCAATAGGAATAATGTGGAAACTTAAGAATTTTTGAGGTATCGGTATTTATTCAATATTAATAATGTAGAAATTATGGAACCAAGAATCGGAGTCGAACTTGAAGACCTAAATGAAACAGCAAGACTACTATCAGAAATACTGGCAGATGAGTTTATTCTGAATACAAATACCCGAAATGCAAATTGGAATTTTGAAGGAGATAATTTCAACGAAATGCATAAATTCTTTGAAGAACAGTATGAACAATTAGATATAATAATAGACGGCATAGCTGAACGAATCCGTATTTTAGGCCATTATGCCCCTGCAACTCTAAAGCTGTTTTTAGAATTAACTCACTTTGCCGAAGCCATAGATAGGGATAATGACTATGGTTTTATTAAAGAATTATTAGCCGAACATGAAATTATAATTATTCACTTAAGAGAAAATATAATTCAAATGGACAATGAATTCCATGATGCCGGTACCAGTAATTTTATTACCGGTCTTTTAAAAACTCACGAGAAAATGGCATGGATGCTCAGGGCACAATGCTAATGAGCATTTTCATATAACCAAAACAATAAAGAATAGAAATAGTTGAACTGGTTAATTCATTTGATATAATAAATTAAAAACATTTTTAATAACTTTTTTGAAAGGGTAATACTATGGCAACAGAAGTAATGAGATGGAATCCATTCCGTGAAATGAACCGGATGAGGGATGAAATGGATCAGATGATGAATACGATTGTACCGGGTATTGCATCTGAACTTTCTCTTGGCAGAGGTGCCTGGAACCCGGCGGTTAATATTGCAGAAACTGATGATAATTATACCATTACTGCAGAATTACCCGGATTTAATAAAAATGATTTCAAAGTAACCTATGATAACGGTTTTTTATCTATACGCGGAGAAAGGAAAAAAGAAAAAGAAGACAAAGGGAAAGAATGGCATAGAATAGAAAGTTATTACGGCTCTTTTGAAAGAAGTTTCTATCTTCCTATGCCTGTAAAATCAGAGAAAATTGATGCACAATATAAAGATGGGATTTTAACTTTAACTCTTCCTAAAATTGAAGAAAAAAAGCCGAAGAATATTGAAGTTAAAGTCTCTGAATAAACTTGTTTTAATTTATTCAATATCCTCTTTATTTACATTAATATTTCCGGTAGGATTTCAAATAGTATAATTGATGATATTCCGGACGAATCAGGATTTTGGCACCATGCACCGGGGACCTTAAACAATTTTTAGAGTGGTGAATTATGCAAAAAGTTCAGACATAACTCATTTTATAATGAGGATGAAGGAAGAATTGAAATGCACCTGGAAAGCACCGAGAATCAAACTGTAAGAACTAAACGGCTCGATAAAAAATTTTGAAAAAGGTGAGGATATAATAACGGAATATTCATATAAGTATACTCCGGAAGAATTTAAAGAACTCGTTTCCGATTTTTTTGAAATCAGGAGAATATGGATGAATAAAGATAAACTGTTCAGTATTCAGTATCTACGGGTAAAGTGAGAATCGTTCATAGTAATTAATTGATAAATATAATAAAATATAAATTGCTAATATTTTAAATGCCGAATTTAAAATGGAAAGCGATTATGAGAACAAAAATATCTGAGAAGAAAAAAGTCAAATCATTAAAACAGGGGAAAGTATTTAAGACGGTAGGGGAGGAATCAAAGAAAAACCCCTTGTCTGAGGAACTTTTAGACAAAATGAATGCCTACTGGCGTGCTGCTAATTATATCTCGGTAGGACAAATATATCTTTATGATAACCCGCTTCTTAAAAGGCCGCTTAGACTTAAAGATGTAAAACATTTGCTTTTAGGTCATTGGGGAACAACACCTGGTCAGAACTTTATTTATGTTCATTTGAATCGTGTTATAAATAAATACGGCCTTAATATGATCTATGTAGCAGGGCCAGGTCACGGAGGACCCGCCGTCGTGGGGAATACTTATCTTGAAGGAACATATAGTGAAATTTATCCAAACATCAGTCAGGATGAGGCAGGACTAAGAAAGCTTTTTATTCAGTTTTCATTTCCCGGCGGAATTCCAAGTCATGCATCACCGGAAACTCCCGGCTCAATCCATGAAGGAGGTGAACTTGGTTATTCTTTAAGCCATTCATTCGGAGCAGCATTTGATAATCCGGATCTTATTGTAGCATGTGTAGTAGGTGATGGTGAAGCAGAAACAGGTCCATTGGCAACAGCCTGGCATTCCAACAAATTTTTGAACCCGGTTACGGATGGAGCCGTATTGCCTATACTTCATCTCAATGGATATAAAATTTCGAATCCGACAATTCTTGCAAGAATAACTCACGAAGAATTAGAGGAGCTTTTCCATGGTTATGGATGGAACCCTTATTTTGTTGAAGGTCACGAACCGGAAAAAATGCATCAGGCAATGGCTGCTGCACTTGATACTGTAGTAGAAGAGATCAAAAGAATTCAGCTCAATGCACGACAAGACGGGAATGGAAATCGCCCAAGGTGGCCTATGATCATTCTAAATTCACCAAAAGGATGGACAGGGCCAAAGATGGTTGATGGTCATCAGATTGAAGGAACTTTCCGTTCTCACCAGGTACCTCTCTCCGATCCTGCTACTCAACCCCGAACATCTGAAGATGCTGGAAGACTGGTTAAAAAGTTATTATCCTCATGAATTGTTTGATGAAAAAGGTCGCCTCAGAAAAGAACTATCAGAACTTGCACCGGTGGGGAATAAGCGGATGAGCGCAAATCCTCATGCTAACGGAGGCATATTGCTGCGGGATCTTCGCATACCGGATTTTCGCAAATATAAAATGGATGTACCGGCTCCAGGAGCCATGGGAATCGGTGATACACATATTTTAGGCCGTTTCCTGCGTGATGTAATCAAAATCAATAGTGAATCAAGGAATTTCAGAATCTTTGCTCCTGATGAATTACTTTCTAACCGCCTTGAATCTGTCTTTGAGGTTACCAACCGTCAATGGGAAGGTGCAACTAAACCAAATGATGAATTTCTTGCTCCGTCCGGACGTATAATGGAAATGCTGAGCGAACACCAGTGTGAAGGCTGGCTTGAAGGATATCTCCTTACAGGAAGGCATGGAGTATTTAGTTGCTATGAAGCATTTATTCATATTGTAGATTCAATGTTTAACCAGCATGCAAAGTGGCTTAAAGTAACAGCACAACTGCCATGGCGGCGGAAAATTTCCTCTCTAAATTATATACTAACATCGCATGTCTGGAGACAGGATCATAATGGTTTTACCCATCAGGATCCGGGTTTTATAGATCATGTTGTTAATAAAAAAGCTGAAGTAATACGTGTTTACCTTCCTCCGGATGCAAACTGCCTGTTATCTGTAATGGATCATTGTCTCCGCAGCCGTCATTACATTAACGTTATTGTCTGTGGAAAACACCCGGCTCCACAGTGGCTTTCAATGGACGCTGCAGTTAAACATTGTTCCGAAGGTATCGGCATATGGCAGTGGGCCAGCAATGACCAGGAAGTGGAACCGGATATAGTAATGGCTTGCTGCGGAGATGTGCCTACTTTGGAGACCCTTGCAGCCGTTTCAATAATGCAAAATCATTTACCTCAATTGAAAATCAGGGTAATAAATATTATTGATCTCATGAAGCTGCAGCCGCAAACCGAGCATCCGCATGGTTTGAGTGACACAGATTTCGACGGGTACTTTACAAAAGATAAACCGGTAATATTTGCATTTCACGCCTATCCGTGGTTAATCCACCGTTTAACCTACCGCCGTACAAATCACAGGAACATTCACGTCCGCGGATATAAAGAAGAAGGAACGATAACAACACCTTTTGATATGACTGTGATGAATGAAATGGATCGTTTTCATCTTGTGATGGATGCTATAGACCGTTTGCCGCAGACCGGTGAAAAAGGTATTTACCTGAAGCAGCATTTAAAAGGATAAGCTTATAGAACACAAGCAATATATTGATAAATATGGTGAGGATATGCCGGAGGTAAAAAACTGGAAATGGATAAACCGAAACCCGGATCTTTATTGAGTTATCAGGAAGATAATGTCCGTCTTTCACTGGAATTATATATTATTTTTTTTAGTAAAAGGAGCTGCAATGCCTAATGGGAAAACAGCTATTATCACCGGGGCTTCCGGGGGTATCGGTTCGGGTTTGGTAGAAGCCTTCCTGAAGCAGGGATACAGGATCATCGCAACCGCACGGAACGCTACTCAATTATTAATCCCTTCAGCCCGGCTCATACCCGTTTACGGAGACATAGGCAAGTATGACACCGCAGTAAATGTAGTTGAAGAAGCAACCAGGAACTCCGGTTCCATTGATGTCTTGGTGACAGCCGCCGGTATTAATCGTGTAAAACCTTTCACGGAATTCACTCGTGAGGATTTCGATGCACTGATCTCGGTCAATCTTCTTGGTTTCATTTATATCACTCAGCTCGCCGTGCAACAAATGCTTAAGCAGAAATCAGGGAGTGTTGTGAGCATAACTGCGTCTCTTGCCGATAGTCCCATCTCCGGTGTAAATGCTTCAGTTTCGATGATTACCAAAGGAGGCCTTAATTCGGTGATCCAAAGTCTTGCTATCGAATACGCAAAAGAAGGGATACGATTCAATGCTGTTGCTCCGGGTGTAGTTGACACTCCGCTGCAAAAGAGTTTAACCATGGACTATCTCAAGATACGGCAACCGATGGGGAGTGTTGCGGCCGTCGAAGATATCGTAAATGCGGTCCTCTACCTGGTGAACGCAGATCAGGTTACCGGAGAAATACTTCATGTGGACGGAGGTGCGCATGCCGGCAAATGGTAGGAATTTGAGAAAGAAATCAGGTGCAAATAACGTTCTAGAATAAAGAACGGATTCTGCTGCGGAAAATGGTTTTGATCTAATTATAAACCTCTTTGACAGAGAGGTGTTATCACTATTATTGTTATTGTTAAAGAGGGTGGAAAATATTGAGCGGTACCGCCGGCATGATGAATATTGAAAATTAATTCAAAAAAATGATACGGGAGATTCATTTGAAACTAATTTGTTAACTAAAAACAGTTTGAAGTGAAACTTAGTATTTATCTATTATCATCATTGGTCCGTTAGAAGGAGATACAATGTCAAATAAGAAAGTAGTTATTATTACCGGAGCAACAGGGGGTATTGGTATGGGTCTGGTAACAGCCTTTCAGAAGCAAGGTGACATGGTGGTTGCAACTTCACGTTCTGCCAGTCAATCGTATACAGTATCCCCCAATCTTATTCCCGTTGACGGAGATATAGCTAAACAGGATACAGCCGAAAGAACGGTTGAAGCAGCAGTCAGGAGCTTCGGACATATTGATGTTCTGGTAACAGCCGCCGGAATATACTACGCCAGACCTTTCACAGAATTTTCCCGTGAGGATTTCGATGCACTGGTCTCAGTCAATCTTCTTGGTTTCATCTATATCACCCAGCTTGCTGTGCAACAAATGCTGAAGCAGAAATCAGGGAGTATTGTGAGCATAACTTCGTCGCTTGCCGATAGTCCGATTTCCGGTGTAAATGCTTCAGTTTCGATGATTACCAAAGGAGGCCTTAATTCGGTGATCCAAAGTCTTGCTATCGAATACGCAAAAGAAGGGATCCGGTTCAATGCTGTTGCTCCGGGTGTAGTTGATACGCACCTGCAAGAAGGACCCTTAAAGGACTTGCTCAAGACTCAACAGCCGATGGGGAGCATCGCATCCGTTGATGACATTGTAAATGCTGTGCTCTACCTGGTATGCGCGGGTCAGGTTACCGGAGAAATATTACACGTAGACGGAGGTGCCCATGCCGGTAAATGGTAAGCGGATGGGAAAGAAAAAGTAATGCATCGCCTTTTGTAAAAAAGGCAAATAATTTTTATAAAGATAAGATCCGGACTTTGAAGTACCAGTAAGGAAAACGTAAATAAAGAAAATTAAAGTGAAGGCCAATTTAATCATACTTTTAATCTAGCTCTAAATATATTGCAGGAGTATGGGACACTATGTATGGAAAGCCAAGAGTCATGACCATGAATTCTCAGGTAAAGTATCATCATTAGGTGAAGGGTTACGAATTTGAAATTTAGCGCATGGAGTATCTAGTCTTAATAATTGGTTTAAAAATGGTGCAAAGGCAGAATATGTAATTTGCGACCATAGTTCATTAGCTTATGTCCACGATATCGGATTTGCAATGGGCACTAAATCGAAAGGAGTCACATATGAACACAGCAAAAATCGAACAGAAGATCTATGAGATGCCCCCACACGAAGGTATCTCTATTGCACATTTTCTTACTGTTGCCGACATCGACCGATCAGCTCACTTCTACGAAACGGTTTTTGGCGGTCGCATTCTGAGCCGAGGCGACAGCACCGGTGCGCCTGCGTACATTCAGATTGCCAATACCTGGCTCATTGTTAACGTCGGGGGCGGGCCGACCCCAGACAAGCCGACGGTAACGCTCAGCGTCCCCGATCCGAACAATATCAACAGCTTTATGAATATCCGCGTCGCAGATATTCAAGCATGCTATGAATTATGGAAAAGCCGAGGAGCGGAGTTCATCACGGAGCCGATTCCTAAGTACGGAGAGATACGCTGCTACATCCGTGATCCTGACGGTTATCTTATCGAGGTAGGGCAGAGCACAGATCTCAAATACGGATGACGCTCACCCCGGATTTTGTAAATCGACCAGTTCCACGTCATATTTAGAATTTCGGCCAATCGCATACCAGTATAAAAAGCTGTAGTAAAAATAGGTTTGAGAAATTCTCTTTCTGTATTTCCAATAATTTTCTGCAGCTCATTTGTATTGATAATAGCTGGAAAGGGTGTAAAGAATTGTTCTTTAAGATTTATAAATATAAATGCCTAAACTCTTTTAATAAGTGAAAAGTCAATAGACAATAGCTATTCTGATTATTTCCGAACCCAGTAAGAGATAAAATTAAAATGATTTTCAGAAACATTTGATTTTAGACGACAACATAATATTTTAAATATGATATTTACACGAGAATTATAAGCAGTAATCTTTATAGGAGAATAAAATGGAAGTTAAAATAGAAAATGGAAAACTTATTATTAGCATAGAATTACAAGAACCGACACCAAGTGCATCGGGAAAAACATTGGTAGTAGCAACTACACATGGGAATGTGGTTACAGAATGCGTAATCGACGGCAAACCAGTTGTAATTGGTCTGAATGCATATATAAAAAAATAACCTTCACTTCGAATTGTAATAAGGCTGGTGCAAAAAACTGCACACCGGGAGCTGCGGGGAGGATGTTTGTTAACAGATATTCTACCACGATTACGTTTTATATAAAATAGGGAATCGAATGAAAAAATATTTATTTCTTTTAACTTCCATGTTTCTAATTCAATGTGCAACAGGCAAAATATCGGAACTTTATCAAATTTATAATAAACAAGATTATTTATATTGGTCAAACAATAGAGAATTATCATGGGATGATTTCCAGGGAGAGCCATTAAGTTCATCAAATAGTTTTGGAAGTGAAATTCATATTTATAATCCTTCAACTATTGAAAAAGCAAATATGTTTAGTTCAGCCAAGCTTACATCAATTTGTGTAGTCGATAAAAAACATTCATGGGTAAATAAAAAATTTGCTTCTAAAGATTTATTATTATATAACCAAATTATTTTTAATATTTATGAATTATATACAAGAAAACTAAGAGAAACATTTGATAGCACAGATTTCGGGCTGAATGATTTCGCGGAAAAATTTCATAAAATGACAGAAGAAATAAACAACGAATTGGCCGGCAGAGTTGAAAAATTTCGTAAGGAAAGTAATTTAGGTCAGGATAAAGAAGTTATGATAGAATGGAATAATCAAATAAATAAAGAATTATCAGAACTAAAAAAATATGTACAAGAATATCAATAATTAAAAAAATGAATAACTAAATAAGATTTGAAGCAAAGCTTGCCGAGCTTTCAAACCACTGTTGGACCTATCTACCTATGCTAAAGATTCGTGAGATAAACCGCAAAGCGATTTTGATATACTACCTGTAATTGCACTGAAATTGATTTTGAATTCTAATTCTTCCTCGACATATTCCACTTAATTTTTTTTCAGCAGTAAACAAATTATTTTAAAAGTTATGATTATCTTTCTCACTTAATAAATATACATTAGAAAATATCAAAAAAAGTATAATAATGAATTTCAAAATTAATGATGCTGTTTTTAATAAATTTCCAAACATTGAAACTGAAAATTTAATTCTAGAAAGTTTTACAATTAATGATGCAGAAGAATTATTCAAAATTCGATCCGATAATAGAGTGACAAAATATTTAGATAGAGATAATCATAAAACAGTTGAGGAATCTAAAACAATGATACAAAGTATACTCCAATCATATATGGATAAAGCTGGTATTAATTGGATTATCCGTAAAAAAGCATCACATGAAGTAGCAGGTTATATTGGTTATTGGAATCTAATAAGAGAAAATGTTCGGGCCGAAATTGGTTATGTATTAAAACCCGAATTTTGGGGAAAAGGTTATATGTCGGAAGCATTATTAAAAGTGCTTGAATATGGCTTTAACGAATTAAAGTTGCATAGTATCCTGGGCAATGTAAATCCTCAAAATAAACGCTCAATCAAAATATTAGAAAAATTTGGATTTATAAAAGAAGCTCATTTTAGAGAAGACTTTCTATATAACGGTAAATACTTAGACAGTGAAATATATTGTTTATTAGAAACAGATTTTTCACAAAAAGCAGGGAACTAACAATGGATTTTAATTCTCCGTCCCCATGAAACCATTAGCTTAACTTTGGACATATCCTCAAATTTAATCTTTTTGATTTTCATCCCGGGTTTTTCTTCATGGTTTTTTTATTATAAATATCTAAGCAGTATAATAAATATAAGCTTAGTTTTCAAAGACAGTCTATCACAGTTCTGTTTTTTGTATATTCTAAGATGAGCTCATAATTCAAATTAAAAAAGCCGGTTGAACCGGCTTTTTAATATTTTATTCAATCAGTGAGATATGGATTTCATAAGCCAGTGGTAGAGAAGTTCCGCCAAAGTAGATACGAATCTGGCTGATTAAGTAAAGTTGAACTAATATGCTTGTATATTAAGCGGGTTTATAATAAAAAAAAGTCTTGCCGATATAAGAAAGCAGAGCTAAATACTTTAGATATAAGAAATTTTTTTCTGATATTAGAAAACAAAAAATAGATGTCTTTGATGCCTAATGAATATATCAGGTGCAATATAAAAGTTTACAATTATGAAGTTAAAGCAGACTAATAATAAAATAAAAGGAATGAGATGAAAAATTTTATAATTTTAATTTTAAGTCTTGCTCTAAACCCACTAAATATATACGGGCAAAATGAATCTGAAATAAATTGTTTCACAATATTAATCGGTAAGAAGGCATCTGCAGATGGTTCGGTTTTTATTGCACACAACGAGGATGATCTCAACGATCATAATTTTGTTGACCTGCATAAAGTTCCTCGGATAAAACATAAAGCCAATGAAAAACAACTCTTCTTAAACAACACTGATTCAATTAGTGAAGTAGAAGAAACATATGGTTATTTCTGGATAACCGGATCTAAATATATCGAAGAACAATATTTAAATGAATGGGGTGTTGCAATTACATCAAACAGTAGTCAATCCAAAGAGCAAAACGGAAACGGTAGAATTGATCATAATCTTAGAAGAATAATAATAGAAAGAGCAAAAACGGCAAGAGAAGCTGTAAAAATCGCTGGGATGTTAGTGGAAAAATATGGTTACGCTAGTTCCGGCAGGGTTTATTCAATAGCAGATCCAAATGAAGCATGGGTGTTCGAAGTAGTGAATGGTAAACATTGGATTGCCGAGCGAGTACCTGATGACGAGATTGTAATTATACCGAACTATTATGTAATTGATGCTTTTAATACAACTGATACATTAAATTTTCTTTCTTCTCCGGATATTATTGAGTATGCCGTAATTAACGGCTGGTATAATCCTCAAAGTGATAGTACATTTAACTTCCGAAAAGTCTATGGGCATAAAAATAGATTAGACGCAATCTGGAATACAGCACGTAAATGGGTGATCTTAAATCAGCTTTCAGACAAGCAATATAAATTTAACGACGATTTCCCTTTTTCTATCAAGCCAAAACAAAAAATAAATCTTCAGATACTAATGGATGCCCTGCAGAATCACTATGAAAATACCGAATTTGAAAATAATACCTTATTCAATAATGGCTCCCCCCATTATCGAAGCAGTCTTACTGTTAAGGATACTTTGACTATCTGCAATTTGTATAATGATTATAGCTGTATTACTCAATTGCGAAATTGGTTACCTGGAGATATTGGTAATATAAATTGGATTGCATCCCGATATCCGTGCATTCAACCGTTTATACCCTGGTATTACGGAATTAAAAAAATATCTTCGAACTATGAAAAAGCAACTTTCAAAGATGCCCTGGCAAATTATAATAATAAAAACAGAAACTATATAGAAATATATCCTGATCATGCTTGCTGGGTATTTGATGAATTTGCAAATAAGATAGATAGTTGTTACGGAAAGGAAATAAAATCAATAAACAAATGGAAGAGCAATTTTCAAAGAGATCTTTTTACAAAGATCAGTGAAAAAGAAAATACAATAATTAATACTTATAAATCGGATCCTGAAAAGGCTCAGCAAGAGTTAACTGATTTAACCAATGGTTTTGCTGATAAATTATTAGCTGAAACAAAAGAGAAACTTAATGAGCTGAAAAAGAACAATCGATAAAAATGATTTTATTAATTGCAGCTATCATGTACTTCAATCCGACCAATTTTTTTGCATCAGGCATTAATTTTACAATCTTATCTATTGTCATCGGCGAACATGTTTCATAAGATTCCCCTTATGGGGCAGGTGAACGGATGTTCTTGTTTATGTTCACTAGATATATTATTGAATTATAATTATGTTGCGCAGCGAATTGACAAAATTCTCCCGGATGAGCATCACAAGATTATATTTACCTTTATGAGTTGACGCTATATCTACAGATTAATAAGATGAAAAAATTAGTTGTGAAAGGGCTGACAGCACTATTGTGTGCAACTCTCACTTGTCGGCTGCATATGATAAGAGGTGAAATAGAGAGTATTTGCCCGTTTCTCTTTTGCTCAGTTTGATTATTTATTTATTCGGTTGATCTTCTTGGATACTCATTCATGAGCTTGTCTATCCTTTTTGCTGCTTTCGTGTTCACAGGAACAGGGTTGAAGAGAACCGCTCGACGTTTCTTAATAGCGAATGGCTTTTACGATTCGATTATCTCACCAAAATATTTGTATATAAAAACAATCATTTAACATTTTATTCTTCCTCCTATCAATAATAAAATTGATTGTTCTCCTATTTAAGCTAATTTTGATCAGCAAAAACCTTACTAAATAAAAGGGAAAACAGATGAATAATAACAAATCATTAATAAAAACAATATTGCTACTTTTTTTTATAGCCCAAAATATCTTAGCACAAGATATTGTTAAATCATGGGAAGGCATACTTGATGTTGGGAATAGTATGAAATTAAGAGTAATTGTCCACATATTAAAAGGAGAAGATGGAAAATTATCCGCATTATTAGACAGCCCTGATCAAGGTGCAAAAGGGATTAAAGCTGAAAATGTAGTTTTTGAAAATGGAAAATTAAATTTCCAGATCCCTCAAATCGGAGGAAGTTACGACGGGATTGCAGATGAATATTTAAGCAGAATAGACGGAACATGGAAACAAGCAGGTGCTAGTTTTCCTTTAACATTAAAAGTGGCGGAAAAAGTAGAAGAAATTAAGAGACCGCAGGAACCTCAAAGACCATTTCCTTATAACGAAGAAGAGGTAACTTTTATCAACAAAGAAGCCGGAATAACACTTGCAGGTACATTTACTTACCCAAAGGAAGGAACAGGTTTCCCGGCAGTTATTCTTGTGTCGGGCTCCGGACCACAAAACAGGGATGAAGAAGTTTTCGGTCATAGACCTTTTCTTATTTGGTCTGATTATTTAACGAGAAAGGGAATTGCCGTTTTAAGATATGATGATAGAGGCATTGGAAAATCAACCGGAGCTTTTAGCGGTGCAACGACTGCTGATTTTGTTACTGATGCTATTTCCGCAGTTAAGTATTTAAAAACCAGGAAGGAAATTGAACCGGGGAAAATTGGGATTGCCGGCCATAGTGAAGGTGGGATTATAGCTCCTATAGCTGCAAACAAATGCAAGGATGTATCATTTATAATATTGGGTGCCGGTACTGCTGTACCGGGAGATGAAATCCTTTTGCTTCAGATTAAAACAATTTCAAAGTTAGCCGGAGAATCAGAAGAAAATATAAAAAGAGATTACGACCTCAATAAGATGACTTTTGAAATATTGAAAAGCTGTAATGATAGTATGGAAGCCGCTCAAAAAATTAATATTTTATATCAGGAATATTATAGCAGCTTACCTGATAGTGAAAAAAGCAAACCTGGTAATACAATTACTGCCATTGAACAAAAGAAAAAAAGCTTTTCAAGTAATTGGATGAAATATTTTATAAAGTATGATCCAAGAACAGAACTTGAAAAGCTGCAGGTGCCGGTTCTGGCTCTATTTGCCGAAAAAGATATTCAAGTTCCACCTTCACAAAATAAGGATGAAATGGAAAAGGCTTTACAAAAAAGTGAGAATATAAATTACAAAGTTGTTGTTTTACCCGGGTTAAATCATGTATTTCAAGAGTGTGAAACAGGTGCAATAGATGAATATGCAAAAATTGAACAAACAACATCACCAAAAATGCTTGAGCTAATGACCGATTGGATAAAATCAACAATAAGGTGATTATAAATGCAAAAAACATTTATAAGAGACGGGTCTTTCAGAAATCTGAAATAAGGTGTATTAGATAGTTCGGATTTCTTATCTCAATTGACATCCGCGGAACAAATCTGAATGAAGCCGTCGAATGGGCAGCGTTGGAAAGCTGGGAAAAGAATAAACGAAAAAATCTTTATTTTATAAAACTACTATGATAAACCAATACCTGGCGAATCAGTTAAAACCAGCTGACCTCCGTCAATAACTTTTGTACCTTTAAAAGGATCATTCTTTATTAATAAATTCCCGTCAAGATCAGCCCAATCAGCCATTGGGGATAATTGTGAAGCCGCTGAAATTCCGCACGATGTTTCAGTCATACAGCCGATCATAACTTTCATGCCTAATGATTTAGCAAGCAATAACATTTTATTGGCTTCCCTCAAACCTGTACATTTCATTAGTTTAATATTTATTCCGCTAAAGAAGCCGTGTGCTTTAATAACATCCGGAATCCTCTGAACAGATTCATCACCTATTATGGGTAATGGGCTTTGTTCCGTTAACCAGGCAATATCATCAAACTCTTCTTTCGGCATCGGCTGCTCGATTAATTCCACATCTCTCTCCTTTAGCCAATTAATCATTTCAAGAGCATAATGTTTATCTTTCCATCCCTGGTTAGCATCGACCCTGAGCTTCTTTTTGGTAACTGAACGGATTGCTTCAATCATATCCTTATCATCTTCTCTTCCCAGTTTAACCTTTAATATATCAAATGCTTTTGCTTCTTCAACTTTTTGTTTTACAATTTCCGGAGTATCTATTCCAATTGTAAAATCAGTATAAGGTGCTTTACTTTTATCAAATCCCCATATAGCATACCAGGGTTTATTAAGGAGTTTTCCGACCAGGTCATGCAGGGCTATATCCACAGATGCTTTAGCTGCGGTATTTTTTTCGGCGACGGAATCTACATAATTCAGAATGTCTTCCATTTCAAAAGGATCATTAAACCGGCTAAGATCGATTTTTGATAAAAATGCCGCCGCGGTCTCCTGCGATTCCCCGAGATAAGGAGGCATTGAAGCTTCACCATACCCGGTAATTCCCTCGTATTCTATTTCTGTTAAGATGACCGGCGTTGAACTGCGTGAACTAACAGCAATAGTAAAAACATGTTCGAGCTGAAGTGTATACGGTTTGAACTTTAATTTCATTTTCCCGCTTTCTGAAATTTTATTTGTAAAAATATTAGCTGTAAAACCGGATGCTTTAACCGGTAAACCTGAAACAAGAATGGAACCGGCTAGAAAACCGCTTGTTTTCAAAAAATTTCTTCTGTTATGTTTCTTTCATCTTAATATTATTATTTAATATATACTTTATAAAAAAATCAAAATTGCCACTTCATTATTGTTATATAAAATTTATAAAAAATAATTAACATGTAATACGTAATCAAGCTGATGATTTCTTTCAGATGGATATTATAATTAGTGATTATTGTAAACCGCAATAATTCTTAAAACTTAATAGATAATTACAAAAATATGAAATTAAAATGCTGGAAACTTGAGTTATTAATGATATTCCTATCTACGATTCTATTTGCATTACAGGTGAATCATTATTCAGAATAATACCCGGGAAAAAGTAATGACTTTTGGTAATAATAAGATAATGCTGAAACTTATTTTATGATTTCTGTGGATAATAAAACTTTTAATCGCATAAAAAGACGGGCTGTAATTCTTGACTAAAATAGAAAAATAATAAGCATATCGTAAATAAACGAAAATATATTGCAAGTAAACGAAAATAAATATATATTTGTGCTGTAAAGTATTTTTTTCACAAAATATGCTTGCAAATGTTACCCAGGCATCAGGAAATTCTGAAAATTCTATCTGATAAAGAGAATGTATCTGTCAGTAAATTAAGCGAACTACTGAATGTTTCGGAAGTTACAATTAGAGCTGATTTAAATAATTTGGTTAAAGAGGGAAAGATTTCCAGAACGCATGGGGGGGCGCGTTTAATAGAAGAAAGATTAAGACAAGAATTTACCTTCCAGATGCGAAAAAATCTCAACTCTTCCAAAAAACAAAAAATCGGTGAAGCTGCCTCCCAATTTGTTAATACCTTAGATTCAATTCTACTTGATGCAAGTACATCAGCATTGGCGCTGGCACATGCATTAAGATCTAGAAATGAATTAAAAGATGTTACTGTAATTCCAACCGGGATCTGGACTGCGATAGAATTAATGGGGTGTCAAAATATAAATGTTCTTCTTCCGGGAGGATATTTAAGACATACGTCAGGGTCAATTATGGGTTTGCCCACAAATGATTTTCTAAAGGATCTTATTATTCAAAAAGCTTTTATGGGAGCTTGGGGAATATCATATGAAAATGGATTAACAGATACTAATCTGCTCGAAATCGAGCTGAAAAAATTTATTGTAAGCAAGGTTAATGAGGTTATAATATTATTGGATGGAAGTAAATTTAATCAATCCGGTTTAGCTTCTTACGCTGGTTTAAATCAGATATCAAGAATTATTACAGATTCTTCCGCACCGGCAGAGGAAATTAAAAAAATTCGCCGGGCAGGTATCGAAGTTTTGATAGCAGATTCAAAATAAAATTGCAGGAGACAATTTTTGTATAATATTAAACAAAATAAAAATTTTATAAGTCAGAAACTATCGGAACAATTTTTAATCGATATAATTACAGAAGAGGTAAAAAATGTGCTGCTGGAAAATCAGTATAATTCCGGTCTGCAATTTCCTAGGATACCTCTCGGGATTTCTAATCGGCATATTCATCTGACTCCCAAAACTTTTCATCAGCTTTTTGGTGAAGAAACAGAATTTGAATCTTTACGTCCGTTATATCAGCCGGGTGAATTTGCATCAAAACATACTCTTACTATTGTCGGACCGAAGCTGCGAAGCATACCTAATGTCCGGATTTTAGGACCTTTAAGAAATTATGACCAGGTTGAAGTTTCATTAACAGATGCAATCTTTCTCGGAATAAATCCGCCGGTTGCAAATTCCGGCACTCTTGATAATGCTGCACCGCTTACTTTGGTAGGTCCGAGCAGTTCAATTTATCTTGATAAATGTGCTATAATTGCAAGCAGGCATATTCATATGACCAATAAAGATGCAGAAAAATTCGGATTAAAAAACGGCGATTATTGCAAGGTTCGAATTGAAGGGGAAAAAAGCACACTCTTCGAGAATGTGCTTATTAGAACAAATGACAGCTGGAGATTGCAAATTCATCTGGATACTGATGATGCAAATGCAGCAAATGTCCGATCGGAAAGTTATGTTGAATTTATAGGAAAGATGTAAATGATATGAAGCTGGGAAAAGTAACAGGGAAATTAATTTCAACAAAAAAAACCGGAAATATTGACGGATTAAAAATTTTAGTTGTGAATTATCTTGATGAAAAATTATCAGATACAAAAAAAACTGCAGCCTGTATTGATACTGTCGGTGCAGGAGATAATGACATTGTTCTTCTTTGCTCTTCTTCTTCAGCCAGGTTTACGGATACTACAAGAAAAGCAGCAGCAGATAATGCAATAATTGGTATAGTCGATTCTGTTTCTAAAGGAAGAAAATATATTTATAAAAGATCTGATGGTGAATAACAGTGGAATTTAAATTAGAAAAATTAGTTGAAATTATTGTTGAGGAAGTAGTAAAAGAATTATCACAAAAAGGTTTTCTGATTGTACCGAAGAGAATGAACAAAAAAATAATTCATGTTCATGTAAAGCTAAAGAAGTAAATCCGTCTAATTGCAAAACTTCTGATTTAAGTGAAAAATATTTAAAAGGTATAAGAGCAGATATAAATGATTGTCTGGCTCTTTAAAAGTCAGCTTAATAAAAATTGTAAGATATTCGGAACTTTGTTGAAAATAAGTATTGAAAAATTGGTCGAAATAATAGTGAAAGAAGTTTTAGCTGAACTTTCAAAAATTGGAGTTGAACCGGATTTCTCGCAAGCATAATGAAAGCTGGTGATTTATCGGAAATGGAGCACCCAAAAAAACTAGAAATTGATATGAGCGGTTATAAAACACCTATTCTTACAGAGTATATACTTGAATCAATTAGGCAGGATATAAATGAAATTATTATTCCGAAAGGAACGGTTTTTACACCTGGAGCAAGAGATATAATTAAAAAGAGAAAATTTATTATCAATTATAATTAATTAACAAATAAAAGGAGAAAAGAAAATGTCGGGAGTAGCACTTGGTTTCGTAGAAACACGCGGCAATACCGGTACTATACAAGCTATAGATGCAATGCTGAAGACTGCCAATGTGGAATTTGTAAAGCGGATTGAAATCGGCGGCGGATATGTTACAGCTTTGGTGCGCGGTGAAGTGGGTGCAGTGAAAGCCGCAGTAGAAGCCGGCGCAGAAGCGGCAGCAAAAGTGGGTGAATTAATAAGCACTAATATCATTCCATCAGCCCATGCAGAAGTTTTTGAATTAATCGGAATTGAAAAATAGGAGAAATAAAAATGATAGAAGCATTAGGGATAATAGAAACAGTTGGATTCACTCCGGCTGTTCAGGCTGCGGACGCAGCAGTAAAATCTGCCAATGTTAAGCTTGGCAATTGGATCAAAGTCGGCGGCGGATTGGTAAATATCATCATGCGGGGAGATGTAGCTGCGGTTAAAGCAGCGGTAGAAGCCGGGGTACAGGCTGCATCTAAATTGGGCGGAGTAAAGTCAGAAGTAATAATTCCCCGTCCTTCTGAAAAATTAGTTCCAAAGTTTCCAATTGAGCCGTTAAAAGCTGTCAAAGAAATCTGCTAAATAAATAACAGAGGTTAGCCGTGAATATTAATGAAGCTCAGGTAGAGGATTTGGTTCAGAACATTGTTCGCAAAGTAATTGCTCAGGCTGGCGGAATAAATATATCTGCCGGTTCAGAAAGTAATGGAGATTGGGGTGTCTTTGATAATATGAATGATGCTGTTGAAGCTGCTTACGAAGCATTTCAACTTTATAAGGAACGAAGTATCCAATGCAGGAAAAAATTTATCGATGCGGTTAAGCAGATGACTTTTGATCATAAAGAAATTCTTGCAAAGATGACTGTAGAAGAAACTAAAATGGGGCAGAGTAGAGCACAAAATTGCTAAGTTTGAAAATGCTGCTAAAAATAGCCCCGGTGTCGAATATCTGCAGCCTAAAGCCTGGTCCGGTCGTAATGGACTTGCTCTTGATGAATATTCACCCTTTGGTGTAATCGGGAATATTACACCAAGTACGCATCCGGGACCTACTATGATTAATAACATAATCATCCAGCTTGCAGGCGGTAATACTATCGCTTTTAATCCCCACCCTTCAGCAAAAAAAATTAATGCTAAAGTTATTCAGCTTGCTAATCAATATATGGTAAGAGCCGGAGCGCCGCCAAATCTTGTAACTTGTGTAGCTGAACCCACACTTGAAACAGCAAAGATATTATTCGGACATGAAAAAGTAGAGCTTCTTTCTGTTACAGGCGGACCTGTAATGGTTGATATGGCCATGACTTATTCCAAAAGAGTTATCGCTGCCGGCCCGGGAAATCCTCCGGTTTTGATTGATGAAACTGCGGATCTGGCATTAGCTGCAGCAGAAATTACGACAAGTTCAAGTTATGATAATAATGTTCTTTGCATAGCAGAAAAGGAAATTTTTGTTGTTGAAACTGTCTTCGAAACTTTTATGCAAGAAATGGAAAAGGCCGGCAATATAAGATTGTCATCAAGCCAAATGGATCAACTTGCTAAAAAAGCACTGGAACTTTCCGGCAGGCATTGGCTTATCGGTCGTGATTATGTAGGCCGCAATGCAAATGTTTTAGCCAAAGCAATCGGATTGGAAATTTCCGAAAAAGTTCCGCTTTTATTCGGTGAAACAGTCAAGGAACATCCGTGGGTTGTAGCTGAACAAATGACCTCCTGCATACCTGTAGTTAAAGTAAAGGATTTTGAAGATGGTCTTCAGGCTTCTCTTAAAGCTGAACATGGTTTTAAGCATACTGCAAGTATTTTTACCCGGGATATGGTTCGTGCTACAAAATTTACAAGAATCCTTAATTGCGATGTGCATACAATAAACGGCGGTACTTTACGCGGTGATGGCGGGGATCTCGGTGAAGGTTATTTTTCTCATACTATTGCTACTCCAACCGGAGAGGGAATCTGCACTCCGTTGGATTTTGTTCGGAAGCGCAGGATAATGACATACGGCGCTTATAGGTTTGTTTAATTAGATAGAATATAGAATGATATTTAATGATTAGGAAAGCATCCAATAATGTTCTTACTTTTTACTGGATGATGTTTTTTCAAGGGATATAAAAAAATTTAGAAACAAATAGAATAATAAAATAAGGAACAAAGTTATGGCATTAAAAAACGCAATAGGGATTCTTGAAACAAAAGGATTTGCTCCTTTAGTTCAGGGTGCTGACGCTGCACTGAAAGCTGCTAATGTAGATATGATAGAATGGAGACAGGTCGGCAGCGGTTATGTCTCATTTATTGTTGAAGGAGATGTTGCCGCGGTAAGGGCTGCAATTGAAGCCGGCGCAAGCTCTGCTTCTAAGGTCGGACAGGTAGTTTCGCAGTTAATTATTCCCCGTCCGGTTGAGGATCTTGACAAAACTTTTAACAAATAAATTAAATAAAAATGATTTTTGCAAAAGTGATTGGGACAGTTGTATCTACCCAAAAGGATAAAAATCTCAACGGTAAAAAGCTTCTTTTGTGTAAAGAAGTAGATCATAATGGTAATCCTTTAAATTCATACCACGTTGCTGTTGATGCAGTTCAGGCAGGTGAAGGAAATTTTGTTTTACTTTCATATGGTTCATCTGCAAGAATGACAGAGGCAACAAAGGATGCACCAATTGATGCGGTTATTTTAGCAATTATTGATGATGTTCAAATGACAGTTAAAACCAAGAGTTAATTATGAAGCTCGGAAAAGTAATCGGTGTGGTCTGGTCTTCAAAAAAGGTTAATGAAATTTATGGATGCCGGATGTTTATTCTTCAGCCTGTTTCAACTAAAGGGAAGAACATAGGTTATCCTTTAGTCGTTGCTGATCCTCAGGATATAGCTTCAGGCGGAGATAATGTAGTTTATGTAACAGGTACAGATGCTGTTCAGGCTTTTGATTCAGGCTTTGCGCCGATAAATGCAAGTATAGTAGCGTTAGTAGATGAAATCAGTTGATAACCTAAATGTCATATTGAATGAACGAATGAGAGTATGTTTGAATGTTCCTGTAATGGACTTGTAAACCTGAACTTGAACCTGAACTTCATCATTGATCAATGAGTTTTGTTTTCAATTAGAAATCATAGAGCATATGTTTTTAGCCCGGGTAGAGAAAAAAGTAATTTCAAGTATAAAACATAAGTCTTACTGCGGTAAAACAGTTTTTGTAGTACAGCCTGTATCTCCGGATGGGACTGCTAAAGGTGAAGAATGGATTGCAATGGATTATGTAGGAGCCGGTATAGGTGATATTGTGGTATGCGGGGGAGCCCCCGGAGTAGCTAAAACGGTTTTTAATCTGGAACTGGCTCCTATAAGAACATTAATTATGGCGATTGTCGATAAAATTGATTATCGCGATATCTAAAAAAATTTTAATGACATTAAACGATATTAAAGATTTAGGAATTATTGGTGCCGGCGGTGCCGGATTCCCGACACATATCAAACTGGATTCCAATCCCGATACAGTTATTATGAATGCCGCTGAATGTGAACCGCTGCTTCATAAAGATATGCAGTTATTGCTTAATTATCCGGATGAAATTTTAAATGGCTTTGAAATTGTCATATCCCTTACACGTGCAAAACAAGGTATAATCGGAATAAAAGAAAAACATAAAGAAGAAATTAAACTGCTTAAATCAAAAATAAGAAGTAATATTAAATTAATTGAAGTAGATGATGTGTACCCTGCCGGGGATGAGATAACCCTGATATATTTAACAACCAAAAGACTTGTGCAGCCGGGAGCTTTACCGGTTTCAGCCGGCTGTATTGTTCAAAATGTTGAAACGCTTTATAACATCGGGATAAATAAATCAGTCACTGATAAATTTATTTCAGTTGCAGGTGCTGTTGAAAATCCATCAACCGTAAGAGTTCCTGTCGGGATTTCATACAAGGATATTCTATCTAAGTTTAAAATTACTGTTCCGGATTATGTTATAAGATCCGGCGGTCTTATGATGGGTATTTTAGAAGATGATTTGAATAATGTAATTTCAAAACGTACAGGGGCAATAATAGTTTTACCTTCCGATCATTATTGTGTTACAATGTATAAGAGGTTTTCTACCGAACATGCTACGGATATAATAGCAAAAGCCGGGTGCGATCAATGCTGCTTCTGCACTGAATTTTGCCCAAGATATTTATTAGGTCAGCCCGTTAGACCTGAAACCGCAATGCGGAACCGGATGTTCACAAGGGAAGATTTTCCCCTTTTAGATCCGGGTAATTTTTCCTGCTGCGAATGCAATCTTTGTACTATGTATGCCTGCCCTGAAGGTTTGGATCCAAAAGGAGCAGCCGTAATAGAAAAAAGACTGGCGAAAGAACAGCAATTAAAATGGAACGGCAGTGATATTGCGGTGCATCCAATGTTTGAATACAGAAAAGTACCTACTCAAAAATTAATGCAGAGATTAGACGTCATGATGTTCAGGGACGAAGGCCCGTTGGAAGAATATCAGCTTTAATCCTTCGATGGTTCGCATTCCGCTGGATCAACATATCGGTAACACCTGCGGAACCTATTGTAAAACCGGGTGATGTTGTAGATAAATATGATTTGATTGGTAAATCCTCGGGAAAAATATCTTCCAATGTTCACGCTTCTATAGGTGGAAAAGTTGTATCAATAAATAAAAATGGAATTATTATCCAGAGGAATTAATGGAAAGAAATGCTATTGGAATAATTGAACTCGCCAGTATTTATAAAGGTTTTGAAGTTCAGGACCAGGTATTAAAATCAGCTAATGTGGAAAAATTAATTGCACGGACGATTTGTTCAGGCAAATATTTTATGGTAGTAAGGGGTAATGTTGCCGATGTTGAAACTGCAATTAATGTTGCAAGAGAAGTGGGCGGATTCTCAGTTGTAAATTTAACAACTATTCCTAACTTGGATCCGCGGATATTTCCTGCAATCGCCGGAACAACAACAATACAAATTGATAATCTTAATACCAAAGTTAATGCAATGCTTATTATCGAAACTTTTTCTGTTGTCTCTGCAATAAAAGCCGCTGATTATGCTGCAAAGGAGGCAAACCTTAATATTTTAAGGATTCATGTTGCGATGGCTGTGGGAGGGAAAGGATTTGTAGTAATTACCGGGGATATAGATGCACTTGAAGCCGCTGTTCAGCCGGCAATTGAATATATTAAGCAGGATGGAATGCTGGCAGGTTATGTTATTATTAAAAATCCTCATAAAGAAGTTTTAAAAGAATTAATCTGATATATAATACTTCAATAATAATTAGACAGCTTTAATAGAATTTAAATAATCTAACGGAGAATAATTATGAATAGTGAATGGGAAATTAAGCAGCTAATGGTTGAAATCGGGCGAAGAATATGGACACGCCAATATGTTGCTGCAAATGACGGAAATATTTCTGTAAGGCTCGACAGTGATGAAATTTTAACAACTCCTACCGGGGTAAGCAAAGGTTTTATGACTACCGATATGATAATTAAAGTTGACGCAAAGGGGAAAGTTATTACCGGGAATGCAAATTATCGGCCATCCAGTGAACTTAAAATGCATATGGAAGTTTATAGAGAACGTCCGGATATTAATTCAGTTGTCCATGCTCATCCTACTTATGCAACAAGTTTTGCCGTTGCCGGCATACCGTTAAACAAATGTGTATTGCCTGAAGCAATCCTTGTTATTGGTTCTGTCCCGATTGCAAAATATGGTTTGCCTTCGACAATGGAAATTCCGGATTCAATAAGAGAATATATAAAAAATTCGGAAGCGATTTTATTGGAAAATCATGGCGCATTACTTTGGGCAGCGATTTGATTAAATGCATATCATAAAATGGAAACTCTTGAGCATACAGCCAGTATTGTTTGGAAAGCTATTCAGCTCGGCAATGTTAATGTACTGCCTGAATACGAAAGAGACCGGTTAATGGCTTTACGGGACAATTATGGTCTTAGGGGAAGGGTAACAACATGTGATGCTACACCTATGCCTAGTAATGAGCATTCTATGGTTGAAGCAAGTGAAATAAAAAATTATTCTTCAGAAAATGTTTCAGAAAAAACTATCAAAGAAATTACCGAAAAAGTGCTTGCAAAACTTAAGCTGAGCTGAAATTAACTATTTTGTCGAATATTATAAGAGGGCTTTAAATTAGACAATATGAAAATATTAATTGCAAACCCGGGGAGCACTTCATATAAGTGCAAGTTATACGATGCATCAAATATGGATATTTTATTCCGGGCAGCAGTAGAAAGAATAGGGGATAGATGGGGGGAATTATTCATACAATTTTCTTAATGAAACTGAAAAATTATCCCGGCAAAAAATTCCTGATAACCTGGCAGCAATCAAATTAACTTTGGATACTTTAAGTGAGCGATATTCAATTGAAGATTTGGCCGCAGTCGGATTTAAAACAGTACATGCGAGAGGGATTACAGGATGTGTTGAGCTTAAAGATGATGTGCTGCAAGCTATGTTGGAATACCGCATGCTGGCACCTGTTCATACGGATGTATACCTGACAGCAATTTCCATTTTTAAAAAATTGTTACTTCCGATTCCATTAATCGGATTGTTTGAAACCTATTTTCATAAAAATATTCCGCCCGAAGCATATTATATATGGAATCCCTTATGAATATTATGAAAAATACGGGATTCGTAAATATGGATTTCATGGTGCATCACACCGGTATATCGGGGAAAGAGCAAAAGAATTATTTAATGCAAATAAAGTTATTTCATGCCACCTCGGCGGGAGCTCATCTGTTTGTGCAATAAAAGAGGCTGATCAATAGATACTTCAATGGGAATGAGCCCTCAAAGCGGGTTGTTAAATGCAAAAAGGGTTGGCGATTTTGATCCATTTGCACTATTATATCTAATGGATAAGGAAAATATTTCCATTGAGAAAACTGCAGAAATTCTTATGTCTAACGGCGGTTTATTGGGAATTTCAGGAATAAGCGGAGACTTTAGAGATATTGAAGAAAATATGTTAAAAGGCGATATAAGGGCAAAGCTTGCATTTAAGACTTTTGCTTATTATGTAAAGCGTTATATTGGTGAATATATGGTGATACTTAATAGTGCCGATTCTATTGTATTTACTGCCGGTGCCGGCCAGAATTCACCGCTTCTTCGTAAAGAAATTATTTCAAATATGGAGAACCTGGGGATAATGATCGATGACAAACTAAATAATTCAAATCCTAAAGAGGGATTAATCTCTCATCAAAATTCGAAGATAAAAATTGCTGTAATTCCAACTAATGAGGAATTGGTTGTTGCAAATGAAGTTAAAAAATTTCTGCACATTAAATAAAAATATTCTTTATTTTTATAAGGGAAAAAATTTCTTTTAGAAAATATATAACTATTCAATTCAATAATTTAAAGAAAAATTCAATTATGACTAATGAAATAAAAAAACAGTCAATTAATTTTTTAAGGGGTGTACCGGCCGAAGAATCTTTAGTTCAGCTTATTCCTCATGCATCCGAAGGATATAAAAAAGCAATTCAGCGGTATGGTACGGATGTACTTCAATATGGACATTTTTCAGGTTTTAAACCTTTACGGAATTTGCTAGCTAAACAATATAATGTTAATCCTGAAAGAGTTGTCGCAGGGAATGGGGGATTAGAAGTTATTTCATTATTCTTTAAATCACTTCCATTACAGAGCAACATAATTGTTGAAGAAATTAGTTATGATCGGGTTCTTTTGGATGCAAAAAGATATGGTCATAATTTGATTGGTGTAACTCTGACAGAAGAGGGAATTGATCTGAAAAAATTTGAAAATATAATACGTAAAGGAAATATAAAAGCATTTTATGGAATTCCTTATCACCAGAATCCTTCCGGTATTAATTATACCGTTGAAAACCGTAAAGCTGTTGAAAAGATTTGTGAAGAAAATGATATTTACTGTATATGGGATATATGCTATAAAGATCTCCGGTACGACGGAAAGTTGAATAATAATATAGAGATTTCCGAATGGGGACCCATCCTGACAAGCTCATTTACAAAAACCATCTCACCCGGTACTAAGTGCGGTTATATGATTGTACCTGAAAATTTTATTGCACATTTTACAAAGATAATATCTAATACGCGAATTAATCCAAATCTACCGACACAGGCATTTATAGCTGATTTTATAGAATCAGGCGAATATGAAAAATTTCTTCTCTACCTGCGCGGGTTATATAAACCCAGAATGGATGCCCTGAATAATGCAATCCGGAATAACTTGCCGGAATCATCTAAAGTTGAAATAACCGGCGGATTTTTTGCTACCCTTACCTTTAAAAATATTTTTGAGGACCGGCAAAAAGCTTTTTTGGAAGATGCCGTAAAAGAAGGTGTTAACATTGCTCCTGCCTGGGATGCAGTTGCACCTAATTTTAAAGATGAAATTCAAAAAAAAGGCCTTTTTGTAAGATTAACATTTCCAGCCTATCAGCCTGGCGAAATTGAATGGGGTATAGCAAAACTGAAAAAGGTTGCCGATTTATATTAAGCTTAGTAAATAATAATACTTGAATTTAATTTCAGAAAAACTTAAATATAGCTTCAAATGATAAACGTTTATCATTATCTAAATTTTTTACACTTTCATCAAATAAAGTTGAATTGATTTTAAAATATTATCACTTCCCTGAATGAATATTTTTATTTAGAATGAATAACTTTTTATTAATAAGGAAGCTTAAATGAAGAATGTAAACTCTATAACTAAAAACCCTTCCATTCGTTTGTATGGCAGTCTGCCTAAAATAGGGATTCGCCCTGTTATTGATGGAAGAAGAAAAGGGGTAAGAGAATCTCTTGAAGATCAAACTATGCGGATGGCAAAAACTGTTAAGAATTTTTTTGAAACGAATTTAAATCATTCTAACGGAACACCAGTCGAATGTATAATTGCCGATACATGCATAGGCGGTGTTGCAGAAGCAGCTCAAGCAGCGGAAAAATTTTCCAGAGAAGGTGCAGGAGTATCGTTAACAGTTACGCCATGCTGGTGTTATGGAACCGAAGTAATGGATTCCGATCCGTTTTTACCAAAAGCTGTCTGGGGATTTAATGGCACTGAACGCCCCGGTGCTGTTTATCTTGCAGCTGCGCTTGCAGGTTATAGTCAGAAGGGTCTGCCGGCTTTTGGAATTTACGGAGAAAATGTCCAGGATAAAAATGATTTCTCAATTCCAGCAGATGTTCAGGAAAAGCTTTTAATATTTGCAAAAGCCGGTCTTGCTGTCGCAGAAATGAAAGGGAAATCTTATTTATCAATTGGTTCAGTTTCGATGGGGATCGCCGGCTCCGTTGTTGATCCGGATTTTTTTAATGATTATCTGGGAATGCGGAATGAATCGGTTGATATGAGTGAAATTATTCGAAGAATAGAGGAAAAAATTTATGATGAAGAAGAATATAAAAGAGCATTAAATTGGACTAAAAAATATTGTAAAGAAGGTGAGGATGTTAATAAAGCTAAATCTTCAAGGGAAAGAAAAAATTATGAATGGGAAACAGTTGTAAAAATGTCTCTAATTGTCCGTGATTTAATGATTGGAAATTCCAAGCTTAATGAATTAGGATTTGAGGAAGAAGCTTTAGGACATAACGCAATTGCCGCAGGTTTTCAGGGGCAGCGCCAATGGACAGATCACTTTCCTAATGGTGATTTTATGGAGGCAATACTTAATTCTTCATTTGACTGGAATGGAATCCGGGAGCCATTCATGGTAGCAACTGAAAATGACAGTTTAAATGGCGCTTCAATGCTGTTTGGTCATTTGTTATCAGATACAGCTCAAATTTTTTCTGATGTAAGAACATATTGGAGCCCTTTCTCCGTAAAAAGAGTGACAGGAAAAAATTTGAAAGGTAAAGCTGCCAATGGTATTATTCATTTAATTAATTCCGGTTCATCTGCACTTGATGGAACGGGTAAACAAAGAAGAAACGGCAAACCTGCTATGAAACCGTTTTGGGAAATTAAGGAAAATGAAGTCAATGCTTGTCTAAAAGCCACTGAATGGTGGCCGGCGGAATTGGAATATTTTAGAGGCGGCGGCTTCTCATCTCAATTTTTAACCGAAGGAGACATGCCGGTTACTATTTCCCGGCTTAATTTGGTTAAAGGATTAGGACCTGCTTTACAAATTGCTGAAGGTTATACTGTTGAACTTCCCGAAGATGTCCACGCAATATTAAATAGAAGGACAAGCCCCGGATGGCCGACAACATGGTTTGCTCCTATCCTAACAGGAAAAGATGCATTTACCAGCGTCTATTCGGTTATGGCTAACTGGGGCGCTAATCATTGTGCTGTGAGCTACGGACATATTGGTGATAAGCTAATTACTCTTGCTTCTATGCTTAGGATCCCTGTTAATATGCATAATGTTTCCCGGGAAAGAATATATAGACCGAGTGCCTGGAATGGATTTGGAACCCAAGATCTTGAAGGTGCAGATTTCAGAGCATGTAAAAATTTCGGACCAATTTATAACAGATCGTAAATAAAGGATTCAGCGGAATGAAAAAACTATTCTTATTATCCTGCATATTTATATTTGCTGCTGTAATTAATGCGCAAAATTTTACACGGGAAACAAAAGCAGAACATGATAAAAGAATGGAATGGTGGCGTAAAGCCCGTTTTGGTCTTTTCATTCATTGGGGATTATATTCTATCCCCGCAGGAGAATGGGACGGGAAAACAAATTATGCAGAATGGATACGCAATCAGGCTCAAATTCCGATCGATGTTTATGATAAGTTTGTTTCAAAGTTCAATCCTGTAAAATTCGATGCTGATAGATGGGTTCGTATGGCTAAGAATGCCGGAATGAAATATATTGTCATTACTTCTAAGCATCATGACGGATTTTGTCTTTTTAATTCTAAGTATACTGATTTCGATATTATGTCTACACCTTTTCACCGGGATATTCTAAAGGAACTTTCACGGGCGTGCAAAAAGGAAGGAATAAAGTTGTGCTTCTACTATTCAATAATGGATTGGCATCACCCTGATTATCTTCCGAGACGCGGATGGGAAACTGACAGATCAGCCAAAGGTGCAGATTTCGACAGGTATGTTCAGTATATGAAGAACCAATTAAAAGAACTGTTAACCAATTACGGTAATATAGGAGTTCTCTGGTTTGATGGTGAATGGGAAAATACCTGGAATGATAAACGCGGTTTGGATCTTTATAATTATGTAAGGAGCATTCAGCCTGATATTATTATAAATAATCGTGTAGGTACAGGCAGAAGCGGTTTAGAAGGCTTTACAGAGGGAGAAGGATTTGCGGGCGATTTCGGAACGCCCGAACAGCAAATCCCTTCTACCGGATTACCCGGCGTTGATTGGGAATCATGTATGACAATGAATGATCATTGGGGTTACAATAAGAATGATAAGAATTTTAAATCAACTAAAGAAATTTTACAAATGCTCGCAGATATTGCATCAAAAGGAGGGAACTATTTATTGAATGTCGGTCCCACTTCTCAAGGTTTATTCCCTTCGGAAAGTGTTGAGCGTCTTCAAGAAATTGGTAAATGGATGGAGCTAAACGGAGAGTCAATATACGGGACCGGTGCAAGTCCATTTAAAAATTTGGATTGGGGAAGATGTACGCAAAAAATGATCGATGGGAATACAAGGCTCTATCTTCACGTTTTTAACTGGCCTCAGGATGGTAAACTTGTGATCCCGGGAATTTATAATAAACCTATACGCTCATTCCTCCTTTCGGATAAAAACAAATCTCCTCTTAACTTTGAAAAAAATGAAGATGCAATAATTATAAATGTTCCTTCAGTTGCTCCCGACAGCATAAATTCTGTTGTTGTACTTGATATTTCAGGTAAAGCAGATATAAATAATCCTCCCGGATTTGAATTTGAGAATAAAATATTTATTGACAGTATGGAGGTTCAGCTGAAATCAAGCCGTGATAATGTTGAAATACATTATACAACGAACGGCAGTACACCTGAATTAAATTCATTTTTGTATTCGAATCCAATCAAATTAAAGGAAACAACTTTAATTTCTGCAAGATGTTTCAGTAACGGAAAACCCGTAAGCGGCATATCTAAAGAGATATTTACAAAAGTGAGACCTGAAGAAAGTGTAGAAATTAATAATGCAGTTAATGGGATTAAGTATAAATATTTTGAGGGGAATTGGGATTCACTTCCGGATTTTAGCTCATTGAAACCTGCAGATCAAAATATTATTCCAAATTTTTCAATTGCTTCTGCAAAATCGGAAGATTATTATGGATTTGAGTATAATGGATATATTAAAATACTGGAAGACGGGATTTATACTTTTTATACAGCTTCGGACGACGGTAGCCGTTTATATTTGGGGGACAGCTTAATTGTCGACAATGATGGTGAGCATGGTATAGTTGAAAAAAGCGGCAAAACAGCACTGTCAAAAGGTTTCCATCCAATAAGAGTAACTTTTTTTGAAAAAACGGGGGATCGAAATTTAGATATAAAAATGAAAAGCTTAAGTATGGAAAAAGAATCTATACCTGATTCATTGCTGTTTTATTCTAAATAGTAAATTGTAATTTAATAGAAAGCATTAAAACCTTAATCTAGAACAATATATTATAATTTTAAATATAAACTATTAAATAACTTTTGTGTAAATGTCTATCTCAAAATTTCTTGCTGTAGATTTAGGAGCTGAAAGCGGCCGTGTAATTGTAGGAATTCTTGAAAATAAAAAATTTTATTTTGAAGAAATCCATCGCTTTCCGAACAAACAAGTTAATAAAGAAGGGGGTCTATTCTGGGATGTTCCGAATTTATTCAGGGAAATAAAAACAGGATTATCCCTTGCAGTAAAAAATGGGCATAAGGATATTGAATCGATTGGAATTGATACATGGGGCGTTGATTTCGGTTTACTTGGAAAAAATGATCAATTAATAGAGATGCCTCATACTTATCGAGATAACAGGACTAATGGAATTCCCGACAAGGTGTTTGAGAAAATTTCTCCTGCTGATATCTATAACAAAACAGGGATCCAATTTATGGATATTAACTCCCTGTATCAATTATACAGCTTAAAAATTTCAAATGAATCGGTTTTAAAGGGATCCGCTAGACTTTTATTTATGCCTGATTTATTCAACTTTTTATTAACGGGAGAAAAGAACTCAGAATATACAATTGCTTCAACCTCTCAATTTTTAAATGCAAAAACAAAGGAATTTGATTTAGATATTTTCTCTGTTCTCGAATTACCCATTAATATTATGGCGCCGATAATAAAGCCCGGAACCGTAGTTGGTAAACTGCTCCCCGATGTTGCGGCGGAAACAGGATTAGGGATTATCGATGTAATTGCAGTCGGCTGCCATGATACTGCCAGTGCAGTTGCTGCAATTCCCTGCCGGGGTGACGACTGGGCCTATCTAAGTTCCGGAACATGGTCATTGCTTGGTATAGAAATCAATAAACCCCTTACTGATTTTAAATATAAAGATTTTACTAATGAGGGGGGAGTTAATAGTACGATCAGGTTCCTGCAAAATATTTCCGGCTTATGGTTTCTTCAAGAGCTTAAAAAGAGCTGGGAAAAAAAAGGAGACCATTACAGTTATGACGAGATATCTAATTTAGCTGAAAAATCAAAATCTTTTGTCTCAATTATTGATCCTGAGGATAAGCTTTTTATTAATCCGCCGGATATGATTGAAGCTATTAACCAATATTGTTTTAAGACTAAACAAAGGATGCCCCAAACACATGGTGAATATTCGCGTTCCATATTGGAAAGTCTTGCTTTAAAATACAAAACTGTTTTGAAAAAGATAGAAAAAATCTCGAATAAAAAGATTAATAAGCTTCATATAGTTGGAGGCGGTTCACAAAATGAACTGCTAAATCAGCTGGCTGCAGATGCAACCGGCAAACAAGTGATTGCGGGACCTGTGGAAGCAACGGCTTTGGGGAATATCATTGTACAGGCAATTACAAGAGGTAAAATCGAATCATATGAGAAAGCAAGAGAAATTGTATCGGAATCTTTTCCCCTGAAATTATATGAACCCAGGGATCAGGAAAGCTGGGACAATATTTCTATAGAATCATTTATAATTGATTAAAAAAGTTCGGAATCAATATAAAATAATATTCTGCATCCCTTTTTATATCAATTATATTTTTTTCTCTATGTAAACTGAAAAAAATCCTGGAACAGAATTAAAAAAAGGATACTAATATGGCTGTAACAAAATTGTTCAAAGCAGAAAACGGGAAGAGTTATCTCTTTACATTTATGCTTGTAAGTACATTGTTTTTATTGTGGGGAGTTTGTAACGGAATGATAGACGTGATGGACAAGCATTTCCAGGATTTTTTACATTTATCAAAAGCACAATCAGCCTGGGTACAATTTGCACATTATCTGGGTTATCTTTTAATGGCTCTTCCTGCGAGCTGGCTGGCGCATAAGCTCGGATATAAAGGTGGTATTATTGCAGGATTGCTTCTAGTTTCTGTCGGTGGGTTTTGGTTTATTCCCGCCACACACATAGCTTCATTCTGGGCTTTTCTTCTGGGCGTTTGTGTAATAGCAATGGGATTAACGGTTTTGGAAACCGTTGCAAATCCTTATACGACAGTACTTGGTCCAAAAGAATATGCGGCTACCCGGATAAATTTTGCCCAGGCTTTTAACGGTGTAGGATGGATCTTCGGTCCAATAGTTGGCGGCATATTTTTTTATTCAAATCAGGGAGCTGTAGTTGCTCAAAAACAATTATATATTCCATATCTAGCAATTGCTCTTATTGTTCTGGTAATGGCAACAGTTTTTTATTTCTCAAATCTTCCCGACCTTAATACCGAAGATGAATACAATATGAATAGTGCAGATACAAAGGGGATTAAACGTTCGATATGGTCGCACAAACATTTTGTGGGAGGGGTAGCTTCGCAGTTTTTATATGTCGCGGCTCAGGCAGGTATTTTTAGTTTCTTTATTAATTATATTGTAGAAGAGCTCCCTTCAATCTCGAAAGGATTAGCAGACAGCTGGCTATTTGCAAACCGTACAATTCTGAAGAATGGTGCTTTTTTTGTAAATGAAAAAGGAGCGACATTTTTATTAGGCACGATCGCATTTCCGCTGTTTTTAATTGGTCGTGCCAGCGGTGCTGCAATTCTTAGAAAATTAAAGGCTCACCGGGTACTCGGCACTTATGCATTGGTTAATGTAATACTATGCGGGATCGTTGTGCTTAAGCTTGGCTGGATTTCGGTTAGTGCAGTGTTTCTCAGCTTTTTGTTTATGTCAATTATGTATCCTACTATATTTACCTTAGGTATTTATGGATTAGGCGAACAGGCAAAAAAAGCATCGGGTTTTATAGTAATGGCAATAATAGGCGGAGCGATTATGCCGAAAATTATGGGTTACCTGGGAGATGTATACAATATGTCTGCCGGTTTCCTAATGCCTTTAGTCTGCTTTGCTATAATTGCTGTATATGGATTTAGCTGGACAAAATTGAGCAAATCAGAAGGTGTTGTCGGCCTTGCTGCAGTCAAGGCAGGTCATTAATTGAGTTTTGAGTTCCCGGTAAAAGCTTTTGAATAAAAAATAATTATACCGGAAAAACCATTTTCGAATCCATATCTTTAAAACTGGGTTTGTTACTAATCTTATTTAATGGGATGAGATCATAATTTTAGCAACTATATTAAGCAATAGCATAGATCAATATTTTTATCTCCTATAATTTTTAAGGTATGTCAACAATATTTGATATTGCAAAAAAAGCAGAAGTATCAATTATAACTGTTTCAAGGCTGCTTAATAATCCTAAAATGGTCAGTGCACGCACTGCCGAAAAAATTTTCCGGGTAATGGAAGAATTAAATTACCAGCCAAGCCAAATTGCAAGATCATTAGTTAAAAAGCAGACCAATACTATCGGCGTTATTATGTCTGATATTAAAAATACTTTTTTTAACAGCTGGTTCCGTATTGTTGAAGATTATGCAAGCAAACATGGATATAATTTACTCTTATGCAACACAGACGAAAGTCCCGCAAGAGAAATGAAGTATGTAAAGCTGCTCCAGTCTCAAAGGGTTGATGGCTTAATAATAATTCCCTGTTCGGAAAAATCAGTAGACTACTTATTAAAAAGCGGCATAAATTTTATTCTGGTAGATAGAGTTTTAAGAGAGCAAAAAGCCAGCTTTGTTTCAACTGATCATTATCTTGGTGCTTATGAAGCTGCGGAATACTTAATTAAATTGGGTCATACAAAAATTGCAGTTCTAAAAGGGGGAGGGGCTCTTTTCCCTGATATTGAAAGATATTCAGGGTTTCAAGATGCTATGAAAAAATATAGTATTGATATAGAAGATAAATATATATTAGATTGTGAATTTGATGAAATGCAGGGTTATAGTGCAACATTGAAATTGATGGGAATGAATTCAAAACCAACTGCAATTTTTTCTTTCAACAGTAAAATGATGATTGGTTCCATAAGGGCAGTACAAAAATTGGGACTGACAATTCCCGATAATATTTCATTAATCTGCTTTGATCAAATTCCCGGCTACGAGATCTTTCAGCCGAGGATCACATGTATAACACAGCCGATAAAATCTTTGGGTGAAAATTCCATTGCAGCTCTAATAGATAAGATAAAAAACAAGGAGAAATCCAAGCGGACTAAAATAATTTTAAAACCCGAATTAATTTCAGGGGATTCTTGTAAAAGCTTAATAAAACCATGAAACTATGAGTATAATTATATTCATTATGTTATTTGTGATCCTGCTAAAGCCGATTGCTTATTACTTTTATAGACAATCCCGAATTTTGTAAAAAAAATGATAATAGGATATTTTTAAGCTGTTTTTCAGAATATATATTGCTCAAATAGTTTTGTATTCTAAAATAAAATTACTTAGCTTTACAAAAAGTTTTTAAGGCTTTATGGAAAGTCATTTTTACGATATATCAAAAGAAGCGGCAAATTTTTCTGCTTTTTTTTATCGGAAATCATGATTAATTTATATTTTCTTTTACCATGATAAAATATACTACTTGAAAGTAGGGTTTAAAAGCCATCATTAAGAAGAGCAGCATTTCGAATTTTAGGATTCAATTTAAAATAACATTTCATTTTACTTCTTCGGTATATCCACTAAGTATTTTGAATTAATAAAAACAAAAAAAAGGAAAGGTATCATGAATATTTTCATCGGAAATTTAGCCAAGGATGTTACTGAGGATGATCTGCAAAATTTATTTTCCGAATTTGGAGCCGTAAGGAATGTTAAAGTAATAAAAGATTTATTTTCAGGTGAATCAAAAGGATTTGGTTTCCTTGAGATGCCGGGATTAGCAGAAGCTCAAAAAGCAATAAGTGAATTAAACACAAGGGATCTAAAAGGAAAGAAAATAGCTGTAAACGAAGCCAGGCCTCGGAACGATAAAAGAAGACCGGGCGGCGGCGGCGGCGGGGGAAGAGGCGGAAATAGAGGCGGCAGCGGCGGCGGAAATCGCGGCGGCGGCAGCGGCGGAAGAAGAAGCTGGTAAAATTTCTCTTATCTTCTGTTAAAAACCTAAAACTGACTCTTTCTATTGTAAAAGGCTGACCAAAAATAGCACAAACTGCGGGAACAATTCCAGTTACGCTTAATGTATGCTATTAAGAGGAATAAATTGAATATAAAATAAAAGTTAATATTTTATAATATTATTTTTTGGTCAGCCTCTTCTTTCACCTCTTTAAACTTTTCCCAATACTTTAGAGAAAATATTTTTAAAAATATTATTTATTAAACTCTTGACAAGTGCACATTCGTTCACTATATTTGTAGTGAACAATTGAGCACTATAATGAAAAATCAATTAACCGAACGACAGCAGGAAATCCTTTCCTTTATTTCACAATTCCGCGAAATTAGCGGCTATCCGCCTACTTTAAGAGAAATAGGTAAAAAGTTTGACATATCCTCAACATTTGGTGTAAAAAGACATCTTGATGCATTGGTAAAAAAAGGTTATTTGACTATAGAAAGTTATGCCAGCAGGGGTATTAGTTTCGTTCATAATATTGTTTCGGAAGGGACTATAAATTACAGCGGGGAAGATGAATTCAGAAAAATACCGATTGTCGGCAGGGTAGCTGCCGGTTCTCCTATTCTGGCCATTGAGAATATTGAAGGAAGCGTTGTTATAGATAATTCTTTTATGAAAAGGTCGGATGACTGCTTTGCCCTGAAAGTTAAAGGTGATAGTATGATCAATGCAGGGATATTTGAAGGAGACCTTGTTATTGTTTCACCAAGTAAGGAATCGGTTAATGGGGATACTATTGTAGCACGTCTAAATGATGAAGTTACAGTAAAAACTTTCGAGAAGAAAAAAAATAAAATCAGACTGATTCCTGAGAATGATAACTACAAGCCGATTGAAGTAGATGATAAAAAAGAATTTTCAATAATCGGGAAAGTAGTTGGAGTAATCAGGTGGTTTAACTAGAAAGAGGTTTATATGAAATCAGAAATTTTTTCAAGCGCAATTTACAACCGTAATACAATTAAGTTTTTGTATTTATTAAATGAGGTTACAATTGATCCCTATTTTATTTCTCAGGATAAATCGGGGAAAAAGATTATTTATGGAAAAACATATAACTCAAGTGAGATAAAAAAATTTGAATTTGATAAAATCGTAAATATAAGAGTGCTGAGAAAAAACAAATTTTCACCGATTATCCCCATCATTGCTCAAATGAACTAAAGATGTGAGGTATATAATGATGAACACAGTAAAAAGAAGAAATATAGATTTGTTAATAGAAGAATTTTGGAAATTAGGTTATTTAACGGTCAGCCGTAAATTCGGAACTTATCTTCCGGAACCTTCAAAAGTAGGCAAATTTGAAGTTGATATAGTAGCACGGCAGAGAAAGAATTATGCGATAGGCATTACCTTAAATTTTTCTGATCTCAATGATCCTTCCTTGATAGATAAACTAAATTATCTTGCTACAAGGCAAACCAGGTACACAAATAAAAGAGTGATATTATTTGTAGGTATATCTAAAGATTTGTTTAAAAATATGAGAGCTTTAATTGATACGTTAAATCCTGAAGTTAAAAATAATATAAAATTATTTGAAATTATTGATAGATCAATTATTCCGAATAGGAGATCATTGAAAAAAGAAAAAGTTCTTTTCTCATAATTATAGGATTATTTAATGGAACAGATTCTCTTATTCAGAGCAGCATTTTTTGCAAATTACGATGATTTTTGATGATTTATTCTAATTTAGAGATGAATATCCATCCTTATTAATAGAGTTGCATTTTCTCTATTATTTTTCCTAACTCCGTTTTTACCTTTTATTATAAAATTCCTTCTTGCTATTTTTACACCGGTATAATTTAAAGAGTATTAACAATTCTTGACATTAAATTTACATAAGGGTAATTTTACATGTTTTATCAATTTTGGAATAGAATTTGGTTAGAGTAGAAAAAGTATCTGATGAAAAACTTCAAAATGAGCTTAAAAAATCAGGGGAAATTCCTGTTCATATTGCAATAATTATGGATGGTAATGGAAGATGGGCAAGAAAAAGAGGATTTCCAAGGGTTGCTGGCCATAAAAGGGGGATCGACACAGTAAAAGATATTGTTAAAGCCTGTGTTCAAATCGGGGTGAAATATTTAACTCTTTATACATTTTCAACGGAGAATTGGAACCGTCCTAAAGATGAAGTTTCAACCCTTATGAGTTTACTTGTAAGAACACTTAGAAAAGAGGTAAATGAATTAAATGAAAATGATGTTAAATTAAATGCAATAGGAAATGTTGAAGCTCTTCCGTTAGAAGTTCAGAAAGAATTACATGATTCTATTCAAAAGACGAAAAATAATAGAAAAATGACATTGAATTTGGCACTAAGCTACAGCGGAAGATGGGAACTTATTAAGGCAATTAAAGAAATTTCTAAGCAAATAGCCGATGGAAATTTAAAGGTAGATGAGATAAGTGAAGACTGTATTTCGAGTTATTTAGATACTAAAAATATTCCGGATCCGGATTTATTAATCAGAACCAGCGGAGAATTCCGGGTAAGTAATTTTTTACTTTGGCAGATTGCTTATACCGAATTTTTTATTTCAGATGTTTATTGGCCCGATTTTAAAGGAAAGATCTTTACCAGGCAATCAAAAATTTTCAGGGCAGAGAAAGAAGGTTTGGAAAGGTTAGTGAACAAATTCAAAAAAATAAAAAAGGTTTAAAGAATGTTTCAGACCTCTCTCAAGAGACGATATAAAATTTTTATCCCCCTTTTAGTCTTTATTTTTTATTCTGTTGTTTTTTCTCAGGTAAATACTCCTGTTACCTATAAAATACTCGGAATTTCTGTTGAGGGGAATAAAACTGCGGATGTTAATACAATAATTGTTAACAGCGGGTTAAAAATTGGAGATGAAATTCAAATCCCCGGTGATCAAACTTTAAATGCAATTAAAAATCTATGGAACCTGAATATATTTTCGGATATCCAGATTTTAGAGGATAAAAAAGTTGGGGACGGTATCTTCCTGACAATAAAAGTTACAGAATACCCGCGTATCGAGAAAACAGTTATTGAGGGAAATGATGAGTTGAGTACAAGCGATATTGAAGAAAAAATCCATTTTGGCAGGGGACAAATTCTTACGCCTGAAGAAGTAAACAATTTGAAATTAAAAATAATAAAAATGTATGAGGATGACGGCTATTTAAATGCAGTCGTTACTCCTGAATATTTTGTTTACTTTACCGCCGATACTTCTGAAGATAAAGTAACAGTTACATGGAGAAATGAAAAAGATTTGGCGGATGAATACAAACTTGATTATGAAAAGGATGAAGTTTCTTCTTATAATCTGATTCCTAAAATTAAAGACCGTATTCTCCTTAAAATAGAAATAAAGGAAAATGAGAGGGTTACAGTTAGGCATATTGAATTTGAAGGTAATAAGGCTTTTGATGATGGCGACCTTAAAGGGGCAATGGACGAGATTTCCGAAGCTAAATGGTGGAAATTCTGGAACAGCGCTAAATTTGATAGTAAGAAATTCGAAAAAGATAAAAAATCAATTAAGGATTTTTATCTTAAGAATGGATACAGGGATGCAGAAATTATTTCTGATTCTTTGATTTATTCCAATAATAAACAAGATTTAACGATTTTGATTAAAGTTTATGAAGGTCCCCAGTATAAAGTTAGAAATATTGTTTGGGAAGGGAATACTATTTACCCGGATGCCTTTCTTACCGAAAGATTAGATTTTAAGAAGGGTGATATATTCAATTATGAAAAATTTGAACAAAATTTAAGAGGAAATGAAGATCAAACAGATGTTACTTCATTATATCTCGATAACGGATATTTAACTTTTAATTTAGATGAATCAGAATCAAAAGTAGGAAAAGATTCAATTGATATTGATATTAAAATTGATGAAAAAAATCAATTTAAAATTGGCCGGGTAGATATTTCAGGTAATGATAAAACAAAAGATAAAGTAATACGTCGTGAGCTTTACTCGATACCAGGAGATTATTTTAATCGTGCACTTTTAATTCGAAGTATTCAGCAATTGGCAAACCTGAAATATTTTAATGTTGAGAAGCTTTATGGCGCCGATGCTGTAAATTATAAATTATCAAATGACAGTACAGTAAATGTTTCTTTTAGTGTTGAAGAAAAATCAAGTGATTACTTGAATGCTTCGGTCGGCTACAGCGGTTCTTTCGGTTTTAGCGGAGCTGTTGGTATTACTCTTACTAATTTTGCGCTTGATAAGCCTTTCTCTCTTGGGGGAGGTCAGATATTAAGTTTTAACTGGCAGTTTGGTGTAGGGAGTATTTACAGAACTTTTACTTTAGGTTTTACTGAACCATGGTTATTTGACACACCTACACTTTTAGGCTTCGAAGTATTCGATACCCGTGAACAATATATTTACGATTTACGCCAATCCGGCGGAACAGTAAGGCTTGGAAGAAGGTTAAAATGGCCTGATGATTTCTTTGATGTTCAGGGTTTTTTCAGGTATCAATATAATAATGTTTTAAATGGTCAAGGTTATTATCCTGTAGGTATCAGTCATCAATATACAATTGGTGCAACAATTTCAAGAAAAGATATAGACAACCCTATTTTCCCTTCCAAAGGATCTAACCTTACAATTAGCGGTGAATTGTCAGGCGGTCCGTTTCTGCCCGGCGATGTAGATTATTACAAATTAGGTTTAACAACCGAATGGTACAAGAGGCTTATTTAATTCAAATAGAATTGCTCTTTATACAATTGCAAATTTAGGATATCTGCAGGAATTGAATGAAGCTACTAAATTGAAAATAAATCCCTTTGATAAATTTTATATGGGCGGCAACGGTCTTGTAATTGCAACAGAACCTCTGCGCGGCTACGATGATAGAACGATTGGACCGCAAAATAGTGCAGGGCAGGTTATTGGCGGAAGGGTTATGGAAAGGTATACTGCGGAATTAAGATTTGCTGTTACATTAGAACCGATGCCTCTTTACCTTCTTGCTTTTGCCGAGGCAGGCAATGTCTTTGAAAGCTTCGATAAAACTGATATTTTTAACCTTAGAAGATCTGCCGGTTTTGGCGCAAGGATTTTAATTAACCCGATTGGTCTTATTGGTTTCGATCTTGGGTATGGTTTTGATAGAAAAGCAGTTGACGGGCATGATCCTTCATGGCTTTTCCATTTTCAATTTGGTAAGGGATTTTAATCAATTTTTTTCTAAATAAAATAGAGGTAGTAATAGTGAAAAAATATCTTTTATTCTTTTCATTCTTTTTATTAAGCTGTGGATTTGTTTTTGGACAGGAAGCTCCCCAAAAAATAGGTTATGTAGATTCACAGGTTATCTTAACCCAATTACCTGAAGCTATAAAAGCTCAAGGGCAGCTCGATGCTTTAACAAATCAATGGACTGCACAATTGGATAGCATGAATAAGGATTTACAGCAGTCATATGAGCAATATCAAAAACAAGCTAATACAATGACAGAAGCCAAAAAAACTGCTGCACAGCAGGATCTTGTTGAGAAACAACAGGCTATGGAGAATTTTCGAAAAGATAAATTTGCTCAGCAAACCGGCGAAATTTATAAAATGAATGATCAGGTATTTGCCCCGGTAAAGAAAAAAATTTTCAAGGCTATTGAAGAAATTGCAAAAAAAGAAGGAATGAAATTCGTCTTTGATAAAGCTGGGGATGTTGTTCTCCTTTATGCCGATCCTGCTTATGATCTGACTTACCAGGTGCTTGATTTTTTGAAAAGAGGAGTAGTTAAATAATTCAGAATTATTATTTTGATTCCTAAGGTTTTTTCCCTGAAATCTTGTTCAATTTAGTAATCTTATATTTTCATCAAAACATTATTTAAGTAAATCGCAGCATGGATAATATTCTGTGTTGCGATTATATTAAAAAGGTAGTTAACTTAAACTCATAAAATTACTTTTTTAATTATATCTTAAATGCCATGAAAGATTTAGTATGAAAAAATTTATCTTTCTCTTTTTAGGGGGACTATTTATTTTTGCCGGCAATTCTCCTGCACAATTAAAAATAGGTTATGTGGATTCTAATTCAATTATGGATAACCTTCCCGATGCACAGGATGCAAGACAAAAATTAGATGCTATAATACAGGACTGGCAGAAAGAGCTCAATGATTTGCAAAGCCAATGGCAGACAAAGTATGACGATTACCAAAAGCGTAAATTAATTATGACTGATCAAACACGTTCTGATATGGAAGCAGAGCTTGTGAAGCTTGAACAGCAGGTAACTGATTACAGGGAAAAGAAATTCGGAACAAACGGTGAATTATTTCAAAAGCAGGATGAATTAATGAAACCCGTTCAAAATAAAGTTTTTAATGCCATACAGGATGTTGCAAAAGAAGAGGATCTAGATTTTGTTCTTGATAAAAGCGGTGCAGCTCCCCTGCTCCTTTATGCAAAAGATCAGTATGATGTTACTCCTAAAGTTATGGATAAATTAAAATTAAAGTAGTCTAATGAATTTAACAATTGAAGAAATTGCAGATTATATTAAGGCTGATGTAGTTGGCAATGAAAAAGAAAAAATAAATAATGTAGCAAAAATTGAAGAGGCACAGCCCGGCGATTTAACCTTTCTTTATCATCCTTCATATGAAAAATATTTCTCTTTAACAAAAGCTACGGCGATTGTAGTAAAACCTGATTTTAAAAAAACAAGAAATGATATTATTTATATTGAAATATCTGAACCGGATAAAGCTTTTGCTAAAATAATTGTTAAATTTTTCTCCCCTGAGATAAAGCTTGCAGGAATAGATAATTCGGCTTCAATCGATTCTTCAGCTGAATTGGGAACAGGTACTTCTATAGGGAAGAATGTTGTAATTTCTGCCGGGTGCAAAATAGGTAAAAATGTAAAAATATTTCATAACACCGTTATTCTTGAAAATGTGGATGTAGGTGACGATTCGATAATCTACCAGAATGTCAGCATCAGGGAAAATTGTAAATTGGGTAAAAGAGTTATTGTTCATGCCAATTCCGTTATCGGTTCTGATGGTTTTGGTTATTATAATGATGATAAAGGGGCTTTTCAAAAAATCCCCCAAATAGGAAATGTTGTTTTGGAAGATGATGTTGAAATCGGTTCAAATGTTTCGATTGACAGGGCAGCATTAGGATCAACTATATTAAAAAGAGGAGTTAAAGTTGATAATCTTGTTCAGATTGCACACAATGTTTCAATTGGTGAAGATTCTGCCATAGCTTCTCAAACAGGTATTTCGGGAAGCACTAAAATTGGGAAGCATGTTCTGCTTGCCGGGCAGGTTGGGTTAGCCGGTCATATTGAAATTACTGATAATGTTATTCTTTATGCAAAGTCAGGTATTTCAACTAATATAACTAAACCTGGAACTTATTTTGGTTACCCTGCAAAAGATGTAAAAACTGCGTTGAAGCTGGAAGCTCACTTTAGAAGACTTCCCCAGTATGCTGAAAAGATTAAAGAACTCGAAAATGAAATAAAAATATTAAAGGATTCCATTCAAAATCTTTCACAAAAAAATTCTTAAATTTATATTAAAAAAGATCAAAGCTTCCTTGTTTTAATTGAATTTCATACCTCAACTTACTATTTTAATCCCGTCTTTATCCGGTAATTGCCGGTTTAAAATATCTATGCTTAAACATTCATTTAGAATTTTTTATCGGTAAAATCTGCATTATAAGTATTGAACAATAATATCACAATTAGGAATAAAATATGTTAGAATTGCAAAGAACTATTTTAAATCCGGTTTCAATTTCCGGCGTTGGACTTCATACGGGAGAAAAATGCACAATGACATTTAAGACTGCTCCCGAGAATTATGGAATTAGATTTATAAGAATCGATTTAGGCGGTCGGCCGGAAATACCTGCAAATGCAGATAACGTAATCGATATGTCGAGAGGAACTACGCTGGGTATTGGAGAAGCTAAAGTCCATACCGTTGAACATGTACTTGCTGCTGTTGTCGGTTTGCAGATAGATAATATTATAATTGAATTAGACGGTATTGAACCGCCTGTTGGCGACGGCAGTGCAATGCCTTATGTAAATATTTTAAAAGAAGCAGGCTTTGTTCAGCAGGATGCACCGAAAGATTATTTAATTATTGATGAAACCGTGATCTATCATGAAGAAGATAAACAGGTAGATATAGTTGCTCTTCCTCTGGATGGTTACCGTGCTACGGTTATGGTAGATTATCAGAATCCCGCTTTAGGCAGTCAGCATACCGGTTTGTTTGACCTGGAAAAAGAATTTGTTACGGAATTTGCTCCCTCCCGTACGTTTTGTTTTTTAAGCGAAGTTGAATCTCTTGCTAATAACGGACTGATAAAAGGGGGAGATATTGATAATGCAATTGTTATTATTGATAAAGAAGCATCCGATGAAGAGCTTGAACAAATAAGGAAAAAATTGGGTGTTAAGGAAAAAATTTCTTTGGGGGATAACGGTATTCTTAATAATAAAGAGCTTCGCTTTAAAAATGAACCTGTAAGACATAAGTTACTTGATTTAATAGGGGACTTGGCATTAATTGGAGCGCCTATTAAAGCACAAATCCTGGCTGCACGCCCCGGTCACAAATCAAATGTTGAATTTGCAAAACAGGTCAGAAAATTATACCAGCAGAAGAAATTGGTTAAGAAATTCCAGTTTGTTAAAAAAGCGGGGGTTGTTTTAGATGTGAATGCTATTCAAAGAATTTTACCTCACAGGTATCCTTTCTTAATGGTTGATAAAATAATAGAGCTTGAACTTGAGAAAAAGGTTATAGGAGTAAAATCTGTTACAATAAATGAACCCTTTTTTGTAGGCCATTTCCCCGGTCAGCCGATAATGCCAGGAGTTTTAATTATTGAAGCAATGGCGCAAACCAGCGGGATCCTGATCTTAAATTCGCTTCCTAATTTTGAAGAGAAGCTGGTTTATTTTATGCAGATGAATAATGTAAAATTTAGGAAACCCGTGGTTCCGGGAGATCAGTTATTCCTTGAAGTTGAATTGGTGAATAAGAGAAGTAAAGTATTTATGATGAAGGGCAAAGCTTTTGTAAATGATATCCTCGTTGCCGAAGCGGATTTTATGGCAGGAGTTGTTGATCGAGATAACAGTAATATCTAATTTAAAACAAAATGAGTAAAATCCATCCAACCGCAATTGTTAACAACAAAGCTGAGCTAGGTGACAATATCGAAATTGCCCCTTATGCAATTATTGAAGAGAATGTGGAAATTGGAAATGATTGTTATATTGGACCTCATGCTGTGATATATAATGGTGCAAGAATTAAAAATCGGGTAAAAATTTTCCAGTCCTCATCAGTTGCCCATCTCCCTCAGGATTTTACATATAAAGGTGAAAGTACTAATTTTATTATTGATGATGATACCATAATTCGTGAATTTGTTACTTTGCACAAAGGAACACAATCAACCGGTTTTTCTAGAGTCGGAAAGAATTGTTATCTTATGGCATACTCACATGTTGCTCATGATTGTATTGTCGGTGACAATTGCATCTTATCTAACGGAGTTCAAATCGGAGGTCATGTAGTAATAGAAGATTATGTAATTATCGGGGGATTAACACCTGTGCATCAATTCTGCAAAGTTGGTCAGCATTGCATGATTGGGGGAGGGTTTAGAATTACCCAGGATGTCCCGCCATATATACTTGGTGCCAGTGAACCATTGAAATATTCCGGGGTGAACTCAATTGGTTTAAGAAGGCGGGGCTTTTCAAATGAGGATATTTCCCTTATTAAAAAAGCTTACAGCTTTATCTATAGCAAATCATTAAATGTTTCCCAGGCTAAAGAAAAAATTATTAACGAAATAGGAACAGATAATATTTACATCCGGAATATTCTAGAATTTTTAAATCAAAGCAAAAGGGGTTTAATAGGGAAATGAATTGGGTTTTTTTAAGCTCGGGAATAAATTCCGGAAAATTTAATATGGAAACCGATTTATTCCTGGCTATGAATTGCGAACCGGATGAAGCAATTTTCCGGTTATACAGGTGGGATCCTTACTGTATTTCTCTGGGAGCTAACCAGAATGAAAATATTATTAATTATAATGAAGCAAAAAAAAATAATATCAGTGTTGTCCGCAGGCCGACCGGCGGGAGAGCAATCCTCCACGCGCAGGAAATTACTTATTCAGTTATTTATCCTCTTAATAATAATATTTCTGCCAGGGAACTATATTCAAATATAAATTTTGCATTGAAAAATGGATTGGAAAAATATAGTAAAAAACTCAACAAAATTGAATTGGAAAATGAACAACCTGATTTCTCCATTTTATATAAAGAAAATTCAGGAGCAATTTGTTTTGCTGCCTCCGCTAAAAGCGAATTGAAATATGACGGGAAAAAACTTGCAGGCAGTGCTCAAAGAAAATTCAAAAATTCGATTCTGCAGCACGGCTCTATTTTATGCGGCAGTTATCATACAAAGATTGTGAAATATTTGAATCTCCCTGAAGAAGAAAAAGAAATACTCAAATCGGAAATAATTGAGAAAACTATTGATCTGGAAAGTATTCTGAAAAAAGAAATAAAGTATGAATTATTAGCTGAAGCATTGGCAGTCGGTTTCCATGAATATTTCAAGATCGATAGGATGCAGCATGTTTAATTTTTTTCGAATCATATTCTCCCTTTGAAGAATAAAATTGTCCAATATCTTTTCTCTATTAGATCAATTTTATATAAAATTTTTTATTCGAGATTAAAATTATGAGCACTGAAAAACAGATCAAAAAGGTTACTACAAAAACTCTATTTATTTTAAAGCAAAAAGGGATTAAAATCGCCGCTCTTACAGGCTACGATTTTATTACTGCTAAATTATTGGATGAAGCAGGGGTAGATATTATCCTTGTTGGCGATTCATTAAGCAATGTTTTCCAGGGGAATGAAACAACATTACCCGTTACTATGGATGAAATGATCTATCATACGAAAGCAGTTACAAAGGGCGTTGAACGGGCAATGGTTGTTGTTGATCTGCCGTTTATGTCTTACCAGCTCAGCATAGATGAAGGTTTTAGAAATGCCGGACGAATAATGAAAGAAACTTCAGCAGGAGCCGTAAAGCTTGAAGGGGGGAAAAGAGTTGCGGAAATGGTTAGAAAAATTTCTGATGCGGGTATTCCTGTGATGGGACATCTGGGACTCACTCCGCAAAGCATACACCTCTTCGGAAGCTACCGTGAAAGAGGGCGGAATAAAGAGGAAGCGGAAGAGCTGCTGAATGATGCAAAAATTCTTGAGGATGCCGGCGTTTTCGCAATTGTTCTTGAAAAAATACCTTCGATACTTGCTAAACAAATAACAGAGTCTATTAAGATTCCCACGATTGGAATAGGAGCGGGAGTTTTTTGCGACGGTCAAATACTTGTAACTCCCGATATGCTTGGTTTGAATGTTGATTTTCATCCGAGATTTGTAAGGCATTATTCCAATCAGGCCGAGGAAGTTTTAAAAGCTTTTAAAAATTATATTGATGATGTTAAAGCAAAAAATTTTCCTTCCGAAGAAGAAAGCTATTGAACTATTATTTGCTCTTGCCCTGAATTTGCTCTTGAACTGAACTTGAACTTGAACTTAAATATTGGATCAATATTACAATTTATATTTCTACTCTTTATATATTTTTTCTTCCTAATAAATTTTAATTTGCAGTTAGCGTTTCGGAATTTTTTTTGACTGTATACTATTCAACTTAATTCTTTTTTTTGTTAAGCATTTTAATATTTTAATTTTAGAATTTAGTAAAAAATAAATAGTTTGAATGATCAGATTATATCTTTGAAGTCTGGGAACCCGAAATGAATAAATTTTGCAGAATGAAATTAGCCAAAGAATATTTGAAAGAGTCTTTGATCGGCTTACATATGGTTAAAGTATTGTTTTTAATATGTTTAGCTCTATTTATTTTCGGTTCAAGAAGTTATCCGCAAATCAACTCCAAATTATATATTGAAGATGCTAATGTTACCGGTATAAAAAGATATGAAGATGAATTGTGGGTATCCACCTATGGTAATGGTATTTTCAAGTATTCGCTGAAGGATGATAAATGGACAAATTTTTCAACGAAAAGCGGCAGCCTGGATTTTGATTTCTTTTATACTATTGAAGTTAATAAAAATTATGTTTGGGCAGGTTCAAGTGAAGGTTTATTTATTTATGATAAAAAAAGAAATAATTGGAGGAAAAGAAGATTTGCACAAGGAGGTCAATGGGGAAACTGGATACGGTCTTTATTATATGATAAATCTGAAGATATTCTCTGGATAGGCAGATTTATTGATTTAACAAAATTGGATGTCCGCCGTAACCGGTATACTGATTATGATATTTCAATCAATAAAGATCCGAAGTCAAATAATATTAAATCTATAGCTTTTGATGGCGACAGTTTAATATGGTTCGGGACTGAATCGGGCGTGCATATATTTAATAAGAAAAAAGATCCGGCGGATAAAAGTGCATGGAGGTATATAAATAACCGGGTAGATAATGGATTTAACGGAGATGGCGACGCTGTTTCAGTTTCCGATATTCTTTTTGAAGGGGATCATGTCTGGTTTGCTACAGATGAATTTGTTACGCGTACTGAACCCGAATTTAATATCGGGGGCATATACCGCTATAACAGGAAATTTAAATGGGATAGAATTTCAAGAACTAACGGTTTACCGGCTGACGGTGTTTATTGTCTTGAAAGAACAGGAAACCAGATTTGGGCAAGTCTCTATTCTTTTGACAGGGATGAAAAAACAGAATCGGGTAAAGGGCTTGTTATAATCAATCGTTCCGACGGAAAAGTGACGCCTAGTAGATCTTAACAAAATAAATATAGAGACTGCAAAAATTTCATGCATCTACTTTGACGGCAATTATTTATGGTTAGGAACCGATAAAGGTTTAAATAGGATATTAATAGCTAATCCTTTAGCTCAATGGCCGGGGACAAAAGAAAAAGTAGAAAAAAATGTGAAGGAAACGTCTATAAAAAAGATGAATTAAATGAATTATTTCAATTATCTGACATTTTTCCACCTATATTCATAATATTGAAATGTTACCCCGGTCTAAATAATATCTGCCCGGAGGTTTGACTATAAAAGTAAGTATGTCTATATTTTGGCTTGTTTTTGCTCTTTTTTTGTGAGATTTGAGATGTTCATTAAAATAGCAAATTTAAGAGACGGTGAGTATTTTTATGAGTTTAATGAACCGGTTGAAGAAATTGAATTGGAAAATCCTTTTTGCAATAACTTTACGGCAGCATTAAAACTTTCCAAAATTCATAATCAATTGATCCTTGATGCAGAAATATCGGCAAATGCAAATTTTGAATGTGATAGATGTGCAGCTTTATTTAATGAGGAAGTGAGAAGCAAAGTACAGGATGGTTTATTTGTTTAGTAATAATGGTGATGAACCTGATTCTCTAAACATTACATATTTGCCGTTAAATTCAGATAAAATAATTCTTGATAAAGATTTTAGAGATTACTTAGTGCTTGCTGTTCCGATGAAAAAATTATGTAAAGATGATTGTAAAGGATTATGCTATAAATGCGGCAAAAATTTAAATGAAGGCGATTGTGATTGCGAAAAAAATCAAGCTGATGTAAAATGGTTGCCTTTAACCGAATTGAAAAATAAATTGAATATAAACTAGTAATAGGAAAACAATGCCAAACCCGAAACGAAGATGGTCAAAAAGCAGAAGAGATAAACGAAGAACACATTATAAAGCCACAGTTCCTTCTTTGGGTACATGTTCAAATTGTGGTGAAATGAAACTAACCCATCGTGCATGCCCTGCCTGCGGTTACTATAATGAACGTTCTATGTTTTTACCAAAAAGCTAATATATAACAAATCATTTAATGAACAGTTCTGTTCCTGAAAATTATAAATGCAGAATAGCTGTTGATGCAATGGGGGGTGATTTTGCCCCTCAAAATACAGTCATTGGTGCAATTCAAGCTCTTGAAGAAAATAAAAACTTTGAACTGTTATTGGTAGGAAAAGAAAAAGAAATCCTGGATGTCATTTCAAATAACAACCTTTCTTTTGAAAAAAAAAATATTATTAATGCCGATGAAGTTATTGAAATGGGAGAATCTCCTACTCTTGCATTAAAAAAGAAATTAAATTCCTCAATAGTAATTGGCGCAAAATTAGTTAAAGATAAAAAAGCAGAAGCTTTTGTTAGTGCAGGCAATACCGGCGCTATGATGGCGGCTTCAACATTAATTATGGGGAGAATCCCGGGAGTAGGCAGGCCGACAATCGGTACAATATTTCCAAATGAAGCAGGTGTATCCACTGTCTTTGATGTTGGTGCAAGTGTCGATTCTAAACCTATACATCTTTTGGAATATGCGATTATGGGTACAATTTACACAAAGGAAATTTATGGTATCGAAAATCCCAAAGTAGGTATTTTAAGTGTAGGGGAAGAAGAATCTAAAGGGAACGAAATATCAATAGCTGCAGCTTCATTAATAAGAAAAACTCATCTGAATTTTGTAGGAAATGTGGAAGGCAGGGATATTTTAAAGGGAACCGTTCATGTTGTCGTTTGCGATGGTTTTGTAGGTAATATTCTTTTGAAATTCGGTGAAGGCGTCTTAAATTATTTAAAATTTAAGCTGAAAGATTATGCAGAAAGAAATTTTTTTAATAAGTTAAAAGTCGGTTTGGTTAAAAGTACATTAAAAGATATACTTAAAGAATTTGATTACCAGGAATATGGCGGTGTTCCTCTGCTTGGTGTTAATGGAATCAGCATTATCGGTCATGGATCAAGCACACCTAAGGCTATTAAAAATATGGTCTTAAGAGCAAATGAAATGCATTCTAAAAAATTGATAGAAAAGATTTCAAATTCAATAAATAAATACTCTAATTTATCTTAAACGGAATTTATTATGCCTTCTAATAATAAGAAAAGATTTAGTGCTGTTATTACCGCTTTGGGAATGTATGTTCCCGAAAAAATTTTAGATAATGCATATTTTGAAAAAATAGTTGATACAAATGATGAATGGATAAGAACAAGAACAGGAATTAAAGAAAGAAGAATGCTCGAGAATGGCGCTACCAGTGATCTTGCTACACGTGCTGCTCAAGATTTATTGAAAACACATAATATATCACCGGATGAAATAGATGTAATTATCGTTGCTACCATCTCACCTGATATGTTTTTCCCTGCCACCGCCTGTTTGGTTCAAAATAATATAGGTGCAAATAACGCATGGGGTTTTGATCTTTCAGCAGCTTGTTCAGGATTTCTGTTTGCTTATCAGACAGGAGCTAGTTTAATAGAATCAGGAGCTTATAAAAAAGTTCTGGTTATAGGAGCAGATAAGATGAGTTCTATAACTGACTATACAGACAGAAACAATTGTATACTATTTGGAGATGCGGGAGCCGCAGTTTTATTAGAACCTTCGGAAGATCTCAATTATGGTTTACAGGATTCTTTATTAAAAATTGATGGATCCGGTAAAGAAGCTTTGTATTTAAAAGGAGGAGGAAGCTTAAATCCTCCTACTCACGAGACTGTTGATAAGGGATACCATTTTCTTTACCAGGATGGGAAAGCAGTTTTTAAAGTTGCTGTTAAAGGTATGGCGGATATTTCATATGAAATAATGAAAAAAAATAATTTAAGCAGCAATGATATTGCTTATCTAGTTCCTCATCAGGCTAATATGAGAATTATTAGCGCAACTGCCGAAAGAATGGGACTCAAAATGGATAAAGTGATGGTTAATATAGATAAATACGGCAATACAACAGCAGCTACAATCCCATCATGTCTTGTAGAATATTATAGAAGCGGCAAACTTAAAAAAGGCGACAAAATAATCCTGGCTGCATTCGGGGCCGGTTATACATGGGGTTCTTCCTATTTGGTTTGGAGTATGTAACGATTTCATATTGAAGTGCTGGTTACTTTTAAGCGGACGGCACTTAAGCTAAATAAATATTTTTAATAAACTATTTTTTAAATGACGAAAAAAGCTTTTTTATTTCCGGGACAGGGTTCACAATATATTGGAATGGCCAAGGATCTATTTGAACAGTCTGTTGAAGCTAAAGAAATGATAAAGACTGCAGATGACGCTCTTGGAATTAATCTTTCCTATATCATGTTTAATGGTCCTGAAAATGAACTGAAGCAAACCGAATATACGCAGCCTGCTATTTTTTTACATAGTGTTGTTTTGGCAGGTTTAATTAGAACTCTTCAACCCGATGTGTCTGCCGGTCATTCATTAGGCGAATATTCTGCGCTTGTTGCTGCAAATTCAATCCAGTTTTATGATGCTGTCAAATTAGTCCGGTTAAGAGGCCAGGCAATGCAGCAAGCCGGCTTTGAAAACCCGGGCACTATGGCGGCTGTTATTGGTCTTGAACCTTCAATTGTTATCGAATGTTGTGAAGAAGCATCTTCGGAAGGAATTGTCCAGCCGGCTAATTTCAATTCACCGGGACAAATAGTTATTTCAGGTTCTATCGATGGTGTAAAAAAAGCAATGGAAATTTGTAAACTGAAAGGTGCAAGGCTTGTAAAAGAGTTAGTTGTAAGCGGTGCTTTCCATTCACCCTTAATGGAGCCTGCAAAAAAGATATTGAAGGATGCTATCGAAAATGCGCCAATGTATGATGCAAGATTTCCCATTTATGCCAACGTTACTGCACAAGCTGTAAAAGAAAAGGAGAAAATCAAAAACCTCCTTTACAAGCAGCTGGATTCCCCGGTTAGATGGGAAGAAACCATTCGCAATATGGTTAAAGATGGTATAGAAGAATTTTATGAAATTGGTCCTGGTAAAGTGCTGCAGGGTCTGGTGAAAAGAATAAACCCGGATCTAAATTGTTTTGGAATTGATAAGTATTCAGACGTGGAGAAATATCTATAATTTATTAGCCGGATCTAAAAAATCTTTTTAAGAATTTCTCTTCCTTAGCTTAAATTCAAATTATGTTTTTTATTAAATTATCTTTATAAGCAGAAGCATGAATAATAATGGTAAAGTAATTAAAGGATTAAAGATAGATCCCCAGATTTTTATTTATAAATTCAGATGTAAATGTACAGGTGAATGCTGCCATTACGGAGTTTATGCTGATTTAAAAGAATTTGAACATATAGTTACAATTAAAGATGAAATTACCTCAGCTTTTGATGAAACTCAAACAAAAGATTTTGAAGAATGGTTCGAACCTGCCGAAAAAGATGAAGATTTTGAGTCGGGTATAGCTGTAGGTACACAGGTAGTAAATAAAAAATGTACTTTTCTGGATAAAAACGGTCTTTGCTCGCTTCAAAAATATGCAAATTCCCGGGGTGAATATAAATGGAAATATAAACCTTTATATTGCATCCTTTTTCCTCTCACAATTTATGAAGAATCTTTAACTATAGATTATGAGCATATTGATAGGCTAAAAACCTGCAATAAAGAGATGTTCCCCGGATTAACTATTTTTGAAGCGTGTAAAGAAGAATTACTTCATTTTTTCGGGGAAGAAGATTTTGCGGAGCTGGAAAAATATAAAGAAGAATTTCTAAATGAAATAAAATTAGGAGAGACAATAAATGCCAAAGAATAAAAGGGCAGTTGTAACAGGCGGTTCACGCGGAATCGGCAGGGCAATTGTTAAAGAATTAGCATTAAAACACTGCAGCAGCATACTTTTTTCAGATATTGCTTTTACAAATGATGATGTTGACGGATGTGCTAAAGAATTGGAAGAAGAAATTGGATTAAATGATGTAAAAATTTATGCTTTTAAAGCTGATGCGACTTCATTTGGAGATGCCCAGGCAACCATTAATGCCGCAATAGAAAAACTAGGCGGCGTGGATATTCTAATTAATAATGCAGGTATTACCCGTGATAATCTTTTGCTGAGAATGAGTGAAAAGGATTTTGACGATGTAATTTCAACTAATCTTAAAAGCGTTTTTAATTATACAAAAGCTGTTATAAAACCAATGATCCAGCAGAAGCAGGGAAAGATAGTCAATATTGCTTCTGTTGTCGGTTTAATTGGTAATCCGGGACAGGCAAACTATTCGGCTTCTAAAGCCGGTGTTATCGGGTTTACCAAATCAATGGCCAGGGAACTTGCTTCCCGGAACATAAATGTGAATGCCGTAGCGCCGGGATTTATTGAAACTCATATGACAGCAAAACTTGATGAAAAACAGAAAGAGCAGCTATTAAGCAATGTCCCAATGCACAGAATGGGGAAGCCGGAAGATGTTGCTAGAGTAATCAGCTTCCTGTGCAGTTCAGATGCTGATTATATCACAGGCCAGGTAATAGCAATTGATGGCGGCATGACAATGTAGTTGTGAATCTGTCAATATCTTCATTAAAAATTAGAAAATATTTTGTACATTTAACTTCATAAAAAACAAAAATAGGAGAAATAGTATGGATATTGAATCCAAAGTAAAGGAAATAATTATTGATAAATTGGGAGTCGAAGAATCTCAAATTACACCTGAAGCCTCATTCACAAACGACCTGGGCGCAGATTCATTAGATATAGTTGAACTTGTAATGGGTTTTGAAAGCGCTTTCCAAGTATCAATACCCGATGAAGACGCTGAAAAAATAGGAACTGTCGGCGACGCAATAAAATATTTGAAAGAAAAAGTAAGCTAATATTATAATTTAATCCGGGTATTACAATTTACTTTGACCTTGATTAATTTATCTTCAGCAAAGATCTGATAAAATAGATAATTTCAATTAAAAGTCGGGATATAATCCCGGCTTGATCTTCAAAACAAATTAATCCTAAACCGATGATAATTTATTACTTTATATGAACAATAAAAATAAGAGAAGGGTTGTCATAACCGGTTTAGGTGCTGTTACTCCCATTGGCATAGGGGTTCCTGAATATTGGAAGTCTTTAATCGAAGGTAAAAATGGTGTCGGTCTGATTACGAGATTCGATACTACTAATTTTGATACAAAATTCGCCGCCGAAGTAAAAAATTTTGACGCAGAAGAATACATTGACAAAAAAACCATTCGAAGATTAGATCTGTTTACCCAGTATGCAATGGCAACGGCTGAAATGGCCATTAAAGATTCAGGATTAAATCCCGAAAATACGGACAGGGAAAAATTCGGAGTTATATACGGAAGCGGTATTGGCGGTATGTCAACTCTTGAACAGCAGCATTGGATTTATTTTACCGAAAAGAGTCCCAAAAAGCTGAGTCCGTTTTTTGTAGTTATGATGATATCAGATATGGCGGCCGGTCAAATCTCTATAAAGTATGGTCTCAAAGGCCCTAATTACGCTACAACTTCCGCTTGTGCAACCTCTTCACATGCAATTGCGGATGCATTTATGCTCATTCAGAGAGGCAGCGCCGATGTAATGATTTGCGGAGGTTCAGAAGCTGCGATTACTGAAATGTCAATCGGCGGATTTAATGCAATGAAAGCATTGTCTACGTGGAATGACAGGTATCTCGAAGCTTCACGGCCATTTGATAAAGATAGAAGCGGATTTGTTATGGGAGAAGGTGCAGGTACAGTAATTCTTGAAGCCTATGAACATGCTGAAAGCCGCGGAGCGGAAATTTATGCTGAAATTGCCGGGATCGGTTTAACCGGGGATGGTTACCATATAACGGCACCTGCTCCCGGCGGTGAAGGTGCGGTTAGAGCAATGAAAGAATCAATAAATGATGCAGGTTTATTAATAAACGATATTGATTATATCAATGCTCATGGAACTTCTACTACTTATAATGATGTAAATGAAACCAAGGCAATTAAAACAGTTTTTGGTGAACATGCTTATGATATTGTTGTCAATTCAACAAAGTCCATGACCGGACATTTACTTGGTGCTGCGGGGGGTATTGAAGCTATAGCCACTGTTTTATCAATAAAAAATAATTTAATTCCGCCGACTATCAACCTCGATAATCCTGATCCTGAATGCGACCTTAATTATAGTGCTAAAAAAATTACTCATAAAGAAGTTAATGCTGCAATTAGCAATACCTTTGGTTTTGGAGGACATAACGCCTCGCTTCTATTTAAAAAATTTGAACCATAAAGTTTATTAATTGGAATAATTTTGAGTCCGCTATTAAATTGGTTATTTAATAAATTAAAACAAAAACAGGAAGAAAGAAGCTCACGGTATATATCTTCAATCTTTACTCCCTCCAAATTTAAGAAGCTAGAAAATCTGATAGGTTCACCAATAAATAATACTTCCTATTATATTCAGGCATTAATGCACAGATCATATTTAGAACAAAATGATGAATATGATGTGTCAAATGAAAGGCTTGAATTTTTAGGAGATAGTGTTCTTAGTTTAATTGTTGCCGAATATCTCTTCGATGCATTCCCGGAAAAAGATGAAGGTTTTTTAACTAAAGTAAGAGCAAAAATAGTAAATAGGCTTGCTCTGGCGGATGCTGCAGAAACAATAAATTTAGTTGAATTTCTATTAGTCAGTAAGAATATTTCAAACTCTTTTGATAATGGTTCTAAAACAATTTTATCTGATGCACTGGAGGCTTTAATCGGAGCAATTTACCTGGATAACGGTTTGGATTCTGCAAAAGTTTTTATTCAGAAGATCTTAATTCAGCCGAATTTAAAAGAAGGTCTGTATCTTATTGATGAAAATTATAAAAGCCAGCTTTTGGAGTTTGCTCAGGCTAACAAAATGGAAAGTCCTACCTATGTTGTAATAAAAGAAGAAGGACCGCAGCATAACAGGGTATTTACTGTAAAAGTAACTATCGGCAGCCGGGATTACGGTTTTGGAAAGGGAAAGAATAAAAAAAGTGCTGAACAAAAAGCAGCCCAGGAAGCGCTGGATAAGCTGAATGGTCATGGATTGAATTAATCTTCTTCATCAGTATAAATACTCTTAACCTCTTTATTCAAAATAATCTATCGCAATTCATATTTTATTGAATATATACAATTGTTATTTTAAACTATTGAAAATTTTAATTAAAGAAAGAAATTATATGAAAATTTCCAGATTCAAAGGAAAACCTTCATTATTAAAAGAAAATTTTGTAAACCGGCATATTGGTCCCAATCCGGATGAAATTAAAGATATGCTGAATGCAATAGGTGCCGATTCGGTTGAATCATTAATAGATGAAACTATCCCTGAGCAGATTAAATTAAATAAAGAATTGAACCTTGAAGAACCGGTATCGGAATATGATTTTATAGAACATCTTAAAAGTATAGCGGCAAAAAATAAAGTTTTTAAAACTTATATCGGAATGGGCTATTACCCGACTATAGTTCCTTCGGTTATTCAGAGAAATATTTTAGAGAACCCCGGATGGTATACTCAGTATACACCTTACCAGGCAGAAATTTCTCAGGGAAGATTGGAAGCTTTAATGAATTTCCAGACTGCAATAATCGATTTGACAGGACTTCCAATAGCCAACTCTTCTTTATTGGATGAAGGTACGGCTGCTGCTGAGGCAATGAGCATGTTTCACTCTGTAAGAAAGAATCAGGATGCAGATTTATTTTTTGTCTCGGAAGAATGTTTTCCTCAGACCATTGATATTCTTAAAACCCGTGCAAATCCATTAGGTATTAAATTAATAATTGGAGATCATAGAAAAATTGAATTAACCGATAAATACTTCGGACTAATAGTTCAGTACCCGGCTGAGAAGGGAGAGATTTATGATTACAGAGATTTTTTCAAATCGGCCGAAGATAAAAATATTTTTACTGTAGTAGCAGCAGATCTTTTAAGCCTGGCGATTTTAGTCCCGCCGGGAGAATTTGGTGCTGATGCTGTTGTAGGAAACTCTCAAAGGTTTGGAGTTCCGATGGGATATGGCGGTCCCCATGCTGCTTTTTTCTCAACTAAGGATGAATTTAAAAGACATATTCCAGGAAGGATAATCGGTGCATCTATTGACAGCCACGGGAATACAGCATTCCGGATGGCGCTTCAGACAAGAGAACAGCATATCAGGAGAGAAAAAGCGACAAGCAATATTTGTACTGCGCAGGTTCTTTTAGCGATAATGGCCGGGATGTATGCCGTCTATCATGGCCCGGATGGAATAAAGCAAATAGCTGAAAGAATTCATCAACTTAACAAAAATTCTTGATGAAAGCTTAAGAGAACTGGGATTCAATCAAATTAATAAAAATTATTTTGATACTCTCCATATCGGATTTGAAGGAAACTCAAAAAATCAAATTAAAGATTATAAAAGAGAAAGCACTAAAAAGCAGAATAAACTTCAGGTATATTGAATGATAATGAAATCGGAATATCATTAAATGAAGTAGCCGATCTGGATGATGTGGCAGAAATTGTATCAATTTTTGCAGGTGCAGTTAATAAATCTTTTAATGATAGAAAATATTATATCGGTTTCAGAAAATCTTAAAGATGATTTCCCCGGGTTTCTTAAAAGAGAAAGCAAATATCTGCAGCATCCCGTATTTAATACTTTTCATTCAGAAACAGAAATGCTTCGTTATATGAAAAGCCTGGAGAATAAAGATCTTTCTTTAACCCATTCAATGATTCCTCTTGGTTCATGTACAATGAAACTTAACGGTACTACGGAAATGCTCGGGATAACATGGAGAGAATTCAGCAGCCTGCATCCTTTTGTTCCCCAGGATCAAGCTGAAGGTTATAAACAGGTTTTTGATGAGCTTGAAAAAGATTTGGCTGAGATTACCGGTTTTGATGCAGTTTCTCTGCAGCCTAATTCCGGTGCCCAGGGGGAGTATCACCGGCTTAATGGTTATCCGCGAATATCATAAAAGCAGGGGGAATGAAAATAGAAATGTAGTTGTAATTCCTTCATCGGCACATGGTACTAATCCTGCAAGCGCAGTAATGGCGGGAATGAAGGTAGTGGTTATTAAAAGCACTCCTTTGGGAAACGTTGATATTGAAGATTTGAAATTGCGTGTTAAGGAAAATAAAGAAAATCTTGCTGCTTTAATGATAACATATCCTTCAACTCACGGCGTATTTGAAGACAGGATAAAGGAAATTTGCAACATAATTCATGAGAACGGCGGTTTGGTTTATATGGATGGTGCAAACCTGAATGCACAGGTCGGATTGACAAATCCTGCAATTATCGGAGCCGATGTTTGTCATTTAAATTTGCATAAAACATTTTGTATTCCTCACGGCGGAGGCGGACCGGGAATGGGCCCCATTGCAGTTGCTTCTCATTTAACTCCTTTTTTACCCGGGCATCCTGTTATTAAATTGAACCATGAAAAAGGTATACATGCAGTTGCTGCAGCCCCATGGGGTAGTGCTGATATTTTAATTATTTCTTATGCCTATATAAAATTAATGGGAGCTGAAGGTTTGAAACAGGCTTCTATTGTTTCCATACTTAATGCAAATTACATTAAAGACTAAATTGGAAGCTCACATTATAAAGTATTATATACCGGCAGTAAAGGAAGAGTAGCTCATGAGCTTATTTTTGATTTACGAGAATTTAAATCATCGGCAAATATTGAAGCCGAAGATATTGCCAAAAGATTGATGGATTACGGTTTTCACGCTCCTACTGTTTCTTTCCCGGTTGCCGGAACTTTCATGGTTGAACCTACCGAGAGCGAATCTAAAATGGAAATTGACCGCTTTATTGATGCTATGATAAGTATCAGAGAAGAAATCAGGGAAATTGAAAACGGAAAAGCTGATCTAAAAGATAATGTATTGAAAAATTCCCCCCATACTTCTTTAGCCGTTATTTCCGACGAATGGAACCATCAATATTCAAGGGAAAAAGCTGCATTTCCAGCATCGTGGACAAAGGGGAATAAATATTGGCCGAGTGTAGGAAGAATAAATAATGCTTATGGAGATAGGAATTTAATCTGTTCATGCAACCCGATTTCTGATTATATTGAAGAACCGGTATCTTAATCATCACTACTTTTACAGAAAGAAATTTTTTAAGGCAGGGCGATCCTGCCTTATTAAATTTATCATCATATAGGAATCATATTAAAAAAAATTGATGAGTAAAATTTATCTATTACTAATCATATTCATTATAGTAAGTTCTCAAATATTTTCTGCCCGGGTTAACTTTGAAATTGATCCTGATTCTTCAGTTTATACAGGAAAATATTTTGTAAAAATTGATTCATTCGAAATAAGGGGAAATAAAATTACCGAAGACGATATTATTTTAAGGGAATTAACTTTTGCAAAAGGAGACACGGTTAGTAATTATGATATTGAATTCAACAGGGAAAGAATTTTTAGTCTGGGAATTTTTACGAGAGTAGATCTTTATGTAAAAAAGGTCGATGAAAAAAATATTCTCGTTATCGATGTCGAAGAAAGCTGGTATATTTATCCGATTCCTTTTGTCGAGCTCAAGGACAGGGACTGGAAAAAATTTTCTTATGGGCTGGATATTGTGATTCAAAACTTCAGGGGGAGAAATGAACTTTTGCAGACCAGGGGTTCCCTGGGTTATGATCCTTCAATCCTTCTTAGTTATTATAAGCCTGAAATTATTAAAGGTTCGGATATTTTTTTTAATTCTGCTTTATCATACAGTAATGTTAAGAATAAAAGCCAAATAGCTGAATATTTATACGGGGGACAATTTGATCAGAAAATATTTTCCGGTTTAATTTCAATCGGTAAAAGGTTCGGCAACTTCCACCGGTTCGGTTTCGATATTGGTTATGAATATGTTGCTTCGCCTCGATTTATAAAGGGAATTTCTGCATCAAACGAACGGATTGACAGGATGCCGGTTGCTGGAGCCACATATTCTTATGATTCAAGAGATCTTGCTCAATTCCCTAAAAACGGTATTTATGCTCTCGCCGATCTTCAATTTAAAGGTTTAGGTATGAACAATATAAAGTACCAGATAGCTAATATCGATTTTAGGGAATACCGGCCGGTTATTGACAACCTCTATTTTAAATGGAGGTTTGCAGCCAGGGTTGCATTCGGAAACCTTATCCCTTTCTATGACTTTTCATTCCTTGGTTACCAGGAAAGAATCAGAGGACATTTTAATGATATACAGGAAGGGAATTATTATTATTTAGGTTCAGCAGAATTTTACTACCCGTTGATAAAAGATATAAATGTAAGTCTGGATTTTGTTCCTTTGCTTCCTAAATCTCTTCTTACTTATAGAATAGCATTGTATTCAGAGCTTTTTGGCGATGCTGGTGCAGCAAAGCTTAGGCATCAGAAATTAAATATCAGCGATTTTCAGTCGGGTTACGGTTTGGGATTAACTCTATTAATTCTTCCTTATAATATAGTTAGATTTGAATTTGCATTAAATGAATTCGGACAAAATGAATTTATTTTTGACCTGGGATTGTCATTCTGATTTGCAAAATAAAAATTCTCAATAAAGTTAAGTTATAATAAAATAAGCTCTTTTATTTTATCAAAAGATATTAAAAGATTTTTCTATTGACTATTTACCTATCAAATATTGAACTTTATTATACTCCGCCAAAAAAAATCTCTAATAATAGAATTACAATAGAAGGTGAAGAATATAATCATATAACAAAAGTAATGCGTCATTCTATTAATGATGAATTATATATTACTGATGGCAATGGGAATATATATTCCTGTTTAATAAATCAGATTAATAAACAGAACGTGGAATTGAAAATCGAAAATATATTTACTTATGAAAACCGGTTTAAAAATATTTATTTCTGCATTCCAAAATTAAAAAATAACGACAGGCTTGAATTTGCACTTGAGAAATGTACTGAACTGGGAATTACTAATTATTTAATATTTGAATCTGAAAGAACAATCTCAAAAGCGAATAAAATTGAAAGATGGAATAAAATTCTTCTGTCTGCAATGAAACAATCATTAAACAGTTTTCTTCCTAAAATAGAAATGTGTAATTTTAACGATATTATTAATTTAACAGGAATAAAAATCGGCTTCGAACAAACTTCTTCTAAAAAATTTAATGTTCTTAAATTTAATCCGGATGAAAAATATTATTTTGTATTTGGACCTGAAGGCGGACTTTCAGAAAAAGAATTAAATTCTTTTAATAAAGAAAATATTTATAAATTAACAGAGAATAGATTAAGAGCGGAATCGGCAATAGTAGCGGCCGCATCTTTTATAAGCGTTATTTAATAGGAGCCTTTTTACAGAAATTTTGAAAGTAAACTTATAATTAGAAATTGAATCTTGAAAATTTTATTATACTTAATAATATGCGCATCCATTATTTTTAGTGCATGCAGCAGTGCAGCCCGCTATGCATCAAAAGAATCCAGCTGAAAGCTCCTCTGATAATTATACTGAAGAAACGGCAAAACTTGCCAAAGAAGAAAATATTGATCTTAATAATATTCATCCGCTTGCGACTGAAGTGGGAATTGCTTCTTATTATGCGGACAAATATAATGGCAGACAGACATCAAGCGGCGAGATCTATGATATGTACGGAATTTCAGCGGCACATCCTGCTTACCCGATGGGCACCATTGTTAAGGTTACTAATCTTTCAAATAATCAATCGCTAATCTTAAAGATCAATGATCGGATGCCGGATTTTAAAGGGAGAGTGATTGATCTCTCGCTGGGTGCTGCAAGGAAGCTGGATATGATTAAAAATGGTACCGCTAAAGTCAAAATTGAAGTAATCAAATGGGGAAAATAAATTCGTAACCTTCCTTTAAAATCCTCATAAATCATTATTGCAAAGATACTTAGAAGTAAATTATTAGAAATTTGCTAAAATCATAACACGTGAATTTATAAATTTAAAGAAGAATGAATTTCACATTTAATTAATTGTGTGATTTATACTATGGTAGCTGTCTTTTCAAAATTTTATAATGGAAACGATAATTTAATAATGAAAGAAGGAGATAATTATGAACAGGAAAAATTTAGCAAAGATGTTTTTTATGATTATTCTTGGAATATTATTTGCGTTCCCCGTTCTTACAAAGGCACAAAATTACGGAACAAATGATACTTCCAAAACAGACTCATCAGGGATCTATAATAAGGGAAACAATAATAATTACAACAATGATTCCAGCCGTTCTAAAAGTGATACAATGGGATACAATAATAAAGGCAGTATGAATGATTCCTATGCCTTAAACAGTTCCTCCTATTCTTCAGATAATGGATCAAATAAAGATGTTGCCATTAACCCGGCAAAAGATTTAACTCAAAAATTGAAGAAAGATGTAAATCTAAATGATGACCAGACAGCGAAAATTAAATCAATATTATTGCAGTATGAAGCTGATACTTATGATGCAAAAGGAGATCAGGAGGAAGCAAAAGAAGCAACCCAGGATGCACAGGAAAGCATTGCCGATGTTTTAACCGATTCTCAAAAGAGCCAATGGCGGAATGTTAAAAGTGAGTGGTGGAATTCAGTTAATAAAGAACTGAACCTGTCTGATTTAAACATGAATAAAAATAATAAACAGATGTAATAGGTAAATTATCCTTTATATATAAGGTATGCTGGGCAATTCTCAGCGTACCTTTTTTTATTAGAAATAAATCACTTAATAATTATCTGGTTCAACCCTGCCGGTAAAACATAGCCGGGAAAATCATTCTTAATCTTTTTTATATATACTCTCGCTCTGTCTATCTTATCATTTTGAATTTCATATAAAGCCCTTCTGGCAAGCATATCGGCAACATTATTTTTAATAAAGTTGGTATATTTATTCCCGTTCTCAGGGAATCTTAATGTAAAATTCGGATCAGCTGCAGGAACGTAATTGTTTCCTTTCACAACTTTAAAAAGGAACAAATCCGGTACAAGCGTGTAACCTTGCGGAAGAACATATTCACCTCTTTGCATTTCATTTTCAAAGAGTTCCGGTGCAACATAAAAATTTCCCCTTTTTAAATTCTCTGCAGTTAAGTCAGTCATTAATTTCCGGTAGTGCATTTCAATTAAATCCGAATTATATTCTTCGCTTCTTTCAAAAGGCTGCAGTGCTGTTAAGAACCCGTTAAGATCTTCTTTCAAACCTTTTAAAACTGAAGGGTGATTTGTTTTTAGCTGGTTATAGTACCATGACCTTCTCATAAGTTCTTTATCAATAACCGCAACATCTCTTCTGAAATTTTCTACATAACGAAAGTAGTATGATTCGGAAACAAAATAATCCCATTGATAACTGAATACAACCGAATTTTTTGATGTACTGTTGAGAAGGTCAAGGGTGTAATCTTTAAAAGTGTAAACATCATTTTGATTTACTTCACTGTAATTATCATAGAATTCCAAACCAGTAAATAATAAGATTAGGATTGAAGGGATAATTAGGCCGTATTTATTATGAGCTAAAAAAGATAATATTTTGATTATCCCGAATGAGGCAAAAAAGGATAAAGATATGAACGCAAGAAGAAAATATGAGCTTATGTCTGTAATATCATAATTGATTGAATATGCTACTGTTGATAAAAAAGTAATTAGCATGAAAATAAAAAATTTCCTTGCAGTGAAAAAAGAAACAATTATTCCGAATAAGCAAATAAATAAGGAAATATTAAATTCTTCCGGGAGAGTGTTTATAAAGTAGGAGAACTGTTTTTTTGCTGCTGCCGTAGAAGAAAAAAGCCAGACCTGGTACTGTTTACCCGATACATGTCTGAAGAAATTTTCGAAATTGATTGGATTGCCCCAATTCATGATGGGATTTTGAGCAGCTCTTAAAGGCAAATATGAATAAAATAAAACCAGGATGGGGAAAAAAACCAGCAGCATCAAAAGTATTGTTTTTATACTGCCGGCATTAAATTTATTCTTCTCAAAATATAAATAAGCGGCACCCGGAAGTATTAATAAAGTTGTCATGTGATTTGTAAATCCCAAAGCAAGGATTGCAGCAAATACCAGCCATCTCTTTTTAATAATTTTTTCTGCCGGGGTTTTATCGTTTATATAAGCTTTAGTTAAAAACAGAATTATTAAATTAATTAAAAAGATGTGGAGAGAATAAACTTCCACTGAAGTGCTCTGAAACCAATAAGTCTGGCTGAACGCTAAAATCAATCCGCCAAAAATAGAGGCAAGGACTTTAATGCTCTCGGGCAATGGAGGTTCTTTTGAAGCTGCAGGTATTTTCTTTCCTTTAATCTCTTTTTTATTCTTTTTTTGCACTACGGTTTTTTTGAAGTTAAAAGAGGAAATATTATCAAGTACCAGCTTAATCGTATAAACAAAAATTCCGGCTCCTAAACTGCACCAAACTGCTGCCAAAATATTTAATTGGTAAATCTTCGGAAAGCTAAACGGAATAAGTGAAAATAAATAACCTATAATTGTAAATAGCGGATAACCTGTAGGATGGGCGATCCCGAGAGTTGCCTGTACAGTGGCAAGCTCACCCGAATCTATTTCAACAACTGATGGAGCCAGCGTAGTTAAGTAAATAACGAAAATAAATATTGAAAATAATATCCAAAAGTATTTTTTTATTAATTTCAATTATGATCCTTTATGATCCATGAAAAAATATTTTGCAAACAGAGATTGATTTTCTTTTTGAACTTTTGCTAAATGGTTCTGAAAAATTTCCGGGGATTCAAATCCTAATTTTCCGGCAAATATTTTCAAATTATCCCGGTTAAAAGTTAAAGAAGATGTGGTATTATTATATATATTCTGATTATTTAATTCCAAAGTTTTCAAAAAAATAAAATTCTGTTTCAACAGATTAAAATCATTATCAAAGCTTTTATTTTCGCTGATTATTTCAATAGTTTTTAATATTCCCTTTCCCCGTGATATTTTAAATAAATCCGGAATAGTGAGCATAAAGAATTGAACTATAAAATCAATATCCATTATTCCGCCAGGGCTCTTCTTTAAATTAAATATTTTTGTTAAAGAAGATAGATCGGAAGGATATAGTCTGCGCCGCATATTTATCATCTCGGATCTTATTTTATCTTTGTCCTCATTTATTATCTTTTCATTTATTGTTCTAACGAGGCTGCTGAATAAGCTTTTATTGCCGCAGATAAAATTTAATTTGCAGAAAGATTGGAATTCCCACGTCCTGGCTCTTTTAAAAATATAATTTTTATAGCTGTTCAGCTCCCAGCTGAGAGGACTGCTGACACCTTCGGGTCTTAACCTGCAATCTACATCGAAAGGTTTGAATTCTTCTTTTAACCTGTTCAAAAAGTTCTGGAATACCTTTTGAATTTCAGGAACCGCATTTATGTCTTTCACAATAAAAACCAGGTCAATATCGGATGCAAACGTGAGTTCGCATGCACCGAAGCTTCCCATTGCTGCAATAAAATATCCTGATTTTTTTATTTCATTATCCAATAAATCTTTTGCAAAAAGGTTTATTTTCTGTTTGAAGTACTCCGACAAAATGGTGGATATCTCCCGGAATGAAATAAGTGAATCATTGAACTGTGCAGAAAGAATAAATGACACTTCTTTTGTTGATAATTTCTTAATATTATTTCGATTTAGTTTTAAAAAGATTTTCCTGGTTAAAAATATTTCTCGGAGCCCGTCATCTTCAGAAAAAAGATCAACAGCTTTTTGTCCATACTCACACATATTTAAGAAAAACCTGAAAAATTTTTTTTCAAGAAATTCATTATACCATAGTGAAGGGAAGGTAATGTATCTAATGACTCTTACAAAATTTTTCAGCACAAGATCCGGATTTTGAGATTTTTTAAGATATTCTATTAAGACAGGTTCAATTTTCTGGAAAGCGGAAATTGACTGCTGATCGAATTCCCTATATCTCAATAAGCCTTTTCCTTCCCTGAGGTATTGAAGGTCTTCCTTTGCTTTTTTATTATTTTCGAAATGAACAGCTGATACAGCAGGAATTTTATTTTTAACAGTTGATTCTTTTTCTCCTAAAACAGAATTATAAATATTTCTTACTATCTTTCTCCTTTTATCGACAGCATTTTTGAATTTTGTAACCGAATCAAAATTTAGATAAGCGCTTAATTTTTCAAGCGTTTCTCCGCCTGAAGGAATGACATGTGTCTGAGAATCATTCATCAGCTGAAGATAATGCTCAATTTTCCTGTATAAAATATAAGATGAGCTTAAAGCTTCTGTTTCTTTTTCATTCAATAAATTATTTTCCCTCAGCTGTTTAATTGCATAAAGCGTATTGGAAGTTCTGATGCTTTTATTCTTTCCTCCATTCAGAAGCTGCAGTGCCTGTACGGTAAATTCAATATCCCTTATCCCTCCGGACTGCAGTTTTATATCTTCCTCTGTTTTGAGCTCCTTTTCAATATTATTTTTTAATTTTTTTATTTGATCGACCGGAGATATTGAAAAAGAGGAAGGATAAATGAAAGGCTGTAAATAACTGATGAATTTATCAAAAAGATTTTTATCACCTCCGACAAAATCTGCTTTAATTAACATCTGCCTTTCCCAGTCTTCACCGCGGCTTTCATAATAATTTAAATAACTGGATAAAGATCTGCACAAATGGGAAGTCCTGCCGTCCGGCCGCAGTCTTAAATCTACCCTGTAAATATACCCGGAACTTGTTATTGAAGTAGCACTTTCTATAAATAAATAAATAGCTTCAGTCAATATTTCATAATATTCTTTAGCGGGACCGATAGTTGAATCTTCATCATAAAAAATAATCAAATCGATATCCGAGCTGTAATTAAGCTCATTTCCTCCCAGCTTTCCTAGAGCAACTATGCAGTAACTTCTATTAATATTATCTAAGCCGTATTTTGATAAAATTTCCTTATAACAGATATTAAATAATTGAGCGGATATAACTTTCGCAAGTACTGAAAGCTGTTTAGTAGTATCAGCTAAATCGGAGATATTGAGGATATCTTTAATACCGATCCTTAACAGCTCTTTCCTTTTTATTCCCCGCAGTGAATTAATCCTAGCCTTAAGCGATTTAAACGACGAGGTTAATTCATTTAATGAAATAAGAAATTTCTCTTCATCCAGCGAAGCATTTAAGTTAGAAGGGTTTGATATCCAGTAAAAATATTCCGGATCCCGTACAAGGATATCGGTTAAGTAATTACTGTTTACCGATATAGAAATCAATATTTCAATATAATGCGGATACTGTATACAATCATTTAAAAAAGCAATCTTATCAAATCTGTATTGCAGAATCCTAATAAAATTTGATTCGGCGGAATGATCGAAAATTCTCTTTGATACTTCAATTTCAATTGATTGTATCAGCTGATCAAAAGATTGAGGTGAAAGATACCCGGCAGATATTTCCGCTAATTTATTTATAAATTCTTTGGAGGGAGTATTTTTATTTCTTAATTTATTCAAAAAATTTCCGGAAAATCTGAAGTAAACTTGGTTCTTAAAAATATTAAAAATTAGAATAAAATTTCGGTTTTTATTAGATACAGGGAAATATAAAAGCGGCGGCGGTTTTCATTATATTTGTATATTTTTAAAACTTCCTGTTGAATTAGTTTAATCCATTTTTAAGGAAAAATGAAACTATTTTTAACTAAAAATGTAAAACCAATCTAATTTTAGGTATTTCTTCCTAAATTGCATTTCAGACCTTCTATACGTAATTTTAAAACCTATTAAATTCGACGGAGTTACATTTAAATGATTAACATTGTAAAAAAAATTTTCGGTGATAAGCATTCGAAAGATTTTAAAATATTATGGCCGATTGTCGAAGAAATTAATGAAGAATATGAAAAAATTAAAGGTCTTACGGATGATCAATTAAGAGAAAAAACCGGGGAATTTAAAGAAAAAATTCAAAATTATGTTGCCGAAACAAAACAGAAAATTGATGAAATAAAAGAAAGACTTCATTCGGACGAAGAATTTGACCGGCAGACAGCTTATGATGAACTTGATGAACTTGAAGAAGAATTAAATGATAAATATGAAGAAATACTTGATGAAATTCTGCCTGAAGCTTTTGCAGTTGTAAAATCAACATGTGAAAGACTGCTGGGTAAAACCTGGACTGCTGCAGGAACTAAAGTTGTCTGGAATATGGTTCCTTATGATGTTCAATTAATGGGCGGAATAGTTTTGCATCAAGGAAAAATTGCTGAAATGGCAACGGGCGAAGGTAAAACTTTGGTTGCTACCCTTCCAATTTATTTGAATGCTCTTACTGGAAGAGGAGTACATCTTGTAACTGTTAATGACTATCTCGCACTCCGCGACAGCGAGTGGATGGGGGAAATTTATAAATATCATGGATTAACTGTAGGCTGCATTCTTAATACTATGTCGCCTGAACAAAGAAAAGATATTTATCAGTGCGATATAACTTACGGTACAAATAATGAATTCGGCTTTGATTATTTGCGCGATAATATGACTGCCGATAAGGAAACACAGGTACAGCGCGGACATAACTATACGATTGTAGATGAAGTTGACTCAGTATTAATTGATGAAGCAAGGACGCCATTAATCATTTCAGGTCCTGTTGAAGTTGATGATCAAAAATTTAATGAAATGAAGCCGAAGGTTGAAAAACTTTATAGGTTGCAATCCAATTTAGTGGCTAAATTGGTTGGAGAAGCTGAACAATTATTAAATGAAAATGGGAAATCGAATGAAACTGAAGCCGGAATGGCATTGCTCAGATCATACAGGGGACTTCCAAAAAACAATAGGCTTGCAAAAGTTTTAAGTGAACCTACTTATAAAAAGTTAATGCAGTCTACCGAGCTGGAATATTTAAGAGAACAAGCTAAACATATGCACATTGTCGATGATGAACTTTACTTTGTCATAGATGAAAAAAATAATACAATCGAACTTACCGATAAAGGAAGAGAAGAATTAGCTAAAGGGAGCGGCAATGAAAAAGATTATTTTATTTTACCTGATTTAGGAACAGAAATAAGCAAGCTTGAAAATGATCCTTCTCTTAACTGAAGAAGAAAAAACAAAGAAAAAAGATGTATTATATCAGAAATATTCAGAAAGCAGCGATAGAATCCATACAATAAACCAGCTCCTTAAAGCTTATACTCTTTTTGAAAAAGATGATGAATATGTAATTACCGAAGAGGGTAAAATTGCAATCGTTGATGAATTTACCGGCCGTGTTCTCCCTGGCAGGCGTTATTCTGACGGGCTCCATCAGGCAATCGAAGCAAAAGAGGATGTTAAAGTTGAAAGAGATACCCAGACTTTAGCTACAATTACTCTTCAAAATTATTTTAGAATGTATAATAAGATCGCCGGCATGACAGGTACTGCAGAAACAGAAGAAGGCGAATTTTTTGAAATTTATAAACTTGAAGTTGTTGTTGTTCCGACAAATAAACCTGTTGTAAGAGATGACCAGGATGATGCAGTTTACAGGACAAAAAGAGAAAAATATAATTCGGTTATTGATCAGATAGAAGAGCTTAGAAGTGCAGGCAGACCTGTTCTTGTTGGTACTACATCAGTAGAAGTTTCAGAAACAATCAGCAGGATGCTGAAGAGAAAAGGAATTCCTCATAATGTTTTAAATGCTAAACAGCATCAAAGAGAAGCCGAAATCGTTGCTCATGCCGGCGAAATTGGAGCAGTTACAATTGCTACTAATATGGCTGGCCGCGGTACTGACATTAAGCTGGGTGCCGGTGTAAAAGAAAAAGGCGGTTTGTTTATCCTGGGTACGGAAAGGCATGAATCAAGAAGAATTGATAGGCAGCTGCGAGGTCGTTCAGGCAGGCAGGGTGACCCTGGCACTTCGAAATTCTTTCTTTCACTTGAAGACGATTTGATGCGTCTTTTCGGAAGCGACCGTATATCTAATGTTATGAGCAGGATGGGAATTAAAGAAGGCGAAGTTATCCAGCACCCAATGATTACAAAATCCGTTGAAAGAGCGCAGAAAAAAGTTGAGGAAAATAACTTTGCGATAAGAAAAAGACTGCTCGAATATGACGATACAATGAACCAGCAGCGCGAAGTAATATATACAAGAAGAATCCGGGCACTTCAAGGTGATAGATTAAAGAGCCAGATTTTTGAGCTCCTTGAAGATTATTTGCATGAAATTGTTGAAAAATATTTTGACGATGTTTTAGTAGATAATCTTAAAGAAGAAATTCTTCATAACCTTTTAGTCGAAATTAATATCGCGGCTACAGATTTTGAACCGTTGGGCAAGGATGGAATTGTAAATAAAATAATTGATTCGGCAAAGACATTTTATAATAAAAAAGAAGCTATGCTTGGTTCCGAAATGATGGCCAGACTGGAAAGATATGCGACTTTAAGTGTAATTGATCATAAATGGAAAGAACATCTACGTGAAATGGATGATCTTAAGGAAGGTATTGGTCTTAGAGCTTATGGTCAAAAAGATCCGCTCGTTGAATATAAAGGCGAAGCATTTAAACTCTTTTTAACTCTACTTGAAGAAATAAGAAATGATACGGTTTCATTCGCATTTAAATTCTTTCCGCAGGCCCCCGAGGAAGTCCAAAATAGAAGGAGAAGACAGCCTTCAAGAATGGTTGAAACCAAGCAGAGCGCCGATAGAATGGGTATAACAACAAACAGGTCCTCTGAAGGCGGTGGAGAACAAAGTGCAGGCAAACCACAACCTATCCAGGTGGGTGAAAAAATTGGCCGTAATGATCCATGCCCTTGCGGAAGCGGAAAAAAATATAAGCATTGTCATGGAAAATAGATGATTATGTTAATGGACGATCTGACATGTACGGCTTAAAAGAAAATCCGGATAGAAGTAAGACTTATCCGGCAGGAACGGTATTCAATTCATTTGAATAAATTTTAAATGAGTGCAGAAAAAGAAATATGAAAAAAATCGAAGCGATAATTCGCCCTTTTAAACTTGATGAAGTAAAAGAAGCATTAATAGAAGAAGGGATCAGGGGATTAACAGTTTCGGAAGTAAGGGGTTACGGAAGGCAAAAAGGACACACCGAGACGTACAGGGGGAGTGAATACCATATTGAATTTATTCCTAAGATAAAAATCGAGGTGGTTATAGAAGATGAAAAAGAGGAGCAAGTGATTGATGCTATTTTGCGAACTGCAGGCACCGGGCAGGTCGGAGATGGTAAAATTTTCATCTCTCACGTTGAAGATGCTATAAGAATCAGAACTGAAGAATCGGGGAAAGAAGCATTGTAAAATCTTTTACCTTTTACTTTTTTAAAATCTTTTTTAGCTTCATTTATGAAATTTCATATCTATTTTTTAAAGAAATTAATGTTTCTTTTACCGGCAATTTTTATAGTCGGTTGCGGTATCTGGGGAGATTTTACAACTTATTTTAACCTTTATTATAATACTACCGATATTTTCAGCCAGGCCGAAAATGCAATAAAATCAGAAAAGCAGGATCTTTTTTCTACGGAAGAATTAACTGTGCCCGGATCAGCAGTACAGCTGCTTAATAAAGTCATAGAAAAAGCTTCCCAAATTTTACAATTTCATGGACAGTCTGCATATGTTGATAATGCTTTATTAATGCTGGGGAAATCTTTTTATTATCAAAAAAATTATTTAAAAGCTTTAAGAGAATTCCAGGAGCTTATTGCTACGCAGCCCAATAGCAGCCTGATTTTGGAAGCTAAATTATGGATAGGTAAAACAGATATAAAATTAAAAAATTTTGATGAGGCCCTATCTATTTTAGAAGCGGTTAAGAAACAGGGAATTGAGGATGGGAAAAATGATATAATTTCCGATGCGTATGTTGAAGAAATCAAATATAAATTAATTCAGCATGATGATGCAGGTGCTATAAGCTTATCCAAAGAGCTGCTAAATTTTTCAAAAGATGATGAGAGAAATGCAGAAATAGTATATGAAATAGGAAAGCTTTATGATATACTAAATGATCCTGAAAATGCAATTTTGGCTTTTCAGAAAGTTTTTGATTACTCTCCTTCATTTGAAATTGAGTTCGGAGCGCATCTTGAACTTGGTAAAGCATACAGGGAAGCCGGGCAGCCCGACAAAGCAATGTCTATTTTTAATGAAATGAAATCGAATAAAATATATTCGGATTCGTATGATCAAATAGTGCTTGAGATGGGTATTACAGAAGTTGATTTAAAGAATTACTCCGAAGCTTTAAATGATTTCAAAATTGTTGATACCGCTTATACTAACTCACAAAGTGCCGGTTTAGCAAATTATCAATTAGGTGAACTTTACCAGTATCATATTCCTAATTATGACAGTGCTTCCTACTATTATTCAAAATCGGTTACTTCCCGCCTGCCTGCAGAATATATATTAGATGCGAATGAATATATACAAAGATTTAGAAAATACAAGACGTTAAAAGATAATATTGCACAAAATTATAAGAAAAAGGAATATATTGAAAACCCGGAAGCTTTTATAAAGGATTCGGTTGCTTTTTATTCTGATACATTAAAAAACCAGGATGAAAAGAATTCAAATACAGAAACACCTGTTTCCACAAATAATTCAAGAGGCAGGTTTAATGAAAGTAGGTTTTCAAATCTAAACAAAAATGAAAATGCTGTTACGAAAACAGCGGCAAATTTAAAAGCAGTTTCGGGAATTCCGCCCATTCGTCCGAATATTTCGGTTGATTCTATTAATTTTCTATTAGCTCAGAATTTATTTGAACTAGGGAACCTGTTTTTTACAGAATTCAATATTCCTGATTCGGCTTTCTATTATTATTCAACAATTTTAGATTCCTTTCCGCAATCAAGATATCAAGCCAGAACAATGTATGCTTTAGGAAGTTATTATGAAACTGAAAATGAAAATTCTAAAGCAGATAGTCTTTTTAATATAATCTATAATAATTATAAAAATGAAAATATAGTAAACGCTGCGGCAAACAAATTAAATAAACCGCTTATTAACCTGGATTATGATCCTGCAATAGAATTATATGCAAATGCAGAAAAGAAATTTTTGAATAAAGATTATAAAGAATCTTTGAATGAATTTTATAATATATATTTGAATTATCCTAAATCGGCTTTGGCACCCAAAGCATTATATGCAAGCGGATGGATTTCTGAAAACCAGCTGAGTTCGCCGGATTCTGCCATACTATTCTATGATACATTGACTGCTAAATATCCCAGAACAATCTATGCAGTTAAAGTCGGACAAGAAGTAAGCTTCTATAACCTGGAAAAAGAAAGAATAAGAAAAGCATATGAAGATTCATTAAAGCTTATTGAAAACGCCAGACTTGATTCGCTTAAAGCCGATTCATTAAGGATTAATAATAATATAAGTCCCGGGACAGTCCCTTCGGATACAACAAAGGTCATTAAAAGGCCGCTTGGCACTACAGTAAAACCAGATACGATTAATAATAGCATTCCCAATCCGGTTAGAGAAAGGAGAGAAGAAAGAAGAAATGAAATTGATACTCTTCAAAAAGGTCTTAGTAAAACTCTCGATTCTCTAAAAGCAGGTCGTCCTAAAATAAATAAATAGCGATTACATCTTAAATCTGAGATAAAGGGAAACTTATTGATGATTAATTTACAATTCCCTAAAAATGAATTGGATTTTCTTGCGGACAAAATCATACCGGTTATTAAAAGGAAAAAAATAAGCTCAATTTCCCTGTATATTCTTTTCATCCTATATTTTTCACTCCCTTCATTTCAGATACCATTGTTGGAGTATTCACATTTTAGAATCACATCATTAATGGAGCAAAGAGCTTTTGAACATAATTTTTTATATTATCCAAGACAATCTTGGGTAAGTATAGATGAGGTAAATCCTAATTTATTAAAAGCTATAATTTCGATGGAAGACGGAGATTTTTTTCAGCATAAAGGTATTGACTGGAAGGCAATAAAAACTTCCATTAAGACAAATAAAAGAAGAGGAAAGATTGTTAGAGGCGGAAGCACAATTACCATGCAGCTGGCAAAAAACCTTTATTTAAATACCGGGAGGAATTTCTTTCGTAAAGCTAAAGAGCTTTTAATTGCTTTCCGCATGGAGAAAGAAATAAGTAAAAGAGCAATTCTTCAGAATTATATAAATGCTGTTGAATGGGGTGATGGTATTTTCGGTATTAAAGAAGCTTCGGAAATTTATTTCCATAAGGAACCTGCCCAACTAAATTTATCTGAATGCATTAGGCTTGCCGCGGTAATCCCTTCACCCTTAATTCATAAACCTAATACTAATTCAAATTATGTACTTAGGAGATCTTCTATTATCAGTAGAAGGATTGCCGATATTACATTGTTTCCAAATAAATAGAAAATGAAAAGACGGGATCTGATAGACCTAATAGAGGAAGGTGAAAGTTTATTCTGCGAATTTAAACGCAAATTTTCTTCTCCAGAAAAAATTGCAAAGGAGATGATTGCTTTTGCTAATACGAAAGGAGGGTATATACTATTCGGTATAGATGATAACAAAAGCGTTTATGGTGTGGAATCTGAAAAGGCGGAAACTGAACTGATTAAAGATTCTGCATTAAATTATTGTGAACCTCCTCTGGATATAAATATAGAATATATGGATCTTTACGGTAAAGAAATTGTTATTGCTGAAATACCAGAATCACTAAATAAACCTCACAGGATCCAGGATTATCAAAAAAACTTCGATATAAATAAAGCTATTGTAATGATTAGGGTTGCCGATAAGAGTATCCAGGCCAGTAAAGAAATGATTAGAATAATGAGAGCACATTCAGGTAATATGCAGTTAAAAAAATATGCAATAGGACCAAATGAAAAGACCGTCTTTGAATATCTCCACAAAAATGAAAAAATATCGGTAAAAGAATTAAGCAATTTAATTAATATATCCGAGAGAAGAGCATCCCGTACTTTAGTAAAATTAGTCCGAGCAAATTTATTAATGATTCATACAAAGGATAATGGTGAAGAATATTTTACCGGGATAGAAAAGTAGGCAGCTCTTCATTACCTAAATAATCGAAAATGCTGATATCACATCTCTGACGCCTTCGATCCATAAATGTCATTCGATTGCATCAAATATTTTTCTTAATTCAAATACTGCTATTCCGTATGCTACTGCAACATTTAAAGACTGCTTAATTCCATACTGAGGTATTTCAACCGAGTAATCAGAAAGATCAAGCAGCTCCTGCGATACTCCTGTTATTTCATTCCCAATTATTAAACATAAAGGGAAATCTTCTCTTTCAATTTTATAATAAGGCTTGCTTGTACTTGTCAGCTCGAGAGAGCAAATTTTAATTCCTTTCTTTTTCAATTTTAAAATAATTTCTTTTGGATCTTTAATATATTCCCAGCTTACGCTTTCTGTTGAACCGAGTGCGGTTTTTAAGATTTCTTTTTTGCCTGATGAAGATCCTTCTTTTGGAGGATAAGGAGTATAACCGCATAGAAATAATTTTTCAACCATGGCTCCATCGGAGGTGCGGAAGATTGAACCGACATTATAGTTGCTCCTGATGCTGTTTAAGACTACATAAACAGGTAATTTTTTAACTTTATGAAGAGTCTCTAAAGTGCTTCTGTTTTTTGAGATTTCATCATGTGTTAATTTTTTCATTTAAACTTTGTTTTATTTCGAGATATTAAAAATATAAGGAAAATGCCCCTATCATTTCACTTTTCAATATTTAACAGCAAGCTGTCCGCATGCAGCAGCAATATCTTCCCCTTGTGTAAATCTTACAGTTACTGTAATGTTTTTGTCTCTCAGTTTTTGAACAAATTCTTCGATTCTTTTTTTAGGAGTTGGTTTTAATTCTGCCGACAAACCCGCCGGGTTCATGTGCTGCAATGAATTGAAGGGAATAACATTTATCTTTGATGGTATCTCGCTGCAGAGCTTTGCCAGCGCCTTTATATCTTCTTCCCTGTCATTTATTCCCTTAAGCATTACATATTCAAATGTTATTCTTGTTTTTGTTTTTTGAACATAATATTTAATTGCTTCGATGTTTTGTTTGAGGTGATATTTTTTATTGATAGGCATAATTTTGGACCTAATATCATCAAAACATGAATGTAAAGAAAAAGCAAGCTTTACTTTTAAGCCCGTTTCTGCAAGATCAAAGATTTTAGGAGTAATCCCCACAGTTGAGACTGTAATTTTTTTAAGGCTCATCCCAGTAGTCAGCTCCTCAGCAAAAATTTCCAGAGATTTTAATGTGGCGTTGTAATTAAGCAGCGGTTCTCCCATTCCCATATAAACAATATTGGTTATATTTTCTTTGCCGTAATCTTTAGCGGCAAGTAAATATTGATCAAAAATTTCTCCTGAAGTCAGATTTTTTTTGTATCCCATCAGCCCCGTGGCGCAGAAAGCACAATCCAGCGGGCAGCCAATCTGAGTGGAAATGCAAAGAGTTGTTCTTTTCTCTTCAGGTATTATAACTGATTCTATTTTATGATTTTCATTTGTAGACAGAATAAATTTTTTCGTGCCGGTTTCCTGAGATATTTCAGAATCAATATATTTTAATGTACTTATTTCTGCAGCCTCTTCCAGTTTTTGTCTTAATGACTTAGGAAGATTCAGCATTTCATTGAAATTTACGGCAAGATGGTTATACATCCAGTTAAAAAGCTGCTCGCCTCGAAATTTTGATTCGCCGGCTTCAATAAAATAATCCCTCAATTCCTGAAGAGTCAAACCTTTAAGTATTTTCTTTTTATTCCGGGTTTTTTCAATTTCTGTTATATCATGATTCATACTCGAAATATAATGATAACCTCAGCAGTATAAAAAGAAGATCCATAGTACCGCCGGCGATCTAATTTAAAATCATAAAATTGATATATAGTGTTGAAAGCTGTTGAGGAAGAATATAGAATATAACTTATTTAATGATTGCTATAGAAAATTAATTCTCTTATTTTTAATTAATGAAAGGACCAAAAGTTCAATATTTATATTAATTACCACAAGTAATTATAAAAAAAGGAATTAATTATGAATTTCGAATTTTCCGAAGACCAGAAGCTGATAAAAGATTCAGCAAAAGAATTTGCCGAATCTGAAATTTCTCCCTCTTCTATAGAGCGGGATATTAAAGCCGAATTCCCAACAGAAATAGTTAAAAAACTTGGCGAACTTGGTTTCATGGGTATGATGGTATCTCCCGACTATGGCGGCGCCGGTCTGGATACAATTAGCTACGTACTTGCATTAATTGAAATCTCAAAAGTCGATGCAAGCGTAGGCGTGATCATGTCTGTAAATAATTCACTTGTCTGTTATGGGCTGCAGGAGTTCGGCAGTGACTTTATTAAAGAAAAATATTTAGCACCGCTTGCCAAAGGTGAAAAATTAGGAGCTTTTGCATTATCTGAACCGGAAGCGGGAAGTGACGCAACACATCAAAAAACTACTGCAGATAAAAAAGGTGACTATTATTATTTAAATGGTATTAAAAACTGGACTACTAATGGTGATTCTGCTGATTACTATTTGGTTATAGCTACTACCGACAAGGAAAAAGGACATCACGGAATTTCGACTCTGGTTGTGGAGAAAGGTATGGAAGGTTTTGGTCATGGGAAAAAAGAAGATAAACTGGGAATTCGAAGTTCGGATACATGTTCACTTACCTTTGAAAACTGCAAGGTTCCAATTAATAATTTAGTGTGGGAAGAAGGAAAAGGCTTTAAATTTGCAATGAATACTTTAAATGGAGGAAGGATAGGAATTGCAGCCCAGGCTATAGGAATTGCAGAAGCATCGCTTGAAGCTTCCGTAAAATATTCACAGCAAAGAAAAGCCTTCGGAAAACATATATCAGATTTTCAGGCTGTTCAATTTAAATTGTCTGATATGGCAACAAAGCTAGATGCAGCCAAGCTGCTTACATTTAAAGCTGCAGCTTTGAAAGATAATAACAAACCCTATGTTACCGAAGCAGCGATGGCAAAATTATATTCTTCCAAGATAGCTGTAGAATGCGCCCTGGATGCAGTTCAGATTCATGGCGGATACGGTTATGTCCGCGAATATTTAGTTGAAAGATATTTGCGGGATTCTAAGATTACCGAGATATACGAAGGAACTTCTGAAATACAGAGACTGGTTATAGCCAGATCATTATTGGATTCCCGTGAAAACTGAGAAATGAAATCTATAAATATATTCAATCTTTTTTTTCTAATATATATAATAAATGTTTTCCCCCAAGTTAATAAACCCGGGAAAGAGCTTGATTCAACAGATTGGACAGTATGGGGGAGAGAGAATTATTCATATAAACTACCCGATCCGGATGCTGCCGGAAAAAGAAATTACTCCTTAAGCGGAGAAAATTTTGGAGGGATGATATTAAAGTCTGTTGCCGATACATATTGGTTTATTATATCTGATGTCGACGGTGATAATTGCTCTTTTAATCCTACATGTTCCTCTTTTTTTATCCAGGCCGTAAAAAAAACCAATATATTCCAGGGTACTTTGATGTTTGCCGATCGTTTTACCAGGGATATAAATCTGTTTAAATTAAATCACTATCCGCGTGTAAAAGACGGGCATTTTTACGATCCTGTCTCCCTTTATACTCTCAATAAGGAAGATATAAAAATAATTCCACCTGCATACGTTGTGAAGACGGAATGATTTTAATAATATGTTTAACATTTTTGTTTTATTCAGAAGTTTTCCCGCAAAAGGACTCATCTAATTATACGGGCATTCATTCCCCTGCAAATATCAAAAAATTTGCCGACTTCCTTTTTTGTACTGATGATTATCTTCGAGCAGCAATTGAATATGAAAAATATTTGAATATTAATTATAGCGATACAATCGAATTCAAAATCGGAATATCTTATTCAAAAATTGGTAATTATAAAAAATCATTAAGCTGGTTTGAAAAGATAAAGAGTAATTCAACTTATTTTCGGGATGCACAAAGTGAATATTTCAAATCACTATTCAAAATAGGGGATTATTACAATTTTCGAAACGAATACCGGAATAATTCAGATAATCCGGAAGGAACACAAAAGCTGTATTATTTTTCTTATTTTTTTACTGATGATAAACTCCCATCACAAAAAGATTTTTTTTTACCATTTAGCAGCAGAGAAGAGGGAAAGGTTGAGCAATTTTACAGGAGAAAAATCGATCCGCAGTATAAAAGTGAAACAGCAGCACTGCTTATGTCGATATTAATTCCGGGTTCCGGTAAAATTTATTCAGCTCAAATAGGCGACGGAATATTTGCGGCAATTGCAACTGGTTTATGCGGGTATCTTGCATATGATAATTTCAAAGCAAAACATAATTTCAGGGGATGGATTTTCAGCGGTTTAACAGCATTTTTTTATGCCGGTAACATTTATGGTTCCGCGGCTTCCGCACAAATTTATAATGCCGGTATCCGGTTTGATTTTGAAAAGGATGTTAAATTATATCTTAATGAGCAAAATTATTTTACTAGAAGATATGATTTCTGTAAATAAAAAATACCTCTATCTTTTTATCATTTCTTCATCTTTATTTGTTTTTAATTTTTCTTCTTTTTCACAAGACAAACCGGATGAAGAATTAAAAGCTCAATTTAACAAAGCCGAAGAATTTATTTTATAAAGAAGAATATTTTGATGCAATTACAGAATTAAAAAGATTATTATTTTTTGATAAGAGGAATGAATATTGCCTATCAGGCTAATGAATTAATTGGTAAAGCTTACAAAATGGGTGCAAAATTTTCAGATGCCATCCAGTATTTTGTGCTGGCAGGAATTCATTCTTCTAATAATGAACAGTTATATAATTCGAAAATTGAAGTAATTAAAATAAATATTTTAAGAAGAACCATTAATAGAGCTTTAACACTCCTTGATTCATTAGATAATGATAAACGTTTTATAAATAAGAAAGAAGAAAATACTTATTGGAGAGGATGGGCATATATTTTCGATGATAACTGGGAAATGGCTGCAGAAGAATTTAATAAAAATGATTCCGCACAGGTGCTTAGAAATATTTCTGAAAAAGTCGAAAGTGAAAGATATTCAGTATTGAAAGCTAAGATATTATCATTTTTTATTCCCGGTGCGGGACAATTTTATACAGGCAATTTTATAAGCGGAGCTCTTTCTCTCGGATGGAATCTGCTATGGGGATATATTACTGTTAACTCATTTATTGAAAACAGGGCCTTTGACGGTATAGTTGCAGGTGACCTTCTTTGGCTAAGGTTTTACAGAGGTAATATTCAGAATGCTGAAAAATTTGCTGAAGAGAAAAACAGGGAAATCAGCAATAAGACTTTGGATTTCCTGCAATTAAATTATAAAGGGGAAAAGCCGTAAACATAGAAAACGGGTTCGTTTCTCTTTAATGAAAAATCACTTAAGTTAAACTTTGAAATAAATAAATTTTAAGTTTTCCTGGTTTTTATTTAATAATGTCATTTTTTCATTTTTTTAACTCTTCTTTATCATCCAATTTACTAAAAATACCTCAATTGGATTGGATATTATGCTAAATTCATTATAAATTAAAATAACTGTATTATTTACAGTTTTTTTATATGTATCTTAAAGAAAATTGATCCTTAAAAATATAGGGAGTTTAAATGAAACGAAAAGGGATGATAATCGGGTGTTCGATTGCAGGTGCAATCGGATTAATAGTTATAATCCTTATTGTTTGGGGAATTGGGGCGTATAATAATCTGGTTAAATTAAATGAAAAAGTAAATGAAAGCTGGAGCCAGGTAGAAAATCAATACCAGAGAAGGTCGGATCTTATTCCTAATTTGGTAAATACTGTTAAAGGGTATGCTAATTTTGAAAGAGGAGTTTTAACTGATGTTACTGAAGCCAGGGCTAAAGTAAGCCAAATGACAGTTACTCCTCAAGTTTTAAATGATCCGCAGGCATTTCAAAAATTCGAACAAGTACAAGGTCAATTAAGCGGTGCATTATCCCGTTTACTTGTGACTGTTGAAAATTATCCTAATTTAAAAGCAAATGAGAATTTTTTGCAGCTGCAGGCCCAGCTCGAAGGAACTGAAAATAGGATAGCCGTTGAAAGAAGGAAGTTTAATCTTACTGTTCAGGAATATAATACAACGATCAAAACTTTTCCAAATTCATTTTTTGCAAGTACATTTGGTTTCCCTATTAAGCAATATTTTAAATCTACACCTGGTTCCGAAACACCTCCCAAGGTAGAATTTTAATTAATGAAATATCTTTATTTAATTTTATTCTGTTCAATAATTGTTTATGCTGAACCTAAAGTTCCCCAGTTAAAAACCTGGACAACCGATTTAACAAACACATTGACAGCTGAACAATTAGATGTTCTTGACAACCGTTTACAATCTTTTCAAGATTCTACCAGCAATCAGGTTGTTTTTTTGATGATACCGACATTAAATGATTATCCCTTAGAGGAATACTCATACGATGTTGCACATCAAAATAAGGTAGGTACAAAAAAACTTGATAACGGAATATTACTTTTAGTTGTAAAAAATGATAGAAAAATTAGGATTGAAGTCGGTTATGGTCTGGAAGGTGCATTACCCGATGCACTTTCAAGTTCGATAATAAGGAATGTAATAATACCGTATTTTAAAAAGGATGAATATTATGCCGGTATAACTGCAGGGGTTAATGCTATTATTTCTGCAGTCAAAGGTGAATATAAAGCTGAACGCCAACCGGAATCAAAGGATAAAGGGATTCCTAATTTATTCCCTTTTTTCATAATTATTTTCTTTCTTCTAAGGTTTTTATTTAGAGGCGGAAAACGAGGCGGAGGAGGATTTATATTTTTCCCCGGCGGTTTTGGCGGCGGTAGTTCAGGTGGAAGCTTTGGAGGCGGAGGAGGAAGTTTCGGAGGTTTTAGCGGCGGCGGCGGTTCTTTTGGCGGCGGCGGTTCAAGCGGAAGCTGGTAATTTTTTTTTATACTTGAACTATAAGTAAACAATGTTATTTTTGAACTCGAATATATAGCTTATTTTTATTTGAAAGGAGCGGTTAAAAAAATGGCAATAATGATTACAGAAGAATGTATTAATTGCGGTGCCTGTGAACCGGAATGCCCTAATACCGCAATATACGAAGGCGGTGCGGAATGGGAGCTTGCAGGTAAAAATTATAGCCAGGATGATGCTGCTCCATCAGGTGCGCAGGGATTTTTTTCGAACGATTTTTTTTATATTGTCCCCGATAAATGTACTGAATGCAAAGGTTTTCATGATGAACCCCAATGTGCTGCTGTTTGTCCTGTCGATTGCTGTATACCTGATCCAAATCATGAAGAAGATGAAACAATTCTGTTGGCAAGAAAAAATTATTTAGACGGAATAGGAAGATAACATATTGTGTGATTATTTAAGTTAGTATGCACTTGTATAAGACTTATATTTATGTAATTTATTCTATTAATTCATTCCTTTTTACTCTTTCCAAAAACTGAGAATATTCCATATTTAAGAATTTATCTTATCATTTCTCAGACATGAAAACCGATTTTCTCAAATATCTCTCTGCAGTATAATTTTTTAATCGGATTTTGAGTTTTATAAAGTAAACTATACTATATGTGATTTGGCACAAAATTAGATTTGTAATACCCGAATTGATTAAAAATAGTTTTATAAAAAAACTAAAATAAGGAGTAAAAAATGGCTTTAAGGATCACGGATGAATGTATAAACTGCGGAGCTTGCGAACCGGAATGTCCAAATAATGCAATATATGAAGGCGGAACGGAATGGGAACTTGAAGGAAAAACCTACGGTGAAAATGATGCTGCTCCATCCGGAAAAGCTGGATTTTTTTCTAATGAATATTTTTATATAGTACCTGATAAATGCACCGAATGTGAAGGATTTCATGATCAACCCCAATGTGCTGACGTGTGCCCTGTCGATTGCTGTATTCCAATTGAAGAATTGGCAAATTAATTAATATGAATTTTTGACAGGGGAGAACGGGTAAGGGGAGAAGAAAACGAGGGGAGTAATGTTGATGGGGATACAGAAAGTATAAAAAGTTCGGGAACCGAAAGGGCATCGCAAGATGCCCTTTTGTTTTTGGAATAACTCACATATTTAACTTACCTGAAATAACTACATTTAATATTTTTACCTAAAACTATATTTTTTTATTCTTTTAATAATTAAATTTTAAAGAATCATATGAATTGATTGGGCGGGATATATTATAACTGTTCCCCCATGGATTTAAAGTGCAGGTATTTCTTTTGATCTGGGAAAAAATCCTTTTACTTTAATTCATATACTAATTTTTTATTTAAAAATGCAAATCGGAAAATATGAATTACATATAATTGACTCGGGAACCTTTGCCTTAGACGGAGGGGCAATGTTCGGGATTATTCCCAAACCTCTATGGGAAAAAACAAATCCGCCTGATGAAGCAAACAGAATAAAACTTTCTACCAGGAACCTGCTCTTAATTTCGGGCAATAAAAAAATTTTAGTTGATACGGGTATGGGAAGTGACTGGGATAAAAAATCAAGAGATATTTATAAAATTTACCAGGAAGAAAACTCTATAGAGAATTCATTAAGCAGCTTAAATTTAACTAAAGATTCAATAACAGATGTAATATTAACTCATCTTCACTTTGATCATACCGGCGGTTCCGTAAATATTGCAGATGGAAAATTAATCCCCGCATTTCCAAATGCAAAATATTATGTGCAAGAACAAAATTACAATTGGGCGATGAATCCATCCGACAGGGACAAAGGAAGTTATATTAAAGAAAAGTTTTATCCTCTTATGGAACATGGTGTTCTGTACTTTTTAAATGGAGCAAATAATTTTGATGATGAGATTGAATTTATCGTTGTTAATGGGCATACATTCGGACAGCAGCTATTGAAGATTTCTGATTCTTCCAAAACAATTTTATATTGCGCTGATCTTTTCCCGACAACATCTCATATCCGCATCCCTTATGTAATGGGCTACGATATTCAACCCCTGGAAACAGTAAAAGAAAAGAAATTGCTTCTTCCAAGGATTGTAGAAGAAAACTGGAGATTATTTTTTGAACATGATCCCTTTTGTCCGATAGCCACTATAAAAAATGGTGATAAGGGTTTTATATTGGATGAGAAATATGAAAAACTTTAGTGAAGAAGGATATAAAAATATTTGCAGCATAAATCAATTAAAAGATCGGGAAGGAAAGAGGTTTATTATAAATGATGTTGATGTCGCTGTGTTTAAGGTTGACGGCGAAGTCTTTGCTTTAAGTAATATTTGTCCCCATCAGCAGACAACATTAATTTATGACGGCTTTATAGAAAAAGAATATGTCGTATGCCCCATTCATGGCTGGATGTTTAATCTTAAAACGGGGAAAACTCCTTCCGGTACAAACGGGCTAGTTAATTATGATGTAAAAATAATTGATGAACAGGTTTATATAAAAGCTTTAAAAAAGAGAGTGAATTGGTAGTTAAATTGAAATATGAAAATTTCTAATGAAATTATAGTTAAGAAAGCTAAAGAGCTGGGTTTTGATTTAATTGGATTTGCACCTGCCGAAGAGCTCACGCGTGAAATAAAAAAGCTTGAACAGTGGTTAAATAATGATCTGCATGCCGGCATGAAATACATGGAAAAAAATCTTGAAAAAAGGAAAAATGTAAGGACTTTGCTTCCCTCCGCTAAATCTGTAATTTCATTGGGTTTAAATTATTTTACCCCGGGGAAATATTCTAATGATAAGAATAAAGGAAAAATATCCCGTTATGCATGGGGAAAAGATTACCATTTAATCATTTGGAAAAAGCTTGATGAACTTGTAGAAGCTTTAATGAAGATTGATAATTCATTTGAAGCAAAAACTTATATTGACACCGGGCCCGTTATGGATAAAGCCTGGGCTGTTAAGTCGGGAATCGGGTGGCTCGGCAAACATACAAATGTTATAAATAAGAAGATTGGGAGCTGGTTTTTCATTGCTAATTTAATTACTAATTTTGAATTCAGCTACTCTTTACCGGTTGAAGATTTTTGCGGCTCCTGCAGAGCTTGTATTGATGCTTGTCCTACAAATGCAATTATAGATGAATATGTTGTTGATGCAAATAAATGTATCTCTTACCTGACTATTGAAAATAAAAATGAGATCCCGGAAAAATTTAAAGGAAAATTTGATAACTGGATTTTCGGATGCGACATCTGCCAGGATGTTTGCCCATGGAATAATAAATTCTCAAAAATTACTAAACAAGATGAATTTTTCCCTCGAAACGATAATAATGAGATTATACTAAAAGATGCAATATTATTCACCAAAGAAGAATTCAATAAAAAGTTTAAGGAGAGCCCGGTTAAAAGAGCTAAATTATCAGGTTTAAAGAGGAATGCTGCTTTCATTTCTTCAATATTTTGAAACCACCCTTACTTTCATGTATCTAATTGGTAATATATTTAATTTTATTTGTTTAATTATTCTATATATGGAGAAAAAATGACGGAAATTGGCAATAATAATCATCTTAATGTTGCAATAATCGGGGCAGGTCCTGCTGGTTTTACAGCAGCTTTATATACTGCCCGTGCAAATTTAAATCCGGTTATATTTGAAGGATTGCAGCCTGGAGGTCAATTGACCATAACAACGGAAGTTGAAAATTATCCCGGTTTTGAAGAGGGAATACAGGGTCCTCAATTAATGGATATTATGAGAAAACAAGCACACAGGTTTGGTGCAAAATCTTTTTATAAAGAAATAACAAAAGTTGATTTTTCCAAAAGACCTTTCATCCTTGAATCTTATGATGAAACTTATACAGCAGATGCAGTAATCGTCGCGACTGGTGCTTCTGCAAGGCTTATTGGTATTGAAAGTGAAAGCAAATATATGGGTTATGGCGTTTCTGCATGCGCAACCTGCGATGGATTTTTTTATAAAGGTTTGAAAGTACTTGTTGTAGGCGGCGGCGATACCGCAATGGAAGAAGCTAATTTCTTAACAAAGTTTGCTTCCGAAGTAACTATTGTCCATAGGCGCGATGAATTCCGTGCATCTAAGATAATGCTGGCGAGAGCAAAGAAAAATCCTAAAATAAAATTTTTAACTAATAGCGTTGTTAAAGAAGTTTTAGGTAAGGAAGAAAACGGACGGAAAGTGATGACAGGTGCGGTAATTCAGAATACCAAAGATCTTTCTACAAAAAATGTTGATGTAGATGGTTTATTTGTTGCTATCGGACATAAACCTAATACTGCTTTATTTAACGGTTTCCTTGATATGGATGAAACAGGTTATCTTAAGGTTAAACCAGGTTCTTCAAATACAAACGTAGAAGGTGTATTTGCAGCCGGTGACGTTGCTGATAAAAATTACCGCCAGGCTGTAACTGCTGCCGGGTCGGGTTGTATGGCTGCCCTGGATTGTGAACGATGGCTTGCTGCACAGGAAGAAGCCTAATTTAAGGAAATTTATTTTAACAATAAAAAAACCCGGCTTTAAAATCCGGGTTTTTTTGTTTCGATGAAGAAATAATATTTTCTATGGATTTTTCTTTGCTAGTTTTTGCGCAACAGCATTTGCTACTATAAAACCAATCCCCGTAAATGCAAACATTAAGAGCACAATCCAGTAACCCTCATCAGTATAATCTTCCAGCATTAATCCCAAACCGAGACCAATACCGAAAGCAAGTATGATTATACCAAACTTCATTAAGGAAAAAGGATCATGTTTTTGCTCGAAAAATTCTTTAATTGATTGAGCATCCAGACCTTTATCAATCAACATTTGTCTTTCTCTTGATCTAAAATAAAAAAAAGTGACAAAAACTAATCCAACAACCAAAGTGAATACTATCGGTATAGATACTGCTATTACCCCTACAAATCCTTCAGGTCCGTTCATTTTTTCTCTCCTTTCAGTTTTAAGCCGAATTTAACAACCGGCTAATCAATGAAATTTTTATTTTATTACTAAAAATTTTTTTCTTTTCTCTATTTCTTATGACTATCTTTAATTAAATTAGGTTACAAGGTTTAACAATGCTGCAGGATAACCACCGGTAATCTTGATTTGTAACCTTGATTTGATTTTAGGGGTCTAATAACTATGAAGAATCTTACTGATTTTGAGATAATTGAATCCATAAAACGTGGGAATCATTCGGATTTTTCTATATTGGTTGATAGATATAAGAATAAAGCGTTTTCTCTGTTAAAAAGGATGTTAAAGAATGATATGGAAGCAGAAGAAATTCTTCAGGATGCTTTCATAAAAGCTTTTAACGGTTTGAAGAATTTTAAACAGGAATCAAAGTTTTCCACCTGGTTTTACAGAATAGTATATAATACAGCATTAACAAAATTATCGAGCAAAAAAAGAAAGATTGAAAATGAAATGACAAGTGTTGAAGACCATCTTGAGCTTGAAAGCAGAATGGATTACAACCGGGCTGAGAAAAAAAATATTTCGGAAATAGTGAATTCATTAATTGAACAGCTGCCGGAAAAATATTCTATGGTTATCAATATGTTTTACTTAAATGGAATGACCTGTGAAGAAATTGCCGATGTGACTTCTACATCTATATCAAATGTTAAAGTATTATTATATAGGGCCAGGAATACTTTTAAAGATATGTTGGTAAAATATAATCTTACGGAGGAATTGAGATGAATAGATTAAGCGATGAAATATTAAACAAATATATTGATGGTGAACTTGATTATAAAACACTTACTGAGGTAAAAGAAATTTTAAAAGAGTCCGAACCCGACAGGGAAAATTTAAAAGTTCTTTTAAGAGTTCACAATGAACTGAAAAAAATCAGGGAGTATGAAGTAAATCCGGATTTTACTTCCAATATAATGCAGAAGATAACTTCTAAATTTAAACCTAAGAAAGCCGATAAATATTTTATTCTTTCAATCTCTTCTTTCTTTGTTTTCTTAAGTCTCGCAATCCTGGGTGTTGCAGTTATTCTTGCTTTTAATGCTGCCGGGCAATCTGCATCATCCGAACAAGTTCTGGGTAATTTTGTAACTATTCTTGAAAGCTTATCTGTTTATATTAGAAAGATATTCAGCGGTTCTGAAATATCAATATTCGGATCTGTAATTTCTCTCGGCATCTTCATTTCTGCATATTTCTTTTTTGAAAGCCAAAAACATATTAAGGAGATACAGAATAAGCTGTAAAGAGCTGAATCAAATAATAATTTGATGCTCCGGATATAATTAAAACTTCATAAAAGCTCAGTTGCTTGTTTAATTCCACTCAATTTTTGGCAATTAAAAAAATTTATTTATTCCGAGGTGATGCAAATCTCTTTAGATATTTATCGAATTGCTTAAGTTATATCACACTTCAATTAAGGAAATGCAGTATAGCTAAATTTTTTACAGTTCATATAATATTTTTTCCATAATATTTATTTCTGAATTGTTAAAAATTTATAATTTCCTTACTCTTATCTTTAATCCAATACATATATATCTTACTGAAAAACGAATTAATAAATTCCAGGATTTTGAATTAAGCAACTCACGATTCCTACAAATTACCCGGGAGAAAAAATGTACCGCAGCATATTAAGTGCAGCTTTCTTATCGATTTCAATTTTTAATACACAAATAATTTTTCCTCATGACTTATCTTCTTCTTTAGAGAAAAGTTCAGTTATACAGAATTCAAATATTCATCATCCTTTATTGTTGGAAACCGAATCTTCACTTTATAATTCTGAAGACAATAATTTTAATGAAGCAGAACCATATGAAAGCTTAATTTTAGACTCTGCAAACACAGATGAAGAAAGAACTGCGAGGAGACTTCTTCCTGAAGATATGAGCTGGATGGAAAAATTTCTTTGGGGAGTGCATGGTATTTTTCGAAGCGGCGAATTAACACCTCAAAAAAGAAAGAGTGAGCTGGTTTTAAGGAGGGAAATGCTAACATGGCATCAAAGGTTAGGGGTTACAACCTGGTTTCTAATGGGAGCCACAGTTTTAGCAGGGCAGCTTACTTTGAATGGAAATAGAAAATATAGGAATTGGCATGGTCCGCTGGCAGATGCAACTATAATCGGTTACAGCGCCACCGCTTTATTAGCAGTATTATCTCCGCCGCCCCTCATACGGCGCAGTGGTGAACATGACACCATATTCTGGCATAAGCTTCTCGCATTCGTGCATGCTGCAGGTATGATAGCACTTCCTATACTTGCCAATAACATTGTTTCCAGGAGCCGGTTTAACGGTGTTAGAGGTCCTGAAAAGTTCAATGATGCGCGGGCAAGGGCACATCAAATAACTGCATATATTACTTACACTGCTTTTACTGCTTCAATAATAACGATCTTTTTTTAATCAAAAATTAAAAAGCATTTGTTTTAATGAAACCTGAAATTTTGTCAACAAATACATACGAGGATTTAAATGAAAAAATCTATGCTTGTCATTTTGCTTTCCTGTAACTCGATGTGGGTATACCCCGCTTCAATTTTAAATATTATTTCTGTTCATGATCAAAAAGGACGGCTCTACTATCGAATATACGCTTGTTCACCCGCTGCATACTGTTCACGGAATTAGCAAAGACGTGGATTGCGATGTTAAATATGATGATACGGCAGGAAAGGTAACCGGCGTATCCGTCAGTGCCGATGTTTTATCTTTTGACAGCGGCAATTCTAATAGAGATTCACATATGGGTGAAGTAGTTGATGCCATCGATTATCCAGATGTTGCTTTCCAGGGAGATTCTATTCAATACTTAAAAAATGATACACTTATGGTTGTAGGAAAGCTGACATTTCATAATGTTACAAAGACAATACCGGTTAAAGTTGCTGAGAAATTTGAAAACAATGATACAATTTTCGACGGTGACTTTTATATCAGTCTTACAGAATTTAAAATACAAAGACCCTCATTATTATTAATGCCTGTTGAAGATAAACTCACCCTTAAATTTAATATTATAATTCCGAAAGTTCTAAAAAAAACATAATTATGATTAACTGAATAACAATCCAAGCTTTACAAAACCTTCTTTTTCAATGTCAATATATTTTATTGTTTTGTATATTTGTACTTGTTTTTAACTTAATAAAGAAAGTGCAATGCTTGTACTACTACACCGAATATAGAAGGGAAGAAGATTTGGCAGTACAGGTACAAATATGCTTATGGTTAGTGCCAGCGGAACCGCCGTTGTTTTTGAAGAGTGATTATGAGTTTTTGAATAGCTGATTGACAGTTTAATTTTTAGTGATTGGAAAAATGAACCACAAAGCCGGATATGTATCTATACTGGGTTTGCCCAATTCGGGTAAATCGACATTAATGAATTCCTTGATTGGACAAAAGCTTTCTATAACTACAAGTAAACCGCAAACTACACGTAAAAGAATCCTTGGAATTCTTTCTGAAAAAGATTATCAGATTATTTTCCTTGATACACCGGGTATTTTAAAGCCCGGCTATTTACTTCAGGAAAAGATGATGGAAGCTGTAGACCAATCGATCAGAGATGCGGATATTTTTTTAATAATGTTAGATATTCATTCCGATCCTGAAGGAAATAAAATTTTAAATGATGATGCGGTTAAAGAAATATTGAATGGAAGCAGCAAACCTCAAATTTTAATTCTAAATAAAATTGATCTTTCCACACAGGAATTTGTGAAAAGCCTTATAGAAAAAATTCAAATAAAATACAGCTTTAAAAAAATTATCCCGGTTTCAGCAACTCAGGGATTTAATATCTATGAGGTTATTTCAACTATTGTAGAGAATTTACCCGAAAACCCCAGCTTTTACCCGGATGATATTGTAGCAGACGAGAATGAGAGATTTTTTGTCTCTGAAATAATCCGTGAGAAAGTTTTGGAATTATACCAGGAGGAAATACCGTATAGTATCGAAGTAGTAATTGCCGAATTTAAAGAAAGAGATGATAAAAAAGATTATGTAAATGCGGAGATTATAGTTGAAAAAGAGAGTCAGAAGGGAATTCTAATCGGGAAAAATGGAGCTGCAATTAAAAAGTTAGGACTATTTTCCCGCAAAGCTGTTGAAGATTTTTTGGGAAAAGAAATCTATTTAGAGCTAAGAGTTAAAGTGAAAAAAAAATGGCGTTCAAATGAAAGTTTTCTTAAATCATTCGGATATTCAAAAGGAAAAGAGTAGGAATTGGAAGGCAGATGTTAAACGGAAGATTGAAAGAAGTTCGGGTTCGAGAAGAATATTGAATCCTGGAAAATTAGAGGAATCATATAAAAGGATATGATATCGATTAAATGAAAAAATATACTGCCGAAGGAGCTTTACTGCTCGCAACTATTATTTGGGGAGCAACTTTTGTAATTGTAAAATCAGCTCTAAATGATATTTCCCCGATGTTTTTTGTAGCTTTAAGATTTTCTTTTGCTGCATATACTTCTTCTTCCATTTATATTTAAGATTTTAAAAAAAATTGATAAAAAAACTTTTTATGGCGGTTTGATAGTCGGATTATTTTATTTTCTCGGTTTTGCATCTCAAACCGAGGGATTAAATTTTACTTCAGCAACTAAGTCCGGTTTTATAACCGGCACCTTTATAATTTTTACACCTATTTTTCAATTGATTATTGAAAAGAGAAAACCTTCCAAAGGAGGCTTAATCGGTATTTTTTTGGTCCTTTTAGGTTTAGTTTTTCTTTCAAGCAAAGGAAACACTTTTTTAAGTGTTTTCTAACGAAATCGGTGAAAATTTTAACCTTGGCGATTTTTTTACTCTTTTATGTGCGGTTTTTTTTGCGCTATACATAGTTTATCTTGATATAGAAAGTAAAAAATTGGATTTAATGTCACTTGGTTTTTTTACAAATTGCAATAACAGGTTTATTAGGATTTCTCCTTACTCTTATTCTTTCATTTACCGGGTCGGAAGATATTAAATTAACTTTAAATTACGATCTTTTATGGGCAATTCTATATACTTCGATTTTAGCAACAGTAGTAACAACTATTTTACAAACAAGGTTTCAGAAGGACACAACACCAACCAAAGCCGGGATAATTTTTTCTTTTGAACCTATTTTTTCTGCAGTTGTTGCTTTTGTTGCACTGAATGAAAAAATTTCTAATTTTAGACTTCTGGGATGTGCATTTATTTTTGTAGGGCTTTTAGCTACCGAATTAATTAAAAATAAAGATAAAAAGATTGTCCCATTAAAAGAATAAAATATTATGGGAAATAAACAGCGTGCAGAAATAGTAGTGAGCGGTCTTGTTCAGGGAGTAGGTTTCAGGTATTTTGTTACTAGAAATGCTCAGCAGCTTGGCCTAAAAGGATATGTCAAAAATTTATACGATGGTTCGGTACTTACTGTTGTTGAAGGTGAAAAGGAACTAATTGAGGAACTATTCAAAAAATTAAAAATAGGTCCGCGTTCTGCACAAGTTAATAATTCAAAAATTGAATGGGGGGAATTTAAAAATGAGTTTTCAGCTTTTGGGGTTGAATATTGAAACCTGAATATAGAACTGGAATCGGATTTGATGTCCACGCGTTTGCGGCAGACAGAAAACTTATATTAGGTGGGATTGAAATAAAATCGGGTAAAGGTTTAATAGGGCATTCCGATGCTGATGTTCTCCTTCATGCAATAACTGATGCATTGCTCGGTGCAATTTCTGCAGGCGATATAGGGCAGCACTTTCCTGATACCGATCAAAAGTATAAGAATGCCGACAGCAAAATATTCTTAAAAAAATCATATGAGCTGGTTCTTGAATAAAGGATATATCCTTGGGAATGTCGACGCTGTTGTAGCAATGCAGACGCCAAAGCTTTCACCTTATATTTTAACTATTAAGGAAAAAATTTCGGAAATTTTAGACTGCGATGCCGATCAAATTTCAGTTAAGGCAACAACTACTGAGAAATTAGGGTTTGTAGGGAGAGAAGAGGGAGTCTCCGCATTTGCTTCAGTTTTAATTATCAGAAAATAAAAATAATGATTGAACATATCCTAGATTTCATCTCCGGTTTATCTCCATTCTGGATTTATGTTTCACTTTTCGGATTCTCTTTTATTGAAAATGTCTTTCCTCCTTCACCAAGTGATCTTGTAGTTGTTATCGGAGGTTCATTAATCGGAACTCATTCACTCCAATTTATTCCTACTCTTTTAGCTACAACCTTCGGGAGCGTATTGGGATTTATGGCTTTGTTTTTTATCGGGACACAACTGGACAAAAAAGTAATCCGGGCAGGAAAAGTTAAGTTTATCCCCACAGCAGGATTGGAAAAAGTTGAAAAATGGTTTTCAAAATATGGTTATTGGATTATACTGGTAAACAGGTTTTTACCGGGAACACGCTCAGTCATTTCATTATTTGCAGGGTTAAGCGAGCTTAGTTTAAAAAAAACAATAATACTCGCTTCAATTAGCGCAGTTATTTGGAATGCAGCAATTATTTATTTAGGAATTATATTTGGGCACAATATAGGAATTGTAGATCATTATCTTTCAACTTATTCAAATATTGCAATTATTATTACCTGTGCCGTTATTTTAATTTTAATATTAAATTATTTCTGGAAAAAGAAAAAATCAGCTAAAGGATGAGAGATTGAATATAAATTTTTGGAAGAATAGGGAAGTTTTAACACCCGAAGAAAAAAAGATAAAAAATAAAGAAAGATTACTATTAATTTTAAGCGGGGTATTATTAGGAATTTCTTTTCCCCCTTTTCCATTCCCTTTCCAGCTTTTAATGTTCTTTGGATTAATCCCTTATTTTTATGTGATAGAAAATAAAACGTCGCTCATAGATATCAACCGCTCATCCTACCTTACATTTTTTATTTTCGGTTTGATTACACTCTATTGGGTGGGGAGCTGGCAAAAGAATGCGGATCCTTTTTTAATGATTTCAGGTGTGCTGCTTATTTTTGTTAATCCTTTGTTTCTATTAATACCCTCGACATTATTTTACTTTTCGAGAAAAATTTTTCCAGGAAAAGCTGCATTATATTTTTTCCCTCTCTTTTGGGTAACTTATGAATATGCATATATGATAACCGATCTTAGCTTTCCATGGCTCACACTAGGAAGCGGTCTTTCGCATTTCACATCTTTTATCCAGATAGCTGATATAGCAGGCACATTAGGGTTATCGCTTATTGCTGTATTAATAAATGTTCTCATTTACAAAGTTTTCATAAAATATTATTCAACCAGGAAAATATCGTATGCTAATTTAATTGCCGCAGCTTTTGATCTATTCTTTCATACTTATATACGGGTTCATCAAAATAAATAATTATCCTTTATCAAATAAAAAAATTAGAGTCGGTTTAATTCAGCCTAATATTGACCCATGGAAAAAATGGGATGTCGGGAGCTTAAACGATTTTACAAAATTGTATTTAGACTATTCACGTAAAGCGGTTAATGATGGCGCAAAGCTGATTGTATGGCCTGAAACTGCCTTCCCGGTTTTTCTTTTAAGCGGAGGTTATGAAGATGCACTCGATTCAATATATAATTTTGTAAGAAATAATGATGTTTACCTTTTAACCGGTATGCCTGATATAAGGTATTACCATAAAGGTGAAAAAATGCCAAGCGATGTAAAGTATAATAATAATTTAGGATATTATGCAACTTACAATGCAATATATTTATTTTCTCCCGATACACGGGAAATTCAGCGGTATGGCAAGATGAAGCTCGTTCCGTTTGGAGAGAGAGTTCCTTTCGTTGACCAGTTTCCGTTCCTTGGTAAGATCATTAGATGGGGGGTAGGTATAACAGGGTGGAATGTAGGGAAGGATACCGTATTGTTTAAAATAAAAGATAAAGATTTAAACCAGGGGTTATCCAATATTAATGCAAATGATACGGTAAAAATTGACGGCCTCGTTTGCTATGAATCTATTTACCCTATCTTTGTATCCGATTTTGTTAGAAAAGGCGCACAATTTATTACGGTGGTTACAAATGACAGCTGGTACGGCAATTCCAGCGGACCTTACCAGCATAAGGAGATGTCCGTCTTAAGAGCTGTGGAAAACCGGAGATCTGTAATCAGAGCGGCAAATGGAGGAATAAGCTGCATAATTGATCCGCTCGGCAGAACTATAATTCATTCAAAAATGTTTACAAGAACCTTTTTAGTCGGCGATGTTATTATACAGAATGATGAAACTTTTTTTACAAAGCATGCCTACCTTTTTCCGATTCTATCTTCTGTTTTTTCAATTTGGGTAATAGGAATGATTATTTTATTGTGGTTGAAGAAAAAGTTTAAATTATGAAATCCATTCGTTCCATCTATCCGGCTCGTACCCGACAGTACATGAATTACCATTTCTAACGACCGGCATTTTGCAAAGGAGCGGATCACTAAGGAGCTCTTCTTCAATATCAAATTTCATATAAGACAAATTCCTTTTCTTAAATTGCTTCCCCTCTTTATCGATTAGATTTTCAGGCTTAATCACCCTGGTTATATTTTCCAGCTCTCCTTTTGATATCCCTTTTTCTGATAGTTCCCTAAACTGATATTTTATCCCTCTTTCCTTAAAAAACCTTTCGGCCTTCCTGGTATCACTATCTTTTTTTGTCCCGAAAATTTGAATATTCATTTAAGCCTCGATTAAAATTTCCTGTGTCCTTTTAGCGCGTGGAAAGCGGCTTTTCATTCCTTGTTTAGTATTTACAGCAGTCCCGAGCAATGAGTCCTGATATTTAACAACACATTGACCGGTATGATTTATATCTTTCTTAATTGTTCCGCCGCTAAGATAAGTTTCAAGTTCGGCGGGGTCATTAATTTCATAAATGTTTTTCTTTATATCATTACTTAAAATCTGTGCAGCTTGTGTATGCAAAACAGTCTGCCTGTTTTTATCTATCGTGCCGAAGCGAGTCCCGATCCTGTTAAAAATATTTAAATTTTTGTCATCCCAGTTTTTGTTTACAAAAAATATATCGTTTCCTTTAACCAGGTAATTGAAATTTTTTAATACTTCTTCTTCTATTCCAAACTCCTTTATAATATTATCCAGCAGGATATGGATTTCTTTTTTATTAAAACTTAGCAAGTGAAGATTTTGCTTTAAAGGCTTTAAAAGTTCAGCCTGGTTAGTTTTCCCGGTCTTTCTCAATTTAACTATAAAAAAACCTTCAGAATTTATTTCCCAGGGTAATATCCTGTGTGCTTTTGAAAGAGACGGATTTAATTTCTTACCTTCATATGAATTAAAAGCCGGGTGAGATTTTACAGGCAATTCAAGATCAATTATTTCTACCGGATACTTCTCCAATACTTTATTAATAATTAACTCATTCTCTTCAGCAGTTAATGTACAGGTAGAATAGACTATCTCGCCGTCTTCCTTAACCATTTTAACTGCAGCAATTAAAAGCCTCAGCTGAAGATCCCCAAGTGCAGAAATTCTATCTTCGGACCACCAATTGCTAACTTCATTTTTTTTCTGGATTATACCGAGCCCGCTGCAAGGAGCATCAACCAGAATTTTATCGAAATGATCCGGATAAATTTTGCTTAGTAATTCTCCCTTCGAGTGAACCACACCTGCATTCATTATATTCATTCTATCAATATTAAAAACCAGCATTTTTAATCTATCAAGAGCTATCTCATTTGCAATTAAGGTCCCGCTATTTTTCATCATTTCACCGAGCTGGGTTGTTTTTGAACCAGGAGCAGAACATAAATCAAGAACGGTATCATTTTCATTAGCATTAAGTGTTAAAGGGGGAAGCATTGAAGATAAACTCTGGATATAATATTCCCCGATTATGTGCGGAATGGTTTTCCCGGTCTTATCTTCACCTTTTAGTAATTTTTAAACAACCGGGAATACCGGGAACCGGTTCGCACCCGATTCCATAATTATTGAAAAGTTTTTGTGTAAGATCAGTTAGATTTGTTTTTAATTTATTTATGCGGATATACTGTGAAGGTTTTGAACTGATAAACTCTATATATTCTTCGGCAGTTTTTTCATCATAAATTTTTTTAAGGTATGTAAGAATATTCGAACTGACTTCAATCAATGTAATATTTTCTTAAAATATATTTTCAGATATTTTCTTTTTCGTTTATATACTGGGATATAATCTTTTTCATATCTTCGGAACCGGAATAGAATTTAAGAGTCAAATTTTCCGAATTACAACCTGCAATCATAGAACTAACTGATTTCTCACCTTTTTTACATAAAGCCAGAACCGGTTTTTTTAGATAATATAAACTGTAGGCAACTTCAAATCCAACCCCGGTACTAGGCGAAGATGTTTCCGCAACTACAAAACTGCTGCTCTCCATCCATTTAATATCTCGTTTAAATATTTGTGTATCATTTAACGGGAATGCCGATTTAAATTTTTCATTCAATTCACTTAAAGCCGTATGTCCTAATGAATTAATATGTTTTATTACTTCCTTATAAAAAGACTGGTACTGTTTATCCCCCCTAATCGGGCCCGCACAATAAATAATCATGATTAAGAGTTCAGAATTTTTTTGTAATGTTCTTCATATAGTGGAACAATTTTCGATTTATTAAAAACATTAACCGCCCTATTCCTAGCATTTGCAGAGAAGAGTTCATATTTCTTCTGATTTGTTAAAAGATCGGTTACATATTTAGCCATTCTTTCAATATCTCCGATCCCTGCAATAAAACCTGTTTCGTTATGTCTTACCAGTTCCGGTAAACCGCCAATATTCGATGATATAACCGGTAACCCGCAGGCCATAGCTTCAAGTGCAGCTAACCCGAAACTTTCCGATTGGGAAGGGATTAAAAAGATATCAGCAGCATTTAAAATTTCAACCAAACCATCCTGTTTACCTAAAAATTTTACATCGTCACAAAGGCTTAACTGCCTGCATAATCTTTCACATTCCGATCTGTCCGGACCGTCTCCGACTAAGAGAAGCTTTGCCGGGATTTCCTTTAATACTCTTTCCAATATCCTGATTGTATCAGGAACCCGTTTCACAACCCGGAAATTAGAAGTATGAACAAGGACTTTTTCTCCGTTCGGTGCTACATGTTCCCTTAAGCCTCCATCTTTTGATGGCTTATACAGATCAGTATCGACAAAATTAGGAATAACTTCAATTTCTTTATCAATATTATAATTTGTCAAGGTTTGTTCCTTCAAAGAACGGGAAACAGCGGTAACCCCGTCACTTTCTTCTATACTAAATTTTACCAAAGGTAAAAATGAAGGTTCAAGCCCGATTAGGGTAATATCAGTGCCGTGCAGGGTTGTTATAACTCTTAAATCTTTTTTCTTTTTGAGCATCTGCTTGGCAAGATAGGCACTGCTTGCATGCGGAATAGCATAATGTACATGAAGTAGATCAAGCTTTTCATACTCAACAACTTCCACCATCTTACTTGCAAGGGCAAGGGCATAGAGAGGGAATTCAAATAAAGGATAGCTGCTCATCTCTACTTCATGAAAAACAACATTTTCTACAAAATTGTTCAGCCTGAACGGCAGAGCATAGCTGATAAAATGCACTTGATGGCCTGCTTTTGCTAATTCTTTACCGAGCTCTGTTGCCATTACCCCGCTTCCCCCGTAGGTAGGGTAACATGTAATTCCGATTTTCATATATTATTTTTCCAATTTTAGAAGAATTAAAGGTTAAATATAATTTTTTTTTGCCGAATTAAGAATTTTGAACAAGGTAATAATTTTTAAACATGTTTTTATTGAGTTATGAAATAAATGTGCATATTTTTTAACTGTTCTTTAATCAAAAATAGTTAAATAATAAGTATTTAAGAGAGTGTATTTATATATGAAACTGCTGATTATTGGTCATTCTGTTGAAGATCACTTTTTAACCGGTGAAAAAGAGGAAATTAAGCCCGGGGGAATTTATTATACTGCTTCCGCATTACATTATTTAAAAAATCCAGGCGATAAAATAGAGCTACTGACTGCTATCGAGAAGGATAATTATAAATTATTTTCACCCGTTTTTGACAATTTCGAAAACAGTTATTTTCAAACAGTTGATTCAATTTCAAAAGTTTTTTTGAAAATCCCTAAAGAAGGTGAAAGGGATGAATGCTATAATAAAGCAACTGAAAATTTGGATTTGGAAATTGAAAATATTAATTCTTTTGACGGAATAATTATTAATATGATTACAGGATTTGATATTTCATTGGAACAGCTAATAAAATTAAGAAAGTCATTTAAAGGTTTAATTTATTTCGATGTACATACTTTATCCAGGGGATTGGATGCAGACGGCAAAAGAAGCTTCAGAATTATTCCCGGGTTCCAGATGTGGGCAGAAATGCTGGATATAATACAGGTAAACAAGCATGAGCTTCTAACATTAAGCAGTAAAAAAGATCAGCTGGAAATAGTTAAAGAGATATTAAATACCGGGACTAAGTATTTAATACTGACTATGGAGGAACTGGGTGCAAGAGTATTTTATTTGAATGCAGGGGAAGTAAATTCAATATTTAAACCGGCAATTAAAATTGATCTTAAAAATAAAATTGGCTGCGGTGACATTTTTGGTGCGGTGTTTTTTTATAGCTATCTTTTATCCCGGGATATTAATAAGTCACTGGAAACTGCTAATTATGCTGCAGGTACGGCAGCTTCGGGCAAGGATTTGAAAGAATTAGGTAAATTAAAAAATGCTGACTACAAATTTAATTAAAAAAAGAATACTTGTTGTTGGTTCAAACGGAATGCTAGGCCAGCGTACAATTAATTTTTTTTCCAGGCATGCAAATTTTGAAATATTAGGATGCTCCGTAGAAGAAGAGCCGGTGGCAAGTAATTACGATTATTTTTGCTGCGATCTCACTAAAAGGGAAAATGTAAAGAAAATTATTTTTGATTTTTACCCCGATTTTATAATTAATGCCGCTGCCTTTACAAATGTTGATTTGTGTGAGGAAGAACGGGAAACCGCCTGGAAAGTAAATGTTAAAGGAGTTGAATATTTAGCGGAGGCAGCCAGGATTCTAGATTCTCATTTAATTCATATTTCATCCGATTATATTTTTGATGGTACAAGTGGTCCTTATGCTGAAAATGCCAAGCCAAATCCCCTCGGTTATTACGGCAGAACAAAATTAGCAAGTGAGAATGCTTTAAGGATAAGCGGTTCTGTACATACAATTTTAAGAACAAATGTTCTTTTCGGAATTGCAGATAGCCGGCCTGATTTTGTAAGATGGGTGATTAAATCTTTAAAAGATGATAAACTTATAAGAATTGTGACTGATCAATATAATAATCCGACTTTTATTGATGATTTAGTTCAGGCGATTAGTAAAACTATTGAATTTAAAAAAGATGGAATTTATCATATAGGCGGAAGAGATTTCTTATCAAGATTTGAATTCGCCGAAAAAATAGCAGACTTCTTCAGCCTTAACAAAAATTTGATTAAGCCGATTGAGACAGAAGAGTTAAATCAAAAAGCCAGAAGACCCCTAAAATCTGGTCTAATTACACTTAAAGCAGAAACAGAGTTAGGTTACAAACCGCACACCATAACCGAATCTCTCCTAATGATGAAAAAGGAACTGGGACTGAAGTAGACCTGCCTCTTTAATCTATAAAAAATTAAACTAGCAAATATTTTATATAATATTTAGAACGGCTCGATTTTTAGGTTAATCAGTAATTTAAGAAGTCACGCAACTATCCATCAAATTCACTACCTAAGGCTTGAGAAGGATGATTTTTTAGTAAACCTGGGGGCTTTGAGGGTTTTTAAAAGAGACCCTCAGGTTTTTCCACAAATTAATGAGTTTTGCGAAACCTTAATAATTAATTCATTTACAGGTAGATTATCTATGTGAGAGAGGTCATTACAGGTGGATTATATAATGAAAAAAATATATAATTAGATAAAGAGTAAAGCGAACATTCATTTAATTAAAAAGAAATATGGCGACGAGGAGTAAAATATTATTTGTTGCCGGACTAATACTTTTACTTCATATTCCTGCAAAAAGGTTTAAGGAAATTTCCAAACCAGTAAATAATAATTATCATCTCGAAAAATTTTATAATAAAATAAACTGGAACGATCAGCAGGGAATATTCGCTGCTGATTTAATCCATCAAACAACTTCTCTTGTAGGGGAGAAGATAATTATGCATCCTTATAATTATCTTAAGCTTAATATTTCCGGGGTTGATTTTGATTTTACTCCAACTGAAACTAAAACAATTTATAATGATAATTTAATCCTCCATAAACAGTTAAATATTTTTAATCCTTCACTAAATACCGATACTGTTTTTATTGGAAAGGATAGCCTTGGAATAGTTACTTTTACACTGAAGTATTCACAGGTAACCGATGGTCCGTTTACGGTTTCTCCCGATGGAAAAAGATTAATTGTTAGTTCACATTACAACGGAATGGATGTTATTCCAATAAAAGTAATTTACAGGAAGACATATATTCCTCTCGATATGGTTGAGTTTAAATGGGAAAATGATTACCCGCCTTATTATGTATCTCAATATTATAAAAACAGGAATATTATAACAAATGAAGATATAATTGATATACTTAACAGCTATAGTAATTTAAGCGGTGATTATTTCAATGAAAATCCCAAACAGCTGGTCTGCACCGACGCAGTTACATTGGTTATTAAAACTGTTGGAATAGACTATCCCGGCTTGTTACAGAAATATCATATTACGGGAAATGAATACCTGCAGCGTTATTCACTCGTACTTTATCGTCTCCTTAAAAAACTAGATTTAACTAGGAATTTTATACATTATTTTATGGATGGAGATGTAAAAAAAATTTATAAATACGGGAGGTACAAAAACCTTGTTGCCCAAAATTTCGGTATAGATAAATTGGAACCGGGGCAAGTGATGTTTTATGACAGGTATTTTAATTCGGGGCCGAAAACCGGTAAAGTGCAGAGATTCGGTATTCATAGCGGTTTAATTACAGACGTTATCCATGGAAAAATTGCAAAGGCTGCTATGGTTACCTCCAGGAGCAGAAAAGCACCATATGATACTTTAATAATGCTTGATTCGGATCTTAATTTCCCTGCATGGTTTGGATATCGACAACATTATCTCGGGTCGGATGAGACCCATGAAGATCTCAGGTACCTGGTATATGCAATAATGGATTTTAAATCAGTTTTACAGAAACTAAGGAGGATAAATGTTCAGAATAATAATATAGCCGTAAAATAAAAAACCGGAATAGAAATCTATTCCGGTTAAAAATAAGAAGATAATAATAATAAAAGGATATTGATTAATCTAATTATTTAAAAGATATCCGGTTCCGTTCTGCATATTGAATTCATAATATAATTTATAACAAATATCTTTTACCCTTTTACTATCATCATATTTTGCAGAACCTTTAAGTTTGTAAATTCCCCTGTTATCGCCTACCTTAAATAAAGCCAGGGCTGCCGCTATTCTTTCTTCATCCGAATTTCCTTTATTCAGCATTGTCATTAATGGAAAAAGAACTGCGTTAGAATTTTCTCCATTTAAATATTTTGCATCAAATAATTGACCTAAAACTAAAGCAGAGCTTACCCTTAAACCTCTGTTTTCAGATGACAGCCCAACTGAAAGATTTTTTATCACATTCTCTTTTTTTGCGCCGGAAATATTTTCCGCTTTAAGAGAAATTACAAGAAGGATTACAATTGCAAATATGATATAAGCAATTGATAATTTTTTCATTACTTTCTCCCTTCATAAATTATTTGAACCTTTAGTGTAAAATTAATGTGAATGATTTAAGGCGGCTATTATTTTTGTATGGAAGGTCTTTTTGATATTTTGATCAGCAAAAAAGTAGGATTAACTAAATAGTAATTTAAATATTCAAACCATTTCAGAAAGAGTTGAATTGCATATATATAACATTATAAGGCATGAAGTGTCAAGTATCCTCCTCCCGGCATCTCTCCTTTTACCAACCTTTTTAATAATTCACAGGTCTAATTAAATGAAAACGGAAAAATTGATGACGTCACAAGAATCCTATTTAATAATGAACGCACAAAAAGGTGATGCGGCTGCTTTTGAAGAGCTTATTTACCGTTATGACAAAAATGTACTTTCAATAGCATTGAGATTTGTAAAAAATAATGATGATGCAAAAGATATTTACCAGGAAGTATTTCTAAGAGTTTTTAGAGGTTTAAAAAATTTCAAATTTAAAAGCGAATTTTCAACATGGCTTTACAGGATTACGACAAATGTTTGTCTGACTTATAAGCAGAGACAAAAAAAGCACAGCTATGTACCGATTGATAACGGCGATGAAGAGAATGAAGGGAATATTGAGTCATTTGAAGATGAAAACAGCTTTACCCCGGACAGGATATTTAATGATTCTGAGATATCGCAGCAAGTAAATAATGCACTTGAAAAATTATCATCGAGACAGAAAATGATTTTTATACTTAAACATTATGAAGGATATAAGATTAAAGAAATTGCGGAAATTATTAACGTAGGCGAGGGAACAGTTAAAAAGTATCTATTTGAAGCTGTACATAAGCTTAGAGAACAATTGCAGGGATTTTATGGCTGATTGGTTGATTTGTTGAATGAATGACATTTAATAATTCATTCATTCAAATTTATAGGCAGAAAGAATTTTATTTGTTAAATCGATTTTCTAAAAAAAAGTTAATTTGAGAGAATTAAATGGAACATCAAAAATATAAAGAATGGATTAGGCTTTCTTTTTATGAAGAGCTTGGAAAAAATGAACAGGAACAACTGGAAAAGCATTTAATTATCTGTTCCGAATGTAAAAAGGAGTTTGAAGAGCAAAAAAAACTAGCCTCATTCTTGTCCACAGAAGAATCAGGAAAAGAATATAAGCCGGATACTAAATTATTGAATGAAGCAAGACGCGAGCTTCGTGCTGCCCTTCATGTTGAAGCTGAAAAGAGAATCATTCGGCGGAAATATTTTTAATTCAATTATCAGCTTTTTGACTGCTCCGTATAAATTTGCCTTAAGCGGTGCAGCAGTTTTATTGGCTGGATTCCTAGCCGGCTATTTAATCTTTAATTCATCACCAAAAAAAGATTCATTATCTCCGATTATACCTGTTGAAACCAAGGGTCAAAATGTTAATGACATTTCCTTATCACAAGATAATATACAGATTACAAATGTACATTTTTTAAATAAGAATCCTGAGAGCGGTGAAATTGAATTTACTTTTGATGCGGTAAAACCGATGGTTATGAAAGGGAATATTAATGACAGGCGTATTCAGAATATTCTTACTTATTCAATGCTGAACGGGCAAAATCCCGGCGTTAGGTTAAATTCCATTAACGCTATCAGTGAAAACAAGAATGTTAACTATGATAATGATGTTAAAGAAGCTTTGATAAGAGTTGTTAAATTTGATGAGAACCCGGGTGTACGGAGACAGGCGATTAAGCTTCTCGACAAGTTTCCTTATGATAATGAAATTAAGCAGGCTTTTCTTTATGTATTATCCAACGATACCACTTCCGGGATGCGAATAGAAGCTATTAATAGCTTATTCCAGGCAAAAAAAGACGGCTATCAGTTTGATAACCAGGAATTATCTGTATTTAAAAAGAAAGTACAGACAGATAATAATAACTACATCCGTTACCGTGCAAAAACTGTACTTCAGGAGAAAAATTAATTATGAAAGTTAAAATGATTTTAATAGCAGCGATTTCCATCCTTTTATCTTCTTTATCCATTGCTCAGGATTCCGGCATGGAAGAAAGAAGTATTAAGGTAAATAAAGGCGGAAATTTATATGTCTCTTTATCAGTCGGTGATGTTCATTTAACGACGTGGGATAAAGATGAAGTCTATATTAAATATGATAAAGATGAAAACCCGGATCTTGAAATTAGTCAGACAGGCGACAATATAAATATAAAATCTTCTACTGACTCTTGGGGGAATGAGTTATCAGTATCCTTACCTTCACAGTTTAATATCCGGGTAAAGACTTTAGGCGGAGATATTAAAGTTAATGGTCCAGTAAAAGGAGAAGTAAATTTATCAACCTCCGGCGGAGATATTGATGCAGGAAATGTAACCGGAAATCTAAATTTAAGTACATCAGGCGGGGATATTTCTACGGGCGAAATTAACGGCGATGCAGATATTTCTACTTCCGGCGGAGATATTGAACTTGGCAAAATATCCGGTAAAGCTGCAGTAAAAACCTCCGGTGGAAATATTGCGATGAACAGCGTAGGTAAAACGGCAGCAATTAAAACAGCCGGTGGAAATATTATTCTGTCTGATATTGGAGGTGATTCAGAAATAAAAACCGGAGGCGGAAATATTGCTGCTAAAAATATAAATGGTGAGGCTATTATTAAAACCGGCGGCGGCAACATTTCTTTAGAAGGTGCTGCGGGTTATACCGATGCGGAGACCGGCGGCGGTAATGTCAGCATTCATAATGTAGTAAATAAATTTAAAGCAACAACCGGTGCAGGTGACGTTCATGTGAGATTATCTTCCAATTTCAAAGGCGGCGGTGAAATAAAATCCGGAACCGGAACAATTACTTTGTATATTCCCGCCGATGCCAGGGTTACGATCAATGCAGTGGTAAAATCTATCGGCTGGGGCGATGATGAATCAAGTATAACTTCGGATTTCCCGGAGACCGGTAAGGGAAAGAATCATGATCAACATATATATGAAATAAACGGGGGAGGGGATGTAATTCAAATTTATGCAGCGCTGGGAAGTATTCAAATTAAAAAAACGAAATAGATTATAATGAACAATATTGATTTAAAACAAAAAGAATTTATTCTGAAATTGAGGTACCGGCTTACACCTTTTCAAGGCAACAGCAAAGTTGGATCTAATTATAATTTGAAAATATTGAGTGTAGCTTTAACCGGACAAAATATTTTTGAGACTAAAATCTTTTCCAGCTCTGCAGCCGGCTTTTCGAAATTTCAGATTCCAAAATCCAATGACAATTTTTTACAAACATTTACTTGTGAATGACATATATTTTTTTTTCTGTAGTTATTTTAATTCTGAGTCTGATTAAAAATAAGATGTAAAGACATTTAAGGTAGTAATAAAACAATAAACATTTTTAAGCAATATTAAATTGACTAAAAGCATGAATAAAAAATTATTTACATTCTTATTTATATTCATCTCCTTTGCTGCCATAGCAAATGCAAAGGAAGTCGAAAGGAAAGTTAGAAACCAGGATTTAAAAATAAATGCAATACATTTGGATAAACCTATTTTATTAGACGGCAAATTAAATGAAGAAGTCTGGAAGGAAAATCCGGGTACTTCAAATTTTATTCAGCGGGATCCTAACGAAGGTGCAGAGCCTACACAAAAAACATTTGTCCAGATAGCCTATGATAATGAAGCAATTTATGTTGCTGCCCGGATGTATGATTCACCCGATTCAATTGTCTCAAGACTTTCAAGAAGAGATGTTGATGTGAGCACTGACGGGTTTATTGTTTATCTTGATCCGTATTATGACAGGCGGAGCGGATTTTATTTTGCATTGTCTGCGGCAGGAACCCAATATGACGGAGTTTTATATAATGATGATTGGGATGATAATTCGTGGGACGGAGTTTGGGAAGGGAAGGTTAATATAGATAGTGAAGGATGGACTGTGGAAATGCGCATACCTTTCTCACAGCTTCGGTTTGAAGATAAAAAGAATAATATATGGGGTATAAATCTTAAAAGAATTATTTCTCGAAGAAACGAGAATGATTACCTGGTTTACGTACCAAAAAATGAATCCGGTTTTGTCTCACATTTTGCCGAATTAAAAGGAATAAATAATATACATCCTTCCGATGGAATAGAGATACTCCCTTATATTACAACCAGGGCTGAATACTCACTTCATGATCCTAACAATCCTTTTAACAGCGGTTCAAAATATACACCGGCTGCAGGAGCAGATTTTAAAATAGGGATGGGCTCCAACTTGACATTGAATGCAACAATCAACCCGGATTTCGGACAGGTTGAAATTGACCCGGCTGTTATAAACTTAAGTGATGTTGAAACTTATTTTAATGAGAAAAGGCCCTTCTTTATTGAAGGCTCGACTATTTTTAATTTCGGGCAGGGGGGTGCTAGAAATTATTGGGGCTTTAACTGGGGCAGCCCTAATTTCTTTTACAGCCGTCGAATTGGAAGAGCACCGCAGGGAAGCATACCTGATAATAATTACCAGGATGTTCCGGATGGAACACATATTTTAGGAGCCGCAAAATTAACCGGCAAAGTTTTCGAGAATTGGAATATCGGTGTAATATCTGCCTTAACTCAAAGAGAGTTTGCAGATTATTCTAATAACGGAGATAAAGCCAGTATCGAAGTTGAACCTCTGACTTATTACGGGGTTGTGAGAGCTCAAAAAGAAATTAACGAAGGAAAACAGGGGATTGGATTTATTTCTACACTGACTTCCAGGTTTTATAAATACCAGGGATTGAGTAATGAAATAAACAGGGGAGCTTTTACAGGCGGAATTGACGGCTGGACATTTCTCGATTCTTCTAAAACCTGGGTTTTTACCGGCTGGATGGGAATGAGTAATATTACCGGAACTCCCGAACGGATGATTCAGCTGCAGGAAAGTTCACGTCATTATTTTCAGAGACCTGACTCGAAATATTTGCGTGTTGATAGCTCCGCAGCTTCTTTAACAGGATATGCCGGACGCTTTTATTTAAATAAACAAAAGGGGAATGTTTTTGTAAATACCGCATTCGGTTTTATTTCACCGAGTTTTGATGTTAATGATCTTGGATTTATCTGGCGCTCAGATGTTATTAATATGCATATGGGTGCTGGTTATTTCTGGGATAAACCGACTTCTTTATATCATTATCTTGAACTAGGCGGTGCTTTGTTCAGAAGCTATGACTATGATGGTGATATAACCTGGCAGGGATTTTTTCATTTTGGTAATATTACTTTCCCCAATTATTACTGGATGAGCTGGGATTATGCTTACAACCCGCAAACTATTAATAATACTTTGACACGCGGCGGCCCTTTAACAATTAATACTCCCGGATACCAGGTTGATCTTAGTATCGGTACCGATTCCAGGAAAAACTGGGTTATTTCAATAAATGAAAATACATACCAGAAAAAAGAATCCTGGTCGTGGAATTTAGGCGCTAACCTGGAACTAAGACCTTCTTCAAATATAACTTTCAGTGTAGGTCCTTTTTATAATTTTGCTAAAGAATTTTCACAGTATATTAATACTTTTGATGATCCTTTTGCATCAGCAACATTCGATAAGAGATATATATTCGGGGAAATGATCCAGAAAACCGTCGGGGCGGATATAAGGCTGAACTGGACTTTCACACCCAAGCTGAGTCTGCAGCTTTATGCACAGCCATTAATTTCATCCGGAAATTATACAAACATTAAAGAGCTTGCAGCACCCGGGACTTATGATTTTAATGTATATAATAAAGAAGATGTAAAATTAGCCGACGGCTCATACACAATTGATCCCGACGGTCAGGGGCCGGCACAGCAAATAACTTTTGATGATCCAAACTTTGACTTTTTATCGTTGAGGGGAAATGCTGTTTTACGCTGGGAATATTCTCCAGGATCCGTTCTTTATTTTGTGTGGACTCAAAGCAGATCAGAAAGTGACAACATCGGAGATTTTCAATTTAACAGGTCTGCGAGAAAGTTATTGGACTTACACCCTGCAAATATTTACATGATAAAATTCACTTATTGGTTTAATATGTAAAGTATTTCAAATATCAACTTAGGAGTCTTGTCTTCGTAATCAAAAAAATTTTTCCTGCCAGTTTTATAAAATAGAATTACATGCCTACCAGGTAAACCATTGAAACGGTCATCAATTCCCAGGTTTTTCATTAGGAGGTGACCAAAAGGTAGTTTTCAATTTAAAATCTGTGAAGATCCGTTAAAACCTGCTTCATCTATATGCCATTTCTTATAAAATAATTCCTCTTTGTACAGTTCTTTAATGAGTCTTCCAAATAAGGGTATTAATTTTATTAAAAGTTTTTTCTCCGGATATTTTTTATTCAGCTGCTGCATGTTTTTAAGGGATAGGTTTAGATATGGATTTTACTTACATTAAACCTAGAAAGCCGTCATTATTTCATAAATAATAAAAATAAAGATTGTAATGGGATATATAATCGATTATGACCTAGACAGAGATTTAGTGAATATAAAAGTCAAAGGGAAATTAAGCTTTAAGCTGGCAGAAAAGTATTCGATTGAAGCTATAAAATTAGCTCATGAAAATAAATGTCATAAATTTTTAATCAACCACACAGAGACTAAATTAGAGGAAGGAGGAATATATAAATTACATACTGATGGTGCAGCATTGGAAAAGTTTGGATTTAAGAATATAGATAAAATTGCAATTGTTATTTCACATATAAAAGATGACCGATTATTTTTCGAGAAAATAGAACGTGATGCTAAATGGAGTAATTTTAAATATTTCAGTACTATTGAAGAATCGATAGATTGGCTTGGTACGGAAAACTAATTAGTATTAATCTTCTCAATTGTCGTTAGCGCACAAATCCTAATAATGGTTATTAACATTTCGTATATATCCACATCCCTGTTGTTCAACTCTTCTATTATCTAAACTATATACTTTAATTCCTCATCTCGTTTATATAAATTTTATTCCAATTTTCTCCCGGCATTTTTTTTATGCTGTGCTTGTATGGACTGTGCTACGTATGTCAGTGAAGACATCAAGAATGTGCTATAATTTCTAGCGAAACAGGTTAACTGATGATCTTGTTTATATTGAGCGGTTTTTAAAAATAGTGTTTTAAAAAGATTTGAAGAATCATTTTAATTAATTCATACAATCCAAATACACCGAGCAATATTCCTACGTAAAAAATTACATCTCGTATTTTTTTATGAATGGAATTTTTTTCTATATTTTTTCTTGTATAAGATAAAGCATAAATAGAAAGACCTCCTATAATGGTTAATATAACATATATTAAGATTTCTTTCCAAAGCATATCAGGAAATATAAGAAATTATCCTTCTAAAATAGTTCCGCAGATTAATTTATTTTGATGCAAAACGCACAAAAAGATTGGAAGAAACTTTAATTTTAAAGTAAAAAAAGTATTATGAAAAAAAGAAAAGAGAAAGCTGGTTCACAGGCAAATAATTATTTAGTGATGCCAGATGTTACATCTAAGAAAAAAAATGAAAGAGGAAGATACCTGAAGAAAAGAATAGATGATCTTTTCAAGAAAATAGACAACTGGCTGGAAGGTTCTGAATTCTCAATGGAGCCGATTAAAATTGATATCGATAATGTAAAACTCCCTGCAGCTAAAATATTTTTGGGAAGCAATTTAATTGCATCATTAATTCCAACCGGATTGTGGGGATTCGGAGTAAATTGTCAAATCAAAATTGAAACAGATGAAGAAGACAATTTTGTTTTTGATACAGCTGATGAAGCCTCTGCCCCGGAATGGGAATTAATTTATGTAAGCGGCAAACAAAAAAAGCTGAATAAAATTATCTTTAGAAATTTTCTAAAAAAATTAAAAAGGAATAACGATTCGGATTAAGAATCTTTTATAAATACTTCATTTCTGTTTATATAAATCTTATTCCAATTTTCCCTGATAGTTTCTAAGTTAACAATTAAAATATTTTTTTATTACCGGATATGCAAAAGAAATAGACTAATAACTATATTGAACATGTTATTTGTATCAGGTTTATCCGGATAATAATATTCCAGGTTTTCAGCTAATAAATTTATACTGGCATTAAAATTTTGAATTTACCTAAAACAGCTTTAATTGTTGAAGATGTTGCAATTACAGCATTTGATTTGAAATTTACTTTGAGAGGCTGCGGAATTTTACATTCTACAATTGTAGCCAAAGGGGGGAAAGCAATTGAGTATATTGAGAGTAAAACCCCTTCTATTGCCCTGCTTGATATACACTTAGCTGATAATATTAACGGTATTGAAGTGGCTGCCAGGTTTAAACAGAAGAATATACCTTTTATATTCATATCAGCTTTTGCAGATGTGAAGAATTTGAAACTCGCAAATGATTTGCATCCCCTGGGTATAATAAAAAAGCCTTTTGATAAAAAAATATTGGAAAACATGATCAATAAGTTTATCATGAGATAATTCATACTTTTGTTGCTTCAAACGCATTATAAGACTCAGCCTAAATTATGATACTTCAAAACATGGAATGAAAATTACTTTCGAAGATGGAGAAGATTTATTTCGAAAATGATAAGATGGATGTAAAAGTTAAAGTTAATGAAGAATTGATTAATACGTAAGAACCAAACGGTTTCTTAAAACAGGCAAAAAAATAAGAGAACAATATTGGCATTAAAACCGCTTCAGAGTAATACTTGTGATATTCCCTCAATAGAAAATTATGTCTCGTAAAAACATAATTTCGAACATATATAGTACCCCGGAGAGGATTCGAACCTCCGACCAACAGTTTAGGAAACTGCTGCTCTATCCTGCTGAGCTACCGGGGCATTTCAATTATCAATTAGATTTTTAAATGAATATCTAAATTATATATTCTTTAGCTTTAATTCTATAAGTAATCATATAATTTAATAGATCTCAAACAAAATTTAACGGTAAATAGCAGGCATCAGTATATTAACGATTTAATTAATAGAGATATTCTTTTTCCGGAGAGGGAAATTCAACAGGAGCGTAAATCTTTTCTTAAATGTTTTGATTAATGTATAACAGTTTTTTTGAAAATTAATTAGAATTAAGAAAGGTAACATTTAATATATAAAGCCATTACCTCACTTTATGCTGTTAGTAACCATCGGGTAATCTCGTAGAAATCAAATTAAGAATATTTAGGAATTGAAGATAAAATTTTTCCTATAGATTTTTTAATATAAAATCTGTCATCAGATTAAATAAATGTACTCTTATATTATTACCTGAAATTCCATGAAGTTTTCCCGGGTAAAACATTACATTAAAAGGTTTATTTAATTCTTCCATTTTCGACACCATAGAAACTGTATTCTGAAAATGTACATTATCATCTGCTGTCCCGTGAATTAACAATAATTTTCCCTTTAAATTGTCTACAAAATTTAAGGGTGAACTTTCTTTATATCCATCAGGATTAAATTTAGGTGTCTGCATATATCTTTCGGTATAAATAGTATCGTAGAACTTCCAGTGAATTACCGGGGCAACTGCTATAGCAGCTTTGAAATAGTCTGCACCTTTAAGAATAGTTAGAGCGGAGATATAACCGCCATAACTCCATCCCCAAATACCAATCCTGCTTTTATCAACATAAGGCAATGAAGCAAGGTATTTTGCCCCTTCAATTTGATCATTTACTTCCCATTTACCTAAATTTTTATATACAATATCTTTAAATGATTTCCCTCTGCCGCCAGTTCCTCGATTATCAAGACAAAAGATTATATAGCCTTTTTGCACCAGTAGTTCGTGCCATACAAAATCAGTTCCTAACCATTTATCAACGACAGACTGAGAACCAGGCCCGCTATAATTGAAAATTAAAACAGGATACTTTTTTGTAGAATCAAAATTACCCGGTTTTATAATATAAGCATTTAACAAAGTTCCATCCGAAGTGGTAAATTTTAAAAAATGAAGAGGTGAAAAATTGTAATTTTTAAAAAAAGAATTATCTGGAATTATTAAATCATCTATTTTTTCCCCGTTTATTTTATACAAAGAAGTTGCAGGCAGACTATTTACGGTTGAATATTCATCTGTAAAAAAATTATTATCGGGTGAAATATTTATCTGATGATTACCGTCATTATCAAGAATATATTTTCTATTTTTTCCATCTAATTCAATCGAACAAAAATCCAGGGAAATTGGAGTTCTTTCATTGGACGAGTAGAACAGCTTACTATTTTTTTCATCAACCGATAACAGATTGCCGTCTTCCCAATTCCCGCTGGTTATTTGATTTATTAAATTCCCGCTATTATTATACAAATAGAAATGTTTATAGCCGTCTCTTTCAGATGACCAAATAAATCTTTTTTCATCCTTCAAATAATATAAATCATCAAATACATCGATCCAGGCCGAATCAGTTTCTGTTAAAATAATTTTTGACTGTCCGGTATTTATATTGCTAAAAAGCAGTTCAAGTTTATTCTGAAGTCTATTCAATCTCTCTATAGATAAAATCTGCGGATTTCTTGTAAATTTTATCCTGGGGATATAAATATCTGTATCTTCCCCGATATCCATCCATTTAATTTTGCCGGTAACAATATTAACTGCTCCAATCTTCACAAGTGAATTCGGCATACCTGCTGTAGGGTAGCGGGTTTTCCGTAAATGCAGATATAAAGAATCATAGATAGGAATTTGATAAACCGGAACAAGTGATTGATCTAAGCGCCAGAAAGCTATGCTTTTACTATCGGGTGACCAGGTCCATCCATTAATTATTCTGAATTCTTCTTCGTATACCCAGTCAAATACACCATTTAAAATTTCATCATTTCCGTCGTTAGTCAATTGTTTTTCTTTACCTGAATTTAAATCAAAGACGAATAAGTTGTTATCTCTCACAAATCCAACTTTTTTACTGTCAGGGGAGAAATGAATATTTTCCTGCTTTTCATCGGATAAAACAGAATAAATTATTTTTTCTTTGGATATATCGTATACGTAAAAATTTCCGCCTGTTTTTAATTTCCTTGCAGGAAATATTCCCGTAAATAAAATATATTTATTGTCGGGTGACCATTGATAATTTTTTATCGTTATCTGACTGCTGTCATTTGCAAATAATTGGCTCCCCGGCACCAAAATCTTTTCTTCTCCCGTTGCAACATTATGTTCATAAATTGAAGGGAAAAATGACCCGGGGGCTTCTTTTAGATATGAAAACATTTTACTGTTATCAAACCAATAGAACTCATCCAATTCATCCGGATAGAATTCCGGATTCGCATATATATCATCAACTGTTATTTTCTGCTGGGAATAAAGAAGAGCTTGAAGCAATAAAATGAAAATAATTCCCAAATACTTTTTCAAGGAAGTCTCCTTAGTCAGTTTAAATTTACTTCTTTGTTATAATATAGGAATTAAAATTTATTCTTGTTATCGCTGATAATATGTAGAAATTTTTTATTTTCAAGAATTCATAATTTCATGTTAAAAAAAAGGGATGATTTTAGTCATCCCTTTGCTTGAATAGATATGCCGCTTTTATATACCGAACAGCAGACCCAAAGTTATCACAAAATAATTACTTGTAATATCTTTGCTCCCGGGAACTTCAGTAAAATTATAATTTAAGAATACATACCGGAAATCAGCTGTAAGTATTGCACCGGGAGGGTTTTTTGATTCGGTTAAAGGAATTTCTGTACCCGCACCGAAATGCCAACCGAATTTTTGTTCCCTTGTGTCATTTAGTCCCAGATCATGGTATTGCGAAGAATAATCAATTGCAGAATTATACCAGCCGACTCCAATAGCTCCATAAACAGTATTTATCGGATATATCATCCCGGTTATCATTACAGGCCATGTAGTAACTTTAATGTTGCTGTTTGCATATTCTTCCTGACGGTAATTTATTGATCCTTCAACGCTTAATGATGGTGTAAGCTTAATACGTATTGCACCGCCAGGCATAAGCTTACCATTATCCGCATCGGATGCTTTCTGCCAGCCCAGCTGAGGGCCGATATAAGTTTTCGATTCCTGGGCATATCCAAATGCAGCAAATAAAATTATTAATGATATCATTAACATTGCTTTTTTAATCATAACGTAACTCCTCATTGTTGAAAAAGCCTTTCGTTATAACTAATGATTTTTTCAAATTAACACTGTGATTATTTAACCAGGCTTTTATTTAGTGTGAGTAGAAATAAATTAATATCAGCCGATTAAAATCACAACCATCTTTTAATTAGATAAGTTTATGAAACATAATGACGCTATTGAATATATAAAATATTAAAATATCATGTATATGTGCGAATTGTCATTACATTAAAATATTTTTTACTTAATCTTTAGCCGCAATATTAAGCTAAATAGCTGGATTCTTATTTTAAAAGTATGCTCAGTCAAACGGCGGTGATATGGAGGAAAAATGGAAGCTTTAAATTTAGAAAGAAAAGGTCTTTATAAATTAAAAGATCTAAAAAATTATAAAATAGTAAAACCTGATTCTGATGTTAGAGGATGGGATGTTTTCAGCAATGATAAAAAGAATATTGGAATAATTGATGAGATTATTGTAGATCCTAAATTAAAGAAAGTGTGCTATCTGGATATTTACCTGCACAGCGATATTAAAACAAAGAATGGAAACAGGCATTTATTTGTACCGGTTAATACAATTAAATTTGATTTAATAAAGGAATCGGTATATTTAACAAATATTAAGACTGTTATTTCTCTTAGAAAAATAGAACCGGGAAATGAACAGACGGGAGAAGAAAGCGGGAAAAATCATGAGATGATGAACAATAATGATTTATCACAGAGCAGTGAAGACAGCTTTTATAATAATAAACTCTTTGATGAAAGTAATTTCCATAGGTCAAAAGAAAAGAAATTGTGCAGGCTCAGGGAACTTGATAATCCAAGAATCTTTGAAAATTTTCCTGATGTCAGGGGCTGGCATGTAATAACCTCAGATAATATAAATATCGGTCAGGTTGATGATCTCTTTATAGATAAAGAGATCAATAAGCTTCGTTATTTAGATATAAAGATATATGAAGGACCTATTTTTGATGTTGAAAGACATATCCTTGTCCCAGTAGGTCTAGCAGAGCTGGATGAAGATAATAATAAAATCTTAATTAAAATAGATAGTAATGATTTTGTAAATTACCCGCCTTATAATGGTGAAGAAATCAGCGATTATGAAAATTCTTTATTCAATTCGTTCAAAAATGATGATGATCCTGCTAATATTGAAAAGCCGCTAGTTAATAAACAAGCAAATCACACAATCGATAAATTTTCTCTAAACAGGAAAATCAAAGATTATCACGGACTTTAACTTATAGCTATAATTAAAAAAACATACTCATTATATTTCTAAGCTTAAATTTGAATTTTCTGATCTGGATTGTATCTATTATCTTATAAATATAATAGGGCAATAATAAAGCTATCGGAGCTAACCATAATAAATCTAATTTATTCACTTTCATTATATAAGTAAAAATCAATACAAGCCATAATAAAACCAGTCCGATTTTTTCATATAATTTATCAAAAAGAGATCTAAGTGAAAATGTAGTTAAGATTGTTAAGCTCAGTATGCTAAAAAATATGTAATATTTTATAAAAATCATTGTAATATTTCTCTTCTAAATTTTAATTGTAAATATTTAATAAATTTTATCTTCTTGCTTTGTGAACTATAACAATGAAGTGAAATAGTTCATATTGTGTCTGAAAAGGATTTTTTATTCCTGATTGTTCATTACTCTGTTAAAAAACATCTGACTTTGATTATCGATTATTATCGTGTTAAGTATATAATGCAATAATCCTAAAGCAAAGCTATTAGAGGACTTGAATTTTTTAGCTTTTAATTTATCAACAGGATAGTTACTACTATTTGAAGTATACTTCCTAACCTGTAATTTGTTTTCATTAATATTAACCGAACTTTTATCAGGTCTGTTATAATTTGTTAATGCAGCTATAGAAATTGATTTGCCATAAGCTTCAGATTCTTTTGAATTTTTAAGATTTACTTTTGCCAGGTACTTTGAATTTCCGGATTTGTCGATTTCCTTCAACCTGTAAAAAAGATTTTGAGCAGAATGTTTTAATATAAATGAGCTGTCTATAAAATAATAAGTGTGCAGATGGTGGCTGTTTCCAATCCCCTTAACAATTCCCAGATTTTTCCAGATGTTCCAGCCGGAAGATCTCTCAATTTTAAAATATTTATTATTTAACTCTAAAGATGTCTGCCAGAATAATAAGGTAGTATTATTAATACTATAATAAGATAATCCGGCAAATTCAACAGGTGTAATTTTATTTAATAAGACCCGCAATGTATCATAAAACAGAGAAGCCATCTTTTTGTAGCCGCTTTTGTTAGGATGAAGTTTATCATACAAATCTCCGTGAATGTAAGGAGCTGCAGTATCTATTTTATAAATCAAACCGGCGCCTTTTTCCATATCAACTATTTTTAATTTTTCTCCATTTTCTATTCTCTTTTCTACAGTCTTTTCTAAATTATTATTAAAGATTGTTGTATTTAAATTATAAGGAACTTCGTTTATTATTTTTGCAATAATAACCCAAATTACGGTATTAGTAGAATCTTCAAAGCTGTTTATATAGTCTAATATTTTTTCTACATCGGCGCTCGAAGTATCCAGATCATTTGTCCCTATGTGGAGTAAGATTATATCTGCAGGGTAGTAATTTAAATAGGGACCAGGGGTGATAATCTGACCATTACGACCATAACCTGATTTCAACAAATGCAAAAGCTGACTTGATGAATATCCCCCAAACCCTCCATTATTGGGATCAAATTTAGGCTTTGCACTATATCCAAGAGAATCACTGCCTACAAATTTTACTTTATAACCGCTTGATTTTAACAATAGCCAGAGATGCTGTCTGTAACCGGTCATCTCGGAATCCGGCTGAATGAAACCTTCACCATCTGTTATTGAATCTCCTAATGGTAATATCTTTATTTCCTGAGAGAATACTTGCGAGACACAAATAATGCTAGACAATAACAATAACTGTAAGATCTTCCAATTGCATATCGCAAAATATTTTTTTCTCATAACTTCTCTTTCAAACCAACAATACAAAACCAAAAACAAAATAACGGTCGCCCTATTTTTCTTTTGTGAATATTAACATAAAAAATCCAGGTTATAATTTTTTGTGAACATAAACAATCATTACTTCCAGCTTGATATTTTTTGATAAGTGACACTTAAGATAAAATATAAGTTGTAACTATTCTGCAATATTTTTTATGCAGTTATTCTGTGACATAAAACAAAAAAGATCATAGGTGTTGAAAAAAGTAATGCGAATATAATTCCTTATTTCCGAAAATTATTCAGATTATAAATGAAGCTTTTAAGTGCTGCAAATAACAGAATTAATTCTGTTATTAATCCGGTTTTTAATAGAAGTGTTTTTTTAGAGGTAGATTCCACACTTAGTAAATGGCATAAGTTATGCACATTCAGATCTAGGTAACTGAAAGAGGTGTTCTTTGTGTCACACTCAGTTAAATAAACAAGGTAAGGAAATTTTATTTATAATAAGGAGCTGTATAATGAAAAAGAAAAGTGTTAGGTTCAAGCGGATATTGTTAGAACTATTCAGTATAATGTTCTTATTCTCAATCTGCCTATATGCGCAGAACTATAATTATAGTGATTCTTCTAAAACAGACACAAGTAAAATCGATACTTCAAAAACTAAATCGGATACTACGGGATATAATTACAATTTTAATAGTTCAGAAAACAATTTTTATGCACTGAATGAAAATATAAGCAGCCGTATATATTCACTAGATTCTTCTATAACTGATACCAGCAAAACAGATACAACGAATAAAAAAGCAGATAGCCTGGGTTACAGCGGAAGCATGAATAATATGTACGCCCTGAACGGGAATTCGGGAAACATTTATTATGCACAGGATTCTTCAATAACCGATACAAGTAAAACTGATACAACCCGTCATAAAAAAGATACACTAGATCTAGGTTATCATAATATTAAACCTTCTAATTGTCTTTATGCGTTTAATGGTAATATTGGAGTTAAATATTATTTTCAATCCGACAGCTCGACAACAGATTCAAGTAAAACAGATACGGCAAAATTCGATACAACCAGCTATAATAATAAATATGAGAATAATAATATTTATGCTTTAAATTAGCAGCCGTCTGCAAGATTCAACAGGCACCGATACTTCCGGTAATGGATGGAAATATAAAAAAGATACCACTAAAACAGATACAATGAGCTATAATAGCTCAGGTTCATATTATGCTGACAATGGAAATAATTCAATTTCAAATCCTGTTAAGTCTTCAGGTTTTTTAATTAATCCGGTTAAAGACTTAACTCAAAATCTAAAGTTGAATGTTTACCTGATGGATGCGCAAACTCCGAAAATACAGGAAATATTAAGAGAGTATGAGGCAAGAACTTATTTATCAAAGGGAGATAATGAAGAGTTAAACGAAGCAGCAAATAGTGCTCAGAAAAATATTGCAGAGATATTAACTGTAAGACAGAAGAAAGAATGGGAAAATGCAAAGAGTGAATGGTGGGCTTCGGTTGATCATGCATTGAATCTCTCTAACCTTAATAAAAGCAAAAACAGCTTATAATCCGGCTGAAAAGGTATACTGGCTTACTACCCCGGTATACCTTTTACTAAAAATTCAAATCTTTAGTCATACTTCTCTTTTATATTAAAAGAAGCAATTATATAATAACAAATTAAAATCCATGGAGGTCATTTCTGCTTATTTCATAACTAAATTACAATTTATCATAATTTACATATAAATATTTAAAGCACTGACATCACAAGAATTTTAGAAAGTGAGTAACACTATAGAATTTATGAGACAAGTAGTTTATTATTAATAAGTAAAAGCAGTATATGAAGGCTGCTTAATTATATCTTTGAAAAACATAAAAAATGTTTTAGCTTAAATTTATGAGGAGTATTTTATGCTTTGGACAATATTTACAATACTGTTGGTACTATGGTTAATAGGACTTCTAACCTCCTATACCCTTGGGGGTTTTATCCATATTCTGTTGGTAATCGCATTGATTATTTTAGTTATTAAATCTTGTCTCTGGGCGGCGCACAGTTTGATGCCTATCTAATTGAGAGCAGGGTAAAAAATCTCTCTCACCCTGCTCGCACTATATCCAAAATATTTGAATATATCTCTACTTATAAACTTTTACTTTTTTTACCATACAAGTTAAATCTGTTTTGCTATTTTTCATTCGGCCCGGCAATTCTTCCTTACATTCCATTCAGTCGTATCCAGATTAATTGAAGGTAGAATGGGGAATTATTAAAATGAAGAATCGTATTGTTGCTTACAAAAGCAACTAAACTTGTCAACATTATCAATCATTTGGATTCCTACTCAATTTCAAATTTCATTTGATATTTGCTAAAACGTGACATTTTTTACAAATTGATTTTTGAATTAAATTATGTTGCTTCCGTCAGTAAAACACTTTAATAAAGGATAATAAATAATGGAAAGTCTAACTGGTAAAGTACTGTAATAGCAACATTATTAAATTTGTATCCATAAGGGGTTCGAAGTTTTAAGAAAATTAAAAATTTGTACTCTTTTTTTAACCTTAAATAATTTAAATCTTCTAAAAAAATGCGCACCTCCCGCAAAAATTTCGTATATTATTATTTTTAGCTTTGACTTTACTTCATCTTTACATTTTTATTGTTAAAATAAGGACAATATAGACCGTTTTAGATCATCATAGATAAAACGGAATAATTATTGTGAGTTTTCTCCTTGTGTTGTCATTAAATTTTCATTTTCTTTAGAAAATAAAAGAATTAATTATAAATGGAGAGATACTATGAAAGTATTAGATGCTATTTTATCTATATTATTATGGGTAGGATTTATTATGATATTTTTCTCTTTGACCGTACAAACTGACGGATTAAATTTTGCAGGCATAGATTTCGTTACTCCTATCAATAATGAAGCATTATATATTGGAGTAGCGATAGTTTTCTTTTTAAAAATAATTAGTAGTATCATTAAGAAAACTAACGAAATACATACCGAATTTTTTGAAAAAATCTAGAGTTTAACGAAAAATCACACCTTAATTTTTTTTATCATGCAGTGTCGTTTACTTCAGTTCACAAATAAAAATTTTTAGAATGGTATTTTCTCTTCTTTTTTAGCCGTTTCCTTCTATATTAATCACTTAAGCTTAAATGTGTATTTTAATGCATTTTTATTTTAAATATGTATTAAACTGCATATTTACTTTATAAAAATGAAATTGTGCATTATATTGCTTCTTTCATTTATTCCCATTATTATAGATATCCAAAAATGGATAAGCAATATATTTTATAAAATATGAATGTTTTGGAAATTGGAAAAATGATCAAAGAAAGACGAAAATTTCTGAAAATCACTCAGAAAGAATTTTCGGATATTATTGGAATCGGATTGAGAGGTTTGGTTGATTTAGAAAATGGTAAAGGAAATCCGACAGTAATCCAGCTAAACAAGATTTGTGATGCATTAGGGCTTAAATTAGAAATTAATATTAAATAGAAAAGTATATGAGAAAAGCCGAAGTATTCTATAACAATATAGCAGCCGGGTATTTATTTGAAAATAACGGGAAATATTTTTTTAAATATGATGAACAATATCTTTTGGATAACAATAACCCTCCAATTAGTCTAACTCTTCCAAAATCTAAAGAGATAATTATCTCCGAATATTTTTTTCCTTTTTTTTTCGGACTTTTACCTGAAGGTGAAAATAAAAAATTATCATATGAATCGAAGAGTAATGATAATGATGATTTTTTTAATAAACTTCTTACATATGGTTCTCACGATACAATTGGTGGAATAACCATAAAAGAAATATGAAAGTTGAAAAATGCCCGGGGTGCCTGAAGCAAGGATTCAATACTTATTGTTATAAATGCAGGGAAAAATTATTTGTTGGAAAAAAAATTAATCATCTACTCAATTTTACCAGATACGAATTTGATAAATTTAAAAAAGAACAAATTAAAAAATTATCTATACCCGGCAAACAATTAAAACATACTCTTAAGCTTGAAAATGAAAAGCTTCTACTGAGTGAAGATAGGGGAGAGTACATAATTAAACTTATACCCTCGGAACAGTTTGAAAACCGGGAGCATTTTCCATTTAATGAGCATCTTACAATGCAGATTGCTAAACAGGTTTATAAAATTAATTGCGCGGAGAACGGCATAATTTTTTTCTCTGATGGAGAAGCTGTATATTTAACAAAGAGGTTTGATATCCTGCCCAACAATAATAAGCTTTTACAGGAAGATTTTGCACAAATCGCAGGGAGAACGGAAGAAACAGACGGTGAGAATTATAAATACAATTATAGCTATGAAGAAATCCCGGAATTAATGATGAAATATGTAAAAGCTTATGCAATCGAAATTGAAAAATATTTTAAAATTATTATTTTTAATTACTTGTTTTCAAACTATGATTTTCACTTAAAAAATATATCACTATATAGAAATGAAAAATACGGGGATTATTTATTAACTCCATTTTATGATTTATCCAATACATCAATTCATTTTCCCGTGAAGAAAGAACCGGCACTTAGATTATTCAAAAACGGCAATAATGAAAGTTATACAAAACAAAACCTTTTCGAATTTTCAAAAAAAATAGGTATAAAAGAAAATAGGTTTAGTCTGCTTTTTGATAGAATGATTTCCAAATCTTCAGAAGTTAAAGAATTGATTTCTTTATCTTTTTTAAATGAACCGCTTAAATCAAAATATTTGGATAGCTTTATTGAAAAAACGGAAATGTTAAGAACTTAATAAGTAAAAAAAAAATTTAATAGAACATACTATTTTATAATTAAAAATAATCCATAAACAAATATCATGAAAAATAAACTATTGTTATTACTGCTTTTTTTGTCGTTTTTATTCCAGTTCAAAATAATTGCTCAATCAAAAAAGGATTCAATAATGATTCTGGATAATGGTTTATACTCGGCTGCTAAAAAAAATGTTGATATTGTCGTAAATCCTGCTGACGGCGGAAGGATCATCTCATTTAAATTAGGGAATTATGAGTTTCTTGTTGGTAAAGGTCTCATTCCTAATGGTTATGGCTCAACATTTTGGCCCGCCCCGCAATCAACATGGAACTGGCCTCCTCCGCCGGCTCTCGATAATAAACCTTACTCAGCCGTCATCAAGGGGGACTCAATCAAATTAACCGGCGGAAAAGACCCGGTTACCGGTTTTCAATTTATTAAAGAATTTTCTGCCGGGAACAATAATAACATAAACCTATTATATACAATCATTAATAAAACAGATGAGATTAAGAAAGTTTCTCCATGGGAGATCAGCAGAGTTCATAAAGGCGGTTTGCTCTTTTTCCCGATCGGAAAGAAACCATTAGGAGTAAAGAGCTTTGAGCCAGCTGACGTTGAAATAATTAACGGAATTGCCTGGTATAAAGATAAGAAGGAGAGACCGGAAAATAATAAGCTTACTACTGCTGATGGAAAGGAAGGATGGGCTGCTTATGCAATTGACGGGAAAATATTTATAAAGAAATTTAAAGATGTTGAGCCGGAAATGATTGCTCCGGGTGAAGGGGAAGTGATGTTTTATGTAGATTCGAGAGCGGATTTTATTGAATTTGAAATTGAAGGAAAATACCAGATTTTAAACCCCGGAGAGGAATTAAACTGGAAAGTTGAATGGATAGGAAGAGAAATCCCAAAAAATATTAATGTTGAGAAGGGTAATATGGATTTGGTTAATTATGTAAGAAAAGTGGTAAATAAAAGTCAAAATTAATTTTCTCAATAGTTGAAATGAAAACGGGTGAGATATATTAAAATGCGGCAAAAGCCCCGCTTTTAAATATATTTAAATCAGTTAAATATCATAATGCTATTTTGGTGACTTATAAAAAAGGAAAGGGAAAAGTAAAAGGTTTTAGTCTCATAAATAGGTCTATTTTGCTCAAAAGTACTGAGAATAAGTTTTTATCTTACCTTGATAAATAAATGCAACATTTTTAAGTTTGGGTTCGTCTAACCTAATCACTTTCTTTGGCTTATTATTAATGAGCCTTTTTGGCTCAATTGTCAATAATTATATAAGAGGTTCAACATTGGAGATTACTGCATTAAACGAAAAAATTAAACTGGAAAGCGAATTTATTGACCGGCTTCAAAACGAAATAAGTAAAGTTATTGTCGGGCAGAAAGCAATGATCGAAAGATTGTTAGTAGGACTTTTAGCAAACGGCCATATTCTTCTGGAAGGTGTACCGGGTTTGGCAAAAACCCTCGCCATAAAAACTCTTGCTTCTTCTATGACAGCGAAATACCAGAGAATTCAGTTTACACCTGATCTTCTTCCTGCAGATTTGGTTGGGACAATGATTTATAACCAGAAGGATGGTAATTTTTTCATCCGCAAAGGACCAATCTTTTCCAATTTTATTTTAGCAGATGAAATTAACCGGGCTCCTGCAAAAGTTCAAAGTGCTCTGCTGGAAGCAATGCAGGAAAGACAGGTAACTATTGGTGAAACAACTTTTCATCTGGAAGAGCCTTTCCTTGTGCTTGCTACACAAAATCCAATTGAACAGGAAGGTACCTATCCCTTACCGGAAGCACAAGTAGATAGATTTATGTTGAAAGTTAAGATAACTTATCCGTCAAAAGATGAAGAACTTAAAATAATGAGACAGAATGTTAACCTCGATCAGTCTGCAGTTCAGAAGGTTATAACACCGGAAGAAATTTTGAAAGCTAGAAAATTAATACAGGAAGTTTACGTGGATGAAAAAATTGAAAAATACATTTTAGATATTGTCTTTGCCACAAGGAACCCAAAAGAATATAATGTACCGAAGTTATCTGATTTAATAAGCTATGGTGCTTCTCCAAGAGCTTCAATTAACTTAGCTCTGGGAGCAAAAGCAATGGCATTCATTAAGAGAAGGGGGTATGTCATCCCGGAAGATGTAAGAGCAATTTGTCTTGATGTTTTACGTCATCGTATTGCAGTTACCTATGAAGCTGAAGCTGAAGAAATTACATCCGAATATGTTATTCAGGAAATTTTAAATAAAGTGGAAGTACCTTAAATTATTGTATTTAGAAAATGTTGTATGAAAATAATGACTGCAGGAAATGATCAATTATAGTATTTGAAAATAATAAATGCTTACTAAAGAATTAGTAAAACAAGTTAGACAGATTGAGATAAAAACAAAGGGCCTGGTTAACCAGGTTTTTTCAGGAGAATACCATTCTGTTTTTAAAGGACGCGGAATGGAATTTTCCGAAGTAAGGGAATATCAATTCGGAGATGATATAAGAAACATCGATTGGAATGTTACTGCAAGGTTCGGCCATCCTTTTATTAAAATATTTGAAGAAGAAAGAGAACTTACTGTTATGATGCTCGTCGATCTTAGCGGTTCTCTGATTTTCGGAACAATTGAAAAAACCAAGCAGCAGATTGCTGCGGAATTAAGTGCTGTACTTGCTTTTTCTGCAATGAAAAATAATGACAAAGTCGGTCTGCTTCTTTTCACGGATAAAATAGAAAAATTCGTTCCCCCAAGAAAAGGCAGAACTCATGTTTTAAGAATTATCAGGGAGGTTTTATCATTCGAACCGGTTGGCAAAAGTACAAATCTTAAAGGAGCTCTAGAGTATATGAATAATGCCATAAAAAAGAAAAGTATTGTTTTCCTTCTTTCTGATTTTATGGATTCAGGTTACGAAAAGATTTTGAAAATTGTCGGCAGGAAGCATGATTTAATCGGAATTGTATTAAATGATCAAAGGGAAAAAGAAATTCCCAGAATGGGATTAATAAAATTTACGGATGCAGAAACAGGATTGGAACGTTGGATAGATACTAGCAGTAAAAGTTTTCAGAAAAATTTAGGTTCTATCAGGTGGAATAATATGCAAAAATTGAAATCGCTTTTTACATCGGGCAGAATAGACAATATAGAAATAAATACAGGTGAAAATTATGTAGCTCCCCTTGTACGTTTTTTCAGGCTTAGGGAAAGTCGATGGTAAAATATTTTTCGTTTTTGCTTTTCGTAGTAATCTATATCCCATATTCATTTGCTCAGGGTGTTTCAGCTAAAGCATTTACAGACTCTTCAAGCTACCAGGTAGGAGATTATATAAATCTGGTAATCCAAGTGGAACATAACAAAAACATCAGCATAAGTAATCCTGTTTTAACCGACAGCACATCGAAAGTTCAGATTATAAAGCAGGAACCTCCTGAAGTGGAAAACCACAACGGTAATTTGATAACTACTTTTAAATTTGTTGTTTCTAAATATGATTCGGGTAATGTAACTATTCCCCCTGTCCCTATCCTTTACAGGGTGAAAGGGGATCAAGATGTTCAGACTGCATACACTAATGAAGTGAACTTCACAGTTCATACATTAAAAATTATGCCCGGCGGTGAAATTAAAGATGTAAAAGCCCCTGTAAAAATCCCTCTTAACTGGAAAGAAATCCTGATCTGGATTTTAGCTGCAATAATAATTCTAGGTATTGCTTTTTATTTCTATTGGAGATACAAAAAGAAAAAAATGACGGAAGTAAGAAAGGTAAGAAAGATAATTCAAAAACCTCCTCACGTAATTGCAATGTATGAATTGAGAGCTTTGGAGCAGCAGCAGCTTTGGCAGAAAGGTATGATAAAAGAGTATCATTCCAAGATTACAGAAATTATTCGAAGATATTTCCAGGATCAATTTTATCTTCCTGCACTTGAATTAACTACATCAGAAGTTATGCAGTATTTGAAACAGGTTAGAAGGGCAGAAATAATAATTGATATAACATACAGATTTTTAAGTAATGCGGACCTGGTGAAGTTTGCAAAATTTAAACCTATGGCTTCTATTAACGAAGAGATGATGAAAGAGGCAAATGAAATTGTGGAAAGAACTAAACCAGCTCCTGAAAAGGAAGTAACTGCAGAGGTAAGCGATGTTTAAAAATATTTCATTTGCTTACCCATGGGTGCTTTATTTCTTGATAATTATCCCTTTAATGATTGCCTGGTATTGGTTCAAAGGAAAACAAAAGCAGCCGTCCATTACATATTCATCGTTGAATATTTTTAGGGATATTGCTTTTAGCTGGCGGGAACAATTGAGGCATATTCCTATTATATTGCGCTGCACTTGCGGTTGCATTATTAATCATTGCACTGGCCAGACCTCAGAACTTTTCTTCCGGTGAAAATATTTATACCGAAGGAATTGATATCGCTATGGTGCTAGATATTTCAGGCAGTATGCTGGCAGAAGATTTGAAACCCAACCGTATCGAAGCAGCAAAAAATGTAATAGAAAATTTTATTAAAGGGAGAACTTCCGATAGAATCGGGCTGGTTATTTTTGCCAGAGATAGCTTCACCCAATGCCCCCTGACTATAGATTATTCTGTTTTACTGAATCTTCTTAGCCAGGTTAAAAGCGGAATGATAGAAGATGGGACTGCAATCGGTAACGCAATTGCCAACGGAGTGAACAGACTTAAGGATAGTAAATCAAAAAGCAAGATAATAATTCTTCTCACTGACGGAGTTAACAACAGCGGTGAAGTTGACCCAGTTTTTGCGGCACAAATTGCCAAGACTTTCGGTATAAGAATTTACACTATAGGAGTTGGAACTCAAGGAGAAGCACCTTACCCTGTTCAGACTCCTTTTGGTACGAGGTATCAAATGATACCGGTTGAAATTGATGAATCTGTTTTAAGACAAATTTCCAGTATCACCGGCGGCGAGTATTTCAGAGCAACCGATAATAAAACTTTAAAAGATATTTATGATAAAATAGATAAACTTGAAAAGTCGAGAGTGGAAATAACATCTTATAGAAATGCAAAAGAATTGTTTTACGGCTGGCTCGGGGCAGGTTTATTATTACTGGTTCTCGAAGTAGGTTTATCCAAATCAATTTTTAGAAGACTGCCATAAAAATAAATAAAAGATAATTGTTAATTATTCATTGTCAATTGTAAATTATTATGTTTCGATTTGCTCATCCTGAATATTTATATGCACTTTATGCAGTACCTTTAATTGTATTACTCTTTTGGTATCTTTCAAGGAATAGAAGAAAGCTGCTTGGAAAATTTGCCCGGAAGGATCTGCAAAAACTACTTATGTCTAATTACAGCTGGGTAAAGAGCTCATTAAAATTAGGGATAATAATTTTAGTCTTTATTCTTCTTGTTGTTGCAGCTGCAAACCCGCAGGTTGGAACCAGGATGGAAGAAGTTAAACAAACAGGTATCGATGTATATATTTTGCTTGACGTATCATTGAGTATGGAGGCTGAAGATATTAAACCTAACAGGCTTGACAGGGCAAAATTTCAAATAGCTAATCTTATTCAAAAATTGAGAGGGGACAGGCTAGGTTTAATTATTTTTGCAGGGGAAGCATATGTTCAATTTCCCCTGACTTCCGATTATTCTGCAGCCAATTTATTCCTGAATGCGGTCGATGTTAATTCGGTCCCGCAGCCGGGGACAGCAATAGCATCCGCAATAAATCTTGCTGTTAAATCATTTGATTATAAAACCAGTACGCAAAAAGCAATTGTCGTTATAACCGACGGAGAAGACCATGAAGGAGATGTTATGCAGGCGGTTAAAAACGCAGTTGCAAAAGATATAAAAATTTATACTATTGGTCTCGGTTCTTCTAATGGGGTACCGATTCCGATTTATGATAAAAATGGAGAACAGGTTGGATTTAAAAAAGATAATGATGGGAATGTAGTGTTAACAAAGTTAGATGCATCAATTCTGCAGCAAATCGCTTCTGCCGGGAATGGGCAGTATTTCCACGGCTCAAATTACGAAGATCAGCTTAATGATATTTATAATGATTTATCCAAATTGGAAAAAACAGAATTTGGAGTAAAAAAAGTTACTGACTACGAGGATCGATTTTATTATTTTTTAATCCCGGCTTTGATTTTGCTGGTTTTGGAATTTTTTATTACTGAAACAAAATCGCCTTTATTCAGTAAATTGAACAGACGTTTAGGTTTGGAAAAATAACGGTAATAACATGAAAAATTTTATTAAAATATTTCTACTTTTGTTTTTGATTTCCTGCTCCGGCTATTTAGACGCACAGAGTGTCCGGAGCTTAAATAATGAAGGGGTAGATCTTTATAAAGAAGGAAAGTTTGCTGATTCTGAAGTAAATTTTAAAAAAGGAAATTTGAAAGAACCAAAGAATTTTCAAACAAATTTTAATCTTGGAGATGCTTTTTATAAGCAGGGACGATATGATGATGCAATTAAATCATACAGATCGGCTTTAACAGAAAGTGAAACTCCGGAACAAAAAGCCAAAGTCTTTCACAATATCGGGAATTCTTTGTTAAAGGATAAAAAAATTAAACCAAGCATTGAAGCATATACAAATTCCTTAAAACTTAACCCCAAAGATGAAGATACAAAATATAATCTTTCTTATGCTTTGTCATTATTAAAAAACCAGAACAGCAGCAGCAGAATAAAAACAATAAGAATAATAAAAACCAGGATAAAAATCAGAATCAGAATAAAAACCAGGACAAGAATAAAAATCAAAATAAGCAGAAGAACGAAAATCAGAATAATCAGCAGAATAAACCGCCTGATAACCAGAGTGCAAAACAGGATAATTTAAAGCAGATGGAGAAAGACAAATTAACAAAAGAAGAAGCAAATAGAATTCTGGATGCTCTAAAAAATAATGAAATAGATTTGCAGAAAAAGTTACGTAAAAAATCAGGAACACCCGTTAAAACTGATAAAGATTGGTGAGAAATAAAATCAAAAGTTTCAGCCGGTTATCGGCTTTTTAATATAAGCTAAATTAAAAATGGTTATTTGTAAATTAAAAATATTTCTTTTTTTATTTCTACTTTATGGGAGTGCAGTCCTTCCACAATCTTTTACTGCCTCAGTTAGCAGCGATAAGGTAGGAATAAATGATAGATTCCAGGTTTCATTTACTTTTTCCGGTACCGATATAAACGGATTGGAAAAGTTTGCCGCTCCTCCTTTTCAGAATTTCCTTGTTCTATCAGGTCCCAATCAATCTACCAACATGGAAATAATTAATGGCGCGGTTTCGGCTTCCAGAACATTTTCTTATTATCTTCAGGCTAAGAGCACCGGCAAATTTAATATTGAAACTGCTTCAATAGTTCTTGACGGAAAAACATTTAAGACCAAACCAATATCCATTGAAGTTGTTAAAGGTTCCACGACACCTAATAATAACAGTTCTTCAGCTCAAGGGACTATTATAACACAAAAAGATATAGGGGATAATCTTTTCGTGACCGCTACTGCAGATAGACAAAAAGTTTATTTAGGAGAACCGGTTATTGTTACCTATAAACTATATACAAGGCTGAATATCGCTTCGCAGATGTCGGTAAATAAATTGCCTCAATACAACGGATTTTGGGCTGAAGAGTTATCTACTCCTAACAATATAACTTTTTCAACAGAAGTATTTCATGGTAAACAATATAGGGTTGGCACATTAAAAGAAGTATCATTATTCCCGTCCCAGACAGGAGAATTATCTGTTACTCCGTTTGAATTAAATGTGCCCGTTCAGATCAAGAGCAGGAAAAGCAGCAGCGGGAATATTTTTGATGATTTCTTTAATGATCCATTCTTTGATATGGGCAGAACAGTTAATTATGATGCAAAATCTAACACACTCAAAGTAACTGTTATTCCTTTACCCGATAAAAATGTTCCGCCGTCTTTTAATGGTGCAGTCGGCAGCTTCTCTTTAAATTCGAGTATTGATAAAACCACGGTTAAGGCTAATGAACCGGTTTCAATTAAGTTAAATATAACAGGCACCGGGAATATTAAGCTTATTGATGCACCTGAAGTAAAGCTTCCCGCAGGGTTTGATAAATATGAGCCGAAGGTTTCTGAACAGGTGAATAGAAACGGCAGCATTTCGGGTACGAAAAAAATTGAATACCTGGTAATACCAAGAATGTCGGGCAAAAAAGAGATCCCGCCGATTAAATTTTCCTATTTTGATCTGAATAAAAAATCTTATGTTACCCTGGAAACCAAACCTTATGATATAAATGTGGAGAGAGGGAACGAAAGTTCGAATTATGCAAGTAATTCAAAAGAAGATATAAAGTTACTGGGAGATGATATAAGGTATATTAAAACATCTACAGATGTTGATAAACAGGAAGGCATTTTAATATACAAAATGGGATTCTGGGTTGCTGCAGGGTTACCATTAATCCTTCTAGCCGGCCTAATCACCTTTAAGAAAAGAAATGATAAGCTTTTAGGTAATGCTCAATTGTTAAAATACCAGAAGGCGCAAAAGATTGCCCGAAACCGTCTGAAAATTGCAAAAAATCTTTTACAGGAAAAAAATCAAGCTGCTTTTTATTCCGAGATATCCCTTGCTTTGTATGGTTATCTTGAAGATAAATTAAATATTCCGAAATCGGAGTTTTCTTTGGAAGAAGCTGTTTCCCGTTTAAAACATAATAATATTAATGATTCTGTTATCGATAATTTAAAACAGACGGCTGAGCAGTGCGAATATATAAGATTTGCGCCGCAGAAAGACGGTCTTGCGGCTATGAATGAAATTTATAATAAATCATCAAATATTATTATTGAGATCGAAAAATCTATTTCAACTGCACGTAAACCTGTGACTTGAAAATGTATAAGAAATTTAGCTTTATTATTTTCATAATAGTTTTTTTAATAGCCGGAAGTTTTAAAAATACTTTTGCATTGGATTCTAAAAGCATGATGCAGGAGGCAAACGGCTTATATCAAAAAAATAATTTTTCCGAAGCTGCACAAATCTATCAAAAGTTAGTTGATGAAGGTTATGAAGGGACTGCATTATATTACAATTTAGGTAATGCTTATTACAGGCTTAACAAAATCGGATATGCAATTTTGAATTATGAAAGAGCTCTTAAAGCTTTCACCGGGCGATGATGATATACAGCATAATCTTGCATTGGCAAATACCAAAACTATTGATCAAATAGAATCCTTACCAAGATTTTTTATTTTCCAGTGGTGGGAAAGCATCCTTGCATTTTTTAATCTTTCCGGGTGGACATACACTGCTTATATATTTTATATGCTAATCTTAATTTCTTTTGGAATTTACTTTTTTACAAAGAAACCGCAAATTCAAAGATATTCCTTCTTCTCTGGTTTAATTTCTGCTTCAATACTTTTAATTGTTATGGTGCTTTTAATCGTAAAATTAAACAGGGAAGTGAATATAAAAAACGGAATAATTATTGAGCCGAGCGTAACTGCTAAAGTTTCTCCTGATAAAGACAGCAATGATGCTTTCGTTATTCATGAGGGATTGAAAGTAAGGTTGGAAGATAACATCGGGAACTGGTATAAAATTAGGCTACAGGATGGAAAGATAGGCTGGACAAATAAACAGGATATTAAAGTTATATAGCTGATTTTCTAATTAAAGCCCAGGCTCTTAATAAGGTTGTTCTTTTAATCATATCAAATATTTAAAATCGTTCCGTCTTTCATTTCAAAAACTTTATCTGCCAATTTTACCAGGCTGCTGTTGTGAGTTACAATTACAAAAGTCTTATTATATTTATCCCGTAGATCAACTATGATTTTATGAATAGCTTCACTATTTGCAGAATCAAGATTTCCTGTAGGTTCGTCTGCAAAAATAATTGAGGGATCATTCGCCAGTGCACGTGCAACCGCAACTCTTTGCTGTTCACCGCCGGAAAGTTCCGCGGGTTTATGGTTGATCCTTTCAATTAAACCAACAGAACCGATTAACTCTTCTCCTTTTTTTAACGCATTGCTTAGAGATATCCCATGTATCATCTGTGGGATTGCCACATTTTCAACCGCAGTAAATTCAGGCAGAAGATGATGGAATTGAAAAACAAATCCAATATTTTTATTCCTAAATTTGGCTAATTTTTCATCTGAAAAATCAAATATATTTTGCCCATCAAAAAATACTTTACCTTTGTCAGGTCTGTCCAAACCTCCCAACAAATGGAGCAAAGTGCTTTTACCGGCACCCGAGGCACCTATAATTACCGATATTTTGTTCATCTCAATTTCTAATGAAATTGATTTTAAAACTTCAAGCTTTGTCTTTTTTGTAGTCTGATAGGTCTTAACTAAATTTTCTGCTGAAAGAATTATTTTATTCATATTTAAAAAGTCAAAAGTCAAAAGTCAAAAAAATATTCAATTCGAAATTGAAAATCCGCAATTTTTTCATTCCCATTTGATCGCTTCTAAAGGATTAATTTTTGCCGCTCTTTTTGCCGGGATTAATGATGCAAGGTAAGTAAGCAGCATTGAAACCCCTGTAATAAAAAAGAAATCGGAAATTCTAATCTGAAGCGGCAAGGAGTCAATTTTATATTGAGTCGGATCCAAAGGATAAATATTAAAATGCAATTGAAGCCAGCAGATAAAATATCCTAGGATAACACCCCCAAGCGTGCCTACTATACCAATTAATAAACCTTCATACATAAATATCTTTAGGATAGATTTTTCTCCGACCCCCATAGAACGAAGAATTCCAATATCTCTCTGCTTTTCAATTACAGACATCGATAAAGAACCGAGAATGTTAAATGTTGCGACCGCAATAATTAATGATAAAATTATATATGCAGTCCACCTTTCAATCTGCATAACAGAATAAAGATCTTTATGGAAATCATACCATGTATTTATACTGTAAGTATTTTCATTGAGTTGAGATTCAAGTTCTTTTTTTACACTCTCGGCCTGGTTAATGTCATTCAACATGACATCAAATCCCTCAATGTTTTTATTGTAACCCAAAAGCTTTTGAGCAGTTGATAAATTTGTAAAGATATACGACGCATCATATTCATTATTATTTGAAATGTAAATTCCTCTTATTACAAATTTTTCAGTTTTGGGCATAGAAAATTGCGTGATATATTTTTCAATGCCCGCAGGTGAAATTAAGATAAGTGTATCACCGACTATTGACTGCATATGATCCGCCAAAGGTAAGCCCAGAACTATCCCGGGAATACCATCTTTTACAGATAAATCAAATTTTCCCAGAACAACACTTGATTTTATATTGTAGATGCTTTTATCATTTGTCTCTTCAATACCTTTCAGGTTAACAATCTGTGTTAAATGCGATTGGTATGCCAGCACTTTGCCGTTTACATATTTTGAATAATATTTTACTATCTTTAATATCACTCAATTTGTTCTCAACATTTTCTTCAACCTTTTTTGAATCGTCTGAGATAATTTCTATCCTTATATGGGGATCAAAATTAATTAAAAAAGAAGTTACCAAACTTCCGAATCCGTTAAAAACTGAAAGCACTACTATTAAAGAGGCAACGCCTATTGTAATTCCAAGGACTGAAATGATCGATATTATTGTAATAAAATTAATTTTATGTTTGGAAACCAAATATCTTTTTGCTATAAATGTTTCGTATTTCATTTAGTTAAATCTTAAAGCTGAAACAGGTTTAATTTTTGATGCAATAAAACTTGGAATAACAGATGCAAGAATACACAAAGCAAAAGTAAGTCCGGAAACTTCTAAAAATGTTTTTACAGATAATGAAATTGGAACTGTGGACATAAAGTAAACAGAAGAAGGAAGGGAAATTATATTATAGCTTAATTGAATATCCATTAAAATAAATGCTAAGAAATTTCCTATCATAATTCCAATAATTGCAAGGAAAATTCCCTGGTAAAGAAATATTGAAGTAATTTGTTTCCCGGTTGCACCAAGAGATTTTAAAGTCCCGATTGCATTTGTTTTTTCCAGGACAATCATCAATAAACTTCCAATGATATTAAAAACGGCTACAAGAATAATAAATCCTAAAATTATCGGGATGGGTTTTTTTTGTAAATCAATCCAGGTGAAAATATTCCTGTGAGTTTGATAAATAGATTTTACTGCATGAGGATATTTCAATTGCCTTGAAAGTAAATCGGTAACACTGTCAATCTTGGCAATATTTTTTAATTTAATATCATAACCGGTAATATTATCACCAATATTAAAAAGCTTTTGAGCTGAGGCAAGAGAAACATATGCATATAAATCATCAAATTCAGCCATGCCGCTTTCAAAAATTCCTTTAATATAATATTGTTCAATGTTAGGAGGATTTTCCGGTGACGGAATCTCATCTTTCGATAGAGCAAATATTGTAACTTTGTCACCTAGTTTCAAATGTAATTTATCGGCTAATTTTTTACCTATAATAATCGAAGAATTACCGAGTATAAAGTTTCCCTCGATGATATCCTTTTTAACATTAAGTACATTATTTTCCTGTCTGATTCCTTTTATACTAACACCTTCTTTTAGTTTTCCGCTGCTTATAATTGCAATTTTTGAAGCAAATGGATTTATTTTTGCGCCGACAGGTGCAAGTTCTTGTTTCAGCATTGGCAGGATAACGTGATAATCAGGCAGAATATCAGCATAAGAAGTAATTTTTATTTGAGAGTCAAAATCAATGATTTTGTTAACCAGGGTTTTTTCAAATCCGGAAAGAATACTTAGGGCAATAATTAAAGTTGCAACTCCCAGTGCAATTCCAACAATTGAAATAGTGGAAATTAAAGTAATGAACTTAGAATCCTTTTTGGAAAGGGTATATTTTTTTGAAATAAATAAAGGCAGTGACATTTAATAATAAAAGATAATTTTAATTAAACAATTTAAGGAAGTGAAGCATTATTTAAAAGTTGGAAAAAATTAAAATTTAGAGCAGCGGGTGATATCATATTAAGAGATTATTTGATTTTTAAATAAAAACACTATAAATTTTTGCATAATGTCAATTTGATTATGTTTACCGGTTGCTATATTTTTGTAAGTCTAATCAAAAATATTCGGGGCGTAGCGTAGCCCGGTTCATCGCGCCTGCTTTGGGAGCAGGAGGTCGCAGGTTCAAATCCTGCCGCCCCGACTTTTTAATTGACAGTTAAGAATGAACAATTAACAATTGCTAGAGGTTAATTGTAAAGTATAAATTTTTAATTATTCACTGCGTCCATAGTTCACTCAACTGTATTTCGTTATGAATGGATATATGGAATTGGCAATTAGAAGCGCCCATAGCTCAATTGGATAGAGCAACAGCCTTCTAAGCTGTAGGTTGGTGGTTCGAATCCACCTGGGCGTACTGGAAAAAGGTTAAAAGTTAAAAGTCAAAATATTTTGGATTTTTACTTTTGAATTTTGACTTAATATGGTGAGTGTAGCTCAGTTGGTTAGAGCACCAGGTTGTGGCCCTGGGGGTCAAGGGTTCAAATCCCTTCACTCACCCTAAGTTAATGAGCAATGAATAATTAAAAATTAACAATTATTCGTTAATTGCAGATTGAAATTTATTCCGGCTCCATCGTCTAATGGTTAGGACCTCGCCCTTTCACGGCGGTAATAGGGGTTCGAATCCCCTTGGAGTCACTATATTTCGAAATTTGGGATTTCAAATTTGAAATCTGAAATCCCAAATTAGAAATTTTCTTATTCGCTTACCACACTAAAAGGGATACTTATAACAGCAAAATTTTTTCCTGTTTTAGAATTGATTAGATCTGTTCTAAAATCAACTCTTTTTGCTTTTGTATTATCCAATTTTTCAAAATATAAAAACCCGGAAATTTCACCCTCATTTTTTAGCTCACCTTCAGGTAATGCATTATAAATCATCTTTGTTGTTGGTAGACTATATTCTATTTGATCCCAGTAATTATAATAGTTATCATAATAAAGAGGATCAAAATAGAAATTACCCAGCACAAACAGGTATTTCCGGATATATAGAACTATAATACGGTGCTATTAGAAATCCTTGATAAGTAAATTCCGGTGTTAAAATCGGGCTGTATTGCATGTATCAGCATGGGATTACTTACTTCTCCTTTTACTCCAAAAGGCGGTATAGCAGAAAACCTTTCCCCGTCAGGTGCTAATAATGCAAATTGTTCATAACTTATTTTTAACACGTTTACCGCTGTTATTTTTAATAGTTACATATACAGGAGTTACATATTGCTTAACCTCAGGGTTTCCTTTCCAGTAATCCACTTTAGCAATAATATTAATTCCGTCTAAACTTTCTGAAGATACATTATTATTATATCCATTAATGGTTCTGAGCTCTTTATTAGATGCACAGCCGTAAATCATAAAACCAAAAATTAAAACCAGAATGCCAACTAGATTTTTCATTTTTTCTTCTCAGTTTGTTTGTACAAATGATACTATTGTAATTATACTTACCAGAAATAGAAAAGTTTGAAAATAATTGTGACACGATGCAACAATTTCAATTTTTAAATTATTTTATGATTATTTTAAAATGGTTCGCAAATTAAAATTAAGATCTTTAAACGGACACTCAGTAAAGTTGTTAGAATGGTTAGAGTTAGTAAATTCATGAATGAAAAATAATAAAAGTAATCAACCTGATATAAATTTAAATCTTAATGTTAGGGGAATTCCACAATCCGCCACACTTGCTATAAACGAAAAAAGTGAGCAGCTAAAAAAAGAAGGTAAAAAAATATACAAACTGGGATTAGGACAATCACCTTTTCCGGTTCCTCAACCAGTAGTGGATTCTTTAAAGGCAAATGCTTTCCAGAAAGATTACTTAGCCGTTAAAGGATTGTATCAGCTCCGTGAGGCAATTGCCGGATACTATTCCCGGGTTCAGGGATTAAATTTTAGTTTTGAAGATGTTTTAATTGGACCGGGCTCAAAGGAACTAATGTTTTTACTCCAGTTTGTTTATTACGGAGATTTGGTTATTCCAACTCCTAGCTGGGTATCTTATGCACCTCAAGCTCAAATAATCGGAAGACATGTTAGGTGGATCCCTACCAGAAGAGTGGATAAATGGAAATTAACTCCGGAAGAATTAATTAATCACTGCAAAGATGATCCTGTCAGACCAAGAATAGTAATATTAAATTATCCTTCTAACCCGAGCAGTGTGACTTATTCAGTAGAAGAATTGAAAAAAATTGCCACTGTTGCAAAAAAATATAGAATTATTCTTCTCTCAGACGAGATATATGGTGAATTGCATCATGAAGGGAAACATGTTTCAATTGCAAGGTTTTATCCGGAAGGGACAATAATAAGCAGCGGCTTAAGTAAATGGTGCGGTGCCGGAGGGTGGAGACTGGGGACTTTTATTTTCCCATCTAATTTAAGATGGCTTCTAAACTCCATGGCAGCAGTTGCCAGTGAAACTTTTACAGCGACCAGCGCACCTATTCAATATGCTGCAGTCACCGCTTTTAATGGCGGAGATAAAATCGAGACGTACCTGGTGAATTCAAGAAATATTCTTAAAAAGCTCGGAAGTTATATTACCGATCAGCTGATTAAATCAGGAGTTTATGTAACCTATCCGGAAGGAGGATTTTATGTTTTTCCTGATTTTACATCTTTCAAGGATAAATTTTATTCATTAGGAATTGACTCGGGAAAAAGCCTGTGTGAAAAATTATTGGAAGAAACAGGAGTTGCAATATTGCCCGGAGTTGTTTTCGGCAGACCTGAAAATGAGTTGACAGCAAGAATTGCTTATGTTGACTTTGATGGTACAAAGGCTATTAACGCTGCAGATAAATTAAAAAAAGGGGAGGAAATAGATGAATTGTTCCTTAAAACCTATTGCGGGAATACTGTGAAAGCAATAGATCTCCTTTGTAATTGGTTAAAGAAGTGATTTATACAGGAGCAATAAGCAAGAGACGAAAATTATTATCTTAACTTAATCATCACTGAATCTTCTGAAAGCAAAAATTAATTGCTTAAAGTAATGTTTTGGAAAATTCAAATAAGATAATCCATAAGCAGCAGGCCTTTTATCCTTTGGGAAATATGCTGTTCCAAAAATCCAATCCCATATAGCCAGCTTTGTACTAAAATTTTTATTATATGCTTCAGAATCTTTATCTGCATGATGCCATCTATGCATTTCAGGACCATTTATAAAATACTGCAGCTTTCCTGAATAAATATTAATATTAGAATGTATATACATTCCCCAGACTGCATCAATCAGACCTTTTATGACGGCAACTGCAGGGGCAGCTCCCAATAGAATAATTGGGGCAAATTCGATTGTCTGGTTAATTAAAATTTCCAAAGCATGTGAACGTGAACCGGCAAGCCAATCTATATTTTTATTTGAATGGTGTGCTTCATGGATTCTCCAAAAGATTCTTGAGTTGTGCTGATACCGGTGAAACCAATAGATATAAAAGTCGTGAACTACCAAAAAGAACAATATCTGGAGCCAGATCGGCCAGCCGGAAATCAGGTGAAGCCTTGAAAGATTTGTCTGTCCGTCGATAAACTGTATTAAATAAGATATTACTATACCCAGGGCATAACTTTGAACCAGAGTATATAAAATAAAATCATCAACAAAACCTTCACGTAAAAACTTCTGGTTTTTTTCATAAGGGAAAAAACGTTCCAGCATAATTATTATTAAAGCAGAAATAATAATTGCAAAAATGCTGTAAAGTCTAACCTGTTCTAAAGTCATACTCATAAGATTAAATAGCTTTATGAATTTTCAAGTTAGAATGCACCCTTCTAAGTTTTTTAAGAGAAGGGAACTCACTTTCATATATTTTTTTAATTCCATCGCCAAGTGATTGTTCTATATCCCTGATATTTGAAACTAATTTAAATAAACCAACTATTTCAACAGAAGCTGCCTGGTCAGTTCCCCACATTGCACGATCCAGTGTAATATGTCTTTCAACAAAACTTGCACCTAAGGCAACGGCGGCTCCTGTAGGCGCTAAGCCGGTTTCATGACCTGAATATCCTATTGGAACAGTTGGGTACTTTTCTTTTAGTGTATTAATCATTCTTAAATTTAATTCTTTGGTTTTGCAGGGATAGGAAGAAGTTGAATGAGCTATTAGTAAATTTTCCATGCCGAGTGTTTTAACTGCTTTCTCAATCTCAGTCAATGTAGACATCCCGGTTGATAAAATAACAGGACGCTTTAGGGTTTTATGTTTTAGTAAAAGATTTTCATCAGTTAAGCAAGCGGAAGCAATTTTGTAAACAGACGGATTAAACTGTTCTATAAAATCAACTGCATTTTCATCCCAGCATGAAGCGAACCAGGTAATTTTTTTCTTTTTGCAGAAATCAACAATTTGTGAAAACTGCTCTTTATCAAACTCAATCTTATGCCGGTATTCTATATAAGTCATTCTTCCCCAGGGAGTATCTCTTTCAATTTCCCACTGAGATTTAGGAACACACAATTCAGGAGTTCTTTTCTGAAATTTAACAGCATCACACCCAGCAGAATGAGCAGCTTCAATCATTTTTTTTGCTATCGTTACGGAACCATTATGATTGATACCGATTTCAGCAATAATAAAGACCGGTTCGTCATCCCCTATATACCTGTTTCCTAACTTAACTCTTCTGTTAGAATTCATATAACTTCCTATTGTTGGTTAATTTATTTTTTTTCGTTGAATGCAATTAATAATTCGGCAAATTCTCTAAAAGCACCGTTGCCGCCTTTATTTTTACATACATAATCAACAATTTCCCTAATATCTTGCATAGCATCTGAAGGCGCTGCAGTTAAACCTACAATTTTTATTAATTTCATGTCGTTAACATCATCACCTATAAAAGCAATATTTTCAGGTTTCAAGTTATTTTTGTTTAAGATTTCATCAAGAAGAGACTCTTTTTCTTTAGCACCTAAATAAAGTTCATCAATTTTTAACTTTTCTGCTCTTTTTTTTACTGAACCGGAAAGCTCACCTGTAATAATCACTGTTCTAATATTAACTAAGTTTTTTAATCGTTCAACCCCCATCCCGTCACGTATAGAAAATCGCTTTAGCTCTTCCCCATTTTCCGAATAGTAGACGCCGGTATCAGTTAAAACACCGTCATTATCAGTAAGAACAAGTTTTATTTTTTTTGCTTTCTTCTTCAGCTTTTTATTTTTTTCTTTAATAGAATTAGAAACTACCATGCAGTCCACCCTCCGTCAACAATTAGATTAGCGCCTGTCATATATTCTGATGCCTCACTTGCAAGGAAAACAATCGCTCCTTTATAATCACCCGGTTTCGCCATTCTTCCTAATATTGTTTTTGCCGAATAGTTTTCAATGAAATACTCATCCTGGTTATTTTCCACACCTCCCGGGGACAAAGCATTCACTCTAACGCCTTTTTTTCCCCAATAGGCTGCCAAAAATTTTGTAAATGAAATTACCGCTCCTTTAGTAACCGGGTATGCAGCAGATTTATAAAATTTCTGAGAACCGTTTTTATTCTTATAAATAGATTGATCAGGAGCAACAATCCCATAGGTTGATGCTATATTTATAATACTTCCTTTTCCTTTTTTTGCCATCTCGGAGCCTAAGATTTGAGAACACAAAAATGTACCTGTTATATTTACATCAACAGATTTTTGCCACATGTCCAGCGGATAATTTTCAAACATGGAAAGTTCTGCAGCCACCGAAGGATTCTCAAACATATCGTTGATAGCTGCATTATTTACCAGGATATCAATTTTCCCGAACTCATGTAAGATAATTTCTTTTAGATTTTTTATTGAACCGGGATTTGTAATATCAACTTCTTCAGCTATACTTTTAGTATTTAATTCGCCTGCCAGCTGTCTGCATTTGGTAAGATCAATATCGCAAACGATAATATTTGCACCTGCTTCGGAAAGTGCGAAGCAATGATGCTTCCCAAGGAGACCTGCCGCACCAGTTACAACAGCTACTTTATCTTTTAATGAGAATAAATCCTTTACACTCATAAAAATTACTATTAAACTGTCTGCCCGGTTTTCTTTTTCGGTTTTATATTGAAATTGCTTGTCTTTCTGAATACAGGTTCGACAGGTTTTCCTTTTAAATACCCCGGAACATTTTTTTCATCGACTGCTTTTTTCAATATGGGAAGAACTTCTTTATATGCAGTTAAAGTATATTCAATATCTTCATCCGAATGAGAAAAGCTCATGTTATGAAAACCGCTCCACAATATTCCTCTCTTAATTAATTCCTGTTGAAGCAGGGATTTTAATTCCAGCGGATTTCCTGCCGATTCATTAAAAGAAATAATAGTCCTGCAATCATAACCGGAACATTTGGTATAATCCATTCGGAGTTCCGATGCAATTTTGTTATAACCCACCTTTAATTTATTTCCCTGTTTTTGAAGATAAGCCGGAACATTCTTTTCTTTTATTTCATTTATTGTAGCTTTTGCTGCAGCTAAAGAAAGAGCCTCGCCTCCGAAAGTAGTATAAAAGAAAACATCCTTATCAAGAAGCTCCATAACATCTTTTCTTCCGGTTAAAATAGCAACAGGCATTCCATTAGCAACAGCTTTGGAGAAACAGGCTAAATCGGCTTTCACATTAAAATATTCCTGCGCACCTCCCAACGAGATTCTGAATCCGGTCCACATTTCATCAAAAATTAATAAAGTTCCATTTGCTTCGCATACCTCTTTCAATTCCTGCAGAAAATTTTCTTTGGGCGGTTCAAAAACAAATGGTTCAAGTATAACGCAAGCTGTATCGTCATCCAGTGAATCTTTCACCGATTGAATATCATTATAATTAAAAGTTGATGTCAGTTCCTGCACAGCTTGAGGTATTCCGATATTTCTTGCTGTAACCGAGACGTACCAGTCGTGCCAGCCGTGATACCCGCAGCATAATACTTTTTCTCTTTTAGTAAAAGCTCTGGCTACTCTAACAGCAGCGGAAGTAACATCCGCGCCTGTTTTACTGTACCTGATACTTTCGGCATTGGGAACTATTTCATGAATCAGCTCTGCAACTTCAACTTCAAGAGGATGCATCAAAGAAAAGGTAATCCCGTCTTTCAATTGTTCAATAATTGCATTGTCAACCTTTTCATAAGAATAACCGAGAGAAAGCGGGCCGATTCCCATATTGTAATCTAAATATTCATTACCATCAACATCCCAGACATGGGAACCTTTACCTCTTTTCAAATATTTTGGAGCAATTCCGTTTATATGCTGTGTTGGACCTTTTGCCAGGGTCTGGGTGAGTGATGGAATTAAGTTCAAAGCCCTGTTATAGAATTCATTTGATTTTTTAATAACAGGATAATCATCATTAAATTTTATTTTATTAGGCATAATGTTTTTTCAATTTTTGAAAAATTATTAAAAAACTCATTAAGAATATTGTAGTTTATATTGGAAATTATTTTTAGTAATAATATTCAGTTGCAATATGTTTTTCTTGTTCATGTTTTAATATTTTGTCTGCAATAGCTTCACCTGTAAATCCCTCATATTCCAGGACATCCCGGAATAATGCCGGCTTAAACCATTTATTATTCAATGCGATCGGCAAAACCCTTGCTTTAATTCCTTTTAGAACCAAAAATTCACTTAAGATTGAAAAAAGTCCGCCTGTAATAAAATGATCTTCAAGAGTAACAACCAGATTGGATTTAAGGCAAACATTTTCTATAGCTTTATGATCGACCGGTTTTAAAGACCTTAAATTAATTATACCGACAGATTTGTCCTTTGATTTTAAAATATCTGCTGCAGTTAAAGCTTCATTAAACAATGTTCCATAAGTAAGAATAGTAATATCTTCACCTTCTGAAAAAACTTCAGCTTTACCAATTTTAAATTCTTTATTATGAACTATAGCTGCTTTTGAATTCGTATATCTTATATAAGACGGATTAGGACTATTAATTATTCCGGGAAGTGCAATTAACAAATCTTCTTCATCGGCGGGAGCAAAAACATGCATTTGCGGAATTCCGCGCATTAAAGAGATATCTTCAATTGCCTGATGAGTCGGACCATTTGCTTCGGATAAAAATCCTGCAACGGCTCCAACTATTTTAACCGGGAGGTTTCCAATTCCGACATCTGTCCTGATAAATTCAAAAGCGCGCATTGTAAGAAATGTTGAAAGAGCATGTACAACAGGAATCCTTCCCCTTAAAGCCAAACCCGCTGCCATCCCAATCATCGTTTGTTCTGAAATTCCCACATCAACAAATTGATTTTGAATTTTAGCAGGTAAATTTCTTATAGCCGCACGGTTCTCGGCGGTCATGATTATGATATTATTATTTTTTTCAGCCAGATTTAATAAAATTTCTTCGTAGTTCATTATTATCTTACAATTAATGTTTCGGATTTCAAATCTGTTTTTTCTTTTGTATGCAGTTCGTTTATTAATTGTTCTACTTCCTCATGTGTGAAGTTGCAAAACCACCTGTCTGCCCGTGCTTCGATACTCGGAAGCCCTTTCCCTCTAACTGTATCAGCAATAACAACGGAAGGTTTGCTGCTGCTGTCAATTGATGAAAAAGTTTTATCCATTTCATCAAAATCATGTCCGCTGCATGAATAAACATTCCAGCCAAAGGCTTTAAATTTTTGATCTAAAGGTTCAATAGGAATTAACTCTTCAGTTTGAATATTTGCCTGGAAATGATTCCGGTCTATAACAGCAATTAAATTATCCAATTTATGAGCAGCTATCACTAAAGATGCTTCCCAGATCGAACCTTCATTACATTCACCATCTCCAAGAACTACAACAATCTTATTATCCCGTTTCTTTAATTTGCAGTCTAGGGCAACTCCTGCGGATACGGACAACAAATGACCCAATGAACCGGAGTGAAATTCTATCCCGGGGACTTTCACATTAGGATGCCAGTAAATAAAATCATTTGTTTTAAGATGGTTTTTTAGTCTTTCTTTCTGAATAATTCCCAATTCGGCAAAAGTGCCGTAAAGTGCGGGAACATCATGTCCTTTTGAAAGAAAGAAATAATCCCGGTTTTCATCTTTTAAATTATTTTTATTCACATTTAGAAAATTGGAATAAAGATAGACCAATAAATCGGCGCAGGACAATGATGCGCCAATAAAACAACCCCCGTCGGTTGCCATCCTTATGATATGTTCCCTTACATTTAAGGCAATATTTTCCAGCTCTTGCTTTGATTTTTTATCTTTCATCTAATAAAATTTTCGTGTTTTTTCCAGAAATAGTTTTTAGTTCGTCTAAATGATGCCTGTACCAGTTAACACCAGCATACTTTTCATTAATTTTTGAAATTTCCGGTTTTTCATTTAACAGCGCTAAAATATCATTTAATGAAAAAAAAGGATTCTTATTATAAAGTTCATTATATATTGTTTCAATAAATTTGTAATCTTCTTCATAGTCAATTGTCCAGCGATGCGACATTGAATAGTCAAGCCCTGTTTCCCATAATACATTTCCAATTTTAAATTTATCCGGGTTTTCCCAGAAATAAGGGGTCGTATGCTCACGTTCCAATTCTTTGTCTGCTTCTTCCCAGGCTTTTTCAAGACTTTCAATAGAAAATATTTCAACATCGTTTCCATCAGGGTAAGTAGCTGGATGCAGATTACTTACATAATCAAAAGAAGCATTATTATCGAGGTAGTATTTAATTACTTTATCGATAACAGAAGGATCGATTAATGGGCAGTCGGAAGGAATTTTTACAACTGCATCTGCACCATATTTTTTCCCAACATTTAAATGCCTGTCAAGCAAATCGGTTGGATGACCTCTGAGAAAGGGGATAGAATTCTTTTTACAGATATCTATAATCGGATCATCAGCTTCCAAATAAGTCGTGGCTACAATAATTCTTCCGCAATACTTTGCAGCCTTCACTCTTTCAACAATTCTTACAAGCAATGGTTTACCGGCAAGGGGCAGTAAAACTTTACCGGGAAACCGGCTTGAACCCATTCTTGCCTGAATTACTGTGGCGATTTTTATCATAAGGATTTCGGATTGATTATTCTGCTTTCTGGTAATTTCTGCTTGATTTATATTTTCTAAATAGCCTGGTACTTAATTTTAATTCTTTATTAAGCCTGTATATTTTAGTTTCAGGATGCTCAATCAGAAGCTTCTTACCTATTTCAGAGATGTTATAAGCTGAAAGACCGTTATTCTGAATAGGGACTAATTTTTTCAGCTCTTCAACATTAAACTCAGAATAAACTTTCTTGCCCAAAGCCAAACCGATATAAACCACGCTTGAATATCTTGTAATTAATATATCGCAGTTAGCAATCATATGTTCCGTATTTCCTTCGGTAAATATTAATGCTCCCGGTGCATATTTATTTATTTCCTGAATAGCCCTTTCAAATTTTTCATTCGGATGCAATTTAAAGATTAGTTGTTTTTCCCCGGCAATATCCTTTGCTAATTCTATATTTTTTTTTCTGTTTTCATATTTAAATGTTTCCCTGCTGTCGGATGTAGCGAAAAGGACATAATCTTTATACGGGAAATTATTGTTAAAGTACTCTTTACAATTATCAAAATTCGGGATCCCGGTAATTTCGATTTTATCGGGCGAAACTCCCTTTTTTATAAAAAATTCTCTATATCCTTCAGAAGCCACACAGAATTTATCATAAGCATCTGAAAGTCCCGTAGTAGAAGTACTGGCCAGATACCTCGGTAATTTTAATCTTTTAACCAGATGATACATTAAATTTTCAGGGTCAGTCATCCCCTCCTGGACAAGGATAATCTTAGAACCAATTATATTCTTAGGGACAATTAAATCGCTGCAAGTATAAACAAGATCATATTTTCTTTGTTTCCCTTCAAAATCAATTTTTAAATTATAATCCTGAAGGTATTTTGAAGTCTTTTCTCTAAATTGCCCTCCCAGGATACTAAAATCCAAAAAATTTGTATTTGAAAGAAATCTTGTAAACCCGTCGCTGTAATATGGGGTAAAGTAGCATTCATATTCATTTAAATGCATCGATATTTTATGCATCATTTTTGTCTGGTTAATCGAACCGCAGATAAATAATATATTTGCCTTAGCCATATGCTAAATAGAGATTAAATTATTGTAAATTCAAATATATAATTTTGTAACAATTAGCATGTTAAATTGATGTTAAGTTTTAGCTATTTAAACAGGAAAAAATTTGAATGCAACAAATCAACCGTAACTTATTATTTTTGAATTACTAAAACAACTTTTTAGAACGATAATTAGATAATGCAAACCGAATTGTGATATAAATAAAGGGAATTGTTATAAGTGCTTGTTTTTTAATTCCTTATTGGATATAAAATTATTACAAATTGAGCATTCCTAATTTGTCAAAATTGAATGTAATCCTTAAATTCGTTATACCATTCAAAATTTATAGTAAAAAATGAAGAGTATAAAACCAAAAAAACTAGGCAAAGGGGATTTAATCGGGGTAATATCTCCTGCATCGTCTGCTGAAGATATAACTAAAGTTGAAGAAGGTGTAAGGTATTTGGAGAAAACCGGTTATAAAGTGGAAGTTGGTAAAAATGTGGGGAGATATCACGGATATTTAGCCGGCGAAGATAGTCTCCGGTTGAAAGATCTCCATTATATGTTTAATAAAAAAGAGGTTAAAGCTATAATCTGCATTAGGGGAGGATATGGCTCCCCCCGTCTGCTTGATAAAATCGATTATAAAATAATTAAAAATAATCCTAAAATATTTGTCGGATATAGTGATATAACCGCTTTGAATATGGCTTTTTTCTATAAGACAGGACTAATTACATTTAATGGACCCATGGTTTCGGTGGATTTTGCGGATGAAGTCAGCAGATATACGGAAGAAAATTTTTGGCGGATTTTGACATCAAACAAAAAAATCGGAAGGATTGAACTTCCCGGCGATGATAAGCTGTTCCAGTTATCGAAAGGAAATACGTCCGGGAAAATTGTCGGAGGTAATCTGGCTCTTTTAAATTCATTGCAAGGAACTGAATTTTTCCCCGATTTGAAAGATAAAATATTGTTTTTAGAAGATATTGGTGAATTACCCTACAGGATTGACAGGATGTTTAATCAGCTCCGGCTTTCAAATGTATTTAATAAAATAAACGGATTAATTTTAGGAGCATTTATTGATTGTCATGAAGCAGATCCCATTAAAAAAACTCTTTCTCTAGGTGAAGTCGTAGAAGATTATTTAAGTAAATTGAAAATTCCAATTGTCTACAATTTCCCTAATGGGCACATAAAGGATATTATGACTATTCCAAACGGTATAAAAATAAAGCTAAATGCATCAAGAGGTTATATCGAATTCCTTGAAAATGCAGTATGCTAATTTAATTCTTAGCCGGATCTCTTAATTAAAAGTTTTAGAACAGAATGAAATCTAATTTACACTTATTCTTTTCAGTTATAATAATATTATTTACTTATGGTGAAACAAAAATATTAAATGCACAAAATATGAATAAAGAACCCATCACAGTTGATTCGGTCGATTTAAATAAATATGCCGGATTATGGTATGAGATTGCAAAAATTCCAAACAGGTTTCAGAAAAATTGTGTCCGGAATACTACGGCAATCTATAAATTAAGAGATGATGGAAAAATAGATGTTATAAATAAATGTATTGATGAAGATGGTAATACTGATGAAGTTGAAGGGATTGCAAAAGTTGCCGACAGTAAAACCAATGCAAAACTTGAAGTAAGCTTTGTAAGAATTCTAGGCATTCAGCTATTCTGGGGAGATTACTGGATAATAGGTTTGGAAAAAGATTATAAATACGCTGTCGTTGGAACTCCTTCACGGAAATATGGATGGATTTTAAGCCGGACACCAAAACTTTCACCGGAAGATATCGACAAAATTTTTAATATCATCAGGAAACAGGGTTATAATCCAGAAGATTTTGTGATGACGGAACAGGCAGTAAAAAACTGATAGTTATTTTGTTTCTTTTACAATTACAAAATCACTTTTTTATTCCAATACCCTTGAAAAAAGTATAACAGAAAGTACCTCCCCCTTCTGCCGTTTTATATAAATCTTTTATTCCCTGAACCATCTGTTCTTTATTAATCAGTTTTTTTGAAACGGCGGTTTCAGCAATCCCTTCAATCATTGCAGTAAATGTATTCCTGGTAAAACCTTCAACCAGCCCCGGCTTTGAATCATCAGCATATACCATTCTTGGAGAAATATTCACATTATCAAAACCGCTTTTATATAACAAAGGATACAGCTTCCTTCCTATATTTGCATCGCCTCCGTTTTGTTTCTGAAGCTCTACCTGGCATTGTATAGCTTTAGAAGCATCCTTACTTTCCGGATAGAAATATGCGGAACCATGATCTCCTTCAATTACCATAATAGCGCCGCCCGGCTTCAATACTCTTTTCAATTCGACTAATGCTTTAACCGGATTTAATAAATGTTCAAGCACAAAACAAACAAAAACATGATCAAAGTAGTTATCGTTGAATGGCAAATTAAAAATATCTGCCTGCTGATATTTTACGTTTTTTAATCCAAGTGAATTTGTTAATATTTCCGCCTTTTTAATTGATCCGGGAGAAATATCAACTGAAATAAATTGAGTATTTTTATTTTTTGCTGCAATTATTTTTGTCTGGGCTCCAACACCGCATCCGGCTTCTAAAATTAATGTACCATCAGTCCAAACCGAATCCTGATGTAAAAGGTCATCTAATGTATTTGCCTGATCATTTAATCGTATTGCTTCTTTGGCAGTATAACCGTGAATATATTCCTGCATTTGATGTTAAATTAATTTAAAAATATAAATTCATTTTAATTCCTGACAAAAAGAATAACAATTTATTTACATTAAACAAATCAGCCTATATCTGAGGTCTTTGATCTTTTCCTATTTAAATTGATATCAGATTAAATTACTTTGTTAAATATTTTATTTACTACATTGGTGCGTAAGGAAATTGCAGGCTTTCATAATATTTTAAGGTTTCATCGGGTTTCTCATACTGTGCCGGTATAGGCATTTTGGAGAAAGTCTGGAAATATAAAACACATGAATTTCTCCACCAAACAGCTTCATTTTCCTGGATCTTGAGATACATTTGTTCATCATTAAATTCTTCTTCGTCAATTTTACCTTCTAACGAATTCCATGTTTTCTGCATGTCGCGTACGCCATCAACTCCTTTATAATAATAATAGCATAGTTCGTCCCATAAAGTTCTACCTGACGGCATTTTATAATCCCATCTTACATGATGAAACCAAAGAAGGTATTTTTCAGGGCATTTAGAAATAGAATTAAACTCCTCATTAAGCGGGGGATTATATTGGTCAACTGCATCGCTTCCTTTTTTTGTCCGGTCAAATCCAACACCAATAGTATCTGCCCGGTGATAATATGTTGAGTTCCAGTCGGGATGAGGGGAGTAATCAATCCAAGGTCCGGGTCCATAATGATTATCATATCCAAAAATCATATTAAGACCAGCCGGGTCCATATAATTTACTACATTTTCTCTTGAAGCCATCATTATATTTTTAATTGGATTAACGACAGAAGTATCATTTGAAAAAGTCATCCTGATCCATTCATCGGCAATTTGCTTAGAAGATAATTCATGGTTCCAGGCTAAACGGCCGAAGGCAAACCAGCTTGATTGTCCGAACATATTCCCGGTCCAATTCCTGTCGGCACCAATATTTGATACTCCGGCAATTCCCGAAAGAGAATGATTATAAAGTGATCCGTCAACAACTTTGGCAACAGTAGAGCCTTTGCCTTTTGCAAAAGTATCCGATTCAAGGCACTCTTTAAAGAGTGTGGCTAAATAAACAGTACTGGTACCCTGACCAAGATATTCCATTGTTATCTGGAATTCTATCATTAAAGGAGTTTCCGGCATTGTTCCGAATAAAGGACTAAACGGTTCACGCGGCTGGAAATCAAGCGGCCCGTTTTTTATTTGAAGCAGAACGTTGTCTGCAAATTTTCCATCGAGTGGTTTGAATTGATCATAAGCTTCTTTGGCTCGATCCTGAGCATTGTAAGTGTAAATAAAAGCCCTCCACATTACAATACCGTTATAGGGTTTAAGAGCATTTGCAAGTAAATTTGCTCCGTCAGCTTGTGTTCTGCCATAATCCTGCGGACCCGGTTCTCCTTCGGAATTAGCCTTTACCAGGAATCCTCCGAAATCAGGAATGAGTGAATAGATCTCCTTTACTTTATCTTTCCACCAGTTTTTCACTTTTTGATTGAAAGGATCTGCTGTATTCAAACCCCCGAGCTTTAAACGGTGCATCGAAATTGGCGCTAACATAGACTCTAATTCCGTATGGACGAAATAGATCGGCAAGGGCAGCTACCTTCAGCAGGTATCTGTGAGTCAGGAGCAATGGATCGGCATTAACATTATTTAATACGGCACCATTAATTCCGATCGAAGCATTCGCACGGGCATAATCAATATAGCGCTGTTTAATAAAAATAGGAAGAGTATGCCAGTTCCAGATAGAACAGCCTGCATATCCTCTGCCTACTGACCCGTTAAGATTATCCCAATGATCCAGAATTCTTAATTTTATTTTAGGAAATGAAACAATATCAAGATTCATTAATATCCTGATTTGTCTGAAGTAATCTTAAAAAATGAAAAGCACCGTATAATACTCCCGCATCTTCATTTGCAGTAATAACTATTACTTTTTTATTATTCAATTCAGTAGTGATTATGATATATCCTTCTGAGCCGGCCTTTTCAAGCTTGCTTTTTAAATCAATTTTTGAAAGTAAAGGAGAATCTTTATATTTTCCGATAATTAATGTGCCATCCTGATTTAAACTATTTACTTCCGGAATATTAGTACCTAGTAGACCCTTGAAAGCAGTCCGAAGTTCATGCCGGATGACATCAATTGTTGAAGATTTGCCTTCAATTTGGATTTCTTTAATTACATCCCGGTATTCATTTAATTTTTGCTGATTCGATATTAAATCATATTTTAACCAGAGCCTATATCCATCATCTGCTTTGGTACTGGAGAGCAATAAAAAGAAGAGGCAGAATAAAAAGTAAAAATATTTTTTTCATGTTAATCCTAACTGATTTAATATTGTTGATTTAGTTGTAATTCAACTTATGAATTTTAGATTCTGCAAAATTTTATATTAAACGGCATTATTTTTTCAAACTACTCTATTATTTTATCAATATGATGTTTTAAATGTCTAAGGTAATCTTCAATAATAAATTTTAATGTAACATGATTTTCTTTTCCGATATTGCACAAGTTATTTAGAGATTCTGCCGGAAGAAAATCTATAACTCTGCTGATATGATAATTATACTGATAAAAAAATTCAATCAAGTTCCCCCAATCCATTTCATTATAATGTTGAACTTCGACCCATGGGTCTTGTTTGTAAACAGGGAAATCCATTGCCGCATTTTGTGCACCCCTAACGAAACGCTGATGGTTGTTCGATGCAGAATCGATCAGGTGACCAAGTATTTCTTTTTTGGACCAAGATTCCGGACTTTTCTTTTTAGCAGCAAGTTCGGGAGAAATTTTTAGTAATTCTGGTTTAGCAGCCGAAATAGTCTCGCGAATTTTTTCTGATACGAGGTTTTCATTAAACATAATATTTTTCCTTTTTCTAAATTCTGCATTTTTTTTGTTAATATAAAATTAAATTTAACCGCAATATCCAGTTGCCCTGTTGAAGACACATTCTGGCTGCCAGTTAATATCGTTCCCCAGCACCATTCTCGGTGCTGTCGAGTATATTTCAAATCCTTTATTTAGTAAATAATTTAAAGCGGTTTTGTTTTCGGATGGGATTATGGTTCTATTTTTCCCCAGGCTTAGCTTGAACTTTATTAAATCCAAGTCCAGCTTCATCGGTTTTTGCAAAAATTAACCCGCTCCCGAGATCCGGCAGAAATACACCTTGAATATCAATTGCATTCTTTTCTTGATAAACCCACCCGGTTGGAAAATATCTTTTTATCAAATGAAATCTTTTCTCGCCGGATATCTCCTCATCAAATTTTTTTAAAAAGCTGAAATCATTCTCATTTATTCTTCTAATATTTTCATCTTTTGAATAAGCGGGTAAATCGGAATTTAATTTAAGAAAGTGATAGGCTGAACTTACCTTAAAGCCAAATCTGCTGTATATATTTATCCCCATTTCACTGGCAATTAAAATTTGATTTACACATCCTTTGCATTTAAAATATTCAATAAGATGCCTGGTAATTTCGTACCCTATTCCTCTTCTTCTAAATTCCGAAGGAACAAGAATATTCCCCAGCCAACCGGCTGTTCCATTTAAAATGCCGTTTCCGAATCCGACTATTTTCCCTTCTTCTTCTGCAGCAATTGGATAAAAATAGGGGTAATCAAAATGAAATGAGATAAAAACCGGGAGATTTATATTCCAGCTTTCGGGCGGAAAATTCTTTAATAAATTTATTTCAGATTTTAATAGAGGCCTGATTTTAAGCATCCCTGCCTGCTTTTAGAAAATTTGTATTGCAAATCTAAACCGGAATTAAATTAAAAATCAGGTTAAAATTAAAAATAATAATTCAAAAATGACAAAGTGAGCAGGGATTCTATTCAGCAAGCAGCAGCCTAAGTACAATTCTCCCCTTAGATGTAATAATTAATTCAATCTATATTTTTTATAATATTATAAAAATCTTCGGCATCTACATAGCCTGTAATTCTTTTTACTTCATCTCCTTTTTTATTAAGGATTAAAACAGTAGGTACGCCGACAATTTTAAATTTATTTCTAAGTGTTTCGACTTCCGGCGATAATGATTTAGTCATATTAGCTTTTAATGCCAGATAACTTTTTGAAGCTTTAATTACACTGGGATTTGAAAAAGTGGATGCATCAAGCTCTTTGCAGGGGATACACCAATCAGCATAGAAATCAATTATTACTGGTTTATCGGCTTTAGTCAACTCAATATTATTTGAATAATGCTGCCAGTCAATCGATTTTTTTTCAGAAGGAATTAAAGAATAAACTGCTACAAAAATTAAAATTACAGAGAATGCAATTTTAAAAATCCTGAATATTTTTATATTGTTTGCCAGCTTATCAATAAACAGAAGATATAATGCGGCAAAGATCATATAAATAGGAAGAACAAATTTTGAAAATGATTCGGGTAAAACCGGTGCAAGAAAATAAAGCGCCATTCCTAATAAAATAAATCCGAAAACATGTTTAACACCGTCCATCCATTCTCCGGCTCTGGGTAATTTTTTAATTTTGCCGGAAAATATAGCAAGAAATAAATAGGGAAATCCTAATCCGAGAGACAAAACAAAAAACATTAAAAACCCATAGAGAGGATCACCTTTCGCTGCAACATAAGTAACTAAGCCCAGAACAAACGGGCCGATGCATGGAGCAGCTACAATTCCCATTGTTAAACCCATAAAGAATGCACCATATAAACCGCCTTTTGCACCGCCGGCTTTTGCAACCAAAGAATTCGGAAGCTTAAATTCATATACTCCGAACATGCTTAATGATAAGGCTACAAAAACAAGTGCAATAAAAATTATTACAAATGTATTTTGAAGAAGAGAACCGAAAACTGCCCCGGTTAAAGATGTAACTACACCTATTACGGAATATGTGATTGACATTCCTACTAGAAACATTAAACCCATAAAGAAAAGTTTTTTGGTGCTCCCTTCACTTTGTCCGCCAAAATACCCGATAGTAATTGGAATAAGAGGATACACGCATGGAGTAAGATTTAACGCAAGCCCCCCGAGGAAAACAAAAATTAATCCCAGTAATAAACCGGAACTCTGCAAAGTAGATGATATTGAGCTATTATTACTTTCACCATTTCCGGATATAGAGGAATAACTCAAGTTAATATCTTTAAAGATATCTCTGGTTGATTTCACTGATTGCAGATTTGTTGCTGGCAACTTCAATTTGAACCGTATCTTCTACCGAAGTAGGCGGCAGGCATGTTGCATTATTGCAGCCTTGATAGTTTAAGGTTACAAAGACAGGGTATGTCCCTGGGGAAAGATTTTTATTAGCTTTCACAAGACTTGCTATCAAGATTTCATTCTGCCATACAGATAAAGGTTTATCTGAAAAAGATAATTTTAAATCATGGGCTTTCGGATATAAAGTCTGTTCAATATTAAAATCTTTATTTTCAATAGTAAGTTTAGTCGGGATAAGATATTCATCATAGGGCTTATTGGAATTAATATGCCATGAACTGTCAATCTTTGCCTTTACAGCTAATTTAATTTCACCGCCAGGATATATCTTATCGAATGATTTATAAGTTTTGATTTTTACCAGGTCTTTTTTGAAACCGAATTGCGGATAGCTTACTGTTGTAAAAAATAAAGCTGCCAAGAAAATTGAAAATAATTTAGTTTTCATTGATAATTCTTAATTTTTATTTTTTTTATTGAATATACCCGGGCTGTTTTCTAATATTATTTCAGCATCGGAGCTGCCTGCGGCATATTTTTTCTCCAGCCCTGAACAATAGGGTATCGTCTTCCAAAGCCAAAAGCTTTTTTTGAAACTCTTAAAGCCGGGGCTGCCTGTTTTCTTTTAAATTCGTTTAGGTCTACTAATCTTAAAACATCTCTTACTATATTCTCATCACCTATTATTTCCGATATTTCCTTAAACTCTTTATTTTCTTCAAGGTACATTTTCAATATCGTATCGAGTAAATTATAAGGTGGAAGAGAATCTTCATCTTTCTGCTCATATTTTAATTCTGCAGAAGGAGCTTTGTCGATTATTTCCTGCGGAATTATTTCTCCATTCCGGTTTATGTAGTCAGCAATTTTATAAACATCTGTTTTATAAACATCGGCAATAACTGCAAGTCCTCCGCTCATATCGCCGTAAAGCGTACAATACCCGACAGCCATTTCCGATTTATTCCCGGTGGACAATAATAAGTATCCGAATTTATTCGTAAAAGCCATTAAATAAATACTTCTAATTCGTGCTTGTATATTTTCTTCAGCAATGTTTTTCGGCAGATTATTAAAAGCCGGTTCAAGCAGATCCAGAATTTTATCAAACACAGGTTTAATCGAGATATTTTCATATTTGATGCCCAACCGGTTAATAAGTTTCTCCGAATCTTTAATACTTCCTTCGGTTGAATATTGAGAAGGCATAAGAATCACATGAACATTTTCCTTACCCACTGCTTGTACTGCAATATAAGCAACAAGCGCAGAATCAATTCCGCCGCTTAGGCCTAAGACAACTTCTTTAAATCCCAGTTTGTTACAGTATTCTTTAACACCAAAAATCAGGGCTGAAAGAACTTCCTCTTCAAAGCTATTTTCGGAATAACCGATCAGTGGATAATTCTCAGCTGTATCAAAGATGAAATAATCTTCGCCATATACTATTTCCCAATTTAATAAGCTCACCTTTATTGTTGAAGCACATACTTGCTCCGTCAAAAATTAATTCGGTTTGAGCTCCAACTGTGCAAACATATGCCAACGGAATATTCTCATTTCTTGTTAATACGGAGAGCATCTCTTTCCTTTGCTCTCTTTTTCCATATGAATAAGGACTTGCAGAGATATTAATTAATATAGTTGCACCTTTTTCTATTATTTTTTTTACAGGGTCGGTACTGTATCTTCTTTTATACCAGTAGTCCGCATCATTCCAGATATCTTCACAAATTGATATACCCAGTTTTTCACCTTTAAATTCATAAATAAAAATATCCTTTGCCGGATCAAAGTATCTCATTTCATCAAAAACATCGTAATTTGGGATTAAAGATTTATGCTGTGTAAAATGAATTTTCCCGTTGAAGCATAAAACTGCAGAATTATGAATATCTGTTCCAATCCGATCGTTATCCTCGGTAATCGTTCCGAAGATCAAACCTGTTTCAGAAGTAGATTCTGCAATTTCTCTTGCAACTGCGGAAGCAGCATCTCTAAATTCTTGTTTCTCAACGAGATCTAAAGGGGGGTAGCCTGTAAGCGCCAATTCAGGAAAAATTACAAGATCAACTCCATCATTTAACCCTTTTTGATAACCATTCAATATTTTCTTTTTATTGAATTCCAGATCACCGATTATCGTATTTATCTGGCATAGTGCAATTTTCATATAAATCCAGTTAGATATGAATTTTTTCTACAAAAATATAAAACTAAATAAGTTCTTACAATGCAAGATAATAAGGGGAGATCACAAATCTGTTTCTATTAAATAAAGAAATGTCACGAAAATTTCAAAGTTCAAGTTCAGTCGTTCAAGCAAGTTCAATTCGATATACATTCAATAATATTTTAGCAATTAAACAATAAAAGTTAATCCATTTATATATCCGGTTTTCCGTAATTCAAACATTTTTACCGGCAATAATATTTCGCTGTGCAGTTCTTATTAATTTTATTAAAATAGGAGTGTAAAATCGTAATTTAAAATAAAAATAGTAAAATGAACAAAAAATTATATCGTTCCAGGAAAGATAAGATGATTGGCGGGGTAGCCGGAGGCTTGGGCGAATATTTCGATATAGATCCTACCCTTGTGAGAATTATCTTTGTAGTTTCTCTCTTTTTAGGAGGAGCCGGCGTTTTAGCATATATCATTCTTTGGATTGTCGTTCCTGAAGAACCATGGATTTACAATATGGGGCAGGGTGATGAAAAAAAAGAAGAGGGAAGTAATCCCAATTCTGCACAAACACCGCCGAAATCAGATTATTTGAATTCACTCGATGAAAGAAGACATAAAAGATCAACAATAGCTGGAGTAATTTTAGTTGTTTTAGGTGTAATCTTTTTAGCTGATAACTTTGTACCAAGGATTCACTTTTCTGATTTTTTCCCTATTATTCTTGTTGCTATTGGAATCGGATTACTAATTAATTCTAAGAGATACTAAACATGAAAACCAGCCATATCTTTTGGGGGGTCTTTTTTATCGCCCTTGGAGGTTTAATACTCCTAAATAACTTTACAAATATTTATTTTGATTGGGAAACGCTGGCAAAACTTTGGCCGGTAGTGCTGATCCTTTGGGGATTATCTTTGTTTATTAAAGATAACAGGTTTGTAAAAGGACTTATCATTGCTTTACTTTCAATATTAATAGCGCTGACAATCTTTTCATCTTTTAATTTTTTCTTTGATGTTGTTCATTTTGAAAACGGCAGATCATTTTCCGGTGTTGTTATTGATAACGATTCAAACGTTGATACTACAAGTTATTTTGAACCCTTCAATTTGAATGTTAAAGAATCTAAGCTTCAATTTAAATCCGGGGCTGGTTATTTTGAAATAAATGGAACTTCCGAAGGATTATTTTCCGCACGCACAGCTGGAAGAAAAAACATATACTCAATTAATATGGATGCTTACGGCGATAATGCAGATATTGATTTCTCCATGAAAGATGAACATTTCCCTTTCCAGCACGGAAAGCTGGTAAATGATGTTGAAATGAAATTGAATGCAACTCCTATTTGGGATTTGGATTTTAAGATGGGAGCTGCAGGCGTTAACCTGGATTTATCTCCTTTTAAAATAGAAAAAATTGATATCGGGATGGGCGCCTCAAAATTAAAAATAAAGCTCGGCAATAAGAATGATAATATTAAGCTGCATTTGGAAGCCGGGGTTTCAAAAATTGAAATTATGATACCGGAATCTTCCGGCTGTGAAATTAATTCCGAAACTGTTTTATCAAATAGACATTTTGATGGATTTAATAAAGTATCCTCAGGACTTTTTAGAACTGCTAATTTCGACAGCGCCTCAAATAAAGTTTATCTTTCATTTAACACCGGGGTTTCTTCAATAAGAGTAAACAGATACTCGGGTTGGCAGTAAATAAGTCAAAAGTCAAAAATCTAAATTCAAAAAAATTGAAAACTTTCTCATCTTCATTTTCAATATATCATGATTTAGTTTTCCCACCATTGTAAAATTCTCATTCCTCTTAAAGTATTCCATCTGCTTGGTTTTCCCGGTATTTCCATTTCAAAAAAAGTTTTTCCCGGATGTCTCTGCTGAAGAGGCCAGAGTCCTTTTTCATTTCTCTTTTTCAAAATAATTCCTGCAGCATCAGTCATTCTTTCATCTTTCGGTATTTTGCATTCCCGGAAAAAATCCAGAATACGCATAATATCATACCTCCATCTTGGGGGAAATGAAAAGCGTGTCATTTTTTGATCAAATATTTTTCCTGTTCGATGTGATTTGTAAAGTTTGTGCTCAAGAAGAAATTCAACTGCCTTATTTCTGCTTCCCGCAATATCCGAAGAATTACCCGGATAGTTTTTTTCAAATTCTCTTAATCCTTCAAGTACATTTATTGTAGTATGGAATGAACTGTGCGTATCTCCTTTATATGATCTGCAATTCCAGCCTCCATCTTTCATCTGTTGTTTTAGAAGATGTTCGATTAAAATTTTTAAATCAGATTCATCAAACCGGAAATAAGAAAGAATGGATAATACTAAACCTGTTACACAAGTTTCACTATATTTATAAGAGGATGCATAGTTTATTCCGCCGTCCTCGTATTTTCCTTTTTCCCAAAGGAGACTGCATGCTTTAAGAGCTTGCTTATTATTTTTTGGTAATCCTAATCTTTTTAATAGAAGCATGGAATATGTAGTAGATATCCATTTCCTGCTGTAAAGTGATTGAGCCCAGGTTCCTTCGTTATCCTGGAAGGAAAGTAATTTTGCTCCCCATCCTTCTTTGGAAATAAGGTTTCTTTCTTTATTAATTATTTTTATATCAGCCGCGAGGATATCATTTAAAACCTGCCATCTAATTGAAGGGTCACCTTTAAGAAGCCAATCTATTATATATTGTGACATTATTAAACAGGAAGTTTCCTTGTAATTTTATTGACCCATTGATGAAAATTATGCGGAAAGGATAAAGGTTCAGTAAACATCAAAACGCATTGTTTATAAACAATATTCATCCCTTTATCTTTACAGAAACTTATTGCTTCATCAGATTCCGCGCCCAGCTGCAGCCAGATGTTGCTGATATTCAATGAAAAAGCTTGTTTTACTATATCGCCGGTTTTTTCAGGAGGAAGAACAACCAGAAGGCTTTCAATTTTTTCGTGAATTTCATCAAGACTTTTATAACAGGCATCACCATCAATAATTTCAGTATTCGGATTAACTGCAAATACATTAAATCCTTTGGCTTTCAGATTACTATAGGCAGAGAATCCGAATTTTTTGTTATTTCTTGAAACCCCTACAACCGCAATATTCCCTGCGGAAAGGAATTTATTAATTGACTCTTTGGTTACCATAAAAACCCCCGTAATGTATTATATAGAAATAATTCTTTTATCTAAAAGGTTTATTACCATCGTTCTCAAAGTACCCCTCAAATAATAATCAAAAATTAAAAAAATATTTTTCAAATCACCACAAAATAATTAATGAAGCCTGATACGGATGATAAACCAATTTATTTACGATTTTTTCTTGTTGTGTTTCGGCTTCCATAAATATTTTTCCAAAATCACACAATCGTCATTATCAAATTCAACTCCTTCAGAAGTTAAAAGATCTCTCATTAATTCAGGGCTTCCGAAGTGCATTTTTCCCGTTAATGCACCGAACCTGTTGACTACCCTGTGACATGGAAGTCCCGAATCCTTTGCTCCGTTTAATGCCCAGCCGACAGTTCTTGCAGAAGAACGAAGCCCGCATGCCTCTGCAATATCCCCGTAAGTGGCAACTTTGCCGTAAGGTATTTTGGCCACAATTTTATAAACTTTTGAAAAAAAATCTTCCTTTTGAGTTCTTTTTTTGTAACGCCTGTCTTTTGCTTTTTTACCTGTTTTCATAATATTAAATCTTTAAATGGCAAAAGATATAAATTATTTGCTCTTTCCATATTAGGTGATAGATTATACTGCATTTCAAATAAATTAATTCTAAATACATGATTGAGAAATTTGAACTAATCCAAAAGTGGATCAAGGAATACTTCAGCACGTGCAGACCTATAAATAAAAAATATATTGAAAATAATCAACTCTTTTTGGTAACAGGTCATAGAGGCTCACCTACAAAAGAAATTGAAAATACAATCCAATCTTATGAAACTGCTCTGGTTGATGGTGCAAACTCATTGGAAATAGATTTATGTGTAACAAAAGATGGTGAAGTAGTAATATGGCATGATTGGAATCCGAATGCACCCAAAGCCATTCTTCGTGAATCAGGGTTTGAACCATGGGTGGCTTATAAACCGCATCCGCCGAATCTGACAAGCTCTTTAAGAAAGAAGATAAGTGAATTAACTTTAATAGAATTCATGGAAAATTATGATTATAAAAAACGGTACGGAAATCATAGTCCCGCAAAAGCAGAAAAACCAACTCTGGATGATTTTTTGAAATGGTCAATGAATAAAAAAAAATTGAAATATGTTTTTTTCAATATTAAAACACCTCCTGAAGAAGCGGGCTTATCTTTAGTATTCTTGAGCAGCTTAAAGGAGCTAATATTAAAATACAGCATTTCATACGGTTCAATCATTGAAACTTTTCACCCGGAAGTTTTGAAGGTGATGAAAAAAGATTTCCCGGATTTTAATTACAGCCTGGATGAAGAGCCGGATTTTGGATTAATCCTGAATCCTTCAAAATTCAGCGGGGTGAGAACAGCAATAGATTATCATAATAAATTTGCCGTTGCGTTCAGGCCAAGAAAAGTAACTATTGCGAATTGGACAACATACAGGAGAATTATCCGGTATGATGTAAAGCTTCGGTATAGACACAATAAGAATAATCCCGGCTCAAAAATAGTTTATTTAATTGGCGGAACCGTAAACAAAAAACAAGAACTTGACTGCCTGGTTAAATTAGGTGTTGGCGGTATTCAGACAGATTTCCCTCATTTATTAAAGGAAATTGCCCTCCGGAATGGTAAAAAGATTGAATAGTTATGGTTAAAAAAATGTAGCTCTGATTTCCTTTAGAATATATTGTCTGCAAAAAGAATATTCTAATATATTAAATCCAAATTAATTTGAATAATAAGATACAAATTGAATATATTTCCGGAGGCATTTGAATTTTCGGGGAAAAATGGCGAAGAAATTTAATACGGCCTTTGTCCCCTGTAATGGTTGTACTCTTTGCTGCCAGGGTGATGCTGTAAAAATCGAAAAAGAAGATACAGGGAAAGGTTACCAGGTTGAAGCTCATTCTTATATACCCGGCGCATTAATGATTGCACATAAAAAAAACGGTGATTGTGTTTATTTATTTGAATATGGCTGCAGTATTCATAATAATGCTCCTTCATTGTGCCGTGAGGCCGACTGCCGTTCACTTGCTTTGATGCTGGATTTCACAACTGCTATGAAGCTTCATGAATTAAAACGAATTGATATTCGTGTATGGGATCAGGGGAATAAACTTATTGAAGAAATGAAGAAGAATAAAAAATAGAATTAAATTCAACTATTATTTTTCTTTAGGCAATGAGAAGTAAAAAGTTGAACCCTGACCTTCTGCAGTTTCTACCCAAATTTCTCCCCCCTGTTTGTCAACCAATTCTTTACAAAGCACCAATCCGAGACCAGTTCCTTTTTCCTTCGCTGTACCTTCGGTGGAATAACTAACTTCACTTTTAAATAATTTCTCTGAAGATTTCTCATCAATCCCAACGCCAGTATCTTTTATCTTTATAATTGTAAAATTTTCAGTTGATTCTGAAGAAATAAATACAAAACCGCCTGTATTTGTGAACTTAATTGCATTTGAAATAAGATTCCTTAATATCGTATTGGTCATTTTAAGATCTGCAAATACAGATGCACCCGGTTCTATATTAACCTTTAATGCTATTTGTTTATTTTTCAAATTTTGGCTGTAGAGCAATTCAAGTTCATCTATAAGAGACACTATTTCTATTTTCTGAGGTTCATACGGTATTTTCCCGGTTTGAATTCTTGACCATTCCAGAAGGTTCTCGGTAAGTGTAAATACCATTTTGGAAGAGCTTGCGGCTTCTTTAATAATTTGAACTTTTTCATCATCTTCCACTGAGTCATAGGATTCGTCAAGAATTTCAAGTATCTGCATTAATCCTCCCAAAGGACTTCGTAAGTCGTGGGAGATAATCGAAAAGAATTTATCTTTTGCCGCATTAACCTCAACCAGTTCCAAATTTACTTTCTTTATCTTTTCTTCAAATTCTTTTTGAGCATTAATATTTGTACATGAACCAATGAATCCCATAAAAATATTATCACGGCTCAGCCGCGGTGTTCCTTTTATCATCAGCCATTCATATTTATCGTTTTTCCCTTTAAGCCTGAATTCAAAAGTAAATGGATTTCTTGATCTGAATGCATTCCGGTAAGTAAATAATAAATTCTCCAGGTCATCAGGGTGAACTTCTTTTAACCAATTCATACCTAATTGTTCCCCAAGCTCCTTCCCTGAATATTCAAGCCAGACTTTATTAACAAAACTAAATAAACCTTCTACATCTGCAATCCATATCATAACCGGGGCAGTATTTGCCATATTTTCAAATCTTGCTTCACTATCTTTAATTAATTCTTCTTTTACTTTCTGCTGAGTAAAATCAATAATTGTTAGAAAATAAAATCCTTTTGAGATATTGGTGAACATCATGTATTTAACCAGAAGCAGGGAAGGGAAATAATTATTGCCGGCAATTTTGATTCTTAATTCTTTTTTTTGAGATTGTGAGGTTTTGAATGCCTTTTCAAGCATCATCATAAACTGGTTTTTATCATTTTCAACAATAAAATCAGAAAATTTTCTATTTAACAATTCTTCTTTCTTTTTACCGAGTAATGTTTCCCCGGCTTTGTTTATATCTGTTAAAGCTCTTTCCTGATCCAGAATAAAGAATCCGGATGGGAAGAATTCAATTATTCCTGAAAAATTTTCAATGTAATTGAAGGAAATATCTTTTGACATGTTTACAGATATATTATGCTCCTCTTCCATTACAAAACGCTATTCTTTTTTTATGATAATCTTATTGTTCAATTATTTATTCAATCAAAATAAATAAAAATTTCTCTTTTAGTCAAAGATAAAGATGAATACTTTCAGATACATCATGTAGTGCCTTAATTAAAAAAAATGTCTCAAGAACTGTGTATCAAATTATGTATTAATAAGAATTCCTTATTTGTCTGCCGCGTTTAAGATAGAACCGTTGAAATACTGCTTTAACCTAAACTTTTGAATTAAATGTTTCATCATAAAACAAGAGTACGAAATTATAACAGTAACTATTACTAAAACATTAAGAATTTATTACTGAAGAGAATTATGTAAAAAAATCACTAGGTAAAAATTACTACTTGCAGAATGGTATCGGTGTTGTATAATGAGATGCAAATAAAAAAAAAGGAGCCAAGATGTATAAGTATTTATTAATTTTAGTGTTTTTCGGATTGTTTGTGGTCGGCTGTACTGATGAATCGAATATGCTTTCGCCAGTAAGCAGTACTGCAAATAACAATGAAATTGTCAGCAATCCGAACTGGATTTCACTGCCAGCTAATGTCGATCAAGCTCTTAAGAAAGATATTACTGTAGGTAAAACAATTTATGGCATTGACGAATCATTATTAGAAATCAATACCGGCTATGCCGGGGGGCCATTCGGCTGGATATCAATTACAGCTAATGCAAGGTTTCAGCGTTATTCCTTTACCGGTCAAAGATATGTCACTATGTCTATCAACGATGATTTTGGAACAGCCTCATTTTCACCGTCGGGTACATGGGCAAAACCGGTTATCTATAATTTGACCATTCAAGGCATTGACCTTAGCAATGTAGACCCTTCAAAAGTAAGTTTCGTGTACATGGCCCCGGATGGTAATTATTATAAAGCAAAATATCAGAGTATTTATGTTGAAAAACAGTCCGGTAAATTACAGATTCTAAATGCCGAGCTGCCTCATTTCTCACGATGGGGATTTATTAACTAATTTTAATGAAGAAAAAAAATGTCAAATTCAGAATACACTTTTGATGTTGAATTAGATAAACTTCTCAAAGTTTATCTCGGTGACGGAAACTATAACAGCTTCAAACGGAGCATAGATTATCCTGAGCAGGAAGCTGATGGGGTATCCGGAAAGATTAATAGCTTTTATAAAGAGCAGCTTCAGATAAATGTGAGCAATTATGATGAACGGATTAAAATAGACAGAACAATTACTTTTTCCGAGAAGAATCTTGAGAGCAATAAGTTCTGTAAATTTTTAATTGATATTGGACGGGTATGCATTTCCGGCGGCAAGCTAAATTTAGCCGCCGAAATTTTTAAAAAAGCAAATATATGCAGTTCCGGCTTAGCAAAAAATTATAAAGCTGAATCTTTGACCGGTTTGGCAAATGTTCAAATCAAAAGAGGAAACTGGACAAGAGGTTTGAGCATAATTGCCGAAGCAGAAGGTTTGTATAAAGAAACAAATGATAATCATGGCATTGCAATCTGTGAAAACCTTATCGGTACCATCAACGGAGAACTCGGGGATATCGAAAATGCAAAAAAGCATTTTCAAGCAAGTTTATCCTTGATCAATCCGGAAACTGAATTAGAAATATCTGCCGAGTTGGAAACAAACTTAGGCATCATAGATCATATGGAAGAAAATTCGGATAATGCTTTAATACATTTAATTAAAGCAAAGGAAATATTCAAAAAACTTGAAAATTTTAAAAACCAAGTAAATACCTCTCTTAGTTTAGGTTTAGTTTATTCTGACACAAAAAATTACGCATCTGCAATTTCTTCTTTAGATGAAGGAATTGAAATTGCGAAACAGCATGGTTTCCTTTCAATTTTATGCCTGCTTTACCTTGCAAAATCAAAGGTTTTGGTTTCAACTAAAGCTTTTTATTATGCTGCGGAATTTGCCGATAAAGCACTGGAAATAAGTCATGATATCAATGATAAAGCGACCCTGGCGGAAATTTATAAGATAAAAGGAATTATTGAAAGAGAACTTAAAAACTTTGACATTGCAGAAATTCATTTTTTGAACAGTATAAGAATAAATACCACCTTAAAAAATGAGATGAATACAGCTGAAACATATGTTGAACTTGGGGTTCTTTATAGAGAATTGAATAATTCCAATTCAAAACGTTCCAGCCTGCAAAATGCGCTTGGTTATTATAAAAAGATAAAATCTTCAATTAAAATAAAAAAGATCGAAGAGATCCTAAATTTTCAGGAAGTTTAACTCGATTATTAAATATATATAAAAAATGGAAAATAATAGTTCAAATATAGTTAATGACATTAAAAGTCTGATCAACAATTACATGACTGATACAGAGACTGAAGATTTTATAAAAACACTTGAAGTGGATATTTCAGCTCAAACAGGTGAGGAGTTGCCGCTATCCCCGATAGAAAAAGAACAGATAGAATACGAACTTCCAAAAGGAACAAAATACCGTTTAATTATTGATAGAATTCTAACCGATTGCGAAAGACTTTTGCCGGTTGAAAAATATCAAAGGTTAGTGCTGGATTTATCTCAACTGATGCTTTTTTCTGGTGAAAATTCGTTTGCCCTTGAAATAGCCGAATACCAGTTGAGTAAAGTAAATTCAGAAAATAGTTTGATTTGCGCCGAAACTAACCTTATGATTTCCAGGGTTTACTGGAACCAGGCATACTGGGATGACTGTAGCTATTATGTTTCTGAAGCAATGCGGATATTCCGGGCAATAGAAAATAAACCCGGCATGGCAAAATGTGAGAATATGTTTGCAACTCTTTACGGTGAAAAAGGAGATTTTAATGAAGCACAACTGCATCTGGAAAATGCTTTAGCATATTTGAAGGATGAAGATGATCTATTGTCGCATGCTATGATTCTGACAAATTTAGGGATTATTAATGCTATCCGGGGAGATTATGAAAAAGCTGTGTGGAATTGCAAAAGCTCAATTGAAAAATTTGAAAAGTTAAACGATACACGCCGTTTATCACGTGTTTATCATAATATAGGTATGCTGTATACAAGATTAAAAAAATATGATGAAGCACTTGATGAATTCAATAAATGTATAACACTATCTCTTGAAAACAGCTACATGTCAAATTGCGCCGTTGCATACATTGGTAAGGCATTTATTTATACTAAGATGAAAAATTTTGCTTTAGCTGATGCATATACGAACAAGGCAATGGAGATTGCCTACCGAATCAATGATACTCTTTCAATTGCCGATATATATAAAATAAAAGGGATGATCCAGAACGATCTGGAAAATTTTCAGCTCTCGGAAGAGCTTTTTGAAAACAGCATCAGATTGAATAAAGATATGGAAAATAAATGTAATGAAGCGGAAACTTCAGCTGAGATAGGCAAGCTTCTTAAAAAAGGGGAAAGAAATTCAGAAGCTGAAAAATATATTTTATCTGCTGATAATTATTTCAAAAAGCTGCAAAATGAAAATTAATGTCTGCTATAAATAATATCTTCAACATACCCTCCAAACTAACTTAAGTGAACCTGATAAAAAGCAATTAAAATTAAATTTTAAGATTGCAGCTTTAAAGAATCTTATTTTTTTAGATACATATCAGTCATATGATATTCCAATTCAGCTAAAAAGGTTGTACCCCTATTTAACTTACCCACAAAATGGATACACTAAATTTAATGTTTTTGATTTTGTATTCCGTTCTCGCTAAGTTTTTTCGAATTAATATGAATATATTGTGAAAATTATAAAACCAAAGGCGGAGTTTAGAGGAGTAATCATCAATTCAAATTTAAAAATTCATTAATTAAAAAAGATTAAACCTGTCTCAGGGTTTTACTTAACGATTTACTTTGAATTACTCAATAAGATTGAACGGAAATTAAATGAGAACCAAACAAATTACTGATGAGGAACGAAAGAAAGCTTTTAAATCAGTTAAAAAACCGGATGTAATTGAAAAACAAAAATTAAATGTCCGTTATCATGTTGAAGATTCAGATGTTAATGATAGGCCCCGCAGATTTCTGGAAGCTTTTGCAGCAATACTAAAACATTCAAATTATAGAATGGCTCTGGAACACTATGCTCATATAGTTTCAAGGTGCTCTCTCTGTGCAACCACATGCCAAATTTATCAGGCAACCGGTGATTCTGATGATATTCCATGCCGCCGTTCTGAACTTCTGCTTAATGTTTATCGCCGTCATTTTACTTTAGGTGGGTTGTTAAAAGGCAGAATATCGGGCGGCGGCTATTTAACAGATGAAAAAATTCAGGAAATGGCAGATAGTTATTGGAATTGTACAGCATGCAGGCGATGTGTTCTTGAATGCCCGATGGGAGTTGATCATGGGCTTATTACACATCTGGCTCGTTACATTTTAAGTGAAATAGGAATAGTTCCTCGCGCGCTCGTTGTTAGTACAAGGGAACAGCTTGAAGGCAAATCAAGAAATACATCGGCTGTACCTGTACCGGCTTTAAAAGATACTCTTGAATTCCTTGAAGATGATATGTTCGAGGAAAAATCTGTAAAGATAAAATTCCCAATTGATGTTGAAGAAAGTGATTATGTATTCTTTCCGGCTGTCAGCGATTTTCTTATGGAAGCGGAAACCCTGATGGGAATTGCCGCAGTATTTACCGCAACCGGGGGATCATGGACAATAGGCACCGGTTATTTTGATGGAATTAACTATGGGTTATTTTACAACGATAGAATATTAGAGAGAGTTATTAAAAATGTTGATGGTGAGACCAAAAGATTAAAAGGGAAACAAGTTCTTATCGGAGAATGCGGTCATGCATCCAGAACAGCTAAATATTTTATGCCGACATTTTGCGGAGGTGATGAAGCATTTCCGGTTGTAAATATTTTGGAATATACTCATAAAATGTGGAAAGAAGGCAAGCTTAAACTCAATCCCGATATTATTACTGAAAAAGTCGCATATCATGATCCATGTAATATTGCCAGGCAAGGATGGATTGTAAATCAGCCGCGCGAAGTATTAAAATCATTTTGTAAAAACTATGTAGAAATGACCCCTACTGGTGAAGATAATATATGCTGCGGTGGCGGCGGCGGCATGGTTTCAATTGATGAAATTCGACCTTACAGAACTACCATCGGCGGCAAGTTGAAGGCAGATCAAATTCGTAAATCGGGATGTGATATTCTTGTTGCACCATGTGCCAATTGTAAAAAACAATTAAGAGAATTAGTCGAAGATCAAGGCATAAACTGTCAGGTAGTCGGGCTGCATGATCTAATTTATAAAGCAATCATTTTTGATAACTCATTAATAGTAAAAAAGGAAGATGTAAAAAGAGATTAAATAAGATTAATGTTTCCTCCGTGGTTCTCAGAGGTTCTTTGTGTTCTCCGTGTTCCTTCAAGAGGAGTTACACAGAGATCTCAGAGTAGTCACAGAGAACCACAGAGATTTAAAAAGAAAAACCAATATAACTCAATAAATTATTATGGAAGAATTACTTCAGTTTGCACGCGGTCCTTTATTTCGGCTTTGTTTTACAATAATGATACTGGGTTTAGCCAGGATTTTTTTCATGGATATTTGGACTGCGGTCAAAGCATATAAAAAATCCGGGGATAAAAAGTTACCGTGGAAAATAATTATAAGCCGTTCTTGGGAATGGTTTTTCCCTATTAAAAGATTATCTAACAATTTCCAGGTTTATTCTGTTTTATCAATTCTCTTTCATATTGGTTTAATTGTAGTCCCGATATTTTTATTTGCCCATATCCAACTCTGGAAAGAATCTATAGGCATATCATGGCCGGCACTTCCCTTTAGCTGGGCTTTATGGTTAACACTTAGTACAATATTCTTCTCAGTTGCATTATTTTTTGGACGACTTGTCATTAAGCAGGCACGAGCATTAAGCAGAAAACAGGATTATCTCTGGCTTATTCTATTGCTTATTCCATTTATAACCGGCTTTATTTGTGCCAATTTAAATATTAACTCTCAAGATTATCAATTCTTTATGCTCGCGCATGTTCTATCGGGTGAGCTGATTTTTGTACTTATGCCGTTTTCAAAAATTGCACACTGTGTACTTATGCCATTATCCCAGGTTGTCTCTTCACTAGCCTGGAAATTTCCACCTAAAACTGATGATGATATAGCTATGACTCTAAATAAAAAAGGAGCACCAATTTGAGCAAAGGAATTTTAACGGATATAACAAAATGCATTGGATGCCTTAATTGCGTTTCAGCTTGTAAAGAAGTGCATAATCTTGAGGCGGATGAACCAAGAATATGGCAAAAAAACGATGGACTGTCAGCAGAAAATTGGACATCGATAATTAAAAAACCGGAAAACCATTATATACGTAAACAATGCCGTCATTGCCTTGAACCGGCATGTGTTTCGGTTTGTCCTGTAGGTGCATTAAGTAAAACAAAAATAGGTGCTATAGTATATGATAGCAGTAAATGTATGGGCTGCCGTTACTGCATGATGGCCTGTCCATTCGGTATTCCCCGTTATGATTGGGATAAAGCCGTTCCCTATGTCGAAAAATGTATTTTATGTTACGATAGGATTGAAAAAGGGGAACAACCCGCATGCACGGATGCTTGTCCAACTAATGCTACAATTTTTGGAGATCGTTCTGAATTATTAAAAATAGCTCATAGCAGAATTAAAGAAAATCCCGGTAAATATATTAATAAAGTATGGGGTGAACATGAAGTAGGAGGGACTTCTGTTTTATATATCTCGGATATTGATCTTGGATTCCTATCATACCAGACAAAACCTGTAGATAAACCGCTTCCGGAAGAAACTGCTCCGGCTATGGAATCTGTACCGTTTGCTTTTGTTGGTATGGGTGGAGTAATGCTCGGGCTTAACTGGATAATACGACGTAGAATGGAATTTAATAAGGAGCAAAAGGAAAAGGAATCTTCAGATGAATAGAGTAAGGAATACAAAGCTTATCTTATGGCTTATTACTGGTTTTGCGGTGGCTGTTGCAATTAACAGATTTCTTTTCGGGTTAGGTGCAACAACAAATCTGAATGATGAAGTACCCTGGGGATTCTGGATAGGATTTAAATTAGGATGGGTTGCTTTATCAGCCGGCGGTTTTGTAATTGCCGCCATTTTTTACATGATGAAACGGGAAAAATTTCATCCTCTCGTAAAAGTTGCAATATTAACTGCGTTTCTTGGGTATAGTTCTTTTATTATTAGTCTGCTGTTTGATCTGGGACTGCCCTGGAATATATGGCACATGATAATCTATTGGAATCCTCATTCCCCGCTTTTCGAGGTTGGCTGGTGCGTTATGCTTTATACTTCAGTATTAATACTTGAATTCAGCCCTGTGCCGCTGGAAAAGTATAGCCGTTATGCAAACGTCAGAAATTTTCTCATGAAATTTCGCTTCCCGCTTGTTCTTCTGGGGATAATGCTTTCAACGCTCCATCAGTCATCACTCGGATCTTTATTTCTTATTATGCCCCGAAGACTTTATGCGCTCTGGTTTTCACATATAATACCGGTACAATTTTTCATTTCGGCAATAGCAGGCGGTTTGGTAATGCTTGCTTTCGAAACCCTGGCCTTAAACTGGATGTACCGCCGTAAAATAGAAACCAGCATTGTAAGCCAACTATGTAAAATTAGTGCATGGACTCTAGGTATTTATTTTATCGTAAAGATGACAGACCTAGCAATTGCAGGAAAATTAGGAATGATCTTTAACGGAAACCGGTTAAGCAATCTTTTTATTTTAGAAGTTTTGATATCTATAATAATACCGGTAATAATGTTTTCTGTCCCGAAATTTTACAGAAATACAAAAGTTCAATGGATAGGTTCAATAATAGCTATAACCGGAATAACAATGAATAGAGTTGATGTGGGGGGTTATGCAATGCTCGGAGCCACCTCATGGTATATTCCTTCCTGGATGGAAGTTGTTATGAGCTTTGGAATTTTATCAACGGCAGCCCTGATCTTTCTATTTGTAATTGAAAACTTTCATGTTTGGGATATTCAGCCAAAAGAACCTGAATCATTACCCTACACTCCGCCGTCATTTGATTATTCTTCGAGATCATGGCTTGGAACGCCTGATGTATCCTCAATAACAAAATATTCGCTTGTTTTCGTTGTAAGTTTTGCTTTCGGAATGTTTTTAATGCCTGGCAAACATTTGCACAGCAAAGGTATTGTAAATATTCCAGTGACCCGTGCTTCCGGAATGGATACTCTATATATTAATGGCAACAGAGATGATCAGCTTGTCAAATTCCCGCATCAGGCTCATATCAATTGGATAAAAGCTCACAAAGTTTCATTTATTAATAAAGATGTTTTTGATAATACTGTAATTAATGGAAATGATAGTTGCGAAACTTGTCATCACTTAACCATGCCCGGAGAAAAACTTAGCGCCTGTTCTGAATGTCATTCAAGCATGTATACGCAAGTTGACTTTTTTAGACATGATTGGCACAAAACAAATCAAAGAGCAAACCTTAAGTGCGATGATTGTCATAAAGCCGGAGTTTACCGGAATGCACAGTCTGCTAAGAACTGCACTGACTGCCATGCTACTTATAAATTTTCTGCAAATAAATATGTTTCTGAAAAAGAATATTATATACTTTCCTACACAGATGCTTTACACAGATTATGTGTATCCTGCCATACAGCTGAATCAAAAAATCTCAAGGATAAACCCAATCTTGCTCAATGCTCAACATGTCATAAAACAGAGCTGCCTGAGAATATAACAGCAGGGCTTAACTGGAAAGTAGACTTGCCTCATTTCAATAATGTAATTTTGCCTGATGTTAAGTTTGAGAATACAAAAAAGTAGATGATCTCTATTTATATTCTGCAAATTACATTCTGTAAATATATACTTAAAATTTAGTATAATATCGGAATAATTTAATCCGTTTTTGAGATTTTATAATAAATGCCGCAAAATAAAAATCATTGGTACGACGGCTGGTTTTATGATTCATTCATAGCTCCGAATCAGGATAAATTATTTGGAAGGATAAAAGATCTTATTAAAATCAGTTCAAAGGTAATTGATGTAGGATGCGGAACCGGCAGGTTTTCCTTTTACGCTGCTGATAAATGCCAATATATTTTAGGGATAGATTTATCAAAACGGAATATTGATCGGGCAAATCTTATATTAAAAAGAAATCCGCACCCTAAAATATATTTTCAGCATAAAAGTATAGATGAAATTATTTCTGAAAATAATGTACATTTTGATTATGCAGTTGTTACTTATGTAATTCACGAAGTTGCTGAAAGCGAAAGGATAAATCTCCTGAATGAGATCTTTTTAATCGCTGATAAAATTATTATCGGAGATTACCTTGTACCCAAAGCATTCGGATTCTGGAGTTTATTAAATGAGGCAGTAGAATTTGCCGCCGGTTCAGAACATTATAAAAATTACAAAAGCTATGTTTCAAACGGCGGAATAAATGGTCTTGCAGTTAAAGCGGGATTTAAGGTTATTACAGAAATAAAAAATCAACCTTCAACAAGTCATTTAGTAATTTTAATTAAGTGACATGTTCTATAATCGAATGACTAATAGTCCAATAATTCATATCTGAGATATTATAGATATACTTTTCCTTAAAATTCCATTTTTGTAAAATTTTATCAATAAAGCTATCTCGAACAATCAACAGCAGATGATTAACAGGATTTTCAGTTAAATTCTTTAAGCAATCAGCCCAGCCGTTGTTGTCTAATTCCAGATTTCCTACTTCATCTATTATAATAATTTGATTGTTAGTATGATTAGATAGTTTTAATGCAGTTTTTCCAAGCTGCAAACCCTGCGGATAAATGTAAAATTTCCCGATTTTATCATAACTTTCATTACAATGCTGCCTTAAGAAAGGTTCTCTTTTACCGCTTGAGATATCGAAAATATCATAGCCGATTTTATTTTCGTTTTCAATTATTTTTGGTGAATAAATTCCGTTTACTGAAATATTATTTTGTTTTAAAACTTCCAGAATTTTTTTCAGCTTGGTTGTTTTTCCTTCACCTTTAGCACCGGTTAATATGAATACTTTTTGATGGAAATTATTTTTGTTCCTCAGATCATCAAGCCTTAGCTCTGCTTGTGAAACAATTTGATAAAATACTGCAACAGGATTTTTGATGATGCTTTTGAATTCAGGAAATGCAGCTATGACAGAAGGAAGACTTTCAAATGAAAGTTCTAATGCTAAAGGTAATTGTTTAAATGAAGTTTTTAAGAAAATTTTTCGGATTTTCGGATTATATAATTCTGTGCCTAAAACAGAAAAACCGGTTATTATGATTGCGGCTCTGAAATTCATCTGAAGACCGATTAAAAGCCCGTTGTACCAGCTGGTTCCACCAGATTGCAGTTCCGAAAAAATAAATGCTGAAAGCATTGTTAATAGAAAGAAAAGAAACCAGAATTTTGGTCTGGATAATTGATGCAAAGTTCTTTTATAGCGTAAAGACCAAATGAAAATAATACCAGTTATTAATATGCTCCAAATAATCCAGTCGGAACGACTTAAAATAATCAACGAACATATAACTAAAAATAGATTAACTAAAAGCCAGTATAAAGAATAATTAAAATCGGAATGGTCTTTATTTTTTAGTTTTAAATTGTTGTTGGAAATATTTTCAATTTTACTCATGGAAGGTTGAGTAAGCAGTTTTTTACCTGTTTTCATACCCAGAAATGAAGAGACTATTCCAAATAGAATATGAACAATCAGCAAGAAAATGATCGGCAGCCATAAAATATTAAAGCTTATATTGAGCTGCTTCTGCGATAACTGCAACAGTCTGGTATAAATTTCCACAATGTTATAGCCGTAAAATATTATATAATTTGATATTTGCTGCAATAAATTCCAGGACATTGCAAGAACGGAACCCAAAATATAACCGGCAATAGTTTTCCCTAATAATCTTACCGAGATTTCAAGCAAAAAAGATTCACTTATAATTGCAATCATAGGGCCGAATATTACTGCACTTGGCGACATGGTTTTCATTAATGCGCAAATTAAGCCGGCCCGCCAAAACAACCCTTTTTCTTTCCATTTATAGCTGATAGAAATAAGAATAATTAAACCAATCGAGGTTAAAATATTTCCGCTGAAAGGTACTTTAAGATTATGTAAAAAGCTTCCAATCACTATTTCGGATGCGGCCCAAATTGTACCAAGGATTGATGCTTTGATCCACTTTTCACTTAAATTATTTTCTTTATTCATTTACAATACAATATTTTTCGGCACAGTATTTAAATAAATGAAAGCCGCTCCCGGCTTCACTAACTATACTAAGTAATAACCCGGGATTGGTAATTTTTGCTGCTCCTATAATTTTAACATTTTTTTCAAATAAAATATCAGGTATTAATCCGGCGGATGGCCCGGTAACAATTATTTCTGCATCCGGTGAAGCCGATGCTAAAAGAGCATCAATGGTATCATTAACCAGGGTGAGTCCAGTAATAATAATAATATCGGAATCAGGGAGGATTTTATAATACTCATCTGCAGGAATATAATATTGCTTCTGATCGTCATTCAAAGCTTTTTCATCAAGTTCCAGCACATGCAATTTATTTTTAGTTGAAGCTATCTTTTTTATATAGCTTTGAAATGCACCGACAATAGTGATCGTTTTGAGAGGAGTTAATTCAACCAGGTCGATTGGATCAATACCTTCTAAAATTTTATAATCTGATTTTGAAATTATTTGAGATGAAATTGCATTTAGTGCTGCAGCTTTTAAGCTATTAATGGTTTTTTTATCCCGATTATTTTCAAATAAATCGATGACTTTTTGCCCTTTAATTTTTGATGGAGAAAATATGCCGAAATCACGTTCTCTTTTGTAGCAATGTGAGTGAGAATCGATGCCGGTACTTGCAACACCGCAGCTGCCATCAGACAATTGAACTGCTGTAAGAAATACACCTACCCTTGCATCTGATATTAAGAGTTTATTTATTTGATTTTTATGCTTTGCTTTTATCATCTCATAAGTTTGATCTAAAATCATAAATCCTTCTCTTTAATATTGGACTTGCCAAAAAGTCAATTAAAAGTTTATGAATGAAATCAAAGAAATAGAAAAATATCATAAGTACCTAAAGAATTTTTTATTGGAACCATCCATAAATATTGTATCAACTGTTCAAAACATATATTTTTCCAAATTGAAATATAATTAAGACGAACAAAAAAAATGGGAAAAAAAGCTATTCAGGACTATTACCCTGACGATCTTAGCTACTGTTATGGCTGCGGACGGTTAAATGAGCACGGCCATCAAATAAAAAGTTTTTGGGATGGAGATGAAACTGTAGCATACTTTACACCGGAGGCATACCATATTGCAATTCCCGGATATGTTTATGGCGGTATAATCGCATCTCTAATCGATTGTCACGGTACAGGAACAGGTGCATTAGCCTCATATCGAAATGAAAGCAGGGAACCGGGAACTGAACCGCCGTTCCGTTTTGTTACCGCATCGCTACAGGTAGATTATCTTCGGCCTACTCCGCTTGGTGTTGAACTTGAGATAAGGGGAAAAATTATCGAACTAAAAGGAAGAAAAGTTGTTTCGGAAATTACAGTTTCCGCTAATGGTAAAATAACGGCCAAAGGAAAAGTTGTGGCTGTTCAAATGCCGGAGAATTTTTTAATAAACAAAAAATCCCCATGAATTAAAAAAAGTGTTGTTTGGAAAGAAGCTTTCAGCTAATATTGTTATGAACTCACTTCTTCAAAATAAATTCTGCAAACTTCAATAATTACGATTTTGACCTGTATACTTTTACTTTTCTATATTGAAATGAGATCTTCTTCATGTTCCTTTAATTTATTTATAAATTCTGCTGAACTTAGTGCAGCTATTGTTCCGTCTGCTACTGCTGTTGTTACCTGTCTGTATTTTTTAGGAATACAGTCTCCTGCGGCAAAAACTCCGGGTACATTTGTCATTAAATTTTTTTCAACAATAATTTCTTTCCAATCATTAAGATTTACAACACCTTCAAGACTTTCGGTATTCGGCACATAGCCGATGAAGATAAATGTTCCGTCAATATTCATTTCAGAAATTTCCCCGGTTCGCTGGTTTTGAATTTTAACTGCTTTAAGTTTTTCATCTCCGGTAAATCCGATTATTTTTGATTCCATGATGAAGCTTATTTTGCTGTTCTTCTTTGCTTCTTCAATATAATGCTCAAATGCCTGGAAGTGATCGAATTGATGTACAATTGTAACTTTTGAAGCGTATTTTGTAAGCGATACAGCTTCTTCGAGTGCTGAATTTCCTCCTCCTACAACAATTATTTCTTTATCCTGGAAAAAATCACCATCACACGTTGCGCAATATGAAATCCCCTTTCCTTTAAATTTATCTTCACCGGGGGCTCCGATTGTCCTGGATCTTCCCCCCATTGCCAAAATAACTGCGTGAGAGGTAAAAACTTCTTTGTTATTTACAGTTACTTTCTTAATATCATCTTTAAAATCCAAAGAAGTGATTTTAATATTAGATCTTATTTTACATCCGAATTTCTGAGCTTGTGATTTCATAATCCTTGCCAGTTCATAACCACTTATGCTCTCAACCCCAGGATAGTTGGCGATTTCATGTGTTAAGATCAATTGTCCGCCGGCTGTTCCTTCGTTTAAGATTAAAGTATTAAGTTTGGCACGTGAAAGATAGATCCCTGCAGTTAATCCGGCAGGTCCTCCGCCAATTACGATTACATCAAAGTGATTTTCCATTACCATTATTCGATAAATGTTTTTCGATTATTCTGGTTATTTGTTCTTTTGATTGAATGCTGCTGGTAGCTTCTACGACTTTTCCATTTCTGTAATAAACAGTGAACGGGAGTCCCGCAAAGCTCCGGCATTCGGGTAAATTCCTTATAACTTTTGCATCCGGTGAATCGAATTCCATATCTGCAAATTTTACATGTGTATATTCGTTTTCCAGCTCTTCCATTGCGTCATAAACCGGGATGCACATAGGTCCCATTCTGCCGCAGCAGATCATTACATTTTCGTTGCTGTTTAAGAGCTCAGTGTGTTCTTTTTCTGATAGTAAATGTGTGAGATTTGTTTTTAACATTTTCAACCCGTTGATAAATTTATAAATATTTACTGAATATGATTCATGAAATTTAAGTTGGATTCAGCTTAGGAAAGGGGCACTTCAGAATTTTACAATTAAAATTTTCATCAGTTAAATATATCTCAAATATTCTTGGGCAAGCGAATTCAGCAGCAGGACAAGTTTTAAACGATATCGACTGATATAAATTTTAATTTCTCTTTAATCATTTTTCCTGTTGTTAAATTCATTAATACACACTTCTGTTCGCCGAAAGCAGTGATTTTCCCATTAAGCCTGATTTCAACTTTTAATGTTGCAATACCATGATTATAGCACACCAAATTCATAAAACCTACCGGCTCATCAAACAATTTTAAAAATTTTTTATAAGTGATATTTGTGGAAATAACCACCGGGTATAAATTATTAGAAAGTAGATCAGGAAGATTAAAATAGTTGTTAAATAATTTTGTTCTGAGCTCTTCAAACCATTTAATATATACAATATTGTTCACGTGCCTGGCAATATCTATATCATAAGGTTTAATATTAAGTTTTAGTTCTATAAATTTTTGATTCATGATGTAATATCCCCTTATAAATTATCTATGGTTCAAATATTTAAACCACTATGGTAATAAAGCATATTTGTGCCGGTTGGGTAGCCGCTAATTTCAGCAATAACATCACACTTAACTTTGAACATAAAATATATCGAACGTTTTGCCGCAAAAAGAGTTTCATAATTCCCCTGGCCTTTAGCAATTACTAAATCAGCCGAGTTATACAAGTCAAGGAACTCAGTATAAGAGTTTTCCAAATCTATTCCGGCAATAGGGCTTCCCGTTTCTATCACCCTGCAAAGTTCATCAAGCCTCAGCTTCTGTGCATCTTCCATGGTTATATCATTTAAGATTTCACCGGAGCGGACGGCAAATACAACTTCTTTTGGCAAAAGCTGTTTAATTAAAACCTTATCAAATAAAGCTTCTTCGTAATTATCGCCGATGATAAGGATTTTTTTTGCTTTTTGACAATCTTCTTTAAACCTTGGAAGGAAATCCAAGTTTATGTTGTTTGATGAAATAAGATTAATTTCTTTTTCAATATCAAAGTCAGGATTTGCAGCAAGATCTATAGAGTTACCGGCTATTGAGATTCTTACAGCTGTTTCAATTTTGTCATTGGTATTTTCAATCATTTTTTCTAAATAATTTATATGCTTCATTACCAAAAAAAAATTTCTCTCCTTAATCTCCCTAAAGGCTTTCTTTATATCAGCATATTTATCAATTACGGATTGAAGTATTATCGAAAAGTGGGGAGCCGTTTTAATATTAATATTTGAAATCAAATTAGCCATTGTTTCAAATAAGATTTGTCTAAGAATTTCCGGATCGGAAATTCCTGCCAGCTTGGCAAAGTTGTAAGCTTGTTTTACAATACAAGGGATGCATCCAGGTTGAATACTCATAATTCTTTTTAATATCCTATGAAAGCAGAACTAGTCTTTTACTCAATTTGTTACTTCAAGTTGTTTATAAGTAAACCACCAATCATACCCGTCTTCAGGATTCATCCTTTTTTCAGCTTCAAAGAAATCTTTTGGCGGAGGTATAATTACTTTATCTTTTATTAATTCATTATTAGGCCAGTTTTCAGGCATTGCAACTTTATTCATATCTGAAATTTGTAAGGCTTTAAGTGCTCTTAATATTTCATTCACTTGTCTGCCAATTTCCTGGGGATAATAAAGTATCAAGCGTATAAATCCTTCTGGATCAATTATGAAAACCGCACGTACAGTATTCGTTCCCTTACCCGGATGTATCATTCCAAGTTTTGAAGCGACATTGCCCATGTCGTCGGCAATAATGGGGAAAGGTATTTGTACATTTAATTTTTCTTTAATCCACTCAACCCATTTAATATGAGAGAAGACCTGATCGATTGAGAGTCCTATTAATTCAGTATTCAATTTTTTAAATTCTTCATTTCTTTTTGCAAAGGCTACAAATTCGGTAGTACATACCGGTGTAAAATCGCCCGGGTGACTGAATAAGACCAACCACTTGCCTTTATAATCATCCGGTATATTTTTAATACCGTAAGTTGTTTGAACTTTAATGCTTTGCATTTTTTCACCAATCAAAGGGATTCCGGTTTTAAGATCGTTTGGCTCCATTTTTACCTCCAACTATTTTATATACACTTAATTATATTTAACTATACATTTTGAACTGCACTTATTTTCCTGCAAAGGATTTGTCATTTATATTGTCTCAATATTATGCGAACTGAAGTTCATTCCATTTTTTAATAGCATCAACAGTTGCGTTAATTATGGGATAAGCAATCGGTGAAGCTGTTAAAAGGGGATGTGTTCCGATTTGCAAATTATTAATATCAATATCGGTCATTTTGTTTAGGATCATCACAGACATAATATTTATCATTTCACCAACTGAATTTCCGCCCATTATTTGTGCTCCCATTAAAGTATGGGAATAAGATGAGAATAATAATTTTACTGTTACTTCAGAAGCTCCGGGCAATTTCCCGGGATGACGATCGACAGCTTTCGCAATTCCAACTGTATATTCGAGTAAACGAGCTTTTGCTCGTCTTTCAATTATTCCGCATACTGCAAATGCTGTATCTCCAATTTTTGTTGAAAACGAACCCAGGACGCCGGCGTATTGACGGATAACTTTGATTGAATAAAGATTGGAACCGACAATCCGACCTTCCGCCATAGCTGTAGAGGCGAGCATAATGTTTGAAAATTCCCCTGTGAAGAAATCATATTTTGCGGCGCAATCGCCGATAGCAAAAATGTCTTTTTGTGAAGTACGCAAATAAGCATCTACTAAAATTCCTTTTCCTTCTTCGAAAGTCAGACCCAGCTTTTCAGCTAAGTCGAGATTAGGCTTGTAACCACATGAAACGATTAAAAGATCACAGTCAATTTTTGTCCCGTCGTTTAGTTCAACAGCGCTAACTTTTTCATTACCTAGAATCTTTTGAATGCTTTTGCCGGTAATTACATTGCCGCCCTCCTTCACTATAATTTCTTTTATTTTATTTCCGAATTCGTCATCCATAGTCGGAAGCATTGTATCCATCATTTCAACCACCGTAACATTTTTTTTGGCTTTTAACAATTCATCGGCAACTTCAACACCAATATAACCGCCGCCAAGGATTAAAATTTTTTCAGATTCTTGAATACGGGTCTTTAAATTATTTAGAAATTCTTTGTCTTTACGAACAAGAAAAACATTTTCTTTTTCTGTTCCATTAATTTTCGGCATAACCGCTTTTGAACCGGTGGCTATAACAAGTTTTTCAAATTCAATTTCGTCCCCATTTGCGAGAACAATTTTATGATCGTTTCTTCTAATTGCTTCAGCATTGATAATTTCTATCTGATTGGCTATCAGAGGTGTATCGGGCAGAATATTATCGCTTACATCTTTTAGAGTATAAAAAACATAAGGTATGCCGCATGGAATCATCGGTTTAGGTTCTTTTCGTATTAAAACAATTTTTTTATCGGGGTAAGTGTTTTTTGCTGAAAGAGCACATGTAACTCCGGCAGGTCCTCCGCCAATAATAACTACATCATAGGTTTTCATTTTTTTATTTTTCCTTTTTATTTTTTTAAGTATAATAATCCTCTTCCATTGAGATATACGCGTATTTTAGAAATAATTTCGCATTTAGCATTGAAGGCCAATTTTCCAAAAGTAAAAACTCTTAATTTACTTTTCCATTGATTTTCATTTAAAGAAACCTGTTATCAGACCTAACATTATTGACATCTTTTATTCTTTCTGAAAGCCAGCCAATCTTTTCATTCTTCACATTATCAAAAGAACTTGCATAAGGCTTAATATCTAATAAAGGTGTTCCCTCAACTATATCTACATTTGCAATATCTATAATATTTCTCCGGATTCTTTCAACTTTAACAACGGAAATTCCTATTGGATTCGGACGTTTTGGAGCTCGTGTTGCAAATACACCTTGTTCCGAATCCAAAAGAAACGGGATAACTTTTAGTGAATAATCTTTTGATAAATGTAAATGATAAATCAATATTATATGTGAAAATCCTCCAAGGCCTAATAATCCCTGGGTATATTTCTTATATAATTCAATTCTCCCTTTTATTCCGTTTGCTGCAGCCGGCTGAATTGGAACACCTTCAATATTTTTAAATGGTGAATGAATAATTCCTACAGGTTTATATATTATTCTTTTAGAGTTCACGAATGATGTTCTTCATCCCTGCAGGTTAAGTCAGCATCATTTTTTAATTCACCATTAATAAACAAATTTACCGCATCTTCAATTAATTCTACATCGGAAAAGAGAGTGGTAATATTATACTGCTTTAAATCTTCAACAACGCGCCATCCGCCGCCTGACGAAATAAGGTATTTACAATCTTTCAAACCTTCAATTAAATGAGTGTGATTATGACCGCCGCCTTCTCCGTGATGTTGGTGCTCAAGATTCATTCTATGATTAGTAAAAAGATTTTCTCTTAATTCCTTGTTAACAATCTTTTTGTCATTTATTTCATAGACCATAAATGATTTGCATCTGCCTATATGACCGGTTACTCTTCTCTGATCATTAGTTGCAATTGCAATTTTTCCAGAAAAATTTATATTAGTTCTCACTTCTTCAGACATTTTTATCTCCATTACTTAGTTTTTAATAATTGTCCATCATTTATCCTGATGGATTTACCATTTAAAATACTATCAGCAACTTTCTTTCTGGCTTTTTCCAATATCCTTCCGAAAGTAGCTCTTGATATATTCATTTCTTTAGCTGATTCTTCATGCGAATAGGCAAGAAGATCGGCAAGACGAAGAGATTCTAATTCATCATATTCGAGTATAACCTCTTCCAATTCATACATAGGGATTCCCCTTGGCTTGAAATAATATGCTGATGGATTGCAGCATACTTTGCGATATTTCCTTGGTCTGGGCATCTTCCCGTTATTTAGTAAAAATGTTAATGTTAAAAAAAATAATTTAATTAGTTATGAGCATATGCTCAAAACTAATTATATTTTTTATTAATTACAAAGGGAAACAAAAAGCCCTAATCCTTTTTTTTAGAGAGTAATATTATTATTGAATCTCTCAACAGAGAGACAAAAAATTTTTCATTTATGATAATTTTCAACAAATTATGAGAAAACAGAATTGATTTGGATGATTTTTTAATGGTATATATTTTGCCTTTAGCAATAAGTTTATATTTAAGAGCTTAAAAAGTCTTTATGATATGCGAAACAGTTCAAATAAATTCAAAATGTCCGTTTTGTAACAGCTCCAGGATAATTAAACATGGAAAAACCTCTGCCGATATTCAACGGTTTAGATGCTTATTCTGTCATAAAACCTGGATTGAAAATAAAGCAGCAAAACAACTCCCCGATGTTGGTGCTTTAACAGAAGCTTATTTGAGCGGTTATTCTTACAGAGATCTTCGTTCGATCTATCCAAGCTCGCCAATCAGAATTAATCAAAAAATCAGAGAATATTTGGTAGGATGCTCCTCCTGGGAAGAATATCTCGATGCCTGTACCCCGAAACATGAGGCTCGCTTAATTCATCTTGTAGGTAAAAAATTTAAATGCAACCTGGGAGGCAACAAAGAGCATTCAATGTTCCTTGCTCTCGCTATAGATGCTTTGTCAACTGTTGTGCTCGGTTTCGAACTGGGTAAAAGAGATACGGAAGATGTTTGGATCAGTTTACTGGATCGGATGAACTGCAGGGGTTTTGTTTGTCCTACTTTTATGTCATACGGCTTTAAGACGATTGATGAAGCCCTGAAAATAGTTTTTCCTTATTCAACAACTTTTAATAATTATACCCGTGCCTGCTACGACAAGCAGTTAAAAAATGAATTATACTTTGCTCCCGATATTAAAAAATTAATTCTTGAAGCTATAAATGCCTATAAAGTAAACCAATCATCACAGCTTGAAAATTACCTCGTGATTTTTAAGGATAAAAGGATGAAAGAAATAGTTATGAATTCTAAAGATTATTTTATTAATAGGCTGCAGGAAAGAATTAACAAAAAACCGACTATACGATTTGAAGGATTACTTAGAGCATTTCAAAAGAGGTTTGAAAAATTTCATATGATCAAGTATGATCCTTTGCCGATAATTAACGGGTGGCTTGCATGGTGGATGCTTGTCCCGCTTCCAATTGGTTTCAGCAGGCTATCGCTCTATCTGCAGCATCCATATAAAACCTATTTTAAAAATTTTAATTGCGGTACATTACCTGTTCCGCTTAACCTTCCAATTGACAGTCCGGAGATGCGGACATTTATTGTAGAACTGGCTGTTAGATCTGTGCATATTCCGATAAAATAAGTTGTATTAATAACTTCAATTCATGCATTTAAAGTAGAGATTATTTTTATAGGGCGACAGTATTATTTTGAATATTTCAGAGAGGTGTTAAAATATAAATACCGGCATATTGACTCCTAAAAAAATCAGTTTCTTCAGGTTAACTTTCTATCTTCTTTCTTTTCAATACCTTAACAGTACAACACATAGATTACAAAACCTAATTTTCTATTGAGTTTGCACCACTCCTTCTATAAGTTTTATTCTGAAATTTTGATTTATTGTTTTATGGGGAATTTCATGAACCCGGCACTGAGATCCTTAATTATTGAAGATTGTCTTTCTTTATGGATCGGACTTTCCAAATTTATACTTTCGCTTCTTTTTTTTGCTGATGTTGAAATTCCAGACCTGGGAACTGAAGCAAATGTACAGAATGCTTTTTCTTCATCTTCAGCAATTGATCTAAATATTTATGAAAGCTTCTCCGGTTTTGCAATTCCGGGATTATTGAGAGAAGTAATCTATAACTTTTTTAATACTGTTAAATGAATATGATATTCTACTTTATTTTGAATGATATTAATTAAGAAGAGTAAATCTAAAAATTATAGGAGATAAAATGGCTGAAAAAAAACGAGAGACACCAAAACTGGATGAGCTTGAATCAGGTGCCTGGCCAAGTTTCGTTAAAGAGATTAAAACTGCCGCTCAAAATAGCCCGATGGCTGAAGATCTTTTGGGACAGCTTGAACGATCATATAATGAGAGGATAGGGCACTGGAAGCATGGCGGTATAGTTGGAGTTCTTGGATATGGCGGCGGAGTTATCGGCAGATATTCTGATCTGCCTGAAGAATTTCCAAATGTTTCCCACTTTCATACAATCCGTATAAATCAGCCTGCCGGCTGGTTCTATACTTCCGATGTTTTAAGAAAACTGTGTGATATCTGGGAAAAACATGGTTCAGGTTTAACAAATATGCATGGTTCTACAGGTGATATAGTATTTCTAGGAACAAGAACGGAAGAGCTGGAACCAATTTTTAGTGAATTAACACAATTAGGTTTTGATCTTGGCGGCTCAGGGTCAGATGTTAGAACACCAAGCTGCTGCTGCGGTATGGCACGCTGTGAATGGGCTTGTTATGATACTATGGCTTTGACTTACTTTTTAACGATGCATTATCAAGATGAACTGCACAGACCTGCATTTCCTTACAAATGGAAATTTAAAATGTCAGGTTGTCCAAATGATTGTGTTGCTTCAATTGCAAGATCGGATATGTCAATTATCGGGACATGGAAAGATGATATACAGGTTGATAAAAAAGCTGTCGCAGAATATGCAGAATCGGGAATGAATATTCAAAGAGATGTGATTAATAACTGTCCTGCTAAATGTATGGAATGGGATGGGAAGGAAATGAAAATAGATAATAAATCATGTGTTAAATGTATGCATTGTATAAATGCTATGCCGAAAGCACTTTCGCCCGGTAAAGAGCGCGGTGCTTGCATCTTGATAGGCGCCAAAGCACCAATAGTTGAAGGTGCACTCCTTTCCTCGGTTTTAGTTCCTTTTATCAAGCTGGAACCTCCATATACAGAACTTATAGACTTAGTTGATAGAATTCATGAAGTATGGGCAGAAAATGGAAAGAACCGCGAAAGGGTTGGTGAATTCATTCAAAGAGTTGGAATGGGTAATTTCCTGGAAGCTATAGGTGTTGAACCTATTCCTGAAATGGTAGCTCATCCGAGGGAAAATCCATACGTCTTCTATGAAGAATTTTATGAAGAAGAGGATGAAAATTCTGAAGAAGAGGAAGAAGTAAAGTGATTTTATAAATCAAATTTGAAGTCTAAAATTACATTTAATAAGGAATAAAAAAATGGCTGAAGAGAAAAAGAAAAGGATCACCGATATAGGTCCTCCGCATTATGAACAATTATTACCTCCAATTATTAAAGATAATTATGGTAAATGGAAATACCATGAGATTTTGAAGCCGGGAGTAATGGTCCATGTATCGGAAACGGGTTCAAAATTATTTACTGTTCGGGCTGCTTCACCCAGGCTTCTAAGCATTGATAAAATTCGCGTTTATGCCGATTTAGCTGATAAATATTGTGATGGATTTTTGAGGTTTACCAGTCGTAATAATGTTGAATTCTTACTTACAGATGAATCAAATATAGATCCTTTAATTGAAGATTTGCGGGCACTGGGTCATCCTGTCGGCGGAATGGGAAATTCAATTTCCAGTATTGTACATACTCAAGGATGGGTGCATTGCCATTCAGCAGCAACAGATGCTTCCGGTATAGTGAAATCCGTTATGGATGAGCTAATTGAATATTTTACAGAGATGAAATTGCCTGCAAAACTTAGAATCGCTTTGGCATGCTGCCTTAATATGTGCGGTGCTGTTCACTGTTCCGATATAGCAATACTGGGTATCCATAGACGACCGCCAAAGGTTAACAGGGATAAATTAAAAGCAATGTGTGAAATTCCATCTATTGTATCTGCCTGCCCGACAGCAGCTATTAAGCCGGCAACATATGATGGAAAGCCATCTGTAGAAGTTATTGAAGAAAGATGTATGTTTTGCGCCAACTGTTATACAGTCTGCCCTGCAATGCCGTTGAATGATCCGTTAAATGACGGTGTTTCAATTTGGATTGGCGGCAAAGTATCTAACGCAAGAAGCGAACCGATGTTTTCCAAGCTTGCGATTCCGTTTATACCTAACAATCCGCCAAGGTGGCCTGAAGTTGTGGACGCAGTTAAAAATCTTGTTGAAGTATGGGCCCGGAATGCAAGACCTTATGAGAGAATGGGTGAATGGATTAATCGTATTGGCTGGCCTAAATTCTTCCAGTTAACCGGTATTCCTTTTCAGAAAGAACATATTGATGATTTCAAACATGCCGGTTTAACATTTAAAAGATCGACACATTTGACCTATTAAATAATCTGATTAATCTGGCTTTAGACTGAAGCCTGTTAAAAAGGAGAATATTATGGCTGAGCAAGTAAATGTTGAAGAAGTCTCTAATGCAATGTATCGTTTAATAAAAGAGAGCATGGGACAGAAAAAATGGAAAGCTACCGATTTGACCAAAGCGGCTGCCGAATTATTTGGTGATAAGTGTGATAAATCAATGGTCAAATCTGCAATTAGAGAATTGATTGAAAGTGGAAAATGTGTTTATACATATTTTGGCGGAAGCTTTATTGAAATTCCACATAAAGAAGGTGCTGAGAATTAAGTAAATATATGACTTGACTGGTACCTAATACCTGAAGCTCGATATTCAAATATATCATGTATCAGGAATTGAGCATTGTGTATTCAGTATCAAGACTGATTAATGTTATTATATCCTTTACTCTTTCACCAAAATAAATGATATAGGGATTAATGGAATTAAGAAATTATCCTCGAATAATTATAAGCGGTTTGTCCGGCGACTCGGGGAAAACTGTTGTGGCATGCGGTCTTCTTGCATCTTTAAAAGATAGAGGGATAAAAGTTACAGGCTTTAAAAAAGGTCCCGATTATATTGATGCGGCCTGGCTGAATTTATCTTCAGGTTTACCTGCCAGGAATCTGGATACTTATATGATGGGGTTTGAGAAAGTTAAAAGATCATTTTTAAAAAACGCATGCAGCGATGGTATAAATATTATTGAAGGTAATAGAGGTCTCTTTGACGGAGTTGATAATAAGGGAATTCACAGCACAGCAGAGCTTGCAAAGCAGCTTAAAACACCGGTTATTATTATTCAGGATGTTTCCAAAGTTACCCGAACAGCGGCAGCATCAATACTAGGATGTAAAAACCTAGACCCTGAATTAAAGATTCAAGGAGTGATACTAAACAGGGTGGCCGGCGAAAGACATGAAAAAATTGTTAAAGAAGCAATCGAAGAAATAACAGGAATCCCTGTAATAGGAGCAATTCCTAAATTGTCGGGGAAATTAATTCTACCTTCAAGATACCTTGGATTAATAACTCCAGGTGAGTTTGAACAAAAATCATTATTCCTTAAAGAATTAGAAGATATTATTACAAATAGTGTTGATGTTCAAAAAATTTTGAATATTGCAATAGATGCACCTCCAATTGAATCAGATGAATTTGAATATGAACCTCAAAATAATTCTAAACAGGCTAATGTAAAAATAGGTTATTTCAAAGATAAAGCATTTTCATTTTATTACCCTGAAAACCTGGAAATGCTTATAAAAGAAGGTGCTGAACTTATTCCGATTTCCTCTACACATAATGCATACTTTGATGACCTTGATGCTTTATATATTGGCGGCGGATTTCCTGAAATGAACCTTACTTATTTAACATCAAACAGGGGAATGATTGCGGCAATAAAAAAAATGGCTGAAGATGGTCTGCCTATATATGCCGAGTGCGGAGGCTTGATGTATCTTGCAAAAGAAATTGTGTGGAAAGAGAAAAGATATTCTTTATCAGGGGTGCTTCCTATTTCTATTGAAATGCATGATAAGCCGCAGGGACATGGTTATTGTGAAATGACTGTAGATGAAGAAAATCCTTTTTATGATATAGGCACAGTCATTAGGGGGCATGAATTTCATTACTCGAAAATCTATGATTATGAATTAGAAATAAAAAGCTGCCTTTCGGTTTTGCGCGGCTGCGGATGTTTCCATGATAGAGATGGATTGATATATAAAAATGTTTTTGCAAGCTATATCCATGTCCATGCGCTAGCTACACCGGAATGGATAAAGGGGATGATTAAATGCGCAGTGAACTATAAAAATTTGAAAACTCCCCGGCTTATCGGGATAAATTAAAAGGTGAATTAAATGGCAAAACAAAAAGAATTAAATGAGAAATTGGTAGAAACATTAAAAAAATGGCAAAAGGTTGAAGACGATTCTGTAAAATCAACTTCAGAAATTATTGCAAAAACTAAAAATCCGGTTGTACGGCAGATTATGGAAATAATTCGCCAGGATTCTGCAATGCACAAAAAAGTTCAGCAGTTAATAATTGATAGTTTTGAAAAAGAAGCCCTCTATTTATCTCCTGAAGAACTGGGAGATGTTTGGAACATGGTGGAGAAACATATTGAGCTGGAAAAAGAAACTATCAGGCTGGCAGAAGAATCAAGGAAAAATTCCAGGAGCTTTTTTGTCCGGTATTTACTTGGATATTTAATGACCGATGAACAAAAGCATAATGAAATATTAGAACAGATGGAAGATATTAAATCCGGTATTTATCCTTATGCTTAAATTATTTGTGATTAAGCCGGCAAATTCAAATTTGAAGAAAATCAGTATATGTACGGAGTGTAATAAATGGCAAAGCTAGTAAAAAAAGCAAAAAAACCTTTAGGCGGTTTAAGTTCCAGATCTTCAGGGAGCTCTTCTGTAGAAACATCACCGCTACGACCGGTGCAGGTTCCTAAAACAGCTCCATGTTCTAATGGCTGCCCTAATGAAACTAATATAAGAGAATTTTTAACTACCATTAGTCAATCAGAAGACTGCGGTAGAACAAATAAAGAATCATTTGAAAAAGCTTGGGGAGTATTAATAGAAAAGAATCCATTTCCATCAGTATGCGGAAGAGTTTGTCCACATCCTTGTGAAATTGAATGTAATCGAAATCATAAAGATGCTCCTGTTAGTATAAATAATCTAGAAAGGTTTGTCGGAGATTTTGCGTTAGAGAACGGTTTTAAATTAAAGATGTTATCCGAAGAAACTTATCCTCAGAAAATTGCTGTTATTGGTGCGGGTCCTTCAGGTTTATCCTGTGCATACCAGTTGAAAAGGAGAGGATACAAAGTAACAGTATATGAAGCATTCAGTAAACCAGGTGGAATGTTACGGTACGGCATTCCGGATTACAGATTACCACAAGATATTCTTGATAAAGAAATAAAAAGAATTGAAGATCTTGGAGTTGAAATAAAGTGCAGCCAGATTATAGGGAAAGATATTCCTTATGAAGATCTGCAGAATAATTATGATGCAATATTTGTCGGCATTGGTGCTCATAAGGGAAAACTCCTTGGTATTCCCAACGAGAAGGCTCCTAATGTATTTACAGGAACTGAATTCTTAAATAAAATTAACTCAGGCGAAACGGTTAAGGTTGGCGATAAAGTTCTGGTTGTCGGCGGAGGAGATACTGCAATTGATGCGGCACGTGTTTCAAAAAGACTGGGAGCCGATGCAACAATTGTATACAGAAGAACAAGAAAAGAAATGCCCGCAATTGAAGAAGAAATTGTTGGTGCAGAAGAAGAGGGAATTAAAATTGAATTTCTTGCTGCTCCTGTTGATTTTGAAAAAAATGGAGACTTTGTAACAAAAATGAAATGCCAACGGATGGAATTGGGGGAACCTGACCATTCCGGCAGAAGAAAACCAGTCCCTATTCCAGATTCATATTTTTATCTGGATGCTTCGACAGTTATTGCTGCTATCAGCCAGGAACCGGACTTTTCGGGACTGGACAATCTGCATGAAGGAAAAGATTGGATCAAAACAGATGAAAATTATTTAACGAAAGTCCCCGGTACTTTTGCCGGCGGTGATGCTCTTGAACTCGGCTTAGTTACGATAGCAATATTTAACGGTAGAAAAGCAGCAGAAACTATTCATAACAGGTTTCAAAATATTCAACAGGAAAAAGGAATTAAACCTCCTGTAATTACTCATGACAGAATGGTACTAAGCTATTACGAAAGTAAATTGAGAAATGAACCATTCAAACTTAAACCTGAAGAAAGGCTGAATGAATTAAATCTTGAAATTACTTCTACTTTAACCGAAGAGCAGGCTATAAATGAATCTAAAAGATGTATGAGCTGCGGTTCATGCTTCGATTGCGGCACCTGCTGGAGCTATTGCCAGGATCAGGCAATAGTAAAACCGGTAATTAAACATCAAACATATAAATTTAAGTTAGATTTCTGCAACGGCTGTAAAAAATGTGCCGATAATTGTCCGTGCGGATATATAGAAATGAGGTGAGCTCCGGATTCTCGATAGAATAATTAAAAACATTGAGCATCGGGAATCATTCTTAAATGGAGAATTGAATTATAAAAACAGTCTAAATTAAAATAATATTAACAAAAAACATAAGGAAAGTATTATGCCAATCTTTGAATATCAAGATCTGAAAATTGAAGTTGATGAAGATGGCTTCATTGAAAAACCTGAAGCATGGAACGAGGAAGTTGCAAAAGCATTAGCTTCCACCGAAGATGTTGCTGAAATGACTGAAGCACATTGGAAAATTGTAAATTATCTTCGTGATTATTATAAGAAATATGGTATAGCACCTATGATCCGCAAACTCTGCAAAGAGACGGGATTTTCTCTTAAAGAGATTTATGAATTATATCCTTCTGGACCAGCTAAGGGAGCTTGCAAAGTAGCCGGCTTGGCAAAACCAACCGGTTGTGTATAAATAGGTAACCTTCGGGGTTAAAATTCTCGTTTTTTCGAAAACCTCGAAGGTTAGATAATATTGAGTTTTAAAAATTATGCTTAAAGATTTGCTAATAGATAAAAAATCATCGATTGTCGATAGCTGGATTCAATTAATAGTTGAAACTTATCCGTCGAAAACTTCAAGCTTTTTAAAATCACAAAAAGATAGATTCGGTAATCCTGTCGGATATGTAATATCAAATAGTGCCGAAAACATATTTGAAGAGATCATAAACGGCAAAGATATTGAAAGAATTAAAGCATTTCTAACCGATATAATAAAAATAAGAGCTGTACAGGACTTTTCACCTTCCCAGGCTACAGGTTTTATTTTCTCTTTAAAAAAGATTATCCGTAAAGAACTTGGTCAGGAAGTTATTGAAGGGAAACTTCTATCAGATATAAATGATATTGAATCATCCATTGATGATATAGCTTTAATTGCCTTTGATTTATATATGGATGCAAGAGAAAAACTTTTTAAAATTCGTGTAAGCGAGATAAAATCACAATTAGCTTATAATAAGGGAATGTTAGAGTAGCGGGATTCAATTAAAATATAGGAATGATATAAAAGGTATTGTGAAGTAATATCTGCCTTTTAATTTTATACATGATTCAACTTATATCTAACACCCGGGCGGATTTCTATGAAAGTGGGAATGAAGAATCTTTGAATCTAAGGAAATCAAAATGAACATTATTTTTTCACTTGCTGCTCTTTTTGTCTTGATAATTGCGGCTATTTTTGGTGCCGGCACATTTAACCTGAATTATCTTTTTGGAATTATAATTCCTTATGCTGCATTAGCTGTTTTTATAGCAGGAATTATTGGTCAGGTTATTAAATGGGGACGCTCGCCGGTTCCTTTTCATATTCCTACAGTTACAGGTCAGCAAAAATCCCTTCCTTGGATTAAAAGCAGCAAGCTTGAAAGTCCGAGTACGGCATTAGGCGTTATCGGGCGAATGCTTTTGGAAATTTTACTATTCCGATCTTTATTTAGAAACACTAAAGCCGAATTAAAGAGCGGACCCAGATTAGCTTACAGCAGCAGTAAATATTTGTGGCTTGGTGCTATTGTTTTCCATTGGTCATTTTTAATTATTGTCTTGAGGCATTTCAGGTTCTTCATGGAGCCGATTCCTTCATTTGTAATTGCTCTGCAGAACCTTGATAGTTTTTTCCAGGTCGGTCTCCCGGTTCTTTTTGTTACCGATGCATTAATTTCAATGGCAATTTTATTCCTGATATTTAGAAGAATTCTTGATTCAAAGATTAGATATATCTCTTTAGCATCTGATTATTTCCCGTTATTCTTGATCTTAAGTATTGCAGTGACCGGAATTTTAATGCGTTATTTTTATAAAGTTGATATTATAAAAATAAAAGAATTAGCTGTCGGTCTCTTCAGTTTTCACCCTGCTGTTCCAGAAGGAATTGGAGTCCTGTTTTTTATCCATTTGTTTTTAGTATGCAGCTTGATTGTATACATCCCATTCAGCAAGCTTCTGCATATGCCAGGAATATTTCTTTCTCCGACAAGAAATCTGGCAAATAACAGTAGAATGAAAAGACATATAAATCCCTGGGATCGTCCTGTTAGAGTTCATACTTACGAAGAATATGAAGATGAATTCAGGGATAAGATGAAGGCTGCGGAGTTACCTTTAGATAAAGAGTAGGATTGAAAATGAAAAATTTTAAATGTTAATGATATGCAGAGTTCAAATAATAGATTATAACCTTATCGAATATTTTTAATTGTTAATTATTTATAGATACAATGTCTGAAAAAAAAATAAAACCTGAAGAAATAGCCGGCGATATAAATTATGAACCTGAGCAAAGAGTCTGGCTGAATCCTGCTGTTGAGTTTAAACATGGAGTATACAATTTCAGCGGGGTTCCAAAGAATGTTGAATACCTGGAATTGCCGAATCCCAGGAAATGGCAGCCGACCGATCCGGATTGGCAGCTGCCTGAGAACTGGAAACAAATTATTCTCGAAGGTCTGCGGGACAGGTTAAATAGATTTCGTTCACTTAAATTGTTTATGGATATTTGTGTCCGTTGCGGTGCTTGTGCAGATAAATGTCACTTCTTTCTGGGTTCTGGGGATCCTAAAAATATGCCTGTTCTTAGGGCCGAACTTCTTAGATCTATTTATAGAAATGATTTTACTCTTGCCGGGAAACTTTTCGGTAAATTTTCAGGTTCACGTGAATTAACTATTGATGTATTAAAAGAGTGGTTCTATTATTTCTTTCAGTGTACTCAATGCCGGCGCTGTTCGGTTTTTTGTCCTTATGGTATTGATACTGCAGAAATAACAATCTTAGTAAGAGAGCTTCTTAATCTGGTCGGAATTAATATCGATTGGATTATTACTCCGGTGGCAAATAGCTTCCGGACAGGAAACCATCTCGGTATTCAGCCTCATGGGTTTAAGGACAGCATTGAGTTTGCTGTTGACGAATTGGAATCCCTTACAGGGGTAAAGGTGGATGCCCCGATCAATAAAAAAGGTGCTGAAATTCTTTTTATTGCTCCGTCTGCCGACTATTTCGGCACTCCCCATTATTTCACCTTACTCGGTTACCTTGCTCTTTTCCATGAAATAGGATTGGATTATACCTGGAGTTCATATGCGTCGGAGGGGGGCAACTTCGGATCATTTATTTCCCATGATCTGATGAAAAGCTTAAATGCGAAAATGTATGCCGAGGCAAAACGTTTGGGAGTTAAATATATAATCGGCGGAGAGTGCGGGCATATGTGGAGAGTAGTAAATCAATATATGGATACTTTAAATGGACCTGCCGATTTTTTAGAAGAACCGGTATCTCCGATTACAGGAACTAAATTCGAAAATACTACTTCAACAAAAATGGTTCACATTTGTGAATTTACTGCCGACTTGATTAAAAATAATAAAATTAAGCTGGATAAAAACCGGAACAATCATCGAAGAATAACATTTCATGATTCATGCAACCCTGCACGTGCTTTAGGTTTAATTGAAGAACCGAGATATATAATTAAAAACGCTTGTAATTATTTCTTTGAGATGCCTGAAAATACAATTAAAGAACAAACATTCTGCTGTGGAAGCGGAGCAGGTTTGGGAACTGATGAAAATTTGGAAATGAGAATGAGAGGCGGGCTGCCCAGAGCTAATGCTGTAAAATATGTTAAAGAGAAAAACGGTGTTAATTTCTTAGGATGTATTTGCGCTATCGACAAGGCAACGCTGCCCCCGCTCATGGATTATTGGGTAGGCGGCGTAGATGTTGGCGGTGTTCATGAATTAGTAGGCAATGCTTTGGTTATGAAAGGTGAAAAGGAGCGTACCACAGATTTACGCGGTGAAGAGTTAGCGGGATAATAAACTAGATGCTCGATTCTGGATACTTGATAAACCCAGATTATTTGGATCAAAATGAATTATAAAGATCTTGAAATATGGCAATTGGCAAGAAAAGTAGTTATTGAAATTCATGAAATGACAATTAATAAATTACCTAAATTTGAAATGTTCGAAGAAGGAAGCCAAATTAGAAGATCATCAAAAACTGTTAAATCGACAATAGTAGAAGGTTATGGAAGAAGAAATTATAAGCAGGATTTTATAAAATTTTTGATTTATGCATTATCTTCAAATGATGAAACTATTAATCATTTAGAAACACTTTTTGAAACCAAATCATTAACGGATGAAATTCTTTATAATGAACTGAAGGAGAAACTCGATAAGTTAGGTAAAAAATTAAATACCTTCATTCAAAGTGTAGAAAAAAAACATATTAGTAAGAAATAAATTGGCGTATCCAATATCTAGAATCAAGTATCGAGCATCAGTAAATTGCAAAGGTAATATAAATGTATGATAAAGGGAAAATAATAGCAGGTTTATTAATCTTTGTCGGGCTGTTCACTTCACCGATCTGGTACGATCTTTTAAATGGGAAGGCAGCACTTAAACAACCCGACCTTCTCTTTCCTTCAAAAGAAAATCAGAAATTATGCGTTGCAGATTCAACATATATGAGAACCAATCATATGGTCTTATTAAATGAATGGAGGTCTGAAGTTGTGAGAGAAGGGAAGAGAACCTATATCTCAAATGACCATAAGAGTTTTGATATGAGCCTTACAAAAACCTGCTTAAACTGCCATTCAAATGCATCGGAATTCTGCGATCAATGCCACAGCTATGTTGGAGTTTCTCCTTATTGCTGGGACTGTCATTCTGAACAATTACATCCTACCGGATCTGGATTGGTTTCTCAAAAACGGAGTGAGGACAATGAATAAGAGCAGAAGAAATTTTCTTAAAATAGCCGGGATAACTGCAGTTGGTATAGCTTCGGATAATATTAATGCCCGGACTAAAAATACAATATCTAAATTAACCAAGGCTGCGGGTCCGGCAAAAAAATTAATAAAAACAAAAGTTGTTAAAAAAGAAAGACTTGCGATGGTTGTGGACTTGAGAAAATGTATATCTCAGAAAGGATGTACAAAATGTATCGATGTATGCAACAAAATTCATAATATCCCTGATTTTGGCGATTCAAAAGATGAAATAAAATGGATCTGGAAAGAACCGTATGAAGATGCCTTTATTGACCAGGAAAATTATTATATGACAGATGAACTTAAAAGTAAAAAAGTTCCTGTTTTTTGCAATAACTGCGATAATCCGCCATGTGTAGAAGTCTGCCCGACACAAGCAACTTTTAAACGTGATGATGGGATTGTAATGATGGATTGGCACAGATGCATCGGATGCAGGTATTGTATGGCTGCCTGTCCCTATGGTTCAAGAAGCTTTAATTGGAGAGATCCAAAACCTTTTATCAAGGATATCAACCCTGAATTTCCAACCCGGACAAAAGGTGTGGTTGAAAAATGCGAATTCTGTGATGAAAGATTATCACAGGGTTTGCCTCCGGCTTGTGTTGAAGTTTGTCCAGAAAAAGCATTAGTCTTCGGGAATCTGAATGATCCGGAATCTGAAGTAAGAAAATTATTAAAAGATAATTTTTCAATAAGGCGGAAACCTGGTTTGGGAACAAACCCTGAAATCTATTATTTAGTATAAGGTTTAAATATGTTAGAACATGCATTAAAAGGAAATAAAAAATATTGGGGATGGTTATTTCTTTTAGGTCTCCTAATAGCAATTGGTTTTTATTTTTACTTAAGGCAATTAAATTATGGTTTAGGGATAACCGGAATGAGCAGAAATGTTAGCTGGGGATTATATATTGCTCAATTCACTTTTATAGTTGGAGTAGCAGCTTCAGCAGTAATGGTTGTACTGCCGTATTATCTGCACAATTATAAAGAATTCGGGAAAGTTACAATACTTGGTGAATTTCTTGCAATTGCTTCAGTTATTATGTGCATCCTTTTTGTTTTTGTTGATCTTGGCCAGCCTTCCAGAGTTGCAAACATTTTTTTATATCCTACATTTCACTCTTTGATGTTCTGGGACGTTCTTGCATTAAGCGGTTACCTTGTTATTAATGTTATAATTACCCGTGTAACGTTAAGTGCCGAACATAAATCAGCAGCACCTCCCAAGTGGATAAGACCCGTTATTATTCTTTCAATTCCCTGGGCAGTCAGCATACATACAGTAACTGCATTTTTATTTTCAGGTTTAGCAGGGCGGCCTTTCTGGCTGACTGCTATTCTTGCCCCGAGATTTTTGGCATCTGCATTTTCTGCAGGTCCTGCTTTGCTGCTAATCTTCTGCTTGATATTAAAACGAATTTCAAACTTCGATCCTGGGAATGAAGCAATTAAAAAGTTAGGTCTCATTATTACTTATGCAATGTGTGTGAATGTATTTTTTATTTTAATGGAATTATTCACCGCAATATACAGCGGGATACCTGATCATAATTCTCATTTACAATATCTTTATATGGGACTCGATGGAAATGCAAAGCTGGTTCCATGGATGTGGACTTCTGCTGTTCTTGCTATTGCAGCATTAGTATTTCTAATTGTACCAAAATTAAGAAATAACCGGAAAATATTATTAGCTGCCTGCATAATTGTTTTTTTATCGATATGGATTGATAAAGGTCTAGGTTTGGTAATAACCGGTTTCATTCCAAATCCTTTTGGAAAAGTTATTCAATACTGGCCTACAATACCTGAATCATTAATTGCTTTAGGTATCTGGGCAGTTGGAATCTTTTTAATAACCATTTTTTACAAAATTGCTCTTTCGGTTAGAAGAGAAATAGAAATTTAACATGTCAAAGTGTATAACGTAATAATTATAGGTGGAATGGCAGCAGGGTGTAAAGCTGCCGCAAGATTGAACAGGATATGTTCAAATTATCATATAACAATAATAGAAAAAAAACCTTTTCTTTCTGTCAGCAGCTGCGGTCTTCCGCTTTATGCCGGGGGAGATATTGATGATTTTCTTGATCTGGTAAAGACTTCTTATGGCACGGTTCGCGACGAAAAATATTTCCGTGATGTAAAAGGTGTTAATGTACTTTTAAATACACTTGTAACGGAAATAAATGCTGAAAAAAAAGAAGTAGTCTGCTGTAATATTAATAATGAAACATTTACACTTTCATATGATGCATTAATTATTGCAACCGGATCAATTCCTAAAGAGCCGGCATTCCCTTATCAAAGATCCTCTGCCGTTTCATTTTTCCATTCGCCTTTAGATTCAAAAAATTTTAAGGAAGCCGCTCAAAAAGGGGAAGTAAATAAAGCAGTTATAATCGGAGGAGGCTTTATCGGTTGTGAAATGATGGAAGCTTTAACTTCACTCTGGGGAATAGACACAATTTTAATTGAAAAGGAGGAATCATTATTACCGGGATGTCTTGATCCCGAAATTTCATCTTACATCGAAAATTCTGTTAATCATAATAAAATAGAATTAATACTTTCAGCATCAGTTAATAAAATAGAAGCTGACGAAAATGGAAAGCCGGTTGTTTTTATAAACGATGATAAAAAAATCAAGACTGATTATCTATTCTTCTGCCTGGGAGTAAAACCGAATACGAAGCTTATAGCTAATTCAAATATAAAAACCGGAAAATATGGCGGAATTATTGTTAATGACCAAATGAGAACAAACATTCCTGATATCTGGGCTGCTGGTGATTGTGTGGAAATTAAAAACTTAGTTACGGATAAACCTGATTATTTTTCATACGGGTCTCTTGCCAACAGAATGGGAAGAGCAGCTGCAGATTCGATTGCCGGAAAGAGGGGAGCATTTAAAGGATCTGCCGGCACATTCTCTTTGAAGCTGTTTGATGAGATAATATGTGCAGCCGGTCTTACGGAAGAAAAAGCCAGAAAGTTAGGTTTTAAAACCGGAAGTGTAATCGGCAGCTGGCCTGACAGACCTGATTATTATCCCGGCATGAAAAACCTTTTTGGCAAGCTTGTATATGAACGTGCCAGCTTAAGATTATTAGGATTGCAGTTAGTTGGCGAAGGTGAAGTTACAAGATATATTGATGTCTTCTCCGAATTATTATCTATCAAAGGTACAATTGAAAATTTAATCAATCTTGAGCATGGATATACCCCTGCTCATTCATCGCCGATTTCACCTTTAAATAATTTAGGATATATGGCAATAAACCAGGAGTGTGAAGGGATCAAAAATTTTAATCCTATGCTTCTTTCAACATTTAAGGGAATTTTTGTTGACGTTAGAGAACTAAATGAAGCCGATTCTAATCCTTTCACCGGAGAATGTCTTCATATTCCGTTGCCGCGAATAAGGTTAAATCTCGATGAATGGAAAATGGATCAGTCTATTATGTTCATATGTCAAAAAGGTCCAAGATCTTATGAAGCTGCCAGAATATTTACGAATTACGGATATAAAAATATTTCTTATTTAGGCGGCGGAAATGAGTTATATAGTAAAATAATAAAATCGCACTATACTAAACATCGTAATCATAATCTTAATCCTAATCTTACTCTTAATCCCAACGAGATTGAGACAAATTTGCTAAAGAAAGATTAAGATTATGAATAAGATTAAGATGAAGTAAGCTATGAATACCGAAATTTCTGATTTATTTGTAATAGGAATTAATTATAAAATCTCAACTTTTGAAGAATGGGAAAACTATCAGATAAATAGGAAAGAAATACGTTCTGCACTAAACTATATTAAGTTAATGGACAATGTTGAAGGTATAGTTATTATTTCAACATTTAATATGCTGGAGTTTTTTTTAGAGGTTAAACCGGGTACCAATCCATTTTTAATTATTAATGATTTCTTTTGCTGGCATGGAAAAATTGCTGTTCCGAAACGAAATCTTTTTTATTTATATAATGGAATTGAAGCCGCGGTACATCTCTTTAAAGTGGCTGCAGGTTTAAATCCAATGTTAATTGGTGACTATCAAGCATTGGATCAGCTAAAAAATGCATATAGCATTGCATGTTCGGAAAAAACGGCCGGCAAAATTCTCCATAAATTATTTCATTATGCTTTCCGTGTGAGTAAACAGATAAAAGCTAAAACCAGGATTGGTTCCGGTAATAAATCATTAAGCGGAGCAGCATTCAAAATAATTGCGGAGAAATTCAAGAAAGAAGATCTGATAACTATAATAGGTGTAAATCAGAATACAAAAATTATTGCTGAGAAACTCAATCGAGCAGGATTTTCCCATCTGTTATTTGTAAATAGAACCCTTCATAAGGCTGAAGAATTAGCTGATAAATATAAAGGGGTTGCTTTCAGCTTAGACTTTATCGAAGAATCTCTGATAAGTTCAAAATGTATTTTTAGCTGTACGGGAGCACCTGGCTACATAATTAATAGTGAGCTTATAAATAATATATACTTAAAAAATAAGCTTCCAAAATTAATAATTGATATGGCTCTGCCGCGCGATATCGATACAAAAAAACTTATTAAAGACATTGAAGTCATTAACCTGGAAGGGCTAATGAAAAATCTTGAAGCGGAAAAAGAAGAAATCATATTGGATTTACCTGAAGCAGAAAGAATTATCTTAAGCGAAGCTCAGATTTTTGAAGCTTTGGATGAAGGGGAGGAAAATGACGGTTTATCATATTTCCATGAAAAAATAGAAGCGGTCCGTTTGCAGCTGCTGGATGAAATCCGGTTTCAAATTCCGGATGACCAGAATATTTTATTCGATAAATTTTCTCGGTCTCTAACTCACAGGATGAAATCAATAATTACCGGACAATTAAAACAACTCCAGTCAGGCATGGAATTAAATAAAGGAATACAATAATCCCGGGAGGCTCAATGAACATAATAACAATTTCGAGAGGTTCTTTAAGTGCGACGGAAATGTTAGCCAGAAAAGTTTCCGAAAAATTAAACTGCTCTATTGTTACCAGGGAAGATGTAATCAAGGCAGCTGAAAAATACGGAATAAAAGAAACAGGCTTGGGCGATTTATCTTTTATAGAGAAATCCCCTTCAATATGGGATAAGATGAGTGATAGAAGGAAACATTATCTCTCCTGTTTTCAAACAGCACTTTTGGATTTTGCTCTTAAAGGAGGTATTATATATCACGGTCACCTGGCGCAGTTCCTCCTTGGAGAAATACCTTTTGTACTGCGGACTTTGCTTACTACTCCAACAGAATTCAGAATAAAGACCCTCATGAAGGAAGGCGGAAAAACCAGGGAACAAGTAACATCTTATATAAAATTAATTGATGAGAGAAGAGAGAAATGGTCTCACTTCTTGTATGGCGTTGATTGGAAAAATCCTTCACATTATGATATAGTACTTAACCTGGAGAAAATTAAGATTGATCTTGCCGCAGAATTACTTGTTTCAATTGCAGCCAAAAAGGAATTTCAATCCAGCCCGGAATCTCTAAAGATAATAAAGAACCTTCATCTTTCGTCAAAGGCAAAAGTTTGCCTGCAGCAATCCCCTCGAACTAAAGGAAGTGAAGTTGAAATAGATGCTGAGGCTGATTCCGGTTACCTTACGGTTAAAGGGAATACTCCAAGAGTAGGCTCAAGAATGTGGGAGAATGATATCAAAAATGTCTTATCAAAAGTTGAAGGAGTAAAAACAATAAAAGTTGTTAAATCTATTGTGGGGTATTACGAATAGACGATACTCGATTCTAGATTCTCGATTAGGTAAAGAACATCAAATATCAGGGATCGAGTTTCCAGACCGAGTATCAAAAAAGAATTTATAAACAAAACTGAAGTGGAATAAATCATGATAAAAAACGAAATGACGTCTGACTTATTGGTAGTAGGTGCGGGTATTGCAGGAATTACCGCTGCAGTTGAAGCCGCAGAAACAGGGATGAGCGTAATATTAATTGAAAAGAACTCTTATATAGGAGGGAAGGTTACGCAGTTCAGCAAATATTTCCCCAAACTGTGTCCGCCTGCCTGCGGATTGGAAATTAATATCCGCCGGCTAAGAACTAATCCCTTAATAAAACTTTTTACCTTAGCTGAAGTTAACGATGTAGTAAATGAATCGGGTAAATATAAAGTTAATATAAAATTAAAACCAAGATTCATTAATAATCAATGTACATCATGCGGTGATTGTGTAAAAGTATGTCCTGAAAAAAGGAAGAATGATTTTAATTATAATATGGATGAAACCACAGCTATATATATTCCTTATGAAAATGCTTATCCTCAGAAATATATTATAGATAAAGAAACGTGTAAAGGAAGTGCCTGTAATAAATGTGTTGATGTTTGTAAATATAAGGCAATAGATCTTGATCAGCCTGAAAGAATTTTTTCTTTGGAAGTAAGTTCAATTATATGGGCTGCAGGCTGGGAACCGTATGATGCTAAAAAACTTGATGTCCTGGGTTTTGGAAAGTTTCCTGATGTTATCACAAATGTAATGATGGAAAGACTTGCTTCCTCTGATGGACCGACAGGAGGACAAATATTAAGGCCTTCTACCAAAGAAAAAATTAATAGTGCTGCATTTGTTCAATGTGCAGGTTCAAGAGATGAAAATCATCTTGAATATTGCTCATCGGTTTGCTGCATGGCTTCTCTTAAACAGACTCAATATATAAGAGAGCAGAATCCCGAAGCCGAAATCCATGTCCATTATATCGATGTTCGTTCAAATGGTCTCCTTGAGGATTTTTATAGAAATGTTAAGGGAGATGATAAAATACATTTCCACAGGGGTAAAGTCGGCAAAGTATCACAGGCTGATTCGGGCAAATTGATTGTGGAAGCTGAGGATTCGTTAACAGGCAAATTAATGAAGAATGAAGTGGAACTGGTTGTTTTGGCTACGGGAATGAAGCCGGCAGCAAAAAATTTACCGGTTGATAATTCAGTAATTGATGCGAATGGCTTTCTGCATTTTAACGGGAATGGAAGTAATTACCCGGGACAATCCGGCTGTGGAGTAATAACTGAACCAAAAGATGTTGCTTCAACTGTTCAAGAGGCAACCGGTTCTGTGTTAAAAGCTATTCAAAAAATTAATGGGGATCTATCCCTTCGGGAAAGGAATTAAAATTATGGCCATTGAAACAAAGGTTGGCGCTTATATATGCTCCGGATGCGGAATTGGTGAAAGTATAAATTGCGATCAATTAATCCAGGTAGCATCCAAAGAAAATAAAGTGCCGGTTTGTAAAGCTAGTCCCTGGTTGTGTAGTGAAGAAAGTGTTGCGATGATAAAAAGTGATATCGAGAGTGAAAAGCTGAACCGTGTAATAATCGGTGCTTGTTCACAAAGATTTTTAGCAGATGTTTTCAAGTTCAGCCGGGAAGTTTTTGTTGATCGTGTTAACTTAAGGGAAAATGTTGCCTGGACTCATAAACCCGGTGACGAAGATACACAAATGCTTGCAGAAGATTATATAAGAATGGGTATCGCAAAAGTAAGAAACTGTGAACCGCCTGTACCTTTTCAAAAAGATATTAATGAAACTATTTTAGTGGTCGGCGGGGGAGTAGCGGGAATGACATCTGCTTTAGCGGCGGCAAATGCCGGCTTTCATGTTGTCTTAACTGAAAAAGAGAATAATCTTGGGGGATGGGTTGGTAAATTATATAAAATTCCTCCAACTAATTCACCATACCAGGAGCCGGAGCTTCCAAAGATTAATGAATTAATTTCTGAGGTTGAATCCCATAAAAATATTAAAGTAATAAAATCCTGTTCAATAGATAAAATTTCAGGCGAGCCCGGTAATTTTAATGTTATGCTTAATGTAAATAATTCAGGAACAGAGAATTTAATTGCCGGCGCAATAGTTCAAGCTACCGGAGCAAAACCGTACGCTCCAAGTAATCTTGGTGAATTAGGCTACGGAAAATTTGAAAATGTAATAACCAGTATACAATTAGAGGAATACTTCCATATAAAAGCTGAAAATAATAATGGAAGTAAAAATATTTTTAATAGCAGACCTGTTAAAAGTATAGCTTTTTTGCAATGCGCCGGTTCCCGGGATGAGAAACATCTGCCGTATTGTTCATCGGAATGCTGCTCGACCTCATTAAAACAGGTCTTATATATAAGAGAAAAATACCCTGATGCGATGATCTATGTTATTTACAGAGATATACGAACGCCGGCCCAGAATGAACTGTTTTACAAAAGAGTTCAGAATGAAGATAATGTCTTTTTTACAAAAGGCGATGTAGTTAATGTCAGCAAAAATGGAAATGATTCAATACTTATTGATATTGATAATACTCTTTTAGGCGAAAAGATTCAAATAGAATCTGACATAGTAGTTTTAGCAAACGGAATGGTTCCATCAACTTTGGTTGGGGATATCGAAACCGCAGCTAAAGAGAAGGGAAAACAGCTGATGGGAAAAAAGCAGCAGCATCTGCTGAATCGGGAGCAAAGATTTTAAACCTTGCCTACAGGCAGGGAACCGATCTTCCGACATTAAAATATGGATTCCCTGAATCCCATTATATTTGCTTCCCGTATGAAACCAGAAGAACCGGTATTTATGCTGCAGGGTCTGTAAGGGCTCCCATGGATATTACCATGAGTAAGACAGATGCTTTTGGCGCAGCGTTAAAAGCCATCCAAGTTATTCAAACTTCAAAAGAAGGCAAAGCAGTTCACCCGAGATCAGGTGATCAGTCTTATCCTGATTTCTTCCTTCAACGATGTACTCAATGTAAAAGATGCACAGAAGAATGCCCCTTTGGAACACTGGATGAAGATGCGAAAGGCACGCCTTTACTCAATCTTACCCGTTGCAGAAGGTGTGGTATTTGTCTTGGCGCCTGTCCGGAAAGGATCATTTCATTTAAAGATTATTCAATCAATATGATCTCTTCAATGATTAAGTCAATTCAAATACCTGATGAATTTGAAGAAAAGCCGCGAATACTTGCATTCCTATGTGAAAATGATGCCTATCCTTCACTGGATATTGCAGGGAGAAACAGGCTTCAATATGATCCGAATATTAGAGTTATTCCAGTCAGGTGTCTTGGATCTGTAAATACTGTCTGGATTGCAGATGCACTTTCAAGAGGATTTGATGGTATTCTTATGATCGGCTGCAAATACGGGGATGATTATCAATGCCATTACATTAAGGGGAGTGAACTTGCCAGCAAACGGATGGAAAATGTACAGGAGAAATTGAAGCAGCTTGTTCTTGAACCGGAGAGAGTAAGACTTATAACTCTCTCAATTGATGAATATGAAAAAATTCCTCAGATTTTTAATGAGTTTGTTGAAGAAATTACAGAAATAGGGTTTAATCCTTATAAAGGAATGTAGTATACAAAGCATTCTTAATCTTATTCTTACTCTTACTCTTAATCGATTATTAGTAAGATTATGATTAAGAAATTATGAACAACAAACCGATTACAGAATCTACAAACGCGTTGATTTTGCGTGTATATAGGTATAAGTTTTTATTTGAAATTATTCCGCTTTAAGCGGGAAAAAAGTTTTTATTTTGTGAAGTAAATTTGTTAAAGGGAGATGAAATTGCCTGTTCCAAGTGGGGAAAAAGGTATAGATGTTCAGAGAAAATTATTCTCATTCGGGACAATCAGGGAGCAGGCATTTCCATTATTTATCTGCCAAAGTGGGTGTATTGGATTGATCAAATCTTCAAACAATAAAAAAGATAAACGTAATATTTTTTAATGGAAGGAAATTTATATGTCGAATTCTATTTTGATTAAACCGCATGGAAGCGATGAATTAAAAGCGCTTCTGCTTTGCGGTAAGGAAAAAGAGGAAGAATTTAAAAAAGCCAACGGGTTGAAAAAAATTCGTTTGACCAGCCGTGAAACCGGGGATCTAATAATGCTGGGTATCGGGGGCTTTACTCCATTAGACGGCTTTATGTCTTATGAAGATTGGAAAGGTGTATGCACCGATATGAAAATGTCGAACGGTTTATTCTGGCCTATTCCAATTACTCTTTCAGTTTCAGATGAAGCGGCTAAATCCTTAAAGATCAATGATGAAATAACATTGGTTAGTGATGAGACCGATGAAATTATGGCTACTATGAAAGTGACCGACAAATATCAGATTGATAAGGATTTTGAATGCAAACAAGTATTTACTACAAATGATCCTGAACACCCTGGTGTTAAAATGGTTATGCAGCAGCTTGAGTGGAATATTGCCGGCCCGGTCAAAGTACTATCGGAAAGTTATTTTCCGAAAGAGTTTGGAGAACTATATCAGAGACCTGAAGAAAGCAGGAAAATATTTGCTGAAAAAGGGTGGCGCACTATATCTGCATTGCAGCTTCGAAATCCTATGCACCGTTCACATGAATTTCTTGCCAAGATTGCGCTTGAGGTTACTGACGGGCTTTATATTCATCAGCTGGTCGGAAAACTTAAACCCGGTGATATTCCGGCCGAAGTACGTGCTAAATGTATCGATGTGCTTGTAGAAAATTATTTTGTTAAAGATTCGGTAGTCTGCGGCGGCTATCCACTGGATATGAGATATGCAGGACCGAAAGAAGCTCTATTGCACGGTGTCTTCCGTCAGAATTTTGGCTGCACTCATCTTATTGTCGGACGGGATCATGCAGGCGTCGGAAATTATTATGGTCCTTTTGATGCTCAAAAGATCTTTTTTGAAATTCCGGAAGGTTCGTTATTATTAAAACCGCTTCCGATTGATTGGACATTCTGGTGCTTCAAATGCGGCGGAATGGCATCAATGAAGACCTGTCCTCATAAAAAAGAAGACAGACTTTTCTTAAGCGGCACTGCACTTAGAAAAGCACTATCTGAAAACGGCGATGTGCCTGCTGAATTCAGCCGGCCGGAAGTATTAGCTATACTGAGAGATTATTATTCAACGCTTGAAGAAAAAGTTGAAATTAAAATGCATCAATTTGCGACTGGTGATATGAAAACAGATGGTAAAAAATAATTGGATTATTCTGAATATATAAAATATATAGTTGTTTAATTAAAACTATAAAGGAGAAAAACTAATGCCAAGTTATGTAATTCCAGATAAATGCGATGGATGTAAAGCGCTGGATAAAACAGCATGTCAATACATCTGTCCTAATGATCTGATGGTGTTAAATAAGGACGGAATGAAAGCATTTAACCGTGAACCGGAAATGTGCTGGGAATGTTATAATTGTGTTAAGATTTGTCCCAACCAGGCAATTGAAGTTCGCGGCTATGCCGATTTCGTACCTCTTGGAGCTACTGTTACTCCAATGAGAAGTACTGATTCCATTATGTGGACAATAAAATTCCGCAATGGTACTTTAAAACGTTTCAAATTCCCTATTCGCACTACTGAAGAGGGTAAAGCAGTGCCTGACGGCGGGTGGAATACAAGCAACGATGACCTCAAGAGCCCAGTTCTTTTTACCGAGCCCGAGTCTTTAGGTCTTCCTGAAGTAGTAACAATTAAGAATTAGGAGGAAAAAAATAATTATGGCAAATTTCACAACTGAAGAAGTAAATACCGACCTATTGATTATCGGCGGCGGTATGGCAGCTTGCGGTGCAGCTGTTGAAGCTGCATATTGGGCAAAGAAAAACAACCTTAAGGTTACCATGGTAGATAAAGCAGCTGTTGATAGAAGCGGTGCTGTCGCTATGGGACTTTCGGCTATCAACCAATATGTTGGAATTAAAGACGGAAAAAATTCTGTAGAAGATTATGTAAAATATGTGCGTAGTGACTTAATGGGAATTACGCGTGAGGATTTAGTATATAATATAGCCCGTCACGTTGATTCTTCCGTACATCTATTTGAAAAATGGGGATTGCCAATCTGGAAAGATGCAGATGATAATTATGTTCATGAAGGCAGATGGCAATTAATGATCAACGGGGAATCATATAAAGTTATTGTTGCCGAAGCTGCAAAAAATGCAATTGGTGCTGAAAATATTTTTGAAAGAGTATTTATTGTAGGTCCGCTAATGGACGGCGATGTTTGTGTCGGTGCTGTCGGTTTTAGTATTCGTGAAGAGAAATTCTATGTATTTAAAGCCAAAGCAGTTTTAGTTGCTATGGGCGGTGCAGTCCATGTATTTAAACCGCGTTCATCCGGTGAAGGATTAGGACGTGCATGGTATCCGCCATGGAACTCCGGTTCAAGTGCATATTTTACACTTAAAGCCGGAGCAGAAATGACCTGCCAGGAGGTTCGTTTTATTCCGGTAAGGTTTAAAGATGCATACGGCCCGGTTGGCGCCTGGTTCCTGTTATTTAAATCAAGAGCTACCAACGGCGAAGGCGGGAATTACATGATTGAAAGACAAAATGAACTCGAGAAATGGGTTCCATATGGAAAAGTAAAACCTGTTCCGGCTAACCTGCGTAACTGGCTTATGATGCTGGATGTTATGGACGGCAAAGGTCCAATTTATATGAAGACTGATGAAGCAATTAAAAAGATTGCTTCTGAAGCAGGTGATGAAAAAGCCGCTAAGAAAAAACTAAAGGAATTAGAGTCAGAAGCGTGGGAAGATTTCCTGGATATGACTATTTCCCAGGCTATCCTTTGGGCGGGTACCAATACTGCTCCTGAAGAAAAGCCTTCGGAAATTGCTGCAGCAGAACCATACTTTATTGGTTCACATTCAGGTGCATCCGGCGCCTGGGTCAGCGGTCCTAAAGATCTTGCCCCGGATGAATATTTCTGGGGATATGCAAACATGGCTACAATAAAAGGTATCTTCTGTGCCGGCGATGCTTCCGGTGCTTCGAGCCATAAATTCTCATCCGGTTCCCATGCTGAAGGTCGTATTGCTGCCAAAGGAGCTATTGATTATATAGTAGATAATCCTACCGTGCCTAATTATAATCAAGCTGAAATTGATGCGTTGAAAGCAGAAATATTAAAACCTCTTGAGACTTATAATCAATTCGTCAATGCTTCAACTGATCCTGACGTTAATCCGAATTATATTAAACCCAAAATGTTCATGTTCAGGCTTCAGAAAATAATGGATGAATATGCCGGCGGAGTTTCCTCACAATTTAAAACCAGTAAGAGCCTTTTAGAAAAAGGACTTGATCTTCTGGGATATTTAAAAGAGGATTCTTCAAAGCTTGCTGCCTCCGATCTCCATGAATTGATGAGATGCTGGGAAAATATTCATAGAATGTGGCAGGCTGAAGCTCATGTTAGAGCTATTTTATACAGAGATGAAACACGTTGGCCGGGTTACTATTATCGTTCCGATAAACCTTCTATGGATGAAAAAGACTGGAAGGTATTTGTAAATATGAAATGGGATCCGAAGAGCGATAAATGGGATGTATTCTCACGTCCTATTATTTCGATAGTTAATTAATGTATATTAGGGGAATGATTAAAATCATTCCCCTTCCTGTTAGATTTGTTCTGAATTCAAGATTCAAATGTTCGATGTTCTGAATTTGAATATCGAATAACGAACAATAGAACAATTGAATAACGAACAATAGGATGTCGAATAATAAAACAGTAGAACAAAACATGAAAGAAAAAACCTATAATTGTCCCCACTGCAGCCAGCCATTAAATAAATGGCTTTGCCCGCCTGAATCTTCATGGGACGTCGAATTTCAATATGTATGCTTTAACGACAAATGTTCGTATTATGTAAGAGGATGGGATTGGATGAAAAATAAATTCAACCAAAATATATCCTACCGTTACAGGCTTAACCCTTCTAATGGAGAATCCGGACCATTGCCTGTCTGGTCTGAAGATGCTTTGAAAAATTTTATAATAGAATGAACTGCTAAACTGTTTGCAGCAAAGTTCAGAATAAAAAGGTGGAGACAATGGAAGAAATAGAAAAATTAAAAGAAACAATATTAAAAGAATATCCAAGACTTGATAAACAGAGTCAATTTAAATTTAACTGTCACAAAAATATTAGCTGCTTTAACAAATGCTGCAGTGATGTAAATATATTTCTGACTCCCTATGATGTTATTCGTTTGAAGAACAGGCTTAAAATTTCATCGCAGGAATTTCTGGATAAATATACTCTGATGCCGATAGATGATAAGCAGAATCATCCTGTCGTAATGCTTAAGATGAACGGAGATGAAGATAAAACTTGTCCATTTGTAGGTGAAGAAGGGTGTTCTGTTTATAAAGACAGACCATGGTCCTGCAGGATGTTTCCATTAGGAGTTGCTTCTCCGAAGGGTGAAGGGATAAACGGCGAAAGTGATTTCTATTTTATTATTGAAGAACCTATTTGCCAGGGCTATAAAGAAGAAAAAAGCCAGACAATAAATGATTGGATCCAGGAACAGGAGGTTGAGGAGTATTCTGAAATGGGAGAGCGTTTTAAGGAAGTTTCGCTTCACGATTATTTTAAAGAGGGTAAACAGCTTAACCCTGCAAAACAGGAGATGTTCTATACAGTATGTTATAACATTGATAAATTCCGGGAGTTTCTTTTTGAAAGCACTTTTTTCAAGCGCTTTGAAGTTGATGAGGAAAAGATGTATAACATAAAACATGATGATGAAGAATTGCTCTTGTTTGGATTTGAGTGGTTGAAGTATTCCCTTTTTGGTGAAAAAACTATGAAAGTAAAACAAACTAACAATCTTAAATCGTAGTTACTCTATGAATGATAGAAACTTAATAAAGCCTGATATTGAGTTTATTAAATATATTAAGAAAAACGGGGGAGAAAATCTTAGTAAGTGTTACCAATGTGCAACATGCTCCTCCACTTGTTCCCTTTCGACCGAAGAATATGGTTTCCCGCGAAAACAGATGCTTTGGGCACAATGGGGTTTGAAAGATAAATTGCTGAAGGATCCAGGGCCATGGCTTTGTTTCTATTGCGGTGATTGTTCGAGTAAATGCCCTCGAAAAGGGAATCCGGGTGAAACAATGATGGCTTTGCGAAGGTATCTCACTTCATTATATGATTGGACGGGATTGTCGCGATTAATGTATAGTTCCGTTTACTGGGAAGCGGCTATACTTGCATTTTTTGCAGCCGTTATAGTTTTATTGTTTACTCTGCCAAATAATTTTGGATTTGGTTTACTTTACAGTTCAGGCACGGAGCCAATATCTACAGTCATGCTTAATAAGTTTGCACCGGTAGATATTGTAGACTGGGGAGACAGAATTATGGCTGCTGTTTTGGGTCTTCTGCTTCTCAGTAATGCTGCCCGTATGTTCTATGGTTTAACAAAAGGTGAAAAGATCCCTGTCAGCTATTATCTGGCTCAGCTTCCTTATTTTATAATTCAGGGGATAACTCAGAAAAGATGGAGGGATTGCAGCAGTAGTGATTCAGGTAAAAACTGGGCTCGTCATTTTTTCTTAGTTACTGGTTATGCAATCATGTTTACTCTTGTTGTAGTTTTTCTCCCCTGGTTTCAAATAAACGGAAGCAGTTTACACTGGACAAGCTTTCTGGGTTATTATTCTACAATAGTATTATTAGGATCGACAGTATGGATCATTGTTGACCGTGTAAAAAAAGGTTCGGAAATGCACAAGTTCAGTCATTTCTCAGATTGGATGTTCCCAATTCTTCTTTTTCTATCTGCCCTCAGCGGTATTCTTCTACATCTTTTCAGAGTATTGGATATGCCCTTACCGACGTACTATACATATATGATACACCTGGCGATTGTAGTGCCAATGCTGGTTGTTGAAGTCCCCTTCGGGAAATGGTCTCACTTGTTATATCGACCGTTAGCAATTTATGTTGCTGCCGTAAGAAGCAAGGCAAAGGAATTGCCGATTCAGGATCCTATTAAAACAGGCCAGCTGCCGGCATCGGCTTAATAAAACTATATAACTAACTGGTAGATATTATTGATAATTATTCTTGAGAAATCAGAAATATCAAATTAATTTCAACAAACCGCAACAATAAACTATAAATTCGGACAGCTAATACCATTCATTTTTTATTCCTTCCGCTTAAATAATTTTCATCCGGAATTTGTCAGCAATAATATATAATGTATGTAAATCTTGGGGGAAAATTATTTTTTCCGGCAGATCCCAAAGATTGTAACAATTAATGAACAATTTCGTCTTTATGTTAAAAGATGCTTAGCAATCTTAAATATAGGATTCTTCTTAAACAGTTTAAGAACAAAATATATAATTACTCCATATATATGCTTAGAAACCGTATGGATGCCGATGATGTTACTCAGGAAGTTTTAATAAGATTATGGAAGAATCTTGATAACTTTAATATGAATGCCGCCGGTTCTTATATAATGAAAATGACTCATAATCTTTGTATTGATTATTTAAGACGGCGCAATATATATGTAAACAGGGAAATTGAAATTGATTGTGCTTTTGAGGAAACTCATACAAATGCGAATGATTTAAATAACCCTGAAATAATGATTTCGCAGGATAATATAAATAGAAAAATAAAGGATGCTGTTGAAAATTTACCGGATAATTTAAAAAGTATTTTTATTATGTACCAGATGCAGGGAATGAAATATAAGGAAATAAGCAGAACACTAGATATACCGATAAATAGTGTTAAAGTTTATCTAATGCGGGCAAGAGTAAAACTTCAAAAAGAATTAAAAGAATTTGAGAATGAAATACCGATTAGAAATTGATGAAAGAATAGTGAACAGAATTATTTCTGTTGCTTACGGTGATGCAAATCCTTTAGATAAAATAAAAATATATTTATTAGCGGCAAGAAATAATGAAATTAAAAGGTTATTGACCGAATACAAAATTACGGCCGGGTCAATCAAGAATCTTAAAAACGAGAATTGTCCGGATGAAATTCTAGAAAAGATAAAAGACCATACCGGTATGGAGAAAAAATTTTTATTCTCCCCGGTAATAAAATTTCTGGATGCTTTATTATACAAACCCGCAGCAATAATATCTGCCGTATTAATCCTGGCTGCAGGCATTGCTTTTTTTATGCTGTTTAACAAAGGAGGTAGAAATCAATATTCGGAGAAGCAAATTCAGTTAGCCGAGAAACAAGTTAAGGAATCACTTGTTCTGGTAAATAAAATTTTTAACAGGACTGCAAATAAATTAGAATATGATATCCTGAGAGAACAGGTTGTTAAGCCTGTTCATGAAGGTGTCTCAACAATAAATGAACTTTTTAGAGGAGGTTAAAAAAATGAAAAATTTATTAAAAATATTCTCAATCATGATCATATTTTTTTCAATCAGCTTGTCTGCACAAGAGAAATATGATTATTCAAATGATCCGGGTTATGTAGATTTCGGTGATTTTGCAAAATTTCAAAATGATAGTGATGTAACCGAAGTAATTATAGAAAGTAATTTGTTAAAGATGGTTGCGAATGCAACTAAAAATGACGACACAGCTTTATATGATCTTCTAAGCGGGCTTAAGCTTGTAAAGGTAAACTCATTTAAAAGCTCTGAAAATGATAAAGATGAACTTATGCAGAAAATGGAAAGCATTAATAAAAAACTTGTATCAAAAGACTGGGATAGGATAGTACATGTTAAAAGCGGTGAGGAGTATACAAATGTTTTTATTAAATCATCTGTATCCGGTAATAATATATTAGGTTTGGCAGTTACTACATATCAAAAAAATGGTGAAGCATCGTTTGTTAATATAGTAGGAAAAATTGACCTGGAAAGTATTGGAAGATTAGGAGCTAAATTCGATATACCTTCACTCGGACATATACACAAAAAGAGAGGTGACTAATATGAAAACAAAAAATATCGCATTAGCGGTTTTATTAATATTATCAGCTCTAACTTTTATCGGCTGCATAGGTGTTGACAGCGATTTCAAAGAAGTAAAATCTTTGGTAATAAAATCGACCGATGGTGAATTTCGCAAAGATGTTGAATTTGCCATAGGACCTGTCGGAATATCTTTTGCTAAAATTGTCGCCAGCTTTAATGATGATGATGAGGATGCTCAAGCTATTCTTAGTAATATCTCCGAGGTTCAAGTAGGTGTTTATAAAAATTCCAAATTTGAAGATTTACATTGCGGTTATTCTTTTTTCCATAATATCGATGATAAGCTTAAAGAAGAAAACTGGCATAACATTGTGAAGCATGTTGACGGTGACGAATTAACCGGGATCTATGTTAAATATGAAGATGATTCAATTAATAAAATGTATGTAATTAATATAAAAAATAATAAGCTTTCATTAATTAGAGTCAAAGGAGACCTTGAAAATATTATAACATATGCAATTAAAGAAAAAGGGTTTGACAAAGTTAGTTTTAGATAGCTCGGAAATAATTAAACCGCATGAAATAATTAAAAGCAAGATAAATGGATTCTGTAACCCTGTGCGGTTCAACAAAATTTGTACATAATTGTGAAGAAAAATTATTCATCCTGATGGATATATGTAAAATATTTTCCGGAAAAATTCTTTTCTGCTTCTTTTGCTTTTTTTAAATCAGGAAATATTCCAAAGAGAGTTGAACCGCTCCCGGTCATAAGTGAAAATTCGGCTCCTGATTTGAAAAGCTCTTCTTTTATTCTCCCGATTTCAGGGAATTTATTAAAAACCACTTCTTCAAAATCATTGATAATTATTCCATTTAATTTGGAAAAATCATCAAAACCATTTTCTATTATTGTATTTAAATTCCTTTTAGGTTTTTGAGGAATGATTTTGGAATAGGCCCATGGTGTTGAAACATGGATTCCCGGGTTAACAATTAATATCGGATAATTTATTTTAAAATTTATTTGCTGTAAAATATCACCTTTCCCTTCCGCAAATTTTGGCTTTGGATCTAAGAAAAAAAGTACGTCGGAACCTATTTTTGTCGCAATATTAAATAATTCTTCATACGATAATTTTAATTGAAATAGTTCATTCAGTGCCAGTAATATGGATGCGGCATTAGAGCTGCCTCCGCCAAGGCCAGCGCCAATAGGAATATTTTTCTTTAATACGATATCCAGCTGAAAGTCCTGCCTGAGATATTCTTTAAGAAGATTAACGGCTTTAATAATCAGGTTATCTTTACCTGAAGTTAAAGTATCAATATTACATTTAAATTGGAACGACCCGGAATTTTTTACTATTATTTCATCGTGCAGACTGATTGGATAAAAGATAGTTTCAATATCATGATATCCATCCGGACGTTTTGAAATAACATTCAGTCCAAAATTAATTTTTGCGGGAGAATTTAAAGTCATTGAATCCATCAGCAATAGCTCAGCTTTATTAGAATATAGATCTCAAGCTTTTAAAGGTCTATTCATTAAAAAGATCTCTTAGCTCCTTAATATGTGAGGGATTTGAACCGCAGCAAGCACCAATGAAAGAGGGTTTTTTATGGAAAACAGATTTTAATATTTTAAGATAATGTCTTGGAGAAACCGAATTTTTTATAATATCATCTGTATAATCGCCGGTGCCGAGGTTCATATAAACTCCCCAGTTATAATTAGAATCAGATTCATTGAGCATGGTAAAAAAGACGTCTGAATTAATGCAGTTAAAGCTGACTGCCAGCGGATTGGAACTAATTATAAAATTAATAGCATCTTTAACATTGTAACCGTCTAGTAAATTAAGTCCGTTAATAGAAAACAAGCTAACTATGAAAGGGAAATCATTTTTACTGCAGTATTCACAGATTATTTTAATTTCATCGAAATGGCTGTGTGTTTCATTCAAAATAAAATCTACACCGTTTTCAAGCAATAAATCGATATGCTTGTGATGATTATATTCAAGTTCTTTAGGTGTTAAGGTTCTTTCTTTTTGATAGCAGTCTTCAGCCGGGGCATTAGAGCCCGCTACAAAAACGGGATAATTACTGATTGCCTTTTTTGCTAATTCTACATTTTTCTTTACCAGCAGTTCAGATGAAAATCCTGAATTTTTTGCGGCTGCAGGATTTGTCCGGAATGTATTTGTTGTAATTATATCCGCTCCTGCTTCAATATATTCCTTATGGATTTCAAGAACTAATTCCGGATTATCGATACTAACTCTTGACATCCAGATATTATTCTCTTTTTTTGCTTTCTGCTGAAGCAGGCTCCCCATTGCTCCGTCAAGTATCAGAGGTCTGCCTATTCTCCTGGAAAAAGAGAAAGGATTAATATTGCTGTTAATGAACACCTGAGCTTCTTCCTTCATAATATGAATCTATTTCATTTATAATTTTATTTAAGTCAATCATTTGTATGCATTCAAGATTATAGGGGCATGCTTTTTTCCAGCAGGGCGAACAAAAAAGATTTTCCTGATAAAATTTAACACCGCGATTATAAAGGTCAATTTCTGTCCAGCAGCTTACACCGAACCACACTATAATAAATTTTCTTAATGCAATTCCGAGGTGCATTCCGAATGAATCACCTGTTATAATTAAATCAGCCAGATTTTCAAAACAAGCTCCGCGTCTAATACCTAAACTTGTAGGAGTATTTATAATCTTCCCTTCAAAATGGGAATATATTTCATTATTTCTATCTCTATCTTCAGGCCCTCCCAACAATAAAATTTTATATCTGCCAGACTTCAATAACTCTTCAATTAAATAAAGATGCTGTTCAATGGTCATTTTTTTATTCGGATAAAGATTAGAACACCCTGTATTAAAACCGATAACAAAATCGTTCTCTTTTATCCCATTCTCTTTTTTATAACTGCTTATAAATTCTTTTTCTTCTTCCGAAAAATTAAAAACGTATTCATCTCTTTTATAATGCAATTCAAATGTCTCAGCCAGATAGTCCTGTCCCGTGCGTTGATTTACCTTAAATTTAAGATGATCATCCATTCCTAAATTATAATTGTAAACCGCGCCTTCATTAAGGGGCATTATTTTTCCATCTTCATTTAATCCGAATCCGAGTTTGTTTTTCGATTCAAGTGAATTAATTAATGCACAGGCTTTTTGAGATTTATCAACATTCATTATATAATCAAATTTCATTTCATCCAAAATTGCCAATGATTCCGCATCATAGGTAAAGACCTGTTCTATATATTGATTATGAATAAGAAGCGGTGCAGAAATTTTTAATGTAATCCAGTAAATGGATGAAACAGGAAATTTTCTTTTTAATGCCGGAAGCTGAGCCGTAGTCATCAGAACATCACCTAATGCATCTAAATTAATAATCAGAATTTTTGTCCCGATAGGAATATTATCCTTGCATCCCTCAAGCCAGCAATTATGATCAGGATAGCAGGGTTTGTACCCGGTAAATCTTTTACACGATGGGATAGGTTTAATCACCGGCTCTATTCTCCGATAGCTGTTTTTTAAGAAAGTTTCCGAATTTATTTTTTACTTCTTCAAAGTCCATATTTTTTAAATTATGATCTTTAGTGGCTACGAATTCAAAATCAGCACCGTAAGGAGACCATATCATGTCCTCAGTATCATGAACATAAATTCCGAATACGGGTATATGGAATGCTGCTGCCAGGTGAACTGCGCCAGTATCGGGAGTAAAGAGCATATTTAAATTTGAAACTATTGCCGCAAATTCATCAAAATCTTCCGAACAAAATATAGCAGCTTCTCCTTCTACCGGATTGTTTTTACTCACTTTAATAATTTTCTCGGCATAATTCAAGTCTTTTGATGCTGATAATAGTAAAACATTTATACCGAGTAAATTATAATTTAACAAAAAATCAATCAAAGATTTAAACCTTTCTACACCCCAAAAGCGTGAATCACTGCCTGCTGAAATATTCACCCCAATTAAAAAATTACTTTTTTGAAAAGATTTTTTTAGAAATTCTTCAGCTTTCTTTAATGATGAATAGGAAGGATAATACCCGATCCCGTTCTTGGAATTATCAGCTCTTAAATTAAATAATTTAGCAATTTCCAGTAACCGGCTGACTATATGAATATTCTTAGAATCTAATTTAGGAATTGTTTTAGTATATATGCTTTTATTTCTCTTTTCCAGACCAAATTTATTTTTTGCTCTGCTCAATGCAATAATATAACTGACAGTTGTTGAAACGTCATCATGCAGATCAACTATAGTATCAATTTTTTCTTTTTTAATTAAGGCCAGGACATCCAGAATTCCCTTAAATCCTTTTTTAAATATGACAATTTCATCAACATCAGGATTGTTGTTAAAAACAAAATAATTTTTTTTATCGGCGAGAAGAAAGATCTTAGGATTTAGCTTTTTTTTCATCAAGTGCAGAAGGGGGGTTGTAACTAATGCGTCACCAATTCTATTTAATCTTATAAATAATATTTTGGAAAAATTACCAGGCAGCTCTGATCTATTGCCCGGAACTATTTTAGCAGCAAATAACAAAAGCCGGAGTAAAATATTCTTCAAAAAAGATTCTACTTCTTTCATGAATTAAAAATGAAGGTTTTAGCTAAATACGAATTAAATTTAAAGTTTTTTTCAAATTTACAGAATTTATTAAACTTTTTTCTGTGCTATCTTTTTAAATTCGGCAGTAAACCGGTTAATAATCCCAGCAATGGTAAAAAAGCACAAACCTTGTAGACAAAAAAGATATTTGTTCTATCGGCAAGTTCGCCGAGAACAGCCGATCCTATACCTCCCATACCGAATGCAAAACCATAAAACAGCCCTGAGATCATCCCGACTTTGGCCGGCAGCAATTCCTGTGCATATACTAATATTGCCGGAAATGCGGAAGCAAGAATCACCCCGACGCAAATCAGCAGGATGGTTGTCCAGAATAAATCTGCATGAGGCAATAAAAGTGTAAAAGGAGCAGAACCAAGTATTGAAATCCATATAATATATTTTCGTCCAAAACGATCACTTAAAGGGCCGCCGATCATAGTTCCAACAACTATTGCAACCGAAAAAACAAATAAATATAGCTGGGAACTTTGAATCGAAATGTTAAATTTTGATATCAGATAGAAAGTGAGATAACTTGAAATGCTGGCTATATAAAAATATTTTGAAAAGATTAATACAAGCAGGATGAATATCGAAAAGAATATTTTATTCTTTTGAATGGGTGTATGAACTTCAACTTTTTTTGATGAATTCCGTTGTTTAATATGGGAGCCGATTTTCTTATACCATTGACCTACCTTTGTTAAAACTACCATAGCAATAAGTGCTAAAATTGAAAACCATATAATATTCGTTATTCCTGAACCAGTAATTATTAGAGCTGCCAATAGTGGGCCTATAGCCGCGCCTGCTCTGCCGCCTATTTGAAAGATCGATTGTGCAGTCCCGCGTTTTTCAGTTGATACCAAATAAGCGACACGCGCCGCTTCCGGGTGAAAAACCGATGATCCTACTCCTATTAATCCAACTGCAATTAAAATCATTTCATAGCTTTGTGAAAAGGAGAGAAGAATTAATCCGAAAAGAGTAAATCCCATTCCTGCTGCAAGTGAGAATGGTTTTGGCTTTTTATCTGTATAATGACCGATAACGGGCTGAAATATTGAAGCAGTAAGCTGGAATGTTAATGTTATAATTCCTATATGAACAAAATCAAGATTAAAAGAATTTTTTAAATTCGGATAAATTGCCGGTATAAGCGACTGCATCGCATCATTAAGCAGATGAGAAAAGCTGATTGCAAAAAGAATCGGGAGAGCAATTTTTCCGCTTAAGTTGTCAACCTCATCTAATTGATTTTTAACGGTGCCATTTTTCATACAATTTTTTATGCAATTTAATTTAGCTGCAAAAGAAATGTAAAATTAATAAAGAAAGATCAGGGTAACAATTTTACTGATATTTTTATAATCCATCTTTTCAGATTGAACCGGCTAAAATTTATTTAAATAATTAACATCATAAAAAATCTTGTGCAGGATGTCTTTTCTTTCTGTTCTTGAAGATGATTTTCACTAAATTATTTAAGTCCCTTTTAAAAAGCTATATTAAGAAAATAAGGAGCTGAAAGATGAAACAAATAATATTTACTTCATTCTTCTTTATAATTTTTTCGATATTATTATTTTGCCAGGCACCTCAAAAGAAAACTACTTATCCTACTGTCTACCAAATAAAAGATGGGTTTGTAGATGCAAACGGTGTAATGATCTATTACGAAGAATTAGGAAACGGCAGTCCTATAATGATCGTTCATGGAGGACCTGGTGCCTCTCATGATTATTTCCTCCCGTATCTATTACCCCTTGCGAGACATAACCGGCTGATATTTATCGATGAGCGGGGTTCAGGAAAATCTGAAAAACTCGAAGATTCAACTCAGTATACTGTAGAAAATATGGTCGAAGATGTTGAAGCGGTGAGAGAAGCTCTCGGCCTTGGCAAAATGAATCTTCTCGGTCATTCCTATGGAGGTGTTCTTGCACAGGCATATGCACTGAAATATCAAAAGAACTTAACTCATCTTATTTTATGCAGTACTTTCCCAAGCACTTCACAGATGAATGAAGTCTTTAAAAAAATAAAAGAGAAAATGCCCTCCGAACTCCGTGAAAGAATTGATAAAATGGAAAAAGATGGATTATTCGGCCATGGATTAGCTTATGAAAAAAACAGATATACAAAGGATTATATGATTGCTGCATGGGGTGAAGGTTACTTTCCGTATATTTATCAAAAGCACCCTGAACCTGATTACGATCCGACCAGCGGCGGTCTTGCCTGGACTCTTTACCGCGAAATGTGGGGTTCCGATGGCGAATATATTATTGACGGTAATCTGAAGTCGGTTGAATATGTCGACCGGCTTCATACGATTAAAGTACCAACGTTAATTAATTGCGGCGATCATGATGAATGTGATCCTTCACTCTCAAAAGAAATGCATGAAAAAATTCCGGGATCAAAACTTGTCATTTTTCCGCAAAGCGGTCATATGACTTTTGTTGATCAGCCCGGCATGTTTATAAAAACGATTGAAGATTTTACACATTGAGAATTTTTAAAGAAGAAATATTTTAAATAAAAAAATTATCTTTTTATACTCTATGCCGGGAATCACATTCTTATTCTATCAACTAATGTAATTTCAATCGGAATTATATTAGTAATTTTTCATTTCTCAAATGTTTTCCTAACGAAGTTCAGTACTGTTAGTTATAGCCTTGTTAGTAAACTTTCATTTTTTACCGTTAAGATTTAGCTCTGGTTCAATTTGATTCAGACAATCAATTCAAATTCCCTAGATAAAGTAAATCAATATGGAGGATCTATGAAAAAGGTTAATAAATCCCGGGTTAATAAAAATATTAAAGAATCTGAAGTAAAGAAGATAATAATTTCAGCAACGCAGATCTTAGATTTAAAGGACAATTCGGGAAATATTTCCGCCGGAAGCAGTAAATCATTTAAAAACCCGAATATCCTCTCTAATCAACGGAATGCGGAACAGCTTATTACTTCATTTTTAACTAAAACGGGATTTGAATTTGAAAAGTTTGATATGATCCGGCAGCAGAATCTCACTTTATTAAAACAGGCTGCAGAAAAAGAAAAAGCGGGTGCAATTACGAATTCTACCTTTATAAAGGATAATCTTATTGAAAATATCGCTAATTGGCGAAATATATTGGAAAATATTGGTACTAAAATTGGTCCTGCAAATCCCAACTTTAACTTTGTAGTAATAGGAACTCCTTTTCTGGTTTGGCCTTCGCATGGTGTGATTATGGACGATCCCCATATTGAACCATGGAAAAATTCGGTAAAATTTAAAATGAATTCGAACAGTTCTTCAAATGGTTATGAAACTTTGACATTTTATTTTTTGTGGGAGAATCCCGATAACAAGTATGTGGTTATGAATGTTGAATCTTCTCTTGGACTTAATGGGTATTGTCAGAATTCAGCAGACGGAGGATGGGCCGGAATATTTCCCGGAGGAACAAGTACTTTAAACCTGGATACTAAATTAATCATATATAACTGGGATACCCAACCTCCTACTTCACCCTTTCCTGAAAGCACGCAGAATAAACATATACTAACTCTAACGGCATACGGAGGAGGATACTTCAGCTCAGTCGGGGCAATTGAATTTATAAACGTACAGGGCAACTTTGATCTTAGGTATAATTTATTTTTAGTTCCGCCGCATGGGGTAGCTGTTTTTGAAGTTGCTTTAAATATTTCATATCAAAACGACAATAGTCAAATTGATATTATTGATTTTGAAAGCGGAGATTTTGATGTCTTATGCCCTGCGGTAGTGTTGGCAATTTTAAGTTAATGATAAACGGGAATTAAATTTAAAATTAAAAAGGATGGCATTATGGCAAAAACAAATGAATCGCAGATAAAGAATTCAATAATGGCCGCAAGCAATATCTCGAGAATCAGAGATGAAAGAAATAATCTTATTAACACACAAAGTGTTCCGAAACATTCACCAATAATTAAAAACCAATCTATCTCCAACCGTCTTTTGACTTCATATTTTTCTAAGAATGGTTTAGACTTTGACAAATTTGATAAAATTCTTTTACAGAATCAGAAAGAGCGTGAGCTTATTTTGGAAAAGCTGAAAGCTGATTCGCTTACGGAATCTGCAAAAATGAAAAATATGCAGTATAAAACTATTGAGAATCGACGTAAAACTATTGAAACTCTCACAAATAATGTAACAGCACCTTATCCTTATTATGTTACATTGGATAAACCCTTTTTAATTTGGCCGACCAGCGGGTTGTTCTTTGATGATTCCCATTATGAACCTTGGAACAGCTGGGGAAAAGTAAAACTTGATTCCAGTAAATCATCTTCTGATAATCCTAATTTGTTTTGGGAGGAATTGGGCTTTTATTTCCTATGGGAGAATCCAGTTGACAAATGGGCAGTTATTAATGTGGATGGGTATCTTATACAAAATGGCTTTTGCTCAGTACAATCTGACGGTGGATATTTTGCCGGAGATAGGCGTAGCAGCGTAAATATTTATTCGAATTTGCGTCTTTTAGAATGGTGGAACCAACCGCCTACCCAGCCTATGATGCAATCCGATCAATCACAGCTTATATTTTCTATTTCTTGTTACAGCGGTGATATGTTTGATTTTGACGGGGGCTTTAACGGTGATTATATATTTAGAGGCAGCGACAGCCGCTATAATCTTTTTTTGATCCCCCCTAATGGAGTTACAGTATTCGAAATAATTTCACTTATATCTTATTCCAACGGAATTAATGGCGGTTCAGCGCATGTCGATTTTGCGAGTAATGATTTTAAGGTAACATGTCCGTTCGTGCTTCTTGCAATTTTGACTTGATGATAAATCATTTCAGGAATGAATAATTAAATATTTATCTTGATTTATTTAGTATCCTCCTTGTTTGAATCAAAAAAAGGAGAGCTGATTATATTTTAAATTTCAATTCATCTCTACATTAAAACCAAAGAATTAACCTAAGCAACAGATAAAGATTAATCTGTTTTGTGTTTTTTGTTTTATAAAATCTTCTTAATTTGAAAATAAGAAGCGTTTTGTATTTTTGAGATATTATTACTTTACTAAATTATTATTCTTAACCCAAAATTTATCCCTAATATAAAGGAGATTAAGATTATAAAGCATAATAAATAACTAAATAATTTATCTTGTTGTAGTCATTTAACCGGGGAAAGGGGTTATTTATGATTGAGAAAGTTCATTTCAAACTTAACGGGAAGCCTATTGATCTTACCGTAGACAGTGACAGACTCCTTTTATGGGTTTTGCGTACCGATTTAGGTTTAACAGGTACTAAATATGGCTGCGGTATTAGTTATTGCGGTGCCTGTACAGTCCTTGTAAATAATGAAGCCGTTCATTCATGTCAGACATCTGTCAAAGAAGTAGTAAATAAGGAAGTTGTAACGATCGAAGGGTTGACTAATAATGGAAAGCTTCATCCGCTGCAGAAAGCATTTGCAGAACATGATGCAATGCAGTGCGGATATTGTACGCCCGGTATGATTTTAACTGCATATTCTTTTCTAAAGAAAAATCCGCACCCTTCAGCTTCTGAAATAATTGAAGGGATGGAGGATAATTTATGCAGGTGCGGAGCTCATAACAGGATTGTGAAGGCAATTCACTCTGCCGCAGAAAAGATGTGATTTGACTGCAGATTAATAATTTAAAATGAGATGCAATTAATCCGGCCTCAGAAATTAAGATTATCTAAATGGAGGAAAAATGAAAGAGGATAAGTATCCTGAAATAGATTTTAAAGATGTCAAAGAGGGTTTTCCAATGGATAGAAGGGATTTCCTTAAAACTGCGGGGAGCGGACTTTTTATCTTTTTTACTGTGAAAGATGCCTCCTTCTTTACAAATGAAAAGCAATTAAGGCTTCAGCAGGGTTATCCTTCTGATTTTAATGCCTATCTGAAAATTGGTGAAGATGGAAGGGTTGCCTGCTATACAGGAAAAATTGAAATGGGTCAGGGTATTATAACTTCTTTAGCGCAGATGCTTGCTGATGAACTGGAAGTTTCACTTGAATCTGTAGATATGGTTATGGGCGATACGGATCTTTGCCCTTATGATAGAGGAACATTTGGTTCTTTAACTACAAGGTTTTTTGGTCCGGCACTGCGTGCTGCCGGTGCGGAAGGCAGAGCTGTTTTACTTGAGATGGCTTCAGAAAAATTAAAAATACCGGTTAAAAATTTATCTGTTGAAAACGGAGTTGTCTTTGAAAATAAGAATAAGAAAAATAAAATTTCTTATGCAGAGCTGACAAAAGGGAAAAAGATTGAACACCATGCTATTGGACAGGTAGAGATAAAGAAACCGTCGGAACTCAGGGTTATGGGTAAATCCGTAAACAGAAGAGATGCTGATTTAAAGGTAACAGGAAAAGCAAAATATGCCGGGGATATTCAGTTCCCCGGTATGCTGTATGCAAAGATTTTACGCCCTCCTGCACATGGAGCTAAATTAATCTCCGCAGATACTTCGGAAGCGGAAAAGGTAAATGGTATTAAAGTTATAAAGGAGGGTGATCTTATAGCTGTTCTCCATAAATATCCGGATGTTGCCGAACAAGCTCTTTCTAAAATAAAAGCTAAGTTTGATAAATCGCCTTCAACTCTTAATGATAAAAATATTTTTGAACATCTTTTAAAAGCTGCGCCAAATGGTGATACGATTGGCAGCGGTGGTGATCTTGCCAAAGGAGAAAAAAATTCGGCAAAGGTTATTGAAGAAACATATTTCGATGGTTATAAAGCGCATGCACCAATTGAACCGCACACCGCAACTGTAAATATTGAAGGAGATAAAGTAACCATATGGGCTTCAACCCAAACTCCTTTTCCTGCAAAAGATGAGGTAGCGAAAGCGTTGGATATACCTGCAGAAAATGTTCGAGTTATGCAGACTCTTGTCGGCGGCGGGTTTGGAGGTAAAACCAGGAACCTGCAAATTGTGGAAGCCGCTCGTCTTGCTAAATTATCCGGCAAGCCGGTTCAAGTTGCATGGACACGGGAAGAAGAATTCTTTTTCGATTCATTCAGGCCCGCTGCCGTTGTTAAGATTAAATCCGGCATCACAAATGAAGGAAAGCTTAATTTCTGGGATTATCATGTCTACTTTGCAGGTGAGAGAGGCGCACAGCAGTTTTATGATATTCCGAACCACCTTACTTCAGTGCATGGCTCCGGATGGGGTGGAGGTGCTCATCCTTTTGCTACCGGCGCCTGGCGTGCACCGGGAAACAATACAAATACTTTTGCAAGAGAATCACAGATTTCAATTATGGCAAACGCTGCCGGAATTGACCAGGTGGAATTTAGGCTTCAGAATTTAACCGATAAAAAGATGAAAAAGGTTTTAAAAACAGCTGCCGATAAGTTTGGGTGGAAGCTTTCTAAATCGAATGGTAAAGGGTATGGTGTTGCATGCGGGATCGACGCAGGTACATCGGTAGCATCTATTGCAGAGGTTGAGGTAGATAAAAAGACCGGTAATGTTAAAGTTAATCGTGTGGTATGTGCACAGGATATGGGCCTGGTAATAAATCCGGAAGGTGCAGTAATCCAGATGGAAGGCTGCATAACAATGGGACTCGGATATGCATTAAGAGAAGATATCCATTTTAATAACGGGGAAATTTTGGATGTTAATTTTGATACTTATGAAATTCCTCATTTCTCATGGCTGCCCAAAATAGAAACGGTTTTAATAGATGATAAAGAATGCTGCTCCGCAGGGCGGCGGCGAGCCTGCGATAGTTGTGATGGGCGCAGTAATTGCCAATGCAATATTCGATGCAGTCGGTGCAAGGGTATTTCAATTACCAATGACTCCGGAACGGGTACTCGAAGCACTAAGAAAAAAATAATTATAAAGAAGATTTCAAAGAATCCTTATTAATCTATATGGTAAGATAAATTACTTCCATTATAGCATTAACTAGAAAATATATTCGTGGAATCATTACCTATATGTTCCCATAATAATTTCAATAGTCCTTTCCATCAGAATTTAATTAATTATCTCATCTATTTTTTCTCCGATATCAATATTTGTATGGTAAATACGATAATAGGGTGATAGGTTTCTGCAATTCATTCATTTATGATATGAGAAACTATGGGAAAATTTTTATCCCGGTATCATTAAAAAGATCGGGATGTTAAAATTTAATGTCTATTGAAACCGGTGATAATAATTATGAAAGACAGGACTACTTTAGTTTTTTTATTTGCTGCTTTATTAGCTGCCAACCTTTATTGTCAACAAAAAACCGCAGATAGTCTTCAATCTCAACTTGATAATCTGAATGGAAAGAGAAAAGTTGAGGTACTTAACGAATTAGCTGATATTTATCAATATATAAATGTGAATACGGCAATTGATTTTGCCGAAAAAGGGATTGATCTTGCAGAAGCTATAAATTATAAAAAAGGACTTTCCGGTTGTTACGGAAGCCTTGGATACTGCTATATAAGTTTGGATATGACAAAGGCAATAAACTTTACACAAAAAGCTCTTGATATTAGATATGAGATTAATGACAAAGCCGGCATCGCTACTTCCACAAATGTTTTAGGGGTAATATATTATTATGAAGGGGATTATTTAAAATCAATCGATTATAATTTAAAAGCATTGAAAATACGTGAAGATATCGGTGACGAAATTAAAACGGCAACTTCTTACAATAATATCTCTCTCGTTTACCTGGCTCTTGAGGAATATGATACCGCATTGGAATATTTACGTAAAGCTTTAGCTATAAGGGAAAAAACAAACGACAGAATAAGAATTGCAATAATTGAGGAAAATTTAGGCGATATTTATAGCCGTCAGGGGAAATATAAAAAAGCCTTTAAATATCTAAATGAAGCCTTAAGGATTACTAAGGAAATCGGTAATACAAAAACGGAAGCTGGAATTTATCTTATTATTGCTAAAATTTATAGAGAAATAGGGGATAACTCACGAGCCTTAAGTAATTATGAAATTGCAGATAAGATTTATTTCGATTTAGATGAAAAGCACGGGATTGCGCAGGCTGAAAATGGAATAGCTGCCGTTTTTTATAGCCAGGGTGAAAATAAGCTTGCTATTAAGCATGCTCTTACATCACTTGAGAATGCCAAAACTGTAACTTCTCTTGATTACACAGCAATAGCAGCAAATATTCTGCAATCCGTCTATCAAAAGTCGGGTAATTATAAAAAAGCTTATGAATATTTACTCCTCTTTAAAAATTCTTCCGACAGTTTAAAGATTACAGATAAAATTAAAAAACTGACAAAAAAAGAATTTGATTACAAGTTAGCAAAAATTAAAGAAGAACAAAAAATAGAAATTGACAGGCAGAAAATATTTATCAAATGGTTAATCATAACGCTATTCTTATCATTAATTATAGTATCGCTTATTATTTACGGATATTTCCATAAGAAAAGGATAAACGCAAAACTTCTTGAGCTAAACAGCAAATTGACAGAGCTTAATGCCACAAAAGACAGGTTTTTTTCTATAATTGCTCATGACTTAAGGGGTCCTTTTCAAACATTGCTGGGATTTTCAGAAATTCTTTCTACAAATATTGATGAGCTAAGCAAAAAAGAAATAAAAACATTTTATACTCAGATTAATCTGACTCTCAACAGGCAATACGAACTGTTAAACAATCTCCTCGATTGGGCAAGGCTGCAAATTCAAAACTTTAATATTGTATGTGAAAAAATTTCATTATATGAAGTATTAAACGAAGCTATTGAAACTTTATCACTATCCGCACGCGAGAAGAATATTGAACTTATAAACGACATCCCCAGGGAGCTTAAAATATTCGCAGATAAGAATATGCTTCAGTTAGTATTGCGGAATCTTATTGTCAACAGTATAAAATTTTCGTATAAAGATGATATTGTTAAAGTATCCACGAAGCAAAAAGAAAACCTTGTTGAAATTACCGTTGCGGATAATGGAGTAGGAATTACTGAAAATGATCTTGAGAAAATATTCCGGATAGATGTACAACACTCTACACCGGGAACTTCAAATGAAAAAGGAACAGGATTAGGGTTGATTCTTTGTAAGGAAATTATTGAAAAACATGGCGGTAAAATTTGGATTAAGGGTGAAAAGGGAAAAGGAACCAAAGTCTCATTTACTTTGAGGAATGCCTGATATTAAATGCCTTACTCGTTTAAATTTAATAAAAAAAATTTGAACTAGTCAATCTGATAGATACAAAACCCGTTTAAGTTCAGGTTGTGTATTTAATTAAATAAAATATATGTGAAGACCTTTTTATTACTTGTCATTTTATTTATGGAATAGAAATAAGAAATCATATCAAAACAATTAAAAATTACCATTTAGAGTAAAATGTAAAAATATTTGTAGACCCTCTTTTAGTCCCTGATCATGTTCTTAATTTAACATCAGTATTTTCGAGAAGAACCCTTTCTGCTGCAGTAAACTGTTAATTGCATTAATTTTCTTCCCCACCTCAAAAAATTTAAAACATTACATAGTATAAAAAAGCCTTCTGAAAACCTTAAATTTCATTGTTTTTTCTCTAATAATGTTTCATAAAAAAAGTCCGAAAAAAGTAAACAGAACCAGAGCAGCAGCAGCAGCAGTTAATGCATAAGGTAACTGTGTACGTACATGATCAACATGATCGCTTGCCGATGCCATTGAAGATATGATAGTAGTATCTGAAATGGGTGAAGAATGGTCGCCGAAGATGCTTCCGCTTAAAACCGAAGCAATTGCCAGGGATAAATTAACGTCCATTAACTGAGCCATGGGTACTGCAATCGGGATCATAATTGCAAAGGTTCCCCAGCTTGTTCCTGTTGAAAATGAAATAAACATCGAAGTTATAAATAATACCGGAGCAACAAAGTTTGGGTTAATAATTTTATCCGCGATTGAGGCAACATAGAGGCCGGTGCCTAAATTTCTGCATGTATCGCCAATTGCGAAAGCGAATACCAGCAGTATAGCTAAAGGGATTAACCCGCTGATTCCTTTAAAATATAATCCATTACTTCATGAAGAGTTAAGAGTCTTTCTCCTATTGATAAGACTCCTGATACAATAATTGCGGTTACTACCGACCATAAAACAGAAGTGGAGCCGGAACCGGCAGTCAGATCACCTTTGCCTGTAATTATTAAGCTAACGGGCATCATGATTATCATTGTTAAAACCGGAGCAACCATATTAATTGCCCGGTGAGGGATCTTTGACTTTGGTTTTATTGAAGAGACTTCTGCTGAAATAAGCGGCACTGCACCATCGGCAATTGTTTTTCCTGTTTCTAAAGATCTTTTTTCTGCTTTTTTCATTGAAGCAAAGTCCCTAAAAGTAAATGCTAAAAACGCTGCAAGCATCAGGGTAATAATAGGATAAAAATTTAAAGGGATAGTTGAAAAGAAAATTGGTACCGGGTTTGTTATATTCTCTTTGCCAAGAAGACTAATTACATAAGCACCCCAGGCATTCAATGGTATTAAAATACAAATTGGTGCGGATGTAGTATCACATATATAAGCCAGTTTCTCTCTTGAGATTTTAAACTTTTCGAAAACCGGGTGAAAAACCGTACCCGTCACTAGACATGAAATGCTTGATTCGATAAAAATTGAGCAGCCTAACAGGAAAGAAAGAATCGAAGCCCGCTTGCGTGAATTTACTAACTTTTTCTTTTGAATTAAGTCAATAAAACCCTGCACACCGCCGGAAGCCTGGGTAAGGGAAATTAATGCTCCTACTAAAGCTGAAAAGATGATGACACGGCTGTTATTTTCATCCTTAAAAACATTTACACAAGCTTCGATAGCATTAGCCATTCCGCTAAAAGGATTCCATCCATTAATAATTAACCAGCCTGAAAAAATCCCTATGAATAATGATAGATATACCTGCTTTGTCTTTATTGCCAACACAATTGCGAGCAAAGGCGGAATGATTGAAAACCAGCCGTAGTTTATCAAGAGAATATTTTCTAATTAGTTTTTTAAGATTTAAAAGAAACTGGACAGCAAGCTAATTTTTAAGTAATTAATATGCAAGTAATATTTAGAGATGTGTTTTTTCTCTTGATTATATCAAATCCGTTCAAAATAAGTTGTTTATAAAACTATTTAATTTACAAACGAATTGTCTGCAATATAAGATATTATGATTTGTTGCCGATCGCTTCATAAAATTGCATAATTGAGTGAAGATCAAACTGATATAGAAAAAAACGCTGCGTACCCGCACTTTTATCTTTTTACTTTTATCTTGTATCATATTTATTTAAAGGAGGGATTCTTGACCATTGTTTGAAAAAGATGCTCAAGTGCTTCTGCCGGGTCTTTGCAATAGCCGGAATGTACAGGAGACATTTGTATTATAGTGCTTTTAGGAGAGGTAAGCCAATTAAACCTCTTTCTTTGAGATAACTCTCCAATTGATCCTGCAGCCGCCCCGCCGGCACAAATTATGGGAATTGCAGACAGATGAACTTTGGCTGTTTCGATATCAAATTGAGGTGCGATCGCTTTAAGCCGTCGTTCATCAAGCTCAATCCTGGCTTCAAGGAATTCCTTTTCTTCACATGATACTAATATGCCGGCATTAATAAATTCTTCCCGTTCAACTTTAGGAACAACGCGTATTACAGCATAATCGTATATGTAATCACTTCCCATTAATGATCTCCTCAACGAATAAGTGCGGTGATCCCAAACGTTTCATTAAGTATTCAAAATATGCATCCCTGTGTTCATTTATATTTTTGAATATGGGTTCTTCATATAACCAGGATTCCGGAATTTCATTTATAATATTTCTAATAATTGCAGGTGTAATTTTAGCTGAGATTTCCTGATCTGCTCTTTTCAAATTTCCTGCATATTTAAGAAGCACATGATCTTTAATCAAGGGAAATGGTTCCCGGCTTTTTTTCAGGTAATTATCCCATGTATGGTGAAAATAAAGAGATGCACCGTGGTCAATTAACCATAGTCTCTTATGCCAAATAAGCATATTGGTATTTCGGATTGTGCGGTCGACGTTTGAAATATAGGCATCAAACCAGACAATTGAAGAGGCAAGCTGTATATCAACTTTATCTACAACCGGGTTAAACATAACCGAACCGGGGAGATAATCTAAAGCCAGATTAAGTCCGCTGCTGCTTTTTATCAGATCCTGTATTTCCGGATCTCCTTCTGTACGGGCAAGCCCGGCATCAAGTTCAACGAAAATAATTTCAGGAACAAGCAGTCCGATTGCACGGGCGATTTCACCTGCGATTAATTCAGCTATGAGCGCTTTCACTCCCTGGCCGGCACCTTTGAATTTTAATACATATAATCCATCATCATCTGCTTCAATAATTGCAGGTAAAGAGCCTCCTTCACGTAATGGAGTCACATATCTCGTTGCGGTTACAGTTCTAATTTTATTTATGATTAAACCCTAATCAAGTTATTAGAAAACAAGTCAATCAAAAATAACCATCAAATCATTTCTTCCAAAATAATTAACCTTTATCCCTTATAAAAATCCACTTCTTTCCGGAATTTGATAGTATATCTAAAAACTGATAATATTTTTCTTTTTTGAACTAAATTTTATATGAAATTACAATAAATATTACATTATTGATATAAATTTTCTGGTTACTATGGCATCTATATTGATTGCTATTTATAATTTACTTTATGTTGATTTTTAATAAAAAATAAACCAAATTAGATAAAAAGTTAAGGACATTTATAAAGGGGTTATGGCATCACTTCAAGAATATTATTTTATTAAACCTCTTTTTATCGTTCTTAATCTTAAAATTTAAGCCGCAAAGATTAAAAATTGAATAACCGGGAGAGGGGCCACTTGCAAAATTTCATTTCCAGATTCGAAAAATTATTTCTATTAACAAGGCGGCACCCATGCTCGGAGAAAAAATATCAGAACTTATCAATTCTTTTCAAAAGTCCGGGAAGCATAAAATTGTTTGGAATGCTAAAGATTATGCAAGCGGCGTTTATTTCTATACCTTAAAAGCCGGAGATTTTTCAAGTACAAAAAAAATAATCCTGATGAAATAAGTTTTTTAAGATTTCAATAATATTTGATGAGGCGAAAAATGAAAATTAATTATTTACTAATTTTTACTTTTTTCTCCTTAAATATATCAGCTCAGGTTGTCCCTTATGGGTTAAGCGGCAAAGTAGTAAATTCTATTTCCCTTACAAAAACAAATTATGAAAAGGCTGTTGTTGCAGGAACAAAAGAGAATGGGATTTATTTTCATAATTTATCAAATCAGGATACAAGCTGGGAACAGAACTATTTTTATGACAGAACCATTTCTTCAGTATATGTTCAGCTTAACGGTGCAGGTCCCGCCGAATTCTCGGGAATTTTTGCCGCTTTAGTTCCCGACTCATCTTTAGATACAACTTTAATTTATTTCAATAATTATCCGGTTCAATCATTCTGGTCTAAAAGGGATTCGGGAATAAACAATACTGAGGTGAAGAGTATTAAATCATTTGCCGGTTTTGATTATTCGGGTGAAGAACCGCCGTTACCTGTATTTGCTTCAGCAGGGGATTCGGTCATTTATAAATTTAAAGATGAGGCCTGGAAAAAATCTTGGACAGGTCCACAGTATACAATTATAAATACATTATTTTCAAACAAATCAACTGTCTGGGGAGGGGGAATAATTCAGAATATTATTGGAGTCCTCTTCCTGGTGAAGTCTGATAATTTTGGCGGAACCTGGAAAATTATTTATCCTCCTTATGGCGAAATCTATAGTTGTTATTCGATCACAACACCGCAGGATGATTCACTTACGGTTTATGCCGGTCTTAATGGTGTTATAATTAAATCAATAGACGGAGGGAATAGCTGGAATGCTGTACTCATTGAGAAGGAAACAACTTTTAACAGCTTAATAATTAATCCTGATAATCCGGAAGAAATATTTGCCGGGGGAAAAACCAGTGAAAATTCATTTGTCCTTCAAAAAAGTAATGATGCAGGTGAACACTGGCAGGCAGTAACTCCTGTAATCAATTGCTGCGTTAAAGGTATTACGAGCATGGTCGGGACAGTTGACAATAATAATTTTACCCTATTTATTGCTACAGATGGAGATGGCGTATTTTATTATGAAGAGAGCTTAGTATCAGTAAATGAAAAGAATTTTAGAGCACCGTTGCAGTATAAGCTTGAACAAAATTATCCGAACCCTTTTAATCCGTCGACAATGATAACTTACGAAATTCCGCGGGAGACAAATGTATCTATTAAAATTTATAATGTTTTAGGAAAAGAAATAACTACTTTATTAAACAAAAATCAAAAAGCGGGAAAATATGAAATTGAATGGAATGCAGCCGATTTTGGCAGCGGAGTTTATTTCTATACAATTAAGTCAGATGATTTTATTTTAACAAAAAAGATGATTTTGGTTAGATAAAATTATTAGATAAGATGAACCATTGGATTTTATAAACGGTGATTGAATCATTTTTGCAGACTTATTTTTCGTCAATAAGTCAACAATTTAAGTGAAGAGTTTTTTTTCTTCGTAAAAAGAAGGAGGAACTTTTATGAAGACTTACCAATTAATTATAATATTTGTTTTTTTTATTTTTTCAGGATGTAAAGAAACAATAATTGAAAGTACATCTGAAATCCCGAAGGAGTTTACCAATGATCTTCTCCATGCCGATCTAATCGGTAAAGTAATTCAAAAAGGGAGCAAAGCCAAAGTAATTATAAGCCAGGTTGAAGCAATCGATTCAACAGAAATTAGCCCAGTTGACGGTTCTTTCTCCTTTTCAAATCTCCGGGCCGGCAATTATAATATTACTATACATGCAGAAAATTATCGAATCTATACCAAAGAAAACTATATGCTCCAGGGAGGTAGTATCATATATCTTGGCGATATAGAACTTTCAACTGTTCCCGATCTTATCGATTCATTTTATCCTGATGACAGAGGGGAAGTTGTATATGACTGGAGATACGGCAGAATAACCGTTTCAATTCTTTTCACGAAACCAATGGACAGGGAAAGCGTGGAAAAGGCTTTTTCAGTTGAACCTGCAGTAGAAGGCGTTTTTAATTGGGGTAATTATACCCAGGCGCCTGTAGAAAGTTGGTTTGCTGACTCAAAAGGTTATAATGCAGGTGCAACAATAACAACATACAGTAAAGTTACTTCTATGACATATGCATTTGCTAAGAAAGATTCTTACACTGATAAAGAATATACCGTGACTATTAATAAAACCGCAAAAGATACTGCCGGCAATTTCCTCCGGTTTCCCTTTCAGTTTAGCTTTAAGACAGTGCAGTCTTATACAACTCAGAATGGTATTTTAACAGATCCGGTGCATGGGGACATAAATGTATCACCTTTAAATTATAATTACAGCGGAATTACGGTGACTTTCCCAAGAAGAATGGATAAGTCATCTGTAGAACTCTCTACGCAGGTTACTCCTCCTATGAATACAATATTTTTATGGCCGGATGAGAATATTTTACGCATATATACAGGCGGACCATTATTATCCGATACAACAATAACGGTTTCAATTGCTAAAACTGCAAAGGATAAAGATGGGACAGCGTTAGGACAAAATTTTTTATTTTCATTTAGAACAGCTGCTGCTTGGTGTCTCGAGTTCAAATCCTTCAAATGGACAACTTTTTGTTACACCTACGAGCCCGATAAATATAAATTTCAATAATTATGTAACTTTAACTTCTGCAAAATCAGCAATTTCCATATTTCCTGCTGCAGGAGGTTCATTTAGTTATGGCGGTTATTCTCCATATGAACAAATGGAGCAGATTTTATTTACACCTGCTTCTCCTCTGCAGACTAATACAAAATACACAATAACAATTTCACCCACTATAACAGACATGTACGGAAATTATATGAGATCTTCATATTCTTTTTCTTTTGTTACCAGGCCAAATTAAACCATGGTGTAATTCTGTTATGTAGGAATTTGATTATCAGATTCCTACATATTTATTTTGAATTAATTTTATGAATAGCGGCAGGTATACTAAAGCAATAATTATCAGCAGGTATGAATTTTTTAGAAAATTATATTAATAACTGAACTTACGCAAAGATACAAAAAAGGAGTAATTTTGTAATAACAAAAAGAAGAAAAGAAAATGGACAAAGAATTATTAGAATTATATTCTGATTATCTATTAAGTTCGTTTTCATATACGACAGCTACCGGGTTGTCAATAATGACAGAAGGAGAAATAAGCCACGATAAAGTAACAAGATTTTTAAGTGAGAGTCAGTTCAGTTCAAAAGAATTATGGAAAATAGTAAAGCCGACAATAAGAGAGATACAGACAGAAGACGGAATAGTAGCAATAGACGATACCATAGAAGAGAAACCGTACACAGAAGAAAATGAAATAGTAAGTTGGTATCATGACCATACAAAAGGAAGAGCAGTCAAAGGAATAAATCTTCTGTCAGCATTATACATAAATGAGAGAGGAAAAATTCCAATAAATTATTTAATAGTAAAAAAGACAAAAACAGTATACGATGAGAAAAAAAGGAAAGAGCGAAAAGTAAGTGAGGTTACAAAGAATCAAATGTATCAGCAGATGTTGAATCAAATAATAAAGAATAAAGTTCAATTTAAGTATGTAATCAACGATGTTTGGTACGCATCAGCAGCAAATATGGTTCATATAAAGAAAAAATTAGAAAAAGAATTTATAATGCCGATAAAGACGAATCGTAAGGTTGCATTGAGTAAAAAGGATAAGATATATGAGAAATATGTTACAGTAAGTTCGCTTGAACTGAAAGAAAACACCATTTACAAAATCTATTTAGAAGATGTCCCATTTGAGTTGTATTTAGTTAAAGAAATCTTCAAAAACGAAGATGGAACTGAAGGTGTTTTATATTTAGTTACAAGTGAAAAGACATTAACATATGATCAAATTACAGAACTCTATCAAAAACGATGGAAGATTGAAGTATATCATAAATCCTTAAAAAAGAATGCCTCTTTATGCAAATCTCCGGCTAGAATGGTTCAGACTCAGAGTAATCATATTTTTGCATCAATATTTGCTTTTTACAAATTAGAATCTATGAGTATGAAAACAAGATTAAATCATTTTGCAATAAAGGCAAGGATTTATGAAAAAGCTATTAAAGTAGCTTATGAAGAGTTACAGCAGGTTCATCAATTATCTTTTGAATTTGTTAAATAGCTTTTTGCGTAAGTTCAGTTAATAAATTATAAAATTTCTTCCAAAATTTGCACAACACTTCCAACACATTTTTTACACGTTGCATTAAACAAATCATAATTTCTAAAATGCATCTGACCTTCTTCGGTAGATAAATCACAACCATTGAGTAATTCTTTGCAGATATAAGTCCCATATCTTGTTTCGAACTTATCCATTAGTTCTCTTGTTTTGGAATATGTTTTTTCAGTTGCAGTTTTTTCATCATTTTCACCTCTGCCGAATTTTATACCAAGAGCAATTATACCTCCGGTAACAGCTCCGCATATTTCTCCTTTCCTTCCCATACCTGCACCAAAACCGCATGCCATCTTCAATGCTGTATTACTATCAATACTGATTTCATCTTTAACTGAATATAAAACAGCCTGTGCACAGTTATAACCGGAAGTAAATTTCTGTATTGCAGCTTCAATTTTAGTTTCCATAATGATCCCATTTTTTAAATTTAATTAAATGCGCATTCTAAGGTGCTTTATTTACAATATATCTCCAATAAAAGTTCTGAATTAAGGATATTAATGTTAAAGTTAGAGAGTCCAGATAAATTTTTCTATTTTGTTATTTGTTTTTATCCATCCCCGAGAAATACATCCCTTCAATTAAATATGAATAACGTTCTTCAACAAATTTCCTTTTTATTTTCAAACTTGGTGTTATTTCACCAGATTCGATAGTAAACGGTTTATCTAGAATTGAGAATTTCCTAACCCTTTCATAGTTTGCCAATTTTTTTTGTAAAGAAGATATTTCTTTATCTATTAAATCATATATCTCCTTTTTACTTATAAGATCTTTGATATCCGAATAGCTTAATTTATGGGAATCTGCATATGCCTGTATTGATTCGAAATCCGGGACAATTAATGCACTTAAGAACATCCTGTGATTTCCAACCAGCACAAACTGGTCTATATATTTACTTGTAAGGAAAAGATTTTCTATTGGAGCAGGTGCTATATATTTCCCGCTGGAGGTTTTAAACAAATGTTTTTTACGATCGGTAATAATTAAAAAACCATCAGCATCAAAGACCCCGATATCACCGGTATGAAGCCATCCGTTTTTTAAACTCTCATGAGTTTCAGCTTTATTTTTATAGTATCCCTGCATTATGTTTGGCCCTTTTGCAAGTATCTCGCCGTCAGGGGCAATTTTAATCTGTACACCCGGCATTACCTTACCCACAGTTCCGAATTTATAATCATCTAATCTGTTTGCTGCAATAACAGGGGAGGATTCAGTTAAACCGTAGCCTTCTATAATTATAATCCCGATAGCCTCGAAAAATTCTCCCATTTCCCTGGAAAGCGGTGCGCCGCCGGAAACGAAAAATCTTAACCTTCCGCCCATTTTTTCCACAAGTTTTGAAAATACCAGCTTATAAGCCAGCGCATATTCAATCTTTAATTTTAGAGGGACATTGTTTTCCTTTTTTAATTGTGAATATTTTTTCCCTATTTCCACAGCCCAATAGAAAATTTTCTGTTTAGATACTGAGCTTTTTTCAACATTTTTAATTATTCTGCCGTAAATTCGTTCGAATAATCTCGGTACAGTTGTAATAATTGTCGGCTTTACTTCCATAATATTCTGGGAAATCATTTCAATACTTTCAGCATAATAAACAGAACCTGCGCATGAAAAAGCCGTGTAATATCCTCCCATTCTTTCGAATATGTGACATAAAGGAAGAAACGAAAGAAATATATCACTTGAAGAGATTGGAATGACTTCTAAGGCTGAATTAACATTTGATATTATATTTTTGTGTGTAAGCACGACTCCTTTGGGATCCCCGGTAGTACCAGAAGTGTATATAATAGTACATATATCATTTTCATTAACAGATTTTATACGCTCTTTAAAGAGATCCGGATTAATCTCTTTAAATTTTATACCCATTTCGAGAACTTCTTTAAATGAATAGATATTATTACTCTTATTATCTTCCAAATCTTTCTCATTAAAAACGATAATGTATTTTAATTTTTTACAATTATTCCAAATCTTTAAAACCTTATTTAATTGAAATTTATTAGATACAACTATTCCTACAGAATCAGAGTTATTTAAAATAAATTCCTGTGAATCTGCAGTAAGTGAGGGATAAAGAGGAACATCAATTGCACCCAGTCCTAAAATTGCCATATCGGAATAAACCCATTCAGGCCGGTTCTCGGAGCTTATTGCAACTTTATCACCATTTTTTACTCCGAGAGCTGACAAACCAAGTGCAAAATTCTCAGTTTGCTCTTCAAATTCTTTATAATTTATCCCCCTGTATTTGCCATTTTCTTTAACATACATTATACATTTTTCAGGTGCATCTATAAATTTATTTGTTAAAAATGAAAAAAGTTCCGGTATTGTTCTGACTGCTGCCTGCATTTATTTCCTCTTTCTGACAAGTGAAAATAATTTCGTTAAACTAAAGATGCAATAGATGAAGGAAGTAAAATATATTGAGAATGCCAAGTCTTAACATCAAAAACGGAAGATCGAAAATGTAAAATGCAGATTGAAAATAATATCTCTTTTCTATCAAGGAATCAGCTTATATAAATTGATTCTCTTAGCCAAAAACAGTAATTTTTGTTTAATTTATTAAAAATTTATCATTTTTAATTGCTGCTTAAAACATTTATTCTTTGTTTAATAGTAATTTAATAGTCAGCCTTTTATCTTTTATCTGCGTTAAGAATAGATAAATTTAATTTAAAAAATAATTGAAATGGAGTTTTTATAATGTCTAACGCATATTTTAAAGTACCTCATCCAATTAATGAGCCCATAAAATTATATAGACCCGGGAGTTCGGAAAGAATTGCATTGAAAAAGAAACTATCTGAATTAAAATCTAAACAGATAGAAATACCTTTGATCATAAACGGTGAAGAAGTGAAAACCGGAAATATTTCCGAGATGAGAATCCCGCATGATAATAACCATTTACTTGGTGTTTATCATAAGGCAGGAAAAAAAGAAGTCCAGCAGGCAATTGAAGCTGCCCTTGAAGCTAGAAAAGAATGGGCAGAAATGCCATGGGAGCAGAGAATTTCAATTTTTCTTAAAATGGCCGATTTATTAGCCGGTTCATGGAGATCAACATTAAATGCAGCTACAATGCTGGGTCAATCAAAGGTAGTTCATCAGGCTGAGATTGATTCGGCGTGTGAGCTGATAGATTTCTGGAGATTTAATTCATATTATATGACCCAGTTGATGGCTGAGCAGCCATATTCCCCATATGGAATGTGGAACAGGCTCGAGTATCGACCGCTGGAAGGTTTTATCTTTGCAGTTACTCCTTTTAATTTTACTTCCATTGCGGGCAATTTGCCGACAGCGCCTGCAATAGTCGGAAATGTTGTTCTATGGAAACCTGCTTCGAGCGCCGTATACTCTGCATATCATTTAATGAAGCTATTTGAAGCTGCCGGTATGCCGAAAGGCGTTATTAATTTTGTCCCCGGTTCCGGGGGAGAAGTTGGTGATCCTGCAATGAGTAGTCCTTATTTAGCCGGAATTCATTTTACCGGTTCGACATGCAGTATTTCAGGGTATGTGGAAAACTGTTTCCGATAACTTGAAAAACATGAAATACTATCCTAGAATAGTCGGAGAAACCGGAGGCAAAGATTTTATTTTTGTACATAATTCGGCAGATGTTGATGCTTTGGTCGTTGGTGTAATAAGAGGTGCTTTTGAATACCAGGGACAAAAATGCTCCGCCGCTTCACGTATGTACATCCCTAAGTCTATCTGGAAAGAATTTAAAGAGAAATATATTCCTGAAGTTAAAAAAATAAAAATGGGAGATGCAGAAGATTTTACTAACTTTATGACCGCAGTAATTGATAAAGGAGCTTTCAAATCTATTACAGAATATATAAATTTTGCTAAAAGCTCTAATGAAGCAGAAATTATTACGGGTGGTAATTTTGATGATTCGAAAGGATATTTTATAGAACCCACAACTATTGTAACTGCCAACCCGAAATTTAAATCAATGGAAGAAGAAATTTTTGGACCAGTATTGACTATTTATGTTTATGAAGATGAAAAATTTGATGAAGCATTAGAGCTTTGCGATACTACTTCTCCATATGCACTTACCGGTGCAGTTTGGGCACAGGATAGGAAAGCTATTCTAAAGATGTCCGATAAGCTTAGAAATGCATCCGGTAATTTTTATATAAATGATAAACCTACAGCGGCAGTTGTAGGGCAGCAGCCGTTTGGGGGAGGTAGGGCATCAGGAACAAATGACAAGGCAGGCAGCGGTTTAAATATTATGAGATGGATGACTGTAAGGACTATTAAAGAAACTTTTGAACCGCCTAAAGACTGGCACTATCCGTTTATGGATGAAGAATGAGTTGTATATTTTTAAATAATAAATATTATTAATTTTTTTTATAGGATAAAGGTTAAAATGAAAATTCATGAATATCAGGCAAAAGAAATTCTTAAACGATACACCGTACCGGTTCAGGATGGTATTGCAGTCAAAGAATTATCAGGGGTTGATAGTGCAGTTTCGGAATTACAGTCAAGAGGAATAAATCAATTTGTAGTTAAATCGCAGATACATGCTGGAGGGAGGGGAAAAGGGAAACTGTATAATCCCCAGAATCGCGAAGAATTAATTCTTGACGGAGGTGTAAAGTTTACTACCTCTGCCGATAAGGTTAGGGAGTACGCTGAAAAGATGCTGGGTAATCTTTTAGTTACCCATCAGACAGGGAAAGAGGGAAAAATAGTTAAGACCCTCTTTATCGCGGAAGGTTTGGATTTTAAGAAAGAATTTTACCTGTCAATTCTTTTAGATAGATCTGTATCAAAAAACGTAATAATGGCTTCCAGAGAAGGGGGTGTAGAAATTGAAAAAGTTGCTGCTGAAACCCCTGAAAAAATTATTAAAGAGTGGGTTGAACCTTCGGTAGGATTACAGCCTTACCAGGCGCGTAAATTGGCTTTTTCACTCGGCCTTGAAGGTGATGTATTTAAGAATTTTCAAAAATTTATTGTGGCTCTATATAAGGCTTATGTTGATACAGATGCTTCACTCCTTGAAATTAATCCATTGGTTATTACCAATGATGATCGAGTGGTGGCACTAGATGCAAAAATGAATTTTGATGATAACGCTTTATACCGCCACAAAGATATAGCGGCATTCAGAGATCTTGATGAAGAGGATGCGCTTGAAATCGAGGCCTCCAAGTATAACTTGAATTATATAAAACTTGACGGTAATGTGGGATGTATGGTTAATGGTGCCGGTCTTGCCATGGCAACAATGGATATTATTAAGCTTGCCGGAGGAGAACCGGCAAATTTCTTAGATGTAGGAGGCGGTGCAAATAAAACTACCGTAGCGAACGGGTTTAAAATCATTCTCTCTGATCCGAATGTTAAAGGTATTCTTATAAATATTTTCGGCGGTATTGTAAGATGTGACAGGGTGGCACAAGGAGTAATCGATGCAGCAAAAGAGATGGATATTACTGTTCCAATAGTAGTAAGATTGGAAGGAACAAACGCAGAAGAAGCAGGCGAAATGTTGAGCAATTCCGGTTTAAATTTTGAGGTGGCAGAGAGTCTAAAAGATGCTGCTGAAAAAGTTACTTCTGTCTTAAAGGAGCAATATTAAATTCTAATTTTTATAATATTTAAGAAATAAAAATCACGGCATTTTTTTTGATATTTATTAATTAAGGAAAAGTTAATTGTTTTGTTGTATGTAAAATTGCAATCTTAATCAGCTTGCTTTTATACTTAATTAGTAATACATTTTTTTGAAGATAATTTCTAGTTTTGGAGAGCAGATGGCTTATTATAATTCTGATTTTAGCGGGGAAAGTTTTTACAGCAGCGATAAAAATATAAATTTTGAAATACAAAAATATAAAGGGCTGATTGAAGAGGGAAGTATTTATTCCTGCATGGAAGCTGTTGAAGAAACAATTCAAAATTGCATTGACAATGAAAAATTTGAAGATGGACTCTATTTTGTAAATAAACTGCTGGATATTGCACCCTATAATTCCGAATACTGGTTAAAAAAAGGTGCTGTTTTGAACGGGCTTTTTAATTTCGAGCAGGCTTTAGATTGCTATAACAAGGCACTTTCATTAAATCCCGGAGATTCCGAAATCTTAATGGATAAAGCCGAGGCTGAAGAGAGCCTGGGATTTTATAAACAAGCCAAAGAAACTCTTTTAAATGCAATAAAATTAGATCCTGGAAATGAAGAAATTGTTTTCAGCCTTGGTTTATTATACCAGAGACAGGAAAATTATTATGATGCAATCAGCTGCTTCCTGAAAACAATTGATGTTGATAATGAATTTTCTGAAGCATTTTATGAACTCGGTTTTTGTTTCGAAAATTTAAACGAGCTTGAAGAGGCACTTAAAGCCTACGATAAATATATAGAATTAGAACCCTATAATGCCAGCGGGTGGTACAACAAGGGAGTAGTTCTGGCTAAAATGAATGAATTGGAAAAAGCAATTAATAGTTATGATCTCGCAATTGCTGTTAAAGATAATTTTGCAGCGGCTTGGTTTAATAGGGGGAATACACTGGCAGACCTGGGAAGATTTCAGCAGGCAATAGAGAGCTTTAAAAAAACAATTGAAATTGATAACAGAGATGAAGCTTCATATTACAATATTGCAAATATTTACGAAGAGATGGGTGAATTAGCAAACTCAATTTCTTATTATTCCGAAGCAATAAAAATTAATGATAATTATTATGAAGCTTACCTTGCTAGAGGTTTTTGCTATGATTCCCTGGGAAAATTTCAGCTGGCATTAAAAGATTTCAATAAGGCGATCTCTTTATCCCAGGATAGTGCTGATGCATGGTATGCTAAAGCAGATTTGGAATATTCACTTGGAAAATTACAGGAAGCTATCGCTAGTTATAAAGCTGCGGTTAAAATAGCTCCCGATAATTTTGAAATATGGTTTAATCTCTCTGAAACATATTTGGAGATGGGGGATTGGCTGGAAGCTCTTAAAGCATTTGATCATTGTATAAGGATCGATCCGGGAGATGCTACTTCCTATTACGGGAAGGCTAAAGTTAATTTTATACTGAGCAGGACTAAAGAAGCAGTAGAATGTTTAAAGACCGCCTTTAAGATTGATCCGACTATCAGGACCGAATTTGCTAAAGAATATCCCGAAATTAAATCATCTAAACTTTTCAAAAAACTTCTGGGTGAGACCTGATATCTTTAATTATCTTTAAAGCTTATACTCTTTTCTATTAAATTATGAGAGATTCATTTCATCTTAATACTCAAATAGTCGGGCTTATTGGGCATCCGATTAAACATACCTTTTCACCTTTTATTCATAATATTGCTTTTGAGCTTAATAAGCTGGATTACATATACCTACCTTTTGATATACCTCCGGCTAATTTAAAAAATGCGTTAAAAGGAATTATAGCTCTCGGTATAAAAGGATTTAATGTAACTATACCGCATAAGGAAAAAATTACAGAATTTATGAGTAATATTTCCGAAGAAGCTTCGATCGTCGGATCAATAAATACCGTTGTAAATGAAATGGGAAAGATGAGCGGCTATAATACCGATGTTAACGGCATTCTCGAAACTTTGCTCCCCTTCAAAAAAGAATTATCCGGTGAAGCAGTAAGTATAATAGGTTCCGGCGGTGCTGCAAGAGCTGTTATTTACACTCTGATTCGTCATTTTAAACCCAAAAAAATTTTTCTGATAAATAGAACGGAACAGAGGGCTGAAGCATTAAAAAATTATTTTAAAGCCAAAATGAAATTCGACAATTTTTCAATAAATGAACTTTTCCCGCCGGGTCTTGTAAATATTTTTAAAGATTCCAAGCTTATTGTCAATTCAACACCGGTTGGCATGTATCCGGGAAATGATGACGCAATAACTACACTTGATGATTCGTTTTCGAAAGGTCAGATAATCTTTGATCTTGTATATAACCCGCCTAAAACAAAACTTATGCAGATTGCAGAAAGGAACGGGGCGATTACTTTAGATGGAGTTAAAATGCTTGTTTACCAGGCAGCCGGAGCTTTTAAATTATGGACAGGTGAAGAATTACCCGTTGAAAAGATTCATAAATCTCTTAAGCTTTATATAAACTCATAAAACATTTTTAACCGCAGCACAGATTTATAACCTGTGCTCCTGCTAGAAATATATTATTGGAGCTTATTTAGTGTTCCCTTCAATCGTGCAGAAGCATCTTCCAAATTTGTCATTGAAGTTGCATACGAAAGTCTTAAGAAACCTTCAGCACCAAATGCGCTCCCCGGTACGGTAGCAACCTTGGCATCAGATAAAATGTACATTGCAAGATCAAATGAATCTTTAACCTTTGTTTCTCTATATGATTTATTTAAATATGCAGACATATTCGGGAATAAATAAAAAGCTCCTTCAGGTTTATAACAGGAGATGCCGGGAATTGAAGTTAATTCATTATACAAGTAATCTCTTCTTTTTTGAAATTCTTTTCTCATTTCCTCAACCGCATCCTGAGAGCCGCAAAGAGCTTCGAGTGAAGCTGCCTGGGAAACTGAAGCAGCATTTGAAGTAGTATGACTTTGTATTTTATTTATTCCCTGTATTACATCTTCGGGTCCGGCAGTATAACCGACTCTCCAGCCTGTCATTGAATATGCTTTTGATAAGCCGTTAACTAAAAGAGTTCTTTTTTTAAGCTCATCATTTAAAGATGGAAAACTCACAAACTTGAAATCTCCATACGTCAGCTTCTCGTATATTTCATCACTTATAATATAGAAATTATGTTTTAAACAGACTTCGGCGATTTTCTCCAATTCAGCTTTTGAATAGGCGGAACCGGTCGGATTAGAAGGATTACATAAAATAAAAGCTTTTGTTTTGGGAGAAATTACACTCTCTAATTCTTCCGGTGTAACTTTAAAGCCGTTTTCTTCTTTTGTATCTATTATAATGGATGTTCCATCCGCAATACTTACCATATCAGGGTAAGAAACCCAATAAGGTGCGGGAATAATAACTTCTTCACCCTTATTAACAGTTGCAAGAATAGAGTTGAATACGCTATGTTTGGCGCCGTTAGATACAATAATATTCTTTATATCATAATCGAGGTCGTTATCTTTTTTTAATTTTGCCGCAATCGCTTTTCTTAATTCAACCGTACCGGAATTTATTGTATAACGGGTCTGGTTCTCATCAATAGCTTTTTTTGCAGCCTGCTTTATATTGTCAGGTGTCGGAAAATCGGGTTCACCGACACTTAAGTTAATTACTTTCTCACCTTCTGCTTTCATTTTTTTTGCAAGTGCAGAAACTTTCATTGTTGGTGATTCATTTATTCTGTTTGCAACTTCAGATACCAATTTATATCTCCCTTTTTGTTAGGAAAATTAATCAATTTATAAGACCGGAGTAAGAATAGGCTTAAAGCTTTTTACAAATCTTTGTTCTTTTAAAATACAGTTTGATATATTAAATCAAAAGTCAATCGATTGATTATTAAAAATTTATTTAAGGATTTTTTCGGTTTAATGCATAAAAAGGAATTTTTATTCATTACCAGTCATTTAAAAGCTTCCTTACCATAATAATTTGACCGCCATGATAAGCATTATGATCAATGACAAGAAGAAGCTCTCTTAAATATGTTCTTCCTTCACCATGCGGAATTTCGGCAGTTAAATCTATTTTCGGATCTTTTGCGAGATTCAGTAATTCATCCATATCAGAAAAAAAATTCTTTACGCTTTCATCCCAGATCTTATCTGTCAATTTATTATTATCAGGCCAGTATCCTTCCGGCCATTTGGGAGATTTCCAGCTTTCATTTAGTGTATATCTCAAAATATCTTCTTGAGTAATTCTCATATGTTCGAATTCCTCCCACACAGAATGAATTCCTTTTTGAGGCTGGACATTTCTGTTTTCAGGCTTCAAATTATTTATTGCATCCTTAACGGTTGCATGTGCCAATGCCTTGTTTAAGAATTCAGCAAGGTTTTTTCTTATATTTTTATCATTCATGTTTTTATCTCCCTACTTCCCGGTTAAGTTTAATAAAATTTATTAATTCAACTTTAAAATTATCAATTAATGATCTGATTAAGCTGGGAACAGCATTGCTGCCTTATAGATAGCTTAATCAAAAACCTACGACTTCACCCAGTCCTTTTTTTAGTGCTGTCCAAACTACATCAAGAAAAGTGTCCCCTTTTTCTTTCGAATAAATAATACTCCCTGTTTTTATTTCTCCTTTATCATCCGGATTTGAGGTTCTCATAACAAATTTATTTGCTATAAAAGAGCCGGCCTTTTTTAAAATTCCTCCTTTCTTTGCATTATCTTTAAGCTGTTCTATCTTTAAATTTTTGTAGATGGGTCTTACATAAACATCTGCTGCACTTTTTAAAACGTGGATGGAAAAGCTGACTGAGTCTATTTCTCCGGAAGTTAATTTAACGTGATCGGCAGGCTCGATCTGGTTATTGATCGGCAAAACGCTCATAGATGTTAAATTACCTGTGTAATCAAAGGATAAGTTTTTTACAAGCAAAGGCAGCTTCATTTCAAGGGATAATTTAGCAGAATCATATAAATTTGCAGATACACTAATCATGCAGGGATTTTCTTCAGACTGCAGACCGGGAATATTGCTGAGATTTTTTATATTCCCATTAACATTGGTAAAAGTAACATCCGAATATTCTTTCACATTAGGATGCCGGGCCATGATATGCAGCACCCAGTTTCTCAAATTTAAATTTTTGATATCTATATCCCTTCCAGCAGAACGCATAATTTCGTTAGGCATTTTAGGTACAGAGTTTGTATCCGGGGGTGCCCTCTTATTCGTGCAAATATTCAGGATTAGATCTTTTGCTTCAATATATCTGGCAGTATAACCGCCGCTCCAGATTAATTTTTTAAAATCGATCCCATTTGCGGAAATAAAAGGAGCTTTTATAATGTACCTGTCAGAACTGAATCTTCTATGATTAAAAAAATCACTATCAGACAAATACGGTTTGTAGGAAATACCTCTTATTATAAAAACAGAATCAGATGATGATGAGGATAAAGTATCAAACCTTAAAAAGTAATCATCATTAAAATGGTATGAAAACCCTTCAATGAAAATATCTAGGCTGGAAGCAAATTTTAACGATAAAGAATCCTCTATTATTGAAGAATCAATCTTCAGACCTTCGGCACTTACAAAAAATTTTCTAACCGAATCTTGGTATTCCTTATTACGAATAATCTGAGATAAAGTTAAGAAATTTATAGAAATTTTCTCAAAGGATAATGGTTTTAGCTGTTTAGGAAGAATTGAAAATAACTTATTCCCCTTTGAATTTTTTTTATTCCCTTTTTCAGGGTCTTTACTATTGCCTTCGGAAGAGCGATTTATAAAAAGATGCGGATTGTTAATAATTAAATTTTCAAATGAAAGGCCGTTTCCAAGAATTAATTGTAACATTTTAAAATCCAGACACTTGACAATAAGGAATCTGAAATTTAGTTGAATCTTTCGAAGCCTGGTCTTTTACTATAACCTGGGTATTTTCAATTGAAAGTTTTTGGGTAAAAACATTATACCCGATATATCCGATTTTTACATTTAAATTCTTCTTCAGATTTACCTGATTCAAAATCTTCGGCTTTACAATTCCATTCAGAACCGGGTTAATTAAAATTATAATTAAAAATAAAATAATTGAAATATTGATAAGTATCTTATTAACAGGGGAGGCCCAAATATCCTTAGTTTCTTTTGATATGTAATCTTTAAAATTATTATCTAATTTACTCATAAACTCCTAACTAATTATAAAGTAAGATATGAGTAATATATCTGCATATTATTTATTTATATCACATTAACGAAATAGATCACCCGGTAAAAGACGGTATTCTAAATTTCAAGGATGATTTTATAATGAAAATGTATAATGGTGCAGAAGCTGTCTTCTGGAAAAAATGAAAAATTATGATAACAGCCATTAATTCGAGAAATATATATTTAAGGGAACGGCTTAAAAGGGAATTGTCTTTATCACATTCTTTTTTACTAAGAGGGAAATTTCTTTTTCAATTCTTCTTGAACAACAAAAGGGACAAAATCACTTGTATCGCTGTGAAGGCTGGCAAGATTTCTTACAATAGAAGAATTGAGATATGTATATTTTTCATGCGGCATTAAAAATATAGTAGATATATCACTGGCTAGCTTTCTATTCATTAGAGCCATTTGGAATTCATATTCAAAATCACTGATTGCTCTAAGTCCTCTAATTATACCGATCGCGTTTACTTCGTGAGCGTGATCCACAACCAGTCCGTCAAAAGAATCTACTGAAACATTATTAAATTGCTTTAGGCTTTCTTTTAACATGCTAACTCTTTCTTCGACAGAAAAGAGAGGTTTTTTACCTGGATTAATCGCTACCGTGACAACGATAGAATCAAATAGCTCCCTTGCTCTTTCAATTATATCGATATGTCCGTTTGTGACCGGGTCAAAAGTTCCGGGATACAAAACTGTCCGCATATTTTATAAACTTTTATGCAAGAATATTGCCGTTAATATAGCTATTATTTAATCTTTTTGGCAAATATTATATATAATAAATTTTACTATTGCTAATACTTTTTAAATAACATAATTTTAATATAATATTTAATAAATTATTAAAATTTGATCATTGAGGGGGGCCTTATGAAAAAATTAACGGCTTTATCAGCTTTAATATTTATTTATCTTACAGGCTGCACCACTATTAACCAGACCATATATCTTCAGAACATTGAAGTTACCGGACCGATGAATAACCCTCCATTAAATATAACAACAGATCAGAAGCAAGGCTCATTTACCGTTTCCTCAAGACTTTCCATTAATGATAATAAACAAATAAACGGAAGAATTGATCAGCATTCAAATGTCGACCAGCAAGGCATTTACCGGGTAGATACGGTTGTGAATAATGACGGATCAAGGTACTACAAACAATCAAATTTAAATTCCAGGGAATTTAACGGAGATAATCTAAAATGGAATCTTCCCGGTTTTTCGGCAGCCGTTAATATGGATTATTCTGCAGGTAATCATTTTGCTTTGAATTTTGGTTTGAACTATTCTGTCCAGGATCAAAATGATTTTTTAGGCGGCAATGCAGGGATAGGCTTTTTTTCTGAAAGTGAAGGTTCCGCATTCAGGTTTGATGCAGGGGTAATGTGGCAGTCATTGTCATATGAAGCTTCTACGGTAGTAGTAACAAAGACTACACCTCTTTTTGGTTCCGGTTCAACCACTATTGATTTCTATAAAGACAGGAACAAATCTACAAATTGGAATCCCTATGCTTCATTAACTTTTAATACATCATCAAAAGCAGCTCCATTGAATTTTTTCTTAAACCTGGGTTACTTTAGCCAGACATTATTTGATTTTGAACCTTCTAATCCGAACCCGGAATATTATCCGTTTGGCTTAACCGTAATAAAGAATGATCAGAGAGGAGAATCAACTGCCTCTTTTATAAATTTAAGCACAGGGGTTTTTATTAACATGACTGAAAAAAGTAAAATAATCTTAGGCGTCAGGTTTATGAAAGAGACACAAATCGAAGAAACTTCAAAGTCTTTATTTGTCTTACCTGTTTTGCAGCTTGATATAAGTTTATAAAATATATTTTTCATTTTACCGGATTTATTTTTTAGTCTTGCTCAATCCGGGATCGTACGGACAGCTCTCTCAGAAAAAAATTAGGGAAATTTCTTTATATAGATTTTAATAATGAATCTCGTATAAACAGGCATCCCCTATAATTTTGAAAGGCGGAAGTTTAAAATTTGCCATATCTTTTTCTTTTGTCTGGACGGATCTTTCAACTATTATAAACCCATTTTCATTCAGGAATTTATTATAAAGTAAATTATCAACAACTTCATAAATATCATCTTTAAAGAAAGGCGGATCTGCAATTATCAGATCATAATCTTTATTAATTTTGGAATGAGAATATTTTTTAACTTCCATTTTATAGACAATACATTTATTTTCAGCACCCAATGAAGCTATATTGTTTAAAAGATTTTTATATATGAAAAGATTTCTTTCGACAAAATGAATTTCGTCTGCGCCGCGGCTTAAACACTCAAGGCCTAAAGAACCGGAACCTGCATAAAGATCCAGCACTTTTATGCCGTCAAAATCGAGCTTATTATTTAAAAGGTTGAAAAGTGTTTCTCGAACCCTGTCTGTCGTAGGCCGTATATCCTTTGACTGAGGAACTTGAATTAATCTCCCTTTAAATTCGCCGGATATAATTCTCATTCTCATAAAATTATTGATAGACGAAGCAATTAGGATAACCTGTAAGCAATTCCGGCTGAAGGTGCAAACAAATTAAAGTTAGTTGTATAATAATTATTATTAAAAAGATTTTGATTTGGTACAATTCTTCCAAAAGGATTGAATTGAATAAATTTAATCCCGGATTCTTCGATTAAAGCATCTACTATTTGAGATGTTATTTCATCTCCGCAGATAAAAGCCGCATCTATAGATTTCTGGTTTATATTTAACATTTTGTTAAAATTTAATTCCTTCTTTAAGTGTCCCGATATTTCACGAACACTATAAATGGGAATTAATTTGTAATAAATAAGTTTCCCGTTTAATGAAAACAAAACCGATAAATTTTTATTATTAAAATAAACACTCATTGTTAGCTTTTTACCCGAGAAACTATTATTTACTTCCAAAGCCTTTTCAGCTGCAATATGAATATTATCTACAAACTTTAGTTTAACATCAATGTTTTTGCAAATATCATTAAGCATTTTAAGATATTTCCTTTGAGCAGCAAGAACTAAAGCTGAACTGGAATTAGAAAATTCATTCCTATCAATATCAAAAAATTGTATTATAAGATCATTTACATCAATAAAGGGATACAGCAGGGATAATTCCCATCTGAATTCTTCGACCAAATCATTGTAAAGAAGGGATTGTTCATAAGGGATTTGCATTACATATAGGAATTCAAATGGAAGGGTAAAGGATAATGAATAGGCAGTAAGAGTTTTTTTTATGAGCAGTTCATTTAAAGCGCCTTGGATCAAGGCGCTTATTTTAGTTTCTTTATCACTATTAAAATTCAGAGTTTCATTGAAATATGCTTCATCAATATTTTCAAGAACAAACCGGTCATTTTTTTTAACTATTTCGACAACCTGCAGTTTTGAATTTGTAATAGTGATCCCTGCATGGTTTTCAAATACAGCCATTTTTTTGTAATTACTCCCAAGATGCGGTATTTTTTAGGGCTTGATCAGTTGTACTTCCAATTGAACCGCTTCCATCCGGATCTTCTAAATAATATAAATTTCCTATAGTTGTTGTACTATCAATCCTTGTAATTTTTCCCGTCCGGTTAATAACAGTATCTGCTGAAGTTGTTGTATCAACTTCAAGGAAAAACTTTTGATGAGTCCGCGGTGAAAAATACAAACTCTCAGGAGTAAAGGAACCTGAAGATAAGCGGAACAAAAGGATTAGTCGGTCTATTTGATAAAGTATCAAATCCATGCATAACACTGTCTACCATTGGATCTGTTTTGATAAAAGTAACCAGACTATCAAGATTGCCTGTAAATTTACCATACTTTTGCTGCCAGAGAATTTCACCTTGCTTAAGATTTGTCATTCTTAAATGTGCTTCATTTTTAAAATATTGCTTCCTCTTCAACAGCAGCCTTTGGGATCAATAATAGCCACTTTAATTAATATTATTGCAAGAATTACAATTGCTAAATACAAGGCTGCATGAAGGTACCAGGGTTCGGATTTTGCCATTTTTCCTCCGGATCTAAAAAAAATTATTTTATTCGATGTATATATATTTTTTGATTTTATTAAATTTTGAAGTTCCAATTCCTTTTACATCAAGAATATCTTCGAGCTTCTTAAATCTAGTGATTTTTTGCCTTAAATCAACAATGCTTCCCGCAGTCTTTTCACCAATCCCGGGAAGTTTTACTAAATCTTCTATGGAAGCTTTATTGATATTGATACTTTTTTCAGGCGGAACTTCTTTTATACTATTTTTAAAATTCGTTGTGTTAAAATCTAAAACTTCCTGCTTATAGTCAACAACTTGTTTATCTATTTCTGCATTCCTGATTGAACTATCGGGGACTTTTACAGACTCAAAAATACTATCCTGGTATGAATAATCATAAATTTTTGATTCGGAAACACTATTTTGAAAGAATAAATATTTTGCTCCAAGACCTATTATGAATACTATAATAAGAAATAAAACGACTTTTATTTCAGTCTGGGTAAATCCTATTTTCTCAGAAAAATTTTTAAGCATTTATAAAAGATAATCTCAAAATCAAGTAATTCGAGATTCTCTTAAAAAAATTTTAAATAAGTATCTAAAAAGAATACTGAATGATTTGAATATTACAAACCAAATTTACTAAAAAATTTTTTCCCCTGGTTAGTGCCATCATTAAAATTCGGCATACCTGAAAGCTCCTTTAAAAGCTCTTTCTCCTTGGAATTTAATTTTTTAGGCACTTCTACGTTAATTCTAACAATTTGATCACCAGTGCCGGCATGATTAAGATGCTTAATTCCTTTATTCCTCATCTTCAGCAATTTGCCGGGTTGGGTTCCGGGTTCAATTTTTATAACAGCTTTTCCGCTTAAAGTCGGGATTTCAACCTCTGCTCCTAGCGCTGCATCAGGAAAGTTAACATGCAGATCAAAAACTATATCATCTCCTTCCCTTATAAAATATTCATGAGGAGCTTCCTGGAAAATTACAATTACATCTCCTGAAGGACCGCCTCGTTTCCCTACATTTCCTTCTCCTCTTAAAGTCATATAACTTCCTTCATGAACACCCGAAGGAACATTTATATTTAAAAAACTTTCATCCTGAATTCTTCCGTCTCCAAAACATTTTTTACATGGATTATCGACAACAGTTCCTTCACCGTTGCAATTATTACAGGTAGTAATATTCACAAATTGTCCGAATACGGAACGTGAAATAGTTTTAACTTCACCGGTTCCCTGGCAAACCGGGCAGCTTTTTGTAGAAGTTCCCGCCTCTGCACCGCTGCCGCTGCATTCATCACATATAACCTGTTTCTTTATTTTTATTTTTTTTGATGTTCCTTCTGCGATTTCTTCAAGAGTTAGCTTTAAAGTAATTTTAAGATCTGAACCCGGAGTACCTCTTCCGCCGCGGGATCTTCCTCTTCTCTGACCGCCGCCGAAAAAATCATCAAATATTGAAGCACCCCCGAAAATATCAGAGAAATGTGAAAATATATCGTTAATATCGGAAAATCCTTGCGAGCCGAAACCGCTTCCTCTTACACCTTCATGCCCGAACCTGTCATACCTGGCTTTCTTATCATCATCACTTAGAATTTCGTAAGCTTCTGCAGCCTCTTTAAATTTCTCTTCCGCTTCTTTATTATCCGGGTTTCTATCCGGATGATACTGCATTGCCAGTTTCCTGTATGCTTTTTTCAAATCATCCTTAGTAGCATTTCTATCTAGACCAAGAATTTCGTAATAATCTCTTTTTGCCATATTTCCTTTATTTATTTATTCGAATTATCGTTTCTTTCATCTGAATTAGGAGTTGATTCCTCATCAAGGTCTTCACTGACAATGACTTTCGAATGACGAATTACTTTATCTTTATACATGTAGCCCTTTCTCAATTTCATCCAAAACAGTATGCGGTTCAACATCATCGGCTTTCCTTTGCAATAAAGCTTCATGGTATTCAACATTAAAAGGATTTCCGACCGCTTCGATCTTTTCTACTCCTTGTTCAGAAAGAATTTTCATTAACTTATTATAAATTAATGTAACACCTTTTTTTATGGAATCAATATCTTTTGCAGAATCCATATGCTCAATAGATCTTTCAAAATCATCAACAACCGGGAGAAGCTTAACAATAAAAGATTCCGCAGAATATTTTAAAAGATTAAGCTGGTCATTTTCCGTTCTTCTTTTGTAATTTTCAAATTCAGCCGCCTTTCTTAATAATTTATCCTTTAAATCCGCAATCTCATTCTCAAGCTGTCCTATTTTAATAAGAATTTCTTCATCTTTTTCCAATAGATTTCTATCAGAATTTTCCCCTGTTTCTCTTTTCAATATCTTCCGGCTGGCTGGCATCATCCGGCTGATTTTCAGGTTCATTATTTTTTTTATCCTTATTTTTAAGCATAGTTATCTCCTTAATTAGAATTTCATTTAAGAATCTCGGTAATCATTTTTGCCATATAATCAACTATAGCAACTATTTTCGGGATATTCCATCCTTTTAGGACCAATAACTCCAAGTGTTCCGGAAATATCGCCAAGCTGATATTCTTTGGTAACTAAACTGTATTCGTCCAATTTTTTATTTTCATTTTCAGAACCAATTGAAATAAAAACCTGGCCGTCAATCTTTTCATACTTATCTAAAATATGAATAATTATATCTTTGTCTTCAATTAATTCAATTACGCTTTGGAAATTTTCAGGGCTTTCAAATTCCGGCTGCTTAATTACATTTTTGGCGCCGGTAATAACAAGATTATCCTTTTTTCTAACATCTTTAAAAATTTTATCCAGCGAATCTATGAATAGCCTTATTATCGGTTTATGATCTTCCTCAATATCTTTTAATCTTTCGGTAAAAGAAGCGCGTATTTCAGTAAATGTCAGTCCGCTTAATTTTTCATTTAATAATCTCTGAACAGAATCGATCTGATCCGGATTAATTTCCGAAGTTAATTCTAATGTTATAGTTTTTACAAGCCCTGCTTTTATACTGATAACAACTAAAATACGTGTTGATGTTAAGCTTATAATCTGTAATTTCTCTAAAGTTCCCGTATCAAGCTTCGGGTATGAAACACAGGCCAGCTGTTTTGTAATGCTGCTTAAAAGAACCGAAGTAATTCTTAACAGCTCGTCTGTTTCAAGCATATTAGCTTCTAATCCCTTATTTATAAATCCTTTTTCGGAATTTCGAAGCTCCTGGATATCCATTAAAGTATCTACATAAAAACGGTAACCTTTGTCGGTTGGGATTCTTCCTGCGGAGGTATGAGGATGATCTAATATACCCCGATTCCTCCAGATCGGACATAATATTTCTTATAGTTGCAGGGGAAACACCAATGATCATAACGCCTGGCAATATTCCTGGAACCGACCGGTGAAGCAGTTAAAATAAACTGCTGGATGACATACCGGAGTATATTTTTTTCTCTTTCATTCAGCTCTTCATGCTGCATAATTATTTTATCTCAACTTCAGTCAATTTTACAAATATATCAAAATTAATGGAATTTTTGAATAATTAAATGAGTGTGTTGTTTATTTGCCTCAAAAATTGTTCCGCTAAAAAAGTTCTAATTTTTCTTCTTAATTTAATGTTTCTTGGTGATTAATACTCAAAAATGAAAATAACTGTTTCTAATATCTCAGGTTTCCTTTACATAAACTTAATGTTTTAGTAACAATCTCTTAATTTTCACCCTGGATTTTATATATATATTTACCTACAATTAAAAATAAAAGTAAGGAGATCGTTAGATGTCAAAAACATTTTTTGGTGGCGCGGGAAAATACGAAATTTATAATGACAGCTGTATAATTCAACAAAAATTTAATGAAAATAAAGAATTAATTAACAAATATAAAATATTTAATAATGTTGAATTAATACCGAACCTTGTCGATAAAGTTTCTATACAAAGGATTATTGATTATGAGTTTAGAAACGAAAAAAGAATCAATATTGCCAACGCTTAATATTTAACCGATAATATCTTTCTTCATCTCTTCAAACTGCTCTTTATTTATCTCACCTTTTGCATATCTTCTTTTTAGAATATCCAAGGGACTATCCTGCATAGGCGGAGACGGCGGAAAATGAATCTGCCTGTTTTTGTTTCCCTGGTTAATTACAAGGTAGATTATCAAACCGATTATAGCTACCCAAAAAATCCATCCGAACCAGAGCCCTCCTCCCCAAAACCAATTGTGAAACATTTTAAATTCTCCTTTGGAATTTATTATACAGGTATAAGTTAACAAATTTCTATAAATATGATGAACCGGCTATCAATTTATTTTAACAATTATCAAATATTTTAGTAATTATCTGCTTTGTGTGATTTATTTGACCGGTATTTTGTTAAAACTATTCGTTTGCTTTCACTACAACTTTACCGGTTGTCTTTCCTGATTTTAAGGTTCTTACAGCTTCAGGTAAATCCTTAAAAGAAAAAGTATGATTTATTAATGGTTTGGGAAGATTCAAGCTTATAACTTCATCAAGCAGTTTTCTTAGATATTCTCCGCGCTCATATATCCAGATTAAATTGAAAGCCATTACAGCCCTGTTTTGTTCGATCATTCTTAAAGGATCTACTTTTGGCCTGGTAAAATACTTATAAGCAAGTTTGAATAAATTGGAGGCAGAATTGCCGGTTGAATAAGCACCTGCTCCGTAAACAATAATTCTGCCTGTATGGGTTAAAAGGTCAAATGAAGTTTTAAATACTTTACTTCCCACCGCATCAAGCACAATATTCAGCGGACGATTCCCCAATGCTTCCCGGATATTTCTTTTAAGATTTTTATCTCTTACAATTATCCTGTCATAACCTTCTGATTTTAATAATTCAGCTTTGGATTTATTACCGATCGTTCCTATTGTAAAAGCTGAAAATTTTTTCGCAATCCTGTTTGCATTTAAACCGACTCCTCCGGCTGCACTGTGAATTAAAACAGTTTTATTCTGATTTATTTCTCCTAAAACTACAAGAGCATAGTAAGCAGTTAAAGATTGTACTATAAATGAAGCACCTTCTTCAAATGTCCAATCATTAGGTAATTTCAGCAAATATGACTGATTTATATTTAAATGAGAAACATATCCGCCGAATTTTGTTGCTCCATATACTCTATCTCCAGTAGAAAACTCTTCTACATTTTTTCCTTTATTAATTATTGTGCCTGAAAATTCCAATCCGGGAATTAAATTGGATTTGGGTGCGGCTTTGTAAAGACCCAGGATTGAAAATATATCAGCAAAATTTAATCCTATTGATTTTACTTCCACGGTTACTTCATCTTCTCCCGGATCTGGTAAAGCTGCTTCCAATAGTTTCATATTGTTGATTGAACCGGCATGTTTTAGAAAATAGATTTGTCTGATCATCATTACATTACTTTAGTTAGATATAAAGGAAATTCGAATTTACTATAAGGATGCAGGGCTTTGCATGGATGCATCTCCTTGAAATTGCAATTGAACTTCGTACAGAACCGCTCAGCATTTTCTTTGAATGGATGAATGGCAGCAAGCCTTAGCCTTGTTTTTTGTAACCCCTATATTTTTCACCTTATATTTGATTAATAATAGTTACAAAAATATTAAAATTTTAAGAGAAAAATTAAATACTATGTAATTTCTCATAAAACGACAAAGTGAACAGTTGCCAGACGTATTGTGCTAAAAACAACAAGATGGGGTGAACCCCTTTTGAGTCAATAACTGAATCCGGGCACGTAAACCAAAATCTAAACATGTCTCTGCAGCTTTTTTCAATCTTTTTTTACCGCTTAATTTTTAGTTGAAACATCATAGCTTACAATTACTGTATTCTCCCGGAATGATTTTTAAATACATTTAATTACCATCCCTAAAGGGATTCAAGAATTTATTTTAAATTTTTAGCTATAATAATTATCGTCCCTAAAGGGACTATTTTTATTACTGCTCAATACATTTTTAATGAAACGGCTTTTTCATCATTCTTACTGGGAAGTAGCATCCAAATCCCTTTAGGGATAAAATAATTATAAAAAATATTAACATCTTAAATAAACATAATCCCTTTGGGATGATATATGTCTCGCCCTAAGTTATAGGAACGCCTATGGGTAACTCCGGCATAGTAATTTTTCAACTAATTAAATATTTTTATCATATGCACCAAAAATGAAAATTTCTATCTTTCTATCATTTCAATTAATATAGATTCTGTTTCATTATTACCTCTGGTTTCATTATATTCTGAATGCACTCTGAATATACTCTGAATCCACTCTGATTGCTCATATATTCCGGTGTACCCGGTATTTAACCGGTCTTCTGCATTACATTTATCATATATAATAATTTGAAAGGGGGGAAGTATGGTTAGAATAAAAGATACTTCTATATTAGGAAAACCCTCCGGTAAGATGAAAAATGTTGTTTACAGGGTAATGAACGGACAGCCTTTTGCTTCTAATAGACCGGTAAAGTACAACGCAAGTAAAAGCAAAGCTGCTGTTTATCAAAGATCAAAATTTGCCGTTTCTATTGAATTTGCAAAATATGTAAACTCTATCCAGGTTCTATCAAATATTTGGAAAAACGCAAATATAGCTGGGACTACTTCTTTTAATCGAATAGTCAAATTCAATTTAAATAATGTTAATGATAGATCGCCGACCGGCAATAATATAATTACGCCTGCGAACTATGAAAAAAACCTGTTAAAATTCCCGTTTAATGATTTACTCTTTTATGCTGATAAAAAGATGATAAAGCTTCCATTAATAAGAGTTAATGATGAGACTATCTATAACTATGAGTATGATCTGGTATTTATGTTTATGTTTTATCAGCCGGTAAATAAGAAAGAAAAATTCTTTTTGCTTGATTACATGGAAGAGCATTTTAATTTAATAAAAGATCTTAAAGAAATTAATATCAATCCTGATTTAACATTGCTCAAGAAAGCTTCAAAATATAATAACCTGGTTATCTATTTCTCAGCATCGAGATTTGTAGACGGGAAATTAAAATATATTTGGTCTAAACCTTTTTCAAAAGAATTTTCGCTGGGAAAGATAATCTAATTAATAATAGCAGTATGGTTAAATTAAATATAAAAAACGGGGTCATGCCAGCAATGAGTTCAGGGCGCTTCTGATAACAGAATTACTGCCTGTAAGGCAAGTCCTGACGCCTCGGTACAAAGACTCTACCCGATACTTGGACAGGCGGTCATAACCCCGTTTAAGAATCAAAAGAAATCTATAATAAATTCTTTTAAAATCAAATTACACTAAGTGAGGCTCACGCGACAACTGCCGGATGAGGTTCACATAAAAATTTACTTTAGCAGTAAAAGCTTTTTTGTTGCCGAATAGCTGCCTGCTTTCAATTGATAGAAGTACACACCGCTCGGCAGATTCCCTGCATTCCATGTTACCTCATAGGTGCCTGCCGGTTTTTCTTCGTTAATAAGTGTTGCTACTTCTTTACCAAGAACATCATAAATTTTGAGAGTAACAAATGACGAATGACCAATGACAAATGTCAAAGTTGTGCTTGGATTAAATGGATTGGGATAATTCTGAGATAATTTAAAATCAAGTGGAATTGGGACATTATCTTTAACACCTGTGACTATTAAATTTACTGAATCAGTCCAATACACATATTCTCCCACTGTTATTTCTGCTCTAAGATTAAAATAACCTGGGAAAAGTGAATCAATACAAGTAACAGAACTTGAACCATCACTTTTTGCAGTTGTACCAGGGGCAATGTCTGGGTAAGAAAAATAAACTACATTTTTTGAAGCAACCCATGGATCATTTAAATGAAGTGTTATTTTAGCTCCCTTTATCGTGAGACTTGAGCCATAACTTCTTAAAGATGGTCTTATATAATAAAAATCTTTGCCCACCTTGTTATATGAAACGCTATCTAATTTTAGCGGTCCGGCTGTTGTAAATCGGCATCTGTCTGGTGTCTTATAATATTTATTTGTTTGGTTATCAATTGTACTAACACATAATGTAAAAAAATCTTCTGTTAATCTTGGGAGAATATGTGTTCCATACAGTCCATCATTCGACAGTGAGTCTTTGTGCAATCCATCATCAAAGAGTATAAGTGAATCTATTTGCGTACTATCTGAATTTGCATAAATAAGATGAGCTGTAAACTGATGATTATCGGGATTTGAAAATCTTGTATTTAAAAAAACAGAATCTATATTTGGCCGTGCATAAATTTTATCAGTAAATGGTTGTTTTGCAAATATAACCTTGGGTGTAAATTCAAAGATTCCCGATGAACCATAATTGGGATGTGTTGTTTGTGCACCACCGTAAACATATATTTTGCCATCAATTACCGTACATGCAAGCACAGCAAGTTTAGAAGGCAAAGGTGAATCTGTTCTCCATTCATCACTTATAGGATTATAAACTTCAACCTTATCATATATAGGTCCATCTCCGCTACTATACCAACCACCAATTACATAAATAATACTATCTAATATACAAGAAGTAAGACAATACCTAGGTGTGGGCATATAATTATAACTAGTAGTCCAGGAATTTGTTTGGGGATCATAAATCTCAATTGAAGCATATGGACCACCCAAAGAGGTACCTCCGAAAACATATATCTTACCATTTGCAGCGGTGGCTGAACAGCCCCATCTTTTTGTAGGCATATCTGCTAATTGTGTCCAGGTATCATTTTCCGTATCATAGACTTCAATTTTATTTAATCCTTCCCAATCTAAATTACTTAATGGACCACGAATTCCTCCTATTACGAAAATTTTATCATTAATGGCTGCACATGCCGCGAGTCCTCTATCGGTAGGCATAGTTGTTTTAGATGTCCATTCACAGGTATTTGGATCAAACATTTCCATTGTGGCAATAGTTTTAACTCCATCATTTCCACCAACGATATATAATTTACCATCGACTACACAACTATTATGTGCACCTCTTATATTATGATTCATTTGTAACCAATCACCTAATGATCGATCATACACAAGGGAATGTGTTATATAAGCACTCCCCTCATCAATGGCTCCTCCAACAACATATATCTTCCCATTAATCTCATCTACAGTATGCCCATACCTTCTTTCAGGCATATCACCATATTTTGTCCAGGCTCCGCTTTGAGCAAGCGCACTAAAAGAAAATAAAATTAAGGGGACTAGAATTATAAAATATTTCCTAAAATCTAAATTTTTCATTTTGACCTCCTTTGTTGAAAAATTTTTTATTAAAAATATTTTTGTTTTCTTGTTATAACCTTACTCTAATCTGACGTTGTTCCAAAAGGAATTTTCAAATTAAAAATCTGCGGAAATCCGTTTAAATCTGAGTCAGTGTGCTATTTCTTATAAATAATTACTTTTTGGACAGCCCCGTTGGGAAGAGGTCACTGACACCGCAAACCCGAAGATTCATCCGCTTTGTTGATAAATAGTCTTCAGCCGGAAGCTGATAGATATAAGTACCCTCCGAAAGATTCCGGCGTTCGCCGGAATGACAGATAGAAGTGTCAAACCCAACTTCGTAAGTGCCTGCTTCCTTGTCTTCATCCAGAAGTGTTTCTATCATTTTACCTTTGGATTGAAAACTTGCAATTTCACCTTCCCTTTATAGGCCACACAAAATTTTATAGTTGTTTTATCACTAAAAGGATTTGGATAATTCTGACACAAATAAAATTCCGATGGCTCTAAATTGTTTGTACTTATATTTTGATACGAACTCATTATAAAGACTTTCAAACATTTCAAAGGACAAGACTCGCGCCTTTAAGTGTCATTCAATTCATTCATACAATAATGATTGATTGGATGAATGGTTGAATGATTTTAAATAACTAAATCGAATAACTATTCTTTGAAAGAGTTCTTCGGATAGTCATTCAACCATTCAACTATGAGTTCTACTCTTGCACTCATGCATTTCAACGATAGCAAAATAGGGATTTAATATAACCGTGATACTCACCATGCCACCAGGTTAAATCTAAAGGTGCTGTAATCATAACATCAGCATCGCAATATAATCCGGTTAAAGCACCCCCTTTTCCATAACCAAATTCCTTTAGAGGTAAAATCCAGCCTGGTCCGCCTTCCCATGCTGTTGGACTGATAGTGGCTTTTCCATGCCAGATAAGGTTCCAGTGTCCACCTCGTGCCTCTGGTGCTTTAGGTGTAAGTTTCAACGTTCCCCACCATTGTCCCACTCCGGCGGCACCATCTATAATAGCATTAAGTTCGAGATCTCCTTCCCCGCTGAAAAGATCAGTACCGTTCCCCTTAAATGAAACACTGACTAATACTCTGTTATGCATACCTCTAAGTATTGTTTTACCTTTAATTACTTTAGTAGTGCCAGGATTTGTAATCTCTTGCGGATCACCCGGACCGGAAAATTCTCTGACGATCTTTTTTTCCAGGGAACCTGGTTGATTTATGGTTTGATCGTCAGGTGCAATGGGAGACTGAGATTTATCAGAACAGCCAATTAACAGGAGTCCCCCGAAAGCAAATAGAGCAAGAACACATTTAATTGATTTCATACAAACCTCCTTTTAGTGATTTGTGTTACCTTCCCCAAAACTCTCGGATGAATAAACAGGGAAGTCCATTATGAGAGTTAGGAAGGATGATTTTTTGATGGTGATATAGTATGTTTTTAAGGAAGATTTATCTACCAATTTTGCGTAAATAAATATCAATTTTGCATACCGGCGGAAATAGAACACGGATTTGACGGATCAGACTGATTTTCACGGATAATAATTTATATCCGTTTATATCCGTTGCATCCGTTTTCTATCCACGGAGAATTATTTATTCCGGTTTTCTGATATATTGTGATGGGTTTATTCCAAATTGTTTTTTAAAGCATTCTGCAAAATATGAAGGATTGTTAAAGCCCACTTCAAGTGCAATTTCAGATATATTTCCAAATTTACTTTCAATTAATTTTGCTGCTTTATTCAATCTCATTCTTTTTATTAGATCATTCGGTGATTCACCAATTAATGCTTCAATCTTTTTAAGAAGTAATGAACGGCTTACAGCCATTTTTTCAGCCAGTACTTCCACTCCAAATGATGTATCCGAAAGATGTTCATTAATAACTATAACTGCTTTCTGTAAAAATTTCTGATCAACAGGAGTGATATTCTTTTCTTCTATTTCAAATAATCCGTGCTTTCTGAAATGTTCATGAATCCTTTTTCTTTGTTCGATCAGATTTTTTATTCTTGCCTTAAGTTCTTCTGTATCGAACGGTTTCATGATGTAATCATCAGCGCCTGTTTCAAATCCTTCTATCTTATCCTGGCTTGATGCTTTTGCAGTTAAAAGTATAATCGGTATGTGACTTGTCCTTTCATCTGTTTTCAATTTGCTGCAAAGTTTAAAACCATCCATCTTCGGCATCATTACATCACTTACCACCAAATCAGGCATTTCATCTATAGATTTTTTCAATCCATCTTCTCCGTCAACGGCTTCAATAATTTTATAATCCTTATCTAAATTACTTCTAATGTAGTTTCTGACATCGGAATTATCTTCTACAATCAATAGGGAGGGTTTATCTAGTTTCGTTTGTATAAATCTGATATCTGGTTTTGTTGTCTTTGTATTCTCTACAGATTAATTATCTCTTCAGGAGATTAAAGATTTCTTCACTTTCATTTTTTTCTGCTTCGCAAATTTCTTCCGGTTTCAAATGATCTTTTCCGAGAGGGATGCTTATTATAAAAGTTGTTCCTTTTCCTTCTTCACTTTCAACTTTAATTTTTCCTTTATGCAGTTCAACTAATTCTTTTGTTAATGAAAGCCCGATCCCGGTTCCTTCCTGATCTCTTGTAACACTTCCGTCAACCTGGTAAAAACGATCAAATATTTTAGGAATCTTTTCTTTAGGAATACCGATTCCGGTATCACGAATGGAGATTTCAACAAAACTATTTCCTTGAAAGTTTCCTTGAGTTAAAGATTTGTCATTCTGAACTTGATTCTCCAAAAGGAGTCCTTTGGACAGAATCTGATTTTTTGCCATATGTAAATTTTGAGATTCCGGGTCAAGCCCGGAATGACTGTAGGGCTTAACCGAAACTTCAACTTCACCGCCTTCCGGGGTAAACTTCAAAGCATTCGAAAGAACATTCGTAATTATTTTTTCTATTTTATCTTTATCTATATATACAATTATTTCATCTATACTCAGAATTGAATTTCAGACTAATTCTTTTTCTTTCCGCATAGGAGCAAAATGACTGCAGCAGAGCCTTTAATAAAGGAATAATGTTTTGAGGAGAGGTTTGAAGCTTCATATTCCCCGATTCAAGCTTGGAAATATCAAGCAATTGGTTTACGAGCCCAAGCAGTTTGTTTGCATTCTTATGTACAACTTTTAAATCATTCTTGATCTTTTCATCTTTTATTTTTTCAATTATCTGTTTAACTGGTCCAAGTATTAAAGTGAGAGGAGTCCTAAATTCATGAGATATATTTGTAAAAAATTGATTTTGAGTGTGCTGAGCTTTCTGCAGTAAACCAATTGTTTCGAATAATTTATCATGTGCTTTTTTTAGTTCAGCTGTTCGATCATCTACTTTTATCTCAAGATTGTTTTTATAATCTATAATTGTTCTCAATACAAGTGAATCATGAATAGATATATTTATAATGGGAAGTAAATAATTGAGTAATTCTTCATTTTCAAAAATTTCTACTCCAACTTTGGGATAAATAACCAATTCACCAATCTTTTCATTATCAATAATAATAGATTTATTTATTGGATTAACATTCTCTTCATCAATTCCGTTAAAAACTTCAGTTTCAAAAATTTCACCTTCAATATCCTTAAATAATTTTATACATGCTGAAGAAAATCCTGCGTTATTAACTAAAGCTATTGTGATTGTATTTAATGTATTATGAATATCTAAGTTTTGCTTGATTGATTTTGTAATTTCATGCGTAGTTTTAAGCTGGGCAGTTTGCCTTTGCAAAAGTGTTTTTGATTCTTCTAATTTATTATATTGATTTAATAATTCTTCATGAGAATCAGTTAAATCCCCAAATGCCTTTCTGATATTAAATAACCATTGCAGCCATCTTTTTAGTTTAAATGTAATCCCTTCCTTTTTCCATGAAATATCTAGAATTGCTCCTTTATAAATCCATATTGTATCAATTTTAAATTCTCTGTAACGAAACTGTTTACCTATCTCTAAGAATGTACCTCTTATTACATATACAAACTCCGGAAAAAATTCATGATTCTCATCAACATAGTATTTTATCCTGATACGATTATTATAAAGACTTTCGATTTCCCCTTTTATGCAAGATACATTATGCTCTCCTGATTTAATAATTTTATTGCTAATAATTCTAGGAATTTTATTTAAAGAATAGAACATAAACCCTGATATGACAGACTCTGGATTAAATCCTTTTTTTATATCGAGAGCTCCCATTTCTTCAAAATCTGAAATAGTAGTGAAAGGTCTTAGATTACCAATGAGTTTACAAAGAACATCCCACTCAATTCTATTATATTTGTTTAATAAATAGTCTAAACTATAAGGTATATTTTTAAGAGCTAGTTTTAAGTCTATGTTTTTTCTTTTCACAAACTCAAAAGTAGTAATAAATACATTACAAGAGACTTCTTTATTCATATGAAAATCTAATTTTCATCTACTATTAGAATTATCTGAGCTTTATTCTTAAACCTCTTTTTAAATTTTTTATTACTGGAAAAAAGAGTGGTAAAATTTATGGATTACTATCACTTGTGATTTAATAGTACCGGTTTTGCAGATCTCACTTATTCTGCTGAAATCAATCTTCTGTATTCTAAAGTTAATAATATTTTCCCCGATCATAAAACCCCAGCATATTAATGATCAACAGGAATAAACAATATGTCTTGGAAGGAAAATCTTATATTGTTTGAGGAATGTTCAATACAATTGTAGTTTTTTTTAAGGTTAAAAATCAATAAAAATGTTGAATGTCTTTAAGTAATGACCGACTCGGGGAAAATGATTTATTTTTTGAAACGGATTCACTCAATAACATATTTAAAGAAATTAATAAAAACTTACGTAACTGTAAAGAATAGTAACTATCAGCTTTCCAATCCCATCTTTTTAATTAACATTTTAAAGCGCGGATTATCCCGGAGTTTATCAAATATAGGATCAATATTTAAATAAGGCATATTCGGATCATGAGCTTCATATGCTTTTTCGAACCAATCTAGTGCCTTATCATTCATACCTGCTCTTGTGAATAGTGTAGCTATTTGCCAGGGAGTTACAAACTGAGTTTTTGAGCGCTTAATCATCAACTCTGCTATTCTTTGTAAAGCAACCGGATAACCTCCCTCTGCATTTCCTTTATTAAGAACATCAATACTTTCCGTATCATTACGTAACCCAAATGATATACGCCATATTTCCAGTGCCTTTTGATACATCCGTTTTTGATGATAAGCTGATTTGAGTGTGGATAAAACAATCGGTTCAAACGGAGCTGTCCGCCGGACTTTATCAAGCACTTCAATTGCATCATCATAGCGCCGGGCATACATTAAATCCATGGCATATAGCGATTGGAATAGTGAATTAAAAGGATCTAATTTTAATGCTACTTCAATCTGGTTCAATGCTCCTTCAGGACGATTCACAGTAAATAACAGATGGGAGTAATAAGCCCGTGCTTCAGCATAATTTGGATTTATTCTTATCGCCGTTTCAAAGTCTTTTAATGCCTGTGCCCAATTCCACTCTCGCCACGCTTTAATACAACCTAAAGTATAATGCACTTCGGCAAGCGTGCTGTCCAATTGCAATGCTTTTGATACCGCGTTAGTAATCTTATCACTATATGCACCAAACGGTTCATAACCCATTTGAGCATGTGCAGCCAATGCCATAGCAATACCTGCATATCCCAAAGCATACCCTGAATCTATTTCTACTGCCTGTTCATAATATTTTAGTGCTGACTCAAGAGACTGGGGTGTAAGTTTGTACCAGTAAAAATTTCCTTTCAGATACGCATCATAAGCTTCTGGATTCACCTGGGGTTTATTAGATAATAACTCCTGTTCATAAGGAGTTAATTTTACCTGAATATGCTTGGCAATATCACTTGCAATTTCACTTTGCAAGGACAATACATTCTTAAAATCCCTTTGATACTCCTGTGCCCAAAGATAGTTATTGGAGGAAGCATCAATCAATCTTGCAGATATTTTTATTTCTTCTCCTACTCTTATTACAGAACCTTCAATGAGATAAGAAATACCTAATTCCTTAGCGATTTCAGATGAACTCTCATCCGAATCTTTATATTTCATAACGGATGATCTTGAAATTACCCGCAAACCGCCGATCCGTGCCAGACTGGTAATAAGTGCATCAGTTATACCGTCTGTAAACCATTCCTGTCCGACATTAGCTGTAATACTTTTCAGAGGCAGTAAAGCAATGGAGACCGGTTTAGCTGCTGCAGTCTGGCTCTTCCACAAATAAATGCTTATTGCAATAATTACAATAAGAAATAATGTAAATATTCTATAGGCAATACGCCGCTGTCTTCTGCTGATAGATAAGGATGATGATCTTGTTTTTAAATTACCTGAATTAAATTCAGCTGATAAATTTTTAAGTTCAGTTAACATCTCTTGTACATTTTGAAATCTCTTGTCCCGGTTCTTTTTTAGAGCTTTGTCAATGATTTGTTCAAATTTAACCGGCACTTGTTTTCGGACTTTGGTTATGAATTCAGGTTCTTCATTCATAATTGAATACATGATTGCCTGTTCATATTCTCCTTTGAACGGCGGTAAACCGCTCAGCATTTCATACAATAAAATTCCAAGCGACCAGATGTCTGTTCTGTTGTCTATTTCACTTCCGTGTAACTGTTCAGGACTCATGTAGGAAACAGTTCCTAAGGTTAAGCCTGTTTTTGTAAGCTTAGTATGAACACCGGCTAATTTAGCTAGTCCGAAATCAAGGATTTTTACTGTTCCATCCGAAGTAATAAATATATTTGCGGGTTTGATATCCCTGTGAATAATTCCTTTTTCATGAGCTTTAGATAAACCGTTTGCAATCTGAATAGCGATATCCAGAGCCTCTTCCAGCTTCATCGATCCGCGGGATATTTTTTCTTTTAATGATTCACCTTCGTAACAATCCATTATAATGAAGAGTTGTCCCTCTTCTGTTTCTTCTATGTCATGAATGGTACAAATATTGGTATGCTGAAGAGCAGATGCTGATTGAGCTTCGTGAATAAACCTTCGTTTGGCTTCCTCATCTTTGGATAGTTCATGCGGTAGAAATTTAAGAGCTACTTTCCGTTTTAGCTTTATATCTTCAGCTCCATAAATGATGCCCATTCCGCCTTCGCCGAGCTTTTCTAAAATCCTGTAATGAGAAATATTTTCCCCGATCATAAAGCCCCCGGAATATTAATGATCAACCGGATTAAAACAATATATATAGGATGGAATAATTTTACATTGTTTTAGGAATGATATATGTAATTGTAGTTTTTTTCGGATTAAAAATCAATAAAAATATTATTAGTTAGATTATAATTGAAGTATTGAAACAGATTCAAAAAACGGCTTCAGGCCGCACCTGTAGGTGGACAAGCTGGCAATTACAGCTCAACGAAGAGACTTCCGCTTTTAAAATAATTATCAATATTTACGATATTTAAGAATTGTATTTCTCTTTATTGTGGTCAATTAATCCTCAGGATATAATAAGAAATATCATGATGCGGATTGATTTTTCAGCGATATCTGTAACGGAGATTCAATAAAACCTGCAAACAATTGGAATAAGAGGTAAAAGAAGATGCACTTATAATTATCTTAAATTATCTCCTCATTTATTCGTTTGGCTATTTATCGACAAAAATATTTTTAGTAAGTTATAAATACTTAATCAGAATTATTCACATTTAACTCAATGCTTTTATTAAGGCAAAACGGAAGATTTGAATCGGGGAAAAAAATCACCTCCCGTTCAAGAATCTAAAGCCGGTTTTATCCATGTTTGTAAAAAAAACAAGTTTAATCGACAATAGTCCCCTTCAACAAATTAAAATTAATGATAGAGCATCATTAGAGAAGATATACAATCAATATTGGTCAAAGCTGTATATTTATGCTTTCAATATATTAAGGGAGAGAGAAATATGTGAAGATATAGTGCAGGAGATTTTTATTGATTTATGGGCTAAAAGACATAAAGTTAAGATTTATGATCTTAATTCTTACCTGTATCAGGCGGTTAAGTATCAAGTATTCAATCATTTCCGTAAAAGTAAATATAAAAAACAATTACTAATGAAATTAAATCTGATAAATTCTGAGTATAAAATTGATGATTTGTTTGAAAAGAAGGAGTTAAAAGCTCATATAAATAAAGCGATATCCAGATTACCAAAACAAAGGAGAATAATTTTTCAGATGAGCAGGTATGAAGGATTATCAAATAAGGAAATTTCTGAAAACCTTAATATTTCATTACAAACTGTTAAGAATCAAATTAGTGCATCATTAAAATTTATTCGCAAATCTTTGAATAACCTTTATATATTATTTTTCTAGACTCTCCGGGGGATCAGATTCCATCCCAATTCTATTATCATATACTTAAATAAATTCAAAAAGCTTTTTGATGAATAGTACTTTTTTCTCATTCATGTTACCTGTTATTATACTTTTTCGAAAAAAATTTGAACACAAGGGAATTCTCAAACTCAATTGAAAAGTATAAAAAGGGTGAATGTTCTGTTGGAGGGAAAGATAAAAGTCTCTAATAATGAAAAGGGAGAATTTGAAAAAACGCTTAAGCCAAAAGAGAAACTGCTGTATAATAAAGAAAATAATGTTAGCTCATTTGGTTTGTTAAAAACAATGGAGGTTGCTATGAACAGAATATTGTTTAAGAATACTAAAGAAATTCAACTGGTTAAGCAAATAAAATATTGAAGAGTTTTTAAGCCTGGTATAATATGAGAAATAATATTTGGGGAACACCTGAAACTGCGGTATTTAATCCAATTACAAGGGCGTTTTTTCTATCTTTTATAATAAGTATTGTGCTGACTTATAATGTTAATGGACAAAATCTTCCGGATACAAAAGTTAGTGTGAAAGCAGTAAATATTACGCTTGGTGAATTTCTAAATATTTTAGAACAGAAAACAGATATTACTTTCAGTTATCTTAATGAAGAATTACCCTTAAAAGAAAAAGTAACCTTGGATGTGGAAAACGAATCTTTACAGCAAATTCTTGAAATACTATCAACTAGATTTGCATTAATATTTACCAGAATTAATAATATAATAACGGTAAAAAAGAAGGGAAGCGAAAGCGATCAAAATAAACCGCATGGTTTTGGAACATTAAGAGGGATTGTCCGGGATTCTACTACAACTGAAGTTTTACCTTATGCTAATGTTTATATTAAGGGGTTAAATACCGGTGCCAGTACCGATAGCCGTGGATTTTTTCTTATCCCTTCTATTCCTGCAGACCAAAAATATACTGTGATTGTAACATATGTAGGTTACACTCCTAAAAAGGTTTATGTATTTATGCTGGAAAGTAAAATAACTCAAATAAATGTTTATCTCTCAAAGTCCGCTATTGAACTAGGTAATGTTATAGTATCTGGAAAAAATTCAAATAAAACAGATGCAACTGTACAAAAAATTCCAATAAGGGATATAGAAAATATGACCTTTGGTGTTGAAACGGATGTGATGAGATCAATTCAGCTGCAACCGGGAGTTCAATCGGCGGGAGATGTTTCTGCAAGGTACTATGTAAGGGGAGGCACAAGTGATGAAAATTTGGTATTGTTGAACGAAGTTCCTATCTATAATCCCTTTCATGCTCTAGGAATTTTGAGTGCAATTGATCCAGACATTATAAACAGCGTTGAATTTTACAAAGGCGGGTTCGGCGCAAAGTACGGCGGCCGGCTTTCTTCGGTAATGAATATTGTTACAAAAGACGGCAACAGGAACAACTTCGGAGCAACTGCTGCGCTAAGTGAATTAACAGCTAAAGGTGCTTTTGAAGGTCCTATACCCGACGGCTCTTTTATTATAACCGGAAGAAAAAGTTATTCAAATGAGATATTAAAAAAATTTACAAACAACAGAAGTATTCCGATAGATTTTTACGATGCCTCTTTTAAGGTTAATTACTCCAACCCGGATTTCCTTCCGATTTCCAAGTTTACAATCTTCGGGTTTACAAGTAATGATAAGATAGATTATAAAGATAAATTGTACGCCAATTATAATTGGTCAAACTCAAACATAGGTTTTAACTGGTTTAATGCAGCACAGGATGATCCTTCTTTCGCCGAGTTCACTTTTTATTATTCCGGTTTTTCCGGCAGTGAAATACCGAATTCCAGCAATAGCGGGTTAATTGAGAACAAACTTGATGATTATACGGTTAAATACGATTATTATCATGTGTATGACAATAATAATGAATTTTACGGGGGAATTAAACTTTATTACATAAAAACCAGGTTACTCCTTAACAGCTCAACCGGGCAATTTAGGGATGTCGGCTCGGAAGGTGAAGCTGTTAGGGCATATTTAGGATACAGGTTATTCAGCATAAACAAATTTAAAGCTGATATCGGTTCGCGTTTTAATTTCATGAACCTTATGGATATTACTTCGCTTTTTAGTGAACCCCGTATTAATTTAACATATAGTTTGCTGCCGACTCTGAGTTTAAAAGCTGCCTGGGGAATTTATCAGCAGGAACTAGTTACAATTTCCGACGAAGATGAAATACTGCCATTGTTTGAACCCTGGATCATTATTCCCAAATATTTAAAGGTTCCTAATTCATTTCACTATATATGCGGACTTGATTATTACCTGACTGAAAGGTTAAAACTTAATATAGAAGGTTATTATAAAACAATGCACAATTTAGCCGTACTAAACGATCAAGTAATTTATCCGACAGATCAACAATTAATTAACGCAAGCGGGGAATCTCACGGAGCCGAAGCAGCAGTAAATTATAATGCCGGGTGGATAAATGCACGGCTTTCATATTCATATTCCTGGACGACTAGAAAAGTAAGAGATATTGAATATCATCCGAGATACGACAGCCGTAATGCGGTTAAACTTTTTATTAACTGCGAGCTTGGAAATAACTGGAGAGCCGGCATTAGCTGGAATTATAATTCGGGTATGCCGTATACCCAAATATTTGGTTATAATGATAAGTATATTCCCTCGGGAATATCAGACCCGTCATCTATTTTTTCAAATTATTCATATTTTCCGATATTTGCCGGTAGAAATGCCGCACACCTGCCGGATTATCATAGGCTCGATCTTAATTTGTCAAAGGAATTCCACATTGGATTCGTAAAAATAAATATAGGTTTAAACGTAATAAATGTTTACGACCGTAAGAACTTCTTTTATTATGATATAATAACCGGGGAAAGAGTAAACATGCTGCCTATTTTACCTTCAATTGACATCAAGGCAGAATTATGAAAAGAGCGGTTTTGATTCTGCCGGTTATCTTATTTGTTCTTTTTGAATCATGCGATAATGATTTCAGTATAAACGCACCTTTTAAAAATGTTTATACTTTAAATTGCATTTTGCGCAGCGATAGTCCCATTCAATATGCAATAATTTCAAAAAATATTTATACCGAAAACGGAGCTCCCCCTGCTTCATCCGCCACCGTTCAAAATGTAAAAGGTGCAAATGTAGAAATCCATTATAATAGTTCAGTGTTTGTTATGAGAGATACAACTATCGAATTAACGGATTCGGGAAATATAATGCAAGTTAATTGCTATTATTTAAGAAACCTAGTGATGAAACAGGGTACAACAATTAGTATTATAGCTGCCATGCCGGACGGAGAAATATTAAAATCTACAAATCAGATTCCAGTCAACATTATATATCCTTCATACTTTCCCCAGAGTCAGCTAAAGGGGGGAAAAGGGTACTATTTAAAAGTTCCGTTCTACAGCTGGCTTTTTAGAATCAACAACAGGGAGATTATTAATATTTTAAGTTTTCCCCGATTGGAAATTGATTATAAAAAATATGAAGGGGGAACGTATGTCCCTAAAAAAACACTTGTTCCTCTCAACTATCATTCCTTTACCGACAATAACCTGGTTGCACTGTCTACTGATCTAAATTTCTCTTTTTATAATAGTGCTTACACATCTCTTGAAACTGTTAATACAACAATGAGGGAGATTTCGGGGAGCGACCCCAATAAGAACAATTATATAATCACCAAAGTTTTCTTTATTGTAAACAGCATGGATCCTGAATTATCGAAATATTATTCTGCCTACGAAACGTACTTAAATTCTTTTACGATTAAACTAAGACCTACAGATTTCTCTAATATTGAAGGAGGAAAAGGTATCTTCGGAATATATTACATAAATACCAGTTCCTTTAATGTGGACAAAGCTTATATTAATTCTTTCGGATATCAATTTGATCCTTCAAGGGGTAGTTATTAATCCGGGCAAAAAATAGGAATAGATATTATGAAAATTAAGATCGGTAAAAAATTAAAACAAAATCGTATTAAAGCTGCAAATCTTATCCAGATAATTCTTTTGTCAATTATTTTCTGTGCACAAAGTTATACCCAGTGGGAAAGGATTAGTTTACCGGATATGGTAAAAGTAAATTCTATAGTTATAAGGGATTCATCAATTTTTGCAGGTACAAGCGGAGGCGGAATATTTGTATCGACAAATAACGGTGAAAACTGGAAGAGCATTAACGAAAGTCTGCAAAGTAAGGTCGTTCATACTATTTTAATTAATGGAAAAAACCTTCCTGCCGGAAAGGCGAGAATTTTCGCCGGAACGGAAACAGGCGTTTCGGTTTCAACGGATAACGGTGAAAGCTGGAGATCGATTAATTCCGGCTTATCCGGATTGGGTATCTGGTCCCTGGCAGTTAGTGCAGATTCAGCCGGCGATACAACAATCTTTGCAGGAGCCTGGAGCGGGGTTTATTCTTCTACGGACTGGGGAGAAAATTGGGAAGTTACCGGCTTATCAAGTACTAAAATGCCGGTGCATACTATAATTATTTTAAACCACTATATCTTTGCGGCTACATTAAGTGAAGGACTATTTATTTCACATGACAATGGATTGACATGGACTAATACTATTATTACACATAGGGATTTTCCAGATTCCCCTGAAATGATTGCACCCATCTATTCAATAACCAAATATGAGGGTCCCTTTTTTGATTATATTATAGCCGGATCTATTGGATGCTTTTATTATATGGATTATTCTTCCCCCTCTTTTGGTGATGGTACTCCACCTTCACCTGCCAATTGGTATACGCCTATACTCAGTTTTGCCGGTAGGAATGATACCCTTTTTACATCCCAGTACGGCTATTTCTTCTGGCTTTACCGTGATTTCCTCGGATTACACTTCGGCAGTTTAAATATCTCTTATTTGGGAAAAGATGTTTATTCTCTTGCACTGAATAACGGATATATTTTTGCAGGTACCCTAGACGGCATCTGGCGCTTGAGATATCCGGAGGCAATTACAGGGGTAGAAAGTTCCCAAGAAGTACCGGCCGGATTTGTGCTTGAACAAAATTATCCCAATCCTTTTAACCCCACGACTACAATTAAGTATAATATACCTAAAGCAGCACATGTTATATTAAAAGTTTACGATATTCTCGGTAATGTTGTGCAAACATTGATAAATAAGGAACAGCAGTCCGGAATGCACAAAGTACAGTTTACTGCGGGCAGTAGGCGGCTGGCAAGCGGAGTTTATTTTTATACGCTTCAGGCTGGAAGTTTTGTAAGCACTAAGAAGATGATCCTTTTACAATAAGCGATTATTATGAGAAGCAAATAATAAAAGCGGGCAAAGGTAAATACTTTTATTCCTTTTGCCCCACATCTCTTAAATGAAATTTAAAAAAGTATCATACCGGATAGTACTTTTCTCTCTTACATGTTATTTAGTAAATATAATTATTAATTTTTAAGAGAATTTTGTGAACTTAAAAGAATTTTCAATTTTAATTGAAAAGTATAAAAAGGGTGAATGTTCAGCCCGGGAAAAAGAATTGCTGGAAAATTATCTGGAATCATTTCAAAATAATCCGGGTGAATGGAACGAAAATGAAATGGGGAATCAAAGTATTGCAGAAGAAAAAATCTATTCCAAGATAATGAAGAATATCAAAAATGAGAGAGCCCATTATTTCACCCGTACATTTCAATCACCGTCGCTGTTTAAAAGGGCAGCTTCAATAATATTTTTCATCCTCCTCGGTGCCGGAATTTTATATATTTCCGGCGTATTTAATCAAAAAAAAGATCCTGTTGTATGGCATGAAAAAGTTACCTCACCGGGCGAAAAATCCGTACTTACCCTTTCAGATGGTTCTATAGTTACACTTAATGCAGATAGTAAATTAAAATATCCGGACCGTTTTGATGATATAAGCAAAGAAGTTTACCTGGAAGGGGAAGCTTACTTTGAAGTGCGGCATAATAGTAATAAACCGTTCATTGTGCATTCTGAAAATCTTACGACTACTGATTTAGGAACTAAATTCGATGTTTCTGCATATCACGAAAATAATACTATTATAGTATCATTATTGGAAGGAAAGATAGAAGTCTCTGGAGGTGAAAATGGAAAATCGGATAAAATTATTGTTCTAAAACCAAAAGAGAAACTGCTATATGATAAAGAAAATAATGTTAGCACATTCGGTGTATTTGATTCTTTAGAAGCAGTCGGGTGGAAAGACAATATATATAAATTTGAGAATGAGCCTTTAGGTGAAGTATTTTCCAGGCTTGAAAGAGCTTACGGAATAGAATTCAAATTATCAGATCAACAAGTTTTGCTGCAAAAAATAACCGTCAAATTCGAAAAAAAATCTTTACTAACAGTAGTTGATGTAATAAAAAGTTTAACAGGGCTAGATTACAGGGTAGTCAGGAAAAATCAGGATATAAAAGGGGTTTTATTCTATAGAGACAATAAGTGATTTTTATATTTCTTGTAATATGTAATTAGAATTAAGCATTAAAGAATTTCATTTAGTAAAATATCAAAATATAACAAGAAAGTTTCTCTCGTGCTTGATACAGGAAGTGAAATAATATTCTGGAATAACAAAACAGGGGTGTTTATTTCTTTTATTAAAACGGCTTTTCTATCCTTTATAATAAGCATCCTGTTTGCTTTTAATACCGTTGCACAAAATTTTCCGGATTCAAAAGTTAGTTTAAAAGTAGTAAATATGCCGCTGGGTGAAGTGCTTAAGATTCTGGAACTAAAGACAAATTTTTCTTTCAGTTATCTTAATGAAGAATTGCCTCTTGATGAAAAAGTAACTTTGGATGTTAAAGATAAACCGTTGCAGCAAATTCTTGAAATACTATCAGCTAAATTCGCATTAACTTTTACCAGAATTAATAATATCATAACTGTAAAAAAGAAGGAAAGCGAAAGAGACAAGAATAAAACACAGGTTTTTGGAACACTCAGGGGAATAGTTCGCGATTCAGTAACTTCTGAAGTTTTACCTTTTGCTAATGTTTTTATAAAGGCATTAAATATCGGAGCCAGTACTGATAACCGGGGATTTTTTATAATTCCTTCCATCCCTGCAAACAAAGAATATTCAATAATCATAACCTTTGTTGGTTATGCACCTAAAATAGTGAATGTATCTATACCTGAAAATAAAATTATGCAAGTAACTGTTTACCTTACAAAGTCTGCTATTGAACTAGGTAATGTCATAGTATCCGGAAAAAGTTCAGATGAAGTGGATGTATCCTCTCAAAAAATTCCAATAAGGGATATAGAAAACATGACTTTTGGTATTGAAACAGATGCGATGAGAGCAATTCAGTTTCTGCCGGGAGTTCAATCCGCAGGAGATGTTTCAGCCAGGTACTATGTAAGAGGAGGTGCAAGTAATGAAAATTTAGTGTTGTTAAATGGGACTCCTATTTATAATCCATTTCATGCCCTTGGAATTTTAAGTGTAATAGATCCGGACGTAATCAACAGCGTTGAATTTTACAAAGGCGGATTCGGTGCAAAGTACGGCGGACGGCTATCTTCGGTAATGAATATTATAACAAAAGACGGCAACAGGAACAACTTCGGAGCAACTGCTGCGCTAAGTGAATTAACAGCTAAAGGTGCCTTTGAAGGCCCTATACCGGACGGCTCTTTTATTATAACCGGAAGAAAAAGTTATTCAAATGAGATATTAAAAAAATTTACAAACAATAAAAGTATTCCAATAGATTTTTACGATGCCTCTTTTAAGGTCAATTACTCTAACCCGGAATTTCTTCCGATTTCAAAATTTACATTCTTCGGGTTTACAAGTAATGATAAGATAGATTATAAAGATAAATTGCACGCCGACTTTAATTGGTCAAATTCAAATATAGGTTTTAATTGGTTTACCGCGTCAAAGAACAGTCCTCTCTTTGCTGAACTCACGTTATATTATTCTAAATTTTCCGGTGGTGAAATACCAATTTCCAGTATTGACCGGTATATTGAGAACGGGCTTGATGACATAGCATTCAAGACAGATTTTACTTATGTGCTCAATGATAGAAACGAATATTACGGGGGAGTTAAAATTGATTATATAAAAACCAGGCTGCTGCTTAAAAATTCGACCGGGAAATTGAAAAATGTAGGCTCGGAAGGAACTTTGTTCGGTGGTTATGGCGGTTTTAAATTACTAAGTACAAAAAAGTTTAAAGCCGATCTTAGCTCGCGGGTGAATGCCTTGAATTTGGCTGAAGGGTTTTCTTTACTTTTTGAACCACGTGTTAACTTAACATATAATTTGCTTTCGACTCTGGAGTTAAAAGCCGCCTGGGGAATTTATCAACAACAGCTCGTTACAATCTCTGACGAAGATGAAGTCCTTTCCTTGTTCGAACCCTGGATCATTATTCCGTCATATTTAAAGACACCCAATGCCATACACTATATAGGCGGATTTGATTATTACCTAACTGAACGGCTTAAGCTTGATGTAGAAGGTTATTATAAAATAATGCACAATTTAGCTGTGTTAAATGATGAAGTAATTTATCCTACCGATCCGCAATTAATTAATGCGGGCGGGGAATCTCATGGGGCCGAAGCAACTATTGATTATCATAATCAGTGGATGAACGCACAGCTTTCTTATTCTTATTCATGGACGACCAAAAAAGTAAGAGATATTGCATACCATCCGAGATACGACAGCCGCAATGCAGTTAAGATTTATATTAATTTCGAACTTGGAAATAATTGGAGAGCCGGCGTAATGTGGAGTTATAATTCGGGTATGCCCTATACTCAAATTTACGGTTATTATGACAAGTACAATCCGTCGGATATATTAAATTCAACATCCATACTTGATAGTTATTCTTATTTCCCTGTATTGGCGGCCAGAAATGCCGCAAATCTACCCGATTATCACAGGCTGGATATGAATTTGTCCAGGGAATTCCGGTTCTGGTTTATGAAATTAAGTATAGACTTGAATGTAATAAACGTATATAACCGCAAAAACTTTTTCTACTTTGATACGGAAACGGGGCAAAGAGTTAACATGCTTCCTTTCTTACCGTCAATTGATATTAAGGCGGAATTATGAAAAAAGTCTATTTGATTCTGCCGGTTATATTGATTTTATTTTTTGAATCATGCCGCAATGATTTTAATATAAACGCTCCTTATCAGGATGTTTATGTTTTGAATTCTATTTTACGAAACGATGATTCTGTCCAGTATGCAATAATTTCAAAAAATGTTTATACCGGAAACGGGGCCTCCCCCACATCAGCCAGCATCGCTCAAAATATAAAAGGTGAAAAGGTAGAAATCTATTATAACGATTCGGTGTTCGTTATGAGAGATACAACAATCCAAACAGTAGATTCGGGAAATATAACCCCGGTCAATTGTTATTACATAAAGAACCTGATAATCAAACCGGGCATGACGATCAGTATAAAAGCCGCTGCTCAGGACGGGCAAGTATTGCAATCGACAACCCGGGTCCCGGTAATTTCATTTTCAAAATTCTCTACGACTTTTCCACAGGTTATGCAGCCTCCTGATGTCCCAGTACCCGGTTATCAGGAAAAACCCTCTTACAATTGGACCTGGACTGGCGGTTCCGGGGATATTACAAATATTTTAAGTCTTCCCCAATTGGAAATCGATTATAAGATAGATGAGGGGAGCTCGTACGTCGATAAAAAAATACTTGTCCCCTTAGCTCTTTATTATACTTTCGATGAAAGTGGAAATCTTATTCCTCATAACGTAGAGCTTTCATTTGATAACTATTGTCTGACAACTCTTAAAACTATAAATGAAACTATGCAGAATATTTCAGGTAATGACCCGAATAAAAAGGACTATATAATTACCAAAGTCTCATTCAATGTGATCAGTCTGGATCAGGATCTATCAAAGTTTTATTCCGCGTACAATACCTACACGGAAGATTTTTCGATTAAGTTAAGACAGACTGACTATACAAACGTAGACGGAGGGAAAGGGATTTTCGGGGTGTATTATAAATTCTCGATTCCCTTAACAGTTGATGATTTTTACATTCGTTCTTTTGGTTATCAGTATAAACCGGAGTAACTGAAGACCGGCTGATTTATATAACAATCGCTAAAAAGAACTATTGGATAAAATGAAAAATAAAATTAAAAAAATAATAAAAAGGAATTATTGGAATAACTTTATCTCAATAATTCTTTTGTCGTTTATTTTATGCGTCCAAAGCCATGCTCAATGGCAGAAATTAAATTTACCGGATTCGGTTAAAGTAAATAATCTTGCCGTAATCGATTCAAATGTTTTTGCCGGAACCGACGGAGAAGGAATATTTCTATCAACAGATAACGGTAAAAATTGGGAGAGCATAAATGACGGACTTCAAAGCAAAATCATACATAAAATTTTTATTGATGGCATAACCGTTTTTGCAGGCACCGATTCAGGAGCTTACATTTCAACGGATAATGGGTTTAACTGGAATGCAATTAATTCCGGCTTATCCGGTTTAGGCGTATGGTCTTTTGCAGTAAGCAAAAACATCTTCGGCGATTCAACCTACCTTGCCGGTACCTGGAACGGGATCTACTCTTCCACAGACAGGGGGAAAAACTGGAAAGCTTCCGGTTTATCTTATACAACAATGCCGGTGCAATCTATAATTGTAAAAGATAATTTCATCTTCGCGGCTACTTTAGGCGGCGGAGTTTTCAAGTCGCAGGATTACGGATTTACCTGGAGTGATATCAGCATTGTAGATACAAATTACTTTGGCGTTACGGCGCTTGTTCCGGTTTATTCTCTCGCTTCAATCGACACCAATATCATTGCTGCTGCAGGACCGGGATATTTTTATTTCACATCATTTGCTGCCGGTAATTTTATTCACTCTTTCTCCTCCAGTGGATATATGCCTATTCTCTGTTTTGCAATGTATTATGCTACACTTTTTGCAGGTAACTCGAGCGGCAATATTTTCTTATCTAATAACATCGGAACAATTTGGAATTCCTTGTCTCCTTCATTAAAAAATCAAGCTATCTATTCGCTTGCATTAAACGACACATATATATTTGCCGGAACCGGAGACGGAGTTTGGCGTTTAAGATATCCTGAAACAACTACAAATATAAATAACCCTGAAAAAGTTCCAACCGGGTTTGCACTTGAACAAAACTATCCCAACCCGTTTAATCCTTCAACAACCATAAAATACAATCTCCCGTCTTCTCGTCAAGGTGAGAGTTCGGGGGTGAGGTTTGTAACACTCAAAATCTACAACCTTCTCGGTAAGGAAGTAGCTATGCTTGTAAACGAACAACAGGTACCGGGTAATTATGAAGTTAAGTTTAATGGTTCTAACCTTGCATCGGGAGTATATTTATACAGGCTGCAGGCTGGTGACTTTGTTTCCACCAAAAAGCTTATGCTTTTAAAATGAACGAATTTAATTACCATAACTAATTTGGATACGTTTTATGAAAACACTATCTATAAAAAAGATATTTTTTTGGTTGGTTTTCTATGCGCTAAGTATATATGGACAAGGAACCCTAAAAGGAACGGTAACAGATTCATTTACTGGCACATCAATTAAAAGGGGTAAGAATTATTCTAGCCGGTACAACTCTCAACACTGTTTCAGATATTAATGGTGAATTTAATATAACCGGAATTCCGGCAGAAGATTATATACTGCAAATTTCCTACCTCGGATACAAAGAAAAGAAAATTTTAGTTACCCTCAAATCCGAAGAAACACAAATATTAAATATTGAGCTGCTGCCTAATATTAAAAACGGAACCGACTTAACCGGCCAGGCAAAAAGTCAGGCAGAAGATATCAACCTTCAAATTAATTCAAATAATATAAAAAATGTAATATCCGGTAAAAAGTTACAAATCATGCCCGATGAAAACATTTCCACTGCATTAAGCCGTTTGCCGGGTGTTTCAATTATGTATCACTCCATCAAACTTGGCATTCGCGGCTACGAGGTCGATCCTTTTTCCCCTCTGCAAGATGATTTTTCTCTCGAAGAAGATCCGGTTTCACGCGTTTTGATACGGGGACTGGATTCCAAGTATTCTAACATCACTATAGATGGAATCAGGATTTCTCCGACCTCTGCAAAAGATAAAAGTGTCGATCTCGGTATTTTTTCACAGATGGGTTTTGAAAACATTGAGTTACAGAAGACCATTACTTCGGACGAAGATGGCGATGCTTCTGCAGGCGCTATTAACATACTTACAGGAAAAGCACCGGATAAAAGAACTATAGAAGCAGAAATGCTGGGAAATTATAACAGGCTCGATAAATCCGCAAATCAGTATGATTTTACCGGAAGGTGCGGTGAAAGGTTTTTTGACAACTTGCTTGGCATACAGGTCGATGCGAACGCAGATAGAAAGATCCTGAGCAGCGAGTATATGAGTAGGACACAAAACTCGGCTTTCCTTTGGCCCTCGTCTATCAGGGGCCCCCGGCTCTCCTATACAAATGCTATAAGGGAGAAATACGGGGCAAACGTTTTACTGGATTTTGATTCTCCTGATGGCGGTTCGATACTGTTCAATAACATTCTTGAGAATGCAAAATCAGACTATTTTGAAAACCAGGCAGACAGCACATACGGATCACCCAATCCATTTATGTTTTCCGAGAGGAAAACGGAACGAAGAATATTTCTCTCATCGATAGGAGGACGCAATTATCTGTTCGGTCTTGAGGTTGACTGGAACGCGGCTTTTTCTGAATCAAGAACAGATCATCCACTTTATTATAGTCTTATTTTTTTGGCACCGATGCTCGGAAGTCCCTACCTAGCAAATACGATAGAAAGCCCTTCGAACAACTACTGCAAAGAGAAAACTGCTTCTGTTGATATTTCTAAAAAGTATAATATCAGCAATGAAGTTGGGGGTGAACTCAAATTCGGCGGGAAATACAGGATAAGCTCAAGATTGTATGATGAGATCTTGCGCAGGGAAAACGGGGCCACGAATGGAGACGCTCGAAACAGAAGATTGGCAGATGATTCCCTGGTAGCAAAAGATTTTTCGGGTACCAGGTTTGACGGCTTGCTCGGACAATCTATTGTTCCCTTTTCGTACTTTCAAGACAATCCGTCTGATATGCGCAGTCTGTTCGACAAGTATGAAATACCTTTGATAAGCAAAGATGCCTTGCGTTTATGGCGTCAGTTAAATTTCAGCCCATACTATTTAAATGGCGGTGCGGATATAAATTCATATGATTTTTCTGAAAGCGTTTTTGCCGGATATATAATGCACAGTTTAAACTTCGGACAGTCGGCAAAATTTATAACCGGCATTAGGATGGAAAACGAGCATAATAAATATTCCGGGTACTACTTTCCTAATGCTATTACAAGTCTGGAAAATTTATATAACGGCATACCACAGCTAACACAAACTTATAATTACAATAAAATCTCTTTGCTTCCTAACTTTCAGATGATTTTAATGCCGGCAAATTTCTTAACCGTTCGTCTGGCTGCGTACAAAACGTTAATCAGACCGGATGCCGATGCCAGGACACCAAAAATTTTCAGCAGTGGCAATATACTGGACATGGGAAATCCCGATCTGGCAAATGCTAATGTGTGGAATTATGAATTTCAGACACAATTCTACGGCAATGATATAGGCCAGTTCAGCATTAATGCTTTCTACAAAAATATCGATGGATTGGTAAAGTCAACAAACGGAATTCAGTTCTTTGGCGCAAATACTTTCGACTCATTGGGAATTCATTGGAGCTCTTATCCTATTCAATACCCATTCAACAAAAACACTAGCTATTTATTGTACACCAATTTCAATTCACCGAAACCAACCCGTATCTGGGGTTTCGAAGTTGAACACCGGGCAAGTTTCAGATACCTGCCCGGACTTCTCAAGAATATTGTTTTGAATTACAATCTTACCCTCCTCCGTTCCGAGACATGGACATTAGATGTAACTCAGATAGAAACTTCTCAAACGCTGGATGTATTATCATATAAGAAACAAAAACTCAGTGATATGCCTGAATTTCTCGCAAATGTTAATCTCGGTTATGACATAGATGGATTCTCATTCAGGATATCCTACTTCTATCAGGGAGAATATTCGGTTGATAATTACTTTGAAATACCGCTAAATGAAAACAAATTATCGAGATTGGACATTGCAATAAGACAACGAATTTTGAGAAACATCTCCATAGTTCTTGATGCAAATAATATCACTAATTCTGAAGAAGAAGCTTCATACAATATTCCTAGGGTACCGGCAACACCATGGCAAACCGCTCAGGATTACAGATTAGGAACAAATTTTGATTTTGGAGTTAGGGTAGACTTCTGAATTTTTAAAGGTTAAACAATCTAAAATAAAATAAATCCTTACGGGTAATTTTATGAAAATACTCTTCATCAAGAAAATAATTCCGTTGCTGCTTTTAAGTTCCATCTATATATACGGACAAGGAACACTAAAAGGTACTTTAACAGATTCGCTTACAGCACATCAGTTAAAGGGAGTAAGAATTATTCTAACCGGGACAACTTTTAACGCCGTTTCGGATATTAATGGAGAATTTATTATAAAAGGAATTCCGGCCGGAGATTATATACTGCAAGCCTTCTATCTAAGTTACGAAGAAAAGAAAATTTTAATTACTGTCAAATCCCCAAAAACACAAATATTAAATATTGAGCTGCTGCCTAACATTAAAAACGGAACAGACTTAAATCGCCAGGCAAAAAGTCAGGCCGAAGTTATCAATCTTCAAAACAGTTCAAATAATATAAAGAATGTATTATCCGGTAAAAAGTTACGAAACATGCCCGATGAAAACATTTCCACTGCGTTAAGCCGTTTACCTGGTGTTTCAATATTAAATAAACCTTTCACCGGTCCGCTTATACCAAGCAGCGGAGGCTGGTCAATAAGCGAAAATTCGGTTGGTATAATATTCCCGCCTAATAACGATTTTTATTTTACAAACAATCCGGCTCCAATGGTTTTAATTCGTGGAATGGATTCGAAATATTCAAATATTACTATAGACGGAATTAGAATTCCTCCGACTTCATCAATAGACAAAAGTATCAACCTTAATATTTTTCCGCAGAGATATTTTCAGAATATTGAACTACAAAAAACTATAACTTCGGATGAAGATGCCGATGCAACTGCGGGAGCAATAAAAATAATGACGGGAAAAGCACCCGATAAAAGGACAATAAGAGCGGAGCTTTCGGGCAACTACAACAGGCTTGACAAATCAGCCGGTCAATATAATTTTACCGGAACTTACGATGAAAGATTTCTTGATGGTTTACTCGGCCTACAAGTAGACGCTAATTTAGGGAAAAAGATTTTGAGCAGTGAATATTACGACAAAGGTACTTTTTACACCAACAATTTTTCATACATAAACGCTTTAAGTGAAAGAAAAGGGGCGAACATTTTATTTGATTTTAATACTCCCGACGGCGGTTCGGTTAAGTTTAATAATTTTTTTAACCAAATAAATGCGGATAATTTTGAAAGCCGGACTGATACGAATTACCTTCCCATGCATATATTCGATGATATTGAAACTAAGCAAAAAATATTTCTTTCATCAATCGAAGGCAGTAATTATTTATTTGATTTCAAAGTCGATTGGAGTGCGGCTTATTCCGAATCAAAAACCGATCATCCCTTCAATTACACTCTTTCTTTTTTTGGACGGCTGTCTCCAAATAATAAACCTCAATACTTGGATAACACCATAGATAATCCTACAAAGAACTATTGTAAAGAAAAATCCCTGTCTATTGATTTTTCAAGGGAATATAAAATAAGCGATGAAATTTCCGGCTTGCTGAAATTCGGAGGGAAGTACAGAGCAAACTCAAGATTTTATGATGAGAGCTTGTATGCCGAAACCGGCAGCCTTTCAGGAAAATATCAGTATAGAAAATTAGCAGATGATTCTCTGCAGCTTAAAGATTTTTCGGGCACCAGGTTTGACGGTTTGGTAGGCCAAAGCAAATTTAATATTCCATATTCTTATTTTCAGGATAATCCGTCTGCTGAACATACTATATTTGATAAATATGAAATACCTTTAATAAGTAAAGACGCCCTGCATTTATGGCGGCAGTTAAATTACAGCCCGTACTATGTGAATGACAGACCGGATATAAATTCATATAATTTTTCGGAAAGCGTTTTTGCCGGATATATAATGCATAGTTTAAACTTCGGACAGTCGGCAAAATTTATAACCGGCATTAGGATAGAAAACGAACATAACAAATATTCCGGGTACTACTTTCCTAATGTTCTTAAAAAGCCGGAAGATTTATATAACGGTCTGCCACAACAAACTCATACTTACGATTACAATAAAATCACCTTGCTTCCCAATTTTCAGATGATTTTAAGGCTTTCTGATTTCTTAAATTTACGCCTGTCGGCTTATAAAACTTTAATCAGACCGGATATCAGTGCAAGAATGCCTAGATTCTTTGCCGCACACATAGACGGAATCGGTTATAATGGCGCTGATGCCGGAAATTATCTGAATATGGGGAATCCTGATCTGAAAAACTCAGATGTATGGAATTACGAAATTCAAACACAATTCTACGGAAAAGGAATCGGGCTGTTTAGCATTGGAACATTTTATAAAGAAATTAAAGAAATGGTCCAGGCAACAAACGGAATTCAACTTTCGGGCTCAAACACAATCGATTCATTAGGAATTAATTTAAGCTCACTCCCCGGTAATTTTCCCTTTAACGAAAACAGCTATTATAATTTATACACTTATTACCAGGTGCCGCAGCCGACACGCATCTGGGGCTTCGAAATTGAACACCAGGCAAATTTCAGATATCTGCCGGGGCTTCTTAAAAATATTATTCTGAATTACAACCTGACTTTCCTTCGCGCTGAAACATGGACCTTAGATGTGTTACATTTAGCGACTACAACATCAATAGATATATTATCATATAATAAACAAAAGCCGGACAATGTACCTGAGTTTTTTGCAAATGTGATTCTTGGTTACGATTTCAAGGGTTTCTCTTTTAGGGTATCTTACTTTTACCGGAACGGATATCCTGTTTTAGAAAATTTCATGAATATTTTCCAGGTAAAGGAAAATAAATACACGAGATTGGATATTGCAGTAAGACAAGAGATACTGAATAGTTTTTACGTTATTCTAAATCTAAATAATATTACCGATTCCGAAGAAGAAGTTTTAGTTGGAAATGTTCCTAATCAGTACGAATCCGCAGTTACCTGGAAGGCAAATCAAGCATATAGATATGGATTTAATTTCGATTTTGGGATTGGGATTGATTTATGAAGTATTAAAGGTTAACAATCTAAAACAGAATAAACTTTTAGGGAAGATTTAATGAAAACACCCGCTATTAAGAAAATAATTCTGTTATTGCTCTTAAGCTCTATATACACTTACGGACAAGGAATCCTAAAAGGCACTGTAAGAGATTCACTTACTGCACATCAATTAAAATGTGCAAGAATTATTCTAACGGGTACAACTTTCAACGCCGTTTCGAATATTAAGTTACTGCCTAATATTTTAACCGGAAACGAACCAGCACTAAGCAGCCGGGCAAAGAACCAGGCTAATGAGATTAATATGCTTCCGTTCTTATCTTCTATTGATATTAAGGCGGGGTTATGAAAAAAGTTCTTTTTATTCTGCCAGTTATATTGTTTTTATTTTTTGAATCGTGCAGAAACGATTTTAACATAAATGCTCCTTATCAGGATGTTTATGTTTTGAATTGTATTTTGCTAAACAATGATTCTGTTCAGTATGCAATAATTTCAAAAAAGGATTATACAGAAAACGGAGCTCCCCCGACTTCAGCAAGCACTGCCCAAAATATAAAAGGTGCAAATGTAGAAATCTATTATAACGATTCGGTATTTGTTATGAGGGATACAACAATAGAAGTGACAGATCCCGGTAGTGTAACCCAGGTTAATTGTTATATTATAAAAAATCTAGTATTGCAGCCTGGCAAAGTTATAAGGATTGAGGCTACGATTAAAGGTGAAAAACTGGAATCAACAATTCAGATACCTGAAATTTCTTTTATAAGTTTTTCGTTCAATTTTCCCCAGGCTTTTAAATCCGGATATATTACACTTCCTAATTACAGTTGGAACTGGACGGGTGGTGCCGTAGATAATACAAGTATTCTAAGTCTTCCACAATTGGAAATTTATTACAAGGAATATGAAACGGGCTCATATGTCGATAAAAAAATATTCATACCTATTGCCCTTTATTTTACTTACGATGAAAATGGCAATATAATACCGGTTAACGTAGAGTTGTCATTTAATAATTTTTGTATAACAACTCTTGAAACCGTTAATAAAACAATGCAGGAAATTTCGGGAGATGACCCGAATAAAAGCGATTATATAATTACTAAAGTATTATTCAACGTAATCGGGTTGGATTCCGACTTGTCGAAATTTTATTCTGCGTACAATACATATAATGAAGATTTCTCAATTAAATTGAGACAGGCGGACTATTCAAATATAGATGGGGGAAAAGGTATTTTTGGAGTAGTTTATAATTTTTCAAAATCATTGGTAGTCGATAGTTTGTATGTAAAATCTTTCGGCTATCAATATGATCCCAAATAATGGTAAGTGAAACTCGTCGTTTCACTTTTATTTTAATATTGCCGGAAGTTATATGAATACTTTCATTTCAATAATTCTTTTATCATTTATTTTTTCCGGGGAGTTTTTTGCACAATGGGAAAAAACTAATTTTCCATCTACAGTTAAGGTTAATACTCTGGCAATTAGTGATTCAAATATTTTTGCCGGAACAGAGGGCGACGGAATATTTGTATCAACAGATAACGGAGAAAACTGGATTGATAGAAATAATGGACTGCAAGATAAAGTTATTCATACTATTTTTATAAACGGGAAAACAATATATGCCGGAACCGAAACAGGGGCATATATTTCAACAAATAATGGGAAAAATTGGGATATAATAAATTCCGGTTTATCCGGTTTATCCGGTTTAGGCGTATGGTCTTTTGCAGTAAGTAATTTCATGGGAGATTCGATCATCTTTGCCGGAACATGGAGCGGAGTTTACAGCTCAACCAATAACGGTGCAAATTGGGAAGCTGCTGGATTATCTACAACGATGCCTGTGAATTCAATTATTGTACGTAACAATTTTATTTTTGCAGCAACATTAGCCGGTGGAGTTTTTTATTCACAAAGTAACGGGTTCGGATGGAAAGATATTAGTATTAAAGTTAGTGGGCTTGGCGTTCCAGATGCAATTATACCGGTATATTCGCTTGCCGCAATAGATACTAATGTTATAGCCGGCGCCGGGCCGGGATATTTTTATTATACCTCATTTGCTGCCGGTAATTTTGCTCACAGCACCTCCATTGGAAATATGCCTATTCTCTGTTTTGCTATGCATTATGAACAACTTTTAGCCGGTGACTTGGGAGGCTATATTTCCTTATCCAATAGCAATGGAAAAACTTGGAAAAATTTACCTCCGCCGTTGACAAATCAAACTCTATATTCCCTTGCATTAAAGAACTCATATATTTTTGCCGGAACAGGAAATGGAGTTTGGCGTTCGCTGTATCCTGAGACAACTACAAATGTAGAAAATTTAAAAGAAGCTCAGTCCGGTTTTGAACTTGAACAAAATTATCCTAATCCATTCAACCCGTCAACAAGCATAAAATACAATCTACCATCTTCTTGGGAAGGAGAGAAGTCGGGGGTGAGGTTAGTAACCCTTAAAATTTACAACCTCCTTGGTAAGGAAATAGCTACGCTTGTAAACGAACAGCAGGCACCGGGTAATTATCAAGTTAAGTTTAACGGATCTAACCTTGCATCGGGGGTTTATATATACAGGCTGCAGGTAGGTAATTTAGTTTCCACTAAAAAGCTGATGCTTTTAAAATAAACGAATTCAATTATATAACTAATTTATGGGGCCTTTTTATGAAAACATTATCTATCAAAAAGATATTGTTATTGTTGGTTCTCTATGTTTTAAGTACTTACGGACAAGGAATTTTAAAAGGTACAATAACAGATTCACTTAGAGCAGACCGGTTAAAAGGGGCTGAAATTATTATAACCGGTACTAATTTCAATGTAGTATCTAACATTGACGGTGAGTTTTATATATCCGGAATCCCGGCCGGGGACTACATTTTGCAAGCTTCCTACCTTGGCTACAAAGAAAAGAAAATCTTAGTTGCCGTCAAAACTAAAGGGCTGCAAATACTAAATATTGAATTACTGCCTAATATTTTAACAGCAAATGAAACAGCATTAAGCAGCCAGGCAAAGAGTCAGGCTGAAGAAATTAATATGCAGATCAGCTCTAATATTACAAAAAATGTTATCGCCGATAATAAATTACAAATTATGCCAGATGAAAATATTCCCGTTGCTTTAAGCAGACTGCCCGGTGTTACAATTAAATATATTAATGCATCTTTTCTTCCCGAAATAAATTATATAGCTGGTTCGTTTGATCCTAATAATATTGGTGGTGATATGTTCCCACCGTTGGATAATTTTCACTTCGCCGACGATCCGGTCTCAAAGATTTTAATCCGGGGATTAGATTCGAAATATTCAAATATTTTTATTGACGGGATTAGAATTCCTGCGACGTCGGTAAATGATAACAGTGCAGATCTAAGCATGTTTTCGGAAATGGATTTTCAGAATATTGAATTAGATAAAACCATAACATCGGATGAAGACGCAGATGCTACGGCAGGCGCTATAAAAATGTTTACCGGGAAGGCTCATTATAAAAGAAAGATAAAAGCCGATTTATCAGGTAATTATAACAAGTTTGATAAATCTGCAAACCAATATAATTTTAACGGAAGCTATGGTGAAAGATTTTTAGATAATTTGCTCGGTGTACAGATTGATGCAAAAGTAGAAAGAAAGATATTGAGCAATGAATTCCAGAATAACAACAGCAGAGCCTGGTGGGCAACTTATGTTTCATATTTCAATGCTAAAAGTGAAAGAAAAGAGGCAAATGTTTTACTGGATTTCAATACTCCTGATGCCGGTTCAATAAAGTTTAATAGTTTTTTTAACAAAACAAATTCCGATTATTTTGAATACGGCGTGGATACTCTTTACACTAATCCTAAGAATCAATTCTACGATCGGGAAACCGGACAAAGATTATTCCTTTCATCAATTGAAGGCAAAAATCATTTATTAGGTTTTGATATTGATTGGAATGCTGCTTTTTCCGAATCGGAAAATGATCATCCGTTTTATTTTACTCTTAATTTTTATGAGTATCCTTTCATATTTAATCCTGCATCAACAGAGAAATATTTAGATAATTCCGTTGATAGTCCTTCAAAAAATTATTTCAAAGAAAAGACCGCATCAATTGACATTTCTAAAAAGTATAATTTTAAGCAGCGAAATTACGGGTGGATTAAAATTCGGAGGAAAATACAGAATAAACACAAGATACTATGATGAATATTTACATGCGGAAAACGGCGGTCTTGATGGTAATAATCAATATATAGAATTACCGGATGGTTCTTTGGTAAAGAAAGATTTTTCCGGAACAAGGTTTGACGGTTTATTAGGTAAGTCTTTAGGTAATGTTCTCCTTTCATACTTTCAAGATGATCCGCCCGGGGAACGCACTGTATTTGATAAATATAAAATACCTTTGATAAATACGGATGCCTTGCGTTTATGGCATCAGCTAAACTATGGCGGTTATAATTACGGAACTGATATAAATTCATACAATTATTCGGAAAATGTTTTTGCCGGATATGTAATGCATACTTTCAATTTCAGACAATCGGCAATATTTATAACGGGGCTTAGAATAGAAAGCGAACAAAATAATTACGGCGGATACTACTATCCTAACCTTATAACCAGTCCAGCCGGTTTATACAACGGCACACCTCTAAAAACAAATACTTTTCATTACAATAAAATTACAACACTTCCGAATTTTCAAATGATTTTAAAACCGACAGATTTCTTAAATTTAAAGTTGGCAGCTTATAAAACATTAATCAGACCGGATTACAATGCCAGGGTGCCCAAATATTTTCGTGTAACCAATAGTGTAAATGATTATTATTATTTAGATGTGGGAAATCCGGATTTGAAAAATGCCGATGTCTGGAATTATGAATTTCAGACACAATTCCATGGAAATGTTATAGGGATGTTTAGTATTAATGCTTTCTACAAAGATATTAAAGGATTACAGCTGCCGACTTCCGGGTTCATACTTTCGAGTGTAAACGCTGCTGAGTCTTTTAAATCATTAGGAATCAATTTGAATTCTTTTCCGGTTGATAATCCCTACGGTAATACTAATAATAATTTTAATTTATATACATATTATAATTCACCAAAGCCAACCCATATCTGGGGTTTCGAAGTTGAACACCAGGCAAATTTCAGGTATCTCCCAGGGCTTCTTAAAAATATTGTTTTGAATTACAATTTCACTTTTCTTCGCTCGGATTCATGGGCAGACGCTACAACCTGGCTGATTGATACAACGGCACGATACTCAATAGTAGACCAAAAACAGAAATTTTGTGATATGCCTGAATTTTTTGCAAACATTATTCTTGGTTATGATATAAATGGATTTTCTTTTAGAATATCTTATTTTTACCAGGACGGATATCCCTTATTAGATTATTACTATAGGATACAAACAAAGAAGAATAGATTATCGAGATTAGATATTGTTGCAAAACAAAGATTGTTTGAAAATATCTCGGCAATTCTCAGCCTGAATAATATTACAAATTTAAAAGAAGAAATGCTTTATAAATCTACTCATGAATCAGTTTGGCGTACTGCTCAAGCTTACAGATACGGAATGAATGTTAATTTTGGGATTGGGATTAACTTTTAAAACATAACGCAAACAAAAATATTAAAATTGCAGGCTCATTACTTAAGCAACTTTGCATTCCGCTGCTGGTTTTGATTTGCGTTGGTCATTGACCCGGTCTTACACCGCTTATTACAAACCGCGGTTTACCGTAAATTAAGTATGGATATAACTTAGCTTTAGATTTAATAACATTTTCTTGTGCAGGAAAAATATTATTTCTATTTTCATAATTATAATTAAGCAATATATTCTTTTATAAAATATTTTTAGATTAAAAGCCGATGAAAATTATAAAGGTTACTTTTGCATTTACTTTAATTTTGTGTTTCATCAATTCGGTATTAGTATATCCGCAATATGCCGGCGAGTTTTCGGCCAATCAAAAGATAAATCCGCAAATACAAGTTAAAGCATACAGCTTTGATTTAAGCGACGTAAAATTACTCGACAGCCGATTTAAACAAAATATGGAGCGCGACGGCAATTGGCTGTTAAGCATCGACATTAATCGCTTACTCCACAGCTGGTACGTAAATGCGGGCATGGAAACACATGCCAAACCTCTCGGCGGATGGGAAGGTTTAGACGTTGAGTTAAGAGGGCATACCACAGGACATGTAATGTCAGCTTTAGCTATGATGTATGCTTCCACCGGTGACACTGCTTTTAAAAAGAAAGGTGATTCTCTTGTAAGTGCGTTAGCTGAGATTCAGAAAGTACTGAACCAGGATGGTTATCTAAGTGCCTTTCCGCAGAATTTAATCAATCGTGTAATAGAAGGCAAACCTGTCTGGGCGCCATGGTACACCATACACAAAATTATGGCAGGCTTAATCGATATGCACCAATATGCCGGTAATAAACTTGCCTTGGACGTTGTTGATAAAATGGGAAATTGGGCATATAACAAGCTTAAAGATCTGTCACCCGAACAATTGGCTGTTATGATGAAAAATGAATTCGGCGGGATGATTGAAGCGGCTTATAATTTATATGGAATTACGGGAGACATAAAATACAAAGAATTAGCGGAATTCTTTTATGATCATAAAGTTTTTGATCCTTTAGCCCAAAGGGAAGATGATTTACCGGGATTGCATGCCAACACACAGATTCCTAAAATTATAGGAGAAGCAAGGGGTTATGAACTGACCGGTGAAAAAAAAGCAGAAACTATCGCCGATTTTTTCTGGCAGACTGTAATTGATCACCATACTTATGTAACTGGCGGGAACAGCGACTATGAACACTTCTTTAAACCTGATCAGATCTCAAAACATATTTCGAATGCAACTACAGAATCGTGCAATACTTACAATATGCTAAAGCTTACACGTCATTTGTTTACCTGGACAGCAGATGAAAAATATGCTGATTATTATGAACGGGCTCTGTACAATCATATATTAGCTTCACAGGAACCGCACACCGGTATGGTTACCTATTTCTTATCATATACTCCGGGTACATTTAAAACATACAGTACTAAAGACAGCTCTTTCTGGTGCTGTGTTGGGACAGGATTTGAAAACCATGCAAAATATGGAGAGGCTATATACTATCATGATAATAAAGGTATTTTTGTAAATCTTTTTATACCTTCGGAGTTAACCTGGAAAGAAAAGGGGATTAAGCTGCTTCAACAAACCAAATTTCCTGAAGAAGATGCTACACATCTTACAATAGAGGAAATAAAAAAGGAAGATGTCCCTTTATATATCCGGTATCCTTCATGGGCAAAATCAGGTGCTACAGTTAAGATTTAATGGAGAAAATGTTAAAGTTAATCAAAAGCCTGGCAGTTATATTGTATTGAATAAAAATTGGAAAGTTGGGGATAAGATAGATATTACTTATCCGATGTCTTTACACCTGGCAGCTACAAATGATAATCCCGATATGGCGGCCGTGCTTTATGGTCCGTTAGTGCTTGCGGGTGATATGGGAACTGAAGGCATGGAAGCTCCGGAGCCTTTTGCTAAAGATCAGCTTGATTATAAAGATGTTCCTGTTCCGGGAAGTATTATAACTACATTAAATGTGAAGGGGAAAAATTTAAATAATTGGCTGGTTCCGGTAAATGGTGAACCATTGGATTTCAAAACAGTTGGTGCTGCGTCAAAAGAAATCATCATGATTCCATATTACCAGATCGACAAACAACGTTATGTTATTTATTGGAATATTAAATAAGACATTTAGTTTTCAATTGCTATTTTTATGACATCCCTAAAGGGATTTACCGGATTATTGTTTAATTCAGAGCTATAATAATCATCGCCCCTAAAGGGGCTATGAAAAGAACAAAATGTTTTTAATAATTAATGCCCCTTTCTAAAGGATCTCTAGATTTTTATTTAATTCAGAGCTTATCCAATGTCATTACACCTGGCAGCTACAAATGATAATCCCGATATAGCGGCCGTGCTTTATGGTCCGTTAGTGCTTGCGGGTGATATGGGAACTGAAGTATGGAAGCTCCGGAGCCTTTTGCTAAAGATCAGCTTGATTATAAAGATGTTCCTGTTCCGGGAAGTATTATAACTACATTAAATGTGAAGGGGAAAAATTTAAATAATTGGCTGGTTCCGGTAAATGGTGAACCATTGGATTTCAAAACAGTTGGTGCTGCGTCAAAAGAAATCATCATGATTCCATATTACCAGATCGACAAACAACGTTATGTTATTTATTGGAATATTAAATAAGACATTTAGTTTTCAATTGCATTTTTATGACATCCCTAAAGGGATTTACCGGATTTTTGTTTAATTCAGATCTATAATAATCATCGCCCCTAAAGGGGCTATAAAAAGAACAATTTATACCCCTTTCTAAAGGATCTCTAGATTTTTATTTAATTCAAATCTATAATAATCATCGCCCCTAAAGGGGCTGATGAAAAGAACAAAATGTTTTTAATAATTAATGCCTCTTGCTAAGGGATCTCAAAATTTCTATTTATTTAAATCTAAAATAATTACCGCCCCAAAGGGTTGTTGATCATAATAAATTAAAATGTTTCTATAATAATCATCATCCCTAAAGGGATTTACCGGATTATTGTTTAATTCAGAGCTATAATAATCATCGCCCCTAAAGGGGCTTGATAATAATAAAATTAAAATGTTTTTATAATAATCATCATCCCTAAAGGGATTTACCGGATTATTGTTTAATTCAAGATCTATAATAATCATCGCCCCTAAAGGGGCTTGATAATAGAAGATTAAAATATTTCTATGATAATCATCATCTCTAAAATGCTGCTGAAAAAGATTAGAAAGTTTTCAATAACTGTCCCTTTCCTAAGAGAGCATAATCGAATCCCCTTGGGTTGAGATTATTATAACGATCAAATAAAGGAGTCCAAAATATTTTTAGGGATCCAATCATTTTACCAAGGAAACCAAATCCTTTTGAAAGTAAAATTATTATTGAATTCTAATAATCAATGCCCACCAAATCTCTTTAGGGATGCATCATTTTATCTTTCAATAACTAGGGGAACACAATTTTTTTTGGAAAAAATATTATTGTATAATTCAATGATCAAACGTACTAAATCTTTTTATGGATGCATCATTTATTATTCACTAACCAAGAATACTAAATTTTTTAGGGATAAAATTATTATATAATTCAGTAATCAAAACGTACTAAATCTTTTTATGGATGCATCATTTATATTTTAATAACAAAGAATACCAAATTTTTTTGAGAATCAAATTATTATATAATTCAATAATCAAAGCATACAAAATTTCTTTATGGATGCATCATTTTATCATTCAATAACTTGGGAAACCCAATTTTTTGGAAAATAAATTATTGTATAATTCAATGATCAAACGTATTAAATCTTTTTATGGATGCATCATTTATCATTCAATAACCAAGAATACCAATTTTTTTGGGGAATCAAATTAGTATATAATTCAATAATCAAAGCATATCAAATCTCTTTAGGGATGCATCATTTTATCTTTCAATAACTAACGATACACAATTTTTTTTGGAAAATAAATTATTGTATAATTCAATGATCAAACGTACTAAATCTTTTTATGGATGCATCATTTATATTTTAATAACAAAGAATACCAAATTTTTTTGAGAATCAAATTATTATATAATTCAATCTTTTTATGGATGCATCATTTATATTTCAATAACCAAGAATACCAAATTTTTGGGGGAATCAAATTATTATATAATTCAATAATCAAAGCATACAAAATTTCTTTATGGATGCATCATTTTATCATTCAATAACTTGGGAAACTCAATTTTTTATGGGAATAATATTATTGTATAATTCAATAATCAAAACGTACTAAATCCCTTTAGGGATAAAATTATTATAGAAATTAATTATCATCTCTGCAGCAAAATCCCTTTAGGGATGACATAAGCGGATTTATTCAATCCATTTAAATAGATATTTTTCATTGTATTCAATTTCGAAGTTCTTAAGCAATTTTAAATATTCGTCTTTAAATGTTTCTTTGTTATGATGCTTTTCCTGGTTCATGATATATTTGATCACCCTGTCGATTTGCGAATGGGAATATGAAAATGCACCATATCCCAGCTGCCAGTTAAAATGGACCTTCAGAAAATTTCTATCATTTATCCAGCCTGCTGAATATGCTTTTACATCTTGTAACAAATCGGAAATTGATTGAGAGGGTTTTAAGCCTACAAAAATGTGAACATGGTCAGATGCCCCGTTAACAGCCAGCGGCTTATGGTTATTGTTTTTGATAATTCCGGCTATGTATTTACACAGTTCCTCTTTCCAGTTTTTAGATATAAGACAAGCGCGGTTCTGAACCGCAAAAACTCCCTGAATATAAATTTGTGTATATGTGTTAGGCATTTTGTACCTCCTGATTTTTTGTGTTTTTATGACATCCCTAAAGGGATTTACTGGATTTTTGTTTAATTCAAATCTATAATAATCATCGCCCCTAAAGGGGCTGATGAAAAGAACAAAATGTTTTTAATAATTAATGCTTCTTCCTAAGGTATCTCTAAATTTCTATTTAATTCAGATCTATAATAATCATCGCCCCTAAAGGGGCTGATGAAAAGAACAAAATGTTTTTAATAATTAATGCTTCTTCCTAAGGTATCTCTAGATTTCTATTTAATTCAAATCTATAATAATCATCGCCCCTAAAGGGGCTGATGAAAAGAACAAAATGTTTTTAATAATTAATGCCCCTTCCTAAGGATCTCTAGATTTTTATTTTATTCAAATCTAAAATAATTACCGCACCTAAGGGTTGTTGATAATAATAAATTAAAATGTTTCTATTATAATCATCATCCCTAAAGGGATTTACTGGATTTTTGTTTAATTCAGATCTATAATAATCATCGCCCCTAAAGGGGCTGATGAAAAGAACAAAATGTTTTTAATAATTAATGCCCCTTCCTAAAGGATATATAGATTTCTATTCTATTCAAATCTAAAATAATTACCGCCCCTAGGGGTTGTTGATAATAATAAATTAAAATGTTTCTATAATAATCATCATCCCTAAAGGGATTTACCGGATTTTTATTTAATTCAGATCTATAATAATCATCGCCCCTAAAGGGGCTATAAAAAGAACAACCCCTTCCTAAAGGATCTCTAGATTTCTATTTTATTCAAATCTATAATAATCATCGCGCCCCTATAGGGGCTGATGAAAAGAACAAAATGTTTTTAATAATTAATGCCTCTTCCTAAAGGATCTCTAGATTTCTATTTTATTCAAATCTAAAATAATTACCGCCCCTAGGTGTTGTTGATCATAATAAATTAAAATGTTTCTATAATAATCATCATCCCTAAAGGGATTTACCGGATTTTTATTTAATTCAGATCTATAATAATCATCGCCCCTAAAGGGGCTATAAAAAGAACAACCCCTTCCTAAAGGATCTCTAGATTTCTATTTTATTCAAATCTATAATAATCATCGCGCCCCTATAGGGGCTGATGAAAAGAACAAAATGTTTTTAATAATTAATGCCTCTTCCTAAAGGATCTCTAGATTTCTATTTTATTCAAATCTAAAATAATTACCACCCCTAGGTGTTGTTGATCATAATAAATTAAAATGTTTCTATAATAATCATCATCCCTAAAGGGATTTACCGGATCATTGTTTAATTCAGATCTATAATAATCATCGCCCCTAAAGTGGTTATGAAAATGGCATAAGGGGATTTATTCAATCCATTTAAATAGATATTTTTCATTGTATTCAAACTATGAATCTTATTAAAGCTATCGAAGAAAATTTCAATAATTTGTTTTATATGCATCTCACCCTATTTAAATAGTATCTTTGAATAAGATTCACTCCCCCTGTTATTGTATATTTCAACTTATAAAAATATTTATATACACACAAAGAAATAAAATTTCTTCCTGCAATTTGAAATTCTCAGCGGAGATCAGAGCCGCCGTTTTGATTTTTTCGATGTTAAGTGGAGGATAATCCTCGAAAGGAATAAACATAACTCACACTGTATTATCCATGAGGTCATTTTAATTTGCATCACTTTGTTATGCTTAAAGGAGTATTATTTTTGTATGGAAGCCGGCTAAGTTCCAAAAAATTTTTAGGAGAAATTATGGAATATACTTTTTTAGGAAGAACAGGATTAAAGGTTAGCAAAATATGTCTCGGCACGATGAATTTCGGGCCTTATACATCTGAAGAAGACAGCTTTAAAATTATGGACAAAGCTTTAGAGCTTGGAATAAATTTTTTCGATACTGCAAATGTTTACGGATGGGACAAGGGTGTTGGACTTACCGAGAAAATTATTGGTAAATGGCTTGAACAAGGAAACAGCAGAAGAGAAAGTATTGTTCTTGCAACAAAAGTTTATGGAAAAATGGGTGAAGGAGTAAATGATCAGAAGTTATCAGCTTATAATATTCGCAGAGCTTGTGAAGATAGTCTAAAAAGATTAAAAACAGATCATATAGACCTTTACCAGATGCACCATATTGATAGAGATACTCCATGGGAGGAAATATGGCAGGCTATGGAACAGTTAGTTAAAGAAGGGAAGATTACATATGTCGGCAGCAGCAATTTTGCAGCGTGGAATATTGTTGAAGCAAATTATAAAGCCAAATCAAGAAATTTTCTCGGTCTGGTTTCCGAACAAAGCATATATAGTTTAAGGAACAGGAATATTGAACTTGAAGTTATCCCTGCCTGCAGGGCAATGGGTGTGGGAATAATCCCTTGGAGCCCAATGGCCGGCGGTATGCTTTGCGGAATTCTCGATAAGCCGAAATCTGGAAGAAGAAGCAGGGAACCGTTACAAAAATCGGTTGAAAAGCTTCATCCTCAAATTGAAGCTTATGAAAAACTTTGTAAAGAAATAGGAGAAGAACCGGCTGATGTTGCATTAGCATGGGTACTGCATAATAAAGATATTACATCACCAATTGTCGGACCAAGAACCTTGAAACAACTGGAAGAAAATGTATCAGCTTTGGATGTTAAGTTTTCCGAAGAGACATTAAAGAAATTAGATGAAATCTGGCCTGGCCCCGGAAATCAGGCTCCGGAAGCATATGCCTGGTAGTTATGTAACAGCGATGTAGAGAATGCAAAATTTGCATTCTCTACTGCATTCCCTTCATGCTCATAATTGTTTCTTCAATCCCTTGTTCATAAGATGCCGGTGTATAATCGAACTTCTTTTCAAACTTTGAAGAATCAAATATATAATCATCTTCATATTGGTAAAGCATTTCAGTAAGCTCTCTAATTAAAGGATTAAAAGGTCCTATAAGGTTGAATACCCATTTTTTTAGGACTGTATAATCAGCTTTTACATTCAATTTTTCAGCAGCAATTTTAATTAATTCTTCTCCGGTTTTAGCTGGTTTTGCAGTAGGCATGTGCCAGGTTTGATTAAAGTTAGATTCACTTTTTGACAAGAGGTATAAAGCTTTTCCGCAATCACCGGTATACGTAAAAGAATGTTTAACCTTTGCATTACAAAACCATTGAGCTTTTTTCCCCTTTATTAATTTATCAATAACTGAAATAGAAATAATGCTTGCCCCTTCTGAAAATGGGCCGTAAAAATCCGCAGCTCTTGCAACCAGAGCGGTTATATTTTTATTTTTTATTTCTGAATTTAAATATTCAAGTAGTTTTGCTCTTACTTCACCTTTTTTACTTGAAGGGTTTACCGGCGTTTCTTCGGTCATCGTTCCATTTACTTTGCCGTAAGCATACACATTGTCGAAAAATATCAACTTAGCATTTTTAGCGCTGCATGCTTCCACAACATTCCTCATTATCTTCGGCCATTCTTCCTTCCAGACTTTTACGCTGTATGTTAACCCTGCAACGAGATAAACAATTGAAAACTCTTCAATTAAATTATTTACCTCATCGAAATTTAATAGATCTGCTTTTTCAGATTGGATGCCGTTGATGGTTTTTGAACGGCGGGCAGCTAATTTGATTTTTTGATTATCAATTAAGAGTTCATTTATTAAAACTTTACTTATTGAACCGCCTGCACCTAGAATTATATGTTTCATGCTTTACCTTTTTCAAATTAGAATATCTGGTAAAAACATCCTGCCGGGAATTCATTTTGGAAAGCAATTTTGTAATCCAAATATTCAAAATATTTCTTATTTTAATATATAAAAAAGCGGTCATATAAATAGAAAATTTTTTGGCTTAGGTTTGAGCGGGATCAAAGTAGTATGTCAATAATGAAATTAATAAGTTCCCGAAAACATATTTTCTTATCTAAAGCTTAATAGAAGGGAGTAAAAAATGATTTCTATCCAGGCAGCTTTAAATATTGTTCTTGAAAATATTCCTGCCCCCGAATTTGAAGAGGTAAAGCTAATTAACGCCCTGGGTAAAAAGTCTGCCGAAGATATTTATTCACCTTCCCCGTCTCCGGGATTTAATAATAGTGCAAAAAATGGTTATGCAGTCAGATGGGAAGATTGTCAAAATGAAAAGCCGTTAAAGATAACAGGAAAAAGTCAGGCGGGAATTTCATTTAAAGGAGAAGTCAAAAATGGAGAAGCTGTAGCCGTCAGCAGCGGTGCAAAGATTCCGGAAGGTGCAGATACTGTAATCCCTGTTGACGATATTGAAAAAAGCGGGGATGAAATCCGTATAAAAAAAGCCGATAAGAAATCTCAATACATTAAATTTATTGGAGAAGAATACAAAGCCGGCGAACTGCTGATTCCAAAAGAAACAGATTTAAGTTCGGCTCAGCTTGCTCTGCTCGCTTCTATGGGAAGATTAAAAACCAAGGTATATAAAAGTCCTGCTGTTTCAATTATTGCAACAGGTAGCGAATTAAATAGTGATTATGGCGAATTGGCAGGGGACAAAATATTTGATTCAAACAGTATAATGTTAGCTTCAGCTGTTAAAGAATGTATGGGCAATCTTGTATATTCTACTGTTGTCGAAGATGATCTTGCTTCAATTACTGAAATTCTCAGAAGAGCAGAAGAGATTTCAGATATAATATTATTTACCGGCGGAGTATCAATCGGTGAGCATGATTATGTAAAGAATGCTGCTGTTGAATGCGGCTTTAAAGAACTGTTTTGGGGAGTAAAGCAAAAACCCGGTAAGCCTTTATTATTTGCTGTGAAGTCTGTAAGCCGGAGGACTAAGCTGCTTTTTGGTCTGCCTGGAAATCCTGTTTCAGCTTATGTCTGTTTTTTCCACTATGCTGCACAGGCTATTTCCCGGTTAAATTGCTCAGGATTGCTGCAAAAAAAAATCTATGCTCCTTCTTCACAAAAAATAATCAATAATAAGGAGCGGGCTCATATGTTAAGGGTTAAACTGGTAAATGAGGATAATTCATTGAAGTTTGAAGTGCTTGGTAAACAGGATTCATACATGCTCACATCAATTTCGGAAGCTGACGGATATATTATAGTGGAAGAAAAGCAGGTTATAGAGAAAGATTCTCCGGTTGAAATATTTTTATTTCCGGGCAGGTGGTAGAAATAATATAAAAACACAACATCCCCAGATAGATTTTTTGTTATGGTTTCCTGAGCATTTATTATCTCTCCTTAAAATTTAATTCCAGTTCTAATGAAAAAGTTTCTATTGGCCGATGGTTCAAAAAATCTATCTCCTGCTGCATTCTGTACAATAGAACCGTTATATCTTTTATTAAAAATATTATTTATACCTGCAAGAATATTTAGTTCATAATTGTCCATTATAAAATTGTAGCTTAAAAAAAGATCAGCTTTTAAATAGCTGTCATTAATATAATTTTCTAATGGAGAAACGGAACCGGGTATAGGCCCGTTAAAATCATTTGTAAAATATTTATCGAACCATTCCGCTTTTAAATTGAAAGAAATATTTAACGGCAGAGCATAATTCAAACCAACTGCAAAATAATTCTGAGGTATTCCCGGAACATAATTGCCATCAAGTTGTTTATATTCATACAATCCCGAATTGCCGGTAAAACCAATCAAGTAATCTTTAAAAATGAAATGCATTTTTGTATACGAAGCTGAAATGCTCATTTCATTAATCGGGGTCCAGGTTAACTTTATCTCGGCTCCGATATTCTCCGCTTTCCCTGCATTTTTATAGAATATTTCTTCACTTCCCGTTTCTTGTGATTGATAAGATATAAGCATGTTATTAAAATTCATTACAAAAAATGCAGTCTCAAAATTTAATTTATACTGCTGAAGAATTCCCCATGCTCCTATTTCATAGCTTTTAATTTTTTCAGGTTCTAAGGAAGGGTTGAATCCGCCGGTACCTGATGGGTTATTGCTCAATTCGTTTGTTGTCGGCGTTTGAAATGATGTAGCATAATTTGCATAAATTTTTATATATGGAACCGGTAGAAATATTATCCCTGCCATAGGGCTGAGATTATTCATTCTTCTTTTCCCTGAATTATTTCCGTCGGTTAATAAATTGTCATTAACTTTAAATAGATAATTATCGAAACGCAGTCCTGCCTGTAATTCTATCATTTTATTAAAATTTAATTCTGCATCAATAAAAGGAGCAGTGCCGTTTACGATTTCTTTCTGATTTAATAAAGAATTACCGTATTGAAGATTGCTGAAAATATCTTCTGCATTAATATCGGTAGCTGCTAAACCGTTGTTTATATATTCTTTTCTCAGATCATCCTGAAACTCAAAATCAAACCCTCCTTTTAGGTTTAAATCTGTTTGTGAAAATATTTCCGGAAATTTCTTTTCAAAAAAAGTTCGGAAACCTCCGGCGTTTCTTTTTAAATCAATGATTGTTCCCGGTATAGGATTTAAAAGGGAGCGTCTAATAAAATATAATGTGGTAGTATTCTTAAAATTTTCATTAAATATTGAAGCTAAAGTTATCCCGTAATTTCCTTCCGATGCTTTTTCTCCTGCACCTTGACTTATAATGTAAGACCTGACATATTCCGGCGAATTTAAAGCATCCGCTTTTGTTAATGAACTCGGATTTAACAAATATGGAGAGTCGAAATAATTTATTATCCCTTTGATTTTAAATTTATCGGATAAGCTGTATGAAAAAATTGAATTAATTGAAGTTGAATTCGCTGACGAATGTTCTCTAAATCCATTATATGATAGTTTATTCAAACTTAAGAGATAGGAAAAATTGGTTAATGTTCCAGAAGCCTTTATATTATAATTCCTGAATCCGAAAGATCCTGCAGTGAAAGAAGGATTTATATAAATAGCTTTTCCGGAAGGCTTTTGTGATTTAATATTTATAACTCCTCCTGCAGCATTCCCATATAGTGAGGAAGCCGGACCATGCAGGACTTCAATACCTCCGATTGAAGAGAAATCCAGATTATTCAATTCAGATTGGCCGTCGGCGAAAGTTAAAGGAATTCCATCATAAATAATTTTAATGCCTCTTACTCCAAATGAGGCTCTGCTTCCAATTCCCCTTATTGTTATTTTATCTCCCATCGAAGGGTTATTCCGGCTGCTCACTATTAAACCGGGAACCTGGTCTAACACTTCATTAAGGGAGAGTCCTTTGATTTCATTTTGTATCTGAGCGCTGTCAATATGATCAAATGCATATGGAATTTGTAAAATTGAATTTCCTGCCCTGGCAGAAACAACTACAGGTTCCAGAGTATAAACTGTATCCTGGCCAACAGGGTGATTATCCTGTGAATGGATGAAGGAATAACAAGAGATAATTATAAAAAAAAATATTTTCTCAAATTTCATTTTTTCTATTGAAAATATTACAAAGATATATAAAGAGTTGTAAACCGGAAATGATTTGAAGCTTATTTTATATTGCAAATGAAAGTACAGTTTTTTATCTTAATTCAAGAAAATTTATATCTTTTATTCCATCGGGGAACATATGAAAAAAGAAGAGGGTTCAAACTTGCCTACCCCAAAAAAGGGTTCATTTTCCAGAAGGAAATTTATTAAAGGTGTCGGTTCTACTGTAGCCGGTGCTTATTTAATATCTCCCCAGGTCGAAAGCATTACAAAAAAAATCTCAAAAAAAGCCAAGGATATTAAGGAAGGAAAGTATGAGCTTTCTTTTATACTGAACGGGAAAAAAGTTAATATAATGGTTAAACCTTCAACAACCCTTGCCAAACTTTTAAGAGAAGATTTTCAATTAACAGGGACTAAAATTGTCTGCAACCAGGGCGAGTGCGGCGGCTGCACAGTTGTTCTTAATGGCAAGGCTGTATATTCATGTCAAATGCTCGCACTCGATGTTGAGGGGAAGGAAGTAACAACAATTGAAGGGCTGCTTAACGACGGGGAATTAAATCATGTTCAAAAAGCTTTTGCTGAAAAAGACGGACTGCAGTGCGGCTTCTGTACTCCCGGGCAAATAATGGCAGCCTACGCTTTATTGAAGAAAAATCCTAATCCTTCCAGAGAAGAAGCAGTTAAAGGAATGTACGGAAATATCTGCAGATGCTCTGCATACCCCAATATCATAGATTCTGTTTTAGCTGCTGCCAAATCAAAATAAATTTATGAAGTGAGGAAGTTATGCCCCGGAAAATAGTTAAATCAAAGTTTCATTTTGAAAACAATCTAATTGAAACATTAGGTGAAGTTTCTACTGAAAAATATAAACCGCTTCCGCCCGATGATAAACTAAAATATTTAGGAAAAGAGATTCCAAGAATTGACGGATATGATAAAGTCAGCGGAGCGCCGGGATATACTTTTGATATTGACTTGCCTCATATGGCTTTTGCCAAAATTCTCCGCTCCCCTTTCCCTAATGCTAAAATAAAGAACATCGATACGAAAAAAGCTGAAGAGTTAGAGGGAGTATATCAAATTTTAACATATAAAAATGCACCTGAAATAGAATGGTTTCATGGAGCTACTTTCCTGTTTGATCCGCATGTTCGCTATGAAGGAGATGAAGTTGCCTGCGTTGCAGCTGAAAGTGAAGATACTGCAATAAAAGCTCTTAAATTAATTAAAGTTGACTATGAAGAGCTTCCTTTTGTTGTTGATGCCGGGGAAGCAATGAAATCCGATGCACCTAAAATTTATGAATCAGGCAATATACAGGGGCAGCCGGAGAAATATGAAAGGGGAGATGTTGAAAAAGGTTTTAAAGAAGCTGATGCTGTCTTTGAAGAAACCTATAGCACCCAGGTGGTAGTACATAATCCAACTGAAGTTCATTGCAGTGTCGTTGACTGGTCGCATGATAAATTAACTATTTACGATTCAACACAAGGTATATTCGACGTCAGAGATAGTGCTGCAAAAAGTCTTAACGTTGACCAAAGTGATGTAAGAGTAATCAAAAAGTATATGGGAGGAGGTTTCGGCAGTAAATTAGAAATTGGTAAGTATACTGTAATGGCGGCTCTCCTTTCAAGAAAAACCGGAAGGCCTGTTAAAATAGCTTTAGACAGGAAAGAAATGAATCTGGCTGTCGGAAACCGTCCCGATTCCTTCCAGAAATTAAAAGGCGGGGCAAAAAAGGACGGAACATTAACGGCATTAACTCTTTATTCTTACGGTTCTGTAGGTGCATATCCGGACAGTGCCGGAACCAGCTGGCCATTAAGGACTATGTATAAATGCCCAAATGTTAAAACCGAAGAATATAATGTTTTTATAAATGCAGGCAGAGCAAGACCGTTCAGAGCTCCCGGGCATGTGCAAGGAATTTTTGCATTAGATTCCTTAATTGATGATTTAGCGGATAAAATTGGAATGGATCCTCTTGATTTCAGATTAAAGAATATTGCTGAAGTAGACCAGGTTTTTAATGTTCCTTATACATCCAAATTATTGAAAGAAGCCTATTTAAAAGGTGCTGAAGCAATTGATTGGTACAAAAAAAGAAAACCGGCAGGTTCAGATAAAGGTACGGTTAAAAAAGGATTCGGGATGGCTTCGCAAATTTGGTGGGGGGGCGGCGGACCTCCTGCCGGTGCTTTATTAAAATTAAATGATGACGGTTCTGCAAGAGTGATTGCAGGAACACAGGATCTGGGAACAGGGACATATACTTATATTGCAATGGTGGCTGCCGAAATCCTCGAAATACCGCTTGAAAAAATTTCTGTCACTTTGGGAGATACGGGAATAGCCCCATTCTGCGGAAGCAGCGGAGGAAGCACTACTGCATCATCTGTTTCACCTGCAGTTAGAGATGCTGCAGAAAAAATGAAAGAGAAGCTTTTATCTGCGGCTGCGGCTATTTGGGAAATCCCGCAGGAGCAGCTTGTATATTCTGAAGGAAAAGTATTAAATAGTAAAGATAAATCTGAACAAATCACCATTTCAGAAATAATTAATAAGCTGCATCAAAAGACGTTAATTACAGAAGGTGCAAGAGAAGAAAACCCCAAAGGATATACAACCAACACTTTTGGCGCTCAATTTGCCGAAGTTGAAGTTGACACCGATACCGGGAAAGTGAGGGTGCTGAAAGTTGTTGCCGCTCATGATATCGGGAGAGTTTTGAATAAAAAAACTTTGGATAATCAATTTCACGGCGGAATTATACAAGGGCTGGGTTATGCGCTTATGGAAGATAGGGTAATTGACAGGAATACGGGAAAAGTGTTAACTACCGATTTACATAATTATAAAATGCCTACAATCGCAGATGCACCAGAAATTGAAGTGTATATTGTTAGTGAAGGGGATTCATTATTAAGCAATACAGGCGTAAAAGGAATTGGTGAACCGGCCATAATTCCGACTGCAGGAGCAATAGCAAATGCAGTTTATAATGCTCTTGGAGTTCGAATTAAATCTTTACCAATTACACCTGATAAAATTTTGAAAGCTCTTTATTTAAAAAGTTAAAACTTATTATATATCAATTTTAATTTTAGCAGCACAGATTACACAATTAGTTTCGGGAACTGAAATCTGTGCTTAATTAAATTGCAATAAAAAAACTAAAGTTGTAAAATAAAAATGCAGCACATATTTCTCTACTTTAATCGCTCCGTTTAATCTGTGCTGCATGTGAACAATTAATATTAAATTTAATAAAATTTAGTTTAATATAGGAAATATTATGATAGATTTTGATTATTTACAGCCGAAGACATTGGAAGAAGCAAGCAGCCTGCTTCAGAAAGCTAAGGGGAAGGCAATTCCTTATAGCGGCGGAACAGATGCTTTAAGTCTTTTAAAGGAAGATATAATATCACCGGAAGAATTAATTAACCTAAAAAATATTCCTAACTTGACCGCCATGAGCTATGAGAATGGTAAGGGATTAAAGATCGGCGCACTGGTTACAATAACTGAAATTGCAGAAAATAAATTAATTGCTGAAAAATACACAGTACTTTCGGAAGCTGCAGAAAAAATTGCATCTCCGCAATTAAGGAATGTCGGCACATTAGGCGGTAATTTAAATCAGCGGCCGAGGTGCTGGTATTTTCGAAAGGATTTTGATTGCATAAGAAAAGGGGGGAGTATCTGTTATGCTGTTGACGGCGAAAATAAATATCATTGTATAATCGGCGGCGGTCCCTGCTATATTGTTCATCCCTCCGATATGGCTGTCGCGCTTCTGGCTTTGGATGCTTCGCTTAATATCTTTTCCGGGAAAAAAGCAAGGACTATTCCTATAAGCGAATTCTTTGTTTTACCGGATGTAAATCATTTAAAGGAAAATATACTTGAACCGGGTGAAATAGTAACGGAGGTGATTGTGCCTGAACTTCCGGCAAATACTAAAAGCGGTTATTATAAATTCATGGAAAGAGATGTCTGGGATTTTGCAGTTGTAAGTGTAGCTGCCGTTTTGACTAAGAACGGTAATTCACTAAAAGATGGAAAAATTGCTTACGGCGGAGTTGCCCCGGCTCCATGGCTGGATAAAAATATTAACAGCATGCTTAAAGGTTTGTCATTAAAAGATGATTCAATTGAGAAAGCCGTATTACAGGTTCTTAAAGATGCTGATCCCCTTGAGCAAAATGAATATAAAATTCCTCTCGCAAGAAACATAACGAGGAATATGATTCGGAAGTTGACTGCTTAGTAGGACAAATGGTCAAAGTTCAAGTTCAAGTTCAAGTATCAGTTCAAGGACATTCAATAATTCATCCAAACAAGTAGCTTGATAACATAGAATTCGTGTTATGATATTACATTCACTTCTCATTTCTGCCGGTCTATCTTCAAGGATGGGGAAATTTAAACCTTTGCTTCCATTCAATAATGAACCGATTATAATCATTATAACTAAAAAATTACTTGCCGTCAGCAGTAAGGTTTTTATCGTTACGGGTTATAAGGAAAAAGAATTAATCTTAACATTCGAAAAGTATTTTCAGAAAGCGGAATTAAAAGATAAAATTGTTTTTGTTCCTAATCCCGCGTTTGAAAAAGGTATGTTTACTTCCCTGCAAAAAGGATTGGATAAGGGAAAAGAGTGTGACTGGCTTTTATATCATTTTGCAGATCAGCCGCAGCTTCCTCATGACTTCTATGCTAATTTCGTTATTCAAATCGATGATAAATATGATTGGATTCAGCCTGCTTACAAAGAAAAGAAAGGACATCCGATTTTAATAAGAAATTCATTATTTAAATATATTTTAGGCAGCTCTGAGAATTCTTCATTAAAAGAATTAATTGATAGCTGGAGTGTAAATAAGAAGATCTGGAGTTGCAGTTACAAAGAGACTTTATTTGATATTGATACACCTGAAGATTATAATAAAGCGGTCGGAAAAAAATGAAGGATAATTTAATCCAGTTTAGAGTTCTTAAACTGTGAATATCGATTAATGATTTTTTGATTTTTTCTGCAAGGCTGTTTCAAATTATTAAATTGCAAATCGTTATTCCTTGTTCTTAAATCATTATTAACCTAATTTTTAGTAAATAAAACATTTGATATATGAATATTTATGAAGAAATATTATCATTAGAAAAAAACAACCAATCTTTTGTTATCGCAACAGTTGTTAATACGAGCGGCTCTGCTCCCGGTAAAGTCGGATTTAAGATGCTGATAAAAAACGACGGTTCAGCTAAAGGGACTGTTGGCGGGGGAGCAATAGAAGCTGAAGTGATAAAAGAATCGATCAAAAGATTATCAACGGGTGAATCGGGAACTAAAGAATATCTGTTATCAGATAATGAATCACTGGAAAACAGTAATGCCACGGTTGTTCCAATGAAGTGCAGCGGCCAGGCCGGCATTTATTATGAAGTCCACGGCAGTTTAACTACTGTTTACCTTTTCGGCGGAGGACATGTCGGTCATGCATTGCTGTATTATCTTGCGCCTTTAAATTTCCATACAACATTAGTTGATAATAGAAAAGAATTTGCATCGGAAGAAAAAAATCCTCTAGCAAATGAACATATACATAAAGAATATTCCGATTTTACAAGTGAATTTAATCCTTCTCCAGGATCATTTGCAGTAATACTTACGCACGGGCATAAATATGATTATGAAATTCTAAAAAAGATTTATGAAAGGAAACTTGATTTTCGGTATGTTGGTGTAATTGCATCCAAATCAAAAGCTTCCTCAATGATCCATGATTTGAAAGAAGAATTAGATAATGATATCGATCTTTCAAATCTGCATACACCTATAGGATTAAAAATCGGCGGTAATACTGCTGAAGAGATAGCCCTGGCAATTGCTGCTGAAATACAGGCAATTAAATATTCCCCGGGAAACAATATCTTTTTCAATCTGATCTGCTAAAAACTCATCAGATTTAATTTTCATTTACCTTATATGAAATTCCTTTCCCAAGGATTTCTTCAGTAATGTTGTGCAGAATAGAATATTTCTTATTTAGTTTTCATTTCAGTAAAATCATTTTAATGGTCTTTCTAAACTTGTTTGCTGATTGAAGAGAAACAGCTTCAAATGTTAAGAAATAAAGCCCTGAAGGAAAATTTCCGGCATTCCATTTTAAATTATAATTTCCCGCAGGTTTTATATTGTTTTCCAGACCGGCTATCATTTTCCCAAAATATTATAAATATTAATTCTAACCAGGCTTTCTTCAGGTATGTAGTAACTGATTTTTGTGGACGGATTAAAAGGATTTGGATAATTCTGATCTAAATAAAATTTTGAAGGAATTTCTGTGTTATTTAAAACGTCCGTCATAGTATTTAAATCGGAATATTTGATTGTTTCTGACTGAAAAACTTCTTTAGTGCTTTTACTTTGAATAAAAACTACAACTTTCAGGCTGTCTGGTATCCAGGTGCTGTCTGTGTTAATTGTCTGATCAATTTCTTTTGTTTCGTTATTATTTATCGAAAACGGTTCACCATCAGGTGCAGGCAGCATTTTTCTCATAACATTATCATGTCTTGAAATTCCGTTTCGACCGAGGTAATGAATATTTTCAACAACTACAAAATATATAATCAGATCTGACTGACTAATATCTCCGCTCCTGGATATCAGTGCTTTTAAATTAATTTTACTTCTTTCGTTAGTCCCGCTCAAACTTATTTTTAAAGGGCTAGGTTTTTTTACAAGTCCGTCTAATGTTTTACCCCAGCCAGCGTAAGCATGCGATTGTATAACACCGTCAAAAAAACCATCCGGGGTGGTTGAATAAGGGCCATAATAATTATTCCTTGCAGCCGGATCGGATTTATTTGCCTGGTACAATGGATCGTCGCTATAAGGAAACGGCATATGATAGAATATAAAACTTGCATGTACCGAATTTGTATCATTATCTTTAAAAGAATATAATGCAGAATAAGCGGGCGGGCACAATGGACAGTGGGAATTTGTAAAATCTTCCACCAACACTTTTCTTTGATATTGACCGAAGCATAATGACGTTATTAAAAAGGATGTACATAAAAGAAAGGAAAATATTTTCATTATCTGCTCCATTACAATTGACTTAAAATTGTTACTCTTAAACCTTCAAAGGGCTGAATATATTTACAGATTCCATTTGAACATACCTGCCCTCCTCTCTCATTTCCATATGATATTGTTATTGTATGAGAATCTTCAAGCCTGTATCCTAATTCTCCTATCAGCCAGTTTCTTCTTTCCGATACTTCACTTTTACTGGTAGTATATTCATAACGAATTGATGCTGTAAATTTAGAATAGAATGAACCTATTAATAGTTATCAACTGATTATAATAATGCTGGTTTCACTATTAAAAGTTTCCTTTACCCATTCATGTTCCGATTGAACTTTTAAAGAGAAATTCTCCGAAAAAGAATTTTGAATCTGTATCGGGGCAACTATGGACGTAGTAATTATTGAACTTCTTTCGGGAGAAAACTCATTAAAAAAAGTTTCTTGTCTTAAAGCAAATGCAAGTTTAAATAATGATGAAGAAGTATAATAGTGTTCGCATTCGGCGAAAAATTCATAATAAGGAAAAAATTCTTTTTTTGTTGAAGGTAAAAAATTTGCGGATCTTTTTATTTGTGTAAAAGTAAATCCATCCGGGTTTAGATTATAACTATCATGTCTGCTTGAAAGACTGGTATTAAAATTTAAAGTTGTATTATCTGAAACAGAATAAAAAGCGTCTACCTGAAAACCGACTTCATCGTTAAAATCAACTTCATGAAGAGGTCTTGTCAGCAAAGTATATGAATATTCTTTTTGAACAATAGGAGGGTTTTGAAACGGAAGCATTCTTGTCGGTCTGGCAGCATCTGACGTCCGTAAGGATCTAAAATATCGAAAGAATAGTTTTTATAGTCCAGAGTAATACCATAGCTATCTCCAAAATAGGAAAGAGCCCCGTATAAACCGCTTCCCGTTGAAGTATAATGATCCGTTATGACATTGGTCCACTTATGTGACCAGTCGATATATAATGAAGTATTATTCAAATTAAGAGTTAAATAAGTTTCAGGAATTTCAGCTTTTATATCTTTGGGAGGAATCTCAGAATTTGATTCACCCTGGGGAAGTAACACCTTCGGAATAGATATAGCTGCCTCCTAATATCAATTCAGGAAAAGGAAAAAGTTCAACATTACCTCCCCTGATTTTATAATTTTCATTTCGTACAAAAGTCGTTGAATCCCTGAAGTTAATAGAACCCCCGAGAATAGTGGCATTATAAAAATCGGATGAGTATTTAAATTTGATCCCATCCATCCAGGTATCATATGCCAGGCCTCTATTTTCAAAAAGGTTTAGTGCCAAACCTCTTCCAAATAATGTAGAAGAATTCCCGGCACGTATATAAACTCCGCCTTTATTATATTCTAAATATCTTCTGCTGATCCCTTTAAAAGTTTCTCCGATTTCCGGCGGTTCATCATAGAGCAGCCTGAAACCTAAAACAAAATTTTCAGGAAGAGAAATTCTTGCATCGGTTAAATTTTCAAAATATATTTGAGGTATTTTCAAACTGCCCAAAATTCTTTCTCCATTTCCATATCTGAATAAATTAGAAACAGAAGGAACAACATCCTGGGAAAAAGCCGGTTGATTAAAAGAGAAAAATGCTGCTAAAGAAATTAATAATATCTTATTTCTCACTTAACACCGGGAATCAGTTTCCGGATTTCTTTTTCCAGCTTAATTTCATCACCGGGTAAATAGCCGACATTTTTATAAACTATATTTCCATTAGTATCAAATAATATTGAATAAGGGATTGATTGACCGTTCATCTTCTGAAGGTATTGAAAGTCCGGGTCGAGTGCTATAGGAAAATCTATATTATGGGATGCAATATAAGCTCTTACTTTCGAAACGCTTTTAGGTGAATCCTGGTTAATTCCTAAAATTGTAAATCCATTATCTTTATATCTTTTATATATTGTATTTAAATGCCTCAATTCCTCTTTACATGGTTCGCACCATAAAGCCCAAAAACTTATAAGGACAGGCCCTTTGGAATAAAGTTTATTGAGTTCTACTATTTTATTATTAATAGTCGATATAGTAAAAGTAATTTTATTTTGCGCCTGCAGATTAACAAAGAGAAAAAGGGTAAACAGCAAGTAAGGTAATTTCATCTTTTATAGATTATTTTTTATTTATGAATTTAGTTATCAAATTTTACGAAAGGATAAAAAAATTTTAACATTTTTATAACTTTTTATTTGTGATCAATTTAACTTTCAAATATCCTGAGATTGCAGAAATATTAAACATCTATGTTGTTGAAAGAATAAGCATACTTAATAAACAGTTTTCTATTTAAGTGAGCTATAGTGCTTATATATTTAGTCTTATTCTCCTCATAATAGTGACTTTTGAATAGTAAATTCTTTTCTCCTTTACCGTTTAACTTTCTCTTAATTTAAAAAATAAGTTTCACTATTAGGAAAAATTTCCTTTCTCAATTTGATTAAGGAATCAAAAACTTACTAATTCGAAGGCTTTTTAACTTGACTTGAAATGGCATTTAATATGCCTATCTATGGAAACCTAAAAAATTAGGGGTATTAAATGCATCATCAAATATTTGAAAAATATAAACCAAAAGAACATAGCAGCTTAATTTCATTACTTCAAGAAGTTCAGAATATTTACAGCTATTTACCTGAAAATGCACTTCAGGATGTTGCTGATTATTTAAACATTCCTTTGAGCAGAGTATACGGAGTTGCAACATTTTACAATCAGTTCAGGCTGAATCCAGTTGGTAAAAATATAATTAAAGTCTGCCGCGGGACCGCTTGTCATGTAAAAAATTCTGCAAATGTTTTATATGCAATTGAAACATCTTTAAATGCTAAAGCAGGGGAAACCACCAGGGATAAAAAATTTACAATTGAAGTAGTTAATTGTATAGGCGCCTGCAGCATTGCTCCGGTAATAACTATCAATGAAGATTTCCACGGAAGAATAACGACAAAAGATGTTCCTAAAGTTTTGAAAAAATATTCAGGACAGGAAAAGTCTAATAACATTCATGGTGAACCGGAGGTGAGCCCTGCATGAAAACATTTATAGATAAATGCTGTGACAAGTGCTGGCATAATAATCAGACTCAATGTGAATTGTTTATTCAATGCTGTACCGATGGCCCTCTTTGCCATCATGATGAAAAATGCAAATCCCAGTATGAAAAGCTTAATAGAGAACTAAAATATATTGAACATGATCAGCCGGTAATATTTATAGGAATGGGGACGTGCGGTTTGGCTGCAGGTGCAAAGAAAGTTGAAGAAGCAATCAAAGAAGAATTGAAGAAGCTGAATATTGAAGCAAAAATTGAACCTACAGGCTGTGTGGGTTATTGTGCAAAAGAAGTTATTGTCGATATCAAGCTTCCGGGTGGTGAAAGAATTTCATATTGTGAGATAACACCCAAGTTAATTCCCAGGCTTCTGCAGAAAACACTTATTGAGAAAGAGATTTTTGAAGAAAAGCTGCTGGGAATTTATTCGAATAATAGTGGAACCAGGTCGATTAACCAAGTCCCTTTTTTCAAAAAACAACTAAGAGTCGTATTGAAAAATTGCGGAATGATTAATCCTGATTCGATTGATACATACATTTCGTTCGGCGGATTTAAAGCATTGGATAAAGTTCTAAGGCTGTTAAAGCCCGGTGAAGTTGATAAAAGAAATAATTGAGAGCGGGTTACGCGGAAGAGGAGGAGCGGGTTTTCCTACAGGTGTTAAATGGGATCTGGCTTTAAAACAGCATTCCGATATGAAATATTTAATATGTAATGCTGATGAAGGCGATCCGGGTGCATTTATGGATCGTTCGGTTCTGGAAAGTGATCCGTTCAAGATTATTGAGGGGATGTTGATTGGCGCTTATGCAATTGGAGCTTCCGAAGGATTCATTTACTGCCGTGCCGAATACCCGCTTGCAATTAGAAGATTGGAAAACTCCATTCATCAATGCAAAGAATATGGCCTGCTGGGGGAGAATATTCTTGACAGCGGATTTACTTTTAATCTAAAAATAAAAAAAGGTGCAGGGGCTTTTGTCTGCGGAGAAGAAACTGCCTTAATAGCCTCTATTGAAGGTAAAAGAGGAATGCCGAAACCCCGTCCCCCTTATCCAAGCGTGTCAGGTTTATGGGGAAAGCCGACAGTTATAAATAATGTAGAAACCTTCGCTAATATTTCCGAAATAATAAACAAAGGTTCTGCCTGGTTTGCTTCGATTGGTACGGCTTCGAGTAAAGGGACGAAAGTTTTTGCTTTAAGCGGGAAAATTGCTAATTCCGGTTTAGTGGAAGTTCCGATGGGAGTTACTCTTAGAGATGTTGTTTTTGCTATAGGCGGAGGGATTCCAAATAATAAAGAATTCAAAGCGATACAAATAGGAGGTCCCTCCGGCGGATGTCTGCCGGAAAGTGTAATTGATACTCAGGTCGACTATGAGTCGTTAAAAAAAGTTGGTGCAATGATGGGCTCAGGCGGGTTTGTTGTTATGGATGAGGATACCTGCATGGTCGATGTGGCGAAGTTCTTTTTAACATTTATTCAAACCGAATCGTGCGGTAAATGTGTTCCATGCCGCGAAGGTACTAAAAGAATGCTCGAGATCCTTGAAAGGATTCCAAAGAGTTATAAAAGTGTAAATAATAAAGTTGAGCAGCTTCAAAGATTTAAAGGAGTGATCCACCTGCAGAGGCTGGCAGATGTTATAAGAGATACTTCTTTATGCGGGCTTGGTCAATCCGCACCAAACCCGGTTTTGTCAGGTCTAAAATATTTTAAGGAGGAATATAAAGAGCATCTTTATGAAAGAAAATGTTCTGCAGGTGTTTGTAAAGATTTGCTTACTTATTCCATAGATAATAAAATTTGCAACGGCTGCGGAGTTTGTTTGAAAAAATGTGCCGTTGAAGCGATTGTCGGCGAGAAAGGACATGCTCATTATATCCTTGATGATAAATGTATTAAATGCGGTATGTGTTTCGAATCCTGCAGGTTTGATGCAATAATTGTTAACTAAATATTTTTTTACAAAACGAAATAAATTATTAAGATGGTTCATCTAACAATCAATAATATTAAAGTAAATGCAGAAGACGGAATGACTATCCTTGAAGCTGCACAATCAATTGGAATTTCAATTCCAACCTTATGCCACCTGAAAGATCTTACACCGACCGGCGCATGCAGATTTTGCGTTGTTGAAGTTGAAGGGCAGAGGAACCTTTTACCATCCTGTGCATTCCCTGTTTACGAAGGGATGGTTGTTGATACAAATTCATCAAGAGTCAGACGGGCAAGAAAGACTATTATAGAATTATTAGTTGAAAATCATCCGCAGGATTGTCTGGTATGTGTCAGGAATAAAAACTGCGAGCTGCAGGATATGGCCGCACGATACGGTGTGAGAGAGCACAGGTATTCCGGAGAAACTAAAAAACATGCAATCGATATTTCCAGCGCTTCCATAGAAAGAGACCCGGCTAAGTGTCTGCTCTGCGGAAGGTGTGTACGTGTTTGTCATGAAATCCAAAAAATCGGCGCGATTGATTTTTCAAATAGAGGCTTCGCAAGTATTGTAACTACACCGTACAATAAAGGATTGAATATAAGCGAATGTATTTTATGCGGTCAATGTATACTTGTCTGTCCGACAGCAGCATTAAGAGAAAAAAGCTATCTAAAAGAAGTTACAAGCGCCTTAAACAACAAAAATAAATATACGGTTGTCCAGGTTGCTCCTGCTGTAAGAGCAACCATAGGAGAAGAGTACGGCCTGCCTTTAGGAACCGATGTAACCGGTAAATTGGTGGCTGCTCTGCGCCGTTTGGGATTTAAAAAAGTATTTGATACCAATTTTGCCGCCGATCTTACGATTATGGAAGAAGCCACTGAATTAGTGGATAGAATTAAAAATAATAAACCTTTACCTATGTTTACAAGCTGCTGCCCCGGCTGGATTAAATATGCGGAATCCAATGCACCTGCAATTTTGAAAAATATATCTACCTGTAAATCACCTCATGAAATGGAAGGGGCGATCTTAAAAACGTATTATGCAAAAAAAATGGGAATAAACCCGGAAGATATTTTTGTCGTTTCAATTATGCCCTGCACTGTAAAAAAATATGAAGCTTCACGCAGCGAGCTTTCGGAAAATACATTGCTGGATGTTGATGCGGTTCTTTCTACGCGTGAATTAGTCCGTTTCCTAAATATTGCGGGAATTAAATTTAATGATCTTGCCGAAGAAAAATTCGATAATCCGTTAGGTGAATCAACAGGTGCAGCGGCAATTTTTGGAACATCAGGCGGTGTAATGGAAGCCGCTTTGCGAACTGCATATTTTAAGCTGACCGGTAAAAATTTAAATAAAATTGAATTCGAAGAAGTCAGGGGAAACAAGGGAGTAAAGTCTGCAACAATTGAAATAAATGATCTTAAATTAAACGTAGCTGTTGTCAACGGTATAGGAAATATCGGTGAAGTAGTTAAAGAAATTGAACAGGGAATTTCCAAGTATCATTTCATAGAAGTTATGGCATGTCCGGGCGGCTGTATTAATGGAGGGGGACAGCCCATTCATAATAAACCTGAAAAAATCCAGAAAAGAATTAAAGCACTTTATGAAATAGATAGTGAAATGAAGAAAAGATTTTCGCATGAAAATGAATCTGTAAAAATCTTATATAATGAGTTTTTGATTGAGCCTAATTCTCATATTGCCCATGATATCCTTCATACAAAATATTTTAATAAATCAAGACATATTACTGACCCGCATAATAATATAGAAGCCGAAGAAAATATTAGTTCATTACATTTAGATTAAAAGCTGATAGATTTTAAATCAATTTTTAAGCGCTGGAGTATCCGGTAAAATGTAATAATTTTATTATAAGTCCGCTTTCTGTAACCAATCTGGATAAATATTTCTCGAATTAATAAATCCCATGTAGCTTATTGAGAATTCTTCAATATTATTTAATATTTACTACCGCTATTCGATAATGAAGTTGAATAGAAATGTTTTTTTATGTTAAAATATTTAAGAAATGGGTAATTCTCAAAAAATTATTTATGGAATTGACAATGATGTTAAGCAGATTCTAGATTCTAATTTACAGAAGTATTTTAGGATATGTAAGCATTATTTGGAATTGGATCCTTTAGCCATGAAGGAACCCGATGTCATTGTCAGGGAAAGCTACAGGTTTTTTCGTTATACATTCCCATCCAGCATAAATGAACATTTCTTCCGGTTCGAGGAAGCTCCTTTATTATGGATTTGTGAATCTCCTCTAAACAGGTATTTAAAAGATTTCTACAGGCATAATTTCCCCATCTTCAACGGTGTGGATCAATACAAAACAGTAAAAGAGCTTTACAGTAAATGGCTGATGAACAAACAGGATGATGAAAGGAAATATTTTGCTCAGTCAATTATTAATTTTATTGATAACTATAATTCCAGGAGCAATTTTTTAAGCAATATTTTCGGAGGGATAATATTTTCATATGAGAGCTCGCTTTTGAACCCTCAGAAGTCAATAGAGTTATACGATAAATCAAAAGAAATTATCGGTAAAATAAAATTAAGTGACGACACTAAGGATGAACTTGATTATTTAATTACATTATTATCGGGGTATTCATATATTATCCAGGAAGAAAATGAATATGCAAAGCATAAATTCGAAGATGCGCTTAAGCTGAAACCTTACGGTATAACTGCCAAATTTCATTTAGCGCTTACGGATATGAAGCTCAAAAATATTGATGTAGTTGAAAATTATATTCAGGAATTATTCAGCTATGATTCCGAAAGAATTAATTTCGCACTTGAAAACGTGAGTTTCAATTTATTCGGATACTTTATTGATAATGCGGTATTTAATAATATTTTCTACTACCCTGAATTTTCAGCTGTTAATGAGAAAATAGAAAGTCTTCTTTCATTAATAAGAATTTCTAATGAGCAGGTAATAAAGATTTTGACCAATAAGTTTGAAGTATTTAAAATTGTAATAGAAGAGAAGGAATTCTCAGATGAAATAACCAGGAGCATTTCTTTTCTTGAAAAGATAATGAAAAAATTCAGCGATTCTGAAAATGTGCATTTTTTAAATACAGGTGAAAAGCTTAAAAATAAGTTTATAGAATCGGTTATTAAAATAAAAGAGAATGTAAAAAATAAATACTATATTACAATTAATGATCGGGTTTCAAAGATTAACGATGAAATAAAGGAAAAATCTGCGAATTTAGAAATTTTAAAAGAAGAATTAGAAAACCAGAAAAATGAGTTAAAAAGCAGACTGTCTGCCGGCATCATTAAAATAGAAAATAAGATAGCAGAGGATATTCAGAATCTTGAAGAAGAAATTAAAAAGCTTCCATTTAAACCCAAGCTTAATCCTCAAACAACCTTCAAACATGCAATGACCTATAATATTATTCTCTCTTTTATGGTTTTTTTAATGGGGGGGTGCGCAGGATATTCGAATAATTTTGTCCATAGTGTTTCCGAATTAAGGAATCTGATTTCCGATTCTTTAATTACAGGGACTAAATGGGGAGTCATTACTTTTCTAATCGGGATAATTTTATCCGGCATGTCTGCGGTTTTTACTTTAATTGAAAGATCTAACCGGAGACAGCAGCTTATTCAGAATATAAGTGTATTAAAAAACGGAAAAGAGCATAAAATTAACTTATATAAGAAAGATATGGCAAATAAAGAAGAGATCCTGGTTAGAAATTTCGAAGTTCCGATTAAGGAAAATAAAGGAAAAATTGAGCAATTAATTAAAGAAAGAAATTCCCAGGAATCGACATTAAAAGCCGAAGCGGATAAATTAATTGAAAACGAGTGTAAACCATATGTCGTTTATATCTGGATGAAGAAAACCCCAATAGGGAACGATAATACAATTCTATATCCCCGCATAACAATATATATAATGCTGGCTAATATTAGCCAAGTATGATATTTTTCTCCTATAATTCATCAAAAATTTGAAATAAATATACTTTTTAACTGGAATGATTTTGGGGTAAAGTGCAACTAATTTATACATTATTGGATTTTTATATATCTATCAATAATCATAACTAATTTTTTATTGCGCAATTTATACATTACTGAGAAAATAATGTTTTCTGGATTAACGGTTTCGAAATTAAATAGTTACGAAGGAGAAGTTTATAATAAAGTATATCCAAGTTATTTAATAAGATCTTTGCTTAACGAAGTTAAAAGTATTTTTTCTGAAATATGCTATTCGCCAATATGGAACTCTGAACCTGTAACACTTGAACTGTGGAAAGTACAGAAAATTCAAAAAAGCAGATTAAACTGGTTATACAATAATTGCGAAATTCTACTTCCAAAGACTCATGAAGATTTAAATAAATTATTTATTGATCCGGCGCCTACAATAGGATTAGAGAAAATTGCTGGATTGATAATAAATGTTCGAGAAGAATTGTACCCCCATATTATAAAAAATATTGGTGTTAGAACTAAAAGGGAACTATTAAATAATCAATCGTTATCTGATTGGTTAAAAAGAATATCGAGCAGACCTGAGATAAAATTGATTGAAAGCTTTATGGATGAAATAAACATCAAAAAACCCATCGGGCTGAATTCAGTTCTTCTTCATGGTAGCCTGGCAGATGGTTTAACGATAAACGGTTTTAGTGACTTAGATGTCCATTATATAATAAAACTGCCCAGTGATAGGAAAGAAATGTTGGAATTAATGAGCTGGATTTTTCAGTCAAACAGATATCTGCTTTCATACAACCCGTTTATGCATCATGGACCAATGGTTGTTTTGGAAGAAGAACTGCTGATTTGTTCAGAATCAATTCTCCCTACAATTCTTATAGAAAAAGGGATTTGGATTTATGGTAAAATTGAAGAAGCTTACTACACTAAAGATGATTTTGAAAGTATTAATTCTTTTGGTGTTTTTAAAAGTTTAATTGAAAAAAGATTTACTCTTTCAAATGATATAAAAAATATTTTTGAAATAATATGGTGGGCATCGACTTACTTATTTTTACCGCTTCTTTATTCTCAAATGAAATCAAAAAAATCGAAATGGAAAAGAGATGTCCTTGAGAATAAAATAAATATCCCAAAAGAATTCTGGCATTTTATTGAATTAGTGGGTAAAGTAAGAAACAATATAGGTAGGTATGTGCAGAAAAGAATAGACTTACCATTAAAAATTAATGATAATACACAAAATCCAGGATTGATTTTAAAACAATATAAAGAGAAAACAAAATTATCTGATCTTGAAGTTCAAGAGTTAGGAATTACTAATGAACTTTTGGAAAAAGGGAGAGAATATTATCATTTTTGTGTAAAGGAAGCATTCAAGTTAAATGAAAAAAACTTTCATGATAAAGGTTATTCATGGAAGAACGTAAGAAATAATTGGATAAAAGATGTTTGTGAAATTCCAACGATTATCAATATTAAAAATTATGAAATTGTAAAAACAGAATTTATTAGGAGGTGTTCGGAGAATAATTTTGTTGTTGCGGTATACGAATTTGGTACTATCGGTTCCCCAGGATTATCTGATCTAGATTTTTTAGTTATACTAGCGGATGACTGCCAAGGCATTCCGGAAGAATTAACAATATCAAAAATGGATAAAAGTCATGCTGAAATAATGAATCATGATCCTTTATTCATTTGCATGTCTTCAGTAGAATTTTTCGGTAGCATTTATCCAATATTTAAAGCTACAAAAATATATGGTAAGGATGTTAATTTTAAATTTACATCCGACTATAGTAAAAATGTTCAGCAATGTCTTTATACTTTTTGAAATGTGCTTAAATATCCGAATGATATTATTCGGTTATCCAAACAAGAAAAAATTCGCTGGAAAACTTTATTGGCTTATTTAAATAGTTTTAACCACGTTTTTAATGCTTTCATTTCATTAAATCTACCAATACCAGAATCAATAAAAGAATGTATAAATCTCAATAGAAAAATAAGAAATCAATTTTTATCTGGTAATAAATCAATGGAAGAGCTTGATAGTGTAGTTAAAAAAATGTTAGAAGCAAGTGCAGATATGCTCCTAATATTTGAAGCAATGTGGGCTGAAACTTTCCCAGAATTAAAAGAAATTTATGGATTAACTGATAGAAATCAATTAATTACTGAAATTTTTGATTCCTTTTCTGTGAATAAAGTCGAAAAAATTATTTTGCCTCCTATTATTAATGTTGTAATGAATAATATACAAAAGACAGATGATATAGTTGAAATTAATTCCAAAACATTTAAAAATTTTTCAGAATTTTTTAACGAATATTTCTTCTTTAAATATAAGTTTATAATAAATGAAACCTCAAAAGGACGAAAACCGAATCATTATATTTTAGGTAATTTTTTCTCAACTAATCCAGATGAAAATTGGTTTAGTGAATTTTCTTTGGCAAAAATTGAGCAAATAAATTCACCGCAGTTTACGTGGTTCATGTTCAAATTAAATTCCTTTGCTTATGAATATTCTTTACAGCTTGCGGTTAAAGGCTCAAGAGTTTGGGAATATCCCTGGATGTGGTTCAATATTTTAAGAAGATCAAATTTAAAGAATAAAATAATTGTTGATTTAGGAAGTGAATTATCTCCAGTTCCTTGGTTACTTGCTTTAATGGGTGCTAAACTAGTATTAATTGGATATGATCAAAAATATATCCCTTTGTGGGAAGAATTAAATGAAAAATTGAATTTGACTGTTCAATGGAAAATATTTAATGATAAAATCATTCCTTTACCAAACGATTCCGTTGATATATTAACTTGCTTTTCAGTAGAAGAATCTAAGTTTAATAACAACAAAACAATAGATGAAATTATAAGAATTTTAAAACCAGGTGGAATTTTTGCATTATCTTTTAACTTGTATGAACCTGAATTAAGGATTATTACTAATAAGTGTGAGGGTAAGGTTTTCACAATAAAAGAATTTCTGACAATAATATTAGTTAATAACGGTTTTAAGAAATCTTTAAGAACCAATAATATGGAAAATATGCAACCCTTTTTAGAATTGAAAAAAGCTACTCAAATAAATCCTAATTATATAGCTGCTGCTGCAATTTTGAAAAATAACCAAGTAGTCGATTCCGATTTGAATTTTCAAGAAATAATTGGCAAGAGTTATAGAGAAAATATCAATAATTTAAATATTTCTTTAGATATACCTGTTTTATTTCTTATTTATAATAGACCCGAATTAACTGAAAGAACTTTTGAAAAGATAAAAGAAGTACGCCCAACAAAATTATATATTGGAGCTGATGGTCCAAACCCTAAGAAACCTCATGACATAATAAAATGTAATCTCACTCGTGAAATAGTATCAAAAATTGATTGGAAATGTGAAATAAAAACACTTTTTAGAAAGGCGAATTTAGGATGCAAATATGCAGTAAGTTCGGCAATCAATTGGTTCTTTGAATATGAAGAAGCAGGAATTATAGTTGAGGATGATATTTTAACAAGTAGAGATTTTTTTCAATTCTGCAAAGAGATGTTGATAAAATATGCTGATGATAAACGGATTATGCATATAACTGGAAACAATTTGCAGTTTGGCTGGACAAGAGATAGTTCTTCATATTACTATTCATATTACGGTTCTATTTGTGGCTGGGCTACCTGGAAACGAGCATGGAAATTATATGATTTAGAGATGAAAAATTATCCTAAATTTTTAGCTGATGGATATTTGAATTCTTTATTTTCAAATGAAGACGAAATTCAATTTCGTAAATCAACATTTGATGAGGTTTATTTTAAAAAACTTGATACATGGGATTTTCAGTGGACTTTTTCACGTTTGAGCAACAATGGTTTATCCATCATTCCAAATAAAAATCTAATCAAAAATATAGGCTTTCTGAATAATGCTACGCATACGAAAAATATTAATGATATTCGCTCAAAATTAGAAATTGAGAATATGAGTTTTCCTTTGAAGCATCCGAAATTCATTTCTAGAGATAAAGTATCTGATAATAGATATTTTAAAAAAATTTTAAAGCTTGATTCGGAATATATCGTCAAAGAATCAAACGTTCTGTTTAAGAGTGAAGAATTAAGAAGTTTATTAGTAAAATCTGAAGAGTATATTGAAAAAAGAGATATAGAACCTGCCAGAGAACTTGTAAATATTATTCTTAAGCAGGATTCAAACAATATACAAGCCTTAAATGATCTTGCTGTTATTGAAATATTAGAAGAAAATTATATAACCGCTAAACAAATTCTAAATAAAATTTTAGCGGAAGATCCTCAAAATGAAACAGCAATTAAGAATCGGAGTATATTAGAAGAAAATGATCCTCTAAATACAAATCAAATTCAAAAAATTCTTTTTGTTAGAACTGATTCGATAGGCGATTGCGTGCTTGCATCTTCAATGCTGGAGCCGCTTAGAAAAAAATATAATAATTCTGAAATAGTTGTTTTATGTCAGGAACATATAGCTCCTCTTTTTAATGATTCTCCTTTTTTAGATACTATTATTACTTTTAATAGAAGTCTTCTTCAAAAAAATGACCAGTATAGAATTAACTTTCTGCAAAATTTAAGAGCATATAATTTCGATCTTGTCATGAACTCAGTCTATTCACCGGAAAGCATTACTGATCTAATTTCAATTAATATAAATGCAAAAAGTATTGTCGGTTTTTATGGTGATTCATATAATATACCGCGCCAGCGGTTTGAAACAAATCGGAAATACTATACTAAATTAATATTAACGCAAAATAGATCCCATGAACTGAAACATTATGAAAAATTTTTAGATGATTTGGATATCAAACATGACCAACTTAAACCAGTAGTATGGCTTAATTCAGATTCCGAAACTTACGCCAATAATTTTTTCAACGAACATAAGTTGAATAGAGAAAACACTATTGCATTTTTCCCTTTTGCACAGCATTTCCACAAAGAATATTCACTGTATATTGAGGTTATCAAAAACTACCCCGGGTTTAATTTCTTAATATTGGGAGGAAACGAAAATATATCAAGAAAAGAGTTGATTGAATTTTGTTCATTTAATAATTGCATAAATCTTGTTGGTAAAACCAACATCTCTCAACTGATCAGCATCATAAAGCGAGCCGGTTTGTATTTAGGTTCGGATTCTTCCGGTGTTCATATCGCTTGTGCTCTAAACGTTCCTAATGTTGCTGTTTTAGGAGGTGCCCACTTTGGAAGATTTCTTCCATATTCAAGTTTAACTTCGGCTGTTTGTGAACCTATGGAATGCTACGGATGCGGCTGGAAGTGCAAATATGACTTAGTTCATTGCATTCAGAATATCCAACCTGAAAGTTTAATTGAAGCGATCGATACTACTTTGGAATATCAGAATAGCAAACCAAGAATATTCGTTCAACCCCAAAATATAAACTATAGAGATATTCTGAATAAATATATTGAACTAGAAAAATATGAAATAATTACACTTAAATCGGATATTCTTTCTTCATACGGTTCATCTCAAACAAAAACAGATATAAATTTATATGAGAATCAAATTACTCCGATTAATTTGGATTTCATTAATACTTCAAGGAAATTTTGGAATGTAGAAGACTTATATGAAGCGATGTTTCACAAGGATTTTTATAGATCCTTCGATCGAAAACAAAAACCTGGAGGAAAAAATAAAATTATGGGAAAAATCTGCTGAGAGTTCTGTTAAGGATATTCTTAAAAATTTACCTTACAGAAAAGACTGGAAGGCACTGGAGATCGGGTGCGGAATCGGAAGGATAATAAAACCGCTTAGAAAAAAGTTATTGATAGTAGACGGAGTGGATATAGCTCCTAATATGATTGAGTTTGCTAAAAAATATTTGGGTAATGATCAAAGCAAAGGAAAAGTTCTCTTAAATAACGGTTATGATTTGGCAGAATTAAAAGATGCTGAATATGATCTTATTTATTCTATGATTGTATTTCAGCATATAAGATCAGCATCTGTTGTTAAGAGTTATTTTAACGAGATAAAAAGAGTTCTAAAAGATGATGGATATTTAAGAATTCAGGTCTTCGACGATGCAAAATCGGAGAGGGGAAAGTTTGACGAAGAAGCAATACACGGAGTTGATTACGGCTTAATGGGAAATGGGTATAAACCTGAAGAGTTCAAATTTTTATTGAAGGAGCATGGTTTTGATATAAAAGAATTTGAACACAACTCACCATGGATTTGGGCTACATGTATAAAAGGTAAAGAAAAGAATTCTAATAATAACGAAATTTTGATTTCAGCAATAGTCTCAGCTTATAATTCGGAAAAATTTATTGAAGGATGCTTGGATGATCTGGTTAGCCAGACTATTTACAAGCAGGGACAACTTGAAATAATTATTATAGATAGTGCATCCGAACAAAATGAAAAAGCAATGGTTCAAAAATATCAAGCATTATATCCTAATATTATTTATCATCGAACCGAAGAAAAAGAGACACTATATGCTGCATGGAACCGGGGTATAAAATTAGTTAGGGGCAAATACATAACTAATGCAAATACAGACGATAGGCACAAAGCAGATGCATTTGAAATCCTTTGTAAGGCACTTGACGCAGATCTAACAATTGATCTTGTATACTCGGATTGCAAGCAGAGCTCAATTGCAAATGAAACATTTGAACGATGCGGCGAAAGTATAACTTATAATTATCCTGAATTCTTTGCACCAGCTTCCTTACTCCATTATCAGTTTGGACCCCAGCCGATGTGGCGGAAAAGCATACATGAAAAGATAGGATATTTTAATCCGAATTTATCAGCAGTTGGGGATTATGATTTTAATATCAGATTTGCTCTAGCCGGACTAAAAGCCAAAAAAATTAATCAGGTGCTCGGCTTATTTTATTTAAATCCGTTATCAATTACAAATACAACTGAAAATCAAGAGAATGAAAAAAAGTATATACAGAATTATTATACGAATGAAGCAAATATTTTAAAATTCTATAAAAACTGTGGGTGGACTACCAAATCAGATTTAGATTTTGCTAATGCTCTTAATAGTTTCGGAATAATCGCTGCACAATTTAAGCTTCCGTGGAGTGATAAGTTTTGTTCAAATTTGGAATTGGCTTTTTTGTGTTTTATATCGGCGAAAAAGTACTTCGAGCATTCGGATGCGCTTAACAACAACATTGTCCAATTACACAAAATTTTAAAGCATGGTGTTGAAATTAATCCTTATAATTTTAAGAAAATTGAAAAAATAAATGATTCTGAAAATAAACTATCGAAAATTAAAGAGCGTAAGGAGAAAACAATAACTTTCGTTGCAGGAGATAATGATAATTTTACTTTTGCTAATCCTATAATGAAATATCTGGCAGCAAGAGAATACGACATAAAGGCATATAAATCTAATGAAATTAATGAATCGAATATAAGAAACATTTTAGAGCAGTCCGATTTGATCTGGTATGAATGGGGAAACGGACCAGTTATCCCGATGAGCACGTTTCATAAAACTTGCCCCTCCATTTGCAGAATTCACCGATACGAAGCATATGAAGAATCGGTAAGTCAAATTAACTGGTATAATATTGATAAACTTATCATGATCAATGAGGTGTTTCTTAATGTCATAATTGAAAAGCGGGACAATAATCTCTTACACAAAACAAAAGTACAGATTATTCCAAATCCCGTTTTTGTTAAAGGGAAGTTTAAAGAGCGGAAAAACAACTATAATATAGCTCATATCTCCAGATTTCATAATGATAAGAACCCGGTTCTCATGATTAGGATTCTGCAGAAACTTGTTTCAATTGACAGAAAATATAAAGTTTTTATGATCGGCAAAATTCAAGATCAACAATTATATAAACGATGTAATGATTTGATTAATAAACTTGAACTGAAAGACAATTTTATATATCAAGGAGAAATTAACGACGTAGGCGAATGGTTACAAGATAAATCGTTTTTGTTGTCAACATCATTAGTTGAATCACAAGGCCTTGCAATAATGGAAGCAATGGCTATGGGAATAAAACCGATAATTCATAATGGGTTAGGACTTGATACGATATACCCTCAGAATTTATTATTTAAAAGTGTTGAAGAGGCTGTCAGTCTAATAACAGAAACAGAATATGATTCTTACTATTATTATTCTTTTATTAAAGAAAATTATGACGAATCAATAATATTGCCGCAAATTGGAGCGATAGTTAATGATTTAATTTCCCGGTATTCAAATGCCGAAAACGAACCAATCGTCCATAAATCACATACCAAAATTGATTCAAAACCTCTTATCTCTATCTGCATTCCGACCCACAATCGATCAGATTATTTAAAGGAAGCTATAAAGGTTGTTTTAAGCCAGAAATATGAAAATTATGAAATTGTAATAGTGGATGATGGCTCAACAGATAATACAAAGGAAGTAGTTGAGAGCTTTAACTCTAAGAAAATAAAATATATTTATAAAAAAAACTCCGGTGCCCCGGATACAAGAAACCGGTGTATTGATGAGGCAAATGGAGATTTTATCCTATGGCTTGATGATGATGATCTTCTGGCAGAAAATTCTATTAATGCCTACGTACAGCTTTTGCATAATTACCCTGATGCAGATATTATCTACGGGGAATTGAAGTCATTCGGGAAAAGTGATTACCATTATAAATACCAGGATTGGTATAAAAACAATTCCGGCATGATTGAGTTTTTATTTACTGGCTCTCCTATTCCACATGGAGGTACATTAATTCGGAAAAGAGTATATGAAGAAATAGGAAATTATGATATCTCATTTAGAAGGGCACATGATTACCAATTTTGGTCGCGTGTTGCGTTAGCTGGAAAATATAATTGTAAATATTTGCCGGAAATAGTTTACTATTATCGAATTCATAATAATAACATAACCGGAGAAATAAATTCTTCAACTGATTTCAGTTATGAGTCATCAATCCTTAATTCTGTTGTTAATAAGGTAGGAGTTGAAAGGCTTTTCCCGGGATTAAACTGGATAGATAATAAAAAAGAATCATATGATACTGCATTTTTCAATCTGTCAAATCGTTTTTTCCAGTGGAACGATATTGCAAATGGAATCAAGTACTTCATCGATAGTATGAAGTACAGTACTAATACTGCAAAACTTAAATTATTGAAAACCTTACTAAATCATGACATAATTAAGAATGATTACCCCGAGTATTATAAAAAACTTGTAGCTTTTGAAGAAAATTTGAAAGACAATGATGCTTTTGAGGAAGAGCAAAACGCTAATTATGTAAATATCTGCATGGTAACTTATAATAGATTGGAATATACCAGGCAATCAATTGATTCCATAAAAAAATATACGTCATATCCATTTGTTTTAACAGTAATTGATAATAATAGTAGTGATGGTACAAAAGAGTATCTGGAAAATCTAAAAAAAGTTGGTACAATAAAAAATCTTGAAATATTGGACGAAAATATCGGTGTTGCTAAGGCAGCTAATATTGGATGGCTTAAGGAACCGGAAGCCCGGTATTATCTTAAACTGGATAATGATATCCTTGTTCAAAAACATAATTGGCTTTCCGATATGGTAAATGTAATCGAAAAAATTCCTCAGGCAGGAGCAGTTGCATATAATTTTGAACCAAATAGCTATCCTGTGAGTAATGTAAATGGAATAGACGTTAGAGTTAAATCAGAAGGCAATTTAGGTGGAGCCTGTATTTTAATTCCTAAAAGGACTAATAATCTCCTCGGTTTCTGGTGTGAGGATTACGGACTTTATGGTGAAGAAGATGCTGATTACGGATTACGAATCAGTCTAAGTAATTTATTAAACATTTATTTGTTAGATGAAAACATTGGTATTCATCTTCCTGGTGGTAAAGCTGCTGTTATTGATAAAAATTTATTTATTGCTACGGATATTGAAGAAGAGAAACAATATAAACAATACCGGCTCTGGAAGGATGAACAGAGAAAGAATAATTTAAATAAAGAAGGAATTTATAAAAGAAACATAACTGATTTAATAAGTGGTAAACGCAGTCTGTATTATAAATCATCATTTATTAATGAAGATGAAGGAAAGAAAAATTTAAAAAAAATAAATAGTCATGGGAAAGATTTAAAGCTCAATTGGAAAGCTGATAAAGAGAAAATACAGGTCTCAATAATTATCCCTGTTTTAAATAAACTGGCTCTTACAAAAAAGTGTATTAAAAGTATATTTGAAAATACAGATCAAAATAAAATCAAATATGAAATTATTATTGTTGATAATGGCTCAACAGATGAAACAAAAGAATTCCTTAAGGAGCAGCAAAAACTTTTCAAAAATTTAAAAGTACTTTTAAACAAACAGAATGAAGGTTTTGCAAAAGCAAACAATATTGCGGTATCAAGATCAGCAGGCTCATATTTGTTATTTCTAAATAATGATACCGAAGTTCAAAAAGGTTGGCTTGAATCCCTATTAAAAGTGAGAGAAAATGATAATTCGGTTGCAGCAGTAGGGAGTAAATTATTATTCCCCGATGGTAAATTGCAGCATGCCGGTGTTATAATAATAGAAGATAAGCAATTGCCGGATCCATTGGTAGCTCGTCACATATATTGGGAATCTCCAAGCAATTTGAAAGAAGCGAATAAATTAAAAACATATCAGGCATTAACGGCTGCATGTCTTTTAGTAAGAAAAGAATTATTCAATGAGTGAAAGGATTTGATGAAGAATATTGGAATGGATATGAAGATGTTGACTTGTGTTTTAAACTTGGTGGATTAGGTTATAAACTTGTATATCAGCCGGAAAGTATCGTTATTCATCACGAATCTCAAAGCGGCCCCGAACGGTTTTCAAAAGTGGTGCATAATATTGAACTTTTGCACAAAAAATGGCTGGGTAGAATTAAACCTGATTATATAATAGAAAAAAGCGGCAAGGCCCTTGAAACAAGAGCAAATAAAATTCGTAACTATATTCCTCCGGGGATAGATAAGCAAATTTCGAAGACTCAAACAAATTCTGAATGTTTAGAAGCTTCAATTATAGTTTTAACATATAATAATTTGGAATATACAAAACAATTTGTAGAATCTATCCTGACTTATACCAAAAATCATTATGAATTGTTAATAATTGATAACAACAGTAAAGATGGTACTATTGAATTTCTAAAGGAATTGTCAAAAGGTAAATCTCACATCAGACTTATCCTTAATAATAGCAATCTCGGCTTCCCAAAGGGGGTGAATCAGGGTATCAAAAAAGCCGCCGGCAATTATATTCTTATTGCCAACAACGATATAGTTGTAACCGAAGGATGGCTTGAAAGAATGATTGGTGTTGCCGAATCTGATCCCAAAATTGGATTGGTTGGACCAATCAGCAATTCGGTTAGTGGTATGCAACTTGATAAGGATGCCAAGTATATTTCAATAAATGAGATGCATAGTTATGCTGCCGAGGTAAAACAAAAGAATCAAGACAGGTTCCTGGAGTTTCCGAGAGTTGCTTTTCTATGCACCCTAATTAAAAAGGAAGTTGTAGAGAAAATCGGCGGGCTTGATGAACGATTCTCTCCCGGGAATTTCGAAGATGATGATTTCTGTCTAAGAGCTCAAATAGCAGGCTACAAAACTGTTATTGCAAAAGATGTTTTTATCCATCATTACGGTTCAAAAAGCTTTACTGCAGAGGGACTGGAAAGATATAAAACCCGGTTAGAGACAAATCAGAAGATTTTTGTCGATAAATGGGGCGCAACTCCGGAAGAAATCTGGTTAAAAGGAAAACAAATAAAAGGAAGAAATATCATGTTTACTTTAGATAGAAACGAATTTACTGAAAATCTGCAGAGAGCATTATCCTTAATTGAAGAGAAAGATTATGATGTCGCTCTTGATTATCTTAATAATTCGGTAGAACAGTATAATAATTTTGATCATAATGAAAACGATCCGGATCTTGCAAATCTCTTAAATCTTGCAGGCAATGTTTCTTTAATTAAGGGGAACCTCGAAACGGCTCGGAAATATTTTGAGAATGCTCTTAAAGAAGATAATAATTCTTCTCATGCATGTGCAGGATTAGGTGAAGTTCTTTTTACCGCAGAAAATTATGAAGCTGCTAAAACAATGTATGAGTGGGCTGTTAAAAATGATCCTGTTAATAAAGCTGCAGTGGATGGACTGGCAAAGGTTAATAAGATTTTCAAACTTACAGAAAATGACAATACGCTATTTAGGCAGGATGAAGGGCACAATTTAACCAATAATTCTAATTTAGATAAAGAATCGGAAGCTGACAATTTGATTAACGAAGCATATGAAATGTTTAATGAAAATAGATTTATTGAATCATTGGATAAGTTATCACAGGCAGAAAAAATTTTTAACGGTCAATTAACTAATCCTCCGGATATCGAATTTGCAGCATCGTTTTATAACATGAAAGGTTTCAATTATTTAGGATTAAATGATATTGACAATGCAAAAGCATGTTTTCAGAAAGCTCTGGAGATAAATCCAAATTCTTCACAAGCTTGTGCAGGTTTAGGTGAAATATTATTCTTAAATAAATACGATGAACAGGCAAAAATAATGTTTGAAAAAGCAGTGGAAAATAATCCTGAAAATTTATTTGCCGCGGCAGGGTTAGAAAAAGTAAATAAGCTTCTTAATAATGATTACAAGAATTCATTAAACTCTCAAAAACAAAATAGTAATGATAAATTAAAAATTTATCATAGAGATGATTTTGGTAAATTATTTAATCAGTTGGGGCTCAAGGGAAACGGAGTAGAGATAGGTGTTCAGAAAGGTATATATTCAGAAACTTTAAGGAACTCATGGGAAGGTGAAGAATTGTACCTGGTTGATATGTGGAAATATAATCCAAATTATAAAGATATAGCAAATGTATCTGATGAAGAACAAAAAGAACTTTATTTATCGGTTATAAATAAATTCATGGATATTCCGGGTGTACAGATAGTCAGAAAAAATTCGATTGAAGCTTCGAAACAATTTCCGGATGAATTTTTTGATTGGATTTATTTAGATGCGGATCATTCCTACAACGGCTGCTCAAATGATCTTGAAGCCTGGTATCCTAAGCTTAAAAAAGGGGGAGTATTTGCTGGGCATGATTATTTAAACGGTGAATTTATAGGCGGCAGCTTCGGCGTTAAAAGTGCCGTCGATAATTTCATAAAAAATAAAGAAGTAAATCTTAATCTGACAGAGGAAAATACAATCAAAAGCTGGTACTTTGTTAAACCCGGAGGGATCTGCTCTCCCGGTATAGAAATCAATAAAAATGAAAAACCCTTACAAATGAATGAAGCAGTGAATCATAAATTGCAGTCTGTTCTTAATGAAATACTTGAAGCTTCTTATGAATTATTCGGCTTAAAGCATTTTGAAGAAGCTGTAGATTCATTAAATAAATCCGAAGAGTTATTCTATTCACAAAATAATAAGGATCTAATTACAGCATACGAAAATATGAAAGGATTTAATTATCTGGGAATAGATGATAAAATTAGTGCAAGGGAATGTTTTGAAACTGCTTTAAATATAAATCCTGAATCGTCTCAGGCATGTGCAGGTTTAGGTGAGCTATTCTATCTTGATGGAAAAGATAGGGAAGCAAAAACTATGTATGAATTTGCAGTAAAAAATAATTCCGAAAATCAATATGCTTTAAGCGGTCTTGAAAAAGTAAATAAGATGTTGGCTCTGCCGGAAGATCATAACACATTGCTGCAGTATCAATGAAGAATTAAGCCGGAGACTTATTAGTGCCAAAAATAACTCTTAGTATGATAGTTAAGAATGAGGAAAAATATTTACAGGGATGTCTTGAATCCGTCAAAGATGTTGTTGATGAAATAGCATTGATAGATACTGGTTCAACCGATCAAACTATCAATATTGCAAAAGATTTTCATGCTCGTATCTTTCAATATGAATGGAAAGATGATTTTTCTGCTGCGAGAAATTTTGCGCTTAGTAATTCTACCGGAGATTGGATTTTATATTTGGATGCGGATGAAAGATTATCCGTTGAATCAATCGATGAATTAAAAAATTTAATTGAGAAGAATGATTTATCAGGTTATAGATGTTTGGTAAATAGCATCGATGAAATTAATGGCAAACCTAATTTTATGAGATATACCCGTTTATTTCGTAACAGTCCAAATATCAAATTTAACGGCAGGATACATGAGCAAATAGATGATTCTTTATTGGAGCATGGGTATAAGATCCTTGATTCGGATATAGAAATAATTCATGTCGGGTACAATGTTAGTAATGAAGAGCTTAAATATAAAGCCAAAAGAAATTTAGAAATACTGAAAGATGAATTCGAAAAAAACAGATCATCTTATAATGCATACCAGCTGGCAAATACTTATACGACTTTAGAAGACTACGATACTGCTAATCATTTTTATCGGTTATCCGTCAAAGAAAACAACCTGAACAGGGAATACAAGGCTTTCTCTTACTTAAATCTTTCCGGCTATGAGTATAAAAAGAATAATTTAAATAAAGCTGCAGAATATCTCGGCAAAGGTTTAAAAAGTGATCCCTCGAATCCTTTGCTGAATTTACTTGCTTCTGAAGTTTCTTTCAGGATAAATAAAATTGATGAATCATTTAAACATTGTAAAACAGCATTAAGTGAAAATAAAAAAATCTTATCGAAGCAAAACGAAGCTGCTTTATCAATCGGCTTAAAAAACGAGACAATAATATCGAAAGGAATTTATTATTCGACATTAACTTCAAATAAAATTGAGCTGAATTATTTTTTGGAAGAACTTGAAAAAGAGAACAACAAATTATCCGGCATAGTAAGAAAATTAATTTGTAGCCAGGAAATTAGTGAACCTGAAGAAATTGATTTAACAGGACTAATTTCAAACAATAATCTCGATATGTTCCTGGTTTTATTTGAAAGGTGCAGCAAAAAAGAACTATCTATAGAAGTGCTTAGCAAGGTATACGATTCATTCAAAGATAATTCAAAATTTCTCAAAACTTTAGGTTTACTCTACTTTGAAAAAGATTTGTTAAATGAAGCGGAAAGGCTGTTTGAAGAATCTTTAGAGCTAAAAGAGAAAGATCCTTCTTCCGTATTTTATTTAATATCTGTCTACCTTAAAGAAAATCAGTATCAAAAAATTCCTTCAGTATTAATGATGGCTGAAAAAGAATTCAGCAATATGCCGGAGTTTAATTCCAAATTTGAAATATTAAAACAAAAACTTAGTGCTGTTTTGTAAAGACCTGAAAATTTGCGTCTTTACTGTTAAGAATTAGTCAAAAAATAATTTAATATGATAGATACTTATCAACTAGCAATTAAACATTTTGAAGAAAGAGATTATAAATCTTCTGAGGATATTTTAGTTAAGCTGAAGGAAGAGGATGAAAATAATGCAGATGTTTTATATTTCCTTGCAGTAGTAAAATCGAAGCTGGGAGATTATCAATCGGCTATCCCTTTATTTAAAGAAGTTGTAAAAATTAAAAAAGACCATATTGAAGCTTACTATAACCTGGCTTTATGTCTTCAAAATCAAAACAAAAATGAGGAAGCATTAAAGAACTACCAAAAAGTGATTGAACTGAATCCATTCCTGTCTGAAGCTCATAATAACATAGCGATTATATATAAAAGCCTGAATAAATATGATGAGGCGGAAAAAGCATTCAGAATGGCTGTTAAAGTGAAGCCTGACAATTCTTGTGCAATGAGCAACCTTTCAAACCTTTCTATCGGTAAGGATAATTCTGAAGAATACCGGCTGGCATTTGAGTTATTCGAAAAGAAAGAGTTTACCGCAGCAAAAAATATTATTGAAAGTCTTCTTGATAAATCACCGGGCAATATACATCTTTTAACCTCCCTCGGGATCATTTATTTTAATCTGAATAACTTTGAAAAATCAGCTGAGTTTTATAAAAGGATTATAGAACTAAATGATGGAAATGCCGAAGCGCAATATAGCCTGGGTGTTTGTTATCAGAACCTCGAGAATAATGATCTCGCTTTAAAACAGTACAAAAAAGCAATTGAATTAAAACCAGATTATATTGATGCATTTAACAACCTCGGGTTATTATATTCTTCTCTAAAAAATTATGATGAAGCTGAAAAGTGCTTCAATAAAGCTCTTAAATGTAATCCAAAGTATTTCAATTCAATGATAAACTTAGGCACTATCAAGCTGCATAGAGATGATTTTGATTCTGCTTTGGATTATTTCAATAAAGCTTTAGAAATATCTGTTGATGAAAAAAACAATGCCGGCAAATCAGTTGCATACAGCAATATAGGCTTTGTTTATTTAAGAAGAAAAAATCTCCGGGAAGCAATTAAATATTTCAATACCGGGATTGACCTGGATCCTGAAAGCGTATTGGCTCATTACAATAAAGCCGAAGCACTTTTAATGCTGGGTCAGTTTGAAGAAGGGTGGAAAGAATATGAATGGAGACAGGGAAGGAAAGATTTCGGTAAAAGAAAATTTGATGAGATATTTAAACCTGAATATGATCTAAAAGGGAAGAGAGTTTTAATCTACGCTGAACAAGGATTGGGTGATGCGATCCAATTCATCAGGTATCTCCCGATGCTTAAAGAAAAAGGCTGCCACATAATATTGGAATGCGGTAAAGAGCTTCACGGATTGTTATATAATTTCCACAGTGCTGATGAAATTATCGAAAGAAATTTTAATGAAAGACCGGATATAGAATATGATTATGAAGTTCCATTATTAAGCTTACCGTTATATTTCAAAACATCTTCTGATAATATCCCTGCAAAGATTCCTTATTTATCGGTTAATGAAGAATTAAAAGATAAATGGGCAAACATTATTAATGATAATGAAAAATTAAAAATCGGAATTGTATGGGCAGGCAGTCCGATCCATACCAATGACAGGCATCGTTCTGTAAGGCTTCAGCAATTTCTTTCGTTGCTGTCGGTTGAAGGAACTCATTTTTTCAGCATGCAGAAAGGCTTCCCGGTAATACAGGTGAATGATTATCAATTATTATTAACTAATCTTGATGATCATATTAAATCTTTTGCAGATACATCGGCAATTATCGAAAATCTTGATCTTATTATTACAGTTGATACATCGGTGGCGCATCTTGCAGGTGCTTTAGGTAAAAAGACATGGGTATTACTCCCTTATTTGCCGGATTGGAGATGGCTTGAAGAAGGGGAAAGATCAATTTGGTATCCGACTATTAAATTATACCGTCAGCCTAAAATAAGCGATTGGAATTCTGTATTTAAAAGGTTAAAGGAGGATCTTACAGATTTTGTAAAAAGCAAAAATGAAAATAAAATTATTAATATTAATCATTCTTTCAGCTCTTTAGAAAATGTAATTAAGGAATTATCAAATAAAAATATTAATAATAATAATTTTACCTATGAGCTTGATGAAAATATTTTCAGCCAAATAAAGCTGGAAGACAATGCCGAAATCCTTAATCTTGGATATGCAGGGAATTATCTTAATATATTATCAAGTCAAAATATTGAAAAGATAAATACATTATTAACTCCGCAAAAATATTATTTTGAATCAAATGGTAAAGAGTATGACTTAATTATTGCGAATAACTTTCTTCAATATAATCTTGCACCATATCATGTACTAAAGGAATTCAAAAAAATATTAAAGCCGGGAGGTTATTTAGTAGTTATAGTTCCTTCTTTAAATATTTCAGAAGAAAAAATTGAGAAAGCCGGCCTAATTTCTTTATCTCCGGTGCATTTATGGAAATCTTTATTAAAAAGATCCGGTCTGGAAACTATATATAATTATGTCGGCGATGAATATTTCATTTTTATTAGCCTGAATTCGGAAGCTAAATATGATCCGCTTTATTTGGGACTGACTTCCGGCGAAAACTTCGGCTGGGGAGTATGCAGTAAGTATCTAAGGAAAGAACTTTCTAATAAAGTTAACATTATAAATATTGATGAGAATGAATATTTAAATCAATCTCGAAATGTTAAAGGGACCGTATTCCATGCATTAAATAATCATGATTTCAGCGGACTGCATCCTGTCAGAGGTACAAAAAATATCGGCTATACTTTCTTTGAATATGAATTGAATGATGCAGCTGTTAAAAATGCTGTCAATTATGATATTATTCTGGGAGGTTCATCCTGGAATGAACAAAAATTAAAAGAGAGAGGGATTGAGAATTCAGATGTTTTGATTCAGGGAGTTGATCCGGAACTATTCTATCCGGGGGAAAAAGAAAAAAGTAATGATCTATTTATAATTTTTTCTGGTGGAAAATTTGAATTGCGCAAAGGTCAGGATATTGTATTAAAAGCGCTCAAGGTATTACAGCAAAAATTTTCAGATATAATTCTTATAAATGCATGGTATAATTTATGGCCGCATACAATGCATTCGATGGAAATATCCAAATATATTAATTATGAATATAAAGGTGAGACCTGGAAAAACTTTATGATCAATCTTTGTAAAATCAACGATATTGATGGTAACAAAGTATTCTCCTTACCTATTACTCCCGGGAATAAGCTCAGGGATTTATATTTAAACTCGGATATAGGTTTGTTTCCTAACAGGTGTGAAGGCGGAACAAACCTGGTTCTCATGGAATATATGGCCTGCGGCAAACCTGTAATAGCTTCTTTTAACAGCGGTCATAAAGATATCCTTACCCCTAATAATTCGTTACCTCTGAAAGAAATGCATGAATTTAAATTATTTGATGATAATAAAAAGTTAATTGCAGACTGGGAAGAACCTGACCTTGATGAAATAATATCCAAACTTGAATATGCATATAATAATAGAGATGCTATAAAGAAAATCGGAAAAAAAGCAGGCGAGTATATGAAAGATTATACCTGGGAAAAAACCACAGATTCATTATTAAGAATTGTAAACAAGCTTTAATAAAATATTGGTTTTCGGAAAATTTATGAAAATTAAAAAAGATCCTTTAATATGGCTGTCGTATGTTTCCTATCCGATAACAACGGCTGTATATTTTGAAAGAGCGCTTAGAAAGAAGCATAAAGTGATAACGTGCGGTCCGAATCTTCCTGAGCAATTGATAAAACAATGGCAGCTGGAAAATATGAAGCTGCCAATAAAAGATCTTGACGTATCAACCGGTTTTGGTGAACTGGATTTTTCATAGGTATTAAATTCTATTCCCAGGAGCATGATACCCGATTTATTTTTATGGATTGAATCGGTATCCGGCTATCTCCCGGTAAATGTTAAGGGAAAAGGTTTTCCCGCCGCCTGTTATTTAATCGATTCTCATTTAAACCTAAAATCTCATTTAAAGTGGGCAGAATATTTTGACTTTATATTTATTGCTCAAAGGGAATATCTGCCTGAGTTCAAAAAAGCAGGCTTCGATAATGTTTTCTGGCTCCCTTTGGGTGCTGATCCTGAAATACATTCCAAAAGAAATGCGGAGAAGATATTTAATGTAGGTTTTGTCGGTTCTATAAATGGCGGCGCACATAAAAGAAGAGCAGATCTTTTAAATAAAATAAATTCTGTAGTAAAGGTTAATTACAATAGGTGCTGGTGGAATGAAATGGCAGAATTCTTTTCAGCTTCTAAAATTGTTTTCAATAATGCCATTAATAATGATCTTAATATGCGCTTATTTGAATCTATGTCAATAGGTTCTTTTCTTCTGACGGATCTGGCTCAGAACAGCGGTCAGGAAGAGATGTTTAAGGACGGAGAAGATTTAGGATTATACGATGATAACAATATTATTGATAAAGTTAAATATTTTTTGACTAAGGAAGATGAAAGAGAAAGAATAGCAGAACATGGTCAAAAGATTATTCAAAATGCACATACTTATTCGCATAGAATTGAAGAGCTGTTAAATGTCTGTTTTGAAATAAGCAATAGTACTCCTTCGGCAGATGAATGGCGAAATAGATCTTTGGGAAGGCTGTCACTTCCGGTTAATGTTGAACTAAATCAGGGTCAGAATACCAATAGTAAACGAAGCTTTATTATTCCGGTGCTGGATATGTCTCCTGCCAGCCCTTATAATATCATCAAGCTATTAGATGATCTAAAAGATATATCCGGAGATGTAATTGTAATATTTAACTCGCTCGAGATGGCTGAAAAATTAAAAGATCATCCGAGAATTAATTATTATGCTTCTATGAAAAAAAATGTGGGGGTTTCGAGAGCCTGGAATATAGGCTTAAACATGTCGCAGACACCGGTAACCTTTATTCTGAATTCCGATCTAAGTATAAGTAGTAAGGCGGTCGAGGAGTTAGAAAATTATCTGCTTAAGCTGCCTAACACTGCAATTGTCGGTCCGCAAGGTTCTTTCTTTAATTTTTATAAAGCAAAAGATATAGCTTATTTTGATAAAAGTACTTTTAATTCTGCCAGTTGAAGTGGATGCGGTCTCCGGGTTTTTATTTGCCGTAAAGACCGATTTATTTAATCAAGGCATATTAAAATTTGACAATCAGTATACTCCATGCTTTTTCGAAGAATGGGATATGGGGCTGCAAATAAAATCAGCAGGGTTGAAATCCTACATAGTTCCAGTAGCAGGTTACAACCATGAATGGAGCGGTTCTATTCGAGCTTTAAGGGTTATAGAATATCTGGGTAAGGAAGAAGCTGCCGGAGAAATTTTAAATAGAAACAGAATCTTGTTTTTGAATAAATGGAAGGAATCAGTTAAAAATTTTCCAGAAAGAAAAAAAATATTAATTAGTAATTGGGCTAATTTATTGCTGAACCAGGCAGATATCTTTAAAAATCAGAATGAAAAAGAAAAATCAATTCAAATATATAACCAGGTTATAAATGAATTCCCTGAATATGAAGAAGCGCTTTCAAAATTCGGAATGTTTTTATATGAAGAAAATAAATTAACTGAAGCCTTAAATATATTTGATCAACTTTCAATTATTAATCCGGATTATAAAATTCCGCTTAAAAACAATTCTAGTATTATTAATAACACCGGACAGATTCTTAAAAATAGCAATGGTAATGGTAACGGAAAATCCAAAGCCATCGTTAAGGACGATAAGAGCTATTATGAAAATGAAAGGGAAGATGTACAAAAATTAATAAATCCTCATTCAAAAAGAATATTGGATGTCGGCTGCGGTAAGGGGAGACTAGGTTCAGTTTTGAAAGAAAAGTTAGGTGCTGAGGTTTGGGGTGTTGAATTTATAGATGATATTGCCACTTTAGCAGCAGAAAATCTCGATAGAGTAATTACCGGTCCTATAGAAGATGCCATTCTTCAGCTTCCTGAAAAATATTTTGATACTATTATTTTCGCAGATGTCCTGGAACATTTAGTTGATCCTTTTAAAGTTTTATTGAATATAAAAGAAAAATTATCAGATAAAGGAGAAATTGTTGCCAGTATTCCTAATGTCAGGCATTGGTCAGTTCTTAAAAAATTATTGGAAGGGGAATGGGAATACCAGGAATTTGGAATTATGGATAGTACGCATTTAAGATTTTTTACACGCAAGTCCATCTTTAATATGTTTGAAAAAGCAGGATTCACAATAACTAATATATTATACGTGGTTGCTGAAATGGAAAAACTTTCTCCCCAATTACTATCAGTTATGAAAGAATCAAATATAAATGTTGATACTTTGGATGGAGAATCAAAGCATTTTCAATACATTGTAAAAGCTATTAAAAGCTGAAATTACGAATGAAAATTGACAGCAGCGAAATATCAGTAGTAGTACAAGGGCCGGTTTTTGGTACTTCTGCAGATAGTCCAATTAAACGATATACATATCAATCTTTAATTAGTATAAGGAAATATCTTCCTGATGCCGAAGTTATACTTTCTACATGGGAAGGAAGTGATATCAATGATTTACCTTTCGATATTCTGGTTGAAAATGAAGATCCTGGAATATTAGAAGTGGAAATAAATCCCATGATTAAAAATACTAACCGTCAAATACTTTCCACAAAAAGCGGAATTCAAAAGGCTTCAAGGAATTATTTATTGAAATTAAGAAGCGATACAATATTAGAAGGCAATGATTTTCTAAAATATTATCAACTCTTTCCAACTAAGAACAGAAAGCTGGAAAATTTTCACCAACAGGGTTCTGAATTGCACAATCGTATCTCAAAATCCTCGAAAGAATAATGTCCCTTTTAATCCAAGCGACTGGTTCCATTTTGGTTTGAAAGAAGACGTTGAAACAATTTGGGATATACCCCTAATACCTATTCCGCAGCATGAAGAAATTTTTAATTGATGGGAAGTATGAAAAAACTAGTAATTAAATATCGGGATATACATAAATATTCTCCAGAACAATATATCTGGGTTAGTTGTTTAAGAAAATTTGGATTTATAAAATTAGATCATGTGAGGGATATTTCTCAAGAAGCGATATCTCTTACCGAATTGACTATTGTAAATAATTATGTGCTTCTTGAACCAGAGCAGCTGAAAATTAGATCACTTAAATATAATAAAGATCATACCGATTTGATTCACTATACTAATGCCGAATGGTTTGATTTATACGAAAAGAATTATCTTAAAAATGCTTTTCCGCTATTTAGTAAAACTAATTATCAATTCTCATCCGCTATTCCCTGTAATAAACTCGAATAGCAGCAGTCTTACGAATCTATTCATTAACATTCTTAGAGATTCTAGCAACGGGGGGCAACTTAATAATCAAAATACGGATCAGAGGTTAATTATTGCATATGAGTCAGAATCAAGACAATTATGTCAATTGTTATTTTCATTATCCAGAGTTATGAATCCTGCGTTAACAATTGAGTTTGGAACCGGGGATGGCTTATCATCAATTTGCTTCCTTAAAAATCTTTCAAGTTCTTCTACTATTCATTACAATTGATAATAAGAATTGGGAGAGTAATAAAGAAACATTTTTGTCCGCCGAGGATTTTGAATCCGACTAATACATTTCATTTTGCTTTCGATTTCTCGTTAAGTGAAAACTTGGAAAAGATATCTCCCCTTATTTCTAAATCGGAATTGATAATTTTAAATATTTGCAATGGAGCATTGGTAGATAAAATATTCAGATTTTTGGAATCGACTCTTTTAAAGAAGGGTACTATTGTTGTAACAAATAATATTAAATTATGGAAAATGGATCTTGTGTGGAATAATATTAAAAAAGCATAAGCTCGATGTAACTTCATTTGGAAGCTGGACAGGTACAGGGCTAGTGGAATGGTAATAGTTTTATCTTTTCAGCCTAATTATAGGAAATTTTATGAGAATTATATCGCATAGGGGCAATTTAATTGGTAAAAAATTTACCCATGAGAATTCTGTTGAGGACCTAATAAAGGCTGTAAAATCGGGTTATGATATTGAGTTTGATATTAATTTTGATTTTACCCGGAAGAATCTAATGCTTTCTCATGATATCGGAAAGTATGATAAAAAATATGAACCATTCAAACTTATTTCCAGCATAAATACCGGCTACAATGCGTTAAATGTTAAAAATATTTTAACTATACCATCAATATTGTGGATGTTGGAAAAGTATAAAAACAGAAAAAATTTTTTTATGTTCGATTTCGAATTACTTATAAGTGATATTAAGGAATGTAGGTTCTTAATGTATGCTTTGATAGAAAAAGGATATAATGTGGCATTTCGAATAAGTGAAAGAGAAAACTATATCGATGAATACTTAAAAAGCTCCGTTGTTAAAGATTTATGGCTCGATGAATTTTCTGAAAAGTGGATTAATGAAGGAATAATAAAAAAAATGAAGGATAAGGGGAAAAAAATATTTTATGTCTCTCCCGAATTACATAAAGATTTGAATATTGAGGAAATAAGACCTCAGTGGGAAAATGTAATAATCTGGGGAGTCGATGGCATATGTACAGATTTTCCGAATCAATTAAATAAATTTTATGGAGTCAAAAATGATTAAAGCAGTAATTTTCGATCTTGATGGCGTATTAATAGATGCCGATAAATGGCATTTTAATGCATTAAATGTGGCTTTACAACATTCAGATATTGATCCTATATCCTGGCAGGAACATTTAACGATTTATAAAGGAATTCCAACTCGTAAAAAGTTGAATATATTAACTGAGAGAAAAGGGTTAAAGACTGAACTGTATGATAAAATAAATAAGACTAAACAAGAAACTACTGTAGAAATAATAGAAAAGTTTTGTAATCCCGATTTAGAAAAAATAGAAATGATGAAACTTTTAAAGAGAAAATATAAAATTGTTATATGTTCAAATGCTGTTAGAGATTCAGTAGAATTAATGTTAAGTAAAAGCGGACTTCTCCCTTTTGTAGATTTTTATTTAAGTAATCAGGATGTAAAAAACCCTAAGCCAAATCCTGAAATATATTTAAGAGCATTTAAAATGATGGATTTTTCGCCAAACGAATGTATTATAGTCGAAGATAGTGATGTAGGCAAAAAAGCTGCTGTAGATTCAGGTGGAATCCTTTGTTCAGTTAGCAACCCGGACGATGTTAACTATTATCGTGTATTAAAAACTATAAATGAAAGCAACCATATAAATATCGTTATTCCGTCTGCAGGTCAGGGGAAACGATTTTCCGAAGTTGGCATGCAGCATCCAAAGCCATTAATTGATGTTTGCGGAAAACCAATGATTCAATTGGTCTTGGAAAATTTCGGTAATATTGGAAAAAGAATAATTGTAGCTCAAAAAAAACATGTTGAAAAATATGCAATGAATTCTTTATTAAAATATCTCGCTTCAGAATCATTATTAGTAGAAGTCGATGGATTAACCGAGGGAGCAGCTTGTACTGTATTGAAAACCGAGGAATTGATAAATACAAATAATGAATTAATTATAGCTAATAGCGATCAATTCCTAAGCATCGATATAATGAAATTTATTGAAAATATGAGAGTTGAAAATGCTGATGGCGGTATTCTGACCTTTAAAGATGATAATCCAAAGTGGAGCTACGCAAAATGTAATTCAAATGGAAAAGTTACCGAAGTTGCTGAAAAGATTGTAATAAGTAATCATGCAACTGTCGGAGTCTATTATTATAAACATGGGTGCGATTTCGTTAAATATACAAAGCAAATGATTGAAAAGAATATTAGAGTAAATAATGAATTTTATGTGTGTCCAGTATTCAATGAGTTTATTCAAGACGGCAAAAATATATTAATTTATGAGATAGATAAGCAAAATATGCATGGATTGGGAACACCTGAAGATTTAAAAGCATACATTGAATATAAAAGGAATAGTATTGATTTAGCTGCCTAATAACGGGATTATTAAATATTTGAAAACGTAATTCATGGTAACAAAAACATAGGAATTTCCTCAAAACGCATGATTCTTCCCTTTGATAAAATAGGAGAGAACATTTTCAACAAACATCCATTATTTCTACATGTGATTATAAAAAAATTTTCTAATCCAGC
>CAWAJW010000009.1:0-77560 GCA_963782475.1 uncultured Bacteroidota bacterium
TTTAGGTGAGAAAATATTCCCGGGATTAATTGATTCAATAAAATCTAAATTAGCTTTTAATTTAGCTCAAAGGGGATATATTAACGCTTCTTTTTCAGGAACTAATTTGGAATTTTCGCCGGATTCTCAAAAGGCGGACTTAATCATTAATGTTGATGAGGGGGAGCCATCATATATTAATAAAATATATTTAATTTATTCTGATTCCATTGAATCCGCAAATGTCAATAATGAATTTGAATTTCTGGAAGGACAGGTCTTTGATAAGGATTTGCTTGAAGAGACGATACATAATTCATTATCTTATTTTGAAAATAACGGTTACCCATTTGCAAAAATAATTTTATCTTCCATAATTTTTTCCCGGGATTCTTCGGAGAATAAAAATTTAGCTGATATTCATATAAAGATTGAAAAAGAGAACAAAAGTAAAATTGATAAAATAGAAATAACCGGAAATCAGAATACAAAGGATTATGTAATAAAAAGAGCACTTAGAATTGAAAAAGGTGAAACTTATTCTCAAAACAAAATTGATGAACTTCCGTCAAAATTAAACAGACTTGGTTTTTTCGAACCCGTTGGTAAACCTGAGTTTTTTTTTGATTCTAAAAATGAAGGAGTGCTTTTAATAAAGGTTAAAGAAAAGCAAACTAATAATTTTGACGGAATTATCGGCTATATCCCTTCTACTATCCCTGGACAGTCCGGTTATCTAACCGGGCTTGTTAATGTAAGCCTTAGAAATCTTTTCGGCACAGGCAGAGCTGCTGCAATCAGATGGCAGCAGCTGGACCGCTTTTCCCAGGAGCTTGAATTGAAATATCTTGAACCATGGATTTTTGATTATCCTTTTAATTTTAACGGAAGTTTTAATCAAAGGAAACAGGATACAACCTATGTACAAAGAAAATTTGAGGGAGATTTGGAATTTCTTGCAAATGAAAATATTTCAGCTTCATTTTTTATCTCTTCTGAATCGGTTATTCCTTCACAACTGGAAAATTCTGCATTTACTGTTTATAATTCTCATTCAACAACCACTGGTGTTAATTTCCAAATAGATTCACGTGATGATCCTTATGCTCCTACCAGCGGTATTTTATTTACCAACTTGTATTCATTTAGTAAAAAAACAATTTACGGACCCGAAAAATATTTTACTTCTGATCTTCAAACAAAAGTAAATTTTCAAAGAATAGAAGTCGGAATAAATCTTTTCCATGAATTCTTTAACCGGCAGGTTATTTCTTTGGGATTGCACGGTAAAGAATTAAATGGACCTTCTTTTGAAGTAAGTGATCTATACAGGCTTGGTGGAACAAACTCTTTACGCGGCTATAGGGAAGATCAATTTCTTGGCTCAAGAATTTTCTGGTCGAACCTGGAATATCGGTTTTTACTTACAAAAAGAACTTATGCTTTCCCCTTTTTTGATACAGGTTATTTCTTTAGAAAGGCAGAACCTGACAGAAATATTCTAAAAACCGAAGGATTTAAGATCGGGTATGGCGTTGGACTTCAAATTGAAACAGGTCTCGGAATGCTCGGGGTTAGTTTTGCCTTAGGCCAGGGGGATTCTTTTTCGGATGGAAAAATCCATTTCGGAATAGTTAATGAATTTTAGAAATATTTTTTTCTTAAATTATTGTAATCACTGTATTCTTAGTGAAAGAATTAGTATCAAAAGATAAACAATCAATAGCCGATGTACGATAAAATTTTATCGATTATAAAAATCTCCCGTCCTTTAAATGTTTTAATTATATTTTTAACTGTCATAGTTGCAGGATTTATTTGCTCAAGTAGTAATGTAATGTCTCTTCCGACTTTATTTGCAGCCGTTTCCGCATCATTTATTGGAGCAGCCGGTTATATAATTAATGATTATTTTGATATAAAAATAGATCAAGTAAATCGCCCGGATAGACCATTGACCAAAGGGGAATTAAAAATAAGCACTGCCCTCATTTGCTACCTCCTTTTTTCGATAGGCGGATTATTATTGGCTGTAAAAATAAATTTCACATCATTTTTAATTGCACTGCTGACGATTATACTACTTTTTATTTATTCATATAAAATAAAATCAATAATTATTCTAGGAAATATTTTTGTAGCATTGTTGACCGGTTTAACTTTTATTTACGGCGGCGCCTCTGTAAGAAATATCTCTTTTGCAGTTATACCGGCATTATTTGCTTTGCTGATAAATTTTATCCGGGAAATCGTTAAGGATATGGAAGATGTTGAGGGTGATATTAAAAATGGAATTGAGACATTTCCTTATAAATTCGGTTTTTCATTTACAAAAAATTTTATTGTTTTAGTTACTTTTATATTGATTTTATTTACAAGTTACCCGTATATTTTTAAGTTATATACGATAGAATATTTTATTATAGTTATGAGTGTTGTAAATCCGGTCCTGATTTATTTCCTTGTTTCAATATATAAAAATGATTCTCTCTCAAACTTGAATAAGTTAAGTTTTATTTTAAAATTGGATATGATTTTTGGATTAAGTGCAATATATCTCGGTAAATGAAAAATTTTGATAATTCGTTTCTTAAACGGAAAATAAAGCTTATTGCCGGTGCTGATGAAGTTGGACGGGGTCCGCTGGCAGGTCCTGTTTTAGCAGCTGCGGTGATATTCTCTCCCGATGTTTATATAGAAGGAGTTAATGATTCAAAACAGCTTTCGGAAGAAGAGAGAGAAGAGTTAGCTCCAATAATTGTTGAAAAATCTTTGGCCTGCTCGGTATCTGCAATTTCTCATCTCCAAATTGACAAAATTAATATTTTACAAGCATCTCTTTTGGCAATGTCAATATCAGTAAGCAGGTTAAAGGTCAAACCTCATCTAATTCTTGTTGATGGAAATAAAACGTTTAATTGTAATATACCTACTATTCCCATTATAAAAGGAGATTCGCGGTCATTTGCTATAGCTGCAGCTTCAATACTAGCTAAAGTGGCAAGAGATAGGCTGATGAAAAGAATGTGTCCCAGGTTCCCGCAATATTTATGGTCAAAAAATAAAGGTTATGCAACTCATGAGCATATTGAGGCTATTAGAGCTTTTGGACCTTCTGTTTTTCATAGGAAAACTTTTTTATATAAAATTCTAAATGATGAGCCAGAATTCGAATTTGAAATGGAACCGCCGACCGATTAGCATTCTTTATTAAAGATTAAAAAATATTTTTAAATAAATTAATTATAAAATGTCTCAAGCTACAAAAAAAATCGGAATGGAAGGGGAGGATATTGCTGTTGATCTTCTTATTTCCAAGGGATATGAAATAAAAGAGAGAAATTATACGTATGGAAAAGGAGAAATTGATATAATTGCTTTAGACCCGGAGAAAAAATATATCGTTTTTGTTGAAGTAAAATCAAGACAAAACCTGGAATTCGGCTGCCCGGAATATGCAATCACTAAAAATAAAATCAGGCAGGTAAGAAGAATTGCCGAAGCATATCTATATGAAAATGAGATAAATGATTGGGACTGCAGGTTTGATGTTGTTGCTGTCTTATTCAGATCAAAAATAAAACCAATAGTAAACCATTATGAAAATGCATTTATGTAAACAATGAAATTTATTAAAGGCTAGTAGAGCCGGGTATTAACCTGCTGTGCATTCATTCCGAATGGGACGCTTCCGAAGAATTGTGCAGAAGGTAATTCACCTGCCCAGTAATATGTCGCACCATGTCCCATTTCTGCTACTCCCTGTGATACCGCATCAAAGACTTCCAAAGCCGGGACTAATTCTCCTTCGCCGTATACCTGAATTTTCAACCTGCCGTCCGACATATCTCCTACCCATTTCGCAAGTGCATCTGCATATTCACCCAGAATAGAAAAATGAGGCGGCCAGGTTGTAACCATTTTCCATTCAAAAGTCTTCCCCGAATCTTTGACGGGAGAGTTTTCTGTTTTCGTTTCATATCCTGCAAAAGAGAGAGCGCCTGCTCCAACAGCAGCTATACCGGCTGCTTTTATAAAATCACAGCGGATATATTTTTTCATTTATTATCCTTTGTTAATTGAAGAAATATAAATTTTACAAATTCACAGAGATTGATAATCACATTTTTAAAGGAAGAAATAATCAATAAATTACAAAAAAGTAAGAATTATATAATTGTTCATGACAGACTAATTACATATTTTCTTATATTATTTTTAATGCAGTTATTTGTAAAGATTTTATAAATAAGTCACATAAATTTAAAAATAAAACAGTAGAGTCTTCATTTGCAAAAAATATACAAAATCTTATGCTTTATCTTCCGGCGAAAATTATTGATTGTTGGAATATTAGTTACAATATTTTTTCCTGATTTCCTTCTTGCCCAATCTCATATAAGTATTCATCAGCAGGAATATGAAAGATACGAATCAAAAATAAAAAAAAAATCTAAATATCCTTCGAATGGAGAAGATATTATACCCATTGATACCTCCATGGAAAATAAATTGAACCGCGCAGTCTTTGGATACTTGCCCGACTGGGAATATAATAACGGTGCATATAAAAACCTTAAATATGAATTACTATCACATATTGCAGCATTTGCTTTTTCGGTTTCGAACAATGGAGATATCAGTATCCCTTCTGCCTGGCCATGGACTGATATGATTAATAATGCTCATTCAAATGGTGTTAAAGTAATAATGGTTGCTGTTAACTTTGACAGCAATGGAATTCATCATATAATTTCTGATTCGGCTGCAAAAATAAACTTTATTGAAAGTGCAAAAAATCAAATTAATACCTATAAGCTTGATGGAATTAATATTGATTTTGAAGGATTATCGAGAGTTGATAATAGCGCTGCTATAAATAACTTTATGAAAGATCTTACAGATTCAATTCATGCAGCATTTCAGGGGAGCGAAGTATCTTTTGCTTCTCCGGCAGTTAATTGGGGCGGTTGGGATTTTACTGGTTTGGCTAACAGCTGCGATTATTTATTCGTTATGGGCTATGATTTTTTCGGCAGCTGGAGCCAAACTACAGGACCAGTAGCACCATTAACCGGAGGAACTATAAATGTTACAAATACAATAAATGTTCAATATGCTCAGGTCGTTCAAGTTTCCCCTCAGAAATTAATCCTGGGAGTTCCGTATTACGGTTCTTATTGGACAACCGCAACCGGGAATCCCGGTTCTAAAGTTATTGCATTTATCAGTTCGCCATATTTTTCAACATCCCAGCCCGGGTCGGAAACTTATGGTCTTATTTGGGATAATCTTTATCAAACAAGCTGGTATAAATGGAAGAGCGCGAGTTGGAACCAGGTTTGGTTTGATAACGATTCAAGCCTGAGCCTTAAATATGATTTTGCTGTTAACAAAAATCTGAAAGGGGTGGGAATGTGGGCTTTAGGTTATGACGGAGTACGGCAGGAACTATGGAATCTCTTAAGTGTAAAATTTGGAAATGGATATATCCCTGCACCCGATGCTCCGACAAATTTTTATGTTGAATCAGAAAACGATTCTTCCATCATGTTGAATTTTTCTATTCCTACAGGTGCTGTTTCTTTTGAAATATTTATAAGTGAGGACGGCATAAATTTCGATTCATTGAGGGAAGTGAATAATAACAATATTTTAATTGAAGGTCTAAAAAGAGATACTCCCTATTTCTTCAAAGTAAAAGCTAAAAACAATTCCGGATCATCACCTGAAACAGTGATACTTGGAGGCACGACATTAAATAACCAGAATGTTTTGGTTGTAAATGGATATGATAAGATGCCCGATTCAACCGCAAGCTCCTCTTATTTAAAAGAATATGCGGCCCCATTAATTGAAAATAATTATAGTTTTTCTTCAAGCTCAAACGAGGCAATCTTTGACAGCAAGCTGAACTTAAATACCTATGATATTGTTATCTGGATGCTGGGCAATAAAAGCAGCAAGGCTTTTAACCAGCTTGAACAGGAAAAAATCAAAAGCTTTTTGGATAACGGTGGAAAATTATTTGTATCCGGGTCGAATATAGGAATGACCTTAGGAAACATCGGAACTTCCAGCTCAACTGATATTTCATTTTATAATAATTATTTAAAAGCATCTTACATAAGTGATGCTCCCAAAAATGATAGTAATAAGTTTTACTCGGTTAAAGCTGTTAGAAATACTTTTTTTGAAGGTCTTCCATTAATTAACTTTGATGACGGTTCTCATGGAACATTTAATGCCGGCAAACCTGATGCTGTAAAAGGAATAAATGGCGGAACGGAAATATTTGCCTATACCGGTATTTCTACTGACAGCGGTGCCTCCGGAATATCCTATATTGGCAAATTCCCGTCGGGTAACATAAATGGTTACCTGATATATTTAGCTTTCCCTTTCGAAACAATTTACCAAGATTCAAGTAGAGTTCAGCTTATGTCGAAAATTTTGAAATTTTTCAAAATTACAGTTGATGTTGCTGAGAAAAACAAAATCTCACCGGAAAAATTTAAGCTCTATCAAAATTTTCCTAACCCTTTTAACCCAAGTACCAATATTTCATTCACATTACCTTCAAAGGGAAATATTAATTTGGAAATATTTAATCTTTTAGGTCAGTTAATCTGGATAAAAAATGAAAATAATTTGTCTGCGGGATATCATGAAATATTATGGAACGGGATTAATATGCATGGATTACAGGCAGTATCAGGAATCTATATTTACCGTGTTATTTATAGTGATAATATAAATAGGAAATCTCTTGCAAATAAAATGGTCCTTCTTAAATGAGAAGAGATATCATGTGGAAAATAGTTTTTATTATATTTTGCTTTTCATTTTTATCATGTTCAAATAGCAAACAAAATAAGAAAATTGATAATGCTGCGGACAGTCTGAAATTTGAAAAAAAAGAGCCGAAGAATTTTAAATCAATCCATCAAAGAGAATGGGAAGAGCATAAAAAAGATACCCTGAACAATAATAGTAACGATTCTATCCAGACTATAATAAGATATAAACCTTCTAAAAAATAAATTGATTAAAATCCTGATGGATTTTATAAATATTCTTCTTCAACAATTTCTTAACAATGTTGCTCCCTCTCACATATTGATTAAAATTATATCGCGATCACAAATTTGGAGTAATTTTTTACTGATAATTTTAACCCTTAGAAATATTATTTCCACTTCCATTTTATTTACCATCTATAGAATAAACTTAAGTAAAATTTGTTTTATTTTAGTAGTTAGAAAAGGGAGTTTTTTATACAATAAGAGAAAGATTCATTGACACAAAAAGCTCTTGATTAATCATTTAATTAAAAAGTCAAAAGCACATATTGATCCGGCTTCTTTTTTTGAGTTATAATTTTTGTTATTTTCGATTATAAAAAGTAATAAATATCCTTAAATTATTTTGCCAGAACAAGATACAAAAGTTGATGATGAGCTGTTATTAAACAGCCCGAAATTAACGGAATTTTTTAAAACAGTTGCAGGTTTAACAACCTTCTCCCTTCAATTTTTCAAAAATGTTTTTATTCCCCCCTTCGAATTCAATGAAATTAAAAAACATATGGTTGAGCTGGGAATTAAAACTTTGCCTATCGTAACAGTTACAGGATTTATAATCGGGTTGGTTTTGGCTATGCAAAGTCAGCCGGTTATGCAGCGTTTCGGTGCAGAATACTTTCTCCCCAGCATGGTATCATTATCTGTTATCCGCGAATTAGGACCGGTTATAACAGCATTAATCTTTGCCGGCAGAGTCAGTTCCGGGATTGGTGCAGAACTAGGGTCCATGCGGGTTACCGAACAAATTGATGCAATGGAAGTTTCGGCAATCCATCCGTATAAATATTTGGTTGTTACAAGAATTTTAGCATGTACTTTTATAATGCCGGTAATTACTATGTATGTGGATTTCCTGGCTATTGTAGGCGGGTTTGTGGCTATAGCCCTTTCTACAGGAATAAATTTCCAGCTTTACATTGATTCTGCATTTAAGTCATTAGTTTTTGGAGATTTTATTCCCCCTTTTTTAAAAACATTTATTTTCGGATTCATAGTCGGTGCTGTTGGCTCATACAAAGGCTATAATGCGGAAAATGGTACTGTCGGTGTAGGAAAGGCATCAACAACTTCGGTTGTTGTTTCTTCTTTATTAATTCTGCTTTGTGATATGGTTATTGTCAAATTATCGATATGGTTATGGCCGACTTCATGATTGAAATAAAACATCTCTCGAAATCTTTCGGAGATAATTCTGTATTGGATAATATTTCAATAAATATACCCCGGGGAGAAAATACTGTTGTATTTGGAAGGAGCGGAAGCGGCAAAAGCGTTTTATTAAAATGTATTGTTGGTTTAATGATCCCGGATTCCGGTGAAATATTAGTTGAAGGGAAAAATATTCTCAATTATTCTAATAAAGAGCTTAACCAGTTAAGGAAACAAATAGGATTTTTGTTTCAAGGTGCGGCTTTATATGATTCAATGAGTGTAAGGGAAAATCTTGAATTTCCATTAATAAGAAATTTTGATTTTTCTCCGAAGGAAATTGATGAAAAAATTCATAATGTATTAAAAAAAGTTTCTCTGGAAGAGGCAATTGATAAAATGCCCGCTGAACTCTCTGGAGGAATGAAAAAGAGAATAGGGCTGGCAAGAACTATAATTACAGAACCAAAATTAATTTTATATGATGAACCTACTACAGGGCTTGATCCTATTACATCTAAAGAGATCAGCCACCTTATTCTTGAACTGGAAGAAAATCTGGATGCTACTTCTGTTGTGGTAACACATGATCTCGCATGCGCACAAATAGTTGCCGATAATGCAATTGTTTTGAAAGATGCTAAAATTATTTTTGAAGGGAATATAAAGCAACTTGTTTCATCCAATGATGAATTCTTAAAAGAATTTTTCAGTAATGAAGTTTTAGAATCTAATGTTTCTGGCAATCAAGCAAACAAGGAGTAAGGATGGCTAAAAAAATTTCAACCGTCAAAGTCGGGCTTTTTATTTTTGTGGGGATAGCTATTCTGGTTATAGGGATATTTCTTATTGGAAAAAAGCAGGCGCTATTTAGTTCAACTTTTTCTGTAAAAGCTTACTTTAAAGATATTCAAGGATTAAGAAATGGAGCTACTGTAAGATTAAGCGGAATTGATGTGGGTGCTGTCAGCGATGTTGAAATTGTGAACGACACTACCGGCCGTGTGGAAGTCACAATGAATTTAAAGGAAGATATCCACAATTTTATTCGGACTGATACAAAAGCTTCAATAGAAACTGAAGGACTTGTTGGGAATAAAGTCGTTGTTTTAACAGTTGGCAGCGCTACATCCGAAGAGGTAAAGGATGGAGGTACGATTAAATCCAAAGAACCGATGAGCATCTCCGCTATAATTGAAGAAACCCAGGGAGTAATGAGGTATACAAAAGATATGACTAAAGATCTTTCCGAGATTGTTGCAAGAGTAAATAGGGGTGAAGGCTCAATTGGAAAACTTTTGGTTGACAATGAACTCTATAATAATGCAACTAAGCTTACGGAAAGTGCCGACACCAGCTTACGCTCAATTACAATGCAGGTTAATCAATTAACATCTGTTTTTAAGGAGTTGGGAACTGGGATTAAATCTGTTATTAATAATGTAGATAATGTTGTTGTGGACCTTGATACAATTATTACCGGTGTTAAAAAAGGAAAAGGTGTTATGGGTGCAATGCTTGTAGATAAAACAAGCTATGATACTGTTATTTCCAAAACAATAAGCAACGTTGAGAAAATGACGTCGGAAGCTAAACTTGCTGCTTCCAGATTAGCCGAAAATATGGAAGCTTTGAAGCATAATTGGCTCTTTAAAGGCTATTTTGAAGAAAGAGGTTATTGGGATAAGGCTGAATACCAGGATGAAATTGATTCGAAAATGAAAGAGCTTGATCAAAAAATAAAATTAATTGATCAAAAGATTGAAACACTTAAAAGCCTTCAATCACAGAAATAATTGTCTGATTGTCATATTGCTGAATTGTTTTTATTGCAGTTTAACAATATGACAATAAAGCAATTCCTAAAAACCATTCCCTATCAATTTTATTATCACCTTTTAAGATTCATATTAGCTACTCAAATTTTCTACTCTTTAATATCCTAATATTTCGTAAATTACCAAGTTTAAATTCGCAAAAAATTAAAATATAAATTAAGATGTATATAGAAGACCTTCGAAAGTGATAAAAAATAATTCATATAAAGAGAAAAAGATAGTTGTCAGGGGTGCGAGAGAGCATAATTTAAAAAATTTGAGCTTCGAAATACCAAGAAATAAATTGGTGGTTTTTACAGGGGTCAGCGGAAGCGGTAAATCATCTTTGGTTTTTGATACTATTTATGCAGAAGGACAAAGACGATACGTTGAAAGCTTATCGGCTTATGCAAGACAGTTTCTAGAAAGAATGAATAAACCTGATATAGATTTTATTCAGGGTATAAGTCCCGCAGTTGCAATTGAGCAGAAAACAGGGGCCAGGAATACAAGATCAACTGTCGGTACTACAACAGAGGTTTATGATTATTTGCGGCTCCTTTTTGCAAGAGTTGGGAAAACAATTTGTTTTCAATGCGGCAAAGAAGTGAAAAAAGCTACAACAGCAACTGTCTCGGATTGGCTCGAAGAACAACCTGAAGAAAGCAAATATTATTTGACATTTCCTCTGCATGTTCATGAAGGAACCGGTGTTAAAGATGAAATAGAACTTTTGAAGAAACGAGGTTTCTTCAGAATATATTTTAATAAAAAGATGATTGATCTTAATGAAGAAAATAAGCTTCCCGGTAAAAAAGATGATGTCAGAATTGTCGTTGAAAGATTTAAAATAAAAAAAGGAAAAGTCAGGGAAAAATTATCTGATTCAATAGAAGTTACTTTTAAAGAGGGGGAAAACAGGTTAATTCTAATTAATGCGGATACAGGAGAAGAAAAGGAATTTAATAAATTTTATGAATGCTGCGGGATCAGGTATGAAGAACCGGAACCGAGATTTTTCTCTTTTAATAATCCTTTCGGCGCATGTCCTGTCTGCCAGGGATTTAGTAAAACCGTTGGAATTGATATGAACCTGGTTGTTCCGAATCCGAATTTATCTATTGTTGATGGTGCTATTGCTCCATGGAGGACAACTAAGTATAGTAGTTATTTGCGGGATCTCGTCAAAAATGCAAAACAGTACAGGATTCCTATTAATATTCCATTTAAAAATTTAACAAACGACCAGGTTAATCTGGTTAGGCAGGGTTTCGGTGATTATAAAGGAATAGATAAATTCTTTGAAAAACTTGAAACCAAAACATACAAAATGCATATTAGGATTTTGCTGAGCAGGTACAGAGGATATTCTATTTGCACAGCATGTAAAGGTTCACGCTTGAGAAGAGAAGCCCTTCAGGTTAAAATTAATGAGAAATCTATTTATGATGTTGTTAAAATTCCCATAGAGCACTCGCTTAAATTCTTTGAAGAGCTCCAGTTGTCGGAATATGATATGAAAGTCGGAGAAAGAATATTAAAAGAAATTATAAAGCGACTAACTTTTCTCAATAATGTCGGGATTGGATATTTGACTCTTGACAGGTTAAGCAGCACATTATCAGGAGGAGAAACACAAAGAATAAACTTAGCAACTTCTCTGGGTTCCTCATTGGTCGGCACTTTATATGTTCTTGATGAACCAAGCATTGGGCTTCATCCGAGAGATAATTTTAAACTTATCAATTTGCTAAAAAATTTAAGAGATATAGGAAATACAGTTTTAGTAGTTGAACATGATCCGCAGATGATGAAAGAAGCGGATATTCTTGTTGATATGGGACCTAAAGCCGGAACTGAAGGGGGTGAAATAATTGGAATGGGTTCCTATGAAGATATAATTAAAAATGAAAATTCTCTCACGGGAAAATATTTAACAGGAAAACTGAATATACCCGTTCCTCAAAAAAGAAATACAAAAAAAACAAAATCTATACTTATTGAAGGTGCAAGTGAACACAATTTAAAAAATATAAATGTTGAAATACCCCTGAATAAATTTGTTGTTATTACCGGTGTAAGCGGTTCAGGTAAAAGCACATTGGTCCACGATATTTTTTACGGAGGATTGGCAAAATATTTAGGAAAAAGTCCTTCAAGAATAGGCTTATTTAATGATATAAAAGGGGCGGAATACTTGGATGAAATTGAAATTGTTGATCAATCACCGATAGGTAAAACTCCCAGGTCCAACCCGATAAGCTATATAAAAGCCTATGAACATATTCGTGAGCTATTTGCCTCAACGCACCAGGCAAGAGCCAGAGGTTATAAGCCCGGATATTTTTCTTTCAACGTTCCAGGCGGAAGATGCGAAACCTGTTCAGGTGACGGTTATATAAAAGTTGAAATGCAGTTCTTAGCTGATCTTTATCTGGAATGTGAAGATTGCAAAGGAACACGATTTAAAAAAGAAATCAGGGAGATAGCATACCGCGGTAAAAATATGGTAGATGTTCTTGATATGACCGTGGATGAAGCTTTGGAATTTTTTGAAGGAAATGATAAGATAATTAAATATATTCAGGTTCTTGCAGATGTTGGATTGGGATATATTAAGCTGGGCCAGCCGTCCAACACACTTTCCGGCGGTGAAGCTCAAAGAATAAAGCTTGCTTCTCATCTTACTTCCCAGAGAGAAAGAAAACATACATTGTTTATTTTTGATGAACCTACTACAGGTCTTCATTTTGATGACATTTCTAAATTACTTGATTGTTTTAATCTTCTTTTACAGAGAGGCAATTCAATTGTTATTATTGAACATAACCTGGAAGTGATTAAGTGTGCCGATCATATTATAGATCTTGGTCCCGAAGCAGGAGAAAACGGCGGGGAAATAGTCGCTGAAGGAACTCCCGAAGAAATAATAAAGAATGAAAAATCATGGACAGGAAAATATTTGAAAGAATACCTGAACTGATAGACTTATGAATTCTGAAATATCTGTTAATTTTTTATTCTTAACAATCAAAAAAATTTTTTACGAAAAAAGGAAAGCATATTAAAAGCAACAAGCTCTTAATATGCTTTTGTGGGGATCGGGGATAGGTTATTTAAGGATTACTTTTGGTTCGTTTTATTTAGGTTACCAATATCTTGATTTACATTCGTCCACCATTCATTTTGCATCTGAGCAAAAGCAGCTTTCTGACTTTCATCTAAAAGAGCTAATATACTATCATTTGCTGCCTGCTGCGGATCATTTGAGTTATTCATTGACTGATTATCAGGATTATTATTTTGAACTTTATCTCTATATCCTGTCAAAATATTTGCAACTTGTGCAGTCTGATCATTAGTTAAGCCTAAACGGTTTTGTAAATCTTTAGCATGTTTCGCAGCAAAATCGTCATTTTGAAATGCATTCAAATTTGAATTTGTTTTATTGCTCCGATTTAAATTGGCTTGAGCTGATTTTGAACTTGAAGCAAACAAAAATAGGAGAATTAAAATAAACAGCAGATTAAATCTTTTATACATAAAAACCTCATCAGATTTTTTAACATCTTAACCTTGCTTGTGATGCTGTTAACTGTCACCATTTGTATCAATTTTAATAAAGCAAGGCCTGTGCCAGATGAATAATTTTGGGAAATATTTTTAAAATTCAGGTATGAAGTAAGAGAATTTACAGATGGTTTTTATTTTCCACTTTGTACTCTCTGAATATATTTCGGAAAGAGGAGAATATTATTCGTATGACATATTTTAAAGGTTACAACATTATTTGTTTTTAGTCACAGAAGACTACTTATTCAACGGATAAATAATTTAATTAAAACACTTCATCCATCATGTTCACTCATAATTCAGTAAGCCGGCTTCAAAAATATTTTAAGAATTTGCTCTATTTATTCTGCTCAAATTTTTCCATAAACGGTTTAAGCAGGTCAATAGGGATTGGGAAAATTATTGTTGAGTTTTTATCTGATGAAATTTCTGTTAATGTCTGCAAAAATCTAAGCTGAATAGCGACAGGGAATTTTCCAATTACTTGAGCAGCTTCGGAAAGCTTTTGGCTTGCCTGGAATTCGCCTTCAGCATTAATAATTTTAGCTCGTCTTTCTCTTTCGGCCTGAGCCTGTATTGCAATTGCTCTCTGCATTTCAACCGGCAGGTCAACTTGCTTAACTTCTACGACTGTAACTTTAATTCCCCATGGTTCTGTTTGTTCGTCAATAATCTGCTGGAGCTCCTTGTTTATTTTTTCCCGTTCAGATAAAAGCTCATCAAGTGTTGATTGTCCGATTATACTGCGTAAAGTTGTTTGGGAAATTTGAGATGTAGCAGAATAATAATCTTCAACTTCAACTACAACTTTTGCAGCCTGAACAACACGGAAATAGACCACTGCATTAACTTTTAAGGAAACATTATCTTTTGTTATAATATCCTGCGGGGGAACATCCATAACTATTGTCCGCAAACTTACCCGAACCATTCTATCTATTACCGGGATTAAGATAATCAAACCGGGACCTTTGGCCCCTATTAACCTTCCGAGTCTAAAGATAACAGCTCTTTCATATTCTTTTAAAATTCTAATCGCGCTGGAAAGCACAAAAATTAGAAATATTATTAATACTGCTGCAAAAGTTGAAATCATTTCCATTTTATTGCTCCTAAAGTAACTGATGAAGTTAAACTTTTTTTACTTTTAATTTAAGGTTATTAACTTGTTCAACTATAATTTTATTTCCAGTTTCAATTTTACTATCAAAGCTCTCGGCATCCCAAATTTCTCCATGAACTCTGACTAAGCCATTAGGATCCAAATCAGAAATTGCTTTGCCAATCTCGCCAATTATTCCCTCCGCACCTGTTGCCGGTTTTCTTTTTTGCGCTTTGATACCAAGTCCAATTACTATTGAGAAGAATAATATTGTAATTACAACGATCATTGCAATTATTTCCCACGAAATTGTAAGAGCTCCCCATGCTGATTTTACATCAATCAGCATTAGAGAACCAAGGATTAAAGAAATTATTCCTCCAATCATTAGTACGCCATGGCTTACAATTTTTATCTCAAGAACAAAAAGTATTACAGCAAAAATTATTAATGCCAAACCGGCATAGTTAATAGGTAAAGTATGCATTGCATAAAATGCAAGAATAATACAAATACCGCCGATTACGCCTGGAAATATTGCACCTGGACTGAATATTTCAAATAATAAGCCGTAAAGACCAAGCATAAAAAGGATATAAGATATATTGGGATCGCTTAAAATATTAAGAAGCTTTTGAGAAAAATTCATATCGTAATTTATGATTTTTACGTTGCTGGTTACTAATGTTTTCTCTCCTTCTGAAGTTTCTACCTTTTCTCCGTCAACTTTTTTTAATAAATCTTCTATATTATTTGCAATTAAATTAATGACATTCTTTTTTAAAGCTTCATTTTCCGTAAGAGAAACGCTTTTGCGGACAGCTTCTTCTGCCCATGTAACATTTCTATTTCTTTTATCGCTGATTGATCTGATAAAAGCTGCGGCATCATTAGTAACCTTTTCGGACATTGTTGAATCCATTTGACCCTGCATTGTAACGGGGTGCGCAGCTCCGATATTTGTCCCAGGCGTCATAGCTGCAATGTTAGCGGCAATTGTAATAAATACTCCCGCACTTGCAGCCTGCGCTCCCCCAGGAGTTACATATACTATAATTGGAATTTTTGAACTTAAAAACTCCGAAACAATTACACGCGTTGATTTTAATAATCCGCCCGGAGTATTAAGCTTAACTATTACACATTCCGCATTATTTTCGGCTGCTTTATCAATTCCCATAACTATATAATCCGATACAGCAGGATTAATCGTCCCATCAATAGAAAGGATATAAACTCTCGATTGTGCATTTGCAGTGAAGTAGAAAAGAAGTAGAAATATGTAGAAATACTTTTTCATTCTAATCCCCGTTAAGCGATTTTAACATATCGAAAAAATATTTGCTAATCAAGTTCTAATGTATTGCAGTTCCTTGAACATTAAATAATAATGCTCTAACTTTTTTAATTACTTTGAAAAAGATTCCCCGGGAAATAAACTCATTATGCATTTTGATAAAAACAATATACCCGACGATATTTTACTTCAATTATATGTAGGATTATTAACCCCCCGGATCGTAGAAGAAAAAATGATTAACCTGATCCGTCAGGGGAAAATTTCAAAGTGGTTTTCCGGTGTCGGACAGGAAGCAATCTCTGTCGGTTGTACCCATGCTTTGTATGGCGATGAATATATTCTTACTATGCACCGGAATTTAGGAGTTTTTACCTCAAGAGATATTCCTTTAAGAAAGCTCTTTTCACAGTTTCAAGGTAAGCTCAATGGATTTACTAAAGGAAGGGATCGTTCATTTCATTTTGGTTCTAAAGAACATCATATTGTTGGAATGATTTCTCATGTAGGTGCTCAGCTTGGTGTTGCCGATGGAATAGCATTATTTCATAAAATTAAGAATGAGAAGAAAGTTGTATTAGTTTTTACCGGAGAGGGAGGAACAAGCGAAGGTGATTTTCATGAAGCTCTGAATATTGCTGCTGTCTGGGATCTCCCTGTAATCTTTATAATTGAAAATAATGGATATGCACTTTCTACCGCTGCTGATGAACAGTTCAAATGTAAAAAACTAATTGATAAGGGGATTGGATATGGAATTGAATCATTAAGGATGGATGGAAATAATGTTTTAGAAGTTTATTCTACAATCAAAAAGCAGGCTGAAAAAATAAGAAATAATCCGCACCCGGTTTTAATTGAAGCGGTAACTTTTAGAATGGGAGGGCACGAAGAAGCTTCCGGAACAAAATATATCCCTAAACATTTAATTGAACACTGGGCTGAAAAAGATCCGCTTAAGAATTATGAATCATACCTGAAAAAAGAAAAAATAATTAATTTTGAGCTGATTCATTCATTCAGGGAAAAAATTAAAGCCACTGTGGATAATGAATGGGAAATAGCTCTTAATGAAAACGAGATTTCTCCTTCGGCTCAAGATGAATTGCATGATATTTATTCTCCTTTTAATCAATCGGTAATTAAACCAAAGGTTGGAAGCAAATCAAATAAAAGATTTATTGATGCCTTAAAAGATGGACTTATAGAAAGTATGGAAAAATATCCTGAACTGATAATTATGGGACAGGATATCGGAGAGTATGGAGGAGTATTCAAAGTTACAGAGGGTTTTAAAGAAAAATTTGGTACAGAAAGAATTAGGAATACACCTTTATGTGAGTCGGCTGTAATTGCGGCGGGTTTAGGATATTCAATTTGCGGAGGAAAAGCCGTTATCGAGATGCAGTTTGCAGATTTTATAACCGATGGTTTTAACCAGGTTGTAAATAATCTTGCTAAAATTAATTACCGCTGGGGACAAAATGCCGATGTTGTTATCAGGATGCCGACCGGTGCGGGTGTTAATGCCGGGCCTTTTCATTCACAATCAAATGAAGCATGGTTCTTTCATACTCCAGGGTTGAAAATTATTTACCCCTCTTCTCCGTATGATGCAAAGGGACTAATCAACGCTGCTATAGAAGATCCGAATCCTGTTTTATATTTTGAGCATAAAGCATTGTATAGGTCCGTTTCGGAAGAAATTCCTGAAGACTATTATACTATTGAAATAGGAAAAGCAGCAAAGATATTTGAAGGTAATGATGTTTCAATTATTACATACGGAATGGGAGTTCATTGGGCTAAAGAGGTTTTAAAAGAATTAAATTCAATATCTTCTGATTTAATTGATTTAAGGACTCTTATTCCCTGGGATAAAGATTCAGTATTTGAATCGGTCAAAAAATGCGGGAAAGTTATTGTTCTCCATGAAGATACTTTAACAGGCGGAATAGGAGGAGAAATATCGGCATGGCTGGCTGAAAATTGTTTTGAATATCTGGACGCACCGATTATTCGTTGTGGAAGTCTTGATACACCGGTTCCTTTTGCAATTAATCTGGAGAGGGATTTTTTGCCTAAAGAAAGATTCAGAAAAAAATTGAAGGATTTAATTAGATATTAGTTTTCCGATAAATTATTTATCTTGTGATTTATCCTTATTAGGATGAGCTTCTTTCCACTCTTCGACCAACCCAAATATTTTTATGTATTTTTCAATTAGAATAAAATTTATAATTTCTCCTGAAATAGAGATCATATTTTTAATATCCGTTAAATGTTTTTCTGATTTTCCTTCCTTATAAAATTCCAGCTTTTTTATAATAACATATTCAGGGGGAGCAATAGATAATTTTTTCCCTAAAAATTCAATTTCTTTTTTATTTTCTAATGCCCATTTTTGAAAATCATCATTTCCAATTATGTAAACATCTGCTTTAAATCCTGTTTCAAAATGAATTATATTAAAATGTCCTCTATTTGAACGCAATGCTTCATTCTTTAATATCTCTAATGGAGGACAATAAAATTCTTTTAAAGGAAATGCTTCAGAGACTTTAACGGCATTATTTTCGTTCAGCGATATTACTATATCTATATCGTGAGTTAATCTTGGCTCCCCGTAGGCAATGGAAGCAACCGAGCCTGTTATAAAATATTCAATTTTTTTATCATCTAATTTATCAGTGAATATTGAGAATAAGTTAAGATTTTGCATAAAGAAAAATTTCTTTTACTTTTTGATTAACTTGTTTCTCATCCAAATCAGGATAAAACTTTTTGATAGCAGCCTTTTTAAGCTCACGGGCATTAAAGTATAAATAGAGCGCCTGCTCCAGCTTTTTTTCAGGCGTTAATTGAGAGATTATGAGTGATTTAATTTGTTCTGCTGTTTTAATCGTTTTCATTATCCTTTCATTTAAAATTAAATCCAGTATTAAAATTAATAAATAGATATTAATATTAGCGAATTTATATTGAATCCAAATTTATCCAATTTTCCAATTATTCCAATATTCTGCGGATTGTTTTTGTATAAGAATATTAATATGACCACTTCCAGTTTAAAATTTCGGGCATATCAGCAGCATGTTTGTGAATGTATTCGTTGTGTTCTAATATTTTATTTTTCATTTCCTGTTTGACATGAGCTCCTATTCGCTGGAGTATTGGTATTCGATCTATTACATCAATAACAAGATCAAAACGATCAAGATTATTTAAAACAACCATATCAAATGGAGTAGTTGTAGTTCCAAAATAGTGTCATAATCATCTTACATGGTTAAGACAAATGCACCTTCAACTTCACCGGCTTTTAATTTATCCAAAGCTTCATTTGCTTTATTTAGAGGAAGTTCTGTAATTTCAGTTTTAACCGGAACATCCGGCGCAATTTTAAGAAGCTCTTCTCCATCAGTTCGTGTAAGATTTGCGACAGAACAAATAACTCTCTCCTCCCAAAGAAATCTGTAAGGAAATGAAGGTATATCGCTCATATGAATTCCTCCGCTTACTATTTTAGCACCTTTATCAGAAACTTTTAAAGCAGCGGGAATAAGTGAACCGATAGGGGCGAAGATTAAAGCAGCGTCGAGCTTTATCGGCGGGGACTGTGTCGAATCTCCGGCCCAGATAGCCCCAAGCTTGCGAGCAAATTCTTGAGCTTTCGTATCTCCAGGTCTGGTAAAGGCATATATCTTTTTTCCATGATATACTGCAATTTGTGCAACAATGTGGGCAGCGGCGCCAAATCCATAAATTCCAAGATGCTCTATTTTGTCTCCTGCCATTCTGTAAGTTCTAAAGCCGATTAATCCTGCACAAAGTAAAGGTGCAGCTTCTGCATCGCCGTACTCTTCCGGAATATGAAAGCAATAATTCTGATTTGCGGCTGTATATTCAGCATAACCACCATCAATAGTATACCCCGTAAATAAAGCATTCTCGCAAAGATTTTCCTGACCTCTTTTACAGTAGCGGCAATGTCCGCATGTAAAACCAAGCCAGGGAACTCCTACTCTTTCGTTAACTTTGAACTTCTTTACATTATTACCAACCTTAACTATGTTCCCAATGATTTCATGCCCTGGAATCAGCGGGAGTTTAGGTTTGGTAAGCTCCTGGTCTATAATATGAAGATCTGTATGACAAACTCCGCATGCTTTAATTTTAATCAATACTTGGTCAGGGTTTATTGAAGGAACAAGTACTTCTTTTTCTTTTAATTTCTCTCCCTTTTTTTCAAGAACCATTGCAGCCATTTTATCGGGGATGTTCATTATCTCCTCTAAAAGTATTTTTATAAAACAAATTACAATATTTTAAATTATTAAATAGTGATTGTCTGCAAGATTCAGAAATCTAGACTACCTGAAAAACAGAGTCCAGCACTGTTCCGTCAACCCATTTTACGATTGCAACTACTTTATTTTTATTTAATTTTGGTCTAGCTGGAACACCGCCGCAAATTTCATTAACTTCTTCTTTAATATCATGAATTGATCTTATAGGCAGTTTTGAATTTTTAACTGCCTTAATTAAATCTTTTCTTAGCGGATTAATCGCAATTCCTCTTTCAGTGATTACCACATCAATTAATTCACCCGGTCCGCATAATGTTGTAACTTCATCCACGATAACAGGAATTCTATCTCTAAAGGAAGGAATAGCAAGTATAGTGCATTTTGAATAAAGACAATTCTGCCATCCTCCAATTCCGTGCAAAAGCAATCCATCAGAGTGAGTAACGACATTCCCGTTAAAATTAATATCTACCTCTGTTGCTCCAAGTACGGCAACATCGACAATTGATGCAAAGTTCCCTTTTCCATGAAAATTGTAACTTGTAAAAGGACTTGTATTAACATGATTTGGATTTTCTCTCATTGATCTTACGCCTTCAAGATCAAAAGTCTGTCCGTCAAGAATATAATCTGTAAGTCCTTCTTCCAGCATCTGAACAAGGTATTTTGTACTTCCGCCTCTCACAAATCTTGCTTTTATTCCTTTTGCTTTCATCTTTTCTTTTAAGAAGAGAGCGAAGGCCAGATTAGTTCCGCCAGAACCTGCTTGAAATGAAAAGCCCTCTCTCATTATTCCTGCCTGCTCAATAAAATCAGCAACATATTCGGCAATTAATAATCTATCCGGTGATTTAGTTATTTCTGTAGTTCCGGATACGATTTTAGAAGCATCTCCCAGTGAATCAATTTCAACAACATAATCAACATTATTCCCTTGAATCTGCCAGGGAATGCACGGGAAAGGGATAAGGTTATCAGTTACAACAACTACCTTATCTGCATATTCAGAATCAGCTAAGGCGAAACCAATCAATCCGCTCGCAGATTTTCCATTCACACCATTTGCATTTCCGAAATGATCGGCTGCCGGAGCAGCGATCACAGCGATATCAATATGCACCTCACCATCCTGAACAGCCTGGTATCTTCCACCATGAGATCTTAAAACACCGGTACCCTTCATTTTTCCTTTTGAAGTAAAAACACCGAGAGGCCCGTTCATACTCCCTTCGATATGATGAATAGTTCCATCTTCAAGATATTTAATTAAATGTTTATGAATAGGAAATGATGCACTGGGAAACCACCTTATATTTTTTATTCTCATCGATTTAATAGTATCGAAAAGAAGATTAGTTAAGATATCTCCATCCCGAAGATGATGATGAGTTGAGATGGTCATTCCATCTTTAAGTCCGGATTTTTTTAATGCTTCTTTCAAATTTTTAACAACTTTATTTCCATCCCATGGATAATCAATACAGGTTCTAACTGGAGGTTTTGCTTTATTTCCTGAAGGCTTGTAATTGTTTACTCCCTTAAATGGAATTTGTTTTTGACGATTAATTTCAGTTGGAACTAAACGGCCGGCAGCATTCTTAACTAATTTCATATTTTATGGTTTAATTGCTTTATTATTATATTGTTATTTTCTTTTACCTGTTGTAAACCGCTATTTTATCAATTGATTTCTAATGGCAATATAATGACTAATAACTATTGACCAATGATATATCAGCTAATTGTAAAACTCGCTGTGCTTTTTTTACAACAGGAAGATCAATCATTTTTGTACCTAAGGAAACAACTCCCAATCCTTTCTTTTCAGCTTCATCAAATGCCTCAACTATTTTTTGAGCTTTTAATATTTCTTCTGCCGTCGGTGCAAAAGCTTCATGAATAATTTTAATTTGTCTTGGGTGAATTGATCCTTTCCCTTCAAATCCTAATGATTTAGCTTCCAAAACAGACTGTCGCAATCCTTCCATATCAGCAACATCAGAAAACACGGTATCGATGGCCTGTACCCCCGCAGCCTTGGCAGCATTTATAATCATTGATCTTGCAAAGAAGCTCTCTTTCCCTTCATTTGTTCTCTGCGTTCCTATATCTGCAGTATAATCTTCCAGCCCTATTGCCAAAGCACAGATGTTCTTTGATGCGGAAGCTATTTCATATGCTTTAATGATTCCCAGCGCGCTCTCAAGTATGGGCATTAAATAAATTTCATTTTTTATTTTAAATTCATTTTTAATTTTATCTATTTCTTTTTCAACATCTGTTATCTGGCTTGATGATTCACATTTGGGAATTAATATCACATGTACATTATGAGGAATAATATATTTTAAATCAGTTAATCCCCTGGGGAGCTGGTTTATTCTTACCATTCTTTCAGCACCGTAAAAATCTACTTCACGAAGTGTATTTCTAACCAACAGCTGTGCTTCATCTTTTACTGCAGGAGCAACACTATCTTCAAGGTCCAATATTATCCCGTCCGGTTTATGCAAGCCGGCATTTACAAAAAATTTCGGTTCATTCCCGGGAAGGTACAGACGGCTTCTTCTCAATTTATTCTTGGATGTTAAATAGGAATTTTTCTTATTGAAAGGGATCCAGTATTCTTTTTTTATTTCCGGGTATAATTTTTTAATTGCAGATTCTAACCTTGCTTCGATAACAAAAGGAAGAGCGCCGCTGTCTTCCAAATGGATTTTTGCATTCGTAATTTCAAAAAATCTGCAAATATTGTTTATAAGATTTTTAATAGATTTTCCGTACATTGAAGCGACCTTACTATTTAAGTCGATTTTAATTCCACCCGAAGTTTGTATTTCTATTTTAAAAGAAGCAATCAGAGCGAATATTTTCTCCCCTTATTCCTGCAAAGGATTTAATAGTTGGCTTATTTATTGATTTTTTCATTTTAATATTACTTTTTTCTAAAACTGTTTATTGATGCTAAATAACCAAACAAACAATTATTTAAAAATGATTAAACAATTAAATTTTCCATAAATTCCCCCACTTTTTTCTTTTCACACTTGAAGATCATTTTTTTTACACTCTTTTGTCTTCTTTTGGATAACAATTCGGCTGACAGCGAATTAAATTTATTATCCAGATCTTCTTCAGTCATCGGTTCTCTTGGATCACCTTTGGGGTATTCAAGATATTCGGAAAATTCCCTGCCATTCTTAGTTTTTATTAAAACCTTTGACGGCTGTTTTGCAGGGAACATTTTTTCAAATTCTACAGAGGCCTCACCTTTTATTTTATTTATTACTTCCCGGATCCGGGGATCCTTCAACTTTTCGTCAGAAAATGATTCAGTTGTAATTTTATGATCAACCAGTGCAGCGGCAATACAGTAGGGAAGGGAATGATCAGCGGTTTCTCTTGATTCGGGATTATACTTTTGCGGATCGAAAAGAATATCGCATGCCTTTGCAATTGTAGTTACCGTTACCGATTCAATTTGATTATAGTCGATATTATTTTTTGTAACAACTTTTAATGCTGCAGTAATATGTGTGTGTGTTAAAGCCTCAGTTGGAAAAGCTTTCATCCCGCATTCAAGAATTTTATAGTTTTCTCCTAAATTGCCGGTAAGTTTATCTAAATCCCATTTCCATTCATCAAGGTTTTCTCTCCCTTTCATTTGAACAGCTTCGACTTTTTGAGCTTTATTATCCCATCCGAAAAAGCAGTCCATGAAACCTTCTTTTCCTTCAAATACTGCTTCTGTGCCGGTATATCCTTCTTTGGCAATCAATGCAGCAAAAACTCCGGCTTGAACTGCCATCGGGTCTGCCGTATTTTTCATCATAGTTAGTTTACCGGCAGTTGGAGAACCAACGGTATAATTGTGACTTCCATTTATTCCAATTGCATTAACCATTTGATCAGCATTTAATCCCAAAAGCTTTCCGGCAACAACAGGTGAAACAAATTGAGTTAAAGTTGCATGATGCCATTTTCTCTCACGAATTCCAGGAACTGCAAATTCACATAATCTTTGTTCAAATTCATATCCGAGGAGAATTGCAGTTATCACTTCTTTCATTGAAGCGTTAACCATTTCACCGATCGAAAGTGCTGCCGGAATTAAATCTGAAGGATGAGAAGGATCTTCCTTCCAGTAAATATCATTGAAATCCAAAGCCCGAATCATTAAAGAATTAATTAACGCAGAATTTAGAGCAGGAATCTTATCGCCAAATCCGATTAAGGTCGATTCTTTTTTCCCGCCGATTTTTTTATAAATATTTCTTAAAATATTAACATCCTTTGTATAATAACCGCCGTAGGCACATCCGATTGAATCATAAAGAAATCGTTTGACTTCGTAAACAACCTCTTTATGAAGATCTTTGTATTTCAGATTTACTGCGTATTCAGATATTATTCTGGAAATGGTTTTTTTCATTTCATTTTTATTCCTATTGTTACCACCAAAGGTGTTGTGTTGAGGGGTAAAATTTTCTCTTTACATTATTTATTACAACCATCAATATTCCAATTTAATGGATTATTATTAATGTATCGCCTAATATTTTGTAATTCTGTTTCATTTCTAATAATATGATCGTGAAATCGGGATTGCCAGATTGTTCTGTTAATTTCTTGTTCACGATACCATTTTGTAACACCGATTTTGAATCCGCGTATGATTGATCCCAGATTTTTTGATTGCGGTCCAAATTGATTACATGATGAATTTTTATTTTGCAATTGTAGAGACGCAAAATTTTGCGTCTCTACAGTAATATTTAAATTATCATCTGTTATAAAAATTATTCCATGAACATGGTTCGGATATCAAATTCATCAATTTAACAAATGGAAAATGTTCTGGTATACAAATCCAGCATTGATGTACAATTTTCCCGGCATCGTTCAAAATTATTTTATTTTTATCGATTTTACCAAATAAATGTTCTCTGTTTTTTGTTATAATCGTTACGTAATAGAGCCCTGGTTTTGAATAATCCCAATTCTTTAAACGTGCCGATTCAACACGATATTTATTTTTGAATTTAATGATTATATTCGAAAAATTTTATATCAATCATTTATAAATTCTTTTTCACCCATTCTTCCAATCCACCGGCAACAATTAATTCCTGGGCAGCTTCACCAACCGGATCGAAAGAATAAGTCTTATCATCAATTAACATTGATGAACTTGTAAAATCTATTTCAGCTGTAATTCCTGTTTCAACAGTTAATTTATGTTTGCCGTATTTCTCTTTAAAATCATTTACAAAATCAGGGCATTCTATTAAAAGGAATCCATTGTTTAAAGCATTCCTTTTATAAGTTTCATTTAAAGAACCTGCAATTAATAATCGGATACCTTTATACTTTAATGCTGTTGCTGCTTGTTCACGAGAAGAACCTGTTCCAAAATTATAACCGCCAACTAAAATATCTCCATCTTTTGCAATATTTTTGAATTCAGGATCATAATTCTCCATAACAACACCAGCCTGCTGCTGAGGAGTAAAATCATCAACATAAGTATATTTTCCGGGATAAATTCCATCAGTATTTAAATTATCCTGGTAACAAAAGAGCAATTCTCCATCAATCCTTTCAGGGAATCCATTAATAATCTTTGTCTTCTTTTTTTCTTCTTGTTTTTTATTGAATGATTTTATTTTTCCATCAATATTTAACGCAGAATCTTCCCATGAATAATCGATCTTTCCTGAAACCGCCGAAAAAGCAACAACAGCGGGTGAAGCTAAATAAGCTTCTGCATTTGGAGAACCCATTCTTCCTTTAAAATTTCTGTTTGTTGAAGAAATCCCGATTTCGCCGTCTTCCAAAAGTCCGGTACCCAAGCCAATACAAGGTCCGCATCCCGGGGGAAGCGGTATAGCTCCTGCATTTAATAACGATTGCCAATCACCTCTTTTTTCGCTCTCAGCCTGGACTTCACTAGATGCTGCGGCAACATAAAACTTAACACCTTCCGCAACTTTTTTCCCTTTAACTATGTCAGCAGCTTCCGCAAGATCCTCAACCCGGCTGTTTACACAAGAAACGAGATATGCTTTATTAATTTTAATATTTTTATTTTTTATTACTGATACGGGGTTCATAACTTTTACCGTATTAGGACCTGAAACAAACGGCTGAATAGTTGAAATATCAATTATAATTTCTTTCGAATAAAATGCATCGTGATCAGATTCGGGGATATTCTTTTCTAATTCTAAAATTCTTTGTTCATTTAATCTTGGATGAGTTCCCATTCCATCTACATCAGAATTTACACCTGCCAAACCTCTGGCATTAATAAAATCGGCTCTTTTTCTTAACCATTTTATTGTAACATCATCAACTGGAAAGACACCTGCCAAAGCACCCCATTCTGTAGTCATGTTTGCAATTGTTAATCTATCATCGATTGAAAGATATTGAATCCCTTCCCCGGAAAATTCAATGGCATGATTTAAAATTTCATCTTTATTGAAAAAACCGCATAAAGTAATTATGATATCTTTCCCTTTGACTCCCGGTTTTAATTTACCCTTAAAAATTACTTTAGCAATCGGAGGAACCTGCCACCAGGTTCTGCCGGTTGCCCAAATTGCAGCCGCATCTGTTCTTACAATCGGAGTTCCTAAACATCCCAACCCTCCGTACATATTTGAATGGCTGTCCGATGCCACGACCATTGTTCCCGGCCAGGCATATCCTTCTTCACACATAATTTGATGCCCGATTCCTCTGCCGGCGGGATAAAAATCTGCTCCCATCGATTTAGAAAATTCTTCAATCTTTTTATATTTATTTAAATTTTTTTCACTCTTATCCTGTACATTATGATCGAGTGTATGAACTACCTGCCTTGGGTTATGAAGCCTGGTTGCTCCAATTGATATAAATTTAGGAATGACCGCACCGGTGTTGTCGTGGGTCATAACATAAGCCGGCCGGATTGATAAATAATCACCTGAATGAACTTCATGATCTTTATCCAGATCAGCTGCATATTTTTGAGCGATTTTTTCGATTAGGTTTTGAGACATATCAAAAACAATTTATTATGAATAAAAATTCACTAGCATAATAATGACAAAGAGTTGACTGATCCGCACTGTTCTGTTTTATCTGAGTCACCTGAGTGCTATCCCTTAAAAGGTTCAAATGAAACAAAATCCGCATGATGGACTATAATAGCTTCGGTGCTTCTATTTGCTGAATCTCCTTCCTTTGCATGGTATGCAATTATATGCAGAACTTCAGGCGGCAGTTCAAATCTATCGGCAATTGCAACTCCGCTAAACGGGTGTCTCAATAATTTACCGGCTTTACTTGTGGTTAACCGGTCATCGATTTTATCATATTCAATTAACTTGCCGACATCAATTAGAATCGAGCCGGCAATAAGAATATCCATATCAATTTTAATTTGATCCCCGAAATTTTCCTTCATCCGGTTTGCAATATCAATTGAGAGCTGAACTGCTGTACGTTTATGATTTATAAATGAAATTTTGCAATCTTTAATAAGAAGAGTAAAAGGGATTTTAGTTAAATCTTCAATAGTTAATACACTTTTTTCAATTGCATAAATCCAGCATTCCAGAACTTTCTCTCTCAGCTCATCATTTTTAATCCAATTAATTTCCGGCCAGATTTTTAAAACTTCTTCTTTCAAGTATTTCATAAATAAACATGTAATTGTTATATGGTTATACTGCTATATTGTCCTAAAACAGCAGCAATAAAATATTTAATCAATATTTTTAATAATCTCTTCAGCCATCTGATGAGTGGTACAAGCGCCGTGCTTAAAAACATCCGGTCCGCCTTTTAATTTAAGCATATCATAAGTTTTAACTTTTCCTTCTTCGATAACTCCAGCTATAGCATTTCTAATTTTTTCACCTATGGCATTTTCTCCCAGATGATCCAGCATCATACATGCACTTAATATCATTGCAATCGGATTAACGATAGAAGGATTTAATTCCTGATATTTTGGTGCAGAACCATGTGTAGGTTCGAAAACGGAAACTTCTTTTCCGATATTTGCGCTGCAGGCGAACCCTAAACCGCCCACAAGCCCTGCAAAACCATCACTTATAATATCGCCAAACATATTCTCGGCAACTAATACTCCGTAGATTTCAGGATTTTTTGTCAGCCACATCATTTGCGCATCAATGTTGGTATCCCATAATTGAATTTGAGGATAATCCTTAGCAAGGATTTTAGCTTCATTGAACATCATTCCGGAAGTTTCTCTTAAAACATTTGGCTTCTCACAAACAGTTACATTTGTATAGCCGAATTTTTTTGCATACTCAAAAGCTTCTTTTAATATTCTTCTGCAGGCATCCCTTGATACAATTCTTGATGATATTGCTAAATCCTCACTTGGAATATTTTTAAAGGCTTTCATTTTGGGGTGAGTTTCAAATGCATCCCGAACAACTTTTGGAGGATTAGTCCATTCAACACCTGAATATAACCCTTCAGTATTTTGCCTGAATATTACGGCATTTACAATAGGTTCTTCGAAACCCCCATTTTTTCTTCTAATAAAATTAAGAGGATTTCCTTTAAAGGATTGACAAGGCCGGATACAAATATCCAGATTGAAATGCTGTCTTAACCCTACTATCGGGCTAAAGTAAGTATAACCTTTATCCCGTAATGAGGGATCTAATTCCTTTGCGGCAGCATCTTTTGGTTTACTTGTTATAGCGCCGAACAGACCTATTTTATATTCATCCAAAAGTTCTATTGTCCTTTGAGGCAATGCATTCCCTTCTTTACACCAGAATTCCCATCCTATATCTCCATATATATACTCTGATTCAAAGCCGGCAGCATTTAAGACGTTGATTGCCTCAGGGAGGACAGTTTTACCGATACCATCACCAGGAAGAGCTACAATTTTTCTATTCATAATTTAATTTCCCCAATTAAAAATTAATAATCAAAATTAGATAATAAATATATGGCAGGCAAGATTTTTAAACTTGCATTAAATGCATTTTTATGCAAAAATATTTCTCGTAAGAATATTTATCGGTAAAGGAGATTAAAAGAAAAACAATCAATCTGGCTCTATTTTTGAATGATAAATATTCAAATAAAAATATTAACTTTATAAAGCAAACATTTAAAATTTCTAACAAATCTGCTGATAAATATTGAAAAATAAATCAAATTCGAATATTATCTCATTAAACCAGGAAAAGCTCCGTGAATTTCAATCCTTTATGAAAAAACTATTGGATGAAGATAAGATTCCTAAAAAACTAAGTAATTATTTTTCTGACATATCTGAATTAATTCAACGTTTGAATTCTGAAAATCTCGAAAATAAGAAAAGTTCAGAAATTAATGAATCTATACTAAAATCCGTTTGGGATAAATCAATTGATGGAATGAGATTAACAGACAGCAAAGGCATTATATATATGTGTAATGCTGCATATGCTGAGCTTGTAGGTAGGACAATTGATGAAATTGAAGGAGAAATGCTTTCATCTGTTTATAGAGAATCAGATAGAGAACATATTCAATCCAGCTACATAATTAACTTCAGAGATTCTAATATTAAAACTCACTATTCAACTTCTGCAAAGCTCTGGAATGGTAAACTTATTGATATAAAGATGGTCAACTCATTTATAGAAAATATAAATGGGGAGAAGATGGTCTTAAGTATTTTCAGAGATGAAACCGAGCAGAAAAAAAACAATTCACTTCTTGAAAAAAAGGACCGGCTTCTGTTTGGGATCGCCAGCGCAACAAAAAGTTTAATCTCTTCCAGCGATGTAAAAGAAAGTTTTACAACTGCTTTAAAAATTTTAGGTAAATCAGCTAATGTTGATAGAGTATATATTTATAAACACAAAGTTAAACCTGATACAGAAGAAATGTACCTGAGCCTTCTTTACGAGTGGGTAAATAAAGACTCCGATTCACAGATTCAGAATGAAGCTTTACAAAGATTATCCTATTCCCGGTTCGAGGTTTTAAATTTTTACGAAAATTTTTCTAAAGGCAACTCTCTAAAATTTATAATAAAGAAACTGCCGCGGGATATAAAAAAAGTTTTTATAGATATTAATATCAAGTCAATTATAGTAGTCCCTATCATGGTTGATGAGCAGTATTGGGGCTTTATCGGATTTGATGAATGTAAATATGACAGGCAATGGGAGAATGATGAAGAATCGCTTCTGCGAATAATGGCTTCAACATTTGGCGCTGCTATAAAACTTAATGAAGTTCTTGATGAGCTAGTAAAAAATAATAGTGAATTAAATAATGCTGTTAACAGGGCCGAAGCAGCTGTAAAAGCAAAAGCAGAATTTTTAGCTCTGATGAGTCACGAAATTCGTACACCTATGAACGGGGTAATCGGAATGACAGGGCTGCTTTTAGATACAGCATTAACTGCTGAGCAGAGAGAATATGTCGAGACAATCAGGTTGAGCGGTGATCAGCTTCTTGTTATAATTAATGATATACTTGATTTTTCTAAAATCGAATCAGAAAAACTGGATCTTGAAAATCAACCTTTTGATTTAAGAGATTGTATTGAAGACTCCCTTGATTTGCTGGCTACAAAAGCTTCTGAAAAAAGACTTGATCTTGTTTATTTAATTGAAAATAATACCCCGATTGTTATTAATGGTGATGTTACAAGGTTAAGACAAATTCTTACAAACTTAATAAGTAATGCTATTAAGTTCACAGAAGAAGGCGAAGTATTCATAAAAGCCAGTTCAAGAAATTTAGATGAAAAATATTCTGAGATATCATTTTCTGTTAAAGATACGGGGATTGGAATCCCAGATGATAAACTGGGAAAATTATTTAAATCTTTCAGCCAGGTAGATTCATCAACAACACGCATTTACGGCGGTACCGGTCTTGGACTGGCAATAAGTAAAAGACTAGCTGAATTAATGGGTGGTAAAATGTGGGTTGAAAGCAAAGAGGGTGAAGGTTCAGTATTTTATTTTACTATTAAATCAGAAAAAGTACCTTCACAATCAAAAATTTACTTAAAATCTAAAACACCTCTGATTAAGGGAAAGAGAGTACTAATCGTTGATGATAATAAAACAAATATAAAAATCTTAACAACACAGGTTGAACAATGGGGGATGGAATATAAATCAACCAATTCCCCTTTTGAAGCTTTAAAGATTATTCGAAATGAGAATGTTTTTGATGCTGCAATACTCGATTACCGTATGCCTGAAATGGATGGAATTAAATTAGCAGAAAAAATTTGCGAGCTGGAAAAAGGAAAGAATCTTCCATTTATTATTTTATCTTCATTAGGTAAAAAAGATGCCATCTTCGAAAATAAAAATTTGAACCTCTCGGTAATTACCAAACCGGTAAAGCATCATCTGCTCTATGATAATCTTGTGTCAGCTTTTAGGAAAGAAGAAAAAAGCAAATTGAAAAAAGGCCTGGATGGAGTTAACCTTGATCTTTCGGAAAATTACAAGCTTAAAATATTGTTAACTGAGGATAATACAATTAATCAAAAAGTTGCCATTAGGATCTTTGAGAAAATGGGTTACAGGATTGATATAGCTGCTAATGGATTTGAAGCTCTTGAGGCTGTTAAAAATATTAATTATGATATTGTTTTTATGGATTTGTTTATGCCTGAAATGGACGGCTTTACAGCTACTGAAAATATTCTGAAAGATTTTGCTGAAGATAGAAGGCCGGTTATAATTGCTATGACGGCAAATACTTTTAATGAGGATAAAAATGAATGTCTTGCAAAAGGAATGGATGATTTTATTTCAAAGCCGCTTAAGATGGAAGAAATATACCCGATGCTTTCCGACTGGGCTATCAAAATTTATAAAAAGAAAGACCGCTTAATTGAACAATTAAAAAGTGAAAAATCATCTGCAAAGCTTGTTGATGAATCTAAAATTACTTTTATTAATGATATTCAGACAGTGCAGGATGTTCAGTTCTTTATTGAGCTTTTGGATATCTATATTTCCGATATGCCAAAAATTATTGGGAAAATAAAGGCTGCTGTTGAAGAAAAAGATTATGATAAATTGAGATTTTTTGCTCACAAATTAAAAGGGAACAGCTTAACTCTCGGGATTGAAAATTTTGCAAAAATTTGTTCTCATTTGGAAATTGCCGGGAAAGAAAATAGAATCGAAGAAGTCTCAGTTCAGTTATGCAGTAAGCTTGTTAGTGATTTTGAGAAGATAATTAGTGAACTTGATATTATACGTACAAAGTATAGCAACATGTAAGAGAAAATCGTGTGCAAAGTAGCTTATAAAAGTAAAAGCGGAGTTCAGGATATTTTTTTGTCATCTAAATGGCTTCAATAAAACTTGATGTTATAACGAAATTTTGTAATCTTTACATTCCCAATTCAAATTGATATTACCGGGAACGGCTAACAGGTGATTACCCAACCCCGTCAGGTCCGGAAGGAAGCAGCGGTTAGTATGATCTTGTGTAGCCGTAAACCCGGTTTTGTATTTATCCCAGTTTTGATTCACATTTAAGGCCAGGTATTGTTGGCACGGTTGACATCCGGCAGATTTTCATCCGGGTCTATTATTACAGAATCTATTTTAAAAGTTGACTTATATTTAAATTTATATATTCCGGACTTTTCCCAGATTTCTACAGGTAAATTTATTTTTTCTGATTTCCCGTTTGATTGTTTAACTAATAATGCAACAGGCATAACCATTTTATCATTATTTCTGATTGTAATGAATGCCCCCTTTGAAGTATCACCATTAATATATTTTACACTATCTACCTCTTGATCCAAGTTCCATTTTTTATAGAACCATTCTTTCCAGAACCAGTTTAAATTTTCCCCAGATGCATTATTCATTGTTCTGAAAAAATCTTCGGGTGATGGGTGTTTGAATGCCCACCTGTTTATATAAGTCCTGAAAGCATAATCGAATCTATTATGCCCTAAAACATCTTCTCTGAGCATTTCCAGGCCGAGGGCAGTTTTATAATATTCAACCGGGTGAACATATTTATAGGGGATAGCGTCGGCATAAGAAATAATTGGCGGTACCTCAGGATTTTTAAGCAGAGGTATTATTTCCTGAGCCGGATTTCCTCCTTTGGGAGCGTATTCATTATCTCTTTTCGGAGCATATTCACCATGATTAAATTCATCGGTAGAATAAATATTTATGAATGTATTAAAACCTTCATCCATCCATGCATTTTCCCTTTCATCTGATCCGACGATCATAGGAAACCAGTCATGTCCGATCTCATGGGTAGTTACCATCCATAATTGCTTATTTTTAGCTTTCCAATGGCAGAATATTATTCCGGGATATTCCATTCCTCCGACAGGTCCTCCAACATTCACAGCTGTTGGATAAGGATATTCAAACCAGCTTTTTGAATATATTTCAATACTTCTTTTCAGATATTCGGTTGATCTTCCCCATGCATCTTTCCCCGAGCTTTCTATAGGATATACCGACATTGCAATGCAATTTTTATTATTTGGTAAATTAACTTTTGCAGCATCCCAGATAAATGCTTTTGAAGCAGCCCAGGAAACATCCCGAGTATTTTTCATCCGAAAATGCCAAGTTAAGCTCCCCTCATTTACCGGTCTTGTTCCGGAAGAAGCAATTTCACTGGAGTCAATAATTGATATTGTTTTATCACTTTCTTTTGCTTTTTCCAGGCGGCTTATTTCATTTTCAGTTAAAACTTTTTCCGGGTTTATCAGCTCGCCCGAACCTGCAACAATCATATACCATGGCACAGTAATGCTGTAATCAAAGCTGCCGTAATCAAGATAGAACTCGCCGCCGCCAAGGAACGGAAGATTATTCCATCCCTTTAAATCATCATATACAGCCATTCTCGGGTACCATTGAGCAATGTCAAAGATTTTGCCGTTTTTAGTTTCCATAAACCCCGACCTGCCGAATCCAACCGGGGCAATTTCAAATGAATAAGAAATGTATATCTTTAAAACTCCGCCTTTTGATCTTAAAGGCTCAGAAAGTCTTATTTGCATTCTTGTATCTGAAATAGTAAAATCAGCATCCGATTTTTCCCCATCATTCTCTATTGTAACTGTTTTGATGTTAAAACCGCCGTTAAATTTTAAAGAATCATTTTGCGGAGGAGATATAAAAGTGCTTCTGGAATCAGGCTTAAATCTATTTTGATCTAATTGAAGCCACACAAAATTTAAATTATCAGGACTATTATTCGTATAATCAATTTCAACATTTCCACTTATATAATTTCTTATATCATCGAGTTCAACTGTAATTTTATAATCAGCTTCATTTTGCCAATAACCCGGACCGGGAGCGCCGCTTCCGCTTCTGTAAATAGTTCCGGGATGAAAATCAAATGATGGATCGAAAATTTCATGCGGATTATAATTATTATCAGTCTGGCAAAAAAGAGAACCGGGGGTAAAAAGAAAAAAAAGCAAATTGAATAATAATATGGATTTCATTTGTTTATTTATTTATGGTGATTTTTACTTTTAATATACAGCACTGGTTTTACAAGCTTAACGGTAAACAATAAATAGGAATGTAAATATGATTTCAAATTGGTTCTGCAAATAAGCTTCAAATAGTCAAAACAAGAATTTCAAAATTTATATTATTCACTTATGTTATGAAGAAAATTCTTAATCTTGCTCTTATTCTTACTCGATTTTTATCACGATTATGAGAAAGATTAAGACTAAAACATAACACAGCTTATTCATTCAGGTCGGAATTTTCCTTAAAGTTACCCGCCTGCGGTAATTTATGCAATTCATTCTTTACAAAATCGGCAAATAAGTTTTGTTTACTTTTATATGAACCGGAATTCTGATCAAATTCGAAAATATCTGTTTTGTCATTAAAATTTTCATCAGTACTATTGATCTTTGTTATTATTCTGCTGCCTGAGAATCCGGTTATTTTTTGTGTATACACTTCCCCGGGCTCTTTTAATCTTGTAAATGTTCTAAATATTAAATCAGCCTTGTCATTTCCTATTTTATAAAGTGAAATTCTGCCTAATTCGTAAATGTCTTTAACGCTGAAACCTTCATTCACGTTAATGTATTTGTTTGAATCAATAGTTATTATATCCTCGGATAATTCGCCGTACAATGATCTATCAACCAATAATGTTTTTAATGTATCATCATAAATGCCGAATTTATTATTTACAGGGTTGGGGTATTCGACAAGAATTGTAAAATATTTCCCGGTAGATAAATTTAAACTATCAACTTTCAGTTTATTATAATCTTTATTTGCATAAAGAGATAAACCTAACAGCGTTGATACAGAGTCATTAGCCGATACTATTCCATTTTTGGCACGCTCGATAGTTTGTTCAATAGCCGGGATGTTTGCTGATTGCCTGATATTTGGTTTCTGTGCACAGCCTGTCAAAAATATTAATACCTGAAGGATCATCAACATATTTTTCATCATGTTTAACTTTTTTAATAATTAAAATTCAGATGTAATTATATAATTGATTTTTTCATTAAAAATTTTTGATTTAATCTTAATTTGAATTTACATTTCCAAACAGTATATTCACTAAAATAATTTAAATACTCCTATAAAATATAATCATATTCTTTATTGCAAAAGTATTTTTTTATAATTTCAATATTTTTTTTATCTCTTTACCCGGTTTTTCCTCAATCGATATCCAATTCTTCCATAGGACTTGGAGGGGATAAAATTTTCAATCAGGATTAATAATCTTCCGCCCGCAGGCAGAATAAAAATAATTATTAAAAGTGACGGCTTTTCTAAAGCCATTAATGCACTTGTCAAAGATGGTAAAATTGATACTGCTGTTATTCTGGAAGCAACCGGCGATTATGATATTGGTTTGTCAAATTTAAATATTCCTCACTCAAAAATCAGGATACTTCCTGGTATATTAAGTATAATCCCGCCTCTTTTAGCTATCGTTCTGGCATTAGTTTTCAGACAGGTTATTATTTCTCTTTTATTTGGTGTATACATCGGAGTTGTTTTTGTTTTCGATTATAACCCGTTTACTGCAATTCTCCGTTTAATAGATACATATGTTATAAATGCTATAAGCGATCTTTCGCATCTCAAAATAATAGTCTTTACTCTTTTATTCGGCGGAGTAGTTGGTTTAATTTCCAAAAGCGGCGGTACGAAAGGAATTGCTAACCTGGTTACTAAATTTGCAAAAACAAAAAGATCAGGCCAGCTGGCCACATGGGCTTCCGGTATCCTGATTTTTTTCGATGATTACGCTAATGCTCTTATTGTCGGTAACTTAATGCGCCCGATTACCGATAAATTAAAAATATCCCGGGAAAAACTATCTTTTATTGTTGATGCCACAGCAGCACCAGTATCAAGTATTTTTATTGTCAGTTCCTGGATTGGTTATGAAGTCGGATTAATCCATGACAGCTTAGCCACAATTCATTCCAATGAAAATGCATATAATGTTTTCATTCAGACAATACCTTACAGGTTTTACCCTATTATGATGTTAATATTTATTTTCTTTATTGCTTGGCTGCAGCGTGATTTCGGGCCGATGTTTAAAGCTGAAAAACGGGCATCTGATGAAGGAAAAGTATTACGGGATAATGCTGTAGTTTCAAAAGACCTTACGGAAACTTCTGAAATTTTTGGAAACGAAGATAAAGCAAAATGGTACAATGGACTTATTCCGATATTAGTCTTAGTGCTCGGAACGGTTGCGGGTTTAATTTTTACCGGGCTTTCTGCGGTTAAACAGCAGGGTTTAACAAATTTTGGCATAAGGGATATAATTGGAAATTCAGATTCATATGTGTCATTGTTATGGGCAAGTTTCTCTGCATGTCTTATTGCCGGGCTAATGATTATCTCACAGCGGATAATGAATTTAAGCGAAACTGTTGATGCATGGTTTGCAGGACTGCGTTCAATGTTTTTAGCATGCATTATTTTAACATTAGCCTGGTCCATAGGGGCAGTTACTCAGGATTTGAGAACTGCAGATTATATAGTTAATATAATTAGTGATTCTTTAAATCCACATTTTCTCCCGGTGATTGTTTTCTTTGTATGTGCTTTAATAAGTTTCTCTACAGGTACAAGCTGGGGAACAATGGCTATTATGATGCCAATTGTTATTCCTCTAAGTCATAACGTCACCGAATTATATCACTATTCTTATCCAGATCATATGATGATTTTGCACGGTGTTATCAGCTCTGTTTTAGCCGGCTCTGTTTTCGGAGACCATTGTTCGCCGATCTCCGATACCACAATTTTAAGCTCAATGGCTTCTGCGTGCGACCATATTGATCATGTCCGTACACAGCTTCCATATGCAGTGGTTACAGCAATTTTGTGTATGCTGATCGGAGATATCCCCACCGCGTTCGGCTTTTCACCATACCTTTCAATTCTCATAATTTCCGGCTGCATGGTTTTAATTCTTTATCTATTCGGGAAGAAAGTCAGCGGCAGGGAAATGGAGACTGCGTAAGCACAAGGCAAATATCTTTAGCATCTCGAGAGATTTTTTTGTGATCTACTTTATATATATTTTTACTGCATGCATCTTTTTATTTATAGAATCCTTCCTATGAAAATTCTTTTTATAATAATTGTTATTGCATTTGCTTTTCAAGATTGCAAAAAAGAAGAAAAAGAAATTCTAACAAAAGAAAATAATGAGATAGATACCTCTCAAACCGAATTGACAGTGATCGATGAAAATTTTATTGATAACCCGTTTCAGTTTGGAAAAGTAACTGTTGATAATCTTCAAAGTAAATTTAATAATCTAAAGATCCTTAAAGAGCCGATTAAAAATATGCATATCAAAAACCAGGTTGACTCTATCCTTACAATAAAAATTAATAACTCGGAATTTATTCTATATAAGCTCCCTAAAGAACAGTTTCTTGAAAGTGCGGTTATTAAGGATAAAAATATTCTTCTTAGTAAAGATATCCATATCGGGATGACAAAAAATCAGTTTAAAGAAAAATTTGATGCATTGAAGGGAAGAGAGTATATACCCTCGAAAGTATCGATAGGGAGAAAAGAGACCCAGGAATATTTAATTTTTACTTTCAGCGGAAACCGGTTAAAAGAAATTGAATATAACGGTTACGTTGATTAGTGATTTCCCCAATTTCCAGGAAGAAAAGAGTTCTTAAAAATTCCACGTGCTTCGCTTTGAATTTCTTGAAAATTCTTCTGGTACCTCTCCGAAATATGAAATAAAATTAATTTTTTTACCCCTGCTTCTTTAGCAATTGTTGCTGCCTGAACGGCTGTCAGATGGTAATTTGTTTTTGCCAGCTCCATTTCATTATTCAAATATTGACTTTCACAGATAAGAATATCGCAGCCTTTAAGAAAATGATTTATTTTTTCTTTTGAAACATCATCCAGAATAAAATCGGTTAAATAAGCTATACTCTCTCCTTGGGTAGTTACTAAAAGCTCTTTCCGCAGTTCGCCAAAAGAGAACTTTTTCCCTTCAATCTCAATTTTTCTGGAATCTTCGATTGAAAAATCCTTTATTTTTTCAAGCCAGCTTCCCGGCTGTAATTTAAATTCATCCAGCTTTATTTGGTTTATGTTATGCGAAGGATTCTCTATTAAAAGATACCCGATAGACGGGATAATGTGATTTAATCTGATTGACCTGATGACAAAATTTTGAGTTTCAAGTAAATTTTCTTTAAGTACTTTTTTTCCTACTAAATATTTTTTTGAGAAACCATCGGGAAATTTAATGTAAAATTGTTTTTGGAAATTTTCATTTATATCCGATATGAACCAATTGCCCCCGGTATCGCCTGTAAGGTTCCATTTATAACCAAGAAGCCTATGGTGTAAAATCTCAGCAGTCTCATCGGGACCCCAGATAAATATTGGCTTATTCCGATCATAGTTCCTCCTAAAAAAATAATCGAATCCCGCTACATGATCTATATGTAAATGTGAAAAGAAAATATAGTCTATGTTTTTTATTTCATGCTGCCTTAGCTCTTCAAGAGTATTCTCGCCGCAATCAAACAAGATCCTGTAGATTTTTGTTCCGCTGTTCAGCTTAATAAAAAGTGCATTATCTTTTCCTACTCTCCCGAGAATTTGATGCTCAATGCTCATACTGGAAACACTTCCCTATAATTTAAAATGAAAGCTGTTAAAGTTAACTTTATTCGTGCAATATAATACAAAGTATGTTTAGTTAAATCAACAAACATGTATTTGATAAAGAAAAAGGCTAAAAGGCTATTCACAATAATTAATCCCTATAATAAGTTTTAATCTACTAAAATTTGAAAAAGACCTTGTCAATTAAATTAAATCTGAATTTATGATTAATCTGAAGATTTATTTTCTATTATTGATGCAAATTACAAACTTTGCCTAAGAGAATTTTGTTTAGGCTTTGTTTTTTAAAAGAAAAATAGCTTAATTTTAAATAGCTAATCAAAATTATTTCATTAGGGAGGCAATTCTGAGGGCGTTAAATAATATTTCCAAAGAAATTTTTTAAGAATTGTAGTATATAAACTTCCAGAATTATTAAGATCTCTCAATAAGTAAACTTAAAATATTTAACTTTATGAAAGGAGAACTTTAATGGCAGATCCAAAAGCTGTGTGGGCCTACCGTCAGAGAACAGGGGTATTTGTACGTAAATATAACAGCGTATCAGAAGCTGCTAGAAAAATAAATTCGCACCCCTCCAATATTTTACATGCTATTAGAGACGAAATAGCTGTAAAAGGTTATTACTGGTTATTTGCTAACGGGAAAAGACCTTTAAAAGTTCCACTAAAATCAGAAAGATTTAACCCGAGGAGCAAGCCGATAAATATTTTTAAGAAAGGTAAATTTTTTGCGAAGTTCGGTTCAACAAAAGATGCAGCCGAATCTATTGGTTTAAATGCGCATACTATCAGGCAGCTATGTAAATCCAGAAGTAAAAAAAGCGGTGATTTTACAGCCGAATATGTCAATCCCAAAGATAAAAACAGGATTAAAAACCATGGCGGCGGTTATAAAAAACCTATCCCGGTTATTGCAAAAACGCTGGAAGGTAAAGTTGCCGGTACATTTAATTCAATCGGTGAAGCTAGTGAAAAGCTGAATGTAAAGAATATTTCTATGTGTCTGCAAGGGCGTATTAAACAAGCCGGAGGATATCTCTGGGAAAAAGCAAAATAATTTAACAAGTTTTTATCCATGGTTTAAAAGTTTTAGTTGAACTTAAGGGCTCCAATTTAATTCCGGAATAACAGGAGAGATAATAATTGCACTCTGTTAATCGGGCGGGGATATATTTTTTCGCCGGTTGAATAAATAATTATGTCTCCTCCAATGCTTAATTTTGCATGATTTAATTGAAAGAAAAAATAATTCCTGATTTTTTCTCTTCAATCTATTTTTATGATTTACGGCAATAGCGGGTTGCCGTATTCATCCTTACCAAAATTAAATATTTGATTCATATTTTTTATTTTTCAAATTCATTTATTATAATAAATTTAAAAGAATCTTTATTTATGAAAAAAATAAAAGCAATTTTTTGGGATAATGATGGTATTCTTGTTGATACCGAACGATTATACTTTGCAGCTACTAAAAAGATAATGGCATCAGCCGGGATAAATCTAACAAAAGAAATGTACATTGAACATTTCCTTATTAAAGGAAAGGGTACATGGCATTTAGCCGAAAAAAAGGGATTATCGACGGAAGATATAAATGAGCTTCGTGATAAACGTAATAAACTGTACGGTCAAATGCTTGAAAAGGAATCCAGGATTATTGATGACGCAAAGGAAGTGCTGGAAAAATTATACGGAAAATATTTAATGGGTATAGTTACAAGTTCACGCAGGGATCATTTTGACCTGATTCATAAATCCTTGGGAATTTTAAAGTATTTTGATTTTATATTAACGGGAGAGAATTTTAAAAATCTCAAACCTGACGCTGAGCCATATCTTCTTGCGGTTGAAAAAAGCGGCTTTTATAAAGATGAATGCCTTGCTGTAGAGGATTCTGAAAGAGGATTAATTTCTGCTAAGGCTGCAGGGATAAATTGTTTTATTATTCCAACTGAATTGACCCGCAATGGGGATTTTTCTAATGCTGATAAAGTTCTTAAGAAAATTTCAGAATTACCGGGAGTTTTATTAAGCATCTAATTTATTTATTGTGAATTCCGAGGATTAATTAAATAAGTGAAATTATGAAATATCCAAATTATTTTTCGATTGATGCACTAAACAGGATGTCTGAATACAGGACAAAACATGAGCATTTAAAAGAAATTTTAAAAAGTCCGGATTCTTTTTTTGTTCCCATTTTAAATCAAAAGAATTTAATTACTCTTAAACCTGAAGTAAATGCTGTTTTTCTAAAATATGATGATATTAAAGGATTAATCAATAATAATTATATTTTTTTAGGAAAATATAAGACTAACTATTTCTTCGCATTAGATGTTATTGAAGAAAGCAGCTTTATTATTGAGGATTCTTATGAATTCGATGATCTAAGAAAAATTGCTCCTATCTTAAATAGTGAAAAGGCTGCTATCCTGGCATACGCAAAATCAATGGTTTACTGGAGACAAAGAGTAATGTTCTGCGGAAAGTGCGGCAGTGAAACTCTTTTGGAAGATGGGGGACATAAAGCTTCCTGCCCTAAATGTAACTCTCTTTTTTTCCCGCAAACCGATCCTGCAATAATTGTAATAGTTACGAACAAGGAGAGATGTCTGCTGGCGCGTCAAGCAGGATGGCCCTCCAAAAGATATTCTGTAATTGCCGGTTTTGTAGAACCGGGAGAAAGTTTGGAAAGCGCTGTTGCCCGTGAAGTACTTGAAGAAACAGGTTTAAAAATAAAGAATATTTCATATCATTCTTCTCAACCCTGGCCGTTCCCCGGTTCAATTATGGTCGGGTTTTCCGCTGAAGCTAAAACTGCATCTATAACACTTCACGACAAAGAGCTTGAAGATGCCAAATGGTTTTCAAGGGAGGAGATAATTAAGAAAGTTAAATCAAAAGAATTAAAATTATCCCCGGGAATATCAATTTCTTTCAGACTGATTGAGGATTGGTTTAACTCAGGGAGTAAAATTTCACTTAGAGAAATATTGCGTTCTTTTAGTGAAGATTATTAGATAATCTTTTCATTTTACATTCATCATCTAAATATTCCATTCATCCCAAAAGTGTATCTTTCATTAAATTTAAATTATAATTTTATGCGGTATAACAGTTATATGAAGCTTATAAAGCTTAAATATTAGGAAAAAAAGATTATAACGGAGATTTACAATAAAAGTAAACTAAAATTCCTACCTAAATAATGACGCATAAAAGCAGTTATACTCTCCCTTGGTATAACTGCTTTTTTATTATTAAACCAGTCAGCAAATTTATAATTTTGTGAGCTGAGCTGTTTAATGGAAACTATTACTTGACAAAATAGTTTCCTTGCATTATATTTGGAAACGATATTTAAAAAAAAAGTTTCCAATGTCAGCCGAGAACCTTAACGAAATTGAAGATGATAAAACTAAAATCTTAAAATACGCTCAAATAAAATATTTGAATGAGGGATTTTATAAAACATCGATGGATGTTTTAGCCAGTGAAATGCAGATAAGCAAGAAAACAATTTATAAATATTTTGCTACCAAGAACCATTTGGTAGAAGCTGTTGTCCAGGATACTATGAAATATATGAGCAGTAAAATAGATGAAATTGTAAGTAGTAGATCAAAATGCAGTTCTGAAAATATTGTCACTGCTTGATTTTATGAGTAAGTCAATTCTAAGAGCCAGTGAAAAATGGATGATCGATATTAAGGTGCATATGCCGGCCTTATGGAATAAAATTGACAAATTCCGTTCTAAAAAAATGTTGTTAATTCTTTCCCAAATAATTGAACAGGGGAAAAATGAAGGTTATATAGAAGATAAGCCGAATGAAATAATAATTACAATTTTTATTGCTTCAATCAGATCGATTATTAACCCGACCTTTTTATCAGAAAATAAACTGGCAATAAATCAGGTATTACCTGTCACTTTTGAAATATTATTGAGAGGAATTCTTACTGAAAGAGGAACCGAATTATTTTATAAATCTCTCCCCGCTACGGCGGTTTAAATGCAGGATAATTATATGAAATCATTAATTAAGATATTAATTGTGCTTGCAGTTATATATTCTATCGGCTGCGGCAACGGAAATGAGAAAAATACAATTTCTGCTTCCGGAAATATTGAGGCTACCAATGCAGTTATAAGTTCAAAGGTAACAGGGCAGGTTATTGCAATTAAATATGATGAGGGCTCAAGAGTGAAAGAGGGGGATACAGTCATGATAATTGATCATGATAATCTTGAGCTGCAGCTTCAGCAGGCAGTTGCTGCTGAAAATGCCGCCGATGCTCAATTTAAATTACTTAAAGAAGGAGCCAGATCGGAAGATATCCAGCAGGCGCAGGATGCATTAAAACAAACAAAAATCAATATGAACCTGGCTGAACAAGACTTTAACCGGATGAAGCAATTATATGACTCAAAGACGATCACAAAAAAACAATTTGATGATGCGCAGGCAAAATATGAACTAACTCAATCGCAATATAATGCTGCTCAGGAAAACTTAAAGAAGATGAAGAATTTTGCCCGGCCTGAAGAGATTAAGCAGGCTCAGGCAAATTTAAATAGGCAGAAGGCTGCTGTTGACTTGCTTAAAAAGAATATAAGTGATTCATATGTTGTTTCTCCTTTATCCGGCTTTATTGTCCAGAAATATGTTGAAAAAGGAGAAACTGTTACTATGCTCTCATCATTATTCAAAGTATCCGAATTAAGGAGAGTAAAACTGGTAATCTATGTTTCGGAAGAAAATCTCGGTAGAGTTAAATTAGGACAAAAAGCCGATGTCACATCGGATTCTTATAATAATAAAACTTATCAAGGCACTGTCATTTATATTTCTCCCGAAGCTGAGTTCACGCCGAAAAATATTCAGACAAAAGATGAAAGAACAAAATTGGTTTATGCAGTAAAGATTGAAATAAAAAACCCCGAATTTGAATTAAAGCCCGGAATGCCTGCGGATGCCGTTGTTCATCTTTGATTAATATTTAACAGAGCACAGATCAAATTGATTGATTGAGATTTATTATGGTCATAAGGAACATAATAGTCTGTATCTCATTTCTTCCATGAAAAAGAGGTATAATGGAACCGGTAATAAAAATTGAGAATCTTAAAAAATCGTACGGTGAAGTTGAAGCGGTAAAAGGGATTTCATTTGAAATTTATAAAGGTGAAATGTTCGGATTAGTTGGTCCTGACGGCGCCGGAAAGACTACTACTATTAGAATTTTATGCGGATTGGTGTCCCAGGATTCAGGTTCTGCTTCTGTATTGGATCAAAATGTTGCAAAGAATAGAAAAAAAATTCAAAACCGGATTGGTTACCTTTCACAAAAGTTCAGTTTGTACGGAGATTTGACGGTTGACGAAAATATTGAATTTTTTGCAGATATACATGGGGTAAAAAATTATGGGGAAAGACGGAATGAGTTACTCGAATTTACACGGTTGACTCCTTTTAGAAACAGACTCGCAGATAACCTGTCCGGCGGGATGAAGCAGAAACTGGCGCTTGCATGCAGCTTAATTCACAAACCCAAAATTATTTTCCTTGACGAACCGACAACCGGAGTTGACCCGGTATCAAGAAGAGACTTCTGGAAAATTCTTTCCGGTTTATTAAAGGAAGAAATAACAATATTTATGACTACACCCTACCTCGATGAAGCTGAAAGATGCAACAGGGTAGCATTGATGAATAACGGTGAAATTATAAGTCTCGATACACCGCAGAAAGTAAAATCTTCGATTAACAAACAAGTAGTGGAAATTATATGCAGCCGGATAAGGAAAGCTTACGACCTTATAAAAAAACAAACGGATTTTGAAGTTCAGCTGTTTGGCGATCGGATTGACGTTATGGTTAATAATTATGACATAGATTATAAAACCATCGAAAAAATTTTAGATGATAATGAAATTGAAATAAACAGTCATAGGTTAGTTTCGGCATCACTTGAAAATGTTTTTATCTCTTTAGTTTCAGAGAAAAATTGATTATCAAAAATGTAAGAAAAAAATCAAGCGTTAGGTTACATATTATGAAACGAATTATAATAATTATTCTTTTGATAAATGTTTTTTATCTCCCATCTATTTTAGCTCAAAGTTCGAACACGGTTATTGATGCAGCAGGGAAAATATTAACGCTGGACGAATGTTTACAGCTTGGGATTGAAAACAGCAAAGAACTTAAAATAGCAAAATCAAAAATGTCAGGTTCAGAGGCTAAAATTACTGAGGCAAATTCTCAATTATTACCTTTATTAAAATTTCAAGCATCCTACCAGAGGTTAAGTAATATTCCGCCTTTCGAAGTATCGCTCCCGATATTTCCGCAGCCGATTCAAATTTCTCCAGTAATTTTAAACAATTACAATCTAAAATTAACATTGCAGCAGCCTTTATTTACCGGGTTTAGGCTCTGGTCTTTAAAGGGCGCGGCAGAAAACAATTATGAATCAAGCAGTTATGATTATAAGAAAAGCTTAAATGATGTTGCGTTTAATATTCAGAATGCATTTTGGAATTATTATAAAGCAATGCAGATCCAAAAAGTTTTGCAGGAAAATTTAAGGCTTACAAAGAATCATCTTGATGATACAAAAAATTTTATGAAAAGCGGTTTAGCAACTAAAAATGATCTTTTAAAGCTTGAAGTTCAATATTCAAATACGCAATTGCAGTTAATAGAAGCAGAGAATAATATTGATATTGCACGCTCTAATTTAAATAAGCTGCTGGGTCTGACCCTTGAAGCAAACACTGAAATTAATGCCGGTGAAATAGATACATCATTTACTGAATATACACTGTCAAATTTAATTGAAGAGTCAAAAGAAAACAGGAATGATCTCAAATCACTCGAATACAGGGTGAAAGCAAGTGATAAAGGAATTACTGCGGCAAACGGCGGATGGTACCCGGCAATTTATCTGGTCGGAGATTATTATTACAGCAAGCCAAACCAAAGAATTATTCCCGCAGAAAATAAATTTAAAGATACCTGGGATATTGGTGTAACTCTCCAATGGGATCTATGGAATTGGGGATATACTTCATCACAAGCTACTCAAGCTGAAGAACAGAAAGTCCAGGTTGAAACTTCTCTTTCACAATTAAAAGATGCTGTAGAACTGGAAGTCTATCAAACATTTCTTACTTACAAACGTGCAATAGATAAAATAAATGTCAGCAGGCAGTCAGTTGAACAAAGTGAAGAAAATTATAGAAGCATTCAGGATAAATATAACCAGCAGATAGCAACCAGTACGGATTTAATTGATGCCGAAGTTTCTTTACTCCAGTCAAAAACAAATTTAACAACGGCTTTAGTCGATTATCAATTGGCGAAAGTAAGATTATTGAAAGCAATAGGGAAGAAGATCTACTGAGAAGTCGGAAAACTGAATTAAGTTATCGGAATATGGAGCAAAAATGAACAGTATTGAAGTTAAATGATTTAACAAAGAAGTTCGGTGATTTTACCGCTGTAGATCATATCTCCTTTAATGTAAGGAAAGGAGAAATATTTGGTTTCCTTGGTGCAAATGGTGCAGGAAAATCTACTGCAATTAGAATGCTCTGCGGGATTCTAGAACCAACTTCAGGCGATGCCCAGGTCGGAGGATTCAGTGTAAAAAATCAGCCTGATCTTGTTAAAAAAAATATAGGTTATATGTCGCAGCGTTTTTCTCTCTATAATGATCTGACAGTAGAAGAAAATATTAACTTTTTCGGCGGTGTTTACGGACTTTATGGTGATGAATTTAAAAAAGAAAGAGCTGGGTATTAAATACTGCAAACCTTGAGGGAGATGAAAAAAAATTAACAGGTTCACTTCCCGGCGGAATTAAACAAAGACTTGCTCTCGGAACTGCAGTAATCCATCAGCCGGGAATTATTTTCCTGGATGAACCTACAAGCGGTGTTGATCCTATCTCAAGAAGAAGATTCTGGGATTTGATTAATGAACTATCTGCACAGAATACAACTGTCCTTGTTACAACACATTACCTTGAAGAAGCAGAATTCTGCAATAACATAATGCTTATCAATGCAGGAAAATTAATTGCCGGAGGAACTTCAAAAGAATTGAAAACAAATTATTTGAAAAATACTATATTGGAAATTGAATGTGAGAAGGTCGTCAGTGCAATGGAAATCCTTGAAAAGGAAAATTTTGTTGATGAAACTTCAATTTTCGGGAATCAAATTCACATAATTGTTAATGAGAATTACAAAGGTGAAGAACAAATAAAAAATGAACTAAATAAAAACTCTATCTCTGTAAAAAGAATTGATAAGATAGTTCCGACACTTGAGGATGTGTTTATACATCTTCTCGAGAAGAAGCCTGATAAATAATTTCATAATCTTACTTTTGCTCCTTTTTTCATAGAGTAAGATTTAAGAGCATGATTAAGATTCAGAAAGAAAGAAATATGTTAACAAGAATCCTTGCTATATCAAAAAAAGAGATACGGCAACTAAAAAGAGACACAAGAATGCTCTATGTCCTTTTTGTTTTCCCGTTTGTACTTCTTATTCTTTTCGGCTATGCAATCAATTTCGATGTGCATCATATAAAAATGGTCGTTTATGATCTTGATAAATCTGAGACGACAAGGGATTTTATTAACCGCTTGACAAGCTCGAATTATTTTGATCTTGTCGGGTATATTGATTCAGAGAGTAAAATAAGAGAAGTTCTGGATGAAAGTGAGGCGCAAGTAGTTTTAGTATTTCCCCAGGATTTTTCACGCCAAATCTATTCCGGTAAGAAAGCGAAAATTCAAATCCTTGTTGCAGGGATCGATGCAAATACTGCTTCGGTAATATCAAACTATATGAATGCGGCTACATCAACTTTTTCATACGAAATAACCCGCGAGGAATTGGCAGTTAGAGGAAGAAAGGCTTATCTCCCAATAAACCTGGAACCGAGGTTCTGGTTTAACCCCGATTTAAATTCTACTCTCTATTTAATCCCCGGTTTAATTTCAATGATCCTAATAATGACGGCAGTAATTTCGATCGCAATGTCTATAGTTAGGGAAAAGGAAAGAGGTACAATCGAACAAATAAATGTTTCACCTCTTTCATCACTTGAATTATTAGTTGGAAAGACTATCCCTTATTCGGTAATTGCGCTGGTAATTGCATCAATAATTTTATTTGCCGGTTATATTCTATTCGGAGTCTCAATAAAAGGAAGTGTTTTTCTATTATTTATTTCAACATTTATTTTTCTTTTTGCATGTCTTAATCTGGGGATTTTAATTTCTTCGATATCTGATTCACAGCAGGTTGCTTTTCAATTATCGGCTTTGGTCTCGCTTCTTCCATCATTTCTACTTTCCGGTTTCGTTTTTCCTATTGAAAGTATGCCCCCTGTAATTCAGGTTTTAACAAATATAACACCGGTAAAATTTTTTATAATTATTTTAAGGGATATACTCCTTAAAGGGGTTGGCCTGGAAGCTTTCTGGCAGCAACTAATTTATTTATTAATTTTTTCCCTGGTCTTTTTAACTTTGGCGACTTTAATAAACAGAAAAAATAAAATAGCGTAAATGGCAATGAAGGTTCAATATGAAAATAATCATTAATATTATTATTAAAGAATTTCTACAGCTTAAAAGAGATCCGAGGTTATTCAGCATAATTTTTATATCGCCTGTTCTCCAATTGATTCTATTAGGATATGCCGCCAATCTCGATATAAATAATATTAATACAATTGTTTATGATCAGGATAAAACCGTTACCAGCCGTGATTTTATAGAAAAATTTCAAAGTTCGGGATATTTTTCAATAAATAATTATGCTGATAATTATGAGCAAATTACAAATTTGATTAATAAAGGAGATGATCTTTGGGCATTGGTAATTCCCAAAGATTTTGAAAAAAAATTAGCAAGAAATGAACAGGTAGATGTCCAGGCATTATTTGATGGTTCCGATGGTAATAAGGCCGGTATAGCCTTTGGTTATGTTACAGGAATAGTGTCAAATTATTCTCAAAATATTCTGATGCAGATTCAAAATAAATTGGGCATAAAAATACCATTATCCGGTTCAGTAGTTCCCGAAACCAGGGTTTGGTATAATCCTGATTTAAGGACGAGGTATTTTATGCTTCCGGGCATAATGGGCTTAATCCTAACTATAATTACAACGACACTTATGGCTATGGGAATTGTAAAAGAAAGGGAAATAGGGACACTTGAACAAATAATTGTAACTCCTATAAAACCGGTGCAGCTTATTATCGGTAAAACAATTCCTTTTGTAATATTAGGTTTTGTAGATGTTTTTCTGGTTATGGGAGTAATGGTCTTCTGGTTCGGAATCGGGATTAGAGGTGATTTCTTCTATCTAATTTTTGCTTCTTTTATTTATGTACTTTCTGCATTGGGTATCGGTTTGTTTATTTCAACGATATCAAAAACACAGCAGCAGGCTATGATGGTTGCTATGTTCGGCATTCTGCTGCCGATGAATTTCTTATCCGGCTTTGCTTTTCCTATTGAGAATATGCCCGGCTGGATACAGCCGATAACTTATTTAATTCCACTCAGGTATTATATTACAATTTTACGAGGCGTTATTTTGAAAGGAGATGGTTTCTTCCAATTAATTCCTCAAACAGTCGCCTTATTGGGTATTGGAATTCTAATATTAGCTTTAAGCTCTCTCAGGTTCCGGAAGAGATTAGGATAAGCTTGCTAAATTTTTAATTTGATTCTTCAATATTTACATTTTAATTTATCTGAAGTTTTTCCTATTAATTTTCAGCTTTAATTATTCGAATTAAGATTATAGATTAAGATTTTCATAAGAGAATGATTAAAAATTTTTTTAAAAAGGAAGTAATATGAAATTATATGTAGGTACTAGCGGTTATAGCTATAAAGAGTGGAAAGGGAGTTTTTATCCTGAAGATATTAAACCGGATAAAATGCTGAATTTTTATTCAGAACAATTTTCAACAGTAGAAATTAATAATACATTCTACCGTCTGCCTCAAAAACCGGTTCTGGAAGGATGGAAAAAGGAGGTCCCGAAAGATTTTAGCTTTTCAATTAAAGCACCGCAAAGAATTACTCATATAAAAAGACTAAAGGATGTTGAGGATGATAATAAATATTTCATTGATATATTAAAAACTTTGGGGAATAAGCTCGGGATAATCTTATATCAATTTCCGCCATATTTTAAAAAGGATCTGGCATTACTTCAAAATTTTATAAATTTAATCCCTGATAATATTATTGCTGCTTTTGAATTCAGGCATGAATCATGGTTTAGCGATGATGTTTATTCATCTTTACATGAAAAGGATTTTCCAATCTGCCTTTCTGAAACCGATAAAGAGCCAGGAATTGATATTATTAAAACCGCAGGCAAAGGATACCTAAGGTTAAGAAAAAGCGATTATTCAAAAAGTGAAATAAAAAAGTGGTATGAGAAAATTAAAAAACAAAATTGGAAAACAGCCTTTGTTTTCTTCAAACATGAAGACGGAGCAAAAGGACCAAAATTTGCAAAACAATTGATTGAATTAAAAGAAGCCTGAAGAAGCTTTTAGTATTTTTAAAAAGCTAAAAACTCTTTGATAAACTTTTTATCAATTTGTTAGATGATTATCCCCAATTTTAGAAACCTTCAACAAAATTGAATTGCCACAACCATTTTTTACCCGGCCTATCCATCGGATGCACATAATCAAGTTCACCGACAGCAAAGCCGAATAAATTCATTCTGAGAACTAGTCCATAACTGCTTATACCTTTTTTACTACCGCCGAAAAGTGAAATTTTTTCACCACTTGACCATGCAAATCCTGCATCATAAAAAGCTCCAAAATCTATCGGTAAAAAGCCATAATATCCGCTTCCAATTCCCAAAACCCCTAAAAGCGGGAATCTAAGTTCAAAGTTGGCAATTAACATCCTGCTTCCGGTTAACCTGTTATACAAATTAGAATAGTACGATGTATCGGATGTATATTCACCGGCACTTATGGAATTATAATCATAACCTCTAACGAGTCCCGGGTAACCCAAATATAAGGGGCTTAAACGGTAATCTTGTGCATCTTTTCCATATCTTCCGTAATGAAGGATTCTGCCGGCCAATGTGAAAGGTCTTATGGGCATTATATAATGCCTGTAATCAGCTAATACTTCAAAAAAGTTTAATGAACCGAAAGTCGGATCAACTTCAAGCCTGTACCTTTGACCAATAAGAGGAGCAGTTGCACCGAAAAAGCTATTATCAAAGACTAAAGCTGCGCCGCCGGAACCAAGATTTAGTGACGGACCTAATGACATATCCTTTGTTTCATTAACTAATATAGCGCCTGTATTAGCTGAAATTGCAGTTGTTTGAACTTCATTTAAAAAAGAAATATTGTTGAAGCCGCCGGAAAATTCTACTCTTAAATCCCTGCTAAAAGGATAGGATAGTAAACCGGTAACACCTCTTTCGGTTTCCCGTAATAAAATTTGCCGCTGGACGTAAGCAGGCTCATTATAAACATTCTCCAAAGATGTAGTATAATAATAATAATTATATGGAGTCTGCTGAATTATTCCTCCGTAACTCCATCTGTGTGCAGTATTAAAATAACCTACTAAAGCAGAAATATCAGTAAACTTAAAGGAACCTAATGTCTGAACTTGAAGGCCTGTTACAAGATTATGATTTCCGAGCATATCGCTCCAATATAAGGAGACACCTCCCCCTACATATGTTCCAAACATATCGGTACCTATGCCCGCATTGGTTTGAGCAGCTCCTATTAATGATAATGATGCATCATAACCGGAGTAAGTAAATGTTGAATCAGCGGGTAACCCGATTTCAGGATTTTTAAGATTATCAACAACAAGTTTATGATCATCCCTGTTTTGCGGAGGCAGAACACCCGGTTCATATTTATAAAATGTGGTTAAGCTGTCTTTTGATGAAAGAGCACCGGCAGAGTCGATAGAATAGATATTATAATTTCCTTTTTCGTAAACGCTGTATACCAATTTATTAATATTTCTTGCTACTGATATTGCAGGGCTTATATCCGTGATACCGCTAATTCCTCCATATAGATTTGTTACCTGAATAATTTTATTATCGGTTAAATCAAGTTTATAAAGATTATTGATCCCGTTCCGGTTAGAAATAAAATATATGCTTTTTCCATCCGGCGTCCACTGCGGATTTATATTCTTGGCATTGTCGAAACTATAAAGTGAATCTATTTTTTTTGTTTGAAAATCCATTACTGCAAGACGGTAATTTCCAAAATCCAAATTTGAAAGATTTGTACTAAACCTATCGGTAACAAAAACGATTTTTCTACCGTCAGGCGACCATGACGGCTGCATTTCAGCATAAGCATCGTTTGTAAGGTTTGTCAGACTATCCGAGGCAATATTATAAAGAAATAAATTTGATAAACCATTACTCAAGCCGGAAAATATAATATATTTATTATCTGGCGACCATGCAGGATCAAATATTTCTCCAATTTTAGGAAAGCGGAATTCATGCTCAATGTCTCCGGTTTCTATATTTAAGATTGATAAAACCGGGCGGCCTTTTTCTTCGGCGGAAAAGAGGAATCTTTTTCCTTCCGAATCCCATGTCCCGGTAGAATTTATAAATTCCAAATTTTGGAGATGAGAATTTAAAGCAGTGCTTAGGATTGTCCTCTTGATCTTACCGGACTCCGCATCTGCTAAAAAGATATCAATTGAAAAAAGATTCCTTGACGAAAAGAATACCAGATTTTTCCCGTCAGGACTTAACACCGGCGAAACATTTAGAGCAGTTTCTTTCCCCTTGGCTTTAATTAGAACTTTGCCATAATCTGATGGTCTTAATGTAACATTATAAAGCGAATCATATTGTTTATGAATAGCCTTATGCCATTCAGTCGAAAGTGTATCTGTTGAAATTTGGAGCACACTATCTATAGCTTTATCGATATCTCCAAAGAAAGCAGCCCGCCTTAAAAGTTTACCGAGAATCCTATCGCCCCATCTCCCTGTTATATAAGCTAATAATGCCTGACCATACCTGTATGGGAAATATTTGTTTGTATTTTCCAGATCAGAAATATCGGGTAATTTTTCAAGAGCTGCTTCACGCATCCACATTGAGGTGAAAGGATCATTCGGGCCTAAAGAGAGATATTCGGCCATACCTTCAACAAACCAAAGCGGCAGCCTTTCCAGCGCAGGCATATTAGGATTCCCGTTTCCGCGGCCATGCCGACCTGTTATATCGTACTGGAATGCATGTACCAGCTCGTGCCCGATAACATGATCAGTCTCTTTAAGCGGACCTGCAAACGGCATCGTAATTCTTCTTAAAAGGGGTTCAGTAAATCCGCCTGTGCCTTGTCCAATTATACCCTGCGTAACATTTGTTTCCGAAAATTGAGGAAAACTGGCATAAAGTATTAGCGGCTGCTTTCCATTTAATGTATCTTCAAAAACAAGGCGATGTCGCGTATACCAGCGTTCTGCCATCTTTGCAGCATATTGAACACCGTCAGTTTCTTCAGGGTAATAATAGATATCGAAATGTTCAGTGTGTAATTCTTTAAAGTTAAAGTTAGTATAATTTACTTTGTTTTGTCCGAAATATTGTGCTCTTGTTTCATTAAATGAAAAAAGGAAAGTAAGAATAAAAATTGTATAAAATGAATCTAAAATAATTTTCCGCATTATTTTGCCTTTGATTAGGACGGCATTTTTAGAAAGTTGCTTTTATGCCAATAAATTTTTTTTATTGAACGGACTTTTACCCTCAGAATATCTTTTTTTAAGATTGAAATTTAATCTTCATTTCTTGATTAAACTTTTAGACAAATAATATAAAATTCCGGTTTAAATGAAAATGGGTTTAATGACCGGAATGTTAATAACGTCACCGATAAATATAAAAAAGTTCGAAGAATAAAATCTTACCGGTTTAATTAAACTTGAATTTTAATACGTGAAAGTAAAAGTAATTCCTATTTGAAAAATATAACTTATTTATTTACTTGCAGTTAATGCTTATCACAAAAATAGAGTAAAATTATTTCCGCTCAAGTTTTAACTATACATATAGTATTGCTTATGTAATAAAGATGACCAAAAAAAAGCATAACCCGGCTAAGAAAAACCTTTTTTTTTGGATGATTATAATATGTAACTCCAAAACAGAATATATTCTATGACATTATTATGAGGAGTTTTTGCTTAATTTGCAGAATATTTTTTGAGGTTCATTCAATTGATCACTAAATTATATATAAGTAATTTTGCAAATAGGAGAATTTATGAACAAAAAACAATTACGACAGGAATTAGAAAACTTTAATGAAAAGTTAGAAAAGAAACAAAACATCGATCACGATCTTAAAAACAATTTGAAGCAGTTGATGCAAGACATATCCGGTTTTCTTGACAACTCAGAAGAAGTTTCAAGTGAAGAGAAGGATAGCCTGGCTGAAAGCATAAAAGAAGCCGAAATGAATTTTGAAACAAAACATCCGGAGTTATCCGAGTCATTAAATATTATTTTTCATACCCTCAGTAATATGGGTATTTGATTTTTGAAAACATATCTAACATCTTTTTTTAACCATTTTACCTTAGTTCAGCTATTAACCCGTTATTAAATAAGAGGAGCATTTTACAGGGAGCATTAATATACTCTATCGGGGATACTATTGCTGCCTTGATAATAAATGATTTTTCTATCGGAAGATTATTAGGCATTTTATTTTTAGGAGGTTTTGTTTATGCTTTGGAAATTCCAAAATATTTAAAGTGGCTCAGCAATAAATTTTATAAAGATGAAGTATATTCCAAGATTATAAGTACAATATTATTTACATTATATTTTAATCCTTTATGGATTGCAAGACATTTATTGATCTTAAATTTATTTGAAGGAAATTTTAGCCAGATAAATTGGGATTTGCTGCGAATAGGCTTCAATTCATTTGCTTATAGTTTCTTTTTTACTTTACCTGTTAATTACATTATAATAAATAAAATACATAAAAAATGGAAATTTGCTGTTACCGCAGTTTTTTCAAGTTCAATGGCTGTTTTTTATGCACTTAGCGAGGTGATATTTAAATGAAAAGAAAATTTATTTTTGCATCCAAAAATGAAGGTAAGATAAAGGAAGTGAAAAAAATACTTGACGGAATTGATCTGGAATTGGTTTCCCTGCTTGATCTAAATGATCTTTCTGAAATTGATGAATCGGGTATTACCTTTGAAGAGAATGCAAGGATTAAAGCAGCGGAGGTTTTTAAAAAATATAAGATTCCGGTCGATTGCAGATGATTCGGGATTATCCGTGGAACAGCTTTTTGGTGCGCCCGGTGTTTATTCTGCACGATACGCGGGTTTAGGTGCAAATGATGATGACAATAATAGAAAGCTTATAAGAGAATTGGAAAAATTCAATGAACCGCACCATGCAAAATATATTTGTTTTGCAGTATATTATGACGGTGAAAGCTTCAGGATCTCCAACGGAGAAGTTAAGGGAATAATTATTAAAGAACCGAGAGGTCAAAATGGATTTGGTTATGATCCTTTTTTTATCCCGGATGGATATAATTTAACTATGGGAGAATTATCATTAAAGGAAAAAAATAAAATCAGTCACCGGTCAAAAGCATTTAATAATTTGAAAGAACTCTTAAACTTTAGGTAATATTTATGAAATCAGTTATTGTCTCAACTTTTTGTTTAGTGTTAGTAATATTTATTATTAGCTCATGTAAAAAAAATAGTAACCCAGTAAGTGCAGGTAATATTGATAACAGTAATTATTTCCCTTCAACTGCTGGAAGCAGTTATAAATATAATTTTGAAAGAATCCAATCTGACCGGAGATCAAATAACCGGAACCAGAGATACAAAATATGAGAATACCGATCAAAGAGGCGGTATATATATGTTGCAGGTTGATTCAGTTTCAACTATTGATTCGAAAAATGTATATAATTCCTTTTTTAGAAAAACTGATGCAGGAATATATTATTATCTGGATACAACCGGTTTTTCCGAAAATCTTCCGCCGGAATATGTATCATATATCCCTTATTTAAAAATTGATCAGGAAATGCTACTTTTTTCAACTCCTCTTCAGGATGGAAAAAATTGGCCGGTTTTTAAGGTTAACCTTGAAGAGGGGATTACTGTAACAGTAGTTGATGTAGAAGCAAAATTTTTGGGTAAAGAAAATATTGCATTAAATTTGAATTCAGGGACAATAACCAGGGAAGCAGCAAAAATAGAATATTCATTTTCATTAATAAATCCTATTACTCAATCCAGGCAGACTGTAACGGCTGACGGATGGTTTGTCGCAGATATCGGAGCCAGTAAAATGGGAGGGGAACAGCCTTTTATTAAATGTTTTTACCAGGAATGAAATAAATTTTTCAGATTCAACAAGTACCGGTTCCGAGAATCTTGTTTCTTATAATATCAAATAAAAGAGTTCTTTTTATTTTGTTGCAATTATTGTTTGCGCAATTCCGAATGTCAGATCGAATTTTTCTATTTTTTTAAATCCTGAATTTGAAAGAAGTTTTTCCAGATCAACTTTTTCATCAAACTCTTCAACTGATTTCGGCAGGTAATTATATGCATCCCTGTCCCCGGAAATTATTCCTCCCACAACCGGCAGTATCTTTTTAAAATATAAAGTATATAATTTCCTTAAAATAAAATTTGAAGGGAGCCGGAATTCCAGAATGGTTGCTTTCCCATTTTCTTTTAAAACATTATGAAACGAATCAAATCCCTTCTGGATATCATAAAAATTTCTCACGCCGAAGGCTACTATTACATTTGTAACAGATTCATTTTTCAACGGAATATTTTCCGCAACCATTTGCACATTTTTTCCTGCAATCCAGCTGCTTTTCTTGATAAAAAGCTTCAGCATATTTATTGAAAAATCCGCACCGATAATATTGTCAACGCCGGAACGTTTTGCTTCAATTGCAAAATCACCTGTTCCGCAAGCGACATCCAATAAAACGGAGTCTGGAGAAAGTCCTGTTAATTTTAAAGCTTTTTTTCTCCAATAATAATCGGTGCCAAAACTTAATAAATGATTAAGAAGATCATACCTGAATGCGATCGATTCAAATATCCTTCTTACTTGAATTTTCTTATCCCTGTTTTTACTAATATTATTATCCATAAACATCTGATTCAATACTTGCCATATTCGAATTCTTCCGCGCCGACTTTTCTCTGCCACCAGTTAAAAATATATTTGCCGGACCAGACAGAGAATATCATAAATATTAAACCCCCGATAAGATCAATTACATAGTGATACCATAAATATACTGTTGCAAAAATTAATAAAGTTCCGACCGGAACAAGAAAATATCTTGATCTGCTTTTTAGTTTTATTGACAGATAAATTACAATTAATGTAATCATTGTATGGCCGCTCGGGAATACATCTCTTTGAACAATTTCAGCAGGATGTGGAATGCCGGGAGGTATTGACTCGCCAATATTAACCAGATCTCTTAAATAATTTGTTAACCAGATTCCCGGCAGTTCAACATTAATATTACTGAAATTATGCAGAGTAAAGCGGGGCCCAACTCCCGGAAGAGCGAAATAGCCGAGGTAAGAAAGAAAAAATCCATAAATAATAGAAAATGCTGCAAAATCGACTGCCATATATCTTTTATTTCTTAAAAGAGCCAGAGCGAGAATAATCGGTAAAAAATAAAAAAGACCGTATACTATCTGCAGAATTTCGGTTAATACCGGGTTAGTAAACTGCTGAAGCCATTGAGTCGGATTCACTCCGAAAATCCAATGATCAATTTTTATAAAAAGCTGATCATAATCTTTCATTCTTATAGGGTGGATCAAATAGTACAGTTCTTTAAAAGTAAAAAGTATTAATGGAGCTATGTACCAGTAATGTACTATCCGCCAAAAACGGTTATGATATTTATCTTCAAAATAACTTAACGCAAAAGCAAACAGTATTATAAAAGAATCGATAAAAATAAAAAACAGCGGTGTTGGTAATTCTGTCATAAAATAGAATATTTATAATAATTAAGAAGATGAAGAAAACAACAACAACTAGATCAAAAGCTTTAAGGTTACGTACGAAAGATTTTATTCTATGCATTCTACGAAATTGGGATATAAATTAGCATCATTTTAGATTTAGCTGATTGTTAAAATATTTCGATAATTTTTTAAAATCATCTACATCAAGCTGTTCGGCTCGTAAAGAAAGATTTATCCCGGAGGATTCAAAATCAAAATCTTTTAATCCCACAGTTACAAGATTATTACTGAATGAATTTCTTAAAGTTTTTCTCCTATTTCCAAAAGCTGCTTTTACAATCTTTATAAAAAGCATCTGTTCTTCTTTTGTTTCTTTTAATTCTTTAAAGAAAATATGAACTAAAGATGAAAATACTTTCGGCTTCGGGTAGAAAACATTTGGTGAGATTCTAAAACAATGTTTAATTTCGGAAAAATAGTTAAGCAGAATTGAAAGAATTCCATAATCTTTCGTTCCTTTTTTTGCAAGCATTCTATTCGCTACTTCCGTTTGAACCATAATAACGGAATCGGAAATAATTGAATTATTTTCAATCATCTTAAAGATTATTGAGGAAGTGAGATTATATGGAATATTCCCTACAATTCGTAGTTTATTTTTTGGATTTATATTGAACCTGTATAAATCAAGATTTAAAAAATCATCATTTATTAAATTTATTTGCGGGAATTGTTTCGAAAGGTTTTCAATTACTCTTTTATCTATTTCGACGGCTGTTAAATATGGAGTAAAACGGGTTAATTTTTCTGTTAGAGAACCTAAACCGGGTCCGATTTCCAATAAATTATCATTCAGCTGGGGATTAATCTCTTTGACTATATTATTTAATATATTTTGATCATTTATGTAGTTTTGACCAAATCTTTTTAACGGTTTTATTTTTTCCATTTTTTAAATTTATAGATTATGAGCGATATAAACAATTTAAAATAAAGTTAAAATGATTGAGCTTTGGAAAAGTATTAAAATATTTCTAATTTTTTATATTAAGATTTTGTTAAATAAATTGACATGGAGGTTAAACTGGGTAAAGATTTTATTATCAGTGTGGATATGGGAGGAACCAAGATTCTTGCTTCGGCTTTAAATTCTAAAGATGGAATTTTTGCAAAAATAAAAACACCAACAAAATCCAATTCGTCGAATAAAGAATATGTTGAAAGCCTTTCTTCAATAGTTAAAGATCTGGTTAAAGAAAAATAATTTTAATAAAGAAAATGTAAAAGCAGTATGTATCGGCATACCCGGCTCATTAAATCCTTATACCGGGGTAGTAAACCTTGCGCCAAATCTCGGTATAAAAGACTATAATTTAAAGGAAAAGCTTCAAAAAGAGCTCAACTTCCCTGTTTTATTGGAAAATGATGTAAATATGGGCGGATTAGGCGTTAAAAATTTTGGGATTGGTAAAAAATCAAAAAATATGCTTGCAGTTTTTATCGGTACAGGTATAGGAGGAGCATTATTTTTTGATAATAAAATTTATAGAGGCTCCAATTTTGTTGCCGGCGAAATTGGGCATGTTGTTGTACAAAAAAATGGACCTGTTTGCGGCTGCGGAAATAGAGGATGCTTTGAAGCAGTTGCCAGCAGAACCGCAATTGTAAAAAAAATTGAAGCAAGTATGAAGCATGATAAAAAAAGTATCTTAAACAAGCTTGTAAAACCGGGAGAAAAAATAAAAAGTAAAGCACTTGCCGCTGCAGTTACAGCAAAATGATCCTGTTGTAATCAAGCATATTTCCGATGAATGTGAAACTATAGGGATGGTTTTAGCGAATATTGCAAATTTATTAAATCTTGATATGATTGTTCTTGGCGGCGGATTAATTGAAGCGCTTAGTGATTTTATGATCCCGCATATTAAAGAAGCTTTTAAGATTCATGCGTTAAAAGAAAGCTGCAAAAGATTTAAAGATTGTTGCTTCGGAACTAGGTGATGATGCTGCAATTTACGGCGGTTTGGCTATGGCGGAAGAATTTTTAGGAGATTAAGGTTTAGCTAACTTGTATCAAGTAATTAATTATTATTAAGAAACTCATTTTCTATTTTATGAAGTTGCTTGGAAAGCATTTCCCATTCATTTAAATGTTTTTCCAGGTCCGTTTGAACTTTATTGTATTCTGTAGTTTTTTCTTTAGCTTTTGCATGATCATTGTAAATATCCGGATCGGAAAGAAGATTTTTTAACTTCTTCTTCTTTTATTTCCAGCTCTTCTATCTCTTTTTTCAAGATCCTTTATTTTATCGGCAATTTCTTTAGTTGCATTATATTTTTTTTGTCTTAATTCAGCCTCAATCCTTTTCTGATCTTTTCTTGAGAAATTTTCTTTATCTGTTTTTTCTTTTTTAGAATTCTCTCTTCCATGTTCGATAAGCTCTTCTCTTTTTTGCAGATAGTATTCAATTCCGCCAGGGTATTCTTTTATTTTACCTTTTTTAACCTCAACCACCTTATTTACCAGAGGTTTTAAGAAATCAATATCATGCGAAACTAAGATTAGTGAGCCGGTAAAATTTATTAAAGCTTTAAGAAGAACTTCTTTTGATGAAATATCAAGATGGTTTGTCGGTTCATCAAGAATAATAAAATTGGATTTGGTTAATAAAATTTTTGCTAATGCCACCCTGCTTTTTTCTCCGCCTGAAAGGACTCCTATTTTTTTAAAGACATCGTCACCGGAAAAAAGAAAAGCTCCCAGCAATGAACGCAGCTGGCCGATTGTTTTTTCTTCGGAAACTATTCTCTAGGGTCTCTAAAATATCATGGGAGGGATTAAGGCCGTCGGCAACATCCTGGGCATAATAACAAATAATAGTATTATGGCCAACAATTCTTTTCCCGGAATCAAAATCAATTTCTCCCGCAATTATTTTTGCTAAAGTAGTTTTACCTGCACCATTGGTGCCGACAAAAGCAATTTTCTCTCCCCGGTTAACCTTAAAATTTAATCCTTCAAAAATTTTCTTTTGTCCATAAGATTTTGAAATAGAATCTAGTTCTATATTGATTTTTCCGCTTGCAGGCGGTTCAGGAAATTTAATATTTATATCGGATTTATTTTCGGGCAATTCGATAAGGTCAATTTTTTCAAGCTGTTTTATCCTGCTTTGCACTTGCTTTGCTTTTGTAGCCTTATACCGGAACCTCTCAATAAATTTTTCGGTTTCTTTTATCTTTTTTCTGCTGCTGAATAAATTGATTTTCCGCAAGCTTATCTCTTTCTTCTTTATATTTTAAATAAGCATCATAATCACCGTTAAATTTGTAGAATTTATTTAAATAAATTTCTAAGGTTTTATTGGTAATTTCATTAATAAAATGCTTATCATGGGAGACAACTAATAAAGCTCCCTGGTAATTCTTTAGAAAATTAATCAGCCATTCAAGGGAATCAATATCAAGATGGTTGGTGGGTTCATCCATTAAAAGAAGATCATTTTGTGAAATTAGAATTTTGGCAAGTGCAATTCTCATCTGCCATCCGCCTGAAAATTCATTTGTTGATCTGATAAAGTCTTCTTCATTAAAACCAAGCCCTAAGAGAATTTTCTTTACTTTCGATTCTGCAGTATAGGAATCAAGCTCTTCCAATTTATGATGAACTTCTCCAAGCTGGTTAACCAGATCAATTTTTTCTTCTTCGGGAATATCTTGACCGAGCCTGTTTGTTATTTCCGATTCTTTATCCCGTAATTTAATCAGGTTAGTTAATGCTGATAAAGCTTCATCAAGAAGTGATTTGTTTTTATGGGTTACATTTTCCTGCGGAAGATATCCAATGCTTATATTTTTTTGTTTAAATATTTTGCCTGATTCCGGCTGGAGCTTTCCGTTTATTATTTTAAGAAGTGATGATTTGCCGGTGCCATTGGCACCCACAAGTGAAATTTTATCCCCTGAATTTATTTTAAAATTTACATTTTCAAATAAATAATTTCCGCCGAATTGAAGTGAAATATTAGCAAGGTCAATCATTCAAATATCTAAATAATTTACTTTCTTATCACAGCAACTTTACCTGCAACAGCATTATTTCCTTCTTTATCAAATGCAATTACAAGATAAATACCGCTGCTGACATAATTGCCGTTCATATCTTTCCCATCCCAAAAAGCAACATTACCGCCGGGCGAAGGGAATTCGGAAATTAATTTCCCTGTGATTGATAATATTTTTATATCGGAATCTACTACCAAACCTGAAATGGTTAATTGATTATTTCCGCCGTTTAATATAAACGGGCTTGGATAAACAAAAAGATTTGTGAAAGCTGTCCTGCGGTTTAATTGCGGCAGTTTTAAAAGAGGTGATAGCAGCATCTGTCGCCTACATATACTGTTCCGCTGTTTTCATCGATAGTAATGCTTCTAATAATATCTGAAGGGAGGGGGCTATTTTTTGAATCGTAAGAAGCAATCAGACTTGTACCGTCAGAGTTAACAAGCAACAAACCCTGGTTTGTTCCGATCCATTTTTGATTTATAGGATCAACGGCCATGCAATTAATTGTCTGCTGTCTTAATGTAAAAACAGATGTAATACTTAAAGCGGGTTTACTTGATAGAACCGATCCGTTATTGCTGATTATATTAACGCCTAACCCGGTTCCAACCCAAATGTCTCCTCTTTTATCAACCAAAATTGAATTAACGACATTATCATTCAAACCGTTAGTATTATTAATATAACCGGATATATCATCCTTAGTATCTGAATATGTCCCATTTTCATTAAAATAAAATAAACCCGGTTTATTTCCGTCTTGCGAATAAAACCATTTCGTATCATACTGGTCTATTACCATTCCCATATTTTGCTGGATATACTGTCCGAAAAAAGCAGGGACTGTAAAATAGTACCAGGTGCTGTCTGGAGTAACCATTGAAAGTATTTTTTTATCTGAAGCACCGTAATTTAAGATCCATAGATTACCTTTAGAATCTTTATCAAAATCAGTTATAACAAGAAAAGTAGGATCTTTTTGTATCCCTTTCATTTCCGTATTATTTATATTAAATACTTTGTAAGTATTATTAGTAATTGATAAAAATCCTTGTCCCCAGCTTCCAAATAAAACATCATTTCCGAAGGTTTTGACAGTAAAATATGTATTGGTTTGAATTTGAGGCGTATTTGTCTTATCGTAATTTGTCCACTCACTGCCGTCATATTTGTAAAAACCTATACCTGAGACATCTGTTCCGCTTGCGCACCAAAGATTTCCGCTTGCATCTACATCGATTCCTAAAAATTGGTTTGCCTTAGGTCCGTTTGGGTATAAAGCAGAACCATTCCCGCCCTGTATAACTCCGGATGTTGCAGTTCCGGCTAATAAACCGAGACTATTTGAGTAGGAAATTTTAGTTACAGGATTAGCAGATGAGAAATATTCTTTAACGGCTCCATTATAATAAACATCAACACTATTATTATTTACAATAAACAGGTATCATTTACAACTAAAAGGTCACCGATATTCAAATTGTTGAATTGCGGCAGAAATGAAATCCATTTTGTACCATCAAAATAAGATAAACCTTTTTCGGTAGCAACAATAATGGAATCCCTGAAGCTGACAATTTTTTCTATTTTACTTGCCGGAAGACCATCGGAAGTCCGGTAAACAGACCATGATTCAGGAGCAGAAAGGTTAACTGCTCCGTCTTTTTGAATAGCAACACCGGAATCCGTAGCGGCATATATTTTATCCGATTTTAAAGCGCTGTTCACCCTTATATTTGAAGGGAAAGTTCCGAACCGAAAATAGGTATCATAAAGAATTAATTTTTCAGGATCAATTAAAGTAATTCCAAAATCAGTGGATGCAATAATTGTATCGCCGACAGTAGTCAGTTCGTTAATCTGCTTGGGATTTTTATTCGAATTGTAAATATCAAGCAGGGAGCTGATAGAGTTAGCTGCAGGGTAATAAATATCAAGTATTCCCTCCTGGCTTCCAAACCAGACATTTCCATTATTATCTATTGTTAATGAAGTCAGTTGAATTCCATTAAGACCGTTTGATTTCCGCAGGGTTTTGTATGAATGGTCGCTGTTATTATAAAAAAAAGCTCCGCCTGTTGAAGCTGCCCAAAATCCATCAGCCGTTACCTGGATGGCTTCAACCTCTTTCATCTCTGTGTAGCTCTGCCACCCGGTCACTGATTGGCAAAAGATTACCGTATTAAATAAGTATGCAAATAAGATTATAATAAATTTTTTCATTTACTTAAATATTATTTATTAATAAAATTCTGAAAAAGTAAAAAATTCTTATTCGCCCGCCTATTTTTTATAAGATTTGTTAACCTGCTATGCAATTTACAATTTTTTTTTAAACGTGAAAGTATAAAAGAATGTAACCTATCCAAAATTCGTGGTCAAAATTCTGGAAGCTTCGTAGTTGCTAACGAAGTTCAAGTTCAAGTTCAAGTTTAAGTTCAAGGGTAGCTCGAGTTCATGCAAACATGCAGCTCAGGCATTTATGATTTAAGACAATCTATGGTTTAAATCAGCCATTTCAATTGCAGTTAATGCAGCATCCCACCCCTTATTTCCAAGCTTCGAATCGGAACGTTCCAGAGCTTGCTCAACAGTATTGGTAGTCAGAACTCCAAATACCACCGGGATATTATATTTCAAAGCTACTTCAGAGCATCCGGTGCTTACTGCATTTGAGATATAATCAAAATGCGGGGTTGCTCCTCTTATGACAGCGCCTAATGCAATGATGGCGTCATATTTTTTTTGAGATGCGAGCTTGCCGGCTATTAAAGGGATTTCAAATGCCCCGGGAACTTTTATTAAATCAAAATCATTCTCCGAGTAGTTATGCTTTTTAAGGCATTCCAAGCAGCCTTCCAATAATTTATTCCCAATAAATTCATTAAACCTGCTTACAATTATTGCAAACTTATAACCTTTTCTTGAAAGATTTCCTTCGATAATATTCATTTGTAGACAAAATATTAATTAATTAAAATGTAAAATTCAGCTAGGGAATTTAGCTATTATGCCGTATTTTTCAACAAACGTTTTCGCATCGCCTCAATTGCAGAATATTTTGTATAGAACTTCCCCAAATTTTTTTCATCATCTCTTTTGCCTCCATGAAAATCGGAGCCGCCGCTTTCCAAAAGAAAATATTCATTTACAATTCCGCGGTAAAATTTTATCTGGTGCTGCGAATGGGAGGAATGAATAACTTCAAGTCCGTCAACACCTTCGTCAATTAATTCTTTAAGCAATGATTCTTCCATGTATCCAGGGTGTGCAATAAAAGATAATCCCCCGGCGTCACTGATAATTTTGAAAGCACTTTGAGGAGAAATATGAACTTTTTTCTCAAATGCAGGCCCGCCATTTCCAATATATTTATTAAAAGCTTCGTAATAAGAAGAAATCAGTCCTTTTGAAAGCATAGCCTGGGCAATATGGGGTCTGCCGACAGCAGAATTTTTAGCCACTTCCATTACATCATCAATTGTTAAGGGCATTCCCAGTAAATTTAATTTATTTACAATTCTTACTGCTCTTTTTAATCTTTCCACTCTAAAAAAATTGAGGTACCTTTCAAGCTCCTGATTGTCGGTTTGAATAAAGTATCCTAAAATATGAATTTCCCTGTCTTTAATATCGGAGCTGATCTCCAAGACCCGGTATAACTTCTATCCCGATTTCATTCCCCTTTTTTATTGCATCATTAATACCGGAAAGGTTATCATGGTCAGTAATACTAATAGCTTCAAGATCATTCTCTTTTGCTTTTAATACGACATCCTCGGGAGAGTAAAAACCATCGGAATGATTAGTGTGAATATGTAAATCTACTTTCCCTTTCATTAAAACCGGTTAACTAAATAGTTCTTTAAATTTTTCATAATTCATTATACGGAGCTTTGAACCGTCCAGTTCAACCAATCCTTTTTTGGCAAAAGTATGAAGTGTTCTTGAAATAGTTTCCCTTGAGGTGCCGGCCATATTTGCCAGGTCATGCTGGAAAGGAAGCTTTTCTATTTCAACAGTTCCCTGCTTAATTTTTCCTACATCATCGGCCAGCTGCAGAATAACAGTAGCTACTTTTCCTTCTGCATCTTTTAATGAAAGAGATTTGATCTTCATATCAGCAGATCTTAAGCGCTGTGTTAATTCCTGCAGAAGAGTAATCGACACTTCCGGATGTACGTGAAGCAGCTCCAGGAATTCACTTCTCTGAATAATAAATAATTCAGAATCTTCCATTGCAGTAACATTAGCCGAACGGGAAAGACCGTCTAGAATAGCCATCTCGCCAAAGAAATCAGATTCCCCCAGAATGGTTAAAATGACTTCTTTACCATCATCGCTTACGCGGGACACTTTCACTTTTCCCTCAACAATTACAAAAAGTGCAGTGCCGGTTTCATGTTCAAATAAAACAACCGAATCTTTTTTAAATGATTTTCTTATTCCCAGCTTTGATATTTTTTCTAATGTATCATCATCCAAATCAGAAAATATAGGAACATACTTTAAAAAATTGTTTGGTTGCTGCATATATTATGCTCCTTTTGAAGTTATTGTTAAGAATACAATATAAATTCACCATTTATTAAAGTCAAACTTACCAAATATACTAATTTTTATTAACTTTTTAAGATTAAAAAGTATTTTCAAAATGCTAATGGATTACTATTAAGAAATATTTATTAATATTTGTTCACCCAATCTATTTAAAAGGATCATTATGAATATATATTATTGCAGTTCAAAATAAAATTTTTTTTACTAAACTTTAAACAATTCCAGGAGAACTAACAATTCAAAGGATAATTAGCTCTACATATGATTACAAATTTCATCATTAAATCAACTTGGCTTTTCTAACAAAATTTTTATAATATTACTGATATTATTAAAAACTGAATATTTTATAAAAAATTTTAATCAATTTTATTTTAAACAAAACATGGTGAGAAGAGTTGGATAGATATAAAAGAATAAAATCTGTTATAACATTGAGTCTAATATATTTTGTTTTTGTGGGATTACAAATGACCTCTGCTCAAGGAGAGGGACAGACAAATAAATTCGAAACAAACAGGAGCACAATTCTGGCAGAAATGAAGCACCTGTTAAACCAGAGTTTCGAATTATGGTATCCTTTATCTATAGACTCAGCGGAGGGGGGCTTTTTCAGCGATATAAATTATAAATGGCAGCTTGAAGGTAAACAGAATAAAATGATAGTAACCCAGGCAAGACATGTCTGGTCTGCCTCTAATGCTGCAATTTTTTATAAAAAGTATGATTATCTTCCTAAAATTTCGGCTCATGGATTCAAATTTTTAAAAAATATTATGTGGGATAAGAAATATGGGGGCTTTTATGACCAGGTTGATAGGGAAGGAAAAGTAATTAACCAGAATGGATTTGGGCTCCCTAATGAAAAACAAGTTATTAAAGATGCCTATGGTAATGCTTTTGCTATATACGGTTTAGCTGCATATTATAATGTATCTAAGGATACTTCTGCATTAAGATTGGCTGTAGAAACATTTAATTGGCTGGATAAACATAGTTATGATCCCAAATATGGAGGGTATTTCCAATTTTTATCAAGAAACGGAACACCTTTTAAGGAAGGTTATCATGGGGTTCCGCCGAAAGATCAAAACAGCTCTATACATATTCTGGAATGCTTCACGGAATTATACTCTGTCTGGCCGGACAGCACGCTAAAATTGAGACTTAAATCTCTGCTCGGAGTTATAAGAGATAAATTTGTCACCAATAAAGGGTATCTTGATTTATTTTTTAACCGTGATTTAACCCCGGTTTCCTATAGAGATTCAAGTGCTGAAGCAAGAAAAAAACATTTCGAGCTTGATCATGTCTCATTCGGTCATGATATAGAGACAGGGTATCTTTTACTTGAAGCATCAAAAGCTTTAGGAATAAAAAATGATTCTACTACTTTGAGAATTGCAAAAAAGATGGTGGATCACACAATAAAAAACGGATGGGATGAAAAAGTCGGAGGGATATTTGACGGCGGCTATTATTTTAAAGGAGACAATAAAATCACTATCATAATGAAAACCAAACAATGGTGGTCTCAAGTTGAAGCTCTCAATTCCTGCTTGATGATGTCGGAGCTTTTTCCAAATGATAAGATGAATTATTATAAAAAATTCTGCGAACAATGGAATTATATAAAAAATTATCTGATCGATAAAAAATATGGAGGATTTTATTGGGGAGGAATTGATGAAGTACCGGAAATCAAAACTTACCCTAAAGGTACTATCTGGAAAGGTGATTATCATACTACAAGAGGATTAATAAATTGCATCGGCAGGCTCCAGACTAAGGACTAAAATTTTGAATATAGAACTTCATTAAGAGAAAAAAAATGGATATCAATAAAAATTTTTAAAATTTAAGTTTTCATATAATTTACAATGATGTAAATAGTACTTCAGTATTAGTTGAATTTAATTAAAATCTATTTGCAAAATTTGAGTATAATTATGGAACTTCTTCTTAACTATTTTAACTTTCCAAAAAGAATAAAGAATAAATTGGGGTATACAAAAAAGAAAATCGATATTTTTAATTTAAAAGTTTAAGCTTATAGAGCCTGATGGAGCGATTACTATTTTTATTATTAAAATAATTTTTTATTAAAATAATAAGATTTAATATTCGGAATTATTGATTGTTTTTAAGTTTAGAAGTATTTATTTATTTATCAAAATGGCATTATTATTGAATTGTTAAGGCGAATTGCTATGCAGGTGAAAATATTAAATCTCATAAATAAGTATACTTCCTTATCATTGTTTTTTTGTATAATTTTATCGAAATATTTCATTTAGTTCATTATATTAAGAAATAAATTCTATTTAATGATATCCTGAGGAGGAGGACTATGGCAAATATTTACAAGAAAAAGGGAATTATTTTTTCAGTTTTTTCCCTGATATTTTTTCTAATATTTCAGTCGTTTACACTAGCCCAGTCAGGTTCGATCCAGGGAACTGTTAAAGACAAAAATACCGGTGAAGCACTTCCCGGTGCAAATGTCGTTGTTAAAGGAACCAGCTTAGGTGCAGCAACCGATCTTGATGGTAAATTCCTCATTAGAAATCTTCCTGTTGGCAAACAAACAATGGATAATTTCATATGTAGGTTATATTACAGTTAGCGTTGAAGTTACAATTACCGCCAACAAAACCCTTGAAGAAGATTTTAGCCTTGAAGCTAAAACACTTGAAGGACAGACTGTAACCGTTACTGCCCAGGCAAGAGGTCAGTTATCCGCAATAAACCAGCAATTATCTTCCAGTAATTTAGTGAATGTTGTCTCAGCAGAAAAGATGCAGGAACTTGCCGGATGCAAATTTGGCTGAATCAATCGGAAGGTTACCGGGAATATCTCTTCAAAGAAATGCAGGTGAAGCATATGCAGTAGTCGTCAGGGGATTATCTCCTAAATATAATGAAGTTACCATTGAAGGTGTTCCAATGGCATCTACAAATTATTATGACCGGGGAATTGATTTAAGTTTATTAAGTGATGATTTGATAAAAGCAGTAGAGGTATCAAAAACTCTCCGTCCGGATATGGATGCCGATGCATTGGGAGGAACTGTAAATCTAACATTGCGGACAGCACAGTCCGGCTTACATTATGATATAAGGGCTAACGGGGGATATAACAATTTAAGAGATACATATAAGAATTATAAATTTACAGGAACAATAAGCGACAGGTTTTTAGATGACAAATTTGGAGTTTTGGCGCAGGGTAACATTGAACTGAAACAACTTCCTTCAGATCAGTTTAATGCTGCTTATGATACTCCGATATACGATCCGCTAACCCAACAATTTAGTGTAGGCACACAGAATGCACAGCTACAAGATGCCAGTACGCAAACGGCACCGTTATGGTATAAGTATGGTTTTGGATTATACATCAGATTTAGTAGATGTTAAGTTTTACAATGTTTACGATCAAAAGAATGACAGTAACATAACAAGAAGCAACCTTTCACGTTTTAGCAGTAATGATTTCTACGATCAGATATTATATTAATGAAACAAAAACCAAACAGGAAACACATTCTGTTCAGGCATTGTTTAAGCTTGGAAATACAGAATTACCGCTTTCATTATCATATACAAAGAGTGAGCAAAATGTACCCAACGGTCTGGAGTTTGATTTTTTGCAAACAGGTGTTTCAACTTTTTCAGCTAACCAGAGAATATACCAGCCGCCTTCTCGTTTTAATACATGAAATGGGTGTTATTAAATCCCACAAGTGCAAGTACTACGTTTTGGCAAGATGCAGTGAATGATACAAAACTTACCGATGAAAGCTACGATGCAAAGTTAGACTGGAAAGCTCCATTTAAGTTATCTGATTCCTTCTCGGGGTATGTGAAGGTAGGAGGGAAATATCATAGTGATAAGCGAACAAGCAACAGACACAGCAGAACTCTTTATATGCTGTATGGAGCGGGTGCCGGAACATAGAAAAAATCTTATTGCTACTTTCCCATTCCTTAACGGGCTTAATTCAAATCTTCAGGCGGGAATACCGGCATATCCTTTCGTTGATCAAAGTTATACCAGAACGGAATATCTTAGGATATCCTATTGGACCGGACTGGAATATTTATCAATTAGCAGATATGCAGAATAGCTACTATTATGGAAAAATTGTCGGAAATGATACCATAATTAGTCCGCATAAGAATCTAGGCGGGTACTGGGTAAATGGACCAAACAGCTTTAACCAGAACTATACTAGATAACGAGAGTACAGCTGCGGGTTATTTAATGGGTGAATTTAATATCGGAAGTGATCTTACTATAGTTCCCGGTGCCCGTTATCAGCAGGAAAAATCTGATATCTCAGCTTATCATATCAGGGTAAATGGTGCTAATCAAAACTGGTCTGGATGGTACTCCTCCTAAATTGGTGGAAACTAAAAGAGATTATCCGCACTGGTATCCTTCGGTAAATATTAAGTATAAAGCAACAGAAAATATTCAATTTTTAGGTGCAGTATACAGAAGTGTTTCATTACCGAGTTATGGAGATATTTCATCCTCTGGTCCAATTGCAGATAATTCGCCGCTGGTATCAGGTAATCCAATATTAAGCCATCTACTGCATGGAATATAGATTTGGGAGCCTCATTGTTCAGTAATGATATCGGATTGTTTACAGTAGATGTATTTTATAAAGAGATAACTGATCTCATCTATAATATGCAGAATTATTATCCATTTCATCCGTATCCTATAATAGGTGCCCCTGCTGATTTAACCGACAGGCTACCCGATAGAAGTTACTTATGATACTACATGGGCAACCAGCTGCTTCAAGACGTTTAACAAAAGGTCCAATTCCGATGAATGATCCTGAAAAAGCTTATTTAAGAGGTATAGAGTTTTCATGGCAAACTCATTTATGGTATCTTCCCGGAGTATTAAGCGGTATAGTACTTGATTTGAATCTTTCTTTAATGAGTTCAAATCAATTATACCCTTCATTTGAATTAAAGCCAAAGCAGGATTTCTTACCCCGGATACACTAGTTTACCAGACAACATCCGGAAGTCTTGCAAGATCAACCAACCGCTATATATAATGCAATAATAGGGTGGGATTATAAAGGATTCAGTTCAAGATTTTCATTTCGATATCAGCAGAAGACACTCACGAGTGTTGATACAAGATTTGGACTACAGGATACTTATTATGATAATGTATTGTTGGTGGATATATCACTAAAACAGCAGATATGGGAAGGATTGGCAGTATTTGCTAATGCATCAAATATAAACAATCATATAGATAATTATTATTATTCACATCCAACTTATGTTCCAAACTGCTACCAACTACTACATATCCGGCAGGAAATTTACCGACAAGCGGACAAACATACGGATGGATTGCACAGTTTGGTGTTAGTTATAATTATTAAAAAAATCAAAATAATTATTAATTTGAATCCGGCTTATGCCGGATAAATGATAGAAGGGAGGTAAATAAAGAGAAAGAATAAAAAAAGTTAGTTAATTGTGTTCAAATTTTTATTTTAACAAACATGGAGGAAAGAATGAAAGGTAAGATATTACTTTCTTTACTTATTAGTCTTAACAATTGCAAGTTTTTCATTTGCTCAGGTGGCTGCAGATCAGGATACAATTTTCATTCACGGCGGTACATTGCGGCTAGAATGCCGGAGCTATGGAAACAACAATAAATGGTGATGTTGATGGAAGCGGAGCCAGAATAAACCCAAATAGAGTTTATGCACTGTATGAAGGTCAGGTTTATTATCAGATTGCTCCGATAGATGTCAACAATCCAACAGGTACTTTAACAATCGTTGGTGTTCCGGATCCTGCATAATCCATCAGCAAAGACAAAACCAATCATATTAATAGTTCCAACTGCTGGTCAACCAGTTGTAATTATGGCGGCGGTACAAACCAGGTTTATGGAAGCATTAAAATGGTCAACGTTTATTATCAGACACAGCAATTAGATGGAACACAAAACAATGAGCTTTTCTACTGCGGAACTAGCTGAACAAAGAAAAGCAAACATTAACTATTGATAATTGCGTATTTGAATTCAGCAATATAGATCTTTTTGATTGTACTGATGAATCAGGTGCTATCGGCGGTTGGCCTAAAGGAGCTAGCTTCTTTATAACCAATTCCTATTTCCGTAATTGTTCTATAATGGTCAATGGTGGGGTTCAAGAGTATTCCAGTGCAAACATCCAATAGATACATTATGGATTGAAAACAGTACAGTTACAACTGGAGGTCTTACATTTCTACAGCAAAATCAATTGCTGATTTTGTTTATATCAACCATAATACCATTATTAATAATAAAAAATACTGGCTGTTGTCTCCTTACCGTCATGAAATGTATGTCACAAATAATATATTTGTCAACCAGAACTGGGTTGGTGAAGATATAAACGTAACCAACAGCGGCCAGGATCCTGATAAAGAATTTATGAGCACAATTGATATTGATACAAATAATGCTACTAATGGATCTGATAGTACAAGACAAATATTATGTAAATGGTGATTCATCACACTTTACTTCAGATCTTAATTTTCAAAATATGAAGATATTTGTTTCGAATAACATAAATTATTACAGTCCTTTATTGATCAGTGGGTACTATACAGTCTCCTACTTATGTAAATGATACTGTTGATTCACCCCCTTCATATTTGACATGGAGTACTCCTGCAGGACCTGCTAAAAAAATAGAAAACATACCTGGTATGTGGATGAACTCCGTACTCAAGACTTTATTTAATGCGTATTCACCGCCAAATGGTGGTGTTTGTTGAAGAGAAATACAACTACAGATGATCCTCAGACTACTACTCCAGTTACTCTCGATGCAAATGCAGTAACTGCAATGGCAGAATGGAATCAAAATCAATGGGGTGATACTAGATTTTCAACACCTACAGTTAATATATTTAGAGACTAAGCTATATTTATGGTGATTATGATCCAACAACAGTTCCCGGTATTGATAACGGAACGAAAACAGAAGTATTGTCGGAAGGCGGGCTGGAATTCAGGTTGGGATTACGAAATTTTCTGATTTCGCGGAAAATTTCAGCCAAACAGCTCATACATCTACAATAGATAATCTTCCAATCGGATCATTGATGTGGGATGATACTCAAAATGCTGATTTAATTCCGCACAAGATATGCAGATGGTTTACACTGCATTCATAAAGCTGTTGATGTAGAAGAAACAGGTTCAGGATTACCACTGATCTTATAAATTATCGCAGAATTATCCGAACCCGTTCAACCCATCAACTACAATTGAATTTTCTTTACCGCAAAGCCAGAATGTTACTTTGAAGGTTTACAATCTGCTTGGCCAAGAAGTTGCAACTTTAGTTAATGGCAATATGACTGCAGGCAGTCATTCAATTCGATTTGATGCATCAAATTTAAGCAGTGGTCTTTATATTTATAAAATAAGTGCAGGTTCATTTACAAGTGCAAAGAAAATGATGCTGTTGAAATAATACTTTTGAAACATTAAAGTGTTATTTTTATTAAAGGACAGCCGCTTTATAGCTGGCTGTCCTTTTTAGATATTATCATAAGATAGAGAATCAAAAGGCAGTAATAATCTTCAAATGAACAAGTAATTTATCTTTTCATTTAGAATTATGAAAATTTTCTAACTCTTTTTGTCATACTTCCTAAATTTTTTTTTATAGTTGAATAAAAATTTTTGAATATTAAAAAAAAATAAACAAGTGATAATTTCAATCATTGCGGGAACTGGCTGAAAATAAATTAAAAAATCTATTTATATGATATGAAAAATATCTTATAATTAATCATAAATTTAATTTAGTTTTTCGGGAGGAATTTATGCTGCTTAATATTTACTATAAAAATAAAGTGATTTTTATTTTCCTTTTTCTATTTTTTCATGCTTCAGTCATTTACATTTGCGCAATCAGGTTCCATTCAAGGTGTTATAAAAGATAAAAATTCCGGTGAACCCTTACCGGCGCAAATGTAATTGTTAAAGGAACAAGTTTGGGTGCTGCAACAGATCTTGATGGGAAATTCTTAATAAGAAATCTCCCCCTAGGTAAACAAACTTTAGTAATTTCATATATTGGTTATAATACGATTACAGCAGACATTACAATTTCTGCCAATAAAACACTTGAAGAAAATTTTAGCCTTGAAGCAAAAACACTTGAAGGAGAAACAGTAACAATAACTGCCCAGGCAAGAGGTCAGTTTTCTGCAATAAACCAGCAGTTATCATCAAATAATTTTGTAAATGTAGTTTCCGCGGAAAAAATGCAGGAGTTGCCGGATGCAAATTTAGCGGAATCAATAGGCAGGTTACCCGGAATATCTCTTGCAGAGAAATGCAGGTGAAGCTTATGCAGTAACTATTAGGGGATTATCACCAAAATATAATGAAGTAACTATTGAGGGTGTACCGATGGTATCAACAAATTACCAGAACCGGGGAATTGATTTGAGCTTATTAAGTGATGATTTGATAAAAGCAGTTGAGGTATCAAAAACATTACGTCCGGATATGGATGCAGATGCATTAGGAGGAACAGTAAATCTAACTTTAAGAACAGCACAGCCGGGTTTACATTATAATATTCGTGCAAATGGGGGATATAATAATTTAAGAGATTCATATAAGAATTATAAATTTTCCGGAAATGTAAGCAACAGATTTTTCAATGATAAAATTGGAGTACTTGCCCAGGGAAATATAGAGTTAAAGCAGCTCCCATCAGATCAGTTTAATGCGGCATATGATACACCGATATTACGATCCGCTGACCAAGCAATTTAGTGTAAATACACAATATGCGAACTTACGGAATCAAGCAGAAAGAGCACCGTTACGGTTTAAGTTTAATATTGGATTATACATCTGATTTGGTAGATATTAAATTTTATAATGTTTTCGATCAGAAAAGTGATAGTAATATAACAAGAGATTATACAAACAATTTCGACAGCAATGGTTTCTTGTACCAGATTTTTATTAATGAAACAAAAACTAAACAGAGAACACATTCATTGCAAGCATTATTTAAAATTGGAAATACAGAATTACCGTATCAATATCATATACAAAAGGGGAGCAAAATATACCAAACGGGCAGCAGTTTGATTTTTTACAATCAAATCTTCAAGCCATTCCTACAAGTCAGAAAATATATGCAGAACCTTCTGCTTTAGTCCGGATTCAAGGTGTCCAAAATCCGTCAAATTCCACACTTTGGAATTTGTTTGAATCTAATACTAAATTTAACAGATGAATCATACGATGCAAAGATCGATTGGAAAGTTCCATTCAAATTGTCTGATTCTTTTTCAGGTACATTCTCGGCAGGTGGAAAATATCATGAAACAAATCGAACCAGTGAAAATACCCGGGTATATTATAATGTCCAATATGGAGGAAGTAATCTAAGAAGAATAAATTTAATAAATGCATTTCCCTTTCTTAACGGAGTGAATAATCCACTCTGAAGCTGGAATTCCTGCAGCTCCTTTTGTTGATCCAAGTTATACAAGGAGAGTATTCTAGGATATCCTATCGGACCTGGATATGATGTATCAAACTATCGTAAGTAATGAATACTATTTATCCTGCCTGGCTATCGGATTTCTACCAGGATGGAGTTGGAAATTATAACCGGGATTATAAGGATAATGAAAAAAGTTATGCCGGTTATTTAATGGGTGAATTTAATATCGGAAGTGATCTTACAGTAGTTCCCGGTGTTCGTTATCCAGGAAGAAAAAACCGATATCTCTGCTTATCATGTTAGAGTAAATGGTTCCAATCAAAATGGCCTTGATGGTATTCCGCCACAACTAGTTGAAACTAAAAGAGATTTTCCGCATTGGTTTCCTTCAGTAAATATTAAATATAAAGCAACTGAAAATATTCAAGTTTTAGGTGCAGTATATAAAAGTATTTCTTTACCAAGTTACGGGAATATTAATCCCTTCGTCCAATTGCAGGATAATACTAATTTAGTAACAGGTAATCCATTATTAAAACCTTCTACTGCCTGGAATATTGATTTAGGAGCTTCATTATTCAGTAATGATATCGGCTTGTTTACAGTCAATTTGTTTTATAAGGAGATAACTAATCTTATTTATAACATGCAGAATTTTTATCCATATCACCCATATCCTGTAGTTGGCGCTCCTTCAGACATTGCTGATAGGCTACCTGATAGAAGCTATTTTGACACTACTTGGGCAACAAGTCAGGCTAAACGTTTAATCAAAGGTCCTATTCC
>CAWAJW010000010.1:0-46829 GCA_963782475.1 uncultured Bacteroidota bacterium
TAACCTAAAGCACCTTGCCACATTCTCATTTTGTTGTATGCAATGTCGCCAACCTTAATGAGTTTGTATTTGCTTTTGTCTTCGTTACTGCTGTCTTTCTTTATATCAACATCTGTTTGCCTGATGGCCACCTTTACCAATAGTAACAGAAAGTAATTCTTCATTTCCTGTCCTCTTTCTATTCGTTCTTGAAAAATTGCAATGTTTGGCAACAATTGCCAACTCATCAGGCAATTGCGTTGCATAATCATACTGGAATGGTATAGGTAAGTTTTGTATGGTTGTAAAGTTGCCATTAGTCGTTTACAATTTCGTTTAAGATACCTTCGGTTTCTTTTTCCAATGCAAAAATCTCTTCTGTAATTTCTTCAATGCTGCGTGGCGGCACATAGTTGTAGAAATAACGGGTAAACGAAATTTCATAACCTTTTACAGTTTTGCTTTCATCAATCCAAGCATCGGGAACATGTTGCAATACTTCCCGTTCAAAGTATTCGTGTATGTCCTGGTCAAGCGGCACATTTTCGGTGTCACGCAAATCACTGTCGGCTTCGTAAGTTATGGTTCCGTCTTTTTCGGTTTTCTTTATTACTCTTTCTGCATCTTCATTTTTCCAAGTAATGGCATCTATGATGCTTTTCAAGCCTTTGCTATCAATGTCCAACTTCAATTCCTTAATGGTTTTGTTGAGCAATGGCAAAAACATGTTGTAGTCGTCAAATTGTTTGCTGCCTAATTTGTCTGCAATTTTTTGAGTCGCTTTCATCAATGCCAATTGCTTTTTCCAATGTTCGGCGCTAAGCAATTTTGTTTTATCGGCAGGTTTTAGTTTTATTTCATTCTTACTCAAATAGGCTTCAATTTTGTCTTTGTATTTCTTAATATCTTTATACAAATCATCTCCAAAATGTAGTGTAAGTCCATTCCATCTCGTTCAGCAATGCTTTTATCAAAACGCAAACTAGCAATGGCTTCGGGGGTAAACTTAGCGGATAGGCGTAAAGGTCTTTCTACGGTTATTCTGTTGTAGCCAAAATATTCGTTGGGGTAAATTTTTGAAATATCGCTTTCCACAAAGTCCATATACAATTTAGTAATTGAATCAATGTGTGATATTTTCATTTCGCAATTCTTTTGTCCTAAGTTTTTACGCAGTTTTTCATACAGTTCCATTGCGTTAATTAACTGCACTTTGCCTTTTCGTTTATCTTCCTTTTTGTTGCTAACAATCCAGATGTAAGTTGGTATGCCTGTGTTGTAAAAAATGTTTTTTGGCAAAGCGATGATACATTCCAGCCAATCGTTTTCAATAATGTATTTTCTTATTTCACTTTCTCCGCCTCCTGCATCGCCGGTGAACAATGCGGAACCATTATGAACTGTAGCAATGCGGCTTCCTAATGCTGTATTGTGTTTCATCTTGCTTACCATATTCATCAAGAACAGCAACTGTCCGTCAGAAATAGAAGGCAAGCCAATTTCAAACCGTTTGTCTTTTATGTTTTGTTTTCCTTTTTTCCCTCTATCATCTACAATTGCATCTTCATCTATTTTCCAGGTTTTACCGTAAGGGGGATTGGAAAGCATAAAGTCGAAATGTAAATGCTGAAAACCATCTTTGGAAAGTGTGGAACCATAAAAAATGTTTTCAGATTTTTCTCCTTTAATCAGCATATCACTTGTGCAAATGGCATACGTTTCAGGATTTACTTCCTGACCATACAGCATAAAGTTGGCTTTGTTGTTGGTTATTTCCAAAGCAAATTTTTCTGCTTCTGTTAGCATTCCGCCACTTCCACAAGCTGGGTCATAAACAAGATAAGTTCCTTTTTTTATTTTATCTTTAACGGGTATAAATAAAATGTGCGTCATCAATTTAATTATTTCACGAGGTGTAAAGTGTTCTCCAGCTTCCTCGTTGTTTTCTTCGTTAAACTTTCGAATGAGTTCTTCAAAAACATAACCCATTCCCAAATTAGTCAGTGGTGGCAGTGTTTCCCCTTTGCTATTCTTTGCTTCATTGGGACTTAGATTTATTTCTTTATTGCAAAGTTTTTCAATGAGCAAGTAAGTTAAGCCGGCTTCTTTCATAGTTTCTAATTGATTTCTCAATTTAAACTTGCTAATGATTTCCTGTACATTAGGGCTATACCCATCAAGGTATGCCTCTAAATTTGTGTCGATATTGTCTGAATCATTCAGTAAAGTTTCGAATGTAAACTTTGATATATTCCAAAACGGATATCCTGATTGGTTTTCCAATGCTTTTTTATCGTCAATTTTCTGTTTGATGAGAAAGGCATTTGCTTCTAAAACTTTATCTTTTGTGGGTACAAGCAAAGCATCTAAACGCCTTAGCACAGTAAATGGAAGAATGATATCTCGATATTTACCTCTTACGAAAACATCTCTTAGAACATCATCTGCTATACCCCATATGAAACTTACTATTTGATTGTGGACTTTTTGATTCATAAATTTTTTAATTCAATTGTTTATCTAATTGGTTTACATCCCAAATTTTCTTAGCTATTTCTTCGTAGAGTTCTTGTCTTTCAAGTAAGGCTTGTTTATCGAAATTTGCATATGACTTAAATTTTAAATTTTCGTTTTCAATGAACCTTTTGAATTGAGGATTATTTTGATAGCATTTACTATCTAAAGATTTAGCCAACAAATTTCCTCCATAATACATTGGTAACTTCTTATCGAAAGTTAAATCGTTTAAACTCCTGTTTATATCCATAGGAAGAATTAATAACCCACCAAATTTGTTACGATGCCTGTCAAAGACTTCTTGTTCTGGATATTCTGTCATAAACCATTCATGATGGTCACAAATAATATGTTCAATATCATAAGGGTTTTTTATTTCCCTATTTATGTAATTACTAAAATTAGAAGTCATTCCGCTTTGTATTTCAACATAATCTGTAATGCGAGAAAGAATGTGAAGCATATACCTGACAGTCCATCCATTCAATCTAAATTCATCAATGGTCTCCAACTGAAATTCCATTTCAATAATTTCTTTTTTCAATATATCAATCAATTGAAGTAACGGTTTTCTTCTAAATTTTTTAGATAACAGAAAAACATTATAGACAATAGAAGAATAGTCAACAGTTTTATAATTAAAAATTCGTCTGGTGAAATACAAATCAAGAAAACAAGAAACTAATTTTATTTTTTTTTCAGTATCTTCTTTTGTATCTGATGGGTCAATTGCCGCCAATATTAACTGAAACTGTAAAGTAAAATTTCTATTAGCATTATAAAATACATATTCAAATCCTGGTGTAATTGAAGTAGAGTAATTTTTTAAATCAAGATAAATTTGACTGAATTTTTCAAATTGTTTTAGCACAAAATCTTCAAACTGTTTGGTCTTAACCAAATTCATTTGCTCATTGTGCTCTCGTACCCACTTATGAAAGGCAGTTCCGATAATATCAAAATCACCTGGTGAAGCATTTTTCTTTCGTTCTCGTATTGTCTCTGCATATTGGGAACGAATCCAATTCTTAATAAAGTCGCTTTCTTCTTCTTTACCCAATCCTTTTAATTCAAGGATTCTTTTTTTCCAGAGTTCATTTGCTTGCTGACGTACAGAATCATTCTCAATCTTGCTAAGTAAATAGCCCTTGAGCATTTCAGTTGGAGTTAAGCTCAGACCTCTGTCATTCATTGATACAAAAATTTTATGAGCATCTTGTTCAGTTTGAGCTATTATTCTAATAAAATCAACATTATCAATTATCCAATCTTTAAAAACTTCCAATGATTTCTTTGGCAGTATATTGTTCATCAGGTCTTTTATGTCGTGATAGCGATTATAGATATTCCGAATAGTTTCTGCTTGCTTACTAACATCAAAATACTCGTCCTTAAGTAAAGCATTCATTATAGTGTAACGTTCAGGCATTTCTGGTACGTGAATGTTGAAAGTTTCTGTCCCAGCTTTTCTTGAGTAAATAAGTGGTAACACCTGCTCTTTCATTTTCATTTTCCAAATGATGATACAGATAGATTAAATAGAAGAGTCAACGAGGTAAGACGTTGTTGTCCATCAATAATGGCATTATCCTCTGCCGTTAAAACTATCGAACCCATAAAATAATGGCCGTATTCTAAGACCTTACTTCTTTCATCATCAGAAGAATAATATTCAAGAAACTCTTCGGTTAAATCGTCTAAAAGTTCTTCTATTTGCTTTGTCTGCCACTGGTATTCCCGTTGGTAATAATGTATTGTATATTTTACTCCGGTAAAGAGTTCTCGAATTGTTTTAGGTGTGCCGTCTATTCTTTTCATTCCAACTCGATAATTAGATTAAAATTCAATAGCAAATTCCGCTCTCGAGCAAATTAAAATCTACTCAAATTTGCATATAAAAACGTTCAAAATAAATTAATTATCAAAACTAATTTAGGCAAAGCCTCATAAGACATCAAAAATTTTTATTAAGGAATTTATATCATTGGATGATTTTGTTTTATGACAATCCAACAAGCAAATAAATTAATCTTTCACCATAACGAAGAAAAAGCCAGTATGTCAAATTCAATACCGATGTTTTAAATTCATAATATACTTCCTTGCATTAAGGGTTAAGGATAAGCAAAGAATTGATAATTTAAAAAAATATTTTCAGAGGAACTAACTATAATTTTATATCATAGTTCTTGATTTACTTAAATTAATCGAGTTCATTCCTACAAATAAAATTGATTAGAAGCTCTCAACAAATATTTTGGAATGAAAAGCTCCGATAATAGGGATTAAGTCTATTTTAGGTTACTTTACATTCATCTAAAAATTCCACAAAAGTTAAAATATAGCAAAATATTATGTGGGAGATATTCTGGAATCTTCCTAAAAGTTCCATTGCTGTTAGGTTTTCGATATTTTTTACTTGACCTTTACCAATTCCCTGCGTTCCTTCCATTTGTATGTAATAATTGTTTTATAAAGGACAAAGAAAATGAAACTTAGAAGTTTAAATGATGAATTATATAGAGCCAGTCGCAAACAGGGAAAAGTTACAAAATATAAATTCGTTAAAAAAATGTCGACTAATAAAAGAATATTACTAATATCTTTATATATTCTAAGTAATATCATTTTACTGTCAATTTCCTCAAACAATATAAAAAGTCTTTCATGGTTAGCAGTCATATGTGCTATCTATATTATAGTTTTGACTTTTTACGGAGTAATTATAGGACTAAAAAAATTATTTAGAGAAATTATACGTATTCACAGAAGTGCCAAACCATTAAGAATACAACGTAGATTTGAAAAACAAGTTAGAAATCAAGATAAGATTAGAGCTAAACAAGAAAAAGAAAGACTGGAATTGAAAGATAGTATTCTCGATGCTCAGATTACAGGCGGGATAAACGGTACAATTCCTGATTATGTAAAAGCTCTAAAGTTCAAAGGCATAACTAAATTTTATTTGAATTTACTTGGAGAAGATGCGAATAAAGCTTTCGATAAATATTTCAAAGAGGTTGGAGAATTGAAAAAGAATGTTGATGAAGCAAAAGGCAAATTAATTAATGCTATGAGTCAAGATGAAAACTTTCAGAAATTAATTATTGATGCTATTGAAAACCTGAAAAAGAAGAAAGAAGGAAATAATTAACGTACTTCTCTTTGCCTAAATGATAAATTGGAAGTTCACACCCCCATAAAAAGATTATGTTCATTCACAAAATATTGTATTTTTTTACTTATGGAAGTTCGAAATTCTATATTTGAACCCAAAAAATTAATTATTAAATCATATGTTTCAATTAAAAGTTTAAAATTGACATCTGCTCTAATTGTATCATAATTATTAATTATAAGATGATTTAATCCATATACATATTTATCTAATTCATTATATTTTTCATGCTGTAAATATACACCTGATTCAGGTTCACGCCATAAATACCACTTATTAAAATTTTTCTTCGCAATCTCAGGATAAGAAATTCCAAAAAGTTCATAATTAAAATGATTAAATTCAAAAATTTTAGTTAAATTTTCCAGGTCTGTACCACAATATTCTTGAAATATCTCTCTTTCAGTTTTCATTTACAACGTTATTAAGTTTATATTTGTTGCCCTTCATGGACTTTAATTATGAAATATAAAAAGTTTTTCGAGATAAAAGAAATCAAATTTTGGATAAAAACTATCACAATTTCTATCACAATTTTTTTTAAGAAATGACAAAAAAGTTGATTTATAAGAGATTTTGAAGCTTCCCGTTTGTTCCGTAGTCAAACATGTAAGCTATTGTATCTATCAACATATGAATCGCAAATAATTTATAAGCCCACTTAATATAAACAAGAACATCAGTTCATCTTGACATTATCAGCCAGATTTACATAATGGAAATTATAGTGTTCTATCAATAGCCAAGTGAATTTATTTAAATTTTGATAAATATTATGAGGGGCGGTTTGCCTATGAAAATTTGTGTAAATGATTTTTCTATTAGAGACAAAAGTATCATTCGGGGTAAAATAATCAGAAGCCCAAAAATATTTTACTTTAATAAAAGCATCTTTTTTGTGTTTTTAAATATGCCTTTTGCGGAAGTTGTTTCTATTGTATAAAAGTATACACCACTACTCAAATTAGAACCATCAAAACTAACTTCGTGGAAACCAGCAGATTGGTGATCATGAATTAAATCCTTGACCTTTCTTCCGGTAATATCAAAAACAGTTAACTTAACATCGCTTTCATAAGCCAACGAATACCTTATTAGTGTCTTAGGGTTAAATGGATTGGGGAAATTTTGAAACAACATAAATACTGATGGATTAGTTTCTTTGGATGTAACTCCCGCAAATATAGAAGCATCATTTGGAAAGAAAATATTATCTAACCAAACTCTGGGGGCGTGAGTAGAATCTGGGTTAAAGTTCGTATATACCCATCTTAAGTTGTGTTTTCCTGCAGTTAAAGAGTACGACCTAAAATTCCAATCATAATATCCTGTCATAAAATCTTTTGCAAGATCATCAACATAAAATACCAGTCCACCAAAGTTTTGATTAATCTTAGAACCGAATACCAAAATAGTGTCTTTAGGTATATTAATACTTATTGCCAGAGTGGCAGTTTTGTCAATTCCCATAGGTGCCGGCTGCAATGAAAACATACCCGTTTGGGGATCAGAATTTGTTAGCCTCCAATTAGAATCGCCATAAGTTTTCCAGGGAAATAAATCGGTTAAATTACTATGTTCGAAGGTTTCTGTTTTGCTGTCGGAAACAACCGCATATGAAGTTGTTGCTGTTTTAATATCCCTTTCGGTTTTCATTGAATCCTCAACTTTAACATCAAGACTGAGTGAGTATACTCCTCTTTTCGGCGGTGTAAGTATTGCATTAGCACCATTTATAGTTAGCTGACTGAAATCCGAGTCTGGTGCCTGCATTTCCCATGAAAAACTTGTTTGAAATAACCCTACTGAAGGGGCTGAAACTGATCCGCTGAAATTGATTGGTTCATTCAATCTGGCATCTCCAAATTTTGGTTCAATCTTTGCAGCAAAAAGCTGATCAGGTATATAATTAGATGATTGGTTAGGCTTGTTTTCATTAAAGGTCATCCTTGGGAAATCAAAGTTTTCGTTTGGATTTATTCCTGCTTCTATTAAAAGTGAATCTGGTTCGGGAATAATAGGTGCGAAATTATCAGATATTTTCCAGATAGCTTCTTGTGCAAATCTTCCAGCATCATACATATCACAATAAAGATCAAGTGAATCTACAAGTCTTAATAATTTCATCATTGTTTTGGCTGCAGTTATTCCATTCCATTTGTCTAAGGGTGGAGCTACATCAAGCACTTCAGAAGAGTCTGGAATAGGCTTATAATAATCTATGCAGGCTGCATAAATTCCATGGAGAGTCTTTGTTTGTCCGGGGTCAACATATAAATTGCTCGAATGTATAACTACATAATTCTGAGATCCACCCGTATTTATCAGCACATCCCCCTCGTCTATATCTACTATTAAACCAACGGATCCAACTATTTTATCGATGTCGGATTGCAGAGGTGGTTTACTTGGATCCGCCATTAAATCATTTTCATGATTAGTTCGGGGAATTGAAATCAAATTATTAATATCGACAACCTTTTTATCAAATTCCAAGTTATCTTCTGGGTGTTGTGAATGGAATAAGTTTGTAAAGACATTACTGCTAAGGTTCTCTCCTGTCAGTTTGTCTGTCCAGCTTCCGTCAGCCTGTTTGGCCCAGTCATCATATTCATCTTGTAAACCCATTAAATGCCCAGCCTCATGTCCCCAAACTCCTGGTCGAGTGTCTGCAGGATACCATGTCCCTCCTACTTCTATATCTAGATTAGGTGTTCCAAGACCATGGCAAACAGACCTTCCGTTCCCACACTCTAAATCTATTTCGTCATAACCGGGTGTTCCTGGCGGTGTTGTCACTCCTGGGTGAGTTAGGCTACCAACATCTAATATTACAACTTGCCCTGAGCTTGTAGTATAACCATTCCACTTCAGGATAATATCTCTTACTATTTCATATTCATTTGCGTCATTATCACAAGGTCCATAGAATTCCAAATTGATCTCAATGTTTATAGTATCTCCTTTCATTTGTTTTTTGTCATCACCAGTAATAGATACAACATCCCCAAATATCCCACCCTTTGATTTTAGAGTTGCCGACCCATTTTTTGAAGCGTTATAAAGAGATTCTTTATAACCTATTTCAATAGGAGGGTGTGGGAATTGTAGTTCATCACTGACATTTGTTGTTGAGTTGTATTGTTCCAAGAACTTAGATAATTGTAATTCTGCCAGATTTTTTTTATCATTTGAATAATTCGAGCCAAACAAAGGATTACATGAATTTTGTGGAATTATATTGATCTTAACTGGAGCTACATATTTCAGATTGTATTCTGCTGGAACATTTGAATTAATTGTGGAAATAATGTTTTGTATTTGGCTTTGTGCTATATTCTTAACTCTGACTTGCTTTGTTACTCCATTCGCTGTTATGGTAAGCAAAGCGATAGAACCATCCAGTAAGGTATCATTTTCATAATTGGAATTTAATGAGAAGTAATTTTCATTCTCAATCACCTGCCAGATTTGCTGCATCTGAATCGAACTTAAAGTGAAGGCGGTATCTAACAAGAATTTCGGTGAACTACCGCCTTGAAAACTGGTGAAGTGCCCGCTCCCATCCGCAAGTATTGTAATGGTTTCAGTCACTTCCCAGGGAGCTCCACCGCAACTGGCAATGAGTTTTAAATCCGAAGGCAGCGTTTGTGCTTTTGCTGAAATGAAAAGCATAAAGAATAGTATAAATTGCTTCATGCGCTTCAACTAATGAAAAAAATGGATCAAAAAAATGAAAAAGCCTGGTTAGGGTAATATTTATTTTTATATTACTTTAATTTGCTCAGTAAAAATTATATTAACAAATAATCTTTCTGCTGAAATTTAATAACGTAATTTATATCACAATCTGAATCAGTTAACGTTTACTAAATTATAAATTACATTAAAAAGAACGAGTCTATCTTGACATTGTAAGCCAGACTAGCACCTCCAACTCGTTTTCATTATCACCACACTTAGCATAAACAAGAACATCAGTTCATCTTCACATAATCAGCCAGATTTACATAAGAAATTTTATAGTACATGGTAATTATCTTTACTGACATTTGACATTCTATCGTATGTCCTATAAAATTGACCTTATGTAAACTCGGCACAATTACTTGTCAGTTCATCATCGCTTCATTCAGCCGGCTCGTTCCTCGCACGGCGGAATTTATCCTGATGAACAGAAGGATTCCGCTTTTATTGTATAGCTTAGGACTCATCTCTTTAGGACATCAGTGAAACATCTATGACAATTTATTTAAATTTATGAGCAAAATGTTTATTGGCAAATTGATATGCAATACCTTTATTTACAGTTGGATTTATTTGTAATTCCTCACCACTTTGGATTGCTTTAAGATGGCTATTGTATATGATATTCGAAGGATCCAATTTTATTGCTGACTTAATTTTTTCAGCAGCAATTAATAAAACTAATAATGAACATTATTTTAGCTATAGGTGCTTTCAATTCATTTGTTTTTGCTTTTCTTATTTTTAGCCAAACAAGAATTACCTGAATTTAACTTCTTACAATTTGTAAGTAACAGGAAAATAAAAACCCGCTTTATACAAAAGCTCAGCGGGTTTTTCTATACAGATATTTAAAGGCTCAGATCTATTTCAGCAATATCATTTTATTAGTTTGAACATGATCACCGGCTCTTAATCTGTAATAATAAACTCCGCTTGCCAGATTACCTGCATTAAAAATTACCCGGTAATTTCCCGGATGTTGATCCTGGTTAACTAAAGTCGCTACCTCTCTTCCAAGAATATCGTAGACTTTTAATTCCACGCGTGTAGTGGATGCAAAATTTGCATCCACTACAGATGGTATCGAGTATCTTATAGTTGTCGTAGGGTTAAAAGGATTCGGATAATTCTGAGAAAGTTTAAAGCTTATTGGTGTGTTAATTTTCTTATTATTAACACCTGTAAATAAATAATCAAAATTATATACGTTTGCCCAAATATCATATCCGACTCCATGTTCATGGTTATCCTGCCAGACATTGAAAACTTTATTGTTCTTAAAGACAATATCCTGGTTTATTTGATCTCTTTCCTGAGATATAGTCGCATTCATTACATCTGTAAGAGGAGCCAAATCAGAATTATATATTCTGAATTTCAAATTATTAAATAAACCTGTTAAAGAGCTATTCCATTCAGTCCATGAAATAACAAATTTTCCGTTATCCTGTAAACTGACTGTTGGTGAGCAAATTGAAATAACATAATCTGCGACAGCCATATTCGAATCTACTTTTTCGAATGAATCGGTTGAGCCGATATTTTTATATTTTTGAAAATATACACCATTTGGAGCTCTATAATCATACCATGTAACAATACAATCTCCTGCGGGATTAACAGATATATCAGGATAGTATTGAGTAGCATGAGTCTTGTCGTCATTAACAACAATTGCGGAATCCAGTTCTTCGCCTGAGCTATTATATCTATGCAGAAAAATATCATAATTGTTATTTTTATAACTATAATAGGTAATTGCAAAATTTCCGAGTGAATCAATCCCTGCTTTAGGTTTGAACTTATATGAAGTAGTATCATCTGTTACCAGGAAATCATTCTTAACTATATTGCCGTCATTATCAAATTTCTTTGCTACTATGGAATATATATTTCCATTTCTTTTCTGCCAGGTTACAACAAATTCACCATTGCTGTTTGAGCACACGTCTGGATCACTTATATCTCCTTTCCTATCAACAGATGATATAATAAAAGTGTCCCCTATTTTTTCACCCGTTTTGAAATATTTTTGTCCTAATACTTCATACTGATTGTATATATTCCGTGAGTATTCTCTCCATATTAAAAGAAAGTTGCCGTCTTTCAAAAGTGCTATTTTAGGGTTATACTGAGTCTCTTTATCATCATTATTAATATTGGTTCCTAAAGGTTTACCCTGTGCATCATACCTCTGAAAATATGAATTATAGTCTCTGCTTCTTCTGTCTGTCCATACTACAATAAAACTGCCGTCATTCATAACCATAAGTGCAGGATCGGTCTCGGAACTTGAAAGAGAGTCTAAATCTACTTTTCGGCTGGCGGCAACCGGCTTATCAGTTGAATCAATTAACCTGGACATGATTCTATATAGTGTCGGTTCTCCATAATCCATCCAGGCAGAAATTATATTATCATTATTATTAATGGCACAGGAAACATAAGATTTGGTGCCGGTTAATTCATCTTCAGAAATTTTAAAATTACTGCCTGACATAGTATCGTTAACAAATTTCTGTGCATAAATCTGGGCGTAGCTATTTCTATAGTCATACCAGGTTACAACAAGATCTCCGGATGAATCCGATGCAACAGTTGGAGAAGCGCGGAAGGAATTAACTGCATCATTAATTACAAAATTCGAATCAAGCTTTTCTCCCTTCGAGTTTAAAAATTGACCGATTATATTATATTGACTATTAAAATATCTGTACCACACAATCACAAATCCGGAATCGGTAACTGCTGTTTGAGGATAATAATTATTTACAGAACTATAGCTTGAGTCACTTACCTCGATTTGTGAAGAGATGATATTATTATTCTTATCTCTCACAATTGATGCAGGAGTATATAATCCGTTATTATAATAATACCAGGTTACTATATAGCTGCTGTCTTTTTTTATTGCTATATCCGGACTGTATTTTGAGACAGCCTGTGAATCAGCATTTACCATAAAATTTTTACCAATTTTATTTCCATCCTGATCTAATTTCTGAGCAAAAATATCGTACTTTGAGCCGTTTCTCACGTCACACCAAACTGCAATAAATTCTTTACCATTTGAAGCAATCGCAGGCTGAGTTTGATATGAATAACTATTTTCATCACTAATAATAAAATTATCTCCAACAAAGCTGCCGTTTTCATCGATAATCTGGCCATAAATTTTATTTCCGTCCCGTTGATCAGACCAGACAACTAAAAATTGATTTTTTTCGTTTACGGCAACATCCGGTGTAAGATACTCGTCATCATTTTCTGTATTATTTACTCTTATATTTTTACCAATCAAGTCTCCATTCGCATCTAATAATTGAGCATATATATTGGGAGTCCCTTCCCTGTAATCATGCCATACAACCATAGAGATATTATCATTGTTTATTGCTGTTTTATTAAAATATTTATCCGCATTGCCGCTTTGTTCATTAATTCTGAAATCAGGAATAAGAGGGGAATTATTCTGCCCATACAGAAAATTACTTATAATGAAAACAAACAAAATAACAGTATATAAATGCTTAATTATTCTGTGCATAGCTTTGCCCTTTCAAAAATTTTTTAATGCCTTAACCTAATACGCAGGAAAATATCACATAAAGTGATCATTTACGGATGACTTTTTTGTTAAATGATCTTTTTAGTTATTAGAAGTGATTTTCCAGATAAATATTTCTCTTTAGTTCTCAAACAACATCATTTCTGCTTTTTGTTATTAGATTTGAAAAATTATGTTGCTTAAAAAGCTTAACCCAAGAAGATATGCAAAAAATAAAATTAAGGGAAATGAATTTAATAATTTCCTTTGTAGATCGATTAATAGATGGTTGTGTTTATGAATTATTTTTTCCTAATGAATTTAAGAAAAAAAAATTGGAGTCTACTTGATCAATTAACAACTTTGAAGGAAATAAAAGATATCTTAAATTAAAGAACTCAAATAACTCGTACGCCCAGGGGAAATCTCAATTTATTATTTATCTAGTTAACTGGGGTGTTAACATGTAATATATTTTATCGTTTTTTGTAAGTCTTCTTATTTGCTCTGGCTGCAAAAACAAAATAACAATTCAGAGCGACAAACTACCAGAAGGCTTAAAACCGAAACCGGCTTCAACATCTATTCTAATAGCGGTGAGCTCATCCTGGAATACACGAAGCAGAACTGCAACAGCCTGTCTTTGAAAACTCTTGATGATATCTACTTTACTGCAAAAGAATTTTATAATAAAAAATCTCCGGAAGAAAAACCGGGGATTAAAGCAAAAGAAATTAAATTGGAAGGATATTATGTCCAAAGATAAACCGTTAGTTTCATGGGAAGAATTGGCAGTATCTACTATGCTGGAGGTGCAGGCGTTAATAAGAATTTTAGAAAGAAAAGGATTGGTTATCAAAGATGAGATTTTGAAAGAAGTTGAAGCTGTAAAGAAAGAGATGGAGGAGAAGATTAGGAGGATGGGGGTGTGCTAATATGAAATCAATATCTTTACCAGTTTAATTTGTTTTCCAAAACTCTTTTATTCTTTTTTCAAGTTTTACAAATTCAATATCAGCCACAATCGCTCTCGTTAAAAGTTTTCTATAGCGTTTACCCGGTAGTGATGAAATAAACCAACCCCACAATCTGTTTAATGAAGGTGTAAAATCAACGCCAATAGGAGGTTTCATAGCTACAACATCTGCAATTGTAGTTTTCATTTCAACATTTGGAGCCGACGGAATTATACCAATTTTACGATTAATATAATTAGCTATTAACTTAACATCTTTTCGTTTTTCAATGCTTATTTTTCCAGTCTTATTCCAATCATTCTTTACTTCGTTTAACCATTTACGGTAGTCCCCAATTTCATTTGAATTTCTTAGTTCTATTACTTCTTTTAATAATTCTTTAGTTGTGTTAGTCTTGCTCAATAAGTATGGGAAAAAAGTTGGTAGCCACGGTACATTTTCACAGTTTGCATTTGACTTGGCCTTCAACTCATTAAACAGATTTTCCTCTAGTTTGTAATCTGAAGAATTGGAATTCAGTGTCACAGATAAAAACAAACGGGATCGTTTTGGTTGCAAAATATGATCACCCCCCAAAATTTGTGCATATCCACCAAAGATCAATCCTCCCAAAAGAAATGATGCTAATTTCCTTTCTTCTTCTTTTTCAAGTTGGTCGTTTAATTCTTCTAAATTTGGTTGCCAATGATATTCTGTAGTCGATAATTCAGAAAGAATATCTTTTGCTAAACTTTGTTTAATTTTACCTGGCCCTTGAAACAGATTTGATAATTCTTTTATCGCTGCTGATTTTACTTCATGGTATTGTTCATATTCAACATTGATATCAAATAGAATTTCCTGATATTCATTGACTTTTGTTAATACACGTTCATCAAAATTAAGCATGGCATCAAATGTGTCCCCATAATTGAAAACTGGAAGTTTTTCATTCAATATTAAATTATCAAAAAACATTCCTATTCCATAAATATTTTTTGATAATAAATTCCAAACTTCTTCTGGTGAATTTACATTGTTAGAACCTTTTAAAAATAACTCACCACATCTATAAACCATAGGATCTACCACCGTTTCAAGTCTATTTTCTTGTAAATTCTGCCAATCATTTGTGTTAGAAATTTTAATTGACATTTTATCAACCATCCTTTACAAAAACATTTTAATAATATTATACATTAAAGATAAATCAAGCCGTATTAAATGATCATACAATTGTGCAGAAACCTAATAGATTTATAATTAATTTTTAAAACAATCTTTTGTTATAAATAAATAATTTGAATTATTTCAAAATGATATAGATTCATCTACACGGCTAACATAACTTGCAGACCCTGGGCCTTCATCCTTAGCATTTCTATACGATGAGGACAAAAGTAGACGCCCTGATGGTTCGACAAAGTGTGTGCCTGTATTCGCAAATCCGGTCTCTCCGGATGGAAAGTATACGTGAACGCTCATGATCAGTTGTGATATAGAAAATGGATTAAACTCAACTCCATAAACATCTACGTAATCGTCGCCGTGTGGATCATCATTTGGATTACTTCTAAAACTTAACAAAAATCTCTGCCCTACTGAATCCTGGATAAGTTTTACCTGACATTGGCCGGTGGCTGGGAAATTATAAATTCCCTTTCGGTTAAATGCACTAATATTTATTCCACCTTTTTTACAATCAGGAAAAAGGTCTCTTTTGTTTGCCGAGAATAGTATCACATAACCTTGAACTCCGGCAGCACCCAAATAGTAATCGTTACCAATTAGATCCAAAAATACATATGCCGGTCCTTTGTCAGGAAATTTTTCGATGATATCGCCTATAAGATTAAATTCATAACCGGGTTCCCATTGGTAAACAACCAGTTTTCGCTGATCGTATTCTTCAGTTAAAAATATGTAGCCCGAGTCTATGTTGTTTACTTCTGGTAGAAAAAGTAAATCAGATGGATGCCTGTCGTCCAAATAAAGTAACTGCTCGAGACCTGCCACCGTTTTAGGGTTAGTTGTAACTATATGATTATCATCCAGCGGTCCGGTGTACCGGAACTGCATCAGTTGTCCTTTTTTATTTCCGGTTAATCTGGAATGTGTTAAGAAAAAATAAACCGATCCATCGGATAATCTATGTGTCCTTGCAAGTCCCTGATGATGGTCTTCATGTCCGTTCTTGTGTTGTTCAAGTGTATCGAGATAAAAACTAGAGCATTTCTTTTTATTGTCAGCTATACCTTGAAGAGCAACTTCAATCGGGTTTGATAGTCGATTGAAATAAGGGTAAACACATTTTGTTCTTGGTGGTTTTGGCATGATTTTACTCCTAATGAAATTTCAAAGATTCAGATTCGAACTATTTTAACGAAATATTAATATTTAAAATATATTAAAACAACAATAATCATGGTGTTTTATATAAATATGAAAGGAATCACAACTTGAAAATTTTTTTAAAGAAAATTTGCTCTCTAGTAATTTAGGAATTCTGAAGTGAAATGTTTTTTATATCTTATTATCCTTCTTTTATTATTTGCCCGATATTAAACAGAACTCAAAATCCAAAACAAAAAAAACTCCCCGAAAGCCTTATCGGCTTCAACAAAACCGAAACTAGTTTTAATATTTACTCCAATTCTGGATAACTAATCAAGGAATATACAGAACAGAACTGCGATAGTATGTCTTTGAAAACTCTCGATGATATCTATTTTACAGCAAAAGAATTTGATAATAAAAAATCCCCGGAAGAAAAACCGGGAATAAAGGCGAGAAAAATTAAACTTGAGGGGTATTATGTCGAAAGATAAAAAGATAGTTACAAATGAAGAATTGATTGTTTCTAATATGCTGCAGATAGAAGCTTTAATTAGAATTTTGGAAAGTGAAGGATTGGTTACTCAAGAAGAGGTTTTAGAAGAAATCAAATTACTGAAAGAATAGATGCAGGAGAAGATCAGGAAGATGGGGAGGGCCGAACTATTCAAAAGTTCGCCCGAACTTTTAACATAGAGTGAGAGATAGAGAGAAAGAAAAAAGGGAAATAAAATAAAATGTGGATAACTTTTTGGGGAAGCACCAAAATGAAAAAAAATCAACAAATCAAAAAAGAATTAAATAGAAATAATACAAGTTAAAGAGAGAAGAAATTCCCCCGCGTGTCCGGAACTTATCACCTTTGGTTATGAGCAAATTCTCAACTATTAAAATTCCTATATTTAACTAAAATTAGTTACTTTTTTAGTACGTAGAGTATCCGAAAGGAGACTCTTTAATGTATTTAACAAAAATAAAAAACGGATACTACTATGTATATTACATCGATGAACAAGGCAAAAGAAATAAGATATCTACAAGAACAAAGATTAAATCTGAAGCAAGAAAATATTTAATCTCATTTCAGGGTACATTTGGTAAAAGTGAAAAGTTCCAGTCAATATCATTAAAACAAAATCGCTGGAATTTCTTAAAGCATTCAGAAAGTTATCATTCATGGAAGACGACTCTTGACTATAAAAGTACTTTCAATGAACTAAAACTGTTGAACTTGTTATAAGTCTTAATTTCCACTTTGTAACTTGAGAATGGTTGATGCAGCGGCAATTCGTCTAAATCCTTTTCATTTGTCAAGTCCAAACATCTATACAAAAAATCTGCCGCCTTACATCTTTACATCTATTCGACCACTGCATTGTTTGGAAGCAGCGGAGAAGTAACCTTCCATTGATTCGGCTTCGCAATACTATTCGTTGGTGGTGTTGGTACGCTCAGAATAACAGCAGGCGCTGTTGCACCCACAGCTCCGTTATCTACTTGTAAAACCAAATTTGGAAAAGCTGCTGAATACACAACAAAACCGGTATTAAACGCTAACTCACTGTGACCAGGTATCAACCTCCATTTTTGAAGATTGGGGTCCTTCAATCCGAAACCGAATGGAGAAATCAAATTTTGCTCAACGGGAGGGAATTTCAAATTCTGCTCAACCTGATAAACCGGCACAGTACCAGGGAGATAATTGACCGGCTTTCCGGAATAAACAACGGTAACAAAGAGTCCTGCAAAAGTCCTGATGTACACAAGCCCGTCCTCGGCATCTTCAAACCTGAATTTTTGCGATTCAGGTATGGTCAAAGCATTACCAGTACTTGTCCGTAGCAATGCGTGTAACGACCGGCCCCCTTGATCCCCGCCCGGAACATCCAAATTCTTTTTCATATTCTCATAATCCAAAGTGTATGGAACGAACGGCAAAAATTGATCAGTGCTTTTTTCTATTTCAGCGCTTAACACCTCTGAAAGATCATGCGCCGCAGCATACCTTGCACCCATGTATGGCGGGTCTTGACTTAAAAATCTTCTTGCAATAGTCTTTAAAATTGATGTATGATCAAAATGAAGACTGTCATTAAAAATTGGTGGGCTGGCCAATTCGTTTTCACTTATAGGAGGGCTAATTACTGTGCTGTCATGTCCAAACACAGACCCGCGTTTTATCCAGGGGGAAATTACAAAAGTGGGAACACGCAGACCAGTAGTCTTTGGTAACTCTGGCGATACTTGAGCGGCAGTCGGGGGCGGCACATGGTCATAAAACCCGCCATGCTCATCATAGGTGATGATCAACAGGGTCTTTTCCCAATTCGGGCTGGCGCGAACAAAACCAACCAAATCTTCAATAAATTTTTGGCTGTTGCGTATATCAGAAGGCGGTTCGTCACAAAAACCGCCAGGTGGGAAATCCTTAAAATGCGGATCAATAAAACTAACCGATGGAAGTGCGCCTGACAAGGCAAGATTGGCAAACCCAAATTCCGGATCGTTAAAGCTGACTACATGTTCAGAGTCGAATGTATACCGTTCAAAAAGCCGCAGCTGGCATGGGCTGTGCTCGAAATATCTCCATGAGACGCCTTGTTTCGACAAATGATCAAATATACTGTCTGTAAATATAAATGGTAAAGCAGAATCAGTGTAATAATCCCACATGCCCCATGGATCTATATTCGGCCTGCCGGATAGTTGAAAAAAACGATTGGGGAATGTTTCGCCTGGAAAAGAACAAAACCAGCGGTTACAAATAGCAAATTCTCTTGCAAGGGCATCATAGGTCGGCACATTATCGTAGCTATGGTATCCCATTACTCGGTGCGCCATCGTGTTTCCATAACTATCGGCATGTGCTTTAACAAATCCGTCCATACTTCCACCATTCATTGCAGTTGCAGTCGATTCAAAACTGTTGTTGGGTCCGGGAGAAAAAATAGTGTCTCCGTAAGGCAAACGGAAAGACCTTATCGTTCTTCCATTATATATATTAAACTCTCCCCCTTTGAGGCCATCTACATCAGTACGCTTCATTCCTCCTTTATCGTAGGGCAGGCTCAAATAACCCAGCATGTGATCGAAAGAACGGTTTTCCATGGTAAGCACAATAATGTGATCGATGTTTGCGAGCGTGCCAGGGTCGAGCGGCACACCAGGCCAATCTGCTTTGCAAGGCACCGGGAATTGAAAATTGTTTTCCGGCCCGATATAATCCAACGTCAATAAACCATTATTCAAGCCCATTCCGGTGAGCCTGCATGGGTTTGGATAGGGAAGTGGCCCAGGATTGGCACCGTTAACTACGCCGCCCATGAGCGCCTGGCTTGCCAGTGAATTCAATGCATCTCTTGCACCCAAAAATCCATTTTGTGCCTCGCCGCTAAGCTTATCACCTATGTAACTTTTTAATTTATCGATACTTAAAATCGGGACGAGTGAAAGCGAAGTAATTGCCCCGATCGGACCAAGGAGCAACCCGCCTAAAACCGCGGCAATTGCACCTATTATTAGTGCCACCACTACGGCAAGGGGTGACAATGAAACATCCTGGTTAATGTCAGGTATGTAAACTTGATTTATCAGGCTTTGTACTAAGTCATCGTAAGACGCAAATCCACCTCCTGCACCTATTTTGCCACTTATCGGATTTCCCAAAAAAGTACCCTTATAATTATAGTTAAGCGGAGAAGTCATTGTTACTTGTATTTTACTAATATCCTGCAACCATCCCATCAAATCCACAACCCCGTTGTCGGTATCGGGTCTCAAAGTAAGCTTTGCACTTATTGAAAGTTTTGTTATATCAATGTTTGCAGCACCTGTAACCTCTACCGGCCAATCTGTTTCAAAGTCTATACCGAGGTTTAGAGGGGTTTGCAAATTGCCGGTATCGATTGGCAAGCTCAATGATTTCAAATTAATATCGTTCACCTGCTCCTGTGTAAAAGAGCCAGTGTGATACTTGTTAATGAAAGTGGGCAGATCAGTCATACTGTGGGAAAAGTCAAAACCCATAATATCGTTTGGCCTCAATATTATATTGGGTGCCGGCGGGGCGTTGTCAATATGCTGTATATCACTGTAAGATCTCGGTGCAGCATAGTCATCATTTGAGCGGAAAGTAAATCCCAGGGATTTTATCAAATCAGTTGTATTATTAATGCGGATTTTTATCAGTGGATCCGGGCTTCCAGCCAGTTGACGGCTGAGCAAAAATTCATTAAGCTTTTGATTTAAATACGTCAGCGAAATGGTTTTATTTCGAACTATGGGAGATAATGTCAAAGATGCCTGCGGGTTATTGATAATACGGCGCCCGCTGTAAACCCCCATATGCTTGTGGTGGCCATTGTCCAAAATAACGCCAGAAGTTACCCAGGTGTACGGATCGGTATTGCCGAAATATAAAGTGACGATATAATCAAATATCCAGGTCTCGTCATCATCGAAGGGTATGATATTGATGCTTACGACCGGCAAAACAATGTCGCCTAAATAGATATTATTTGCTGCAATGGGCAATTCGTAAATATGATCGCTTGGGTCATCAAAATATTGATTCGTGGCGATGTCTGAGACAACTGAAATGTCCTGGCTTACTGTACCGGATTTCCTATTGACAACATGTACGTTCACAGCGGTGGTGCTGCTTTTATCGTTGTTATGCGTTTTGAATTCAATGGTTGCACGGCTCAGTATCGGTCCTTTGTATTGTCCGGGTGGTTGCGGAGGCTGTCGCTGTGGGTTCAATTCAGTGCCTATACCCGAATAACTGGGATTGTCCTGGTCCATAATAATTCCGGTGATGCCATTAGTGTTCGAACCAAATGGCTGTAATTGCGTTCCGTCATCCAGTGTTATTGTTACAATATATTCAAATTTCCAGGTGTCATCACCGCTTGGAATAATAAAAATAATTATTTGCGGAAGGTTAAGCTCTTCAATCGGGATAGGCTTTTTACGTAGCAAAATATTGACCCGCTTGTTATCGCCGTCGCCAAAACCTCCCCCCACATTTGCGGACAGAGCCCATCCCAGGTAAGAATTTTTTTCAAACCAGTTATTCTCTGCGTCTGCAAAGTTTTGTATGTGCTGCGCCAATGATCCGGGATCTCCCGAATCGGACGTATCGCTTTTACGGTTTTTTACAAATATGTGTAACTGTGTCTCATCGTCCAGATTATCACCCGTCATTTTGAAGTCAACGGTAATTGAATTGACTACTCGCCCCGAAAAGAGGCCAAAATCTGCAAGAACAAATGTTGACGGGTCTGAAAATGTGTTATCGCCTTTGCTCACTGCTGTATAGATACCTGCATCGCCAAAGCCCACAATACCGGGCTTTCCACCTCCGCCGATGTTTGCTACCGTGCGTATGTGTTTATGAATGTCCCAACCCTGGTTAATACCAAAATCCGTAGATCCGGGAAAAGGAGATGAGGAGTTTGTAAAATCTATAGTTAAAACGCCTGTATCGCCAAAAGCAATCAACTGTTTTCTTTTTCCATTCCCGATAATATCTGCCAAAAAAATAAGATAGGATGAATAGTCATCAATTTGACCATAATATTGAAAATCCTTAAACAGATATCCAAGCGAAAAGCCGGCAGCTCGTGGTATTTGAAACGTGCCATTACCGATCCCCCATGCAACAAGAACTTCCCCATCCTCCCGTGCCGCAACAATAGATGCTTTTCCGATGCCAAGAATATCGCCAACAAGCCGCAGGTGTTTATTGACTCGCCAGCCCTGGTTATAACCCAAGCCAACAAGGCCCATCTTTACCGGATAAAAAGTGCCATCCCCTTTATTCATGGCAACATACACGCCTGCATCGCCAATGCCTATTATTTCTGGCTTGCCGTCTCCATCTAAATCCGCCAAATACCTTAGGTGTTTTTCAACCCGCCATCCCTGGTTCACTCCAAAATCTGCAAGAATATACTGTGCCGGATAAAAAGTGCCATCGCCTTTGTTCATGGCCGTCCATACGCCATCATTTCCAAAACCAATAATGTCTGCTTTGCCATTTCCATTTAAATCCACTACGTATCTGGGATGTTCTTCTACCCGCCAGGCCTGGTCGTATCCAAAATTTGCAACAACAAGTTCTACTGGCAAAAAAGTGCCGTCACCATTGCCCTTGGAAACATACACACCAGCATTACCAAAGCCAATAATATCAGGATAGCCACTGTCAGTAAGGTTCGCTACCATACGTACATGCTTTTCAATTGACCAGCCCGTAGCTATGCAGAAATCAGTAATGCCAATATTTGGTGGGCTGAAATTCCCGTTTCCTTCGTTTAAAGAAACCCATACCCCGTCATAGCCAAAGCCAAGAATATCTGCTGCATGGTTTCCAGTCAGATCAACTGCAATCCTGGGGTACTCAGTACCCCAACTTTGATAGGTCCAGCTCATAACATTATTTTTTAAATTTGAGTGTATTGAAAAATTGACTTGAAAACGTAATTCCTGTTCCTACACCAATTTCTGGATGAATGCATTTTCGTTGAATCTTAAGACGATATTGTCCTAATTTATCTTTCTCTGATTGAAATATATATTCAAGTGTGCTCATTTCTCTAATAACTTCCTCAATTCTTTTAACCACAATATTAGCTTATTAATTCTGGCAGTTCCAAATATCATGGTAAAATTACAGACATCGGCGAAGCCAGCACGATGTAGGCTGGCAGCAAGCCTTTTGTTGGCAGCAGTTGTTATTTTTCATCACTTAATGGCAAGTGTAATTGTCGTCAAAATCTTTCATTTTGATAAGAGTCTTTTTTTTTGGAATAGTCTTTTTGTAGCACTGTCTTTTCTGTTCCTATCCCTGCTTGCTCATAGGTCACGCTGTATTTTTTCTGTTTAGCAAATGTATTGTTTGAGAATTTTATTTGATGTGTCTTGCGATACCAATAGGAGCGAAAGACTGTCTTCGCTGCAACCGCCAAGTATTAGTTTTCATTGTTTCTCTTTTTTCCAAACTTGTTTCTATTTGCACCGAAGCCAGACCAGGTTCTTTTAAAAATATATTTCTATTTCTGGCAATAAATAGTTTATATTTTTACCATACTACTATTAGCCGTACTGTATTCCCCATATTTCTAAAATATTGAATAATTCGGATGATAGGTTTGAAGAAGTTGGTGTGCTGAAAAAGAGATGGAGGAGAAGATTAGGAGGATGGGGAGGGAGAATTAGAATTATTAGTTCTTTTTACGTTATTAAAAAGAATTGAATACAACAACAATAATAATATAGCCCACCCACAAAATCCCGAAGCTATTACTTGATACATAATATCTTTTCCCTTTTTCATTGAACATATATTTATTCGAAGAACAGGTTCCTCTGGTATTAAATATAACATCCCATCGCTGGTCCGAATATTCTTCGAGTAAATTTTTAGAAGCTAATACTCTTAGAATTAAGCCTGTGATAAATATAGAGAAAAAGATAATTAATGGAATTAAATCTTTCATTATGACTGTTCCCCGCTTAACAGTCGCTAAATTATTTTGATGATGGTTTCAATTTATAATGAAAAAATTAATTTTTCAAAAAATCGGAGATATATTTTTTTGTTAAAAGAATAGATGAGGAGAAGACTAGGAAAATGGGGAGGGAAAATTGGCACTGATGACCATATCAGTTAATTACATAATAATGTTATATTGTGCTTTAAATCAAGTATAAGATGTAATATAAAATTCTAAATTATATGCATTAATTAAGTCCTTTACTTATTTAGAATAACAACCGATAATTTGTATTTCCACTTTTAAATTTGAAAATCTAAGATTAGTTTTTGCTATAGAAATTGTTTCAAAGTGTCATATCATTTTTCTTTTATATAAAAGGTTTATCCTGTTAACCCGCGAACTGTTTTGGATCCTTAATTATTACTTAATAAAAAATAGATGGAGGGTATATGCGAAAAAATATTTTGGGTATTCTTTCCGTGATAGCTTTTATTGTGTTAATATTTTCTCAACTAAATTGTTCCAGGCAACAAGCAGAAACATATACAAGTAAAGAAATGAGAATTGCTAGGGGCAAATATTTAGTCAACTTGGGTCTTTGTAACAATTGTCATTCACCAAAAATTATGACTGCAAATGGATTTGTTCCTGATACAACAAGATTATTATCCGGTTCTGTTACTCCCATCAGTTCAATCAAATTTGATCCTAAAATTGTAACGCAAGATAAATTAAATGTGGCTATTGGCGATCATACTGCATGGATTGGTCCCTGGGGAATTTCTTATCCCATAAATCTTACTCCTGATAAAGAAACTGGTTTAGGCAATTGGACCGAAGATATATTTATTAAAAGTTTACGTACCGGCAAGCATTTAGGTGAAGGCCGTCCAATTTTGCCTCCCATGCCCTGGAAAAATTTTAGACAATTAAAAGATGAAGATCTAAAAGACATTTTTGCATACTTACAATCCTTAAAACCGATTAGCAATAAAGTGCCCGATCCGGCAACCCCGGATGAATTAGCAAAAATGATGGCTAATAAGAAATAAATCACAATTGATTGGGGCTGACTAAAAAGTAATATTCAATTTAAAAATCAGTGTAAATCCGTTTAAATCAGCGTCATCCGTGTTCTATTTTTTGGAAAGTAATTACTTTTTAGTCAGCCCCTTATAATATTTTTAGATTAACATATTCGAAACAATAATTACTTTTCATTCACGAAATACAATTAAATATAAAGAATTGATTAGTTAATGAGGTGTCGGAATAATTTGGTGAATTGAAAAATGAGATGTAGGAGAAGAATAGATGGAAGAGGGAGAATTGGATTTTAACTATTTCTATATTAGAAACGGTTAACAATCTCTTTTTTCTTATTTTATTTTTGAAATGAAGCTAGCAAAACCTTTCCTTAAATGGGCTGGGGGCAAAACTCAGCAAACCGATTGTGCGGTTGGTGTTGAGGCGCTAGTTAGTTTTATTTATTATGTTCAAAAGTTATTACTACTTTTCCTCGCGCGTGCCCTTCCTCAAGGTACCTGATTGCTTCAGGAACTTCACTTAAAGGATAAGTTCTATCTAAAACAGGCACTAACTTGCCGGATTCAAGAAGTTCATTCAAAAATTTTAAATCATTTTTGTCTACTTTCGCTGCAAGGCCATGCATTTTTTTGGTACTTGTCTTAGTAATCAATGGCCCAAAAAGCGAAACTTGAAACATTTGAGTATAAGAGCCTCCAGCCATTACATATATTCCGTGTTGGCTCAATGAGCGCTTATATTTAAAAATAGAATGATAACCGTTCGCCGCAAAAATAAGATCGTAACGCTTTCCATTTTGGGTGAAATTTTCTTGTTTGTAATCGATAATCTCATCTGCGCCAAGCCTTCGCATAACTTCTAAATTCCTTGTGCTACAGACCGCAGTAACTTCAGTTCCGTAATATTTTGCAATCTGTACCGCAAATGTACCTACACCACCAGATGCCCCATTAATCAGAACCTTTTGCCCTGGCTGAATCTTTCCTTTATCACGAAGTCCCTGGAGTGCAGTGAGTGCTGCCATAGGTACAGCTGCTGCTTTCTCGAAAGTAATCCTGTCTGGTTTTAGTGCCAACTTATTTTCATTAATGCATACATACTCGGCAAAACTACCACGACCACACCCGAACACATCATCACCGGACTGAAACTTTGTTACATTTCTGCCAACCTCTTCAATTCGTCCCGATACGTCAGCTCCGGCTATTTTATTTTTTGGTTTTAGAAATCCGAAGCCCATTAATCGAACCAAGAAAGGTTCAGCTCTCATCACGTGCCAGTCGAAAGCGTTTACAGACGCTGCATGAACTTTAATGAGTACTTCATCTTCCTTAGGAGTAGGTTTTTCAACTTCTTTGAATTCAAGGACATCAGGTGAACCATATTTTTCGTATACAATTGCTTTCATAAGTGAAAATTTCGCACTCCTTTGATATTCTTTACTAAGATGAATATTAGGCAAAACCTAAAGACCAGGGTTAAGCTGCTGCCCATAACAAGAATGCAGCATTGAAAAACCAAAGCCGATAATTATTATAAATATTGTTTATTAGGACTACGTTGAACCTGCCTGCGGTAGGCAGGCAAGATACTTTATGTGGTTCATCTGCTTCAAAAATCTCTAAAACCTCTCCTGACGAAAGTCAGGATGCCAAATGCGTAAAATAGTTTATCCTGAGCTTGCCGAAGGGCTGTCAACTTAAATTGCTCTGTTAGGTGTTCCCTCTATTCTATAGAAAATTTAACTCTTACACTTCTTCTTATTGTTACTTTTCCAGAAATATCGCTTTCTTGTGAATTAACTTTTGTAACGGTATTAAAGGGTGTAGCATAACTTTGCCAATAATTATTTTCATCAATTTCTAAAACATCTCCTAATTTTACTCCTAAAGTTGTTGTCATATATTCAGCTTTTTCTTTTGCTGCTTTCAGAGCTTTTTCATAAGCAAGTTTATGTTGAACTTCATAATCTGATATGCTATAATTTGAATTTGTAATTTCAAAATAATTATTTTTTGAAAGTTTATTCGTCAAATCATAATACTTAGATAAATCTTTAAGTTTAAAAGAAACATTCACTTCAGTATAAAAACCTTTTTGCTTTCTTTCTCTTTCTACTGATTCATAATTTTTACCAATTGTTATTGGAGAAACTTCTATATCCTTAGAATTAATTTCAGTCTCTTTTAATATTGTTAATAATTCATTCAAATACTTATCATTAGTTTTTTTGCTTTCAGAAACAGATTCGTCAATAATTTTTATTTGAACTATAAAATTAATTTGGTCAGCTGGCAATATAAGCTCAGATGTTCCATTAACATTTATATATTTATTATTTTCTTGAGCATTTACTGAAACGAAACAAAATATTAATATGATTAGAAATAAGTATTTCATTTTATATTTTCCTCTTTTATTTTTTGCTATACACCGTTATGGTAGGAATGCCTGTTACCAAACATCCCCCGCACAGATCCCGGCGTGCAGTTTTTTTTAGAAGGACTTTATTATTAGGCCTGGTTTTATTTTTTAGGAAATAAAAAACAATAAAATAATTTTACTGCACATATTTACTTTTTACATATGGGCTTAAATTGCATTGTTATACCGTGATTATATTTTAGGTTTTAAACCAGCATATTGTAATTCTTTTATCAAAGAAAATCCTATTTCCTCAATTGAACTCGATACTTTCTTATAAAGTAGGTAAAGTTGTTCCTTCTTTATACAAACAACAAACGCGTGATCGTCCTAATTTAGCGACAAAATATCCAAACTCGAAAATAACATTTTGTCTCGCTCTATACTCTAATTCTTTTTCGTTGTCTGGTAATTTCAACTGGACAAAAGGATATGCAACATCATCAGGATTAAGCAAAATAAATGCAAATCCGACATCAGAGTGTTTTTCAAATTTCTCAATGACAGTTAAACCTTCATCAGGTTTACGATGTAACACAATTGGTTCAAGTTTTATTTCTCGCAAAAATATCTCAAGGTCGTTTTTTAAATTATCATCATGTCCATGGACAATAAAAACTTTTCTATTTGAGAATTCATCCTTTTCTTGTAATTCTTTTTCAATTTCTTCAGATAAATTTTTCCTTCTTTTTGTTCCAGGCGCACCTTGGATAAACTCGTCAGTTACATCTTTTGCGCGATCAGCCGCACGCCATTCAATAGAAGGTCCTCCAATTATGGCAATTGGACTACCCCTATCTTCATTTTCTATTTGTTTCATAATATCTCTGGCAGTTTCTTGGCTACACGTAATTCTAATCCTTTCTAAATCATTTATTTGAATAGTTTTTCCATTAATAAATAAAGGTTCTCCTTTTTTATATGGTTCAATAAATCGAGTAATGACCTCATCCTTCATTAAATCTAATTTTACTTCATCATGGCTTCTACTTGATTTCTGTGATAAGATAACATGATAATACATATTTACCTCTATTTATTTACGGTATAAAGAACCGCAATTAAGTTGCAGCACATAACTAGAAACTTACTTTATTACTTCTGCCAAAGATTAAGCAAACTGTGCTTAACTTTAATCGTAAGCGCAGTTTGTAAGTTAATTTATTAGAACGACTAACTTTAACTAGTTAGCCGAAACGGAACGACTAACTCTGAAATTTATTAAATGCCAAATGCGAATACGGCGTCCGCTTGATTGGCTGGTTATAAGCGTTTTAGAAACTTGGTTTTATTTTCCCAATTTAAAATATTCAATGATTTTTCTTATAGCTGAGTTAATTTTCCTTATATCATTAGTGATGGAATCTTTTTCAAATTGACTTGTGAAAGTTTTAATTGTTTTTATATCTCTTTTTATAGAGTCTTTTTCGAATTGGCTGACCTTACTTTTTAATTCAACAATTAGGCTTGACATTTGAATATTGATCTTCTCTGTTTGTGAAGAATTACTCCATACATCCTTTAGCTCTTTCCATATATCGTTTAATTCTTGATCCAGCATATTATCTACCTCAATAATTTATTTTAATTTATAAGTTATACACTTTAATAACGTCTTTCTTATCCGTTTCATTTTAACAGCTATATGATTCTCTGTCAAATCCGTAATTGCAGCAATTTCTTTATAAGGCAACTCCTCCAGATATAGGATAACAATAGATTTATCTATTTCATTCAGAGTAGAAATGCAAGATTGAAGGGCTTGATATTTTTCTTTCTGAATTTTATCCGGTGTGTTTTCTGCTAGCGTAAAATGTATAGATTCTAATCTAACTGAATTGTTGTTGCTCTTTTCAAGCTTCATTTTTGAACTATAACAAACGTTTAGTGCAACTTTATAAATCCACGTGCCTATGCTAGATTTACCCTTGAAAGTAGATAATGATATCCAAATTTGAATTACCACTTCTTGGAAAAGGTCTTGAGGCTCTATAGGAGTAACTGCATAGATTTTGCATATTCTGTAAATTTTATCTTTGTTCTCTTCAATTATCTGTATAAAACTTTGCTCTAGTTGATTTTGCATATGATTATTTATAATCTCCTATTACTAATGTATTAGTAACAAGAATTTCTGAAATATGACAAGAAATATTTATTATTTATTAAGAATTAACACAACAATAAATATGCAACTAAATCAATTTTTATTGAGCATAGTCGTGGTAGAAATGCCTGTTACCAAACATCCCCCACACAGATCCCGGCGTGCAGTTTTTCCGCACCGGGCTCTTCAATTTTTTATTTTTGTTCTGTTAAATATTTTATAATAAAAATTATTAACCACAGCTCCGCCACATTACTCCCATAAATATAAAATATGATGCGAATCTTAACCTAATTATTACTTATAAAATCCCGATGAGGATAAATAGAATGGCCGGGATGAAGAGAAATTGCCCCATTTTTCCCCAGACCTCTAAATACGATCAGATCTAATGTAAATTGATTAATGGAGAAAGGCAATAAAAATCTTTAGAATTGATTTGTTTGCTGCTGAAAAAAGAGATGGAGAAGAAGATTAGGAAGATGGGGAGGGAGAATTAAATATAATTTTATTTTAAGGATTGATCTGTTTAATAATTATAAGCAATATGCCAATCACACACATTGTTATTCCACCGATTCGAAAAATTATTCCATATTTTTTTAGGTATTCATCGTTGGCATCAGAATTCTTACTTAATTGCAACTTACCAAATCCAACCAAAGTTGACCATATACCTATAGCAATCATGATTAAAATGTCTACCATTTAACACCTCTAATTTGTTTTGTACTGCAATGGGGATCCGCTACCCACCTGCTTTGCAATTAATCTGCAATTGAGTTGAATCATTTCATTTAAAACTATCTTGAAAAAATTTAATTTTCAATCAATTTCTTTAATAAATATAAAATTTTCCAGAGGACATTATTGGAATAGTATAAGAATTTGTTTAAAAAGAGATGGAGGAGAAGATTACGAGTATAGGAGGGAGAATTGGGAGATAGTTGTGTCCAAAATAAGTTGGAATTTTTATTTCTGGAGGATTATGTAGTCAATTGATTTATTATTTTTTAATAAATATATCTCATAAAAATTTTATTTCCCTTGTACATTCTGAACAAGTTGATAAACTTGATTTGCATTCTCGATCATTTCGAATAATGGATAAGATACTTGACCATATCCTGGCCATGAAAAATTATAAAACATTGATTGTGTTCCGCTGATACTACCGAATATAATTGTACCGCGGCCATCGTTTTTAATTTGAAGCGATACCTCTGAAACTGATTTGAGATCAACTGATTTCAGTGTTTGACCAAATACACCCGCCAAAATTAATGCACGCTCATTTGTAAGCCCGTAAATGGTCTTGGTCCTTTTAATCATATCAAAGAAAAACCTGCCGACAATCAAATATAGACCGGCGAGAACAAAGGCTGAACCGAACAATAGGAAAAAAGCCGGTGCATTAGAATTGTATACTGAAAATTCCCAGAATGCTGCAAATCCTCCCCATAGAAGGCTAAAGGGAATCAAAAAAACATCAGATTTTCTAAATAATAAGCTGCCAGGCGGCCGGCCAACCCACTGAAGTGATTCATTTTGTCGAAGAAACTTTGTTAGCGTTTGTTGATCTTCAAAATTCATGGAAATCTCCTTGTACCTATATGTCCGGCTGTTCTTAAATTATATTTATTTCTCTTTACTAAATATTTATCTAAATAACTGCAGACTTCAAAAATTGATTTTAACTAACCATTATAATCGAATATCCTAAATTTTTTTTTAGTTGGCCTAGTACATTTATGGCCTAAATATTATTCAACATGCTCGGGATATAAGCATTAATTAGGATTGAAAGAAACGATTGATTAGGTCGGATGAGATGTTAGAATTCCTTGGTGTGCTGAAAAAAGAGAGGGAGGAGAAGATTAGGACGATGGGAAGGGAGAATTAGGGAACCAATAGATATTTTTTAAAAATTAGAAAATTATGAATACAGAATAATATTAATTTCATGCAGTAAAAAAGAATTAAAGGAATTATTTCACAAAGCTGTTGTACAAGCAATATATTTATAGATTTTGTATAAAATGCTTGAACCAACCAACCTTCCGAGAATCTAAATTAAAAATGTCTTGCAAAAAAAGCATTTCCAAGTTTTAATTTTTCAGTTATGTCCTATGACACATTTAGCTTTTTTTGTATGTTTTAATATGAATATATTTCTCGCCGGGGTTTAATTTAATGTTAGTTTTAAGGAACTCTATCTAATCCTATTTCTAAATTTATGGCACTATTCCAAAAGCTATTCCTCCGCAAGCTGCGGGGAATTATAACAACATTCGCATCCGCCGAAGTGCAGGCGAATGCAAAAAAAAGGAGCAAATAATGGCAATTCTCACTGTGTTCGAATTATATACAATGAATGTCGAGAAATACAATAAAACCATTAAAGGTTTAGCGGAAGCTGGTCAGGGAAATCCCGAAGGTCGCCTGTATCATGTTGCATCCCTTCAGAAAGATGGTTCTATAATTGTAACAGACGTTTGGGAATCGGCTGAACTACTGGATAAATTCGGTAAAACATTGATACCTGTTCTCAACAAAGCCGGAGTCGAACCTGTCCAACCCAAGGTTTATCCTGTCCAAAATTATATTCTTGGAAAATAAATAGCAGTTCTATCCGTTAGTGTCATTTGATGAGTTCGTAATATCCAACATGTTTGGGTTCAAGCTTTAATAAGGATTCTTGAGAGAAAAGGCCTGACAACTCAAGATGAGATTTTAGCAAAAGTAGAAGTGCTGAAGAAAGAGATGGAGGAGAAGATTAGGAGTATGGAAGGGAGAATGAGGTCCGATAAGGAATCCTTACTCAAAATTGCTTTTAAAAGACTAATCCCAAAATTAAAAGTATTGCAGACAATGAAAATAGAAATGGACATAATTTAAATGGCAAATAATTTATTTTATACCCTGTAAATAATGAAACAATAGTTAAAATAATTAAAACGAAAATTGCGGATAAATAAATAAAGTTGGATAAATTATTAATTGATCCGATCATAGTGGTCCCAATAACTATTATCCCGATAAAAATCAGTGAAACTCCTTCTATTATCCATTCCATTGTTATAATGTGTTTATTATCTAAATTAATTTCTCCGAATCCTTCGACTACCGATTTTGTGGGAAATAAATGTGCAATACCCCAGATAAGCGGAATTGCACCACCCAAATAAAAAAGGATATAATTAATCATTTCAAATACTTTTTTAATTTGTTGTAATCCCTTATACGATGCAATTACGCCGTGGCTCAGAACAGGTGAATTAGTTTAATTTTATCTCGAAAATGCTAGCCGTTTGAGATGCTTGTAGATTAAGTAAAATATCAAGAAGGTTGAAGATTTTCAATTAACATTTAATTTCATCTTTTTATAGCAAATCCCTCCACCTGAACGCCTTCTATCCTAAAATGTGAATCTATTTTTTCTACTGGTGAACTTTTGAAGTTTATAATTGCATTAGCACCCATTTTAACTGCAATGTTATAAAGTGTATCTAAAACAATATTGGGTTTTATTTCTTCTGGGGAGTAAAAAGTGTATGTTGATTTATTAGTTGCAATAGAATCTCTTTTAGTTACCGCGGGATAAAATTGGACAGTGATTAAGCCTATTGACTGATAAGTATTACTATATGAAAGAGGTGTAATTAGAAAGCCAGCATTTGTATATTTAGTAAAATTATAACCATATATATTTATTTCCCTGCTAGTTCCCTGGAAATGTGCACAGTTGAATGCAAGTAAAGTTGTGAAAATTAAAATATAGCGCATTAGAAAAACCTTCCTTATTATTTTAAGCCTTTTCCAACAAAAAGAATTGTTTTTAATTTTATCTCGAAAATGCTGGGTGCGGAAATGCTGGCGGGTTGTTTAATAAGCTATAATGATTAATTTTCTAAATAATCATTACTGGATATTATTTTAACTCCTGTTTGTAGAAACAAATTAATCATTTCATCTTTTAATGCTTGAGTTTCTGATATCAATGCATCCTCAATAACAATTACTTTATAACCTCTACTAACTGCAGCTATTATTGTGTTCTTTACACAATAAGCAGCATCCAATCCAACAATATATAGTCTACTAACTTCTTTTTCTCTTAATATTTTATCAAGATAGGGATTACTGAAAGAATCCTTTTTTTCCTTAGGCAATATATGCTCTGAGACTTGATGTAATCGTGAATCCAATTCTGTACCAATACTTCCTTTTTTCATCGTACTGTTAAGTAAATTAATTAACCAATTATCAGTCTCAGTATAAATATATATAACAGGAATATCTTTTTTTTCTGAATGTTGTATTAAATGATTAATCTTTGTTATGAGCATATCAGATTGTTGAATATACTCTTCAGTTATAGAAACTTTACCAGTGGTGGCTTCTTGAATATCAATTACCATTAATACTGATTTAACTGTATCATAATCAGAAATAATCTCACCCTTAGATATTATATCTGCCTGTTTATCTAGGTATATAAGATAGGCCACAACCAAAAGTATTACTATAAATAATATCAAGAAAAATCTCTTTAAAAATGATTTCATGGATATCTCAATATTGATTAATTGATTTGTAGTCGTCGTGGTAGGAATGCCTGTTACCAAACATCCCCCATACAGATCCCCGGCGTGCAGTTTTTCCGCACCGGGTTTGTTATTTTACAAAGTTCGTTAATTATAAGGGGTAAGTTTTATTTTTTAGGAAAAAAAATAAAATGATTTTACTGCACATATTAATTTTTTCCTTATTAAAGATTTTAGGTTATTTATTATTACAAATATTTTATTGCTGATTTTTATATTCTCTTTGATTCATTGTTGGATACTCTGGTTCCGATTTTATAAATAAAGTTGTCGACGCATCAGTTCTATTACTAAAATAAAATATTATAGGAACAGTTATATCCATTGTTATATTTTTACCTTTCTTAATTCCTGGGTTCCATTTTAAATCTTAAAATTCATATTCAATGTAATTAAAGAAAAGCGAATCATTTTTACTTAAGCTATTTTTGCAATTATTCAACTCATAATTTGCAATATTTATTTCTTGATTTAACAATTTACCAGTTGAATCAATTTTTATTTTTACTTCATATGCTCCCCACAAGTCAGCTCTTCTTGCTAACTCTAAGTAAGATATTTTTTTCTGTAAAGAATCCCAACCTATTTGGGGGGTAGGTAATTTTATAGATTTATCTTGAGCATAATTTGTTGATGTAATAATTAACAAAATCAAAAAGCATTTGAATAATATTATTTTTATAATCATCTTTTTTATACCAATTTTATTTATTTTTTTATAGCCTAATGAATCGCAATTAAGTTACAGTCCATAACAAGAAATTTATATTTATTACCACTGCCGAAGACCTTCCTGCCGGCAGGCAGGTTAAACTGTGCTTAATCCTGTCTTGATGTAAATCAGGATTTCCGATTACGACAAGCACAGCTTGTATGACTATTAAATAATTTGACTAAGTCGAACAAGATACTTTTTGCGGATCATTCTACTTTAAAAATCTCTAAAAAGCTGAATGCGTAAAATAGTTTATCCTGAGCTTGCCGAAGGACTGTCAATTTAAATTGCATTTGTTATACCGCTTATCATAAAAGATATTTTAGAAATAGGCTGCTAATGTAAGATTATCATTTTTTTTGTTGAAATGAAATTGTTTGTTTTTAGTTGGTAAAAATAAATTCCACTTGAAAGATGGCTAGCATTAAAAATCAGACTATATTTGCCGGCAGGTCTCTCTTCATTTGCCAGGACTGCAATTTCCTGTCCCAAAGCGTTATACACTTTCAGGCTTACAAATTGTCCACTGTTTATTAAATAGTCTATTTTAGTAGTTGGATTAAAGGGATTCGGATAATTCTGAAAAAGTATGTATTTATTGACACCGGTGTTGTAATTGTAATCGTATATTCCGGTAATAATGTTAGAAGACAATAAATAATATTTCCTTATACCAGAAATGCTTTCTTCATAATATGCTACTCTCCCTATACCCGGCGCAAACCATTCACTAAATCTACCAGCATCCACACAAGGTAACTTTGTACGTGTAACGAGATAGCATTCCGAGAAGAACTGGTATGGTGTAGTTATCGAATCATTTTTACTTGTAAGCTTCAATATTCCGCCTAAACTGCAATCACTAGAACCCGATAAAGAAACTTCCCAGCTTTCACCAGTATTTGCTGAAAAATCGTAAAGTAAAGTTTCCCTAATATTCGAAGTATCGAGCCGAACTGCTGATGTATCAACTATATAGACTTTACTACTGTCTTCTCGGAGCCAAGTGTATGTATATGAAAATCTTTTTAATCCATAATATAATTTACCTTTAACCCACTGTGAGTCTGCGACTGTTACCGTGGCGGTATCAGTGAAAAGAGTATCAACCATTTGATATACCCACTTATTCCCAACTGCTAATGGGAAATAAGAGTTTTGTGAAAATATTGTTGCAGATATTATTATAACTAAAAACAAGGTAGTAAATAGATTCGCTTTCATAAAATGATTTCTTCCTTTCAATCTCATTCATTTCTATAAAAAGAAGCTGTGGTTTGATCATTTCTATTTATTTGTGAACTATTACTTTTTTATCACTATAGCGGTATAACTACCGCAATTAAGTTGCAGCCCATAACTAGAAACTTTTATTTATTACTTCTGCCAAATACCCGCCTGCCGGCAGGCAGGCAAGATACTTTATGCGGATCATCTACTTTAAATATTTCTAAAAAGCCGAATGCGTAAAATAGTTTATCCTGAGCTTGCCGAAGGGCTGTCAACTTAAATTGCATTGTTAGGGCTTTTTTTAAAGTTTAGTTCCTACTCCACAAATCCATCCTTGCTTAACATTAATTTTAACATCTTGGTATCCAGTATTTTGGAATGTATACATAAATTCTTCTTTGGTTTGATACTGCATAAAGTCTGTTGTATCGGAAAATTTTGACCACCTATTAAGTGATTTTTCATTTTCAGAATTCTTATAAGCTTCCGATACAATTAATAATTTTCCCTTGGGTTTTAATACTCTCAATACTTCTTTCATATCATTGTCTAAATCAGGCCAAAAAAAATATGTTTCAATAGCAGTAATTATGTTAAAGAAATTATCAGGAAATGGAAGCCTAGATACACTTGCTTTTTGAATATCAACTTTACCAGAATTGATATAATCCTTATTTAATTTGTATGATAATTTAACAGATGCATCGGAAAAATCTATTCCGTATACTTTCCCTTTCCTTACTATCTTAGACAATTTATTTATTGTCTTTCCTCCTCCGCATCCTATGTCTAAAATTATATCATCTTCCTTTATATTTAAATATGATAGTGACCAATTTGTCAATTTATTGTGTCCAATATTCATTATCCTTACTATTAAAGAGCCAATAATACCAGTTGGTTTCTTAGCTTGCGAAATAAGTTCTGCAAATATATTCAATTCATCATTCCTTAGTTAAAAGTAACTCCGATTACTATTCGTTCTATTTCTTTATTAAAATTATGTAAAAAATCAATTAGATCTATAAAGCCCGTTATGGTAGAAATGCCTGTTACCAAACATCCCCCACACAGATCCCGGCGTGCAGTTTTTCCGCACCGGGATTGTTATTTTACAAGTTCTTTAATTATAAGGAGCAGTTGTCATTTTTTAGGAAATAAAAAAAATGAAATAATTTTGCCTTAAGATTGACTTTTTACATGTCGGCTTGAAATGAATGTTAACTTACCCTTTAAGTTCTTGTTGCTAATTTTTCAGCAATATTTACTATCGGATTGACATTCAAATCAGTTGTTTGTGAATCAGAAATATATCCTGTCATTGGATCAGTAAATATATATTTGGCAATTTCAAGACGGAATAAATTTTTTGCCTCTCGATCATCTCCAATGGAGTTTTCAAAAGTTTTATATTGCTCTAAAACAGTTGCTCGATGATCATAAATTATTTTTAAATTTCTTTCGAGATTATATTTTTTCAAACTTATACGCATCATCAATGCAGGTACGCCTATGATCAATACTTTCTTAATTAGATTTGCTATAATCTGTGAAGTTGAATTACCATTGAGATCAATTGTAAATATCAAGACTACTGAGATAAATATCAATATTATAGAAATACAAAATGCAGTAAACCACCGCTTTTCAAATTTTGAGTGATTTTCTCTTAACTTATCAAATGAACCAGCGCTTTCTTTAAGTGTTTTTATTAAAGACACGTCTGAGATATCACCTAACTTTTGTTTGGCATCTTTAATCATATTATCAATTTCTGATAAATCAGTTTTAGCATTTTCAATTCTTGTTTTAAACTGATCGTTATCATTAAGTAATTCACTTAATTTCTCAAGCTTGAAAACATTTTCAATATTGAATAATTGGTTTAAGAAAGGTGTTTCATTCTGTTGGAAATCCGCAATATAGTTATTCCGGTTACCAGGATATTCCGGTGTATGGACTCCTTTTTTGATCAATTTTTCAATGTTAGTTACTTGTCCATTAAATGCTGACAAGTGAGACCTAATAATATTTATATAATTTTCAGTTAGGCGTTTAGGAATATTTTGCGAATAGTTTTCAATATCTGATATAATTTTAAGATGTATATCTGTAATTTCGTTTTTGATATTCTCTGCTTCAATATAATTATTTTGGATCCCCATATCTTCATTACTGATATTTTTGTTCCGAAGTTTTGTAACTTCATCTTTTAGTTGTTGAAGATCTTTTTCCATTTCTACCTCTTTTTATTTTGCATGAGTCGTGGTAGCCATGTCTGGTATCCCCCACGCAGATCCAGGCGTGCAGTTTTTTGGCAGCGAGCTTGTTATTTTACAAAGTTCATTAATTACAAAAGTATATTTTATTTTTTAAGAAATATAATTACAACAAAAAAATTTTATCATACATATTGACTTTTTTCTTATTAAAGATGTTAGGTATTATTTTATTTTCTCTTTCTATACATTTCTTTAATTTTTTTCTTTAGTTCATCTTGAATCAATAATTTATCTTTTCCATAATGAGCAATTCTATGATGATTTGGACAAAGAGCAATAACATTTAATTCATCATCATTTCCATTTTCCGAAAGAGATATAATGTGATGCGTTTCCAAAAAATGACCTTCATCCTTTGTAAGGAAACCAATTTCTCCGCAATATTCACAACAATAATTTGCACGAGAGAGAACTTTATTTCTTACTATTGGGCTTCGATTATAGACATTTGCAGATACTTTCTTTTTATTATGTTTAGAAGATTCGCTTGGAAAAATTAAATCAAATTGGTCATAAGTTTTTATTTTTTTAACGCCTCTTGTAATAGTACAATCACCAGTATTTGCGTTATAATTGGATATTGACCAGGGTACCGGGTCTAATATTCTACCTTCAACTTTTGATGCTTCAGGTTCTGAAACTTTTCTTCTTCTAGTTTCTCCTCTACATATAATTGCTCTTACAATCAAATTGTCTTTCAATGCAGTTTGAACTGCTTTATCCATTTTTAAAGCCCTTCCTGCCCAAATTGGTTTTTTAAAGGTATTACTAAAATACTTTGCATGTTCTTTAAAATTATCTTTTAAGTAAAGTGTATCATCTTCTTCAATAATGTCCTCATACCATAAATTAAGAACAACAACTTTTCCAGGTTCAACAAATGACCAATCATAACAGTATTTTGGATTTGTTGCTGGATTTTTACCCTCAAAATTAACCCAATCACTTACATCTACACCAGCTAATTTCAATAAATCCATAACATTCTCTTTAATAGTTGGATATATTATATTTTTCATTATATACCTCCATTATGCTGTCGTAAGTAGGAATACTTGTTATCAGGCACCCCACACGCAGATCCCGGCCTGCAGTTTCCCCGCACCGGGCTATTTAATTTTTTTTTGTTTTTTGAAATGTTTTATATAGTAAATTATTAACCAAAGCTCCGCCACATCACTCCCATAAACACATAATATGATGCAACTCTCAATCTAATTTTTACTTAGAAAATCCTGATGAGGATAAATAGAATGGCCGGGATGAAGAGAAATTGCCCCAATTTTCCCCATACCTCTTTATATGATCAGATCTAATGTAAAGTGATTAAGGGAGAAAGGCAATGAAAATCTTTGGAAATTATATATTTAACAAACGGTTGTTTAAAATAAAATTGGGGTTCTTCGAACAGACTGAGTCTCAGTCCTTCGCCGGTTATAGTGCTTAATACAGGAAGGAAAATTTCGACACCCCCTATAGCAAGAATAACGGCAAGCAGGCTCATCATGACGGACTCGGTAAGGAATTGCCTTACTAGCTGCGGACGGTTGGAGCCGAGCGTTTTCCGGACACCAACTTCCTTAGACCGTTTCTCGGAACGAGCCGTTGCCAAGTTGATGAAGTTTATGCACGCTATTAGAAGAATCGCGATCGCAATTGCCGAAAAGACATACACATAAGAAATATCTCCGTTTGGTTCGATTTCTACATCAAGATGAGAGTAGAGGTGTATCGATGTTAGCGGTTCCAGGGTATATTCATACTTGCCGCTGGTGCCGAAAAACTGGGAAGCCGACATTCCAACGGAAGCTTTAAGCTGAGGCCCTACGTATTTTTTCATCAGTTCTTTGTTTATTTCCTTCTGGAGGTCGGCCGCGCTGGCGCCTTTCCTAAGCAAAAGGTAAGTATAGTAGTTGTTGCTGAGCCAAAACTGGTTCTTACTGTCATTGTAAGTGCAAAGTGAACTGAGGAAGTCAAATTTGAAATGGGAATCTTCAGGCCAGTCTTTTATAACTCCTGTGACAATCCAGTTTCTGCTCTGGTCTGCGTTAAGTATTTTGCCCATCGGATCGATGTCGCCGAAGTATTTTTTCGCCATCGCCTCAGTAATAACCACACTGTTAGGCTGCGTTAGTGCCGATTTCGGATCACCTTTGAGGAAATGAACAGTAAAGATGTCGAAAAAGGTCGAGTCGGCACCGAGGAAACGAGGCTCGTTGAAAGCTTTGTCGCCGTACTTTATAACAGGTGTTCCGAAATTTCTAATGCGGGTATAAGTAAGGACCTGCGGAAAGTCGTTTTTCATTGCAGACCCCATCGGGGCCGGACATGGGGCAATGTTGAGTGCATGACCGCCGTAAACAATATGTGCGACAGGCCTATATATCCGGTCGGCATACTTGTTAAATCCGTCATAACCAAGCTGAACCCGGACATAAAGAAGGATGACGAAGCAGCAAGCAAGTCCAACAGCTAGCCCAGCTATATTTATGAACGAAAAGACTTTATTCTTAAGAATGTTTCTTAAGGCAATCTTCAAATAATTTTTTAACATAAGTAAAGCTTACATTTATTTATGAATTAAAGATATTACCTGGAATATCTTTCTAAATCCAAATATTATGCCCTGCAGAAAATGTATAATTATATTCTCAATCTTATCTAAATTATTTATTGATTGTTCAAATATGAACATTCTTGTACGTTACCGTACAATTAAATCATAATTTTTTGTTGAATTTAAAATTTTATATTTTTCTCTAATAAAATATTATTATAGGTTATTTCAAAAAAAAATTGCTTGCCTAATCCGCACTTCCAATCCTCACACAAATATTTTTTTCAGCTTGTCAATAAAACAAAAAATATAGCACACTAGCCACCATCGGAAAAGACTTCCTTATTTTTGCAGCTTCTATAGCTGTTCCAGTCAAAAATCTACCTTCATGTTGATAAAACATTGCAGTTGTAATTCTATCAAAAATTACTTGTTCAGTCTGACAGCCAATATGTTCTCTCCATTCCCATGCTGTCAGCCCTTCACAAATAATTTTTTCTATTTCGCAGTAAATCTTTAAATGATTTTCGTAATCGACAGGTAAAAAAACCTTGCTTAATTTTTTTAATTTGGATTATTGATTAAGCAAGGCTTTTTGTTAGTAAACTCCTTTATTTTTACATTATCTTTTTAGGTTATTTTAATACTTTACTTCATTTTTTCCAGTTGTCTATACTTGGATTTGTTTTGTTGAAAATCCTTTTATGTTTTCTTTAGCATAATTCAATAAAATATTCCAATGAAATTCGTTTATTTCAATAGCATCTATTTTTAGTAATTTATTATTATGGATTGTATATACAACATATTTTTTGGCGTATTTAAATAGTACATTACTCAGCTTATATTATGAGTAATCTAATTCCCATACATATTCAGATTATCAAATACTTTAATTATCAAATAGTTAGAAGGAATGTTAATATTTTTATAATTGATTTCTTCAGATTCAACAAAAAAATTATATTCTAATGCTCAACCATTTTTCCATTTTGCCTGATAGAGTAGTGAGTTTCCAATTCATTCGCATCAATCTTAAAGTTGCTAATTAACTGCTGCAAATTTTCTGTCAACTTGCTTAAATCTTCAGCAGACTTAGCAACTTGTTGGATTCCTGCTGCACTTTCATTCGAAATATTACTTATAGATTCTACACTTTTACTTATTTGTTCTGAGACTGTAGATTGTTCCTCGCTTGCACTTGCAACCTGGTTTACATCATCCACCACTTTATTTGAGGCTTCTATGATTTGCTTTAGTGAATCCCCGGCTTTATATGCCATCTCTTTTCCTTTTTTAACTTCTTCCGTGCCTTCTTGTATTGATTCAACTGCGCCTTTGGTTTCCATCTGTATCTTCTGTATCATACCTGCTATTTCTTTAGTGGCTTTAGTTGTCCTTTCAGCAAGTTTTCTTACTTCATCGGCCACAACAGCAAAACCTCTTCCCATTTCCCCAGCTCTGGCTGCTTCTATCGCTGCATTTAATGCAAGCAGGTTCGTCTGGTCGGCAATATCATCAATTACCTGAATTATTTCACCGATTTGATCACTGCTCTTGCCTAATTGTTTTACGGTCTCTGAAGCCCTGGATACTACATCGGCAATTCTCTTCATTCCTTCAACTGTATCCTCAACTACTTTTCCACCTTCTCCTGCAATAATTCCTGCTTTCTTTGCGTTTTCGGAAGCAGTACCGGCATTTTTCGTTGTCTCGAATATCGTTCTTGTCATCTCTTCAACTGCCGAAGCTACTTCAGTAGTCTGCGCTGATTGTTCCTGAGCACCTGCAGCCAACTCTTCAGTACTTGAAGATATTTGTGTACTTGCACTGGCTGTAGCATGTATTGTTTCTGAAACATGATTCAACATTTTTTTGATATTTAGAACAGACCTATTAAATGCATTATATAATTTGGCAATATCATCATCTTCCTTTTCAGGAACTACTTTAACTGTTAAATCTCCGTTAGCAAATAGTTTCATTACCTCCATTATTGTCTGTGTCGATCTTGTCAAATAATTTTGCATTTCTTTAATTTCAGTAACATCTGTTACCTGTTCAACAGCTCCAATTATTACATCCTCTTGGTCCCTTAAAGGAGAACCAACATATAATATTGGAACCGTTTTACCATTCGGATTTGCGATAGTTTCCTCTGCAAATCCTCTTCCAAATTTCATCGCCTTAAATAATGCACAGTGTTCAGTCTGACAATGACCAGTTTTAAATTGGTTATAACATTTTTGTCCAATTAAATCTTTTTGGCTTTTACCTACGACCTCTGCTCCTTTTTTATTTATGTATCTAATATTGAATTCTTTATCTATATGCATTACGGGAGCCGGCAAATTTTCCAGGTACTGATTTTGCAGACCAATTTTTTCAATTAAATAATTAAATGTTTTCGCAATATTTTCATATTCATTTTTCGAATATATTTCTATTCTTAATTTATAATCACCATCTATAATTTTTTCAAAAGCATCATTGAATATAGCCATTGGTTTCGAAATTCTTTTCATTCCCCAAACATATAGTATGATACAGAGTATAGCGTCAGTTAAAATTATAATTATAGATAATGTTTTAGCTCCATCAAGTATTTGAATCATTAAAGCTATCACAACTACTGATGAAATAATTGCAAAGCTGCCTGAAATTTGTTTATTGATAGGAAGTTTCACTTTCTTACTCGTTTCTTTTTATAATATTTATTATTCAAATCCTATATTTATGAATATACATTTGTTATCTAAATATTATCGGCTTTAACTAATTTAACTTTAGTTTTTAAACTTCAATATTTCTTTTTAAGTGGTTTAATTACATAATCCATTATATATTTAACTTTGGAAACTGATTTGAGTATAGTCAATCTTTAATATAGCGCAGTCTTATAACTATTTTAATATTTAATCGCTTGCCAATCCACACTCCCAATCCTCACACAAAAATTTTTTTTAATCTTATTAGTAAATTCTGAAACATTTAACCCATTTCGCAGCGTAAAAAAACCTTGCTTAATTTTTATATGTTAATTATTGATTAAGCAAGGCTATTGGAAGAATAGCAGTATTTAAAATCATCTTGTCTTTAATCAAAAATAAAATTAAGTTAATATCAACCTAAGTTTTTTTGGGGAGGAAATCGGAAGAACTTATTGAATCCATATCCTAAAAATAATTCTGTATCTATATTTAGTCATTATTATAAGTCTAAGTTTATACACTTAGGATGAAAATGATTATATGTAGACAAAAAGTTTCTAGATATAGATATGTTCATAGTGGTAACTAAAAGACTTAATAATAAGTTATACACTAAAAGGTGAGAAAATGAAAAAAGTAATTTTAACAACTATGATTTTTTTATTACTTCTTGAAGGAAAGATATTTGCTCAAAATAATTTCAGTATCCAATTCGGTGGAGGATATATTTTTTCTTCAATTGACGGAGATAAACTTCCTTACTGGGAAAATGGTTTTTCATTTAGCATTGCAACGGAATATAGATTAAATGAAATATTATTATTCTATATTTATTCTTCATATCAAAGATATTTATTTAATGAAAATCTTATTACGCTCGCAGTTCCTGAAGTAGTTGGATATAGATTTATTGTTAACGGTGAAAAAAGTAGAATATTTGAAATATCATTTGGCAGTAAACTATTTGTTAAAAATGATTCAAAAATTAAACCTTATTTAGGAGTTGGACTTGGTGCAATATTCTTAAAACAAGGACGAATAGAGATCACTGATTGGATGGAAGGAGAACAAAATAAATCAACACATTTATATTCAAATACAGGAAGGAGCTATAATTTAGCTCAGTATAATATAGGTATTGGTTTAGAAATAAATCTTACTAACAATTTGCAATTAGTATTGGATGGAAGGATGGTCAATAGTTTTAATATGTTCTCCTATTATCCAATAACTACATCAATAAAATTTGGTTTATAAAAAGTGTATAACTGGCAGTTAAAGCCTACAGCTTTTTACGTATTCGGCATTCTTCAGATTTTTAAGTTAGTTGTTTTTAATATAGTTTCTGATATCTCAAAAGAAATATTTTTCGATCGCTAATCAATCAAAGTATAATCATTCTATCAAAAAATAATTGCTCACCTAATCCCCTTCCCCAATCCTCACGCAAATATTTTTTCAGCTTGTCAATAAAACATAAAATAAATCACACCAAACACTATCGAAAAAGACTTCCTTATTTTTGCTCTTCTTTTAATCGATGCCGGACAAAAATAAGTAAGACTTTTTTCTCTACCTTCATTTTCATAAAACAAAGCATTTATAATTCTATCAAAAAATTACTTGTTCGGTCTGACAGCCTATACGTTCTCTCCATTTCCATGCTGTCAGCCCTTTACAAATAATTTTTTCTACTTCTCAGTAAATCTTGAAATGATTTGCCCATTCCGCATTGAAAAAAAACCTTGCTTAATTTTTATATGTTAATTATTGATTCAGCAAGGCTTTTGTAAGAATAGCAGTATTTAAAATCATCTTGTCTTTAATCAAAAATAAAATTAAGTTGATATCAACCTAAGCTTTTTTGGGGAGGAAATCGGAAGAACTCATTGAATCCATATACGAAAAATAATTGTATGTCCATATTTAGACATTATTTTATGTCTAAGTTTATACATTTAAGATGAAAATGGATATATGTAGACAAAAAGTTTCTAGATGTAGATATGTTCATAGTGGTAACTAAAAGACTTAATAATAAGTTATACCAATAAACAAAAAATATGTAATATGAAAAAAATTATATTTATCGTATCCTTTTCTATCTTACTTTTTCCAATTAAATCTTTTAGCCAGATAGATAGTTATGGACTTAAAATTGGAATACAATCTATTGGTGTTTATAGCAACATATATTCGATGAATCGTTTCTATGGATTAAGTTTCTATGGATATACTGATATTATAATATCGAAAGATATTTTCTCTACAATCGATTTGGGAATTACTCAACGTGGTTTTAAAAATACAATGAATGAAAGAAATGAAAATGGAGAATTTGTGCAAGAGGTAATAGCAACATCAAAGCTATCAATATCACATTTACCCCGTTTATTAACTATAATATGCCAATATCTTCATCATCAATATATTTAGGTGCTGGACCAAGATTTGATATTTTAATTGATGAAGTACCGGGAAGTTTAAATTTACAACTGTTACTATTACCGATGAACTTGTAAATTATCTCGATAAATATGTCTTTGGTGTTTCAATTATAGGTGGGATAAAAAACATAAGATTTTATGGTGTAAGTTTTAGGCTTGAAGGGAAATATGAAGTAGATATAACAGATTCTATGAGTAAGTATCCTGCAAAATATAGGAATAATGTTTTTATGTTAGCATTAGGCATAAAGCTGTAAGTATTGGTATAACAATGCAATTTAAGTTGACAGCTTTTTACGCATTCGGCTTTTTAGAGATTTATGAGGTAGATGCTCCGCTTAAAAAATCTTGCCTGCCTGCTGGCAGGCAGTTTCAACTGAAGTGCTCTAATAAGTTTCTTGAAAACTGTGGTTGTCGTAAACAGAAATCGTTAGGCAATTGCAATTCTAAAGTTTTATAAAACATAAAATGTCAGAATAATTATAAGGTTAAACAATGAAAACACTATTATTCGTTCTATCATTTATTTCAATTAACGTTTTAGAAGCTCAGGAAAACAAACCTTTTTCCAATTTTGATATCGGTTTTTATAGCGGTATTAATTTTTATAATACCAACAATATTAGAGGTGATTTTTTTGTAGAACTTAAAACGAATCTCATACCCTCACTTAAACTGAAAGCATCTGCCGGTTATTTTAGAACAATTCAACCATACTCTTACACTGTGAGAACTTACTCTGAAAATTCTATTGATACTTTTCCAAGGTTTTTTGCAAGTAAATATAATTTAGTTAGTAAAGATTATGATATTTTTCCGCTTACCTTAGGTATTCAATATAATTTCATTCAAGGTATTTTCTCACCTTACCTTTCAATTGATGTAGTTTATAACTTTATCAACACATCCATTGAGAGTTCGCCGGGTATATCTTGGTCT
>CAWAJW010000011.1:0-15338 GCA_963782475.1 uncultured Bacteroidota bacterium
TATTAATCGATTTTTACTTGTTTCATTTTAAATCTATAATTTATTAGTCAAGTATTGAAAATATCCTCTAACTCCGAAACCTTTAATAGTAAAAATTTTAAAAACTATTTGTCTATTGTAATGCCTGAATAATAATTTGAAATATTTCAATTTATTTAATAAAGTTATAAAACAAAAACCTATTAAAAATAAATTAGACTAAAACCACAATCTTCCCTTGCGTTTTTCCTATTTCTATTTGCTGATGCGCTTTCGGAATATCTTCAAATTTATATATTTTTGAGATGTGCGAATGAATTTTCCCTTCTTCAAGGAGTTTTGCAATCTGCTTCATATCATTTCCATTAGATTTAACTAATACCCGGTAGGTTTTTAATTCTTTTGCTTTTGCCTTCTCCGCGAGTTCACCCTCAAACGAAGACTTAATGGAAATTACCCTCCCGCCTTTTTTAGCCGCCTCTATTGAACGAAGCAAATGTTCGTTTCCAGAAATCATGTCAAAAACTATATCAGCATCATTAACTTTATCTTCAAACTTTTCGGAGGTGTAATTGATAAATTCGTCGGCACCGAGTTCAATTACGAAATTTCTTTTGGAAAGCGATCCTGTACCAATAACATAAGCTCCAAAGCTTTTGGCTATTTGAACCGCAAAATGACCAACTCCGCCTCCGGCAGCGTGAATGAGCACTTTATCTCCTTTAGAGATTTTTGCATTCAATACCAATCCCTGCCAAGCTGTTAATGCAGCAAGAGTGGCAGCAGCGGCTTCTTCAAACGAGATATTTCCAGGCATTAAAGCTAATTGATTTGCAGGGGCTGCGACATACTCAGAATATGCTTTACCGTTTCCGGGAAAGTTAACCATACTGAAAACATCATCACCTTTTTTAAATTCTTTTACATTGCTCCCTGTTTCCTCAACTACCCCGGAAATATCCCAGCCTAAAATAAATGTATCTTCATCTTTTCCCGGTTTTAGAATCCCGCGGAGAGTTGATTCATTCTGCCTGACAAATATATCCACAGGATTAATAGAAATAGCTTTAACTTTAACTAATACTTCATCAGCATTTATTTTAGGAACTTCAATTTCGGATAATTTTAAATTCTCTATACCGCCGTTTTCTTTAAGTATGAATGCTTTCATTTTTAATCCTTATTTTTTATCTATCCTGGGTCAGTCTTTGAAGCATCCAGTAAGGATAAGCCCTTGGAGGAGTGCTTAGCTTATCCAGTTCAGCCGTTTCTTCTGAATTCAGTTCCCAATCTATTGTTTTTAAATTGTCGGCAAGCTGTTCTTTGGTTTTCGCACCAATAATAACGGAAGAAACTCCCGGCTTTTTCAAAAGATAATTAAGAGCAGCCTGCGGAATAGTGGCATTATGGTTTTTTGCAATCTTTTCAAGTTCGTCAACAATATCAAATCCTTTTTCTTCATCAAACTGAAGAAATTGATTTTCAGGATCAGAACGTCTTGCATTACCCGGACGTTCCTTTCCCCTTCTATATTTCCCTGTTAAAAATCCTCCTGCGAGCGGGCTCCAAGGTAATATTCCCAAATTCTGATCAAGGCAAAGAGGAACAAGCTCATTTTCAAGATCCCGGGCAACAAGTGAATAATATGCCTGAAGGGTAATAAACTTTTCAAGGTGCTGCTTTTCGGAAATTGCCAGAGCTTTCATCAGCTGCCAGCCGGTATGGTTTGAAGCCCCGATATATCTCACCTTTCCGTCTCTTACAAGATCATCCAGAGCTCTTAATGTTTCTTCCTGAGGTGTATAGGGATCAAAACTGTGTAATTGATAAAGATCAATATGATCTGTTCCCAATCTTTTCAAACTTTCATTGCAGCTTTCAATTATATGCCAGCGCGATAGACCGACATCATTTGGTCCTTTCCCCGTTCTGCCTCTAACTTTAGTTGCAAGAATAATATTTTTACGGTTATTTCCAAGAGCCTTACCTAAAATCGTTTCCGCTAAGCCTTCAGAATAAACATCTGCAGTATCGAAAAAATTGATACCTCCATCTAATGCCAAACCGATCAGCTCATCCGCCTCCTTCTGCCCTACTTCACCTATAGTTTTCCAGTACCCTTTACCGCCGAATGTCATTGCTCCAAAGCAAATCTCAGATACTTTTACACCGCTGTTTCCAAGGAATCTCATTTTCATATTTGATCTCCGTAACTTAACTAATTTCTTTCTGCCGCTTCATTATGATTATTTGCACAAAGCTGCAAAATTATATTTATTGCTCAAATTACACAAAAAATCCTTAATCATACTCAATTTTTAACACAATTAAGATTAAGACTACATTTACGATTAAGACCAATGCGTAACATAGAATTATTAATAAATAATATTCAGCTGCTGCAAAATCACTTTTGAACGGTAAATTTTTAATAACAATATTATTTCAAGCCCATTTAATTCAATATAAACTTACAAAGCATATTTGATATATCGCAAACAGCGTTTTATATCATTTAAAGGGAAATAGGAAAATAACCTCACTAACAGAGATTCAGTTAATTTATAACGCATTCAAAGCGTATTCAGAGCGTATTCAAAGCGTATTCAGAATATTGATGTTAAAGGTTTGTTGTAGAATCGTCAGCAGAAGGACCATAAATAGAAGGCACTTTTCCTCCTGCAAGACGAACGTACACAGACATCTGTCCGCGGTGATGTATTTGATCAAAAAGCATCATCAGCATAAATTCACCCGCAGTAAACTTTGTTCCCGCAAATTCAATCGTATTGTTCAAATCCTTTTCCGGTAATTTTTCCAATCTGGAAATAACAACACCCGTATGTTTTTTGAAGTCTGTAATAATTGTTTCTAAGTCTGGTGAGTAATTTTGAAACAGATTCCTGTCCATCTTTTCACCGAACACATAAGATTCTATCAGGAACATCTCAAATACAAAAGTGGAGAGGATCTTCCCGGCGGTTTGTGAGCGTTCATGCGGGGTAAAATCGAGCTTATCTTCTGGATATGCATTTAAGACTTTGAGAGTTGTAGCAAATTCCTTTTTAAATAACTTAAGAATATTTTCTTTTGTAATCATAACTACTCTCCAAAAATAATTATTGAATAAAATTGATTAAAAATTAATTTAATTAAAAAATAATGTTATTTTTTAAGAAATCAGTGACTAAATATTATTCAGAGGAATGCAATCCAATCCAGTTCCCTTCTGTATCTTGAATCATTGCAATATATCCGGCAATAATTTTTGTTTCTTCTATGATTTTCTGCATGATTTTTACCCATGCCATTTTTTATACTCCTTTCCCGGGTAATTTAAATCCCGTTCATCGAAATTTAATTTTTCATCTCATTCAAATTTGTTTCTATCATCGCCAGTGCTAAATTTATTTCATTTAGATGAGATCTGAAACTTAAAACAGCACATCTGATCCAGAATTCACCATTTATTAATGTAGAAGAAAAAAAAGCTCTGCCGTCATCAAGTAAAGAATTCAGAAAATTTCTGTTAAATTTATTTGTATCTTTTGCAGGAAACCTGAATAAAATAATAGAAAGTTCGGGAGGCGGACCGGTTTCAAAGCCCAGTTTTTTTATTGATTTATAAAAATATTCTGCCAGGAGGAGTTTTTCAAAAAGGTTTGCCCTGAAAACATCCAGCCCGTGCAGATGGAGGGGAAGCCATAACCGTAATCCGCGGAAATGTTTTGATAATTCAATACCACAGTCGGAAGGGTTCAATTCATCGGGTTCCAGAGAATCCTGCATATATGCTGCATTATGAAGATTGGAGGCCAGTAGTTTTTCTTTATTTTTAATTAAAACCATACCCGATCCGTAGGGAATGAAAAGACTCTTGTGAGGATCCATTACTAGGGAATCCGATCTCTCAATCCCTTTAAACTTTTCCTTCATTTCCTCTACAAGAATAAAAAACCCTCCGTAGGCAGCATCTACATGAAACCAAAGATTAAATTCAGCACATATATCAGCAATACGATCGAGCGGATCGATTGCACCTGTATCTGTAGTTCCTGCAGTTGCAATAACAAGAAACGGATTTAAGCCGTCCTCTTTATCTTTCTTGATCGCTTTATATAATTCCTCGGTATCCATCTGAAAACTGGAATTCATCCGAATAATTCTCTTTACTGCTTCATGAAGTCCTGTTATATGCAATGCTTTCTTAATGGAGTGATGAGCATGCTGTGTTAGATAAATTGAAGCTTTCTTTACATTGTCTGAATTTATTCCAGAAGAATCCCTGGAAACCTGAATAGCGGTTAAGTTTGCAATGGATCCTCCCGAAGTTAAATTGCCATGTGCGCCGGCAGGATAACCGACAACCGAACAGAGCCATTTAATTAACTGATTTTCTATTATAACTGCACCCGGGCTCGAATAAAAAATTCCCGCATAACGGTTAGCGGCAGCTGCAAGCAGATCGGCAACTGCACTTGACCAGATTCCACCGCCCGGTATATATCCGAGATGGCATCCCGAAGCAGAATTTATTCCTGATTGATCAACCTCATCTTTTATTATATCCAGAATGAGTTCAAAGGGTTTTCCGTCATTTTCAATCCTCATTTTTTTTAAACCGGTGCAATCTTTTTTCTTAAAAGCTTTTCCGCGGGGAAGGGATTCGATAAATTTATTTATATATTCGTTTGCCTGATGACTTATAATATTCCTGGCAGAATAATCTAATTCTAATTTTCTCGAATGATTTTCAAGTTCTGTAATTTTAGTTATTACATTATTTTTCAGATCCAACGCATTGATTTTATTATTCATTTCAGTCCTCTTCTGCGACCATATGAGTTGAAATTGCAAGACGATTCCAGGTATTTGTTGTGGATATAATAAAGAGCAACTGCGCTGTTTTTTTGCCGCCTAATAATTTCATGATATTATCAAATGTTTCATCCGATACACCTTCATCGAAAATATTTGTCACCTCTTCAGTAAACTTTAATACTGCACGTTCTTCTTCATTAAAGAACGGGGTTTCCTGCCAGGCACATATGGAATATAACCTTTGCTCCGTCTCTCCCAATTTCCTGGCTTCCTTCGAATGAAAATTAACACAGTAACCGCATCCGTTTATCTGTGAAACCCTCAGCTTAACCAGCTCTTTTAATTTCGGATCGATATTGAAGCGATCAACATATTTGTCTGCGTCTCCCATTGATTTATAAATGAGAGGTTCAGCATTTTTAAGATTTATCCGGCTTATCATATTGACTCCTGTTTTTTTAGTTTTTTAATTTTTGCAGATACTCATCTAAGCTCCAATTGTACGAGGTACAAGAAGCCAAAAGGAAATTAGCAGCAGAATCAGTAAATACACTATAATCCAGGGGGGATTTGATTCCGAAAGAATAAGACATAGCTGCCGCATAAATAAATGTAAGCAGAGCCGAACCAACTGCCGCATATCTTGTCTTAAATCCCAGAATTAATAAAACCGATAAAATAATTTCCAAAACAGTTGATGCGGCGGCTAAAAATGATATGAGGAAACGGGGTGCGAAAGAATTTACCTGGGAGGTATAAACAAGGAAATTCTTCCATCCGGAAGAATATTTTCCCCAAAAACCTAGTCGTGATGCAACGGCAGATAAAAGAGTAAAAGCCATTGTAAATCTTAGCAAAAGAGTTCCTATATCCTGATATTTTTTTATTTCCATTTTTATAAAAGTTTTTTTAATGTTTTTGACACCTGAAATATATATATTTGCTGGTATATAGTTATAGACCAGAATAAACAGATTTGGTGTACCAGATGATTTCTTTAAAAGAGCTTATAGAGATAGATAGAAATTCTAAAGCGCCGGTATATCAGCAGATAATGAACTCTATAATTTTTAATACACGGAGAGGGTATCTGCGAAGAGGATTAAAGCTGCCAGGAACCCGTGAGCTTGCAGCAATGCTGAAAATACACCGTAAGACTCTGCAGAATGCACTTGATGAACTGGTTGCTCAAGGCTGGCTTGAGATCATTCCGAGAAAAGGGACTTTCATTACAACATCTCTACCAGAAATAAACCCGGTAAAATTTTCATCATTTAAAGAGATTAAGAATTATCCGGCTAAAACATTATATCCCATCAACGAGAAAAATTTTGTGAAATTTCCAACATCGGCTGAGCAGGCTCCAACAGATTTGGTTATGGATGACGGATTACCTGATGTAAGACTCGCACCCCTTGATAATCTGATCGCAGAATACAGAAGCTTATCAAAATTAAGTGCATTTAAAAATATCTCGGCTACCTTGGACCTATTGGTTCCTCCTATCTGCTTAATGTACTTGCACCTTATCTATGCAAAACCAGAGGTTTGAAAATTTCATCCGAAAATATTTTAATAACAAAAGGGGCTCAAATGGGGATATATTTAACAGGAAAGCTGCTTCTAAATCCGGGGGATAATATTATAGTAGGGGAACCGGGTTATCTAATAGCAAATCTAACATTTAAACAATTAGGCGCGAAAATAAACAGAATACCTGTCGATGATTCAGGTATTAATGTTGATCTGATAGAATCCCTCTGCAAAAGGGAAAAGATAAAATTGATTTATATTATTCCTCATCATCACTATCCGACCACAGTAACATTAACACCGGAAAGAAGAATTAGACTTCTTGAAATGGCTGTCAGATACAAGTTTGCAATTATCGAAGATGATTATGATTATGACTTCCATTACCACAGCAGTCCGGTTCTTCCAATTGCCAGTATCGATCATTACGGCAGTGTAATATATATTGGAACTTTAACCAAAACCCTGGTTCCTTCTATACGGATGGGATTCATAATAGCGCCGTCGAACTTTATTAACGCAGCGGCTAATATGAGGCGGGGAGTGGACTGGCAGGGAGATAGTATGATGGAAACTGCTATCGGCCAATTATATAAAAACGGAACCATTGAAAGACATATAAAAAAGGCAGTCAAATTATACCACGAAAGAAGGGATAATTTCTGCAGGATACTATATGAAAAATTAGGCAGCGGAATTTCCTTTAAAATTCCGGAAGGCGGTATGTCGGTCTGGGTTAATTTTATTAATTCAGATCTTAAGAAAATTTCAGAAAGAGCATTCCGGAAGGGTTTAATAATTAGTGACGGAAAATTTTATAATACGGATGACATTAATTATAACTCTGCCCGTCTGGGATTTGCCTCTTTAAATTCAACTGAACAGGAAAAAGGAGTAAATATCTTGAAGGAGACAATTGAAGAAATTCAGGGAAAATCTATAAATATAACTGCCGGAGATTAACATAATTGATTATATGAGAACAATAATATTCTCTTCTATTTTCTTCCCATAAAGACTCCTGCTAAACCGCCAATCCCCGCACCTAAAACGCTCCAGAGCGGGTCCGGCACTTCCCTGCCCAAAGCCGCTAAAAGAATCCCGCCAACAATTAACGCCAAAGTTGCTAATCCAAGAAATACTACTGCCTTATCCAGAGTTTCAGGTTTCATATTAGCGATAATTACTTCCTGAACTTTTTGTGCCTGATCAGGAGTAAATCCGTGTCTTGCAAGATCTTCTTTTACCTTTTGAACCTCTATCTGCATTTTTTCCCTTTGGATGAATTAATAATCATCTGAAATTTAAGATATAAAAATAAAGAGTATAATTATAAAGCTGCAAAATTTTATTCGATCAAATAAATTTCCCGGAATCCTCCTTCAACAAGATCCATGTAACCCTGCATTATTTTTTCAACTTCAGGATTTGAAGTACCTCCCCTGACCTCTTTAGCAAAATCAGCAAGATCATCAACTTCGGATTCGAGAGCTACGGTCCAATATTTAGCAGCTATATCGGTCATAACTCTGAGACCTTTCATCCCCTGTTTTTCAAAAAAAGGAGCTGCCTGCTTAAATTTTTTTACAAGCTCTTTTGCCTTCCCCGGTTTCGTATGAAATACATCTCTAACCAAATACATGTTTTCCTCCGATGATTATTGAGTTTGAGTATAGAGCAAAATGTAAATATGGAACAATGTTTGAATGTCGAAAAATTGAAAAGAAACTTAAACAACTGAAAAAAGAGAGTTCTAAAAAGAATTAATGAATTTTAGCTAATGAAAAAATTACAGTCAAGAAAAATCAGAAATTGAAAAAATCGTTATTAGGTTTATCACAATATTCTTTTTCTATTTAGGATATGATGGAAAGATTTGAGAAATTGTTCGGTTTAAATTTGTTCTGATGTCAATCTTATTCTGTAATAAGTAGAAAGAGATTTTATGACATCACAGCCAATTCCACTAGTAATGATTAAATAAAGTTAGGAAGAGCACCTACTTTAACAAATGCTTCTGTATCCCCCGGACCGGAATGATCTTTATGATTCTGCTCATCCCTCTTAATTCTGTTATGGATTATGTTTAATGAAAATTAATATATATGTAAAAGGAATATTTATGAAAGCAAAAAGTATAAATAAAGGTTTTTCAAAGATTAAAAAAGCAGCCGGCTACATTTCAACTTTTGCCACGATCGGAGTCCTGTTAACAAGATTTATAATGAACCGGAAAAAGAAAGAGAGCACTTAACTACTTTGTTCAAATAAATGAATACATTTAATAATTAACCGAAAAGGAATCATTGTAGGGGATGAAAATTTTATCCCCTACTCAAATTCAACAGAAAAGGTCACTGATGAAAGCTTTTACATATCTCAAACTAATCCTGACATCTCCTTAAATTAAACCATTAACCATAGAAAGCAGTGAAGCTGCAAAGGGACAATTAAAAGATGTAAAGAATGAAGGAGATTTTTTGAATTTGATGTTTTAGTGCCGGCTGCTATAATCAGATAGGAAAATTAAGTATAACGATTATAAAATTATCCGGAAGTTAATTATTTTTATTTATGCCGTACTTAATCCATTCATAAGCCGATTCCCGGTCCCGGATTTCAAAATATTTTACTTCTGCGGGGGTTATTACTTTATAGAACTGAACCATAATTTCTTCAATAAATTTATCGCCGACAAAAGCCACACGGGAAAATTTATCTTTACTCTTCAGGCTGAAACTAAGATCTTCAAAGAAAGTGTTCAATTCCCATCCCTTAAAATCCACCATTTCATAAAACCAATTAAGATTTCCGTACTGGTTAAATTTTTTCAATAATTCTTCTTTTAAAACATCGAAATCCTGTTTCGTAATTTTACCGGTTACGCGGGTAGCAACTATATCAAGTTTATTAAAATCTAAAAATTCTATCATTTGATTGCAGAAAATTTTATTTAATAATAAAATAATGTTTATCTCACTTAATTTATGTGACTTTATTAGATAAGTGTGTATGTATCACGGAAGTTCTATATAAAATTAAGTTAATTAAAATGAAGAATTAAGAAAGGTACAGATATGAGCAAAGTATATGTAACTCCGCATGTGAACGACTGGGCAGTGAAGCAGGAAGGTCAGGATGCGATTATTTCGGTTCATAACACAAAGGCGGAAGCAATTGAAGCTGCAAAAGAAATAGCAATCGGAAGAGAAGCAGAATTAATAATATTAAAGAAAGACGGAACCATTGATAATCTGGGAGTATATCCTACGGATCCATTTCCATCAAAAGATAAAGGTCCTGAGTATAATAATGAAGGGGATGAAGGAGTATAGCAGATCAGCTCTTAATAGGAATCCAGCTGACTAAGCTGAGTAATTATACCGTTAAAAGCTGGAATGTTATATTTATCAATTTGTTCTATATCATAGCCGGCAGCATTAAACATTTTTAGATTTTTTATTCAATTTCGATATCATATTTATCTAAAAGACCGGCAATTCCCGATAATGAAAATTTTGCTTTTTTAATTTTATTTATTTCGGGATCTATTGAGAAATTAAATGAGGTGCTAAAATCTGCTTTCTCCAGTATTGTATTGATAAAAATTGTTCTAGTTAAGTCGCAATTTGAAAGGATGGAATTTGTAAGAATCGGTTTCGGTAAAATCTACTTCAACCAGCTGAGAATTATTGAAATTTATCTTCCTTAACTTTTTTCTAAAAAAGGAGGAATGATTTAATATGCAATTTTCAAATTTAAAAGATAATCCAAAATCGTTGCAATTTTCAAAGTGTATACCAAGCAATTTACAATCGGTAAATTGCACTCCATTAAAAGTTGTCCCGATAACTTTAACCATGCTGAGATTACAAGTAGTAAATTTACAGTCTACAAATAATATTTTGGAAATATCAGAGTTATAGAAACTGCAATTAGTAAATTCACATTTTTCATATTCCCCTTTTTTGAGATTATTTTTTTCATAATTTATTTTATTAAATATCTTTTTCTCAAAATATAAGCTTTCCATAGTTTTACAATTGAAGCATGTATCCGGTTATATTATTGATAACCCGAAATATAGTTAAATCAAAAATTAATATGGAATGATCAATTTTGCACCCTGAAAGGGGTCAGCTTTATACTTTAATTTAGAGTTCTAAGCTTTTATAAACTTGTCGGCCGGAGCAGCACAAATCGAGCAATTATTATCCGGTTTTTCAGATAAAATATTACCGCAATAAGGACAGAAGAACAATTCACTGTTAGTTAAATCTTTCCCTTCGTTAAGAGCTGCCAAAGCTGAAAAATAAAGTTGTGAATGAGCCTCTTTACTCTTGATATTATTTTCAATTATGAATTTTGCTTTATGATTATCAGTAACGGCTTGCTTCAGCATTGAAGGATATATTGTCCCGTTTTCCTTTCTCTCTTTTGCAATAGTGATATTTAAGTTTTCCAATGTAGACCCTACCCCATGTAATGCAAGCAAATTGCCTTGTGCGTGGATTCTTTCAACTTCAGAAGTAAGTTTAAATAATCGAGCAATATTCGGGTACCCATCCTTCCGGGCTTTTTTAGCAAATGCACGGTATCTTTGACTTGCCTGGCTCTCATTTGCAAATGCAAGTTTTAAGTTTTCTTCGGTTTTTGACATATTTTCCTTCCTTGGTAATTAAAAAAATTTATTTTAAAACATTCACAAATATTTTGATTTAAATTGAAGATTCAATTAAAAATTATCATAATTTAGTTATCTTCAGGATATAATCCTATACTTCAAAGGGATGAAAAGTGGATTAATTCTCTGAACAAAATATTCTCTTTTGGATACGGGGTAAGAGCCAAAACTGTTTCTTCAAATACGGATATTAATCAATATTTATTGCGAAAGAAAAGTTAATCTATTAATTTTCATTATAAAATTTCAATTCTTATAATAAACTGCTTTAATGATTATCACCAATTCATCTGAATTAAACAAATAAAATGAAGAAGATCTCCATATTAATTATTGAAGATAATCGCCTTCTGCGGGAAGGTTTGCTGGAGATGCTCGAGGAGCAAAATGATCTAAAGGTAGCAGCAGCATTTGGAGATTGCGCAAAAGCACTGCAATTTATCCGTAAATCCCAGCCTAATATAGTGCTTCTGGATCTCGGTTTGCGAAATCAAAATAGTCTGCAGCTCGTTAAGGTTTTAAAAAAAGGTTTTCAGAAAATAAAAGTTATTGCAATGGATCTTGTTCCATTGCAGGAAGATATATTGGTATTTGTTCAGGCAGGCGTTTCAGGTTTTATACTGGAGGATGCTACCGTTACTGATTTTCTTACCACAATCAGATCGGTTGCCAAAGGAACAAAAGTTTTGCCGCCGCGATTAGCCGAATCTTTGTTTTCTCAAATTGTTGATAAAGCAGTAACCGACTCAGATCATTCAAAAATAATTAGTTCCGTAAAAATGACCAAGAGGGAACGGCAGGTGATTGATTTGGTTGCCGATGGTTTAACTAATAAGGAAATTGCTCAAAAGCTTCATCTATCGACTTATACTATAAAGAGTCATATCCATAATATACTGGAAAAGCTTGCCTTGCATACCAGGGTGCAGATTGCAAAATATGCTCATACTTCTTCCAATTATAATGATAAAATAAACTCAATTTCATTTGAAGAATAGTATCGCGATTTTCTATTCTCTTAAATGCAAAAATATTCGATAATTTTTTATCATCTATCACCGGCTTTAAAATCAATTCTATCAATCAAAAGGATTAATCCTTTTTTCATTCATTAGAGTCATTTCTAATTGAATATATTTTCAATATTTTATTTTTCCATTAAAATACAGCTAATAAATAGAATGCGATCAGGCAATTCTAATTTACACGGATATGAATATTAAAGGAATAAGGTATTAATATGACCCGGAGACTTAGGGTGGGAATAATAGATCTTGTATCTAAAAAACCAAACAAAAAATTATTTGCACGGATAATGAATGCGAACTTTGCAAGCATTATGCCTCAAATCGTAGGGGTGTGGTGTGAAGAAGCAGGCCATGATGTTACATATATTTGTTATACAGGTAAAGAAGATCTGATGAATGAGCTGCCGCAAAATGCAGATATTGTGTTTATAGGTGCATTTACTGAGTCTTCACTGACTGCATATGCCTTAAGCAATTTATTACGGTCTAAAGGTGCTGTCACTGTATTAGGAGGACCACATGCCCGCTGCTACCCGGAAGACGCTGTTAAGTATTTTGATTATGTTGTTGGATTTACCGATAAAAATATTATTCATGAAATATTGTATGATTGCTCGCCTCACCGCCCTGAAGGTTTGCATCTTTCAGCCAACACACAGCCTTTATCCCTCCCGGGAGTTAAGGAACGATGGAAATTTATTGAACCAACACTTAGGAAAGCTCCATTAATAAAGTTAGTCCCTATGCTTGGAAGTTTAGGATGTCCTTACACATGCAGCTTCTGCATAGATTCAACAGTAGCCTATCAGCCGCTGGACTTTTATGTTTTGAAGGAAGATCTATCATTCCTGTTAACTAAATTTAAACGGCCTCTTGTTGGCTGGCATGATCCGAATTTCGGGATCCGGTTCAATGAATATATGGATGCAATTGAAGAAGTCGTACCGGAAAATAGTATAGATTTTATTGCGGAAAGCAGTCTCTCTTTATTATCGGAGCCGCATGTCAAACGGCTAAAACGTAACGGCTTCGGCGCAATGCTTCCCGGAATAGAATCCTGGTTTGATCTCGGGAATAAATCAAAAACCGGGAGCATGGTTGGAATGGAGAAAGTTAAGCATATCGCAGAACAGATAAACATGATCTTGAAGTATATTCCTTATGTACAAACTAATTTTGTTTTAGGCCTTGATGCAGATGAAGGTGAAGAGCCGTTTGAGCTTACAAAAAAATTTGTAGATATGACGCCGGGGGCATTTCCGGGTTATTCTTTATTATCGGCATTTGGCAAAGCCGCGCCTTTAAATTTAGAATATCAGAAATTAAACCGTGTGATTCCTTTTCCTTTTCATTTTCTGGATAATAATCATGCAATGAACGTTGTTCCGAAAAATTATACATGGCCGGAGTTTTATGCACATATTATCAGCCTCGGTGAATATACATTTTCGTGGAGTGCAATTATAAAGCGCATGATAGCTACAAAAGCATTTATACCGCGATGGATGAATGTTGTTCGAGCTATTTCCGAAGAAGGCTTCGGAAGAGTAGCTTATAATAAAAAAATATTATCGAATCTCAATTCCGATATTAAATTTCGCAATTATTTTGAACAGGAAACAACTGTTCTTCCCAAATTCTACAGCGATATTATAAAAAATGAACTCGGTCATCTTTGGTACTGGCTTCCGGAAGGAGCTGTATTCCACGATCAAAATTCATATCTAAAAAGTATGACGGAACGAATTGCCGTATAAATGAAAATTTTAAAACAATTTCAGATAATTTAAGATGAATATTCTTCTGGTATATCCCAAATATCCTGATACATTCTGGAGCTTTAAACATGCTCTAAAATTCATTTCAAAAAAAGCAAGCTTTCCCCCGCTGGGACTTTTAACAGTTGCAGCTATGCTGCCGGAGAAATGGAATAAAAAGCTGATCGATATGAATGCAGCCAGGTTGAGTGATAAAGATATTTTGTGGGCTGATTATGTTTTCATCAGTGCAATGTCAATTCAAAGTCAGTCGGCAGATGAAGTCATTCAAAGATGTAAAAATTTAAATACAAAAATCGTAGCCGGAGGCCCCTTATTTACAAGCAGTCCTGAATATTATAAAAGCATAGATCACCTTGTTCTTAATGAAGCCGAAATTACTCTGCCTCTATTTCTAAATGATTTGGAAAATGGAAAGCCGGAACACAAGTACACATCAGGAGAATGGGCTGAAATCACTTCAACTCCCCTGCCGCTGTGGGATCTTGTTTCAATAAATGATTATTCATCAATGAACCTTCAATATTCAAGAGGCTGCCCTTACGACTGTGAATTCTGCGATATAACCGTACTTTACGGAAGAAAACCGCGCACTAAAACTAAAGAGCAGATTATTGCTGAATTAGACCGGTTATATTTTACAGGCTGGAGAGGTCCTGTTTTTTTTGTTGATGATAATTTTATCGGCAATAAATCAAAATTAAAAAAAGAAATTCTGCCGGCAATTGCAGAATGGATGGAAAAAAGGAAGAATCCTTTCTACCTAAACACTGAAGCTTCAATAAATCTTGCCGATGATGAAAAATTGATGCAATTAATGATTAAAGCAGGTTTTGAAGCTGTATTCATTGGTATCGAATCACCAAACGAAGAGAGCCTGCTTGAATGCAACAAGACGCAAAACAGGAACAGGGATTTAATTACAAGTATAAAGAAAATTCAGAAATCAGGTTTGGAAGTCCAGGGCGGATTCATCGTCGGTTTTGATAATGACCCGCTTTCAATATTCGATAAGCTTACCGAATTTATACAGGAAAGCGGAATTGTAACAGCGATGGTTGGATTATTAAATGCTCCTAAGGGAACTAAGCTGCATACAAGGATGCAGAAAGAAAAAAGGCTTCTTGGGGATTTTACAGGGAATAATACCGATTTTTCAATTAATTTTATTCCTAAAATGAATTCTGAAATTTTACTGGAAGGATATAAAAAAATTCTTAATACAATTTATTCTCCAAAATATTATTATGAACGAATTCTTATTTTTCTAAAGGATTTTGAGCCGGGGAAAAAGAAAATATTCCGCATTAACTTCAGCTATATTAAAGCATTATTTAAATCTGTTTTCAAGCTGGGCATAATCGGGAAAGAAAGGATTTATTACTGGAAGCTGTTTTTCTGGTCTTTATGCATGAAGCCGAAGCTTTTTTCCCTCGCAATCCTGTTTACTATTTATGGATTTCATTTTAGAAAAATTTCCAGCAGTGTTTAATTATTTGTTATAACGATTTAACG
>CAWAJW010000012.1:0-1836180 GCA_963782475.1 uncultured Bacteroidota bacterium
GACTGAACAAATAAATTCTTCCCGAGGAATGCGTATACTTATCGGTGCAGCGGCATTTGTGATAATCATCGCCGGGATAAATTTTGCACAATCGGTTGTTGTGCTGTTCCTCGTCTCTATTTTTCTTGCAATACTTGGAGCCCTGCAGTAGTCTGGTTAAAGAAGAAACATATTCCATCCGTATTGGCAGTGTTGATAGTTATGTCTGCTATGATAATTATTTTAGCTCTTATTGGGGCACAAATTGGCACATCCATCAGCAATTTTTCAGATGAACTACCTTTATTACAAACACGTATCAGAGAACAATCCATGAACCTTAGTGTAATGTTGCGAAGCAAGGGTTTTGTGTGAATGAAAAATTTTTTCTGGAATATATTAACCCGGAAGCAGTTATGAAACTTACTGCCGGCTTATTAACAGGATTGAGTTCCGTTCTTTCCGATGTTGTTTTAGTCCTTCTCACTGTAACCTTTATTTTGCTGGAAGTCTCCAGTTTTCCCAAAAAACTCCGCACTATTCTTGGTGATCCTAACCAGGTATTTCCCCAATTCATAAAGTTCGTCGTTGATATGAAACGATACACTGGTGATCAAAACTATGATCAACCTTGCTGCAGGAATTTTAATTGCAGTATGGATGGAAATACTCGGAGTGCAGTTTCCTATTTTATGGGGTTTTCTTGCATTTCTCCTTCATTATATACCTAATATCGGAGCTATAATTGCGGCAATTCCTCCAGCGCTTCTAGCACTTGTTCAAATTGGGATCGGCAGTGCTCTTCTTGTAGTTACAGGTAATATTTTAATTGGATTTCTAATAGGTAATGTGATTGAACCGCGGCTCATGGGAAGGAGACTCGGACTTTCCACATTGGTTGTCTTTCTCTCACTTATTTTTTGGGGGAGTTTGCTCGGTTTGATCGGTGCCATTCTTTGTATACCACTTACGATGGCATTGAAGTATGCATTTGAAAGCAACGAAAGCACACGTTGGGTTTCTGTGTTGCTCGGATCAGAAAAATTCAATGAAAATTCTGCAACAAAATCGAAGGAGAAAAGAGAGATTTAAAAAAGAACATGCTAAAATTCAAATTAACATTTCTTATGATTTTCGGCATTTTCGAGATATGGAGTGCACAAGCTCAAAAGAGATATCCAACTCTCATTCGATCTTCACTTGAGGACGAAATTATAATTCTCTCTGTTGATAAGCTTCTATACTTTCCGGGTGACACTGTCCGTTTAACAGTTCAGCGAACTGACAGCACAGCAAAATTAGTTGTAACTCCAATCTTAATGATTGAAGGTTCAACGCTAAAATCTATTGGCAGCAACATATACAGAATTACTATCCCGCAATCTTGTCAACCGGACCTATATAGAGTTCGCCTTAAAGTTCTGGATACTCAAGGACGACGTTTTGTTTATGAGACAGATTGTACGGTGGATGTTGAAGAGCACCAGCTAATAGAGCAGATAAGCAGATTACGTGCGCATTGAACCCAAAGCCGGCAGTGAGGATCTACAATCGGCAGTAACGCTCGACCGTAATCAGATACGCAATCTTCGGGTGATATTTCTGCGTGATAGTATTCGATTGGGAATGGGGCCACAGTTTGTCACAATAAGGACTACAGTTCTATTACGAGATGGAACTACGGCACAAACTTTTGAACGGCGTGTCTTAACTTTTCGAAGCGACAATGATCCCAACCGGGATCATGCTATGTTAATTCAATACCGTAGAGCTTACGGTGCCTATGCAGCAATTCGACCGGAGGAATTTACCCAAGTGAGGATACATTTGGACTCCCTGCCTGATTGGGCCATTATCAGGATCAACATCGAACCTGATTACACAATAAAAATTGGAGGCTACGATCGTTCCAACTCATATACCCGTTATTTCCGTGTAAGAGGTCCGCAAATTGAAATAGGTTTATCTCTTGGTATACCTAAAGTTTTGTTTGACACTCAAGCAAATGATAATTTAGACTATGGTAACACAAGTGCGATGATACGATTTTATTATGTAGACGAAGTATCCGGACATCGATTCCCGGTGAATTTTGGGGTTGGAACATTCGGTGTTAGTTCTCCACTCGACGTTAATATCGGACGCGGAGGATTTGCTTTATCGATTTTCCTTGATGTGGTTGAGATGACGAGATTAGTTGGAATCGACTTAAACAAGAAAATCACCGGAGGGTCTGGAATTTGCTCCGTTCTTCCCTATAGAAAAGAAGATGAGGTTTTTAATTGACGCTCAGGTGGGTATTTCACTATAAGTTCAGTTTACACATACTCATTCCGAAAATTGCAGCTAATTAACTGAAGCTATGGAATGAGTGCTTTTTTTCATAGTAAAGCGGATGAAACCTTTATATAAGTAATTTTTTTGAATTCTTTGAAAAGTTTTTTGTTGACGAAGGTAACTTCTTACCTAAAAGATGTAGTTCCTTTTTCATCCCTTTGCTCGATTGAACAATTCTAAATTCCTCTATATCATATTATGGTAATTAAGAAACTTTTATATGAAATATTTATCAATTATAATTTAAAAGGAGTTATAAAATGGATAAGCTGAAAATCAAAGGAAATTGGAATGAATCCGCAGGTAAACTAAAACAACAATTCGCAAACCTGACTGATGATGATTTACTTTTAATAAAAGGTAAGGAAGAAGAACTGTTGGGAAGACTGCAGAAAAAACTTGGAAAAACTAAGGAAGAATTACTCAAAATAATTTCGAAATTTTAACTGCTTGTTAAATGGTAATTGATTTTTCCAATGCAGAAAAGAATAAAATGAATATGTATGTGTTTTAGGAATAGAAATTATTTAAATGGAGGGTTATAATATGAACATTTCAAAAAATACACTGCTGATCATCATAATAGCGGTTATAGTGCTAGCAGTCATCGCCGTGTTTTTTCTATCTCCCGGCAGCCAGACAATGATGAATGGCGGAATGAATGGGAGGATAAATTAAAACGGTTATATGGGCAGGAATGGCTGGATACGATTTGCAGTATTAATTACATTTGATCTTATTGGCTTAATTTGGATTGATGCTCCCTAAAAAGAAATATTAACTTAGTTAATATTGTTTGATAACCAGATGAAAAACACTAATAGCTTTTTATTTGTATAGAATAACCCGAACCGGCGGATTTCCGGTGAACAAAAACAATGAAAGGAGAATAATTATGTCATTAATAGGGTTAGTAGTAGTTTTGGTTGTCGTTGGGGTAGTTCTGTGGCTGATTAACAGTTACATCCCGATGCAAGCTACCATCAAGAAAATCTTGAATGCGGTAGTAATTATTGTAGTGATTCTATGGCTGTTGAGTGCCTTCGGAGTCATAGGAAGCCTGAGCACGATTCGTATCGGACGGTAGTTGTATGATCGTGGAAATATTGCGTTCCAAGTGAGGCCTCAACTCTCACGATAATTCCGGGACGCCTGATTTTACTTTTAACAATTGTGCACAGTAAATTGTAAATAAATTGTATCTAAGCTGGGGAAGCACGGGTCAATACATTAAACATTTGAACAATAGATTATAACCGGGGAAGTTTTTGAAGAATCTATTTATTGATGAAAGTGCCAGCTCAACCGATAGATGTAATCCCTTTTTCATCCGTTTGCACGATTGAGCAATCCTAATTTCCTTCGTATAATATTATGGTAATTAAGAAACTATTATATGAAATATTTATCATCAATTAGAATTATAAAGGAGTTATCAAATGAATTCGCTATTTATTAAAGAAAATTTGAATGAGAATGCAGATAAACTCAAACAAAAGAAACGTTTCAAAATGAAAAACGCCGGTATTTTCCTGGCTGTGATTTCTATCCTTTGTTTCTTTTTTTCTCCCCAATCATACGCACAACGCGGAATGAAATGGAGCGGAAGCGGCGGCTGGGGAATGGGATCCAACTATAGCAAGATGTTCGACCCGAAGACAGTCGAGACTATTAGCGGTGAAGTTGTCAGCGTAGACAAAATAACACCAATGAAAGGGATGTCTAATGGTGTACACCTGGTGCTAAAAACGGACAAAGGAACTTTATCTATCCATTTAGGGCCGGTCTGGTATATTGAAAACCAGGATATCAGAATTGAGCCAAAGGATAAAGTTGAGGTCATCGGCTCACGAATCACATTTGAAGGTAAATCTGCCGTTATTGCCGCTGAATTAAAGAAAGGCAATGAAATACTGAAGCTTCGAGATGAAAACGGCTTTCCTGCTTGGAGTGGTTGGCGACGACCATAAATCTACCTAACTTCAGCTAACAGCAGGCGAGGTGTAGTGCATGTACATTTTAAACGAAATGTTCGGCTAATATTATATCTGAAGTTTCGCCATCCATGGCTCGATAGTGATTGATGTATCATAGCAACATTATACATAAACTATAGAATTTATTATTTTAAATTGAGCTAATAGACAAGGAGGAATCAATGAGAACAAGAACCGGTTTGCGGATTGACCATAAGAAAGCCGTTATCGTGGCTGTCTCGGACGAAAGGGAAGAGATAAAGCTGATAACATCGGAGGTTGAAAAACAGCTCCGTCGTTCTGGTTACGCGAAATATATGTCAAACACTTGACTATTTACATGAATACCCCGAGTTAAAGATTATATTATGGGGCTTACCATTTTTCTTAAAGGAATCTTTATTGGTTTCGCATTAGCAGTACCTATTGGACCAATTGGAATAATGTGTATCCGCAGGACACTAACCGGCGGCCGATTACGCGGACTAATTATTGGTCTTGGTGCTGCAACTGCTGATTTACTCTATGGCTGTATTGCCGCATTTGGGCTTACAGTTATTTCAGACACGCTTGTGAGTCATAGAATATTGATACGCTTGAGTTGGAGGAGCACTGCTTCTCTTCCTTGGTATAAGAATATTTCGTAAGCTTCCTGCTGATCCTAAAATCCCTATAAGCAGCAGCAGTATTTTAAGATCATACCTTACTTCATTTTTTCTAACTCTTACTAATCCTTTGACCGTTTTTGCTTTTATAGCAGTATTTGCTGCACTTGGTCTGGGAAGCGATCTAAGTAATTTTTCAGCATCAGTTCTTGTTACAGGGGTTTTTATCGGTTCATGTTTATGGTTTCTATCTTTAAGTTCCGGTGTTATGCTTTTTAGAAAGAAATTAGATTTAGAAGGACTAAAATGGGTAAATAAAATCGCAGGAATTTTAATAATTATTTCCGGTGTTATTGTTATGGTTAGTTTGTTATGAATATTTTTTAGGAAAGTTTAAATAGAAGGATTTTCATGAAAGATATATCTGATTTTTTCTCATGGGTTTTTGTTACCCTTATAACACTTCTTCCCATCATTAATCCTGTGAGCTCAGCAATTCTTTTACTCGGTATTAGTTCGGCTCTAACCAAGGAAGAGCGCAACCGCCAAATTACCCTTGCATGCATATATATGGCTGGAATCTTAGTAACCTTTCTTTTAGCCGGCCATTTTATAATGCTGATTTTCGGCATATCTATACCCGGCATTCGTATAGCAGGCGGAATGGTTATCGGTTTTCTTGGATTTCGTATGTTGTTTCCCAGCGAAGATCACATTTCAAAAGAAGGAAAAGAAGAGGCGGTTCAGAAGAGCAATATTTCTTTTAGTCCTCTTGCGATGCCGAGCTTGAGCGGACCGGGTGCTATCGCTGTAGTCATAACAATTTCGTCATCTATCGATGGACGCCATGGTTATGATAAGTTTTTTGCTTTTATCGGTGTAGTTCTGGCAATTTTAATTACTGCAATAGTCTCATGGCTGGTTCTTCGCAGTGCCGGTTTTATGCGGCGCTTACTTGGTGTAAACGGGGTCGATAGTCTTTCGCGAATCATGGGTTTTATTCTGGTCTGTATCGGTATTCAATTTGCGATAAATGGCGTGAAGGATCTGATATTGGATACTGGGTTTTGGAAAATGTAGAACCGGAAATTATCCATTTCCCTTTTGCAGGCTTTTCCCGGAATCTTGATAAGAGTCATATAGTCTAAACCAAAGATGTAGTCCCTTTTTCATCCCTTTGCTCGATTGAACAATTCCGTACTTCTTTATATCATATTATGTAATCCATAAACTAAATTAACTATTGATTAAATGAAATATTTAGTAAGAGTTTCCGGCAAACCGGATCAAAATAAAATCTAATACCAGAAGGATAGTTATGAAAACCAGGCATTTCATCTTTATAATTATAATATTAATTACGGGGGCAATATTAGCCGGTTGTAACAACAATCGGGATAAATCAAAGAATGATAAAGAGGATGTAAAACAGGCTGCTCAAGATTTAAAAGATGAGCAGGCCCAATTTGAAAGAGATTGGCAGCAATTCAAGAATGATGCTGAAATAAAAATTAGCGATAATGAAAAAAGAATTAATGATTTCAAAGCAGAGATTCAAAAGACGAATGCAAAATTCAAATCTAAATATGAAAACAAAGTATTAACATTAGAGCAAAAAAATATTGAACTAAGGAAAATGATAAATAACTATACATATGAAGGAAAAGATAGTTGGAAAGAATTCAAATCAGACTTTAGCAATAATATGGATAGTGTTGCAAATGCACTCAATGATATATTCGCAAAAAAAGATTAAACTGTATTAATTACTCCACTGTGTGAAAAATTGAAATAATGATATCATTTATGTTTTTAGTTTCTATATCGCATCAAGCGTTTAGAATTACGTTTATATAGAATTAAATATTAATGACACCAATAAAATGGAAAAAATAATTTTACCCCAATACCGGAATGAAAATCCGGAAGCAGAGATCAACCCGGAAAATATTTCCGAAGTAATTGAAGATTCGATATTTAAGAAATTCTTTTTGGAAGTTGCTTCGATTACAGTTTTTACCTGGCACTTTTTTAAAGAAGTATTTAAACCGCCGTATGAGTTTAATGAGCTGCTCAAACAATCTTTCCTGATCGGTTACAAATCTCTTCCTCTGGTAGCTGTTACAGGATTTATAATAGGACTCGTCCTTACTATTCAATCAAGACCTACTTTAGCAAAGTTTGGAGCCGAATCATGGCTGCCTGCGATGGTTGCAGTTTCAATAATACGGGAAATAGGACCGGTTATTACTGCTTTAATCTTTGCCGGTAAAGTCGGATCGGGAATCGGGGCAGAGCTGGCATCGATGAATACAACAGAACAAATTGATGCAATGCAGGTATCGCATACCAATCCATTTAAATATCTCGTTGTTACAAGGGTGCTCTCCGCAACGCTGATGCTTCCGGTATTGGTAATTTTTGCTGATGGAATTGGTTTGCTGGGATCATTTGTCGGCGTTAATATTAAAGGAAATGTAAGTGTTTACTTCTTCTTTGCCCAGATATTCCAAAGTCTCGAATTTAATGACCTGTTCCCTGCTATCATCAAAACTTTTTTCTTCGGATTTGCTATCGGACTTGTCGGAAGTTATAAAGGATATTATTCGAACAAGGGAACTGAAGGAGTTGGAAAAGCCGCTAACTCAGCAGTTGTATTCGCATCTTTAATGGTTTTTATAATAGATATGATAGCGGTTCAAATCACAAGTCTGCTTCAACATTAAATAGGTAATCAAAAGAATGACAGAGAATGCTGCTTTAATAGAAAACAGTAAAAAACAAAATGGATTTGTTGTTGAGATGGAGCATCTTAAAAAATCTTTTGGGAATAATCATGTTCTCCGGGATATTAATTTGGCGATCCATAAAGGAGAAAATCTCGTTATACTCGGAAAATCCGGTACCGGTAAATCGGTTCTAATAAAATGTATTGTGGGTTTAGTTGAAATTGATGGAGGGAAGCTTATAATACTCGGGCAAAATATTTCTGAGCTGAAGGATAAGGAGCTGATTGAATTACACGAGAAGATTGGTTTTCTTTTTCAAAGCGGAGCTTTGTATGATTCCATGACGGTAAGAGAAAATCTTGAATTCCCTCTTAGAAGACAAAAAGGTTCGATCCGGAAAGAAAAAATGAAATTGCTGATAAAAGAAGCATTGGAAAATGTAGGACTTTCTGAAACAATTAATGAGATGCCTTCGGAACTTTCCGGCGGTATGCGTAAGAGATTAGGCTTAGCCAGAACGCTGATCCTAAAACCCGAGATAATGCTTTATGATGAGCCTACAACCGGGCTGGATCCGATAACATCAAAAGAAATAAGCAAGCTTATCCTGGAAGTTCAAAAAAAATATAATACTTCTTCCATTATTATCACACATGATATCGAATGCGCCAGGCTGACAGCAAACCGGATCATTGTTATCAAAGATGGAATATGTACAGCCGAAGGATCATTTACCGATCTTCAGAATTCAACAGATACCTGGGTAAGATCATTTTTCGAATAACGGATCTGACAAATTTTAAGAGAAAAACAAAATGAAAAATAATATATCAAATAAAATTAAGCTGGGAATTTTTATTTCATTCGGCATTATTGTATTTATTGCGGCAATTTATTTTATAGGTGAGGGGCAGCAATTGTTCAGGCATACCTTTCAGCTAAGCGGAGTGTTTAAAGATGTTGCCGGACTTCAGGCCGGAAATAATGTACGCTTATCAGGTGTAAATGTCGGAACTGTAAAAAACATCAGTATTGTTAGTGATACTTCGGTTAAAGTAGAAATACTAATTGATGAAAGTACACGTGAGTTTATAAAGAAAGATGCAGTTGCAATTATTGGTTCGGAAGGGTTAATGGGGAATAAAGTTTTAATTATAAATCCCGGAACAGGCGGGAAAAAAGGTATAGAAAATGACGATATTATACAAACAATCCAGCCCATTAGTATGGACGATATAATGAAATCACTAAACACAACTATTGAAAATACATCGCAAATAACAGGTAATTTATCTAAAATCATGAGTAATGTAGAATCAGGTAAAGGAACAATAGGAAGACTGATAATGGATAAATCATGGAGACAAAATTTCGATTCTACTTTTACTAATTTGAAAGACGGTTCGGCTGGGTTTAAAACACTTATGGATAAATCGAGTGAATTGGGTGATATTATAACTTCATTAAAAACAACTATTAATAATACATCCGCTATCACGAGCGATCTCTCAAAAATTACTTACAGCATACATGCAGGGGATGGAATAATAGGAAGACTATTAATGGATAAATCATGGGGGCGCAATTTTGATTCTACCTTTGTTCATATGAAAGAGAGCTCCAATAATTTAAATATACTTATGGAAAAGGCAAGAAGCAGCTGGCTGCTGTGGGGTTTTTAAATCTTATAAATCTGTAAAAGCCTTTTTAATAAAAAGAAATCATTTTTTAATTGAGCAGAAGTAGATTAATATTTTTTGCTAAATAGTAATTATTCGCGATAAGCCTGGAGCCGATTCAAATCCAAAAGATGTAGTCACTTTTTCAATCCCTTGGTCTATTGTCCGGTATCTTGTTTCTAAGTAGTATTATATAGTACAATTCAACTACTATATACGCATTTACGGTTCATAAAAAAATATTTTTATTTTTGAAAGAAATTTTCGCATAAAAGAAAATTTTTAAAATTGAAACAGAATGGAAAAAAGATGGAACATAAAAGAAAAAAAACAATACTTCTAGTAGATGACGATGCAATACCTGCCTTGGCTGATTCTATTAAATTGAAAGATTATGGTTATAATGTTATGCAGGTTCCAACCGGGCAAAAAGCGATTAAAGCCGTTGACGATAATAAAAATGAAATTGATCTCATTCTTATGGATATTAATCTCGGCAATGGAATGGACGGCACCGAAACAGCAAAAATAATACTTAAAGATCATGATATTCCTCTTTTGTTCCATTCAAGCTATACAGACCGTGAAATTGTGGAGAAAACTGAGCATATAAGTTCCTATGGATATGTTGTTAAGGATGGGATTATTGTTCTTGATGCGTCTATTAAAATGGCATTCAGACTTCATGAAGCATATCTGAAATCGGAAAATCAGAAAATTGAAAATGAAGTTAAAAAGCAAGAATTACAAATGTATGAGAAACGATACAGAAAACTTTTTGAATCTGCCAAAGACGGAATATTAATCCTTCATGCTGATAACGGGATGATTGTTGATGTTAATCCTTTTTTAATTAAAATGCTGGGATATACTAAAGAGCAGTTCCTTAAAAAAAATATCTGGGATATCAGCGCTTTCAAAAATATTGATTATTCAAAGCAATTATATAAAGAATTACAGGAAAAAGACTATGTCCGCTATGAAGATTTACCTCTGGAAACCTCTGAGGGAAAACAAATACATGTAGAATTTGTCAGTAATGTTTATTTAGTTGATAATGAAAGGGTAATTCAATGCAATGTCCGTGATATAACAGAGCGAAAGAAATATGAAAAAACACTGACAGATGATATAAATAAAAAAGAAGCTTTGCTTAATGAAATACAGCACCGGATAAAAAACAGCTTCAATATAATAACAAGTCTTATTCATCTTAGATCCAGCATAACTCTTTCTGAAGAAACAAAAAATACACTTGAAGAATTAGCCTTAAGAATAAAATCAATTTCAGATTTATATTCCTTGTTAAATGAAACCAATTCTTTTTACGAGGTCGATCTCAAAGCATACTGCAATAAAGTAATTGATTCGATGCTTAACCTTTCAAGAAATATTAAAATAAATAAAGATATTGAAGAGATTGCTGTTCCCACTAAAGATGCAGCTACCTTAGGAATGATCCTTGTTGAACTGTTGTCCAATGCTATTAAATATGCATTCCCTTACTATGATGGAATTATCAATATAGAATTGAAAAAAGTTAATTCCCAAATAGTATTGATAGTTGAAGATGATGGCATTGGTTTGCTGAATGATTTTAATATAACTGAAAGCAAAAGCTTAGGGTTTCATCTTGTAAATTTAATGGTCAGTCAGCTTGATGGTAAAATTGAATTCATTCCGGGAAAAGGAACCAAAATTATTGTGAGATTCCCTGTGTGAAATATTAAGAGAAAAGATCTGTTTAAATTCAATAATAGATATTTTAACATTGAATCTAAAAGAAAGGACAAACGTCATGTTATATACAATTGCAATTGTTCTAATAGTTTTGTGGCTTCTTGGCCTGCTCACCTCCTATACTATGGGCGGTGTTATTCACGTTCTTCTGGTGATAGCAATAATAATGATCATATATAACGTCTTTCGTGGACGCCGGGCACTTTAATTGTTTAGAAGAAAAGGATTGTAATGCTAACCAATTAGTTTTTACAAAACAAAATAGTGCTTTAGATTAGATCAATCTGAGTTGGAAGTAAATTTGGAAAATTACACAAGGGATTATAGTTATGAAAAAGAAATTCTTATTCGGTATTCTTCTGGGATTGATGCTAATTGCGGCGAAACCAACGACGGCTCAGGACCATGGATTTGGGCTGGGAATTATTTTAGGTGAACCTACGGGGTTAAGTGCAAAACTCTGGACATCAAAGGAAAATGCTTTCGATTTCGGGCTTGGTTTTTCAGTGGGTGGTGATCGTCTCGCATACAAAGGCAACTATGCTAGTGGCAGCCGCGTGCATTTTCACATGGATTATCTCTGGCACTCATTCAATGCAATAAGCTCAACTGAAAGATTTCCTCTTTATTACGGAATCGGAGGCAGGTTCAATAGCGGGGGGAATTATGGTGGTTCATTCGGTATACGTGGTGTATTTGGAATAGCCTGGTTTCCCCATTCAACTCCGATTGATATATTTATTGAGTTAGTACCGGTATTACAGATTACTTCATCCGCTGGACTTGGAATTGACGCCGGGATAGGGATAAGATATTTCTTTGAATAAGGAGAAAATAATCGTGAGTAATTTACTTTAAGTTGTGGACGATCTATATGTATAGGCTTTGAAAAAATAATCTGAAAATAGTTGAATATGATAAAAGCTAATTTAAAAAAAAGATTGAAGATGAGATTTAAAATTATAAATGGATAGATGTTTTTACCAGAATAATTCATGTTTCAATAATATATATACAATCAAAAAATTACCTTCTCAATAAGACAAAATTCAAAATTGATTTATTGCACATCTGAAAGGATTAGTCCTCTTTTCATCCTTTTGGACGATGAATTAAGATTACCCTTTTTATAACTTCATATTAATCATTAGAATAATACGCTATATAAGTGTAAGTCACCAGGCGCAAGCATAAGTAAATTGATTTCTAAGTTTAGGTGTAAAATCGAAAAATAAGATAGGTAGAATTTCGAACCTATAACGAAAATTTAATTTACAATGATTAATCTCGTATTGTAAATGAACAAAAATAATATTTCTATTCCCAAATTATTAGTATGAATTCTTTTGTAAAAGCAGGTTCAAAGTTTTTTGCAGCAATAGCGTGTTTTTTTATATTCGTGTTATTTGTTGACCAGGCTAATCTGCTCAATATCATTTGGAAAAACAGCAGCAGAATAGACTTTGTTCATCCTGAAGAAATTGAAAATTGCAATTGTCAAACTGCCCTTCTACTTGATAGGAACGATTTTTATAATAATAAAATATCTGCAAAAACAAATACAAATTTACCTCTCAATTATTTCTCATTACTCAAATTAATTATCACCGATGAGGACAGCCCTTCAATCGAAATTATCAACATTGAAGTAATTGATGTAAAACAGTTTTATAAATTTGAAGATACTGCTAATTATTCTTTCACTGAAAACGCCATCGCAATTTACCTTCGAAACAACTCTCTTCTAATTTAAGATTCACTTCTTACTCATCTTTCTTTATTATTTTTTTATATATATACGTAAGTCACAAGGCGCAAGCATAAAATATTTGAGTTTTAAGTTCAATTGTAAAATCCAGAAATAAAATACAAGAAGAATTACGATAGTAAAATAAAATTTAACACATAGCATTTAAGTAGGTAAAACATATGAATAAGACAAACAAAAGATTCCTAATTATTGTGTTTATAGTGGTAGTGCTGCTTTTTTTATTCTTCGGCAGCGGTGAAATGATGAATGGCGGTATAAGTGGAAGGATGAATGAAAATGGTTGGTTAGGCGTTAATAGCTGGTGGTGGTTCTCCGCTATCGTTTTACTCGTTTTTGGAGTCTCTTTCGTTTGGCTGTTTTATAGAAAGAAAAATTAACCAATTGAATATTTATCGTAACAATTATCACCTGGAACGAAGATCAAAAACAATAAAAAATTACTTACGGTGATAACCTCTTTGATCAGCCATAGCTGACAAGTAAATCAAAAGATAAGTTTAATAAAAGGAAGAAAAATGGAAATAAACATTCATGCCGGGAAACCAGCCGAACCAGAGATGCTGGTTGACGTACCCAAACTTGTCACTGCTTACTATACCGAATCACCTGATCCTTCAGTGCCGGCTCAGCGGGTCATGTTCGGCACTTCAGGGCATCGCGGCTCATCATTCGATAACGCATTTAACGAACGGCATATTCTCGCCATCACTCAAGCTATTTGTCTCTATCGCATCCACCAAAAAATTGATGGACCTTTGTTTCTTGGCATGGACACTCATGCGCTTTCCGTACCGGCTCTTGCAACTGCATTAGAAGTGCTGGCGGCAAACGGGGTGGATGTGATGATTGCGGAGAAAGATGAGTATACCCCAACCCCCGTTATTTCACATGCTATTATTACATATAACCGGGGACGCAAGACAGGATTTGCCGACGGTATAGTGATTACTCCCTCGCATAATCCGCCTCATGATGGAGGGTTCAAATATAATCCCCCAAATGGCGGTCCGGCAGATAATGCCGTAACAGATTGGATAGAGGCTAAAGCAAACGAATTTCTCGAAAATGGCCTTAAAGATGTAAAAAGAATTCCTTTTGAAAAGGCTCTTCATGCTGGTACGATGCACAGGCATAATTATCTGGATGCTTATGTGAGTGATCTCGGCAATGTAATAGATATGAACATCATTCATAATGCTAAGATTAGTATTGGAGTAGACCCGCTCGGCGGTGCCGGTGTCCACTACTGGGAGCCGATTGCTGAGCGATACGGATTGAATCTTACTGTTGTTAACAAGGCAGTCGATCCAACTTTTCGTTTCATGACAGTGGATTGGGACGGCCAGATACGTATGGATCCATCTTCGCCTTATGCAATGCAAAGTTTAATTGATTTAAAAGATCGCTTCGATATTGCCTTTGCCTGCGACACCGACCATGACCGCCACGGAATTGTCACCAGGAGTACAGGACTGCTTTCACCCAATCACTACCTTTCAGTCGCTATCTTCTATCTTTTTAAACACCGGTCTAAGTGGCCCATGGAAGCAGCGGTCGGAAAAACAGTGGTGAGCAGCCAGATGATTGATCGCATCACTGCCAAACTTGGCCGGAAGCTTTACGAAGTGCCGGTCGGTTTCAAGTGGTTCGTTGATGGATTGCTAAATGGATCACTTGGCTTCGCTGGAGAAGAAAGTGCTGGCGCCTCCTTTGCCCGTCTGGACGGTACAGTCTGGACGACGGACAAAGATGGAATTATCCCGGCTTTACTTGCAGCGGAAATAACGGCAATAATGGGTCGCGATCCCGGCCAGTTATATAATGAGCTTACGCGTGATTTCGGAGAACCTTTTTACGACCGCATTGAGGCACCCGCCACCCCGGATCAAAAGGAATCGTTGGCAAAAATCTCCCCCCGGCAGGTTAAGCAAACCGGACTTGGCTGGCGAAGAAATCCAGACAATCCTGTCCCACGCACCGGGCAACGCCGCACCTATAGAGGGATTAAAAATAATTGCAAAAAGCGGATGGTTCGCCGCTCGTCCTTCCGGAACTGAAAACATCTATAAAATTTATGGAGAGAGCTTCCGGGGAGCTGATCATTTGCATAGCATCCTGGAAGAAGCACAGATAATTGTTAACGATGCCATAGGAGTTGGACAGAATCCTGAAATGACGTTAAAAACAAAACATTAAGGAGAAAGCATGAGCAAATCGACAAGTATAAGCAAACAAAATTGGACTGTCACAAATATAGAAGCCTTAATGGAAATGCTGGCAGGCAAGGAGGGTATGATGCGCAAAAAAGCAAGGGAATCATTAATAGCTGTGGGAAGACCCGCTGTCCCTTCCTTAACCCGTGTCTTACGGAATTCCAAGTTAGATCACCTTCGTTGGGAAGCAGCTAAGTCTCTCTGTTCTATCAACGATAAAAGAGCAATACCATCTCTGGTGAAAGCGCTCGAAGACAGTGACCATGATGTGGCATGGTTGGCTGCTGTAGCATTGAAAAAATATAAAAAAGCTGCCTGGCCGCAACTATTAAAAACGCTGATTGAAAGTAAACCGGATTCTATTTTATTGCGCCAAGGAGCGCACCATGTATTACGGAACCAGAGAGCGGATGGATTCAATGAATTACTTACAACTCTAACGAAGTCTTTAGAACCCGGCGCCGTTCAGGAATCAACAGCAGTAGCCGCATATAACATCCTCAAACAAATTAAGGTAAAATTATAAAATTAATTCATAGACCGAGCCTGAAATGCCGGTTAAAGATAAATATTAGGAGAATCCATGAACAAACAAACAAAGTTGAATAAACTGTACCCTTATATGCCAACGGAAGTTGATGGATTTGATTCTCTTGCCGAACTTGCACTAGACATGCGTTGGTCGTGGAGTCACTACGCCGACGAAGTATGGCGAAAGCTGGATCCCGAACTGTGGGACTTTACTCAAAATCCATGGGTAGTACTTCAGACTGTCTCGCGGGAAAAGCTTGAGCGCAAGTTAGCAGATCCGTTGTTTCGTGGGGAAGTAAATAACCTCATCAAAATAAAGAATCAGTCCACGGAATTAGAGGCGTGGTTTCAAAAAAATCATCCGCAAACTCCTTTGACCTGTATCGCTTATTTTAGTATGGAATTCATGTTGAGTGAGGCGCTGCCGATATATTCAGGCGGTCTCGGCAATGTTGCCGGCGACCAGCTTAAAGCCGCCAGCGATTTGGGCGTGCCAGTGGTCGGCGTGGGTCTGCTCTACCAGCAGGGCTATTTTCGCCAGGTGATTGATAAAGATGGAGCACAGCAAGCTCTGTTTCCATATAACGATCCGGGGCAATTGCCAATCACACCTCTTCGAAAACCGAACGGGGATTGGCTCCGGCTGGAAATTACGCTTCCCGGTTATTCGGTTTGGCTGCGTACATGGCAGGTTCAGGTGGGCAGAGTTAAACTTTACTTACTGGACTCCAATGATGCTGCAAACTTTCCGGCTCATAGAGGAATTACAAGCGAGCTTTACGGAGGCGGACCGGAACTGCGGCTTAAACAAGAAATCATACTCGGTATTGGAGGATGGCGGCTGCTCGCCGCACTTGATATCCATCCGGAGGTTTGCCACTTAAACGAAGGGCATGCCGCCTTTGCTGTGCTGGAACGCGCAAGAAATTTCATGGAAGAAACTGGACAATCTTTTGAAGCTGCACTGTATGTCACTAGAGCCGGAAACCTTTTCACAAGCCATACAGCTGTGGCAGCCGGCTTTGACCGTTTCCAACCGGCTCTTATCCAACAATATTTAGGTGGTTATGCCGAGCAGAAACTCGGAATAACACTTAACGATTTGCTCGCACTCGGCCGCCGGAATCCGGAGGACTCATCTGAAAGTTTCAACATGGCCTATCTTGCAGTCCGTGGAAGCGGGGCTGTTAATGGAGTAAGCCGATTGCATGGTAAAGTCAGTCGCCACCTTTTTGAACCTCTCTTTCCGCGATGGCCGACAGACGAAGTGCCTGTCGGACATGTGACTAATGGAGTACATATGCCTACCTGGGATTCGGCAGCAGCCGATGAACTCTGGACTGAAGCTTGCGGAAAAGATCGCTGGCTGGGAACAACGGAAACTCTGGATGAGAATATTCGCCGCATCCCCGACGAAAAGCTTTGGCAATTTCGTACAGTGGCTCTTAAGGCTCTAGTTGAATATGCTCGTGAAAGGCTGTCCAGGCAACTGGCTGAAGCAGGTGCATCGCCCGAAATGTTTAACGATACAAAATATTTGTTTGATCCAAACTCATTAACGCTTGGATTTGCACGCCGCTTCGCCACCTACAAAAGGCCTAATCTGCTGTTGCATGATCCGCAGCGGCTGCTTAGCATATTATCCAACACTGAACATCCTGTTCAACTTATTATCGCCGGTAAAGCCCATCCGGAAGACCTTGCCGGACAGAAATTGATTCAGGAATGGGTACGATTTATCCGGCAACCCGAGGTACGTCGACATGCGATTTTCCTTAGCGACTACGATATGCATTTAACCGGGCATCTTGTGCAGGGTGTGGACGTCTGGATTAATACACCGAGGCGCCCATGGGAAGCAAGCGGAACCAGCGGTATGAAGGTACTCGTCAACGGCGGATTAAATCTGTCGGAGCTGGACGGCTGGTGGGCAGAAGCATACATACCGGAAGTCGGATGGGCCCTTGGAGACGGAAAGGAACATGGCGATGATCCTGCATGGGACACTGAAGAAGCAAATGCACTTTACAATCTGCTTGAAAATGAGTTAATCCCTGAGTTTTATAACCGTGATGAGAAGGGTATTCCCAAATCATGGGTAGCTCGTATTCGTGAAAGCATGGCGATGCTGACGCCTCGATTTTCAGCCAACCGCACTGTGCAGGAATACACCGAGCAGCATTATATTCCTGCTGCGGCATCCTATCGTGTTCGTGCTTCCGATAAAGGTTCCCTGGGCAAAAAGCTGGTTAATTGGCAGCATACTATTGAACAGAAATGGGCTGAAGTGCATTTCGATGAAATAAAGGTTGAGACCAACAGACAGATGCATGTATTTGAAGTTAAAGTCCATCTCAACGACATCGATCCAAATGCAGTTCGAGTAGAGCTTTATGCTGATGGTATAAATGGCGGTAGCCCGGTAAAGGTTGAAATGAAGCTCATTAGTCAATTGACAGACAAAACAAACCGCTATGTCTATGGCACACAGGTATCGGTAAACCGGCCTGCGGCAGACTATACGGCAAGATTGACACCTCACTACGAAGGCGTTGCTATCCCGCTGGAAGCTGCACAAATCCTATGGCAGCGATGAAAAATTTTTAATTATTATGGAGAATTGATAAGTAAGTCCAAGCAAAATAAATAACAGTAGTTAAATTCGTGAAATTATAGAGGTAATCAAAATGAGAAGAAGCAGTTCTTTTGCAGCATTAATCTTTATCATAATTTTCGGCATTGGCGGTTTAATAGCATATGCAATGTATACAGCCACAGCTAACGCGGAAAGCGCATGGATTGGGGCCATTGCATTTATTGTTGCCCTCTTTGTTTCTCTGGCGATTAAGGTTGCGGATCAGTGGGAAAGAGTAGTGATATTGCGGTTAGGTAAATTCCGGTCCCTCAAAGGACCGGGACTGTTTTTCATTATCCCGGTCATCGACGCTATACCCTACTGGATTGACACCCGCGTAATCACAGCTTCTTTCAAGGCAGAGAAAACACTAACCAAAGATACCGTACCGGTGGATGTAGATGCGGTTCTATTCTGGAAAGTAATAGACCCAAAAAAGGCAGCCCTGGATGTAGCCGACTATCAAAGCGCTATAAGTTGGGCTTCTCAAACAGCTCTGCGTGATGTCATTGGCAAAACCATGCTTTCGGATATGCTGGAAGGCAGGGAAAAGATTAGTAATGAGTTACAGAAAATTATTGATGAACGTACCGAGCCATGGGGCATTAATGTTATTTCTGTTGAAGTTAAGGATGTACTGATTCCCCCTGCCCTCGAAGATGCGATGTCGATGCAGGCGCAAGCAGAAAGAGAACGTCAAGCCAGGGTAATTCTTGGAGATTCGGAAAGACAGGTGGCAGAAAAATTTGAGGAAGCTGCCAGGACTTATACAAATAATCCGGTGGCATTGCATTTAAGGGCGATGAATATGCTGTATGAAGGTTTGAAGCAAAACTCAACAATCGTAATTGTACCCAGCTCAGCCGTGGATACCATGCAGCTTGGCGGCATAGCCGGGTTAACTGCATTGACAATGGGAATCGGTCAGGATAAAGCGAATAAAGAGAAGGAAAATCAGATAAAAAAAGAATTCCATGGCAACGGTGATTCAATTTAAAATAAATAATTGTGATTGAAAAAGAATCATAAACATTAACTGAAATTTATTTGGTAGATGTAAACAGTAAAGTACAAGGAAATAAGATGAAAGGGAAAAAAAGTATCAAGTATTTGTTTCTAGATATCGGCGGCGTTTTGCTTACCGACGGGTGGATTTACGAGTTCCGAAAACTGGCAGCTAAGAAGTTCAACCTCGATCTGGAAGAGTTTGAAAAAAGGCATAACCAATCATTCGACACCTTCGAAGAGGGCAAGCTAACAATTACAGAATACTTGAACAGGGTTGTGTTTTATGAGAAACGGCCTTTTACTCCGGCGCAGTTTAAAAAATTTATGTTAGACCAATCGAAGCCGTACCCCGAAATGATCGGGTTGATCCGCCAGCTTAAGGCACAGTACGGATTGAAGATTATCGTTTTAAGTAATGAAGCCCGTGAGCTTAATGCTTACCGCATACGAAAATTCAACCTAAATGAGTTCGTCGATTTTTTCGTATCGTCTTGCTATGTCCACTTGCGAAAGCCGGATGAGGAGATATTCCGGCTTGCATTGGACATAACCCAGGCACCCGCACCGCAGGTAGTTTATATAGAAAACACACCGATGTTCGTCAAGATAGCGGAGGGATTAGGGATTAGAAGTATTCTTCATACTGATTGCAAGTCCACGCGTGCTATGCTAGCCTCCTTTGGATTGGAGACTACATGATGACAAACCGGTTATCTATAATGCAAGAGACAAAATAATTATGAGCAAAGCAGGCAAGGGCAAGCTTGGGTTTTGGGCAGTAGTGGCCATCGGAGTCGGCGGAATGGTTGGCGGCGGAATTTTTGCGGTTCTGGGGCTGGCCGTTCAACTTGCACACGGCGGCACACCGGAGGCATTTGCTCTGGCAGGTGTTGTTGCGCTGTTAACAACATATTCCTACGCAAAACTCTCAGTCGCATACCCTAGCCGCGGGGGAACGGTTACGTTTCTGGACCGAGCATTCGGAGCAGGTATGTTAACCGGGAGTCTGAACGTGCTGTTATGGTTAAGTTACGTGGTGATGATGTCGTTATACGCCTTTGCGTTTGGCAGTTATGGATCGACCTTTTTACCGGCTGCCTGGCAGGCAACCGGCAAACATGCACTTATCAGTCTCAGCGTGATTTTGATTGCCGGACTGAACCTGCTAAGCGCCGAAGTAATCGGCAAAGCAGAAAATTGGATTGTGGGATTGAAAATAGCGATTCTGCTATTTTTTGTCGGCGTAGGGTTTGCCGGTATCCATCTCTCCCGTGTTGCGACGGGCTCATGGTCCTCTTCTCTGCAATTGGCCGCTGGGGGGATGATCATATTTCTTGCGTACGAAGGATTCGAGTTAATTGCCAACACAGCGCATGATGTACGGGATGTAGCCCGGACTCTGCCTCGCGCGTATTTTACTGCGGTCGGATTCGTATTAGCTTTGTATGTACTGGTATCTCTGGTCACCGTGGGTAATCTCCCGGTGGAGAAGATCGTAGCAGCCAAAGATTACGCGTTGGCGGAAGCGGCGCGTCCTTTTCTCGGGCAGACCGGTTTTACGCTTATCGCGATTGCAGCAATGTTATCAACAGCTTCGGCAATCAATGCAACTCTATATGGCTCGGCTCGGTTGAGTTATTGTATTGCAGCGAGACGGTGAATTGCCGGCAATCCTTGAACGGAAAGTCTGGGGTGAGCCTGTGGAAGGAGTGTTAATCACCGCCGGTCTAACTCTGTTCGTCGCTAACGTATTTGATCTGACCAGCATTTCTACATTAGGCAGTGCTGGTTTTCTATTGATATTCGCCGCCGTGAACACCGCTAACGCGCGGAAGGCATCACATACGAAAAGCCGCGGCTGGATTTCAGCAGCCGGAGCCGTCGCGTGTCTGGTAGCATTGGCCGCATTGGTTTGGCAAACCGCACAAACCGGACCTATGAAGTTGTGGGTGCTGGCAGCAATGATAGTGCTTGCGGTGATCATCGAGGGTACATACAGACTGACAGAACGGGAGATACATCTGCATGAATAAAATATCGATCCATCGATCCCAAGACACACCGCTTTTACTAACGATCAACGCTGGCTCGTCAAGCATCAAGTTCGCTCTGTATCAGTCTGGCAAATCTTTGAAAAAAAGTTTTAACGGAAGTGTTGACCGTATCGGTTTGCCGGGTACAAATTTAACTTTCAGCGAATCAGAAGGGAAACAGGAAGACAGCCTAATTCTTGAATCCTCCGATGCCAGATCGGCAGCAAATTTTCTGATTGATTGGTTAGAGGAAAAAATAGATTTCTCTTCGATCAAAGGAATCGGACATCGAGTTGTTTTCGGTTTGAATCATACAGAACCAGAGTCCATTACACAGGAATTAGTGAACGAACTTCATCGCATCAGCCCGTACGACATGGATCATCTGCCTGCCGAGATTGAATTGATCGAGGCGATGCATCAGCGTTATCCTAAAATACCGCAAGTGGCTTGTTATGATACGTCATTTCACCATACCATGCCGCGTGTTGCCAAAGTCTTGCCTATCCCCCGCCGCTTCGAAGCATTGGGAATCCGGCGATACGGTTTTCATGGTTTGTCCTATTCGTATCTCATCGAAGAACTCGATCGTATTGCCGGTACAAAAGCAGCACACGGAAGAGTGGTTCTAGCTCATCTAGGTAGCGGTGCAAGTTTGGCCGCCGTCAACAACGGAAAGAGCATTGATACGAGTATGGGCTTTACACCTGCCGGAGGACTTACTATGGGCACCCGGCCAGGTGATTTAGATCCGGGAGTTGCATGGTACATGATGAAGTCGGAGAATCTCACACCCACACAGTTCAATAAAATAATAAATCATGATTCCGGTCTTCTCGGTATTTCCGAAACCAGTTCCGACATGCACGATTTGCTCGCAAAGGAAACAGATGACGTTCGTGCTGCGGAAGCAGTGGAGTTATTTTGTTACCAGGCGAAGAAATGGATAGGAAGTTTTGCCGCTGTACTCGGCGGATTAGACACGCTGGTTTTTGCCGGCGGTATCGGTGAAAAAAGCCCGGTCATCCGCTCACGCATTTGCAAAGGATTGGAATTTCTTGGAATCGAGCTTGAGGAAAAACAAAACTCAACTAACGCTCCGGTTATCTCAACAAATACCGGCCGGGTCTCTGTTCGTGTCATTCAAACCGACGAAGAACAGATTATAGCGAAAATAGTAATCCAAATCTTAAAGCTTGATTCCGAAAAGGAGTAGAACTTATGAAAATTAATTCCAAGTCGAAATATGGATAGCATGTCGCCTTTATGGAATGAAAGTAAGTATGGTCATGGGATCAGACGAGTTTGGAAGATTCTTATTATTGCGTTCAAAAAATTTCTTCGTATTGACGGAGTACAGTGGGCGGGTTCTTTCTCCTTCAACATGTTCTTCTCCCTGTTTCCGATAATCGTCCTCTTCGTTACTATTGCTTCGACTTTTATAGACAGAGACCGGGCCGGGAAAGTTATAATTACTTACATAGAAAACTTTGTTCCGATTAGCGGTGAAATGCATACCTATATTTTTGATACCATCGCTGGTGTTGTTAAAGCGCGTGAGCAGGCGGGTGCTGTTGCGTTTGTCATCCTAATCTGGGCGGCACTTCAATGTTTTATTACCCTCATCGTTGCAACCAATCGCGCATGGGGAACCACATTGGACAAAAGTTGGTGGCGTCTGCCTTTAAAAAGCTTGGTGCTGTCCGGCACCACAGCAGGTATGGTTCTGCTGGGCATGGTACTTCCGGTAATGATGAGAATAGTTAAGAATTGGTTCTTTGCAGCAAATGAATTCAGTTCCCGACTGTATGACATAGGAAGCTTTTTTATCCCGTTACTTCTGGCTTTTTTTGGTCTGAGCTTTTTTTATATGATCGCACCGCTCAAGCATACCCGGTTTGCCGCAGTCTGGATCGCTGCTCTGTTCTCTACAATTCTTTTGCAAGTGAGCGAAAGTCTGTTCGAGATCTATCTGCGAAACTTCGCTACGTTGAACGCCGTCTACGGGACGTTCGGCGGAATCATGGCATTATTGCTATGGATTTATCTTTGCGGGTGCATTTTCATCTTCGGAGCCTGCTTGTGTGCTGCTAAAGTAGAATAAGCTTACTGCCGGTGGAGAAGAGCTGAAGTGTTAATCAAATTTAAAACTTAATATTGAGGAGATTAATGATCATGAAAACAAAAAAAATGTCTGAAAAGAAATTACAAAAAGAGGTACTTGAAGGGTTTGAAGAAAACATTGTAACTGTGGCAAAAAAGCCGGATATAAAAGATAATCCATTATCGCTGGAACTTATGCGAAAGATGAATGCCTATTGGCGCGCTGCCAACTACCTGTCGGTTGGACAGATTTATCTTTATGACAACCCTTTATTAAAGAGGCCGTTGAAGTTGAAGCATGTGAAACCCCGGCTTCTTGGGCATTTCGGAACAACGCCCGGACTTAATTTTATTTATGTCCATCTCAATCGTATCATTAAGAAGTACGACCTTAATATGATATATGTTATCGGGCCGGGTCATGGTGCACCCGGAATAGTAGCCAATACCTATCTGGAAGGAACATACAGCGAGATTTATCCGAATATAACCCAGGATGAAGAAGGAATGGAAAAATTGTTCACACAATTTTCCTTTCCGGGAGGTATTCCCAGTCATGTTGCACCGGAAACACCTGGCTCTATTCATGAAGGCGGAGAACTCGGCTACTCTTTATCGCACGCTTATGGCGCAGCGTACGATAATCCCGACCTGATAGTCACATGCATTGTTGGCGACGGTGAGTCTGAAACCGGGCCATTAGCAACCAGTTGGCACTCTAATAAATTCCTCAATCCGGTTTGTGATGGCGCTGTACTGCCTATCCTGCATTTGAACGGTTACAAGATAGCCGGACCAACTGTTCTGGCACGCATCAGTCACGAAGAATTAGATCAGCTCTTCCGCGGTTATGGTTACAATCCGTATTTTGTTGAGGGAGACGATCCTGACAAGCTTCACCAAAATTTGGCAGCCACTCTTGATACTGTAATTGCCGAGATTAAGGAGATACAAACAAAAGCGCGAAACAGGGGCTTTAAGGAAAGACCGAAGTGGCCCATGATTATATTCCGTACTCTTAAAGGATGGACCTGTCCTAAGGTGGTGGATGATCTGCCTATCGAAGGTACATTCCGTGCACACCAGGTACCGATCACAGACTTTGTGAAAAAGCCTGAACATTTGAAAATTCTTGAACAATGGATGAAAAGCTATAAAGCTAAAGAATTATTTGATAAAAACGGCAGACTTATTCCGGAACTTGCCGAACTGGCACCTAAAGGGGAACGCCGAATGGGAGCTAACCCGCATGCCAACGGAGGACTACTTCTTAAAGAATTGAAAATGCCGGATTTTCGTGATTACGCTTTAAAGGTAACTAATCCAGGTACTGTTGAAGGAGAAGCCACGCGTGTTCAGGGTGAGTTCATCCGCGATGTAGCGAAACTTAACCAGACAAACTTCCGCGTTTTCAGTCCTGATGAAACATCTTCGAACCGATGGGGAGATGTATTCGAAGTAACAAACCGTTGTTCAACTGCGGAGTTAATTCCAATTGACGACCATGTTGCACCCGATGGGCGTGTGATGGAAATGTTGAGCGAACATCAGTGTGAAGGTTGGCTCGAGGGTTATTTACTTACCGGCAGGCACGGCTTCTTTTCATGTTACGAAGCCTTCATCCATATCATTGATTCGATGTTTAATCAGCATGCCAAGTGGTTAAAAGTAGCGCACGGTATTCCATGGCGCAGTCGTATTGCTTCTTTGAACATTTTACTTTCATCTCACGTTTGGCGACAGGATCATAATGGATTTAGTCATCAAGATCCAGGGTTCATAGACCACGTAGTAAACAAGAAGGCGGATGTTATCCGCGTTTATTTACCGCCGGACGCAAATACATTGCTGTCGGTAACCGATCATTGTTTACGAAGCCGCGATTATGTAAATGTTATTGTCGCCGGTAAACAGCCTATGCTGCAATGGATGGATATTGATTACGCAGTTAAACATTGCACAGCGGGACTTGGTATATGGGAATGGGCAAGTAACGACAAAGGAGAAGAACCCGATGTGGTTATGGCATGCTGCGGAGATGTTCCTACCCTGGAGACAATAGCAGCCGTTGAAATCCTAAGACAGAACTTTCCTGAACTTAAAGTCAGGGTCATTAACGTTGTAGACCTTATGACGCTTCAACCGAAAAGCGAGCATCCGCATGGACTCAGCGATAAGGATTTTGATACACTCTTTACAAAAGACAAACACGTTATTTTTGCCTTCCATGGTTATCCTCTTCTGATCCATCGTTTAACATATCGACGATCCAATCAGGAACGGTTTCACGTTCGCGGGTATAAGGAAGAAGGAACTACAACCACACCATTTGACATGGTAGTGTTGAACGAGTTGGATCGTTTCCATCTTGTCGGCGATGTTATTGATCGAGTACCTGGATTGGGTTCACGGGCAGCTTACGTCAAACAGTTCTTGCGCGATAAGCTTTTGGATCACAAGAAATATATAAACAAACACGGCGAGGACATGCCGGAAATTAGAAATTGGAAATGGAATAGTCACAATAACAACGGAAGAAAATCATGAATATCCATATAAATACAGGTCATAATATTAAAAGCAATAAAACTCTAATTGCAAAGTTCAGCAGTATGATTGAAAGTTCGTTAAGTCGAATGAGTGATCACATTACCAATGTGGAAATCCATCTAAAAGATGAAGATGGTAATAAAAATGGAAAGAACGACAAACGCTGCATGATTGAAGCACGCTTAGAAGGACGCAAGCCAATCGTTGTCACTGATCATGACTCAACCTTGAACCAGGCTCTTGAAGGCGCTATCGATAAATTAATAAATATGATAGAAAGCATCCATGGACGTCAAAGCGATCAAAGGAATCATAATCCCGAACAATCTAAGCCTGAGCTGCAATTTCCGGATGAGAAGTAAGCGTTTCATTTGCAAGTCTACGCCCGATAAATTAACGAACTTCAAGGTCAATCCACAAAAAAAAATTGTGCCGCCTTCAGGTTTTTGAAAATTGAAAACATTATAAGAGATAACATCATGAAAACAGACACCGAAAAGCCAGAGTCAATGGATGATTTGAAATCTATACCTCTTTCAGAGGTGGAGAAAAAATTAGAGTCCTCTCCGGATGGACTGACTGAAGCCGAGGCGCAGAAACGACTGGCGCAATACGGTCCAAATGAGATTGAAGAAAAGAAAACCAATCCGCTTCTGAAATTTCTATCCTATTTTTGGGGACCAATTCCGTGGATGATAGAAGCCGCAGTAATACTATCGGGTGTGGTAAGGCACTGGCCGGATTTTTTCATCATTCTCCTTTTACTTGCTACCAACGCAGTCGTCGGATTCTGGGAAGAACGCCAGGCAGGCAATGCAATCGAGGCCTTGAAGGCTAAACTGGCTGTTAAGGCGCGGGTGAAACGCGACGGGAAATGGGTCACCCCGGCGGCGCGTGAGCTTGTTCCGGGCGACGTTATCCGATTGCGTCTGGGCGACATTGTGCCTGCGGATGCGCGCTTGCTGGAAGGCGACCAGGTGGAGGTTGATCAGTCAGCGCTGACTGGAGAGTCATTACCCGCCACACGCAAACCAGGCGAGGCAGTATTTTCAGGTTCGATTATTCGTCAAGGTGAAATCGGCGCACTGGTCTATGCTACAGGTGCAAACACTTACTTCGGAAAGACAGCGCAACTGGTGCAGGAGGCGCATACTGTCAGCCACTTTCAAAAAGCGGTGTTAAAGATTGGCAATTATCTTATCATCCTCGCGATAGCTCTGGTGGCGGTAATCGTTGCTGTCGCAATCTACCGCGGTGACCCGATCCTATCGACGCTGCAGTTCGCCCTAGTGCTTACCGTTGCCGCAATTCCTGTTGCAATGCCGACAGTGTTGTCAGTAACCATGGCGGTCGGCGCGCGCCTGCTCGCCAGGAAAAAAGCAATTGTGAGCAAGCTGGTAGCCATCGAAGAACTTGCGGGTGTTGATGTTCTGTGTGCAGACAAGACCGGCACCCTGACCCAGAATAAGCTGACATTGGGTGATCCATTCAGTGTGAACAATATTCCCTCTGAACAGGTCATCCTTAACGGTGCACTGGCATCCCGCGCGGAAAACAACGATACGATCGATCTGGCTGTATTAGGTGGTTTGAAAGAAAAGGATTCGTTAATGCCTTATGAGGTGGTTCATTTCCAACCTTTCGACCCCGTGCATAAACGCACCGAAGCTGCAGTCAGAACCAAAGACGGAAAAACATTCAAGGTAACTAAAGGAGCACCGCAGGTAATTTTAGAATTGTCTTCGAATCAAGAACAGATAAAATCTGCTGTAGATAAAGCAGTAAATGAATTCGCGGCAAGAGGATTTCGATCGTTAGGTGTTGCGAGAGCAGAGGGGGACGGGCAATGGCAGTTTGTCGGTGTGCTGCCTTTGTTTGATCCACCGCGTGAAGATGCAAAAGCAACAATTAAGACTGCAGGAGAAATGGGTGTTAAGATTAAGATGGTTACAGGCGATGCGCTTGCCATAGCCAAAGAAACCGCCTTGAAGTTGGACATGGGCACAAATATTCTCGATGCTGCAGGCCTAGGCGACTCGAAAAAGAAAGAGACTTCAGAAGTCGCAGAATCTATCGAGAAAGCAGACGGTTTCGCACAGGTTTTCCCTGAACACAAATTTCACATTGTGGATGTTTTGCAGAAGCGCGGTCATATTGTTGGTATGACAGGTGACGGAGTGAATGACGCTCCCGCGTTGAAGAAAGCCGACTGCGGTATTGCTGTTTCTGACGCAACAGACGCGGCACGCGCGGCAGCGTCCATTGTATTGATGCTGCCCGGCTTGTCGGTGATTATTGATGCGATCAAAGAGAGCCGAAGAATTTTCCAGCGGATGAACAGCTACGCTATCTACCGCATTGCCGAGACACTGCGCGTGCTGTTCTTTATGACGGCGGCAATCTTGATCTTTAACTTTTATCCTGTGACCGCGGTGATGATTGTAATGCTGGCGCTGCTTAATGACGGCGCTATCCTTTCCATCGCGTATGACAATGTTCATTATAAGGATAAGCCCGAAGCCTGGAATATGCATATGGTGCTGGGAATCTCCACGATTTTGGGCGTCCTAGGAGTTATTGCCAGCTTCGGTATGTTTTATCTTGGCGAACGCGTATTTCATCTTGATCGCGCACATATCCAAACCCTGATGTATTTGAAACTGTCAGTGGCGGGACAACTGACGATCTTCCTCACGCGCACGCGCGGTCCGTTCTGGTCCATACGCCCCTCGCGGGTCTTATTGTTAGCTGTGTTCGGTGCGCAGACAGTAGCGACTCTATTTGCGGTTTATGGAATTCTTATGACACCCATTGGCTGGGGTTGGGCAGGATTTATATGGGGATATGCACTGCTATGGTTCCTTCTTAATGACCGTGTGAAATTGCTCGCGTACCGGGTTTTAAATTCGATAAAGTTAAGTTACCTTCGATTTAACGCCGCAGATCGCCAAACGTGCCTATGAACTGTACGATAAAGGAGGGCGCAAGGATGGTCATGCGGTTCAGGATTGGCAGCAGGCAGAGCAAGAGATTCTTAAAGATGGACCTAAATCAAAAGACGAGTCTAAATCAGAGGCTAAAACCGAAGCTAAGACTGATGCAAAAGATAAGACTAAACCTGAAGCTGAAGATGAATCAAAGCCCGAAGCTCAGTTTAATCGTGACAACAAGGCAGAGACACCTTCCTCTTTGAAGCCGCAGACCGCCAAGTGAGCTCATGAACTGTACCAAGTGCACGGTCGTAAGGATGATTTAGCAATTCAGGTCTAGAAGAAGGCGGAGTAGGGGATTCGGAAATCTGAAGCAAAAGCTGAACTTAAACCAGGAGACAAAGTTAAAACCAAACCTGATGCTAACGAGGCTTGACAATCGAAAAAGAAACAAAGCGGCTAAACTTAAATTATGCATCTCACAACCTTGGATAATAAATTTAAAGCAAAAGAAAAACAACACATAAGAATAAAAAGTATCCTATTGTATTTACTAAAGGAAGAAAGGGCATTAAAGAAGGCCTGGAAAAACTAAAGAACAATTACACAAAATAATTTCAAAATTATCATGGTTTGTTTATATTTATAAACATAGCTAGTCATCAAAAAAAGCACAAAAGCGAAAAAAACTAGCGGCAAAAACATTCTATCATTTGTTAAACTTTCTTTTATTGAAAATACAATAGGACTTAACAGAACAATGACCTCTACCCTATACTGTACAATTTAATTCTAGTTTCACTCTATCACCTATAAACCAAAGCAGCCGCATACTCACCCAAAGGATGTAATTCCCTTTCCATCCTTTTGTACTATTGTTTCGCAGTACATTCCTTCATAATATATTACATTACTACAAAATAATATTAGGAGTATATAAATGCCATTTATAAAGAGTATAGTAGCTCAGCAATTCTCAGCTTCTAATCATTCAATTGCGAAAAATTGGTATGTCCAAAAAGCTAAGCTCAAGAAAAGATATCCAATTTTAACTGATGATGATTTAAGTTATGATGAAGTTAAAAATGATACAATATGGAGTAAGCTTAAAATAAAGTTTGGCTTAAATAAAGAAGAATTGCAAAAAATAATTTCATTTTGACATTGTGATTAGAGAGAGATATTGTGTTAACATTGCCCATAAATGAAAATATTACTGAAAATTTCATAAATACAAACTGGTCATATCCATTGTGAATGATTATAAAGAAATTCGATGATCAGGTGACTACTGATCTATTGACAAAGATACTTAAAATGGAAGAAAGGTCATGTTGACGGGCTGAAATGCAGCAAGCACAGATTGAACAATTCATTTTGGAAAACTCTCTGGCTGATTAAGCTGAAGATGCTGCAGTTTAACACATCGTCTTTTAATCGAAATAATCAAATGAGCTCAAAAGTTATATCCCACAAAGTGGTGTTGACGACTTAATTTCTTTATCTGCATACTCATTAAGGAAATGCTGAAAATGTTTTGAACAATGCAGCTCAAAAAAACGAAAGGATTAAATGAAAGCATTAGTATATCACGGACCTGGCAAACGCAGCTGGGAAGAAAAGCCGAAACCGACAATTAAAAATTCTACGGATGCAATTATCAGAATAACAAAAACGACTATATGCGGAACTGATCTTCATATCATGAAAGGAGATGTTCCTGAAGTGATTGATGGACTCATTCTTGGTCACGAAGGAGTTGGAGTTGTTGAAGAAGTTGGACCGGGTGTTTCGAATTTTAAAGCCGGTAACAAAGTTCTGATTTCTTGTATTACCTCTTGCGGAATTTGTGAGGCGTGCAGGAAAGGAATGTATTCACATTGCGAAACAGGCGGCTGGATTCTTGGTCATTTGATTAATGGAACACAGGCAGAATATGTTAGAATACCTCATGCCGATACAAGTCTTCATTTTATACCGACCGGTACAGATGAAGAAGCTATTGTAATGCTGAGTGATATTTTGCCGACTGGATTTGAATGCGGAGTTCTTAAGGGACAAATAAAACCGGGTGATACTGTTGCAATTATTGGTGCAGGACCAATTGGACTTGCGACTCTGCTGACAGCACAATTCTATTCTCCTTCCGAGATTATTATGGTAGATTTAGATGAGAACAGGCTGAACATTTCTAAAACATTTGGTGCAACCAAGCTTGTTGGTAAAAATGCTGTTGAGGAGATCATGAAACTGACAAATGGAAAGGGCGTTGATGTTGCTATCGAAGCTGTTGGTATACCTGCTACATTCGATATCTGTCAATCAATAATCGGAGCAGGCGGGCATATAGCAAATGTAGGCGTACATGGAAAAAGTGTTGAGCTGCATCTCGAGAAGCTATGGTCAAGCAACATCACCATTACAACCCGTCTTGTTGATACAGTAACCACACCAATGCTGCTGAAAACAGTACTTTCCGGAAAACTGCAGCCGGAAAAGTTAATCACCCATCGGTTTGCCCTGAATGAGATAATGAAAGCATACGATACTTTTGGAAATGCTGCAAAAGAAAAAGCTCTCAAGGTTATCCTTACAAATTAGCGGGCGAGAAAATCATTCAATGAACCTTATTTAATAAATAAAGACATGCCGAAACAAAAGCTCATTAGTTCAAGGGTTAGAAAATACAATTAAAGAATTGAAGAGAGGATTCGAACAAATAGCCCCTATCACCCAAGAGAAGTAGTTCCTTTTTCATCCCTTTGTACGATTTAATTACCAAACAACTTTTGTAGTTTACGGTTGAGTTTTAATGACAGCTTTTTTTGATTTCGGCATTTAAATTTCTTGAACTTGATTCTGATTTAAACTTGCACTTCGTCAAGCTAAAAATTATGCTAATTTATATTGTTTATATTCAGATTGAACTATTAACATTGGTAATACCATTGCCTATCACCTTATGAAACTATGAAGATAATCGGCACAAAATTAAATGAATCATTATTCCGGTTAAAAGTACATCTTAGTGAAAACTTTCTTGCTAAAAAATTCGCCAGCGGAGAACTGCCTTTACGATCGGAGCTATTTAGCGCTGATCAAATGGAGCAGCACGGGAAGACTCTTGCAAGCTCGCACACTTTGGGCTCCCAACTCACTCCGGACCAGCATTTACTAGCGAGGTTGGCTGAGAATGAAATCTTCCTGGTTGAAGTTCATAATTTATTGACTGAAACAGTTAAGGCAAACCATCAGATTACGCCTGCAGGCGAATGGCTGCTTGATAACTTTTATTTGGTTGAAGAGCAGATCAGAACGGGTAAGAGGCATTTACCAAAAGGCTATAACCGGGAGCTGCCACGCCTTTTAAATGGTGTGTCAAAAGGTCTTCCGCGGGTTTATGACATAGCACAGGAAACCATTTCACATGGTGACGGCCGTGTGGATCCGGAAAATCTTACTCGTTTTGTGGCATCCTACCAGACAATCTCAACATTAAAATTAGGCGAGCTGTGGGCAATTCCAACCATGCTGCGGCTAGCGTTAATAGAGAATCTCCGCCGTGTTGCTGTCCGTATCGCTGCTGGAAGGATCGATCGGGATTTGGCTGATTTATGGGCTGACCAGATGTTAGAGGCTGTTGAGAAGGATCCGAAAAGCCTGATTCTTATAATTGCTGATATGGCGCGTACAAATCCGCCCATGACTACACCGTTTGTTTCGGAATTTTCACGAAGGCTGCAAGGTTTAAGTCATGCTCTCGTTTCACCGTTAACGTGGATTGAACAGCAGCTTTCCGAATCGGGTTTGACGATTGAAAAATTAGTGCAGTCGGGCAACCAGCAGCAGGCTGCTGATCAAGTTTCAATTAGTAACAGTATCGGCAGTCTTCGATTTCTTGAATCGATGGACTGGCGCAAGTTCGTTGAGACTATGAGTTCCGTCGAACAGACTTTGTGCAGAGATCCTGCCGGTGTTTACTGTAAAATGGATTTTGCTACACGCGATAGTTATCGTCATGTAATAGAGAAAATCGCGAAAAACAGTCATCTATCAGAAGAAGAAGTTGCGAAAATTGCAATCCGGCTGGCAGAAGAAAGCGCCGTTAGTAAGAGCTGCAGTGATAGAGAAGCACATATCGGGTTCTACCTGATCGATAAGGGTTTAGAACGGCTGGAGAATCTGGCTGAGAAAAAATTTACTGTTACTTCGGCTCTTGTAAAATTGGCTTCCAGGGTTCCTTTGCTGATTTACACCGGTTCTATTACACTAATGACGGTGATCTTTACTGCCGGCTTACTGGAGAAAGCCTATGCTCAAGGTTTACATGGCTGGTGGCTTGGGCTTATCGGTATACTCTTTTTGTTATGCACGAGCCAGCTTGCAGTTGCGCTTACTAATTGGCTGTCTACATTAGGGGCCATTCCCAAACCCTTACCCAAAATGGATTTTTCCGAAGGAATACCGCCTGAGTATCGTACTCTTGTAGTAATTCCTGCAATGTTAATAAACACTCAAAACATTCAAGAATTGATTGAGTCTCTTGAAGTACGGTTTTTGGCAAACCGGGACGAAAATCTGCACTTTAGCTTATTGACCGACTTTCAAGACTCTGATAAAGAAACCATGCCCGAGGATGAACTGCTGGTGCAGCTGGTGCATAAGAAAATTGTAGAGCTTAATGAAAAATACAAAGGTTCGCATAACGATACTTTTTTCCTTTTTCACCGCCCCAGGCAATGGAATCCTAAAGAGCGGCTGTGGATGGGTTACGAACGCAAGAGGGGTAAGCTTGAAGAATTGAATTCTATTCTGCGAGGCGGATCGAAAAACCGTTTTTTGCTTGTCATTGGAAAAACCGAAGTTCTATCTTTCGTAAAGTATGTTATTACTCTTGACACAGATACGCAATTACCACGCGACACAGCAAGAGAGTTGATCGGAACTATGGCCCATCCGCTAAACCGGGCAGTTTATAATGAAGATAAACAGCGTGTATGCGAGGGTTACACCATTTTGCAGCCGCGCGTTTCGGTCAGCCTTCCGGGAACGAACCGTTCACGTTATGCACGGCTATACGGAAGTCAGCCCGGAATTGATCCCTACACACACACAGTTTCTGATGTGTACCAGGATTTGTTCGGTGAGGGATCATTCATCGGTAAGGGTATCTACGATGTCGATGTTTTTGAGCGGGCTCTCAAAGAGCGGTTTCCCGAAAATCAAATACTCAGCCACGATCTTATTGAAGGATGCCATGCTCGAGCAGGTCTATTGAGCGATGTACAATTATATGAAGAATATCCGCCGAGCTATAATGCCGATGTTAAGAGACGGCATCGCTGGATTCGCGGTGACTGGCAGCTTATACGCTGGATTCTGCCTTTCGTTCCTCGTCTCAAAGGAGGTTTACAGAAGAATAATTTATCCGGACTTTCACGATGGAAAATTTTCGATAATCTTCGACGGAGCCTTATTCCTTCGGCACTAACGCTTCTTTTTATCTTCGGCTGTACAGCGTTGTCGCAAGCCTGGTTTTGGATCCTGTCCCTGATTGGAATTATTATAATTCCTTCAATATTAATCTCCATCCTTGATTTGTTAAAAAAACCCTTGGATATGCTTTTGCATCAGCACTTAACAGCAACAGTTAGATCTGCAGGAATTCATTTCGCCCAAGCAGCTTTTACTCTTATTACTCTCCCTTATGAAGCATTTTTCACTATGGATGCTGTTATCCGCACTATTTGGCGGACACTTATTTCGCATAAAAAACTTCTCGAATGGAATCCCTCCAATCTTAGAGTAAGCAACAGCCGCATAAAACTCTCCGGCTCTTATAGGATGATGTGGATATCCCCGGCTGTTGTTATTTCTTCTATCATCTATTTCGGTATTATAAAACAGGCTTTCCCTGCTGTAGCATTACCAATATTATTTCTCTGGGCAGCATCTCCTGCTGTTACATGGTGGATAAGTCTTCCTCTTGCACGCCGCGAAGCAAAGTTGACTGCTGCGCAGAAAATATTTTTACGGGATCTTTCAAGAAAAACATGGTCATTCTTTGAAACATTCGTCGGTCCGGAAGATAACTGGCTGCCTCCGGATAACTATCAGGAAAATCCCGCAGGTGTGGTTGCCCATCGTACTTCCCCAACTAACATGGGGTTGGCGCTCCTTGCAAATTTATCTGCTTTCGATTTTGGCTATATTTCTACTAAACAGCTTATTGATCGTACCTCGAATGCATTCCGAACGATGGAAAAACTGAAACGATACCATGGACATTTTTTAAATTGGTATGACACACAATCTTTACTGCCGCTGCAGCCTCATTATATTTCTTCAGTTGATAGCGGAAACCTTGCAGGTCACCTGCTTACACTCCGCCAGGGTATTCTTTCTCTTCCAGATAGTAAAATAGTAGGCCCTCAGCTTTTTGAGGGAATAGGCGACACACTCCGAATTCTTATAGAAACTGCTGAGGGAGAGAATCATGATCAATTAATTCAGCTTCAGAAAGATCTGGAGTTAACTGTAAATTCACCGCCGGTTACTCTTTCGGCAGTACGGGAGAAACTTGAACGGTTGACAATATCTACAGCTAAAGTAAAAAATAATTTTATTTCAAGTCATGAAAATCAAGCAGCATGGTGGGCGCATGCACTTTACAAACAATGTTGGAACGCAATGGATGAATTAATGTCTCTGGCCCCATGGACTTCCATAAATGAATTTCAAGACATGAATAGCTACTTTCGCGGAACCGATGAAATACCGACTTTGCGCGAACTCGCAAAACTCTATAAAGAATTGCCGTCTGTTATTGGGTGGCTTTCCCCGGCCATGACGCCCGAAAAAAATGACCGGCTCGATGAATTTCGAAGGCTGATCATAGAAGGAGGAAAACGTGCTGATGAGCGGATTGCAGCTATCAAATATCTTGCAATACAATCAAGTGAACTTTCCGATTTAGAATATAATTTTCTTTATGACAAATCACGTCACTTAATTTCTGTAGGATACAATATTGAGGAAAAACGGAGAGATCCAAGTTATTATGACCTGCTGGCTTCGGAAGCAAGATTGAGCAGCTTCGTAGCCATTGCACAGGGGCAATTGCCGCAGGAAAGCTGGTTTGCTTTAGGACGATTAATAACTTCAGTCAGCGGGGAGCCGATTCTTCTTTCATGGAGTGGTTCAATGTTTGAGTACCTGATGCCGCTTCTTGTAATGCCGACATACGAAAACACTTTGCTTGACCAGACTTATAAAGCAGCTGTGAAGAGACAAATTGAATATGGTAAACAGCGCGGCATCCCTTGGGGGATCTCCGAATCATGCTTTAATACAGTCGATGTTAATCTAAATTACCAGTACCGGGCATTTGGTGTGCCCGGTTTGGGGCTCAAACGCGGATTGGCTGAAGACCTGGTTGTTGCACCTTACGCATCGGCACTCGCACTAATGGTAGAGCCCGAAGAGGCGTGTGTAAATCTGCAGCAGCTTGCCTCTGACGGATTATTAGGAAAATTCGGATTATATGAAGCGATAGATTATACTGCTTCAAGACTTCCACGAGAGCAATCGAGCATCGTGGTTAAATCTTTCATGGCACATCACCAGGGCATGAGCCTGCTTTCATTAGCTTATCTAATTCTGAATCGTCCGATGCAAAAACGGTTTGAATCGGATCCTCTGTTCGAAGCGACTATGCTGCTGCTTCAGGAAAGAATTCCAAGGACCACTTTGTTCCATTCGCATACTTCCGGACTCTCCGACAGTCTTACCGGTTCCGCTATCACTGAGGCACCGGTACGTACATTTAGTAATCCTGATACGGCAATACCCGAGGTTCACTTGCTTTCGAATGGCAGATACAATGTTATGATTACAAATGCAGGGGGCGGATATAGCCGGTGGAAAAATATTGCTGTAACCCGCTGGCATGAAGACAGCACTTGCGACAACTGGGGAACCTTTTGTTTTATCCGGGATACCGTCAGCGGAGATTTTTGGTCAGCCGCATATAATCCAACACTAAAACTTTCTAAGAATTATGAAGTTATTTTTTCTGAAGGGCATGCTGAATTTCGCCGCACTGATCAGAACATCGATATGCATACCGAGATTGTTGTTTCACCGGAAGATGACATTGAGCTGCGCCGTATTCATCTAACCAACCGGTCCCGTACACTCAAGGAAATCGATATTACGAGTTATGCAGAAGTGGTGCTTGCGTCGTCTGCCTCTGATGCACTGCACCCGGCATTCAGCAACCTTTTTGTACAGACTGAAATTATCCGGGAGAGGCACGCAATTCTGTGTATGCGCAGACCCCGCTCCCCCGAAGACCAAGTCTTATGGATGTTTCATATGATGGAGGTACGGGGGGCTAAAATTGAAGGAGTCTCTTTTGAAACCGACCGGGCGAAATTTATCGGCCGAGGAAACACAATCAACGCTCCGCAAGCAATGAAAGATATCACCGCACTTTCAAACAGTCAGGGTTCGGTACTGGATCCAATTGTTGCGATAAGGTATAATATAATACTCGAACCTGAAGAAACGGCAACAATAGATATGATATTCGGACTCGGTGAAACCCGGGATAGGACTTTAAGCCTTATAGATAAATACCGGGATCGGCGTCTCGCTAATCGTGTATTCGAGCTGGCATACACACACAGTCAGGTAGTGCTGCGTCAAATTAATGCTTCCGAAGCCGATGCACAGCTTTACGGGCACCTTGCAAGTTCAGTCATCTATGCTAATTCCTATCTGCGTGCCGATCCTGGTCTCATTATCCAAAACCGTCGTGGACAATCCGGTCTATGGGGTTATTCTATTTCCGGTGATTTACCTATTGTGCTGCTGCAAATTGAAGATCCTGCCAATATCAGCCTTGTGCACCATGTAGTTCAGGCTCATGCATATTGGCGTTTAAAAGGACTGGAAGTTGATCTTGTAATCTGGAATGAAGACCATGCCGGCTACAGGCAGCAGCTTCAAGAACAAATAATGAAGCTGATTGCCGCAGGCATTGAAGCCAACATTGTTGATAGGCCAGGCGGAATATTTGTGAGGCAGGCTGATCAGATTTCCAATGAAGACCGCATTCTTATTCAAACAGTTGCTCGTGTTATCATCTCGGATAAACGGGGAACCCTTGAATCGCAAATCAATCATCGCAATATACCGGAAATACCGGTTCCGCTTTTCAAGATCATTCGAAGCTACAATAAAAACCATCAGGATGTTCCCGAATTGCCGCGTACCGACCTGATCTTCTTTAACGGATATGGAGGATTCACCCAGGATGGACGTGAATATATAATCACAACTTCGAGCAAACAAGTTACGCCGGCACCGTGGGTGAATGTTCTGGCAAACGCAAACTTCGGAACCATAGTTTCGGAAAGCGGCCCGGCATATACATGGAGTGAGAATGCTCATGAGTTTCGACTTACACCCTGGAATAATGATCCCGTGAGTGATTCGAGCGGAGAAGCCTTCTATATTCGGGATGAAGAAACAGGTCATTATTGGTCTCCTACTCCATTGCCTAGCTGTGGTATTGGCTCTTATGTTTGCCGCCACGGATTCGGTTATACTGTTTTTGAACATAAAGAAGATGGCATCCGCTCTGAACTGTGGATTTATGTGGCAATTGATGCCGCGGTTAAGTTTTCAGTATTGAAAATTCGGAATGACTCAGGCAGGCAACGACGGCTTTCTGCCACAGGTTATGCAGAGTTGGTGCTGGGAGATCTGCGCCCGAAATCTGCCATGCATGTGATCACTGAAATTGATCCCGGCAGTGATTCAATCTATGCACGAAATTCATATAATTCGGAATTCCCCGGAAGGATTGTCTTTTTTCAAACAGATAACCCGGCTCGCACAGTTAGCTGCAGCCGTACAGAATTCATTGGGCGCAACGGTAGCCTTAGAAACCCGGCAGCCATGACACGCATGCATCTTTCAGGCAGGACAGGAGCTGCTTTGGACCCCTGTGCCGCCATCCAGGTCCCTTTCGATCTGGGAGATGGAGAAGAGCTTGAGGTAATCTTTAAAATCGGCAGCGCTGATAATTATGATAATGCAGGAAAAATGATTGAGCGATTCAGGGGATCAAATGCCTCACGAAGTGCATTGGAATCGGTTTGGCAGTACTGGAACCACACCCTTGGTGCAGTGCAAATTGAAACACCTGAAACTTCTTTAAATGTTCTTGCAAACGGATGGCTCTTATACCAATCTTTAGCATGCCGCATTTGGGCCCGGAGCGGGTATTATCAATCCGGCGGAGCTTTTGGTTTTCGGGATCAACTGCAAGATGTAATGTCACTCATCCATACCGAACCGGATCTAGTAAGAAAACATCTGCTCCTAGCAGCAAGCCGTCAGTTTAAAGAAGGCGATGTACAGCATTGGTGGCATCCGCCGTCCGGTCGTGGTGTGAGAACACATTGTTCGGATGATTACTTATGGCTGCCATTAGCAGTTAGCCGCTATGTGTCAAGCACCGGTGATACCGGAGTACTTAATGAAGCAATAAATTATCTGGAAGGCCGCCCGGTAAACGCAGAAGACGATTCATATTATGATCTTCCTAATAGATCAGAAGAAATGGGCAGCTTGTACCAGCACTGTGTGCGAGCCATACAAAGAGGACTCAGGTTTGGTGCACACGGATTACCGCTAATCGGCACAGGCGATTGGAATGACGGTATGAATACAGTCGGCAATCAAGGAAAAGGTGAGAGTGTCTGGCTGGGATTTTTCCTTTATGAAGTGCTTATGCAGTTCATTCAGGTTGCCGGTACTAAAGGTGATATCCCATTCATTGAACAATGCAAAAAAGAAGCTTCCACACTGCGACGGAATATAGAACAGAACGGCTGGGACGGCAAATGGTACCGCCGAGCTTATTTTGATGACGGTTCACCACTCGGATCGGAGAGTAATCCGGAATGTAAGATAGATTCTATTGTGCAAAGCTGGTCCGTACTTTCTGGCGCGGGAGATGCAATTCACTCACAAACGGCTATGAGTGAACTTGATAAACGTCTTGTTCTCCGCAATCATGCATTGATCCAGCTTTTAGATCCGCCTTTCGACAAATCGGATTTGATTCCCGGCTATATCAAAGGATACGTTCCCGGCGTAAGAGAAAACGGCGGGCAGTATACGCATGCCGCTATCTGGGCTGCGATGGCGTTTGCTGCTTTAGGAGAGAGTAAACGCGCATGGGAACTGCTGGAAATCATTAATCCTGTTAATCATTCAAAATCCCGGGAAGAAATTGATATATATAAAGTGGAGCCTTATGTAATTGCAGCTGATGTTTATGCACTTACACCCCACATTGGCCGCGGCGGGTGGACCTGGTACACAGGTTCTGCCGGATGGATGTACCGCCTAATAACTGAATCACTTCTTGGACTTAGGCTTGAAATTGACAAGCTGTTTATTGAACCGTGCCTCCCCGCTGATTGGGAAATGTACAAAGTATTTTACCGGTACCATGAAACTAGATACAACATCAACATTCTTCAGGTAAAGAATAGTAATGTTGAATTTAGTATATCAGTTGACGGAATTAAGAATAATGTTAAATTTATTTCTCTTGTTGATGACCGGCAATTTCATGAGGTGGAGGTAAGAATAATGCAATCCGGTTCAGCCGAATAATAATGTGATTTGTGTTTTTTCAATGCTGCCAGAGCATGGTATTAAACGCAATTACTGATTTATTCACAAAAAAAGATTGAACAACAAAAGAATATCTGCAAATAGTTTTGGGATAGTCAATCTTAACTCTGGGGGGCACTAAGTCCAAATCATATATTATTAAAGCACTAAAGGTGACAAGCCGCGGAAACTCCTCGTAAGTAATAAAATAATTATCTATGTTTCTTTATTGACATGTAAACATTAACAAAAAGGAAGAGACTAATATGGAACTGTTAAACAACATTAAATCGGAAATAGGCGGAGCCTCAGGAGAAAAATCAAATGATCTAATCTCGACGGTACTGAATTTAGTCGGTGGACAATCCGGCGGACTTAACGGCTTAATAAGCCAGTTCAGCTCAAAAGGTTTGGGTGACATAATTAGTTCCTGGGTAGGTACGGGAAAAAACCAGGCTATTTCACCGGATCAAGTTCAACATGTATTAGGTAATGATCAGATTAACAATATTGCCGCAAAACTTGGTATGGATAATAATGCAGTAAAATCGCAATTATCGAACTTACTACCACAGGTTGTTGATAAATTGACGCCTGATGGAAAAGTTCCTGAAGGTGATATTATGAGTAAAGGAATAGATTTATTAGGCGGATTATTTGGTAAAAAATAGCGCTTAATTTTTGTGAAAAAATCAATTGCAGAAATTAGTGAACCGGAGTTCTGTGCTCGTAAAAAATATTAGGTTTAATCTCTTTATAATTTACTAATTACTTAATATTGTTAACATCGTCAAAGTGTTTGACTTATTAAAAAAACATATAAACCAGCGTGTCCCGCTTACAGATGAAGAATTTAATATCTGTACAAATTTTTTTGTTTCTAAGAAGTTGAAAAAACACCAGTTCCTTTTAAATGAAGGTGATGTATGCAGATATGTTGGATTTGTAAACTCCGGCTGCCTGCGGGAATATAAAATTGATAATAAAGGAGTTGAGCATATACTCCAATTTGCAATTGAGGACTGGTGGGTTTCCGATCTGCATAGTTTTCTTTCCGGTTTACCCGCGGCATATAATATTGATGCTCTGCAGGATTCTGAAGTACTTCTACTCGAAAAATCTGCGCGGGAAGAATTGCTCGATAACTGTCCTAAAATGGAGCGTTTCTTTCGTCTGCTTATAGAAGCAAATCATGTAGCAGCAAATCAAAGAATTTCCGATTCGCTCGGCGCATCAGCCGAAGAAAGATATCTTAAATTTATTAAAACATATCCAAGACTTTTTGAACAAGTACCGCAAAGTCAAATTGCATCATATCTCGGTGTTACTCCGCAATCTTTAAGCAGAATCCGCAAAGAACTAACACTTAAACCATAGAACTTCTGAAAAATTAGTTTTTATTCGCTTGATCACTGCTCAAATTGTCAAGCATATTGAAATTGGAGAGAAATCTTATAAGTTTTAAAGATTACTTGGCCGACGGTGCTTTTAAATGACAATAATTCTATTTTCTGAAATTCTAATATTACGCCTGATTCTCCGGTTTGAAATTACCCTATCGTAACTTCCTTTTTTACCTTATGTGAATGCGTCCCGCACCCTTTTAAGTTATGTTTGATTAGTAATTAAATAAAACAATATCAAACAAAAATAAAGGAATAAGAGAATGACAACATGGAAAATCGACCCAACACACTCTGAAATAAATTTCAAAGTAAAACATATGCTGGTTTCAACAGTAAGAGGTAATTTTGATAAATTTGATGCGGTTATCGAGACAAATAAAGAAGACTTTAGTGATGCGGTGATTAAATTCGAGGCTGATATAAATACCATCAATACAAACAACGAACAGCGTGATGCACACTTGAAATCTGCTGATTTCTTTGATGGGGAAAATCATCCAAAGATGACTTTTAAATCAACATCTGTTAAAAAAATATCTGATTTTGAAATACAGGTAAAAGGAAATCTGACACTACACGGAGTTACCAAAGAAGTTACACTTGATGTTATCTACAATGGAACCGTTTCCGGATTTGGTGACAGCACAGTTGCAGGATTTGAGGTACGAGGAAAAGTCAATCGTTTTGATTTTGGACTGCATTGGAATTCATTAACAGAAGCCGGCGGAGTGGTAGTAAGCAACGAAGTGAAAATTGAAATTCTTGCTGAGTTCAACAAAGTACAAGCAGCTGCTAAAGCAGCATAATTGTTAATTTGATTTTAAACCAATATTTGAAGAATATTTGTATTACTGATAGTTCCAGGAATTAGTATGAAACTGAATGATTTAAATAAAATGACACAGGAGTTTGACAGCACAGAGAGAATGCCTGTGCTGTTTCTCGGACACGGAAGCCCGATGAATGCAATTGAGGAAAATGAATTTGTACAGGGATTCAGAAAAGTCGGGAAGGAAATTCCGAAACCGGCTGCAGTTCTGGTTGTGTCGGCTCACTGGGAAACAAAAGGAACCTTTGTTACTGCAATGGAGAAGCCGGAAACCATCCACGACTTCGGCGGATTTCCGGAAGAATTGTACGAAGTGCAATATCCGGCACCGGGAAGTCCGGAACTTGCAAAGGAAACAAAAAGCATTATTAAAAAAACTGATGTCGGGTTGGATGTAAGCTGGGGTCTTGATCATGGCGCATGGTCTGTTGTGAAGCATCTTTACCCTGATTCAGATGTTCCGGTAATTGAGTTGAGCCTTGATTATCGGCGGTCACCGCAGTATCATTATGAACTAGCGAAGGAAATTAGTCCGCTGCGTAAAAAAGGAGTTCTGATTGTAGGAAGCGGAAATATGGTGCATAATCTTCACATGGTTGACTGGAGAAGGTTAAATGAAACTGATTATGGTTACGATTGGGCTCTTGAAGCCGGCGGGAAGATGAAAAAATATATTTTATCTGGCGATTACAGGCAGCTTATTAATTACGAATCAAATGGAAAAGAATTTGAACTGGCTGTTCCAACACCGGAACATTATCTGCCGCTGCTTTATGCCTTAGCTTTGAAAGAAGAAAATGAAAAAGTAAACTTGTTCAATGATAAAGCCGTGGGAGGTTCACTCACAATGACTTCAGTTAAAATTGAGAAGCAATAAAAAATCTTGTTCACTGCCAGTGACTCAACGATGGTTCCGAAACGCAGCTGTCATACTGAGCCTGTCGAAGTATAACTCATATTAAGTGCTTCACGATTAGAGATGTGTTAATCTGATCAATCCGCTCTTGATATAGTTACTGCAGGCAATTTGGTTAATGAATATAAGATTTTTCTGTTTGCGGGAAATAGTTTTTAAGATGTACTAAGAATAACAACATTACATTATAAGATTGATTTTATATATTTTAGAAGATAATAATGTTACCTTAAGTAAAGTTTAGACGAAACAGATTACATTTCAAAATGAAGGATAAATCAGATATTTATTTAGACAATCATTTCATACACAGAAGTAATTGGCTGAGAGCATCAGTTCTTGGAGCAAATGACGGAATTCTATCAACATCAAGTCTCGCAATAGGAATTGCTGCTGCAAGCACTGCTAGAGAACCTATTGTGTTAGCAACTATTGCCGGACTGGTGGCCGGTGCTTTATCTATGGCAGCAGGTGAATACGTTTCTGTAAGTTCTCAGACGGATGTGGAAGAAGCTGATATTGAGAGGGAAAAGCAAGAATTAAAGGATATGCCCGAAATTGAATTGCAGCGGTTAGCGGAAATTTATGAAAAAAGAGGACTTAAAAAAGAAACTGCATTAACAGTTGCAAAAGAATTATCTGAAATCGATGCATTGGGAGCACACAGCAGAGATGAGCTGGGCTTAAATGAAATAAGTAAAGCTAAACCAATACAAGCGGCTTTGGCTTCAGGTACAGCATTTACGGTCGGGGGAATACTGCCCCTTATTGTAGCTCTCCTTATGCCTGTAAAAAGTATTGAATATTATCTCTATGGTTTTGCTATTTTCTTCCTGATTATTTTAGGCTCATTGGCCGCTAAAACCGGAGGTTCGAGTGTTGGCAAAGCAATAATTAGAATTACATTCTGGGGAACTGTGGCTATGGGCTTAACTGCATTTGTTGGATATTTATTCCATGTAAATGTTGGATAAAAAGACTACACACAATACACAATATAAAACAGTCTGGGTAAAGTGGAATGAGGGCATTTGATTTTCAAATCAGCTGCCCCGACCGTGTATAAAATTACGCTCCGAAAACTGAACCGCTTCATATTGTCAAACGTTTTATACAACTAATTTATGATTATTTCTGTTTTTGAATTATAGGTCAGTAATTAATGTTCTGGTTTATATAACATTAAAAAAATTATGAAAATGCTTTTAACCGGTGCAACCGGATATATCGGGAAAAGACTTCTTCCTGTCTTAATTGAACAGGGACACACCGTTGTCTGCTGTGTGAGAAATAAAAACAGATTTCCATCAGATGGTGTTTATAATCATCCGAATATTTCTTTATTTGAAATTGATTTCCTAAAAGAGATCCCATCGGCAGAATTGATAAAAGATATTGATGCCGCATACTATCTTATTCATTCAATGAGTTCTAATGTAAAAGATTTCGGTCCGCTTGAAGAAAAATCTGCAAATAATTTTGTTAAGCTGATTGAACAAACTTCTGCAAGGCAAATAATCTATCTTGGGGGAATTACAAATGAAGAAAAACTTTCCAGACATCTCATATCCAGAAAAAGAGTTGAAGAGATATTATCAAAAAGCAGTATCCCTTTCACCTCAATAAAAGCAGGAATAATTGTCGGGTCGGGGAGCGCCTCTTTTGAAATCATTCGTGACCTTGTTGAAAAACTTCCGGTTATGATTACTCCTAAATGGCTGAACACAAAACATCAGCCGATAGCAATCAGGAACATCCTTCAATATCTTTCCGGAGTCCTGCTTAAGCCTGAAACATTTAATAGATCTTACGATGTCGGAGGTCCGGATGTTTTATCTTACAAAGAAATGCTTTTGCAATTTGCGGAAGTGAGAGGTCTAAAAAGATTTATATTTACCGTTCCTGTTATGACGCCCCGGCTTTCTTCTTACTGGCTTTACTTTGTTACCTCAACTTCATATATGCTTGCTATAAATCTTGTTAACAGTATGAAGATTGAAGTTGTTGCAAAAGAAAATGAATTAGAAGAAATTCTGAGCATTAAACCGATCACATATAAAGAAGCTGTGCAGCTTGCTTTTCAAAGGATTGAGCAGAACAATGTAATTTCCAGCTGGAAAGATTCCCTTATCTCCAGCTATAATGATAATTCATTGCTGGAGCATATTAACGTTCCCGCTAATGGCTGTTATTTTGATGTAAGAGAGAAAGAAATTAATAACAATGTTGAAAAAGTTCTTGATAACATCTGGTCAATCGGGGGTGAGCGCGGATGGTATTACGGCGATTGGCTATGGCATATTCGTGGTTTTTTAGATAAACTTATAGGCGGGGTCGGGCTGCGGAGAGGGAGAACAAATTTGCACAAAATTAATACTGGTGATACGCTTGATTTCTGGAGAGTTCTTGCTGCTGATAGAGAAAATAAAAGACTGCTTCTTTATGCCGAAATGAAACTTCCAGGAGAAGCCTGGCTTGAGTTTAATATTATTAATAGGAGTGAAAAAGCAATTTTCAAACAAACTGCAACATTCCGGCCCAAAGGTGTTCTGGGAAGACTGTACTGGTATTCGGTAATGCCGTTTCATTATTTTGTTTTTAATGGAATGGCGGAAAATATTGTTAAGTATGAAAAGTAAGTTCAGATGGTAATTTTACAACTGACTGAAAAGATGTCTGGATGAGACTGACAAATGGAAGGGCATTGATGTTGCTGGCATAGCTTTACCCTGAATGAAATCAAAATTATTCTCAAAAGATACCAAGCGCACTTCATATAGTTATAAATTTTATAAAAACGACATAATTAAAGTCGCTTTCTTTATTCAAAAAAAAGACCCAATCTTCTTGCCATGATTATATTAAAATTACTCACCCGAAAGATGTAGTTCCTTTTTCATCCCTTTGCCGGATTGAAATACAATCTCTCAATTTTTAATTTGTTTCATGAAAAAAATTAGGTTGCTATTAATCGAAGACAATAAGCTGCTCCACGATGGAATTATTGCTATGCTTAAAAAGCAGCATGATATTACAATTGTATCGGCATTAGAAAACAGTAAGAATACAATTAAAAATATCGGGCATCTAAAACCGGATATAATTCTTTTAGATTTGGGTTTACGCAGCCGTAATAGCTTGACCATAGTAGAAATTGTAAAAAAAGATTTTCCCGATGCGAAAGTGATCGTTATGGATCTCGCCCCTGTACTTGGTGATATAAATTTATTTGTTAAAGCCGGTGCATCAGGTTTTATATTAAAAGATGCTTCCCCCGATGATTTTCTTGAAACTATTCGTGCGGTTGCGGAAGGTGCAAACGTACTCCCAACTAATTTAACCGATTCTCTCTTTTCCGAAATAGTAGATCGAGCACTTAAAGGAGGAAAGATAAAATTGAAAGAAGCGGTTCGTATGACAAAACGGGAACGGGAAGTTATCGGATTAATTGGAGACGGTTTAAGTAATAAAGAAATTGGACAATCCCTGCATGTTTCAAACCTTACCATTAAAAGCCATATTCATAATATAATGCAGAAGCTCGCACTGCATACACGATTGGAAGTAGCAAATTACTCATACTCAGCCGGAACCCTTACAAAGGTTATCAACGATATTTCAATTACTAGCTAAAAATTATTAGCTGACCAAAATTTCAACTTGATAAAGGATTGTTCTGCTCTTGGAGGCAGGTAAAGTTTAGGCTACAATATTTAATAATTAAGTCATAAAAGGAAATAAAATGAGTAAAAATCAGGACAGCAAAAAAAACCTTAAAAAAGAACCCGCTAAATCAATGAAAGAAAAAAAGGCAGCTAAAAGAGAGAAAAAAAATGCAAAGAAGAGTCATGGAATTCTGGAAAAGTAATACGTGTGCGTAAAATACTCTTAAATTATTATTTGTATAATAAATATGTTCTTATTCTTTAGTTAATCGCAGAAAATTTATAATTGGTTCCTGTTTCAAGCAGGAATAGTATCGTCCATATATCTATTAACAGAATATTCTCCAAAAAAGGACTAATGTTATTGCATACTTAAAATGAATCCATTAATTTGCTAAAGGAAAATTTGATTTATATTATTCCATATATGAATATCCCCAAGTAATAGGGTATTACCAGCTATAATGAAAAAAATTCTAATAGTAGTTATAGAAGACAATCGGTTATTGCGGGAAGGAATAACTGATATGATCGAGGAACAGCCGGATCTAAAGGTAACAGCTGCCTTTGGCGACTGTGCAAAAGCATTACAATTTATCCGCCAAGCTCAACCCAATATAGTCCTTCTGGATCTCGGTTTGCGAAATCAAAATAGCTTAAACCTTGTAAAAGTATTAAAAAAGAATTTTCAAAAAATAAAAATTATAATGATGGATCTTGTTCCCCTGCAGGAAGATTTATTAGTCTTTGTGCAGGCTGGTGTTTCAGGATTTATACTTAAAGAAGCAACTGTAGATGACTTTCTTAAAACAATCAGATCGGTTGCCGGTGGAGCTAAAGCGCTGCCGTCGAATCTCACTGAATCACTCTTTTCCCAGATTGTTAATAAGGCAGTAAACGAGTCAAATCCTTCAAAGATAATTGGTTCAGTAAAAATGACGAAACGCGAACGGCAGGTAATTGATTTAGTTTCAGACGGTTTGACCAATAAAGAAATTGCACAAAAGCTTAATCTCTCAACTTATACTGTAAAGAGTCATATTCATAACATATTGGAAAAGCTTGCTATCCACACTCGTGTACAGATTGCAAAATTCGCACATACTTCAAACGATTATAATGCGGATGTAAAATCAATTTCTTTAATTGAAGAGCAAGAGGACTAATCTTTTTATATCCTTTACCATTATTACATCTCAATCTTTAATTTTCCTTAAATTGTTATTTAATATTAATAAACGAATATAAAGGCGATCCCTTAAAAGAACCGCCTTTTTTAATCATTTGATTGAATGATATTCTAATACATTCCGCCCATATCACCCATACCGCCGCCTGGCATTTGCGGCATAGCAGATTCTTTTTCTTTCTTCTCATAAACTACTGCTTCAGTTGTAATTAAAAGGGAAGCAACAGATGCAGCATTTTCTAAAGCTGTTCTTGTAACTTTAGTAGGATCAATGACACCTGATTTTATTAAATTTTCATAGGTTTCTGTGGCTGCATTAAATCCGAAGTCATCTTTACCTTCTTTAACTTTCTGCAGTACAACGGAACCTTCTATTCCCGCATTATTTACTATTTGTCTCAGCGGTTCTTCAAGAGCTTTCTGTATAATCTTAACACCGGTTGTTTGATCTAAATTATCTCCTTTAATTTTCTCAAGACCGGCGATTGCTCTAATAAATGCCACACCGCCGCCGGCAACAATTCCCTCCTGCACTGCTGCACGGGTCGCATGAAGTGCGTCTTCAACACGTGCTTTCTTTTCTTTCATTTCAATTTCCGTAGATGCACCTATCTTTAATACTGCAACACCGCCGGAAAGTTTTGCCAATCTTTCCTGAAGTTTCTCCTTATCATAATCAGATGTAGTTTTATCAATCTGAGCTTTTATTTCATTAATCCTTTTCTTTATATCATCTGTTTTTCCGGAACCTTCAACAATAGTGGTATTGTCTTTATCAATTACAACTTTTTTTGCACTGCCAAGGTAGGATAAAGTTGCATTCTCCAATTTATACCCTCTCTCTTCAGAAATAACAGTTCCGCTGGTCAATACTGCTATATCTTCCAGCATAGCTTTTCTTCTATCGCCGAATCCCGGTGCTTTTACAGCTGCAACCTTCAAAGTTCCTCTTATTTTATTAACTACTAATGTAGCAAGAGCTTCTCCCTCAAGATCTTCGGTAATGATCAGCATTGATTTTCCTGCCTGGGCTACCTTTTCCAAAATCGGAAGAAGGTCTTTCATTGCAGAGATTTTTTTATCATGGATCAAGATATAAGCATCTTCAAGTATTGCTTCCATACTTTCGCTGTTGGTTATAAAATATGGAGATAGATAACCTCTATCGAACTGCATGCCTTCTACAACTTCAAGAGAAGTTTCGGTTCCTTTTGCTTCTTCAACAGTAATTACTCCATCTTTTCCGACCTTTTCCATAGCATCGGCAATAAGGTCACCGATTGCCTTATCATTATTAGCAGAAATAGAACCTACCTGAGAAATTTCATTTCTCCCTTCAACATCACGGCTGATTGATTTTAAATATTCAACAACATTACTAACTGCCAGGTCAATACCTCTTTTTAAATCCATAGGATTTGCACCGGCAGTAACATTCTTTAAACCTTCACGGTAAATAGCCTGAGCTAAGATTGTTGCTGTTGTTGTACCATCACCGGCAATATCACTTGTTTTAGTCGCAACTTCTTTAACCATCTGCGCACCCATATTTTCTATCGGGTCTTCAAGCTCAACTTCTTTAGCGACAGAAACTCCATCTTTTGTTATTGTAGGTGCGCCAAATTTTTTCTCCAGTATAACATTACGGCCCTTAGGTCCCAATGTAACCTTTACAGCATTTGCCAGTTTGTCTACACCTCTCCTCAGTTTATTACGGGCTTCACTGTTAAATTCAATTAATTTCGATGACATTTTTAAACCTCTTTATAATTATAATTTTCAAAATTTATTTACCAATTATTGCGAAGATATCACTCTCCCGCATAATTAAATATTCCACTCCTTCAACGGTAACTTCTGTACCGCTGTACTTTCCATACAGAACTTTATCCCCTTCTTTCACTTCTAAGTTAACTTGTTTTCCATCTTCAGTAACTTTTCCAGGGCCAACAGCTACAATTGTTCCTTCAATAGGTTTTTCTTTTGCTGTATCTGGCACAATGATTCCACCTTTTGTTATTTCTTCAGTTTCCATTGGTTTTACAATAACTCTATCAGCCAATGGTCTTAAATTAACTTTTGTCATTTTTAACCTCTTATAAGTATTTTTTTAATTGCTATCACTTTTATTTCTTAGAATGTGAGATTAAGATAATATAATGATTGTGTTATATAAGGTAAGAAGATTTTATATCTAAATATATCCTGCAAAGGGATGAAAAAGGAACTAGTCTTTTCCGTTTTTTCTTTATTTCGCAACCTTACGGGTAAGATAAATATATGCCGGTAAAGCTTAAAGTGATCTTTGTCTGGCGTTTATATCTTTATAAAGAGAAGGTTAGAATTATTTTAAAACATTTTCAATTGCTTTTTTAATTAAGGGTTCCATTATTTTATAGCCGGCTAAATTCGGATGGACTCCATCCTGGGAATATTTTTTATCCAGGCCGTTTCTTTCATCCGCCATTTTTTTATAATAATCCACAAATACAATATTATTCTTTTCGCAGTATGACTTAATCATCTTATTAAGATTTACAATTTTATCTGCCGGTTCTAATCCGCGATGCCAGGGGAAGTCGTAAGCAGGAAGAACAGATGAAAGGATTACTTTTATATTATTCGCTGCGGCTAATTGGGTCATTGAAATAATATTCCCCAAAATATCCTTCAGGGTAATCGGACCGGTATTTTCCGCGATATCATTAGTCCCGGCTAAAATAACTACTACAGCAGGTTTCAGATTAATTACATCCTGTCGAAAACGAAGGAGCATTTGAGGTGAAGTTTGTCCGCTGATGCCTCTATCTATATAATCATTCTCAGTAAAAAAACTGCTGTCAATTTTAGCCCAGGCTTCTGTTATTGAATTGCCCATAAAAACGACACGGTTTTTTCCAGCTTCAGTAGATGCCAGCATTTCATTAGCTTTGGCATACTTTTTCAAATTTGCCCAATCACTTTTCATTTGATCATTTTGACCATAAACAGGGAGAAAAAATAAAATTATTAATAAACATATAGAACACAAAATATTTTTCATAATGAAATATTTTTTATTTTAAAAATAGGATGAACTGTTATAAAAAAACAAATCATTAAAAAAGCACCTTAGAAGAAATTACTTCCTTCTATTTGATAGAAGCGATAATAATTTTGCAACTAATAAAGCTGTTAAAACCCCTATGAGAGTGAACCACGTCCAGGCAACTATTTTTAAGGATATGACAGTAATCATTATAAATATTCCCGCAACAAATCCCGCAAGTGCGTCTTCCTGCGTAGCTTCCTTAATGAAAATTCCGATTAAAAAGGTTCCGAGCAATCCCCCATAAGTAAATGAAGCGATGCTTAAGGCAATTTCCACAACCGAACGGGAAGAAGTCATAAAAAAGAAGGCAGACAAAGTAAGAAGAACAGCCCAGATAATTGTAAAAATTCTTGAAATTTTAAGTTGTTTATTTTCATCATTTAATTTTCCGAAAAACGGGATATATAGATCCATCATAGTTGATGAAGAAAGGGAGCTTATTGAGCCGGCAAGCGTGGATAAAGCAGCTGCAAATAACCCGGCGATAATAATCCCGGTAATCCCGGGCGGTAATACATTAATAATAAATTTTGGGAATACTTCATCAGGTTTTGAAATCCCGATACGGGCAAAATCTAAAGTTCCGTAGTAAGCATAAAGCATAATTCCTACAAGAAGAAAAATAGAGAATTGTATTATTACAATTATACCGCTGCCGACCACAGCTTTTTTACTTCCTTTAAGATCTCTGGTGGTTAATAATCTTTGAACGATCAGCTGATCAGTTCCATGCGAAGCCATCGAAAGAAAAGCTCCTCCGATTAATCCTCCTATTAGCGTATAAGGCTGCGAAAAGAAACCAGCAATTCCATTATTAAAGCCTAAATTTAAGATTTGAAATTTATTACCGGGAGAAGCAGCACTAATTACCGAATTCCATCCGTTGGGTAAAATATTAAGTAAGTATACTGCAGCAATTATCGCTCCTCCTAAATAAATAAACATCTGGATCACATCGACCCAAATTACCCCTTTTACACCCCCGGTATAAGTATAAATTAAAGCTACTGCTGCAATTATTATAACTGCAGTCATTTCATTCATATGAATCATTAAATAAAGAGGAATTGCAGTAGCAGCTAATCTAACCCCGTCTGCTGCAGTCCTTGTAAATAAAAAAACTATGGATGCAAAAGAACGTGTTTTTCCACCGAACCGGGTTTCCAGATATGTATACGCAGTTTTTAATTCACCTTTGTAATAAGCAGGCAGAAAAATTGTTGCCACAACTATTCTTCCCAAAAGATAGCCGAATGTAACCTGTAAAAAATTAAGATTTGCGATATAAGCAAGTCCGGGAATTGAAATAAAAGTTAAAGTGCTTGTCTCAGCGGCAACTATTGAAAAACATACAGCCCACCAAGGAACTTTTTTGGAAGATAAGAAATAATCTTTAATTGATCTTTGTTTCCCTCCGGAAACAATACCAAAAATTGCAATTCCAACTAAATAAGCTGCTATGATTATATAATCAACTGCGTGTTTGTCCAAATAATTTCTCGGTTATTTAAAAATGAATATGTGAAGCCCATAAGCAAAGCTGTGAAGTAACCAGCCCTAGAAATGTACCGGAAATGTTACCAAGTATTCCTAATAATAAGCCGACCGGCGCAAGAGAAGGCTGGTAAACGCTTGCAATAATCGGGGCGCTTACCACTCCTCCGATATTTGCCTGGCTTGATGTAGCAATTAGAAACATCGGAGCCTTGATTATTTTGCCGATCGTATAAAGAACAGCCGCATGAATTATTATCCACACAACCCCTGCAAGGAGAAAAGCAGGAGCATCTAATATAGAGGAGAGGTTGGCTTTAGCACCAATTGATGCCAAAAGAAAATAAAGCATATAATTCCCGACTACCGAAGCTCCCTTCCGTTCCAGGTTTTGCAGTTTAGTAAATGATAAAATTATGGATATTATCAGCACAAGTATTATCGTCCATCCGAATGCAGATACAATTTCACCAAGAGGCGGAATAATTTTACCTAATTCCAGGCAAATTGTACCAATAGTTAAAGCAATGGCTATCATAATAGAGAAAGACTTTAAATCCAGCGGTTCTCTTTTGGAATATAAAGATTCCAGCTTTTTATTAATTTGATGTGTCAATGAGAGATCGACTTTATTTTTTTCATCAATCTTATTTTGAAAACCTGAAAAGAAAATAACAGCAGCCATCCATCCATAACCTACCAGGGTATCGACAATAACCATTGTTCCAAGTAGTGAATCTGAAGTTCCGATACTTTCTTTTATAGAGATCATATTTGCACTTCCGCCGATCCAGCTCCCGCTTAAAGCTCCAATTCCTTTCCATGCATCAGCAGGTAAAAAATGGGAAAAAAGGATCAGGACAACAGGGGCGCCGATCATAATTCCTAATGAACCTGAAAAGAAAGTAATAATAGCTTTTGGACCTAATTTAAGAATCGAGGGGATATCTGCTGATATTAAAAGTAAAACTAAAGAAGCGGGAAGAAAATAATCGGTAATCCAATCATAAGCAGGAGATTCTTGGGGAGTAACTCCGATTGTAGTTGCAATAATAGGAAGAAAATATATCCATAATACGAAAGGTATAATCTTAAAAACCGGCTTTGCAAACTCTTGTTCCTTTATCCAATAGATAAAGGCAAGCAGGCATGATAAAAATATAATAACGTTTGTGGGATTGGTAATTAAAGCCTTATTCATTTATCGATCAATTATTAAATGGTTTTAAGAGCATAATCATATTCAAGGCAATTCCCATTTAGCTTTTAATTTTTCATATTCTTTTTGGGGAAGCTGCACTAAAACCGGGAACGATTTAATATTCAGCCAATGTAATATATTTAATTAAATTTTCTTTTTTCATTGCAGTGCAGCCTGATGTTGGAATTCCTTTTCCTTCCCAAATATGCATGAAAATACAGGAACCGCCATCTTTTAAACGCGGCATGCTATTGTGCCCGATAAAAATTCCCCACTCATATTCATTATCACTTAACCGCATAATTTCTGAACTGTTCCAATCTTTATCAGCAACTTTCCGGTCGTCAACAATTGTATTATAATATCTGGAATTTGTATCATCTACGCATTCGATACAAGAATCAACAGGTGTATAAGGCATATTTAACCAGTTAACGCTATCGGAAGAAGCATATCCGAATGTTCCCTTTAATTGAAATGCACCTGCCGGAGCTTTACCATCGCCTTCATGCTTAACGGGACCATCTCCTAGAATACTTCCATGAAGTCCTCTTCCCCACGCCAATCCTCTTCGGCCGACACTTACAGGGAAACTGAACCCGGCCTGTTTCCATTTTTCACCCAGCTTATCTCTTTCATATCCGGATAAAATTCCAGTAGAATCTTTCCAGCTTTTAGTTATTATTAATACCATCTGGGTTGAAATTGCCAGGGGAGAAACATCCTGATAATTGATTGTTGTATATGAATTAGTCGAGCATGATAAAAAAACAAAACTCATCATAATAAGCTGGAAAATAAAAAATAATAATCTCTTCATCTATTTCTTAGATATAAATTAATTATATAACGAATGTAAACAATAACATATTCATTTTTTAAGAAAAATTCTCCGCTATGGTTAAGTGTGTTTTTGTAATAATTTGTTTGGATAAAGTTTTTTCCGCTGATTTCCAGTTCCATTCATCTCTTGGAAAAAATTTAAATCCGGATGATATTCAATATTTGATCTGTTTCATATTTGCCTGCCGGGCATCGGTAAATGATTATAAAGATTAAGGGATTAAAAAAAAATTTCAATATAATTACCTACAGCTATTTGATGAAAAAATATCAAGTTAATAATGGTGTATACTGCGTGTCAATTTTATCGCCGTCTTTTAAGCCCAGGCAGGATTTATGAGCAGCATTTCTTGGATCCGATTCGTTAAAAGTATTTCCGTCAGCCAGATAAATTACAGTCATTCCTTCCCGAATTTCACCGGAAGTATTTTTACCTGCTCCATGAAATATTAAATCCTGAATGAAATGTAACATCTCCTGCACTAATTGGAGTAAATGCTTTTTCAATTCCTTTTACGATTTCAGGCTGATGCGGGTTTTTAAAAATATCCACATATTCCTTTTGATTGAAATTATGTGAACCCGGATAAAAATAAAGGCAACCCTTTTCTTTAGGAACATCGTTTAATGCCATCCACATAGTTGTTGTAAGCTTCCCCTCATTTATTGGCCAATAGCTTATATCTTGATGTGCATCGGTAATTCTTCCGTTCGGTTCTTTAAACAACGCCTGATCATGCCAGAGCCTTACCCCGGGAGCTTGCATTAAATCTTTTGCAATTCCGGCAAATCGTTTGCCGAAGACAAAGTCTTTAACAGCAGGAAAATCCCAGCATAGATATCCGCATTGAAGAAACGATTGTTCGTATTTGGATTTCTCGGCAAGTGTTCTTTTATCTTTTTCTTTTCGAATTAAAACTGCAGCCTCAATAATTTTACGTGTATATTTTAATGCTTCTCCCTTCACTACATTCTCTAATGAAACGAATCCATTATTTTGATAATAATTTACCTGCTCAGCATTTAATTGATAAGGTGAATTGTAAGACTCGAAGATTTCATCAGGAGCGGGGTCGTTTAGAATCCTTAATGCAGTCTCATTTGTTATTCCTTCAAAAGCTATCATTTTCTCATTCAAAATAAACTTAAATTTATAATTTTTTTTAGTAAACAAAATAATATTCAGAAGTATTTCCATCATAATAAGCAATTCATCACACCAGGTTGACCCGGAACCAAAGTAGTTGTAATTTCTGAAGTTTTTTATAGACAATTCATTATAATTAAAGAATGTAAACCGTAAGAAAGAAGAAACGGATTATGGTAAAAAGTTCCATCTTATTTTTTATAATTTTGCTGCCTTTATTTATTAATTATTCTGAACATAAGAACGACAGCCGGAAGTTTGCAACAATTAAAAGCGCATCTCATTTTATTAATGATTCGAATGAATCTTCATTTACAGCAAAACTCAATTTAGCAGTTGCAGATAAAAATATATTTGAAAAAGTAGACTCTATTTTAAACACTTCAATTGCCGATTCTGCATTCCCCGATGCAGTTATATTAATTCAGAAGGACGGGAAAGTTATTCATGAAAAAGCTTTCGGATATTATACTTACGATCCTTCATCCGGAAAAGTTTCTGTAAATACAATGTATGATTTAGCATCTTTAACTAAAGTTATAGCTACTACCACTGCAACAATGATCTGTTATGATAGAGGTTTGTTTAAGCTTGATGATAAAGTCGCAAAGTATCTTCCAAAATTCGGGGTAAACGGTAAAGAGAGCGTTACTATCAGGAATCTGCTAGTGCACGATAGCGGACTAAGACCTGATATACCTTCATACCGTGTGTTTGATTCTGTAAAAAATAAAGAGCAAGGGGTAATGAATGAAATATTTAGTGATTCTCTTGTCTATCCTACAGGAACAAAAATGGTATACTCCGATTTAAATTTTATTTTGATGGGAAAGATTATCGAAAAAGTTACAGGTACTTCTCTTGATAAATTTTGTGAAAAAAATATTTTTAAACCATTGGGAATGAATAGCACCATGTTTAATCCGCCTGATTCCCTGGTTTATCGAATCGCACCGACGGAATATGATAATTATTGGAGGTACCGCCAGATAAGAGGAACGGTTCATGATGAAACCTCACAGCTTTTAGGAGGAGTTGCCGGGCATGCCGGTCTATTCTCAACAGCAGGAGATTTAGCAAAGCTTCTGCAAATGCTGCTCAATAAAGGAATATATCAAGGCAGAAGATATATTAAAGCCTCCACAGTTGAAATGTTTGTTAAAAGACAATCCGATTTAAGCTCAAGAGCTTTGGGTTGGGATACTAAATCTTCGGCGTATTCATCCGCGGGTCATTTATTTAGCAACAGCTCCTACGGTCATACTGGATTCACAGGCACTTCAGTATGGACAGATCCAACCAGAAATTTAATTGTAGTATTTTTAACAAACAGGGTTTATCCAACCCGAAAAAATTTAAAAATTTTAAGAGTAAGGCCTGAAGTGCATGACGCAATTATTGAAGCGCTGGAGAAGGGGGAATAAGCTTATCAAAACATTTAATGGTTAAAATAAAAGTTTTGAGTTGAATATAACAATCAACCTAATTATATAGATAAAAAATGTCTTAACTGCTGTCAAAAGAAGGTGAAAAGGCAAATGTTAGCTCTTTATTTGATTTCACTAAATAAATTTTGATCATTATTCTTTTCTCATATTTCTTTGCATCAATTGATAAACCCTGGCAGAAATGATTTTCATTTTTGGTGAAACGGCATCTTCTGTAAGAGGAGTAAACAAAGCAATTACATATTTTACTTTTCCGTCATCTACAATTCCCGCATCATTTGTATAAATGCTCCACCATCCTGTTTTATGATAGTACATAACATTTTTAGGTAAACCGGCATAAAGCTTAGATGTATCCAGCTGTCTTCCAAGAAAGGATTTCATCTGCATACTTACCCAGGGATTTACTAATTCATTTTTGTAAACCTTATACATGAAATCTGCCGCATGTAGTGCGCATGTTTCGGTGCCTCTCACCGTATCATAACCGGCGTCTTCAAATTTCCTGCTTAAAAATTTTCTGGTTACTTCACTCCCTTTCCAGCCGAAGTCATCAATCATCTTATTTATTTTCGGACGGGTAGCTTTATCGATCAGACAATTCGCTGCCGAATTATCGCTCCTTGTTATCATTAAATCCAGAAGATAATTTATTGTAACAGTATCGCCATCCTTCAATAACGGACGAGGATCATTTTCTATTTCTTTTGATTTATCGACATCATTAGGAGACCTGACAACATATTTATCATATAAAGAAAATTCTCCCTCACTAATCTGCTTTAAAATTGAAGCAGCAACATACATTTTATAAACGCTGGCAGGATAGATAAAATTTTCGAAATTAACTCCTCCCAGCTTAGCAGGATTAGAGTTTAAATCAATTACGGCAAAAGAGATCTGTTCGATTCCGTCTTCACCTGCATCATAATTACTATCAAGGCCGACACTTTTTATAATTGATAAAAGAGAATCGGAGAGAGAACGGTCAACCTGATAATAAGCCGGCACTTTTACATCAGTTTTATGATTAATTCCAGTTTGAGGATAAATTAAAATTGTACTAAATATTAAGAAGTTTAATAATATGGCTGATTTCATTATTATTATAATTTTTTAATTTTTTTTTGTAACCTCTTTGTGGTTCTCTGTGTATGCTCTGTGATTTTTGTGTAATAATTTTTGTTACACAGAGAACCTCAGAGAAATCACAGAGAGCCGCAGAGATTAAGAAGAATTTCTCTTCCAGCTTGCATTATAGTTTAAATCCGGCATCAGATACTCATTTTTTTTCGTTATAAAATTTATCATCTGTAATTTTAACTACACCATTATTGCCAATAGAGTTCAATACTCGTTTTGCACATACAAAAGAATCATCCCTGTAAGCACTATAATTTGGTTTATCTTTAGAGAAGCTGTTAATTTTTATTTCTCCCGAAGCATTTATATAGTCACCTTCTCCGATATAAATTGCAACATGAGTAATTTTCTGATTTGTAGATCCGTTTTCTTTTTTACCAAAGAAAAGAAGATCTCCCGGCTGAAGGTTTTCCAGCCTGTCCTTAGTATTCACAGGCATACCAATGTTAACCTGCTGTGATGCATCACGGGGCAGGATTATTCCATAGAGATAAAAGACAGTTTTTGTAAAGCCGCTGCAATCCATCCCTTTTATGGAGGTCCCTCCCCAGAGGTAAGGTATTCCCATAAACGATCTGGCAGTTTTAATAATGTTTTCAGCGGTTGGATTTACTTCCCCAAGCCATTCCTGAAAAGGCTTGCAGTCTCCGGTTTTTATAAAAGCTGATTTCCCGTCAGGATATGTTACTTTGTAGAAACCATTCTCTTTGCCGGAATATTTCAGAATATCTCCTATAACAATATCTGTAACCCTTTCAGAATTTTCGTCAGGCTTTGAGTAGGTAAAACCAAAATCTTTTGTGAAAATTATTCTATTTGAATTCCATGCATTTAAACTGTCGTAATTCAATCTGAAAAGCTGATCATTCTCTATCCATGAAATGTATTTATCAGGAGTTTGAACGAGTGACCATCCTTTATGTTCTTTCAAAACTTTAACGGGTGTACCAAGAAGTGTCTGTGAAACCAATTCAGCCTGATTTTCCGGTTCAGCCCTTAAGTTGGCTACTGAAAGATCAATAATTCCATAAATTTTATCTCCAAGTTCAGCTCCTGGTAAAACACTGACCTGATCATCTATATTAGCAGCTTTAAGTTTTTGTATCAGCTGATCTTTTGCATCGGGAAGATTGGTTTCACCTTTAAGTATATAGTTATTACCATCCTTTTCAACATTGACTTGAAAAATTGCTGTCCGGGAATCCGGAGCATATTTATATTTTAAATCCTGAATTACACATTGAATTTTATCCATATCTTTTTCATCCTGTGCAAAAAGATTGAAGGCAAATAAACTTGTAATAAATATTATGATGCTTATGATTTTTAATTTCATAATTAAATCCAAATGACTAATGCCCGGTGACTATTGACTATATTCAGATTAATACTCAACTTTCATATCATAGTTCCATTTATCAAAATAAAGATTTCCTCCCCGCCATTCCAATTCACCTCTTTGGAAATCAACTGTTTCACTTCTGGGAAAAATTTTTGCCGGGAACAGGGGTTCTGAAAATCCGTCATTTATTATCAAATGATATGCATCTATTCCGCCAAAGAAAAAATATTCCTCATCCTTATTTTTAAAATTCTGCAATCCAATATCAGAATCAACAGGAACCCAGCCGTAGCCTTCAAAATAAATTTCAGCCCAATCATGCAGATTTACCGAATCCGGGTAAATCATCCAGCCGCTCTGCCATTTAGCAGGAATTCCATTATACCTGGAAAGCGTAATAAAGAGCATAGATTTAATTCCGCAATCACCATAACCTTTTTCTGCACAATATTCGGATATATCTTTTATTGTAGAATATTCTCTTGCTCCAGCCCAAGGGACATTTCTACTTATCCATTCGAAAATCCTTTTAGCTTTAAGATATGGAGATTTTTCATTTCCAATGATTTCTTTTGACAGCTCTTTTATTTTATCCGTGAAAACTATATGCGGTTTTCTTTCGGAAGTAAAAATTTTGTATTCTCTGCTTTCTTTATTATAAGGAAGAATTTTTTCAGGGTTTAAATGAAACAGTTCAGCATAATTTGTAACTTCAAAAACCAGATTAAATTTAGTCGGTTCATCTTTATGTGCAGTTTTTTCAAAATAGATTGTTCTCTGTAGATTTTCATTTCCTGCGGTAACATATTCTTTACTATTTACTGATATTAATTTAACATCTGCCTGTCTTTCATGTCCTTCTCTTGGATAAGGAAGCCAGCAGCGGATAATTTCTCCGTCAGGAACCGCATTCGGCTTTACAGTAATTGTATAGTCCAATTTATGAATGACTTTTTTTACCAGGCTCTTTTTTAATTCTTTTGATTCTTTAACAGCTCCGGGGATATAATTTGCAAGAAATCTGCTAAGATTATTTTCCTGTTTACCATCTATTTCATCTTTCCTTTTTTTAGCTTCCTTGTTGATTCTAAAGAGATTCGCTGCCGCACGGTTAAAGTAAAGTTTCTTTCCGTCAATAATTCTATATTCAAGCGAGCCGTCGTTTTCCCATTTTTCGAGAGTTTCTTCATTAGCATCAGGATAATATTTTCTAACATAATTAAGTACATCTTCCGGGGTTTTCTGAAAATCCAATCGTATTCTATGCAGCCTGTCTTCCTGGAAGTTCAGCTCATATTTTTCATCTGCAGTAAGGTTGTCATTATTTATTATTTTATTTATCATTGAATCTGCTTTTGTAAAATTACCCTCTCTTATTTCCTTATTTATCTCAGGATATTTCGTTTGAGATAGTATTAAATTACAATAAAAAAGAAAAATCATAATCGGTATTATTTTTATCATAGTATAAAATAAAGATAACAACATATTTTTTAAATAAATTTAAGTGAATTATTTGCTTCAGGCTATAGTCAAATCCGGTAATTAGAGAGATAAAGTTCATAGTTTAGAGCTTAAGAATAAAGTCAAATATTAAAGTAAAATTCAGGCTGTAATTCCTTATTTCAATAGCAGCATCTTGCGGCTGGTCTTAAAATTATTAAAGGATAAGGTATAAAAGTAGATGCCGCTAGGCAAATTTTTACCGTCAAAATTAATGAAATGATAACCCGCATTCATTTCTTCATTAATTAATGTTGAAATTTTTTGTCCCAGAAGATTAAAAATTTCTAATTTCACAAAACCTGCTTGGGGGATTCCAAATTTAATTTGCGTAGTCGGATTAAATGGGTTAGGATAATTCTGCGCAAGTTCAAATTTATCCGGTACGGAATTGTTATTTTCATTTTTAATTGCTGTGGATATTGAATCGTTATACTGAACGCCGGCAAATGATACCTGATTACTATCTGCTCCTAAATTGTTTTGTTTAATATAAATGCCGTCAAATAAAACTTCTCCTTCCGGCTGCTGCCTGGTAATATTATTAAAAGGGATTTTTATAAATTTCCACCCGGTCCAATTCAAAGAATCCAGAGTTATGCTCTCCTTCTGCGTTTTATTAATAGTGAAAATACAGCCTATATAGTTTTCACTTAAATCACCATATACCCAAAATCCAAAATAGTCTTTTTTAGCAGAATTCATGCTCGGATTGTCGGTATTTAATAAATTACAAATGCCGCCTGAATCCTGGGAAAATTTATATGTTAACTTTCCTAAGTGTGAACCTTCCGGAGAGGTTCCGTAGAAAGCGATAAATTTAGTTTTATTTGTATCAATATCTACAGAGCCTTTGCTTAATGAAGGCTGCAGCCAATTTTCTTCTGAAACGAAACTTTCAATAATGGTTCCCTTTACATAATTATTACTGCCGGTTCTAAAAGAAAATATGTAATCATTTCCCAGCGTAGAAGTATACACATTTTGTACTGCATTTTTTATTGTCACTTTATAAGTAGAGTTGTAATTCAAAGGATCGTAAGTAGAAAAGCTTAAATATCCTTTATTGTTTGATGTATAATAAAGAGGATTATTCAACCTGATAGAATTTTCAGCAGAATCTTGAATCTGTACATATCCATTGAGACCGGAATTGACAAGGGGAGTATTAAATTCAATTATTACCTTAACTGTTGTACTAATATTATCCTGATTGTTTGCTGGATAAGTGTTGATAACTGAAAGAGGAATTGCCGGTTTAGTATAAAAGCTGAATGATAGAATCGAATCAGTAGAAACATTCAAGATACTAGCAGCACTGCTGTCCAGAGATACAGTGTATTTTGTATCTGTGGAAAGCAGTAAGCTTGGAAAGAAAGTAAATGATTTGCTTCCGTTTATCCATATGAAATTCCCGCTTACAGGCGGATTAATATGAAATGCTCCCTCAGTAGCCGCAGTATCCATTGATTGATCAAAACTGATAGAAATATTGGCTGATGAATAAACAGTATCGGATGAACCGGGTAAGTAACCTGCAATTTCAGGTTTTACAGCCCCTTCTTTTATAAGGTCAAAAAAGTGTGTCCAATTCCAATATGGAGCCAGGATCTGTATGGCTATTACAGGTTGGATCAAACGATGCTGAAGGATGAGAAGGATCCCAGATATTATTTACCCAGCTAACCCACCAGCTTTTACTCCATTGATAGTGTCCTATAATTCTGAAGGAATCAACAGGTACCGCATAAGTTTCTACAAAATGCCTGTATAATGCTGCTGACGATTGATACATAGCTTCGGTAAACCACTGGGGCTGGTCAACCCATCCTTCATGCTCTACTCCGATTGAATAGGAATTCCAGCACCTAGCATGCCATGCTTCATCGTTTTCTCTAACAAACTGGACAACTTTCCCGTCCGAGCTTCTGATAAGATAATGTGAGCTTGCCTGATAAGCCGGATCTAAAAATAAAGAAATGGTATTTGCAAAAGTTTCCTGGGTAACATGTACTACAAGAAAGAGCTGCTGGATATTTCCTTTAGTAAAATTTGGACTGGGTATCCACTCAGCAGGAGGGTAATCAATTGATTGAGCGGAATCAATCTTCGTTATTTTTCCATCTGGTTTTACATATGATGGAAACTGACTCATCGAAGCCTCATTATTCCGCTGAATTCTTATTCCATTTAATGCTTCTCCTTTTGAAAGAGCATTAAAAACTTCATAAGAATAAAAAGGTTTTACGTATGCTTGCGGAATACCGGAATATTTTTCAATAACCGGACGCCAGTTATTTACATCTGTTCGATCTATTTTTAAGCTATCGGCAAAGGAGGATAAAAGAGCAGCTGCAGCTTGAATATTTAATGATTCATTTACAGCAACATCATTAGGATCTGCACCTATAAGCTTTGCACCTTCAATCAAGGAATGTCCAAACCATTTATCGTTTCTTAACCCCATTATCCCATAAACAGGCGGCATACCGTTTTCATTCTCAGCTGATGGAATTTCATTATGAAACCTGGTTTCAACATATGCAACTGATTTCAGCAAATCAACCGGGATGCGGTATTCTTTTGCAGAGATTTCAAAGTAGTCAGCCGGTGAAGCAACAGATCTTTGTTGAGGAAATGAAGCAGTTATAATTATTAATACAGAAATAGAAACAGTAAAAAATATTTTCATTATTAAGCATTCTTTAAGTTTATTTTTTGTATAACAATCCTTGTATGCTGTAGAAATTTTATTATTAAAAAAAATCAAAAAATCAATTTATTGTAATGCTTGATAGCACACTTTCATTAACTATTTATTCTTATTTTTTTTCTAAAAAATTAGAACTTGGATATGAATAGATTTTCTTTATTCATTCTATCAACTGCAACTAATTGAATTTTACAATGTCCGTCAAAACAATTATGGAATGTTAATGGGTAGTTATATAGATGCATATTAGTGGTTGTTGATCTTTGAAGTATAATCATAAATATCGCACTGGAAACTATAACCCTAAAATCTCGATTAATGTCTGTATTAAAAAAATATTATCTAAAATTAATTTATAAGAAAGAGATTCCAAAATAAAATTGACTCCGGTTCCAGTCCGAAAATTTCGTTGATAATTCATTTATCAACTTCAAGTTTTAAATAAACGGAAGTTTTTTTATTTAGAACAAATCAAAAAATTATTTGAGGAAAAAAATGCATAGAATTTTTACTCTTTTAATATTTATTCTCATTTCAATGGAAGCTACTATCCTTGCTGCAGGTACAAACATTGAAGGATTTGTTAAAGATGCCCAAACAAGCGACTTTCTGCCCGGAGCAAACATAATTCTTGTGGGAACAAGCTGGGGTGCTGCTACTACTGCCGACGGAAAATATGTTATACAAAATGTTTCACCCGGAAAATATAAAATACGTGCATCCTATATCGGGTATAAATCCGAAGAATTCAATATTGAAGTAAAAAAAGGTTATACATTGAGCCAGGACTTTACACTGGAGCCAATTGGTGTTGAGGAAAAAGAAATTGTAGTAACAGCTCAAGCCAGCGGTCAAAATGCTGCTATTAACCAGCAGCTTTCTTCCGATAAGATAATAAACGTTGTATCTGCTGCAAAAATAGAAGCCCTTCCCGACGCAAATGCTGCGGAATCAGTAGGAAGATTACCAGGCATATCTCTTATTAGAGAAGGCGGAGAAGGCTCACAAGTAGTCATCAGGGGTCTTTCCCCAAAATATAATGAGGTTACAATTGATGGAGTTAGAATACCGGGCAACGTAGCAACAAACGACCCGACAGCTCAATATGAAGGTTATGGACAAAGTGTAGACCTGAGTATGATATCTTCCAGCATGCTTGGAGGTATCGAAGTTACCAAGGCGATTACACCGGATATGGATGCAGCAGTATTGGGAGGCGTAGTTAATTTTGATCTCAGGGAGGCTAAAACAAATAAAGGTGTTCCTATCTTTAATCTGAAAGCACAGGGTGGTTACAATGGACTTCGAAGCTCGGTAAGTAATTATAAATTTGTAGCAAGCGGAGAACAGAGGTTTCTATCAGACCGGTTAGGAATATTTGCACAAGCTACTGCTGAAAGAGTGAATCTTGGCTCTAACAGTTTTGGGGGTACATATGGCTTACTGACCGAGAATCTTGACCAGGTAAATCCTGTTATTATAAATTCATTTAATCTGCATGATGTTTACAGAACAAGAAATCGTTATGGTGCAGCGGTTACAATGGATTACCGGATACCCGATGGAAAAATTGATCTGCTGAACTTTTTTAGCACAAGCAATACGGGTGAAATAAACCGGGGTGAAGGTTATTCAGTATTAAATGATACTCATACATATTCGGCTACGGATTCAAAAAGTTATCTGAACGTGATTACCAATATACTTGATTTCAGTAAGTCTTTTTCTTTTATCAATATGGATGCAAAATTATCGCATTCCTATTCCGAGAATAAAGACCCGAATGATCTTTATGTAGATTTTGAACAAAATGTGGTCGGTATAGTCGCAGATAAAAGATTGAATCCTCAGCTCATTCCAGGCTTATCGCGAGACGATTCATCAAAAACCTATTTAAGAAATCTTGAGAATTATAATATCTTTACCGGAACGAGGGAGTATACAGCATCTCTCGATTTTCAATCGAAGATTAATCTTACCGATCAAATTACAAGCACATTAAAGTTTGGCGGTATATACAAGTATACAACAAGAACTCACGATTATAATCAAAGTGATGGTATACTAAATCAAGGAAGCGGGGCAAACTTAAAAACTCAGATCTTTAAAGCTTTTCCCTGGATGTTACAACCTCCGTATAACATAAAATCTAATACAACACAAATCCCAATTACAGTTTTTGTGGATCCGAATTTTAATTACGATAAATTTCTGGATGGTCAATATTCTTTGAACCAGCCAATAAATATAGGAATGATGCGGCAGGTATTGGGCATTGCACAAAATTATGGTACTCTCGATTCATATGGACATGATGATTTGGCTTCTAAAACATATGATTATTCTGGGAACGAGTATGAAACTGCCGGTTATGGAATGTATACTCTAAAAATCGGACAAACTCTGACTCTACTTCCGGGTATTAGATATCAGCTTTTGCATACCTCTTATACTGCTCCGCGCGGAATAGAACATCCTCCTGCTTCTAAACAATTTTATGCTGCAGTTGACACAACTGTTGATGAGTCACACGGTTATTGGCTTCCTATGGCACATCTCATATATAAGCCTTTGCCATGGATTCAGCTGCACCTTGCTTACACTAATACATTGACATATCCTGATTACCGCGCAATAATACCGTGGATGGATGTCGGTGAAGGTTCTGTTACATGGAATAATTATGCATTAGAACCTGGTAAATCTGCAAACTACGATGCAGTAATTTCTGCATAGCGCCGGATAATAGATTATCCGGATCATCGAGAATTTTAACAATTACTGGCGATAGCTGGTATGTTAAATGGAAATTCAGCAGATACACTACAGGTAGTTAATAATACATTCTTTTGTGTTAATGCTTATATAGTTTTCTTCCAGGATGATGCTTATTGCAAGTACTTACAATTTGAACACAATACCGTATTCTTAACTGCTGCAAATCCTATGTGGATTTTTCAGGCAATAAATGCTGATATTAAAAACAATATCTTTTACGGAACCATGGGGGAAGGACAATTACCGGCTGAGACTGCGGCTGGTTATTATGCCGAAGACGGTCAAATTTCGTCAACGATTGATATAGATACACTGCTGGACTTAGCCTCCCAACATAATCTTAAGGAATCGGACAGGCATATTAATGTTGAAAACAATGCTTATTTTTGGCCTAAAGAAATGACGGACTGGTGGAGCCACTGGAACGATAGTGTAACTACAGCCGGAGCACAGGACACAGAGCTGGTTACACCGCCACAATGGATAAATGCGCGCACAGCCGGCTTATTCGCAGACAAGACCACATGGCCTAATTTCAATATTGCAAATAATGATAGTGTAGATCCTATGTTTCCTGCTTCTGCTATGGTTCAAGTTGGTAAGCTAATGAATTATGTTGAACTTTCACGCACGAATAAACTGGCATCTTATAATTGGTGGTATGTTCCGCAGGGTCAAGACGGTCCTTTCCCCGGTACTAAAACCCCTGAATGGAGTCTTGCATACACTAATGCTGCTCTTATGCATGCAGGCACAGATGGAAAAGCATTGGGCGATTTAAACTGGTTTCCGGATCAAATTTCTGGTGTTCGGCAAATTCCGGCTTCACTGCCTGGGAAGTTTGAATTGAGTCAGAATTATCCGAATCCGTTTAATCCAACCACAACTATTAATTATTCGATTCCTACAAGCGGTTTCGTATCTTTAAAGGTGTTTAATATATTGGGGCAGGAAGTTGCAACGATTTATCAGGGATTTCAAAAGGCTGGTTCTTACAGAGCTGATTTTAATGCTTCAAACTATGCCAGCGGTATTTACCTGTACCGTTTGGAATCCGCCGGATTTTCTCAAACCAGAAAAATGACTCTCTTGAAATAAAGAGCACGTCTTTCAAAGAATCTTTAAAAAGCCGGATTTAAATAATCCGGCTTTTATCATATAATAAAGTTTATAAGTGGTGTGAAAATTTTTAGAAAATACGCATGACGTAAATTAATATTCCGATCATGCAAGCTTCCATTGGAAATGATTAAATGTTTTTTATTGCTTCGGCTCTTGATGAATAAATTTCAAAAGTTCTGTCAAGGCTCATTTGCTGAATGAATGTATGAAGAGAAGCTTTAAATCCTATCAATCCGAACTTTCCGTTCAATTCCATAATTTTCTTCAGATTAATTACTAAGGCTCCAAGAAAAGTGGAATCAATATATTCCACATCATGCATCTCAATTAACAGTTTGCTCCAGCCGTTTATGATTGCATCGGAAAGTATTTTATTCAATCCTCCTGCTTCTTCAATAGTTGCTCTTTTTAAATTAATAGTTACAATAAAATGATCATTTACTGTCTCTGTTACGAAATCAGGATTATCATTCATTTTTAATTATCATTGCAGCTGAAGTAGAAAATAGATTAATTATTTTAATTAACATGAAAACCCCGGTTACTTCCCTTTGCCATTTTCTTTAAGTTAGCACGAATGAAAAATAGTAAAAATTTATCAGAAAAATAAATCGTAGCTCATTAAAGAAATATATCGTTTAGGTAAGGTCTGCTTGATAAATTTCATAACGTTTTTCTGTAATTATTATGATTAACTATAATAATTGATTCTTAATTCTCTCTATATGAATTTGCCTCTTTTGAAAAAACGCCGTGCCGGTCATGTTTAAAATGGTAAAGTTTTGCAACTTCAATTTCAAACTTTTTAAACCGTTTAAAGTTATATGCTACTGCAGCTGTTAATGCTCCTGCAACAGGACCAATCCAGTAAATCCACCAGCCTGCCCAATTTCCTGATATTACTGAAGGCCCGAGAGTGCGTGCAGGATTTGTACTTGTTCCGGATATTGGTGCTTCTGCAAATACCATAATTGAATAAAGTACTGGGAAAATTAGAGGAGTAAAATTTCTTATTTTTTTATTTCCGATAAATAAGAAAAGCAGCAGAACCATTGAAAATGTAGTTAAGAATTCTCCTAGTAAAGCCGTCCAGATTGTATACCCGTATCCCGGATATGTAGCTCCATAATAAATTGAACTCCCCATATTTCCCCATACAAGAAGCGGCAGTGCTCCAAATATACCTCCGATTAATTGAAAGAAAATATAACCGAATGCATGTGAAGCCGTAATTTTTCCCTGAGTCCAGAATGCTAATGTAACAGCAGGATTAATATGAGCCCCGCTTTCTTTGCCGATCCAGGATACAGCTATCAATGCTCCAGTTGTGCCAAATAAGAAGCCGGTAATTGCCCGTCTAAGTCCTGCATCAGGAATAAGTTTAAGCATGAAGCTGCCTTTCCCGAAGTCAAGTATAACAAAGGATAAACCTATCAAAACCAGAAATGCGGTTCCAAGAAATTCAGCTGCGAATAATGTCCAGGGTATTTTTATATTTTTCATATTTACTTTTTAATTATTTTCCCACTTACAATTTTATATTGCTAAATTAGTTCTAAACTATTTCTTCAGCTCTGATAAAAAGCAAAAATATTTAAAAAAGATGCAAATATGAAAATAGGAATTATAACCAGCCATTTTTCATTCCCTTCAATTAATTATCTTATTAATAATAGCCTGGTTGCGGGTTTTGCCGTTCCGGAAATGCAAAGTCCCGGAGCTCAGAATATTAAATTGCTTTCCAAAACTTTTAACCTGCAGTTCAATATTCTGCAGAAAAAGACTCTTTTGGAAGATATTTCATTTTGGCTTTCCGATATTGAAGCCGATGTTGTTTTCATTTTTTCATTTCCATATAAAATTCCTGAAAAGGTGCTGGGAATTCCTGCTCTCGGATTTATAAATTTCCATCCAAGCATTCTTCCATCATACCGGGGACCCGATCCACTGTTTTGGCAAATTATTAATGGTATTCCGGAAACCGGAATTACTGCTTATAAGCTCGATAAAAATATTGATGCCGGACCTATAATTCATTTTGAGAAAGAAATTATTGAACCGGCGGATACATATGGCTGTTTAAGTAAAAAATTGGCAGATACATTGCTTCGGAACGTAATTAAGGTAACAAGTATGATAAAAGATGACAACACTTTTACTCTCCAATATATAAATCAAGATGAAAAAATGTCATCCTACTTTGGTATGCCGAAGAAAGAAGATTTAATGATTGATTGGGGAAAACAGACAGCCATATCGATTTACAATCTGGTCAGGGCTTCAAATCCGAAATATCAGGGCGCAATTTCGTTTTATAAAAATTATCCTGTAAGAATATTGCAGGTTTCTATAGAGCAGGGGATAAATGTTGAGGAAGAACCGGGGACTATAATCGATTCTTCCAATAAAATTAAAGTAGCTGCAATCGACGGCAGAATAATTTCTATTGATATTATTCATGTTAATGAAGGTTATTATACTGCAGATATTTTCCGGAACTTATTTAAGGTTAAACCAGGCGACAAGTTTGAAAGAAATTAAATTTGATTTAAAATTTAAATCAACTAAAAGCAAAACAATCAAATAAGTTGTTAAATTAATTATTTAGAACTATCTGCCGATGAAGTATCATTCGCGGAAGTATGATTTGTCGTTTGATTTTGCAATCTCTTTTCTTTTCCGGCTGCCAGCTTTTTTTCTTCATTCCTCGGAATGTTATTCTTTAAAACTTCTTTGGTTGTTGAATCCGGTTGATTATTGCTGATAATATTTTTTTGATCTGTATTATAATTCCTTCTCTTTTCGCATCCTCCCAGACAGATTATCAGGATAGTAAATATTATTATAACAAATTGTATAAAAGTATGTTTATTCAAAAATTCGATTTTCATATCTGTATCTCCATTCATATAAAATCAAAAAAAGTTTATTATTTAATATGTTTTTATCAAATGATTATTAACACATTGCTTCTATTGCCTGAGTATTTCAATTAATTGAAAGTTAATAATTGACTTAAATCAATTCAATTTGATTGGGCAATATTATATTTAATGAAAATATTTAAAGTAATAGAAGATGATTTTTGAAAATATTAACAAAGAGGATAGAAAAAAAATAAAAAAGGAAACCTTTCCTAAATGGATGAACCCAATGCTGGCAAAACTTACGCATAACTATTTCTCTGATAAGGACTGGCTCTTTGAAAGAAAGCTGGATGGCGAAAGATGTTTAATATATAAGAATCGGGATAAAATCAGGGTAATGTCGCGGAATAAAAAAAAATTAAATCATGTATACCCGGAGATAGTTGAAACAGTTAAAAAACAAAAGGCGGAAAATTTTATTGTTGACGGTGAAGTGGTAGCTTTTGAGGGGAATGCAACAAGCTTTTCCAAGCTTCAGAACAGAATGCACTTATCTTCGGAAAAAGAGGCAAGAAAAAGTAATGTGCCTGTTTTTTTCTATATTTTCGATATTCTTTACTTCGATAAGTATGATCTAACTAAATTAGAATTACGTAACCGTAAATCAATATTAAAAAATTCTATAATTTTTAATGATCCTCTAAGATATCTTGTCCATCGGAATAAAGAAGGAGAAAAGTATTTCAGGCAGGCTTGTAAAAAAAAATGGGAAGGAGTAATAGCTAAAAAAGCTGATAGTGAATATAAACATGGGAGGGGGAGCCACTGGTTGAAATTTAAATGTTCAAATCAGCAGGAATTTATAATCATTGGTTATACCGATCCTCAAGGAGAAAGGATAGGGTTTGGTGCTCTGCTGATTGGCTATTATAAAAAAGAAAAGTTAAAATATGCAGGTAAAGTCGGAACAGGTTACAATGATAAAATGTTGAAAAAATTAAGTAAGATGTTGTCCTCAATTGAAAGAAAAAAATCCCCTTTAAAAGAAAAGGTAAATCAAAAACAAGTACACTGGGTTAAACCTAAATTGGTCGGTGAAATCGGCTTCACTGAATGGACTTCGGATGGAAAGTTAAGGCATCCCAGGTTCTTGGGATTAAGAAGAGATAAAAATCCCGAAGATGTAGCCAGAGAAGATAAAGGATAAGCATATGGGTAAAATGAGCTTCGGCAGATATTCGTTTAAAACTTCACATGAAGAAAAAATTTTTTTTCCAAAAAGTAAAATCACCAAGGGTGATTTAATCAACTATTATAATGAGATTGCAGATATAATGCTCCCGCATATTAAGGATCGTCCGGTTTCAATGTTGAGGATGCCTGATGGAATAAAAGGTGAAGCTTTCTTTCAGAAAGATGCTTCTGATTACTTCCCTAATTGGATTAAAACAAAAATAATTAAAAAGAAAAGCGGAAGTGTTAATCATGTAATTTGCAATAATAAAGCGACTTTAGTTTATCTTACAAACCAGGGCTGTATTACTCCGCATGTCTGGTTAAGTAAAATTGAAAAACTTAATTATCCTGACAGGTTAATTTTTGATTTAGATCCGCCGGATAAAAACGATGATTTTAAAAAGGTTAAATTGGCTGCAAAGATATTCTATAATTTTCTTGAAAAAGAATTAGGATTAAATACTTTTTTAATGACCACGGGTTCAAGAGGTTTGCATGTAGTAGCTCCAATTTATTCTAATGAAAATTTTGATATTGTACGGGAATTCGGACAAGACATAGCTAGAGTTATTTCAAACAGGCATCCGAAAGAATTAACAATTGAAGTCCGGAAGAATAAAAGAAAGGGAAGAATATTTTTAGATACAGCCCGAAATGCATATGCCCAAACCGCAGTTCCCCCTTATTCTGTGAGACCTAAAGAGAATGCTCCTATTGCCGCACCAATAGAGTGGGATGAATTATCGAATAAAAAACTTGACTCTCAAAGATATAACATTAAAAATATTCTCAAAAGGCTGAACAATATCTCTGACCCTTGGATAAATATAAATCAAAAAAGGAACAAATTGAAAAAAGCCCGGCAAATTCTAAATAAAATTATAAAAGAAGAGTTGGAATAATAAGATGGAAATTTTTTTTATTACTTTGCCTTGGCTTCATTATCCGTGGCTTGCTGAACACCTTTGGCAAGCTGGGGTAATATTCCAAGACTTTCATAAATTGGTTTAACCAGCGGTCTAATGATTGATAATTTTGACATATAAAAAAACGCACTGCTTAAACATGCAGCTCCTCCAATTACTAAAGTTAGTGGAGCCCCTATCCATCCGCCTAATCCGCCTCCTATTAAACTGCCAAACGGACTCATTCCCCTGAATGCCATTGCATAAAAGCTCATTACCCGTCCTCTTTTACTTTCTTCTGAAATAGTCTGGAGCAAAGTATTTACAGAAGCTATATGAAGCATTGTTCCTGTTCCCGCTGTGAACATCATTAATACTGAAAGAATGAAAATTCTGGAAAATGCCATCACAATCATGCTGAGGCTTAAAAGAATTACGGCATAAGCAATAAGTTTACCAAGTCCAAGAACAGTTGTTTTGTTTAGCAGGTAAACTGCACCTATTAAAGCTCCCGATCCGTACCCTGCCATAAGAAATCCAAATGTGCTTGCATTTCCGTGAAGATATTCTTTTGCAAATACCGGAGCCAATAATGTTAATGAATTGCTCATTAAGCTGACCACGGCTAGGAGAAGAAGAAAATAGAGTATGGGAGTGAAACCAAAAGCATATGAAAAGCCATCTTTTAATTCCCGACCGATATTGGATTCCTTTTTTCTCCTGGGAGTAAAGCTTACGTCCATTTTTAACAAAGAGATTACGACTGCTGAGTAACTGATACTATTTATTAAGAAACACCACCCTTCCCCTACTGTTGCTATTAATATACCGGCAATTGATGGCCCGACTAATCTTGCCGCATTAACCATTGAAGAATTTAAAGCAATTGCATTTCCCAGGTCTTCTTTCTTGTCGTCAATCATATCAGAAACAAAAGCCTGGCGGATTGGCATATCGAACGCATTTATAGTTCCAAGGAGTACTGCTAATACGATCAATTGCCAGATATGAACGACTTCAGTAAAAACTAAAATTGAAAGTATAAGTGCCTGAACTAAGGCAAGTGATTGTGTATATAGAAGCATTTTATGCCTGTTCCACCTATCGGCGAAAACCCCTGCTAAAGGAGTAATAATAAATAAAGGAAGCTGCCCTGAAAAACCGATTATTCCGAGCATGAACGCTGAACCGGTTATCCTGTATACAAGCCAGGTCATTGCAACTTGCTGAATCCATGTGCCTACCAGGGAAAGGCTTTGCCCGCTTACAAATAGCCTGTAATTCTTATGATTTAATGCGCGGAACATTAAATTGAATCTTGCGCTGTTTAGTATTCTGTTTGCCGCCATATTAAAGATCTACGAAAGATTTTGAAGGGATAATATAAGGAATTAACCAAAATAAAATTGTAGGAAAATCCCGATATTGCAGCACAGATCATGAAACTGTGCTGCAATATATTAGAATTTGTTTTGCGCGGTCATTGCAATTTAAAAGCAACCTGGATTGACATTTGTACTTTTACCGGCTTCCCTCTTTGTTTCCCGGGAATAAATTTTGTATCCTTAACCGCATTTAAGGCAATTTTATCAAGTTGAGGAAAAAGAGATTTTACGATGCTTACATTAGTAACATCCCCATTTTCATCTATTACGGCTTGAACTATAACTTTACCTTCAATACCGATTCTTTTAGCTAACTCGGTGTATTGTATCTTTTTCTGAATAGCTTCAATTCCACCTACCGGTTTGGGAGGTTCTTCAACCGCTTTAAATATTATGTTTTCATTGTCAATTGATTTATGGACTTCAACTCTTTCGGGAGGTTTGTCTACCGGTGCCTCAACAATTAAATCTGTTCTATCAAATTCAATATCTTTTATTTCTGGATCCATTGAAATTTCGGGCGCAACAGGTTTCGCTTTTGGAGGTATTTTGAATTGGCTGGTAGTCTGAATTTCAGTGAAAGTAAGTAAATCCTGCTTTGGTTCTGCATATCTCTTTACTTCACTTTTTCCGGGAGAATATTTGAAAGCACCAATTAGAAAAATAAGTGTGACCATTATACTTATTTCAAAATTGCGGCTGTATTTTCCCCTTAAATCGGCTTTGTAAGTTTTATAAAGCGGCATGATTCCTCCTTTAATATTTTTAATCCTCCTGAAGAATGGGTGCAGCTAATTATACTTAAAGAGAGGGAATTAGTTCCTGCAGTTTAACAAATTCTACCAGCCTCCGCCGCCTCCGCCGCCTCCACCTCCTCCTGAAGAGCCGCCGCTTCCCGAGCTTGAACCGGGAGCTGAAGATGATGAGGAAATTGCATTCGAGAATGAACTGCAAAATGATGAAGCAAATCCATCGGCGGTAAAACTATTCCAATTAGCTCCTGTATACCAGACAGGATGATAATTATCGCTATTAACACTGCTCGTATTAATAACATTTGAAAATTGTAAAGCCCAATCATTTTCCACATCAAGAGCCAGGGCGTATGGTAAATACTTCTCAAACAATTCAGAAGTTTTTTCGGGCGGGTTCATTATATTTAATCTGTCTTTCTCTGTTACGGAAAGATACATTTTGAACCCTTCGATTTTGTCCAATAATTTTCTTCCGGCTAAAGTAGGTGCTTTTAATAAATGGTAGAATAAAATATTAATGAAAACCAGTCCGGCTAAAATAATTGGAGTAAAATAGGAACTTTCGGCTGAAAGAAAATATATTCCTGCTAATTCTCCTAAAAAAAATGGAATTGCGAAACCGGTTATAAATAGCGCACCTATTATACCTGATATCTTAATTTTACCACCGCCGGCGACACCCAGCCAAGCTTTATAAACCATAATAATCAGAAATACAACGCCAATACTCCAGAAGCTCAACCATATTGTAAGAAACAATTGTTCTGAAGAACCAAGTATTCCGATCAGAGCAATAAATAAAATCGATAATAATGCTCCTGCAGTAAATTCATTTCTATTATTTATAAAATAAATTTTTTCATAACTATTTTTTAAGGCTTTTTTTAATTCGCTTATGGAAGCGCTTATTATCGTGTGATTTTTTTGATCAAGTTCAATTATGGATTGTTTTTGATCCGTCTGTTCTGCATTAACTTCCGGCAGCCTTTTTTTAAGCCCGGCTGCAAAAGTTATAACTGCTTTTTTAATTAACGAATCTCCGGGTGGTAATCTATTTTCAATTTCCTTAAGGGTTTCATCATAATTAATTGATGAATTATTTCTTCTAAATGTTAATTTTGATGCAATTTTTTTTTCCTCGGGAGTCAGTATTTCTTCTCCCGTTTTTTCTCTAATAAGAATGAATTTCCCTTCGTTTTCATGAATAGATAAATATCCTTTTACTGCCATATTGATTATAGAAGCTGCAAAAATTTTATTGTCATAACCCATTTTTTTGATATACCGCATTGCCGCAGGAGAAAAATTATCAGGCGGAACATACAGCGGAATTATAGTCCCTTTTTCCGGATCTTTTCCAACCTTTTTCCAGATTAACAAATAATAGATAAGGACGATAAAAAAACCTATTATTCCAATGAGAACATTAAGATTATCGGAGACAAAAAATCTTAATTTGGATTCAGCAGTTGGTTCCTTAACAAAACCTTTTGGCCATTCAACAACAATTGTTAATCCTTCCTTTGCACCAAGTATTCTATTTGTGGCGAAGGCAGCTTTGCTTATTCCTGTTGACGTAATATAATCTCTTCCCCTTGAACCATACGATCCTGTAAAAGCATAGGATTTAATTTTGCCGGATGGTATACCGGAAGGTAAGTTGACTACTGCCGAAACTTTGTCAATACTAAAAGCCCATCCGTTTCCGGTAACATTCCAGTATAGTTCATCATGATCATTAAAAAACCCTACTTGTCTGTTTGTTTTATATTCAACAGTGTATGTATGGATACCGTTTTGTATGAAATAATTTTTATTCCCGATATAAATTCTTTTCCCATTTGATAAATCTTCAATCCTGTAATCATCCGGTTTATCATCTCTTAAAATTTTAATAATTTCGAAATTGACTACATAATTGTTACCGTAAGTGTCTTTATATTGTGTTGGAAAATCTCTATAAATTCCGCGCTTTATAAGATCTCCTTCAGTAATAACAATTAATTTTTCACGAACAATCATTGAAGCATCGGGATTTACAGTAATATCGCTGTTAAACGAAATAATTTTTTCTTTACCGAATAAGCAAGATTGGAGTATAAAGAGAAAAAAAATAACTTTTAACGTTGACGATAGTTTCATATTAAGCAAATTTAACCTCCGGGATTTCCTTTTCCGTGGCAAGGGTTATTTCAAAATATTGTTCCTGTTTGAAGCCAAAAATTGCAGCAATAATATTACTTGGAATTGATTCAACACGGATATTATAATTCCGAACAGTGCCGTTGTAATATCTTCTTGCATATTGTATCTGTTCTTCTATTTCGGATAATTGTTTTTGAAGATCAAGAAAATTCCGGCTGGCTTTCAAGTCAGGGTAGCCTTCTGCAACAGCAAAAAGATTTTTAATAGTTCCTGATAATTCAGATTCGGTTTTTGCTTTTGTCCCGATGTCATTCAGCTTAATAGTTTGGTTTCTCAGGCTGGTAATTTTTTCGAAAAGATCTTTCTCATGTTTGCTGTAACCTTTTACTGCTTCAACCAGGTTCGGTATTAAACTGTAACGCCGTTTAAGCTGAACATCAATGCCGCTCCATGCTTCCTTGATCAAATTTTTTCCTTTGATGAAAGAATTATAGATAACAACTACCCATACTATAAAAAAGATTATTATTGAGGCGGAAATCAATGCTGAAGGCATAAAGGTTCTCAATTTTTTTTACATGAAAAACAAAATATATGCCGCGAAAATATAAATCTATTATCGGTAAGTTAGAAATAGTTTTAACTTCGATCAGTTAAATCTTAAAACAGCAGTATTTTTTACATTATAATAGCAGTCAAATTGACCATTTAGAAATTTCGATGACCTAATTTTAGCATACAGAATAAAAAAGAAAAACCCAATTTTGTTGTAAATTGGGTTTATTAGTAAGCTCAATAACTAATGATGTTAGTTATTTTTGCCATATTCATCTAAAGCCATTTCCTGCAAATTATCCTTCATATCTTTTGGAAGAATAACATTTTCATAAAATTTGCCATCTTTTCCTCTTTCATCCGGGGATGAAATAAATAGTCCTTTCGTTCCATTAACAACTCTGAAACCTTTTATAATAATCCCATCCTTCGTTTGCACATCAAAGAATGCTAATGTTTTGCTGGAACTATTTTGAAGAGTATTCATACGAACGATTTTCATTATGACCTCCCTTTTTTTGATTTATAATAAATACCTGCTTACTTACAGGTATAAAAGTTGTAATTAATTTATTAATAAATGAAAATGCTAACTAGTTAATAGAGCTGTATCAGAAATATTTCAATAATTTTCAATTCTTTTATTTTTATCTTAAAAAAAGATAAAAACCTCCTTAAAAGAATATTTCCAATAATTTAATAATCCGAATAAGCTACGAAATGAACTAAAATAAAGGTTCTCCCTTAAATAATCCCCTAGATTATTTAATTTACTTTTCAAACTAAGCTATCTGACAAAAAAATTCAAGTAAAAAGCAAAATATTTTTATTTTTTTTTAAAATCAGATTAAAAGTAGTAAAATGATTTTTTTATCAAATAAAAAGAAAGGAAGGCAGCAGTATATTAGAAGTAGAAGCCAAGCTTTAAAATTATTTTTTGAATTTTTTAAGAGAAGATAATACTTTTCTAAAAATATTACTTTTCTTTTCTATATAGAAAATCAAGGGTAAATTCAGAATCAGAAAGATAATCGATTTTAAAATATTATCCAGAATAAGAAGGTTTGTAAATGAAAAGGAAATAATAAAGAACATAACGGAAAATGAATAAATAAAGGGCCAGTATATCATAAATAAATTAGTAAAAATTTGTTTTACACTTTTTTTAAGTGTAAAGTATGCATAGCCGTTTGCAAGTGAAGAGGCAAGAAAAAAAATAAACGTTGTAACAAATGCAATCGCGGTCATTCCAAATCCCATCTTGATTAAAATTAAATCCAGAATTATATCTAAGCACAATAACAAAGCGGTGATATACATAAATCTTTTCTGCTTATTGAGAGCTATTAGCAGGTTAGTCGGCAGTCCCCAGATAGTAGAAAAAAATAAAGCCGCAATTAGAATATGCATTACGGTAATTCCCGGCATATATTTTGGCAAAAGCAGAATAATGATTGTCTCAATATTGATATATATAATTCCAAGAATGATTGGGATGAGCCCAGCTAGAATAAACATTGGTTTTGTAAAGTATTTCTCTATGTGTTTTCTTTCCCCCGTCTTTCCGTAAACAAACATCATCCTTGGAAAAATAACCGTTGACATTGAATATGAAATATAGCTGACCATTGATGATACAAATGCTGCCAGCCCGTAATACCCCGCGTTAGTTTTACCAAGCAGGATAAAAACTATGAACTTATCAACGTTGCTGATAAGGAAAACTAAGAACCATAGGAGCATGATTGGAAAACCGATACGGAATAATTCTTTTAAAATATTTTTATCGATAAACAAATGGAGTGATAAATGGTTATTAATGATTAAATAAATTAAGATTATCAGCTGGGCAATAATCATTCCGAGCAATAAGCCGTTTAACTTGAAGAAGAAAAGAAGAATTACACCGAAAGCCGAATTTAAAACTGCATAATAAAACAAATATTTACTTAAGAGAAATATCTTTTGTTCACTTTTCAGCTTGGGACGCATGAAAAGATGAACAGCATTTAAAAGGAACAAAATACCTGAGAGGCGGATTTCTGTTTTGTATTCTGCAGCAAAAGGTGTAAACGAAAATATGAAAACGAGTATCATGACAAATGATGAAATAATTATATTCCACGTCAGGCTCGTCTGAATAATAATTGATTTCTTGTCCTGATTTCCTCCGCCAATATTAAAAGGAACTTCGCGCAGCATAGCCTGCTGGGTTCCGAAACCTAAATAGGTAGCGCTTCCGAAGAAGGATCTGAGTATGCTCCAGATTCCGTAAAAAGAAGGGCTAAGCAGGCGAGCAATTATAAATCCCCTTATGATATATAAAATTTGGGAAGAATAGAGAGTGCCGCTTAAAGCAGCTGCATCACGGATAATGCTATCTTCGTTATTAATATTTTCATCATCATTTATCTCTTCTGCATTATGATTGTCAACAGTCATCTGGAATTTACTTTCGATTTAAAGGCCTTAAATTTTCCCGATCCTTCCCGTTCTATTTTAGAGACAATATTCACGATTACTTCAGCTTCGGGGAAAAATTTTTTGATTGCAGGTTTTATAGTATTCTCTCCCTGGTCTTTATATTCGAGTCCGGGTATAATAAAAATATTAAAATAATTAAAATCTTCCTGAACAATTTGATATTCTCTGACATTTGGCGCCAGCTTGTCAAAATATGCAATATTGAAAAATGACAGCTTCCTTCCGTCTGCCGTAACCATAAGATCATTTGCCCTGCCTTCAATTTGGTTCATAATTGGAAATGTCCTTCCGCAAGAACATGTCTGATTGCTATAGCTCCCAATATCATGCAGGTTATACCGGATGAAAGGCATTGCATAGTTATTAAGCACAGTAACTACAATCTCTCCTTCCTCATTTGGGTTAACTGTTTTTCCATCCCTTAGAAATTCCATAATAACTGAATCAACAGCAATATGATAACCATTGTGAAAATTGCATTCGTATGCGATATTATCAGTTTCATATGTTCCAAAAATATCTATAACTTTTTGGTTAAAAGCTTTTTCAATATTTTGTCTCATATCCGTTGTTAACAATTCGGAATCCGTAAATATAAGTTTAGGATTTGGTACTAAAATCTTTTCTTCAATTATCCGGGCTGATAAAAGATTCAATACTGAGCCATAACCTTGAATAACAGCCGGTTTCTTCTTTTGAATTAGCTTTATCTGGTTATTTATTGCCGCACCTGAATATATATAGTTATCGGTCATTAACCCTAAATGCTGGTACCATTTCTTTGAAGACTTTGGAAGGATGCTAAATATAATTGAATCATCCCAGGGACGACGGCCGTTTGTGATGTAAGGCCGAAAAAATTGAGCTTTCCTAAACTGATCAAAATTATGATCAATGTAAAAGAGGAAGGGCATTCCGTTGGAACCAGCAGTCTTAACAGGAATGAGATCTTTTATATTGTACAAATTACTTATAAGCTCATTGATCGAATTACGGTTCATTATATTTTTATCAATAATCGGTATTTTATAGAGATCCTCTATTGAGCGGATATCATCCGGGTGCAGCCCTGTCTTATCAAACATCTTTTTATAAAAGCTGACGGTACCATAAGCATGCGAGACTAATTTGTGCAGCTGCTTTGATTGCCGATTGAGCAGATCATCCAGCGACCGTTTTTCATTCTGCAAGAGGCTGATAATATTTAAATATTTTTGTCTGATAAATTTACCTGCGATTTAAATGCCTTAAATTTCCCGGAATGCTCCCGCTTTATAAAAGATACTAAATTAATATTTATTTCAGCCTCAGGGAAAAGCTTTCTTATGGCAGGCTCAATTATTATTTCTCCTTCATTGTTGTATGATTTATTGGGAACGATAAGCAAATTAAAGGAATTAAAATCTTTCTGTATTATTTGATATTCGCAAACATTTGGAGCCAGAGAGGCAAACCTGCCTAAATTAAAAACCGAGAATTTCCTTCCGTCTTCGGTTAACAAATAGTCGCTGGCTCTTCCTTTTACCTGGTTCATCAGCGGAAATGTTCTTCCGCAGGAACACGATTTATTAATAAAGCTGCCGATGTCATGCAGGTTATAGCGAATAAAAGGCATAGCAAAATTATTTAAGACTGTAACTACTGCTTCTCCTTCTTCATCATTTTCAGCGGGCCGGTTATCCTTTAAATATTCCATTATTATAGAGTCAACTGCTATATGATATCCTTCATGATTTAAGCATTCATAAGCAATATTATCTGTCTCAAATGTTCCATAAATATCTATTACCTGCGTTCCAAAAGCTTTTTCTATATTTTCTCTCATGTCCGTCATTAAAAGTTCCGAATCAGTAAATATTAAGCGGGGCTTTTTTATTGAAATATTATCTGCAATTATTTTATTGGATATTAGGCTTAAGATAGAACCGTACCCCTGGATTATATCAGGTTTAATATCTTCTAAAATTTCTATTTGGCGATTGATATCTTCTCCCGTAAAAATCCTAGATTCAGACATTAATCCTAATTGATGGTACCATTTTGAAGGAGCTGATTTTGTCACACTAAAAGAAACCGAATGATCGAACAGCTTTTTACCGTTAGTTATATATGGTCTTATAAATTGAGCTTTTCTAAATTGATCGAAAGAACGATCAATATAAAACAGATAAGGTGAGCCGTTGGAGCCTGCCGTTTTAACCGGTATAAGATTTTTAATATTATATTTTTTACTAATCAAGTTTTCGTAGGAATTTTGAGCCAATAATTTTTTATCAATAACAGGTATTTTTACTATATCATCAATTGATCGTATCTCTTCAGGGCGTATTCCGCATTCATCGAACAACTTTTTATAAAACGGTACTGTTGAATATGCATGCTTAACAAGATTCTTTAGCTTTACCGTTTGAAGGTGAAGTAATTCATCCAGTGAACGATATTCATTATGCAATAGACGAACAAGGTTTATATATTTTGATCCTGTCACTTTATCTTTGATATAAATGTTTTGTATTTTCCGGATTCAGTACGCTGTATAGCCGGAACAAGTTTAATATTGATTTTCGCGCCTGGAAAATATCTGGTTATTTCTGTAATGATTATCTCCCTGCATGAATTATCAAATGAGTTATTAGGTACTATGAATATAGTGAAGTCAGAAGTATCTTCCTGTATTACCTGATATTCATGCACATATTTTGTTAACGGATGCCAGTATGATCCGAGATTCACAAAAGATAATTTTTTACCATCACCGGTAATCATGTAATCATCTGAACGTCCCGAAATTTTATTTATTAAAGGGAAGGTCCTTCCACAAGGACAAGCGCTGCTGCTATATGAACCTATATCATGAAGATTGTATCGTATAAACGGCATAGCCAGGTTATTTAGCACTGTAACTACTATTTCACCTTCTTCAAAAGGCTGAACATTTTTATTGCCGCTCACGAATTCCATTATAACACAATCCAAAGCGATATGATAACCTTTCTGCTGTTCACATTCGTATGCAATATTATCAGTTTCATATGTGCCGTATATATCAAATACTTTAGCGCCAAAAGCTTTTTTTATATTTTCTTTCATATTCACGGTCAATAATTCCGAATCTGTAAATATCAGCTTCGGTTTCGGAATGTTTACCTTCTCATCCAGAATAATAAGAGCTAGAAGATTTAAAACCGATGCGCAGCCTTGAATTACATCCGGTTTAACCTTTTGAATCGAAATAATTTGTTCGGATGGACTTGAGTTATAAAATATTCTATTATCTTTCATTATGCCGAAATGCTGAAACCATTTTTTTCTCCATGGTTTAGGAGGACTAAAAATTAAGGTTTTATCAAAAAAGCTTTTACCGTTGGTGATATAGGGTCTTAAAAATTGCGCTTTTCTAAGCTGATCAAAGGAATTATCAATAAAGAATTTCAGCATCATACCGCTTGAACCTGATGTGGTAATCGGGATAAGCTTTTTTCCCTTGTACTTTTCACTGATTAAATCATCAAACGTATTTTGTTTCAGCATCTGCTTATCAATAATTGGTATCCTCGAAATATCTTCTATTGAGCGGATATCTTCCGGATGAAAAGAGCTTTCATCAAATAGTCTTTTATAAAATGGTACCGTTGCATAAGCGTGGCCAACAAGTTTCTTTAAACTAATAGTTTGATAATTTATCAGTTCATCAAGTGATCGTCTTTCATTCCGTAAAAGCCGGATAAGGCTTATATATTTTGATTCAGGAAGCATGATCTAATATAGTGTAATGTTAATTAGAAATACTCTTTGTTTTTTTGATCTATATTTTTTTTATATATGAAAGTTTGTATGCCATCCATTTTTTATGAAATATAAACCATATTTTAACAAAAGGGAGTGCGAGTTTATTCCGCGGCTTATAAAATAAAAACATATCTTTAGTTGTGCATCCTCTTTTTATTTTTGTATCATACAATCCTCGTCCATAATAAATTCTTTTTAAGTTGTATCCCGACATTTCCCTTATGGGTTCATAATATCCAAGATTGAAGAAGGTAAAATCTTTTTCAGATAGTTCATGATCAATTCCTATACTTGAAAAGAAAGCCTCTCTCCCTTTCTTCAAAATAATACTGACTCCAATAATAATATCATTTTTTACAGCAGTATAAACAATTGCATTTTCTCCGAAATTCTCTTTAATTTTTTGAATGTAATTATCCTTTAACATAAAGGCTGAAGAATTATGTTTAAAATGATTCAGCTTCATAAGCTCAAAAAGTCTTTTCTCATGCTTTTCAAAATTTTGTATTTGTTTAATAATTACACCGGATTTCCTATTCCTATTCATTTCATGCCTTATAGATTTTTTCATATAAGGATATTTTATAGATAAATATTTTATATATCCGTCAAAAGATGACCAGGCTACATCGATGGAATTTGAAGGGAGATCAATCGTTTTATAAAATCCCCGTTTTTTTAGACTTTTCATCAGGAATTCCTGATCATTTGTTATATTCAAAAAACATACTGATGCCTTTTTCTTTTTTGCTATTCTTTCTATCTCGTCAATTAATTTATCCTGAAGCAGATTCAGCTGATCATTATTTATATCAGGAGAAAAAATGAAATGTGTTCCCTCTCCTCTTTGCCTGTTGCAGATTATACTTGGGAGAAAAGTCGCTTTTTTAAATGATCCTGATTCCATAAGCCTGCCCAGCAATACACTATCTAAAATCTTTGATGAATTCTGCGGTTCGAAATAAGTTACTGAGCCTGCTAAAGCTTTTTCACCGTAAACAATAATATAATATGGTAAAAGGGGAAAAACCGTTGTCTCCTCTATTGTTTTTAAATATTCATAGCACATGTACACATTATTTTCGGTAAGTAGATCCCATACCTCTTTTTTAATTTCTTCTATAGAATTATAAATTTTTATCTGATACATTATGTTTTTTATTTTGATGGACCTGTTTCCAGAATATATTTTTGTTTGAGCTCTTGTACGGCTTTTGCAAGATAAACAGGGAAGTCTTTTTTATCAATCAACATTCCTGTTTTCTTTTGTTGTAATTCTTTTAATACTTTTAGAAGGCATGCAGATTTATGTTTTTCTGTAAGGAAATCCTTTGCTGCCGCTCTTAAGTAATATGAGAAATTTATATAGCAGGTGCCCGGATTATATATTGAGGCAGATTCAAAATTTCCGCAATCAACAGCGGCCATACATGCGGTAAATGGGAAATTAATTCCGCATTGAATAGCAAAAGCAATGCTTCCGGCAAATCTCGGATTGATTTCTATTAATTTTGGTTGTCCGTCTCTTTCATCAATAATTAATTCTGCTTCGGCGGGGCCAGACCATCTGCATTTTTCAAAAAAAGGCATAATAAATTCTAAAAGTTCGAATTCATTTGAACTTTCTGCATATGCAGTTATTCCGCCTGTGACCGGCCACTGGCGGATTTTTTTTAAAATAAAATATTCAATCATTTTATTTTTTTTATCAAAAAGAACCTGTACTGCACGCATAGCTGAAGCACCGGGAATATATTCTTCAATTATATAATTTGAATTACTTCCAAAATATTTTAATGCTTTGTATAATTGTTCTGTCGAGCCCACTATGCTTAAACCCGCGGCTCCCCCAATATCATAATCCGGCTTAACTACTAATTTAATATTCTCCCGGTTCTTTAAAATTAAAATTGCTTCGTCATATGTATAACGGTCAGGTACTGCTATTCCTGCCTCTTTACATAAATTGTAAGTTTGTTTTTTATCGTAGGCTTTGAGGAAACTTTCGTAGTCCGGTACAAGAACTTTAACATATTTGCTGATCATTTCCTTATTAAACGAAATTTTTTTTGTTCCGCCCATAGGAAGCAGAACATCCGGTTTCTCTTTCCTTATAATCTCAATCAAATCATCACAAAATTTATCCTTTGTAAACTGAGCATGAACATAATGTGCACTTAAATATCTTGAATGAATATTGAAGGGGAGTTGGTTTTCATCGGTACCGACAACTTCAAATCCCTTTTTTGCCAGGCTGCAAGCAGCGGCAACGCCAATTTTCCAGTTTGAACCGGTTATTAATATTTTCAATATCTTCCTTAATGAAATAATGCTATTATTTTGCTTATATATAAGTTTAAATTTTTATTCGACCTGTAGATATACTCCATAAATGTTCTGCAATAAGTTTTGATATTCTAAACAGGGGAGGTATATATGAAAGAAAAAGAAGAAACAAATATTTTCTTCGCCGATCTGAGGGGATAGAAGGGAGTGCATTATATATATTAAATCTTCCCCGCTTATATTCTCTATCCATCAGCTGCCAGAATCCAAGACGCAAAGTCAAATTAGTTTTCAATATTAATTTTTCATCCTTTGTCCAATCATACGTTTTGGATTTCACTATCAATTTTTCAATAGTTTCGATCCGCTGCCGGGGATTGTTTGAAATACGGGGGCGTTTTGCAGATTTATTAATATATGCCAGAGGTTCCTTAACAAGTAAAATCTTTATCTTGTTCATTAAGCGAACAATTAAATCAAAATCGTCCGAAGCAGGCAGTGAAGGATCAAAAATGCATAATTCTTTTATTGAAGCATTGAACATCATATGTGTGTGGGATAAATGAAATCTTCCGCGGAATAAATCTTCTTTCATTAATAAAAATGATTCACGGTAGACTTTGGGAGTTATTTTCTTTCCGTCGATTACTTTAATGCAATTCGATATGGAAAAATCAGCATTGTAAGAGATCATCTCTGAAAGCTGGATTTCCAGTTTGTCTTCCATAAATTCGTCATCATCATCAAGAAGTGCGATGTAATTACCTAAGGCCCGTTTTATCCCAAAATTAAGCGATTCACTTGAATTAATCTTTTCCTTCTTAAAATATTGAATACGGTGATCAGTTAAATAAGGAAAGATTAGCCGGTATGTGGCATCGTTTAGACTTCCGTCGACAATGATGATCTCCCAATTTTTATATACCTGATTAATAACGGAATTAATAGCTCTTTCTATACAATATTCCCGGTTAAAAGTTGGAATAATAACGGATATCATAGGTCGTTCTGTCATACGCTGATTTTTAAGATATTATTTGTCTTAATTCAGTTAAAGCTTTTACTAAATAAACCGGAAGAACCTTATAATCGATCATTCTCCAACCTTCTTCTGAAAACAGTGCATTCATTCTTTGCCAAACTAAATGCTGCTGCCATTCCTAGTTTAAGTGCAGAACCCGTTAATGTATTTGCAATATTTAGATAAAATAAAATTATATTATTAAATAATTTACCCCCCGGCAAATCAAATTAAGGAATTAAAGTCCCAGCTTTCCATTCTAAGACAACCCAAAATTATTTTATTAGAGCTTGCTTATCGATAAAAATTCTATGCCAGACTTCGAAATTAATTATATTCATCAGGAGCTTTGAATTATCCTGGCTTCCATACAGATGTTTCTCAATCAGGTAATTAATGTTTTTGCAGTTATAGAATCCTCTCTCCCTGAAAGTCTTATCCGTTAATAAATCCAGCATCTGTTTTAGACCGTTCTTATCTTTCAGCCATTTATCTAAAGGAAATGCGAAGCCAATCTTTCTTCTGTATATAAAAGATCTATCAAAGTATTGCTCGGATAATTTTTTCAATATTGCCTTTGGAACCGGTTTAATCTTTTTATTAAAATGTATCCTGTTCATTTTATCAAACAGCAGGCGATTGCTGAAAGGAACTCTTGCTTCAACACTCATTGCCATTGACATTTTATCCTGTCTTTCAAAAAGAAAATTTAAATAGCTTGTTTGAAATGAGGCAAAAATCTTGTTAACAATTTGATCGATATTAATAATAGCAGATTTTCTGTATTCCATATTTTCTGATAAGCCATTAAAAACGAAATGCGCCATATCTCTGGAAAAGAAAGAAGACTGATCAATGCCAACAGTAAAGGACTTTATCGAATTTTTTATTTTCTTAAACTCATATAACTCCGGAATGAGATTGAAGAGCTTATGATGCTGGATGAAATTTAGAATATGATACTTCAGAATTCTTTTATTACTAAAACTGCTGTATCCTCCGAAAACTTCATCGGAACCTTCCCCGGTTAATATAACTTTGGAACTGGATCTGGAATGCCCGCATAATAACATTAAAAATATACTTGATAAATGAACCTGCGGGATATCGTAATGCCATGTTGCTTTCTCAAAATTATTACACATATCTTTCCCTGTCATAGAAAAGCTATGGTGATCGGTGTTATATTTTTTAGCAACTATCTTTTGGTAGCTGCTTTCATCATTTTTATAATTTTCTAAAGTAACGGAGAAAGTATTCAGCTTCTGTTTGAATTCCTTACTTAATACTGCGGTAATGTAACTCGAGTCTATCCCTCCGCTCAGCTGGATGTTATAACCTACATCACTCATAGTGTGTTCTAATATGCTCCGGTTCACTTCATTTTTAATTTCCTCATAATTAATTATCCGACCTGGTTTTTCACTAAGAGCAGCAGTAACATCATAGTACATATTTTCACTTAGTAATCCCTCTTTGTTAAATTTCATATATGTACCCGGCTTAACCCGGAAGATGCCCTTAAAAATTGTATCCTTCCCGCTTACATAGCCATATGCAAACTGCTCATATAACTGTTTTTCATTTAGTTCAAATTTTAAAATTTTCTTAAACGATTTTATTTCACTGCTGAATGAATAGAAATTCTGATTTTTAAAGTAGTATAAAGGTTTGATTCCAAGGTGATCCCGTGCAACTAAAACTTCCTCTTTTATTTTATCGTAGATAATAAAAGCGAACATTCCTTCAAGCTTATGCAGACAAGAAACTCCCCATTCGATATATGCATTTAAAAGAACCTCAGTATCTGTACCGGAGTTAAATCTGTAGTTTTTTTTAATCAGGTCATCCTTTAGAGTTTTATAGTTATATATCTCCCCGTTAAAAACGATAATATAATTTCTGCTTGAATCATACATCGGCTGATGGCCGTCATAGGATATATCTATAATTGACAATCTTTTAAATCCAAATCCCAGCCAGCTATTCAGATAGAATCCTTCATCATCGGGCCCGCGGTGATTCATTTCTTTAGTCATACTTTCTAAAGTATATTTATTCAATAAAGATTTTTCTCCAAAGGAAAGGATAGCCGCAATACCGCACATTTTAATTGTCCCCCATTTCCTTTGCAAATGAAGCTTTCCTTTCCACCCGGAATTTATGAACTGCGAACCAGAGTCTGATTAAAATATTTCTCCATCCGTAATCTTGTTTATAAAAGATGTAAGTAGGTGCTTCTTTAAAAGTTTTCAGCCAGCCGAAGCATAAGAATATTTTATCTTCTGCTAATTTATCCCAGCATTTTTTGTTGATCCAGTTAATCGTATTATAGATTTTTACTTCATACATATCATTCAAATTTTTTTATCTGTCTATGAAATGAAAATTTATTAAACAGATTTATATAAAGTATCAGGATTAAAAATTTTGCATTTAATTTTTTCTTAAATCTGATCGACTGGTTATTAAAATAATCTGAAATACTGTATAATACATTTCTGTCTAATTTCTGTAATTCCTTATAACACTGATATCTCATAAAAGGAGCTACTTTTTTCCCCCTGAATTCCATAAGTACGTATGCATCAAACAAATAAGCTTCATTTTCTTTTAATGAAAATTTGTAAATATTTGTAGTGCAGGCGTTAAGATTAAACCAGGTGTATCCGACAACTCTGTTATTCTTTTTAAAAGAAGGCATCTGCTGCCGTCTTTAATCCTGTCAATAATGATCTCCTTTTTATAAAGTCTTTCCGGAATATCTGTAACGGAATTTAACCCGTCCTCTTTTAGGAATTCAATTGAAAAATCCGAAAATTCGTCGAATTTATATGGAAGTGTTTGAAGATGCAATCCTTCTTCAACCAAATAAAAAAGACTGATATGCACGCCGATTTTAACAAGTCCGTCATGGAAGATTCTTAAAATACTATTATACCGTATTTTTTGCCGCAGCCTTTGAATATAAGACATTTCATTTCATTCTTTTAAAAACAGCCAAGTACTTTTCTTGCTTCTTTTTGGCTAAAAGGTTCTTTCCCCAGGGTTTTTGCAATATTGACCAGCCGCTTTATCAAATCCAGATTTGTTGCTAGATAATTTCTCTCATCATCGAAGTATATATTATCTTCCAGACCAATTCTTACGCCGCCCCCCTCAAGAAGAGCCATCGCATTCATTTTAAGCTGCCAGTTTCCTATCCCGCCGGCAGACCAGATTGAATTATCGGGAAGTTCCTTAACCATCAATCCTAGACTTAACATATCTGCCTGTGCGCACGCAATATTTCCTAAAATTAAATTGAAATAATAGGGCGGTTTTATCAAATTCTTAGATATCAAATATTTAGCATAATTAATCATCCCGAGATCAAATGCTTCAAGTTCAGGACGAATTTTGTTATCCAGCATTTTTTTTGCAAGTGACTTGATCATATCGGGTGTATTAATGGAAGCCTGCTTATTAAAATTAAGTGAACTTAAGGTTAAGCTTCCGAAATCGGGCTTCAATTCACCCGGAAGCTCCAGGCACTCCGATCGCTTTTCAAACTCTGAAAAATTTCTTCCGCTTGTCGAAACACAAAGCACAAGCTCTTTATCTTTTTTCCTTATGCCGCTGATAATTTCAGAATATACTTCTTTTTTATATGTTGGTATTCCTGTCTCTGTATCCCTTGCATGCAGATGGACCATATTTACTCCTGTTTCAGCTGCTTCCAAAACTTGATCAACAATTTCTTCAGGCTGAAGGGGGACATGTTCAGTCATTTCTTTTGTCGGTATCATCCCTGTAGGAGTAAAGTTAAAGATAAATTTGTTTTTCATATTTAAGTTCCCTTTTGTTCTAGGATTAGATTTTTTACAACCATGAATTTTCCGTTTTCTTCAACGTCAATTCTTGTTTGATGCCCGATTTCAATTTCCATGCTGTGATTGGTTATGCCGGATAGAACATTTTTTACAGATTCCGAAACATTTTTAAAATATTCCGAATCGCTTACAATATCTACATGTAGCTTATTTTTATTTATCTGTATGATTTGATATTGATTTAAACCTTCGATCATCTCAATACTTGTGGTGAAAAGATAAGGAGAAAGGATTTGATCATTCGGTAAAATAATATATTCCGAAGAGCGGCCCGCATACGGTTTCATCATTGCAAAAGTTCTGCCGCAGCTGCATTTTTCTTCCAGTAACATTCCTTTATCATTCATCTGGTAACGGATCAATGGCATAGCCCTATTTCGTAAATCGGTTATTACAATATTTCCAACAACTCCTGGCCCGGCAAGCTTCCCATCTTTTAAAATCTCTATTACAACTTCATCTTCATTTATATGATATCCTTCATGTTTTTCACACTCCCAGGCAACTTCTTTAAATTCAGTCGAACCATAAACATCATATAATTCAGCATTAAAAACTTCCTTAATAAATTTTCGGACGTTATTCTGTAAATATTCAGAACTTGTAAATATCATTTTTATTGACGGCAGGATAGTTTTATTTTTTGAAATGATTTGTCCGAGCTGAAAGAAATAACTCGGAGAACCATATAGGGCGGCAGGAGAAAAATTAATAACTTCTTTAAGAGTATTTTCAAATGGTTCAAAGATAGAGAATTTTCTGTACCGAGATTTTAAATTTCGAAAAAGAATATTTGTATTATTTTTGCAATTTTGAGAAGCGCTTTCGAATACTGCAATTTTCTCGTTAAATTTCAAACCGCATTCCATCCTGGCGCGCGCTTTAATAAGATATTTTTTTCTAATCCAGCTTTTCAAATTGTAATATGTCCACATAGGCTGTCCGGTCGATCCGCTGGTATGGCTTTTAAATTTGTATTTGATAAAAGCATTTTTATAGAGCAGATTATTTGAACGTATTATATCTTTATTAATAACCGGGAATAGTGATAGCTCCTCAATTGACTTGAAATTTGCCGGGTTTAACCCTGCTTTGTCAAATGCTGTATTGTAGAAAGGAATATTTTGATAAGCATGCAGCAATTGTTTTCTCAATAATTGAAAACGGCAGGTATCCAAATCTTTTCTGGATAAGTAGATGTTTTGTCTCGGCAAGAGCTTATTTAAAAATATATTCAGCATACTGAACAGTGTATTTAAATATCCATTCTTTTTTATTGAAAACCGGGTTAATATAAGAATAATTTATAAGTTCTTTTATTTTTTTCACCAGGTAATTTATAACTTTATCTTAAAACCAATTTACCGGGGAAAGGTAAAGATTAAAATAATCATTTACTTTATATTTTTTACCAAGTCTATAAATCTCATTCCGAATTCTTCCGCAAAAAACCTTTTTACTAAGCTTATATATAAATTTTTGTTTTCTTCCCGTTCTTAATCTTCGATGGAAGGATCAGTTATCGACAAAATAGAGAGGAATCATCTTTCCGCCCTGCGAGACGTTGATGATTTTCTTCTCTGAGGTTCGCACATAGCTCCCTCCGAATTTCCCGTTAAATCCCCAAAAGTTTATATTAAAATATTTTTTGGAAAAACCTTTAAAAGTATCATTGCTGCAAACCGGGAAACTTTCCATTGGAATATTTATATATTCCTGGACAACGTACTTTGAACCGGAATTCATAATTAAATTAATATTTCTTTCCCAGTCTTCCTGCCTGATTTCCGGACCTAATAAAATACCTTTTCCACCATAACCATAGTTTGGTTTAAGAACAAAATTTTGGCGGTTTAATTTTATAAAGTCAACAAGGTTTACCTGCTTATCATGATAGCAGGTTTTGTATTTTCCCAAAACCCTTGTCCAAGGTATATTTTTATTTATTATATCTAATTCTTCTTCATTAAATAAAACTTTAAAATGATCATCCTGAATTAATGAAAACGACAATTTTTGCGAACACAAACCGGAAGAAAAAGAATTTATTATGCAGATGTTGTTGTCATAATATGCTTTTATGATATCTTCGGCATGACCTAAATATCCTGTTTTTAAATAACAATTTAATGAAGCGGTTATTCCCGGCTGCATCCTTTGTAAAATCAAGGATTTTATTGCGTACTTTAGAGTGAATTTTCCCTGAACTTTCTGACCGGAAGAAATCTTTTAAAGTATCGCGGTAAACAATGTGTACTTCTTCACCATTGAGCTTGAGTGTTTCCCCATCATAAACAAAATCTCTCGGGTCAGCATAATTAATGTTTAGATTTTTTTCTTTTAAGAAATTAACTATAAGTTCGACATCATCCCTAATGAACGAATTTCGAGAACAGACCACGGCAATATGAGGATCTTCCCGTTCATCTTTTTTATAGTGTATACAATATTCCCTGTATTTGTTTATCAGAATTTCATAAAGTGAATCAACCAACATGTCGCATTTTATATTAAAATCTTTCCTCAAGCATTTTAAAGACGGCATCTGGTCGAATATTTTAATAAATAGATCATTCATTCCTATATATGAGGGGTTATCAAGGTTTACTTCGAGAAATTGTAAAGAATTTTCCGTGTAATTATATAAACCATCTAAGCGGGCTACCTGCTGTTTTCCGGTGTATCCAGGGTTAACATCGATATAATCATTAATGCGGCCGTTGAGTGAAAGAAGATTTCTTATTTCTTTATTCTTATAATATGCGTACGTTAATTTTTCAAAAACATTTAATAAGATTTCCGTTATTCTTAAAAATTCATTTCTCTTTTTTTTTGTGATGAAGTAGGGTTTTAAAATTAAAGTGTTTACCGGGATGTTATGATTAACCAAACGATTTTTGAACTGATCATATTCATTATTGTACTGCTCATTTGGCAATTGAGAATAGTAAGTGTTTATTTTATTTAATATATCCATTTATATGCTTCAGATAAATATCCCTATAGGATTCTGCTATATGTCTCCAATTGTATCCATCGGCAATTTTTTCGGCGTTAATTTTTCCCATTTTAATTCTCATTTCCTTATCATTTTTCATAGTGATTATTGCAGATTTTATTTCTAAAATATTTTCAGGCTGTACAAGAATACCGTTTTCTTCACTAACAAGGTCAGGTATCCCTCCTTTGTTTGCACCAATAATAGGGAGGCCGCAGGCCATTGCTTCGGCAATAACATTCCCGAACGCTTCAGCTAAAGACAGCAGTATAAAAGCATCACTTTTCCAAAAATATGAAGGAATATCATTTCTGGGGCAAAACCCTATAAATTTCACATTATTATCCAATCCCAGTGAATTGCACATATTTCTCAATTCATTTTCATAGTTTCCTTCACCAATGATGGTTAAGCTTATACAGCTATCATTTATTTCGGACAAAGCTTTTAAAATATCCTGGATACCTTTTCTTCTAATGAGTCTTGAAACTGTAATTAATCTAAATTTCTCTTCATTTTCTTTAATTTTTTTTGAAGGTAAAAAAACATTCATATCTATCCCGTTAGGGATCACATTTATTAATTGATGGGGGTTGGTTTGAAGTGCTGTTTGTTTTAAACTCTTAGTTACCGCTATAACCGACTTCGCTTTTTTCCATATATGTTTTGTTACAGGCAAATATACTTTATGCAGTAATTCCAATCTTTTATTGTAAATATCATAATTCGGTACATCAGAACCGCGCAATGAAACTATATATGGTAATTGACGATGCTTGCCGGGAAGAACACTTAGAAATGCAGTAGGCAGACTGAAAAAATAATGAATAATGTCATATTTATTCGAGTGCAGTAATTTGAGTAATTTAAAATATGAAAAGATTAGAAAAGTTAACGCACCTCTTAAACCGCAGTCATGAATTCCTTTGCGAAAGCTGGGAACGAAATAAATTTTAAGTCCGTTCTCATTTATATCCTTATACGAAAAAGAAATGTGTGAAGTAATAACATTAACGTCATACCCCATTGCAGCTAAATGTTCAGCAATGCTCTGCATTGCTCTTCCTGCACCTCCGCCGAGAGGCGGGTATTCATAGTTCAATAATAATAGTTTCAAATTTATTCTAAGAAGTACTTATTATGGCTGACAAATTTTGAGCCAGGAAATATTTATTGAGAATGGAAATTTCAATATGGAACACCTTTATGGATTATTTCAATAATAGAGATATTAAAAAACAAAAACTTTATCTCTACTTGAATTGTGTAAAAATTAGAGGATTAAATTTTCTTTCGGAAATTTTTAATTAAATTTTATCGAATTGAAGTTATGATGTTATTTAAACAAAATCAATTACTTTAATATATAAATATGTGCCTAATTATTAAATTTGACTGTGGAGCAACTCACAAAGGGAATGTATTTTGATTGCTTCGATGATTCTAATTTTTAGCAAAAGGGAAATAACCTTATAGTCAAATATTTATTTTACAAGTTGTATTAAACAAATGAAATTCAATTTTAAGATTAAAATAAATAAGAAATTTAATCGATTCTTACTCTTACTCCTTCCGAATGACTTGAAAATTCCGGAGCGTACATAGATTGAATTGTAGTTATCCCGTTTGAAAAGTCTCCTTTGTAAGTCGCTCTTAGAGCATATTCAAAAACGTACGTTCCTTTCGGTAAGTAATTTATAAAGAAATTAGTAGCTGCATCTTTTGTACTTTCGTAGTACCATATACCATCCTGGTATTTACTCTGAGATAAAACATTTACCGGTTCAAAACCTGCGGCCCGCATATCTTTCAAATGAATAAATTCCATATCGCGATCTGCTCTTATTTCAATCCTTACTTTTATTAAATCTCCGGGAACTAGTTTTGTATCTTCTGTTACCGGAGTAATTTTAGGCCCTGCCGGTGAATTCTGTTGAAGAAATAACTTTTTATTTATGTTTAACCCTGTTTTTGAAGGAGTAATTTTATCCAGATCTTCGAAATATTGCCAGTACAATGACCCCCATGCTACCACTTTATTATTATTGGTAACGGTTACATTACCCATGTCCGGGGTGATTTGTTCACCGTTCCATGAAGTTCTAAAATAACCTGTTCCTGCTTCAGGTTTATCCGGTCCTTCCAATTTAGTTTGATCGATAATATGATCTCCAACTTTAATTATTGCCGGTTTATTTTCAGCAAGCCAATCCGTTCCTCTTAATAAAAGTGCATAACAAGCATCTGCAGTTGCCTTAGTTGTCCTCCAATCCTGGACTTGTTTCTGTTTAAGAAGCCAGATTTTCATTTCATCTACAGATTTTTCATCATGAGTAATTTCATCAAATGCTTCAATTAGCAGGGCTTGTGTTTCTATTGGGGCCTGGTACCAGTACCAGCCGTCTTCTTGCTTAAAATACATTCCCGTTTCATCATTATAAACTGCATTTTCTTTTAACGATTTCATTATTGCATCCGCCGTCTTTTTATCATCCAGTCTAAATAATGCAAGAGCAATCATTCCCTGCATATATTTATTATTTGAAAGCCAGTAAGTTTGAGCCTGTCTTTTCCAATAGTTAAATGCCTTTTTAAAATCAGCAGGGACAGGCAAATCAGGATAATATGTCCTTACATAGAGATAATGAATTTGAATATAGCCAATATTTTTCTGATCCAGGTTAATTGAGCTTTTTATAAGATTTTCATAATCTTCATTCATTTTTATATCTAAATAGCCTATTGCTTTCTTAAGCATATTCCAGGTTAAATTATTACTCCTGATATTCTTAATACCTAACCTATCAAGATGCCCCATTCCGGCAACAATATGCTGAGTTATATACCTGTTTTCGGGCATTCCGGGGAACCATGGCCAGCCGCCATTATCAAGCTGGTTATCACGAAGCTTTTGTTCGGCTGCATTTAATTCTCGTGACATTTGTGAAATGTCAAAAAGTAATCCTACCCGTTTTTTCCTTTCAGTTTCATCTTGTGAATTCAACACCCATGGAGTTTCTGCCAGAAGTATATTTTTTAAATCCTGGTTTTTTTCAAGATTTGAAAGCAGAGCTTTCTTGTCAATATTTTTCCAGCTTTCAAATACAGCTTTAATTTTAGGACTTGAATTTGCTATATATGTTGCTATACTGTTCGCATAAAACCTGCTGAAAATTTGTTCCGAACATTCATAAGGATACTCAATTAAATATGGGAGCGCCTGGATTGTATACCAGGCTGGGTTTGAACTAAATTCAAGAGTTAATTTATAATTTTTAAGAGTTGCAGATTTATTATTTTTTAACTTGTCAAAATCAAAAGTCCGTGTAGTCATACCTTTTACAGGGAGAGGCAGTGATTCTGTAACAAGCATTCTATTCGGTAAAACAGGCAGAACATTTTCTTCACCGTCTGAAAAATTTCCTGCCTTAGCGAGCACTTTATAAGTTATTGCATCGACCGCTCCAACAGGTATATGAAGCTTCCAGTTCAAGCCGCTGCTTTGGTTTTTATTTATATTGAATTTTATCACTGAATTATCATTCCCTAAAAGGCTATCGATAGGCTCCATAGTAAAGGAATTGTAAAGCTTTAGAATTGCTGAACCGGATAAATCGTTATCAGAAAGATTGGAAACTTTTGATGTAAAATAAATTGTATCACCTTCTCTAAAGAACCGGGGAGGATTCGGCTGAACCATTAATTCTTTTTGTGTTATTGTTTCCTTATTTAAAAAGCCGTATTTCAAATCTTTTGTGTGTGCGAAAGCCATAAATTTCCAGCGTGTCAATGCTTCCGGGGCAGTAAAAGAAATTATAATTTCACCGTTCTCATCCGTTTTCAGATGAGGAAAAAAGAAAGCTGTCTCACCTAAATTTTTTCTTGCAGATATATTTTGAAATTCGGCTTCCGGTTTTTTTGCTTTTCCTTCCGAAATTCCGCCTAAACTTAAATCCTGCTTTTCCTCATCTTTCCCGCCTTCTGCTGCTATAAATGCGGTTTTTTGGGGTAAAGCTTTTAAACTTGAAGAATTTACGATATTATAAGAAACTCCCGGTGAACGGGAATATCCATAGCTGAAAAAATTAAATCCAAAATAGTTAAGATGGTCATAGGGCATCAATGGGAGAGATATATAATGATTCCAATCCTGCTCATACAGCATGGAATAAATTTGTGTAAAAGAATTCCCAGCGTTCCAGGATCTTTGACTGTAATAGTAATCCGGGTAAATATTCAAATTCCAGTTATTAGACGCAAATGCGTCTAATGATGCATCATACATAGAAGCAAGCATTTCCGCAGCTTCCTTTTCTCCTTTTGATCCCGAAATCCTAATATTCCATTCTTCTTTCTCTCCGGGGGTCATTTTGTCTCTGAATGTTTCCGTGGTAATATTCAAATGTTTGTTTGTCCATGGAACAACAATTATTGCACTCTTATTAAAGTTTTCATTATTGACTGTTGAAATGAAGTTGGCGATTAAGTTTCCTCTGTATTCTTCCTTTATCGGGATCTCGATTTTTTTCTGTTCGTTATCCAGCGTCAGCCATTTTGAAAGGATGGTTTTTCCATCATATTCAAGCTCATAAAGGACTTTTACATTTTCTTCGGCTGATCCTATTAATAATTCTGCAGTTTCTCCCGGTTCCCCGGAAGTTTTTAATTCTGCAAACCAGCTTGCTTTATTTGAAGGTATTTTATCAGAAGATGGATCGAAGAGAGTAAAATATTTTTTTACCGAGATAGGTGTTCCGTTTTTATCTTTTGTATTAATGGTTAAAAGATAAGCTCCAGAATTCCAGCTTTTTATCTTACTATTTAGACTTAAGACTGAGCTGTCGGTTGTTATAAATGAAGTATCATATACTTCTTTTCCTTTTCGCCAATTATAAATTTTGTCTTCATCATTATAAATATCATGCGGAAATAATTTATAAAACTCTTCTTTAGATAAGACAAATTGGTCAGGTTTCTCCCATAACCGTTTTCTAAAGATTCTATCAGGTTCAATTAGTTTATTTATCTTAATATTAAATTTTGCCGGCTGAAATTCACCGTTAAGATTTGTGCTTTTAACTTTATATTGATTTGTAATTCTATTATTAATCGATTCGGGGAGTTGGATATCAGCCTGTAAAGAAATATATCCCGCACTTACAGAAGTTTGAGCACTATGAGTTTCCCCGGTAATATCAACTACGTCTACAAAAACTGAATAATTGAAAATTGCATTATCTTCTTTTAAATAAGAAAGATCCGGAATTAATTGAAAATTAAAATTAAATGCTCCTTCATTATTGGTTTTAACAGCACCGTTTGTTATTTCCATATCGGGTTTGTTGTGACCCCAATACCACCAATAATAGGGAAGGACCGCTCTCCTTACGACACGATATTTAACAGTAGCGTTATCCAGGTTTACTCCTGAATAAGTTTTTGCCGACCCGGTTATATTTATTGTGTCATTTAAGGAATAGTCCCCTTTTATATTATTTAGTTTAACTTCAAACTGGGGACGTTTGTATTCTTCAACTCTGAATGATTGTACACCTGATTCATTCCTTATAGTCATTATTCCGTTTAGTACACCTGAAGGAGCAACAAACTTCCCGTCAAATGAGCCGTAGTCATTTGTTGCTAATTTAAGTTCAGAGATTTTTTGATTGTTTGCATCATACAGATCCACAGTTGTTGCATAATTTGTTTTAATATTGTTTTCTCTTTTCCCGTCCGTTTCAATCATTAGTCCTTTAAAAAATATAGTTTGTCCCGGGCGGTAAATTGCTCTATCCAAAAAGAAAAACGTTTTTGTTACCTCGCCTTGATTTTGATTTTGATAATAGGTGTAAATGTTCTGAGATCTGAATTTATCATTCCCTTTTTCTAGCAAAACCTGCAGGTTATAAAGTTTTTCCGGTCGTTCGAATTCACATGATCCATCATCATCTGCATATCCGGATTTAAATAATTCTATAAAATACCTGCCGTTTTTCCCGTCATATTTTTGCTGAAACAAACTGACCTTAGCGCCCGGAACAGGGTCCCCCGTTTTTCTATCCTGTATAAGAAACCGGATTTTATTTCCATTTGTTTCATTTGAATAATTGTAGCTTAAATCAGTTACCCAGGAATAGCCGTATGCAACGGCATTTTTATCGTATTCAAAGTTTTTATCTGTCCCCGCCAGGATTAAATAATAACCCGCTTTTAATTTTGGAACCGGTACTTCAACCGAATGGTGCTGGTAATCCTTTTCATCAGGAAGGTCTACATTCCAATCTTTTAAATGGGTTTGATTTCTGAAATAATCTAATTGAGCTTTATTAATTAACCTGCCTGCTTTTTCCTCTTTCGATTCATTCCAGGGAATTACGCGCAAATAAATTCTGCCGATATTTTTATATTTAATCAATGCACGGAACGGCTGATCAATCAGGTTGGCAAACTCAACATTAAAGCTTAACTCTTTGTTTAATATCTGGCTTTTCAATGATTCACAAGCCTCAGCAGCCTATTGTACCCGGAAATTTTTTAAGTGCAGTCTCGCAAATATTATATGCTTTTTTCTTATCCTGTTTATATTGAGTTGCCGTTTCGGGATTAAATTGCTCTCCTTCTTCAAAATAATAATTTGCTTTATTATATAGTATCAGTGAAGAAAAAGGCACATCTGAATATTTCTTTTCTAATTCATTTAAGGCATTAATGTATAAGCTGTCTTTAAATTCATTAACACTTTGGCTTTTCATAAAATTCAATCTTTTCAGATCTATATCGATTAAAGGATCTTTTATATTATCATTTAAGTGAAGTGATATTAGATCCTGAAAGAGATTAACAGCATAAAATTTTAAGGAGAGAGAGTCACCCGTTTCGAAATTTATTTTTGTAAATTTGTCTGCCGGTGAAAAAATATCCGGGTCTTTCAGCTCAAATTTATAAACTGGTTCCGTAATTGATGCTTCTTCATTTGAATAAAAATCAAGAGCACGGTTGGCTAGGAAATCATATAATGACGGGCGTAAATAAGTTCGGTCTTTATATAATACTACTATATCCTTAAAAGCAGAAATAGGAATTGTTTTTAAGCTATCTTTATTTGTCAGTGAAGATTGATATAAATTTATTATTTCCCTTAAAAGACGCGCAATATCCCACGTTTCAAAATCATTATTCTTAAAATTTATTGTTTCGGTCCTGTTCATAAACCTGTAGCGGTTTCGCTGATAATACTGCCAGTAAGCATCGGCAAGAATTGATTGTAAAATGGGCTTTGCAGGAAATGAAGAAGAATCTATTGTGTTTTTAATCTGTTCAATTATTTTTTTATTGCTGTTCTCTTCAGTATAGTTAACATATTTTAACTTGTAGATTAAAGCCTTTATTATTTGAGGGGGATCATTTTCTCTCTTTGCTTTTAGATAAACCTGCTCAACAATAGCCAACGCTGACCTGGTTAATCCGGCCTTCTCAAGGGAATCGATTTTATCCCATGCCTTTTTATTATTTTCTTGAAAACCAACGGTGGATTTAAAACCAGTATTGATTTTACTTTTATTACTTGACCGGATTTTTATTATCGTGGTGAATGATAAAAAAGAGAATAGAGATACAAAGCAAAGCAAGATTACTATTCTGGCCTTCATAGAAAACCCCTATTTAATGTTAGCAAAAATTTTTTATTTTACCCTATTCTGTATAATTACTAGAATCCTTTATTTTTCCTCAATGGCTTATTTAACAAAAAGAATTTCAATTAGTTCCGGGGTAATTATAATTTAATTGAATTTTAAAAGTTAATATATAAGAAACCGCCCGTTATCTTGAAACCTTTTATGCTTTTTTATTCCGATTTTTTAAGATATTTTTTAACTTGTCATTTTACTAAGGATGATAAGAATTCAAATCTGTTTATTAGAAAATTACAAATATGAATAATTTTCCCGAAGAATTGTTAAAATTTCTGGACGATTCTAAGAAACATTTATCATTAAATGCAATTTCACAATATCTTAATTCATTTAATATTTTTAATGAAAATGAGATCAAGTTTTTTGAAGCACATTTAAATGAATGCAAAATATGTAAAGAAAATCTTTATAAAATATTTGATGAGGAACTTGAAAAATCCCAAACTAATTACAAAATTAATGTAAACCTGTCTACTAAAAATCATTTAAATTTTACAGACAAAGAAAATAATATAGAAGGAATAGTAAGTAAAGAAGGAGAAATATTTTATTTAACTTTTATCAATCTTCCACACTACCTTTTAAGGCAAAATCTCCGTGTCTCTATCCCGGAAAATGGTTTAATAATTAGAATTGCAGCTGCGGATTTAAATAAGAAATATGAAGTATATACAAACGAAGATTTGAATCTCAGGAATAATACTGAAGTTGTTCTGGATGTTAATATCAGGAAAATTAAAAACCCGAAGAGAGTATACAAAAACACCAACAAATTTTTATATGCCTCGGCTGCGGTTTTTTTGATTTTTATTACAATTTATCTTTTGATAATAAATCCGAACCAGACCAAACGGACTAAGTTAATTAAAATAGTTGAGCCGGCATCTAAAGCTATTGCTGATTCAGTTCCAGTTTATGCTGATACTATTCGGAACCTTGATACTTCAAAACATGTGGAAGAAAAAGTGCAGGTAGCTGAGAAGAATATTCCCCAATTGCCGGCTAAAATTTCTCCCGAATTTAAAAATAATTCGTACCTGGAAAATTATGTTAATAAAGATAAAGAAAACGGGATTATAATCAATCCGGGTATAGGAGATACAATGAGAAAACAGATCACATTCAAATGGACTCCCTTGGAAGCTGAGGAATATGATATGAGCATTGTAAATAATAAAAATCAGGAAATATGGAATAAGAGTTTGGCCGATACCCGGGTAACTGTTTTTCAAAAATTCGATCCCGGGGTTTATTATTGGAAAATATCCGTCAAAGGGAAGCTGGAAACAGTCGGAAAATTTTTCGTGAAATAATTTCTACAAAATCATTTTAATATATGAATTTTTCCCAAGCTTTTGATAAATAAGATCACGGACAACTTCAGAAGGCACTTCAACCTTAAAATTTAAACTAAAATAATTTCCATTTCTGCTGATATTAGAAGGTGTGACTTCATATTTCAAACCGCTTGAAGCATCTTCAATTGCTTCTAAAATCTTATCCACATTGTTACCTATAACTTTATAAGACCACTCACATGGGTATTCTATATCAGGCCTTTGCTTATTATTCGAGTCTAAAATCATAACAAAACCATTTATATAAATATCAAAACTGATTAAAATATAAACAATGAAACTATATTTTGAAAACTAAAATTTAATTTTTTTTATCTTTATAATTCTTTCATTTTATAAATATAGTGTTTAAATATTCAACGCACCTTTAAAATGCTCTCCTTTCGAAATACTTAAGAAATTCTGGTATCAACCGATTTTTCCTCGTTTTATTTAAGAAATTAATTGTCACTATTAAGAATTTATATTAAAAAAAATAAATAAAAGCTCAATTTTCGAGATAATTCAAATAACATTTATTGAATCTGATGGCATTCAATATGTTTATATTTAGTGAATTAAAAGATTAAATAACGAAAACTATTTTTTAATAAATATAAATCGAAAAATTTAGAGTATAAAACCGGGGACCGAAAAAAGGATGAACAATGGGATTGTAACGACAATACTGGATAAATGTAAACGGTGTTATTCCTGTGTACGCGAATGTCCTGCCAAAGCAATTAGGGTAATAAATGGGCAGGCAACTGTTTTAACCGAAAGATGCATTGTCTGCGGTCATTGTATAAAAGTTTGTTCGCAAAATGCTAAGCAAATACTTAGTGATGTTGAAAAAGTTATAAATGAAATCCTGGTTACAGATAAAGCTATAGCTATAGTTGCACCTTCATTTGCAGCTTCTTTTCCCGATAATTATTCAAAGCTGCCGGCTGCATTAAGAAGGGCCGGGTTCTCGAAAGTTGTAGAAACAGCATTTGGAGCGGATCTTATAAGCGATTATTATTTAAAAGAATTTCAAACAGAAAAAGATAAGACTATAATCAGTTCTGCTTGTCCTGCAGTTGTTAACTATATTGAAAAATATTATGAGGAGCTTGTTCCGAACATTACAAATGTTGTTTCTCCCATGATTGCTATCGGCAGGTATTTAAAAGTTACAGAAGGAGCGGATATAAAAATAGTTTTTATCGGTCCATGCATTGCAAAAAAAGATGAATATACTGATGAAGAACTTCATAATGAAATTGATGCAGTAGTTACATTTAGTGAAATTAAAAAAATATTAATCGATAAAGATATTTTTATCGATGAATTGGAAGAAAGCAATTTCGATCCTCCCCAGGCATTTCTGGGAAAAGCATATCCTTTGGCCGGCGGGTTATTAAAATCAACCAGCATTCCGGAAGATATCCTTGAAAAAGAAATAATTGTTGTTGAGGGAAAAAAGAAAGTAATGGAGATAATAGATGAAATTGCTAATAATAATATAAATGCAAAGTTTGTCGATATCTTATTTTGTGAAGGGTGTATAAGCGGACCCGCAATCGATAGTAATCTTAATTATTATTCGAGACGGGAAAAAGTAATAAAATATATTGAGCAGAAAATTAATTCTGTTGATAAGCAAATCTGGAAAAGTAATCTGTATAATGCAAGGAATATAGATTTTACAAGAAAATTTAAATCAAGGAACCAGAAAAGACCTTACCCCACGGAAGAAAAGATAAAAGAAATATTGGCGGAAACTAATAAATTCGATTCTTCAGATGAGTTGAACTGCGGAGCGTGCGGTTATAGTACATGCCGTGAAAATGCGGTAGCTATTGCAAAAGGTCTCGCTGAAAATGAAATGTGCCTTCCTTATTTAATTGATAAAATTGATAAAGCATACAAGGACTTGAGCTCGGCCCAGGAGCAATTACAGTCGGCGGAAAAACTTGCTTCGATAGGTCAATTAGTTGCCGGTATTGCCCACGAAATTAACAATCCATTGGGTACAATACTTCTATATTCATCCATGCTTAAGAATGATCTGTCGGATAAGAAAATTGATTCTCAGAATGTGGAAGATGTAAAATTAATTATTGAAGAAGCCACAAGATGTAAAAATATTGTTTCGGATCTATTGAACTTTGCACGTCAAAGCAAGCTTAAGCTTTCAACTTTAAATATTTGTGAATTGCTTGATGATATAATCCGGTCTGTTAAAATTAATCCGAAAAACAAAGATATAATTATTCAAAAAGAAGAAGAACAGAAAATATGTATTATTGACGGTGATCCTGATCAGCTGAAACAGGTATTTATAAACCTGTTAAATAACTCGTGTGAAGCCATGAGCGAAAGTAATAAAAAATTATTAAAAATATTTATTCATGAAAAAAATGGTCATATAGATATCGAAATAAGAGATACTGGTACCGGGATACCTAAAGAAAATTTCAGCAAAATATTTACCCCGTTCTTTACAACGAAAAAAATCGGGATGGGGACAGGGCTTGGACTGGCAATTACTTATGGAATAATTAAGATGCATAAGGGAGATATTACATTCCAAAGTGAAGCTGGAAAAGGAACATCTTTCTTTGTTCAGCTGCCTAAATACCTGGTTATACAAAATGTAAATCTGAATTAGAGGAAAAAATGGAAAATAAAAAATTATTATTAGTTGATGATGATATAGATTTGCTTGAACAGAGTAAAATATCATTTGAATCAAAAGGTTATGTAGTCGCGACAGCCGAAAATGTTGAAGAAGGATGGCAAACATTTCTAAAAGAAAGGCCTGATGTTGTTATAATCGATTTGATCATGGAAGAGCATGACTCGGGATTTATTCTAAGCTATAAAATTAAAAAAGATGAATACGGGAAAAATATACCGGTTTTTATTTTAACTTCTGCAACATATTTAACAGGGTTTAAATTCGGGGTATCCACCGAAGAAGAGAAGGAATGGATTTACTGCGACGAAATTATAAATAAACCTGCTGTAACGGAAGATTTGATTGAGAAAATAGAAAGCTATTATTTGAAAAAAGAAGATGCTTGAAATTTTCAATGACTGATTTAAAAACAAATATTAATGGTAAGATAAAAGTTTTAATTGTTGATGATGAAAAAAGCTTGGGCATCGGGATTAAACGTTTATTGGAAAAGGAAAGCTACGAAGTTAAACTTGCCGTAAATGGTACTGAAGGAATTCGGTCTGGAACTGATGAAGAATTTGATCTTGCGATAATTGATTTGAAGATGCCGGATGTCGACGGAATTACGGTGCTTGAAAAAATACTCAATAAATTTCCCCACACAATTTGTTTTATTGCCACGGCATTTGCCAGTTATGAAACAGCAATAGAATCAACAAAAAAAGGGGCATACGGATATATACCCAAACCTTTTTTACCGGATGAGCTTCTTTACCAGTTAAAGAAAGGGTATGAAAAAAGATTCCTCTTAAAAGAAACCGAGAAATGGAAAAAGGAAAGAGAAGAAAGGCTGCTGGAAATTGCTTTTGAAAAAACACGTGTACTTACTATTATTAATTCTATTACCGACGGCGTGCTTGTGGTTAATAAAAATGCAGAGGTAGTATTATTTAATCCTGCTGTCTTAAAATATTTGGATATTAATGAATTAAAAATCGGGGAACAAATAATTGAAAAACTGCATCCGCAGCTATCAGATTTAATTACAAAATTATTAGATAATATATCTTCCGCAACAAAATCTTACTCAGCACAGATTGAGCTTAAACCCAACCATGAATTTTTTATTGAAGCAACATCATCCGGTGTTCTTCAGCCGGACGGTTCTCTCGCCGGGGTAGTTATCGTTCTTAAAGATATCACCAATTTGAAGAAATTGGAATTTCTTAAATCCCAATTTGTATCGATGGTTTCTCATGAATTAAAAGCTCCTATTTCTGCAGTTTACGGCTACTTAAAATTATTTAACGATAATTCTGTCGCAATTACCGAAAGTCAAAAAAAGAATTTTATCAATAGATCGCAGGTAAGGCTTGACGGTTTAATCAAAATGGTGAATGATCTTCTTGATATTTCAAGAATGGAAATGAAATCTATTAAAAGAGAAATAAGCGATATTAACTTAAAAGCAGTTATCCATAATATAGTTGAATTATTTCAAGCTGAGCTGAAATCAAAAAATATTTCCGTTGAATTTAATTCTTTAATCGATCTGCCTATTCTTAAAGGCGACGCTGAAGAAATGACCCGTTTATTTACTAACCTTATTAGTAATGCTATAAAGTATAACCGGCAAAACGGCTGCATTGCTATCATTATAAATTCAACTGAAGTATATTTAGTTGTTGAAATTAAAGATTCAGGGATTGGCCTAAAGGAAGAAGAAAAAAAGAAGCTCTTCCAGGAATTTTACAGGGCTAAAAATGAATTTACTAAAAATATAAGCGGAACCGGCTTAGGGCTGTCTATTGTCAAAAGAATAGTCGATTCATATTCAGGGAAAATTGAATTGACAAGCGAATTTAATAAAGGGACTACATTCAAAGTTTTTTTACCTTTTCTCTTAAATAACTGAAGCGCAGATTGATAATTTGTGCTGCCTTAATGGAGCTAAATTTTTATCACAAATAAAGTGAGGGTCGAATGACGCGCATAGCAATAATAGATGATGACGCCGATATTCTTGATGCCAGCAGTTTAATACTCACATCAAATGGTTATGAAGTAATAACGGCTGATAACCCGGATGACGGGTATAAAATTGTAAAAGAAAACTCACCCGATTTAATTATTCTTGATGTTATGATGAATGAACCAGACGACGGTTTTTTCCTTGCTCAAAAATTCAGAAAAAACAATATCAAAACACCAATAATAATGTACACTTCAGTTTCTAAAGCAACTGGTTTGGATTTCGGAATAAGTGAAATTGTTCCGGTTGATGAATTTGTTGAAAAACCAATATCACCGGACGAATTGGTAAGCAAAGTGAAAAAACTTTTACAAATTCAACAGGAGGGATAAATGCTGATAATGGAAAGGAATGCTCTGTCTGAAGAAGTGGAAAATTTAATAAAGGTTTATGGTTCCGAAAGGTCCTCTCTACTTCAAATTCTTCAGGCGATTCAGCGAAAGCATAAGTATATTTCCGATTTTGCTCAGCAGGAAGTGGCTAGATTAATGAATATCCATCCTGTCGAAGTTTACAGCGTTATATCTTTTTATTCTTTTCTTCATTCAAAACCGCAGGGGAGAAATATAGTAAGGCTGTGTCAAACAATTTCCTGCGATATGAAAGGAAAAGAAGATATAAGATCTGCTGTAGAAAGAGAGTTGGGAATTAAATTCGGCCAAACAACAAAAGACAAACGGATTACTCTCGAATTTACTAACTGTCTCGGCATGTGTGATCAAGGTCCGGCTATGATTATTAATGAAAGAGTATATACTCATCTTAACTCCGAAAAAGCAATAAAAATTTTAAATGAGATAAAGTAGGAATAAAAATGGAATCAATAAAAGAAAGAAAAAAAATGAGAACCGGCCCTGTATTGTTTTCCAGTTATAACCCGGGTGAAGGTATTAAAAAAGCCCTGCAGGCTGGCAGGGAAAATATTTTATTTGAACTTAAATCGTCAGGTTTAAAGGGAAGAGGAGGTGCCGGATTTCCAACCGCTACCAAATGGATGCTGACAGCTGCCTCTATTGCAGAAGAAAAATTTATTGTGTGTAATGCGGATGAAGGAGAGCCGGGTACTTTTAAGGATAGAGTTTTATTGTTGGAATACCCGGAGCTGGTTTTTGAAGGAATGGTGATTGCGGGCTTTACAATTGGTGCAAAATTAGGTTTGGTTTACCTCCGGGGTGAATATGAATATATGCTGAAATCACTGCAGGATTATCTAAAGGTAATGAAAAATGAAAACCTCTTGGGTGAAAATATTCAGGGTAAAACCGGTTTTAATTTTGAGATTGAAATCAGACTTGGTTCCGGTTCATATGTTTGCGGTGAAGAAACTGCTTTAATTGAATCATTAGAAGGATATCGTGGTGAACCAAGGAATCGTCCCCCCTTCCCTGTAGATACCGGTTACATGGGAAACCCTACAGTCGTTAATAATGTCGAAACACTTGCTTCTGTTCCCCATATAATTACAAAAGGAGGAGAATGGTTTCGGGTTCATGGAACCAGTAAATCAACTGGATCTAAGTTATTCTCAGTTTCAGGAGATTGTGAAAATCCTGGTGTATATGAGCTGCCATGGGGAATAACAATTAATGAATTATTAAATATTGCTGATGCCAGAAATACTAAGGCAGTTCAAGTCGGCGGTGCCTCGGGTATTTGTTTGCCGAGGTCGCAGTTCGGCAGATCGTTAGCTTATGAAGATGTGGCAACCGGCGGTTCAATAATTATTTTCAATGAAAGCAGGAATATGCTTAAAGTACTCAAAAATTTTATGGAATTTTTTGTAGAAGAATCCTGCGGGCAATGTACTCCCTGCCGTATCGGAAATATTAAATTACTTGAAGGAATAGAACTAATTGAAAAAGGAGAGTTTACCTTTTCTTACATCAATAAATTGAAAGATCTCGGAAAAACAATGCAGGTTGCATCAAAATGCGGGCTGGGTCAGTCAAGTCCTAATTCTTTTATTTCAATTCTGGAAAATTTTAAAGATGAAATATTTAAAACAAACGGAAGAGGGAATTAAAAAATGGGAAAAAGAGAAAAATCGAGAGTGCCTGTAAGCCAGCAGCCTTTTATGGTTGAAAAACCTGAGGATATTACCACTATCGGCGGTACCGTAAGTGTCCAAATAAATGAAAAAAAAGTTACTGTTCCTTTAGGAACTACCATCCTGGAAGCATGTAATGAAAATCAAATTCATATACCGACACTGTGTCATCATCCCGATCTTTGTATAGCAGGCGTCTGCCGTATCTGCGTTGTTGAGGTTGAAGGGATGAGAACGCTTCAAACCGCTTGTTCATTCCCAATTACATCACCTATTAAAATTCATACTTCTACACCTATGGTTAGAAAAGCAAGAAGAAATATTATTGATCTTTTATTAAGTGAACATTATGGTGAATGTTATTCCTGCTTCAGAAACGGTAATTGCGAATTGCAGTCTCTTGCTAAGGAATATGGCGTTGATGGATTTGCATTTGGTCATATAGAAGTGCCACTTTATGAAGTTGATAGATCATCGGCTGCTGTAATTAGGGATATGAACAAATGTATTTTATGCAAACGCTGCGTAAGAACATGCATCGATCTCCAGGAAGTGGGAGTTTTGGAAGCACTTTATCGCGGGCATGAAACGCACATCGGAACATTTTTAGATAAGCCTTTGGCCGACGTTATTTGTATTAACTGCGGACAGTGCATTAACAGGTGTCCTACCGCGGCATTACGTGCAAATGATCCTTCCGACGAAATATGGAGAGCAATTGATGACCCTGCAAAACACGTTGTTATCCAGACCGCACCATCGCCGCGGGCGGCAATTGGTGAAGAGTTCGGAATAGAAGCAGGAAAATCGTTTACAGGAGAATTGAATACCGCTCTTAAGCGGATTGGATTTGACAGGGTTTTTGATACCAATTTTACTGCCGATCTTACAATTATTGAAGAAGGAACAGAGCTTCTTAGCAGACTGAAAAAAGCCTTGGTTGATAAAGATGACTCTGTTAAGCTGCCGCAGTTTACCTCTTGTTCGCCCGGATGGATAAAATTTATTGAGCATTTCAATCCGGAATATCTTGATTATCTATCGACTGCGAAGTCTCCGCAGCAGATGTTCGGAGCTATAATTAAAACATTTTATGCCAGGGAAGCCAGAATTGATGCGAAAGATATCGTTACTGTAGCTTTAATGCCTTGTTCTGCAAAAAAGTTTGAATGCAACCGGCCGGAAATGAATGCATCCGGGTACAAAGATGTTGATTACGGTTTAACAACAAGAGAAATGGCGCAGATGATTAAAGAAGCAGGGATCTATTTACCTGAAATGCCAAAATCCGGATTCGATGAGCCGTTCGGAGATGCTTCCGGTGCAGGTTTAATATTCGGCGCTACAGGCGGTGTAATGGAAGCTGCTTTAAGAACAGTTTATGAATTAGTGACCGGGAGGGAAGTTCCTTTAAAAGTTTAAATATAGAACCATGCAGGGGATTTGAAGGTGTAAAGCAAGCTTCAGTTATGCTGGATGGCTGTGTCGATGATTATAAATTTTTGGAAGGGATCGAATTGAAATTTATAGTTGCACATGGTACAGCGAATGCAAAGAGGGTAATGGAAATGCTGCAGAGAGGTGAATTAAATGATGTGCATTTTGTAGAAATTATGGCCTGCCCCGGCGGATGCCTGGGAGGCGGCGGGCAGCCTATTCCTACCAATGAAGAAATAAGAAAGAAGCGGGCGGAAGCAATCTATGCTGAAGAGGAAACTCTTGAAATTAGAAAGTCCCATAATAATCCTCATGTAAAATATATTTATGAGAAATTTCTGACCGAAGGGCCATGCGGCACGCTCTCGCATAAGCTTTTGCATACGCATTATACAAAAAGAGGCAAGTATATATCCTGAAAATGATCTGACGGAAAGGTTTAATTTTCTTGTGGATTTGAAATGTTTTGAATAAGAAGAATAAAATCATTATATAAAATCAATGATATTTTATAATATTATATCATCCATACATTTAATATGATTACCTTGGTCCCTGCATGGGCTCATCATTACGATGCATTTTGGGAGGCAATAAAGAGGAGGAATTACTGGTTTATTAAACTTCGCTATGGAGCGGTTTTAATGCTTATTGCTTTCCTTCTTTCCACAGAGTTAATACTGCATACGGCCTTTACCGGTTTTCAGATAAGGGTTTTTGTTATCCTGGTTTTGGCAATTATTACCTATAATTTATCATTTCAGAAAATAAGTAAGAACTTGAAATGCATCCCGGGCAAATTTAATCCGCTGCATCTGTCACTGGTTCAAATGCTTTTTGATCTTTATGTACTTACACTGCTAATATACTATACCGGCAGTATTGAATCGCCGCTTTTTATGTTATTTGTATTTCACATGATCATCGGAAGCTTGATACTCCCGGGAAAAATAATATACAGCCTTGCTGGTTTAGTCATTGTGGTTTTTTGCTCCTTAACTTTCGGAGAATATTTTGAATTTATCTCCCACTACAGTGTAAAAGGATTTCTGCAAATTCCTATTTATAACAATCTCCATTTTTTGGTGGCATATAATATTGTTTTCGCATTCGTAATTATCTTCAGCGTAGTTCTGGCTAACCATATAGCAGTTCAGCTTTATAAAATGGAACAGGAACTCGTTGAATCAATTAAAAAATTAAATGATGCTGAGATAGAGAAGCAAAAATATGTTATGGGTGTAGTTCATGAAATTAAAACTCCGTTATCCGCACTTCATTCCTACCTGGATTTAATTTTACAGAAATACCTTGGACCTTTAAGCGAAAAGGTGGAAGAAAAACTTTTAAGAGCCAGGATAAGATCGGACGAAGCCCTTCAGCTAACGGATGATGTTTTAAGAATTTCCAAGCTTCGGCTCCTCGATGAAATTGCAAGCGTAGAAATCGATTTAAATGAATTGCTCTGCACAATAAACCAGCAGCAGCAGATAAACATTCAGTCTAAGAATGTAAGCTTTAAACTAACTGATGACAGGAAAAATAAAAGAAAGATTAAAGGCGATTTGCTTCTTTTGGAAATAGCTTTTTCTAATTTAATCAATAATGCTGTAAAGTATGTTAATGAAAATGGAATTATTGAAGTAAAACTTAATTCCGATAATGGAAATATTTTTGTATCGATTAGTGATAACGGTATAGGAATCCCGCGTAAAGATCTGAAAAATATATTTAAGGATTTTTACCGGGCATCTAATATAAAACAGAAATCCTATGAAGGGACAGGTCTCGGCTTATCTTTTGTTAAACAAATAATTGAAAGGCACAACGGAAAAATAGAAGTGGAAAGTCCCTCTAATTTAGGGGATATAAATAACCCGGGAACATCATTTATAGTTACGATGCCGTTTTAAAATCAAAGGTTTCAACTGGGGTATTATTACTCCTTGCTGAAAAATTATTAAGAAGTATTCGATAATGTTGGAAATAAAGTAGATCTCTATAAAGAATGAAAATGATATTTTACCCTATATTTCTTTTTGCCGTGATTAATTCCTGCCTTTTTTCACAATCATTTTCATTCAAGGGGAAAGTATTCGATTCTGAAACAAATAACCCTCTCGAAGGCGTTAATGTTTATGATAATAATAATAAATTTGCTGATGTTACAGATAAGCTGGGAAACTTTTCAATTATAAATATTCCTCCGGGAAAATATAATTTTATTTTTTCTTTCGTCGGATATTTAACTCAAAATTTTTCTTTTAATATAAACGACTCAATAAAAACAGAGATAATTAAATTGGTTCCTGCTCCTATTACCTTAGGAGAAGTTACGGTTGTAAGTACAAAAAGTACAAAGACGATAAAGGAAATTCCACTTCCAATGGAAATTGCAGCTAAAGATGAGCTGGAAAAATCTAATTTTGTAACAGCTCCGGATTTATTAAGCAATCTGCCTGGAGTTGCAATTCAAAGAGATGGGATATGGGCTACTTCTATTAATATCAGGGGGATGGGAAGCTCAAGCCAGGTTATACTAATAGACGGCGACAGAATTGAAACTGCCACAGATCTCGATGCTGCATTATCTTTAATTGATTTAAATGATATTGAGAGAATAGAAGTAATTAAAGGATCAGCTTCATCTCTCTATGGGACTGGCGCATTAGGCGGTGTTGTAAATTTTATAAGCAAACCTCCAAGTTTTTCCGAAAAATTAAATTCCGGCGGCTCTGTTTCAAGTTATTATAACTCAGTCAGCAAAGGGTATTCTCAGAATATTAATCTGGACTTGAAAAGAGATTTTTGGTATTTCAGAATAAACGGGACACTTAGAAAAGCCGGAAATACAAAAACTCCTGCAGGAGTTTTAAATAATAGTCAGTATTCAGATAACAACATTTCAGCACTGCTGGAATTATTACCTTTTAACAATCAAAGTTTAAAAGTCGAATACCAGAAATATAATGCAAATGATGTTGGTATCCCGGGAGGATATCCTCTATTTCCCGACAATGCACTGGTTAAATATACCAGCGTAGAAAGAGATCTTCTTTCTGCAAAATATGAGATAAAAAATGTTTCTGATCTGGTAAAAAATATCTCATTAAAATATTATAATCAGAATATTTACAGGAATGTGGAGAATATTCCATATTTGATTCAGCATCCCAGTCCCCTGCAAAATATATATGTCCAAAGCATTACTCCGAATGCAAGGCATTACACTAACGGTATTCAGCTGCTAACGAGCCTTATCCCGTTTTCAAACCAAGTATTAATTGCCGGGATTGATGCATGGCAAAGAAAACTGGACAGCAGGAGAGAAAGGAATCTAAAGATAGAAATGCTTGATTCTTTAGGTAGTATAAAAACTGTTAACTATCAGACAATCGGTGAAAGACCTCTTCCGGAAGCATCTTTTACAAGCATTGGTGCATTTGTTCAGGATGATTTTGATCTAAACAAAAAAATAAAGATTTCAATCGGCGGCAGAATAGACAAAATTAATGTAAGTAATTCGGAAATTTCAAACCCGGTTTATATAATTGTGAATGGATTAAAAAACAATTCTCCTGTCAATCAGGTTTTATACTGGAAGTCATATAAAGCGAATGATATTTCATGGAGTGGAAATATCGGCTTTATTTATCCCTTAAATGGAGAGACAGATGTAACTTTTAATTTTGCCCGGTCATTTAGATCCCCTTCTCTTGAAGAAAGATATCAATATATAGATCTGGGAAATCTGGTAAGACTGGGAGATCCGAACCTGAAACCCGAAAAAGGATATTTCTTTGATCTGGGATTTAGAATCTGGGATAAGCTAGTTTCATTGAAATGGAATGCATATTTAAACCTGTTGAATGATCTGGTTTCGGAAATACCAGGGACATACGAAGGAAGGTCGGCATTAATAAAAACAAATATAGGTAAAGCCGAAATATACGGTTCCGATTTTTCTTTTGAATACAATTACAACTCATGGGGTTCTTTGTATATGAATTCATCTTATACTGTCGGGAAGGATATTGCCAATAACTTATACCTGCCGCAGATTCCTCCTTTAAATAGTGAATTAGGTATCAAAGTTACTCAGCTTAATTACCAGTTTAATATTTCTGCAGATATTTTTGCCGCTCAAAACAAAATAGCAGAAGGAGAAGCTGCTACTCCCGGCTATGCATATTTTAATTTATCTCTCCAATCTCCTTTTTTTCCGATAAGTTTGGTTAAATGCAGAATTATAGGAGGAGTGCAAAATTTAACCGATAAGCTTTATAGGAATCATCTTTCGACAAACAGGGGAATTATGAAGGAAGAACCGGGAAGAAATTTTTATTTAAAATTGAATATTGCATGGTAAATTTATGAATTGGTTCTGGCTTGCTTTCATATCTGCAGTATTTTCAGCTGCTGCTGCTATATCTCAGAAAAAAATACTTTTTAAAATAGAAGCATTAGAGTTTAGTCTTCTCCTTTCAATTTTTAATGTAGTGCTCCTAATACCGGTTTTCTTTTTTCTGAACTATGAAAAAATTTTTTGGGACAGACTGCTGGTTTTATACCTTAAAACAATCCTGGAAGCATTCGCCTTCTGGAATGTAATGCTGGCAATTAAAAATTTCGAAATCAGCAAAGCTCTGCCTCTTCTTGCTCTTACACCAGGCCTGGTAGCGATTTCAGCTTTCATTTTTATCGGTGATCAATTAACCCTTGCTGAAGTTTTTGGAATTCTTCTTTTAATATTAGGTACTTATATTCTTGAAGCAAAATCAAAACAGGACTTACTGGATCCATTTAAAATATTTATAGGTTCAAAAAAACATCACTATATAATTACGGCTTTGTTATTATTTACCATTACTGCAATAATGGACCGGCTTTTACTGCATAAGTACAATTTGGAAGCGGAATCATTTTTAGTTTTTCAGAACTTATTTATAGCAGTAAATTTTATAATAATATATTTTGCCTCAAAAAAATCCTTCAATAATCTGCCGGAATTTGTAAAAGGGGATTTTTTAAAATTATTGATTCTTATTTCAGCTTTAACAATAATATACAGGTACACCCAAATTGAAGCGGTGAAAATTGCGCCTGTCGCGTTAGTCCTAGCCGTAAAAAGAATTTCTATTTTCTTTGCCGCAATTATTGGAGGAAGGATTTTTAAAGAAGATAATTTATGGATGAGAGCTGCTGCTACTGCAATAATAATTACCGGTACTCTTTTAATCTCGGCCTACTAAAAACAAAAATCGGAAGATATGATTTATAATATTATGATCATAAAAGATCATTGCAAAGCATAAAAATAAATATGCCATTGATTTAATTGAATCTTGCGATTAAAATTATTTATTTAAGGATCTTCTCAGACTATTCAATAAATTATCTGCTTTTTTCCCCTCTTCTTCAGGTACAAGCTGCTTGTATTTGAATAATGCATTTATAGCATCATCATAATTATCATTTAAAGCATAAACCAGACCTAGATTGAAATATGTATTGGGAAAATCCGGTTCAATTTCTGCGGATAATTCATAGTGAAGTCTGGCCAGCTTATAATCTCCGGAATCAAAATAGAGGTTTGCAAGATTATAATGAGCTTCCAGGTGCCTTTCTTCAAGCTTTAAAGATTGTGAAAAACAATCAAATGCTTTTGCTGTATTACCTGATTGTGATTCCAATATCCCCAGGTTGCAATATGCGTCGGCTGTACAGTCATTTACTAAAATAGCTTTTAAATATGCCTCCTGTGCATGAGGATTGCCGTTTTCATCGAGCCATAAAGCTTCTTCGAAAGGAGTAAATTTAGACGGCAGATAATGTATCTGAGCTCCCTGCTGGTTAAAAAGATTTAATTGTCCCTTCTTTTCCAGATCTTTCTTCTTATCCTTTTTAGCTCTTTTGTAACCGAGCTTTAAAGGAGCTTTTACCTGCAGCTGAATAATTTTTGCCATAACAAAACCAAAACCTTTTTACAAACAGTATCAAAAATAACAAATAAAATCAAATGATAATCAAGCTGATTTCTTTTTCCTGGTTTTGGCAGGTTTCTTTTCTGCTTTTTCTTTTTTTGTTTTTCCCTTTGCTTTTTCCATCGGCATCTTTTCTTTAGCTGCCTGTTCAAGGCTCTTCTTTAATGCAGCCATTATATCTGTAACGGGTTCTACTTCTTTAGATGTTGCTACAATTTCCTTTCCTTCGGCTTTTGCTTCTATCAGTTCTCTTAAAGCATCCTGGTACTTATCTTTCAACTCGATTTTATCCAGAGTTGTTGTCATTGATTCAACTAAACTTTTAGCAAGCTTCAGCTGATCTTTATCTGCTTTAATTCCGTTTAACTGGGGTACACTGCTTATTTTTCTTAATTCGTTCGGGTAACGGAGCTTAAACATCATCATACCGTTTTCTTCAGGTGAAATCATGACGACATCTTCTCTATCTCTCATAATGACCTTTCCAATCCCCATTTTCCCTGTTTCTTTCAGAGTTTCTGTAAAAAGAGCATAGGCTTTTTTAGCAACTTCACCATCAGGTCCGATAAAATAAGGGGAATCGTAAAGCATTGGAGAAATTTCGGCAGCGTTAACAAACCCTTCGATTTCGATAGTTCTTGTACTTTCCAATTTTATTTTCTGGAGATCTTCATTGTCGATAACTACATATTGGTCCGGCTGAAATTCATAACCCTTTACAATTTCATCGTTAGAAAGAATGTTCCCGCATTTTTTACATTTTTTTTCATACCCAACCCTTCCATGGTCTTTTTTATGAAGCTGGTTGAAGCTTATTGTGCCGGAAGTTTCTACCGCGCTGTATAAATTAACAGGAATGGTAACGAGAGAAAAACGGATAAAGCCTTTCCAAATAGCTCTCATTTTTTCACCTTATGTTTTTGTTACTTTTATATTGAACAGTTAAAGCAAATTATTAAATAAAACGGGCTTATAGATTACAATTTAAAATTTAAATAATCAATTTTATTTTGAAATGGTATTATCTCCGGCACAAAAGCCTTAACAAAACACCTTTTATTTTTTTGTTCTATAATTTTTCAGGATTAATTTTGAAGAAATATTTATCCGGTTTAAAAATGTTTAAAAGATATAAGCATATCATCTGGGATTGGAATGGAACTCTCTTCAATGACGTTGAGCTGTGCCATAATATTATAAACAATCTTTTGAAAAGGAACGAATTAGAAGAAATATCGCTCAGTAGATATAAAGAAATATTTGATTTTCCTGTTAAAGAATATTATAAAAAAGCGGGGCTGGATTTTAATAAAACATCCTTTGAAATCCTGGGAAAGGAATTTATAGATGAATACGAGGAAAGAAAGTTTGAATCATCTATTTTTGATGAAGTTAAAAGTATGCTGCAAACAGTAACAAAATTAGGATTAACACAATCACTTCTATCTGCTTACCATTATGATTCTCTGGTTAAAATTATAAACCATTTCGGTATAAGTAATTATTTTATCGGACTAAACGGGCTTGATAATATTTATGCTGCGGGCAAGGTCGATTTAGGGAGAAAGTGGATAAATGAATTAAGATTTAATAAAGAAGAAATTATTTTAATAGGAGATACCATTCATGATTTTGAAGTTGCCGGCGAAATCGGTATTGATTGCATTCTGATTGCCAGCGGTCATCAATCTAGAAAGAGACTTTTAAAATGCGGGGTTCCTGTACTTGATAATTTATATTTATTAAAAATGGAATTATTAAACAGCTTCCAATGAAATGATAATACTATTCATATCTTAAAGCTTCAATCGGATCAAGATTCGAAGCCTTTATTGCAGGATAAACACCAAACAAAACACCTACTCCGGTTGTAACGGTGACCCCGATAATAATCCATTCAACAGGTAATATTACGGAAACATGGAGTACAATGGCGATTAAGTTACCTCCAACTACCCCTAAAGTTATTCCGATTAAACCACCTATCTGGCTTAATACGATGGCTTCCATCAGGAATTGAGATCTAATCATAATTTTCCTTGCACCAATAGCTTTTCTAATCCCTATTTCTTTTGTTCTTTCGGTAACACTTACCAGCATTATATTCATAATACCGACACCGGCTGCGATAAGCGCAATAAATGCGACAACAGCAGCACCAAGCCTAAAATATTTGGTTATATCATCAAATTGTGATACCAGCTGGTCATTAGTCACAAGTTCGAAGTCATTTTCTTTCCCGGGAGGAATTTTCCTTATTTTTCTTAAGGCACCGATTACTTCATCCATAGTTTCGGAAAGCTTAGATTTATCCCGAGCCATGACCGTATAAGTAGCGCTGTTTTTATCACCGTAATATTTTTTAAACACAGTCAGAGGAATTGTAACAAAATTATCCTGCCCGGCTCCCAGAACGCTTCCTCTTTTTTCATATACACCTATAACTTTTAGATTCATTAAATCTATTCTGATCTGCTGCCCAATAGGGTATATACTATGAAATAGTTTATCGGCGACATCGCTTCCAAGGATGCAAACCATATGCGTATAATTCTCATCCTGTTGTGTAAACCCTCTTCCTTGTGAAATAACTAAATCATTCACCCTTAATTCATCAAGGTTCAAACCCTGAAGCTGAACATTAGGATTGGTTTTTTCATTGCCGTATTTCGCAACCAACCCCCCTTTATCTAAAGAGATTCCAACTGCGGATGGAAGATGTGTTATATCTTTAAGTCTTTCCCCCTGCTCAATTGTAAGGTCTGGTCTATTACGGTATTTTCGCCATTCTCTAGGACCGGTTATAGCAGGAAATTTTTGAACCACAAAATTATTTGTCCCTAAAGAATTAAATGCTGATTCTACACTGCTTTGAATAGCGCCTATGGCAGTCATAACAATAATAATTGAAAATAATCCGATTGCAATTCCCAGTAAGGTTAAGATAGATCTCAATTTATTTTTAATTAGAGAATTTAGAGCCATCTTAATGCTTTCTAAAACGAGCATTTCAAACTAATCCTTTCTAAGAGCTTCAACAGGATTTAACTTGGAAGCTTTATAAGCAGGCAGAAACCCTGAAATAACTCCTACACCTGATGAAATAATTAATGCTAAAACAACTATACTAACAGGCATGGCTGTTGGTAAAAACTGGTTTATCAAAAGACTTAACGGGAAAGAGATTATCAGTCCGATAATTCCGCCTATCAAACAAATAATTGCAGCTTCTGATAAAAATTGAATTAGAATCGACCAGGTTTTTGCGCCGACTGCCTTTCTAATTCCTATCTCATTGGTTCTTTCGGTTACAGACACGAACATTATATTCATTATTCCAATAGCCCCGACAAATAATGCAAGAGAGGTAATAACAATTCCGGCGATGGAAATAACGCCTACAGTTTTATCATAAACTTCTTTAAATACCTCCTGCTGATTTATAGCAAAGTCATCAGGCTGACCTGGAGGAACTTTTCTAATCACTCTCAATATAGACCGAATTTCTTCTTTAACGTCTTCAAGCTTCTTTTCATTTGCTACTTTTATATCAATTCTAAGCCTGCCTCTTTGTTCCCCGAAAATTTTTTCAAAAATTCCTATCGGCATAATAATCTGGCCATCCATGCTAAAGCTTCCAAAAAGGGCACTTCCTTGCTTTTCCAGAACCCCTATAACTTTCATAGGTTCATTATTAACCTTTATAGTCTTATTAATTGGATCGCCATAAGGAAATAATGCATCAGCAATATCTTTTCCTACTACACAGACATTTCTTGAAGCTTTCACTTCCAGAGCGCTCATAAATCTCCCTTGAGCCGGGATGGTATTGGCAGTCTCCATATATTCGGCTGTTGTTCCATAAATTACAGTGGCCGAAGCAGTATATCTATCTCTTTCTATTGTGGCTCCAAATGTTCTTTTGTTAGGGGCAATTGCTTTGATATCGGTATTATTCTGCAGTTTATCCTTTAATCTTTCATATTGTTCCATAGTTATATCACGTCTGTTACGGTAATAGCTCCAGTCATTGCCGCCAAACCATGGAAATTTGTCTATATATAAAACATCTGATCCGAAGGAAGAGATTGAACTAATAAATGCTTTTTCCAGGCCGACAATTGCTGTTGACATAGTTGTAACCGCAACAATTCCAATTATTATGCCCAGTGTGGTTAGGAACGCGCGCATTTTATTGGCACGTATTGCCCGCAGAGAAATTAAAACTCCTTCTTTTATATCAATTAATAAATTTTTCAACCTGAAACGATTCTTTGTGAATTTTTAAAAAAATAAATATAAGCATTAACTAAGAAAAAGATAATACATTATAAGTCATAGACACAATTCTCGATAATTTAGTTTAAAATCGACAGCATTTTTAATTGATCATGTCACATTTTATCGAAAAAATCCACTTAATATTTTTCCGGACATGAATTTTAGCAAATAAATTTAATTGAAAAAATTCATTCTTGAATTTTTAATTATCATAAATTGATTTAATTTTACAAATAAATTATTCATGTTTTTTATAAAAAGATCAAACACATTATCAGGCTTACCAAGCTAAATCAAAAAAGTAGTTTGAACAGCTCAAATTAAATAACAAAATTATTTAAATTTTTTTATGGGTATTAGCATGATTCGAACAAAATATTTAATCCTGGCATTAATAATCTTATCTTCTTTTACAATTACTGCACAAACAATAAAAAGAAAAGATATACCTGAAAAGTATAAGTGGAATTTGCAGGATGTTTATAAATCAATTGACGACTGGAAAGCAGATTATGATAAAATAAATACTCAGATAGGTGAAGTCGAAAAGTATAAAGGTAAACTTGGTGAGAATGCGGAAACTTTTTATAATGCATTGGATTCATATTTTAATCTGCAGAAAGAGTTTGCTAAACTTTACGATTATGCGAGCAAACTGAGCGATGAGGATTTAAATGTTTCTGCTAACCAGGCATTGAAGCAGCAGGCCTCTAACCTGGGTACAAAAATTTCTGAAAGCACATCATTTATTAGTCCGGAAATTTTAGAGATAGACACATCAAAAATAAAGCAATTCTTCGGCGAGAAAAAAGATCTTGATCAGTTCAGTGTTTTTGTTAATAACATCCTGAGATTAAAAGCACATACTCTTTCCAATGAAGGTGAGAAACTATTAGCAAGCTTCGGTTTAGTTACAGATACGCCCTATGATGTTTATAGTATTTTCAGTAATGCAGAAATGCCCAGCCCCGAAGTGAAACTCTCTACCGGAGAAGAGGTAAGCCTGACTTCGTCTACGTATACAAAATATCGTGCAGTTGAAAACAGGGAGGATAGGGAAAAAGTCTTTAAAGCTTTTTTCGAGAACTTCGGGAAATTCCAGAATACATTAGGTGCAAACTTGGCAGGGAAGGATAAATCCGATTTTGTTTATGCCAAAGACCGGAACTATAAATCTTCTTTAGATGCTGCCTTAGCACCCAACAACATTCCGACATCTGTTTATGAAAACTTAATTACTCAAATCCATAATAGTCTCCCGACATTAAAAAGGTTTCTAAAGTTAAAGAAGAGAATGCTTGGTGTGGATACTCTTCATTATTATGATTTATATGCGTCAATTGTAAAAAAAGTAAAAATGAATTTTACAATCGAAGAAGGCCAAAAGGAAATATTAAGTGCATTAAAACCATTAGGAAAGGAATACCTTTCAACTCTTCAGAAGGCATTTAATGATAGATGGATAGATTATATGCCTAATGTTGGAAAGAGGAGCGGGGCTTATTCTTCGGGTGCTGCCTATGATTTTCATCCTTATATATTAATGAACTGGAATGACGATTATTATTCTGTATCGACTTTAGCACATGAACTCGGACATACAATGCACAGTTATTTTTCTAATAAAAACCAGCCTTATGCAAAATCAGATTACCCGATTTTTGTTGCTGAAATAGCATCAACTTTAAATGAAAGTCTTTTAAATAACTACGCTGTTCAGCATGCTAAATCAAAAGATGAAAAGTTATACCTGCTGGGAAGTTATTTGGAATTGCTGCGGACTACGATTTTTAGACAAACGCTTTTTGCCGAGTTTGAACTAGATGCTCACCAAATGGCAGAAAAGGGGGAACCGATTACAGGTGAATCATTAAGCAAGCTTTATTACAAATTAACCAAAGAATATTACGGAGATGATGAAGCTGATTGTATTGTTGACCCGTATATAGCCTACGAATGGGAATTTATACCGCATTTCTATTATAATTATTATGTTTACCAATATGCGACATCTATTATTTATGCCACTGCATTATCAGAAAAAATACTTGATAACGGCCAGCCTGCTGTAGATAATTATTTTAAGCTGTTAAAAGGAGGCAACTCCAGGTTTCCAATTGACTTAATAAAAGAGGCTGGGATTGATCCTTTATCGGCAGAACCTTTTAAACTTACTATGGATAAAATGAATAAGATCATGGACCAGATTGAAGAAATTATTAAATAATCTGTGCAATTAGTCACAGATTTCTCCATTATTATTCATTATTATTCAAACGCTTTTTTATGAAACTCCTGCGAATATAAAGCTCGGCGAGGCGGTATTCATTATTTTCATCAATTGTTTATAACAAAATAATTAATAGATTAATAATATATTCTTAATTCTCCAGTAATGACAAAAGTTATATTTCCAATACTCTTTTTTAATAATTATGAAGGAATGTTATGATTGAAATAATGATTCAAAATATAAAAGGGGGAATATCTGAAACCAAATTGCCGGGGACAATTTTCCATCAATTACTTGTCGCAATAATAGCAGGTGTTGCGGGTTTTTCTGCTTTTCTTACTACAATTATTCTTATTAAATTTTTTAACCATTTATTAGGATACTTATCATTCTTCAGTATAGACACAAATGATTTACTTTTGTCATCTATCGGTTTTTTGTGCTTATTCCTCATCTCTCTTTTAGATAATTCTACTAAAAAGAACAATTAATTTTTATTTTGAATTACTTCCAGCTTTTTAATTGATTTTTTGATATCGATACCTTTTTTCAAGACATTTTTAAAAATATCACCGATCTTATTTATCCGGTCGGGGATATTTAATATTGTGAAATTTTCAGGTAGCAACCCAGTCTTTACTTCTTCCCAAAATAACGGTGTGGCAACAGTAGCGCCCGGTCTAGGACGCACACTGTATGGTGCTGCCAGAGTTTGACCCGATCTATTTTGAAGGTAATCCAAATATATTTTCTTTTTCCTTTTTGACGGGCTTCTTTCAAGACTTGTGAATTCAGGGATACGGTTATTAACAATCTTGCCGATAAGATGAGCAAAGTCTTTTGATACATTATATTCATACTTAGCCTCCAAAGGGACATAAATATGGAGGCCGGTTGCCCCGGATGTTTTACAGAAACTTTCAATACCCAGTTCGTCAAAAACGTCTTTAACTACAAGGGCAGCTTCAATCACTTTTTCAAAAGAAATCTCTTCGGGATCAAGATCAATAACAAGGTAATCAGGATTATCCAGGTTTGTGATTCTTGAAAACCATGGATTTATTTCAATACACCCAAGATTTGCCATATAAACCAATGTTTCTTCATCATTGCAGATCATAAAGTTTATTTCTTTATCTATAGATTCGGAATAAATCTTCCTTGTTTCTACCCAATCAGGAGGTTTTTGATTAATATCTTTTTGAAAAAAACTTTTCCCTTTTATTCCATTGGGATATCGATTCAAAGATTGAGGCCTATCCATTAAGTAGGGGAGGATATAACCCGATACCTTCCTGTAATAATCAATCAGATCCCTTTTTGTAAAACCCTCTCCTGGCCAGTAAATTTTATTAAGATTAGTCAGCTTAATTTTATGATTATTTATTTCAAGCTCCATATCACTGCTTGTTGTATCATCTGTTTTAGAAGTAGAGGCATTATTTCCAGAAATTTCTTTTACTACTTCCTCCGGTTTTTTGTCTTCTCTTAAGCCTAAATAAATAGGATGTCTCATTAATCCTTCTTCGGTCCATTCGGAAAATGAAATTTCACAAACTAGCTTTGGCTCTATCCATGTTGCCGGCGTATTTGTTTTGGGGATTTCTTTAAAAGGAGAGGTTTTTCTAATCAGCGGTTCAAGCCTTCTTTTTAACGTTTCAAGTTCATCCTCAGTAAAACCTCCCCCAGAATGACCGATATAAACGAGCTCATGACCCTGATAAGCACCCAAAATCAAAGCCCCTAAATTTTTTCTGCTTCCTTTAGGTTTTGTAAAGCCGCAAATTACCGCTTCCTGCTGCGCCTTAATTTTTAATTTAAGCCATTCCGTGCTTCTTTTATTTATTTGATACCTGCTTTGTTTATTTTTTGCTAATATTCCCTCAATCTGTTTTTCTACAGCAATTTTATAAAAAAGCTTTCCTTCTTTTTCAATATGATCGCTGTACTTTATATTCGGCAGATCAGGTAGAATTTTTTGAATAATCCTTTTCCTTTCAATCAATTGCAGATTCCTTAAATCATATCCATCCAGGTAAATTATATCAAATATATAGTAAATTAAATTCCCTTCTCCTGTTTTTTGAAAATTTTGAAGAAGCTGAAATTTTGATATTCCATTTGGATCTACCGAGACTATTTCTCCGTCAAAAATGACATCATATTTTATTTCTGATAAAGATTTCGCGATTGGACTGAATTTTTCATTAAATGAGATATTATTCCGGGAATAAAGATCTGTTTTACCGTTTTCTATTTCAGCAATTGCTCTGTAACCATCCCATTTTATTTCGAAGAGCCAATTTTCATTATCGAATGCTTCACCGGATAAAGTAGCCATCATAGGTTTTATTTTGTGCGGCATTTTTATTTTAGGCAGGTTTGCCAGTATAGGCAAATTGATTTTCCCGGAGCTTTTTACTTTTTTTTTGGTTCCTCACTATTTGCAATATCTTCAATTGTTCTGTCAGATAAAACTGAACGATCTTCTTCCAGTATATCTTTATCTGAAGCAAATTTATCTTTATGTTTTATTAATAACCATTGTTTTTCTCCCCTGTTTTTCATTTTTACAAGGACAAATTCTCCCTTAAGCTTTTGACCATCTAGAAAAAACTTAAAATCTCCTTTTTCATAACCTTCTTTCAAGAGTTTTTCACTCTTTTTTTTATCATCAATATCAATTGCATGGTAAGTCCCTTCATCCCAGACAATAACTTCCCCGCCGCCATATTCGCCTTCGGGGATAGTTCCTTCGAACTTGCGATAGTCATAAGGGTGATCTTCCACATGCATTGCCAGTCTTTTTACTTTTGGATCTAGTGACGGACCTTTCGGAACAGCCCAGCTTTTTAATACCCCATCGAGTTCCAATCTAAAATCATAATGAAGGTTTCTGGCAGCATGTTTCTGTACAACAAAATGAAGCTGGCTTTTACCTGATTTGGCATTCCCTTTCGGTTCCGAAGTTTTTCGGAAATCTCTCTTCTTATTATATTCTTTTAACCCCATCTATTATTTATTCCCGGTAAAAATTATATATAATAGTCTTTTCTATCTGTAATGTAATAATATGATCGTTATGACCGGTAAACAGTAAACCGGTTTGTCTTCCTCTGTTATCTCTGTCATTAGGCCGGTCGAAAGATAAAATTAACCATACTGTGATAACAACAGCTATCAAAATAGCTATGAATAAAATAATAGTTGATCTTGTTTCTGAATTAACTTCTGACATTTAGTTCTCTTATTTTTAGTACCTATGTATCGAAATCTAACTTAATTCTCTTTACTACATGGTGATTTTTGGCAAAATATGCATATCTTATTTAATTATCATAAGAACTAATCCGATAGCAAGTAATGCCATGTAACCCACTCCCAATAATTTTGAAGGGGGGGTGAATGATATTGTATCAAACAGTAAAAAAAGGAAACCTCCAAAAAATGCAAGGATTAATAATCCTGAGCTGATTGATAAAACTACGTTTTCCCAGGTATCCCCTGATGTGGTTAAAAGAATAAATCCGATTAAAAATCCAAACAAATGAATTAAAACTGAGAAAACGGGGACAGGTTTTGACAGTAAAAAATATATCAAAACATGAAGTCCGAAAAGAAGAGAAATCGCAAAGGCTATTTCCGGGAAGGCCATTCAAAAACTCCTTTAAAATTTAAATAAGCTCTATATTAGATTAAGAGACTAGCCGGCACCTGATTAGTTCAGGTTAATAATAAATTATTAAAATCACCATAATATATTTATAAAAAATTACAGATAGATTTAAGGTTTTACTAACCAAATTTTAAAGCTATGATTTAAATCAAAGCATCCATTATTAATAAGTGCAAGGAATAATTAAAAAAATTAACAAACATTCGACTTAAATACCCATATAGTCGATTATTTGCTATATAGTACAACCAGAGAATTAAGTGATAAATTTTATTGATATTACTTCGATTAAAAAATAACTTTGTATAGTTCTTTCACAAAATGAGAGGTAATGTTGAAGTCATTAACGAAAATGTTAATAATTTTGGGTATGATTTCATTGGTTGGATTTACATTTGTTACAAATGATGTTAGTAAAGCGAGCGAACCAATGAATAATGAAGAAACAGTTCCTGTTAATGAAGAAAATACCATAAATAAAACAATAGTCAATTATGTTGATAAGGGTGTAATGACTGCATCATGGTATGGTCCTCGTTTTAACGGTAAATTTACTGCAAACGGGGAAGTTTTTAACCAGTCTGCATTTACGGCTGCTCACAAAAACCTTAAATTTGGTACTTTATTAAAGTTAACAAATTTAAAGAACAATAAATCGATTGTTGTAAGGATAAATGACAGAGGTCCTTATGTGAGCGGAAGACAACTTGATCTTTCTAAAGCAGCTGCTCTTTCTCTCGGTATGATAGAAAGAGGAGTTGTAAAGCTTAAAGTAGAAGAAATAAGCTTAAAAGGAGTCAATTTTCCTGTCGTCAGTCTGAATTAGACCCTTAGCAACATCAAATTGAGCCCGGTTCCCAAGCCGGGCTTTTTATTTTTAAATAGTTCCAATCAGTTCAATACATTCAAAAAATGCCAGATAATTAGAGCTGCGAGACGGCTTGTCTTATTATCTTGATCAAATTTCGGATTTACCTCCGAGAGTTCAAAAATTTTTGTTCTTTTATCATGCCCGGCAATTTCTGCTATTGATAATGCTTCATCAATGGAAAAACCGGCTGGATTTGGAGCACTTACGCCGGGTGCATCCGAAGCATTTACTGCATCCATATCAAAACCCCAAAATAATGCTTTATTTTTCTTTTTTAGAAGGATCTCTTTCAATAATCTTTTAATCCTTTTCTCCTTTATTTCATCAAAATAATAAATATGGCTTCCTTTTGAATTAAGGTAATTCTTATGAGAAATCGAAGAAGAATAGCGTTTAATTCCAATTTCATAAAAATTTTTTGGCTTTACCAGGTTTTGTTCCAGGAGCATCCGGTAAGAAGTCCCGCTGTTTCGTGTTTTATCAGACCGAACATCGAAGTGGCTGTCAATATTAAAAATTAAAAGGTTATTGTTAAATCTTGATAAAGCTTTGCCATCAGGATAGGAGATATCATTTCCTCCGCCAAGAATAATTATCTTTTTATTCTCATTTAATAATTGAAAAACAACTTCTTCCTGAATATCATGGATCTCTTCAAGACTGCTCCCGGTGTTAATATTGCCGATGTCAAATATTTTTTCCGATTCTATCTTTTCACTGATAGTCAGCTTATAAAAAGCTTCACGGATTTTATCCGGTCCGTATTTTGCTCCTTCACGTCCCTTATTTCTGATTACACCTTCATCCTGCGGTGAACCCAAAATAACTATATCCGATCCGTAATAGTCTTCAATTTTAGAGCTCACCTTTTCCCCCAGCCGGAGATCTTCAGGATCATTCCTTTTATAGAAAAGATCTTCATTAGGTCTGGTTGTGAGGTTAAAGATATTCATGCTTAATCCTGGATAAAATTACTTTATTATTTTATTGCTTTCTCTTTTATCTCTACTTTGAAAGAAAAAGAAGAAGTTATCCATTCTTTACTCTTACTGTTATATGATTTTTCAGTAAAGTCAACATTGTTTTCGAAATCAACAAAAATTACAGATGAAGAGCGGGTACCATATTTTTCAGTTGCCGTAAAAATGGGGGAGACCATTCTTTCCAGTTCTATCCCTAATCCGGTTTCGGGGAGGGTTTCGTCAGGATATATTTCATTATCTTTTAATAACTCAAATAACTTGTTTTTTGATGGATTAGGCTCCTGCAATATTTTCGAAAATAATTTTTTACTTTTAACTACTTTTGGCCAAGGTGAATCGAGGAAGTGATTGCTTAAACCAAAAATCCCCGCAGATAATTTAACCGGTCTCTTACTTATATTTGAAAAGTAAAACAAATTATCAATATGTCCATAAATTAAATTATAACCATTATATATATCTGAAGTTTCAATTAACGTAATTGAATATTCTTCCGGCAGAATTTTATTTAATAAAAAATCAGTAACAATTTTACCCCGCGTTGGTGCATTGCTCTTTATCTTTGTCATATCCCTGTAATTAGTTATTGCGGCAATTTTCCCTTTCTTAGTAATGCCGAGCCAGGTTCCCTGTTCTTTTAAATCTTTGCCGGCAAAAAGCTCAGAATGATTTTCCCAATTATGCAGTAATGCTGTAGGCCGGTCATAAAATTCATCCCTGTTGGCTGCAATTACCAATTTATAATTCGGGTTGGTTTTATATGAAAGTAATAAAAGGCACATTTAAGATAAATTGAAAAATTACTTTAGTAAGAAGTAATATATAATTGGAATAAAAAATAAGAAATTTAATCCATATTCTTAACAGGTGAGAAGAATAAATTTATATTACGGCGGGATAAAAACAGGGTATACAGGATAGAACCTCCTATATACCCGGCTTAACTATTTTTCTATTAAGATACCTGGACCAAATCCTACAAGGTCTTTTATTTCATCTGAATCTTCTCTTGGTTTGGAATAATACCATGCGGAATTCCAGCTGACCTTATCAGCAACATAAACATTATAAAAGCTTGCTTCCCCTTTATCAGCCCTGATTAAATGTGTCGGGCTCTCCTTTAAATACTTCTTTTTGATTGAATTTTTTGGAAAATACCAATTCCCTTCAATATTTTTTATATTCTCACTCTCTGCAATGGTTTCTCCATTATACACAGCTCTAGCCATACTATACCTCATATTTATTTCCTCTATAAGAAAGAAAAAATATGATAAAAAATAAAGGTTTATTTTAGTATTGTGATTTATATTGGAAAAACTCATATATAGCAAAAATCAGACAAATATCCCGGGCACTGCTTGTGTTTACCCCATTTTTGTTGCATAATTACATAACTATTTGAATTTTGATTTTATTGAAAAGAAAATTATAAAGGATAGTTCTCAATGAAATTAATACTCCCTTCAAATATATTCACCGGGCTGCTGTCGAGTAGTTTTGAACCGTCGCTGAAAAAAGAATTAATATTTAATTCCTCATCTTTAATAACTAATGAAATTAAAAAGTATGAAAATTGCGCAGGGTTAATTCCAACTCTCGATCTTTTAAAAAATAATGATCTCTATGTTTCAAAGAAACACGGGATAGCTTTTGAGGGAAGTCTATGCAACTCTTACATTTACTTTATACCTGAGCAAAAAATTATAAAAGAATTCAGCTTATTCGGTGATTTATCCTCACTTGAGGTTATCTTAAGCAGGATATTGTTTAAGGAAATTTATAATTCTGATCTTAATATTGAAATATTAACCAATGAGGAAAAGCTTGGTAATAAAAATTTATTGATTACAGGTGATAAAAATTTCGAGAATGAAAAATTTTTTTCAGGTGTAAGTTTATCGGAAGAAGCTATTGAATTTTTATCCTTACCATTTGTTAATTATGTTTTTGCTTCAAAAGATGAAAATGTACTGGAAGAGCTGAATGAAAAGTTAGACAATATTGGAAGCAAAGTTTACAGGAATATTAAAAATTACCAATTCGGAAAAACTTTGACCAAAAAGACGATAGAATATATTAAGACAAATATCTCATCATTTATTACTGATTTTGAACCAAATGATATTGAAGGAATGGAACAGCTCCTGAGACTTCCATATTACCATGGAATTATTAATGATATAATAGAGATAAAATTTGTGTAGCACAGGACAGTAGCCTGTGCTACATTCAGATTATAATTCTACAATAGATATATCGATTATTTCATCTTCCTTTTCAGGCATTTCTTTTAGAATTTTATCGGAAGGTCTGGAATCTAACTTGATTGTACAGCAGGCGGTTTTTTCCCCGTCAAAAATAACATTTTCCATTTCCTGTGCATTAATTCTTTCTTCACTTAAAAATCTTAGAACACGTGCAAGAACACCCGGTTTATCGAAATGCCTTACAACTAATTGATATTTTGCGGCGGTCTTTTTGCAGCGGTTAACCCAATTTTTTATTTCACCCAGTTCAATATAGTTCTTAATGATATTAAAGGTTTCCTCGGCAACAGCATTTTGAGCTTGTTCGGTAGATGCACCTATATGGTGTGTAACATAAATGTTTTTAATTTTTGAAAGCTCGCTTTTAAATTCACCTTCTTTCCCTTCGGGTTCTGCAGAAAAGACATCTAAACCGGCAAATATTTTCTCTTCTTTTGCAGCATTTATCAAGGCTTCTTCATCAACTACTCCGGCTCTTGCAGTATTGATGAAATAAGCTCCCTTTTTCAGTTTATTAATCAAATCGCCGGAAATAATCTTTTTGGTATCCGCATTCTGGGCCAGGTGAACCGAAACGATATCCGATCGCTGAAATAATTCGTCCAGCGAATTTATTTTTTCTATTCCCAGAGTTTCAGCTTTTTCTATACTTAAAGATCTTGACCATCCGATAACCTTTAAACCGAATGCCTGGGCACGGTAAATAAGTTCGGTTCCAATTTGCCCTACACCGACAACACCTAAAGTTTTACCGAATAAACCATCAGCCTTTGAATAGAATGCTTTATTCCATTTGCCATTCCGGAAATCAATTATATTTTCAGGAACTTTCCGATCGATCGCACATATTAATCCCATTGCCAATTCAGCGACGGCAATACTGTTTTTACCGGGGCAGTTGGATACGAATATTCCTCTTTCATTTGCAGCTTTGATATCAATATTGTTAACACCGGCTCCGGCACGAATAATTAAACTTAGTTTATTTGATTTGTTTATGCATTCTGCACTTACTACAGTTGACCGAACGATCAAAATATCAACATCTTTGATATTGTTCGGGAGATCATTCTCCTTAAACTTTGGTTCATAAATTAATTCTCGAACCAGGCTTTTTATTTTTCCCGTATATTGGTCCGGAAACTTATCTGCAATTAAAGCTTTCATAAAACTCACCCTTTAATAATTAAAAATTTGGTAATTTTTTAATATTATTATTAAAATTCAATGCTGATAATTTCTGAAAAAGTTTGGGAAAAAGAAAGCTGATAAATATATTAAGGAGATTATAAGAGATAAAAAGTAGAACGATTTTATGAAAGAAAAGGAAATTAGATTCTATACCATCCAACTTATTGATATTATATTTGTTCTGTTTTGATTGATACCAGGAGAATGCTTGATATTTAAAGATAAATAAGGGATTAATAATGAAAATCGGCGAAGAGCTTCAGAAGAAATTCAATAATGCTGAAAGAATTGTTTTCTTTACCGGGGCAGGTATTTCTGCGGAAAGCGGCATACCGGTATTCAGAGGTAAAGACGGAATTTGGAATAAGTTAAAGCCGGAGGAGCTTGCGAATTTCGATGCTTTCCTGAATAATCCTGAACTGGTATGGGAATGGTACCAGCATAGAAAAAAAATAGTTTCCGATTCCAGTCCAAATGCAGGTCATCTGGCAATTGTAGAAATGGAAAAATATTTTCCGGATGTGAAAGTAATTACTCAGAATGTGGACAATCTTCATAAACGTGCCGGAAGTAAAACAGTTTATGAACTGCATGGAAACATTGAACGGAATTATTGCATTAAATGTAAAAAGGTTTATTTAGATAATATCCCAATGTCAGGAAAGATTCCCAAATGTGATTGCGGAGGACTAATTCGTCCCGATGTTGTCTGGTTCGGAGAATATTTGCCCCAGGATCAATTTGATGCTTCTTACAGGGCTTCTGAAAATGCAGATATTTTTTTTATCATAGGAACATCTGCAATAGTCTATCCTGCAGCATCCTTAATTTATACTGCAAAAGAATCCGGGGCAACTCTTATTGAAGTGAATATTGAAAGAACGGAAATCTCTTCTTTAGTTAATTCATCTTTCTTCGGTAAATCAGGTGAGGTTTTACCCGGAATTTTAGATACTGTTAAAAAAATAAAAAGTCGGGAAGTTTAAAAAATCAAAAAAGTATGGATGCGAATCTCAAAAATTCGAAGAAAAAATCTAATTGAAGAATAAATCCGGTTAAATTTGAAACCCAGAATTATAAATCAAAAATTTATTTAGCTCTATTGTTTAAGCCCAATCAATCTGCACATACGCTGCAGCTCACACTGATCGTTTTCGTTTAATATACCGATTTCGTCGGTTATTATTTTTAATTGTTTCGGGAAAACGGATTCGATTAATTTTTTCCCTTTTTCAGTCAAGTGAATATTAAAATATCTTCTATCGATTACGCCTCTTTTTCGAATAACCAGTCCTCTTTTTTCAAGATTATCAATTACCAGTGTAATATTACCGCCGCTCTTCAGCAGCTTTTCACCCAAATTTTTTTGACTCATGGAGCCTAAATGAAACAGAGCTTCCAGAACGCCGAACTGGCTCTCGGTTAATCCTTCCTTTGATAAAGATATATATAATATTGAATTGATTGAGTCAACAACCCTAACGAGTTTTATATAAACATTAAGAGCATTGATTTCTTTCTTTGAACCTTTGTAGTGAGTCCCCATATTTAATTAAAATTTATATTGAAAATTTTAATATTAAACTAGCATAAATAAGCTTATAATCAAGTATTATTTTTAATTAATTTCTTCTTGGAGAAAGAATGCCCAGAATACCGACGAATAATGCAGAGCCGATAATCGACCAGACAACAGGAAAATTTGTTCCGCCGATATCAAGAACAAAAAAATCGGGAAGGGCAGCTTGTTTAGCAATCCATTCTCCGACTAAAGCTCCAATGAAACCGACAACAATAGATATGATGCAGCCTCCTCTTGAAAATCCCACAAGTGCTCGCCCAATTGAACCGCATATTCCTGAGATAAGCAGTAAAATTACTATTTCTAATAGAGACATGGCATCACCTCAAATAATTAATGAAAGCTAATTTGATTTAGGGAAAGAAGCAATTTTTATTTTTATCTAAATGAATATATTGATATGAATCTCACACCATAATTTCATAATGTTTAATTTAAAATTTCAAAGTTCAGAGGAAAACCATTATTTTGCAGAGCATTATTATAATTCTATTAAAAAAATAAAGAAATAAAAATGAAAATAGCTCTTGCTTCCGATCATGGCGGATTCGAACTAAAAAAAGATCTCTTAAACTGGCTTAAAGAAAATAATTATGATGTCATTGATCTGGGAAACCAAAAATATGATTCATTGGATGATTTCCCTGATTATGCGGAAATTATCTCAAAATCAATAATCAATGGTGAAACGGGAAAAGGGATTTTAATTTGCGGAAGCGGGGTTGGCGCAGCTGTTGCCGCTAATAAGTTTAAAGGAATACGCGCATCAGTATGCCATGATATTTATTCTGCTCACCAGGGCGTTGAACATGACGCTATGAATGTATTATGCCTCGGGGCAAGAATAATAGGCATTCAGCTGGCTAAAGAACTTGTTGCTGCATTTATAAATGCAGAGTATTTGAATGAAGAAAGATTGAACCGCCGTATGGAAAAAATAAAAAAATTTGAAGATGATTTTTGTAAATAAGCTTTAATGTAATTTGATTTTTATATACTTATTTCCTCCTGTGAAACAGGATAATTATTGATAATCTCCACATTGAATAACTCTTCTGCGCGACACTTCTAAATCTAAACCCGGGGCTGCATTATACCACAGCTAACATGAGATTTTCATATAAATTATTATTTTTCTGCTAGAATTTTAATTAGATAAAAAAGGTGAACTATGAAAATCGGGTTTATTGGACTTGGAATAATGGGAAGCCGCATGGCGGAGAATTTATTAAAAAACGGATATGATCTAATTGTTTATAACAGGACAAAAGAAAAAGCGGAACCATTAGTTAAAAAAGGTGCATCATTAGCCGGTTCACCTAAAGAAATAGGTAAGAACTGTGATATAGTAATTACTATGCTGTCAAATCCTGTTGCTGTCAGAGAAACAGCTTTGGGAAAGGAAGGATTTTTACTATCTCTCAAAGAAAATTCATTATGGATAGATATAAGCACTGTCAATCCTTCTTTTTCTATTGAAATGAATGATAAAGCTAGAGAAAATGGAGTCAGGTTTTTGGATGCACCGGTAGCTGGTACCGTTGGGCCTGCTGAAAAAGGAGAACTTATTTTTTTTGTAGGAGGTGATGAAAAAGATTTGAATGAAGCTAAACCTCTTTTGGAGAAAATGGGAAAAAAAATCATCCACCTTGGCAAAAACGGTATGGGTACATCAATGAAAATGGTTGTAAATCTGATGCTTGCAAATTCAATGGTATCTTTTGCCGAAGCAATGACATTGGGAGAATCTCTCGGCTTTTCAAAAGATACTTTGTTCAATACCTTAATCGGCGGTCCTGTTACAGCTCCCTTTTTAGCAGGTAAAAAAGAGAAGATCAGGAACGAAGAATATAATACTGAGTTTCCGCTGGAGCATATGCAGAAGGATCTTCACCTGGTTGATATAACTGCATTTGAGAATAGAATATCTCTGCCCCTTTCAAATATCTCAAAAGAAATTTACGGGCTGGCAGTGAAAAAAGGGTTTGGAGAAAAAGATTTTTCCGCTGTATATGAATTTTTAAATAAATAAAATAGGGCACTTTTCTAATTTCGCAGCTCAATTCATGAAAATATTACTATAGAATATATTATTCTTTTGAGTTCAGAGTCAAATAAGGAAGATCTAATTTAGCAAGTCTAAATAGTTATAATCTGCATATAGGGGATTTGAAACGCTCATATATTATTTCCAGCCGTTTATCAAATTTTTTTGAATAGTTAACTATTTTGAAGTAATTTAAGGCAGGATGAAACTGAAAAATCTTAATATTGAAGCGTTAATCTGGATTTTGGGCCTTATTTATTTGTTTTTTGTTAATACCGATTCACATTACAGCTTTTGCCTTTTTAAGTATTTAGGTATTGATTTCTGTCCTGGCTGCGGTTTGGGGAGGTCTATCCATTATTTAATGCACTTTGAAATACTTAAATCGATACATACACATCCTTTAGGCATATTTGCCTTTATAATATTATTACATAGAATTTTTATTCTATTAATCCCGGGGCTTAAGAATACGAAAGTGAACGTTGCCCTAACAAAAATAGCGAGGTCAAAATGAACAGGTTACTTACTCTGCTGCCTAATATTGAACAGGAAGAACTGGTTTATATACAAATGTTAGTTAAGGATATGAATGACAATCAAATCACCCAATATGCTTCTATTTATAATTCAAGAAGAAAAGATCCGCAGACAATACTGCTCCTTACGCTAATCGGTTTTTTCGGCGTAGCCGGAGTGCAGCGTTTTGTATTGGATCAGATTGGAATGGGATTATTATATCTCTTTACAGGGGGTATTTGCGTGATTGGAACTATAATAGATTTAATTAATTATAAAAGATTAGCCATTGAATATAATCATAAGCTTGCAAGACAGGTTGCAGCTATTGTTTCAAATTAGCCCAGCATAAGTGCCAGTCACTTTAAAAGTGACTGGCACTTTACAAAGGTTTAAAGCATGCCGATAGCTTTTAACCAATGTTCACAAGCAGTTGTCCAGTCCCTTTCCGTCCCCCCGTTCTTAGCCAGGCCGAATCCATGACCTCCATGCTGATAAATATGAAGTTCAGCCGGGATTTTATATTTACTTAAAGCTTTAAAATAATTTATACTATTTTGGATTGGGACGGTATTATCATCTTCTGCGGCAAATAAAAATGCAGGAGGAGTATTTTTATTTACCTGCAGATCGTTTGAATACTTTATTACTTCTTCACCAGCCGGATTATTTCCAAGCAAGTTTTCTCTTGAACCTAAATGTGTTATGCCGGTTTCCATAGATATTACCGGGTAGCCAAGGATGGAAAAATCAGGTTTAGCACTAATTGTATCTGAATCATATACTTTTTCATTGTAATGAGTAGAGAGAGTTGAAGCTAAATGTCCTCCGGCTGAAAAACCGATAACACCAATTCGATCCCGGTTTATATCCCATTTCTCAGCATTTGCTCTTATAAATCTCATTGCTTTCTGGGCATCCATTAAAGGTCCGATGGTTTTATCTTCCATAATTGAATCGCTCGGCAGCCTGTATTTTAAAACAAAGGCGGTTGCTCCAAGTGTATTCAGCCATTTTGCAATATCAGCTCCTTCTTTAGTATAAGCTAAATGAACATAACCGCCTCCTGGACAAATTAGAACCGCGGTACCATTTCCTTTTCCCTGAGGAGGAGTAAATATAGTTAAGGTGGGGATTTTAACTTTACTGATCCTGTAAATTCCTGTTTCATTACTCAAGTCTATTTCTTTATATGAACTATCTTCTATTGCACCGGGGATCTTACCGGGCCACAAGTTTATTGTTTGTTCCTGGGCAGTAACAGTCAGGGAAAGTAAAATAAAAAGGAATAAGGAGTAAATAATTTTTTTCATAACATTTAATAAATAAGTTAAATAATGTTTTTAGTTGCCCGGGATTTGCTTCATTAAATATTCAGCTGAAAGGTTAGTTAAATTCCAAAGCTGAATGTCGGATGTAGTTTCATATCTCATGGGATATAATTTGCCCGCTGATATTTTGTAAGTCCATAATTCATTATGTTTCAGGCCTGATTCTTCTACTGCCGAATTTATTTTTTCCAGGATACTTTTTAACTCTTTGATTAAACTGCCAAGCTTAGGATCTGTAAGCTTTCCCTCTGAATTATATGCATATAAGATTTGTTTTGATAATCCCAGGAATATTAAATTCACCTCTCTTCCCCAAACAACATACGGGGAATGATACCTGTCATTTTTGAAAGCTTCCCATATTTCTTTTGAAGCATAAGTATCATTTGCAGCCAAAGTCCCAAGGCTGTCGACGAATAACCCTGCAGGATAAGGTATTATAAATACTTTAATTAGATTTAGAAGAGAATCGGCAGGGATTTTATTATTAAGAACATCTTCAGTAAAATTATTCAGAAATATTAATGTTGCGGGATCACTATTTTCCACATCGATCCTGCTTCCGTTTTCATCTAGAGAAAGAGTTAGAAATTTTATATCACTGCTATCTTTCCAGCTATTCTTCAATACCTTTTCCCAATATGTACCTGCTTCTTTCGGCAGCCAGTTTAATTTGGCTTCAATTTTTTGATTAACTTCCCTTGAAGGTAAATCCGTCCAAAAGTATTTACCGGTTCCTTTCCATAAATCTATAGCATTAGATAATTTTTCTGGATTAGCAAAAAATTCTTCCAGTAAGGAACCTTTGATATCCTGATTTAACTTAATTAAATCTTCTATTGAATAATTGTTCTCTTTTAAGAAATTTAAAATATCTTGAATCGATTCCAAAGCTTTTGGAACCCATATTACATTTATATCCATAGCAAAACGGCCGTTTGCATAACCTGCCTGGCTATCGCGCCAGCTTGCAGATTGCCAGTGATTATCAACTTTATCAAAACTAATTAAATTTAAGACAGTGGGATTTTTAATATAAGCTGATGCTTCATTGGTTACATAAACCAGGTTCTTTAACAATAATGATAAATTCGTAGAAGCATTACTTATATCAATTGTTTTTTTAAGAAAATTTAATTTCTCTGCATTTGAAATATCTTTATGTAAAAGATAATGAGCTGTTAAAACCGGCAGCTGAAAATCATCATCTTTCATCCGGTAATTTTCTGTTGTTTTTTGTAGATTCTTTAGAATTTTAGTTGCCTTAAAAAAGATGCTGTCCCTTTCGTTTTCATTCATTGTAGAAAAATAATCCCGAATGACCGAATTATATTTTGCTGCATTTTCACGGATTGCCTGTCCAGCCAGACCTTCCTCATGGCTGACATTTCCGTCAGCTCTCAATTTATTTAATACACTTGCAATTACATTTTCCAGCATAGATGATTTCCATATAGGCTCCATCATTAAAGCCGACATCATCATATCGCGACCGAAATAAGTGGCAAAATTCGGCAATCCGGCCATAAGCTTTTCTTTTGAACTTAGCAGCTCCAGGCTTTTTATCTGTCGATTCATTCTTTTAAATTTGGTTATAGAATCTTTTTCTGTCTGGTTTAAATTATTATTTCGCGCGAGTAATTTAAAATACCCCGACTTAGCATTTTCATAATACTTAAGAAAATTATCATTAAAAATTTTATCTTGTGTTAAAGGAGTGAGAGCTGGCGAATCGGTTCCGATTTTTATATAAAAAGTGATTGGACTTCCTTTCAAATTTTTTAGATGAATCTTGTTTTGCTCTACTTCCAATTTTGTGTTTTTATCTTTAACGCTTATTTCAAGGCTTAAATTATGCACCGCATTAAAATACGGCTGTTCAATTAGAGCCCCTTTCTGTGAAGAGATTTTGAAATAATTAATTGAAGGCTTTAATCTGGATTCTAAGGAGTTAATCGAGTTTGCATTTAAAGCAGACAGTTGAATTTTTTGCTTATCGGCCGGTAGTTTTTTTATATTATCTATAAGGTTTAGTAATTCATGCTGAACAAACACAGTATCAGTGCTCATCGGTAGCTTAAACCGGTCTTTATAACGAAAATCTCTTTCTATTCTCATTGAGCCCAGGAGAAATAATCCTATATCAATATTGGAAGAGTTTGAAACTAAAGAATACTGCGCATATCTTATTTTCCCATCTATGGAGTTTTTCAGATCAGCAGATCCCCAGGATATTTCAACCGGATTACCGGCAGTATCTTTAACACTGAAAGAAATGCTTTCGTCTGCAGCATCTGCCCAAAGATTTATAATTCTGCCCGTATTTTTGTCAATAGAGATTTGTATTGTATTGTCTTTTGCATCTCTATAGAATCTTGTCTGATAACCCGAATAGGCAGAGAAATCATCAAGACCAGGCTGTGGAAACTCGAGAACGGGTGAAACAGTCTGTGCCGATAAAAATGCAGATGTCATTATTAATAAGTTCAAAAGGATAAAAAAAGCTTTCATTTTTATGTCGTTTTATTTTAAAATTTTGTTTTATGTTGATCGGACTATTCTTTTTTCGTCATTGTTAATACATTATTTTTAATTTCAATATCATATTTGGTACCGCCAATATAAAAATTTTGTAAGGTTAATCCTTGGATATCGTGAGGCAGCATCGGTTTGTATTTTTGTTTAACTCCATCTTCAGTTATTCTTAAGCCGGTATAACCGTAAATGATCTGCTGCAGAAATCCGCCGGCACCTGTAATGAAATTAATAGAATGGTTATGCGGTGTCTCGGTCAATACATTATAAGGCGGATGTAAATATGGTTTATATGAGACTGCAGTTAATTCATTTAAGAGATTTGCGTCTCTCACTGCTGCAGCAATCACCGGCAATAAAGTTATTGTCATCATTGCACCGGAACCTTCTTTCTTTACTAATTTTGCAGCGCTTTTAAGATTGTTTACTTTAGCAGTTTCACTCATGTTTACTCCGATTGGATAACTTAACAATGTAACAACAGCGCCCAAAATAGAATCCGGTGCATTCTCATAAGTAGGATAAATTTGATTTACCGAATCAAAAGGAATATAAATTTTATCCTTAACATTTATCCATTCATGATTTATTTTTTTATTCAGAATTCTACCTGCTTCAATTGCTATTTCAAGATTTTTCTTTGCAATTGAATTAGTATAAGTATCATTATTTATTCCGATTTTTCCCTCATCAACAGAAACAACATTTTTAATTTCAAACCGATCCTTTTTTTTATTAAACGAAACCCTGCTTGTCCAGAAGTCAGCTGTTTCTTTTATAACACTATAGCCGGTGTCAGCCAGCCATTGTTTATTTCCTGTTGCCAAATAGTACTGCCATTGTGCTAAAGCAACATCACCCGTAATATGATTTTCATGTAAAGCATTCTGATAGGCAAATCCCGGTGTAGCCTCATTACCGATTTCATCTGATTCCCAAGGGTACATCGCCCCTTTGTAGCCATTCAGCTTTGCATTAGCTTTTGCAGCATCAAGTGCTTCAAATCTGAAATTTACCATTGATTCGGCCATCTCGGGATGCATTAAAAGAAGTGCAGGGAACATAAATGTATCCGCATCCCAGAAGATATGACCGTAGTATCCGTCATTTGCCAGACCCATTGGAGGGATGCTGAAGTTTGTTCCTGCTCTTATACTGCAGAATAGATAGAACATCATCGAATGTACTGCCTTTTGAAGCTGCGGGTTTCCATAAATTTTAATATCTGTTTTCCACAGCTTGTTCCAGGCTTCGTTATTATGGTTTAATATTTTATTGTAGCCTTCCTGTTTTGCCTTTGAGGAAATATCTTTAGCTAATTCCAAATAGTTTGTGGTATCAAATGAGGAGACAGCAGATATATATTTATAAAAAGTATATTCCTGATTTGCATTTGCAGAAAATTCAATTTCTAAACCGATTTCATCATTTGTATTAACAATTTTTATAGATTTATTTTTTAGTTCAGGCCAATCGACATTAGCAGCCTCTGCAACATAAGTGGATCGACCTACGGCTTTTGAAACTATCCAGAAAATAATCTTATTGTTGGCAGTATCTGAGTTTTTTGTCAGCAGTTTCATATAACCCGGATACCATTCAGCAGGATAGGCTCCAGGTGGATTTAGTGCGATATGCTGTAAAGTTGCATAAGTTTTCCTTTTGGGTGGTTTCCATTCTTTAAGAGGTAAAAATATCTTTATATTCCCTGTAAATCGTGGAGTAATTTGAAATTTGACAGCAGCGAGATTTTTATTTTCTCTTGAAATGAAGGTTTCGGTTTTTATTAAAGTGCTTTTACTATTATCCTGCCAGATATATTCTGTTTTCAATACACCATTTAACATATCCAGAGTTTGTTCATAGCCCGAAAAGTTTGAATCATTTATTTTCATACCATCCAGCCAATACTTGCCATCAAAATAATTCACTTCGTTCCAGGCCGGCAATCTTGCTATTCTCGGTATATCGCCATCTGCATGATCATATACCCGGGCCATATAAGACCCGGTTCGTTTGATGCCGAGCAGAGAAGATTCAATGCTAAAATAACCATTGCCTAAACTTGCGGGTGTGTAATTATTGAAGCTTTTTGTTGTAAATATGAATGAGGAATCTTTAGACTGTGCCTGATTTAACCAAGGTAAAAAAATAAAAACAAATAAAATTATTTTTTTTACAATCCTCATTTTTCAATATTTTGAATGAAAGATATGCAGGTATCCAAAACAGGATACCTGCATAAATAATCAGAAATTATACAATAAGTCCAGAGAGAATCTTGTAGGCAATACAGGTCTTGCTAGATAAAGGGAAGCTGCTCCTGTTGAAAATAATACTTTTCTTGGATTTCCTTCCTCAAGTCCTTTAGACATAGTCGCATTTAATAAATTTGCATTGATTGTCACACCTGAATTTGGGATTCGATATCCTAAACCCAAATTTATATAACCATACGGGGGCAAATTTGTACCGGAAGCTGCATTTGTATACCTGATCCCAACAAAATGATAATCGGCCATAATTTCCAAGCCGGTCAGCAAGTCAGCATTAGATAGTGTATACGAGCCGGAAATGTTGCCGATGAATCCGGGAACTCCATTAATTAAGCTGCCAATATCTGCCCCTGCTCCGGTGCCTAATGTAGCTTTTAACACTGTGCCGTTTGCCAGAATTCTTAAACCTTCAATTGGTTCAGACGACAGTTCGAGTTCTATACCTCTGGATATATTTTGAGGAGAAGTTTGAACAATCCAGATAGTCTGACCTGTATTTGGATCTACAACTGCACCCTGACTGGTGATATTTTTTAATTTAGTCCAGAATACATCTAAAGTATACCCGAGAACAGGAGAGGTATATTTGATACCTCCTTCTGCTGTTAATATCTGTCTGTCTTCAAATGCACTAGTTTGACCTTGTGAAGCTGCATTTAAAAATTCATCCAAAGCCGGCATTTTATATGCGCGGCTTCCCTGTACATAAACTGAATAATTATCGTTGATTGAATAATTTAATCCAACAGATGCAGCATAATCCTGCATCCATCTGCTGAAGTGTTTATATGAGTTATTCCCCCATAAAAAGTTATTATCATACATTGTATTGGGATTTCCATCAAGATTTTGAGTTGATGTATTTTCGGTACTCTGATTAAATTGATCCCATTCATAACGGATGCCTAAATCGGCTCTTAACTGATCGGTAAGCTGTAAACTTCCACCCAATACACTTGAGAAAATTGTAGTTCTGCCAGTACCATTGACATAATTGGACATAAAATTTGTAAATCCATTTTTAGAATAATATAGTGTATCAGAACCAGGTTTTACTGCCATAATATCTAAAAATTTTGGAATATCTCTTACATCGGTTGTAATATTTGTAAAATACCAATTGTTTATTTGCGAATAATTTGCAAAATAAATACCTAATGAGAAATTGTGAGGTCCGAAACTTTTTTTAAGCTGGAATTGATCCTGGAAAGCATTTATGGGCTTATTTACATGCCATTCACCTCCTGGAGAAATTAATCCATTTGGAGTATTAAACCTTTCGGTAGCCAGACCATTATCGGGATTGGTATAAAAAAGCTCAGCATTATATCCCGACGGAAGATTTAAGCTGGCTTTAAAAGCATCTAAAGGCATAACATCAAAGGGTAAAATTGCATTCCACTCCTGATGATTGCTCATTATCTGGGCAGCATTCTCTATCCCCCAGCCATTTTCAAAATTGAATGCAACATCAGCAGTTATCCAGTATGCATTTGTATATAGACCATGATCCAGCGGAAGATTTAATCTACCATCCGGTGTTGGTACACTTATGTTATTTCCCTCATTAGTATTCATTGAAACATAGTTGCTTAATCCAGGTGCGTACTGCGGATTTGTTGTCCCTTCGAACGGAAGGTCCAGTATGAACTGGTTTCTGTCATTAATATATTTAACTGTAAATCTAAAAAAACCGTTATCAAAAAGTCTTGAAATATTTGCTTTTAACTGCCCGCCGCTGATACCCGGAAATCCTGCATCTCTTATTCCATGATCATATCTGTAAAAACCTCCAACATTATACCGCCAATCTCCTGTTATAGGACCGTTAACATCAAAATCATACCGGGCAAATCCCTGTGTAGCTGCAGTCCATTTCATAGCTCCTTTTGTCTCAGTTCCTCCGGTTTTATCTATAAAGTTAATTATTGCACCCGGGGTATTTGAACCAAATAATGCTGAGTTACCACCTCTTACAACTTCAATTTTTTGAATATTTAAATCTGGTCTGAAAAGGTTATCTGCATTCATAAAGAAGGTGTGCATAGTTGGAAATACCGGAAGACCGTCTTCCATGAACATAACATATTCAACACCTAGAATTCCTCTCATACTTATATTTTCATTTACCTCACCTCCCGAACTTTCAACCCTCGTAAAGCCCGGAACATATCTTAACATTTCAGTTGTGCTCCGGGGCTGCACCTGTTCTAATTCCCGCGGGGTTATTGTGCTGATTGCAACTGTTGATTTCATTTTAGATAAAGGGGCTACAACCCCGGTTACAACTACTTCATTTAAGTTGAGTAAATCAGTAGTTAGGGTAAAATTCTGAGTTACTGTTTCACCTGCGTTTATTGCAACCGAAGCTTCAACGGTTTTATAGCCGACCGAACTTGCTTTTAATTTATAAGTTCCCGCATTTAAATTAGAAATTGTATAATTACCATTAGCATCAGCAGCTGCGCCAGTGGTTGTTCCTTCAACAACAATATTTGCAAAGGATACAGGGTTATTGTTTTTATCAACAACTTTTCCCTTTACATTTCCTTTCCCCTGCGCAAATAGAAAGGAATTGAAGAAGCACACTATTAAGAGAATAGAAAAAAATCCCCATAGAACTCTTGTAGTTTTTGTAAACATAGTTCCTCCGTGTTACTGTTATTTTATTTGGTTTATTTTGAGGTAAGTAGAATTGTCCTGTTGACAATTGCTTGTGTTCTATGAACTTAAGTGCATTTCTATATATTGCGATTGAAAGTAGTTGCATTTAGCAATCTTTCATTTATTTTTCTCCCTTAATCGATTGGAATAAATAACAACTGCCTAAATAAATAATGACTTTGCTTATTAGCACAGATAATGAAATAAAATAGCTTTTTATTTTAAATTGAAATGTTCAATACAATAATTATAATTTATTCTATAATAAGGAAGTAATAAATATGATTAAAATTATTTTTGTGATTAATTTAACATATTCTTTTTGAGAGTTTAAATTAAAGCTTTGCACTAACCATAATTAAAACAATAAGGAATAAAATAATATGAAGACTAATTCTGCCTCAGAGGAATATTTACGCAGCATAAAAGTAATATTCGAAAAGTATAAAATTATGGGGGATAAAACATTTGAACAGCTCGAAGAAAAAGATTTTCATTTTTCGCTGGATGAAGAATCGAATTCAATAGCGGTTATTATCCAGCATGTGAGCGGAAATTTGCTCTCCCGTTTTACTGATTTTCTTACTTCGGATGGTGAAAAGCCAACCCGCCAGAGAGATCTCGAATTTGAAGAGCAGAAGCTGTCGAAATCAGAATTAATAAAAAGATGGAATAACAGCTGGCTCCTCTTACTGAATTCATTAAATGGTTTAACAAACGAAGATTTATTGAAGACAATTTATATAAGAAAAGAAGCTCATTCCGTTATTGAAGCCTTAAATAGAAGTTTAACTCATACAGTCTATCATGTCGGCCAAATAGTCTACCTGGCAAAACATATTAAAAAGAATTCATGGAAAACCTTGAGTATTCCTAAACGAAGATTATAAGGATTTATTAAATCAAGGGTTTTCAATAAATAATTAATCCGCTCCCTTTATCTTTTCCAATTATTGTGCTTTTCAGCACGTTCGGAATTTTAGGGTTTATGCCTGCTTTATAATAAATTTAAGTATGCTTAACTTTAAAATAAAGAACCCTTTAATTTTATGAATAATATTTCAAAAGAAGATTATTTAAGTGCTATCTATAAGTACAGAAGTAAAAATGGCGAAATAAAGGCAAATCTAATTGCCGAAAAATTGCAGGTTTCCAATGCAGCAGTTACCGATATGCTTAAAAAACTCTCTAATGACGGGCATATAAAATATGAACCATATAAGGAAATAAAACTTAGCGCAGCCGGTGAAGAATATGCAAAAAAAATGGTCAGACGTCATAGAATCTGGGAGGTTTTTTTACACCAGATAGTAGGATTAAAATGGGATGAAGTTCACGATGAAGCTCATAAGCTTGAACATTCAACTTCTGATAAGCTGCTGAATAAAATGGAAGAGATGCTTGACTTCCCGGAATTTGATCCGCATGGTGATCCTATTCCGGGGAAAGATGGTACTTTCCCTGTCCAGAAAAAAACGGTATCTCTTTCAAAATTAAAAAAAGGAGAAACCGGGTTGGTAATTCGTGTAAATGATTTTGATAATGATTTTTTGAATTACCTATCCAAGATAGGAGTGGATTTAAAGAAGGAAATTAAAATCAAAAATGTTCTTGAATTCGATCATTCAATGCTTGTGAAAATTGATGAAAACGAAATAAATATTAGTAATACGATAGCTACTAATATTTTTGTTGAAGTTAAAAAGGAATAAAATTTTTAAAAAGTTTTGATTACTTAAAACTTGATTTTATTAATTATTTGGTAATTCGACTACAGTTTAAAATATATAGTTGTCAAGAGATCGAAAATGTTTACTAAAAAATCTAAAGAAGAGTTAAAAGATAATCCTTCTGATATTGAAAGAAGTGAAGTTAAGAAATCTGCCGAGGGTAATCACCTTTCCCTTGAAGGAGTTCATGGTACAGTAAAAGTTCCCCATCATACAGCTGGTTTCTGGAAACATTGGAAAGCCTTTGTAGGTCCAGCCTTGCTTGTAAGTGTAGGGTACATGGATCCCGGCAACTGGGGAACTGATCTCATGGGGGGCGCACAATTCAAATATGAACTTCTATGGGTTGTTGGTCTTGCAAGTTTGATGGCAATCTTTATGCAGGTAATTGCAGCACGTCTCGGTGTTGTTACCGGCAAAGATCTGGCTCAATGCTGCAGGGATTGGTATCCTAAATGGACACGCTGGCCGAACTGGTTGTTTACAGAGATTGCAATTGCCGCTTGTGATTTGGCAGAAGTGCTGGGGAGTGCTGTTGCGCTTAATTTACTATTTCACATTCCAATTCTGTGGGCAGTTATGATCACAGGTTTTGATGTTCTGCTCCTTCTTGGTTTGCAGCGTTTTGGGATGCGCACTATAGAAGCGGTGGTTCTTATTCTCGTATCTACGATTGCAGTATGTTACTTCATCGAAATTTTTGTACTTCCGCAAACACAGCCGAGCTTCCTGGAGATGGGGAAAGCTCTTTTATCACCGGGCTTTCGTAAGGTAGGAATGTTATATGTAGCTATTGGTATTGTCGGCGCAACTGTTATGCCCCATAATTTGTATCTGCACTCAGGACTTGTGCAGAGCAGAAAGCTGCTAGAATGATAAATCATCCGTTAAAAAAGCAATCAGGTTTAATACTATCGATTCAGTTTTTGCATTGTCGATCGCCTTTTTAGTAAATGCGGCTATTCTTGTGCTTGCTGCAATGGTTTTTTATGGTAAAACGAGTGTGACTATAACGGGTGGAGAAATAATAAAATTTTCTGCCGATAGCGATTGGATACGCGTAGCATACCTGACCCTTGCACCTTTACTTGGGGTGACTGTAGCAAGTACATTATTTGCCGTAGCTCTATTGGCAAGCGGTCAAAGCAGCACAATTACCGGTACACTTGCCGGACAAATTGTTATGGAAGGTTTCATGCACTGGAGAATCAAACCATGGGTTCGAAGGCTTATTACCCGTTCTTTAGCTATTATTCCGACAGTATTAATAATCGGTCTCCGCGGCGATAGCAGTGTAACGGATCTCCTTACACTAAGCCAGGTGGTTCTGGCTCTCCAGCTTCCATTTGCAATGTTCCCTATGCTGCAATTTACTAGTTCCCGCAAAAGAATGGGTAAATGGAAATTAGGCTGGTTTTTAATGCTGTTAGGCTGGGGTAGTGCATTGCTTATAACGGTAATGGATATTTATGGATTACCGGACTCGCTTTCAGTTGCATGGAGAGTTATCTTTGGAGGGTAAACTTTTACCAATAAAGGAATAGCCATGTACAAGACAATCCTTGTCACTTTAGAAGGTACTCCTACCGATAGAGGGATTATAGAACATGTAAAGCAGCTTGCTAAGATAGCAAAGAGCAGGGTTGTATTATTGCATGTTGCTGACGGATGGGCAGCCAGGACCTTTGGTCCTGATGCAGTCGGTCCCGAAATTGACGAAGATATGGCCTACTTAAATAAAATTAAGGAAGAATTTATTTCCGATAACATTCCTGCCGATGCTGAAATTTCTTTTGGCGAACCTGCTGATGAAATAATCAAATGGGTTAAAAGTGAGAATTGCGATCTTATTGCAATGAGCACTCATGGGCATCGCTTCCTCTCAGATTTATTTCTCGGATCAACGGCAACGAGGGTACGCCATAGTATTAGTGTCCCAATTCTACTTCTTAAAGCGAAATAATGCCGGGGATGAAATTAAATAAATATTTTGCAGCTTTTTTCTTTATTATTCTATTGTTTTCTTTTAGAAGTAAATTAATTGCCCAGGAATTAATAACGGATAGACCAGATATTACCGAATCTGCTGTTACAGTTCCACCTGGAGATTTGCAAATTGAAGATGGGTTCTTATTCGGGAATCAAAGAATTGATAATAACGGGAATATAACAGACATTCATAATTATACGATTTCAAGTATATTATTCAGGCTATCTATATGAATATAGAAAAATTTGACTCTAAGACTATCTCAACATGGAAATATCATCTTCAGGATGAGGTGGATGCTGCTTATCTATATAGAATCCTGGCTGACCTCACAAAAAATAAAAAGCAAAAAGATATCTATTTACAGCTTGCGGGAATCGAAGATAAACATACTGAAGTCTGGGAAAAATTATTGAATGAATATAATATTACCTTCGGAAAGAGAACTCCTTCATTAAAAGCAGCTATTCTTGCCTGGTATTCGAAAAAATTCGGAACAGGTCTCCTGTCTAAATTTATGCTGAAGGAAGAGGCTTCAGAAGTTAAATCATACCTTGGGCTATACAGGGAGAGTGACTTTAAGCAGACAAAAGATATTGCTTTAAAGCTGGCAAAGGATTCTGCACAGCATGCTAGCCGGTTAATGGAATCAGGAAATTCTTCCGAAGAACCATGGCATCAATCGGAATCAGGCGGAATGTTAAGGAATGTTGTTTACGGATTCAATGATGGACTAACTGCTAACTTTGGTTTAATAGCCGGTGTAATAGGCGCCAGTGTAGCTCCTCATTTCATTTTAATTTCCGGAGTAGCCGGGATGATAGCTGATTCACTTTCTATGGGATCTTCCGGTTATTTAGCAGCAGTCAGCGAAAAAGAAGTTTATGAACATGAAAAACAAATGGAAGCCGATGAAATCCGTTTAATGCCCGAGCTTGAAACAGAAGAGCTTGCTTTGATATATGAATCAAAAGGTATAAATAAAGAAGAAGCCAAAAGATTGGCTGTGGATGCTATGAAGAACCCTGAACAAGCTCTTGAAGATAAAGTAAGGGAAGAATTAGGAATAATGGAAAGTTCCCAAAGCCCATTTAAAGAAGGATGGGTTACGGGAACAGCCACTGCAATCGGAGCTTTTATCCCTGTATTTCCATTTTTATTTTTATCCGGTTCTGCCGCAATAATTACTTCATTTATTATTTCAATGGTATCTCATTTTGGAGTTGGCGCTGCAAGAAGCTTTTTTACCGGCCGGGGAATTTTTCGCAGCGGATTTGATATGTTTGTGGTAGGTTTTGGAGTTGCTGCGATCGGTTATTTTATCGGTAACCTTATTGTAAAATTATTCTAAATTCTTCCCTTCAAAATATTAGTTGCTGATCCTTTTTCGTTAAGGTTTCAAGCTCACATTCTTAAAAATCTTTTATGATATAAATTAATTTTATGTTTGAGATAAACAAGAAACGCATAAGGCTTCTTCAAAATGGAGATAAGAAAAAAGGCCCTGTTGTTTATTGGATGAGCAGGGATCAGAGAGTGCATGATAACTGGGCACTCCTTTTCGCACAAAAACTTGCAATTGAAAATCATGAGCCTCTGGTTATTATCTTTTCTCTTCTTCCCGATTTTTTGGGAGCTGCTTTAAGGCAGTATGCTTTCATGCTGAAGGGATTAATAGAAATTGAAAAAGAGTTGTCTGATTACTATATCCCCTTTTTCTTATTAACAGGGGAGCCGAAAAATGAAATCCCTAAATTTATAAATGATATAAAAGCCGGGGGTTTGGTTTCGGATTTTGATCCTTTAAAAATAAAAAGGAGATGGAAGAAAGAAGTTGCACAAAAAATAGATATTCCTTTTTATGAAGTAGACGCTCATAATATTGTTCCGGCACTTTATGTTTCTGAAAAAGAGGAGTATGGTGCTTATACAATCAGACCTAAAATATTTAAAGCACTTCCTGAGTTTTTAGTTGAATTCCCGGAGCTGCTGCAAATGAAGAAATACGAAAGTACCGTTAATGACAATATAGACTGGAACGGGGCTGAGATCTCATTGAAAATAGGGCGGGAAATAAAAGAGGTTGATTGGATTAAACCGGGATTCAAGCAGGCTGCAGAAGAGCTTAATTTTTTTCTAATTAATAAATTAGATCATTATGCCGAAACAAGGAATGATCCTGTGAAAGAAGGGCAATCCAACTTTTCTCCCTATCTTCACTTCGGACAATTTTCTGCACAGCGAATTGCGCTCGAAGTTCAAAAAATAAATGCCAGCAAGGAATCGGAAAAAAGCTTTTTGGAAGAGTTAATCGTAAGAAGAGAATTAAGCGACAATTTCTGCTATTTTAATATGAATTATGATTCATTCAGCGGCTTTAAAGACTGGGCAAAGAATACTCTAATAAATCATAAAAAAGATGAAAGAGAATTTACTTATTCGGCAGAACAATTTGAAAAAGCAGGTACGCATGAAGATCTTTGGAATGCCGCCCAAATGCAAATGGTTAAAACCGGGAAAATGCATGGATATATGAGAATGTACTGGGCGAAAAAAATATTGGAATGGTCAGATACGCCGGAGAATGCTTTGAAAACAGCTATTTACTTAAATGATAAATATGAGCTTGATGGAAGGGATCCGAATGGATATACCGGGTGTGCCTGGTCAATTGGAGGGATTCATGATAGGCCATGGAAAGAAAGGGAAATTTATGGAAAAATCAGGTATATGAATAAAAAGGGGGCGGAAAGAAAGTTTAATATCACTGAATATATAAGCAAATTCAGCAAAATTTGAATATTTTTCCCAAATTTCACTCTTAAATACTTAAAGCCTCAGGTATCTAAATTAAACAAAAATGCTTTTTATTCGAAAATATAAATGAAATAGTCTATTGTAATGAATAATATTTATATCATTTTAAATAAATCGGGAGACTACAATTATCCAATTGCGGTTTTAACAAATGTTCAGAAAAATAAATGAAAAGATTGGATTTTTTAATTTAAACCTCAGGATAGTTTATTCTTTAACATTGATTATATTTTTATTATCTGCCGGTTTTTATTTCTTTTATACATCCCGGATTGAATCTCTTGCCTTAAATTCTTTAAAAGAAAAAGCCTCATTCGTTTCACAATCATTAACTGAAAAATTTAATGATAATCCTTTAACAGCTAAGGATAAAGAATTAGTTGAGATCATAGTCAAAAAATATAAAGTAGAATACCTTGTGCTGATGAATTATAAGGGATTGGTTGAAAAAGAATATAACATTAAAAATGCCGAAAAGAATTTATATTCATCAATTAAAGATGACCAATGGAGTAAAGATAGAAAGATTTTCAAGGCAGAAGTTCCGGTTGATTTAAATAATTCTAATATAGTAAAAGCTTATATAGGCCTTTCCGCCGATGATTATAATAATTATATACATGTCAATAGGGAAGAAACCGGGATACTGAGTTTCTTGATTTTTCTCTGCAGTTCGTTTATTGTCTATGTTTTATGCAGTTTAATCACATTACCAATCAGGAAGATAACTGCCGGCTCGGACCAGTTTATTAAAGGAAATTTAAAATATAAAATCAGCTATACCGGGAATAACCAGCTTGGCTTAATTGCAAAAGCTCTTAACTATTTATCATTCAACTGGGAAAATGCAAATAAGAAAATTGAAAGCCTTGACAGGCAGTTAAAAGTAATATTCAGAGATAAAATCGGAGAATTGAATTTAGAGATTAACCAGAGAAGGCTGGCGGAACATTCATTGAAGCAGAGTGAAAAACAATTCAGGCTGTTATTTGAAAGAGCACCCATAGGCATGGTTATCAGCTCACCCGAGGGGAGGATATTAAAAGTTAATAACGCATTCAGTCAAAGCCTCGGTTATACCGAAGAGGAGCTTGCCGACAAAAAAACTTCCGAACTTACATACCTGGATGACCAGCCCGGCTACATAAAATTATATAAACAGCTGCTGGAAGAAAATCTTTCGCACATTTATTTTGAGAACAGGTTTATTAGAAAAGATAAGGAAATTATTTATACTATTGTTGAATCTGTTTTAATAAGAGGTGAAGAAGAAAAGCCGCACCATTTCATTTCACAATTTATTGATATAACCGAGCGTAAAAAAGTTGAAAGAGAGCTGGTAAAAGCCAAAGAGAAGGCTGAAGAATCGGATTTTCTGAAAACCGCATTCCTCGCCCAGATGTCGCATGAGATCAGGACCCCGCTAAATGTAATTCTAGCTGCAACGCCTATCTTAGCCGATGAACTCCCGCCGGGTAATGAAGAGAACGATCTGCTGCTGGATTCAATTACAAATGCCGGTAAAAGACTTCAGAGAACTATAGATATGATATTGAATATGTCCTCGGTACAAAGCGGGAATTACCAGCCCGAAATTGAAGAAGTTGATTTAAATAATGAAATCAAAAAGCTTACTGAGGAATTTAACCGGCTAAAAGCAGGAAAGAAGCTTGAGCTGAATTTTTATAATAAAACCAGGGACTCAATTATAATTGCAGATAAATATACCGTAAACCAGATCTTCCAAAATTTAATGGGGAATGCGGTAAAATATACTCCTGAAGGTTATGTCGATGTCACCTTATTTGACAAAGATAAATTCAATATCTGTGTTGAAGTTAAGGACAGCGGGATTGGAATGTCGCGCGAATATATGGACAAATTGTTTACCCCTTTTTCCCAGGAAGATGTAGGTCATAAGAGAAAATTTGAAGGGAACGGACTTGGTCTGGCGCTTGTTAAAAAATATGTAGAACTTAATAATGCCGATATTACGGTTGATAGTACCAAAGATAAAGGATCTGTTTTTACAGTTACATTTAAAAACCCCTTATGGTATAAGTTAAATTCTGAAAATAAATTATTCTCCAAAGCTGCTCTATAATTTTAAATACAAAACTTTATCCTGCTATTCATTATATTTAAATAAATTCTTTATCGATTACATTGCAGTATTTGGAAATAACCTGTATAAAGAATTTGTGCTTCAATAAGTCCATATCATAACTTATTTGAAAAAAAGAAAAGCTCTTTAATGAAGGAATACAAAGTTTTATTATTTTATAAGTATATCGAGGTTGCAGATCCGGAAAGATTTAAGGATGAACACCTCTCCTGGTGTATCTGCAATAATATAAGGGGTAGAATTTTTATTGCATCTGAAGGGATTAATGGAGCTGTATCCGGATTAATTCCGGATATTGAAAAATATAAAGCTAATTTAAGGAGCTATCAGATATTTGAAGATATTATCTTTAAAGAAGACGAGGCTGATGAAAATGCTTTTAATAAAATGCATGTAAGGGTAAAGGATGAGATTGTAAACTCTAATTTAAAAAATACATCATTGGCAAACGGCGGCAAAAAATTATCTCCCAATGAATTGCTGGAATTTTATAAATCTGGGAAAGATTTCATTATTGTCGATGCCAGGAACTGGTATGAAAGCAAAATCGGGAAATTCAAAAATGCCTTAACTCCCCAATTAAAAAATTTTAGGCAGTGGCCTGAAGCCGTTGAATCATTGAAAGAATTTAAAGATAAAACTATAATTACTTATTGTACCGGGGGAATAAGATGTGAAAAAGCTTCCGCATATATGGTTGAAAAAGGATTTAAGGATGTATACCAGCTTGACGGCGGAATAATTAATTTCACTAAACAATTTCCGGATACTTATTGGGAGGGAGGCGTGTTTGTATTTGATGAAAGAAGAGTTGTTGAACCAAATTCTAAAAATGAACTAAAGTATATTTCTAATTGTCATTTCTGCGGGGAACCTGCGTCATATTATATTAACTGCCACAACTTAGACTGCGATAAAATCATTGTAAGCTGTCATAAGTGTAAAATTGAAAATGATTATTGCTGTTCCAATGAATGCAGGAAAGCACTCAACAAGAGAAATAAATATTATGGATGATTTTCCCAAAGCCGAATTAAAAGAGTATTCATTAAAAAATGAAATAATTAAATGGATCCCTTCTTTAATAATTCTCCCGGTTTCCATCTATCTAATTATAAACAGGGGGCACTATACATGGATTGACAATGCCGATCTTGTAATTCATGAAGCCGGCCATATTTTCTTTATGTTTTTCGGAAAGTTTATCCATTTTGCCGGCGGCACATTAATGCAGGTGATCCTCCCTTCTCTAATCGCCTGGTATTTTTTCAGAAATATGTACCGGACGGGCCTCCAGGTCAGCTTATTATGGCTCGGTCAGAATTTTATAAATATAAGTGTTTATGCTGCAGATGCGCGTGCCCGGGTGCTGCCGCTCCTCGGAGGAAACAAAGCAGGGCACGACTGGCATTACATGCTTGGTGAATTAAGCCTTCTTGAATATGATCAGGCTGTAGGATATATCTTTGTGGGGATTTCCATTACTATTTTTATTGCCGCTCTATTAATGCCTCTTTTAATTAAAGAATAAATTTTATTTTTACATTTTAATTCTAAAAATATTATATGCTGAATTATGTTTAAATATACTCCTTTAATTTTTATCCTTTTCTTTTTAAATATTACATTCGCCCAGGAAGGATTAGTAAAATCCTATTATGATGACGGGAAATTGAAATCTGAGATAAATTTCTCCAGAAACGTAAGGGAAGGTGAAGCGAAGTTTTATTATGAAAATGGGAATATAAAAGAAGTAAGAAATTATTCTAACGGAAAAGTTGACGGATTAATTAAAAAGTACAATGAAAAAGGAAAGCTTGAAGAGACTTTTAATATTGAGAACGGAAGGCGGGAAGGACCTACATCTCTTTTTGACTCTGCCGGAGTATATCTCTCCGATATTAATTTTGAAAACGGTGTAAAAGTAATTGAAGTTATATCCAATGAAGATAAACAGGTTGCCGCAAATACAAAACCGGCAGAAAATAAATCCCCGAAAGCAGCAGCCCGGAAAAACAATTCTTCACCAATCCTTCCCCCGGGGGAAGAAGAAGAAAAACTTCAGGATGATCCTGCATATTATTTGTCAGCTGAAGTCATGCCGGAGCCTATTGGCGGTTTTGATGCTCTGCAGAAAAGACTCTTTTATCCTGCTTTAGCTAAACAAAAGAAAATTGAAGGGACAGTCAAAATAGAAGCATTTATCAACCAATATGGGGATGTAACCAAAGCGGATGTAATTCAAGGGATAGGGTATGGATGCGATGAATCAGCAAGGAATACTGTTTTTTACAGCAGGTTTAAACCTGGGTTAATTAAAGGTAAGCCTGTAAATGTTCAGATGATAATATCTTTAAAATTCCAATTGAAGGACTAATAGGTAAAGTTATATACTCTTGACGGCAGATTTTTAAATAGCGTGATCATAATGCTTAAGATTTATTTTCCAGCGGCAAATTATAAGTGAAACAGCGATTGTTTTTTCAAATATTAAAACCTATTTTTTGTATCAATTTTCTTAAACAAATATATACTATAAAAATGTAGAAGATATTTATAGCTTCGAATCACTTAATGTTGAAGGGAGGTCAAAATGCTAAGCCAACTTCTCCAGCCGGAGATAAAATCGTTGATCGAAGAGAGAAAACTTAGCGAGTTGAAAGAAATTTTAAGTGATTGGACTCCTACCGATATAGCCGAAGTTTTAAAAGATATAGCAGAAAAAGAACAAGCGATTATTTTCCGTTTATTGCCCCGCGATCTTGCCGCGGATACTTTTGAATACCTTGATTTCGATATGCAGGTTGAACTGCTGAAAGCAATGGGTAAAACCGAGGTTGCATCGATATTAAATGAAATGTCGCCAGATGATAGAACCGCCCTTTTCGAAGAGCTGCCGAGCTCGGTTTCAAAACAATTAATTACCCTTTTAACCAGCGACGAAAGAAAAATTGCTCAGACACTTTTAGGTTATCCGGAAGACAGCGTCGGCAGGTTAATGACGCCTGACTATATTGCTGTTAAACCGGAATGGTCTATTACGGAAACACTAAACTATATAAGAGAAAACGGGAAAGACAGTGAAACTTTAAATATCATTTATGTTATTGATCAAAAAGGAAGGTTAATCGATGATTTAAAGATCAGGGATATCATCCTGGCCCCTTTGGATAAGAAAGTATTGGATTTAATGGATGAAAATTTTATTGCTCTGAATGTTTATGATGACCAGGAAACCGCTGTCGGCGTATTTAAAAAATATGACAGGATAGCCCTTCCTGTAGTTGATTCATTGGGAGTTTTAATCGGTATAGTAACTATAGATGACGTTTTTGATGTTGCAGAAGAAGAAGCAACTGAAGATATTCATAAATTAGGAGGTATGGAAGCCTTAGGCGAACCCTATTTAACAATCTCCTTTCTCCAGATGGTAAAAAAGAGAGCAGGCTGGCTGGTGCTCCTTTTCATAGGTGAAATGCTTACGGCAACGGCGATGGGCTTCTTTGAGAAAGAAATTAACCGTGCTGTTGTTCTTGCACTATTTATACCTTTAATAATTTCAAGCGGCGGCAATTCAGGGTCACAGGCTTCAACCCTGGTAATTCGTGCAATGGCTTTAGGCGAGGTCAGGCTGAAAGATTGGTGGAAGGTTATGAGGAGAGAGATTATGTCCGGACTTTTGCTTGGAATTGTTTTAGGATCCGTGGGTTTCCTTCGAATTTCCCTCTGGTCTGCATTTTCCGATATATACGGACCTCATTGGATTTTAATTGCGGCTACTGTTCTCTTTTCATTAATCGGAGTTGTTCTATGGGGAACTTTATCCGGATCAATGCTTCCCTTTATTCTTAAAAAATTGGGCGCCGATCCTGCAACTTCATCTGCACCTTTTGTTGCAACTATTGTTGATGTGACAGGAATAGTAATTTATTTTATAGTTGCTATTACCATATTAAAGGGATCTGGGATTCTCTGATTTACCCTGGGATTGACAATTGTTTCTTTCGTTTTTTCCAAACCTGTCCAGAATAAATAAATTATAAGAATAAATAATCTGCAAATAAATAGATATCAATAAAAGATAAAATGATTTACTGACAATTGCTCCTCAAAAGAATTGCGTTAAAAAAAATTACGGAATTGAGCGGTTAATCCCGCCAGGTTGTAGTTTAAAGTAAGAGAAGGCGGGATTAAAAGATAAATACTGTCTGAGTCCCGCCCGCATTGCGTTTCGGTTCAGAAGGCGGGACGAGTTTATTTATCTTAGCGAAATGGAGTAATTTTTTAGCAATTCTTTTGCAGAGCATATTTCTTTTGCTACTTTTCTGGAGTTTACCCTGATGAAAATCGGGGCTAAGAAAAGTTGAAGGGAAAAAATTGTTTTAATTATTAGAGGGATCAGAAATAAAGCATTAAAAATCTTTTTTAATTTTTACTAAAATTTTACTTTCTTGGCTTTCCAAAATTAATTTTGACAGCAATGGATTTTTCCAGCAGATAAGGAATTTGTTTTAAACCATCATAAATTATAATATTGTATAGGAAAAAATAAAAAAAGGTGAAATTGGAAAAGATCATTTCAGTAGTAGGGGCAAGGCCGAACTTTATGAAAGTAGCCCCGATTCATAAAGCATTTCAGAAGTATAAAGACCGGGTAGATCATTTAATCTGTCATACAGGGCAGCATTATGACAAGAAGATGTCCAAGATATTCTTTGAAGATCTTGAGATGCCTGTCCCCGATTTTTATCTTGGAGTTGGTTCCGGTTCACATGCAGAGCAGACCGCAAAAGTTATGATAGAGTTTGAGAAGGTACTTATAAATGAAAAACCGGATTTAATTATTGTAGTCGGTGATGTCAATTCTACTGTTGCGTGCAGCCTGGTTGCAGCCAAGCTTAATATTAAAGTAGCACACGTTGAAGCAGGTCTGCGAAGTTTTGACAGAACAATGCCGGAAGAAATTAATAGGCTTTTAACAGATGCTATTTCAGATTATTCTATTTGTTTCTGAGAAAAGCGGACTGGAAAACCTGGAGAATGAAGGAATCAAAGAAGATAAAGTTCATTTTGTCGGGAATGTTATGATCGATAGTCTTATAGCATTACTTACCAAAAGCCGGCAAATCAACTGTTTTAAAAGAATATTCATTAGAACCTTCCGGGTATATACTTGTTACACTTCACCGTCCGTCTAATGTTGATTCAAATGATTTCCTTAAAGATTTAATGAAATTGTTCGGGAATTTAGCTGAGAAAAAGAAAATTATTTTCCCTGTCCATCCCAGGACGAGGAAAAATCTTGAAGAATCAGGTTACAGTAATAATATAAATAAAAACATTATCTTAACTGAACCTATCGGTTATATTGATTTCCTTGCATTGACTAAAAATTCAGGTTTGATAATTACAGACAGCGGCGGGATCCAGGAAGAAAGCACTTACCTGGGAATTCAATGTATTACGGTTAGAAATAATACTGAGCGCCCCGTTACAGTCGAAGTCGGAACAAACCATTTAATAGGTACTGACTTGAATAATGTGGAAAAATGTGCGCAGGATATTCTCTCCGGAAACATTAAAAAAGGAGCGATCCCGGAAAAGTGGGATGGAAAAACTTCTGAAAGAATTGTTAAATTTTTACTTACGGGTAAAAATATTTTATAAATTTTCATCTTATATTTAAAGTACTACTGGAGATTCTATTTGAAATCGATTATATCTCATTATTCATAAATAAATTATTTAAGATAATGATATCTCATTTTCAATGATTACTAAACAAAATTAAAATAATATTTTTAATAAGGTCTATATGGATTTAGCATCAAAAATCGAAAAGAAGAAAGTAGTGTTGGGAGTAATCGGCCTCGGTTATGTCGGTCTTCCTTTAGCGGTAGAGTTCGGTAAAAAATATAAAGTTATAGGTTTTGATATAAATGAGAGAAGGATAAAAGAATTAAGGTCGGGGAAAGATAGAACTCTTGAAGTAAGCAGCGAAGAGCTGGCTGAAGCCGGACACTTAATATATACTACAAGTCTTGAAGAATTAAAAAAAGCGGAAGTTTTTATTGTAACAGTCCCTACACCTGTAGATGATTTCAAGATCCCTGATCTTACACCCATACTAAAAGCCAGCGAAACTGCCGGCAAAGTGATTAAAAAAGGGGATGTAATTGTGTATGAATCTACCGTATATCCCGGATGCACGGAAGAAGATTGTGTCCCTGTAATTGAAAAATTCAGCGGGTTAAAGTTTAATAAAGATTTTTACTGCGGTTACAGCCCTGAAAGAATAAATCCCGGGGATAAAGAGCATAGAGTAAGTAAAATTAAAAAGATAGTAAGCGGCAGTACACCGGAGGTTGCGAATGCTTTAAATAAGCTCTATCTGAGTATAATTACAGCAGGAACACATTTAGCTCCGTCAATAAAAGTGGCAGAAGCTGCTAAAGTAATAGAAAACGCTCAGAGAGATATTAATATAGCATTTGTGAATGAATTATCGAAGCTGTTCAACTTGATGAATATTGATACGCTTGACGTTCTTGAAGCTGCGGGAACAAAGTGGAACTTCCTTCCCTTCCGGCCGGGACTGGTTGGAGGCCATTGTATTGGAGTAGATCCATACTACCTTACACATAAGGCTGTTAAGGTCGGATATAACCCGGAGATCATTCTGGCAGGAAGAAGGATAAACGACCAGATGGGAGCGTTTGTTGCCAACCAGCTTGTTAAGCTGATGATACTGAAAGAGCATAAAATAAATAATGCCCGGGTTTTGGTTCTGGGAATTACGTTTAAAGAAAATTGCCCTGATATAAGAAATTCAAAAGTAATAGATATTATAAATGAACTTAAATCTTTCGGCTGTTCTGTTGATGTGTATGACCCGTGGGCGGAAAAAGAAGAAGTGGAGCATGAATACGGGTTTAGTATACTTTGCAGTATAGATGAACTGCAGGGGAGACAATATGAAGGAGTGATTCTTGCAGTCGCTCATAACCAGTTCAAAGAACTGGACTTTATATCTTTCCGGAAGAATGGAGCTGTTGTTTATGATGTAAAGGGAATTCTAGGAGCCAATTTAGCCGATCGCCGTCTTTAATAAAAACTACAGGTATATAAATGCATGAAAAAATTTTAGTAACCGGCGCTGCCGGATTTATTGGGTTTCATCTTTCAAGGAAATTGTGCGAAACCGGCTGGAAAGTTGCAGGACTGGATAATTTGAATGACTACTATGATATTAATTTGAAGAAGGACAGGCTGCAGATATTAAAATCATATGAAAATTTTACGTTTCATAAGATTGATTTAACTGAAAGAGAAGCAATTAAAAAGCTGTTTGAAGAAGAAAAGTTCGACTATGTTGTTAATTTAGCTGCACAGGCAGGGGTGAGATATTCTTTAATAAATCCTTATTCCTATATCGACAGCAATATATCGGGATTTTTAAATTTACTGGAAGGCTGCAGGCATAACCCGGTTAAGCATCTCATATATGCGTCGTCAAGTTCTGTATACGGTGCAAATACGAAAATGCCATTCTCGGTTCATGATAATGTCGATCATCCTGTTTCACTTTATGCCGCTACTAAAAAAGCTAATGAATTAATGGCGCATACTTATTCCAATCTTTACAAAATAAAAACGACCGGGTTAAGATTCTTTACAGTTTACGGCCCCTGGGGAAGACCCGATATGGCGCTCTTTATTTTTACAAAGAATATAATTGAAGGGAAGCCGATCGATGTTTATAACAACGGAAAAATGAAGAGGGATTTTACTTATGTTGATGATATAGTTGACGGAATAATTAAGTTAATTCCTAAAACTCCCGAACCAAATCCTAACTGGAGCGGAGATAATCCCGACAGCGCTACAAGCTTTGCACCTTACAAGCTGTACAACATCGGCAATAACCAGCCTGTAGAGCTGATGAAGTTTATCGAAGTTATAGAAGAAAACATCGGTAAAAAAGGGATTAAAAATTTTATGCCGATGCAGCCCGGCGATGTTCCTGCTACATACGCGGATGTTGATGACCTGATAAAAACTGCCGGGTTTAAACCTTCAACTTCAATAGAAGAAGGGATATCCAATTTTATAAAGTGGTACAAAGAATATTATAAGATAGATCAGCCATAAAGATTATCATAATTTTATATAATGAATAAATAGAAGAGACTTAGGATATAATTTAGAGGGTGATTAAAACAATTTATTCCCTTCTACTTTTCTTAACCCCGATTTTCATAGGGGTAAACTATACAGAATAAGTAGTAAAAGAAAACATGCTTCTTCAAAAGAATTGCTAAAGAAATTACTCCCATTATTGCTAAGATAAATAAATATTGTCCCTCCTTCTGAACCGAAACGCAATGCAGGCGGGACTCAGACAGTATTTATCTTTTCTTACCGCCTTCTATTACTTAAACCACAACCTGGCGGGATTAACCGCTCAATTCCGTAATTTTTTTTAACGCAATTCTTTTGAGGAGCAATTGTCAGTAAATCATTTTATCTTTTATTGATATCTATTTATTTGCAGATTATTTTTCTTATAATTTATTTATTTTGGATCGATTTGACGCATAGAATTTTTTTATTAAATTATAAATCTCGTAAAATTATTTTTGTATTCTATTTCAGCTTATTTAAAGAAAAAGCGGGTTACCAGATTTGAAATATTTATCATTATTTGTTTTTGTCGTTATTTTATTCAGTAATAATTTGTTTGGACAGGAAGATGTACAGATCGGGAAAAGCTTAAAATCTCAGATGCAAACCTACAGGGGCGCATATTTTGATTATTCCGATCCTGATGCAATAAATATTAAAGTCCTTGTATGGGGAAACGTCGAATTCCCCGGTGAATATTTTATCCCCGCTTCAAATTCAGTAAATGATCTGATAGCCCTGGCAGGCGGCCCGACGACTAGTGCTGAGATGGATGATCTCAGGATTTTCAGGGTAGGTGCGGACTCAATACAGCATATGATTAAATTTGATTATAATGATCTGTTATGGAATGATAAGCTGACTAAACAGATAAAAATACCTACATTGCAGGCAGGGGATATTCTTCTGGTTCCAGGCAAACCGAGATTTTTCTTCAGAGATTATTTCAGCATTATACTATCGGTAGTCTCAGCTCTCACATCTATTGCAATTTTAATGGTTACCATTTATAAGAAATAGCATGGACAAAAATAATAATAATAATTACGGTTATGAGGATAATGACGAGTCAAAATCGCTGAAGGACTATTTATTACTTATCCGGAATAACCTTTTGCCCTTTGTATTAATTGCCGTTGTTTGTACTGCCGCTGCTGTTTATTATGCAATGAACAGTATGGATATTTACGAATCCAAAACAGTATTAAAGATATCGAAACCGCAGGGGAATATCCTGGAAGCCCCTGTAATGCCCGACGTTATGGACCTGGGAATGGACCGCTTTATTGCAAACGAGATCGAGATTATTAAAAGCTATACGAACAGGGAACGGGTTGCTGAAGCAGTTATAGACAGCTTTAAAACATCTGGGAATAAAAGTAAGTTTTACCTGGTATTAAACCATAGCTGGAGTGAAAAAGCGCATTTAATGTCTGTTGATTCACTGGTACCTCTGCTCGATAAAAAAGTTTCGGTTGAACAGAAACGGGGACTGGATATTGTAGACATTACTGCCGAATCCCCTTCCCCTTATGAAGCTGCCCTGATAGCAAACAGTTATGCTCAGCAGTATAGAAATTTAAATCTGGAAGTAAACCGCAATCAGCTGACTTTCGTTAAAAATTTCCTGGGAAAACAGAAAACCGATAAGCAGAAAGAACTGAGTATTGCCGAAGATTCTTTAAGGAACTTCCAGGAAAAAGGGGGGATAGTTGCACTGGATGAGCAGGCAACCGCATTAATGAGATCAGCTTTCCCAGTTTGAAGCTAAAATGAATGCCGCTAAGATAGATTATTTGGCTTCTAATAATATTTTGAAGCAGTATAAAGATGAATTGAAAAAGCAGGATCCCCGTATGGCTAATTACCTCGAAAGCCTGACTTCGGAAACTTATATTGCCGCCCTGCAGAAGCAGCTTGCCGAGCTGCAGATAAATAAAGATATGGCCCTGGCCAACACTAATTCCAAGATAGATGTTTCTGCAAAGATTAAAGAATATGACCAGAAAATTAGTGATCTGAAGGGGAAACTGACCGATAAAATAGAAGTTATAAAAGCAGGAATTTTTGCAAGCAGCCCTGAAGAGGTTAAAGAGCTTTCCCAGAAAATAATTGAAGAGGATGTTAAAAACAGTTCGTTATTTACTACTATTAACGGGCTGAAAGAAATTGTTGATAATTACGAGACGAAATTTAACAAGCTTCCCAAAACATCAATTGAACTGGCCAGGCTTCAAAGGAACCGGGAGTTTTTAGAAAAGCTCTACTCTCTTGTTGAGAGTAAATACCAGGAAGCTGTTATAAATGAACAATCGCAGCCCGGGAATGTTCTTATTGTTGATAAAGGAAGAATTCCTGATAAGCCTGCCAAACCCAACCGGATGCTTATAATATTAATCGGACTTGTTCTCGGAACCGGCTTAGCTTTCGGGTATGTTTTAATAAGAGATTATTTTGATGATACCGTAAAAACTCCTGAAGATATCCAGAGAAAAAATATTAATGTTCTTGCATGGATACCAAGAATAGAAGGAATAAATACGAAGGGTAAGGTTGAATTTATTGTTGCCAATAAACCTAAATCCATTCCTAGTGAAGCTTTTAAAGCATTGAGAACCAGGGTGCAGTTTTCAAATGTAGATGTGGAATCATTTAAGACTATCTTAATAACCTCCGCAACACCGCAGGAAGGAAAAACAGTTGTATCATTAAATCTTGCCGGAAGCTTTGCACAGGCTGATAAAAATGTGCTCCTTATTGATTGCGATTTAAGAAAGCCCCGTATGCATGGTATCTTCGGTGTGAATAAAAACCCGGGACTCGTTAACTATCTCTTTAACCAGGTGCCGCTGGATGAAATATTATGGCGTTCTGATTTAATTGAAAACTTCAGCTACATAACATCGGGAACCATACCTCCTAACCCGGCTGAAGTGCTCCAATCCAAAGCAATGCAGAATTTCCTGGATAGTATGCGGAAACGGTTCGATATGATTATCATTGATTCACCTCCTATAATTTCCGTAACGGATTCCGAAATTTTATCAAGAATGGTAGACGGATCTATATTGGTTGTCTCGGCAGAAAATACAGAAGTTGAAATGATGAAGCACGCAGTTGAACTGATTAAAAATGAAAAATCTCCTTTCCTTGGAGTAGTGCTGAACAACTTTATATATAAAAACGGTTACGGCTCTTATTACAAATATTACTACTATTACTCTCACACGTCAAACGGCAACGGTTTAAAGCCTGCTAAGGTAAAATCGTAAAAAGGGCTTGTCAGTTATCTGCCTGGTGTGTACATTTTCAATACGTATTTATTATAACGATCGTTGAATAATAAAAAGTCTGAACGGCTTTTATTCGTCTGCACTGCATCATTGCAGCAACTTTCAATCCTCAATCTTCAAATCCTTCATCCTCTTCATTAATAAAATTTAATCTATATAAAGTGGCAATTTATTTGCTTTCTTTTTTAATTTGTGACGGTTATGTTAGAATTTCTTTAATGAATAAATTTTTTAAGATGATTTCACTATAATTATAGTTTAAATTAATTATAGTATTTTTTCCTGTTCAATTTTATATTAATAACTGAAGTTACACAAAATTCATTCATTTGTGGACAAACCTTGAGGGTCACTTTTTTATGACCCTCAAGGTTACTAAAAAAGCATCCTTCAAGGTCTTAGGAAGTGACCTTGAAGGATAGTTTCGTAACTTCACTTAATAAATTAATAAGTTATGTTATGCATCGGTCTTAATCATAATAGTGATAAAAATCGAGTAAGATTAAGAAGAGCAAGATTAAGAATTTTCTGCGTAACATGAGTTATTAACTTCGCACAATACTTCGAGGTTAAGATGCAAACATGAGTTATTAACTTCGCACAATCCTTCGAGGTTAAGATATTGAAGGAAACTAATTATCAGCATCCTTGAAGGCTTTTAAAGCGTCTTTCAAGGCTTTGAGCTTATGCGTAACGTCAGTTAATAATGATAACTTAAAAACATGTGTGCAAGTGCAGGATAAAACCAATGAGCAATTTTAATCCGGGATGAAGTGACTATATATTGAATATTGTGCAAGGATTTTACAAACCGCCTGGAAATACCATCTAAATTTTACACGGCATTATTATCCTTTTATCCCGTAAGGTAATTCTCATTGATATATCCGGAACTATAAAAAAAAGATACATATTCATGGTTTTTAATACAACAGCTTCCGTATAAAAGATGTTAAGCATTTTTATTAATTATGCCGAATCAATATTATTTACATATGCATCCTATATTTGCAAATTCAATCTGCCGGGATATATAATATGAAGAATTCTGAGAATAACGATTACAATCATAATGATTACAATCAAGAAGAGAACGAGACTAAATCTCTAAAAGACTATATACTGCTGGTAAGGAACAACCTCGTTCCTTTTTTATTGATTACCATTGTATGTATAGCAGCGGCAGTGTTCTATGCATTAACCAGCATGAATATATACGAATCCAAAACTTCTCTAAAAATATCAGAACCGCAGGGAGATATACTTGCAGCCCCCTTGATGCCCGATATGATGGATATGGGAATGGATCGCTTTGTTGCAAATGAAATTGAAATAATTAAAAGCTATACAAACAGGGAAAAAGTAGCCGAAGCAGTAATCGATACATTTAACGCATCCGGCGACAAAGCTAAATTTTATTTAATAGTAAACCCTAAGAATAGAGAACCCAAATCAGTCGATTCTTTAGTGCAGCTGCTTGATAAAAAAGTTACGGTAGAACAGAAAAGAGGGCTTGATATTGTTGATATTACAGCAGAATCCCCCTCACCTTATGAAGCTGCATTAATTGCCAACAGCTATGCAGAACAGTATAGAGAGCTGAACCTGGAAGTGAACCGTAACCAGCTGACATTTGTAAAAAATTTCCTGGATGAGCAGAAAGATGAAAAGCAGAAGGAATTAAATAGAGCTGAAGACTCACTCAGGAATTTCCAGGAAAGAGGGGGGATTGTTGCACTTGATGAACAGGCTACTGATCTAATAGATCAGCTTTCCCAGTTCGAAGCCAGGATGAATGCCGCCAAAATCGATTTTATGGCTTCGACCAATGTTTTAAAGCAGTATAAGGATGAACTTAAAAAACAGGATCCCCGGATGGCGGATTACCTTACCAGCATGAGCTCCGAGGATTATATAAAGGCTCTGCAGAAATCACTTTCCGAACTGCAGATAAATAAAGACCTTGCGATGGCTAATGCGAATTCCAAAATAGATGTCTCTTCAAAGATCAAAGAGTATGACAATAAAATCAATGATCTTAAAGAGAAGCTGAATCAAAAGATGGAAGTTATTAAAGCAGGGATTTTTGCCAGCAGTCCTGAAGAAGTAAAAGGGCTTTCTCAAAAGATAATTGTTGAAACGGTAAGAAACGATTCACTGAGTATAGTAATAAATGGAATGAAAGGCATAGTTGATACTTATGAGGAGAAATTTAACCATCTTCCTCAAAAATCAATTGAGCTTGCAAGCCTTAAAAGAAAAAGTGAGTCCCTTGAAAAGCTCTTTTCGTTAATAGAAGAAAAATACCAGGATGCATTAATAAATGAGCAGTCGCAGCCGGGTAATGTACTCGTGGTTGATAAAGGGAGGATACCGCAGAAACCTGCTAAACCTAACAGGATGTTAATTGTTTTAATCGGAATAGTTCTGGGCGGGGGGCTTGCATTCGGGTATGTACTAACAAGAGATTATTTTGACGATACTATCAAAACACCTGAAGATATACAAAAGAAAAATATAAATATACTTGCATGGATCCCGAGGATTGAAGGAATGGAGCTTAAAGGGGGCAGTGAATTCGAATTCATAGTTGCAAAAAAGCCTAAGTCAATTCCCAGCGAAGCCTTTAGAGCGCTGAGAACCAGGGTTCAGTTTTCAAATGTAGATATAGAATCATTTAAAACTATTTTAATTACCTCCTGCCTGCCGCAGGAAGGGAAAACTCTTATATCGCTGAACCTTGCCGGGAGCTTCGGACAGGCGGGGAAAAAAGTCCTGCTGGTTGACTGCGATCTGAGGAAACCGAGGCTGCACGGAATTTTCGGCTTAAAGAAAAGTCCCGGTTTAGTCAATTATCTTTTTAACAAAGCCTCAATTGAAGAAGTAATCCGGCCGTCAGAAATAGAAGGGATGAGCTATATATTTTCAGGTACTATCCCTCCGAATCCTGCTGAAGTTCTCCAATCAAAAGCAATGAGAAATTTCCTTGAAGAAATGCGAAGGCGCTTTGATATAATTATCCTTGATTCACCTCCAATTATTTCAGTAACAGATTCTGAGATATTATCAAGAGTGGTTGACGGGACAATATTAATCGTCTCCGCCGAATCAACCGAAGTTGACCTGATGACAAATGCAGTTGGACTTATAAAGAATGAGAGATCCCCTTTCCTTGGTGTGGTGCTTAATAACTTTGTTTATAAAAACGGTTACGGCTCATACTATAAATATTATTATTACTATTCACATCCCGCCAACGGGAATGGCGGGAAGAAGGTGAAGGGAGGCGGTGATGGGGAGAAGATGGGAAGGTGAGGTTGGGAAGTTGGAAGTGAGAAGATGGGAAGTTGGGGGAAGAGGGGAAATGGAGAAGACTTTGCCTTTTAATTTACACTACTAAAAACAGATTCTGGATCAAATCCAGAATGACATAATGCAGCACTGCATGGAGCGAGACGTCATTCAGGCGCAAGAAGATTCCGGATCAAGTCCGGAATGACAGTAGGTTTCAAATAATACGCCGCTAGTGTCATTCTGGCGAATGCCAGAATCTTCTTAAAGGTACGCAAGAAGATTCCGGATTAGATCCGGAATGACAGTAGGTTTCAAATAATACGCCGCTAGTGTCATTCTGGCGAATGCCAGAATCTTCTTAAAGGCACGCAAGAAGATTCCGGATTAAATCCGGAATGACAATACGCGTTCACATTGACCGGGGAAGTCAAAGAGTTCCCCATTGTCATTCTGGTGAAAGCATATCCTGACGAAAGTCATGGCCGGAATCTTCCTGACCAGAAGTGAAGTAAATGTTGATTGAATCTTCAGTAAACAAGGGACTTCAGAATTTTGCAGCAATATTATGTATACATAATGACAAATAATTCTAAGACATTATATATTGGTGTTACCAATGATTTGCAGAGAAGAGTGTACGAACATAAAAATAAACTGATAGAAGGTTTTACAAAAAGATATAATATAACGAAACTTGTATATTACGAGACAACAAATAGCATAGAAGCAGCAATAAGAAGAGAAAAGCAGCTGAAGAATTGGAAGAGAGTCTGGAAGATGGAATTAATAGAATCTGTGAACAGGGATTGGAATGACTTATCGGAGGGGTGGTATGATACAATACAAAAAGCAGATTCTGGATCAAGTCCAGAATGACATAATGCTGCACTGCATGGAGCGAGACGTCATTCAGGCGCAAGAAGATTCCGGATTAGATCCGGAATGACAGTAGGTTTCAAATAATACGCTGCTAGTGTCATTCTGGCGAATGCCAGAATCTTCTTAAAGGTACGCAAGAAGATTCCGGATTAGATCCGGAATAGACAATAGATTGTCAAATAATACGCCTGTCATAGCAATGTCATTCTGGCGAATCTGCCAGAAGTCATTCTTAAAGAGTACGCAAGAAGATTCCGGGTCAAGATCCGGAATGACAGTAGGTTTCAAATAATACGCTGCTAGTGTCATTCTGGCGAATGCCAGAATCTTCTTAAAGGTACGCAAGAAGATTCCGGATTAAATCCGGAATGACAATGTGACTCCTGTTAGAATCTTCCTGCCCAGGAGTCATTCTGATGCAAGAAGATTCCGGGTCAAATCCGGAATGACAGTAGGTTTCACATAATACGCCGCTAGTGTCATTCTGGCGAATGCCAGAATCTTCTTAAAGGTACGCAAGAAGATTCCGGATTAGATCCGGAATGACAATACGCTTTGCGTTGACCGGGAGAGGATGATTGGTTTGGGAATGGATGGATTAAGTTTAAGAGTGAGATTAAGAGAACCGTTTTAAGGCCGCCTGATCGCCGCCTGATGGCTGTTAGATGGCTGTTAGATGCCGGTTAGATGGCTGTTAGATCCTTTTCAGTGTATCGATGAATTGCCGGGAGAAGATTTTACCGCCGTTTGTTACAAATTTACATTCCCTGTAAGGAGGCATCAATTAATTATTATTGCGGCTTTTTAAATAAAACTGGAAAACCGGTATTGGGATAAATTCTTTTAGATGAATGAGTTTTCAGAAGATTTTTCAATGCTATGATCAAATAACGTCTCAAATGAAGAGAAATATGTCATAATATGATACATGGCATGGATGTTGTTTGTGTATTAACGTGTCAAAAAATAAGGAATCTATTATAAGGAACCCCTTCAGGGAGATTAATTAATAAGCATAGATATTATAGATGTTTTATTTAAGAACTATCTGTTAGAAAGCGATTTACTGTAAAATTTATAATAGCAGATAGTATTACGGAAAGGTTTAGAGAAAGTTGATATTTAATCCGCTCAAAGGATAGTCTATTCCATCCGGTTATTAAAATAAATGAATGAGTTTTTAAATCTCTCAAGGGAGAGCTCTATTTAAAAATTTAATGTGATTTACCTGGCGAAGCTGCGCCATGTCGATGGAGAATTTATCCATATAAGATTTCGGGATAATTACTGCATCAGCATTAATTAATATCTGATATAGAAGATCAATACGGCTGTAAATAATAGAATTTATAAAAAATCTTTGGCTTATATATTGCGAGTAATATTCAAAATTTTCATAAAGAGGCAGAATGAAAAATCCGGACGAAACAAATAATAATTACGAGGAGACCGAAACCAAATCTTTAAAAGATTATATAAGGCTTATACGAAACAGCCTTTTCCCATTTATATTAATTACGGTTATATGCACTGCGGCTGCAGGTTATTATGCATTGAACAGTAAAAATATTTATGAATCGGAAACAGCATTAAAGATCTCGAAGCCGCAGGGGAATATCCTGGAAGCTCCTATAATGCCGGATGTTATGGACCTGGGAATGGATCGTTTTATTGCTAACGAGATTGAAATAATCAAAAGCTATACGAACAGGGAACGGGTTGCGGAAGCTTTAATCGATACTTTTAATATATCGAAAGATAAAAATAAATTTTACCTTCTGTTAAGCCACAGCTGGGGTGAAAAGGAACACCTGATGTCTGTCGATTCACTTGTTGAACTTCTGGATAAAAAAGTTACCGTTGAACAGAAAAGAGGGCTTGACATTGTAAATATAACTGTTCAATCCCCTTCTCCTTATGAAGCCGCACTGATAGCAAACAGTTATGCAATGGAATATAAAAGTCTTAACCTGGAAGCCAGCCGGAACCAGCTGACTTTCGTTAAAAATTTTCTTAAGAAGCAAAAAGATGAGAAGCAGAAGGAATTAGGTATTGCAGAAAATTCATTAAGCGACTTCCAGGAAAAAGGTGGCATAATTGCACTGGATGAGCAGGCATCTGCATTAATCGACCAGCTTTCACAGTTTGAAGCTAAGCTGAATGCTGCAAAAATAGAGTATATGGCTTCCACTAATATTTTAAGTCAATATAAAGAGGAACTGAAAAAACAGGATCCGCGGATGGCTAATTACCTGGAAAGCCTGACTTCCGAAACTTACATCGAAGCTCTTCAAAAGCAGCTTGCCGAGCTCCAGATAAATAAAGACCTGGCGCTGGCAAACATAAATTCTAAAATAGATGTTACCGCGAAGATCAAAGAATATGATCAGAAGATTAATGAATTAAAGAATAAGCTGAACAGCAAAATAGAAATAATAAAAAGGGGGATATTTGCCAGCAGTCCCGAAGAAGTGAAAGGACTCTCCCAGAAAATTATTGAAGAGGAAGTTAACAACGGCTCTTTAAGCACGTCAATAAACGGACTTAAAGAAATTGTAGATAATTATGAAGGAAAATTCAACCAGCTTCCTAAAAAATCGATTGAGCTTGCCAGGCTTCAAAGGAAAAGTGAATCGCTTGATAAGCTTTACAGTCTTATAGAAGAGAAATACCAGGAAGCAGTGATAAATGAACAGTCCCAGCCGGGGAATGTACTTGTGATTGATAAAGGAAGAATACCGGACAAACCTGCAAAACCTAACCGGCTGCTTATTATCTTAATAGGCCTGCTGCTGGGTTCCGGTATGGCTTTCGGTTATATTATGGCAAGAGATTATTTTGATAATACAATAAAAACACCTGAAGATATAGAGAGAAAGAATATCAATGTCCTTGCCTGGATACCGAGAATAGATATTTTTACGGGGAAGGGTAAAATTGAATTTATTGTAGCCAACCAGCCGAATTCCATCCCGAGCGAAGCATTTAAAGCGTTAAGAACCAGAGTGCAGTTTTCCAATATAGATGCAGACATATTTAAAACTTTATTGATAACCTCCGCCACACCGCAGGAAGGGAAAACGGTTGTTTCTTTAAACCTTGCGGGGAGCTTTGCACAGACAGGTAAGAATGTGCTTCTTATCGACTGCGATTTAAGGAAACCGCGGCTGCACGGAATTTTTGAAGTAAGCAAAAAGCCGGGTCTTGTTGACTATCTTTTTAACAAAGTCCCCCTGGATGAAATAATACGGCATTCGGACCTGATTGAGAATTTAAGCTTTATAACTTCGGGAACGATACCGCCTAACCCTGCCGAGATACTCCAGTCGAAAGCAATGTTAAATTTCCTTGATGATATGCGGAGCAGATTTGACCTGGTTATACTTGATTCGCCCCCCATCATATCGGTAACCGATTCCGAGATCTTATCGAGAGTAGTTGACGGAGCGCTGCTGGTCGTTAAAGCGGAAAGTACGGAAGTCGAGCTGATGAAGCATGCCGTGGATCTGATGAGAAACGAAAGGTCCCCCTTCCTCGGAGCAGTATTGAACAACTTTGTTTACAAGAGCGGCTACGGTGCGTACTATAAATACTACTATTACTATTCGCACACCTCCAAAAGTAAAAAAGAGGAACCGGTCGAAGAAACAAGGCTGAGAGACATAAGCGTCAATTAAACAAGATACATAAAAAAAAAGTTAAGTAAAGAAAAAGATAAAAGTAAAAAGATAACAAGTATCGTAGACACTGCTTCATTCTCTATATTTTTCCCCATTGTCATTTCGAATCCCGGCTCCATTTTGAATACACTGTGAAGTCGGGATGAGAAATCTTACGCTGCAAAAGTGACAAGATGAAAGTGAAGTGAAGACAAAAGATAAAAAGTAAAAAAGAATACAAGTATCGTAGACACTTCTTCATTACTCTATATTTTTCCCCATTGTCATTTCGAATCCCGGCTCCATTTTGGTTTACACTGTGAAGTCGGGATGAGAAATCTTACGCTGCAAAAGTGACAAGATGAAAGTGAAGTGAAGACAAAAGATAAAAGTTTAGAAAAGATAAAAGATAAAAGTAAAAAGAAACAAGTATCGTAGACACTGCCTCGTTTCTCTATAATTTTCGTAATTGCCATTTCCAAATGAGAAGCCGATTCTAAACCTTAATTAGATTCTGAATTTTTTTCCTAATTTTTTTCCTATTAGAATTGAATTTTAACTTGTGATGCAGTACATTTATTTGCTTAGATAAGAATATTTAGAGTGAGTTGACGCACGTTGGATATCTTCTACTACATCATGTATGATCGGGATACCTTTCCTAATTCCCATATATATATGGGGAATCCCTAATTAAAGGATACTTAATTATTATTGCGTTATTGCGTCATTAATCATTTGTTTATTGCATATTGTTCGTTGTCAGTGGTTCGTAGTGATAGTACGATTACTACATACCTAAAACTACAGACGAAAGGCTGATATATAAGTCAGGTGTCTCTAGTTTGCTGGTCTTAAGCCGGCAGCTAACTGCAAATTGCCGTAGACTAAGCAAAGGCAGACTCCACAAATTCGCTGTTGTGACTGACGTGGCGAAGCTGTGATTGGATTTAAGGATTGAAGAATGATGGGGCACATAGCCCAGGAATTGATGAATGATCAAAAATCCATATGGTCAAGCAGTCATAGAGCTTCTGGATTAAGATTAAGAGTGAGAAGTTATGTTTAAAAAAGCCAAAAAACTTTCTAAAAGGTTGAAAGAAGATTCCTGATTAGTACTTATACCTATTTTCACGGTATACGTTTGTATCAGTGCAGGTGCCCTAATGACCATAAAAACAATAAATCTCCAAAGATTGAATTTTGTACCCGCATCTATACATTTATTTGTTTAGATTAAGAATTAAGAATGAGTTGACGCACATTGGATATCAGTTACTGCATCCTGTATAACCAGGAAACCTTTCCGGAATTTCCCGGAAAATAAATGGGTAATCTTTGATTAAAGAAAATCTGATTTAGATTATCGCATTATTGCATCTTATAAATAGGGAGCTTATTAGTATAAGTCTGCGCATTCACTGAAAATTTTCATAGTGAGCATGCAGCTTCATATAAACTGCTGCATAAACACTTGTTGTGACTGACGTGGCGAAGCAGTAGTTATTATAACATATGCATCAGAAATTGATAATTGACGCTGACCAGGCATTCATAAATCGTTTCCTGGGAAGAAATGGCTAATACCACCATAGTAAAGAAAACTGAATTATTAATGGCGTCGTTACATTAAAGTTGTAAATATTTTTTTTGTCAGCATTTTCCGTTTCAAACGACTAGATAACTCTAATGTAAGTATCATAAGTGAGAGATTTTTTTATATCTAGTTTTAGAAAAGCTATTTCATATGCTTTTTCAATTAGTCATAATATAGCATCCTGTAATGGTTCCGTAAAATAGATATTAGAATTCTATATCATGATAAAAACATTATCAAATAGTTTTGATAAGATTATTAACCATAATGGCTTTAAAAAATATTTTTTTAATACAACCTGGTTATTTAGTGAAAAAATGTTGCGCCTAATCGCTAGCTTTTTCGTTGGCGTTTGGGTTGCAAGATATTTAGACCCGAACAATTTGGTATATTTAGTTATGCTATTGCTTTTACTTCAATATTTAGCGGGATTGCAAAATTAGGATTAGATGACATTTTAGTACGTAATTTAGTCAATGATTTTGATAAGAAAAATATATATTTAGGCACTGCGTTTTGGTTAAAATTAATCGGAGCATTTTTAACATTTGGATTTATTGTAATTGCTACATTATTTACATCCAACGATGCTACAACAAATCTTTACATATATATAATTGGCGGTGGGATCATATTTCAAAGTTTTGAGGTTATTGATTTTTATTTTCAATCAAGAGTTCTTTCAAAATTTGTTTCTCTTTGCAAAATTATTCAGCTCATAATTTCATCAATGTTAAAAATTTATTTTGTATTAATTGGAGCTAATCTTTTTTGGTTTGTATTGGTAAGTTTAGTAGATCAATTTTCTCTTGCTCTTTCCCTTTTTATTGCTAACCGCATTAGAAAAATAGAGAACTTTTATAAATATTTTGAGATATCCGTCGCTAAAACTTTACTAAAAGATAGCTGGCCTCTTATCTTAGGAAGTTTATTTGTAATGATCTTTATGCGTATTGATCAGATTATGATTAAAGAAATGCTTGGAGCAAAAGAAGTTGGAATATATTCTGTGGCTGTAAGATTAAGTGAAATTTGGTACTTTATTCCGGTTGTAATTGCTAATTCTTTGTATCCAGCTATTGTAAATGCCAGAAAGATTAGCAAAGAACTTTATTTTAAAAGGTTGCAGCGACTTTATACATTGTTAGTTTGGCTTGCTATAGGAATAGCACTACCAATGACTTTTTTTAGCAACAAACTTATTATATTATTGTATGGTACAGCATACAAAGATGCAGGATTAGTTTTAATGATTCATATCTGGACAGGAGTTTTTGTTTTTTTAGGTGTTGCATTTAGCAGATATTTAACAGCGGAAAACTTAACTAAGAAATCGTTATACAGAACACTATTAGGTGCAATTTCTAATATTTTATTGAATTTTTATTAATAAGAAGTTATGGTATTTATGGCGCTGCAGTTGCGACATTATTTGCTGAAATAATGGTCAATTACGTCTATGATATTTTTGATAGTGATGTAAGAGATCAACTAAAACTCAAAACGATGGCTATAGTAAGCCCACTATTGGCCAAAGGATAAATAAGAAATATAACATCATAATATTTTGTATTAATAGGAATAAATATGGAATATGTATATAATTTAAAAGTTTTTTTTTATTTGAAATAAAAAGTTTTTTAGGGAGAAAATTTTTAAATAGTAAACCCGAGTTAAAAGATGGCTTAAATTATTTACATTTAGGTTGTGCAAATAATTTTGTAGAAGGCTACATAAATGCAGATTTTTTTAACGCTTTTAAGTTCTGGAAAAAACATATTAAATTAAATTGGCAACTTGATTTAAGATACCCCCTTAATTGTCCAAACAATACATTTAATGGTATTTTTACAGAGCATACTTTAGAACATCTTTATCCTTTTCAAGTTGATAAACTTTTAAAAGAGTTATTTAGAGTTTTAAAAAAAGGTGCATATATAAGAATTACAGTACCTGATTTAGAGATATATATTAAGTATTATAATGGGCAACTAAATACTTCTAATTTGGATATATTTAAAAATAAATTTATTACAGGATGTTCAGCATTACGTAATATTTCTCAGAATTATTTTCATTGCTCACTTTGGGATTTTAGTGAATTGAAATGTTACTTAGAAAAAGCAGGTTTTACAAATATTTTGAAAAAAGATTATATGAATAGTAGGTGATCAAAGGTTATTGTTAGACTTAGAATCTAGAAGATTTGAAACTTTGTATGTAGAAGCAAAAAAATGAACAAATATGTATTAGTTTGAACAGAATTTTAAGTTGTAAAAGTGAGTCAGCCCATAGAAATTTCAAAGAGTAAAATATGGATGAATTAGCTCCTATTGTCATTTTCGTTTATAATAGAGTTAAACATACAAAACAAGTAATCAATTCTTTATTGAATAATTCGCTTTCTTGTAAGTCTGAATTGTTCTTATATAGTGATAATTGTGATATTGGTAAGCAGGATGAAAGAGTTCTAAATGTAAGAAAATATTTACTGGAAATTTCTGGATTTAAAAAAATTCATATTATTGAGAGATATAAATTATGGTTTAGCCAACAACATCATTTGTGGTATTACTGAAATTTCAAATGAGTTTGAGAAAATTATTGTACTTGAAGATGATATTGTTGTAAATAAATTTTTTTTGGAGTATATGAATGATGCCCTAATGTTTTATAGAAATAATGAAAAAGTAATGCATATTTGCAGGTTTCAATTTCCCAATTAATACTCATGGGTTACCACAAACTTTCTTTATTAGACCAACTACCTGTTGGGGGTGGGGTAGCTGGAAAAGAGCTTGGCAATATTATGAAAAAAATACAAAAAAAATAATATCAACTTTTACAAAATGTATGATCAATGATTTTAATTACGACAATACTAACAATTATTGGTTACAAGTTATTCTTAATCATAAAGGATTAATGAATACATGGGCAATCTTTTGGTATACGACTGTGTTCCTTAAAGATGGGTATTCTTTGCATCCCGGGAGAGTTTAGTAACCAATATTGGTTTTGATGGAAGTGGGACTAATTCTTCAAAGAAAGAAAATATCAACCCTATAGTAAAAGACCAAAAGATTATTCACTTTCCAAATGAAATTTATGAAATTAAGAATGTAAGGAATAGATATATTGCTTTCTTTAAATCCACAAATTCATATAACATTAACCTTTAAAATTAAATTTAAACATTTTCCTTGGTATCATTTCCGCAAAATATTAGGACGTTAATTTATAATGTTAAAACAAACACTTTAAAGATTTTCAAAAAATAATTTAGATTTGATTCCCTTTATATCTTCTCGCAATCATCATGCTAGATTAAAAAAAATTTTAATTGATTCAAGAGTTAGAATTTTGTTTGATATTGGCGCTAACATTGGTGATTATGCAAAACACATAAGGAGCCTCGGCTATAAGCATAAGATTGTATGCATCGAACCTTCTTATAAAGTCTTCGAGATTTTAAAATCAAATACAAAAAATGATTCAAATATTTTCATAGAAAATTTTGGCATTGGTGATAAAGATGAAAAGCGGTTACTTCATATTTCGAAAAATTTAGAAAGTAATTCATTATTGGAGATTTGTCCTGAACATATTAATGCTGCACCTGGTGCAGCATTTTTTGAGAATGAAGAAGTGACTATTAAATCTTTCGAATACTTACGAAATAAATATATTGTTGCTGATGATAAAATTTTCATTAAAATTGATACGCAGGGTTATGAATGGAAAATTGTTAATAACATATTTATTAATATTTAATAATATATGTGGATTAGAACTCGAGATGTCGTTGAAAAATTTATATAATGGTGAAAAATTATTTAGTGATTTTTATCAATTATTTTATCAGAATGGTTTTGTTTTGAATTCAGTGGAGCCGGTGTATTTTAATGAAAAAGAACTGTTTCAGTTAAATGGAATATTTATTAAAAAAAATTTATTCTTTGTATAATGATATTGTAAATCTCATTATAAGAAGTTTTTTACAATTTGAATATGTACGGAGAAAATCTCTTAGTGAAAATGTTATCATTTTGTTTTCATCAGGGGGAATTGGTGACTATATCTTGAAGACTCCCGTTTTTGAAGGTTATCGGAATTTGTATGGGGGAAAAGTTGCTTTGATTTGTAGAAGCAGTATTGCTTCTCTAGCCGAAAAAAATCCATATATAGATTACTTCATTTTTATAAATTTAGATAAGTATAAATTTAGTTTCCCTTACAGAGTAACCTTTTATTCACAGCTTTTTAAAATCAAAGCAAAAACTTTTATTAACTTGGACTATTCTACACATCAAGAAATTTTAGCTATGCATATTATTAAAACTATAAAATTCAAAACAACCATAGCTCAAAAGTGCCTAGATGTAGATACAATTCGTAATCATAGTTATTATAATGTTATTGTTGATAATCAAAAAGAATGGCTTTTCGAAGTGAGAAGAAATATTGATATGCTTCAACAACTTGGAGGGATAGTCAAAACAAGTAAGACAAAAATCTGGGGCGTACCTGAAAAAAGTGAATTGCTTGATAACCTAATTGGGAGTAATAATTTCTTTTTTATTTTGGCAATCGGATCTTTGATGAAAGAAAAAATGTATCCAGCTGAGAAATTTGCTTACATTGTAGATAATTTACTAAAAAATAGTTTATTTTGTATTATCGTAGGAACTTCTGAAGAATATTCCTATGCTGAAGAAATTGTTAAAGAAGTTAGTTATAATTCCAAAATTATAAATATGGTAGGGAAAACAAATCTAATAGATTTATCATACTATGTGTCAAAGTCTGCTTTTGTTTTAAGTAATGATTCTTCAACTGCTCATATTGCCGTAGCTCTTAATAAAAGAGTATTTGTAATTTTAGGTGGTGGTCATTTTGGTAGATTTTTTCCTTATCCAAATGGGACGGACAAAGTAATTATTAATGAACCTTATAAAGAATGTTTTAATTGTTATTGGGTTTGCAAGTATAAAGATTTTAGGTGTATTTCAAATATAGATGCAGAACTTGTTTTAAAAAAAATATTAGAAGAAATTTAAAATTTATGTTATTTGGGTTAACTTTGATTTTGTATCTTTTAGATTCGTTAGTCTATATGTATAAAAACATATATAATATAGACCTTTATTCTTCACAAATTGTTAATAATTATTTCTTTATTTTAAAAACACTTATTTGCATAATTCTAATAATAAATATATCTCTACATAAAAAGAAAATAAACTATTTCAGTATCGTATATTATTTATTTATAATATCATCATTACTAGCATATATATTTAATGAGTTTATTTTTCGATATTTTGTACGTGATACTGTATCATATATTTTATACCCGCTTTTAATTTATTCTTTATTATTGTATGAAACAAAAAATAAAGAAAATAAATTTTTACAAATCTTTAAATTTCTTCTTTTTTTTCATGTTTTAGGGGTATTAATTTTTGCTATTTTGAATTATAATTTTCAGATTATATATAATAAAATATTTATTGATCCATTTTCTTTTAAAGGCCGTTAATAAGCGCTAGGGTCAGATTTTTTGCTCTTGCCGGAAATGAGGAATCATATCAAACATTTCTTTTATTAAATATTTTTTTTTTCCAAAAAACGAAAACGGTTATCCTCTCACTTATAATTCCATTCTTATTCTATTTTATTTTTTTAGGGACTAGAACGGTTTTAATATTATATATATTTTATTGCGTCTTTTTAATATACCACCTTTTCAAAGCTAAGATTCCTAGAATAATAGTTATTATTGGGATAATTATACTTTTAACTTTCTCCGGTGCTTTTTTATTTAATATATTAGATTCGGCATTCGCTGTTTTAAGAAATGGTATAAATTTGAAAGATATATTAGCAATTGCTACTATTCAAGATACACTGGGTATTAGAATTTATCTTTTATGGCTACCAATTCTTCAAAATCTCTTTTCAGGAATAAAGTTTATTACGGGAATATCTTCTTATGGTCTAGGGTTAATGGATGCACCTTATCTGAATACCTATACTGCAACCATAATACTTTTTTATTTTTTTGGGCATCCTTTGGATTAATAGGATTGATTTTATATTTATATCCTTTTTTTTATTTTGGGAAACTGATAAGGTTCATTAAAAAAAATGGTGAGAAATTTTATTTCATTTTTGGAATGATTATATTAATTGTCTATTCATTTATGAACCTTGCCTATGGAGTTCAAGGTATGTTATTGTATTCATTATTTTTCAGTTTTTGGGAACAAAAACGGTAAAAAAAATTGAAAAATTATAAAATAACAATAGTTACGCCTTCTTATAACCAAGCAGAGTTTATGGAAAGGACTATTCTGAGTGTTATAACTCAGGATTATAATAATATTGAATATATTATAATGGATGGGGGATCAACAGACGGTTCTATTAAGATAATAAAAAAGTATGAAAAAGAATTAACCTTTTGGCAATCAAAAAAAGATAAAGGCCAAGCTAATGCAATTGATTTTGGTTGGAAACTTGGAACTGGTGATATTTTCTGTTGGATAAATTCTGATGATGAATTATATCCATGTGCATTATCAAAAGTAGTAGATATTTTCTCAAAAAAAGAAGACATTGGTATGGTTTATGGCGATTGGGAATATATCAATAAATCAGGAAACCTAATAAAAAAAATGAAAGCTCGCCCTGTAAATTTTCATAATTTATTGTTTGGGTTTCAGCAAAATTATATTGCACAGCCTTCTTCTTTTTATGCGGCTTCATTAGTAAAGGAATTGGGTTATTTGAATGAAAATCTTTCATTGGCTTTCGATCATGATCTATTTCTAAAGATATTAAAAAAATCAAATTGTTATTACATACCCGAAATCCTTTCAAGATTTAGGATACATAATGAAACCAAAACAGGTTCTCAATCATCAAAACACTGGAAGGAAACCATTCATGTAAAAAGAGAATATTCTAATAAAATTTTTGTAAAAGTCTATTTGAGATATCTTCTCTTTATTTTCTTCAATAGTTTTCCTTTACCAATTCAAACAATTATAAGAAGAATGCGCAAATCGGAAACGGATTATTATAAAATAAATTTCAAGAATAATAAATAATAGATAATATATTGGTTTATGAAAATTGCTTTTATCATTTCAAATTGTAAAAATATGGGCCATTTTAAAGTAGCTAAAGAGATAGCTGATAACCTTTATTCCAGAGTTGAAAAATTGGATGTTTATTATCTTAAAGAAACAGTAGAAAAACTTTCTTTTAAATCTCCCTGCAGAAAAATTAATTTGAGAGAAGGGATAGAATATTCAGATTACGATATAATTCATTCTCATGGTTTTAAAGCAGATGTTTATCTATCTATAACAGGAAGGAATATTTAATGCTAAACGAATTACTACACTCCACCAGCAGATCTATCCAGACTACTCTATGTTATATAATAGATTAATCGCATACATATTGGAGGTTGTATGGTTATTTTTTGTAGAGAAATTTGACAAAATTATAGTTTTGTCCCAAGATATGAAGAAATATTACATTAAAAAAAAAGTAATTTAAATACTGATTTTATTTATAACGGTGTTGAATTAAGGAAGCCTAATGCAATTACAAAAGCAGAAAGAAACCTTTTGGAACCTGTTAAAAAGAAATATAAAATAGTTGGAGTTGCAGCAAATTTGATATATAGAAAAGGTATTGATCAATTGGTTAATGCAATGGTTGAACTTGAAGACGTATTTCTTTTAATTATTGGTGAAGGTAAACTAAAAAAATCATTAATTAAAATGGCAAAAAAAAAAATGTTTATGAAAGGTGCCTTTTTTTAGGTTATAAAAAGGAACCTATTAATTATTTTAAATATTTTGACGCCTACATTATGTGCTCCCGTAATGAAGGCTTTGGCCTAGTTGTTATTGAAGCTGCATCTCAAAAAATTCCCTTAGTTTGTTCAGATCTAAATACATTTTAAAGAACTATTTAGAAGATTGACGAAGTGGTTTACTTTGAAACTGAAAATATTGGTTCATTAGTTAGAGCAATTAGATTTGCATTAGAAAACGGAAATAACTACGGACAGAAGGCTTATTGTAAATATATAAATGGATATACTACTGAAAAAATGGTTAATAACTATTATAGCCTATACCATTCTTTATTAGGCTAAAATAAGCAATAACTAAATTTTTTTATTTCAGATTTCATTTTATTTTATGCTTCAATATAATGCTATTTGAATATTTTCACCCGCTAATGTATAAATTATTTTAAAAAAGTCAAATTATTTACTTTTCAAATCGAATCTGCAAATTTAAAAGTGGAAATTGTTAATAATACTCAAAAAAAGTATATGAATAAAATATTAATTACCGGTGGTTCTGGTTTCATTGGGACAAATGCGGTTGAGTATTTCACGTCGAAGGGAAACCTGGTAAGAAATATTGATATAAAAAAACCGATTAATGAATATCATGAAAAATTCTGGGAAAAATGTGATATCAGGAATTTGAAGGAGTATACGAAACAAGTGTTAGATTTTAATCCAGATTACTATATTCATTTAGCTGCAAGAACTGACTTAAATGAAAATAAAAATATAACGGGTTACAATTCAAATATATTAGGTGTTGCAAATACAGTTAACGTTATAAATAAATGTAAAAATCTTAAAAGGGTTATTTTTGCATCAAGTAGGATGGTTTGTAAAATTGATTATATTCCGAAAAACAGCAATGATTATTGTCCACCAAATCTATATGGCGAAAGTAAAGTAAAGGGCGAAATATTAATAAAAACATCAAATATTAATTCTGAATGGATAATAGTAAGACCAACATCTATTTGGGGTCCATGGTTTGATTTACCATATAAAACTTTCTTTACTTTAATTAAAAAAAAGAAATATTTCCATCCCGGAAAACATAATCCTAAAAAATCCTTTGGTTTCGTGGGTAATTCTGTATATCAATTAAATAAATTACTTTTATGTAGTTCGGAATTAATAAACAAAAAAATATTATACTTATGTGATTATCCTCCATTAGTTTTACAAGAATGGGCAAAAATTATTCAAAATGAATTGGGAATAAGAACTATTCACACTTTACCTTTACCTTTATTGAGGATTCTTGCAAAAATAGGTGATTTACTTAAATTTTTTGGTTATTACCACACTCCATTATCATCTTTTAAATTGAATAATTTAATAACTGACATGGTTTATGATACAGCTTTACTTAGTGAAATATGTGGAGAACTACCTTTCTCTTTGTACGATGGAGTTAAGGAAACCATTCATTGGTTAAATTATAAAAAATAAATATTTACAAAATATATTTAGTATTCCTAATATTTATAATATTCATAATAGTTGTTATTTGAAAATTCTCATCATCAGTAAAGATTATTTCCCGGATGAAACCGGTATAGCAGCTACATCTACAAATATTGCTGAGGGGCTCGCGGAAAGAGGTCATAATGTAACCGTTGTATCATCATTACCCTTTTATCCGGAATGGAAAATTAAGGAAGATTATAGAAAAAAGAAAAAGCAAAAAGTAAATAATGTCCAAATTTTTAGGACATATATATACATTCCACAAAAGATGAATCCATTAAAAAGGTTAATGCATGAGTTAAGTTATAATTTTTTATCTTTAATTAAATGTATATTTTTTGAACGCCCGGATGTAATTTTTGTAGTTTCTCCGCCCCTTTTTTCAGGGATTGTAGGAATAATATTAAGTTACAGATTTAATGCTCCAGTATTTTTACAAATTCAGGATCTTGTCCCAGATGCAGCAGTAGAACTAGGCATTTTAAGAAATAAAAAAATAATAAAATTGTTAAGCCTAATTGAAATATTTATATATAATAATGTGAAATGTATTAGTGCTATTGGACCTGGAAATGCAGAGTCGTATATTAGACAAAGGACTAGATCATGATAAAGTAATTTATATACCAAATCCACCAAATAAAAATCTATTTTCAAATTCATTAAATTCAAGAACAAATAATTTTTTCATTAATAAATTTAAGCTGAATAATAAGTTTGTTATTTTACATTCGGGTAATATTGGAATTAAGCAGGGGCTAAAAACTGTTATATTAACTGCAGAAATTTTATCTTCGTACGATGATATCCTATTTTTAATAGTAGGTGATGGAATTGAGAAAGTAGAAATTGCTCAATTAAAAGAAAAATTAGAATTAAAAAATATTTTGTTTTTACCAATTCAAAAAAGAGAATTATTGCTTGAATTATATCAATGTGCAAATATAAATCTTTTGGTTCAAAAAAAGGAAGTAGTGGATATAGTATTGCCGTCTAAATTGATATCAATGATGGCAACGGGTTCTTGCATTATTGCTTCAATTGCACCCGAAAGTGATGCTGCAAAAATAATTGAAGTCTCTGATTGCGGTAAAATTGTTAAAGCAGAAAGTGCAGAGGAATTAGCTGAAGCAATACTTTATTTTTATAATAACACAGAAAAAATTAAATATTATAAGATTAACTCAAAGAATTATTGTAATTCAAACTTTAATACTAATATATTAATAGAAAAAATTGAAAAAGAATTAATAAAAACTCAATATTAAAAGAATAAATTCAGATGATCTGGCGTTCAACTTACCACCAAAGAATAGCACAATTGGCTGATTATATAACAGCATATATAAGTTATGTGATAGCTTATTTGCTTTCTATAGCATTACATAGAATTGACCCTTCTGTTTTCCCGCCTGAAACAAAACTTAGAGATTCTTATATTATTATAATATCTATTCTTAGTTTTGTATTTGTTTTATTATATGATAAATACAATGCTTACAGCTATCAGCGGTTTACTTCTCTTTTAAAAGGAATATTCAATCACATTAAAGGTTGTTTTTATTGGTACCTTAATCAGTATTGCATTTGTATTTTTATTAGGTTATAAATCATTCCCGCGAACTATATTCATTGTCTTTTTCATTGTTAGTCTACTTTTATTTATACTGCAAAAAACATTTTTATATTATGCAGCATTTTTTATAAGAAAAGGGGGTAAAAATAGAAGAAGGGTTATACTTGTAGGTACAGGTACTAGGGCCAAGCAGTTTATAGATACTGTAAAAAACAATTTTAAATGGGGCCTGGATATTATCGGTCTATTGACTGGGGATGAGGAAAAAATTAGCCAGGAATTTTATGGTATTAAAGTAATCGGCAGCTACAATGAGATAGAGAGCATCCTGAAAAGTTATAATCCGGAAGAAGTTATAATTACTATTTCAACCAGAAGATTTGACATGCTAAGAGATGTTTTAGAAACTTGTGAAAAAATGGGAGTCAATGTAAGGATTAACTCTGATTTTTTCGGACATATTACAAAAAATGTTACAGTAGATAATGTTTTCGGCTTAAATATTATCAGCTTTTACCCTGTAAGATTATCCGAGTGGGATTCATTTATAAAGAGAACAATAGATATTCTTATTTCCTTAATGTTAATAATTATATTATCTCCTTTTTTCTGCTCATAGGATTTTCAATATATTTTCAAGACAGTAGGCCATTCTTACCAATGGAAAATGGTTGGATACAACAGGAAACCGATTAAGAGCTGGAAGTTCAGAACCATGGTACGGAATGCGGATGAACTTAAAAAAGAACTTATGGATAAGAATGAAATGACCGGTCCAATGTTTAAATTGACTAATGATCCCAGGATATTACCTATTGGAAGATTTTTAAGGAAATACAGCCTCGATGAATTACCTCAACTTATTTAGTGTTCTTAAAGGAGACTTAAGTTTGGTTGGGCCAAGACCGCCATTCAATATGAATTTAAGGAATTCGATTTCTGGCACAGGCGCAAGCTTAGTGTAAAACCGGGGATTACATGCCTGTGGCAGATATCGGGAAGGAATAATATTAATAATTTTGACGATTGGGCGCGTCTTGATCTGGAATATATTGATCACTGGTCTATATGGCTCGATTTGAAAATATTGTTTAAAACCATACCTGCAGTAATTTTTGGGAGAGGAGCAAAGTGAGGGAGTGAGTGGTCTAACTACACTAAAGTTTCGGTAGATAAATCGGTTGTAGATTATGGGTGGTTGGCTATAGGGTATAGGAAATTTAGAAAATGAATGAAGTTTTGAATTGGATATCAGACTGCTTGAAAAATTCTTATGAATAAATGTTCTTAGCACCAATGCAGATTAAATATTCATTAAAGAGATTTTCCTGTTACAGACAACCAGAAAGGATTGAACCATGGGTATAATTCATTATCCGGTTAACGGAGCATATATTGGCAAATTCAGAATTTTAATTGAATTTGAAAATGGAGAATTAAGAACAGTTGATTTCAGTAACTACAAAGAGAAAAAACTTGGAGAGTTTTCCGATATAAAAAATGAAGAATACTTTAAGACTTTCTTTATAAAGGATGGAGATCTTCAATGGCCTAATAGTTGGGATGTTGCCCCAGATTATCTTTATGATATAAGCTTACCAGCTAAAGTAGAACCAATAAATAAAAGGAGAAAAAATAAAGCAGCCTCATAAAACTAATAAATTACTAATTAGAATGAATGATTTATTGAATTGATGATGTAGAGAAGAATAGAGAAAGCAGGGGTTTTTATGCCGGGAGGAAAAATTTCTAACCTAAATAATCAAAATTTAATTGAAAAAGTTCACATCTATTTGTAAAAAGAGCCCATTCCTAAAATTTTAATTAAAAGGATAAGAGATGATAATTTCACAGACACCTTTGCGGATTAGTTTATGCGGAGGCGGAACGGATTTTAAGGAATACTATAAAAATAATGAAGGATTTGTTGTAAGCATTGCTATTGATAAATATGTATTTGTGATAGTTAAAGAAAGATTTGATAATCTTATTTATATCGGTTATTCTAAAAAGGAGATCGTTACATTCTGTTGATGAAATTCAGCATGAGCTTGTAAGGGAAGCTGCAAAAAAAGCCGGGTTGAAAAATGGTTTTGAGGTATCAATACTTGCCGATATTCCTTCCGAAGGTTCAGGCCTGGGCTCTTCAAGCTCACTGACGGTCGGTTTATTAAATGCATTTTATCAGCATAGAGGTGTTCAGGCTACGGCAGAACGTTTAGCAAAAGAAGCCTGCGAAATAGAAATAGACATTCTGAAAAAACCTATCGGGAAGCAGGATCAATATATTGCTGCATACGGCGGAGTATCGGCCATTAAATTTAACAAGGATGAATCTGTAGAAGTAAAGCCGGTTACTATTCATAATGGTTTAAAAAGGAAGCTGGGTGCAAATTTACTCCTGTTCTATACAAATGTAACCAGAAAAGCATCATCGATTTTAGAGGAGCAGAGATCTAAAATAAATGATAAAAAAGAGTATCATGATTCAATAAAAGAATTAGCCTATGATGCATTCAATAAATTAGAATATGGTGATGTAGATTCAATCGGCGGCATACTTAATAGAAACTGGGAATTCAAAAAAAATTTAGCTGCAAATATTACAAATGAATCAATTGATCTTATGTATGATAAAGCTTTAAAAGGAGGCGCATGCGGCGGTAAAATATCAGGAGCCGGAGGAGGGGGTTTTTTAATGGTTTACTGTAAACGCGATAAGCAGGATCAATTACGGGAAGCTATGAAAGAATATACAGAAATGCCTTTTCTTCTTGAACCGCACGGCAGCAAAATTATCTTTAATTATTTGAGGTACAGCTGGAAGTAGAGTGTAAATAAATATTAAAAGTTTGACGTTGAGATAGGGAGGGGAGACTTGAGAGGGGAGATTTTGAGAAGGGAGACTTGAGAACGAGAGTTAGAGAATTTGCATTTTAAATATCTATCAAAATAAATCGGCAAACAGAGGAGATGTTATGAAAATTAAAACTCATAGAGATTTAGATGTTTATCAAATAGCTTTTAACGCTGCAATGAAGATTTTTGAACTTTCAAAAAATTTTCCTAAAGAGGAAAAATATTCTTTAACTGATCAGATTAGAAGATCGTCAAGGTTCAGTATGTTCTAATATTGCAGAGGCTTTTCGTAAAAGAAGATATGAAAAATCTTTTATATCAAAATTAAATGATTCGGAAGGAGAAGCAGCGGAAACGCAAACCTGGCTGGAATTTTCAGTAAATTGCAATTATGTTAATAAGAATGACTTTGACTTCCTTTTTAAGGAATATGAAAATGTTTTAGGAAAATTAGTCGTAATGTCCAATCAAACTGATAAATGGTCAATATAAATTATTCTCAAATTCTCAAATTCGTATCATTCTCACAATGTCTCAAATTCTCATAGTCAATTCTCATATCAACTAATAAGGAACAAGGTGTCACTAGTACTTGTAACCGGCGGAGCCGGATTTATCGGTTCTCATACAGTTGATCGTTTAATAGAACTTGGTTATTCGGTTAGAATATTAGATAATCTGCAGAAGCCGGTGCATCTTAAAGGGGAAACCTAAATACCTTAATCCCAAAGCTGAATTTATTTTCGGTGATGTAAGGGATAAAAAGATAATGGAATATGCCTTAGGCGGAGTAGATTATATTTACCACCTGGCAGCCTATCAAGATTATCTGCCGGACTTTTCTACATTCTTTGATGTAAATTCGTTTAGTACAGCACTTATATATGAAATTATTTATGAGAAAAAATTAAAGGTAAAAAAAATTGTTGTTGCTTCGTCGCAGTTTGTACAGGGAGAAGGAGTTTATAAAAAAGCGGACGGAACTTTAACAAAGCCTGCTCAGAGGCCTTTATCACAATTAGAAAAAGGCGAATGGGAATGGAAAGATGAAAAGGGGGATAAAATGGAATGGCAGTGGACTTCAGAGTTACACGCCAATCCGCCTAATGCATATGCTATTTCAAAATATTCTCAGGAACTTATGTCAATAGCTTTTGGGAAAAGATATGAAATACCTTCGGTCGCATTAAGATATTCAATAGTACAAGGACCAAGACAGTCTTTCTATAATGCTTACAGCGGCGCATGCCGTATTTTTAATCTTCATTATTTCTTTGATAAAGCCCCAACATTATATGAAGATGGTGAACAAAGGAGAGATTTCGTAAATATTCATGATGTTGTTGACGCAAATATTTTAGTATTGGAAAAAGATGAAGCAAATTACAATGTATTTTGTGTAGGAGGAGGTCATCCATATACTGTAAACGAGTTTGCAGATATAGTTGCGAAAGTTCATGGCAAGGAAAATATCAAACCTAAAATTCCCGGAGAGTTTAGAGTAGGAGATACAAGGCATACCTGTTCGGACAATTCTAAATTAAAATCATTAGGGTGGTCTCCTTCAAGAACCGCTGTCGATTCCGTATCTGAATATTTAGAATATTTGAAGCAGCAGACCGATATTGAGGATATTCTCGATTATGCGGAAAAAACGATGAAGCAGCTAAATGTAGTCAGGAAAGTAAGGGCTTGATGTTGGCATGTTATTAGTTCATTTTCCTTTTATGTGAAATATAATAAATAGTTTTTTAAAAATCTGAAATTTAACCGGGTTTCTCTTATTTTATAATGAAAGCATTCCTTCTTGCTGCAGGCTTAGGCACAAGGTTAAGACCGATTACAGATAGAATTCCAAAATGTCTAGTTGAAATAAATGGTAAACCGCTATTAGGCTGGTGGATTGAATTAATGGAAAAATACAACATAGATGAGGTCCTGATTAACCTTCACCATTTCCCGGACCAAGTAATGAATTATGTTAAAGATTATAAGTCAAAAATAGAATTTAAATTTTATTTTGAAGAGGAGCTTTTGGGAAGCGGCGGAACTTTAAGAGAAAATAGATCTTTTGTTGCAAATGAAAGAGAATTTTTTATATTTTATGCCGATAATTTAACAAATTATAATTTAACCGAATTTTTAAGCTTTCACCGAAGGGAAAAACAATTATTCAGTATGGCTCTCTTCCATTCTTCAGAGCCGTCATCATGCGGAATAGCTTTATTAAACAATGAGTCTATAATCATTGATTTTGAAGAAAAACCGGCTAAACCTAAGTCCAACCTCGCAAATGCCGGTTTATATGTAGCATCGCCGGATGTTTTAGATATTATTCCAAACTATAAGTTAGCAGATATCGGATACCATTTATTACCAAAGTTAGTAAATAAAATGAGCGGGTGGGTTACTGATGATTATTTAATTGATATCGGTACACATAAAAATTTAAATAAAGCAAATAATGATTGGCAGAAAATAATTGGAAAGGAAACTGTATGAATTTTAGAGATTACCATGAAATTATGAATAAATTAATTATGCAGGTAGATATAAGCCAAATTGATTTTTTTATTGATTTGCTATTTGATTCCTATAATACAGGGAGAATGGTCTTTATTATCGGCAACGGGGGTTCGGCAGCAAATGCTTCTCATTTTGCCGAAGATCTGGCGAAGGGAACAAGAATATTTTCAGAGCAGCCTAAGAGAATAAAAGCGTTAAGCTTAACGGATAACTTTCCTTTTGTTACAGCTCAGGCAAATGATGATGGATATGAAACAATTTTTGAACAGCAGTTACGAACTTTCGCAAACCGGGGGGATTTATTAATTGCAATTAGCGGCTCAGGGAACAGCCCAAACATAATAAAGGCAGTGGAGTGGGCTAATGCAAATGATCTGATTACTGTCGGAGTTACAGGCTTTGACGGAGGTAAATTAAAACGTATAAATCAATATTCAGTTCATGTCCCGTTAAAAGAAATGTGTACAGCAGAAAGCATTCATTCAATTATATTCCACTATATAATTTTGGAATTACATACCAGGATAGAAATGGATCTCGATTATATTGATTCAAAAGATACTGATATTAATACTATAAAATTTGAAAAAATTCTATCAATGAGAGATAATGGCGGAAGAGAATTAGTATAATATTTGGCTAATATTATGCAGATGTTGTTTAAAGAATAATATGAATAAAAAACAACAATTGATAATAATAATATAGCAGCTGGTCAATTTTTCAATTCGTTTTAAACTATTAATGAAAAAGAATTACTCTCCTTTTATCTTCCCTGTTTTATTCCTTTTAACAATTACTTCTTTTTCATATTCCCAAACTGTTTACGAACCTATTCATAGCGGTGTATATGAATTTTTAGATCGGATGGCACAAAAAGGATTGATAGAGTTTAATGATGAGATTAGGCCGGTCAGCAGGGAGTATATTGCCGCAAAGCTTAAGGAAGTAGAAGAGAAAAGTTCGGAGGTCAGAGGTCAGAAGTCAGAGGTCAGAAGTCAGAGGTCAGAAAGTTCAGGGCTTACTAGTTTGGAGAAGGAGGAGCTGGAGTTTTATATTAAAGACTTCGGGGTAGAGTTAAAATTCAAAGGCGAAAATATTGAAGGTAAAACCGGTGAAATTTCAGGGTTGATTAAAAAGGTATTTAGTAATATTGATTTAGGAGCCTCGCCCGGCAACGATACTACAACTTTTTTGAGCAGTGATCCTTACGGAAGGTTCAGGTTCTTTTATTACGAAGATCCCTTCTTTAAAATAAATGTAAATCCGATACTCGGATATTCAAAAGGGACATGGGGCGGATCAAAATATTCCCATTCATGGAGCGGACTTTCATTCTACGGCTACCTGGGTGATAATGTCGGCTTTAGCTTTTCTTACAGGGATAATACTGAATCCGGCACCAACATCGATTCTGCAAAATCTTTTACACCGGAAACCGGGATTATCGTGGCTAAGAAGAGTAAAGGTAAAATCGAATACAGTGAAGTAAATGCAGCATTAAGCTTCAACTGGAACTGGGGAGATATTTCAATAGGAAAAGATTATCTCGAGTGGGGATACGGAGAAAGCGGAAATATAGTTTTATCTGATAAAGCTCCTTCATTTCCATTTTTAAGATTTGATATTCAGCCTGTCAAATGGTTAAGGTTTAATTATATCCATGCAATTCTTAATTCGAAGATACTTGATTCATCAACTTTCTATTCAACTCCTTATGGACTTGAGAGAAGCTTATACCGTCAAAAATATTATGTTTCTCATACACTAACAGTTATACCTGCCAGAGGTACGGAGATTTCACTTGGCGAATCTATAATATACAGCGACAGGTTTGAGCCTATCTATCTTATTCCGATCATGTTCTTCCGCCTTGCCGATCACTATGCAAGCAATGCACAGATGTCGACCGGGAGCAACTCACAGTTTTTTCTAGGAGTAAGCAGCAGGAACTTTATAAAGAACACTCATTTGTACGGTTCATTATTTATTGATGAGCTTACACTGGAGGGTTTATTCGATCCTCCGAACCAGAAGAACCAGTTCGGTTTTATGCTCGGCTCTTCAGTTACTGATCTGCCTGTAGATAATTTAACAATGACTCTAGAGTTTACTAAAATTTTCCCCTTTGTTTATTCCAACTGGCTCCCGACACAAACATACACCAGCTCCGGTTATAATATGGGGGACTGGATGGGGAATAACGCCGACCGGATATATGGATCTTTAAATTACAGGTTTATAAGAGGACTGCAGGCCTCATTATGGAGCGAATATATCAGGAAGGGGGACCAGGGGACAACCAAACAGGAATATACACGGCCGCAGCCGCCGTTCCTTTTCGGAAATAGAACCAGCTACTTTTACTGGGGCGGTGAGATAAATTATGAGATCATTCATGATCTCTTTGCCGACCTTCATTACAAGAAGCTGAGTAGAAAAGACATTTCTTCAAACCTCACAAACAACAGCGACGAGTTTTACCTTAGTCTATACTACGGAATAAAGTAGTGCATAGGGTACGGTGCATAGTGCAAAGCACCGGTTAATCGGAGAGTCACTTCAAAAGCAAACCACCCGGAACCAGCCTTCCTCAAATAAATAAAATTTAATTCAATATTTACAAAAGAAATTTAGGGGCGGATTACAACTTGCTTTGACTAAGTTAAAGGTTGAGCAAGCAAAAAGGTAAGAGATTCTTCGTTTCAATCTGCGCTATCCTAATTTTATAATGAGACTGAAACTGCTAGTGACAATCCAGGCTCAGATTAAAAAGGCGTAACGATGATTTCGAACATAGCTGTCATACTGAGCCTGTCGAAGTATGACTCGTATTAAGTGCTGCACCAGGACAGCCTTCGATAAACTCAGGCTGACAAGCAAGACTGATAGTGATACACTTTGAAGATACAAGAAAAAAGTAAAAAGACACAAGTATTCGTAAGCGATACTTTTTTCTTTTGCCTTTTTCCTGCTGTTTCACTTTAGCGCAGCAAACAATGGAATTATCGCAAACTAAAGTTTGCGGCTACCACATTCCCTTCAGCCCATATGGAGCCGCATTGGCGGCTTAGTTTACCTAACGATCGTTCGACCAGAAACCCATTGTTAGTCCTTTGGCAGGCAAATCTAAATTGCACCTTCTCTGCTCATTTGGTAAGGATGATTTCGAACACAGCTGTCATACTGAGCCTGTCGAAGTATGACTCGTATTAAGTGCTGCACCAGGACAGCCTTCGATACCTGTACGGTAGCTAAAATAAACTCAGGCGACAAGCAAGACTGATGGTGATAATGTTGAAGATACAAGAAAAAAGTAAAAATGATACAAGTATTCGTAAGCAATACTTTTTTCTTTTGGCTTTTTCCTGCTGTTCACTTTCGTGCGGCAAATGATGGAATTATCGCAAACTAAAGTTTGCGGCTACCACATTCCCTTCAGCCCATATGGAGCCGCATTGGCAGCTTAGTTTACCTAACGATCTTTCGACCAGAAACCCATTGTTAGTCCTTTGGCAGGCAAATCTAAATTGCACCTTCTCTGCTCATTTGGTAACGATGATTTCGAACATAGCTGTCATACTGAGCCTGTCGAAGTATGACCCGTATTAAGTGCTGCACCAGGACAGCCTTCGATAAACTCAGGCTGACAAGCAAGGCTGATGGTGAAGATACAAGAACGATTAAACCTTATTTACTTGTTCAACCTTAATAACCTGCAAATCCTGGCAGTAGAGTCTACCTTATTACATTATTTATATGTATGAACGTTCATATATAATTGAATGAAACGTAAGAGCTCAGCGATAAGCCTGGTTGAATATATGCTGAACGTACTGCCAAGGCCTGACCAAGAAGCAGCACAGATTATAACATAGCAGTCACATACTTGAAATCTGTGCTTCAAAGTTGGATAGTTGAATGTTAAATAAAATTCAGGATCCCTTTTCTTAGACCCTGAGGGATGCATTTTTGGTAACCTTAAGCTCTTTAAAAAGTGACCCTTAAGGTTTGTCAAGGATGAATGAATTTTGCGTAACTTCAGTTAATTAGTAAGACTTCCCGCCTCAAGACTCAAATCTCAATACACGGTCCTCTGCAAGTGGTCTTCTTTTTAATTTACATATTTTGTAGATTATAATATTATAAACCGAGGTTTATATGAGTTTGAAAGAGATAAAAGAAGCATTAAGAACAGGAATCCCCGGATTATAGAAATTCAAAATTTCGAAATAATAATAATCCGTTCTATACTTATCAATAATTTTGCTTAGAAATAATGGATAAGCTTGAAAATTTAAGCGAAGAAGAAAAAAGGGCTGTTGCAGAAATTAAAGAAAAGATCATTTCTCTTTCAGGGAAGAATTTAAAATTTTTTATCTTTTTGGTTCAAAGGCCCGGGGTGATTTTGATCCCGATTCTGATGTTGATCTTGCAATTATAATTGAGGGACTTACAAGGGAAATAAAACATAAAATTATTGATATTGTTATTGAGGCGGAGACAAAATATATTGTTGTTATATCATCGCTGATTCTATCTATGGAAGATTTCCTGGAACTTAAGAAACATGAAAGAAGAATAGCTCTTGATATAGAAAGTGAAGGGGTGCCTCTATGAAACAACAAAATATAAGAATTAATATTAAACAGGAAATTGAAAGAGCGGAAGACCCGTATTAAGTGCTGCACCAGGACAGCCTTCGATAAACTCAGGCTGACAAGCAAGACTGATGGTGATACCTTTGAAGATACAAGAAGAAAGTAAAAAGATACAAGTATTCGTAAGCGATACTTTTTTCTTTTGGCTTTTTCCTGCTGTTTCACTTTAGCGCAGCAAACAATGGAATTATCGCAAACTGAAGTTTGCGGCTACCACATTCCCTTCAGCCCATATGGAGCCGCATTGGCGACTTAGTTTACCTAACGATCGTTCAACCAGAAACCCATTGTTAGTCCTTTGGCAGGCAAATCTAAATTGCACCTTCGTCTGCTCATTTGGTAAGGATGATTTCGAACATAGCTGTCATACTGAGCCTGTCGAAGTATGACTCGTATTAAGTGCTGCACCAGGACAGCCTTCGACTACCTGTACGGTAGCTAAAATAAACTCAGGCACAAGCAAGACTGATGGTGATACCTTTATAAATTGACAAATTAAAGTGTATCAAAGGCAAAGCCTTTTTTAAGAGTCTTGGAATGACATGAATTGATACTTAAAAAGTCGCTGCAATGAGATAGCGCTAACCAAACCAGTTGATCAGGTATTCATCAATCGAAAATCATAAATCAACAATCAAAACCCAATCATAAATCCGTAGTGATAACTTATAGCACCAGGTTGGGCGTTGCATGATTATTAGCATTGCAGCCGGTCCAGCTAAATAATTGCTCTTTTTTATTACATTATTGAGAGTAATGAGAGGTATATCTGTCGAGTAAATTTCGTATTACTTTTTGATACTGACTTCTGTGTTTACGGGCTATTCCTTTAAAAAATTTAACACTTGATATACTTAAATTTAGCGTTACTTTTACGGTGTCCTCTTTAAATATCAGTTCCTCTGGTTTTGGTAAAAAATCTTTTACTACTTCTACTTTACCTATATTTTCATCACTATATTTTATTTTCTTTTTCATATATTTTTTTCCCTTTCCTCCAATAACCTGCTCCTATTATTCTAATTTTATTATTTCTATATGTAAAACGAACCGTCACTATATTTTCTCTAACTTTACCAAAGCAATAATACCTTTCTTCACTTTCGCTATGCTCTAAATCTTTTGCAATAATTCTATTCGAATCAGAAAATGCATATTGAGCTTCTTCAAATGAAATATTGTGCTTCTCTTTATTATATTCATTTTTATTTCCATCCCACTCAAAAGTGGTATTATCGGCCAATAAATTTTCCCTTTTTTATATTTTAATATACATACTTTAATATGGCTTTTCAACCATATATTCTATAAGCTAACTTAATAGTGCAGTAGGTAACCGAGCCATGGAAAACACCACCTTAGAATTTTCCTCTCTCAAGACATACAAAAAGCCTTAGATTAAAAAGGCGTAACGATGATTTCGAACATAGCTGTCATACTGAGCCTGTCGAAGTATGACTCGTATTAAGTGCTGCACCAGGACAGCCTTCGATAAACTCAGGCTGACAAGCAAGACTGATGGTGATACACAGATAGGGCTAATGTTGAAGATACAAGAAAAAAGTAAAAAGACACAAGTATTCGTAAGCGATACTTTTTTCTTTTGCCTTTTTCCTGCTGTTTCACTTTAGCGCAGCAAACAATGGAATTATCGCAAACTAAAGTTTGCGGCTACCACATTCCCTTCAGGCCATATGGAGCCGCATTGGCAGCTTAGTTTACCTAACAATCGTTCGACCAGAAACCCATTGTTAGTCCTTTGGCAGGCAAATCTAAATTGCACCTTCGTCTGCTCATTTGGTAAGGATGATTTCGAACACAGCTGTCATACTGAGCCTGTCGAAGTATGACCCGTATTAAGTGCTGCACCAGGACAGCCTTCGATAAACTCAGGCTGACAAGCAAGACTGACGGTGACACACAGATGGGCAAATGTTAGTAACCGTGATGACTGAGAAATCTTAATTACTGTGACGTAAGATTTCTCCCCCAACCAGGGAGAAATTGTATCTACGGGTTGGGGTCGAAATGACACAGGGCGGCTGATGTTGAAGATACAAGAACGATTAAACCTTATTTATTTGTTCAACCTTAATAACCTGCAAATCCTGGCAGTAGAGTCTACCTTATTACATTATTTATATGTATGAACGTTCATATATAAATCAATACTTAATCTATAACCTAATAATGTAATAAGGTCTGAACATTTTGGTGTATTTTATTTGTTACTAAGGTTGAATAATCAGATAAGGTTTTTTTCGTAAAAAAAGAGATATAAGCTTCCATTTTATTTGACAGGCGGTACAGCGCTTAGCAGGTTTTATTTTAACCATCGATACCCGGATGACCTGGATTTTTTTGTCAATGTCGATCCGGATTATAAAGATTATCTAAGATCGTCTTTAGAATATTTTAATACGCGTGCCCCCAAAGTAAAATTCAAAATAAATACAGAAAGAATAAACTTAGTAGGAAATTATGAACAGTTGTTTATTTTCGAAAATGACACGGGCGGCTGATGTTGAAGATACAAGGGCGATTAAACCTTATTTATTTGTTCAACCTTAATAACCTGCAAATCCTGGCGGTAGAGTCTACCTTATTACATTATTTATATGTATTAACGTTCATATATAAATCCATACTTAATCTATACCTAATAATGTACCCCTCCACAAAAGTAGCACAGATTATAACATAGCTATCACATACTTGAATCTGTGCAAAATTATATTATTCCCGGATTTCCTTTAGCCTTTTAAAAAATGTATTTTTGCATATCAGTAATAGTTGGATAAATGATTCAATATGGATAGTTATTTACAATGGATAAAGATTATATAAAAAAAAATATTGCAGTTTTTTTAAGAGGGAAAAAGGAAATAACTTTTGCTTATCTTTTCGGATCATTTATTCAGAAAGATTATTTTCACGATATTGATATTGCTTTATACCTGGATAAAGATTTCAATAACAATGATCTGGAAAAATTTCCATACGGTTATGAAAGCGGATTAATAAGCGAAATAAATATACTGGCTAGAAAAAAAATAGACTTGGTTGTTATGAACAATGCGGAAATTCTGATCAACCAAAGAATAATAAATAAAGGATATCTACTTTTTAGCAGGGATGAACGCGCAAGGATATCTTATGAAAATTATATTAGAAAACTCTATATCGATACCGAAAGTTTGAGAAAAATAAAGAGGCACTACTTATCTCAAGGAATTACTGATGCCGGATATTGAAATTATCGAAAAACATCTCTCTTTGTTCATTTCCGATTTAGAAAATTTAAAGAAACATAGTAACGTTACTTTAGAAGAGATAAATAATAATAAAGATTTGCTGTGGATACTGGAAAGAGGGATCTATTTATTAATCCAAAATTTATTCGATATGCTGGCACATATTGTTGCGGCGGATTTTAAAGAAAGCTGGGATTATTATACCGATATTGCAGCTATTCTTGCAAAGCATAAAGTTATATCGGGAAGCGACAAAATTATTTTGGAGCAAATGGCAGGCTTTAGGAATAGGCTCAGTCATGAATACTTATCTTTAGAAATGAATATCCTGGTTGATATTGTTAACAAACATTTACCCGATTTTTCAAAGTTTTTGTCAATAATTAAAAATTACTGTAATATTTAATAAACCCCTTTCATACTTTTTTTGTCATCTGACAATAATTTGATAATATTGATAATTTGACTATATCCTACCAAAAGAGGATAAGCTCCTGCCGCAAGCCTTTGGCTTAAAAGTGTAAAAGCTAGTTTAGTTACTTTATACTTTTTCCTTTTATCTTTTAATCCTTTTTCTCCTGAACAATTAAATCATCATCAAAAATAAAAACAGCATTTGTTACACTCTCATCACTAATCTTTAAATGTACAGCCTTTATTTTCTTTACAAAAATTTTCTCCAGTCCCTTGAATATTTTAATCTCGATCTTATCACTGATTTTATTTGTTGTTTTGATCTTTCCTTTTCTTCGAAGTTGTTCCAGCTTAACCATTATCCCCTGTTCCTGTTCAGCAATTCTTTCGGAAAAAATATTCGATAATAGATATTTCTGCTGGCGGGTTATTTCAGATACGAACAGCTTTCCCCATCTTATTGCCGTAGGTTTGGTTATTTTTAGCTGCCGGCAGATTTTTTCATATGTATAACCCATGGCTCTCATTTCGACAAACTTATATTTAAGCTCCTCTTTTTTCATTTTTATCCCCAAAAGGTTTATCAAAGGTAAAAATTTATTTTCTCAATTTATTATAAAGGTTATTAAAAAGTAAACAAAAAATTGTTGAAATTGTGTTTTTATTCCGATTTCGATTAATAGTTAAAGAAAAATCTCAAATTAGGGGATTTAGAAATCAGAGCATGACAACCCCCTCGCCCCCTTTAGTAAGGGGGACTATTTCCTTACCTGCAGTTACATGCAAATTATTGTCAGTCATAACATTTTATTTTTAATTTTATCTTATCCATTTTTTCCAGACAACTTACCTCCGAGGCTGAAAAGTAGCACAGATTATAACATAGCTAGTCACATACTTGAAATCTGTGCTTCGAGGGATCCATTTTTAGTAACCTTAAGGGTCTTTAAAAGTGACCCTTAAGGTTTTACCACGGATGAATGAGGTAAAAACAATTTGATCGAATATAAAATAATTGTTTATATTATCGTATCCGGTTGTATACTTTATTCAAATTAGACACATCAATTTTATCGGGCTGAAGCCTGCAAAGTTTTAGTTATTTTCTGGAAAATAGAACAGAGAGACGCTGATTTAAACGATTTATACTGATTTTTAAATTGAATATTATTTTTTATTGCGCCCCTTATGAAGCTGAATTTCTACTCATTATTAATTTTAATATTATCCCTGAACTTCTGCGGTGCAGCTTTTGCCCAGCTATCTCCTGCGGATACTTTCTTCCCTTCTGCAGTAGGAAACACCTGGATCTATAACACTCCCGGCGGTCCTTTAACGATGAAAATAACAAAGGATTCGGTGGACAGCCATAAGAATAAGTATATCTTTTATAACTCAGATAATATCACCGATGTATAAAATCGACTCAGCCGGTGAAAATATTTATTACATATACAACGGCCTTAACCAGGTTAAATATCAAATAAGCTCAGACTCGGGAGGTGCGTGGATTGAAGATTCAGACTCACCCGTAACGGTTGCAAAAGTGAACGGAGTTTTCCCCTACTATATTTTCGGAAAACCGAGAGATGTAAAGCAGTTCGGCTATTATACAGTACCGGGGGATACTTCTTTAGCGGATGATTTCAGCGACGGAGACGACAGCGGCTGGACAGTCAATTCCGGCTCTTTTTCTGTAGATAATTCAGTTCCGAATCCGTTATCTGAAAATCAATATTCATTAGTCTGCAATGAAGCCGGGATAATCGGCATTCCCTGCAGGCAGGCTTACGGCACCTGGCAGTTCGATTTTTATAAGGGTGCCGATGAGAACAACCTTGAAGTTGACTTTATAGCTGATCGGATTAATAATGCAATGCATCAAAACGGGTATTACTTTAAAAATAATTCAACTGAAGCAGCGGGGCTGGCAAGATCATCTATTGGCTCCTCACAGGAGATTATGAGCAGTGGAGATAATTATACTGCAAAGGAGGGAACCTGGTACAGGATAACTATAACTCGGAATAGTAACGGGGAATTTTATACTTACATCGAAGGGGGTGAGTTTACTTCCAGAACTTTAGTTTCTGTTGCCGGTGGATATGGTACAAATCCCGCTATCGATACTAGTTATAAATCAAGCAATTATTTTGTCTTAGACCTGGATGCAGGGGATAGAATAAGCAATATCATATGTTAATATAACCAGAATGATCTTAATTTAAGTAAGAGATGAAAGAATTATATCTCCACTCAACAGTAACTTTGAAGATTCTATTAAATACATGGATATCAACTGGAAATCATACAATAGAACTGAATCTTCAATTGATAAACATAGTGGAAATTATAGTGCAAGAATAATAAATACTAATTTGGTTACAAATGGAGACATTTGACAGATAGAATAATGATGGATTCGCAATGAATTGGACTGTTGCAATTAAGTAGAATGATAGTAATAATTATTAATGAAACAATTTAGTAATCAAGCAAGAATTGTTGAGCGATGGAACTGACTCAGATGAGTTTAAGCAAAATATTCAGAAATGTACGGAAAATATATTATAAAGTTCTACTTATCATTTAAAGTAGTATCAACGGTACTCATCGTTCATATTAGCAACCACGGTATTGGCAATGTTACTATATATACTAAATACTGGTACAATATCTTAATTTATAAATCTATAATCTAATAATAACGGTATTGAGATATGATTTGACAGGGGCAGGTAATAATTGGATGCAATATTGATAATGATAAAAGTTGGTCAAGTAGGAAATCTATAGATAATTTTATTTCATTGCCTTCAAATAATTTCACTCCATTAATAAGCGACAATAATTATATTTACGAAATGTGGTACAAATCTCCCTACCTAAATGGAGATACAGTAAGTGTTAATATTGGCGACCAGACAAAGACATTTGCTTCTTCCGATACCTGGACAAAACTTTCCTGGACTTTCCAGGCCGACGACAGCACTGTTAACCAGCCCATTAAAATATACCTTAACCAGGCTGACACTTTATACATAGATGACGTTTCACTAAAACCGGCAAGTACACTGCTGGATAAAGCTGTTTACGACAGTGAGATATGGCTTGCGGACGGTATCGGGGAATATTATGAGTATTCGGCGAAAAATGGTGCGCTCAGGACTTTGATGAGCTGCGTTATAAACGGGGATACACTTGTTACATCGGTGCAGGATGAAAAGGCTGCGGCTCTTAACAGCTTTAAGCTCTACCAGAATTATCCCAATCCTTTCAATCCCGTTACAAATATAAATTATAATATACCTGTGAGGGGGAAAGTGGTGATAAATGTGTACGATATACTGGGGAGGGAAGTGGTTAGTCTGGTAAATGAGAATCAGGAGCCCGGTTTCCATTCAGTAAAATTTAACGCCGGTAATTTTCCGAGCGGAGTGTATGTTTATAGGATAGTAGCCGGTAAATATAGTGAAAGTAAGAAGCTGGTTATTTTGAAATGAATGAGGTGAGGGGTCAGGGGTCAGAGGTCAGGGATCAGAGGTCGGAGGTCAGAGGTCAGAATAAATCAGAAAGGGGTTAAAAATGAAGTTGAATTCTGCAAAAGATTTAATTGTTTATAAAAAAGCATATTTACTTGCTATGCAGATATTTGAAACCAGTAAATCATTTCCCAAAGAAGAGAGATATTCATTAACTGATCAAATCAGAAGGTCTTCTCGCTCTGTATGTCTAAATTTAAGAGAAGCCTGGGCTAAACGTAAATATGAAGCCCATTTCATAAATAAACTTACGGATTGTGATGGGGAAAATAGTGAAACTAATTCATCACTTGATTTTGCGAAAGATTGTAATTATATCACAAATGAAGAGCATAAATTATTAATAGGATTAAATGAGGAAATAGGAAAAATGCTAGGTAAAATGATGAATAATCCAAAATCTTTCTTAATCAGCTCTGCTCTCTGACTTCTGATTCTGAACATTGACTTCTTCTCTGATCTCTGACTTCTGATTTCTGAACCTGCTCTCTGACTTCTACTCTGGGAACATTGACTTCTGCTCTCTGACTTCTGATTTCTGAACCTGCTCTCTGACTTCTGATCTCTGGGAACATTGACTTCTGCTCTCTGACTTCTGATTTCTGAACCTGCTCTCTGACTTCTGATCTCTGGGAACATTGACTTCTGCTCTCTGACTTCTGATTTCTGAACCTGCTCTCTGACCTCTGATCTCTGGGAACATTGACTTCTGCTCTCTGACTTCTGATTTCTGAACTTGCTCTCTGACTTCTGATTCTGTCTCTGACTTCTGATTTCTGAACCTGCTCTCTGACCTCTGATCCCTGCTCTCTCCCATCACCCCGTATTTTCAACGATTGCAACCTTAGAATAGACATCCTGTCTCTTATCCATCAGCGGTATAGTTGTCCCTTTAATCCGGTTTTCATCCAGCAGATCCAGTTCGAGATCTGCAATTACAATCTGTTCCTGGTTGATGACACCTTCGGCGGCAATGCCGTCGCGTGAAAAGGGGAAATCGGATGGAGTGAAGATATTCGCCTGTCCGTAATGAAGCCTTAGGTTTTCAACCGGGAGATTACCCACCGTGCTCGCCATAACTACATATACCTGGTTTTCTATAGCCCTTGCCTGGCAGCAGTATTTGACTCGCAGGTAGCCCTGCCTGTCGTCTGTATAGGAGGGGACGAAAATTATTTCTGTCCCGGCATCAGAAACTACTCTTGCAACTTCGGGGAATTCAACATCGTAACAAATTAAAATTGAAATAGGACAGTAAATTGTTCTGAATACTTTTAATTCGTTTCCGTGCTCAATCTGCCAGGGATCTTTTTCCCACCTTGTCCTGTGAACCTTATCCTGTGTAAAGACTTTTCCTTCGGGAGTAAAAAGATAAGCACGGTTAAAAATTTTATCCTTCTCTTTAGTCGGGTGAGTGCCGCCGATCAGGTAATATTTATATTTAAGCGAATAGCTTTTCAGAAGCTCTACATATTTTTCTTTGTATTTACTTAATTCGTTAATCGCATTTAAAGGATTGCTGCTGTCGATAAAAGACATAAGCTGGATTGTAAAAAGCTCGGGCAGAAGGACAAAATGAGGCTTATATTCGGATGCTGCCGTTAAAACATAATTAACCTGCTCTTCAAATTCTTCAAAATCTTTTACTCTTCTTAAATGATATTGAACAGAAGCAATTCTAACTCTCATTATTTCTCCTTTTTATCAAAGTTGGGGTTATAATTGGGATTTAACCAGACAATTAATGAAGCATACTCCAATGATTGAGTATCTCCGTGTAAATAATTCTCCACAATATCGCAGAACTGGAAGCCCTGCTTCAGCTGAAACCGGAGGACCGGATCATAAATATCACCCCATATAACTTTCATACAGTAAGTATGAGGATCCATTTTGTCGGCATGTAAATAATAATTCGGAAGTCTTCCTGCGGCGATTATTCTTTTTAAATTAAGCCTTCTGCATAATTCTCTCCTTTCCTGGTAAATCTTCTGCCCGATCCCTTTTTTTCTATAATCAGGATCCACACAAACTTCCGCACCGTAAAGAGTTTTCCCTTCGGGATTATGAGTGGAAAACATTCCGCTTCCAGTAATTTCTTTCCAGTTATGTTCGGGACCATATTCATCCCATAAAATTTTAAAAGAGCTGGCGGTGCCGACTATCCTTCCTTCCAGGTCAGCAACGAACTGCCCTTCTGCAAAAACCTTGAGATGATTTTCGAGCTGTTCGTAGGACCAGGGCTTAAGTCCCGGGTATACTTTCCTTTGAAGCTCCCTTATATCATCGAAATGCGCCGGGGTGGTATTTCTTATTATTACTTCAGCTTCTATTTCCATTGCTGTCTGCCATCCTGTTTAAAAACAATTTACAAAAAAGTGAATTAAAATTGAAGTATGGAGGTCAATGTAAAAAATGGAGTGTAAAAAGTGTTTCAATTAAAAATTAACAATTTAACAGAATGAAAAGTTAACTGCTGAATAAGTCGGAGAAGAGATATTGTTTCTCATATTTTTGACTGGTGTGAGAAATTAAGGGAGGTAAAACTAATTCTAATCAAAAAAATTGAAATAATAAGAGTAATTCTTTATTATTAGATAAACTTTTTCATTTCAATAAGATCTCTTCACTATATGAGACAAGATTTTTCAGCAATTAAAGAAAATTTGAATAATTTTGTCCTTTCCTTTTTTATCCCTGTATTAAAGAGTAAGATTGACGATGCGCTCGATTTTATTCATTCATTTAAAAAAGAGCTGGCTAATTTAGGTGATTTATCTGCTGATCCAATTAAAGAGATTAGCGAATATAATAAAAGGACTTCCCTGCTGGTTGAGAAAAGATTTACAGCCAGCCAGCCGATTAATTTTAACGAAGAATTTCCCCGCTTTTATGAAGAGCTGAATAATTATTTGTCCGGCTTTGATGAGATCGCCGAAGAAGTTCAGCCTGCTGAAAGATTTACAGTTAATGAACAGGATACAATATTCATTAAAAACTCTAAAAGAATAAAAAAGCTGTCAAATGGAGTTTCACAAATTCCTGTTAGAGTAACAAACATTCCAAGGAAAATTATTTAAGAAAGAACTGAAACCGGGAAGAAACTGGCATCATACAATACCTTTTAAAAACCTTTCCATCCTTTTTTTGAGAGATAAGCTGTCACGCTTACTTTTTGAAATAATTGAAGAAACGGATCTGAATATCAGCTCGGCTTATTCAAAAATTTGGGAGATGGATGAAAAGATAAATGAAATATTTACAAGTAAATCGCCACAAAATGAAAATGAAAATTCCTTCAAAGAAATAAACTATAAAGAAGAAATAGAAAATATATCAGAACATTTAAAGGAGCTTTATAAATCACTTGATGACAAATCATTAAAAATAACAGAAGATATTTTTATAAAATATGAAGATGCTTATAACAAAGCCGGAACTGTTGAAGAACCGAAAAGAAAATTTACCGGACAAAAAGTTAAGAGATCCGGGGAAAATTTAAATAATGATTATAAGGAAATTAACAGGGGATGGCTGAATTCTTTCTTCACCCTTTTTGAAGAGTGGAGACTAAATAAGGAATTATTTATTCTTTGCGGGAACTCATTAGAAAAATATTCACAGATTAAAAAGGAATCGGAAGAAAGGATCATAAAAATAATATTGCCGGAATTAGGAAAGATTTCCTCTCTCCTTGAAAATATAAAAAGCAATATAAATGAATTTTTCGGCAGCAGCAGCGAGCTTCTTTCTCTTTTATACAAAAAGAAGGATAAGATCTCAAATCAATTATCGGGAAAGATTATCCCTGCAGTAAGCGAAATTATCCTGGCCCAGAACATCCCCGAGCTGGCCGGAGGTATTGAGATGAACATAGAAAGGATGGTTCAGAATCTATCAACGCAAAGAGCCATTATCAAACAGAATACCTTTAACAGGAAAATCAAAACCTCTGAAATAGATTACATATCTCCTAAAGAAATAATATCTTTTTCCAGTTTAACAAATTTCAGCAAATCGATACAGCATGTAAAAAGTAATATATTAAGGAAAATTCAAAAAGTTCAAAGTTCAATCCTGGATATTGATCAAATCTCCGATTTCAATTTAGATACAGCTATTTCCATGTTCCGGAGCAATGAAAGGACAGGCGAAGACCCGCTCGATATTGCAGCGGAAGGTATTGAAAGAGCCATAAGCAAAACAAATGAAGTTGAAAAAATTCTTCACTCGATCAATAATGAAATAGCTGAGACTATCGGGAATACGGTTGAAGACTTCAATAGTAATTTAATCAAGCTGACTAATACCGAAAATATATTAGATATCAAGATCAAAATAGCTAAAGCTAAAGCGCTTCAAAGAACAGCTAAATTAAAAGAAAGAGCTTCTGCCTGGATTAAAAATGCAGCCCCGGTTATCAGAACTTCTTATCAAAGGGAACAGAGCAGGTATAAAGAATTTTATAACTACATAAGAAAACGGATAGGGCTGACGCCGAAGATCACCGCTATTTCCTCCGAAATATCCGACTTCCTGGCTGATACTCAATCTGCCGTTTCAAAGCTCCCGGCCGTTTACAGGAGATTATTTGAAATTGAAGCTTTGAAAGATGAAAGATTTTTTGAAGGGCGTGAGCAGGAATTATCAAAATTAAACCTTGCATATGAACATTGGAAAAAAGGAGGATATGCTCCTGCTGCGGTTGTGGGAGAAAAAGGGAGCGGTGCAACTACATTATTAAACTTTTTTGAGATAAAGCTCGATAAAAAATATAATATTTTAAGGACGGAAATTTATAATATAATTTATAAGCCGGATGACTTAATAGAATTTCTTAGAGACTTTTTCAAAACTGGTCCTATTAAAAATATGGAAGGGTTAATTGAATATTTAAATAATCTCCCCATAAAACAGGTAGTTATAATTGAAAATATACAGCATCTTTTCCTGAGGAAAGTCAGGGGTTTTGACTGTCTGAAAATATTATTCGAACTGATATCAAAAACTCAAAGGAATATATTCTGGATTACAACGTCGTCTCTATATTCATGGGAATATTTAAGTAAAACATTGAACATAAGCGATTACTTCGGGTATGTTGTAAGGCTGCAGAGCATGGAAGATGAGCAGATGATAAAGGTAATTTTAAAGAGGCATAAGATCAGCGGTTATAATTTAAGTTTCAAACCATCGAAAGAGGAAGAGTCCAGCAAGAATTACAAAAAAATTCCAGATGAAAAAAAGCAGAGGTATTTATCAAAGCAGTATTTTTCCGATTTGAATAAGTTTGCGAAAAGCAATATAAGTCTGGCACTTTTATTCTGGCTCCGTTCTACAAAGGAAGTATCCGGCGATACGATTACTATCGGCTCTTTGAGAGATATTGATTTTTCTTTTCTTTCATCTTTAGAAACCGATAAAGTTTTTACACTGAATTCATTGCTTATTCATGACGGTTTGACGGTTGAGTCTTTCTCAATTATAAATAATATCTCTGAAGCGCAGAGCAGGCTCATGCTTCTTGTACTTCTTGATGACGGGGTTATAGTTCAGAAGCAGGGGCTGTATAAGATAAACCCTCTTTTATACAGGCAGACGGTTACACTTTTACAAACTAAAAATATCATTCATTGAATTAAATGAATAAAATTAAAAATTTTTCAATTAAAGCTATTTATTATCCTGCTGTTATTTACCGGTTCCGGTTTAGGAACAGACTATGCCGCACCTTCAAAAAATGATTCTATGAAAATAGTATTAAGGACCGATACGGTGCATGCTGCAGGAAAAAAAGGTAACAAAACCGCACAAGCTGATACTGCAAAAAAATTAATTGAAATAAGTACACCTCCAATAGAGGAAATCATATCTTTCAGTAAAGTCTTCTGGTCATTGGTCGTTATTATAATCGGGTTCTTTTTAATAAGAATAATTTCCAGGACTTTAGATTTAATTGCCGAAAGAAGTACAGGCTATAGAATTACTATAAAAGGATTTGTTCCTGTTATTAGGATTTTCGGACTTATAATTATTTCTTATATAGTTATTGCGGGGATATTTAAACCTCCTCTTCCTACTCTAATTACTGTTGCGGCATCTCTGGGAATTGCCGTCGGTTTGGCTGCACAGGATATATTTAAAAATATTTTCGGCGGTATAATGATCCTTTTCGACAGGCCTTTTCAAGTAGGCGATAAAATTGAATTAGGAGAATATTACGGTGAAGTAATTAAAATCGGTCTCCGTTCAACGAGAATAGTGACTGGAGATGATTCAACAGTCAGCATTCCAAACGGCGAAGTGATGAGTAAATCGGTTTCAAATACAAATTACGGGGAGCCGAACTGCCAGGTAGTTGCAGAAATTTATTTGCCGATCACAATCGATACTGAGAAAGTCAGGCAGATTGCAATAGAAGCCGCCCAGGTTTCAAAGTATATATTTTTAAAGAAACCAATTGTAGTCCTTTTTTTTAATGAAGTAAAAGAGAGAAGATCATACTTAAAAATGAGACTGAAAGCTTATGTAATGGATATCCGGTATGAGTTTCAATTTAAAAGCGATATGACGGAAACGGTTATCAGGGAACTGATCAAAGAGAAAATTATTGCACCGGGAGACCTGTTTTGATGGAAGATGGGAAGGGGAGAAAAAGGAAGACACAAGAAACAAGTAAAAAGATACAAGTGGGAACAAGGAAGAAGAAAAAAGCTTTCGTTAGCCCTACTTTTGTCTTTTTACTTTTATCTTTTATCTTGAATATATTATGGACAGTCTACTTAGTATATCAGCAACTTTGAAATCCTTTGATATACTAATTCTGAGAAATCAGGAAACCTTATAAAATGATTGAACCTTAGTAAAAGACACCAATACTATTTCATGATGTTTTTATCAGATGACTTTTCCTAAAGGGACTCCTTTGGAAGAAGCAGATTTAATATTTGTAAGCTTATGGCTTAGTTGTTAATACAGATTGAATTAGGTAATAAGGTTACCTTTAACCACAAACTTGTGTTACTAAGGTGAAAACATTAAATAAGGTTTTTACGATTGGGTTTTTAATGTCTCCGGAAATTAAAAAATCCTCAAGGATAAAAAGAGAATGGGAATGATATTCTGCAAGAAGATGGAATAAGACAGGATTACATGATTCAGAATATCAGTTAACGATTTGAGATTTTAAACAATCGCTAAAATACAATATCATGGACGGTTCACTTATTAAATGCAGCTTTAGACTTTGATATAATCCAGTATTGAGTATACCTAATTCTGAGAACCCTATAACAGACGAAACTGCTTATATTTTCATCAAATGATTGAACCTTAGTAAAAGACACCAATACTGAGATTTCATGATGTTATCAGATGACTTTTTCCCATAAAGAATCAGTTACTTTGAGGAATGCAGCATTATGATATTGGGTGTAAACTCGGTCATTCAATTGGAAATGAATTTCTTAGTAATTTAAGATTCGGATAAGTTTATAATGGAGATATTCTGTTAAGAAGATGGAATCATAGTTATAAACTAATGATGTTATCTCTGATATAACTTCTGACCATTTAGCATTCAATCTTCTCATTGAGATTTTTTTTATTTAAATATTTCAGCAGCGTTGAGAAGCTTCATTAGCTTTTTGAATTTGCTAGCAGAGCTATTTCTTAGTTCAGCCGAAGACAGAATTCTTTTTCTTGAGGTTTTTATAAGTAAACCGGTAGCTCCTAAAATAACTCTCTTCAAGGATAGAATTAGATTTAAATGTGAATGATATTTTTCTGCAGTTCACTGAGAGAAATTGATTGTCTAAAAGTTCTTTCAATATAAACTTTGTTCTGATTAAATGTTTTTACATGGCTCATGAATTTCTCCTATAATTATATCTTAAGATTATTACTATGGAATTCATTCCAATTGAAGCTTACATATTTTGTCATTTTACTTTTATCTTTTATCGTTAAATAATATCATGGACGGTCCACTTATTATATCAGCAACTTTGAAATCCTTTGATATACTAATTCTGAGAAATCAGGAAACCTTATAAAATGATTGAACCTTAGTAAAAGACACAATACCATTTACATGAACCTTATTACCTTATTCCAGTGGAAGAAAAAAATCAGAAAAATGTTGACAATAATTTTATCCGTGGCTATTATGTAATAACAAATTATTCATCAGTGAAATAAAAATATGAGGGGATAAGAATGAAAATTCAGTACAATAATTTGTATACACATTTTATCTTTATAACTTTGAATAGACAGCCTATCATCCGGGAATTATATAGAATAAGAATTGAGAAATACATCACCGGCATTGTCAACAATAATGATTCTAAATTATATGCAATTTATGCTAATCCTGAACATGTACATTTTATTATATCTCGTTCTCCAGGATTATCGGAAGAATATCTTTCAACAATAATAGCTGAAAGTTCGGAAAGATTTATAAATGAAAATAAACTATCTATTGGTAAATTTGCATGGCAAGAATCAGCTGCTGCATTTTCAGTATCAAAAGCAGACGTTAATAAAGTTTGCAAATATATACTAAATCAACCAAAGCATCATCATAAAATTACTTTTTCCGAGGAGTATGAATCATTCATGAAGTTTTATCAGATGACTTTGAAGCAGATTTAATATTTGTACGCTTATCGCTTAGATGTTAATACAGATTGAATTAGGTAATAAGGTTACCTTTAACCACAAACTTGTGTTACTAAGGTGAAAACATTAAATAAGGTTTGCACCTTGGTTTTTAATTTCCAATGGAGCTAAAAATTAAAAGCCGAAAAAAATTGCCGATAACAATTTAATATACTTTCATGTTATGATGACTAAGATAAAGAATTATCTTTTTTATTAGATGAATCAGAACAACTTAAAAAAATCTTAGGCTCAATCGTAAACAAAACAAGCGGAAGAAAGTAAGAAGAGAACAAGAAAATAGTTTTCGTTAGCCTACTTTTGTCTTTTTACTTTTATCTTTTTATCTTGAATAATCTTTTATTTTGAATCAAAGAAAGGGGTATAAATGGAAGAGAATGATTTGCAAAAAAGGCTGTTTAGCTTTGGGGTAAGGATACTAAAATTTTTACCAAATCTGCCGAAAACACCCGAGTTTAACATAATAAGATATCAATTAGCTAAATGCTCAACATCATCCGGTGCAAATTACGAAGAAGCTCAAGCCGGTTCTTCAAAAGCAGATTTTAATAATAAAGTTAGAATTTCATTGAGGGAAATGCGTGAATCTAATTATTGGCTAAGAGTTACTGATGCTGTTATTCAGTCGGAAGATAAAGAATTATCTTTTTTATTAGATGAATCAGAACAACTTAAAAAAATCTTAGGCTCAATCGTAAACAAAACAAGCGGAAGAAAGTAAGAAGAGAACAAGAAAATGGTTTTCGTTAGCCCTACTTTTGTCTTTTTACTTTTATCTTTTATCTTGAATAATAAAGGCTGTTTAGCTTTGGGGTAAGGATACTAAAATTTTTACCAAATCTGCCGAAAACACCCGAGTTTAATATAATAAGATATCAATTAGCTAAGTGCTCAACATCATCCGGTGCAAATTACGAAGAAGCTCAAGCCGGTTCTTCAAAAGCAGATTTTAATAATAAAGTTAGAATTTCACTGAGGGAAATGCGTGAATCTAATTATTGGCTAAGAGTTATTGATGCTGTTATTTAGTCGGAAGATAAAGAATTATCTTTTTTATTAGATGAATCAGAACAACTTAAAAAAATCTTAGGCTCAATCGTAAACAAAACAAGCGGAAGAAAGTAAGAAGAGAACAAGAAAATAGTTTTCGTTAGCCCTACTTTTGTCTTTTTACTTTTATCTTTTATCTTGAATCTACATTTCCATTTTTATTACACCGCAGGCAACCCTGGGGCCTGCATTACCGGAGGGCTGAGATTTTAAATCATCTGCACCGCCGTGTACAATAACACTTCTTCCGATAATATTGTGAGGTCCTTCAAAAGTCATTAAAGAATCAACCCATTCATAATGAGCTTTCCCATCCTTTCCCGCCAGCAGATTTCCCATATCACCTACATGCCTGACCGGATCGTTTGGACCGCCATGTTTTACGCCGTCAGGATTAAAATGACCGCCCGCAGAACTTCCATCGGGGGATGAACAATCTCCTATTTCATGAATATGAAATCCATGTTTACCGGGAGTTAAACCTTCAACATCGGCAACTATTTTTATCCCTCCGGCCACTTTAGTAAAAATTACAGTACCAGTGATACTATACCCTTTGGTGGGGCTTAGATTAGCTATTGCTTTTTGGATCGCAGCGCTGTCAGGTTTTGTCATCATTTTAGCCGGCTCATAAGCAGCTCCTGTGTTTTTACCGCAGCCGAATAATCCAAAGATCAGTGCAATTATAAAAAATATAAGGCTTGGTTTTTTAATCATTCAAATACCTTTCTTTTTATTGAACAATAACTATCCCGTTCATTCGCTTAGAATGAATTCTACAGTAATAATGATAAATTCCGCTGCTGTCAAAAGTGTGGTTAAAAGTTTCATGCATACCGATGCTTCCGCTGTTAAAGAGGATTTTCGAATTTGATGTATCTGCACTTGTAACAGTATGTGCAATTGAGTCCTGGTTTACCCATGTTACTGTTGTACCAACAGGTATATTAAGCGTATCGGGGATAAAAGAAACATTCTTTATCCAAACTTCATCTTTACCCTGAATATTTTTTGGTTCTTTTTTGTTACCGCATCCATAAATCAAAAGCAGTGTCAAACATATAAAAATAAAAAAAGGAATTATTCTCTTGCTTACTATTTTTTTATTCTTTTTCATCCTTACTTTTCCCGGTTTTCAATTTAATTTATACTTTACTATAGCTTAAATGGATCGCCCGGCAGGCAGCATCTACAGAATCTTCAATGATATTTACTCACCCAGTACTTTTATTATTTCCCTGCAGAAAGCAGGTAAATCATGAGGATTCCTGGAAGTAATTATATTGCCGTCGCAAACAACTTCCTGGTCAATCCATTCTGCGCCTGCATGAACCAGATCATCCTTAATAGAAAAAAAGCTTGTAAGTCTTCTCCCGTTAATGATATCTGCAGAAGCCAGCATCCATCCGCCGTGGCAAATTGCGGCAATGACCTTCCTTTCTTCATTCATTTTTTTTACAAAATCAACCATTTCTTTATACCTTCTCATTTTATCCGGTGAATAACCGCCTGGAATAATAAGCGCGTTAAATTCATTAGTTTCAACACTAGTAACAGCCAGGTCTGATTTTGCAGGGAGACCGTGCTTGCCTGTATATGTCTGCCCGGCTTTCGGCGCCACAACCACCACTTCTGCTCCCTCTTCTTTCATCCTTAAATTCGGGTACCAGAATTCAAGGTCTTCATACATATCTTCAACAAATATTGCTATCTTTTTATCCCGAAGTTTCATATAATTATTCTTTCTTAAAGATCGTTCTCAATTATTAAGAGATTATCCTTATCTAAATTCAATTTGAAAGAGATACAATTTCCGATTCGTATTAAGTTAATGATAAGTAATCGAATTGTATTTGAGTTATATCAAAATGATTTTATCACCTGGAACCGGAGCTTCGGGCGCTATAAATAAAAATAAGTCCGGGTAATCAATTCCAGGTTTTAGCTGTATTTGAAAAGTTTCTTCCCCTTTTCAAAAAGGTATATAATCCCTACAGATGCAAGAATTATTGCAAAAGGTTCAACGGTATAAGTAAACCTCGGGTCGGCAAAGTAGAGGAAATGAACTGCTGTTATTGAGACTATGGCAAGGATAGAAAATACCGAGGCAAAATTCTTATCCGAGATAAAAAAGCCGAAGAGAGCCAAAAGAAGAAGAGGAAATCTTATTCCAATTTTCCAGAAGAATAAAGAACTTCCTTTCCAGCTTTCACTCCACGGCGGCATTGGTCCCCACAAATCCCACAAATTCTCAAGTCTTTCAGATAAAAATTCGGATGGATGGCTGAATGCAAATGAAACATAATCATTCAAAGAACCGTTTAATGTTTTCAGATTCACTTTCGGAAATGAAGAGGTATCGGAATATTCAGTGGTAATAGAAAGATTATGTGCGGCATTCTGGCCTATCGTAACGAATCCTGTTCGTGCATATCCGTAAGTTAAAAAAGCCAAAATTACCAGACTAAAAAAAGCGAAATATTTATAAACCGGGAGATTTCTTTTGATAACCAAATATATGCTGAACAAAATCCCGATCGGCAGAAGAGTGGTTCTTATCATTGAGGCATAACCTAATGCGGCGCCGGAAGACAAATATCTCTTTTTTGTAAACAAAAACAGGGATAATGTTATAAAAAAAGCAGCAGGTACTTCAGATAAAAACCAGTGTACATACTTTATCTGGTTCGGGTAAATGGCTGCAATTGTAACGGCTATAAATGCAATATATTTATTGCTAAAAGAGTTCCTGCAGATTTTATAAATAAAATAAACCGTGACTGCAGATAAAATTATATTCAATATAATTAAGCAGACACCGAGATTAATAAGATTTTTAAGCGGCAGGAAGAGAGCAATAATAAGGGGGAAACCATTTGGAAAGTAAAGAGAGTATTTTCCGTCAATAAGAAGCTTTGCCTGCTTTATATAATTTTGCGAATCAATTGTATAGCCGATACCATTTACTGCTACAGAATAGATCCTTAAGAAGAGAGCTGCTGCGAGGATAAAGGTTAAATAATAATTCCCCTTTACTTTTGAATAAAACAGGTTTGCTTTGGAAGAAATGACGCTCACCAGCTGCCTTTATTTTGCTTAAAAAATAAAGAGTAAAAATAATAATAAAATATGATAATGCATCATTTCATAAAAACCAGGAATGGAATAGGGAATGTAAAACTTCACAACTCCAATATTTAGTATTACTGCAGATAGCTTACACAAGTTATATTACGCATCGGTCTTAATCTTAATCATACTCTTAATCTTAATCGTACTAGAATTGAGTAAGATTAAGAATTTCTTGCGTAACGTTGAGTTACATAATTAATTGCTTAAGCTTTCAGCTTAAATCCTTTCAGCATCCATTTCCTTGCAAGAACAAGTCCTATCGGACTAACGATTGCTATTAACCCGTAAATGAACCACATAAACCCGGTGCTCATTTGAGAAGGAAGCGTATTTATCGGGCAATACTGCATTAAGAACCAGCCTGAATAAAACCCTGTGATTACTTTCGTTAAAAACCAGGGGAACTGACCTACGCCCATATAAAGGCCTGTCATACCTTTAGGGGCGACCTCGGCAATCCATTGCAGAAATCTCGGCTGCCACATTGCTTCACCTATTGTGCTGATTAAAACATATAACAGGAACAAATATAAATTGGGTCCGACAGAAAGGAGGAAAGTAGGAATAGCCATTACAGTTGTTCCCAGTATCATCATCCTGTAAACATTCGCTTTGGTAGTTAAACCGGCAATAAGAGGAGCAAGAATAAAAATTAAAATAGGGTTGATATTGGCGAATACTTCGTAATACTGACTAGCGACCGAACCGGCAGGGAATGCACGATTTAAATAATAGGGAATTGTCAGCCAGTTATGCGCGAATAAAGTCTGAACAGGTATAAGGATGAAAATAAAAAATGAAAATCTTTTATCCCTAAAAGGATGATACGGTCTTTTATTTAGAAATTCATAAATTGCGACTGCAAAAAATATAACAGCAATTACAAAAAACAGATCGAAAGTAATATCAAACCCGAATATGCTGAAGCTTTTTATATAATTAAGGGGAAAATTAAAACCTAACCCGGAAGACAGGAAGAAAAGCAGGGTGAGCAGAGCATAAATTATTAAAGGAATATTATTTATTTCTTTCTTCGGCTTTTGATCTTCTTCACTCTCATCTTCTTCCTTTATCCCTTCTTTTTTAAGTTCTTCTTTAACTTTTGCAACTGCCTGCTGATCAGTTTTTTTGCTGAGCATAATAATAGTCACAAGCAGGGCAATAAAAGTAATTGCAGTAAAAACCCAGAAAACTGCAGTTAAACCATTAGGAGGAAATACATCAACAAAATGCTGCCTGGTTAAAGAAGATATAAATCCTGAAAGGAATGCACCTAGATTCATGAAACCGTAAATAGCGCCGTAAGCCATGGCTGCAGTTTTGGGAGTAGTATATCTTTTAACCCCGGCATAAGCAGCAGGCTGGTATAACCCGTAAGCGGTGACCATAAAAAGGAGGCCGGCATTCATGGTGAAAAACATTGGAGACCAGAGGCCGTTCGACATATTGAAAGTCCCGGAAAGTGCAATTACAACCCGTGCAACAAGAAAAACAAGAAATGAGATAAATAAGGATTTCCTTACTCCTATTTTATCGGAGTAACCGCCTAAGAGGAGCATGGAAAAAGTAATTCCGCCTGTGACAAAGCTGTATATTAATCCTGCCTGCGGATCAGTTAAGCCGACATTTTCAGAAGAAAATTTCCCCAGTTCGGTAAGAATGCCGAAATAAACTAATCCTTCAAGCACATAGGGGACATTAACTCCCCACAAAGCTTTGGGAGCTTTCACAAATGCTACAAAAGTTTCTTTCAGTTCTTTAAAAGATTCCTTAATAACTTCGGAAAAACTTTTAGGGGGCTGGTTCTCGATTTTTTCGCTGTTTGTTTCCTGATCCACAAAAATCCTTACAATTTGTTAAAAGATATTTAATAATTTTAAAGACATAATTAAAACAGCAATTATCAGGATAATTTTAATTATTCCTTCTCCTTTTTTAACCGAGAATTTAGCAGCCCACCATCCGCCGATTGCATTGCCGGCAGCCAGTGATAATCCCAATTCCCAGTTTATATTATCTGTAATAATAAAAATAATTATAGCAGGAATAGTATATATAAAAATTATAAAAACCTTATGCATATTTACATATACTAAATTTAATTTCATTAAATAATGAAGTGCGGCCATAATAATGAACCCTACTCCCACCTGTATAAAACCGCCGTAAAACCCGATGAACAGCATAGACACATAGACCCAGGGAGAAATATTTTCATTATCGCCAGCTGCATATTCTATCTTTGCTCCAGGAATTACCATTGAAATGATAATCCCGATCATTACTATACCCAGGATTGTCTGAAATGTCTGATCCCCGATTTTTACTGCAACAATAGCACCTGCAACAGCCCCTGGCAAAGTAAATAAAGCCATCTTTAAGCTTAATTTGAATTTTTGATACTTCTCTCTTTTAAAAGAATAGACAGCAAATAAGTTTTGGATAATAATCGCAACGCGGTTTGTCCCGTTGGCAAGTGCAGAGTCCAATCCTAAAAAGATTAGAGCTGGCAGGGTTAAAGTTGAACCGCCGCCAGCCATTACATTCATAAACCCGGCTATGATTCCTAAAACAAAAAGTAATATAATCTGGAGGTAAATTGACAAAAAATTATCTATTTATTAAGGGATTACTAACAGAATTAATATAATGGAAAAAGGAACAAACTATTATCCTCAAAATACAAATATCAAATTACTTTTCAATCATATTTTAATGATATTTAATTTTAGTTTCTGAAGTATAGTGCAAACCTTCGGGGTTGCTTTAAAAACCCCGAAGGCTACTCATACAGTAACGCTGCTCCTCACTCCCTGGCAACCTTGAAGGTCTTTAAAGTGACCTTCAAGGTTTTCAAGAGTGACACTTCAAGGTTTTCACAACGCTTCAAGGTTTTTGCAGCGCTTCATTATTCAGCAACCCAAGTTTTTTCGGCTGCCGGATTTCAGCATTTATTCCTCGCTTAGAACGTATTCCTTGAACGCTTCGATATCTGCAAAATAATTCATGACAATATTATCGGTAACATTATAATTGATGGTATTCATAAATTCTTTAGCACTCGAGAATTCATATTCTTCAATAGGTACTACATAAATTAGCTCTAACCGGATTTAGAAAAATATATTTGGTTAAAGAAGGGAAGGTTCTTTCATCATAAATGACTTTATTTTTTGTCTCGCCTTCAAATAGCACTCCGCTTCTTTTATATTTTTTGTTTATTGATTTTGTGTATGAGTTTATTAAATCACTAATAAATTTGCTAATAGGTTTGTCCTGAACTGTCTGCCATACAAATAAATGAAAGTGATTGGGCATAAGGCAGTAGCAAAGAATTTTTATGGAATATTTTACTTTATATTTTAATAATCTTCTTTGAAAAAAATAATAGTCATTTGAATCAAAAAAAATCATTTCTTTATTTACACCACGGTTATATAAATGATGATAAGTATCTTCTAAAAAAAATCTAGGCAGGTTCATTTCTTTTATCCCCCTAATTAAATTTTGCAAATAATTAAACTAAACTTTCGTGGAAATGTGCAAACCTTCGGGGTTGCTTTACAAACCCCGAAGGTTACTCATACAGTAACGCTGCTCCTCACTCCCGAGTAACCTTGAAGGTCTTTAAAGTGACCTTCAAGGTTTTCACAATGCCCCAAGGTTTTCACATTGCTCCAAGGTTTTCCCTTTGATCTCTAAGTTGTTAACTTTTAAGGCTTTTGAAAGCCTGCTTCAGGTCTTCAATTAAATCGTCGGGGTGTTCGAGCCCGATTGATAAACGCAATAAGTTTGGAGGTGTTTTTGTTTCAGGTCCTTCAACAGACGAGCGGTGCTCGATTAAACTTTCAGGACCTCCGAGACTTGTGGCGCGGGTAAACAAATTCACATTTGCCGCTAATCTTAAAGCATCATCTTTATTCCCCTTTACCTGGAAAGAAAGCATTCCTCCGAAGGTTTTCATCTGTCTTTTTGCAAGTTTATGCCCGGGGTGTTCCTTTAATCCGGGGTAATGAACGACTTCGACTTCATTCCTGCTGTTAAGGAATTCAGCTACAATCATTGCACTTTTTGACTGCTCTCTAATACGTACGGGAAGTGTTTGCACCCCTCTTAAAACCAGCCAGCATTCAAAAGGAGAAGGAACAGCTCCGCCTGATTTCTGAATCTCTTTCACAAATATAAAAAGTATCATTCTCTTCTTTTGAAATTACTGCCCCTCCCAAAATATCACTATGCCCCCCAATATATTTAGTTGTTGCATGAAGAACCAGGTCAACACCCGATTCCAAAGGATTTTGCAAAACCGGTGTTGCCCATGTATTATCGCAAACCGTTACTGCGTTATTCTTTTTTGAAATATCAACTACTCTTTTAATATCAATAATTTTTAACAACGGATTTGAAGGGGTTTCAATCCAGATTAGTTTTGTATTCTTTCGAAATAGCATCTTTAATCTTTTTAATATCAGTCATATCAACAAACGTGGAATTAATACCCCATTTTTCGAAAATCCTGATAAGATGCTTTGTCCCGTGGTAAATATCTTCCGGGGCAATTATATGATCCCCTGGTTTTAGGGATTGCAGGATACTCATAGCAGCTGCTGAACCGGATGCAAAAGCCGCAGCAAATTTCCCATTTTCTAATTTTGCCAGGCATTCTTCCAGTGATTCCCTGTTTGGATTATTGCTTCGGGAATAGTTGTATCCTTTCGGGTAATCACCATTTCTTTCCCGTTCAAAGGTGGTTGTGAGGTGGATTGGCGGTGTAACTGCTCCGGTAGCAGGATCAACTTTTCTTCCTGCATGGACAGAAATAGTTTCTATTTTCATAAATTAATTTATAATTAACAAATAACAATTAACAATTAAGAATGTAAAATTAGCAAAGATTTTTCAATTGTAAATTATTTAATTGTTAATCTTTAATCCTGCTCGACGGTTTTGAGGATATTTAAGAATTCGGACTCAATAGCTTCTCCTTTATTTCTTGCATACCAGAAGTGGAGCTTTTCATAAAGCTCAGGACTAACTATACCTTCGGCTTTCCATTGAAGGAACAGCTGCTGTGCAGCCTTCGGACGCGAACCCCATCTGAACAGCTCATCTCCGTTATTATCAAATGCCGCCAGAATCGGGATGCTTCTTGCACCGTTGGTTAAGAATTGATCCATAATCTCAGGGTTTGAATCTCTCAGGATTATTTTAAAATTTATATTTGGATTTTCAGCGGCAATTAAAGCAAGATAAGGAAGATTTTGTGCAGAGTCCCCGCACCAGTTTTCCGTTATAACCATCCAAAGCTGAGGTTCATTTATCTTTTTAATTTCTTCTTTTAAATCATCAGAAACTTTGAAAGTTTTCATTATTCTTGTGCTTCTTTGCAGATTCAGCTTTTTAGTCTCAAATTTTTTACTGAGCCTTTTCGTCAAGAGAGCCGGGATTTGTTTCAGCAATTTCATTAATAAATTTATTCAAATATTCCTCGTAACCCATTCCTTTTTGATTTATACATTCTTCGATAGTTCTATAATCCATTAATATCACCTTAAATTATTCAGCAAGTTAAAAACTATTTATTCATTAGATTAGATACAAATAATTAAAGAGGGATTCATTTTAATAAGAGAGAATATTAAACGGGATTGAGAAATCATCTATTGTATAGAATTCAGAAGAGCCTTTATTTAATCCCTTTGCAACTATTTTTATTCCATCGGGATTCGAATAAAGGAGAAGGTAATTAAATGGTCTTATTTTTGGTAAATTAACAAGATCTTTATGAATATTCAGTCCGGTTTTAAGGATAACTCTTGGTCCGCCGCCTCCGCCGGAAACAATAAACATTTTTCCTTTTTCCAGGAATCTTTCATAAGTATGAGCATGCCCTGTTATCATAGCCATAGATTTTTGAGAATTTAAAAATGGCTGAACAAATGCTTCCTGAACATTTATGTTATCCCCTGTTACTAAGCTGTTTGTATAAGGAGGGTGGTGGAGGCACACAATAATTCCTTTTACCGAGGGATCAGAATCATAATATTTTAACTTGTTTTCAAACCATGCTCTTTGGAGCGACCATGCATTTTCGGGCAGATCCTCCCTGTTTGAATCTAAAATAATAAAAACAATATCTCCATATCTTTTTGAATACCAGTGAGTTTTTTGAAAAACAGGGAATACCTCTCCTGCGTTATAAAGGGCAATTGCATCATTTCCCCAATATTCATGGTTTCCTAAAACCGGAACAATTGGAATATTTTCTTTTAAAACGGGCTTCAACAGGTTTTTAAGATAAATCCATTCTTTTTTATCCGAACCGTTTGATACCATATCTCCTAATAAAATTAATGCGGAGGGGTCATCAGAGGCGATGCTTCTTATTATTTTTTCGCGTTCAATATCATTTTGCTCTCTTCCGATCATTAGTTCCCATACTGTAGTCCGCTGCAGATCTCCAACCAGAGCAACCGGGGTATTATTTCGGGGAATTATTACCGAATCCTTCAAAAAATCTGAATTAACCGGGGTTAACAGCTTATCTGCTTTTATACTATAAGAATTAAAGCCGATAAATGAGAGAAAAACAAATAATAATAGTTTTTTAATCATTTTGGAATATTAATTAAATTGAAGTCTTTTACAAGCTATAACGTTATATTGTTTCCTTGATAAAAAATGAGCAACTTTCAAAAAAAAGATGGAAAAAGAAGCAATTGTATTGCAAAAGTTTATATTTATTATATAATTGTAATTGATATCAATATATATTTTTAATGAGAAACCTTTTGCCTATTTTATTGTAAATTACTGACAGTAATTAGGAAAATTACTTATATGGAATTATTATGACAACCGAAACAAAATATTTCACTCCTTCCGAAGCTCAAAAAACTTTACCTTTGGTGAAAAAAATAGTAAAGGATATTCTTGATACAACCAAAGAAATGCGTTTAATCGCAGAAGATGTAGATGGAAAAATAGAATCAGGAAGCACCTGGAATCAAATTCAAAAGATGGTTGGGGAAGTAAACGGGTTTATACAGGAACTGGAAGAGATTGGATGTCTTTATAAAGATTGGAATTTTACAATCGGCTTAGTTGATTTTCCTTCTGTTATTGAAGGGAAGGATGTTTATCTTTGCTGGCGCAGTGATGAAGACGAGGTTAAATTTTATCACGCTGTTGAAGAAGGATACTCGGGGCGTAAACCTATTCCTGAAAATTATTTCGAATAAATTCTATACATCCTCCTATTCATTGCTCAGCTTAAAATCCGCTGATGTAGATGATGTATCGTTGGAATGTACATCTTTAACTTTCCAGATTAATTTATAAGTACCAGCCGAATAAGTAGAATCAAGATCAAATTGAGCTTCAAGATCAGTATCCGACATTTTTTCTTTTTCAGATTTATCAACTACTTTTGAAATTATAGATTTTATCGTATCATTTTTGGGAGTAATTAGATTTATTTCAAAGGCAAGTGAAGCAGTATACATATTACTCAATTCTTTTTGTGTAAATCCTTTTACCCGTGTAGTCGCATCAACTTCCCAGCTGCCGCCGCCTAAATCATATGCAAAAGCAGTGGAATTATAGACACTCAATTTCTCTTCCTTTTTTTTACTGCATCCGCTGAATAAAAAAAGAAAGAGAATAATAGTGATGACTGAATATTTCATTAAAATTCCTTATAGATTTTTTTTTCTGAAATTTTTTGAAATAATCCCTAATACTGCCAATGCTATTGCAAAAATAATTGCACCGAGAATAACCGCAATTATTTTTGCCAGTAACAGAATTGCAAGAATTACACAAATTCCAATTAAGATAAATGAAGCAGTTTTCCCGTTCATAATATATAAATTATTGAAGCACAGAGTGCTGATCTGTGCTTCGGTTAATAAGTGTTAAGAATGCTTTGACTGAAAATCTGTCATGAAATCAGCTAAATCTTCTACCCCTTTTTTGGGGAATGCATTATAAATAGATGCTCTTAAGCCGCCGACGGAACGATGACCTTTTACACCGTCGAACCCCGCAGCAGTAGCCTCTGCAATAAGAGTTTTTTCAAGCTCTTCTGTCGCCAAATTAAATGTAATATTCATCAAAGACCGGCTGTCTTTTTCAGCATGACCTTTATAAAAACCATTGCTTTCATCAATACATTTATACAAAATATCGGCTTTTTCTTTATTTACTTTTTCCATTCTTCAATACCGCCCATATCCTTTATCCACTTAGCAACTAAACCGATAATATAAATACCAAAGGTATTCGGGGTATTATATAAAGAATTATTTTCAACATGGGTTTTATAATTCAGCATAGTATGTAAAGAATCCTGGCTTCTTTCAGTCAAATCTTTTCTAATAATAACAGTCGTAACACCCGAAGGTCCCATATTTTTTTGAGCCCCGGCATATAATAATTCCATATTTACCAACGTTAATTTTTTTACTTAAAATATCGGATGAAGCATCACAAACAAGAGGAACATTACCGGTTTCAGGTTCAGCTTTTCCATTGTGTTCCATAGATTGTATTATTGGAAGTAAAGTGGACATATGAAGCATCGCTGTCTAGCTTTAATTCATTCTGCTTTGGAATTCTTTTAAATTTTCCTTCTTCAGTTGTAGCGGCAATATTAACAGCACCAACTCTTTTTGCTTCCTTAACTGCTTTTTTTGACCAGCTGCCGGTAACAATATAATCTGCTTTATTCCTGGGGGGCATAAGGTTTAGCGGAACCATAGAAAACTGCAGACTTGCTCCTCCCTGCAGGAACAGAATTTCATAGTTATCCGGAACATTCAATAAGGCTTTTAAATTTTCCTTAGTTTCAAGAATTATTTTATCAAATGCTTTAGATCGATGACTGATCTCCAGGATAGACATTCCCACACCCGGAAGTGCGAATAAGTCTTTTTGAGCTTCAAGTAGAACTTCTTCCGGTAAGATTGCCGGGCCTGCACTGAAATTATATACTCTTTTTTCCATATTTTCTCCCTAGGATTTATTAAAGAAATTTTTCATTTTATTTTAATGTTTAAAGTATTTATAAATTATCAAACGGATAAAAAACTTTCTTTTCAGATCAGATAAATTAATAATCCATCTCTTAATTTCGGTTCAAACCAGGTGGACTTTGGAGGCATAATTTCGCCTGCATCGGAGATCTTCATTAATTCCTCAACCGAAACAGGATAAAATGTAAATGCTGCCGAAGCCCCGCCTTGTTTAACCAGCCTTTCGAGTTCTCTCGTTCCCCTTATACCTCCGATAAAATCAATATTCTGATTTGTCCGCTGATCATCAATTCCAAGTATAGGGTTAAACAGGAAGTCCTGCAGTATACTTACATCTAAAGTTCCGGATATAGAACCGGATAAGCTGATGCTCGCATTAATTGAATCTTTAATTTTCAGAATGATACCAGTCACCAGCCAGGTACATCCCGAAGCTTCTTTTTTGTTCCGGTTCTTTTTGATCACTTTTTTCAACACTAAATTTTTCGCTTATTTCATTTAAGAATTCATCTTCAGTCAGGCCGTTTAAGTTAAAGATTATCCTGTTATAAGGAAGGATTTTTACCTGGTCTGCGGGAAAAACAACTGCAAGGAAATAATTGTAGTTTTCAGTTCCGGTATGTGAAGGGTTAGCATCCTGTTTTATTTTTCTTGCACGGCTTGCACTTGCAGCCCTGTGATGCCCGTCGGCAATATATAAATTCTTAACCTTTGCAAATTCATCCTGCAGAATTTTATTCAGTTCAGAAGGAAGAATCCATATCGAATGTTTAATCCCGTCTGCAGAAGTAAAATCATAAACCGGTTCAGATTCCAGCATGGTTTTATTAACAATATTATTAATAGCAGGAACACCTTTATAGGTTAAAAAGACGGTACCCGTTTGAGCATTTGTTGCAGCTATATGGTTAGTCCTGTCATCCTCTTTTATTTTCCTGGTTTTTTCATGCTTCAAAATTATATTATTATCATAATCATCAACTGAGAAAACTGCAGCTATACCGGTCTGTATATGCCCTTTCATTTCAAGTTTATATAAGTAATAATGTTCTTCCTTATCTGATTTTAATATTACCTTCTTTCTGTAATTCCTTAAGATTCTCATCTGCTTTTTTATAAACTTCAGGTGAATAGATATCTGTAGTTTCAGGTAATTCAATTTCCGCCCTGGTTACTCTTAAAAAACTTAGAGGGTTATCTTCAGCCAGTTCTTTTGCTTCTTCGGTATTAACAACATCATAAGGAACACTTGCTACCTAACCGGCAATTTCTTTTCTGGGTCTTAATGCTTTAAATGGTTTTACAACAGCCATAAATGAATCTCAAAAATTAAAATAAATCCTTCTCCCTAAAAATCCCAAAAAATCAAGACAATAATCCATTGATTAAAGGTTAGCATTAGGTATTAGAAAATATTTAAAATTATTTTTTTATTTTTGGACATTCTCCTATTAACTAATAAGGGGTTTATTATGTATTCACAAAAGAAATTTCTTCAATATAGTCTTATATTTTCATAACTATTAATTTTACAATCCTGTGCTACAGCCCCGGTGAATTTAAGTATTGCAAAAGAAGAAGTTATTAAATATCATGAATCGGGTAAATATGATGAAGAAACTGCTGAAGCAGTTGAGAAAGCAATTAATGAATTTAAAAATATAAAAGCCGCAAATAACAGCACCGTTATTTTTGATATTGACGAGACTGCTCTTTCAAGCTATGAATACCGTAAAAAATATGATTTCGGTTATGTCCCTGAGTTATGGGATAAATGGGTAAACGGAAGCTGAAAGCACCGGCAATTAAAAATGTAAAGCATTTATATGATTTTTTGATATCCAGAGGATTTAAAATAGTTTTTTTAACGGGCAGAAAAGATTATATGTATGAATTCAACATATCAAAATTTAATTAATGCAGGATATATAAAATTTGATACTCTAATTGTCCGCGGCCAGGATGAATATAAAATAACTGCTGCTGAATATAAATCTCATAAAAGGAATGAACTTACGAAAAACGGATATAATATTGTCGGAGATGTCGGCGATCAGCAAAGCGATCTGAGCGGGCAATTTCATGGGATCCAGGTAAAAATTCCTAATTATCAATATATAATTAACTAAGCTTGGGGAAAGACCTTTAAGATACAAGATAAAAGTAAAAAGATAAAAGTGAAGCCATTGAAGCGGGACTTCGAAATGAAATTGAAGGGAAGTTTCAAATTTAATCTTCCATTATATAATCCCTTTATTAACATGATTGAAGTATTTAATCACCATTGGATGCCGTACGGGATTTATCCATCGATTCTTCAATCGTAAATTATCAACCCTCAGACCTCTAAAATTTTTTTTTTATATTTGCACTTCAAGTATTTTCAAAAAACAAATTACAATTAAATTATGCCTGAAATTTCAAAAGCATATAATCCCGCAGAAGTTGAAGATAAATGGACAAAGTTTTGGTTAGAGAAAAATTTATTTCATTCGGAGATAGACAAATCAAAAAAACCATATACAATTGTAATTCCGCCGCCGAATATTACCGGGATTTTAACGATGGGGCATATCCTGAATAATACAATACAGGATATTTTAATCAGAACGAAAAGGATGCAGGGATATAACGCATGCTGGGTTCCGGGGACAGATCATGCGTCTATTGCAACTGAAGCTAAAGTTACAAATTTTTTAAAGGAACAAGGATTAGATAAATATGAAATCGGGCGGGAAGAATTTTTAAAATACTGCTGGGAATGGAAAGAAAAGTACGGCGGTATAATTATTCAGCAGCTGAAAAAGCTGGGTGTAAGCTGCGACTGGCAGCGTGAACGTTTTACAATGGATGATCATTATTATAAAAAAGTTATTGAAACTTTTGTTGCGCTTTATAATGAAGGGAAAATTTACCGCGGTTACAGGATGGTAAACTGGGATCCCGCATCAAGGTCCGCAATCTCAGATGAAGAAGTAATATATAGAACTGTGAATGGGAAACTTTGGTATTTTAAATATCCAATTAAAGGGAGCAGTGATTTTATTACAGTTGCTACTACGCGTCCTGAAACTATGCTTGGTGATACGGGTATAGCAGTAAATCCTAAAGATGAAAGATATAAAAACTTAATCGGGAAAACTGCAATACTTCCTATAGCGGGAAGGGAAATCCCCATCTTCGGCAGATGAATATGTTGATTCGGAGTTTGGAACTGGCGCCGTAAAAGTTACTCCGGCTCATGATGTAAATGATTATGAAATGGGGAAAAGACATAACCTTGAAGTAATTAATATTTTCAATCCTGATGCATCAACAAATGAAAATGTTCCCGCTGACTTCCGGGGATTAGACCGGTATGAAGCAAGAAAAAAAGTTGTCGCTGAAATAGAAGATTTAAAGCTTCTTGAGAAAGAGGAAGATTACCAGAATAATATAGGTTATTCGGAAAGAGGCGGAGTTCCGGTTGAGCCTTATCTTTCCGAGCAATGGTTTATGAAAATGTCTTCCGATGGCGGGTCAGCTTCGGGCGGAGACGGACTGGCAAAACCTGCTTTGGATTCAGTTAATGAAGGCAAAGTAAAATTTTATCCCGAGCACTGGATAAAAACTTATAATAACTGGATGAATAATATTAAAGACTGGTGTATTTCACGGCAGTTATGGTGGGGCCACAGGATACCTGTTTGGTACTGTGTCGGCGATGATCATTGTAACCTTGAATGTAAGAATCCGATAGTTTCCGTTGATCCTCCGGAAAAATGTCCGCACTGCGGTTCTACGAATCTGAAACAGGAGAGCGATGTTCTGGATACATGGGCATCGAGCTGGCTGTGGGCCTATGAAGTATTTAAAACCGAAGAAGAACAGGATTATTATTATCCGACCAATACGCTTGTTACCGCGCCTGATATAATATTCTTTTGGGTTGCACGAATGATTATGGCCGGACTTCATTTCAAAAAGAATATTCCTTTTAAAGATGTCTATTTTACAAGCATCATCAGGGATGTGCAGGGAAGGAAGATGAGTAAATCACTCGGTAATTCTCCCGATCCTCTTGATGTTATTAAAGATTATGGAGCGGATGCATTAAGATTTACTGTAATTTATTTAGCTCCCCTGGGACAGGATGTTTTGTTCAGCACAGATAAATGTGAAATCGGTAGAAATTTTGCGAATAAAATCTGGAATGCAGGGCGTTTTCTTTTAATGAATACCAAGACTATACCGGTAAATAAAGGTTTAATAGATAAGCATATTGATTTTTCAGATAGATGGATCGAATCGCGATTTGTTCATACTCTTCTTGATTTGAATAAAGCAATGGAAAAATTTGATATAAATATTGCATCAAAAATCATTTACTCTTTTGTATGGAGCGATTTCTGCGATTGGTACATTGAGCTTTCAAAAAACAGGATGTACTCGGATAATGATGAAGTTAAGTCTGCAGTTTTGAGCAGATCAATTAATTTATTTGAAAACCTGCTGAAGATTGTTCATCCATTCATGCCTTTTTTAACTGAAGAGCTGTGGCATTTGATCGAAGAAAGAGGAGAAAATGAGAGTATAGCTGTTTCAGAATATCCTAAAGCCGATGAATCTTTAATGAATGTTCAGGCTGAAGCAGAAATGAAATTCATCCAGGATATTATTACAGCGATAAGAAATATCCGGGGAGAGATGAATATCCCTCCTTCAAAATATATTAATGCTTTTATAAAGACTTCCGAAATAAAGGAATATCAATTAGATTATATTAAAAAATTATCCAGGGTTGAAAATATTTCTATTAATAAAAATATTGAGAAACCTAAAGCTTCAGCATCTGCAGTGATTAAGGATGCTGAAATTTATATTCCTCTTGAAGGTTTGATTGATCTTGACGTTGAAAGGAACAGGCTGCAAAAGGAAATAACCAGACTCGAAGGCGCTCTGATTGGAATAAATAAAAAATTATCAAATGAAAAGTTTGTTCAAAATGCAGCAGTGGAAGTAGTTGAAAGGGAAAGAAGAAAGAAGAGTGATCTGGAAACAAGTCTGGAAAAGCTGAAGAGTAATCTGAAAAGTTTAGAATAAATAAATCAAAACTTTCTATTATTATATCTTTACAATCTCTGCGGCTCTCTGTGTCTAATTGTTTTTAATAAGGAACACAGAGGTCACAGCCCGATAAATCGCAAAAGATAAGTGAAATAATTAATTTCCATAAAATTAAAATAGGAAATTTTATGGAAGAGATCGAAGGAATAGATACAAAAAAAATATTAGGAGAAATAACCTGGTGGGATAGGATGATATTCCGTGGTACAATACAGTGTATATCGTATCAAAAAGGATTAGAGAAGTATTTAAGTTCAAATGGAATCATGCTGAAGAATTTTCTTGGATGGGCAAAGAGATTAAGTGATAAAATGATAAAAGGAGCAAAAGCAATAGCTAGTATGAATAAAGTACCATATATTTTTCTGAACAGCTACAAAATAAATAAAGATGACTTGATAAAAGAAATAATATCACAGCAAAAGATAAGTGAAGGGATGGTGGCAGTAGTTGGAACACAGGAAGTTGATAATAGTTTTGATGTGTATAGAAATAAGGAGACAAAAAAGTTAGAGTTAGTATCAAGACAACGAAGGAGCATACATTTTTATTTTTACTTTATCAGTCCATTTACAGGATTATGTTTTTTTAGAGTACAGGGATTTCTGCCATTTAAAGTTAGCGTATATATGAACGGCAGAGAAATACTTTCTAAAGGATTAGAAAGGAATAAAATAACATACTTAAAAGATAGAAACTGCATTAATTGGGTTGAAAGTTTTGAAGCTATAGAAAAGGTTAAAAAGGAAATAACAATAAAGTATCTTCATAAAATAATGGAAGAATGGTCGAAGCAATTTGTAAATGTATTGCCGGAGTTAAATAAGCAATGGGATATTAAATATAAATGGGTTATTCAACAAGTTGAGTATGCAACAGACCTTATATTCGAGAGCCAAGAATATTTAGAAAAGAACTACAAAGATATAATTGAATATTTAGGATACAGCACCACACCAAAGGATGTGCTGAAGTTTTTAGGAATCAAGATGGCAGGAAGACTTGGCGGAAAAGTATCGATAGATAAAAAGGTTACGTATTTAGGAACAAGAATAAAATACTATTGGGTTCCGAATATCTTAAAGATGTACAATAAAGCAGGAAACGTGCTTCGAATAGAAATTACATATAACGATGTCAGAAGGATAAAAATGAATAGAATGGTCAAATGTAAAGACGGACATAATAGGAAGAAAAAAACTTCATTAAGAAAGAGTATATATTCGTTAAATTACCTTGAAGAACATGCTTTAGCCGTTCATAAAAGGTTTATTAAATACTTATCAAAAGCCAGAACCCCACATATAGGGAAAGAGATACTAAGGAATATGGCCGAAAGTAAAAAGGTCAATAATCGAAGTTACAAAGGATTTAATATCCTAAAGGAAAAAGAGAGCTCAGTTATAGAGACAATGCTATGTGGTGATTTTCTGATTCATGGGTTAACTAATAAGTCAGTGAGGAAAGAGCTCCAAGAGAAATATCCTGCAGAAAATTATACCACATCAAAAGTATCAAGAATGCTCAAACGATGCGTAGCATTTAAATTAATTAGACGAATGCAACATAGTTATACTTATCATTTAACTGATTTAGGAAGAACATTTTTCTTCTCAGCACTTAAATATAAAAATATGGTTTTGTTGCCAGAATTAAATAAACAAAAAATGGCTGCTTAATATGGGCTTAATATTTTGCCAAAAAAAACAAAGATTTTAAATACAGTTACACAGAGTACCTCAAAGAACCACAGAGATCATTTAGAATAATTAAATTTTAATTTGAACTCAGAACATAAATCTGAATCGTTTAAAATGCTGCAGTGGAAGTAGTTGAAAGGGAAAGAAGAAAGAAGAGTGATTTGGAAACAAGCCTGGAAAAGCTTCGGAGTATATCTGAAAAGCTTAGAATAATAAATCAAAACTTTCTATTATTATATCTTTTATCTCTGACAATCTCTGAGGCTCTCTGTGAAACCTCTACGGTTCTCTGTGTAATTGTTTTTAATAGGGAACATAGAGGTCACAGAGTACCTCAAAGAACCACGGAGATCATTTTGAGGTTTTACTTACAGAAGTAATTTGTTATTTTCCTATTGTCAAATTTGGGGTACCTTTTGGAAAATGAGAAAGTAAAATATTGGATCGGAAACAATAGAACTTGTGAAATGGGTAAAGAAGAAGCTGTCAAAATAGTACAAAAATTTTCAGATATTGTAAAAAAAATTTCCGGTGAAAAAGATCATTTTGTTTGGACCATTTTCGAGAGATGAACAAAAACTATATAATGATAGATGTTGCTGTTGTTCTAAATGAAATTACAGATGATTATTTGGAGCTTAATGCAAAATTATTTTCAATGGGTAATGAAATAGACTCCAGAATGGAACCAATTCTTTTTGAAGAAGGATCTGATCCAAGCGGCTTTTTAGAAGAAATTAATAGAACAGGAATTATAGTATATCAAAAAAATTAAGCAGAGGGGTTTACCATGTACCACACAATAAAAGAATTTTTGGATGACTGGAAATATGAAAGTGAATCAACGGTAAAAGTATTTTCCAATTTAACTGATGAATCATTAAACCAGCGAATTGCTCCCAAAGGAAGATCTTTGGGAAGACTTGCGTGGCATATTACCGCAACAATCGGGGAAATGCTGAATAGAACCGGACTGAAATTCGAAGAATTAAATGATGATAATAATTATCCTCCGCATGTTAAAGAAATTATTGAAAAATATAAATCAGCATCGAATTCAATAGTTGAAAAACTATCTAAAGAGTGGACTGACGGATCTTTAACGGACCAGGTTAATATGTATGGGGAGATGTGGACTAAAGAGGCGGTTTTAAATTCCCTTGTAAAACATCAGATACATCACCGTGCACAAATGACGGTTATTATGCGTGCTGCAGGGTTAAAAGTACCGGGAATATACGGCCCGGCTTATGAGGAGTGGTCGGCAATGAATATGAACCCGATGGAATAAAAAAATTAGAAGCTAAATAGATAACCTGCATTTAAAATATAAGTAAAGACCTCCAGCGTTTTTAGAGTCTGGAGGTCTTAAAATCACCTTTTCACTCTTAAATATTGAATACTAAACAAATGGTTTTCATCTGTCCAGACTTTTCGTACTTCAAAATAATCAGATACTAATTCAGCAAAACTTTCAAGCGTATATTTGTAAGAATATTCAGTAAGGACAGATTCATTTTTTTTGAAATAAATTGAAGAGCCATTTAAATGAACATTTTGGTTTTCTTTCGAGATAAGATGCATTTCAATCCTGCTTTTTTTATCATTAAAAAAAGCAAGATGCTTAAATTTATTTAAATCAAAATCGGAATTTAATTCATTATTTAAATGTTCAAGAATATTCAGATTAAATGATGCAGTCACGCCATCTTTATCATTATAAGCAGCTTCAAGAGTTTTTTTATCTTTCCTTAAATCAACACCTATAATTACACCTCCGTTGGTACCGCAAATATTAGCAATTCTTTCCAAAAACCCTTTAGCATTTGAAGGAGTGAAATTTCCTATAGTGGAACCCGGATAGTAGACTGCTTTATGATCAAAATGTTTATCTATTTGAGGCAATTCAAAATCTTTTGTATAATCTGCAGCCAGCGGGAAGATATCAATATGCGGATAGAGCTCTTTTAATTCATTTGCGGATTGAACTAAATGTACAGAAGAAATATCAACCGGAACATAACCGGCTAAACCAGGGATATTATCAAGGAGGAGGCGTATTTTGATGCTGCTTCCACTCCCCAGTTCTATAAGCAGAGTTCCTTCTCCCAATAAAGATGAAATCTCCTCAATGTTGTCCTGCATAATTTTTAGTTCGGTTCGTGTAGGATAATATTCATCTAAAGTGCAAATATTATCAAACAATGCGGAACCCTTTTCATCATAAAATAATTTACACGGGAGCCGTTTAGGCGATAATGACAAGCCCTCAATTACTTCGTTAAGAATCTCTTCCTGGGTGATTTCTTCTGTTTTTATAGTCATATATTTAACCCTTCATTCAGTTCATAATTACTGGTTTTTAGAAACCATTCATCTATGCCGGTCATTTAAAAGCGGCCGGCATTATTACTTACTTTTATTGAATATCCTTAGCTAACCTGATTCCCATGAATTGCCACCTTGCATTGGGAGGGAAAAAATTACGGTAGGTTTTCCTGATATGAGTTTCTGAAGTAGCACAAGAGCCGCCCCGTAAAACCATTTGACCAGACATAAATTTACCGTTGTATTCACCAAGAGCTCCCGGCAACGTTTTATAACCGGGATAAGGAGAATATGAACTTCTTGTCCATTCCCATACATCACCGTACATTTGTTCGAGATCATTTGTGTCTTCTGAAATAGGAACCGGGTGAAAATTTTTGTTCTCGACAAAATTTCCTTTTATATTAAGATTTGAAGCAGCGGTTTCCCATTCGGCTTCAGTAGGAAGTCTTGCCCCTATCCATCTTGCGAAAGCATCTGCTTCATAAAAGCTGACATGACAAACAGGTTCATCCGGGTTAACTTTTTTAAATCCGGTTAATTTAAAGTTCCACCATTCGCCGTTTATTTTTTCCCAATAAAGAGGGGCATGCCATTTTTCTCTCTCGATAGCTGCCGCACCGTCGGATAACCATAATTCAGGTCTGCTGTAACCTTCCTCCTCAATAAACTTTATATACTCTCCGTTCGTAATTAATCTTGAAGCTAAATTGAATGGCTCTAAATATTCCTTATGCCGGGGTGATTCATTATCATAAGAAAATTTACTTCCGTTGTAGCCAATCTGATAAGTCCCTTCCTTAAATGAAATCCATTTTACAGGCGGAAGTTTTCCGATCTTTTTGTCTTCTATATCCATGTATACTGGGTGAAGAGGATTAATGGAAAACACATGCTTAATATCAGTTAACATTAATTCCTGGTGCTGCTGTTCATGGTGCAAACCTATTTCAACTACCTGTGCTAATTTTCTAAATGTTTCTTCATCGCTCTCTTCTAAAAATACAAGCATATTTTGATCGACATATTCTCTATATTTAAATACTTCCTTTACACTCGGGCGGGATAATAAGCCTCTCTTAGGTCTTTCAAATCTTTCACCAGCCTGGATGTAATATGAATTAAACAGGTATGCATATTGCGGGTGCAGGGATTTATAATTTACAGAAGCTTCTTTTAAAACAAATGTTTCAAAGAACCAGCTTGTATGAGATAAATGCCATTTAGCCGGGCTTACATCGGGCATTGATTGTATTACATAATCTTCCGTGATCAAAGGATTGCATATTTCCAACGAAAAATCCCTTACGGCTTTGAATCTGCTTAAAAGATTATTCCTCGATAAATATTCCCCGGTTTCTCTGTTCAAAGTTAATATGTCAGAATGCCCGTTCATTGTATTCATTCCTTAAAGTAAGAAAAAAATTATGATATAATTATTCAAAGAATAATTAAATAAAGATTTTAAAACAATTTTAATATTGTCTTGTATGATAAGGCTAACATCATATAATGTAAAAAATCAAAATTAAATGTGATGTAATCATTTTTAAGAGAATGGGAGTATAAACATATTACGAGATATTAATAATAATTGATAATATTAGTTGCGTTTTTTTTATAAAATGGATTTATAATGAAGAAGAATTTTATAGTTATCAGCACTGCTTTAATTTTTTGTATGAGTTTTAGTAATATAAATGCCCAAAGTCCCCAAGGGAAAAATTTCGGTTTTGGTATAATAGTGGGAGATCCGACCGGAGGGACTTTAAAATTCTTTACTCAAAGAAATAATGCTTTTGTAATTGACTTCGGTGCTTCATACTTCGGATCACCCAGAATAGGTGTAGACTATCTGTGGCAGTTTAATGCCTTTAACTCAAATATTGCTAACTTATATGCAGGGGCAGGCGGTACAATCGGATTTGGAAGGGGCAATGGATTTTATTACAAAGATAGATATTTAAGGGAAAAAAGTAATGTCGGGCTTGGTGCAAGAGGTATTTTCGGCGTCAATGTTATTCCTTTAAGAACACCTTTGGAGTTTTTCTTCGAGGTGGGAGTTTTACTTTCAGTTGCACCTGATTTTGGCTCATCTGCTGATATAGGACTGGGGATGAGATTTTATCCATAAATTAAAAATAGGAGTTGTTATGCCTAATGCATGGAATAATAAGGAAGAAAAAGAATATAAACATATTAAGAATAGTGCGAAGAAAAGAGGTAAATCTGTTAAAAGAGCTGAAGAAATGGCTGCCAGAACTGTAAATAAAGAGAGAAGAAAAAAAGGGAAAACATCTAATAAAAAATCTCAGGGAACCGGAAATCCTAATAAAAGCTTTAACGAAAGAACCAAGGAAGAACTTTATAATTTAGCTCAAAAGAAAAATATTGCAGGGAGGAGCAAAATGACAAAAAGCGAACTTATTAAAGCTCTAAGAAAAAAATAATCAGCATTTTATATTTTGATTAATTTTCGCGGCAGCATTGTCAATACCAAAGATATTTGACCTTAACCAAAAGTCAAATTAAAGATGAACATACTTAAAATTCTATCTTCATTATAATATAAACTGAACTTTTTTTGTAAGTTGTAACGCAGGTTATTCATTTTTATCAAAAGTTTTAATATTTATAGATTATCAATTTAGCTGAACATAAAATTTCGAAAGGAGAAAACTATGCCTGTTAGAACTGCCAATGCTGAATGGCGCGGAAATTTGAAAGAAGGCACGGGAACCATTAGCACTGAAACCGGTACATTAAAAAATGTTGCGTATAATTTTGTCTCCCGTTTTGAGCAGGGAGATCAAACTAATCCCGAAGAATTATTGGGAGCAGCTCATGCTGCCTGTTTTTCAATGGCTTTAGCCGGTTCTCTTTCTGGAGAAGGTTATAAAGTTAATTCTATTAAAACGGAAGACAAGGTAAGTATTGCAAGGGTTGAGGATGGTTTTAAGATTACAAAAATAGAAATTTCAACAACCGGTGATGTAAACGGTATAGATGAAAAAAAATTCAATGAATTTGCAGAGAAATCAAAGAAGGGGTGCCCGGTTTCAAAAGCTTTGACCGGAACTGAGTTTGTATTAACTGCAAAATTGAAAAAATAAATTTTATATTGAGATTAAGTTAATTGGATGTCATACTTTGCTTGTCATAGTATGACGTTCATATCCACAATTGATTGGGAATGAACCAGCTGAAGAAACTTATTCTTCTACTAAGTCTTTAAACTGCTTATTCTTTTCAATAAAAACACGAACATAAGAGCAGGCAGGAATTACTTTAAAATTGTTTTCTCTGGCATATTCAAGTGCATATCTTACAACTTTAGCTGCGATATTTTGCCCTCTTAAATTAAATGGCACATACGTATGATCAAAAATCAAAACATTTTCTCCATCATTATCGTATGTTAAGTAAGCTTCTCTTCCTTCGATAAAAGTAAAAAATCTTTTTTTTGCTATATTATGTTGAATTTCCAGGTCCATAATAATAATCTTCTAAATTTATTACAGAGAATTTTTATTATTACAATTATGCTGCTGTAAGATAAAAAACTGCATGAACAGTTAAAACATAAATTTTAGAGTCTCAATAACAAACGAAATAATGGCAATGTAAATAAAAAAATGAAGATATCTACCATTCAATTTATCTGCAAAAAGCGGATATATTTTAAGAAAAGATTAAGATTAAGAGTAGGATTAAGAATAATATAAATGGAGCTAGACATTAAAGAGGAAATGCATAATATCACCATCATGAACTTCGTAATCCTTCCCTTCAATTCTTAAAACTCCGGCATTCCTGCATGCGGCTTCGGAACCGAACTTAATATAATCTTCATAACTAATTACTTCTGCACGGATAAATCCTTTTTCAAAATCAGTATGGATTACAGCTGCTGATTGCGGAGCTTTCCATCCCCGGTGTATTGTCCATGCACGGACTTCTTTAGGTCCCGCAGTAAAATAACTTATTAAACCTAAAGTATGAAACCCGGTTCGAATTATTTTTTCAAGCCCGCTTTCCTTAACACCGTAAGAATCCAGGAATTCACTTCGTTCTTTTTCATCAATTGCAATAAGCTCTTCCTCAACCTTAGCAGAGATTTTAACTGCATCAGCATTCTTACTATCGGCATACTCCATTACCGACTTTACATAATCATTATCTTCTGCCAGGCTGTCTTCACTCACATTTGCACAGTAGATAATATTTTTACCGGATATCAATCCCATTTCTTTTAACAGCATCTGAACAGGTTCTCTATCCTTTCCCGGATATAAAGAAGCAGGGCTGCCGTTATTCATAAATTTTAACAGATCTTCTGCTTCATCAGCCAATGCTTTTGCAGCCTTATCGCCTTTAGCCTGTTTCTGAAGCCGATCAATTTTTTTTTCAAGAGTCTGAACATCCGCAAGCAAAAGTTCTGTCTCAATTACTTCGATATCTCTCAAAGGGTTAACGCTTCCATCCACATGAACAACGTTTTCATCATCAAAGCAGCGTATTACATGTAATATTGCATCGGTCTGACGGATATTGCTCAGGAATTGATTTCCTAAACCTTCTCCTTTACTGGCTCCTTTTACAAGCCCGGCTATATCTACAAAATCCACTGTAGAATATACAGTGCGGGCAGGCTTAACTAATGCAGTCAGTTTATCTACTCTTTCGTCGGGGACAGGAACAATTGCTTTGTTTGGTTCAATTGTGCAGAAAGGATAATTTGCCGATTCTGCATTTTGTGCTTTTGTTAATGCATTAAACACCGTGGATTTTCCTACATTAGGCAATCCGACAATTCCAATACTTAAACCCATTAGAAGTAATACCGTAATTAAATGAGAGGATTTCTTTACGCAAATATAGTAAGAATATGATCATCATTAAATTCAAAAAGCAGCGCAGATTATAGATGTAGTTCCAGATACTCTTAATCTGTCCCATAAAGAGTTGATCTAATTTTTTGGTAAGCTGATAAGGAGAAGAGAGATGCTCTGTGAGAGCATCTCCATTTAAATATTTAATTTAATCTTTCGGAGGGAACAATATCAAGATCAATTACTTCAGTCCGGCGAAGGATTTTGATATTAGATTCTTTTCCAACCTGCAAATCTGTAAGCTGCTTATGCAAATCATCAATAACGGAAACCGGTTGATCATTAAAACCGATAATAATATCTCCTTCGCTTAATCCTGCCTTTTGCGCAGGGCTGTTCTTTTCCATTGAGGTAATAAGTATTCCTTTTTCAACGGGTAAATTATAAAAGCGGATAATTCTTTTATGGATCGGGACATTCTGTCCTGCAATGCCAATATAACTTCTTTTTATTTTTCCGTCTTTGATTAGCTTCCCGGCAATAAATTTGGCCGTATTAATTGCAGTAGCAAAACAAATGTTTTGCGCCGGGAGAATAGCTGCAGTATTAACACCTATTACTTCCCCACGAGAATTTACCAGGGGACCGCCCGAATTTCCCGGATTCAATGCTGCATCAGTCTGGATTACATTATCAATTAATCTGCCGGAACTTGCCCGTAAAGAACGGCCCAGCGCGCTTATAACTCCCGCGGTAACGGTAGTTTGAAAGCCATAAGGATTTCCAATTGCAATTACAAGCTGCCCTACTTTTATTTTTTCCGAATCACCAAAAGATACCGGATTAATATTTGGTGAATCAATTCTAACTACCGCAAGATCAGTATCAGGATCATCTCCCATATTATCGGCTAAATATCTTCTGCCGTCGGAAAGAATTACTTCAATTTTAGATGAATTATGCACCACATGGCTGTTTGTTAAAATGAACCCGTCGGGAGTGAAGATAAATCCCGACCCGCTTCCGCTTCTAACATTTGTATTATTCCGGCCATTGGTTAAAACATTAATATTTACCACTGCAGGGCTGACAATGCTGGAGGCATTAATTACAGATTTAGAATAAGAGTCAAGTAATTCTTCTTCTTCAAAAGTTTTACTATCGTGATGTCCCGGTTCAAAAATTTCACTCTCCCTGGATAAAAAATCGATTTCGTTATTCATATTGTATTCCTGATTTAATAAATAAGTCCGGCATATTTATAAATTTATTTTGAAAAAATAAATCTAATATTTAAGTGATGTGATCTTTGCAGAGCGGCTTGTAGTGCCGCTCCTGCATTTGAAGTGAATAAAATATCCCGCTGGTTATTATTTAATTTTTGTTTGGGAGAAATGAATAATTTTTGCCATAGTAAAGCATTTCTTTAGTAAAATCATCCGGGTATTCAATATTGACATCGGAAATTTTGCCGTTATTATAAACAGGTTTCAAAATAGGGTTAATGAATCCTTTGTATGCCGGTATATTCAATTTTGCATAACGTTCTCTAACTTCTTTTACAAGAATGGAATCGGCTTTAACACCGTAAGTTTCCACAATATTTTTGGCTGATGTAAAATCTCCTTCGGATGTTATCCTCTGGATTTCTTTCAGCAATTGTCCGAACAAATCCCGTAATTTTTTATAATCATTTATTACAAAATAAGTTTTACCGTTTTTAATTTTCTTCTCAATTACATTCTCCTTTTCACCTTTCTCAAAAGCCCACTTAGCAATTAACTGCCTGTTGCGCATATGGGATTCCTCTATATTATCTCCCGGAATTATTCTTCTTAACTGCTGAAGAAGACCGTTCCGTATATAATTATTGTATTCTGCTTTAAATGCTTCTTTATCCGGCATCACGCCAATATCAATTAATTTTTGGTCAGGTAGGTAATAAAGGGAAACAAGGTCAGCCCTGGCTTCTTCGATAGTTGAAGCATAACTTTTAAGTGTTTCTTTAGGTGTCCCGATGCCGGGTAAAATCTGGCCTGATGCATGTCCGATGACTTCATGCATGTCCGTATGAAGATCATCGGTTATTGTTCCATATTTTTTACCGAGTTCGACTTCTTCGGAAGAATAAGCAAATTCTTCCAATGAACCGTCACCTGAACCTGCTTCATTATATGCATGGACGATATTTCCAAGGTTTACAGATTTGGAACCATATTCTTTCCTGATCCATGTCGAATTTGGTAAATTGATTCCTATTGGAGTCGCAGGTGAAGCATTACCGCATTCAACAACAACGGTAATTACTTTGGCAGAGATTCCGACTACATTTTTCTTTTTAAATTCCTGATCAATCGGTGAATTGTCTTCAAACCATTGAGCCTGATCGGCTATTGCAGCAATTGTTTTTGTCGCTTCTTTATCCTTTATAGAGACTATTGATTCATATGAACCCTTTATTCCTAAAGGATCATCATAAACCTCTATAAAGCCATTTACTATATCGGAGTTAGATGAAGTATCCCGGCTCCACATTATGTTGTATTCATCCCAGGTTTTTAAATCACCTGTTTTATAAAAATCAATTAATTTATTTAAAGAGGCTTTTTGATGATCATTATCTGCAGCTTCGGCAGCCTTACCGAGCCAATAAATAATTTTTTCAATTGCCGGGGAATACATTCCTCCGAGCATCCATTTTTTCTCCTCAATTTTCCCATTGGTTTTTACCAATTTGGAATTTAATCCGTACCATACCGGTTCCGGGTCATTCTTAACCTTCTGCTTATCATAAAAATTTTCTACTTCTTTTTCACTGACTCCTTCATAAAAATTTACTGCGGATGTTTTTATTAAATCCTGGTCCGGCGACAGGTTGACCTTTAATAGGAGCTATATCGGGATTAAAAATTATAGGAATAATTCTGTCAAGAAATTTCTCAACCGGCTCACCTTTCTCCAATGGTAAATTTTTACTATCAGAATTTTTTACGAGTTCAATAAAATATTCTTTTGAAAAATCCGGGATAAATTTCTGATTTGAATAATGATGATGAATTCCGTTTGAAAACCATACTCTTTTAGTATAGATCATAAAATTATTAAAGTTGACTGTATTCCGATCTCCGGTGTAGCTATTAACAACAGATTCCAATGTTCTTCTTATTTCAAGATTATGTTTATAATTCTGATCATAAAAGATATCTCTTCCGGATAAAGCAGCCTCATACAAATAGTAGACAAATTCTTTCTCTTTAAGGGTAAGATTATTAAACCCGGGGATTTTATAACGAAGGATGCCGACATCGGCGAATTGTTCTGTTTGATATTTAAAATTGTCTCCGGTTTTCATTCATAATATTTTTATCATCTTTCTTCTGTTCACAGCTTAAAAGAGATTATTGACAAAGCTAAAGTGATAATATATTTTATTAAATGCATCTCTCACCCATTTAAATTTATAAATTAAGTTTAAATATAAAAATTATTGTTTTAGGGTTCTAAAAAACAGGGGGTAAAAATTTCGTACGGAAAACCCAGTTAGCTGCTTAAGCATATTAAACTAAGTATTCATCCCGGCATAAAAGAGAAAATATAAATAGCGATAACCATTTCAATTTATTTACAGCAGCAAGACAGCTTACTTAAAACAATTCAACTTCACTATTTAAAAACCAGTTTATTTCTTGCCAGAAGAACAGAATCGCGAATCTCTCTTTTTTCCTTAATAGTAGGGAGAAAAGGAGCAACAACAGAATCGAGCTCTATTTCGGAAATATCAGTTGAATGAGGATCATCGGCTAAATGTTTCCATGGAGGTTTAGCCTTATAATTAAATTTTCCGAAAATAATTACAGGGGTTCCATTCGCAATAACAGCTTCACCATCTTTTGAAATTATCCACTGCTCAGCCCATTCATAGATCCATTCCGCATCTTCTTCCAGCAGGCGTGCGCAGGCGTGGCTTGCCGGGTAGCCGGGAAGTGAAAATTGATGTAATGAAATTCCTCTTTTATTATCTAAATTAAAATACCAGGGTAAAATCCATGAAGAATCTTCTGTGCTTATTGTTTCCTTTTTTTTCCAGTTAGTAAAATATAAGCCTTGAGGTGTTGGAGTTTTTCTTTTCCCCAGGCTCGTTGGTCCCCATCGTACCAGGATCCCGTTTTGATACGCACCAAAAGACTCGATAGGATAAGAAAATAATAATATTTTTTGAACGGAGTCAAGCAGCTTTACCTTTTTAGGAAACGGCGAGTAAATCATTATATCAGTTGAAACTGTATCCGGGATCATTAATGTATCATGTGCACTGACATTATCGTGATCAATTCTGTTTAATGCGAGAATAATTCTTCTTTTGGGAAGGCCGAACTCCTCCCTTAAATCCCGTAATGTTTTTAATCCTACCGAAGCATATTTATGATAGGTAATTTTTAATTCAGGTTCTTTCTTAATTAAGAGGGAATCTTTTAATGCAAGTGAATCAATTTTACTATTATTTTTCTTTTCATGAATTTCTTTCCGCTCACATCCAAATTGAAAAAGAATAATAGCTGTAAATAAAATAAATAGGAAAAAGCGGGTATAGCTTAATATGCATAATAATCTAAATTATAAACGTTAAAATTAATAAATATGAATAAATCTGATCAGCTGATGTTAGATAATTACTTTTGTACTTAATGTAATTTTCTCCCCGAAGCAGTATCAATTAATTCCGCAAACATTGTATAACTCATATTATAATCAAGATTTGAATATAACATAATATAAGTTAATAAATTCCCCTCTTTTTAAATCCCTTGATTAAATTTTCAAAGCTTGTAAAATGAATTGCATCCCAGCCGATTTTTTTTGCTGCGTCCGAATATTCCCGGACATCATCAATAAATATATGTTCCCCGGGAGGTTTTTGCGTAAAATTTTCAACAGTTCTATATATCTTCTCTTCCGGTTTGAGGGCTTTTACTTCGTAAGACAAAATCAGCTTGCTAAAATATTTAATAAAGTCATAATCTTTCCATCCATATTCCCGGTGAATTGAATTTGTATTGGATAGAAGAACCAGCATATATTTCTTCTTTAATTCCGGCAGAAGGGAAGTAACATCTTTATTTTCTATAAAGATTTTAGAATAATAATTACAGAAAGTTTCACTATCTAATTTATTGTTAAGGCTTTCAAGCATTATATTAATAAATTTATTTTCCGGAAGTTCGCCTCTTTCAAACGACCTGTGAATATTATAATTATCCTTATAAAATTGTAAAAATTTCTGCCCAAGATTTTTTTCAATTTTTTCCAGCTTATTCAGCATAATATTATAATCGAAAGGTAAAAGCACATTACCCAAATCAAAAACAACTACAGAATATTTTCTCTCCATTTGTACTTACCTGATTATCAATTTATAATGAGTGAACCTATTCAATTTCAAAATTCCTATTGCTTAAGCCGGTATTGATTTTAATTGAATCGACATAAAATTCAAATTTTGTAGCTCCTAAAAACTGTTTGATAGTAAAAGGATATTTAACCCCTTTTACTTCATTGTAATCACTGAAAAAAGATTCCTGCACTGTTGCTTCTCCTCCCTCTGGAATTACCGGTTTTTCTTCTTTTACTTTTAAAGTAGGTAGAAGTATCATAATATTGTGTCCAGTTCATATCGCCGGGTAATTTAAGAATTACCTTGTATGCCTCTACTCCGTTTGCCTTTTCAATTCCTTTGAATTCTGCTTTAACATCATAAGCTTTAAGATATAGAAGCAGCTGCATAGTAGCTTCATATTTAAGTTTTTCAAGTTCGGCTCCTTTTATCTCCTGAGTATTGTCCCCCGTAATCATAATCCCTTTTTTCCCGTCAAAAATAATTTTTTGCTCTGCTGCTCCCAGCTCTGTTTTTTGGAAATATAAATTAGGAGATTTCTGATAAACAGTAATATTAATATTCATATTCCGAACTTTGCCGGTAATATAGGTGGTTCTATCAATTATGCTGCTTATTCTATTTCTCCCCCCGATAGCAGTAATATAATTATCTATTACTCCCTTCCCTTTGATTTCCGGGCTATCATTTCCAAAATATCTATTTATTTTATTCCCGGCAATATCCGGTTTATTGGGAGCAGCTATGCTTATTAGTAAAAATAAAAAGAAAATATTCAGGAATGATTTCTTCATTTCACTATTCTGATAAAAATATTTCCGTCATTGGAAATCATATTCATTTTAATCAAATTATTATTTAATTTTTCCAGTTAAAAACAGGGAACAATTCCTTCGACCTGCTGAAAAGAGACAATTGAATCTTTTTAAACAATTTCTTTTCAACAAATATCACTATTTTTTAATAAAAACACATATAAAAATATTGAGATGTTAAGTAGAATATTATTAGCCGTAATTATTTTTTCAACAATAACCTATTCACAGCAATTTGCAATTAAGGGGAAGATTGAAGATAAAATTACCGGTCAGCCTTTAATTTATGCAAATATCAGGGTTTTAAATTCTACAAACGGAACTGCAGCTAATAAAGAAGGTGAATATGAACTTAAATTGAATGCCGGAAAATATCTTCTGCTGGCTTCATATATTGGTTATAATTCAGATACGCTTTCAATCTCGGTTATTCAGAATTTGGATGGAGTGAATTTCTATTTATCGCCATCCGACATTCAGCTCCCGGAAGTTGTTGTGAAACCCGGAATAAATCCTGCGGTAGCAATTATTGAAAAAGCAATAGTCAGGAAGAAGGAAAGAAATAAAAAACTAAATGATTATGAATTTGAAGCTTATACAAAAGGAATTATAAAAACCCAGAATGATATAAGTGCACAAAGAAATAGGGTGAATGTAAGTCTGGGAGCGAATGATACAATACCTTTAAAAATAACAGGTATCCTGGAAAACGAAAGTAAGGGGTATTATAAAAAACCGGGTGACTATAAGGAGATAATTATTGCAAGAAAACAGAGTGCAAATTTTCCTCCGTCATTAAATATTCTAACCGGGGGTAGAATTATTCAAAGCTTTTATGCGGAGGATATTAATTTTCTGGGGAATAATCTCCCGGGTCCTTTGGCAGATAATGCCCTTGATTATTACTATTATTATATAAGAAAGACTTCGGCAATTGACAGCCAGGTTGTATATCAAATTTATATGTCGCCGGATGATCCTTCAAATCCCGGATTCTCAGGTGATATTTTTATTAACGGTAATACTTTTGACCTCCTAAAAGTAGATCTTAACTTAAATAAGGCTGCAAATATCGGAGGCATTTTCGACAGTGTTGAAGTATTTCAGCAATTCTCTTCCTTTGATTCTATCTATATGCCTGTCGATTACCGCTTATTTGTTAAAGCAAATGTTTTAGGTCTGGTAAAATTCGGTTTTGAACTTAATACGATTTTATATGATTATAAAATCAATGTAAAACTGAAGGACAATTTATTTAATAAGGCTATTGTTACGGTTTTACCGGGAGCAGATAATAAAGCAAATTCTTACTGGAAGAGTGTCCAGACAATTCCTAACACTTTGGAAGAACAAGATGCTTATAAAAGAATTGACAGTATAAACAGCTTACCTCTTACTTTCTGGGATAAGTTTTCGCCTTTATCAAGCAAAATTAATTTCAATGATAATTTTTCTATTAGTGCCCCTTTAGGAATGTATCATTTCAACAGCATTGAGGGACATGCCCTGGATTTCGGATTGTTTTTTAATGAATTACTTGATAAGAGATTTAATTCGGATTTAAATTTTTCCTACGGCTTTTCCGATAAGAAATTTAAAACCGATTTATATGCGAAATACTTCTTCGGCGATTACCGGACTTACAATTTATCTGTACATGTTTTTAATAAATTGGAGCTATTATTCGGCTCATCAGCAGATTACAGCGGTTTAGTTACTACTTTATCATCCTTGCTTTTTAAAGATGATTTTATGGATTATTACTATTCAAAAGGTTTTAATATCAACCTTGAGGGAGAAGTATTTCCAGTTCTCAGTCTGAGCGGGGGTTTTATTAACCATACCGATAAGAATGCATTTAAGAATACCGACTTTTCAATATTCTATAGAAATGAAAAATTCAGTGAGAATCCGGAAATATTTGAAACGAAAATAAATGCTTTAAATGCAGGATTTAAATTAGATTTCAGAGATTATATTGAAGATGGATTTTTCAGGAGACGGGTCTTCCAGGCGAATTCATTTATTATTTTTAAGGGAGATCTTACATATTCAAATAAATCTTTATTAAATAGCGGTGTTGATTTTACGAAATATGAACTTACTGCTTACGGAAGGCTGAATACATTTAAATCAGCTAATTTGGAGTATAAGGTTTACGGTATGTATAATAACGGGAGGCTTCCATTCCAGCTCTTATATGGTTCTCCCGGAAATGTCGATGCTTTGTATCAGAATAATTCATTTAGAACTTTAAATATTAATGAAATATTCGGAGACAGGGTTGTAAATATTTTCCTTGAGAATAATTTCAGAGATGAATTATTCAGGCTGTTAAAAATACCGGGATTAAAGGATTCGGAGATATTATTGAATACGTTTTTAAATATTGGTATTTCAGACATTAGCGAAAGATCAAAATCTATCCTTGTTCACCCTGTAAAAACATTTCCGCATCCTTTTTATGAAATCGGTTTTGGAATCGGGCATGTTCTGGTTCCCTTAAAAATTGAGTTTGCCTGGAAATTGAATTACAGGGGAAGTAATAATTTCAGGGTGGGAATAAACACGTATATACTTTAACTGCAAAAAAAAAGCGCTCAAAAGAGCGCTCAAAAAGCAAGTTTCTGCAGGATGAAATTAGCTTTTCGGTTTAGCTTCACTAACAATGATACTTCTGCCGCTCAGCTGGGAACCATTAAGAGCTTGAATTGCCTGACTTGCTTCGGATTCTGATTCCATTTCAACGAAACCAAATCCTCTGGATCTGCCGGTCTGCCGATCGGTTATCACTTTAGCGGAAAGGACTTTTCCGTGCGCTTCAAAAGTAGAGCGCAAAGAATCATCATTAACCGCCCATGGTAAAGAACCTACAAAAAGTTTAGTACTCACTAACTTACCTCTAAGAAAAATAATTAATAAAACAAAACAGCTTTTTAAGCTGTCATTTTAAAATAGTATTATTATTTCGCAAAAACAAAATAAATTTTAACTATTACAATGAACAAATTCCCCTGAATATGATCTATACCACATCATAAAAAAATACCTCACGGTTGTGTGAGGTATCCTCCCCTAAAGGAGAAGGGATAGTGCTTGGGCTATGGGTAAACTAATCTAAAGTTTCTTCTTTTTTATACTATAATCTCTATATAAATGTTGAAGAATAATTGTTATTCCGTCATTTTCTTTTAATTCTATTGATCTTTTTACAAGGAAAATACCGCGTGCATCTCCAATTTTTAACAACGATAAAGCTGCAACCAATTTTGCTCCTTCATCTCTTTCCTGCCTGAACATATCCATTAAAGGTATAACTGCTTTTTTTGACCTGATTTCTCCTAACATATATGCACTATTTATTTTTAAGCTTTCATTACCCGATTGTAAAGCAGTTAAATAATTTGCTTCATTTTTTATATCTTTATCATTCGGTGTTACTATTTCTTGATTTGCCTGGCAAAATGAAATTGCTGTGAAAACAATTAAGGCTATCAGCCCTGCAAATCTGGTATGTAGTAATTTCATTTTATTTTATCTCAATTTATTTTCATCTTATTTACACTTCAAAAATCTGAAATATCTAATGACTTATCTACCAGATATGTATCATAAATTATAACAGATGTAACATGTCTGACTCTTATCCAATCTTTTTTGAAAAAGTTAAAAATCTTCTGAAACCACAATATTTCAAATGATTTTTTCTTAGATTACCGGTAGTAATTATAAAATTTATTACCAAAACATTAAGTGTGATAGATTCAGCCATTTTATAAAGCAAAGCTCTTAGATAACCTTGATTATTTAAGACTAATTTTGTTTTATTTAAAATGAAACGCGTCTAAATACCGGAGGTTTACATGTTTGACAATAATTATAAATTTACATGTGTAGATAGATTTTTACGCTATGTAAAATATGATACACAGTCTGATGAGGAATCAACATCTTTCCCGAGTTCAGAAAAGCAGAAAATCTATCAAAAGATCTTGCTGAAGAATTAAAGGAATTAGGTCTTAATGATGCTCATATGGATGAAAACGGGTATGTAATGGCAACTCTCTCCATCTAATACCCAAAAGGATGTTCCTGCAATCGGCTTTATTGCTCATGTCGATACGTCCCCGGCAGTAACAGGAAAAGATGTTAAGCCTGTAATTAATAAAAATTACCGGGGTGGAGATATCAAGCTTCAGAAAGACGGAGTAATTATTAAAGAGATTGAAAACCCGGATCTGAAAAATATGATCGGGTTCGATATTATCACAACAGACGGAACAACTCTGCTCGGAGCTGATAACAAATGCGGGGTCGCTGAAATTGTTGATGCGGTCAATTATTTTCTTACTCATCCTGAGGTAAAACACGGAACATTAAAAATATGCTTTACGCCTGATGAAGAAGTCGGAAGAGGTACAGAAAAATTTGATGTTAAAAAATTCGGAGCTAAATATGCATATACCGTAGATGGGCAGAGCAGGGGTGAAGTTGAAACCGAGACTTTCAGTGCAGATGCCGTTACGGTTAAATTTTTCGGGAAAAATATTCATCCCGGTTATGCCAAAGGAATTATGATTAATTCAATAAAGGTTGCCTCGGCTTTTGTTGCCGGTTTACCTAAGGATAAATTATCTCCTGAAACAACAGAAAAAAGAGAGGGATATTTTCATCCTACTTCTGTAAATGGAAATGAAGAATTAACAACCGTTAAATTTATTATACGTGATTTTGAAACTAAAAAATTAAAAGAATATGAAGATATATTAAAGAATTTAGCTGAAGAGACCGTTAAAAAATTCCCAGGCTCAAAGATGGAATTTGAAGCAGTCGAACAATACAGGAATATGAAAGAAATTTTAGATAAGCATCCGCACGTTGAAAAAAATGCAGTAAAAGCGATGGAAAATTTGGGAATAAAACCAATTATGAATCCTATCCGCGGCGGTACTGACGGATCCAGGCTCTCATTTATGGGATTGCCTTGCCCGAACATTTTTGCCGGTGAACATAGCTTCCATTCAAAAGAAGAATGGGTTGCGATGCAAGATATGGAAACAGCTGTTAAAGTGATTGTTGAAATTGCTAAAATCTGGGAAGAAAACTCGTAATAAATAGTGGCTGAAAGTGGATTGCTGGTGCTCGGAATTAAAATATTCAGATGAACTATTACCAATACTCAGTGTTTATATAAAATTTTTAGAAGAAAAGATAAGATAGTTATGATTCAAAATAACCGCCTGCCAGGCAACGATCACCTGCAGCCAGCTGTCGAATTAATGGCTCCAGCCGGTAATTGGACTATGCTGTCAGCCGTTGTAAATTCGGGCGCCGATGCCGTTTATTTTGGAATAGAAAAATTGAATATGCGGTCGAAAGCCGCTAACTTTAAGCTGGAAGAACTCGATAAAATAACCTCTTTCTGCAGACAGAAAAAAATCAAAACTTACCTTACCCTTAATTCAATAATTCTTGAAGAAGAAATAGATGAGCTTGATGAAATAATTGCTGCTGCAAAAAAAGCCGGGGTGGATAGGATTATCTGCTGGGATCTGTCGGTAGTTGAAAAGTGTAAAGAATATGAAATACCTTTTTGCATTTCTACGCAGGCATCAGTTTCCAATTCTCTTGGTGTTGAATTCTATAAGAAGCTCGGAGCATCAAGAATTGTTCTTGCGCGTGAATGCTCATTGGATGAAATAAAAAAAATAAAAGAAAAAACAGATATTGAAATTGAGGCTTTTGTGCATGGTGCAATGTGTATAGCGGTAAGCGGAAGATGCTTCATGAGCCATCATTTATTTGGTAAAAGTGCAAACCGGGGGGAATGTGTTCAGCCCTGCAGAAGAGAGTATACAGTTTATGATAATGCAATTGATAAATCTTTAGTAGTCGGAAACGATTATATATTATCTCCAAACGATCTTTGCACAATAGAATTTATCGATAAATTAATTGAAGCAGGCATAAATTCATTTAAGATTGAAGGAAGAAAAAGAAGCCCTGAATATGCTGCAAAGGTTGTATCCGTCTATAGAAGGGGAATAGATCTTTATTACCGGAAGCAGCTTACCGATGAAATAAAAAAAGATTTTTTAAAAGAATTGGAGACAGTCTATAACAGGGGCTTTTCTTCCGGTTTCTATTTTGGAAAGCCAAGTTCCGGGGATTATGCAGATATTTATGGCAGTAAGGCAACTTCGAAAAAAGTTTTTGCCGGGAAAGTTTTAAATTATTATCAAAAAGCAAAAGCTGTTTATATGAGAATCGATTCGGGGAACTTAAGATTAAATGATGAAATATTGATTATAGGTCCGACAACAGGAGTTGTCAGTTTAAAATTAGAAAACATTATTAAAGATGATGTAAAATTAGAAACTGCCGGAAAAGGAGATAAAATAACTTTTCCATGCAACGAAACAGTCCGTCCAAATGATCATATCTATTTTATTGAAAAAATAACAGTCCCGGAAAGAAATAATTAATATTTGGTAGGAGTTAGAAATTCAATCTTTTGGTTATAAAGATTGATGCTTTCAGTAATTATTCTGTAAGCCTCTTCTTTGCCTAAAAATTCCTGGACCACAACTTCCTTATGTTCCAGCTTTTTGTAATCTTCAAAAAATCTTTTTAGTTCTACCGAGGTATGCGGCGGCAGCTCTTCAATATCATTTATATAGTTAACGGACATATCGTTTTTTGCTACGGATATAATTTTATCATCCCGTTCATTGTTGTCAATCATATGCATTGCCCCAATTACTTTTGATTCGACAATACATAAAGGATCAACTTCGATTGAGCAAATAACCAGGATATCCAGCGGATCACGATCATCGCAGTACGTTTTCGGAATAAATCCATAATTTACAGGGTAATAAACTGCAGAAAATAAAACTCTGTCAAGCCTTAATAATCCGCTTTCTTTATCCAGCTCATATTTTCCTTTTGATCCTTTCGGGATCTCAATTATACTGTTTACAATTTCAGGTGCATTTTTACCGCAGCTGACGATATGCCAGGGATTATCTTTCATTCTAACAAAATATTTAAAATATTTTATAAAATTATTGATATACAATACAGAAAATTAATTAAATGAGAAAAGAAGAGTGCTTTGATAAGCATAGTCAAATAGTTATTTTTGAAAATTCATTTAAAATTAAAGAAAAAACAATAATGAGATTCAGTAATTCTTTTATTCCTACATTAAAAGAAGTCCCGAATGATGCGGTAGTTAAAAGTCACATTTTAATGTTAAGGTCCGGGATGATCCGGATGATTTCTGCGGGAATATATTCATTCCTGCCTCTTGGATATAAGGTTGTTAGGAAAATTACCGGGATTATCAGGGAAGAAATGAATAACATAGGTGGACAGGAATTTCATCTTCCTGCACTTAATCCGAAAGAAATATGGGAAGAATCGAACAGGGTTGAAGCCTTTGGCGATACTATGTTCCATATAAAAAACAGGGATTATGTATTAGCTCCTACGCATGAAGAGATAATGACTTTTCACGCTAGAAATGTCCTTAAATCATATAAAGAAATGCCGCAAATATGGTATCAGATTCAAACCAAGTTTAGGAATGAACCCAGGCCAAGGAGCGGGGTTATTAGAGGGAGACAATTTTTAATGAAGGATTCTTATTCCTTTGATACTTCTTGGGAAGGTCTGGATAAATCTTATTTACTGCATGAAAAAGCTTACAGGAAAATTTTTGATAGGTGCGGTTTGGAATATTTTGTAGTAGGAGCATCAAGCGGTGCAATGGGAGGAACCGGCTCCGAAGAGTTTATGGTTAAATCCGAGGCAGGCGAGGATACCGTCGCCTACTGCAAATGTGGTTATGCTGCAAATATTGAGGTTGCAACTTCAAATGTTAAAGCAAAAGTAAGAAATAGCGAAAGTAACGAATTAAAGAAAATTTTTACACCTGATATTAAAACCATCGATGAACTATGCAAATACCTGGAAATAAATGAAGAGGAATGTGCAAAATCCCGTGTCTATATCTTTCAGGAAAATCCCGTAATGATTTTAATGCTGGGCAACGATGAGGTAAATGAAATAAAGCTTGAAAAAATTTTAGGCGGTGCTGTTCGCCCTGCACATCCCGAGGAATTGGTTGCATTTACGAAAGCTTCTGCAGGTTCAATCGGCCCGATTGGCTTTGAAGGAAGAATTATTTCGGATAACAGGCTGAAAGAAGCTAATAATTTATATAGCGGTGCAAATGAAGATAATTACCATTTCGGAGGAATAGATTTTCTTAGAGATGTTAAAAATATTGAATATAATGATTTGAGAATTGTTAAATCCGGGGAGCAATGCTCCAATTGTGAAGGAATAATTGAAGTTTTCAGCTCTATTGAACTTGGGACATATTTTTAAGCTTGGAACAAAATATTCCGTATCTATGACCGCAAATTTTCTTGATGAAAACGGGAAAGAAAATCCAATTATTATGGGAAGTTATGGAATTGGGGTTGAACGTGTCCTGGCTTGTTATATCGAACAGAACCATGATGAAAACGGGATAGTCTGGGATAAAACTTTAGCTCCTTTCCAGATTCATTTAATGGGTTTGAATATGAAAAAGAAGGAAATTATTGAAGTTTCAGAAAATATATATAATGATTTAATAACTGCCGGATTTGAAGTTCTTTTTGATGATAGGAATGAGGTGCAGGCAGGAGTAAAATTTAATGATGCAGATCTTTTGGGGATGCCGGTACAGGTTATAGTTGGTGATCGGAAGTTAAAGGATAAAAAAGTTGAAATTAAAGTTAGAAAGACCGGTGAGAGGTTTGATCTGGAATTGGATAAATTGATTCCACGTATAAAGGAATTATTAGCATAAAAACAATATACAGGAATATATTTAAAAACCTCGTCAGAGCTTAAAATATTAAACTTTTTTAACCACCTTAGGTTTTTCTCCTTACCGGTTTTTAATAACTTTCAAAAAAATAAACAATATTAATAATTGTTCGATTATATATATAACTGTAATTACATGTTAATTTTAATCAAATTATAGAGGAACTGCTGCTTTTGGCAAAAGGGAATTGGGAATTGAATAAAATTGATGGAAATATTGAATCTTCGTATTCTTCAGAAAATAATCATCAGTCGGACCCGCCTCAAAACAACCATTTTGAAAATGAAAACAATTGGGGTGTAGATTTTCACTTGTTTAGTGCATTAATGGAAAACTTGCCAGATGTAATATACTTTAAAGATTTGGATAGCCGTTTTATAAAAATTAACAATGGTTTTTTGAAAAAAGTTGGAGCTGTCTTCCGATAAAGAAATAATAGGTAAAACAGATTTTGAAATTTTTGACTTTGAACATGCTAATTATGCCAGGAACGATGAACTGCATATAATTAAAACCGGGGAGTCAATAGTAAATAAAGTGGAAAAAGAAGTATTGCCTTCCGGAAAAATTGAATGGGTTTCTACTACTAAGCTTCCTTTAAGAAATACAAAAGGTGAGATAATAGGTACTTTCGGGATGTCGAGAAATATTACCGAAAGCAAAATAATTGAAGAGAAATTGAAAGCTTCTGAATCACGCCTTCGTCATCTTATTACTGCAACAACTGCAGTTTTATACACCGTAGGCATTTCGGATTCAGGATTTAATTTGAATTGGGTAGGAGATAATATAAGTCAATTCGGCTATGAAACTAAAGATACCACAACTCCTGATTTTTTAAAAAATATTATCCATCCTGACGATTATGATTATTTCGAATTTACCAGGGATTCCTTATTTGAAGAGAATAAATTTCTCCTGGAATATAGAATCCGTCATAAGGATGGTCATTACCTATGGGTGAGGGATGAAGCGGTCCTTATACGAGATTCAAATCAAAATCCTTCTGAAATATTTGGTTCCTGGCTTGATATATCCGAACGGATGAAAATGGAAGAAACTCTTCTCGCCAGTGAAACGCAGCTCTCGAACGCTTTAAAATTAGCGCACTTATGCCACTGGGAGTATGATGTTGTAAGTGATAACTTTACATTCAATGATCAATTTTATGCGATTCTGCATACTACCGCCAAAGACCAGGGCGGTTATAATATGTCATCAAAAGAGTACGCTGAAAAGTTCGTTCATCCTGAAGATCTTCTTTTTGTAAACGGAGAAATTGAAAGAGCTATCGAAGCTAAGGAATCAAGCTACAGCACCAGCCTGGAACATCGTATTATTTATGCCGATGGAGAGACAGGGTATGTTGCTGTAAAAATTTTCCTTGTTAAAGATGGACATGGAAAGACTATTAAAACATACGGTATTAATCAGGATATTACAGAAAGAAAGAAAGCTGAAGAAAAATTACGTGAAACTTATGCCGAACTTGAAAAAACAAATGAAGATCTTAAAAAAGCAAATAAAATAAAAGATCAATTCCTTGCTAATATGAGCCACGAAATTCGTACACCTCTTAATGCTGTTATAGGAATGACAGGTTTGCTTTTAGATACACCGCTTAATGATGAACAGCGCGATTTTGCACAGACAATTCTTAACAGCGGTGATATTCTTCTAACTCTTATAAATGATATCTTGGATTTTTCAAAAATTGAAGCTCAAAAAATTGAACTTGAAAAGCAGCCTTTTGATGTTAGATTTTGTATCGAGGAAGCTCTTGAGCTTGTAGCTTCTAAAGCTGCTGAGAAAAAACTCGAGTTAACTTATTCAATTGATAACGGTCTGCCCACAAATGTTATGGGTGATATTACACGTCTGAGGCAGATACTGGTCAATCTTCTCAGCAATTCTATTAAATTTACTGAAGAAGGAGAAGTGGTTATTTCGGTATCCGGGCAATTACAGGATAATTATCAGTATATGCTCCATTTTTGTGTAAGAGATACAGGATTAGGTATTCCATTAGACCGCCAGAGTAAATTATTCCAGTCTTTTACACAGGTCGATGCTTCCACTACCAGGAAATTTGGCGGTACAGGACTTGGTTTAGCAATCAGCAAGCAGCTAAGTGAGCTGATGGGTGGAACTATGTGGCTTGAAAGTACGGGGGTGCCTGGAGACGGAACTACTTTCCACTTTACAATGCTTACGGAATTTTCAATAGAAAAAGATATTGAAGATGATTTGTCAGCGCTTTACGGGAAAACGGTTTTAATTGTAGATGATAATGAAACTAATAGGAATATTTTGATCCAGCAGACTAAATCTTTAGGAATGATACCCACCGGAGTTGCATCAGGTCCTAAAACCATTGAATTGTATAAAGAGAAGATTTCATTCGATATGGCAATTTTAGATTACCAAATGCCGGAAATGGATGGAATAGAACTGGTAAAAGAGCTTCAAAAATTACCGAACGGTAAAACATTCCCATATATACTTCTCTCGTCATATGGATACCGTGATAAGAGCGGAAATCTTTCTAACTTTACCGCGATATTAACAAAACCAATTAAGTTTTCTCACCTTAAAAATATAATATTAACAGTTCTTAAAGAGAATAAGGAAGTAGTTAAAAAATATCAGGATATATCTTCAATGCAGTTTGATGCGGAAATCGGTAAACGTTATCCGCTGCATTTACTTTTGGCAGAAGATAATATAGTTAATCAAAAAGTAGCCCGCCGTTTTCTCGAGAAGCTCGGTTATCATATAGATGTTGCTTTTAATGGAATAGAAGTGTTAGATGCACTAAGACGGCAATCTTATGATGTCATTTTTATGGATATACAGATGCCGGATATGGATGGTGAGCAGGCTACTATGAAAATCAGAAAAGACTTTCCTGAAGAAAAACAGCCCAGAATAATTGCAATGACGGCCAATGCAATGAAATCGGATCTTGACAGGTATCTTTCGGAAGGTATGGATGATTATATAGTAAAACCGTTCAAGATACAAGAATTAGTAAAGGCTATGATTGAAAGCTACCACTATTATCATCCCGATGAAGCTCAGGAATCTTAATTAGTTATTCATTGAAATATTTTTTAAAGATAAATATAAAGAGGGAAGCAATTTCGCTCTTTACATTTATAAGATTTTCTGTCGCTTAAGATTTCTTTAAATCCTATCTCTAAATATTCTCTTCAGGTTTTCCTCTCATAGAATCCCAAATAATGTAAGCACAGAGAATTGCAAACATAATCAGAGCAATAAGTTCAGCAGAATGAGATTCAGCCCATTCATTGTTAATCCAGTTAAACCCGAAATAACGAAGCAACGCACTGATGACTCCCATCAATGCTCCACCGGCTATAAATCCTGATGCAATTAAAGTACCTCTTTCTCTTCTAGCGGCATTAATTTTATCGTTTTTGCTGCGCGTCGAAACATAGTGAGCAATGAGACCCCCTATAAGTAAGGGAGTATTCAGCTCCAGCGGGATATACATACCAAGGGCAAAAGCCAGAGCAGGAACATTAATCATAGTTAAAATTAAGGCCATTAATGCACCAGCAACATAGAGCATCCACGGGGCAGGTTGATTAGCCATTAACGGTTGTATTACCGCTGCCATTGCATTTGCCTGCGGAGCAACTAATGCCCCCGGTCCCGTAAATCCATAAGTTTGATTTAAAAGGAGAATTACCCAGCCTACTGTTGCAGCGGAAACGAAAGTTCCTAAGAACTTCCATCTCTCCTGTTTGTATGGTGAAGATCCCAGCCAATAGCCGATTTTAAGATCGGTTATGAAACCTCCTGCCATAGAGAGAGCGGTACAGACAACTCCTCCGATTAATAGCGCCGCAACCATTCCGGAGCTTCCGCTTAATCCTGCCGAAACAAGAATTATAGATGAAAGAATAAGAGTCATTAAAGTCATTCCCGAAACAGGGTTTGTTCCGACGATTGCTATTGCAGTTGCAGCCACAGTCGTGAAAAGGAAGGAAATTATCAGGACAATTAATAATCCTAATAGAGCGAAGCCAATATTATTTACTACGCCAAAATAGTAATAAACAAAAATTAAAACCGATGTTGTAATCAAAGCTAAAGCGATAAATTTCATGCTTAGATCTTTCTGGGTGCGGAGCTTCTCTTCGATTACTTTCTTTTTTCCTAAGATTTCTTTAGCTGCCAAAGTGAAAGCTGAAACAATAATTTTTGAAGACCTGATTATACCTATTATTCCAGCCATTGCTATTCCACCGATCCCGATATGACGAACATAATTTGAAAAGATTTGCTCGGCAGACATGTCTTTAACTAATAGAGTTACATTTGTTCCAAGGGGCTGAGTTAAATATTGACCTATATAAGCAACAATCGGAATTAAAACATACCAAGCAACAAAAGAACCCGCACAAATAATTGCGGAGTATTTTAACCCGATAATATAACCTAAACCGGTTATAGCCGCGCCAATGTTCATCTTAAAAACTAATTTAGTTTTATCGGCAATTTGTTCTCCAATCGGAATTACTCTTGAAGTAAAGACTTCACTCCACCAGCCGAATGACGCTACAATGAAGTCATATAAACCGCCAATTATCCCGCTTATAATAAGGACAACTGCTTGTTTTCCCCCTTTCTCGCCGGCAATCAAAACTTCTGTTGTTGCAGTTGCTTCGGGGAAAGGATACTTACCATGCATGTCGTTAACGAAGTATTTTCTGAAAGGGATAAGAAATAAAATTCCCAGGACTCCGCCGAAAAGTGAAGCAAGAAATATCTTATAAAACTCAGCATTCAAATTCAAAATATATAGAGCGGGAATTGTAAAAATTGCACCGGCAACTACAATACCTGAAGTCTGTCCAATAGATTGAATAATGACATTCTCACCTAGAGCATTTTTTCTTTTGGTTCCGCTTGATAATCCGACAGCAATTATAGCTATGGGAATTGCAGCTTCGAACACCTGCCCTATTTTTAATCCTAGGTAGGCAGCTGCAGCAGAAAAGATAATTGCCATAACAATTCCCCATATAACCGAGTAGCTGCTTACCTCGGGGACCTGTTTAAATGGAGGCATAACCGGTGTGTATTCTTCCCCAGATTTTAATTCTGTATAGGCGTTTTCGGGTAAACCTTTTAAATTTTCTCCATTATTGTATTTTTCATCCATAAATAATTCCCATAATTTTTTCAATATTGAAAATTAATTAACAACCGTAAACCGACATAAAATGTTTAGAAATTTTAGTTGAATTATGAAATAAAATGATAATTTTACTTCTCCCATATACCCCCAATATATTTAAATAACTTACTAAAGTTAAGAAGAAAATATGTGATAAAGCAATTTAATTATTTTTAATTCTGTTAAGTTTAGCCGGTATTCCAGTTGAAAAACCCTAGGTTCAATTACAATAATGCTGTAATTGCTAAAGTTTAATTTATTCAATTCGATTATAAATATAGGTTTTTTACAAATAATGAATAAATTATGTCAAAAGCGAGTGATATTTCACCCATTTTTAACAATTTAAATGCACTCCTAGATATCACCTATTTTGCAGATTCGAATGGAAAGATCCAGGAGATTTACGGCAATTGGCTTAAATTAAATAGTTATAACCGGGAAGAAATTATCGGCAATACATTAGGAGAATTTTTTAATAAAGGTTCAAAAAACCTTCATCTTGAACGTTTTAATCAATGTTTAAAAAACGGTAATGTAATATATGAATGGAACTTTGAAAAATTACAAAAGATATTTTATTTTCAGAGTGCTTTAACCAGGGTTGAATTTGAAGGCTCATATGGTGTAATCGGGGTTATAAGAGAAATTACAAGACAGAAGGAAATAGAATTATTTTACAGGGAACTTGAGCTTTCATTTAAAACACTTACTAATTCTGCCAGTTATGGCATTATTTCCATAAATGAAAACAAAGTTATAGAATATTTAAATCCCGCAGCATCAAAAATTTCAGGTTATTCGGAAGAGGAGCTTTACGGGAATATTATTGACAAAATATTTTTCTCACCCGCAGATTTTTATAATATCCTTGAGCTGCACATTAAAGATAAATTTTTTAATAAAGATCTGCATAAGCCGAAGGATCATGTTTTAGAAATTTTAATAAAAAAGAAAAATAACGATAAAATTTTTAGCGAGATAACACTTTCTTCTTATGAAATTTTTAATGTTGTACATTTTGTTATCTTGATTCAGGATATTACGCTTCGAAAAAATGCGGAAAATGAGCTATTGAATTCGAAGGAACAGCTTAAAATCCAGAATAAAAATCTTGAAGATGCTTTGTCTTCTTTGCAAACGGTTCAGGATCAGCTTATTCATTCAGAAAAAATGGCATCACTCGGTCAATTAACAGCAGGGATCGCTCACGAAATTAATAATCCCTTAGGCTTTGTCTCCAGTAATATCAATAAATTTAACGAATATTTTAATGATATTAATTCAATCCTGGATAAATGGAGATCATTCGGGAAATCAGTTAATAATAATGATCATCTGAAAAAGCTGGACGAACTTATTGAAATGGAAAAGAAAATTGATCTGGAATTCATAAGACAGGATTTTAATGATTTAATGAAATATAATTTAAATGGTATGGAACGGATTAAGAACATTGTTCAGCAGCTGCGAGGGTTTTCTTATTCGGAAGAGTCGTATCTTTCTGAAGAAAATATTAATGCAGCAATTGAAGAAACATTAACGCTTGTTTGGAATGAAATTAAATATAAAGCAGAAATAATTAAAAATTACGGTATTCTCCCCCCGGTAGAATGCAGTGTGGGAGAGTTAAAACAGGTTTTTGTTAACTTATTAATTAATGCGATCAGCGCAATCAAAGATAAAGGACAAATAATTATTGATACATTTGCTTTAAAGGATTATATTTTTATCCGGATAGCAGATAATGGATGCGGGATTCCGCCTGAAAATATTAACAAGATTTTTGATCCTTTTTTTACAACTAAATCACTTAATAATGGTACCGGTCTTGGATTATGGATCTGCATGTCGATTATCAAAAAACATGAAGGGTTATTAAATGTAACAAGTGAATTGGGAAAAGGTTCAACTTTTGAAATTAAGCTGCCGTTAAAACAAAAACGAAATAGAAATGAAGGATAGACTATGCATGATGATAATAAATTAACAATTCCTGATTATTTACAGCCGGCATTAAATAATGCTGTTGTATCACAAAAAGATCATCATGGAAATTCGGGTGAATTTACAATCCTATTTGTGGATGATGAAGAGCAAATTCTTTCCTCATTAAGAGATTTATTGAAAAAGGTAGAATTTGTAAGTTATTTTTATTCCTCACCGAAAGATGCATTACGGTTCCTTCGAACTACAAAAGTAGATTTAATAGTTTCCGATATGAAAATGCCGGAAATGACAGGTAAAGATTTTTTAATATTAGCTTCAGATGTTTCACCCGAATCAATTAAAATAATTGTAAGCAGCTATGAAGAAAAATCAGTTATCCTGGGTATGCTTGCAAACGGAATTGCTCACTATTATTTTATGAAGCCGTGGGATAATGATGATTTGCTTGGTATTCTAACTAAGTTTAGTAATATTAATTTAAATTTGGAAAAAAGTAAAATAAAGCAATACTTAAAATCCTTTTCTAAGCTCCCTGTTCCAAAGGCAATAAGTGTTCGTTTGAATGCCGTATTAAATAGCCCTGATGTAAATATAAACCTGGTAGTTAGGGAGTTGGAATATCATCCATTTTTAATAGCCAAGGTTCTGCAAATTGCCAACTCGGTAAGCTTTGGAGTCCGAAAAGAGATATATTCACTCCGGGAAGCAATAATTCTTATTGGTTTGCAGCAATTAAGAACACTTGTAATTTCTTTCGAACTTTTAAAGAAATTTTTTGATTCTCTCGGTTCCAGGCATCAAAATACGATAAATGATTTCTGGCATCAGTCATTGAACAGAGCAAATGTTGCACGAAGAATAGCTGAGAATTGGAATGAGAGAGTTGACAGAGACCTTGTGTTTGTTTCCACGTTGCTTTGTAATATTGGAATTATTGCATGGCTCTATACTGAGCCGGATACTTTCAATACATATACCCATCTCCTTCGAAACGAAGAAATAACAACACACGAAGCCGAAAGAAAATTATTTATTTTTGAACACAATAAGATTGGATCTATCCTTCTGCAGTTGTGGAATTTTCCCCAAAAAATAATATACTTAGTTGAAAACCATCATTCTACAAAGTTAGATGATCCTTATGTACAGATAATTCAACTGGCTGATCAATTATTAATTGCAGAACCGGATTCACCTCACAACCCGTTAATCGATCCGTTAGTTGATAAGTTCAAAGAAATATTAAATTTATGATCAGTTTGAATATTATCCGGGAGATTTTTTGTAACATTTTTACTGTAGTAAATCTGAAAGAGAGTTTCTTAGGTTTTCGAATTTGAACTTATAATCATGTTCCAATAATTTTTTCGGAATGACCTTTAAACTTGCCGTTATACTGCCGGCCACTTCACCGGCTGCTAATATCAAAGCAAATCTCGGAACTTTAAATAAAGAAGGTCTGTGTATAACCTTTCCCAGAGTTTTTGCAAATTCGTTCATTGTTACAGGTTTAGGAGAGGTCGCATTAATTGCACCAATTATGGATTCGTTATCAAGACCATATAAATAAATATTAACTATATCATCAAGATGAATCCAGGGAAACCATTGGCTGCCGTTTCCCAATGGACCGCCGACAAAAAAATTATAAGGGATGAGCATTTTTTTTAATGCACCCTCTTTAGGAGTTAAAACAATCCCTGTTCGAACGCTGATCCTTCTGACCCCGGCAATTTCTACCTTCGCTGCCTCTGATTCCCAAATCTTGCAGACATGTGCAAGGAAATCTTTACCAGGTTCACTCTCCTCTGTTAAAAGTTTATTCCCTGAATCACCGTAATAGCTTACGCCGGAAGCACAAATAAAAACGGCTGGTTTTGCGTGCGATGAAATGATCACTTCAGCCAGATTCTTTGTACTTATTTCTCTGCTTTTTAAGATAATCTTTTTATAATTATTAGTCCATCTTTTACCCGAGATATTTGCACCGGCTAAATGAATTACAGCATCTTTATTATTTATATATTCCGCCCATGTATCCGGCCTGGTATAATCCCATTCAATATATTCTGCATTTGGAATTGTCTTTTTTAAGTTGCCCGTATTCCTGGTAAAAATATAAACTTCATCGCCACGGGAAATAAAAGCTTTGGATAAGTTAGTTCCAATTAGACCTGAGGCACCTGTTATTACTATTTTTTTTGTCATATGTAAAATATTAAAATTACAGCGGCAAAAGAAAAAAGGAGAATAAAGTTAATGAATTTCCAAACCAATATGATAAAAAGGAAAAGAATCAAAAGCACAAAATTTCAAAATCACATATTTCTCTTAAAGCAGGTTAATTTCATTTTTCTAATATAGGTTAGAAATAAAAATTTCCATTACATTCTTTATCCATTTCACATCCTCTTTTCATCTGCTCAGTATATCTTCATTAAAATTTAAATTATCATTATCTTTACATTATAGTAAAATATAAAGGGATAAGTATGGAAAATTTATCCATTAAAAGACTTGCAGAGTTAAAAAAGGATTTTAATGGTTTAAAAATTGCAGTTATCGGCGATATGATGCTCGATTGTTATTTCTGGGGTGAAGTCAAAAGAATATCACCGGAAGCACCTGTACCCGTTGTCGAAGTTGGCGATGAATTCTACCGTTTTGGAGGTGCGGCAAATGTCGCATTGAATATTACTAAACTGGGCGGTATCCCGATCCCGATTGGCGTAATCGGCTACGACAATGACGGGACAATATTCACATCTTTATTAAAGGATAATAATATTGAAGCTGAAGGTTTAATTGTTGATGAAAGCAGACCGACAACATCAAAGACAAGAGTAATAGCTCACGACCAGCATGTTGTAAGGATTGATAAAGAAAGCAAAGAATATTTGAATGAGGAAATTCAAAAAAAACTGCTTAACTATTTTAATAAAAATATAAAATCGTTCGACGGTTTGATCCTGCAGGATTATAACAAAGGCGTTCTTTCTCCTTTTTTGATCGAAGAAATTATTTCTGTTGCAAATAAAAATAAGCTTCTAATCACTGTGGATCCAAAGTTCAATAATTTCTTTAATTACAAAAATGTTACGGTGTTCAAACCCAACCGTAAAGAAGCTGAGGATATTCTGGGAATGAAAATTAAAACCGATAGCGATATTGTATCGGCATGCAGCAAAATATTAGAAAATTTAAACGCCCAGAATGTCTTATTAACTTTAGGAGAAGGCGGCATCGCAGTTTTTGAAAAAAATAAAAATTTAAAGAGAATGCCGACTAAGGCAAGAAAAGTAGCCGATGTTTCGGGTGCAGGAGATACTGTTATATCTACTCTTACTATGGCGCTTGCTGCCGGGGCCGATATTTACGAAGCTTCTTTCCTTGCTAATTATGCCGGCGGTCTTGTTTGTGAAGAGGTAGGAATTATTCCGATAGAAATTGAAAAATTATTTGCCACAGTAATTTCCGAACAAAAAGAAAATCCTTCAAAGCCGGGTTTAAGAGAAAAATATGAGCGGAATAAAAAATAGAAAAGACATTATTTCACTAAGAAAAAAATTTAAGGAAGAAAACAAAAAGGTAGTTTTCACAAACGGTGTTTTCGATATACTCCATTCAGGACATGTTGATTATCTCACAAAATCTAAATCCATGGGAGATATATTAATAGTTGGTATTAACAGTGACAATTCTGTTAGAAACATTAAAGGAAAAAAGAGACCGATAATAAGTGAGAATGAAAGAGCTTTTATTATCTCGAGTTTAAAGCCGGTGGATTATGTGACGTTATTTGATGAAGATACTCCCCAAAAACTGATCGAAGATATTATCCCGGATATTTTAATTAAAGGTGCAGATTGGGCCCTTGATAAAATAGTTGGCAGAGATATTGTCGAAAAGAACGGAGGCAAAGTGCTAACTATAAAATTCGTTAATAACCAGTCTACTTCTCAAATAATTAAATCGATTTTAGATAAATATAATAATTAATTCTTTATTTCAGCAATAAATTTTTCCCTTTATATCTTAGGTTATTTTTGGTAAAGATTATATAATATTTTGAATATTTTTTAAAGTGGATAAAGAGAAAAAAAAAGTAAAAAAGAAACGGACTCTTCTTCAAAGGATTGTTAATATATTCTTATATATAGGGATAACTATATTCATTATCCTGGTTATAGCTTTCGGCTTTAGCCAAACCTCAACATTCAGAAATTATCTGAGAGAATTTGTAATTGAAAAAGCAGATTCTACCTTAAATGGTAAATTACAAATAGGCAAGATCGAAGGGACAATATTTACCTCTTTGACCTTAAAAAATACGGTGATAAATATCGGTAAAGATACGCTGTTTAATGCAGGCACAATCTCATTAAAAACAAGCCCGCTTCACCTTCTCCTGAAAAGAATTTATGTAAGGGATATTGAAATAAGAAATGCAAATATTTCATTAATTAAAGATAAATCGGGAGAATTAAATATTTCCAGATTAATTCCTTCTTCACACAAGACCGATACAACAAAATCGACCTTCCCTTTTACTATAGAAGTTGCAGAGCTCCGGTTAAGCAATATTAATTTCTCATTGCAGAATTATGATAAAGAAGGAAGTAGACAAATATATGACAGTCTGAATATGAATGATTTGAGGATACAAAATATTAATCTTTCCCTAAATGCTTTTGCTGATATAAATGAAAACAATTTTGAAGTTGAGATCAATAAACTAAATGCAGTGACCAATATTTCACATTTCTTTATTAATAATCTTTCCGGGAAATTTATTGTTGATCAAAAAGGAATTGAAGCAAATAATTTTCAGGTGGCCACCGGCAGATCTAATTTTACAATAAATTCAAAAGTAAAAAAGTTCAGTCCTTTTGATTCAACATCAAATATTAACGCTGCAGATATAAATCTGCATCTGGATGCTGATTCAGTTAGCTTCGCTGATCTTTCAGCTTTTATTCCTTCGATAAATATACTTAAAGGAACTGTGGGGACCGATCTGGAAGCCTCCGGGAATTTTCATAAGCTGAATATAGATAAATTGGAAGTTAAATATGATAGTACAAGGTTAATTGCAAAAGGAGATATAAGAAACCTGGATCACCCTGTTGATATCTATATTAACACTTCATTCTATGATTCGCACATTCATCAGCAGGATGTAAATAAATTATTGCCTTCATTAAAAATTCCCGTCTATCCCGAGCTCGGCTTATTAAAATTTGATACTCTTAACTATAAAGGGAAACCGCTCGATTTTTATTCTTCATTTTATCTCAAAACAGAAAAGGGAAATATAGCAGTAAATGCAAACTTAAACCTTTCAAAACCGGTAATGCAGTACGATATAAATTTCAGAACTATCAATTTAAATATTATTCCTTTTGCGGGTATAAATACAAACCTGAATTCATTCGGGAGAATAAAAGGGAAAGGCACTTCTCCCGCTGAATTAAATGCCAATATTAATTATACGGCTGACGGATCGGTGGTTAAGGGAAATGTTATGGATACTCTCAGGTTAAAGGTTTCAGCAGACTCCCAAAATATTAAATACCGGCTGCTTGCCACTTCCGATACAATGAACACTAACCTTTCTGGTAATTTTAATTTTACAGGTAATTCACCTTCTTACAAATTAAAAGGAAATGTCAGGAATTTTAATGTCGCGAAATTATCCTCGGATACATCCTTTAATACCAAGCTTAATTTCAGTATAAATGCAGAAGGGAATAACTTTGAACTGAACAAGATAAATTTATATCTCAATATGAATCTCTATGATTCCTATGTAAATAAGATTCATATCGATAGTTCAAGGGCAATAGTAGATTTAAGAAGTAATGATAATGGTCAGAGGATAATAAATATAATTTCTGATTTAGCTGATATTACTCTGGATGGTAATTTTTCTATTGATCAGGCTGTCAGCTTATTTACTGCCGAAGCCGGTTTTATTTCCGCTTCATTAAATAATAAAATAAATGAAATTTTTCCCTCTGCTGTAAATGTGAACCAGGCGGAAAATTCATTTGCCAAGAAAAATTTATTTGCTTCAATTGATTCCTCTGCCGACATTCAATACTTAATTGATTTTAAAAATTTCGAATTAATTTCTCTATTGCTGGGAAGCAATCAGCTTGAAGTTGACGGGGAGCTTAGCGGTGAAATTAAAAATACCAAAGATAGTGTGCAGCTTACTCTAAAATCCAGGCTGGATTATATAAAGTTTTGGGGGAAAAAGGAAGTCTTTTTCCTATCCAATTTGAAGCTAAATTTTAATCTGAAAAATGCTTTTAATGCTGATTCCCTTCAGGATGTCTCCGCAGATTTAAACCTTAAGACAGACAGAATTTTTATGGGGAATGATATTAAAAATCTTTTACTAAATTTTAATTTAGCAAAAAATAAATCCAAATTGTATTTATCAACAAACTGGGAAAATAATGCTGCTGTAAAAATTTCGGGTGATTTGGATTTTAGCAGGAATAAAATAAATCTGCAGCTCGATACATTGGGACTGAAGTATAATCAATTTTACCTTATAAATAAAAAAATATTAGAGCTTGCATATGCCGGTGACAGCATTAGATATCAAAAATTTTGTTTTAGAACGTGAAAATGGGATCGGAGAGTTGGAAATAAATGGAACACTGGCACAAAAAGGCAACCAAAATTTAAAAGTTGATACTTAAAAATTTTAGAGGTAAAGATTTAAGCAGAAACTTATTTGAGCTTAAACCGGGAAATGCTTTCCTTGGGAGCATAAATGTAGACGCTGATGTGAAAGGAGATTTTGAAAATCCTTTAATAAATCTTAATGCCGATATTGACAGTGTAACTTATAAAAGCAAAAATTTAGGCGCATTAAAAGGAATTTTTAATTATAAAGATGAAAACCTGGCAGTTGATTTAAGGTTTATTGATTCCTTGGAAGATAATAAAAATCCGCAGCTATTGGTAACCGGTTCAATACCAATTGATTTAGGACTTAAAAGTAAGAGCGATTCAGCCTCAAATAAAAAAAAGAACAAACCAATCGATCTTAAGCTTACAGCGGAAAATTTTAATTTGGCTCCTTTCGGTAATGTTATTCCGGGTGTCAGGGATTTACGGGGAATTTTAGCAGGCGAATTAAATATTTCAGGTACATTTGATAATATTGATCCGGAAGGCTCACTTACATTGAAAAATGCAGCATTTATTGCCGATGCAAATAATTTAGAATACAATGCAGGAATAAAAATAAATGTTACAAAAAATACTCTTTCATTAGATAGTCTATTAATTGAAAATGCTAAAAATACCGAGAACGGCGGTAAAATGACCGGAAGCGGTAAAGCAATTTTGGATAATCTTGATATTATATCTTCCCAATTTAATATTAACGGAAATTTAAAAGTCTTAAGCAATGCGTCAAAAAATGCAAGCCCTTCTGTATACGGTGATCTGGTTATCGCAACTAACGGGAACATAGAATTTACTATGGATAAAAACGGAGCTTTAATAAAAGCACCTGTTAATATAACTAAGGCTGACCTGACATTTCCCCCGGTTCAAGGTGCATATCAAAATCATTTACAGGGATATGTTTATAAATATGCTGAAGATACGATTAAAAAAGAAAATCAAAATATTGATTTTGAAAGCCTTGTTAAGCTTTCACAGGAGCAAAATAAAAATATATCAAATAACCAGTCAAAGGGATTTAATTTCAATTATGATATTAATGTAAAAGTTCAAAAAGAAGCAAAAATTATTTTTATCCTTTCCAAAGAATTAAACCAGAAATTAACTGCGGTTCTGGACGGGAATTTTCAGTATAAAAAAATGGGGGGAATTCCGAATGCACAAGGTGAATTAAAGCTTCTTGAGGGTTCTAATCTGCAGTTCTTTAAAACTCTTACTGCTGAAGGTTCAATAAGATTTGAAAGTGAATTGGATAATCCTTACCTTGATATTACTGCAACTTATACTGACTATTATATCCCGGATTCTGCTTCACAGGAAGAAAAAGTTGCGGTTAAAATAAATATTCAGGGACCATTAAAAGAGCTGGATAAAAACTTTATCAAAGAAAAAAATAATATCGCTGTTTATGTAGGGCAGACTGCCATTGATAACAATGAACCTTCTCCCGAGTATGATGCGTCAGATGCAGTTTTATTTATAATTGCAGGAAGATTTGTAAATCAAAGTCCAAACAGCAGTGCATCAGGAAATCCTATCGAAAATACTTCAAATTCTCTCGCTGGATCTATCCTGGGGGGTTTTCTAAATTCTTATGTGGGGGATTATATAAAAAGTATTCAGTTAAGAAAAGTCGGAAATCAAACAAAAGTAAATTTAGCGGGAAGGGTTCAGGATTTCAGGTATTCAATTGGAGGATCGACTGATGTTTTGCAGGATTTAAGTCAGGTTGATGTTATGATAGAATATCCTATTTTTAAAAGTCTTTTGGTTAGATTGGAAAGGAAAGAAGCGTTAAAACAGACAGGTACACAAAACGATATGATCAATGAACTTGGACTAAAATATAAATTTGAATTCTAATTTATTCGATTATAAAAAATGAAGAAAAAAATTATTGCATTTTTTAAAAAAAATCCCGGCAGGGGATTTAAACCTAAAGAGATCTCCCAAAAATTACAGCTTGATTCAGGCTTTGAGTATAGTGCATTGAAGTCGGTTCTTCACCAGTTATATGAAGAACAGTTTCTAACAAAAAGCGGGAAAAAGTATAAATTGACTCTTATACCTAACATGAATATGGTAACGGGAGTATTGAAAATTAATCAAGGGGGATTCGGGTTTGTTGTTGTTGACAGCCATGAAGCTGGTGATATTTTTATTGCGGCTAGAAATTTAGGAACCGCTTTTAACGGGGATAAAGTGGAAGTTGCTTTATTCGCATCGAAGAAGGGAAAAAATATTGAAGGGCAGGTTATAAATGTTTTAAAAGGAAAAGAGAAGAAATTATCGGAGTCCTGGAACATTCTCATAATTTTTATATTGTTAAACCTGACGACCCTAATATTACAAGAGATATTTATATTGAAAAAGAAAACCTAAAAGATGCGAAGATTGGTGACAAAGTGATTGCCGGGAATATTCAATGGGAATCTTCAATGTTAAATCCTGAAGGAGAAATAATCGAAGTTCTGGGAAAAGCAGGTTCCAAGGATACAGAAATAACATCAATTGCAAAAGAATTTAATTTACCTTTTTTATTTCCTCCGGCAGTTATTGAAGAGTCTGAAAAAATTGAAAAGATGATAAGCGGTGAAGAAATAGAAAAAAGAATTGATTATAGGGATAAGAATGTTTTTACGATCGATCCTGCAGATGCAAAGGATTTTGATGATGCTCTTTCGATTATGAAATTAGAAAATGGAAATTATTCTGTTGGTATTCATATAGCCGATGTAGGGAATTATGTTATACCAAAATCTAATATTGATAAAGAAGCTTTAAAGAGAGGGAACAGTGTTTATCTTGTAGGAAAAGTTATACCAATGCTTCCCGAAAGAATTTCCAACTTTATCTGTTCTCTTGTCCCTGGAGAAGATAGACTTACCTATTCGGTTATTGTTGAATTAACAAAGAGAGGCAAGCTTGTTAAATATGAAATAAAGAAATCTATTATTAATAGTAAAAGAAGATTCAATTATGATGAAGTTCAGGAAATAATAGAAAATGGTAAGGGAGATTTTTATAATGATATTATAGAGCTTAATAATTTAGCTCAAACACTAAGGAAAAAGAGAATGCGTGAAGGGAGTATTGAGTTTTATACACCCGAAGTTAAATTCGAACTTGATGAGGATAACAAACCCGTCGCAATTCATAAAAAAGAATTAAAGCAGAGCAATATGCTCGTCGAAGAATTTATGCTGTTGGCAAATAAAATTTGCGCAAAACATATCGCTGTTCCGGAAAAAGGAGTTGTCAAACCTTTTATTTACAGAGTGCATGATCTCCCCGATCAGGAAAAGATTTTGGAGTTCTCAAAGTTTGTAAAATCATTGGGATATTCATTTATTCCAAATGGTCAGTCAAAATCAAACCAGCTTCAGCTTTTAATTCAGCAGGTTAAAGGAAAGAAAGAAGAAGATTTAATTAATGAGCTGGCAATAAGATCAATGGCTAAGGCAGTATATTCGGCTGATAATATCGGACATTATGGTTTGGGATTTAAATATTATACCCATTTTACATCTCCTATACGAAGATATTCCGACTTAATGGTTCACAGGCTGCTTCATCAATATATTGACGGTGTAAATGGAACAGCCTATCCATATAATTTACTCCAGGATATAAGTGAGCATATTTCACAAACTGAAAGATCTGCAATTGAAGCTGAAAGATTTTCAGTTAAATTAAAGCAGGTTGAATACCTGAGAGATCATATAGGTGAAGAATTTGATGCAATAATATCCGGGATCATTCATTTTGGCTTATTTGTTAAAATTATTGAAAACCTTGCGGAAGGGCTGGTTAAGATTAGAGATTTAGAGGGAGATTTTTACGTTTACGATGAGAAAAAATATTCGTTAATTGGTAGAAATTCAAAAAAACAGTTTAGACTCGGTGATAAGATTAGAGTAAAATTAATACGTGTTGACCAAGAGAAAAATGAAGTGGACTTTATTATTATTGATCAATAATCCTGAGGTTTAGACAAAAAAGGTTTAAACATGAAAAATTTTTTACTTAGAGCTATTTTTATTCTTTTTATTACCCCGCCTTTCATTTTCTGCCAATTCGGACAAAATAAAGTTCAGTATAAAAATTTAACCTGGTACTATATACAGACAGATCATTTTGATATCTATTTCAATAGAGGGGGTGAACACCTGGCTGAATTTACTGCAAAGGAATCCGAAAAGGATTTAAAATCTATTCAGAAAAGCTTTGATTATAAAATTAATAACCGGATTGCGATTATTGTTTACAACTCAACTAATGATTTTCAGGAAACTAATGTTACTGACCAATATTTAAGTGAAGGAATTGAAGGTTTTACGGAATTGTTTAAGAATAGGGTTGTTGTACAGTTTATGGGTTCTTATAAAGAATTTCAGCACCTGATTCATCATGAACTTACTCATGGTGTAATAAATGATATGTTTTTCGGTGGTTCAATTCAAAATATTATATCCAATAATATAAACATAAATATTCCATCCTGGTTTAATGAGGGGATGGCTGAATACCAATCATTAGGATGGGATATTAATACTGATATGTTTATTCGTGATGCAATAATTTCTGAGTATCTGCCAGACATTCAGCAGTTGAATGGATATATGGCTTACCGGGGCGGAGAAGCTGTCTGGCATTATATTGATGAAAGATATGGTAAAGAAAAAATAGGCGAAATCGTTAATAAGTTAAAAGAAACCGGGAATGTTGAGGAAGCCTTCAAAGAATCACTCGGGCTTTCACTGAAAGAATTTAGTGAAAGGTGGAAAAGAGAAATTAAGAAAACATACTGGCCTGATATTGCAATCAGGAAGGATCCGGAAGAATTTGCTAAAAGATTGACTGATCCTGATAAAGACGGCGGTTTTTACAATACAAGCCCGGCGATTTCACCTCAGGGGGATAAGATTGCATTTATTTCAAATAGAGATACCTATTTTGATGTTTTTATTATGAATGCAATAGACGGGAAAATCGTTAAGAAATTAGTAAAAGGGAATAGATCTGCTGATTTTGAACAGTTGAATGTAGTAACCCCGGGTATGTCGTGGTCTCCTGACGAAACTAAGCTGGCGTTAACCGCAAAGAGTGACGGGTATGATGTAATCTATCTTATTAATGTCAACTCCGAAGATAAAGAAACTCTCCCTGTTCGATTAGATGGAATTAAAAGAGTTGCCTGGTCACCTGATGGTAAATATTTAGCATTTGTCGGCCATACTCCTGCTCAATCGGATATTTATCTTTATAATTTTGATACTAAAAAATTAGTTAATCTTACTAATGATGTTTTTACAGATGACGATCCTTCATGGTCGAGCGACAGCAAAGAAATATTTTTCTCTTCCGATAGAAGAAATTATTTAAACACCTCTGCATTACCAGATACTTTTAAAATTTATAAATTTAATTTTAGTCAAACCGATATATATTCGATTAATATTAATAACAATGAGATTACCCGGATAACAAATATGCCGGAAAGTGATGAAAGTTTTCCAATCTGCGGTCCCAATGGAAAAGAGATATTATTCGTTTCCGATTTAAATGGAATAACAAATATTTATAAAAAGAGGATTGTCCTAAATGATACCGATTCGGTTGTAAGTGTTGCTGATATAAAACCTGTTCCTATTACGAATTCATTAACCGGAATTTCTCAGCTTTCTGCTTCCAAAGACGGATTAAAGCTGGTTTTTGCAACTCTTGACGAGGGATCATACAATCTCTTCTTAGTGAACAATCCTTTTGAACCTAAAACAGATAAAACTACACTCCCACCTACTTTATATATAACGGAGTTAAGAGAACAAAAATTCACTGAAAAATGAAAAAGAAGAGATAAGCGAAAATAATTTATCACCGGATTCTATAAGAACAAATTCACTTGCATTTTATACCGGAAGTTATGTTGATACTTCACATACATATGGAGATTCCTTAAAAATTAATTTTAAGAATTATGTATTCGGGAGCAACTCAGGATATTAAATCGGATACAAATAATTCAAATGAAAATAAATTTACATTAGCCGATAAACTGGATTCTGAAGGAAATTATAAAGTAAACAGGTACAAAATTACTTTTTCACCCGATATTGTTTATGCCAATGCAGGATATAGTTCTTTATATGGTCTGCTGGGAACAACAGTTTTTTCATTTAGTGATATTTTAGGTAATTACAGGTTAATCGGTGTTACCAGTCTTCAAATCGATCTAAAAAATAGCGACTATGGATTGGCTTATTACTATTTGGCAAACAGGCTTAATTATGGTATTGAGGGATTTCATACTGCTCGTTTTGTTATTCTCGGCGGGTTTGCAAATAGCTTATATCGTTTCAGAAATTTTGGACTTGTTGGTTCTTTGAGCTATCCTATTAATAAATTTTACAGAATTGAAGCCGGTTTAAGCTGGCTTAATGTTTTGGAAGAGAACCTGGATGACCCTTCGGTGCCGTCGGATAAAGTTACATTTATAGTTCCTTCGGTTAGTTTTGTTCATGATAATAGTTTATGGGGCTTTACATCACCTATTGACGGTACACGCTATAGATTTGATCTTCTGGGTAATCCCGGGATTGTTCAAAGAAATTTGAACTTCTATTCTGTTCTTGGAGATTATAGAACTTACTTTAGATTTTGGAATGATTATTCTTTCGCATTTAGATTATCAGGCGGGTATTCAGGCGGTTCAACACCGCAAAAGTTTTTTATAGGCGGTATTGAAAATTGGATAAATAGGAGATTTGCTACTGGTGATATCCCTTTGGGTTCAGCTGCAGACTTTGCTTTCCTTACGCCGGTTTTACCTTTAAGAGGATTCGATTATGCACAGGAAATCGGGACGAAATACGGTTTACTCAACCTTGAATTACGATTCCCCTTAATTAGATATTTAGTTACCGGTCCGCTTCCTATTTTATTCAGTAATATTTTTGGTGTTGCGTTTGTCGATATGGGCGCTGCCTGGAACAACAATAAACAGCTCAGGTTTTTTGAAAGAAATGATAATGGAAATGTTATTTCAAGAGATTTATTAATGGGAACAGGTTTTGGTGCCAGGATATTCCTCTTTTATTTCTTAATGAGATTCGATGTGGCATGGGCTTACAATATGCAGCATTTTTCAATTCCTAAATTCTATTTTTCTTTGGGGTATGATTTTTAAAAACTGTCCAAACAAGAAAGCTGTCGTAAAAAAGACAGCTTTTTCTTATAATTAAATTTAATAAATATTATTAAGGTTTCTTTTCTGATTTATTGGATGGAGTATTTCCTTTTCCTTTTTTTTCATCTTTATTCTTCGATTCTTTCTTAGGCGGATTTTTATAATCTGTTTGATAAAATCCGTTACCTTTAAATATTGGGCCTGAGCCGGGTCCGATTAACCTTATAATTTCACCATTACATTGAGGGCAAACTTTAACAGCTTCTGCAGTCATCGATTGAAATAATTCGAATTGGTATCCGCATTGTTTACATTTATAATCATATGTAGGCATCTTTGAACTCCTTAAAAATAATAAGCCAAAACATAATGAAAAAAACCTTTTTTTTCTATAAATTAAATAATCCATATTAAAACTATTATTATGCTACTATTGATATTGATAGAATAGTGAAGAAATTACTACTAATTTTCCCGCTTCTTTTTTTAACCGGCTGTTTAAGTTTTGTACAGGAAGTCCAGCTTTACCCGGATGGTTCCGGAAAAATGTCAATAAACTACTGGATGAAGCTGCCGGATTCTGCAAGCATAAAAATTTTAAATAGAATCGGTATCTTTAATGCGGATTCCATAAGCCACGAATTTTCTTCAAAATTTACAAAAATTGAAAATGTCGAAGTCTTCTCAGATACAACAGACAGTACAACTCATGCTATTATTAAATTTTCTTTTACCAATATTGATTCCTTAAACAATATAAAAGCTTTTTCTGAAGCAAATTTTTCTTTGAGAGACGGCGCGGCCGGGCAGAAAATATTTTCTCAATTTATACCCCCAATTGCTACAGGTTTTGGAATGGATGGCAGTAATTATAATGTAACTTATAAATATACTTTTTCAGGGGAAATTATTACACATAACGCCCAGAAGGTCGACGGGAGAACATTAATTTGGCATTATACTCTTGACGAAATAGGGCGTGGAAAAACTATATCGGTAACATTCCGCCCGTTTAAGCTAAAAGAAACTCCTTTTTGGATTTATATAGTATCCGGTTTGGTTTTGCTTATAGTAATTATTTTTCTTTTTAGGAAGAAATAGTAATAATTTTATTGAAATTCTATATTTTTTTTATAAATGTCGAAAATATATAGGAATATTTGATATTTATCTTTATTGACTTAACAGGGTGATTTATTTATATTTATCGTCTATTTTTTAAAATAATGTTGTGATAAGTTGTCTGGATATGGCGTCGAGTGATTTCAAAATTTTTTCAGGAAGCTCAAATCCTGCTCTATCTGAGAAAATTGCTAAAATACTTGGCAAGCCATTAGGGGCAGTAGAATTAAAAAGGTTTAGCGACGGTGAAATTTGGGTAAAATATCTTGAGAACATTAGAGGCTCGGATGTATTTATTATACAATCCACAAACCCTCCCGGTGAAAATTTACTCGAATTATTAATAATGGTTGATGCTGCAAAAAGAGCATCCGCTAAAAGAATAACTGCCGTAATACCTTACTTCGGCTACTCAAGGCAGGATAGGAAAGATCAGCCGAGAGTTTCGATAACAGCAAAGCTGGCTGCAAATTTAATTACCGTGGCGGGTGCAGATAGAGTAATGACAATGGATTTGCATGCGGCACAAATACAGGGATTTTTCGATATCCCATTTGATCACTTATATGGTTCATCCATATTTACGGGTCTGTTTAGTGAGCTTAAGGATAATCTTGTAGTAGTTTCCCCTGACGTCGGCGGCATTAAGATGGCAAGATCTTATGCTAAACGGCTTCATGCTAATTTGGTTGTTATTGATAAGAGAAGACCAAAGCCCAATGTTGCCGAGGTTGTTAACATTATCGGAAGCGTCGAAAGTAAAGATATACTTTTAGTTGACGATTTAATTGATACAGGTGGAACTTTTGTAAGTGCTGTGGAAGCATTAAAAAATGAAGGTGCAAATAATATTTACGGAGCAATAACACACCCGATTTTTTCGGGTGAAGCTGTAAAACGGCTTGAGGAATCACAGCTTACCAAACTGTTTGTCTCCGATACAATCCCTTTCAAAGAAGACGGGAAAACAGAAAAAGTCTCGGTAATAACAGTCTCGGAAATATTTGCGGAAGCCATACGGAGAACTTTTAATAATGAATCTATCAGCTCTTTATTTGATATTGATAAAGGATAATTTAGTTTGGAGAAAAAATGGAAAATGTAATATTAAAAGCTAATAAGCGGAATACAGCTAGTAAAGCAGAGAAAACCAATTTGAGAAACAGCGGGAAAATTCCCGGTATTTTCTACATGAAAGAGAATGAATCTGTACCTCTTTATGTAAATGAAAAAGAGATAAACCCTCTTATTTTTACTTCAGATACTCATTTGATATCATTACAGATGGATGGTTATGGAGAGCATGAATGTATAATTAAAGATGTTCAATTTGATCCGATAACCGATAAAGTTTTGCATTTTGATCTTCTTGGTTTGGTGAAAGGTGAAACTTTTCAGCTGGAAGTGCCGGTTCGGCTGCATGGAAATCCCGTCGGAGTTAAAGAGGGAGGAATTGTTCAGCACTCCATACACAAAATTGAAATTGAATGCTTGCCAAAAGATATACCGCAGCATATTGATATTGATATTACTGATCTCAAATTAGGTGATGCTTTCCATGTAAGAGATTTAAGCCTTGAGAATATTTCTTTCATTACACCTAAAGATACAGTTATAGTAACAGTAACGCATCCTAAAGTTGAGAAAGAACCTGTACCGGCAGAGGAATTAGCTGAAGGTGAGGTTACTCAGCCTGAATTAGTTGGTAAAGAAAAAGAAGGTAAAGAAGAATAATAATTAATCTGTTGTGCGAATTATTTTAGGAATTGGCAACCCGGGAAGGCGTTATAGCTTTAATAGACATAATGTTGGATTCATGTTATTAGATTATATAGCAGTTAAAGAATCTCTTTCATTCCATCCTTCCATGGCTGATTATTATTATGCAGAGGGGAAAATTGGCAACTCACAATATAACCTTATAAAACCCTCTACATATGTTAATGAAAGCGGAATAGCTGCATTGCAGGCCTTGCAATTAAATAAAACAGATATCAAAGATTTTTTAGTCGTTGTTGATGATCTGAATCTGAAATTCGGTGAACTTAAAGTTAATGCTTCAGGCGGAGATAGCGGACATAACGGTATGAGCTCAATTATTTATCATCTGAATTCTAATCAATTCCCCCGGTTTAGGATAGGTATAGGGAGTTCATTTGAAAAAGGGAAAATGGCGGATTATGTTCTTACCGATTTTAATAAAGAAGAAATTGAAAGCTTAAAAAATACATTTTCATTAGGTTTAACCTTAATAAAAGAATTTGTAAGTGGGGGCATAAAGCAAATGCTTGATGCAAATAGCAGGCTCCCTTCTGAAAATTCAAATTTGAATTAAGGTTCATCCTCTTTTGAAATTTTACTAAATATTTAATCGAATAAACATAAGGGACTATCATGCGAAAAAAAATACTATCTATAATTTTTATTTTGTTTAGTCCGGTTTATATTTTTGCCGGGGAAGCTAATTTAAAAATACCTACACTTAATGATAATCAGCAAACAATCTTAATAGCAGGTTTATTTATCTGCATATTAGGAATGATATTTGGAGTTTATCAATATCGAAAAGTTAAGAATTTAAAAGCTCATAAATCTATGCTTGATGTTGCTCAAATTATTTTTGAGACTTGTAAAACATATCTGATACAGCAGGGCAAATTATTAGTAGTGCTTTTCATCTTTATTGCTGTGTGTGTTTCATTTTATTTCGGATATTTGATGGAAACTGAGTTCGGAGGCGTACTTTTAATATTATCATGGACGGTAATTGGAATACTCGGTTCATATAGTGTTGCCTGGTTTGGAATCAGGATGAATACATTAGCCAACAGCAGGATGGCTTTTGCCTCATTGGAACGGAAACCAATAAAGCTCCTAAATATCCCTCTTGACGCTGGAATGAGCATCGGAGTAATGCTTGTTTGTGTAGAGCTTATAATGATGTTAATTATTTTACTATTTATTCCAAGGCTTTATGCAGGAGCATGTTTTATTGGTTTTGCTATTGGTGAATCATTAGGCGCTGCCGCTTTAAGAATTGCCGGAGGTATCTTTACTAAGATTGCTGATATCGGCTCAGATTTGATGAAGATTGTTTTTAAAATTAAAGAAGATGATCCGCGTAACCCTGGTGTTATAGCCGATTGCACCGGTGATAATGCAGGAGACAGCGTTGGTCCTACTGCCGACGGTTTTGAAACTTATGGAGTTACAGGTGTAGCTTTAATCAGTTTGATTGTTCTCGCGGTAGCTGACGTTAACTACCAGACTGAATTACTTACATGGATTTTTGCAATGCGAATAATGATGATTATAACATCAGTTGTAGCATTCGGTATAAATAGAAGTCTATCGCAGGTTCGTTACGCAAAAAAGGATGATATTGATTTCGAAGTTCCGCTTACTTCCCTGGTCTGGATAACTTCAATAATTTCTATAGTTGTTACTTTCATTGTAAGTTATATGTTGATTTCGAGTCTGCCGAATAATCTGTGGCTTATTTTATCGATAGTAATTAGCTGCGGAACATTAGGTGCTGCCGTAATACCGGAATTTACCAAGGTTTTTACAAGCACAAAATCAAAACACGTAGAGGAAATAGTTACCTCGTCAAGAGCCGGTGGTGCTTCGTTAAATATCCTTTCAGGACTAGTCGCAGGTAATTTCAGTTCTTTCTGGATGGGACTTGTATTTGTTGCCTTAATGTTCATTGCCTACTTTACAAGTTCTGACGCACTTTCACCTATTATGATCTACCCCTCAATTTTTGCTTTTGGTCTTGTTGCATTCGGATTCCTTGGAATGGGGCCTGTAACAATTGCAGTCGATAGTTACGGACCTGTAACAGATAATGCTCAATCAATATATGAACTTTCATTAATAGAAGAGATAAAAGATGTAGATAAAGAAATTGAAAGAGATTTCGGATTTAAACCGGATTTTGAAAAGGCCAAATATTATCTTGAAGCAAATGATGGGGCAGGCAACACTTTTAAGGCAACTGCTAAACCTGTATTAATCGGTACCGCTGTTGTTGGTGCAACTGCAATGATCTTTTCATTGATACTTTTATTAAAGCAAACTTTGGGCATTGTCCCGGAAACTATTCTTAGCTTATTAAATCCCTATTCGATGTTCGGTTTTATCTGCGGCGGAGCTGTAGTATATTGGTTTACAGGTGCTTCCATTCAGGCAGTTAAAACAGGTGCTTACAGGGCAGTAGAATATATAAAGAAAAATATTCAACTGGATGAAACAGCCAGCAGCAGTGCTTCAATAGAAAAATCTAAAGAAGTGGTTAAGATATGCACGCAGTATGCTCAAAAAGGTATGTTTAATATTTTCGTTTCCGTTTTTTCCTTTGCACTTGCATTTGCATTGTTATCTGCACCTTCTGCAAATTCCGTTTACCCTGTTTCATTCTTCATCAGCTTTTTAATATCAATTGCTGTTTTCGGGCTTTTCCAGGCCGTTTTTATGGCTAATGCCGGCGGTGCATGGGATAATGCAAAAAAGGTTGTTGAAGTTGAACTGAAGGAGAAAGGGACCGAGCTTCATGCGGCGACAGTTGTTGGAGATACAGTGGGAGATCCTTTTAAAGATACTTCTTCTGTAGCTCTTAACCCTATAATTAAGTTTACAACTTTATTCGGATTGCTTGCTATGGAAATTTCAATTTCCGAGCATTTTCGAAGCGTTGCACCTTACGCAGGAGGAGTAATACTTATAATCGGGCTGTTTTTTGCATGGCGCTCTTTCTATAAGATGCGTTCAGAGGATTAATATCGGGAGTGTATGAATATTTTTTTAAGTGATCTTATATCCCTGCTTAGTTTAGATTTTTAAATTGGTAAGGCTGATAATTTACAATGCATGTGAATATTATATTCTAAAGATCAATATTAAATATGTTTGATTTTTGAATTGAATTCGCTCTTTATTGGTTATAAAATAATCTAATTAATGAAATTATTTTTACTTGTAATTGCATCTTTAATTAAATAAATTAGATGTCTAAATTAAAAAATTGTAGAATCCCGGCTCTTATATTAGATAAGGGCCTAACGTCCATCGGGAGAACTAGATGAAAACAAATATATACGAAAGTGCGGTTATAATTAACGCCGCATTAGAAGACGAACAGATTAATTCGGTAATTTCTCACATCAAAGAAACCATTTTGAATAATGGCGGGGAAGTAAGGGAAATAGAGAACTGGGGACGAAAAAGATTGGCGTACATGGTTAAGAAGAGTAAAATTGGTTATTATGTTTTCTTTAGATTTAATGCCCCTTCCAGCGTTGTTTCCAAACTAGAAAGAACTTATGTACTCGATGAGCATATATTGCGGTTTTTAACTATTAAATTAGATAATGATGCAATAGAGCATATTGAAAAGAATAAAAAAGTTTCACAAGATGAAAATTCTGCAGATAATGCGGAAACTAGCAGGAAATCTGAAGTTACCACTAATGGTAGTGAATAATTAAATCTATTAATGATAAGTATGGAGGAAAAACCATGGCCGATTTGAAAATGCCTGAAATTAACTATGTTGTTGTTGCCGGTAATTTAACTAAGGATCCAATCTTTAGACAAACAACCAATAATACACCTGTTGTTAATTTTTCTATCGCTTCAAACAGAAAATATAAAGATAGTTCCAACCAGTGGCAGGAGGATGTTTGTTATGTAGGCATTGTTGCATGGAATAAACTGGCAGAAAGCTGCCGCGATAGGTTGAAAAAAGGTTCTGCTGTACTTGTTGACGGGGAACTGCAAAGCAGAAACTGGAAATCAGAAGAAGGACATAATAGAAGCATTGTAGAAATTAAAGCAAGAAGAATACAGTTTCTAAATAAAAGGGTGAAACCTTCTAATAATGGTGTGGATGACGAAGTCGATAACTTTTCCGATGATGACAGCATCGATTATACCGAAGATTCATTTGATAAATTTTTATCTAATGAGGAATCAGACTTAATTAAAGAATAGGAAACTTGATGAAAAAAGAAATCAAAACAAAAAAATTCTGCAGGTTCACACAAAATAATATTAAGTATATTGATTATAAAGACGTTAAACTCTTACAACGGTATACAACCGAACAAGGTAAAATAATTCCCAAACGTATTACAGGGACCTGCTCTAAATACCAAAGAGAATTATCAATTGCATTAAAACGTGCCAGACATATGGCGCTTTTACCTTATGTTACCGATACAGTAAAATAGCTATTTGGAGAAATAATGAAAGTAATATTAAGACAGAACTTTGACGGACTTGGTCAAATCGGGCAGGTTGTTGATGTTAAAAGCGGTTATGCAAGAAATTATTTGATACCGCGGAAACTAGCTTACCCGGCTTTACAGGGGAATGTCAGGGCACTTGAAGAAGAAAAGAAAAACCTGGAAAAGAAAAAAGTTCATGAATTAGCTTCCGCTGAAAATTTTGCTGCAGAGCTTGAGAAAATATCAGTTACTATCCCTGTTCAAGTTGGTGAAGAAGATAAGATATTCGGATCCGTTACAAATCAAATGATTGCCGATGCATTAAAAGAAAAAGGTTATGAAATTGACAGAAGAAAAATTGAAATTGAAGAACCTATAAAATCTCTTGGTATATACGGAATTGATATCAAACTTCATCCTTCGGTAAGCGCAAAAATCAAAGTCTGGGTAGTTAGGGAATAGGCATTATTCAAAATATTTAAAATAAAAAAGGAATCCGATTAATCGGGATTCCTTTTTTTTGTTTAAACTTATTTATCTTGCTTTTATTCTTTTCTCTCTCACTAATTTTGCTACCTCAGAAGTTCCATTTTTTGATATGGTTTTAATGGCCCTGGCGGAAAGTTTCATAGTAACAAAACGATTTAATTCCTGAACCCAAATCCTCTTTTTTTGAAGATTTGGTAAAAATCTTCTTTTGCTTCTATTATGTGCATGGGAAACATTATTTCCGGTTATTGGTCCTTTACCTGTTAATTGACATCTTCTTGACATTGATTCTCCGTAATAATTTTTCTCTTATTTAAAATTGAATAACAAATATACAAAAAAAAGAATCTAATATTCAATTTATTAAGAATTACATACTCATATTTTTAACAAAATATATATTTCGGGTGCGGGCATATTGAAAATCATTAGGAGATTATTATCTTAGCAATAGAAACTATGATTAAATAAATTTTTCAAATCTGGTTGCATGCCTATAATTTTTCAAAAATAAATGCTTTTGTCGAAAGGAGATGTTTATGGAGTATTATGAGCTTCATCCCGAAACGCCGCAATTAAGGTATATAAACAAAGCGATAGATGTTTTAAAAAGGGGAGGGGTTATTATTTACCCCACTGATACGGTATACGGAATTGGATGTGATATTTTTAACAAAGAAGCTTTAGAGAAAATATTCTCAATAAAAAATGACAGTAGTAATAAATTATTCAGTTTCGTTTGCTCAGACTTAAAAGATATTGCCAAATATGCCCGGGTTTCAGATTATGCTTACAGAACGATGAAGCACCTTTTACCCGGACCTTATACTTTTATTTTGCCGGCGGCTAAACTTGTTCCTAAGAAATTATGGAGTAAAAGGAAAACTGTCGGAATTAGAGTTCCAAATCATGCAGTTACTTTAACCCTGGTAAAGGAATTCGGTCATCCTATAATAAGCACCAGCACTACTAACAGGAAAGGAGAAGTTTTAATAGATCCTTTTGAAATTAGAAATATTTTTAATTTGCAGGTTGATTTAATGCTGGCATCAGGGAACTTAAGCGGTGATCCTTCAAGCGTTATTGATTTAAGTTCCGAAGTTCCTGAAATAATCAGAGAGGGGGCTGGAGATGTTAGCCTATTTGTTCAAGCTTAAAGCTTTCGAAGTTAACAATGCACTTGTAATTGTACATATTCGAAAACAAGATTAGTTAATCCTCCGGTGTTTACAAAAACTCCGGAGGTTTTTAGTTCTGAAAAATTGAGGCTCACTAAAAACTAATTATTTTCTAGAAAATAGAACACAAGTGACGCTGATTTAAACGGACTTACACTGAAGTTAAATAGAATATTACTTTTTAGTCTACCCCAAATTAAAAAGCATCTTTAAAATTCATAAGCTTTCATTTTTCTCTATAAACTTGTGTTGATGAAGCTTGTGCAGTGCAGGTAAGAATAACTTCATTTATATTTACGTGCGGGGGACGGGTGGCACAAAATAAAACGGCTTCCGCAACATCTTCTGCTGCTAACGGGATCAATCCTTCGTAAACCTTTTCCGCTTTCCCTTTATCACCTGAAAACCTGACTTCACTGAATTCAGTATTTACCATTCCCGGGTCGACTGTCGAAACCTTAATATTTTTATCTAGCACGTCCAGACGAATAGATTGTGTTAAAGCATTTACTGCATACTTGGTCGCACAGTAAACATTTCCGCTTGCATAAACTTCGTGACCTGCGGTTGAACCGATATTAATAATGTGCCCGGTCTTTCTATTCACCATAGAAGGAAGCACCTGGCGCGTCATATATAGAAGTCCTTTAATATTTGTATCAATCATTTGTTCCCAGTGTTCAACCTCTCCTTCATATATCTTAGAGAAGCCCCTCGCAAGACCGGCATTATTAATTAAAATATCAATCTCTTTCCATTCTTGCGGAAGGCTGGAAATAATATTTTTTACTGTTTCGTTATTTCTAACATCAATTTCAAAAGTCAAGACTTTTATATTGTTTCTTTTTATTAAAGATTCGGCAATGTCATTTAACCTTTCCAGGCGTCTTGCTGTAAGAATTAAATCAGCTCCCTCTTTTGCAAAGGCAGATGCACATGCTTTCCCGATTCCTGAAGATGCACCGGTTATTAGCACAATTTTATTTTTCAATGAATTCATTTCATCCCTTATTTTTGAATATAATTGAACTTCAAATTAAAGATATTTTCTAAAATTGAAAAATAGAGACAAGCTGATTTAGCTTTTTTATAAATTTGGAAATAGTGTTAAAGCTCTGAATTGAAAAGGTTAAAACAAGTTTCCCCGTTCTTTAATTCCAGTAGTTTTATTAAAAGAAATTTTTAGAATATTCCGGGGATAGTTGAATGACATTTATAACATTTACCGTCTATTATTTTATCCATTAAGACATCATGCCAATCTCTTTTTATCAGCGGAGTTTTGCAATTTGGACAATAGGTGGTTTGCCCTTTAAGATCGCGTATGTTTCCTACATAACAGAATTTTATTCCCGATTTTACTGCTATTTCTCTTGCGGTAATCAAAGTGGATTGCGGTGTACGGGATTTATCCCTCATTCTGAAATCAGGATGAAAAGCTGTGAAATGAAGAGGGACAGAATCTCCCAGATTTTCCAAAATCCAATCGCATTCATTTTGGATTTCTTCAAAAGAATCATTCTCATCAGGTATTAATAAAGTTGTAATTTCAAACCAGACATCCGTTTCATTTTTAAGCCAGAGAAGTGTATCCAACACATCCTTTAATGAAGAGAAAGTCAGCTTATTATAAAATCTTTCGGTAAATCCTTTTAAATCTACGTTGGCAGCATCAATGTATTTGTAAATATCTTTCCTCGCATTTTTATCAATATATCCGGCTGTAACCATTACTGAATTTATCCCTTCCTCTCTTGCTATTTGCGATATATCAATAACATATTCTCCGAATATAGTAGGATCATTGTATGTAAATGCAATGGATGGAACATTATATTGCTTAGCGAGATTAACAACATCTTCAGGCGAAGATTCCAGGGAATTTGAGTCATCCAGTTTTGCTTTACTAATTGACCAGTTCTGACAAAACTTACAACCCAGATTGCAGCCGGCAGTTCCAAAACTTAAAATAGAAGTCCCGGGATAAAAGTGGTTAAGCGGTTTTTTTTCAACCGGATCGATTGCAAAACCGGTGGGTCTGCCGTAACCGATTGTATAAAGTTTTCCTCCATGATTTTGACGGATGAAGCAAAAACCCGGCTGGCCTTCTCCAATTTTACAATAACGCGGACAAAGCGTACACAGAATTTTATTCTTCTCTGAAGGTTCCCACCATTTTGCAGGTACTAATTCATCAATATTTCTCTCAAGCGTTTCCATTCAGATGCTTTTACTATAAAATAGAATTTTGGTTTCACAGAAGAAAGCTATAATTAAATAACCCAAAGTTTAAACAAGGATTTTTATGATTAAAGAATTATCCCGATTTCTATTTTATTAGTTAATCCTGGTTTATATCACTTCGAACCTTATCCAATTTACCCGGCTTTTTTCTGAGTAAGGTGCACCGGCAGCAAATATAATAATATCTCCTTCCTTAACATGTTCGGCTTCAAGGATTATTTTTTTTGCTTTGTCTATTGCCAAATGTTCTTTATTTATTTCATCAAAAAACATTGAAGTTACACCCCATCTTAGACAGAGATTATTCATTGTATCAAAGCTGTTTGAAAGTGCTATTATTTTTGATTTAGGTCTGAATTTAGCCAGGTTTCTTGCGGTACGCCCCTTGAGTGTAAAAGCAACTATTGCCGCAGCATTTACCTGTTTACTAACCTCTACTATAGCTTTACCCATTGAGTCAAAAAGGTTCTCTTCTATTTCTTTTGGTATTTCATAACCTGTTGCACGAAAAGGAGGATGGCGTTCAGCATTCTGGATTATGTCATTCATAATCTGTACGGCTTTTACCGGATATTTTCCGATAGAAGTTTCCCCGCTGAGCATAACAACATCGGTTCCATCCCATACTGCATTTGCAACATCAGAAGCTTCTGCTCTTGTAGGAATTGGATTATGAATCATTGATTCAAGCATTTGTGTGGCTGTAATTACTAATTTCCCGCATGAATTACATTCCTTTATTATCTGTTTTTGAATTACCGGTACATCCTGTGGGAGTAATTCTACGCCTAGATCTCCTCTTGCAATCATAATTCCATCAGCAGCTTTAAGAATTTCATCAAAATTATCAACTGCTTCTTTCTTTTCAATTTTGGCGATTACTGGCTTGTCAAAATTTTTACTTTTCATCCATCCTTTTAAATGCGAAATATCAGTTGCCTTCCTTACAAATGATAATGCAATATAATCTACTCGATATTTCATGCAGAATTCAAGATCTTGAAAATCTTTTTCTGTAACAGAAGGCGTGGATAATCTCATACCGGGTAAGTTCATCCCTTTTTTAGGTCTCAGTGTTCCGCCGATTTCAATAGAGCAGATAACAGAATTCTTTCCCTTTTCAATTATCATGAGTCTTATTAAACCGTCATCTATTAAAATAGGGTCTCCCACCCGCGCATCATCAACCAGGGATTTGTACGAAGTTGAAATCTTATCTTTTGTACCAAGAATATTTTCAATAGTAACTTCAATTTTTTCCCCCTGAACCAATTCAATTTCCGGTTCAGCCAGTTCACCAACTCTAATTTTAGGACCTTGCAAATCAACTAAAATGGACAAAGGAGTTTTTTCTTCTCTGCATGCTTTATCAATCTCATCGAATAATTTATCATAAAATTCATAATTCCCGTGCGAAAAGTTCATTCGTATTCCATCCATACCTGCCAGAATTAACTTTTCAATTTCAGCAGCAGCAGCTGTTGCCGGTCCGATTGTACAAAGTATTTTTGTTTTTGCAAACGAATCAGAATAACTCTTGTTCATCTTTTCTTTTTCTTAATTGTGGTTTTTGAAGTTAATGCTTTCCTAATTTTAGATTTTGTATAGAGATCTTTTATTTTTTCTTCTACATAATAGAACACACTTCCCTTTTCATATCCTTTAGCAGACCGATCACCTGCTTTCACATCTGTTAAAATTTCAATCCCTTCTTCAACTCTTGAAATAGGGTAAATATGGAATTCACCTTTTCTAACGGAATCAATTACATCCTCGCGAAGCATTAATTCTCCAATATTTTGAACAGGAATAACGACACCCTGGCAGCCATTTAAACCTTTCATTCTGCAGATATCATAAAAGCCTTCAATTTTTTCATTTACACCGCCAATCGGCTGGACATCTCCCTTCTGGTTCAATGAGCCTGTGACAGCTAAAGACTGCTTTATAGGAAGGTTTGCCAAAGTTGAGAGGAGCGCAAAGATTTCGGCACATGAAGCACTGTCGCCGTCTACGGTACCATAAGATTGTTCAAATACTAAATTAGCATTAAAGGAAAGAGGAAGATCCTGGCCGAAAGTTTCCCTGAAATAGCCTGAGATAATCAATACCCCTTTATTATATTGTTTCCCGCTCATCCCTGCTTCCCGTTCAACATTTATTATAGTGCCGCTTCCAAGCGATACTGTTGCAGTAATTCTTGTCGGTCTGCCGAAAGAATAAAAATCACCGCCGTAAACAGCGAGCCCATTTATTTGCCCTATTCTTTCTCCTGCAGTATCGATTAAAAACATATCCTGCTGGTACATTTCGGTAATTTTGGCTTCAAGAAGACCGTGCCTTTCTTTGGCTGAATCAAAAGCTTTCTGAACATGAGCAGCAGAAACAACATTAAATCCGTCATCAATTGCCCAAAAGTTTGCTTCACGCGCAAGATCTGCTATATAGGAAAACCTGGTTGTCAGCTTGCTTTTATTTCCTATATACTTAGCTCCAAGCTCTATTAAATAGGCGATGGCATTTTTATCAAACTCACAAAGCTTTTCTTCTTTGATCATTTTTTTAATTACTCTTGCATATTCAACCAGTACTTTATCATTCCTTTTTATTTCATAATCAAAGTCCGCTTTTACTTTAAAAATTTTCTTAAAATCATATTCAAAATTCGCTAGCATAGAATAAATATCCTGGCTTCCAATCAAGATAACTTTTGCATCAATGTCTATCGGCTCAGGTTTCAGAATGGAAGTTGAGGGAAGAAAGTAGCTTGGGAGATCCTGTATTTCGAGCTTATTATAAGTTAAAACCCTTTTTAAAGTATGCCATACACCCGGTTCTTCAAAAAGATGATTAACATTTATTATAAGGTAACCTCCATTTGCTCTAAGTATGGAGCCTGCTTTGATCCTTGTAAAATCACTATACCAGCCTCCTCTCCCGTCATTAATCCTTTCAATAGTGCCGAATATATTTACATATGTCGGTGCGGTTTCTTCAATAACCGGACAATCTTTAAATTCAGATGTATCAAGAATTATATTTACATCATATGTTTTAAAATAATCAATCGGCAAACCCGCATCCGTTGTTTCCCCTTCGGGTTTTATCCCCTTAAATATCTGAATATTTTCAAGTATATGATTTTCAACCTGGTCAAGATATTCACCAACTTTGTTGTGACTATATTTTTCGCGTAAATTTTCCATAACACCTTTTACCACTATTTGAGCAGCATCCTTCTCTAATTTAAAAAGCTGTTCCTGAAACTGCTGGCTTATCTTCAGTCCCTTTTTAAATATGGAATGGAGTTCCTCCTGGTAATTATTATATTTTTTAAAAATATTTTTTACATCATCATTAGAAATTTTATTCTGCTGAACCAGTTCGTCTAACTGGTAAATAGGAACAGGCTTGTCATCAATTAAAGGGATTATATCCGGCCTGGCAGCTTCACCGATCTTTGTCTGTCCTAATGTAAAATGATCATTCTTTAATTTTTCATTAAACGGCTCAAGTAGTGTCTGCTCCTTTTGACTATAAAGTTCGATTATTTGTTTTTTCCTATGAATATATGATTCACTTTCCAAAGCTTGTGGAATTCTTTTCTTCAGAATATTAATTGCGGAAAAAAAGTTTTGTTTAAATTCTTTTGCTTTACCTGAAGGGAAGATTAATAATGAAGGCCGGTCTTCATCTTTAAAGTTGTTAACATAAGCATAATCTTTAAGAGGAGGGCAATCGGAGCTTATTTGTTCCAGCATTTTTTTTACTGTTGTAGCTTTACCTGTACCGGATAAACCGGCAATATAAATATTATATCCCGGGCTATGTAACCCTACACCTATCTTTAATGCCTTTAAAGCCCGTTCCTGGCCGAGTATTCCTTCAATCGGTTCCAGGTCAATAGTGGATGCAAATTTAAAAATATCCGGATTGCATTTCCATCTTAAATCTTCCGGTTTAAGTTCTTTGAATTTACCTGCAGCTATAACTTGAGTAGGAATTTTTACCATGGGTTTCCCCGTAAATAATTAATGTTAAAAATATCTAAATAAGTGTTAAATTTAATTTCTTTTTCCCAGAATGACAAAATAAATAAGTTATCGAAGTATTAATCAATCAATTTTCATTAAGAAATATTTAATGTTTTATTAAGGTTATCTTAATATTCAATTATTAATTTTGTACTACAAATAAGGGAAAATCTTTGGTGCTTTTTTTTGTATCGATAATGATTTTTATAAATAAATTTTCCCTGAACATCAACATTACTGTAAGGAGAGCGAAATATCTCTCCTTTTTTATTTTAAATTCCTGACCTGCAGTTTTTACATCAAGCCTTAATTCGAAATCTCTTATTGAAATTAATTTAAAATTAATAGCTTATATTCAGGTTTTTTATCTATAGAATATTTATTACCCGGAGCCGGAATATGCAGCATATTTGCAGTATTGATTAAAAGGTTCCAATCTTTGTCTTTGGTAGAGAAAATTTTATTTAAATCAAAATCAAACCCTAATATATATTCTCTCTCAAGATTTTCAGAAATACTGAAACCAATTCCAACCTGCAAAAAATCAGGCCACACATTCATTGGTGAATTTCCCAGTAAATTATGGACATCGGCGGTTAACCAGTAAATATGCGCATAGTATGTTGAAGTTAAATTAGGAGGAAAATGAAAATTCTGAGTAGGTATATAACTCCATTTAAAATTAAAATTTTCTAAAACAGGAAAAACTTCCTGCAGATAAGCGTAACCTAAGCCCATAGTATTAAAAACCAGATCTTGGTAATCAAAACCATATTTTGAAAACCCGTCACCGACTTCTACAATTATACCTAGTCCTAAACTTAATGCAGCTGCAATCTCTTTTGAGTTTGTTTCGGGATAACCTCCCCATTCGAGCAAATTATGTGATAACTTATAAAGAAAATATGAAGTATAAAAATGTCCTATTTTGTCAATTCCTCTTGTATAAGAATCATTCAGCCAGCCCTGGCCATCGGGGGATTTGTAGAATGAAAAACTTCTATTTCCGTCTCTCCACCACATTGAATAGCTTGCTATTAAAGTAGTAGCATAAACACCTGATAGTGCTATTATAGATATGTTTTTCCTGGAAAGAAAAGTACCTCTTCCCTTAGTATCACCAGAAATGGAATCTTGAGCTTGTAAAATTTGAAATGCTAATAAAAAAATCAAAAATAAATTTTTTATAAAAGAAGATTTAGAAATCAAAATATAACCCTAGAATATTTTTGTTGTCCGTTAAATTATATAATTGTCCCCGTTCATCATATCCTGACTGGAATGTATACGAAAACCGCATATATGAATTATTATTATTAGGATACCTAAAACCGATTTGAAGAGCTTTTGTAGTGCCGTTATTAACTTCAGCTTTCATTTTAATATCAAATGCAATATAAAGACTAATCTTATCTGAAATATTTTTACCAGCATCAAAACCCAATTGCAAACGGGTGTGCTTATTTTTTCTAGGTTCATTATGAAAATTATAAGTAGCAGCAATATAGGTTTTCCCATTAATTAGCTCAATTAATTTTTCGGCTTGAAGACTAACATAATCTCTAACATAGTTTATCGAAGTCTGGTTGAGCTGCAGAATTCCATCATCTACAAAATGGGCGCTCATATGTCCCCAGTTGAATCTTATCAAGTAGCTGTTTCCCAAATCTCAATCCAGAAAAAAATCGACGAGATAGTCGGCAGTAAATACTTGTATATGCGGAGGAGTAATTTTTAACGTGCTGAATACAGTTGCAGCAATTGTCAGCTGGTAAACATTATCATTAATGCTCAAATCTAAAAGAGGTTTATTTGTGCCGATATCTCCATACCATTCATTAGACTCGAAATGTTTTTTTAGTGAAAACTGATGTGATATTCCATCCGCATAATACTTTTGATAAACCTTTGTTTCAGGAAAGATTTTAATAGCCGTCTGTGGAAAAACTGAGCCGCTAATTAACAAAATAAGAGAAAGTAGAAGAATTTTCATTATAATTCCGTAAAATTTATTTGACAAAAGTAATTATTTTCAAATAGTTATTGAAATTGTAAAAAGTTAAATATCTATTTTTGTTTGGTTTATTATTAAAATTGAGTATTAACTTAATATCAAATTAAAAAAAGCAATTAAAAACTATAGCTGAAACAAAAGAAATTATTATGAAACTTGATGATGTAAGAGAGTTATTCCCCCATTTAAAATCGGGAAAAATCTATTTCAATCATGCTTCCACCGGTCCGATGTCTGAAAGAGTTAAAGATAATTCTGTTAAAATTAATAAAGGACAGAACAGGGGAGAAAATAGATGAGTATAAAGAATTCATTAAGATAAGCGGGGAAACCAAGGAAGATCTGTCCGAATTAATAAATTGCAAGTCTTCTGAGATTGCCTTTATTGATAATACATCAAACGGAATTAATATTATTGCACAGGGATTACGCTTAAAGAAAGGAGACGGAATTTTATTAAATGATATTGAATTCCCCGCTAATGTTTATCCGTTTTTAAATTTAAAAAGTATGGGATTGAAATTGATTTCATTAAATCACATGATGGCATTGTATCGGCTGAAGATGTCATTAAATCAATAAGAGAAAATACAAAATTGGTATCAATAAGCTTTGTGCAGTTTTTATCAGGCTATAAAGTTGATTTGGAAAAAGTTGGACAACACTGTAATGAAAGAGGAATAATTTTATCGGTTGACGCCATTCAAGGTTTGGGAGCTTTACAGCTCGATGTAAAAAAAAATAATATTGATTTTATCTCATGCGGAACGCAAAAATGGCTCCTTGGGTTGCAGGGAATGGGCTTTATTTATATATCTGAAAACCTTCAGCAAAAAATAGAACAGAAATATGTCGGCTGGTTGTCAGTTAAAGATGCGTGGAATTTACTCGATTACAATATGAAGCTGAGAAATTCTGCAGAGAAATTTCAAAACGGAACAGTAAATACTTTTGGTGTTTACGCGTTTAATGCATCATTAAAGCTCTTTAAAAGAATTTGGTTTTAAAAATGTTGAAAAAAGAGTTATTGAAAATTCACTCTATTTTATTGAACAATTAAGAAATAAAGGCTTCAACCTTGTTTTGAAAAACCCAGTTGAGGAAAATATAGGCGGGATAGTTAGTATTAATCATGAAAAGAGTAATGAAATATTTGGAGAGCTTGAAAAGAAAAATGTGACAGCTGCATTCAGGGAAGGAATAATAAGATTTTCTCCTCATTTTTATAACACCAAAGAAGAAATAGATATAGTAATATCAAATCTGGAACAGATAAAGATATGATATAAGGTCACTATAAAACAAAGTGTTACAAAAAATATTTCTGCTAATTATTACTTTAAAGATGATACCTTTAATCCTCTTTTTCTATTAAAAGGGTGTCATGCTTTTATAAGAATTAATCTTTAATAAATTTCCTTTGGTTTTTTAATATTATAGATCTGTTATCAATTGCTCTTTGGATTGCAAGAATTCCATTTAAATGATCAACTTCATGCTGAAGAAGCTCCGATAAATCCTCCTCCAGAACCATTGAATGTTTTTCCCACTCTAAGTCTCTGAAAGTTATCCGGCAGCTCTTATATCTTTTCACTTTAACAAGTATTTCAGGGAAACTCATGCAATCATCCCAGAGAGAAATTGTATTTTTGCTGAAATTATCTAAAACAGGATTAATAAAAATTACAGGGCTATGCAGGTGCATATAAACCAGGTTTTTCATGATACCAATTTGTGGTGCGGCAATAGCTCTGCCTGCATTATACTTTTCCCTGAAATCCATTAATGTATCATGAAGATCTTTTACATTCTTTTTAATCTCCTTTATTTCACTTCTTTTAATAGGTGTGCAGGATTTATACAATTTCGGATTGCCGAGTAATAAAATTTCTTTTACTGCCATATTGTTATTTTATATAATCTTTTTTTCAAAATTTTTACATACTTAATTTTTACCATAACAATTCCTCCCAAAAAATAGAGAAAAACATTAAGGTTTAATGAAATTTAAATAATTATTTTTAAATTGAAACCGTCTTTATTTAAAAATAAGGTTAAGGAGACAAAATGTCTTGTAAATTCTATGGCAGTTTTAAATCTATGTATATTATCACACTTACTATTCTATTTTACTCGGCAGTGGTAGCCCAGCAAAACCAAATTAATAAGATTAAAAAAAATGATGAAAATAAAAGCACAGTTCAACCCTGGAACAAAGAATTAAGAGTCAGTCCCAAAGCTTTTTTGATGCAGACAATTGGGTTAAAAGATGTTTCTATTTCTTACAGCCGTCCAGGTGTAAAAGGAAGAAAAATTTGGGGAGAACTTGTACCATATGATAAAGTATGGCGTGCTGGTGCCAATGAAGCTACAAAATTTGTCTTTACCAGTGATGTTTTAATAAATGGGAAAAAACTGCCGGCAGGCGCTTATAGTTTTTTTGCAATTCCGACTAAAACAAATTGGACTCTAATCTTTAATAAAGTTGCCGATCAATGGGGGGCATTTGAATATAACCAGGCTGAAGATGCAATGAGATTTACAGTTAAACCGCAGCAGAGTGAATTTACCGAATGGCTTGAGTACACTTTTTCTGATATGAATGTAAAAAAGGATGGGAAAAATTCAGCGGTTGTGAACCTTATCTGGGAAAAGTTAAGAGTACCATTTACAGTAGAAGTGCCATAACATTGTTTAACGGAAAACTTTGGATGTTTGATTGGCTGAATGATTGGATGATCCGCAAACATCACGGTCATTCAACTCATTCATTAATTCAATTATTCAGCCTAAGTATAATTTTAATTCCTTATTATCTTTAGTAATTCTTCCGTTTTTTCTTTCATTAATTTGATATTCCCTTTGCTTTCAACATTTAAACGGATAATAGGTTCTGTGTTTGATAATCTAACATTAAATCTCCAGTCGCTAAAGGTAACACTTAAGCCGTCTATTTTGCTTATTTCGCCTTTCGAATATTTTGATTCAAGGATTTTCAATTTTTCATCAGGATTTTTAATCTCCGAATTAATTTCACCGCTGCAAGGATAATTTTGAATCATTTCTTCAACTAGTTGGGATAACTTTTTATTTTCTGCCGACATGAGCTGCATTGTTAAAAGAAAAGGAATCATGCCGCTGTCTGAGTATGCGTTTTCTCTAAAATAATGATGGGCAGACATTTCACCGCCGTAAATAGCATTAACTTTCCTCATCTTTTCCTTTATAAAAGCATGACCGCTTTTTGATTCAACTGCCACGCCGTTCATTTTACTCACTATATCAAGAGTATTCCATACGAGCCGCGGATCATGCACAATTTTTTCGCCCGGATTCTCTTTAAGAATTGATTTAGCCAATAGCCCGACAATATAATAACCTTCAATAAAATTTCCTTTTTCATCAAAGAAGAAGCAACGATCAAAATCACCGTCCCATGCAACTCCCAAATCGGCGTTATTTTTTATTACAGCGTCAAAAGTCGGTTTCCGGTTTTGAGGAAGGAGCGGGTTAGGAACTCCATTAGGAAAATTCGAATCCGGTTCATTAAAAATTTTAATCATTTTAATCGGTAATTCTTTTTCAAGTGCGTCCAATGCTAAGCCTGCGCAGCCGTTGCCTGCATTTACAACTACATTAAAAGCTTTAATTTTGTCCCGGCTGTAAAATTTTTTCAAATGATTAATAAACCCATCCATTACATTTTTACTTGTTATTTTCCCCGGATTTTTGCCTGATAGCTGAATTTCATTATTTATTATCATTTTTTCAACTTCATTTAACCCTGAATCATATCCAATGGGAACAGAATCTTTTTTTACGAACTTCATACCGTTATATTCGGGAGGATTATGCGATGCAGTAATCATTATGCCGCCATCTGCTTCAAATTGAGGAGTAGCATAATAAATCATTTCCGTGCCGCATAAACCAATATCGATAACATTAACCCCGTTTTCAGTTAAGCCTTTTTTAACTGCATCAGATATGATCCCGGAAGATTTCCTAATATCATATCCAACAACAATCGTTTTTGCTTTTACAAGGATGGAAAAAGCAACGGCAACTTTATAAGCTAAATCAGGATTCAGCTCAGATGGAACTTTACCGCGGATATCATATGCTTTAAAGCTGTTAATTTTATTCATTTTTCTCCTTCAAAGGTATATTTACTATATAGATTTTTCATGGAAATAAATTTGAATACTTTCGTTATGTTAAAAATAGTAATTTAGAATAAAAGAATTTGTGAAATTTATATAATAATAATCAAATTCTTAAATAAGGAAGATTTACTCCTATCCTTTCAATGTTATGCAGGCAGATTTTAAATCCTTCATATCCTTCAACTAATGTAAAATGATAAGGAAATGTAGGGGGATTTTTTTTCGGTAGACTTTTTTATAATTACTATTTATGTTTAACATCTAAAATTTCTAGGGAGATAGATATCGATACAAAAGATACCATTAAGTGGCACTTCGCAAAATGCAATAATTCTAAATGTAGCGCAATCTTTCTGGTAAATCCTGATGAAACTCCGGGAGATTTGGGATTTATCTGCCCTGATTGCAGTATGAAAACAACTACATCCCATATTGTCCAATGTTCAAGTTGTAAAACCATTTTGAATTTTGTTCGCGCGGCACCGAATGAAGAAAAGGTTGTTTTTAATGTTCCGAAATGTTCTCATTGTATTGGAACAATAGAGGATGAATGGGAAATAGAACCTCTTTATCAGCCTGATTCATATATTTAAAACGGATTGTCACCTACTTAGAGTTTTTTACCTGTTAAATTAAAAACAGGGGATTTTCTTAAAATTGTTAAGATATCTGCGCATATTACTACCTATGTATTAATTATCAATATTCATTCCTACCTGAACCATTCCGACTTTTAAAAATGATTTAAATGAAGTAATATAGTTCTTTATTTTTAATTCTATTCTGAAAATAAAGGAAACTCAATGATTCAACGGAGAAATAAGACTTTATTAGCTAACCTTCTTTTAGTTATTTTATTAGTTATTGCAGGATGCTCTTCATCAACACAGCTGCAAAATAATTACACCACTTTACAGCCGGATTACAGCTGGTTAAATTTGGATACCGTTAAAGCGGGCAGATTTGATACCGGCAGGATGTGGACCTTTGAATATCCGCCCATCAAATATTTTAAAGAAACGTATGATTTTAAGCCTTCACAAGAATGGCTTAATGATGTTCGGCTCTCAGCACTCCGTTTTGCTACTTATTGTTCTGCTTCCTTTGTTTCGGAAGACGGATTAATTATGACGAACGACCACTGTGCAAGAGAAAGTGTGACGGAAGTTGCAAGTGACAGTGAAGATTTTTCTAAAGACGGTTTTTGGGCAAAAAATTTAGAAGACGAAAGGCCTGTTCCCGGTTTGTTTGTGGATCAGCTCGTACTTTTAAAAGATGTAACTAATGAAGTACAACAGGAGATCAATCAAGGTACAACCGAAGCTGAAAAGGAACTCAACAAGGAAAAAGCAATTGCAGAAATAGAAAAAAAGGAAAGCGATTCTACCGGATTGGAAATATCGGTTGTACCTTTATATAATGGAGGCAGATATTCACTATACGGATACAAGAGATATACCGATGTTCGACTGGTTTTTGCACCTGAATCATCAATGGGATTTTTTGGCGGTGACTATGATAATTTCACATATCCGCGGTATGATTTAGACTGTTCCTTTTTCAGGGTTTATGAAAACGGCAAACCATTAAAAACCAAGCATTATTTTAAATGGAGTTCGAATGGTGCGGCAGAGGGCGAACCGGTATTTGTTATAGGAAATCCGGCTTCAACTAATCGTCTTAATACCGTTTCTCAATTAAAATATTTACGTGATATAACTTATCCCAGAATGCTCGATTTATTAAGTGGCTTAGTCGATGTCTACTCGAAATTAATAACTGAGAATCCTGACAGGAAAAATGAACTGACCGATCAGCTATATAAATATACTAATTCTCAGAAGGCATACCAGGGGATGCTTGACGGCTTGAGAGATCCTATCCTAATGCAGAAGAAAAAAGACTTCGAAGAAAAATTTAAAGCTTCCGTTAAATCCGCTCCTAAGCTGAATGCTTTGTACGGAAATTTATGGAACAACATATCCCAAAACAGAAATGATTTACGAAAAATTTCCAACGAGCAATATGCCCTGGAGTTAAATCCTATTGAAACTTCAGAATATTTTTCAATTGCGCAGGAAGTTGTGGAACTTGCACAGCAACTTAAACTACCCGAGGAACAAAGATACTATTATTATAGAGGCGATGAACTTGATACAACCATCAATGAAATTTTTCCTGAAGGCTTTGATTATGATCAAAATAAGCTGTTGCTGAAAAAGCAACTGCAGATCATGGTAAAATATTTGGGGCGTGATAATGATTACGTTAAAGAGCTTGTTGATGGGAAAACAATAGATCAAGCTGCAGAATATTTAATTAAGAATTCCAATTTAACAAGTGAAGAAAAAATTAAGGAACTTATTAAGCAAGGTCCTGATATGATATTAAATTCCAAAGATCCTTTTATTGTGTTTATTGTAAAGTCAGAAAAAAGGAGGAAAGAGCTTCAGCAGGAAGCTAGCCAGCTTAAAGCTCAAGATGATTGGCTTTCAAGTGAGCTCGGGAAAGCGTTATATGACGTTTACGGTACATCTATTCCTCCAGACGCTACTTTTACCCTGCGGATATCCGATGGAATTGTAAAAGGTTTTCCATATAACGGCACCGTTGCTCCTGCGATTACAACTTTTTACGGATTATATAACCGTTATTTTTCATTTGATAAGAAATCTCCATGGAATTTACCTGAAAGATGGCAAAATCCACCGCAAGATTTTGATCTGTCAACCCCGTTTAATTTTGTTGCAACCAATGATATTATCGGCGGAAACTCCGGGAGCCCGGTAATAAATGAGAATGGAGAAATTGTAGGGCTTGCATTTGACGGTAATATTCAAAGTTTACCGGGAAGTTTTATTTTTTCCACTGAAGAAAATAGGATGGTTGCGGTTCATTCGGTGGGAATTATTGAAGCACTTAAAGAAATTTACAAAGCAAAACGCCTGGTTGATGAACTAACGAATGGAAAAATTAATGCTGAAACTAAAACACCCGAAAATGTATCTGTTAAATGATAACTTTAGAAAAAGTATTCACCTTGGATATGGACTGATAAATAATCGGCCAGTGTATTATTAAATGTAAGACCGTATTCCAAACCTAAACCAAGTCTGATTTTTATATTTGTATATTTACTAAGATCAGTGCCCCCGGTCAGAGAAAATACAGTTCCGAAATCATTAACACTTGTATTACTAAATACTCTATCATTTAAATAGAGAAGTCCGAATCCTTCTTCAAAAAAAAGATTATTAGACAAATCCTGAAGAACAATACCTTTAATGGTAGCTCCCTTAATAAAGGGATAATAACTGCTTCTGGTTCCAAAATAATAATCAAGATCTCTATTATAAAAGAAACTGAATCTTAAAAAGAAAGCATTGCTAAAAATAGTTTTCATTTGAAGAAATACAGAAGTATTTAAGCTGGTTTGATTGGGAGAATTCCCGCTGATATAACCGCTCCCTATATATGCTCCTATACTGAAATCACTTTGAGATTTTACATTCGGTGAAATCAAAATTATGATTAGAAATAGCAGAGCAATTTTTAAGGGTAGTGCAGAAATTTTAATATATTTCATTTTAATTTATTTTTTTATCAAACAAAATTAAAACTAATTCAAATTAAAATTAAATTTAAACAGATGAAACACATTATTATGAAATTACAAGCAAAAAGGAAATAAAATGAATAAAACTTCCGAGATAAGATTTGCGGTTACATTAGATGAAAAAAAAGTGCCTGAAAAAATAGAATGGGAGGCGACCGATTCAGGTTTTACCGGCAAAAAAGAATGCAGTTCAATTATGATATCTCTTTGGGATAAAGAAGAAAAGGGGACTTTAGGCATTGACCTATGGACAAAAGATATGGTTGTGGAAGATATGAATATTCATTTTCATCAAGTATTTAATAAACTAGCTGATACATATGAAAGAGCCACAAAGAATAAAGAAGTTGCAGATATGATTAAAATTTTCAGCTCAGATTTTGCTGAAAAAACAGAAATAATTAAGAATGTTAAAAAAAGTGATTAAATATTAATTTTATTGGAAATGCTGCTTTTCTTTAGTTCGATGCAGTTTTATTTTCATTTTTGAATTTGAATATATTCATTAAATAAAACAAAGAAGGAAAAATAATAAGTGAACCGATAATCAATGCCCAGCCTAAATAATTTAAAGTTATATCCGGCGCGGCGGAATTAAATAATGTAAGGTTTGTCCCGTCTTTTATTTTTACAATTGTCGGGAAATATATCGCATAGAATCCTCCCAAAATAAAAAGTAGCTGTGCACCTGCAATTATTCTGGAAAACCAGATTAATCCTTTACCCAATGTCATCCATAAGAGCGGCAGACTGATTGTTGCCAGAACAATTAAAGTAATACTGACCGGGTGAGAAAAAAAATGTGTAACTAAATCGACATTCTCTATATATGAAGCAATAAATACCAAACCGCCGCTGATTACCATCGCAGCAGTAGCATGCTTTGCTTTATTTATGAATTCTTCTCTAACAGATTTTTCTGTTGAATCACCAATAAGATAAACTGAAGCGATAAATGAAAAAAGTGTGCAAAGAAATATACCGACTGAAATTGAAAAGATATTCAACCAGGGAGTGATATATCCTTCAAAAAAATTAATCAGGATTAAGCATGATTTTACCCGAAATTAATGCTCCGGTTACTAAACCGAAAAAGAATGTTACAATCAGACTTGAATATGCAAATATCCTGGAATAAATTATTTGAGAACCATCCTTAATTGCATCATAATGCCTGAAAGTAAAAGCAGTTCCCCTAAGCACAATTCCAATTAAAAGGAGAATTAAAGGAATATATAAAGATATTGAAACTGTGGTGTAGATTGCAGGAAATGCATTAAATAAGATCACCACCGTAATAATGAGCCACATATGGTTTGCTTCCCATATAGGTGCCATCGATTCAGACACAAGGTTTCTTGTCCGTTCTTTGCTTGCTCCTTTTGCAGTTAATTCTACCATGCCTGCGCCAAAATCGGCACCGCCTAAGAGACAATATAAATATACAGATACAAGTAAAAATATAATTACTATATAAAGCATTTAATTTAATTTTTTATTTCTTTTACTGATCAAACCTTAGTCTTAGAATTTAACTCAACCTTCGCTGTTAAGAACCTTAATCTGCCGGCTCATCAACCATACAGCAACCAGAGATAAAATAGAATAAATAATTGTAAAAACCGAAAAATGAAAAACCTGGCCGGGAACAGGTGTAACTGAATCTATAGTTTTTAAGATATTATAAATTATCCATGGCTGTCTCCCAACTTCAGTAACAATCCAACCCGCTTCTACTGCAACGAAACCAAGAGGAGCGCATATTGCCGTCAGTATTAAAAAATTTTTATTAAGCAACTTTTCTTTCCATTTAAACTTAATAACCCAGAATAAAATTCCCAAAGCAGCAAGGGAAAAACCGCAGGCAACCATAAGCTGGAAAGCCAGGTGGATAATTAAAACAGGCGGCCAGTTACCGCGCGGAAAATCATCCAGCCCTTTTACTTCAGCATTGAAATCTCCAAAAGCTAAAAAGCTCAACAAATATGGAATTTTAATTCCATATTGTGTTGTTTCTGTCTTTTCATCGGGTATACCGCCAATTGTAAGCCCGGCACCTTTTTCCGTAGTAAAAAGTCCTTCCATTGAAGCTAGTTTAACAGGCTGTCTTTTTGCTACATCTTTTGCGCTATAATCACCACTTAAAGGCTGAAGGATTGCAAATATACTTCCAAAACTTAAAGCGATTATAATTGCTTTACGGTGTATTAGGTTTCCTCTGTTTTTGATCAATAAAAATGCATGCAAACCGGCAACAGCAAAAGATGTAGCGACAAAAGCAGCTATTGTCATATGAGAAGTCTGACTTATCCATGCGGGATTAAACATTGCGGCAAATGGATCGATATTTACAGCCTGCCCGTTAATCCAATCGAAACCTGCCGGGGCATTCATCCATGCATTTGCGCATACAACAAAGATTCCGGAAATGATCCCGGAAATACCAACCAATAAACCGGAAATCCAATGTATATAAGGATTTACTTTATTCCAGCCATATAAAAATATTCCGATAAAGATTGCTTCAACAAAGAATGCCGTTCCTTCCCAGCTGAAAGGCATTCCGATAATCGGACCGGCATGCTTCATAAATCCGGGCCAAAGCAGGCCTAATTCGAATGAAAGTGCAGTACCTGAAACTGCTCCAATGGCAAAAAAAATAGCAACTCCTTTTGACCATGCTTTTGTTAATTTTAAATAAACTTCATCTTTTCTTTTGAGCCATAGCCAATGAGAAATGACCATTAGAAAGGGCATGGTCATACCGATACAAGCAAAGATTATATGAAATCCGAGCGATAAAGCCATTGTGGAGCGAGCAGCCAAGAAATCTGTCATGCCGAATCAATAAAAATTATTAAATTCAATTTTATAAGTTACAAAATGTTTTTATAATCTTCAGGGAAGAAATATGAGAAAGATTGAGACTAATAAATGAATTATTTTTCATTTTAGATATTTATTTATTTTATTGCAAATTGTAAAAAGCTTTTGTTAAGCATGAAGAATATTTTTGTGTTTGTAATTTTTTGTTCAACTTTTCTATATCCTCAGCAGGATTCAATAGAAACAAAGGGGATATATCTTCCATCAATAGGAGAGATAAATGTCCTTTTTATTTTTGCACAATTCCCTGATGATCAACTGGATCCCGGGAATCCTATTTGGCCTAAGGGAGGTGAACCGGCCGGCATGAAAAAATGGGTTGATGAAAAATGGAGCGAAAATCCCACCCCAGGTTCCATGACTCATTATTTTAATGAAATGTCTTTTAAATAAATTTAAATTTATCGGGAAATCTGTCTCCGTTGTTTCTCCTCATTCCCGGAAGTGGTATTTAGATAATAAAAAGAGGCGGGGCTTTATTCACCAGGAAATTATTAAGAGAAGTAAATAAGAAAATAGACTTTGCTCAATTTGACAATTGGAGCTTGTCAGGACCGTATAAACATTTAAACAAACCCGATAGTGTAATCGATATGATTTTTATGGTATGGCGCAATATTTCAAATGATTATCCGGCGGATTCAATTAAAATTATCCATAGCTTGCTGGATTTTAATAATGATGAGGGAGATTTGGGAGGAAGTCCTTTCACCGTTGATGATGGTAAAAGGATTGTAAAAACCTGGTGGGGTGTATCGGGCAATCAACCGGAGGGCTCGGGTGTAACTGTAAGAGATTATTTATCAACTAATGCTTTACGGACATGCATACATGAGTTTGCACACTATTTAATAGGAAACAATAGTTATCATACCGGTTATGGTTTCTGGGGTATGCTCGATGCATGGGGAAAAAAAACGCAAGTTGCAAATTCTTTTGAAAGATCATTGTTAGGATGGATAAGTATTAAATCAATAAGCAATTCAGCGTGTAAAACATTTAAGAATATAAAGTTGAGGGATTATGTATCAACTGGCGATGCTGTTAGGATTACAATTGACAGCTTGAAGAATGAATATTTTTATATTGAAAACCATCAAAATATTTCTTACTGGGAAAACCATCATATATTTGGAAATGTTGAAAAGGGAATTTATGTTATCCGGCAGGATGGTTATTACGGTGGGAGTCTTCAGTTAATCTCTGCAAGCGGAAGATATTTTTGGACAGTGAACCAGGAAATAAAAAATCCATGGGGTTCGGGAACACTGCCTGTTTATGATCGTGTTAATGCAGATAGGAAAAATGGTTATACAGATATGGAATATATACCCTGGAAATGGGAAATGAGAAACATGACGCCTGATCCGATTCATTTTACACAAGATAAAAAAACCAAACTTCCTGTTAAAGATGTAAAATATCAAGGAGACGGCAACGATGCATTCAGGATCGGATATAATGAGGTTTTTTCCCCCTGGAGCAATCCAAATTCTCAGGATAAAAATCGCGATAGTACAGGAATAGGATTTAAATTAGATAGTGATTTCAATAGTGTTTATACTTTGGATGTTTATATCCATACAGCTTATGAAGCCCCGCCTTCAAAACCGATAAATTTGGAGGTTAAAAGAAATGATGATGCTGTATTAGTTACATGGGATGAAAATATCGAACCGGATATGAAAAACGGCTATTACAAAATCTATAAAGCTGATGATTTAAATGGAGAACCGGGGACTTTCAGAACTGTTAAAAAAATAAATGCATATGAAAAGAACGGAGATCCTATTACAAAATGGAGTGATGCAGGGTTAAATCAAAACAAAAAATATTTTTACAGGATAACTGCTGTTGATAATAAAGGTTTGGAATCTGTTCCCTCCGATTTTCAATCATCTGAATGATAGAAATTTGCTAAATATTATTATAAATATAATTGTTAGATGCGAATATTAAATCATTTATATCAGCTTATCCAATCTGGATAAATCCTTTTGCTTGTTTAAAGTTTTATTTAAATTTTTCAAAACAGAATCGCTCCAGAATTAAACAATTTATTTCTGATATGAAATCCTGTAAATAACTCCTGCATAATCATCAGAAACTAAAAGAGAACCGTCATTCATCTGCTGAACATCCACAGGTCTGCCAGAAACCGATTCACCCTTCAGCCAGCCTTCAGCAAAAGGCTTTTGACTTACTGCCTTACCATCTGAGACTTTAACAACTACAACCCGATAACCGATTTTATGAGTTCTGTTCCATGAACCATGTTCAGCAATAAATATCTGATTTTTATACTCAGCCGGAAACATATCCCCGGTATAAAATCTCATACCGAGTGAAGCAACATGAGGACCAAGTTCCATAGCTGGTTTAACAAATTTGCTCAAATCCACACCTTTACCAAATTCCGGATCGCGGACATCTTTTCCAAACATATAAGGGAAGCCGAAGTTTAAGTCCTTTTTCGGGTGCTCTATTTAATTCATCTGAAGGAATATCATCTCCAAGCATAGTCTCTGCCGTTATCAGTAAACCATAAAACTTTTGTCTCAGGGTTCCAATCAAATCCTACGGTATTACGGATTCCGCTTGCATATTTTTCCAGGTTGCTTCCGTCAGGATTCATGCTAAATAAGGAGGCATGTTTATAATCTGGCATACAAACATTGCAAGGAGCACCAACAGGGACATACAATTTCCCATCGGGACCAAAACGTATAAATTTCCAGCCATGATGTTTATCGCTCGGGAATGTATCATTTATTACTACCGGTTTCGGAGGATTATATAAATTTTTTTCAATGTTATCATATCTTATTACCCGGTTAATTTCAGCAACATACAAATTACCATCTTTCAATGCTACACCGTTCGGCTCGTTTAAACCGCTGGCAATGGTAATCACTTTATCAGCTTTGTAGTCCTTGTTTGTATCCAGAACCGCATAAACATTTCCGGCATCTCTTGTTCCTACAAATAAAACTCCGCCAGGACTTAATGCCATTGACCTGGCTCCTTTTACATTATCTGCATAAACATCTATTTTAAATCCCGGGGAAGAGTAATTCCCAAATTGCCGGGACTGTCATTATTTTTATTCCCATTATAGTTTGGATTGCAGCTTAAATATGATGATGAAACCAGAATGAAAAATAAAAAATAACCTAATCTCTTTTTCATAATTCAAAACCTATTTTTGATTTGGCATGAGTTTAAAGCCGGAGATTAAAATAAAAAATTTAGGTAGAAACAAATGTGATTTTGAGAATATATCTCTGTTCTTTCGGGCATCCGGTCTGCAATCCAATTTAGCTTCTGGTTAAGTAAAACATATTTCATTCAAGTTTTTTCCCAAACTCAGAGTCTAAAGGGATGAACTTAGCAAAAATGAATCCTGGAATAGTAGCTAGGCAGACCCATATAAAAAAATGTTTGTAACCCAGCATTCCTTGAAACCATCCGCTGAACATTCCGGGGATCATCATGCCCAAAGCCATGATGCCCGTGGCAATTGCATAATGAGATGTTTTATGATCACCTTCAGCAACATATATTAGGTAAAGCATATAAGCTGTAAAGCCGAAACCGTATCCGAATTGCTCTATGGCTACCATCGTATTTATTATCAGGAAATTTGATGTTTGTGTGTAAGAAAGAAATACATATACAAGATCGGGTAAATTAATTGCTGCAATCATCCACCATAGCCAATATTTTAAACCGTTTTTTGCTGCTAAGAATCCTCCAAGTATTCCCCCAAGAGTTAACGCAATAACTCCAACAGTTCCATAGACAATTCCGACCTGAACAGTGCTTAAACCCAGGCCGCCCGAGGATTTGGGGTCTAAGAGGAACGGCGTTGCAATTTTAACCAGTTGGGCTTCGCCTAATCTATAAAAAAGAATGAACGCAACTATAATCCCGAATTTTTCTTTTGTAAGAAATGCAATTATGGTATCTGAAAATGGGTTATTGCTATAAGGCAGTTTTCGAATAATCGGTCTTGGATCCAGTCTGGTAATTGGAGATAACCACAGTAGTAAAAAATAGAACGGTAAAAAAATTATCAAGGTTAAAACAAAAATGATATAATTGGATAACTTATTTGTTAGCTGGGATTCCTGTGATTTCCGATCTTTTGCAGGATTGGGAAGGATTAGAATATGATATAAAAAAGAGACAATAAATAATAGTGTAAGAATAAAAAATACAACCATCCACGCGTAAGATATATTCTCATTGCTTTTTTCCAGTTCACCGGCTAGAATTACAAGCGGACCCTGTCCTGCAAGAAATGCAAGCCTGTAAAATGTATTTCTTATTCCTACAAACCATGCCTGGTCGTGTTCGGATAAACCGAGCATATAAAATCCGTCAGCAGCTATATCATGCGTAGCGGAATTAAATGCTAATAGCCAAAAGAAAGCTAATGTATATTGAAAGAAATTTGGAACCGGGATTGTAAAAGCAACCCCGGCTAAACAGGCAGCAACAATAGTTTGTGTTATTATAATCCAGGTTCTCTTTTTCTGCAGAATATCTACAATGGGGCTCCAAAGCGGCTTAATTACCCATGGTAAATAAAGCCAGCTTGTATAAAGAGCAATATCAGTATTGGAAATTCCCAGCCGTTTATACATAATAACGGAAACCGTCATTACAACTACATAAGGAATTCCTTCAGCAAAATATAATGTTGGTACCCATGCCCAGGGATTTCGTTTCGCAGCTTTTTTAAATATCATCCTATGTTTTGATTTTTAGCAATTAATCCTTTTGCCATCAGGACTGCTCCCATAACCGGAGAATTTTGCGGCAGCTGAATCTTTATTTCGGGAAAGTATTTTTTGATTTTTTCCTTTAATTTTTTTGAATAGAAATTATCATTATTAATTAAGCTGCCAGCTAAAGAAAGGTTAAGTTCATTAATTGATAATTTTTGTTTAATTGCAGAAATATGAAGTAATGTTTCTTCTATTTCTTCATTTATAATTCTTAAAGCAGTTTCATCACTATTTTCTGCTGCAGAAATAACAAATGGTGCAACCGAAGCAATAGCAAGATTATTTTTGTAGACTTCCGTTATTAGTTTTTCGGCTGAATTAATATCAAGCTTTTCCTCAACGTATTTCGAAATCAGGGTAAAACCTCCTCTTCCGTCGAATTGCTTCGAAACAGAATTCAATCCTTTTCTGCCTAAACTATACCCGCTCCCTTCATCGCCGATTAGTCTGCCAAACCCGCCTGCACGATGAATATTTCCAGCTGAATCTTTTCCAATTATAATTGAACCGGTGCCTGCAATTAAAATTGCGCCGGGATTTCCCGAAAAAGCGCCTTCCAGGGCAATTCTTGCGTCGCTCTCAACAATAAAATTTGCGAAATCAATTCCTTTGCTTTTTGAAAAATCAATAAATGATTTTTTCAGCATTTCAGCATCATCTTTTCTACCTGCACCTGCAGTACCAATAAAAATCATTTCTATATCTGAATAATTAAAATCTAATTTGTCTTTACATTTGTTTATTAAATCTAAAATTGACCCTGAAACTTTTTCGGTTCCTTCAATAAGAAAATTTGACGGGTTCCCTTTTGTTTTGAACAGTATGTTCCCTTCCAAATCGGCAGCAGCACAATCTGTTTTCGTCCCGCCCCCGTCAATTCCGATTATATATTTCATTATGAATTATAAATGTTTATTTATAACAAAATATGAAAAATAAAAAGAAGTTTAAAATGAAGATACAGTTCAAATCAAATATTGTCATTACATCTTCCTTTTAATCATTTAACATTCGAATGGAATTATCATTCTTATTAATGTTCTCAGTCTAAATTTCATAAATTTTTGAATTTTGAATTTTTACTTTTTACTTAAATTTTATTGGTTATTCTATTTAAAATTTAATTCTTATATTTTTATCAAAAAGAAAAAAGAAAATTATGAATAAATCGGAAGAATACTTTTTACGGTTCAGGGAAAACATCGTTGGCTATGATTATGCTTTTATATCTCCCTATGGTGAAAAGAAAATTATTTATGCCGATTGGGTAGCAAGTGGCAGATTATATTATCCCATTGAAAAAAAAATGCTTGATACATTCGGACCCCTGATAGGAAATACCCATTCCGAATCAAGTGCTACAGGCAGTGCAATGACATTGGCTTACCAAAATGCCCATCAAATTATTAAACAGCATGTTAATGCCGGCAAGAATGATGTTATAATTACTGGCGGTTCCGGTATGACAGGAATGGTAAATAAGTTTCAAAGGATTTTAGGATTAAAAATACCAGAGCAGTTAAAAGCTTATACAAATATTCCTGAAGACTTGATCCCGGTTGTTTTTGTAACACACATGGAACATCATTCAAACCATACTTCATGGCAGGAAACTATTGCAGATGTTGTTTGTATTGAACCGGATGATGAAGGATTAGTAGATCTCGAAGATTTAAAGAAAAAATTAATTAGATATAAAGATAGGAAATTAAAAATAGGAGCATTTACCGCCTGTTCAAATGTAACTGGTATTGAGACCCCTTACCATGAATTGGCAAAAATAATGCATCAAAACGATGGTTATTGTTTTGTTGATTTTGCGTGTTCCGCGCCTTATGTAAAAATTAATATGCATCCGGATGAACCTCTCGAAAAATTAGATGCAATATTCTTTTCACCCCATAAATTTTTAGGCGGTCCGGGTACCGCAGGAGTTTTAATATTTGATTCAGAATTATATCATAACAAAATTCCTGATAATCCCGGCGGCGGAACCGTAGACTGGACTAATCCCTGGGGTCAGCACAAATTTATTTCAAATATTGAACTTCGGGAAGATGGTGGAACACCTCCTTTTTTACAGACAATTAAAGCTGCTCTTTGTATTCAGCTTAAAGAAGAATTAGGTGAAGTTGAAATGAGAGAAAGGGAAGATGAACAGTTAAAAATAATTTTTAATCAGTTAAGAAAAATTCCCGGTCTCCATATTTTAGCAGATAGTATTGAAAAGAGACTGGGTGCTATTTCTTTTTATGTTGATAATATCCATTACAATTTGATTGTTAAAATTTTAAATGACAGGTTTGGAATCCAGGTAAGAGGTGGCTGCTCCTGTGCGGGAACGTACGGGCATTATTTGCTGCATGTGGATCCGAATAAATCAAAAAGCATAACCGATAAGATAGATCATGGTGATTATTCTGAAAAACCGGGCTGGGTGAGAATGTCTATACATCCTACAATGACAAATGAAGAGATTTATTTTATTTGTGATTCAATAAAAGAAACGGTTAAAAATATTTGTAATTGGCAAAAAGATTACAAATATTCATCATCTAATAACGAATACTATATTTTGAATGATAATCATCTTCGGGGAATTGTTGAAAAGTTTTATGTTATCTAGTTGTTCTATTGTTGAGTCGTAATCAGAACCCACGATATAATAAAAAATAGAACAATAAAATTATTTTTAATTTAGTTTTTGAATCTAATTTCCATTTTTTATACTTGCCTTTTTAATTCTCAAAAATGATAATTTCAGAAATCAATCGATAAATTTTTTATCTTATTTGATAAAATCGGATCAAATAATTTGGTTTTTAAGCGAAAAAAGCTTGGTATAGAAGTTGGCTGAAAGGGGTGAAAAATTTTCAAATTGTAAAATATAATTTATTAAGGGCATATTGTGGAAAGAAAAAAAGTAACTATCGATGGAAACGAAGCGGCAGCATATGTTGCCTTTCATACTAACGAAGTAATAGCAATTTATCCTATCACACCATCATCAAACATGGGAGAATGGTGTGATGCATGGTCAGCACAAAATAAGAAAAATATCTGGGGAGAAACTCCTTCAGTAAGTGAACTACAAAGTGAAGGAGGCGCTTCCGGCAGCGTTCATGGCGCTTTACAGACAGGCGCTTTAACTACTACATTTACCGCATCCCAGGGCCTTTTATTAATGATTCCCAACATGTATAAAATAGCGGGTGAATTAACATCTACTGTTTTTCATGTTTCTGCAAGGTCATTAGCCGCGCAAGCTTTATCCATATTTGGAGATCATTCTGATGTTATGGCTACAAGATCAACAGGTTTCGGACTTATTTCTTCAAATTCTGTTCAGGAAGTAATGGATTTCGCTTTAATTTCACAAGCTGCGGCACTTGAATCTAGAATCCCGTTTATCCATTTTTTTGATGGTTTCAGAACTTCTCATGAGGTAATGAAAATTGAACAGCTTTCAATTGATGATATGAAAGCTATGATTGATGATGAATTAGTGATTGCACATCGTAAAAGAGCTTTGTCTCCGGATCATCCTGTTATGAGGGGAACAGCTCAAAATCCCGATGTTTTCTTCCAGGGAAGGGAAACAGTTAATTCTTTTTACATTAAAACACCCGGCATTGTGCAAAAACAGATGGATAAATTTGCAAAGCTTGTGGGACGTCAATATCATCTGTTTGATTATGTCGGCGCTCCGGATGCTGAAAGAATAGTTATTATGATGGGTTCGGGAGCTGATGCAGCCGAGGAGACAGTTAAATATCTTCAAAACAAGGAAGAAAAAGTCGGTTTAATAAAAGTAAGATTATACAGACCTTTTTCAATTGATCATTTCATTAATGCTCTTCCCGAAACTACCAAAGTAATATCAGTATTAGATAGGACAAAAGAACCCGGTGCTCCCGGCGAACCTCTATACCTTGATGTTGTTAATTCAATTTCAGAAAAACATATTAGCGGTGAATTACCTTTTAGTTATCCTAAGATAGTAGGCGGTCGATATGGTCTTTCCTCAAAAGAATTTACCCCTGCAATGGTTAAAAGTATTTTCGATAACGCTAAAAATGAAAAGCCAAAGAATCATTTCACATCTGGTATTAAAGATGACGTTACAAATACAAGCATTGATTTCGATGAACATTTTTCTGTTGAAGATAAAGAAACATTTAAAGGCAAGTTTTACGGGTTAGGTGCTGACGGCACTGTCGGTGCAAATAAAAACTCAATAAAAATTATTGGGGAAGGTACAGATAATTTTGCTCAAGGATATTTCGTTTACGACTCTAAGAAATCCGGCTCAACAACAGTTTCACACCTGCGATTTGGTCCAAAACCGATAAAATCAAGCTATTTAATTCACAAAGCTAATTTTATTGCATGTCATCAGCAGGTATTTCTTGAAAAAATGGATATGCTTGAAGATGCTGTTGAAGGTGCTACTTTCTTATTAAATACACAGGTCCCTACGGCAGAAGTTTGGGATTCACTTCCGGAAAAAGTGCAAAAAGATTTTATTAATAAAAAGATGAAATTATATGTTATAGATGCTTATAAAGTTGCCGGCGAAACAGGAATGGGAGTCAGGATTAATACAATTATGCAGACCTGCTTCTTTGCTATTTCAAATATATTTCCTAAAGATGAGGCAATTTCTCTGATCAAAAATTCAATAAAGAAAACATACGGTGCCAAAGGCGATAAGATAGTTCAGATGAACTTTAATGCAGTTGATCAAACATTGGAAAATTTGCATGAAGTAAAAATTCCCGGGAACGTAACAAGCAAAAAGAAAATCCAGCCTGCTGTTACAGGTGAAGATATCCCTGATTTTGTTAAAGAAGTAACAGCTCAGATTATCGAAGGGCATGGAGATAATATACCTGTAAGCAAAATGCCTATCGACGGAACTTTTCCTGTTGGAACGGCAGCTTATGAAAAAAGAAATATTGCTCTTGAGGTTCCGGTTTGGGATGAAGAGATATGTATCCAATGCAACAAATGTGTAATTGTCTGTCCGCATGCTACAATCAGAGCAAAAGTATTCAATGAAAAAGAATTAGCAAATGCACCGGCTTCGTTTAAATATACTAAGTATAAAGCTAAAGATTACGGTGAAGGTATGATCTATTCTCTTCAGGTTGCGGTTGAAGATTGTACCGGCTGCGGAATCTGCGTAGATATTTGCCCGGCAAAAAATAAAAAAGAAACAAAGCTGAAAGCAATAAATATGCATGACCAAATTCCGCTTCGTGAACTGGAAAGTAAAAACTGGGATTACTTCTTAACTCTTCCTGAACTTGATAGAGCGAAAGTAAGTGTTACAAAAGTCAAAGATTCCCAATTTTTACAGCCTTTATTTGAATTTTCCGGGGCATGCTCAGGATGCGGTGAAACTCCTTATGTTAAGCTTGTAAGCCAGTTATTCGGCGATAGAGCTGTCGTTGCAAATGCAACAGGATGCTCTTCAATTTACGGAGGAAATCTTCCGACCACTCCCTGGTCAAAGAATAAAGATGGCAGGGGTCCTGCCTGGTCAAATTCTTTATTTGAGGATAATGCTGAATTTGGATTCGGTTTTAGATTGGCAATAGATAAGCATAACCTGCAGGCTAAAAATTTATTAAAGAAGCTTGCCGGTGAAATTGGACAGGAGCTTGCCGATAGTTTGTTAAATGCCGATCAAAAAGATGAAGCCGGCATTTATGAGCAAAGGGAAAAAGTTACTGCATTAAATAAAAAATTAAATGATTTGATAAGTTCGAATGGAAAAGAAAATATAAACGAATTAAAGCATCTCTTAAGTCTTTCTGATTACTTAGTTAAAAAATCAGTTTGGATTATGGGCGGTGATGGATGGGCTTATGATATAGGTTACGGCGGTTTAGATCATGTTCTCGCTTCAGGTAAAAATGTGAATGTTTTGGTATTGGATACGGAAGTTTATTCGAATACCGGTGGTCAGATGTCAAAATCGACTCCGCGCGGTGCTGTTGCTAAATTTGCCGCGGCTGGTAAACCGGGTGCGAAAAAGGATCTCGGATTGATGGCAATGTCTTATGGTAATGTTTATGTTGCAAAAGTGGCTATGGGTTCAAATGATACTCAAACTCTCAAGGCGTTTCTCGAAGCTGAAGCTTATGATGGTCCATCTCTTATTATTGCATACAGTCATTGTATTGCACATGGAATAGATATGGGTACAGGCATGCAGAATCAAAAAGCTGCTGTCGATTCAGGATACTGGCAGTTATACCGGTATAATCCTGATTTAAGTAAAGAAGGTAAAAATCCTTTTAAGCTTGAATCAAAAGGATTGAAAATTCCTTTGAAAGATTATGCTTATATGGAAACACGTTATAAAATGTTAACTAAAACTCATCCTGAACGGGCTGAAAAATTAATTGAAGAAGCTCAAAAGGATGTTGTTGAAAAGTGGAAAACTTATGAAGGGATGAGTGCAAATAATCCCAATGAAGCAAAAAAGGAATTAATATAGAACTTAATTAATATGTAGCACAGATTATGCGAAAACGTTTTACATACAGAAATCTGTGCTAAATATATTTTTATTGTTGTTCAATTTAAATGCACAGATTACTGAACCAGAAACACCCCGCTTAATCTGTGCTACAAAAATTTATGAGAGGGCAAAAAATATGGGCGAAAATATAGATATTAAGGCAGGTATACCATTAATTGGTGAAAAATTTCCGGAAATTACTGTGCAGACTACCAAAGGTGTTATAAATATACCCAATGACTATAAAGATAAGTGGATCGTACTTTTTAGCCATCCGGCAGATTTTACACCGGTTTGTACAACAGAATTTGTTGCTTTTGCAAAAAGAAATGATAAATTCAAAAAGCTTAATGCAGAACTTATCGGCCTATCGATTGACCAGGTATTTTCTCACATTAAGTGGATTGAATGGATTAAAGATAAACTTAACGTGGAGATTCCTTTTCCTGTTATTGCAGATCATACCGGGAAAGTTGCTGCTAAACTCGGAATGATTCATCCCGGTAAAGAATCCAACACCGTAAGAGCTGTGTTCGTTATTGATCCAAAGAGCATTATACGTCTTATGATTTACTACCCGCAGGAAATTGGCAGGCAGGTGGATGAAATTTTAAGAGCATTAAATGCATTGCAAATATCGGATGCAAAGAAAGTTGCAATACCTGAAAATTGGCCTAATAATGAATTGATCGGTGATAAAGTTATTATTCCGCCTCCAAAAGATGTATTCGGTGCAGCAGAAAGATTGAAAAAAGAAGAAGGTTACGATTGGTGGTTTACTTTTAAAAATTTGAATTAAAAAAAAATTTCTGTAAAACTTTTTTTATGGAGAAGGAGCTTGGTGAATTGCTCTTAAACTTAACTTGAACTTTTTCAGACGATATTAATTAAAATCATAGGAAAAACATTATGGATCTTACAACAAAATATTTAGGGCTTGATTTAAAAAATCCAATAGTTCCTTCAGCAGGACCTTTAACAGATAAAGTTGATAAAATTAAATTGTTGGAGGATGCAGGTGCGGCTGCTGTTGTTCTATATTCTTTATTTGAAGAAGAAATAGAACATGACCAGCTTGAATTGTATCATCGTACTGCAGCTACTCAGGAAATTTATTCTGAAAGCGTGGACTTTTTTCCTGAACCGTTTGTTTATAAAACCGGACCAGAAGAATATTTAAATCATATCCGTAAAACAAAGGCTGCGGTAGATATTCCTGTAATTGCCAGCTTGAACGGGAAATCTCTTGGCGGCTGGATTGAATATGCAAAAAAAATTGAGCAAGCCGGAGCAGATGCGGTTGAATTGAATATTTATATGCTGGCAACCGATCCTAAAAAATCTTCGGCAGAAATTGAAAAAATTTATATAGATATTGTAAAAGAAGTTAAATTAAATGTTAATATTCCTATTGCCGTCAAGATGCATCCTTTCTTCAGCTCCGTTTCGAGAATGGCAGATGAGATTGTAAATGCAGGTGCCGATGGGTTGGTTTTATTTAACCGTTTTTATCAGCCTGATATTGATCTTGAAAAATTAGAAGTAGTGCCGACAGTTCTTTTAAGTACTCCTATGGATATGAGACTGCCGTTAAGATGGATAGGGATTTTGTATGGAAAAATTAAAGCTGATCTGGCTGCTACCAGCGGCATATCAAATGAGAAAGATGCTCTAAAAATGATAATGGCAGGTGCAACAGTTGTGCAAATGCTTTCTTCTTTGTTAAAATTCGGCCCTAACCATATTTCTGAATTGCTGACTAATATGGTATACTGGATGGAAATTAATGAATATGAGTCACTTAACCAGATGCGCGGAAGCATGAGCCATTTGAAAAGTGCCGATCCATCTCAGTTCGAGCGGGCTAACTATATGAAAATGCTCCATTCTTATAAATAAAATCTTTTTTTAATGTTCAGCTTTCTTGATTTCAGGAATAGATAATAAAATATAGTATTAAACATTGATGAGTGTAACAGAAACCCTTTCTAAAAAATTCAATCTGGATTTTAAACTTCTTGATGAATTTTATGATATGTGTCTTATTATTTCAAGTGATTTTGAAATTTTAAGTTACAATAAGGCATTTTTTAAAATTGCTGATAACGGCAAACACGGAATCAAAGAGGAAAAATTTTTAGATTTAGTTGACGAATCTTATAGAAAAAAAGTTAATCTTTTTTTTAATGAATGTAAAAAGGAGGGTGATAGTAAAAACTTTATTACTAAATTCAATATTTTAAATAAAGTTTATGATATAGATTTGTTTGTATCGCCTGCCCAAACAGATGCTTATGCAAAAGATTCGAACTTGTTCATCATAGCAAAGGATATTACTGAAGAGAGAAAAAAAGAGCTGGATCTTTTACGGTTTTACAATATAGCTGAAAAAACAATATTCCCCCTGGTTATTACTGATCTTGATGGAAATATGAATTACGTTAATCCTGCATATCTTGCTGCCAGCGGTTATTCAAAAGAAGAAGTTTTAGGAAAGAATCCTAATGTTTTCGGCAGCGGTAGGCAATCAAAAAAATTCTGGAAAAAGATGTGGGACACCGTAAGAAGCGGAAAGGTCTGGGTAGGTGAAGTTGAGAATAGAAGAAAAAGCGGTGAACCGTATTATGCCCAGTTAATGATTTCTCCTATTGTTGATCATAATCATGAAGTAAATGGATTTTTTGGTGTTCACCGTGATTTGTCTGATAAAAAATTACTTGAAAAGCAGTTGGTTCATACACAAAAAATGGAGAGCATTGGAACATTAGCTGCCGGTGTCGCCCACGAAGTAGGAAACCCGCTGGCTTCTATTTCAGCTTTGGTTCAGGTTGTTTTAAGAACAACCGATGATCTTTTTGTGAAAGAAAAGCTTGAATTGATTAAGGGGCAGGTAACAAGAATATCTAAAATAATAAGGGATTTAGTCGATTTTTCCCGTCCTTCTAATTATGAATTAAAGCTGACTGATTTAAATCAAATTCTGACCGAATCAATAAATATTACAAAGGTAGGCAAAAAAGCCAAAGACATTGAGTTTGAGATAAATTTAAATGAAAAAATCCCTTTACTCCCCCTCATACCCGATCAGATCGAGCAGGTATTCCTGAATATACTTTTAAATGCAGTTGATGCAATTGTGGAAAAAGAAAGCTTTTACGGAGATAAAAAAATTATTATAACTTCTAATATGGATGACGACTATGCCACAATGCAATTTACTGATTCAGGTAAAGGAATGACCGACGAAGAATTAAGCAAAGTATTTGAACCTTTTTTTACAACAAAAAGAGAAGGTATCGGAACAGGTCTTGGGCTTTGGATTAGTTATGGCATTATTAAAAGCTTTGAAGGCAAAATCTCCGTCAAAAGTGAGATTGGAGTAGGCTCAACTTTTACAATTATATTACCATTTAACAGAAAGATTTAAAATGGCAGAAAAGATTTTAATAGTTGATGATGAGAAAATAATACGCGAATCTCTCTCTTATATTCTTAAAAAAGAAGGTTATGATGTTGAGGAAGCTGAAAATGGTTTAGTTGCCCATGAAATGCTTCTAAAAAATTCTTATGACCTTGTTGTTACGGATCTTGAAATGCCGGGAATGAAAGGGATTGAATTACTTGATAAAATAAAGCAATTAAACATCCAGACCTCTGTCATAATCATTACGGCTTTCGGTTCGCTGAATACGGCTATTTCTGCATTAAGAAATGGTGCGAGCGATTATATCTTAAAGCCTGTTGAATTTGATGAAATTATTTTAAAGATTAAAAAATTATTTGAAATTAGAAATCTTTTGCTTGAGAATAGAATATTAAGGAATGAGATACAAAGGAATTATGATTTTGAAAATATTATTGGAAAAAGCCCTGCAATAAAAAAAATATATGAAATGATCCAGGCTGTATCCGAAACAGACAGCACTGTGCTGATTATGGGAAAAAGCGGAACCGGAAAAGAATTAGTGGCCCGTGCTTTACACTATAATAGCAATAGAAAAAACAAGCCGTTCATTGCATTTAACTGCGGTGCAATTGCGGAAAACCTTGTTGAGAGTGAGCTGTTCGGGCATAAAAAAGGTGCCTTTACCGGTGCTTTGTATGATAAAGAAGGATTTGTTAAAGCCGCTGATAAAGGAACTCTTTTTTTAGATGAAATAAGTGAAATGCCTTTACAGCTGCAAGTAAAATTTTTACGCGTTCTCCAGGAAAAAGAATTTACACCTGTTGGACAAACTGCAACAATAAAAGTTGACGTTAGAATAATCGCATCAACCAACCGAGACTTAAAAGAAGAAATTAAATCCGGTAAATTTCGCGAAGACCTTTATTACAGGTTAAATGTTATTGAAATGCAACTCCCCTCATTAAAAGAAAGGGAAGAAGATATCCCGCTTCTTGCAGATCATTTCCTGGATAAATATAGAAAAGAAATGAATAAGAATATCAAAGGATTTGATTCTGATGCTATCCACGTACTTATAAGCCATGAGTGGAAAGGTGAAATTAGAGAGCTCGAAAATATTGTTGAAAGAGCTGTCATATTCTGTAAGAAAGATTTTATTTCAATAAATGATCTGCCGGATTCTTTTAGAGAGCTAAAGCTTTCTAAGGTTAATTCTACAGGTTCTTTAGAAAGCTCCGTTAGAAATTTTGAAAGGGAGTTCATCCTTAAAGTTTTGGATAGTAATGAATATGATAAAGAGCTGACGGCGAAACAGCTTCAGGTCGGGCTTTCTACTTTATATAGAAAACTTAAAGAACTTGATATTAAAGCTTGAAAAGAGGGAAACCACTTCTCAGATCATGTAATTATTTTTCATGAGCAAGAATCAATTCCTTTTCTCAGATTTGAAAATATGATTATTGAACCTCTTTTCGTAAATGCTAACCACTGGAAATATCAAACTTAATTGGCACATAAATAGCGAGTATAATTAGGCGAATTTATACGCTTTAATAATCTTTATGAAAAAAATTATCTTATATAGTTCCGATTTTACAATGAGTTTCAGTCTCTTGATGTATTTGAAAGATCGATATAACATTACTGTTAGTACGGATAACGATGATTTAATTAAAATAGTTAAATGTACAAAATTTGATTTGGTACTATTAGATATGGAACCTTCCGACAGAACTGAAAAGTTATGCGGGGATATAAAAGCTCTCGATCCTGGAGTTCCAATAGTTTTGATCTATGTCTTTAAAAATCAGGATAAAGAATTTGATATAAAGATCAGAAAATTTGCTGATTTCATTTTCTACAAGCCGTTCGACCTCAACGAAGTAACAAAAGAACTTTCCAACCTTACAGGCACTTTCAACTGATACGCTATCCTTTCAATTATTATTTAAATATTCAATTTTATCCGCTTTGTAATTTTAAATAGTATGTTCTAAAGTAATTCAAATTTATGCTTCTTATATATAAAAAAGCCCAAATTAATGTTTCCCATTGTTGAGAAACAAATAAAGATTCTATTTAATAATTCTACAAATACCAAATTTTATAACGGCATACTCTTTGAGAAAACAATGGGACTTCAGTAAAATTTGATTAAATATAATAAAATGTCCTGAGGGAATGATTATGAAAAACCTTTTGCTTTATATATTGTTTATTTTTTCAATGATAGCTCTTTACGGAATAGCTTTCTCTTTTAAAAATTACTAAAGCATCATTATTTTGTTTATTCTTTTAAAAGTGATTTTATAACGGTTCTCATCTGGAGCCTGCAATCAGCACAAAAATTTAGAACACTCGAATAATTTATTCACAATTGTTGTACGATTATTATGGTTTTTGGCAATGTTAGACGGTTTAACAAGAAAAATAATTTAATATATATTTTTATTCTTGTATTTATATTTTTCCTTCCAAATTATATCTTACCTCAAAGCAATGATGACTGTCTAACTTGCCATAATGATAATACATTAACAACCGAAAGAAATGGGAAAGAGGTCTCTTTATACGTAAACCCGAAAGTTTTTAACAGCTCTGCTCACAGAAAGCTTCAATGTATTTCTTGCCATACAGGTTTTGATCCCGATGAAGTACCTCATAAAGCAAACATTCAGCCTATAAACTGCGAGTCATGCCATACAGATGCACCAATTAAACATCCGTTCCACCCGCAAATGATAAATGCAAATGGAGTGGATGGAAGCAAGGATGTGAATTGTAAAGGATGCCATGGTACACATGATATTATATCACCAAAAGTGGCCGGCTCAAAATTCAGTTCACAGAATATTGTTCAGGCCTGCTCCAACTGCCACCCTGACAAAGCCAAAGAATTTTCAACTTCGGCTCATGCAAATGGTTTAAGGGAAGGAGTAAAAGGAGCACCTAATTGCTTTACTTGCCATAAAAATCAAATTGTTTCCATTGTGTCAAAGGATAGTGCTCAGACTAAAATTAACCAGGAAAAACTTTGTCTCTCTTGCCACCTTGATAATCCTGACATTAGGACAAGAACTTCACCTTCAGCAGGTTTTATATCATCATACACTACAAGTGTTCACGGGAAAGCTTTACTTGAAGGAAATGTCAAAGCCGCTAATTGTGTTAATTGCCATACCGCGCATATGGTAAAGGCGCCGGGTGATCCTACATCTACAGTAAATAGATTTAATATACCTAATACCTGCGGACAGTGCCATACCGACATTGAAAAAGAGTATAAGGAAAGCATTCATGGCGTCGCGGTATTGAAAAAAGGAAGTAGTGATGCACCTGTCTGTGTTAGTTGCCATGGTGAACATAATATTTTAAAGCCAAGCAATCCTCTCGCTCCAACAGCACCTGCAAATGTTTCACAGCAAGTTTGTTCACGCTGCCATGCTTCGGTTGCTTTAACTGCCAAATACGGATTAAACCCGAACCGTTTATCTACTTTTAATCAAAGCTACCATGGATTGGCTTCGCAGGGCGGAGTTACTACAGTTGCAAATTGCGGCAGCTGTCACGGTGTTCATTTAATACTGCCTCCGACTGATCCGAGATCTTCCGTATATGCCGGGAACCTTGAAAAGACTTGCGGTAAATGTCATCCCGGGGCCAATAAAAACTTTGCGATCGGAGATATACATTCAACTCAAAAGGAAAAATCTGAGCCGATACTTTATTGGATATCTTTATTATATATAATTATGATTATTTCAGTTATCGGAGCAATGCTTTTCCATAATATTCTGGACTTCGTGAGGAAAGCAAAAATTAAAAAACTGAAACAGTTAGGATATATTGTTCAGGAAAAACATGGTCATGCTCTTTATCTAAGGATGAATCTTAATGAGAGAATTCAGCATTTATTATTTACTATAAGTTTCATTATACTTGTTGTTACAGGCTTCATGCTGCAGTTCCCTAATTCCTGGTGGGTAGCTCATATCAGGAGTTCTATAGAAAATGCATTCGATTACCGAAGCTACCTTCATAGGATTGCTGCCGTAATAATGATAGCAACAAGCTTATATCATATTTATTATATATCATTTACTGAAAGGGGAAAACAATTAATAAAAGATTTATTTCCAAAGAGGCAAGATCTTTTTGATGCAATCGGAATTGCCAAATTTAATTTAGGTTTATCTAAGGATAAGCCTAAGCTGGATCGTTTTAGTTATGTTGAAAAAGCAGAATACTGGGCTCTGATCTGGGGTACAATAATAATGTCGGCAACCGGTTTTATTATGTGGTTTGATAACACTTTTATTGGTCTGTTTACATTATTAGGCTGGGAGATAGCAAGAAGCATTCATTATTATGAAGCCTGGCTGGCAACTCTGGCTATAATCGTCTGGCATTTTTATTTTGTAATTTTTAATCCCGATATATATCCAATGAACACTTCATGGATCACCGGGAAAATGACAGAAGAGGAGATGGCGGAAGAGCATCCGGCTGAACTGGATAGAATTAAGAATCAGCAATCTCCTGATGAAGAGGAAAAACAATAATTCAGCTTAATATAATGCTGAGGCAGTAATTATTTATACTAAGAAAAATATTTGAAATAATATTTGCATCTAATAGAATCTTTTAATAATATTTTCAAAACAATTATCAGTTAAATGAAAAAGATTTTTCCTCCATCTTTCTACAATCCAATTACATTAATCGGCGCTGGTTTAGCTGTTGTAAATTTCGGATTAATTCTCTTCCTAATGCTTCTTGAAGCTCTTACTCCAAATCCAAAACCGTATATGGGTATTATTGCTTTTGTAATCTTACCTGGATTTTTGATAATTGGATTATTATTAATTGCCTTCGGCATAATAAGAGAACATCGAAGGGAAAGACATGGGAAGGTAAGAAGTGGTAGATTTCCTGTTATTGATTTAAATAATCCGAAACATCGTTCCGCACTCACTTTTTTCTCAGTAGGAACTATACTTCTATTATTATTTTCTGCCTTCGGAAGTTTTAAAGCTTATGAATATACAGATTCGAATCAATTTTGCGGAACAATATGTCATTCAGTAATGAATCCTGAATATACTGCATATCAAAATTCTCCTCATGCAAGAGTAGATTGTGTTAAATGCCATATCGGACCGGGAGCGGGCTGGTACGTTCGTTCTAAGCTCTCCGGTGCATATCAGGTTTATTCGGTTATTTTTAATAAATATCCCCATCCAATCCCCACTCCTATTAGTAATTTAAGGCCTGCAAGAGAAACATGTGAACAATGTCATTGGCCGAATGTATTTTATAATCAGAAAAAACATGTAAATACTTATTATCTCTCCGATAAAGAAAACTCTAAAATGGTTCTAACTCTTTTAATGAAAATCGGCGGAGGTAATGAAGTAACAGGGGTAACCTCAGGTATACACTGGCATATGAATATTGCAAATGAAATCACATATCTTGCAACTGATTCCGCACGCCAGGTTATCCCTTGGGTTAAAGCTAAATCCTTATCAACTGGAAAAGAGACTATCTATAAAAGCACGGAAATAGCTGTAACCGAGGAACAGGTTAAAAATGGCAATAAGAGACTCATGGATTGTATCGATTGTCATAACAGACCCTCCCATATATATCACCCGCCTGCTCAATCAGTTAACGAAGAAATGGCTGCAGGTTTTGTAGATCCGGAATTGCCGTATATTAAAAGCATCGCTGTCGAGGCGCTTGAAGGAAGTTATTCAACTAAACCAATTGCATTAGACAGCATAAAATTGACGATAGAGGATTTCTACAAAAACCGTTTTCCCCATATTGATTCGGTTAAAAAAGCAGATATCGAAAAAGCCATTAAGCAAATAGAAGGAATATATGAGCTGAATTATTTCCCTGAAATGAATGTAAGCTGGAAAAAATTTCCAAATAATTTAGGACATTTATATTCACCCGGTTGTTTCAGATGCCACGACGGCAAGCATGTTAGTGCCGATGGAAAAGTAATTTCAAGAGATTGCAGTGTATGCCATACAATATTGGCAGAACAATTTGGTGATAACCAACCCAGTGTTTCATTAACAGGCTTAACATATAAGCACCCTGTCGATATAGGTAATTCCTGGCAGGAAACTGCTTGCAGCGATTGTCATTCAAGTAATTGATGGAGCGTACATAATGAATAACACTACTAGCGGTGGCATTCATAAGAGGCGGGACTTCCTTAAATATTTTCTGTCTGCGGGTTTATTTGGGTTAGGAGGAATTATTCTTTATCCGCTTCTTGCATATCTAAAACCCCCAAAGCAAAGTGAAGTTGAAGTTTCGAATGTGTCTGCGGGTAAGCTGACCGATTTAAAAGAAGGAAAAGGAAAGATAATTAAATTCGGCAGTAAGCCGGTTCTGCTTATTCATACTCCGGATAATAAATTTAAAGCATTCTCTGCAGTATGCACTCATCTTGGATGTACTGTTCAATACAGGAACGATATGGGATTAATCTGGTGTGCGTGCCATAATGGTAAGTATGATCTTAATGGGCGAAATGTTTCAGGCCCACCACCCAAACCTCTGGAAGAATATAGAGTCATTCTTAAGGGAGACGAAATTTTCGTTTCAAAAACAGCTTGAGATAAAAAATGAAAAATATTTTAAGAAAAGTTTATCTCTGGTTTGACGATAGAGTTAACCTGGAGAGTCTCGTAGAATTTATGGGAAAAAAGTATGTACCTATTCACCGTCATTCGGTATGGTACTATTTCGGCGGAGTTTCACTTTTCTTGTTTATTATCCAGGTTGTTACGGGAATACTGCTCCTTTTTTATTATAAAGCCAGCACAGATTTAGCATTTGAAAGTGTTCAGTTTATAATGTCAAAAGTTCAATTCGGCTGGCTAATACGTTCTATCCATGCATGGGCTGCAAACTTATTTATTTTTTCTGTATTTGTTCATATGTTCAGTGTATTTTTTGAAAAGGCATACAGGAGGCCGCGCGAGGTTACATGGATAACCGGTGCATTGATGTTTTTCTTGGCACTTGGTTTCGGGTTCAGCGGGTATTTATTGCCATGGAATCAGCTCTCTTTTTTTGCAACTAAGGTAGGCTCCGATATCGTTGGTGCAGTTCCTTTTATTGGAGAACCGGTTAAGATATTTATGCGCGGCGGTGATGATGTAACAGGCGCAACTCTCTCCCGTTTGTTTGGATTTCATGTTGCATTATTCCCCGGCATTTTTACTTTTCTTTTACTAATTCATTTAGTGCTTGTTCAAAGACAGGGTATGAGCGAACCATTAGAATTTGAGGTTAAGCCGTCTACTGAAAAAAAGAAAATGCCCTTTTTCCCTAATTTTATGCTTCGCGATTTGCTGCTCTGGCTGGTGGTTCTTAATATATTAGCGATACTGGCAGTCTTTTTCCCTGCAGAATTGGGAATTAAAGCTGATCCATTTGCCTCGGCCCCCGCCGGGATTAAGCCGGAATGGTATTTCCTATTTATGTTCCAGACTTTAAAATATTTTCCTGCACATATTTTATCAATTGAAGGCGAACTTCTTGGTATTCTACTTTTTGGTCTTGCCGGTTTATTGTGGCTTCTTGTTCCTTTCTGGGATATTAAGAGTTCAAAGGGAAAGCAAAACCGTTTAATAAATTATATCGGGATTTTTGCCGTAATATTTATCATTGTTTTAACAATACTTGGATGGACCTCATGAAAAAGTTAACAATGATTCTCTTATTTGGTTTTATTTTTTTAGCCGCAAATTATATTCAGGCAGCTGAAGATGAATGCTTCAATTGCCATGAAACGCAGGGGGATAATCCTTCGGCATTATTTAAAAATGATATTCATCATAAAAAAGGTATCCCATGTTCCGGATGTCATGGAGGAAACAGTAAATCTGATGATATGGATGCTGCAATGAATAAAGATGCCGGGTTTATTGGGGTACCAAAAGGAAATCAAATTTCGGAGAGATGTATTATCTGCCATGCAAATCCTGAAACTATGAAGAAATATGGTGCCGATATACCGACAAACCAAATGGAACTTTTATCAAAGAGTGTGCACGGAAAAATGTCTATTAATGGTCAGGATAGAATTGTTCAGTGTATAACCTGCCATAATGCTCATGGTATTGTGGAAGTTACTAATCCCGCATCACCTGTCTATCCTCTTAACCTTCCTAAAACCTGTGCAAAATGCCACAGTAACGCAGTATATATGCGCAATTATAATCCTGCACTTGCAGTTGATCAGCTAGATAAATATAGAACAAGCGTTCATGGAATTAGAAATGCAAAAGGCGATGTCAAGGTTGCAGAATGTGCTAACTGTCATGGCAGCCATGGTATCCTGGGGATTAATGATGCAAATTCAAGTGTATACATAGTTAATATACCAAAGACATGTGCTAAGTGCCATAGTAATAAATCATATATGAAGGAATATAATATTCCAACAAACCAGTATGAAGAATTTTCAAAAAGTGTACACGGAGTTGATCTTCTGGAAAAGCATGACTTAAGCGCACCTGCTTGTAATAGCTGTCATGGTAATCACGGTGCTGTACCTCCTGGTGTTGAATCAATTTCCGAAGTATGCGGAACCTGCCATGCATTAAACGCCGAGTTATTTTCAGCCAGCCCTCATAAAAAAGCCTTTGATGAGCGCCATTATCCTGAATGTGAAACCTGTCATGGAAATCATGGGATCGTTGTTCCGACTAATCAGCTTTTGGGAGTTTCCAAAGACGCTATTTGCAGCAAATGCCATACTCCAAGTGAAAACATTAACGGTTATAAAGCAGCAAAACATATGCGGTTATTAATCGATAGTCTTAGTTACTCTGAAAATTTTGCTGATTCTTTAATAAATAATGCCGAACAAAAAGGTATGGAAATCTCAGAAGCTAAATTTAAATTACGCGACGTCAACCAGGCTAAACTGGAGGCAAGAACAATCGTTCATGCTTTTAATGAAGAAAAATTTGACAGTGTCGTAGTTAAAAAAGGTTTGGCTGCAAGTAATATAGTAATTAATGAGGCCAAAAGTGCCATACATGAATATTATTTCCGGCGAATCGGATTAGGTATTTCAGTATTAATAATTAGTTTCCTTGCATTTGTCTTATACCTGTATATAAAAAGAATGGAACGCGGTAAATAATTTTTTAAATAATGAGTATACAGGGAGATAAATATGAAGTCACTCTCTGAAAATCCCGGTATTGATGAAATAGTTAGATTCTTAATCAAGTTAGATGAAAGAATTTCTAATATTGAAGCCCGTCTCCAGATAGCATCTTTAGAAGATCCTTATGTTGAAAAAAAAGAAGCAAGGAAAACTCTCGATATTAAGGAAAATACAAGCAGGGAAGATAACCTTGAATATAGGATAGGACAATTCTGGTTTGCCAAAGTTGGTATTGTAGTATTAATCATAGGTCTTGCATTTCTTCTAACTTTACCTTTTGAAAATTCTCCTTCTGCTTTCCCGACTGTTTTAGGATATTTCTTTTCATTCGGACTTATTATCCTTTCACAATACTGGCAAAAAAACTTTCCTCATATAAGCGGTTTTATATTGGGGGGAGGATTTGTATTATCTTTTTTTACAACACTGAGATTGTATTATTTCAGTTCAAATCCTTTGATAACAGATCTAACTTTTGAAATTATTCTTTTACTGACTGTAAGCGGATTAACATTATTTTATTCGATTAAAAAGGGTTCTGTTTATTTAACTGCTGTAAGTCTTACGCTTGGTTATCTAACAGCAATGGTTAGCGATCAGCCATATTTTATTTTTGTAATGCTGGTTATTTTATCGCTGCTTGCGGTTTATTTCTCTTTAAGTTATAAATGGACCTACCTAATTATATACGGCATAATCATTACATATTTAATCCATCTGCTATGGTTTTTTAATAATCCTTTACTTGGTAAACCTCTACAGCCCGTATCTAGTTCCGGTTTTAATGTAGTATTTCTTCTTATTTATGCTTCTATCTTTTACTTCGGAAATATATTAAGAGATAAGTCAATTCCTGAAAATATTACTGTTATATCAATTGCTGCTCTTAATACTGCAGGTGCTTATTCAATTTTCCTCTTAATTACTTTAACAACAACCCATTCTTACGTTGGATTTTATCATCTTCTCGCTTCCGTATTGTTTTTAAGTTTTTCAATAATTTTTTGGGTTAGAGAAAAAAGCAGGTTTTCAACATTCATAATTGCAATGTTTGGTTATCTTGCTTTAAGTGTTGCAATAATAATTCAATTCCCTGTGCCCAGCTTTTTCATATGGCTTTGCTGGCAAAGTCTGCTTGTAGTTTCAACTGCAGTTTGGTTTAGATCCAAATTTATTGTAGTAACAAATTTTATAATCTATCTTTTAGTACTTATAGCATATCTTGCAATGGAAGGAAAGATAGACGCAGTCAGCATTAGCTACGGTATAGTTGCATTATTGAGTGCAAGGGTTTTGAACTGGAAGAAAGACAGACTGGAGTTAAGAACCGAGTATATGCGAAATGCGTATTTAATAATTGCGCTTTTAATTATTCCATACGCACTTTATAACTTTATTCCTGGTGGGCTTGTTAGTATATCTTGGGTTGTGTTAGCATTTTTATATTACATTTTGAGCCTATTGTTAAAAAATAAAAAATACCGATGGATGGCAATCCTTACTCTTTTATTGACAGTTGTTTATGTATTCATTTTAGGTATCACAAGTGAGGATTTTACATATAAAATTATTTCATTTCTGGTACTTGGTGTAGTATTGGTTACAGTATCTTTAATCTATGCAAGGTCTAAATCAAAAACTGATACAGCAAAAGAAATTAAAGAAGAAACTGAAGTATAAAATAATTACAGCCGTAAAATTCTAATTCTGTTATGAAAATGGAAGTGATACTGGTTTTTATTAATTATAATATATCAAATGAATCAAAAAAGGTATTAAATACTTGTTTCAGATTTGTAAACAACAGGGAAGATGCTGAAGATTTAAGACAGGAAGCTATCCTCTAAATACAGCTTGATATTTTTGACTCCCGCGAAATGAATCTTAAACTTGCGCCAGTACTTGAACATTTTCAATTTGCTATTTACTCCTATTTTGCTTTTATTTTCTTACATAAAAATCATTTTCACGAATTTTCTACTGACCTATAAAATATCCTTTTGTTCTTATATTAATTCAGATTATAAATAATAAGGATGATAATACTATGGGTGTTATTATGCAGTCTTTTTATTGGGATTCCCCTAAGCTGGAAAGCAAAGAAGGGGAATGGTGGAATTTTATCAATAGCAGAATATCTTCATTAAGTTCTGTTGGATTTTCAGCTTTATGGTTACCTCCTGTTAATAAAGCTGCAAATTTGGGAGGATTATCTATGGGTTATGATCCCTATGATTATTATGATCTTGGAGATATTGATCAGAAAGGTTCGGTAAAAACTTTATATGGTTCAAAAGCTGAGTTGCTTAAGTTAATTGAAACTGCACATAAAAATAATATGGAAGTTTACGCTGATTTGGTTTTGAATCATAATAGCGGTGCGGATGCTCAGGAAGTCAATCCTATTACCAATGAAAGTAAGTGGACAAAGTTTTCTCCAAAGAGTAATAAATTTCAACGCAACTGGAAATGTTTTCATCCTTCTCCATATGAAACATGGGACAACGGAACTTTTGGAGATATGCCTGATTTATGCCACCGAGATCCTTATGTTTATACTGAGCTTCTTGAATATGCAAGATGGCTGATTGAAGAGATAGGTTTTAACGGTTTCAGGTATGATTGTGTTAAAGGATATGGAGGGTGGATGGTTCGTGCTATTCAGGAATTAAGAGGTTTAATAAAAGATACGGGGTATAAACCCTTTGGTGTTGGTGAATGCTGGGACAGTGATAGAAATATTCAGGAATGGCTCGATGAAACAAATGGATGGTCTGATAATCCCGCCTGTGCTTTTGATTTTCCTTTAAGATATAGATTAAAAGATCTTTGCGACACATATGGATTTAGTTTAAAGAATCTCTTGAAAAGCGGAACATTATTAACAGACTCTCCGTCTGTTGCTGTAACTTTTGTCGAAAATCATGATGTTGTTCGAAACGATCCGATAATAAATGATAAAATGATGGCATATGCTTTCATATTAACCCATGAAGGCTATCCCTGTGTTTTTTGGCAGGATTATTATAATTGGAACCTTGCGCAGGAAAATAATCTTAGCGGTATTGCTGCCTTGGTAAAAGCACATGAAAATAATGCAGGAGGTACAACTTCGGTTTTATATGTTGATGATAATTTATATATAATGCAGAGAAACGGATTTGAAAATCAAAAAGGATTAATTTTTGTTTTAAATAACCAAAACAGCTGGAACGGTACATCGGTTCAAACCAAATGGAAGAATACTAAATTTGTGCCTATTGCATGGAGAGGAGAAGATCTTGGAGTGTCTCAGGAAAAATTTAGCCAGGGAAATGGCTGGGCTGATTTTTGGGCACCTCCCAGAGGTTATTGTGTTTATATACCGCAGGTTTAATTTCTTGTGGCTTATCAGCTATAAGATCACACTCAAATTTTTATTCTCATATTTATGCTTCTTGAGCATTAGTTAATCCCGTTTTGTGTTAAATATAATTACGAATTCCTGTTTTTATTCTTATTTTAAAAATAAAAAACCGATGAGTGAATTATGGATTCGAAATTAGAAAGAAATAAAAAAAATGTAACTGAATTCTATGACCTGGCATTTAATAAATGTAATCCAAAAGAAGCAGTTGACAAATATGCAGGCGATGATTATATACAGCATAATCCGATGGTTGTCAGCGGTAAGGAAGGATTTATTAAGTATTTTCTAAACCTGGCTGAAAAATATCCCGGCAAAAAAAATCATTTTGTGAGAATTGTTGCTGAAGGTAATCTGATAGTTATACATTGCAGACAGGAATGGCCGGGAGAAAACGATTACGCAAGTATTGATATTTTCCGTGTTGATAATAATGGTAAAGTTGTAGAACATTGGGATGTTATACAAATGGTTCCGGGTGAATCTGCAAATGAAAATACAATGTTTTAGAGAGTTTCAATTTCCTGTTTTAATTAGCTTAATTTAATTTCTTTCCACAACTTTTATAAATTTATTATGGATTATGAAATACTAGCCGGATTTTTAGTTGGAATGATAATCCTTTCAGCTACTCCAGGTCCGGGAGTATTTGCTTCTATATCAAAAGCTGTTTCCAATGGATTTAAATCCTCTTTATTATTTATCAGCGGTTTAGTTATTGGGGATAGTATATTCTTAATACTTGCTTATATAGGAATTTCCGCTATTTCAGAAGCTATGGGAGAAATGTTTTTTATCATCAGGATTGCAGGCGGAGTTTACTTAATTTTTCTGGGAATTAAAACCTTCAAGAAAACAAATCTAAACATCGAATTAAATGGCAGAGTTAAAAAGAGTAAATATCAAACAATTTTAAGTGGATTATTTCTTACTCTCGGTAATCCTAAACCAATTTTATTTTATGCAAGCGTACTTCCAACCATTATCAATTTTTCAAAGGTTAATATTGCAGATATTTTAATGATGATTATATTAATAACTTTGGTTTCTTTTACTGTGCTGGGTTCTTATTGTTATTTTGCGAGCCTGTCAAGAAAATTATTTATTAGAGAAACATCACAAAAAAAAATCAATAAAGCTGCCGGAGCTTTGATGACGGCAACAGGAATATATGTTTTAATAAAATAAAAACTTTAATTTAGTAAGTAGGAAGAAAGTTTTTTAAAATTTCCAAAATACTTTTGCTAAAGGAGAACATAATGCAATACATTGCGTCTGATTCCAGATATAAAAATTTTGAATATATCCGCTGCGGAAAAAGCGGGTTAAAGCTTCCTCCGATTTCACTAGGTTTATGGCATAATTTCGGCGGTGTTGATGTTTTTGAAAACTGCCGGAATATGATTCACCGGGCTTTTGATCTTGGTATTACCCATTTTGACCTGGCCAATAACTATGGTCCTCCTTATGGTTCTGCTGAGGAAACCTTCGGAAATATTTTCAAAAAAGATTTAAAAAATTATCGTGATGAATTAATTATTTCTACTAAGGCAGGCTGGGATATGTGGCCGGGTCCTTATGGAAACTTCGGCTCAAAGAAATACCTTATTGCTAGTCTTGACCAAAGCTTAAAAAGAATGGGACTTGAATATGTAGATATATTTTATCATCACCGCCCTGATCCTGAAACGCCGCTTGAAGAAACGATGAATGCACTTTACCATATAGTCAGAAGCGGGAAAGCTTTATATGTTGGTATATCTCAATACAAGCCTGAAGATACAAAAAAAGCCGCTGTAATTCTGAAAGAGATCGGTATTCATCTCCTGATTCATCAGCCGAAATACAGCATGTTTGAAAGGTGGGTTGAAAACGGACTTCTTGATGTTCTTGAAGATGAAGGCATTGGAAGCATAGTTTTTTCTCCATTAGCACAGGGACTTTTAACTAACAAATACTTAAACGGAATTCCTGAAGATTCCCGTGCTGCTAAAAAAGGTACCTTTCTGAAACGGGAAAACATTACAGAAGAAATAATTCAGAAAGTTAAAGAGCTTAATAACCTGGCAAAAAAACGGGGGCAATCCTTAGCACAAATGGCTATTGCCTGGGTCCTAAGAAAACCTGCTGTTACTTCTGCATTAATCGGGGCAAGTAAAGTCTCTCAAATAGATGATGCTGTTGGTGCTTTAAATAATTTGAAGTTTACTAAAGAAGAGTTAAACTCAATAGATAAAATATTAGCTGATAAATAATTTCTGAAAAATATTTACAAAAATGTTTTAATAAAAAAATTAACGGAGGGTGTCGTATAAATATTTTAATATGACCATAAAACAAAAAATTTTGAAGACGTTTTATCCGCTATTAATGAGGATGAATAAATCTTCTGATAAAAGTGCAAAGATATTAAACAACAAAAAGAATATTCTTCCCCGATCCTCTTTTTATAATTTAAAATCTATTGATAATTCCGGCAATGAAATAAGTTTTGAACAATTTATGGATATGAAGGTATTATTGGTTAATACTGCCTCTGATTGCGGATTTACCGCTCAATATGAATCACTGCAAAAATTATATGAAAACAATAAAGAAAGAATAATTATCTTGGGATTTCCATCTAATAATTTTGGAGAACAAGAAAAAGGAAATGACAAACAGATCGTAGAATTTTGTAAAGCTAATTACAATATTACTTTTCCATTAATGAAAAAATCTGTTGTTATTACTGCTCCTGATCAAAACAGTGTTTATAAATGGTTAACCAATCCGGACAACAATGGATGGAATGATCATCAGCCTGATTGGAACTTTAGTAAATATCTTGTAAATGAGAAAGGTATATTAACACATTATTTCGGACCTGCAGTTTCGCCGTTAAGCAAAGAGATTGAGTCAGCAATAAAATAACTTCTTAATAATTAAATAATTTTAATATAAAGGAGAACTGTATGACTGCTAAAGTTAACCCTATCCCCAAAGGATTTCACACAATAACTCCATATTTCATAGTTAATGATGGGGCCAAATTTATTGATTTTTTGAAAGAAGCATTTAATGCCGCGGAAAGCCACCGTTCCACGACACCTGACGGTAGAATAATGCATGCACAATTAAAAATAGGCGACTCTTTTATTATGATGGGTCAATCAACAGGTGAATGGAAATCAATGACTTCCACAATTTATATGTACACCCCCGACATTGATTCTGTTTATAAAGAAGCTTTGAAAGCCGGAGGGAAAACTTTGCGTGAACCTGCGGATGAATTTTATGGTGACCGTGTCTGCGGAATTGAAGATCCTTTTGGAAATCAATGGTGGATCGCTGCTCATATTGAAGATGTTTCACCGGAAGAAATGAAAAAACGGGAAGAAGAAATAATGAAACAAAGGTAGGATTAGAAAGTCTGGAAAGATTCCCATTATTCATCAGCCTGCTTTCCATAAGTTACGCTTATGATCTGGTAATGCATATCACAAACCTCTTAACAAAAACTTTATATCCTCAAATTTCTATTGAAATAAACCTTCATTTATTCTATAATTCAAAGATTTTAATTAATATCAGTAATTATTATGCAAAGCGAATTAAAGATCCTATTTCATAACAGGGAAGAAGATTCTGCGATCAGGGCAATTTTTGAGGGAACATCTTCGGCAACCGGCGCTGATTTTTTTTCAGCTCTTGTTAAGAATCTATGTGTAATTTTGCAAACTAAGGGTGCCTGGATAACAGAATATAATGAAGAATCGCGTTTTCTGCAGGCGCGGTCTTTCTGGTATAATGACAGATGGATCAAAGATTTTGGATATAAAATAGAAGGTACTCCATGCCAGGATGTAATCGAAAAATCACAGTTTGTACATATAAAAGAAAATGTTTCTGAATTATTCCCCGATTCACCAGACTTGGGATTAAAAGTTGTTAGTTATATGGGAGCCCCGTTATTAAATATTAATGGAAAAACTCTTGGCCTTTTGGGAGTAATTGATGATAAACCTATGCCGGAAAAATCCAATAATGCAGAAATATTTCACATTTTTGCTGCAAGAGCTGCTGCCGAGCTGCAGAGACTTTATGCAGAAAAGGAAATTGAGGATAAGGAAAAGAAATTGCGCAGGTTAGTTAATAGTGCTATGGATGGGATTATTGAACTTGATCATAATTTTAGTATCAGGATGATGAATCCTGCTGCAGAAAAATTATTTCATTGTGAATTGTCAAAAGCTGTGGGTAATAATTTCTTAAATCTTTTATCGGAACAGGGAAAAAAGATCTTCGAGAATTCTATTAATGAACTTCAGAATTTACCGGAAGGAAAAAAGTATATATGGATTACCGACAGCCTGAATATACTCTGCAAAAACGGAATTGAGTTTCCATCTGAAGCTACTATATCGCAATATGAAATTAATGATGATATTTTCTATACTGTTATTCTGCGCAATATTAATGATAAGATTGAAGCCGAGAAAAAAATTCATAACCTGGAAACAGAAGCGGAATATTTGAAGGAAGAAATAAAATTATTAAATGATTTTGATGAAATTATCGGACAAAGCAGACCCATTATGAATTTGCTTCATGAAGTGAATCTTGTAGCAAAAACTGACAGTACGGTTTTAATTTCCGGTGAAACTGGAACAGGAAAAGAACTAATTGCCAGAGCAATTCATTCAGCAAGCAATAGGAAAAATAGACAGCTTATTAAAGTTAATTGCTCAGCCATCCCTGCTTCTCTTATAGAAAGTGAATTTTTCGGCCATGTTCCCGGCGCTTTTACGGGTGCCACAAAAACAAGAATTGGCCGATTTCAATTCGCTGATGGAGGTACAATTTTTTTAGATGAAATCGGCGATTTGCAGCTCGATCTTCAATCCAAATTATTGAGAGTGCTACAGGAAGGAGAATTTGAACCTGTGGGCAGTTCCGAAACACAAAAAGTTAATATTAGGGTAATTGCTGCAACTAACCGGAACCTTAAGGAGGAAGTTAAGTCTGGAAAATTCAGACAGGACTTGTATTATAGACTAAACGTATACCCAATTATTGCTCCCCCTCTGCGTGAAAGGGGTAATGATATTATTAAACTGGCAAATGAATTTATAATAAGTTATTCTAGAAAATTGGGAAAAGAAGCTCCCAGACTAACTCAAGAATCAGTCAAAAGATTAATCTCATATAATTGGCCTGGTAATGTCCGTGAACTTCAAAATGTAATTGAGAGAGCAGTAATTATCTCGAAGAATGATAAAATAATCCTGGATAAAATATTACCGGATAATTATGATACGAAAAATAAATTCAGAGATGCAGAAACTAAAGAAAAAATATTATCGCAGGAAGAACTCTTAAATCTGGAAAAAGAAAATATTATCCGAGCATTAAATTCTACCAGCTGGAAAATTTCCGGAAAAGACGGCGCAGCGAAACTTTTAGGTTTACCACCGACTACTTTGAATTCAAGATTGAAAGCTTTAGGAATAAAAAAATCTAAATTAATTGAATTAAGTGAAGAAGGATAAAGCAAATGATTATACAAATTGTTCGATTTAAATCCGAGTTAATGGAAGAGCAAGTTATACAGAAGTACAATAATCGAGCTCCACGCTATAGAGAATTGAAAGGTCTTAAACAAAAATATTATCTAAAATTCCCTGAAACAGGCGAATATGGTGCAGTCTATATCTGGGAGAAAGAATCGGCTTTGAAAGAGTTCCGCGAGTCTGAATTAGGTCAAACTATATCATCTTCATACAAAGTTCAAGGTGATCCTGAAGTACAGAAAGCAGAATTGATCATGACTCTTCGTGAAAATTGAAAGAATAAAAATTTAAGCGGGATAAACCAAAATAGGAAAGTATGAATTTTAAGATTAAATGTAGCAAGCACTTTCATGATTTTTTTATGATAAAAGTAGCGGAAATTGCGATTATTACATAAACAAAGAGGGATACAAATATATAGACCCGAAAGTCCTTCCGCCGGAAGCACAGCATATGGGCTTTATTGGTTATGCATCCTTAACAGCCTGTCAGTTCACTTCTGAGACTGCCGCACACTGGCTCTCTCAAAATTTTTTAGATAAATTATCTCTGCCAGATAAAAATGATATGGAAAGCTGGTGTGAAAGAGTTTTCCCTTCCAGCAGCAAAGGTTTTTTTATTGGTCCTTATATTTCGCATTATGTCGATCAACTTATGAATGATATGGGTTACCGACAAAACGAGCAAGTAATTTATTTACCGAATATTTTGGACGTTTTTTGCCAAGCAGGTACAGAAATATATCCAAACAACGTTTGTTGCTCTTGGATCATGTAACGTCCTAATTTAAGTGTATTAATTCAATATTATGTCGATTGAAAAACTCATTCATAACTTCCTGGAAAATTTTTCACAAGGTCTTTTCGTTACAAAATGACAATTGAAATACTCTCTTACCAAATCTCATAAATCTAATCACGAAAACTCGTTAATTTACGAAATCTCGTAATATTGACAATGCAGCATTACTGCTAATATATAATTAAAACTCTTATTGGACCTGTATATTTTCTTTGGCATTGTGTATGCCTTACTCTTTGACATAGATTCAAAAACTTCTGTGAACATGAAAAAACGAAATACAATAAATGGTATAAATGTTAACCGTTTAATTGAAATAATTAATGTTGTTGAGAAAAATCCAGGGCTTGCAAGATTTCAATTTCGTGCTAAAAATACATGGATGAACGGCGGGCACAACCGTTCAATAATTAAAGGTTTTTATGGCGGCAACATAGAAGATAATACAAGAAATGAATCTTATATATTTGAAAATGATCAGCCTTTAATTTTACTCGGAAGCGATAAAGGTGCTAATCCGTTAGAATATATTTTAAATGCACTAGCTGGATGTATAACAGACTCTATTGTTTATAATGCTGCTGCGAAAGGAATTCAAATTGATGAATTAGAATCCGAATTGGAAGGAAATTTTGATTTAAGGAACCTCTTTGTCAATCATGCTAAAACGGACAATTCCGAAGATAATATTAAAGTTAAAATCAGAATAACAGGAAATAATTTGTTGCAGGAACAAAAAGAATTTCTTTGTGAATTGGGAAAAAAATCTTCACCTGTTTACAGAATAATTACCAAGGCATTTCCCGTTGAAGTATCAATTGAAAATGAATTATATGCAGATTAGTAGAGACTTGAATGAAAAGAGTAGAAGAATAGAATCGTATACTGCTTGCATGGTAAAATAATAATTTTTTTGGCTAATAATTATGGAGTAAAAAATGGTAGTAATCATAAATAAAAGTATTACACAATCGATAAAACGGATCTTGAAAAAAAGGTAAAGAATATACAGGATAACCTGCAATATCATTTTATATCCAAAAGTACGATAGATGCGAGTAAACAATATGGTGTAAAAAGTATCGTTCTATTAGCAGTTAAGTAAGTAATAGTTTTACTCTTCTTTCGAAAGGAGTTGAAAAATGGAAACTTTAATAACAAATGATCCTAAATTTATCGCTCAGCAATTAAGAAAACCATCGGGAGAATTTGCTAATATAATCGGGGAAAAAATGAATTATATGAATGAAACTCTTTATGATTTTGTGATTGATGCAATGGAATTAAATGATTATGAAAAAATTCTTGAAATAGGTTTCGGTACGGGAAAGTTCTTAAACAAGTTGTTTTCAAAGGCGAATAATTTGCAAGTAAATGGAATAGACTATTCCAGGGAAATGGTAGAATCAGCAAAAGAACTCAATCGAACTGCTATATCTGTGGGTAAACTGAATATAAAATTAGGTAACAGTGAGAATATAAATTTTGAAGATAACTCTTTTGATAAAGTATTCTGCAATAATGTTATTTATTTCTGGAAAGAACCTTGCAGGCATTTAAAAGAAATCTATCGCGTATTAAAACCCGGAGGAAAATTTTATTCAGGATTAAGGACAAAGGAAAGCTCCCTTAATTTCCATTTTCCAAAATATGGTTTTATACTCTATGAACTTGAGGACTGGGAATCAATTCTAAGGCAAAACGGATTTTCAATTATAAATGCTAAACAGACAGTAGAACCATCTATTGAAGCAGACGGGCAACCTGTGAAACTTGAATCGATTTGCTGTATTGCTGAAAAAAAGATATAAAGTTAAAATACTTTATCATGCATTTTATATTTGTTCACATCCCGAACCCTTATATAAACATTGACATTTCCGAATAAATTTATCCGGATATTTTAGAAATTTCTTCTGCGGACTAATTAATAATTTATAATTAATAAAAGGAGGCTCTTATGAAAAGGTTCATATTTTTTTTGTATGGGGTGATTTGTTACTTAATATTTTTTGTTACTTTTTTATATGCGGTCGGATTTATAGGGAATCTTGCAGTTCCCAAATCAATCGATTATGGCTTTCAAGGCGGAACCGGCAGTGCCTGGTTTATAGATATTTTACTGCTTTCATTGTTTGCTTTGCAGCATAGTATAATGGCACGGCAAGGTTTCAAGAGAATTTGGACCAAAATAGTTCCCAAAACGATTGAACGGAGTACTTATGTACTTTTTGCGAGCATTGCACTTATAATATTATTCTATTTCTGGCGTCCCATGCCTGAACAAGTCTGGAGTATCGGAAATCCTTTCTTTGCAGGTTTGTTAAACGTATTGTTTTTTGCCGGTTTCTTTCTTGTTCTTCTAACTACTTTTTTAATAAATCATTTTAATCTGTTTGGTTTGCAGCAGGTTTTTAGAAATCTTAAGAGACAGGAACAGGTATATCCTAAATTCGTAAAACCTCTATATTATAAAGTTGTTCGTCATCCACTATATCTGGGATTTATTATTGCGTTCTGGGCTGCTCCTAAAATGACTGTAGGGCATCTTTTATTTTCTTTTGCAACCACGGGGTATATGCTTGTTGCTATACAATTTGAAGAACGTGACCTTATTAGATTTCATGGCAATGAATATATAAAGTATCAGCAGGAAGTTTCACAAATAATTCCGATGCCGCCTAAGAAGGAGGTTGAAATAGGTGCGGTTCAGCAAAATTATTCAGGTAAGTAATTACATTCATGAATAGGAAAAAATGGAAAGGAGTTAAGAATGCTTTTTCACATCAAATATAATGTTACACCCGAACTAAGAGACAATGTACAGCAGAAATTTAAAAAAACAGGTGGGCTCCCTCCTGCCGGTGTAACAATGAAGGGCCGCTGGCATAATGTAGAAGGGAGTAACGGATTTATAATTGCCGAAACCAACGATATAGAAGCTTTCGGCAAATGGATCCAGGATTGGTCCGATTCTCTTGTATTTGAAGTTTCACCGGTTTTAACGGATGAACAGGTTTCAAAAATAATCGGCTGATTAGATTCAGTTTAAATTATTTTTTGAACTTTTCATTTGAAAGTGATTATTTGTAAAAACGAAATTATTATTTTGCAATACTATGTGAAAGATGATAAGAAAAAATTTTTCTCGTTTCTTTTTAATAAATGTGATAGATCTCATGGAGAATTAAGGTCTTAATGTTTTAAATTTTTTATTGAGGTTTGTTGTTTAAATATATGAGTGGAAGTATCTATAATAATTTTGTTGATGAACTTTTATAATTCTTTAATTCTCAGCTTTTCTGCAATTTTTTTACGCAATATTCTTCCCTGAAAAATAAATCAAATTGAGAATTAAAATACTTCCGGAGTTAAGGCTTGCATTATACAAGTATTAATATTCTTATTAAATTAAAAAGGAGGTTCGTTATGGCATTGTTCATGGACATTCACAAAGGTGTTGACGGGTTGACAGCCGAAGCTGTAGCAGGTGCTCACAAAAAAGATCTTGAAAAGCAAGGTCAATATGGTGTAAAATACTTAAAATACTGGTATAACGAAAAGGATGGTACAGTATTTTGTCTTTCAGAAGCTCCTGATAAAGATGCAGCGTTAAGAGTCCACGAAGAAGCTCATGGGTTAATTCCTGATGAGATTATTGAAGTAAAAGAAGGGGTATAATTTGTGAATATTTTGTGTTCGTATCTACTTTCACCCCGGATTTATTCGGGGTTTTTTATTAAATTTTTTAAATACAGTTAATCCCATATCAAAAATATAAGGTAATTAAAGTATCTTTTTAATTATATTAATAACAATCAAAATACTTTATTATAATCCTGCTTCAAATTTTATAAATATTTATAAAATAAGGAGAGAATATGCATAGAATAATATTCTTACTTGCTCTTGTTACATTGTGGATGATTTCCGTTCCAGCTCAGCAGCAGTTTGAAAAAGATACAATATCTACCTCGGATGGTGATCTTATAATAACCTTCGTCGGCCATGCCTCATTGATATTTAATTACAACAATATGGTTATTCATGTGGATCCGTTCGGTAAACTGGCCGATTATTCGGCTCTTCCCAAAGCCGATCTAATTCTGATAACACATGAACATGGAGATCATTGTGATCCTGAAGCAGTTGAACAAATTCGCACCGATAATACTGATATCGTTTTAACTGAAGCATGCACCGGGAAGATATTAGGCGGTATAGTTATGAAGAATGGAGATGTTAAAACTGTAAAAGGTATTAAAATAGAAGCGGTACCGGCTTATAATATTGTCCACAAACGAGATAACGGTGAACCTTACCATCCTAAAGGAGACGGCAACGGTTATGTTATTCATTTTGGCGATAAGAAAGTTTATATAGCCGGTGACACTGAGAATATACCTGAGATGAAAGAATTAAAAGATATAGATATTGCTTTTTTACCTATGAATCTCCCTTACACCATGACTCCTGAAATGGTTGCTGATGCTGCCAAATCTTTTTTACCTAAAATACTTTATCCCTATCATTATGGCGGTACTGATGTTTCGAAGATTGTAGATTTAATGAAAGACACCAAACAGGTCGAATTGAGAATCAGGAAAATGAAATAATATAATCATCTTAAATTAAATTCTTAATTACAAAATATAGTTAAGTGATGTTTATGAAAACTATAAACTTTCTGCTCTTAATATTAATTTTATTTTTGATTTCGATTAATACCGAAGCCGGAAATAAAGAAAAATTGAATGAAAATTTTAAAATCAGAACCGGCGTTAATATCAGCCATTGGTTATCTCAGAGTGATAAAAGAGGGGAGGAAAGAAGAGAATATATTACCAAGGCTGATTTTGATTCTATTGCTTCCGCTGGTTTTGATCATGTAAGAATTCCTATGGATGAGGTACAGCTTTGGGATTCAAGCGGGAACAAGCATAAAGAAGCGTTCGATTTGCTTCACAATGCATTAAAATGGGCTTCTGAAAATAATTTACGCGTAATTGTGGACTTACATATTTTACGTTCTTTTTATTTTAATGCATCTTCAAATCCTCTATGGAAAAATGAAGCTGAACAGCAGAAATTGATTCATATGTGGCAGCAGCTGTCTGATGAACTATATCAATATCCCGACAGCATGGTTGCATACGAAATCTTAAATGAACCTACAGCAAAAGATCCGGATGATTGGAATAAACTGCTTAATAAAGTTTTAAAAGCTATCCGTGCGAAGGAACCGGACAGGATAGTTGTAATTGGTTCGGATATGTGGCAAATTCCCCAAACCTTTCCTGAATTAAAATTTCCCAAAGATGATAAGAATATTATCTTAAGTTTTCATTTTTATACTCCTATGGCACTAACTCATCATACAGCACCATGGACAGCAATAGGGGAATATAAAGGACCGGTTAATTATCCGGGATGGATTCTAGATACCACTTATTATAAAGAACTTTCACCAGCTGCGGTAAAAGCAATGAGAGAATATGCAAACGGTTATTTCACAAAAGATACTTTAGAAAAAATTATGGAACCGGCAATTAAAGTAGCAGAAGAAAACCATCTCCGTTTATTTTGCGGTGAATTCGGTATATATCCAAAGATCCCGGAAAATATAGCTTTACGGTGGTATAGAGATATTTGTGAAATTTTTAATAAGAATAATATTGCCTATTGCCATTGGGGTTATAAAGGTGATTTTCCTGTTGTAAATAAAGATGGTTCACTAAACCATAAGCTTGTTTCTGTTTTAACTGCTGAATAAATTTGAAAAGTAAATATTTAATTCTTTGTATTCTTGGAAAATAATACTAAGTTTATATTAATTAAGTTATGTTAGACATCGGTCTTAATCTTAAACATAATCTTATTCATAATCGTGATAAAAATCGAGTAAGATTAAGAGAAAGAACAAGATTAAGAATTTTTGCGTAACATGAGTAATTAGTTTAAGGGCTTATATGGTTTATTTAATTTTAAAACTTATCCACATTTTCGGTGCAATAATTTTTTTAGGGAATATAACGGTCGGACCTTTTTGGAAAATGCATGCAGAACGTTCACAGGATCCGAAAAAAATAGCGGATACATTTGACGGAATCATAAAGGCTGACAGGTATTTTACTATGCCCGGTGTTTCAATAATAATTCTTTTCGGAATAGGTGCAGCTCTTCACGGCGGTTACAATTTAATTACCACGACATGGATTTTCTGGTCTTTAATTCTGGTTGTTATTTCGGGTGCTGCATTTATGGCTAAGGTGGTTCCAATCCAAAAAAAAATATTAGCACTTGCACAAAATGAAGCTCAATTTAATTGGGATGAGTATAGACGTTTAGCTAAACAATGGGATATCTGGGGTTCTATAGCGACACTCGCACCTTACATTGCCGTTGTATTGATGGTTATCAAACCGGTGTGAAAAGCTAATAATTATTTTGCAGGATAAGGGATAATTTATTTAATTATTGAAGAAATTTTCTTAAACTCTTCTGTCCCGCTTTCTTCCAGCAGTTCAAATAAAACAGATTCAACGGATGTTATTTCTGCATTATTATTTCTCATCCTTTCCAATGCAGTATTCAGATCCTTTTCTTTTCTTGAAGAAACAGCATCTGCACAAACATCAACCTGGAAATTGTTCGATAAAAGATCAAGAACTGTTTGCTGGATACAAACGTGAGCTTCTATCCCGGCAATTACTACCTGACTGACATTATTATCTCTTAATCTTTGAAATAAATTTCCTGCACCTAAGCAGCTGAAACTTGTTTTTTGAATTGCACTTAAACCTTCAAGCTCTTTCAGCAATAAACCTGCCGTTGGACCAAGTCCTTTTGGATATTGCTCAGTATAAAAAATTGGAGTATTAAGAACCTTAAAGCCTTTAATTAATTTTATGCAGTTATCAACCAGCTCATCTTTATCAAGCATAACATTCAGAATTCTTTCCTGTATATCGATTAGCAGCAAGGCAGCAGAATTCCTGGATAATAGTCTTTTATTTCGTTCCATCTTATATTATTTAATTAGTTCAATTAAAAAATCATCGCCGATTTTTTCGGTATTTCTTACTCGAAGTTTTAATGCATTCTTGATGCTTCTTTTATTTATATTTCCCAGAAGCGGTATGCCGCAGCCAATTAATTTCGGAGTAACAAAAAGCATTATATCATCATACAAATTTTTCTTAATAAAAGATGTAAATACTTCCTTTCCTCCTTCAACAAGAATTGATGAAATATTAATTTTTGCCAGCTCTTTTAATGTGCTTTTCAAATTCAATCTCCCGTTTGCATCTTCTTTTACATAAATTATTTCCGCATTATGGGATAATATTTTTTTTATTTTCCCTTTTTTTTCTGCATTTCTCTTTGAGGTGACAATAATAAGCTTTCGATCTTTATTATTTAACAAGAGATTAAATTTATTATCTAATTCAAGATTTGTATCTAAAATTACTCTCCGCGGATTTCTTCCCTCTGCCAGTCGTACAGTTAATTTCGGATCATCCTGTTTAACTGTGCCATAGGCCTACAAGGACAGCATCATAACACGCTCTCAGCTGATGCACATATTTCCTTGATTCGATAGAAGATATCCATTTGGAATCACCCGACTTATCGGCTATCCTTCCGTCTAAAGTCTGTGCAGCTTTTAAAGTAATATAAGGAATTTTTTCAGTTATGTATTTGAAAAAGAATCTATTCAATTCAATACATTCATTTTCCATTATTCCGACTTTTACATCAATACCGGCTGATTTCAATTTCCTTATTCCATTACCGCTCACCAAAGGATTCATATCATTTGTACCAACTACCACCTTCTTAATCTTCTTTTCGATAATTTTATCAACACAAGGAGGGGTTTTACCTTGATGGCTGCATGGTTCCAAATTTGTATATAGTGTAGCTCCTTCAATGCTTTCTTTAGCTTTTTCAATAGCATTTATCTCTGCATGATTTTCCCCAAATTTTTCATGGTATCCTGCCGAAATAATTTTATCATTTTTTACAATTACACATCCAACTAATGGATTGGGACTTACGGAGCCGATTCCCTTTTTTGCTATTTCAATTGCTAATTTTATATAGGATTCGTCAGACACTTAAAAGATTTTGCCTTAATTTAAAAGAAAATAATAAAATAATAATTATTTATTACAGGTTCAGATTAAGCTGCAATTTTCATATAGTATATTAAATATTTTTAACGCATAAAAACTATTCTATTGAAAGAATTTCAAATTCCAGTAAGCCGGCAGGTGCTTTAACTTTGATTTTTTCCCCGCTTTCGGCACCAAGCAAACCTTGGCCGACCGGGGAGGTAACTGAGATTTTCCCTGCCTGAAAATCGGCTTCTTCCGGTGAAACCAATATATAATTGAAAATTTTCTGAGTTTTTAAATTCTTTATTTTTACTTTAGACAAAATATGCACCTTCCCGTCAGGTAGTTGTGAAGGCTCAATTATCCTGGCCCTGGAAAGGATATTTTCCAATTTACTTATTCTAAGTTCAAATAATCCCTGCTCCTCTTTTGCAGCATCATACTCTGCATTTTCGGAAAGATCACCATGTGCACGGGCCTCTGCAATTTTTGCAGCAATCTCTTTTCTTCCGTTTGTCTTCAATTCTTGAAGTTCTTTTTCAAGTTCTACTAATCGTTCTTTGGTTAAATAAACAAAATTGACATCAGGCATAATTAGTTTCTCGAATTGTTTTTGACAAAAAAAATTGCCACCGCTTAGTCAGCAGTGGCAAATGGAAAATTAAAAAATATTAATCTACTTGTCAAGATGAATTATCAACAAAAGTTGGCTGCCATATATCTAAAAATATATTCACAGAATAATTTTTAAAGCTTTATCAATGCAATAAAACTAATTATTTCAGCAATATAAGTTTTTTTGTTGTTATAAGAGAACCAGCCTGCAGGCTGTAGAAATAGACGCCGCTGGCAAGATTACTTGCATTAAATATTACTTTATGTTTCCCCGGCGACTCCGGTCTGTCTATTAAAACAGCTACTTCTTTCCCCAATATATCATAAATTGTCAGTCTGACATTAGTATCATAAACTGTATTTAGTTCGGGAATTTCATATTCAATGATAGTAGTAGGATTGAAAGGATTCACAGGGTTTGGATGATTTTGTTCAAGTTCAAAATTTATTGGATTGACTCTATAATTATTATCTGTGAAAGTAATGGCATCTTTTAATATCCAATTATTCGGATCCAGGGTTATACTGAAAGGTTTCCCTTTTACCAAGAATTTTATCTGCTGGTTTTGCTGGTTATTAAAAAAAGAAAGTAAAGTATCGCCGGCCGTTGAGGAAATTTTTATCTGAACCGGCATTGTAAAAAAAGAAGGGTATGTATTTATTGTCTGGCCCACATTGATGATTACCTCGTACTCATTATTACTCTTTTGAACTGCGTTCCAATCTATTTTATATTTCGGATAACCGGAACCATAAATCCACTCATTAAAAAAGTATTCAAGATCTTCGCCGTAAACAGCTTCAGCATCCCTCTGAAAATCTTCGGTAACGGCATTCCCATATGCCAGCAGAGGATCATTTGCATAGGTTTTCAAAATTTTAAAGAAGATGGAATCTCCTACAACTCCCCGCAGCATATGCAGTACAATACCACCTTTTGAATAAGATCTGTTGCCGTTAAAAATTTCAGAAATAGAACTGATATCCTGCACATAAACCGAACCTTTTGCATTTTTGGCTCTGGCCATTTCCAAGGTAACAAAATTATTGTAAGCAGAATCGCCGTAGACTTTTTGTGCATAAAGCATTTCTCCGTAGGTTGCAAATCCCTCGTTAAGCCAAATGTCCTGCCAATCCAGGCAGGTAATTTTATCGCCGAACCATTGATGAACCAGTTCATGAACAAGAACCGTCTCGGAAAAATCGCTCATTGATGAGACAGTCTGATGTTCCATTCCGCCGCCGCCTCTCCATCCCATTTCAGCGTTCCCGTATTTTTCTTTTATAAACGGGTATAAGCCAAAATAATCTGATGTTACACGCAGCATATTCGGAACTTTATCGAGATTAGCTTTATAGCTTTCAAGGTTTTCAGGATATATATAATTAATAACAGGCATAGAGTCTTTTTCACTGTACTTAAAATATTCTTTATAGATAGTGTAATCGGATATTGCAAGAGAAATTAAATATTGAGCAATAGGATATTTATTGGTCCATTTGTAAGTCGCAGTGTTATCGGGATTCTCAATTATTCCGACAAGATCTCCATTTGAAACTCCATAAAGATTTTTATCAACAGTAATCCAAACATCCGAAGAATCTGCTTTATCTGCAGGAGTATCTTTGCATGGGAACCAATCGCTCGTTCCGTAAGGTTCGCTTAAAGTCCATATAGCAGGTTCATTATCCCCATGAGTTTGAAATTCAAAGCTTCCAAAACCGCTCGCACCCGGAACGCCCTGATAGTATATCTTTATCGCGAATACTTCACCCGTGCTGTATGTTTTTTCCAGTTTAATATTCAGCTTTGCATTATCATGTGAAAATTGAAGCTTTATGTTATCCGATAAAATTGAATCAACTGACATCGGATCCTGCAAATCCAAAAAGAAAGAATTTAAAGGAATATGAGCAGGCGAGGCTTTAATTGTTACTGAACCGGTTAGGTAATTCGGATCATGAGTAACTTTTAGATTTAACCTGTAATATTTTATATCAATACTGGGATCGCCGGGATAATCAATCTTTAATAGGGAATCCACTTTTGAGTTGTTTTTATTTTCTGTTTTTTCAAGGTTTTGAGAAAAGATCAGAAAACTGAAAAGTAGGAGAAAAAATGCTGTTTTGCAAAGAAACATTTTATTGTTTGATTTTTGTAATTAAGATGGAATTTTTCGATTAAATATTCAATTCATAAAAAAAGACTTTGAGATGAATCAAATTTCAGTTTACTAATTTACTTCCTGGATCCTGCAGATAGATTTAAAGCTGCAGTATCTGCATACCTTATTTTCTCTATCCTTTAATGATGTTAAGTTAAACTTTCCCTTGCTGATTTCATCCACAAACTTTTCTACAGACTGCAGACATTCCTGTATGAGATTATTAATAGCTTCAATTCTTTCAACAGGTGAGCTGCTCTTCTTTATGCCTAAATTAACCGGTGTTTTCCCGAAATCCCCCTCTTTAAATTTTAACGAATATATTTTGGGGATTTCAGGATTTAAATCCTTTTCCAGTTGTGCATTAATTAATACTTTTGCAGCATACATATACAAAGGAAGCTGCAGTGAGATGCCTTCATCCAGTTCATCCTTTTTAGGTTTTTTCCCGCTCAATTTGTAATCAATTACTTCAAAGGAGCTCTCTTTTTTATCAATATCTATTCTATCGATTTTACCTCTAATTGTTACATTACCTGCTTTCAGTTCTTTTAAAGAAGCGTCTTTCTCCGGTCTTCTCTTTCCGGCCGGCAGACTTCCAAAAGCTTCTTCAAAAAATTCCGGGATAAAATTTTTATTATTTTCCCGCTCCGTTTTTAAAAATAAATAAAGAAGTGAATTCTCCTGTTTCCCGTTTATTCCGAGTATTTTTTCCTTTTCATAAAAAGTAAGAGGTGAATTAAAATTTCCTTCATTAATCTTTTCTTCTGCAATTCCGAATAAAACATCCTTCGCATAATTAAAATCTTTTCCGGAAGCGTTGGAAATTATTATCCCCTTTAACCTGATTGTTTTATAAAATTCAAAAAGTATATTATGAAGCAGACTTCCCATTTCAAGTGCTTCCATCTCTTCAGAAGGATCTTCAAGCGGCTTAAGCTTTATTACCCTTTCAGCAAAATATTTATAAGGGCATTTTGCATAAGTCTCCAATTGAGAAATTGAATATTCTTTATTTTTATAGCTACTAAGATTTTCTTTAGCAGGTTCTGAAAGCCCCTCATAAATACTCCCAGCATATTTAGAATCACCAAATGGTTCATTTATTCTTATTTGATCTATTTGAATAGAATTTTTGATGCTGTCCAGGGAGATGGAATCATCATTTAAACTTTCACTTAAATTATTAATTTCATTCCAATTATTTAATGAAGCAATTCCTATAAATTTCAACAATTCTTCTTTTGAATAAATAGAAGATAAATAATTTTTTTCATCTTTATTATTTACTGTAAAATGTTTGGTAAATTCTTTTAAGAAATTTGATTCGACAAGCTCCTGTTTATCATCCTGAAGAGGATATGTAAGATATAATCCCTTATCAAAGGAACATAATGATTGATAAAAATGATATCTTTCTTCTGTTTGGTGTTTAAGTTCGTTTTTAATATAGGAACCTGAAAAAAATATTTCAGGCATATAACGGGTAGGCAAATCTCCATCACACAAACCTGCGATAAAAAGATAATCAAATTTCAGTCCCCTTATCTCATTTAAAGTAGTTACCTGGATACCGTAACCGGATTTTTCCTTTATATTATATCTTGTGGAAGAAACAGCAGTTCTTATGTTATTTAAAAAGAATTTAAGACTGAACTTTTCATTTTCGGAGTATTCAAGTTCAAATAAATTTAAAATTTCCTTAACAGTTTCTATAAAAACAGTAATTGCTTTAATATTCCTTTCAATAGTTTCATTCCCGTTTTTAAAGCCCTCATTATCATTATTTATCATTTTTTTATGAATATCGAGAGAAAAAATTAAACCGAGAAAATTCTTTTCAAATTCCTGTAATGTCATTCTTTTACTGAAAGGTTCAAGCTGTTCATGCAGCTTCTCAATATCTTCAAGAGCTTTTTTAAATATTTCTTTATCCCGTAAATAATTTATATCATCATCAAAATCTTCAGGTCGATTTATCCCCTGCGTTAAACTGTCGATCCAGTTTTGTAATCCGGAAATAATTTTCAGGCTTACCGATGCATGCAGTAAATTTGAAAGATCAACATTACCTGTTTTAAGGAAACCGCTGCTTAATGCCCTGAAAATATTTTTATAATAGAAATCATTCTCCAGAATTTCCAGGAAATTGATAATTGAAATTACTGCAGGAGATGTATTCAGGGAATAGCGATCGGTTAAATTATAAGGCAATCCGTATGTTGAAAAAACATCTCTCACAACAGGTGAGTATTTATGGATTAGATTAAAAACAACGCAAATATGATTAGGTTCTGCTCCTTTATCTAAAATAAGATTTTTTATCTCTTTAGCGATTAATTCAACCTCTTTTTCCCTGTTTTGCCCGGTAATCTTATTTATGGATGGCTTAATATTCTCAAGTCTGTCAGGATTTTTCTTGAATAAATTTTCCCGTATAATATTCTGAACTTTATTTAGCTCGCCTTTTGATTTATCGGCAACCGGTGAAAATCCTTTGTTAATAAAAATATTATAACATTTATCAAGGTGAGAAAAAATCAAATTATTATATTTATAATAATCAAATTGGAGATATAGTTCTAAATTATCTGTAATTGCGGTATAATTAATTATTTCAATTTCAGGAACTGTAAACTCATCAAAACCGTTTATAACAATTAAATTAACCAGCGGGTATAAATCCCGGAATCTTCTATTAAATTCATCACCTGTTAATTTAATTATTTCCCGGTAAATATCGCCGATTTCCTTTACCTGGAGCTCACTACATTTCTGCTGGTATTTTTCATAAATATCGGCAATATCTTCTGCTTTTATTTTTTCAGCACCTTCCAGAGTAGAAGATTCCTGCTTTAATTTATCGGGCGTTATGCCGTTTTTTTTATATTCTGAAATGACATTCTTGATCCTGTCAAGTGTGCCTGTCGGAACTGGTTTATTACTTTCAAAATATTTTAAATTGCATTCCTGTATGCTCTGCTTAAGTAATATAGATGAAGCAGCATCGCTCAGGATTTTCATTCCATGCGAAGCGGATTTTCCGTTTGACGAATTGCAGAAAAATAAATTAGTTGCAAAGGTCCCGATTGTCTCGAGGTTTATTTTACCTGTCGATTTCCGGGGAGAGAGCGAAATTATTTCTTTTTTAAATATCTTATTTTCCTGTTGGTCGGAACAATTAATAGCAGTTCATTTAGCTTCCCGTTTTTTATTATATCATCAATCCTTTGGTCTAAATCAACAGCATTTACTTTACATTTTGTCAGGATCATTTCTTCTTTTTTTCTATCAAAATTTTATATGAATTTTTTATTTGATTATTCAAATCGAGTTCAAGCTTAATTGTAATATTATTAAACCTTTTTTTCGCATCTTCAAGACCGTTTAAAACTAAAGTTTCAAGCTCTATAAATTCTCCCAGATCTTTTACTTTATCAAGGTGAATTCGCGTATCATCATACATATATAAGAGTCTTTTCTTTTCAACAACAGTTTCAACATTAAATATATTCTTTAAAAATTCTTCTGCATCTCCGCCGGAGAATTTTATAACCTGGAAATCCGACCATCGCTCTTCCCCTGATTCATCTCTTATATATTTAATCAGGCTTTGTTCACCGTTTTCAATTCTTAATTTCAGCAATCCATTCCTTGTTTGATAATAAATATCCTTCTGTATTAATTCTCCCCTAAAATCAGCATTAATCTCCTGTAAAAGATTTTCTATTTTAGAAAAGGATTTGCACGGCACTTTCAGTTCAAGATTTTTCGGCATATCAATCTGAGTTATTGAATTTAAAGTTATGTTTTGGTAAAATAAATGTATTGAAAATAATTTAAAGATAATTAAATTAGACTTCAAAAGTGGAAACACTATGAAAACAAAAATACTTTCTTTAGTAATTTTAATAATAACATTTTTTAACGTAAATGCTCAGGAAATTGGGGAATTAGCTCCTGAAAAAGCCCCGATGGTTTTCCCCGATAATGCATTTGGTGCAGATATTTTATTTAGCGAAGGTGGATTTGGATTAGGTGCTTTTTATCACCACCAGTTAAGCCGGGAAATTACTGCTTTTACGGATTTTTCAGTTTCGGAGGCTAAAGATGAAAAAGAATTCGAATACGTTGATATTTATGGTAATACATATACATACGGCAAAAAAAACAGGATTTTTCTGCTTCCAATAAATTTTGGTATACAATACAGATTATTTGAAAATGATGTTTATGATAATCTGCGGCCTTATGTTAATTTAGCTGCCGGACCAACAATAGTGCTTGCTTCACCTTATGACAAGGAATTCTTCAATGCTTTTGGAAGCGCTCACGCTAATTATGCTTTGGGCGGTTATGCAGGTCTCGGGGCGAATTTTGGAACAGATAAAAAAAGCCTTATAGGTTTAAACATAAGATATTATATTATCCATCTTTTTGGAAAAGGAGTAGAGAGTCTTTACGGAAGACCTAAAAATAACTTTGGAGGTGTATTCCTATCCATTAGCTTAGGCGTTATGTATTGATGCCGGACATTAAAACTTCATTATAATTTACAAAATTCTAAGTTTATGGCATTTAAGAATTAAAAATCTGCAATTCGAAATCTGCTATTACTGCTTCCATTTAATAGTACACCCTATAGAATATGTTTCAGGAACTGAAATTTCTTCACCGCTCATTAATTCGTTAATTGCATCCCGAAGGTATTGATTTTTCACGGCGTTGATATCTTTCCAATTATCATCTATTTTGCCATGGTAAGCCAGCTTCCTGTCTTTATCGAATAGAAAGATTTCCGGCGTATGAGATGCATAGAAGGCTTTCGCTAAATCCTGCTTTTCATCTCTTAGATAAGGGAAATTGAATTTTTTTTCATTTGCTCTTTTCCTCATATTTTCAAAAGAATCATCTGGATATTGCGAATCATCATTTGAATTGACGGCAATAACAGCTAAACCTTTTTCATTGAATTCTGATTGAATCTCTTTTATCCTCTCTTCATAAGCCTGAACATAAGGACAATGATTGCAGCTGAAAATAACTACAAGTATTTTTTTACCGGAAAAAGTATCTAAGCTGTATTCCTGCTCATCAACTCCTTTTAATTTAAAATACGGTATTTTCGAACCAATTTTCAATGTTTTATTGAACATATTCTTAACTCCTTAATATCCTTTTATCTATTCAAAACCTTTTTGATCTTATTTTTTGATACCATCCCATAAACTTTGCAGTTTAGTAAATAAAATAACTTATAATTAAATTTGAATTAATTCATTAGACATATTTATTAAATCATAATAACTGAAAATATTAATGAAGCATGATTTCGATTTTGCCGATCGTCTTTACTATTGTTATAACAGATTTAAAGAAGAAAAGCTGACTACCAGAAGATTTAAACATTCAGATATCATTCGTTTAATAAATAAATTAAAAAATATAAATATTTTTACCGTTAATAAAGCCGGTTCATCAATTGGAGGAAGAGATATTTTTCTAATTAAGCTGGGAAAGGGGAGAAAAAAGATCTTTTTATGGTCACAGATGCATGGTGATGAATCAACTGCTACAATGGCGATTTTTGATATTTTGAATTTTTTTAATAGTAAAGATGAATTTGATAATATAAAGAAAACTATTTTGAAAAAACTCACTCTTTACTTTATGCCGATGGTTAATCCCGACGGCGCAGAAATATTTGATAGAAGGAATGCCTATGATATTGATATTAATAGGGATGCTGTTCGCCAGCAGACCCCCGAAGGGAAAATTTTAAGGAAGACATTTGAGAATATTAAACCTGATTTCGGATTTAATCTGCATGATCAAAATACAAAATATTCTGTTGGAAGAGGACCTAATGTAGCCGCACTTTCTTTTTTGGCTCCCCCGGTTAATTACAAAAAATCATTAAATCCTGCCAGGAAAAGAGCAATAAAATTAATTGCCGAAATTTTTGAGATTCTATCTAAATATATTCCCGGGCATATTGCAAAATATCAGGATGATTTCGAACCGAGAGCATTTGGTGATAATTTCCAAAAATGGGGAACAAGTACGATATTAATTGAATCGGGAGGCTGGAAGAACGATCCGGAAAAACAATTTTTAAGAAAGCTGAACTTTATCGCATTGTTGTCTTCATTCAAAAGCATTGCCGAAGGCAGCTATAAACTGCAAAAGAAAGATCTATATAATCAAATTCCTTTTAACGGCGAATTTATTTTAACTACTATATTAAGAAACCTGGAATGTGAAAGAGAAGGTGCTAAATATAAGATCGATATAGGGATAAACCAGGAGGAAATTAATTCATTTGAGAGTAATAATCTTTATTATAGATCTTCAATAGATGATATAGGAGATTTATCAACTTATTTCGGTTATAATGATTTCGATTTTTCAGGATATAAAGTTGAACCGGGGAGAGTATATGGTGAGAAATTCAATTCTGTTGAAGAGATTGAAAAATTTGACATAGCGTCACTTTACAAGCTTGGTTTTACAGATGTAGTATTGAACTCACAAAGCTTCAATCATGTCCAAACCGATCTCCCTATAAATATTTGGGTTAACAACTCGCCTTCCAATAATGGAAAAATTGAATTGGAAAGCGTTCCCAATTTGGTAATTAAAAAAAATGATGAAATAAAATATATAGTAATAAACGGGTTTGTACAGGAAATAAATAATCCTGAAAGAACTATAGTGAACGGCTTGGTTTTTCATTAAGTATTAACTCATGTTACGCAGAAAATTCTTAATCTTGCTCTTATTCTTAATCTTATTCAATTTTTATCATGATTATAGTAAGATTGAGACCGATGAGTAACATAACTTATTAATTTGTTCCGGCACCTTTGAAGGTGATTGGGATGCTGGAAAGTTTTAGAAAAATTAAAGGTGAAAAAATGTTTAATATTAAAAATATCCTTTTACCGACCGATTTTAGCAGCCTTTCATTATCCGCGGCTTCATATGCGGTTGATATTGCAAAGCAATATAGTGCAAAGATTCACCTTCTCTATGTATTGGAAAAAACACCACCGATTCTTGCAATAAGATCGCTTGATCTTTCGGAAGAGAAAATAATAAAATCATTGGAGGAAGAAGCTAAAAAATCATTGGAAAAAGCTTGGGAAAAGGTGAAAAAAAATCAAAATAAAGAAGAATTTGCCATGGAAACTGTCCTGAGAAAAGGTCTGGATTATATTGAAATAAACAAATATGCTGAAGAAGAAAATATTGATTTGATTGTAATAGCTACACACGGAAGAACAGGTTTATTGCATACTTTGTTAGGAAGTGTTGCGGAAAAAGTAATTAGATATGCAAAACGGCCTGTTTTGGTTATAACCCCTCCCGGTAAAGGGAAATGATATCTCCTTGATTATCCATCGCTTCTTTGATATATTTGTTAGCTAAATAAAATGTAAAGAAGGTATTTCCATGGCAAGAGTTAAAAATATAGAAGCTTTTTGCAGCTTTTGTAATACTGTTACTAAAATGGAATTGGCAAATGAAGTATCGGTAACGGAAGAAAGCACTAAAAGATGGGCCAAATGTAAAAAATGCAAGCAAACCATGATGATAGATCTTATTGAAGATGTAAAGGATAATAAGCCTTCTCTGGAGGGAATAGAAAATGAAGATTGTACCGTTTATTCTCCCCAAAAATCATACTCGGTAGGAGAATCTATTTATCATCAAAACTGGGATGATTTTGGTAAAGTTGTTTCGAAAGAAGTTATGTCAAGCGGACAAAAATCAATTGCAGTTGAATTTCAAAAAAACGGCTATAAAAAATTAATTGAATCATTAACTTAATTAAATCTGCCTTCAGGCATAAAACCACTAAAGCGAGGTGAAATAATTTGGTTGGTATTAACGTCGGTGAAAACGAATCGATTGATAAAGCTCTAAAAAGATTTAAGAAAAAATATGAACGTTCCGGGATTCTAAAAGAATTTAAGAAGAGAACATTTTTCGTAAAGCCTTCTATTAAGAAGAGAATGGAAAAAATGAAAGCAGCACGAAGAGCTCATCGAACCGATAGCATGGAGTAATTACAAAGCTGTCTTTTGACAGCTTTTTTATTTCAAATCTACTTTCGGTTCTTCTCTCTTTTTTTCATTCGGTGTCAGATAATGTTTCTCAAAATGCTTCGTTATTGTATTGAAAGCTTCGGTTACAGAATTACAAAATGTAAATAAATTAAGATCGTCTGAGTTTATAACATTGTTCTGAACCAGACCATCAAAGTTTACTATAGACTTCCAGTATTTCTCATCATAAATAATCAGCAGCATTTTTTTCTTTATTTTCCCTGTCTGAATTAAAGTAAGAATTTCGAAAAATTCATCCATTGTACCGAATCCGCCGGGGAAAACAACCAATGATTTTGCCAGGTAGGCAAACCAGAATTTTCTCATAAAAAAATAGTGAAATTCAAAGCTGAGATCAGGAGTTGCATATTTATTTATCGATTGTTCAAAAGGAATGCTTATATTCAGTCCGACTGAATACCCGCCTGCCTGTTTAGCACCCTTGTTTGCAGCCTCCATAATCCCAGGTCCGCCCCCTGTGCAAACTATGAAACGGTTCGCATATGTCTCAAGCTTTAGAGACCATTCTGTCAACCTCCTAGAAAGTTCTACAGCATCTTCATAATACCTGGACATATTAACAAAATGCTGGGCTATTCTCAATTCTGCTGCCAGCTTATTTGTAGACTTTGGGTTTATTGTTTTGAATTTATTGTATTCTTTTACTGCTTCTTTTCTTGATTTTAAACGTGCTGATCCGAAAAAAACAATTGTATCAATTATTTTATGCTTTCTAAACATACTTTGCGGATAAAGAAATTCAGACAGCATTCGAATGATCCTGCCTTCGGATGAATTTATGAATTCTAAATTTTCATATGCCTTAAGAAGAGTTTTCTTTTTCGCCATGATTTTCCCTGAATGAATAAAAAATATTTTCGATACTTTGCAGTTCGACTTTTATTTAATAGCATAAATTTTATATTTGGCAATGATTTTTAATAAATTTTCCAAATAAAAATTTATAATTCAGTTAACTTATTCTAATTTATCGATAAAATAAAATTATTTAAACTTTTTTCGATTATATAATTAGCAAGTTTTTTTTAACTATGTAATATGATACTTTGGGGTTATAAGATCCTTTTTAATACTTAACACTCACTTATTGCATTTTCCCCAAAAGTAATTTACATGCATCAGATTTGGCAGCGAATGATAAAAAAATGCTTTTTACTTATTTTATTTATTTTTGCAACTTCTCTACCTAAATCGAAGGAAGTAATTAGAAGTAAGATTGAAGATCTAATTAACAGCCTTCCTAAAGGAACAATTTCCGCTATTCTTATCTTTAACCCACTAACTGAAGACACTATATACCAATTGAATTATGCTCATTCAATGATTCCTGCTTCAAATACAAAACTTTTTACTACAGCTACAGCTTTATCACTAATGGGCGGAAATTACCCTCTTAAAACAATCCTTTTAACAACAGATAAAGATATAAAGGACGGCAAAATTGATGGTGATCTTTTTATAAAAGGTTACGGTAATTCTGTCTTAACATCTGAAGATATTGATACAATGGTAATAGAGCTAAGAAAAAAAGGAATAAAAAGAATTACCGGGAATATTGTAGGTGATGATTCTTATTTTGATGAAATTTATACCCGGGACGATTGGATACGTGATGAGAAAGCAAATGTGAAGCTTCCCCCGATTTCAGCTCTTGTGGTTGATAGAAACCGGACTATTGTTTATCGAAAGAGAGGCAGGTATAAAAGGAGATATGTTGCTTATGTGAAGAGTCCCCCTTTAAATGCAGCTTTAGTTTTAATGAATAAATTAAAAGGCCGGGGGATTGAAGTAGATGGAAGAGCAATGAAAGGTGTAGCGCCTCCAAATACTATTAATTTAGCCGAATCTAAAATTTTATTGAAAGATCTAATCAGGCTGATAAATAAACACAGTGATAATTTTTTGGCTGAATGCTTATTTAAAACAATCGGCGCTGTTGCCAGCGGAAACCAGGGAAATTCATTTTATTCAACCCAGGCTATTCTCAGTTTTCTTGCTGATAATGGGATTTATTCAACAGGAACTGCGGTTGTAGACGGCTCGGGAATTTCAAGGTTTGACCAGGTTACTCCCGGTGCAATAGTGGGGCTTTTAGAAAAAATGTATTTTGATCTTATAAACTTTAAAGACTTTTATAATTCCCTCAGTGTTGCCGGAGTAGATGGTACTTTAAGACACCGCTTAAACAATACTTTTGCACAAAATAATTTTCACGGAAAAACCGGGACATTAAATGGGGTCTGTTCTTTATCAGGTTATCTTACAACAAAAACCAATGATGAAATAATCCTTAGTATATTCTTTGATTTTAACCATGGGGGGGAAAATTATTATAGAAAAATCCAGGATGATATTGTGCAGATTCTTGCTGACTGGGATTAAAATCAGGTATAAAGATAAAAGTATAAAGTAAAAATAGAAAAGGTTCTATTTACTTTATACTTTTTAGCATCTCTATTATTTACCGTTCGTAGTTGGCGGTACAGATTGATTCTGCGGCGTTTGAGTCGGCGGTGCCTGGGTTTGCGGCAATGTTGACTGCTGCGGAACATTCTGCCGCCCAGTCTGCTGTATTATGCTTTGCCTTTGCTCCGAAGTAGTGCTGCCCGGTAAAAAGAAAAGATTCACAATAATTGAAAGAACTGCGAGTACGCCGCCTAACCACCAAGTAGCTTTACTCAAAAAATCGGCAGTTCTTCTTGTTCCGAACATTGAACCCATATTACCGGCGCCGCCAAAGGTTCCAGCCAATCCTCCGCCTTTACTGGATTGAAGCAGAACAATAACCATTAAAAGAATCGCCACAATTGAAATAATTGCAATCAAAATAAAATACATAATTTATTCTCCTTATATTTCAAAACTTACAATGGAAAATGTACAAGTAACAATTCTCCATATTTCTTTGTAGCGGGGGAGGGATTCGAACCCCCGACACGTGGATTATGATTCCACTGCTCTAACCAACTGAGCTACCCCGCCATTTCTAATTTAGCTTGTAAATATATGAAGAATAACCCTAAATTTCAAAAGAAATTGACCGGGTAAGAGTTAAGATTTAATCTCTAATTCGATGATTTCCCACTTTTAATAATCAAACCGAACTTTTTCGATTATCATATTTATAAAAAGAATATTAAAAAATAGTAAGCATTAATAAAAAGATGACATCTAAAAAAAGATGTCATCTTTTAGAAGATTTTAATTCATGAAGTTTTTAGGATAGCTTTTAATATTATGACCGTATTTCAGCTGTTCTTCCATTCTGCACGACCATACTAATTTTCCATTCCAGACTGTTATATCGGGACATCCGTCGCACATATTCTGTCTTCCGTCTTCGAGAAAATCTACCGGTTGTATTATCATAACAGACTGGTAATGAAGACGCTTAAACAAGTTCAAGGGATTTTTTAAGAAATTTGCAAAAGTTTTTCTCAATCCTTTATCAAATGGTGAAAGTAAAAGCATCGATTTCCCTTTTCTTGTCATACTGGGAGCTGAATATGCCAGATATCTATCATATAAAACATGGTGCATAGTTTGTATTATTTCCATCGATTTCTTTCCCATGTAGCCGTAAATTTTATCTTTAGTTCCAAGTCTTCCGGTTAAAAGCCATTTGAATGAATCGGGTTTTTCGGAACCATTTAAATAGGCACATGGATCAAAATCAGGGTATTTGGTTCTGATTATTTCAACAATCTCATCTGCCTGAATATCTGTCCTTTCTTCAACTTCTTCGTTATAAACAAGTTCATTCATATCAATTTTTTTAGAACCCAGGTAGAAATCTACTTTTTGATTGTTTACTGCTCTATAAAGAATAAAAACCATAACCTGTACTTTATCAATATTTTTTTCTCCCCATTTAACAAGTTCAGGAACATACTGTATTGTATCTTCATAAACTGTTGAGTTAAAAGCGCATGAGATATTCCCCGCCTCTGAAAGCATACTGGCAAAGTGATACCTGAGTTCATTTAATTCCAGTTCGTTTTTTCCTTTCCAATGAGGACGGGTTTGTTTGCTGTCAATATGGAAAGTAAAACCGTAAACACCGGCTTTTTTTAATTCTTTCAGAAGTTCCTTAGTTAATGCCAGCCCGTTAGTATTTAGTATTGGTTTTAAGCCTCTTTCTTTTACCGATTTTACAATGTCAATTACATCCGGATGGGTTAAAGGATCACCGCCGGCTATTGATACACCATCACATTTACGTAAGCTTGTAAAAACATCGAGCTCTTTGTTAACAACATCCATCGATTTATGACTATTCTCATTTTTCCTATAGCAGCCGTCGCAATATAAATTACATTTAGCAGTTGGTTCCAGCCATGAAATTGCATTATCTGTTAAATTCCAAGGCAGTCTGTAATAATTCAAGTGATTCAGCTTAAGCATATCGCCCCTTCCTGGGATATTTGTTTATGTTCAAAACTAAATTATTTTTTTACATATTTCAACAGAAAATATATAATTAATATTCAAAAAATTCTTATAATAATTATAATTCTAAATAATAAATATAATTTGAAGAATATGTGAGGTAACTGGAAAGTGGCTTTTTAGTTAGTATTCAATGTAAATTCATCCAGATATGATCAAGCAGACTTTCCAATCCTAATTTGGTAGCTGATGAAAAAACGAGTAAAGGCAAATCCGCATTTTTTATCTTTTTCTTAGAGATCTTCTTCAATTTGTCTTCATCTGCTAAATCTGCTTTTGAAATTGCAACGATTTTCTTTTTGCCTGTTAAAATTTTGCTGTAGCTGCTTAGTTCATTATTTAAAATGTCAAATGTCTGCTGGTAATCTTCCGAGGTAATATCGATTAAAAACAGAAGTATTTTTGTCCTTTCGATATGCCTTAAAAATTTATGCCCAAGCCCTTTCCCTTCATGTGCTCCTTCAATAATTCCGGGGATGTCGGCAATAGTAAAGCTTTGATAATCTTTATACCTAACAATTCCAAGAACAGGTTCAAGAGTAGTAAAAGGGTAATCAGCTATCTTGGGTTTTGCTTCAGATATTACAGAAATTAAAGTTGATTTCCCGGCATTTGGAAAACCGACCAGCCCGACATCGGCAATTAATTTAAGCTCTAATGCAATTTTGTTTTGTTCACCTGTCCTTCCGTTTTCGGCAAACCTGGGGGCCTGGTTGGTAGATGTTGCGAAATTGCTGTTTCCTTTCCCGCCTTTCCCGCCTTTTGCAATTATTATTCTTTTCTCGTCTTCATCAAGATCGGCAATAATCTTCCCGGTTGAAGCATTTTTAATTAGGGTGCCGACAGGTACTTTTATAATAATATCTTTGCCGCTTTTACCATCTTTAAGCGAATTAGCACCCGGATCACCGTTTTGTGCTTTATAAATTTTTTTGTACCGGAAATCCAATAAAGTAGAAAGATTATGATGGGCTTCAACAATAATATCTCCGCCTTTGCCGCCGTTTCCCCCCGAAGGTCCTCCTTTTGGAACATATTTTTCTCTTCTAAAAGTTACGGCTCCGTCACCTCCGTCTCCGGCTTTCACTTCTATTTCGGCATAATCAATAAACATGCTTATTTAATTAAATTATTGATGAATTTATTGTTTGGGAAAGCAATTATTTAATTCTCTTAATAAACAGAGCAGCTAAATATAGTCTTTTCTTAGTAAACAAAATGCTGATAATCTCCGGCAAACAAGAAGTTGCAAACAACACAACAAACAAATCAAGACTGTTCAAAATAATTTGAAACAGAATTTGTAAATGTTATAGCATCTTTAGAGTAGGGATTTATATTATAACTTTTAAAAACACTTTTTAATATTTCAGTAGCATCTTCATAAGATTCGCTTTCCGAAATTTTCTCCATGGTGCTTGCAAAATCATCCCTGTCATCATTAAAAACATTACCGACTATTTTTTCAATTTCTTTATCACTAAGGTATGAAAATATATCTTTATTTCTTATTTTTTTACTTAAGTCTTTCTTTTGAAAAATATTATCCTCTACAGACGATAGCTTATCATTACTTATAACTATTTCGTTTTGATCAAATGACCTATCATCTCCTTTGTTGATAACAGGTGAATTTTCTGCTTCTTTTTCTTTAAAATCATCTGATATTTTTAATTCATTTTGAATTTTTTCTTTTTCAATTATTATAGTTTCATCATCATTCACCGGGGCTTTTTTTTCCGGTTCTTCTTCAGTGAAATTATATAATTGTTCCAGGTTTTCATGTTCGGTAATATCAAACTCAACTTCTTTCTGATCCGAATCTTCCAAATCAGGCAAACCAGGTTGAGCTGAGGCTTCTGCTTTCAAATCTTCAATATTTTTTTCTCCTTCAATTGTTTCTTCGGGAGAATCGCTTGCCTGAACAGACTCTTCTTTTGCAGCAGGTTCTTCGGCGGGACTTTTTTCTATTTCAATATTTGGTGAAGATGAAAATAGCAGACTCTTTATTTCTTCAACGTCATATTTTTGTTTTAAATCCCGGACCTTTTTACTTAAACGATTTGTATATTTTCCCAGGTTATTTTTTTCCAAATATATTTCTACGAGATTAACTGAAAGCTTTTTACTCCCGGTATTTCCTATATTATAAAAATCTGATATTGTGTCTATTGCGTATTCTATTGAATCTTCGGGAGCTTCTGAAACAACTTGATTATTTATTTCAGAAAGAATTTTTTTAACATTGGGAAAAGTCAAAATAGAGATCTTTTTTTTATCGATATATGAGATTAAAATATTCTTTATATGGGGATAGTAATAAATGTAATTAAGCTTTAATTTGAAATCTTCAGCTTTAATATCTTCTTTACTGTCAAAAAGAAGATTCATTAAAGATTCGTTCGGTATAATTGTGTAATCTATATTAAAAGCAACAGCCTGGTTAATAATATCCTTTATATCGTGGTAGGTTATTTTGGTGCTCTTCTTTATCTCTTTCCCGATTAGATTAAAATATTTATTAATTTCAGAACCTGAATAATTAAATGATGATTGATTAAGAAGCTTTACCCTGTCTTTATACATTTTATAGTCAACTTCCGCGGATACAAATTTTAATATGGCAGGGTTAATATCCGAATTAAACAATTCATCATAAGTGAAGAATGAGCCCAGATAATTTATTTTATTTATTGTAAAGTCCGATATAAATTTTATTTCTTTTTCAAACATAAAAATCTCATTTTTGTTTTATTTTTTTTACTTTGCTTTAATTGGCCGTGGTTATGATTTCTATAAAAAGATAATGAAAACTTAATAATAAAGAAATTAAAACAATTTTAGAAAGGCTAAAATCATTCTTAATTAATTATTTACAGATTTTAGCCTTTTACATGAAAGTTTATCCCGAAAGCTATCACATCATTTCTCAAATTCAAAACCTGCTAAAATATTCCATCCCGCAAAGGAATAATTATTATATAAATTTTCCCTGAAATATCCCACTTTGAAATATGTTTCTATAATATCAGAAAGATTATAAGCAATTTTCAAATAAATCCTATTATCTTCATTAATTGGGGTATACAAGAATAAGTAGGGATTTTTTAAATTATTTTCAATTGTATATTTTCTAAAATAATAATCAGTTAAAACAAATACCGACCAATTTTCTGTAATTAATTTTCCCGCGACCAGCCTGATCCAGTATTCATATGAAGGGGATTGAGTAACCTCTGAAATATGAAACAGGAACCTGTAGTCGAAATTTACCAGGAAAGATTTCAGATAATCAAAACTTACATGAGGTCCAATTCTCCAACCTCTATTATTGCTGTTTTCAATTTGAAATTTATTTTTTAAAAAAAATCTTTCGGAATAAATGCCATATCCGATCTTTGCATTTTTTAAAACCTGTTGAATTATATCAGCATCAAGGATAAGCAGGTTCATCTGTTGATTCACATCGTTCGATACTATTTGATAACCGTAGCCCAAATTTGATGATAAAGAAAAATTATTGTTTAACTTCGTTAAGGATTCAAGCATAAATATTAGATCCTTGTAATTCAAGTTTATACTTCTTCCGTTGTAATTATTTTTTTGACCGTTTAAATTTAATCCCAGAGTTAAGTTATCTCCCCCAAAATAATAACTGCAGGCAGCTTTAAGTTTTAAGATTTTCAGATTGTTATTTAAGCCGTAGATTTCAGGTCGGGCTCTCAGTTTAACCGCAAAAATATTTTTATTATTCTGATATTTATAGCCTGCTTCTCCATCAATGCGCGCAGTTGCATCTTTTTGATCTGATTCGGCCATGCTTTTAGAAGTGGCCTGGTAATATCCGCCTTCCAGATTTAACCTAAGATCCATTTGAGCAAAATTAATTTGAGGAGTAAAAGTGAATAGGAAAATAAAAATAAGATTTTTTAAGGTCATTTGAAGGAACCGGATTTTTGCTCTAATAATCTTTTATATTCAATAAGCCGCTTTTTAACTTCCTTTAAAAGCTTTCCGTATGAATTGAGATCAATCTCTTTTTCAAGTGCCTGGATGCTTTCATCCGGCATCTGTCTCACAGATAAGGCTTTTATTGTATTTAACTGGGTTAACAGCTGCTCGTAAACTTTAATATTACTATTTAAATTGCTGCTTCTTTGTTCGTAATAGCTGTTGCTTATACCGGTACCAGGTTCATCATTTGTTATTGTTGCCGGGTTTTTTTCACCCGTTTGTGAAAGCTTGCTTGAAGTTATACCGCTTTCAAGTTCAGTTTCTTCAACGAACCTGCTTGCTTTTCTTTGAAGTTCGACTACCTGGTTTATTTCATTGCTTTCTTCAGATATATTTTCAAGAATATTGTTAACTTCATTTATTGCACTTGTTAGATATTCAAAGTATATCTTTTTATAAACAGAATCTTTTGATTTATTTAAATTAAGTTCAAGGATCTTATATGGATTAAAAGACAACCGGTAAATCTCCGGTGTAACTTCAAGCCTTTTGGTTGCATAAAATAGGATTAAGTTTTCAATCTTATCTTTACTATCTTTATCCTGCATCTCAATATTTTTTAAAGAATCAATAATACCGGTATATCTTTCATTCAGTTTTATTTTAACTGCTGTGATTGATTTATTTATTTTATCGATCTTTTTCCGCTGTTCATCAATATTATTTGAAAGATTGACTGAATTTGCCATAAGGAATGTAATTTTATCATTATCTGGAGAAGGCTTATCTTTCTCAAGATTAATTTCTTTTATCCTTTTATTGAACTTATTCTGTAAAGAATCGAGGAGAATTTTTTCGTTAGCATAGGAATTTTGCAGATCATCGCACCGTTTTTCAAGCACAAGAAGATCTCTTCTTTCAGTCAGGTTCTGAGTTCTTACAGGAACAGCCGGTAAAAGTATTAAGATTGAAATAAATAAAAATGTAAAGCTTTTCATTTATATTAAACCGAACTTATCTAGTTTATAATATAGTACGCTCGTGCTTATCCCCAATATCTTAGCTGCTCTGTTTTTTATGCCGTCAGCTTTTTTCATAGCCTGCACAATTAAATTTTTTTCAAAAGAGAATAAAGCATCTTCCAGCGGCAGATTATCGTAATTTCCCCCTGTCTGAATATTACCCGACAGGTGCCTGGCAATTAGTCCTGTACTTATATCAATATCTTTTGAAATAACACATAATCTTTCAATTAAATTTTCCAGTTCTCTAATGTTTCCCGGCCATGGATATTCAAGAAGTAGTTTCAGCCCTTCTTTATCAATCCGGTTTTTACTTTTATTTAATGAAGTAAACTTTTTTAAGAAATGCTCAACCAGCAGAATTACGTCATCTTTTCTTTCACGGAGCGATGGGAGTTTAATCGGGATAACGCTTAACCGGTAAAAAAGATCTTCCCTGAACTTTCCCTCGAACATAAGCTTCGATAAATCCTGGTTTGTAGCGGAAATTAACCGGACATCCGTTTTAATAGTTGATTCTCCGCCTACTCTCTCAAATTCACCTTCCTGCAGAACCCTTAGTAATTTTATCTGCATTGCAGGAGAAATGTCACCGATTTCATCGAGAAATAAAGTTCCTTTATCTGCAAGTTCAAACCTTCCTTTCTTTTGTTTAACAGCCCCGGTAAAGGCTCCTTTTTCATGTCCGAACAATTCGCTCTCAAGGAGATTTTCATTTAAAGCACCGCAATTAACTTTTATAAAAGCTTTTGCAGATCTTTGGCTCTTTTTATGAATTGCTCTGGCAACCAATTCTTTCCCCGTTCCGCTTTCGCCCTTAATCAGGACTGTGCTGTCTTTTCCTGCAACCTGGTCAATTAATGAAAAAACTTCTCTCATGTTAGTTGAGTTACCAATCATTTCATCATAGCCGAGCTCTGCGTTAAGAATTTTATTCTGCTCAATTAATTCCTCAATCCTTCTTTCACTTTCGATTTTATTCCATATATTTTTAATTCTTATCCGTAATTCATCAGGGGAAAAAGGTTTTGTTAAAAAATCAACTGCACCAAGCTTCATTGCTTCAACTGCATCTTCTACTGTTCCGTATGCAGATATCATAAGAACCTCAACCGAAGGGTTTATTTCCTTTAGCTTTTTAAGTATATCGATCCCGTTTAATGGTTCCATTTTTAAATCAAGAATTGCGAGTGGGATATTTGAACATTCAAATTTCTTTAAAGCATCTGCACCATTATCAAAAGCAAAAACAGAATAATTTGCTCTTTTCAGTGTTTCTGAAATACCGAGCCGCATAGTATCATTATCTTCAACAACTAAAATTTCTTTATTATTCATTTTTATACTTAGTAATCTTTAATTATTGTAAATGTTAATCCTTTTTCTTTATTATTTTCAACTTTCAGTCCTGCTTTATTTTCAACACAGAGCTTTTTGCAGATTGCAAGTCCCAGTCCCGTGCCTTCTTTTTTTGTTGTAAAGAAAGGTTCGAAAACCTTGGATAAATTTTTCTCTTCAATTCCGGGACCATTGTCAGAAAATATTATTTTCCATTTCCTTTCCTCTTTTAAAATTGAAATGGAAATATTTCCATTATCTTTCAATGACTCGATACTGTTCGTCATCATATTTATGAAGATTTGCTTTAAATGAGATTGATCAAACCATATTTTTTCAACATTGGTTTTGAAATTGAATTTTATGTTTTTTCTTAACAGATTTGTTTTAAAATTATCTTCAATCTCTTTTAGAAACTTATCCACATCAATCCATCCCGGATCTGCAGGCAGAGGCCTGCTGAAGTTTAAATAAGAAGTAATTAAAGATTTCAACGAATTAATCTCACAAATAATTTTATCCAGGTATTCAGTTGAAACAGAGAAATGGTTGCTTTCTTTTACCATGTCTTCCTTCGTTAGGTTGGCCAGCAATTCTATTCCGCCCAGCGGGTTACGAATTTCATGAGCAATTTGAGCAAGCATATTTTCTTTCTCTTTATTATGCGCTTCGATATCAGTTTTCATTTTATCCATAGATTGAGCAAGTATTTTAAGCTCACCATGAGTATTTTCAGGTGCATGAACGATATAATCCCCCTTACCTATTTTGTTGCTGAATTCAACCAGCTGATCTATAGGTTTAGTTATTCTATATGCCACAAACCAGGCAATTAATAATGTTAAAATTATTCCTCCCGCGCCAAGATAGAAAAATTCTGCCGCAAACTCTTCAACTCTTTCAAGCTTTACTGCATTTTCTTTTAACGCAAGCCAGTAGTTATTATCTAAACGGAAGAAACCCCACAAATACCATTCATTATCATCACCTTTAAATGGTAGAGAAACGGCAGACTGATCCGGAAGTAAATCTGAAATTTCTTTTTGGTTTAAAAATAGCAGCGGTTCCCCGTCCTTTGAAGAAATTCCCGGAGACGAATGTACTACTATATTAAAATTTTTATCGAAAATAAAAATCTGTGAATGAAAACCATTATATAAATTTTCATCAAAAATTTTCTTAAAATAATCAACAGTTGAAGCAGTGGGAGAACCGACCTGGAGCAGTTCCAGATATTTATTATCAATTTGACCGGAGATCATTTTTGTTACAATATTTACCTGGTCGCTTAGCTGATCCAAATACAGATTCCTGACAAACCTGTAGCTTAAGAATGAAAAAACAAGGACAAGAAGAATAGTAACTGCACAAAAAGTAACAATTATACGGATTTTATAATAAGACCGGCTGAAAGATAAATTTTTCATAATTCCCTGTCGAATCCCTAATTAAAAATAATCGCTGCTTTTTTTAATTTCAATCACTAAATATTTATTTATTACTTAACATAATTCCAATTAGAATAAGAAAAGCATGCATTCATTATAATTTTTAACTTCCATTATTTATCATAGTCAGGTTCCGGAAGTAATCCGCCTAAATTATTTTCCGCCGCACCTACTTTCGAACAGTTGACAAAAATATAAATATAGAACTGGTATGATACATGGAAAAATATTTTTCAACTTTGGCTTGATTCATTACGATTATCTGATACTTTTTACTACAAAAAGTGTGATTATATAATCTCCCTTTTTAATAACAGTATCAGCTGCCGGGTACGGCTTTAGATTCTTTAAAGTTATATGGTAATATTTGTAATACAAAGTCCGGGGTTCTAAAGTTGTGTTAACCGTATCTATTAGAATATCCTCATTAGCCTTTTCAATTTTCAAAAGAACTGCACCATTCCCTGCCCAAAAACATTCATAACCGATAGGACATCTTGAATCTTCGACAATGTCTTTAAATGTTATATGTAAATTTTCTTCTCCGATCACTGCTTTTTTCCCATATTTTAAATCGAATTCTTTACCTAATTCTGTATGTACCGGGCCTGTAGGATTATAAAAGCATCTGAAGTTGGTAAATAAAAAAAGTATAATGATTAATTTTTTCATGGTTAATTTCCTTTTATTATCTTATTCCGGAATCAAAATCAATTTCAGCAAATTCTATTTTACCGGATTTAATTATTATATCCTTAATTTCACCAACCGGGTAGCTGCCGGTATTGGTAATTGGTTCGGGTATTATTATGTAATTACCTGCGTCAAGTTTAACTTCAAATTTGCCTTTTTCATCGGTCTCAATTCTTTTAATTGTCCCTTTGTTTGGAATAACAAATTTTAAAAATGCTTCGTAAGGTATTTTATTTGTAACCCCTTTCTTATCAATAGGAAAAACGGGACTTATAAAAACCTGTCCTCTTATTCCTGTTGTAAATTCATTCTGTGAAGGACCGGAAGTAAAATGATTAATAATTTTATTGCTGGTTAATAACAAGACAAGTATTAAAACATATAGGGCTTTTATTAATATTTTTTTCATTTTCATTTCGAAAAAATAATTTTTATTGCTCCGGGTTTATAATCTTTCCCATAAACAATAAGCTGTTTGTCTGGTTATCTTTTATAACAAAAAGGAACGGTTTATCAATTCTCATATAAAATTTTGAACTACCGGTTGAAGTAGTTCCTACACCGATAAAAGTAACAGCTGCAGCTTCTGTCCCTTCTTCATCAACTTTTACATATGTTTTATGCAGAACTTCACTTATTGCTAAACCGCCCTTTGAAAATATTTTTGAGAAATCCGCAAAATCAGAGAAGCTAATCCCCATTCCCAAAGCAGTAAATACGTCATTAAGTGTAATTTCATATTTTAATTCGAACTTCGGCATCCAGATGTCCCCTTCTTTTTCAACAAAGCTGCCGAGCCATGAATTCCAATTTGCCTGGTTGAATTGACTGATGATATTATTTATATCATTGACGTTATTAGGAAGAAATATAATCATTGAAAAAGAACTATCTCCGTAAGGGAGTTCGGCGGCTTGGAAGAGATCATTTGCGAAATAATTAAAATAATTTCCTTGTTCCATCATTTTACATTGAGCCTTTGAGCCATCAATTAAAATGAAGAAATCATCTTCGGTATAATTTTTGTTAAACTGGTATTTCCAATTCCCCTTAAAATAGATTGCATTTATTAAATACATCACTGCATTTGAGGAAATATTATCAATGATTTTATTAATCTTCCCTTTTGTATTTTGATCAACCCAGCTATTAATTATATCGACAGATGCAGGGTTATTAAAATCCAAACCGCTTACCTCCGCATTAAAGTAAGTTTTATTCGTGCTGATAAATTCCTCTTCAAATGCCATTGTATTTCTATACCAGATTGAATTGGCAATGCTGAAGTCTATTTTTGAATCGAGATTAGCTAGTATATTTAGAAGGTTCTTATAAGCTTCGTTTATTTCTTTTTGTGTCAGGCTGTTTAATTCCAGTACCTTGCTCATTGAATCATAAGTCGTTCCATTAGCGCCATTCAGAGTCATGCCCAGGGCCATAGAAACGCTTAAAGGAGAAATGAAAATATTCTTATCGCCTTCATATTCATTAACTGCTTTAAATAATTTTAGTCCGAAAACTCCTGATGATGATGCAACCGATTTTTCAGCAGAATTTAGCGGAGGTGTATGAAATCCATATGGAGAAACAAGTTGATCTTTACATTTAAAAAATAATAATGCAATCGCTAAAACTATCAGAGAAAAAATGAATTTTTTCATTATAAATTCCTTTGAAATACTTATTTCATTTTATTCTTAATACTTGTTAATTATCTTAAGATTAGAAGTTTCGTACATAATACCGCCGTCAATTGGATGTAGTTGTGGATTGATATCCAGCTTAACCGGATATCCGAATTCGGGATCATAGGCAACAACAATTGAATCGAATTTGGAATGTTGTATTACTCCGAATAGTGAATCAATTGTTAAATACTCCTTGAAATATGATTTAGGAATTATAGCAGAGTCTGATATTTTAGAAACTGAAAAAATAGTATCAGATTGAACAGTTACTATCATTTTCTCTCCGCCATTAATGCAAAAGCAATTCCGTGTTTGAACAATAGTATAATCATGTATACTATAGGAGCGCCATAGATCATATTGGTAAGCATAAATAGGACCGGAGGGATTATCTTTGCATCCCCACAAAATGAATATCATGAATGATATAAAATTGATAATTTTCATTTGGATTTTTTAAAATCACAATTAATTTTTATAATTGATGCTTAGTACAATCCTGGATTAACCATTTTACCAATAAATAAAATTGTATTTGCGGTCCTTTCGTGAATTATGTAAATGAAAGGTCTATTTATAAACATTTGAAAACCGGAAATAGCGCGGGAGAATTCTACGGAAGTAACAGCCGCAGCTTCTGTTCCTGCTTCATCGATTTTAATATAGGTTTTATGTCTCAATGCGCTAATAAATATTCCTCCTTTAGAATACAGCCTTGTAAATTCTGCAGAAGAAGAAAAAGCATTCCCCATTCCCAGCGAAATAAGTACTTTATTAAGCGAGTCTTCATAGCTTATTTCAAATTTCGGCAGGGATATAACTCCTTCTTCAACAATAAAACTACTTAGCCATTTATTCCAGTTCTCGGAATTAAGTTGATTTATTACTTCATCAATAGTTTTCTCCGGTTTTGGAAGAAATATTGTCATTGAAAAAAGGCTGTCTCCATATGGTAAATCTATTGCCTGGAAAAGATCATTTGAGAAGCAGTTAAAATTATTTCTTTGTACCATCATTTTACAGTGAAGACTTGAACCGTCGGTTGTAAAAAATAAACCATCGCCGGTTAAAGACGGATCAAACATATATTTCCAATTCTTTTTGAAATAAATTGCATCTATCAAATACATTACAGCATCACGGGGGATGCTCTCGAGAATCTCGTTAATTTTTCCGTTTGTATCCTGACTAACCCAATTATTTATGATATCTACTGATGAAGAATTGCTGAAGTCCAATCCCTTTACTTCTGCGTTAAAATACATTTTGTTTGTATTAATAAAATCCTGTTCAAGTGTCATTGAATTCAAATACCAGATCGAGTTAGCAATATTGAAAGTTACATTTTGATCGAGATTAGTCAGCCGGTTAATCAGGCTCTTATATGTCTGATTTATTTCTTCTTCTGTTAATCCGTTTAATTCAAGAACTGTTTTAATTGAATCATAAGTGTTTCCGCTTGCACCATTCAAGGTCATTCCCAAAGCCATTGAAACACCTAAGGGAGAAATGAAAATATTCGAGTCTCCTTGAAAAGAACTAATTTTTTTAAATAGATTAAACCCGAAGATTCCCGATGATGAAACAACTTTCTGCTCAGCAATTGTTGGATTTTGCTTATTATCGCTCTCCGGGAGAATAAATTGATCCTCACAATGAAAAAAAATGAAGGCAGTAATAGTTAAGATGAAATTAAAAAGAATTGTTTTCATTATTCCCCCTGATGTAAATTAGCCTAGTCAGTTAGAAAATATTTATCCGGTTGATTTATAAAATGTTTTATATTTTTAGTCATTCATCTAATATTGAGAACCGTTCAATTTCAATATCTCCCCTTTATTAGAAACTGAACGGCTCTATTCTAGGGAATTCTTTTACCTAAACACAATTCTTATACCAAATTTTTATGAATCAAAAAAGATTATAAATAAGAGATTTCGAAAGGAGACCTTATTAATAACATGATATCAGTTATCAAATTTCCAATAGTCTATCAGATATTTGATTGGGGAATCCTAAGAAAGATTTTCTATTTTATCAGCCCAATTAGAAGTCTTATTTGCCAACTCTTCATATTACCTGTTCGTCTGTTTTTCCTGAACTTTTTAGTACATGGAAAGAATGATCAGCTCCTTCAATAATATGAAGTTCTGCTTTATCTTTTAATTTTTTACAGATAGGTTTTAATAAAGTTAGATCTGCCAGCTTATCCCTTGTACCCTGAAGAAAAAGCATAGGAATATTTACTTTAAAAAGATGTTCTGCCCTATCTGATGACGGTTTATTCGGAGCATGAAGTGGAAATCCGAAAAAAATAATTCCTTTAACACCTGGTAAAGGCTCTTTAGATGCGGCAGTAGAAGTCATCCTTCCTCCTAAAGATTTTCCCCCGGCAAATAATGGAAGATCTGTCATTTTATTTGATGCTGTTTCAATCGCCGATCGGACTGCAGCAGTTAAAATATTAGGCGGATCAGGACTTCTCTTTCCTTTTTCAAAATAAGGGAATTGGTATCTGAAAACTGCAAAATATTTTTCTGCCAGTTTATTAGATAGCATTTCCATGAAAGGATGATTCATCCCTGCCCCGGCTCCATGTGCCAGCACCAAAAGATATTTTGCATCATCAGGTTTAGTTAAAACAGCACTGACATTCCCGGAACTTTTGGTAGCTTGAAAAGTGAATATTTTCAATGGAAATTTTTTTCATAATAATTGATTTAATATTATTTACAAACTCATAAATAAGATTTGCAGTCATTCCCCATATAATATCTTCGCCGGTTTTGTAAACCAAAACTTTTCTTTTTCTGAATCCCCAGGGATTTGCATACCTTGCTGGAAGCTTTAATTCTTCAACAGGGAAGAGGATTATTTTTTCTCCGTTTTCATCAAAATAATATGGATGTGATTCCAGCCTTACATGATATACTTCAGGCGGATTATTCTGGAAAAAGGAAACAGGCATTGTAAATATTTTTTCAACTTCAGTTTTATCAATTTTAGAATTGATTTATATCTTTTAAGTTCAATTCACCGACAAAAGCATTTATGATTGCTCCTGAACCGCCGAATAATATTCCAAGCTCACCAATGATTTCGATATCATCTTGTTATTAATACCAAGTTCTTCAATGGTTTCTCTTACAGCAGTTTCCTCAAAATTTGAATCAATATGCATTCATCATGTTCACCCCCCGGAAAACATATCTCGCCGCCCTGCCTGATATTTGCAGATCTTTTTTCAAACAGAAAATGAAATTCATTATCAATATAGATGAGCGGTATTAAAACTGCAGTATTAAGGATATTCTTCTTTTTGAAGAATCCCGGGATGTCGGGGAAAGTATTCTTTTAAGCTTCATCAAAATTTATTTTATCCAAAGTAAATGTCCGTAGTTTATTAAATATGTGAATTTTAGTTCTGCAAAAGTTACAACAAAGATTTTATAATATCTGGTGAGATAAATAATATGTATAAATCTGAAGGATTCCGGATATGAGATGTCTTGAATTAAATAAAACTTCTGTTCAAACTTGTTTTCTACAGAATCTCTGGTATTTTTCAAATCAATTATCCAGAAAGCAGCAAATGTTAAAATAAAATAAAGAAGAATTGATAATAATGTAAAATGCATTTTGTTTCTCCATTTTTTCATGAGAAACATAATAAACATAATCTTCCTAATATAAAGACAGGATTAAATAATTGTTAAAAAATTGTTAAGAAAGGAGGGAAGTGAAAGCATGGAGACATGTTAAAGGTGGAAGGGAAATGGATTCAGCATATATTCATAAGGAAATCCAATGTTTGATAAAATTATCTGGTGCAGAAAAATTGATAATTGAGTATTGAATTTTGTACTAAAAACTCCTTTGGAGAAAATTTAGTTATGAGATAAATATTCAATTTTCAATATCTAAATACCCAATATTCATATTTCAACATGAAACTTACCGGCTAATCCTCCGCTTTAACCATTGCCTTGTAATATTCTCTTCTGAGCTGGGCAATTACGTCCATAGAAATTTCTTTCGGACATTCAGCAGAACATGCTTCAGTATTAGTGCATGCGCCAAATCCTTCTTTTTCCATTTGTTCGACCATTGCAACAACCCTGATTTCTCTTTCAGGTTTGCCTTGAGGCAGTCTGGCAAGATGAGAGACTTTAGCACCGACAAAAAGCATCGCGGAAGCATTTTTACATGCAGCAACGCAAGCACCGCAGCCGATGCATTCGGCAGCTTCAAATGCCGATTCGGCTTCGTCTTTTGGAATAGGAATGGCATTCCCGTCAGGTGCTCCGCCTGTATTTACGGATACATAACCGCCGGCAGCAATAATTCTATCAAAAGCGGAACGATCTACAATTAAATCTTTTATAACAGGAAAAGCTTTTGCCCTCCATGGTTCAATTGTAATTGTTTCGCCATCCTTAAAGCTTCTCATATGAAGCTGGCAGGTAGCAACACCTCTATAGGTCCATGCGGTCTTCCGTTTATATACAATCCGCAGCTTCCGCAAATTCCTTCACGGCAGTCGCTGTCAAATGCAATCGGTTCTTCACCTTTTTTTACTAAACCTTCATTTATCAAATCAAGCATTTCAAGAAAAGACATATCGGTTGATATATCATTAGCTTCATAATCAACAAATTTTCCTTTGTCATCTTTATTTTTTTGACGCCATATCTTCAAATGCAAATTCAGTTTAGCCATTATTTATAACTCCTCTGGGTAAGGTGAACATATTCAAATTCTAAATTTTCTTTATGAAGTTCCGGCTGGGTTTCGTTTCCTTTAAATTCCCATGCCGCCGCATAAGCATAATTCTCATCATCTCTTTTTGCTTCATTCTCTTCAGTCTGGTATTCTTCTCTAAAATGTCCGCCGCAGGATTCATTACGATCTAATGCATCAAGCGCCATTAGTTCGCTTAGCTCTAGAAAGTCGGCAACTCTTCCGGCTTTTTCAAGAGCTTGATTCAGTTCTTCGTTCTGCCCGGTAACTTTAACATTTTTCCAGAAATCCTGCCTGATTTCTTTTATCTTCTCAATAGCAGTTTTCAAGTCCATCAGCATTACGGGACATGCCAACATAATCCCACAAAACATGACCCAAATCCCTATGAATTTCATCAACCGGTTTAGTTCCGTTTACAGAAAGAAGCTTACTTATTCTTTCCTTTACTTCTCCTTCAATTTTTTTGAATTCTTCATGGTTTGTATCAACTTTATCCCTTTTTAATTGTGCCAAATACCCGCCAATCGTATAGGGGATAACGAAGTAGCCGTCTGCAAGACCCTGCATTAATGCGCTTGCTCCAAGCCTGTTGGCACCGTGATCGGAGAAATTGCATTCTCCTAAAGCGAATAAACCGGGGATAGTTGTCATCAAATTATAATCGACCCAAAGGCCGCCCATTGTATAATGGACTGCAGGATAAATTCTCATCGGTACTTCATAAGGATCTTCCGCAGTAATTAGTTTGTACATATCAAATAAGTTTCCGTATTTATCACTTATAGCTTGCTTGCCCAGACGCTTTATTGCATCGGCAAAATCAAGGTATACTGCAACTCCTGTTTGTCCTACACCTTTTCCTTCATCAACCATTTCTTTTGCATTTCGGGATGCAACATCTCTCGGCACAAGATTTCCGAATGAAGGATATTTCCTTTCAAGGTAATAATCTCTTTCATTTTCAGGAATTTGATTTGGAGGACGTTTATCCCCGGCATTTTTCGGAACCCATACTCTGCCGTCATTCCGCAGACTTTCGCTCATTAAAGTTAATTTTGACTGGTAGTGACCGGTAACCGGTATACATGTAGGATGAATTTGTGTAAAGCAGGGATTGGCAAAAAATGCACCGCGTTTATAAGCACGCCATGCTGCAGTTACATTAGAACCTTTTGCATTTGTCGAAAGATAATAAGCATTGCCGTAACCGCCTGTTGCTAAAATAACAGCATCAGCAGAATAGGATTCGGTTGCACCTGTAATCATATTTCGTGTAACTATTCCTCTTGCTTTGCCGTCGATAACAACTAAATCGAGCATTTCATGACGAGGATACATTTTAACTTTACCTGAGTTGATCTGTCTCTCCAATGCGCTGTAGGCACCAAGCAGTAATTGCTGCCCGGTTTGTCCTCTTGCATAAAAAGTTCTTGAAACCTGCGCACCGCCGAAAGAGCGGTTATCGAGGAGTCCGCCATATTCCCTTGCAAAAGGAACGCCCTGGGCAACACATTGATCAATAATATTAACACTTAATTCGGCAAGCCGGTAAACATTTGCTTCGCGGGAGCGGTAATCACCGCCTTTAACTGTATCATAAAATAACCTGTAAACACTGTCGCCGTCATTCTGATAATTCTTTGCTGCATTTATTCCGCCTTGTGCAGCTATACTGTGAGCCCTTCTCGGACTGTCCTGGAAACAAAAAGCTTTAATGTTATAGCCTAATTCTGCTAAAGAAGCTGCGGCAGATGCACCGGCCAGCCCGGTACCAACAACAATTATTTCGTATTTCCTTTTATTTGCAGGATTTACAAGCTTCAACTGGAAGCGGTGGTTTGTCCATTTTTCTTCAAGCTTTCCTTCAGGAACATTAGCATTTAATTTTACATCGTTTGCCATTTTATTTCCCTCCTCCCAGAATAAAATAGAGCGGAATGATTGCAAATCCTATACAAATCAGGATTGAAACAACAACACCGAAACCTTTAATAAAAGCCGTATATTTTGTGTGCCTTAATCCCAAAGTCTGAAAACCGCTCTGAAAAGCATGAACAAGGTGAAATGCAAGAGGACCATAGCTGCAATATACATTATCGACCACCAGGTATTATTGAATTTCATTACAACGGATTGATACATTGTCATATCGGGACTGCTGAACCGATATGGAATAAAAAAATCCATTAAATGGAGAACTAAAAAAATAAACACAACAATTCCGCTTTGGATCATAAACCTTGAATAAAATGTGCTGTTGGCAGAAGGCTTATATTCTTTATAAGGTATTTGTCTTGCACTTTTATTAATGAACCATAATCTAATCCCGTTAAGAATATGGTATGCAAAAGCAAGGAAGAGAACTATCTCAATAATTCTAATAGGAATATTAATCCCGCTTCCCATAAATTCCGCATAAGTATTAAATGCCACACCGCCGTCGTTTCTTAACAGAAACAGGTTGGCAGCCAAATGAATAATTAAATAAATATATAGGAAGAGACCGGTTACGGCCATAACCAGCTTCTTCCCGATTGATGAATCAAGATATCTAATAAACCAACTCATTAACTTCTCCTTTAATCGGAAGTATAAATTAAAAAGGAATAAATTTCAGTTGTGTGATTAAACGGTAGTATTTTCCCCTTTAACAAATTACTTATTAAAGAAATGTAATAAAGAATAGTCGCCACAGTAATCAAATCACTTCAATAATTTTTGTAAACTTATAAAATTAAAATTATAAAAACAAAGGAATGAAGAGTTAAAAACGAGGCTGTTAATCAAATGTTACCGGAAACAATATAATTAGTTTAACTTTTAAATATTCGGCATGTAATTTTTGACAAAATTTAAATAACTCTTGCGGCCGTTTCGTTTTGTCCACTTATTAATTCAATTTTTTACAGTATTTAAACTTTTTAAAATCTCAGGTACAGAAATTGGTTCAAGTTCATCATTTAATGCATTATCTTTAAGAGGTTTTCTGCCAAGGCGAAAATTGCATGCTTCCTTCACTCCACGATAAATTATTAAACTTTAATAGAAAAATTAAATTTTAATAGATATCTATTTATTGTTAGCGGTATAAAATTCGTATGAAGGATTCAACTGAAGAAACAGCATCATAATATCTTAGTTCAGGATGTTTGTTTAGAAACAACCTGAATAGGAAATTCTATGTTTTAAAGGACATCTAAAAATTTATCTTTGAATGACATTATTGTTCTATTTAATTTATGATTCGATTTTTGTCAAATATATTTAATCCAATTAATGTTAATATATAATCCTGCAGGCTGCATTTTACCATCTGCCTTTGTTCCGATAAATCGGAACTCCTCCAGCCAGGTTTTTTCATTTCATATTTTGCATTTTAACTACCGTAAATTTAGCGGAGATAATCTAACATGTTCCATTCATATTTGTTTAATAACTTAACTGAACAATTTAATATTTTTCTTTTGATTTTTACTATCGCTCTCTATCATTTTATTTGGGTGTACGACAAATTGTCCACAGAAATAATCAAAAAGTCTTTGAAAAATGAGGGAAAAAGAGTAAATTAAGAAATCCTAAGAGGTGCAATCATGGACGAGAAAGCATTAACAGAAATCATCATGCAAAAAATACGGCAATGGTACACAAGATCAAGAAGGTGAAACCGATGGATACATCTACGAAGATACTTTTGTAAAAATGATTGACGAAATTGGAACAGATATTCTCCAGGCCAGTATTGGCCCCCTACGGAGAATCGAAAGTTAAAAAAAAACTTTTAACTCTATTCGGAGAAATAGTCGTTCCCCAAAAACATGTCCTGAATAAATCAGCAGGAGGATTTGCCATAAGTCCGCTGATGGAAGAGAAGATGTGTTATCTTGGGCAACAAAGTGTCTATGAGGAAGCTTCGAAAACATTTCATCAATTGCGGGGTATAGCAGTACAGGCCAAACAAATAGAACGAGTCTGCCATTATTTCGGAGCGGAACTCACCGGTGAGAATTACCCCTTATCAAAGGGAAACAAACTGAGCGAGTATCACTATGGAAAGCTAAGGAGGTAAAAACTGAGCCGCATTAAGTTATGATTGACGGAACGATGATTTTAACTCGGGAAGAACAATAGAAAGAAGTGAAGCTTGGGCGAGTATTCAGCGCCTCAGACAATGTTACCATAAGTAAAGACAGAGGAATAATTCTTCGCTCAGAGTATGTTGCTCATCTGGGTGGACATGAAGCGTTTCTTCAACAAATGGAGTATTATACGGATGCCATAAAGGAGAAAATCTTTATTGCCGATGGAGCAAAGTGGATTTGGTCATGGGTAGATACTTATCATCCCGAGTCAGTACAAATCCTGGACTTTTATCATGCTAAAGAACATCTCTGCGATTATGCAAAAATCAGATTTCGAAACCCCAAGGCAATGAAGGACTGGATTGACAAACAAACCGAACTAATGCTGAATGATGATATAGAAAAAGTCATGGGTAATATTAAGACCATACCATTTCATTCAACACGGGAAGAAAAAGTCATTAGAGAAAAACTGTTGTTGTATTATCAAACGAACATGAAACGGATGAAGGTATAAAACATTTCAGCAAGCAGGATATATTATTGGTTCGGGAGCAATGGAAGCAGCCCACAGAAACGTAATTCAGAAGAGGTTGAAACTTTCAGGGCAACGCTGGACGAAGAAGGGAGCTCAGCAAATTCTGAATTTGCGTGTCCTTGAAAAAAGTAATAAATGGAGCAAGGTAATTGAATTTGCAAAAAAGGCGGCTTAGGGACAATTTGGGTTCTTTCCCTAAGATGATGCAAACAAAAAATATAAGCGAGGTAAATTACAATATTTACTTCTTATTTTTCTAAAGAAATATTGTTAATCTTTGTAACCATATGCCATTCTTTTTATTACTTTTATTTTATTATTGACTCCTTCAATTGTTCCACTTGTCCTGCCGTATTTGAAGTAGTTTGATATATAATCAATGTTAGTCTCTACAGTTTTACAAAAATCTATTAAAGGTCTAAGTTTTGTTTGTTTTACTTCTTCTATCCAGTTTCTTAATATTTGAACTGATCGCTCTACATTTATACCTGGTTTGTAAATTTCATAAAACTGTTCTTTTAATAAATATGCTTTATAAAGCGGACTATTTAATTTCTCTAACTTAGCAAGTAATCCTGCTTGCTGTTCATTATGGTTTGATTGACGTTTCAATAAAACCCATCTGGTTTTACTTCTTTCTTTCTCAGTTAATACTCCTATTAGCTTCTGTTTTTTTTCTATTTCCTTTTGGGTTATCTGTAAGTGTTCCTTTATATTTTTTTTCCATAATGTATTTATTAGTATTGTCTGCCATCCCGGATATTATTGTTTTTCTTATTGAATCTATTGCCTGATTAAGTAGATTCTCTAGATGAAATTTATCGATTATTATATCAGCTTTCGGTAATTGTTCTTTGATTGAAGCTATATAAGCTCTTGACATATCTGTATTTACTGTTTTTATTGTTGCTTTCTGCTTCTTTGTCAGTTTCTGGAAAAAAGCTTTTAGCGACTGCTTTGTGTTTCCTTGATAATAATCTATCGGTTTTGCTTTACCATCTGAAAGGTCATAAATTATAGTTATGTACTTATATCCTTTCTTAAATGATATCTCATCTACTCCAATATTTATTAAATTATCATATGCTGCCGGTGGCAGCATTTTTTTTTAGAAAGTAATCTTCATACCTGTAAACTGTATTATCATCTAAATTATATTCTTCTGATACTTCTTTAGGAGGTATTATATTGGACATTTTACCTATAAACATCTTGAATCTTTTTGTTGCAAATTGATTTTTTTCTACCAGCTCCAATTCTTTTTTATATAACTTCTTGCAACCTGGACATTGATAATATATTGTCTCATAGTGTAATCTTACTTCAATGTATTCTCCTATTGGAAGGTCTCTTACTACTCGCTTACGTCTGCTTTTATCATACCTGGTTTTCAATTCACAGAACGGACAATACATTGAATCTTCTTTGGGAATCAACATTATGTCCATCGTTTTCTTTTCTTTATTCAGATCAACTACTTCAATAACGTAATTCTCACTTCCTATTATTGTAGATATATTATCTGTAAACATTTGCCCTCCTTGTTTACCAAATCTACTTCTATAATTTTTATTCTGCAATAGCTAGGGGAAAGAACCCAATTTGTCGTGCACCTTTTATTTTGATTAAAGATAAAATCCTTATATCTTCAAATAGTTCTTTTAAATATTTACGGTGTCCCAATCACGGTTAAGTATAGTTTTATCTTAATCCTAATCTTACTCTTAATCCATGTGATCTAAGAGTATAAGCAAGATTAAGAACAGAATTTATCATTTATCTAGAATTTATGCATGCCGTGATAATGGGAAACATAGGGAATCCGGTGATTCCAAAATTTGGAAAAATCCGGAGCTGACGCGCAACTGTGAAGGTAATTGATAATTGTTGATTATTCATTGTTAATTACCAAAGCCAGGAGACCTGCCGTAATAATTATAATCTGCCTTCGCGGGTGAGGTAGGATTAACGAAATTACAAATTATGCTTTTTCGTTTTTCACTCTAAATTAACTCCCCACGAAGTTACAACCTTATTTATAAATATATTTATTCCGCAAGGCGGGAAGGAGTAACTTCAATGGATTTTAGAAAAAATTTTATTCTTCTGTTTTTTCTCATTCCTTCTTTTTCTATTCTGAAAGCGCAGAATTTTATAGTGCAAAAAACCGATACTGCCGGGTTGTACAGGCTTTCCGAAGTGGTTATCTCGGCAACTAAAACTGCAACTCCAACCCTGGAAGTTGCCAGTTCAATTTCGGTAATCGATTCGGCTGAAATTGCAAATAGAAATAGTTTTAATGTGGCGGATCTTTTAAGAGATCAATATGGAGTTTATGTTGCACAGCAGGGAAGCCCGGGCGCATTAGAAAGCATTTTTTTACGCGGCGGGAATTCCAACCATACGCTTGTGCTTATCGATGGTGTTGAAATGAACATGCCGAATGATCCAAGCAATACTTTTGATTTTTCGGATCTCACAACCGATAATATTGAGAGAATTGAAATACTCCGCGGTCCGCAGAGTATTCTTTATGGTTCGGATGCATTAGCCGGTGTAATTAATATAGTAACTAGAAAAGGCTATGGGCCGCTGAAAGCTTTGCTTTCTTTTGAGGGAGGTTCATACGGAACATTAAAAGGATTAGGCGGAATAAACGGCAGAGTCAACATCATGGATTATTCTGCAACTTTCAGCAAATATAAAACAACCGGTTTTTCAGCTGCTTCAACAAAATATAAAGGGAATAGTGAAAAAGACGGAACCGATAATGAGAATATTACCTCGCGGTTCGGGTTTAACTTTTCACCGAATTTTGATCTGAATGTTTTTTACCGTTATAATAATGCAAACACGGATTACGATCAGCATGGCGGTATGTTTGGAGATGATCCTACTTATATTTATAAACTTGATGAATCTGCATTCAGAACAGAAGTGAACTCCTCTTTATTTAACGGATTGCTTACTCAGAAACTCGGGTTTTCATATTTCAGGAATGTCAGGAAATATAGCTATGATTCTATTTTATACAATCCCTATTCTTCAACCAGCTTTTATGACGGAAGAAAAATAAAATTTGATTTGCAGAATAATTTAAATCTGTCTGAAAACCTGAAATTTATTTTAGGATTGGAAACCGAACAGGAAAAAGCCTACACCGAATTTTATTCTTTTAACAGTTCATATTTATATGAAAATATTATTCCTTTCCGCAGTTTAAGAACATCAGCAGTTTATTTGGAAAATCAGTTTAAATTATTAAATTCAATTTTCGGAACAATCGGATTAAGGCTCGATCATCATGAAAAGTTCGGAAATAAAATCACATACAGGATTGCACCGGCATATATTATCTGGCAGACCGGCACCAAGATAAAAGCGACTTACGGTACCGGATTTAAAACCCCCTCGTTAATATATTTATTTGATCCGTCATACGGCAATCCAAATTTAAAACCTGAGGAAAGTAATGGCTGGGATGCAGGCTTTGAGCAATTTATTAATAATTATTTAACCTTCGGTATTACATATTTCAGTAATTCATATAAAGATCTCTTCGGATTCGATCAAAATTTCAGGGAGGTCAATATTGATAAAGCATTAACAAATGGTGTAGAAATTTTTATGGATAGTAATCCCGCTGAAAATTTGAAAATAAAGGCTGACTATACCTTTACTCATGCTGTTGATAAAAGTAATAATTCTCCCGATAAAAATCTGGTACTGCTGAGAAGGCCAAAACATAAGTTTGATTTAAATATCAATTACAATTTTTCCGGTTTAATTAATGCAAATGTCGATTTAATTTATGTGGGTGAACGAGAAGATAAAATTTTTACAGGATTTACATCCGAAAGGACAATATTAAGCCCATATACTGTTATTAAATCTTGCCGTCTCTTATAAGATTTTCGATTATATCACCTTAAATGGAAGGATAGAAAATCTTCTTAATAAATATTATGAAGAAGTTTACGGTTATGCCACACCCGGGCTTTCTGCATATGCAGGTGTTAAATTTCTTTTTTGAAAGATAAATAATTATTTATATTTTATTATTATAAATTGAAAGGAACAGGAAATGAAAGAGAATATAGTGAATTCGAGATTTTTCGTTTTAACGATGATAATACTTGGAGCATCATTTACACGTCTTATCCCTCATTACCCTAACTTTACTGCGATAGGTGCGGTTGCATTATTCGGCGGAGCTTATTTTTCTAAAAAGTGGCTTGCTTTCATTGTACCATTAACAGCATTATTTCTTACAGATTTAATTATAGGTTTGTACAGTCAAATGTGGGTTGTTTATTTAAGCTTTGTTTTAATTGTGATTATAGGATTAACTCTACAAGGAGCCAAAAAACCAGGGAAAGTTATTTTGGCATCCATTTCTGCTTCTGTCAGCTTTTTCGTAATTACTAATTTTGCTATGTGGTACGGTTCTTCTCTTTATCCCCAAAACTTAACCGGTATAATGGAAAGCTATACTGCTGCAATTCCCTTCTTTAGCTATACACTATTAGGCGACTTATTTTATGTAGGTATAATGTTTGGAGCATTCGAAATAGCAAAAGCTAAATTCCCCAAACTTGCAAAAGCCCGTTAGAAATTATAAGGGGCGGATTGCAATTCGCCCTGTTTATTTTTCAGGTAAAATATTTTTTATTGAAGATGGTCAGGAACATTCCTGTATTAATTGATTTTGACGGTATAATAAGATTGGGGAACAAACCCGCTCCTGATGCAAAACAATTTTTACAATTTATTTCCGACCAAAAGATCCCTTCATATATAATCAGCAATTCAACATTAAATACCGCAGAAGATTTGAAAGAATTTCTCCTGGAAAATAAAATGGATTTTGGAATTCCTGCAATGACTTCTGTAGATGCTGCAATTAATTATGTTAAAAATCATTATAAGAAAGTATCTGTCTTTTGTGAAGAAGGAATAAAAAAGAATTTTATTGAATTCATTAATGATGATAAACCTGAAGCAGTTATTGTTGGTGATCTGGGTGATAAATGGAATTACGAAATATTGAATGATATTTTTAGAAAAACATATAACGGGGCAGATTTAATTGCAATGCAGAAAAATAAGTTCTGGAAACCCGATGGTATAAACTTATGCCTCGATGCAGGAGCTTTTATATCCGCAATTGAATACGCAACTCATAAGGAAGCTTTATTAATAGGCAAACCTTCACCGATTTACTTTTATTCTGCAATCGAGTTGTTAGGATTCTCCAAAGAAACTTCATTTATAATGATTGGAGATGATATTGATACTGATATACTAGGAGCTAAGAAGCTTGGCGGAACAGCTGTCCTGGTATATTCAGGAAAAACAAAATACCCGTTAGTGCCATGGTCAGAAATAAAACCGGATTATGAAGCGATGGCTTTGGAAGATGTCATTCCAATCTTTGAAGAAATTTTAAAATAGCTGCAGCATTCAGGTAAATTCAGGATATTTCAAGGTTACAGAATCCTAATCTCAATTGTTAACTTTGGAAGATTTTTTATCAAATATTAAATAACTGCCCGAAAAAATGCCCGGGAGTTTGATAACCCAACCTGCTTTCTTTTATCCTTTCAATTTCGGCATGCCTTGGTTTTTTTTCTCCATTGCCGATTGATTTTGCTTTTTCAATTATTTTATTTAACTCACCTCTTTCCATCCAGACTCCTTTGCATACAGGGCAATAATTAATTTCGAATCCCTCACGAGTCATCATTTTTAATTCACTTTTATCTATTGGACATTGCATATCGGTTCCTTTCCATTTAAATCTTTATTTAAATTTGTAAAATAAAATTTCTTATGAAAAGGTTTGTGATATTATTAAAATTTTGAAGGCTTTGAACTTATTTAATTTTTTTTGTGCGCTGCTCCTTAAGATTTCTTTTCCCCCTTTTCCAGGCTAAATCAATTATCTTTTTAAGGGTTCTTATATAGGAATATCCAGCTGCCTCCATTGATCTCATAAATCCGGCACTTTCAGTCAGATCAGGGTTGGGATTTACCTCTAAAACATAGAGTTCGTTATCTTTTGAAAGACGCATATCCACGCGTGCATAATCCCGGCAGCCCATTTGTTTGAAAGCTCTAACAGCAATATCTTTTGCTTCCATTTCTATTTTTGAAGGAAGTTTTGCCGGACAAATGGGAATTGTTTTGTGATAAGATTCATGGTGTGGGTCCCATTTTGCCTGGTAACTAACTATATTATATAAATGATCAGGCATCTCATCAAAATTTATCTCACTTATAGGGAGGGCAGATGGATTGATATCTCCTAAAATTGCTATATTAAGTTCCCTACCCTGTATGAATTCTTCAACTAAAGCTGGCTGTGCAAAATTTCTAAAGACATACCCGATTCTCTCTTTCAATTTTTTATCATTTTCTACAATTGAATCATTTTCAATTCCGACACTTGCATCTTCAAATGCCGGCTTTACCATAAGGGGGAATTTCAAATTATGTTTATATTTTGTTAAAGGCTGCTTAAAAACAACAAACCTGGGAGTTTTTATTCCAGCGGAGTTCAATAGTCTTTTGGCTAATACTTTACTCTGACAATTTGCCAGCGACATTGGAGGTGCTCCTGTATAAGGAATATTAAGTAATTCCAGCAATCCAACTATATTCATCTCCAGAACTGAATTTTCCTTGTAAATTTCAATAAAATTAAATATTACATCCGGTTTGTTTCTCCTGATGTCATGGATAAGAATATTTATATCATCGAAAATATTTAAGAAGTGAGCATTTATTCCGGAATTATTCAATCTTTCTGTCAAAATTTCATACTCTTCAGTTGGAGTCAGATCTTCAACTTCAAAATAAGGTACAAAATCAAGCTCTTTTATCTCATGTTCGACTGATTTTACATAGAAATCGGGATGCGGTTCATTGCATGCAACAGCAACTTTCAATTCTTTCATATTGAAAAAATAAACATTTTTATCATTTACACAAAATTTGTATAATGATTTAATCATTTACATTATTTAAATTAAAAAGTAAAAATTTTGATTTTCTATGAGCTTTTATCCCCAGCCTTATAAATACCAGTGCGGACCGTTTGCCTTAAAATACGGGTTAGTTATGCTTGGAAAGTTTGAAAATGAAAGGGAAATAGGAAAAAAAGCCGGAAGCACATGGTGGTACGGAACAGATGAAATCGGGTTAGCTAAGGCAGCAAAAAGTTTCAACTGCAAAATGAAATATTTTAGAAGAGAAACTCCTGAAGAAGCTGTTAAAGCACTATCTTACCATTTAAAAGAAGGATTGCCATGTATTTTAAGTGTTGATGACTGGGAGCACTGGATTACCGTTATTACTGAACAGAAAAATAAATTTATTGTAGTTGATAGCGCACTTGAGAAGGTTATTATACTTTATACACCAAAGCAGCTTTTAAAAAGATGGAAATATGTTGATGAAAGCGGCTTTACAAGCTACGATGGTTATGCTTTAACTTCTAAAGATAAAAATAATACAAAAGCTCATTTCTCTCTTGAAAAAGCCAGATATGTGATGAGAGACAGAAATAAGCAGCTTGCTAAAAAATGGGATACCTATTTTAATGATCTAATAAATATCTGCAGACCGAGAACAGCTCATTCCAAATCTACTATTTCATTTAGTGAGTTTTTAAGAAGATATGAGAAAATGCTGGTTAAAAGCGTTGCAGACTGGCATGGCAGTCCACCTTATAAGGAGCTGCATAAGATTCTTAAAAATATGCAGTTCGTTGCGGAAGTTTATAACCTTGTTGTTCATACTGTAGATCAAAAGAAAGTGCTTGTTGATCTTGCTTCGATCTTAATGATGTATGCATGCGGTAAATATGGAATGGATCCAATTTATTAATTTAAACAGAATAAGGATAACATCTTTAAACTAAATTATTTTTTAATCTTTGTATTAAATAATAATTTCATCTGGATTTATTTGAAACCTAAAGATGCCTTCCTTCAACTGATCAAAAAAAAGAGAAAAAAAATGTTTACAGGCTTAGTTGAAGAAATCGGAGATATTGCGGAAAAAATTAAAACCGGTGATGGTTTCAAATTTAAAATTACTGCAAAAAAAGTTATTGAAGATCTCGATATCGGCAGCAGCATTGCAGTTAACGGCTGCTGCTTAACTGTTGTTGAAAAGGATAAAAATATCTTTGCTGTAGATACAATAGAAGAGACTTTAAAAAAGACAAATCTCGGCAGAACAAATGTCGGCGATAAAGTTAATCTTGAACGACCTTTAAAAGCCGATGCAAGGCTGGGCGGACATTTTGTACTGGGACATATTGATACAGTAGGGATCGTTGAAGATATCCAGGAACTATCCAACAGCCATTTTATGAAAATTTCTTTCCCTGCAGAATTTTCCCAATATTTGATCTATGTGGGCTCTGTTGCGATTGATGGTACAAGTATGACTGTCGCCCAGCTTGGCGAGAATAATTTTTCTATCGGAATTATTCCCCATACATGGGAAGAAACAATTTTCTCGCAAAAGAAAATTGGAGATTCTGTTAACCTGGAGTTTGACGTCCTCGGCAAATATGTTGAAAGAATCATGGAAGGCAGGAAGGATGTATAAACGGAAGAAGGAAATCTTCTTCCTTAACCAAAATTCCTGTAATTAAAGTAGAAAATGTAGAGAAAAATATATTCGATTTAGTTCTTTAAAAAAGCTGTATCATCCAGAAGCCATATATTCATAATATCATGCTTGTTAAAATTTAAAAATTATGTCTCAACTCAAATTTGGTATATACTTTTTTGATTAAAAACATTGAACAGAAAATTATTAGATTTATTGATGAGAAAGATCTTATTCAAAAAAATGACAGGATTTTGATTGCTTTGAGTGGCGGTCCCGATTCTGTTTTCTTACTTTATTTTTTAAATAAATTTAGAACAAGATTTAAAATTGAATTAGGTGCTCTCCATGTAAATCACAAGTTAAGGGGAAAAGAAGCGGTCGAAGATGAAGTGTTCTGTGAAAAAATTTGCGGTGAATTGGGCATTGAATATTTTTCAGTCAGTAAGAATGTGAAATCCTTTGCTTCAAAAAGAAAAATCTCTTTGGAAGAAGCCGGCAGGGAAATCAGATATTCGATATTAGAAAGCACAGCAATCAAAGAATAAATTTAATAAAATTGCAACTGCTCATAATTCTAATGATAATGCCGAAACAGTTCTTTTAAATCTTATAAAAGGGACAGGCATTAATGGAATCTCAGGTATTGCGGTAAAGAGAGGGAATATTATCCGCCCTATAATCAAATTGAAAAAAGATGAAATATTAGAATACCTGAAGCAATTAAAACTAAACTATAGAATTGATAAAACCAATTTCAGCAGTGATTATGAACGGAATTTTCTGCGCAATGAGATTATTCCTTTATTAAAAAGAAGATTGAACCCTTCAATTGAGGATTCTATCTTTAATTCTTCGGAAGTATTTAAAAAGATTTCCTTAAGAATTGACAAAGAGATTGAACCTTTTTTTAATACAGTTAAATTTGATAAGAAGAAAGGATTATTAACCGTTTTTCAAGAAAAATTGGAAACCTTAGATAAAGATTTGCTGAGTGATTTTTTTAAAGAAATAATAAAACGAAACTTTTTCATTCAGTTGTCGTTTAATGACATTAACAATATTGTTTCATTGCTTAGCTCTGAAACCGGTAAAAAAGTATACCATTACCGGTAATCTTTCAGCTGTAAAAGAAAGAAATGAAGTATTAATCTTTATAAACCCGGACGAAGAAAAATTCAGCTCTGATAAAAAGATTAATGTTAACGATTCTGTTCGGCTTGACGGCAAAGATTTTTTATATTAAGCAGGTTTCAAAAAAAGAGGTAAAGCTGTCGAATGACAAAAATATTGAATACATATCGGGCGACAAATGCGGGCAGAGCTTCAGCATTAGAACATGGCAGGAATGGCGACAGGTTCTTCCCGATCGGATTTAAGTTGTCCGGCGGCAGATTCGGATCAAAAAAAATATCGGATTTCTTAAATGAACAAAAAATCCCTTCCATTCTTAAAAAAAAACAATTAGTTTTGACATCCCGGAATAATATAGTTTGGGTGTTGGGATTAAGATTGGATAATAGATTTAAATTAACTGATAATACAAAAAAAATTTACCGATTATGGCTGAAGTAAAAGAAGAAGAAATTATAATTGAGGGGGAACGGTTTGTTTCTCTTTTAACGGAAGAGGTAATTCAAAAAAAAATTAAGGAATTGGGAGCTAAAATATCTGCCGATTATGCCGGGAAAATTCCTGTCTTTATCGGGATCTTAAACGGTTCATTCTTATTTCTTGCTGATTTAATAAGGAATATTAATTTAGACTGTGAGATTGATTTCTTTAAATTGTCAAGTTATGGAGATGAAAAAATCTCCTCCGGTAAAGTAACTCTCCTTAAAGAGCTCAACTGCGATATAAATGGAAGAGACATAATAATTGTTGAAGATATAGTGGATTCCGGTTTATCTATTAAGTTTATAGAGGAATTAATACTAAAGGAAAATCCTGCCAGCTGGAAGGTAATTACCCTTTTAGTTAAACCAAATAGCCTTAGATATAATCTAAAAATTGATTATATTGGTTTCGAAATTCCCAGTAAATTTGTCGTTGGATATGGACTTGATTATGCGCAAAAGTATAGGAATTTGAGATCTATTTATGTTTTAAATGAATAACGGAGAATATATATTATAATGTATTTTTTTAATAATAATAAACTTTACATGGCAGATAATAATAATGATAAAAGGCCGATGCCAAAACCGCCAAAAGGAGGCAATGACGGGCCTAATAAACCCGATGATAATTTTGATTGGTCTAAAGTGATAAGGCTGGTTTTCGGATGGGGAGCAGTAATTGTTGCAGCAGTTATAGTTATGCAGCTATTTAGAAATGATTCAGGGAATTATGTTGATATTTCATTTAACCAGTATGAAAAAATATTAAATGAAGACAATATTACTAAAGCGCATATAACGAAATCTGATGTAAATGATTATTACTTCAAAGCTGACTTAAAATCAGAAGAGACTTTATCAATAAATAACCGGCCCCAAAAAGTAAAACAGATTTCTGTTTATCTTCCTGAACCGATTATTAAGGATCAGGAGGCAATCTGGAAAAGTAAAAATATAAATTTTACTTTTGATAAAGAATCCAATGAATGGCTGAATATCTTGCTCGGTTTTATTCCCTGGGTTATAATAATCGGTGTATGGATTTTAATTATGAGGCGTATGCAGGGTGCGGGAGGCGGAACACGGGGAATCTTTTCTTTTGGAAAAAGTAAAGCAAAAATGATTACCCAGTCCGGTCAAAAAATTACATTCAGGGATGTAGCCGGTGCAGACGAAGCTAAGATGGAATTACATGAAATAATTGAATTCCTAAAAGAACCTACAAAATTCCAAAAATTAGGGGGGAAAATTCCCAGAGGTGTTTTATTGTTGGGACCTCCCGGAACCGGAAAAACTCTCCTGGCAAGGGCAGTTGCCGGTGAAGCCGGCGTTCCATTCTTTTCTATAAGCGGTGCTGACTTCGTTGAAATGTTTGTCGGTGTTGGCGCAAGCAGGGTTAGAGATCTTTTTGACCAGGGAAAGAAAAACGCACCATGCATTATTTTTATAGATGAGATCGACGCTGTCGGCAGGCATCGTGGTGCCGGACTTGGCGGCGGACACGATGAAAGAGAACAGACCCTTAATCAGTTATTGGTTGAAATGGATGGTTTTGAGCAGAACAGCGGTGTAATTATCATTGCAGCAACTAATCGACCTGATGTTTTGGATCCTGCATTGCTGAGGCCTGGAAGGTTTGACAGGCAGGTTGTTGTAGATCGGCCCGATGTTAAGGGAAGAGAAGGAATTTTGAAAGTGCATACAAGAAGTATCCCGCTTGAATCTAATGTGAATCTTGAAGTACTTGCAAAAGGAACACCTGGTTTAGCCGGTGCTGAATTAGCAAACCTTGTTAATGAAGCTGCACTGCTTGCGGCACGGAAAAATAAGAAAAAAGTTGAAATGATTGATTTTGAAGAAGCAAAAGATAAAGTAATGATGGGTATGGAAAGAAAGAGCCTGATAATCTCTGAAGAAGAGAAAAAGACTACTGCTTACCATGAAATAGGACATGTGCTGGTTGCCCGGATGCTTCCAGATGCTGATCCTGTCCATAAAGTTACTATAATCCCAAGAGGCAGGGCGCTTGGCGTTACAAGCTATTTACCAATTGATGAAAAACATACTTACTCAAAAGAATATCTGGAATCAATCATTACTTATGCTTTAGGCGGTCGTGCTGCAGAGAAATTGATTTTTGATCATTATACAACCGGCGCCGGAAACGATATTGAAAAAGCTACCGGCATTGCCAGGAAAATGGTTTGTGAATGGGGAATGAGCGATAAGCTCGGCCCTTTAAGCTATGGAGCAAAAGAAGAAGAAATATTTTTAGGCAGGGAAATTCAGAAGCATAGAGATTATAGTGAAAAGACAGCTATTGAAATAGATGATGAGATTAGAAGAATTGTTAGTGTCGCTATGAAAAGAGCCGAACAGATCTTAACGGATAATGTAGAGCTTCTCCATATATTATCCAAAGAACTTCTTGAACGCGAGATTCTCGATGCGGAAGAGATTGACACTTTAATCAGGGGTGAAGAACTTCCTCCTCTAAAAAAGAACGGGAGTGTGGAAGGTGAGGGGGAATCAGAAATACCCGATCATGTAAAAAAACTTTTAGATAAACGTAAATTGAAAGAGCCTTTCTCAAAAGATGATTCAAAATGACAAAGGTTCTATTAATTACAGAGATGAAGTAGTACGCAAACTTATTCATCTCTGTTCTTTATCCATACCTATAATATATTTTTTTATTCCTAAAACCAGTGCTGTAATAATTTTAAGCATTGTAACTTTTTTTGCACTGGTTATAGATCTTTCAAGATATTTCTCTCCTGAAGCAGGTAAAGTTTTTTATTCCTTTTTTGGTTTTCTTCTAAGAGAGCATGAGCTGGATACCAGGAAAAAAAACCTTAACGGTGCGACTTATGTTTTTATTTCGGCATTAATATGTGTCATAATTTTCCCGAAGATTTTGTTTATCACTGCTTTCAGCATTCTTATAATAAGCGATTCGCTTGCTGCATTGATTGGAAGAAAATATGGTAAGCATAAGTTTCTTTCCAAGAGCCTTGAGGGAACTTTAACTTTTTTTATTAGTGCAACCATAGTTGTTTTATTTACCCCTAAAGTTGAGGGGTTAGTTTCAGAATATTTAATCGGGATTGTTGCAGCTGCGATTGGTGCAATAGTAGAAAATATCTCTTTTGGATTTGCTGATGACAATCTTTCTATTCCAATTTCAATAGGATTATCCTTGTGGTTATTATATATAATTTATTTACCTAACTTGCAATTAATATAAACAGCTTTAGGTTGGTTTAATGATAAAAGTTTTAATATTTGGGAGTTTAATTTTTGCTGCCTTAATTCTTTTCTCTTGTAATCCTGCTGACAAACCTGCTGTCGGTCCGGAGGATGAAATTTATGTAATGGCCGATTCTTCAGAATTCCAGCAGCTTGAACCTGTTTTGGATTCAACTTTTGAAAAAGTGATATACACTCCCCAGCCGGAAAATTTATTTACGTTGCAAAGAATATCCCCCAATCAGCTTGATAGCTATAAGCAGAGTAAAAATCTGATTATTGTTGCCCCTTTGAATTCAAATTCCGTAACTTCCAGATTTATCAATGCTGTGATGGATACTGCAGTAAAATCAAAGATTATGGAAAATAAAAATTTGCACGTGAATAAGTACAACCTTTGGGCAAAAAATCAGCTGGTGATGATATTAACAGCGCCTACAATAGAAGAACTGAAAAATGAAATAATGGCTCATAAGGATAATCTTTTATATGCTTTTCAAAAAATATCGGATGACAGGTTAGCCCAAAGTCTATATAGTGCTCCTTATGAAAGAAAAGACGTTGAGGGAATGCTGCTTAAAAACTATGGGTGGATAATTTATGTTCAGGCAGATTACCAGGTGGCATTAAATATACCTAAGGATAATTTTGTCTGGCTCAGACGGGCACCCGGAAGTGATATGGAAAGATGGATTTTTATTCATTGGATTGATAACGCATCACCCGACTATTTAAATGCCGATTCAATCCGTGCCATCAGGAACAGGATGACAAAAAAGTATTATCGCACTACAGATGATACATCCTATGTAATTATAGCACAGGATTATTTTACTACAAATGAGGTTAATTTTGAAGGGAAATATGCTATACTTACTCAGGGATTATGGGAGCTTAATAGTAAAGGTATGGGAGGACCTTTCGTTAATTATACATTCTTTGATGAAAAAACAAAAAGAATTTATATGCTTGATGGTTCCGTATTCGCGCCTAAATATTATAAACGCAATATAATTCAGCAAATGGATGTTACTTTACAATCTTTTATGACTGCTTCACAATTGAGTAAAGATAGACAAGAAGATTTGCTGGATGAAGCAAAAAATTATAAACCGTTAACCGGCAAGTAAAGATCTTCTTAAAAAACTCGAAAAAGGCCGCCTGTTCTTCCTGCAAACGTTTTTTATAAAAAAATTTTAATCTTATTTAAATTAAAAGGGGATAAATTCTTGCCTTTTTATATTTTATTTCATAATATTGAAACGGTTCAATTATTATATAAGTTTTAAAAGATATTTAGCATTGAAAAGAATTACAATTGTAGAAGTTGCAACAAAAGCTGGAGTTTCAAAAGGAACTGTATCTGCAGTCATTAATGCTAAAAATACGGTAAAACCGGTAACAAGAGATCATATATTAGAAATAATGAAAGAATTAAACTTTCGCCCCAGAGGTGTTGCTAGAAATTTGAAGAATGGCAATCAATATAAAAGTATCGGTGTAATTATAAAAGACTTGAATTATCCTTTTTATACATCAATTGCTACGGGTGTAAAAGAATATGCAAACAGCAAAGGATATTCCGTTATTGTTACCAGTTCGGAAAATGATCATGAATGTGAAAAAAGTTTTTCACATCTTTTTTCGGCGAAGGATGTAAAGGGGACAATAATAGCTCCCATAGTAGAAGGCGCATCGGAAATTGAGCATCTATTCAAATTAAAAATGATAAATTACCCGTTTGTTTTATTGGAAGATGTAAAAGGCATTCAGGCAAATGTTGTTGCCATTAATAATTTAAGAGCAATAAAAAAAGCAGTCAAATATTTAATAAGCAACGGTCATACTAAAATAGTACATTTCGCCGGTCCTCCCCAGTCTTCACATACACAAGAACGTATTGAAGGTTTCCGTCATGCATTCAGCGAAAGCACATTAGTGTTTAATAAGGAAATGATTGTTTCTGTTGGTTCAAACTATGACGAAAGCTTTTGCAAAACACTTGAATATTTTAAAGAAAAAAAGCGTGAAGATTATCCGACAGCCATAGTCTGTTTCAATGATCAGCAGGCGTTGGGAGTTATGATGGCTCTTAATGAACTTCATATAAAAGTTCCAGATGACATTTCAATTATTGGAAATGATGATATTTATTATGCGAAGATTTATCCTGTTCCTTTAACAACAATACGGGCACCGCAGCATGAAATAGGGAAGAAAGCTGCTGAAATATTAATTAGAAATATAGAGTCTCCCAAATTATTACCAATTGAAAAAGTATATTTAGAAACAGAATTTATTATCCGGCAGTCATCGAAAGTTCTGAATAAAAACTAATTATTTTGATCGATAATTCTAAAACATAAATTCTCAATTGGCCCGCCTTATACGCTCAAATCTTAATGAACAAACCAGAGTAGAAAGATGAGATGTTAAGATCAATAAATATTTTTTCCCCTTGAAGAGTTGAGATTCTGTTATGGGATTAATTCTGCTATTTTTTTATCTTCTTCTGGTTATTAAATTAACAAGAGCGCTAATCATTTACTGATTTAATTTTTATTTTTTCACATTTCCGAATATGTTAACGTTATTAAATGTATATTATAGAGAAATAAATTATGCTGTTAAGTTAAGGAGCATATAAGATGTCTTTAAAAAATTAACATTTAAATTGAATGAAAGTCATGAATATTTTAGATCCGAAAAACATATTGACTTATTTACATATTGTATTTTTCTAATCAAAGCATTAGATAAGAAATAACCGAACGAAATTTTGGGCTGTTTTTTCCTTGCCTTTTTGAAATTATTTTAATAATATTGAATCGGTTCAATTGATTATCTTACCTTTTAATGTTATTAGGTTCTTTTTTTATGATAATTAATTTCTATTGCTTATCTTTTTCGAATTGGAGGGCTTATTATTTAAGGGTGAGCACGATTCGGCAATTTTATTATTTAAAATAAATAGTTAAGTTTTTCTTAATGTAAAAGTAAAAAGGCTTTTACAATTGTAAATGAAGATATCCTTGAGGAGGAAAAATTATGACACTTGATACTTATCGTATCAGATACGGAATAATTTCCGTATTTATTTTAATATTGTTTCTATTTCAATCATTCACTTTTGCTCAAACAGGTTCACTATCTGGCCGTATCTTCGATAAAGAAACTAAGGATTACTTAATAGGAGCAAATGTTATAATTGATGGTACAAGCTTAGGTGCCGCTTCTGATCTTGATGGTAAATATATAATTCGGAATATTCCCGCCGGGGATCATAAAATCACTGTTTCATATATTGGTTATAATTCTGTTAATTCTAACGTTACTATAACTACCAATAGAATGCTGGAGCAGAATTTTTACCTGGAAGCTCAGGCAATACAAGGTCAAACTGTGACTATCACTGCCCAAGCTCAGGGTCAGATATCAGCTGTGCAGCAGCAGTTATCATCCAATAAAATCGCAAATGTTGTTTCCGAAGCAAGGATACAGGAACTGCCGGACTTCAATGCCGCCCAGGCTTTGTCTCGTTTACCTGGTGTTTCGACCCTTGAGAGTTCAGGTGAAGCAAATAAAATAGTAATTAGAGGTTTAGCACCCCAGTACAATAAAATAGCTGTTGCTGGGATTTCACTTTCATCTACCGGAAGCACTCAAATTGGTGCTGCTTCCCAGGGGGGAACTTCAGGTGCGATAAATACCGATAGAAGTGTCGATCTTTCAATGATAACTCCTTATATGATTAAATCCATTCAGGTTTACAAAGCTTTAACACCTGACCTAAATGCCGATGCACTTGGCGGTTATGTAAATATGGAGCTTAGAGAAGCTCCCTCCGGACTTCATGGTGATATGCTTTGGCAATCAGGGTATACAGAAAAAAGCAATAAGTATGGGAATTATAGAGCTGTTGTATCCGGAAGTGATCGATTCTTCAATGATTTGTTAGGTGTTTATGCCCTGGTTAATGCTGAATCTTACGACCGTAATGCAGACAATTTAAATGCTTCATACCTGGTAGCTACTAATAAGACAGTTTCAGCAAGCGGATATTTCCCTGTCTCGGTTAGTAGCGTAACCCTGCAGCGTCATATTGAAACCCGGAAACGCTATGGCGGAAATCTGATCCTTGATTATAAACTACCTTCCGGTTCCCTTAAACTGATTAATATGTTCAGCAGATTGAAATCTGAATATCAGAATTATCAGACGGGTTATAACTATCAAAGTGGAGATCTCACTTTTACATACGCTGAAGGAAATAATAATGTTGACGTTGCTCTCAATTCATTAAATCTTAAGAATGATTTTGGATTTATGTCGGTCGATATTACTGCTGCTAATAATTATTCCAGGAATAGCTTGCCATATTCACCGCAATTTTCTTTTAACCAGACTCACGGGGTAAACTCCTTGGGATCTAATGATATAAATAAATCACCCGATCAATTGCTCCATTTAGTAAGTTTTGGTGGTGCCAGAAATACTTATTTGCAGAATGTATCTTTATTTAGTACTGATTATAAAGAAAATGATCAAACATATAAAGGTGACTTCAAGCTTCCTTATAATTTGGGAACAGATTATTCCGGCTTCTTTAAATTTGGAGGAGAATATCGTTACAACCTCCATATTAATGATCAGAATACACCTTTTGCAACTGTGAAGGGTGGTTCTCCGATTAACAATCTGATGATTACAGGTATTCTTAACAACTTCAGCTCCTTAAAATATGATTCTGCTGCCGGCGCATTCAGTGCGGCTAATTTTCCCAATTCCAATAGCAAACTTTATGACAGCTTTCTTAATGATCAATTTGGGAGTATGCTTTGGGTCGCTAATCCCGGAGTATTAAATTCAGTGGTCAATTATATCTCTTCGGTTCCCCAATTTAATGGTGTCCATTCAACCGGTACAAATGCCGGGGGATGGGCTGACGGACCTTTCCAGCAGCTTGCTAATGATTATAAATATATTGAAAAATATTATGCAGCATATTTAATGACTGAATTTCATCTTGGTCCTAAATTTATGATTGTTGGTGGCGCCCGATATGAACAAATAAAATCTTTGTTTCAAGCATATAATCTTCTAGATGGCAGGAATCCAGCAACTGATACAGCTATACTTGTTAATGCATATCCTCAAAATCATTACTGGCTTCCTATGGTGCAGGCTAAATATGACATTGCTGACTGGTTGGATGTACGGTATGCTTATACTCAAACTTTAGCACGTCCTGCTTATTCAGAACTTTCACCACATTTTAACATGGATTATACTGGTCTTAATGTATGGGGTGGAAATCCCGATCTTAAACCGGCTCATTCATATAATCACGATTTAATATTTACTCTTCATAATAACGAGATCGGGCTCTTCTCCGTTGGAGGTTTTTATAAAACTATAAAGGACTTTACTTTTTCAACTCAGTATGCTCTTTATAGTACAGCCCCAACCGGACTTAAAACGTATGAAGACTTACATGTTGGCGGTAAAACTCCGCAGAATAAAGCAATTTTTTACACATATATAAATAGTCCTTACCTTTCTTATGTGAAAGGTATAGAAATAGATTTTCAAACCCGTTTCTGGTATTTACCTGGCTTTTTAAATGGAATAGTATTAGGTATTAACTATACGAAAATCCATTCTCAAGCTACTTATCCTTGGAGAGACAGCAAAACGACTCTTATTCCTCCGAGAACTATCATTACGCAAGTTCTTGATAGTACACGAAGTGGACGCTTAATTGACCAGCCCGATGATATTATGAACGCTTATATTGGTTATGATTATAGTGGTTTTTCTATGAGATTATCCTTCATATTCCAGGGTAATTCGGTCAGTTATGTCGGTGCTTTTTCTGAACAAGATGGATTTACAAAGAACTATTTTCGTATGGATGTTTCTGCCAGACAGCAGCTTCCGTGGAGCGGACTAGAAATTTATCTTGACGTAAATAATCTTAATAGCGAAAATAATATATCAGCTCAGAAATCAATTGGAGGTTTCACAAACGAACAGAACTATGGTTTAACTGCTGATCTTGGAGTTAGATACAGATTATGATTGTTTAACTAGTGTTTTTAGTAAAAAGATGATTCTGTTAAGGTGATTTTATCTATTTGCAATCTTAAAATAGTTGAAGCATTAATTTAAGGAATAACAAAAAATATAAATAATTATTTTCAATTAACACAGGTATAATGTTATTTTTGATACTTATAAACATAAATAAACAACATTAACTCTTAATGGAGGCAAGAATATGAAATATTTTTTCACGTTACTTCTATTTGTAACAATGTTAATCCCTGGTTTCCTCTATGCACAAAAAGATACAGTGGATGTACCGGATTTTGTTTCAACAGGAGGCACGGAAGGTACTCTTAACGATGCCGTTGCACAAGCAATTACAGGCGGTACGCTATCAAATACGGTTTTCAGGCTAAGTCCTTACGGGCTTTATATACTTAGCGGTACTATAAATACACCTGCTGGAGCAACTCTCGAAATTGTTGCTGCGACATCCGGAAACACACAGGAAACTGCCCCGCCAATGATTGCATGGACAGCCAGTACAGCTCCAAGTAAAACTTATAGCTTTAATGTTTCAGGAAATATTACGATGAAAAATATTTGGATTTTGTATGCAAGTGTAGATGGAGCTCAGGTTGGTTCAGCTATAAGAGTAGGTGACTCTGCCGGTACAGGCGGCATTGCTGAATTTGATAATTGTATTTTCGATTATGCACCCGCCAGCGGTGGTGCAAGCGGCTGTGTAGATATTTATTCAACACATTTTAAAGGAAAATTTAATAACTGTTATTTCAAAAATTGTATAGATACTCACCTCAGATACTATGGCAGAGCTCTTTCTTTCAACTATGCCAGTACAAATTTACATGCCGACAGTGTTTGGTTTGAAAATTGTACATTTGCAAATATAGGGTATGTTTACATGCAGGAGGGAGCCGAATATAGTGATAATGTTTTCTTCAATCATTGTACATTTTACAATGTTGTAGTATATTCCTTGGAATCGCCCTGGTGGTGGAAGATGTACGTAACCAATTCTTTATTTGTAAATACGTACATGTTTGGCAGCATTCCGTCACAAGATTCTGCGGGAGCATACGGCGGGACTATTCAAATTGATAGTGTATCCAATTTTGGATTCACTGTCCCCTTTACTGATCAAGATCGCCGCATATTATTCGCGAATAATGCTTATGATATTCAGCAATGGCTTGTTGACTGGATGGGATATGGACCAAATGGAAATCCTTACAGCAAAGATAAGCACAAAAACAGATTAGATGATGATATTCCGGTTCCTCAGCCTATGTTAAACCAGAGAACATTAATGATGTTTGATACTACAGATGCACAAGGAAATAAAATCTTCCCGTATATGAATAAAGCAAATCTATACGATGGTCTGGATCCCCGATTTGTCAATCCGCCGATCAATTTGGATTCCCTTAAGCAATTTATGTATCACAAATGGTATGATAATTCAAATGTCAATTGGGCGTGGGAACCTGACAGCGATGTTGCACAAATATGGCCTTTAAAGGAAGATATGTCATTTGCAAATGATACACTGAAAACCGCTGCAATGGATGGATTTCCATTAGGAGATTTATATCATTGGTGGCCCCAGATGTATACACAATGGACTGCACAACAAAGTGACGAACATGCTAGAATTACGACTTGGCTTGAAACCGGTACTGATCCTGGTGCTGTTGATGTAAGAGAAGTCAAAGGTAATACTCCATCAGAGTATAAACTAAGTCAGAATTATCCGAATCCTTTTAATCCAACAACTAAAATTGATTACTCAATTCCAAAGTCAGGATTTGTATCGCTTAAAGTTTATAATCTGCTGGGTCAGGAAATAACTACTTTGTATAGTGGAAACCAAAAAGCAGGTAATTATGTTGCTACTTTTGATGGTTCAAATTTAGCGAGTGGTGTATATTTCTATAAACTTCAATCTGATAATGTATCTATTATAAAGAAATTTGTTCTGATGAAATAATATTAAACCTTCAAGTCTAAAACCTTGGAGGTTTTTCCTTTTAATTTTTCAAGGATTTAATTTATTAAATAAAAATTAAGTTAATACAGGAGGTGAAAACTTATAATAAACATTCGATTCCATTAATGCTTTTTATTGTATTAGAAAATGCTTCTAATATAAATTTTAAATCAATGTAGGAGGAAATATGAAAAGAATTACGTATTCAATTCTTTTTAGTTTGTTCGTTTTTCTGGCTGGAGCAGAACTGCTCCAGGCTCAAACTTATAGTGTAACACAAACTTGGGGCTTCGAGTCGGGCAGCCTTGGTTCATGGGCTTTCGCAGGAGCTTATCAAAGTGGCAGTGCCCCAACAGGGGGCGTAATAACACCCACCGGTTTTTCCGCACATGGTGGCACTCATGTAGTACAGGCGATCAAGGGCTCTGGCTGCTGGCAGATCAATTTGCAGTTTGATGGTTCATCTACCATTAAAGCTGGGGATAGTCTTGCTTTTTGGGTATATCCAACTGTTAGCGACACTACCCACTCAGAGGCGTACCAGGTATTCTGGCAGGACGGCAACTGGGCTAATTGGAATTCGGTGACAATTCCAATTAATATGGTCAAGGCAAATCAGTGGAATCAGGTTGGACTCGTTGCAAAGTCCATTTCCGCGCCTCTTAACAGAATTGGTATACAGACTTATCCAAAGGCCACACATGCAGATTCGACCGCAATAGATACCATTTATATTGATGACATCACAGTCTATAGCCCGGTTGATCCTGCTCTTGTCACTCAATGGGGCAGAACGGCTGATGGATATGGGAATGGCTGGCCAATACTGAATGTTGCTTCTACTCCTCCCGGGAATGCTAGTATAGGCGGCATAAAATCTATGGCTGCAGGGTCTAACGGGGCATCTTTACGCGGCGCTTTCGCTAATCTTAAACCAACTATGGATTCGGCAGTTGTTATTACTGGTCAATTGAAATTTGATGGTGACCCTGGTTCTGATTATACTGCATTACGTTACGCATTAACCTATATTGACAGTACAACTCTCAATTATCAGAATACAGATACTGCCAAATGGGCAAGTACTCGTACTGACGGTAGTCTAAATCATAATTACGGTTGGGAATTCACGCCGAGAAGCGGTACAGCCGACCAACCGAATGGTGGCGCAGGAGTTGGCTCGGTTTGGCGAATTAAGAACGGTAACTGGGCTAGTACTTATAGTAACGGTGGCCCTACTGTTGGATCAGTGGTAGAACAGGCACCCCGTCATGCAGTAATTACATCTGGAACTTATAACTGGGCAATTTCTGTTAAGCAGGTAAGTGATACTACAGATGAAATCAGATGGTATATTGTTAAAACGGATAATAGTTACTGGTTTGGAGGAAGTGCTATTGACACTATAGTAACAGATAGTTTAAATGGTATTTCTTTTTGGACTAAGAATGATGCAAACAGTACAGACACTCTATTGAGTGTAATTGGGGTTAAGGCAGCACTCGGTAATCCTATTACGGTACCAACGGCACCATGGCAAGCATACTACCTTGATCAATGGGGTGTAACAGCTGACGGATATGGGAATGGCTGGAAAATAAGAAATGATACAAATACCGTTGTTGGTGATGCAAGTATAGGCGGCGGTATAGTTATGGCTCAAGGTTCGAACGGTGCATCTTTACGTGGTGGTTTTGGTCAGGATATTACAATACCTAAAGATAAAGCTGTTATACTAACCGGTCAAATGGAATTTCAGGGCAGCCCTGGTTCTGATTATACTGCTCTGCGTTACGCATTAACTTATATTGACAGCGTAACGCTTAAGAACCAGCTCACAGACTCTGCGAAATGGGCAAGTACTCGGACTGACGGTAGTCTAAATCATAATTACGGTTATGAATTTACCCCAAGAAGCGGAACCTCTGATCAGCCGAATGGTGGGGCAGGTATTGGTTCGGTCTGGATAGTTAATAATGGAAATTGGGCTAGTACCTATAGTAATGGCGGTGGTACTGCCGGCTCGGTGGTAGACCAGGCACCCCGTAATGCCGTAATTACATCAGGAACTTATAACTGGGCAATTTCTGTTCAGCAGATAAACGATTCTACCAACGAAGTTAGATGGTCTTTAGTAAAAGCAGGTGTACCGGTCGGCTATTGGTTTGCCGGTAAAGCTGATGCTCCTGCAGTAACTAATAAATTAAATGGTATTTGTTTTTGGGTCAAGAATGATGCTAACAGTACAGACTCAGTGTTTAATATTATGGCAGCTAAAATTGATATGGGTAATCCGATTCCAATCCCTGAAGCACCATTCCAACCATATTATGTTGATAAATGGGGATTCTTTGGCGGAAAGATGGGTGGCTGGACATTTACTCCAGGTGAAGTTACTGGAAATGCTTCTATTTCAGGTAATGCAGCCAATACAGGTTGGGCAGTACTACGCGGTGAATTTCAAAAATTTATCCCAACTACAGCTAAACCTCTGAAAATATCCGGAAAGGTAGAATTTGTTGGAGGAGGTTTTGATCAATCAAGTAGTTTCCGTTTAGGTTTGTTTAATACCGACAGTGCCGGAACTTATATTCTTGATACAGCAACTGCAACTTTACCCGATTCAACTCGGTGGACAGGAACAGATAATCACTGCACTGGATATTTATTTATACCTCAATCAGGATCTAATGGTGCTGTTAATTGGGGTGATGGTAATCAGGGCACATGGGGTGCAGTTATAGATGCTACATGGTTAGATCCATCGGGATCCCAAAACTATGTTCTTGGAAGCCAACTTCCTGATCCATCTTCGAGCCCAGCCGGCATTTACAACTTTAATATATCAGTTACACCACAGGCTAATGGCAAACAATTGGTAAAATTCAATTTTATAAAGACTGGCGATTATGGATTGGCAGGAGAAGTCGCTGTTAACGGTCCGAATAAGTTTAACTCAATTGCTTTTGCACTTAATGCAGGTAACTCAATAACTGCAATGAATATTACAGATGTGCAGATCGATACGGGTACAATTACCGGCGTGGATGATCTTGCTAACACTGAAATTCCGGTGACTTATGCTTTGAGTCAGAACTATCCAAACCCGTTCAATCCGACAACTACAATAAAATTTGCTTTACCGAAAGCAGGTAATGTTAGCCTTGTAGTTTATGATATTTTGGGTAGGAAAGTTGCTGAACTTGTTAATAGCAATTTATCTGCCGGTTATCATACAATTAATTTTAATGCTTCAAACTTTGCCTCCGGAGTATACTTCTATAGATTAGAGGCAGGAAACTTTGTAAGTGTTAAAAAATTAATGCTGTTGAAGTAATCCCTATCTCAGATTTCTCTTTGAAATATAAGTGAAATCTTCTTTTAGTTGATGCAGCCCCGATTTATCGGGGCTGTTTTATTTATTCCGGTAAGCTTATAGACGTAAGCTTTCAAGAAATTTTTAAGTTGGATCTCTTAATTTTTAAATCTTTGTAGAACTGATTAAACGGTTCGGTTTGGGTTGTTGGAATTTGTATTTATATAAATTTTAGTTTTAAATTAAAATTTGGGAGAATAAAAATATCGCACGGATTTTCCTTCTTTGAACAGTGTGTTTAATCTGTGCTGCATCTTAAATAACGTCTAACCTAAATCCCTGTTTTGGATGATATATTAACTGAGAAGATAGAATCAAGAAATGAAAAAGCCATTATTAATTTTTATATCATTATTTATTTCATTACTTGCTCAACCAACCATTCAATCTGTTAATAAAAACCTTCCGCATTTAATAAAACAAGGAAGTACAGTTCAGCTTGTCGTTCAAGGAAAACAATTCTTGATGCTCGCCGGCGAAACAGGGAATTCAAGTGCATCTGATTTAAACTATATGCATACAATCTGGCCGAAGATTATTAAGATGCATTTAAATACACTTGTGGTGCCCGTATACTGGGAGCTTATTGAGCCTAAAGAGGAGGCGTTTAATTTTACTCTTGTAGACAGCATAATTACCTCGGCAAGGCAAAATAATATTAAACTTGTATTTTTATGGTTTGGTACCTGGAAGAACAGTATGTCTTGTTATGTGCCGATCTGGATAAAAACAAATGAAGAAAAATTTCCGCGGGCAAGGGAAAAAAGCGGGAGAGCTGAAGAAATTCTTACCGCCTTTAGTAAGGCAAACCTGGATGCAGATATGCATGCTTTTTCAAAACTGATGAAACATATTCGTGACTTTGATGAAAAGGAGCAGACCGTTGTAATGGTTCAGGTAGAAAATGAAATCGGTATGATACCCGATGCAAGGGACTATTGCCAAAGTGCGAATGAAGCTTTTAATGCTGATGTGCCAAAAGAGTTTATCAATTATTTAAGCAATAATAAAAGTAAACTAAATCCGTTCCTTTATAATTTGTGGGAGAAAAACGGGATTTAAAACAAAAGGCGGCTGGGAGGAGATATTCGGTAAAAGCTTAAGTACAGATGAAATATTTATGGCGTGGAATTATGCTAAATATGCAAATTCTGTTGCTGAAGCAGGTAAAAAAGAATATCCCTTGCCAATTTATGTAAATGCTGCTCTGATTCGACCCGGGTATAAGCCGGGGCAATATCCCAGCGGAGGACCTCTGCCTCATCTCATCGATATCTGGAAAGCTGCAGCTCCGGATATTGATTTTCTTGCTCCTGACATATATTTCCAAAACTTTGCCGAATGGGTTTCTAAGTTTGATCTGCCCGCAGGGAAGCCTGGGAAAATATTCAACCAGTTTTTTATCCCTGAAGCAGGAAATAATCAAAGCATTGTTAATGCGTTCTATGCATTTGCACAGCATAATGTAATGGGCTACAGTCCGTTCTCAATTGAATCTCTGTCCGATCCTTCAGACAACCAGGTATCGAAAGGATATGATGTCCTATCTCAGCTTACTCCTCTTATTCTGTCAAACCAGGGAATGGGAACAATGGCAGGAGTTCTTCTGGACAGTTCCAGTCAAAAAGCCGAAATAAAATTAGGGGATTATATATTTATTGTTCATCATGAATACAGCTGGCCTTATGCACCTAAAACCGAAGGGGAGAATCCGAGATATGGAGGGATGATAATTATGGTATCGCCGGATGAGTACTATGTTGCAGGAAGAGGGATGGTTATAACTTTTAGATCAGCAAAAGATGATAAAATAATAGGAATAGGAAGAATAGATGAGGGAAAATTTGTTGATGGTAAATGGATTCCGGGTCTGCGATTGAACGGCGATCAAAGCCATCAAGGCCGACATATGGATTTACCGGGAGATACTTTCAGCATTCAGAAAGTTAAGCTTTATACGTACAAATGATGATGCAATTGATTTCCAATGTTTCTGCTGACACGAACCTTTTAAAGACAAATTAATTATAAAATAGAAAATGGATTCATCTTTATTTATGTTTCAAGATCCGGCTGCATTAAAATCTATTTGAACAAATTCAACACCACTTAAGCACTATTATGAAAAAATATTTCTTGTTATTCGTGTTAAACAAATTATTCCGGCGGACATTATGTACCGGGAGAATTAAGGGAATAATTATGAATAAAAACTTAGTTTTTACTTTGATGATATTCTTTTCAACAGTTCTTGTTGCTCAGAATTTTGAAGATTACGCCTTTACACCGCCAATGGGCTGGAATAGCTGGGATTGTTACGGACCGACTGTTACAGAAAAGGAAGTTAAAGCAAATGCAGATTATATGGCACAACATCTTAAAAAATACGGATGGAAATATATTGTGGTTGATATTCGCTGGTATGTAAAAAACCCTAAAGTTCATGGTTACAACGAAAAAAATCCAATATTCGAGATGGATAAGTATGGACGGCTGATGCCGGCCGTTAACAGATTCCCATCCGCAAAAGAAGGAGAAGGATTTAAACCTTTAGCGGATTATATCCATGGCAAAGGTCTTAAATTCGGAATTCATATTATGCGGGGTATACCGAAGCTTGCTGTTGAAAGAAATTCAAAAGTTTTAAATACTAACTACACAGCAAAAGAAATTTATAGTAGAAAGGAATTGTGTACATGGCTTCACGATATGTATACTGTCGATGCTGCAAAGCCCGGTGCGCAGGAATATTACAGCTCTCTTTTTAGACTGTATGCATCATGGGGTGTCGACTTCGTAAAAATAGATGATATTTCCAATCCTTATCACGAAGATGAAATCGATATGGTTAGGAACGCTATTGATAATTGCGGCCGTCCAATCGTATTAAGTCTGTCCCCGGGTGAAACACCTATAGCAGATGCAGAGCATGTTAGTTCTCATGCAAATATGTGGCGTATAATAGGTGACTTTTGGGATAACTGGTCTCAGTTAAATGAACATTTCTTGCTTTTTGAAAAATGGATCCCTTACATGAGTCAGGGTCATTGGCCCGATGGTGATATGCTCCCTTTAGGGAGAATAGGAATCCGTGCAGAGCGTGGTGATAACAGGATGAGCCTATTTACAAAGGATGAGCAATATACTTTGATGTCCCTTTTTTTAATCTGCAGATCCCCGCTTATGTTTGGTGGGGATTTACCAGGCAATGATAAATTCACATTAAATTTAATTACAAACGAAGAAGCCCTTGATGTTCTAAATAAAAGTAAAAACAACAGGTTGCTTTTTGATGATGGGGAAAAAATTGCATGGGCCGCTGATGGTGTAAATAGTAATGATAAATATGTGGCGCTTTTTTATACCGCAGAGCAAAAACCGATTCAGGAAAATCTAGCATTATGGAACAGCAAGCTTGTTACTTTTAAACCTGGAGAACAAAGCACAAAAGTTAAAGTAAATATTGCAGGGGCTAAAAGATTATACCTGGTAGTCACTGATGGTGGAAATGGTAATAATTGGGATCATGCCGATTGGATTGAACCGTCTCTTATCGGTGAAAAAGGAGAACTAAAGCTGACTGACATTAAATGGTTAAATGCAACTGCCGGATGGGGAAGTGCATCTATAAATAAAAGTGTTGGAGGAAATGAATTAATTGTCGATAATAAAAAATACACTTACGGTATAGGTACTCATGCTTTTTCCATTATTGAATATGAAATTCCTAAAGGATATAATACCTTTTCATCAATAGCAGGCCTTGATAATGAATGTATTGATCACACAGAAGGCGCTACTGTTAAATTCCACGTATTTACCCAATACCCGACGGGTTATCCACCGGAAGACTCTATCAGAATAACTTTAAGGTTTGAGCAGTTAGGTTTGAAAGGGACATATAAAATCCGGGATCTTTGGGCAATAAAGAATATCGGGGAATTCAGCAATGAAATATCAATATATGTCAGGAAGCATGGCTCGAAGCTTCTGAAGATTAGTAAATTTAAATAATATGCCTGATTTTATTATGATCTTTAATTCATGGGAAGTTAATTTTGAATGAAGAAATGAAGCTTGATTAAGTTCTAATAATTTTTATGAAAAGAGTTGTTTTACTTTTAGAAACTTCGCGTGAATTCGGAAGAGGATTAATTATGGGTGTTGCCCGTTACTCAAAGCTTTACGGACCCTGGTCTTTTTATAAGGAACCCATTGACCTAAAATCTTCCATACCTCATTTAACAAGCTGGAAGCCTGATGGAATTATAATGCGCGATTCTCTAATTACTAAAGAATTATTAAATCTGAAAATTCCAACAATTTTTGCCGTACATGAATCTATTTATCCAAAAGAATTGCCTGTAATTAAAACTGATTCTAAATCAATTGCAAGGCTTGCAAGCAGACATTTAATTGAAAAGGGATTGAAGAATCTTGCATTTTTCGGTTTTGAAAATTATGATTGGCTAAAGGAACGGAGATTTTATTTTAAGCGTTTTAATAGTGAAGCAGGTTATATTACGCACATTTATATCCCTCAAAAAAGAACGAAAAAAATTGAATGGGAAAATGAACAGAAAGAGATAGGTGATTGGATTACTGCTTTACCCAAACCTCTCGGTATATTTGCCTGCAATGATGATCATGGTCAGAATATTCTGGAAGTTTGCAAATCGATTAATCTAAAAGTCCCGGAAGATGTAGCAGTAATAGGTGTTGATAATGATCCTATGATTTGTGATATAAGTGATCCGCCCCTTACAAGTATTGCTTTAGATGTTGAATCGGCTGGTTATGAAGCTGCCAAATTAATAGACCGTATGATAGACAACAAAAAGACTTCCATAATGCAAATTATTGTTTCGCCAACTCATATAGTTCAGAGACAATCTACAGATATTCTTGCCGTAAATGATATTAATGTTTCACAGGCGCTTCAGTTTATAAAAAAAAATGCAAAAAACAAAATTTTAGTTGAAGATGTTATTAAAGCGACTAGTCTAAATAGAAGGACACTTGAAAGAAGATTTAGACAAACTATCAATAGATCCATCTCTGATGAAATAAAATATGTACGCATTGAATTAATTTCAAAACTTCTTATTGAAACTGATTTATCTATTTCTCAAATCACCGGATATTTTAACTTTTCCGATTCAGAGCATATTTCCCGGTACTTTAAAAGAGAGAAAGGAATTGGAATGCGGGAGTTTAGAAAATCCCACAAGCCTGGGTTATTCTGGCCGACGCTATCTGGTTAGTTTATACTCTGAAGTGGCTATTATTTTGCAGTTATTATTTCTAAGTTTACTAAAAAATTTAAGTCATTAGGTTAGTGAGTCCTCATTCTGATGAGCATGTTTAAATAATTAGCAAGCATGCAATGAAGAGACAGATATTTTAATTTAAATAAAAACAGAGGAGTACAAGGTGAAGTATATGTCTTCAATTTTAGGTGGATTTCATTATTGCAAGTAATTTCTTAGTTAATCTTTGTTTGATGTATGAACCTTTATGAATGTATCATAAATCCGGTTGTACATTTAAGGAATGATACTTTAATTACTAATGAATAGAGGTTAAGAAAAATTATGAAAATTACAGTTGTAAATTCTGTTTACATTAAAATATTTTTTTTACTGATATTTTTCCTGTTGAACATATTTAATAGTGCCGGTTTGTTCGCTCAGACAGCACCGGATCCCAATTTTTATATTTTCCTCTCCTTTGGTCAGTCAAATATGGAAGGGCAGGGAACAATTGAAGAACAAGACAAAACAGTTGATAGTCGCTTTCAGGTTATGGAATCTGTTGATTGTTCAAATCTGGGGAGAATAAAAGGTTCCTGGTATAATGCAACTCCCCCTTTATGCCGATGCTATACAGGTCTTTCCCCGGCCGATTATTTTGGCAGAACTATGGTCTCAAACCTTCCCGATAGCATCAGGGTTGGCGTCATCAACATTTCTGTAGCAGGCTGCAAAATTGAGTTATTCGATAAAGATCATTTTCAGGATTATGTTTCAACGGTTACAGAAAATTGGCTGCTTAATATAATCAACGAATATGGTGGAAATCCGTATGGTCGTCTTATTGAAATGGCAAAATTAGCTCAGCAGGATGGTATTATCAAAGGTATTCTGTTACACCAAGGAGAATCAAACACAGGTGATAGTCAGTGGCCTTTAAAAGTAAAGAAAATATATGATAATCTTATAAATGATTTGGGACTTGATCCCGCTTCTGTACCTCTGCTCGCAGGTGAAGTTGTAAATGCTGATCAGGGAGGAGTTTGTGCAGGTATGAATTCAATAATTGCAAAGCTGCCTCAAGCTGTTCCAAATTCTTACGTTATTTCTTCCAGCGGCTGCACAGATGCGGATGATAACCTCCATTTCAATTCGGCTGGTTTCAGGGAAATCGGAAAGAGATATGCAGTTGAAATGCTTTCTCTATTAGGTTATAAAATGTCAGAAAGAAAATCAGAAAAATGGGTTGGAACATGGAGTACAGCTCCTCAATTGGTTGAAACAGGTAATAATCCGCCATCCCCCGGATTAAGTAATAATACTCTAAGGCAAATAATTCACGTTTCAATTGGCGGCGATAGTTTGCGTGTGAGGTTTTCCAATGAATTCAGCACAAACCCGGTTACATTAAATGAAGTTCATATTGCTGCTTCAGAAGGAGGCAGCACTATTGATACATCTACTGATAAGATTTTAAATTTTAATGGGATGCCTGATGTTACTATGGCACCCGGTACAGCAGTTACATCGGATCCCCTTCAATTTTCATTAGAGCCTTTATCTAATATTGTAATCACTATTTATTTTGGCGGGACATCATCGGATGTAACTGGGCATCCCGGCTCGAGAACAACATCATATATACTTCAGGGAAATGAAGTGTCCAAAGGGGATTTTTCCGGTGCTGTCCAAACAGATCATTGGTATGTTATTAATACAGTTGATGTAAAAACATCGGACTCTTCATATGCTGTGGCTATTCTTGGAAATTCAATTACCGATGGTCGCGGCTCCGGCACAAACAAGCAGGACCGCTGGCCGGATGAACTTGCCCTGCGTCTTCATGAGAATTCTGAAACTCAGCATGTTGCGGTTTTAAATGAGGGGATAGGAGGCAACGCAGTGCTTAGTGGGGGTTTAGGACCTACGGCATTAAGCCGCTTCCAGCGGGATATACTGGATCAAAATGGTGTTAAGTGGTTAATCATTCTTGAAGGGATAAATGATATAGGCGGTTCCTTTGGAACAGGAGTGACACAAAATTTAATTAATGCTTACGGGCAGATGATAGATAACGCTCATGCAAATGGTATTTTTGTCTATGGAGCGACATTACTCCCATTCGGAGGTTCCTCCTACTATTCAACTGATCATGAAACAGCAAGGGAAACGGTTAATGAATGGATACGTAACAGCGGCCGCTTTGATGCGGTTATTGATATTGATAAAGCACTGCGCGATCCATCTGATAGTTTAAAACTCTTACCGATCGCTGATGATGGGGATCATCTTCATCCTAGTGAAACAGGTCATAGAATGATGGCTGAGGCAGTTGATCTTAATTTATTTGCACCAGGTGATTCATTGGTTACTTCACCAACTAATTATCTATCAATTTATTTTGAACCTGAATGTGCAATAGTGGGTGATAAATGGGAAATATTAACTGATTCACTTGCTTCAAATGGAAAATACGTAACTGTTGAATCAGGCATACAAAGTCTTGCCGCTGCACCTACCGATAGTGCTAGTGCCGTTTACATCCCCTTTTCAACCGATACATCAGGAAGCTTTAATATCTACTTACGGGTAAATTGTCCAACCTATGATGACGACTCATTCTGGGCTAAAATGGATAATGGAGAATTTGCAATGTACAATGGATTGGTTACGACAGGTTGGCAATGGGTAAAGTTAGAGAGCTATGATCTGACAAAAGGTGAACACACATTTACGATTACTTATCGTGAAGATGGAGCCAAACTTGACAAAATTTGTATTTCAAATAATCCCTCTGCGCCAACAGGAATGGGCGGAGAAGCCGAAAACATATGTGACAATCCAACAACAGGTGTAAAAAATTTAATGAAGATACCTCATGGTTTTTCATTAGAACAGAATTATCCGAATCCGTTTAATCCATCTACAAAAATTTCATATAGTTTACCGGAAAGAAATTTTGTAACCCTAAAAATTTATGATGTTTTAGGAAATGCAATAACAACATTAGTTACTGAAGAAGAACCTGCTGGAAATTATGAAATTAATTTTAACGCAGTTAATCTTTCTTCAGGGACTTATTTTTATAAATTAACAGCCGGAAAATACTCTGAAGTTAAAAAAATGATTTTGATTAAATAGAGCTGTTTGGCTGAATAGTAGGTATTTTATTTTAAGGTTACCTTAAATATCCTCTTGTAATATAGTTATTAAGATTTGATATTTAGTTATTTCAAATAGTATGAATTAACAGGAAAAAAAAGTATTTAAAGTATTTATAGATAAGGAAAATATTTTTATTGAACAGTAGCCTGTATGATATGGAACAAAATCTCTTTATTATCGAATACCTCATAGGCGGAAATTTTGTACATTTATTTTTATGATTTCAATTGTTTCTTATTAAATAATATAAGGGAAAAATTTAATAATATTTTATAAATTTTCTGGAGATTATATTTTTACTCATAGTCTTTTATGGTCTTAAAAAAAATGAATCATAAATTCCCCATCGGAATTATATTGCTTTTGATCTTTTCTCTTTTAGCGTTTAATTCCGGTGAATCAAAAGGGAAATCTGCTTCAATCAGAAAATGGGTTGGAACCTGGAGTACAGCTCCTCAACTGGTTGAACAACGAAATAATCCCCCGCAGTCTGGATTGAGCAACAATACACTCCGTCAAATAGTTCACGTTTCAATTGGCGGTGATAGTTTGCGTGTGAGGTTTTCCAATGAATTCAGTACAAACCCGGTTACATTAAATGAAGTTCATATTGCTGCTTCAGAAGGAGGCAGCACTATTGATACATCTACTGATAAGATTTTAAATTTTAATGGGATGCCTGATGTTACTATGGCACCCGGTACAGCAGTTACATCGGATCCCCTTCAATTTTCATTAGAGCCTTTATCTAATATTGTAATCACTATTTATTTTGGCGGGACATCATCGGATGTAACTGGGCATCCCGGCTCGAGAACAACATCATATATACTTCAGGGAAATGAAGTGTCCAAAGGGGATTTTTCCGGTGCTGTCCAAACAGATCATTGGTATGTTATTAATACAGTTGATGTAAAAACATCGGACTCTTCATATGCTGTGGCTATTCTTGGAAATTCAATTACCGATGGTCGCGGCTCCGGCACAAACAAGCAGGACCGCTGGCCGGATGAACTTGCCCTGCGTCTTCAGGAGAATTCTGAAACTCAGCATGTTGCGGTTTTGAATGAGGGAATCGGAGGGAATTGTGTTCTTCGCGCCTGCTTAGGACCTTCTGCTTTGAGTCGATTTCATCGCGACGTGATAATGCAGAATGGAGTGCGCTGGTTAATCATCCTTGAAGGAATAAATGATATCGGCGGAGCAACAGGATTAGCCGGATCTGCTAAAGTGGCGCAAGATTTAATTGCTGCTTACGGTCGGATGATAGATAGTGCCCATACCCGTGGTATCCTTGTCTATGGAGCAACAATGCTCCCCTTTGGCGGTTCATTTTACGATAAGCCGGGTCATCAAAATGCCTGGCAGACAGTTAATAACTGGATCCGGAACAGCGGCCGTTTTGATGCGGTTATTGACCTTGATAAAGCCCTGCATGATCCGAAAAATCCGCTGAAACTATTACCTGAATATGACTCCGGAGATCATCTCCATCCGAGTGAAGCAGGTCATAGGAGGATGGCAGAAGCAGTTGATCTTACTTTGTTTTGTGCAGCCGGTAAGAAACCGTAAATTATAAACTTATTAATAGCACTCCCGAACTTCCCTCCATAATTTATCTCTATAAGTTGCTGAACATTGAAAGAATTAATAAACTGCTCCACTAGTTGACGCTAATTGGTTAATCAATGTTTAGAAGTGGCTATTATTTTGCTGTTTTTATTTCTAAATTAATTCGGTAATAATCATAGCAGGGTCTGCTTATTGCACCCCGCAGCTAATATTTTTTTACTTTGCAGGAGAAATAAATGAAGTTTGCATTACTGTTTTTTTTATTCCAATTGATTTTAAGCAACAATATATACAGCCAGTCCGAATCCTTCAGCACTTACATGAATCCAGTAATTCCAGGGGATCATCCCGATTGTACATTGTCAAAAGTTGGTAACGATTATTATACGACAGGTTCATCCTTTAATGTGACACCAGTTATTTATCATTCCACGGATCTGGTTCATTGGGAAGCTATTGCACAGCCGGTTAGTGCGTCCTGGTCGGGCTATGGTGATTCACCAGGCGGCGGATGCTGGGGAGGTCAAATGGTTTATCACAAAGGTGAATATTGGGATTACTTTAAGAGCGGTTACTCGATGTGTTTTGTAAAAGCCCCTAAACCTGAAGGTCCCTGGAGCACTCCTGTTCGTGTAAATGAGCCTTCAACCCTTCCATATGGCTTGGGTTATGATAATTCAATATTTATTGATGATAATAATAAATGGTATATGGTTGTAAAAAACGGCCAGCCTAACAATGGTATAGTGGAACTGGGTGATGATGGTCAGCCAACAGGTGTTGTTTATAATCTCAACTGGTTAAATCCCGCCCCCTCATACCCGTATAGTTGGGCGGAAGGACCGGTTATGTGGAAACATAACGGATATTATTACTATTCTTTTGCAAGAGATTTAAGCGGAGGACAGTATGTAATGCGCAGCGATACTCTAACTGCCGATGAGTCTAAATGGAAAATTATGGGGGATTTTTTCAATCTTAATGATCCTAACATAAATGGATCACTTTTTACCACTCCGAATCATGTGTCTGCGGTTGTAACGCTTAATGACAGCACTTACTGGGTTTTGCATCCGCTTTATGCAAAGGGAGAATGGAAGGGACAGGGAAGACAGGGATTATTAAATCAGGTGCATTATGATACCTCCGGTAAACCTGCTGCTGACTACCCAATTAATAGCTTCATTTACTGCCCCTAATCTGCCAAGCAATGGTATTCCATGGATGGTACCTCATTCTGATTTTTTTAATTCGGATACATTAAACCCTGAATGGTCTTTCTTGGGTTTTACAGCCAATGATAAATGGTCGTTTACCGATAGTCCCGGCTGGTTAAATTTATCTCCAAGGAATGCTTCTAAAGCTAATACATTAATTAAAAACGACGGGGAACATAACTATTCTTTAATCACAAAAATTATCTTCTATCCTTCATCGACTTCAGATGAAGCAGGACTATGGATTATGCGCGGCGATGAAACTATGAATGTTAAACTTGTAAATTCATTATCGAGTAATGGTGACAACGTAATTAGATTTGCTTTTGGAAGCACCCATTATGAAGTTGAAAACAATGCAGGTGATACATTATGGCTTAAGATGATGCGGGTCAATCATAAGGTAAGCGGTTACTTTAGCAAACATGGAAATGAATGGACACAGGTTGGCGAGCCTGTTGATATTTCTGAGATAGATTCTTATTCTGATTTTTCAACATTTACAGGTACCAGGCAGGGATTATATGTGTATGGAGTTCAAAATTGCTTATTCGATTTCTATATATACCGGGATGCCTTTACGCCAATTCTGGCTGAATGCCCTGCAAATCAAATAGGTACAAAAAGAACGGTGCAGACTGGAGGAACAACTGTGCTTGACAATATCAATAATAATGATTGGGCAATGTATGCTGGAGTTGAATTCGGAAATAATGACTATCAGAAAAGTGCCGATTCAATTCATGTTATTGCTTCAAGCGCTGCTAACGGCGGTGCTGTTGAAGTTTATCTTGATTCAATTGATGCAGGTAGGAAAATTGCGGAATGTAATTTATCGGGAACCGGAGCTTGGACAACATTCAAAACATTTTCGGCAAAATTACCATCCTCTGTTTCAGGTAATCATGATGTTTATTTGCTGTTTAACGGTTCTGGTACAGATAAATTATTTATGCTGCAGTCCTTTTATTTTACTGAAGCCGGGACTGCGACAGGAGTTTCCAATGAAAATTTACAGGGAAATAGTAATCCTAAAAAATTTGATCTGGAACAGAATTATCCTAATCCGTTTAATCCTTCAACAAGTATTGGCTTTACTCTGCCTGCGTCTAGTAAAGTAAAGGTAACTGTTTATGATCAGTTGGGGCAGCAGGTTGCTACAATAGCTGAGGGAGAATTCTCTTCCGGCACTCACCGTTTGAATTTTAATTCAGGTAATTTAGCAAGCGGAGTTTATTATTACAGAATTAAAGCTGGCTTGTACAGCCAGACAAAAAAAATGGTAGTTTTAAAATAATTTCTCTTTTAATTATAAGATTATTATGAAGTATTTTAACTTATTTTTTGAAAATAAAAGCTAAGGAGATTGCTCATACATACAAGAAATTTCTTTTTGTTTTTTCTCCTCATTAAAGCTTTTGCCGAAATTCAATTATATTCACGACGAGGTAAATGGGCAAAAATTTTTATTTGAAATAAATTCAAAATAATTTGCAACTTAACAACTATTTATAAAATTAATTAATTCGGAGGAAAATGGTATAAAAGAAAGTATCTCTATTAGGGTATAAAAAAATATATAATAAATTTTTTTTAATATAAGACATTTATGTAGGAGGTCTAATGAAAATGTATTTATCTATACGATATTTTATGTTTGCTTTCTTGTTCATGATCGTGGGTACACTTAAGGCACAGAGTATTTTATCATGGAATTTTGAAAGCAATAACATAGGGGATTCTTTAGCTCATATAAGCTGGGGTCCTTATGATATTCAGACCGTAGTTGCGGATGATCCGGTTGCGAGCGGGAACAAGGTCCTGAAAAATGTAGTCCACAATTACAATGCAGCACCTGTTCTAATGTTTGTTTTACCGCAGGGAAAGACAATTGCTGATTATGATTCTCTAACATTTAAAGGTTATTTTCAAAAAGGAGATGTAGCCTATAAAGAAATTGTAGCTGAGGCATATCAAACGATGCCCACAGGTCATTTCCTCGAGGCAGGTACAGATTCACTTGGTTCCTACAATCGTGCAAAAGGAGCTTCTACTGCCTGGGAAAACATAAGTCTCGACATAACTAACACCTATAGCCTGTCAGATACCATTTATATTGCCTTAGGAATAAACTGTGCAGGCACATCAGGTAGTGATACTACCACCTGGTATGCTGATGATATTGATCTTGTTGCTAAGGTAAATAATCAACCACCTCCGCCTCCTTCAAATTTACCCACAGTAACAAACGGCGGGTTTGAGGAATCGAATGTTGGGAATGTTGACTCAATGACTGTTAAAGGATGGCTATTCTTTGTTGGGCAGGTAACTCCACTACCAAAAATCGAAATTGTAAATGACACTGTTGAGCAGGGAAATCGGGCATTAAAAGTTGCTGTTCACGGCATAGGCGCCAACCAATGGGATATTCAAGTAGTTGCGGATAGCATTCACGTTACTCCTGGTGTTTCATATAATTATTCTATCTGGGCCAAAGCAAATAAACCGGGTGCTCAGGTTAATTTTACAGTGGGTAGTTATACATTGGGGGAATATGGTGCAATTCGTCCTGCAAATCTAACTACATCATGGAAAAAGTATACAATGACGTTTAAGGTAACTAACAACGAAACAGTCATTCGAGGTCCCATTCACTTTAGTTATCTGGCAGATACTGGTAAGGTTATTTATATTGATAATTTGCAGATTGTCGACGTAAATGCTCCCAAAAAGCCTGTAATTGTTGAAGCTGAATCCGGTGCTCTTGGTAGTAATTTTGCTATAAAGCAGGAAAGTAATATAACCTACGTTACGGCTGTAAATAATAATACTGCGTTTGTTCCGGGAGATACAAGCCGTATTGCAACTTATCAGGTAACTTTTGCCGACTCTGGACACTACAACCTATTTGCTCGCGTTCGTGTTGGGCCTAATAATTTCAACGACGACAGCTTTTTCTACGGACACGGGTTTGGTGTTAAGAATGATACTTTGGGTACAGACTGGGTTTTCATAAACGGGCTCGCTAGTGCAGGTTTTATTGATACTTCTGCATTTGTCACAGGTGTCGGAACAGTTGGTTCGCAGGTATGGAAATGGGTTAATCTTACAGATGATACAACACAGTTTCCTGGTTATTCCTTTTATGTAAGTAGCGACAGCCTTACAAAAACCTTTCAAATCGGTACCCGTGAAGATGGATTGGATATAGATAAATTGGCATTCGGAAAATCTAATTTATATTTTACGGTAAATATGCTGGATAATGAACTTCCCGGTTCAACATCGAATAAAATTGATTCGAGCAAGTTTTATCAAGGACCGCCGTTAGCTCAAGGGGCAGCTAGTTTTTTGGGTAACGTAAAAAGCGCTTATGGTGATAACAATTTTGCAAATTATTGGAACCAGCTCACCCCTGGAAATGAGGGAAAATGGGGTTCAGTTGCTACATCACAAGATACAACAAGCTGGAATTGGAACGGTCTTGATACTTTATATAATTACGCACAGAAACATCACTTAATTTTTAAAGATCATAATTTGATTTGGGGACAACAGCAGCCTTCATGGATTTCAGGTCTAGATTCTGCTGCCCAGTATAATTACATAGAAACTTGGATCAGAATGGTAGGACAAAGATATCCGAATATAGATATGATCGATGTTGTAAATGAACCTCTAAATGGACACAATCCGCCCGATGGGCAAAACGGACGTGCTAATTACGAAAGTGCATTAGGTGGTAAAGGAGCAACAGGCTGGGATTGGGTAATAAATGCATTCAAATTAGCTAGGAAATATCTCCCCAATGCTAAATTATTAATAAATGATTACGGTATTATTAATGATAATAACGCCACATCTACTTACCTTCAAATCATTAACCTATTAAAGGATAGGGGCTTAATTGATGGCATTGGTGTTCAGGGGCATCGATTTGCCCTGGAAAGTGCTGATACTAGTACTCTTAAAAACAATTTAAATAAACTTGGAGCAACAGGATTACCGGTTTATATATCAGAACTGGATCTCGGCAATATTGGCAATACTGGAACCCCAAATGATAACACGCAGCTGCAATTGTACAAAAAAATATTTCCTATTTTGTGGAAAAATCCGGCAGTAAAAGGGATTACGCTTTGGGGATATTTGGAAGGAGAAATGTGGCAGACAACTTGTTATCTTATTCGGTCAGATGGCACATGGAGACCTGCTATGACATGGCTGGCTCAATATGTTAAAGCAAATCCTCTTGCGGTAAATGAAACTGCATCAGTTTTACCATCTAAATATGAACTGGATCAAAATTTCCCTAATCCGTTTAATCCTTCAACTAATATTAGATATAGTATTGTTAAAACTTCAAAAGTTACTTTAAAAATATATGATATCTTAGGGAGACTGGTTCAGACTTTAGTAAATACGGTTCAGGCACCTGGACAATATACAGTCTCATTCAATGCACTAAATCTTGCGAGCGGTGTTTATTTCTACCAGATTAGTGCCGGAAGCTTCATTGCAACAAAGAAACTTATGCTGCTTAAATAAATCAGCTTAAAAAGCTTATCTAATTCATAAAGCTTCATGGCAGGATTTTAGTCCTTGCCATGAAGCGACTTTAAATAAAAATATATAGGGGATTTAATCAGAATATTTTCGACATGGATTAACTATATGCAGCAGTTTATTATTAAGAAATGCAAACTGGAAAATTTTGAATAAAAGTTTAGTTGAATAATAAAATGATTAGAAAATCATCACCAATTTAAATGATAAAAATAACGGGTTTTTTTTCTTTTCTTCTGTTTGTTTCAAATAATATTTTTTGAAATTTCATTTTCAATTTTGAATATGATAACCAGTTGAAATTATAAAACTGCGAAAGGAATCTTATAATGTCTTTAAAATTTTACCGATTGATAATTATGCTTTATCTCCTCTTGTTATTTTCAACAATAAATTATGGACAAATTCAGACCGATGTTCCTCATCTTAAGGATGTCTATAAAAATGATTTTTATATAGGATGTCTTTTGTCCTATGCACATATAGGTTTTCCAAGTGATCCTTCAGTTCCCGGACAATCATCGGTCGTCGATCCCAATGGCGGGTATCTAATTAAATATCATATGAACTCTATGAGCCCGGGCAACTGGATGAAAGCTGTATATATTGTGGATATTAACGGCAGCGCTTCAGCTTATAATGCTGCTTCTACTCAGGAAGAAAAAGATTCTATTGATGTGCATCCTATAATTACTTTTAACGGAAATATTATTGCTCAGCTAAATTGGGCAAAGAGGCAGGGATTCACTTTCCGGGGGCATACCTTAGTCTGGCATAATCAAACTCCTGGCACGGCATTCTTCCGATCTGGATATACTTCAAGCGGTGCACGATTGACCAGGGAGAAAATGGATCAAAGGCTGGAGAACTATATTAAAGAGGTTATTAGACTGCTTCATGAAAACTGGCCTGGATTACTCTCAGCTTATGATGTGGTTAATGAAGCAATTGATGATAATACTGGCGCTGTCCGCACTTCAAATAACGAGTGGTATACTACTTTCGGCGATTCAACTTATATTATGGATGCTTTTAAATTCGCCCGCAAGTATACCGTACAGTACGGCGAGAACCAGATCAAACTTTATTATAACGATTACAATACTGAGAGCCCAAAAAAAGCCGATGGAATCGTAAGGTTAGTGACACCTATCTTTCAAGCCGGCTACCTCGACGGGATCGGGATGCAGAATCATAACAGCCTTTCAACTCCTACTGCTGCGAGTTTTATAGCCTCATACGATAAATTTTATCCCATATGCAGCGAAATGGCTGTAACTGAGCTTGATGTAACTACCGGCAGTGCCAATCCTTCATCTTCTACTTTGATGCAGCAGGCTAATCAATATGGTGAATTATTTAAGTGCTTTGTAGAAAGGAGTTACTTTTCAGGGCGCGGCAAAATAATTAATGTTTCAAAAGACGGGTTGAATGATCAATGGACATTTAAAACTAATCAGTCTTCTTCACTTTGGGATGCGAATGATCAATGCAAGCCTGCTTTTTATGCTGTTGCAAATGTTGGATTAAATTTTAATAAGCTGGATTCACTTATTACTGCTTCCGATTCTCTTAATGAAAAAGAATACACTATTGATTCATGGAATAAACTGAATTTGGCAAAAGGCTTTGCTGAAAATGCGATTAATAAAAATTACTCGTATACAAATTCTGCAGCCGATACGTTAAAAAATGCTGTTGATTCTCTTAGCGAAGCAATTAATGGTTTACAAAAAATTGAAACTGCCGTTGCGGAAAAGAATGCAGCTCCGGTAAGTTTTTCGTTAAGTCAGAATTATCCTAATCCTTTTAATCCTACAACGAGGATTCAATTTGCAATTCCAGAACAGGGCCTTTATACTTTAAAAGTATACAATACACTTGGACAGGAAGTAGCAGAACTGGTAAACGGAGAATTAACAGCCGGATTTTATAATCATACTTTCAATGCTTCTAATTTAGCTTCAGGGTTATATGTATATAATCTAAAAGGAAACAATGTTAATATTTCGAAGAAGATGATCCTGATTAAATAGCTTGGAATTAGAATTTGCAATAGAATTATTAGAGCCCTGGAGGGATCCGGGGTTCTTCCGTTTAATTTTAATATTAAATCATTTTTAAGATAAAAAAAGACTTTTCTATTTAACTGTGGTTAAATAGGAACTATTAACAGGATTATTCTCTATTCATATAAATTCTGTTTTTAAATTCAAATATTTATAATTCAAAAACCTTTTTCTAAGCTTTATTTCCCACCTCATCTTTTAAATTGCTTCTTTTCTGATATTTAATTATCATTAAATGAAACTATTCTGTAGTTAACAGTGATGGGGATTTTATATGGGTAGTTCATTCAAAAAGCTTTTTATAATCCAACCGGTATATTTTCTTTTTTTAATATTTTTTTCAATACAGATTTCTGCACAAACAGATACTGTGCTAGTTCCAAGCGATATTCTGCCTGGTGAAGGGAATCTTAACAAAGCAGTAAAAAATGTTTCCAAATCGGGAACTCTTTCAAATACTGTGTTTAAGCTGGAACTAAACGGATACTATGTCTTAACCGATTCAATACTTATACCGGCGGGACAACATCTGACTATTGTTGCACCTGAGCCTGGTTTAACTCAAGAAACCGCCCCGCCTCAAATCCTTTGTACTTCGGCAGAGGGTGAGTGGGGTGATTTCAATACCCCTTTCAGGATGATGTTCAAATGTTTTGGAAATTTAACATTAAAAAATATTTGGCTGCTGTATGCAAACACTCATGGCTGGCAGGTTACAACTGATATTACATTTATAAGAGATTCGCTAAATATTGATAAACAATATGGGAATTTTGAAAACGTAATTTTTGATTATTCACGATATGGGTCAAAAGTTGGTGGAGCAGTAACCATAGAATCTAGTAAATTTATAGGAACATTTAAAAACTGCTACTGGAAAAATTGTACTGATCAACATTTTCGCTATTACGGAAGAGCAGTTTCTTTTCCATATAATTCAACCGGCTGGCATATAGATACTCTTTCATTTGAAAATTGCACTTTTGCAAATATCGGATACGTTTATTCGCAGGAATATGAAAACTCTGCCGATTTTGTTCTTTTTAATCATTGTACTTTTCTTAATGTAGTTATGTATTCGTTGGAATCCGGCTGGTGGTATAAATTAGCAGTAACAAATAGCATCTTTAGTAATACATATATGTATGGAGATATTCCGGCAAGCCATTGGTATTCGCCTCCATATTCTTTCAATGAACCAGTTGGCGGCACAATAAGAATTGATAGTGTTTCTACATTCGGTTTTAAAGTACCTTTCACTGATCGGGATCGTCATATATTATTCGCAAACTGTAGCTATAATATAGATAAGTGGCTTAAAGACTGGATGTATGATAATCCCTATAGTATAGATTTAAGAATACATGATCTTATAGATGAAATACCAGAGCCTCAGCCTATGTTAAGTCCCGGAACTCTTAAATTCTTTGATTCTGCTGAAAACGGGCAAAAAGTATTTCCATATATGAACAGGAGATCTCTTTACAATTCAATTGATCCGGGTTTAATACTTCCACCAACCGATACAGTTGCTATTAAAAAATTTCTCTATTTCAGATGGTATTGCAGCTGTGATACGTCCTGGTCATGGAAACCGGATAATAGTATCAACCGATTATGGCCCCTGGAAGAAAATCTTGCCTACACAAATCAGGAATTAAAAACGGCTGGAATGGGAGGATTTCCGTTAGGAGATTTATTTCATTGGTGGCCGGCAGAATATTCACAATGGAAGGCACAGGAAGAAAATGAGAATGCAAGAATTTCCTATTGGCTCAACGAAGGTAAAGATTCAATTTTTACGGATATTAAAAAAGAAAATACTGGTGATGAAAAATTTGTACTTTTACAAAATTATCCGAATCCGTTTAATCCTGTTACTAATATCCAATTTAGGACGGCAGATTTCGGATTGGTGACTTTAAAAGTCTATGATGTATTGGGAAGGGAAATTTCCACTCTAATTAATGAAGAGAAAAGCCGGGGGAATTATATTATAAAATTTGATGGCACAGGCTTGGCCAGCGGTATTTATTTTTATCAGTTAAGATCCGGCAAATTTTTGGAAACAAAGAAATTTTTATTGTTGAAGTAATTTTTGAGGCTCTTTAATTGGAGAAATAATCAGAACCTTCCAGTTAAGATTTCCACTGCTTAATTTATCTCTTACAGCTGTAAATTTAATTAATGTAAATAAAACAGTTAGTATCCGTCAGATACGGGCTAAGTATTGGACCGGAGGATGAACCTTTATCATACAGAGCTTTCGATTTAGCTGTTGATAAGTCAGGTAATATATATGCTGCCGGCGACAGTTCAGATCTCTTTAATGAGGGTAATTTGTCCAGCCGTGTATATATTTATCAATTGAAGGCTGACAATTTTATAAAAACAAAAAAGCTCCGGCTGCTGAAATGATATTAATAAAAAGATAAACTATTTAGTCGAAATAAAATCGGTTTTATGTATGCCTTTCTCTGAAATCATGTCAATAAATAGTTAAAGAGATCAGCATAAAAAATCCTCTTTCCCGTTTACTGTAGTTGGACCTTTCATTTAAATTGCTTCTTTAGGAATATTTATTTATCATTAAATTCTCAACAAAAAATTAATAAAATGTATATGAAAAAAATTATTTATTTATCAGTTCTCTGCAGTTTTCTGACTACAACGGTTTTTGCCCAGTATTCCAAACAGGTAAGGGATAGTATATATAATGCAAGCAAAGAAGACCATCAGTTAATGATGAAAGAACTTGGAATTAAGGAATTGAGAGCCGGACCATCGGGTGATCCGAAAGCACCTGATGCAGCAAACTCCGATGAATCAAAGGCTAAAACTTATACCAGTTTACCCGATCCTTTAACTTTCAACGACGGTAAAAAAGTTACCACTCCGGCTGAATGGGTAAAGAGGAGAAAAGAAATTAAGGAATATTTTGACAAAGACGTTTATGGAAGAATGCCTGCAGATGTTCCTTCAGTAAAGTGGGAACGTTGTCAGTCAGAAGGATACTATGATTGGAAACCAGCCGGCTCATGTAAAAGAGCTTGTGGGCCATGTTGATAATTCTTCATATCCTGCAATAAATGTAAACATACAGATGACGCTTACAACTCCTGCAGACATTAAGGAACCTGTTCCGGTAATTATCGAGTTTGGTTTTAAATTTCCTGCCGGATTTAAGGTGAATGAGAGGATGAAAAATTTAATTGATTCGATGTCAAGCTGGCAGCCTTTGGTTTTATCAAAAGGATGGGGATATGCTATCTTAATACCAACGAGTTTTCAGGCAGATAACGGTGCAGGATTAAAAGAGGGAATTATTGGCTTGGTAAATAAAGGAAAACCAAGAAAACCTGATGATTGGGGTACTCTTCGCGCATGGGCATGGGGTGCAGGAAGGGGACTGGATTATCTGAAAACTGATAAGTCTGTTGACGGTAACAAAGTCGGCATTGAAGGACTCTCCAGGTACGGGAAAGCAGCTTTAGTAACTATGGCGTACGATGTAAGATTTGCAATCGGTTTTATCGGTTCTTCCGGTGAGGGAGGCGCCAGCCTGCTTCGGCGTAATTTCGGTGAATTAGTTGAAAATGTTGCTTCGACGAGTGAATATCATTGGATGGCAGGTAATTTTTTAAAATATGCGGGTCCTTTAACCGCAAACGATCTTCCGGTCGATGCTCATGAATTAATTGCAATGTGTGCACCTCGTCCGGTATTTATAAGCTGCGGATCACCGGAGGTAGAAGGAAACTGGGTAGATGATAAAGGGCAATTTATGGCCGCAGTTGCAGCAGGTCCGGTTTATAAACTTCTGCGCAAAAAAGATTTGGGGACAAGTACAATGCCTCCAATGGGAACTGCGCTGATAAACGGTGATATCGGTTTCAGACAACATTTTGGTGGTCATACTACACTTCCTAATTGGCCGACGTTTATAAAGTTTGCGGAAAAATATTTTGCAAAATAATCGAAAACAATTCATCAATGTAAAAATCAATTGATATTGAAGTCTAATTTCAATTTATTATTTCCTTAACCCTCGAAAGTTTCAAACAAAAAAAAGAGTCCATATTTTTCGGAACTTACTTATTTTATACAGTATTATTTCAAATTTACTATTCTGCAGTATAAGGCATTCCTATAATCTTCCATCTCCCTTTATAAGGTAACTGGTTGTAGGGGAGGGTGTCTATGAGAGTAATGCTTTTTAGCATATGACCTCCGGTTTTAAGAAATTTGAAAAAATTCAATCTTTTTATGAGATTAAGAATAGTTTTACATTGACTAAAATAGTATTTTTTTATTGACATTTTAAATATTTATTTACTATATTAAATCGGTTCAATTTTAATTGAACTTAATTATCAATATGTCTAATTTCAACAAAAATTTGCCATTTCCACATTAATAACAGGATCCCTTAATGGATGAAAAAATCTCTCACAATGAAGCCATAAATCAAGAAGATCTTTTCGAATACAAAAACCCTCATTTACCCGTCGATAAAAGAGTTGCCGATCTATTAAAGCATATGACCATCGATGAAAAAGTTGCACAATTAATGGGCCTATGGAATGGAGGAGTTGAAGATTTCCAGAATGAAGTTTTTAATGATCCAGTAAAGATGAAAGAGATTTTCGGAAACGGATGCAATTCTATCCATCCCGCTGCTTTCGGCATAAAAGATACTGTAGAGCTGAGAAATAAAATTCAAAAATATCTTACTGAAGAAACCAGGCTGGGGATCCCAGCAATGTTTGTTGATGAAGGACAACACGGGGTTATGAGGCCTGAATCGACAGTTTTTCCACAGGCAATCGGGATGGCTTGTTCTTGGGATCCGGTTCTGTTTGAAGAAATCTACAGCGTGATTGCTAATGAAATGCGTTCAAGAGGAACCCACCATGCTTTATCACCCGTTATAGATGTATGCAGAGAACCAAGATGGGGGAGAGTTGAAGAAACATATGGCGAGGATCCTTATTTAAATGGAATACTTTCATCTGCTGCAGTTAAAGGTTTGCAGGGTACAGCAGACGGAAAGGTTGCCGATAACCATGTTGCTGCCACCTTAAAGCATTTTGCGGGGCATGGACAACCGGAAGGTGGCCAAAATCAGGGACCGGCTAATTATTCTACTCGCGTATTGTTAGATTATCATATCCCTCCTTTTAAAATGTGTATTGAGAACGCGAAACCCGTATCTGTTATGCCTTCTTATAATGAAATTGATGGAGTCCCGTCCCATGCCAATAAATGGCTTATCAAAGAAATTCTGCGGAAAAAATTAGGTTTTGAAGGTCTGGTCGTGGCCGATTATTTTGCAATTGATCAGCTGTTTACTAAAGAGTTTGTAGCAAAGGATGGAAAGGATGCAGCAAAAATTGCATTTAACACCGGCGTACAATTTGAATTTCCTCAGGCAAACCTGTATAAGAACTTAAAAGAACTCATTGGGGAAGGTCAAATAAAAGAAGAAGATATTGATAAAGCAGTCGCACAGGCCTTAAAATTAAAATTTGAACTGGGTTTGTTTGAGAATCCTTATACCGATGTTGATGCAGCAATTTCCATGAGTAAAAAACCTGAACATAAGGCATTAGCATTAAAAGCCGCGAGAGAATCAATCGTTCTTCTTAAAAATGATAATTTACTCCCCTTGCCAAAAGACAAATACAAAAAAATAGCAGTAATAGGACCTTGTGCCAAAGATTTATATTTTGGAGGTTATTCGGGTGAACCATATGAAAAGATCAGCATACTTGACGGCATTAAGAATAAAGTTGGTAACAATGCTGAAGTTCTTTTTGCCCAGGGATGCAAATTAACTACCAATACTACCACAAGTTTCTTCAACTGGAAGCGGGATGAAATTAAGTTTGCTTCCAGGGAAGAAAACCTTGAATTAATTACAGATGCTGTAAATGTTGCAAAGCGGGCAGAAATAATAATTCTTGCTATCGGGGAAAATGATCATCTTTGCCGTGAAGCTTGGGCAAAAACTCATATTGGCGATAACATGACTTTGGATCTATTCGGAGAGCAAAACGAACTGGTCGACTCTATCATCTCTCTTGGGAAGCCTGTTGTTGTTTATTTAATGAACGGCCGTCCTCTTTCCGTAAACAAACTGGTTGAGAAAGCACCTGCTATTATTGAAGGCTGGTATATGGGACAGGAAACAGGCGCAGCAGCTGCAGATATTATCTTCGGCGATGTAAATCCGTCTGGGAAACTTACAATTACTATACCCAAATCAGCCGGGCAGATACCAATGTATTATAATCACAAGCATGCAGCTCAATTTCTTGATTATATATCCCAGGATATAAATCCTTTGTTTCCTTTCGGCTTCGGATTAAGTTATACAACATTTAAATTCAGTCAGCCCCGTCTTGAAAAAAATGATATCAAATTTAATGAATCTGCAAAAATATCTGTTGATGTAAAAAATACGGGGAAAGTTGCGGGTGATGAAATTGTTCAGCTTTATATCCGGGACAAAATAAGTTCTGTTACTCGCCCTGTTAAAGAATTAAAGGGGTTCCGGCGCATCTATTTAAAACCGGGGGAAACTAAAACCGTAATACTTGAAATTACTCCTGAAAAACTTGCCTTTCATAATATTGATATGGAATTTGTTGTTGAACCTGGAGAATTTGAAATAATGATTGGCAATTCTTCAAGGGATATAGATCTTAATAAAATTTCACTGAATGTAAGTTCATAAAGTTAATTTAATTATTGATTATAAATAAAGCCTGATTTGAAGAAATAAGAAATGCAATCATAATAGGTAATAAAACCATTATGTAATATTTTTTTCAATCCGGCATCATAAAAACTAAAAATTCTTTGGGGTGAATTGTGCAGAATACTAATGAAAAATTATCAATTAAGGAAAAAATCGGTTTTAGTTTAGGTGATTGTGCGTCAAACCTATTCTTTCAGACTTTTATACTCTTCCTTTTAATTTTTTACACTGACGTTTTTGGTTTACCGGCTGCTGCGGTTGGTACAATGTTCCTTATTACCCGTATTTGGGATGCATTTTTTGATCCGGTAATTGGAATCATTTCGGATCGAACACAAACAAGATGGGGGAAATTCCGTCCATACCTACTCTGGTTCGCTCTTCCTTTTGCAGTTATTGGCGTTTTAACTTTCACAACACCGGGATTTGATAATACAGGCAAACTAATCTATGCCTATATAACCTATTCATTAATGATGATGTTTTATTCGGCAATTAATGTCCCTTATTCTGCCCTGATGGGAGTTATCACTTCAAATTCCGAACAGCGGGTAATTCTTTCATCTTATAGGTTTGTCGCTGCTTTTTCCGGCGGCTTCATAGTGCAGGGTGTTACTCTATATTTAGTCAGTTACTTTGGAAATGGAAACGTTCAGCTAGGATGGCAGCTTGCTATGTCGACAATTGCAGGTTTGGCTTTCGTTCTCTTCTTGATTACTTTTTTTACAACTAAAGAAAGAGTTAGTCCTCCTAAAGAACAAAAAACTCAGTTTAAAATAGATGTTAAAGATCTTTTTTCAAACAAACCATGGCTGATGATTGCAGCCGCCACAGTTTTTCAGCTTATTTATATTGTAATGCGTAGTTCTTCTATAGCTTATTATTTTAAGTATTATGTCGGTAACCAGGATTGGAATTTATTTGGTCATGTTTTTCATATGTCAATAAATGATTTTACATCTTCGTTTTTAATGTCAGGTACAGTTGCCACTGTTATCGGTGCGATTCTTACTGGATGGTTTTCAAGGATTTTCGATAAGAAGAATACTTATTTAGGATTTCTAATAAGTAGTGCTGTTTTGTGTGCTGCTTTTTATTTCCTAACCCCTCAGGATGTTACAATAATGTATGTATTAAATCTTCTTGTTTCCTTTTTCTTTGGCCCCGTATCCGTTCTTCAATGGGCTATGTATACCGATACAGCTGATTTTTCCGAGTGGAAAAATAATCGCCGTGCAACCGGATTAATTATGGCAGCTTCATTATTTGCACTTAAACTTGGGCTCTCACTAGGTGGTGCATTGGTCGGTTGGGTTCTGGCTTATCACGGTTATGTTCCTAATGCTGTCCAGTCGCCTGAATCTACGAATGGAATTCAAATGCTGATGAGTTTTTATCCGGCCGTATTTGGAATTATAGGCGGTTTAATAATGTTTTTCTATCCGCTTACTAATAAAATGATGATTACAATTGAAGAAGATTTAACTGCCAGACGTGTTGTTGGTGCAGTTGAAGGAGTGCCGCAAAGTTAATAGAGTAAATGAAAACAGTTTAATAATTAACTCATGTTACGCATAAAATTCTTAATCTTATTCAAATTTAACACGACTAAGATTAAGACCATTGCGTAACATAAATAATTAATATATAATATAATTAAAAATTGAGGTGCTAGAAGATTACACATATTAATAATCAAAAACGTTCTTAATTGTTTGTTTGATAAGTGTAATTTAAATGATTTTCCTGTTATAATTGAATCAATTTATTGCAATCAATTCCAGTTCGTGAGATCATAAATGATTTTGACCCGGCGGTTAGGTTGAATCAACAGTGATTGTGTATTAATTCTTGATCATCTTGAAAGATCTTGTACTTATCGCAGGGAAAAATCTTCACCTCTGTAAATTTTGATAACAGCTGAAAGCTATATCAGAAGTGAAAATAAAAATACAGAAAAAATATAGAGGTGTTTTTTTTATTTTAATTATTTGCAATTTTATTCTGCTTAATATTAAGGCAGATGGTTCCGGCCTACCCAATAACAAAACAGATACAAACGGGGCATTCTTCTCCGGTAATTATAAGAATCTTTTTATTTCTTTATTGAACAAAAACAAATCTGAAATTAAAGCAAAAATTGATTCGGCTTTCAATCAGCTATTTTATGGAAATGATACTACTCAGCGTGTTTATTATCCTGTAAAAGATGATATGGCTTATATTGAAGATACCGGTAATAAAGATGTACGGACAGAAGGAATGTCTTATGGAATGATGATAGCTGTCCAGCTGAATAAAAAGATGGAATTTGATAAGCTCTGGAAATGGGCAAAAACTTATATGCAGCATAGTTCGGGGCCGGGGAAATATTATTTTTCATGGCATTGCAGAACGGACGGTTCCGTACTTGATTCGAATTCAGCTTCTGACGGTGAAGAATGGTTTGTTATGTCTCTATTTTTCGCTTCTGCCCGCTGGGGTAACGGGGAAGGAATTTATAATTACAAGGCCGAAGCTCAAAATATATTAGATGCAATGCTAAATAAAAAAGAATCATCTGATGAAAGAAATATTGTGACAAATATGTTTAACAAAAAAGAAAAGCAGGTTGTTTTTGTTCCTTCGGGAGAAGCAGATGATTTTACAGATCCATCTTATCATTTACCTCACTATTACGAACTTTGGGGCAGATGGACTGACAATAATAATAAATTCTGGTTCTCTGCTGCCGATACAAGCAGGAATTTTTTAGAAAGAGCAGTCAATCCAATAACAGGATTAACGCCAGATTATGCGCATTTCAATGGTTCTCCTTTTGATCCCTGGGGAGGCGGAAAAGATGATTTCCGTTTTGATGCATGGCGAGTTGCAATGAATATTGCTATGGATTATGAATGGTTTGCAAAAGATGAATGGGAAGTAAAAGAATGCAATAAATTGCTCGATTTCTTTTATTCACAGGGTGTTGATAAATATGGCAATCAGTATACATTAAATGGAAAAGAATTAGGTAAAGATCACAGTACAGGGTTAGTTGCCGCAAATGCCGTAGCCTGTCTTGCTTCAACAAATAATAATAGAAAGGATTTCGTTGAAGAATTGTGGAACGTTTCCATACCAACCGGTCAATATCGATATTATGACGGGATGTTGTATCTGCTTGGAATGCTTCAGGTAAGCGGCAATTTTAGAATATATAAAATACTTTAATCTTAGTTTAGATAAAATGATAAAATGTAATTCAAAATTAATCAAACTGATTTTTATTTTTTCATTTTTAATACCGGTTATTTCATACGGCCAGGTCAGATTACCGAAATTGATTAGCAATGGAATGGTGCTTCAGCGTAACTCGCCTGTAAAAATATGGGGATGGGCAGCTAAGGATGAAAAAATATCTTTAAGTTTTATCGATTCAACTTACAGTATAACTGCAGATAGTAAAGGTAGCTGGAGCTTGTCGATCTCTGATCTTAAAGCAGGCGGACCTTATTCAATGAAAATTACTGCAAGCAATTCCATCGTAATAAATGACATAATGGTTGGAGATGTATGGGTTTGTGCAGGTCAATCGAATATGGAACATACTCTGGGCTCCTTCAGCTGGGTTTACAAGGACGTTATCGCAAATTCAAAGAATGAATATATAAGAGAATTCAATGTTCCTGAAACATATAATTTTAATAATCCTTTAAAAGATTTTGCTTCAGGCAGCTGGGAAATAGCAAATCCGGAAAATGTAGTGAATTTTTCAGCTGTTGCTTATTTCTTTGGAAAATATATATATGAAAAATATAAAGTACCTGTCGGTCTGATAAATTCCAGCCTGGGCGGATCTCCTGCCGAATCATGGTTGAGTAAAGATGCATTGAAGGAATTTCCAAAATATTATGAAGAAGCGCAGCGTTTTAAAGACAGTTCTTTGATTAAGCAAATTGAAGAAAAAGATAATAAAAGAATCCAGGCTTGGTATAATTTATTAAATAAAAAAGATGAAGGTTATAAAAGTTCTCCCTGTCTGGTCGAATCCTTCGTTAAATACATCCGATTGGCCAACAATGGAAGTGCCCGGCTATTGGGCTGATACAAAACTCGGGCCTGTAAATGGAGTTGTGTGGTTTATAAAGAAGGTAAATATTCCATCAGTCATGGTTGGAAAAAAAGCAAAAATAATTTTAGGAAGAATTGTAGATGCTGATTCTGTCTTTATAAATGGAAAATTTGTAGGAACTACAAGTTACCAATATCCCCGGAGAAGGTACGATATTCCGCCCGATTTATTAAAAGAAGGCGAAAATACGATTGCAGTTCGTGTCATCAGCAACATAGGAAAAGGCGGCTTTGTCCCTGATAAGCCATATGAAATTGTTGCAGGGGATACTTCAATAAATTTAAAGGGAGAATGGAAATTTAAACTTGGTGCAAAAATGGAACCTCTGGAAAGTCAGACATTTATAAGATGGATGCCGGAAGGCTTATATAATGCAATGCTCGCACCTTTATTGAATTACCGGATAAAAGGTGTTGTCTGGTATCAAGGTGAATCAAATGTTGATAGACCAATTGAATACAGGAAACTGTTCCAGGCTTTAATCCGCGATTGGAGGGCTAAATGGAATGAAGGGAATTTTCCTTTCTTGTTTGTTCAATTACCAAATTTTATGGAAGCAAAAAGTGAACCTTCCGAAAGCAACTGGGCATTATTACGTGAAGCTCAGCTTAAAGCTTTATCTTTACCTAATACCGGGATGGCAGTTACAATTGATATCGGTGAATGGAATGATATCCATCCTGTGGATAAAAAAGATGTAGGTAAACGACTTGCGCTGGCCGCCGAAAGGATAGCTTATGGAGATACAAATGTTATCTTTTCTGGTCCTATCTACAAATCAATGAAAATCCAGGGAAAAAAGGTAGTATTGTCTTTTACAAATACAGGGAGCGGTTTAACTGCTAAGGACGATGAAAAACTCGGAGGCTTTGCAATTGCCGGACCGGATAAGCATTTTATTTGGGCAGAGGCAAAGATTGAAGATAACAAAGTTATTGTTTGGAATGATAAAATAAAAAATCCTATAGCTGTTCGTTATGCATGGGCTGACGACCCGGATAAAGCTGATTTATATAATAAAGAAGGCTTGCCTGCATCTCCTTTCCGTACGGATGATTTTAATGAGTAAATTTCAATTTGAATAATATGTATCCGATCAATTTTAGCGGCCGCTAAGTTTATACTTTAAAGAGCGCTAATACAGCAGAGCAAACAACTTATTACATTTGAAATGAAATAATTTTTTAAAATCGAATAAGATAGACCCAAAAGACAACGTATAATTATGAAAAAAATTTTACTAAACTACAAGAAGGCGGGTGTATTATTCTCATTATGCTTATATGCAATTATGTTTGGTACGCCCGTATATGCTCAAACTATTTCGGTTAAAGGGACAGTATCCGCTTTAACTAAACCTGTAAAATATGCCTCGGTTTCCTTTGTTGACAAGAATGATTCAACTATGAAATATTCTGCACTGACGGATTCTTCGGGCAGCTATAGGCTTAGTGTGATTATTGCTTCGGTAAGACCGGAAAACAATCTGCCGGCAAAATTTGAATTAGAACAGAATTATCCTAATCCTTTCTCAGCATCAACAGCGATTTCATACAAGCTAAAATCGCAAACCGACGTTAATGTGACGATATACGATATCCTTGGGAGAGAAGTAAAAAATTTTTCCATCGGGGCGCAGAGTACCGGCGTTCATCGAATACTTTGGGACGGAATGAATTCCTTTGGTGAAAAAGTTGCAACTGGAATTTATTTATACCGGATGCAGGCAGGAGGGGAAACACAGGTAAAGAAGATGATTTTTGATGCGGGTGAAAAAAATATTTCTCTTTCAACTTCACCCGCGTTTGCTTCCCGGGGTTCAAATCCGGATAATGATCTGAATGTATCTGCTGCAACAGGGATTTTTACAGTTAAAATTACTAATACCGATAGTACATCCCCAATTATAATTTCAAAGCAATTTGATAATATAACTGTTGAAAATGATACAACAATTAATTTTTCGGTTGATAGCTTACCTCCGACCCCTGTGGCAACTATTTATACAGACAGCCTGCAGCAGATTATTCAGGGATTCGGTGCGGCAAATATACTCCCCTGGCGCCCGGATATGACTGCCGGGGAAGTTGATAAGGCATTTGGTACAGGGACCGGACAGGTTGGAATGAGTATACTGCGTCTCCGGATTGATCCTGATACAAATGCTTTTAGTATCCAAGTACCAACTGCAAAATTGGCATACTCAATGGGAGTTAAAATAATTGCTTCTCCTTGGACACCACCACCATTAATGAAAACTGATAGTAGTACTGTTGGGGGTATGCTTATTGATTCGGAATATGCAAATTATGCAGCTCATCTGAAAGCGTTTGCAGACTTTATGTTAAGGAATGGTGTCCCTTTATATGCTATATCTGTGCAAAATGAACCTGATGCAAATGTTACTTATGAATCCTGTTTTTGGGATGGTACACAAATGCTTAACTTTATGAAGTATAATGCTCCTTCGGTCGGAGTTCCGTTTTTCATGCCTGAATCCGAAAATTTTAAACATTCATTGTCAGACCCTGCTCTTAATGATTCCGCAGCTGCTTCACATATTGCTTTCATCGGCGGGCATATTTATGGAGGCGGACTTGCCCCTTATCCGCTGGCAGTTAGTAAGGGGAAAGAGGTATGGATGACTGAACATTTAGATACAGATACTTCATGGACACATGTTTTAGCTACAGGGAAAGAGATAAATGATTGTATGAATACAGGAATGAGTGCGTATATATGGTGGTATATTGTAAGATATTACGGACCGGTTGATGAAAACGGTAATATAACTAAACGCGGTTATATTATGTCGCAGTATTCAAGGTTCATCCGCCCGGGATTTCATAAAGTTAAGAGTCCTTCAACTGCTCAGCGGAATGTTTATTTAACAACCTATAAAGATAGTTCGGAGGTTGTAATCGTTGCCGTAAATATGAGCTCTTCATCGGTCAGCCAGACATTTACTTTACTTGGTGATACTGTTAATTCTTTTACACCCTTTGTAACATCAAAAATAGAAAATTGTAAACAGCTGGAAGATATTACCACAAGCGGAGGCAGCTTTACAACCAGGCTGGATGCATCAAGTGTAACAACATTTGTGTCAAAATAAATGAAGATATTAACAACATATGGATTTATAAAAATGAATAGAGCATTAGTTTTAATTTTTGCCGGAGTGTTATCAAGCAGTATAAATTATTTTAGTTTTGCTCAAGATGAGCCCGCTCTGAAGGATGTTTTCAAAAAGGATTTTTTAATAGGTACTGCTATTAATAGAGCTCAGTTTTTAGGTAAGGATTCTATAGACGATAAAATCATTAAAACGCAGTTCAATTCAATTACACCTGAAAATGTACTTAAGTGGGATTATGTTCATCCAAAACCGGAAAAATATAATTTTAAACCAGGTGATGAATATGTTGCTTTCGGTGAAAAGAATCATATGTTTATAATCGGGCATACCCTTGTATGGCATAATCAGACACCTAAATGGGTTTTCGAAGATTCAAACGGCACTCCGGCGAACCGTCAGGAATTATTAAAAAGAATGCACGATCATATTCAAACTGTTGTCGGAAGATATAAAGGAAAAATAAAAACCTGGGATGTAGTTAATGAAGCGTTAAATGAAGACGGCTCCTTAAGGCAGTCCCCCTGGCTGAAAATTATCGGGGAAGATTATATTGAAAAAGCTTTCGAATATGCTCATGAAGCTGATCCGGATGCTGAACTTAATTACAATGATTATTCACTCGAAAACAAGCCTAAACGGGATGGCGCAATCAAGCTGATTAAAAAATTAAAATCGGATGGAATTCCGGTATTTAGTATTGGTGATCAAATGCATGCGAAAATGGATTGGCCGACCGTTTCACAGGTAGATTCAATGTTAAGTGATTTTGAAAAGATAGGCATCAAAGTTATGATTACTGAGCTTGATATTGATGCGCTTCCTTATAAAAACCAAAACCATACTGCCGAAATTTCTCTTTCCTATAAAATGAATCCGGAACTTAATCCTTATAAGAATGGATTGCCGGATTCAATAAATATTGAGATGGCAAACCGGTATGCAGGTTTCTTCAAAACTTTTATAAAATATAAAAATATTATAAACCGTGTGACATTTTGGGGAGTAAAAGATAATGATTCCTGGCTTAATAACTGGCCGGTACCGGGAAGGACTAATTACCCGTTAATCTTTGATAGAAACGGCAAGCCCAAACTCTCTTTTTATAAAATAATTGAAGCAGCAGGAACTGATTAGAAATTATAAGATAGTTATGTTAAATAATTTGTTAACGATTTTAAAGGGAAAACCTCAAAAATGATATTAATGAATTAAGGTAAGCACTATGGATTCTTTGATAACTAAAAATTTTAGATTGATTATTTACCAGCATGCAGCTAAGATTATATTGCTGGCTTTGTTATTTATGTCAGTGATTCCTGCTCGGGGAACAAAATCTTCAAAAGAAAACTTTAAAGAGGTTGGTACTTCTAAGTCATATATTTCCACCATTAAAGGTAAGGGGGATTTTACTCTTTCCACCCAGGGTAAATCAGCTCCTTTATATATCAGCACTCAGGATTTCCCTGGTGTTATTCGTGCATTGAGAGATCTTCAAACTGATATTAAAAAAGTTACAAATGCCGAACCCCGGCTTTCAACCGATAATATCCCTTCCGGAAAAGAAATTGTTATTGTTGGTACATTAGGAAAGAACCCCGTTATTGATAAACTGGTTAAGACGAAAAAATTAAATGTTGCAGCTATTTCCGGGAAGTGGGAATCATACCTGATTCAGCTTGTAGAAAAACCTTTGCCCGGTGTTGAACAGGCACTGGTAATTACCGGGAGTGATAAGCGCGGAACAATTTATGGAATATATGATCTTTCACATCAGATTGGCGTTTCACCCTGGTATTGGTGGGCCGATGTTTCTATAGATCATAAAGATAATTTATATGTAAAACCTGATAAATATCTACAGGGTCCGCCTTCTGTTAAATACAGGGGGATCTTTTTAAATGATGAGTATCCTGATCTTACAAACTGGATAATAGATAAATTCGGGTTTGTAATGCAGCAGAAAAATCCGCCGATTCCTGAAGGTGTGGCAAATTATAATCATCTTTTTTATACAAAACTATTTGAGTTAATTCTAAGGTTGAGGGGGAATTATCTTTGGCCTGCAATGTGGAATAATGCATTTAACGAGGATGATCCGGAAAATCCTAAGCTCGCCGATGAATATGGAATTGTGATGGGAACTTCTCATCAGGAGCCTATGATGCGCGCTCAGAAGGAATGGGACCGGAGATATCTAAATACCCTTGGAACATGGAATTATGCAAAATATCCTGATACTCTTAACAAGTTCTGGCGCGAAGGAATCGCGCGAAATAAAAATTATGAAAATTATATAACAGTCGGACTGCGGGGTGCAAATGATACACCTATGGCTCCCGGCGGGCCGGAAGCCAACATGGATCTGCTTGAAAAAATTGTAAACGTGCAGCGGAAAATTATAAGTGAGGAAACCGGGAAAGATATCACCAAAGTTCCCCAGGTCTGGTGCCTTTATAAAGAAGTGCTCGGCTTCTATAATGCCGGTATGAGGGTACCCGATGATGTAACTCTTCTTTGGGCTGAAGATAATTGGGGGAATGTTAGACGATTACCAACCGCTGAAGAACGTAAAAGGAGCGGAGGTGCAGGAGTATATTACCACTTCGATTATCATGGCGGACCTAGAAGTTATCAATGGATAAATACTAATCCTATTCCCAAAATTTGGGATCAGATGTCCCTTTCAAAACAATTTGGAGCAGATAGAATCTGGATTGTTAATGTCGGTCATTTTAAAGGATACGAATTCCCCCTTGAATATTTTATGGATCTTGCATGGGATACTGGAAAATGGACAAATAAAAATATTGATGAATATACACGCGAGTGGGCTGAATTCCAATTCGGACAAAAATATGCAAAGGATATAGCTGATATTATAGAAAAATATACCAGATACAATGGAAGAAGAAAACCAGAATTGCTTAGTCCTTCTACTTACAGCCTAATTAATTATAGGGAAGCTGAAACGGTCGTTAAAGATTACAAAGCAGTTGCTTCAAAAGCAGAAAAAATTTATAACTTGCTCCCCCAGGAAAAGCGTGCAGCATTTTATGAATTAGTATTATTCCCTGCAAAAGCATGTTCGGTTGTAAATCAGTTGTATTATGCTGCGGGCAGAAATGAGTTATATGCAAAGCAAGGGAGAGCCAGCACCAATGATATGGCTGAAGAAACACGCTCGCTTTTTAAAGATGACACAACTATGATGGGATATTTTAACCGTTCCTTCCTTAATGGCAAATGGAATCATTTTATGGATCAGACTCATCTCGGGTATACAAGCTGGAATGATCCTCCCCATAATAGTCTTAAAGCAATTGATCTCAAAGAGATCGAAATACCTGATTCGGCAATTTTAGGCGTAGCTATTGAAGGATCTGAATCAGTCTGGCAGGGAAAGCAAAGTGATGCCGTTTTACCCTCCTTTGATCCATTCAATCAGCAGAGTCATTATATAGACATTTTTAATAAAGGAAAGATCCCTTTTAAATTTTCTGCTAGTGCAAGCAATACCTGGATTAGAATAAGCGAAACAAACGGCATTGTAGAAAAAGATAAACGTATTTGGATTAGTATTGATTGGGGAAAAGCGCCTGTAAATAGAGGTAACGGTACCGTGAAAATTAATGGGACAGGTAAAGATGTTATAGTTAAAATTAAATCATTCAATCCAACTGATGTAACACGGAAAACTCTCAATGGTTTTGTTGAAAGCGAAGGTTTTGTTTCGATAGAAGCAGAACATTATACCGGAAGAAAAGATACCGGAACCAGGCAATGGATAAAAATAGAAGATTACGGCCGTACTCTTTCAGGGATGAGAACTATATCTGCTGCAGATGCTCCTCCTGCAGTTCCAGGAAAAGATTTCCCATGTCTTGAATATAATATGTATTTATTTGACAAAGATACAATTGATGTAGAAGGGATTTTTTCTGCTACCTTAAATTTTATGGCCGGACACCCTCTGCAGTATGCGATTTCCTTTGATAACGATTCCCCTCAAATAATTACCCTTGTTCCTGCCGATTATAATGCTCAGAATGGAAACAGGGATTGGGAAAGAACTGTCGTAAACAATGCCAGGTATAGTCATTCAAAACATTTTATTTCAAAACCAGGTTACCATACCTTAAAAATCTGGATGGTTGACCCTGGTGTTGTTCTTGAAAAAATTGTAGTCGATGCCGGAGGCGTGAAACCAAGTTATTTGGGACCTCCTGAAAGTTTTTATAATAAATAGATATAAGCAAAACTATTGTGATATTTAATTTTACTTTAAAAGTTTGCTTCTTACCTTGTCTCCTCCAGTTCGGAAACGGAGAGTTTAAATGAGCAGGATTCCTCATTTTCTTGTCCAGCTTATTTTTTACTCTCCGTTTCATTTTATATAAGGAGATATTTGAGCAGGAAGATAAGCCTCTTTCAAATAAGATATTAGAGGGATTTGACGCGTATCTGGTAATATGCAGGGCTAATTCTAGATATTATTTTGTATACTCTACGATTTTCCGGATGACGGGATATACTTCTCTGTGAAGATAAAGAAATATATAAATATAGCTGAAACGAAATAAAAGAGAGTAAAATGAAGGAAATAGATTATACTGATCATAAGATAAAATTGCTGTTTGTTGCAGGAATTATTTTAGTGTTCATAATATTATTTTCATCTGCCTTATATCCCCGGCAATTGATGCATAATCCGTATAAGTCTTTTGAAAATAAATTCAGCGGCAGATTTACTATGAATTTTGAAAATTATCTGAACAGTAATAATGCAATATATAGATTGCCATAAAAGCAATTTAATTTTTATAAACAAATAATGGACGGCAAATAAGTGTCTGAAAATAATTTAACTGCAATTTTATTGCTTTCATGTAAAGACAGGATCGGCCTGGTTTCGAGAATAGCCCATTTTGTTTTTGAAAGAGGAGGCAATATTATCGATCTGGATGAACATGTTGACATGGATGAAAAATATTTCTTTGTACGGATCGCCTGGGATATGAAAAATTTTTCTATTCCTGCAACTGAAGTTGTAGAAGCTTTTTCGCCGTTAGCAAAAGAATTCAATGCAACTTGGAGAATTAATTTTACCGGCAAAAATCTACGGGTGGGAATCTTTGTCTCTAAATTTGATCATTGTCTGCGTGAAATTTTATGGCGTCAAAGGTTAGGAGAATTTAATATCGATATACCTCTTGTAATTTCAAATCATGAAGATTTGAAACCATTAGCTGAGCATTATAACATACCCTATTTTGTTTTTCCAATAACAAATGAAAATAAGGAGGAGCAGGAAAAGAAAGAGATAGCTTTATTGAAAGAAAATAAAATTGATACTATTGTTCTTGCCCGCTATATGCAAATTTTAACTCCACAGATTATAGATAAATATAAGAATAACGTAATAAATATTCATCATTCCTTCTTACCGGCTTTTACCGGCAGCAATCCTTATAAGCAGGCGTATGAACGGGGGGTTAAGATCATAGGTGCAAGCAGCCATTATGTTACAAAAGAACTGGATGAAGGTCCGATCATTGAACAGGATATTATCAGGATCTCGCATAAGGATACTGTTAAAGATTTAATACGAAAAGGAAGAGATCTGGAGCGGTTAATCCTGGCAAGGGCTTTATATTTTCATTCTGAACATAGAATTTTAGTGCGCGGGAAGAAAACAATTATTTTTGAATAAAAGATTTACTTATAAAAAAACTTATTGGTAAAATATGGAAGAATTAATTGAAAAGATAAGCTTATGTATTGAAAGGGGAAAGATAAATAAGTCATCTTCTTACCCTTCTAATATGAAAGGTGAAGATGGAGCAGATGAATTATCTCACTTTGCTCTGGATAACGGAGTAAAGCCCGATTTAATTCTGCACGCGTGCAACGATGGAATGCTGAAGATTGGAGAAAAATTTAGCAGGAACGAAGTTTTTGTCCCGGAATTATTAATGTCGGCTAATGCTATGAAAGCTGTAATGGTACATTTAAAACCATATTTTAAATTAGGCAGCGTAAAAGCAAAAGGTAAATTTATTCTCGGCACTGTCTCAGGCGATTTGCATGATATAGGTAAAAATTTAGTGGCAATGGTTGTTGAGGGGAACGGCTGGGAAGTAATTGACTTAGGTGTTGATGTAAAAATTCCTAAGTTTATACAAACTATAAAAGATAATCCCGGCAGCACTGTGGGACTGAGTGCTTTGTTGACAACTACTATGTCTAATATGATAAAGACGGTGGAGGAAATTAAAGCACAGTTCCCCGATACAAAAGTTATAGTCGGCGGAGCACCGATATCATCAGAAGCAGCAAAAAAAATGGGAGCTGATTGTTATTCGTCTGATCCTCAAGGTGCTGTGACCTACCTAAACCAGACTATTCTTTCTTAGTTTTAATTTTCGAAGGATCTTTTATTGTTCATGTATTTTTCTATGGAGGTTTAAAATGTTAAAACTAGGTACGCTTTTTCTTTTTATTTCTTTCCTTTTTATTGGAAATATTTTTTCCCAGGAAAACAATGATGGATCTTTTCCCGAGGTTGCAATTGCAGGCACGCAATTAAGACATATCCATTCAAATATAAACAATGAGGATTATGATCTTTATATCAATTTACCCGCAGATTATAATGATACTGCAGAAGCTTTCCCTGTAATTTATCTTATTGATGCACAATGGGATTTCCCTCTGGTTTCAGCTATATATGGTGAACAGTACTATGATGGTTTTCTCCCTTCATCTATTGTTGTCGGAATTACATGGAGCGGAAATAACCCCGGCTATGATTCTCTAAGGGCGAGGGATTTTACACCTACTTCAATGAATCAGCCATCCCGGTTTGGAAATGCTCACAATTTTCTTCAATCTATTAAAAAAGAAATTATCCCTTTTATAGAGAAAAATTATAAAGCTTCCTCACGCAACAGGACTTTAATGGGAAGCTCCTATGGAGGGCTTTTTACTTTATATACTCTTTTCAATGAGACAAATGTATTTAGTCACTATGTATTAACTAGTCCGGCAATAACGTTTGATAAGGATGTAATCAGTAATATTGAAAAAGAATATGCTGAAAAAAATTCGAAGCTGCCGGTTAGGGTTTATATTGCGTATGGTAGTTATGAAGACGCTGCAGCTTTTCAAAAATTTATAGATCAGTTTAAGGAGATGAGTTTTGAAGGATTAGAATTTCATAGTGATGAAATTGAAGGAATGGGACATTCTGGTGCTAAAGCGGAAGGATATTCCAGGGGATTGCAGTTTGCATTCAGCCGTCCCTCCTTAACTCTTTCCAATGATGTTTTAAAACAATATGCCGGAACTTATCAGCTTGATCCTAATAATAAAATCAAAATTATTGTGGACAATGATCATCTAACTGCTATTGTTCCTGAAAGTGGAAAGATTTCTCTCTTAGCTGAATCAGATAAAGATTTTTATACCAAAGGTTCCTTCAATTACGCACTTTTTAAAAAAGATAAAGATGGGAATGTTACGGGTTTTGAATTTGTTCAATATAACGGAAAAAGGTTTTTACCAAAAGTTGATTAGGAACTATCTATAAAATATTGGATGCAGTAAAAAGTCGAATATGGCAAGGCAAAATTTTACCAATTTCGGATTTCGAATTGTCTGCTAAATTATGTCTTGTACAGATTATAATTAAAGAGATGCAATTATGAAAAGACGCGAATTTTTTAAGTATACCGTATTAACTGCAGGAGCATTAACAGTTTCACCTTACACAAGGATATTTTCCGGTGAAGATATTTATTCCAAAGGAAAAAAATATGCTGATGATATTATCACGCTTGGTAAAACCGGAATAAAAGTATCCAGATTGGCAATGGGAACAGGCACTCATGGTTTTGCACACAGATCAAATCAGACAGATGAACTTGGAATTAAAGGTCTTGCGGATCTTCTGGTTGCAGCTTACGAACAAGGTATTTTCTTCTGGGATTCTGCTGATCAATATGGTACACATCCTCATTTAAAAGAAGCTTTAAAACATATAACAAGGAGTAAGGTAGTTATTTTAACGAAAACAGAAGCCGCATCAGCTGAAGAAATGCAATCGGATCTTGATCGATTTTTGAAAGAATTAGGAACGGATTATATTGATATTTTATTACTTCATTCAATGAGGAGTTCCGGTTGGCCTAAAGAAAGGGAAGGTGCTATGGAAGTATTGGAAAAAGCAAGAAAGGATGGTAAAATTCGTGCACATGGTGTTTCGTGCCATACTATCGAAGCTTTGGAAGCAGCATCGGATTCAGATTGGGTTCAAATTGACCTTGCAAGGATAAATCCGGAAGGGGTATTAATGGATGATGATGTCCCGGTTGTAGTAAATGTATTGCAGAAAATGCATAAACAGGGAAAAGGTATTGTTGGAATGAAAATCTTCGGAGGGGGGCAGCTTACGGGTAAACCGGATGAATGCTTACGTTATGTCCTCGGTCTCGATTTTGTCGATGCATTTACAATCGGGCAGGAAAGTAAAAATCAAATGCTGGACCTCGTAAAAAGAATCCCGGAGGCCAGTGTATAAATGTCTTTTACAAGGCAAATTGTTCTACCTGATAATTATCCTGAAGTATCTTATGATGAATCTAAAGTGCCGGTCTATTCATTGCCGGATCCTCTGGTTTTCTTAGATGGTTCAAGAGTTTTAACTAAAAACGACTGGATAAAAAAAAGAAGAGCTGAGATACTTAAACTTTTTGAAACATATGTATACGGTAAAGTTCCTTTTAAAACATTAAAAAACATTTCCTGGGAAATTACATCCCGGGAAAAAATCAATTATAATTCTATTCTCAAAAAAAATGTAACTATTTTTTTAGAAGGAAAAAAATCTTATCCCAAAATTGACCTGGAAATTATTATCCCTGGAAAAACCACTAAACCCTTACCGGCATTTATCGTCCCGGGCTGGGTGAATAATCGAAAATTATTAATTAAACGGGGGTATATACTGGTGAGTTTCGATCCGAGAAAAATAGAGCCGGATAAAGCAAAAAATATAAATAAAAATAATATTCTTCATTTTTATAACCCCGTTAAAAACCGGTCTGATGACTGGGGTACAATAGCCGTTTGGTCATGGTCATTATGCCGTGTAATGGATTATCTCGAAAATGATCCGGATATTGATTCCAATAAGATATCTATTATGGGGTTATCCCGTTTTGGAAAATCAGTTATGTGGGCAGGTGCCCAGGATAAGAGGTTTGCACTTGTATTTTCTTGTGAATCAGGCTGCGGTGGCGCAGCTATAATCAGGAGGCAATTCGGAGAAACGATTAAAGCAATAAATGAACGATTTCCTCATTGGTTTAATGATAATTTTAAAAAATTCAATGACAATGTCAATGAATTACCGGTAGATTGGCACATGTTGATTGCACTTATGGCTCCAAGACCCGTTTATATCGCTGCAGCAGAGGAAGATTATTGGGGAGATCCGAAAGGATCATTTCTTGCTGCGAAATATGCCGAACCTGTTTATAGCCTGTTTAATAAAAAAGGACTTGGTGTTGATAATATGCCTAATGTGGAAAATCCGGTTGGCGATTTTATCGGTTTTCATAAAAGAAAAGGAGATCATGGATTAAATAGATATGATTGGCTCCAGTTCTTAAATTTTGCAGATCGGCATCTGGAATTTATTAAAAATTAGAAGTAACTTATTTTAGAATAAATGCATATTAATAACGGGAAATTTGCGTAAAAACGAAAATAATCTACTTCATAATAATTACATATAGAGATATATATGCGTCAAAAATTTTACTTTAACCCGGTTTCTTTTACTGTCGCAGTAATATTGATGTCGGGAAAATTTACTTTAAGCCATATGCCATGAAAGCGGGGCAGGAATTCGCGGTCATCACGTAATGGAATAATAGGTGCTGTAATGCAGTAAGGATTTTATAAAATAATATAATTACATAACCAGGGAAAAAATGGGAGAAAAAAATGGGAAAAAATGATAGGGAGAAAACTTCAAAGAAGAAATTTTCCAGACGGACTTTTTTGCGCACCATCGGTACTACTTCGGCAGGACTGCTGGTTGCGCCTTATATCGGCTCTCCAAATATTTTTGGGTTTAGCAGGGAAGAGAAATCTTCTTTTCTTGCTAAGGTAGCAATAACTAAAGCAGATAATTATGAACGTGCTTTTATAAAACAAAAAGTGCAGAATCTATTTGAATTGATCGATGGTATTACTGATATTGTAAAACCGGGTGATAAAGTAGCTATTAAAATAAACTTAACTGGTGGCGGAAGCTCGTGTCCCTATAATATGTGGACACACCCGGAAGTTCTTAGAGCTGTTGGTGAACTTGTTATCGATTGCGGTGTTAAAGCAGAGGATCTATATATTGTTGAAGCACTATGGAGCAGTACATCATATAGCCAGGAATTTAAAGATGTTCAAAACAGTTTAGGTGCTAAACTTGTAGATCTTAATAAACCGGATCCTTATAGCAATTTTATACAGAAACAAGTTGGTTCTACCAGTTTTAATTTTAGTGCATTTACAGTGAATCAAATCCTTTCAGATGTAGATGTCTATATTTCAATACCAAAGATGAAACAGCATTATGAAGCCGGAATTACCTGCTCACTTAAAAACCAGGTCGGTATGGTTCCAAAAGATTATTACACTATACCTTCCAACCAGGGAAATAGAGCAGCCCTTCATAATCAGACAGGCGGTTCGTCGCAATCTCATTTACCCAGGTCTATTTGTGATCTTAATTTCGCCCGCCCTGTTAATCTGGCTATTATCGATGGGATTATGAATGCAAGAGGCGGGGAAGGTACATGGAATCCTACTTTTCAAGTATCGGAAGATCATGTATTATTAGCCGGAAAGGACCCGGTAGCAACCGATAGTGTTGCCGCCTATTTTATGGGGATTGATCCTGCCGCAGAAAAAATTCCTTTACCGAATCCTGATAACGGAGAGTGCGACAACCATCTATATTTGTTGAATCAATTAGGAGTTGGAACAAATAAAATGAATGAAATTGAAATAGTTGGCGATGGAGCCGATTTAATTGTTTTACCTGTTGAATTGACGAGTTTTACTGCAAAGCTAACAAGTGACAATGTTGAATTAAATTGGGAAACAAAAACAGAAACAAATAACCAGGGTTTTGAAATAGAGAAGTACAGTAATCAATGGAATAAAATAGGGTTTGTTAAAGGGCACGGAACTACAACAGAAGCCTCAAATTATACCTTTAAGGATAAAAACATTTATGGGGATTCAGTTAAATATAGATTAAAACAAATTGATTATGATGGTACATATACTTATTCAAGAACTATAGAAGTGAAATTAAAAATGGTTCTGGATTACAAATTATGTCAAAACTATCCTAATCCGTTTAATCCATCTACCTCAATTACCTATACTATACCTGAAGACGGATTTGTTGAATTAAAGGTATATAATACTCTTGGACAGGAGATAGAAACATTAGTGAATAAAGAAATCCAGGCGGGCACTCATAAAATTATATGGAAAGCACAAAATGTTCCCTCCGGTATATATTTATATAAGATTACTGTAAATAATTTTTCGCAAACAAATAAAATGGTCCTTTTAAAATAATTATTTAATGATTTAAAAAAGAGATGACCTTTAACAATTTAAATGTCATCTTACTTTTAAAAATTTAAACTTGTTTCATAAACCCATGAATTAATTCCGGCTTAATAAAACCCTAAAAATAAAAGTTTTAACTGTTTTAATTTATCTGCCAAGGGTAGACAGGTTTTTCATCAATTGCGGTCAACTTGAGTAAAATTTATGCTTCTAGTTGAATTTTTATATATTGTATAAAAAATCCGGATATTAATTAATGAAAAATATTATAACTTTTTCTTCGAAAACTTTACTTATTAAATTATTAATAGGTGTTTTTATGTTAATGGTTTTTTCAAATACTGATGCTCAGAAAAAGAATGATTTCCCCTTTTAAATACAAAATTAAGTATCGATAAAAGGGTCGATGATTTAGTAGGCAGGATGACACTTGAAGAAAAAATCGGGCAGATGATGAATGCCGCCCCGGCAATAGAAAGACTTGGAATACCTGAATATAATTGGTGGAATGAATGTCTTCACGGAGTTGCCCGTGCCGGCTTGGCTACAGTTTTTCCGCAGGCAATAGGTTTGGGCGCTACCTGGGATGAAGATCTTATGCTGCAGGTTTCAACCGCAATTTCGGATGAAGCAAGAGCAAAGCATCAGGAGTTTGTTCAAGAAAAGGTAAAAGATATATTTACCAGGGTCTAACTTTCTGGTCGCCCAATATTAATATTTTTCGCGACCCGAGATGGGGAAGAGGACAGGAAACTTACGGTGAAGATCCATTACTTAACGGGAAGATTGGCTGTTCAGTTTATAAAAGGATTGCAGGGCGATGATCCAAAATATTTTAAAACCATTGCAACAGTAAAACATTTTGCGGTTCACAGCGGACCGGAAACTGAACGTCATTACTTTGATGCAATAACAGATGAAAGAGATTTCAGGGAAACATATCTTCCTCAGTTTGAAATGGGAATAAAAGAAGGAAAAGCATATTCGGTGATGTGTGCTTATAATAGATATGAAGGTGAAGCATGCTGCGGAAGCAAAAGATTGCTGATTGATATATTAAGAAATGAATGGAAATTTAACGGCTATGTTGTTTCCGATTGCGGTGCAATCGGGGATATTTATCAGCATCATAAAATTGTTCAAACTCCCGCTGAGGCTGCGGCTCTTGCGGTTAAATCCGGCTGCGATCTTGAATGTGCAACAACTTATGAGACATCTTGAATGAAGCTGTAAAAGAAAAATTTAATTACTGAAGCAGAAATTGATACTGCCGTAAAAAGACTTTTTACTGCGCGTATGAAACTCGGAATGTTCGATCCTCCTGAAATGGTGAAGTATACAAAAATTCCTTACACTGTTGTCGACAGTAAGGAACATCATGAGCTTGCATTAAAAGCTGCACGGGAATCAATTGTTTTATTGAAAAATGAAAATAATATTTTACCTTTAAAAAAAGATATTGGTACGGTTGCTGTTATTGGTCCTAATTCGGATGAATGGATGATGCTGCTTGGCAATTATAACGGAGTACCTTCCGATCCAATAACTCCCTTAAGAGGCATTAAGGAAAAATTATCCGGTCATTCTAAAGTTTTGTATGCGCAGGGAAGTGAATTGGCAGAAGGAATTCCTAAATTTGAGATGATTCCGGCAGAAGCATTTTCTCATGGTGAAAATGAAAAGGGTTTAAAAGTGGATTATTATAACAGTCACAAATTTAAATGGACCTGTTCTCTTTTCTTCGGTTGATAAAAATATAAATTCAAATTGGGGTGATGAAGCTCCGCGGAAAGATATGGATGATGATAATTTCGGTGTTGTTTGGAGCGGAGAACTTAAACCTCACAAATCAGGTTATTATCAATTGGGCATAATTACAACTTGTAATGTTAATCTTTATTTAAATGATTCGCTTATTGCTAATACATCATATCATTTTAGAGATGAATATAATGATCCGCGTTTAAGAAAATCTGACCCGGTTAAATTGGAAGCCGGGAAAAAATATAAGATAAAAGTTACGGCAGAAAGAAACTTACGGAGATGCACAAGTTCAGTTGGTATGGGCTGTCCCAAAAGATGATCCCAAAGAAGAATTAAAAAAAGAAGCTCTGGATGTTGCAAAAAAAGCTGATGTAGTAATTATGTGTATGGGACTTACAGCAAGATTGGAAGGTGAAGAGATGGATATTGATATAGAAGGTTTTGATCATGGTGACAGAACAACTTTGATTTGCCCGATGTTCAGGAGGAATTAATAAGGAAATTAGGGCTTTGGGTAAACCGGTTGTATTGGTATTATTAAACGGCAGTGCGCTTGCAGTTAACTGGGAAGACAAAAATATTCCTGCAATAATTGAAGCTTGGTATCCGGGGCAGGCAGCCGGAAAAGCAATTGCCGATGTATTATTTGGCGATTATAATCCCGGAGGCAGATTGCCCGTTACTTTTTATAAATCTGTAAAAGATCTTCCTTCTTTTGAGCAGTATGATATGACAAATCAAACTTACAGGTATTTTAAAGGTGAACCTCTTTACCCGTTTGGTTACGGTCTAAGCTATACTGCATTTCAATACGACAATTTTAAAGTAAATGAAGAATACAAAATTGGTGATTCGGTGAAAGTATTTGTGGATGTGAAAAATACAGGACAGGTTGCCGGGGATGAAGTCGTCCAGTTTTATATTTCTGATTTAAATGCACCTGTCCCTGCTCCTATTCGTTCATTAAAAGGATTTAAGAGAATTCATTTATAGCCGGGAGAAAATAAAAAAGTTGAATTTACTATCTACCAGATGCTTTTTCAATTATTAATGATAATAATAAAAGAATAATTATTCCCGGTAAATTTGAAATTTCTGTCGGCGGCGGACAGCCGGGAAGTAAGGGAACCAGCGAGGGGATTAATCTTCTTAAAAAAGAAATAAAGATTATATAAAATAGTAAATGGGAGATGGGATGGTAAATATAAATGGGTTGAAAATTGTTTATGAATATTGAAATTGAATATTTTAATAATTAAATTTGATATTACTAATTTTCGATATTCATATTCTGTAAAAATAAAGATGTACAGTAAAATGTGAACTAAGGAATTTAAAAATGAATAAAGAGACAAAAAAATTAAGAAGTCAGGAGTGGTTCGGCGGCCAGGATAAGATGGGATTTGTACATCGTTCATGGTTAAGAAACCAGGGTTATCCTAATGATTATTTCCAGGGAAAGCCGGTAATTGGCATTTGTAATACCTGGTCAGAGCTAACTCCATGTAACGGTCATCTAAGGGATTTTGCCGAAATAGTAAAAAAAGGTGTTCTCGAAGCCGGCGGTTTTCCGCTTGAATTTCCTGTAATGTCTTTAGGTGAAACTATCATGCGCCCGACTACAATGTTGTTTCGAAACCTTGCCAGTATGGATGTTGAAGAATCCATACGCGCAAATCCGCTTGACGGCGTTGTCCTTTTAACCGGCTGTGATAAAACTACTCCCTCAACTTTAATGGGTGCACGACAAATTGTCCCTAAGGCCTTTTTGAAATTCAATTACTTCTCATTTATTACTTTTTTCAAGGACACGCAAATTCAGAATTTGCTAGCTCCTCTTGTCCAGTGTTGCCCTGAAAGTTTCAACCTCTTCTGAATTACGTTTCTGTGGGCTGCTTCCATTGCTCCCGAACCAATAATATATCCTGCTTGCTGAAATGTTTTATACCTCATCCGTTTCATGTTCGTTTGATAATACAACAACAGTTTTTCTCTAATGACTTTTTCTTCCCGTGTTGAATGAAATGGTATGGTCTTAATATTACCCATGACTTTTTCTATATCATCATTCAGCATTAGTTCGGTTTGTTTGTCAATCCAGTCCTTCATTGCCTTGGGGTCTCGAAATCTGATTTTTGCATAATCACAGAGATGTTCTTTAGCATGATAAAAGTCTAGGATTTGTACTGACTCGGGATGATAAGTATCTACCTATGACCAAATCCACTTTGCTCCATCGGCAATAAAGATTTTCTCCTTTATGGCATCCGTATAATACTCCATTTGTTGAAGAAACGCTTCATGTCCACCCAGATGAGCAACATACTCTGAGCGAAGAATTATTCCTCTGTCTTTACTTATGGTAACATTGTCTGAGGCGCTGAATACTCGCCCAAGCTTCACTTCTTTCGATTGCTCTTCCCGAGTTAAAATCATCGTCCGTCCATCATAACGTAATGCGGTTCAGTTTTTGCCTCCTTAGCTTTCCATAGTGATGCCTGCTCAGTTTGTTTCCCTTTGATAAGGGGTAATTCTACGGTGAGTTCCGCTCCGAAATAATGGCAGACTCGTTCTATTTGTTTGGCCTGTACTGCTATACCCCGCAATTGATGAAATGTTTTCGAAGCTTCCTCATAGACACTTTGTTGCCCAAGATAACACATCTTCTCTTCCATCAGCGGACTTATGGCAAATCCTCCTGCTGATTTATTCAGGACATGTTTTTGGGGAACGACTATTTCTCCGAATAGAGTTAGAGTTTTTTTTTAACTTTCGATTCTCCGGTAGGGGGCCAATACTGGCCTGGAGAATATCTGTTCCAATTTCGTCAATCATTTTTACAAAAGTATCTTCGTAGATGTATCCATCGGTTTGACCTTCTTGACTGGTGTACCATTGCCGTATTTTTTGCATGATGATTTCTGTTAATGCTTTCTCGTCCATGATTTTACCTCTTGGAGTTTTCTTAATTTACTCTTTTTCTCTCATTTTTCAAAGACTTTTAAGATTATTTCTGTGGACAATTTGTCGTACACTCCTTTAATGGGTGCATGCAGTGTTGATCTTCCGACTATAATTGTGCCGGGAGGACCAATGCTGAACGGCAGATTCAAGGGAGAATTAATCGGTTCCGGTTCATTCAACTGGATGATAAAGCCGAAACAAAAAACAGAAGGATTTTCCGGAGAAGATATGCTTGAAGCTGAAATTTGCGCAGCAAGAAGCATTGGACACTGCAATACAATGGGAACGGCCTCAACAATGGCAACGATGGTTGAAGCATTGGGTCTAACTCTTCCCGGATTTTCTGCAATACCAGCTGCTGATTCCCGAAAGAAAGTTTTAGCTCAAATGTCTGGTCGAAGAATCGTTGAAATGGTTAAAGAAGATCTGAAATTATCAAAAATACTTACAAGACAAGCTTTTGAAAATTCAATTGTAGTAAATGCTGCAGTTGGAGGTTCAACAAATTTATTAATACATCTACTGGCAATTGCGGGAAGAATCGGAGTAGAATTAAATCTAGAAGATTTTGATAGCATAGGAAGTAAAATTCCTTTGCTTGTAAACCTTATGCCTTCAGGTAAATATTTAATGGAAGATTATTTTTATGCCGGCGGTTTGCCTGTCGTAATAAAGGAACTTGGAAATCATCTGCACCAGGATGTACTAACAGTAAATGGGAAAAACATTAAAGAGAATAATGAAAACGCCAGATGCTATAATGAAGATGTCATCGCGAAAATGGAAAAGCCCTTTCAATTCGACGCTGGGATTGCAGTTTTAAAAGGAAATCTGTGTGAGAACGGCGCTGTAATTAAACCTTCTGCTGCTACGCAAAAGTTAATGAAGCACAGGGGAAAAGCAGTAGTCTTTGAAAGCATGGAAGATTATCATAAACGTATAGATGATCCTGACCTGGATATTGATGAATTTTCTGTAATTGTGCTTAAAGGAGTTGGTCCTAAGGGATATCCGGGAATGCCTGAGGTTGGGAATGTAGATCTTCCTGAAAAATTGATAAGAAAAGGGATTAAAGATATGGTTCGAATTTCCGACGGAAGAATGAGCGGAACAGCGTATGGTACTGTTGTTCTTCACATTTCTCCGGAATCTTCCATCGGAGGCAATCTCGCTTTAGTAAAGGACGGCGATATGATTGAACTGGATGTTGAAAACCGGCGCTTGCATCTTGAGATAACCGATGAAGAATTAAAGAAACGTAAATCCGAATGGACACCTCCGGATCTTCATTCGGAAAGAGGATATGTAAAGCTGTACCTTGAGCATATTCAGCAGGCTGAAAAAGGTGCAGACTTCGATATATTAGTCGGTAAATCAGGCTCAAAAGTAGAGAGAGATTTACATTAAAGTTTCAATGTGTTATTATTTTTTTATTGCTATATTGTTTTTCGGCCTTATCAGCAATAAATCAATTAGCAATATATCAAGTCATTTTAATTATTCATTCTCATTAATTATTTTATCTAAAATATTGATTAACTAAACCGCATATCTTATGGTTGTCATTTACCTGCTCATTAGTGTCATCCTTATTATTTTCCTTTCCACAAAATTAAAAATACATCCGTTTATCGCACTCTTTATAGTTGCCCTCTTATATGGATTTTTTGCCGGGATGCCTCTGGACTTAATCATAACTTCTATAAACCAGGGATTTGGAGATACGCTTGGAAAAATTGGTCTTATAATTATTCTGGGAATTATAATCGGGTCTTTTTTGGAGAATTCCGGAGCAGCTTATACAATGGCCGAAAAGATCCTGAAAATAATTGGTGAAAAAAGAGTAATTATTGCAATGGGAATAATCGGGTATTTTGTTTCTATACCGGTCTTTGCCGACAGCGGTTTTATTCTCCTTTCTCCGCTTAATAAAAGTTTGTCTAAAAAGGCAGGGATTTCACTTGCAGGTTCTGCGGTAGCATTAAGTTTAGGGCTCATGGTTACACATACTCTTGTTCCGCCGACACCCGGGCCGATGGCTGCAGCCGGCATTTTAAATGCGGATTTAGCCCTGGTTATTTTATGGGGATTAATCATAAGTGCAATAGCTTTAATCCCTGCTCTCTATTATTCAATTAAATTTGTTTCAAAAACATATATTGATCCGGATCCTGAGATAAGCGAGGCCGAAATAAATGAACGTATGAAAGAAGCGCCAGGAGCATTAAAATCTTCACTTCCTATTTTTGTCCCGATTTTTTTAATAATTTTGAAGTCGGTCATAAATTCTTTCGGTAAAAGTCTTGATAGTAATCTAACTGCATTTATTTCTTTTATCGGCGAACCGGTAATTGCACTTACAATTGGAATGTTCCTTTCGTTTCTTCTGCCTAAAAAATTACACTTTGAAAAAATGTTTTCTACGACCGGATGGGTTGGAAAAGCTTTAAGTGATGCTGCCACTATTATTTTAATTACAGGTGCTGGAGGCATTTTTGGAAAAGTTTTACAGAATTCTGGGATAGCAAATGTAATAGGCGAAACATTAGGGAATGTTCATATGGGCATCTGGCTTCCCTTTTTGCTCGCTGCTGCTATCAAGACCGCACAGGGTTCTTCAACCGTATCCTTAATTACAACAGCTTCGATCATGATGCCTATGATGAATACACTGGGATTTGTTACCGAAATAGAAAAAGTTTTTGTAGTTATTGCAATTGGTGCCGGTTCTGCAGTGTTCTCACATGCAAACGACAGCTTCTTCTGGGTTGTTACACAGTTGTCAGGCATTGATATAAAATCGGGTTACCGGTTATACAGTTTAGGAACATTTGTGTTAGGTACTTCAGCCGCTGTGATTGTATTTATTTTTTATTTAATAATAGTCTGAAATATTATATGAAAATATATAACACAAAAAACGGAATTATTGTTGAAAGAAATGATAAATTTTACGCAGTAAATGATGAAAGTTGGGATTCGTTTATTAATGATGATAATCTATATAATAAAATAATTGGAATAACCAGAACTGGTAATGCGATCAGTAAATCCGGAAATATTATTAGATGATCTTGAAGCTCCGATTCAGTCGCAGGAATTATGGGCTGCCGGTGTCACTTACTCGAAAAGTAAAGATGAAAGAGAGGAAGAATCAAAAGATGCGGGAGGCGGGGATTTTTATGCAAGAGTATATGAAGCAGAGCGGCCAGAATTATTTTTCAAGGGTAATCGGAATCGGATTGTTGGCCCGGGAGGTAATGTAAGGATTAGAAAAGATTCATCCTGGAATGTTCCTGAACCGGAACTTACATTAGTAATCTCTTCTTCAGGGAAAATTGTCGGATATACAATCGGCAATGATATGAGCTCAAGAAGCATAGAAGGAGAAAATCCTCTTTATCTCCCGCAGGCAAAGACTTATGACGGATGTGCAGCATTAGGACCATGTGTACTTGTAACCGACGAAACTCTTCCCGGCAATACGGTTATTCACCTTGAAATAAAAAGAAAAAATTTGAGGGTATTTGAAGGAAATGTTGAAATAAATCAAATGAAAAGAAACTTAAAAGTAGTTAGTTTCGTTCTTATACAGGGAATGTTCTTTTCCAAACGGCAGTATGCTGATGACAGGGACAGGAATAGTTCCGGCACGTAATTTTACATTGCAAAGCAATGATGAAATTTTAATTACGATTGAATCAATTGGGACTTTAATAAATAAAGTGGAATAAAATGGAATTAAAAGGATTAAATTTTATAGGGAACGAATTATCGGGAAAAGGAAATGAAGTTTTTAAAGCAGTGAACCCGGCAAATAATCAAAAAATATTGCCTGAATTTCATGAAGCGACTACAAACGAGGTTAATGATGCCGTGAATAAAGCTGAAGAAGCTTTTAATGAGTACCGGAATAAAAGCGGTAAAGAGAGGGCTTATTTTCTCGAAAATATCGGTGAAGAAATAATGAGAATTGGAGACATTTTAATTAAGAGATGCTGTGAGGAAACCGGACTGCCCGAAGCAAGGATATCAAGTGAGAGAATTAGAACAGTTAACCAATTAAAATTATTTGCGGGATTGCTGAAAGAAGGTTCATGGGTTGATGCAAGGATAGAGACTGCTGAACCTGGAAGGAAACCAGTTCCAAAACCTGATATAAGGAGTATGAAAAAAGCTTTAGGACCGGTCGGAATATTCGGAGCAAGTAATTTCCCTTTAGCTTTTTCTGTTGCAGGGGGAGATACCGCTTCTGCATTGGCTGCGGGCTGTACAATAGTGGTTAAAGCGCATCCTGCCCATCCAGGGACGTGCGAAATGATAGCTGATGCAATTAGAAATGCTATCCGGAAAACGGGAATGCCGGATGGCACTTTTTCAATGGTGAATGGCCGCTCAACTGAAGTCGGAATGTCAATTGTCAAACATCCGTTAATTAAAGCAATCGGGTTTACTGGTTCATACGGAGGAGGTAAAGCTATTTATGATGCAGCTGTACAAAGACCTGAACCCATCCCTGTTTATGCTGAGATGGGAAGCACTAATCCAGTTTTTATTTTACCCGGTGCGTTAAAAGAAAAAAAAGAGGAAATTGCAAAAGGATTAACAGCATCGGTTACTTTAGGAGTCGGTCAATTTTGTACAAATCCCGGACTTATATTATATGAAAATTCTAAAGATGCAAAAATTTTCGAGGAAATTGCAATAGATTGTTTTGCAGAAATCTGCTTCCGGTACAATGCTTACCAAAGGAATTCAAAATGCTTATAAAAAGGGAATTGAAAATATTAAGAAAAATAAAGGAATTAATTTTTTAGCTGAAGGGAAATCAAGCGGAGGTGATTGTGAGGGAACAGCTTACCTGATGCAGACAGATGCTTCAAACTTTCTATCAAATGAAAAGTTGGAAGAAGAAATATTTGGACCTTCGACTTTAAATATAACTGCAAATAGTAAATCTGAATTAATTAAAGCTGCCAAAAATTTAAAAGGACATCTAACCGCCACATTACATGCAACCGAAGAAGATGTTAGAAATTATAAAGAACTTATTGAAATCCTTGAAAGAAAAGCAGGAAGATTGATTATAAACGGTTATCCAACCGGAGTTGAAGTTTGTCATTCAATGGTTCATGGCGGACCTTTCCCTGCTACAACCGATAGTAAAACATCATCAGTAGGTACAATTGCAATTAATCGTTTTGCCAGGCCGGTCTGTTATCAGAATTTTCCCGATAAATTTCTTCCGGAAGAATTAAAAAATAGTAATCCTCTCGGTATTTGGCGTTTAGTGAATGGTGAAATCAAAAATTCAGTAATATAAAAAATTACTTTCGATTAAAGTTAAAATTAAAGACCAGGGGATTGGCGAAATACTCTCAGGCATTTTCAGCTTAATACTTTACGGAATGTTTATTAACGTTCATCAAAAAAGAAAATAAATGGCTGAAATTCAATTTTTTAAATAATTATGCGATAATAAGATAAATTGTGAATCTTTAATTTTTAAAATGTTTAAATCAATTTTAATTAAAATATCAAAATACAAGTTAATAATTGGAATATTACTTCTTTTATCCTGTGCTGTTTTGCAATATATAGGTTATGAGCAAATTAAAATTTTTATTCCCGCCGATAAAGGATTCATCTATTTACTCGGAAATTTAGGGTTTGTATTTATCTCATTTACCATTCTATTCTTTATAGGAATATTTTATTTAAAACCGATAGATAAATTAAACAAATATGTCAAACAGATTGCAGAAAAAGATTTTACATCCCTTGTAAGTGCATTAACAGAGTTATCGCACGGAAACCTTACTGAAACAATTAAAATTAATTCTAATTTTGAGGGAATTAAAGCCGCAGATGAAATTCGAAACCTTGCCGATAGCATTAGTCTAATATCTGTTAAAATGCAGGAAGCTTCCAAAGAATATAATTCTGCCACTTATAAACCCTGCCAGAGATTATGCTATGTCGGCGCAGATTCTTATCTTGAAGGAAGAGCACTTGGTGATTATGCCGGTAAAACTTTAAAAGGAACCGGGAAAATAGCGATTATAACCGGTAGTTTTTCTGCTTCAGGTCTTGAATTGCGGCGTAAAGGGTTCATAAATATTATTAGGGAAAAATATTCAGGTATCAAGGTTTTGGAATCTGTAGAAACCTTTGAATCAGATGAAGTCATATATCAGAAATCAATTGACCTAATAAAAAAATATCCCGATTTATCTGCAATCTATATTACTTTTGCTCTTGGATCAAGGGTAGCCAAAGCAATCGAAGATACGCACAAAACAAAAACAATTATGCTTTATTGTCATGATCTTGCCGATGAAACCATGCGTTATATAAAAAAAGGTGTAGTTACGGCTACTTTAGGGCAGGATACTTTTGCACAAGGGCATGACCCCGTAATCCATTTATTTAATTATGTTGTTAAAAAATGGCGTCCTTCACAGCCTAGGTTATTAACAACCAATGATCTGATCACAATAGATAATTATCAGCAGTTCTGGAAAGATGGTGTGGGAGTTATTGAATCTGATTTTATGAGAGAACGTCGTCCGAAACCAATGGAAAGATCTGCAAGGTTAATTAGAATTGCATATATAGGGCGGGAGCTGAATCCTTTCTGGGAATCGGTAAAGAAAGGAGTTACAGCCGCATCTAATGAGTTAAGGGATTATAATGCTTTTGTGGAGTGGATATTACCGGAAGGAATAGTGCAAGGCGGCAGCAAAAATCTAAGCGTAGAAGTTTATGGACCGGCAATTAAATCTGCCGTTGCAAAAAAATACGATGCAATTGCTGTAGCTGTATTTGATCAAAATCTTATCCCCTATATTAATGATGCTGTATCGCAAGGAATCCCCGTAGCTACATTTAATGCAGAACCGATAAGCTTTAGAGATTTATTTTCTACTTTGGCACAAAGAGCCAACCAGCTTATATCAATAAGTAAAAACTTAAAAGATGCAGTGCAAAGTTCGGTTGAAGCCTCACAATATAATGCAAGCGCAATTCACGAAATGGCAGCAAGCCTTAAGGATGAAGACAATTCTGTCAATAGAGCTACTGAACACATTCATCATATAAATATAGAAATTGAAAATACCGTTAAGGGGGCTGTAGAACAGCAAAAAACTGCGCACAATGCTGCAGCTGCAGCAAACAAAATTTGTCAGTCGATTAATTCTGCAAATGAAAATGCGCAGCTCGTTTCGCATGCTTCTTCCGAATCTATCGATATAGCAAAAAAAGGTGCCGAATCGGTTATGGAAAATCTTAAGCAGATAGTCAATATACAGAATGCAGTTGAGATTTTTTCAGATAAAATAAAAGAAATGAGCGCACAATCCGAGCATATCGGTTCTATCGTTGCCACAATTGAAAATATTTCGGAACAAACAAACTTACTTGCACTAAATGCAGCTATTGAGGCTGCAAGAGCAGGTGAACAGGGAAAGGGATTTGCGGTTGTTGCTGATGAAGTGAGAGTCCTTGCAGAAAAATCTGCAAAAGCCACAAAAGAAACTTCTGTAATGATTAATAATGTGAAAAAGAATATTGATGAATCAAATTTGCACATTGAAAAGCTTGTTGCCGGAGTTAATAAAGGGATAATCTTGGCTAACCAATCAGGTGATGCATTGAAAAAATTGTTGAATAATTCCACTTCTATGAATGAAAAAATCAAAGCAATGGAAGATGCTAACGCGCTGGCGACAAAGCTGGCCGGGGAATTACAATCAGCTATCGATGGAGTTACAAAGGCAATTGAAACGAATATGCGGTCAACTGTTGAAGTTAAAGAGAATATGAAGACCACACTGGATACAATTATGAATGTATCTGAAATAAGTAAAACAAATGCATCAACAATCCAGGAGATTTCCTCCGAAACGGAAAAAGTCTATACTCAAAATGAAAAAGTGAGTACCGTAGCTACTCAATTATCTTCAATGGCAAAGGAATTACAAGGGGCAACAGCTCAATTTAATATTGATGAAAAGAAGTAATTTTTTCCCGCATTTCTATTTCGAACTGTAAAAAATTATTATTACAAAATAACGGATTAATTCTTAGGTTGACTAATAATGGTTATATAACTTCGCAGAAACTTATATTGATTCATTATCTTTATTAAAGTAATATTATTATGGAAAAAAATATTGTTAAATCAGAGGTAAATTAAAATGAAGCCGCACTTCCTTCAAAATATTTGTAATTCAAAAAGATATAATCAAATAAGTTTTCAAAAAACAAAATTGCATATGAAGAGATGCTTGAGTTTCCTTTTCTTCATTTTATTTGCACTCTCTTCTGCAGCAGCTCAACCGTCCGGGGGGCCATATGGACCAGTTCATCAGACTTATTATCTGCCAAATGTAACCGGGCAAATTTATTACGTTGCAGTAGACGGAAAAGCAGATCAAACCGGTGAGACATTGGAGAAACCGACCTCCCTAGAGGCGGCAATTGAAAAAGTCAGCACCGGTGATGCAATAATTTTACGGGGCGGTACATACCGTACAGGTAATCTTGTGTTTAACCAGGGGATTACGATGCAGCCGTATAAAGATGAACAGCCTGTTCTTAAAGGAACGTATATTGCCAAAGATTGGAAAAAACAGGAAAATGGTTTATGGGTAACTAAATGGAAATATCTCTTCCCATCAAAACCGGAAAGCTGGTGGCGTCGTTATCGTCATGGTTCGGATGTTCCTCTTAACCGCTTTAATAATGACATGGTTTTTGTGAATGGTCGGTTCCTTCAATCTGTCGGCTGGGAAGGTGAATTGGATTCAAATTCATATTATATAGATTACGACGACAGCACAGTTTACATTACCATTGATCCTGCTGATAAGTTAATAGAGATAACAGCTTTCAATGTAGGATTGTTAAGAACAATCAAAGAGGTACATGGAAAAACTTCAGATAAAATCGGACCTATAATACGTGGAATAACGTTAACACAATATGCATACCGGGCAATCGAAATAGAGGGATATTATCCTCAAGGCGTGGATCCTGAAAAAAATCATGGTAATGATGTTGTAGGTTCAACTTTTGAAAATTGTACAATTTCTTTCTGTTCCCGTGTGACTGGATATTTTAAGGGGAATCATATGACATTTCGTAATTGCAGGATAAGCGATACCAGCACGGAAGGTATCTATATTATAGCTTCATCGGATGTCCTTCTGGAAAAAAATATTTTTGAACGAAATAACATTGAACATCTTCAGGGATATTATCCAGCTGCTGTTAAGATCTTCAACCAGTGCTACCGTGTTACATGCCGCGATAATTTGATTATTGACCAGCCGAATTCAGTTGGTATCTGGTATGATGTAGGTAATGTGGATGGAGTGTTTGTAGATAATTGGCTTGAAGATATTCATTATAATGAAACACACCGTAAACCGAATGATACCTGGCCGATTGGTGCAGGGTTCATGTTTGAAATTTCAAAAGGTGCTGTTTGTGCCGGTAATGTGTTTGTCAACTGTGATGCAGGAATTCATCTTCGTAATTCTTCAAACGTTAAAGTATATCAAAACACGTTTGTAAACAGCCAAGTTCTGATCGATCGTGACGGTAGAACGGCAAAGGGAGATCTCTTTGACTGGCATCCCAAAACCGGGCCTGCCATTAATGAAAGGTATGGTCATATATTTGAAAATAACCTGATTGCTGCAGATAAAAATTGCAGCAAGCCTCTTCTTTTTGTATGGCAGCCTGAATCAATATGTGATAAAATTAATAATTCACAATTGAAAGAACTTGATTATAATATATACGTCCGTACATCATCACATGATACCTCTGGCTCTCTTATATTTTGGAGCCCCGCGGAAAATAATAATTGCCATGTATCTTTAGATTCTCCTGAAGCTTTACATAAACTTCATCCGGAATTTTCTTCCCACAGTAAATATTTCTTAAATTATAATGGAGCTTTATTTAAAAGCCCGGAATTAAATAATTACCATTTATTGAAAGCATTTCCCGCAGCGTATTCTGGGACTCAGCTGCCGGTTAAAATTGGAAAGCTTCTTAATCAGTATAAAAAGGATAGTAATTATGTTGGGGCATACCCTCCAATAAAATAGCAAAAATATTCGGGAGAGGAGATAAGAATTTTCTCTCCAATAATTCATCAATTTATTTTGAGAGCTCCTTAATATATCCGGGTGTTCCTGGTTCATCCTTAAAGAAATCTCCTTTTTTACCTCTGGATTATTGAAAATTAAATTCCAATGATAATTCAATTCCCATTTCTAATCCCCGTAATTCGGATAAGCCTCTCATCCTTCCGAATAAAGAGTAACCCGGGTATATCCCTTCTTTATTTTGATCCGGCAGCATTAGGTGTCCGTGATCGGGACGCATAGGTATGCTGTAAATAATGACTTGAATTTTACATTTGAAAATTATTTATGGTGGGTATACCTTAATTTAATTTTCGGTTTGCCTTTGGGTATAATTATTAATTTAATCAATCAGTATTTTCTTCTAAAAAAACATGTTAAAGCTGCAGACATTCTAAACAATACATTTCGAATTTCAACACGAGAAAATTTTCAAAAAGAAACCGGGGAAAAAGATATCTCGCTGGAATTTGAGAGAGAACATAATTCTTTAAACGAATTGAAAAAAAATAATGAATCCGTTGAACATTTAGAATTTGAAGTTGATAAATTTAATAAGGTTAATATTGGTATTGGAAAAATTATTTATATCGAAGCTTTCGGCAATTATATTAATATTATCTATAATGACAACGGAATTAAAAAGGTAATTGTTCGGGAAACAATTACGAAAATTGAAAGGAAAGTAATCGAGTCAAAAGACCTATATCGAACTCACAGGTCTTATCTTGTCAATTTAAAAAAAATAGACAGAATTCTTTTCTCCCCTCATTTTTTCGTCTTTTTTGTTCGATGATAAGTGCTTTCATTACGCCGTAAATATCGATATCCCCTTCAAGATGATTTTCTTCCAAAAAATCGCCGTCAATATTTCTGGATACATTACGCAAGTGGACAAAATTAATCCTCTTAGCTACACTTTGCACTATATCTACAAGGTCATTTTTAAAATCAACGCCCAATGAACCGGTGCAGACTGTAAGCCCGTTTGAAGGTGAATCTATTACATTTATAATTTGCTGCAGATCATTTTTATTGCTCACTATCCGCGGCAGACCGAATAAAGACCAGGGTGGATCATCCGGATGAATCCCTAAAAAAACCCCTGATTCTTCAGCTGCAGAAGTTATTTCTTTGATAAATGAATATAAATTATACCGAAGATCCGCATCACCTATTTCATCGTACTCTTGTATAGCTGATTTAAATTGTTCAAGGGTATATGCCTCCAGCGATCCGGGCAAGCCGAGGAGAATTGTTGCCGTCAATTTTTCTCTTTGACTGCTGTTTAAGCTCTTAAAATATTGTTCAGCTGAATGAATCTGGAATTCATTATAATTTTTTTCTGCGCCTGGTCGTTTCAATAAAAAAAGATCAAAAGCAGCAAGCGCTTTTGCTTCAAACTTTGTCGTTATCGAATTATCTTTAAATATTACTTTCAGATTTGTACGAGACCAGTCAAGCACCGGCATAAAATTATAGCATACATTATGTACACCGCAATTACCTAAGTTCCTGATCGATTCTTTGTAATTATTTATAAGCTGCCGGTAATTGCCTATTTTCTTTTTTATATTTTCATGAACCGGAACACTCTCAGCGACAGACCATCTTAATCCTTCCGATTCAATAATTCCTTTTCGTTTTATTATTTCTTCAACGGACCAGATTTCTCCGACAGGAATATGGTGCAATGCAGTGACTATACCTGTAGCACCGGTTTGTTTTACCTCGGCAAGTTTAACAGGATCTTTTGGTCCGAACCACCGCCATGTTTGTTCAAGTGCCATTTCTAAAGTATAAAGTTAAAAGTATAAAAGTAAAAACAATTTAAGATCCGAATTTTATTAGACTCCGCTGAATGCGCTGAATCCTCCATCGACCGGGATTATGGTCCCCGTAACAAATTTGGAAGCGTCGCTTGCGAGCCAGAGTATAGTTCCGATAATTTCATCAGGTTCTCCAAATCTTTTGAAAGGAGTGATGCTGATAATGGTTTTTGCTCTCTCAGTAAGCGTGCCGTCTTCATTTGTAAGAAGGTGTTTGTTTTGTTTGGTTAAAAGAAAACCAGGAGCAATGGCATTTACCCTGATTCCATTTCCGAATTTAAGAGCCATTTCAACAGCCATCCAGCGGGTAAAATTGTCTATTGCCGCTTTTGCTGCCGAATAACCTACAACTCTTGTGATAGCTCTGTATGCGGCCATTGAAGATATATTAATTATTGAACCTTTTTTCTCTTCGGCCATAGATTTTCCAAATATTAAAGTAGGCAGAACTGTTCCCTTTAAATTTAAGTCGGTTACCTTTTCAAACTGTTTAATTTCAATATCAAAAATACTTTGATCAACACCGATAGTAGCCCCGGGAATATTTCCGCCGGCAGCATTTATTAAAATATCTATTTTTGTAAATTTATCCAGTATCTCTTTATTTACATCCTTTATGTTTTCCTCATCCAGAACATTACATTTTAAAGAAATAATTTCACTATTAATCTTTTTAAACTGTTCAACTTTCTCTTTGAGCATTGTTTCATCACGTGCAAGTAAAACAACTTTTGCACCTGCGCTTAATAAGCCCTTTGCAATTTCACTTCCGATTATACCGCTGCCGCCGGTTATAACAGCAACTTTTCCCTCCAGATCGAAAACTTTTTTTAAATATTCCATGATAAATTCTAACAATAATTAAATAATTTTTTCAGCAATTATTAAAAGTATCGGAGAGGTGTAAATATTTTAAAAATTGAGACAGTTAAAATTATTATTTTTAAAACTTAAATAAAATGCATTTGGATAAAGCTGTTGAAATAATCATATAACAGTAAAAAACGAATTTAATATTAAAATTTATTAAATAGAGAATGCAGTTAATTATTTTATCTAATCTTTAAGAAAATAATTGAGGATATAATGAAATATAGAAAATTCGGCCGAACCGGGTGGAAAATATCTGAAATAAGCTTTGGCGCCTGGGCAATTGGAGGAACCTGGGGTACTGTAAAAGATGAAGAATCAATAGAAGCACTTTATAAAGCTTTGGAATCAGGGGTAAACTTTTTCGATACTGCTGATGTATATGGGGATGGACATAGTGAAAAATTGTTAGCAAAATTGCGAAAAGAGAGTTCTGAGAAATTTTATATTGCCACCAAAGCCGGCAGGAGATTAGAGCCTCATACTTCCGAAGGATATAACAAGGAAAATTTGAATGCTTTTGTTGAAAGAAGTCTGAAAAATTTAAATACCGAAACTATTGACTTGCTTCAGCTGCATTGTCCGCCAACCAAAGTCTTTTACATGCCGGAGGTGTTTGATATTCTTGATGATATGGTAAAAGCAGGAAAAATTCAATTCTACGGAGTAAGCGTTGAGAAAGTTGAAGAAGCTCTTAAAGCAATCGAATATCCTAATGTTCAGAGTATTCAAATAATATTTAATATGTTCCGGCATCGTCCCTCCGAGCTATTTTTTGAACAGGCAAAAAAACATAATGTAGGTATTCTGGCCAGAGTCCCTTTATCTTCAGGGATGCTTACCGGAAAACTAAAAAGTAATTCCAGTTTTGAACCTGACGACCATAGGAATTTTAATCGTCATGGCGAATCTTTTGATCGTGGTGAAACCTTTTCGGGTGTTGATTTTAACACAGGTTTAAAAGCTGTTGATGAATTAAAGAAAATCTGTCCGGAAGGAATGAGCTTAACACAGTTTGCATTGCGATGGATTTTAATGTTTGATGCAGTAACCTGTGCGATCCCAGGTGCAAAGCGGCATGAACAGACAATTGAAAATATAGATGCTTCAGATTTACCTCCTCTTTCTGAAAAAACTATGGAAGAAGTAAAAAATATTTATGATAAGTATATTCGGGAAAGTGTTCATCACTACTGGTAGATACCGTTATCATAATTTATAGGCTATATTTTAATTGAAAAGTAAGGAATTGGGAAAAAAGATCTCAACTGGCTATTATTATGAATGTCTGATTCATACCGAAATTTACTTTCCAGAAATTGAAAAAATTGTCGGCAAAAATTTCCTGTTTTGATATTAAAGAAGATGTAAAAGAACTAATAATTAGTATAAATTACTATTTATTTTTCTATTTTTTGGCCTGCCTTTTGATTTGTTCTTAGAGTCCAAAAAATCGGTAGAGTAAAATTATTTATTAATACTACTAATGAATTATAAAGGGGAAGTCTTATCCAGCTTAACGCTAATCTGCCATCTAATTCCATGGAGAAACATATGAAAAATTTAATTACTGCATTTTTAATCTTAATAATAATTTGTTCTGATTTAATTTTTGCCCAGGAGGATTGGGAAGTTTATACTAAATCTAATTCAGGTATTTGTTCCGATACAGTAATTAGTATTAGTCTGGATAATAGTAATATTTTATGGTTTGGAACTTCGGAGGGGGTTTCAAAATTTGATGGAAGTACATGGACCAGTTATAACAGTAAAAATTCACCTCTTCAAGGTGGTTATTTTATTTCTAAAATATTACACTACAATAATGATTATTATTTCGGTGGTGGGCAGGGAGTAGAAAAATTTGATGGCACAAACTGGAGTACGATTTCCGGTCTTGAAAATCATTCTGTATCATCAATGGACTTTGATAATTCCCGAAATTTATGGATTGGAACTGATAATGACGGCCTTTTTAAATACAATGGTGTTAATTTAACTCATCTCACTTCTTTCAATTCTTCTTTACCTTCCAATAACATTAAAGATATTAAAAGTGATAAAAATGGTAATATCTGGATTGCCATGATAGGTGATTACGGGTCATACCCTGCAGGTATAGCAAAATTCGATGGTTCAAACTGGCAGTTTTTTAATTCAAAAAATTCTATTCTATCTAATGAAAACATATATTCGATAACTGAAGATAAAAGTGGAAATTTGTGGTTTGGAGCTGATAGTCTTTTACTATTCAAATTTGACGGAACAAACTGGTTTAGATATGACTTAAGCAATCAAATAACATCAAATTGGATCTCTTGTTTAGATGTCGATTCGAAAGGAAATATTTGGGCAGGTCTAGGCACTAATTATGGTGCTCAGGGAATTATCAAATTTGATGGAAATAATATTACAAGGTATGATCAGTCTGCAGGATTTCCAAATGGTGATGATATTCATGCTTTGAAAGTTGATAATTCAGACAATGTCTGGGCAGGAACATGGGGTGGATTAATTAAATTAGATAACGGTCCTAAAGTTAATATTGAAAGTCTAACAAGCAGCGATTCACTTAAATCTCTGGCTGGTATTAATCTTCAATGGAATTACCAATTTCAAAATAATATAAATATTGAATATACAACAGATAATGGTAACACCTGGTTATTAATTGCCGGAAATGCATCTATACCGAATAATATTTATAGCTGGACAGTTCCTGTTGTTACTCTTTCTTCTTCTGAATGTAAGATTAGAATTAGTGATATGAATAATTCCTCCAATAAAATTGAATCCGGCAGCTTTACAATATATGCAAAAGTTGAAACCCCTGTTTTTTCACCGGACGGCGGAATCAAATATAATAGTTTGATTGTGAGTATTTCTTGTGCAAACGAAGGACCAGATATTTACTATACTACTGATGGAAGCGTACCTGACCAGAGTTCAAAAAAATATACCGGTGACTTTTACATAAATAAAAGTACAACCATCAAAGCAAAAGCTTTCCAAAATGATTGGATCAATTCGGATATAAAAATCGGTGATTATATTATGAAAGTCGCCCCCGTTGCTTTCAGCCCCTTGCCCGGTACATATACTTATGCTCAAAATGTCACACTGAGTACAATTACAAATTCTGAATCCTCAGTTGATACAGTAACTATTTATTACACTCTGGATGGTTCGGAACCTAATCAGGAGTCATTAGTTTATAGTCAGCCTATTTATGTTAGTAATAATACTTTAATAAAGGCAAGAGCTTACCGCAAAGACTTTCAAAGCAGTGAAATTTCTTATGGTAATTATACCTTTGCCGGTTCTAATATTAAAACAGTGATAAAAACCGATAGTGTTTGGTTGGATACGGATTTAAATGGATATGAAGAAAGAATGGTTGATGGCAGCGAGAGTACAATTACTAATGATAATTTTTACTATTTAATATGGACTGTAAACGGGGATTCGGCAGGAAATGGTCCTAAAGTAAATCTTAAGTTAAAAACCGGGACAAATAAAATAGTTTTAATCGCAAGTGGTTTTAAAGGAGAAAAGGATAGAGATACGGTTATTGTTAATGTATATGCTGCAAAATTAAAAACAAGCGGCGATGTTTATTCTGCCCCGGCACAAATAGATAACAATAATTTTATTATAACCTCAACAGATGATAAAGTATATAAATTTGATTCCACCGGTAATGTAAACTGGAATATTTTAACCGGCGGGGATATTCAGTCAACTACATGTATAAGTGATCAGAATAATATATATGTAGGTTCCACTGATACCAGGTTATATTCATTTGATAAGGATGGAACGCCCAAATGGGATAAAGCTATGGGCGGAATAATTACTTCATCACCATCTGCGGGAAAAGATGGAATTGTCTATGTGGGGATAAGTACAGGCCGGTTATATGCTTTAGATAGAACAGGTACTGTAATATGGAATGTTCAGACCGGAGGAGCAATTGTCTCATCCCCTTCGGTTTCATTAAACGGTAATGTATTTGTCGGGAGCTGTGATAAAAAATTATATTCTGTAAATAAAGATGGAAATATTAACTGGACATTTGCAACCGGTGATTCAATATTTTCTTCACCGGCTATTGGAAATGATTCAAGTATAATTTTCGGTTCGAATGACGGATATGTTTATAAATTAAGTTCGGCAGGCAATAAAATCTGGTCTTATTACACAGGCGGGAAAATTAAATCATCACCTATAATTATTGATGGTGCTAAAGTAATATTCGGCAGTTCAAATAATGAAGTGATCTGCCTGGATAAAGATGGTTTCCTCTTTTGGAAATATGCAATGGATGCACCGGTTTATGGAACCGCTGCAATATCCAACGATGGGCAAATTCTAATTGGTGATAATACCGGGAAATTAGTTAGTCTGAATGAAAACGGTGAATTATTATGGTGTTTTAAAACGAATTCACCAATCCAGGCGCCTGTATTAATTTCCGATAATAATCTCGCAATTTTTGGAAATCTTAGTGGAGATGTTTATACATTAAAATTAAATACTTCAGGATTACGCAAGATAATCGCAGCTGATTATGAATGGCCGACATTTAAAGGGAATAACAAAAGGACGGGGAATAAAAGTAGTGTTTTGACAGGAATTAATATTGATAATTCTGATATCGTAAAAGAATATAAGCTTATGCAAAATTATCCTAACCCGTTTAATCCTTCAACAATAATAAATTATGAAGTTCCTAAATCCGGATTAGTTACAATAAGAATATATGATCTTCTCGGCAGGCAAGTTGAAACATTGGTAAATGAAGAAAAAAATCCGGGAAGATATAAAGTTAAATTCGATGGCTCTAATCTAGCAAGCGGTTTATATTTTTATAGAATAACATCAAATAATTTTGCTGCAACAAAGAAGATGCTGCTGATGAAATAGTGCCAAATATCGCAATAGTAAATGAATTCAAATTTAATTAGATATTTAACCATGTTAATTATCCAGGAAGATGTAGATTACGACAAATAAGAGGTGTCCTTGTATTAATTGCATTAATGCTTTTTTATTTTGCGATCATGTTATTTGGAACGATTGTATCAGATCAGGTTAGAAATTTTATGAATGGTTCTTTTTCCTCATTTGTTAGCAGAAATTCTGGAAATTATGATCCGGACTTCCGTAAAGGACACATTCAAAAAATAGATATTTTAATTTATACATTTTCAATTCTTTGCTTCTTTACATTTTAACAGATAATTAGCTATTTTTATTAATAAATTATATCCTCGAATTCTTATCTTAGGGGAGAAATAAATTTTATTAATTATATTACTTAACTAAATGAAAACTAGGAAAGCCGTGATAACCGCCGCAGGCAAAAAACAGAGGAATCTGCCTCTTCAAACACTTGTAGATCGAGACGGTATAGAAAAATCTGTACTGGAAATACTTATTGAGGAAACCTTTGTTGCAGGTGTTGAAGAGATTGGTATTGTAATTAATCCGGAAGATGAACACAGGTATAAAGAAGTTGTAAAAGATAACAGCAATAGGATAAGTTTTATTTACCAGTCTGAACCTCTAGGTTATGGTCATGCTATTTATTGCGCAAAAGATTTTTCGGAGAATTCATCAATATTACACCTTGTCGGCGATCATTTAAATGTGAGTTTACAGCCGGAAGGCTGTTCCGAAAAACTCGTAAAAATTGCAGAAAGAGAAGCGTGTACGGTTTCGGCGGTTCAGTCTACATCTGAAACGCAATTGCCGTTTTACGGAACCATCGGGGGTAAAAGAGTTCATGGAAAGAAGGGGCTGTATAAAGTCGATAAAGTAGTCGAAAAACCTACTCCTACCGAAGCGGAACAAAGCTTAATTATACCAGGGTTAAGATCGAGCCATTATTTATGTTTTTTTGGTATTCATGTTTTAACTCCATCCGTATTTGATATTCTTGGAGCTGAGTTGAAAAAAAGTAATGATCCTAAAAACGTAACTCTTTCCTGTGCGTTAAATGAATTATCAAAAAAAGAACAATATTTAGCATTTGAACATCCGGGAATGAGATATGATATCGGTTCAAAATACGGATTGTTTACGGCTCAAATTGCTTTGGCTTTAAATGGAAAAGACAGGGACTTTGTAATTACAAAAATGCTTGAGCTGTTGGCGCAAAAAGAACTAAGCTATTTCAATAAACAGGCTGAATAAAATTTCATTTCAATGAACAACTTAACCGAATTAATAACTTCACCGAATAGCAGAATAAGAAATACTTCGCTTGATGATTACTGTAAAAAATTATCTCTGAATGCTCTTTTAAAAGAATGCGAAATCCTGGAAAACTTTTGGAGAAAAAACAGCAATTTATATGAACGTGTAAGAGCCCTGTTTTTCCTCTATGCAATATACAGGTTTCATTTACCTGAGAAGGGAATTAAAACAAGAGGTTTGATCCCATTCGAAGGTTATGATCATTTTCTAAACAGAAGGTATATTGAAGCGGTTGATCTATTTCGCGATTCGATGAGAGAGCAGGGTTTAAATGATGGCATTGCAAGCGCCCTGGCAAAAACATATCAAAGCCTGGGATTCCAGACTTTAGCTGACCAGGTTCGAAAAAGTGTGAAATCTATAAATGGAAATAACTGGATGTTTAGAATCGGGCATCCCGATGATCATCCTTTAAGAATAAAAAAAGAATTATACGCAAATATCACGGCTAATAATTTATTCCCGGTTTTACATGAACAGACTCCCGTGCGCATGGATTTATCGCATAGTGGCTGGAGCGACATATTTTTTCTGGGAATGGATTTTCCTCAAGGTGCTCGTGTTCTTAATGTCTCTGTTAATTTATCGGTGCTTATTGATGGAGAAAATAATAAACCTCAGCCTCCCATAGAGACTTATTTTCGAATAATTGATAAACCGGTATTAAGGCTTACAAGCGTCGACTTAGGCGTAACATCAGATATCAATTCGGTTGACGAGATTTTTGATTTTGCAAAAGATTATTTGGGCCTTTTGAAAGCCGCAGTAATAGCTTCCGGAATTATCCCGCCCGGAATGGAAGGAGCAGATCAGCCTTTATCCCAACTATTAGCAAAATTAATTAAACCGGGTTACGGTATTGAAATCGCCAGTAAAGTAAATAACATTCCTAAAGGTTCTCGGCTTGCTGTTTCTACAAATCTACTTGCTTCATTAATCTCAATTTGTATGAGGGCTACAGGACAGATAAAAAATTTAACAGGTGAGTTAGAAGAATTCGACAGACGGATCGTTGCGGCAAGAGCCATATTGGGAGAATGGTTAGCCGGTTCTGGGGGAGGATGGCAGGACAGCGGAGGTGTTTGGCCCGGAATGAAATTAATTGAGGGTGTAGATGCAGTTAAAGGTAATCCTGAATTTGGTGTAAGTAAAGGCTGTCTTTTACCTAAACATAAAGTTTTGGATTACAAAGATGTTTCTAAAGAAACAAGAAAACTTCTTCAGAACAGCCTGATTATGGTGCATGGGGGTATGGCTCAGGATGTTGGACCAATTCTGGAAATGGTCACCGAAAAATATTTATTAAGATCAAAAGAAGAATGGCGCGGAAGAAAAGATGCAATCGAAATATTTGATTCGATATTGGATGCTCTTAAGAAAGGAAATGTGAAAGCAGTAGGAAAATTAACTCAGAAAAATTTTTTTGGACCAATCCAGACAATTATTCCCTGGACAACTAATTTGTTTACCGAATCTCTTATAACAATGGTTGAAAAAAAATACGGCTCTGATTTCTGGGGATTCTGGATGATGGGAGGTATGTCAGGCGGCGGCATGGGATTCATTTTTAATCCTAAGTTCAAGAAGAAAGCCCAGTCTGATATTCGAAACATGATGTCTGATTTAAAGAATGAATTAAAGGACTCAATTCCGTTTGCTATGGAACCAGTCGTTTATGATTTTGAAATAAATGAGAAGGGTTCATTTGCTGAATTATTAGAAAAAGAAAAAGCAATTATGCCTGGGGGCTATTATTCAATTATAACACCGGGACTTATAAAAAAGGAAAGTCATCAATTATCAGGTGTACAGAGAACCGAACTGGAAGAATTAAGTAATATTGCGCGCACTGATAAAAATTATTCCGGCTTACTCAATTCTTTATTTGATATAATTTTACCTCAAAAAGCATCAGGTCAAAATATAAAAGAAAATTTGCCGGGTTTATTAAAAAAATACGGCTTCGATTCAGTTCAGCATGAACAGATTAGATCCGATTTAAAAAGCGGAAGAATAGGACTGGCTCAAAATAAGCTTCCTGTAAGTACCGAAATAACTGATGTAAATGAAAATGATGTTACTGATTTTTCCCGCATAGTTAAAGAGAAATATAGAAAAGCAGGTTTATCTGCATTAAAAAAGGGAGAGATTGCAGTTGTTTCATTTGCCGGCGGAATCGGAAGCAGATGGACTAAAGGGGCTGGTGTCGTTAAAGCATTGAATCCTTTCTGTAAGCTAAACGGACAACATAAAAGCTTTATTGAAATTCATCTTGCTAAAAGCAGCAGAGCAGGTGAATTATCCGGTAAAAAAATTCAGCATGTTTTTACAACCAGTTATTTAACACATTATCCCATTGAAAATAAATTAAAAATTAATAAAAATTATAATTTTGACGGCAGTCTTTATGTATCTCAGGGAAAATTTATCGGGCTTAGAATGATCCCTATGAAAAGAGACCTGCGTTATCTATGGGAAGAATTGTCACAGCAATTACTGGATGAACAGGCACAGAAAGTATTGGAGAGTTTAAGAGGCGCTCTTTTAAATTGGGTTGAAAATATGGGACAGGGATCTGATTATACCGATAACCTGCCTCATCAATGTTTGCATCCTGTCGGTCATTGGTATGAAATACCCAATATGTTTATTAATGGTACATTAAATAAGATGATAAATGAAAATCCCAATTTAAAATATTTAATGTCCCATAACATTGATACTTTAGGAGCTGACTTAGATCCATTAATACTGGGTTATCATATTTTAAATGATAAAGCTCTCACTTTAGAAGTTATTACTAAGCGTATTGATGACAGAGGAGGCGGACTTGCAAAAGTTAACGGGAATCTGCGTTTAGTTGAGGGGCTTGCTTTACCTAAAGAAGAAATTGAGTTTGATTTGACTTTCTATAATACTCTTACTTCATGGATCAGTATCGATAAGTTGCTCGATCTCTTTTCATTACACCGGGATGATTTGGGAAACGAGAAAATTGTATTGGAATCTGTAAGAAATATAGCTTCTAAAATGCCTACATATATTACAATAAAAGATGTTAAAAAAAGATGGGGTAAAGGACAGGAAGATATTTACCCGGTTGCACAATTTGAAAAATTATGGGGCGATATGACGGCTTTGCCTTCAATGGATTGCCAATATTTATCCGTGCCCAGGCTCAGAGGGCAGCAATTAAAAGAGCCTGCACAACTGGACGGCTGGCTGAGAGACGGTTCCGCGGATTATATAGAATCTATTTGTAAGTGGAAATAATTATTAATTCTTTCATTCTTCATCTAAAATAGTTTTCCCCTGTTTTTTAATCTCATCAATTAATTCATTAAATCTTTTTAATTTCTTTTTCGGCACCATTTCCTGTGCATTAACTGAATTATTTAATTCTTCGGCAAGATTATCAAATGACAACTGCCACTTTTCAAAGATTCTCCTGTCATTCTGCATAATTGCTTTAATGCCAAGGTAACTTATTAGAAGAGGTTTTAATTGCTTATCTTCAAGTAGATTTTCCCAGGATTCATTCTTATTGAAACCATAAACCCCGATATTTTTAGATTCCAGCAATTCATTTTTGTTTGACCAAAACAAATGATTTCCTGAATAGCTTATCCTTTCTTTAAATTTTTCAAATGTTAACAAATATTCAGCATAATAGTTATTCAATAAGATCATTTTAGATAAAATTAGTAATCTTTTCGGTTCGATAAGTCCTTCCAGCTCCTGCATTTTTTCCTATATATAATTGCTTTTAATTTAAATGTAAATTTATCATTTACTTCATAGATATTAAAATACTTTTACAATTCACATTCGATTTTTTTAATTTATAATATATATTAGAATACCATTTTTAATCTTATTGGATGATAATGAATATTTCAAAATTTTTCAGAGCACAGGGAGCTTTCGCAAGGATAGCAACAGCACTTGCTGTTATCAGTATAGGCTCAATTTCAATAGGAGCGATTGCCGTTGGAGCTGTCGCAGTAAAACATATTGCGATCAGAAACGGACGAATTAAAAAATTAACTATTGAAGAACTTGAAGTCGGTACATTAAAAGTAAAAGAACTAATAACTGATGCTGAAAGCCGGGTTTAAATTAATTTCATTTATTACAAGTCGCTCTATTAAAGAATAATTATTTAAGAACACCCATTGCCTTCTGCAGCCTAACATAGGCAATCTGGTAATCATATAAAGTCTGTATATAAGTGGCTTGCGCATTAAATAGTGAGACTCTTGCATCTGTTATTTCAATTGGACTTCCAACTCCCTGCGAGTATCTTCCTTCTGCAAGCTTTAATGTTTCTTCCGATTGTTTAACAAGGGATTTAGTAGCGTTAATTTTACTTTGCGCTAATTGAAGATTAGAGAATTGCTGCTGAACATCTAATTGCACAGACTGAACAGTTAAATTATTCTCTGCCTCCGAGCTATTTAAATTAGCTTTTGCCTGCTCCACACTCGCATCTACTGCAAATCCTTGGAATAAAGGTAAGGCAAAAGTAATACCTATATTCCATGAATTTAAAAATTTCTGATCAATTGCATAACTTCTCCATAAATAATTTCCGATTGCATTAATTGATGGTAAATTTGCCGACCATGCAGATGTAACCAAAGATTTATTAGCTTCAACTTTATACTTGCTGGATAATATTTCCGGTCTCTTATCCATCGCAGTAGAAATAGCTGTATTTTCATCTATAGAATCTCTTTTAATTTCAAGGTTATCCTCTAATTGTTGACTCCCTAATTTTGTATTCAAGACATTTTCCAGCTGGAGCTTGCTGATTCTCACATTATTTTCTGCATTGAGAAGATTTACATTTGCATTTTCAACATCAGTCTGAGCTTTTAAAACATCAAACTGAGGTGATCTTCCTACATTATAAAAAGCCTTTGCCTGTGTTAAATGATCTTTTGCCTGGTTAACTTCTTCGCTGCTGACTTTATATATTCTCTGTGCAGCCAGGTATGTAAAGTAAGCAGTATATGTATCTAAAATCAGGTTTTGTTTTGCCCCAATAAAATCCTTTTCAGCTGCATTTTCAAAACTTGATGATGCTGATATTTTTGAATAAGTTTTCCCAAAATCAAAAATTAACATTTGGGCATTAAAGCCGTAAGAAAAATTTTGGTAGTTTGCAGCTCTTGCAGTCGGGCCCACAAAAAAATTACCACCGTTATTTGTCCAGCCGGATTGTAAAGAAATTTGAGGAAATATAGAAGATCTGTTTATTCTAAGAGCCGAAGATGACAGTTCCAGATTGCTTTCTGCAATTTTAATTTGGGGATTATTCTTCAATGCAATTTCAATACACTGATCAATATTAATTGTTGAAGAATCCTGGGGAAGTATAATTTGAGAGAAAAATATTCCGCTGATTAAAAATATTTTGACGAATAGTTTAAACATCTTCTTCTTTCACCATTTTTGATCTGAACCTTTCCTCAAAAATTGTATAGAGAGTTGGAATAAAAAGTAAGGTTAAAAAAGTAGATACTGAGAGACCGCCGATTACCGCTATTGCAAGAGGTGATTGTGAACTTTCTCCTCCTAAACCGATAGCAAGCGGGATCAATCCGAGAACAGTAGCTAAAGTAGTCATAAGTATCGGTTTTAACCTGGTTCGTCCGGCTTTTATAACGGCTTCATGAAGTTCAATTCCGGATTTTCTTAATTTATTTGTATAATCGACAAGCAGGATTCCGTTTGAAACTACAATTCCAATCATAACAATAACGCCTTCGAAAGAGGTAACAGAGAGAGTTGTGTTAGTTAAAAACAATGCCCATATAACCCCCACCATTCCTAAAGGTACTGTAAACATTATTATAAAAGGATCAATTAAAGATTGGAATTGAGAAGCCATAACCATGTAGACGAGAACAATAGCCAGTAAAAGAGCCAGCCCGAGATCACTAAAAGTTTTATGCTGCTGTTCTATATTTCCGCTCAGTTGCACTTGAAAGCCTGAGGGAACTTTTATGTTTGCAAGTTTATCTGCAATATCTTTTGAAACACTCCCGAGATCTCTTCCAACAACGTTACCTGTAACCTCAACTATTCTTTCCTGGTATCGCCGGTCAATCTGAATTGGTGATTTAGCTAATTCGACATTTATTATATCACTTAATTTTACGAGATTCCCTTGAGAATTTTTGACAGTAAGATTTTTTATGTCTTCAATTTTATTTCTGTAGTTTTCTGACAATCTAACCAGCATATTATATTGATTCCCGGTTGCGGGGTCGGTAAAGATGGAAGCAACTGTTCCGCTTATTGCAGTTGTGATAGTATTAGAGATTTGCTGTACGTTGATTCCCATTGAGCCGGCTTTTTCACGATCAATTTTAATTCTCAGTTCCGGCAGATTAAGTTCTCTGCTTATTTGAACATCAGCTGTGCCGGGAGTAGATTTGACTGCAGCTGAAATTTGCTGAGCAAGATCATTTGCAGTATTAAAATCATTCCCGCTTATTATTACATCAATTGGAGCCGATGAACCAAAGTTCAATAAAAACCTGAGAAATCCGCCAGGATTGATGAAAATTTGTGCTCCGGGCAGGCTTGCTAATTTTGGGCGGAGAGATTTTATTATATCAAATACTGATCTATCTCTGTCTCCCGGCGGGATAATTGCAATACTTATATTAGCCGAATGTTCTCCGCTGTTCCCTCCAAATAAATTTCCTCCTTTTGCCGACGGAACACCTATATCAGAAATTATCGTCTGTAATTCCGGGACATTTTTCTTTACAATATTTTCAACATTCTCTACAAATTTTATTGTTTTTTCAATCCGTGTTCCGACTGGGAGTCTGACTGCTATATTGAATTGACTTTCATCCGAATCGGGGAAAAATTCGGTTCCGATAAACTTAAAAAGTAATAATGATACAACAGCAAACCCTATAACACCGAATATTATTGTTTTTCTATGCTTTAATGCATATACAAGAACCTGCTGATACTGGTTATCAATTTTATCAAGAAAATCTTTTGCTTTGATCTGCATTCTATGGGAAAGCTTTTTGGAGTTCGGATCCGCTTCTCTTTCCGCGTGCAGATATTTCAGACACATCAAAGGAGTAACTGTTCTTGATACAAAAAATGATGCAAATAATGCAACTGTTATTGTAATGACCAGGGGAATAAAAAGAAGCTTTGCAATACCCGTTAAAAATATTACCGGAAGAAAAACGATCACTGTAGTTAAAGTAGAAATAAAGATTGGTGAGGCAACTTCCAAAGCTGCATCCAGAGTAGCTTGAGTTTTCCCTATTTTCTGTGATTTCATTATTCCATAATGACGGGATATTGCTTCAAGTTCTACTATCGAATCATCAACTAATCTTCCGATACCGAGCGCCAGCCCTCCGAATGTCATTATATTTAATGTGGTGCCGCTGAATCTAAAGAAAATAAATGTTACCAGTATGGAAAGGGGAATGGCCAAAAATATAATTATTGCGCTCCTGGAATTTCTTAGAAAGAGGAGGATTACAAGCATCGCTAACAGAGCTCCGAGAATTGCTTCCTGCTTTAGGCCGTTTATAGATTGGCTGATATATAAGCTTTGATCTAATCCTAGTGAGGCTTTAACTGATTTAGGAACATCTTTTAAATGAGTAAGTGCGTAAACAACAGCTTTAACAACCTCAACCGTATTTGCACCCGATGCTTTCTGAACACGTAGGATTACCCCGGGCTTTCCGTTATTCCTGATTACTTCGGTTTGTTCCTGGAATGAATCTTCCACGTAAGCAACATCTCTTATCCTGATTGGTATACCATTCATATTTTTTATAACTACGTTGCCGATCGGTTCAACAATATTAAACTGACTTTCAGTTTTAAGAGAATAATCAAATACACCCGATTTAAGATCACCTGACGGAACTATAAGGTTAGAAGAAGATATAGCCAGAGTTACATCGTTCAGCGTAAGATTTAAAGCTTCAAGTCTGTTCCTGTCAACTTTTATATGAATTTCCCTTATCTGACCACCCTGAACCTGCGCATAGGCCACACCATGAATGTGCTCCATCTGCGGTTCAATTACATTATAAGCTAAATCATAAAGAGCCCGCTGGTCAAGATTACCGCTCAATGCAATTGTACAAACCGGGACATTTGTAATGTCAAATCTAAGGACTAACGGCTGTGAAGCTGAGGTAGGCAGCAGATTCAATACTCTGTTGACTTTTTGAATTACATCAATTAAACCTACATCGGTGCTTGCATCCCAATTAAAGTTAACACGAACATTGCATATGCCTTCTCTAGTTGATGACTGAACATAATCAACATCATTAGTTGAACTAACAGCTCTTTCAATAGGAACAGTAACGGTCTGCTCCATATCGACAGGGCTGGCACCGCTGTTATAGGTTATAATACTTACAACCGGAATTTGAATGTTAGGCAGCATGTCTATCGGGAGCTGCATAAATGAAACAAATCCAAGCACTAGAATGGCTAGAGCCGCCATTAGTGTTGTAACGGGATATTTTAAAGCAAGTCTTGTTAACCACATATATTATTTTGCCACTCTTACTTTCATTTTATCTTTAATTAGTTCCTGACCGACAAAAACAATTTTATCATTACCAGTTAAGCCGGATAAAATTTCAAATTTATTATCCTGCTGAATTCCAATCTTTACATATTTTTTTGTCACTGTACTATCCGGATTTAGCAGATAAACATAGTCACCTTCATCATCATTTAATACAACCTGGTTAGGCAGGAAGTTAGAATTTTCTTTCTTCTCCAAAATTAAATTAATTGTTGCAAACATCCCGGGTTTAAGTATTTTCCCGGGATTTTCAATATCTATTTCAACAGCCATGGTTCTTGTATCAATATCAACGGCACCGCTTATTCTTTTTATATTGGCTTTGAAAATTTTTCCAGGCAATGCATCCGGAGTTACTTCTATGCTGCTTATGCTGCTTAATGAAGGAACATCTTTTTCCGGTATATTAACTATCGATTTTAACTGGTTTACATTCATTAAAGTAAATAAAATTGAACTTTGATTATTGGTTGATGCAGATACATAGGTACCGGGATCAAACATTCTTTTTGTAATATAACCGCTGAAGGGGGCTGTTATTTTACAATAACCCAGCTGTGTTAAAGCATTTGTATAAACGGCAAATGCAGCTTCCTTTTGAGCGGAAGCAACATCAAGAGAAGTTTTGGCATTATCGAGATCCTGTTTTGCAATCAGATTCTGATCCAGAAGCTTTTGATTCCTTTCGAAAATAAGTTTACTGTTCTCCAGGTTGGCATAAGCCTGCATGTAACTTGCTTTTGCCTGCTTTAGATTTTGAGAATAAATTGTTGTATCAATTAAAGCTAATACTTGATTCTGATTTACTGCATCACCTATGTCAGCGTAGATCTTTTCAATATTGCCGTTCACCTTTGTAAAAATATTCGCCTGCTGAATTGGTGAGATATCCCCGGTTAGAGATTCACTTTTTACTATTTCACCTGTAAGTAATTTTCCCGGGATTACCACCGGGACTGAAGTGCGTCGTTGAGGTGCATCGGGGCTTTTGATCTTTAATATTATAACGGCAACTATTATCACTGCAGCTGACAGCTATAATTATTCCGTTTCTTTTATTTTTTAACATATTGTTTCCCTTTTTCCAAGGAATAAGAAGTTGTAAATTACTGAAAAACTAACTAAATATTTATAAACTAATTTGACAATTAAAGCGAAATGAAAGTTTGAAAGTCTGCAAGTTTTTCTAATTATTAATCATAAATATCTTCATGAAATTTTTTCAATAAATCTAATTTTTATTACCATATTTTAGGTCTTTACAAGTATTACTATAATTCTATGATTTTTTGTAATATTTAAGTATAAAATTAGATTTCTTTTGATAAAGCCTGTTAAATTAAGGTTAAATATGGAAACCAACAAAGAATTAAAATTGTTTGCAAAACATTTATCCGAGTTAAGCGGAAATATTATAAGAAGTTATTTTAGAACAAAAATTTCTGTAGATTCAAAAAAGGATGCTTCACCCGTAACTATTGCCGATAAAAAAGCAGAAGAACTCATGCGGGAAGAAATTATGAAAGAATTTCCCGAACACGGAATTATTGGCGAGGAATTTGCCTCACACAAAGAAGATGCTGAATATAAATGGATTTTGGACCCGATAGATGGGACTGTCAGCTTTATTTCCGGGGCAATATCGTTCGGTACATTGATTGGCTTACTTAAAAACGGGGAACCTGTTTTAGGAGTAATTAATCATCCGGTTCTTAATGAGTTTTTAATAGGTGATAATTTTTCAGCCGAGCTAAATGGTGAAAAGGTTCTGGTAAGAAATTGTGAAAATCTATCAAATGCAGTTTTATTAATAACCGATTATCCCAACATTGAAAGATACCAGGATATAAATAAATTTCATCAGCTTATTAAGAAAGTAAAATATGTTAGGGGCTGGGGTGATTGTTACGGCTATTATCTTGTTGCTACGGGTTTTGCCGATATTAAACTTGATCCTATTATGAACCTTTGGGATACTGCAGCTTTAATACCTATTATAAACGGAGCCGGAGGTACAATTACCGACTACCACGGAGGTGACCCTGTTAAAGGAAACAGCATAATCGCAACTTCAAAAAATATACATGATGAAGTTATTAAAATTTTAAATTAACCTGTTTTTAATTATTTATCTCTTTTAAAATACAATTGCTCTGAGCTTTATTAAATTATCCAGTTTCATATTTTAAAGGATTATGTGACAGATGAAAAGGTTTTTACCGCACGAATAAAAATGCTATTAGTGTTGCCGCTCCAGCTATTGCAGCCCAGGTTTTATAATTCTTCAAATTGAATATTAGTATTATACCAAGTATCCAGATTATCAGTAAAATCAGATGCCGGATGTCAAATAAATCGGTTATTGGAAGAATTGTACTGCCAATCCTCGTGCTCAGTTCATATGAGTGTTTTACAGGATTAAAAACAATAACATTGGCTATCCATATCATTATTGTGAAAAGCGCCAGCTTTTTAATTTTTTGATTTTCATTAAAATAATCTAAGCCTGTTCTAACACTGAAAATCAAAGCAAGATATAAAGTCAAATAGTAAAAGCCCATAATTGAAGACGGGACACTGCTAAAATATTTTAAGGTAATTTTTCCGCCGGGCGGAAGATAAAAAATATTATTTCCTTTCCAGACTTTTACCCTGTAATCAACTAACGTTGACGGCGGCTGATGGGGGATTTTTCCGGTAAGAGTATTGCCGGAAAATTTCATAGATGCACTATTCCATCCTGAGTTACTATTTTTTACCTTCCAAAGGATGCTCCCATTTAAGCTGTCCGTATCTGTTCCTACAACTATCTTATAATCATCTTTTCCCCTGTATACTTTTTCAAATTTGTAAGTTACCCGTTTCATATTAATTCCGAATGAACGCGTTACTGGGTATTCCGGTGAAATCATCCTATTCCCGAATGCAAAAAGAAAGGATATTGCAAATGCACTTATCCATAGAATTAATGATTGTTTCATATCAATTTCAATTGTAGAAGGAATAATTATTTTTGTTATATAAAATTAAATAATTTATATATTAAATATTATTATCTAATTAACATTATTTCCTAATCAGTTATGCTCAAAAGATCAATAAATGGATAAAAGAATTAAAAAATTCAAAACAGCTAAAGAACTTGCAGAAGAATTAGCTCAAAATCTAAAAGAAGAAATTGAAGGCAAGGCAAAGTTAAACGGGAAGTTTAATTTATCCCTTTCGGGCGGGAGTACTCCGAAATTATTATTTAAAATCCTTTCCGAACCTCCGTTTTCTGAAGAGATAAAATGGAAGTATCTGCATTTATTCTGGGGTGATGAGAGATGTGTGCCTCCCGGAGATACCGAAAGTAATTATGGAATGACAAAAGAACTTTTACTCAATAAAGTTGAAATACCCGGAGAAAATATTCATAGGATAAAAGGAGAAGCTATACCGGAAGAGGAGGCATCGAGATATTCCAGCGAAATTAAAAATTCCGTTAAAATTGAAAACAGTCTGCCGAGATTTGATTGTATTTTACTCGGGATGGGAGAAGATGGTCATACAGCTTCCTTATTCCCGGGGAAAAGATTAAAAGCAGTTTCACAAAATATTTGCGGGGTTGCAGAAAAAAAGATCCCTGGGGATAATGGTGAAAGTATTCAAAAAAGAATTTCTTTAACGAAAGATGTTACTTTGTAACGGAGAAAAAATTTTCTTTTTAGTTACAGGGATTAAGAAAGCACGAACTTTTTCTGAAATTATTAAAGAAAAACCTGAGAGTAAAAAATTTCCGGCTTCGGGAATTCATAATATATACGGTTATTCTGAATGGTGGGTTGATGAAGATGCAGCATCAGGTTTAAATTATAAAGATGTTCCCACCTTAATCCTGATATTTACAAAAATTGAAGTAATTCCAAATGAGCCTTTATCAGTTTTACTTAAAATTAATGCAGGACCCATTGCAAAAGCACTGAATCCCCATGATTCAGCTATTTTTTGCACAGCAATATCTAATACATACTGCGGATTTCGAAAATCACTTTTAACTAATGCGTCAAATCTGAAATCGAAAGTGCTTCCTGCCATGGATAATTCTCTCCCTGTATACCCAATATGCAGTTCATCAAGGTATTTAGCAAAATAAACTTTCCCTCTAGTGGAACCGAGAAAACTGAAAGGGTAGCGGAGCTCCCAGTTCAAATAAGTTCCTTGAATAAAATTAACATGGTCACTTGCTGTATCATTCTTCATATATTGGGCAGTAATTGCAGCATTTGGCTTTTCAGATGCATCGAGATAGCTGACTTCAAGAAAATTTCCGAAAGGAATTACATATCCGATTTCAAATCCGGAAGTAGCATAAAGATTATTTAGATTATTTTCTGTTTTAATGCTTGTAAAAGCATCATTATGTGTAAATCCCCCTGCATAAAATCCTAAAATATGGAGCCTTGCTTCCAAAAAATTAGTTTCCAGGGGCCCGGAATATTGTGTTCCAAAACCAAAAGAAATACCCAAATCATTTTTAATCGGTACTCCGAATCTTTCACCGCCGAAAAGCTGGATAAACGGGTTTATATAACCCAATGTTGGAGAAATTTGGTAATAAGTGGGAGGAGCAAATACTTTACCTAAATTTAACCGTTTAATAACCCTTGTAAAAACACTGGTGTAAGTTATATTTTCTTCGAGATTAATTTTAAATGGATATGTTTGAATCTTTGCCCTTGTTTCCGGTTTGAATGCCAGAAAAGGATAAAGTGTTCCCTTTATAGAGACTGTCTGATTATTCGGATCCCGTAAATCCACTATAATTTCTGCCTTCGGATCAGGGGGATCAATAAAAACTTCCTGCTGGATATGAATAAAAAGACTGTCATCAAGAGGTTCCATCTGATAATATAATATTGGTTCTTCCTGCTGAGCTAAACATTGATTAACAGAAATGGCATATAAAAGCAAAAAGCAAACTAAAAAAAATTTTTCCTTTTGGCATATCTAGTTTTATCCTATTGGTAAAATTTTTATAATGACGTTCCTAATTTTATTCTTGCATTAATAAACAGGGTAATTATACCGAATCCGCCTGATTTGGTTGTTGAGCACATAACTGACGGTCCGATAGCAAAAGCGCTGAAAGCCCATTTATCAAATATCCTCTGGATTAATAATTCAAATAAATATTCAGGTTGTCTTACATCGCTATGAGTCATTGCATCAAATCTAAAATCAAATGTGCTTCCGCCCAATGAAATTTCCCTGCCTGTAAAACCAAAATGCAGTTCACCAACAAACTGGGCAATATAAAATTTGCTTCTTGTAGAACCCAAGATACTTATTGGATATCTTAATTCCCAGCTAAAATAATCATGCGTGATCACCTTTGGAATATATTTGTTCGTGTCTTTTGATAGATAAGATTGTATTGTTAAATCAGTCGGCGTTTTAAACAAACCCTGGTAGCTTATTTCAAAGAAATTTCCGAGGGGTAAAACATATCCCATTTGATATCCTAAACCCGCAGCATAAAGGTTATTGTATCTTGTTCCCACATTTAATAGGTCGGTAATTCCATCTGCAGAACTAAAGGCACCAATCTTGAAACCCAGGATATGGAAATTTGCTTCTACCCAGTTAGTTTCAACCGTTCCGGAATAAGGTGTTCCTATTCCAACGGAAATACCAATATCGGATTTAATGGGCATTCCCAGTCTTTCACCTCCGAATAGCTGAAAGAATGGATTAATATAGCTTAGAGTGGAAGAAATTTGATATAATGTCGGAGGTGAAACAATCTTTCTAAGATTTAAATTTTTTGCAACCTCGGTAAAGACACTGCCGAAATTTACTTGGTGTTCGAGGTTTATTTTAAAAGGATATATTTCAATTTTCGCCCTGGTTTCGGGTTTAAATGCCAGGAAAGGATATAGAGTGCCTCCAATGGAAATTGTTTGGTTATTCGGATCCCGGAGATCAACAATTATCTCTGCTTTCGGGTCAGGAGGATCGATATAAACCTCCTGCTGAATTTTAACAAATAAACTGTCATCTAGAGGTTCCATTTGGAAATATTTTACCTGTTCATTTTCCTGCCCTAATAAAATATTCAGAGGGATTAAAAAAAACAGCAACAGGGAAAACTTGAAAAGAAGATTTTTCATTTAATTGAATTTTGCCGGATTACCTTGAAAAATCAGTAAAATAAAAAGAGTCTCCAACCTGAATTCTATCTTTCGATATCAAATCGGCAACATTAAAAAAGAAATTGACTTTATATCTCCCATCATTATCTTTTAATAGTTCTATTATGCTCCAGCCATTGTTCATACCGGTTCTCTGTTGGAGCAATATTTAATGAAACATTGTAAACAATATCGCCTTTGCTATCTTTTTCAGGTTTTGAAACAGATATTGGACCGGTATAATTTACTTTTAGCTGATCTGGCCTCTCATCAATAATTGTTACTTTAAATACTGTTATTCTTTGAAGATCCTGCACATAAATATCCGAAGAATTCATTTTAGTAGTAACTCTTTCTATCTTTACCTCAGGCGGTTTATTCGGAAGTACTTTAATCCGCTGTTCCTGGCTGCCGAATTTTACAATTACTTCCTTTTGATTTGTTAAATTAAATATCTTTTCCTGTCCCGGAGGAATAACAACTAATGGTTTATTCATATTATCGGGATCATAAATTCCTGAAGGTACATTGCCGTTATTTTTTGCTTTGTTCCATGTATACTGAATAAAAGTCTGACTAACAGATAGGGGAGACTGCAGTATAGTTTGTTCCTTTGCAGGTTCTTCTTTAGGAATTTCTTTTTTTTCCGGGGGAAGTTTCTTTAATTTTTTTTGTTAATGAAGACAATTCTTGTTTCATTGAAGTAAGCTTTTCTTTAAGAGCCACATTTTGCTCAGCCATGTTTTCTTTTATGTTTATATCAAAATTAATCCCTTTGGCATAAAGGGAATCTATTACTGCAACCAGGGAATCACGTACACTCTTTTTTACAGCTTCCTTACTTAAGATAACTTTATTAAGATCGAGATCGGCTCCTTTTAGTGCTAAAACCGTAATGACAAAAATGTATAAGACCTGGTAGATTATAAACTTACTGTCTCTTTCTTTCTTTATCATCTTTCAACTCATTTTTTAATTACTATATTCTCAAGATGTTTTAATCCTAATAGTGTTTTTTCATCACCTAAAGAGCTCGATGCTTTAGAGATTGATTCTGCAAGTGATTTTAATTCTTCTACTTTTTCTTTGCTGATATTTTGTGAGCTATTAATCTTTTCAAGAACGAATGTATCATATTGAAATTATTAAGTATTGCTTCGCTTAATTGGTTTGTATTCTGCAGTATATTTCTGTACTGCTCAATATCTTTTAGCGTGATTTCGGGTGATTTAAATTCTTGCCCGCTTATTTGTTTCAGAATATTTTTAGAATTTTCCAGCTGCAGCCTGGAAAAGTATCGATCCTTAATATCTTTAACATGGTTTACTACATTTTGGAAATCAACGCTGAGCTGATCAAGCACCGGTTCAAAAAGTTTTCCGATTGCCAGAACAATTAATGCTTTTACTTCAAAAGGAACAGATAAGACCCAAAAACACTTCCTCTCCTAATTTTATGCTTATTAGCAGGATTGCCGCGCCAATCAAAGGTAAAGCCGTGGATATGCTGTCAATAATAGTTGTATAAGAAGTAATTATGCGGTCAATTGTCTCGGATGCAGGGGTTCTGATTATTTCTACTTTTAATTTTGAATATGCAAGATAAGAGAGAAAAAGAAAAAATAAATAGATAAAAACAGGGAGCCACCAAAAGCTGTACGGCGCAATCATTGCTTCAGATGGTTTCCAGGCGGGAAATAATGCGGTAGCAATTTTAACTGAAATATTTCCTAAAAAGGGGACATACGAAATATCCAGAAAAAAAGAAATAATTAATGCCACAAATGAAATCAATGCCGGTTTAATTATTAGTGTATATTTTATTTTTTCAGTTGCAGCTTTGCTGTAATTCTCCAGCTCCTCTTCAAGCCCGTCTTTTTCAAAAATGTCGGGAAATTGTTTAAGCTTTGCTTCATCAGCAGGTGAAAGTCTATTTAATAGGCATTAATACCTCTTAGAATCTTAATTTAAAAAATAGTTTATATAATAAAAAGTCTTTCAATTCTAAAATTTATTAAAGTTTATAAAAATCACAAAATAACAATTAAACTTATCTAATTATATATTAAAAATTATTATCTTTACTGAATAATATAAAAATAATCTGTTTTTAAAATAGCTTTTTGTCATATTAAAATGATACCCTGCAATTAACAGCTATTTGAAAACTTATAAAAAATATTTCATAAGAAATATAATATGTTAAATCCAAAGCTATATGAAATTAATACCAGAGTTTGGATAAAACAATTCGGGGAGAAAACAAAATTAAGTTCTATCCCTTTAAGTGTTTTTCAAGAGCTGTCCGGGTTAGGTATTAATATTGCCTGGTTAATGGGTATTTGGAAAACAAATACTTCAACTGTAGAAAAATATTGCTTTGAAGTTGACTTGGTTTCTGCTTATAACAAAAGTCTAAAAGATTGGAATAAAGATGATGTAATCGGTTCTCCTTTTGCAATTGATAGATATGAAGTTAATCCTGTTTTAGGGACCTTAGAAGATCTTCTCGGATTAAGAAAGGAGCTTAATAATATTGGAATGAAACTGTTTCTTGATTTTATTCCAAATCATTTTAGCGCTGATTCCACACTCATTAAAAATCATCCCGGGATTTTTTTGGAAGCAGATGAAGAGCTGATGTTAAAAGATCCTTATACTTTTTTCAAGCCATGCAATGAAAGTATGAGTCCCGAAGAATGCCGAAAAATATTTGCACATGGAAGGGATCCTTTGTTTCCTGCATGGCGGGATACAATCCAGGTTAATTTTTTTAAGGAAGAAGCCAGAGATTTTTTAACTGAACAATTAATTAAAATTTCCGGTATATGTGACGGAGTAAGATGCGATATGGCAATGCTCCCTTTAAATAATGTATTTCATAATACCTGGTCTGGAGTTTTAAATAAATTCGGTTATAAAAAACCTGCCGGAGAATTCTGGAAATCTGCGATTGAAAAAGTGAAAGCAAAATCCCCTGATTTTATTTTTATGGCTGAAAGCTACTGGGACCTTGAATGGGATCTGCAGCAGCTTGGTTTTGATTTTACTTATGATAAAAGATTAACCGATCGCCTCGCTGCAAATCAAATTCAGAGCGTTATCGATCATTTAAAAGCCGATAAAACTTTCCAGTTGAAATCCGTTCGCTTCTTAGAGAATCACGATGAAAAAAGAGCAGTAGTTAAATTTGGTAAACAAAAATCTTTAGCTGCAGCAGCTGTTATCACTACAATACAGGGAATGAAATTCTATTTTGACGGTCAATTTGAAGGAAAAAAGGTAAAGCTTCCTTTGCAATTAGGCAGGGAACCTGATGAAAAGGTTTCCGAAACTAAAAAGACATTCTATACTAAATTACTGAAAATAACTAAAGATGAAATTTTTACTTATGGTGAATGGAGTTTGCTGAAACCACTCCCCGTTAATGATAAAAATTATTCCTATACCAATATTTTTGCATGGCAATGGAAACTGAATAATAGTTATAGAATTATAGCAATTAATTATTCTGAATTTACTTCTCAATGCAGGCTCAAACTTCAATTTAATTCTACTCTGGAAAATATTACCCTGGTTGATAAATTAAATGACCAAAAATATATCCGGAGAACAGATGAAATGCTTCAGCTAGGCCTCTTTATTGAACTTAAATCATATAATAGCCATATCTTCTCAATAGATGAACAATCTCCTGACAATTAAAAATTGTCCTTTTAAAATTATTCCAAGCCTGTACTTTCAGGATTTTCAGGTATTATTTATTGGGTTTTGATAAATTCAATTTCTTTAATATTTATAAGTAAAAATAAATAATAAACTGGATCACTTCTAAATAAGTATACTGGTGATTATATTTCAATAATAAATTAATTGTAAAGAATATGGAAGCGAAAATACGAGGCAGGGCTGCTCAATCTAATCCGAAAAACCGGTTTGAAAAACTGCATATTGAAAATTTTAAGGATGATGAAATTGATTATTTATTTTCAGAAGATGATGTTAAACAAAAAATTTCAACTCAATTTTTTAAAGATAACTCAAAGAAAGTTATTTCTGTAAATAATAGTGAAGATATCGATTTTGATTATTCATTTAATCCTTACCGCGGATGTGAACATGGCTGTATTTACTGCTATGCCAGGCCTTCACATGAATTCCTGGGCTTTTCATCAGGCTTAGATTTCGAAACAAAGATAATGGTAAAAGAAAATGCTCCCTGGACTGCTTGAAGAGGAATTGAAAAAGAAAAGCTATAAACCCGACATTATAATTTTTTCAGGTAATACCGATTGTTATCAGCCAATTGAATCAAAATTAAAATTAACAAGAAATGCTCTCAAGGTTTGTTTAAAATATGGCAATCCGGTTGGATTAATTACAAAAAATGCATTGGTGCAGAGAGATATAGATATATTAAAAGAGATGAGCAGAATGGATCTGATTTCAGTTACACTGACAATTACGAGTTTGGATAAATCCTTAGTAAGCAAAATGGAACCAAGAACCTCAGTACCTTCGAAACGCCTTGAAACAATTGAAAAATTAGCTGAAAATAATATACCGGTTGGAGTCAATATTGCTCCTGTAATCCCCGGATTAAATGATGAAGAAATACCTGCAATTCTTAAAAGCAGCTTCGGAAAGAGGAGCACAGCATGCCGGTTTTGTATTGCTAAGGTTGCCATATTCGGTAAAAGATCTTTTCGTAAATTGGTTGTATGATGAATTTCCTCAAAAAGCAAATAAAATAATAAACCGGATAAAAGATATTAGGGGAGGAAAATTAAACAATTCGGAATTCGGTAAAAGATTTCATGGTGAAGGGGAATTTGCGGAAACAATAAAAAACTTATTTAATATAAGTTGCATAAAATATGGATTGAATAAAAGGAATTACCGTTTATCTATCGAAAATTTCAGAAATAAAACCAACAATCAATTGGAAATGTTTATATAAAAGTTACAATAATGTTAGAATTAATTCACTTTTTTAAATATAATTTTTGTTAACTTTGTGCTTTAATAAATTTAAGTCGAACGAATGGCAAGTAAAAAAAATAAACCCAGGGAAAGACAAATTGGTAAAAAACAGCCTCAAAAGAAGCCTTTAATAGATCCGAAATATAAAAATGCTTTTTGGACGGCTGTAATTCTTATTGTGCTTATCATATTCTTTATTATAAATAATACGCGGAGTGTGCCTGATAGAGGTCCTTATCCTCCAAACTATGATCCCGCTAAACATGAAAATCCAAACACTTCATTGAACCCTGAATTATATGGTTTAAGCACAAAAGATACAAATAATCATCAGTAACAGAAGGAATGCGAATGAAAAAAAATGTGATTTTAATTTTCCTAATTCTTTTTGGAATAGGAATTATAGGATGCAAGAAAAATGAAAAAGTTGAACCTGCTGAATAAAGCAAATCCTCCTATAGAGAAAAAAGAATCTGCCGATTTGGCTCCTAATTTTGATTTAACAAGCACAGATGGCAAAAATATTAAATTGTCCGATTATAGAGGTAAAGTAGTTATTGTTGATTTTTGGGCGACCTGGTGTCCTCCGTGCCGTAAAGGCATACCTGATTTAATTGAACTTCAAAATGAATTTAAAGATAACCTTGTGGTAATTGGAGTTTCTTTGGACCAGGATACAAAATCAGATGTGATTCCTTTTATAAAAAAAATTGGAATAAACTACCCAATAGTTTATGGTACCGACCAGGTTATTATGGATTACGGATCAATAAATGCTATACCTACATCATTTGTTATTAATAAAGATGGGAAAATAGTTGATAAGCACATAGGATTAGTTCCAAAGTCAGAATTTGAAGCCAAAATAAAAGAAATATTAAGTTAATTGCAGATCAAGTTTTCTTGATCTTATTTCTATTTTTTTAATAAAAACAAAATGAAAGATATAATGAGGCTTACTATTATAGAAGTAACTATCGGGAAATAAAAAGTAAAATTTTTTTTCTTGATTATTATATCACCGGGAAGTCTCCCAATGAATGGAATTTTGTCGCCAAAAATAAATACAACTCCCAGCACCAGGATGAATATTCCTGCAAAAATTAATAATTTTCCTATTTGATGGAGCTCCGGAGGCATCCAATTTCTCAGTTTTTAATTATCAAATATTATAAAATTTTCTGCTTTAATAAAGTTAATAATTTAAAAATATAAATAACTGTGATAAAAAATTTATTAACTTGTTCCATTTTATATATTTTGTATAAAAAAGTATCATATCTTATATGGATGAATCAACAAAACCTAAAATCTTGATAGTCGAAGATGATTATGAGAATCAGAGATTTCTCCAATTATTTTTAAAGAAAAAGTTCATTGTTTTTGTTTGTGATTCCGAACAGTCATTTTATCAGTACCTTAATAATTATCAGGTAGATGTAATTCTAATGGATATATCTCTGCGCGGTCAAAAGGATGGTTTACAGCTTACAAAAGAGATTAAAGGTAATGAAAGATTTCAAAAAATCCCCGTTGTGTGTTTAACTGCTCATGCATTTCCTCAGGATAAAGAAAATGCAATGAATGCGGGAGTTGATATTTTTCTAACGAAACCTGTTAGTAACAGCTATTTAATGGATACTTTATTAGATATAGTAAAAAACTAATGAGGGTCAAAGGCTTATATCAAAGAAATTGACGCCATTTAACTTCCTCTTAAAAATTTCGGTTCTTCTAAAGTTAATGTTAGTGAAATTCTGTGAGTATCTCCAAGCCGATCTTCTGCTGCAGCATTAAAACGGGCAAAAGAATAATCAATATTCAGCTTTGGCAGTTTAATTCCTGCACCAATTGTAAATTGCTTAACATCGTTATATCCTCCCCTAATTGAAAATAAATTTTTATAATTATATTCCAGTCCGGAATGCATATCAAAGCTGACAGGGCCTAAATGAAAATTCGAAGCAAACTGCCTGTTTTCAAATCTAACATCGAAATCAAGAGCAGGAGTAATTTTTCCGCCTAAAAATTCAAAAGAATAACCCGCACCTATTTTTGCTGTTGGAGATACAAGTTCATTTGTCCCTGTATTCCATGCGATCAATGTGGTCGTTATATCTTGAAGATTAACTCCCAGAGAAAGGTTTTCCATAGGAAAATATAATGCTCCGACATCAAATCCGACTCCCCATGCACTATATTCAGCAATGCTTCTTCTAATAATTTTTACATTGGCCCCGTAATAAAGACTTTCAGAATGTCTTTTGGCAAAACTTAAGTAAAAAGCCCAATCCTGGTTGCTGAATTCAGTTACAAGTGAGGGATTAATTCTATTCTTTGGATCTGTAATTGCATTCGGATCATGCAAAACATTTCCATTAGGATCTACCAAAGCATTACGTGTATCAGGAATGCCATCGACTCCAAGTCTCATGACACTTAAGCCGAAACTCATATCCTTTCCATAAGGTATTGCAACAGCCGCATAATCATAATTAACCAAACTTCCATATCTTTCATCATGCATAAGAGCTATTTGTGGATAATCCAGGTGGGCTAACCCTGCCGGGTTATAGTATCCGGAGGTTACATCATTTGCAATTGCAACATATGCACCGCCCATTCCTAATGGTCTTCCCCCAACTCCAATTGCCATAAATTCACCGGCATATTTAGCAATCGTAAAACCTGAACCAGAGCCGGTATCTTGGGAGTATGTAAGAGAAACTGGAAGGAATAAGATAAGAAGGTAAATACAATATTTTATTGGCATTAATTATGCTTACTATATATTAAAAAATATTAAATAAAATTGATGTAAAAAAAATTGTCAATTGGAATCTGAAAATCAAGGCTAAATTTATTGATAAGTTTAATATATAAAAAAAATATTTAATTGTTAAAATATGTAGCTTTTTGAGATTTGAATTTGTAATTTCGAATGACAAATTTTTACTGGGGATTTTTTCAAGTAAGCCGGATTTTTCTTGAATTATTTGAATATAAATTGTCCTATTAAAGTTAGATAATGTCTTTTACCAAGGTATTAGTTATAAATTATTTATAAATTAAAAATTAAATATCAGGAAAGAAGGCCTTTTCACTAGGGAGTTTTAATGCGGAATATATGGTTCACATTCATTGCACTTCTTTTTATCATCAGTTTATCTAAAGCTCAAGAAATAAAGCATCATCCGTTTTCAGACAGGTGGGTTATATCTTTAGATGGCGGTCTGGCTGTCGGGAAAACAGATTATATGTCAACAATAAACAGCTACAATTATAACGGTATGATTGAATATTTTTTCCCGACAAGAGATCAAAATATCTTTGGTTTACGGCTTGCAGGGGGAGCAGCTAATATTAAGGGAAAAGATGATAGAAGAGTTCCCAACAGCCCAGCCGAGTTTTCAACAGATATTCAGACAGTTGGTTTAGGTATCAGCTATACTTATTCAATTAAGGATTTGGTTTTTCCATACATTTTTGGAGGTGCTTCAATTGATTGGTTTAATCCTTTAGCTAGTACAGGTAAAAAAGCTCCCCATAATCAAGCAGGAATTTATAGTAAAAACGCCTTATCTTATGATGTTGAAGCAGGATTTAGATTTAGAATAAACGATGACTGGAGTATATTCACATCGGGCGCTATTCATTTTGTACAAAGTGATTATTTAGATGATGTTTCTCCTGCATCTCAAATAAATCCCGGCGATTTCCCAGCAGGGCCACATGACGATTTTTATGCTACTGCTTTGATTGGTATTTCATTTTCTTTATCAGGTCAAAAAGATAGTGACGGAGACGGCGTTCCGGATTCAAGAGATTTATGCCCTAATACACCGCATGGAGTAATAATTGATGAAAATGGATGTCCTTTAGATATGGATAGTGATGGTATACCTGATTATTTAGATAAATGCCCCAAGACTCCGCTAGGTGTAAAGGTAGATTCGAACGGCTGTCCTGTAGATTCTGATAAAGACGGAGTACCTGATTATTTGGATAAGTGTCCAAATACCCCCGCGGGCATTAGTGTAGATAGAAACGGATGCCCATCTGATAGTGATCAGGACGGCGTTTTCGATTATCTGGATAAATGTCCTAATACACCTCCAGGGGTAAAAGTTGATAAAAATGGATGCCCTCTTGATTCTGATGGAGATGGTGTTCCTGATTATCTGGATAAATGCCCGGGTACGCCGGCCGGAACACAAGTTGACCAATTCGGTTGTGAAATTAAAGAAAAAACTCAAACTAAGGAATCATCTAAACAAAATGAAAAATCAAAAGAAAATATCCCGGTTAAACCGAATACAAATATTTCAGTAACTCCGCCTCAGCCTAAAGAAGAGAATGTAACTTCAATTGCTCCTAATACAAGTAAAATTACAATAAGTGCAGATGCAACATTTGAAGATGGTACAGGCAAAATTAAACAATCTGCCTACCCTAATTTAGATAATATTGTTAATTTTCTTAAAAAAGATCCCTGGACAAAATGGAAAATTCAAGGTTATGTAGATAGTCAAACATCGGAAGAAAAGAAATTATCAATCTCTTATGAAGAGGCTGATGCTGTAATGAAATATTTTATATCTAAAGGTTTACCATCATTTCAATTCCAGGTTTACGGGTTGGGGGATGATTCTCCGGTCGCATCTAATTCTACGCAGGATGGTAGAAGCAAAAATAGAAGGGTGGAAATAGTAAAAATTAAACAATAGCAGTTCAAAGGGATTTTAAAGATATTATTAGCTGTATTGAACAGCTTTATCTTTTGCGGTTGGTCTTTTATATAACGGAACCTTGAAAAAGAAACTGGTTCCTTTACCTTCAATGCTTTCAACTTTAATATCCAGGTTATGGACTTCAAGAATTTTTTTTACAATTGCCAGTCCAAGACCGAGTCCCTGCTTCTCCTTTGATTGAGTTCTTTTCCCCTGGTTATACCTGTCAAATATATTCGGTAATTCTTTTGAATTTATACCTATGCCTGTATCGCTGATAGATGCTAATATTTCTTCATTTTGAAGTGTTAGCTGTATAATTATTTTTCCACCTTCAGGAGTAAATTTTATTGCATTATCAATTAGATTCTGCAACACTTTTTCAATCATCCCGATATCAGCAAAAACCAGGGGGAGATCATATGGAAATTTTAGAAGCAGCTCTATTTTTTTTGATTCGGCAATCAGCAAATTTTTTTGTTGAACATCCTGAACAAGTTCGGCAATAGAAAAAGCTTCCGGTTTTGGTTTTGTTTCCTTTGCTTCCAATTTTGAAAGCTCAAATAACTCTTCAACTAATTTTTTTAATCTTTCAGTACTTCCCCAGATAGTCTGCATATATTTTTTTTTATCTTCTTCCGATAAAGAATCGGCTTTGATTAAAATTGTTTCTAAATAACCTTGAATTGTAGCCAGGGGAGTTCTAAGATCATGCGAGACATTGGCAACTAATTCACGCCTGAGATTATCCATTGTTTTCATTTCTTCTATATTTGCCACAATAGTATCTGCCATCTCGTTAAAAGAATCTGCAAATTCGCTAAGTTCACCTTTTCCTTTTAATTTTATCCTGGCAGTTAAATTCCCGTTCTTAAATTCACGAATTACGATAACAGTTTTTCTAATATTCCTTGTTATAAAGCCAAGTACAATCAGCCCAATAATTGCCGCTGCGATTAGAGAAAATCCCATAGAGCGGACACCTAGTCTGAGTATGTAACTTCCGAGGATTAAATTAGAAGCATTTTCATATTCTTCTCCTCCCAAAATAATATAAATATATCCCATCAGTTTCCCGTTTTCGACAACTTGTGCAGCTGAGAAAACTTTTTCCTGATGTTCTTTTTTCGGATCAGCGCCTAAAATAAATTTATTCCCTTTATCAGAAATAAATTCTTTAATAGGAGATAGCGGAACATATTTAAGCAATATTGTTTTGTTAGGAGCATAATATGTTAAAATTTTACCGTCATTATTTAGCAGGTATACTTCAAGACTAGGATTAATAATCATTACATTATGAAATACATTTTTTAATACTTCATCATTAGCTTTTCCATCAATAAAGCATTTATTCTCAGAAGCAATATGCGGGGCAATTTCCGAATCTAATTTTTGATTGGCTTCCTGGAAATACATCTCGGTAGTAAAAAGAGCAATATAGGAATATGCACATGAAAGAATAAACAGTATTATCAGAAATGCTGCACTTATTTTCCAGTACAAGCTATTAAAGAATCGTCTGCTCATTTATATATTTACAATGTTTTCAATATCATTAAATCTGTACCCGACTCCCCATGAGGTTAAAATATACCTGGGTTCGGAAAGATTATTTTCAATTTTTGTTCTTAATCTATTTATATGAGAATTTACAGTATGCTCATAACCGTTGTATTGGTATCCCCATAGAATATTTAAAAGTTGTTCTCTGGTATAGGTTGTACCAGGATGTGAAGCGAGAAGAAAAAGCAGATCGAATTCTTTCGGAGTAAGTTCGATCCTTTCACCACTTAAAGTTACCCGTCTTTTCCCTATTTCAATTATTAAATCACCGATAATAATATCAGAATTATTGCTGGTTTCCTTCTGCAATGCCTGAATTCTTCTGAATATAGCTTTTACACGTGCGATAAATTCTCTGATACCAAACGGTTTTGTCAAATAATCATCGGCACCGAATTCCAATCCGATAACTTTATCAAACTCTTCTGATTTTGCAGTCAACATTAATATTGGGGTATAGATCTCCTGTTTTCTTACTTCTTTGCAAATTTCCAGCCCATCGAGTTTTGGCAGCATTAAATCAAGAACGATTAAATCAAATCTGTTTTCCAATGCTAATTTAAGCCCGTTTTCTCCGTCAAAAGCTTTTGTTACCTGACAGCTTAAATCGATCAAATGGATTTCGATTAAATCAGATATTGATTTATCATCTTCAATTACTAAAACCTTTTTCATTTTTCTTTCCTAATTTTCTTGTATAAAAATAATAGTAGTTTATCACAAAAATATCACAGATGATTTACAAAAAGATTTATAGTAAAAAAGTGGAAGACAATATTTTAGAGAGTTGTAAATAATTATACTTTAAAAATATATGATGAATTTAATAATTTTTGAGTAATAATGAAATGATTGAATATCATTTGCCGGGCGGATTAGATGATGCTTGAGATTGAGACTCTAAGTAAAACCTATAAAAAAAGCCGGCTGAATCTGCCGGCTTTATTGAGGTAGTTAAGTGAAACTTAAAACTGGATCTTCTTTTTTGATCGGTTAGCATATTCCAAAACCAAGGCACTTGCCACAAATATTGAAGAATAGGTACCTATAATAATTCCGAAAAATAATGTAAATGCAAAAGCTCTTAATACCTCGCCACCAAATATAAGAAGAACAAAAACGGACATTAATGTCGTACCGCCTGTTAAAATTGTACGGCTCATTGTTTTGTTTATTCCCATGTTCATAACATCTTTTAAAGGAGTTGTTTTGTGTATTTTCATTTCTTCTCTAACCCTATCAAATACAATTACAGTATCATTAATAGAATAACCGATTAAAGTTAAGAACGCGGCGACTACTGTAAGATCAATTTCAAGATTAAGACCCGGGATAACTCCGTATAAAACTGCATAAAGGCCCATGGTTATTAATACATCATGGAAGAGTGCTACTACTGCACCAAAAGCAAAAATAAATTTAAACCTGAACGCCAGGTAAATTAAGATAACAACAAGTGATAGGAAAATAGCAATTACCGCATCCTGCTTTAATTCATTTCCTATTTTAGGGCCTACCAATTCTTCCCTTATTACTCTAAAAGAATTGTCTTTGACTCTATACCTTAAATTGCTTTTTATCCAGTCGGATATTCCGACCCTGACAACCATTTCTTTATTTTTTTGCTCCTCAGATACTTTTCCTGTCTGAAATCCCGCACTAAATAATTTATCAACAAGAATATTAGTTGTATCAGGATTCGGCAGAGAATAAGTAACTGAATTTGCAGATGAACTATCAATAATCTTAGCATCAATACCAGGTATTATACTATTAATGGCATTATTAATATTGGCAACTACTTTAGGATAAATTGTTCTTGGTATCTGCTGCAATTCTGTTCTAACCAAAACACCTGTTTCTGAACCAAAGGTTTTCAATTCAAGATTTCCCAGCCCAATGTTTTCAAGATCCTTTCTAATCTCGGAAATTTGAACAGGCTTTTGAAATTGAAGAACTATTTCTGTTCCGCCTTTAAAGTCTATTCCAAATTGAAGGCCACGGAAAGCCATATTAAGGAAACCGAGCAAGAAGAGAGATGCAGATACAATGTAAAAAAAGTTTCTTTTTCCTAAGAAATCAACTTGAAGATTTTCAAAAATTCTCATTTATAAATATGCTCCTTAAAGCTGAATAATTAACCGACGGTAATTTTGGAACCTTTAATAATCAGGTAATCAAAAAGTACCCGTGCAACAATTAAAGCACTAAATAAGCTTGCTACGATTCCAATCATAAGAGTTAAAGCAAAACCTTGAACCGGACCTGTACCAAACTGGTAAAGGATAATCCCGGTAAAGAAAGTGGTTATATTGGAATCGATAATAGCTGAATAAGCTTTTGAAAAACCACTATCTACAGAAGCCTTTATTGTCTTTCCGGTAGCTAGTTCTTCCCTGATTCTTTCATAAATAAGTACATTGGCATCTACCGCCATACCTATTGTTAAAATAATACCGGCTATACCAGGAAGTGTAAGGGTTGCATTGAAACCTGCAAGAACCCCGAGTATAAAAAGCATTGTAAATGTTAGTGAAGCAGCCGCTATTGTACCGGCTTTCTGATAATAGACAATCATGAAAATGCCGACTAATAAATACCCGATAAGTGCCGAATTAAATCCGCTGTTAATTGAATCCTGTCCTAGAGACGGGCCAACGGTTCTTTCTTCAATGATGTTAACCGGTGCCGGCAGGGCACCAGCTTTCAAGACGATACTTAAAAGTTTGGCTTCTTCCATATTTGCCATGCCTGTTATTTGAGATCTGCCGCCGGGTATTTTACCTATAACATTAGGAGCTGAATAAACAACCCCGTCCAGAATTACGGCAATTCTTTTCCCGATATTTGCTCCGGTAATTCTTGACCATTCTGTTGCACCCTCCGAATTCATCTGCATAGTAACTATAGGTGAAGAAGTCTGGGGATCAATTGTAGCCTGTGCATCTGTAATTACACCGCCCGTTAATTCCGGAGTTTTATTGACCAGGTACATTCTATAAAACTTTTTCCCGTCATTATTAGTAACTGGTTTAGCATCAAAAACAAATTGCACATTATCAGGAATTGCTTTTTGAACATCAGGCCTGTTTAATATCAGTTTTATTTTATCCATATCATCTGCATTTACATATCCGACGCCTGAATTCTGTTCCGCACTAACAAGAGTAAAGAATGGATGTTCTTTAGCAAATTCTTCTTTTGATAAATGCTTGGAAGTATCTTCAGTACTTGTATCAGCTTTGGCTGCTTTATTATTCTTTGCATTTTTACCTTTTGCTGAAGTGCTGTCGGCTTTAGTTGAATCGATGATACTTTTCCCTGACAAGACATTATCAATGCTATACATAACGGAAATGGCAAATTGAGGATCCTTTACTAACTTAAATTCAAGAAGTGCAGTACCTTGAAGAAGTTGTTTGGCTTCCTCTTCTCGAGAAACACCGGGAAGTTCTACAATAATTCTCCTTGATCCCTGCCTCTGAATTGAAGGTTCGGAAACGCCATATTGGTCAACCCTGTTTCTAATGATTTCCATAGCTCTTGAAACAGCATCCTCGGCATCTTTTTTAATATCGCTTAATATTTGAGAGTCGGATTGTCTAATATTTCCAAAATATCTGCTTAATCTTACTCCTCTTTCTTCAAACATTCTTCCAACAATATCAACAACCGATTCATTAGAAGTTTCTGCTTCTTTTTCTGCTGCTGCAATCACTTTTTTAAATGTATCATCAGGGTTTTTTGCAATTTTTTGGAGAAGCTCAGCGGTATTTACCTCAAGAACTACCCTCATTCCGCCCTGCAGATCCAATCCGAGTTTTATCCTTTTTGAACGTGCATTTTGAATTGAAGGATCTGCTGCTTTTATACTGTCTTCAGCGACGGTAACCCTTAAATCAACTTGCTGCTTTGTTAGCTGCGGATCTGCTTTTATTATCTCTTCCCTATCTTTTGCCAGAATTTTATCTAATTTTTGTGAATTTCTATAATCAACATAGGTTGGATAAAGCAAATAAACACTTAATGCTATTGCTGCAAGGATTAGTATTAGTCTAAATCTAAGTTCTTTCATAAGTCCTGATAAGTGAGATTTTAAAATTTATTAAACATTAAAATTACCTGTAAAGGTAAAGAAAGTCAATTAAAATAACCGTTCACTATACTAAAATATTATATAAAAAATATCTAAAAAACATATTATAAAAGTTCTATTGTTCCCTTTATTAAATTTTCGAATTTCGTTTTTACCAGATTTGCCGTAATCATAACTTCCTGGTGGTCCAATTTTTTGTCAGAAATTCCAGCCGCATAATTAGTAATACAGGAAATTGAGGATATTTCCATCCCTCTTGAAGCCGCAAAAATTGCCTCATGCACAGTAGACATTCCCACAGCATCTCCGCCGAATTTTGAAATCATCCTGATTTCCGCGGGTGTTTCATAGCTCGGACCCTTAGTATACCAATAAATCCCTTCTTTCAAATCAATTTTAATTTTTGAAGCTGCTTTTTTAATTAGGCTATTCAACTCGATTGATGGGAAATTTAAAAAATTGTCTTTTTTTTCAATTCCAGCCAATCCTATTAAATCTGTTAATTCTTTCTTGATGTAAATACCATTAAATGAGGCAGCAAGCATTAAATTTCCCGGCTGAAACTGATAATTAATCCCGCCGGCTGCATTAGTCAATATTATTTTCCGGGTATCTAATTCGTCGCTAATTATAACCGGGAGAATGCATTCTGACAAACTATATCCTTCATAAAAATGAATCCGTCCCTGGAATAGCAGCAAATTTCGGCTTTTATAACGTCCGAAAATAATTTTACCATTATGACCTAAAACAGTTGAAAGCGGATAATCAGGCAATTTATTTGTTGAAAATGATTTGATTATATCGATACGCTCTGCAAAATCTCCTAATCCGCTCCCCAGTACAAGCGCTAAATCCGGTTTGAAAGGTGAGTTTTTTTCGAAAAACTTGAATAAAGTTTTATATTTAAAATTTAAATCAACCAATTTCTGAACAACAACAACATATCAAATTATAAGGAATATTTTCTTTGAAAAAGTAACTAATGAATTTATAAACAAAATTGATGGGCAAATATATGCAACAATCAAGGAATAAAACAATTCAACAATTTATTAGTATAGAATCCCTGCAAGTGTAGCCGTCATTAGAGTAGCAAGGGAGCCGCCAATTACTGCTTTAATCCCAAGCCGTGCAATATCAGACCTTCTATTCGGCGCTAAGGGTCCCATACCGCCAATTTGAATCGCGATCGAGCTAAAGTTAGCAAATCCGCATAAAGCATATGTTGCCATAATAATTGCTTTACCATCGATCAAAGTTTTTGCTGTAATCATTTTTCCCATTTCAAGGTATGCGACAAATTCATTTAAAACTACTTTAGTTCCTAATAAACTACCAAATTGTAATGAATCATGCCACGGAACTCCGATTCCAAAAGCTAAATACCTCAATACCAGTCCAATCATTAATTGGAAGTTTAGCGGCTGTCCGAAATTTTTTATTAAATAAGAATTCCAACCCAGAAAAACTCCAAGCTGGTTAAGGATATAATTCACTAAAGCTATCAAAGCAATAAAAGCAATTAACATAGCACCAACATTCAGTGCAAGCCATAAACCTTCGCCGGCACCTGCTGCAGCTGCTTCCACTAAATTGGAAGCATTCTTTTCAATAGCAATTTTGACTGTTCCCTTGGTTTCAGGTTCACTGGTTTCGGGAAACAAAATTTTAGATATTAATAATGCTGCAGGTGCAGCCATAACACTTGCTCCGAGCAGTTGCGTAGCAAATATCTGCTGAGCTTGAGCGAGCGGAATATTTAAAGTCTGTGCATAAGAATTTCCAAGAATCTGGATATAAGCAGCCATTACACCGCCCGCTATAGTTGCCATTCCCCCTACCATAATAGTAAGAATTTCACTATTAGTCATATTTTTTATAAATGGTTTAATAAGAAGCGGGGCTTCTGTCTGTCCCACAAATATATTAGCGGAACATGACAGGGATTCGGCACCGCTTGTACCCATAACTTTTGACATTATCCAAGCCATTCCCTGAACAATGCGCTGCAGGATTCCCAGATAATAAAGAATTGAAGTTAAGCTGGCAAAAAATATAATAGTCGGAAGAACCTGGAAGGCGAATATGGTACCAAGACTCCCATCCTGTCCCGGACTTATTGCAAGGGGTCCGAAAACAAATTTTGCACCTTCTGTAGTGAAGTTAAGAATCGAGACAAAAAAACCGCTGACCCAATAGAAAAAATCTTTTGGCCAGCCAAAAGGTTTGAATATTAAACTTAATTCTTCCCCTTTTAAAATTAATATTGCAAAAACCACTTGCAGACCAAGGCCTGATACAACAAGCCTCCAATTAATATTTTTTTTATTGTTCGATAAAAGAAAAGAAATTCCAATAAGAATTATTATTCCAAGAATTCCCCTTAATAGTGAGATTATATTCATAAACTGTCCTTATGATTCATCCGGAATGTAATGACATTTTCTGCAGCGGGCTTCATAAATATCGGAAGCGCCAACAATTACTCTTTCAGAAGATTTTGTTTTCCTTTGTGTTTTATCGGCAGGATTGCCGCATACGACGCAAATTGCTAAAGTCTTGGTTATATATTCTGCGACGGCTAACAAATGCGGCATAGGTTCAAAAGGAACTCCTCTATAATCCTGATCCAAACCTGCAACAATTACTCGTTTTCTATCATTTGCAAGCTTATTACAGACCTCTATAATATCATTTGAAAAAAACTGGGCTTCATCAATTCCGATTACCTGTGCAGAGGATGAATGTTCCAGGACCTCATTTATGTCAGTGATTAATATGGATGGGAGAAATTGATCACTATGTGAAACTATAGCGGTTGTTGAATACCTGTTATCTATTTTCGGTTTAAAAATTTTAACATTTTGCCTGGCAATTTGTGCACGTCTCAATCTTCTGATTAATTCTTCTGTTTTGCCGCTGAACATACAGCCGGCAATTACTTCAATCCACCCTGTCTCTTTGGGTTCTGAATGCGGCAAGGGTTCCATATAATTAACTTCTTAGCTTAAAAATTAAAAATTTATTTTAAATTAGCATCGCCGAAAGGAAATGGGAATAATTCCGAAAGTCTCAATTGCTTTATTTCATCTTGATGATTTATCATAATAATATCGATATTCCCGCAAAGATCGTTCATAACCTGCCTGCATGCACCGCACGGCGGACAGAAATTCGGGTCATCGCTGGCTATTGCAATTGCTTTAAAATTTCTTTCTCCTTCGGAAATTGCTTTAAATAATGCAGTTCTTTCGGCGCATATAGTTAAACTGTAAGAACTTGTTTCAATGTTGCCGGCTTGATATACTTTATTATTTTCAGTAAGTAATGCCGCCCCTACATGAAATTTTGAGTATGTAGGAAGCGCCTTTTTCTTAGCTTCAACTGCTTTATCTGCTAATTCTTTATAATCCATTTTCAAAATTTACAAAAATTAAAAATATTGGTTTTTGATTACTATTCAAAAATTTATTTATTTTATTTTCCTGGCTATTAAATAAAATGTAGGATTAAAATATTTGTTTACAAATCCTGTCTTATTATTAGATAGTAAAAGCAGAATCTTTTCCGCTTTAATTATTTTTATTAATCTTATTATATGAAGATGGAAATTGCTCCAGATTATACCTTTATTTCCGTTTAACAATTGTTCTAGGGAATGTTTCGTCTCTAAATTAATTTCAAAATGATTACCTAAGATTTTCCGGATATCTTTTAGCGAAAGAAGCTGGGGAATATCTTTTCTGTTTAGTTCATTCTTTCTGAAAAATTTCATAAAATATTTTCTTATTGCTTCCCTTCTAAGTATTGATACAATCGGCAATCCCCAATGAGGGTCGGCTATGAAATTAAATATTGAATATTTATTCGGAGTGCTTATATAAACAATTCCGCCGGATTTTAATACTCTTATAACCTCATTAATTAATAATTTAACATCAGGTAAATGTTCAATAACATCTTGAAGAATTATTAAATCAAAAGAATTTTCTTTGAATGAAAGCTTTAATGCATCACCATTTATCTTAAAATAATCATTTAAATAATCCTTTTGTCTTTCTAATCTGATTAAATTTAAATCGCAGCCTGCGACTTTATTTTGTTCTGAAAATATTATCGAAGTTCCGCCTTCACCCGAACCGAGATCAAGCACAATTAAGTTTTTACATATTAAATATTTCCCAATTATCGATTTAACAAATTTTCCCCGCTCAATAGAAAGATCCCTTGCCCGTTTCCATCTTTCAAAATTCGGGTGATCTGGATTGAGCCATGATATGTTTTTGATCTTTGACTTTTGATTTTTGACTTTTACTTCCATTTATCTTTTGTAAAAAATGCATTTAAAAAATGGACAATTAAAAATAGTTCATAAATAATCTGAAGATATATAATTTCAAAGGTGTTAAATACATAACCAATTCTTTTTTGAAAGGATTTAACGATTAATGTAATCAATTAATAATTTTAATACTATTAGTAGAGCAAAAAAACCGTTAGAAAAGAATAATAGGGGGGAGAATAAAAGAAATAAGTTTAACAAATGCCAGGATGCTAAACCCAATTGTCTGCCGGGTAAATAGTAGAAAGAAGCTTTAGTGTGTCTTGCTTTTTGATTAAAGTATTCCTTAAAATTATTTTTTGTTGAAGAATAAACGAATGAACTCATGGTTAAGAGAGTGCCGATTTTTAGATTGTTTTTAACAGCTTCTCTCAAAAGCAGGTCATCATCTCCGCTTAAAATTTCCGTTGTATTCGAGTACCCTTTTATTTTTTCAAAGGATGACTTTTTGAATCCGAAATTCCTGGCAGATGCGGAATAGGGGATTCCAATTTCAGAAGCGGAAAATGATAAAATAGTGCTTCTAAGATTTTCAAAACAAGAAATTTTATTTATAAGAAAATTCCTTTGAATGAAAGGGGCATTGCCGAATGCAAAGTCCATATTACTATTAAATTTTGCCGAATATGATTTTAACCAATCTTTTCCGGGAATACAGTCTGCATCTGTTATAAGAATAAAAGGATTTTTTGATTTTTTTATTCCGAAACTTAAAGCACCTTTTTTTGCGGGGAATTCTTTTTCTTCAGCCCTAAATAAATTAAAATTGCATTTCCCCTTTATAAGCTCTTCGGTAACTATGTAGGTTTCATCTGCTGATCCGTCATCGATAATTATAACTTCAAAATTTTCTTGGGGATATTCTAAATTTTGAAGTGAATTAATCAACTGAGCAACATTGTTCACTTCATCCTTAGCTGCAATGATAATTGAGAATTTTAAATATTCTGATGAAGAATTAATCGGTTTTTGAATTCTTTTCAAAAGCGTAAAAAAAGAAATGTTGATAATTAAGAAAAGAAATATTAAGGTTATAATTATAGTTTCTATCATTTATTAAAATTTAATAAATATAGTCATTTATAAAAAATCGGGGATTAAATGAAAAGACTTTTTATAGCTTTTATTTTTATCCTGATTTTCTGCAATTTATTTCCCCAAAGTATTTCCGGTCCGGTTAAACGAATTACTTTTTTTGAATCTGATGTGAAACATTGATGAATAGGAGTAGACGATAACTTTCAGGTTTATTATTATATATGGGAAGTCAATAGTCGTATATGCTATTTTAAAGAACCCGGGATAATTTCAAAATTCATCATCCAGAAGCCAGCCTTCTGCCAATTCCGGCTTCATTTCGGAAATGAAGCGGGAGGGTTTCGATAATGTCATTCCTGCTTCTCTATCAAACATATTCATCGGGTATGTAACAAATAAATTCTGCTTTGCCCGTGTAGAAGCCACATACATTAATCTTCTTTCTTCTTCAAGTGAATCTAAATTTTCTACTGATCTGCTTGACGGGAAATATCCCTCAACTGCGTGAATAATAAACACAGAATGCCATTCCAATCCTTTTGCGGAATGAATAGTAGAGAGAGTAACAAATTCTTCTTCTTTATCAGGGGCATCGATATCGATTACGCTGTCAATTATCGGTTCAATTGCCATATCTGCAAGAAGGTTGTCTAATGATTTGTAGTTTTCAGAAATGTTATGGAATATTTCCAGGTCTTTATTCCGTTTGTTGTAATCATCATATCTGTCCTTAAACAAAGGCCAGTAGTAATCGAAGATCATCTGTACTTTTTCCGACGGTAATTCTTTTCCTGTATGCAGTTTATAGAGAAGCTGGAAAAGTCCGGCGATTTTATCATTGTATCTAAATGAAATCTGTTCATCCGGATTGGCTTTTATTGTTAAACGGGCTGTAGCTAATTCATCTAAAATTTTCTGTGCGGTTTTTGGTCCTACTCCTTCATGAAGAAGAAGTACTCTGTACCAGCTTACAACATCTTTCGGATTAGCCGCAATTCTTAGAAATGCCAGGACATCTTTAATATGTGCGGTTTCAACAAACTTCATTCCGCCGAATTTTTGAAAAGGGATGTTTGCTTTTGTCAATTCAATTTCAAGATCAAAAGAGAAAAATGAAGAGCGAAATAAAACTGCAATATCTTTTAATGAAATTCCTTCTTCACGTAAATCTAAAATCTTTTCAACAATAAATTTTGATTGGAGATTCTCAGAAGCTGCTGCAATTATTACTGGTAATTCACCGCCGTTTTTTTTTGTATAAAGATGCTTTTCATATTTCTCAACAGAGTTCGCAATAATGTGATTTGTAAAATCCAGTACAGGCTGTACACTTCTATAATTCTCTTCAAGTTTTATAATATTGACATTTTCAAAAAGTTTCGGGAATTCAATTATATTCTTAAAATTAGCTCCACGGAAAGAATAGATGGATTGAGAATCATCCCCGACAACCATAATATTTTTATTTACTTGGCAAAGTCCCTTTACAATATCGGCCTGAAGTTTATTTGTATCCTGGTATTCATCGACCATAACAAATTTTATTGAAGATAAGAGAGACTTTGCTGCAGGTCCAAAATCAAGCAGAAAATCTTTTAAATAAACAAGCAGATCATCATAATCAAGAAGATTGTTCTTCCTTTTATAATCGTAAAAGACAGTTTGTATTTGCAGAATTTTATCCAGATCATCTAAAAAATGGGGATAATTTTCCTCAATTATTTCAGCTACTTTTCTTCCTGTATTTACACTTAAGCTGAATGCTTTATTAAGAGTTTGTTTATTTGGAAATCTTTTTTCTTTGGAGATAAAACCTGCCTGGGAACGGATTAAATTTATAACATCTTCACAATCACTTTGATCGAGGATTGTAAAGGAAGAATCGAGCCCTGCTGCTTTAGCGTATTTTCGTAAAGTTAAATTTGCAAAAGAATGGAAAGTTCCGCCAAGGATTTTTGCACACCTGTTATCGAGTAAGATTGAAGCTCTGTTCATCATTTCATTGGCGGCTTTACGGGTAAAGGTTAACAGAAGAATCGATTCAGGCTTGTATCCCATTTCAACTAACCTTGCAACCCGGTATACAAGCGTACGCGTTTTCCCTGTTCCTGCGCCTGCAATTATTAAATATGCTCCGTCAACTGCCGAAACAGCTTCATATTGTGAAGGATTTAATTCATTTTTATAATTAATTAAAAAACGGGTTTCATCAATATTCTCTTTAGTAAAGCCCGAATCACCTAAACGCTTTAACTTATATTTTTTTTGAATCATCTTTTCTTTGCTTTTGGTTTTCCTATTATTTCAGACATTAAAATATAGTCTTTCAAAGTTGCCGGATGCCTTAACTTTTCTTTTATTGTATGTTTAAATATACCTATAGGTTCCGGTTTTTGATTTATCAATTCTTCAAATTTCTTCGCTTTATTTTCAATATTGAAATCTACGGCAGCTTTTTTTTCCATTGATTTCTCTTCTTGTTCCCAATTGTCAACCAGCGTATGTTCTGAAGCAGTTTCTTTATGCCACTGAGAATCATATTGAATTATTCTTTTCTTTTCTTCAAGTTCATCAATTTTTGTTTTGTCGGATATTTTAGTTCTAGGAATATCGCTTTGCGAAATTTCTTCAGATATGGATTTCCCGGAACCGGCATCCTTCTTAAAAAGATTTTCAAATTCGGAAAGCATAACATTGTATGAATCGATCTCTTCTTTATTCTCAACTGTTCTTCTCTGTGGTTCAACTCTTTTAGGAATATCAGCTCCTGAATTGGGATCTTGTTGAGCATTTTGAGATGTCTTGAGTTTATTCTTCTTTTTAAAAATAGTACTAAAGAAGCTGATAATTATTATCGCCCAGATTAAGATCTTTATAAAATCGTCCATATGTATATTAAAATTTTTTTTTGCTTAATTAAATAAGAAATAAGCCACTGGTGAAAAAAATGGTGTTGGAATATCGGAGCAAAAGAGTAATGAAATATTTTTTTCCGATTCAACCATTATTCCAATTATTCCCGCGATCAGACTAATCCTATTTCAGCATTCCAATAATCCGAGTTTACTCAGGTTTATCTTTCTTTTTTTCCGGTTTTGAAATTGAATCTCTCATTTCAGTATCGGCCTGAATATTTTTCATATTATAATAATCCATAACACCTAAATTTCCGGATCTAAATGCTTCTGCCATTGCTTTCGGAATTTCGGCTTCTGCTTCAACAACTCTGGATCTTTGCCTGGCAATCTCCGCAATGTTTTCCTGTTCGCTGGCAACAGCAGCAGCTCTTCTTTCTTCTGCTTTTGCTCTGGCAACTTTAAGATCTGCTTCCGCCTGATCAGTTTGAAGAATTGCACCTATATTTTGCCCGATATCCACATCTGCAATATCAATGGATAAAATTTCAAAAGCAGTACCCGAATCAAGCCCTTTTGCTAGAACACTCTTCGAAATTCTGTCAGGGTTTTCGAGAACTAGCTTATGACTATCACTTGAACCAATAGTAGAAACTATACCTTCACCAACTCTTGCAAGAATTGTAGCTTCTCCTGCACCTCCGACTAATCTGTCAATATTTGCCCGAACAGTTATTCTGGCAATTGCTTTCAGCTGGATGCCGTCTTTTGCAACTGCCGCAACAACAGGAGTTTCGATGACTTTTGGTATAACTGACATTTTGACCGCTTCAAGTACATCCCTGCCTGCCAAATCGATAGCAGTTGCACGCTCAAATGACAGACCTAAATTTGCTTTATCTGCTGAGACTAAAGCGTTTATTACCCTGTTAACATTTCCACCTGCCAAAAAATGCGCTTCCAGCTTTCCCTGGTCTAGTTTGATTCCAGCCTTTGTGGCAGTAATCATTCCTCGCACAATTACAACCGGTGGCACTTTTCTTAGTCTCATTCCTACTAAGTCTTTAAATATCTTTACTTTTACACCGGAAAAATATGCGGTGATGAAGAGTCCGATTGGAACAAAATATAGAAAAACAATTAAAACAAAGATAATTATGATAATTACAACGAACGATAAACCAGTTACAGCTTCCATTTATTCTCCCTTTTGAATTTGATTCTTAATTTTAATATTTATTTATGCTTTAATCAACCGGTTTTGAAAAAAAGTGTATATTATACATACATATTATTGTAATATAAAAGACAGCATTTTTAATGATTTGTTGATATTTTTAAACCGGTTTTGGAAAAAAAATATTTTTTCCCTTTGTAGAATTGGATTAAATTATTATTTAGCTTGGTATAATATTTGGTTTATTTAATTATTGATACTTAAAATTTAATTCTTTGACTTTAAATGTATTTATTTTTAGCTTATCAAAGCCTATCTTGAATGAAGAATAAGCTATTTATATATTAATATGAAACTAATTGACAGTATTGGCTGTTAAAAGAGTAACTATATAAGAAAAGAGGAAATAATTATGGATGGAAATTTCTCTGACAGACTTCAAGACGTTATTAGATTAAGCAGGGAGGAAGCTCTTCGCTTAGGACATGATTATATTGGAACAGAGCATCTTCTTTTGGGAATTATCAGAGAAGGTCAGGGAGTTGCTGTTAGAATTTTACGAAATTTGGATTGTGATTTAATGAAATTGAAAAAAGCTGTTGAAGATACCGTTAGGACTTCCGGCGGTACTTTAACTATTGGAAATATTCCACTTACTAAACAAGCTGAAAAAGTTTTGAAAATTACTCAAATTGAATCAAAAATTTATAAAGCGGATGTAATTGGCACCGAACATCTTCTTTTATCTTTATTAAGAGATGAGGACAATATTGCAACACAAATACTGCATCAGTTTAATGTAACTTACGATTCAGCCAGATCAGAGTTAAATTCTATGTTAAGCAGTAAAAGCTCTAAAGATCCTTCAGGAGCTGTTCCGCCTCCCGATAAAAAAATCGAAAGAACAAAAACTCCGGTTTTAGATAATTTCGGAAGAGATTTAACCAAGCTTGCAGGTGAAGATAAACTGGATCCTGTGGTTGGACGAGAAAAAGAAATTGAAAGGGTTGCCCAGGTATTAAGCAGGCGGAAAAAGAATAATCCTGTTTTAATCGGCGAACCCGGTGTCGGTAAAACTGCAATAGCAGAAGGTTTGGCTTTAAGAATTATTCAAAAGAAAGTACCAAGAATTTTGCAGGATAAACGTGTTGTAACACTTGATCTTGCCGGTTTGGTTGCAGGTACAAAGTATAGAGGGCAATTCGAAGAGAGAATGAAAGCTTTAATGAACGAGCTGGAAAAAGCTAATGATGTTATTCTCTTTATCGATGAATTGCATACAATTGTTGGTGCGGGCGGAGCTTCCGGTTCACTCGACGCTTCGAATATGTTTAAGCCTGCATTAGCAAGAGGTGATATACAATGTATTGGTGCAACAACTTTGGATGAATATAGGAAGTTTATTGAGACCGATGGTGCATTGGATAGAAGATTCCAGAAAGTAATGATTGAACCTCCGAGTTATGACGAAACAATCCAGATCCTGGAAAATATCAAATTTAAATATGAAGAGCATCATCATGTCAGGTATTCAAAAGAAGCTATTGATTCTGCCGTTAAATTAAGCAATAGATATATTACCGATAGACATCTTCCCGATAAAGCAATCGATGTAATTGATGAGGCGGGCTCAAGAGTTCATATGGGAAATTTTGAAGTACCGAAAGAAGTGCTTCAGCTCGAAGAAAATATTGAGAAAGTAAGGCAGGAAAAAGCTTCTGTAGTAAAAAAACAGGATTACGAGGAAGCTGCCAGGCTCAGGGATAAAGAAAGAAATTTACAGTCGGATCTCGAAATTGCCAAACGTGAATGGGAAGCAAAAACAAGAGATATTGTTCATGATGTATCGGAAGAAGATATTGCTACAGTTGTTGCCATGATGACAGGTATCCCGGTAAACCGCGTTGCTCAAACTGAATCTGAAAAATTATTAAAAATGGCTGAATCTCTTGAAAATTATATAGTCGGCCAGAATGAAGCTGTTCAAAAATTAACTAAAGCAATTAGAAGAACAAGAGCCGGTTTGAAAAGTCCTGACAGACCAATCGGCAGCTTTATATTTTTAGGACCTACAGGTGTTGGGAAAACCGAGCTTTGTAAAGCATTAGCAAGGTATTTATTCGATTCAGAAGATGCTCTCATTAGGATGGATATGAGCGAATATATGGAAAAATTCTCTCTTTCCAGGTTGGTTGGAGCGCCTCCCGGATATGTTGGTTATGAAGAAGGAGGACAGCTTACTGAAAAAGTGAGAAGAAGGCCTTATTCGGTAGTTCTTTTTGATGAAATTGAAAAGGCTCACCCCGATATTTTCGGTATACTTCTCCAGGTGCTTGATGACGGAATATTAACTGATAGTTTTGGAAGAAAAGTAGACTTTAAGAATACAATAATAATAATGACTTCTAATATTGGAGCCAGGGATATTAAGAATATCGGTTCATTCGGATTCGGCGAGGAAAAAGCTGAGAATAAATATGCCAGCTTAAAAAATACCGTCGAGGATGCAATGAAAAGATTATTTAACCCTGAATTCCTTAATAGAGTTGACGAAACAATTGTATTCAGAAACCTTGAGAAGGAAGATATTATAAAGATTATCGATATTGAACTTAGAGATCTGCTTAAAAATGTACATGAAAACAAGATGGAAATTACACTCGATCAATCTGCTAAGAATTTTATTGTCGAAAAAGGATTCGATCAAAAATATGGTGCAAGACCTTTGAGAAGAGCAATTCAGAAATATGTAGAAGATCCGCTTGCAGAAGAAATATTAAGAGGATCCTTCAAAGAAGGTACAAAAATAATTGCTAAACATATTGAAAACACTGAAGAATTGATTTTCCTCGATGAAGATCTTGATGTTAAAGTTCCCGATGAAGAAAAAGAAAAAACCGATTCAGGAGAATCAAAGTAATTTATAAGTCTGTTTCAAGAAGTTCTTTTAATCTAAATTACAGAATATTATTAAAAAGCGTCTTAAATTGTTAAGGCGCTTTTTTTATTTTAAATTTAATTGTCAATTATTTTTTATTAGGAGGTAATTATGGCTATATTAAGTGAAACGGATAGAAGGGAGAAATTAAATAAGCTGGACGGCTGGCGATATCAAAATAACCAGATTGAAAAGGAATATAACTTAAAGGATTTTAAATCCGCATTGAATTTTGTTAATAAATTAGGAGATGAAGCGGAAAAAATGGATCACCATCCGGATATTAATATTCATTCTTATAATAAAGTTAAAATTACTTTATCTACACACAGTGAAGGCGGTGTTACCGGCAAAGATTTTAAGCTTGCAGAAAAAATAGAAAACTTAAATAAATAATAAAAATTTCGGGGAGGGATAGTTTTATGGCTTTAAATGAAAATGAGATATTGGGAATTTTCCGCGAAACCGGGGCACTTTTAGAAGGACATTTTCTACTGACTTCCGGAAAGCACAGCAATGTTTATTTTCAATGTGCAAAAGTTTTACAGTATCCTGATTATACCAAACAAATTTGCGAATTGATTGCAAAACAATTTGAATCATATGATTTTGAAACAGTTGTTGCTCCCGCAATGGGAGGAATTATTGTCGGGTATGAAGTGGCCAGACAGTTAAATAAAAGATTTATTTTTGCTGAAAGAGAAGATAAAAATTTAACTTTAAGGCGAGGTTTTAGTTTAAAAGAAAATGAAAAAATCCTTGTATGCGAGGATGTAATTACAACCGGGGGATCAGTTTATGAAGTTATTAATATTGTCAAAAATCATAAAGCAAATGTAATCGGAGTTGGAGCAATAGTAGATAGAAGCGGCGGTAAGGTTAAATTTGACTCACCTTTATTTACTACTTTGCAAATTAATGCTGATACATATATGCCGGAAGATTGCATCTTATGTCGGGAAAATATAAAATTGGTTAAGCCTGGTTCGAGAAAAATATATTAGTAAAGATTTTCTATTATATTTTATCTTTTTATAATCTTGTTTTCGATGTTCTTTTACTCATGCTCTTAAAAACGCATTTAAATTATTATCAAAAACCTTTTATGAAAACTATTTTCTTTCTTATACTTTTCTCTTCATTTCTTTTTGCCCAGATAAAATTTGATGATTATTTTCAAAACAAAACTCTGCGAATAGATTATTACCACACGGGAGATAGTGCAGATGATTATTATTCTATTGATGAATTAAAAGAGGAACCTTACTGGGGCGGTTCACATATTAACCTGATTGATAAATTTAATTATGGAAGCTATAAAGCTGAAGTTTTCGATGATTCTTCAAATATTGAAATATATTCAAGAACATACTCAACTTTATTTCACGAATGGCAGAAAACAGAAGAAGCAAGGAAAATTACAAAAACTTTTTCTGAAACTTTTATAATGCCATTTCCAAAAAGAAATGTTACAATAGAGTTCTACAGCAGGGACTGGAAAATAATTTTATTAAAAAATTTAGATATAAAATTAATCCGGATGATTATTTTATAAAAACAGAAAATGACAGCAGATATAAATCATTTAAAGTTCAATACTCGGGTGATCCTTCTGAAAAGGTTGATATAGCTATTATCCCGGAAGGTTATACAAAAGATGAAATGGATAAATTTAAAGATGATTGCAGGAAAGTATCAGGATATCTTTTCAATACCTCTCCATTTAAGGAAAATCAAAACAAGTTTAATGTTTGGGGAATAGAAGCACCTTCCGATGAAGAAGGTACGGATATCCCTGCATCCCATATATGGAAAAAAACTTTGCTTAATACATCCTTTTACACTTTAAATCTTCAACGTTATTTAATGACAACTGACAACAAAAAAGTTAGAGACGTAGCTTCGAATGCTCCTTATGATCAAATATATATTTTAGTTAATACAAGTGATTACGGCGGCGGAGCAATTTATAATTATTATTCGGTTTGTGTAAGTAATAATGCTTATTCCGAATATATTTTTGTCCATGAATTTGGTCACGGTTTTGCAAATTTAGCAGATGAATATTCGGAAAAAAATTCTCCTTATATAAATTTTTATAATTTTAAAGTGGAACCGACAGAACCAAATTTAACAACACTAGTTGATTTTAAATCGAAATGGCAGGACCTGGTTGATAAATCTACACCTGTACCTACACCGGAAACCTCGGAATATAAAAATGATGTTGGCGCCTTCGAAGGAGGCGGGTATGTTGAAAAGGGAATTTACCGGCCGATGGAAGATTGTGAAATGCGTTCAATTTCGATTAACAACTTTTGTGTAGTCTGTAAAAGAGCAATTCAGGAAATGATTGATTTCTATTCAAAGTAAAGCTTTATTTCTGATATCTTCCTTCCTGTTTTCGTGAAATTTCCTAATATATCTTCGAATTTATTATAATTATATTTGTATAAGTTTATATAAAACCATAAGGAAAAAAATGGAGCAAAGAAAATTATATAAGACTGTCGAAACAATTGCATCGCAAAATTTTACTACCGATAAAGATATGCTTATCGAAGTGGTTACGCAGATTATTGAGGATGAAAATATAAACGTAAACGGGGGCAGGATATGGAAGCTTACTCCTGAAAGCGGAACTTATAACCTGCTTTTCCAGACCGGGAAAGTAAAAATGATTGATCCCCGATTTTGTCATCGAAATAAGAGATTATCCTATTTTTGATCTGATTGCAAAACAAAGAACAATTATCGGTGTAGAAACGAATGAAATATTAAAACAAAAGGGAATTCTTAAATTTTCATCTTCCGGTGTAGGTGATAAAATAAAAGTGAACGGGAAAATTTATTATGACTATCTTCTTGCCCTGAACAGCGAAAATATTGATGAGGAATTCCGGTTAACATTAAATATTATTGCTACGGCTTTAACTTCACAGATAAAGCAGAGGAAATATTCAGAACGGGCGAAATTTTTAAAAGCCGATCTTGATAAAGGAAGGGAAATCCAGAAAAGTATACTGCCCGAACATGAGTACAGGTTCCATAATTATGAGCTCTTTGGAGTTACTGATCCTGCGGAGATAGTGGGCGGTGATTTTTTTGATTATCTTGAAATTGGAGATGAAGGTGACAGGCTTGGTGTAACTATTGGAGATGCTGCAAGTAAAGGTGTAGGAGCCGCAGCCGAGGCTATGTATATTGCAGGAGCTTTAAGAATGGCAACTACATTTGAAATTAAAATTTCCCCATTAATTAAAAGAACCAACCAGCTGGTTAATAAAATTTTTTCTGATGATAAATTTGCTTCATTATTTTACGGTGAATTGTCTGCAGATAAAGGCGGTTTATTTTTATATGCAAATGCAGGTCACAACCCTCCCTTTTTTATAAAAAGTGATTCGGATGAAATTGTAACTTTAAATCCAACAGGACCGGTTTTAGGTCCCGCGCCAAATGCAAAGTATACAATAGACAATATTAATTTTGAAAAAGGAGATGTTCTGTTAATTTATTCGGATGGAGTTACCGAATCAACTGATTCTGAATTTAATGAATACGGGGAAGAGCGTTTATTAAACCTGCTGAAAAAAACCAAACATCTTTCTCCAAAGGAAATTATTTATGGAATCCTGGAAGATGTAATCAAATTTTCTAAAAATGGCAAGTATTCGGATGATAAAACCCTGGTAGTAATCAAAAGAATTAAATAATAGAACCTGCAAAAATAATGGAAATGCATAAACTGCCTTCATTTAAGTTCTATCAATAATCTATTATATGAAAGTATATGTAAAGGATTTTTCTGATTTAGATTTTATGTGAATAACAATTTAAATGTGATCTTATCGATTTAAGTAATTGATAAATTTCATTATCTACTTCATAAAGTTTTATAAATGAAAGGAAAAAATGGCCAAGTCTATAAATCCGTCAACTGATGAAGAAATTAAGAGTTATCCTGATATGAATGAAAAAGAAATTGATAAAATTTTAGAGGAAGCAGATAAAGCTTTTCTAGCGCTGCAAGCCACAAGCTTTACTCAAAGAGCTGAGAAGATGAAAAAAGCTCGTGATATATTATTAAAAAGAAAAGAAGAATTTGCCAAAATAATGACTCTTGAGATGGGGAAACCAATTTTACAATCAATTTCCGAAGTAGAAAAGTGTGCCTGGGTTTGCGAATATTTCGCAGAGAATGCAGAAAATTTCCTTTCAAATGAAGAAATAAAAACAGATGCCGTTAAAAGTTATGTTACTTATCAGCCGTTAGGTGTCGTTCTGGCCATTATGCCGTGGAATTTCCCATTCTGGCAGGTCTTCAGATTTGCTGCACCGAATTTAATGGCGGGGAATGCCGGTATTTTAAAACATGCTTCAAATGTTACAGGCTGCGCATTGGTGATAGAAGAAGTATTTGAAGAAGCAGGTTTCCCCAAGAATTTATTTAGAACAATCATTGCTTCTTCAAAAAAAATGGAAACTGTAATTAAAAATAAAAATATTAAAGCTGTTACTTTAACAGGAAGTGTTCCTGCAGGAAAATCTGTAGCTTCAATTGCAGGTTCAGTATTAAAAAAGACTGTGCTGGAATTAGGAGGGAGTGACCCCTATGTCATATTAGAAGATGCTGACCTAAAAAATTCTGTAGAAGCGTGTGTTAATTCAAGACTGATAAATGGCGGGCAAAGCTGTATTGCTGCAAAGCGCTTTATAGTCGTTGAAAAAATTTATAAAAAATTTGAAGAAATGTATGTTCAGCTTATGAAAGAAAAGAAAATGGGTGATCCTTTTGATAAAGAAAATAATTTAGGTCCGCAGGCAAGCAAATCACTTCGCGATGATCTGCACAAACAAGTTGAAAAGAGTATTGAAAAAGGAGCAAAACTCTTATTAGGCGGTAAAATCCCTGAAGGGAAAGGTGCTTATTATCCTCCAACAGTTTTAACCGATGTTAAAAAAGGTATGCCGGCTTATGATGAGGAAATTTTCGGACCTGTTGCAGCATTGATTAAAGCTGCCAATGAAGATGAAGCAATAGCAATTGCCAATGATACAAATTTCGGATTAGGTGCAGCTGTTTTCACAGCAGATAAAAATAAGGGAGAAATAATAGCCGGGACCAGGCTGCTGGCAGGGAATTGCTTTGTTAATTCATTTGTGAAATCCGATCCCAGGCTTCCTTTCGGCGGAATAAAAGAATCAGGTTACGGAAGAGAACTTTCACCTTTTGGAATAAAAGAATTTGTAAATATAAAAACAGTTTATATTAAATGAATAATCTTTAATTAATTCCATTTGAATTTAATTAATTTTATATCACCAGCAATCCGGGATTCAATTAAATTTTTACCCGATTATTTATCTTCATCTGGAACTAATTTAGGTCAAGACGATCTTTTCATCCTTTTCCAAAAATTAGTAATTACAATTTTAATTGGGGCATTAATTGGCCTGGAACGAGAGCATTCCAGACCGTCAAATGAAAAAACCTTTGCCGGGGTAAGAACTTTCCCTTTGATTTCTATTTTAGGATTTACCGCTGCTTTAATTTCATCTTCAACATCATACTGGATTTATTTCGCAGTTTTTATAGGATATTCATCTCTTCTTACTGCTGCGTATGTTTTTTCAGCAAAATCAGATCGTCCGGGCGGCACTTCTGAAATCTCTGCTTTTCTTGTGTTTATTTTAGGTTCACTGGTATATTGGAATTTCGTAGTACTTGCTGCAATTATTGCTGTTATTCTTGCTACTTTTTTAACCTTAAAGATACAACTGCATCGTTTTGTCGGCAAAGTAAGTGAAGAAGATCTTTATGCGACAATTAAGCTTGCCATTATTACGGTAATTATTCTTCCTTTACTCCCTAACCGGGAAATTGGACCTCTTGATCTTCTTAATCCTCGTATGATCTGGTTAATGGTGATATTTATCAGCGGGATTAGTTTTTTAGGATATATTTTTATAAAAATTTTTGGTGAAAACAAAGGTATACCAATTACAGGGCTTATGGGTGGTTTAGTCTCGAGTACTGCAGTTGCATATTCTTTTTCAAAAAAAAGTAAGGAGAACGATGCTCTTTCTAAAAATTTAGCTTTAGGTATTCTCCTGGCTTCTGCTATTATGTATCCAAGGATTTTTGTAATAATTCTTGTTTTAAATAGTGAGTTAATTAATGCTGTCTGGCTTCCTTTATTGATATTAACTGTTACAAATATTGCGGTTAGTTATTTTATGATAAAAAATATTAATAATAACCGCTCAAAAGAAGTGATAGATTTGAAGAACCCCTTTAAGCTGAAGTCGGCTTTGTTATTCGGATTGATATTTGCGGTCACGATTTTTGTGTCAAAAGTTGCACAAATATATTTAGGCGATAGTGGTATTTATGCTGCAAGTGCTTTAGGCGGTTTAGCTAGCAGCGACGCGATCATTGTTTCGCTGACACAATTAACATATCATAAATTTTCTGCAGACGTAATAACTTTTGCGGTTATTATTGTAATAGTTTCAAATTCGATTTTTAAAGCTGCTATTGCTTTAATTTGGGGGTCTAAAGAATTAAGTAAAGAAGTTATGAAAGGACTCGGGTTTGTTTCGCTTGTTGCCGTGATTTATTTACTTCTAATAATAATTGTGTAGTAACGGGACTGCCTTAAAGGCAATCCCGAAATATTTTATCCGTTTTCATTTGCATCTATTGTATTATCCCATGTTTTTTTGATATCATTCCAGACAGAATTTACACCTGATTTAAAATCATTCCAATTTTCTTCAGTTACATCATTAAAACCGTTCATTTTTTTATCTAATACTTCTTTTTCTTCCTTTAGCTTTTCAATACTCTTATTATAATCTGCCTTTGCATTTCCGGATGCATTAACTGCTTTATTCTGAAGTTCGTCTATTTTATTATCTAATTTTTCTTTTGCATTTTCAACATCATTTTTGAATTGTTCTCTTTGATCGTAGCTGTAATCTTTTGTATTGTTCCATAAGGTGTCGATCTCATTACCTGTCCTTGCTGTATAATTTGAAGCATTATTCTCTGCTTTTTCTTCTTTGTTGTTTTTGCATGAAATTAACAGAAACGAAATCAAAAAACTCACAATGAATGTATACATAATATTTTTTTTTGTACTCATAATTTTCTCCTTTATTATTAATAATTCATCATTTCAGAAATTCAAATAGTATTGCTGTTATGAAATATTCTCGTTAATAATATAATAAAAGCCATCACAAGCAGAATATGAATAAATCCTCCTAAAGTAAAAGATGCTATAATACCTATTAGCCATAAAATTAATAGTATAACAAAAACAGTCCAAAGCATAAAACTTCTAATAGATGTCTTGATTAATGTTTAAGTTAAATTATAATACTATGTCAGTGAATGTATATTATCACATAATATTTATCCATTACTTAATCTCACATAATCTGGAAAGCGAACTATCTAAAAAAATATTTATTAAAGCTGAAAAAGTTAAGATATGATTTGCGATTTTTTATATTTAATTTATTTTTGTCTAATTCATAGTTTTCTATGCCAAATTCAGCATTTAATTATAAAATAATAATTCAATACGACGGAACCAGTTATGCCGGCTGGCAAATACAGCAAAATGCTGTTACGGTTCAGCAGGTAGTAACTGACAATATAAAAATTCTTATTAAAGAAAATATAAATTTAATCGGCTCAGGGAGAACTGATTCAGGTGTTCATTCAATAGGTCAAACCGCTAATTTTAAAACGGATAAAGAAATTGATATTTTCAGGTTTTTCTATTCATTGAATTCAATGCTGCCTAAGGATATAGCAATAAAAAAAATGGAAGAAACTGATTTTAGTTTTAATGCAAGAGGCAATGCAAAAAAAAGAATTTATCTATATTTGTTTACTAAATATAAATCACCTTTTTATGACAGGTATTCATATTTCTATCATGAAGAAATTGACTGCAAAAAGTTGAATGATTTGAGCCGGTATTTAATTGGTGAAAAAGATTTTACTTCTTTTTGCCGGACTATTTCAGTTGTTGAAAATAAAGTATGCAATATTTATAATATTAAATGGAAAGAATCAAATGGGCTGGTTTTCTTTTTTATTGAAGCAGATAGATACTTGCACGGAATGGTGCGGACAATTGTCGGAACTTTATTAAATGCAGTAAAAAAAAATTTAGGTGAAAATTATTTTGAAGAAATCATTTCTGCAAAAAATAGGATTGCTGCGGGTGAAGCAGTTCCTGCAAAGGGTTTATTTTTGTACAAAGTAAGATATTAGATTGCTGCTTTGATTTAATTAATGACATAATATATTTTAGTTCTGTTATATGGAATTTCTGGCTAAATTACATCCGGAAGTAATTCATTTTCCCATAGCATTTTTACTTGGATATGTCTTGTTTGAAATTCTGGGGATCATTCTGAAGAAGGAATTTCTATCTAAAATTGCTCATCTTCTTTTGTTTCTCGGTGTGTTGGGATTAATTGCTGCAGTATTAACCGGCAATCAGGCAAAAGACATTGCACACAAACTAAGTAAAGAAGGATTATCAATTTCCATTAATGCAATTAATGAACATGAAGATTATGCAAACATTACTCTCTGGTTTTTCGCCGCACTCCTTGTACTGAGGACTATGGCGGTAATTAAAAAAAAATTTTCGGGTGCGGTTAAATATTCATTTATAATTTTCTCAATAGTCGGGGCGTTTTTAGTCTATGAAACTGGTGAACACGGGGGCAGCCTGGTTTACAAACATGGAATAGGCACTGAACTAAAAACTAATGAAATTAAACCTTCAAATGTTAATCCCGGCTGGAAATAAAGATTTGAATAAAAATATAAAGTACCTTATTGCTCTGGTTATAATAATAAATTTAATCGGCCTTTCATTAAGGTATTTAGGATTGGATACTTATTTTATCCTTCTTGGATTTCGTTTTCAGCTTAGTTTATGCCTGCCGTTTTTTATTTTTCCCGGGAAAGAAAGTAAAGGTCTTCTCTTAAATATTTTTAAAAACCCGTCCTATAAAAAAAGTTATTTATTTATTTATTTATTAATTATTCCTCTTCTCATCATTTTTGCTGTTCTTTTCTTATTAAAAAAAATTGAACCGGGAGATCCCGATTACTTTTATGAGTTTGGACTCTCTTCAATTATAGATTACCCTGTTTACCTTGTTTGGAACTCAATTCAGCTGATATTTTTCTTCTTATTCTTGATTTATATTACATCAAAATTAAAATTTAAATATTTATTGACCGTATTCATTTTTATCCTTCTTTTTTCTTATGAAGTTGTTCCGTTAAAAAAGGAAAGTTTTGATTTTTTTCAAGTGATCTCATTAATCCTTTCTGCAGCAACTGCAGGACTTTTGATAAAATATTTCCAAAATATTTATTGGCTGATAATCTTTTCTTTTTCCGTTTTTTGGGTAAATATCCTATTGTTCGGCAGTAATTCGGAAATGATCATAAACTTACTTTTTGCGTCTCAATATAATTCGTGGGAAGGTTTCTTTTCCGTTAGCAAAATTTTTAAAAGTTTTCTGTTGCCAGCACAATTATTATTAATAAATATTCTCATTGTAGTTAATTTATTAATTAATAAAGCAAAGTTGTAAGTTGGAATGTAATTTCACCGGCACCATGGTAATCAGGTTGTATCAGTCATTTGGGTAGTTAGTTATATTTTGTATTTTTGATTATGAAAAAAATAGCTTCTGTTTTATTTATTTTTATCTTTCTTTCTGTTTCATATGCCGAAAATCCTCCTGCAGAAAAAGCACGAGGGGTATTTATCTCTTTCGGAGTTGGTCCCCGTTTACCTATAAATTATTTTTCTAATTCCTCCGATTTAGGTTATGGTTTTAACCTGGAATTCTCATATACGGATAATGAATACCTCCCTTTCTTCTTATTTACGAAAATAGGATATGAACAGTTTCCCGGTTCACAGGACTTTTATAAAATAACCGATTATACAAATTTTTCTACTACAGCAATTCCAATTAATTTAGGTATGCGATATTATTTTGCGCCTTTACTTGAAAATGTTGTTTTGTTTATGCCTATAGTGGAAATATCGGCTTCATATATATACCTCCAAAAATTAAATGAATTCAAACCCACTGCCAATAAAGCAAATTTTACAGAAACAACTTCGAAAATAGGTGTAAGCGGCGGGGTGGGAGTTTCTATGTTTATGATGGAGATTATTGCAACATATAACTTTTTTCAGACTAATCAGTATGTCGGTCTTGATCTGAGGATCCGGCTTCCTTTATTTATGAGTTATTAGGTAAAAAAATGGATTATGAAAATTTAATTATAGAAATAAAAAACTCTATCGCGATTTTATCAATAAATCGACCCGAGAAATTGAACGCTCTTAACGGCGAAACTCTTTCCGAATTAAAAATAGCATTTACTGAATTGAAAAACGATGAAAATGTTAAAGTAATTATAATGACAGGAAAAGGTGAAAAAGCTTTTATTGCCGGCGCAGATATTGCTGAATTGAATAAACTCAATATGATAAGCGGGAAAGAGTTTTCTGAAAAAGGACAGGCTGTATTCAATTTAATTGAACACTTTGAAAAACCTGTTATAGCTGCAGTAAATGGTTTTGCCCTTGGAGGCGGTTGTGAAATGGCTTTGGCTTGCCATATCAGGCTTGCATCTGAGAATGCAAAGTTTGGCCAGCCTGAAGTAAATCTTGGAATTATTCCCGGTTACGGCGGTACTCAAAGGTTATCAAGATTAGTAAATTCCGGCCGAGCAATGGAATATATTTTAACGGGTGATACTATAACCGCTCATGAAGCCTTAAGAATCGGGCTCATTAGCCATGTTTTCCCAAAAGATGAATTAATTATTAAAGCGATGGAACTTGCTGAGAAAATTGCTTTAAAACCACAGAATGCGGTTAGGCTTGCCGTTAAGGCTATCAATGCAGTTGATCAAATTTCTTTAAATGAAGGTCAAAATTATGAAGCTGTATTATTCGGAATCTGCTGCGGTACGGAAGATTTTAAGGAGGGGACAAATGCATTTCTTGAAAAACGTAAACCTGAATTTAAAAACAAATAATTTTTACTGTTCAAATCGATGAACTTCTTTACAAAAGGAAAAACTTCCCGTAAGATTATTATATCACTCTTTATAATAGTAATTATTCTGCTTATAGCAAACATTACTCTTGACTCTATATGGGGAAATAAAACCAAACCTGAATTTAAAAAGCAAATTGATTTGAAAGAAACTGAAAGATTATTTAAAGAATCGTTGGCAAATCTCGGAATAGAAAAAAGCTGGATAAGTATTCAAAAAAAAAGGAATAAAGCTCCGGCATTCCCGGAAAAGGATTATCCATCTTATAGTGTCGCTATCCCCTCCGATCTTCCCATAACTGTTGTATTAAATGAAATTTTTATTTCATATAAAAACTACGATGTAAATATTAAATCCGAAGAAGAAAAGATAAACGGGAAAACGCTTTTAAAAATATCCGCCGGAAATAATTTAATCCTGAACAGTGAATTTTTTTATAATAAATCAATAAGTCGCGATGCTGGGAATATCGGAATTTTCATTACCGGTATTGCAGGATTAACCGGTGAAGATGCAAAAACATTCCTATCAATACCGGAAACATTTGAATTACTGCTGGAACCATCTAAAGAATCATCGGAAATATTGAAAATGTTAAAAGAATACAAAAAGGAATACGGCATATTATTAAATGATAATATCACCGATCTTGAATATAAATTGAGTACTAAATATTCCACCGGTCGTTTAAAGAGTTCAATCAGGAATCTGCTGGGAAAATTTCAAAATTCATCTATATTTATTATCGATGACCACTCAAATCTTTTTTCTTCCGATATTTTTCCCTTATTAAAAGAGGAATTTAAAAAAAGAAAGCTTCAGCTTCTTCGGGAGGATTCCTTTTCAAATTTAACCGCTATAAGCAATAGTAGTGCTTTAAAAGATTTTCGGGATAAAATAAGTGAAACCAAAAGGGGAGAAAAAGCTGAGTTTATTGTTACAGCAGATGAGTTCAGGCTGCTTCAGCCGGAAATTATTAAATATAGAAAAATCGGTTATAAATTCATCCTTCCCTCTAAATTATTTTAAAAGTAAAACTATTTTTGCAAAATTAAGAATGTTTATTCTATACCATCCTATTTTAACTACAGATTGATTTATCCTGAAAATTGTCTAATTTATAAGATATTTCCTTCTAAATATTCAATTGAATGATAGAATGTAATTTTTTATCCTACTAATGCGTCTATTTAAAAGGTGAATAAATAACTTTTGGAAACGGCAATATTAAATATATCCTTAAAAGAATTATACGAAGAATATTCAGAAGATATTTTGAGGTATTCTTTCAGCATATTAAAAAAATATGAAGAGGCACAGGATATCGTCCAGGAAGTTTTTCTTCATCATTTTGAAAATGGTGGCTCATTTAAGGGCGACTGTTCCATTAAAACATGGTTATTTATAATTGCAAGAAACTTATGCTACAGCAGACTGAGGAGTAAAGGTTTTAATAACGATAGCATTGAGAGCCACTTAATAAGAAAAAATTATACAGATACATTTGATATCAATATCTCCCTAAAAGACGCATTGATGAAAATTTCAAAAGAAAATAGTGAGCTCCTTTACTTAAAAGAGTATGAAGGTTATTCCTATTTAGAAATATCAAAAATAACACAATTATCAGTGGAAAATATTGCTGTAAGGCTGCATAGAACAAAAAAAGTTTTAAGAAAATATCTTAAAGAATTTAAGGAAAAGTAAATGAAGCATTATGAATATGAAATAAGTCTTTTTGTTGAAAATGAACTGCCGCTTGATAAAAAGGAAAAATTATTTTTACACTTATCGATGTGTAAAAGATGCACCAGGGTATTAATAGATTATAAAAAGATTAAAAATGACGTAGCTTTTTTTTATAAGTCATTACCTGCAGGAAATTTTGAAACATACCGGTCTTTAAGTAAGAAGAATTACTTTTGGCAAAAAAATAGCTCTAAATTATTAATCCCAATTTCGGCTGCGGTACTGATTATGGTTATTATTTTATTCTTAATTAAACCTGGATTGCATCAGCAACAAATAGGTTCTGCTACTGCTATTGAAAAAGGATCTTCCGAAAAAACAATAAATAATGAAGAAAATAATTTAATCCTTAGTACAAAAGATGAAAGTAAAATTATAAAAGATGATAGAAAGCGTGTCTTTATTAATCACACAGAAATTGATGCCTTCAATAAAATTATTGATCGTTCATTAAATGCAAGAGAACAAATTCAAACTGAACTTTTGAATACCGGTTATAATTATAAGCTAGAAGAATTTAATAAATTTATAAACATTAGTTTTTATAACACTCTATTATTATAATAATTAAATATTGATAATATTTTTTAACATTTAATTTAGAGGATATTATGAAATCAAAAAGAGCAATTATTTTAGCAGGAGTTTTATTTGCTGCAGTAATCTGCTATGGTTTTTTAATAGGAGGAGACAAAATTCCTGAAGGATGGTTTAAAGCCGGTTCCAGTCCCAATAGTTATGATATTGGAATTGAAAAAAAGGGAGGGAACAACGGGGAAAATGCGGTTTATATAAAATCTATAGAGAAAAATATTTAAGGATTCGGAACTCTCATGCAGAATTTTTCTGCGGAAAAATTTCTGAATAAAAGATTAAGATTTTCGGGCTATATAAAAGCAAAAAATGTAGCCGGATCAGCAGGCTTGTGGATGCGAATAGATGGTAAGGAAAATCCAACCAAACCGCTTGAATTTGATAATATGAATAATCGACCTATAAAAGGAAACACTGGATGGAAAAAATATGATATCGTTCTTGATATCCCGCCTAACAGCAATTTGGTAAATATAGGTATACTGCTTACCGGAACTGGAGAAATTATGATTAGCAACTTAAAATTTGAAGTAGTCGATAAGAGTATTCCCACAACCGATTTAATAAATAGATTTCAAGAGATAGACGAACCGATTAATTTAGATTTCAAAAAGTAATCAAAAGAAAGCAGTTAAAATCAACTAAATAAATGGATATTTGGGAATCTTGTTATGCATTTAAAATAACTTTTAAGTGTAAGTAATTATTTTTACATCACCTAAATTTAATTCCCTCCAGTTGATTTACAACTTTATCCTTATCCCCCACAATTAAAATAACCGCTTCTTCCGGGAAAATATTTTTTTCAGCAGCCAGTTTTATTTCTTCAATCGAAACGCTTTTAATTTTTTCAATATAATTATTAAAATAATCATCAGGTAAAGAGAAGATATATTTTGCTGTTAAATTCGAGGCTACTTGTTTATTGGTTTCAAAGTTTGAGGGGAATTTTCTTATGGTAGATGATTTTGCAAAGTCCAGCTCTTTCTGTTCTACTCCATCTCTGATGGATCGGAGCTCATTCATAATCTCTTTAACTGCATTACCGGTATTTTCCAAACCGACTGATGTAGAAACAATAAAATGAGCTGAATCTTTATAATAAGTAAATCTTGAAGAAGCACCATAAGTATAACCTTTGTTTTCTCTTAAATTCAGATTTATCCTGCTGGAAAACTGACCTCCTAATATATTATTCAGAAGTATCTTCGAATAATAATCTTCTTCATTCCTTTTGGAAGATAGGTGCCCGATCCTTATTTCACTTTGTACCGACCCTTCTTTATGAACAAGAAAAATTTGTGTTTTATTTCTCTTCCCATTATTTATTTTGAACTGTATTCGATTTTTTCAGGCTTCCATTTTATGAGGAATAAATTCAAGTTTTCTTCCAGTTCTTCAACATTTGAATCACCTACTGCGATTAATGCTGAATTATCCGGTTTAAAATATCAAATTATAAAATAATTTAATATCTTCGTTCGATATATTGTCCACACTTTTCTCGTCGCCTAAAGTAAGTGAAGAATATGGATTGTCATCGCCGAAAACCAGATATTCGTATGCTGCGTCTGCAATTTGATCAGGTTCATCTTTTAGCTGCAGTAATTTTATTAAAACTTTTCTTTTCTCACGTTCAAAATCTTTTTGATTTAAATGAGGTTTGGTTATAACAGAAGAAAATAAATCTAAAGACCGCTCAAAGTTTTCCTTTAAGGTTTGTAAAGAAAGAAAAATACTATCCTCGCTTGCCCCGACATTAAAATGGGTGCCGAGTGTATCGAATTCATCGCTTAATTCCAATGCATTATAATTGCCCGCGCCTTCATCAATGAGCATTGAAGTTAAATTGGCCAACCCTTTTTTATCACCTGGATCGAATTTACTCCCTGCATTTACAATCATATTTAATTGAAGAATTGGCAATTCATTTTTTTGTACAAAAATTACTTTAAGCTTATTATCCAATGTAAAACTTTGAATTTCCGGAAGAGCAAATTCAATTTCATCTTTAGGTAAAGGTTTTATTTCTCTATTAATTTTATTCATAATAAAGTCTACTTTGATGGGAGTATTTTTAATTCCACATATGGTTTAGATAAATATTTTTCCAGGCAGCTGCTCGATCAAATCAGCATCTATATCCTCATACCTCTTTAAATCTTCTGCAAAATAATTAGGCTCATTCATAAAATAATTATAAGAATTAAGCTGATCTGCAATACTGTCGATATTCTGTAAAGAATAAATAAAACTCGATTTTATACCGTTTTTAGATTTGGTTAATTCTTTGCCGGTAACTTTATTTACTTTTATATTATTTAATTCTTTAAATATTTCTTCTTTTAATTGTTCAGAATGAACCCCGGGTTTGGCGGTTGCAATAATTATAAAGCTGCCGGTTAATTTGCCTGAATATTGGAAAACAGAAACATCCTGGGCAATCTCTTTTTCAAAAACTAGATTCTTATACAGCCTGGAATTTTTTGAACCTGCAAGTATATCGCTTAAAACATCAAGTGCAGCATCATCTTTTCCGTATGCATGATCCGAATGCCATGCGAGATGAAGTCTCTCCAGCTGAACATCTTCATTTTTTTCGAGTTTTAATATTTTCTTTTAAATTAGTAAATATATTTGCCAATGGATTCAAGGAATTAGGACCGGTAATATCACCAAAATATTTTTCTATCAGCTCTTTTGTTTTTAATTGTTCAAAAGAACCGGCCACAACTAAACTTGCATTTGCAGGAGAATAATATGTTTCAAAAAATTTTTTAACATCTTCAAGCGAATAGCTTTTAATATCATCCATAAAACCAATTGTCGGCCAGCTATATGGATGTCCTTCCGGGAATAGGTGTGTAATTATTATTTCCCATGCTAATCCATAAGGCTGGTTATCATATCTTTCCAGCCTTTCATTACTAACGACATCTTTTTGATTATTCAATTTTTCCTGTGTAGAGAGCAGGGAGCAAATAACCCATCCTATCTGATTCAAGCCAAAGAATTAATTCAAGAAAGTTTGAAGGAACTTTTTCATAGTAATTTGTCCTATCCGAATGTCGTTGAACCGTTTAGTGTTCCGCCGGCTTCCTGGATATATCTAAAGTGCATTTCTTTAGGAACATTTTTAGAACCTTGAAACATCATATGTTCAAATAAATGGGCCAGACCGGTTTTCCCCTTTATTTCATTTGCCGAACCAACTTTATACCAGATATTTACCGAAACCAGAGGAAGATTATCATTTTTATGCAAAATTACTTCCAGACCGTTCTTTAATTTATATTTTTCATAATCGATATTTAAGATTTCCATAGCAATAAGTTTAATGTTATAATTAGAGTTAAACCTGCAAAAACTGTAGATACATTTTATTTGTTATACATTCTGTTTGAAGATACCTCCTGTCTGCAAAAAACATTCTGTTTGTAGATACATTCTGCAGAACGTCTCTACAAATATTACATAATTTAAGACATTTTTCATTAATATTAAATTTTACCTGACATATCAGGGAATAAATTTTATTTTAAGATTGACAATTTCCGGATAGCTTCCGGTTCTAACCGGAGGTCCCCATGTACCTGCACCGCAGGAAACATAATATTGCGTTTTACCTTTCTTTATATAACCCCAGCTTTTTTCATAAATCATACCGGTAATATAATTTAAAGGGTATAGCTGTCCATTGTGTACATGCCCGGATAATTGTAATGATATACCGTTTTTTTCAGCTTCTTCCAATCCCAAAGGAGTATGATCCATCAAAATAATTGGATATCCTTTAGAAGCCTCATTTATAATTTTATTCAAAGGAAGTCTTTCTTTGCCGGTAAAGCTTTTTTTACTTCTATCATCCCTGGCAGCAACTATGAAACCGTCATCAATTTTATAAAGCGTATCTCTTAAAAGATTTATTTGATGAGCCGAAATATATTTTTCTGCGTCATTAATTCCCGTTATAAATTCATGATTGCCTGTTGAAGCATAAACACCGTATTTTGATTTTAATTTTAAAAAGGAAGAGCCGATATTATTCCCATTTAATACAGCCGGTTTATCATCCACAATATCTCCGGCAAAAAAAATTATATCAGGATTTAATTCGTTTATATTTATTACAATTTTTTCGAGAAGAGATTTATTATCCATCGGAGATAAATGAATATCACTTACCAGTACTGCATTTAATTCATTTAGTTTACAGGCTCCTTTTTCAATTTCAATATTTAATGTTTTAACTTTTGGATTTCTTGTATTTATATAGCCCGATAATATTATAACTAAAGTAATAAATAAAACTGCCGCCGCCGCAACTTGTTTTGTAAACACATAATTATCTTTTACAAATGCAGGGAAAAAATCAAGTTTCCAGTTTAATAACCTTAAGAAATCAAATAAGACTATCGAAATAAAAAAGATATAACATGAAAGCAAACCAGAAGGAACCAACCCATAATATTATATTATAAATAAAAAGAGGTAAATGAGAAACAAGGAATTTTGCAGCAATATAAGCAAATGCAAATATTATAAAAACTATTAAATAAAAAATTCTTAGATGCGGAAAACCTTCCAGAGCCTGCCAGCCTCTAATAAATATGTAATAATTAATTGCTGAATAGATTGCAAAAAAAATTGAGAAGAATAGAGCCATAATTTTATTATCTGATTATTGAAGAACTAAATTAGTGAAAATTATTTTGGGTTAAAAAATTAAATTTTAACCCTGGATCTGATTCCTGTTACATTATTGCCGGGATCATAAATCCTGCATTTGATATTTACTATTTTTAAATTTGTATTATTGAATTATGGAGATAATAATGAAAAAAAGAAAGCTTGGGTTAAATGGTCCTGAAGTATCGGCTATTGGTCTGGGCTGTATGGGAATGTCGGAATTTTATGGAACAGGTAATGAGAAAGAATCAATTTCCACCATACACCGTGCATTGGATCTTGGAATAAATTTTTTAGATACGGCTGACATGTACGGTCCTTTTAAAAATGAAGAGCTTGTAGCTAAAGCAATTGCCGGTAAAAGAGAGCAAATTATTTTAGCAACAAAATTTGGAATTCAAAGAGGAAAGGATCCGGTTAATAGAAAAGTAAATGGAAGTCCTGAGTATGTTCATTCCGCCTGTAATGCTTCTTTGAAAAGGCTCGGAGTCGATTATATTGACTTATATTACCAGCATAGAGTGGATCCAAATGTTCCGATTGAAGAGACTCTTGGTGCAATGGCCGAACTGGTTAAGGCAGGTAAGGTAAGATTCCTGGGACTTTCGGAGGCATCGCCGGAAACAATAAAGCGCGCTAATTCGGTTCATCAGATAACAGCTCTGCAGACGGAATATTCATTATGGTCAAGAGACCCGGAAGATGAAATATTGGATACCGTACGTAAATTAGGAATTGGGTTTGTTGCCTATAGTCCTTTAGGAAGAGGTTTTTTATCAGATAAAATAAAATCTGTTGATGATCTTGAAGAAAACGACATCAGACGATATTCCCCGAGATTTCAAGGAGATAATCTCCGTAAAAATCTAAATCTTGTTGATAAAGTTGAAGAAATTGCTAAAAGAAAAGGAGTTACTTCCGCACAGATTGCACTGGCATGGATCCTATCAAAGGGAGATGATATAGTTCCTATTCCCGGTACTAAGCATGTGAAGTATCTCGAGGAGAATGCGAAAGCCGTGGAGATCAATTTAACTGATAATGAGCTGGAAGAAATAGAAGATATTATGCCGCCTGGTGCCGCATCAGGTTTGCGTTATCCTGAAAGCGGAATGAAAACTATTGATAAGTAATAAAATAAAACCGGAAGGAATTTATAATGATTATTAAAATTGCATTAGTGGGTGATTACAATCCTGAAATTAAAGCCCACCAGGCAATACCGGGTGCATTAAAATATTCATCTGAATATTTAAATATAAATTTGAATTTTGACTGGATTAATACGGAGACAATTACAAGTGGAATTGGAGAACAGTTTAAGAGCTATAAAGGGATCTGGGTGGTTCCTGCAAGCCCATATAAAAATATGAATGGTGTTATAAATGTAATAAAACATGCCCGTGAAAATAAAATCCCTTTGTTAGGGACATGCGGAGGATTTCAGCATTTAATAATAGAATTTTTTCGAAATGTTATTGGGTATAATTCGGCAGATAGTTCGGAAATAAAAACTCGAACCGGAAATCCCCGTTATCACCCAATTAACATGCTCTCTTATAGAAAAGGAAGGGGAAATTTTTTTAAAAGAGGGAAGCAGACTAAGAAGTTTTGTAATGCGGATCAGCTGACGGAAAAATTTCATTGCAGTTACGGGTTTAATTCCAAATACATTGATTTACTAAAAAAAAGCAAATTAAAAATTTCAGGTGTTGATATTAATGAAGAAGTAAGAATTGTTGAACTTGAAGATCATCCTTTTTATTTAGCTACATTATTTCAGCCAGAAAGATCCGCACTATTAAATAAGATATCATCCCTTGGTAAATTCTTTTATTAATTCTGTTGTTAAGTTCGGTTAACTTTAATATAAAATAATTTTCTATTAATGTTTATGAATACATATATTAATTATATGAGAAAAATAATTTTTGGAGATAATCCGATGGCAGAAGATACTTTAATTCAAAAGCTGCAGGAATTACTTGCTGAAACAGGGAAAGAGCACCATCAAGCTTTTATTGAAACCGACGGGCAGGATGCGGAATGGCCTTTATGGTATGCCGGTTATCTTAAAGAAAAGATTTCAGGTTTGATTGAAAAAAAAATATCTAAAAGTGAATTAGTTTATTTAATTGTTTCTGCAGAAAAAGAAAGAGATAAATCAAAGTCAAAAACGGAATGGGAAAAGTTTTATGCCGAATACATTGCTGAAAGAATATAGAATGATTCCCTTTGAATAAATGTGTTTATCAATAACATTTGTTTTCACTTTTTATAATATTATATAAATTAAAAATACTGATGGAGACAAAATATGAAGCTTATGAGATTATCTTACAATCTTTTTAATAATTTCAGCCTTTTTGTTTATATCCTGCAGCACGGTTCCGATTACAGGAAGAAAACAATTAAGCCTAATCCCGGAAAGCCAGATGCTTTCTATGAGCTTCTCACAGTACGATCAATTTCTTAAGGATAATAAAGAAAGTAATGATCCTCAGAAAATTGCTTTGGTAAAAAGAGTTGGTGAAAGAATTGCTTCGGCAGTTGAAAAATATTTGAAAGATCACAATATGGCTGGCGAAGTAAAAAATTATAAATGGGAATTTCACTTAATTGAAAGTAATGAAGTTAATGCATGGTGTATGCCCGGAGGAAAAGTTGTTGTTTATACAGGTATTCTCCCTATTACACAGGATGAAAATGGCTTAGCAGTTGTTTTAGGGCATGAAATTTCACATGCCGTTGCAAAACATGGTGATGAAAGAATGAGCCAGGCATTGATAACACAGCTTGGCGGAGTTGCACTTCAGGAAGCATTAAAAAATAAGCCTCAGCAAACTCAGCAAATATTTATGACGGCTTATGGAGTCGGAGCCCAGGTTGGAGTTTTACTCCCTTTCAGCCGTACACAGGAAAGTGAAGCAGATCATCTTGGATTAATTTTTATGGCAATGGCTGGTTATGATCCCCATGGTGCAGTTACCTTTTGGGAAAGAATGATGAGCCAAAATACAGGAAGTAAACCCCCGGAATTCTTAAGTGATCACCCTGCAGATCAGACAAGAATAAATGATATTAAAGCTGAAATTCCTGAGGCTATGAAATATTACAATCCAAAGTGATGATAATTTTTTTATCTGCAAAATTTCGATTATAAAAAAGAGCTTAAAGATAAAGCATATAGCTCTGCCATTATACTTTTATACAATTATGTCTTTTAACATATATGGAAGAATTTGAAGAAAAGAATATAAGTGATTTAAAGATTAAAATAGACAGAACAACCTGCATTGCCACAGGGAATTGTATTAAAGCTGCTCCGGAAGTATTTGAGTTGGATGACGAAAGAATTTGTTCATTCAGAAAAGACTTAATTGAAATAGAGAATGAAAGATTAATTGAAGCTTGTTCTGTTTGTCCTGTTGATGCATTAACTGCTATAAATAAAAAAGGGGAGAAGATCGTTCCATAATTTAAATATTCATTCTTTCTTCTGTATTATTATATCTTGAAAAATATTGAGGGTAAATTTAAATGAAAGTATTAATATAAAATCCGACTATTTTCTTTTCCTAATTCATAAATCCTGATTTGCAAAATTTAATACTTATTCTTGGTCTTGTAAGTCCTGTATTTTTAATAATAGCCTTGGGATATCTATTAAAACAGGGCGGAATAATAAATGATAATTTTATTAGCCTGTCGACAAAAATTGTATTTAATATCTCGTTTCCTGCTTTAATATTCACAGAAGTATCAAAAGTTCCCCTTGATGAAGTGCTTGACATTAAAATGGTTGTCTTCATTTATGCAGGCATAATAATATCTTTTATTTTAATATGGCTTATATCGATCCCGCTGTTAAAGGATGGGAGAGACCGCGGAGCTTTTATCCAGGCAAGCTTCAGAAGCAATTATGCAATAATTGGGCTGGCCCTTAGTTTCGAATATTTTCGGTTCAGAAAAATTAGCAAAGGCTTCACTATTATTAGCTTTCATTATACCAATGTTTAATATCTTATCAGTTATTGCTTTAATGGTTCCGAACAGGAAAGAAAAACAGCTAAATACTGTAAAAACTCTTTTTGAAATAATAAAGAATCCTTTAATAATTGCAGTCCTTCTTGCAGCTCCTTTTTCCTATTACAGGTGGGAATTGCCTGGTTTTATTTTATCAGCAGTAGATTATCTTGCGGATTTATCCTTACCTTTAGCTTTAATCGGGATCGGCGGTTTTATGAATCTTAGCAGATATAACGAAAGCTTCTTTTGCCGCAATCTTATCTTCAGCCATTAAACTAGTGCTTATACCGCTGATCGGCTGTATAATTGCTTATTATTTAAATTTCCCTGCCGGAGATATGGGTATTATTTTTATATTTTTTGCATGTCCTACGGCAATTGTCAGTTTTATAATGGCAGAGGCTATGGGATCAAACGGTCGGCTTGCTGCTAATATAGTATTGATGACAACTCTGGGCTCAATAATTACAATTACGATAGGACTGTTTATATTAAAGCAGAACGGCTTACTTTAAATATCTTAAATGTAAAGTGATCTTCCAAAATCTTTTCTATATTTAAGAGTAGTTTCATTTTCTTCGCCAAGATATTTAAATATTGCTATACATGCTTTTCTTGCGCCGTCATTATCATAATTCCTATCTTCTCTTATTACTTCTATAAATTTTTCCAGGGCAGAATCGAAATCTTTTTGTTTTTAAATTTTCTATAGCTGAAATATAACTGCTTTTAACCGGTGCATCCGGGAAATTGTTTTTCTCATCCAATTTCCTTAAAAGCTCTGCAATCGTCTGGATTGATTCGACCTGCTCATAATTTTCTGCACTTCCGTCAATATTTTCAACCAGTCCAACGGCTTTATCTGAATCCTCAAAGACTAAAATTTTTCCTAATAATAATTTTGCTTCTTCATTTTCTGGTTCAGCCGAAAGAATATTTTGCACTATTCTTTTAGCTTTATCATATTGATGTTCGGAAAATAATTTTTTAGCAGATTCTAATTGCCCGCTATTTTTGCCAGGTACAGCTTTCTTTAGCCACTGCTCAACCATATTTTCAGGTAATGCACCTGTAAACTCATCAGCGACTTTTCCATTTACAAATAGTTTTACATTTGGGATTCCCCTGATTCCATATTCCATTGCAATTTCTTGATTGCTGTCGGTATCGAGTTTTGCAAGTGCCCATTTGTCTTTATTTTTTTCAGCTAACCTCTCCAATATTGGTCCAAGCATTTTGCATGGTCCGCACCAATCTGCCCAGAAATCTACAAGTACAGGTATATGCTTACTTTTTTCAATAACATCTTTTTGAAAATCTTTAACTTCATAATTCATTTTTTTATTCCTAATAGTTCTATTTTTAATTTCTTAAATATTAGATGTATTTTCTTATAAAAAGATACAAAATTTTCTTCTTTTTGTATGGGAAATAGCTCATTTTTTACTTTAAAATAATTATTACAGGTAAATAAAATACTTTTCTAAAATAATTGTTTTCAGTAATTTTATTAATAGTATATCCATATAAACATTTTTAATAAATATGATGGAAAAGTGTCCTAATCACCCCGGAAAAAATGCAATATATTCATGTCATTCATGCGAAAGGCATTTTTGTGAATCATGCTTAACCGAAGCTGGAGATTTTTATTATTGCGATAATCCCAAATGCAGGGAAATGATGAAAGCTTCAATCAAACCTGATTTACTGCCTGAAGAGATTGTTTGTCCGAAGTGCTCCGCTAATATTAAATTAAATAAAAATGAGAGAAGTTCACATCAGGTTCATTGCCATGAATGCGAATCTTTAATCGATTTTACTATTGATCCTCCTGCCATAATAAATCCTAAAGAATATGTTCAGATTACTTCATCAATTAATCAAGGAGATATTGGTTTAATCAAATCTTTACTTGATGACGCCAATATTGATTACTACGTATTTGGTGAAAATTTTTTAATTATTGATCCTTTAATCCAGCCTGCGAGAGTTTTCGTGGTTCAGGATCAAGTTGAAGAGGCAAAACGAATTTTGAAAGATGTTGACATCCATATCTTTGGAGTTTCAACGAGAAATGAAGAGAGCGATAATATTTCACAATCCGAATGAAAAAAGTATCAATCCAATTGTCAATCCAAAAGCGAAATTAAATAATTTGATTTTTACAGAATCTTTAAGTGAATAAGAAAGCAGTGGAAGCATCCCATGACCATCCTGAACTATTGAACTGGTAAGTAAAACTGAAAAAGGAACCAGCCCGTTTGCAAATAGGGTAACAAATATTAAATGCGGTCCGGATTCAGGTATCAGACCAATTAGAGCACCAACTATTAAAAAAATGATTGGGTAATTTGTAGTAAATTGTTCAAGGTTTAAGTACTTTAAAGAAATATTAACAACTATAAGAGCACCGAATGTCCATAATGCTATTTTCCAGATATGTTTTTTAATTATATGGACATAAATATGTTCTTTAATAAAATGTTTAAAATTTCTTTCTGTATTATGAATTACCAGTTCTCTACAATCAGTGCATGTGGATATTTTAAAACGTTTTACAATAAAATCAATTAATTTCCCGGCAAAAACCCCAATGAAAAAGAGTAGTGCAAACAAAATAACTGCTGTTTTAGGAAACATTGCCAGCATAACAAAGGCTTCATCGCCGGAAACGGAAATCATCGAACCGGCTAATGCTCCGAAGCTGATCATTCCATGAATATAAAGTGAAACGTTTGTAAACCCGCCAAAACATCCAGGAATCGTGCCGATAAATGAAGAGATAGTATATTGTCTGAATTTTCCTTTTTTTCTTAAAAGAATACCGATTTTTCCTTTAGTCCATAAATTCATTATATCTATGACTATCATCATTAAAGTAACTAGAAGTGTAATCTGAATTGTATCTTTTATTACATTTATTAAAATTTCATCCATAATAGAATTTTTTTATTAAACCTTAATAAACATTACTTCCCTCTTTAAAACCATTCTTCTGAATAGGGAAAAATAAATTTAAGCTTCAAAGTTAAATAAATTTTATAACATTAAGGACTAGAAATTATCGGAAATTTTTATCTTGAATACTATCTCAAAAATCCCCTGATCAGGAAATTGTCAAATTTATTTGTGAAAGGAAAAGTCCAAGAACAATTAAATTTCTTAAGGGACTAACTGGGTTATGGATAAGATTCTTGGAAGAATTTAAAATTATATTTCTTTGGTTAGTAAATAATTTTCCCGATAATTAATAAGAATTAAATATTATGATTACAATTTTGGAGTTAGAAAATAAGAAATTTTTTAAAGAGAGTATAAAATTTTCAGAGAATCAATTTCTGCAGTATTTTAAATTTTACATCAGAGTTTTTTTAAATAATATAAACTCGTGAACAACACAATTCGTTGAAAAATTTATTATTTATTGACTTTAAAGTTTAAAAATTTTACGTTTCGACAAAAATTTTATGGCTTTCTAAAGAAAAATCCAATAACAAAAATCATCGGGGGTTCTATGTTTATCCGATACATATTCTTGGTACTTGTCTCTTTTCTTTTAATTGTTCCGGCCAATTCGCAGGAAATAAAAAAAACAGGAGGTTTTGCCAGGCTTTCAGGGATGGGTGCTAATCCTTATATTGTCGATCCATTCTTCATGACTGTCAATCCCGCCTGGGGTACATATTATGATAATTTCTTGTTTGGAGATCTTGGATCCGGTGCAGGAACTTCAACAGATTTTGCAGCTGGTGGTACCGGGCAATTTTTTGCTGCTAATTTCGATTTGGGTAGTGATTTAACTCTCGGCGGTTTTTTATCCAGGAATGATTTCCAGAGTTTTGCAATCACTTCGCCGGATCCATTATCCAAAATTCCCGGTTATAATTTGGGAGTTGTAAATAGGATCAATACATTGGGAATAGCTCCGACAGTAGTCCCTTTGAATAACAATGTGGAATTGTTTGGTACTTTACGTAAAGGGAGATTAGCATTCGGATTAGGGCTTTCATATGCTTCAACAACAAATGAAATAAACAATGCCGGAAATCCGCCATTAGGAGGTTCGACTCAAGCTACAGCCAGTCAATTCGGGGTTAATGGCGGTATTCTTGCCGATTTTACCAGTAGCCTACGGCTTGATGCCGGGGCTTCTCTAATTTTCCCGGGTTCTAATTTTAAGCCTGCAATAGGTGCTGAAACAAGTGTTAGTGAAACTATAATTATGATTAATGCAAGGTTATTTACAAAATTATCTTCTAAAGTTACTCTCGTTCCGTTATTTACATTTATAACTGCTTCAGGATCTCAGAACTTAGGATTAGGTGATTCCACTCGTTCAACAGATTTACCTTCCTTCACAGCTTTTAATGTAGGTCTTGGTGTTAATTATTCAGTAGGAGACTTCCTTTTAGCAGGAGGTTTATCATTAGCTAATGCAAGTATAACAACTCCTTCCAGTCCGTTTACACCTGAACTCAGCACTTCTTATTTCTTTTTTCCCTTGTGGAATATAGGGTTGGAATGGAACATGACCGACTGGTTTGTTGCAAGGCTGGGATACGTGGCAACCACGGCCAAACAAACCATTGAATCCCCTGCAACCCAGACTCCTACACCTTCCGACAAGAACGAATCGATTACAACTTTATTTATAGGGCCAAATGGAGCTACAGTTGGAGTTGGTTTCAGATTTGGAGATTTTTCAATGGATGCAACAGTTAATGAAGGTGTTTTACGGCAGGGACTAAATAATATTGGCGGAGGCGGACCTACTTTTGCTTATCTATCGGTTAGTTATGCCTTACCTTAAATTAATTTGAATATTGTAATTATACCCGGTGTACCCGGGTATTTTTTATTAATCAAAAATTATCCAGTATAATTTGTATACGTTTTCTTCAATCACATCCAGAAACTAAACTAAAAATTATTAAAAACCTTTCAAAATGAAAGATTTTTTATTATTTGATTGATTATTTATATTTAATTGAATCGATTTAATTTTTATATTAATATTTCATTTAAAATATTCGATCATCCGCAGTTAAAAAATATATATTGAAGATGAAAATTTTTTGTCCCTGCATTTATTTGTTAAATAAAGAGAATGATGAGTGTAGAGCTGCATTTTAATAATCAACAATTTAGTGTAACAAAAGGTTCTTCATTATTTGAATATGCTGAATCTTTTGGAATTCATGTACCTACATCTTGTCAAAAACAGGGGAAATGTAAGGAATGTCTGGTAGAAATATTAGAAGGAATGGAATGCCTGTCCCAACCTGTTCAAAAAGAATCCCATTTAAATGGAAATTTTAGACTCTCTTGCCGGACAAAAATTATAGCAGATTCGGGAATTATAAAATGTAATACAATGCGTCGCGGCAGAATGAAAATAGAAAATAAAGCTCTTCATTTTTCATATAATGATAAAAAATTAAGAATTGATCCTGCAGTTACAAGAGATGGTGTTCATATCCTGATGGATGGAAAAGAAATCGATCGTTCAAACGAACCTATTTATGGACTAGCTGTTGATCTTGGTACAACTACAATTGTTGTGAGATTAATAAATCTTGAGTCTGGTGAAATGATTGCTGATTCCTCATTTGAAAATCCCCAAAGATTTGGGGGTTCGGATATTATGGCAAGGATTTATTACGACACCGAACATAGCGGTAAGCTGCTTCAAAGAACGCTTGCAGGTTATTTGACACATGTAATTGAAGAGTTTCCGGTTAATCCTCAAAATATTTATGAAGTTGTTATTGCTGGAAATTCTACAATGCGAGATCTATTTTTTCGGTTAAATGTTTATTCTATCGGGCAGAATCCATACCGTTCTATTACTGAGATTGAAATGATGGGTGGTAAAAGAACGACAACCAGCCTAACGGGCCTTCCCAAAAGACTCCTTTTGCCGGTTAATCCCAAAGCCCGGATTTATGGTTTACCGATAATAAGCGGGCATGTTGGTGCTGATGCTGCAGCATGTATGCTTGCTGTTGATATTGCCAATGAAGAACGCCTTATAGCTATTATGGATGTTGGAACTAATACGGAATTAATTCTGGGTAATAAGTATAAAATATTAGCTGCATCATGTCCGGCCGGGCCTGCATTCGAGGGAGGCAGAATATCCTGCGGTATGCCTGGGTTGCCTGGTGCTATTGAAAGAGTTAGTATGAATTCTGATGGTATGTTTAATATTTCAGTTATTGATGATACAGATGCTGTTGGAATTTGCGGCTCCGGCTTAATTGATCTTTTAAGTGAGCTTCTTAAATATAAACATATTAATCATTTAGGACGTTTTCAGCAAGATGATGAATTTCATATAGATAATGAGAATAAAATTGTCCTTTTTTCAAATTATGATCACGAGGTCTTTATTAATGAAAACGATATAAACGAACTTGCTCAAGCTAAAGGTGCAAATGTCGCCGGCCTTCATGTAGTTTTTAATAAATATGGAGCAAAGTTTGAGGATGTCGATACCTTTTATCTTGCTGGCGGCTTTGGCAGATATTTAAATATTGAATCTGCCAAAAGAATTGGCCTTATCCCGAATATCGATGATTCAAAAATTCTGCAAATCGGAAATGCATCAATTGAAGGAGCCTCGATTGCACTTTTATCGAGGACCAAAAGAGTTGAACTCGAAAATTTGATTAAAAAAGTAAACCATTGCAGACTTGAAACTGACCCGTCTTTTTTTGAGTATTTTGTTGAAGGATGTCAGTTTAATCCTGTCGAATCTTTAAATATGCATAATGCTGTATGAAGGAATTAATCGATATAAATCCTGATGTTAATATTAGAGAAGAAGAATATAAACGATTATTAGGATATCCTCGTAATTTTGAACTGAAAGAAAGATCACGTGAATTAGCTGATTGGGCGAGAGAATGGTTTAATGAAAATGGAAATCCATGGATATACGCGCTGCAGACAAGCGATATCGATTTTTCGACTGAAAAGCTTAGAATAAATGATGTTGAGCTTTCATCTGTTAAGCTTCACAATCAATTAGCCGAAGCTCAGGTTTCTACAGCAATGCTTGTTGCTGTTAGTGCCGGCGGAAAATGTGAGGAAGAAGCAAACCGGCTATGGCAGGAAGGTAAGCCGGATGAATATTTCTTTCTTGAAGTTTATGGCTCCGCTGTTGTTGAACATTTAGTTACATCGCTCGGCGCTAAATTTTGTGCATGGGCAGACCAAAATAATTTGTCAGTATTGCCGCATTATAGTCCGGGCTATCCCGGCTGGACAGTAATTGATCAAAGTAAGCTTCTGAAGTTAATTCGGCAAAAAAGGGAAAATGATTTACCTGGGAACATTGATGTGCTGGAAACAGGTATGCTTAAACCTAAAAAATCATTGCTTGCACTTTTCGGAATTACAAAAAATATTGAAAAAGTAAAGAGGATTTCAGGCTTAATTCCTTGCGTAACATGCTCTATGAAAAATTGTCAGTATAGAAGAACTCCTTTTAAATATTCGCGCGGACAAATTGAAGATGTTACTAAACTGCAGCCCGCAAATGCTCAAATATTTTCTGAAGCTTTAGCTTCGGGCAATTTACCAGGGGATTCTTAATAAAAATGCTAAATATAAAATAAGTTTAAAAGTTCTTCAGAAATGGTCGGTTGATCGTCTTAAGCTTCTAATACTTGATGATAATTCTGTAGAAGCAAAATTTAAATATGAAGGAACAACATGTTCAAATATGGGGCGGGGATTAGAATTCGATTATTATATTAAATTAAGCCCTCCTGAAGATTCCTACAAAATAATCTCAATGAACTGCAGCCCTTCTAAAGATAATGACGGTTATAAATTCATGTGTGAGTATATTGCAGATTCGGAATCCATTATGAACAATATAGAAAATGAAAAACCATTAATCGGAAAACCAATTAATGAAATTTTAAACTGGCAATACCAGTTTTCTCCTGAAGGGTGCTATTGTAAAGCTGAAAGCCGTGAACATAAATGGGGCTTGGTATTTGAAGTTCTCCATTATGCTCTGGTGAAATATGAAAATCAAACCTTTAAAACTGAACTGATCAATGAAAGTTAACGAATTGAACTGTTAGAAAATTTATAGGTATTTTAAAATAAAACTTGATTTTATTACTGAAGGAGAATTACTTGTGATTAAAATTTGCGACATAAATAAAGAAGCAAAAGAAAAGCTGCCGCCGGCTTTCCTGGATAAATCCGGTATCGGTGTCCATTATACGGATGCTTTTATAAAACCGATGAATACAAAGCTTGAAGATGGAACAAGAATCTCATGCAAGCGCAAAGGATTAAAAATTATGTTTGTTGCCGGTACAAAAAAAGGAGAAGGATTAATGCGAAGGCTCGATATAAGTAAAGATCCTGTTGTAATGCTGAATGCCGCTCTCCAGGAAGCAGCAAAGGCTGCAGAAATAGAATTGAAAATTACAGATGATGAAATATTTTTTTCATAAATAGTATGCTTTCTTATATGCTCGTTCACTTTTAAAGACCGGCATATTTTCACTTTGACAATCCAAGAAAAGGAAGAAATAAATGAAACCTGAACAGTGGGAAACTTTTAAAAAAGCAGCAAGACTGGAAAAACTGGATAAAATACCGATGGCATTAATTATTGACAGTCCCTGGATACCCGGCTATCTTGGGATAAACCACATGGATTATTATTTGGATCCAGAGTTGTGGTTTCAATCTAATTTAAAAATTCATGAAGAGTATCCGGATATTATTTTTGTTCCTTCCTGGTGGATGGAATATGGAATGGCTGCGGAGCCGTCTGCACTTGGAACTAAAATTAAATTCTGGCAGGATAATACTCCTAGTGAGTATCATACTCTTTTTCATATTGAGGATATTGAATCTTTTCCTGATTATGAAGTTGAGAATGATGCTTTTATGGCGATGACATTACACCGGATCAAAATGCATAAACAGCGCATCTTTGATAATGGTCATATTCTTCCGATTGTCACTTCCCGCGGTCCGCTTTGCACTGCAGGTTTTGTCCGGAGCACTACCGATTTCATGTTTGACCTCATAGAAAAACCTGATTATGCTCATAAATTAATCGATCTATGTACAAATTTAATTATCGACTGGCTGAAGGCGCAGGCTAAAATTATGGGCGATACCGTTGAAGGTATTTTTATCCTGGATGATATTGTTGGATTTATAAATGAAGATCATTATAAGGAATTTGCTCATCCTTATTTAAAAAAAATATGTGATGCATTTCCAAAGGACTGGGTGAAAATTTATCATAACGATGCTGATATAAATGCATGCCTAGATTATCTTCCTGATTGCGGTTTTAATGTATTGAATTGGGGAAAGCAGACAGATATTGCAGATGTAAAAAGCCGTGTAGGAGGCAGAATGTGTTTAATGGGAAATGTCAACCCATTGGAAATCGGTGTAAGAGGAACGCCCGAAGAAGTGTTTGATGCAACTATGGAAGTTCTTGAAAAAAGCGGAGGTGAAGGAATTATTCTTTCTGTCGGTGGAGGAACAAGTCCGGGAATGCCGAAAGAAAATATTCTTGCTATGCAGAATGCACTGAATGAGTTTAATTCAAAGCGTTAGCAAAAATCTATTCCGGAATTCGAATTTGGATTTTAGAAAATAATAAAAAGGAAATCTATATGCCCGATTATGCTTTAATGAACCAATATCTTTACGAGGGAAAAGCAAAAGAAGTGGAGCAAATGACAAAAGATGCTTTAGCTGAAGGGAAAACTGCACAGGAAATATTAAACGAAGGCTTGATTGCCGGTATGAGTGTTGTCGGTGAAGATTTCAAATATAATATTTTATATGTTCCGGAAGTTTTAATTGCCGCAAGGGCGATGAAAGCCGGTATGGCGGTTTTAAAACCGTTGCTTTCAGCTAAAGATTCGAATGTTAAACCGGCAGGTGTACTTCTAATGGGAACAGTTAGAGGTGACTTGCATGATATTGGTAAAAACCTTGTTTGTATGATGGCTGAAGGTGCGGGTTTTGAAGTTCATGATATTGGTGTGGATCAAAGTCTTGAAAAATTTTTGGCCGCTGCCGATAAATTTAAGCCGAATATTGTGGGTATGAGCGCATTATTAACTACAACAATGACATATATGAAAACGGTAATAGAGGGTTTTAAAGAAAAAGGTTTAAATGATATTAGAATGGCGATCGGGGGTGCCCCCGTAAGTCAAATGTTTGCTGATGAAATTGGTGCGGATGGCTATGGTTCCGATGCCAGCAGTGCTGTGGATCTATTCATAAAATTGGTTGAAAATAAATAAAATTATTTCATATTATAAATTCATTTATAAATAATTAATAAATCACTATGGCTTTTTTTCAAATATTATATTGGCAGGATATTCCATCACAAGTTAAAGCATGGGATGATTTTGATGAAGTCAAAATTGAAATGCCTTCAAAATTTATGGTTAAAATTGATAGCACGGCAAAAGAACAAGGTTTAATGGATGAAGATAATTATCTTGCTCAATGGCGATGGAGTGAAGAACAGGAACGGGATGGAACTGCAGGAGAAGTTGCTGAAGATATTAAAAAGGAATTAGATGAAAAATTCACTTAATTTTATTCGGTCATGCAGTTCATACATCCATGCTATTTATTTTTATAATTAACATGAAATACATGGATCCTTATATTTAAAAATTAGTTGGAATAAAAATGAGATCAATTCTTAAAGCAATTGAAAACGGAAAAATTTTAATATCAGACGGCGGCTGGGGAACTTTCCTTCACAAACTTGGATTAGGTGTTGGCGAGTGCCCTGAAATCTGGAATGTTACTCATCGGAAAGAAGTGTACAGTATAGCAAAAAGTTATATTGATGCCGGTTCCGATATGATCTTAACTAACAGTTTTGGTGCTCATCCGCTCAGGCTGGAACATTTCGGTCTCCAGGACAGGGCTTTTGAATTAAATGAAGCTGCAGCTGCTATTTCGAGAGAAGCTGCGGGTGATAATCATTTTGTGCTCGGTTCGATAGGACCTTCCAGTGCAATTCTGGTTATGGAGGAAATTCCCGAAGAAAAAGTATATGACGGATTTCGTATTCAAGTAGAAGCTTTGAGCAAAGGAGGTGCAGATGCCATTTGTATTGAGACAATGTCTGCTGTTGATGAAGCTTCGCTGGCAGTTCGTGCTGCCAAAGAATTTTCCAATCTTGAAGTAATTTGTACTTTTACTTATCAGAAAACAGTTCATGGATATTACCGGACTATGATGGGTGTTTCTCCCGCTGATATGATTACCGCAGTTAAGAAAGCCGGTGCAGATATCATTGGCGCAAATTGCGGTGTGGGAACAGATCAAATGATTGAAGTGGTTCATGAAATACGGGCAGCCGATAAAATTACACCTGTTCTTGTCCATGTAAATGCCGGGATTCCTATAATACAAAACAATGTTACGGTTTTCCCTGAAACACCGGAAATGATGAGCCTTAAAATAAAAGACTTACTTGATGCAGGAGTTAATATTGTCGGCGGATGCTGTGGTACAACTCCGGATCATATAAGAGCATTTGTGAAGGAGATCAGGGGATAAATCTTTTTGCATAGTTTATTTTAATCATTTTTTTATTATTTTCTGCTTTAGAAATAATCCCTGGATTTTATTGCTTATATGGAGAAAATGAAATCCCGGTATCCGGCCATACAGCTTCTTATAAAATATTTTAATAACAATGGAGGAATATAAAAATGTTTATAGGACATTATGGGGTTGGTTTTGGCGGGAAAAAAATAGATGATAGACCATCTTTAGGAACATTGTTTTTTGCTGCACAATTCCTTGATTTAATATGGCCAGTTTTTATTTTAACAGGGATAGAGTCAGTTAAAATTGTCCCCGGAATAATGGCTGCAAACCCGCTCGATTTTACATATTATCCATATTCTCATAGTTTATTTTTTACAATTATATGGGGAATTATCTTTGCATTAGTTTATTTTTTAATAAGAAAAAATTTAAAGAGTTCAATACTTCTCGGTTCGCTTGTAGTAAGCCATTGGATATTGGATCTGGTTGTTCACCGGCCTGATCTTCCTATTTTCCCCTGGAGTGATCTGAAAGCTGGTCTTGGTCTCTGGAACTCTATACAGCTTTCAATTATTGTAGAAGTATTTATTTTTTCTTTAGGTGTTTATCTCTATCTCTCTGCTACAACAGCAAAAAATAAGACCGGAAATATTGCTTTATGGAGTTTAATAATTTTCCTTGCTATTATTTATATTGTTAATGTATTTAGTGCACCTCCTCCTTCAGTTGAAGCGATTGGGATTGCAGGACTTTCTCAATGGCTTATAGTTTTATGGGCTTATTGGGTTGATAGGAACAGGAATAGCATTCATGAGAATTTTGAAGAGATAAAAGGAAGTAATAATATCGAAAACAATCCTGTTTAATGCCGGCGGAAAACTTATTATAAATCTCTTATTAGTAAAAATAAAAAAATGAAACAGATAAAAAGAAATGATTCGGATCCTCCATTTGCAATTTCCCGTAAAGGAATGCGTTTTCACCATATTGGTATCCCGACTAAAGAGAAAAGATCAAATGAAAAGTATTTAAAAAAATATAGATTCTACGTTTCAGGTTTTGAAACAAGTGACTATGGAATTGAATGGATGCGCTTTGAAGAAAATAGCCCTATATCAGATTTAATAAAAACAGTTCCTCATATTGCATTCGAGGTTGATGATCTAACTGATGCTATTAGGGGGAAAGATTTAATTGGGGAAATATCTTCGCCTGCGAAAGGTGTTAGAGTTGCAATGATAAAAGAAAATGGTGCACCAATAGAATTTATTGAATTTAGTAAAAAGAATAGCAGATAAAGATTTATATTTTAATTGTACTTATCATTCTCCAAAGACATCGACCCGGCCGTTCATATGTTTTGTTTTATCAATGATATTTCCAAACTCATCAACTACACCAACATGACAGCCTGCACAATCTTTCAATTCTACCTGGATATGCCCTGCAGGAGGTAAACCATGGCATGAACCGCATTTTATCTGTGAATCATCAACTTTATTCCATATAACAATCTGGCTGGTTCCCGTCATTTTATCGGCAGTATAAGCGAACTGATTTCTTAAAGAAGTAGAATCTTTATAGAAAGTAAAATTACCATGACAATATGTATTAGCACAGCTTCCGTCAGCATGATTATAAGTTGCATTTGTCGCGCCGTGTGAAGTTGCTTGCCCGTTCAGTATCACTTCAGCGGGTAAATCTGAATCTACATGCCCGGGAGAATTATAATTTAGTGGAACTTTATGACAGTTTGAACAGGATACACTATTTCCTAATTTATTTTCATATAAATGTTGAGTATGAGCTCCAACTCCCAAAACTGTAGCTGATGTATCTCCATTTATATCTCTCGGAGGCGCTGTTCTAGAAATATTGTGAAAATCACCATGACATGTATTACATGCTTCAGGTCCGCCAGCGTTTGTGTGGCATTTTAGACAACTAACTCCAGCTACTCCGCCTGAAAAATCGATAGCATGACACTGCTGGCAATATTCTAAATTCCAACCATGATCCTTAACTAAAGTACCATGCCAGTTTGGTGAACTTTTTTGTAAAATCCCTGGTTTATGTACAGTTACCTCGGGAGCAGCAGGTAAATTATTATTAAGGTCGCTGCAATTTGTAATAACTAAAATCAAAAATATTGCAATCAAATAAAATAGGATATAAGAAAAACTTATATTTTTTATTTTTATCATCTCGGTTGACTCCCATGGCAATAACCGCAAAAACCAATACCTGCAGGAGTGGACGGGCTTGCTCCTATATGACAATTAAAACAGATTGAACCCGCATTATCATGCCAGTCACCATGATCATTATGCATAAAATTGGCCGGATGAGTTTTAGGATTTGTACCTTTTATTCCATCATTATCTGTATGACATGTAATGCAAGTTGGATCTCCTCCTTGAACATCATGACATGATACACAATTTTCAATATCTCTTCGGGCTAAAATGGCATGTTCTCCACCACCGGTTCCTACACCAATTGTTGTAAAATTCGGCTTTAAATGTGAAGCGGGAGCAACTCCGCTCATAGAAAAATCTGCATTATCAGATTGATGACAATTTACACAAAATGTTTCAACTTCATGACAGTTCTGACATTCTGCTGTTTTTCCTTTTGAATCAATCCCATGTGTGTAAAGATAATTTAAATCATGAATCCTGGTAATTTTTTCTTCTTTTGGTCCTTTAACTGATGTTCCCGGTGCATAAGGCCGGAAAAAATCATTTGGTGTATTTGCTTCTGTAATTGTATTAGTTGCCACATGGCAATCTTCACATGAATTATTATTGTTATCATGGCACATAACACAATTTGAATTTGCATTTTCTGCAGCAAATTTATGCGTTGAAAGGAAATTTGCCGATTTATGACTTTGCGGCTTCAGATCTGCAGTTGAAATATGACATGACTGACAGTTATCAATTGCTAATGAAGTGCTGTTGCTATTATTATGGCATGAATAACAGTCATCCATAACCGGGTCTGGATTTTTCAGTTCCCAACTGTAATCAACTGTTTTAAAACCTTTGTGGCATGTTTCGCATTCAAGCTTTTGTTTATTTATATGAAAGCTGTGGTTAAAATTTAAATTTACTTTCTTTTGGATTAATGATTCATAATTTTCATCATAGTGGCACATTTTACAGTTCTTCTCGTCGTTAACATCATGGCATTGAGCGCAATCATCCATAGTTGGAAACAGAGTATCATTTAATGAAGTACTTTTTAGAGCTCCGGTATGGCAGGTCTGGCAATCCGTTACACCATCGAGATGAAATTTATGAGAGAATTTTATTATTCCTTTATTCCTGTATTTTACTCCGGTAGAATCAGTTGAAAAAGCAGAAAGAACAAAAGCTGATGCTAATATTGGAATCAACAATAAATAGAAGAATTTAAATTTCATATTACATCAAACCAAGAATTGTGTTAAACCAGTAATTAATTTTAAAGAACAAACGAAAATCATTCTTGTAAATGGTATTGTTCATAAATTGTCCCTGCAAATCAAAAGATAATAATCTCCAGGGCCTGTAATTACAGCCTGCCAGCAAGGTAGTTAAATTATTTTTATCTGAATCGGCGGAAAGTTTATAGGTCGTATAAGACAAACCGATTGAAGGAGTAATTAAACCTTCTAGTAATGAATAGGCAGAATATAAGGAAACTGCATCCAGCTCTCCTTCATAACCAAAAGTTTTTCTGTAACTAATGCTGCCGTAATTTGTTGCAAGAGCAATAGTTGCTCTTTGAGAACTTTCATCCTTATAAATTACATCACCTACTTTTCCTGTAACTGTAAAGGTCTTATTTATTATATAATCAGCACCTGCTTCAACTTCCTGGGTATTTCCAAAATCGAAAACTGAAAAAATAGAATTATATCGAATTCTTGGTTCACGGTAATTATAATATAGATTTAATTTAAGATTTGTTAACTTATCATAGTTGCCGTACAATTCAACTTTAGATACTTCTTCAAAATTAAGATCATAATCGAGACGCGTATTTATAGATAATTCATCCTGAAGGTAATAATTGATTTCTCCTGAAGCGAACCTGTATTGATTGGAATTATTTCTTATTAAAACGGTTATTGGATTTAAATCAGCATCAAGCCGAGTTGCATAGTAATCCTGAGCTTTAAAATTTTTGTTTACATAACTTAAAGACATTTGAAAATTTTCCAGTGCCGTAGTTGAAAATTTTCCTCCATAAATAAAATTATTTTCCCAGTCATCTATTAATTTTAATTTTTGATATCCCGGCACATTACCGCCGTAATAACCGGTGATTTTATAATCCCCTTTTTTTACGTCCAGATCAATTCCGTCGTAAATGCCCCCTGCGACACTGTTAAATAAAGGCTGTCTTCCTATTTTTAAAGTTGCTGCATCTAAAATTTTTCTTGCTTCAAAATATAAATTGTAGAATCTTAACAGAGGATCATTCTTAATATCTTTTGAAAGCACACTTTCAAAATTCATATACGTTCTTAAAGAGTAATTCCCCTCATTTATATTAAGGTTCAGCATTTGAAATGTTTGTGCATAGGTATTGGATACATTTACAGTATCAAATCTTTGAAAAGAATATAGAGAAGAAGTAAATCTTCCATTAATACTTTGAGCAAATAGGTTAATACTAAAGAATATAATGATCCCAAATAGGAAGACAAGTCTTTTCATTTTTTCTAAATCAGGTTTTGTTCGAGTTCCATTATTTAGAAGGCACCGGGTGTTTAATTTTATCCCATGATTCCTTAAAATTAAACTCAACAAAAGTCGGGCTTTCAGGATTATGACATGATTTGCAGAATTCTTCTGTATTTTCATGCATTTCCAATCCATTTTTCATAGCCAGCTCTTTATCCTTCATAACCTTCAAGCTTTTATAATCCGAACCTGCTCCATGGCAAGTTTCACATTGAACTCCATCTTCAACACTAAATTTAGCTTGCTTGAATTCTGGTGCAACATTATAACCAGAAGCGTGACATTTTAAGCAGGCTTCGGTTTTTACTGCAGCAGTAGAAAAGCCTTTATCTTTTGCTATTTTATCTGCTTTTTCTGTTTTTAATGCTTCATATGCTTTTGAATGCATAGATTTTTCCCATATACCAAATTGATTCCCTTGCTTTTCAGATTTATGGCACATGCCGCAGGTTTTTACCCCTACAAAAGAATGGGTCGCAGCTGTATCACTTGGGTTATAAGCAAATATACTTATGGGGAGGATGAGCGAAATAACTAAAAATAATTTTGTAAACATTGCATCTACTCCTAATGTGGTTAATAAATTAAAAGAGCCCACACATATGCAAAGGATGGTGGACTCTCCTCTGAACGATTAATTATTTATTTAAGCAGAACCATTTTTTTGATCATAATGAAATTAGCAGCTTCAATTTTATAAAGGTAGATACCGGAAGCAAAATTCTGTGCATTCCATCTAACTTTATAGCTGCCCTGGGCATAATATCCATTAATTAATGTTGTTACCTGATTACCGAGAATATCATAAATAGTAAGATTAACATTACTTCCGTATGGTATAGAAAACTTGATTTCTGTCGATGGATTAAAAGGATTTGGATAGTTTTGACTTAATGCAAAGCTATTAGGCATTTCATTAATTTCCTTAACTCCGGTTGAAGTAAAATGTGCAATTGCATCTGTTAATAATTTTTGCACTAGTAATGTATTATGAACACCATGACTTCCTTCATTCTCACATGCTAACAAATTATATTTTGCTTCTTTGAAAGAATCAGTTGCAGAATCAGCAGATGAAGCTCCAGCCAGTTTATTAGAAAGAACATTTATCAAACTATCAGTAACAGTCTGGACTCTTTTATAATCAAACATTTTTGCATGGTTTGAAGTATCGACCTGCGAATAGAAATTCGGATGACAATTTGGCTGGGCACAGGCAGCTGTTTTGGGATAAAATGAATGACCTGTTGATAAAAACCCGGTAACCGGATCAGGTGTTGATGATGCATGAACATGGCAAGTAACGCATCTGTTCAGAACAGCATATGTATGAGGTGAATTAGGATATTTTTCTCCAGGGTATTGATATCCAAAATTCTTTGAACCGCTTAAGCATTCTGAAGTAGTATGATTCGGTGTAGTATTTATATTGACTGAATCTATCCCCGTGGTATGGCATTGATCGCAAATTACTTTGGAACCAGCTACAATTGGGAATCTTAATTGATGAATATTCTCATTGCTGTGAGGATCATGGCAAGCGGCACAGGTTATAGGTTGAATGTCATCTCCCGTGGCTAGGATTGCAGGTTTATAATTTGCAGGATCTTTTGCATAAGCAATAAAACTTTGGGCAACATGGCATTTAACACAATTAGGATTATTTATAATAATGGGATTGGTGGCAGACAGTGCGTGCCCGGATTGTTTCCACTCGTCCAAATAAGGATGTATGTGCTCCTTGATGGCATTTACCGCAATTTTGAGCAGAATAATCTAATTTAATGCCGCCGGTAAAATGCTTTACAAGATCCAATTGTCTGTCTGAAGTACCCTGAGGTCCATGACAAGCTTCGCATCCGACATTTTTTACCCTATTAAAATTTGTCTGATCAGTAATAACATAATTTGGTGTTTTTGCAGTATCTTTCTTTACATATTCATCTGCGCCATAATTTAGCACTGAAGTATCCCAGCCAACATTATGACAGCCTAAACAATCATATGAGAAGTGGCTATTAGTTGCAGCTATGGAATCCATCGCCTGAGCATGTTTTGTTAACTTCCATGTATCATAGTATGGAGTTTCCCGGGCTGTGGATCCTGCTGTGTGGCATGATGCGCATGAAGTAGGTGCTTCATCTGCAGGTGTTCCTGTTCCTAAATAATAATTTTGTTCCTGGCTAAAAGCAAGGGAGGTTGCAATTAAAAATGTGAGAAGTAATAGTAAAATTCTATTCATACATCCCTCGAGTTCTTATCTGTTTAAAAAAATTAATATCCCAAAGATGATCATGTTTTCTACGCAAAAAGTAAACCAATTTTTAGAGAGTAGAATTTTTCAATATTTATATAATTAATATTGCCATTGGTGAGAATAAGAACAATGCTTTCCTAAATCTGAGAAGCTTTATAAATCTTGTCAAAACTTAAGTAAAAGTCAAAATTGTATAATATAAAAAACATATTTGTATAAAAAGTTGTGATCTAATAGATAACAGTGAAAATTTTCAGAGAAATAATAATGGAGGTCAGAATCATTTATCATATTATGATATTAGGCGGTTCATATTAAAAACCTCAACTTAATTTATGATGGTCTTCTTCAAATTTTCATAGCCCTGTTTACTTACGGGAAGCGGTTTTATATTGTTCTTTAATTTCAGTATAAAAGATTCCTTCCCAAGCTGCTCTAGTTTTTCAATCTCCTTCACTGCAGAAATATAAGATCGATGAATTCTGACAAATTCTTTAGGGTTAAGATGCTTTTCCATGTATTTCATAGTTCTCTGTTTAAGAAATTTTCCAATACCTGAATAGATCATTACATAATCATCCTTAGCTTCTATATATTTGATTTCCTCCACTGGGATAATATTAATATTGGAACCATCTTTTACAATTATTCTTTCCAGATATTCCCTTTGCTCATCATTATGTGAAATCAAATTTTTTATTTGATCAGCCTGTTTTGATTTATCTCTGATAAATATTTTAGCTTTTTCAATTGCTTCATCAAACCTTTCTTTGGAGAAAGGTTTGAGCAAATAATCGGCTGCATTCACTTCAAATGCTTTTATAGCATATTGATCGTATGCAGTTGTAAAAATAATTATGGGAGGATCTTCGATTAGCTCAAGCATTTCAAATCCGTTTATTTTAGGCATCTGGATATCAAGGAAAACCAAGTCCGGGTGAATTTCGTTAATTTTTTTTATCCCTTCAAAACCGTTGCTGCAATCGGCAAGTAATTCAATGCTGGTATAATCTTCAAGATACTTTTTAATAATTTGTCTGCCCAGGCTTTCATCATCTATAATAATTGCGCTTAGTTTCCGTTGCATAATTCAGATTTATGGTTTTATATTGTGTTTCCTGAAAATGATATCCCGAGATTTTTCCATAAAAAGCTTTTAGCAAAAATGGAAAAATATAAATCAAAAATAGTAAAATATTTGGATAGCAGGGGTTAAATTTTATTCCTTCACACTTTATTCTTACCTGTTTAAGGTTAAGTAATAAATTAATCCTTATTATTATCAGCATCCGGAAGCAGGAATAAATAAATCTACTCTAAAAATATTATCTTCTTTTTTTACTTCAAGAAGGTTTTTCCTTTTATACAGCAGCTCGAGTCTATCACTTATATTTTTTAAACCGATTCCTGCTCCCTTAGGTTTGGAATTCCCGCTTTCAAAATTATTTTCAAGTGATATATTAATAAATTCATCTACTTTTTTACACTGAAGTTTTAGAGTTACTTTTTCAATAGATTCATATACTGCATGTTTTATTGCGTTTTCAATTAAAGGCTGTAATAGCATATTTGGTACGTAATTTTCCAGGCAAGCTGGTTCAACATTCTCGATAAAGTCAAATTTATCCTCAAACCTAATTTTTTCAATATCCAGATAGAGCTTTATATTATGCAGCTCTTCCTTCAATTTATTCTTTTGTTTTTCATTGTTTGCCAGGGTATAGCGGAGAAAATCAGCAAGCTTTAAAATCATACTTCTTGCTCTGTCCGGATCGATAGTAGTTAATGCGCTCATTGAATTAAGGCTATTAAAAATAAAATGAGGATTAATTTGAAACTTTAATGATTTGAGCTCGGCTTGTGCAACTAGATTTTTTAATTCGGATTCTTGAATAATTCTTTCCTGGAAGCCGGTATAATAAATAATTACATAATAGAAGGTTGTAATTAAAAAATAAAAAAGGATTCCAATCAGGAAACGCCAGGCAAGTGTTGAATAAAAAAAGTTTTTGTAGCTTAAAGTTGAGGGATAAATGGAGGTGATTATAAAATAACCAAGTGATAGCCAAATTACGGAAGTTATAAAACCACCAATACTATGGCTCGATATTATTTTAATAACTGAATTATTCTCAAATGATATATATTTTGCCGAATACCAGAAGCTTAAGCCCAGCCCGCAAAGTATTAAATTGAAAATTATACTGTCTGCAATTGCAATAGATAATTCTACATTCTCACCTGTAATAAGAATAATAAAATATAACAGGATAAGAATAAACCAAAATAAAAGATAAAGACTAAAGTTTCTAAAATTTTTTAATAGTGGATTTGTTAACATTTTATTTATGATCAATGATAACTTTTAATTTCACCGCCGCCGAATATAACAATTCCCTTGATCAGCAATATCTTGTCTTGGTCGACAATCATAGTGGGGTCGCGGAAAATTTTATTTGAAAACCCTCCGAACAATGGGAAAACATCTGTTCTGACCTCCCAGTTTTTAGGAACTATAAACGTATTTCCGCCGAATATTGCAAGAACATCAATTACATTTTCACCTGGAGAAAGCTTACAGTTTGTTAAATCAATATTAGAACCACCAAATATTGAAGTAACATTTCCCCCTTGAAAATTCTCAGAATATATTATTTTTTCCCCTCCTCCAAAAATAGAAATTTCATCAATTCTATCTGCATTTAAATTATGTCCTTTATGGTCTTGAAAAGCGTTCAAATCCGAAGGGGCATATTGATCTCTTCTCCTGCTGATTATGAATATTCCTAGCAGTATAATTATAATAGGAAAAACTATGCTTGCATTAAAATGGATCCAGGGAAAGATACGCGGCAGCATTAAAAATAGTCCGAGTATGAAAATTAAAGAGCCAAAAACTCTTTTCCTTGAATTTATAATAATAATTGCACCGAAAATAATTAATATCATTGGAAACGAAAAAATAATTCTCGGGATATCGAAATAAATAATATCAAGGTTATCCAGGAGAAATAACCCGCCTAAAAGTATTAATATAAACCCGACAAAAATCCTTGTACTGGAAACACCGGAATATTTATTATTTTTTATCTCTTCCATTGTTTTCTCCTAAAATTCTTTAGCATCAAAATATATCTTTAGTTATTAATAGGTAAGAAAAAATCGGCGAACGAAGGAAAGATACCGGTAAAATCTTTTTGTTGAATAAAAATTAAGATCCGGTAAGCACTTTTAGTTCATAAAAAGTGATTATGTATTAATTTATATCTTAGTCTAAAAAAATTACAGAACAGCTCGATAGTGGATAGTATAGAAGGGGAAATTGTTAATATGATTTCAAGGAAAGGTTCATATGATAATTGGCCTAAGTATTGATGCTATCAACTTAAGAGCTGTTGTTTGATGAATTATCCGCAGCTTCTTTAATGAAGAAGAAACTTTTGAGTTTCCGGGTAAAGGTGCTCCAACAAACAACAGCTCAATTATATTTCTTAATTATTGAATCTCCTTTTTTATAACCCAATTCCGAAGCAATCTGAAAATCAATTAAAGCATCATTCTGATCTCCATAATATAAAAAGGCTAAACCTCTTTTATAGTAAGCTTCTTTATCCCACGGAACTAATTTCAAGTAAATTGTAAAATCTTCAATTGCACCATAATTGTCTCCGGTAACAAGCTTTGCATTTCCCCTTAAAAAGTATATAAGCGTATCTTTAGGATTATTACTTAAGGCTTTATCATACCTGATAATTGCAGATTCATTCTCTTCTATTTCCGCAAGAGGATTATCATCAATATATTTATCGGGGCTTTCCACTGTTATGATTTCAGTATGATATTCAATTATCGTTGTTTCTTCTATGGGAATATTCTCTGGAGTTTTCGGAGGATGCGGACGAACCGGTGATTTATGGGGGTATACAGGTTGTTCAACCGGATTCGTATTGACCGGATTTGTATTAATCGGATTATTTATTTGCCCAGGATAATCCTTTCTTTCTTTAGTCTTTTCCGCGGTTTTGTCTCTATTCCTATCGGAAATATTGCCTTCATTATCAGGACGCGGGATCCTTGATACCGGTCTTCCCGGATCAGGATTCCTTGAAACCTGTCCATTTATTGTTTGGAAAGAAATAAATATTATGATTAAAAAACTTATAAGTAAACTCGACGAATTTTTCATATGCCCCTCCATTTAATTATTTCAGTGAAATAAAAAACGTACCAATAAATAAGTTAATTTTTATAAATTAAACGAGAGAGAAGGAAGAAATCTGTACAAAAAATTATCTTAATTGTTTAGTTATATGAACATGCTGAGATAAAATATATTGAAGCTAAAATTTATGATATATTGAATTGCATCACTTAATAATAATGAGGTTTAAGCAGAATCTCATTTGGAGGAAGCATTGAGATAACAACTTCCTGGCAGTGAGAAAATTTTTAAAAGAAATTTGGAAAGTTTTTGAACAATCATTGGAAATTAATTCTCTTTTAGAGTAAAAATTTTTGAATCAAAGAGCATCAAAAAAATCCCCATTACAAGGAGTATGCAGTTTTCTGAGAGTTTTGTAAACCCTATCTTCGTCCCGTTTAAAGTTCCGAAGCAGCCGCAATTGATATCTAATCCTCTCAATAAATTTATCATGATTGCAATTATGAAAACAACAAGAAGAATATTAATTATAAAAATATTTTCTTTAACTGAGATTCCGAGCAGCAGAAGTAACCCCGCTGTAAGTTCAATCCAGGGAAGTATTATTGCCAGAAAGTTAATTAAAAGATCCGGAAGAAGTTTATAATTTAGTATCGAATTTGCAAAACCCGGTGTATCTATAATCTTAATTATACCTGAATAAGTAAAAAGTAATCCTAAAATAATTCTGAAAAGAAAAAGTAAATATTGATTTGATAAAATATTTTTCATCGTAATAAATTTATTTTTTATCTACCGGATATTCTGCATTTAGCCAGTCATTCCAGCCCCCGAAAAAAATATAGACTCTTTTATAACCTGTTTCAGAGAGCTGCTTTCCCAATAGAATGCTTAAATCGCAATCAGTACCTGCACAATATATAACTAATGTACTGCTTTTGTCTAAATTTTCAAGAACCTGTTTATGATTTGAAAAATCGTAATAAGGAAGGCTCAATGCATTTTTAATATGGCCTGCAGAATAATCTTCATTTTCCCTTGCATCAAGAAAGACAACATTTTTTTTGTAAAGTTTATAGGCCTGTTCCAAATTAATTAGGATTGGTTCTTCAAATGCTTTTACAGCAACTTTTTTTGAATCATCTTTTTTATTTTTTAAAGCAGCAACATTTTCTTTTTTTTGATTATCGTCTGCATCATTATTATCGGATGATTTTACGCTTATTGATGATTCATTTTTTATTTTGATCGAATTATTATCAATTTGTGCTGAATCTGCCCATACTAAATGTTTTGATTCTCTTATTAATGATAAACCGCCTGGTCTTGTAAAATTTATAATTAATCCGATAATTGAACTGGCAATAATAAGATAAAAAACTTTTTTAAAGTTTATCTTCATAAAAGCAAATTTATATTTTAATCTTAAAAGGGGATTCTATTCGATTATAACCCTGTTTGAAAGCTCATTAGTATCATCAGGTTTAATAGGGAAATTTGCACTCAAAATTTTTCCGACTTCCTCTATACCGTGAATTATCCCCTGACAAAAATTTCCCTTTAAAAACATTTTCTGCATTTCATCCTTAATCGTATCCCAGGTTGAGGGCTCAACTTTTTCATTTATTCCTTTATCGGCTAGTATATAAAATTGCCTGCTCTCTAGAAGAATAAAAATTAAAATTCCTGTTTTATCCCTGGTTTTATCAATTCCTAATTTAAAGAATTCTTCTTCGGCAAGATCTCTAACCGATTTTCTTTTTTGAAGAAACGACATATGCTCTTTTATACTCACACAAATTTCTCCCGCAGTTGTTTTTTCTGCCTGCTTTATTTTATTTGAAATCCGGAGAAGTTCGTCATCATTTAAGAAATAATATATTAATTGTTTTTCCATAGTTATTAAACTATTAAACTGTGTTAAATAATACAATAAATTTAAATAATAAAAAACCCTCTGCATTTTGATCAGAGGGTTAGAACATTCCCTGTTTATTAACCGAAGATATAAAAATTTACTTCTTTACAACATCAATATCTCCGCCGGAAGTTTCAGCATACAATGGATTTCCTCCTTTATTTAAATCAGCTTCGAACCTGGTAGATGAGATCTTTTTAGCATTGTTGGCGGTCAATTGACAGCTGATATCTCCGCCGGAAGTGTGCATTTTTGCAGATGCATCAAAGTCTTGTGGGAGTTTGATTTGAATATCTCCTCCTGAAGTGCTCAAATCTATTCCATTGTTCACTCCTTCGTAATCCAAATAGATATCGCCTCCTGAAGTCGATGCCTTAATTTTAGAATCATTTCCTTTTAAATTTATATCACCGCCGGAAGTTGAAGCTTCTAAATTTCCCTGGAAATTCATTCCCGAAATATCTCCACCTGAAGTAGAAAGATCAAATATGCCCTTAACGTTCTCTATATTAATGTCTCCGCCTGAAGTAGAAATATTTATATTCCCGGATATATTTTTAGTGTAAACATCCCCTCCGCTGGTTTTAATTTTCTCATTAAAATTTATTGGAACTTTTATTTCGAATTTTAGCTTAATTCTATTGAAAAACCATCCGAAAATTGAATGATCTCCTTTTGCAACTACTTCAACATTATCATCATCATTATAGAAATCAAATTTCATTTTTTCTTCCGCATTTTTGTTTCCCAGTATTTTAACATAAACCTCATTTTTATCCCATGAAGTTACTGATACGTCGCCGCTTGAAGCGTCAACTTTTAAATTTTTACCTGGAGAGATTTGAAATGTTTTTTCTTTGAGTACTTTCAAATCTCCTGCACAAACATTTATGTATGCTATCGATAAAATAAAAATAAAAGATAAGATTGTGGATTTTTTTACCATTATACACCTCTGGTTTTATATTATATTAGACTTTAAAAGAGAAAAAAGGTTACTTTTTATTGATAAATGAATTTAATTTATTCAGCTCTTTTTGCTTAAGCAAGTAGCAAAGCATATATTTTAATAACTATTATTTATACGTAACAATTTATAATGAATAATAATAATCTTTTAGTGCTGAATGATAAAGGGCTCTATTGCAGTAAAGGCGGTTTTTATATAGATCCATGGAAACCCGTAGACAAAGCTTTAATTACTCACGCACATTCGGATCATGCAAGATCGGGATCAAAAAATTATTTGGCTGTAGATAAAAGTGAAAATGTTTTAAAATTTAGAATGGGAAAAGAAATTAAACTGCAGACAATAAAATATAATGAAATAATAAGTATAAATGGAATTGAAATCTCTTTTCACCCGGCCGGTCATATTATAGGGTCCGCTCAAATTCGGTTGAAATCTAATAATGAAATAATTGTTGTTTCAGGTGATTATAAAACAGAGGAAGATTTTACCTGCGAAAAGTTTGAACCGTGTACGCTGTAATACTTTTATAACTGAATCAACTTTTGGTTTGCCGATTTATAAATGGTGTGCACAGAAAGAAATATTTGATGATATCAATAACTGGTGGAAACAAAATATTAAAGAAGGCAAAACAAGTGTTCTTTTTGGTTATGCTCTCGGTAAAGCGCAAAGGCTGATCTCAGGGTTAGATTCATCCATAGGACCCATTTTAACTCACAGTGCTGTTGAAAATATTAATAATTGCTATAGGGAATCAGGAGTTAATTTACCTGGCACAACTTATCTTGGAGAAATAAATGATATAAATATATTTAAAGAATCAATTATTATTGCACCTCCTTCAGGCGACAGTCCTGTTTGGATGAAGAAATTCGAAAATGTTTCCCGTGCATTTGCATCCGGCTGGATGCAGGTGAGAGGTACAAGGAGACGAAGATCTTTAGATCGGGGCTTTCCCCTTTCTGATCATGCCGATTGGAACGGATTAATTAATGCAATTAAAGAAACCGGTGCAGAAAAAGTTTGTGTTACTCATGGTTATGTTTCACCTTTTGTCCGGTGGCTGAAGGAGAACGGATGGGATGCTTATCCCTTGAAGACTGAATTTGAAGGTGAAAATTTAGATTTAAAATAAAAATTTCAGTCAAGTGCTAGAGCCAAATTCACCTGTCTATATTTGAAGAAGATAATCCTCCGCTGAACAATTCAAAAGTAAAAAAACTTTTTAATTATTATTATTTGATACTTTCGTTTTTTGACCTTTAACTTTTGACCCTTGACTTTTTATAACCTTTATCAATTTTTACTATATTTAAAACTAATTTATTAATCATTTTGGAGGTTGCTATCAGTAAGCAGGATAAAGCCCAAACGGAGGTAATTGATAAAATTGTTTCACTTGCAAAAAGAAGAGGGTTTGTGTTTCAGTCAAGTGAAATTTACGGAGGATTGAATGGATGCTGGGATTACGGCCCGTTAGGTGTTGAACTTCTAAAAAATATTAAAGAAGAGTGGTGGAAGTTTATGACTTACCGGGATGATATTGAAGGTCTCGATGCTTCAATTTTAATGCATCCCCGGGTTTGGGAAGCTTCCGGGCATGTTGAAAATTTTACCGATCCGATGGTTGACTGCAAGCAGTGTAAATCACGTTTTAGAATGGATGTTCTTGCCGAATTATTAGGGGAAAAGAAAAAAGAAAAAGCTGTTGCAGCATTAAAAGATAAGATAATTAATAATGCTCATTTATCACATAAATTTGAAGCAATGGATATTCCTGCAAAAAAAGAAAGTCTTTTTGAAAGCCTGCTTGAAGATCCTGATATGAGTCCCTTGCTTTTAGATGAAATAAATTGTCCTCAATGTGGTAATAAAAATACTTTCACTTCTGCTAGACAATTTAATTTAATGTTTAAGACCTTCGTAGGCCCTGTTGAAGATTCAGGGTCGGTAGTTTATTTGAGACCTGAAACCGCTCAGGGTATATATGTAAATTTTTTAAATGTTCAGCAGTCTTCAAGGCAAAAAATACCATTCGGTATCGCTCAAATCGGAAAAGCTTTTAGAAATGAAATAAATACTAAAAATTTTTTATTTAGAACCCGGGAATTTGAGCAGATGGAGATGCAGTTTTTCATTAAGCCTGCCGATGATAAAGAATGGTATAATTACTGGAAAACCGAAAGAATGGAATGGTATAAATCTTTAGGAATGAACGAAGATAAATTAAGATATCATGACCATCCGCCGAACAAGCTTGCCCATTATGCTAGAGAAGCTACCGATATTGAGTATCAATTCCCGTTTGGATGGGGTGAAATTGAAGGAATACATAACCGGACAAATTATGATTTAACCAGGCATGAGCAGTTTTCTGGAAAATCATTAAAATATTTTGATGAATCTTTAAATGAAAAATATATTCCCTATATTATAGAAACATCTGCCGGTGCAAGCAGATCATTTATGGCTTTTTTAGTTGATGCTTATGATGAAGAGGAAGTAAGAGGAGAAAAACGTTCAATATTGAAATTTAAACCTCGGCTTGCTCCGATAAAAGCAGCCGTTCTTCCTTTGGTTAATAAAGACGGAATGCAGGAAATATCTAAAAAAATTGAAAAAGATTTGAGAAAAAGATTAAAAGTTTTTTATGATGATAAAGGTGCTGTCGGAAGAAGATATAGAAGACAGGATGAAGCTGGAACCCCGTTTTGTATCACTGTTGATACTCAAACATTAGAAGATCAAACTGTTACAGTAAGAGAAAGGGATTCAATGGAGCAGGTCAGAATTGAAAGCACTAATTCACTAAAATATTTATTAGAAAAGTTGCATGTAGATTAAAAGTTTTTCTAAAAATATATTTTAGAAAATTAAAAGGAGAAGAAATGGATAGATTCAAATCATTAATTTCATTATTGGTTCTTTCTTTATTGATTTTTTCACTTACCGGTGGAGATTGCGGAAAGCAAACTACAGGCCCGTTAGTTGTGAAAAAAGTTGCTGATCCTCAAAACGTAAATATTGTTCTCGGTGCTACGCCGCTTGATTCTGCAGTAACCCAAAATTCTTATGCAATTGTATCATGGAAAGCATCGGCGGATGAGAATAACCCTGATTTCCGCGGATACAGGATAATTACAGTGGAGTTGAATTCTTCCAACCAGGTAAAATTAAACCTTGAAGAAAAAGCCCTCGATAAATCTGTGAAAAATTATATCGTTAATGATATCCAGCCGATGAAAAGATATAAAACATTCGTTATTGCCGAATTAACAGATGGTACCAGAAGCGATTCAATTGAAACACCTGTTTATGGAGGAATTTTTTATAATACTAACGGAGCGATCGATTCTTATAATACAAGCGGAAATTCCCAAAGCGGTTATGGATGGGATGTAAATACCGGTGAAGGAACACAATATTCTTTTAATCAGGCCAATTCAAAAAAAATTGATCTGCATATGAGAGAAGAAAGCACCGGTGCACTCTTTTTCAAATCTCCCGATTTTCTTGATGAGCTGCTTGGTACAAGCTATAAATATACTAAGATGGATTTAATCGGGTATAGTAAGGAAGCTTTTGATGAAACTATTATCAGTAAACCAGATAGTCTCTTTAGAACCGAAGCACCGGTTAGTAAAGATGGCGTTTATTTGTTAAAAACCGAGGAAGGGAATTATATAAAGGTTTGGGTTAAAGATATTGAACAGACCGGTAATCCTGCTTATTTTAATGTTAAATTTTATTATAAAGTTCAACCGATAGTGGGATTAAGAATTCTCAAAAGATAATTTTGCAACTTTTAATTTATATATGTGTATAAAGCGGAGAGAAGTCAGAGCTTTTCTTCGCTTTTTTGTTTGGTAAATTATATTTTAATATATGCCAATCACTTTAAAGTATAATCGGCATAGGTGGAGTTATTTAATTTGAAAAAAATATTTATTGTATTTTTTCTTATCGGTTTCAATTCTGTTTTTGCAGAAACATCAAAGTTCGATTCGCTTGTCACGGCAGGAATCCACCAAATCTACAACATAAAATTTCAAAAAGCCGAATCAACATTCCGTATATTAATTGCAGATTACCCGGACCATCCAGCCGGAAGGTTTTTCCTTGCAATGATAGATTGGTGGAAAATCCTGCTGGATCCTGATTCAGAAACTTATGATGATATATTTTTTCAAAAACTGGAAGATGTAATTTATCAATGTGATGAGATCTTAAAAAAGAAACCTGATAACATTGATGCTTTATTTTTTAAAGGAGGCGCAATAGGATTCCGGGGAAGGTTGAGAGCATTCAGGGAAAGCTGGCTGAAAGCTGCCGACGACGGGAGAGAGGCACTGCCGATTGTTGAAAAAGCTGCTTCACTCGATCCTAAAAATGTTGATGTGCAGCTCGGTTTCGGAATTTATGATTATTATGCTGCAGTTATACCTGAACAAAATCCATTTTTAAAACCTTTAATGATCTTTTTCCCTTCCGGTGATAAGGAAAGAGGAATAAAAGAATTAAAGAATACAGCTGAAAACGGAAAATATACAAAATATGAGGCACGTTATTTCTTAATGACTCTTTATTATAATTATGAAAATAATCCTTATGCTGCAGATGAATACGCCAAAGAGCTGACTAAAGATTTTCCTGATAATCCTACATTCGAAAGATGGGAAGGGAGAATTTCAGTTAAGAAAGGAGATTATGCCTCAGCTTTCAAAATATTCCAGGATGTGCTGAAAAAAGGAGAAATGAATTATACCGGATATAATACATTAAGCGCCAAAAGAGAAGCAGTTTATTATTTAGGTGTTCAATATAAGAATATAAAACTTCTTGATTCCGCCGAATATTATTTCAATCAATGCGCTCAGCTATCAAAACAAATTGAAAAGGGGAAGGAGGAATCAGGTTTTCTTATAAACTCTTATCTTTATTTGGGAATGCTTAATGATCTGCAGGGGAACCGGGATAAAGCTGTAAAATATTATAAAGAGTTGCTTGATATGAGGGAATACGGGAAGTCGCATTCTCTGGCAAAGAATTATTTAGATATTCCTTATAAAGAATGAATGGTATATCCAAGGAGACTGATAATCGTTGGTACAGCACTAATTGAAAAAGTAAGATCAAGAATATAACTAATTATAAAATTGTTGAAACAGATATTCGATGCAATCCGCCTATTAATCCCATTGAAGAAAAGCCATAATCAAAATTGTATTTGGATATAACCAAACCTATACCGATATTTAATCCGGCAACACCGGCTGTGGTGCCGATTTTCAAATCTTTTCTAGTCTGGTTATCATATCCCAAGCGAAGCTTTAAAGCTTTACTGAGTGTAAATTCAGCGCCGACGGTAAATGCATTGAACCTTTGGCCGAAATTGTCTGTTTTTTCGTTAAGCTGATGAAAATCAAGGGACAAACGTAAAGGCAGATGGGCAAGTCTTTTTGAAGCTCCAATAACAATATCCAATGGCAATGATTCTTTTGTTGTTTCATATGCGGAAAGCTGAGCGCCGGCATTCAAAATAGCAAACCCTACATCAAATTCATCCTGCGGAATTGTATAATGTAAACCTATATCTGCAGCTAACCCTGATGATGTGTAACCGGCAATACTTGAATAGATTACTTTTCCATTAATACCGTAATAAAAATTTTCATCCAGTAGTATTTGAATAACCCAAAATGAATACAACATCACCCGCACTGAAATTTCCTGTTTTTTCCCCATCTTCGGTTGCCCCTTGGAAATCACCGTAATTTATATATTTTATAGCCGCACCAAATCTTCCGATTCCCTCAATTTCAGTTGAGTAAGCAAGGCTGGTAAGGTTTATATCCAGCAAGTGCTTTAAATAAGAGAAAGAAATAGGATTTTCATCTAATAATCCTAAGCCTGCGGGATTAAAAAATATAACATTTGGATCATCATTATTAGATACAAAACTTCCTGCTAATGCCCCTGCTCTGGCACTATTATCTAATTGTAAAAATTGATATATATGCTGGCTAAAAGAAATTTTAGATAGAAATAAAAAGAAAAGAATGAACAAGAATTTATTTTTCATTAAAAAAATCCTGAGATTTTGCGTATGTTATTTAAAGATATTATAAAATAAAGGCAAGGGGAAAAAATTATTTGTTAAATCATATATAATTTAAGCAATTGTGATTTTTAAATTTTATTATAACAGTGAATTGAGGTAATTTTCAGCATGATATTTGGAAAGTTTGTTAACAATTAAATAATTAAAGGAGTTAAAATGAATCAAATAAAATATATTATGCTCCTGTTGCTATTCATATTTCCTGCTTGTTCAACTTTAATTTTGCAGCCCGCCGATTTTGCATGGCCTGTCGAATCAGTTCTTAAGGTTGATGGTAATGGTTTTGTTAAAGAAGAGAGATTTTCTTTTTCATTCAATACCAAAGATCTTTTTATGCAGGAAACCGGCGATTCCCTTGGATACCGGAATAAGGAATTACATTTAATAAGGGATTCTAAAGGTTATTATTTTATAACTGCAAATAATTTCAAAAACGTCTATGTATTTAATGCCGATGACGGTGCATTTAAATTAAATGACAAGATTGGAATTTCTGATTCAACCGGTATTGAAAATCCTGCTTTCAATCAGAGATCTCCGTATATAGAACTTTTTTACAATAACAAGAAAATCAACTTGACTAATGAGGGAATTGTTGAGGGAGATAAAAAATGAAAAAGAATATTTTTTTTACTGCTATAATTTTAATATCGTTTTTGATTGTAAATATGGTATATGCGCAGCAGGATTATCAGATAGTACAAAATTTTAAAGATAAAGCGCAGAAGATTGAAAACGGAATAAGGGATGCCGATTCATTATCACAACTAACTCAAATTTCTTCCGATATAGAAAAGCTAAGCGAAGATTACAGCCAATACAAAAATCTTTTAGATAAAAGTCTTTATCCTGAAAATTTTAAAAGTTCAATTGATAAGTTAAACAGGCAATTGTCATTGAGGAAAGGGGATTTCACCCAGATAAATGTTCTTCAGACACAAGTTGTGGAATTAAAAGATCAATTCGATCAGCTGAATCAAAGAAATAATGAATTGATGAACCAGGTGTCGCAGCTGGAGGAGCAAAGTAAAAAAGATAAAAATAAAATTGCTCAATTAGAAAGAAGCGTATCCGAACTAAAAGCTTCTATTAAAAAACGGGATGAACTTGTTATGACAATGATCGACAGCTTAATCCCGCCTTCATCCAAAGTTCAAAATATGTCCTCTGAGCAAAAGCAAAAAGTTCTATCCGAAGCGAAAAAAGTAAATTTAATATCAAACATTACCAAATCAATCCAGGACAATATTAAATTCATTGAATTAACTAAATTGGATCCTGATGATATTAACCAGATGAAAAAACAGGAAGAAGATTTTGCGAAAATGTGGAGAAATATTGGTCCTAAAATTATTGATATTTATTCCGAGAAAGGAGAAAACGTAAATCATCTTAAAGAGATAGATTCTGCTTTTACGGAATGGCATTATGCAATAAATGAAGAACCCTGGAATACTATCAGGGAGGATTATTCAAAGTATAATATCAACCTTCCTAAATTTGATTCCGGCAAAGAATTTATGCATACGATGGATTCATATATTGATGATCAGATAAAAAATGTTAAAGTTAAAGGAAAAGAAGAAGCAGAACAGGAATATAAATATTTTGTTGATTCCGTTTGGTTTTCACAAGTTAAGGCAAAATGGATTCCATATTTAACTGAAAACAATATGATTCAAACAGCCCAAAAAGATTCTATCGAAAACAGGATTTCTCAATGGAATGATGAAATTCATCCAAGTAAATTTAATTGGCTATATATAATAATCGGCTTGCTGGTTATAGCTATTGCTTTTCTTCTTTTTAGAAAAAGAAACCCGAAGGAGGAAGATAAGTATAAATAATTGGAATTTTATATTCCTTCAATATGATTAATTATAATCTGCCATTGTTAAATTTATAAGTCATAAGTAGTTAATAAAGAAAATTTTTAAAGAACTTATAAAAATGAATATTTTGAAAACAGTCTTGTTAATGACTGTGATGATGATTTTATTTCTGCTTGTAGGCTACCTTATTGGCGGCTCAACAGGAATGACTATTGCCTTTATCTTTTCATTGTTAATAAATTTTGGTTCATATTGGTTTTCAGATAAGGTTGTGCTTTCCATGTATCGGGCAAAGCAAGTAACAAAAGATACAGCACCTAAGCTCTATGCATTGGTAGAAGAATTAACCGAAGAAGCAAAGCTGCCAATGCCGAAAGTATATATAATAGAAGATGCTACTCCCAATGCATTTGCTACGGGAAGAAATCCGGAAAATGCTGCAATTGCTGCTACCACCGGAATATTAAGAATCCTTGATAAAAATGAATTACGTGGTGTGCTTTCACATGAACTATCACATGTTAAACATCGTGATATTTTAATAGGAACTATAACTGCCACATTAGTCGGTACAATCACCTATGTGGCTCAGATTGCCGGGTGGGCTTTAATGTTTGGCGGAAGGGGAGGAGATGATGAGAATGGAATCTCCTCTCTGTTTTTAATTATCCTCGCGCCAATTGTTGCGGTTCTTCTTCAACTTGCGGTTTCCAGGTCAAGAGAATATATGGCAGACGAAAGTGGTGCCTTAATATCTCAAAATCCCTTATCTTTAGCATCTGCTTTGCAAAAATTATCTAAAGCAAATGAAAAGAAAGCAGTTAATAATGCAACTCCAGCAACTGCTCACATGTTTATTGTAAATCCATTATCGCGAAGCGGGTTAATGAAACTATTTTCAACCCATCCGCCTATCGAAGAAAGAATAAAAAAACTGCAAGAAATGGCTGCACGAGAAAGTTAATTCCTTAATTAAAAATTATTCTTTTTTGTTTATTGCTTGCAGGAACAAAAAATTTATTAAGTTTACTAATTAAAAATTTCCAATCTGTCATAAGCGGGCTGGAGATAATAGAAATTACCAAAAATAATTTTTGAAATAAAATAAGGAAATTGTTTATGTCGACTTCGATATATAAAGAACCGGCCCCCATTAGAGATAAAGAAAATCCATTTGAATCTATGATGCAGCGATTTGATCATGCTGCTTCGGTAATGGGTCTAGATGAAGGTATATATAATTATTTAAAAGTTCCTGCTAAACAAATTATTACTTCGGTCCCCATTATTATGGATAATGGACGAATAGAAGTTTTTGAAGGTTATAGAGTAATTCATAATGACATTTTAGGCCCTTCAAAAGGCGGAATCAGGTATGCTCCGGATGTTAACCTGGATGAAATGAAAGCATTAGCAGCCTGGATGACTTGGAAGTGCGCAATAGTTAATATCCCATTCGGCGGAGCGAAGGGGGGAATTAAATGCGATCCATCGGTTTTAAGTATTGGTGAACTTGAAAGATTGACAAGAAGATTTACTTCAAACTTATTGGATGTCTTTGGACCCGATAAAGATATTCCTGCACCAGACATGAATACTAATGAGCAGACTATGGCTTGGATTATGGATACATTCAGCATGCATCAGAAAAAAACTGAAAATGCTGTTGTCACCGGTAAACCCATCATTCTAGGCGGTTCGTTGGGTCGAAGAGAAGCTACAGGAAGAGGGGTAATGATCGTTTCTTTAGGTGCTTTACAAAAATTAGGATTGAAACCTTCTGATTCATCGGCGATTGTGCAGGGATTTGGAAACGTAGGTTCAGTTGCAGCTTCACTTATGTTCGAAAGGGGTATAAAAATTATCGGCTTGAGCGATATTAATGGAGCAATCTATAACCCTAAAGGTTTTATTGTACCTGAAGTAATAGAGTTTGTTGAGAAGAATAAAACTTTAATAAATTACCCGGAAGCAGAAGTTATCACCAATGATGAATTGTTAGAATTGGAATGTGATATATTAGTTCCTGCTGCAAAGGAGGATCAAATAACCAAAAACAATGCTCCAAAGCTTAAATGCAAGATTATCGCCGAAGGTGCAAATGGGCCTACAACTGCAAAAGCGGATCCTATTCTGCAGGATAATGGGATATTAGTCATTCCAGATATTTTAGCAAATGCCGGCGGTGTAACTGTATCATATTTTGAATGGGTTCAGGATAGAATGGGTTATTTCTGGACTTTGGATAGAGTTAATAGAAGATTAGGAAGAATGATGCATGCTGCCTTTATGAATGTTTATAAAGCCGCGGCTCAATACAATGTATCTTTAAGAATAGGAGCATATATTCTTGCGATTGAGAAGGTTGCAAAAACTCTAAAGATACGCGGAATTTATGCATAATAATTTTATAGCTTTGAAAAAAGTAACTATAAAAAATTTCTTGCTTATTTTTTTTCTTGTTTACACTTGCGTTGCTGCCCAAACGCGCGATAACCTGGAAATATTTTATGCTTTGGTTGATTCCTCAGGAGAAAACATTATTAACAATATCCATATTCCTGATAAAAATATAAGCCTCAAAATGAATTTAGGAGAAGCATATTCCTTATTTGAGAATCATTTAATGGCAATCTTCCAAAAGGAAGGGTACAAAATAAATTCACAAAATATTTCGGGGGAAAAGATTTCTATAAATTATGTACTGGATCAGGCAAAAGTAAATTATGGCGGGATATTTAGAAAAGGATTTTTCGGGACTTATTTTTTACCAAGGAAAATTATAATTTCGGGTAATTATTCGATTAGGAATAACTCATTTGAATATAAAGAATTTCATTACAACTATTTAGATACTGTTAAAGTTGATAATGTTAAAACCCTGGAAAATATTTCTTATTCATTTACGCAAGGAATAGTTCCTTCCGAACCTTTTTTTTCAAGTATGTTTGAACCATTAATTGCAATTGGAACAGCAGCTATTGCGGTATTCCTATTCTTTACAATAAGAAGCAAGTAGATATATTTAATATTTTTATTTAATAGATTTGACATTTTGATTGTGATTACAGTATATTAGTAGGCTAATTTAAATTCGTTCTTTAAAATTTTGCTTAGAAAAAATACAAAACACAAATTCATTTTTAAATCTCTTGACATTATAATAAAGAGAGCTTAAATTTGAGCCCCTTTGTAAATGAATTTAAGATTTTAGTTCTTTGAAAGAGTGAGTGCATTTAACCAGTCAGTTAAATGGTTTCAATCAAGCGTCTATACGCCAAGATTACAAAAAATTAAACTTTCTACAACGGAGAGTTTGATCCTGGCTCAGGACGAACGCTGGCGGCGTGCTTAACACATGCAAGTCTACGAGAATAAGGTAGCAATATCTTTAGTAAAGTGGCGCACGGGTGAGTAACACGTAAGTAATCTACCTTTAGATTTGGAATAATCCCGCGAAAGCGGGACTAATACCGAATGATGCAGCGGCACCACATGGTGATGTTGTTAAAGTTCTTGAAACGTCTAAAGATGAGCTTGCGTCTGATTAGCTAGTTGGTAGGGTAACTGCCTACCAAGGCAACGATCAGTAGCTGGTCTGAGAGGATGATCAGCCACACTGGAACTGAGACACGGTCCAGACTCCTACGGGAGGCAGCAGTGAGGAATATTGGGCAATGCCCGCAAGGGTGACCCAGCAACGCCGCGTGGAGGATGAAAGCCGTAAGGTTGTAAACTCCTGTTAGAGGGGAAGAACAGTTCCGGTAACACCGGAATTTGACTGTACCCTCAGAGAAAGCCCCGGCTAACTACGTGCCAGCAGCCGCGGTAATACGTAGGGGGCTAGCGTTGTCCGGATTTACTGGGTGTAAAGGGCGCGCAGGTGGGTTGGCAAGTCAGAGGTGAAATCTCCCGGCTTAACTGGGAAACTGCCTTTGATACTGCTAATCTTGAGTACGGAAGAGAGAAGCGGAATTCCAGGTGTAGTGGTGAAATACGTAGATATCTGGAAGAACACCAGTTGCGAAGGCGGCTTCTTGGTCCGTTACTGACGCTCAGGCGCGAAAGCGTGGGTAGCAAACAGGATTAGATACCCTGGTAGTCCACGCTGTAAACGATGAATACTAGGTGTTGGGCCGCAAGGTTCAGTGCCGCAGCTAACGCATTAAGTATTCCACCTGGGGAGTACGATCGCAAGGTTGAAACTCAAAGGAATTGACGGGGGCCCGCACAAGCAGTGGAGCATGTGGTTTAATTCGATGCAACGCGAAGAACCTTACCTAGGCTTGAAATGCAAGTGACCGGTTGTGAAAGCAACCTTCCCTTCGGGGCATTTGTACAGGTGCTGCATGGCTGTCGTCAGCTCGTGCCGTGAGGTGTTGGGTTAAGTCCCGCAACGAGCGCAACCCCTGCTATTAGTTGCCATCAGGTAAAGCTGAGCACTCTAATAGGACTGCCTACGCAAGTAGTGAGGAAGGTGGGGATGACGTCAAGTCCGCATGGCCCTTACGCCTAGGGCTACACACGTGCTACAATGGATGCTACAACGGGTTGCTAAACCGCAAGGTGGAGCCAATCCCTTAAAGGCATCCCCAGTTCGGATTGGAGTCTGCAACTCGACTCCATGAAGTTGGAATTGCTAGTAATCGCGGATCAGCACGCCGCGGTGAATACGTTCCCGGGCCTTGTACACACCGCCCGTCAAGCCATGGAAGCCGGGGGTACCCAAAGCCAGTGTCCTAACCGCAAGGAGGGAGCTGTTTAAGGTAAAACCGGTGACTGGGGCTAAGTCGTAACAAGGTAGCCGTACCGGAAGGTGCGGCTGGATCACCTCCTTTCTAGAGTAATCAAACCATTAATTCGACTGATTGATCGCTCACTCTTTTAATTTTGTTCTTTTGACTTTATGAGGCTCAGGCCAGGTTTTTATACCTGTAGGTCTTTGAAATAAATGGGCCTGTAGCTCAGATGGTTAGAGCGCACGCCTGATAAGCGTGAGGTCAGTAGTTCAATTCTACTCAGGCCCACTAATAATGGTGTGTTTTTTATATAATTATTCCCCCAAAACTATTTTTTAAGTTTTTGGGGCTATAGCTCAACTGGGAGAGCGCCGCCCTTGCAAGGCGGAGGTTAGCGGTTCGATCCCGCTTAGCTCCACTAGATACTTTGTGTATCTAAGTTGTTCTTTGAAAGATTGGAAGAGTAAAAATTAATTCTAATTATAACTAGAAAAAATTTTACTGAGTCAAAATAGAAAAGTCTTTTCTTTTTTTTATGAGTAGCACCAAATTATTTGTGAATAAACATTTTGGTTAAGTTACTAAGGGCATACGGTGGATGCCTTGGTACGAGAAGTTGATGAAGGACGCGACTACCTGCGATAAGCCTCGGATAGGTGGAAATAACCTAATACCCGGGGATCTCCGAATGGGGTAACCCGCCTAGAGTAATGTTTAGGCATCTGCATCTGAATTCATAGGATGTATGAAGACAACCCAGTGAACTGAAACATCTAAGTAGCTGGTGGAAAAGAAAACAATAGTGATTTCCCTAGTAGTGGCGAGCGAACGGGAAACAGTCTAAACCGTTTAACATGTTAAAGGAAGTAACCGTTGTGTTATCGGTGTTGTGGGATATGTTCGGGCCGAATTACTGATAAGCCGAAGAGTAAAAAATCATATTATTAGCTGAATGTTCTGGAAAGCTCAACCGCAGAGGGTGATAGTCCTGTAAGCAAAAATAATATGACTCTTTGGAATATGTCCCAAGTACCACGGAGTAAGTGGAATTCTGTGGGAATCCGGGAGAACCATCTCCTAAGACTAAATACTCTCTCGTAACCGATAGTGAATCAGTACCGTGAGGGAAAGGTGAAAAGCACTCCTAATAGGAGGGTGAAATAGTACCTGAAACCGTATGCTTACAAACGGTTGGAGTCTTAATTATTTGCTTGCAGATAATTAGGATGACAGCGTGCCTTCTGGATAATGAGCCAACGAGTTACTCGTACGTTGCAAGGTTAAATCCCTAAGGGATGGAGCCATAGCGAAAGCGAGTCCTAATCGGGCGTTTTAGTAACGTGCGGTAGACGCGAAACCGGGTGAGCTACCCTTGTCCAGGATGAAGTGAGGGTAAAACCTCATGGAGGTCCGAACTAATGTGGGTTGAAAACCGCTTGGATGAGGTGAGGGTAGGGGTGAAAGGCCAACCAAACTCGGAAATAGCTCGTATTCCTCGAAATAGCTTTAGGGCTAGCCTCGAGTAATAGTGTAACGGAGGTAGAGCACTGATTGGGCTAGGGCTGTCACAACGGTACCAAACCCAGACAAACTCCGAATTCCGTATACATGTTTCTCGGGAGTCAGGCAGTGGGGGATAAGCTTCATTGCCAAAAGGGAAACAACCCAGACCATCAACTAAGGTCCCTAAATAGTAGTTAACAGAGAAAGGATGTTCAATTGCTTAGACAACTAGGATGTTGGCTTAGAAGCAGCCATTCATTTAAAGAGTGCGTAATAGCTCACTAGTCAAGCGATCGGGCGTCGACAATGTGCGGGACTTAAACTACTTACCGAAGTTATGGATTCCGATTTATCGGAGTGGTAGAGGAACATTCTATGTGTGTCGAAGCTGTGTTGCGAGGCATGGTGGAACGCATAGAAAAGCAAATGTTGGCATAAGTAACGATAATCTCGGTGAAAAACCGAGACACCGAAAGTCTAAGGTTTCCTGAGCAATGTTAGTCATCTCAGGGTTAGTCGATCCCTAAGCCGAGGCTGAAAGGCGTAGGCGATGGAAAACAGGTTAATATTCCTGTACCTGGTAAATTTTGTTTGACCGTAAGGAGAGACGCAGGAGTGAAGGTCAGCCACCTGACGGATTAGGTGGTCTAAGCATGTAGGCTGAAAGTGTAGGCAAATCCGCATTTTCTTAAGGCCGAGAAGCGAACGGGAGTCCCTAGGACATAAACTGACCGTAATCATACTGCCGAGAAAATCTTCGTATGGGAGAAATTTATCAGTTCGTACCGCAAACCGACACAGGTAGACGGGATGAGTATTCTAAGGTGCTCGAGTGAGCCGTGGTTAAGGAACTCGGCAAATTAACCCCGTAACTTTGGGAAAAGGGGTGCCTCAAGTAAGTGAAATCCCCGCGGATGTAGCTGAAAGAGGCCGCAGTGAAAAGGCCCAAGCGACTGTTTAACAAAAACACATGTCTCTGCGAAGTCAATCAAGACGATGTATAGGGACTGACACCTGCCCGGTGCTGGAAGGTTAAGAGGAGAGGTCAGCGCAAGCGAAGCTTTGAATCGAAGCCCCAGTAAACGGCGGCCGTAACTATAACGGTCCTAAGGTAGCGAAATTCCTTGTCGGGTAAGTTCCGACCTGCACGAATGGTGTAACGATTTGGGCACTGTCTCAACCACGGGCTCGGTGAAATTGTGGTACCGGTGAAGACGCCGGTTACCCGCATATGGACGGAAAGACCCCGTGCACCTTTACTGCACCCTAACATTGGGTTCGGATAAAGCATGTGTAGGATAGGTGGGAGGCTTTGAAACCGGGGCGCTAGCTTCGGTGGAGCCAACGGTGAAATACCACCCTTGTTTTATCTGGATTCTAACCTCGGCCCTTGAATCAGGGCTAGGAACAGTGTTAGGCGGGTAGTTTGACTGGGGCGGTCGCCTCCTAAATTGTAACGGAGGCTCTCAAAGGTTCCCTCAGCATGGTTGGTAATCATGCGGCGAGTGTAAAGGCAAAAGGGAGCTTGACTGCGAGACTTACAAGTCGAGCAGATGCGAAAGCAGGACTTAGTGATCCGACGGTTTCGAGTGGAAGAGCCGTCGCTCAAAGGATAAAAGGTACGCCGGGGATAACAGGCTGATCTTACCCAAGAGTTCATATCGACGGTAAGGTTTGGCACCTCGATGTCGGCTCATCGCATCCTGGGGCTGAAGAAGGTCCCAAGGGTTTGGCTGTTCGCCAATTAAAGCGGTACGTGAGCTGGGTTCAGAACGTCGTGAGACAGTTCGGTCCCTATCCTATGCGGGCGCAGGATACTTGAGAAGGGTCACTTCTAGTACGAGAGGACCGAAGTGAACGTACCTCTAGTGTACCAATTGTCGCGCCAGCGGCATCGTTGGGTAGCTATGTACGGTTGTGATAAGCGCTGAAAGCATCTAAGCGCGAAGCACGCTTCAAGATTAGGTATCCCTTACGTAAGTAACTAAAGACTCCTCGGAGATGACGAGGTTGATAGGCTGCAGGTATAAGTATGGTAACATATTCAGCCGAGCAGTACTAATAAGTCGTGAGGCTTAACCATAAATTTTTATTTACAGAAAATTGCTATTCATTTTTTGGCTCCTCTTTCAATCTTTCTTTTATTTTAAGATGCTGAAACAAGTTCAGCATAAAGTTTAAATTTTGGTGGTTATAGCCTGGGTGTTACACCTCTTCCCATTTCGAACAGAGAAGTTAAGCCCCAGAACGCCGATGGTACTGCATGCGCAGGTGTGTGGAAGAGTAGGTCGCTGCCAAATTTAATTTATAAAACCCCGATCATTTTTGGTTGGGGTTTTTAATTTTTAAATATTCTCTTTTTGTAAATTTGTATGGAAAATTCTTAGTACTCTTTCTCTTTACCTATACAGAAACCGGTTTCGGAACTATTTTAGTTCTGTTATTCTTTAAATTTCATTTTTAACTTTTATTTTTTGCAGCCAGGCTATAACCATTCTCAATTTACCGTAAGAAATTTCCGGCGGGAGTTTTTCTTTTATTACAGCTAATCTGAATTCATCAAGGTTACGAGGAAAATGTTCAGCAATTTTTTGTGCTTCATTTAAAGGTATTACATCTTCGAGTTGAATCAAATCCTGTCTTATTGCTCTGGAAAGATGGCTTTCAATTGTGCCAACCGAAAGGTTCCTTGAAGCAGCAATTTGTTCAATGCTTTTTCCTTCATGAAGTAGTTTGACTGTTTCCAAAATAGTATTTGCTTTTGTTCTTTTTCTATATGAACTTTTTACCTTTATATCTGAAGAAGCAGCAACTTTTTGATCAAATAATTTCATATTGCTTAAATAATCATCAAGTAAAAATCCATTCTTGCAGTAATTAATTTTCAATAATTTTTCTTCAATAATTAAATTTATTTCTTCAATTTTACTATCAACTTTCCTGGCTAACTTTTTAGTATCAACAGAAAAAGGATGATTAGAAAAATTTTCTTTCCAATTGCTTATTTCATTATAAAAATAGTACGCTCCATCTTTAATTCTTTGCTGAAGCAGCTCATTTTCTTCGGCAAGTAAATTATTTTTGCTGAGTCTATCGATCATTTGTTTAAATTTTTCAGAGACTTCATATAATTCTTTCTGTTTTTCAATTAATCCCTTAATCCAAGAGATGGATTCTTCATTAATGTTTGCTCTGTTTTCTATTAATAGTTCATTCAGAGCTCTTATTTCAAAATACCAGGTTTCCCAAGTAAAAATACTTTTGCAGCTCTTCAAGAATAAAATTCTGCTTCGCCTCCAAGAATAGTTGCGGAAGATTTTCATAGCGATTTTTTATCTGCCATTCTTTAAAATCCTTATGAGGTCCAAGAAAATTTTTATAGACAGGTGTTTTCAAAACCAGACCTTCTAGCGAAGTACAGCGACTTAATGCGACATAAACCTGTCCTTTAGCAAAAGCTTTTTCAGCATCAATAATGATTTTATCAAATGTTAATCCCTGGCTTTTATGAATTGTAATTGCCCATGCAAGCCGAAGTGGATATTGGATAAAACTTCCTAAGACTTCTTCTGATATTTCATTTGTTTCCGGATTTATTTTGTAATTGATGTTTTGCCATTCACTTTTCTTAACTTCAATATCTTCAGGAGCATCTTTGCATTTTACTTTTATACAGTGTTGATCAAGTTCTGTTACAATGCCTAATTTTCCATTAAAATATTGTTTCCCCTCATTATCATTTTTTAAAAACATTACCTGAGCCCCGGTTTTCAATTTCAATTCATTTTCTGCCGGGTAAAGATGTTCAGGAAAATCATTTATTATTTCCGATTGAAAAAAATAAGCACGTTCCGGAATATTGCTTAATTTTCTTTTGTTGATCTCATCTGCCTGGTAATTATGTGTTGTAAGTGTAATATATTCTTCATGATCCTTGGGTGTAAAATATCTATTAATATTTGCATTCAATAATTTGAAATTTTCTTCACTTATATTGTTATTCCGGATTCCATTAAGTATTTCAATAAATTTATTATCTTTTTGCCGGAAAATTTCGGTAAGCTCAATTATTACCGGGATATTATCACGTAAAACAAAGCTGTCGAAGAAAAAAATAGAAGAATAATATTGCTTCAAAATTTCCCATTCATCTTTTTTTACGACAGGCGGGAGCTGGTAGAGATCTCCGATAAACAAGATTTGTACTCCCCCGAATGACTGAAAAGATTTCCTTTTTATATATCTTAATATTGAATCAATTGCATCAACAGTATAGGATGCAACCATGCTGGCTTCATCAATAATTAACAATTCCAGGTTGCGCAGTAAGTTTAGTTTCTCACTATTATAATGAATTCGGGAAAGAAGGGAATGATTTTTAATTGTTCTAACATTATTCTTAATTAAATTTTGATCTGGCAGTATTATACCGAATGGAAGCTGAAACAAGGAATGCAGAGTAACGCCATGTGCATTTATTGCGGCAACTCCGGTGGGTGCAGCTACTACACTTTTCTTTAAGGAGTTTTCGCGCAGATATTTTAAAAAGGTTGTTTTCCCTGTTCCTGCCTTCCCAGTCAAAAAAATATTCTTATTAGTTTCATTAACAAAACGGAAGGCAAGATCAAATTCCCCGGTATGTTTAATAATCATCTCAATGTATATTCCAAATATTAGAAATAAATATATGTAAAACGAATAATGAAAAATTATTATATTTAAAATATAAAATGATTTATAAAGATGTAATTGTTATTCCAAGAAACTTTTTAAATTACAGCAAAATAAAATCGTTATGCATCTATAGGAATAGACGAAACAGTTTATTCAAATGAAAAACGGAAGAAAAATAATTCCTTTTATGAAATCTCCAAAAGTCCATTAAAATTATTTATATAATAAAATTTAGAGGTGAATATGGCAGATCAAATAACTGAGAAGAATACTAAAAGTCAGATACTTCAGGCATATAGTGAAGCAATTACTAAGCTGAAGGAAATGGAAAAAGAAGATAGAAAGATAGCAAAGAAAAAAGAAGAAGAAGTTAAAATTGTTAAAGAGGCTTCGGACAATTCAGCAGAAAAAATTGTTAACGGTATAAGTCGTGCTAAAATTGAAATTATGAATGCTCTAGATGAAGTAAGTGAAAAGCTGACATCAGAGTTCAAGAAGCTTGAAGGACTTCAAAAGGCAATTGAGCTTGAATCAAATTATCTGAATGAAATTTATGACATAAAGATAAATGCTGATTCTCTATCTGCTCTGCTTCTTGCACAAAAAGAAAAGAAAGCAAACTTTGATGCTGAGATTGAAAATAAAAAGATTGCTTTTGAGGAGGAAATGCAGCAGAAGAAATTTCAATGGAAACTAGAACAGGAAAATTATGAAAACCAGAAGAAAGAAAGGGACGCTCAATTAAAAAAAGATAGGCAGCGTGAAGAGGAAGAATATAATTATAACCTGCAGCTTAAAAGGAAAAAAGAAGCTGATGAATATAATGAACAAAAATCAAAACTTGAAAAGGAATTAGTGGAAAAACGCACTTCTTTGGAAAAGGAATTAAGTGAGCGTGAATCTATTGTTGCAGCGAAAGAAAAAGAATCTGCTGAAATGAAATTAAAAGTTGAACAATTTCCGAAAGCACTAGAAAATGCAATTAAAGAAACAGAGAAATCTGTTATCGAAAAAATTGAATTTAAATTTAAGCATCAGTCCGAACTTGCACAGAAGGAAATGGAAGGAGAGAGAAACCTAAATAGGCAGATGATAATTTCACTCGAAAATAAAATTAAAGAACAAGCAGAACAAGTAAAACAGCTGACACAAAAAGTAAATGATTCCGGTCAGCAGGTGCAAACAATTGCAATTAAAGCCATCGAATCTACCGCAGGCGGAACGGTTGCACAAAGAATGTTTTCACAAAATTATGAAAAGCATTCAGAACAACAAGCCAAAGGAAAAGAATAATTGAAGACAATGACACAATGATTAATTCAGTATCACTCGTCGGATTATTGTCGAGTTTTTGTTCCTGAATAATCTAAGGATATCCAGGGCTGTCTGAATTATTATACTTCTTTAAAAATCATTATTTGCTTTCGTTTTCTGCAGCCATGCTAGAATCAACCTTAATTTACCATAAGAAATATCCGGTGGTAATTTTTCTTTTATTGAAGATAACCTGCAGTCATAGAGCGTTTTTGGAAAATGTCCTGCAATTTCTTGTGCTTCATTTAAAGGTATTACATCTTCGAGTTGAATCAAATCCTGTCTTATTGCTCTGGAAAGATGGCTTTCAATTGTGCCGATCGTAAGGTTTCTTGTAGCAGCAATTTGTTCAATGCTTTTTCCTTCATTTAAAAAATCTATTGTCTCTTGTATTGAACTTCCCTTGATCTTCTTTCTGTAAGAACTTTTTACTTTTTTATCTGTATTTAATTCTCTATTAAAAAATTGCATACTTTTAAGGTAATTATCCAGAATAAATCCATTACTGCAGTGATTTATTTTCTGCAAATTTTCCTCAAGTATTAAATTTATTTCTTCAAGTCTGCTGTCTATTTTTCGGGATAACTTTTTAGTTTCAATTTTTAAAGGATGATTATTAAAGCTTTCTCTCCATTTGTTTATTATATTGTTAAAATAGAGCGCAGTTTTTTTAATCCTTAGCTGAAGAAACTCATTTTCCTCTATGGATGAATTATTTATACTTAAACGGAGAAGCATTTCCTTAAATTTTACCGAAATTTCATTTAAGGTTCTTTGTTTTTCGGTTAGATCAATAATCCAGGAAATTGATTCCGGTTTAATATCTTCCTGATTTTCCAGCAGTAATTCATTCAGATTCTTAAGTGCAAAGTACCAGTTATCAAAAGAAAAAATATTCTGCAGTTCCTCCAGGATAAAATTTTGTTTTGCTTTAGTAAACAATTGCGGAAGATTCTCACACCTATTATTTGACTTCCATTCTTTAAAGTCTTTATGGGGCCCGAGGGAATTTCTATATACGGGCGTTTTTAGAACCAGACCGTCTAGTGAAGTACACCGGCTGAGTGCTACATAAACCTGACCTTTTGCGAATGCTTTTTCTGCATCAATTATAATCTTATCGAAAGTTAACCCCTGGCTTTTGTGTATTGTAATAGCCCATGCCAGGCGCAGCGGGTACTGAATAAAACTTCCCAGAACTTCTTCTTTTATCTCATTGGTTTCAGGAGCTATTTTATAACTGACATTTTGCCATTCGCTTTTTTTTACTTCAATTTCATAAGTCTCATCTTTAGATTTCACTTTGATATAATTTTCACCGAGCTCTGTTACCACAGCCAGTTTTCCATTAAAATACTGTTTCCGTTCCAGGTCATTTTTTAAGAACATTACCTGGGCGCCGGTTTTTAATTTCAATTCCTTCTCTGCAGGATACATATATTCAGGGAAATCATTCACAACGTCTGCCTGAAAAAAATAAGTTGGATTCGAAATTCCCTTTAATTTCCGCTGGTTAATCTCATCTGACTGGTAATTGTGGGTCGTAAGTATTATGTATTCGTCATGATCTCCGGCAGAGAAATAACTGCTAATTCTTGTATTTAGTAAATTGAAATTTTCTTCACTTATATTGTTATTCCGGATCCCATTTAATATTTCAATAAACTTATCGTCCTTTTGCCGAAAAATTTCTTTAAGTTCAATAATAACAGGTTTATTATTTTTCAGAACAGAGCTGTCAAAGAAGAATATAGATGAATAAAACTGTTTAAGTATTTCCCATTCGTCTTTTCTAACAACAGGGGGGAGCTGGTAGAGATCACCAATAAATAAAACCTGAACTCCTCCGAAGGGTTTTGCTGGCTGTCTTTTTACATACCTTAATATAGTATCAATTGCATCCACAGTATAAGAAGCAACCATACTTGCTTCGTCAATTATTAATAAATCAATACTTCTAAGAAGGTTTAATTTCTTTTTATTATAATGAATACGGGAAAGAAGAGAATCATTTAATGTCCCTGCATTATTCCTGAATAAGCCTTGCTGCGGAAGTATAATGCCAAATGGTAATTGAAATAATGAATGAAGAGTAATGCCTCTGGCATTTAAGGCTGCAACTCCTGTCGGGGCCGCAACAATGCTTTTCTTTAAAGAATTTTCACGAACGTATTTTAAAAAAGTGGTTTTCCCGGTACCTGCTTTCCCAGTCAGAAAAATATTTCTGTTTGTCTCATTAACAAAGCGGTAAGCGAGATCGAATTCCTCAGTACGTTTTAAAATCATATTTAAGTTCTCACTGGTTTGAGAGTAAAAAATAAAAGATTATAATTTAATTTTAACTTGATATTTGAATTACCCCAGGATATTTCAAATAGGCCGGTAACGAATCAGGAGAATATTATATAATTATATACCTTTATGTATATAATTATAATTCCAATATAAAAAAAAATTTAATTTATACAAAAAAGGAAAATATTTATTTGGTAAATATGACAAAATTCGTCATATTTAAAATAGTAAATAATTTTTTATTATGCAGTTAACATTAGCCGGGGAATACGCAATCAGGGCTATGATTCATCTTGCTTCAGGTAAGGATGATTCAATTTTTCAAATAGCGGAAATTTCCACCTCTAATAATATACCGGAGAAGTTCCTTCGCAAAATAATTCCACAGCTTTCCTTTGCCGGATTAATTAATTCGCAGAGAGGAATAGGAGGAGGGGTTAAATTGGGCAAACCAGCTTTAAAAATAACACCTCTGGAAATAATTGAAGCTGTTGAAGGGAAAATGGCTTTAAATAAATGCCTAATTGATAAAGCTTTTTGCTCTAATGAAAGATGGTGCACTGTTCACACTTTATGGTGCGAAGGTCAAAAAAAATTAAGAGAGATTCTTTCAAGCAAATCAATTGCTGAATTAGCACGGGAAAACGAGGAGAGAAAAAAGAAGTTTAAATGAGTTCGATTTATTTTTATTTAATAAATTCACAATTAAAGAGGAGATAATTTAAATGGATCCTGTTCTGTTAGCGCGGATTCAATTTGCAATGACTATCGGATTTCACTTCTTATTTCCACCACTTACAATTGGTCTATCATGGCTGCTGGTTCTGATAGAAACAATGGGATGGAAAAAGAAAGACGAGGTTTATACTGCAATAGGTAAATTCTTCAGTAAAATATTAGGACTAATATTTGCTGTTGGTGTTGCCAGCGGAATTGTAATGGAATTTCAATTCGGCACCAACTGGGCTGAATATTCAAAATTTGTGGGTGATATTTTCGGCGCACCTTTGGCTGCGGAAGGCGTGTTTGCATTCTTTCTTGAATCAACTTTTTTAGGGCTTTATATATTCGGTCGCAACAGGGTCTCAAAAGCTGTTCATTGGTTTTCATCTTTAATGGTTGCAGTTGGAGCGACGATTTCTGCTTTCTGGATTATAGTAGCTAATTCCTGGCAGCAGACACCTGCAGGTTTTATTGTTCAAAACGGGAGGGCGGAATTAACGGATTTTTGGGCAGCAGTATTTAATCCGTCAACGCTTCCGCGTTTCTTTCATACATTTGATGCAGCATTAATTTCCGGTGCTTTTTTTATGGCCGGAGTTTCTGCATATCTTATTTATAAAAATAAAGGAGGGGAGATCCCCAAAAAAGCTCTGAAGCTGGCTGTAATATTCGGATTAGCTGTATCTCTGCTAGAAGTATTTCCCTTTGGTCATGAACATGGAAGGCAGGTTGCAAGAACACAGCCGGAAAAATTTGCAGCGCTGCAAGGTCTTTATACTTCTAAAACAGGAGCGCCTATAGCCATATTCGCAATACCAACTGAACCTCCGCCGACTCTCCATGCGCACATAGAAATTCCCGGATTATTAAGCTGGCTGGCATTCGGTGATATACATGCAAAAATTCAAGGTATTAATGAATTTTCGGAAGATGATATTCCACCTTTGTTTTTAACCTTTGTTGCTTATCATAATATGGTATTGCTGGGAATGATATTTATTCTCCTGATGGGTATAGCCGTATTCAAATTAGCTAAAAAAACTTTGTGGGATAGTAAAAAGTTTCTGAAGTTGTTAGTTTGGGCAATTCCTTTTCCGCTACTTGCCTGTCAGTTAGGATGGATTTCTGCAGAAGTGGGAAGACAACCCTGGATTGTATATAAGCTTTTAAGAACATCCGAAGCAGCTTCCATTACAGTAAGTGCTTCAGAAATATTATTTTCAATTATTCTTTTTGCAATTATTTATATTTTATTAGGATCTATCCTTGTCTATTTATTAGTTAAAAAGATCAAGCAGGGTCCTCCTGAATTGATAACCGGAGAGGAGGTATTATCATGATCGATTTAAATATTATTTGGTTTGTCCTTGTAGGAGTGCTGATAATCGGTTATGCTATACTTGACGGATTTGATCTTGGTGTAGGTGTAATTCATCTCTTTACAAAAAAGGATGAAGAAAAACGTGTTAATTTTAATGCCATTGGTCCGGTATGGGATGGAAATGAAGTATGGTTGCTTACTGGCGGCGGAGCTTTATTTGCAGCTTTTCCGATAGTTTATGCCACTGTATTCAGCGGCTTCTATATTGCATTTATGCTTTTATTAACTGCACTTATTTTGCGGGCAGTTTCTTTTGAATTTAGAAAATATGTATCAGCCCCTAAATCGAAAAAAATATGGGATTTAGCTTTCGGTTTAGGAAGCTTAATCCCTGCATTACTTTATGGAGTCGCAATCGGCAATATAATGAGAGGTTTGCCGATTGAATTAATTGAAGGAAAAGTTACCTCATCCATTTCATTTTTAGGTCTATTGAATCCTTATTCTTTATTGGTTGGTATTTTAAGTCTTGTTCTCTTTACGATGCATGGAGCTATATATCTTGCTCTAAAAAGTGAAGGTGAACAGCAGGAGAGAACAGTTAATCTTGTTAACAAAACATGGATAATATTTATAGTATTATACATTTTAGCAACTTTATCAACATTCTTTGCAGCACCGTATTTATTTAAGGGGATGTTAAAAAACTTTTTATTCTGGATATTGTTTGTCATTATGTTTGCATCAATGATTTACATCCCGGTTTCAATTAAATCAAAGAAATTCGGAAAAGCATTCCTTTCTTCTTCAGTTATGATTGCAATGATGATACTTTTATTTGCTTTAAGCTTATTCCCGATGCTTGTCCCCTCAAGTATTGATCTTACAAAGAGCTTAACTATCTATAATGCATCTTCAACGCAAAGAACTTTGGAAACGATGCTGATAATTGCATTAATAGGAATGCCGCTTGTAATAGCTTATACTATTTTTATATATCGTGACCTTTAAAGGGAAAGTGGTAATTAATCAGGACAGTTATTAATACTTCTGTAGAATTCTAAAAGGCAGTTAAAGAAAATAGCTGCCTTTTAATTTCTACTTTTCAGCTTTGGTATTATCAGGTACAAAATCCAGAACAATAGAGTTCATGCAGTATCTTTTATGAGTCGGCGGTGGTCCGTCATCAAACACATGCCCTAGATGTGCGCCGCATCGCCCGCATAAAACTTCTGTTCGATGCATTCCGTAAGAATCATCTTCTTTATAAATTACACTGTTCGGCCTAATCGTTTCAAAAAAACTTGGCCATCCGCATGTACTAGCAAACCACGAATCGGAGCGAAATAATGGATTACCGCAGGCAGCACAATAGTAAGTACCTATACCCGTGGATTTCCAATATTTCCCGGTATATGCTCTTTCAGTTGCTTTGTTGCGGGCAATTTGATAAACACTATCGGGTAAAACTTTTTTCCAGACAGAATCGGGAAGATTTAATGTAGTTGTATCTGTCCGCGAATAATAAGGATTATTTGGATGTTCATTTTCTGCCATAGTCTTAGGATCTCCCTTCCTCATATCTGCTTTATTCTGACAGCTTAATAATAAAAAAGCTGCCGGTATAATTAATAATAATAATCGGTTCATATGAAAGTTAACCTATTAAATTAAATTTAAATCAATTATATTCGTAAAGAATTTTGGAATTTTGGATTAAGATAACTTCCATCATTCCATGACTTTTCAACTCTAGAAATTGCATTTAGTGTATTTAACATTTTATCCAGCTATTTGTTTCATTACTTTTTATTATGGCATCAATTACTTTCATATTGTTAAGAGCATCGGATAAAGGTGTTGGAACTTCAGTGCCTTCAATAACTGCCTTTGAAAATGCATCACCCTGTAAAGTGTATTGATCGGCTGGTGCAAATGTTATTTCTTCTTTGCCTTCCTTTGTAATCAGCCATAATCTTGTTGCCTCATTTGGAGGAGCATTAACAGGAATTTCAATTTCAATACGTCCTTTGGTTCCTAAAATATTTGCCTGCTGGTAATTAATTAATTGAGTTGAACAAGTAAAACTTGAAACTTCGCCTGATGAAAAATTAAGAAGTGCAGAAGTATATCTATCAGTTTTCATCTTGGGATCGTAATCAATAGTACCAATAACGCGTTCAGGTTCTTTATCAAGAATAAACCTCGGAAAGGAGATGCAATAGCATCCAATATCCATTAATGCTCCGCCGCCTAATTCTACTTTATTGCGTATATTTTCTTCTTCAACATTATAATATGAAAAAAAAGATTCTATGGTTTTAACCTCACCGATTTTACCTTCTCTTACGAGTAATTTTGCTTTTTGCCATTGAGGATGAAACCGGTACATAAAGGCTTCCATAACTTTTAAGTCAGGATATTTTTTTGCCGCAGTTAAAAGTAATCGCGCATCTTCTGCGTTCATACCAATTGGTTTTTCACAAAGGACATGCTTCCCGGCTTCCATTGCTTTAATTGTCCAGGAAACATGGAAATTATTTGGCAGAGGGTTATAAACAGCATCTATTTCCGGATCATTAATTAATTCTTCATATGAACCATAAGCTTTTTTTATACCCAGGTTATCTGCTGCTTCTTTTGCTTTTTCAATATCTCTAGATGATATTGCAGAAATATCGCATAATTCTCCTTTTTGCATTGAAGGAATAACTTTTCCTACTCCAATATTTGCTGTGCTCAAAATACCCCAGCGAATTTTTTCTTCTGCCATTATTTCCTCAGAAGTTTCATGATGAAATTATTAATTATATATCCCCAATTTATCACGAAAGTAATATTTTTTTATAATTTTTTTCGGATTAAGCATAAATATAATATTATTTATTGGAATGAGTTGACTACTTGATCAAATATACTTTTTAAATTTGAAAACAAATAGAGAATAAAAAAACCTCCCCAATTATCGGGGGAGGTTCTAAATATATAAGCTACCTATAAGATTTAATCTTATTTTTTAGAAACTAAATCTTTCTTCTCTTTATTTCCTGAAATCTTTATATTTTCTTTTTTGAAATATTTTAACTCGGGGAGATGCTGCAAATCCTTTACTCTTTCAGGAGAATAACCAAGCTTCTCGAAATCTAAAATTCCATGTTCGGAATGACAGCTTTGGCAGCTTAATCCTTCTTTTTGTATTCCATGATTTATCATTAATGTTCCAAATTGTCTCATCCATTTCGGCTTAACATTTCTTAATTCGCCTTTATCATCTAAAGGATAAGTTGTTGACCAGTTATCAACACCAAAGTAATGCATAAAATCATCCATCATATATTCTTTAAATGGAAGCTGATACATTCTTTTTACAATTGGATTTTTAATAGCTTTTACGACAGCATCTTTTGGTTTGCCGGTTTCATAATAAGTTGGATAATCAAATGGAAGAATCATTGCCCCGAAAGGTCCGCGGTTTGACATATCCTCATACATATAAGCATTAAACAATTTAAATGGATAAATTTTACTTTCACCCATATTCTCAATTGGCAGCAAATTCCTGGCAATTACTTCTCTTCTTTTTTCAAGCAACTCGGAGCGGAGTCTGGGACAAGGTATTTTCAATAGATTTTAAGTAATTATCAATTTCAGGGTCACTCATATTAAAATCTTTTTTTAGATTCTCTTTAACTTCTTTTAAAGCTTCAGGATTTGATATTTTTGTAATCTGATCCATTAATGGATTATAATTATCTGTTTTATTTGGATTATTTCCCAGTGCATTTGCAAGAAATGTTCCGTTTCCGTTAAACCATAAATATGTAAAACCAACTCCTGATTTACCGGAACGCAAAACATCGGTAGGTGTATAAATACCTTCTTTGGGATTCCAGGTCGGGTTTACCCAATCCCTTAAAACAACATTTTCATTTTGCAAGATTTTTTATATGACAGGTTTCGCAGGCAATTCTTGCGACATGACCGTTTAATATTACTCTTGTTAATTCATTTTTTGTATGAGGTGCGGAAGTATGACAATTTTCGCAAGCAACAGCTTTACCGGGTAAATCATTTGCAACCAAATCGGTTCCTTTATTTCCTCTCGGTATTTTATGACCTTCCGGGATATGACAATCAATACATTGTATTCCTGCAGCATAGTGAACATCATCTTCCGGGCTGAACGGATTTCCTCTTTTACTTCCTTCATGAATGATCCTTTTATTTTTATATCCTAGATTTTTTGCGGAAACATTATTTGCATAAGTATCACCGCCCATATTATGCTGATGGCAATTTAAACAGTTTTCATTAGTTGGTTTTGTCACTGTCATTGCTGCTCTCATTGTTCTATCCTGGTTCCACCGATATCCAACATCATCTTTAATAACATATTTATAATTCATATCGTAAGCCTGGGAATGGCAAATTAAGCAATCGATTCCTTCTTTAGCCGATGAAGGGACATTGCCAAAAGGCATCATATCTTCAGTTGCAGGCTGATAATTGCCTCCAATATGACATGCACCGCATCCTTCGCTTCTATAAACTACTGCGCCATTTAAACTATCCGGTTTCGATGCAATTAAAGCTGCCCAGCCGGTCCAGGAAAAACTGCCGGGTATTCCGCATGCTCTGTCTATTTTTCCGACAGGAATGGGTCTTCCTTCCTCATTAACTTTTTTTCCATTGTAACCATAAGTAGAAAAACCTGCTGCCATTCTTTGAAATTTAAAATGAACAGAATTTAATACATCTTCCATTGTATTTACTTTTTCAGTTGAACCATCAGGTTTGCGTACTGCCATTTCCTCATGGCACTTTAAACAGGTTTTAGGGCCTTCATATTGCCTGATACCGGCATCTCTAAAATATTTGATATGAGAGTAATTCGTTTTAGCAAGAAAAGAAGATGTATTCATCAGCATTTCCATTTTCACTTTTCTGCTGAATTCATTCTTTTCATTTTTAGTTTGATCTTCGGCTTTTTTTAACCTTGCCTGGTAAGTTAATTCCTTTGCTAATCTTTTCAAATTCCTCATTAGATATTCTTTTACTGGATGCATAAGATAGGTCACCGTTTTTTACTCCGGTATACCATTCAAAGAATGGTTCGTATAAGAATTCGTAAGAAATAAAAATTAAAATAAATAAACCAATTATTATGGTATTTATCTTAGCAGTTTTAGTTTTTATAAGCTGAAGTAGCTTTGCTTTCATTACTAACCTCTTTTGGATTATTTTTTTCCGGATGATGTTCGTGCCACCCGGTTATCATTGCTTTAAAATTGCTGAAAATGGTTGTCCCTGTAGTTGCCAGGTATATGTGGCCAATCATAAAAATTGAAAGAATAAAACCTATTGAAGTATGAAAAATTGCAGTTAGCGTTAACCCGGATATTCCCCAGATTTGATTTAAAATAAATTCCGGGAATAATAATGCCCATCCCGATAATATTATTAAAGGAAATGCAATGTACATTATCTTCAAATAAGTGATTTGCTGTAAAGGGTTAAACTTACTTTCCTTTGTTGATTCAAACGGATGATGATGAGCATCCTTAAAGATCCCGGAAAGATAAAATTTAGTTTGGATTATTAATCTTTTAATGATCCCTTTAAGCGTCGGAAGGTATTGTTTATAATTACCTGAAGAAATATTAAAAATAAAAAAGAAAATGTAATTGATAGTTAAAGTAATTCCGGAAATATTGTGCAGCAATACGGAATGTTGAAAATCTAATATTGGAGATTTTATGTTTGCATACTGCAGATTGATACCGGAAAAAATTAAACTAAAGAATAAAAGTGCATTTAACCAATGCCAGATTCGAAGCCACACAGGATAAAAATATTCACTATTATTTTTCATTTGTATCCCTCTTTTTTGAATTCCATCTTAGGAATCCATGAACTGCAAGTGCAATTAAGGTAAATCCAAATATTATAAAGCTGAGAAGATTTAAATAGTAATTTCTTGTTGCACCGATTACATAAGAATTATTCAGTATAACCGCATTAATAAAACCTTCCTTATTCCTTTCCTCCTTTATTTGGAACTTGTATAGGGATTGAAGTAATATTGAATTTGATGAATGGCAGTCGACACAATTTCTTACTGCTTTTTCTTTTGGTAAAATTTTATGTGAAATTCCTGCTTCGCTTTTCCCGGTATGACAATCAATGCATCTTACTGCTTTCCAATGCAAATCTTTATGCGGAAGCCATTCATGGGTTGAATTTAGACTGGGGATTATTTCGTTTGTAAAACTCGCGATCTTAGTCTCACTGTTATGACATTCGAGGCAAATCCGGTTATCATACAAAACTGTTTCCTTAATTTCGTTATTTATGCGTGCATTTATTTTAAAACTATGCGGATCATGACAGTTGAAGCATGTAAACTTGTTCCCGAATTTTTGATAATGTATGCTTTCTTTAAAATCCTTTTCAATAGTCTTAAAACTATATTTGAATAGCTCAGGTTTGTCCTGGTGACAGTTTAGACAATAAAGATTTTCGGATTTTAGTTTGGAAGAGTGAGGGAAAACTTTAAATTCCGGAGAATGACATTCAGTGCATTCAAGATCTTTATGGTTTGAATCATAAAAGTTATCCGGAATCACTGAAAGGTTTTTCAAAATTCTACTTTGAGGATCCTGATATCCTATGGTAGACATCGAATGGCATCTTAGGCAGTAATAATTTTTCTCTTTATTCGTTTCACCAAATATATTTTGAATAAAGAAAAAACCTGCAACTAGTATTGTTAAGAATAATTCCCCAAAAATTTTCTTCATATTAAATACCGGCTATGCCTTTATATAAAGCAGAAATTTATTTAATATTCCCCAACAGCCTACTTTACCCAGCTTGTAACCAGTTCTTTAATCTTCCAGCACTCAGAGAAATTCTTATAAACATTACAATTCCGGCATTCTTTATTATAACATACATTATTCATATGTTTGAAAGTCCAGCATGGTTGGGAGTGAGATGCAAAAGCCTCACAATTATTCCGGTCTTCTTTGGAACAATTATTAATTTCCCAGCAAGGTATTAATGAATAAATTGCTTTTATACCATTAATACTTATTTTACTAACATTAATTGCTTTTCGTATGCATATGAGCCGCTGTATATCTGATTCGGAATAAAGCCTGTGGCTTGATTCTTTTTTAAAAGGCAAAATCAAACCTTCTTTTTCATACATTCTGAGTGTATGAACTGAGATCCCTAGTATCTTCGCTGCGCTGCTAATCGGATATAAAGGCACATCAAAATTATCAACTTGTTCCACTTTTAGATCCTGAATTTATATTTATAAATATCAAATTTATTGCCATTTATAAATCTTAAGAATATTGTAAATTTCAAAACTTTTTGGAACTATTGTTTTCACTATCAGGAATTAAATAATTATGTTTCTTTTTTAAGAGAATTGAATTTTTGAAAAAAGTCAATTATAAAATTGGAGTTATCTCCGATACTCATGGATTACTACGTCCTGAAGCAGAAGAACAGTTAGGGAAAAGCGACATGATCATTCATGCCGGAGATATCGGAAGTATTGAAATAATTAACAAATTAAAGAAAACAGCTCCGGTTTATGCCATTCGTGGTAATATTGATCGAGATAAATGGGCTGATGAATTTCCGCAAACATTAGATTTTAAAATTGGAAATAAGAAAATTTTTATTATACATAATATTGAGGATTTAGATTTTAATCCCGAAGAAAAGAAATTTGATATTATAATAAACGGGCATTCACATAAACCATTAATAAAAAACGAGCATGGAATCTTATATTTAAATCCCGGAAGCTGCAGGCAAAAGAAGATTTAATTTGTCATTGTCAATAGGGCAGATTCTAATAGCCGAAGATAAAATTTCAGCGAGAATAATTGAATTGGAGATTTAAAGTTCAGTTATATTTTTTAAAAATTTATGTTTAATTTCTTTTATAATGATGATGATAAAATTTTCCTCTGTAAGGTAATTCTATACAGCTTAATAATTACATCTCTAATTCAAGTTCTGCTTTATGCGCAGGGATATTATTCGTTTTCCGGTGATGAAAGTGATAGAACATTACTTGCCTATTCATGGCTTACAGGCAAAATGCCGAAAGGTGAACCATGGCTTCCTTTCCACACAATAATTAATGGGATCTTTCTAAAATATTTTTTAAATCTTTTCTGGGTGCCGAGAATTGTAGGATCTGTTTTCGGATTACTTTCTGTTTCTGCAGTTATCTGGTTCTCGCATATTTTAATAAAAGATAGATTGGCTTCAATTATTTCTTCCATTCTTGCTGTTTTTTTCCCTCCATTTGTAATCTTAAGAGCTGTTCCATTAAGTGAGGTTATTTATTTTTTCTTTATAATATGCGGGGCATCATTTCTTTTTAAATGGATTGAAATTAAGAAAAACAGTTATTTAATATTTGTTGCTATATTATTCTCAATTGCAAATTCTATCAGGTATGAAGCCTGGATATTTTCCGGAAGCCTAATAATATTTTTAACTATTGACCTATATATCAGGAGAGAAGTGAAAATCAAACTATTGATCTTCTCAGCCATTATACTGCTGGTTTTTCCGGCATTTTGGATTGTAAAAAATAGTTATGATACCGGCAATCCTTTGGAATTCATCATTTCAAGTTCGGAAAGATATAAATTGCATTATGGTTTTTCTATTCTTCCAATGTTAAAATATAATTTAATAACACAGTTCATTTACCAAAATATCCTTTACATTAACTTTGCCGGTTTAATTTCTTTGCTATTTTATTTATTAACGGATAGGAATGTCAGGAGATGGAGCATAACATTTTTCCTCTCCTTTGTTTTTTTAGCTGCATTATCAGTTTTAGGCTTAGCGATGCCGAGTCATGGATATTGGAGAATCCCATTAATCTGGAATATTTTGCTCATTCCATTTACGGCACATTTTTTAATAAAAATTTCATCTTTTCTTGCCGATATATTAAAGAAAAGTAAAAAAACAATTCTAATAACAATTGTTTCTGCTTTAGTAGTCTATTTCTCATTTCAAGTTAAAAGAATAATTTCATTCTCATATTTCTCAGAAGATGACATTTCTGCCGGAAATTATTTAAAGGAGCATGTAATTGCTGATAAAAATAATTTTAAAATTTTAATTGATACTTCGGATTGGAATTATCTTAATGTCATGGTTGCATCCAATTATCCTCAAAGCTTTATAATAAATGCTCAGAAAGATCCGGCTTTACCATCAAATCAAATTATCTCTGACGGGGAAAAAATAAATAGAAGCCGTTTAACTGGTTTAAGAATACATTATTTGCTTTTTGAAAATAAAAGGTTAAAAGATTTTATAAAAAGTACTCCTGATTTCATAAAAGTAAAGAATTTTGGAGAATGGGAATTATTCAAACTCGAATAAATTTATTTATTTTTGAATTATGAAACTCATTAAAAAAATTGTCTTCTTTTTTTCTTTATTTCTTCTCTATTTAATACTCAAAGAATTTTTCGAATTATACAATCTGGCAAAATCTATTCATCCTTACTTTGCATATGCAGTTGTAGCTCTTCTAACAGCTTTCCTCATATATTTTGCATTAATTCCTATCTACCAGGTTTTGAGGATGCCGAAAAATTATTCACCTGTTAAAAACAAAAATGAAGTTGCAGCGCTTATCGAAAAAAGAATAAATAATTTTAAGAAGAATAAGTTCCTGATAAGATCTAATTTTGATTTCAGCACGATTAATATTTAATGAAGAAAGTCATAATAAGATTATTTCATCTCTTGAAAAGGAATGTGATAGAATTAGGAAAAAATATGTTTCAAGGCTTTTTTACAGCACAAGCATTTCACAAAATGGATTTATTGATGCAATATTAATTTTATCTTCAAGTGTAAATCTTATTAAAGAAATATTTATACTTTACCAGGGTAGAGTAACGAACAGGGATTTATTTACAATTGCAAAAAAAGTATATTATTCAATAGCAATCGGCGGTTCAGAAGGTGTAGAATATGCCACAGATGAAATATTTTCAAAGTTAAGTACGGAAAGCATGAAGAGTATTCCTTTTGCAAGTAAAATACTAAGTTCTTTAGCTGACGGTTATGTAAATGCGGCTCTTTTAACCCGGGTTTCATTAATTACAGAAAATTACTGTAAATATATTTATATAGAATCCGATCGCGATCTTTATCCTTCATCAAGATTTATTATATCTACAACTCGTTTCTTAACCTCCGATATTCTTTCTTTAGTAAATAGAAAATTACTGAAAACTCCAAAAGAGAAATTAGAAAATATTATCAGGAAAACACCGAATCCGCTTGCATTTATTCTGGGCAAAAATAAACCCGAAATTAAAGAAGCAGATTTTTAAATATTATGATAACGCAGAATGTATTTATTAAAAAGTTCTTTAAAATTTATTTTTAGCTTGCAGGAAAATTACAGGATGGAGAAGTAAAATTTATTTTACAAATCTTTAACCTTTAATAGAATATTCTCATCAATATCAATTCCATCCCTAATATTATTCTTCTTGTTGTTCAAAACAATTTCACCCGGGTAATATATTTTTGTTTTTTCGTCTATAGTTTCTGCAGACTTGAAATATGATAATATATCGTTTATAAGAATATCGTTATCTTCCTCACCTGAAAATTGTTTAGGATTTATAACTATGAATATTTGTGAAGGTCCTTTTTCACCTTCCGATTCAGACAGATTCTTGGTAGCTCTTCCTCCCGATAATAAAGCAGCAAGTATATCTAAACAAAGCGATAAGCTTGCACCTTTCCAATAACCTATAGGCAAAGCCTTTGAGAAGCTATAATTTTCCCGGGTTCCGCAGTTAATTTCCCTTCATTGTCAAATCCGCCTGGATATGGTAACTTCTTTGATTTTTTTTCAAAATTCAGCATTGTACCATATGAAAATTGGGACATGGCCATATCGAGTACAACATTTCCGCCTTTTCTTGGTATCCCAATGACTAATGGATTATTGCCCGATTTTGCTTCTTTTGCGCCCCATGGCGGAAGATTTGGAATTGTATTAGTCCAGCAAATTAATATGAATCCTTTATCTGCTGCAAACCAGCCGAAATAACCTGGTCTCATCCAATGATTTGAATTTTTAAGAGCTATACATCCGATTCCATATTCCTTTGCAAGTTCAATTCCTCTTTCGGTCATTTGTAAAGCGTTAAGCGGACCTGCGCCATAATTGCCATTCCATCTTTCAAATGCACTAAATGAATCAACCTTTTCAGGGCTAACGTCTACTTTTACAAAACCTTTTACCACACATTCAATGAATCCCGGAAATCGGTTTATCCCATGCGATTCTACACCGGTGAAGCTATTATCGGTGAAAATTTCCGAAAGAATTTCTGCTTTATTATTTGAGAAATTATATTTAATTAATTTATCCTTAAATAAATCTCTGAGTTCATTAAATGATAATTTCAATTATATTCATCCCAGCTTTTTATTTGCAGATCAGAAGGTGAATATCTTTTTATAGATTTTATAAAACGTTTCGCAAATTGAGTGTTTGTAATTAGGGGGATATTCAAATCAATAGCTTTTCTCCTTACAATATAATCACTATCAAGTTCAACTTTTTCAGTTGTCTTAGGTATATTTATTACTAAATCAATCTTTCCTTCATTAAGATAAGTTAAAATGCTCGGCTCAATATTATCGAAAGGCCGGTGCAATTCTTCAACATCTATATTATTGTCTTTATAAAAATCCGCTGTTCCCTTTGTACCGTAAAATTTCAATCCCATGTTTTTGAGGATATTTATTTCATCTAAGATCTCTGCTTTCTGTTTTAATGTACCGGTTGAAAGCATAACTCCTTTTTTAGGGATTCTATGCCCGGTAGAAAGCAGGCTTTTTAGAAAAGCTTCATTAAAATCATCACCAAGGCAGGCGACTTCTCCGGTTGATGACATCTCTACCCCAGTGACCGGATCGGAACCTCTTAATCTTGTAAAAGAAAATTGAGATGCTTTCACTCCAACATAATCAAGGTCAAATGAGGATTTATCTATTTTCGGTACTTTTTCTCCAAGCATCAGCTTGGTTGCAATTTCAATAAAATTAATTTTTAATGTTTTGGAAACAAATGGAAAGCTCCTGGAAGCTCTTAAGTTGCATTCAATAACTTTAACATCATTATCTTTTGCAATAAACTGGATATTAAACGGCCCGGTAATTTCAAGTTCTCTGGCTATCTGTTTTGTAATCATCTTGACCCTTCTCATGGTTTCAAGATAAGTTCTCTGCGGCGGAAGCACAATAGTTGCATCGCCGGAATGAACGCCTGCATTTTCAACATGTTCAGCTATCGCATAACAAAATAAATTTCCTTCATTTGCTACAGCATCAACTTCTATTTCCCTGGCATCTGTAATAAACTTACTTATTACTACCGGGTGCTCCCTGTTAATGTTCGTTGCTTTTTGTAAATATATTTCCAGCTCATCTTCGGTGAGGACAATACTCATTGCCGCACCGCTCAATACATAACTCGGTCTTATTAAAACAGGATATTGGACTTTGTTTGCAAATTCCTTTGCTTCATTAAGGCTCTTTAATTCTTTCCATTCTGGCTGATCAACTCCTATTTTATCTAAGATTTGTGAAAACTTATGCCTGTCCTCTGCATTATCTATTTGAATAGGAGATGTACCCAAAATTTTCAAACCTGCATTATGGAGCTTCATAGCAAGGTTATTAGGAACCTGACCGCCCATCGAAATAATTATTCCTTCCGGGTTTTCTTTATCATAAATATCAAGTACCCGTTCAAAGGTTAGCTGCTCGAAATAAAGCTTATCGCATATATCATAATCAGTGCTTACTGTTTCCGGGTTGCAGTTAATCATAATAGTATTTTTATCGATTTTATTTAAAGCCATTACGGCATTAACACAACACCAATCAAATTCAACAGAAGAACCGATCCTATATGCACCTCCGCCTAAAACGACAATTTGATTTTTTTCACCAAGAGATATGTCATCCTCATTTCCATGATATGTTAGATAGAGATAGTTTGTTTGCGCAGGATATTCAGCAGCTAAAGTATCAATTTGTTTTACAACAGGGATTATTTTCAATTCTTTCCTATATTCTCTTACTCCAAGTTCGGTTGAGGCAGTTAAACGGCTTATTTGAAGATCTGAGAACCCATTCATTTTAGCTTCTTTCATAAGTTCTTTCGAAACATCATAAAGCATTAGACCTTTAAGCTTTTTTTCCGTTTCTATAATATTTCTCATTTTGTAAAGAAACCATTTGGTAATCTTTGTTAATTCATATATTTTCTCTATTGAATAACCGCATTGCAAAGCTAATGCTATGGCGAAAATTCTTTTATCGGTAGGTTCGGATAATTCTTTCTCGAGGTCTTGAAAAGCTAGTTCATTCCCCACAAATCCCTGCATACCAACATCGAGCATCCTGATTGCTTTTTGAAGGACCTCTTCAAATGATCTGCCCAACGACATTACTTCACCTACAGATTTCATTTCCGAACCAAGCTGGGTGCTCACTTGCTGAAACTTTTGCAAGATCCCATCTTGGAAATTTTAAAGCAACATAATCTAATGCCGGTTCAAAACATGCAGAAGTTTCCCGGGTGATAATATTCTCAACTTCATTTAAAGCATAACCAAGAGCAAGCTTTGTTGCAATAAAAGCAAGAGGATATCCTGTAGCTTTCGATGCTAATGCAGAGCTTCTGCTCAATCTTGCATTTACCTCTATAATTCTGTAATCATCTGAATTAGGATCGAGAGCATATTGTATATTGCATTCACCGACTACTCCCAAGATGGCGGATTAATTTAATTCCGATTGATCGCAGCTTAAAATTTTCGCGGGCAGAGAGAGTTTGGACGGGTGCAATAACTACACTATCTCCGGTATGAATTCCCATCGGATCAATATTTTCCATTGAACATATAGTAATACAATTATTATATCGGTCTCTTATAATTTCATATTCAACTTCTTTCCAGCCGCGTAAAGATTCTTCAATTAAAATTTGGTTTGTAAATGAAAATGCTCGTTTAGCTTTATCAAGGAGCTCGGTTTTGTTATTTACAATCCCGGAACCTAAACCGCCAAGTGCATATGCAATTCTAACCATAACTGGGAAGCCGATTTTTTCCGCGGCATCAACAGCTTCTTCCGCATTTTTTGCAGTTCTGCTGGTTGCAACTTTTAACCCGATTTCGGTTACTTTATTTGCAAACCTTAATCTGTCTTCTGTATCCTGGATTGCTTCAACAGGAGTACCAAGGACTTTAATATTATATTTATGTAGAATTCCTTTTTCATAAAGTTCAACACCTACATTAAGAGCAGTCTGCCCGCCGAATTGGAGGAGAATGCTGTCAGGTAGTTCTTTCTTAATAATTTTTTCAACAAATTCAGCTTTAATAGGAAGGAAATAAACTTTATCGGCAAAATTTTCAGAAGTTTGAATTGTTGCAATATTTGGGTTGATCAGAACTGAAGTAACCCCATCTTCATTCAAGGCTTTTATTGCCTGGCTGCCGGAATAATCAAACTCACCGGCTTGCCCGATTTGAAGTGCCCCTGAACCAAGAATTAAAACTTTTTTAGCTTTTCCTTTTTTAATCATTTACAGCCCTCACAAACATGTCAAAAATAAATTCACTGTCATCCGGACCAGGCGAAGCTTCCGGGTGAAATTGTGCTCCAAAAAAAGGTTTAGCAATATGTATCAAGCCTTCATTTGTCCCATCATTATCATTAGTGAACCATTCCCGCCAGTCTTCCGGTAAAGTATCACTGTCAATTGCAAAGCCATGGTTTTGAGAAGTTATATAACATCTTTTTGTCCCGGTTTCATTTGCCGGCTGATTGTGACTTCTATGTCCGTATTTCAATTTGTAAGTATTTGCTCCTGCAGCTAATGCAAGAATCTGGCACCCCAGGCAAATACCAAGTATAGGAATATGTTTATCCATTGCGCGCTTTGTGTTTTCAATTGTAACCTCACATATTTTAGGATCCCCTGGACCATTTGAAATAACAATTCCATCAGCTTTTTCATCTGAAAAATCAAAATTGTATGGTACTCTCAATACAGAAATATTTCTCCCGAGAAAAGCTTTAATTATATTGTTTTTGGTTCCGCAATCTACCAAAACAATTTTTTTCCCGTTACGGTGATATTCAGTAGGCTCTTTAACGCTAACCTCGCCCACAAGATCTAATTTATTTATATCCTGGAAATCTATCTCCTTATCTTGATCAACAACTAATTTCCCGAGCATTGTTCCTTTTTCTCTTAATCTCCTGGTAAGCATTCTTGTATCAATTCCATAGATTCCCGGAATTTTTTGTTCATGCATCCAATCCGATAATGATTTTTTCCCGTTCCAGTGAGAATATTCAAATGAATAATCTGATATTATTAATGCCCTGCAGTGAATTTCATTTGACTCGAAGTATTTATAAAGGCCATCTTCCTTTTCATAATCAGGTACTCCATAATTGCCTATTAAAGGAAAAGTGCAAACTAAAATTTGACCCCTGTAAGATGGATCTGTCATTGTTTCAGGATAGCCGACCATCCCGGTATTAAAAACTACTTCCCCGTTTGTATTTTTAGGATATCCGAATAAATTTCCGATATATTCCGTACCATCTTCGAGGATCAATTTTGCAGTTTTTTTCTCATCAGACATTTTAATCCTTTTCTTCTATTTTTCAAAAAAATAGCCACTCATTGAGTGGCTATAATTATAGTCTCTTTTAAAAACCCGATATTATTTTAAAATTTTTTCTTTTCCGAGCAACTACACTTTCCAAGTTTTGCAGTTCTAATATAGTGCAATCTCATTTTACATTCAACGAATCGAAATAAAAAAATATTCCCGTATTAAATTGATCACTTACAGGGATGTAATTGAGAGAAAACTTTAATTTATTTTCATTAATAATAAAAAATTGATATAAAATGACTTTATTTTTAAACTGAAAAAATATATATATATTTATAAAAATATTATTTCAGTCTTTATTCATATAAATGATTCATCTTTTATCCTTTTTAATCTGCATTTCCCAACCATTTTTTATAACCAAATAATATGAAAACCAAAAAAACTTCCAGGGGACCTAAAACTTTTATTCTTGATACAAATGTAATTTTACATGATGCAAGTTCTATACATAGCTTTGAAGAGAATGATGTAGTTATTCCGCTCCCGGTTATTGAAGAACTGGATCATTTTAAAAGAGGCAGCCAGGTTATTAATCTGAATGCAAGAGAATTTGCGCGTACTCTAGATTCACTTACCGGAACTGCAATTTTTAACGGCGGTGTTTCAATGGGGAAAGGGAAAGGAAAGGTCAGGATTGCAATTTCCCGAGGTCTTAGTGCTGAAATCAAAGAAATATTCAGGGAAGATACTCCCGATCATAGAATTTTATCTATTGCACTTGATTGGAATAAAAGAAGCAGGGAAAATTCCGTTATACTTGTAACAAAAGATGTTAATCTTAGGATGAAAGCGAAAGCTTTGGGGATTCTATCCGAAGATTATACCACGGATAGAATCGGCAGCGTTGAAGAATTATATAGCGGAAAAGAAATCATTGAAAATTTTAATGATGAACTAATTATTAAATTTTTTCAGATTCCGTTTGAAGTTCCTGCTGTAGAAATACTGCCAAATTTAAAAGGAGAAATTTTACCAAATAAATATTATATCTTCCGGAATACCAACCGGTCTGTACTTGCATATTTTGATCAAAGTGCAGAAATTTTTAGGAAGGTTGATAAAAATGTTACTTATGGTATAAAACCCAGGAATGCAGAGCAAACCTTTGCTGTCGATGCTCTAACAAATATAAACATTCCTTTAACAACTCTAACCGGGAAAGCAGGAACCGGGAAGACGCTTTTGGCGCTTGCAAGTGCCCTGAATATAAGGAAAAGTTACCGCCAGATTTTTGTAGCCCGTCCTATTGTTCCTCTCAGCAATAAAGATATTGGTTTTCTGCCCGGTGATGTCCAAAGTAAAATTGAACCATATATGCAGCCTTTGTGGGATAATTTAAGAGTAATTCAAGATCAATTTTCCGAAACAGATAAACAATACCAATTAATAACAAATATGGTAAAAGATGAAAAGCTGGTTATTGAACCGTTATCATATATAAGAGGGAGAAGCCTGCAGAGAATATTCTTTGTTGTTGATGAAGCTCAAAATTTAACTCCGCATGAAATTAAGACAATAATTACAAGAGTTGGCGAAGGTTCAAAAATTGTTTTTACCGGCGATATTTATCAGATTGATCACCCTTATTTAGATTCACAATCCAACGGTTTATCTTACTTGATTGATCATTTCAAAGGTCAGAAATTATATTCTCATATTAATTTAGAAAAAGGGGAAAGATCTGAATTAGCTGAATTAGCAAGTAATTTGCTTTAGGAAGATTAATTTTAATGTAGGGTTTTATGTATGGGAAAGGGGAATAATTCAACAATAAATTATTTTTGAATAAAATAATTTTATTAACATATTATGAAAGTTTTCACTTATCCGATTTTTTATAAGCTCATATTCCGTTTTGGAAACATCCCGCTTACTTTTTTACTCATTTTATATTTTATTCCTTCAGTTATATATGTTGATAAAAACCTTATCTTATTAATCCCGTTGATAATATCTTCTTTATTAATATTTTTTATTAACAAACTCTATTTAATACTTTATAAAATCATCCCATATAAAATAGTTGCGGATGAAGATAAATTAATTTGCAGCGAATTTCTATTCTCTAACAAGGAAGTAATAATTGATTTCAATAGCATTGATAAGCTGAAAGGTGGAATTTTTGAAGGGAAGCTGCGTGGTTTATTAAGAGTCTATGATGGAAAAAATAATGTCCATATCGGCTACTTTAATAAAATAAAAAATTCTAAAATACTGGGAACGATTTTGTTAAGTAAGGTTAACAAATCTGTTTACGATCAAGTAATTAAAAACATTATTCCTAAAAATAAGCGGAAAAATTAGGTTAATTTTTAAGTTGTTTCAATATTTCTTGTTTTTTAGCCGCAAATCATTTCCAATAAAATTTGAATTGTCTTTCTTGATTATTTTTCAAAACTTTAATTATCCTGCAAAGATTTGTACCGGTACTTCATTCATTATTTCATTATTTTACTATAAGAAAATAAATAAATTTTTATAATGAAAATTGCAGTTTTATTATCAGGCGGGGTGGATAGTTCGGTTGCTTTAAAGCTGCTGAAAAATGCGGGGCATGATTTAACAGCGTTTTACCTGAAAATATGGCTCCAGGATGAATTCTCTTTTCTAGGTGAATGTCCATGGGAAGAAGACCTTAATTTTGTGAGAGAAGTCTGTAAAAAAGAAAATATACCCCTGGAAATTCTTTCTTTACAAACCGAGTATTGGGAATCGGTAGTTTCATATACAATTTCAGAAATAAAAGAAGGGCGGACACCCAACCCGGATATCTTTTGCAACAGTCTAATTAAATTCGGGCAATTTTATAATAAGATTGATAATTCTTTCGAAAAAGTGGCAAGCGGACATTATGCAAAAGTTGAAAAACTTGATGGAAAATATGCATTAAAAATTTCACCTGATCCTGTAAAAGATCAAACATATTTTTTATCATATTTAACTCAAAATCAATTGGCAAGAGCTGTTTTTCCTTTAGGTGATTTTATCAAATTACAGGTAAGAGATCTGGCTGAAAAATTTAACTTACCAAATAAAAATAGAAGAGACAGCCAGGGTATCTGTTTTTTAGGTCAAATTAAATTTAACGATTTTATAAAACATCATTTAGGAGAGATAAAAGGGGATATTGTTGATATTGATTCTAATAAAGTATTAGGCACTCACAATGGATACTATTATTATACTATAGGCCAAAGGTCAGGTCTTGGACTATCAGGCGGACCATGGTATGTTGTCGAAAAAAATATTCAGAAGAATCTTATTTTTATTTCTAAAGAAAATAAATCAAAAAGAGAAAGAGATACTTTTTTTGTAACAAATTTGAACTGGATTCTGGAATCAAAGCCCGAAGATGAAAAGCTTAGAGTGAAAATCAGGCATGGACAATTTTATTACGATTGCCGGGTAAATTTTGAAAATCAAAACCTTATAAAAGTTATTTTAAATAAAAAGGATAGAGGGATAGCATCAGGGCAATTTGCTGTCTTTTACAATAACAGCTTATGCTTGGGCGGAGGAGTGATCGTATAGACAAAAATATGGAAATATTGAAAATTTTTAATTTCTCTTAAATATATTTTTAATTATCGTATACAACAGAATTATAATTAGCTACTTTTTCTAATCCTTCTAAAAAAGTTTTAGCACTATTTTCCCAAGTAAATATTGATGCGCGTTCAATACTTTTTTTCTTTAATTTCGTCCATAACTTTTTATCTTTTAGTATAGTTACTATTTTATCAGCAAATTCTTCAGGTAAATTTGGATCTGCATATAGTGCTGCATTGCCAACAACTTCTGAACAGGCACCTGCAGTAGAAACAACAGCAGGACATCCGCAGGCAATGGCTCCCAAAAGTGAAAATCCGAAACTTTCATAATATGATGGTACTATTAACAATTCTGCTAAACTGTAAATATTTTGTATTTCACTGAAAGGAATAAAATTAACAAAATGAACTCTTTCAAAATCGTTTTCTGTAAAACCCATATGTAAAAAATAATCTCTAACGTTTCTTCCCGCAAAAACAATATCATGAGGTATTTGCCTTTTAATAAGAAGAAATGCTTTTAAAGTTGTATGTGCATTTTTACTTGGATTCCACTTTTTTGTATACTTCATACCGGGATTATCAACACGTGCCATCGAAAGTATAAATTTTTTCGGTAAGTTATATTTTGCTTTAAATCCTTGCAGAATTGAGCTATTCGTAACAGGTTTAAGATGTTCTTGAACTCCTGGATGTGCTACAATAGCATTATTGAAAGGTATTTTGATATATTTGCGGTTTGCCTCTATAACCCAGTGTGCCATAGGAAAAAGCAAGGAAGCTTTACGTGTATAAACTTGAAGCATATTTCTTTGATAGAAGCCGTTTATCTTACCATAGTGTTCCGGCCATACCCACCAGCCTGGTTCTTGAAGTCCCATGGTAACAGGACAATGACTAATTAAAGGTACGGTAAATTTGGGATTAAATATAACATCTGCATTCTCACGCCATGCTATATATGGCGATACTAATTGGTCCCAAATTATTTTTGGTGCTTTAACCAGAATTTCAGTAGCTCTTTTATAAGATGAAAATCTTCCAAACCATTTAGGTGTTTTATAAATAAGTATATATTTATGTTCATTATTAAGTTTTAATAAAGCTTCAGTTAATCCTTCAACATAAAAATGAAATCCGCTATCATGATCTATTGACCTCATCATTATCGCAATTTTCATTATTTTTACCTTCATAAATGACTTAATAAAAAAAACAAACTATATAAAAAAAGAATAATATGAAAGCTTTCTCATAATATTTAAAACCTATAAAAAATTTTTGTGATCTATATATATTGTTAATCACTTATTTCTAATTCTGATTTTTTAACTTTTTTATTGTCTTTTTGCAAAAAATAGAATAAAGCACCTGGTAAAACACCAATAATATTAATAATATGATCAATTAATCCAATACTAAATCCAATTGTTTTTTGAACGCCAACAAAAACTAGAAAATAAGCAAAACCTCCCTCATTAATGCCAAAACCATTTAGAGAGAAAGGTATTCTAACTAAAAGCATCATTATAGGTACAAGAGCAACAAAATATATAATGCTAATCTCGACATGAAAACTCAATGCTATTAAATAGTTAATGCATATGCCGGTAAATATTTCAAACAAGGTTAAAATAAAAAAAAATAAAAGAATAATTTTTTTCGTCTTATAATCTTGGTATGAAATAATTAGTTTCTGGATTTTGAACATAAGTTTTGACAATAATTTTTTACTTTCTAATCGTTTCATAAGTCCTAAAGTCAAATCGATTACTTTTTTATTGAAGGTGAATATGAAGCATAATAAACAAATCAAAGATATTATAACTATTAATAATGATAAGTTATTCATGTCGATATGCGAACTATGAAAAATCTCCAATAATAGAGGAATACTAAACAGAACATATACAAATAATGCAAGAAGCCCTAAGAATCTTTCTACTAAAATGGAAGAAAGAGCATCAGCGGCAAAATATTTTTTCTTTGCAATCAAGTGAACCCTCATAAGATCAGCTCCAATTGTAGAAGGCAAAATCAGACCAATGCAGTTCGAAATATAATAGACTTTTGCCGCTTCATATAAATTGATGTGAATATTTTTCGCTTTTAATAATATATTCCATTTATATGCCATTAGGATTCTGTCCGCAGTAAAAACCATAAATGATAAAATTAAGAACCAATAGTTAACATTTTTAAGAGCAATGATAAGCTTATCAAAATTTATCCACCTTATTATTATAAAAAATATTATGCCGTTATCAGAAATTGTGAATATATCTTAAATCTTTTCAATGTATTTTCTAAAAATTTTTATTTTAATCCTAATATAATCAAGTTATTAACTTTTGTTTGTTAAGTAAAAGAACAATTGGAAATAGGATATCTTTTTATAATTCTTTTTGATATTGAAAACAATAAATGATCTAAATTATAATAAGGACAGATAAAGACTAGAAATTGAGTAAAAAATGATATTATTAAAATTAAATTAGGATTGTACCAATCCGGCGCATCAAAGTTATTTAATCTTTTAAAATGTTAATCAAAAGTATCTTTCCTTAGGTGGCATTATTGTTGAATTTAATATTAAATCAAAAATTAACAAAATTTTCTTAATTAATTACTAAGATAGCTTTTTAAATTAGAATCAAGCGAATGAATTTAAAAATATATTTTTCTTATATGTTTCAATATTTTTCTTCAACAGTAATTTTAATTTTACTTGGAATTTTTACTTTACTCATAATTCTATTCATATTTCCTTTTTGGATTTTAAAAGAGAATAAGAGTAAGTGGATTTAAATTGATTCCATTTATCAAATTTAGTGCAGAAGTCGGCAGATTGTATTGTTTTGAGCCATTTAATAATATATTTTTGTCAATCATTTAAAAGGAAAGTTCTTCAATTTAAGGATGTGAGTCACGTGGCGGAGCTTTAAATTGAATAATATTCTAATCTCCTATCTCCCTTAAAAATAATAAAATGAAACCGTTTTTAATTCTTATTGATTCCCATGTTCATATATATGATTGTTACAACATAAAAAGATTTTTTTATTCTGCTTTAAGTAATTTTCAAAATGCAAGTAAAGAATTAAGCTCTGAAAAGTTCATCGGAATTTTATTTTTAACCGAAACTAAGAATGAAAACTATTTTAATAAATTAAAAGAAAATCAATTTGAAAAAGAACTGAGCGAATTGAACCTTAGAAATTTAAAACATGATGAATTTAATTCTATAATTTATGAAAATAATGAAAACAATTATTTAATCATTATTTCCGGAAAGCAAATCATTACATCTGAAAAATTGGAACTGCTTGCAATAGGAGCTACAGAACTAATTGATTATGATAATAGCTTAAAGGAATCGGTTGAAAAGATAAAATCAGTCGGAGCATTGCCGGTTCTGCCTTGGGGAGTCGGTAAATGGGTTGGGAAAAGAGAAAAGATAGTTGAAGATTTTCTTGATAATAACCCCGATAAAAGATATTTTTTGGGTGATAACGGCGGAAGGCCTGTTTTCTGGTCAGCACCGGAACTTTTTAAAACCGCTGAAAAAAGAGGGATTAAAATTCTGAGAGGCTCAGATCCATTACCTCTTAATTTCCAAGAGGAAAAAGTTGGCAAATTTGGATTTTATTCAGAGGCAAATCTTAATTTAAATTGTCCGGCAAAAGAAATCATTAACCTCTTATTAAATTTAAAGAATAATCCAGTTAACTTTGGAAATTTTGAAACTCCATTAAATTTTTTTAAGAATCAGTTTTCAATGCAATTTAGGAAGATCTTTTGAAGAGAGATTTAAATAAATTATCACAAAATAAGTTTGATCTTTTAATTATAGGGGGCGGTATTTATGGGGCAACTCTTCTTTGGAGGGCAGCAGTTGCAGGTTATTCTGCTGCACTAGTTGAACAAAATGATTTCGGTAGCGGCACTTCTTCAAATAGTCAAAAAATTATTCACGGAGGTTTAAGGTACTTACAAAACCTGGATTTTTTAAGAATCAGGCAGTCAGTTAACGAAAGAAAAAGATTATTATGGCTTGCTCCTCACCTTGTATCACCTTTACCTTGTATAATGCCTTTATATGGACATAAAATTAAAGGGAAAGAAGCCTTATCTATTGCGGTTAAATTATATGATCTAATTTCTGCTGATCGAAATAAAATCCATGATAAATCGAAATTTATTCCAAATGGGAAAATATTAAATAAAAAGGAAATCGTTAGTTTATTACCGGGCATTGATCAAAAAAGTTTAAAAGGTGGAGTTTTATGGTACGATGCATTTTGTAATAATACAGAAAGACTGATTATATCATTTATTAAATCTGCGGTAAATTTTGGAAGTAGCGCCGCAAATTATATAAAAGCAGAAAAATTAATAATCGAAAATAATACAATTAAAGGTGCATGGCTTTTAGATAAACAAAGTGAAGAACTTTTTCAAGTAAAAGCTGAAAAAGTTATTGCTTGTACCGGTCCTGAACGAAATGATTTTTGTAAAAATTTAAATATTCCGGAGCAGAAATATATAGCCGGATTAAATGTTATAGTAAAAAAAATATTCTCTCATGATTTTGCAGTTGGTATTGAAAACAATATAAATAAACGGCTTTATTTTGTGGCTCCTTGGAAAGACAAGACAATTTTAGGAACCGACTGGTATCTAGTACCTGAATCTGGAAAATTTGAATTTAAAAAAATTCATGTAAGAAAATTGATTGAAAATTTTAATGAAATTTATCCGGCAGCAAATTTAACGTTTAATGATGTTGAGTTTGTACATCATGGTTTTGTGCCCGCCGCCGATGACAAAGGAGATTTAATCTCTACACTTTCTCATTTCAAAATAATTGATGCTGAGAATTACGGGTTAAAAGGATTTTATAAACTTGTTGGTGTAAAATATACTACTGCTGTAAATGTGGCGGAGACATTGCTGAAGGTTATGTTTCCAGGATTTAAAAAATTACCTTTACAAATGCAGCCAAGATTATCAGGTGGAGAAATAGAATATTTGGAAGAATTTAAAAATAAAATTTATCAGAATTATGGAAAATATTATTCAAAACAAAAACTGGAAAATCTTCTCTATAATTACGGTAGTGAAATTAATGAAATTCTAAATCGGGTCCAGGATGAATTTCCATCATTTAATGATCATTTCGGTATCCTTAAGACAGAAATTATTTATGCAATCAAAGAAGAAATGGCTTTACATCTTGATGATATAATTATTAGAAGAACCGAACTTGGCAGTTCCGGCATACCCTGTAATCAGGATTTGGAATTTGTATCGAAAATTATGAGTGAGGAATTGAATTGGGATGAATCGGCAAGAATTCAAGAAATTAATAGAGTTAAAAAATATTATTCCTTAATTAATGTTAATCCAGTATATAAACAAAATATGGTAACCTAATGAAAATACTATTACTTGCTCCGCATCCCTTTTATCAGGAAAGGGGTACACCTATTGATGTCCACCTTGTATTGAGAGTACTTTCCGAAAGACCAAATACTAAAGTTGATCTGTTGGTATATAATGAAGGGAATGATATCAAATTATCCGGACTTAAAATTTTTAGAATACCTAATTATAAATTTCTTCAGAATATTCGTCCAGGTTTTTCATTAAAAAAGATAATTGCTGATTTCATCATGTTCTTTAAGGCATGGAAGATGGTTTCGGATAAAAATTATGATTTAATTCATGCCGGAGAAGAAGCGGTATTTTTTGCATTAATTTTTAAAGTATTTTTTAGAATACCTTATATTTATGATTTAGATTCATCAATTGCTCAACAAGTCATTGAAAAAAAACCTTATCTGCGTTCGCTTGCTCCGGTTTTTAACTTCTTTGAAAAAATAGCAATCATTAATGCTGAAATTAATCTTCCTGTGTGCAATGCGTTAGCAGAATTATGTGAAAGTAATGGCTCTAAAAAGACAGTAACTATTCACGATATTTCACAGCTTAAGAATCCTGGAGCTTTAAGCAAAGGATTTTTAAAAGGAGAATTGGAAATCGAAAAAGATATTTTGATGTACATCGGTAATCTGGAACCATATCAGGGAATTGATTTACTTCTTGAAAGCTTTAGAATGGCCTGCCAAAAAACTGATAAAATAAACCTTGTAATAATAGGCGGTAATCCGATAGATATTGAATTCTATAAAGAGAAATCAGTAAAACTGGAAATAGCAAATCGTGTGCATTTTCTTGGCCCAAGACCGTTTGATGAATTGGATGAATATCTCGCTGAAGCTGATATTATTGTTTGTCCAAGAATTAGAGGTGTAAATACACCTATGAAAATATTCCCATATCTTCATTCCGGAAGACCAGTTATTGCGACTGATTTGTATACACATAATCAGATATTAACAGAAAGGGAAGTTTATCTTGCACCTGCAAACCCAAAAGGTTTTGCAAAAGCAATTGTAACACTCACCGATAGTGTAGAATTAAGAAAGAAATATGGAAAAAACGGGCAAAAATTTATAGAGAACAATCATACTTATAAAGCCCATAAAGAAAGATTAAACGGAGCTTATAATTATTTTACAAAAAAGTCTATTATCACATTATCATTGTTTGAATTTACAAAAAATTGTATTGAAATTTTATTAACATAATACAGGGAGTATGATGAAAGTATTAGTTACCGGAGGAACGGGGTTCACAGGAAGCGCTTTAGCTTTGCGTTTAGTTAACCTGGGTCATATTGTGAAAACTTTAGATTATAAAGAAGGAATTAGAGTTGAGCAGCTTAAAGATGCTGGAATAGATGTTATAATTGGAAGTATAACCGATAAAGATCTTGTTGATAAAATAACTGAGAACGTTGATTTTGTTTTTCATGTTGCCGCTGCTTTCAGAGAATTGGATGTACCGAATGAGCACTATTATAATGTTAATGTTAACGGTACCAGAAATGTTTTTGAATCAGCCAAAAAGTATAATGTGAAAAAAGTAGTTTATTGCAGTACACAAGGTGTACATGGGCATATTTCCATTCCCCCCGGAGATGAAAATTCTCCCATAGCACCTGAAGATTATTATCAACAAACTAAATATGAAGGTGAATTAGTTGCACAAGAATTTATAAAAGAAGGTATGAAAGTTACAATTATTCGTCCAACCGCAATTTATGGGCCCGGGGATCCGGAACGCTTTTATATGATATTTAAAAGAGTTAAAAATGGTTCTTTTCCTATGTTTGGAAAGGGAAATACTTTTTATCATCCGGTGTATATCGATAACCTTGTCGATTCATTTATTCTAAGTATGGATTTGAATAAAGGAAATGGTCAGACATATATAATTGCTGATGAAGAATATTTTCCAATCAAAGAATTAGTTAAACGTGTTGGAAAAGCAATGAACAAAGAAGTGCAAATAAAATTTTACCCGATTCTTCCTCTTGTTATTGCTGGACATTTAGTTGAAAGAATCTGCAAACCATTTGGAGTAGCTCCTCCTATTTTTCCGCGCCGTGTAGATTGGTTTAGGCAGGTTAGGGCTTTTAAGATAAATAAGGCTAAACATGAATTAGGATATAAACCAAAAGTAGGAATTGACGAAGGTCTTCGAAATACTGCGGAATGGTATAAAGAAAAAGGTTATTTTGGTTCTAATGCTGAGAATTTACCCAAGTTGACCCTTTCACACACACCACAAGAATAATGAAATTAGTATATGCCCGGATTTTTTCAGTGAAATGAAATTTAATAGTATTGAGAACTTCGTCACATATGAAGAAATTTTTTTTTAATAGTTTAGATGAAACTTCAAAAAAAATTAAGGGAAAAAAAATGCATGTTGGGATAATGTTACGGGCTTATGATAGGCCGGGAGGAATTGGTATATACTCCCGAAACATAGTGAAATATCTCTTAAATATTGATAGCGTGAATCAATATACTTTGTTTTACAATAATAAAAACCATATTGGAACCTATGGTAATTTGAGAAATGTAAATGAAGTATATGTACCTGAAACCAATCCAATAATTTGGGACCAGATAAAAATTCCGCAATTGATAAGAAAGTATGATATAGATCTTATTTTCAATACAAAATTCACGGTTCCTCTTTTTACTAAAGCAAAAAAAATAATGGCACTTCATGGTGCAAGCTGGTTTGTACATCCGGAGATTTATAAGAAATTTGATCTTTTCTATGTAAAAAGAACGATGAAGATTTATTGTAATAAAGCAGATTTTCTTATTTCAAATTCAGATTTAACTACAAATGATCATCATAATATTCTTAAAGTGCCATACGATAAAATGAAGACTGTTTATTTTGCTACAGGGAAAGAATTCCATCTGATTGATGATAAAGAAATTCTCAACAGCGTAAAAGAGAAATATAATCTACCCAAAAGGTTTATCTTAACTGTAACCAGCTATGATCCCGGGAAAAATTTCGGGGTTTTATTAGATGCATTTGCAGAAGCAAGAAAAGAAGAAGATGTTCATCTGGTTGTGGTTGGGAAAAATTGTTATAAGTATGCAGAAGATTATGATTTAAAAAGCAAAAACATTGATCGGTTTGTTCATTTTACGGGATGGATAGAACACTGCGAATTACCAGTATTTTATAATCTTGCTGAGGTTTACTTGTTCCCTTCAATTTTTGAAACTTTTGGGATTCCTGTTCTTGAATCTATGGCTTGCGGCTGTCCTGTAGTAGCATCAAATTCCGGGGCTTTGCCGGAATTAGTTGGTAACGCTGCAATTTTAATTAATCCTCACGATACAATGGAAATAGCTGAAAAATTATTAATGTTTTTGCAAAACTCTTCAATTGCGGACGAATATAGGAAACGAGGTTTTGCGCATGTTAAAAATTTTTCATGGGAAAAAACTGCTTTCCAGACTCTGAAAATATTTAATGAAGTCTGCTTCAAAGAATCGGTTTTAGAACCTCAAATTCAGCTCCAGTAAAACAAATTTACCTGGGCTGCTAATTTGTTTAATATTCAACAAGACATGTAGAATGAATTCTAATCTGGGGAGAAGAATTTCCGATATATACCGGAAGAATAAGGATGAAGTTGCAGCGCTGTTATTATTTTCTTTACCTTTCTTTGTTTACAAGAATTCAGATTATCTTCCTGAAAATAATATCCCGGTTTTTAGTTTCCACTCAGTCAAACCGGAATTACTCGAAGAACAATTTAGATATCTATCAGAAAATCATTATAGAACACTTGATGCATCTTCCTTCAATGAAATTCTAACCGGGAAAAATTCCGGAACACGCAATAGCGTTGTATTGACTTTTGATGACGGAAGAAAAAGTTTATGGACTACTGCATTTCCCCTTTTAAAAAAATATAATCTAAAAGCAGTCAGTTTTATTGTTCCTTCAATAATAGAAGACAATAATTTAAAATCTCCGACTATCGAAAATGCCTGGGCTGGCAAGACTTCATTAAAACAAATAGAAAATATTGAGAGCGAAAAACCTTTCTGTAGCTGGAGTGAAATAACTGAAATGCACTTAAGCAGTTTGGTTGATTTTCAATCACATTCAATGTATCACGCATCTGTTTTTAGAAACAAAAAATTAGTTGATTTTATTAATCCTGATTTTGAAGCTTCCTTATTGAACAGCACACTGAATCCTCTTGAGTATACATGTGGACAGAAAGTAAAATATGGTCTACCCATATATCAATGGGAATCAAATCTTACAGCTAAAACCAGATTTTTACCTGATGACAATATTAACTCTTCCTGCATTGAATTTGTAAAGTCATATGGGGATTCATTATTTTTTAAAACCTCCGGATGGCGAAATGAATTGTATTCTCATTATGCCCGGGTAAAAAAAGAATCAGCCGTAGGGAAATTTCAAAATTATGATGAAAGAATTAATGAAATTAAAAAAGATCTCCTTGAATCAAGAGAATTAATTGAAGACAAGCTTGAAAAGAATGTAGCACATTTATGTTTACCCTGGTATTTTGGAAATAAATTAACAGTTAGCTTAGCCGAAGAGACAGGTTACAAATTTATTTATTGGGGAATAAAATATATGAAATCAACTAATTTTATAGGTGATAATCCATTTTATATTAAAAGAATTAACGATTATTATATATTTTCTCTTCCAGGTAAAAATAGAATTTCATTTGGTAAACAAATAATGAATAAAATTAAGAATTAAATTTTTATAGTATTTAATAAAAAAAAGCTTATTAATTATTCTTAACTTGGTGTTCCACAAGATTATTACCTTTCAACCTTCACTTTAAAATAGAATAAATTAAGATTAAAAATGGCCTCTATTATACGCGATCCGGAATCCATACAAAAAAAATTATATGATATAATCATAATAGGGGGTGGAATACATGGAGTAATGTTATCTCTTGTTGCCTCTCAAAGGAATTTGAAGACTTTGCTGCTGGAAAGAGATGATTTCGGCGGCGCAACAAGTTTCAATAGTTTAAGGATAATTCATGGCGGATTTAGATATTTACAAAATTTAGATCTTCCCAGGTTTTTTGAATCGGTATCGGATAGAAGGTGGTTTCTACAAAATTTCCCCGATTTAATCGAACCAATTCCATGTTTAATACCTTTGTATGGAAAAGGTATTTACCGTCCTTCAATATTTAAAGCCGCATTATTACTAAATGATATATTGTCCTTCAAAAGAAATAGGGGAGTTGAAAAAAAATCAAAATTGCCTAAGGGAAAAGTCATCTCTGTAAATGAAGTTAAAAAGATTTTTCCCGGTGTCGATGTTTCCGGCTTAAAAGGAGGTGCAGTTTGGTTTGATGGCTCTATGAACGATTCTAATCGAGTTGTAATTGAAGCTTTAAAATGGGCATGCTCTTTAGGAGCCGAAGCTTTTAATTATTTTGAGGTTAAGGAGTTATTAAAAAATGGAAATGAAGTTACAGGTGTAAAAGCATATGATAGCGAAAGCAAGAAATATTTTAACTTTAGTTCAAAAATTGTTATAAATGCTGCCGGACCCTGGTGCAGAGAAGTTGCTGAAGGATTTGATAAAGATTATAAAGAGTTATTTAAAAGTTCAATAGCGTGGAACATCTTATTTAATAAAAAAGCTCCTTCCGATTATGCAATTGCAGTTACTCCTAAAAGATCAGGTGCAAAAGCTTATTTTTTACGTCCGTTAAAAGGAATGCTGTTTGCCGGTACTGTTCACGAACCATGGGAAGGAGTTGAAAAAAATCCGGTTCCATCCGAAGCTTCCATAAATAATTTTATTAACGATTTAAACTCTCTTATTAATAATTTAAATATTAAAAAAGAAAATATACTTCACATTTTTTCTGGGCACATGCCTGTAAAGAAAGAAGGTACTGATGATTTAGCCGGCCGTGAAGTATTTATCGATCACTCAAAACGAAATGGTCCTAAAGGATTATTCAGTATCTCCGGGGTTAAATTTACTACTGCAAGACTAATTGCTGAGAAAACTTTAAGCTCCATTTTTAATAATTATAAAAGTGAAAATAATATTAAAAGAGATATTCAAGATTCATTACGATTTAATATTGATTGGTGTTCGAAAAGATACGATGATTCAACCAGAGAAATTTTGAGTGAAATTATTTTAAAGGAATCCGTCCTGCATCTTGATGATCTTTTGCTGCGGAGAACATCTTTTGGAGATCATCCGGCTCAAGCTTTAGAAATAGCGCCTCAATTATGTTCTCTCTTTGGTTGGGATAGGGATCACAGTGAATTAGAAATTGAACATTTAAATCATTACTTTAGCACTAATTATAAGAATACTCTCTCCAAAACAAATACATAATTATTAAAAATTTATTAAATAAATTTTCGGGCTGTTAATTTTCCTTATAAATTTCTTTGATAAAATTTTTTTAAAGATAAAATAATATCAAAAAAGACATTAGAATGAGAATATTATTATTAGCTCCTGAACCTTTTTTTCAAGAGCGGGGGACACCAATTGCAATTAGACTTTTAGCTGAAACATTATGTGAACAAAATAATAGTGTAGATTTATTAACATACAATGAAGGAACAGATATTTCAATCAAGGGTCTTAGAATTTTAAGAATGCCCAAAATTCCTTTTATAAAAAAAATTCCAATAGGTTTTTCTTTCAGAAAATTTATTACAGATATTTTCTTCTCAGTTTTTCTTTTCGGAATATTATTTATAAATGATTATGATGTTCTTCATGCTGTTGAGGAATCTATTTTCCCGGCTGCGTTCTTCAATATTTTCTGGCGAAAAAAATTGATATATGATATGGATTCCTCATTAATTGAGCAGTTATATGAAAAGTGGAGATTTTTAAAACATTTTGAAGGCTTCTTGAATTATTTTGAAAAATGGGCAATAAGAAGATCTGATTTGATTGTTCCCGTCTGCAGTTATTTGGCGCAAAAAGCTCAAAAATGTAAACCCAAAGAAAATATTTATCTATTGGAAGATATAGCTTTTGAGAACGAAAAACCCCTGGATCATATTGACAATATTAGAAGCCAATTTAATTTGAAGGGTATTATTGCGTTATATGTCGGAAATTTAGAACACTACCAGGGAATAGACTTGATGATTGAAAGCTTGGCTTTAATCGATTCCAAAATTAATTTTGCACTTGTAATTATTGGCGGTTCAAGCAAGGATGTAATTAAATATAAAAGTAAAGCGGAAGGATTGAATCTTTCAGGAAAAATTTATTTTGCCGGACCGAAACCTTTTGCAAATCTTCAATTTTATCTGAATCAAGCCGATATTTTACTTTCACCAAGAATTAAGGGGAAAAATACCCCGATGAAAATCTTTTCTTATCTTTCATCTGGCAAACCAATCTTAGCTACAAATATCGATTCTCATACACAAGTATTAGAACCTTCATGTGCTTATTTAGTTAACCCCGAGCCGAAAAATTTCTCAATCGGTCTTCGTGAATTAATTGAAAATAAGGAATTAAGGGAGAAGTTAGGAAGATGCGGGAAAGAATTAGCACAGAAAAATTATTCCAGGGAAAGCTATAAAAAGAAGGTTGAAAATATTTATTCTAAGATTCTTTTGCATGGCTTTATATCAAATTCAAATTTGAGTAATACACACGCAAGTCTCTAAAAGGATGCCTATTCAATCCCAAAAAGCTGATATCGAAACTTCTTCGGAAGATTATGCCCGGAGATTTTCAGGAAAAATCGGAGAATATTTTTTAGATATTCAAACTAAAATTACATTAGATCAGCTAAAGCCATATCCTAAAGCATCGATACTTGACGTTGGCGGAGGGCACGCCCAGATTGCAGTTCCTCTTGTAAAATCAGGCTTTAATTTAACAGTAGTTGGCAGCGATGATGTTTGTAAAGAGAGATTAACAAAGTTTTTAAACAAGACTTCATTTAAATATAATACTTGCAATTTGCTTTCTCTTCCTTTTGAAAATAAAAGCTTTGATATAGTTACCTGCTTTAGGTTATTAACACATGAAGATAATTGGCAGGTGCAGATCTCTGAGCTTTGCCGTGTAGCTAAATTTTCGGTTATAATTGATTATCCTGATATTAGAAGTTTTAATATCTTTTATAAGATTCTTTTTAAAATGAAAAAGAAGTATGAAGGGAATACAAGAACCTTTAGAAACTTCTCCCGTAAAGAATTAGCAAGAGAATTTGAAAAACATGGTTTTAGATCTCCGGTTTTTAAGGCAGAATTTTTTCTTCCCATGGTAATTCATAGGGCTTTAAAAAACGTTAAATTTCTGGGGATGTTAGAAAAATTTTTTTATATTATAGGATTAACCAAATATCTTGGTTCTCCTGTAATATTAAGAGTAGAAAGAAAAGAACAATAATTAGCTAGTAATTCATTTCACAGCGGAGGAATCAATTTATGAAAATTCTGGTTACCGGCGGAACCGGATTTACAGGTAAAGCACTCGTTAAAAGACTCTTAAATGAAGGTCATCAGGTTGTTGCTTTGGATTATAAGGAAGGTTTGAAAACACAGGAATTGAGAGATTGGGGAGCAGAGGTAATTATAGGAAGTGTTGTAGATAAGGAAATAGTTGAAAAAGCAATGGAAGGTGTTGATATTGTGCACCATTTAGCGGCAGCATTTAGAGAGCTTAATGTCCCAAATAATTATTATGATGAGGTAAATGTTGGCGGTACAAAAAATGTTCTTGAATCTGCATTTAAACATAAAGTGAAAAAATTTATTTATTGCAGTACTTGCGGAGTTCATGGCAATATTGACAACCCTCCTGGCGGTGAAGATGCACCTATTCAGCCTGCTGATTATTATCAACGAACTAAATATGAAGCAGAACCGATAGTCAATGACTATAACAAGAAAGGATTAAAAACCGTAATTCTCAGACCCGCTGCAATTTATGGCCCTGGTGATCCTGAAAGATTCTATATGATTTTTAAGAAAGTGGCTAAAGGTTCATTCCCTATGTTCGGCAACGGCAAAACATATTATCATCCACTCTATATTGATAATTTAGTTGACGCATTTTTACTAGCTATGGAAGGTGATAAAGGAGTCGGCGAGGCTTATTTAATTGCTGATGAAGAATATCTTGAAATAGAAAATATTGTAAAAAAGGTTGGCAAAGCTTTAAATGTTGACGTAAAAATTAAGCATTATCCAGTCCTCCCCGTTGTTGCTGTTGGTCATATTGTGGAAAAAGCTTGTAAACCTTTTAAAATTGCTCCTCCGATTTTCCCCCGCAGAGTTGATTGGTATAGACAGAATAGGGCTTTTAAAATAGATAAAGCAAAAAGAGACTTAGGTTATAAACCTAAGGTTGGTATTGATGAAGGTTTACGCAGAACCGCTGAATGGTATAAGAAAGAAAATTATTTATAAAAATATTTTTTATTAATGAAACAACAAAAAAGTCATGATGCAGTGACATCGGGAGGATCTGTTTTATCCAGGTACCAGGATGTTGTTGTCGGCAGCCATTCACTTTTGAAAACAATTTATTTTGAATGGTGCATGTGGCTGTCAAAAGTGCCCGGAGCCTTGGGATTAATTTTCAGGAAAATTTTTTGGTCCCGGCTTTTTGCTTCCTGTGGAAAAGGGGTATTTTTTGGAGAGAATATAATTCTCAGGCATCCAAACAGGATACATATCGGAAATAAGGTAGTAATCAGCGACGGCTGTATTCTGGATGCCCGTAATGAAGAATCGTTTAATGTAATACAATTAGGTGATAATGTAATTTTATCAAATAATGTAATGATATCATGTAAAGGAGGGACTGTTAAAATAGGCTCCAATACAGGGCTCGGGGCTCAAATGATAATTCAAGCTGTTATGAAAAGTCCGGTTGAAATTGGAGATGATGTCTTTATTGGTCCAATGTGCTATATTACAGGCGGCGGGAATTACAATACTGATCGTTTGGATATTCCAATTTGGAGACAAGGATTAAAAGAAATGGGTAAAACTATAATTGGAAGTGATATTTGGCTTGGAGCTAACGTAACAGTCCTTGGAGAAGTTGAAATAGGAAGCGGTAGCATTGTTGCTGCCGGAGCTGTTGTCTCAAAATCCATCCCTGAAAAATCTGTCTGCAGAGGAGTTCCAGCAAAAGTTTTTAAAACAAGAGGTGAATAACCTCAATCGAAAAGAGATTTTTAATCTATATTAAAATTTTTCCCCAGACAAAAAATAATTATTAAAATATTAGAAATTTCTAACTTACTCGGAGCATTGGTATGTGCGGTATCGCAGGGATCTTATCTCAAAATAAAGAACAGCTTAATTATATCAGCAATGTAACAAAATCTCTAAGCCATCGTGGACCGGATAACGAAGGTTTTTTTCAGGATGATAATATAGCTTTAGGTCAGCGAAGGTTAAGCATTATCGATCTATCAAATGGAAATCAGCCGATTTCAAATGAAACCGGGGATCTGCAGTTAATATGCAATGGAGAAATTTACAATAGTCCTGAATTAAGAGAATCATTATTAAAAGACGGGCATCATTTTAAGACGTCGACCGATGTTGAAGTGATTTTACATTTATATGAGGATTTTGGAAAAGATTGCATCAAATATTTAAGAGGAATGTTTGCCTTTGCTGTCTGGGATAGTAAAAATAAAGAGCTGTTCCTTGGAAGAGATCATTTAGGACAAAAACCGTTATTTTTTTATAAAAGGGACGGACTTTTTGTTTTTGCTTCTGAAATAAAAGGTATTCTCGCTACAAATTTTATTGAACCTGAAATTGATATCAATGGCTTATGGCATTACATATCTCTAAGGTTTATACCGGATCAATATTCATTATTTAAAAATATTCATAAGCTTCCGGCAGCAAGCTGGCTTTTTCTAAAAGGAAATGAAGTTAAAATAGAAAAGTATTGGGAATTAGATTTCAGCAATAAACTGCCTAACAATGAAAATGAAGTTATAGAAGGATTGAATTCTGTTCTACTCGATACGGTTAAGATGCATTTATTAAGCGATGTACCTGTCGGTACTTTTCTTAGCGGCGGTATCGATTCAAGTATTATTACTGCAATGGTTGCAGAAATTACAGGTGAACCTTTTCCGACTTTTTCAATTGGTGTCGAAGAAAATGATTTTAACGAACTGCCTTATGCGCAAATGGTTGTAGATAAATATAAATTAAATGGGTACAATAGAATTGTAAAAGCCAATCTTATAGAATTAATCCCTAAAATGATTTACCATATGGATGAACCTTCCGATCCTTTTGGTGTCGGTGTTTACCTTGTTTCACAGCTTGCCAGCGAACATGTGAAAGTAGTAATGGGAGGAGACGGAGGTGATGAAAATTTTGCCGGGTATGATAGGTATGCCGGTAACAGGATTGTCGATTATTACTGCATGGTTCCTAAACCGGTGCGCAGTTTACTTGCTAAGGCTCTTATAAAAAGCATACCTGAATCTTTCGGATATAAAAGCCTCGCACAGAAAATTGCATGGTTAGACGCAATGTCGCAGCATAAAGATGGTGAGCGTTATGCTGAAAGTATGAGCTTTTTAAGGTTTACGCACGAAGCAAAACAAAAATTGTTCAAAAAAGAATATCAGGATGAAGTTGAAGATTTCGATTCTATTTCAAAAATATTGAAGCACTTTGATTCTTCAAATATTAAAGAGCTTGTCGATAAAATGCTTTATACCGATTTAATGACAAGGATGCCAGATCATCTCTTGACAATTGCCGATAGGATGTCAATGGCTCATTCAATTGAAGACAGATCTCCATTGATTGATTATAAACTTGTTGAATACGCTGCCTCTATACCTGGCGATTTAAAATTGAAAGGGAAAAATCTAAAATATATTTTAAGAAAAACTGCTTCAAAATATCTTCCGGATGAACTCATATACAGGGAAAAACAGGGTTTCGGTTTTCCAATAGCTATTTGGATGCGTACTGATCTTCGTATCTTTCTTCAAAATTTATTCAAACAATCCAAATTTATTTCATTGGGAATTTTTGATGGAGATTATATCTCCAATATAATAAATGAACATCTCTCAGGAAAAAGAGATCATAATTTCAGAATCTGGATTCTTCTTAATTTGGAAATATGGTACCGGATATATTTCGAAAAACAATCGCTGGATTCAATAAAAGAATTTATCAATAAGATAAAAGTCTAATTAACAACAAAAATAATACGGGTAAATATGAAAATTGGGTTCATGGTTCGGAATCTCAATGAAAGGGGAGGGATAAATGTTTATACTGTCAATCTTATTGAAAATATACTTAAACAAAATACCAATGATAAATTTATTATTATTTATAATGATAAAAAATTCTTAGGGAAATATTCTTCTTTTCCAGATGTAAAAGAATTTTATATAAAATCTAAGAGTAAAATTATATGGGATCAAATAAAAGTACCGCGTATTTTAAAAAGAGAAAAGGTAGATGTTATTTTTAATCCCAAACTATCTATTCCTCTTTTTACAAGATCAAAAAAAGTTTTGATGATCCATGGAGCTGAACAATTTGCAGTCAGGTCTGCATTCCCCTGGCATGATAGGATTTACGTCCAGATTTTTATGCCCCTATATAGTTTATTTGCAGATAAAATTTTAACCGCTACAAAATTAGGAGTCGAAGATCTTCGGGGCTATTTTCATTTTATAAATAAAAATAAATTTTCTCATGTACATGAAGGGGTTCACGAAAGATTTAGGGTGATTAACCGGGATGAATTAAATGTTATAAAAAATAAATATCAATTGCCGGACAAATTTATTTTGTTTATTAGCGGTCTGACCCCGCTGAAAAATTTTGGCAGGGCTATGCATGCATTTGATATTCTGGCGGAGAAGTATGATTATAATTTTATTGTGACCGGTTTTAGAAAGTTTAAGTTCGTAGAAGATTTGGAACAGATTGAAAAACTAAAGAATAAAGATAAAATAAAATTTTGCGGATTTGTTCCTGATGAAGATCTTCCTGCATTTTATAACTTGGCATCTCTTTATCTTTTCCCCTCTCTTTATGAAGGATTTGGTCTGCCGGTCCTTGAAGCATTCGCGTGCGGCTGCCCGGTAGTAACGACCAAAACCGGCTGCACAAAAGAAGTAACAGGTGATGCAGCGCTCCTTGTTGATCCTTATAACATTAAAGATATCGCAGAAAAAATGGAATTAGTTTTAACCGATCAAAAATTAAGAGAAGAATTAATCTCTAAAGGTTTTGAAAGAGTGAAACATTTCAGCTGGAAAAAAAGCGCTGCTGAAACAATGAAAATTTTTCATTCGTTTGCAGAGCAAGGTGACAGCCTTTCACTTGAAGCAAACGAAAATTAAGCAGAAATTAAAATAAGAATGAACAAGAAATTAAAATCTTCCCGGTTATTATTATTTTTAAAGCTTGGACTTGGTATAGCTGTAATAGTTTTTTTCTTCTTTTATTTTAATGTAGATGAAATAATTCATACAATAGAAAAAATAAATTTACATGAAATTATAATTTTATTTTCAATTTATATTTTCGATCGATTATTTATGGCTTATAAATGGGGGCTATTAATCAAATCTTTTAAGAAAGATATTAGATTCTGGGATTTGGCTAAGGCTTACTTTTACGGTTCTTTTACAAGCCAGTTTATGCCTATATCTATCAGCGGTGACCTTGTTAGATTCTACTCGGTTTCAGGAAATGGATTATCAAAAACATACCTATTTTCTTCTATGGCAATAGAGAAAATTTTCGGTTTTTTTTCGATGGTTGTTGCTGTTATCCTGGCAATTATTTTATACAGTTCTCCTTTATCAGCAAATAAAGATTTTTTTAGCGGCTTATTCATCGCTATAATTTTACTGGTGATAATTTCCATTGTAATGTTCTTAATATTTAGAACAACAATTGTTACAAATTTATTGGAAAAATATAACGGCAGGTTTAAAGAACGAATTCTGAATATTGTTTCCAGCTTTAACTTCTTCTCGCAAAAAAAAGAAATTCTTACAAAGTTTTTTCTTCTCTCCCTGGTCGAGCAAATTTTTCCTGTTATCGGAGTTTATATTTTAGCACATTCTTTAAGTATTGAAATTTCTTTCCTGCAGGTTTTATTTGTTGCAAGCCTTGGTCTTCTACTGGCAAGATTGCCAATTTCGCCGAGTTCAATTGGAGTGCAGGAAAGTGCTTTTGTCGGGCTTTTTATTTTAGTCGGATTAAAAGGGGAATCGGGATTTGCGCTGAGCATAACAATGAGAATTTTGGATATGCTTTATCCTTTGCCGATAATATTGATTTATCTTTCGGAGACAATGAGATTATTAAAAAAATCTAAAGGTAAAGAATCCCAGCTTATTTAACTCTCTATTATATGCAGCCGGATTAAAGGGAGCTGTCATATCCCCGCCTTATCTTAATATGTTACATCTGTTCAAAATTTTGTTACAATAATGGTTGAGAGATCTTATTCTTTTTCCGATTTTAAAGCTGTAAAAGTCAAATTCTCATAATCATATATGAAAAAAGATAATATTTTATGAAAAAATTGCCGAATTGAGTTATATCTATAAATGATTTTATTCATTTATTTTATGGTAAAATAGATATATGTTAATGGGACGAATTTTGATTACAAAATACTAGGATATATGAGACTAATAAAAAGCAAACCATATGAAAATTACAAGTACAAATTTAATTATAATTACCATTTTTCTATTCAGTTCTCTTTTCGTATACTCACAAAATAATACTGCTCCTTTTATTCGTGTTATATCTCCGAACGGGGGAGAAAAATGGGAAGCAAACTCAACTCAAGCCATTACATGGGAGAGCAGCGGTGTTGATAGTGTAAAAATTGAATATTCTTTTAGTGCTGGATTAGTTTGGCATTCCATTGCAGCTTCTGTAAACGCAGCTTCTGGGGAATATTTTTGGAATGTTCCCAATGTACAAATCGACGAAGTTTTAATTAAAGTTGGTGATGTTAATAATTCTTCTCTTTATGATATTAGTGATAATCAATTTAAAATATATATTAACAATCAACTTAAAAGGCTAAAAAACCTTAATCAAGTAACTGCTACCAGCAGCACTGCAGTAAAAATAATGCCTTTAGGTGATTCAATAACTCAGGGGGATGGAAATGATTCACAGCAGGTAGGTTATAGATCAAAACTATTCGACTTATTGCAAACAGCAGGTTATAATTTTGATTTTGTAGGAACTCAAAGTTCAGGGACTTCATACTCAGGGAATCCAAATTTTAATCCCCATCATGAAGGTCACGGAGGTTATGAAACAATGCCCCCATCCAGCGATCTACATCATACTCTTGGTGAAAATATTTGGAGAAATATTATAAAAAATTCATCTAATGTGGATACAGCAGGACATTGGTTATTACATAATCATCCTGATGTAATTCTATTACATATTGGTACAAATGATTTGGATTTTAATGGTACAGATTGTTATGGAAATTTTAATAATAAACCTCCTGCTACCATTGCAAGTGATATTCATAAAATACTAGATACTGTAAAAATTTTCGATTCTAACATAACCACCTTTTTAGCCAAAATAATATATAATTCTCACTCCACTGCAACAGCCGATTCTTTAAATAAGGCAATTCAAGCTATGTATAATGGCCTTTCTTCACCCCAGAAGGAAAAAGTCAAGCTTGTTAATACCTATGATACAGTCACTTATTCTGCGGATTTTTCCCCCCCATTTGGGATTGCATGTAGTTTTGCTGATTTACATCCAATCCAATTGGGCTATGATAAAATGGCTGGTAAGTGGTTTCTTGCTTTGCAGAATTACCTACCTCTTTTACAATTAAAAGTTTTTTTGCAAGGGCCCTATACAGGCGGTGGTTTAATGTCTCTCGGTATAAACAGTTTATTACCTACAACTTCACCATACCAGGATATTAATAATAATTCTGCATATTTAAATGGAAGTAATTATGTAGTAGTACCTTACTCTATTCCATCTGATATTACTGATTGGGTTCAAATTGAAATAAGAAATAGTGATGGTACAACAGTTGTTGAATCAAAAAGCTGTTTTTTGCGTGATAACGGACAAGTGATTGATCCCGATGGTTTAAGTGAAAATATTTCTTTAGGTTCGTCTGTTGTTAATCCGTTAAGTACTTATTATATTGTAGTAAAACATCGAAACCATTTGGCAGTAATGAGCTCAGATTTGGTGGAATTAAATGGTTTAACTTCTTATGATTTTACGACAAACGGCAGTGCTCAAGGTACAAATCCAGAAGTAACTTTAAGCGATGGTAATTTGGCGATGTGGGCAGGTGATGTTAATGGCGATGAATATATAGATGGAGATGATGTGACTGCAATATTCAATGCACAAGGTTCACCTGGAAATTATTTAATACAAGATCTAACAGATGATAATTATGTAGATGGAGATGATGTAACTTATACATTTAACAATCAGGGAAATTCGGGCATTAAATAATAAATTATTTAATTAATGAGGGTCTCGAAATGAAATATATAAAGATAATATTACTCATTTTAAGTTTTGTTATATCATCCAATTATATGAAAGCGCAACCAACATGCAATGTTTATTGTAAAAATATAACACAAGTAAGTGCTTCATCCTTTCAATTTGATGTGACAATTTTACGAACCGGAGCAGAAGCATTTAATTATACAAAAGGGCAATATGCATTTTCATATAATACAGCAATTAGACCTAATGGTACAGATGGAACATGGACACTTAATATAACAAGTTCTGATTTACCTTCAGCAAAGCAACCTACTATATTATCAACGAGTACATTAACTAATGGGGAATTCATATTATTTGGGAAGGTAGATGATTTGAGTGATTATCTTGTATCAAATGTTAGTGAAGTATTAGTTGCCAGAGTTGTTGCCACGTTAAGTGTTAATTTTGAAACACAACCTCTTAATTTTACATGGAGAACAGAAACAGATGGGAATCCATATACAAAATTATATTATAATGCTTCAGGGACATCAACTTTAATACCTGATGGAAATTTAAGTTATACGATGACAGGAGGAAGTATCGTATTACCCGTTGAATTATCATCCTTTTCAGCTTCAGTAAATTCGAATAATGTAAACTTAAGTTGGAAGACAGCCACAGAGGTGAATAACAATGGGTTTGAGGTAGAGAGAGCAGTCAGAGGTCAGAAGTCAGAGGTCAGCAGCTGGGAGAAGGTAGGATTTGTAGAGGGACATGGTAACAGCAATTCACCCAAAGAATATACATATACGGATAAGAATTTAACAGGAGGGACAAAGTTTGTTTACAGGTTAAAGCAGATAGACAATGACGGGAAGTATGAATATTCAAAAGAGGTGGAAGTAGAAGTAGTTCCCGCATCTTACAAGTTGAATCAGAATTATCCAAATCCATTTAATCCAACGACAAATATAAAGTTTAATTTGCCTGAGGCATCGAGAGTGGTATTGAATATATATAATATAATAGGCCAGCAGGTAGCGAGTTTAGTGAATGGGACAATAGAGGCTGGATTTCACAGTGTAACCTTTGATGGAAGTAATCTTCCAAGCGGAACATATATATACCGATTTCAGACAAATAATTTTGTACAAACCAAGAAGATGGTACTGCTGAAGTGAGCGTCGTAAAACCTTCGGGGTAACTTCTTAAAACTCCGAAGGTTGTTCTCTGCTCGAAGGTTAACCTAAGTATAAAAATAGAAAATAAAATATGAAAAACCAAAGCCGGATTCATTCCGGTTTTTTTATTTTAACTCATATTACGAATTTGGAATTTCGTAGCAGTCAAATCTTAGCCTGAAGGCGGATAGGAGATGACTCGGAGATGGAGCGTATGTGGAGCGTATGTGAAACGGAGGTTCCAGAGGTTATGTGAAAAGTCTTAAAAACCGTCTACCTTCAGTAGATAAATTAAAAAGGTTCATGGAGTTTTCGTTTAGGCAACCTTCGAGCTGGGCTGTAAAATTTGTTGACTATTCGAGAAATTATTTCGTCCTATTTTACAAATGTATTTAATATTTGGTTAAATTCTGAATTCGTTATTCTATTGTTCTTAATTCTTCATTTTTAATAGCGTATGCAGAACATTTGAACTCAGAATAAAGAACTCGAAATTATTGATTTATAAATTTTTATTTTTTCAGTATATTTTACACCTTACCTCGAAGGGTTTATGCGTAATTTAATTTATTACTATTCATACAGTCTGTGGAGTTCTGAACTACGAAAAAATCAATCAGATTCTAATGTATAGTTTGGATATAATTTATTTTTACCTAAAAAATTATTTTAGAAGAAATTTGCCCCCAGAGGTGACTCGGAGGTGGAGCGTATGTGAAACGGAGATTTCAAGAGGTTATGTGAAAATTCTTAAAAATCGTCTACCTGCAGTAGTTAAATTAGAAGGGTTCATGGAGTTTTCGTTTAGGTAACCTTCGAGTTGGGCTGTAAAATTTGTTGACTATTCGAGAAATTATTTCGTCCTATTTTACAAATGTATTTGATATTCGGTTAAATTCTGAATTCGTTATTCTATTGTTCTTAATTCTTCATTTTTAATAACGAATGCAGAACATTTGAACTCAGAATAAAGAACTCGAAATTATTGTAGAAGCAATTTGCAATTTGCTTCGTAAATAGAATAAAAGCAGCTATTGATTCTCAAATTAAAACAGATTATTATTGTATAGTACCTTGAGGGAAACATTCTGAAACGGGATAAGGAATAGTTCTCTCTTCATTTCATTTGAGCTTCTCCCAGGGCAATTGACAACAATGTTTTTAGTCTTTATTATCGGCGGATATAATAAAACCGGAATCGGGGTGGGGTATGAAAAAGCTTATATTCTATTTAACTGTTTTCTTCTTTATTCCATTAAGTCAAACCTTAGCACAAAATCCTCCAATCTCTCCCAAATGGGTTTTTGAACCATGGGTCTGGGAAGATGCGGAACAATACGGAATCAGCAGCTTTAACATTAATAAATGATATATAAATAGTAATAATATACCTGTTGGTGCAATAATCATTGACAGCCCATGGGAAGAACAACATAGCAGGCGACTATGATGAAGAAACTAATAATGGATACAATACTTTTGTTTTCAATCCAACCAAGTATAATAATCCAGTAATGATTTTATTCATGATGCATTAAATACGCAAGATATTCATGTAATTTTATGGATTACAGGATTAATTGATAAAAAATGTACTCTCTATGAATCGAAATACCACCGTAATTATTTTGTTAATGGTGGTGCTACTTACTCATTGGTGGAAAGGGAGTGGCAAATGCAAGTCATATTGATTTCTTTAATCGATAATGCAGTTCATTTTTGGGAAAGTTTAATGGATCAGGATATTTAGATAACTATGAAGTCGATGGCTGGAAAGTCGATGAAAGTGATAATCAATTACCTGATGGAATATAATTAATACTGCTGATGGTGATAAAACAAAGAACGAATATTCCGAACGAATATTATACGTGAAATGTATAATTATATACATATAGAAGATAAAAAGGAGATAAGGGAATGATAATGGCGAGACCTTATTGCGACCAAAGCTATTAGTTATACGGCATAATATTTTGCTCCAGTTGCGTAATACAGCGGGTTGGGTTGGGGATCAAGAGACATAGATGGGATGGTATATTGCGGCTTGAAAGGCAATTAATCTATTTTTATTTCTGCAAGATGCAGGATATGCAGCTGTTGGTTCTGATATTGGAGGTGGCGGATATTCTGTGACTAGTGTTCCAGGATAAATATCTATTTATTCGGTGGGCTCAGTTAGGTTCATTAGTACCGATAATGGAAAATGGCGGTAGATATAATGATCAGCATCAGCCATGGCTTTTTAGTGATAGATAATGTTGTTAGATATTTATAGATACTTTGCTAATCTGCATCATGAATTAGTTCCATATTTATACAGCTACGATATTGATGCACATTCTACAGGAACTTCTATAGTTCGTCCTATTGGGAAAAAATTAAATGATTGGGATGATTTTCTATGGGAATATAAGTTAGGAGATAATTTATTTGTTTCAACAATTTATGATGAAGATAGTCATAATTCCAAAAGCTATTTATTTTCCGGACGGTTCATTCATGGATAGATTATTGGAATGATAATAATATTTATCAAGGAGGGACATACAGCAACATTGACTTATTCGGATTAGAACATTATCCGCTTTTTATAAATTCAGGAGCAATTATTCCTTTGAATGTGGATGATTCAGTGACAGGTCATGGTTCAGCTCATGCTTCAAAAGATTTTATAACTTTCTTAATTTATCCTGACGGATTATCTTCTTTTCAATATAATATCGATCCTTCAATTCTACAACAATATACTTGCAATGAAAATGGAAGCAATTATACAATTAGTTTTAGCAAAAGTACAGACTCATGTAATAATTCGTTTAAAAAATAATATTGAACCGGAAAATATTCATTTAAATGGTGGTGTAAATCTGGTTAAATATAACTCATTCTCAGATTTTGAATCTGCGTCATAGGATCGGGATGGTTTCAAGGGAAAGATAAATGACTAATGAAAATATTTATACATGGATAAAATTCAGTAATCCTGCTGATACTGTCTATGTTATAAATACCTGTTCTTTAGATCTTACATCCTGTCAGATTATGAATTGTCCAATTTAAATGTAGGAAATACAATACTACATTGACAGACCTTATACACTTACATCTGTACCCGATGAGTATAAGGTTTTAATATGATAAAAACCTGCAAATGACGATAAAAGAAAATTGATTATTTTAAATATTTCATTTCAATGATATGTGAAAGCACCGATATTTATATAGCATATGATCAGCGACTCTCTTCTCCTTCATGGTTGACTAGATAATTATTATCAATACTGGCAGAACAGTTTAAAGGTAAGTGATATATATTTAGGTCATTTTGATATTTGGAGAAATAAAATGACAGCTCGACCTGGTGCTGTCTATTTTTATAATAATGGCGGTGATAGTGAATTCATCAATGTATTTTGTTTTTTATAAACTAATCGAATCTGTTTCATTAATATAAAAGTATTTTTACAAGGACCTTATGCAGGCAGTGATTTAGTGGATACGATATTGAAATAGTTCATTTACCTTCAGATATCTACATTATATCAGCATAGTGTAATAACTTAGAATCTTGAATGGATAGTAATTATGTAGTAGTGCCTTACTCTAGTTCACATTGATATAACTGATTGGGTTCAAATTCAACTAAGAGATAGTGATAGTACTTCAGTTGTGAATCAAAAAGCTGCTTTTTTGCGTGATAGATGGACAAGTATAGTTGATATCGATGGTTTAAGTCCTGTAAATATTTCTTTAGGGATTTTCATCGCGGAAGATTATTATATTGCTAGTAAAACATAGAAATCATCTTGCTAGTTATGTCAGCCAGATAAAGTTGCTCTTTCAAATAGTATCAGTACTCCTTATGATTTTACAACAACGGCAGTGATAGATATTATGGCAAGGTTCATCAGGAGAAGTAAAACTTGAAACGAGTGCTGAGGTATGGCGAATGGTGCAGGTGATATTGATCAATATATAATGGAGTTGATTCTAGTGACTGTAATTCAGATGTACATGCTTCATTGGTCTCAATTGATTATAATATAAATGATGTAGATGTTAATAAATGGAGATGGTTACTAGACCTTATTATTATACGTGTAAATTTAGGTAATATAAGATTAGTACAATTAAATAATGGAATATATTGAACTATGCAGTGCTGTCTAAATTAAATCTGATTAAAAGAAATAGTGTTCATTTTGAACAGTTTTGGTCAGATTTATTTAATTATTAAAAACAATCTGCCTTAGAATAAACATCTCTTATTTGTTTTTCATAGAAAAATACTCTGGAGACTTAAAAGGATTATCCAACCTTTCATTTAATAGGATTTTTACAAATAAATTCATCCTTAAAGAAGCTATTTAATTTGATAATCTCAAACAGTATTTTGCATTTTCTTTTAGATATTTCAACAGCAATAAAGTCATTAATGCTGTCCAAATCTGGATCAACATTGCATTTTCTGTTGTTCATATAAAAGATTTGATTTTTAATGCGTTTAAGCCTTTAAAGCAAGCTTCTATTGACATTATCTGTTTAGATAACTCTGCTATGTAGATACTGTCCAAGAATATATTGTTGGTGATTAGGTCAATATGATTTGATGTAGATTATTTTATACTCTGCTTAATTTTTCAGTGACAAAATTCTTGGTATCCACCTCAGTTAATTTTGATACTTTCATCTTTTAGTAGATGTTGCTCTGACATCGGGAACAGAAAGATTCTTATATGTACTTGTGCAATTGCCTATTATAGTTTCATTACAAATATTATTTTCTCTGACTTCAGGGTGAAGCATCTTGAAATCTACATATCCTCGATTGCTACAATTACTTAACATCTGGCATTAGCATATAATTACTGGAGAAGTAACGGACCATTACCAGTAGAACTTACCTCCCTCTCAGCATCAGTAAACTCAAACAATGTAAACTTAAATTGGAAGACAGCCACAGAGGTGAATAACAATGGGTTTGAGGTAGAGAGAGCAGTCGGAGGTCAGAAGTCAGAGGTCAGCAGCTGGGAGAAGGTAGGATTTGTAGAGGGACATGGTAACAGCAATTCACCGAAAGAATATACATATACGGATAAGAATTTAACAGGCGGGACAAAGTTTGTTTACAGGTTAAAGCAGATAGACAATGACGGGAAGTATGAATATTCAAAAGAGGTGGATGTAGAAGTAGTTCCCGCATCTTACAAGTTGAATCAGAATTATCCAAATCCATTTAATCCAACGACAAATATAAAATATGATTTGCCTGAGGCATCGAGAGTGGTATTGAATATATATAATATAATAGGCCAGCAGGTAGCGAGTTTGGTGAATGGGACAATAGAGGCTGGATTTCACAGTGTAACCTTTGATGGAAGTAATCTTCCAAGCGGAACATATATATACAGACTTCAGACAAATAATTTTGTTCAAACCAAGAAGATGGTATTGTTGAAGTGAACCTCGACAAAACCTTCGAGGTTAACACGGAAAAGACCAAGGAAAAACCCTCTAAGGTTAACCTTAGCATAGAAACAGAAAATAACATATGAAGAATTAAAAGCCGGACCCGTTCCGGCTTTTTTGCTTTTAAATTTTCAAAATTATTGCAGTAGCTGTCAAAAAAAGCAATATAATGTTATACTGAGTTTATCGAAGTGTGACATTTTAATCGATTTTCAGTCTTCGACAAGCTCAGACTGACAGGTTTTAAGCCTATAATTTACTTTTTATTCAACACCTAAATACAGGAAAAAATAGATATAAACCCGTCTTACAAGCTGAGAGAAAATCATGAAATATTTACTTTAGAGTTAATTTATGGAATGCTTTTTGTTATTATATAATCAGGCTAAGTTAAAAAAAGCAAATACGTGTGTTATTAAAAATTTCAAAACTGTTTATTATAGTTTTCTGCATTTTTTTGGTTGATCCACCCTCAACTTTTTCTCAAATTAATACTCCTTATCTTAAATTAATAACGCCAAACGGGGGAGAAAGATGGGAAGCAAATTCAATTCAAGCTATTACCTGGCAAAGCAGTAATATTGCCAGGGTAAAATTAGAATATTCACTAAGCGGGGGAATGGATTGGCATACTATTGCATCTTCAGTTGATGCCGCAATAGGGCATTATCTATGGTTAATTCCGAATGTTCAAATAGCTGAAGTATTAATCAGGATTAGTGATATTTCAAATCCCTCCGTATTTGATGTTAGCGACAAATTGTTCAGCATTTTTATAAACACTTTAACAGCAAAAAATAAAACTAAGCAAAGCCTTGTTCAATCAAGCTCTAGATCAATAAAAATTATGCCTTTGGGAGATTCAATAACCGAAGGTATGGGGGATGATACAAACCAGGTCGGCTACAGGTCGAAATTATTTGATCTTCTGCAGGATGCCGGGTATAAATTTGATTTTATCGGTTCCCAGCACAGCGGTACTTCTTATACATCTAATCCTGCGTTCGATGGAGATCATGAAGGGCATGGCGGGATGGAAGTCGGGCATCCATCTTATGCGAACAGATCCACAATGCTTGATAATGTAGATAATTATTTAAGTAAAAATATTCCTGATATTGTACTTTTCCATATGGGTACAAATGATTTGGATAATGGGGATGATCCGACACAAATTGCTTCTCAGTTAGATTCTGTAATCTTAAATCATATATTAGTTAATAATCCGAATACATTTATTTTTTGGGCCAGGATAATACATAATGAGCATGTCCCTGAAAATATACTTAACTATGACATTGGTACAACGTTTACCTCACTTTCTCCGGAGCAGAAATCAAGGATAAAATTGGTTTTTATGGATTTATCACCACAGTTGATATACCCCGATGATTTTTCAAATTATACACCTGATAATGTATTTGCAGATTTACATCCGGTTAAAAGTGGTTATGATAAGATGGCTGAGCATTGGTTTGCGGCGATGCAATCATATTATCAGCCGGTTCTAACCAGACCTTTATATAATGCAGCAAATCAACCAATTAATGTCCCTTTCGAATGGACAGCACCCCCGGCTGCCTCCGATTTTCCTGTTGCTTATGAGTTACAAATTGCTGCCGATTCAGCTTTTATAAATTTAGCATATGAAGATTCAACTATTTCTTCTACAACAATAAATGCTTCAGGATTAAAGTACGGGGCAAAATATTTTTGGAGAGTTAAGATTACAAATTACGGCTGGTCTTCAAAAGGAACTTTTACTACAGTTCCATTTTCAGTATCTGCAAAAGTATTTTTACAGGGACCTTACTCCGGAAGTGATTCGATGCATACTACTTTACAGCAGAACAAAGAAATTCCAAATTATCAACCTTACAATACTGCTCCATGGTTTTATCCGGGAATGGAAAATGTAACAAAGTTTCCTGCCGGTATTGTAGACTGGGTATTAATTGAATTGGATACAGCCGATAATGATTCTGCAGTTGCAAGAAGAGCTGCACTTCTCAAAAGTGACGGGACAATTATTGACACAGGCGGAACTGCCATTGATCAAATAGATTTTAGCGGGGTTTCTCCCGGCAATTATTACATTGTTGTAAAACATAGGAATCATCTCTCTATTATGTCCGCAGTTCCTGTTTCCCTTCCGGATACTACAGCTTATGATTTCACTTCTGCGCCGGAAAAAGCATATGGTACTAATGCAATGTCTGATTTAGGAGATGGAAATTTCGCCATGACTGCAGGCGACAATAATAAAGACGGAGTAATTACAATTAACGATTATAATAATATTACGGATTACATGTCTAAAACCGGGTACTGCTTTTTTGATGATAATATGGATGGCATTGTTTCAAAATCGGATTATAATTTCGTATCTGGTAATTTATTCAGATACTCAAAAGTACCATAATTTAAAAATTATAAGTTATGAATTTAAAGCTAATTTATCCGGTTCTATTATTTTTTACGATATTCGGAAGTTCCAGGGTATTTGCACAATACCAGGTGCTTTTGAAAAATGATACATTGACTTCAGATAATCAATATGATTTTGATATTTATATCAAAAGCCAAACCGGATCAATAAATTTAACTGCATACCAGTTTATTTTTACCATGAACGATTCCATTATACAAAAAAGAGGAGAGCTATCATTTGATTATATCCAAAACAGTTCACAATTGATCAATGTTCCGAAGCACGTTAGGATTATAGAAGATCGCGGAGTCCAAAATCTTGCTATAGCAAGTGATCCCGGCAGAGATAGTATTTGTTGTACTGATTATGTCAGGATTGGAAGTTTCAGAATTTCAGATAAGAACCCGTTTGGAAATTTTAAAACAGATGTTGAGTGGGATTTTGGAGGTTTAATCAAATCAGAAGTTAATATTAATGATACAAATAGAATAATCCAGTCCAATTATATAAATTCATTGAGGAACCCTCTTTTTGTTATAACGGATGTAAACGGCGAAAAAGCACAGACATCTAAATTCGAATTATTCCAAAATTATCCTAATCCTTTTAATCCGGAGACAGAGATAAGGTTTAGCCTTCCCGGGGCATCAAAAGTAAAGCTGAATATATATAATATAATAGGTCAGCATGTGGCGAGTTTAATTAATAAGACATTAGCGGCAGGATATCATAATGTGATCTTTAACGGAAGAAATTTACCTAGCGGAATATATATCTATAGGCTGCAGACAAATAGTTTTGTACAAACAAAAAAAATGATCCTTCTGAAATAGAAACCTGTCACATAATAATTTAATATACAATGATATAATCTATTTGTTTTTAACAGGGGAAAGTTTAATTTTAAAATGATCTTGATATAAGATGAATAAGTTTTGTTTAAGTGATACAAATAAAATTGCAATTGACAACTTATACCCCGTTTTTTATTCTTGGATTAATATTTCTAATTAATCCCTCGCCTTCTTTTCCGCAAAACAGTAACGCTTATCTAAAACTTATTTCACCAAACGGCGGAGAAAAATGGGAAGCAAATTCTGATCAAGAAATTAAATGGCAAAGCAGTAATATTTCCAGGATTAAAATAGAGTATTCCTTTAGCGGCGGTATGGCCTGGCATACGATAGTTTCTTCCTTTGATGCTTCCGGCGGTCACTATTCATGGAGTGTTCCAGATGTACAAATAGCGGAAGCATTAATTAAAATAAGTGATTTTTCAAATCCTGAAATTTATGATGTAAGTGGTAATCTATTCAAAATATTTATAAGGCTAAAGAGCTTAAAACAAACTGCTGCCGCAACAAATAGTACAGCAGTAAAAATAATGCCCTTGGGAGATTCTATCACTCAAGGTGACGGCAGCGATCCAGAACAAGTAGGTTATAGATCAAGGTTATTTGATTTGCTGGAGTCGGCAGGTTATAACTTTGATTTTGTAGGAACCCAGCATTCAGGAACCTCATATTCCGGTAATCCCCGTTTTGATGCTGATCATGAAGGCCACGCAGGCTATGAATCAATGCCGCCGAGCTATATAAATGGCTGGAACTTGGGGGATAATATATGGAGGCACATTAGTCTAAATTATGCAGATATAGATACTGCTGATCATTGGTTATATTATAATCATCCGGATATAGTGCTTTTGCATATTGGCACTAATGATTTAGACCATAATGGTGAAAATTGCGATAATTTTTTGTGGGGCGGGAAACCTTCTTCAACAATAGCTAAGTATATTCATGATCTTCTTGATACTTTGACTGTTTTCGATCCGAATATAATAACTTTTTTAGCAGAAATAATTTATAATTCTCATTCTTTAGAACCTGCATCCAACCTGAATAAAGCTATCAAAATTATGTATAATAACAATATTCCTTCCCCGCAAAGAGATAGAGTTCATTTGGTTAATATGTATGATACAGTATCTTATCCGGAGGATTTTTCCTTTTCAACCGGGCATTGTGATTATACTGATCTTCATCCTGTTAAATCAGGCTACGATAAAATGGCAGGTAAATGGTTTCTTGCTTTACAAAGCTACCTGCCGTTTTTACGGCTGAGAGTATTCTTACAAGGCCCTTATTTAGGAAATGGTTTAATGACAACTTCTTTAAGAAATTCGGTTATTGATTCTGCAGTGGTGAACTTTCTGCCCAGAACCTCCCCATATGCTGATTCAAAATCAGTTTTTTATTCTATTCCTGACAGTATAACCGATTGGATTTTTCTTGAGATCAGGGATACCAGTATGAATATTGTTAAATCAAAAAGCTGTTTATTGAGCGACCATGGTTATGTTTTAGATCCCGATGGTTTATCCAATAATATTTCTCTAGGAATCTTACCGGGCTATTACTATGTCGTTCTCAGGCATAGAAACCACCTTTCAATTATGAGCTCAGCCCCGCTAGAACTAGACGGTTTAACTACATATGATTTTACGACTGATTCAACTCAAGCCTACGGTTCAAAAGCGACTGTGAAATTAGGTGACGGAAAATATGGAATGATCGCAGGAGATAACGATAATGATGAGGTAATTTCAATAAGTGACTATAACAGCATAGCTGATTTTATGTCAAAAACCGGCTACTATATTCCCGATGATAACATGGACGGCATAGTTACAAAATCCGATTATGGTTTTGTATCAAGTAATCTATTTAAATATTCACAGGTTCCTTTTAATAAAGCCAGATAATATGAATTTAAAATATATTTTTCTATTTGTGTTGTTGTTTGTTTTTATCAGGACTTCCAATTCAATTGCCCAATATCAAATAGAATTAAAGAATGATACACTTGTGGCAGATAATCAATATGATTTTGATATTTATATTAAAAGCAGTTCCGGCGAATTAAATATCACTGCATACCAGATAATTTTAACACTAAATGATTCAATTGCATCCGGCGCGAATTTAAGTTTTAAATATATTGAACATAGTTCTCAATTAACTAATATTCCCGATTTGGATATCGGTGTTATTTCAGATTCCGGCAAACAAAATCTTGCTGTTGGAAGCCACCCTGGAAGTGATACTATTTCTTCAAATGATGTTAGGATCGGCAGTTTCCGAATTTCAAGTTCAAATCCATTTAAAAGTTATAAACCTGACATCCAATGGGATTTTTCCGGATTTGTCAAGTCGGGTATTAATATAAGCAACATTAGTATGACGGTTCCATCCAATTATATCAATCTATTAACTAATCCTGTATTAATATTCACCGGCATAAATGAGAAAAAAATCAATCCGCAGAAATTTGAATTATACCAAAATTATCCCAATCCGTTCAATCCTGTAACGGATATTAAATTTTCAATACCAGAACAGGGAAGAGTTGTCTTGACAATTTATAATATCCTTGGTGAAAAAGTTGCTGTTCTTGTTAATCACGTTCTAAATGAAGGTACTTATACAATTAAATTTGACGGTGATAAAATGGCGAGCGGAATATATATATACAGATTACAGATTAATAATTTTATTCAATCCAGAAAAATGGTTTTATTGAAATGACAGGGCCAGTATAGCTATTAAATAAATAAAATATTGTCCTGAATCTTTTTTTGGATCGACTCCCAAAATAAATTTCAATTTTTATATTGTGTTCTATCTCAATTTAGCATTAAAATAGTGATAATCAATAAAAAATTATAAGCTTTAACCTTGTAACTTAATATCAACACAATAAGGAGGTTAGGGAATGAAAAGGTTTTCTACAAGCTTATATGTTTTCTTTATATTTATCCCATCTAGCTTACTCTTTCCGCAAATAAATCAGGTAGATGAAGCTTGTCCCAACGGTATGATAACATACTGGAAATTAGATGAATACGGTCCTGTAAATACTTTTCTTGATTCTTATAATGGTATAAACGGAACAACAACCGATTCTACACGCCCTGTTCAAGATGTTGGTGTTGTTGACCAGGCAAGGAAATTTGACGGGAAAAGTGAAATAACTGTTCCTGAAAATTCAGCTTTTGATTGGGGAACTCATACCAGCTTTTCAATTGAACTTTGGATAAAGACTAATCAGCCGGGTACAGGGAATAAAGTTTTTATAGGAAAGTATAAAGGTAATTCTAAAATGGCTTGGTGGCTTGGTTATGGAAGTGAAAATAAAACCATCTTTTCTGTAAGTGACTCGAGCGGGATAGGAACTGAATTTACCGGAACAAAAGTAATAGCCGATAATAAATGGCACTATATTGTGGCGGTCAAAAACGATAGTATGCGTGTGCTTCAAATATACGTTGATGGAAAAGAAGATGGGATAATATCAACCTTTTTCACTGGTGATTTTAAAGGCACCGGACCACTTTATATCGGATATTTCGATAATAATTACCATTTTAACGGATTGCTCGATGAAATAGCTCTTTATAATCGAATTTTATCCAATAATGAAATATCACAACATTATCAAGACGGGTTAAGCGGGAAAAGTTACTGTGATCCCTCCACTACAGATGTTGAAAACAATAATAATAATATTCCTAATTCGTTTAGCTTAAGTCAAAATTATCCCAATCCATTTAATCCTACTACAAAAATAAAATTTACTATTCCAAATATAGAAAATGGATATACACATCCATTATTTGTAACTCTGAAGGTTTATGATATTTTGGGAAATGAGATATCTACTTTAGTGAATGAAGAAAAACAACCAGGCTCATATCAGGTTACATTAGACGGAGATGCTTTAACGAGCGGAGTCTATTTTTACAGACTTAATGCCGGAAATTTTTCTCAAACACGGAAATTTATTCTAATAAAATAAGAAAATTTTAACCTTTATTTATATTATTAAAAGATCAATTTATTATCCCATTAAAATTTTTAAATATTAATCTAACTTCAAAAATTTCTATTCCATGTGTGATAAAAGCCAAATTACTATAAAAAATAATTACTTTTTGATTTTAAATATTTTATTTTAAAAGCATTTGATAAAAATAATGGCATTTAGAGGAAAAGTCATCTAATATATATCTCTTCCATAGATGATTCACTAATTTTATTCTTAGAAAATCATTTTTTCAGCTATTCTCATATTTCTGCAGCAAAATAAAATTAAATACTTATTTACTTAGAAGTAAATAGGTATGTTCATCATTTTTTGAAAATTTAGAATTAAAAGAATTAAGTAAATTCCTATGGTTGACAGAACTAAATAAAGAAGTTTAAAACTTTTTATAATAAATATATATACAATATGAATATAAATAAATTTTGGTCTACTTATAAAAATGAAATAATACTTCTTATTATTTTAGTCGTAGGATTTTTATTCAGAATATATGCACTTGAAAGTGAAAGTCTATGGATGGATGAAGGGTATTCGCTTATGTTTGCAAAACCGGATGTAGTAAGCATAATCAAAATAAATTCTTCGACTATAGAGTGCTTATCAAATCCTCCATTTTATTCAATTATCCTTCATTTTTTTATCGGCCTGTTCGGAGAATCCGAGACAGCTCTAAGGATGCCTTCAGTTATTTTTGGATGCATGTCGATTTTCATGATTTATAAAGTGGGGACACTCCTTTTTGATGAAAATGTTGGTCTGCTCGGTGCATTAATATTAGCCTTTTCTAAATTTCACATTTATTATTCTCAGGAGGCCAGGAGCTACACGCTTCAAGTTTTTTTAATTTTACTATCGTTTTATTTCTTTATAAAATTTTTCAGAAAAGGAAATCTTATAATTTCAATCGGGTATATTATATCCAGCCTATTATTAATTTTTACCCACTATTTTGGTGTATTTATCATTTTCAGTCAGAATATTATTTTTGTAACAATATTTTTGCTGTTTAATAGAAAGGATAAACCAAAGATAAATCATTGGATTTCTTTACAGGCTATTTTAATTATTTTATTTTCACCGTGGATTTACGTTTTACTAAGAATGATGAATCAGCAAAAAGGAAAAGTATGGTTCGTTCCTCCTGTTAAACTGTTGTTTTATACTTTTTTGGATTTCTCCGGCTCCATAATTTTGTTGTTTCTTTTCCTCATTCTTACTTTTATTTCAGTAATCTTCTGGTTAAGGAAAAGGAATAAATCTGGATCAGGTAAAGCGAAATTTAACTCATTTAATAATAATCTTTTAGAGAATAATTCAATTTACTTTTTATTGATTTGGATGCTCATTCCTATATTATTCCCTTTTATTTTTTCTAGATTCTTTAGACCCATTTACATGGTACGGTATACTATCGGGGCTTCGCTTCCGTTATATTTATTTGCCGCTAAAGGAATAAAAAGCATAGGCAGTTACAAATCTATAAAGCTGTCTGTTATAGCGATAGTATTGTCTTTATCATTTATAAACCTCACCCAATATTATACAACAAGTTATAAAGATAAATGGAGAGAAACAGCAAATTATGTCGATCAAAATGCCAAGTCTGGAGATTTAGTATTATTTAATTCAGGTGATAATATTTTAGTCTCCTTTATTTTTAATTACTATTCAAACCGTGATGATTTAGTTAAAAAAAATTTTCCTGAGAGCACCGAATGGGTACCGATTAAAAATATTATAAATAAATTGGAACCTGTTGTTGATGGCTTCAAGAGAATTTGGGTTGTAGTTTACCGTGATAGAGATCCTGATTTTCTTATTGAAAATAAACTAAAAGAGGAATACAATTTAATTTTTCATCAAAAATACATTGCAGGTAATCCTAATCTTTACGATTCTGGGAATATAAATCTCTTTTTATTTAGTAAGTTATAACATATAATTGAAGAAAGAAAAGGAAAACAATTAAAAAATAATTGGAAAAAAGTTGTTTTTATTTAGTCGAAATTATTTAATTTTAATTAAGGTTTGTTTGAGTCTTTTTATTTTTAAGAATTTTATGTTAAGATATGGGGGGAACTAAGAATGTTTGAACATGCAAAAATAATTAACCTTCCCAAAATTCTGGATAAACGGGGGAATCTTTCATTTATTGAAGAAAAGAACCATATTCCATTTGAAATAAAAAGAATATATTACATTTATGATGTGCCAGGTGGAGGAATTAGGGGTGGACATGCTTATAAAACCTTAGATGAATTTATTATTGCCATTAGCGGTTCATTCGATGTCATATTAAATGATGGTAATGAAGAAAAAAAATATTCTTTAAACAGAATCATATTATGGTTTATTCATACCTAAAATGTATTGGCGCCAGCTGGAAAATTTTTCTACCAATTCACTCAGTTTGATATTAGCCAGTGATTTTTATAATGAAGGAGATTATATTAGAAACTTTGATGAATTCAAAAGGTTAATAAATGATCGACTTAAATAAAATAACTATTTATGATTGCCCAATCGTACATTTAAATAAAATAGAAAATAGGGCCGGCAATATAACTCCAATAGAAAATAATAGAGATATTCCATTTGATATTAAAAGAGTTTTTTATCTTTATGATATACCAGGAGGTGAGGATAGAGGAGCCCATGCTCATAAAAAATGTCATCAATTTTTGATTGCTGCCAGCGGATGTTTTGATATTTTTTTAAATGACGGCAAAAATAAAAAAACTGTCACTTTAAATCGTCCATATTTTGGAATTCATATACCTCCCGGAATTTGGGCGGCTGAACAAAGTTTTTCTTCTGGAGCTATTTGCCTTGTACTTGTCTCCGAACTTTATGATGAAACAGATTATATTAGAGATTATAAAAATTTTCTAAAGTTCAAAAATGTCAAATAGTTATTTTGTTCATCAGCTGGCTGAAGTAAGAACATCCCAAATAGGTGAAGAATCACAGATTTGGCAATTTTCCGTTATTCTTGAAGGAGCTCAAATCGGGAAAAATTGCAATATCAATTGTCATTGTTTTATTGAGAATGATGTTATTATAGGGGACAATTGTACCGTTAAAAGTGGTGTATATTTATGGGACGGGATAAGAATTGGTAATAATGTATTCATTGGACCTAATGTATCCTTTATAAATGATAAATATCCGCATTCCAAAAAATATCCTGAAAAATTTCTAAGTACTTTTATTGAAGATAACGTATCAATAGGAGCGGGAGCCATAATTTCTGGAGGTATTAAATTAGGTGCAGGCTGTATGGTTGGTGCAGGCAGTTTAGTTACAAAGGAGATACCTCCTAAAACCTTATGGTATGGTAATCCAGCAAGATTCATTCGTAATATATAATAATGGAAATCAAATTTCTTGACCTTAAAGCAATAAACATTTCTTATGAGCCTGAAATAAGTCAAACCATAGAACGGGTTTTTAAATCAGGATGGTATTTGCTTGGTGAAGAAGTTAAAGCATTTGAGAAAGAATATGCTGATTTTATTGGTGTAAAAAACTGTATTGGTGTTGCAAATGGATTGGATGCACTCCGTCTAATAATGCGGGCAAATATTGAGTTGGGAAGAATGAAGGAAGGGGATGAAATAATTGTTCCTGCAAATACTTATATAGCTTCCATTCTGGCGATTTCTGAGAATCGTTTAAAACCGCTATTAGTTGAACCGGATATAAAAACCTATAATATCGATCCGGAACTAATTGAGAAAAATATAACTGAAAGAACCAAAGGAATTATGATCGTCCATCTTTACGGTCAAAATTCAATGCAGCCTGAAATTCAAAGATTAATTAAAAAATATAACTTAGTTTTAATTGAGGATAATGCCCAGGCACATGGAGCCTATTACCAAAACAAAAGGACAGGGTCTCTGGGAGAAGCTGCCGGACATAGTTTTTACCCGGGAAAAAATCTTGGCGCCTTGGGAGATGCCGGTGCTGTAACAACCAATGATGATGCCTTGGCAGAGGTAATAAGAACCATTGCAAATTATGGTTCAAAGAAAAAATATGTTAATGAATTTAAAGGATTAAATTCCCGGCTTGATGAAATACAAGCAGCTGTATTAAGAGTAAAATTAAAGTACCTTGATCGGGATAATCAAAAAAGAAAGGAAATTGCCCAATATTATTGCGAAAATATTCAAAACGATAAAATCATTTTACCAATTGGAAATTTGAAAAACTTAACTTGTAAAGTAACCGAATGGAAAAATCATGTCTGGCATTTGTTTGTTGTCAGAACAAATGACAGGGATAAGTTTCAGGAGGAATTGAGAAAAAATGATATTCAAACGTTGATCCATTATCCTATTCCGCCACATAAGCAAGCAGCTTATAAAGAATTAAATCATATTAGCTTCCCTATTACTGAAAAAATTCACTCCACCATATTGAGTTTACCTATATATCCTGCTCTGGATGCTAATAATTTGGAAAAAATTGTTTATACATTAAATAATTGGAGCTGTAATGAATAATAAAATGACATCCCATCTTTCCTTTTACAGCCGGGATTTAAATTCTGTTTATTTCCTTAATTCGTCGATTTCAGCAATGGAATTAATTACTATTAAATATCATAAACTTCATATTGTTTAGGGTTTATTGATTTTGGCTTTTTCTTTTAAAATGTGTATAAAAAATAAAAGGGTTTATGTTATCTGTTATATTGCTGTCTTATTATAGTGCAAAACGTATTAAAACTGTATACAAAAAGGTTAAAGATACTTTAAGCAAGGAATCGATACCTTTTGAATTTATTATTATTGATGATGGTTCCAATGATGATTCTTTTGCTGTAGCTGAAGAATTAGAAAAATGTGAAAAGAATGTCAGAGCTTTTCAATTAAGTAGAAATTTTACTTCTCATTATTCAATTTTTGCCGGGCTATCGGTTTGTAAAGGAAATTGTGCTACCGCTATACCGGATGATGATCAACATTCTTATTCATTACTTGTTGAAATGTACAAGTTGTGGATGGACGGGGAAAAAATAATAGTACCCTATAGAATAAATAGAAAGGATCCTTTATTCAGCAAGTTTTTTTCTAATCTGTTTTATTTTATAATGAACAAACTTTCCGATGTGGTATATCCACCCGGGGGAGCCGATTCTTTTTTAATAGATCGTGAAATAATTGATTTGATTAATTCAAAAATTCATTCCGTTAATACTACTACAATAACAGAAATTCTCAGACTTGGTTATAAGCCGCACTTTCTCCCTTTTAAACGGCAGAAAAGTATAAATCCCAAATCCCGATGGACATTTCGTAAAAAATTCCGCTTGGCTCTCGATACATTCTTTTCCAGTTCTTCTTTCCCTATTAAGCTGATTTCTTTAGGGGGGATTTTTTTCTCGTTCTTTTCAATGGTACTGATACTTTTTTATATTTATATAAATACATTTGGTAATAAGATGTTTTGGGGCTATCAACCTCCCGGATGGACTTCCACTGTATTATTTATTTCATTTTTCAGCGGCTTAATTTTATTTGCATTAGGGATTATTGCTGAATATATATGGAGAATTTACGAGGAAGTGAAAGACAGACCGGGCTTCATAATAAAAAAAAAGAAATAGTTTAGCTATTAACATTCTGCAGTTTATGAATTAAAAATACTAAGCCCTTTTTTTTATGAAACCTTAAGATACGATTATGATGGCGAACTTTAATGATTTCTCTTTAAATATAAAAAAATATAATTCAAAAATTATCCCAGCCTTTAATCGGAATAAAGTAGTTTTTCTTATTATTTTCTTTCATTGTTTAATTACGATACCGCTCGCTTATTTTTTAAACACTCATTATGATGAAGCTTGTTCATTAATGGATACCGGTGGAACAATTTACCACACAATCAAAAGAACAATTAACATCGAATTACAAGCCCCGTTATATTATTTAATATTAAACTTATGGAGGAAATTGGATAACTCTTTTTTCTTTTCGCGTTTGCTTTCAATTTTATTTTCAAGTTTATCAATATTTATAGGTTACAAATTTTTAAAAAGGTTTTCAAATATTAAAAAGCCGGCAATGGTAACATTCTTAATCGCAATAAATCCTTTCTTAATTTATTATGCGGTTGAAATTAGGTTATATACCCTAATGGTTTTTCTTTCTATAGCATTATTTTATCTTATGTATGAGATTTATTTGTTTGATAATAATTCAAAGATATCCCGTATCACATTTATTATTGTATCCATAATTTCACTTCAAACTCAATACTATATGGGGTTTTTACTGGTTGCAATCGGGGTTAATATACTTATATATAAAGGCTGGTATAAGTTTAAAACTTATTTAATTGATATGATTTTGCCTTTTTTGAGCTTGGTTATGGTGCTCCCGTTTTTAGGAGCCATTTCCAGGCAGTTAGCAAATGTAGGTCATAAATTAAATGTCAAAGGCATTTTTGATTTCCTAAGGGATCAAATAGTGTTTTCGTATTTATTTTCATTAGATTCTTTTCCGCTGAGAATATTTTCGAAATATGAAACATGGTTATTCCTTCTGATATTAGTTACAATATTTCTATTTTCAATAAAAGAACGGAGAACAGATTTTGTAAAGATATTGAAGTTTAAAGAGATACTCAGCTATTCCAATAATTTTTGTCTTACTGATATTTTATTCTTTGATAATTATTAAATTCGGTTTCTTAAAAATGCAGATAAGATATTCGGCATCATTGTTTTTTCCATTGGCATTTACAGCAGCTTCTTTTATTTATTTAACTGAAAAAAGAAGATTTTTAGTCTTCTGGTTTTTTCTTTTTGCATTTTTGTACGGCACAGCACTGATTGACGAATACTCTTCGATGGCTAAGCAGGGAGATTGGATTAGAATATCCGAATATTTGAAATCTCATGAACAAAAAAATGAACCGATTTTAATTCCCGATACTACATATGCCTATCCCTTTGAGATCCATTACAGCGGAAAGAATTCTGTAATTACTATATATGATAAATTAAGCACCAGGGAAAATGAAAATAAATTGTTACAGGAAATTGATAATACATCCGGTTGCTGCTGGTGGGTTTTTCAGGATCCGGAATGGTATATTCATATTAAAGAAGCAAAAATGGCAAAGGCGTTGATTGATAATAATTTTAATATTGTATCCAAAAAATCATTTCATTTGTATATGAAGGTTTATTACATAAAAAGAAAAAAATAAATTACCGCGGATCATACCTACTTTTCTAATTTATAGTTTCCATGAAGACGTTATTTCTCGAATTTCATTTTTAATGTCATGTTTTATTTAAAGATTTATTGTGATTATTATCATGCATCAGTTTTAAGGGCTCACAGTGAATAAATATCACTAGGTTTTTCATTAAGGAAATTATAAATTACATTAATATAATTATCAGAGCAGTATTCTAAATAGCGGTAATTATTCTCAGCAGTCTTGCACTAAATTTTATTAAGCATTGTAGTTTTATTCTTGAGCCTTTGGAACTGTTAACTGCGGCAGGTATTAGGGGAAGGAAAGTTCCTATAATGTTGATAAAATTATTAAATTTTATCCTTCTCATTAAGATTAAAAACTTGAGAACGGATTTAAATATTTTATAATTCCTTTGTGACGATGATATAATTGAGCAGGGTTTTATTCATTTATTCGATGAATTTATGGAAAGATTTAAAAGTTTATTAAAAACAATAAGATAGTACTGATTATAATTTTAATCCATTGTCTAATAACTATTCCTCTTGCATATTTATTAAATACGCATTACGATGAAGCATATACGCTATTTGATACGAAAGGTACAATCACTCATACGATAAAAAGCGTTCTCTGGTGGGACAATCAAGCGCCCGTATATTTTATTCTCCTTACATTATGGAGAAGTTTAAACAATTCTTTCTTCTTCGCCAGGTTATTCTCAATTATCTTTTCAAGCCTGACAATATTTATGTGCTACAGGTTTTTAGAAAAATATTCCCATATAAAAAATCCCGGATTTGTAACTTTCTTGATAGCCATAAATCCATTTTTAATTTATTATGCATTTGAAATCCGTGTTTACTCATTAATGGTTTTTCTATCTGTTGCATTGATTTTTTTAATGTATAATATTTACTTATATGACAATTCTTCTAAAAATTACAGACTTATCTTTATCCTGGTTTCTATAATTTCACTGCATACTCATTACTATATGGGGTTCTTACTTGTTGCTATGGGTGTAAATGTACTCGTCTACAAAGGATGGAATAAGTTTAAAGTTTATCTTGTCGATATGATTCTTCCCATATTGAGTTTAAGTCTTGTGATTCCATTTTTAGGAGCAATTTCAAGACAGATAGGCAATGGAGGTAATCATATAAGCTTAAGAACAATGTTGAGCTACTTAAAATACAAAATAATTTTTGCATATGTATTTTCATTGGATTCTTATCTATTAAGAATAATTTCTAATTATGAACTTTGGATTTTTGTAATCTTATTAATTACAATATTCCTTTTTTCAATAAGAGGGCATTTTAAGAATCTCTTAAATATATTCAAGCTTAAAGAATACTCGGTTATACCATTAATAATTGTTTTATTATTATTCTATTTAGCAATGATTGCAAGATATGATTTTATGAGGCTGCGCATAAGATATACAGCGTCTCTATTTTTCCCTTTGGCTCTTACCATTTCCTCATTTATTTATATCTCTGCCAAAAAGAAATTTCTTTTCTTTTGGCTCCTTCTTTTTACATTTCTATATAGTACTGCTTTAATACATGAATATTCATCGATGGCGAAACAGGGGGACTGGATCAGGATATCCAAATATTTGAGAGCGAATGCGAAGAAAAACGAACCTATATTAATTCCAGACAGCACATATTCTATGCCGTTTAAGGTTCATTACAAAGGAGACAATCGTGTTATAACAATGTATGATAAGAAAAATGAAAAAAATTTATTAAAAGCAGTAGATGGAAAAGCAGATTATTTTTGGTGGGTTTTCCAGGATCCTGAATGGCATACTCACTCTAAAGATGCCCGGATTGTAAAAAATTTTATTTCTGATAACTTTGATGTCATTTCCAAAAAATCTTTTCATTTATGGATGCAGGTCTGGTATTTAAAAATAAAAGCAGTATATGCAAACAATAATTAATTATAATCTTTTAATATATGGGTAAATAATAATTATATCCGGGGAATCTTTTCCAGTCTTTGTTGATTAAGATATGAAAAAAATTAGTCTTGTTCTGCCTGTATATTCTGAGGAAAAAGTAATTGAAACTACTTATTCAAGGCTCAAAGAAGTTTTATCAAAAATATCCTATGAGCATGAAATCATTTTCGTTAATGACGGAAGTGAAGACCAAACCTTGGAATTGCTGAAAGAAATTGCATATAAAGATAAAAAGGTGAAAATTATTTCATTCTCAAGAAACTTCGGGCATCAAGTTGCTGTTACCGCAGGAATAGATGAAGCAAAAGGAGATGCAGTGATTATTATGGACGCTGATTTACAAGATCCACCGGAAGTTATTTTAAAGATGCTGGATAAGTGGGAAAAAGGATATGAAGTTGTATATGGAAAAAGAAAACACCGTTACGGGGAACCTTTTCTTAGAAAAGCGGCATTCCTTATTTTCTACAGAATATTAAATAAACTTACAGATATTAAAATTCCTCTTGATACTGGTGATTTTAGGCTTATTGATAAAAAAATTAAAAATAACCTCTTAAATATTAGAGAAAAAAACAGATTTGTAAGGGGAATTATATCCTGGATTGGTTATAGACAAACTTATGTAGAATACGATAGACCTGGCAGATTCGCTGGTGAAACTAAATATCCTTTTAAAAAACTACTAAAGCTCGCACTGGATGGAATAACATCTTTCTCTGTTTATCCTTTAAAAATTGCACTGAATATAGGCTTCATCTCAATGATAATCGCATTAATACTTTTATTATATGCAATCGCCTCATATATATTTTTTCCTAAAATAACACCTCCCGGCTGGACTTCAATATTGATAACGATCATTTTCTTTGGAGGGGTACAGCTTTTTACCATTGGTATTATAGGCGAATATATTGGAAGGATATTTGAGGAATCCAAAAACCGGCCCATTTATATAATAGATGAAAAAATAAATTTTGAAGAAAATGAATAATTGATTGCATACTTTTATATTATATGTCTGTCTTTTTCTTAATTTTTCCATCAGTCAATATTTTATCTTTTTGATTAAAGGTTTTATATAATTATTAAAATCAGGTATAAAAATTTTATGGTTCAGAACCCAATTCTTAAGTATTTTAACTTCCTTTTGCAGAAACAAATTTTTAGACAATTCTTCAAGTATTCTGTTGTTGGTATTTTTAATACTATAATTGGACTGGGAACAATATTTATCCTTTATAATATTTACAATATAAATTATATCTTATCGAATGTTTGCGGCTATTCTTTGGGTTTAATTAATAGTTTTATTTGGAATAAAAGGTGGACATTCAAATCAGAAAATCATTATTCCAAAGAAATCATTCCTTTTTTGATAGTATTTATTGTTAGTTATATTGCAAATCTTGTGGTTACTATTTTTTCCGTGGAAATATTAAAGATTGATCCTAACATATCGCAGGTAATAGGAATTGGAGCATACACTTTAACGAATTTTCTGTCAAACAGGAGATGGACTTTTTCTGAGAAAACTATTTAAACTTTTCTGAAATCTTTTTATCTATTATGCCGGGCATAAAGTAATTAAACTGTATCCAGAGACCATATTTTAGTTTCAAATTTGTATTTCATAATTTCTAAGAAAAAAATAGTAAATTGCTTTTACAATTTCCAAAACATTTTCCGGTGATCCTTAAATTTATTTTAATCAGGAAAAATAGTAGATGACTGATAAAGGTGCATTCTATATAAAAATATTCTTATCAATAATTACTTTTCTGGCTTTCATTCGTCTTTTAGGCTTTAGTATTGCTTTTGGAGAAAAAAGTCTTCAGATAGATTTTTCAGCATTTTATACTGCAGGGGAATCTGTTAATGCTGGTTTATCTCCATATAAAAACTATATTTCTACTCCTCCGTTTATTTGGGATGGTTACGATACTTATAAGCACAGCAGATTTCTTTACCCGCCTCTTGTTGCAGATTTTTTTAGCCTTTTTGCTCTACTCCCATATCATACTGCAAAATATTTATGGATGTATATCAACTTTTTTTTATTAATAATATCTATATTCCTCTCTTTTAAAGCTGCAAATATAAAGATCAATACGAACAGGATATTACTGGTATTATTTTTACTGTTTATTTTTCATCCTGTTATAAAACTTCTTGATGGTCAGATCAATGGACTGACCCTATTTTTTTTTATTTGGGGAATTTATCTTATTTGTAATAAAGGCAATGGATGGTTAGCAGGAGGTCTCTTTGCAATTGCTGTGCTTATTAAACTCCAAAATCTTTTGATTTTACCTTTTATATTTTTAAGTAAAAAATGGAAAGTTCTTGGTGGTTTCGCAACTGGCGGTGTAATAATTTTACTTTTAACTTTACTGTTTTCCGGACCCGTTCAGACTTTTTCATATATTTTGGATGAGTTACCGCGTATCGCCAGGTATGGGGAGGGCGGTACGGATGAAATGAAAATAGATGATTCGATTATTTCTTCTCTCAATCTCGAAAGCGGATTTACAGTAAAAGGCGGGCATGAATACCCAATAACGCGTTTGGGATTTAACTGGGCTGAATATGCAACTCTAGTCCAAACACCAGTTGGAGACTTTTTTCAATTAATCCTTTCAGAGCTGAAATTATACGACTCCCAGAGCATAGTCTCAATAATTATTTTTCTATCTTTGTTCGGTCTGATTTCCTTCAAGGTGCGGAAGGAAGCTTTCAAAATTAGTCGTACCCGGCTTCATGAATTTTTATTTTGGCAGCTCGCTTTAATCACAATTTTATTGAGTGCACCTTTGACTTGGGATTCGAATACTGTGTGGCTGATCCCCCTTTTTCCGGTTGTAGTATCAGCATATTTTATTTTTAAAACAAGTTCAGAGCATTTCAATATTATTTTAATTTGTATAGGATTATTAATCGTGGGTTTCCCAAATTTCAGGCTGTTTCCCTATGTGGTTCCTTTCGGTTTTTTAGATGGTCTTATCATTTACCAGTATGTTATTGCAGAGCTAATAATTTTTGCAGGATTAATGATGCTAGCTTTCAATCGGAGAGTTAAACATTATCAAAGTTCATTAGTTATGCAACAATAATGTCTAGTTCTTTTTCATTATAGGATTAATTCTTTTTTAGAAAAGAGGGCTAATGAAGGATAAGGGTCCATTGTTTACCAAAATACTGCTAACTATTCTAGCATTTTTAGCCTTATTAAGATTAGTAGGATTTACCGTAGCCTTTGGTGAGAAAAGTCTCCAAGTAGATTTTTCGGCTTATTATACCGCAGGTGAATCAGTTAATGCTCATTTATCCCCTTATAAAAACTATCTGGACAGCACTCCTCGTATATGGGATGGTTACGATACTTTTAAACACAGCCGCTTTCTTTATCCCCCTCTAGTTGCTTATCTGTTTAGATTGATTGCTTTGCTACCTTATCATGTTGCTAAATACGTGTGGATGTATCTAAGTATAATTTCACTTTTATTGGCGGCACTTTTAGCATTTAAAGCAATGAACATTAAGATTGATGTGGTAAAAGGTTTTATAGTATTAATACTTCTTTTTACATTTCATCCTTTAATTAAGTATCTCGCTTTTGGCGAAATTGATGCTATTACTTTATTCTTTATGGTTCTCGGGGTTTACCAAATTTGTAATAAAAAAAATAAAAAGCTTTCGGGTATATTTTTTGCGATTTCTGTTCTACTTAAACTGCATAATATATTAATATTACCGTTTTTATTTCTTAGAAAACAATGGAAGGTTCTAATTGGATTTGCTGCTGGTGGTTTTATTTTAACCTTTTTTTCTCTTTTGCTTTGTGGTTTCGGACAAACTATATCATATTTAACTGTTGATTTGCCCAGGATTGCAATCTATGGTGAAGGAGGAACAAAAGATATGATGGAGCCGGATACTGTTGTTTCTTCATTAAATCTTGATGAAGGATCGACAACCAAGGATGGAAGAGTTTACTCTCTTGCACGAGATGGATTTAATTGGACGGAGTATGCGACACTCACTCAAACTCCAATAGGACATTTATTTCAGTGGTTGTTATTAAAGCTGAAATTAAATGCTTCCCAAACCGCCGTATCCATTATAATCTTTATAATATTATTCAGCATTTTTTACATAAAAATATTTAAGGGCGGTTCGGGGAATCTTCAGACACAATATGATGATTTTCTTTTTTGGCAGGCTGCTTTCTTAATTATTCTCTTAAGCGCTCCCATAACCTGGGATACAAATACAGTCTGGCTTATTACTCTTTTCCCGGTTTTAGCCTCAAAATTAAAATTTACTTCAACTATTGAGCAATTCTGTCTGATTGTAGTCTGTTTAGGTTTAGCAGTCATTTTTATTCCTAATTTTTCTCTTTATCCTTTGGTTGTACCATTCGGCTTTCTAAGTAATTTGAGTAAATACCAATATGTAATCGGTGAACTAATAATTTTTATTGGTTTTATTATGTATCCCTTCAGTAAAAATATTAAGGATCCTTTCCCTGTTGATAATAGTGATAGAAACAGACTTCTTTCTCTTAACAGCTAAAATTTGTTAAATTCGTATATTATTTCTCATTTTTCTCAAAATGAAATTTTTTTGATTGAAGTAAGAATTTAAAACAAATTAAATTCTTATAAATTTTGTTTATTGTATATTTATAGGATTTTTCCAAATGGCATAAAATATGAGTTTTTTTACAGTATTTAATTCCTATTTTTATAAAATTAGTAATCATCTTTTAAAATTTAAACTTTAAGTATGGATCTATCAGTAGTTGTCCCTGTATTCAATGAAGAATTATCGGTTAAACCTTTATATGAAGCAATTACTAAAGCATTAAGCAATTTAAATTTAGATTATGAAATTCTATTAGTAGATGACGGTAGTTCAGATAATACTTTTTCAAATGCTTGCAATTTGGCTGAAAAAGATCCCAGGTTAAAAGTAATAAAATTAAAAAGGAATTACGGGCAAACTATCGGTCTACACGCTGGTTTTCAGAATGCCACAGGGGAAATAATTGTTACAATGGATGGAGATCTTCAAAATGACCCTGATGATATTGGAAATATGATAGGAAAGATAAATGAAGGAAATGATATTGTTTTGGGATGGCGGCATGACAGGCAGGATAAAATAATCTCTAGGAAAATCCCTTCTAAAATTGCAAATAAGCTTATCAGCAAATTAACAGGTGTTCCGGTTAAAGATAATGGGTGTGCCATTCGCGCTTATAGATCCGAAGTGATAAAGAAGTTCCCGATGTATTCGGAAATGCATAGACTTTTACCTGTTATGACAGCTCTTTCGGGTGCTAAATTTACACAGATTAAGGTTAAACATCACGCGAGGAAATTCGGTTCATCAAAATACGGTTTATCCCGAATATACAAAGTAATGATTGATATGGTTGCCTTAAAAATAATTTTTACCTTTTTCTATTTACCGCTTTATGGTTTTGGTTTGTTTGCTATGATTTTTGGAATGTTTGGCTTCTTGGCCTTTATCTTCGGCCTTTTCCAGATGCTGCTGTCTCCGGGTACTTCTTTGGTGACCATTATGGGTACGACGTTATTATTAGGTTCTCTAAGTTTCTTTTTGCTTTTCCTTGGAATTATCAGCGACATGATTTATCAAAATGGAGATATTAAAATAGAAAAACTTTTAAAAAATAGAAGAATGAATAAAAAACTTTTTTATTCTTTTAGACGGAGTAATTAATGGATAAAAAAATCGATCTTTCAATTATTGTAGCTCTTTCAGAAAGCAGTAAATATGATGATATACCAGAATTATTTCATGCATATAAGGAAAGCATTGCGTTAACAGGTTTAAGTTTTGAATTTATCTATGTCACCGATAGGAATTCACAAAATATTTTAAATGAGCTTTTTAAGTTGAAAGAGAATGGAGAAGAAATTGAAATTATTGAATTAGCAAAATGGTTTGGTGATGCGGCAGCATTAAATGCTGGCTTTGAGCAAAGTTTCGGGGATATGATATTAACTCTGCCGGGTTATCGCCAGATTGATGAAAAAGAAATACCGGGATTTATTAAAGCTTTTGAAAATGTCGACATGCTTCTTGCTGTCAGATCCAGGAAAAAAGATAATTTTTTACATCGTCAGCAAGCGAATTTATTTCATTCATTAATTAAATTTACTCTGGGAATGAATTTTAATGATCTGGGATGCACGGTTAGAATTTTTAGCAGGGACTTGCTTGATAAAATATATATTTACGGAGATCAGCACCGTTTCCTCCCTCTCCTTGCCAGCAGGTCAGGGTTTAAGATTAAAGAATATGCTGTGGCACAATACTATACCGATATACCTAAAAGAGTATATTCAGTTACACATTATACTGATAGGATAGTAAATTTTATTTCTATATTCTTTTTAATAAAATTTACAAAAAAACCCCTCCGGTTTTTCGGCTTTCCCGGTATGCTTATTTTTGCGGCAGGTTTACTTTTAGCTTTATTCTTATTCATTCAAAGAACCTTCTTAGGAGTAGCTTTGGCTGACCGTCCTTTAGTTCTTGTAAGTATACTGCTGATTGTATTTGGAATCCAGCTCTTTGCAATCGGTTTGGTTGCTGAAATAATTATCTTTACTCATTCCAAGGAATCGAAAGAATATATTATTGAGGAAATTTATCATTCTGGTGAAAAAAATATTTTTGTTAAAGAAGAGAGAAAAGAGATTAAAGAGAGTATTAAAAGTTAGATTTGGCTGGATGATAAAATTTTTAAAAAAAATGAGTTTGATAATAATTACTTTAAAACCTCTTTTATTTTTTCCTTCAGTTCTGATTCTTCAAAAGGCTTAACAAGAAAAGTTGATGATTCGGTTATTTTGGACCGGAGTAATATTTCCTTTGCATATGCGGTTATATAGATTATTGGAGTTTTATATTTTTCCGATATAATAACTCCTGTTTCAATGCCGTCAAGATCGCCTTCCAATAAAATGTCCATAATTACTAAATTAGGTTTGTTTTTTGCCATTAGGTTTAAAGCTTCTTCCCCTGAACTTACCGTTGAAAGAACATGGTAACCGAATTTTGAAATAGTTCTCTGCAAATCCATTGCTATCACTTTTTCATCTTCTACAATAAGTATTTGCCTTTGTTCATCCATCATGTTTTCCTGGTATAAAAATTAAATGATGGCACTTTAAGATTTAATGATTAGTAACACAAGCTTTTATAGAATATCTTATTTGTGTTGTTTGGCAGTATAGTAAATAGTAAATTAAAACCGGTTGGAAGAAAAATCTATCGTTATGGTTTGGAATGAGACTGATTAATAATAAAATTTTAAATTCTCTTGACAGTATAATTAATATAAACCTTGAGGTACAGTCGGGATATAAGATTGCAGCTGAAAATGTTAATGATAAAAATCTAAAGGAAATATTTGTTATTTATATTCATAAAATTTCCGAATACATAAATGAGCTCAAGAGATTAGAAAAGGAGTTATCCGGAAGTAAAAGAATTAATAAGCATCCTAAAAAAGATTATTCTTTTCCGTTAATTGATGCCGATGAAATTTCAATTTTACGAAAATGTGAAAAGCTGGAGGAAAAATCGATTAAGGAATATGAAGTTGTTCTCAATGAAGATGTTCCCGCTAATATTAAAGATATATTTTTAAAGCAATATAACGCGCTAAAAGAAACCAGGCTTCACATGAGATCTTTGGAAGATCAATATTAATATAGAGGCTGATATATTATATTACAGCCTCTAAAAAAGTGATTTTTTAAAATAAACCTTCGATAGAAAGGTATCGTTCGCCGGTATCATAGCAGAAAGTTAAAACTTTTTCTCCTTCAGAAATATCCGGCAGCTTTTTAGCTACAGCTGCAAGGGCAGCTCCGGATGAAATTCCCACAAAAATCCCTTCTTCTTTTGCAGCTCTTTTTGCATATTCAAATGCTTCTTCTTTAGTTACCTGGATTGTTCCGTCAAGCAATTCTGTTTTTAAAATATTTGGAATAAAACCGGCACCCAGCCCCTGGAGCGGATGAGGGCCCGGCTGTCCGCCGCTTATTACAGGTGATTGTGATGGTTCAACAGCAAATACTTTTATTTCCGGAAATTTTTCTTTAAGTACTTCAGCTACCCCTGTAATATGCCCGCCGGTACCAACCCCGGTAATTAAATAGTCAAAACCTTCAGGAAAATCCTTAACAATTTCGTTCGCTGTAAAATCCCTATGAGCTTTTGTATTGGCCGGATTATCAAACTGCATCGGCATCCATGCATTTTTGTTTTTTTCAACTATTTCTTTTGCTTTATCAATTGCCCCTTTCATCCCTTTTTCTTTTGGGGTTAATTCAAATTGAGCACCATACGCCGCCATAATTTTTCTTCTTTCGATCGACATAGATTCCGGCATCACAAGAATAAGCTTATATTTTTTAACCGCGGCTACAATTGCCAAACCAATTCCCGTATTCCCGGATGTAGGTTCGACAATAACACTATCTTTATTTAATATCCCCTTCGCTTCGGCGTCTTCTATCATTGATAAACCGATTCGATCTTTAATGCTGGCACCCGGATTAGAGCGTTCGAGTTTCATCCATACTTCTACATTTTTCCTGAATAAATTATTTATTTTAACATGAGGTGTATTGCCGATAGTTTCAAGGATATTTTTTGCTTTCATATGTTCTCCTTTTTTTATAAATAGTTAAATGATAAAGTTTATAGGTTCATCGTTCATTTTTGAATTGCCAAACTTTATTTCACTTTTATGATAAACTATGGAATATGGCCGGACACTGGAAGTTAACCATACATTGCCGCCGATTATACTATTATGACCAATTACAGTTTCACCTCCTAAAATAGTTGCTCCAGAATAAATAACTGTATTATCTTCAATTGTTGGATGCCGTTTGGAATTAGATAAATTTTTATTTACGCTTACAGCTCCCAGAGTTACACCTTGATATAATTTGACATTATTCCCGATTTCTGTAGTTTCTCCTATAACAATACCGGTTCCATGATCTATAAAAAAAGAGCTGCCGATTTTCGCTCCAGGATGAATATCAATTCCTGTTAACCGGTGTGCATATTCTGTTAGTACGCGGGGAAAATATGGAATTTTTAAATTATAAAACTCATGGGCTATGCGGTATACCGAAATTGCGAAGAAACCGGGATATGTTAATATTACTTCATCTACATTTGTAGCCGCGGGATCTCCTTTAAATATAGCTTGAGCATCCATCATTAATCTCTCATGAATTTCCGGGATTTTAGTAAAAAAAGTTTCAGCATATTCCCTTGCAGATATTTTACCAGGATTTTGTAGCGGCTCTATTATTTTACATAAATTTCTCTCAAGTTTATCTATTTCTCTTTCAACTTCTTCCGGTGAATTAAAATGCTTTTTAGAAAAATGGGGGAAAAGAAGTTCTAATAATTCATCAACAAATTTTTGAACCAGGTTTCGATCAGGTAAAAGGCACGAAGGTTCTTTTCGTAAATGAAATAGTTTCTCCGCGAATATGCTTATTTTTGTTTTTTCCATTGTAGATAACATAAGTATTCTTTCAAATTATAAGATCTTAATGTAATTTATAAAACAATAATTTGAAAATTTTTTTTGGTTTATTAATTTAATATAAGTAATTATTACAAAGTACGTTATGATTGCCTACATAAATGGAAAATTTGTTGAAGAAAATAATATAAAAATATCTCCTTTTGACCGGGGATTTATGTTTGCCGATGGTGTTTATGAAGTTATGCGGATGTATAATGGAAAAATCTTTAAAATGGATGAACACTTAAAACGCTTAAATTATAGCCTGAAAGAAGTGCAGATTAACAATTTTAAAGTTGACAGTGTTCGGGAGATTGTTGACAATTTAATTTCCAGGAACAGCATCCAAAACAATTTCAATATTTATATACAGGTAACCCGCGGAGAATCTTTCCCCAGAATGCATGCATTCCCTTCGAATGAAACCAAGCCCACTGTGTATATTTCTTTATATCCATTAATATTTGCTCAAGAAGAAATAAAAAACGGAATTAAAGTTCTACTGAAAAAAGATATAAGATGGACCAGGTGCGATATAAAATCCATATCTCTTCTCCCTTCAATTTTAGCTCATCAATCGGCAAGGGAAGGGGGAGCATCAGAGGCAGTTTTTGTCAGGGATGGATTGATAACCGAAGGTTCTCATACAAATTTTTTCGCAGTTAAAAATAATATTATATATACTCCTCCTCTATCGAATCTTATTCTTGCGGGAATAACAAGGAATATAATAATTGAAGTTTGTAAAAATAATTCTTTTGAAATAAAAGAATCCAAAATTGAAGAAAAAGAACTTAAAAAATTTACTGAATTTTTTATAACCGGAACTACAACGGAAGTTAAACCTGTTATTCAAATAGATAACTGGATAATAAATAAAGGGAAACCCGGCAGGATGACAAAGAAGATTCAAGATCTATTTTATAAATATATTTCCAGTTATTGATATTTGGGCAAAGCATGCAGTGAGTCTCACATATGTTTAATAAATTAATATCCAATTTTAGAGGATGAAATGAAATTATTTATTCAATTATCATTAGTCGTTTTTTTATCTATGAAGATAATAGCAGACCCCAAAGTTAATTTTAATAATTATTTCATCAATAAGACTATGCGGATAGACTATTTTCATATTGGTGATGCAAAGAATGAAATATTTACTATTGATAAAATTTACCAATATGGAATATGGGCAGGCAGTATCAAAAATCTAATTGATAATTTTAATAATGGAAAGTATTATTATAAAATTTTTGATTTTACATCAGGGAAGTTAATATTCTCTAAGGGATTTAATTCATATTTCGGCGAATATCAAACAAGCTCTGAAGCAGATCACGGGATTAAAAGGACCTATAGTGAATCTGCAATAATTCCTTACCCTAAAAATAAAATCAGATTTGTGATTGAAAGAAGAAAAATAGATAATCAGCTTGAAAAATTTTTTGAAACCGAAATTGATCCGGACAGCATCGGTATAATTAAAGAGTCTGTTAGTGATAACTCTATTAAAGTTTATAAAAGTGTTATCAATGGTGATCCTCATTCTAAAGTTGATGTGGTAATATTAAGTGAAGGTTATACACGGGATGAAGAAGCTAAATTTAAATCGGACCTTGATAGATTTACAAAAATTTTTTTTAACCAGGAACCGTATAAATCCTATAAAAATAATTTCAATTTGTATGGAGTATTTAAAGCATCCGAAGAAAGCGGATCCGATGAACCGCGGGCAGGTATATATAAGAACACTGCCTTAAATTCAACTTTTAACTCACTGGGATCTGAGAGATATCTTTTAACTGAAGACAATAAAACAATGAGAGATATGGCTGCTCATGTTCCTTATGATGCAATTTATATAATGGTCAATCACAAAAGATACGGAGGAGGAGGTATTTATAATTTCTTTTGTACTTTCATTTCAGATAATCAATGGAGCCCTTATATATTTTTGCATGAGTTTGGTCATTCTTTTGCAGGTCTTGCTGATGAATACTATACTTCTGATGTTGCTTATAATGATTTTTATCCCAAAGGGATTGAACCGGTCGAACCGAATATAACTGCATTGCTAAACCCGCCTAAAGTAAAATGGGAAAATTTAATTACTCCGGGAATTCAAATCCCGACTCCTTGGGAAAAGAATGAATATGATAGTGTCGATTTAAAGTGGCAATCGCAAAGGAGAGAGCTGAATGATCAGATTGCAGAGCTTAAAAAGAATAGAGCACCTCAGGATCAAATAAAGAAAGCCGAGGAAGAATATAATCAAAAAGATAAAGAACATGCGGATTGGATCGATAATTATCTATCTAAAAGTAAATATGCCGGTAAAGTTGGAGCATTTGAAGGAGCCGGCTATGCTTCAAAAGGTTTATACAGACCTATGATGGACTGCATTATGTTTTCCAAAGGTGCCAAACCATTTTGTAAAGTCTGTGAAGAAGCAATAATTAAAGTCATTAAATTTTATTCGGAGTAAAAAATTGGGGGCGGAAAAAATGATTCCACCCCTAAATTATTCTTATAATTTTTTCATCATTTTTTTAGCATTATATAAAGCAAATCCGGAATTTAAAGTCGGAAGAGGATTAAAGTTTATAACCTTTTCTAAATATTCTTTAGCTTTTTCTTTATCACCCTTCATTTTATAAGCAAGAGCCATCCAATAAAAGTTATATGAGTTCTGCTGATTTGCCTGAGAGAGTTCTGACAAGCAATCATCCGCTTTCTTTTGAGCTAGGGCAATGCTTCCATTTAATTGATGTGCTAACCGGATCTGATTAATGTTATTAATTGCTTTAACTCCCTTCATAAATTCATCTGCTTTTAAAGAAGCAGTTTTAAAATCTTTTTGCTGCAGGGCAACCGTTCCTTCATTATAAAGTAAACCGAGCTTTACATTATCTTTAAGCTGCTGGGATGAAGAAGATTTGTTAAAAACATCTACAGCTTGTTGAAAACTATTAAGAGCGTCTTTGCTCTTTCCCATTTCTGTAAGTATCGTTCCTTTATTATTTAAATCAAATGACATATTTGCGAAATCTTTTTCCATTTCAGCAATATCATAATTCTTTTGAATTTCATTTAAAGCCATGTCAGGTTTACCTTCATCAATGTATATTACAGCCATTGCAAAGTTTGCTGCTCTCTTTTCCCCGTCATTTCTTGCTGTTTCATATAATTTATTGATCTGTGCTTTTGATGAGTCGTAATTACCTTTATACATTTCATCTGCTGCAATACCGAGCATCGAGGAAACAAAGTGGGGATTATAAGTTAAGGCTTTTTGATAATTCTCAATTGACTGATCATATTTGCCTTCTTTCAATAAAAGTTCTGCATAAGAATCATACGGGTTGGGATCATTCGGAATTAATTCAATATATTTTTTAAAGGCTTTTTCAGCTGCATCATAATTCATTAATTGCTTGTTGGAATATCCAAGCATATTGTAGGCAGGGGAAAAGTTTGAATCTATTTCAGTAGCCTTACTAAATTCATTTAAAGCATCCTGGTAATCCAGCTGACCAAAATAAAAATTTCCTAATAATGTATGTGCTCTTTGATCTTTTGGATAAAGGGCAACAAGTTTTTCATAATATTCCTTTTGTTTCATGGGATTGGCATTTACACCTGCTTCAAATCCTAAAATTTGCAGTTTCTCACCTTCGGGTACTTTATCAGCAAGAGAAACTGCCTTATTTAAATCAGCAAAAAATTCTCTTGTTGTTGGCTGGTTAACTGCACGGTTAAGGTAAGCTAATGCAAAATTGGAATCAGCATTAATAGCATTTGTGTAGTATTGAAGTGATTCCTGCCCCTGGAGTGTTTCCGCTAGGCTTCGCCCTTTTAAATATTGGTCTTTTGCTTCATTTGATGATGTTGTAATTGGCATTTTATCATCATCTTTTTTCTGAGTTGTACATCCCCAAAATGAAAAAAGAACTAAAGAAAAGAAAACAGAAAATAGAAATTCTTTTTGAATTTTACTCATGATGCGCCCTCATATTGTTTATTGAAGAGAAGAAAAACAAGATTAAACTATAATCCTGCTTTTTAATTTAGTTAAGAACAAAATCTGGATTGAGAAAATGATAGAAAAATATTCAGGAAAATTTATAAAAAGTTATGAATAATGTTTGAAAGTATCAAGTTCGAAGTTGCATTATTTCTTAATTGTTAAGTCTGTAGATTGGTTTATTGCATGGACATGACAAAGTCCCTGCAATTTTTTACAAACAGTTTTTATTAACTATTTTTTCTTTGAAAAATAATTCTTACCTACAAATATCTTTGTATGGAGGTTATTTGTTTTCCCGTTAAAATAAGCATCTGAATTTTGAGAAGAGTGAATTAAGTAATTTGTTGAATCAATATAAGCCGATAAAGTAACTGCGCCTAAAGCTGATGACTCAATGGTTAGAGTATAAGCAGCCCTGCTTAATAATGATTCATCCGGGTTATTTACGAAATCAGAGCCAGATAAATGAGATAAAGTTCTAAGAAAATTTTCTGTTTTAGCTGAATCTATCTTAATCTTATTTATTGTCCAATGATTGGTTGTATCTTTTATTAATTGAAAAGAGCTGTCAGCTGGATAAGTGAAAGTTAACCTGTTCCAATGGGAATCATCATCATTTACAAGAGTATTATTTCTAAAATAATCCGGTTTTTGATTAAATGTAAACTCAAGAAAACCATTTACTTCATAAACATTTTTATCGCCTTTTACTCTTACATAAGTCAGCATAGTTCTAGGTTGCTGATAAGAAAATTTTCCAATCGTTATATCAAGTGTAATATTATTTCCTTCAAACACTTTTACTCTTGTACCGGAAGTATCGACTTTAAATTCGCTCCATTTATTCTCATCCTGTGCAGCAACACTGTTTGCTTTTATTTCGGAAAGCTGCATTAAAAGATTTTTTATCTTTGAATTCTCGGCTGGTACAGAATTATCATTTGATAACCGGATTTCCCAATTTTTGCCTTCTTTAAATATTTTTACTTCTTTGTGGTTATCGGCTTTAGGATAAATGCTGATAGAAGTTACTTTGGAAGTATCAATATTTACGATATCGCTTTTAAATGATCGCTCTTCCCGGGAAGAGTCATAATAGATATAAACTGCTGCTAATACTAAAAGCGCGGCAAAAATAACTGCAAGAGTTTTTGAAGAAATCTTATTAAACATAATCTTCGGTCATCCATTTGTTTCTTAGTTTTCTTCTGAATTGATAACGAATAATCCCAAATCCTATAATTAAGAATAATTGGTAAGAGGAAATTAAGATATTTTAGAAAAGTTTTGGTCCCTTCTTCCAAATTTGGATCAATTGGACGAGAGCTGATACCTTTTGTTCTCAATGCAATAAGTCCTGTATCATCGGAAAGCCAATCAATTGAATTAGCCATTAAATTAATATTATCATCTTCAAGTCTTTGAGCCTGTTGACCGGCGCCATTTACTGCAAAATCTCCATCACCGAAAACTACCATTTTAGAATAAGTGTTATCCACAATTTTTCCATCGACAGCAACAGCAACTGGAAGGGAGGAAACAGGGAAATCACTTTTTGTCCATTGTTTAGTGACACTAAAATAAACAGGCGGTTTTTCAACACCTGTGTTTTTTGATGTCAATGCTAATTTTACTATGTGAAGTGAGGAATCAGCTGGAGAGATTTTGATAGGGCTGGCAAATGGGAATATTACTGATTCAATGCCTTTAGTTATCGGATGATCAGCAAACTTGGTTATTATGGGCAAATAAGGAAATTTAACCGGTGTGTTCATGACAAACATCCCGTTTTGCTGGCGAACCATTACATTTCCTGAATTTGCATCCAGCACGAATTCATCCTGCACATCAATACCTTTCTTCTTCAGCCAATCTTCAAACCCGGTATAAACGCTTGAACCAGTAGCATTTGAAAAATTCCCTTTAACCCTGTTTAATGCTAATAATATTCTCCCCCCTTTTTTCATATAGTCATCAAGCTGTTTAAAATATTGAGGGTTAACAGTATCTGCAGGAGAAATTATTACAAGAGTTTTAAACTTAATAGGAATTCCTGTTGTATCATTAAATTTGAAAGTTTCTACATCATACATTACAGAGAGCTGGGTTTGCAATTGAGGTAATTCCGAAAGTGTAGGTTCCCCGTCACCCTGTAAAAAAGCAATTTTAGTTTTTTCTTTTAATGTCAATTTTTTAATATTAGATGATAAGGCATATTCCATTGCTGAGCCCGGCTGGATAAAAGGAATAGTTTCTTTTTTCTCTCCATACTGAAGCACAGCACCCAAATAAGCACGCTGTTGTTTCATCTGATCCCGTTCACGTACATTTATCATGATAGGCTGAACACCTGCCTGCTGGGCTTCCATTTCTGTTTCTTGATCTTTGTTCGGATTGATAAATTGATAAACAATTTTACCTCCGGAAGCATTTTCATATTCAATCAGCATATCTTTAAAATCTTGTTTTACCTTTGCAACATTCGGGGGTAAATCTTCGGAGAAATAGGCAGAAATGGTTACCGGTTCATTTAAAGATTTTAGAATATTCTTTGTTGCTGTGCTTAAAGTATATTCCTGATCGGCTGTAAAATCAAGCCTGACAAAAAAGCGGTATGCAAAAAAGTTTATAATTATTAAAATTCCGAAAATTAAAAGGAGACCTGTAATGACTTTTTTCTTTGTTAACATAATAATTCAATCGACAATATTTCTTTTTGATAACATTGTCTCAGCAAGTATTAACCCGAAGAAAGAGATGCTGAGAAAATAAATTATATCTTTGGAATCAATTACTCCCCGCGAAATTGATTCAAAGTGAGTAGATAAATTTAGATAATTTAATATTTCGCCAATTATCCCTGTAAAATCATTTGCAAGGGTGCTGAAAATAATAAGGAAGAAAACCCCGATAAGAAGGGATAATAGAAATGCTACAATTTGGTTATTTGTTACACTGCTGGCAAAAAGACCAATACTTATGTATACCATACTCATTAAAATCAAACCAAGGTAACCGCATAAAACAGCACCATTATCAATAGGACCAATAGAAGCAACGGTAATATAATATGGTAATGTAAGAACCAATGCTATGGCAATTAAAAGCAGACATGCTAAAAATTTTCCAATTACTATTTCCCAATCCGTAACTGCTTTTGTTAAAAGAAGCTCGATCGTTCCGGATTTATTTTCTTCCGCAATCATTCTCATTGTTAATGCAGGAATGAAAAAGAAAAGTGTCCAGTAAGCAACAGAAAAAAAAGGCTGCAGGGTGGCTTGACCGATAAAAAATACATCGGTGCCGAAAAGCCAAGTGAAAAATCCGCTCAATCCGAGAAAAACAACTATTAGAATATAAGCGGTCAATGAATCAAAAAATGATTTGAGCTCCCTTTTTGAAATTATCCAAATTTTTTTAGCCATATTTCAAATAATTGTAATTTTTGATTTAAGTTGTCAATTCTCTAAAGATGTCTTCAAGTTTAGTTTCAATGGGCGTCAGCTCGGTTAAAATCCAATTCTTTTGAACGCACATTTGAAAAACAGCACGTCTTGAAGATTGACCGTTTTTACTTTCAATCAAGAAAGTATTAAAACTATCTTTAACCGGCGAAACCATTGCAATCGATTCAATTGATTTTAAGGTTTCAATAGTAAAATCTCTATTTGCAACTTCATCCAGCTGTATCCTAATTACTTCTTCACCTTGAGCTTGTTTTCTTAATAATTCAGGAGTTCCGTCCGCGACTATCTTTCCTTTATTAATTATTAAAATTCTGTCGCAGATAGCTTCAACTTCCGGAAGAATATGTGTACTTAGTATAACAGTTCTTTCCCTGCCGAGCTCTCTTATAAGTTTTCTTATTTCAATTATCTGGTTGGGATCCAATCCGCTTGTAGGTTCATCAAAAATTAATATTTCTGGATTATGAATCATTGCCTGCGCAAGTCCTACTCTTTGCCTATAGCCTTTTGAAAGCTCTCCGATATTTTTATGTTTTTCATCATTAAGTCCGCAAACCAGGACCATCTCTCCAATTCTGTTTTGAATATTATTTTTAGGTACTCCCTGAAGTTCAGCTGTAAAAGCTAAATATTCAAGTACGGGCATATCTAAATAAAGCGGGTTATTTTCTGGCAAATAGCCGATTTTGGTTTTTATTTCATTTTGATCTTCATGAATTGAGAGGTTGCCCACTTTAATATCTCCTTCAGTTGGGGCCATAAAGCAGGTTAGAATTTTCATAGTTGTGGTTTTTCCTGCACCATTCGGTCCCAGAAAACCAAGTATTTCACCCGTGTGAACCTGGAAAGAGATTGTATCAACAGCTTTTTGATTTCCGTAGCTCTTAGTAAGGTTTTCAACAGCAATATTCATTTTGTTTTAATCCGGCTGGGATAATAAATCATTAAATTTTAATCTTTTTTGACGAATGGATATTTCAAAAGGTTCCCTTTAAAATAACTTTTTTAAAAATATTTATATTCCGGTAAATAAAAACTTTTTCATTCTATAGACTGTAATTATTTTTCCAATCAATCTTAATTTAAAGTTTAACAGAACATTACTAGAACAAAATTGGTTTTGAAAATTCTTGTTGCTATTAAATTTCAATTACCGGCTTAAAATCAATATTTTATTAAAAATATGAAGTATTTATTAACTGCTTTAAATTTTATTTTTCTATTATTAATTGCAGGCATAATTGATCTGGAACATAAATTTACTGGTTCAGGCCTTTAGTTTTTTGGAGTACCCTTATATAATTACATTAAAAATGATAATGTCTATTTTAGAGCTAAATTTAGCGAAATGAATCTAAGAACCGGAGTAGGTTTTATTTCCCAAAAATAAGCTTTTATAAAAATTTAAAGTGATAATAAAACATTTTAGAAAAATTCCTTTGAAATAAAAAAATTCTTTTATTATATTGCAAAGTCTAATATTGCCATCTTCTATTTCAAAATAAAATAAGTAATTTTAAAAAATTTCAAGGTATTGATGTCATTTTTTCAGTTTTTAAAAATCGACCAGTCGAAAAATTATAATTCAAAAACAATATTAATAATATTAGTAATATTTAGCTTGATATTTGGCGGATATAGTATTTATACGATTATAGGCTCTCCAGACAGCGATATTCAATCCTTGCGCACAGAAAATAAATCATTAAAAAAAGAATTAAGGCAATAATAGTTGATTACAAAAAAATGTCCAGCAAAATAGATAGTTTAGCTAAAACAAATAATGATTTAAGATTGGCAGTTAATTTACATCCCTTATCGGAAGATGAGCTTAAAGTAGGTGTTGGAGGAGGATATTTTGATAATTCAATCGATTTTTTATCTAATGATGCAGAAGATGAGCTTAATAAAGCAACATCCTTTGTTGATGAAATATCAAGAAAAATTGAATTTGAAAAATCACAATTCTTAGAAATTTCGAAGCAATTGAATGAAAATAGAAAATTAAGTCTTTGTATTCCAGCAATAAAACCTTGTTTGGGTGCAATTTCAGATGGTTTTGGGATGAGAGTGCATCCCATTCTTCATATAAGAAGAATGCATGAAGGTATAGATATAATTGCGGATGTTGGCTCTCCGGTTTATGCTACTGGAAATGGTATTGTATCTTTTGTAGGCAGGCGAGGAGGGTATGGTTTAACAGTTGAGCTAGATCACGGGTATGGATTTCGTACAGTTTATGCTCATTTATCAAAAACATTAGTAAAAGAAGGACAGAAAATAAAAAGGGGAAGTCTAATTGCAAAAACAGGTGATTCCGGATTATCAACCGGCCCTCACTTGCACTATGAAGTAGAACACAATGGTGTAAAAGAAAATCCAGAAGGATTTTTCTTTGATAATGTGGGGTTTTTTGAATTAACTGCAAAAAAATAAGAAAAAAGCGCTATTTCTCATCTTTTTAAATATTAGGGATTGAAAAAATTTAGAAGGGTAAAAATTTCCTCTTTTTTATATAAAATAATTTTATTATTTTTAAAGCTGTTTAAATTTTATATAAATTTTAGCGGGAACAAAACTAAATTTCAACACGTCTATTAGTATAATGTTTTTTAATTATAAATCAAAATAGGAGATGGAGAAAATTGAAAATAACTAAGCAATTCACAAATAGAGAAAGTAAATCGTTAGATCAGTATTTGCAAGAAATTGGTAAAGTTGACCTTCTAACTCCTGACCAAGAAATAGAATTAGCAATTCGCATTAAGAAAGGTGATAAAAAAGCTTTGGAAGCACTAACAAAAGCAAATCTTAGATTCGTTGTTAGTGTCGCAAAACAATTTCAAAACCAGGGATTATCTTTAGGCGATTTAATTAATGAAGGTAATCTTGGATTAATTAAAGCTGCTCAAAAATTTGACGAAACCCGGGGATTTAAATTTATTTCTTATGCAGTATGGTGGATTAGACAATCAATCATGCAGGCTATTGCTGACCAATCGCGTATGGTTAGGTTACCATTAAACCGAGTTGGATCTTTAAGTAAAATCGGTAAAGCTTATCGTGACTTGAACAGGAATATGAAAGAACCCCCACTACTACTGAGCTTGCTTCAATTCTCGATATGAGTGCAGACGATGTTGCATATGCTTTGCAAATTTCAGGAAGACATGTTTCAATGGATGCTCCATTTTCCGGAGATGATGATAAAAACAGCTTGATTGATGTTCTTCCTAATGACGAACAGCCTTCTCCTGATGGTAATCTAATGACTGAATCATTGAAAAACGAAGTGGCTAATATACTTTCGGGTTTAACCGAAAAGGAAGCTGAAGTTATCAGGCTTTATTTCGGTATCGGAGGTGAACGCTCTGCAACTCTGGAAGAGATTGGAGAAAGATTTAACCTTACCAGAGAAAGAGTAAGACAAATAAAAGAAAAAGCAATCAGAAACTTAAGACATTCTCCCCAAAGCAAAAGGCTGAAAGCTTATTTAGGATAATTTTATCAATAAATTATTTTTAAAACCGCTCTTTCCGGAGCGGTTTTTTTTTGCAATTGTGAAATAGTATCTTCTTTTATTAAATGCCCGCATTTGCAGTTCTTCATATCTGCTTTCAAAAAAAACGTAATGTAATTAGTAAGCATTCTTAGTTAAAAAGGTTAGAAATAATTTCATATGCACCAATATAAGTACCAATTAAACTTCCCAGGCCGGTGAGAATAAACACCAAAAGTATTTTTAATAATTTATTTTTCCACCACATTTTTACTTTTCGTATATCATCCGAAACAGTTTGAAATTCTTTAACTAAAGGGGGTTGGAAATATGCTTGTACAAATGCGGCGACATAACCTGCACCGATTAATGGACTTAAGCTTGTAATCGGAGCAGCAAAGAAAGAAGCTATTATTGTAATAGGATGCGCCAGGGCAAAAATTGCCCCTATGGAACAAGGAATTCCATTTGCAAGGATCCAATATATTACATTATCTTGTGCAGCCGAAAAACCTTTAATGTAGCCGATTAGTATAATTGAAGCAATAATTAAAACGGGTATTCCCCAGCCGATAATTTTAAATGCCCGTGAAGATGGCGGAATATGTTCAAGCTTATTTAAATCTATTTCTCTTTTCTTCTCCAGTTCTCTGCAAATTCCATTCACGTGCCCCGCTCCGACTACCGCTACAATTTTTTTACCTGCGGTAGCTTCAATTTTTTTACTGAGATAGATATCACGTTCATCAATTAAAACTTTTTTCAAAACGGGAAGAGATTTTCCTAATTCTTCAATCATTTCAGAAAGAACATCTTTCTCCTTTAATTCTTGAAGTTTTTCTTCGGTCAATTCTATTTTATCGAATAATCCGGCAAACCCTGAACTAAACAATTTAAATTTCTGCCAAAAGGACATTGAATTCCATGCTCTTCTAATAGTAATTCTAATCTCTCTATCACAAAGTGAAATATCTAATCCCAGTTTTTTTGCCGTATTAATAGCATTCAGCATTTCAATGCCCGGTAAAACTCCTAACTTCTCACCTAATTTTTTCTGGTAAGATGATAAAATAATATTTACAAAGAGTGTAGTTAATTGCTTTTCTTTTATTACAGCTATAACATCCAGTGATTCCCATCTATTTTTCTCTGCAAGAGCTTTATATCTTTGTGCATCCAATTCAATACATACACAATCCGGCATTTCATTCTCGATAACTTCTTGAACAAGATTTGCTGATTGTTTTGAAATATGTGCTGTACCGATGACAATAATTTCTTTTTCATTATTATTTATTATAACAACATCAGCAGGATAATTTCGCAGGTTTTGTTTCATATAGCTTTATTACTGAATAAAATATTTGGTAAATATAAGAATTTCTTAACTATAAAATAATTTAATATAGATTATTGCACATAGAATGTCTACTGCAAGAGATTTTCAAATTCATATTGGCTTTATCATGTTGGAATTTTTTTTTATATATGAGAGTTGAAATTTTATCAATTAAATTATTGTTATGGAATTAAGGGAGAAGTATGAATTCTAAATATTATTTTTTCTTGCTTGGGTTTATAACTGCATCTACGATATTGATAATTACCAGTTTTCTATTTTTAACTGATAGTAAAGTTATTGGAAAGTCCGAAGATTTTCCGCAAGGCTATAGAATAATTTCACCTCAAATTCCAGATAATTTATCTTTTGCCGGTGAAAAAGTGCCGTTAAAAAATTTTGAAGTATATGAAAGAATTGACAGGGAATTTTTGGTAAATACATACTGGCATTCCGCCACAATTTTATCGTTAAAAAAAATGAATAGATGGTTCCCTGTTATTGAGCCGATACTTAAAAGAATACAATGTTCCTGATGATTTTAAGTATGTAGCAGTAATTGAAAGTGGGCTGGCTAATGTTATTTCACCTGTAGGTGCAACTGGTTTCTGGCAACTGACTGAAGATGCCGCTGAAAAGTATGGTCTTGAAGTTAATTCCCAGGTGGATGAGAGATATAATATTGAAAAATCAACCGAGGCAGCATGCAAGTATTTTCTGGATGCTTATGCAGAATTTAAAACCTGGACAATGGCCGCGGCATCTTACAACTTTGGAACCAATGGAATCGAAAAACAAATTGCCAAACAAAAAACAACTAATTATTATAACCTGGTTTTTGGAGATGAAACTTCAAGATATATTGCAAGAATCGTTGCAGTAAAAGAAATATTAAATAATCCGAAGCGATATGGATTCGATATAAAAGCTGAAGATTTATATCCGCCGCTTTTAACCACTTCGATGGATATTAATTATTCAATCCGTAATCTTGCAAATTTTGCAATTAAAAATGGAATAAATTATAAAATATTAAAAATGTATAATCCTTGGTTAAGAGATACAACCTTGGCTGATAAAAATAATAAGATTTATGTTCTTAAGATGCCTGAAAAAGGGAGCATAAAGGTAATTGATGAATAATATCTGCTGAACGGAAAACGAATTACAAATTTTATCCCTACTTTATTAAATAAATATAGATAAAGTTAAATTTCTTTTTCAAAATTATATAAGAAGATTAAACATAAAGTAAAGTTTTAAGCTGTTTACCTATCCCTTTACTACTCTTCTTCAATTTGAAATACCGGTTTAATATCTACCGGGATGGCGGATAATTTATCAATTAATGATTTCATTGTAGGAGAAATCACTGCATATTTATTTATCAAATCTTTAGCGCCGTTGTAATTTCCAGTGGCTTCAATAGTTAAAAGTTTATTTGCTAAGTCCTTTACTGATTCATATATTTTATCAAAGTTAACTCTAACCTTATTTGTTCCGGAATTATATTCATAACCTCCTTTTTCCATTAGATAATTGAATATAATTGCATTACCGCTTCCATGAGCCTCAGTAATCCCAAACCTTACGGAACGAAAAATACCTGCTAAAAAAGTAGCCCATGTTTCATTGGCAAAAGTTTTTGGAAATAAACCTTTATCAATCATGAAAATATTATTATACATACCTAAAACGTCAGCTTTGCATTCTTCAATCGTAGAATAAGTCTCTTTTAATTCTTTACTCACTTCGGTTTTTCTGCCGTTTACAGTTATGAAACCAGGACCCACGCCGTGAGATATCTCGTGCATTAATGCATGGCTGAAGAAAGCATTAAAAGTAATAAAAGGAAGCTGGGCAGAATCTAATACGATTTTTGATATCGGAATTAATTGCTTTTCAAATTTAGCATCACTGATATTTTTAAGCATTACCTTTTTTGAGCCTTTAGCTTTTCTGACCCTTTCATCATTCGGCAGATTAAAAGCCAATGTCTGCACACCTGCTTTAGTATCCCCAGCTGAATAGACTTCGTTAACAACTACAATCGGTGATTCATTTCCGCGCTGTGTATTCTTATATTTGTTTTCGATCGGTAAATGATTTTCAATATCTTTTAAATAACTCCCGAACTTCTGAAGCTTTTCGCTTTCAGCAGAATCTTTTATTGTTACAAAACTCTCAAATGAAGCCTTATAGTTAAATAGCTCATCCTCATAAACTTCGTAAGGTCCGATTATAACTTCAATTTTATTATCTTTAAGATCCATCCAGGCCATATCGCTTTCAAAATAATTATTAGATTCAAATGCTTTTGCAACTAATGTTAAATATTTTTTGAGAGAGATATTATCGGCATAATCAGCTGCTTCTTTTAAAAGCGATGCAGCCTTTGTGAGTTCTGCTTTATAAAATTCAGAATAAGGGATAGCAACCAATTTACCATTTTCTCTACGGATCACTGTAAAAGAAGAAACAAAAGCAGAATCATCTTGGGGATGTTCCTTTATCCAGCTGTTGAATTCTTCTTTGGTCATATCTTCCGGATAAAAATTTGCTCCTTTAGGTTTTTCCTCATCTCCAATAAATGGCTTGTTATGATCCAGTCTGTCAAAAGGACCGAACATTATATCAAAATATTTTAATTGCAATTGATCGATCTTCGATGAAGAATTTTGAAGTCTATATTTAATTTCACTATTCTTAGAATAAACCTGGTTAAGATAAATAGTATCTATAATTTGAGATGCTTCAAATAATTTTCTTATAACCATCCTTTCTTTTTGATTTAACCCAGTTGAATCATATTTGATTTCAATCGGGGCAAATTGATCGATTTTTTCTTTCAGCATTTTAATTTCCTTTGAATCATTTTTATTTGAGCAACCGGTTAATATGACCGCAGCTATTATTGATAGTAAAAAAAGTTTCATTTAAATACCTGTAAATATTTTTATATAAAATATAACGAAACTGAAAGTAATTATCTGTATTAAAAATATATTACTTTATTGATCTTTTGTATTAATTATCGGCCATTCAGAGATATAAAAATCAAATAAATTTTCCATTTAATTGCTTCCGGTATTAGAAGTAATATTCAACCTGTGAATAAAGAGAATGGGGATAATACCAATATTCAGAGAAATTGTTTCCATAAGTAATCTGAGCGCCGAGAGTGAGAGATAAATCTGAAGAGATAGAATATAACCCGCTGATAACAACGAAACCGCTTCCGTCATTTAAATTCTGATTTACTAATAATGAAGCTGATGTAATAAAAGAGAAAACATAATTAGCAGACATAGCAAGGTAATTTCTACTTAAATTTAATATCTCTCCGTCTACTAATTTTAATAGTTCATAATTCGATTTATTTGTTTTTCCTTCTCCATTGTATTGATATTCAATTAACGCATAAAGTTCAGGTGTTATTTGATAATCGGTTCCTAAAATAAATCTTGTATAATTATCGCTTAAATCCTCTTTATTCATCGATACAATCCCTTCGCCGCGAACTCCTGCATTGAAAACACTTCCGGCAAAATCCCAACCAGCATCAATCCTTTTATCGAAATAACCTCCAACAACCGCAAGATCAAACTTGCTCACATTTGTTCTAAAACGGAAACCGGCGTTGCTATTTTCAATTTTCTTTTGGGGATTATAAACAACATCGAGATCAGTAAAGCTTCCGAAAAAATATGTAAATGCCGCAGCATCGGCCCCATCTTTTTCAATTTTAGCAAAATTGGCAGGATTAACCGGATTAAAAAGATCCGTTGGATTCCAGATTCGTCCGCTTCCCCAAGCTATTCTTTGCCTTCCCACAGAAAAATTTCCCCAATTGAAATCCTGTCTGAAATAGAGACGATCAAAATAATGGGTTACTTTATAATTTCCCTTATTGATTATATTCCATTTTAAATCGAATAGCTGCCTGTTTGTGTTGACTGAAGAAAGATCAAATAATAAATTCTTTTCAGAATATAATGCATCCATTTCATATTCAATATTTATCCTTGCATTTTCCCAGAGATCAAGTTCAGGCTTTAACCGAATTCTGTTAAGGTTTAAAAATTGGTTATTAACAGGGAAAGGAAGAAATTCCGGATATTTTTTCATTATCATATAAACCGGAAGTTCAACAATGTATCCGGTAAAATTTGTTTTAATTTGTGCCTGCAGGATTTTGGACGAGAAAAGAAAACAGATAGTTAAAAAAAGTCTTTTGCACATAATTCTTATTTATTAAGGCTTTCTAAATATTCTCTAAGGAGATGTTGTCCAAGTTTTTGACGGCTCATATTTATGCAATTTCTTTTTTATTTATTGTTCTAAGTTCATGTCGTTCCAGTTCTTTTAATATAAAATTCACAGATAGCTTATCGCACTGATAATAGTATTTTTCTATTTTTGGCTTACCATTTTAAGGTTTAAAAAATATTAATTAAGCCAACATTACATCGAAGAAGATAAAAGATTATTTATTCAATTAATCCATCTTTTAATATTAATAATCTCTTCGCACGGTTCATTACTTGTTTATCATGAGAAGAGAAAATAAAAGTGATATTTTTTTCTTCATTCATTTTCTGCATCAAATCGAGAAGGTGGCCTGCAGTTTTTGAATCAAGGTTTGCAGTCGGTTCATCTGCCAGTACAATAGCAGGATTGTTTACAATTGCTCTGGCTACAGCTACCCGCTGCTGCTGTCCGCCGCTCATCTCATTAGGACGCTTATTTGCCAGATCTTTAATCTCAAGTTCATCCATTAGCTTTAATGCTTTTTCTTCTCTTTCTTTTTCGGGAACACCCAGCAGCATCATGCTGAATTCAATATTTTCTATAGCGGTAAGTACGGGGATTAAATTATAAGCTTGAAAAATGAATCCTAGCTTATGAAGTCTAAAGCTTGATAATTCACTTTTATTCTTTTTAGTAATGTTTTCACCTTCAAAATAGATGGTTCCTTTTGTCGGTTTATCCAGCGCGCCAATCATATTTAATAAAGTTGTTTTCCCTGAACCGGAAGGTCCTGCGATTACAAGAAATTCACCTTTATGAATATCAAGATCGATACCGCGAATGGCATGAACAGGAACTCCATTATCCTGGTAAGTTTTTTCTAGGTTTTTTACTTGTATTATTTCCATGATTATTTTTTTTGTTGCCGGTTTTATAAGCACAGGTTATTAATCTGTACTCGGATATTAAACATAATATATTGCCTTAATTGGTTCCAATTTAATTGCACGATACGCAGGGTATAATGCTCCGATAACAGCAATAAAAGGTATTATAAGAGTTAGTATAATTGTATTTGAAACAGAAAGAACCGGGTAAATAACTGCTCCTATGCCAAATGATTTCAATGCATCTGAAAATATGCTGAAATTTATTCCGCTAATAGAAATAGGCCAGTGAATAAGTAATCCCACAACTAAACCAAGTATTGTCCCGATTACACCAATCAGAAAAGCTTCAAAAACAAACATTAAAAATATTCTGCTGTTTTTCATTCCTATTGCCATTAGAACTCCAATTTCATTTATTCGTTCAAATACTGACATAAGCATTGTATTTACAATTCCAAAAATTAATGCCAGACCGACAATCATATAAAAAATCCACATAGTCTGGTCATAAAGATCCATCTGGTAAATCAACATTGGCAAAAGATCTTTGTATGATAAAACTTCATATTTATTGTTAAGTTTTGATTCAAGCTCAGATTTTACTTTATCCACATTATGATAATCATTTAAGATTATTGCGTATTCATAAATATGGCTGTCTAAACCAAGCATTTCTTGCGCTGTTTTAATAGGAATGTAAATAGTTGTTTTGTCAAACTCCGTACTGACAGTCTGAAAAATGCCTGCCACTCTAAAAAGATCAGAGCCAATATTTCCATTCGGAGTATTGGCCATAACAACAACTTTATCACCTATTCCAACTCCCAATTTGTCTGCAAGCTGTTTGCCGATTACAATATCTCTTTTACTTCCATTAAAAAATTTGCCTTCAATAATAGATTTTTTGATATCCGAAACTCTCGCTTCCATATCCGGGTATACTCCGTAAATGTATACACCCGAAGAACTGGAAGCGCTGCTTAATAATCCGAAAGTAATAACTCTCTTGCTGTATGCTTTTATATCTTTTTGATTTTTTACAACCTTTTCCACCTGCTCATTATCGGGGATATAACTTTTGATAACCTTGTTATCATTAAATCCTTTTTTATGAATTTGAATATGCGAGACGCTATTACTTATTTGATTATTAAGCATCTGTCTAAGCATTCCGTGATCCAGTCCGTCATAAAAAATAATGGCAATCATTCCAACTATAACCGAACTCAAAACAATTAATGATTTTCGTTTATTTCGCCAAATATTTCGCCATGCTAATTTTAAGAGCATATTAGTACTTAAGGTTTTGACTTTTGATTTTTGAATTTTGACTTTCTCAAGTATATCTTATTCCCTTCAAGGGTTCCAGGTTATAAACTTTATAAGCTGGATATAAGCTTGATAAAAATGAAATTATTACCACAGCTATGGAAACATGTATAAATATTATAAAATCCAAGGTAGATTCTAACCTGGGGAGAAATCCGTATTCTTCATATATTTTCGTTAGTTCACCTCCAAATATTATAGGATGCTGGACTATATAAAAATTAATTCCATAACCGATTATATTCCCACATATTAAACCAAATAAAGTAATTAATAATGTTTCCAGGTAAACTATTTTAACTAAATTAAATTGGGGCATTCCAATTGCAAGTTCAACACCGAACTCTTTGAATCGTTCAGTTATTGACATTAAAATTGTATTTAAAATTCCGAACGCAACAATTACAATTAAAATTCCAAGGAAGAAAATTCCGCTGACATTATCGAATTCAACTAATTGAGTAAGTTCAGGAACAACCTGGCGCCATAAAAGAACTCTCAAATCAGGATCGGTTATCTTTTTATTTACTGCAGCTTTAACATCAGGAGCATCGGAAAGCCCTTTCGCATCAATAGCAATTACATTTATCCTGTTATACATTCCTAGAAGTGATTGGGCTGTTTTTAATCCCATAAAAACCGCCATTGCATCAAATTCTTTTGATCCCATCCTTATGGAACCTATAATTTTGAATTTCAAATTACCAAGGCTTCCATCATATCCTTGTGCGAGAACTACAACAGTATCTCCTATTTTTGCTTTTAAATTTTCAAGCAAAGTAGCACCGATTATTATGTTAGTGCTTGAATCCGATTGCAAAAACTTGCCTTCCTTTATTTTTTCCAGCAAGGTTGTAACTTTTTTTTCTCCCTGCGGTTCTATTCCAAAGATTGCCGAACCAAGCGAAGCATCTTTAAAGCTGATTAAACCATCAGCATATATTCTCGGAGTATAGGCTGTAACTTCAGGAATATTATCTAGATTTTCTTTTAATTCTTTAGTATATCTGAAGCTTTTATTTAAAGATGGATTTTCCTGGAATCCTTTTGCCTGAATTTGTACATAACTTGTAAATTGTTCAATAACGGTTCTATAATTTAAAGCATATGTTCCCAATTGGATTCCTCTCATACCAATTGCAAGGAGCGTAGCAAAAGTTACAGCAGCAAGAGTAATTATAGTACGCCTTTTATTACGCCATATATTCCGCCAGGCCAGTTTCAGAAGCATAAATTTCTAAACAATTAATAATTATTATTATAAATCTTTTTAATTATTTTAAAGACATAATTACAAATATTGAACTTGTTCCTGAACTTGAATTCTAACTTGAATTCTAACTTGAATTTTCAGCTACCTCTTTCTAATTCCTGGAAAGAAAATTTCCTGGCAGGAATTTTTGTATTAAAATCCATATCAAGAATTTCAATCTGAGTATAATTGTCTTTTTTAGTATTGTCATGCATTGTCCATTTGGCAGGTAGTTTTCTCCCGTTAAAATCTTTAACATCGGAATAGACCAGGTATCTTACCATATTTCCTTTTTCATCAAAATATTGAACCAGTGCAGGGAGATAATCTTTTTTGCGAACCCAATAATAAAGCTTTCCCCAAACCACAGGAGCATCCGGTTTTGGAGTTAGTTGAATTTTCCAGGTTTCATTGCCGTCAATTTTTTCATCCCCAATGATTTCCTGATTATAATCTTTTGCCAAATTCGATTCCCTTACCAGATCATCATTTGTAAAATTAGAACCGTTCCATGACTGCAGCATCATCGACGGCGGTATTTTTATTGTCGTTTCGGTATTAGCAAGATACTGCCACATTTCATTGCCAATCTTTAAAGTCTTGTTACCTTCTTCCTTTTTGGGAGACTCTGTTATTATAAGAGAATTTTTGTTTCCCTGCCACCATGATTCCATCACTAATTGCCGGGTAAAATCCTCGGTGTGTATTGTCATTTTAAATTTTCCTTTTGCAGTCTCTTCACCTTTTACAGCATCTTCTGCTTTTTTAATTATCTCTTCGGCAGTCTGGCAATAAATAATTCCCAGCGGTAAAAGAATCAGAAGGAAAATTAAATATTTTTTCATTTTATTCAATATCCATATTTAAGAATGACTAAACGTTCAGTCAAAAAATAATAATAATTTTTAATTTCTCAAAATTAATTATGAAAAAAGGATGAGGGAAATCACTTTTTAATGAGGCGATATATAAAGTATCAGGAGAGATCATTTTATAATCTATATTACAGACACAATAAAATTATATAAACCTATTAACCTTCTATTTTATAATACTTGCTTTAATGCAGTTTAAAAAATAAATTTATGACTGAACATTTAATCAATAAAAATATTTATCATGCCGAGATCCAAAGAACAATACAGGGAAATGAGGGAGAAAACAAGAAAAGCTATTCTTGAAAATGCGTTAAAGCTCTTCTCAATTAAAGGTTACCATGGAACATCAATAAACGATATTGCTAATTCAGCTGGAATTTCCAAAGGTTTAGCATATAATTATTTTGAAAGTAAACAAAAATTGGTAGAAGCCTTATTTGAACAGATGCTGGATATCGGGCAGGATTTTGAAAAAATTCTTGATTCTTCTTTGAATCCGTATGAAATACTTGAAGCTTTGATAGAATTTTCATTTCAATATATAGAAGAAAATGAAGAATATTGGCGTTTGTATATTTCATTTGTTATTCAGCCGGAAATAATAGAGCAGGGTAAAAAGTTCTCGAATGAATTAAATACAAAGATATTAAGTAAGTTTGAAAAAATTCTTAAACAAGTCGGATTAAAAAATCCTGCTATAGAGGCAAGAATACTCGGCGCTTTATTTGACGGAATTGGAGTAGATTATTTTATTGATAAGGAAAATTTTCCTCTTCAGAAAATAAAAAAATTAATTCTGCAAAGATACAGTAAAGAGGGGATTGAGAAATTAAAAGAAATATAACCAGGAAAATAAAAAGTTAAAAAAGGACAAGTTCCAAATTATTATTTCCTCTTTTTGATTTTAGCCCGTATTTCTAACACCAGCGGCTATACCGTTTACAGTAATTCTAAGTAAAGAAACCAGTTTGTCTTTTTTTGATTTCGGATAATTCTTTTCTCTATACTGCTTTATGAATTTTACCTGGATAAAACTAATAGGGTCAATATATGGATTTCTTAAAAGAAGTGAGCTTTGAAGAGATTTGTTATGATCCAGGAGATCATTTTCACCGGTAATTTTTAAAATAGTACTTATGGAAAGCTCATATTCTTTATTTATCATCTCAAAAATTTCAAATGCAGCTTTTTTATCTTTGCATAAAGAAACATATTCTTTCCCGATTATCATATCTGTTTTTAGAAGTACCATTTCGATATTATTTACCAGCATTTTGAAAAATTCCCATTCGTCATACATTTTCCTGACTTCATCCCATGAAGTTATCTTTTCTTCTATGCATTTATTTATGGAATATCCGAAGCCGTACCAGCCTGAAATAGTCTGCCTGTTTTGAGTCCATGAAAAAACCCACGGGATTGCTCTGAGAGATTTAAAATCTTTATTTTTTTGCCGCGATGATGGACGAGATCCGATTTCAATTTGTTCAATAATATCTATCGGGGTTGCGGTTCTGAAATACTCCGCAAAACTCTCATAATTTATTAATTCGCGGTAACTTTCAAGGGCATTTGATGAAATAGCTTCAAATACATCATTATATAGATCAAATTTATCTTTAGTTTTTTTATATTTTGATTCTGCTGAGGCAATCAGAATTGCCGATGTTATAAATTCAAGGCTTTGTTGAGCAATTTCAGGAATCAGGTATTTGGAAGAAATCATTTCCCCCTGTTCGGTAATTTTTATTTTTCCTTCGATAGTTCCGGCAGGCTGTGCTAGTATGGATTGGCTGACGGGTCCGCCGCCGCGCGAAATGCTGCCGCCGCGCCCGTGAAAAAGAATTAATTCAATTTTTTCTTTATCGCATAGTTTTTTTAGATTTTTCTGAGCTTTGTAAAGTTCAAAATTGGATGTTACAATCCCGCCGTCTTTATTACTATCCGAATAGCCGATCATTATTTTTTGTTTTTTGTTTCTTATCTTAAGATGAGCTGAATAAGCTTTATTATTAAACAGCGTCTGCATTACTTCCTGTGATTTTCGTAAATCCTCGATTGTTTCAAACAAGGGAAGAATATCAAAATTCGATTTAATAATTTTTCCCTGCTGCACAATAACTACACCTGCTTCTTTTGCCAGCAGCAGTGCTGTAAGAACATCGCTTACTGTTGAACAGTTGCTGATAATATAATCGTTGCAAGCTTCGGGTGAAATATGCTTTTTGCCCCAGTTAATTAATTCAATTTCACCAATTACCTGTTTTGTTATATCCTGTAAATCGCTAAATGAATTTTTTAAAGGTCTGGCATTAAGTATTTCCCTGGTAAGGATTTCAATTTTATCTTCTTCTCCTAATGATTCAAAATCGGGATTAACTTCCGAATAGCTTAGGATATCGTTTATTGCAAAATGAAGCATAGGTGAATTCTGCCGGATATCTGTTTGTACCAGGTGGAAACCAAATGTTTTTATTTTATAAATAAACGGGAGTATTTTGTTGTCTGCTATTATTTCTCCTTTATTTTTTACAAGGCTGTTATATATCAATTGAAAATCAGCTGACAACTCACTCACGTTTGTATAGCCATAGTCCTTACTATCAATTGTATTTTGAAGTTTCTCGGCAATTAATAATAATTTTGTACGGTAAATTTCCGAAGGATCCCGCATTATTCCTTCACTGATCCCTGAATTAAGAAACTCTTTATCCTTTTCTACCGATTGCTGAAGCTTTTTATCAGCTTTAATTATATTTAATGAAGAGCTTAAAGAAGTATAAAGAGGCGGAAGGTCTCTCAAATAAAGATTAATAATCTGATTTTTATTATTGAGCAGGGTTTCTTTCGTTAAATCTACGGTTACATAAGGATGACCATCTCGATCTCCTCCCATCCATGAGCCAAAATTTAAAAGATTCGGAGCCGGTTTATCAAAATTATATTCGCTTTTAAGTTTTGAATTCAAGGTTAAATAAAATTGAGGCATTATTTCATAGATAACATCTTTAAAGAAAAACAGACCTCTTTGTATTTCGTCCTTTACAGTCACTTTATGAAAGCGGATTTCATTTGATTGCCATAGCAGGGTAATTTCTGTCTGCAGCTGAGCTTTGATTTCTTCTTCTTCTTCGGCTAGGTTTTTTAAAAGTTCCCGTTTAAGAAGAAGTTGACTGATCTTTAATATTTTTCTTAGGATTGTCTGCCGTGTTGCTTCGGTTGGATGGGCTGTAAACACGGGAATAATTTTAATGTTATTTAATACTGATTCCAGTCTATTTTTATTTAAATCGATTTTTGACTGGTTCTTCAAGTAATGGAGAGCTTCTTCAATTGAATTTTCAGGTGGTATACTATTTAACATTATTGTTTCTCTATATCGCCGGATCCTGTGGACTTCATCGGCGGCATTTACCAGGATAAAATAGGTAGAGAAAGCACGTACAACTTTATAAGCATCTTCAATTGAAAGAGAATTGATTAATGAAATAATTTCTTTCCTTGTTTTTTCATCATATTCGGTTCTTAAGGATTTTGTTAATGCCCGCAGCCTTTCTTCAGTTTCATATAAAACTTCACCTTCCTGTTCTTTTAAAATATTCCCGAGTATAAAACCGAGTTCTCTGATGTCCCTTTTTAGCGGCGCATCTTTTTCCGATGCTTCAAGCTTATTTAAAGAAATTTTATTCATTTGGTTAGTGTGATTTTTCCTGTTAATTCATGATGTTGATCTTACACAAATCAAAGTTAAATAAAAATGATAAAACCAGAATTGGTGACTGGCACAATCATGGGTTAACTGGAATAAAAACAGAAGTCAATATTATATCAATATTAAATGTTAAATTTAATCTTTAAATTTAATATATTTTTATAAAAGATTTATGCTGCAGATTAAAATTAAAAATCAGCCAAATGATACGACCTGCGGACCTACAAGTCTTCATGCTGTTTATAAATACTATGGTGATAAAATAACCCTGAAAGAAGTGATATCTCAAGTTACTCATCTTGATGAGGGAGGAACTCTTGCAGTGCTTCTCGGCTCCCACGCACTGGATAGAGGTTATAACGCAAAACTTTATACTTATAACCTGAATATTTTTGACCCTACATGGTTTCAAAATGATGTCGACTTGATTTCAAAATTAAAAGAACAGTATTATTATAAAAAAGATAAGAAACTTAAAATCGTATCTAAAGCGTACATCCGGTTTTTGGAAAAAGGCGGCAAATTACGATATGATGAATTGACCGCTTCACTTTTTAAAAAATATTTTGAAAAAGGCATCCCGATTTTGACCGGTTTAAGTGCAACTTATTTGTACCAGAGCAAACGTGAAATTACAGTTAAAAATAATAAATTAGCATATGATGATATTAAAGGTTACCCGATGGGACATTTTGTAGTGTTATGTGGTTATGATGAGGAGAAGAAGCACGTCGTTATAGCCGATCCATACACAAACCATCCATTTAAAAGTAAATACTATTCCGTTAAAGTTAACAGGTTAATTAATTCTATTCTTCTGGGAATTGTTACCTATGATTCTATATTCTTAATTATTGAACCCAAAAATAAAAAATGAAAAAACTCGTTGTGACTAATAATCCTGCCGACATGGATTTTTATATAGAGGATGTCGAAGTAGTAGCCGCAAAATCATATTTAACCGAAAATGAATATGCCGAAATAGAATCTGCAAGGGTTTTTAACCTGTGCAAATCTTACAGGTATCAAAGCACCGGCTACTATGTTTCACTTCTTGCTGAAGCAAGGGGACACCGTGCATTCCCGAATACTATCTACCATCCAGGATTTAAAATCAAAATCCCTTATAAGAATTATTTCAGATGATATTGAAGAATTAATTCAAAAGAGTCTCTCCAAAATTCAATCTAAGGATTTTATACTTAGCATTTATTTCGGAAGAAATATTGCAAAACAATATGATAAATTGAGTTCACAATTATACAGCCTTTTCCAGGCTCCCTTATTAAGAGCAAAATTTTTTTATGATAAAAAATGGATCCTGCAGAGTATTTCTCCTGTTTCTTTAGTTGATATTCCCGAGAATCATAAACCCTATGTAGTTGAATTTGCCCGATCTTATTTTTCAAAAAAAAGATATTCTTCTTCAAAAATTCCAAGAGCGAATTATGATCTGGCAATACTTTTTAATGAAGAAGATAAGCTTCCCCCATCGGACAGTAAAGCCATAGATAAATTTATTGAAGCCGGTGAATCTATCGGTATCAGAACCGAAATCATTGAAAAGGACGACTTTAACAGAATTCCCGAATTCGATGCTTTATTTATCAGGGAGACTACTGAAGTTAACAACCATACATACAGGTTCTCAAGAAGAGCCTTTGCGGAGGGTCTTGTAGTTATTGATGATCCCTAGGTCTATTCTGCAATGTACTAATAAGGTATACCTTGCCGAATTATTGGGAAAAGCTAAGATTCCAACACCCAAAACAATAATTGTGCATAAAGACAATATTCAATTTGTTGAAAAACAGATCGGTTTGCCCTGTGTTTTAAAAAAACCGGATAGTTCATTTTCTCAGGGTGTAACAAAAGTAAGTGACGTAGATACTTTAAAAATAGAGCTGGAAAAACTTCTCGATTCTTCCGATTTAATAATTGCTCAGGAATTTACGCCAACTGATTTCGACTGGAGAATTGGTATACTTGATAAAGTCCCTTTGTATGCATGCAAATATTATATGGCCAAAAATCATTGGCAGATTTATGATTGGAATGAAATCGGTGATTCGAAATATGGTAATTATGAAACTTTGCTGATAAAAAAAGTTCCTCCAAAAGTAGTTGATATAGCATTAAAAGCTGCTAATCAAGTCGGGGACGGATTTTACGGTGTTGATTTGAAACAAAAAGGAGAAAATGTATTTGTCATCGAAGTGAATGATAATCCCAGTATAGATTATGGAATAGAGGATCAGAAGCTTAAAGATAAATTATATTTGACTGTGATGCATTCATTTAAAAATAGAATAGATAAAATTCGTAAAGTTAAGAAGCTGCGTTTATGATTTCTTCTTTACATTTATTTGGCGGTTATGGTGTGGAACTAGAATATATGATTGTTGATAAAAACAGTCTTTCTATCAAACCTATTGCAGATAAAATATTTTATGATTTAATCGGTGAGTTTGTTTCGGATGTTGAGTTTAATGAAACTGCATGGTCTAATGAATTGGTTTTACATGTTATTGAAATTAAAACCAATGGTCCGAGGAAAGATTTAAATAAACTTGATGAATTATTTTCTGAAAATGTAAAAGCAATTAATAAGATATTGCAGAATTATGATTCCATGCTGCTGCCCACCGGAATGCATCCTTTCATGAATCCCGATGAAAGAAACTAAACTGTGGCCGCATGAATATAATCTTACTTATGAAGCATATGATCATATTTTTAACTGCAGAGGACATGGCTGGTCTAATTTGCAAAGTGTTCATTTGAATCTCCCTTTTTATAATGATGAAGAATTTAAAAAGCTTCATGCCGCAATCAGGCTATTATTGCCGATAATCCCGGCAATAAGTGCAAGCACTCCCGTTATAGAAGGAAGAGTTTCCGGCTATTCCGATACAAGGCTTGAAGTTTACAGGAAAAACCAGGAAAGAATTCCTTCAATTGCAGGGAAAGTTATTCCCGAAAAAGTATTTAACAAAATGGATTATGAAAAAGAAATATTAAATAAAATCTATTCCGATTTATCCAAATATGATAAAGAAGGTATTCTGCATAATGAATGGGTAAACTCAAGAGGAGCCATTGCCAGGTTTCAAAGAAATACTATTGAAATCAGAATTATCGATATCCAGGAATGTCCATCTGCAGATTTAGCAATTGTGTATGCAATAGTGAATATATTAAAACTTATAATTGATGAGAAGTGGATTAAATTAAATGAGCAAATTCAGTGGGATGAAGAAAGGTTATCTCGAATATTTCTGAAAATAATTAAAGAGGGAGAAAATTCAATAATTGATGATGAAGAGTATTTGAAGATTTTTAATTATGATGAAAAGAAAAAGCCTTCAGCAACAGATTTGTGGAAATATTTAATTCAGGAAGTTATTGAAATAAATAAAACAAAAGATGAATCCTGGATTGAAAATATCGAAATGATATTAAAATATGGAAGCTTATCATCTAGAATTATTAAATCTTTAAATGGGGATTATTCCGAGCAACAATATATTAAAAACTTATATTAAACTTTCCCAATCGCTCGCTTACAATAAAATTTTTATTCCATGAAAGTTGTTATAACATGTGAACACGGGGGAAATAAAATACCAAAAGATTATCAGTATTTATTTAAAGATTATAAAAGTGTTTTACAAACACACAGAGCCTATGATCCGGGTGCATTAGAGCTTGCAAAGCTATTATCAAAAAAAGGAAATTATTTTTTCTTCTCGGAAATAAGCAGGCTTTTGATAGAATTAAACCGTTCAATTCAAAACCCCTAACTTATTTTCCAAATTTTCAAAAAATTTAAGCGGGATTAAAAAAAAAGAAATATTAGATAAATATTATTTCCCCTTTAGAAGTGAAATCGAAAACCTAATGATGAAGCTTATCTCAAAAGGGGAAAAAATTATTCATATTTCAGTTCATTCTTTTACTCCGGTTTTAAAAAATAAAATTCGAAATGCAGATATCGGAATTTTATATAATCCCAAAAGGAGTATAGAAAAAAATTTGGCGGTTTAAATTCAAACATGCACTATTATCTTTAGATAAAAACTTAAAAATAAGATTTAATTATCCTTATTTAGGAATTTCAGATGGATTCACTACTTACCTGAGGAAAAAATTTGATCAAAAAAATTATATCGGGATAGAATTGGAAGTGAATCAAAAATATGTATTAAATAATGGAGTCAGATGGGAAGGATTAAAAGAAAATTTAACAATATCTTTGGATTCAATATTAAAAATTAAATCAGATTTTTGATAATTTTATTCATCTTTTTTTAGCAATCCTTTTCTTATATTCACTTATTAAATTGTTATTTATTTATATAGGAGATAGTATGCACCGGTTATCGATTATCATTTTAGTATTATTAGCAATAGGTCTTTCGGCCTGCGAGAAAAAAGAGGAGCCTAAAGTAAAAGAAGCAAACCAGGCAAGTATGCCGTCGGAGAATCTTCATAAAGTAGTAGTTGTGGATAATATGGATGCCTCAAACTATACTTACTTAAAAGTAAAAGAAAATGATTCTGAGTATTGGATTGCAGTTCCTAAAATGGGAGTTCAAAAAGGAGAAACCTTATATTTTGGCAAAAGTATGGAAATGAAGAACTTTCATAGTGAAGCATTAAACAGGGATTTTGATTCTATTCTTTTTGTTGATCAGGTTTCAAAAACTCCTAACGAAATGCCTTCTGTGCCCAATCATCCTAAGGTAACAACAGCAAAAGAAGATGTGTCTGTTAAGCCTGTAAGCGGCGGTAAAACTATTGCACAAATTTATGCCGATAAAAGTGAATTGTCGGGTAAAACGGTTAAAGTAAGAGGAAAAGTAACGAAATTTAATCCTAATATTATGGGACGCAACTGGATCCATATTCAAGATGGAACCGGAACTTCTGATAGTTATGATTTAATGATAACAAGTAAAGATATAGTGAGAGTTGGAGATGTGGTTGTTGCAGAAGGTACGGTTGCAATAAACAGGGATTTTGGTGCTGGTTATTCTTACCCGGTTATGATCGAAGATGCAAATGTTAAAGCCGAAAAATCGATGTGAGTAGAAGATATTAGTTTGCAAGTAATTTTTTTGTTCGAATTTTCTCTTGTTCTAATGTTCGATATTTTTAGTTAATTAATTCCAGAATAAAGAACATTAGAACGAATTCAAATGAAATGTTTAGGAAGAATAGGGAAAGTTTTATTAAGGATTCTCATAATAAACATATAAATAAAAACGATTCTCAATTTTATTTACCATCAGATTTCTGAAAAACTAAAGCCTCAGAATTAATGCAGTATCTTTTATATGTAGGAGCCGGGCCGTCATCAAAAACATGTCCTAAATGACCGCCGCATCTGCTGCACAAAACTTCTACTCTATCCATTCCCATACTATTATCTTCAACCAGCACAACGCTGTTAGGTGAATATGGTTTCCAAAAGCTTGGCCAGCCGGTGCCGGAATTATATTTCGCATCGGAGCCAAAAAGTATTTGTCCGCAGCCTGCACATTTGTAAACTCCTGTTTCATGATTGTCAAGATATTTACCGGTAAAAGGCAGTTCGGTTCCTTTTTCCCGAAGTATATAATATTGTGAAGAAGTGAGTATCCTTTTCCATTCGGAATCAGATTTTTTTACAGTAAAGGCTGTAGTATCTGTATTATTTTCTTTAATCTTTTTACTTGTAAATGTATCCGAATTTATATTTTTGCACGAAGCGGCGACTATTACAAAAAATGAGAACAACAATATAATTACGACCAAACTTATTTTCATTTCTTTAACCTTATCTTTCTTCTAATATTTCAAAAATATTTAGTAAAAAAATAAGAAAAGCAACACAGAATTTTATCCCGAATTTCTTTCAAAATTATTAAATATTTATCACGTAAAAATTAATTCCATTTAAATAATGATATTAGTTTTTACTGAAAAATCAACCAGTGCAGAGTGTAAAATTATCAAATTAAATTAATGTCGAAAATGCGGATGAATTTTAGTAAAGATCGCTCCAATTAAGCCGTGTTCTTATAACATAGTAAAAGATGCGATTCTGCCATTAACAAGAAAGATCAATTGCCCAAATAGTAATTCATGGCATCCAGCCTTATCTTCTAATCGGCCAGCATATTATAAATAATAATTTACAACTGATAAAGAATTTTATTTGAGACAGCTGAATTATTTTTCAATTGGAACGCCAACCAGGTTTCCCCATTCCGTCCAGCTTCCATCGTAATTACGGACCTTAGGGTATCCTAATAAATTCTTTAGAACAAACCATGTATGACTGCTTCTCTCGCCGATTCTGCAATATGCAATTATTTCTTCATTAGAAGATAATCCATTCTCCTTTTCATAAATATTTTTTAATTCATCAGCCGATTTAAAAGTACCGTCATCGGGATTAATTGCTTTTGCCCACGGTATATTCTGTGCTCCGGGGATATGCCCGCCGCGTAATGCACCTTCGTTGGGATAATCAGGCATATGAAGTCTTTCGCCTGAATATTCTTGAGGGCTGCGAACATCTACAAGATGCTTTCGGCTTCTAACATGTTCTAAAACATTTTCTCTAAAAGCACGTATTTTAAAATCATCCCTTTCAGGAGCTTCGTAATTAGTTTTCGGGTATTTAGGAATTTCTTTTGTTAATTCTCTCTCTTCTTTTTCCCATTTTAAACGTCCGCCGTCCATTATTTTTGCACTTCTATGATGGAAAAGTTTAAAGACCCAATATGCATAACAAGCCCACCAATTATTTTTATCTCCGTAGAAAACGACAGTTGTATCTGGTGTTATTCCGATTTTAGACATTAACTTTTCGAATTGTTTCTTATCGAGATAATCCCGCCTAAGCTGGTCATTTAAATCTTTTTCCCAATCAACCTGGACAGCACCAGCGATATGCCCGGAGGGATAAAGCAGAAGATCCTCGTTGGATTCAATAATTCTTACATTAGCATCCTTCAAATGAGAAGCAACCCAATCGGTTGAAACCAAAACATCAGGGTTTGCATAACCTCTTTCTTCTATCTCACTGATTTTTATATCTCCTAATTCGTTCATTTTATTCTCCTTTTTATCATAAGCATAATATTTCTTATAATTATTTACGATTATTTCCAATTTCTTTAAGCTGTTCTTTCAATATTTTACCGGCAGTGAAGCCGCTATTTATATAGTTGATTTTCTTTTCAGGGTTTAAAACTACAGTAGAGGGAACGGTTTTGATATTCAGATGTTTTGATATTTTCAATTCTTTTATTGCATTTAATGAAATAAAATTAAATTCATTTCCTTCATCTCTTAATTTAAGGATTGCCGGTTTTTGAACACTATTACATTGAGCACATTGTTCGGTCCAGAAATATAAAATGGTCGGCAGAGCCGGGTTCAGATCATTAATCTCAAATGGTAAAGAACTGCTTGAGATTATTTTTGATGAATAAAGCTTTCTTACCAAAAAGTAAGATAGAACAAGAAAAAAACTCAGGGCAATAATCCTTTCAAGCATTTTTATTCTCCGTTAACGATGTAGAAAACTTAATCTTTTGAATCTGGAAATAAAGAAAGCAGCCGGCGCAGAAATCAAGAGTTAAATTTACAAATGCAAGAGAGATAACAATAAATGAAACTGCCCATCCAATGAAAGTTAACCCCGAATATTGAAGTAAAATAAAAGATAATAAAAGAAATATTCCTCCCATTCCCTGTGCAAATTGATGCGGTGCTTTGCTTTCAGAAGAGATATTCTGATTTAAGATTTTTAAGGGTTTTACAATATTTTTATAAGTTAATTTAAATAAACCGGTTCCAGGGATTAAAGTGTCTATTAATAAAACTGCTCCGGTAATAGCAACCAGCCAATGTACATTTAACAGAAATGCTAAACTTGTAAATACTACAATGCAACCCTGGTTAAACTTTAAAGATGTTTTATCGATCTTTTCGATTTTATTGTTCATGATTTCACCTAATAACAATTTATTTTTGTTTTTATACTACTTACATTTATAATTTTTTAGTAAACAGGCATATCTCTGTCAATTTTTTGTGCCCATGCATTTATACCGCCAGCCAGGTTCTTTACTTTCTTGAAACCCGAAATTTTTAAAAATTCTACTGCTTGTGCGCTTCTACTTCCCATTTTACAATGAACAACAATTTCTTTTGAAGAATCAAGTTCATTGATCCGCTCAGGTAAATCATTAAGCGGGATAAGGTATCCATTTAAATTGCTTATTTCATATTCATGAGGTTCGCGCACATCAAGAATAAAGATATCCTCATTATTATCCAGCTTTTCTTTTAACTCTCTAACTGAAATAACATCATGAATGCTAAGTTCATCATTACCGGAAATACCGCAGAATTCTTCATAATCAATTAATTCATGAATAGTAGGATTTACTCCGCAAATGGGGCAATCAGGGTTTTTGTGAAGATTGAGTTCACGGAATTTCAGCTTCAATGCATCAAATAGCAGTAACCTGCCGATGAGCGGATCGCCTTCCCCGATAATTAATTTAATTGCTTCAAGCGCTTGAAGCGAACCAATTATACCGGGAAGAACTCCAATTACTCCTCCTTCGGCACAGCTTGGTACCAATCCGGGAGGCGGGGGAGCAGGGTATAAACATCTGTAGCATGGACCCAGCTTTGGATCAAATACGGTAACCTGCCCTTCAAACCTAAATATACTTCCGTAAACATATGGTTTTCCCAAAAGCACACATGCATCATTTACCAGGTACCGCGTAGGGAAATTATCAGTACCGTCAACAACAAGATCATACTCCGAGATAATTTCAATTGCATTTTCCGAAGTCAGCTCTTGTCTCATATGCCGCAACTTCAACATTAGGATTTATTTTATTGATTTTCTCTTTTGCTGATTCAAGTTTTGATTTTCCTACATCGTTTGTGTGGTGTAAAAGCTGGCGCTGGAGATTCGTTTTATCTACAACGTCAAAGTCAACAATACCTAATGTTCCTACACCTGCCGCAGAAAGATACATTCCCAGAGGAGAACCTAGTCCGCCTGCGCCAATCATTAAAATCTTTGCTTCTTTCAGTTTCTTTTGACCTTTCATTCCAACTTCAGGCATTATTAAATGTCTGCTGTACCTGAGAATCTCTTCGTTAGAAAGTTTTGTTTCACGAACAGATTTTTCAATCTTAATTTCTTCCAAAACATCAATCCCGCCTGCAATCGAAGGAATTATACTGACAATATCAGTTTCATTTAAAGCCGTATTACTTTTCTGAAGGTATCTTATATCCTCATCGTTAACATAAATATTTACATAACTCCTTAACTCGCCATTTTCATCATAAAGATGTTTTCTCAGCTGGGAATATTTTTTTGTTAATTCATCAAGAATTTCACCGGCAGAATTTCCATCGATTTCAACAGTATCTTTTTTGTCTGTATATTGCCTAAGCGGAGTAGGTATCATTACTTTTATACTCATTTTAATTACTCCTTTTATAAATCATAAATTTATTTTTAAATTTTAAATAACATCAATTTCCAGTTCTTCAAAACCGGTTCTATCTTCCAGCAATCTCCATGAAGTCAAATTTCCGGCTTCCCCTTTTTGAACCGATACGATCATATAAATGAAATTCGGGAACGCATGTTCGGTATCGAATTGTGAAGGTATTGCCGGATGATCAGGGTGAGAATGATAAAAGCCCAAGAGCTCTAATTCTTTTTCGGATGCAATTCTTTCTGATTGCAGATACTGCTTTGGAGATATTAAATATCGTCTTTCTTTGTTATCGGAGCGTTCATTATTAAATTCCAATAATTCAGTTATGTTGAATGAGCCGCTTCCGGGTTTCCCGAAAATAGCACCGCAGCATTCGGCATTGTAAGTTTTTTCACCGTTTTTTTTAATTTGATTTAATAATTTTTTTTCTATTCTTACCATATACTAATTATTCCCAGATATTTTCACTTAAATATTTAATACCTCCATCGGCAAAAATTGTAACAATTACTCCTGATTCAAGTTCTTCTGCAGCTTTTAATGAAGCCGCCATTGCAGCACCACTTGATATTCCGACAAACAACCCTTCTTCCCTCGCAAGATGTTTTACCATTTTATAAGATTCTTCGGTTGAGACTTCCAACAACCGGTCATGCAAGGATTCATCATATATACCCGGGAATATTGGCTGTCGGCAGATGTTTTAAACCTTCCAATCCATGAAGAGGTGAGTCAGGCTGCATCTCTATGCATTTAATTCTTTGGTTTAATTCTTTTAGACGTTTAGATGTTCCGGTAAATGTCCCTGTGGTTCCTAATCCGCATACAAAGTGTGTAATGTTGCCTTCAGTTTGGTCCCAAATTTCACTTGCCGTTGTTTTATAATGTGCCAGCCAATTTGAAGGATTATTATACTGATCTGGATAAAAATATTTTTCCCTGTTGCTCTGATAAATTTCCTTAGCAACTCTTTGTGCTCCATCAGTGCCTTCAAGCGGATCAGTTAAGACTATTTCAGTACCATAAGCATTAAGAATCATTTTCCTTTCTTCGCTCGCATTTGCCGGCAAAGCAAGCTTTACTTTATAACCTTTTACTGCACCAATTAATGCATATGCTATACCGGTATTTCCGCTTGTAGCATCAAGAATGGTCTTATTATGATTAAGTAATCCGTTTTTCTCCCCCTCTAAGATCATATATAATGCGGCGCGATCTTTAATAGAACCGCCCGGATTAAACCATTCGGCTTTGGCAAATATGCTTACACGCGGTGAAATATTATCCGGCAGCCTTTTTATTTTTATTAAAGGAGTATTACCTATTCTATTTAAAATAGAAAATTTATCTTTGGGAGATTCTTTAACTTTTTCTTTAAAGGTATATTCACCGGCATTGGAATAAGATTTATCTAAATCTTTTAATGCGGAACCATCGTTTTTCAAATTTCCTATTCCCATACATTTTCAAAATAGTTTAAAATTAAAAACCCGCTGTCAATTTTTATCGGCAGCGGGTTTTTTAAATTAGTTATTTATATTTAGCTATATACGGATCAATTTCCCTCTGCCATTGCATGCAGTACAACAACAAATGCAACAACATTTACAGAAGCATTTGTTAGTAGTGAAATCTTTCCGTATTGTCATTTGAATAAATTCCTTACTAAAATTTCTTAAAACTATTTAATCTTAACAATAAAGTCAAGATTAATATAAGGGATTGTATTTTATATCATTACAATAAAGATCAGATATCATTTTCAACTTTACCTTGTTTTATTAATAATTTCTCCCGGTGTAGAATTTTTAGCAATTTCAACATCATATTTAACTTCACCTAATAAATTAGCCCATGAAAATTTTGATATATTACGTTTGTTTCCGCCATTATTGAATTTATCACCTAAATGGAGCAGCGGAATCTCATCAATATATTTACTTGTTACTGCAACCAATTTTTCCCAATAATCCAGAGCAAGCTCCAGGTGATGAATGCTTTCCGCTTTTTTATCTACTTTCCCGGAAATGCGGTAAAACTGCAATGCAGTTCCGCCCCGAAGCTTTTCACTAAAATAAAGGCTGAGTAACGACCAGGATCTGATATCATCGATTTCATGCTTCAATGTCGGGTTATCTGTTTGGATATCTTTAATTAATATCTAAAGCTTTATCCCCGTTTTTTTCAAGTTCATCAGCTAACTGCAATGGAGTTGTTTTATTGGATTTTTTAAATTTTCCATTTACATAATCTACAACAGAAATAAGCTGATCATCTAAAGTAACTGTATGGATTATTTCATTAACCGATATAAAAGGAGATATACTATCATAATAACAGCCCATATTAGATGGATAACCGGCAAGGAAGCCCTCAGAGTATAAAGTAAAATCCCAGGATGCAGCATAAAACGAGGCAAGTTTAAGAGGCATTTGATCAGCTAATTTATGCGCTGCTATCAGTTTATCACCATAATTAATATTATATCTTTGATTGAATGAATTTGCAAAAACATTATCTTTAGTTGACGGATCATATAGCAATCTTCCCCAAACCATATAAAATAACCATTGTCTTTGGAATCCGTATTTCCATGTAAGGTAGGGACCGGGTTTGATAATATATTCTTTTGCGGGGATATAACATTCAGAACCAATCTGGTATCCGCCTACATAATTCTGGTGGTTTTGTTGAATAACATCCCTTATAAAATCGGGATCTCCCCAGCGAAGAATGAAAAAGTCTTCATTTCTCATTGTAAAAACCATCTTATAATTTTTAGGTTCCGGATCCCAAAGAGAATGAGATCTCGAACCTCCATGAATATATTCTAGTTTAGGTGTTGCATGAGAGTGTGACCAATTAAATTTAACAGGCACCCAGACTTTTCCGAGTCTGTATGCATTATCTTCTAATGCTTTACGTGTTAATTCAGGAGCAGGGTGTGTATGAGCTCGCATTATAAATTCAATTTTATGTTTTGCGCTGTCCATTGCATTAAAATATGTATCCACGATCCAATTTTGCCAGGTTTGTTCATCAACACCTTCCATCCGTTCATTTTGACTAACACCAATTCCCGTGAGCTCAGGATATTCATTTATTAATTCAGTAACGCACTCCCTGTTATATTCCTGTACTAAATGTGAATAATCGCCTTTTCCATAATATTCTTTTCCCGCCATTTCCGGGAGGCAATATTCTGCAACTCCATGAGCTTTTGCAAATTCAGAGCTGACAAAAATATTCCAATCAATGATATAAGTCTTTATCCCACGGTCTTTTGCCATATGAAACAAGCTGTGCCAAAAGTGTTGCCATTCTTTCATTTCCTGATCGGTAAAAGGAGATGCTTCAGGAAATTTTTTTAACTTAATCATATATGGAAAAGGATGCAGGTTCCAAAGTGTAAGTGCATTAAACCTGTTTTCAGCCATTTGATCCAGGAATGCTTTCCAAAAATTCAAATCTTTGCAAGTGTTATAATGCAGCTGAAGACTTTCATGCCTGCGGTAAGAATCCCAGGGCAGATTAAATTTAATTGCCCGGAATGGAAATCTGGGATTAATGTTTTTTTCATCAATAGTTGAAATTGTTTTTCCCATCTGGAATTGTTCGGCTAAATCAAGTAAACCATACATTGCTCCTGTCTGATCTGAAGCTATAATAGATATTTTTTGGCCGGGAAGCCGCTTAATTGAAAATCCTTCCGGATTTGCAGCTTTATAGTAAGGTAATAGATCTTTAGCTTTACTTAATTTCTCATCGGTGATGATTAAAATATCAGCTATGTCAGGATTATCGGTAGGTTTTATTGAAATTATTTTTTCTAATTTTTGGACTGCAAACTTCTGCTGTGGTATTGCATCTGAATAATAGATTAAAATATTTTTAGAGATTGATATTTTTCGATTATTTATATTAAAACTTGAGATTAGTAGGATGAAAAAGAAGCAAGTTAAGTAGTAGAAGAACTTTTTCATAATATTCCGTTTTTTAGATTAGTTTATTTATTATAATAAACTTAAAAAAATATCATAAAAGATTACATTAAAATTTTAATTTATAGTATTAAATTTTATTTTAAATATTATTAACAGGATTGAAATTCAATATAATTTTTAGCGGAGATCTTTAGCGGGGAATGATAATGCGATGCAGATTTACCGCATAGCAGCAAATAAAGTAAGAGAATATAATCGTTAATAGGAATTCTCAAATTTTTGTTAAATAACTTTCCAAAAAATAAAAAACAGTGATGATAGAGAAAAAATATCCTAAAAGTGAGAACCAGATTTTTACTATTTTCTCGTTACTATTGCCTTCAACAAAGTATCCTGCGGCGATAATAAATATTACAAATAACACAATTATATTTATCCATAAGCTGGCATCATAAAAACCTGTACTGCTTAAATTTTGAATGGCAATTAAAGTAATTAATCCCAACAAAGATATAATCATAGGCATATATCTTTCATACCAGGGAAACTTTTGAGAGTTAAGTTTAAATAAGCTAATAATATACTTAGCCAAAATTAATCCAATAGATGCGAATACTGCCAACACTAATCCAATGGAAGAATGCATAAAAGGATCCCATGCAGGATGAGCAGCAGTAAGAATTGAATTTCCGAACAAATAAACAATCACCAGTAATAAACCAACTATTAATTGATTCCTGTTCTGTCTTCCCCATGATTCGTACGGATTAAAAAAATCTTTTACTGCTTTTATTAAAATATTTTCATGATGACTCTTTACGGATAATTCAGGCGCTTTCATATTAACCTTCTATTTCAAATTATTTATATTATACTAAATTGTTCTTAAAAAATCCACATACATTTTTACCAGCCTGGAACCGATTTTGTTTCACGTAATTTACATTGAAAATTTTATTAGGTAACAATTTAATTTAAATTAAATATATTAAGAATAAGAATCAATATACTTTATTAATTACCCAATTAATTTTGGTTATAATTAATAAATTATATAATCTTTACTTTCACAAAAGTAACATCTAATCGGAACTATTGAAATAAATTTTAAATTAAATTAATCCCGGAGATAATTATTAGTTTATCAAAACATTTATTGAAAGATTATTCCATATAAAAACCCTCAAACTCAGGCTGACGGTACTTCAGCCAATATCTTTGAAGGAGCATTATTTCATAGGGAAATGAAAAGATATTATTATTATATCGTAATGAAGAAATCCATTTAATTATTTTCCTTTGCAGGGCAGTAAGTTTGTAATCAGATATAGTTGGAGCATAACCGTTTAGAACTATTTCAAAGTTATGAATCTTATCAACCATTTTTTTTGTAAGCCAGGGAGTTAAAGGATTTCTGTGAGTATCAAAATTTTCCCAGGATGGATAAAGCCATTCTTCCAGCGTTTGAGGATATTTAAATCCTAGCTCTTTTGATTCATTTAGTAAACCCGATTCTTCCGTTGGTACAGGACTAAATATATAAATTATAATTTCAGTTGAAGGATTAATTTCCTTTATCTTCTTAATAAAGATTATATCATCGTCGATCTGTTTTTCAACTTTTCCTGGTGTTTCGGCCGGGAATCCGAGAATAAATGAATATTCAGGTATTATATCGAATTTTTTTATTCGAGATGCAAATTTTTTTATCTGTTCCCCGGTTTGTGTACCTCCTTTATCCATTTTAGAGAGCATTTCATTATTACCGCTCTCGGCACCGAAAAAAATCATTTTGCAGCCGGAGCTCCTCATTAAATTTTAAAGTATCGTCGCTGTATTTATCCATTGTATCAATCCTGCTTTCTCCCCACCAGTTAATGCCTTCATTCAGCATCAAACGGGAAAATTCTGCAACCCGCTTTTCAGATACAAAGAAATTATTATCAAAAAACTCAATACCATTGATCCCGTATTTATTTTTCAAAACTATTATATCGGAATAAATATTCTCTGCGGATTTTGCTTTCCATCTTGCATTATATATGGGTACAATCCCGCAAAAAGCGCACGTAAAAGGACAACCCATGCTTGAATGATATGCAAATGTCTTAGTCCCAAGGAAGGTTTTACCCATATAATTTTCAATGGGGTAAAATTTATCCAGGTTGCCGTAAGGAAGCGGCCTTAAAAAATTCTGATCCGGTATTTCACCTTTTTTAGTCTTTACAATTTCATTATCCTTTTTGTAAACAAGATTTTCAATATCATTTAGAAAATAATTGTTTTCTATAGCTTCAATTAGCTGCGGGAATGCATTATCACCGGGACCATTTATTATATAATCTATATAACCTGAATTAATTGAACTTATACTATGGTTGGAAGCAAAATAACCTCCCCATATTATAATCATATCGGGGAATTCATTTTTGATTCTTTTTGTAATTGGGATTGCTTGTTTAATTTGCGGGCCGGGCATAACTGTAGATGCAAAATATTTGAACTCCCCTGTTATCAAATATCTCTTAATTTTTTCCCATGGATTAATTTCAAAGTTACCATCAACTATTACATATTCATATTTATACTGAATCGAAGCCGCAATCTGAAGTATAGATAATGGTACACGGTGGTTATATTTTCCGCTTCTCGGATTAAAAAAAATTATCTTGTTTTTTCCCATTATTTTAAAAAAATAAATATTTTAATGAATACTTGACTATACTATGCCAAGTTTTGAATAAATTTCGTTGTATCTTTTTACTGTGTCTTCAATGGTAAAATGTATTTCTTTTTTATATTCTTTTTTATTGCAAAGCAATTCTTTTATGTTGCATAACATTTCGAATTTATCGCTGCAAATAAAAATTTTTTTTGAATCGGGGCAGGTAGCCTACGTTAAAAGAAACAACATAAAGTCCGCAATATAAAGCCTCGAGGAAAACAAGCCCCTGTGATTCGTATGATGATGTATGAAGAAATATTTTGCTCTGCATCATATAGTCAAGTACTCTGCTTCGCGGAATTTCTCCGATTAGTTGAATGTTTTTTGACAGACCCTTCTCAAATATATTCTTTTCAGTAATATGTTTTAATTCCCCGTCTCCAATTAAAACTGCTTTTAAAGTAGGAAAATCTTTAACCAATTCACCAATGATTTCGACGAACAAATTGTAATTCTTTAGTGGAATCAGCGAGCCTACACCTATTATATCAAAATTCCGATTGTCATTGGACGAATATGAATTGTTATTATCAATCCCGAATGGGATAATATTAGCGGTTTTCCAATTGATAGATTTTTCAAAAATATCCGCAGCGAATTTTGAAACCGATGTAATTGTAATTCCGGGGAAATATAGAAATCGTAAATATTTATTTGAGCGTTTGGCATCCTGACCCATAATGGTAGCAACATGAGGTATATGGAATATTCTTGAAAGAAGCTGTCCGATAAAAGCACATTCATTAAGCCAAAATGAATGGATGCCGACAATGTTAAATTTATATTTAATTTTTATAAAATATTTAATTACCCTTATCCAGGTAATTAACCTGGAAATTTTTCCTCTGTTTTTTCCACCCGCTGAATAAATATTTATTTCATTCCAAAAATATTCATTTCGAATAAATGGATAATGAAAAGAAATTACTAAAATATTTAAGCATGAATTAATTGAATGAAAATATTTTACATACAACTGCAGTGCCGGGATGCAAGTTGTATCTTCTTCATTCTGCGGGAAGCCCGGTACGAAAAAAACTATTCTGTTTTTTGAACTCATATTAAATCAATTTATCGTCATCGTTTTTAATCATTATCCACGGAAATGGAGAATCAGTATTATTAAAAAATTTGGTATAAAAATTATTTTTTTTCCGATTGCAGAGAAACACATGGTTGTATTTTTTGAGCTCTTCTATGGAATGATGGAAATAATAATCAGACATCTCAGGGAAGCCGATAGTTTCATAATATCTTCTGGTCCTTTTTTGAGCATTCTTGATTTCATGAGGATTATAAATGGGTGAGTCTATAATATGTATTTCGCCGTCCTGTTTTATTAAATATAGTAATCTTTCCATCAGACAATTTATATTCATAAAATACTGAATTGAACTTGCAAGCAGAATTATATCAAAATCTCCTTTTTCAAAATAATCGGCAAAAATATCAGCGTAAAAAAATTTATGATTATTTAAGTTATTAAATACTCTTGCTGCCTGTTCCAATTCTTGTTGATTTAAATCAACACCTATTACATAACTATCTTTTATCAAAGCAAGATGATGAGTTAACCAGCCATTGCCGCACCCCAGCTCCATTATATTCAGCAGTTTATTTTTACTTTTTAAATATGTTTTAATTCTTTGCAAAGATTTTTTTCTTATTTTCCATTCAGCATATAATGGATGATTACTATTTATATCGGGGAGAGTTTTTAAAAGTCCATCCTCATAAATTCTATTCTCCTTTTTTCTAACATTTCAAATAAAGATTTTCAAATCTATTTGGCTTGTATTCAGATAAATAAAAGACGCCTTTTTTAATATATAACTTTTGTGCAGTCATGATTTTGGTAAATATTCTGCGGTTAAAATAAAATGATCTGCTAAATGGTTAAAAGGAAAATAATTTGAAAAATATTTATCGAATTTGTTTAAATTTTTATAAATAGCAGGAAATCTCACCGGGAAGTTTTCCATGTAAGGCGGGGGAGTAAGTGAAGCTAATCCCTGCAATTTTATTATTTTGAATTTTTCACCAAGGGCTTTAACAGCCTGTCTTGGAGAATAATAAAAAGTATTAAAATATATTCCTTCTATATGAGATTTATGTCCACTTTTTTTAAATCTTCTAAACGCGGTTTTGAGATGCCCGCGGAAAATTAAGGCTATTTCCCAGGGGCAAACCCGGGGCATCAAAACCATAGTAATCTTCCCTTTTTTCTTTAATAAATCAGGGAAAAATTTAGTTACTTCCCGCAAATCCGGAGTACAGTTTAATCCGCCAAAATTCGAAAAGATATAGTCAAAAGGCCCGCAGGATATTTTATCCAGTTCGGTAAATGAACATTGCTGAACGGAAATCAGATTATTTAAATTATTTCTTTCTGCTTTACATTTAAGCTGATAAATCATTCCTTCCGATATATCGGTAGCATGAGTAAAAATCCATGTTGGGCAAAGAAAACGGCATCAGTGCCGGTACCGGCGTTGATCTCCAGAATTTTATCTCCTTCTCTCAAAAAATTCAATACATGATTTCTCACTTCCTCCCTCATAAACCTTAATGTTAAATGAAGCAATTCATAGTCATCGTAACCCGATGATTGACGGGAAAAAGCTTCTTCTACATTTTTAAAATAATTTTCGCTCATTTGAATTCAAATATTATTACAATAGTAAACGGGATGAAATTTTAGGGACTGGTTTTATAGGAGGATAATGTAAAATGTGCTATATCTCAAAAAATATTTTATATTTTATAAAATCAAATTAATTCTTAATTTTGTATTATATAGATAAGAAATAAGCAAAAAGAAAATGAGAATATAAACAAAATCAAAGGTATATTTTATCTATAAAAAAAATTCATATGGTTTATTAATTTTTCATAATTTAAGGGGTTAATCTTGTTGCCAAGAATTTTAATCGTCGATGATGACAAACCTACAACGATTTTATTTGAACATTATTTACGGGACGTCGGAAATATAAATATAGCGGCAAACGGTGAAATTGCTATGGATTTGATCAATAGTAATAATTATGATTTAATCTTGATGGATATTAATCTAAGAGGGGAATTGGACGGGTTATCTCTTACGAAATATTTAAGAAAAATCGAACGATATAAAGAAATTCCGATAATAGCTATCACAGCCTTTGGTAAATATTATAAAGAAGATGCCTTATCAGCTGGCTGCAATTATTTTTTAATTAAGCCTTTTGAAAAAAAAGATTTCCTGGAATTAATATCTAAAACTCTCAAAAAAGATTAGCTGATCTATTCTTTGCCACAATATCTTCTTATCTTTAAGTATGCTTGCTCTAATTAATCTTTTTGAAAATCAAATTTAACATTTCGGAAATAGAGGATAAAAAAGTAAAAATTATAGATTTTTAATACAGTTAGTTTATTTTTTAATAAAATTTATTATAAATTAAACGTTTGAAAAAAGAAATGATTAAAACCATATCTATAATTGCTTCAGAGTTATAAAAGTAAATGAATGTATAATTCCAGTCTTAATCTAAACTTCGGGTGAAAATATTGAACAAAAAATTAATATTTGCCACAATTGTATCAGCTTTAGGAAGCTTCCTTTTTGGCTTTGATACGGCAGTTATCTCAGGTACTACAAAATATATAACTCAGTTTTTTAATCTTACCGATACAACTCTGGGTATTACCGTTTCAGTAGCACTTTGGGGAACGGTTATAGGTGCCATTGCTGTTGGAAAACCGGGTGATCTGTTAGGCCGACGTTTCATTCTTATAATTTGCGGTGTATTTTATTTCCTTTCCGCGGTCGGCTGTGCATTTGCCGATAGTTGGTATTTCCTGTTGTTTTCAAGATTTTTGGGAGGATTGGCCATAGGGGCATCATCTGTGATGGCGCCAATGTACATTGCCGAAATTTCACCTGCGAAAATGCGGGGAAGACTTGTTGCAGTTGCCCAGTTTAACATTGTTTTCGGAATCCTTGTTGCATTTTTTTCAAATTATCTTCTGGTAAATACCGGAATAAACAATTGGCGCTGGATGTTTGGAGTTGAAGCCTTCCCCGCTGCATTATTTTTTATCCTTTTATTCATTGTTCCCGAAAGCCCCCGCTGGCTGGTAAAAAAATCTCGTATTAATGAAGCTGAATCTGTTTTAACATCAATAGGAACTAAGAATGTTAAATCTGAACTTTCCGATATAGTCGATTCTCTAAAAGAAGAAATAGGTAAAGCGGGGACAAGACTTTTCCAGAAGAAATATAGATTTGTAATAATATGTGCTGTTCTGCTGGCGGTCTTTAATCAATTATCCGGGATTAATGTAATTATGTATTATGCGCCTATGATATTTGAAAAAGCCGGGGCAAATACAGATTCGGCAATGCTTCAGGCAGTTGCTGTGGGAGTAACTAATATGCTATTCACAATAATTGCAATGTTTTTTATTGATAAATTCGGACGAAAAACTCTTCTGCTTATAGGTGCAGTAGGGATGTACCTTACATTAGCCGGTGCTGCATTTAATTATTATGATGTATCATTTCTTGGCAATTCGGGAGTAGTTATATTTATCATTGGGTTTATAGCATTCTTTGCTTTATCACAGGGTGCGGTCATATGGGTTTTTCTTGCCGAAATATTTCCAAATAAAATTAGATCAAAAGGACAAGCGCTCGGTTCATTCACTCACTGGATTATGAATGCGGCAATAGGTTTACTATTCCCGATTGCATTATCTAAATTTGGCGGGGGAAATGTGTTTATGTTTTTCTCAATTATGATGGTGCCTTTTTTCTTTTTTGTCTGGAAGGTAATGCCTGAAACCAAAGAAAAATCTCTGGAGGAATTAGAAAAGCTTGTAGTGTCTGAATAACATGATTAATTACTATATACATTTTCAAGAATAAAATAAATGAATTATAAAGAAGATAAACGGATAGTAATGACTTTGGATGCTGGAGGTACAAACCTTGTTTTTACAGCTTTACAGGGGCAGAGACAAATCATTAATGAATTTAATTTACCGTCAAATGCTGACAACCTTGATAAATGTATATCTTCAATCATCAGCGGATTCGAGCAGGTGAAGCGGAAAATTAATCAGCCTCCTGAAGCTATAAGCTTTGCATTTCCAGGTCCGGCAGATTATCTGAATGGTATAATTGGTGATCTTCCAAACCTGCCGGCTTTCCGAGGCGGAGTTGCTTTGGGTCCTTTATTAAAGGATAAATTTGAGCTTCCTGTATTTATTAATAATGATGGTGATCTTTATGCATATGGAGAAGCTATAGCCGGTTATTTGCCTTATATAAATAATCTTCTTGAAAAATCTGGCAGTTCCAAAAGATATAAAAATTTATTGGGCCTTACTTTGGGAACAGGTTTTGGCGCGGGTATAGTAAGAGATGGAAATATACACCTTGGCGATAATTCTATTGCTGCTGAAATCTGGCTGTTGAGGGATATATTAAATCCTTCAACCAATGTTGAAGAACATGTTAGTATTAGAGGATTGAGGAAATCTTATGCTTTATACGCAGGAATTAAATTTGAAGATTCACCAGCTCCATTGGAATTATTTCAAATAGCTTCAGGTGAGCGGCCCGGTAATAAAGAGGCGGCGCTGGAATCTTTTCATAAGATGGCTAAAGTAGCTGGTGATGCAATTTCTAATGCAATTACATTGATAGATGGATTAGTTGTGATTGGCGGAGGACTTGCAGGTGCTTCAGATATTTTCCTTCCATATATAATTGATGAAATGAACAGCAATTATACTTCGCCGGAAGGTGAACAATTCAGGAGGTTAGTTGCTAGTGTTTATAATCTCGAAGATCAAAACCAGCTAAATCGATTTCTAAAAGGCTCTGGAAAAGAAATCCCGATTTATAATACAAATAAAAAAATTAAATATGATCCTGAATTACGGATCGGTGTAGGAATTTCAAAAATAGGAGCCAGTAGAGCTATCTTTATAGGGGCGTATGCTTTTGCACTTAAAATGCTTGATGAGAAAATTAAAATGTAATTAAATAATGAATGAATATTTGGAATTAAATCTGAAAGGAATTTTAAATGGCAGTCATTGGTGGCCTAGCTCAAACTAATTCAAATACTTTAAAAGAAAAAAATAAAAATACATACAGAGGCCCTTTTGCAATTATGACCTCTCTATTTTTTATGTGGGGCTTCATGACCGTATGGAATGATATTCTTATCCCAAGATTTAAAGAAGCATTTACCTTGAATTATTTTCAGGCTATGCTTGTACAATTTGCATTCTTCGGCGCATATTTTGTCGGCTCGCTAATCTATTTTTTAATTTCTTTAACAACCGGTGATCCCATCGCAAAGATTGGTTATAAAAACAGCATTGTTATCAGTCTTCTTGTTTCAGCTTTTGGAAGCCTGCTTTTCTGGCCGGCTGCAAGTGCTACCTCATACGGATTATTTCTTATAGCTTTGTTTGTAGTAGGACTTGGATTTGCGATGCTTCAAATTGCTGCAAATCCTTATGTAACCATACTTGGTCCTGAGCGCACAGCCTCAAGTCGTTTAAACCTTGCACAAGGTTTTAATTCTGTTGGAACAACAATTGGACCTTTAATCGGGGGCTATTTAATCTTTCAATATTTTAACCGTGCCGGAATGCATGGAGCTGATTCGGTTAAAATACCATATCTTGCATTCTGTATTGTATTCCTAATTCTTGCTGTTGTTTTCTTTTTTATTCATCTGCCTCATGTCGGTGAAGGAAAAATTGAGAAGGGTGCAAGTGCATTAAAATTTCCTCATGTAGTTTTAGGTATTGTTGCAATCTTCATGTATGTAGGTGGCGAAGTTTCCGTCGGCAGTTCAATTATTAATTTTTTGGGACAGCCAAGTATAGCAGGATTAAGTGCTGTAGAAGCGAGCAAATATGTAGCATTATTCTGGGGAGGGATGCTGATTGGGCGCTTTATGGGAGCTGTTGAATTAAGTGAAATGAAATCTAATAGAAAAAATATATTTTTAGCGGTTATCCCCGTACTTGGATTTATAGTCATTTTCTTACTTCGGGGATGGGGAATAGCACGTGATTATTTACCTCTATTAATTCTCTGCTGGATAATGTTTCAATTTGGTAGATCAAACGCGGGGCGTTCATTAACAATATTCATGTTCACAATAGTTGCATTGCTTGCAGCGGCTATTATTTTTGGTGGAACTGTTGCGATGTGGTGTGTTGTAGGCGTTGGTTTATTCTCCTCCATTGGCTGGTCAAATACATTCTCACTTGCTTTGGAAGGGACAGGTGTATTAAAAAGCCAGGTCTCTTCTCTGCTGGTTATGGCAATTTTCGGAGGTGCTATTCTGCCGCCTATTCAGGGTCATATCGCCGATTTAGGAGGTTTGGAAATTTCTTATATAGTGCCTCTGATTGCCTATTCATATGTCGGATTTTATGGTTTGATCGGTCACCGGATTGGACAGAATCATAAAGTTGTAACTACTTAAATTAAAATGATAAAAAATTATAATTAAAGAGAGAAATGCAAAAATGAAAATATCAAAATCTTTGTTTTTTCTTTTCTTAATCTCTGTTTCTGCATTTTCTCAGCAGAATAATTTAAAAGATAATATGTCCCGGACAAATGTCGATTTAACAGCAAAGAAATTAAATTCTCTAAGTACGTTATCTTATGATGATTGGAAAAAAAGCCCGAATCTTTCAGGAGGAACTATTATCAGCGGTGACCCTAGTTCAGTTAATTTTGATGATTCTAATTGGGGAACATTAAAAATTAATGAAAGAGTTACAGATGATTCATGCTGGCTGAGAAAAGAAATTATTCTTCCGGAAAAAATTTTAGGTCAGCCTGTAAAAGGTGAAATTAAATTGCTTATATCTGTTGATGATTACGGCTACCTATGGATAAATGGAGAAAGTAAAGGATATTTCCCGTGGGATGGAGAATTTATTCTTACTAAAGATGCTAAACCCGGTGAAAAATTTATTGTGGCTGTTAAGGCAATTAATGCCGGGGGTTCATTAAGATTATTAAAAGCAGAACTTGATATGAGCAATGTTAAGCAGCTCAAACAGGAAATTCAGGATATATCCTTGAGTTTAAAAACAGGAGAGAAGCTTTTAAGTTTTGATACCTACCAGACGAATGCCAGAGTAACTGTGGATCCCGGAATTGATAAATCTACTCTGGATAAAAATGAAAAAATAAAGCTGAATAAACTGTTACAGGAGGAAGCGCAAAAAATAAATATTGATGCTCTTGAAAAAGGGGATATTCCAAGATACCGGCAATCGGTTGAAGCAGTTAAGGATGCTCTTAAACCTGTAGCGGAATTTTCAAAAAAATTTACCCTATTCTTTGATTCGAATGCTCATATTGATGCTGCATGGTTATGGCGTGACCTTGAGACCAAACTTATCTGCCGAAATACTTTCTCTTCTGTTTTGCATATAATGGATGTTAAACCGGATTTTACTTATACACAAAGCGCAGCTCAATATTATAAATGGATTCAGGATTTATACCCGGAAGTTTATAAAGAAATAAAAAATAGAATAAAAGACGGAAGGTGGGAAGTTGTCGGAGGAATGTGGATAGAACCTGATTGTAATCTTCCGAGCGGTGTATCCTGGGACAGGCAGCTTCTTTATGCAAAAAAATATTTTAAAGATAGTCTTGGCGTTGATGTTAAAATCGGATGGAATCCTGATTCTTTCGGGTACAATTGGAACATGCCGATGTTCTATCAGAATGCCGGAATCGATGCCTTCATTACTCAGAAAATCGGCTGGAACGACACAAATGTTTTTCCATACAGAGTATTTTGGTGGGAATCTCCCGATGGTTCAAAAATTCTTTCTTATTTTCCTTTCGATTATGTAAATACAATTACCCAGGCTTTTGGTTTAGTCGATTGGTTAAGACAGTTTGAGGCAAATACGGGGTTTCGAAAGTTTATGATCCTTTTTGGAGTTGGTGATCACGGCGGCGGTCCTACAATCGATATGATAGATAGAATTGAACATCTTAAAAATGTTTTTATCTATCCGAAAATTGAATATGGTACAACAACTGAATATATCCAATGGCTGAAAAATCAGGATCTTTCCAAATTGCCTGTCTGGGATGATGAGCTTTATCTGGAATATCATCGGGGTACTTTTACATCTCATGGAAAGACAAAAAAATATAATAGGAAATTAGAGAACCTCCTTACGGAATCGGAAAAGTTTTCTGCTCTTTCCACAATGTTTGGGAATCAATATCCTCAAAATGATCTAAAAGATGCCTGGGAAAAAGTAATGTTTAATCAGTTTCATGATATATTGCCCGGCTCCGGGATAAGAGAAAATTATATCGATGCAGAAGAAAAATATAAAGAAGCAGAAAAGATAAGTGATTTTACTTTAAATAATGCCTTCAATAGTATAAATAAGAATATTAATACTTCTGAAATTAAAGACGGACAACCTCTGGAAATATATAATCCTCTTTCATGGGAAAGAACTGATATCGTTAAATATAATTTACCCGAAGGTGATAAGAATGATTACTCTATTTGCGATATAAATGGAAAAGAAATCCTTTCCCAAATAGTTAAAAAAGATTATTACACCAATCAAATTTTGTTTATTGCCGCAGATATTCCTTCGTGTGGATATAAAACTTATATATTAAAAAAGAAAAAATCATCTCTGCAGAATTCAAAATTAAATATTTCAGCTGATAAACTAGAAAACCAATTTTTTACGGTTATAATTGATACTTCTATCGGATGGGTAAAAAATATTCTGGATAAAAGAAACGGGAAAGAATTATTTAAAGATGAAGGAAATAAGCTGCAGCTTCTTGAAGATAAACCGGCACAGTGGGATGCATGGAATATTGGCCTTACCGGTACTGAATATCCTTCTCATTTTAGAAAATCAGAGGTTATTGAAAATGGTCCCGTAAGAATTGTTGTGCGGTTATATAGAGATTATTTGAAACCCGGGGTTATAAAAGATTATCCTACTCCAAATTTCCCATCTTCTTTTTTTACTCAGGATATCATTTTATATAATGATCTAGATAGGATTGATTTTCAAACCGATGTTGATTGGTGGGAAGAACACACGATGCTCAAAGTCGCATTTCCTCTTTCATTTAGTGACACTGTAGCCACATATGAAATTCCTTATGGCTCTATTGAAAGATCAACACAAAGAATAACCAAATGGCAAAAAGCCAGATTCGAGGTTCCTGCAGAAAAATGGGCTGATATGACTTCCGGCAACTATGGTGTAAGTCTTCTCAATAATTCAAAGTACGGGTATGATATTAAAGAAAATGTTATGAGATTATCTCTATTAAGATCGCCTAAATGGCCGGATCCGACACAGGATATGGGGAAACATAAAATTGATTATGCGCTTTATCCGCATGAAGGAAGCTGGCAAAAGGCAAATGTAGTTAGAAGAGGATGGGAATATAATGAACCTCTAATCGCGGTTTTAAATGATATTCACGAAGGAAGTTTACCGGCAAGTGATTCATTCATAAAATTAGATGAAGATAATCTGATATTAACAACAGTAAAAAAGGCCGAAGATTCCGATGCCTGGATTTATCAATGGTATGAATCGGAAGGAAAAGATACTGAAGCAGCTTTAACTCTGCCCAAAACTCCAAAGAAGATTGTTGTATCAAATTTTATAGAAGAAGACTGCAGCCCAGTTGCATTTAATGGAAATTTAGTAAAAATCAAAACCGGGAAAAACTCTGTAGTTACTCTAAAGGTTTATTATTAACTGTGAATTAAGATTTTATAAAAGCAATTAAAATAAATCATTTAAATCTGCCTGATAACGGGAAGATAAATGATTTATTATACTGAAATAAATATAAGGAGACAATTAGTGACATTGTCTCCTTTATAATTATTGCCTGTTTATTTTCCCATTTGTTTAATTCTTTCAATCTCTTTATCCAATCCCGGATCGTTCGGGTAGTAACTTTTCAATTGATTAAGGATGTCAACAGCTTTATCATACTCCTTTAACTTTATGTAAATATCCGTAAGCATACTGAAAGAATTGAACGGGGAGTTTGTTTCGTAAACGCTATTTTTTAGATTTGCTACTGCAGACGGTTCAACTTCCGCCGCTATCTTTTTAAATTTGTCGAAATCGCCTGCGTTGTAATAAATATTCCCTACATTGTATAAAAGCCTGTAATCCATACTGATATTTTCGCGAGGGATTTTTTCTTCCATTACGTCCAGCGTTTTCAAGGCCATCTTATTATTTTGAAGCGAAGATTGATAATATGCAGCTAGTCTCACAAAAATATTTCTATAGTTCTGAATAAGACCATCCTCCATATCAGTATAAAAAACATTTTTATTATTTAAATTTCTAAATAAGAATCCCGGGCTGTAATCTTTAGAGATAGTTATACTGCTGTCGGGTCTTAAGAATTCCTTTTGCAGCAAGGCGACATCAATATAATCACTCCTTTCAGGGCTTTTTTGCGGCACAACTCTGTATGTCAGGCCCTCAAGCTTTAAATAATCCTGGAGACCTATATAAGAATCATTGGAACACGTCGAAGCAAAATAAATAGGTCTCTCCCAGTTATTTGATCTGATAATATCAAGCACAGCAATATCCTGTACCCTAATTCCTTTAACATTTCCAAATTGTATTGTATTTGGTACTCTAAAAGACATTACCCCGGTTTTTATAACCGAGGAATCCGTTACGTCAAATTTTTTAATGGCATCTTTAGAAACGGGAATAGAAACAACGTGCGGCTCCCATTGCATAGGCTGAATATTATCAAGTTGTGTATCGCTCATCTGGAATTTGACCTTTTTATCACCGTAAGGCTGGTCATCTTTTAACTGTTTTAAATACCAATTTGTATTGGCCAAGCTTAAACATACAACCCGGACATCCCTGCGGACACCTTCAACATACTGCAAGTACCAGAGAGGGAATGTATCATTGTCTCCCCCGGTAAATAAAACTGCATCCGGTTTACAACTCTGCAGGAGATCATAAGAAAGATCCCATGGCAGCCAATTTTCAGATCTGTCGTGCGTAAAATAATTAGCCCGCAGCATATGTACAGGTATAAACAAGATTAACAGGGCAGCTAATGAGTAAGCAGTAATATTTTTCAGTTTAAAATCTTTAACTTTTTCAATAACTAATTCAATCAGCTCCTTTGAACCCAGGGCAATCCATATTGCAAAAACAAAATAGGCACCCGCATAAAAATAATCTCTTTCCCTTGGCTGCGGCTGCTGCTGATTTTGATAAAAAGCAGTAAGGTACCCCATAAAAAGAAATAATATTACGAGCCAGGATGCTAATTTCCAGTCTTTTCTGAAATGTGAATAGAGACCAAGCAGACCAATTATGAAAGGAATTCCCCAGAGTTCACTCCACTTGACCCCGCTGTCCTGAACAGTTGATTCTCTTCCGGCAAAATTCCATAATAGGTACCTGTTAAACATATGGTTCATCTGATAATTCCACCAGAAGTCGAGATCACTTGAATAATCTGTAAAAGTAACCCTGTGCATCGGTTCATCGGAAAATCTTCTTTTGAAAATAGGGAAATCACCATATTGTTCCCTGTTTAAGTAATAAACAAGATCTTTGAAATTATCGGGTGAGTTTTCATTCATAGGAGTATCTTCATTAGATCTTATAATTATCATTGAATAGGTAGTGAATCCGATTAATGTAAAGAGAAAGCATAAAGCAGTTAAATTTAGAATAGATTTTTTATTTTTCGTTGTCCAGCTTACAAGATAAAGCAAAGCTGCAAGGATTACCAGAAATATCAATAAGTTTGTAGTTACAGCAGGTCCGCCGACGGCTAGTAAAAGGGAAGGGAATAATTTTACAATACCCGGATAAGCAATAGCAAGTACAATTCCGCCTACAGCAATCGGGAAATAGAACGAGTTTTTATTAAATACCTGTTTTCTGAAAATTGCAATGAAAATAGCAGTGATTCCAACCATTATCCATTTGAATCTGGAATCGAAAGCCTGGTACTCAGCCGTAGAAGGCGGTTGTGAATTCGTTTGAGAAGCCCACATTATTATAGCTATAAAAGCCAATATTCCAAGGTGAAGGAGAAAAATATAACCGGACTTTTTATACATCTCATCATCGGTAATGTATCGTTTCATCACTACAACACCGATGAACGTTAAAATAGCCAGGACGCTCATAAGATGCACACCGGCTGCAATACCGATAATGTATGCCATCAAAACTATATATTTTTCATTTCCTGGAGTACCGGATTTTTCAAGCCAAAGCATCATCAGCCAGACAATTAGAGCGAACAAAAAAGTACTTAAAGCAAAATAATTTGATTCTGTTGCATTGAACCAGAACGTATCGCAAAAAGATAATGCCAAAGCGCCGACTGCAGCAGATAAATATGTTGTCAGCCTGTCTGAAAAACCGGAATATTTTTCCCGTTTATAGTGTTCAACTATTCTAATTACAATTAAATAGAGGAGTAAAACAGTTAAAGCTCCTGATAGAACAGAAACTATATTTATCCTGAATCCAATATCGTTAGCGAATGGAATCATTGAGAAAATTCTTCCCACTAATAACCAGAATGGACCGCCCGGCGGATGAGGTACCATTAAAGAGTATGATGCTGCTGATATTTCTCCCGGATCCCAAAAAGAAACCGAACACTGAACAGTTAAAAAAAATACTATAAATGAGATTAAAAAGACCAATGATCCGATTATCTTTCGCAAAGGATCGTTCTTCATGTTCTTCCTTAAATTTTATTTAGATTATAAAATTAAATAAACGACAGATTACTTGCACTACAAAATTAAAACAATAAATAGATTTAGACGAGTTATTATGCGAAAAGTTGCGTTTTTGTGGGAATTAAAAGGAAGGTAATTTTATCCTCTAAGCTTATCCATATAATTATTCAGTTGTTCAATTTCATTCTCATCGAGGTTTGACATAAGAGCTTCCATTTCTTTCTCTTTCGGATCAAGTTCTATTAAAAGTTTCAGGCCTTTTTCTGTAATATAAACATCTACATTTCTCCTGTCATGCTGACATATATGCCTAATTACTAAATCTTTAACTCTTAATTTTTCAACCAGCCTAGATACATCCGACATTTTATCAAGCATTCGCTCTTTTATCAGCTTAACCGTAGCGGGATTCGGATGCTGACCTCTTAATATTCTTAATATATTGTATTGCTGGAGTGAAATATCATAAGGTTTTAGCAGTTTAGTTTGTCTTTCAATCATCCAGTTGTAAGTAAATACAATATTCACAATTGCTTTATGATACTCACTCTGAAATTTTTTTTGCACTATTTCTGATTCAAGTTTCATAATTAAATTTAAATTTTTTGATTTATTATTTGTTTATTCTTTTTTAATTATAAGAAATAATATATATGAAAAAAGATTGATTGTTCATTAAAGAATATTATCTCATAAATTTCATTATTTCATCGGTACATCAATTATAATAAAATCTGAATCAGATTCTGTATGGAATGAAAACTCTGTAGTATCAAAAATCCCTAGCGCATCTTTTCCGGCAATTGTATCTCCATTTAATTTAATATTTCCATTTAACATAAACAAATATGCCCCATTACCCGGATACTGAATCTTGTAATTTCCTTCTTCTCCTTTTTCTAAATTTCCTAATGATATTGATGCATTTTGATGAATACTTAATATGCCCTCCCTGTGCTCTATACCGGAAACAGCAGTTATAATTTTATTTTTTCTTTCGCTAAAAGAAAAATTTTTCTGATCATATCTTGGCTCAATATTTTTTTCCTTAGGAATTATCCACAACTGTAAAAAGTTGACCTTTCTTTCTTTTGAGTGATTAAATTCAGAATGTGTAATCCCTTTTCCTGCGGACATAACCTGAACATCTCCGCTCTTAATTACAGATCCGGTTCCCATACTGTCCCTATGTTCAAGTTCGCCGTCAAGAACTATGGAAATTATTTCCATGTTATCATGAGGATGCTTGCCGAAACCTTCTCCAGGTTCAACAATATCATCATTAAGCACTCTTAACAAACCAAATCCCATCTTATCGGGATTAGAATATCTGCCAAAGCTAAAGCTATGACGGCTGTGAAGCCATCCAAATTCAGCAATTCCTCTTTCCCCGGCTTTATGAATAATTGTTTTCATTTAATAATTGCTTGATTTTTTTACTAAATAGTTAATCATATTTATATTTAATATTATTGCGTAGCACAGAGAAATCTATGCTGCGCAATGTTGAAAATTTATTCTTCTTCTTTAACAACTTCAATATCACAATTTATATTTATATTTTTTCCAACGACTGCTCCACCGGTTTCAATTAAGCTATTCCACTTAAGACCATAATCAAAACGGTTTATTGTCCCTTTTACATTAAATCCAGCCCTGGTATTTCCCCAGGGATCTTTTATTTGACCGCCATACTTAACCTCCAGCTCAATAGGCCGGGTATACTCTTTAATTGTAAGATCACCCTTCATCTTATATTCTTCCTCATTTATTTTTTGAACAGAAGAGCTTATAAATTTAATTTCAGGGAATTTATCCACATCGAAAAAATCTGCAGAACGGAGATGATTATCCCTATCATTATTTCTTGTATCCACACTGTCTGCTTCAATTATTAATTCGACCTTGCTTGTAGTGAAATCATTTTCATCATTAGTTAAACGGAAATCGAATTTGTTGAACTGGCCTTCAACTTCCGAGATGACCATATGTCTTGCCGAAAATCTAATTTTTGAATGAACTTCATCAATCTTCCACGATTGTGAGCTCATAACTTCTAAATTATCCTTATTTGTTTCCATTTTTTGCTCCTTCATTAAATAATTTACATAGAGCAAATATAAGTTAAAACATTATAAGTTACAACATCTATTGTTTCAACGCACAAATGATATATATGCCAGAAAGGATAATTATTAAAAAGAATAGAATTGGATACTTTTAAAAATTAACCAAGATATACTTTTAGATTTTGACTTCTGGAAGAATGTCTTAACCGTCTTAAAGCTTTTTCTTTTATTTGTCTTACCCGCTCCCTTGTCAGGTTAAACATTTCACCAATCTCTTCGAGGGTTGCAGAATTTTCAGAGTTTATTCCGAAATATAATTTAATAACCTTTGCTTCTCTTTCACTTAACGTGGAGAGGACTGTTTCAATTTCATTTTTGAGAGATTCACTCATAAGGTTGTTGTCAGGGTCGGGTTGCTTGGTATTTATAAGAACATCAAGAAGGCTGTTATTTTTTTCTTCACCCAGTGAGAATGGGGCATCAATTGAAACATGACGCCCTGCCATTTGTAATGTATAGGCTATTTCATCTAAGTCCATATCAAGTTCAGTTGCGAGTTCGGAAAGATTAGGAATCCTATCATGTTCCTGTTCCAATTGGCTGTAAGCTTTTTTAACTTTGTTTAATGCACCAACCCTATTTAAAGGAAGCCGGACAATTCTTGATTGTTCTGCAATTGCCTGCATTATCGACTGCCGTATCCACCACACTGCATAAGAGATAAATTTAAACCCGCGTGTTTCATCAAATCTCTTTGCTGCTTTAATTAATCCCAGATTTCCTTCATTTATTAAATCACCCAAAGAGAGACCCTGGTTTTGAAACTGTTTAGCCACACTTACAACAAATCTTAAATTTGCCTTAGTAAGAATTTCCAAAGCATTATGATCCCCTTTTTTAATCCTGATTGCTAATTCAATTTCCTGGTCGGGTGTTAATAAATCGACTTTTCCAATTTCTTGGAGATACTGATCTAGAGATTTGCTTTCTCTATTAGTAAATTGTTTTGTGATTTTCACAGTTACTCCCAAATAAATTAAGCAAGGCAAATTTGCAGTATAATTAACATGAATCTAAAATTATTTATTAAAAATTTCAATAAGTAATTAATTATATTATTATTTATTTAAGTTTATCTTTCTTTAACAAGATTAAAAATTTAATATCTAAAAATCAAATATTTTTTCATTATAATTAATTCTTTTTTTATAATAATTATATGAAAAAAATTTTATATTATTCCCTGTTTTTATTTTGCTCTATATATTCTTTTTACGGCTGTTCTTCAAAAGAAATAATTAAGGAGAAAAAACCAGTTGAAATAAAAGTAGATTCCTTAAGAAAAGAAATAAAAAACAGAAAACTTCCAGTTATCAGCACTTCTTCAGCTATTAACCTGTCTTCAATCAAACTTGATACTATTATTATTGATGATGCAAACAAATCGGTTACAATTAAGCTAAGTAATGAATTTTCGTTTTATCCATTTAGAGAAGATAATGTTAAAAATATTTATTCCTTTTTTAAATCATACTTGGGGGAGAAATACAAAGGTTATGATTTTCATGTTGAAACTATTGGGTATGATATCAAAGAGCTGATCCCAAATTATTACCGTTCTGATTCAACAAAATATGATTACAGCAGAATACCGGCGAAAAAAGCCTTACCTGAAGATGTGATTAGAAACATAAGCATGAAATACTCTCCTTCAAATGGTTTATTGAACAGGAATATAGTTTTATGGCCGAGTCACGGATGGTATTATGAGAATAAAGAACAAAGATGGAAATGGCAGCGTCCCAGGTTATTTCAATCAGTTGAAGATTTATTACCGTTTTCATTTGTAGATAAATATTTAATCCCTATGCTGGAAAAAGCCGGCGCAAATGTTTTCGTTCCCAGGGAAAGAGATATACAAAAAAATGAAGTTGTTATTGATAATGATGAAAATATTCCGAACTCTTATATAGAAAACAAATATGATCAGAATCATTATTGGAAAGATGGATTCGGAAAAGCATTTGCTGTTGGCAATCCGCCATACCCAAGCGGATTAAATCCTTTTAAACAGGGCACTTATAGAATAGTAAAAGCAGATTCGATAAATTCTGCCGAAGCTGATTGGATACCGACTATTCCCGAAACCGGGTATTATTCAGTATATATTTCATATGTTTCTTTACCAAATTGTATAACTGATGCTCATTATACTGTATTTCATGCCGGGGGAAAAACAGAATTTTTAATAAATCAGCAGATCGGAGGGAAAACCTGGGAATATCTCGGTGAATTTAAATTCTTTAAGGGATATCATCCTGAAACCGGTAAAGTAGTACTTACAAATAAAAGCGGGGATATTAAAAATTCAGTTGTATCTGCCGATGCTGTAAGATTTGGAGGCGGGATGGGAGTTATTTCGCGGGAAGGTATTACAAGCGGAAGACCGAAATTTGTTGAAGGTGCCAGGTATTGGCTTCAATATGCCGGATGCCCTGATACATCGGTCTATGATCTTAATGATGAACAAAATGATTATAATGATGATTATCAAAGCAGAGGTGAATATGTTAATTATCTTTACGGTATCCCGTATGGACCAAATAGGAATCGGAATGTAAAAGGACTCGGTATTCCGGTAGCACTTTCATTGGCCTTTCACACAAATGCCGGAATTACTAATAATGATACAACTTTCGGCACAATGGCGATTTACAGCATAGAAGATTTCGGACACTCAAAAGTTTTTCCAGATGGTGTTTCAAGATTAGCAAACAGAGATCTTGCAGATATAATTCAGTCCCAAGTCGTTAATGATATTAGAGTGAAATATGATACAGCCTGGAATAGAAGAATTCTTATTAATTCGAAATATAGTGAAGCTGCACGGCCCAATGTTCCTTCAGTATTGCTTGAGCTTTTGTCGCATCAAAATTTTCTGGATATGAAATTTGCTCTTGATCCCCGATTTCAATTTGATGTATCAAGAGCAATTTATATAGGGATTTTGAAATTTCTTTCTGTTCAATATGATTTTAAATATGCGGTACAGCCGCTGCCTGTTACTCATTTTTGTTCAAGCTTAAATAATGATACCGTAAGCTTGAAATGGAAACCTGCTTTAGATCCTAATGAACCAACTGCTGTACCCGATAAATATATTGTATATACTAGAATAGGTAACGGAGGATTTGATTCAGGACAACTAGTAAATAAATCCGGAATTGAACTTTCAATAGAGCCTGGAAAAATTTATAGCTTTAAAGTAACCGCAGTAAATAATGGGGGAGAAAGCTTTCCTTCTGAAATACTGTCGGTTTGCAGAGTTCAGAATAACAGGAAGCCGGTTTTGATAATCAATGGTTTTGATAGGGTCTCTCCTCCGGCTTCAATTAATTCCGGAGGATTTTCCGGGTTCTTAAATTTTATTGATGAAGGTGTTGATTATAAAAAAAATGTAAGCTTTACCGGAACGCAGTATGATTTTGATACTACTTCGAAATTTATATCAAATGATGCACCCGGTCATGGTGCGAGTCATGGCGATTATGAAACCCAAATTATTGCAGGAAATAGTTTCGACTATCCTTTTATACATGGAGAATCATTAGCGTCAAATGGTTTCTCTTTTGTCTCTTCAAGTAAAGATGCAGTTATGGATTCTGAAGTTGATTTGAAGAAATATAAGTTTGTTGACCTCATCCTTGGAGAAGAAAAATCAACTCACTGGGAAAGAACTTATTTTGATACTATTAATGGAATTCAATTTCAAACATTTCCCTGAAAAATTGATCAAAAAAATTAAGGATTATTGTTCTAACGGCGGAAATTTATTTATATCCGGTGCGTATGTCGGAAGTGATTTACATTTTAGTAAGGATTCAAACGATATAAAATTTGCTACTGATTATTTGAAATTTAACTGGGATGCCGATCATGCTTCGAAAACAGGCAGAGTACATTCTGCTGGTTATAGTTTCTTACCTGGTTTCAACTTTGCTTTTAATGTTGAATTAAATGATTCAATATATGCTGTAGAAGCGCCGGATGCAGTTGAACATACAGATGAAAGTAAGACAATATTAAGATATTCGGAAAATGAATTCAGTGCAGGTATAGCCTATAAGAAAAATTACGGTGTAATAGTTTTTGGTTTTCCTTTTGAAACTATTTTGGGGAGAAATAACAGGAATCAGATTATGAAAGCTATACTCCAGTATTTTCATTTATGATAAGCAGAGCAGTTAATAGATAATTGTTTATATGAATTTTATATTTTTTTTCCATTTAATAATTTTTTCCATTTAATTGTTTAAAGTTCTTATACCTGCATCTTTTGAATAAAAATTTGAAAAAAAAAGTATAGCCTTATCAATTTAAACTTCCTATTTTAATAGAGTGAAATTGTAATACATTCTAAATATTCATAAATATAATTTTATAAATTAAAATTATAACATTTGTAATTGCCGGCAACTAAAATGAGAGATGGAATGAAATTATTTAAATTCTTAATCTTATTATTTTCTTTATTATTTTTTTCATGCTCTACCTCCTACAAAAATATTTTTCCAACTTTAAATGACGGGAAGTATGATAGTGAATTTCCATATATGGGAGCTTCCAAACAACTGGAGGAAATCAGCAACACTATACAAAGAGTTAATTGCATTGCTTTCTATAATTCTTATCAGTTAAAAGAGAATAGTAATCTCAAAAAATCTGATTTAACTGAAAAAACGATTGATAAAAATTTGAAGCAGAACATTTTTTATGAAAGAACAAGTTCAGGTACCGCAACAATATTATCAAATGAAAACGGTTATGTTGCCTTGTTGACTGCCGCACATGTTGTTGATTTTCCTGATACCGTTATTACTTACTTTTCTGATGCCAAAGGTGTTTATACCAATGAAGTCGAAAGTATTTCAATTAAACAAAACCAAAAAAATTATATTGCGGGTTTCCCAAACGGCAGTGAAGTTAACATATTGTTAATTAACAGTGACATAGATGTTGCATTACTTGGGAATAACTATGATCCCTCTTTCTCAATTACACTGCATGTATTCAATTATCCTAATGGTGATGCAAAAGAATTGGAATGGGGTAACTTTGTATACTTTTTCGGTTTCCCTTTAAACTATAAAATGATTTCCAAAGGAATAATAAGCAGTCCCTTGTATGATAAAGATGGCGGCTTTTTAATAGACGGCGTAGTAAATAGGGGATTCAGCGGAGGAATTGTATTTGCCATCCGGGACGGTGTGCCGAATTTTGAACTGGTTGGAATTATTCAATGGATGCCCGAAGAAACCTATTCAATATTAACTCCTCCAAAATCTTTAGTGAACTACAATAAATTGATTCCGTATCATGGAGAGGAATTTGTTGATCAATTAAAATTATATAAATACGGTATAACTAAAGTAATACCTATTGATGTTATTAAAGATTTCATAAAGAAAAATCAGAATTATTTGATCGATAAGGGGTATGATTTAAAAAATTTTTTCACGCGTAATTAGTGGAATTTTTTTCAGTTAGAATCCAGCTCCGATCGTTTCTATTGTCTGTTGATTGCAGATATATTTGATTTGTCATTATTAATATTTTGTTGCTAAGCTATTCAAAGATTATAAAGCAAATCCCGGGGGAATGAAAACAACTGAATTTGGATTTGCCGGTTGTGAATAGACGTTCGCGTATATGATCAATAAAAACGGCAATACCGTTCTTTTCATAAAAAGATTTCTAACCTCTAGGCAGAATAGTGGAACAAATTGAATTCGGATCCCCTTAAATGACAAGAATTTTTACCAGGGTGAGGAATTATCAAAACTTGATTCTATTCCATCTAGTGCCTGGGAATGCGCATGCAATTCATTCAGCTTATGGATAATAAGAAGGATTGCCTTTCGTTTCTCTTCAATTAATTCTGAAATAAAAGAGGATACTTCAGGCAAATTACACTCATTCACTACACCTTCATAAAAGCGGACCATTGCTGCTTCTTTTCTCAAAGCGTCGCTTAATGTCGCACATGTGTTTCTGCAAGCATGCATACATTTGATTTCATCTTTATTCATATTAACCTCAATGCAAGGTTGTTTAATTTATGGTTTAAACTTGTAAGCCTGTTAGCTTACCTGAACTGATTCCGTGATTAATTTTCTTCCTATTTCCAGAGCTTGTTTGTTCAATGGAATTAAGTGGTGATGTCTTTCCGGCAGCACCTTCTTTTAAAGCTTCAATTATATTTTCAATATCTACAATCGGTCTTTTTTCCAAAAATGCCCCGACCATTATCATATTGGCAACTTGTTTTTTCCCTAACTTTTGCGCTTCCTTATTTGAAGGAATACTAACTATTTCTATGTCGGGACGTTTCGGGGGAATAATTATCGTTGATTCTTCATACATTAATAGCCCGCCTTGTTTAACATTGCTTTCAAATTTTTCAAGTGAGGGTTGATTAAGAATAATTGCAGAATCAAAGCTTGAAATAATAGGTGAGCTGATCCTGTGTGAAGAAACAATAGTGATACAATTTGCTGTACCCCCTCTCATTTCAGGCCCGTAAGAAGGCATCCAGCTAACTTCCTTATTTTCAATCATTGCAGCATAGGCGATTATTTGTCCCATTGAAAGAACACCTTGTCCTCCGAATCCTGCAAAAATAATTTCATGTTCCATTTTAATAGGCCTTTGACTATTATAAATACTTTGGATTAATTTTTCGGGACTTTAATGTCGCCCAGCGGGTAGAGAGGAAACATATTCTCTTCGAGCCATTTGTTAGAATCAAACGGGGTCATTTTCCATCCCGACGGACAATTTGATACAACTTCTATGAAGGAAGTCCCTTTTTTTAAATCTTGATTTTCAAATCCTTTTTTAATGGCTTTTTTTAATTTTCTTACAGAAGTTGCATTATGAACAGCCTGACGGGTAACATAGTACGCACCGGGCAGTTGGGCAAGTAATTCAGTAATCTTTAATGGATAACCAATAGCGGAAGATTCTCTTCCATAAGGTGATGTTGAAGTCACCTGGCCTAATAATGTAGTAGGAGCCATCTGACCGCCAGTCATCCCATAGATTGCATTATTTATAAAAATAATTAATATATTCTCTCCGCGGTTAACAGTATGTATTGTTTCAGCCGTACCAATTGCGGCAAGGTCACCGTCACCTTGATATGAGAATACATATTTGTCAGGCAATATTCTTTTAATACCGGTTGCAACTGCACTTGCTCTTCCATGGGCGGCTTCCTGCATATCAATATCCATATAATTATAAGCAAAAACCGAACATCCAACAGGGGCAACACCGATAGTTTTATCCTGAATTCCCATCTCTTCAACAACTTCCATTAAAATCCTGTGGACAACACTATGCCCGCAGCCCGGGCAATAGTGAAAAGCCGTTTCCGTCAAAGTCGAAGGTTTTTTATAAACAACCTCCAGTTCATCTAATTTTAATTCACTTCCCATTAGCTCACCTTTTTAATAGGCATTAGAAATTTTAAACTTCGCTTAAATGTTTTTCCAGAAGAATTTCAATTTCTTCAACTACATCTTCAGGAGAAGGGATCATTCCTCCCATCCTTCCTTTATAATGTACCGGGCATCTTCCGTTAGCTGCCAAAGCCACATCTTCAACCATCTGTCCCGCATTCATTTCAATTGTAAGCATAAATTCAACTTTTAGAGCAAGTTCTGAAATGATTTTCTTGGGGAAAGGATATAAGGTGATTGGTCTAAGCAGACCGACACGTAAACCTTTTTCTCTTGCGAGATCAACTGCCTTTTGGCAAATCCGTGGATGAAAGACCAAATGCTACTAAAAGTATTTCAGCATCGGAAGTAGAGAACTCTTCATACCTTACTTCATCCTGCATCTTATTATATTTTTCCTGAAGCTGAATATTAATTTGTTCCATTCTTTCAGGTTCAATAAATAAAGATGTAATAATATTTCTTTCTCTGTCTTTTGTTTTCCCGGTAGTTGCCCATGGGGTTTTACTATAGGGGAGCGAACCTTCCGCAGGCAAAGAAACTTTTTCCATCATTTGACCTAAAGCTCCGTCAGCTAAAATCATTGCAGGGTTTCTATATTTTTCAGCCAGCCTAAAAGCATCAAAAACAAAATCAGCCATTTCCTGAACTGAAGCAGGAGCTAAAACAATTAGATGATAATCTCCATGCCCGCCTCCTTTAACAGCCTGCCAGTAATCACCTTGTGAAGGTTGAATCGTACCGAGACCCGGGCCGCCGCGGTTTACATTTACAATTAAGCAAGGAAGCTGTGCTGAGGCAATATATGATATTCCTTCCTGCATTAAACTAATGCCTGGCGATGAAGAAGATGTCATTACTCTCGCACCTGCACCGGCTGCTCCGTAAATCATATTGATTGATGCTACTTCACTTTCAGCCTGAACGACAACTCCTTTGCGTTTCGGCATTTCCCTTGTAAAATATTCCAAGACTTCCGATTGAGGAGTAATCGGATAACCAAAGTAAGCGTGGATTCCGGCTCTTATTGCAGCTTCTGCAAGAGCTTCGTTACCTTTCATCAAACGAATATCTTCGTTTTTATTTAATTTTTTTCCCATGTTTATATCCCACTTTTTTGAGCAGAAAATTATACGGCTTTTTTCAAAACAGATTTTGGCTGCCGGTAAACAGTAATTGCAACATCGGGACAAACCAATGCACAATTAATACAGCCGGTGCAGTTATCCTGGATTAATTCTGCAAAGCGATAACCTTTAATGTTGATTTGAGATGATAAGCCGAGACTATCTTGAGGACACGCAGTGATGCATAATTCACATCCTTTGCAGATATCCTGTTCTATTACTACGGTTCCCCTTATCATGGTTAAGCTCTTTATTTATTTGATGTTAAATATTTTTAATTAAATCTATAATCGCAATATATATGCCATTATACACCTACCAATTTTTTATTATAAAGTCCATAATTGTTAAAAGGATTGCCATAAATAAGAATTGCTTGAAAACCTATTCTCTTAATTTAGAGAGGGTAACAATTAGATAGTAAAAATCAAGTATTAAATGTATAGAAAATCAACATTTGCAAAAGAGTTAAATGCTGACCATCATGATAATATCAATACTGTCCATCATTGAAAACCATAATTATGATATTTAATCTGTTGTTTTTCAGCAATAAAAATTATATCGAAATCCTGCTCTTTCAGGAAATCCATTGTTGATATCAACATTGAAATTACCGGGAGCTTTATATTCTAACCCGAAATTATAAAAAGTAAATCTTTTGTAAGATATATTTTAATTGATTCGGGAATTCCTTTAATAATTTTAATTGAAAGGGAATCTTTGTACAGAATTGGATACCGGCTCCTTTATTCTGGAATTATAAAAAGAAAGCATTAAAATTATAATCAACGATTTTATCATCTGAAGTTTTTATTTATATAAAGAATTGAAAATCTTCTTGGTTAATTTACAAAAGATAAGAAACCATTATATGTTTTTCGGGAATACCTCTTCCAAACCTTTGCTGATTCCCTTTATGGACTTTATTATCATTAATAATTTCTTAAGAAAAACAAGAAAAATTTATATTTTATCTATTACTAATGAAAATCACAACAATTTTATTGAAAAGGTGTTTACATTAAACTAAATTGCATAGGCAATGGAAAAAGTTTTTTTTACAAAGATGAGTGGAGCCGGCAACGATTTTATCGTCATTGACGGAAATAAACATCCTGGATTTTTATTAAACCCGGGAATCATTTCAAAATTATGCGATAGAAGAAACGGTATCGGGGCAGATGGAGTTATCAATATATCAGATTTGGAAAATTATGATTTCAAAATGGATTATTATAATTCAGACGGTTCAACAAAAACTTTGTGCGGAAACGGTGCAAGGTGTGCAATTAAATTTGCTCAATCCAGCAGCAGGTTGAAAAACGGGAAAGCATCTTTTGTTGCTAATGAAGATTCTTATTCCGGTGAAATACTTGAAAATGAAAAGGTGAAATTCAATTTAAATACACCAAAAAATGTTTCAGGTAATCTGGAAATAGATGCAGCTGGCCAAAACATTAGCTATTTTTATGCAGATACAGGGTCGCCGCATGTAGTGATTAAAATTGAAGATATATTAAAAGATCCATTAAATAAAAATTCGTTTTATACTGATATAAATGAAGTTCCTGTTGTTGAAATAGGGAAGGAAATCAGGTATCACAAAAAATTTTTCCCTGGCGGAACAAATGTAAATTTTATTAAACTAGAGGATAAGAAAATTGTAATCCGTACTTATGAAAGAGGAGTAGAAGACGAAACACTTGCATGCGGAACCGGTGCAGCAGCATCTGCTGTTATTGCATCATTATTTTTTAATGCTGCTCCTCCTATTACTTTATTGACAAGAGGAGGAGATGAATTATTAGTTAATCTCAAAGTTGAAAGAAATAATATAATGGATTTATCTCTTTCGGGTCCGGCTAAAATAATTTATACAGGTAATTTTTTATTAAATGCATTTTCTTAAACATTGGAGAGCAAATGTCTAAAGTTATATTCAATATTCAATACGAAGTAAATCCAGCAAAGAGAGATGAATATTTAGGGGTTGTAAAAGAACTGAAGAATCTTCTTAAAGCAGAAGGGCTGGAAAGTTATGCAGTTTATGAAGTAAAAGGGAAACAGAACCATTTTCAAGAAGTTTATACTTTCACTTCTCCCGAAGCTTACGAACAATTTGAAGATGATCAAAGCGAACGGACAAATATTCTTATTAATAAGCTGAACGACCTCACAAAAGATAATTCCACTAAGTATACTACATTATATGAAATAGTTGAAAATTAATTTAAGCGGCATTTGGCCGCTTTATTAATTATATTGATAACAAATTTCATTTTTCACATCTTAATAATTAATGAATAAAAAATTTCATACAATTTATATCTGGTCATTTTTTATAATAGGAATTCTTATTACTGCATTGCTCGGAATAAACGGATACCAGTATTATTCTGCATCAATTGAAAGTAGAGTTTTCCTCCCGCAGCATGCAATATTGAAACCAAGCGGTTTAATTGGGCACGGAGTGGGAATTTTAGGTTCCCTGATGATGATTGCCGGGGTTGGCATTTATATGGTTAGAAAAAGGATTAGAACTTTTTTTAAATTCGGATATTTAAAAAATTGGCTCGAATTCCATATATTTTTATGCAGTATAGGGCCTGTTTTGGTTTTATACCATACTGCTTTTAAATTCGGAGGGATTGTTGCCGTAAGCTTTTGGAGCATGGTAGCTGTTGTTTTAAGCGGTGTAGTTGGAAGATTTTTATATGTACAGATTCCGCATACAATACAAGGCCAGGAAGTAAGCTTAAAAGAGTTGAATCAGATAAATGAAAATTTAACTTCACATCTGAAGAATGATTTAATGGTAAGTGAAGAATTAATTTTAAAGATGAATGAATTTTCTTCTCTTGATAAATATAAACGTATAAAATTCAGCACAAGCTTTCTTTTTTTAATTAGAGATTATTTCGGTATCAGAACTCTTTTAAAGGAGCTTAAATTAGAATTAAAAAAATCATCATTAAGCAAAAAACAATATTCCGAGATTATCAAAACTTCTAAAAGCAAACTGGTTATTTCCAAAAGAATCGGAACACTTCGTACAATGCAGAAATTTTTCAAATACTGGCATATAGTGCATTTACCTTTTGCCATTACCATGTTTGTTATTATGTTTATACACGTCGGAGTAACAATTGCTTTTGGATATAAATGGATTTTTTAATAGGAGATTGATATGAGATTTAAACCCTTATATGCTTATTTAGGTTTAGTTGTTATTCTAATTGCATTACTGTTCCTCTTTTCCAGAAAAAATAATAATACAGCTACCCGGGAAATAGCAAATCAGGAAGTTCCTAATGATGATATACACAATGGATTAAAAAACGGTCAAGCTCCGAATAAAAGTAATGTTTCTGCAGATATTATCCGCAAAATGGAAGAATTAAAAAAAGCAGCCGAAGAGAATCCCAATGATACTTTAAAACTTAAAGAGTATGCCGATTTTCTTTCCGAAGCTCACAAACCTGATGAAGCTGTTAAATATTATCAAAAAATATTAAAAGTAAATCCTAAAAGGACAGATATTCTTTTTTCACTATCATTTATATATTATAATAAGCAGGATTATAATAAATCAGAAGAGTTTACAAATAGAATTTTATCTTATGATAAAAATAATCCATTAGCTCTTTATAATCTTGGAGCCATTGCGGCAACCAGGGGAGATAAGAATAAAGCCGAAACTATCTGGAATGAAATTATCAAGAAAAATCCGAATACGGAAGCAGCTAAAACTGCAGAAGAATCATTATCCAATTTGAAAAATTAAAAAAATATATTATCTTTTAACGTAAAATTTGCAGGGTAATTACTTAATTATCAACAACAAAGGGTACTTTTACATATCTAAATTTTGATACTGCGTTGAAAAGCTAATTTGAAAAATTAGCATAATTCTTGCTTTTAGTTATTTTTCTTATATAAATTTTTTTAATTCTAATGGAAGTTTTGCTGGAAAATAGTGTAAGCTATTTCATTATTTTATTAATGATTGGTTCCATTCTTCTTTATTACCTGCGAAATAAAAAGAAAAAAACTGTATCCACAAATGAAAAAATTGAAAAGGCAAAAGCACTTGGGCTTCATGAACCCGTTTCACTTCACCCTGTTATTGATTTAGAAACCTGCATTGGAAGCGGTGCCTGTATTGCTGCCTGCCCGGAAAGGGATATCATCGGTCTGGTCGAGGGTCACGCAAGAGTTATAAACGCTTCAAGATGTGTTGGACATGGTGCTTGCTTCCATGCATGTCCTGTTCTAGCAATTAGTTTATTTATCGGAACTGAAAAAAGAGGTGTTGAACTTCCCCATGTATCTCCTGATTTTGAAACTAATGTTCCCGGTTTGTTTATTGCGGGCGAATTAGGCGGAATGGGATTAATTAAAAATGCCGTTGAACAAGGGAAGCAGGCGGTTGAAAATATAACAAAGAAAATCAAACATACAACTTCTGCAGACTATGATTTAATTATTGTAGGTGCGGGGCCTGCGGGAATATCTGCCTCACTCGCCGCTAAAAAAAATAACCTGAATTATTTAACAATTGAACAGGATAATCTCGGAGGAACCGTTTTTAATTTTCCGCGTGCTAAAATAATAATGACTTCACCTATGGATCTGCCTCTTTATGGAAAAGTGAAATTATCCGAGACTTCAAAATCTGAACTTTTGAATATGTGGGATAATATTTTAAGTAAAAATAAAATTATAATCAGAGAGCAGGAAAAAGTAGAAGCAATAGTGAAAACAAATAGCCATTTCGAAGTGAAAACCAGTAAAGATCACTATACATCAAATTTTGTTTTGCTTTCGATTGGCAGAAGGGGATCTCCAAGGAAATTAGGAATTCCCGGTGAACAAAAGGAAAAAGTATTTTATCGGCTGCTGGAACCTGAATTAATTAAAAATACAAAAGTGCTTATTGTTGGAGGAGGAGACTCAGCAATCGAATCTGCTTTACTTTTAACTGGAGAAAATAATGAAGTTACAATTTCTTACCGCGGCAATTCATTTTCAAGAATAAAACCTAAAAATCTTGAAAGGATAAACAAAGCCGTATCTAATGGCCAAGTAAAAGTTATTTTAAATTCTAATATTAAAGAAATAAAAGACACATCTGTTTTACTATCTATAAATGGAATGGAAGAATTAAAGGAAATAGAAAATGACATGGTTTATATCTTTGCGGGCGGGATTCTTCCAACAGAATTTCTGGAAAAGATAGGTATAAAAATAACTAAAAAATTTGGTGAAGCAGTCTTATCTCATAAAAATTAAATTTTAGTTTATAGTTTATGGAGCTATAATATTTGCCCTGTAAAATAAGACAAGAATATTTAGTTCTATTTGTAATAACAATTGTTATTTTCACCGGTTTTGATTTTCCGTTACTCGGACAAATTTCTCCCGGCGATTTAACAACCGCTCATTCAAAGCTGGAAGGAATGAGTAATTGTACCAAATGTCATGTCCTCGGAGAAAAAGTTGTTAATTCAAAATGCCTTGATTGCCATACAGAAATAAACTATTTGATGAATAAAGGGAAAGGATACCATGCTAGTCCGGATGTTAAGGGAAAAGAATGTGTAACATGTCATAGTGAACATAACGGCAGAGATTTCAGAATTATTAATTTTAATCCGAAAAAATTTGATCACAATAAAGCAGGCTATTCTTTAACCGGTAAGCATGCTAGAATTGAATGCAACAATTGTCATCAGCCGAAATTTATTTCCGATACCAATGTTAAAAGATTAAAAAATACTTACCTTGGCCTGACTGAAAATTGTTATACATGCCATGAAGATTATCATCAAAACACCCTAGGTAATGATTGCAGTTCGTGTCATAATACTTTAAACTTCAAACCTGCAGCAAAATTCGATCATTCAACAGCTTCATTTCGTTTAACAGGCGCTCATGAAAAAGTTGATTGCGTAAAATGTCATGTTAAAGAAACGAGAAACGGCAAGGACTTCCAGGTATTTAAAGGTGTGATATTTGAAAGCTGCGAATCTTGCCATAAAGATGTTCACAAAGGGAAATTCGGGAAAAATTGTGTGGCGTTGCCATTCTACTTCATCTTTTAAAGATATAAACAGAAAAGAATTTGATCATGATAAAACAAGATTTCCGCTCAAGGGTGCTCATGCAAATGTAAAATGTTCTGACTGCCACGGAAGTGATTTAATCTCAAAGCCTAAATTCGAAAAATGTACAGACTGCCATAAGGATGCACATTTCGGTGATTTTACCATAAACAATATAGTCCGAGATTGTAAAGATTGTCATTCTGTGATGGGTTTTAGAATTACTAGTTTTACAATAGCGGATCATAATAGAATTAAATTTAAATTGACCGGTGCACATTTGGCAGTGCCATGCCGGTCATGTCATTTTAATGAAGAAGTAAAACAGTGGCATTTCAAAAAAATCAATTTGAATTGTATTGATTGTCATCATAATGTTCACGGTGCGGAAATAAAACAAAAGTTTATGCCCGAAAATGACTGCACATCATGTCATTCAACGTCGGATTGGAGAACAATTTCTTTTAATCATGATCTAACAAATTTTAAATTGAATGGAAAGCATAAAGATGCTAAATGTAAGGATTGTCATGAAAGCAGAACAGATGAGGGTAAAGTAGAATTCAAATTTGTTTCAATGAAATCAAATTGTCAAACTATGTCATCGCGATGTTCATTTCGGGCAATTTAATTCGGAACAAAATGGAAATGAAGCTATTTGTGAAAGCTGCCATGGATTTGATGATTGGAAACCGGTGAAATTTGATCATGAAAAAACACCGTTCTCTTTAAAAGGAGCTCATGAAAAATTATTATGTTCATCGTGTCATAAAAAAATTTCGGAAAATGGAAATCTATTTATCCAATATAAATTAAGAGATTTTAAATGCGCTTTCTGTCATTCCTAATATTTCTTATTATCGGAACAATTTACATTTTTCCGCAATCTCCTCATGGAAAAAATTTAAAAATAGACTGCGCATTCTGTCATGAATCTACTGATTGGAAAACAATACCTAAACATATAAAATTTGATCATAACAAAGAGACATCCTTTAAATTAACTGGTCAGCATGAAGACGTTAATTGCAAATCATGTCACACAACCTTAATTTTTTCTGAAGTTAAAACAGAATGCATTTCCTGCCATAAAGATGTTCATCAGAATACATTAGGGCCGGATTGTGAAAAATGCCATATTACAAATACATGGATTGTATCCAACATTGTTCAGATTCATCAAAACAGCCGTTTTCCTCTTGTAGGTGTACATTTAAATGTTGATTGCCGTGATTGTCATTCCACGTTACGAAAACTTACTTTTTCCTACTCAAAATATTTCATGTTTCAGCTGTCATTCAAAGCAATATTATTCAGCAGCATCGCCAAATCATGTACAATCAAATTTTTCTACAAACTGTGAAGATTGCCATAGTTTAACGAGTATTACCTGGGGGAATACCAATTTTGATCATAGTTTCTTCCCGCTGGTTGGCGGGCATAATATTGCCGATTGTTTTAGTTGTCATACTCAACATACTAATTTTAAAGGTTTAACCAGCGACTGCTATTCATGCCATAAGCAGCAATATTCACAGACGAAAAACCCTGATCATGTTCAGGCAAAATTTTCAACTGTGTGCCAGGATTGCCATAATATTTATAGTTTTACTCAAGCAGTTTTTAATCACGCTTCAACCGGTTTCCCATTAACCGGCGCTCACTCTTCCGTATCTTGTCAATCCTGCCACACATCAGGTTATATTAATACGTCGAGCGAGTGTTATTCATGTCATAGTAATGATTTTGCAAGCACAACAGATCCGAACCATGTTACCCAGGGATTTTCACATGATTGTTCTCAATGTCATTCAACAACTAGCTGGGGAAACGCAAACTTTGATCACAGCGCAACAGGTTTCCCTTTAACAGGAGCTCACGCAGCAGTCACTTGTCAAGCTTGTCATTCAGCAGGATATACTAACACCTCCAACGACTGCTATTCATGCCACAGTAAAGATTTTGCAGGAACAACAGATCCGAATCACGTTGCCCAGGGATTTCCACATAATTGTTCTCAATGCCATTCAACAACAAACTGGAGCGGAGCTACATTTGATCATAGTACAACGGGATTTACATTAACAGGGGCGCATGTAACGACCAATTGCCAGTCATGTCATTCTGCCGGTTATATAAATACACCAAGTGATTGCTATTCATGCCATGGTAAAGATTTTACAAGTACTACAGATCCGAATCATGTAACTCAAGGATTTTCGCATGATTGTTCACAATGCCATTCAACAACAAATTGGGGAGATGCAAATTTTGATCATAGTACAACCGGTTTTGCATTAATTGGTGCGCATGCAACAACTACTTGCCAGTCATGCCACACTTCTGGCTATTCAACACCGCCTCCTATAACTTGTTATAATTGTCATCAGTCCAAATATCAAGGAACTTCAAGTCCAAGTCATACGGCTGCCGGTTTGCCTCAAACATGTCAAGATTGTCATACCACAACCGCATGGACACAATCGACATTTAATCATACTAATACAGGGTTTACTTTAACAGGTGCACATGTTTCTCTAGATTGTTCATCATGTCATAAAGGAACTGTAACAGGATTAACAACAGATTGTTATTCATGCCATAGTCAGGATTATTCAAATACAACAAATCCACCGCATAGCTACTCAGGGATTTCCGCATGATTGTACTCAATGTCATTCAACAACCAATTGGAGCGGAGCAACATTTGATCATAGCACCACAGGATTTCCTTTAACAGGTGCACATTCAAACGTTACATGTCAATCATGCCATACATCCGGTTATACAACTGCACCACCGACTTCCTGCTATAGTTGTCATACAAATGATTATAATAATACCGGCAATCCGCCTCACCAATCAGCAGGATATCCGACCGATTGTACTCAATGCCATACTACTTCTGCATGGTCCCCCTCAACTTTTGATCATTCAACTTATTTCCCTCTTACCGGAAGTCATAATGTATCCTGCGGAAGCTGCCATCAAACAATTTCTAATTTTGTAATCCATTCTTGTAATACATCCTGTCATCAAAATGCTCATCATCAGAATGAGGATTGCTATAATTGTCATAAAACAGGTAACGGAGATTAATTAAGAATTTTGAAATCAATGTTTATGAATAAGAATAATATAAAAATACTTCCCTTTATTTTTATTTTAATTTTCTCATCTGCTCTATTAATTCCTAAGACAAGTAGATATGTAAAGGAGGGAAGAATTTCGTTTATTACTTCGCAGAATATTTATGTAAGATTTGAAAATACGGAAGGTATATCTGTAGGAGATACGGCTTATTATAAATATAATGGAAAATTTATCCCGGTTATGGTAATACAATTTTTATCAACGACCTCTTGTTCCGGGGAAAAAATAAGTGATATAAATTTGAAGGTGGATGATCAAGTTTTAGTTTGGTCAATAAATGATCAACCACATGCTTTAACAATAAAAAATGCCGGTAATGAAAAAGATTCAAATTTGGCTAAAGATACCGCTCAACAAAAAATCAGGAAAGATAAAATTACCATTCCGGCATACCGGTCGAATTTTTACGGCAGTTTTACTGTTAATTCTTTTTCAGGTTTTGCGAACTATGCAAATAGCATTGGAACACAAAGCTGGTGGTATTCACTTAATTTACATGCGGAAAATATTGGCGGCTCACGATTTTCTTTTTCAAATTATATGAACTTTTCTTATTTAACTTCAAATTGGAGCAATATAAAATCTAATGTATTTAATAATATAAAGATTTATGATTTAGCTGTAGGTTACAATATTAATAAATTCAGCATCTGGCTGGGAAGGCACATGAACAATAATATTTCCAGTGTGGGTCCCATTGATGGATTACAAGTTGAAAAAGGATTTGGAAATTTTGCTGTAGGCGGAGTTATAGGTTCCCGGCCCGACTTTCTGCATATGGGATTAAATTCGAATTTGTTTGAATACGGCTCTTATATAAATAGAATAGATACAATTAACCATAGACAAATGCTTAGCACTATTGCAATTTTTCAGCAATTCAAATCATGGTAAAACAGATAGAAGATTTCTCTACTTTCAGCATAACAATAATATGGTCAATAATCTTTACCTATTTTTCTCATCAGAAATAGATCTCTTTAAATTGCGGAATAATAAAGCAGAAAGTGATTTTTCTTTAACAAGTTTATATTTGTCGGCACAATATACACCTGCAAGACCCTTAACAATTAATTTATCATATGATGCAAGAAGAAATGTAATTTATTATGAAACTTTCAAAAGTTTCTATGATAGTCTTTTTGAAAATCAGCTGAGGCAGGGTCTCCGTTTAAGCTTTTTCATCAGGCCATTTAATGGAATGTTTTTAAATTTAGGCGGAGGTTATAGTTTTCAAAAAGGAGATATAAGACCATCAAGGAATTTTAATCTTTCTATCACTAAATCAGATATTCCTTTGCTTGATATTTCTGCTTCTCTTTTATTCAACAGGATTTTTAATAATTACCAAAACGGATCTGTTTATGGTTTAACCCTAACTAAATTTATTTCAATTAATTCTACCAGTATTTCTGCGGGGTTTTCAAAATTACATTACAATTTCGGTGGTTTTACAGGTAATATTGATCAAAAAATCTTAACATTGCAAATTTCTACCAAAATTATAAATCAATTATACTTCAATATTTATTATGAAGGTGAATTTGAAAGAAAAACAACTTATGGAAGAATCATGGCAGGATTTAATTTTAGATTTAAATAAAAATCAAAAAAATTTTTTTGAAATAAACAATATAATATTTCAAAATATATTAAATGATAAATCTATTTTTAATTAGCTTGACTCGGCGGTTTTAAGTTGTTTTAATTTCATAATTCGAAAATAAAATTTAACCGGAGGCTATATGAATAGTAAGTTATTCTTTTTTCTCATCCTTTTATTTATTCCATTTTTTCTTAATGCTCAGGAAGTAAAAAGAACCGGGGGTTATGCACGGTTCTTGAGCTTGGGAAATAATCCTTATTTAGTTGATCCTGAAGCAATAAAAGTTAATCCTGCCTGGGGTTCCTATTATTATAATTTTTTATGGGGCGATATAGGATCAAACGCCGGTACTGATTTCGGTAATGCAAGTAACGGTCAATTTGCAGGGGTTAATTTCGCCTTCAATAAAAACTTTACTCTCGGTCTTATGTTAACAAGAAATGATTTCAATACTTTTTCTATTGGAAAACTTGATCCCCTGGCGTATCTAGGTACCGGTTTCGGTGTATTACAGGAAGTTCCCGGAGTAGTTCAATTAAATAATAATCTGGAAGTTTTTTCTTCTTTGAAGTTACGGAATGTGATCCTGGGACTCGGAATTGCTTTTGCTGCTTCCAAAAATAATACGAAAACTCCAACTACTGGTGAAACAGATATTAGCGCCAGTCAGTTTGGAATAAATGGAGGTATTATTGCCAACTTATCAAAAAAAATATTACTTGATGCTGGGATCAGCTTTATTTTTCCAAGCGCATCAAGCTTACCTCCTCCTCCGGCTAATAAAACAAGTGCTTCCCAAACATTAATCGGTGTGAATGCAAGAATGTTCTGGCAATATTCTGATAGATTGCGTTTTGTCCCCTCGCTTTATTTTATTAATGCAAATGGCAGCCAGGAATTAAATGGGCAATCCGGTGATCTGAACTCTTTAACATCAATTGGATTTGGCTTTGGTATTGAATATACTATTGGGAATTTTCTTTTAGTCGGCGGCCCTGGCTTTAATAGTAACTCATGGAAGATTCCTTCCATTCCTGGAAGTCAGCCGGAGTTGTCCAATTCATCTTTTATTTTTCCAATATGGAACTTAGGAGCAGAGTGGACAGTTTTGGACTGGCTGATTGCAAGAATGGGTTATACTGCTTCAACCACCAACAATACAACTCAAACCGGTTTAGGTGCTGCATTGGTAAGAGAAAATACGATAACACAATATTCTCCGGGGATAGTTACATTAGGATTAGGTTTGAGATTCGGAGATTTTTCTTTCGATGCTACAATTAACAGCGATGTTTTACGGGAAGGTTTAGGAAATATCGGCGGCGGAAGAACTTTCGGATATATATCAACAAGCTATGGTTTCTAAAAATTAAAAAATGAATAATAATAAAGGCGCTGACAAAGCGCCCTTTTATTTATCTGAATTGATATTAAACTAAGTGCATAATAAAATATATATCTTAGTTAAAGAATTAACTTTAATTTTTTTACATAAATTTTAATTTTTTAATAATAGAAATTTTTTATAATATTAAACTTTATTCCCCTATATTTTTAGATAAATAAATAAGTAAACAGAATAAAATGTTTGAGTATGTAGGTGCATTACACATGCATTCAACTTTTTCCGATGGTTCCGGAGAAGTGAAAGATATTGCTAAAGTTGCAGATGAAATAGGTTTGGATTTTATTATCCTGACTGATCATAATACACTGCGGGCTTTAAAGGAAGGTTTTGAAGGTTGGTATGGAGATACTTTACTCCTTGTAGGTTGTGAGATTAATGATAAAGAGAATAGAAATCACTACCTGGCTTTTGGAATAAATGAAACTTATTCCACAAGAATGTCTGCTAAAAATTATGTAAAGAAGGTAAAAGAAGCAGGTGGGATTGGATTTTTAGCTCATCCGCATGAAAAACGAACTCATATGAAAGAGCATCCTCCTTATCCATGGGTCGAGTGGAATACTGAAGATTTTACAGGAATTGAAATATGGAACCATATGTCCGAATGGATGGAAAATTTAACTGAACAAAATAAATATCAATCATTTATACATCCGCTTAAAACTATTGAATCGCCTCCTGCAGAAACATTGAAAGTTTGGGATCAGCTGAATCTGCAGCGTAAGGTTGTTGGAATCGGAGGTGTTGATGCTCATGCACATAAATATAATTTACTTGGTTTTTTAGAAGTTGAAATATTTCCATACAAGGTTTTATTTAAATCGATAAGGACACATCTATTATTAAATGAAAAAATTGAAAAAGGAAAAAGCAGCAGTCACCTTAAAAATGCGAAGGAGCAGATTTATAATGCTTTGAAGGAGGGAAGATGTTTTGTCGCGAATGATTACCATGGAAGCTCAAAAGGTTTTAAATTTTTTGCGGAATCCGGGGGGAAAATCTATCAAATGGGGGATGAAATCAAAAGAAATAATCATATAATATTTAAAATATTCAGCCCTCAAAAAGGAATGATAAAATTATTAAGAAACGGAAAAAAAAATGGAATAATTGAAAATGATAAAGCTGAATTTAAAATTACGAGAAAGGGAGCATACAGGGTAGAAATTTATTTGAATGATAAAGCCTGGATCTTTTCAAATCATATCAGGATTGTGTAAATTAAAATTAACGATTAAGAATGAATAACTGACAATTATATTTGAATTTTAATTGTAAATTGATAATTGTTCATTGTTAATTAACAAAGCGCCCATAGTTCAAATGGATAGAACGTTGGATTCCGGTTCCAAAGGTTGAAGGTTCGAGTCCTTCTGGGCGTACTAAAAGAAGTCAAAAATAAAAATTCACAAGTCAAAAATTTATTATTTTTTAATTTTGGCTTTTGCCCTTCCTTAAATTTCATTATTTTTCATATCCATTTTTTTAAGGAATAAAATGCTTACAAAGAAGAAAAAATTATCTAAAAAAGAGATAAAACAGGATAAGCTGGTTGAAACCTATTATAAAGTGTATGGATATTTTGATGAAAATAAATCCAAGATGCTGACATATTCAGTTGCTTTAATAATAGTTGTCTTTGCTGTTATATATTATATAAATAATAAAAAGGAAAATAACGAAAAGGCTGAGGTTTTATTGTCTCAGGTTATGAATGTTTATGATCAAGGTTCATACCTTGAAGCAATTGAAGGGAGACCTTCGCAGAATATCACCGGGCTTAAAAAAATAGTAGAAGATTATGGAAGTACGGAAAATGGTGAAACGGCAAAAATTTATCTGGCTAATTCTTATGATATGCTTGGAAAATCAGATGAAGCGTTAAAATATTACAGTGACTATGATGGAGATATCTCCCTTTATAAGGCGGCATCACTTGCTGGACAGGCAGGAATTTATGCAGGCAGAAAGGAATATGAAAAAGCTGCTGATTTATTTAGAAAAGCCTCAAGAATCTCTAAAACAGATGTGCAAAACCCTGATTATATGTTAAATGCAAGCATCAATTATATAAGTGCTGGTAAAGAAGAGGAAGCAAAAGAACTGTTGGAAAGTATTAAAAAAGATTACCCTGAATCACAAGCAAATTCCAAAGTTGACCAATATCTGGCAATGGTAGATTAAAAATATTTTTAAATTCCATTATTGAAGTAAAATACTTATTTAATAATAGCTTTATAACAAAAAAGTGAATTTCAGAAAGTTACAGTTTCTTGCAAAAGATTAACAAAAATTGCAAAAAGTTGCAAAAAAGTATCCATTTCTGAGCAAAATCCATGAATTTTTGTAATTTCTAATTCTTGACTTTCAACCCTTATATATCTATTTTTTTCTTCCTAATTATTTTAATAAAGTTTAGTATATATGGCAGACACCTCAGATTTCCGTAATGGTTTAATTATTAAATTTAAAAATGACTTATACTCTATTGTCGAATTTCAGCATGTCAAACCCGGTAAAGGGGGAGCTTTCGTTAGAAGCACTTTAAAGAATTTAAAAACAGGTAAAGTGCTGGATAATACTTTCAGAGCAGGTGAAGGTGTTGAAATTGTAAGGGTTGAAAGAAGAAAATATCAGTATCTATACAGGGAGGGGAATTTTTTAGTTTGTATGGATAATGATACTTATGAACAAATTAATATACCAATAGAATTGTTTGGAGATGGCGTTGATTACCTGAAAGAAAGTGTGGAAGTTGATATTTTATTTAATGGTGAAGAAATAATAAATGTTGAAATACCGATCTTTGTAAATTTGAAAGTTGTAGAAACTGAACCTGGCTTTAGGGGTGATACTGCTACAGGTGCTAATAAACCGGCCAAACTTGAAACAGGAGCTACAGTTAATGTTCCCTTGTTTATTAATGAAGGAGACATTTTAAAGATTGATACAAGGGTAGGGGCATATGTTGAGAGAGTGAAATCTTAAAAAGAGGGTGATAAAATGGATTTGAATTTAATTAAGAAGTTGGTCAAGGTTGTTGATTCAAGTGAAATTACTGATCTTGAAGTTGAAGAGAATGGTTTTAGAGTTAAAATTGCTAAGAAAATAAGAATGGGGACTTCTGTAATACAGCCTCAAATATTATCCCCCACCACTTCCAATAATAATGATGAATTAGCAAACCAGGAAAAAATTAAAGCAAAGGAAGAATTAGAAAATAATGTGCATGAGGTAAAATCCCCCATAGTTGGTACATTTTACAGGGCGCCCGCTCCCGATGCAGATCCGTATGTACAGATAGGTGATAATATTTCTGTTGGCTCTGTCCTGTGTATTGTTGAGGCAATGAAACTAATGAATGAAATTGAGTCTGATACTGAGGGTAAAATAATCAAAATTTTAGCAGAGAATGGAAAACCCGTTGAATATAACCAGCCTCTCTTTTTAATTCAACAAGGTTGATCTTATCTAAAATATTGAGAAAAAAATTGTTTAATAAAATTTTAATTGCTAACCGCGGAGAAATAGCTTTAAGAATATTAAGAACCTGCAAAGAATTAGGTATCAAAACCGTTGCAGTTTATTCCGAAGCCGATAAAAATTCCCTTCATGTTACCTTTGCCGATGAAGCAGTATGTATTGGGCCGGCACCTAGCCGTGACAGCTATCTTAAAATTCCTATAATAATTTCTGCCGCACAAATTACGGGCGCTGATGCAATTCATCCTGGTTATGGATTTTTAGCCGAAAATGCAAATTTTTCTGAAATTTGTGCCGAATCCAATATAAAATTTATTGGACCCTCACCGGACATGATTAGAGCTATGGGTGATAAAGCTTTTGCAAAGGATACTATGAAAAAAAATGGTGTCCCTGTTATTCCCGGAAGTGATGGAATTGTAAAAGATACTGATGAAGGAAAAAGAATTTCTAGAGAAATAGGCTATCCGGTTATTATTAAAGCCTCCGCAGGTGGCGGCGGAAAAGGGATGAGGATTGTGTGGGAGGAAAAAGACTTTGAAAAAGCTTTTCAAACTGCCCGGTCAGAAGCAGAATTATCGTTTGGAAATCCTGATGTTTATCTCGAAAAGTTCCTGGAAAATCCCCGCCATGTTGAAATACAGGTTTTGGGTGATAGTTTTGGAAATGTATATCATTATGGTGAAAGGGATTGTTCTGTTCAGAGAAGGCACCAAAAATTAATTGAGGAATCTCCATCACCTGCAATTGATTCGGAGATGAGGAAAAAAATGGGCGAAACAGCAATTCTCGGAGCTAAATCTGTTAATTATGAAGGTGCAGGTACAATTGAATTTCTTTTAGATAAGCATAGAAATTTTTATTTCATGGAAATGAATACGCGTATTCAGGTTGAACATCCTGTAACAGAATATGTTTATAATGTTGATTTAATCAGGCAGCAGATCCTTGTAGCTGCAGGAGAAAAAATTGAAACATTACCCCAAAAACCGCAGGGACATAGTATTGAATTCAGAATAAATGCGGAAGATCCTTCAAATGGTTTCAGACCATCTCCAGGTCAAATTGAATCTCTTCATTATCCAGGCGGATTCGGTGTTCGTATTGATTCTCATATCTACCAGGGATATGTTATCCCACCCTATTATGATTCGCTTTTAGCCAAATTAATTGTCTGGGGTACCGATAGAAACCATGCTATTGCAAGAGGTAAAAGAGCTCTCGAAGAATTTACGGTGGAAGGTATAAAAACAACTATTCCGTTTCATATTAAAGTACTTGAAGATAGAAAGTTTCTTAGCGGAAATTTTGATACGAGCTTTTTGGAAAGTTTTGAATTTTAATTAAAAGCTGGAATAAATATGGACATTAAATAAGGATATAAAATATTTTTAAGATTTTTCCTTTTCGTTCAGCTTTATTATATGCCTTTATCCATATTATCCCGATCAAAGTGACCCAATAATTTTAGATAATAATTAATTAAATTAAATTGTAAAGAATAATAATTTTTTTTGAGGTTTAAATGAATTTCCCAACTAATATAAAATATACTAAAGAACATGAATGGATTTCCGTTCAGAAAAATATCGGGACGATAGGTGTTACTGATTATGCACAAGGCGAATTAGGCGATGTTGTATTTGTTGATATAGATCCGAATATCGGGGAAGTAAAAAAAGGTGAATCTGTCGGTACAATAGAAGCCGTGAAAACAGTAAGTGATATTTTTGCACCTGTCACCGGAAAAGTTATTGAAGTGAATAAAGAGCTGACTAATACACCTGAAGTCGTAAATTCAGATCCTTACGGCTTGGGATGGATGGTTAAAATGGAAATAAAAGATCAAAATGATCTGAATGATCTTTTGAATGCAGAACAATATAGAGCCTTGGTTGAACATTAACTTCGTAAGTTTATGTTATGCATCGGTCATGATCTTACTCATAATCTTGATAAAAATTTAGTAAGATTAAGAATAAGAGATTAAGAATTTTCTGCGTAATATGAGTTAGTAAGTAATTCCTTATTAAAGTGTAAATAGAATTACGTAAAACAATTTTTTTGTTTTATCATCAAAGTCAACTTAAAAGCATTTTCTGCTTAAAATCTTCCCGGGGAAAAAGTTATTATAATTATTCTGCAGAAGTTTATATATAAATGTTCGAAAGAGAAAATATATTAATAATTGATTTTGGCTCTCAATATACCCAGCTGATTACAAGACGGGTTAGGGAAGCTAATGTTTATTCTGAAATTTTTCCTCATACAATCACTTTAGAAAAAGTAAAAGAAATAAATCCTTCAGGAATAATCTTATCGGGTGGACCGATGAGTGTTTATGATAAAAATGCACCTCAGTTAGATCCGTCAATTTTGCAGTTAAATATCCCTGTATTAGGAATTTGTTATGGTCTTCAGATTATATGTAAAGAATTTAACGGGATTGTAGAGCCGGCTTCTGATAGAGAATATGGAAAAGCTTCCCTTCAAATTTCAGATGATACATTATTGTTTGAAGGTCTTAAAAAAGAATCTACTGTATGGATGAGTCACGGAGATTATTTAACAAAAATTCCGGACAAATTCGAAATTACCGGTAAATCTGATCATTCACCTATTTGTGCAATTTCTAATAGTAAAAAAAATATATACGGAGTTCAATTTCATCCCGAAGTAAATCATACTGAAGAAGGAAGAAAAATTATCCGTAATTTTTTATTTAAAATTTGCAGATGCAAAGGAGATTGGACTCCTAAAAATTTCATTGAAGAAGCTGTAGAAAGAATTAAAAATTTAGTAAAGGAAGAAAATGTTATTTGTGCATTAAGCGGAGGTGTTGATTCAACAGTCGCAGCTGTCTTAGTTGAAAAAGCTATAGGCAGTAGGCTCCTTTGTATTCATATCGATACGGGCTTAATGAGAAAAAACGAGAGCCGGTTAATAGCAGAGATGTTCGAGGATAATCTCCATTTAAATATTATAAATATTGATGCTTCAAAAAAATTCCTGGATAATTTAAAAGAGGTCTCAGATCCGGAAAAGAAAAGAAGAATAATCGGTAATACATTCATCGAAGTATTTGAAGAAGAAGCAAAGAAACATAAAGATGCTCGATTTTTAGTTCAGGGTACATTATATCCCGATGTTATAGAATCTGTCCAGGTTAAAGGTGCTTCAGCAACCATAAAAACCCATCACAATGTCGGTGGTCTGCCTGAAAAAATGAATTTAAAATTGATCGAACCTTTTAGAGAATTATTTAAAGATGAAGTTAGAAATGTCGGAAGAGAATTGAATATTCCTGAAGAATTTATTGAGAGACATCCTTTTCCGGGTCCTGGTTTAGCGGTTAGAATTTTAGGTGATATAACAATAAGCAAACTGGACGTACTGCGGGAAGCTGACGATATTTTTATTAATGAAATTAAAAAAGCCGGAATTTATAATAAAATTTGGCAGGCTTTTTCAGTGCTCCTCCCTGTTCAATCTGTTGGTGTAATGGGTGATTCAAGGACGTACGAAAACGTATTGGCTTTGCGTGCTGTTACTTCTGTGGACGGCATGACGGCAGATTGGTTTAGATTTAATCATGAATTTTTAGAACTGGTTTCAAATAAAATCATAAATAAAGTGCATGGAATTAACCGGGTTGTCTATGATATTAGTTCGAAACCTCCGTCCACAATTGAATGGGAATAGTATGAGTGAAAGATACCAGCTTGATCATAAATTAAAAGTAGCGGCAGATTATGAGGCCCAGGGGAAGCATCTGCATGCAATTCAGATCTATAATTCAATAATGGAAGAATATCCGGAATTTACAGAGGTTCATTTCTATCTTGCGGAACTTTATGAGAAAATGGGAAATTTAAACCCTGCTTTTAACCTGCTTTATTCTCTCCTTGATAGAGACCCTGAAAATAATGAAGTAAGACTTTTTTTAGGACAATTTCTTCTTAGAAATTCCAGTTGGGAAGAAGCGATTGAAATACTGAGTTTAATTCTTCCGGAAGAGAACCATATAGTTTCTTTCTTTTTAGGATATTCTCACTTTGTTCTAAAAGAATATGAAATGGCTAAAATAAATTTTTTAACATATATTTCTTTTAACGAACAAACAGAACTGCTTTACGAAGCAAATCTTTATCTTGCAAAAATAGAAATTGAGCTCGGTAATTTTGAGAGTGCTTTGAGTTACGCCAAAAAGACCGATTTAATTTATTCAAATTTCTGGGAATTAAATTTAATTTATGCTATAATTTATTATAACCTGGGAATGTATGCCCACGGAATCGTACCTGTTGAAAAAGCTATTAAGCTTAATCCTAAAGAGGCAGCATCATATGAATGGGGAGGAAAGATTTATTTAAAATTAGGGGATTATCTTAAAGCTGAAAAATTGTTCTTAAAATATATTGAACAGATCGATAATGTTTCTTCAGATATATACACAAAACTTGGTGAAGCATGCCTCAATGCAAGCAAAACAAGAGAAGCTCTGACTTATTTCGATGTAGCATTAAAGCTGGATCCAGAAAATATTTTTGCAAGGAGGGGAAAAGAAAACGCCACACATATATTAAATAAAAATAAAGCTTCAGATGGATAAAAAATATTTTTTACTATTTTTATTATTTTTAATTACTTCAAATATTTTTCTTGTATATCCTCAAAGCAATGAAAATGCAGATAATAATTTTAACAAAGCTATAGGGTTATATAATTCAGGTGATTATGACAGTTCATTAAAAATATTTAGTCAAATAGCCGGTCAAGCCGGTAATCCCGACAATACCATTGCTTTTTTGTTTAAGGGAAAATGCTTATTACATATAAATAATTTTGTTGGAGCTGATTCTACATTATTGAATTTTATTAATTTATATCCAACCAGTAATTATATAGATGAAGCAAGGTTAACTTTATCAAAATCATATTATCAGGAAAAAAATTATTTCGATTCCTTTAAAGAACTTGTAAATTTAATAGCAACAAGTAATTCTGAATTTTATATAAACTATGCAAAAGGTACCGGGGAAAAAATTGCTGAAAATTATTTGATTTCCTCCGACATAAAAAAAATATATAATTCTGTAAATGAAAGTAAATCAAAACCATATTTATTGCTGATCCTTTCCAGGTTAAGTATTGCCGAAGGAAACTTAAGAGCTGCCGGTCAATACCTGCAGATACTTGTACAGAAATATCCAAATTCCGATGAGCAGGGTGAAGCTTCCCTGCTCAAACAAAAAATTGATAATGATATATCGAGTATTCAGCCGAATACCGAAATTACAGGTCCCTTAATAGGAATAATGTTACCTTTAAGTGGTGATAAAGTGAACTCAGGTGCATCTTTAGCAGCTGCTGAAATTTTACAGGGAATTAAATATGCTGTCTCAGAATATAATTCATCCCATGATACTGAAAAAATCGGGATTGTAATTAAAAATACCGAAATGGATAAAAACAAAATTGACAGCATTAAAATTGAATTTCAAAATATTCCTTCTTTAAGGGCAATTATAGGTCCTATTTTTAGTGATGAAGTAAGAGCTGCAATAAATGATTTCCAGGATACTGATATTCCAATTATTTCACCTACTGCAACAGACAGCGGTTTAACAAACAAAAACAGCAACTTTTTTCAGGCTAATCCTCCTTTTTCATTAAGAGGAAAAATAATGGCCGATTATATTTATTATGTAGCAAATAAAAGCAGGCTGGCAGTTTTAAGCTCGGTCGACGGCTATTCACCATTGCTTGCATCTACTTTTTCAAATGAATTCAAAAAAATCGGCGGAGAAATTTTAGCAAATGCTTCATATAAAAGCAATTCGTTCTCTCTAAGTGAACCGGTTTCACAAATTGCAGCATACCAGGATACTCTCCAAGGTTTATATATACCTCTTGCTGATAAAATTGATGTACCGGCTATTTTTTCTCAATTAGTCCAGCAGGATTCTGTAGTTATTCCGGTTTTCGGGAATCAAGACTGGTTTTATGCAAAAGGGTTTGAATCTGCGCCTGCTTTAAGCGAAAATTTAACTTTTACTTCAGATTATTTTATTGATTACAATGACAGCAGCTTTTTAAAGTTCAGCAGAAATTTTTTTAATACAGCCCATATTGATCCCAACAGGAATGTTTTATATGGATACGATACGGCCCAATATCTTCTTGCAATAATTGGAAATAGCAGCAGCAGGTACATGGTTAAAAGAAAAATGGAATCGGGTATTACAATAAAAGGTTTTCACAATAATATTTCATTTAATGAAGATCATATAAATAAATATTTGAATATAGTAAGATATAATAACGGCAGATTTCAACTATTGGAAAAATACAAAGCATCAAACTAAACAGGAGGTGCAGAAATTTTAAAAGTAAAAGATTTGCCTTTAGATGATCGTCCAAGGGAGAAGCTAATTTTAAGGGGTGTTCAAAATTTAACCGATGCAGAACTCATTGCCATTCTTCTAAGAACAGGTACCAAAGGGAAATCGGTGTTAAGTGTGGCTCATGAGTTAATAAATAAAAATAAAAATCTGGCGGTTTTAGCTTCACTTTCATTTTCTAATCTGATAAAAGTTAATGGGATTGGAAAAGATAAAGCAGCAATGCTTCTTGCAGCCTTTGAAATAAACCGTAGAATTGAATCTCAATCGAAATGGGTTTCAGAAAACAGAATCACCTCTCCAAAGGACATTGCCGACATTTTTATCCCTTTATTGAGAGATGAAGTAAAGGAAAAATTTATTATTGTTTGTTTGAATTCGGCAAATAAAATAATTAAATACGAAGTGATTTCAGTCGGAAATTTAAATTCCAGTGTTGTTCATCCCAGAGAAATATTTAAAGCTGCAATCGAAAATAATTCGGCTAGTGTAATATTAATACATAATCATCCTAGCGGAAATCCGGAACCAAGTAATGAAGATATAGCAATCACCAAGAAATTGGTTGAAGCAGGAAAAATCTTAGATATCCCGGTTTTCGATCATTTAATAATAGCAGCGAATCTATTTACAAGTTTTGTCGACAAGAGAATTATTTAGGGAATGTAATTTAACGCAATTTGAAGGTTTTATTATTTACTTTAACTTGAATTTTTTGTGCGAATTTGTTATATATCAGGGCATTTATTAGTGACCTTATTGTCCTAACTGCTTAAATAAAAAATATTTATAAAAATTGTAAATATTGTTATTATTCTATTATATTTAATAACACAAAATAATCATTAAGTGGAGGTTCAAGTATGAGTATTTCAAAATATGTAAGAAGCACAATCGCTGTTGCTGCCTTTGCAATAACTGCATTAGTAATGAGTGGTTGTGGCGGAGTTAGTGACTCAGAGATGGCACAGCTAAACGACCTCAGAAGTGAGGTTAAATCTTTGCAGGCACAAGCAGATTCCTTGAAAGAAGAGAGATCAAGCTTGGAGAAAGATATTGCGGCAAAAAATGCTAAGCTCCAGGAATGCGCAAAAGATAAAGAAGAAACAAAGGCAAATTTAGATAAGCTGCCCAAATAATTCTTTTTTAATGAAATTTTTAATAACTGAAATTGGAGGAAAATTTTATGAAGTTAACTAGATATTTTATTGGTGTCCTTTCTTTTCTTCTTATCTTTTCAATAAATCTGCTTGCACAGGAAGAAAAAATGACATCAGATGAATGGCAGGCTGAAATGGCACGCCTTACTTCCGAAAAAGCAAGTCTTCACCAAGAAGATTCAACCTTACAAGCTGATATCGCAAATCTGAAATCAACTAATGTTAAGAGCTATGAAGATTGTATGGATGAGCTCTATTCTATGGTCGGTGCAACAAAAGCTGATGTAGATAATTTCAGACAAGCTGTTGCCGAATTGAACGGAAAGATTCAAAGGAAAGAAGGACCAAAAGCAGACAGACAAAAAGATCTTGATGCTTTAAAAATGAATAAGATTTCTGCTTTACCTGAATTCTTTGACCAAGTTCATACCCAAATGCAGAATGAATTAGATGCATGGGTTGAAGCTCCTACATCAATACAATATGATGTTGTTAGAGGCGACTGTCTCTGGAATATAGCTAAAAAACCTAATATTTATGGAAATGGTTTTGCTTGGCCAAATATTTATAAAGCTAATCGTGATAAAATTAAAAATCCGGATTTAATTTTCCCGAAACAGCAATTTACAATTCCACAGCTAACTGAAGAAGAAAAAGCCAAATACGATAAACTTAGAAAAAGTTATAAACCTGCTCCGGTTCAATAAAAATTCTTTTTAATGTTCAGTTTAGCAGATAGATTTTAAAAACCCTTGTCCCTGATAAACGGGATAAGGGTTTTTTCATTTAAATGGAGATATATGACAGCGATTGAAAAGCGGATGACGCTCGAAAATGTTGATATGATGAGCTTTCTGGGGATGAATGATAATAATATTAAAATAGTAGAGGATCGGTTCAATACTTCAATAACCGTTAGAGGTCAGAATGTTATTTTAAAAGGAGTGCTTGAAGAGATTGAGATAGTTGAAAAAATTATTAAAGAGATGGTGTATGTCCTTAATACTAACAGCACCTTAAAATCTTCGGATGTTGAGACTATACTTGATCTTGCAGTCCAGGGAAAAGAGATTATAAATGATAAAGAATATGACTCTATAGTTCTTTATACAAAAAATGATGTAATAAAGGCGAGAACACCGGGGCAGAATAGGTACCTGGAAACTGCCCATAAAAATGATATATGCTTTGCAATTGGACCTGCCGGAACAGGTAAAACGTACCTGGCTGTTGCACTTGCTGTTTCAGCATTGAAAAAGGGGGTCATAAATAAAATTGTTTTAGCCAGACCGGCTGTTGAAGCAGGTGAAAGCCTCGGCTTTTTACCTGGTGACTTTAGAGAAAAGATTGATCCGTACCTTCGTCCTTTGTATGATTCGTTAGATGATATGATTCCTTCTGATAAGCTGAAGAATTATATTGAAAAAAGGATAATTGAAATTGTTCCTTTAGCATATATGCGCGGTAGAACGCTGAACAATGCATTTGTTATTTTGGATGAAGCGCAAAATGCTACGGATATGCAGATGAAAATGTTCTTAACCAGGCTTGGTGCAAACTCTAAAGCAATAATAACCGGAGATATTACTCAAATTGATCTACCTCCGAAAAATGTAAGCGGGCTGGTTCAGGCAAAAGAAATCCTGCAAAATATCGGCGGAGTCGGATTTGTCTACTTCGATAAATCCGATGTTGTGAGACACAGGCTGGTAAAGGATATAATTGATGCATATGAAAAATTCAGAAATACTCCTTTATAAAAGTTTTTTACTTTCATTCCAATAAATATCCATTTCTTCAAGGTTTGACTCGTTAATTTTTTTCCCGTTTTCTTTTAGTCTCTTCTCAATATGATTAAATCTTTTAATAAACTTATTATTCGTTCTTCGTAATGCATTTTCAGGATTTATTTTTAAGAACCTTGAGTAATTAACCAGTGCAAAAAAAACATCTCCGATTTCATTTTCTAACTCTTCATTTACTTCGTTTTTCCCGCTGGAAGCAGATCTTTCGCTGGCAGAAATTTCTATATGCATTTCTTCAATCTCTTCAGCTACCTTTTTCCAGATATCCTCTTTATTATTCCAATCAAAACCTACCTTAGAGGCTTTTTCCTGAAGGCGGTAAGCACGCTGCAGGGCGGGCATAATCTGCGGAACTCCATCAAGAATAGATTCCCGGCCTTCTTTTAATTTAATAGATTCCCAGTTCCTTTTCACATGTTCAGAATTTTCAACAACTTCATCTCCAAAAACATGGGGATGCCGTCTAATTAATTTTTCTTTGATTGAAATAATAACTTCTTCAAGTTTAAAATTATTTTCTTCTTCAGCAATAACCGAATGAAAAATTACATGGAGCAATAAATCACCTAATTCTTTTTTAAGCTCATCGTAATCTTTGTTATCGATGGATTCAACTACTTCATAAGCTTCTTCTATAGTTGCCGCTTTAATAGAATCGTTCGTTTGCTCTCTGTCCCAAGGACACTCAACCCGGAGCTTTCTCACAATATCAACTAATTCTTTAAATTTACTTTCAATCATAATGCTTAACCTTTATTTTTAAACTTCAAACAAAATAATAATCGTTTATAAACAAAGATAATAAAAAGAGATTAGCTTAAAAAAGGAGTTAAAAATGATAGAAGAGAGAATAAAAAAATTAGGATTTAATCTGCCGGAAACACCAGAAACCGGTTGCTGCTTATATTCCGGCTCTTAAATCAAATAATCTGGTTTTCACTGCAGGACAAATCCCGTCAGCAGGGGGAAAATTAATGTATGAAGGAAAAGTTGGCAAAGAACTTACTCTAGAACAGGGACAAAGGGCATCAGAAATTTGCGTTCTTAACTGTCTTGCAGCAGTAAAAGGAATAATTGATGATATTGATAAAATCGAAAGAATTATCAAGCTTACAGTATTTGTTAATAGTGAGACCGGATTTGTTGAGCAGCCGAAAGTTGCAAACGGGGCTTCTGAATTATTGATTAAAATTTTTGATGAAAAAGGAAAGCATGTAAGAAGTGCGGTAGGAGTTAATGAACTTCCTTTAAATGCCGCAGTTGAAGTTGAGATGATTTGTGAAATAAAATCTTAAAGGCTCATAAAATCTTAAAACTTAATTGTTAATAGAACACTGATCATTATGTTCTTTCATGATTAATTATGATTTAAAGCTTCTTTTAGGTTAGATACTAATTTTAAAGTAGAATTTATATTTTCATGCATTAAAGATTTAATAACTGCACTTCCTACAATTACACCTGAACAATAGGGTTCAAAAGTTTTAACATCGCCGGGACTTGAAATACCAAAACCGATAAGCATCTTATTCTTTTTAACTAAAGAATAGGTTTTTTTCAGTGGATCAAGAATATCGTCACCATGATTAACCTGCTTTCCAGTTGTACCTGTCATACTTACGTAATAAACAAAACCTTCACTTAATTCATCAATTTTTTTGATCCTATCTTCGGAAGTTGTAGGTGTTGTTAAAAGAATTTTTTCCAATCCTTTAAAAGCACCGTCAAAGAAATTATAATACTCATTTATCGGAACATCAGGAATTATTACACCATTTACGCCGGCAGATTTTGCTTCATTCGAGAAATGTGCTAATCCATATGATAGAACAGGGTTAGCATAACCCATCATAATTAATGGCTTATCGGATTTATTCCTAATTTCTCTTATATAATTAAAAGTTGATTTTATATTTATACCATTATCAAGCGCTTTTTGAGAAGAATACTGAATTGTCGGACCATCGGCTAAAGGATCGCTAAAGGGGAATCCAATTTCAAGCATATCAGCGCCTGCATTTAAAATATCAACGGCTAATTCTGCAAATTTGTTTTTATCCGGAAAGCCGCTGGTTAAAAAAATTGATAAAATCTTTTTACCTTCTTTACTTTTTTGAGAAATATAATCCGAAATTTTTTCCATTAAAATTTTTCCCCTAAGCTTTTTATTATTGTATTTAAATCTTTATCCCCGCGGCCGCTGATATTAATAATAACTATTTCATTTTTTTTTGTACGGGGCATCAAGTATTTTAAATAGGCGATTGCGTGTGCCGTTTCCAAAGCAGGGATAATCCCTTCTTTTCTTGATAATAGTTTTGTTGCATCCAGAGCTTCATCATCTGTGGCTGAATGATATTCTGCTAAAACCTGATCCTTCAGATAACTATGTTCAGGGCCCACTCCCGGGTAATCAAGACCCGCAGAAATAGAATGCACTTCAGATATTTGGCCTTCATCACTCTGAAGCAGATAAGTTTTCATTCCCTGGAAAATTCCTTCTCTTCCTAAAGTTAAAGTTGCACAATGCTTGTTTGTATTAATTCCAAACCCGGCAGCTTCAACTCCTATTAGTTTTACCTTATCATTTATAAAAGGATAGAAAATTCCGATAGAATTGCTTCCGCCACCGACACAAGCAACAATATAATCCGGTAGTCTCCCTTCTAAAGATAAAATCTGTTCCCTTGCTTCTTTTCCAATTATAGATTGAAAATCTCTAACCAGCATTGGGTATGGATGCGGTCCTACAACCGAGCCGATTATATAATGAGTATTATTTACGTTTGTAACCCAATCACGTATAGCTTCATTAGTTGCATCCTTTAAAGTTCGGCTGCCGGATTTAACCGGTATCACTTCAGCACCAAGCAGTTTCATCCTGAAAACATTCGGGCTTTGCCTTTCCATATCAACTTCACCCATATAAACAAAACATTCCAATCCGAATTTTGCACAGACTGTTGCAGTTGCAACTCCATGCTGACCGGCACCGGTTTCTGCAATTATTCTTGTTTTGCCTAATTTTTTTGCCAGCAGAATTTGACCCAGTGCATTATTTATTTTATGTGCTCCCGTGTGGCACAAATCTTCACGTTTTAGATATATCTTAGCTTTGCCGAAATATTCGGTTAAATTATTTGCATAAGTTAAAGGTGTAGGGCGCCCGTTATAATTTCTGTTTAACTGGTCTAGCTCATTAATAAAGGAAGGATCTTTTTTTAATTCTCTATAAATCTCTTCAAGCTCCTGCAAAGGAGTGATTAAAGTTTCAGGAACATATTTCCCCCCATATTTACCGAACCTTCCTTCTATATCGGGCTGATTATATTCAAGTAAGTTCTGCATAAAGATTTACTTTCTTATTTACTACCGGAGCAAGCTGTTCAATTTTTTCTAAAAGCTGTTTAAATGTATTTGGCTTTAACGATTGAAAACCATCAGATAAAGCTTCTTCAGGATGTGCATGCACTTCAATCATTAAACCGTCTGCACCGCATGCTATTGCAGCCATTGCCATTGGAGAAACTTTGTCCCACATTCCTATTCCATGTGATGGATCAACAATTATCGGCAAATGTGAATGTTTTTTTATCACGGGAATTGAATTCAAATCCAAAGTATTTCTTGTCTGCGTTTCAAATGTCCTAATTCCTCTTTCACAAAGGATTACATTATAATTACCCTGGGAAAGAATATATTCGGCACTCATTAAGAGGTCTTCGATGGTTGCCGCCAAACCTCTTTTTAATAAAACTATGTTTGATAATTCTCCGACTTCTTCGAGTAATGAAAAGTTCTGCATATTTCGTGCACCGATCTGGATTATATCTGCAACAGCTGCAACTTGCGGGAAGAGTATTTGTGTCTTTTGCTTCGGTTACTATCATCATCCCTAATTCTTTTTTTACATCGGCCAATAATTCCAATCCTTTTTCCTTTAACCCCTGGAAAGCATAAGGGCTGGTTCTCGGTTTATATGCACCTGCTCTTAAAAATTTTATTCCCATTTCTTTTAATTGTCCGGCAACTTCAAAAATCTGATCGCGGCTTTCAATAGAGCATGGTCCGGCAATAATTGTTAATTCATCACTGCCGATAGATTTGCCGTTTATGTTTATAACAGTATCTTCGGATTTCACTTCTCTGCTTACAAGCTTGTAAGGCTTTGAAACACGGTAAACTTCATCTACGGAGTTCATGATTAAAAATTCCTCTTCTGATAATGCAGTTGTTTGTCCTGTTACACCAATTGCGAGTTTTTCAGAACCCCATATTTCATGATGTTTACATCCCCTGGAGTGAATTTTATTAATTACCTGCTCAATGTCTTCTTTAGGTGCATTGAGTTTCATCATTATTACCATTTTTTATCTCCTTAGATAATTTATTTTTTTAAAGAATTCTTTTACTTTTTCTTTATCCTTTTTTCCCGGTACAGCTTCAAGAGAAGAGGAAAGATCAACTGCTGCCGGTTTTATATTATTTAATAATATCATTCAATATTATTGATAGAAATTCCGCCGGCCAAAATTATTTTGCTTTTTAATTCATCAGGAATTAATTTCCAGTTAAATACTTTCCCGGTGCCGCCGTATTCGGAATTGGAATAAGTATCGAACAGAAAAGAAGAATCCGGATATTTTTTCAATATTGAAAAATCAAATTCATTGTTTATTCTGAAACTTTTAATTACAGGGAAATTAATTTTACTTAACATTTCAGGTGATTTCTTCTCCATGTAATTGAACTGCATTTAGATGTAAATTTGCTGCAGTTTCATTAATAAAATCCGGAGATTCATTTACAAATACTCCTACTTTCATAGTGAAAGGGGAGAGGTGTTTAATTATTTCTTTAGCAGAATCCGGTTCAATATATCTTTTGCTTTTTTTATAAAAGATGAATCCAAGTGCATCAGTCTCCTTCGGATTCGCAAAAAAGTGCGTCTTCTAAATTAGTAATACCGCACGTTTTAACTTTTACCATAGAAGCTTAGCCTTTCGGATTTCATTCGGTAAACTCTCCATTTCCCATCTTCCATATTCCATCTTCCGTTTTTATACACCATTCTTTCAGCTCTTTAAATTTTTCTTCAATATTTTTTGAAGCCATTAAATGTTCTCCAATCAGTACAGCATCAATTTCAGCTTGATTCAAATAATCAATATCTTCTTTTTTCTTTATCCCGCTTTCAGCTACTAAAATTGAACTCATTCGGGATAAGTTTGGAAAGTTTCAACGTAGTGTTTAGATCAATCGAAAAATCTTCCAGGTTTCTATTGTTAACTCCTAAAATATTATTTAGATCAAAATCTATTTTTTCAAGCTGATTTTCTGAATGCAGTTCAAGCAGAACTTCAAGGTTAGCTTCTTTTGCAGCATGTGTCAATTCATTTATTTGGGATTTAGATAATATTTCACATATTAGAAGAATTATATCTGCTCCATTCCCCTTTGATTGGAAGACCTGGAATTCATCAATAATAAAATCTTTTCTCAACAACGGTAGCTTCCTTTATTGTAGCAATTTCATTTAGAAATGAAATATTCCCTTGGAAAAAATTTTCATCGGTTAAAATAGAAACTGCATCTGCACCGCATTTAAAATATGTTTCGGCTATTTTTATATGATTAAAATCTGTACGAATAATTCCTTTGGAAGGGCTGGCTTTTTTTATTTCAGAAATGATGGAAATATTTGGATTACTTTTTATTACATCGGTAGAATTTAAGAGGTTTCGATTCAAAAAATTCCAGTTCTTTAAAAGAATTGAGTGAATAATTCTGCTTTAATTTCTTTACCTCTTCTTTTTTTACTTCAACTATTTGTTCGAGAATATTCAAAGCGATCCTTTTTTTAAAATTAATATGAATCGATTTTTTTATTTCAGAACAGGGATTAACGATTTTTGATTTAAGAAGTTCATAAATCTTAATTCGTTAATCTATATTCTTAAATCATTCTTTAAACTAAAAAACCCTTCCCGGTGAACGAGAAGGGTTTTTATAAATTTCTATTTTAGTCTCTTATCACCGGGACATACTATTTCGTGTACTAAACCAGTACCAAAAATAGTTAAAATAATATGTCCCGGTAAAATTTTTCATAATGTAAACTACAAATATAGAATTCTTTTCTTTTTTGTCAAGAACTAATTTTCTCATTCTTCAAAGTCATGACGATATTTAAATATATACTCAATCTGCTTTTTCCATTACTGCCGACATTGAGCCCTTGCAGTCAGGCATACGCCAGTCAGTACCATACGATTCGATTTGCTGCTGCTTCAATTCGGCACGTTCTTTATACGTTGTATTTACAATTACCCGTTTTCTTGTGTCAACTTCGCATGCCATCTGGAATGCTGTTTCACTGCTGTGCCCGAACAAATCCATCAGCATTTCAATTACATAGTCGTAGGTATGTTCATTATCATCAAGCAATATAACATGATAAAGGGGAATAAGCTTAACAATTTCTTCTTCTTGTTTTTCGATTTCTTCTTGTGTTACTACTTCCGGCATAATTTACTCTTGAGACACGTTAGTATATTCCATTAAATAAAATCGGGGTATAGTGCGATTATTCCGGTCTTTAATTCATTTATTATCTTTTCTATTTCCATCAGTTCTCAAACAAAGCATTATTAAATATAAAGTAGAATATTTATTTAATCAATTAGTTGAGTGATTACTGAATTTTCTTAATTCATTTAATTTAGAAAAAGCCGCACCGGATAATATGGATTCCTCGGCTGCTTTTTGGCATTCATTTAAATTATCAGAAAAGTCTGCACAGTATAATGCCAATGCCGAATTCGCAGCAATTGTATGGAACGCACCATTTCGATTTTTATTATCCAGTACATCTAAAATAATCTGAGCATTTATTTCTGCAGTATCACCTTTTATATCTTCATCGATAAGTTTAGGATAATCGAATGTTTCATTTGTTATTGTATATGATTTAATTTCCTTGCCGTTATTATATTCATGAATCTCTGTTATATCGCCAAGATAAATTTCATCATAGCTGTCATTTGAACAAACAAAACAGGCTTTTTCAAAATCCAGATATTTTGCAGCTTCCGACATTGTTCTAGCTGCTTTCCTGTTAAACGTTCCGATCAATTGTTTTCTGACTCCGGCCGGATTTGTTAGCGGGCCGAGCATATTAAAAACGGTTTTCATCGCCAGTTCTTTTCTAACCGGCGCTGCATATTTCATTGCAGGATGATAAAGAGGTGCGAAAAGGAAAGCAATTCCTATTTCTCTCAATGCCTTTTCAGATTCATCCCTGCTTAAGTTGATATTAACTCCAAGATTTTGCAGGACATCTGCACTTCCGCTTTTACTTGAAATTGAACGGTTGCCATGCTTAGCAACTTTAACCCCTGCACCTGCCGCTGTAAAAGCAACTGCTGTTGAAATATTAAAACTGCCTGAATTATCTCCGCCGGTTCCGCAAACATCAATTGCATTTTCATCATCGCATTCAATTTTAATACAATTATTTCTCATTGCTTTAGCAAATCCTGCTACTTCAGCGGGAGTTTCTCCTTTAGCTTTTAGAGCTACTAAAAATCCTGCAAGAAGTGAGTTGTTTACATTTCCCGTCATAACTTCATTCATCGCATTGAAAGCTTCATCAAAAGCAAGATCTTCTTTTTCGATTATTTTTTCTAAGTATTGTTTTATCATGATTCCTCCAATAAAAATTTTATAATAATAATTAGCACACAGATGACACTGATTGAACAGATTTTCACTGATTTATTTTAGTTAATCCTTTAATTTTTCTATATATGATTCCATTTAAAAATTATTTGAGATTTTATTTAATTGTTTAATAAAACTAGTTTTCAAAATTTTTTGATCTGTGATTATCTTGCTTAATCTGTGTCATCAGCATGCTATTAAAGTGAAATCCAATTATTAATAATCTTTCTTCCTTCTTTTGTTAAAATTGATTCGGGGTGAAACTGTATTCCTTCAACTGGATATTCTTTATGACGGATTCCCATAATAACTCCATCATCAGTTTCTGCAGAAATTTCCAAACAGCCAGGAAGACTTTCTCTTTCAACAATTAAAGAATGATATCTTGTTGCTTCAAATCTCTGCGGGATTTTATTAAACAATGTTTTGTTATCATGGTTAATAAAAGAAGTTTTGCCATGCATAAGAACCGGGGCCTTTACTACTTTCCCGCCGTATACTACTCCCATTGCCTGGTGTCCCAAGCATACTCCAAGTATCGGGGTAGTTTTTCCGAATTCTTTATACGCGGTAAGTGATGCATTTGAATCTTCAGGAATCCCGGGGCCGGGAGAAACCAAGATTTTATCAGGATGAAGCTCATTGATCTGCTCTGCATTTATTTCATCATTTCTTTTAATGATAACCTGAGTTTTATTGTTTCCCAGGAGCTGTACCAGGTTGTAAGTAAATGAGTCGTAATTATCAATTACCAGAATTTTCATCTATTACCTCCGCATATTTTAAAGCATTTATCATTGCTGCTGATTTATTTTTAACTTCTTTAGCTTCAAGTTTCGGGACACTGTCAGCTACAATCCCTGCTCCGGCCTGCCAGTATATTATGTTGCCTTTGGCGAACAGAGTTCTTATAGCAATGCACATATCAAGGTTTCCTGAAAAATCAAAATATCCGACAGACCCTGCATATACATTCCTTTCTTCTTTTTCATAATCATTAATTAATTGTATTGCCCTGATTTTAGGAGCCCCGGAAACAGTGCCCGCAGGAAAACAGGACATTAAAGCATCGATTGAGTCTTTATCTTTTGCGAGAATTCCCTCAACTTTTGATACAATATGCATTACATGGGAATATTTTTGAATCTTCATGCTCTCACTGACTTCAACAGTACCATATTCACAAACACGTCCAAGATCGTTTCTTCCCAGGTCGACAAGCATCGTATGTTCTGCGAGCTCTTTGGGATCATTCATCAGGTCTTGTTCAAGTGACTTTTCTTCTTCCATATTTCTGCCGCGTCTTCTTGTGCCGGCAATTGGAAGTACCTGTGCTCTCCTGTTTTTTACTTTCAGAAGATCTTCAGGTGATGTTCCTATTATTTTGAAATCATTTTTAAATTCCAGGTAATACATATAAGGTGAAGGATTAATAATTCTAAGAGCCCGGTAAACATTAAGTAGATCCCCTTTATATTTTGAAGAAAATCTTTTGGACAGAACAATTTGGAAAATATCTCCCTCAACAATATTCCTCTTGCTCTGTTCAACTTGCCGGCAGAATTCGGTTGAATCAAATTCTCCCGATATATTATTGTCTAAGGAAAAATTTGAATTGTATTCGAAAGGTTTTTTCAATTCATCTTTAAGCCTGTTTAATTTATCCTTTGCTTCCGAATATGCCTTTTCAAGGTTTGTATCCATTTCTATTTTAACATTTGATATTAAAATTATTTGATGTTTGAAATGGTCGAATGCAAGAATTGTGTTATAGATTCCCAGAATTGAATCGGGATTGTTGAAGCTTTCCGTAGTAAAATTAATTACTTTTTCAACAAGAGCAACATTTTCAAAACCGAGATAACCAACGATTCCCCCCGTAAAATCGGGTAGCTCTTCAAGTTTAGGCTGTTTATAATTTTGGAGCTTTTTCCGGATATGTTCAAAAATTGAATCATTTATTTTTTTTGATGAACCGTTTGTAAACTCTGTAATTTCCATTCCTTTGTTGGAGCTAATTTGTTCTGGTTCTCTTCCGATAAAAGAATACCTTGCCATATTAGTCGAACCTTCAACCGATTCAAGTAGAAAGTTTTGTTCTCCTTTCTTGCGGATTTTTAAATATGCAAGAACCGGTGTCAGCAAATCTGCAGTTATTATCTCATAAACTGGGATAAGATTATAACTTTTTGATAGTTCTTTAAATTGTTCAAATTCCATATAATTTTAATGCCTCTTAAATTTTGTATTTCTTAAACTCAATCATAATTTTACTTTCAGCCATAATCTTACTCCATTATATTTAATTCATGGGATCATGAATAAGATTAAGATCAATTTTTTAACATCGAAAAGATCAAAAAAAAACCCTTCCCAGTGTTTCTGAGAAGGGTTTTTTTATAAAAAATTATATTACTATTTATCTCATATCACCGGGACATGCTCCTTATAAAAAATGCTCCACCACCACCACGAGTGATTAGAATTTAGGTAATATGTCCCGCTAATATTTTTCATAATTGAATTACAAATATACACTTCTTTTCGGTTTTGTCAATACCTTGTAAATATTTTAAGTTAGAACTTTAGCGGATATTTTAATTAAAAGTGGAAATTAGTAGTAATCCAGCCGATTATAAAACCTGTATACATCCAATAATTGCACCATTAATTATCCCTAAGAAAGCACCTCGAGATATCAAATTTTGGAGAATTAATCAGCTTTACCCTTTTTATAATTGTTAAATGATAAATTACTAGATGTAAAAAAAATAATAGAATCACAATATTTGGAAGTAATTTTCAAATTTTTGATATATCTATAAATGAGAATCCTTCCTTGAAACTACAAACGGTTTATCCGTATATTTAATTATTAAAAATTGGGAAATTTTAAGTTTTATGACTAGAGAAATGTTTCGTGCAAAAATTCATCGTGCTACAGTGACAATGGCTGAATTGTATTATGAAGGAAGCATTACAATAGATGAAGATTTGTTAAAAACCGCTGATATTTTACCGCATGAAAAGGTACAGGTGGTAAATTTAAATAACGGGAGCAGGCTTGATACCTATGCTTTGGTAGGACCTGCCGGCAGCGGTATGATTTGCTTAAACGGTCCGGCTGCCCGTCTTGGTGCAATTGGCGATGAAGTTATTATTATAGCATATTCGCAAATGAGCGATGAGGAAGCCAGAAAGCATAAACCCAAAATTGTATTAGTCGACAAAAACAATAAGATTTCAAAAATATTGTGATTTTAATAATATCTGGATAGTAAGTTTCATTGATTTTAAACAAGGATTTAGTTAATATTTAGTTGAATAAAAAGGCTTTGATATGAAAAAATTAGGGATTTTATTTTTTATTTTACTAGGTATTTCTGCTGCAAATGCCCAGTATAAAGACTCCGGTTTCCATGAATCAGATATTAAAAATGCAATTACTGATAATTCACCTTCATCTTTCTTTAGTTTTTTGAAGTCTAGCAATTTTCAAATGCATCAGAGCTACGACTTTTCATATTCAACTTTTGGAAACGGACAGGGTTTAGCACTTGGAGTTTTAACAAATAGTATGTTTTATAAATTCTCAAATAATTTAAATGGGCAGGTTGACATCAGCTTAGTGCATTCTCCGTATAGTTCACTTGGAAAAGATTTTCAGAATAGTATTAATGGAATTTATTTAAGCAAAGCGGCAATAAATTATAGTCCCTGGAAAAATACTTATATTTCTATTCAATATAGAAATACACCGTATTCTTATTACAATCCTTTTAACCCGTATAATTCTTACGGATTTGGATATAATGCTTTTGACAACAGCAGCAGCTCTATTTTTATCCGTTAATAAATCATGAGGTTATAAAAGTAGTTAAATGAGTGTTAATAAGTGAAGGTAAAAAACCGTCCTCAAAAACCGCCTATAGATATAACATTAAAAACTTCTGCATCAAATTTTTTATATAATATAATTATAATTTTTCTTGGGGCTGTTATAATATTTTTAGGTTATTCACTTTATCTAAAAATAAAAAGCAGGGAAGATGCAGAAAAAGAATTAGCAAAAAAAAAGCTGGCTGCACCAATTGTACAGGTTGAGGTCTTAAACGGGTGTGGTATTTCAGGGGTCGGTGAACAATTTACGGATTATTTAAGAAACAATAATTTTGATGTTGTGCAGACAGGAAATTATATCTCGTTTGATGTTGATAAATCAATGGTAATTGATCGGACCGGCAATAAAGCAAATGCAATTAAAGTTGCAGATGTACTCGGGATTGATCACAAAAATATTATTCAGCAGATAAATAATGATTACATACTTGATGTTTCATTAATTATTGGTAAAGACTTTAAAGAACTTAAACCAAACAAACAAAAATAAAGGATTAAATTTGGACTCAAAACAATTAGCAGATAATATTACCGATCTTATTTTTAACAAGAAGGGTTTTGACGTTAAAATTTTGGATTTGCGCGGACTTACCGCCATGGCAGATTTTTTTGTTATATGCAGCGCAGATTCTGATACGCAGGTTAAAGCAATAGCCGATGAAGTTGATAAAAGCTTAAAAGATGAAGGAATAAGATCATGGCATAAAGAAGGTTATAAAGGATTAAATTGGGTTCTGATTGATTATGTTGATGTCGTTGTTCATATATTTAAGAAAGATATCAGAGCTTATTATAACCTTGAAAGGCTTTGGGGAGATGCGCCTTCAATCGATGTTGAAGATCCGGCTTTGGAATCATCTGAAAATAAAAAAGTAAAAGTATCTAAGTCGACAAAATAATACTTCCAAATCTATAATGACCGGAAAACAAATTGAAAGAATATTTACAATCTATCTTTGAGAAAGCATCTGAAAAACTTCCTTATTTAAAGGATATCCCGGTAATTTTTGATATTCCCAAAATCGAATCTCACGGGGATCTTTCCACAAATGCAGCAATGCTCTTAACCAAACAGTTAAAGAAGAATCCTAAACAAATTGCCGGAGAGATTATTTCAAATTTGGAAATTGATTCCGGTATTAGTTTTTAAAACTGAAATAGCAGGTCCTGGTTTTATAAATTTCTTTTTTACTCCCGGATTTATGGCTGATATCATTAAGAATATTCTTAAAGCGGGAAATGACTATGGTAAGTCGGATAAAAATTCAGGTAAAAGTACAAATGTAGAATTTGTTTCAGCAAACCCGACGGGCCCTTTAACTGTTGGCCACGGCAGGAATGCTGTAGTCGGGGATACAGTCGCAAACCTACTTGAATGGATTGGCTATAAAGTAGATAGAGAATATTATTTTAATAATGCCGGACGGCAGATGAGAGTTCTTGGCGATTCTGTTCGCTTGCGCTACTTAGAATTGTGCGGAGAAACCGTTGACTTCCCCTCAGATTATTATCAAGGCGAATACATCAGGGATATAGCCAAAAAACTTATCGAAAAGCATGGTGAAAATTTAAAGAGTGAATCTGCAGAAGGAATATTTAAGGAAACCGCCGAAAAGGAAATTTTCAATGAAATAAAAACTACTCTTCAAAGACTAAATATCAAGCATGAAATATTTTTTAACGAAAATTCTCTTTATGAAGACGGGAAAATAAAATCTTTGCTTGATATATATAAAAAAAAGAATTTGTCATATGAAAAAGACGGAGCTGTATGGTTAAAGCTGTCGGAAATCAAAAATGATTCAGAGTTATCTGAGGATAAAGTAATAGTAAAATCTTCAGGAGAGCCGACTTACAGGCTGCCTGATATTGCTTATCATGCTACAAAATTTGACAGAGGTTATGATTTAATTGTTGATCTATTCGGTTCCGATCATAATGCAACTTATCCTGATGTTCTGGCAGGTTTAAAAGCGCTTGGCTATAATACTGAAAAAGTGAAGGTATTGATTTATCAATTTGTCACTATTATGGAAAACGGGGAAGCAGTTAAAATGTCGACCAGGAAAGCAAATTATATTACTCTTGATCAGCTCATTGATGATGTCGGCAGCGATGTTGTAAGATATTTTTTTAATATGAGAAACATGGCAACGCATATGAATTTTGATTTAACACTGGCGAAAAAACAATCGGACGAAAACCCTGTCTTCTATTTACAATATGCTCATGCCAGGATCTGCTCAATATTAAAAATGATTGAGAAAGAAGATCTTACCGAATCGACTGAAAATTTAAATTTATTAACGACTGATGAAGAACAGAAATTATTAAAGAAGCTCCATGAATTTAAAGAAGAAATTTTATACAGCGCTGAAAATTTTGAAACGAACCGCGTTTGCAGCTACCTTGAAGAATTAGCTGCAATATTTCACAAATTTTATACTTTTCACAGGGTTTTAGGTTCGGAAAAAAATTTGGCTGAAGCACGAGTTGCTCTCATCAAGGCAGTGAAAACCGTGATTAAAAACGGGTTAACTATTTTGGGTGTAACTGCTCCGGAGAGAATGTAGGTACACAAAGTCTTCGGATCAGAATACTGTCTTTTATAATTTAACTTCGATGGTTTAGGAAAGATTAGTCAGCAATTGCAACTGAAGCAGCATAAATTTTATTTGCACCGCAATTTAATAAAACCTTTCCGCATTCAGATATTGTTGCCCCGGTTGTTATAACATCATCTATCAACAAAATATTTTTCCCTTCTATCTTTTTATTATTCTTTACTTTAAAAGCCTCGTCTATATTTTTTTGTCTTTCAGCAAAGTTCATTTTAGTCTGCGATTGAGTATATCTTTTCCTTTTTATAATACCCGAGCCATAAGGGATGTTTAATTCTTTACTTAAACCTTTTGAAATATAAAAAGATTGATTAAATCCTCTTTCGGCTTTTTTTAGTTGATGAAGAGGAACCGGCAAAATTAAATCGATATTCCAGCTTTGAATGTCTTTTTTGATTTTTTCGCCTAACAGTTTTCCCAGAAAGATCCCTGTCAGGAATCTTCCGTTATATTTTAACGAATGAATTATATGCTGAAGTTCTTTATCTTTCTCGAAAACATAAAAGGATGTGAACCCTGAAATGATATTTTTTTTATAAAATTTTCTATTGAATTCCAGCTTTAATCTTTTTTCATCTGATCTAAGAACTTTGCTTAAGCAGGAAAGACATATGCATTTTTCAGAAGGTAATAATTTGGATTTGCATGAAGGACACAAACGGGGTAGAAGGAAATCCAATATTTCGGTAATAAATTCCAAAAAAATAAAAATTAAAGATTAAAAAAATGATCCCCGGATCCAGCAGCGAATATAGATTACAATCTATAAAATAATATAACAAAATGTTCTGATTTTAGCATTACTGTCTATCATTTTTCGATATACTGATCTCACCCTTCTTTCCGTTTACATCTTTTTATTTCGAATCCCGATACATATCATTTTTTCTCACTAAAATCGGGATGAGAAATCTTACGTTATAAGATTTAAGATTCTCGGTTATCTCTTTATATAAAGATTGAATACATTTCATTTATATCGTTCATCTTTAAATTTTTCAGTCTTTTTAAATTTTAATTTCATTACAGCATCCCGGCTCTTTTCCTGAAAAACCATTCAAGAGCAAATAATAAAATAGCTAATGCCATAAGCCATTCATTCGACCAAAGCTTTATTTCATTCACATTGGTTTTCTCTTTTGAAGCTCTTTTATTTAAATTTTTTATCAGATTAAATAATTGATTATCATTAGATGAATTGAAAAATTTTCCGCCGGTTTCACGTGATAATGAGCTTAAAAATTCGTAATTCATTTGAGGATTTATCATTTCGATATCTACTTCACCAACATTAAATTTTCCAGCGTCAGTTCCTAACTTAGCCCCGTTTTGAGATGCCTCGCCCGAAAACCGGTAATTTCCTGCTTTATTAATCTGGAGACTCCCTTCATATAAACCGTTTCCGGCACTATTTAAAATCAAATTGTAATTATCTTTTTCCCCGTTCACCTGAACTTTCACTTCCGCATCGGAAACCGGGTTAAAGGTTTCATCATAAACCTGGCCGGTAAAATCTATATTTTCTCCTGATGAATAATTCTTTTTTGATGTTTTAATTGTAACCTGTTTTTGCTTTTCCGAAGTATTTAACCATTTAACACTATTTAAAATAAAGTTATCAAACAAGTTTAAATGGTCATCGGCGGTCTGAAGCTTCCATCTCCATATATCCATCGCAAGGACAGCAATTGACCTTTTGCTCCCTAATTTTCGTGTAACAATTAAAGGAGAATTAATCGGTATATTATTAATCTTTACTGTTGATATAACTTCATCTTCGGGTTTGGATTTATAATCTGCACCCGGTTGAGACACCGGCGGCAGATTATTCCATGCATCAATTGGATTTTGAGCGTTATTCTGAATTAAAGGATTGTTTAATTCAGAAGGAGAAATATTCGGCTGAACTTCCGTAAAATTTGACGAAGGATTATTAGCAATAAACGGGAGCTCACTTTGAAATTGTCTTAGCTTTGAGAAGTCTATTTGACCCGACAGAGTTATAAAGAAAGGTTTGCTTTTATTATAGACTGCATCATATAATTCGTTTAATAATTCGTTTGGTGTTTCACTGGTTGGAAAACCAATGAGAAAAAGTATTTGTGCGCTGTCAATTAATACTTTTCTGCTATTCTTTTCCAGGAAATTATTTTGCCCGATTTGTGTTATTGTATTTACCGAAAGATTTTTATCTTCCCTCATAGTATTTTTAATAAAAGAAAGATCAGGTGAAGGAGCGCCGCTTATCAGAAGCACTTTAATTTTATTGCTTAATACATTTACATAGAATATTTTTTTATTATTGGCAGCCGTAAATTCGCCATTTAAATTAGAGATATTAATTGTTAATTTTTTTTCACCGCCGTTTTGAGGAGTATAATTAAAATCTATATTCTGCACTCCATCTTCACTTAATTTAATTCCTTTCTGCTCAACAAGAATATCGTTTTCATAAAAAGAAACATTGACACTTTGATTGCCAAAACCATTATTTAAAATTGTTGCCTGGATTATTGTTGGAGTTTGTGCATAAATATATTCATTGTACAAAACGTTTCTCAGATCAATATCTTTATGTTTTGTTGTGTCTCCGACTCCAACCGTAAAAACCGGTATATTTAATTTTTCCGCTGTGTAAAGAGGATTTGTTCCATCTGTTATTACACCGTCGCTTATAATGATTACAGAGGAAATGTTGTTTTTGTCTTCTTTTACGTAATTAAATATTTTTGAGAAGTTTGTGCTTCCTTCCGAGAAATTTATTTTTGCTATGCTGTCGGTGCTGACATTTTCTATATTATTTCCGAATGAATATAATTTTGAATTACCGAACAGGTCATTTGCATCTGCTTCTTTCAAAAAATTATCTACGGACTCTTCTCTATGAGTTCCATCCTTAATTTGTATTGATCTTGAATTATCAACAAATATCAGGTTTACCGGTTCAAGAATTGTTTTCTTGGTTAGTGTAAGAATCGGTTCAAATATTACGAACAATAGCAAAAGCAAAGCAAATGTTCTTAGTGCAGCAAGAAAAATTTTTTTTGATGTGCTGATAGCTGGTACCGTATATCTGTAAACATAAACTGTATAAGCACCGAGAAGTAAAAGTGCGGTAAAAAAGAAAAGAGGACTAAAAGAAAAGGAAAGATTAATCTTTTCAAAATTAAACATGAGCCTGCTCAGATAAGCAATATTTGCAACAAATATTTTTCAACATTGATTTAAAATTAAAATAAGAATGGTCATAGATTATTTTTCGAATAGTGAAGATTCGGTTCATAAATTAAAAAGTTAAAGCTCCTTTCAAAACCGTAACTGCCTGTCCCGATATATACAATTCATTGCTGGTTTGATTATACCTGACTTTAACTCTGCCGCGCCTGTTTATAATATCGCCTTGTTCGAAAATTAAAATTATTTCTTCCCCGGTGTTTTTCAGCATGTTTAATTTCCTTAAAACAAGAAGAAAAGGACCATTTGCAGAACCGGTTACCGGATCTTCATCAATTCCATAAAAAGGGGCAAAAAAGCGGCTGTGGGCGAAACTTTCTTCATCAACAGTTTCCAATGTAAATACTACGACAGCGGTAAATTCCTTCTTTGACTTCGTGATATTTTTTAAAGCTCTAAAATCAGGCTGAAGATTATGCAGTGTTGAAAGATCTTTGATATAAATGTACAAATACCCGTTTTCCAGAATTATAAAAGGGACATTTTTATCAAGCGAATTACTTTTGATATTTAATGCATTAATTATTTCTTCTTTATTTCCTTCAAATTCCTTCATTGAAAAAACCGGAATTTGCATAAAATAATATCCATCTTCTGCTTTGCAGCTTAATACACCTGATCGTGTTTCAAACTTTACATTTTTATTATTTTCAAGCAGCTTCTTTTCATTTAAAAAATGGAGTGAAGCAATTGTTGCGTGTCCGCAAAGTTCCACTTCCATAGCTGGTGTGAACCATCTTAAATTATAATCAGCATTTGGAGATTTTGAAAGGAAAGCAGTTTCTGCCAGGTTCATTTCTTTTGCAATTTTCTGCATTTCTTTTTCATCTAAATTATCTCCGAATGAAACCCCAGCAGGGTTTCCTTCAAAAGATTTATCTGTAAAAGCATCTATTTGATAGATTTCAATCTGCTTTCCCATTTAGAAGCCTTTCGATTTTCCATTTTTTCATTTTCTCAAAAGTATCGTAATCGGTTAAATCAAAATGGATTGGAGTAATTGAAATATAATTTTTTCTTATTGCAGCCTGATCGGTTTCTACTTCCGTATCGACTTCCAGAAGACTGCCTGTCAGCCAGTAATAATTTTTACCATAAGGATCGGTTCTTTTTTCATAAATATCATCCCATTTTGATTTACCCTGCCTGGTTAAGTGTACGCCTTCAATTTGTTCTTCTGGAACATCGGGAACATTTACATTCAGCAAGGTACCAGCGGGTAATTCCTTATCAGCAATTTCCAAAGCTAATTTTTTTGCAACTTTTGCCGCAAGTGAAAATTCTTCAGCTGCATGGTTTGTTACAGAAATAGCAATTGACGGGATATCCATTATTGCGGCTTCTCTCGCAGCTGAGACTGTTCCGGAATAAATAATATTTATTGCAGTATTAGAACCGTGATTTATTCCCGATACAACTAAATCGGGAGGCTCTTTCATTATATTTCTAACCCCCATTTTCACGCAATCTGCCGGAGTTCCTTCAACGGCGTAACCAAAAAATTTCCCGTTCCTGCTGAATTCTATCACACGCAAAGGTATCTGCATTGTAATTCCATGTCCAACAGCGCTTTGTTCATTTCGGGGTGCAACGACTGTTACTTCTGCTATTTCTTTTAGAGCTTCGGTTAAAACCCAAATTCCTTTTGAATCTATGCCGTCATCATTACTTACCAATATTTTCAAAATATTCCTTGTTTATAAATAGAGTTACTAATATAATGGAAAGGGTGTATACTCTCAATTGATTTGATAAGTGTTTACTTTATTTTGCACTAAATTAAATTTTAATACACTTTTATTCTATCAAGTCAATAACCCTGATTTAAATAGGGAATGAAGAATTGATTAAAAATTATTTTATATCATTTATATAATATTTTAAATAACATTTTTTCTTAACTTGCAGTTCATTTTTATTTAAGCTTTGGAAGATGGTTTATATAAAATCTTTATTATTCAGCCGGTATGAAGAGATAATATTTGGCTTCAGCACTAAAATTTGTATTGACAGAAATCCGCCCTATTATTTCAATGTATCTAATTCAGTCGGCGATGATGAAAATATTGTAAAAGAAAATAGAGAATTGTTTTTTAATGAGCTTGGATTAAAATCTGAAAATGTGGCAATACAAAAACAGGTTCATGGAGATAAAATTAATATTGTAGCTGAAGGGGGCTTTCAGGGTGAAAGCGATGCTTTAATAACCGGCAAAAAAAAATTAGGTCTCGCAGTCGGTACAGCCGATTGTACACCTATCTTTATCTTTGATAGAAAAAACAAAATAATTGCCGCCGTGCATTCCGGATGGCGCGGCACAGAAAAAAAAATATTATTAAAAGTATTAAAAAAGTTAAGTACAGACTATAATTCTATTCCGGAAGATTTAATAGCTTATATCGGTCCATCGATCTGCCAAAAAAATTATGAAGTGGGGAAAGAAGTTGCCGAAAAATTTGAAGAAAAATATCTTCTTCCCAAAGGGGATAAATTTCTGCTCGATGTATCGGGAATTAATTATGATATTTTATTGAATTTTAAAATCCTGCCGGAGAATATTCAGCGGTCATCTTTTTGCACTTTTGAAATGAATTATCTTCTTCATTCATATAGAAGGGACGGCCAGCATTCCGGAAGAGCTTTCGGAATTATTGCTTTGAAATAAAAATGTTTTCAAATAATCTAAAAATAATATTGGTATATGCTTTAGCCTGTTTAATTTGGGGATCTACATGGTTAGCTATTAAAGCAAGTTTAGAATCTTTAACTCCGTTTTTATCTGCCGGGTTAAGATTTACTATTGCGTCTGCATTAATCTTATTAATTCTTAAAATCACAAAAATTGAAATTAAAAAGGATAAACTTTCCATCCGCCTCTATATTTTAATGACTTTCTTTTCGTTTGTTTTTCCATTCGGCTTTGTATATTGGGCAGAACAATTTATTCCATCGGGATTATCTTCCGTTCTTTTTGCCGTAAATCCATTCTTTGTCCTTATATTTTCATATTTTCTAATCTCTTCAGAAAAAATAGGATTTTTCAAAGTTACAGGGATCATCCTTGGATTTTCCGGGATCCTTATAATTTTTTCCGACACTTTTAATTTGGATTTATCTTCATATACTATTGGGATGATTGCAATTGTTGTAAGTGCATGCTTTCAGGGTCTAAATTCGGTATTTATAAAAAAATACGGTCAACATCTTCACCCGGTCAGTATGAATTTTATTCCAATGTTAATCGGAGGAATTATTCTGTCACTCTCAGGTTTTTTCCTTGAAGATATGAGCAGAATTAAATTTGATTCAACTGCTTTACTTGCAGTTTTATATCTCGCCGTATTTGGCAGCATAATTACTTTTACATCTTTTTACTGGCTGTTAAAAAGAATAAGTGTTGTAATCCTTTCTCTAATTTCATTTATTACTCCTGTTATTGCATTATTTTTAGGATGGGTTTTCTTCTCCGAGCAGCTTTCATTTAATGAATTAATAGGAAGTATTTTAGTTCTATGCGGATTGCTTTGGGCAAACTTTGGTAATTTTATAAAGCTGAATAAAATTAGAAGAAAGGTTACAGTTTAATAAATTTGATCTTATTTTTAACGGGTAAATTATGTTAAATATAATTAGAATAAAAAAAGCCACATTTTACGGCTATCATGGTGTGCTGTCCGAAGAACAAAGTGTCGGCGGCAAATTCGAAGCGGATGTCGATATCTATACCGACTTTTCAAAAGCAGCAGAAAAAGACAGTCTTAATCAGACCGTTGATTATGAAAAGGTTTACAAGTTTATGTACCAGCTTGCACTTAGGGCAGAAATATTATTTAATTGAAGCCCTTGCAGCAAAAATAGCAGATGAGCTTTTAAAAAAGTTTTTAGCAATAGAAAAAGTTGCTGTCAGAGTTAGAAAAAACAATCCTCCTCTTGGCGGGCTTGTAGATTGTGTTGAAGTTGAAGTTGTTAAAGAGCGAAGTGAACTAAATAAGTAAAATTATTAATTTCAAAAAAAGCTTAATAATTTATTTTATGTGTAATAAGCAGCGGAATTTAAATAATGGATTTTGCGAATACTTTTTCTAATAAAATCCTTTTATTCTGTCATGCCGTTTCTCCATTACTCTTAATGTCACGAAGTTCCGGTATTCATAAATCGAACAGCTTTTCAAATACAGCTTATGTAGCTCTCGGTTCGAACATAGGGGATAAATTATGGTACTTAAAAAAAGCCGTGGAAGAAATAGATAAAAAGGATGATTGTGAAGTCGTTTCTGTTTCTTCCGTATATGAGACGAAACCTTATGGAAATATAGAACAAGCAAATTTTTTTAATTGTGCTGCTGAAATAAAAACATCAAATTCGCTTATTACCTTCTTTCATTTGTTAAAAAAAATAGAGAATCAGCTGGGAAGAAAAAAAACGGTAAAGTGGGGTCCGAGAGAAATAGATCTTGACCTTCTTTTTTTTAACAATGAAATTTATTCGGATGATGAAGTAAGAGTGCCGCATAATGAGATTTCCCGCAGGGATTTTGTTGTTGTTCCATTATGTGAAATTGCTCCTAATTTTATTCACCCTGAATTAAATCTAAAAATTTGTGATATTTGTAATGCTGAAAAAAATATTATTAAAAAACTAAAACAGAAAATATTCTAAAGGAAGATAGTGAACGAAAATTCTGAATTAACATCCGGAATGGCAGAAGTTAAATATATTGCTATTGAAGGAGTAATTGGTGCAGGGAAGACAAGTCTTGCAAAAAAAATTAAAGAAAAATTAAACGCGGAATTAATTTTAGAACAGTTTGATGCCAACCCGTTCCTGGAAAGTTTTTATTCGGACAGGCGGAGATATGCATTTCAAACGCAAATGTTTTTTTTAATTAACCGGTATAAACAGCAGGAAGCACTAATTCAGGAAAATTTGTTTACCGATTATTATGTATGCGATTATACATTTGAAAAGGATAGAATTTTTGCATATTTGAATCTGAACGGTGAAGAATTAAAGCTTTATGAATCAATATTCCCGCTGCTGGCACGGAACTTACGGAAACCGGACCTGGTAGTATACCTGCAGTCAAGCGTGGAAAGATTAATGTTTAATATTAAAAAACGGAGCAGGAGAATTGAACGGAATCTTACGAGAAGCTATATTGAAGAATTAAGTGAAGCATATAATCATTTCTTTTTTAGATATAATGCAACACCGCTGCTTATTGTAAATTCAACGGATATTGATTTTGTAAAAAGCAGCAATGATTTCGATGAATTATTCAAACAGGTATTTAGAAATGACAGAGGTATCATTGAATATTTCAAACCCGAATCAAGAAGGATAATTTAGTTATGTTCAGATTTATTTTATTTATAATCTTATTTTATATTATTTATAAAATCCTTCAGTATTTTTTCAGAAGTTTAATTCACCTTCCAAAAATAAACAGGATACCTTTAAAAGAAGTGCATCTCCAAAAAGTAAATATGAAAATGTGGAAGACGCTGAATTTAAGGAGATTAAACCGGATGATCAGGATGATAGAAAAGAAAAGCAATCAGAATAAATAATGGCAAAAAAAAATGCTGCTTCAAATTTCATCAATTTAATTCTCCGGGCTTTTTTATCAAAAAAGATTATAAATAATTTTGATCTCGGGGCACCCAAAAAAATTTCTTATTGTAAGGCAGCATAACCAGCTTGGTGACCTGCTTGCCGGAGTTTCACTTTTCAGAGCAATAAAGGAAACATATCCTCAATCTCAAATTACTTTAGTTGTTAGTCCTTTTAATTATCCCGGTCTTATCAAAAATAAATTTATTGACCGGATGTTTATTTTCGACAAAAAAAAATATTTAAACCTGGTTATCTTTCAGAATTTATTAAAATACTCAGGGAAGATTACGATGTAGCGGTTGTCCCTGTTGTTGTTTCAATATCATTTACAAGCAACTTAATTGCCCGTTTTTCAAAATCTAAAATTAGGATTGGTCCCGAATCTTTAAATGGTGAAATTAACGAAAGCCGCTATTTATTTGACAGAAGAGTGGAGCTTGACTGGAGAAAGCATCCTGATTCAAATGTTTCGGAAAGAAGTCTTGATATTGTAAGGCCTTTTGGAATTAATACTAAAGATTATCATTCTGAAATTTCCTTTGATAAAAATGATATTAAAGTTGCCGATGAATTTATTGAGGAAATGGAGCTTCAAGAGGGTGAGCTATTGATAGGTCTGCATATCGGTGCCGGGAAACCGGATAACAGGTGGTCGCTTCAAAAATATATTTCATTAATTAATAATCTTAATTTGAATTATAAGGCAAAGTTTTATTTAACAGGAAGTAAGTCTGATAAAGAAGAATTAGATTATATCGAAAATAATTGTACAATAGAAGCGGCATTATTCCTAAATAAAGAAATTCCGCAGGTTGCTGCATTGATATCAAAATCAGATCTTTTTATTTCAAATGATACCGGTATTATGCATGTTGCCGGCTCTACGGAAACACCTCAAATTTCGATATTCGGACCAACTAATCCGTTTAATTGGGCTCCAATAGGTAATAACAAATATTTCATTCGAAAGTCTGAACTTATTGATGACGTAACTGTTCAGGATATACTTGACCTCTGTGACATGATTCTCCCTCCCTCAAAGAGACTAAAAAGATAACTTGGATCATCTTTAAACCACGCAGTATGATTATCATGTTAAATCGATTATAAAAATCTTTAACCACGTTCAAACATCTTAACAACTTTATAAAAAAAATGTTAATTTATATTATGTATGAAATAAAATATTAGAAAGTAATCTTATGCCCAGGTGGCTAAAAATATCTATCGGTGTTGCGGTTAGTTTGATTATTATACTTGTGGTCGGAGGTGCAATATTCTACCACATGCTTAAGTCATCCTTACCGGTTTATAACGGTAATGTAGTGTCCAGCTTCGTTAAAGATGATGTAGAGATATACCGGGATAGTATGGCAGTTCCTTATATTATTGCAAAGAATGAAGATGACGCAGCTTTTGCACTCGGGTACGTTCACGCGCAGGAACGTTTATTCTCAATGGATTTAATGAGACGTGCCGGTGAAGGAAGATTAAGCGAGATATTCGGCCCGCGTACAATTCCATTTGATAAAATGTTTAAAACTATCGGTATTAAAAAAACTGTTGATGATATTTTAAAACAGACTAATCAGAATTTAATAGGCTTTCTGCAGGCTTATTCAAATGGAGTAAATAAATATATTAAAGATGCAAAAGGAAAATATTCCATAGAATTTGATGTTTTGGGTTATGAACCTTATAAGTGGACACCCGCAGATTGTCTTGTCATCGGCAGGATGATGGCATGGGAGCTGAATATCAGCTGGTGGTCCGATATCTCTTTTACTCAGCTTATTGAAAAATTTGGTGAAGAGAAAGTTAAAGAAATTTTACCAAGTTATCCTGAAAATGCGCCAACTATTATTCCTCCTGAAATTAAAAAATATTCTGCAATCGATAATTCATTTATAAAAACCGACCAGGAATTTAGAGAATTCATGGATATGTCGGGAACCCATCTTGGTTCAAACAATTGGGTTGTTAACGGAACAATGTCCGCCAGCGGTAAACCTATAATAGCAAATGATACGCATCTTCATTATACCGCACCATCTCAATGGTTCGCTGCGGTGATTCACAGCGATAGCTGGAATGCATCTGGTGTTACTTTGCCCGGTGTGCCTGCAGTGGTAATTGGTAAAAATGAAAATATATCCTGGACAGTTACTAATATTATGCTGGATGATGCCGATTTTTATATCGAAAAATTGGATTCAACAAAGAAGAATTATCTGTTTAATGGCGATTGGAAAAAATTAAAAATATATTCCGATACTATTAAGGTTAAAGATTCTTCCGACGTTGTAATTAAAATTGCATCAACCGGTCACGGTCCCATTATTTCCGGTATTCATCCCTATAATTTTATTTATCCTAATAATAAATTAGATCAGACCACAATTAGTATGAACTGGCTGGGAAATTATTACAGCAGCGAGATGAATTCTTTTTATCTTATTAATCAGGGCAAAAAATTGGGGAGAGTTTAGAGATGCTTTAACAGGTTATAGCGTTCCCGGTCAAAATTTTGTATATGCCGATAAGGATGGGAATATCGGTTATGCTTTCGGAGGAAGAATTCCAATTAGAGAAAATAATGGCATTTCTTTTGTTTATGACGGTACAACAGATAAATATGACTGGAAAGGATTTGTACCTCAAAATGAACTGCCTTCATTTTTAAATCCGAAAGAGGATTATATTGCTACTGCAAATAATAAAACCGAAGAGAATTTTAAATATCATATTTCTAATGTATGGGAACCTGCATCAAGGATTGAACGAATCAGAAGAGCTTTTAACAGCTAAGCCGAAACATTCGGTTGCTGATTATGAAAATTATCAAATGGATTTTGTCTCTCCATATGCGCAAAAAATAACTAAATTTATCTTAGATGCATTTAAAGGAGTTGAAATTACAGATAAGAACCTGCAGTTGGCTTTACAGCTATTTCAAGATTGGAATTATAAATTTAATGAATACAGCCAGGTCCCGGCAATATATGCAGTTTTTTTTAAGCATCTTAATAAAAAATATTTATTATGATGAAATGGGTGATGATCTTTATAATGAATTCGTTTTTACTGCAAATGTAACATATAATTCTGTCTTAAAAGTTTTAAACGATTCAACAAATTCATGGATAGATAACATTAAAACTCCCCGAGTTGAAACAAAAAATGAAATAATAAGAAAAAGCCTGTCGGATGCCCTAACAGAATTGGAAATTAAATATGGTAAAGATCTGAAAATGTGGCAGTGGGGTAAAATGCATAAAGTTATATTTAAACATCCTTTCAGCGGATTTTCCTCTTTGATCGATCAATTTATTGATATCGGGCCTTTTGAAATAGGTGGGGATGGTACAACTATTTTCAATACCGAATATCCATTTTATAAAAGTATCACTAGTATTCCGCAGTTTAGACACAAGGAATTTGAAAATACCGTCGGGCCTGCAATGAGATATATATTTGATTTTGCCAAACCGAATACTATCTATTTAATTTTAACTACTGGAGAATCGGGAAATGTTTTTAGTAAACATTACAGAGATATGTCTAAAATGTGGTTAACCGGTAAGTATTTAAAAATCAAGAACGGATGAAAGTTCTATAAAAAACAATAAAGATTTATTAATTATTGATTCCGGAAGATGAAAAAATTTCTTATTCGAGATTTCTGTGCAAAATCATCTCTCCTTTTAATGAATCAATATGATAAGACCATTTATTATTATATTTTTGGTTTTGATATTAAATTTAATTTGTAAACAAAGTACTTGAATTATGAAAGTTGTAGAACACATACAAAATGCAAAGCAGCCTTTTATCAGTTTCGAGCTTATTCCGCCTAAAAGAGGGGGTGATATAAAAAGTCTTTTATCTGTTTTAGATGATATTGCAAAATATAGACCGCCATTTATTGATATTACCAGTCATTCAGCGGAAGTGGTATATGATGAAACTCCAAGCGGAATAAGAAAAAAAATTAAAAGGAAAAGACCGGGTACTCTCGGAATATGTGCTTTGATTCAAAATAAGTATAATATTGACGCAGTTCCGCACGTTCTTACCAAAGGTTTTACAAGGGAGGAAACTGAAGATTTTCTAATTGAAATAAATTATCTTGGAATCGAAAATGTGCTTGCGGTAAGAGGTGACGATCATGGATATGATAAGCCCGTTCCTTTCGGAAGAAGTGTGAACCAGCTTACCAGTGAACTCGTTGACCAGATAGTAAATATGAATAAAGGTAAATACCTTGAAGAAAGTTTACTCGATGCCAAACCGACGAATTTTTGTATCGGCGTTGGAGGTTACCCTGAAAAACACTTCGAAGCGCCTAGTTTAAAAATCGATATTAAAAATGTGAAACAAAAAATCGATGCCGGTGCCGAATATATTGTAACTCAAATGTTTTATAATAATAAGTTTTATTTTGATTATGTTGAGCAGTGCCGTAAAGAAGGGATTACTGTACCGATTATACCGGGTTTAAAGATCCTGACAAATAAAAGTCATCTTGTTAATATTCCGAAGAATTTTTATATAAGTCTTCCCGATGAATTGGCTGATGAAGTATTTGCAGCTAAACCTGAACAGGTTATGGATATTGGCGTGGAATGGGCATCCAAACAGGTTGAAGAATTAATAAGTAAAAATGCACCGGGAATTCATTTTTATATTATGCAGAATTCACTGCCGGTTAAAAAATTAATGGGAAGGTTAAAATTATTTAAGCAGATTGCATGATGTCAATCATTCTTAATAATAATCTCACTCTAAATCCGAAAAAAAAATTATATATATACCGAATTGAAAATTATTTATATTAGATTGAAAAACTAATGGCAAGAGCAAAATTAAAATGGGGTGTTGCAGGGCTTGGAAGATATTCAGAGCATTCTTTTATTCCTACTTTGTCGCTTTTTAGAAGGAGTTCGGTTAATTCGGTTTTTAGTAATGATATAAACCGAGCAAAAAACATTGCCGAAAAATTCGGTATAAATAATAAATATAATGATTATGACGAGTTCCTGAATTCTGATATAAACACTGTCTATATTGGAAGTGCAAATTCATTTCATTATAAACAAGTTATTAAAGCTGCAAAAGCAGGAAAAAATATTTTATGTGAAAAACCTTTGGCTTTAAATTCTATCCAAGCCGAAGAAATGGTGAAGACTTGCAAAGAAAGAAATGTTTTGTTTGCAGTCAACTATCTTTATCGCTTTCATCCCCAAATTATTAAAACAAAAGAATTAATTGAAAATAAGCTGCTGGGAAAAATTGTCTCCATTAAATCTTAGCTTTAATATTGATCTTCCACCGGGGGATAATTTCAGGCATAATAAAGAATTGAGCGGCGGCGGTGCATTGCGGGATTTAGGGACTCATCTGATAGACATTTTAAGGTTCCTGGGCGGAGAATTTGAAATAGTAAGCGGTGCGGTTGACAGTATAATATACAAAAGCGGGGTCGATGATTTCGCTTCAGCGCTTGTTAAATTTAAAAACAGCGGGTACGGATTTTTCAGCTGTTCATATAATTCTAAAAAGGCATTTAACCGGATTGAAATATTAGGGCATAAAGGAGCTATCAGCATTGATTCATTTATCGGTGTTAAGCATGCACCTTCAAAATTAACTATTATGCTTGAAGATGAAGCAAAAAGATCTTTTAGGAAAAGAGGCAATAAGCTTTATTATTTATTAAAATCCGTGCAGAAATCTTTTTTAATGAATGAAGAACCGTTGGTTACAGGTTATGACGGATATATAAATTTGAAATTAATGGAAGAGCTGGAAAATAAATGTCAACCAGAAAACATAAAATAATATAAATGGACAAAAACAGAAAATTGAAAATCGCATTGCTTCTTGGCGGAACGTCACCTGAAAAGGAAGTTTCCAAATCATCTGCAGCTTCTATTTATCCGGCATTAAAAAATCTTGGATATAAACCGGTTTTAATAAATCCTGCATACGGAAAAGATCAGCCTGGAAGCGAAGATGAGTTCTTTAAAGGTAAGGACGATTCAAAAATTTCCAACAGGAATTATGTTGAAACAATTAATTCAAAATTATTTGATGATATTGATCTTGCTTTTATTGCACTGCATGGGAAATACGGGGAAGACGGCACAATACAATCCTTGTTGGAATTAAGGGGAATAAAATATACAGGCTCTAAAATTTTAGCCAGTTCAATTTCAATTGATAAAGAAATGTCGAAAATTTTATTTAAACATTATGATATAAATACTCCGGGGTGGTTTACAATCAGTAAAAATAGTTTTAGCGATGAAGCAGTAAAACAAACCATCAATAATAAATTTCAATATCCCTGCGTAATAAAACCGAATGACCAGGGTTCTACTGTCGGATTGACAATTTGCAATTCTGAAAATGAAGTACCCGATGCGTTAAGCTTTGCTTTGCAGTTTTCTGATAAAGCTATTATCGAAGAATATATTCCGGGACGTGAAATGACTGTAGCAGTTCTTAATGATACGGCTTTGCCTGTACTGGAAATAAAACCGAAGCATAGTATTTATGATTATGAATGTAAATATACTTCCGGTATGAGCGAGTATATTGTTCCGGCTAATATACCCAAAGATGTTGAGAAAAAGCTCCAGTCTCAGGCACTTATTGCCCATAGGTCGCTTGGCTGTGAGGTTTATTCAAGGGTGGATTTCAGAGTAAATGAAAACTTTGAAGCTTATTGCCTGGAAGTGAATACTCTGCCGGGAATGACCTCCACAAGTCTAGTTCCTAAAATGGCTAAAGCTGTAGGAATTTCATTTGAACAATTGATTGATAAAATTATAACTTTAAGTCTCTCTGAAGGCGCATAAAATCTCCGATGTTTAAGTTTAGCAGCAAAATAAAAATTTATATCTTCTTAATTTTATTTCTAATCGGCTTAGCTATTCCTTTTTTTTAATGAATACGGAATTCTGAAATATAAAGATTTAAAAAATGAAGTTAACTCATTAAACGAACAGATTACAAATACAAAGAAAGAAAATAAAGCTTTAGAAGGAGATATAGATTCACTTCAAAAAAAAATCCCGGCTAAGATTGAAAAGACCGCAAGAGAGAAGTATCATATGATCAGAAAAGATGAAAAAGTTATTCACGTTCAGGAAAAGTAATGGATAAATCAGGCATTCCTAAAATCCCCTTAGCAGAAAGAGTCCGGCCAAAGGACATTGAAGATTTCCAGGGACAAAAAGCACTTTTAGGTGAAGGAAAGCCGATCCGGTTAATGATTGATAATGATACTTTAAGTTCATTCATATTATGGGGTCCTCCCGGGACCGGTAAAACTACAATTGCAAGAATAATTGCAGAAAAAACAAATTCTGATTTCCACCAGTTAAGTGCAGTTTCTTCAGGTGTAAAAGATATTAGAAATATTATTGAAATAGCTGAAAGGAATAAAGCATTAAATGAAAGAACAATTTTGTTTATTGATGAGATCCACCGGTTCAATAAATCACAGCAGGATGCACTTCTGCATTCGGTTGAATCCGGACTGATAATATTAATCGGAGCAACAACTGAAAATCCTTCTTTTGAAGTAATACCGGCTTTAAGATCCAGGGCGAGAATTTATATACTTGAAGAGCTTTCAAAAACAGATCTTGAAAATATTCTTCATTCGGCAATTTCAAAAGATGAATTCTTATCAAAATTAAATATCAGCTCAATAGATATAGATTTTTTAATTTACCTTTCAGGAGGCGATGCAAGAGCTTTATTAAGTATTTTTGAAACAGCAGTTATTCAGGAATTAAATTCGGAAACTATAAACATTTCGAAGAAAGTTCTTGAAAATGTTGTCCAAAAAAAGAATATAGTTTATGATAAGGCAGGTGAGGAGCATTATAACGTCATATCTGCATTTATAAAGAGTGTAAGAGGCAGTGATCCTGATGCGGCATTGTACTGGCTTGCCCGGATGCTTGAAGGAGGAGAGGATCCATTATTTATTGCACGGAGATTGGTAATTCTCGCATCGGAAGATATCGGTAACGCCTCTCCAAACGGTTTAGTTTTAGCGGAAGCTGCTTTTGGCGCAGTTGATAAAATAGGTATGCCGGAGGCAAGGATAATTCTCGCACAATGCACTACTTATTTAGCATCCTCTCCGAAGAGCAATGCATCTTATTTAGGAATTGATGCTGCATTGTCCGTTGTAAAAAATAAACCTCTTTACCCTGTTCCGATTCATTTAAGAAATGCTCCCACAAAATTAATGAAAGAAATTGGATATGGAAAAGAATATAAGTATGCGCATAATTTTCCCGATCATTTTATTGAAGAAAATTATTTGCCTGATGAATTAGCGGGTTCACAATTCTACTTCCCTACTGAAATCGGGCAGGAAAAGAATTTAAAGGAGAGATTAAAAGCACTTTGGAAAAATAAAAAAAAGTATTGAGCCGACAGATAACCTGCCTGATAGAAGATGATGAATGGAAAATGTTGTTAATAAAAAATCTTTAATAAATATGGAGATGCATGGATTGTACCGGCTTATGTATGGTTGTAATATTATTATAATAATGCAAACATCTTTCCTGGTAGCTGCTTAACCAATCCTTTAAATTCCAAAGATAAAAGATGTACCAGGCAATCCGATGTAGAAAGGTTAGTATTTACGGCAATTTTATCGATTTGCAAAGGTTCGTTATTTAATGATGCAATTATTTTTTCTTCAAATAAATTTAGTTCTGCATTATCTCTTGGAATATTTTTACCAAGAATTGGTTTTAATTTTAATTCAAGTTCCACCAAAATATCTTCTGCAAAGCGAACAAGCTTCGCTTCTCCTTTTTGAATTAATAAATTAGTTCCTTCCGATTGCTTTATTCCTAAATTACCGGGAATCGCAAAAACCTCTCTGTTCTGATCCAGAGCGAACGAGGCAGTCATCATAGCACCCCCTTTTACACCTGTTTCAACAACTAAACAGCCCAAACTTAATCCGGAAATAATTCTATTCCTTTTAGGGAAGTTTGGTGCATCCGGTTTTGTTCCCAGCTTATATTCAGAAATAATTAGCCCATTTTCTGCAATTTCATTGAATAGATTTCTATTTTCAGGCGGATAAATTACATCTAAACCTGAACCGATAACTGCTATTGTTCTGCCGTTTTTTCTTAATGCGGATTTGTGAGCAATTGAATCAATACCTCTTGCTAAACCGCTGGTGATAGTAATTTTTTGCTCTGCTAATTCGGCAGATAATTTTTCTGCTTGAACTTTCCCGTAATTCGTCGGAATTCTTGTACCAACAATTGCAATAGAATAATCATCATTATCAGCAAAATTTCCTTTACAATAAAACATGATAGGCGGATCATATATTTTTTTTAATAACGGGGGATATTCCTTGTCCCAAATTGTAATTATCCGGGCTTTTAACTTTTCAAGTTTTTCAAGTTCGGAAAATACCAAAGCTTTATTTTCTTCCCTTAAATCATTTATCCTCTGAATTCTTTTTGCTAGGTTGATGTTTATTCCATTAGTTGAAGTAAGAGAATTGAAATCTGATGAAAGGATATTTTCGGCGGATTTAAATTTTGAAAGGAGAGCTCTTATTTTACCAGGCCCAATCCCCTCTACAGAAAGCAGCAGGTTTAAATCGATTAATTGATCAGGTTTGAGTTTTGTCAATTAAACTAGAAGCAATTGATTAACCAAAATAAAAATTAAAATTACAGCTGAATAAAAAGTGAATTAAGCTTTCTCTTTTTCTTTATTAGTCGCAATTTCATTTGTTTCAGAATTCCCCGAATTTTTTTTCTCCCTGAATAAAATAGAAGCTGGAAAGATAACAATATAAGCAATAATAAGAATTACCGGGGAAATATTTAAAGCAGGAAAACTATTCCAGGGGTTTATGCTCATAAAATAATAGCCGGCAAAAAGGAGTATAAAACCGAGGAATAAAAAGAGATAATTTTTTTTATCCCAATAAATATTAAAAGGTGATACAGCAGTTTTCTTAACAGGTCTAATATTTTTTTTTCTAACTGTTTTTGCCATTATACTTTCTCCGATAATTTAATTAACTACAATTACAATAGTTAAACTAAACAAATCTACAAATTTTATAATATATAATCACCTAATTAATAAAGACCTTTCTTTACCACCATTTGATCGTATTTACTTTTTTAAATAAATTTTATTAAAAAACATACTCATAAAAAAGCCCAGTGATGGGGGTACCACTGGGCTCGACTCGTTACCATCAAAGGGCAGGGGAGAACCCTTTGAAAGAGTCAGCTAAATATAAACCCTAAATGTCTATTAATCAAGAAATTACTTGCTGATTTGATAAACAATTTTTCTTATCGTATCGAATTGAAGATAAGGATATTCTTCCCGTATCGTATCAATTGCATCCCCTGCGCTGATTTTATTTGATCTTAATTGTTTAAAAGTCTTCCTGATTTGATAATCTCTAACCGATTTTTCGTCAATTAAACCGTGAGAATTTAAAAGCTCGAAGATATCATCACTGATAAGGTCGGATAACGGATTATCGATTTTGGCTTTTACGGTTTTCATCTTTGCCTTCCTTTTTTTATTATTGAAAACGGATTCCTCACTATTGGTATCAAATTATATACGTATACAAATTTCCTTTCAAAAAAGTTTCATTTTAACAAAATAAAACAAAAAATCCGACCAGAAATAGCTTTGATCGGAAATACTTTGCCACCCTGGTATAAAAAATTAAACAAATTTTATGCCCGTAGCAAATCTTCTATATAAAAAAAATCCTTAATGTTCATTTCAAAAATATATGAAAAAATGATAATGTCAAGGAGTTAAATGTAAAATATTTATAACATTATAGTGTTTGACAACCAAAAAAAGTGACAGGTTTAAGGTATAGAAATTGACTATAGTTACATTATAGAACAACAATTGCAAAGCCCTTGGAATTGGGTTAATTAATCATGTTTCTCACACCTATGGAATATTGTAGAAATGGAATATTGGAATAATCATATATATTCCATAATACCAAAATTCCATTACTCCCCCAAAAGAGAAATACCGGAGTTAAAGTTATGTTAATTAGGATTTATAGGCTGTTAGATGGCTGTTAGATATCGAATAGTATGAGTTGAATCTTTTATTTTATAAAGCGTGGGGAAGATGATTTTATGATTGCTGTAATGTAAGTCGAGTAAAAATTGGTCATGAAAAAGAATTAATGAAAATTGATATTGTATTACAAATATTTGAAATATTAAAAAAATTATTATATTGCAGTCAGACTAATTAATAGTAGGGAAGTTTTGAGGGGAATTATGAAAGAAATATACTACTTCTTGCTTGTTATTTCGATTATGGTTTTTGCCCGATCAAACAATTATTCAATAAAGTAGCGGAATTATGAAGTTTATTTTAACGCAAAGAACCTCAAGTGGAATTTATTTTTACAAAATTTAAGCTGGAAATTACTCTTCGGTGAAGAAAATGATTTTGATCAAATAATTATTAGAAGAAGAGAATGAAAAAGATTATAATTCTTTTAATTTTTTTTATAATAAGTATTCAAGTATCTGCACAAACCCGAATCAGAATTGTTTCACCTAGAGGAGGGGAGCAAATTCCCTCGCGAGCGGTGCTCGATATTCAATGGGCAAGTCAATTTGTTACTTCAGTTAATATATTATTATCGTTTAATAATGGATTAAACTGGGAATATATAGATACCAATTTATATAGTGGAGGTCATTATTCCTGGAAAGTTCCCGATGCAACTTCTGAACAATGCTTCATTAAAATAGAAAATTCATCAAATACTTCCATTTTTGACATTAATCCTCAGCCATTTAAAATTGTATCAACTCCTCCTTTTTCATATTTCCCTATATCCCCGGGTAACAAATGGTTTTTTTCTATTGGCTATGATAATATTATTAGAAAAAAGCTTGAAGTTCAAAAAGATACAATTTTAAAGGATGGCTTTTCATATTCTAAATTAAACTATTATAGTGTAAATACGGATTCAAGTTTTAGTTTAATGGAAGGGAGTTCTTTTTATCTTAGAAAGGATGGTCATAGAATAATTGAATATCCCGATTTACTTATATTGGATTTTAATATGGATATTGGAGATTCTGTTTATTTAACTTCCGGCAGACTTGAAGCCGTATTCGATTATTATTTATATGGAATAGTATATGGAAAATATTTAACCACTTGTTACTTCTTTTCTACTCCTTATGATTTTTATACATATACAGATAGTATTGGATTCAATTCATCCGGACAGACTTTTCGTAATTATCCTACTGTACTTCAGGGTTGTGAAATTGATAATAAAGTTTATGGAAACATAATAACCGGAATAGAGAACCAACAAAAAATTATACTAAACGATTTTTGTTTATCCCAAAACTATCCCAATCCATTCAATCCAACCACAAAGATAGAATACTCAATTCCTAAAACATCTTTTGTAACACTTAAAGTTTACGATATTCTTGGAAGAGAAGTTGTGAGTTTAGTTAATGAACAAAAACATGCAGGCAATTATGAAGTTAACTTCGATGGAAGTGGATTATCAAGCGGAATTTATTTTTACAAAATTCAAGCGGGGAATTTTTCTTCGGTGAAGAAAATGATTTTGGTCAAGTAAAGTAGGAGTTTTATTGTGAAAAAGTTATACCTTTTGTTTATTATTTTTTACTTAGGAACAACCAATCTGTTTCCTCAAAAAGGATGGGCAAATCAATTCAGCGGGACAGATTTAGTGCTGAATTCTGTCTTCTTTCAAGATCAATATAATGGCTGGGTAGCAGGACAGTCTGGTACACTTCTACAAACAACTGATGGTGGGGAACATTGGATATCAGGGCAAAGTGGAACATCAGCATCATTTCAAATCAGTTTTCTTTTTCAATAAAAAATTTGGCTGGATAGTAGGTTCTGAATTAAATGGTATTGTTTCAAAAGGTGTGATACTTAGAACAACTGACGACGGCGCTAATTGGAAATTAGATTCTCTAGTTTGGCTTCCGAGTAAAATCTTTTTTATTGATCAAAATATTGGATGGATGAATTGTTCAAATAATGAAATTTATCCTAATTATCACGGGATTATAGCAAAAACTACCGATGGAGGGATTAGCTGGTTCCACCAGGCTGATGGTGTACAAACTTCCATTTTTGATGATTTATTTTTTGTAGATAAAAATGAAGGCTGGGTTGTTGGTCATACCACCGATGCAAATCCAATACTACTAAAAACAACCAATGGCGGCAATGATTGGGCATCACAACACATTTATTCTAATATTTCTTCCATATGGTTTGCTGATTCGAGTGTAGGATACTTAGCTGGAGAAAGTGGTTTAATACTTAAAACTACTGATAACGGTTCTTTTTGGAGTGAACAATCGAGTGGGTTGGATGAAAATTTATTTGATCTGTACTTTAAAAATAAACTAACTGGCTGGGCTGTTGGAAGTGATGGAATAATTCTCGGTTCAACTGATGGAGGAAATATCTGGAGCAGGCAATCGGAAGGCAAAACCTCATATTTAAATTCTGTTTATTTTACAGATGTTAATAATGGCTGGGCTGTGGGGAGCTATGGTACAATACTTCATACATCGAATGGGGGTATTCCTTCTCAATTTTCATATTTCCCACTCTCACCAGGCAACAAATGGTTTTTTTCTTATGGATTAGATCAGGTAATCCATATAGAAATTTACGTAGAGAAGGATACCTTATTAGCTGATGGAAATGGGTATGCTAAATTAAATGTTTATTTTCCTAATTCAGGAACTAATCCTCCTATTGATGGCTGGGCTTACTTAAGAGAAGACTCAAACAAATTAAAACAGTACCCGGATAAAATTTTGCTAGATTACAATATGCAGATTGGTGATACCGTACTTTCATATGTAAATCCAGCTCCTAGCGATACTACAACTAATATATATTACGATTTACCTAAGGCTACTCTTACTGATATTGGTCAGATTAATGTATTTGGCAGATATCTGAATGATTACTATTTCACTATTGCACTTTACGATTACTATTCTTTTACGGACAGCATTGGATTTAGTACCCTGCATGAAACAAATTTCCGGGATCTATTTCCAGAACACTTACTTGGTTGCATAATAGATGGTAAAGTTTATGGTGAAGTAACTTCAATAAAAGATCAAAAAGAATTAATTACTGAATTTCGGTTAAATCAAAACTACCCAAATCCCTTCAACCCAACAACAAAAATTGAATACTCAATTCCAAAAACTTCATTTGTGACAGTCAAAGTATATGATGTGCTTGGCAGAGAAGTCGCAACAATTGTTAATGAAGAAAAATCTGTTGGGAACTATATTGTTGAGTTTAATGGAAGCAATTTATCCAGCGGAATTTATTTTTATAAAATTCAAGCAGGCGAGTTTTCTTCGGTTAAGAAAATGATTTTATTGAAGTAAGAATGGGGAAACCAAATTGAAAAAATTTAGATATTTATTTGTAGCTATAATACTAATACATTGTGACTTATTAGCGCAAAATTTTTGGGAATCAACCGGGGGTCCTAAAAAAGCAGGATGGATTCAAGCGCTTGCTATAAGTCCGGATAAACATATATAAGGCTTAAGCCAAGATGGAGTAATTTTTATATCGCCAGACAATGGAATTAATTGGAATAAATTGCAGTTTGCTGAAGAAAATTATTTTGTACAAGTCGCAACAAATTCCCATGGCAATATATTTATTCTAACTTATAGCGATATATTTAAATCAGTAGACAATGGGAATACTTGGACAGACATATATAATTTCTATAATAGTATATGCTATGACTTAATAATTGATAACAACGACAATATTTTCGTAGGTGCTGGTCATTATACTGGTGGAGGTTCCCGTTATGCAGCAATTTATGAATCCAAAGATAATGGAGATAGTTGGATAAATATAAATAATGACTTTAGTGTAAGAGGCTCAGATGTTTTGAATTTATCATTGAGCAAAAATGGTAATCTGACCGCAGGTACTGCTATAGGTTTATATGTTTATGATAAAGAATCTTGGAGTGAAATAACAAATGGATTAAATCTAAATTCAGCTATATCTACTCCATTAACTACTTGCAGTGATTCGCTCAATCATATATTTGTTGGAATTAATGATAGTCTCTTTAAATTTATTGACAATGGAAACCATTGGGAAAAAATATTTAGTGGTGCAAAAATTTCTTTTTTGTTTACTAATTCTGCAGACAGTTTATTTATTTTAACCGATAAAGGAATCTATATTAGTGCGGATAAAGGAAATAACTGGATAAATATAAATAAAGAATTCATTGATATCAGATCATATGCGTTAGATTCTAATGATGATATATTTATAGGTACTTTGAATGGGGTCTATCACTCTACTGATAATGGACATACTTGGCTTTCTTTTAAATCTTAATATATTAATTAATCATACACATATTTCAGCTTTATTCAATTCACAAGATAATGTTTTGTACGCGGGGACTTTGGATGAAGGTGTATATAAATCTATAAATAACGGAAATAAATGGGATTTAATTAATACTGATATAAAAGATATTCATTCAATTGCAACAACGTCCAACGGTTTTTTGTTTATAGCAACGTGGAATGGTATTTTCAAATCAAAAGATGATGGAATAAGCTTTATTAAACTAGAAAATGTTATAAATAATAATGTTTGGTGTATTACAATAAACTCAAATAACAATATTATTGCCGGAACAGAAGGGGGAATTATTAAATCAACTGATTATGGGGAAAACTGGTTTATTGTAAATAAAAATATTGCATTTGATCTTTTTGTTAATTCAAATAATGAAATTTTTGCAGGTGGTTTTAGTGAAATTTTAAAATCGTCTGATGAAGGTAAAAATTGGGATGAAATAACCGATGGTGTTCCGATAGGTCCAATACAAAATATAAAAACGGGTCTTAATCATGGTGTTTTTTTAACTTCGAATTTTAAAGTTTATCGGTCTTTAGACAATGGAAATCATTGGAGTTTGCTGGATAATTGGTTGAATGATGATATAATTAATTCATTGGAAATCAATTCAAGAGGACAAATATTTGTAGGCACATTTACTAAAGGAGTTTTTAGGTCAATTGACAATGGAGAAAATTGGGCACAGATCAATGAGGGATTATTTAAATATGATATTTATTCTATGACTATTGATTCAGCTGGAAAAATATTTATAGGCAGTTGGGGTGACGGTGTATTTCGTAGCATTAATTCAACAACATCAATTGGAAATTATACTCAATTATTTCCGATAGACTTTACTCTTTCTCAAAACTATCCCAACCCATTCAACCCAACAACAAAAATAGAATACTCAATTCCTAAAACTTCATTTATAACTCTTGAAGTTTATGATATTCTTGGAAGGGAAATAACCACTCTCGTAAATGAAGAAAAGCCTGCAGGGAATTATAATGTTGAGTTTAATGGAAGTAATTTATCCAGCGGAATTTATTTTTATCAGCTCAAATCGGGGAGCTTTGTGGAAACAAAGAAATTAATTTTAGTAAAATAATTAGGGGATATCATAATGAAAAATTCTATTATAATCATTTTCTTATTGTTAAATTTAATTAAGTATACATTTGCACAGGATTTTTGGGAACCTCTTCCATCATCTCCTTTGCGGTGTCCATTTACCTCGATTAAAGTTAACGATAATGGAGATATTTTTACCGTAAATCCAGGTGAAGGTGTTTATCGCTCTACTGACAATGGAAATTCATGGGCTAATGTTTTGGTCCATAATTCTCTCGATTATATTTCAATTAATCCTAAAGGTGATATTTATGTAAGAGATCTAAATGGGGTAGATTTTGAGAGGTATTTTTTTTCTACTGATAATGGTGATACCTGGAATCCTATTTATGATACTGTTTTAACCGGTAAACTATACTTTAGTTCAAATAATTATTTTTTTACCTCAAAAGATTATGCAATATACAGATCAAAAGATGAAGGAGTAACATGGAAGCAGACTTTTAAATTAAAATCTTACTTAAATGTTTTTACAATCACCGGCAATGATAAGATCTTTCAACAAAGCTACGGTGATAAAACAATATATTATTCTCAGGATTACGGTGATACATGGAAAAATATTTCCTCACCGCAAAGTAATATCTATTCAATTAATGTTTCTCAAGATAATTCTATTTTAGTTGGCTCAAACAATGTTCTTTTTAAAAGTGTTGATGACGGTTCCACCTGGCAAAATGCACTTACAATTACTAATAAAGAATGGATGAATTTTCCTTGTATATATATAGATAATAAGGGTAAAATCTATGCTTCGGCCTTTCCTCTTTGGGGGAGTAACTTCGGTGATTTATATCAATCAAATGATAATGGAAATACCTGGTCTCTTACGGGTTTAACAAATAGAAATATCTCCTCAATTGCAGTTGACAAAAATGGATATGTTTTTACTGCAAATTCTGATAATTATTCTTTCTCTTCATACGGCGATGGGATTTTTCGTTCGGAAAATAATGGTGAAAGCTGGGAGCAATTGCATAATGGATTGAGTCCACTACAAATTTCTGCCTTAGCAATAACAAATAACAAGATATTTGCAGGTACTAATCGTGGTTTATTTATTTCTACAGATTCTGGAGAAAGCTGGATACAACCTTATAGGGATATCAATCATGGAATAGATTATTCATTTGAAACAAATAATATGATTAGACAGATATGGATCTCTAAAAATAAAGAAGTGTTTATCATCAATGGAACGGGATTATTGAAATCAATTGATGGTGGAATGGAATGGCAGGTAATATATTCCGATGAGGTCCATTCAATAAAAAAAATTTGGATTGACGCACAAGATAATATTTTTATGTTGTTGGCTACTGGGGGGATGAAATATTCTACGAATGCCGGGAAAACATGGAACGATATCCTTTCATATGATCCTAATTCTTCAATGGTGATACAAGACTTTGCAATTAACTCTCTTGACCATATTTTTTTAAGTGTGAAGGATAGAATTTATAATGGAGTCTTTCGTTCATTTGATTTTGGAGCAACAGAATTTGCTCAAACAAACATGAAAAGTGAAAGAACTGAAAAAATTGTGATTGATTCAAAAGGGAAAATTTATATTACCTTAAGAAGTGTAAGGGATGAAACGAAAGGAGAAGAAATAAATTCTGAAGTTTACTTCTCTACCGATGAAGGTGATACCTGGCAATGGTTTAGTGATTATTTAACTACAACTTCAGTTTCTGCATTTGCAATTAATCAGAATGACCGCGTTTTTATTGGTTCATATGACGGTGTTTTTATTTTTAATGAGAATAACAATAGGTGGGAAAAGACTAACAGTGGTTTACCAGATTTTACAATCCCGTATTTTTACGCCTACATCAGTTGTTTTGGATTTGATGATGCAGGATATGCCTATTTAGGTACAGCTAATGCATGGTTAGAACATCCCACCTACGGGATTTTTAAAAGCAAAAACAAGATCTTAACAGGCATCAAAAATCAAGAATTGTTGTCTTATAAAGTTTTTTCTCTTTCGCAAAACTACCCGAATCCGTTCAATCCAACTACAACAATCCGCTACCAGATTCCACATGCGGGATTTGTGTCTCTCAAAATATATGATGTATTAGGCAAAGAAACAGCAGCTTTAGTTAACGAAGAAAAACCTGCAGGAGAATATAATGTAACCTTTGACGGAAGCAACCTAAGCAGCGGAGTCTATTTTTATCAGCTTAAATCGGGGAGCTTTGTGGAAACAAAGAAATTAATTTTGATGAAGTAACTATGCAGAACAAATTTTTTTATATAAGCTTTTTATTAATACTATATACAGGTTTGATATTTTCACAAAACAAATGGGAAAATATCGGTGCACCAAACGGCGGAAATGTTATGAGTATAGCGGAAGGAACAAACAAATACTTATACGCCGGAACAGAATATTCAGGAATATTCCTTTCTGAAGATAATGGTGATACCTGGCAATCAATCTCCAATGGGATTGAAGAATATAATAATGGAATTAGATCTATTCTGGCTGCAAAAAATTATATTTTTTGTGGTACATATGGAGCCTTATATAGATCAACAAATGATGGTGATAAATGGGAAAAGATAACCGAAACATTCGATAATTCATGGGTATTCGATCTTGAATCGGTTGGCAAAAATATATTTGCAGCTACTTCAAAAGGATTATATAAATTATCAGATAATGGAATAACATGGAATTTGGCTGATACTTCACTCCCGGAAAATGATATGCTAGCAATTGGTAAAAGAGATTCAATGTTGATTGTTGTTTATAATTCCAGCGATGGAATTGGAATTTCCACAGATAATGGCAAAAATTGGGAGCAAAAGAGTTTTTGGGTGGGAACAGCATTTGATATTCTTATTAGTAAAAATTATAATATCTATGCAGCAACTGTTGAAGGTGTATATAGATCTACAGATTTAGGTGAGAATTGGATAGACATAAATAACGGTTTAGGTTCACCTTTTGATCAAACTATTACATCAATAATTGAAGATTCTTCAGGTTCAAATATATTGTGCGCAAAATGAAAAAGTGTATAAATTAAATCCCGATAAAGTAAGCTGGTCTGAGTTTAATAATGGACTCAGTAAAAATTATCCCCGAACACTCTTTTACTCTTCTAATCATGAATTATTTTTAGGTACTTTGGAAAACGGAGTCTATTATTATGATTTTACTCAAGCCCGATGGATTCAAACTAAATTCCCTGCTTCATTAATTTATGAACTTGAGACCTGACAGGGATGATTTTTATGTTTGTTCAACACAAAAGAACATTTTCCTTTCATCAGATAAAGGGGAAAGCTGGGATAATAAACTTTCCATCGTAAACGGATGTATTTTAATCTATGATAAGAATACAATAATTGCCGGTGATGGGAATTATAATGCAAATACAATAATTCCGGAAAATGGTATTGTCGATCCGAATGGATTGGAACATCAATCTCATACGATAAAGGGAATAATTGGGAAGATTTTAATAATGGTTTAACATTAACTAATGAATCTACACGGGTGATTTTATACTTCCTACGGTTTATAAAATCAAATTATTGAATTCAAATGAAATATATGCATTAACACAAAACGGTTTTTATCAAGGTAATTTGAATACCAAATCCTGGAATTCAGTTGTAGCCTATCAATTTCACGGAGAGAGTGATTTTTTGAAATTATCGGATAATAATTTTTTAATTGCTGATGTAGGGTTAAACAGGATAATTGATGGGAATATTAAGGTTTTATACGTTCCGGCAAATTTTTTTGTTGAAGACAATAATAACATTTTCTTTGCAGGTAATAATTTTCGGTATATTGGCAGGAATGGAATATTTTGGGGTGAAGTATACAAGTTGACAGATAATGAGAGTAATTATGAATTGTTACTGAAACTTCCGGAAACAATTTCTATTAATGATATGAAGATTGATAAATTAGATAGAATTTATTTAGCTACTACACAAGGTCTTTATGTAAGCAGTAATCAGGGAGTCGAGTGGAATAAGATTGATGATGAATTGTCCAATGAATCAATAACATCTCTGCAAGTTGGATATGACAATAGATTATTTGCAATAACGAATATTGGAATTTACAAAGAAATAGAATATGATACGGTCAATACAATAAATGACGAAATTAATTCATTTGCATTATTCCAAAACTTCCCTAATCCATTCAATTCATCTACAACAATCCGATACCAGATTCAGCAGGCAAGATTTGTCTCACTTAAAGTCTATGATGTGTTAGGTAAAGAAGCAGCAACTCTAGTTAACGAAGAAAAACCTGCCGGAGAATATAGTGTAACCTTTTCCGCCAAAGGCGGAAGCAATCTGAGCAGTGGAGTCTATTTTTATCAGTTAAAATCGGGGAACTTTGTGGAAACAAAGAAATTAATTTTGATGAAATAAATTGGGAGTATCATGATGAAAAATTCTATAATAATCATTTATTTAATATTTAATTTAAGCACTTTTACTTCAGCACAATTTTGGGAACCACTGCCCTCATCTCCCAGCGGAGGTCCATTTAGATCTATTCAAATTGATAGTAGTGGAAACATTTTTGCCATAAATAATAATATGGGCGTTTATAGATCTACAGATAGTGGGAATTCATGGACAAATGTTTTCGCACAAAGTGAACTTGGTTTTATTTCAATTAATCCCAAGGGGTGTATTTATTTAAAAAATACGAATAAATATGACTTTAAAAATATTTTTTTTCAACTGATAATGGAGATACATGGAATAATCTTAATGATACCGTTTTAATTGGTAAAATTTTCTTTTCTTCTAATAATTATTTTTTTACATCAACAAATTATGGGGTATATAGATCAAAAAATGAAGGATTAAATTGGGAAAAGGTTTTTCAGTTAAAAGCATATTTAAATTTTTTTACCATCACTTCAGATAATGAGATTTTTTTTCAACAAAGTTATGGGGATAAAGCAATATATTATTCTCAGGATTATGGGGAAACCTGGAAAAATATCCCATCACCCCAAAATAATATTTATTCATTTAATGCTACTTCTGATAATTTTATTTTAGCCGGTTCAGATAGCATTATCTTTAAAAGCACGGATAATGGTACCACCTGGCAAAGGGCACTTTCTGTTACAAATAAAGAAAACATGTATTTTACCTTTTTATATGTTGATAAAAATGGGGATATTTTTGCTTCTGCATATCCGCATTTGGGAAACAATTTCGGAGATTTATATAAATCTACAGATAATGGGAGTACATGGTCTCTTACAGGTTTAAAGCATAGAAATGTATCAGCAATTGCAGTTAATTCAAATGGAGATATTTTTGCTGCAAATTCTGATACAGTATGGACTTTTAGTAATAGCAATGTTTTTCTTTCAAATGGAGATGGAATTTTTCGTTCGGAAGATAATGGCGAAAACTGGACGCAATTAAATAAAGGGTTAAGTCCCATAAATATTTCTTCTTTGGCATTAATGGATAATAAGATATTTGCAGGTACATGTCGTGGTTTATTTATTTCAACAAATTCAGGTGAAAGCTGGACACAATCTTATAGAGATATAAATCATGGAATTGGTATCTCATTTGAAAACTATAATACGATTAAACAGATATCAATTAATGAAAATAAAGAAATATTTATCATTAACGGAGCGGGGTTGTTAAAGTCTACTGACAGGTGGCCGTCAGTTTCAAATAAATATATTCCGACGAAATACATCAGGTAAAGAAAATTTGGATTGACGCACAAAATAATATATTTATGCTGTTTACCCAAGGAGGGATGAAATATTCTACTAATGATGGGGAAACATGGAATGACATTCTTTCATTTGACCCTAACTCTACTATGATAATAAAAGATTTTGCGGTTAATTCATTAGGGCATATTTTTCTAAGCATAAATGACAAGGTTTATAATGGAATTTTCCGTTCATTTGATTACGGCGCCACACAGTTTGCCCAAACTTCAATGAAAGATGAAGGAACAAATTTTATCGCAATCGATTCAAAGAGGAAAATTTATATTACCGTGGGAGTGCCGTGGGATAATAGCAGTTCAAATTCGGAAGTCTATTTCTCTACTGATGAGGGGGATACCTGGCAATGGATAGGGAATGGTGAAAATGAATGGATTACTGCATTGGCAGTTACTCCATTTGATCGTGTTTTTATTGCTACCAATAATAAAATTTTTCTTTTTAATGATTACTTAAAAAACTGGTCAAATATAACCAGCGGATTACCAAATATATTAGATTTTTTATATTGGAGTGGAGATCGATGTTTTGGTTTTGACAATGATGGATTTGCATATCTAGGTACAGCCGGAACTATAGCTATGATTGGGAATAATGGTATTTATGGTATTTTCAAAAGTAAAAATAAAATAATTACTGATATTAAAAATCAAGGCATTCTATCCCCTAAAGTTTTTTCTTTATCTCAAAACTACCCTAACCCCTTTAATCCGACTACAAAAATAGAATTCTCAATTCCCCAAACATCTCTTGTATCTCTTAAAGTTTATGATGTACTTGGAAGAGAAATTGCAACTTTTATTTACGAAGAGAAACCTGAAGGGGTATATAATATTATTTTCAATGGAAGCAATCTAAGCAGCGGAGTCTATTTCTATCAATTGAAATCGGGGAACTTTGTGGAAACAAAGAAATTTAATTTTGGTGAAGTGAGGGTAAAAAATTTTCTATAGAAACGTATAAATAAGAGTTATTAAAATAACAATATGCAAATAAAAATAATAATAATCTCTTTAATATTATTGACAATCTCTGTATTCCCACAATCACAGACAGTAATCAATTCCTCTCAAAAGTTCGAGATTGTATATTTAGCCGGAGGTGAATATGCGGCTAATCCTGTTTGGTTAAGAAAAATACGGGATGACTGGAAAGCAACAGCAATAAACCTTAGAATTTATAGATTTGCAGTAGAAAATACTGAAGGTGGTCTTAATTGGAACAAACAACCATTTGAAGTAGATAGTGCATTAACTCAAATTGCTGTTGTCGGCTTGAATATTTATTTGAGAGTTAATTTTGGAATTCTAACCGATCAGCAAATTAAAAACTATACCGACGATGATTTTCATATAAGATCGAACGGGAAACGATTTTTAAATATCTACCAAAAAAATAAACCCTTGCTGAGTGTTTCTTCTAATAAATCCCGTAGAGATATGCTGAACTTTCTTAGTGAAGTAGTAAAACATTTAAATACTTTACCATATAACATCCGCAGCAGAATTAAATTAATCGTTCCTACACTCAGCCAGGATGATGAAACCGAATTTCCTTATGCTACCTATGATAAAGCTACGAATAGTGAAATTTTTAATGTTCTTACAGGATTTTCCAGGCCTGAAATGTCAGCATTTATGAAATTCCTCTCCAATAAATATTCTTCTATAGATTCATTAAATGAAAACTGGGGAAATGGTGCTAATTTTACTAGTTTTGATACAAAATCAGATTCATATTCGGGATTATAATTGGGATGGGATTAAAACAGTATCCTGAATTCAGAGGATTATTATAAATTTGTAAATGGCCGTAAAGATTTTCTTGATTTTAGGACTGAGGAATTAAAAAGATTTATTGATGACTGCAGTTCAATTGTAAGAAATGCGGGATATAAGTTCGGATGTTCAGTTTGGTTCAATATATGATAATTTAACTGAGTTCCGCGGTTTTTACGATCCGACTTCTCTGATTGAAAATGCAGATATGCTTATAACAGACGACATTCTTGAATATTATCCCAATTTTAAGTTTTCAGCAGATTATTCAAGAATCATTATGCAACTACTGGGAATGGAAAAATAAAGCTCCAAATTCTATATATTTTGGTACAGAAGCCAACTGGCCGGGATATGGTGGTTTCAGTCCGCAAGATCTGATTAAGTACTGGTCGATGCAGTTAAGAATATTTTACGAAAAGGGGGCTTCATGTTTGTTTGTTTCTCATTGGGGTACTATTGATTCACCCGAGAAAATTCCTCAAAAGGTTATGTCCGGTTCACTTTTACCAGCTTATCAAGCATGGCAGGATTCACTTGTGAAATTCAGAGAAGCTCCTGTAAAAATTATTAATAATAATTTTGCATTTAATCTTTCCTGTGAACAGGGAATCACATATAGTACGGCTTTATTCAGACCTGCTTTTGCTCATAATAGAGGCTATACTATCTCCAGAATGAATGGAAGAGGTATTATTGATTTTCCTTTGAATATGTTCAGCAAAGTTAAAGCAAATTATGAAACGACAGGTCTTCAAAAAACAGGCAGTGAAAGCAGAGCATATGATGGTAAAGGAGATTTTGTCACAAATTACATGATTCAAAATTCTACGGATTATATTCAAAAAAATTATGAAAAATTTTACCTGACTGGAACAAGCCAATATATTCCGGGAAATATTAAACTCGAATTTAAGAAAAACAATTGAATCAATAAATTATTTCTTCTCTAAAATAACTAAGATATTAGTTCTAAATTTATTCAAGGTTTTTGGTCCAGTAATTTTGTGCCAAATGAGTAACAAAATAAAAATTTAGATCTTCTTCTATAATTCAGATCCGATATAAATATCATTTTATTAACAATAAAATTTTTCCCGATATTATAAAATTTATTTGGAGCATTTAACTTATGATATGTTGGGAATACATCATCATCACTGACTTTAAAAAGTTTTTGTTAAAATTCTACTCTTTATTGAATAGGGTAATAGGAATTTCGGTATAAAAATAAGAGGGCTAAGAAGATTAGTGGTGAGTATAATGATTTTCCCTCCCTTCTTTAATACTCTGGTTAATTCAGATAAATATTTGTTCTGATCCTGAAAATGTTCGACAACAAACCTGAGTGTAATTAAATCAGCATATTCTGAATCGAATGGGAGGTTTCCTATATCAGCCTTAATAAAATTTTCGTTATCAGGTATATCTATCAAATCAACACCAATCGCTCTTTTAGCATATTTACCATAAGTCTGTACCGTACCATTATTACCGCATCCGCAGTCTATCCATATTTTTGTTTCATCTATTGAACTTTTAACAATTTCATCATATACTTCCCACCGATGTTAAATGAAGGAGCATGTCTTTTTAATATTTTTTCAGACCATTCTATATTATCCATAATTATATATTCTGTTTAATGATATAAAAAAAAGACTTATTTTCGAACCCATTAAAGAATAAATATCCTGCAATATTATGCCTTTAAATGTAAATAAATATACGGGTGTATTAAAATTATATTGCAGTATGTTACTTAAATGTATTAACTTTACCTTTTATTATTCTCACTAAAATTAACAAAAGCATAATTATTATGGATGTTCACTCAGAAGAAAATAAAAACTCAAATTCAGAAGATAAATCTTTAGTTGGAAATGGATTTATTGAATTTCTAACTGTTGTAGTAAGATACCGCTGGTTTCTTTTTTGGTTTGTTTTTATTATAACTGCGGGAGCAACTATATATGCATTAGTAGCACCTAAATGGTATAAATCAACTGTCTCAGTTCTGCCTGCCGAGAAAACAGATTTTTTAAGTGCCCTTAGCGGATTATCCTCTCTTGTTAAGAACTTTTCTCCCACCAAAGGTCTCGCTGCATTAACCGGAAATAACGATTTTGATCAATATATAGCAATATTAAAAAGTTCCACAATGATAGATGATGTCATTAAGAAATTTGATCTCCAAAAGGAATATGACTTTGGGGATGATTATTATTACAAGGTTGAAGAGGAATTTAATTCAAATCTTGAAATTGAAATTCAGGATGAAGGAAATTTAACCTTAAGTGTTTATGATAAAAATCCTCAGAGGGCTGCGAATATTGCTAATTATATGGTAGATAAACTAAATTCTATAAATACAAAATTGAGTTCTACAAATGCAAGAGCTAATCGCGAATTTATTGAAAAACGGTATCTGGATAACATTAAAGATATTAATAGACTTGAAACTAATATGAAGGATTTCCAGCAGAAATACGGTGTTGTTGCTGTTCCGGAACAGTTGGAGTCAACTGTTAAGGCGATGTCTGAAATTTATGCTGATCTAGCAAGAAAAGAGGTGGCAGCAAATATAATAAGACGAACATACGGGACTGATAGTCCAATTTTAACTAGAGCAGAAATGGAAGTTCAGGAATTACAAAAAAAGATAAATCAATTAAATTCTGGAAAAGATAATACTCAGGATGGAATAAATCTTTTAATTCCATTTAAAAAAGCACCAGAACTAGCCAATAAGTATTTAAAAATTACTAGAGATCTTGAGATACAATACAAAATACTTGAATTCGTCCAACCTCTTTATGAACAGGCAAAAGTGGAAGAAGTTCGAAATTCCCCCTCTGTGCTTGTTCTTGATAAAGCTGGACCTGCTGAGAGGAAATCTAAACCAAGAGGAACTTTATATGCGTTATTATCTTTTATCATCTCTTTTGGAGTTGGATTATTTATCATTTTTACAAAAGAAATTTCTGATAAATTCAAAGTATCAAATTCCGAAAAGTATAATTTTATCTCTAAATCTTTTAGAAGAGATTGGCTGAAACTTACCTTCAGAAATAGAGATTGATTTTCACATGAGTGGTTTAACCCGCATTCATAAAAATTCTATATTTATAACCATATCAACATTTTCGAGACTAGTTACAAATGCTCTAATTTTTGTTGTCATTGCCCGTTATTATGGTCCCGAAATCTTTTGGAAGTTTTACTACTGCTTATACTTTAACGATGGTTTTTCTACTTTTAGGAGATTTTGGCTTCAATCTTCTTATTACAACAGAGATAGCAAGAAACTTAGATAATGCCGTTGGAAATAATTAATCGTTTTTTCCCGATAAAATTACTTTTTACTTTTTTTGCATTTTCGCTTTTAATTATGGCCTCCTTAATTATTCCTTCGAGCCCTTCAACAAGAAATCTTGTCTTTATTTTAAGTTTTAATATGGCTTTTACCACCATAACTAATTTTTATTATGCCATATTTAGAGGGATTGAACAATTTCAGCATGAAGCAAGAATTACATTTATAATTAATCTGCTATTATTAATCGGAGCTTTTCTATTCTCAGAATTTAAATTAGAAATAATTATAATTGCTGTATTGATGACATTGGCCAGGCTGTTAGGATTGATTATGGCTTTTATCAAAGTAAAGGAGACTTTAAATATTTCCTTCATCAAATTGAGTTTTAGAAATTTAAAAAAGGAAATAGAGACATGTTTCATCTTTTGGTCTGGAAATGCTTTTTGCTGCTCTTTATTTTCAAATTGATACTGTTTTATTAAATTCTATGAAGGGTGAAACTACTGCAGGTTTATATCAAGCAGCTTTTAGACTTTTAGTAATTGTGTTAATAGTTCCAGATATAATAGCAGGGGCAATTATTCCTACTATTACAAGATTATATGCCAATGGTGATATGAAATGGGAAAAGTTAGGTGAAACTATTTTTTAAAATATTATTTTTGTTAAGTCTTCCAGTTGCATTCATTAGCTTTAAATTTTCGAAGCAAATTTTAGAAATCATATATAACAGAAGTGACTTTTTAACTGCAAGCTTTATTCTGAAAATTGCGGCTTTTATAATGCTGATTCGGTTTTGCGTCCATCCATTTTCTATAATGCTTACAATAAATGGGAATCAATGGAAAAAAGCTTTAGTTGCTTTCTTGGCTGTTATTATTAATATACTCTTGAATCTTATTTTTATCCCTAAATATGGAACTTCCGGGGCAATAATTATCTCATTGATCACAAATGCTTTTGCCGGGATTTTATACATTATATTTACTTATCCTTTATTTGCTAAGTGGGCAGTTGACAGGAGATTTGCAGTATCGATTATATTTATGATTATTGCCGGATATTTAATTTCAGTTTGGAATAATATCCCAGTATGGATTTTTGCTCCAATGTTAATAATTCTTTTTTTCACTGTCTCAATTTTAATAAATTTTACATCTGAGGAACGTTCCCTTCTTTTTTATTTCAAATTAAAAGGGATTAAATATGAATAATCCCTCAGTTTGGATTCTTATTCTAAATTTTAATAAAGCAAAGGACACTCTGGAGTGCATAGAATCATTAAGAAAAATAAATTATCAAAATTATAAGATTTTAATAGTAGACAATAACTCAACTGATGATTCTTTTTTAACAATTAAGAATAAAATAGAAAAAGAGGAATTGATCCAGTCTGGAGAAAATCTAGGATATACGGGTGGGGTAAACTTTGGAATAAGATATTTAATGAAAAAGTATCCTGATTATATTTTAGTACTTAACAATGATACTTTGGTGAGTAAATATTTTTTAAATGAGCTTGTTGAATCATTAGAAAAAAATAAAAATGCTGCTGCTGCTTCGGGGACAATACTATGTGAACATAATCGTAAAGAAATCTGGTATGCTTCCGGTAAGGTAATACCATGGAGGGGATTAGCTGTTCATGTTTCTAAGGGAGAAATTTTTGATGTATTAAATTCAGATGTCGAAGCAACACAATTTATTTCCGGCTGTATGATTTTATTCAGAGTTTCGTTACTCGATCATATCGGATTGGAAGACGAACGATTTTTTATGTACCTGGATGATATTGAATTATCTATAAGAATAAATAGAAAAGGGTATTTACTCTTATATGTTCCCAAAGCTATTATATATCATAAAGTATTAGGAGAAAAGGATAACGCTTTCAAATATTATTATTCTATTCAGGAACAGACTTCTCTTAATTTCAATTTCCTTTTTTGGATTTTATAAAATTGTAGCAAAAATCTATTTTATTTCTGTTATAATTGGGAAAATTTTTATATGGAGATTTTCAAATCCGGCTTTTTACAAAGCTGCTGTTGCAGGTCTACGCGATTATTTTTTAGGGAATTTCTATAAAGGAAACGGCTCATTATTTTATTCAGGATGAAAATTTTATTATAAATAGCAATGACATTAAGAAGTTTTACTTGTTTTTTTATATTTCTAACTCTAGTATTTACCGGATTTAAAAAAGGAGTCGATTTCTTTGCACCGGCAAGAATATTTTCATTAAATATGGACCTTAGCAATTGGGTTAGCTGAATTTAAATTTAGTTATCTGCAATTTCATTGGAGCGGATTTGGCTATTTTATGCTGTTATTAGGGGTATTGACCTTTTTGTTAGGTATTTATATATCTTTTTCAATAAATATTGATAAACCGTTCTATAATGTTACGCAAATAAGGCAAAAAATTAAAACCCAGGAAATAAATGAGAAGTTTCTGTTTAAGTTTATTATTTTCTTTTTCATTGCATACATTATTTGCTTTTATTTAGAATATCTCATTCAGGGTTATGTTCCTATGTTTACTTCTAAACCAGAAAAAGCTAGAGTAATGTTTGGAATTTTTGGACTCCATTTATTTGTAGCTGGTGTAAATGTAATACTTTTTTTAGTTGTAGAATATTTTATTTTAATTAAATCTAAAATTAAAAGGAAAATAACCTTAAGTATTATTTTCATAATTTCAGCAGGGAGTTTTTTACTTTTACTTCAGAGATATAATTTCTTTATTCTTTTTTTCATGATTTTGTGTTTTTATTATTATTCTGGAAGAAAATTAAATATTAAGGTTTTATTAGTTTTTGGTGTTTTAATTGTAGGCATAATTCTGGGAATAAAGTCTTTAAGGATTTCACAGTTAGCAGAAGCATATATATTTTATACTGATGAAATGAAGTTTTCATACAAATATGCTTCTTTTTCTTCTCCTTATATGTATATTGTAATGAATCTTAAAATTTTGTTAAGGAATTTCCGAGTATTCATCATCATGGTTATGGCCTATTTACATTCGATTTTTTAACTGCTATAACCGGAATGAAGCATTGGCTATTAGATCACTTTCATTTAAAAAAATTCCCTCATTATATTGGCGGGTATAATACATTCCCATTTTATTGGGTTTATTATTATGATTTTGGTGTTTTAGGATTAGCAATAATTCCTACGATCATCGGGTTTATTATATCAGAATTTTATTACCGTCTTCACAGAAATCCTAATTTAATTATCCTGGTTTTATATTCAATAGGATTTGTAGCGATTGTTATATCATATTCTTCAGATCCTTTAACTCGTTTAGATATGATGTTTAATTTTGTTGTTATTGCTATTGCTCAAATATATATAATAAAAAAAAGCGGGAAAAAAGGTGGAAATCTAAAAGAGCAGTGATTATGCATGATAAGATACAAAAAGAGAAAGAATTTCATAATATTAGATTTGAAAAAGAAACTCGAAGTCTTTTAAAAAAATATTATTCAATTGCTCATCGAATTGACTCATATTTCAAAGCTAAATTGGAAAGTATTGCAAAGGAAAAAGAGTTTTGGAATACGGATGCGGATTAGGCTCCGAATCTTTTGACTTATTAAGATTGCAGAGGAAATGCATGCAATTGATATTTCCGATGTTGCAATTAACAAAAGCGAAAGAAAAAGCTGAAAAAAAAAATATAAAAAATATCTTCTTTTACGTTATGAATGCTGAGAAATTAGATTTTGAAGATAATTATTTTCATGTGATTTTTGGCTCTGCAATTCGTCCACCATTTAGATCTAAATACTGCATATTCTGAATTGTCGAGGGTATTAAAACCTGATGGGAAATTACTGTTCAAAGAACCTTTAGGACATAATATATTGATAAATTTATTCCGTAGAATAACCAGGAATTTAAGAACAGAAGATGAACACCCTTTTTTAATGAAAGATATAAGCCTATTAGACAAATATTTTGATTCTAAAAAATTTACTTATTTTTTTCTAACATCATTACTTGCAGTAATTTTTAGGAACAAAAAATCCTTTAAAAAAATTTCTTATCTTTTAAATAAAATAGATAAAAAACTATTTAGGCTTAAATTTTTTAAAGTCTCAAGCCTGGATGGTTGTTTTAGAAGTTTCTCAACCTCGAAAGTAGTCTGATATTATGGTATTTTTAAGTTTACATTTTTTATTTAATAATACATTTTAATTTTTAAGTTTTCTTATGGGGTTAATGGTTTATAATATAAAATAGAAATTTTTTCATTTCTGTTACTCAAAAATTACGTATTTCCCTATAGCTAAAACTCATAATAGTAATTGGAGTAAAAATGCCGGAATCTTCTATCCCTAAAATTATAATAATCGTTCTCAATTGGAATGCATTTGAAGATACATATCATTGTATAAAATCCTTGAAAAAGGTTAAGTACAAAAATTTTTCCATCATCCTAGTGGACAATGATTCTTCCGATGGAAGTTATGAAAACTTAAGAATGAATTTACGGATATCGATGTTTTACAATCTGGACGAGATGGCGGATATGCTTACGGAACTAACTTCGGAGCTAAAGTTGCTCTGAGGCAAGGGGCAGAATATATAATTTATCTTAATAACGACACAGAAGTTGAGGAAGACTTTTTAGATCAAATAATGTATGTCTACAATAATTATGACAATGTAGGAATTGTGTCTTCTAAGATTGTATATATGCATGATAAAACAAAGTTATATTGTGCAGGAGGAAAATTTCAAAAATTCAGATGTGCCGGCGTAAATGGTTATCAGGGACAAGACGCTTCTACACATGGTAACTATATAAAAGAAATAGATTTTGCAGAAGGTTGTTGCATGTGTATCAAAAGAGAAGTATTTTGAGAAAATAGGATTTATGAATGAAGACTATTTCATGTATTTTGACGATATCTATTATTTCGGTTAGAGCGACCAAATATCTTTAAATTATATTACACACCACATTCAAAAATCTATCATAAAACAGGTGCAGGTTTAACATGGGAAGATTTTACAGCATATTATTATTACTATTTTACCCGCAGCAGAATAAACTTCTATAAGCATTTTTCCGTTTTATGGCAGGCATATTCGATAATATATTCAGTCTTGATTTCTATTGCTAAAACTTTTGTAATTTATTTACGTAGCGAAGATGATAAATTAAAAAAGAAAAATGTTAAGGTTAAAGCTATTTGGATAGGATTAATCGATGGCATTGCCGGCAAAAAAGGAGTAACATATTAATCTTGCATCAAATTTAGCTTTCTAAGTATATAAATTTATTTTAGATCGGTTTTTCATTTGTCTTTTAAAATAGTATTCTGCAAGTTGATCCCAAGATGTGTTTTATTCCAGTTATAAAGATTTGTGATATTTGTTGTGTTAATTCTTTCTATTGGCTCACTAAAATCTGTTTGCTGTATTAATTCGAAATTGCAGGGGATACTCAATCTTTTTCCCATTTCATGAGCAAATCTTTGTGAAATTCGCCCTGGGATTCAGTATAACAACTTGGATTGATTTTAGTAAATTTCTCACTTCCTTTAACAACATTGAAAACAAAATTAACGTATGAACTTGCAAGAAGATCAATGTGAATATTATCCCTAATATAGGAAGGCGTCTTGATTTGAGTGTATTTCCCTTAAACCAATTTTGTATAAGAAATCTTGTAAATCTGAGATTCTTCATATGGGCCAAATGGATTTGGAATGACAAATTTTCCAAAGGTTTATATTATTTATCTCGCAGAAATATTTGAAAGTTTCGCTGGTAAAACTTTTCGATAAGCCATATGGTGAAAAAGCTCTTAAAGGTAAAGTTCCCGAAGCCCTCATTGTTTTCAAAGACGCTACCTGTGATTACCATAGATTCGCAGTTATGTTTACCGGCATCATCAATCACTTCAATAATGTTATTTGTATTATTTTTTAGTGCCTCGGTAATATCGAATGAACTGCTTTTGTAATCAGTAACATATGCACCATGATGGCAAATTATGCTTATTCCATCTTTAAGTATTTCAAGAAATTTCGCATCTCCAAATTTGCAACCGAATACAGGTACAATTTTATCAAGTAATAATGATACACGTTTTTTTCTGATACCTGTATAATCTTCCAGAGAATTTTTAGTAAAAATAGCTATAACCTCATAACCGTTTTTTCGAAAGTTCATTTGCAAACCAATATCCTGTAAAAGAACTTGCACCGGTAAATAAAATTTTCATATAAATGACAGTTTTATTTTAAATGGTAATCAGGATTAAAATATGGATGGTTATTATCCTTGTCTGAAATGATAACCGGATCAATTGGCCATTTGATGTCGAACGTTGGATCATTATACCTAATGCCTCGTTCATGCTCCGGTGAATAAAATTCCGTTACTAAGTAGAACGCTTCGGATTTTCTTCCAAAGTAATAAAACCATGAGCAAATCCTTGAGGTACAAAAAGTAAATTCCTGTTTTCAGCGCTGAGTTCAATACCAAACCATTTCATAAAAGTTGAAGAATCCGGCCAAGATCAATTATAACATCATAAAGATCTGCCATTAATACAACGAACGATCTTATCTTCTGATTTTGGGCTAATTTGGTAATGCAATCCACGCAAAGTTCCCTTGTCCTTGCTTTGTGAGTTGTTGATTTCCGAACAATATTATTATTAAGGTTGTGAGCCTCGAATTCTGTTTTTACAGAATGCACGTGCAAAAAACCCCCTTATCATCTCCTCTCTTGAACTTAATCAGGTAAGCTCCTTTCAACCGTATTTCAACAAATTTCATATTATGCTTTTACTCCGAATATATCTAATTTTTTTTTAAGTGTTTTTAATCTAATAAAACGATCACCTTCAAAACTCTTTAAACTAAAATTATGTTCTTTATATTTTTTATAAAGTTCTTCCATCCCAGACTCTAGAGAATATTCGAGTTGAAAATCCGGTAAGAGACTATTCAGCAAATCAAATTTAACTCTGTAATTGCGGGGATCTTCACCTACTTCTCCAGTGAATACTATTTTTGCGGAGGGGTATAAATCTACCCACTTTTTCGGCGACATCTTTGACTTGAAACTTTTATTTGCACCAATATTAACTGCTTTATTATGAATTACTTCTCTGGTGCATTTAAAATATGCTACAAAAGCATTTGCTATGTCTTTAGCATGTATCAAAGGTCGCCATGGAGTTCCGTCCACTCATTATTCTAATATCTCCTCTGGCAATTGCACATCCTAACAGATTATTAACTACCAGATCAATCCTTAGTTTAGGAGAAAAGCCGTAGTAGTCGAGTTTCGTAAGTAAGCAGGAGTAAAATTATCATCTGCTAATTTACCTATTTCTTCTTCAGATTTAACTTTTGATACTGCATAAGCTGATACTGGATTTAACCTTGAGTTTTCGTTTAAATCTAATCATTTCTCCTTTACCATAAACCGAACAGCTGCCTGAAGAAATCTTCGTGCCCCTGCTTCTTTTGCCTTTTTTGCAAGGTCAATTGAACCATGAAGATTAACATCATAAGTTAATTGTTCCACAATATTACCCATCGGGTCGTTTGAAATAGCAGCTAAATGCATCACACAATCGTAACTTTCTAGTTCATCAAATGTTAAATCTCGAAAGTCTTTTATAAATTCTTTATCTGGGGTAATTTCTTTTTCCCAGGAACATTTTCAAACAAGTTCAAATCGACACCAGTTACACTATGACCTGCTTCTTTTAATGTAGCAATAAAGATGTGCACCAATATATCCTTTGTGCCCTGTAACTAAAACCTTCATATTAAATTACCTAAATAATATTTGTTATATTTTCCATGGAGCGTCTCCGCCGTTCCATAATTGGTTTTAAGACTCCCTGTCTCTTTGAGTATCCATACAAGCCCAAAATCCTTTATGACGGTACATGTTGAGCTGTTGATTTTTTGTGAGATTAATCTAAAGGTTGCCTCTCCAGTACACAACTTTCTCTTTGGAAAGGGAATTTCAAAAAATCCTTTTTGAAAAAAAAAATACCCTCCGTTTATCCATTCATCCTGGAATTCAGGTTTCTCACTAAATTCGACTACTTCATCATTTTTAAGTTTTATCTCACCAAATCGTGAAGGAGGATTAACCCCAAGAATAGTACCAACTTTCTCACGTTTCAAATAAATTCAAACTCATCATTCAGATTAACATTTGTTAAACCGTCGCCATAAAGTAACAGCAAAATTTTCGGAATCATTTAATATTTTTCTGTAGCAATGGCTATTCTAGCACCTGTCATTGCTGTTTCACCTGTATAAGCTAATGTAACTTCCCAATCCAGATCATGATTCAAGAACAACTTTTAAACTGCCATCCTGAGAGATCGACAGTAAAATCACTATTTAGCGAAGAATAGTTCAAAAAATATGATTTGATAAACTCTGACTTAAAACCTAAACATAAAATAAATTTCTTAAAACCATACTTTCTATAAGTTCTCATTATATGCCAAAGTATTGGTTTCTCACCAACTGGAACCATCGGTTTCGGACGAAATTCTGTCTCTTCTTTTAATCGGGTTCCTAAACCTCCGCATAAAATAAAAACAGGTATTGGATTGTTTTTACTATATGATTTTATATTCATTTTAAAAATAAAAGGTTTGTTAATCTAAGATATTTAACATAATGATGAATAAACTCAAAATCTGTAAAAATGCTATAGACAAATTTAATCAATTAAATAGAAATTGCCAGCCATCATAATTGTTATAGCAAAATAATTAAATATACCGCTTAGAAATGTTAATTCGAAAAACGATTATAATATATTATTGCCAGTCTAATTTTTATTTTTTTTACTTAAATTATATTACTAAAATTTATAATCAATGTAAATATTTGAAAATTTTTATAATTACACCAAGAATACCATATCCGCCATACAGAGGGGACAAACTTAAAATATTTAATATTGCAAAGAAATTAAATAAGAATAATAATTAACCTTATTTTTTATAGATAAAAAAGAAATGAGAAAGATATAGAAAATCTTAAAGAATATAACCTCAAAGTTATATCAGCTAAACTATCTTTTCATGAATCCTTAATTAATATTTCAAATCTATTTTTACGAGAATCCCTTTTCAAGTTGCATGGTTTCAATCCTCAGAAATGATAAAAAAATAATCCTTTAATAGAAAGTGGAGACTATGATATTGTTTACTTTCATCTAATCCGAACAGCACAGTATGGAAAATTCAATTAAAAGAAAGGCAAAACAATTAAGGTAATAGATTTTACAGATGCGGTATCTTTATACTTAAAAAGATTTCAGAAATTGAAAAAAATATATTTAAGAAATTGTTTATTAAAGATTGAGAAAAAAAGAATTGAGAAATATGAAAAGATCACCGAAAATTTTCATACACTATTTATATGTTCTGAAATTGATAAAAAGTATCTATAGGAAAGAGGTATAAAAGCAAATATAAAGATCTTATATAACGGAATCGATACAGAATATTTTAATGGACTAAAAGTATGATTTTAATAAATGTAGAATAATTTTTACCGGTAATATGCCGTATTATGCTAATTATGATGCCGCTATTTATTTTAGTAAAGAAATTTTTCCACTTATTTTAAAAAAAGAACCGGAAGCCGAATTTTATATTGTTGGTCAAAAACCTCCTTTGAAAATAAAAAAATTATCATCGAAAAATATTTTTATAACTGGTTTTGTTAAGGATATTAAGGAAGAATATTTAAAAAGTGCCGTTAATGTAGCACCTATGAGGTTTGGAGCAGGTACTTTAAATAAAGTAATTGAATCAATAGCTTTAGGCATTCCTGTTGTGGCTACAGAATTGGCGGTATTAGGTCTTCCGGAAGAACTTAATAAATATATTTTCATTGCTAAAAATTCTGAGGAATTTGCAGAAAAAATTATTTATATTTTTAATAATTCTTCAATTCGAGATGATTTAATGGAGGAAGGAAAAAAAGTAATTCGTGACCTATTAAGTTGGGATAAAATTGTTAAAGATTTCGAAATATATCTCAAAGAACAATTAAGGCTTAGTAAAAGTTGTCAAAAAACTTAGAAAAAATATTAATTCTTTCCACTGATTTCATTACCATCAACCTTGCATGGATTTTTTATTTTGCTTTTAGGGTTCAGACAGGGTGGTTTAAGCTTTTAGCCATTCCTGAATTCCCGATTACTATGATGGTTATTTATTTCTACTGGGTTATTATTTTTACTTTTGTTGGAATGTACCGTACCTGGTTTGCAGCTTCCCGGTTTGATGAATTGGCAACTCTTTTTAAAGCTTCTTTTGTCGGTATTTTTATACTCTTCTTTTTAATATTCATTGATGATTATATGCATGGTGTATCTTCTTCAACAAGAATACTCATATTCATTTATTGGGGTTTATTCTTAGTTCTTGTCGGATCCGGCAGACTTCTAATAAGAAGCATTCAAAGAAATTTGCTTATTAAAGGTTACGGGAGAAAAAATGCTCTAATTGTAGGATTTAATAAAAAAGCTCATGAGGTTCATGATCAAATTTTGCAGTATAAAGCCCTGGGATTGGATATAAAAGGGTACATCTCGGTTAACGGTACGGTTGCCGGAAAAGAATATAAAAATACCCGGGTTCTCGGATTAATTGATGAAACTGCTAAAGTCATTGATGATACGGGGGCTAAAGAAGTTATAATCGCTCTTGATAAATCTGATAACGATATTCTTGTCGATTTAATTGCCAGATGCGAACCAAAAAATGTAGGGTTAAAAATTGTCCCGGATCTTTATGAAATTTTAAGCGGTCAGGCAAAAACTTCACAAATTTATGGCCTTCCGCTTATTGATATAATGCCCCAGTTAATGCCTGAATGGGAAAAAAAATTAAAAAGGCTTATTGATGTCATTGTATCATTATTAATTTTAATGATATCTTTGCCTGTCATAATACCGACTGCCATTGCAATAAAATTGGGAAGCAAAGGTCCCATTTTTTTTAGGCAAACACGCTGCGGAATGAATGATTCCGTTTTCAAAATTGTTAAATTCCGTTCAATGTATAATGATGCTGAAAAATTAACCGGACCCGTTTGGTCACAAAAAGATGATCCGCGTATTACTAAAGTCGGTAAAATTATAAGGAAAATAAGAATTGATGAAATACCCCAAATGTATAATGTGTTGAAAGGTGAAATGAGCCTGGTTGGACCACGTCCGGAAAGACCTTTTTTTGTTGAAAAATTGTCAAAAGAAATAAAATATTATAAAAGAAGATTAAAAGTCAGACCTGGAATAACCGGCTGGGCACAGGTCAAACATAAGTATGACGAAACTATTGAAGATGTCAAAATAAAATTGAGATATGATCTATTTTATATTGAAAATATGTCCTTACGAATGGATTTTAAAATAATGTTTAGGACAATCTTTGTTGTTCTTTTTGCTAAAGGACACTATAATTAATGCAAAGCTCTATCCGCTTTGCGCAATACAAATAATAGTACAACCATCTACTATGGCTCAAAAAATTTTAGTTGTTATTCCGACCTATAACGAACTTGAAAATATTCAAAAGCTGATCCCGGATATTCTTGGCCGGTATAATAAAGCTGATGTTTTAATTGTGGATGATAATTCTCCAGACGGCACAGGAGACTATGTTGAAGAACTATCAAAGACTTCAGAAAGGGTAAACTTAATTCGACGTCCTCAAAAAATGGGTTTAGGCACTGCGTATGTCGCAGGGTTCAGGTTTGCTTTACAGAAAGATTACGATTTTATTTTTGAAATGGATGCAGATTATTCGCATGATCCGAGAGAAATTAAAAATTTTCTAAAGGCTGCCGAGCAATATGATCTTGTTCTTGGCAGCAGGTATAAAATGGGTGTAAACGTTGTTCATTGGCCAATGAGAAGACTAATGCTAAGTTACTTTGCCAATTTTTATACTAGAGTAGTTACAGGTTTGCCGATTCATGATGCTACAGGCGGATTTAAATGTTTTAAGAGAAAAGTTCTTGAAGCTTTAGAATTTAATAATATAAAATCTAACGGCTATGCTTTTCAAATAGAAATAACTTTTAAAGCCTGGAAAAAAGGTTTTACAATTGGCGAAATTCCTATAATCTTTATTGATAGAACCGCAGGATCATCTAAAATGTCTAAAAAAATTGTAAGAGAAGCAATTTTTATGGTTTGGAAACTAAGGCTTAGAAGTATGCTAGGATTATTGTGAGTGCTATATAAAAATTAATCTGCGAAAATCTGTTCAATCTGTTCATCAGCGTGCTATTGTATTTAAAGAGGACTTTGCATGGATTTATCCATCATCATTGTAAATTATAATGTTAAAGAATTTCTTCAGAATCTAATTTATTCTATCAAAAAATCTGCATGTAATATTTCCCACGAGATTATTATAGTAGATAATAATTCCGAAGACGGTAGTGTTGAATTTATAAAAGAAAAATTCCTGACACTTGAAGGGGTTAAGCTAATAGCCAACAAAGAGAACTTAGGCTTCAGCAGAGCCAATAATATTGGTTTGTCTGAAGCTAAAGGAAAATATCTCCTTTTATTGAATCCGGATACAGTTGTTAGTGAAGATACTTTTGCAAAGATGATCGATTTTTTTGAATCACATCCTGAAGCAGGTTTAGGCGGATGTAAAATATTAAACCCTGACGGCAGCTTGCAGCTAGCATGCAGAAGGAGCTTTCCCGGTCCCTGGACAGCATTCTGCAAAGTTGCAGGATTGAGTTCACTATTCCCTCAAAATCCTTTATTTGCCCGTTACAACCTTACTTATTTAGATGAAAATGAAACTTATGAAGTTGATGCAGTATCAGGCTCATTTATGATGCTGACAAGAGAGGCATATGCAAAGGTAGGCGGTTTAGATGAAGAATTTTTTATGTATGGTGAAGACCTGGATCTTTGCTACCGGATTCAAAAAGCCGGTTTAAAAGTTTTTTATGTTCATTCTACACAAATTATTCATTACAAAGGAGAGAGCACCAGGAGAAGCGGCCTTGATGAAAATAAATATTTTTATAATGCTATGCATCTTTTTGTAAAGAAGCATTTATCCAGCTCATTTCTTGTAGAAATCATTTTACGTTCGGCAATTTGGTTCAGAAATATTTTTGCTTTCCTGGGAAGACGCAAAATAATATTTGTCGGATTATTGCTCGATTTTCTTCTTTTTGATTTAACTTTATTTGCTGCCGCAGCTATTTATAGAAATCTTACCACGTGGGTAGGATTCAAGGATTCGGACCTGATTTTGATCTATACAATCCCTGCCTTTCTTCAAATAATTGTTTCATCCCTTATGGGTGTTTATAAAAAAAATACAATTTCAGTTTTAAAAAATTTCAGCGGCATTATTGTAGGCTTTTTTATTTTATCTTCGGTCACATTTTTTTTCAAGCAGTATGCCTACAGCCGCGCAGTTGTAATTATTACATATCTCATATTGCTATTTAGCCTGAGTTTTTGGAGAATATTTCTAAAATTATTTTTTAAAATCGGAAGTGTCGATGAAATTTCGGCAAAACGTACATTAATTGTCGGAACTAATAAACCTGCAATTCAAATAGCAAATAAGCTTAATACAAGAAGAACAGATTATCATCAAATAAATGGATTAATTGCCGTATCACAAGAGGATGTGGGAAGGTATATAGATGATTTCCAGGTGATCGGTAGTATTCAAAATATAAAAAAGGTAATTATAGAAAAGGATATAAGTGAAGTTATCTTTTCTACCGAGGAAGTTCCTTATAATAAAATGATGTCTGTTGTAGCAGAATGCCAGAATATAAATGTCGAATTTAAAATTATCGGAAATAATCTTGATTTTTTAGTTGGGAAAACTTCTGTTTCATTTCTTGATGATCTTTCCTTATTTGATATTCAGTATAATATATCTAATCCTTTGCATAAAATTATTAAGTCAGTATTCGATTATACTATAGCCTTACTTGTTTTGTTTTTTATCTATCCTTTCATATATTTAACAAGCAAGCTTAATAAAAAGAAAAGTGATTTTAGAAATTTCATTTTAAATGTTCCTCTTGTCTTTTCAGGTAAAGTAAGTTTTGTAGGGCCTAGAAGCGGCAGCAATTTAAATAACTTATATCTTGGTAAAAAAGGTATAACAGGTTATTGGTATATTGAGAATAGCGAAGGAGGAAATAGCGAAAAATTAGATATACTTTATGCAAAAAATCAAAATATCTGGCTTGATTTGGAAATATTAGGAAAAACTCTAAATAAAATGTGGAGCAAGCACATTTAGCATGGCAAAAACAATTTTAGATTTTGAGAAACCGATTGTCGAGTTAGAAGCCAAACTTGATGAAATGAGGAAATTTTCAGATAACCTTGATATTGAAAAAGAAATTATTAAGATTGAACAAAAGGTTAAGCAATTGAAAGAAGGTTTATATAAGGACTTAAGCAGATGGCAGCGTGTACAACTCGCCCGGCATCCTGATAGACCATTTACTCTTGATTATATTTATCTGTTAACGAATAATTTTATTGAAATGCACGGCGACAGACAGTTTAAGGACGATAAAGCAATAGTCGGCGGGTTTGGAACAATTGATGAATTTAAAGTAATGATTATTGGGCATCAAAAAGGAAGAGATACTAAAACCAATATTTTTAGAAATTTTGGAATGCCTAACCCTGAAGGATATAGAAAAGCCCTTCGTTTAATGAAGCTTGCGGAAAAATTTAATAAACCGATAATTACACTTATAGATACACCCGGAGCTGCACCTGGTATTGAAGCTGAAGAAAGAGGTCAGGCCGAAGCAATCGCGAGAAATCTTTTTGAGATGAGCAGAATTAAAACCCCGATTATTGTCGTTATTATTGGAGAAGGTGCAAGCGGAGGTGCCTTGGGAATTGGTGTAGGCGATAGAATATTGATGCTTGAGAATTGCTGGTACTCCGTTATAAGTCCTGAATCATGTTCTAGTATTTTGTGGAGGAGCTGGGAATATAAAGAGCAGGCAGCCGAAGCTTTGAAATTAACCGCACCGGATCTTTTGGAACAAAAATTAATTGATCGAATTATTCCTGAGCCGGTGGGAGGTGCACATAAAGATCATAAAGAAGCTGCAGCTCTTTTGAAAACAGCGCTAAAAGAAGAATTAACACAATTAGTAAAAATAAAGCCTGATAGACTGGTTGAGACCAGGCTTGAAAAATTTGGGAAAATGGGTGCATTTATCGAATAATTACTTGTTTAATAAGTTCAATAGTATTTTTAGAGACTGTTAATCGTCTCTATTTTTTTAAATAATAATGAATCTATAAATAGTAATGTTTTTATAGATTTCAGTTTCAAAAAAAATATTAAATGCTTGAATTTGAAAATGAAATACGTGTTCGTTATGCAGATACAGATCAAATGCAGTTTGTTTATAATGGCAAATATTTAGAATACTTTGAGGTCGGAAGAACAGAAATGTTAAGGCATTATGGTTTGCCGTATCATGTTATTGAGAGTAAAGGATTCCAGCTTCCTCTTCTTGAATCATATCTTAAGTATATTAGTCCTGCTTATTATGATGATATTTTAAGGATAAAATCCTTTGTAAAAGAAATGCCTGTTTTTAAAATTCATATTGAATATATAATTTCAAGAAATGAAGGAAGGGAAATAGTTACGGAAGGTTTTACAAAGCATGTGTTTATAAATAAAATAACGAAAAAGGCCGTGAGAATCCCGGACTTTTTTATTGAAGCAATTAAACCAAATTATTAATTGAAATGGATCACGAAATAGAAAAAATTATTACGAATGCGCTCGTAGAAGATATCGGAAGAGCGGATATTACAACTGCGGCAATTATTCACGATACAGCACAAGGTGAAGGTATATTCCTTATTAAACAGGATGGTATGCTTGCCGGTTTTGAAATCGTTGAAAATGTTCTGAAGCTGGTTGACAAGAATTTAAAGTTCAGGAGATTTTTTAAAAATGGAGACAAAGTAAAAAAAGGAGATGTTGCGGCTAAAGTCTCAGGTAAGGCTTCTTCAATTTTAACCTCCGAACGTACTGCTTTGAATTTTTTTCAGCGAATGAGCGGAATTGCAACTGCCGCAAATACATACCAGGAAAAGATTAATCATACAAAAGCTCAAATTATAGATACCAGGAAAACAGTACCGGGGCTTCGGTTAATCGATAAATTGGCTTTCAAATTAAGCGGCTGCGCAAACCATAGAATGGGACTGTATGATATGTTTCTCATAAAGGATAATCATATTGCGGCTGCGGGTTCTATTACAAATGCAATAGAAAAATGTAAAGAGTACAGAAAAAAATTTAACCTGGATTCAAAAATTGAAGTCGAAACATCCAATATTGATCAGGTTAAAGAAGCTCTTAATTGTGAAGTTGATATGATAATGCTGGATAATTTTAATCTGGATGAAATGAAAGAAGCAGTAAAACTTATAAATGGAAAATCCGAAATAGAAGCTTCCGGCAATATAACTCTTGAAATTGTTAAAGAAGTTGCTGAAACTGGTGTTGATTACATTTCGGTAGGAGCGATTACACACAGTGTAAAAGCTTTAGATATTTCATTAGAACTTAAAATTAAAGATGATTGATTGTATGGCTGAATGATTGAATGTTGTACTTACCCGCTATTCAGTCATTCATCAATTCATTCATTCCGAAATTTAGAATTATATTAAAATTTAATTATAATTCATCCATTAATTTTACTTCTTTTCTACCTTTATAGATGCTTGAAAAAATTAAAGAATTAAGCAAAGACACAGCCATATACGGTATTAGTACTATGGTCGGAAGGTTTTTGAATTTTCTGCTTGTGCCTTTTTATACTCATGTTTTTTCAAGCGGTGATTATGGTATTATTTCAAATATTTATGCATCTATCGGGATATTAAATATCCTTTACTTATACGGAATGGATGCATCATATTTAAGATATGCTGCTAAAATTGAAACAGGGAATGAAAGAGATAATTTTTCTACTCCTTTTTTACTCGTTTTTTTTACTTCAATCCTTTTTAGTTTTATAATTCTTTTGTTGAGATTTCCTATTCTGAATGTATTAGAAATTCCCCGCAATTATGTTTACTTGATTTATTTTACGGCGCCAATTTTAGTAATCGATTCATTAAATACTATTCCTTTTATTAAGCTTCGTATTGAAAGGAAAGCAAAGAAATTTGCTGCTTTTAAAATTATTAATATTCTTGTGAATGTTTTTCTGAATTTATTTTTAATTTTGAAATTGAAATGGGGAATAGAAGCCGTCCTGGTTAGTAATGTTGTTGCTTCGTTAGCATCTTTTATCTTGCTTATTCCAACTATCTCAGGGAAATTAAAATTCAAATTAAATAATGATCTAATGAAAAAATTATTAAAATTCGGATTGCCTTATTTCCCTGCCGGTTTAGCCTCAATGCTTGTGCAGGGAATAGACAGGCCTATACTTTCTCATTTAACTGATTTGAGCACCGTGGGAATTTATAATGCCTGTTACAAGCTCGGTATCTTTATGATGCTTTTTGTTAATATGTTTCAATTTGCCTGGCAGCCGTTCTTTCTTCAAAATGCCGATGAAAAAGATGCCAAAGAATTATTCTCAAAAGTGCTGACCTATTTTACACTTGCAGGTTCGGTTGTATTAGTATTTTTATCTTTATTTATTAACAATATTGTAACATTTAAAATTTTTGGAAGATCTCTGATTGCTGCATCGTATTGGGGTGGTTTACCTATAGTCCCGGTTATTCTGCTTGGTTATTTATTTAATGGTATTTATGTTGTATTTACTGCGGGAATTTATATAAAAGAAAAAAGCATTTATGTCCCTTTCATTACAGGGTTAGGAGCCTTAGTAAATATTGTTGTTAATTTTGCACTAATTCCATCAATGGGAATGATGGGAGCGGCTTTTGCTACTCTTGCCAGTTATCTGGTAATAGCTGCTGGATTTTTTATTATTACTCAGAAATTTTATAAAATTAATTATGAATATTGGAAAATCTCTAAAATATTCTTCCTGATTTTTATCATCGGCGGAATATTCTATGGTCTTATGTTCAGCGGTAATTTATTATTTATTTATAAGATTATTCTATTTATTATTTTTCTTTTAACAATTACATTTTTTGTTTTTGATAAAAAAGAGATCAGTTTTCTTAAAACCGGGTTTTAAAAGTTAAAGCAAAGTAAGAATGAAATTCATGTACCGATTACTTTAATGGATGACACATCGGAGTCAAATAAATTATGCCTGAAATAGAAATCAAAATAAAAAGACTTGATAAAAATTTTTCTGATATTCCACTCCCGTCTTATTCAACAAAAGGAAGTGCCGGAATGGATATTCGGGCTGCGGTTGATGATGAAGTCGTTCTGGAAAAGGGGAAAATTTATTTAATACCGACTAATTTATCTGTAGAAATTCCCGAGGGATACGAGATACAGGTTCGCCCGCGGAGCGGATTAGCATTTAAACATGGAATTGGAATTTTAAATTCACCCGGAACTATTGATTCTGATTACCGCGGAGAAATAAAAATAATAATGATGAATTTTAGTGAAGAAAATTTTGTCAGTGAAAAGGGGAGAAAGAATAGCGCAGCTAATTATTTCAAAAGTTTATTCAGCCAAATTAATTGAAACGGATGATTTAAATATCAGCCATCGGGGTGAAGGAGGGTTTGGTCACACAGGTAAGAAATGAATCTTGAATATTAAATTCACCTCTTTAAGCAATTGATTCTGAAGAATTTTCACCTGCTTTCTCTGTTGTTATAAAATAAAATTTGTTTTAATCTCATCTTCTTTTCTTCATGTATAAAAAAATTTTCCATTTCTCTAAATATTCTCAAAAAAATTTTGTAACTTTCATTCCAGCTTAGGAGTAAAACTTATCTTAAAAAAATAATTGATGATTATATTTTTTGATTGGACCTGCTTGTATGCAGGAATGTTTATTTAGGGATTGCATTTATGTCGGATTTCATTCACCTTCACAACCATACTCATTACAGCCTTCAAGATGGTGCATGTACAGTTGATAGTTTAATTGCTGCAGCTAAAAAAAATGATATGAACGCTGTCGCTTTAACAGATCATGGTGTTATGTATGGTATTGCCGAATTCTATAAAAAAGCAAAAAAAGAAGGTATTAAGCCGATAATTGGAATGGAAGCATATATTGTTGTGGATGGCAGCCGGTTTGATAGAGGAACAGGTTCTAACGGTCAGTCTAACGGACAATCAAGCGGAAGAAAAAAAAGTAAGCATTATAACCATTTGCTTCTCCTTGCTAAAAATAAAGAAGGATATAATAATCTTTCCAAGCTTTCTACTTTGGGGCATACAGAAGGATTCTATTACAAACCGAGAATTGATCTTGAACTTTTAAGAAAATATCATGAAGGTTTAGTATGTACTTCGGCATGTATAAGCGGGATTGTCTCGGTACATCTTATTAATAATGATTATGAAAAAGCCAGAAGCGTAGCAAAAACTTTCAAGGAAATTTTTGAAGATGATTTCTATCTTGAAATCCAGGATCATGATATGGAAAATGATAAAATAATCCTTGAAGGAGTACCGAAGCTTGCAAGAGAATTGGGAATAAAATTAGTTGCAACAAATGATACGCATTATATTGAACCGGACCATGCAATAGCACATAATATTTTATTGTTGCTGTCCGATAAAAACGGTGCTGATTATAAAGACCTTAGATATGGAACTGACCAGGTTTATTTTAAATCTTCGAAGGATATGATTAAGCTCTTTAAAAATTATAAAGGAGCAATAGAACATACTTTAGAGATTGCAGAAAAGTGCGATGTTAATTTAGATTTCGAAGGGCATTATTACCCCCGGTTTCCTATTCCTGAAGATTCTCCGGCTAAGAGCCTTGATGAATATTTCGAACTTCTTGCAAGAGAAGGATTAAAATCCAGGCTGTCCGAAATTACACCGGAGGTCCGGGAGAGGTTTGATTTTGAAATTGACACTATTAAAAAGATGGGGTTTTCGGGGTACTTTTTAATTGTGCAGGATTTTATCAACTCATCAAAAAAAATGAATATACCTGTTGGACCCGGCAGAGGAAGCGTTGCCGGAAGCCTCGTTGCTTTTACTTTGGGAATAACAAATATAAACCCGCTCAAATATAATCTTTTATTCGAGAGGTTTCTAAATCCTGCAAGAAAATCAATGCCTGATATTGATGTTGATTTTGCCGACGACAAAAGAGGTGAAGTAATTGATTATGTCCGTAATAAATATGGAAATAATTGTGTTAGTCAAATTATAACTTTTAACCGGCTTTCATCAAAAGCTGTAATTAGAGATGTTGCCAGAGTTTTAAAAGTCCCTATTCCAATTGTTAATAAGATTACGAAATTCATTCCTTCAAAATTCGGTAAAGTATTCAGTATCGAGCAGGCATTAAATGAAGTACCAGAATTAAAATGGGTAAAAGATTCCCAGGAAGATGATATTAAAAACCTGATTAAATATGCAAAAGTTTTGGAAGGGATGAATAGGAATGCTTCAAAACATGCGGCGGGAGTTGTAATTACACCGGAAGATGTGAGCAATTATGTTCCACTTGCAAATGCTGTTTCACAAACCGATATAGTTACTCAGTTTAATATGAAGGAGATTGAGAATGCCGGTTTGTTAAAAATGGATTTTCTCGGTTTAAGGACTTTAACTATAATCCGGGATGCGCTTGATCTCATTAAGAAAAACCATGGAATTGAGATTGATATCGATAATATTCCTTTGGATGATGAAAAAACTTTTCAACTTTTTTCAAAAGGTCAAACAACCGGTGTGTTCCAGTTTGAATCTGCCCCGATGAGAGAATATTTAAAGAAGTTAAAACCGACTTCCTTAAATGATCTTTCTGCTATGAATGCACTATACCGCCCCGGTCCGATGGATTTTATCGATGAATTTATCGATAGAAAATTTGGAGTTAAAGAAGTTGTTTATCTGCACCCTGTTTTGGAATCTATTTTAAAAGAAACTTACGGTATTATTGTTTACCAGGAACAGGTAATCCAGATAGCAAACAAAGCCGGGGGAATGAGTCTTGCCGAAGCAGATATTTTAAGAAGGGCAATGGGTAAAAAAGATCTTGCCGCAATGAAAGAGCAGAAAACCAAGTTTACTGACGGTGCTGTTAAAAATGGAATTCCCAAAAAAATTGCCGAAGAAATTTTTGAAGCTATTGATAAATTTGCCAATTATGGCTTTAATAAAAGTCATTCTGTTGCTTATAGTTATGTTGCTTATCAGACAGCTTATTTAAAAGCTCATTATACCCCTGAATTCCTTGCAGCAAACCTTAAGAATGAATTTGGCAACGCAAGTAAAGTAACAAATTTTCTGGAAGATTGTAGAAAACTTAAAATTCCGGTCCTGCCTCCTGATATAAATTCACCTGCTGTTTATTTTGATGTTGAAGAAGGTAAAATAAGATTTGGAATGTCTGCAATTAAAAATGTTGGAATACCTGCGGTAGAAGAGATGATAAAATGCAGGCAGAATCTTGGAAGAAATTTCATAAGCATTTATGATTTTTGCTCGAATGTTGATATAAGGATTGTAAATAAAAGAGGTCTAGAAGGTTTAGTTTTAGCTGGAGCTTTCGATTCAATTGAGAAAAACCGCGCAAAATTATTTAAAGCTGTTGAACCGGCTTTGGAATTCGGTCACAAAGTTCAAAATTCCAAACTTTTTGCTGCAAATAGTCTCTTTGGCGGGATGGAAGAAGAAGTAAAAATCCAGGAACCAAATCTTCCTGATATTGAGCCATGGACTCAGAAAGAACAATTAGCCAAAGAAAGAGAAGTAATCGGCTTTTATATATCGGAACACCCTTTAAGAAAATATGAAGTTGAATATAAATCTTTTGCTACTATTCACTTTGGCGAATCAGAAAAATTAGAAAGCATGGATGTAGTACGAGGATGCGGCGTGATTACAGAATTAAAAACAAAGATTGACAAATCCGGCAGAACAATGGCTTTTTTTACTTTAGATGATTTTTCAGGTTCATGCGAAGCATTAATGTTTTCCAAGGCATATGAAGAATTCGGCAAATATGTTAAAGAAGAAGAATGTGTATTTATTATAGGGAAACCTGAAAGCAGCGGCGATGCGGTAAAAATACACATAGAAAAAATTCTCCCCCTTGAAGAAGCCAGGGAAAAATTCACGGAAAGCATAAATATTTATATCGATAAAAGAAAAAATAATCCCGAAAGTATAATTGAATTAAAACCAATCCTTCAAAAAAATAAAGGAAATACCCCGCTTTATTTCCATTTATACAGCAACGGCTCAAAACCTAAAAAATTTCTTGCAAAGGATTACAGGATAAAATTGTGCGATAATTTTGTAGATTCTGTGATAAACATTCTTGGGGAAGATTCTTTGTTTTTTTACAGTAAAAAATGATTTTATTAAGAAGCACACTCCAAGATGAATTGAAGCAGAAGGAGCAGTTGTATAACATGCACCATTTTTGTATTATTTAAGTCCAAAAAAATAAAATTTACAGAGGGTATTTATTATAAATGGATCAAAATGATAATAAGAATTATTGGGCTTTAATTTTAGGCGCCTCATCCGGTTTTGGTGAAGCAACTGCAAGAAAATTAGCCGAAGATGGATTTAATATTATAGGGGTTCATCTCGATCGTCAAGCAACAATGCCTAATGTAAAAAAAATTATTGAATATATTCATTCGGTTGGTTCAAAATCTCTTTTTTATAATGCAAATGCTGCAGATGAAAAAAAGCGCGAAGAAATAATTTCCGATATAAAATCCAAATCAGATAATCAGCTTCTTGTAAAAGTTCTTATGCATTCTCTTGCATTTGGTTCATTAAAGCCTTTTGTTTCTAATGAAAATGAACAGGCGATCACAAAGTCACAAATGGAAATGACTTTAGATGTAATGGCACATTCATTAGTTTACTGGGTGCAGGAGCTTGTTGCAAATAATCTTATGGCAAAAAAAGGAAGAATATTTGCGATGACCAGCTCAGGGGGCCATACAGTTATTCCGCATTATGGTGCTGTTTCTGCTGCTAAAGCTGCTCTCGAATCACATGTTAGACAACTTTCTTCTGAGCTTGGTTATCTAAATATATCCGTGAATTCTATAATGGCCGGTGTTACCGACACTCCTGCTTTGAGAAAAATCCCCGGCAACATTCCAATGGTAAATGTTGCTAAAAGAAAAAATCCCAACAACAGGCTCACAACTACGGAAGATGTCGCTAAGGTAATCTCCCTTTTATGTAAAGATGGAGGCGAATGGATTTCCGGTGGAATTATTCACGCTGATGGAGGAGAAGATATAGTTAATTTTGTCGGCCAAGGGGATATTTCAATTAGAGTTTAATTAAAAATATAAGGAATAATATGAAACCTATTACAATTACTGATGATAATTTTGAAACAGAAGTTCTTAAATCCGAAAATCCTGTTTTAATTGATTTTTGGGCTGCCTGGTGCGGTCCCTGCCGTATGATTGCTCCTATTGTTGAAGAATTAGCTTCCGAGTATTCAGGTAAAGCAAAAATCGGAAAATTGGATGTTGATGATAACCAGCAGACTGCGATTAAATATGGTGTAAGAAGCATCCCTACCTTATTAATATTTAAAGATGGTAAATTAAAAGAAACTATAATCGGGGCTGTTCCTAAAGGGCAAATTGTACAGAAATTAAATTCCGTTGTTTAATGAGTTTAGAATATTTAATTGTTCCGGGTCCAAAAACTTCTAAAAATAAAAGGGAAAATCAATGAAAAAAATAATTATTACTGACTCGGTAGATACAAGATGTGTATCTATTCTTGAATCTGCAGGTCATCAGGTTACATATAAACCTGGAATGCCAAAAGAAGAAATTAAAAAAGTCATTAATGAATATAACGGATTAGTAGTTAGAAGTGCTACAAAAGTAACTGCCGATATAATATCTTTGATGGATAATATGGAAGTAATCGGCAGGGCCGGAACCGGTGTGGATAATATTGATATCGAAGCTGCAACCAGGAAAGGTATTATGGTAATGAATACACCTGGCGGAAATACCGTATCTGCGGCCGAACATACAATGGCCCTCATGTTAACTATGTGCCGCAATACCGCACAAGCCAATCAATCAATGAGAGCTGGTAAATGGGATAGAAAAAGTTTTCAAGGTACTGAACTGCAGGGAAAAGTACTCGGAGTAATAGGACTTGGAAAAATAGGGAGAGAAGTTGCAGTAAGATCAAAAGCATTCGAAATGAATGTAATCGGATATGATCCTGTCCTTTCGGATGAAGTCGCTGCAAAATTAGGAATTAAACCGGTTAATTTAGATGAAATATTTGAGCAATCTGATATTATTACTATTCATGTGCCGAAATCTGATGAAACTAAAAATCTAATTTCGGATAAAACCCTTTCCAAATGCAAAAACGGAGTTAAAATAATAAATTGTGCAAGAGGCGGCATTGTAAACGAAACAGACTTGGTTAAAGCAGTAAATGACGGAAAAGTTTCGGCTGCTGCTTTGGATGTTTATTCAAGCGAACCGCCCGATTTTTCCAGTGAGCTAATTCAGCATCCTAAAATAGTAACTACTCCTCACCTGGGAGCATCAACTGAAGAAGCACAGGAGAAGGTGGCAATACAAATTGCCGAGCAAATGGTTGATTTGTTTAATGATAACCCAATCAGAGGAGCTGTTAATGCTTCTGCTATGGGCGCATCGGTAAATAAAGATATACATCCATATATTAAACTCGGTGAAAATCTTGGAACTTTGCATGCACAATTAATCCAGGGACAGCTTAAAAAAATTGAAATCAATTACAGCGGTCAATTGCTTCATTCTTCAACAACTTTACTTTCAACTGCGGTTTTAAAAGGCTTCTTATCAAAAATGATGACTGAAGGAGTAAACTTAATTAATGCTCCCTTTCTTGCAAAAGAAATGGGAATCGTCATTAATGAAACCAAATCAGGGGCAAATTCAACATATACTAATTTAATGAAGGTAGAGTTTACTTCAGATAAAGAAAAGAGATCATTTGCAGGCACAGTTTTCGGAAATAATGAAATTCGAATTGTAAATATCGATGATTATCTCCTTGAACTGAATCCTGAAGGCAATATGATATTTTATTCAAATATTGATAAACCAGGCATACTCGCTACTGTCAGCAAAATTCTTGCTGAAGAAAATATAAATATTGCGGGCTTATCTTTGGGGAGAAATGAAATGGGAAAAGAAGCACTTACGGTAATAAATGTTGATAGTGCAATTGATAAGAAAACCATTGATGCTATTTCTTCAATTACAGGAGTGCATAAGGTTTTTGCAGTAAAAATTTAATTGTTCCTTTAAAATAATTTTCAATTACCTGCTCTGGAAAAAAATTTGTTTAAATAAATTTTAGTCTTGAATATGGCTGTGATCATAATTATGTTTTTTTACTGATTTGGGATGTTAATGATAATTGCATTAAATCAACATAAAAAAATCTGATTACTAAAATTTAAATTAAACAGGAAATTATTTTTGAGTATATAAATATTAGGTCTGACATGAAAAAATTTCTTTTACTTATTTCATTACTTTTTGTTGCCCCGGGATTATTTGCGCAGAATAAATCAAATTTTGATTTTGACTTTGATTTTGCTCAATTTGGTTATGATTCAACTGCAAACTACATTGAATTTTACTATTCTTTCAATCAAAATGATCTAACAATTAATAAAACCGATACTTCGTCATTTGTACAAGGAGAATTAAAAATATCTATAGTTGATACTTCTTCCGGTAAAATGCTTGTAGATAAAGATTGGAAAGTTGTAAACGAAATAAAGGATACTTCTCAAATTAATAGAGGATTAGTGGGTGTGCTGGGCTTTGTAATTTCCAGAGGAAATTACAAAATAAATGTTGTTGGCGGAGACGCTATGAATAAGAATCATAATAAATCTATTTCCGATTATTTAACGGTTACCCCGTTATGGAAAAATAAAGTTGCGTTGAGTGATCTTCAATTTGCGACTAGAATAATACCTAATAGTCCTAACAAAAATTCTATTTTCTATAAAAATACTTATGAAATTATTCCTTCAATAATGAATGTGTTTGGAGACAATCAACCGGTTCTTTTTTATTATATGGAATTGTATAATTTAAAAAGCTTACCCGAAGGGAATATTAAGCTGGAAAGCGTTGTATATAATAGCAGGGGTAAGATGGTAAGTAATAAATCAAAAATGATATCCAACAGTTTAAATTCAAGAGTTGAAGTCGGCACTGTAGTATTAAATAAATTTCCTACCGATTCATATACTTTGACATTAGCCCTGCTGGACAGTGCTGCTAATACCGGGATTTCATCTTCGAAAAGATTTTACGTCTATAATCCTTCTGTTACTTTGACTGATTCAGCTTATGACGATAATTCGTCATCATTAGCCAGTGAATTTAACGTAATGTCTGAAGATGAGGTGGATAAAACTTTTGAGGAATCAAAATACCTTGCAACAGCTAATGAAATTAAGCAATATAAGGGATTAAAGACCCTGGATGGAAAAAGAAAATTTTTATATCAATTTTGGAAAACAAGAGATACAAACCCTGCTACCAAGTTAAATGAAGCTTACCAGGATTATATGAACAGGGTTCAGAAATGTAATGAAAGATATAGCAATATGGGGAGAGAAGGATGGAAAACAGATAGAGGAAGAGTTTATCTCTTATATGGTGAACCAAGTGAAATTGAAAGATTTCCCAACGAACAGGATACTAAACCTTATGAAATATGGCACTATAATGATATTCAGGGGGGCGTTATTTTTGTCTTTGCAGACTTAACAGGATTTTCTAGATATACACTTGTTAATTCTACTATGAGAGGCGAACTTCGTGATGATAACTGGATGAGCAGAATTGTAAGTCATTAAGATTTGTCTTACTGATTTTATTTCATCTTTTTTTGGCCGCATAATTATTATTTCTTCACTCAAATAGTTAACTTTACTGGTTAAATTTGAGCTGGCTTTTGAATGAAGAATATAATCGAATATATCCTTTTCCTGGGATTAAGCCATTTTACCGGATTAATAGGTCTCAATCTGTCCAGGAAATTTTCTTTCTGTATCGCTTTTTTATTTTATTATTTCATTCCGATAAGAAAAAAAACCGTACTTGAAAATCTTACTAATGCTTTTCCGGAATATTCGGAAGAAAAAATAAAAAAAATAGCATTTGATAGTTATAGAAGCTTTTCAATAGCCCTGGTAGAAATTCTTTATATGCCTTTCATAAAAAAAGATGAAATGGAGAAAATGGTGCAATGTGCTAATACAGATTTAATTGTAAGGAAATTTAATGAAAAGAATGGTGTCATTTTATTATCAGCACATTATGGAAACTGGGAATATATTGCTGCCTCAATAAGTATCCAGATTGGTATCCCACTTAAAGTTGTTGTTAAACCGCAAAGAAATCCTTATGTAACTATATGGCTGAATAAAGTAAGGACTAAATGGAAAAATGAAGTTGTCTCCCTGGGTATTTCAATCAGACAAATTTATAAGGTATTGAAAGAAAAAAATATTGTTGCAATGATAGCCGATCAAAGAGGACCGGCTGAAGGAATAAGAGTCAATTTTTTTGGCAGGAAAGTATCTATTTACCCCGGCCCGGCTATCCTTTCATTAAAAACAAATGCTCCTATTATTTATGGAATTAATATAAGGCAGACTGGTTATGATTATAAAACATATATGTATGAAATAGATAAAAGTAATTTACCTGAGAAGGAAGAAGAAAAAATTATTGAGCTAAGCCAAAGACATGCCTCATACCTGGAAAAAGTAATCCGGGAAAACCCGGAACAATGGTTATGGATGCATAAACTATGGAAATATTGAAGATTGAAAGATTACACGATTGAAAAAATATTAGTTATACAAACTGCATTTATCGGCGATGCAATATTAACTCTGCCGATGATCCAGGTTTTAAAAAAAATATTTCCTGAAAGTGAAGTTCATGTTTTATGCATACCATCTACAGAGGAGATTTTTAAAGCCTCACCTTATGTAAATGAAGTTAAAGTTTTGGATAAAAAAAATAAGCACAAATCTATCTTTTCTCTTTTCAGGTTTTCACGAAATTTAAAGAAGGAAAAATATTCAAGATTATATTCACCACACAGATCTTTTCGAACGGCATTGCTGGTTATGCTGTTAGGAATAAGGGAAACATCGGGATTTTCAAACAGCAGTCTGATGCATGTCTATAAAAATTTAATTGAATATAAAACCGAACATCATGAAGTTCAGAGAAATCTGGATTTAATCGGATATAATTATTCAGATAATGGATGGCGGATTCTCCCGGAAATAAATATTTCATCAGAAACTAAAAATAAAATCAAAGATTATCTTAGATTAAAAAACATTAATGATAAGTATATTTGTATTGCTCCGGGCAGTGTCTGGAATACTAAAGTCTATCCTATTGAATATTATGAAGAAGTAATAAAGTTTGTAGCTGCAAAGACCAATTATAAGATTCTTTTAATCGGCGGAGAAAAGGATGAACCATTATCTTCAGATATTGCCTCAGAGTTTCCTGATAAAGTTTTTTCTGCAGCAGGGATATTTACGATAGTAGAATCAATTGAAATCCTTAAAAGAGCAGAATTATTAATTACTAATGATAGTGCACCTACGCATATGGCTATGTGCGCGGATATTCCTGCAATTACGATTTATTGCTCTACAACCGCCGGTTTTGGTTTTTATCCCTATAATAAAGGAAGTAGCTATTTTAAGTTTTGATGATTTGTTTTGTAAACCTTGCGGTATCCACGGATATGAAAAATGCCCGATAAAGACCTTTGAATGCGGATATAATTTAAAACCAGTTATGATTGTTAAAAAACTTGAGGAAATGTTAAATGACAAAGGTAAAAGCAGCGAAATTTCTTGATATAGATGCAGGTTTTGATGAGTCAATCAATATTGCAAAGAGCATTTATTTTGAAGGTAAAGTTTTTATTTATCCTACTGATACCATTTATGGTTTTGGTGCAAATCCTTTTAATGATGAAGCTATTAAAAAAATAAATAAAATCAAGGGACGTGAACTTGGGAAAATGTATATCTTGCTCGTAAATAATATTGATATCCTTCTGGAATATATTGAAATAAAATCTGAAAAGCACCTGGATTTTTTAATCTCAATATGGCCGAACCCGGTATCAGTAATATTAAATTTAAATTCCAAATACCGTAAAATTTTAGAAAGGGAAAATGCTGCTTTCAGGATCCCGAATCATCGTTTCTGTTTAAAGCTTCTTTCTGAACTGAAGATGCCGTTAATTTCAACAAGTGTAAATCGCAGCAAACAGACTCCTATCACTGAACCAAGTTTAATTCGTGATGAATTTTCTTCTGAAGTTGAAGCCATCTTTTTTTCAAAAAAGAAATCTTTTTTCCTTGCTTCCACAATAATTGATTTGAGTGATACTAAACCCGTGTTAATAAGGGAAGGAAAAATAAAATATAAGGATCTATTAAAGAAATTTGGCTAATTTTTACTTTAGTTTTATTTTAATATATGAATTTTAAATTTTTCAAAAATATAAAGAGCTATTATGTGGTAATTATACCGGAATCATCCGGTACAAGTTCAAAAACAAGGCGTCTTAAATCAAATTTCCTAATTTTATTTGCCATGGTTTATACTCTTGTAATTGCCTGCTTGGGGTTTATTATAATTAGTTATTCCCCTATAAATACTTTGATTTTTCCGGGTAATTCTTCATTGTCGAAAAAAGATATGCAGACTGTTAATCAGTTAAATACAAGGATGTTGTTTTTAAGCCGGGAGCTTGAAAGTTTAAAATCGACCAATGAGAGATTAAAATATGCAATAATTCTTGGTGATTCTACTTTAATAGATTCACTGAAAAATAAGAAACATAATTCCAAAGAGGGAAATAAAGGGAAATTTGGAGGAAATATTTTCGCGGTGGTAGAAGATCTTCTTTTTGGAAAAAAGGAAGATAATCAGCAAAAAGTTAATTATTTTGATAAACCGGTTAATGGTTTTGTAAGCAGAGAATTTGATCCGGAAAAAGGACATATGGGTATAGATTTTGTTGTGAAATCCGGTACACCCGTTTATGCATCTGCTAATGGTTATGTAATTTTTTCTGATTATACAAATAAAAATGGAAATATGTTGATTATTGGTCATCCGGATAATTATATTACAATATACAAACATTGTTCTATATTAATGAAAAAAGAGAGAGATACTGTTATTCAGGGAGAATTAATTGCACTAAGTGGCAATACCGGAGAAATAACTACAGGTCCTCATTTGCATTTTGAAATTTGGAAGAATGGTCAGCCTATTGATCCGAGAACAGTTTTAATTAATTATTAATGGAGGCAAAATTGAAAAACAACAAAGGAGATGAAATAGTGACAATTATCGGTACAGGCGTTATAATCGAAGGTAAACTTTCAAGTACAGGGGATGTTCGTATTGATGGTAATGTTAAAGGAGATATAAAAGCTACCGGAAATGTTACGGTTGGGGAAAGCGGGGAAGTTGATGGTCAAATAAATGCAGATATAATTACTTTGGGAGGTAAAGTAATGGGTTCTGTAAATGCAAAGGATAAATTGGTCCTTGAATCTAAAGCAGCTTTAAAAGGTGATATTGTAACAAAAATTCTGGTTGTTGAAGCCGGAGCAAAATTTGACGGCAAGAGTTCAATGGGAGATAGCAAAGAACCATTTCCCAAGCCGGTACAAACATCAGGACCTTCATCAAATGTAAAATGAAAAAGAATGATGAAGGGGAGTCGAAAAATTTAATTAGTGAATTGACCCCCTATTTAGGTTTGGGACTTCAGCTTGCAGTTACTGTTACTGCCATGGTGTTTTTAGGAATATGGCTGGATAATAAATTTGATACCAGCCCTATTTTTACAATTATTTGCTCATTTCTTAGGAGTTTTTGCCGCTTTATATAATTTTATTAAAACCGTGTTAAAATCCGGTAAATGAATAAAGCTGAAAAATTTTTAAGTAAAGGAATAACTTTAGCTGCTGGTTTATTTATAATTATTTCTCATTCTTTATTTATTTTCTGTAGTTTCGAAAATATTTTTTCTTTCTGTTATAGCTGGCGGAGGGTTATCAACTCTAAATTTTCTTGCTTGGTTTAGCGGCTATAAAAATAGGTTTAAGTCACTCTCAAAAACTATTTTTTAAAGCTATTTTAGGCGGGATGACTATCAGATTATTGTTGATGCTCCTGCTGGTATTTATTTCCCTCAAATTCTTGAATATAAATGAGAATAGTCTTATATTTTCTATCCTTTTTTTTTACATATTGTATTTGATAATTGAAGTAATTTACTTATATATGAAGAAAACGTAAGCTATTTTATGATTTTTGGTAACCCTGCAGATACTCTTGCAGTAGCGGATACTCTTAAAAGCTCCAGGGAAGAAGGGGGCGGTTGGATTCTCCACCATGTTATGGATTCAAATTATATAGATTTTGACCCATTTGGGAAATTATATCTCCCGCATTTACAATTGTTCGGATTAGATATTTCCATTACAAAAAATGTTTTTTTTATCTGGATTATAGCAGTTGTTCTAATTCTTGTATTCTATTTTGTTTCTAAAGGATATAAGAAATCTATAATCCCAAAAGGCTTAACAAATTTTTTTGAAATAATAGTTCTCTTTGTTAGGGATGAAATTGTTAAACCTACTATTGGTGAAGGATATGAGAAATTTCTGCCATATTTGTTGACTCTTTTTTTCTTTATTCTGCTTGGAAATTTATTTGGTTTAATACCATATTCTACTTCCGTGACCGGGAATATTGCCGTTACTGCTGCATTGGCAGGAATCTCATTTATTGCAACACAATATAGCGGTATTCAAAAGCATGGAACAGTTAAATATTTTAAGAGTTTGATACCTCCGGGTATGCCTGTTGCAATTTTACCTCTTATGGTAGTCGTTGAATTAATAGGTCTTTTTACAAAACCATTTTCATTGTGTATTCGTCTTTTTGCTAATATGATTGCCGGGCATGTGGTGATATTTTCTTTAATAGGTTTAATCTTTATTTTGAAAACAGTACTTGTATCACCTGTAGCGATTGGATTTGTATTGTTTATCGATTTGCTTGAAATTCTGGTAGCACTTATTCAAGCATATATTTTTACAATACTAACTTCATTGTATATAGGAATGGCGATACATCAAGAACATTAAAAAAAACATTAATTAATAAAAAAAATTAGGAGAAATTATGGATTTAGGTTGGTTAGCTGCCGGAATAGGCGCTGGTATTGCAGTAATCGGTGCAGGACTTGGAATTGGAAAACTTGCTGCTTCAGCACTAGAAGCTATGGGAAGACAACCTGAAGCTGCCGGTCCGATTCGTACAAATATGATTATTGCTGCAGCTTTAATTGAAGGAATTGCTTTCTTCGCACTTGTTATCTGTATCCTTTTAGCTGTAAAAAGTTAAATTATTTTTGAAGGAATTTTGCAATGCTTTTAAGTTTCAATCTGGCTTTATTAGCTGCTGAGGGACCAAGTCTTATAAGCGTAAGTCCGGGCTTAATATTCTGGACAGTAATTACTTTTATTATACTTCTTTTGGTATTAAAGAAGGTTGCCTGGAAACCGATACTTACTGCATTAGATCAAAGAGAATCAGCAATTAGAGAATCCCTCGAAAAAGCTGAAAGAGCTAAAGAAGAAGCACAAAAAGTTCTTGATGCAAACCAGGCTAATTTGTCAAAAGCGGAAGAAGAATCAAAAAAAATAATTGAACAAAGCAGGGCCTATGCTGAAAAACTAAAAGATCAGATAATCCAGGATAGTAAACAGCAGGCGCAAAAAATTGTTTCGGAAGCATCCGAAGAAATAGAAAGAAAAAAAGAATCTGCATTCAATGAATTAAAAAATCAAATAGCGGAAATTGCAGTTCTAGGCAGCTGAAAAAATATTGAAAGAGAATGTTAATAAAGAAATAAACAAAAAAATTGTAAACGATTATATTAGCGAGATCACTAAAAATTAATTATGACTGATTATAAAGTCTCATATAGATATGCAACATCTCTCCTGGAAACTGCAGAAGAGAAAAAACTTCTTGAAATAATAGCACAAAATATTCAGCTGGTTAAAAATACGCTTAAAGAAAATCCTGAATTACTGAGAATACTTAAAAACCCGGTTATTAAATCTCATGTTAAAATTTCAATTCTAGAAGAAATATTCGGGTCTAAAATTGATAATGAGACTTTAAACTTTTTGAAGTTTGTCATACATAAGAATAGAGAGAATTCTTTATTCAATATACTGCAAAAATTTGTGGAACTTTATGATCAAAAATTAGAGATAGTTAATGTTGAGGTTAAAACAGCATTTGAATTTGATGATGATCAGAAAAGACTGCTTAAAGATAAACTTGAAAAATATTTAAATAAAAATACTCGTATATGGTTTACACTTAGATAAAAATATTGTCGGCGGATTTGTTGCAAAAATCGGTGATACAGTTTATGATGCTTCTTTAAGGCATCAGCTGGAACTATTAAAAAAACAATTTTTGTCTAGCGGAGTATCTCTGAATTAAAGTTTAATTTATTAACCAAAACTTATTTATTAGTTTAGGTAAAAAGGAATAAAAAATGGCAGAAGTGAGACCGGACGAAATATCGGCTATATTAAGAAAACAATTATCCGGTTTTGAAAGTGAAGTAGACATTTATGATGTAGGTACTGTTCTGCAGGTAGGCGATGGTATTGCACAGGTTTACGGTTTATCAAAGGTAATGGCGAGTGAACTTGTTGAATTTCCTAACGGCGTCATAGGTATGGTATTAAACCTAGATGAGGATAGTGTCGGTTGTGTTCTTTTTGGCGAATCAACTCTGGTTAAAGAAGGAGATACTGTAAAAAGAACCAAGAGAGTTGCTTCAATTCCTGTTGGTGAACAAATGCTGGGAAGGGTTATTAGTCCTTTAGGTGTGCCTATAGATGGAAAAGGTGAAATAGCTCATGAAAAATATCAGCCTGTAGAACGAAAGGCATTGGGTGTAATACAAAGGCAGCCTGTAAAAGAACCGTTGCAGACAGGTATAACTGCTGTCGATGCTATGATTCCCATAGGCCGGGGGCAAAGAGAATTAATAATTGGAGACAGGCAGACCGGTAAAACTGCTGTTGCGGTAGATACAATAATAAATCAAAAGTATACTCATTCCGAAGAAGCAAAGGCGCTCGGTATTAAACCGGTATATTGTATTTATGTTGCCATCGGGCAGAAAAGCTCCACAATTGCACAAGTTGTTGCTAAACTGCAGGAACAAAATGCTATGGAATATACTACGGTGGTATCTGCTGCCGCATCTGAGCCTGCTCCTCTTCAATTTATTGCACCTTATTCCGGTGCTACTTTAGGCGAATTTTTTAGAGATAACGGTAAACATGCTCTTGTTATTTACGACGATTTATCAAAGCAGGCTGCAGCTTACCGTGAGCTTTCATTATTATTGAGAAGACCTCCCGGAAGGGAAGCATATCCCGGAGATGTTTTCTATCTCCATTCGAGGCTGTTGGAAAGAGCTTCAAAATTAAGTGAAGATCTTGGCGGCGGTAGCTTAACAGCTTTACCTATAATTGAAACCCAGCAGGGAGATGTTTCCGCATATATCCCTACAAATGTTATTTCAATTACAGATGGACAAATTTACCTGGAATCGAATCTGTTTAATGCCGGTGTCAGACCTGCAATCAATGTTGGTATTTCAGTTTCGCGTGTCGGCGGTAACGCACAAATTAAAGCAATGAAAAAAGTTGCCGGAAGCTTGAAGCTGGATCTAGCTCAATATAGAGAGCTTGAAGCTTTTGCAAAATTTGGTTCCGATCTCGATAAAACAACCCAGCGAACTTTAGCAAAAGGTGCAAGGTTAGTTGAGCTTCTTAAGCAGGGTCAATACAATCCGGTACCTGTTGAAAAGCAGGTTGTCAGCATATACCTGGGAACTAATGGTTATATGGATAATATCCCTGTTCATGAAATTAAGCATTATGAAAAGGAAGCTTTGGAATTTATTGAAGTTAAATACAGCCATATTTTTGAAAAGATTAAAAAGGAGAAGCAGCTTTCCGATGAAACAATATCTGAAATAAAGAAAGCAGCCGAAGAATTTTCGAACATATTTAAAATAAATGATTAGATATATTTTTTAAATGGCAACGTTACGTGATATAAAAAATAGAATTAAAGGTGTTCAAAATACACAACAGATAACCAAAGCAATGAAAATGGTTGCTGCTGCAAAATTGAGAAGGGCACAGGATAAAGTTATTAATGCACGTCCTTATGCACATAAAATATCCGAACTCCTTACCCATTTGGTAACTGAAGAGGATTTCAATAATCCTTTTCTTGCTGAAAGAGAAATTAAAAATATTGCAGTCTGTAGTAGTAACAGCGGATAGAGGACTTTGCGGAGCATTTAATACAAACATTATCAAAGAAACAGTCGGTTTTATTGAAAATATACCCCAAACAGCTGCTGCTCACATTTTTTGTATCGGGAAGAAAGGATTTGATTATTTCAGCAAAAGAGAATACGATGTTATTGACAAAAAAATTGGTCTATTTTCAACATTGGAATATTCCTCTGCATTAAATATTACAAATGAATTGATACGATTTTATCTGGATTCAACTTTTGATAAAATTGTTGTTGTTTATAATGAATTTAAATCTATTATTCAGCAGAAAATAATAACAGAACAATTTCTTCCGATTCCTATTAAAAAGGAATCGAAAGAAGATAAAAGGAACGAACCCTATTATATATTTGAACCTGATCAAAAATCAATTTTTGAATATTTAATTCCTAAGCATTTAAAAGCGCAAATGTGGCGTATGCTGCTGGAATCGAATGCGGCGGAGTTCGGTGCAAGAATGACCGCTATGGACAATGCAACTACAAATGCAAAAGAGTTAATCAGAACTTTACAGCTTAAATATAATAAAGAAAGACAAGCAGCAATTACCAAGGAAATCCTGGAAATTGTTTCCGGAGCTAACGCACTTAAGGCAAACTAATCTTTATTTATTTCCCGATTAATTTTAAATTTGCTTATTATGTTTGAAGAATTATCACTCAAATTAGATTCGACCCTTAAAAAGGTTAGCGGACAGGGAAAAATTTCTGAAAAGAATATTTCGGATACTCTCCGGGAAATTAGACGTGTCCTGCTTGATGCCGATGTTAATTATAAAGTAGCAAAAGATTTTATTGATAGTGTCTCATTAAAAGCTCTTGGTAAAGATGTAATTGCTTCAATTTCTCCCGGGCAATTAATTACTAAAATTCTTTATGATGAATTAATCAGCCTTTTAGGCGGAAGCCAAACTGAAATAAAAATAAATGGATCAGGGATCACAATATTGCTGATTGTTGGTTTACAAGGTTCGGGAAAAACAACATTTTGTGGTAAATTAGCAAAACGGCTGAAAGAAAATGGGCGTAAAGTTTTATTAGTTGCTGCGGATGTTTACCGCCCAGCAGCTGTTGAGCAGTTAAAACTTTTAGGAAACCAAGTTAATGTCCCTGTTTTTTCACTGGAAGAAAAAGATGCGAGAAAGGTTGTAACAGATTCTCTTCAACTTGCTAAAGAAGAAAATTTAAATACAATCATTATTGACACTGCAGGCCGTCTTCACATAGATGAAGAGATGATGGCTGAGGTTTCGGATATTAAAACAATTGTTAAACCGACTGAAACTTTATTTGTTGTCGATTCAATGACAGGGCAGGATGCTGTTAATTCGGCAAAGGCATTTAATGATACGGTTAATTATGATGGTATTGTTCTCACTAAGTTAGATGGGGATGCTCGTGGCGGAGCTGCTTTATCAATTCGAACCGTTGTTGGTAAACCGATAAAATTTATCAGCAATGGAGAGAAATTAAAGGATCTTGAACCATTTTATCCGGATAGGCTTGCATCCAGGATATTAGGGAAAGGAGATATTATTTCCCTCGTTGAAAAAGCCCAGGAAAGCTTTGATGCCAAGGAAGCGGAGAAATTAGAAGAAAAATTAAGGAAAAATAAATTTGATTTTAATGATTTTCTTAAGCAAATTAAAGTTATCAAGAAAATGGGTTCTCTAACTTCATTGTTAGGAATGATTCCCGGGCTGAATTCTCAAATTAAGAATGCCCAGGTAGACGATAATGCTTTGATTAAAGTTGAAGCAATTATAAATTCAATGACTATAGAGGAGAGAGTAAAACCTAAAATTTTAAACGGGAACCGTCGAAAAAGGATTGCCCGCGGCAGCGGAACATCTATTCAGGATGTAAACCGTTTAGTTAAACAATTTGGAGAAATGCAGAAAATGATGGGTAAGTTGAGCCGGAAAGGGATCAGCAATTCATTGTTGAATAATATTGCTCCAAACAGGTAAATTTTTATTTTATTATCAGAAGTAAATCGGAGGTTAAAAAATTTGGCAGTAAAATTAAGATTGAGAAGAATGGGTAAGAAAAAACAACCTATATATAAAGTTGTTGCAGCAGATTCCAGATCACCAAGAGACGGAAAATTTCTTGAAGCAATCGGGTTATACAACCCGCTTACTAATCCTCATACAATTGATTTAAAAGAAGACAGAATACTCTACTGGTTAAATAATGGTGCTCAGCCAACTGATACTGTAAAAAGCCTATTACGTCAAAAAGGTATAACTTTAAAGAGAGATCTTTTAAAGAAAGGATTTTCTGAAGAGAAGATTCAGGACGAAATGGATAAATGGGATAAGTTAAAGGAAGCTTCCGGAAAGAAGAGTACGAGCCATAAGAAAAAGGCATCAGAAAAATCCGAACCAGAAAGTAAAACTGAAACAGAAGTTTCAACTGAAAATACTACTAATACGGAAAATATTTCACAAGAAGAGCCTGGTAAAGAAAATATTGAAGACGGTACAGCAGAAGTAAAGGGCGCTGCTTCTGGTGAGAATACTTCAAATAAAGAATAAGAATTTAATTCTTAATTTTTATAGTGTAGTTCTCCTGTACTTTTAATAATCTCGTGCTCTAAATTAGGAGGCTTGTTCCTATGAAAGAATTCATTGAATTCATTGCGAAGCATTTAGTCGATCATCCTGACAATGTAGTAATTGAAGAAAAAATGCCTGAAGAAAATAAGGTTATTCTTTCATTGAAAGTACAGGCAGATGATGTCGGGAAGGTAATTGGAAAGCAGGGTAAAACTGCTCAGGCAATGCGAACCCTTCTTACTGCAATTGCAGCTAAGGATGGGAAAAGGGCAATTTTGGAAATATTAGATTAAATATTTACTGAATTGTGCCGGAGTTTTTTCTTATTGCTAAAATCCAATCTGCTTTTGATAAAGAGGGATTTGTCAGAATTTTTTCCTATTCTGATTTCCCTGAGCGTTTTTTTAATCTGCGTAAAGTTTATATTGATTTTTCCGGAATTAAAAAAGAATTTTATGTGGAGGAAATTGAAAAGAAAAAGGATTTTTTTATTTTAAAATTTAAAAATTTTAATAATGTCAATGATATTGAGGTATTATTAGGAAAAGAAATTTTTGTTGATGAAAATGATTTAGTTAAACTTCCGGCAGATCATTATTTTGTTCATGACCTTATCGGCAGTTCAGTTTTTAAAAATGAAATATTGATCGGAAAAATATCTGATGTATTGCAGTTGCCGGCAAACGATGTTTATGTGGTTGATGCTGAAGGGAAGGAAATCTTAATACCTGCAGTAAAAGAGTTCATTGAAAAATTTGTACCTTCGGAAAAAAAGCTGATACTTACCCCGGAGGCTGAAATTGATTACGATGAGAATTGATATTATCTCTGCTGTTCCGGGTTTGCTGGTAAGCCCCTTAAATTCAAGTATTATTAAAAGGGCGCAGGATAAAAAGAAGGTAGACATTTATATTCATGATCTTAGAGACTTTGCCTTTAACAAGCATAAGCAGATAGATGATAAGCCGTTCGGCGGAGGACCCGGCATGGTTTTGAAGCCGGAACCGTTCTTTGAATGTATTGAAAAATTAAAGAAAGAAAGAGAATATGATCATATAATTTTTACTTCACCCAAAGGTAAAAATTTTGATCAGAAAACAGCCAACAAGCTTTCTCTTAGTAAGAATCTGATGATTGCCGCCGGGCACTATAAAGAAATTGACGATAGAGTTAGAGAAAAATTTTCAACCGATGAAATCTCAATTGGGAACTTTATTCTTACGGGCGGAGAATTGCCTGCATTGATAATTGTTGATGCTGTTGTAAGAATAATCCCTGGAGTTCTTAATGATAGCGAATCTGCTCTAAATGATTCTTTCCAGGATGGAGATATAATTCAAGCTCCCTGTTTTACAAGACCTGCAGACTATCAGGGAATGAAAGTTCCCGAAGTTTTATTATCAGGGAATGAAAGAGAAATTAAAAAGTGGAAAGAGGAACAATCAAAAAAATTAACTGAAGAGTGGAAAAAAAATAATTCATAGAAAGAATTTTTTGATTTTAGCTGGGTTTAAATTTAGAATAAATAAAAATTAAATATATTGAATTGAAGAACTAATATTATTGATTAATTAGTGGAGAAAAAATGGTTAACATTAAAAATATATTACCGGATCAGTTTAAATCGGATATTCCGAGTTTTAACCCGGGAGATCATGTAAAAGTACATGTGAGAGTAACTGAAGGAGATAAGGAAAGGATACAGCCCTTTGAAGGTGATGTAATTAGTGTAAGAGGTTCAGGTTTAACAAAAACTTTTACAGTAAGAAAAATTTCCAGCGGGGTAGGAGTTGAAAGAATATTCCCTTTCAATTCTCCTAAAATTGCTAAGCTTGAACTCATAAAAGAAGGAAATGTCAGAAGAGCGAAGCTTTATTATTTGCGTAATCTTTCCGGTAAAGCTGCTAAAATTAAAACAAAAAGTTAATTATAAGGCTTCTTTTTATTTGAGAGAGCGTAACGCTCTCTTTTTTATTTTAAATTTTTCGACAACTTTTTTCATATTTATATGGTCAAATTAAAGGAAAAAATTGAAATAGAAAAAAAGAAGAAGAGAATTCCTGTCCCTCAAAAACCTCCTAAAATAGAAAAGAAGAAAAAAGCTTATGACCGCAAAAAAGAGAAAGGTAAAAGGAATAAAATAATAAAGGAGATAAGCAGAGAGGATGATTAAAATTTCGGTTATTATCTCTTTTTTTAATCGAATTGATTATTTGAAATTGGTTCTTGCCGGTTTTGCTAGGCAGGTATTCTGTAACTTTGAGATTATTATTGCCGATGATGGTTCGAACCCGGAAGTAACAAATGAAATTGAAATACTGGCGAGGGAGATTCCTTTAAATTCACACATCTTTGGCAGGAAGACAGAGGTTTCAGAAAAAATAAAATATTGAACAAATCTATTTCTGCATCTTGCAGTGAATATATTGTTTTTATTGATGGAGATTGCATTCCGCATTCACAATTTTTAAGAGAGCATTTTGAAAACAGAAAAAAAGGAATATGCTTAACAGGAAGGAGAGTAAATCTTTCAAAAAAAATTACAGGGTTATTGAACACTTCAAAAGTGAAGGAAGGTTTTCTTGAAGATAATAAATTCAGATTAATCTCTGACGGGATTTTAGGAAAATCTTTTGATATTGAAAAGGGATTTTACTTTAAAAATGAATTCTTAAGAAAATATTTTAATAAAAAAAGAAGGGGGCTGCTGGGCTGCAATTTTTCTATCCATAAAGAGGAATTATTAAAAATTAACGGGTTCGATGAACGTTACGAGGCGCCCTCGATTGGAGAAGATACAGATATTCAATTTCGTCTAGAACAAACGGGGATCAGGATCAATTCATTAAATAATATAGCTGTGCAATATCATTTATATCATAAGCTCCAGGAAAGGCCGCAAAAAAACATTGATCTTTTTAATCAAATAAAGAATTCAGGCGAATATTTCACCCCATTTGGAATTAAACCTCAAACATTCCCTTTTCCGCAGACTAATATTTACTAAAATAAGGAATTTGGCATGTTTTAACTTTAAAAAATAAAGTTAGAACACAAATTTTTTAAATAATTTAGCAAAAAGCCTTGATTTAATTATTAGTTGATTTTATATTTGAGCTTAATAAAAAACCAATTCCTAATAAAATTAGGTCAATTATGCTTGACGACTTAGATATTAAAATATTGAATATGCTGCAGCAAAAAGGGCGTACTAAAAGAAATGAACTGGCTGAGTCAGTTGGCTTATCAATCCCTTCTATAAGCGATCGTTTGCATAAGCTTGAAGAAAGAGGAATTATACAAGGATATTATACCAAATTAAATAAAAAATCTTTTGGCTATGATATAATGGTTTACATCCTCGTTATGATGGAATCATCCAAACACTATAAAGGATTAATTGCCAGGGTAGAAAAGATACCGTCAATTATTGAATGCCATTCTGTTCTTGGTGAAGGCTCACATCTTTTAAAAGCAATTGTAAAAAACAGCGAATCACTGGAAAAACTTTTAGGGGACATTCAATCCTGGCCGGGAGTAATGTCTACTAAAACAACTTTTGTACTATCAACTATAAAAGAAACAACAGTTATAGATATTTAATCAGAACAATAATAAAAAAAAGGAAGTAATATGGCTAAAACACCCGCACCTTCAGCTGTAGAACAAGTGTTAAAATTTGTTCAATCAAATAAAATAAAATTTATCGATTTGAAGTTTATGGATTTTCCAGGTCAATGGCAGCATTTTACGGTTCCTTCTTCACAATTAGAAAAAAGCTCATTTGAAGATGGTTTCGGGTTTGACGGTTCATCAATAAGAGGATGGAAAGCTATTAATGAATCTGATATGCTTATTATACCGGATGCCAGCACAATGTTTGTTGATACATTTATCGAGCTGCCGACAATAAGTTTGATCTGCGATGTTTATGAACCTGCAACAAAAGAGAAATATTCAAGATGTCCAAGAAATATTGCTCAAAAAGCTGCCGCGTATTTAAAATCTACAGGCATTGCAGATACTGCATATTTCGGTCCCGAAGCAGAATTTTTTGTGTTTGATGACGTGAGATTTGATTCTCAGCCTAATAGCAGTTTTTACTATGTTGATTCAATTGAAGGAAAATGGAATAGCGGACGTGAAGAATCTCCAAACCTTGGTTATAAACCTCGTTATAAAGAAGGATATTTCCCTGTTCCACCAACCGATTCTCTTATGAATTTAAGAAATGAAATGGTGACAAATTTAATTGATGCCGGGATTAATGTGGAAGCACAGCATCATGAAGTAGCAAGCGGCGGACAATGCGAGATTGATTTGCGATTTGAACCGCTATTAAGAGCGGCCGATCAGCTTTTGCTCTTTAAGTATATCGTTAAAAATACTGCAAAGAAAAATGGCCGAACTGTCACATATATGCCTAAACCAATATTCGGTGATAACGGGAGCGGTATGCATGTTCATACAAGCTTATGGAAAGGGGGTAAACCTTTATTTGCAGGTTCGGGATATGCCGGTTTAAGTGAAATGGCACTCTACTTTATTGGTGGTCTGTTAAAACATGCCGCTTCACTTCTAGCCTTTACAAACCCTACTACAAATTCTTATAAAAGGTTGGTACCAGGTTTCGAAGCGCCTGTTAACCTGGCATATTCGCAAAGAAATAGAAGCGCTTCTATAAGAATACCGATGTATTCACCCAGTCCAAAAGCTAAGCGTGTTGAATTCAGATGTCCGGATCCTTCCTGTAATCCCTATCTTGCATTTTCTGCAATGCTGATGGCAGGTTTAGATGGTGTTATAAATAGGATTGATCCCGGTGATCCTCTGGATAAGGATATTTATGATATGAAACCCGAGGAGTTAGTTAATGTACCGTCAACCCCCGGAAGCTTGAATGAAGCATTAAAGAATTTGTCAGAGGATCATGAGTATTTATTAAAGGGTGATGTTTTCACTGAAGACGTAATAGAAACATGGATAAAATACAAGATTGACAAGGAAATTAAACCGATGTCTTTACAGCCTCATCCGTTTGAATTTTCGATGTATTATGATGTGTAACTAAGATTTCATATCTAAAAAACCCAACCTGGTATCTGCCGGGTTGGGTTTTGTTCTTTTAAAAAGAATAAATTTATTTCTCTAAAGATCAATTCTGATCAAAACCATATGCTTAAGTTTTAAAGTTTCAATATTAAGTAATCCTGCTTTGTGAGCTAATTCAGAAATTTTTTCTGTACTTAGCCTATGACCTATGGGCGGACCGGATTCTTCTTCTATATAAGGCCATTCCAGAATAGCAATTCTAAGCCTTGCGACTCTCTTAGCTTCCTGAATAGCTTTTAATTGATCATCAGCTTCATGGAGTATGTGCCCTAAAAATACTAAATCAAAAAAATGATTTGGATAGGGTATTGATTCCGCAGGAGCGGTTAAAAATTCTCCTTCCGGTACAAATCCTCTAACAGCTTCAATCATTTCGGAATTTACATCGATTCCTTTTACATCTAAACCGTTCAGAGCAAAAATTTCGGCAAATAATCCGCTTCCTGTTCCCACATCTAGAACATTTGCCGGTTTAATATTTTCCATTGATAATTTTACAACTCTTTCAACTTCAATTAATTTCACCCTCTCAGGAGAGCGTAGTTTATTTACCTTCTGGTTATATACACGTTCATTAATCATAATTGAAAAACCTTTAATTTGAAAAATTATGAATATAATTTATTATTATTAGAAAGAATACTATATATGATGCTGCACAATTTAAAAAGTTTTAAATCCAATATGGAGCAACAGCGTCCATCATGCGTTGAATTAATTCATGGTTATGTTTAACTATTTCTGTCTTCCTTGGAATAGGTTGATATGCTGGAACGGGATCATGTAGTAACACGGGTAATTCTTTATTGATTATTCGCTCCCATTTTAGCCGCCAACCATTAGGAAGTTCTTCAGGTATTTTAATACCGAATAAAATAAAATATAGTAATATCCAGATTCTCGGAGCAGCAGTTATTGAATAGCCTCCCCCCAAAGTAAACAATACTCTGCCATGGCTGTATTGATCGACAAGTCTAATAACCCTCCGGTAAATATTTTCAAAATCCTGGGTAGTCAGCATAAGGTCTGCAAGCGGATCAGAGAAATGTGCATCTGCTCCCGCCTGAATAACGAGTGCATCAGGTTTAAACCATTTTAAAGCAGGTTCAACAATACCATTAATAATTTCCAGATAAGATTCTCCTTCGGTAAATGGTTCCAGCGGTATATTTAATTTGAGAGATCTTCCCATACCATTTCCAAGTTCATGAAGCCACCCTGTTCCTGGAAATAAATATTCGCCCGACTCATGAATGGAAATTGTCATAACATTTTCACTGGAATAGAATATCTCCTGAACTCCGTCACCATGATGAACATCCAGATCCAGATATACTATATGCCAGTCTTTTTTTATCATCTCCCTAATAGCTAGCGCAAGATCGTTATAGATACAGAATCCGGAAGCCAGATTATGGCGGGCATGATGAAATCCGCCGCCGAATTGAATCACTTTGTCAGATTTATTTTCTATTATAAGTCTTGCTGCTAAAAGAGTTCCGCCAATTTGCAGACGTGCTCCTTCAGCCATTCCTTTAACTATTGGGTTATCTAAAGTTCCTAATCCGTAATCCTCTGCATTTTTTATATTATCTCCACAGCTTACTGATTCCACAATCTCTATATATGATTTATCATGAATACCAATTAAATCCTCAGGAGAAACTGGTTCAGGTTTTAATGGGGTTTTTAAGCATCCGGTTGAATTTAGATAATCAATTACCATTTCCATACGTAAAGGATCAAAAGGATGCCCCGGACCTAAATCATATTTTTTATAATCAGGATGATAAATTATTTGACACATGATATTTGAACCGGCCATATTACTTCAAAACCTGCATTGCAGATAGCCTGCGCTATTACTCTCATTTCAATTGTACCAATTCTTAAAACTAACCTGATGCTTTCATCCTTTTCAGGATAGGTTAAAATTGAATGTACATTAACTTTAAGGTCTGCTAAAAGAGAGGCCAGTTTTGCCAATTCCCCTGAACGATTAGCTAACCGGACATCCAAACGCCCTGAAGGCTGATGCACACCGGTTAATAAAAGAAGAGCATCCAGCATATCAGTAATTGTAACTATTCCGATGAGCTGACCATCTTCCACTACCGGAAGAGAACCAATTCTCAATTCTCTCATTAATTGTGCAGCTGATTCTATTGGATCAGAAGGGTGGGTGGTTTTTACAGGATGACTCATAATTTTTTTTACAGACTCTTCCGGTTCAAACGGATGCTTTGTCAGTCTGCTGGTTGATAATCGTAAATCTCTATCAGTTACTATTCCGACCAATTTACTATTTTCTACAACAGGAAGATGGCGGATATTTTTTTCCTGCATTAAACTATAAGCATCACTCAATTTTATATCCGGTGAAATTGAAGTGAGTGAGGACTTCATTATCTCCTTGATGATCATAATTCCCCCCGAATTTTATCTTTTAATAAATCCATTTCTTTTTAAATTTTATATTTAATTATAATATTGAATCCTGAATATTAAAAATTCAATTGCCCGGTAATGTTCAAATCTCAATTTTCAATAATTAGAAAAATTCTATCTTATTTAATTATTAGATTCAGTATGAAGGTCTTTCGACTCCGCCGGCTTTTATTGATATAAAAATATCGGGGATTACTAAAGGAATACTGTCAATAATAGCCTGTAGTTCAAGATTCCAGAGCCAGGGAATTTCTTCGATCATCTGTGAAAGTCTTCCTAAAACTTGACCAACCCCGCTTTCTTTTTCTAGATGCATCTCTTTCATAACTTCGTCGAGGTCTCTATCAGTAAGGGGAGTAATGCGTAAGATAGATTGAGAGTTTTGAGCTTTAATTTCCAGCAATGGACCAAATAACGGATCAGGCTTTACTTTTATTTTATATAAATTGGAATTTAGGGGTTTAATATCTATTGTTTGAATTCCAAAATACTTTAACAATTCTTCAGAAGTATTTTTGCCTAATTCAATTATTTGTTGTGAAGAGGCTTCTTTTACTAAAACCGCGTGAATTAATCCCCGGGCCTCATCGGCCTTAATATCTTCATACCATACAAGCTTGCCCAGCGGCTGTTTGCGAAAATCAACATATCTTACTATTCTGCCTAATGCATTTACTGCTAATTCGGGAAATCGGAAAGTCGGAAAATTTCTTCTGCTGTTTTTATTCCCTGAATTATCAACGAGTGCGATAGTGCCTGTTGCTCCCATTAAACATAATAAAACAGGTTTCTCGATATTAGTCTTTTCCTCAGCAGCAGTGACACCTCTTCTTATTGCGGCGGCAACAGGTTCAATACTGCAATCCCCTACACATGCAAATCCAACTAGAAGAGCGTCTACATTTTCATCTGTAAGAGCATCTCTAACTTTTTCTTCATAACTTTCAGCAGATGTAAATGCACCTAAATCAACAACTCCAGGCCCTTGAAGGAGAAGATCATTCATTTCACAAGCATCTGCAAATAAAGTTGCCATACCTGAAGAATTTGCAATTATGCTTACTTTATTGCTTCTTGGTAATGGTTGATTTGATAAGACAACTGCAACATCAAAAATATCTTCTAATGAAGGTGCAAGTATAATTCCTGTTTGGTGAAACAAGGCTTCGACTTCTAAGTTACCTAGAGCCTGAGGGCCGCTTTTGGCTTCAACAGTTTTTCGCCCGGCTGCGCTTCTTGCTCCTTTGACGCACAATATCGGTTTCCTGTAAGTCATTTTTCGTGCGATTCTCACAAATCGCCTGGGGTTTCCAAAAGTTTCGAGGTAAAGGATCGCCATTTTAGTATTCTGATCTTCTTCCCAATATTGAAGCAGATCATTACCGGAAACATCAGCTCTATTACCAGCTGAAACAAAAGTTGTAAATCCTACGCCTTTTTCACGCGCATAGTCAAGGATAACTAATCCTAGTGCAGCTGAGTGAGAGAAAAATCCGGTTTGGCCCGGAGGCATAATTTTAGGTGCTAAACTGGCATTTAATCTAACTTCCGGATCAGTATTCATTAAACCGAGACACCCCGGTCCTAAAAGCCTGGCGCCATGAGCCCGAACGAAATCCACAAGCTTCTTTTGCCTTTTCATTCCTTCAGGGCCGGTATCAGCAAAACCTGCTGAAACAACTACAAAACCTTTGACACCTGTTTGAACTAGTTCTTCAACTATATCCTGAACTTTTTCGGCTTTCACTGCAATAACAGCTAAATCCACAGGTTCCGGTAATTCTTTAGCAGATGAATAAGCCTTAATTCCATTAACAGAAACTGCCTGCAGATTAACCGGATAAACTGTTCCATTAAAATTGGCTGTAAGTATATTCCGGAAAATCATATTGCCAATTGACGAGGAATCTCTTGAAGCTCCAATTACAGCAATAACTTTTGGTCGCAGCAACGGGACTAAAGAATTGGCAACTGCAATTTTCTCTCGCAAATCAGCTCTTTCCCAAAGTGCGGCTGCTCCGTTTACAGGTAATTCAAAATGAACGGTATCCGAACTCCAAACCCTGTGTTTCTCAAATCCGGAACTTTTAAATACATTCATCATGGGTTGATTATCGGGAAGAACTTCGGCTTCAAAATCAACAAAGCCGTTGGCTGCAGCAATACCTGCAAGGCGTTCCAGCAGAAGAGTGCTTATTCCACGCCCCTGATATTCATCTTCAATTAAAAAAGCAACTTCAGCCGTATGTCCATTCCCGCTAGCTACATAATTTCCTAATCCAATAACTTTTGTATCATTGTCTTCGCCGGTAATAGCTAGAAGGCATCCAGATTGGGAAAAATCACCGCTGCAGAGTTCGTGGATTATTTTCTGGGAAATTTCTGATACTGATGCCATAAAGCGCATTCGCAAGCTTTCCTGTGAAATTCGCTTCATAAAAGATTCAACTAACGGTATGTCATTGCTCTTGGCAGTTTTAAATAGAACTCCCTGTCCATTTTTTAATAGGACATGCTCTGTGTACTCAAGTCCTTCAGGAATAATTCGGAACATGTTTTACTAATTTCATTGAAAATAATAGTTATATATAAAAAAAAAGGAGGTTCCAAACAAGTGAAAGAAAACCTAAGAAGCGAAAATCATAAGCTGCCATTTCGAATATTGGATTTCGAATTGCGGATTATTAAGCTGATCAAATTTGCAATTCAAAATCCGCAATCCGAAATAATCTTAATCTTTTTTTTGCTTAAGACATATTTTTTATCTCTTCAACTACCTGCGGATTAGCGAGTGTAGTTATATCACCAACATCTTGCTTGTTTGCAACAGCTGATAAAATTCTCCGCATGATTTTTCCTGAACGTGTTTTGGGCATATCTGAAACAATCCATACTTTACCGGGTTTAGCAATGGGACCAATCTCACTTGCCAATTTATCCGTAATCTTCTTTTCGATTTCCTTACTAGGTTTAATACCTGGTTTAAGAGAAACAAAAATGTGAGGAACTTTACCCTTTATCGGATCTGCAACCGGAACAACAGCAGCTTCTCCGACTTCTTCGCACATAAGTGCCGCAGATTCAAGTTCCTTTGTACCCAAACGATGACCCGCAACGTTAATAACATCATCTATTCTTCCGAGAATTCTAAAGTAACCATCAGGACCTTCTACAGCACCATCTCCTGCAAAATAAGGCCAATCATGCCAGTCTTTACTTTTTGGATTTTTATTATATCTTTGGTAATATTGTTTAACAAATCTATCATTATCACCCCAGATGGTTAACATTCTTCCAGGCCAGGGATTTTGAATACAGATATTTCCTGCTTTGCCGCTGCCGGCTGGAAGAGGGTTTCCTTCATCATCAAATATAATTGGATAAATACCTGGAACACCTGGACCTGCACTTCCGGGTTTCATATTATGAACACCGGGCAATGTTGAACATAAGAAACCGCCGGTTTCGGTTTGCCACCAGGTATCCACAATTACAGCTTCTTTTTTGCCAACAACATTATAATACCACCTCCATACTTCAGGTTCGATTGGTTCTCCTACTGTTGTCATATGTTTGAAATGATAATTATACTTAGCTGGTTCGTCGGGGCCAACCCGGCGTAATGCACGGATAGCAGTTGGCGAAGTATGAAAAATATTTACATCGAGTTCTTCAGCAATCCGCCATGGCCGTCCTGCATCAGGATAAGTTGGAACTCCTTCATAGATTACTGATGAAGCAGCTAAGGCAAGTGGTCCATACACAATATATGAATGCCCGGTTATCCAGCCTATATCCGCCATGCACCAATAAACGTCTTCAGGGTGAATATCCTGAATATATTTTGATGTGCCTGTTACATAAGACAGATAACCGCCGATAGAATGCTGTGCGCCTTTTGGTTTGCCTGTTGAACCTGACGTATACATAATAAAAAGATTACTGTCGGCAGGTAATTTTTCTGGCTCAACCTTAGCATGATAATATTTTTTAATTACATCATTAACTATAAAATCGCGGCCGTCAATAAGAGGTGTTTTAGCTGAATACTTGCCCGGATGACGCTGCCAGATAAGAACCTTCTCTATTTTCTGTCCTTCTTTTAATGCAGTATCATATGCAATATCGGCTTTCTCCTTATGATCGAGAAGTTCACCGCTTCTATAGTAAGAATCTGCTGTAATAAGCACTTTGCTCTTTGCATCTGCAACTCTTTCACCGCAGGCTTTTCCGGAAAAACCGGAGAACACCTGGGAATGAATAACGCCTATACGTGCACAAGCCAGCATCACTATTGCAATTTCAGGGATCATAGGCATATGCAGTGTTACAGTGTCGCCGGCTTTTAATCCGCAGAAATCTCTTAATAATGCTGCAAATTCATTTACTTTTATATAAAGCTCCTGATAGGTAATATGCTGAATAGGTTCGTTTTCAAGCTCCGGAACAAAATGCAAAGCAGTTTTATTCTTATATTTCGGTAAATTCCGGTCAACACAGTTATAGCAAGCATTTAATTCTCCTCCTACAAACCATTTAAAAAACGGGGGATTACTTGAATCAAGAATTTTATCATAAGGTTTATACCAATCGAGCAGATCTGCATATTCCTTAAAACAATCCGGGAAGTTTTCTATACTAAAGCGTTTTAAAATTGAATCATCTTTAAGATATGCCTGATTTATGAAACTTTTCGAAGGCTTAAAGTAGTCTTCTTCTTTCCAGTGGACAGCTATCTGAGATTCTGAAATTTCATTATCGGGATTATTTTTTTTGTCCATAAGGTTCTCCTAATTTTTTAAATAAGCTACTTTAATAGCTTTTTCATAAATCCTTGCCTTTATTGCAAAATGATTTAATCTTGTTTTCATACTCATAGATTCTAATTTGTAAAAAGCAAATATTGATGCAAAAATATGATTACTCTGAGTCTGAACCATTCTAGCCGGAGATTTGCATAAAGAGGCATTCTTTTTTAAGGATTTATGATATACTTCAATCTTCCATCGTTTTTGATAGAGTTCTGTAATTTGATCATATGTTAATGTCTTTTCACTTGTAACTAAATATAAAACACCTTCAGTTCCATCTTCGTTTTTGAAGATTTCTTTAACTAAATACAACTCAAATGGGACATCTTCTAAATAGATTTTGTAAATGGTGTTTTCTTTCAGTTCAAGCGAACTTACTGTAACATATTTCTCATATATCTTATCCTTTTTACTCAATGCAACCTTACGATTCGTCTTTATCGGCATTATAAATTCTTTTTCTAATTTTTTCTTTATATGAACCATATTTGCTGCTGATGCGTACCAAACATCGTTGATTACATACTTAAATTGAACTTTATTCTTTATTATTTGATTCAACATCTGCTGATACATTTGATTCTTTGTAACCTCACTTACTTTTCGCTCTTTCCTTTTTTTCTCATCGTATACTGTTTTTGTCTTTTTTACTATTAAATAATTTATTGGAATTTTTCCTCTCTCATTTATGTATAATGCTGACAGAAGATTTATTCCTTTGACTGCTCTTCCTTTTGTATGGTCATGATACCAACTTACTATTTCATTTTCTTCTGTGTACGGTTTCTCTTCTATGGTATCGTCTATTGCTACTATTCCGTCTTCTGTCTGTATCTCTCTTATTGTCGGCTTTACTATTTTCCATAATTCTTTTGAACTGAACTGACTCTCACTTAAAAATCTTGTTACTTTATCGTGGCTTATTTCTCCTTCTGTCATTATTGACAACCCGGTAGCTGTCGTATATGAAAACGAACTTAATAGATAATCAGAATATAATTCTAATAATTCTTTGTCCATTTTCTTTTCTTCTTTTTGTTATTACAAAATTACTCCTTTTTTGTATCTTTGCGTAAGTTCAGTTAATTAATTAAACAATTTTAGCTTGACCAATAGTAAGTATTATTCGACCGTAAGTTTCGTTAAGAACCTGCGCAAGAGCTAAATATACAGCCGAAAAACCGCAAATAATTCCTTCCCATCCTGCTATTTTATGTATAGCTGCACTACCCGTAGCATCACCAAGTGCTAATAGCCAAAATAAGATAAACAAAGTGAAGAAAACTACCTGCAGCGCTTTGTTATGTTTTAAAGTAGCAATCCACATGAAAAATGTGAAGAGTCCCCACATAAACAAATATGCTACCATGCCTCCTTCAGTAGCGGCACTAAACCATCCCCATTTAGGCATAAGAATTAAGAAAACAAGAGTTTCCCAGAACAAACCATAAGACATAAAAGCAGTTAGACCGAATGTATTTCCTTTTTTCCATTCCATCCATCCTGCAAAAATTTGTGCCATCCCACCGTAAAATAATCCCATCGCCAAAATCATACTTCCCAGGCTATAAATACCAGCATTTGCAAGATTAAGAAGGACAGTCGTCATACCAAATCCTAATAATCCAAGGGGAGCAGGATTAGCAGTGGTATCGACAATTTTTGTACTTTCCGGCATATGACCTCCTATTATATTTTATAATGAAATTAAAAAAATGTATGGTAATTCCATACAAAGCTTAGAAAATTCATATTGATTATTCTAATGTTATTTTATAATCTATAAACAAAGTAAAATGTATTAATAAAAAAATTGAAACAATATCATTAGAAAATTCCCGGAATGGCTATTATATTGAAACTGCTTCTATCACACCTTGTTTATTTCCATTTATCTTTACTTCTGATTCAAATAATAAATAAAAACAAATGGGTGAACAGTTTGCAATATATTTTTATTAAAATTTCGTATTTATAGATCATCAGCGCCCGATGATATTTGCAATGTTAATAATAAAATTAAAGTTATAAATTCTCTCTCCATCTAAATGTACGATATTTAATTTGATGTGAAATTAAATAATGGTAAAAATATTATAAAGAAATTGAGCCCTTGATCACACCTTTTGTTTTATCATCCTTAATAGCTATAGCTTTAAACGGCTTTCTTCAGCTTATATACATAAGAGATAAAATTAATTACCCTGTCTAAGGTTCCTTAAAATTAGAATTTGTATAAAGAACTTACAGCAATTTGGGTTCCGCTTACAGTTTTTTCTTCCAGACCATATGTTAATTTGCTTGTAAGTACTTCTAAACCTAACTCTATTGGACCTGTCTGATATTTGAACATAAAGTTTAACAAGTTATTGCTCAACCTTGCTGAGTTTCCAAAAATTGACTTTGCCGAGTCTTTATTTACATTCTCAGTTCCAAAAAATCCGAAGAGTCCCCATTCTTTAGTAAAATTATATCCTGCTTGAATCCAAACTCCCGTGGAGGGAAGGTCATGATTTACACTTTGAATCTGGGTTAAGTCGCCAAATTGCTGTCCGATATTTTTGCCGGTGAAAAAATTACCATGAATCAAAAATCCTGAAGCATTTAAGCTTGCGCCAACTTCAACTGCAGTTCCGGTTAAACTAACAGACGGCGAAACATCAACCCCAGTAAGATTTTTTTTATCAAAATGACCGGCAATATATCCCTTAAAACTTGTGTTTTCAGATAATTTGCTATCTAAATTTAATCTTAGCTCAAATTGAGGTAAGCCGGAATTTCCGGCATTAAGGAAATTAACATTATCGCCTGGTCCGCTCCATGAACCTTCGAATATAGCCGCATCTAAACTTAGATGAGTAGAACTCTCGGAACTGAATTTGTAGTAGAAATAAATCCCTGGGAAACGCCAGCCAACATCACCGGCTCCGCCATAGCCCAGCGGGAAAGCTATGTGAGATAAAGATACGGGTACATTTCCAAACAAAGGTGTCCATGCCTGGCCAATTCTTATGGTTAAATTTTTATGAATTATATCGGCATAAGCAAGGCGCAATCTTGGTGTAGGTTGTTCGGCACTAAAAGCTCCGGTTCCATTAAATCCGCCGAATGCATCAAACTCAAGCTTTCCGCCTAGTTTCCAGTCATTAGAAAAATCAGGTCCGTTAAAAGCCATTGTAATCCTTGTATTACTAACATCCCCACCATAAACCAACGATTAGTTGTATATTCAGGCGGAACCGGCCATTCTGTATTTTGACCATTCCCAAATGAAAATGATTGATTCTGAAGGAAAAGGGTCGTACTTATAAAGCCTTTTATAGATAATGCCTCGTCGCCGCCGGTTTTAACATTTTGTGCAAAAAGCAAACTTGAAATTAGAAATGTAAAAAAAACTAAGATAAGCTTTTTCATTGCAAATCTCCCGAAATATTAGAAAATAGTAAATTTTCAATGTACCCATTGCCAATAGGATGTTATCAATTAATATGCTTAGAAAAATCCTATATCAGCATATAAATTATTGTCCTCTTTATAAGTAAAAATTAAAGAGAATTGATTGGTTTGGCAAAAAGAATTAAACCAGGAGGTAGTATATGAGATTAAGAGGCAGTATAAGTTAACTAAGTTGCATTAAAAACCCAGTTGTTCTTTTAACTCTTTTAAATAGTGGCGGCTTATCGGAACAAAATGCTCACTGACTGTCTTTATTTTTCCCGCTGAATTTTCTTCGAATAAAATTTCATCAATTTTATCCGGGTTTATTAAATACTGCTTATGGCATCTTATCAGCTTTGTCTTGTTTTCAAGGACTTTCAAAGTAAGTTCGGTAAAGCATTTTCTTACACCGCAGAAAAAAAACACCCCGGTTTCATTCGAATGTATATATTCAATACTATCAACATCAACAAGCTTCACTTTATTTGCTCCTATGCTTGGGATCCTTTTAAGCTGGGGAATATTAAGTGTCTGCGGACTATTATTTTGGATAGAGTGTTTAAGCTTTTCAATTGTTTTTTTTAACCTAACTTTATCAACCGGTTTTAATAGATAATCAACTGCATCATTTTCAAAAGCTTTAAGAGCATATTCATTATATGCAGTAACAAAAACAACTCTTGGCAATATATGCTCTTCTATCATAGATAACATTTCAAAACCATTTATAACCGGCAATTCTATATCAAGAAAGATTACATCAGGATGTAAATTATTCACGGCTTTTATCCCTTCAAGGGCATTAGCGCATTTTTCTAAAACATCAACTTCACCCGTTTCCTGGAGTAAAAACTCCATCTCACCCCTTACATTAACTTCATCTTCAATAATTACAGCTTTTAATTTCAATTAATTCCTTTCGAAGGCAATAATATTGTTGCTACAGTTTTAAGATCTGTTTCGCAGTGTATTTTAACTCCAAAATCCTTGCCGACCAAATTTTTAATTCTTTTATCTACTATCTGGATCCCTAACCCCTTATCATTTCTTTTCTCCTCATATGCCCCTGCATTATCTTCAATGTCTATTTGAAGATACCCATTATTTCTAAAAATTCTGATTTCTATTTTACCGTTATTTAACAGATTTGAAATGCCGTGTTTAATTGCATTTTCTACTAACGGCTGTAATGTAAAAGTAGGAATTTTAATGCCCAGCAAGTTTTCATCTATTACAGTTTTAATTTTCAAATGATCTTCCAGTCTAACTTTTTCAATTTCAAGGTAAGAATTAACATGTTCCAATTCTTCACCCACAGTTGAGATGTCTTCATTCCTTTTTAAGATCTTTCTAAAGAAATTGGATAGATGAATTAATAATGCAACTGCTTTATCGGGATTACGTCTGTTTATTGCAATGATAGTATTAATTGCGTTGAACAAAAAATGAGGATTAATTTGAGCCTGCAATAAGTTAAGTTCGGATTTGGTAAGAAGATTTTTTTGATATTCATACCGGGCAAACAAAAGCTGGCTGGCAACCAGCTCGGCTATACCCTTTCCGAGAGCTTCATTAATTTTAAGCAGGGATTTATTTTTTTGACCATAAAGCTTTATTGTTCCAATTACTTCATCTTTAATTCTTATTGGAACAACAAGTACCGAAGACAATAAACAATCATTAGAAATTGGGCAATGATAAAATTCATCAGAACCGTTTATAAATATAATTTTATTCTCTTTTATAGCATCTTTGGTTATATCGGAAGCTATGGGGTTTCCCGGTATATGATGATCTTTCCCAATTCCTACGAATGCCAGTATGTTTTCGCTGTCCGTTATTGCAACAGCTGCAACGCTTGTTTCTTCAAGCAAAATGTTTGCAATCTTTTCAGCCGAGTTTCTATCTAGACCCTTGCTCAATTCTCCTAATATTCTTTTTGCAATTCTTAAGGCCTGCTTTGAATATGATGAGCCGATTTTATCATAGTTGTATCTTTGATCTCGGAAAAGACTCATAATTAAAGCGGTGCCTAATGAGTTAGAAATGATCATAGGCAGAGCAATTAATTTTACAAGGGCAACAGCATCTTCAATCGGCCTTGATGCAGCAAGTATAATAATCATCTGAAGAATTTCGGAAACTAAAATTGTAAGGAACGCAACATCAGGATCGAATACTCTTTCATGCCTCCTTTTATTGAAGAAATACTGGTGAACTAAACCTGCGAGTAAACCTTCGATTGTTGTAGATAAACCGCAGGAAATAGCTGTGAAGCCGCCTAAGAAATATCTTTGAATTCCCGCTGTAATTCCTACTGAGAATCCTAAAGCAGGCCCCCCGATAAGGCCCGCAATTGCAGCTCCGATTACTCTGTTATTTGCAATAGCTCCTTTTACATGTATTCCAAGATATGTACCTATAATAGCCATAGCAGTAAAAAAAACATATAATGTTAAATAGTCCCTATGACTAAATTCTTTAGTAAGTAGCAGTTTAAATACAGGTGTTTTACTAAAAAGATATGCGATTACAAGGAAAATTGCGATTTCTTTGAGTAAGTTTATCAGGATATCCATTTTTTACCTGATATAGAAAATCCGGAAATCAATTAGTTGTTGACAATATAAATATTCTTCTTTTTTATTCATAGTCTTTCTTGAATATTGATCAGGTTAAGAAAAAACTAAATTATTGGTAAGTTCATTGAGAATAATTAAAAAAATCAGGCAACCATTCTAAGATTTAAATTAAATTACAAAAGGTCGCTGTGATAAGCAAGCAGTCATATATATTTAATAATTAACAATTTTAATAATTTGGTTTTAAAATATCATATTTAATTGATTTTTTTATTAAATGTTATAATTTACCAGGTAAATAATAGAGGAGTCTTCAATGAGTTTTGGAAACAACTACTCTTCCTCTATAGAGGGATTTGAAAAATACCGTCATACAATTGGTTTTATTCTAGGCCCGGTAATCTTCTTTTTAATTTTATTTATTAATACACCTGAAAGTTTTATTCAGAATGCTAAGAGTCTGCTCCCGGTATCAGCTTCGAAAGACCAGGTATTGCTGACTGCATATGGAACCAAGATAACTCTTGGATTACTTCTGCTTATGGTTATCTGGTGGGTTACCGAAGCTGTTCCAATACCTGTAACAGCAATTTTGCCCGGAATAATTTTACCACTTTTTCACATAACCGGTGTTTACCAGGGAAAACTGTTCCAGTTTACAGGTAAAAACATTTTATCAAACTATGCCAATCCTATAATATTTCTGTTTCTTGCAGGTTTTCTGCTTGCGGCAGCTTTGCAGAAGTGGAAACTTGACAAACGATTGACTCTCTATATATTAACTAGAGGCAGTCTGGCAAATAATACCAGTTCCGTGCTGCTTGGGATGATGTGCATTTCAGCTTTTCTTTCAATGTGGATTTCAAATACGGCTACTACTGCAATGCTTTTACCTTTAGGTGCCGGAGTGCTTATTCAAAGCGGTAGTAAGATCGGTGAATCAAATTTTGGAAAATCTCTTATGCTTGGAATTGCTTGGGCTGCTTCCATTGGAGGAGTAGGAACAATAATAGGAACACCCCCAAATGGAATTTGTGTTTCTATTCTAAGTTCGTCCGGCATCAGGCAAATCAATTTTATCGAATGGATGAAAATCGGAATTCCTTTTGTAATACTTTTTATACCTATAGCATGGTTTATTCTTATAAAAGTATTTCCACCAGAAATTAAAAATATTCAAGGAGGAAAAAAACTTTTAATTGAAGAGCAAAACAAATTGGGGAATTGGTCAAAAGCTGAAAAACTTACAATCGTTGGTTTTGCTGTTGTAGTAATTCTCTGGGTGACTAATCCTTTCTGGAGCTACATATTTCCCGGCCGGTTTTCGGAGAATCTCAACTGGTTTGATGAAAACATAATTGCCCTGTTCGGAATTTTAATCTTATTTCTTTTACCTGTTGATTGGAAAAAACAGAAATTTGTACTTGATTGGTCAGATGCAAAATTTGTTGATTGGGGAACACTGCTGCTGTTTGGAGGTGGAATTGCTTTGTCGGACGGTATGTTTAAAACCGGCCTTGCAAACTGGATGGCAAATACTGCGGTTTCATTTTTAGGGTCTCCTTCAACCCTGTTAATGATGTTTGTTCTGATTATTCTTCTGGAACTGCTTACCGAAGTTACATCCAATACTGCTGTGGTATCAATGATGATCCCGATTATTATTTCTATTGCAAAGGGAACGGGGAATGATCCCGTGGCATTATCAATAGCTGCAACTCTTGCTGCATCCATGGCTTTTATGCTGCCGGTTGCTACTCCTCCTAATGCCTTGGTATACGGAACGGGATACATTAAAATTACCGATATGATTAAAGGTGGAATTGTTCTTGACATTATTGCATGGTTCTTTACGGCAGCAATAGTTTATTTTGTAGCAGATAAGCTTCTTGGAGTAATTTCTTTTTAGATCTAATATATGTTACTTTAATATGCTTAGATAATAATCGGCTTTACCTTTTTTATGCCAGCCGGAATAAAGGCTAACAAGATTTTGAGCAACCTCTTTTGTATGGAAATCGTTTTCCCCGAATTCCTTTTTATAAGACGAATAACTTTCCAGAAGTAAATTTTCTGCTTGAGCAAATTCTTTCCTTTTCAAATAAATTTCTCCCAATAAACTTTTACCTTCGGCTATTTCCCAACTATCCTCTTTGAGATTATTCCTAAGAATCTGCAGATTATTATTTACAATGTCAGAAGCTTTATTTAGTGAATCTATTTCTATTAGAAATTTAGCAGTAATCATAGTTAGCATTTATTGTACTTATATTATCTTTACCGATTATTTGTTTATACATGTTTAATGAAATGTTGTAGAGGGAATCTGCTTTTTTATAATTATTCTCTTTTAAAGCTAATTCTGCTATGCCGTTATAACATCCTGCCATAAAAGGGCTTTTATCTGTTCCCATTGTTTCTTCTGCGGTTTTTAAAACTTCTTTATTCAGAACTGCTACAGAATCATAATCTTTATATGCAGATTTTATGAATGATAATATTAAAAGATCGCTTGCATAAGTTAAGTTCTTTTGACCAATTGATTTTTCTTCTATTTGCATTGAGTGTCTGATCTGGCTTTCCGCTTTTACATAGTTCCCTTTTTTGTAATTAATAAAACCCAGCTTATTCAGGCATATAGCAACTGAAGGATGATTTGGACCATTTAGTTTTGTATGCAGAATTAATGCCTTTTCATAATATTTTTTAGCAGAATCATATTTTTGCTCTGCATAATAAAGCAAACCTAAATTAGAGATTGCATATGCTACATCCGGATGATTATTACCCAGAAACTTCTTTCTCATATTAAGAACCCGAACGAAGAGTTTCTGGGCTTCATCAAAATTTCCTTTTATTTTATAAACACTTGCAAGCCCCTGTAAACTGTAGGCGACATCAGGATTCTCAGGCCCGCTGAGTTTTGTATCCATCGCAAGGGATGTTTTAAACATCTTTTCTGCTTCATCATACTTCCCCCGGTCGCGAAGTAATTCGGCAAGATTATAAGTTGTAGTAGATATTTCAGGATGAGGTTTATCGCCGTATATTTTCTTTTGTAACTGAAGGGTTTCTTTAAACATTTTCTCGGCTTCATCGTATTTACCTTCTTCATGAAGCTCAAGAGCAAAATTATTCATCATGGTTAAAAAATCTTCATTATCTTTTTCATTATTTTTTTTAAGCATTTCTATAGACTTTTTATAATATAATTCCGATTTAGAATAGCTTCCTCTTGATTTATAAACCCACGCTAAGTCACCTAAGATCCATGCATAGTTATTATCCTCTTTAGCGGAATTGATTTTGTAGATGTTTAAAGCTTGATTTAAAAGTGAATCAGCTTTCGAATACTCACCTTTATAGGTGTATAATTCACCAAGGTTTCTCAGACTTTTCGCCTCTTCCATACTATTACTATTAAACCTTTTGCGTATTTCGAGAGCCTCTTTTAAAAGAATTTCTGATTTATCAAATAATCCTAAATTTGAATAAACATTACCGATAAGGCTAAGCATAGTGGCTTTAATATCAGGCTGATCTGATAATTCCTGGTTGATTTTCTCTGCTCCTTTATCAAGAAGTTCCCTGGCTGTGATTGTTTCACCTCTTGCCTGATAAGGATCTGAAAGTTTAAAGATATTTGTTAAAAATTTTGAAACTTCTTCGGCTTTTTGCGCTTCATTTTGAGCTTTATCTCTTTCTTTTTTAAGCTGAATAAAATAAAATGTTGTAAGCGTTGCAGCAATTAATAATATTGAAAATGCTGAGACTACAGCTATTTTATGACGGATAATAAATTTATTGGTCCTGTAATAAATTGTATTCTGCCTGGCGGATATAGGTCTGCCTTCAAGATAATTTTCTATATCCTGCTGAAATTGTACTGCAGACGAATATCTTCTTTCAGGTTCTTTCCTTAATGCCATTAAGCAGATATTATCCAGATCTCCCGATAATGTTTTAACTAATTTATCCAGGTTGATCTTATGCGCATGACTGATTTTTTCAGCTTTTATTTTATCTTTTACCAGTAGAGATCTGACTGCAGAACTTGGTTTTGCTGGTTCTGTAAAACAAATAATCTTTTCTAATTCTAAAGGAGATTGAGTTTTAATTTCATATGCTTTTTCACCGGTAATAAGCTGATACAAAATTAATCCGAGAGAATAAATATCTGTTGAAGTTGTAATAGCTTCTCCTTTAATTTGTTCAGGTGAAGCATATTCGGGAGTCATGACATATAACCCTGTTCTTGTTAATGCCGACTGCTCCGTTGATTTGTCTTCTGTAAATACTTTTGCAATTCCGAAATCAAGCAGCTTAACAGTCCCGTCTTTTTTTATTATTATGTTGCTTGGTTTAAGATCTCTGTGTATAACTAGATTTTGATGTGCATATTTAATTGCATTGCAGACTTCTGCAAAAAGTTTTAATCGTTCATTTACAGATAAATTATTTTTATCACAGTATACATCAATATTATCTCCTTCAACATATTCCATAGTAAAATAAGGAAGATTTTCCTCGGTTAAACCGCCGTCAAGAAGACGGGCTATGTTGGGATGCTGAAGCCTGGCAAGTATTTGTCTTTCAATCTGAAATCTTTTAATTATCTCGCCTGAGTTCATTCCAGGTTTGATTAATTTTAAGGCAACTTTCTGCTCGAATTGACCGTCTGCTCTTTCTGCTAGAAAGACCGCTCCCATTCCACCCTCGGCAATCTGATTTATTATTTTATAACTGCCTATAATTGTTCCTTCATAATTTTTTCGGGGTTGTATATGTATTGCATCGGAAGCCTTGCCTTTTAGTACTGAAGGGATGTTAGTATCTGCTTCAATCAAAGAGCGTACTTCTGCAAGCAGTTTATAATCATTTCCACAAGCATTTAACAGGAACTCAGTTCTTCCCGGTTCAGAAAGCTTTAAAGCTTCTTCAAAGATGATCCCTATTTTTTGCCATTGATCCGAGTCCATGGTTTTTCCTATTTAATTTAGTCATAGAGATAGAGAAAATATCTAAGTACAAATCTTCATAATTATACAGTTCTTAATAGTAATCACAATCTTTCTCTTACATCATTTGTGGATTAAGATTAGGAGTAAGAATAAGATTAAGAATAGTATGAGGAATATACTATAGATTTTTATTTAATTCTCTGCTCAGCCATGCACGTGCAAGACGCCAATCTCTTCGAACAGTTGGTACAGATATTCCAACTACTTCTGCGATTTCTTCATGAGTGAGACCGACAAAGAACCAGTATTCTATTATTTTACTTTGTCTTTCATTAATTGTTTGTAGCTTATTAAGTGCTTCATCGAGGGCAATAAGTTCTTCAGGTTTTGATTCACGCATAACATTTTCATCAACAAATGTTACCTTTACATTTTCTCCGCCTCTTTTCTGAGCTTTGTGCTGATATGCATAATTAATTAATATTCTTCTCATTGCCTGCGAAGCAATTGCATAAAAATGCGCCCGGTTCTGCCAGTTTACCCTGGTTTGATCCACAAGCTTAAAATAAGCTTCATGGAGAAGAGCTGTTGCGTTAAGAGTATGATCCCGCCTTTCATTCCTGAGATTTAGATGTGCCAGTTGATGGAGTTCAGTATAAACCAAAGGCATTAGTGAATCAACAACCTGTTTATTACCGTTTGTTAACTCCGCCAGTAATTGTGTTATTTGTTCATTTTGGGGCAAATCTGACATATCCTGATTTTTTTTTCAATGATGTTATCACTTTTATCAAAAAATACTGCGTTTATCTAGTAGAATCAGAAAAAATCTGAAAAGAATGTTAAAAGAATAATTCAAGGTAATAATTCAAAATAAATAATTCAAATAAAAGAAAGGATGATAAAATGATAAAAAGAGAAATCAACTTCATAAAATGGAATGGGGTTATTTTCTTGTTGATCATTTTTCTCTATCCAGGTTGTACCAAAAATCCGGTTTCACCTGTAATATCTTCAAATGATGGAGCTTCGATAAATTCCTATATACAGAAATTAAGTTATAATCCTGAAACAATGCTGGATTATCAAAATACAGGGGGGCAAAACTCTTCTACAGTTGTTGTTTCATCTGATACTGCAACTTCAAATTCCAGTTCAGGTGATCAGCAGGTAACCTGTATTAATACTACTTATAACCTAGAAGAAAATTTTGAAGACATAGCAATTCTTCGTCCCACAAGTGGAGTCATTTGGCCGGGAGCTCTTGTAGTGGGAAATAAATCAATGCTGGATGGAATACCTGATCCGATAACACTTCCGCGGGCTCCTGTTACTTTTAAGATTGATCTTCCGGGGATTGGAGGAAATGGAGTTAAGACAGTTGAGAATCCGACAAACTCGAATACTCAAGCCGCAATAGACAGTGCATTGGAATGGTGGAATGCCAATGCTTACCAGGAAGGGTATGTAAACCCCGCCAGCTCCTCTTATAAAGTTAAAACAGCATACTCATCAAAACAGATTGCCTTAGATGTAGGGCTTAATGTTCAATGGGCTAGCGGTGATGTCAGTGCTCAATTCAATTATCAAAGTACTGAGCAAAAAACTGTTGTGATGGCAGTATATAAGCAAGCTTTTTATACTATAACAATGGACTCACCGGTATCACCGGATGCTGTATTTAATAAAGACGTTACCCTTGACCAAGTGAAAGGTGTAATGGATGATGCCGCTCCTCCTGCATATGTTCAAAGTGTAACTTATGGAAGAATAATTATGTTTAGAATGGAAACAAGCTATAATGCAACAAGCGATGAAGTTGAAGGTGCATTTAAATATGCTGCAGGAATTTCTGTTGATGCTTCACTCGACTCAAAATATAAGGATATACTTCAAAACTCATCTATCGAAGTTATAGTATTGGGTGGAAATGCATCGGTTGCTTCAAGCGCAGTTACTGCGCGAAATGCAAATGATCTTGTTCCGATAATAAAAGGTAATAATGCAGTTTATTCCAGGAATAATCCTGGTGTTCCAATTTCCTATACAATCCGGTACCTTAAAGATAATTCACTTGCTAAGCTTGGATATTTTACACAATATACTGCCACAACATGTACGACCGCTAAACTTCAAGATAATATAGATATAAATCTAAAAAGCTTTACGGCAATTAAAGACTGCGACCCGGATTTTATTGCTAAAAATCCAGGTGAATTCTCTTTTACGGTAAAAGTACTTGATAAAAACGGAAGCACCTTGACATCTTATGCGGTAGGCAGCGCTACTTTAAATGACAACGAAAGTTTTATTCTAAATAAAACACTTTCCATAAAATTAAAACGTGAAATGGGAAACAAGTTTACTGTAGAATTGATTTGCACTGAATGGGATGTAGATATTTTAGGCAACGCTATACCTGACTCAAAAATGGATCACAAACCCGTATCATTTACTCATAACTTTAACACAAATGGAAGCTGGAGTGATATTTCGGGAGAAAGACAACTGGTTATTGATTCAGGATCTAATTGCTCTACGGAACTTTCTTATACGGTTACGGTTCATTAAAGCTGATATTATTAAAACCAGCCTCCTTAATGAGAGCTGGTTTTGTTATTTCTGTCACAATGATTTTATATATCACAAAACAAATAAATATGATATTGTATTATCAGTGGTAACTTATCCCTCTTTTAATTGAAAAATAATCACTTGATAATCCTTTCGAATAAAAAAATTATTCTTTTAAAAAATAAGGTTAAACATGAAAACTCTATATAGCAGTTTTGTTATATCAATTTTATTATGGGGTAATTTATTCAGCCAAACCCAGCCTCCTCAGGATCCATTCTTCGGACATCATAAACTCGGCAGTTCGGATGAACTTTCACTTATATGGCATAGCAGCGGTAATGTTCCATTAAAACATCAGTCCTATAGGTATGGAAGTAATAACGGCGCGAGTTATATGGATTCAACGGCAGTAGCGAGTGATACAAATACGGCAATATCAGGTCAGAAAAGAGTTGATGCTGTTACCGGAGATTTTACAGGCGCCGGATTAGATAACATTGTAGTTGCGGAGGAAGGTGTAAATAATTCAATTAAAATTATTGTGCCCTCAATAGATAAAAATTCTTTGAATTGGACAAGCGAAAGTATCTTGACTCTTTCAAATGTTTTATATCCGAATCCGCTTTATTTTCAAGCTGTACGATTTAGATTGATTAAAGGCTATTTTGATGAAAGCCAGGTGCCCGAGATTGCAATTGCATACTGGAATAAAGATGCAAAAATTCAAATCACAATACTTAAAATTGATCCTTCTACTTTAATACCGTCGGTGCTTGCAACAATTTCGGATGTTTATATGGATTCAACTTCTTCCTCTGCCGGATTGTACGATATTGCTGCGGGTGATTTTAACGGAAACGGAAAAGACGAGATAGTTCTTGTATATAATTCCTCATCAAGCGGCTTGGGAATTTCAGCTAGGATTTATGATATAGCAAATAATAATGGAGCTTATTCTATTGTACCAAAGGTCAGCAAAAGTGATTTTTTTACTTCGAGTAACTTTTTTCATCCCTATTATGCTGTGAATGAAATTGATGTTGCCGCGGGGAATTTTAACAGCAAGACTATAGCAGACCAATTTGTTGTTGACTTTGTACTTTATAAGACAGATTCTGAAACATATGATTATTTATTACCAGCTTCCGTTACTACCGGTCTGGATAAAATTAATGTAAATTATAATAATCTTCACGAAGTAAAGCAGACACTTAGTACTTCAATTATGCCTATAAATATTAAAACAGGAGATATAACACATAACGGTAATGATGAAATAGTTACTTATACAAATGGCGCGATTGGTATATATACTGTTGGTGATACATTGAATTTAAGCGGAGGAGATGTGAATAATGTTAATATTCCAGATCTTCCAGTTCATACGGACCTGGTTCTGGCTGATTTGAATGCAAATCCGACTGATTCGGTTTGGACTCCTGAAATAGCCTGTATGTCCGCAATAGATTGGGAACCGGACAGCGGACCCTGGTATTCCACTTTTACAATTAATGTTTTCGAACCTGTTGTAGATGCAAATGGGAATATTACTTCTGTAAATAAAAGAGCTTCAATGACCGTAGACTCAGTTGTAACAAACAATACGGTATATTACTGGGCTCTAACTGCAGGAGATTTCGATGGTAAAAGCATAAGACTTGGTAACCCTAATTATTATCATGTTACCAATATAGTTCAGCCATTGGTTATACTTAATGCACCTCCGACTCATTTCGATGTTTTTAATGATACCAGTTTTGATATAACCAACAGTTATAATGGTCAAACATCTAATTTCTATTCGGATTATTTTACAACTACGGAAACAGATTTTCAAATGCAGACTGAACTTCATACCGGTTGGTCAGTAGGCGGCAGCGCTACCGGAACATTCGTAATACCCGAATTAGAAATACCTGTTACAGCAAAAATAGGTGCTGATTACGGACACAACTTTTCTAAAATGAATTCGAGTTCCCAAAGCTTTACAATTAAACAAAGTACAAGGGCCAGCAATGATGATTATATTTATGCTATGATTGTTGATTATGATGTTTGGGAATATCCAGTATATGCTAATAATTCACTGGAAGGTTATACTTTAGTAGCTTCTCCCAAATTGCAGCAGAATGCCTGGTTTCCCAGCAAAAGTCCTGAAGGAGATACTTATATTCCAAATCACGAAGTCGGGAATATATTATCATACAGTCAAATAACTTCTCCTTCAGATAATTCGAGCTTATCACAGGCGATAAGGTGGAGTACTTCGGATGCCGTAACATTGGATGTTAATTCCGGTGCAGGTTACGACTGGTCTTTACAAACACAGACAAGCAATCAAAGCACAACAACAAATGAAGTAAAGTTTGATGCAAGTGCTTCTCTAGGATTTGAAATCCCGTTTAAATTTATTCCTAATTTTGAAATCCATGGGAATTATTCACATGATTCTATTTCAACTGTAACAAATACCGTAACCTATACACAGGGACTTGATGTCCATCTTGGTCCGATAAACACCGGTATACCTGGCAGCGGATATTTTACGGTGACTCCATATACATATTGGGCAAAGAACGGTGCACTGGTATTGGATTATGCGGTCAATCCGGGTGCAGCCAATGTAAACGAACCGGAAACATGGTGGCAGCAAAAGTATGCACATGAATCAGACCCGGCATTAATTCTTCCATGGAGATTAGACAATGCCAAAGGATATAATTATTCTGCAGATAAACTCCAGGAAACAAAGGAAATGGTCTTTAATCCTGAAAATCCAAAACCAGGCGATACTGTTAATATTCAGGTGAGGATCCATAACTTTGCTTTAATTCCAACACCGAAACCAGTCGAAGCTAAATTTTATGTGGGTGATCCTACTAATGGAGGAACATTAATACAAAATATGAAAGGTCAAACTACATTTACTACAAGTGATTTCATACCTGCACGTGGAAGCAGTATAATTAGTTTTGATTGGAAAATACCGGAAAATACACCTGATAACCCAAGGATATATGTTGTACTCGATCCAAATAATTCATTTCCGGAAATTCATGCAAGCAATAATGTCGGATGGAAAGTATTAAATGTTTATAGCGGTACTACCGCGGTTCAAAATGAAAATATTGCTCCGAGATCTTTTAATTTAGAGCAGAACTATCCTAATCCATTTAATCCGACAACAACCATAGTATATACAATTCCTCATTCCAGATTCGTTTCATTAAAGGTATATGATATTTTGGGAAGAGAAGTAAAGACACTGGTAAATCAGGAGGAATTACCAGGGACATATAAAGTTCAGTTTAACGGCAATGGAATCGCAAGCGGTGTATACTTCTATCGAATTGAAGCCGGAGAATTTATATCAACCAAGAAATTTGTATTGCTGAAATGATATAATTTGTAAATTAAAGTAATAATCCTTATTTCAACCCCAACATTTTATGATTGGGGTTTTTAATTGAATTTCATTCAATATTATTTAAATTGACATATCTTATTGAAAACAAAGTAATTAGTTTTTGGCTTAATAGTTGCTATTGTTTATAAGGTTATTATTTTATTCTCTATTTTTTCGGGGAAAATATGAAAATAACGTCTAAAAAATGGGATTATTTATTCTTAATATTGTTTTTAATATTAATATCACAACTGCGTATTTATTCGCAAACGCAGGTGTTTTTTGATGATTTCAGCTCAGGGACATCAAAATGGATTTTAACAGGCAATTGGGGATTATCAGCCACAAACTATCATTCATCAGCTAATTCAATAACCGAAAGCCCTGCCGGAGATTATACAAACATGCAGAATACGTCTGCGACATCCATCGACTTAAATTTAACCAGTTATCTTGGTGCTGAGTTAAGTTTCTGGGGAAAATATGATCTTGAAAACAGTTTTGATTACATGTATTTAGAAATTTCAAAGAATGGAGGTTCAAGTTATATTGAACTAACAAAATTTACCGGATCATCACCAAACTGGACAAAATATACTTATAATATCGGTGGTTTTGTTGGCAGTTCAAATGTAAAAATTAGATTTAGATTTTATAGTGATCAAAATATTGTTGCAGACGGAATGTATATTGATGATATTCAAATTCTGGGTACCAATATAGATAATTCTGCTCCCTTAATTATACACCAACCTCCCGCTTACTATGAAGGTACGCAGGATAATTATGATTGCATTGCAAATATAACAGATATTTCCGGGGTAAATTCAGCAATTCTTTATTATTTTGTTGATGGAGCTGGTCCATATTCAGAGACAGGATTTAATTCCAACGGAGATCAGTTTTCTTTTACAATTCCTTCACAAACTCCTGGATCCTTGATTACTTATAAAATTATTGCTGCCGATAATGCAAATCCTTCAAATCAAACTGATATATTCGATGCTACAAATAATGAGTATATTTCTGGAAATTATATTTCGTATGATGATGGTCAGGTTGATAACATAGCTACAATAACCGGCACTTCAGCTGCTGCAGTAAAAATCACAATACCTTCCGGTCAATACGGTCGATTAGTAAGTGCTCTAGTTAGAAATTACACAGATTCAGAGCATTCAAATTCCAATATGCTTTTTCATGTTTGGGACAATAATAATGGAACTCCCGGGAATGACATGATTTCACCTTTTTATGTTACGCCGGAAGCAACGCTAAATAGTCCTTTTCCTTTTACAAGAATTGATTTAAGAAATTATTCCAACCAATTATCTGATTTAACCGGTGATATTTTTGTCGGGTTTACAGTTCCTTCAAATTCAGTTAATGTAGTTATTAGTAGTAATTCACACAGCAGATCTTATACTTATAATGGAACAAACTGGGCTTCCGACTCGAAAGATTTTGAGTTTAGAGCAATATTAAACCTGAGTACTTCACCGCTTCCTGTTGAACTTACCTCATTTAAAACATCTGTTGTAAATAATTATGTAGAACTTAAATGGGAAACAGCAACAGAAGTTAATAACTACGGATTTGAAATCGAGAGGCTAATGACAAATGAGAATAATCAATCGTCATCGGTCAATAGTAATTGGACTAAAGTTGGGTTTGTTAATGGTAATGGAAATTCTAATTCTCCAAAATTTTATTCATTCGTCGATAAAACTTTAAGTACCGTTGGAAGATATTTATATAAAATTAAACAAATTGATAATGATGGAAGATTTGAATATTCAAAAATAAAGGAAGTTAATTTTAATTCACCCTTAATGAATAGTCTAAATCAAAATTATCCAAATCCTTTTAATCCTTCCACAACAATAGAATATACTATTTCCAAATCCAGTTTTGTATCTTTAGAAGTATACGATATTTTAGGAGAAGTCGTAGAAACTCTAGTAAATCAACAAGAATTACCCGGAATATATAAAGTTCAATTTAATGGAAGCGGGTTTGCAAATGGCGTCTACTTTTATAGAATTCAAGCTGATGAATTTGTTTCAATAAAGAAGCTTCTGCTATTAAAATAGTATGAAATTTGAACAGTAATACTCCCGGTATTAATCTAAAGCTGTGAATAATTAAATGTAACAATCCAGTTAACTCTTCTATAACTTTTAATTCTCAAAATTTTTAAAAGCAATACAATATTGCATGGGATAATTATTTCCTATAAAACTCAAATTTGGTTAATAAATTTATAAATAGTTCGATAATATGATTGGGAAAGTAGTCCGCTCAAGGGGTAATCCAGTAAGATTGACACCAGGAGGGATTATTTCAATATTTTGGCAATAGTCATCCCTGGAAAAGATTTTTAAATAGATCAGCTTTGAAAAGGTCACGTATGCAGAATATGTTATTGATTTTAATTTTTTTAATCCTGCCGTTATCAAAAATTGTTTCAGGTGAAATAGTTAACGATTCTGTAGATATGAAACCTTTAAGAACATACTCACTTAAAGAATGTATTGAAATAGCCTTAGAAAATAATAATGCAATTCAAGCGTCGAAGGAAGATATAAATATAGCTAAGGCTCAAATGAAACAGGCGGAATCCGGTTATTGGCCGCAGTTATCTTTGAAAACAGCTTATACATTAATGGATCAAGATCCAAATTTTATTTTGCCTGCATCAAAAATGAGCTTACCCCTGACTCTTCCCGGTCTTAACTTTAATCTTGATAATATCCCTGTGCCTGAGCAGAATGTAAAATTAATGGATAAACAAAACGTTTACGGGGAATTGTCTTTGACTTATCCCTTATACACCGGGGGTAAAGTACAATCTTTAAATAGACAGGCAGAATTTGGTTATCAGATCGCAAAACAAAAAATGAGAAATACGGATCTGGAAATAAAGTATGATGTCAAGCGTTATTATTATGCTGTAGTTTTAACTGAAAATTTATATAATATCGGAAAAGAAGCCTTAGAAAAACTAAATGCCACTCAAAATCTGACCGAAAGCTTATATAAAAACGGTTCCGGAAGAGTTACAAAAATTGATTATCTGCGTAATAAAGTAATTGTTGAGCAAGCCAGCTCTTTACTTTACGAAATAAAAGGGAATTTAGAAAAAGCAAAAGAGGCATTACGTTTTGCTCTTGGCTCGGATGTGCCCCCGGATTTTGAAATCAGCTCAAAAGAAATCCCTTATAATAATTATTATTTTAATGCTGACAGCATTACGGCAGAGGCTTATCGCAACAACCCCGATTGGTTAAAAATAAATTCGGCAGTTGAGGTATATAAATCAAAAGTTGATGAAGCCGGCAGCGGATATCTGCCTTCATTAGCACTGTTCGGAAGTTTAACTCAAAATTTAAATTCATATAATTACGGAATTGTTAGTAAAGATAATAAAACAATATGGACAGTAGGCTTAGGATTAGAGATGTCAATCTTTTCAGGATTCAGAACGAATGGTGAAGTAGATGAAGCGGAAGCCGGATTGAAAAAAATTAAGGATCAAAAACAATTATTGCAAAAAGCTGTTCTGCTTCAGGTTAGAAATGCATGCAATGATGTTGAAACGGCCGCTGAGCAGGTAGAAAGAAATCTTGCTGCAAAGAATGCAGCCGAAGAAAATACTTCTTTAAATGAAAAAGCCTTTCATCAGGATATGGTTGAGACCAAGGATTTTATTGAAGCCCAGATAATGGAATCACTGATTAAGATTCAATATCAAAAAGCATTATATAATCATTATGATGCTTTGGAAAGACTTGAACTTATCATTGGCAAAGAATAAATAAAAAGAAATAAAATAGTTGCTAAAATAATAGTTATGGAAAAGAAAGAGTTGAACAGAAAAAAGAAAATTCCGGTTATTATAATTTTATTGATTGTCATTTCGGCAAGTTTGATTTATGCATTTACCCCTGGTCAAAAAGATAAACCTAATACTGAAAATTTGCCGGTTTATGATGTAATTTTTTTGAAAAATTTATTCTCCGAAGTCGATTTGAATGATGCATCTACTGCAATGAACATGTGGGTAAGTGAATTAGAAAAAAGTCTCAACCCGGAGTTTAAATTAAAACCCGTTTATATAGATCAAATAAAAGATATTGAACTTTCATCATTAAAGAACACTGCATTAATCTGCTTAAACTCAGTTGATTTTTTAAACTATAAAACAAAATTAGACCTTGATGGAGCATTCGTTCCTTTAATTAATGGTCAATTATTTAGTGAATTTGTTCTGTTAACCGGAGAAGATATAGATAATATTTCAGCGCTTAAAGAAGCGAAGATCGGAATGGAATTAAGATATGATCATTTTATTCCTTATATGTGGTTAGATGTATTGTTAAATGAGAATAACTTACCCCGTACCGAAAAATTTTTTACTTCAATTAAAGAATCGGATAAAGAATCCAGGCTGATTTTGTCTGTCTTTTTTGGTCAGCTTGATGCTTGTATTGTAAACAAAAATGCTTACGACCTTATGATTGAGCTTAATCCGCAAATTGAGAAAAAATTAAAAATAATTGACAAATCCCCAGGTTTTTTATCAACCGTAACATGCTTTTCCAAGAGCTTTAAAAATATTGATCATAGACAAAAAATTGCCCGCGCTGCTGAAAAGCTAAATTCTTATGCTGGTGGAAAACAAATTTTAACATTAATGAAAACCGATCAAATTATTTCATTTAAAAAAGAGTACCTGGATAATTTGAAAAAACTTTTAAAAGAATACAATAAAATTACTTCGGAAGCTAAAAAGTAAGATGCTTCTTTTTGTAAAATTAAAAAATAAATCGAGTGAATTAATTAACAATACCCTTCATAAGGGGATTTTGGTAAGAACCGCTCTATTGTCCTGGGCTTTAATTATAATAACTCTTTTCATATTCATCTTGGGGATAATACCGACTCAAAAGGAAGTTTTAGAAGAAAGGATGAAAACCGAGGCTAAAGATATAGCAAGTTCTATAGGGCAGGTTACTGCTTCAGCAATTATAAATAAGGATTATGGCTTCACGGTGGATTACTGTTTGAAGATGGTAAAACAAAGTAATTCTATTCTTTACGTTGTTATCACAAGAAAAGACGGCTTTTCCTTAGTACAAACAAAAAACGGATGGAGACAGGAGACAATCAAAAATGACGTCTATCTTCCTAATACTGATGGAATGGCATCTCAATTCATATATAGTCACCTGGTAAACCAGGATGTCTTTCATTATTCATATCCTTTTAATTATTCCGGGATTGATTGGGGTAGAATAAACATCGGACTATCTGTAAAAAGTTTCAATCAAAATATGAATAATTTATACTACAGAATAATATGGCTTTCAATACTTTCGATACTCGTTGGTTTTTTTATTTCAATTTATTTTGCTAAAAAGCTTACAAGCCCTATCAGGCAATTAGATAATGTAGTTCAGGAAATATCCAACGGTGAACTGAATGTGCGGGTTAAAATTAAAAGTGAAGATGAAATAGGACGATTAGCATTCTCTTTTAATAAAATGGCTGACTCATTAAAAAGTTCACAGGATAACCTTGGAAAGAAAAGTAGAAGAACGGACTGCCGAATTAGCAAAAATAAATGAGATTCTGCAGGTTGAGATTAAAGAGAGAATGCTGGCGGAGAATGCACTTACACAATATAACATCCGTTTGGAGGCCCTCGATAAGATTTACAGAGGAATAATATCTGCAAAGTCGGTTGAAGATATAATTAAGGAAACTTTAAATCACCTAAAAACATTATTTGTCTCTAATTATAAATCTTCGATTGCACTATTTGAGAGAAGCAGTAATACTGCAATAATATTCAGCCGGAAATTTATTGACAATAAACAGGGGCCGATATCAAAAATTGAAATCCCTTTAATGGAAAATTTCGATCTTATTCTGGAAAAAGAAATTCATTTAATTAAACCGAACAAAGAAAAAATATCGAACGGGTTTTTTAATGAAGTTTATTTCGGCGATGGGATTCAATCCGGTTTATCGGTTCCGCTTTTAATGGATGAACAATTAATCGGAACGATAACAATTCTTTGCTTAGAAACACATTCTTTCAACGAAGAACATAAAGAGATATTATCAGTAGTTGCCAACCAGCTTGCAATAGCAATTTACCATGCCCTTCTTCAAGTGCAGATAAAAGAACATGCAAAAAACCTGCAGTGCTCTTTATCCGAGAAAGAAGTTCTGCTGAAAGAAATACATCATAGGGTAAAAAACAATCTGCAGGTTATATCAAGTCTTCTTTATCTCAATTCTAAAAAAACAAAGGATAAGGAAACCCTGGATATGTTTAAAGACAGTCAGAACAGGGTTAAGTCTATTGCACTTGTTCATGAAAGATTATATCAATCGAAGAATTTGGGAAGCATAAATTTCGAAGAGTATGTAAGGAAATTAATCATAGATCTTTCACGCTCTTACGGGGTCGACCAGGATATTATTAAAATAAATATAGATATAAACAATATTTTTATTAGTATAGATAACGCTGTGCCATGCGGATTAATTATAAATGAGCTTGTATCGAATGCCTTAAAATATGCATTCCCGGAAAATATGGGTAAAGAAAACAACATTAATATTAGTTTTGATAAATGCGGCGGTAGGGAACTATTACTTATTGTGAGCGATAATGGAATTGGAATTAATGTTGAGCTAAACGAAAGGAAAAAACATTCGCTTGGTCTTCAGCTTGTTGAAACATTAGTTGAGCAGCTGGATGGAACGTTAGAGATGGATTTAGGTTCAGGAACTGCTTTTAAAATAAAATTTAAGGAAGCAAGTGCTTAGCGGAGATAATAAAATATTTAATGCTTCAATTCTAATTGTTGAAGATAACAACATAGTAATGCTGGAATTAAAGGATCGGCTTGAAGAGATAGGTTATAAAGTGATTGATTCAGCTCCTTCAGGGCTGGTTGCAATACAAAAGGCTGAAAATTTTCATCCTGATTTAATCATGATGGACATAAGGTTAAAAGGTGAAATGGATGGAATTGAAACCGCAGCTGAAATAAAAAGGGAATTGGATATCCCGGTTATTTATTTAACTGCCCATAGCGATGATGATACGCTTCAAAGGGCAAAAATAACAGAACCTTACGGATATGTTATTAAACCTTATGAAGAAAGGGAGCTTTTCTCGACAATCGAAATGGCTTTGTATAAGCATGAAATGGAGAAGAAATTAAAAGAAAGTAGACACTGGCTGTCTACCACTTTAAAAAGTATAGGTGATGCTTTAATTGCTACCGATTCAAATGGAATAATAAAGATTATTAATTATGTCGCAGAAGATATTACGGAATGGGAATTTGAAGACGCCATTGGAAAGGATATTAAAGAAGTTTTCAAGATAAAAGATAAGGATGACCCGGTTTTAATTTCACTTCGTTATAAATCAATAATAGGGGCTTCTAATAAAATCTTAATCGGAAAGAATGGGAAAGAAACTCCCATTGATTTTAGTTCGGCTCCCATAAAAGATGATAATGGAGAAATCTCAGGAATAGTCCTTGTTTTTAGAGACATAGCTGAAAAGCTGGAGGCTAAGGAGCTAATTGAAAAACAGCGAATCTTTTTAAGACAAATAATTGATATTGATCCGAATTATATCTCGGTTAAAAACTACGATGGAAAATTTGAACTGACCAATAAAGCAGCGGCAGAAGCATTGGGAACTACAGTTGATGAAATTATAGGAAGAGAAGACAGAGAATTTTTTAACCAGGAAGAAATAGATTATCAGAGGAAAATAGAGAGAGCCGTTATTGATTCGCTTGAAGAAATCTTTATTCCCGAAGATAAATTGATTGATGCAAATGGAAGGGTTCATCTTCTTCAAACTTTTAAAGGAGCTATCGACAGCCAAAACGGCGATAAAAAATTAGTATTATCCGTTGCTTCCGATATCACCGATCTGAAAGAAACTGAAAAAGCATTAAAGGAAAGTGAAGGGAGAATAAAAACTCTCTTAAAAGCTATTCCAGATATTGTTGTCCGGTATAAAAGAAATGGAACTATCCTTGATTACCATATTCAGGAAAAGGATATTCTTTTTCCCGACAAAAATATTATAGGGGAAAAAATATATAATATTCTTGATAAGACTCTTGCTGAAAAAATATTACTCCATTCGGAACAATCGATAAAAACTAATCAAATTCAGATATTCGAACATGAATCATTTATTAATGAAGTAATAAATTATAAGGAAATCCGGATTGTCAGTCTGCTTTCGGAACAAATGGAAGATAGACAATATGAATTTATAATGATTTTGAAAGAAATTACAGAGCGGAAAATTGCACAATCAGAAATGCTTAATTATTTGACGGAAATAAAACAGAGTAAAAATGTATTTGAACAAAAAACCATTGAACTTTCAAATCTTAACACTAAATTGAACGAATCTGAAAAGGAATTAAAAGCGCTTAATGCAGGCAAGGATAAATTCTTCTCCATAATCGCACATGATTTAAGGAGTCCTTTTACCTCCTTATTAGGACTTACAGAATATTTAGCATCTGATTACAGCAGCATAACGAAAAATGAACTTAAAGATGTTTCAAATAATTTATTAAAGTCCGCCAAATTAACTTTCAATCTGTTGGAAAACCTGCTGCAGTGGGCAAAAATTAGAACCGGCAGAATTAAATTTAATCCTGAATCTTTTAGTTTAAAACAAGTTATTAGCCAGATGATCGATTTATATAAAGGGAATGCCGTTAATAAGAATATTGCTCTTCAAGTGGAAATTATTAATGACGTAAAAGTTTTAGCCGATTTGAATATGGTTGAAACGGTGCTTAGAAATTTATTCTCAAATGCGATCAAGTTCACCAAAGATTACGGGAAAATAATTATTTCGGTTAAAGAAAAAGGAGAGTATGCCCACATAAGCATTGTTGATAATGGCGTAGGTATTAGAGAGGATATTATCGAAAAACTTTTTCAAATAGATCAAAATATATCAACTAAAGGAACTCAAAATGAAGAAGGTTCAGGTTTTGGTTTAATCCTTTGCAAAGAGTTCGTTGAAATGAATAACGGAGAAATTTCCGTTAATTCTGAGGTTGGGAAGGGATCGAATTTTAGTTTTACATTACCAAAAGCATGAACAAATAATTAAAAAATATGGCAAAGATATTAATAGTTGAAGATGAATCTATCGTAGCCCTTGAGCTAGAGAGCCGGCTTACTGATTTGGGCTATTCGGTTTGTGGAATTGTTGCATCGGGCGCAGATGCAATAAACCTTGCAATTGCAGAAAAACCTAATATTATTTTAATGGATATTAATATAAAAGGGCCAATTGATGGAGTAGTAACTGCTGAAAAAATAAAAGAAATTTTAGATATACCGATAATTTTTTTAACCGCATTTACCGATTCAAATACATTGCAAAGAGCAAAAATTACGGAACCTTACGGATATATTGTAAAACCGTTTGAAGAAAGAGAATTGCATACATCCATTGAAATTGCTCTTTATAAACATAATATGGAAAAAAAGCTTCGGGATAATGAAAGAAGATTATCGATCACCCTTAACAGTATCGCGGACGCTGTTATAGCTACCGATAATAAAGGGAATATTAACTATATGAACCCTGCTGCATTAAACCTTACAATATGCAAATGTAATGATACAATCGGCAAATATGTACTCGATGCATTTAATATTAATAATAAAGAAGTATATACTGCTGCAGATAATGCAATAAAGGAAATAATTGCAAATGGGATTACGAATAATTTTCCTTCTAATATCGCAATTTCATATAACGTTAATGAATTTAGAATTTTGGAATCAAGCATTTCTTCCATTAAAGATGAAAAGTCGAATATTGACGGAATTGTGATTGTTTTTCATGATGTAACTGAAAAATCTATCGCTGAAAATGCTTTGCAGGAATCTGAAAAAAAATATAAAGCAGTTGTTGAGAATGCTTCTGAACTTATTTTTGGATTAGATATTAATTGGGGATATAAATATGCTAATGCCGCAGCCTTGAAAATTACAGGATATTTCCGAAGAAGAGCTTACTAAGATAAATTTCTTGGATCTTATATTGCCCGAATATCGAAAGCTCTGTAAATTAAAATTTATGAGACAATATTTAAGTAAAGAAAAAACCACCTATTTCGAATACCCCTTTAGATCAAAATCAGGAAAAATTATTTGGTTTGCCCAAAGTACTAATACAATAATCAGAAGATGATATGATTATCGGTTTTGATGCTGTTGCACGGGATATTACAGAAAAGAAAATGGCTGAAAAAGAATTGAATGAACGGAATGAATTCATTGAGATGGTTCTTAAAAATATTCAAACCGGTTTGGTTGTTAGCAAAATCGGAACCGAAGAGATTATTTATACAAATAACAAGTTTGAAGAAATTTTAGGTAATAGCAGGGATAAAATAAAATGCTTTTATGATGTTCTGAAAAGTATGATCTCGGATGAGGCTTACAGGGATAATTTAAAGCTGAAGATTCAGGAAGGTATTAAACTTCGAGATTATTCAAAATTAAAATTTGATAATATAAAGATCACATCTGTAAGAGGAATTGAAAAGCATATCACCTGTTCAATTATTCCAATTTATGATCAGAATATTTTCATATCTTCAATCGAAGATATTACTTTTATGAAAAAGGCTGAGGAACAAATTCTGAAGCTTTCCCGTGCCGTTGAGCAAAGTCCTGTTTCTGTTATTATTACTTCTGTTGCAGGAAAGATTGAATATGTAAATCCTAAGTTTGAAGAAGTGACCGGTTACAAACTTAAAGAAGTGGCCGGGAAAAATCCCAATATACTATCTTCAGGATTTAAACATCCCGTTGAATATGAAAAACTTTGGAATACGATAACCCATGGGAACGATTGGATAGGAGAGTTTCAAAATAAAAAGAAAACAGGTGAGTTCTTCTGGGTGTCGGCTTTAATTTCATCTATAAAAGATCCTGATGGAAAAATAATTTTCTACCTGGCTTTGGAAGAAGATATAACCGAGCGTAAAAAAACTGAGTTCGAATTAATTCGTTCCAAAGAAAAAGCTGAAGAAATGAACAGGCTGAAATCTGTTTTTCTGGCTAATATGAGCCATGAATTACGGACCCCGATGGTCGGAATTTTAGGATTTTCACAAATACTTAAAGATCAATTAACCGGTACAAGCAATGTAGAAATGGCAGAACTCCTTATTAAGTCGGGAAGAAGGCTTTTAACTACTTTAGAATCGATATTGGAATTTTCACAACTTGAATCTAACCAGGTCTTTATCAACAACGTAAGAGTCAATGTCGGTGAGAAAGTAAATAACCTTGTTGAAAATTTTTCTGATCATTTAATTGAAAAGAAATTGAGTTTGAAGGTTGAGCTAAAATGTAAAGAATTAAATGTATTTGTTGATGACAGGTTATTCAGCCAGGCGCTAAACAATATCATCGATAATGCAATTAAATTTACATTAAAAGGCGGAGTAACGATTGAGATTGACAGGGTTCTGGAAAGAAATATAATATGGAGTGCTGTTAGAGTATCAGATACCGGGATTGGGATATCAAGAGAAAAACAAAAAGTGATTTTCGAAGATTTTAGACAAGCCAGTGAAGGCAAAGCAAGAAACTTTGAAGGGAATGGATTAGGATTAACGGTTGCTAAAAAAATAATCGAGATGCTTAACGGCTATATAACCGTAGAAAGTGAATTGGGAATGGGGTCTCAGTTCACAATTTATCTGCCTGCTATTGTTTCAGATAATAATGCAGTGAAAAAAATTTTAACCGCAAATGATAATAATAATGGTAAAAGGGATGGGAATGGAAATCATCTTCCCGAAATTCTTTTGGTAGAAGATAATGAGATGAATAAAGAAGTAGTGAAAATATATCTTAAGAATATCTGCCAGGTAGATTATGCTAAGGACGATAAAACTGCGATTCAGCTTTCTGCGCAAAAGAAATATAAAACTGTATTAATGGATATAAATTTGGGGAACGGATTAAGCGGAATAGAAGTTATGAAAAAAATTAAGGAACTAAACGGGTATAACGATATCCCTTTTGTGGCAATTACCGGCTATGCGATGCATGGAGATAAAGAGAAATTACTGGAGGAAGGATGTTCATACTATCTATCAAAACCTTTTTTGAAGAAAGATTTAATAGAATTAGTTGAAAAATTAATAAACAAAAGTGATAAACTGACAGCCATATAGCCGTTTTGGAATTTTTTATTCTTCCCTATGAACATTATCCGGTGAGAATGCCGGCAAGCAAACGGCAATATATTCAGCACCTTCCGGTCCGGGTGTACTGTATTGCACCCATTCGTTTTTTGCAATGATCACAGCTTCGCTTTCATTTATATCAAATGTTTCACTCGAAGTTTTTACCCGTAATGTTCCTTTTAGAACGAGAGTGTATTCATCAAACTCGGGTTTTTGTGCCGGTTCAGTCCAGCCGGATGGGCTTTTCATTCTTGCAATGCTTATCGAATTGGTATTAGAATTAACTCTTCCTATGAATTCTTCAATTCTTTTGGGTTTATTCCCTGCTGCAGTTATTATTGATGCTGAATTAATTTTTTTTGCCAATTTTAAAATCCTTTTTTAGTTTATTCCGAAATAAAAATATGCCGGCTATGTGAATCAAAAAATAATCAAAATAAATTACAGATTAATTATTATTCCCATAACAAATATCCTTCTGCCGAAGTAGCTTGTAACTTTACTCCTTTCAGTATAATCAAAATTATAACTGTAATCAAAAATATTATTAATATTTAAAATATTCAGACCTTCAATATAAAAAACAGAAAAATAATTATTAAACAGTTGGGTCAGGTAAGTAATTCTAAAATCCAGCCTTTGGTAAGAAGGCAAACGTTCAGAATTGGTAGCTCCATATTCGGGTTCATAAATATCCAGATTAGAATTATAACTAGCACCGATAATAGTTGTATAGGGTTTTCCGGTTGCATATTTATAGTTTAACCCCAGCTGGAGACTTTGTGTTAAATTGTATTTTAAAACCAGGGATAAATTATGAGTAATATTATAATCACTTGAACCCAGCTCTTTGTAATCCATCCATTTACGTTTAGTATCGATATAGCTGTAAGAGATCCATCCGCTGATATCTTTAAAAAAATTTCCTTTATAAAAAAAATCGACTCCTTCGGCAAAACCGTAGCCGTTATTATTATAATTTAAATATTTGTCTGCAAGCGGAAGATATTTATAATCCTTATAATAAGATTCAATCCTTATATTATTATTTTCATTGAACTTGTAGTCGTAAGAAAAAATATAATGGACGGCTTCCATCGGCTTCAAATTCGGATTTCCATCTGAAGGGGAATATAACCTCGGATCTGGATGCTGATGGAAAATGCCAAAGCCTAAATTTAAAGTGGATTTTTCATTAAGCTTATATCCCAAATTTATTCTTGGATCAAACCAATTTAAATTGAACGGTTTAATTATATCTTCACGCCCTCCGGCTACGAGGAACAATCCTTCAGCATTTAAAAGATTGTTTAATTCAAATTCCAGATAACTGCCGGTTCTAGTTACATCAAAACTTGCATTTAAAAACTCAAAAGGAGCATCATTCTTTAGATTGTAATCTTCTTTTGGAATGATCCCAAGAAAAACGGCATTTCTTTTTTCAATTTCAAAGCCTGCTGTTAATTTTATCCCTTTGGTTAATGGGGATTCGAAATCCGAACGCAGCTTATAGTTTGTATCTGTTCTTTTATAATCGAGAATTCCAAGCAGCCATTTATTTTTATATATATTATAAGAGAGACTTGTTTTTGCAGAAATATTATCAAAAAAAATATCTGATGTTTGCAGATTATAAAAACTACTGCTGGAAGTCCCGTTAAAAACGTCGACATAACCCGGCAAAGCGACGTTAACACCTTCCTTGTCTTCGGCAAAATAGCTTGAGAATTTTATTCTACCGGTATTTGAATATTTATATATTAAAGATGAATTTAAATCTTTTGAGTTCGGCATAATTGTAAAATCACGCGCTTCACCATTCAGCCAGAAAATAGGTTTTGTAAAGCTTTGCCTCGCGTTAAATATTAATCCAAAGTTATTTGATAAAGGAATAGTTCCGTTTAATTCGGCACTTGCCATGGAAATACCAATGGCAATCTCTTCTGATTCAGGCTCGTTTTTCGTGTTAAGTTCAAGAACACCCGAAAGTGCATTTCCGTATTTTGCAGAAAATCCGCCGCTGGAAAAGTATAAACCTTTTATTGTATTTGTATTTATGTTGGAAAATATTCCGCCATAGGCAGATTCAAATGTATATGGATGATTTATTGTTGCTTGATCTACCAGGACTAAAGTCTCGAGAGGATCACCTCCTCTTATATAAAGTTCTGCACTTTCAGATACCAGGGTTATCCCCGGAAGTGTCTTTAATGATTGAAAAATATCTGCTGCACCGCCGGGTGTTGTTATTATATCCATTGAAGTTAAGACAACTCCTTTTTCTTTTTCATTGCTGAAAGAGCTGGCAGTGACAATAACTTCCTTTGTAGTAATTGCAGAAATAGAGAGTTTAATTACTATATAATCAGGAGGAGGAGAGAGGTTAATCTTTTCCTGAAATTTTTTATAACCTATTAAACTCGCGACTAGTTCTGCATTTCCATTAGCTTTTGTTGCAAAAGAAAAATTCCCTGTATCATCACTCATTGTCCCATCCAATGTGTTTAAAAGGTAAACATTTACATAAGGGAGAGGTTTTCCTTCATCATCTATTATTTTGCCGGATACTTTTATCGGTTCTTTTTGGTGAGTATTATTCACCTGGGCATAATCCCTAAAAGCTAAGCTTGTTAAAAAAAATATAGTTAAAAGAATTTTTTTCATTTTGAATTAGATGCAATCAATTTTTTATTTGTAGCTGTAATTTCTTAAAAATTCAGCCGGAAGCTTTTCTGTATTTAGATGAGATCCGCTTCCGGCGAAATCATTATGCCGTACGTATTAGTTTTCCGGGGAAATACTTTTTTGTGCATCCGGTAAAAGCTGATACTTGATCCAGCCATATTCCGGGTTTATCGACAAAGCTTTTTTGTAAATTTCAATAGCCTTATCATATTCCTTTGATGCTGAATAGCAGATCCCTAACCAGGCTAATGCATCCATGTATCCCCAATCAGGTTGCAGAGAGTCCGCACTATCCGGTTTCTCAAAATTATCGATCGACTCCTGAAAATATTTCATCGCATCAGTTTTGCTTCCGCCATAATAGGAAGGGGTACTATACTTTGAAATTCCGGCTTCCAATAGAACGCGTGGATTGTTAGGTGCGATAGCAAGTGCTTTTGAAATCATTGAAATATTTTTTGGTCCGAGTATTTGTGCAAGTTCGGGATTCATAGAAATTTTAATCCCGTATATTGTGCTCATTAATGCCATCATTTCAGCGGAGTTTTTGTTTTTACTTAAATATTTTTCTCCGTTAACAATTGCTTCATCAATTATTTTAGCAAAATATTCTTTATCATTCTTCATTGAATAAATTGAAAGAAGGTAATCCGAATAAGTTAAATAATAAAGCGCCAGGTCATTTTCTTGATTGTCATTTAAGATCCTTTCAAATAATCCGCGTCCTTCAAGAAGAAGGGCTTTATCAAATTTATTTGAACCTTCAGTAATTAATTTTTTCCCTTGAAATATTAACTCATTAACTCCCTGAGATTTGGGTTCAATATTTACAAACAGGAGAAAGATAACTAGACTAAATAGAGCTGAAGATTTCATTTTCACACCTTTTATTTTGTTATTAAAAGTACTTTGTAAAACAAAGTTTTAGTTTAAAAAATTTTATTTTTTTATCATTTTCTCCAATTTTTCTATATAGATTTCAAAAGCTTTTTTCCCTTTTTGAGTAAGGAGATACGTTGAGATAGGTTTCCTGTTATTAAAGCTTTTATTTACTGCAATATAACCTGCATCTTCCAGTTTTTTTAAATGTGTGCTTAAATTGCCGTCTGTTGCATTTACTTTGTCCCTGAGGAAAGTGAATTCTGCTTCATCAACTGAAATAAGGACAGACATAACAGCCAACCTGATTCTTGAGTGGATTATATCATCAAGCTGTTGATAATCGAATTCATTCATGCTGTTTTACCTGAGAATTCAATGCTGTATTTCCTGTATAGAATTATCCCCGGGATAATTTGAAAAACTAACATCATTCCTGTCATCATTAAGAGTGAATATAATCCTGGGAATAAAAACATATAAATAGCTCCTAGCCACCATCCTATTGATAACCCGGTTATCCATTTTGATCCGTACACAATGCCTGTAAGAAAATATGCAACTCCAACTACAGTGCAAATTGAAGGAGAGATAAATACACCTTGTATTGCTCCCGAACCTCCGCCTATGAAACCTAAAATTGTTGCGGCAATTCCCATAGAAAACCAAATAGCACCCATTATTTTGCCAGCGAATGTCCGAGTCTTCCGGGCTTTAGCCTTTTTAAAATTAGAAAAAAACGCATAGAGCCAGCCGATACCAATAAGAATAAACCAGGACCAGTCTATTAAAAAATATTTCTTAATAATAATTGCAACGTAAGTGGTTAGTAAGCCCAGGGCAGCAATAATACCCCAAATAATAAAATCTTTCCCATCAATAATTAAAATTTTTTTGCTGTCTTCAATAACCTTTTTAATAAAAGAAAGTTCTTCCAGAGCCGAATTCGTTTCCATTAATCCTCCCTTTAAATAAAGTACTTTGTAAAACAAAGTAAATCTATATAATTAAAATTCATTTGTCAAGCTATTTTTTTATTTTAATAAAATTAATTTTTGAGTGGATACTTGATAACCATTTCGTAAAATGGCTAAATATACCCCCGAAGCTACTTTATGGTTGGTTTTGTTGGTACCATCCCAATATAAAAATCCATGATGATTTAGCTTATCATAACTTTTAATCAATTCACCGGTTACGGATATTATATCAATTTTTGAAATTGAATTTCCGGGAATATTGTATTCAATTTTGCAGGAAGGGTTAAACGGGTTTGGATAAGCTTTAATATAAAAATCGGCCGGTATATTATGATCTTCATTTATATCAAGAACAAAAGCTGTTTTTAAAACAAAATGTAAAACAGTTTGAGGCGGAAGATTATATGAAAAAGTATTTCCATTAATAATATTTATAGAATCTGTTTCAGTAATATTAGAACTCGTATTGTCTAATTTCCATACTTTGCCGCTTAAAATTTTTTGGGAAGATGAAATTGAAAAATCACCATTAATTGTTTCACTAAAATTTTTATTAATGGCAATCAGGTGTATTGTATCCTTATTAATATTTAATTGAGCTGTAAATCGAACAATTTACACTATCGCTTGCCCAGGAAGGAATATAAAAATCTCCTATTTTTGAATTCTTTCCATCATAATTTCTATACATCTTATATGCGGCCGAGACATAATCAGATGACGGGTTAACTTCCCAGAAAGATCCAAAGTAAACTCCGTATTTACCAAATATTCCTAGCACATCATCTAGAGCAATTGCTCCGGTGATGTCATCCTCACCGCCATAGGTGAATTCTGTAAAACCGAGCTTTGTTCCTGGATAATATTTATTTATAGATTTTAACAGATTAGGAATTAATGGAAGCAATGTAGTTCCTGATTGAGTAATCCAACTCTTTTCTTTATAATTCTTATCCCATAAAGTCCTAGGAGCTTGAACTCTTGCAAGTTTATCTGTGGTTGAGGTAGCATTGTTATCTGTAATTCTAACATTATCTGCCCCTTGTGCTTCTGGATACCAATGTATATCAAGAACATCAAGAAGCTTTTTACCAGTGGTATCTTCAGCTTGCTTCATTTTATCCAGGTAATAATCGATAAACCAAGAGTAGCTTTTCCCTGCTTTAACTGAATTCCAATCAGGGGCATTTTGAAAAGATAAATAAGCATTAAAACCGTATAATGCAGGTCCGAATATTTCTGCATAAGGATCAACATTTTTAACAACTTTTGAAAGTGCAATGGACCTTTGAATAATTTCTTTGCAAGTGGTCTGATATGGATGTATTCTTGGATGAGTTGAAGGCCATAACGACGGTTCATTATCAAGTGCATATCCTTTTATACCTGTTGAAGCATCAGCCAATCCGAATTTATTCACAAGAAAATTGACATATTCATCCGTAAATACAGTTGTATCTGATGCATCCGGAACAAGTGAAAATGAACTTCCTTTTTCAAATTTTACAGTTGCCCAGCGAGGAGACGGGGCGGTTTCAGCTTGCGAAACAGGACCATTTTTATCCTTTGCAACATAACCTGCCATCTGCAAAGTGACTAATGAATAAGCTCCAAGAGAAAGTGCCTGATTTTGAAAATTTGTTGTTACAATTCCGGGAATATTTTCACTATCACTCGGGATCCCTGCAATCCAGGTAAGATAATTGTCGCTTTGCTGGTTATAATCACTTCCCGCATTGGATGCATTATTTTCCCAATTGTAACCTGTCATCCGGTTGCCGCCTTGTCTCAATGCACCCCAGTTTTCTCCTCCAATTAATAATTGGTTGGTACCATAAATATAAGGACTAATCGGCTTAACTGAATCGCCAACTGTAATAGTAAAATTAACTTGAGGAAAGATATTATTTAAGAATGCCGTAAAAGAAAATAAAAGTATCATAATATTTTTCATCTTAATCGCCTTCCATTAAAATTTGACTTTTATTTCATCACCGGTATAATTAATTGTCTTATCCGTTTTACTAGTAGTCTCAATTCCTGTACCGTGATTTTTTTTAACTAAAATAATATTAAAACTTCTTTCTTTTAACATGCCGGGGAATTCACCTTCTCTTTTCATAATGGTTAATACTCTTGAACTATCATCCCATGTAAAAGGAATAATTGAATAAATTCCTTTTTCATAGTCGTAATTATCATTTTCATCTTCATATAAGCTGAAACTGCCGTTCTTCCCGGGATAAATTCTCAATTCAATCGGATCGGATTTTTGAGCCGCATATTGAATTTCAGGGCCAAGAGGAATTATCGATCCAGCCGGTACATATAAAGGAATGATATCAATAGGTACTTCTGTATTTATTTTTTCTCCTCCTTGCTTTTCTTCTCCTGTCCAGAAATTATACCAGTTGTTATTTTTCGGCAGATAAATTTTTTCTTTTTCCGGATTTTGAAGCTCTTCCGGCTTAATCCAGTTTATTTTTAAATATGCCGTTTTCTGTCTGAACTGCTTATGAAAGATTTTGAAGTTATATTTTTTACCTGCGTCTAAAGAAATAACTGCTTTAAATAGTGACGTATCTTTATTATTCCATTTATCAATTAAAAGCTTATCATTTATCCATAATTTCACACCCGCATCTGTAAGTACAAAAAATTTGTAATTACCTTTTAGTTCAGACATGATTTGACCATTTATTTTTATACTGTAGCTTGTATCGAGTTTTTCGGGAAGACATCCGATCCAGCCAATCTGGCTCGATTCAAATTTCCTTGATAAAACAAGCTGGTTGAAATCGGTGCCGCTATAAATATCAAGCTGGAGGCCATGCTCTTTTCCGTCTGCAGAATAAAAATGATCGGGAGTTATATCTACTCCCTTATAATTAGCCTGATGAAACATTTCCTTTGTAACAGGCGAAACCATGATTGAAGGGCCAAACATAAACTGGTTATTAATTGAATATGTATTTTTATCTGAGGGGGAATCCATTACAAGTGCCCGCATCATTGTATAGCCCTGGCTTGTAATTTTCCAGGCAGTTGAATAGATATAAGGCATTAAACGGTATCTTAAATTATCAATCTTAACCAGGGCATCATATGCCCAATGACCCTTTTCCCCGAACTGCCAGATTTCCCGCGGGGTGTTTGTTCCATGTGAGCGGAAAATAGGGCAGAATGCACCGAATTGAAACCATCTTACATAAAGTTCTTTATATGCATCATCCTTTGTCCCGTCCGGATAATTGAAACTAGTAATAAAACCGCCAATATCATTTGTCCAGTAGGGTAACCCGGATAAACTAAAATTTATTCCGGAAGCTACTTGAGTTTTTAACGCATCCCAGCTTGCAAAGGTATCTCCCGACCATGTTGCTGCGGCATATCTCTGCTGACCGGAAAAAGATAGATCTTGTTAAAATAAAAACTCTTTTTTTATCGGTTTTTTCTCTTTGATGTTCATAAACGCCTTTGGTGGTTTCAAGTGAAAAAGTATTTAAATATCTTGCATTAGTTCCAAGATAATTTTTACCTGCATTCTTAATTGATATTTCAGTAATATACCTGTCATCTGTGCATCTGAATTCCGGTTCAGATCCGTCCATCCAGTATGCATCTATTCCATTATCAAATAATCCTTTTTCAATATATTTCCAGTAGATATCCCTTGCAGCTGGATTATATGCATCGTATACTTTACCGCCTGACCAATGGTCTTCATCAAATAAAAAATTATTTTTTGCCATCTCTTTATATATTTTTGAGTCTTTCCCAAATGCAGGCCAGATTGAAACCATAATATGCGCATTTAAATTATGGATACTGTCAATCATCATTTTGGGTTTCGGGTATCTTGTTGAATCCCATATCATTCCGCTGAATTGATCCATATCTCCCCAGTACTGCCAGTCCTGAACGATATTATCAAACGGTATTCCTCTTGAGCGGTATTCTTTTATTACACCGATTAATTCATCTGCAGTTTTATATCTTTCTTTTGACTGCCAGTAGCCATAAGCCCACCTTCCGTATAACGGTGCTTTCCCGGTCAATAATCTATATCCCGCAATCACTTTATCCATAGCCGGACCATAAACAAAGTAATAATCGATCTGGTCCGCAACTTCAGAATAAAAATAGGTTTCGTTATTTCCATCATGAAATCTGGTTTCGGAATAATTGTCCCATAAAATCCCGTAGCCGTTTGTTGATATTAAAAAAGGATTAACAGCAGTCCGGTTAGCTTGAGCAATTAAAATATCATGTCCCCTGTAATTCATTATGGGATCTTCAAATTGTCCGAGACCATAAAGACCTTCCTCTTTAGATAAAACAAAATTTTGTTTAATGTGATATACATTTTCACCTTGAATTAAAGCCGGGTGAAAATTCCCTGAATCAACTGCAGAGGCTTTTAAAATTAATTTCCCTCTCCTATTAAGAAATGATATTTCCCCATTAATTTTATCCACTTCTAAGTTTAAACTATCGGTGCTAATCTTAATTAATTTATCTGTTTCTTCTTTTAACCATTTTGTATCATTAGGTTCAGCAGGCAAAACCGACAAACTTTTTCTGTCCGGGAAAGTTTTATCTTTAGTTTCCGAGATCCTAATAATATTAGGTGATACTATTTCAATTCTCAATGTATATCCCGGAAAGTTTATTAATACTGCTGAATACTGCTCCTGAGAATACGAATAATATAAAGGAAAAACGGTAATAATGATTAGAACAACGTACCTTGTAAAGTTATGTTTCATAAAGTATTTCTTAAAAGTTTTCTGAAAATATTTATTTAAAATTTAATAAAAATTCTTCCATAAACTCGTATAATTATTCTTTTATTATGAACGAAGTAAAAAAAAATCACGATTTTCTTTGGTTATTAAATTTATAAATGATTATTATTTTAATAAAATAAAGATTAGTTAATTTGTGTTAACCGGACACTTTTAATATTGAATCAAACATTTTACACTGGCATTGTTTATGTCGTTTCAAAAAAAATCTATGGCAGATAACTAAATGACATTAAGTATACTTGATATTTCGATTGTAATAGCTTATTTACTAATAATTATATTTTTAGGAATCTATATAAGCAAGAAAGCTTCCAGGAATCTAAATAGTTATTTTCTTGGAGGAAATGCGATGCCATGGTGGATGCTCGGAGTTTCCAACGCTTCCGGTATGTTTGATATTACGGGGACAATCTGGCTGGTTATGCTTCTATTTATTTACGGCTTAAAAAGCATTTTTATCCCGTGGGTTTGGCCGATATTTAATCAGATCTTCTTAATGGTATTTCTTTCTGCATGGCTTCGGAAATCGAATGTAATGACCGGAGCTGAATGGTTAAAAACAAGGTTCGGAGAAGGAAGAGGTGCCGTTCTGTCCCAAATAATTATTGTTGTTTTTGCGATAGTTAGCGTTATTGGATTTTTAGCTTATGCTTTTAAAGGTTCAGGTTTATTTTTTAAGACCTTTCTGCCTTGGAATTTATCAGCTGATACTTACGCAGTAATAATTATGTGTCTCGCTGCAATTTATGTAATAAAAGGCGGGATGTATAGTGTCGTTCTGACAGAAATTATTCAATTTACAATTATGACGATTGCTTCCTTTGCGATTGGAATTATTGCAATGTACAAAGTAAGCCCGGAAACATTAAATGCTTTATTACCTGCAGGCTGGGACCAGGTTTTCTTTCACTGGAAATTGAATCTTGATTGGTCTCATATTCTGCCTGATTTAAATACAAAAATTGCAAGTGATGATTATTCTATTTTCGGTTTCTTTTTTATGATGGCCTTATTTAAAGGTTTTCTTGTCAGCTTAGCCGGGCCTGCACCTAACTACGATATGCAAAGAATATTATCAACAAAAAATCCTGTCGAAGCTTCAAAAATGAGCGGTATGGTAAACATCGCTTTATTTTTTCCCAGGTATTTGATGATAGCCGGATTAACTGTTTTGGCCCTTGGGTTTTATATTCCTCAAATTAAAGCAATGGGAGCCAATTTCAATTTCGAATCTTTGCTTCCAATTGCTATCAGGGACTATGTACCTGATGGATTACGAGGACTTCTAGTTGCAGGTTTAATTGCTGCATTCATGTCAACATATGCTGCAACTGTTAATGCTGCACCTGCTTACATTGTTAATGATATTTATAAAAAGTATATAAGACCAAATGCAGATGAAAAAGTCTATGTGAAAATGAGTTATATCGTTTCTCTCGCCGTAGTTATAGTTGGATGTTTATTTGGTTTTATGGCTAAATCGGTCGACCAGGTTACATTATGGATAGTAAATTCTCTTTGGGGCGGTTATACAACCGCTAATTTTTTAAAATGGTATTGGTGGAGATTTAATGGGTATGGATATTTCTGGGGAATGGTTGCAGGATTAGCATCTCTGTTTATCGTTCCTTTGTTCTTCCCGCATTTAAATTCATTGGAAGGGTTCCCGCTTGTCCTGCTGCTTTCTTTAATTGGAAGCTTGGCTGGAACATTTTTAACACGGCCAGACGATGAGGAGGTTCTCAAAAAATTCTATATGAATGTCAGACCCTGGGGCTTTTGGAAACCAATTTATGAAAAGGTAAAGAAAGAATACCCCGAGTTTGAAAGAAACAAGAACTTTAAACAGGATATGTTAAATGTTATTGTTGGAATAATCTGGCAGCTCTCTTTGATAATTGTCCCGATTTATATGGTAATAGGAAAGAAGACTTATATGATAATTGGAATAGCAATTTTGATTATTACAACAATATTTTTAAAATTCAACTGGTGGGATAGGCTGGAAGAAAATTTCGGTGATAAAAAATCGAAATCAAATACTGAAGGCAAAATTATTTACTCTAAATAAAAAGAAAAAAGATGAATTCAGAAAAATTTAATAAAAAGCTCAAAGTACTATTTGATGAGCATGAAAAATTAATTTCAAAAAGGAATGAACCTGTAGAAAAGAATAATGGAATCTTTACCCGTTATAAAAATCCGGTTGTCACAGCGGATCATACCCCTTTATTCTGGAGATATGACCTGGATTATAAATCAAATCCAAATTTAGTTGAAAGGTTGGGAGTAAATGGTGCTTTCAATTCAGGTGCTATTGAGCTTAACGGTAAAATATTGTTAGTAGTGAGAGTAGAAGGTAATGATAGAAAATCATTTCTCGCAGTTGCCGAATCTAAAAACGGGATAGATAATTTTAGATTTTGGGATTACCCGGTTGAAATGCCGGAGACATTTGATCCTGATACTAATGTTTATGATGCAAGAATTGTTCAGCATGAAGATGGATGGATTTACGCAGTTTTTTGTACGGAAAGAAAAGATCACGATTCCCCGGAAAGTGATACATCGGCAGCAATTGCACAAGCGGGGATTGCAAGAACCAAAGATTTATTAACATGGGAAAGATTACCTGATTTAAAAACTAAATCACCGCAGCAAAGGAATGTAGTGCTTCATCCCGAATTTATTAATGGCAGGTATGCTTTTTATACCAGGCCGCAGGATGGATTTATAAGTACAGGTACCGGCGGCGGAATCGGCTGGGGATTATCAGATAATATTATAAATGCAGTTATTGATAATGAAACTATTATAGATGATAGAGTTTATCATACTATTAAAGAAGTTAAGAATGGATTAGGTCCTGCTCCAATCAGGACCGATAAAGGCTGGCTTCAATTAGCTCATGGGGTTAGAAATACTGCTGCCGGTTTAAGATATGTGCTCTATATGTTTTTAACTGATTTAAAAGAACCAAATAAAGTTATCGCAAAACCAGGAGGATATTTTTTAGCTCCTGAAGGTGAGGAGAGAATAGGCGATGTTTCTAATGTTGTATTCAGCAACGGATGGGTAAAAAGAAATAACGGTGATGTTCTTATTTATTATGGTGCATCGGATACAAGGATGAATGTTGCAGTTTCAAAGGTTGATTTATTACTTGATTATGTGCTTAATACTCCTCCTGATGCTTTACGAAGTGCTGAATGTGTCAAGCAAAGAAATAAATTAATTAAAAATAATTTGGGAATTATAAAAAAATTGAATTTATAAAGTTTTCGTAATTATGCCTCCTTAAAAAATGCTGTGGCCTTTGCACAGCATTTCTTTTTCTAATATTATTTCAAACAGTAAGTATTTTCTAGAATTATCTTTGTTCAGAATTATTTTAGTAATAAATTAAAATATTAAAAGAGAACATATTAAGTTATTTTCTAAAATATTAGAGGGGAGAATATGAAAAATATTTTCAAAAAATTTATCAAATCTTGTCCAAAAACAGGTAAATTCATCGGCATTAAGCCAATAAAAGGATTAAATAATCTTCTTTGGCCAATTTTAGGTTTTATTGCTTTGCTCTGGATAATAATTCGTGTTATTCCCAAGCCCAGCAGAGTTCAATATCCCTGTATGAAGATAGCAGCTCCATTCGCAACCAGTTTCCTTTTATATATGGGCGGATTATTAACAACAGTCATATCAATAAAAAAAGCGGGTTACTATTTTAGTAAATCAAAATATATTTTTGCTGCTCTTTTTATTTTTACCTCTTTACTGGTGGCAACTTTCACAGTTCTCAAAACAAATAATGATACGTATGCAACTATAATTTCTACAGATTCACTTTTTGTTCCATCCGATCTTCCAAATAGTCCTATGGGTACAGCGAAAGGAATTTTTCCCGGCCGTGTAGTTTGGATGTGGGATTCAAATGCAACAAGCTGGAATGGGAAAACCGGGTATTGGTGGGAGGATAAAAATACAAACCAGGAAGCTGTCGATTCAATGCTTTCCAAATCGCTCAGGTCATTGAGCGGGAAATCTTCGGATGCCGAAGCTTGGGATGCTTTATTTAAATACTTCAATAATAAACATGGTAAAGGAGATATAGGATATCAAACCGGTGAAAAAATTGCTGTTAAAATCAATTTAAACCAGGTTTCAGGTAGCTGGAATCCAGGCAACTCCTCATTTCCATCTCCACAGGCAATACTTGCTCTATTAAGGCAGCTTGTTAATAAAGCAGGAGTACCTGCAGCGGATATTACATTCTATGACTCTAACCGTTATGTTCCGGATGCAATTTATACCAGGTGTAAAAACGAATTTCCGGGTGTGCATTTTATGGGTTGGAGTCAAATTAATGGTAGGGAAAAATATGTGAGGGATACATCTACCATTCACTGGTCGGAAAAATTAAACAAGGAAATAGGAGGTGGAAATCGGGCGTATTTGCCAACTGTTGTTACACAAGCTTCGTATTTAATAAGCATGGCGAATTTTAAAGGTCACAGGTACGTTGGAGTAACATTTTGCACAAAAAATCATTTTGGAACTTTCAGTTGTGATGACAGCAGCGGCACTCCCTATCAAAATGCTCCACATGCGGTTGGATTGCATCCTTATGTTGCTGTGCATAATATTTATATCGAAGGAAGCCCGGAATGGACTTTCTATGGAAGACCTATGAAAACATATAATGCTCTAGTTGATTTAATGGGGCATAAAGAGATTGGTAAAAAAACGCTTCTGTTTATTATTGATGCACTTTATGGTGTGAAGGATGAACAAAGTCCCGTTGCTCCGGAAAGCAAATGGCTCTCCGCTCCGTTTAATAATGATTGGACTTCAAGCTTATTTCTATCTCAGGATAATATAGCTATCGAATCTGTTGGTCTTGATTTCTTCCGAACAGAACAAAGTATGAATTCCAACTATTATACTGTATACGGTTCTGTTGATAATTATTTACATGAGGCGGCTCTTGCTGATTCTGCACCATCAGGAACAATTTACGATCCTGAAGGTGATGGGATTCCATTAAAAAGTCTTGGAGTACATGAACACTGGAATAACCCCGTTGATCAAGAATATACCAGAAATCTCAAGTCAGGTGAAGGTATAGAATTAGTCAGCTTAAATAATACCCTTACTTCAGTAAAAGATAAAATAAATCCTTCAGCATTCTTTTTATATCAGAATTATCCAAATCCGTTTAATCCTTCAACAACAATTAAGTTTGATTTACAAAAAGGGAAAAATATAGATTTATATATTTATGATGTTACAGGTAGAATAGTAGATATTATTATTAATAATGAATTCAGGCATGCCGGGAGTTACGAAGTAAAATACAATGCTGGTAAGTTAGCAAGCGGAGTATATTTTCTCGTTTTGAAGACTATCGATTACACTACCTCAAAGAAAATAGTTTTATTAAAATGAACGTCAGGCAAAGCTTGGACGTATGTCAGTTTGAAGCAGATAAAGTAGTAAACAATCTGCTTTATTTATATAGTCATCGTTTTCTTAATTGATAAAGTTTCGGCACTTTCTTTCCAATGATTTAAAAATTCATCGAAAACTTCTTTTGAATGTTTGAACCTTTCATTTTTCATTAGAGGGGAATCTTTATCGGCCAGGATCTTAGTGCAGTTCATTAATGCTCTCCCGGTATGGTAAGAACATTTCCAGATATGTCCTTTAGGTCCTGTTTTAAAATGCGGTTCTTTATCCAAGCCGCCTTCAAACCATCCGCCGTTCTCATCATCCAGAAGATAATTTTTAATGTAATTCCACTGTCTTTTAAAATAATCATTGTATATCTGTTCATCAGGAAAAATTTTAGACATAATAAGAAGAATATTTAACCCTTCAGCCTGCGCCCACCAATTTTTTGTAGATTGAATAATAGTGCAATTATTTTCTCCGGCGAAATAATAACCGGCATCATAAAATCCGCCGTTCTCGTCGTCCCACCCGTTTACAATTGCATGATCAACCATTTTTTTAGCAATCTTAAGAGTTTCAATATCATTCTCCAATCCAAGGGCATGTGAAGCTTCAAGCATTAAAAAAGCGGTTTCATAATCATGTCCGAATGAAACATGATCCAATCTATAATTTTTTTCTCTTATTTCTTTTATTGCATCTTGAAATGAAACGGGTGTCCAGTCATATTCAAAAAATAAATTCATATAGCCTTTTGAAGTTGTAATAACATCTCTTATTAAAATTAATAAGCCGTAAAGTTTTCTCCGCAATTCTTCATCGGGCCAAACATTTAATAATTCGGTATATGCTTCGAGCAGATGAATGGAAGAGTTCTGATCTTTATAACCAACCTCAACACTATCATCGGCTTTTGTGGAATATTTATCATTTTTATCAAAATGTTTCCCTTCCCTGGTTAAAAACTGGAAATATCCGTTCAGTTTATGATCAAAAGCATGAGATTCAATCCATTTAAAAGCTTCTTTTGCAAATTCCAGCACCTTCTCATCTTTTGTGAGTTCATATAAAGCGGCTAAACCATAAACAGCAAATGCATTACCATAAGTTCTTTTTTCATTTTGAAAGCCTAGAAAGTCCGTATATTCTCCTTTATAATCTCTCATCTGAAAAAATCCGCCGTATTTATTATCCCACATTGAGTTTCTTAAGAAATCAAATCCATGTTCTGCAGCTTCTGAATATGTTTTATTATTGAAAAGGATAGCTGCTTTGGATGCAGCCCAAACATGCCTTGCCTGTGTAACAATCATTTTATTCTGGATCGGTTCAATATTCCAGTTGTAAGAGATGTTTGTAAAGTAGCCTCCGTTTTTTTTATCCACCGAAAGAGGGTACCATTTATCAAGCAGATCTTGCCTCAATCTTTTAAGCAATTCATCCTGTAAATTAGAATTATTTTGAATAATTGCAGGTCTTACCTTTTGGCTTGTCATAGCTTACCTCTTATGAAATCTTAGAATTATATCTAATCCTCAAATTTTGTACTAGTTATTTTGTTGCATATCGCCGACATTTTAATAATAAATTTTATGATTATGATATTCTTTTATAAAAATGATAAAATATTTAAAAATAAATTTAAGGTTCAGGAAGGCAATTATAAAAATGTATTTTGAAAAAATTCTATTTAACTTTACAAAATGGCCTTCAGTATTTAACTTTGAGCATAATATTCTTATATAATAGTTATTTAAAATTTAGCTGTAATGGTATAGTCTTTGCCGCATCATTAAAAACTTTTCTTATAATATCTTATTGAATTCTGAAAATATGAAAAAGTTAACATTCGCAGTCTCCTTATTTTTCAGCTTATTATTATTTCATTGTGGTACTGCCAGTGAATTTGAATCTTTTGTTACTGTACGAAAAGATAAATTAATGGAAGGGGATAAAGAATTAAGATTTGTTTCTTTTAATATTCCGAATCTTCTTTATATTGAAGATTATTTTCCATTCAAAGCATCAAACCCCTGGAGATTGCCCACTGAGTTTGAAATTCGCGATGCTCTTAAAACTATTAAAGAGCTTAATGGTAAGGTAACAAGAATGTATGTTTTATCGGTTCGAAGACCTGGCGAATCAAAAAAAATTGTTCGATATGTTGAAGGTCCCGGAAAATTCAATGAGAAAGCATTCAGAACCTTGGATAAAGTACTTCAAATTGCAAATGAAGAAGGAGTAAGGGTAATTATTCCCTTTGTAGATAACTGGCTATTGGTGGGGCGGTAAGGCAGAATATGCTGCATTCAGAGGTAAAAAACCAGATGAATTCTGGACTGATCCCCAGCTAATTTCTGATTTTGAAAAGACTATTAAATTTGTTCTTAACAGGAAAAATACTTATACAGGTGTTTTATATAAAAATGATAAATCGATTCTTGGCTGGGAAACAGGGAATGAACTCAATGCACCATATGAATGGCACAAAAAAATAGCCGATTATATAAAAAGTATCGATAAAAATCATCTGGTTATTGTTGGGCTTTTACAAGCTTAATGAACAAGCTGTTGCAGGATACAAGCTTTGATGTATTAACAACTCATTTCTATGGTCCCATATCCAGAGCAGAAACCGGAATTCCGGAAATAAAGAAATTAACTGAAGGGAAGAAACCTTATTTTGTTGGTGAATTCGGATACCATTCACTTAAAGATGTTAAAGCAATTGTTGATACGACCATCAATAATGACTTATCAGGAATTATGATCTGGAGTTTAAGATTTCATTCACGAGACGGCGGGTTTTATCAGCATGGTGAAAATTTTGGAGTAGGTTCGTACAGGTTTCCAGGATTTTCCTCAGGCGAAAGATATAATGAAAAAGAAATCATGGATTTTATGAGAAAGAGTGCATATAAAATTAATAATGAAAAAGAACCTCCGCTGCCGGTTCCGGATCCTCCTCATTTACTTAATATCCAGGATGTTTATGATATTTCATGGCAGGGTTCTACCGGAGCTTCTTCCTATTCAGTTGAAAGAAAAGAAGAAGATTCGGATAAATGGATAACATATTGCTGATAATGTGAGTGACGGAAATATTGTCTTTCATCCTTTATTTGATGATACAACTGCAGTTTTGGGAAAAAGTTATTCATTATAGGATAATTGCCAGGAAAATTCATCGCGGTTCAGTCTGCACCTTCAAATGAAGTTGGCCCGGTTCCGGTAAATTATAAGAAGTTTATTGATAATATGGCTGATTCAACTGAATTGTTTGAAAAATCAGACAGCCTTACTTACCTGACTTACCAGGATTCATATAGAGCAAAGGAAGATAACAGCAGGCTTAAAGGGATAAAAGATTCATATATTATTTATAAATTACCTGAAGCAATAGATTCAATTAAAGTTCAGGTTTTCTTTGATTCACCATCGGATAGCCTGGCATCAAGTACTTGTGGTTTAGATCTTTTTGCTTCAGACTCAGTGAATAATCTTAAACCATTGAATGCAAAGCTTGAAACTTTTCCTCCGCTGAATAATTTTTATAAATTTTTTGTTCCGGCTGAATATACATGTGCTGAATTCCCGTTAAACAGCAGGTATTTAAAAATAAAATTTAACAGTGAAGCTCAGCTGAGCAGAGTTGAAGTTATATATTCAAAAATAGAAAAGCCGGATCCTGATATCATTAATGCACAATAAAAATGTTCATAAAAAACCTTGTTGAAAAAATAAATTGTTATTTTGTTAAATTACTTTTTTATTTTATTGCTCTTATTTCAGTATCTTTTTAACAATAAAACAATCCAATAAAATATTATGCTCGCTTCTTCTTACCTATTCCAAAAAATCAAAACATTAGGAAATTTTATGAAAATCATCATTTTATTTATAGTCTTAATTTCTGTCATCAGACCTGAAGGCACGGGAAAAACCTCCATTGTAATGCCGTCGATTTTTTCCGATAATATGGTCCTTCAGCGAAATACCGAAGTTCCTTTTTGGGGAAAAGCCAATCCCGGAGAAACAGTTTCAGTTACTTCCGGCTGGGGTGCATCCGCTGAGGCAATAGTTAAAAATGATAGTCTATGGAAGGCTGAACTCCAGACTCAGGATGCAGGCGGACCATTTGAAGTGAAAATTCAAATTGGGGATTCAATTATTGAATATAAAAATGTTATGCTGGGTGAAGTCTGGTTGTGTTCGGGTCAGTCAAACATGGAAATGCCGCTTGAAGGATGGCCGCCTCAGAACACCATTAATAATTCTGCTGAAGAAATTAAAGAAGCAGATTATCCGAACATTAGACTTTTCACCGTTACCCGGGCTGTTTCTAATAAACCTGAATTTAACTGCATCGGCCGGTGGAGCGAATGCTCACCTCAAACTGCTGCAAAATTCAGTGCTGCAGCTTATTTCTTCGGAAGAAAATTATATAATGAATTAAAGGTCCCGATTGGATTAATCCATTCTTCATGGGGCGGGACTTATATCGAATCATGGACAAGTGCAGAATATTTAAAGCAGCTCGATAAATATAAACCGGTAATTAGTAAATTATCATCTGCAGCAGACGAAGTAAAAAAATTGAATGATTGGATATTTGGTCATCCAGTAATTGATATTAGCAGTAAAAAACCTGAAGATCAATGGAAGGGTCTCGATTTTAATGATGCTGATTTAGCAAATCCCGGTTTTGATGATAGTCTATGGAAAACAATGAAACTTCCTATATATTGGGAATCAACGGAAGTCGGAGATTTTGACGGAGTTGTCTGGTTCAGAAAAAAAGTTCAGATTCCCTCAAGCTGGATTGATAAAGATCTAGTTCTCAATTTAGGCCCTATTGATGATATGGACAGATCATTTGTCAACGGTAAGCTTGTCGGAGCAACGGAAGAGGTCGGCTATTATCAGATGCCGCGTATTTACAACATTCCTAAGACAATAATTAATGATACTACTTTAACAATTGCCGTAAGAGTAGTAGACAATCAGGGAGGCGGAGGGATCTGGGGTAACAATGTAAAAATGCTGATTCATCCTGCTGGTGCGGACAGTAATGAAAGCATTTCCATTTCGGGAGAATGGAAATACCTGCCGGTTGCAGAATATGCGAATGGGAAGTTTTATTTATATAATATAAAAAACCAGGAATTTTATTCCCGTCCCAAAACATCAATTACTATTGGACCTAATACACCGACAATGCTGTACAATGGAATGATAGCCCCATTAATTCCTTATCATATTAAAGGTGTAATCTGGTACCAGGGAGAAAATAATGTCGGCTACCCGGAGAGTTACAAAGTACTTTTCCCGCTGATGATTAAGAACTGGAGAAACGATTGGAATGAGGGAGATTTTCCTTTTTATTATGTACAAATAGCACCTTATAATTATGGTGATAATTCCAGGTCTCAAGTTATAAGGGAAGCTCAGCTGCTTACGCTTTCAGTTCCTAATACAGGCATGGCAGTAACTCTGGATATTGGTGAAACTAATAGTATTCATCCGGGAAATAAACAGGACGTAGGTAAAAGACTTGCATTATGGGCCTTGGCCAAGGATTATGGAAAGGATGTTACTTTCTCCGGTCCAATTTATAAATCAATGAAAATTGAAAATAATGAGGTTATCATAACATTCGATTATGCAGATAATGGCTTGGTATTAAAACCGGTAAACGGTGAAAATAATTTTATTATTGCAGGAGCAGACAGTAATTTTGTTGAAGCGGATGTTAAAGTCGATGGGAACCAGCTGATTGTTTCCAGCAGTCAAATAAAAAATCCGGTAGCTGTTAGATACGCCTGGAGCAATACTGCACAGGCTACTTTATTTAATAAAGAGGATCTTCCGGCTTCAACGTTTAAAACAGATGACTGGGGTAAATAAAAGTAAAATTTTGTTTTTTTAATTTGGAGGGGTAAGGTGAACATAAAAAATTCCGCTAAATTTTTATTAGCTATTTTATACTTCGTTTCCGTTTTTTCATTCTGTCAAACAGATCATAAAATGCTAGAAATAGGTTCAAAAGCTCCTGATTTTAATTTACAGGGAATTGATGGAAAATATTACAGCTTAAATAGTTTCTCAAAAGCAGCAATCCTTGTAATTATTTTTACCGCTAACCATTGCCCTACTGCGCAAGCCTATGAAGATAGAATTATCGAACTGGTAAATGATTATAAAAGCAAAGGTGTTGATTTCGTTTGTATCTCTTCAAATAATCCTGATGCTTTGCGGCTTGATGAAATGGGCTATACTGATTTAGGAGATACTAAAGCAGAAATGAAAATGCGTGCGGAAGATAAAGGTTTTAATTTCCCTTATTTATATGACGGAGATAAACAGGAAGTTGCACAAAAATACGGTCCGCAGGCTACTCCTCATGTTTTTATATTTGATAAAGACAGAATATTGAGATATACCGGCCGGATTGACAATTCCGAAAAAATCCAGAATGTAACCGAAAATGATACCCGCAACGCAATTGATGCTTTGCTGGCAGGAAAGGAAGTTTCGGTAAAAACAACAAAAACCTTCGGTTGTTCTCTTAAATGGGCTTATAAGAAGGAATCCGCGAAAGAAGCAATTGAACAATGGAATAAAGAAAAAGTCGAACTTCAAATAATTGGGTTAGATAAGATTAGCGATCTGCTGAAAAATAACTCAGATAATTTAAGGATTATAAATATCTGGGCAACCTGGTGCGGACCCTGTGCAGCCGAATTCCCCGATCTGATTGAAATAAACAGAATGTACAGGAACCGCGAATTTGAAATGATAACTTTAAGCACCGATGATATTTCAATTAAAGATAAGGTTCAAAAATTTTTAGAAAAAAAATATGCTTCAACAAAAAATTATCAATATAATTCAGATGATAAGTATAAACTTATTGAAGCAATCGACAAAGACTGGCCCGGAGCACTCCCGTATACTTTGCTGGTAAAACCGGGAGGTGAAATCATTTATAAAAAAGAAGGGATGATAGATAAACTGGAACTTAAGAAAGCTATAGTGGGATATTTAGGAAGATATTATAAATAAATTTTTAAACTGCTTTTTAAAAGGTTTTTTTATGAAGAAAAAAACACTTCCATTTTATTTCTCAGTTTTAATTTGTTTCTGTTTTTCAGCTATTGTACCCCTTAATTCATTTATAAATGCTAATGAGTTTAAACAGGAAGATGATTTAAAAGCAGCTTTTCAATCAAATAATAAAAAAACTTAGTATGAAAGATTTATTTGCCTGGTGCATCGTTCCTTACGATTCCAAAGAAAGAACTCCTGAAGAAAGAATTCAAATGTTAAAGGAACTCGGTTTTACAAGCTATGCTTACGACTGGAGGGAAAAGCATCTTAATGAAACTGCTCATGAATTAAATTTGGCAAAAGAAAATGGAATTAATATAATAGCTGTATGGATGTGGATTGAGAATGATGAACCGGGTAAGTTAAATGAATCAAATGAAAAAATATTTAGTGCTCTGAAAGAAACAGGTACTTCAACTCAGATATGGCTTGGATTCAATGAAAATTATTTCATTGGCTTGAGTCAGGAGGAATCGGTTCAAAAAGGGATTAAAATGCTCCGGTATTTGGATGAAAGAGCAAAAGAATCAGGCAGCAGGATTGCGCTGTATAATCATGGCGGCTGGTTTGGCGAGCCTGAAAACCAGGTGGAAATGATTAAGCAGCTTCCAGGCTGTGAAATAGGAATTATCTATAATTTTCATCATGGACATGAACAAATCGACCATTTTCCTGAATTATTAAAGATTATGAAACCTTATTTATGGGCTGTTAATCTTAACGGTATGAAAAAAGAAGGACCTAAAATTATTACAATAGGAAAAGGAATCGAAGAAAAGAGAATGATTCAATTAGTTCTGGATTCTGGTTTTGATGGTCCTTTCGGAATTATTGGTCACACCGAAGGTGAAGATGTAAAAGAAGTACTGCAAAGAAATCTTGAAGGCTTAAAAAACTTAGGATTTCTACAATAGCTACAGTTGATAAGTCTAATTTCATTAACGAATAAATTTATAATTATGAAAAAATATTTATCAGTAAGTGCATTATTAATTATTACTTTATTCTTTTTCAGTAATGTATGCACAGCACAAAATAAAGAAGCAGGAAAACCGGGTGAAATTCATCAATGGTGGCATGAGAGATTTCCCGGTAAGCCGTTAAAAAATCCTGATTCAAAAAAACTTTCTTTAATCGAAGTGAAGGGGAACAAATTTGTAAAGTCAAATGGTGATACAATATTATTCAGGGGACTTTCAATTGCCGATCCCGATAAAATAGAAAATCAAGGTCATTGGAATAAAGATTTTTTTGAAAGAATAAAAGCTTTCGGTACAATGCTGATCAGAATTCCTGTTCATCCCGTTGCCTGGCGTGAAAGAACTCCTGAAAATTATTTGAAATTACTGGACCAGGCTGTGAATGGTGTACTGAGCTGGGAATGTATATCGATATTGACTGGCATTCAATCGGGAACCTGCAATACGGTTTATTTCAGGATCCCATGTATAATACTTCTGTGCCGGAAACATTTAATTTCTGGCGAACAATTGCCGGACATTTTGCAGAGAATAACACCGTTGCTTTTTATGAGCTTTTTAATGAACCTACCAGCTATTTCGGAAAACTCGGTCCTATTTCATGGGACTATTGGAAAAAAACTAACGAAAATTTAATACAACTGATTAGAGCTTATGATAATGAAACTATTCCGCTTGTTGCAGGCTTTGATTGGGCTTACGATTTAACACCGCTGCACATAGCTCCAATTAATGCTGAGAGGATTGGTTATGTAACTCACCCTTATCCAAATAAAAGATCGCAGCCATGGCCGCAGAAATGGGAAGAAGATTTTGGATTTGCTGCTGAAAAATACCCGGTGATTGCGACTGAAATAGGTTTTACCACACGTGATAAGCAAGTAAAAGATGAATATGGAAAAGAGATTATTACCTTTTTGGAAAGTAAAGGAATCAGCTGGCTTTGGTGGGTTTTTGATCCTGATTGGGGTCCGCCTATGTTTGAATCATGGGATACATTTAAATTAACCGAAGGCGGCGAATTTTATAAAAAAGCAGTTCAGGGTGAATTAAGTAAGTAACAGGTTTAAGGTGATATCGTTGATAAAAGTGCATTTTTAATCTTTGCATCGATAACATTCTGATTAATGTTTGTGATTATTGTAGAGACGTTCGGCAGAATATCTCTGCAATATTTTCGATAAGGATGAAATAAATATTGAAAAAATTTATAAGTAAACCGTATAAACTATATAACAAGATCCAATATTATGAATGGGGAACAAAAAATGAAAAAGCATTCATTCCTAAACTTTTAAATATTGAAATCCAAAAAGATATCCCTTATGCAGAATTGTGGATCGGAGCTCATCCGAAAGCATCTTCAGAAATTGAGATTGATGGAAAGAAAGTTTCTCTAAATGAAATAATCCGCAAGTATAATTTTGAATGTTTGGGTGAATATGTTTCAAAAAAGTTTGGAGGAAATTTCCCTTTCCTGCTTAAAATTTTATCAGCTGCAAATGCTCTTTCAATACAAGCTCATCCGAATAAGTTGCAAGCTGAAAAGTTACATGAGTTAGATCCCGAAAATTATCCAGATGATAATCATAAACCTGAAATAGCAATAGCACTCGATTCATTAATTGCAATTGCCGGTTTCCGCCCCGTGAAAGAAATTCAATACAATTTAAGTCTTCTTCCGGAATTAAAAAATTTTGTTGATAAGCAATTAATTGACAAAATAATCAAAGCAGGAAATACTAGTGAAGCAGAGCAGTTCACTCAGGATCTTTACAGAAGCATAATGATTAAAGCTGAAGATAAAGAAAACCTCTCTAAATGTATTGAACAGATCATTAGTCGATTCAAAGATAAAGGTCCTTTAACTCCTGAAGAATCGCAGTTTTTAAAACAAAATAAACTGTTTGGTGCAGATATAGGATTATTTTCGTTATTCTTTTTTAATATAATCGAACTAAAACCCGGTCAGGCAATATTTACCGGTGCAGGAATACCGCATGCTTATATAAAGGGGAATATTATTGAGTGTATGGCAAATTCAGATAATGTAGTACGCGCCGGCCTTACAAATAAATTTAAAGATGTAAAAACACTCCTTGAAATAATTAAATATGAATTTAAGCAATATGATATTATTAATAGTGAACAAAAGAGAGATGCAGTAACATACAAAACAAAAGCCGCGGAATTTGAAATTTCCTATTTTGAAAAAGACAAGACCTTCCGGAATTATATCCAATCTCATAATAAACCTTTAATCTATTTAGTAGCAGAAGGAATTTTAGAGGTTGCATGGGAATTTCAAGGAAAAAATTATAAAGAAAAATTTTCTAAAGGAAATTCACTTTTTATTCCCGCAGGCTTGCCTGAATTTATAATTTCAGCAGATGATTTTATAAAATTTTATCTTGTCACAGTTCCATAAATCATACAGGATTAACTTCAAATATTTTTCAAACTCCAGTGAGAAATATAAAATGGTAAATCATCATCACATTTATTCTTTATTATTAAAAAAAAATTCAATTATTTTTATTATAATATTATTTTTATCAACAATAAATTATTCTCAGCAGATGACAGAATTTAAACCTTTTATTCCGCCGGTAAATTTTGAAAAAGCATCCCGGGAAGCTGATTCGATTTTAAAAAAACTTTCACTTGAGGAAAAAACAGAATTAATTGGTGGGCATAATTATTTTTTCATTAAAGGAAATGAAAAATATAATATTCCGCAGCTTGTATCTTTCCGATGCGACCCAGGGTGTTCATATAAGAACAGATTTACCTGATCCTCTTGAAAAATCAACCGCCTTTCCTTCTCCCATTTGTTTATCTTCAACTTGGAATACAAAGTTGGCGCATGATTATGCTGAATCAATTGGAGAAGAGTGCAGAGCCGGAGGCATTGCTGTATTGCTTGGTCCCGGTATGAACATTTACCGTATTTCACAATGCGGAAGAAACTTTGAGTATTTCGGTGAAGATCCATATTTATCGGCAGGAATGATTGAAAATTATATATCCGGTGTTCAAAGTACCGGCACAATTGCCACTCTTAAACACTTTGTCTGCAACAATACTGATTTTTACAGGCGCAGATCAAATTCAATTGTTGATGAAAGAACTCTCCATGAAATTTATCTGCCGGCATTCAAAGCGGGAATTGATGCTGGTGCTTTGGCAGTGATGACTTCCTATAACCAATTAAACGGTGAATGGTGCGGACAAAGTGAATATGTTATTAAACAGCTGCTAAGAAAAGAACTTGGATTTAAATGGCTGGTTATGACTGACTGGTGGTCGGTTTACGATCCTGAAAAAGTAATTAAATCAGGCCAGGATCTCGAAATGCCGGGAGTAGGGTTGGATAAACTAGATTATCTCGGTGATATTTATATTAAAAGCAATGCATCAAAGCTTTTAGCTGAAGGAAAGATTTCTGAAACTGATATTAACAGTATGGTAAAAGATATTTTGAGAACTGAAATCGCGATGGGATTATTAAAGCGGCAGGTGAAGGAAAAGAAATTCTTAAACAGTTATTCCAGACATGAAAAGATTGCTCTGCAAACCGCGCGTGAAGGTATTGTCCTTTTAAGGAATGAAAAGAATATTTTGCCGATTAAAAAAAATACTAAAAAGAGAATTCTGTTAACGGGAGATTATGTTAATAAAATTGCAAAAGGCGGCGGTTCAGCAGAAGTTGAAGGTTATAATAATATTACCATGCTTGATGCATTTAAACATGAATTTGCAGATAATTTAGTATTTAATGAGAATCCAGCGGATGAACAAATTAAAAAAGCTGATGTAGTTATTATTAGCATTGGAACCGGTGATAGTGAAGGATGGGACAGACCGTTTGAGTTGCCTGCAGAAATAGATCAAAAGATTATTCATGATTCAGGATTGAATCCCAATATTGTAATTATTGTGAATTCCGGCAGCGGAATAAAAATGACCGATTGGAATGATAAGGTTGCTGCAATAATCTATTCATGGTATCCGGGGCAGAACGGAAATAGAGCTCTGGCAGAAATTATTTCAGGCAAAGTCAATCCTTCGGGAAAGCTGCCGATAACAATTGAGAAACAATTTAAGAATTCTCCTGGCTACCCTTACATACCTGAAGGAGAAAAATTGTATACGGGGTGGGATGAGGATTTAAATTTAAATCATCCTATTATTAATTTAAATTACAAGGAAGGAATATTTGTCGGTTACCGCTGGTATGATTCTAAAAAAATTGAACCTTTATATCATTTCGGCTTCGGACTTTCTTATACAACATTTCAATATGGTAATTTAAAAGTTTCCAAAAAATCCTTTACAAAAGAGGAAAAAATTAAAGTAGAATTTACAGTAAAAAATAGCGGTAAAGCTGCAGGTGCAGAAACCGCGCAGCTGTATATTCAGGATGTAGAAGCATCTGTAGCACGACCTTTCAAAGAGCTCAAAGGATTTAAAAAGATTTTTCTGAAACCCGGAGAAAGTAAAAAAGTGAATTTAGTTTTAACTGAAAAAGATTTTGCATTTTGGGATATCAAAATAGATGATTGGTATGCTGAACCTGGTGATTTTAATATATTGATTGGAGCATCTTCAAATGATATCCGCTTATCTGAAAAAATAAATTTATTTGAATAACCTAAGAACGGTCTGGAGTTTAATTATGAAATTTTTGATGCATCAAACTAAGACTATATATATTAAAATTGTTTTGGCAATTCTATTAATAATTGGATTTTCTGCTTGTGAAAGAAGAATTAAACAAAATGAAAAAGCCCGGGAAAAACCAACGTCACCGAATATAATCTTTATCCTGGCTGATGATATGGGTTACGGAGATATGACTACTTACAATCCCGGATCAAAGATCTCAACTCCCAATATCGACAAAATGGCTGAAGACGGAATGAAATTTACCGATGCGCATGCTGCCGCGGCATGGTGTACTCCTTCCAGGTTTGGTCTTTTAACCGGGAGATACCCGATGGCAAGAAATATGGATTGGACAAAAGGAAGTCTGATTAGTCCTGATTTAACTACTATCGCCGAAGTATTGGGCAGACAAGGCTATTCAACCGGATGTATCGGTAAGTGGCATTTAGGTTTTGATAATGTTAACAATTGGGAAGGATTTGATTACAGCAAACCAATTGAAGGCGGTCCGGTAGATAAAGGATTTAGCTACTTCTTCGGAATTCATGCATCTTTGGATATAGGGCCATATTTTTATATTTATAACCGTCATGCAGTGGAAGCTCCGACGGATTCGACACCGGGGCATCAAAGTGATTATGTGACTAAACCGAAGAGAAAGCTGAATGAACATGTTTTCTTCGGAACCGAGAGTAAGATAGGTAGTGTGCAGGGTGCTATGTGGCGGCCAGGGAAAATTGCTCCTCATTTTGATTTTGAACAGGTAACACCTGCTCTAACTGATTCGGCTTTGGCTTTTATTGAAAGAGAATCAAAAAATAATAGTAAACCGTTTTTTCTGTATTATGCAATGACCGGACCTCATACTCCCTGGATGCCTTTAAAGCAATTTCAGGGTAAAAGCGGTGCCGGTCCTTACGGCGATTTTGTAATGGAAATTGATTACGAAGTCGGACGTATTGTAAAAAAATTAAAGGACTTAAATATTTCTGATAATACCATCATTGTATTTGCAAGCGATAATGGGCCTGTTTGGTTTAAAAGAGATGTTGAACGTTATCATCATAGCGCAGCCTATATATTCAGGGGAATGAAAGCTGATTCATGGGAAGGCGGGCATAGAGTTCCTTTAATTATTGATATGCCGGGAAAAATAAAACCGGGTATAATTAATAAACAAATAGTAAGCTATACAGATATGCTTGCAACTTTCGCTGATATCGCCGATGCAAAGCTGGATTCAAATGTAACCAGGGATAGTTATGATATTACATCTTTGCTGTTAAAAAATGGTTCTTCAGGTAGAAATGTAATGGTTGAACAGGATCAGACAGTCCGTTGGGGAAACTGGAAACTTATATTCGGATCAGGGATGGGAGACCTCCATGGCAATTATGGTGATGATGATTATGCTAAATTTCAAAAAATAAAATTTGAATTGTATAACCTGGAAAACGATCCCTCTGAAACCGCAAGTCTTTATAAAAAATTCCCCAAGAAAGTAGATTCACTAAAAACTTTAATGAACCAACTGGAGAAAAGAGAATTTCAGGATATTAAACAATAATCAAATCAATGTTAAATAAATTAAATTTTATAAAAACTATTGCAGTAGTTTCCATTGTTCTATTATTGAATTCATGTGCAGATAAAAAATCTGATGATATAAGATACCGCTGGCTTAGTTCCGGTTTCGGAGGTGGCGGATACGTAACAGGCTTGATTCAGAATCCTGAGAACCCTGACATCCTTTATATCCGGACAGATGTTGCAGGTGTGTTTAAAAGTATAGACGGCGGGAAAAGCTGGAGAGCAATCAATAATGGAATGACAGAAGGATTTCATCATAATGTTGAATCTTTCGCAATGAGTAGAATGAATCCGAATGTCTTGTATAGAGCTTCAGGAGAAACACGAGGCCACGAAATGATTTCTGCTATCCATAAAACAACTGATGGCGGAAAAACCTGGAAACTCGTTACTGAAAAACCTGATTTTTTCGGTAATGGTGATATAAGATATTATGGTGAAATAATAGCGGTTGATCCTTTCAACGATAATTTTGTAGCAGCAGCAAGCAATACCAGAGGAATTTGGGTAAGTTATGATGAAGGTGAGACCTGGAAATATTCTGAACTGAAGGGTGAGCCATTCAGCTCTTTAGCATTCAATCCATATGAAAAAGACAAACTTTATGCTGCAACATTGGATTCGCTGCCATTTGCCGATTACCTTTATCCGGATGGCTCTTATAAAAGAAAGAAGATTGGAAGATTATATCTTTCAACTGATAATGGAAAAACGTGGGAAAAGATATTTGAGAAAAAAGATGTAAGCATTACAAATATTGTCTTTGATAAAAATAATCCCGATGTAATTTTAGCCTCTTTTAGAAATAACGGTATATTCAAATCAATCGATGGCGGGAAAACCTTTGTAAAGAAAACAGGTGATCTGGGAATGGTAGACTTTTCAACTATATGTTCAGACCCCAACAATAGTTCTTTTTACTATGCGGCTATATGCCAGTATCCTTCTCCCGATAATTATTCAAGTCTTCCGCTTTATTGTTCAAAAGATAATGGTGAAACATGGAAACTTATTAAAAAAGATTATCAATGGAGTGACTTCAAGAATTTTGCACCGCAGTATAATCGCCCTGAACAAATTGGCTGGGCACTTTCCAAATTTATTGTTGATTATAAAAATCCGGGAAAATTTTATTTGACTGATTGGTTTGGAATATGTACGAGTGAAGATTCATGCCGGACATGGGATGCCAACTACTACGAAGGAATAGGGAATATTTGTCTGGAGATGATAACTGCAGATCCTCTGCTTCCCGGAAAGGTAATGTTTGCAGGAGCTGACGGACAGCCTTGCTTAAGCACCGACAGCGGTAAGTCTTATATTACTTTCCCGGCATTAAATGCTGAAGAAAATTATTATTGCAGTACAGTTATATGCCCCTCAAGTTATAAAACCGGTTTAATGATTTATGGGGTTACAAACAGTTCACAGCGTTTAAGCGCACTTTGCCGGACTGAAGACAACGGTAAGAATTGTCAGGTTGTTGTTCATCTTGCTAAAGGATTATTTGTTCAGGCCGTAAAAGAAGATCCTTTTCATGAAGGAATATTTTATTCTTATATAGATGGGGCTATTGATGAGGGTGCCGGTTTATATAAATCCATTGATTGGGGCAAAAGCTGGGACAAAATAAAAATTCCTATTATTGATAGTCTTAAAACCCTCCCTGTAAGAAAAAAGTTTATCGAAGGTGAGCTATTGGCTGTAACATTTTACCAGGTAAAAAATGTTTGCGGTACAGATCAATTGTTATGTATAGACCCGACAAGAGAGGGAACAATCTATTTTGGAGAAGCCGACAAAGGAATATTTGCTTCTTTTGATGATTGCAAAACATGGCAAGTTTTAGGGAAAAGTTTACCATTTGGTAAAGATACAGCTTCAATTTTAAATGTGATCAAAGCTGACCCAAAAAGACCAGGCTGGCTGTATGCAGGATTTATACATGAAGGATTGTGGCGGAGTAAAGATTATGGCAAATCCTGGTCAAAACTTTTCCCGGCAGATAATAAAATATTCAATGCAACTACAATTGCTGTTGGAGGTCCTTCGGGTAATGATATATTTGTAGCCTGTGAACCACTTTACTGGTCACGAGCAGAGTCCGCAGTTTATGCAAGTTTTGATATTGGCGAAACCTGGACAAATATCTACGATAAAACCCTTGGCTCTCTCAGATGGAAAGGAATTGACGTAGATAATAAGACGGGGATTCTATACGGAGTTACCGACGGCAACTCTGCTTTTTATGCAGAAAGAATAAAATGAATATTATGTGTATGAAAACCAAATGGTACGCATGTCTTTTCGACCCCCGAATCCATTTTGTTTACTGACATGAGTTGGAAGAGAAATCTTTGGTTTTGTCCTGATTTTATAATGCATTTTAACAAAAAAATTAATTGAGATGATCATGAAAAAATTTATCCTTTTTTTATTTCCACTTTACGTAATAAGCATGGTATATGGAAAAGAAGTCAATAATAATGGTTCTAAAGTTATTGTTTACCCGGCTGTACCCGGTTTAATTGCCAGTGATTTATATTCAGTCGAAGCAAACGGTGAAAAAATCTGGACAGAAAAATTCAAGACAAATATGGATATCAGTAAACTGCCGGACTGGTTTATTGAACCGTATACAAAGGTACAGCAGGAGATTCATCAAGCGAGTTTCTCGTGTAAAGGAGGAGTGAAAATTAGCATCAAAATTCCCGATTCAATAAAAAATGTTTCCATCCATCCGGTTAGCCGGGGAATTAAGCCCGAAATAAAAGGTGATGATATTACTTTTACTATCCCGGGACCGGATAAATTATATATCCAGATTAACGATTTACCGCCTTTATTTATTTTTGCGAACCCGGTTGAGAATGAAAAGATATCTCCTGATGATCCCGGCGTTCATTATTTCGGACCTGGTGTTCATAAGCCTGGATTCATTACTCTTCGGAATAATGAAACTGTATACTTAGCACCTGGGGCAATTGTTTACGGCGGTATTCGAGCGGACAGTGTTAATAATATTAGAGTTATTGGCCGAGGCATTCTAGATGGTGATTTTAAGTTTAATCAAATGGTTCTGGTAAAGAATTGCAAAAATGTTCTCTTTGATGGAGTGATGATCCGGAATGGGGACGGCTGGACTAATACACTTATGAATTGTGATCATTTGAAATATAATGATGTAAAAGTAATCAGCTTCGGGCCGGGAGGAGACGGAATTGATCCTCTTAATTCGAGAAAAATAACTATATCCAATTGTTTCTTTAGATGTACTGATGATTGCATTGCTATAAAGGCGCCTGCGCTTAATCAAAATGTTAAAGACATTTTAGTTGAAAATAATACTATGATAGGCTTTGCTTTCAGTGATGGAATTACAATAGGTTTTGAAACAAATACAACAACAGTCAGCAATATAACTGTTCGTAATTGCGATGTTATACTTGCACGTGGCGGCAGCCGTGTGGATGGTCACAGCGGCTTCAGTATAATCTGCGATGGTCCCTCTCTTATTAAAGATGTTCTTTATGACAATATCCGTGTGGAAAAATCCGAAATAAAATTATTCGAATTGAATGTAACTGACGGCACTAAATACGGAGTTGATCCACCGGGACATATAAAGAATATAAAATTGAAAAATATTTCCTGGGCCCATGCAGGTCCTATTGTTTTAAAAGGATTTGATGCAAATCATCGTGTACAAAATGTTACCTTTGAGAATTGTACAGTTGAAGGGAAGCCATTACGCGATATTCAAAATAAAATAATACAAAAAGGGAATTTTGTTGATGACATCATTGTAAAATAATTCTAAAGTTAAAGGTGAAAAATGTTTCAAAAGAAAAATGTCCCTTTCTTTCCCTCTGGAGGATATTATGACTGATCGAATAATAATTGGAGTTATTGGTGCTGGAATGATAGGTGATATACATATTAACACCATTCGAAATGACGGAAGGGGGAAAGTAAAATGGATTGCTGCGGGGACTAACGAAACCTTAACAAAAAAATTATCAAAGCACAATATTAAATATGGGACTCTTGATTACCGTGAAATATTGAATGATCCTGAAGTTGATGCTGTTGTAATTGCATCTCCACCGTTTACGCATCATGAAATGGCGCTTGCAGCAATTGAATCGGGAAAACATATTCTGCTTGAAAAGCCTATGGCTGTAAATATGGATGAGGCAGATCAAATTATTGAAAAGGCAAAGACCTATAATAAAGTGCTTCTTGAATGCAGCTGCCGGCATACGAGACTTCAGCCTAAATTCGTATTAGTTAAAAAAATGATTGAAGAGGGAAAGCTTGGAGAAGTCTATCATATTCATCATAATCACTTAATGAGAAGCACATTTATTGAATATAATCCTGCAGGCAGATGGGCTCTGGACAAGTCAAAGGCGGGAGGGGGACCATTTTTAGATTGGGGTGTTTATGATCTTTCGTTTCACCTTGGGCTATTAAAGGATAAGCCGAAGCTTAAAGAAATAAGATCTTTTACTAAAAGCGGATTAAAAATATTTAAGGAAAAAAATATTAAACAAAACATTGAAGAACATGGTGCAGCATATATGGAATTCGATACAGGTTTAACTTACTATTATGAACGCGGTTCAGGTGTACATTGTGAAGTTGCGAATGAAACACGAATTCATGGAACGAAAGGAAGTTTAAGATTGGCGTATTGTTCCTGGGATCTACCTGTGATGGATTTCTTTTATACTACTGATAATGGTGATGAAAAATTAGATAAAATTGAAATTGATATGTCGAAGCATACAGACGATAACCAGGAGCTAATGAAGCATTTCCTGGACTGTATTATTAAGGGAAATAAACCAATGATGACACCGGAAACTGCCGGCAAACATTTAAATATTTTATTTAAAATATTATCAAGTTAAGAAAAAAAGATTTTTTCAGAAGTAGCAGCTTTAGCTGAGTTTTTAAGAAAGAATTAATTTTTATGCGGAAATTTGTTTTACTTGCATTATTTATTCTATTACCTTATTCGATATTCTCACAAACAAAAGTTGATTCAATCAGACTCCTTGTAAGGCTTGACGATATAGGACTTTCAAAAGAGGTTAATAAAGCTGCATCAATGATCCTGGATACCGGTTTGCCTTTGAATGTAAGTGTTTTATGGCCTGCACCATGCATACTTAATGCTGTTGATATGTTAAAAAAATATACTAACACAGCTATTGGCGTTCATGCGGATATAAATTGTGAATATAAAAATTATAAGTGGGGACCGGTACTTGGCGCCCGAAAAGTTCCAAGTCTAGTCGATAGCCAGGGGTATTTCCGTTCTGATTTTGTTGCCGATTGGAGCGGGCAAGTCAAGCTGAATGAACTTGAATCTGAAATAAAAGCCCAGGTAAACAAAGCTTTAATTTCTATGTTAGATATTGTTTATATTGATGGTCATATGGGAGGTCCCTTTTACGAAAATAAACATAGACAGATTGTAGAAAAGATTGCAAAAGAATACAGGCTTGGAGTTGAAACATCATTTGGAACTTTGAATGCATCTGTTAAGGATGATTTGGATTCCGAAAAAGTTGCTGATAACATGGTCAATACAATTAAGGACCTTGAACCGGGCAAGTTGTACTTAATGATTATTCATCCTTCTCTTGATGATTCATTAATGCATAATATGATATTTGCATCACAAAAAGAAGGTCCGGGAATAGGGCCTTATAGATATAATCTTGTCAGAGCTTTTCTCTCAAAAAGAGTACAAAATTTACTAAAAACTCTTCCAATAAAACTTGTTACTTACAAAATGCTGATGGATGAGAAAATGAAATGATAAATTAATTAATAATCTATATGGTTCTTATACCGTTATATTGGTTATGAATACAGCAAACTTAGAATCTTTTGTTATCTCAGAACATCCATTAACGATTTGAGATTTTTAATTTTCTTTATTCTTCCCAATTCTTTCCCCAGCTTTTTGATGGTTTGGGCCCCATTTTAATTTTTATAACAGCACCATCTTTAATATCATCTTGAGTAAACCAGGATTTGTCCCATTCTTTTCCGTTTATTGAACATGATTGGATATAAATATTCTTCTTTGGCACATTTTCTCCTTTAATTACAATTTGTTTATTGTTTTCAAGTGATATAATAATTTTATTGAACTTTGGACCATTGATATAATATAAATTTTGCCCTGCATTAGGAAAGAAGCCGATAGATGAAAAAATATACCATGAGCTCATTGCTCCGCTGTCATCATTACCTGGGTATCCTTTATCTGTGAATTTTTCATTCATCAATTTAGTTGTCCAGTGGCTTGTAAGATCTGGACGTCCGGCATAATGAAAAGCTTGAACAGATAGAAAAGCCGGCTCATTTCCATAATCAACTAATTGGTTTTCAAATCCGTAATTTAGTCTTCTTACAAATTTATCTTTGCCTCCCATTAGTTCAACGAGCTTCGGAAATTGGTGCGGTGCAAAATACGAGTAAGTCCATGAACTTGCTTCATAAAAATATTCTTTCCATGAGCCCCAGTTCTTTTCAGGATCAATGTTAACGAATTTTCCATCTATTGTTTTTGGAACAATAAATCCGGTAAACCCATCGCTTTGCTGTTCCGGGTTCCAGAGTGCTATCCACTTCTTACTCCGTTCGAGATAATTTTTATAGTCGTCTGTTTTACCCAACCCCTCAGCAATTTCGGAAGCACAGTAATCATTATATGCATATTCAAGAGTTTGAGAGCAGGACATTGTGTCTGCCGGAATCCAGCCTCTGCTTTTATACTGTGCTGTTGCCGAATCAATATCATTATTTTTTTTCATTCCTTGGAATCCTAATCTCTCAAAATCGGCATCATGCTTTACTACTTTGTATGCATCTTCCCAATTAATACCTGTTAGCCCTTTTACATATGCATCTGCTATAACATTATCAACATTATTACCTCCTTGTTCGGCAAACATATCGATACCTGCGATAAACGCATCTTTTGTTTGTTTATTTATTCGTAACCTTTCTATAAATGAATTAATATTATCGCGAACAACCTGGGGTTTAATTATCAGCCATAAAGGAAACGCAGTCCGCCAAGTATCCCATACTGCATATTCATCATCCCATATAGTTGCACTGTCGGGATAACCAATTAAGTCATTAGTTCTATCTCGGGGCATCAGCATTGCATGATACATTGCCGTATAAAAGAGAGTTTTATCATAATCATTAGCACCTTCTATTTTTATCTTACTAAGATTTTCATCCCATTTATTAATTGCAGAATTTTTTACAGCATCAAAATCCCAGTTATTTATTTCTTTATTCAGCCAATACTCTGCCTGTTTAATGCTTTTTAAGGAAACTCCGATTTTCATATAAATAACTTCATTTTGCCCGGTTGAGTAATTTAGATATGCACCGATGCGATCATTTTTATTAATCAATTTGGAATGAAAGCTGTTCTTTGAAATATCTTTATTATGCCAGGTTCCGAATGCTTTCGGAACCTTACTAAATTCTGCACAGAAAAAAACATAATAATCTCCATCACCAAAACCACCGGAATATTTTCCATAACCGGTTATTTTATTTCTTCCGGAGCTGTCTATGAATACCTCTCCATCAGAAAAACTACCGCCAATGTAAGCTGCTATATCCATAGGGATGTTATGTGTTGCATCGATAATAATATTTGCACTATCTGTTTTTGGGAATGTAAATTTATAGATTGCGGAATGTTCCGCGGGTGTTAGTTCTATCTTAATATTATACCGGGTTAGATTAACTGAATAGTAATATGCTTTTGCAATTTCTTGGGATTTTGGAGAGTCGTGTCCGGTTTCTTCCGTGGATAATCCTATTTGCGGCGAAACTAGAATCTGTCCGTATTTGCCCCAGCCTGTCCCGCTAACATGCAGCTGTCCGAAACCTCGAATTGGCTGCTCAGGTGAATAACCATCGTGGTCGCCTCCAGGTGTTTGCGGGCTTGGATTTATTGAGCTAAAAGGAAGCTGCGGCCCGATGACACAGTTGCTTACTTTATCAAGCACTCCAATGAAAGGATTAACATAATCAACAAGATTGTCAGTTGTTTGAGCATAAATGGTTAATGAGATAAAAAATATTATACAAGAAATCGCTGTTTGTTTCATACAAAGGATTAATTTTAATAAAGGAAATAAGTTCTCATCTGAATAAAATAGAGAGATTGAAAATGATAAACAATATAGTTGAAAACCAGGGCCACTGGCTTAAAGATATTAAAAGTAATATTTTTAAAAGGTCTCAGACAGATAGTTTTTAAATCTCAGACACATTTCAATCCTCCCTTACTTTAATAATAATGAAGGAAATTTGTTTTTCAGAGGGGTTGAATTAAAAACTATTAAAAGCTTTTCAATTCAAAATAATTGAATGTTAATAGTGTCTTAAAAAATATTTTTTGTACTTTTATACCATATTATTTAGGAGAATATAAAGATTCAGGTGAAGTCGAATTCACACAGCCGGCAATACATAGAGAAGTGACTTGGTTAAAAACGGGACTCGGTTGTGGCTGGGTTTATGTTTTCGATGATGTTTCGAAAAATTGTTCAATCCCATAGAAAATTTTTTTATTATTAAACTAAAAAATTAATTGAAATTAAATCTGGGAATTATTTATATATGAAAACATTTCTTACCATTATTCTTTCACTAATTTTTTTAATCCATAATTCATTTGCTCAACGTTATATAGGAGAAGCTGACTCAGGAGCAATAGTAGTTGAAGGAAATGCACGCTTTGAAATTCTTACTCCTCATATAATAAGAATGGAGTGGAGCGAGGATGGCAAGTTTGAAGATCATGCTTCATTAACTTTTACAAACAGAAAATTAACTGTTCCGGAATTTCAAAAAACCAGGAACACCGATGAATTAGTAATTAAGAGTGATGTATTTGAATTGCACTACAAATTAAATAGTGGAAAGTTTAACAAGACCAATCTTAAAATAATATTTAATGCTGATGGTAACCGCAAAACTTGGGTGCCGGGAGAAGTAAACACGGGCAATCTTCTCGGCACTTATCGAACACTGGATGGCATTAATGGTGCAACCGATCTTGAGCCTGGTTTATTATCCCGCGATGGATGGACTTTAATCGATGACAGCAAACGACCCCTTTTCGATAACAGCAATTGGCAGTGGGTAATGCCTCGTCCCGAAAAGGATGAACAGGATTTTTATCTTTTCATCTACGGAAATCAGTATAAAACAATTTTAAAGGAATTCAGTTTAGTCGCAGGAAAAATTCCTCTTCCTCCCAAATTTGCATTTGGTTATTGGTGGAGCCGTTACTGGAAATATACTGACCAGGACTTTAAAGAATTAGTAAATGAATTTAAAATACATGATGTTCCGTTGGATGTTCTTGTTATTGATATGGACTGGCATATTGTAAATAAACCGGAATGGTTTAAAGATGGACAAAGGTTAAATGATCAAGCCGGCCAGTCTTACGGATGGACCGGATTTACATGGAATAAAGCTGTTTTCCCAAATCCCCAAAAATTTCTTGCGTTTACTGATCAAAGGAATCTTAAAACATGTTTGAATTTACATCCGGCATCCGGTATTCAGCCGCATGAAGAAATTTATCCTGAATTTGCAAAAGCAATGGGACAGGATCCTTCAAAAAAGAAATATATTCCTTTTGATATAACAAACAAAAAATTTGCCGAGAATTATTTTAATCTGATTCTCCATCCTATAGAAAACGAAGGGATAGATTTCTGGTGGCTTGATTGGCAGCAATGGAGCACAACAAAAATTGAAGGAGTTAATCCGACTTTTTACCTTAATTATGTACATTTTTCTGATATGGAACGCGAAGGTACAAAACGTCCTTTGCTTTATCACAGGTGGGGAGGCTTGGGGAATCATCGATATCAAATCGGTTTCTCAGGCGATACTCATATTACCTGGCAGTCATTGGATTTTCAGCCTTTCTTTACTGCAACTGCATCTAATGTATGTTATGGATATTGGAGTCATGATATTGGGGGTCATTATGGAGGTGATAAAAAAAATCCTGAACTATATACAAGATGGATTGAATGGGGCGCATTCAGTCCGATATTAAGAACTCACTCTACAAAAGACAGTGATATTGAACGTAGGATCTGGGCATATAAGCCTGAATATTTTAATATTATGCGGAATTCAATAAAGCTGCGGTATTCTTTGATTCCATATATTTACACTGAAGCACGGTTAGCATTTGATTCGGGAATTTCAATTCTTCGCCCGATGTATTACGATTATCCGTCCGAAGAAATTGCGTATAATCTGAAACATCAATATATGTTCGGGGAGGATTTTATTGTTGCACCTGTAACCCACCCTATTGGCAAAGATAGTTCCGGAACAGACAGTTTATTTACAACTCAAAAAATCTGGCTTCCTAAAGGAGATTGGATTGAATGGTTCAGCGGAACATTATTAAAGGGAAATCAAATTTATGAGAGACCTGTTTGCCTGGAAGATATTCCTGTATATGTGAAGGCCGGTGCAATTATACCGATGCAGAAAGATGTTAATAATACTGCTGATAATAATGGTGATTTATTAATTTTAAATATTTTCCCAGGTGAAAAAGGAAATCAAAAGATATACGATGATGAAGGAAACAACGATAATTACAAAAGCGGTAAATATACTTTTACAAATATAAGCTTTCAAAAAAATGGTGATGGTGAAATTTCTGTTGTAATATCTCCGATAGAAGGAAAGTTTAAAAATATGCCCTTGCAAAGAAAATATGAATTGAGGTTTCCGATTTCATTTCCTCCCGAAGATATTAAAATTAACGGAGTTTCCTGTTCTCAAAAAGAAGATGAAAGTGATAATACATGGAATTATGACGGAAAAACATTTACATCATTTATTTATACTAAAACATTTTCAGTAGATGAGGAGGTGAAGATCAATGTAAAATTTATGTCCCGAGATTTAAATGCTTTGTCTTCGGTGAGGAAACAATTTAATAGTTTAATGAAGCTTGCCAGGTTTGTAAATAGCGGGGATTATTGGAAAAAAGGATGGGATGAGGGAAAATCTAATTCAGATAATATAAATGTTTTTGCTCAGACCGGCAATAGAATTTCTATGGAACCGGAATCAATAAAAAATGAATTAGATAGTTTTAAAAAAGGATTACCGAAGCTGATAAAGGAAGTGGAAAATCAGGTAGATAATCTTCCGGCTTTAACTCCTTACCTGGAATTAATAAAATCATCCTTATAATCCTAATTATTAATTAATTGGATTTTTACCTGTATGATGATTAATAAATTTTTTTATATTTTAAATATAGAATCGTTTTTAACTAAGTTTTAATTTAGGGAGAAATTATGGGTGAAGGGATTTCCAGGAGAGAGTTTATTTTTAAAGGAACTACAGTTTTAACAGCTCTGCCATTAATTAATTTATTAGGCAGTTCATTGTTTGAACAGGGAGATGAACTTCCCAATATTATTTTGATTTATGCTGACGACCAGGGATACGCAGATGTCGGCGTATTTGGTGCAAAAGGATTTGAAACTCCAAATCTTGATAAGCTGGCAGATAATGGAATTCAGTTTAAAGATTATTATAGTGCGGCTCCTACCTGTACACCTTCCCGTGCTTCTTTATTAACCGGCTGTTACCCTGTTCGTGTAGGACTTCCTTTTGTTGTTGGTCCTAAAGGTCCTGATTGGACTAAAGGGAAAGAGAACATAGGTCTGGATCCAAAAGAAACTTCAATAGCTGACTTATTGAAACAAAAAAACTATGCAACATGCTGTATAGGGAAATGGCACCTGGGTGATAAAGAAGAATTTCTGCCGCCGCACCAGGGATTCGACTATTATTTCGGTTTGCCCTATAGTCATGATATGAATAAAGATAATGATCCTAGATATCCGGATCTCCCTTTAATTGAGAATTTAAAAGTAATCGAGCTTAATCCCGATCTTAGTCAGCTTACAAAAAGATATACCGAAAAAACTCTATGGTTTATTGATAAGAATAAGGATCATCCTTTCTTTATCTATCTTGCTCATAACTTACCGCATGTTCCCCTTTTTGTCTCGGATAAATTTAAAGGGAAATCTAAACGCGGGTTGTATGGAGATGTGGTTGAGGAAATTGATTGGTCGGTAGGTGAAATAATTAAAAAGCTTAAAGAAGATAATATCTATGAAAATACAATTTTAATTTTTACTTCCGATAATGGCCCCTGGCTTATTTATGGAAATCATGCGGGTTCTGCAGGTATACTGCGTGAAGGCAAATTTACAACTTTTGAAGGAGGGCAGAGAGAACCATGTATTATCAGCTGGCCTAAAAAAATTCCCAAAGGAATTATATCCGATGAAGTATTTTCATCAATAGATTTTCTTCCGACATTTGCAGCAGTTACCGGATCAAAACTACCGGATAAAAAAATAGATGGTAAAAATGCTTTGCCCCTCTGGTTAAATGAACCGGGAGCAAAAGATCCGCATGAAGCTCTTTACTTTTATGCCGAATCTGATTTGCAGGCAGTAAGATGGAAAAATTGGAAGCTCCATTTCCCCCATGAGTATAATTCCGTTAAAATTCCCGGCAAAGATGGAAAGCAGGGGATAGGTATTGAAGAAAAGATAGGACTTTCATTGTTTGATCTATCAAATGATCCTGAAGAAAAATTTAACCTTGCGGATAAGCATCCCGAAATCGTAAGAAAGATATCGGAGATGGGAAAAGCTTTTGATAGAGAGTTAAAAAAAGATGCAAGACCTTGCGGTAGGGTTGATGAGAAATAGTTGTATATGCTGATAAAAATTTCGGAAATATAGAATCTTGGAATAATTGAAGGATGATAACACAAATAAATTATAATTTAAACATTTCGGAAATAATTTTCGCAGAACATTAAATTTAATGCAGTATAAAATACCTTTTATTCTTCTAGTAATACTTATGTATTCAGCAGATATTCAAGCTGAAAAATTATTTGAGAAATATTCGCAGGATGCGGTTTATAAATGCCGTAAATGGGATGTTATAGATGTTTCATTTAAGGAAAAAACAAATATAGAAAAACCTTTTGATCTGGTTTTCGGTGTAACTGCATTATCGCCAAATGGAAACAAAAAAGAAATTCCCGGTTTTTATAATGGAGGCGATCAGTATCTTCTTAGAATTAATCCAGATGAAGCCGGTGAGTGGAGCTTTTTAACTTATTCTGATAATAAAGATCTTTCCGGTTTACAATTCAAAATTATCGTAACAGAAAACTCCGATACATCTCAGCATGGAATGATTGTCATATCCTCTGCTCATCCTGGAAAATTTGAATATGCTGATGGAAAACCATATTTCCTGCAGGCTTACGAGATGGATTGGTTATTTGCGCTTGATGCTGATAATTCTAATGATATTCCTAAGACAAAAATGCTTATTGATACAATATCTGAATATCGTTTTAATCAAATTATAATGAATGTATATGCATATGATGTAGATTGGAAAAAAGATCCTTCACTAAAAAAAGAATATGACTATGGTTCCCCGGATGTTTTTCCTTTTGGAGGTACAAATTTAAAGCCGGATTTTTCAACTTTGAATAGCGATTATTTCCTGAAATTAGACAGGGTAATTGAATACCTTCAAAGTAAAAATATAATTGCACATCTGATGATATATGTATGGAATAAAAATGTAAACTGGCCGCCAATGTATTCCGGGGCTGATGACAGGTATTTTGAATATGTAATTAAACGGTATGAAGGCTATCCAAATATAATTTGGGATATATCAAAAGAAGCGCTTTCATACGGCCGCTGCGATATGAATTATGTAAATGATAGAATTCAGCGTATACGAAAACTTGATGCATATAAAAGATTATTAACTGTTCATGATTTCAGCTATTGTGAAAGGTATCCTGATAAAGTCGATTTTATCTCGATTCAATATTGGGGTACAGACTTATATGAAAGAATGTTTTCAATTGAAGAACTGCAAAAAGATAAACCTGTCTTTAATATTGAGCATGGCGGCTATGAAAGAGGACTTTATAAAGTATTTACTGGCGATTATACTGATCCGGTTTCCTGTTTATGGAGAAACTATCTTTGCGCATTTGCGGGAGTATATTCTACTTACTACTGGCAGAATACTTCATGGAATGTAATTATCCCTGATCCTATGACATTACCGGAGGATGAAAGACCCCATTTTGATTATTACAAATATTTTGTCAGTTTTTTATCGGAACATCATTTTGAAAGTCTTCAGCCCCGCAAAGGTTTATCATCTTCCGGATGGTGCCTTGAAGATAAATCAAATAAGACTATTTTGATTTTAATACCAAGAAATAATTCCGGTATAAGTATTACATTAAATGAATATGCAGGTAAGAATGCCTCGATGAAATTGTTTAATCCTTCGAATGGCAGGTATACCGAATTGCCTGATATTAAAATTAGTTCATGGTTTCATATGGATTTACCGGAGAAGAAATCTTTCGAGGTTCTCATAATTAAAGTTTATTAATTATTCTAAATAAAAGTTCCATGAAAAAATCAGCTTATTTTATGGTTATTATATTTATTGTAGCCTTTCTTCTTTCACAAAATACTTTAGCTGGCGGTAATTTAGACAGCCTTGTAAACAATGCTGTTAAAGTTTCAGTAAATCATTTGGAGAAGAGCATTAAGGAAATCGGCAGTGATACTCTTTACCCGACATACGGTACAAAAGATTTAAAATGGCAGCTGAAAGGTTCCGGCGATTGGACAAGCGGATTTTATCCCGGCTGCCTCTGGTTTGCTTATGAATTAAGCAAAGAACCGCGTTTTGAAAAATGGGCGAAGGAATGGACAGCTCCAATTGAAAATGAAAAATATAATCCCGATACTCATGATCTGGGATTTAGGTTTCTCTGTTCATTTGGAAATGGCTTACGTTTTGGAAAAGAAATAGATTATAACGGTTATAAGGATATTATCCTTACTGCTGCAAAAACTCTTTCTAAAAGATATAATTCTAAAGTCGGCTGTCTCAGTTCAAATTGGGATAAGTTAAAAATAGAAAATTCATTCCCTGTTATTATAGATATAATGATGAACCTTGAACTTTTATTTTGGGCATCGGAAAACGGGGGTCCGAAGTATTTTGCAGAATATGCAATTAATCATGCAGCAACAACCGCTCGTGATTTTATACGCAGTGACGGGGGCACCTATCATATAGTCAGGTATAATAAAAATACTGGTGAAATAATTAATAAAGGTACTTTACAAGGTGCAGGAGATGAAACCACCTGGTCACGCGGACAGGCATGGGGAATATATGGATTTGTTGTAACTTACCGCTATACTAAAAATAAAAAATTTCTAAAAGCTGCCGAAAGGTTAGCCGATTATTTTATTAAGCATCTACCAAACGATCATGTTTCTCCATGGGATTTTCAATCGGATATAGATTACCGGGATGTTTCAGCTGCCAGTATTACAGCCAGTGCTTTATTTGAAATGGCTAAATATATTGAAGATGATTCTTTAAAAAATTATTATCTATCTCAGGCTGAGGCAATGTTGAGTTCACTCTGTAAGCCTCCCTATTTTACAGATGGAAAAAATACCAGCTGCATATTAGATCATTCAGTACAGTATCTCCCGATAAATAGCAATGTTGATGTTCCGGCTATATTTGCCGATTATTATTTCCTTGAAGCAATTTACCGTTACAAAAATTTACACATACAGGCAAAAAATTCATTTCATTGAAATATTAAAAGTATTATCTTGTGGCGAGAAATATTATTTCTTGAAAGTTTTATTCGGGTTAATTAACTCTATAATATTATTATTATTTTTCTATATTCTTCTACTATAAGATCTTTCTGATACTATGCAATTTTCAAATGCTTTTCACCTGATGGCCAAACCTACCGGACCTATTTGTAATCTTGACTGCGAGTATTGTTTCTATCTTGAAAAAGAAAAATTGTACAATCCAAAAAAAAATTGGGAAATGCCCGATGAAGTTTTGGAAAAATATATACAAGATTATATAGAGGCTCAGAACATCCCTGTAATTACATTTGCATGGCAGGGAGGAGAACCTACATTATTAGGCGTTGATTTTTTTAAGAAAGCCGTTAAGCTTCAAAAGAAGTATTCTTACGGTAAAAAAATTGAAAATACACTGCAGACTAATGGAATTTTAATAAATGATCAATGGGGTCAATTTTTATCTGAAAATAATTTTTTAATTGGATTATCGATTGACGGTCCGGCGGAAATACATGATAAATACAGGGTACATAAAGGAGGGCAGCCCAGCTTTGACAAGGTAATAAAAGGTTTAAATTATTTGAAGAAGTATAATGTTGAATTTAATACATTAACATCTGTTCAAAGAGATAATTCTTATAAACCGATGGAAGTATATAGCTTCCTTAAAGAAATCGGAAGCAGGTTTATGCAGTTCATTCCAATTGTTGAAAGAAAAGCTTCCGGCATAAAAGAAAATGAGCTTGAGCTGGTTTTGCCTTCATATAAGAAAGAAGCACCTGTAGCTGCCTGGTCTGTAGAACCTCTGCAGTATGGAAAGTTTATGATGACAATTTTCGATTATTGGGTGAGACATGATGTCGGCAATTATTTTGTCCAGTTGTTCGATGTGTGTCTCGGAATCTGGTCCGGACAGGAAGCGGGCCTTTGTGTATTTAAAGAAACATGCGGTCAGGCATTAGCCTTGGAGCATAATGGAGATGTATATTCTTGTGATCATTTTGTTTTCCCGGAAAATAAACTGCAGAATATAATGGAGGAATCACTGAAGAAAATAGTTGATTCCGATAAGCAGGTTCAATTCGGTTTAGATAAAAAAACTTCACTTCCGCAGTATTGCCTGGATTGTGACGTTCGGTTTGCATGTAATGGTGAATGTCCCAAAAACAGGTTTATAAAAACTCCCTCAGGTGAAGATGGATTAAATTATTTGTGTGCAGGATATAAATATTTTTTCCACGGGATCGCATCCTTATATGAAATTTATGGCGAATGAATTGAATAACAAGCGTTCGCCGGCTAATGTTATTGAATGGGCTCAGGAGAAGGATAAAGGTTTTTTCCGGATTAATATCGGCAGGAATGGTTTATGTCGATGAGGAAGCGGGATTAAAAAAATTTCTGCGGCAAATATAACTAATAGTATAAATATGAATTCTGGTTTTTCCTTTTTTATCTCTTTTATTATGTTGCTTTTTTATTCATGTTCAAACCATCTCAATGGTAAGGCAGCAATGAATGATATGACTGATTCTCAATATCCCACTGAAAAAATTATTGATACGACATTCGTTTCCGAATTTGTAAATGATAGTATGAAAATCGATGTAAGTCTCCCCGCAGGTTATAATAAAAATCCGGGTAAATTTTATCATATAGTTTACATGACAGATGGATACTGGCGCAGGGCAGAGCATGATACAATTCATCAAATGAGTGATAATAAAATAATACCTGAAGTTATAGTGGTTGGTATTGGATATCCGGATGATTATAATTTTAATAAGATCAGGATCCGCGATCTTATAAAAAATGCTGATAAGCTATTTTCCTGTATTAAAAAGGAAGTTATTCCATATGTTGAAAATAAATACCGTGTCGATACTACAAATAGAACATTATGGGGCTCCTCATACGGCGGGTATTTCTTAATTTATTCTTTAACAGAACATTTTAAACAAGGTGAGCTCTTTAAGAATTATATTTGTGCAAGTCCGGCATTAAATCCGCCGTATAAACATGCTAACCTAATCAAAAATGAAGAAGATATGTGGGAGAATCACAAAAAACTTCCGGTCAATCTTTACTTAACCGTTGGGGGGAATGAAGAAAAACGTTTCCTGGATTCTTATGATGGAATCGTTAAAGCATTCAGCTCTCATAATTACAATGACTTTTATTTCGAACATGAAATAATTCCCGGAAAGAATCACTTTACTGTTTGGGAGCCGACTTTATTAAAAGGGTTAAAAAAATTTCTAAATAAGAATTAAGCTGACTTTGTTTAAATTAGGGAAGAAATATCTTCTATACAATATTATGAATAATGTCGATTCTAATTTACCTAAAATTCATATAAGCCCGGAACAGGTAATTCACAAAATGAAAGGTGGAATAGGAGCCTCATGGCATGCAATGTCAAAAGAACTTCCTCTTAATAATGAAAAATATGATTATCCTGTCAGATTAATGAATCCCAGGGGAAGTGCCTATGGAGGAAATCCGCCGGTAAGTAATGAATCAGCCTGGGAGCAGATTAATTATCATGCCAGGTGGCTGGGATTAAATTTTATCAGGGTGGAATTAAGCCAGCATATGTATGAACCCGAAAGAAATCTATTTGATTGGTATAATGATGAAATGCTTGCTCTTTACAAAATACTGGATTGGTGTGAAAATAACAGGGCAGATGTTTTTCTTCAGCAAATGTGGAGACACGTGGAATGGAATGCTTACCCCGGTGTTCATCCGTTATTGAGCGCGCCATTTTCCATTGAGGAATTTGCAAATGGTATTGCAGTTCTGCTTGATTTTTTAATTAATAAAAAAAATTATTCCTGTATAAAATATTTCTGCATCGCAAATGAACCGCCGGGCGGAACATGGGGCTATTGGTGGTCCTATGGATCTTATGCCGGTTCATTTACACCTGCTCTAAAAAGAGTTAGAGAAACACTCAATGAAAAAGGAATAAATATCCCTCTTTCCGGACCTGACTGGACAAGCCTTCCTCCGCTCGATGAAAGGAAATTTGATTTTGATCCATATCTGGGCGCTTATGATATCCATTCGTACTTCGGTATTGATACAGAAGGGGGAAAAATTATTAGTGATTGGGTTGAATTGGCACATAATTGTAATAAGCCTTTTTTCTTAACGGAATTTGGAAATATGAATTTAGGCTGGGGAGATAATAATCCTGGTCCAAAAAGTTTTGCAGCATCCTTATCCAATGCTTCCGATATAATTACTGGATTAAATCTCGGGGTAGATGCTTTCAACCGCTGGAGTTTTACAAATCGCGGGGATTTAGACGGGCAGTGGCAGCTTATCCGAACATGGGATTCAGAAAAGAAATGTTATCTGAAAAATATATTCCCTGAAAATTCTGCTTATTTTGGATTCGCAGTTCTCTCCAGGTTTATCGGTAAATATTCAAGCGTATTAAAAATAGATTTCGAAAATATTCCTCCGGGAGTAAAAGCCGCAGCTATTCTTAATAAAAATGATTTTATTACAATATTTATAATTAATTGTAATGATGAGAGTATGATTGTTAATCTTGAAATAGAAGAAATAAGTGAAGATAAAGTCTTTTATTTATATCAAGCAGATGAGGAATCTGTTTCTGTTGAAACGTTTGAGCTGAATCCAATTAAACAACTAAAAGGATTTAATAAGGAACATCAAGTTTTTCTTAAAGCAAAAAGTATAACAACTTTATCCAATTTTAAATTAACAAATGACGACATTGGTATAATTGAATAAATAAACACAATCCATTTTGGTGAATAATATATGAAACCTGTAAAAAGTAATTTGTTTTTTTTTGTACTCATCTTTTTAATATCAGCTAATCTTTTAACCGGTAAAACTTATAATATAAAGGATTTCGGAGCTGTTGATGACGGTAAAACCGTAAATACTGTAGCTATTCAAAATACTATAAATAAGTGCAGCGATGCTGGGGGCGGAACCGTGCTTATACCTGCAGGAACTTTTTTATCCGGTTCAATACGACTATTAAGCAATGTAAACCTTCATCTTGAAAGCGGTGCAATTTTAAAGGGAAGTAACAAAGTATCCGACTACTATTTAAATTCTAAGAAAGTCGGTTTAATATACACAGAAAATTCCAGCAATGTATTCATTACAGGGTATGGTACTATTGACGGCAGCGGAGACCTGTTTGTAGATCAAAATCATTCAAAAGTATTTGATTCGGTCAGCACACAATATACCAGGCAGAAAAATCATTTTCGAGAAGTGAAGCATGGATTAGGGGACGGTCCGTTAGTTCCGCTTGACAGACCTTTCCAGATGATTATTTTTTCTAATTGTAAAAATGTAACTGTTACAGGCGTGCTGATTTCAAATTCTCCCTTCTGGACTCTTCATTTTGCAGATTGCAACGGTGTAATTGTGTCCGGTATAAAATTATGGAATAATCTACTAATACCTAATAATGACGGTATAGATGTAACATCGTGCAGTAATGTTCTTATTTCAGATTGCGATATACGTACAGGTGACGATGCATTTGCAATAACCGGATATTCCCACCATTATGATTTACCCGGATATAAAAATATTATACATGATTCTGAAAATATAACTGTAACCAACTGCTACCTGGTTTCACGATCAAGCGCAATCAGGGTCGGCGGATGGGATCAGAATAATATGCGGAACTATACATTTAGTAATATTGTAATTGCAAATTCAAACAGGGGAATTGATTTATGTGTTAGAGATACAGGTTCAATAGAAGATATGACTTTTACAAATATAATAATAAAAACACATCTTCATACAGGGGATTGGTGGGGGAACGGTGAACCGATACATATATCCGATATTAAAGGACAGGATACTGCCGGGCTTGGCGAAATAAATAATATAAAGTTCAGTCATATTATAGCTGAAGGTGAATCAGGTATATTAATTTATGGCACTGAAGAAAGCATAATTAAAAATATTTCTTTCGAAGATATTACCTTTAAATTGAATGAAAGTCCCTTAAATCCCGTTGCCGGCGGCAACTTTGATTTACGTCCGGCTATTGACCCGAAATTAACTATGTTCAGTCATGATATTCCTGCTTTTTATGCACAGTATGTTCAAAATATTAAGCTTGATAATTTTGAAATTAAGTGGGATAGTGTAAAAGAGCCATATTTTACAAACGGACTTGAATTTTCACATTTTGAAAATATATCAATATATAATTTTTCAGGAGCTCCTGCGCCGTTTAATAATAATGCTGCTGCAGTCTCGCTTGAAGACGGGAGTAAATATAGAATAGTAAATTCTTATGCATCCAAAAGGGATGTAAAATTCTTATCAACTCATAATGTTGAGGAAAAATGATCTCACTATAGTTACAACATAATTTAATTTAGCTTTTGGCTTGAAAATGAATTTTAATCTGGTATTTTTGATCAGCTTGTAGTTTATTCAATAAAAATTTTTAGCTTCTTTATCCTACTTATCATTCATGAAATAATAATTCATTATTAAGGAGAGAATATGGAGAGAAAATTACTATTTTTTGTTTTAATAATTTCCGGTCTGGGAGGCGCGCAAGTTCTGGAAAATTTTAACACTGCAGGAAGCCTCGGAATTTATGCATATAACAACTGGGGCAGCCCGGGACTTATTGATTCAGTATTTCAAACAACTGATCCTGCTAATCCAAGTAATGGTGTTCTGGCAGTTAAACTTAAATTAGCCGGTAAAGCCGATAAAGATGCAGTTGGATTTACAGCCACTACAAAGGGGCATATCAATTCAGCAGGTGCACAAATTCTTACTCTATGGGTGTATGTTCCAAGAAATGTTCCCGATAGTGTCGATCTGCAATTATATTATCAGCCTGTTGCTAATGGCGCCTGGACCTGGACCCCTATAGATTATTATGCTAAGGATATTCCAAGAAATAAGTGGTTCCCATTATCTATGAATATCGCTGCTCTCAGTATTTCAGATCCTTCCGGGCATGGTCTTACCGGAACTAATGATATTGGAGATTTCGGAGTGCAGTTTGCAAATCTTAATGCGGCTGCAGATTCTGTTTGGACAGGTAATATATATATTGATAATGTAGCCTTAGTAGGTGCAAAGCCAACAGTTTTTGCAAGCTTTGATGCAGGTGCAGAAAGCTTTACTGAACTTTGGAATAATGGATGGGTTGATTCTGTTAAATGGAACGCTGGTCCTATTGGAAATAAATCGGGGCTTTTGGATTTTAAACTCGTTGATGGAACAAGTGCTACTGGTGGAACGGCAGCTGGTATACAGCCGGCTTCAGCTTACGATGCTAAAGATAAGAACTTCTTAGTCTTTTGGGTTTATGTTGATACAACATTTCCCGATTCAGCATATATCCAAATATTTGCGCAGGATAATGTAAATTGGTCATGGCCATTACCTGCTGGAATAACATCATATTATGGGATAGATATTCCTAAGAACGTATGGTATCCATTATATTTTAATTTAGAGCAGGCAACTTTACTTGATACTGCCTCTTTAGGTAGTTATTTGGGAATATTCAACCACCATTCTCATTCAATTGGAAAATTTGGGCTTCAAGTAGATGGTCCTAAAACCTGGGATGGTTCAATATATATAGACCGGGTTGAATTTATTAATTCTGTAATCTCTACTCCTGCACCTCCTTCAGTAGTTTGGACTGCAGCAGATTTTCAGGTGCTGCAAAATGGAGTGCAGGGATTTTATGTTCCAAATTATTGTGATGGATCAATTTCCCGCGCACTTGATGTTAGTACTACAAACAAAACTTATGTTTTAAAAGGCAATGCTGATTTTGCTCTATCGAATCATAAATTCGGAATAGTAAGGGATAGTATTCCTCTGCTTGATACAAGTGGTGTTGCTTATGCAGATTCTGCCACGTTTGATATTTATCTTCCGCCAGATATGCCTGCCGACTCAGGCGGCATAGTGCAGTTTGTAATAAATGGTGATGCTACAAATAATACATGGACACAATTCGATTTTAATATTGACAATAGCTCGATGAAAGTAGGTAAGTGGAATAAGATTATAATGGATCTATATTCGCTTGTTAATTCAGGTAAAGTAAATCCTTCTAAACCTGCTCAATTCGTGGTACAAATATATTATCCTGAAACAGTTACATGGAAAGGTTCAGTTTTATTTGACAGTCTTGAATTCTTAGGAATAAAACGTAATGGCCAGCTTCCGCCGAAGCCCCTTGTCGGTGTTGAAAATAATGACAATGCTGTCGTAAAAGAATTTAAGCTTTACAACAACTATCCGAATCCTTTTAATCCGAGTACCAATATAAAGTATGATTTACCGAAAGAAACCTTTGTAGTACTAAAAGTTTATGATATTCTTGGAAGGGAACTAGCGACTTTGGTTAATGAAAAGCAGAATTCAGGTAGATATAATATTAGATTTGATGCTTCAAATTTAGCTAGCGGTATTTATGTTTATAGAATAATTGCCGGGGATTTTGTTCAGGTTCATAAAATGATCCTCTTAAAGTGAGTTTTTTTAAAAGGAGAGCAGGAACTGTTTTTGTTCCTGCTTTTTTATTTTAAATATTTGAACAGCTTCCATTAATTATTCGGTTTCATATAAAGGGACTTTTCTTTTTAAGTGTTTATCTTAAATATAATATGTATTTTTTTAAGTTATTTCATTTAATTTTATTTTAATTTCTAATCTGATGAATATAATATTTAAGCAGAAATGGGGCATTATTTTCCTTCTTTTTGTAACAATAACATACCTTACGATATTCTTTATTGATTATAATAGCCAGGGGGAAAAAATTAAAGAGATTTATTTTGCCGACAGGATTACAGCGGCTCATCGAATGTTGATAGATGAATATAATAAGATGCACGCCGGTAAAGTTAAAGTTATTCCTGTTGATTTCCCTAACACCGATTTCAGCACAAATGACAGAAAAGAAGTGGTTGCCCGTTCTTTGAGGGGGCATGGAGACGGAATCGATTTGTTTGCGGTTGATGTTATATGGGTGCAGAGGTTTGCAAAATGGTGCGAACCTCTGGATAAATATTTTTCTCCAAATGAAAGGAGTAATATTTTATATCAGGCTCTCCAGTCATGTTACTATGACGGTGAGCTTGTGGCCGTACCTTTAGATATGGTTCAGGGTATTATGTACTACAGGAAGGATTTATTGGAGAATATGAAAAATGGGAGGAAAATAATTGATAAAATTAATAATTATATAACATGGGCTGATTTTATAAATTTGTATAAAGAAGCTCCGGTTAAAAAACCTTTCTATGTGTTCCCTGCTGCAGATTTTGAGGGATTGGTATGCTGTTATGTTGAACAACTGTTAAGTTTGAAACCAGACTATTTTGAAGTAGATGGTTTTAATTTTGATACTCCAGAAGCAGAAAAAACTCTGCAGCTTTTTGTGGATTTGGTTAATAAATATAAAATTTCACCTGCCGTCGTTTCAGATCTAACCGATGTTACAAGCTTTGAATATTTTATAAAAAACGATGATCTCTTCCTAAGGGGCTGGCCTACTTATGATAAAGATTTTAGTGATAGCCCTATTAATATAGAAAAGCAAAGCCAGCTGTCTAAAGCTCCTCTGCCTCATTTTAAAAGCGGAAGACCTGCCTCGGTCTTCGGAGGATGGGATCTAATGGTTTCTAAATTCTCCGATAAAAAAAAGGAAGTAATCGATTTCATAAAATTTCTTTTAAATGATAAATCACAGGAAATATTTTATAAAGAAAGTGCTTATTACCCGATTAATAAAAGATTCTATGACGATTCTTCATATATAAAAAAATATCCGGAAATAACTAAATTTAAAAAGCTTATGGAAACGGGAGTTCACAGACCGGCTCATGTTGAGTATACTAAATATTCCAAAATTATGTCCTATTATTTTAATGAAGCAATTAAAAAAAGAATCTCTGTAAAAGAAGCTCTGTCGAAATGTACTAAAGCTATAGAGCTGGATAAGTTAATGGTTCAATAACTAATAAACTTTAATAAATATGGTGAAGAAGAATTTTTTAAATAAGTTTTCAAAATACCGTTTCGAAATTAAACATATTACAATTTTTTTTACTGTGTTGATTCTTCTGCAGATCGTAATGGTATTTGTTCAGAAATCTTCATTAAATGATTTCCTAAAAGAGACGCAGGACTGGTATAAACAATATTCCGCAGAACGATTAGCTCTTATAACTTCTACATCTATGGAATTATTATTTGAAAATCTTTTTTTAAATAAATCTTTATCTCATATAGAGGATACAAAAATTATCAATTCGTTTAATGTCATATTTAAACAGCAGCTAATCCAGAAAGCAGTTAATGATATTTGTTTGATTCTCATCAGGGATAGAAAAATTTATGTAATAGACAGCGGTCAAAAAATTGAATCTTATTTAAACGGCGACCTGGAGCCCTATAGCTTATATCCTGATTCTCATCGTAATGCTGTGGATTTATTTTTATCGGTAAAAGATAGAATGAGAGCTTCAGAAGTAATATACAGCACGCTTCAAAACCAAAAAACGTATAATATCCTTGTTCCTTTTGTGCCGGACGGTGAATATCTTGGAGTTATGTATATGAAGATTACTCCCGATTTTTCTTTTTTAACCGAGGAGATTGGAGCTAATTTTGATAAATTTTCATTGATTTATACTTCATTAATCTTTTTAGGTTTAATAGCAATATTTTTAGTCTCATCTCAGGCAGTTAAAGAAAGAAATGAAGCGCAGCAGGAATTATTTGAAGAGCACAAGGAGCTAATAAAAAAAGAGATCAGGTATGAAAAAGAATCTGTTTTTACCAAACGTATCTACCATACGCATCATAAAGCAGAAAAGATTATGGGATTCATTAAAGAAGATGTAAGGCAGATGAATTCCGAAAACCTTGATGAAATAAAAAAGAGAGTCATCACTTATTCAAATTTTATTTCTCGTATTATTTATGATATGAAATGGTATGACCAGGAGGTAAATACAATCGTTAACCCTATGTTTAAAACAAATATTAATAGGCTTATCGAATTTATTTTACAGCATGTTTTTTTGAGAATCTCAAGTAAAAATGATATGTTTGAATTTGTGCTTGACCTTGATAGTTGTCTGCCGGCTGTACATATAAATGAGTTTGTGGTTTGGGAAATACTTGAGCCTTTGATTCAAAACAGCATTGATCACGGGAACAGGAAATCAGTTAAAATTAATATTACTACAAAGTATAACAAAGAAAATAATACTTCTTTAATAACAATATCGGATAACGGGGTAGGGATTAACGAGGAACTATTGAAAGTCGGAGAGAAGGGGATTAAAAAAATATTTATGGAGAATGTATCAACAAAAAATAACAGCGATATTAATTCAGGCTATGGTTGTTATATCGCTCATCAGATGGCGGTAGGACGATGCGGGTGGGAGCTGAATGCTGAGAATTTGGAAGAAGGCGGGTGTAGGTTTACTATAAAAATAAAAAATTGAATATGTCAGATGTGAATTATTCCGATCTCGAATATCTGCATTCATGATTTTCTTAAAAATAATGATAGCAAAAAATAATTAGAAAGTTTTTACATGAGCACAAATAATAACAATATAAATATTCTTTTAGTTGAAGATGAAGATTTTGATGTAAAAAGAATAAAAAATACTATTAACTATTATGAAACAAGAATAAAAGTTCTGGATACAGTTTCAAATGGGCGGGCAGCACTGGAGCTTATCTCAAATAATCCTGATAAATATGATGTTGTTATACTGGATTATCAGATATCAGGCGGTTTAAAGGGTGAAGAATTAATTACTAAAATAAAAGAACATAACCCCATTCTGCAAATCATTGTTATAACAAAAATGACCATTAATATTACAGATTACAACTTTGCAAATAATTTAATAAAATCGGGAGCTTTCTGGTACGGAACAAAATACCCGGGCAATATCGAAGATTATATTTACCAGCCGACCGATTTCATACTTAGTATCTTTAATGCTTTTGAAAAGAAAAAGCTGGAAATTCACAACCTCAGATCGGATAAAAAGCTCAAGCAGAATATTGCCAATCTCCTTGAGATGAAAAAAATTATCGGTGAATCAAAACCTATACTTCAGCTAAAGGAGAATATCGAACGTTACGCTAAAAGTGATGTAAATATTTTGGTAAATGGTCCATCGGGTACCGGCAAAGAATTAGTTGCCTGGAACATTCATTTAATGAGTAAAAGAAAATATGAAAATTTTGTTCCCATCAATTGCGGCAGCATTCCTGCCGATTTAATTGAAAGTGAATTGTTTGGATATGAAAAAGGCTCGTTTACAGGGGCTAATGCAAGTAAAGCAGGATTGTTTGAAGTTGCTCATAACGGTACTTTATTCCTTGATGAAGTAGGCGAACTTCCTCTGCCGGCTCAAGTTAAATTGTTAAGAGTTATTCAGGAGGGAGAAATTGAAAAAATCGGCAGAACAGAAAAAATTTCTGTAAACGTAAGAATAATAGCCGCTACAAATAAAAACCTTGCTAATGAAGTTAACAATAACAGGTTCAGGGAAGATTTATATTATAGGCTGAATGTTGTTCCGCTCGATATTGTTCCGCTGCGCCAAAGAGGCGATGATATAATTTTATTATTTGATCATTTCCTCCAGTACTTCAGTCAGGATCTCGGGGTCGAAATTCCCCAGGTCGATGAAAAAGCCAAAGAAATTTTATTAAATTATAAGTGGCCGGGAAATGTAAGGGAACTGAGAAATGTGGTGCAGAGATTAATTCTGAATAGTAACGGTATAATTAAAGCTAAAGATATAAGCGATCCGATGATTTTGAGAAATCATATTATAATTAAAGAAGAAACTAATTTTGAAGACCTTTACCAGGGACAGGTTCTGCCTCTTAAAGAAATGGAAAGAATTTTCCGGAAAAAATATTTTCAGTATGTCAGGAGCATATCGATTTCAGATTCAAGCGCTGCTGATAAATTAGGGTTAGCTCCTTCAAATTATTATAGAATGAGTAAAGAGCTGGGAATAAAATAAATTCTTTAAATATTATAGGAAATTATTATTGAATATGAAGCCCCCATATATATTTTTTTTTATAAGTGTATTTTTATTTTGTTTAAGCGGTTTTAGTTATCCCATTAATTTCATACCGGCTAATAATCCTTATATTCAATATTTCGGCAGGTGGGATATGGCTGATTCATTGCATCCTGAACACTCGTGGCCCGGAATTTATATATATGCCGAATTCAGCGGGACACGCATCGGAGTAAGAATGGATGACAGCGTCAATTATTATAATGTCTATCTCGATGGTGAGTTCTATAAGGTTTTTCATAGTAATAAAGGCGGTGAAAGGGATTACATTCTTGCCGACAGTTTAACTGATACTCATCATTCATTCCGGTTTAGCCAGCGAAATATTTCTTTTGGCGTTTACACTTTTTCTGGTTTATTAATCGATAACGGAGCAGAGCTTTTTCAGCCCCCGGCTAAACCATCAAGAAAAATTGAATTTATAGGTAATTCATTTACTGCTGCCGAAGGTAATGAAGCTACTCAGGCGGAAATGCAGTGGGAAGCCAAATTTCCTGTAACAAATATCGATAAAGGATTTGCTCCTCTTATTGCCCGGCATTTTGATGCACAGTATCATACTATCTGCCGTTCCGGGATTGGGATGGTTTGCGATTGGCAGGGTAAATTTGATAGTTCAATGCCCCATTATTTTGACCGTACTTTAATGGAAAAAGAAGAACCCAAATGGGATTTTAAAAAATGGATGCCGGATTTAGTGGTTATTTGTCTTGGTTTGAATGATTATTCTGGTTCAAAGGGGAAAAACGGTGAGGTAACTGAAAAAAATTCCAGGATTTTTAGAAATGGTTATCAGAATTTTTTAAAGACAGTTAGAAAAGCTTATCCAGGTATTCCGATTTTGGCTGTTGCTGCCAGTCCCGAATGGATACGGAAAAATGTAAAGGAAGTTGTTGATGCAGAAAAAGCTAACGGCTGCAATGATATTTACTACACTCAATTTGATCATTTCCCTGGTGGTTATGTTGCTAATGGCCATCCAACTGTTGCAACACATAAAAAGATAGCAGACCAAATAATTAAAGCGATAGATGATTTTAATTTATTTCAGGGGAAATAATTGCCGACATATGTGCCGGTTATCTTAAAGATGACTGTCGCACTAATGAAAATATTAATGATAAAAGAGAAGTTGATGTACAAACTCTACAAATTTAGTTTTTTATTTTTGCTTCTGTTTGTAAACCTTAGTTACATCGTTTATCCAGTGAATATAATTCCCCCTAATGATCCGAATATCCAGTATTACGGGAGATGGGATTTTTCAAACCCTTCGGCACCAGCACATTCATGGCCGGGTGTTTACATATACGCTGAATTTGAAGGAACAAGTATAGGGATAAGAACTAATGATAATGCTTGCTGGTATAATGTATTTATTGATGATACATTGTTTTCTATCTTTCATGGTTCTTCACCGTCTGTCTCATCTTATACTTTAAAAGATAGTCTGCCGGATGGCAGCCATAAAATTTTAATTACACTTAGAGGAGAAACATCATGGACAAAATTTTCCTTTAACGGATTTATTCTTGATGACGGAAAGAACCTTTTACCGCCTCCTGCAAAACCCGATAGAAAAATTGAATTTATTGGAAATTCTTTTACCAGCTCTTCCGGTAATGAATGGACCGGCTCGGATGCAGCGCCTTCAGATTATTACACTAATATTTATAAAGGATTCGGCTCGATAACCGCAAGACACTATAATGCTCAGTATAATATTACCAGCAGGGGAGGTATAGGACTGATTCACGATTGGCAGGGTAATTATTCTAATAATCTGCCTGATTTTTTTGACAGGGCACTTTTTTATACTCCTTTACTCAGATGGGATTTTTCAAAATGGATCCCTAACCTTGTTGTCATTTGTTTAGGTCTAAATGATTACAGCGGTTGGAACGGTTATTCAGGTCCTATCCCTCAATATGATGCTAAATTATTTAGAGATAGGTATCATGAATTTATTTCTACGTTAAGAGATGATTATCCCGGTGTTAAAATTCTTTGCGTGGTAGCAAATGATCTGACATGGATTAAGCAACAGGTTTCTCAAGTTGTCGGCGAAGAAAATTCACTGGGATATAAAGACGTTTTCTATACATATTTTCCATATTATAATGGTGAATATGTTAACAGCGGTCATCCTAATGTCGATGCACATCAGAAAATTGCCGATAAACTAATTTCCGTTATTGATACTTTAAATGCATGGGTACCCTATATAGACACTACTGCCCCAAGAATTCTTAACCTCCCGGATACGCTCTTTACCATAAACACAACTTCTTATAATTTAATTGTCCAAACTGATAAGAATGCTGCTGTTAGATATAGTGCTGAAGACAAAATTTATGACCAGATGGAAAATACATTTACCGCTACAAACGCACATGAACATTCTGTAACTCTTAATTTGGAACAGGGTCGTCAGTATACTTACTATATCAGGGCCATCGATTTTAATGGAAATGCCATGGATTCTTCCTTAGCCATTCATTTTATTGTTGATACGACTAGAGGGATGTTTTCATGGAACTCAGTTGGTTATGATGACTCCAACTGGGGAAAGGGGAATACTCCTCTAGGGAATGATAAATCCCCGGATAACTCAACTGAACTTGCTCCTGCAAATACTGTTTATTTCAGGCATTCTTTAATGCTTGAAAATGTAAGCAGTATTAATGACATGCGAATATATATAGCGGGTCATGACGGGGATATTATCTATTTAAATGGGCATCAGGTGGGTCGTATAAATATTAATCCGAATTTGGATGTTACTTATAATACATTTGCAGATTCAGAAATGGATATAGGCAATACAGTCATCCTTGGCCAGCTAAATGGTTTGAACTATCTGAGGAATGGAGAGAATGTATTTGCGGTAGAGGTTCATTCAAGGTTTACAGATAAGCCTGATATTTCATTCGATATACAGATCTATGATAAGAATGATTATGTATACTATGCTGCCGGTTCGGAATGGAATTATTATGATAAAGGCTATGAACCAGGAGAACAATTGGGAGATAAATTAACGGGGATCGAAAATAGTACAGCGAATTCATTACCGGCTAAAATTTATCTTTATGCGAATTTCCCGAATCCGTTTAACCCCGAAACAAACATCATTTTTGATCTGAATGAAAGGAGTAATGTCCAGCTGAAAATATATAATGTACTTGGCCAGCTTTTGGAAACTTTGGTTAACGGCGAATTAGGACCCGGGAAATATAAGTATAAATTTAACGGGCAAAACTTTGCAAGCGGAATTTATTTTTACCGGCTTAAAACCAGCACCTTTAATGAAATTAAGAAAATGGTTTTAATTAAATGATAATTGGGACTTAAGTGAAAGATGTTGTTGAAATAAAATTCAAAAATTTATTAATGCAATTATCTTTATCGTATAAAAGATTTTATTTATATCAAATTTGGAGCGCTTAATGATAAAAAAATACTTGTTGTTTGTAATACTTATTTCAACATTTTCTTTTGCACAATCTCCAATTCCTCCAGGGGCTAAGCTGGAAAAAATAGCCAAAGGATTGCTGCAGCCCGAAGGACCAGTCTGGAAAGACAGCCTGGGTTTGTTATTTAGTGATATCAAAGCTAACGTTATATACTTATGGTCCCCGAGTGACAGCTCACTGAAGCCCTATTTACGCCCTTCTGATAGTTCGAACGGTTTGACTTTTGACCACCAGGGACGTTTAGTTTTAACCCAAATGGAATTGCGAAGAGTTGCCCGGCAGGAAAAAGATGGTAAAATTGTTCCTCTTGCTTCTACATTCCGCGGCAAGAAATTTAATTCGCCTAATGATCTTGTTGTAAAATCAGACGGTTCAATATTTTTTACTGATCCGGATTTCAATATCCCTTATCCTCAAACATCTGAATTGCATTTTCAAGGGATATACAGGATTGATACTTCCGGCTCAATAAAATTATTGGATAGTACTTTTGATAAACCTAATGGAATTTGTTTTTCACCCGATGAAAAAAAGTTATATGTTAATGAATCAGCCAAAGACAGGATATATGTCTGGGATGTCGCTGATGATTCTACAATAACGAACAAAAGGCTGTTCTATCAGATTCCCGCAAACGGGTATGCAGATGGAATGAAGGTAGACTCTGCTGGAAATATTTATTGTACAGGGCCCACCGGAGTATGGATTATATCTCCTTCCGGAGTATACCTGGATAAGATTGCCGTGCCTGAAAATCCTTCTAACTGCAACTGGGGAGATGCAGATGGAAAGACTTTATATATTACCGCCGGGAGCAGTCTTTATAGGATTCGGCTGGCAACAGCAACCAGTATAGAAGAGCATGGCTCCTTAAACACAAAAACTTTTAAGTTATATGCGAATTATCCGAATCCTTTTAATCCTTCAACAACAATAACATTTGACTTACCTAAAAGCCAAAATGTAACCTTAAAGATTTTTGATATTCTCGGTAATGAAGCAGGCACTTTGTTGAAAAGTTATTTATCTGCAGGAAGGCATACGGTAATATTTAATGCTGATTCTTTTCCGAGCGGGGTATATTTGTACCAGATGGAAGCTGGTAGTTCCATTAAGTCCAAAAAAATGATATTATTAAGATAGAGCTTTTTTATCAGAATTATTTTTATTTTCTGGCTCCTCATTGGATCCAGCCTTAAACGTGTTATCAATGGTTTACCATTATAAAAATTTGACTTAAGTTAAGCATTTTTATTTTATAATTTTTGTATCGATTCGACAAATCAATTATTATTTAAATAGGTTAATCGAGGTATTATGGAAATAAGTAAAAAACCATTTATCGATTTTTCAAATAAAAATGTTTTAATTACAGGTGGATCACGGGGAATTGGAAAAGCATGTGCTGAATTATTTGCCGAATTAGGAGCAAATGTAATCATAACTTATAAAACTAATATTCAAAAAGCTGAGGAGACAATATCTAAACTTGGCAGTAAAAATAGCAGGCACAGCTTGTTTAAACTGGATATATCATCACCTGATAATATAAAAAGTTTTTTTGAAGAGATGACAAAAAAATATGAGAAAATAGACGTCCTAATTAATAATGCTGCAATTTATGTTGAGCATAAAATAACTGAGGTAACTTATGAAGAGTGGCAGCGCTTATGGAATGAAACAATTTCCACTAATTTAATCGGTATCACTAATCTTTGTTATTTTATTTCAAAGCAGATGATTGAAAAAGGGGGCGGCAAAATTGTAAATATTTCTTCACGAGGTGCTTTTAGAGGTGAACCGAATCATCCTGCTTACGGGGCAAGCAAAGCCGGTTTGAATTCATTCAGTCAATCACTCGCGAAAGCTCTTGCACCGTATAATGTTATTGTCGGAGTTATTGCACCCGGATTTGTAGAAACAGATATGGCATCGGATATTATAAATGGTGCAGATGGAATCGAAATCAGAAAACAAAGCCCGTTGAACCGTGTAGCTAAACCGGAAGAGATTGCTAAGATTGTCGCTGTTTTTGCCGCAGATGGATTTGAATATATGACCGGCGGAATTATTGATATAAATGGAGCCTCCTATCTGAGAACTTAACTAGTTGTAACTTTTACTTGGCCACAATGGAAATTATTGGATAAAATTTATTTTTTGTGTGGTACAATATTTGTAAATTTTAAGTAAAAATCTGTAATTCAGTATGGTAATTATAATCTTAAAAAAGGGAATTTAAACTACCTTAATATTTGGGGATTCATACCTGACAAATAAATTATTTTATGATTTTTATTTAAAAAATTTGGGGTTTCTCATGAGCAATATCTTAAAAATCTGCTTCTTGATTCCAATACTTTTTCTTTCCAATTTTTTGTTTGCACAAGATCCGCCTATTAAATGGGGTGAAATTCCAAGAGTTGATCTTGAAATGAAATCATATCCGAAAGATACCAATGCAACCGCAGTTATACTATGTGATTATGGCGAGTCCAACATAAACGACGATTTTAATATAACATTTAGCCGTATTTTGAGAGTCAAGATATTAAACAGCAATGGATATAAATGGGGTACACGTTCAATTACTGTTTACACTAAAGATCATACTGAAAGAATTTATGATATCGAAGGTGTTACTTATAACTTAGATGACAATGGTAAAATTATTACAACAGAATTGGATGATGATGATATTTTTAAAGAAGAGGTCGATGACCATAATACCAGCTATAGATTTACTCTTCCTAATTTAAAACCCGGATGTGTTATTGAAATTAGATATAAAATCGAATCTCAAAGTTTATTTTTGATTCCTGATTGGACCTTCCAGCATAATGAACCTGTTGAATGGAGTGAATACCGTGTTTTCTTCCCTCCTAACATTGCCTATGCAGGTGTTTATGCAGGTTACGAACCGTGGTTTGTTAAGCAAACTCTTGACATAGATAAACACTATAATGCCCCGGCTTCCAATATACTCGGTGATATGGTTAAATGTCACGAATTCCGTTATGTTGTAAAAGATGCTCCTGCTATAAGAGAGGAACCATATATAACTACTACAGATGATTATGTAAATAAAGTTGATATTCAGTTAGCCGGTTATTATTTCCCGGGATCAGAGAAAAAAAATGTTCTGGGAGATTGGCAAACATTGATTTCAGAATTGCTCGATGAAGATAATTTTGGTGATAAAATTGACATTACTGGTGATGTCGAGGAAATTGCTGCTAAAATCACTAAAGGTTTATCTACTCCCGAAGAAAAGATGAAGGTAATTTACAATTGGGTTTCAAAATCTATAGTGTGGAACGGAATTAATAGGGTGACTGCAGATAAAGATGTTGACGAGGTTTTAGAAGTGAAAAAAGGGAGCAATGCAGAAATAACTTTCCTTTTGCTTTCAATGCTTAAGAGTGTCGGAATTGATGGATACCCCATCATCTTAAGCACCAGAGGTAACGGTAAAATTCAGGAATTATACCCGATAATTTTCCAGTTTAATTATTGCGTGGCAAAAGTTGTTATTGGTGGTAAATCTTATCTCCTTGATGCGACAAATCCTCTGCGTCCTATGGATGTCTTACCTTCAAAAATTTTAGGCGTAAAAGGTTTAGCAATCAAAGAAGGGGAAGGACCCGCTGAATGGGTTATGTTTTCAAGTGATAAAAGTAATACAAATAAAACTTTGATCAGTGTCAAAATTAATAAGGACGGCTCTCTTTCAGGTATAGTCGATGACTCATATGGAGAGTATAAAAGTCTTTCTGTAAGGGAAGATTTAAATAATAAAAAAGATATCGATTATGCAAAAGAATTATTTGATTCCGAATCTGAAGGTTTTTCCGTTGATTCAGTTTCAATAATAAATAAAGACAGCCTGGATGCACCTCTTAAAATAAAAAGCCTTATATCATCATCCACTTATGCACAAAAAAGCGGCGACTTGATTTATTTAAATCCTTTTATGATTCATCGGCTGAAAGAAAATCCTTTTAAAACAAAAGTTAGAAAGTTCCCGGTTGACTACGCTTATCCTACTTCTCATGTTATAATAATGAATTTTGAACTTCCTGAAGGATATGAATTGAAAGAGCCCCTTAGTAAAAAAGGGTATTATCTGGAAGATGATATCGCATACACCAGGCAAATGATGGTCGACAATAATAGGATTCAAATAATCAGCAAAATGGATATAAATAAATCTAAAATTGATCCTAATGATTATGATAAATTGAAAAATATTTATTCTCAGATTGTGTCTGCACAATCAGAACAACTGGTTTTAGGACCTGAAGAAATTAAAGCTGATCCTGAAAATAATGCTAAAACTAAAACAAGCAAGATTAGTGTGGGGAGTAAATGAAGATCCTAACATTAAAATATTTAAAGCTGATATCTTTTGCATGGTTTGTTACGAACGGCATCTTACATTCTGAAGATGTAAAATATGCAGTAAATAAAATACCTGTAGAATTACGTTCAAATGCTAATGCAGTTATCCGCTACAGTGCAACAAGATTTGAAATCGAAAAGGGATCCGACACTGTTGAAAAAGATACTTTTGCTGTAACAATTTTTAATAAAGATGGTCAATGTTATGGTGAATTATCTTTACATTTTGATAAATTTATAAATATATATGAACTTGATGGAAGAATATTGGATGAGAACGGAGAAGAGATAAGAGAACTAAATGGTGAAGATATAAAGGATCACCCTGCGATTAGCTGGTCTTCATTGTACGAGGATTCCAGGGTAAAAGATGCAGAGCTTTACTATAATAAATTTCCTTATACGGTAGAATATACTTATGAAATTGATTATGATGGTTATATAATTTGGCCCTCATGGTATTCACAAACTTCTTTAGAACCGGTTGAATTCAGCAAATTTGAAGTGAAAGTTCCCGATAATTATAAACTCAGATATTGGTGCAACAAATTAAAAAATCCGGAAATATCCGAAGGAGGAAGATTATATTCATGGCATGCAGAAAATTTGGAAAAGCTCTCCTATGATGTTGTAGGCGAGTCTATTGAAGACATTGCAACTATTGTTAAAATTGCACCTTCCAATTTTGATTTTGATGGTTATGAAGGAAATATGGATAGCTGGAAAAACTTTGGATTATGGGGCTACAATTTATGCAAAGATAAAAATAATTTATCTGAAGCGGTCGTAAAAAAAATTAATTCATTGGTTTCTCCTATCGACAGCCCAAGGCAAAAAGTTTTAAAGCTTTACAAATATTTACAATCTAACACACGTTATGTAAGTGTACAACTGGGTATCGGCGGATGGCAGCCTTTTGATGCGATGTATGTTCATGACCGCGGATATGGTGACTGTAAAGCCTTGTCAAACTATATGGTGTCATTGCTCCGGGTAGTTGGAATTAAGTCTTACCCGGTTTGGATAAATAACGGGAGTCATCGTCTGCCTTTTATAAATGAATTTCCAAGTGATCAATTTAATCATGTAATTGTCTGTGTACCTTTAGAAAAAGATACTCTTTGGCTTGAATGCACAAACCCAAATAGTTTGCCGGGTAATATGGGGTGGAGTAATGAAAATAGGGGAGCTTTGTTGTTAACTCCTGATGGCGGGGTAGTAGTAAAGACTCCCAAAAGCACTTCCAGTCAAAATTTCATGCAGAAAAAAATCGAAGTTACTTTTTCAAACAATACGGCTGCAATAAACGGGCTCATTAAATGGGGTGGTGATCAACAAAATTCTGTCAGAGATATTATTAAGGACGATGTTCCAAAAGAACAGGAGAAATGGATATTAGAATCGTTTGAAGTTCCCGATGTTAAAATTAAAAATTATTCTTTTGATATAGTCCCTGATTCAACTAATCAGGTTAATTTAAAATTGAATCTTTCTTTACCAAAATATGCTACTATTTCCGGCAGCAGAATATTTTTTAATCCCAACCTTATGGAGAGAAGATCTTACGTCCCGAAAGAAGTGTCTGAAAGACTTTCTCCCGTAAGGTTTTCATTTCCTTACCACGATATTGATTCAATCGTTTATAAAATTCCGAAAGGATACAAAATAGAAGGATTGCCTGATGAAATGAATTTGGTTTCATCCTTTGGCAGTTTTTCTTCAAAAATAACTAAAGATGGAGATAGCGGAATTTTGTACGTCCGCTCATTAGAAATAAAAGAATATGAGATCCCGGCAGAAAAATATAATGAATATAGAAAATTTTTTAGTGATGTAGTAAAGTCTGATAGATCCCAGGTTGTACTTGTTAATAAAAATTAATGTCGGAATTATTCTAATTAATTGTTCACAAGAAATTCTCACCTTAAAGATTAAGGCATCTCAAAACCACTTTCTTTTTATTAAACATTTATAGATTCGGTTCAATTGGCTTTTTTACATATTTTTGAAAAAACCCAACACAAATTTATGGAATCAGATTTCCCGATTTCAGTGTTAATCGTAATTGATACGCAGTGGAATTTAATGGGATGCAGCATCAGGATTATATGAGATGGGAATTAATGAATTGAAGAATATATGAGTTCATATTTTATCAACATAAAATAAATAATCAATAGAAGTAAAACAGGATTTTAATCTTCTATCCAGAGTTAAAATAATACTTCTAATATAATATCATTTAAATAATTTTTATCATATGAGACTCTGGCAAAAAAGTATGATCGCTTTGGCGCGTAATGAAAAAATAAAATCGTTCATGCAGCAGCGATCTTCAATGACTTCTCTGGCAAAAAATTTTGTTGGCGGTTTAACGATTAAGCAGGCAATTGCCGCTTCTATGCAATTGTACAGCAAGGGAATTAAAACATCTTTCTTTTATCTGGGTGAGTATGTGAAAGATGAATTAAAAATAGAAAAGACAATTAAAGAAATTATTAATATTGCCGAAGCATTGATGGAAACAGACATTGAAATTTTTATTTCCGTTGATCCGACTCAGGTAGGGTATCTCATTCACGATAAAGTAATAAGCGAGAATTTAGATAGAATAGCCGGTTCAATTTCGGCGATATTAGAGAATAGAAATGCCGCCGCATCCCCAACACTTATGCTCGATATGGAAGATCATACTTTGGTGAATGCCACAATCCAGTTTTATCATCAACTAATTTGGAAAAAATTAAAACCGGCAATTACTCTGCAGGCTTATCTTAGACGAACTGAAAATGATTTGATCCCTATTATTACCGGCGGTGGTATAGTTAGGTTAGTTAAAGGTGCTTTTGTAGCAAGTCCCGATATATCCTTTATACATAAAGATGAAATAAAAGAAAATTTTATAAACCTTTCTAAACTTATGCTATCCGATAATTCAAAAAACAACGGCTTCTATCCTATATTTGCTACTCATGATGATAAATTAATTGAAAAAATTATAACTTTAGCCGATGAAAATGGCTGGAGCAGAAGTTCATATGAATTTGAAATGCTGTATGGTGTCAGGAGCAATTATCAGGAGAATTTGGCCCGGAGAGGATTTCAAATAAGAGCGTATCTTCCCTTTGGTGTTGATTGGTGGGCTTATGCTGTTAGAAGAGTTGGGGAGAATTCAGGAAATATAAGCCTATTATTGAAAGCACTTTTTTTAAAATAACGGTATGTAAAACAGAATATTGAAAGTAACGAGCGTTTAGCTATATGATTTATTTTTAAATTTATTTTCAATATTTATGATTTAAATGTCAATCTTTAATATCTTTTAAAGTTTCTTTTTAATAGGCTTTAAACTATTATTTCAGAAATCAAAAATATGTTACATCTAAAAATTAGAGAGGCTTATGGAACAAACAAAAAAAATAATGTTATCCGAAAAAGATATTCCCGAAAAATGGTATAATATCCAGGCTGATATGCCTAATAAAATGCTTCCTCCTCTTCACCCGGGAACTAAAAAGCCCATTGGTCCTGAAGATTTAGCACCTATTTTTCCGATGGAATTAATTAAACAGGAAGTTTCAACTGAAAGATGGATTGAAATACCAGAGGAGGTCAGAAATATTTATAAAATCTGGAGACCGTCTCCTTTAGTCAGGGCGAGCAACCTTGAAAAATTTTTAGATACTCCGGCAAAAATCTATTATAAGAATGAAGGTGTAAGTCCTCCCGGTTCTCATAAACCCAATACTGCCGTAGCACAGGCTTACTATAATAAAAAGGAAGGGGTTAAAAGATTAACTACGGAAACAGGTGCCGGGCAATGGGGAAGTGCTTTGAGCTTTGCCTGCCAGCATTTCGGGATTGAACTCGAAGTTTTTATGGTTAAGATTAGTTTTGATCAAAAACCTTATCGGAAATCAATGATGAATGTTTGGGGAGCAAATGTTTTTTCAAGTCCGACTAATATGACTGAATCAGGCAGAAAAATTCTTGCTAAAGATCCGGATTCTCCCGGCAGCCTTGGAATTGCAATTTCAGAAGCGATTGAAAGAGCTGTTGCAAGAGACGACACAAAATATTCACTAGGCAGCGTACTTAATCATGTATTACTGCATCAAACAGTTATTGGACTCGAAGCAATCAAACAAATGGAAATTGCAGGAGATTTCCCCGATATTGTTATCGGCTGTTTTGGCGGCGGATCAAACTTTTCCGGTATATCATTTCCATTTCTCGGGTTAAACTTCCGTGAAGGGAAAAAAGTTCGCTGTATAACAGTTGAACCTGCTTCATGTCCAAAGCTTACAAAAGGTGAATTTAGATATGATTTTGGAGATACTATCGGCTTAACTCCCCTTATTCCGATGTATACATTAGGACATACCTTTGTACCGGAACCTATTCATGCGGGCGGATTGCGGTATCACGGTGCGGGTGCTTTGGTCAGCCAATTATTAAAAGACAAGTTGATTGAAGCGATTGCTCTTAAGCAGCTTGAATGTTTCGATGCCGGTGTAAAATTTGCGCGAACAGAAGGAATCATTCCTGCACCGGAATCAACACATGCAATTGCGGCGGCTGTGAAGGAAGCATTAAAAGCAAAAGAAGAAGGAACACCGAAAACTATTTTATTTAACCTTAGCGGTCATGGAAATTTCGACATGGCTGCTTATGATGATTATTTCAAAGGAAAATTAGTTGATCATGAGCTTTCCGATGAAGAATTGCATGCCGGGTTAAAGGAACTCGATACTCCTGTAATAAATTAATTGTTTCCATGTGGGCTGTTTAAAAAGAAGTGAAGTATGACATTTTAACGTTTATCAGTCTTAGATAAATTTAGACTGACAGTTTTTGAACCTGTATCTTAGTTTTTAGACAGCCTCTACTTTTCCTTATTATCTCCCATAAACCTTAAAACAGGTGCTGAATCACCATGTAGAAAAGCATCCGCAAATTTATCAATATTTTCGTCGTTTGTTAATGTTACATCGACATTTCTAACTGCCCCCATTAATCTTCCGATCTCAGTTAGTAAATTTAAAATAGATGGCAAAGGGATTTTACGAATTGTGGCTAAAACATGATCATTATTATGGGAAACAGAAAAATTTAATGCTTCCAAAACCTTTGTAACGATTTTTGCTCTTCTCATCCTCCTGATTGGATCTGCAGCTCCTCCGCGGAAATTAAAATTAATATAATTGTTGTTAAGCTCTTCACTTGCGTAAGCATCAAGTCGCGAGAAATGGTAACCCAGTCTAGAAAAGAAATTGACATAGCAGTCTGATATTATTGCATAACTCCGGCTTCCCAGATCCATGTCGCTTCTGTTTGAGTCAACTACATTAGACATTAAAAGGTTTGTAAATCCTTTTAAATCAATAGGTAATGGACCGGCCCACCTTATTCCCGGTGCAGTCATCCCTTTTATTAAAGAAAGAAAAGGTTTGGAGATGATATTTTCAGGAGTAACATATTTTTTCCCTCCTACATTATTTAAACCGTTTCCGAGATCAATGACATGTATATCTAATGGGACGGAGAATTTAAGCGGGTAAGCATGCTTGTCTTCAAACTGGGCTGATTCATATAGTAAAAACATTTCTCTCATTGCATATTCATGTGCAAACCTGGTTACATCATGCAGAGTTTTGCAGTTCTCCTGGGTAAAATTTGTTGAACCCGGGTCTATCAAATTTAGAGGTATAACCTGTTTAGAAATGTTTTGCCATATTCTATGCATCGGGCTTTTTATAAAAATATTCTTGTCAACCGAACCTGACTTATATTTTTCTAATAATTCTATTGCTTTACCAAGGTATACAGTATTTTTCGTCGCATCGATTGTAACAATCATATCGTTCGATAATGTTTTTGTAGCAGTATTGGTATTTACAATAACCGGGATTCCCAATTCACGGGCGATTATGGACAAATGACCTGTAGTATTTCCAATATCTGCAATAAGCCCCGCAGCTTTATGAAGAACCCGTGTTAATTCAGGGGAGGTTTTTTTTACTACCAGAATATCCCCGGATTGAAAGTTAACGAGATCTTTAGATCTATTTAAAAGAAAAACTTTTCCCGAACTAACTCCCGGGCTTGCACATGCTCCTTCTTCAATCAAAACCGGATATTTTAACTCCGTTTTTGCTGAATGACTTTTTTGTTCAGTGTCATAATTGCTTGGTGCTGAAATGGCTAACGGTCTGCTTTGCAGAATATATACTTCACCATTTTTATCTATTGTCCATTCTATATCCTGAGGCGAACTAAAATGATTCTCAATTCTTAAAGCATACTCAGTAATTAATCTGAGCTGTTCTTCAGTTAAGCATGGTTTATGAATCAGGCTGTCCGGAATTTTTTCTTCATGTAATCCATCAGTATTTCTTGGGACAGTTTTATAGTTTTGATTACCCGGTTTGAACCTTATTATTTTATATGTGGCCGGGTCAACAATGAATTCCTGCGGTGAAACGCTTCCATCAACAACTTTGGTTCCAAGTCCTCTAACAGCATGAATAATTATTCCATTTTTATTACCCAAAGGATCTTTTGTAAACAATACCCCGCTTACATCTGAATCAATCATCTGCAAACAACCGATGCTCATCGGCATGTCTACATCCCTTAAACCTGATAAATAACGATATACCAATGATTGAGGCAAATACTTTGAAATTAAAACTTCAAAACAAGCATCGATAAGATTGGCTTTGCTTACATTCAGCGCCGTATAATGTAAACCTGCAAAAGAATAATGTAAATCGTCCTCACCTACAGCACTTGATCTTACGGAGATCAGTATATCCCCATATTTGCTCGATAAGTATTCATAGTTATTGAAGATTATCTTTTCAATTAATTGAGGTATTGGTGAAGAAATGATTAATGCCTGAATAACCTGGCTGACCTGCTGAACCTGTTCATTACTATTGAAATCAATGGATGATATTGCTTTATCAATTTGTAAGTATAAATCTCCCTGTAATAGAAAATCAATGAAAAATCTGGATGTAATGCAAAATCCATCGGGAATTGGAATTAATAGCTTATTATGAATTTCACATAATCGACTCATTTTCCCGCCAACTTCTCTCATATTATCCATAGTTATTTCATCGATTCTATAAGAGTATGGCTTCGGGATTCCATTTTTTTCGGAATCAATTTTTTTACATTCTCCACAATCAGCTTCCTGGCAGTCCCATCTTACTTGACAAAATGAACCGGGTGCAAGAATTTCATTACATAAATCTCTTATCTTGGATACCTGACCGCTTAGCGTTTTATATTTTCCTCCGCACATGATTGAGAGATGCTGCGTAACCGCTTGTGTATTATTTAAAATATCCTGAAATATTTTATAAATTTCGCCTCTTGAAAATGGTAAACCGGAATTAAGTAAGTCACTCATGCTTCCCATTAACTTTAATGCTTCATCATTAGAATTTAAGAGACTTTGGAAATGCCGAAGCTTCTCTTTAAATGAAATTGGTTCATCCTTTTTATTCTTCTCTTTTATTCTTTTCCTTAAAAATGACATTATATTCTTCAATTATTTTATAAATACATGTTCGATAAGTGATTTTAATTCTTCTGTTGTAAAAGGCTTTAAGAGAAATCCGGCTGAATCATCTAAAGATTTATTTGCTGAATTTAATTTCTCTTTAGAATTAGTGCTAATTCCAATAGATGAAAAACCTGACATAATAATAACAGAAACAGAAGGAATAATATTTTTTATCCTCCTTAAAACTTCGATTCCGTTCATTCCCGGCAAAATGAGATCTATAAAAACCAAATCAAAGCTGTCGCTTCGAATTATTTTTAAGCCGTCCAATGCCGTATTACATGTTGTAATTATATAATTAAAATTCTCATCACTTTTTAAAGCTTTTTAAACGATTTAAGAATAATTTCTTCTCTATCAACAACAAGTATTTTTATTATCCGCTGCATATTAATTTATACCGGCAATCTAATTATTATTGAATTCCCCTTCCCATCCGGGTTTATGACTATTTCGCCTTTATGCATTTCGATTATATCTTTACAAACTGTAAGGCTTATTTCCGTTTTATCAAAATTTCCCTGGCTTTGAATATTTTCCGGATTAAAGATTTTGTCTACAGTTTCTTTTGCAATTCCTTTCCCTGAATTTGCATAAATAATTTCTGCTTCTTTTTTTCATCCAGGTAAGCAGCAGAAATATTAAGTATCCCTCCGGAAGGCATTAATTCGGAAGAAATTAATAATAAATCAAGAAAAACCTGTTCCAATAAGTTTGGATCCGCCGATATATCAGGTATGTTTTTAGAAATTGCGGTAATGATTTTTATATTTTGAAAATTTGAAAATTTTTCTATTACCGAGATTGAGTGTTTAATTGTTCGATTAATATTTATTCTATTAAAGCTCGGTTTTTCCTGTCGTGTTATAGATAAGATATCCCTAATTCTTTCCCTTATTTTTAACGCTTCTGTTCGAATGATTTCCAAATCATTTTTTTTATCAATTACACTGCTTTTATCCTCGATTAAACTTTCGCTATAAATTATTATTCCCGTTAGAGGATTATTAATCTCATTTGCAATTTCATCTGCCAGTTTGCCTACAGATGCAAGCTTTTCAGATTCGATTAATTGAGTTTGTGTTGTTAATAATTGCTTCTGCATCCTGTTGAAAGACTCTGAAAGCAGACCGAGTTCTGCCTTACCGGGTGGTATTTCACTTTTAAAATCACCTTGCGCGACCCTCAAAGTCCCTGCAACTAAATTCTTTACCGGTTTGCCAATAAAATAACGTATTGAAAAATATGTTATTACCGATGCAATTAATGCAAATAAAACTGTAAGAACTAATAACTGTGTCCTCGTTTTTTGCAGATCAGAAATTATTTTTTGAATTGAAACCTCAATCTCGATAAAACCCAGATATTTTTGTGAAGATTCATGAGCAGAAAAAGCAGACATATCGATGTTTAAATTTTTATGATTTTGTAATTGCTCCTGCTGGTCATTTGAATGGCAGATTCCATTATAACAACTTGATGCATTCGAAATAGGTAAAGCATAATAGATAAGATTATTTTTATTATCTATCCTGTAATGATTAAAGTTCTGAATATCTATAATGCTTTTATGATCATCTTTGCTGTGGCAGCTTATACATAAGCTGCTTTTTTGTGATATATTTTGATTTATCTCGGATTTCCGGGATGAAAATTTTATTATGCCTTTATGGTTTAAAATTCTAATTGATTTGATCCCTTCACTCCCGATTATATTATTCACTGCAAGTGAAATATCATCCCGCCGGTTTTTAAGCATGCTTACTCTTAAAATCTTTTCAATAGTCTGGCTTAGTTGTCCGGTATTATTACTAATGGAAGAAATCGAATCCTTCTTTTGTTTAATTAGGCTGAAAGTAGAGAATAATCCCATCGCCAGAAGTATAATAATTCCGAGTATAATTGATATACGCGTTGAAAGGCTGGTGTATTTTATTTTTTCTTGAAGTTTCAATTATTGTCCATGCATCATATTTGCTATCAAAAAATAAAAATTTAATCCCGAACTTGATATACCAAACCTCATTTCATTTTGATTGGCTGTCTATTGCCGGATGATTGAATGATTTACTGGTTGAATGGAATAAAGATTTCCTTCAATCACTAATCAGTCATTCACTCAGAGAGTCATTCGGTTCTTATTCACTGTGCGAAATTTTAGATACATTCATTCCGAAATATTTTAGCACAAGGTCTGTTCCGAAAGCCAGTATAGATCCGAGGGATGCCATTACCAGAGTAACAACAACAGCATACAAAAGTCTGTCATTATTATATAAATCGGCAATCCATAGATTGATACCGGAAAGATCTTTTGTGTCAATCTTTTTATTAATTGCAGTTTCTTGTTTACCCCCGATTTCACCCGCAAAAGAGTTGGAATAAAAACAGGCAAATAAAAAACAGAATGCAATTAAAGTAACTATTCTTTTTATCTTCATTTTACTTTACCCAAAGCATTTTTTTATTTAAATATTTATTGTTTCTTTTCTTGCTTCAAGAATAAGCCTGGTAATAATTATAAAAGTCATGGTAACAGCAGTTCCCATTAACACAATCCCGGCAACAGATTGGAAGATTGGAATTTCCGAAATTTTATAAATTTGTTCGAGAGCAATCGAACAGCCGGCTAATATAATCATTATTGCGAATAATATTCTAATTCCATAACCTTTAACATATTTAATTGCAGTGGCACCTATCTGAGCCCCTATTGAAGCGCCGATCAACATGATAAAAGCTGCAACAAATTCAACCCGCCCTTTGAGAGAATATGTGAAGCAGCCGTAAGCACCTGCAAAAAGAACGCTCATTAAATCTGTTCCTACTGCTATAACAGTTGGAACTCCTATTAAATAAACCAAAGCCGGCATTCTTATAAATCCTCCCCCTACACCTAAAAATCCTGATAGAAAACCTGTAAATAAGAATACAAATATTATTATCCACAATGAAACAGATTTAATACCGGAGACGGGAAAGGATATCATCGGAGGTAATTTGACTTTGTGAAGTTTTTCTGCAATACTGATTTTATGTATTTTTTGTTTTGAACCAGTCAACGCATCCTGCGTTTTTGATTCTTTTTGGAGCTTTTTGGGATTATTTGCATAATAATCATAGAACATAAATGACCCGAGACTAAACATAAGAAATAGATAACACCATCGTACAATTGATCCAACATCGCCTGCTTTCTCTAAAAAAAGGACCACCTGAGAACCTATTTCCAAACCAACAATTGAAGCAACTATTGAAATACCTCCTAACTTCCAGTCAATATTTCCCATTTTATTATGCTTTTTTGTAGCGCCAATTGATTGTCCGAAAATATTCGCCAGGTCAGTTCCTATAGCGAAAGCCATATGAAATCCGAAGATATTCAAAGCCGGAGTAACGATCCATCCACCTCCTACGCCAAAAAATCCTCCGAGTACTCCTACACAAAAACCTATCAAGAATAATAACAATGCATTGAACTCAATTTGTGCAACAGGTAAATAAATGTTAAAGATATCCATGTTGTTACTTTTCTATAGTTAAATTAATAGATAGTTTTTTTATTTCTCTTTTCTGGATTCTATTATGAGTTTACTTATAATAACAACTGACATGGTAACAGCGGTCCCTATCAAAACAATACCTGCAAATGTCTGGAAAAGCTGTTTCATAGTTATTTTGTAAAACTGCTCTGTGGCAACTGATAATGCAGCAAGTATGATCATTATTGAGAATAATAACCTGATTCCATAACCCTTAACATACTTGATAGCTGTAGAGCCTATTTGAGCTCCAATAGAAGCACCGATAAGCATTATAAAAGCAGCGATAAATTCTACACGGCCTTTCATGGCATAAGTAAAGCAGCCGTAAGCACCGCTGAAAAGGACTGTAATTAAACTTGTACCAATGGCAACTGTAGTCGGAAGGCCAATTAGATATACTAAAGCAGGCATAATAATAAATCCGCCGCCGACACCCAAAAATCCCGAAAGGAAACCGGTAAATAGAAAGATCAAAAAAATAATCCAAATTGAAACACTGTCAATATCCGATGCCGGGAAAGAAATCATTGGAGGAATATTAAACTTATACAGCTTTTCTGAAATTTTACTTCGTTCTATTTTAAATTTTTTACCTGGAGTTTTGTTCAATTCTTCTTTTGCTTTTTTTAGTTGCCTGGGATGAACCACGAAATAATCATATAACATATAACTTCCAAGGGAGGAGAGAAGCAATAAATAACACCACCTGACGATTAGGCCAACATCTCCCGCTTTTTCAAGTGCAATTATAACTTCGGATCCAATCTCTAATCCAATAACAGAAGTAATAATAGATACAATTCCAAGTTTCCAATCTATATTTCCCATTTTTTGATGCTTTTTAACGGCACCAATAGATTGACCAAAAATGTTAGAAAGATCTGTCCCAATTGCAAAAGCCATATGAAAACCGAAAATGTTTAGTGCCGGAGTAACAATCCAGCCGCCGCCAACACCAAAGAAACCCCCCAGTATTCCAACACAAAACCCTATTATCAGTAATAGAAGAGCGTTAAACTCAATTCCGGCAACAGGTAAATATATATTGAAAATGTCCATACTTTTTCCGCTGTTTATAACTTTTGAATTGGAAGTGCTTCTATTCTATTTTCTTTTTTTGATTCAATTATAAGTTTAGCAATAATGATGATAGAGATAGAGAATGCACTGCCCATCAAAACTATTCCTGCAAATGATTGAAAAATCCCTTTCAAAGTAATTTTATATATTTGTTCAGTTGTAACGGAGAAGCTTGCTAGAATTATCATGATTGCAAACAATAATCTTATTCCGTATCCTTTTATATACTTAACTGCTGTGGCACCGATTTGTGCACCTATTGAAGCACCAATAAGCATAATAAATGCTGCAATTAATTCAACCCTGCCTTTAATACCGTAAGTCAGGCATCCATAAGCAGCCGTGAAGAGTACGGTTACTAAACTGGTTCCTACAGCTATGGTAGTTGGAAGTCCAACCAAGTAAACTAGAACGGGAATAATTATAAATCCGCCTCCCACTCCCATAAAACCTGAAAGAAAACCGGTTATAAGAAAAATGACTAAAATTATCCAGAGTGAAACACCTTCAATATCAGACGCAGGGAAGGATATCATAGGGGGTAAATTTATATGATGCAACCTTTCAGAAATTTTACTTCTACCGGTGCGGCTATTTAGTTCTTTCCCTTCTTCCAATAGTTTTAATTGGCGTACGTTTACAACAAAGTAATCGTGCAGCATATAAATGCCGAGCCCGGAGAGAAGAAGAATATAGCTCCATCTGACTACTGAGCCTACATCTCCTGCTTTTTCGAGAGATAAAATAGTACGTGAACCAATTTCCAATCCGATAACAGAAGTTGCTATTGAAATTAAACCTAACTTCCAATCTACATTTCCCATTCTTTGATGTTTTTTCACAGCACCCAGGGATTGTCCGAAAATACTTGCCAGCGGTGTTCCAATTGCAAAAGCCATGTGGAACCCGAAAATATTTAATGCAGGAGTAATCATCCATCCGCCGCCAACGCCAAAGAAACCTCCCATTACACCAACACAAAATCCAATCAACAGCAAAAGTAAAGCATTAAACTCAATTCCGGCTACTGGCAAATAGATATTGAATATATTCATATATTTTTATTTTTATAAATCGCTTATTTATGAATAATTATTTCTTTGTCTGCATTTTCTTTCCGGTATTCTTTAATGAGCCTAAGAATAATAATAATTGACATAGCCAATGCCGGCAACTGGTAGATAGATACGGAAAATACTCATGTTTTTCCTGCCTTTTATTATAAGCATTTAACAGACCTTATCTTTTTCTTTTCTTGATTCCCAAATGAGCTTGCCAACAATTATTGTGGTCATTGTTAAAGCAGTTCCGATTAAAATAATCCCGGAAATAGATTGAAAAAATGACCGTTCGGTTATTTTAAACAATTGTTCTATCATTACTGATAATCCTGCAAATGCAATCATTATTGCAAAGAGCAGCCTAATTCCATATCCCTTGATATACTTAACTGCCGTTGCTCCAATTTGGGCACCGACTGAAGCGCCGACAAGCAGAATTACTGCAGCAATTATTTCTACACGTCCATTAATTGCATAGATAAAACATCCGAATGCAGAACTAAACAGAACAGTCATTAAAGTTGTGCCTACAGCTATGATCGTTGGAAGACCTATTAAATAAACAAGGGTAGGCATTATGATAAATCCTCCGCCTATTCCTAATAACCCCGAAAAGAAACCTGTAAATAAGAAAATTATAATAATTATCCAGAGAGAAACCGCATCAATTTTTGAAATTGGAAAAGATATCATAGGCGGAATCTTTATTCCATATAATTTTTCTGCTATTTTAGTTCTGCCCGGTTCTAATTTGTCAACGGCTATATCAAAAGGTTTGTCTTCTGTTTTTAAATGTTTGTTTTGCAGAACGAAATAGTCATAAAACATGAATCCGCCTAAGCCCGATAAAAAGACAACATAGCACCATCTTATTATTAATCCGGCATTGCCTGATTTTTCTAAAGCCAGGACAACCTTGGAACCGGCTGCAAATCCAAATATAGAAATGATGACGGAAATTAGACCTAATTTCCAGTCTATATTTCCCATTTTATGATGTCTTTTTGCAGCCCCTAATGATTGACCGAAAATATTCGAAAGGCATGTCCCTATTGCATAGGCCATAGGAAAACCGAAAATATTTAATGCCGGAGTAACAAACCATCCTCCGCCTTCACCGAAAAAACCGGCTATAACCCCTACACAAAATCCGATTAATATTAATAACAGAACATTAAAATGTATTCCTACAACAGGTAAATAAATATTAACTATCTTCATTCCTTGCCCAAGTCAAAAGGATGCGGATTATTTTTGAAGGTCCCTTTAATCAATTTTTTTTATTAAAGTTTTAAATCAAACATTCATACATTGCGTTTGATTATCTGAGATATTTCTTCTCTGAATTTTCTATCATCATTAATATTTTGCTTGCCAGCAGAATCAGAGTGTGCGGAAGATTCCTTATTTAGAATTCCCAGATTGAATAATTGCTTTTTTTCGAACCATGAAATTTTGTCTCTTAATGCAACTGTCGGGCTAATCATAATAATGACCGGAGGTTTAAGACTTTGTTTCCTAAATTTTTCGGCTATTTTATCAAGAGTTGCAGTAATAGTTCTCTGCTTAGGAAGAGTTCCGTTTTCTATAACTGCTGCAGGCATCAAAGGACTCATCCCATTTTTTATCAGTTCATTACAAATACTTTCAATCCTTGAAGCGCCCATATAGATAATAAGATTTGTATTTTTCAATTTTGCTAATTTTGACCATTCTACTTGTGTTTCAGGTTTATCTGGACATTCGTGTGCCGTTATAAGAACACACTGAGTAATAAGACCTCTTTGTGTAATCGGGATTCCGCTGTAAATAGGCGCAGAAAGCCCGGATGTAATGCCGGGTATAATCTCAAAATCAATTCCCGCCTTTTTAAGTGCTTCGGCTTCTTCGGAACCTCTTCCGAAGACGAACGGATTGCCTCCTTTTAACCGGACTACATTAAAACCCAGTTTAGATTTATTTACTAAAATATTTATTATGGATTCTTGTTCAATTGGATGATAACCTGATTCCTTTCCAACAAAGATTTTTTCACATCCTCTTTTACAATAGGAAAGTAGGTCGTCGTTTATTAATCTGTCGTAAACAACAACATCGGCAAGCTTTAATCTTTTTAAAGCTTTAATAGTGATAAGGTCAGGATCACCCGGGCCTGCTCCAACGATATAAACTTTTCCATGTACCAATTTTTTCCCCGTTAAATTTTTTATCTATAAATGCTTGATTACATTAACTATTAAAAAACCTGCTGTCGAAATAAAAATAATTAAAAAGACTGCTATAAGAATATTAGCCAGTGAATTTGTTCTCCCTGAAACTATCTGTTCACGGGATAAAATATTATTTATCATTTCAAGCGTTCTTCTTCCGATTTTTTTGAACTGCTCATCATAGTTGATTATTTCATTTTGCCTTAGTCCATTAGACCGGATTTCATCAAAAAATTTGTTGTATGTACCCGACATTTCGGAGTAATCTGTTTTTATACCGGCAATTTCCGAATCGTTTAGAGCTTTCATCCCGATTAATTCACCAAATCTCTGATGGAAATCCTCTTTTGCTTTTTGCCATCTTAGATATCTTTCTTGTGAATAACCCCTTATTAAAAGATTTTTTTCTTCTCTTCTTAATTGCAGTTCTGCTTCTTTGAGCAAATGTACTGTATCGGTAATATTATCACTTTTCTCTATTCTTTGTGTAAATACCCACCCTAAAACACCGCTGCAAAGAATCAAAAGAATCATTACAGAAAAAGTGATAAATACTTTTTTCTTTAATATTTTTGGTTCACTCATAATTCTAAAAAGAAAAGTTTAGAGTAAATTGGATTCTCTTAATATTTTTTTTATATAATAACCGGAACTCCTTTCACCGTTTTCAGTCAGAATCTTTTCCCAGTTTACTGAGGTGAATTTCTTAAACATTTTCACTTTAGTTCTTGTTGATTTGACTTTACTGCTTGCCAGCAATTGCTTTCTGAATTTACCTGCCATTTCAACGATATCCGAATAGATTGGGGAAATGGATTCTTCTATTTTTTTCTTCATCTCCTTAGTGTAAAACGGAGCTTTACCCTGGGAAGATACAGAGATTGTTAAATCTCCCCGTTTTATATTTGCAGGTAAAATAAAATCACATAAAGCAGGGTTATCAACAACATTTAATAAAATACCTTCATCCGCAGAGTCATTCCGAACTTTCCTATTTACTCCAGGGTTATCGGTTGCACTGAAAATAATTTTATAATCTTTGATAAATTTTTTGGAATAAGATCTATGAATAATTCTAATTCCTTTTTTTACTGCAAGTTCTAATAATGGTTTGCAAATTCTTGGGGAGAGGATGGTAATTTTAGCATTAAATTCTAGAAGTGAAAGTGCTTTCCTATAAGCAATTTTTCCTCCGCCGATTATAAGGCAGGGAAATCTATCAAGACTGACAAGTATGGGATAGAAATTAGAGTTCACACTTTTCTTCATAAAAAAATTTTCCCCCTTTTTAGGCTAAAAGATTAGGAATATTGGTTAAAAAAACAAAGAGGTAAGAGATTCTGTAATCTTGGTGTTGTTATTAAATATACAATTTTTTGCTTATTTCTATTTAATATTAAATGGGTGCAGGATGCAACAATCTAAATAGTTCAAAAATAAGTATCTATTTTTTACGCAGGCTTTATAGCCCCACTAATAAATAAAATGTAAAAGTAAAAACATTCTTACAGAATTAAATTGAACTTAATTCTATCTTTTCATTTATAAAATTAACCGGCAATTGTTTTGTTGATGAAGCAATGAGTCTTGCAGTTCCTTCGATCCCGGTATAATCGGTATTTATAACGGCGTGGTAATACAATGGATCATCTACAACTTTATTGTAATACGTCTGCAGGAAAACTTTCCTTCTTTGATCTTCTTTTTTGATATATTTTGCTGCTTCATTTTTATCAATATCCAAACATTTTGAGATGTAATTAATCCTGTTTTGCAGTGAAGCAATAAGCCGTACATGAAGACCGCCCGGGAATTTTGAAGTTATTATATTGGCACCTCTACCAATAATAATTACATATCCTGCTTCTGCCAAATGTGTAATTGTAGTTCTTACTTTGTAAAACAAATTCCATATATCCGATCCTGTCCCAAGCATTTGGGAGGCAATGGATTTAACTGCGGAATATTTATCTTCCACAAGTATATCTTCAAAATATTTCGGAAGATGATGTTCATTAAGAATTTTATCAATTAATTCTTTATCAAAAAATCTCCACTTTTTTTCACCATAAATTTTCTGCAGGTATTTTAATAATCTTTCGTAGATTAATGCTTCGGGTACGCCGGTTTCCCGGGAAATTGTAATGAAAGGACCTCCATGAAGTTTTCTTTCATTAAATTCTTGTTCGGTTATTATATGTGAGTGGGATTCGAGGTATATTCTGGCTTTTTCACATTCTCCCAGCATTTTCATAGGCTCACCCTCCTTTAATGAAATAGGGAAAATTATTACTACAATATATATAAGTTTAAAATCGATTTATTGCAATAGAAAAAGATAGTTTTTAAAACAAAAATGGAAATCAGAATAGCCGGAAACGTCTATTTTCGATTTTAATTGCTAAAAGAAGAAACGAATGATTCCTATTTTTGATAACCTATTGACTGTGCTAAAATAATTTCCTCATTATCTTTAAGATTCATTGCTTTTTTTAAGGTATCCCTGTTGATCAAATCCCTGATTACGGTACCAAGATTAAACGAGGCACAAAAAAGGTAAACATTCTCAGCAATGAATCCTGTCTGCGCAGCAGAATAAAATTCTGCCTTTTCTCCGACCTTCGACATCATAGAGAAATCTGCAACATAAATAAGATTCACAGGAACGTCTTTTACAAAATTCTGTGTCCCTGTATATTCTCTAATGTCTTCCTTTAAAATTAATTTTAAAATATTATTTGCCGCATCGTAAAGATAAAGTCCATTTGATTCAGCCACATAAATTTTAATATTCTGAATATTCCATGCGGATGGTGCGGTTCTCATCTTTTGTTCATGGCCTGTTAAAACCGTACGCAGCCCACAGCAAATTGGAAAGGATCTGGCTGGATATTTCTTGTCGACTGTAGTTTCTTGTGCTGCTTCTTCTGCTTAAAGCCTCCATTAAAGACATTCCGCCTTCTTTTTGAGGCTCTGGTAAGTTTATATCTTGAGCAAAGATAAACCCATTTAAACAAAAAATAATTATAATTTGAAATATTGATCTTTTAATAAACCTTCCCATCTAACTCTCCCTTTTTATTTAAAAATAATTTCAATTATTGAGGCGGGAATGCAAAAACTATTTCCATTTCTTTTTCAGTAAAATATTCTACTTTTTTTGTTTGAAAAGGAATAAGGAATTTATCTCCTGCCTTAATCTTTTCTTCCTGATGATCTGATGTTATTCTTCCCGACCCTTTTATGACTATTCCGACATAAAAAGAATCTGATTTTTTTATAAAATTTGCATTTAGAATTAATTTATTGACAGAAAAACAGGGCGTGTATTCTTTATCAATTAAAATATATTCTTTACCTCCTGGCTGTTCAGAAAATAATCTTGGATTACAAAAGTATTTTTGTTTAATCTCATCAATGGATATTGGATTAAAATTAATCATATTGAGTGCGAAGTCAATGTCTTTCCCCATAAATCTTGCTTCTTCAGGTAAAAGATATCCTCCTCTATTAAATTCCAGCTTTACAACAAAATCAGTCGGTTCCATAATTTCAATCATGAAAACACCTTCACCGATTGCATGGGGAAGACCTCCCGGAACTATAAAAACATCACCAGGTTTAATACGGACTTTTTTAAAGCAGGAAGTCAGTTTATCAATATTTTGTTCCAGGATTATCTGCTTGAGTTCATTTTTTGAGATATGTTTCTGGAAACCTAGATAAATATATGGTTCAGCAATTTCTTCGCGAATACGTAAAATTATATATGCTTCGGTTTTACCTGAATTACTGTTCAGAAATTTTTGTGCAAATGGAATTGTCGGGTGTGCCTGAATATGCAGCCTGATAGCAGAATCGAGATACTTTAATAAAAATTGTGTGTTTGATTTATACTTTTTATAATGTGTTTTCCCCAATAATTCTTCAGGGAATTTTTCCATCATTATTTTTAAGGGAATTTCTGAATTATCGATTTCAATTTGTGATAATCCTTCATTTTTAAATTCTTCCCTCCCTTTGTTTACCGCAACGGTTGTTGAAGCAATCCAATCTTCAGGGAAATAACTGTCTTGAGGGTCAGGTCTTCCCTCGATATGATCCAGGATTTTACCGCCCGGATATCCTCTCCAAACTCTATTGGGGGGAAGTATGATTAATTCCGGAATTTTCATTTAGATTTTAATCACTAAGATTTTTTGAGTTTTATTTGAGTTTCTAATCACAAGATATGCATTTATAATTAAAACTCAACTTCAAACACACCTTCAATACTATTTATTTAAGAAATTTTCAGTGAATTTAATTATAAATAAGAAACAATATAGCTTTATCTGCACCGGCAAAAAATGAAACAAAATATTATTCAACAAGATACATTTATTATAAGCGAAGATTAATGTTAGGGAAAAAAATAAATAAAATTTTTGACGCATTAGCTTCAAAAGTTACGCATTTTGCCGGCAGCAGTGTTGCCTTTGGAATTGCTTTTTTGGTAATACTTATCTGGGTTATATCTGGCCCGGTTTTTCATTTTTCAGATACCTGGCAGCTGGTTATAAATACGGGAACAACTATCATCACTTTTTTAATGGTTTTTTTGATTCAAAGGAGCCAGAATAAGGATTCGCAGGCGATTCAAATAAAACTAAATGAACTTATTGCAGCAACCAAAGGTGCAAGTGATTCCCTGATCGATATAGAAAGTCTTACAGAAGAACAGCTCGATATAATCCATAAATACTATTCAGTTCTGGCAGATCAGACCAAAAAATCATCTAAAATTTCAAGAAGTCATTCAGTTGCAAAAGCTAAAGAAATTGCGTTGAAGAAATAATTCTAACTAATAGCTTTTTTTTCTGCAGGCGGAATATCATTGCCGAGTAAAAAGCCGAAAGGTTTTAGTGATTCAATCCTATCGAAGATTATTTTAACTATAGCTGTTAGTGGTATTGATAGAAACATCCCGGGAATTCCCCACAAAGTCCCTCCGATTAAAACTACAATAATAGAAATAAAAGGATTAATATTGACCTTTGAAGCTACAATTTTCGGGATTATTAAATGATTATCTAGAAATTGAATTAAATTATAAATAAGAAATACCCATAATGCATATATCGGCGGCTGACTTGTAACTGCCATAATAATTGCCAACGCAATAGCTATAACTCCTCCGATATATGGAATTAAATTTAGAAATGCTCCGGCTACGCCTATTAAAACGGCCGATTCAACTCCAAGCGCAAGTAAAGCTATTGAGTTTAAAAAAGCAATGATACCTGTTTCAATCATTAAACCTAAAAGATAGCTTTGAATTAATGTCTTTGATTGATTAAGAACATCGGAAATAAAAGTATGCTTTTCTCTTGGAAATAGTCTTTTAATAAATTCAAGGAATAAAGGTTTATAGAGTAGAATTAAAAAAACATAAACCGGCATAACAATCAGCAGCATTATTAATCCACCGATTGTAATGACTAAAGGACCAATTAAAGATTTACTGCTGTTGATTCCTTTATCTTTTGTCTTTTCGATCCAGTTTGTAATTTTATCCTGATTTAAATTGAAGATATGAGATATCCATATTACAAGCTGATGATACAGGTCCGAAAATTTCTGTTTGAATTTCGGGAACTCATTTCCGAATTCGGCAATTTGTGATGAAAAAAAATAAATTATTGCCAAAAGAAGAATTGCTGCAACCAAAATAGCAATTAATATTGCAATCATTCTGTTTATATTTTTGCCGTATAGAAAATTTACAACTGGGTTTAATAGTATGGCGGCAATAGATGCAAATAAAATAGGCAGAATAATTTCCTGTCCTATAAACATTATAAACAGAAAGGCAATCAAAGCAAGGAGTATTTGAGATACTTTAAGATAAAACGGGATGTTATACCTGGTTTCCATATATTTTTTTTAATATTATAAAAGCATTAAAAATTAATTTCGTTTAGACAAAGCAATTATTATTCCTAAAAGTAAAATAATTCCCGCAACAATAATCGGTACAATGCTGCCTTGACTTACAGTTATTTTAAGTCCTAAAAAATTAAATTTATCCGTTTGATTTGCATAATTAATTATTGCAATAATTAATCCCACAGCTCCAAGTACACCGAGAATAAGTCCTATTATTTTCATTTGATCAACTCCTTTTTAAGTTTCTTTCTCCCTTTAAGAAAATGGGAAGCGTATAACAATTTTGAGGTTAAAAATTATAATTTATTATACAGTCAATTTGTTTTTTTTACTGTGCCTTAAAGCAATTTATGGAGTACAAGTGATCAAACAACCGCATAAATATTCTGATCTGTTTTAATCAATTTCATTAAGGAAGTAATAAGATTTAGAAAATTTGTGAAATGTTTTCTTAGTGTTTTAAAAACGATTTAATATTTTTTTGATTTTCACTTTTTCCTAAAAACACATACAATTAAGACTCAGCATAGAAAACCATAACCTGGTCACCTTTAATCATAACAGGTATAGACAATGTCTTTCCCTTTTGTTCATAGGGGATATTTTTATCAATAATAATATTTTTTAAAGTTTTAATTTTTAGATCACCTGTATCTATTTCTATTGAACCTGTTTTTAGTTTTTTCTCAGAATTAATTACATAAATGATAATCCCGTTTTTTAATGTATGGACTTTTATATTTATAAAGCTGTTTTCCTTTGAAATAAATTTTCCGTCGGGAATAACGCCGGCATCTTTTACCAGGCCTAATAAAAATTTATTAACAGGGTTTTCAGGATTATCATAATAACTTGCACCCAGCGGAACAGCACTTAAAATGGCTGTCCCTTTACCATAATTATTCTCAATAACCGCAGGCTCTTTTGAATCTTCATATACACCGAGAATTTTAACATTATTTTTTAATTGAAGCTGATCCCGGAAATATTTCCCTTCAAATTCTAATTGATTAATACCTTTTTCATTTTTGATTTGAATCTTGTAAAAAGCTTTATGACCGATCCAGTCAGGTCTATATGCGCCAAATAATTTATCAAGCCCGGCACCGGGGCTGGTCCTGTAAGCAAAATCCATTTCATTTAGAGTAGCCGTTCTTGCATCGGCAACAAGCCATCCCCCCTGTTTAACGTATTCCTTTAATATATCTGCAATTTTTTGTCTCATTACAATTTGAAAAGGGAGAAACAAAATTTTATAAGCTTTCAAGGTTTCTAATGTCAATCCTCTATCCATTCTTAAAATATCAGATGAGATATTTCCTTCAAAAAGTGCCTTGAATAAACCGGCATTGCTTTCAAACATAAATTTATTTGTTGCCGGTTCAGTAGTTTGCTCAAGTGTTTTTAAAAGTCCAACCATATCTACAAGGATAGCAGCCTGGGGTTTCTTAAGTTTAGCTTGGTATAATATTTTCCCATACTTTTTCATTACGGCGCCGAGTTCTTTAACTGCTTCCCCGCGCGGAGCAAGTTCACCGTTTACCTGGCATAAACCTCTGCCGAGAGACTGGCGTCCTCTCATAAATGGGAGCCACTTCCAGTAGATCATTCCTTTGCAATTATTAGCTAATGCAGTCCATGTTAAAAGATTAACAAAACTTTTTGTCAGATAACCATTTAATGCCAGCCCGTTTTGAGCATTCGTGAATAACTCAGTAAGAATATAATCTTTATTACCGGATGCACATCTGATAGTATTAAAAGCCAGGTTATGAAGCCAGAATGGACAAGGTTCTAAATTATGTGCTCTTTCCCAGCTATCCGGGTAATACGAAATTCCGTGGAAATCATCATAATCGGCAACATCCCAATTGTCTACATTATAAAAACCATAATTATTAAAATTGGCCCATGGTGTACTAACAGGATTAGCATTAACCTCATGTGTGGTATCATATTTTCTGAGAGTCTGTTTTAACTTTCCCAGCAATATTCCGTTTAATTTATTCTTAAACATTATCCAATCGATCTGAGGCATAGAAGAATTCCAGTTGTCATTTAGAAAAGGTGATACTTGATCCCAATTTGTGTATCCCTTTCCCCAGGCAACACGTAAAGCAGATAAAGAACCATATTTTTCTTTCAGCCATTCTTTATAACTATCAATGACATGATCTGCGCTGAAATCATAATGAGGTTCATTCCAGATATTATAGAAACTCAGTGCCGGACTTTTTCCATATCTTTCAATCACTGCTTTAAAATAATTTTCAACAAGCGTGTAAACTCTCGGATCAGCAAAATCTACATCCTCCCGGTTGTTTTTATTATTATTTTTCAAATTATATTCTTCCCACATACCCGGTATTTCTTTAAACTTCCAGATAGGGAAATAGTGGCTGCATTGCTCTTCCTTAAGCATTAAAGGAACAAACTTCATCTGTTCTTCTTCAATTTTTTTTATTAAATAATCCGTCCTTGTCCATAAAAGTTGTTTGGTATCAGTATTCCACTGGCTCATCGGGAAGATCATTACATGTGTAATATTGGATGCTTTCATTAAAGAGATATCTCTATCTACTTCTTTGAAAAAATCCTGGTCGGTCGGATATTCTTCATGGAAAATATTATAAACTGTACCGACAATAATTTCTTTTTCAGGTAATTGTGCATGGTTTTTTGCTGGTAATAACAAATATAAAGCTCCTATTAAAGGGTGAAGGTAAGATGTTTCATCATCATACTTTATATCCGAAAAAATTTATTTTTTGAAAAGTTGTGAAAATGATAGATAAATAGAAGGAAAGTATCAAGAATCTATAATGCAATATTATTTTAATCGAAAGTTAAAATGTTAATAAAGCATATCAAGCAAGAAAATAAGCTGAGAAAATAAATTATTAGTAATTTTCCCAGGCTTTAAAATCCCAATCCATTTAATTAAACTGGTCATGAATTTAATGATTATTACTATTTCTTTTTGATTTATTTTTCAGCTTCTTTATTTGTTAGATACATCTGATAAAAAATATTACACATCTTTTTAACCCATTCATTATCATCAAATTGTACTGCCTGTTTAATGGCATAAATCCCTCTTTCATCGCCGATTTTAAATAAGGATAGAGCTGCCATTATCCTGGCTTCAGGAGATTTATCAGTGTGGAGAATATTCATTAAGGGAATAACAGCTTTATACTTTTACGCTCTCCCAGGTAATAACTGGCGCTTATTCTTAAACCTAGCATTTTCAGTTTTTACACCTTGAGATAATTTAAATCTAACAGCTTCATCATTAATTTTTTTCACAACCTTGAATTGAATCTTGAGGATAAATTGAAGTTAAACAAAAGAGTAGCAGGAAAAAAATACCCAAAAGGAAGTTGATACGGTTTCATAATCTCACCCTTTCTTTTATTTGATGAAAATGGATTATAATGACGCACAGAATACATTTAGAAAGGAATTTTCATGTCATTAAACTGATTAAATAATTTCTAAATAAGCAAGAAAAATTAATATAAGTCTCATCGGAATTAATATCTTATTCCTACATATTCGCATTTAAGGGCCAAGGAAGATAATTCGTAATGATTTCCAGTATATTAATTTCCATTGCTAGCGTGTTATCAAAACTTAAATCATAACCCGATATGCTGTAATATTCTTTGTCTATGTCGTGAAGTAATAAACGAGAAATATAATTTTACAATGCTGCAATCTTAGTTTCATTGACTTAAAACATATTTTTAAAAAGTAATTTAAGCTATTCTGCATATTTTTCAAAAAGGTACCATCCTGAAGTTCTTCAAAAGCTTTTCTAAGCTCCGCTTGTGTATTCATTACAATCGGTCCGTACCAGGCTACAGGTTCTTTTAAGGTCGTCCGGAAATAAGCAGGAAACGGATTCCTCCTTCATCAGCTTGTACAGTAATCTCATCGCCGCTGTCAAAAAGTATTAGTGAACGGTTGTCTGCATCTATAGGCGGAGATGTGTCCAGCCAGCCAACACTTTCTGTTGGTACAGCAAGAGGGCCTGAAGCATTCGAGAATTTTCCTGATCCCGCAAAAACATACGCAAACGCATTATTCCTTGTATCTATTGCAATTGATTTCCTTTTACCAGGCGGAACTGAAATATCAACATAGACCGGATCAGCGGCAATGCCGTCAACCGGACCTCTCTTTCCCCAGAAATTACCGCAGACAATCCTAACATGTGTTCCGTCATCATCCGTAACTTCCGGCATATCCGGTGATTTAATTTCCTGGTACCGCGGCTTAGTCATTTTTAATGAGGCTGGAAGATTAGCCCAGAGCTGGAAGCCATGCATCCTTCCATCCGGATCTCCTTTCGGCATTTCCTGGTGAATAATGCCGCTTCCTGCTGTCATCCATTGAACATCACCCGATGAAATTACTCCTTTATTCCCATGCTGTCGCCATGCTCAACACTTCCTGCAAGCACATAAGTAATCGTTTCAATTCCTCGATGCGGATGCCAGGGAAAACCTGCAAGATAATCTTCAGGCCGTTCATTACGGAAATCATCCAGGAGAAGAAACGGGTCTACTTCGGAAGGATCTCCAAAACCAATTGCGCGGCGAAGATTAACTCCTGCGCCTTCAACAGTCGGCTGTGCTTTCAATATTTTTTTGACTGGGCGGATAGACATTATTGTCTCCTTTCAACAATTATTAATAAAAATTATAGGATCAATTTTTCAAAATTCCTTTCTCAACCGAAATAAATGCAATCAAAGAACTCAGCCAGGATAATATTACGGAAATTATAATAATCATATTGAAAGAGGCAACAAATGATTTCTTAACATTTAAAGTTATTAAAGAGGATTCTTTTTTTGTCAATCCTTTTGGGGGTCGGGTTTCAGCGAGCTTATTGGAATTCTGAATTAATTCAATTTTTTTATCCTCCGGGATTTTTAACTCATCTGCCTTCAGCTCCAGGTTATTTCTGAATGAAATTATCATAAAGGTTCCTAAAATGGCAATAGAGAACAAACCTGCTGCACGTGCAACAGTATTATTAATTCCCGAAGCAATCCCGGAATGCTCTTCACTTACAGAAGCCATTACTGCAGCAGTAAGAGGAGCCACCACGATTCCCATCCCTATACCTAGAAGAACAATTCCTGGAAAATAAGTCGTCCAGTATTCAGAGGGCCCGTTTGTAATTCCAGGAAATGTTAAAAAATAAAGTCCAAGCCCGGCAAATAAAGGACCGATGATTAATGGTTTTCGTGCTCCAAACTTATCGGAAAATTTTCCTGAGAACCTGGAAATTCCTGATATTAAAATTGCAAAAGGAAGTATAGCAAGTCCTGCAGTTTCTTCCGGATAACCCTGCACTTGAATTAAATTTAAGGGGAAGAAAAACAGGGCTGCATTTAATGCCGCATACATAAATAAAGTTAAAGTATTTACACCGCTGAAAGTTTTTGATCTAAATAAATTTAACGGCATCATCGGCTGCAGGCTTCTTTTTTCAACAATAATAAATGCAACAAGAGAAAAAATTCCAATCAGTAAAGCAGCTTCAATTCTTAAATTTTTAAAACCGCTGTCCGATGCTTCTAAGAAGCCGTATGTTATTCCTCCCAACCCTATAGTTGCTAATAATGCCCCAGTTAAATCCAAATGCTTGGCCGATTTATCACGACTTTCGGGAACCCTAAACATAAGGATTAGTACAGTAATGAATGCAATCGGAATATTAAATAAAAAAGATAATTCTCCATAATCCCAGCCCGGCAAGCCAGCCGCCGATAACAGGTCCGATAATGGTAGTTAAAGCACTGAATGTTGACCAGGTTCCGAATGCTTTTCCCCTTCTTTCGGACGGAATGACCGCTGAAATTATTGCTAAACTTTCCGGGACCATTAGTGCCCCGCCGATACCTTGTGATGCTCTTGAAATAATAAGCATTAATTTTCCGCTTGAAATTCCGCACATAAAGGAAGATGCACCGAATAAAATTATTCCAATAATAAAGATCTTCTTTCTGCCGAATATATCCCCCAATGATCCTCCAACGAGCAGTAATGAAGAAAGAAAAATTGAATAAGCATTAATGATCCAGAGAAGCGATTTACCGCTGATATTTAAATCATTTTGTATTGCCGGCAATGCAACATTAAGCGCTGTGAAATCGATAAAGACCATACTTGAAGCAAGTATGGTTGATACTAATGTCCATAGTTCCACATTATTATTTGCAGAAAAATTTTTTCCCATAAGAATAATTCTTAACAATCATATAATTATGTTAAGTCTAACTTTGCCCAAGAGCAATCAGCTATTCAGCACGGACGGTTTCCTCATCTATTTTTTCACCCAGGAATTCGAACCAGGCTTTCTTGGCGCAAGGATAGTTCTTGGCTGCTTCGGTAAGATCCATAAACGCTTTGATATTCAATTCAAATCGTTGATTTAACTGTTCATTTGCAATCTTTCCGGCCGGATCCAATGCGTTATGTGCCTGTGCAAGCGAAAACATATCCGGGAAAACGCGGGCACCAAGATGTTCCAATGGAACACGTAGTGCCCAAAGCCCTCTATTGCCTCCGGCCATTGAAGGGGATGCGGATAAAAGGTGAACATGCTTCTCGTTGAAAGGCTGCGGCCGATAACGTGATACCCAATCGATTGCATTTTTTAGAAATCCAGGTATTGATGCATTGTATTCAGGGGAAATGATTACAAGGGCATCATTGGATAATAATCGGCTATGGAATTCCTCTGGTCCGGCTGGGAATCCTGAAGAATCATGTTGATCCTGATCATAAGAAGGGGCATCAAAATCAGACATAGATGCATAGTCCACTTTCCCACCATATTGCTCGATAACTTTTACCGTAAGTTGGGCAAGCTTGGCGTTCAGCGATCCATTCCTTAGAGAAGCAGAGAAAACCAGAAAACTAACAGGGGTTTGCAGCTTTTGTAAAAACTTGTTTTGTGATTCATTCATATGCTTATCCAACTTACTTATATAACTATAATTAAATCCATGTTTTTCATTAAATTTTATTGTTTATAATTCTCAACAATATCCGGAGGACGAACTTTCGCTTTATCTGGATTTTTACCGGCATCACGAAGAGCATGCCGCTGTCGTAGAAGATCCCAGCATTGATCAAGTTCGACTTTCATTTCATGTAATTCTTTTACTTCATCATCCGTCAGATCTTCTTTGGAATAAAGCCGGGATTCTTCATCTGCTAATTTTTTAATATGACTAAGCACTTTTTTATCTTCCATTATTTATCTCCTTTCAATCGAATCATACTTTTACAAAACTGTTTTAGATATTAATTAAATAAAGGTTGAAATTCTTTCTCATTTCTACAGCAACCTTTCTGCCATAGCATTTAAGATAGAAATATGGCCAATGAAGAAATGCAGCAAATCAAAAGGGTTTACATATCGCTCATATTCATTTCTAAAGTCGATATATCAATCCGAATATTAAATTTTTTTCAGAAGTCCTTATTTTCAACAAAAAATGGACTGGTATACTATTTGGCCTTGGAACTAAAACTAAAAAAATCAAAGTAGATTTGAGGTGACAAGCAATACTGTGGAAATAAAAACATTTAATATGAAAAATTATTTGGATTAGTAACCTGTTCAGTAAAGCCTTGAACAAATTATTAAGGTTGGTTCGAATTTAACTGAAATATTGAATAATAAATAGATAAGTCACAATTTACTTTTAATTACATACAAATAAGGAGAATTAAAATGAACGAATCAACTTTCAAGAACAAAGACGGGCTTTCTATTTTTACCCGTGCCTGGCATCCAAAAGATAAACCCCGGGGCGTGGTTGTTATAGTTCCCGGGTTCAACGCTCACAGCGGCTACTACTCTTGGGCAGCAGAACAATTTGTTTCGAATGGTCTTGCTGCTTATGCACTTGATCTTCGCGGCAGAGGAAAATCCGATGGGGAACGTTTTTACGTAAAGACTTTTGATGATTATGTTAATGATGTTGCAGAATTTGTGAAGATTGTAAAATCCTATGAACCTGGGCTCCCCGTTTATCTACTGGGGCATAGCGCAGGAGGTGTGGTTTCTTGTCTTTATTCTATTGGGCACCAAAACGAATTAGGAGGATTTATCTGCGAGAGTTTTGCTTTCCAGGTGCCGGCACCTGATTTTGCTCTTGCTGTTTTCAAAGGACTGGAACATGTTGCACCTCATGCTCACGTTCTGCGGCTTAAAAACGAGAACTTTTCCAGGGATCCAAAAGCAGTTGAAGCTATGAATAATGATCCTCTAATTGCTCATGAAACTCAGCCTACGCGGACGTTGGCTGAGATGGTTCGTGCCGATGAAAAGTTAAAGAAAGAATTTCCACTAATTACATTGCCGGTATTAATACTCCATGGGAGTGATGATAAAGCTGCAAAGGCAAACGGAAGCCAGTTCTTTTACGATAATGTTGGTTCAGCTGATAGAACACTTAAGATTTATGAAGGCGGATACCATGATCTTCTTGCCGATATAGAAAAAGAAGCTGTTATGGCGGATATCCTGGGCTGGATTAATGAGCGTGTCCCGGCCAACTTGAAAGTTTCAACGGTTTCGGCAACCTAAAGAGCCGAAAGTTATAAATAAAAGATTTGATTGCCCGGTCACCTAAAGCCGGGTTAATAAATATATAACAATAAACCTGGTTTTAATCCATATTTCATGTTTAAGAAAAATTATAGAAGCAGGTATCCAAAATCTTTTAAAATATTTTGAAATATATAGGTGAATAGAGCACATTTCGATTTAAATTTTAATATTATATTTATTAAAAAGGATAATTTTATGGATCAATGCTCTCATTTAAAATTAATAAATGATGTTAAACCCAAAACTCAAGGCTGTGAAGAATGCCTAAAGTTAGGTGATGTGTGGGTACATCTTAGAATTTGCAAAACATGCGGTCATGTCGGGTGTTGTGATAATTCAAAAAATAAACATGCGACAAAGCATTTTCATTCAACCCGGCATCCTATAATTCAATCATTTGAGCCGGGAGAAGATTGGGGATATTGCTACATTGATAATATATATTTTGAATCTATGCAATAGTTTCCTGCCAATAAAACACGAATAAATCAGATATTATCTTCTTTATTAAAGAATTTATGAAAAATTTTATTCTCCCTGATAAAATTTCTATAGAAAAAAACTTTTACTGCATCATTGAAAAGGAACCAGGCTAAAGCGTATCCTGTTACAATCAAACCCCATTTCCAGCCTATGGCAGGAACAAAAATTCCATAAACGCCTACTATTAAGCCTAAGAAAGCTGTTGATAAAGATGCAATTAAAAGCGATTTTGAAGGAAAAGGTTTTTTGAAAAACCAATCGCTTGTTCTTGTATTAAAAATTGTTGCATGACCGGCAATTATTAATTTAGTAAATATTGCAGCCTGAATTAATGGCTGAGATAAGTTCGAGTAAGACTCAAGTAAAAAGAAAATTAAAAATGATGAAATTACTCCTGCAATGCCCAGCAGGGTAGACAGACCGAATAATTCCCGGTTGTTCCATTTTACCGGGAAAGGATCAATCTTTGTATTATCATAAGCTATTGTAATTATAGGTATATCATTTAAAAGAGCAAGTATTATAATCATAATAGCAGTAACCGGGTAAAAATTGAAAATTAAAATTGCAAGTGTCATAAAAAAAATTACTCTGATTGTTTCGGCAATTCGATAAACCGCATAGCTGTTCATTCTCTCGAAAATTACACGTGCTTGTTTAACTGCATCAATAATTACTGAAATACCGGGCGCCATTAAGACTAAATCTGCGGCCGCCCTTGCTGCATCGGTAGCGCCTGCAACTGCAATCCCCGCATCGGCTTTTTTAAGAGCCGGGGCATCGTTTACGCCGTCACCTGTCATTCCGACAATATGACCTCCCTTTTGAAGTTGTTCAACAATTGTATATTTATCTTCAGGAAATACCTGTGCAAATCCGCCCGATTCTTCAATTAACCTAAGCACTTCCGACTCATGTTTTTTAACCTTATCTTTCCCAATATTTTCTTCATGGAAAGTTGCTTCAATTTCTTTACTGACTTCCTGTGCAAACTCTTTTATTTTTGCTTCAGGAAGATCAGGATTTAATTTCTGCTGTATTGTCTTTGCAAGAATTTCAGTCATCTTTATAAATTCTACATTGTTGCCGCTTTTTAACTCATCAGCTTCAAGTATATTTGAGTTTAAACCAAGCTGATCTGATATTTGTTTTGCAATTGCTACATTATCACCGGTTACCATTTTTACATTCAGCCCTAATTTATTAGCTTCGGCAATTGTCTCCTTTGCATCGTCGCGCGGAGGATCATATAACGGAATAATTCCGACAAATTTGAAATCTTTATCATCTCCTTTTTTAACTGCTGCACCTAGTGTTCTGTATCCTTTCTTCGCAAAATCATTAACCGTTTTTGAAACCCGATCGCTATCAACACTTTTTGCCGATAATTTTAATATTACCTGCGGGGCTCCCTTAGTTATAGTCAGCATTTCATTATTTCTGCTTACAACTGCCTCGGTCCGTTTATTAACAGGATCAAACGGAGTAAACTTTTCAACTTTATAATATTTTAACTGATCGTATAAATTATTTTTCTTCAAATAGTCATAAACAGGAACTTCAATCGGATCATTATTTTCTTCTTTAGAAGATAATGCTGCAAAAATCATAAGGTCTTTGATATCGAAACCGGTATAAGTAATAGGGGCAGCAACCGTCATCAGGTTTTTTGTCAATGTTCCTGTTTTATCTGAACATAGAATATCAATGCCGGCAAGTTCCTCAATAGATGCCAGCCGGCTTACAATTGCCTGTTTTTTTGATAGCGCAATTGCCCCGACAGCCATAGTAACAGTTAATACAGCAGGTAATGCAACCGGTATCGCTGCAACTGTAAGAACCAATGTAAATCTTAAGATATTTATCATATTTTCATGACGGTACAATGCCGTTAGAATAATAATTATCGCAAGGGAAACTGTTGTGAAGATAAGATAGTTGCCGACTTTCACCACCATCTTTTGAAAGTGGCTTCTTTGTTCCTTTTCTGCTTTTGCAACAAGAGAGACAGTCTTACCGAAATAGGTATTTGAACCTGTCAATGTAACTACTGAAATCATTTCCCCTTGTTTAGCTACCGAATTTGCATAGGCAGTATCATTAGGATGTTTTGTTACAGGCAGTGATTCTCCTGTTAATGCAGATTGATCAATCTGTATATATTCACCTTCAATTAGTTTTACATCGGTTGGAAGTATCTCACCTATTTTAATTTTGATAATATCACCCGGTACAAGTCCTTTTGAATCAATGGAGCTGAAAATCCCGTTTCGCAGTACAGTTGCTTTCTTCGCCAATTTTTTCTTAAGTACGCTTAATGCGCTTAATGCTTTACTTTCCTGCCAGAGATCAATAAAAGCGTTAACAAAAAGGAGAGTGGATATTATAACGAAGTCGTCCCACTTTTGCACCGCGGCTGAAAGTAGCGCTGCAATTTCTATCATCCAGGGAATCGGTCCCCAGAATCTTCTTAAGACCCTATGCAAAAATGTTTCTTCTTTTTCGGGGATTTCATTTAATCCATACTTTTTTATTCTCGCCTGAACTTCGGCATCACTTAATCCGGTTTTTAAATTAGTACCTAATTCTTTTAGAACATCTTCAATGCTTTTCGATTGAAAATCATCTTGACTGTCAGCAGACATTTAAATTCTCCTCTCTATAAAAATTTGGCTTATCATCTATACCTCGAATATATTTTAAAAATGAAATGTAATATTTCCGAAGAAATAAATTTTGAATATTAATTGATAAGGATCTATAAGGCAGGTAACTCATATTTTTAATTCCGCATTATCTATATTTTTCATCTTTCCCCATTTAACCCGCAAATTATATAAAAACAGATATTAATTAATATTGCAGATCATCAAGTAATCAAATGAAATAAATCACAATTTGCTTTAATTAGATTTTTGCACCGGAAATATTTTTATTAGAATGGAGCTAATAAACTTTAATCAATTTTTAATTCTCTAAGCGGCTCATTGAATATTTTCTTTTTTATTTCAAACTGATAAAGATTATTAATTTGTTCAACTTTTTTATTCAGAGGAGAAAAATTCCTGACATATTTTGCAATTAAATTATTTGAATAAAAATTGTAAATGGAAACTTCATTTGAATCTGCTAGTATTCCATACTTCTCACTTTTATATTTTTTATGAGGAAATAACTCCAGGAATAATTTGCTTTGATAATAATTATCTTTTTGAGCTGGCTCCAGAAGTAAAGTATCTTTAATCATAAAGGAATAATAATCCGGATTTTCGGAGATGAAAAAAATATTCTTTCGGCTTTCAATTTCTTTATACTCATCATAATTGGAAATATCAATCTTAATAGAATTACTATCCGGATAATTTTTTAAATAGATTTCCCATCTATCATCCGGCGGCAAATCATTTAGGTTTATTTTGAGACCTTCAATAACGGATTCATCCCCGGAGTATTTTTCATATAAGGAGAAGTATTTATTTATTCCCAACTCATATATTAAAAATTTATTATAAAGACCAGCCAAAGGGTAAGACATAGTAGCATCGAACTGGTTAAATTCTTCTTTGCTTAACAGGGAATTGTAATTAAGCAAATTGTTTATGCCTAAAAAAGCACCCGTCTCAAGAATGACCTCAGCTACTTTGCCGCCCCTTCCGCCGAATGCAACCGCGAACCCTTCCTGGAACAAGGGTAAAGTATAGAGCGATGGATTTTGTGTCTTATAATTAATCAGAAGATGAAGGATTTCATGATAATGGCAATTGTAGGTTGTTATTATATAATCATAAGGGAGATAATAAAGACCACGCGCATCATAACCGGTAAGTTTTTTAATCTCACTATCATCTTTGCATAAATAATAATGGATTTTATTTTTCTTCAGGTTTTTTATTTGTTCATTATTAAGCTTTAATTTATTGCAGATATTTCCGACAAAATTATCTAATCTTTCTTCAGCATAATGGTTAAATAAAACCCTGCTGCTTATATGAAATATGAAAAATTTACTTTTTTCTGTCACCCAGTTTCTGCCAAAATAATATGGCGGTGAAATTAAAAAAGTATCTTTAAAAAAATATTCTTTCGTAAATTTCAGCTTGGAGATTGAAAAAATTAGCTTCGAATAATCACTGTCAAGATTTATGACTTTATAAGTGAAATTTAAATTTTTATTGATAATTTGTTTCCTAAATGATGAATCAAGATCATTGGAAATCAGAAATTTGTTTTGAATTCCGGAGTATTCTATTCCTAATCTTTTTGAAATTTCCAGCTCTTCAGGAAGAATAAATTTATAAAGATCATTCCGGTTATCTGTTAAAGAGAAAATAAATTTCTTTGCAATAGAATCGGGTAGAGATCCAGCAACTGAAAACAAATTAAAAGAAAAAGAGAAAAACAGTACTTTAAATATGGCGGCTTTTTTCATAGTTGGATTTAATTTTAAGAATGAAATTGAAATTTATAACAACCCCGTTTATCTTAAATTAAGATAGAATAAAAAAGCATATATAACAATACTCAAGTTGAATTTTATTATCCGGATCTAAAAACATTAAAGGAAATCAATCTTAAATAAATTGTATAATACTTTCTGGACGAAAATTTTTTTTACTTTAGTATTAATATTTCTACTTTCTTAACAATATATATATATTTTTAATAGTCAATCTGAACCTGGAAAGAAAATTTTAATATTGCATATTAGAGAAAAAATTGTAATATAGAAGCACTATTTAATTTATTTGTCTTCATTAATATTCCTATCTGCAAAAATCTGAAAGAGGGCTGAATTATGTATAAGCTCAATATCATTTTGTTATTCTCGCTGCTCCTATCGGTTTCGTCTTACTGCCAGAATTCTATTGATCCGAAAATCCAGGAAGCAGATAGTCTTATAAAAAACAAAAAATATCAGGAAGCTGAAAATCTTTACCTTGAAGTAATAAAAAGTAATCCGGCTGATAATCAGGCAATCTTTAAACTTGCTTCTCTTTATTATTCGGAAAAGAAATATGACCAGGCAATAAAAAATTACTTGATATTGGCACCGAATAAAAATCCAATCGTATTATATAACCTTGCATGTACTTATTCATTAAATAAAAATAAACAGGAAGCCTTGAATTACCTTCAGGAAGCACTGAACAATGGTTTCAGCCCGGTATCACTTTTAAAAACCGATCCTGATTTGACAAATATTCGCGGTGATAAAAAGTTTATTGAAATCATGAACTCTGTTAAATTACTTGAAAATTTCCCTGAGGCAAAAAAATTTGATTTTTGGGTAGGAGAGTGGAATGTATTTAATCCGCAAAAACAAAAAGCAGGCGATAGTAGAATTGAGAAAATTCTTAACGGGGCAGTAATCCTGGAAAACTGGACAGGCATTAATGGTTATACCGGCAAGAGTTTTAATTATTATGATATGGATAAAAAGAAATGGATTCAGTTCTGGGTAGACCAAAATTCCGCTTCTACTTATTACGAAGGGAATTACGATTCCACTAAAAATGCCATTGTTTATTACAGCCATGATCATGTAAAAGATATCTCACCGTTTATACGAAGATTAACTTTTTACAATCTGGGTCCTAATGAAGTCAGACAATTTTCTCAGCGTTCTACCGATAAAGGGGAAACATGGACCACTGAATATGATTTTTCTTATATCAGGAAAGAAGATAATCTAAGTAAGTGATATTTCATTTAAAATAAATCATTATTTTTAATTTCATTATTTGTAATTATTCTTGAGGTATTTCTATGTCTGTAATAAACGGGTTGAGAACAGTTATCTATCATGTTGATGATATTGAAAAAGCTAAAAGCTGGTATTCAAAAGCATTAGGAATAGAACCATATTTCGACCAGCCGTTTTATGTAGGATTCAATATTGGGGGATTTGAATTAGGTCTTGATCCTGATATGTCCAATATTTCACTCGGGAATAATCTGGTTGCATATTGGGGAGTAAAGGAGATAAAAAGCTCATTGAAGCATTTATTGGAAGCAGGTGGAAAAATCAATTCAGAAATTCAGGAAGTTGGAAACAATATCCTGGTAGCAACAATTATTGACCCTTTCGGAAATATTTTTGGTTTAATCGAAAATCCGCATTTTAAATTTGAAGAAAAACCGGAATGAATTAAATACAAGAAATTTCGGATCAACTTTTTAATAACTATTAACTTATTTTTTTTATCTCAAGCTTTTTATTTAAAATAAAGAAAAGAAAATAAAAAATTTTTCTATTTACTATTCTTATCTTTTTCACTTCTGAGAAATGTAATATCTCACTCTTAAAAATTAGTAATTAAAAATATAGGTTTTTATTAAAAATGTTTGATTTATTCAAAATAAACAACTTTTCCTGCTTTTTTTAAATGGCACGAATTGTGGAATTCCTTGGACGTTTTTAATTAACTAAATTCTCATAAGCACAGAAGCAAGAAAATGATTAAAGAAAAAGAAATCCAGAATCTTACCGAAGTAACAGTTAGGTTTGCAGGAGATTCAGGAGACGGTATGCAGTTAACAGGGAGTCAGTTTAGTGATACCACTGCAATTTTCGGAAATGATCTAAGTACTTTGCCTGATTACCCGGCAGAAATCCGCGCCCCTTCCGGTACAGTTTATGGAGTTAGCGGTTTTCAATTGCATTTTGGCAGTAGTGATGTTTATACCCCAGGTGATAGACCTGACGTTTTAGTTGCTATGAATCCGGCTGCATTAAAGAAAAATTTACCTGAATTGAAGCCGGGCGCATCTATTATTCTAAATACCGATGCATTTGATAAAAAGAATTTGCAATTAGCAAAATATGATAACAATCCATTGGAGAATGGGGAACTTTACGGATTTACAGTTTATCAAATTCCAATAAATTCTTTAACTGCAAAAGCATTGGAAGAAAATCCGTTAGGACCAAAAGAAAAAGCGCGATGTAAGAACTTTTTTGCTCTCGGTGTAATGTACTGGCTTTATAATCGCCCAATTGAACCTACATTAAAATGGATAAAAAATAAATTTAAAAAGAATCCTAATATCGTTGATGCTAATGAGAAAGCTTTAAATGCAGGCTATAATTTCGGTGAAATGACTGAAATATTTACGACCAGGTACAATGTTGATTCTGCTAAGCTTCCATCCGGTACATATAGAAGCATTTCCGGAAATGAAGCAACAGCTTTAGGTTTTCTTGCCGCCTCGGTTAAAAGTAAATTACCTTTGTTTCTAGGTTCTTATCCTATTACCCCGGCTTCAGAAATTCTGCAATATCTAAGTACTTATAAAAATTTTGGTGTTAAAACTTTTCAGGCTGAAGATGAAATTGCAGGTGTTACTTCTGCAATTGGAGCAGCTTATGCTGGAAACCTTGCTATAACAACTACAAGTGGTCCGGGCCTTGCACTGAAGACTGAAGCTATTGGTCTGGCGGTTATGACTGAACTCCCGCTTGTCATTGTTGATGTTCAAAGAGGTGGTCCGAGTACAGGATTACCTACAAAAACAGAACAAGCTGATTTGCTTCAGGCTGTATATGGCCGAAACGGCGAAGCCCCTGTTGCAGTTTTAGCTGCTTCTACTCCGAGTGATTGTTTCTACATGGCAATTGAAGCATCAAGGCTCGCAATAAAATATATGATACCGGTTATACTATTAACCGATGGATATCTGGCCAATGGTTCAGAACCGTGGAAAGTCCCTCATGCAAATGAAATACCGGAGATCCCGGTAAAATTCAGGACTGAAAAAGAAGGTTTTGCTCCATATTTACGTGATGAAAATCTTGCCCGTCCCTGGGTCAAATTAGGTACGCCAGGTCTGGAGCATCGAATCGGTGGATTGGAAAAAGCTAATATTACAGGCAATGTAAGCTATGATCCTGATAACCACGACCTTATGATTAAACTGAGAGAAAAAAAGCTGAGAAATATGGTTAAAGATATTCCCGATCTCCAGGTTGAAGGGGAAAAGGAGGGAGAACTTTTAGTTTTGGGATGGGGCGGAACATACGGAGCTATTAAAGAGGCAGTTGTTGATGCACGAAAAGCAGGTTTAATTGTTTCACAGGCTCATTTAAAATATCTTAATCCTTTCCCTAAAAATACAGTTGATGTATTAAAAAATTTCAAAAATATCTTAATCCCTGAAATAAATCTCGGCCAATTGTCAAAATTAATTAAAAGTGAATTTTTAATTCCCGTTATACCTTTTAACGTTGTAAGAGGATTACCATTTAGGGCATCCGATATAGAAGCAAAAATTAGAGAAATACTTGGAGGTAAGAATAATGGAAGAAACTAAAGTCGAACAAAAAATAAAATTAACTGCAAAAGATTTTGCAACAAGTCAGGATGTCAGATGGTGCCCGGGCTGCGGAGATTATTCTATACTTGCCCAGGTCCAGCGTTCATTTCCGGAAATAGCCGGGCTGGATAAAGATAAAATTGTCTGGATTTCCGGTATAGGATGCTCATCTCGTTTCCCTTATTATATGGAAACTTATGGATTTCACACTATTCACGGAAGAGCTCCTGCAATTGCTACTGGTGTAAAAGTAAGCCGGCCTGATTTATCCGTTTGGGTTGCAACAGGTGATGGTGATCTATTAAGTATCGGCGGCAATCATTTTATTCATGCCTGCAGGAAAAATATTGATCTTAAAATCCTTCTTTTCAATAATAGAATTTACGGTTTAACAAAAGGTCAATATTCACCTACTTCAGAGCAAGGGAAGAAAACTAAAACAACTCCTTTTGGCAGCATTGATTATCCTTTTAATCCTATATCGCTGGCTTTAGGTGCAGATGCAACTTTTATTGCCAGGGGAATCGATAGAGATCCGAAGCATCTTCAAACTTTAATCAAGCGTGCCGCGGATCATAAGGGAACTGCCTTTATAGAGATATTCCAAAATTGTGTTATATTTAATGACGGAGCCTTTGATATTTTCTCAGATAAAAAAATTAAAGATGATCATCTTTTATTCCTTGAACATGATAAGCCGATGATTTTTGGAACAAATAAGGATAAAGGTATTAAGCTGGATGGAATGAAACCCGTTATAGTTAATATTAATGGCAATGCCAGCGTTAACGATCTTCTCGTACATGATGAGCATGATGAATCTACAATACGTGCAACCCTTCTTGCGCATTTAACAGATAGTCCGGAATTTCCAACTCCCGTAGGAATTTTCAGACAGATATCAAAACCCACTTATGACCAGGGTGTTGAAGAACAGATTGCCCAGGTAAAAAAATTAAAAGGTGAAGGCGATCTGGAAAAGATATTATTCAGCGGAAACACATGGGAAGTTAATTAATTTATAATTAAAGAATTTAATTCGGCTAACCCGGGGATTTATTAAAACCGGGTTAGTTTTGAAACTAAATTTTGCTCATTTTTCCTTAATATTATTCACTATAACTTTTATATTTAAATCCCTCCAGTTTTAATTTATATCCAGTTGATGGTTCCTAATTCAGATTTATTTAAGAAACCAAAACTCATCTACATCCTCAAAGCTGCATTTCCATGATGTTTAAATTTTAATTTAAACTATATGTGAAATAAAACACAATAGAAAAAAAATTAAAGACATCATTAAAATTAATGTTTAATTTTATTCCCGCGATTAAGATTTCAAACTGGTGGATAGCAAACTGAAATGATATCTGTTTTTGAAAAAAAATTGCATTGGCAATCTTTAAAATCTTAATTAAGTTTATTAAAAATTTTAGTGCAGCATTTATCCGGTAGATTGGAATATTAGAAACTTGTTAGAACCTCTTTTGTATAATTATCATCAATATTTAACAATCCCAGAAAAAGTATTCATTTCTATTAAAGTAAATACTAAAAAAGAAAATAAATATTATAAACAAAATAAGAGTAATTAAATGACTAAAGGTATAGTCGATTTAAATGATGTGACTGTAAGATTTGCAGGTGATTCAGGTGACGGGATGCAGCTTACAGGTACACAGTTTACAAATACCAGTGCGATAGTGGGGAATGATGTAAGTACTTTACCTGATTTTCCTGCGGAAATAAGAGCCCCTGCAGGGACTACCTATGGTGTAAGCGGGTTTCAGCTGCATTTCAGCAGCGACGATATTCAAACACCGGGTGATTCTCCTGATGTTTTGGTGGCAATGAATCCTGCCGCTCTGAAAACAAATTTAAATGAATTAAAAAAAGGGGGGGCGTTAATCATAAATATCGATTCATTTGATTCAAAAAATCTGAGACTTGCCGGCTACGAAACCAACCCGCTGGAAGATTCTACTTTGGAAGGATTTAATGTTGTTCATGTCCCTCTTAGTAAATTAACTGCTACTGCATTGGAAGACAGCGGGCTTTCGGCAAAGGAAATTGCAAGAAGTAAAAACTTCTTTGCACTGGGAATGATGTATTGGCTATACAGCAGACCTATTGAACCAACTCTTAAATGGATAAAAGTAAAATTTAAGTCCTCCCCTGAAATAGCTGCCGCAAATGAAAAGGTTTTAAAAGCAGGATATTATTTTGGGGAAAATACGGAAATATTTACCACACGCTACCAGGTTGCCCCGGCTAAATTATCTCCGGGTATTTATAGAAATATTTCCGGAAATGAAGCATTAGCTCTTGGTTTCGTGGCCGCATCTGTAAAAACCGGTTTACCTTTATTTTTGGGCTCATACCCTATTACTCCTGCATCAGATATTTTACATGAATTGAGCAAGCATAAAAATTTCGGGGTAAGAACTTTTCAGGCGGAAGATGAAATAGCGGCAATTACCGCTGCAATCGGGGCATCTTTCTCAGGAGCTCTTGCAATTACTACAACCAGCGGACCTGGTGTTGCACTTAAAACAGAGGCAATAGGATTAGCTGTTATGACAGAACTTCCCATAGTAATTATAGATGTGCAGCGGGGCGGCCCAAGTACAGGTCTTCCAACAAAAACCGAACAATCAGATCTGCTGCAGGCAATGTTCGGCAGGAACGGAGAAGCGCCTGTAGCGATCGTAGCACCTTCTACACCGGCTGATTGTTTTAATATGGCCATTGAAGCTTCAAGAATTGCATTAAAATATATGCTCCCTGTAATGTATCTTTCCGACGGATATATTGCAAACGGATCTGAACCATGGAAAATTCCTGAGCCGGATAATATCCCCGAAATGAAACCAGAATTTGCAGCTGCAAAAAGTAATGATCAAGCCGGGTTCGATCCTTATACCAGAGATGAAAATTTATCAAGGCCATGGGCTTTACCTGGCACCCCTGGTTTGGAACATAGGTTAGGCGGTTTGGAGAAAGCAAATGTAACTGGAAATGTCAGCTATGATCCTCAAAACCATGAATTTATGGTTAGGCTGAGAGCTCAAAAGGTAAAAAATATAGAGAACGATATCCCGGAGCTTTTAGTGGAAGGGGATAAGGATGCAGATCTATTAGTAATCGGATGGGGTGGAACATATGGTTCAATTACTGAAGCTGTCAACAAGGTTAGAAAAACTGGAAAGAAAATTGCCAAGGCACATTTTCGATATCTGAATCCTCTCCCCAAAAATACCGGTGATGTTTTAAAAAAATATAAAAAGATTTTGTGCCCGGAATTGAATCTCGGGCAGTTCTCTAAAATAATTAAAAGTGAATTTTCTGTTGATGTTATTCCTTTTAATAAAATTCAGGGACTTCCCTTTAAGTCTTCTGAAATTGAAGATAAGATTGAAGCAATTTTAAGAGGTAACAGAAATGACCGAGAGTAATGTAAAAAACGGAAATGGAAACGAAGTAAAATATACTTCAAAAGATTTTTCATCTTCGCAAGATGTAAGATGGTGCCCGGGATGCGGTGATTATTCAATCCTTGCACAAATGCAAAGAGTTTCACCGGATTTAAATGTTAAACTCGAAAATTTTGTCTGGGTTTCAGGGATTGGATGCGCGGCAAGATTCCCCTATTATATGAATACATATGGAATCCATGGTATTCACGGAAGAGCACCCGCAATTGCAACTGGAATTAAGATAAATAATCCTAAATTATCTGTTTGGGTTGCAACCGGAGATGGTGATTTGTTAAGCATCGGCGGCAATCATTTCATTCATGCATGCAGGAGAAATATTGATATAAAAATTCTTCTTTTCAATAATAGAATTTACGGATTAACTAAAGGTCAGTATTCACCTACTTCCGAAAAGGGAAAGAAAACAAAAAGTACTCCGTTCGGAAGCATTGATTTTCCTTTTAACCCATTGAGCCTTGCTGTTGGTTCCGGTGCTACATTTATTGCCCGTTCTTTAGACCGGGATCCAAAACATTTAAAAGAAGTTATGAAAAGAGCAGGTGAACATAAAGGAACTGCATTTATCGAGGTTTACCAGAATTGTAATATCTTTAATGACGGTGCATTTGAAATTCTAACCGATAAAGAAACTAAAGCCGATAATGTATTATTTTTGGAACAAGGCAAACCAATGGTCTTTGGTAAAAATAATGATAAAGGTATCAGGTTGAACGGGTTAACTCCCGAAGTGGTTGATATTTCCAACTGGAAAATATTCGATTAATGATCTCTGGGTTCATAATGAATTTGAGAAAACAAATGCTGCGGCAAATATATTATCCCACATAACAGAAATGGAGGGATTTCCAACCCCGGTTGGTATATTAAGACAAGAAAACAAATCTTCTTATAATGAAGATTTTCATGAACAGATTAAATAACATTAAAAAGACAAAAGGCGAAGGAGATTTAAGAAAGCTGCTGTTCAGCGGGAATACCTGGGAAGTTGCCGCTTAACAAATATTTGATGGAGAAACTTCCTGTTATGTATAACTTGGGCTGACATAAAAAGTAATATTCAGTGTAAATCCGTTTAAATCAGCCTCATCTGTGTTCTATTATCTAGTAAATAATTATTTTTTAGACAGCCTCAAGGGAATCATAATTCTTAATTCATATCTGCAATTCAAAATTATATTGTGCTGACCGAAAAATTTCCTATTTTAAATGTTTAAATATATTTAGCATTGTCAAAATGCAGATTAATTATTCTTTCTATGGAAATTTTGGTAGCATTAAAGCATGATTGATTTTACAAAGCTCAGGGATATTTTAGAAGATAATAATTCCTTCCTAGTTACTACTCATGTTAATCCTGATGCAGATGCAATTGGTTCTGAAATTGCACTTTATTCTATTCTTAAAGAATTAGGGAAAACTATTTACATAATAAACTACAGTTCAACCCCTTATAATTTAAAATTTCTGGATAAGGATAATAAGATTGAAAAATATGATGAAGAAAAACATTCGGAATTATTTGATAACACTGACGTTATAGTCGCAGTTGACTTCAACAGGTCTGATAGAATAGTAAAGATGCGGCAGAAACTTCTTCAATCAAAAAAAATAAAAATTTGTATTGATCACCATCAGAACCCTGAAGATTTTGCTGACCATTTTTTTATTGATATGTCTTATACGGCTTCAGGTCAAATAATATATGATCTAATAAAAAAAACCGCCATTGTTAATTTGAATAATGAAACTGCACTTCCTATTTATGCTGCAATAATGACGGATACCGGTTCATTCCGGTTTGAAAGAACTACTCCTCAAATTCATAGGTTAGCTGCGGAGCTCCTGGAATATGATGTTGATCCTACCAGCGTTTTTGATAAAATTTACGGTCAGAGTAAGTTCGGTAAACTAAAATTATTAGGGAAAGCTTTGGATTCATTAAAGCTATACGGCAAAACTAGCGAAATAGCCTATATGATCTTAACAAAAGAAATGTTTATTTCTACCCAGGCAGAAGAAGATGATACGGATGGTTTTGTGAATTTTTCTTTATCGGTTGAAAATGTAAAAATCGGTCTTCTCTTTATTGAGCTGGATGAAGGTTTTAAAGTTAGTTTACGATCCAAAGGGAGCATCCCGATAAATAAGTTAGCGCAGGAATTCGGAGGCGGCGGCCATGTAAATGCGGCAGGATTAAGAATCTTCGATAAAAATTTGAATGATTACCTGGATTTAGTTCTTAAAAGAGCAGAACAATATCTAAACAAAATTAAAGGTGAAAATGTATAATCTGAATTTAAAATCCGGAAATAAAAAAATATCTTACAAAAGTTTATCTGTTTGTCTGAGATATCTGATTGATGAAAAAAAACTGGATGCAAGTCTTAATAATATTGAAAGAGTTTTTAATATTCATCTATCCGAACTGCAAAGGAAAACTTTTTTGAGCAGAAATGGAACTGATGTTAGAATATCAAAAATCGATGGAAAACCTGACGAAGTATTTATATTTAAAATTAAGCTTGAAAATAATTTTTCAGTTGATTATTTCAGGAATCATCTTGCCGGTTTTCTATCCCAGCTGGAAAAAGAAGAAGTTAAGCATCTCCATATCTTTATTCCAAAATACCAGGCTTTTGAAAAATATTTTGAAAAGGAAGAATATTTTTACCAGACATTTATCGAAGGCATCATTTTAGGGAATTATTCTTTCAATAAGTATAAAACAGAAAAAAATGAGATTAAAAATTTAGCTGTATATTTTTATGCCGATAATGAAAAGAAGCTTAAGTCTGCTTTAAATGATGCACAAAATTTAATGGCTGGATTATTTTTTGCAAAAGATTTGCAGAACGAACCTGCAATAACGATTACTCCCAATGAATTAGCTGAATCAATAATTTCTGCTTTTAACCAGACAGAAGTAAAAGTGACTGTATTTAATGAAAAAGAAATTAAGAAAAGAAAGATGGGCGGTCTGACTGCTATTGGTATGGGAAGTGAAAACCCGCCCCGTTTTATTGTAATAGAATATAACTACCAAACTAAAAGCAAGAGTAAAAAAAGAAGAAAGAAAATTGCATTAGTTGGGAAAGGAGTAACATTTGATTCCGGGGGAATATCAATCAAATCTGCAAGTAATATGGGTGAAATGAAAGCTGATATGTCGGGTGCTGCTGTTGTTGCAGGCACTATCCTGGCGGCTGCGAAAGCTAATCTGCCTGTAAGTATTATCGGAGTAATTCCTTCTGCAGAAAATATGCTGTCAGGTAGATCAATAAGACCCGGTGATATTATTATGACCGCTTCGGGCAAAAGCATTGAGATAATTGATACAGATGCCGAAGGAAGAGTAATTCTATCAGATGCTCTCGATTTCGCTTCAAAGGAAAAACCAGATATAATTATAGATCTTGCAACTTTAACAGGATCATGTGTTATCGCTTTGGGAGAATTTGTTGCAGGCTTGTTTACAAAAGATGAAGCTTTATCCGCGGAACTTTATAAAGCCGGTCTAGTTACATATGATCGTGTATGGCCCCTGCCGATGTGGGATGATTATCATGAAGCTAATAAAAGCGACGTTGCAGATGTTAAAAACCTGGGCGGAAAATGGGGCGGTGCAATAACCGCTGCAAAATTCCTGGAAAATTTTGTCGACAAAAAAATTACATGGGCTCATCATTGATATTGCCGGCCCTTCAATGGCTAATAATTATAATAATTATACAAAAAAATATATGACTGGTTTTGGAGTAAGGTTATTGTTCGAATATTTAAAGAAGAGCTAATGTTAGGAATTCTTACGTAAAAGATGGTGTCTATAAGTAAAAAAATAATATTTGTTCCATCTTTATTATTTTAGTAACGCAAAATAACTATCAATCCTGCAATTAGAAATTCTCAGCATTAGGCTGATGAGCTTTGGTTCAGAAATTCGAAATAAATATAATGGATTCAAAAAAGTATAATAATATTAAATTAAGCTTCAGCATTGGTGAAGGTGTTTTAAGCTTTATTCTCATTCTTCTTTTTGTAGCAACAGGTTTAAGCTTAAATCTGCAAAATTACATTAATCAATTTACTTCCAATTCATATTTGCTTTTTCTTTTGTTCACTATAATAACCGGCGTTGCGGGAGCTGTAATTTTCTCACCTATTAATTTTTATACCGGGTTTTACCTTGAGCATAAATATAATTTATCGAACCAGACATTTTTAAAATGGATCTGGGAAGGAGCTAAAGGTATTGCTGTATCTTCAATTATCGGCCTTCCGATTGTTTTGGTCTTTTATTATACTTTAAACCGGTTTGGAAATCTCTGGTGGCTTCCGTTTGCTGTAATTCTATTTCTTGTGTCGGTAATCCTGGCAAGAATAGTCCCTGTATTTATTCTTCCTTTATTTTATAAAATAACTCCTATCGATGATGAGGATTTAAAAGACAGGATTAATATTTTAGCAAAAGAAGCAGGAATAAAAGTAGAAAATGTGTACAAGTTTGATATGAGCAAAAATACTAAGAAAGCTAATGCAGCTTTTACAGGGATCGGAAAATCGAAAAGGATATTACTTGGTGATACACTTCTTGAAAATTATACTAAGGATGAAATTGAGACTGTGATTGCACATGAACTCGGGCATTACAAGAAAAAGCACATAATTAAAAATATAATTATAGGTACGGCTGCAAGCTTTCTAACGTTATTTCTTATCTCTATTTTATATAAAATTTCCATACATTGGTTTGGATTTGATAAAATAACAATAATCGCGGCATTGCCGCTGCTTTCATTATGGATAATGCTAATCGGGTTAATTCAAACTCCGTTAACAAATATTCTATCAAGAAAATATGAATATGAAGCAGATGAATATGCCGTTTCTTCAACAAGGAAACCGGGATCATTTGAATCCACGCTCGAAAAATTAACTGAACAGAACTTAGGAGATAAAAACCCGCATCCTTTTATCGAATGGTTTTTTTACAGTCATCCGTCCATAAAGAACAGGATATCGGCTTTAGAAAAATTTGCGAAAGATAACAATATTATTGAAGTGTCTTTAGATATACCGCTCGACCAAAACAGATAATTTTTAGTTCAATAATCAATAAACCTATACTGGTATTCGGGAAATCAATCTGTGTTATCATATATAAAAATTTTTTTAATTATTATTCACACGATTATATGTTCAATCTTTGCTGCATTATTTTCATTAGACAGGAGCTTCTATCTTTATTATAAATTATCCAAGGTCTTCTCAAAAGGAATATTATTAATCTCAGGGATTAAATTATCCATAACCGGGTTGGAAAATTTCGATCATAAAAAGATTTATGTTTTTGTTTCTAACCATAGCAGCCAATATGATATACCTTCGCTGCAGTATGCTATCCCGGTTCCAATCAGCATTGTTTTTAAAAAGGAATTAAGCAAAATACCGCTGTTCGGATGGCAGTTGAGAACAGGACCTTATATTATGATTGATAGAACGAATGCTGAAAGAGCAATAAAGAGTATTGAAAAAGCAAAAAGAAGGATGATGGAAAAAAAGCTTTCTCCTTTGGTTTATGCCGAAGGCACACGAAGTAAAACAGGGGATGTACAGTCCTTTAAAAGAGGAGCATTTTATCTTGCTTCTAAAGTAGGATTTCCAATTATCCCAGTTTCGGTCAGCGGCGCTTCAAAAATATTGCCTAAAGGAAAATTTAAAATTAAAAGCGGTACTATTTATGTCCATTTTGATAAACCGGTTTCTACAGAAAATATTGTAAACAGAAAGGATGAACTTGAACTTATGGATAAAGTAAGAGATATTATTGTTAGTAATTTAAAAAATTAGGAAAATATATGGCTGTAACAATAAAAGATGTTGAACATATTGCAGAATTGGCAAGATTAAGATTCAATGAAAAAGAACTTGATAATTTTACACATCAGCTGAATGAAATTTTATCCTATGTAGAAAAGCTGAATGAGCTGGATACCGAAAATGTTGAACCCTTATCCCACCCTGTTGAAAATAGTAATGTTTTTAGAGATGATGAAGTTAAACCTTCGGTGAAAAGGGATGAAGCTTTAAGAAACGCTCCTGAAAAAGATGATTCTTTTTTTAAAGTTCCAAAAGTAATAAGCTAAAATCATTCTTAAATTTTTTTAATCATGTCTTTTATTTTTTATACTTTATAATTCATTGTTAATTGTTAATTATCCCTCTGGAATATGATAATAGGTATAATTCCTGCTCGTTTTGCTTCAACAAGATTAATGGGGAAACCGCTCGCCGATATCGGCGGAAAACCTATGATTCAGCATACTTATGAAAATTGTCTGAAGTCAAAACTTTTAAATGATGTTGTTGTTGCAGTTGATGATAAAAAAGTTGCACAGGTTATAAATAGTTTCGGCGGAAAAACAATTATGACACCCCGTGATATTCAAACCGGTTCGGATAGAATAGCTTTTGCAGTTAAAAAATTACCTGAAGCAAAAATTATTGTAAATATCCAGGGAGATGAACCTTTTATCAGGGGGGAAATGATAGATCAGGCAATAGAGCCTCTATTATTTGATTTGTCGGTTAATGTCTCAACATTAGCAAAGAAAATAGAAACTATACAGGAATTAAAATCTGCTTCAGTTGTAAAGGTTGTGTTTGACTATAAAAATTTTGCACTATACTTTTCCCGCTCGCCAATTCCATACGTAAGAGATGCAAAAACAAATCTTGAGCGGATAGTTAATGCAGATATTTATAAACATATCGGGTTGTATGTTTACCGCCGTGAGGCCTTATTGAGATTTACTGAACTTGAACAAACTGACCTGGAAAAAATTGAAAAACTTGAGCAGCTGAGGATGCTTGAAAACAGCTTTAAAATTAAAATTGTTGTTACCGAATTTGAAAACTTAGCTGTGGATACTCCCGAAGACCTGGATAGGGCAAGGTTCTATTATGCTAAATATGTTAATCCAGTTAAATAAAGCAAATTAATGAGATAAATAGATTTTTTAATATTATTTATAAAATCATTATTCCATGATTCTGTATCCCATTATTACGCTCAATCAAATTGGTAAATTTTGTCAAAATAAATATTAAGGTTATTTTTAATATATGGATTGTATCTTTTGTGATATAGCAAATAAAAAAGAAAATGCCGAAATACTTTTTGAAAATGAGAATATTATTTCTTTCCTGGATATCAGGCCGATTAATTTTGGACATGCTCTTGTCATTCCCAAAAATCATTATGAAAATTTCCTTTCGGTTCCTATTAATGAACTGGATCAGTTAATCGAAACCACGCAATATATTTCTAAGTATATAAAAGAAGGATTAAATGCAGACGGATTCAACATCATTGTGAATAATGGGAATGCTGCCGGGCAGACTATCTACCACTTCCATTTTCATATTATTCCAAGGTTTGAAAAAGATTTCAATTTTAAACCGAATTTTAAAGTATATTCTTTTGGTAAAATGAAAGAATATGCCGACTATTATTAGAAATGCTTTAAAAAAAGAAGGATGAAATAATGGAGCCGAAAATTAGAGTGCTTATTGCAAAAGCAGGACTGGATGGTCATGACAGGGGTGCCAAAATTATTGCGGCTGCTTTAAGAGATGCCGGGATGGAGGTTATTTATACCGGTTTAAGACAAACACCTGAAATGATTGTTGAAGCGGCTCTGCAGGAAGATGTCGATGTTATCGGCATTAGTATATTATCCGGAGCTCATATGACAATCTTCCCGAAAATTTTAAATTTAATGAAAGCAAAAGGATTGAATGATGTGCTTTTAACCGGTGGAGGAATAATCCCCGAAGAAGATATTAAAGCACTTAAGTCTCAAGGAGTAGGGGAATTGTTTACTCCCGGCGCTCCAACAACTGAAATTTCTGCCTATATAAAAGAATGGATAAAATTAAATCCCAGAAATTAACTCCACTAAAATCATATTAATCAATGAATAATTTTATCAAAATCTCTATTTGTCTCATTTTATTATCGGTGATTCCATCCTGTAAAAATCGAAAAGATATTCAGCCATCAAAAACTAATGTTATGATCGAAAAGAAGGATGGATTAATCTACAAGCAAAATAGTAATAAACCTTATACAGGAATTATCATTGATACAATTAATGAGAAAGTAATGGAATATTATGTTAAGGATGGATTGAAAGACGGCAGGTTTAAAATATCGGACTTAAATGGGCGGGTTGAAATGGCAGGCAACATGGTAAAAGATAAGAATGAAGGTGAATGGAAATATTACTACCCGAACGGTAAGATAGAATCCGAAGGGAATTTTAGTAACGATACTGCTTCCGGTGATTGGAGTTTTTATTATGAAACAGGTATAATAAAAGAAGAAGGTAAATATGTTAAAGGGAAAAGAGATGGAAAATGGACTAAATATGATTCGACCGGCAGGATTAGCCAATTTATTACTTTCGCTAAAGGGGATACCGTAAAATAAATTATTCGCAATCAGCTTTTTAATCACAATATATTTCCTTATTAAAAGAAAATTAGTTCAATAGTAGATCTTATTGAATTGAAATTATATTGTTTCTTAATTATTTTAATAAGTCTAATTAAAAATATTTTCTAAAAAGGAGAGGGAAAATGGCAATTAAAGTTGGCATTAATGGATTCGGAAGAATTGGAAGATTGGTATTTCGCAGAAGTTTGCAGCTTGGCGGTTTTGATTTTGTCGGCATCAATGATTTAACAGATGCTAAAACTTTAGGACATTTATTAAAGTATGATTCGGTACACGGTCAATTTAAAGGTGATGTTAAAGTTGAAGGAAATGATTTAATTGTTAACGGCGACAGGATAAAAATTACTGCTGAAAAAGATCCTTCAAATCTGAAATGGAAAGATTTAGGAGCTGATGTAGTTATTGAATCGACCGGTATTTTCAGATCTAAAGAAGCCTGCATGAAACATATTGATGCAGGTGCAAAAAAAGTTGTTTTAACTGTACCTTCAAAAGGTGATGTAGATGCAACGGTGGTTTTAGGAGTAAATAATGATGTTCTGACCGGTAATGAAAAAGTATTATCAAATGCATCATGCACTACAAATTGTCTGGCTCCGATGGTTAAAGTTCTTCATGATAAATTTGGCCTTGAGAAAGGTTTTATGACGACTGTACATTCATACACAAATGATCAAAGATTACTTGATCTTCCGCATAGTGATTTAAGAAGAGCTAGATCTGCTGCTGTTTCTATCATTCCAACTACAACCGGTGCAGCAAAAACTATCGGCAAGATAATTACAGAATTAAAAGGAAAACTCGACGGATTTTCATTAAGAGTTCCTACACCCGATGGTTCAATTACAGATTTCGTTGCAACTCTTAAAAAAGAGGTTACAATTGAAGAAGTAAATGCTGCAATGAAAGAAGCTGCTAACGGCAGTATGAAAGGGATCATGGAATATACAGAAGATCCGATTGTTTCTGCAGATATTATCGGGAATTCACATTCTTGTATTTTTGATGCTTTATCTACAATGACTAACGGAAATATGGTTAAAGTTGTCGGCTGGTATGATAATGAATGGGGATATTCCTGCAGAGTTGTTGATTTAGTACTAAAAATTGCAAAATAATATTTCAGTAAAGCAGCACGGATTATTATCTGTGCTGCTTCTTCCTTCCAATTATTTTTTATTATCTCAGCTTTAAACTTAGTAGTAGAAATTTGGTTTTACTTTATGAAAGGTAACTGCAATGAAAAAACTTTCTATTGATGATGTGAACCTTAAAGATAAAAGAGTTTTGGTCAGGGTTGATTTTAATGTACCTCTTGATGAAAATAAAAATATAACGGATGATAGAAGAATTACATCTTCTTTACCTACAATAAATAAAATAATTTCAGAAGGAGGTAAAGCAATATTAATGAGCCATTTAGGAAGACCTAAGGGGGGGCCCGATCCTAAATTCAGCTTGAAGCCGGTAGCTGAAAGATTATCTCAATTATTGAAAAAAGAAGTTAAGCTGGCGCCTGATTGTGTGGGTGAAGAAGTTAAGAAAATGGTTAATCAAATGAAACCCGGTGATGTCTTGCTGCTGGAGAATGTAAGATTCCATGCTGAAGAAACCAAGAACAATGAAGCATTTTCAAAACAATTGGCCGAGCTTGGTGATGTTTATATTAATGATGCGTTCGGAAGTGCACACCGCGCCCATTCATCTACAGAAGGTGTAACTAAATTTATAAAAACCTCCGCAGCAGGATATTTAATGCAGAAGGAACTGGATTATCTGGGTGAGGCAATATCAAATCCGAAAAGACCTTATTGTGCTATTCTGGGCGGGGCAAAAATTTCAGGAAAGATTGATGTAATAAATAATCTTCTTGATAAGGTTGATATCCTTTTAATCGGCGGCGGTATGGCTTTTACATTCTTTAAAGCTGAAGGAAATGAAATCGGGAAGTCTCTGCTTGAAGAAGAAAAACTCGGCGTTGCAAAAGAATTATTGGGAAAATTAAAAAATTCAAAAGTTAAGTTTCTCCTGCCTCTTGATGTAGTAGTAGCAGATGAATTCAAAAATGAATCTCCATGTGAGGTTGTAGATGTTGATAAGATTCCGCCCAGCAAAATGGGAATGGACATAGGACCTAAAACCATCAAAGCTTTCCGTGAAGAAATTTTACTTTCAAAAACTATTATTTGGAACGGCCCGATGGGTGTTTTTGAAATGGAAAACTTCTCAATGGGTACTATGGAAATTGCAGAAGCTTTAGCCAAAGCAACAAAAGAAGGTTCTGTTACAGTAGTCGGCGGCGGCGATTCTGCGGCAGCAATTAGTAAAGCCGGCTTAGAGAATAATGTTTCTCATGTCTCTACAGGCGGCGGCGCATCACTTGAATTTTTAGAAGGTAAGGAATTACCGGGTGTTGTTGCATTAAACAATTCCGGTAATTGATATTAAGAATTACATTGATTAAAATCATTATATTGCCTAAAATTGTATTTAAACCCAATTTCTGCAAGTAATTGGGTTTAATAATATATTCGGAACTCTCTCTGGATTATCTAGTAAGAGTAATTTATTTAAAAGGTTTATTGTGAGTAATTATTACAAACCAAGCGGGTTCGGCGGTTTCAGTTATTTCCCCCCGGTTATTAAAAATTTGTTAATAATTAATGGTGCTGTTTTTTTCCTGCAGCTATTAATGCAGAATTTAACATTCGGAGGAATCCCGGCCGACAATTTCATAATTCGCTGGTTTGCATTGATGCCCCTGGGGAGCGGATATTTTGAAGTTTGGCAGCTCATTACATACCAGTTTATGCATGGGGGATTTTTCCATATAGCTGTTAATATGTTCATCTTATGGATGTTCGGTATTGAAATTGAAAATCTCTGGGGTTCAAAAAAATTCCTCCTTTTTTACCTTACAGCCGGCGTTATCGGGGGTTTGTTTCAGATTCTTTTAAGTCCGATTTTGATCGGTGGACTTTCCGGGCCGACAATCGGTGCATCAGGTGCTATAATGGGAGTTATGGTTGTATTCGGTATTCTTTTTCCCAACAGGCTTATTTTCCTTTATTTCTTAATCCCCGTTAAAGTAAAATATTTTATAATAGTTCTGGTACTGATAGAGATATTTGCTGTTAATAGCGGTGGTAATGTTGCTCATCTGGCTCATGTAGGAGGAGCTCTGACCGGATTGGTTTATATGCTGTGGGATAGAAGTGCTAATTTCAAAAATATATTTAGATCCACGTCTCAATTCGGGGGAAGCAGTAACATTCCAAATCCTTTTAAGGGTATTTCCAATCCCTTCAAAAAGAAAGAAAGAAATGTTGAAGATGCCAGCTTTTATGAAATAAAAGATAAAGATGAAGAAAATATCAGCCAGGAAGATATTGATAAAATACTAGATAAAATCAGTCAGTCAGGCTATCAGAATCTTACCGAAAAAGAAAAGAAAATATTATTTGAAGCCAGTAAAAAAATGAAGTAATTTAAGATCAAAAGTAAAATCAAAATTCAATTTGCTAATAAGATGTGATTTTTTAACTTTTGACTTTTTATGGTAAAATTTAATCTATATATCCTGCCTTTCTCCTTTCTTCTTGTCATTATCCTGTCCGGTTGCTCAAATGATAAAACCCTCGATGAAGATAAGTTTGTAAAAATATATACGGAGATTGTTATTGCTCATGATACTATACCTGCAGGCACTGCAAATTTCGATTCTGCAAAACAGGCTATATTTAGAAATAACGGCGTGACTTCAGGGCAGTACGATTCTACTGTAAACTATTATAATAAAGATGTGAAACGCTGGGAGAGCTTTTTTAATAAGGCTACCGCGTATATTGATACCTTGAGGAGTAAAGAACGGAAGTGAATTTATGTTTTGCAACTGCAATCCTGATTAATGGGTAAGAAATTTCTTCCGGCAGGCGTTTCTTCAAATCTTTCAAATCAATAAAACCCTTTTCTATTTCAGAATTTATTTTATTAATATTTTCTTCGTTGATAAGGTTGTTAATATTGATCCCCGGTTCATATTCGATTATAGTTTCTATCTGCATAGATATTACTGCTTCGGATAAATTTCTTAATGAAGCTATGCTGTTAAGAGGATATCCTTTCTTTAAAAGAATGTAAGTTTCTTTAATATTTTGGGGTATTTCGCGGTTTTCTTTTGTCAAATAAGAAGCATTCTGTTTTACTTCTGTATTTTTATTCCTAAAGCTTTCAATTGCGTCTAAAAATTCCTTCCCTATTTTATTAAACATCCTTTGATTAAATCCTTTAATCGACAGCAGATCAAGCTCGCCGGCAGGTTTTTTATTTACGATTTCTCTAAGCACTTCGTCTGGACAGATTAAGTAGCCAGTCTGCATGAATTTTTTTGATGCTCTTGTTCTTATTTCCTTTAAAATATTGAAAAGTTCTATATCACTTTCATAATCCGCAAAAGATATATCGCTTGTCTCGATTACATTTATTTTCTTTAAGTAAATTAATCCTTCTTCATCAAGTTCAAATTTTTTACTGCTTGAAGATTTCCTTCTTATCAAATTACCGGATAATAAAATATGTATCACGGTTTTAAGATCATTTCTAAGGAAATTTAAGCAGGTTCCAAAAGTTTCAAGCTTTTGATATTTATCCGGTTTTGCAGAGCCTTTCAGAATGCTGATCAAAGTGGAATCTGAAGCCGGTCCTGTATCATAGAGAGTTCTTAATATTATTTCCTTTAAATATTCTGTAGACTCTGAAGAAATATTCTTATCTTCCACACAATTATCACATTTATTACACGAATAACCATCGACATTTTCACCGAAATAATTTAAAATATATTTGAACCTGCAATCGTTAGTAAAAACATAGCCTACCATTAAATCGATCTTTTTCTGCTGGTTTAAATAGCTCTCATTAATTTTTTTATAATCAATTCTTAATCTTTCGGTATTTATCCTCGGCGAGGTCAGGAGCACACTATTCTTTGATACCGGTCTGGAATATTTGCCAATTCCCAGGTTATCTAATATTATTAATGATTCATCTATATCAAATTCCTGCAATCCCGATTGTGAAGCCAGATCTTTTAAAAATAATCGGACTTCGGTTGAAAAAATACTGCTCCCGTGTACTCTTAAAAGTAATAGTATTACTTCTTTCAGGTTTTTATTTGAACTGTTTTTTACAAACTCTTTAAGCTTATTTTTTTCGTTAAGAAATTGAAATGAACTTTGATTGTCAAATTCCGAAACGGTTCTTAAGTAACCGCCTCCTTCCAGTATTTTTAAAGTTGAGTAAAGGAGGCCTCTGCTGATATTCCTTTTAACATAAGCAGAGATATATTCATTATTCAAAATAATTTCTGAATCAGGCTGGATACCTTCTGCGATTTTATTGTAATCGCATATTGCATTATAAACACCATGTATTATCCTTTTATCCGGGTGAGCGTTTGATAAAAAATAATTATGAATGTTTATATCGGAATCATCATAAAGGAGGAAAACAAAAGAATCTTTCCCATCTCTCCCGGCTCTGCCTATTTCCTGGTAATAATTCTCAATTGAGCCCGGAATATTAAAGTGAATAATCAATCTTATATCTTTTTTATCAATACCCATTCCGAATGCATTTGTAGCCGCAATAATGGGTATCTTATCATTAAGGAAATCCTCCTGGATCTTTTTTCTCTCTTCATGAGCTAAACCTGCATGATAATAACTGCAGCTTATTCTTTTAAAAGTTAAAAATTCGGAAACTTCTTCCGCACTTCGCCTCGAAGATGTATAAATAATAGCCGGAGTTTTATAACGGGAAATTAACTCGAAGCACTTTTCTTTTTTCTTTTTGGTGACAATTAAATTTAAATTAAGATTATCCCTTTCAAAACCTTTAACAAATACTTTCGGAGATTTTAGATTCAATTGAACGATTATATCCTGGATGACTTCAGGGGTTGCAGTGGCAGTAAAAGCAGAAATACTTTTGATCCCGGTGTAATTTATGAAATCCAGAATTCTCCTGTAGCTCGGCCTGAAATTATGTCCCCATTCACTGATGCAATGAGCTTCATCTACAAACAAATAGGAGGGATTTAATTTTTTGATTCGTTCTGCGAATGTTATATTTTCAAGCCGTTCAGGAGCAATATAAAGCAGCTTTGTCTTTCCATATGAAATGTTTTGAAGAACCTCTTCTGCTTCATAAAAACTCATGCTGCTATTTATGAATGCAGCCGATTTTTCGCCGGACATTCCGGGAGTATTTAAAGAATCAACCTGGTCTTTCATCAAAGCAATTAAAGGAGAAATTACAATTGAAAAATGTTCGGAAATAAATGAAGGAATTTGATAGCAAATTGATTTACCTGCTCCTGTAGGAAGAACCGCCAAAACATTATTCCCCTGTAAGATTGCATCAATAATTTCTTTTTGACCTAATCTAAAGCTTTTATACCCGAAATATTTTTCCAGTGCTTGGATCGGAAGCATTTATAATGAAGATTAATTTATTAAAATTGTTTTTAAAGATATTAAAATTTTCTGTTACAATTAATTCAATGTCTAATTTAGTCTGATTTTTAATCTAAGATTATTAGAATCCCTTATAGAAATTATATATTCGAAAAAGTGGCAAATAAGCTTTCACTTGAAAATCTATTTTTTACTATTAATGTTCCCCTTTTCTGTTAAAGCGCGAATAGTTTTATGAAATGATGAGTAATGATCTTCCCGTTATAATTGCTTAACAGATAAGAAGTTTCACCTCATTTACATTTCTCAAAGCTTTGCGGCAAGGCCTTAATTTGCATTTTTTCAGGCTTTTTAAATTTATTTACCGATTTTTCAAATTTGTGCAGCATCAAATTGCGGATTTAATTGACTTTTTAATCATATATGGCGATTTTTATAAGCTTAATTCTAAAATTTTTTGAAGAAAAGAGTTTAGAAAATGATTGGGAAACCTGGAGTTGCATATTAATCTTTATGGATAAAATAAAAATTACATTTCCGGATGGAACTATAAAAGAATTTGATAAAGGTATTACCGGGTATCAAATTGCAGAATCTGTCTCTTCTAGGTTAGCGCAGGAAGCTCTTGCAGTTGAAGTAAACGGAATGGTTAAAGATTTAAATTCCCCGATAAATTCTAATGGTGTAATCAGGATACTTTCTTTTGAAGATAAAGAAGGGAAAGAAGTATATTGGCATTCTACTTCGCATTTAATGGCTCATGCTGTGCAGGATATATATCCTGAAGCGAAATTCGGTGTAGGCCCTGCAATTGAAAACGGCTTTTACTATGATATAGATATTAACTCAAATTTAAGCGAGGAAGATCTTCTTAAAATTGAAGAAAGAATGGCGAAATTATCTAAAGATAATAATCCTTTTATAAGGGAAGATCTTTCTAAAAATGAAGCAGTTAATTTTTTTGAAAATAAAGGAGATAATTATAAGGTAGAAATACTCTCGGGTATTAATGAGAATTCGGAAAAAATTAGTCTTTATAAAGAGGGAAGCTTTGTTGATTTATGCAGAGGTCCTCATCTACCTTCTACCGGGAAAATAAAATATGTAAAGCTGCTGAATATTTCCGGTTCATACTGGAGAGGAGACGAGCACAACAAGCAGCTTCAAAGGATATATGGAATATCTTTTCCTAAAAAGAAAATGCTTGATGATTACCTGGAGTTTTTGGAGGAAGCAAAAAAAAGAGATCATAGGAAATTAGGAAAACAACTGGATTTATTTAGTATTCATGAAGAAGCAGGAGCCGGTCTTATTTATTGGCATCCCAAAGGTTCCAGAATCAGGATGGAAATTGAAGATTTTTGGAGAAAAGCTCATTTGGAAAATGGATACGAATTGATTTTTTCTCCTCATATGGGAAAAAGCTGGCTGTGGGAAACAAGCGGACATCTGGGCTTTTATAAAGACAGCATGTATTCTGCAATGGAAATAGATGAACAGGATTATTATATAAAACCTATGAACTGCCCTTTCCATATAATGATTTATAAATCGAAGCTCCGATCATATAGAGACCTTCCATTAAGATGGGCAGAATTAGGTACAGTATATAGATATGAAAAAAGCGGTGTGCTTCATGGCTTGCTTCGCGTAAGGGGTTTTACTCAAGATGATGCTCATATTTTTTGTACGGTTGATCAAATTGAAGATGAAATTATTAGAACTATTAAGTTTGCTCAAATGATGTGGAGTGCTTTTGGTTTTAACGAATTGAAATATTATTTATCTACAAAACCTGAAAAAGCTGTGGGAAGCGATGAGCTTTGGGATAAAGCTACAAAATCATTAAAAGCAGCACTTGAAGAAAAGAACCTTGAATATGAATTGGATGAAGGCGGCGGGGCTTTTTACGGACCTAAAATCGATATCAAAATAAAAGATGCTTTAGGCAGAGAATGGCAAATGAGCACAATTCAATTTGATTTTAATATGTCGGAAAGATTTGAAATAAAATATATCGGTGAAGACGGAAAAGAACATAGACCTTTTATGGTTCACAGAGCTCTTTTAGGATCAATTGAAAGATTTTTCGGAGTGCTCATTGAACATTATGGCGGATTTTTTCCACTATGGCTCGCTCCTGTTCAGGTAGCCGTTATTCCGGTTTCTCAAAATTATTTGGAATATTCAAAAAAGATAGCTGATGATCTGAAAGATAATAATATCCGTGTTGAACTTGATGAACGGAATGAGAAGATCGGCTATAAAATAAGAGATTGGGAAACAAATAAAGTTCCGTATATGTTAATTCTTGGCGAGAAAGAACAGGGTGCCGGGAATATCTCTGTAAGAAAACATAAAAAAGGTGATATAGGAAGTTTGTCTTTATCTGAATTTATTGATAATATAAAAGATGAAATAAAAAACAAAAAATAATAACAATGGAGAGGTAATAATCGCTAAAGATAATATAAGAATAAACGAAGAAATCAAAGCACCGAAGGTTAGAGTAATTGATGTTGACGGCTCTCAACTTGGTATTTATACTGTTAGAGATGCAATAAGGCTATCAGGTGAAAGAGGACTTGATTTGGTTGAAATTGCTCCTCAGGCTCAACCGCCGGTTTGCAAAATTATTGATCATGGCAAGTTTAAATACGAACGGCAGAAACGGGAAAAAATTCAAAGGAAAAATCAGCAGACATCGAATCTTAAAGAGATCCGGCTTCATCCTAATACCGATATACATGACTTTGAATTCAAGGCCAGGCATGCAATAGATTTTCTGGAAGAAGGTAATAAGGTTAAAGTTGTCGTTATTTTCAAGGGAAGGGAAATGGCTTATACAGAACAAGGTGAAGATTTATTGAACCGTTTTATTATAAAAACCGAAGATATTGCAAAAGTTGAATCTGCTATAAAAATGGAAGGAAAGAATATGAATTTAATTCTTATTCCCGACAAATCTAAAAGTAAAAAGAAATAAGATAATTCATATTGCCGGTTTGGAATGATGAAAATTTGAAATCATATTATTTAAAGATAAGAGACTAAATCCGCAAGATTTAATTAAACATTGGGAAAAATAATTTAAAGGAATAACAGGATTATATTATGCCTAAAATGAAAAGTAACAAAGGTGCAAAAAAGACCTTTAGGAAAACAGCATCAGGTAATTTTAAAAGAAAAAAAGCATATAAAAGCCATATTTTAACTTCAAAAACAACAAAAAGAAAAAGAAATTTACGACATGCTACGCTGGTTTCTAAATCTGAAGAAAAGCGTGTTATGGTAATGGTTCAATAATAAAGTTCAGGGTTTATCAAAAATAAGGAAGTATAATTATGCCTCGTTCAACAAATAGAGTAGCATCTCACAGGAAAAGAAAAAAAATTCTTAAGCATGCAAAAGGATATTGGGGTGCAAGAAGTAAAGTGTTTACGGTTGCAAAAAACCATGTCGAAAAAGGATGGCTCCATGCATACCGGGATAGAAAATTTAAAAAGAGAACTTTCAGGCGACTTTGGATTGTAAGAATCAATGCGGCTGCAAGAGCAAATGGTACCAACTATTCAAAATTAATTCATGCTCTTAATTCCAAAGGTGTAAATATTAATAGGAAGATCCTTGCAAGTTTAGCTGTTGAAAATCCTTCGGCTTTTACTGAAGTAGTCAATTTTTCTGCTAATTAATTTTTTTGCCCTCTTCATATAGTCCCCATTAAAATCGGGATTATTTTAAGAGGGTATTATTTTAAATTTTTGCTTCCACTTTCATGATTGATGAAAAAATAATAAATATAAAATCTTCTTTTGAAAACGACATTGAAAAAATAAATAGTGAAAAGCAGCTTGAAGATATCAGGATAAAATATCTGAGCCGGAATGGATTAATTGCCGGCTTATTCGAAGAATTGAAAACTCTTCCTAAAGAAGAAAAACCTGCGATAGGCAAGGAGCTTAATATATTCAGGTCGTTTATTACTGATAAGTTTAATTCTGTTAAAGAAAGAATTGAGCAAAATTCAAAATCAGCCGGGGATGTACTTGATTTGACCTTACCGGGAATTTCAAGACAAATCGGAAGAAAACATATTTTAACCCAGACATTAGATGAGATCAGATCAATTTTTAAGGGTATGGGATTTTCAGTTTCAGAAGGCCCTGAAATTGAATCGGACTATAATAATTTTGAGGCATTAAATTTTCCGCATGATCATCCTGCAAGAGATATGCAGGATACTTTTTTCTTGAGTAAAGATTTTCTACTCCGCACACATACATCCCCGGTACAGATAAGGGTTATGGAAAAACATGAACCTCCTGTCAGAGTTATTATGCCTGGCCGATGTTATAGAAATGAAGCCGTCAGTTCGAGAAGCTTTTGTATGTTCCATCAGGTCGAAGGTCTTTATGTCGATACGGATGTAACTTTTAGTGAATTAAAAGGAACACTTGTCGGTTTTGCCAAGCAATTTTACGGTGAAAATTTAAAATACAGGTTCCGGCCTAGTTTTTTCCCTTTTACAGAACCCAGTGCAGAAATGGATATTACCTGTTTCCTTTGCAATGGTAAAGGATGCAGGGTTTGCAAAATGTCGGGTTGGCTTGAAATATTGGGCTGCGGTATGGTTGATCCGAATGTGTTTAAATATGTTGGATATGATTCCGAAAAATATACAGGATATGCTTTTGGGATGGGAATAGAAAGAATAGGATTGTTAAAATACAATATCCCGGATATTAGAATTTATTTTGAAAATGATTTACGGTTCTTGAAACAATTTTAGGTCTGCATGTAGGAAAAATTTTGGAGTTAATTAATTGAAAATATCGCTGAACTGGTTAAAAGATTATATCGATTTATCCGGTATCGCCGTTTCTGAAATTGCAGACAAATTAACCATGTCGGGATTGGAAGTTGAAGAAGTTATTAACCAGAATGAAATTTACAAAGACTTTATAGTCGGATATGTAAAAGAAAAGCAAAAACATCCGAATGCTGATAAACTCTCTTTATGTACGGTATCCACTGGAAAAGAAGAATTTCAGGTAATTTGCGGAGCTCCTAATGTTGATTCTCAACAAAAAGTTGTTTTTGCTCCAATCGGTACAATTATTCCTAAGGGAAATTTTAAAATCGGGAAAGCAAAAATCAGGGGAATAGAATCTTTCGGAATGATCTGCTCTGAAGCTGAACTTGAACTGAGTGACAATCATTCCGGAATTATGATCTTATCAGATGAACTAAAAGAAGGCACACCTATTACCGAAGCTTTGGATTTAAATGATGTAATTCTAGAAATAGGCATAACACCGAACCGCCCCGATGCTTTATCACATATTGGTGTTGCAAGGGATCTGGCTGCAATATTTAGCCGCGAATTAAAGCTTCCTTCATTGGAGATTGAAGAATCATCGGCTGATGTTAATGAACTTGCTGAAAATTGAAATTAAAGATGAAATCAATTGCCCCAGGTATTCATCAAAAATTGTAACTGATGTTGTAATTAAAGATTCTCCAGGGTGGCTGAAGACCAGATTGAAAAATATCGGGCTGCGTCCTATTAATAATGTTGTAGATGTTTCCAATTATATTATGTATGAAACCGGCCAGCCGCTGCATGCTTTTGATTTGGATAATCTTGCAGGGAAAAAAATAATTGTACAAAGCAGTCCAAAAGAAACCACTTTTATTACACTGGATTCTAAAGTAAGAAAACTTCCGCCGGAAACATTAATGATTTGTGATGCTGAAAAAAATGTTGCTGTTGCAGGGGTTATGGGAGGAGAGAATTCTGAAGTTAATAATAATACTAAAAATATTTTAATTGAAAGTGCATATTTTAATCCTTCCAATATTCGCAAAGCTTCTAAAAATATTGGCTTAAGTACAGAAGCTTCGTATAGGTTTGAAAGAGGGATTGATCCTAACAATACAGATTTTTCTGCAAAAAGAGCAGCAAAATTAATCTCTGAATTAAGCGGCGGAAATGTTGCCAAAGGAATTATTGACGTTTACCCAAATAAAATAAAAAGAAAAGAAGTTAGGATCCGCTTTGCCAGAGTAAATAAATTACTAGGTTTTGATATTTCTAAGGAATACGATAATAGATATACTTAAAAAATTAGGAATGCAAACGGTTTTCCAATCTGAAGAGGAATATCAGAGTTTTAGTGCCCGACTTTCCGTCCTGATATTGAACGTGAGATTGATTTAATTGAAGAAATTGCAAGAATAAATGGATATGATAATATTCCGGCTCAAAATAAAATTTCAATTACATTGGAAGAGAAAATAGATGAAGCCGGTTTAACTGATAAAATTCGTAATATTTCAGTTGGATTAGGATTTTATGAAATTATAAACAATCCGCTGCAGTCGGAAAAAATATCCAAAATTATTGGCAACCCGATTAAAATACTTAATCCTCAAAGTTTGGATATGGAATTCTTAAGAACTTCTTTAATACCTGGAGGATTGGAAACTATCTCCAGGAATATTAAGGTAGGGGAGAAGAATCTTGCTTTTTTTGAAATTGGAAATGTGTTTAATAAAAAGGAAGAGAAACAGATAGAAAGTTTTGATGATTTTAGCGAAGAAAATAAGTTAATATTTTTATTAACCGGTTTAATAAGCAAAAAAGAATGGAATCAGGCTCAAACAAGTGCCGATTTTTATGCTCTTAAAGGAATTGTGAATCAATTCTTATTTAACTTTTTACTTGACAATGTTTTAAATGATTCATATTATCACAATGTCGATAGAATTTTTGATTATAAATTCAATAAAAACTATAATACTGCACCTGTAGGTTACGGTGGTAAAGTAAAAAAAGATATTCTAAAAATTTTTGATATTGAGCAGGATGTTTATTGTTTTGAATTTAATATTGATTTATTAAAGCAAATTCCGGTAAAATCAAAAACATTTTCCGAACTAAATAAGTTCCCTAAAGTGTTTAGAGACTTTGCTTTTATGTTTGACAAAACGGTAAAATATTCCGATGTTATAGAATGTATAAAAGAAAAAGGTTCTGATATTCTTAAAACTGTAGAAATTTTTGATCTTTTTGAAAGTGATAGGTTAGGTCAGGATAAAAAAAGTATGGCGTTTTCTTTGGAATATTATTCTAATGAAAGAACTCTTACAGAACAAGAAGTAGAGAAAGATTTCAATAATATTATTCAGCAGGTAGAAAAGAAATTTAATGCTACATTAAGAGGAATTTAAGTTGCCTGATTTAACAAAACATGAAATTCTTTTAAAAGACCTTGAAGCCGTAGCTACTCAGGTTTCAATTTTAAAGCATAACTGCCAGGATTCTGTAAAAAGGATTAAAGAGCTTGAAGATATGTTATCTTCTTATACTAAAGAAAATTTGGCTCTTCGGCAAAAAGTGGATAATATGGAGAATGAGCTGAAAATTTTTCAGAATGATTCTGAAAACGATATGATAAATTCATTAAATTTAAAGGAGCGAGAAACATTAAAAGTTAAATTAAAAGATTTAATATCTAGAATAGATTATCACTTGTCTGTTGGACAAATAAATTTAAGTTCTTAGTTTTACTGAATGTAGGATGGAAAACGGTATAATGACTGATAAAAAGAAGCTTAAAATTAAAATATTTGAAAAAGAATATTCTTTGTTGGTCGAAAATGAAGAAATAGCAAAAGAATTGGCTATTTATGTTAACAAAGTTATGGAAGAAACAAAAGATGAACTTCCCGATCAACCCGCACAAACTATTGCAATTATTGCCTGTTTAAATATAGCTTATGATTTATTTCTTGAAAAAAATAAAAATAGAGAGTTTGTTATACAAGTAGCGGATAAAGTTAAAAAATTAAAGCTTCAATTGAATGATACAACTATATCTGAACCATCCTAAAATAATTAAATACCGCTCCGTCAGCTCTTACAATATGAAAAACTAACAACAATTCATAGGGAGTTTGACTTACGGCGTCTATTGCAGGCCTCATCCCGGTTTTTATCGGGATTCCGGACTGGCTGATTTGCCGGAAAAATCCGGAACAGTGGAAGCAAAAAGCGTTCGAGCGAATTCCCGAAACTGATGAAAAAATAGGGTTTTTCCTATTAATCAGTGGCTGGCGGAGATGGTTTTAATCCATATTACATTAAAATTATTTAAATGAGCAAATGGAATAAATAGTTACCAATTATTCTAAAGCTTCAATAAATATTCATTAAATGAAAATTAAAAATTCCATTTGCTCGTTTTAATATCTGTAATATGAATGTAATAATTATAACCCGACATTGGAGGAAATATGGCTATTAATATGGATATATTATTTCTTATACCAATGGTGATTGTCCTCGTTGCTTTGTTTTTTTATTTTGGATGGGTTTTTAATTCAAGGATTGGGAAAAAAAGTATAATATCGGCTGACGAACGGGCTAAACAAATTATTAACGATGCACAAAAAGAAGCAAATAACATAAAGAGGGAAAAATTACTAGAGGTAAAAGATGAATGGTACAAAAAGAAAGTTGATTTTGATAGTGAAGTAAATCAAAAAAAACAAAAATTTGGTAACTTCGAAAAACAACTAAGTGTTCGTGAAGAGAATATTGAAAGGAAATTTGAACTTGTTCTTAAAAAAGAAAAGGAGAATAAACAGCTAGAAAAAGATTTACTTAACGAAAAGAAAGATTATGATCTGAAACTAACAGAAGTTAAAAAGTTAGAAACAGAACAAAATTTAAGACTTGAAAAAATTTCAGGTTTAACCGCTGTAGAAGCTAAAAAAATGCTTATGGAAAACCTGATTAACGAGGCAAAGGTTGAAAGCGCTCAAAGAATAAAAGAAATTCATGATCAGGCAAAAGCCGATGCTAAAAGAGATGCACAGAAAATAATAGTTCAGGCAATTCAAAGAAGTGCCGCAGACTATGCTATAGAAACTACTGTTTCCGTAGTGCAAATCCAGAATGATGATATGAAGGGGAGAATTATTGGAAAGGAAGGGAGAAATATCCGTTCTTTCGAAGCTGTAACCGGTGTGGATGTAATTGTTGATGATACTCCTGAAGCTGTTATTCTTTCATCTTTTGATCAATTCAGACGGGAAGTTGCCAGGGTTTCCTTAGAAAGACTTATTGCCGACGGAAGAATTCATCCTGCAAGAATTGAAGAAGTTGTTGAAAAGGTCAGGCAGGAACTTGAAGAAGAGATGGTGCGCGAAGGTGAAAATACAATTATGCAGCTCGGTCTGCACAATATGCATAATGAATTGATTAAACATATCGGTAAAATGAAGTACCGTTCCAGTTACGGACAAAATCTGCTTCAGCATAGTATTGAAGTTGCTTATCTTACCGGTATTATGGCCGCTGAAGTCGGCTTGGACCCTATTATGGCAAAACGTGCCGGATTGCTCCATGATATAGGCAAAACTTTGGATAAAAGTGTTGAAGGTCCGCATGCTTTGCTCGGTTATCAGCTTACAAAGAAATATAAAGAGCATCCTATTGTTGTAAATGCTGTCGGTTCACACCATGAAGATATTGAGATGGAACACCCGATTGCCCCGCTTGTTCAAGCTGCCGATGCTGTAAGCGGTGCCAGGCCAGGCGCACGGAGAGAACCGCTTGAAGGATATGTAAAAAGATTGGAAACACTTGAAGCACTTGCAAAATCATTTGAAGGTGTGGCAAAAACTTATGCAATTCAAGCAGGAAGGGAAATTAGAGTAGTTGTTGAACATGATAAAATCGACGACTTGGTTGCGGATAAATTAGCGCATGATATTGCTTCTAAAATTGAAAGTGAAATGGAATATCCCGGGCAGATAAAAGTCACTGTTATTCGTGAAGTAAGAAAAATTAGTTATGCAAGGTAAATGAATATTGTTTATAAGTTTAGAGTTCGAAATTCATTATCTGTTTCATGTTTGAAATTTCAAATATTGAATATCGGACATTATAATTCCGGGTAATAAGCCTTCATATGAAAACAGGAAAAATTAAAATTGCCGTTACCGGGGGAATCGGATCAGGTAAATCTGCATTTTCAAATTTTATCTCGGGGAAAGGGTTATCCTGTAATAAATGTTGATGATGTATCCAAAGAAATTTTAATTTCCGATAAAGAAGTTAGGCTAAAAGTAGAGAAAGAATTTGGAAAAGAATCGTTTAAAAATGGGGAAATAAATAAGAAATTCCTTGCCGAAAAAATTTTTTCAAACCCTCAGAATGTAATCAAAATTAATTCCATTGTTCACCCCAAAGTTATTGAAAAAGTTAATATTTTAATCTCTGAAAAATTAAAAAACTTCCGATTTTGTGTTTGCAGAAGCAGCATTAATTTATGAAGCTGAAATGGAAAAATATTTTGATTATGTTGTTCTTATAACAGCTGAAGATAAATTAAGGCTAAAACGAAAAGTCCTGTTTGACAATTTTACTGAAGAACAATTCTTAAGAAGAGATGAAAATCAAATTCCGGATACTGAAAAGAAGAAACAAGCAGATTTTGTTTTTGAGAATAACGGAAGCCTTGATGAGTTAAACGAAAAATCAGATTTATTGTTAAAAATTTTGAATGGGCTTAAATAAAGATAAAATTTAAGGTAAGATAATTGACACTTTTTTTCCGCCATGTAGTATAAAGATTTTAGCAGTTTAAATAATAAAATAATCGAATAATAAATATTAATATTATGAAGAAAGTAGCATTTCAGGGTGAACATGGTGCATTTAGTGAAATTGCTTCCAAGTTTTATTTTAGCGAAGAAGTGACTAACGTGCCGTCATATTCATTTGATGAAGTTTTTTCAAGAGTAAAAAATAGTAAAGTGGATTTTGGAATAGTTCCTATTGAGAATACTCTATATGGAAGTGTTTTTGAAACATATGATTTGTTATTAAAATATTCTCTCACTATCGTGGGTGAACTTAATTTGCAGATTAATCATCATCTTATTGCACAAAAGAAATATAAGCTTACTGAAATCAGGCGAATATACTCTCATCCCCAGGCTTTAGGACAATGTTCGGAATTCTTAAGCAAGTTTAAAAAAACTCATATAACACCTGCATATGATACAGCAGGCGCAGCAATTTTAGCGCTTGAAAATAAAACCGAACCTTCGGCTGCTATAGCCAGTATAGAAGCTGCAGAATTCTATGATTTGGAGGTACTTGAAAGTAATATTCAAAATAATAAGGAAAATTATACAAGGTTTTTAGCTATTAGTAAGAAGAAGAACGAATCAGAAATCAAAAATCCTAAAACTTCAATTTGTTTTGAATTAAAGAGTATCCCGGGAGCTTTATTCAAAGCATTAAGTGTTTTTGCTCTAAGGGATATCGACCTGGTGAAAATCGAATCCCGACCCATTCCTCAAAAACCTTTTCAATATACTTTTTATGTTGACCTTTTAGGAAATCTTGAAGATGAAAAAATTATTTTAGCAATAAATAATTTGGCTGAAATTTCTAATAATATTAAAAAGTTCGGGACTTATAATATAGGGGAAATTTTTAGCAGCTAGATTCACTTAATCTTACTCGTAAACTTTATTTCGAATCTAAAAAGTAAATGAATGAATATGCAAAATCATAATTTATTAATTCAAAAGATTAATAATATTAAACACTTACTTACAAGGAAGTAAAAATTGACGTTGATAAATGATACTATAGTTTCAATTGTAAAGCTAATGCCTAAACCGGTCGTTGGTATTTTTTCAAAAAAATATATTGCCGGTGAACAACTTGAAGATGCAATTAATCTTGTTAAACAATTAAATTCTAAAGGAATTTATGCTACACTGGATGTACTTGGTGAATCAATAAAGAATAAGGAAGAGGCAGTTGCAGCCAAAAACAAATGTTTAATTGTTCTTGATGCAATCGTCCAAAATAATTTAATGGCCAATTTATCAATAAAACCAACACAAATGGGCTTAAGCATTGATGAAGATTTTGCTTATAAACAGGTTTACCAATTAGTTGAAAAAGCACAAAAAATTAATAACTTTGTCCGGATAGATATGGAAGATTCGCCATACACGGATAAAACTTTTAATCTATTTCGAAAATTAAAAGAGACTTTTGATAACATTGGCGTAGTTCTCCAGGCATATTTAAAAAGAACTTTCGATGATGCTGTAATTTTAGAAAAGCTGAATTCAAATTTCAGGCTTTGCAAAGGAATTTATATTGAACCTGCTTCTATTGCATATAAAGATAAACAGAGAATAAGAGAAAATTATCTTGAAACTTTAAATGTGATTTTAAAGTCAGGTAATTATGTCGGTATTGCAACTCATGATGAATTTTTAATTAATGAAGCATACCGGATGATAAAAGAAATGAATATTCCAAAAGATAAATTCGAGTTTCAAATGTTATTAGGAGTTAGAGAAGATTTAAGAGATAAAATTAATGCTGATGGCTACAAAATCAGGATTTATGTCCCGTTCGGTGAAGATTGGTATGCTTATTCAATTAGAAGATTGAAAGAAAATCCCCAGATTGCTGGTTATATCTTTAAAAATATTTTTTCATTAAAAAATGTTAACTCACATTCATGAATGTTTTAGGAATCGAAAGTTCATGCGATGAAACATCTGTTGCAGTAATATCAAATAATATATTATCGGCTAATTTAATATCCTCCCAGGATTTCCATTCGAAATATGGCGGAGTAGTGCCGGAACTTTCCAGCAGAGCTCATCTGCAAATAATAATTCCTCTGGTTAAAGATGCATTAAAAACATCCGGTTTGGAATTAAAGGATATGGATTTAATATGTGCAACGGCGGGCCCGGGATTAATTGGTGCTTTGCTGGTCGGATTAACTTTTGCAAAGGGGTTGGCATATTCACTTAAGAAACCTTTTATTGCAGTTAATCATATCGAAGGACATATCTTCTCAGGATTTTTAATGGATGATAAACCGGAATTCCCATACCTGGTGTTGGTTGTTTCAGGCGGGCATACTTTACTTTTACTGGTTAAGAGTTTTTCAGAAATAAAAAAACTGGGAACCACTGTTGATGATGCTGCTGGAGAAGCTTTTGATAAAGTAGCAAAAATGTTAGGACTTGGTTATCCCGGCGGACCTAAAATCCAAAAATTTTCTCTAAATGGTGATAAAGAAAAAATTAAATTCCCTGTTGCTCAATTAGATAATCCCTTAAATTTTTCCTTCAGCGGATTAAAAACATCTGTGCTTAGATATGTAAAAAAACATTATCCTGATGGCAAAGCAAATACCTGAACAAGATATATGCGACATTGCAGCATCATTTCAAGAAGCTGTATAAAGCCATTAATTGCGAAATACAGAAAAAGCGTTGAAAGAATATGAAGTTAAATCTATTTCTCTTGTAGGTGGAGTTGCAGCGAACGCAGCTTTAAGGGAGCTTTTATAGGATTATCTGAAAAGTATAATAAAAAAGTTATTATTCCCAAGTTCGAATATTGCGGAGACAATGCGGCTATGATCGCATTCAGGGGAGTAAAATTATTTGAAGCAGGCCGGAGGTATAACCTAAATTTTAGTCCGTTTCCTGGTTTATCTTCCGAAAATTTTATGTAAAATCATTTTCAACAGTAGTAATAATTTTCTTATCTTTTATTAATGGAAAATATTATTAACAAAATAGAGAATGAACTTAATTCTTTATCTGCAGAAGAAAAAGAAGAGATCCTTAAAAAATTAAGAAATGAAATTGATCTAATTGATAAACAAATCGTGCCGTTGCTTAGTAGAAGAACTTTAATGTCGGTTCTTATCGGCAGGGTTAAAACATCTATGAACCTTCCGACATATTCACCTGAAAGAGAAAAAGAAATTAGTAAAAAAATTAGCCTCTATGCTGAAGAACCTTTAAGACCGGAAGCTTTACTGAGAATATATGAACGAATACTTGATGAATCCCGTGCAATTCAGAGAGAAGAAAAAAATGAAGGAAATATTTTCAGAATTTCGACCTCCAAGATGAAAAAGGGTTTGAAAAGCATGTTTACTAAAAAAGAATTTTTTATAATTACTATCTTTTTTTTTGCAGTATTAGGATGGTTGTATTATATCTTTTTTACTCCTAATTATTATTCCGGGAAAGCCCCTGTTCGATTTGAAATTGCAAAAGGAGAAAGCTTAGATCAAATAACCGAAAAATTATATGAGCATGGGATTGTTCCGAATAGAACCAGTATGAAAGTTGCCGCTTTTCTTTATGGGGCTGAAAAAAAAATTAGAGCAGGCAGATATGAAATTCCGAATGGTTTGAGTTATCTTGATTTGATAGAATTGTTTTTAAATGGTAAGGCTGATTTTTTGGTGAATGTTAAACTTTACGCCGGCTCAAGAATAAAATCTATGGCTGCAACTTTAAAAGTTAATGCTTTTATTGATTCTGTTTCATTTGTTAATGAATGCAACGATAGGGATTTTTTAGATTCATTAGGTTTAGATTATCCTACTATAGAAGGATATCTTTTACCGCAGCAGTATTCCTTGTATGAAAGGAGTTCCGCAAGGGAGGTTATAAAAAAAGTTTATAATGGTTTCGCAAATTTTTTTAATGATTCATTAAAATCCAGGGCAAAAGAATTAGGATATTCGGTACATGATATTGTAACAATTGCTTCAATAATTGAAGGTGAAACCAAAAAAAAGGAAGAGATGCCTGTTATTGCGGAAGTCTATTATAACCGGTTAAAACGAGGGATGAAACTTGAAGCTGATCCGACAGTCCAATACCTTATTGAAGGGAAATGGAGAAGATTGTTATATCAAGATTTAAAAACTGACAGTCCTTACAATACTTATTTGCATTATGGACTTCCACCGGGACCAATTAATAACCCCGGGAAACCGGCATTGCTTGCAGCACTTTACCCGGATAATAATAATTATCTTTACTTTGTGGCTGACGGGAATGGAGGACATAAATTTTCCACGACTTATTCGGAACATTTAAAAAATGTCAGAGAGTATAGAAGATGGCTTCAGGCGCAAGAAAGCAAATAAATAATTTTTTGCTATTAATTACCGGTTATGCTTCTATCCGGCTGCGCTAACCAGCTGCCCCCGGGCGGCGGAGAAATTGATAAAATACCGCCTGAAATAATAAAAGTTTACCCTTCCAGCGGTACAACCAATTTTAAAGATGATTATTTTGAACTCGAATTCTCTGAGTATGTAGAGAGACGTTCTCTTCAAGATGCTATTTTTATCTCTCCCTCAATCCAGGGTACATTAGATCTTGATTGGAGCGGAAAATCGGTAAGAGTAAATTTCCCATCAAATTTGAAAAGTAATACTACATATGTAGTTACAATCGGCACAGATGTAGTTGATTATAATAATAAGAACAGAATGGCCGAATCTTTTAATTTTACCTTCTCAACCGGGAATGAAATTGATAAAAGAATAATTTCTGGGAAAGTATATAATGAGAAACCTGCCGGTATATTAATTTATGCTTATAAATTGAATTCCGATACGGCTGATCCTTTTATGCATAAACCAGGTTATATTTCACAAACGGGCAATAACGGCGCATTTAAATTACTTGGTTTAGCTGAAGGGACTTACAGGGTTTTTGCAGTAAAAGATGAATACAGGGATTTACTTTTTCAGCCGGAACAGGATCTAATCGGGATGCCGTTTCAAGATATCTCATTTAGTAAAGATGATACCTTATTTAATCCTTTAAATTTTTTCCTGACAAAAATTGATACTTCCAAACCTAGGTTTATTAGCGCATCAATGACCGACCGTTTTCATTTACTTATTAATTATACGGAAGAATTTGATACATCAATAGTAAAAGCAAAGAATTTTTTCATTTTTGATTCAACTGCAGATAAAAGATCAAACCCGATTTATGCTTTTAAAGGAAATACAAAAAAGACAGAAATGGTTCTTGTAGACACATCACTATTTCCTGCCGATCATGATGTATATCTTTTTGCAGATTCCATAAAAGATATTTCAGGGAATGTTTTTCTTAATGATCAAACGCAGGTAAACCTGAGTGAAAAACCAGATACAGCGAAGTTGAAAATCTATAATACTGCCCCTCAAAATAATTCAAGAGATATAGATTTTATCAGGCCGCAATTTTATTTTTATTTAAATGATGCATTTAATACTTCGTTACTTAATGAAAATATAGTTTTCCAGGATACTCTTGGGAGAAAAATCCCATTCAAAATAAAAATTATAGATGATGCTTCTTTCAGAATAATGCCGGATAAAAAATTAGAACCTGCAAAAGATTATTTAATTAAAGTTGATCTTTCAAAATTCAAAGATGCCGCAGGGAATATTATTGATACAACATTCATTTATAAATTTCGAACTATAAGCGGTTTAGACTTTACCGGGATTTCAGGTCAAATCAATAATGTGGATTTTTCTAGAAATCCCGTACTTGTTCTTGCGGGAATGGATAATTTAAAAACCATTTATAATAAAAATTTAAATGGAAATGGTAAGTTCAGCTTTGATCGTATACAACCCGGTAAATACCTGCTTTGGTGTTACCTTGATGCAGACAGCAGCAAAACTTATTCTTATGGTTATCCCTTTCCATTTAAACCGTCCGAAGAATTTTCATTTTATCCTGATACTTTAAATCTTACGCGCAAGGTGGGTTCAAACTGATATTAATTTTAATTTTAAATGAGAATATCTCCGGAAGATTTTAGCAAGGAGTTCAATCTTTGAGAAGTTAAATCAGAACGTCTCCATAATCTATAAAAAATTAAATATAATGTAACTATGATATGAAAATATTAGCAATTGAAAAAGAAGTTCCGGGAGTTAACGAAGAACAATACATCCCTCATTTAAAACAAGAAGCGTTGCAAGTCTGGAACCTGTATCGAGCAGGAAAAATTAGGGAATTTTATTTTTCAAAGGATAACTTTGCAGTATTAATTTTAGAATGTTTAGAAGAAAGGGAGGCTTCTGAAATATTGGGTTCTCTTCCTCTAGTAAAAGAAGGTTTAATTGAATTTGATATCATCTCCTTGCTACCTTATCCCGGTTTCGGCAGACTTTTTGAAAAATAATAATTATGAAAGCATTTAGCTTGCTGTTTTTATATTATTTATTTGAGTTAATATTATTCTTGCCTTTGAACCAATATTACCTATTTTGAAATGCAATCTACTTTTGTAACTAATTTATTTTAGTTAAGTCTAAAAATTATCTCACCATTTTTAATAGTCATACAATTCAGATTTCTGCTTATATTATAAACTATATCAGAATAATCTGTTGTGTTGAACACAGCAAAGTCGGCAGATTTACCAATCTCAATACTACCAGCTTTATCATTCAGCTTTAATGTTTTCGCAGCATTTATGGTAACTGCAGAAATTGTTTCTTCAATAGTCATATTCATTTTTAAAGCTGCTAAGCTCATAACAAAATGTAAATTTGAAATTGGTGAAGTACCCGGGTTGTAATCTGTGGATAAAGCTATGACCAAGTCATTATCAATTAGTTTTCTTGCAGGAGCATATTGATAATTAAGAAAAAAGGAAACGCCCGGGAGAAGAACGCAGACAATATCCTTGCCTTTCAGTAATTCAATTTGATTTTCTTTTAATACTTCGAGATGATCCGCGCTGACTGCATTATGCTTTAAAGCAGCTTCCAATCCTCCGATGTTATTAAATTGTTCTGTATGAATTCTTAAATTGAAACCTAATTCAGCAGCTCTCGAGAAAATCAAATCGATTTCATCTGCTGAAAAAGCGGTTAACTCACAAAAACCATCACAAAAATCAGCTAATTTATTCTCCGAAATATAGGGGAGCATTTTATTGATAATTTCATCAAGGTATATTTTATGCTGATTCTTATATTCGATAGGATAAGTATGCGCTCCAAGAAATGTAGGAACTATATCAATTGGGCAAGATTCTTTTAATCTGTTTATAACCTTTAACAATTTCACCTCATTTTCTAAATCCAGTCCGTAACCGCTTTTTATTTCAAGGGTTGTTACACCTTGAGAAATAAAATTATTTATTGTTTTAAAGGTATTTTTATAAATTTCTTCGCTGCTATTATTTCTTACTGATTGAACTGTAGTATTTATACCGCCCCCTTTATGAGCGATTTCTTCATATGAGATGCCGTTTAATCTCATCCTGAATTCATCGGCTCTGCTTCCGGTAAAAGCAGAATGAGTATGGCATTCCACTAATCCGGGAAGAACAATTTTATCTTTTAAATCGATTATTTCGTCAGCTATATTTTGTAACCTCCCTGCTTCCGAATTAGAAACTATATCTTTAATTATTTTATCTTCTATTATTACAGAACTGTTATAAAGAACATTTATTTCTTTTAAAGAACTGCCGTTTTTGTAGTTGATTCCATTTGTATCGACTGTGATAATTTGAGAAGGATTTAATAAGATTTTTAGCATTAGAAATAAATTTTTTTAATTTGATTCCCTGTAGAATGCTTCAGTAAAACAAAATTGGAATTAAATAAATTGCCTAAGGCAGCGATATCCCAAACAATAAAACTCAAAAGTTACTTATTATAAATATTTATTTTATCGTTAATAACTCTTGCTTCAGTATAACCAATTTGATTCAGTTTAAAGCTTAAGTCCTTTGCTTCTGATATTTTCAGGAAATCACCTACTTTTACTTTATAAAAGGGAGGTTCAAATGTAATGTAAACTGCTTTCTGATTTGTCTTTATATATAATTCTGTACGGATACTGTCAGCTTCTTCAAGATTGTCAGTTGAAAATACCTGGACTCTATATCCGCTTATCTGTCCTACTATTTGATGGGCTGAAGTATCAGACACATCTTTATTCTGATAATTATACCATACATCAGGTTTTTCACTATTTAATGACTTCTCTTTTGCATCTACATTAAAAGTAGCTCGGTATGGAGTTAAATCAAAACTCTCATTATTCTCGGTTTTGCGTGAGGTTTCCTTATTTTCTTCTTTATTTTCTTTTTTATTTTCATCATTGCCATACCTTCCTGATGTTGAAGCACTGCAGGAAATAAGTAAAAATGATACTAAAAAGAAGAAAATATACTGAATTATTCCTTTCTTCATCATTTATCCTAAAATTTAATAATCCCGATAACTAATATTGAACGGAAATTATTAAAATACAATTCTTTAACAAATTCTATCTTATTTTTTTTCATAATTGACAAGGATAAGTTAGTATGTGACTTCTATTTAAATATTTTTGAGAAAAAGTGTTTATTTTCGTAAATTAGTATCTTAAAAAATTAATCCTTTAAAGATAACCAACCTTTATAAAAGAATGGCAGCAAAAAGATTAAAAATTTTATTTGTCACATCTGAAGTTGTTCCCTTTGTTAAAACCGGGGGATTAGCTGATGTATCTTCTGCTTTACCCCAAAGATTATCGGAAATGGGGCATGAAGTAAGAATTGTAGTTCCCAAATACGGTGCCGTAGACGATAGAAAATTCAAAATTCATGAAGTGGTCAGGCTTAAAGATTTAAAAATCCAGAATCGGAGAAAAAGAAGTAACCTTTTCATTAAAATCCTGTTTTTTACCAGGCCAGAAAGTAAGGGTGCAGATTTATTTCCTTGATAACCAGGAATATTTCGGGAGCAGGAATAGTTTATATACAGATCCTTTAACAGGTGAAAATTATCCCGACAATGATGAAAGATTTATCCTGTTAAGCCGTTCGGTCTTTGAGTTAATTTCTAAATTGGGATGGATACCCGACATAATCCATTGCAATGATTGGCAGTGCGGTTTGATTCCTGCATACCTTAAAACTATTTATAAAGATGAAGAGCAGTTTTCCAAATTCAAAACAGTATTCACTATTCATAATCTTGCTTATCAGGGGGAATTTCCAAAATCATCTTTTTATAAAACCGGTTTACCCGAAGAGCTGAATTCCGAAAAAGGTTTGGAAATTTATGGTAAAATTAATTATATGAAAAGCGGGCTTATTTTTGCCGATGTTATAAATACAGTTAGTGAAACATATGCTGAAGAAATCCGGAAAGATGATGAATTAGGAGCGGGATTAAAGAATGTTCTGGCAAAAAGAAAAAATGATTTATATGGAATCGTTAATGGAATTGATATGAGGGTCTGGAACCCGGAAAAAGATAAATTATTACCCAAAAAATATTCTATTAAGAATATCAACAGTAAAATTGAAAATAAAAAAGAATTAACAAAAAAATTCGGGTTTGAATTTGATGAATCGATACCTGTAGTAGGGGTTATTACAAGATTATTTGATGCAAAAGGTTTAGATTTGATTAGTGATTCCTTTAAAGATTTAATGAAAATGAATCTCCAAATGGTGCTTCTTGGAACCGGAGATAGAAAGTATCATCTATTTTTCGATAAAATGGCTGCTAAATACGCTGGCAAATTTGCATGTTATTTGGGTTTTAATGATGAATTAGCTCATATAATTGAAGGAGGAGCAGATATTTTCCTTATGCCGTCTAGATATGAGCCATGCGGTTTAAACCAGATGTACAGTCTGGTATACGGTACAGTTCCGCTTGTACGTGAAATCGGAGGCCTTGCTGATACAGTCATTAAATATGATGAAAAAACTGAAGAAGGAAATGGATTTGTATTTAAAAAATATGAAACAACAGCTTTTATTAAGGAATTAAAAAGAGCAATTAATACATTTAAAGATAAGAAGACCTGGACTAGAATAATGAAGAATGGTATGAAATCTGATTTTAGCTGGACTTCATCGGCTAAAAAGTATATTGATTTGTATAAAACTGTTTTAAACAGTTACTAATGCCGAATTTTGGTGTGTTCTTAGATAGGGATGGTACGCTGAATGAAGATCCTGGTTATCTGGGCGATCCGAATTTATTAAACCTATATCCGGAAACAGGGAGAGCCCTTTCATTATTAAAAAATGAGCTAAATTTTAAATTAATTGTTATTTCTAATCAATCTGGCATTGCAAGGGGATTAATAACAAAAGAAAAAGTTGATGCTGTGAATGCAAAATTGAATGAATTGCTCAAAAATAATAATGTTCAGATCGATGCCTTCTATTATTGTCCCCATCATCCTGATTTTAGCAGTAATGAAGATTGTTCCTGTAGAAAACCTTCTCCAAAGCTCGTTTTGCAATCAGCTAAAGATTTTAATATTGAATTATCCAAATCATATTTTATCGGAGATGCTGTTACTGATATAGAATGCGGACTTAATGCAAATTTAAAAACTATACTGGTTAAAACGGGTTATGGAAAGGAAAGTTTTTCTATCTTGCAAAAGCTAAATAAAATGCCGAGTTTTGTTGCCGAAAATATTTTAGATGCCAGTAAATTTATAAACAAAGATTTTGCAGGAGAAAACTAATTTGTTCATTAAAAAGGTATTTATCATTGCTGCTGCTTTATTGTTGCTTCAACTTTATTCTTGCAGCGACGATCCTTCTTCTATAGGGGCAGATTTATTAAAAAACGATAATTTAAAAGTTAATGAACTTGATTCTTATAAAGATACTCTGTCTCAAGAATCTTCAAGTTTTAAAAGAACTTTGCCGCTTGGCGAGTTCGTATACACTGCTTGTGGGAAGAACTGCAAACGTGGAAGCTTCAGCACTTATGAATTTTTCAATAATTTTACCTGACTCACTTAAGAATAGTATTCAAGCTGATTCAATTATTGTTACCGGAGCTAAAATCCAGCTTGTTAGAGATTATCCGACAAAAGCAAATAACTCAGTCTATGATTTTTCTGTTCATAGTGTGCAGTCAGGGTGGACAGCTGCACATTTTACATCCGATAGTCTTCCAATGTTATCATATGATCCTTCAGATATAAGCTCTAATAAAATATTCTCTGATTCCCTGGATGAATTTAATATCAGTAATGATGCCGCTTCAACCTGGTTAAAATATGCTGTAGATTCTATAGGCACTAATTACGGGATCTATATTAAGCCGACTGACAATTCACAAAAAGTTGTCGGCTATTATTCTTTATACAACGGAGGGACTGTCTTACCTACACTAACAATTGCAATACAAAAACTGGGATTATATGAGGACACTTTGACCTTTTATGCAAATTCAAATGTAAGCGCTGTTACCGGTAATATTCCCAATCCAGGCACTCAATCAAGCATAATTGCACAGGGAGGTTTGGTAATAAATTCAAAATTGTGGTTCGACATTTCCAAAATCCCTTTTAATGCGATTATAAATAATGCAACTGTAACTTTAAGCCTGGATACTGCTGCATCAAGTATATGGGATACAACAAACACTGTTCTTGCCGGTTTTTTAACTGATTCAGCTTCAAATGTTCTTGATTCGACTGTAAATGTAACATTTTCCAGGAGCAGTAATTCTGTAACAGGAACAATTACTTCATATGTCCAAAGATGGGTTAATACTAAAGTTAACGAAGGTTTGTTATTATACCCTCGTAATCAAATCGGCAGTGTAGACTTATTTAATTTTATTGGAAGCAATGCAGCTGATTCTTTAAAACCGCGTTTACATATTATTTATACAGTGAAGAAATAAAAAGCCAAAGGCTTAATGATTATGAAGATAAAATTTTTATATATTTTTTTAGTTGTCACTTCTTTTTCGGTTTTTGGCCAGGCTAATTCAAGCTACACCAGGTTTGGAATAGGAGAAATTCAGTATACTTATTCTGCGAGAAGACTGGGGATGGGAGGTGTTAATATTGCTATTGCAGATCCTGATTTCATAAATATAAATAACCCGGCTACTATTTACAGGTTAAATTCCACACGTTTCGAAATATCTCTTAAATATGATGGTGAAAAACTTTCAAATAATAATCTGACAAAATTCTATTCCAATACAGTTTTCAATGGTTTCACTTTTGGTTTTCCAATTAGTTCTCTTTATGGTGTGGGAGCCGCTATTGGTATAGTCCCTGTAAGTAATATAAGTTATAATATTGTAGATAATGTTGTACATACCACAAACTCGACGGATAATTATTATTATTCATATTCAGGTTCAGGAGGATTATCAAAAATTTTTATCAGCTCGTCATACCGGCTGCCTTTAAATATAAATATTGGAGCTTCTTTTGATTATTATTTCGGAAATTTAAACTATAGTTCAACGGTAAATTTTCCAAACAATAGTACTTATAATGCAGTTTATACACGTAAATACAACCCAAACGGAATAGGAACAACAGTCGGTATATTAACCCCTGATATGGCAGATATTTTCAAAGTGCCAGGCATTACCGAATTCAGATTAGGCGCTTCCTTGAATTATGTTGCGAATTTAAGTGCGGATACCAGTCTTGTCGGCAGTTCCAGTTATGGAGTGGATACGTTAGGTGAATCTACAGTTAAAATGAAAATACCGACAAGAATATCTACTGGCTTTAGTTTTATTTTAAATAATAAATATCTTATTAGCGTTGACTATTTATTTCAGCCATGGAGCAAGTATAGTTTTAATGAAATAAAATCAGATTTTTTAAGAGACGCTTCAAAAATAAGCGCCGGATTTGAATATAGACCATTAAAAGAATCCGGAAGCAGCTTCTGGGAACAAATTTTATTTCGGGCAGGTTTAAGCTACGAAAAGACGCAATATATAATAAATGGAGAAGGTATAAACCAGTTTTCTTTATCCGGCGGTTTTTCAATACCGGTTTCATTTGAGAATAATATTGATATAGGGTTGGAATATGCAGTAAGGGGTACAAAAAATGATGGACTGTATAAAGAAAATATTTATAAATTAAATGTTAGTTTAGCTCTTGGTGACCTTTGGTTTATTAGAAGAGAAAGATAAATTTTTATTATAAATAAATTAAGGGATAATATCTTGGAAAAAAAATCAAAAATGTGGAATTTTATAATTCTGCTTTTACTCTTCAGCTCTTCAGCTTTCTCAAAAACTTTTATGAATATTGAAATCCAGCAAGCAGATTCAATGAAACTGATTGCTCAATACAGCCTATTTTCAGAATACTACAAGAATAAAGATTATGCAAGTGCATTACCGTACGGGTGGAAAGTCCTTGAAATGGATCCGGTTAAATTTAATAAATGGATTTATTATAAGATGGAAGATGCTCTATGGAAAATCCATGATTCGACAGGAGTAGCTCCTGCTTTAAAAAAAGAAGTAGAGGATTCGATTGTTACCTTTTACAATTTCGCTATTAAATATTACCTCCCCGATAAAGGATATTTTGAAGTAAGGAAAGCTTATGTTGAGCAAAAATGGTTGAATGCAAATCCGGATTCAGTCATTGCCCTTTATGAACAAGCTTTTAATGATAATCCTAACCTTTCCTCTTATTATTATGATTTATTAGGGCAATTGTATAAAGAAAATATGTCTCCTAACAATGATTATCAGACTAAGGCCATTGATTTATATAATAAATTAATTGATAGAGAACCGAACAATGATGAATGGACAGATAAGTTAATGGAGTTGGCTAAAGATCCAGAACAGCTTTTAAGTATATTAAAGCAAGCCTGGGAAAGAGATAAGGATAATGCTGCCAAAGCCTGGAGGTATGCGTCCATGGCAATAAGAGAAAGTAAATTCGATGAGGCAATTGTTCCTCTTGAATTCCTAACTCAAAAATCCCCGACAACAGTTAACTATTGGAATCAGTTGGCAACTGCTTACCAGAAAACAAATCAGCTAAAAAAGGCCGAAGATGCCTATAAAAAATTAATTGAACTGGAGCCTACTAACAAAAATCATTACCTGAACCTCGGCATAGTTTATAAAGATGAAGGTCAATTGCCGGCAGCGAGAATTCAGTATGAAAAAGCAAGCAAAATCGGAAATAACTGGGGATTACCGATATTCTACGAAGGCTTATTATATGAACAAGCAGCAAGAAATTGCGGCACTTTTGATTTTAATGCTAAGATAGTCTATCAATTAGCTGTTGATACATACAAGAAAGCCATAAGCATGGATAACTCTGCTACTCAAGCCCAGGAAAGAATAACTGCTTTGAAGGAATCTGTTCCTTCTCAGGAAGACTATTTTTTCAGGGGTTATAAATCAGGCCAAACCATCCCGATTACAGGAGATTGTTATAGCTGGATAGACAGAAGTATTACTGTTCCTTAATACAAAGTTATTTAATTTTTGAAAATAAAATTTTAGAATTTAATAAAAAATCAGCAAAAGGTTTCAAAGTCTAATGACTGAGAAACCTTTTCTTTTAAATTTATAATTAATAGTGGATTTATTATACTCTTTTCCTGTTTAAATTTTATTTCTTAATCCTTTTATTTAATTTTAATACCTAATTAAATATTAATAAAAATTAAAGAATATTATATGTACGAACATTTAAAAAAGGATAAAGAAATTTATCACGCGTTAAACCTTGAAATAAACAGGCAGCAGGAATACCTGGAACTGATTGCTTCGGAAAATTTTGTAAGCCGTGCAGTTTTAGAGGCAGCCGGTACTGTATTAACAAATAAATATGCTGAAGGATACCCCGGGAAAAGATATTACGGCGGCTGTGAATATGTTGACATTGCTGAAAATATAGCAAGGGATAGACTTAAAAAATTATTTAATGCAGAATATGTAAATGTACAGCCCCACAGCGGATCGCAGGCTAATATGGCTGTTTATATGACTCTATTAAATCCTGGAGATAAAATTTTGGGATTAAGCTTAGCTCACGGAGGGCATTTAACTCATGGATCTCCTGTTAATTTTTCCGGGAAACTTTACCAGGCTTTGGGGTATACATTAAATAAGGAAACCAAAACTTTAGATTATAATCTAATTGAAGATATTGCTAAGAAGGAAAAGCCTAAAATGATTGTTGCCGGTGCAAGCGCTTATTCAAGGGAATGGGATTATAAAAAATTCAGGCAAATAGCAGACTCAATTGGTGCATTTTTAGTCTGTGATATGGCCCATCCTGCCGGTTTAATAGCCAAAGGTCTTCTTGATAGTCCGCTTCCATTCTGCGATGTAGTTACTTCAACTACTCATAAAACTTTACGCGGACCAAGAGGCGGTATTATTCTTATTGGAAAAGATAAAGAAAACAGTTTAGGAATTAAAACCCCGAAAGGGGATAGAGTTAAAATGATGTCCGAGCTTATTGATTCTACTGTTATGCCCGGAATTCAAGGCGGCCCATTGATGCATATTATTATGGCTAAAGCAGTTGCTTTCGGGGAAGCCCTGGAAGATTCATTTAAAGATTATGCGGAACAAATAATAAAAAATGCTGAAACTCTAGCTAAGGAATTAATGAATTTTAATTTTAATATTATTTCTAACGGAACTGATAATCATTTAATGCTTATTGATTTGACAAATAAAAGTATCACAGGTAAACAGGCAGAGAATGCCCTTGGTGAAGCCGGGATTACTGTAAATAAAAATATGATCCCTTTTGATGAAAGAAGCCCTTTTGTTACAAGTGGAATAAGGGTTGGCACACCAGCTGCCACTACCCGCGGGATGAAAGAAGGAGAAATGAAAAAAATTGCAGAATTTATAAATAGGGTAATTAATAGTGTGGATGATAAAAAAATATTGAACGATGTGAAAGCCGATGTTAAAAAACTCTGTTCTGAATTTCCATTGTATTCTGAATTAAACTGAGTTTAAACCGTGGCCTCTCAAAACACTATTGATCAAAATGAAATTGGAGAAGAAGAAGAGCAGTCCGGTGCAGAAATGACTTTCCTCGAACATCTCGAAGAATTGAGATGGAGAATAATTTATTCATTAATTGGTCTGGTTGTTGGTACTATCATTTGCTGGGTTTTTATAGATTTCCTGGTTGATGTTGTTTTATTAAAACCTGCGCGCGATTCCGGTGCATCACTCCAAAACTTAAAACCTTTCGGGCAGCTTTTCTTATATTTTGAAATAGCAGTTATCGGCGGTGTTATATTAAGCATTCCGAATATATTTTACCAATTTTGGAAATTTATTTCACCCGCTTTACGAAAGAAAGAAAAAAAATATCTCACTTCAGTTGTAATTTTTTCATCGGTATGTTTTTTAACCGGTATTGTATTTGCCTATTATGGAATGCTCCCGTTAACATTGAAATTTGCAACTCAATTTGGTACCTCAGCAATTAAAAATGAATTTGCAATTGACGAGTATTTTAACATTATTATAAGTGTTATGCTCGCCGCAGGTGTAGTTTTCGAGCTCCCCATGATTTCTTTCTTTTTGACAAAATTGGGTATATTAACTCCTATGTTTATGATAAAATACAGGAAACATGCGATTGTTATTATTATGATTTTAGCTGCTGTTTTAACTCCCGGTACGGATCCGGTATCCCAGATTGTACTAGCAATCCCGTTGGTTTTATTATATGAAATAAGTATATTTATCTCAAAACTTTCCTTAAAAAAACATTGATTAGTAAAGGTCTATCCCAAATAAGCCAGCCGATAAATCCCGAATTAGAAAGATTTAATGAGATTTTTAAGCAGTCGATGAAATCAAACGTTGGTCTGGTAGATTTGATCGCAAGGTATATTCTAAGGCAGAAAGGGAAGAAAATCCGCCCGCTTTTAGTTTTACTTACAGCAAAAGTAGCAGGAGGAATAAATGAACGGACTTACCGTGGGGCAGTTTTAGTAGAGCTCCTTCACACTGCTACATTAGTGCATGATGATGTTGTCGATAATGCTGATAAAAGAAGAGGATTCTGGTCTATAAATGCAATCTTTAAAAACAAAGCAGCTGTGCTAATGGGAGATTATCTTTTGTCTCGCGGTTTGATGATCGCTGTTGATGGAGAAGATTTTGACTTCCTTAATGTAATTACCAATACAGTAAAACGAATGTCCGAAGGTGAACTCCTACAAATCCAGAAAACCAGGAAATTAAATATTGATGAGGAAACATATTTCAAGGTTATATCAGACAAAACTGCATCACTTTTAGAAACTTGCTGTCAGATAGGGGCTATGAGTGCAACTGATAACAAAGAACAGCATGAAGCTATGAAAAATTTCGGAACAAATTTAGGTATAGCATTCCAGATTAGAGATGACATTCTAGACTATGATGGTGCAGCCAGCTTAATCGGAAAACCGGTAGGCGGAGACATTAAAGAAAAAAAAATTACTCTCCCTTTAATATATTCATTAAATCAAGTAGATAAAGAAGAAGCAAAAATAATTAAAAGGCTGATTAAAGATGGAAATAAAAAAGAAAATATAACAAGAGTAATTGAATTTGTCCGACGGAATAAAGGGATAGAATATGCTTCGGAAACAGCCTTTAATTTTTCTGAAAAAGCTAAAAAATCACTTGAATGTTTTCCCTCTTCTCCCCCAAAAATGGCCCTGGAATCACTTATCGATTTTGTAATTAATCGAAAAAATTGATTATTTCCGTTTGGAATTTGTTCTGTTCATTTTAATAGGAATGTTTACTATTCGGCTGAAAAAATTGATCTTAAGCGTGTGAACCCTATCATTTCAATTTCAATTAAATTAAAATAATTTAAGCAATTGAAATTCTTTCTTAAACTTACCCTCGGTTTTCGAAAATAAAGATCTTAGTTAAACTCTGAAAAATTATTTTGACTTCAAAAAAGTATCTGGAATTTCAGTTTAGTTTGAAATATATTAAAATAATTGTGAGGCTTAATGAAAGAAAAAGAGGAGAGAAAGTATAAAATGTTATTCGGAATCAGAGAGGGGAGAAAATCATTTAAATTATATGAAATTAATGAAAATGAATTTATTATAGTGGAGAAACATTATGTAATTAATATCTTTTTAACAAGGAAAATATTAAAATTTAAAAATAAAGATCAAGCAGAAGATTACATAATTCATAACACAAAAAAGTTCCATGTTATCACCACTTAAAAAAATCTTCCCCAAGCTTTGTTACCTTTTAAATTAAAAATTATTTAATTTTTCTATATTTATATTTCGAAGCTAAAAAATAATTAAAAATTTAGAATTCAATTTTTTGAAAATTAAACCTCTAAATTGGCTGCAATTAATATTGTTATTCGGAACACCTACTATTCTTAATTATTTAGCCTGCCGGATTGCAATCCCGTATCTAAATAGAGAATTTAAAAACCTTCCGATAGAAATTATTTATTTTATTTGTGTAGGTGTAATAGTTTTAGTCCCTATGTTTTTTGGTGCAATCTATTTAACAATTAAGGAAATAGGCTCAGTAAAAATTAAAGATATTCTTTTTAGGATGAGGATTAAAAAACTCTCTGCCAGAGACTTAGCCTGGACTATAAGCGGGTTTATTATTTTATCCTTTGCATCCTTTATAATTGCTAAAATAATACTCCCTGTATTTAATATTGATGCATCTCCTTTTTTCTTCAAAAATATGCCTCTGGGAAATAAGTATTTTTGGATAATCTATGTCTGGCCGGTTTTTTTCTTCTTCAATATCTTTGGTGAGGAATTTTTATGGAGAGGGTATATTCAGCCAAGACAGGAGCTGCTAAATAAAAACTGGACCTGGCTGGTACATGGAATTCTATGGGCCCTTTTCCATTTACCAATGGGTATCAATCTTCTCCTTTCAGCTGTTCCCATTTTTTTTATTTTACCCGGGATAGTTCAAATCAGGAAAAATACAACTATATCAATCATTATACACTTTGTATTTGGTGCTTTTGGTTTTTTGGCCTTAGCTTTTGGTGCTGTGAAGTAAAAGCTTACAAAAGTTATTATGCTGAAGCTTCATGCTTTTTATTTTTTAGTTTCTTTACGAGGTGATATAATCCTTCAATTATAAAGGGGGTTAAAAAAATTAAAGGGAAAATGTACTCTGATTTTTTTATAAATTCCGCAAGTAATTCTTTTTTATTACTTAAAAAGGAAGCTATCCCAACCCATAAACCTACCCAAAGTCCGGCACCAAGGAAATTGAAAACCAGGAATTTTTTCCATTTCATTCCACTAATTCCTGCAATAATTCCGTTGAATTGCCTGAGCCCTTGAATGAAGCGGGCGACAGTTACAATTTTACCGCCATGCTTCGTAAAGAAATTTTCAAATTTATTTAACCTTTTTTCTGTCAAGAAAACATATTTACCCCATTTCAAAACTATTCTTTTTCCGCCATAATGACCAATGGCAAAGCCGGTATTATCGCCCAGCACTGCTCCAAAAAATCCTAACAAACCAACATAAACAAGATTCAGCTTCCCAAGAATCGCAAATAAAGAACATATGATCAGAATAGTTTCTCCCGGCATAGGCAAGCCGAAATCTTCAAGGAAAATAGAAAAAAATATAGCCCAGTAACCAAATCGATGAATATAAGGTGCTACTGCCTTAATATATGGCGCCATATCTGGGAACTGTTTTAGTAATTCATCCATGATAATTAATCAATTATTAATATCTTTTATAAATTATTGAAAGAGAAGTTGATAAATAGTTATCATAATCATATTTTTTGATGAGAATGTGATCATTTATTTTAGGATAAAGAGGAATTATGAAATTTTACACTTTTATTTTACTGTCAGCTGTAACTTGTATCATTTATGCAAAGGATACAATTGAAACATTCGAATTAATAACCAATAATCCGGTAGAGTTTGAGAAAACAATCTTCAGTATAGAAATTTCTGCCTCTTTCAGAAATCCTTATGATCAGAAGGATATCAAAGTAGATATGCTCCTAATATCTCCGTCCGGGAAACCTCTTGACCTGCCCTGTTTTTATGTTTCCGGGGATAGTGAACTATCCTTATGGAATGCCCGTTTTGCCGCTCAGGAATCCGGTGAATACCTATATCATTTTATGATCAGCAGGAATAATGGAGCTTCGGTTGAATCCGGGAATAAGGTTTTTAATGTATCTAAATCAAGTAAAAATGGATTTCTGCATAGAAATGATCTCTGGACTTTTAAATTCGATTCGGGTAAACTTTTTAGAGGGATAGGCGAAAATATAGGCTGGGAATCCAGAGCACGGGAAGATACAATTTATAATTATAATTATTTATTGAGTTCTCTATCTAAAAACGGTGCAAATTTCTTTAGAACCTGGATGTGTTCATGGAATCTTCCTTTGCAATGGAAACATGTAGAAAATACAAATAGATATTCAAATTCTGATGAATACTTTAACCCGGGTGCAGTTAAAAGAATGGATCAGCTTGCTGATTTAACAGACTCTCTCGGATTATATTTTATGTTAACACTTAGCTGGCATGGTGCTTTAATGACTGAAGCTTCGTGGAAAGATAACAATTACAACGTAATCAACGGCGGCCCTGTAAAAACTCCCGCTGATTTTTTTACATATCAATCTGCAATGGATATGTATAAAAATAAACTGCGTTATATCATCGCAAGGTGGGGATATAGTACCAGAATTGCTGCTTTTGAATTTTTTAATGAAATTGATAATGCTGCTTTTACACATCAGGATAGTGTAATTATTCCGCTATCTACAATAACAGAGTGGCATGATGAAATGGCGCGTTATATTAAGGAAAATGATCCATATGGACATTTAGTAACGACAAGTGTATCCCACAGGGATATACCTGGTTTAAATTCATTGGCACATACTGATTTTAACCAAAAGCATATATATAAACATACAGATCGAATTCCGGGTATTCTTATAAACTATACTCAAACATATAACAAACCTTATGTTGTCGCCGAGTTCGGGTATAGATGGGAAGATGATAATCCGCTTTATGGAAAAGAATTTGATTACGATTATAAAAGGGGATTATGGTATGGGTTGTTCAACCCAACGCCCGTTTTACCAATGACATGGTGGTGGGAATTATTTGATAAAAGAAATATGACTCCTTATTTAAGAAGCGTTAGAGAAATCAGTGATAAAATACTTAAAGCAGGAAACGGCTCTTTTGAAATTATATCAACTTCTTCCGGCAGGCTGGAATCATTCGGATTAAAATGCGGGGAGACATTTTTCATTTATTTATTAAATAATAGTCTTTCTGATGTTTCCACTGATATAGGGTTAGACTATCCTGATAATCAAAATTATAAGATCCAAAGTTTTAAAGCGGTTGGAAGAATTTATAAAAATTTGGGAGAGAGTAAGTTTATAGATAAAAAAATAATCATACCCGGTATTAATCTAAAATCGAAAGATGAGCTGATATTAATATTATCGAGATCAAAAAAATAATATATATTTAAAGCTACACTTTACTATGATTAAGTCCCGGTTTTTTTCATTTGAGGAAGATCTGATTCAAACGGAATATCTCCAAGATCAACATTAGGATTCTTTTCTTTGAAATAATTAAGCGACCACTCGCTTGTGAAAAGAATTACATCTCTTTCTTCGGTGTCATAAGCCCAGGCTGCTCCGGCAGGAAGTAAAATCCCCGATTGAATTTCTTTAGAAGCTTCGGGCGAAACCCACCGGCAGACTTTCCAGTTTGTTTGTTCTGCTCTTGATTCTGCACCATACTCATCCTGAAGCCTGTACTGCACTACTTCAAATTGCAGCGGACCAACTGCACCAAGCAATGGAATTTTTTGAGCCGAATTCCTTAAATAAAAAGATTGGACAACTCCTTCCTGTAAGAGCTGTTCTAAGCCATCCCTGAACTTTTTATAATTTGACGGGTTAGGGTTCTGTAAAAAAATAAAATATTCAGGTGCAAATTTTGGAATTTCATCGTAAACAATATTGATATCATCTGTAATGGTATCGCCAATTCCGAAATTAGAATTACCTATAAACCCTATTATATCTCCGGCAAAAGCTTCGTCAATGGTTTCCCGCTCCTGCCCGAATAATTTTTGCGAATTTGATAATCGAATTTTCTTTCCGGTTTTACTGTGGAAAGCCTGCATATCTCTTTCAAACTTTCCGGAACAAACCCGCATAAATGCTATTCTATCTCTGTGTTTAGGATCCATATTTGCCTGAATTTTAAAAATAAAACCTGAGAATCTTTTGTCATCAGGAGTAATCTCACCATCGCTGCTTTTTCTGGAAGAAGGAGGTAATGCGTAATCAAGAAACCCATTTAAGAGCAGCTCAATTCCAAAATTATTTACTGCACTTCCGAAAAATACCGGGGTTAATTTTCCGTCAATCACTGCGTCCACATTAAATTCTGCACCGGCAGTATCAAGCATCTCTATTTCTTCAACGAACTTTTCATAATTTTCCTCGCTTAGTTTACTCTTAACAAAATCACCGGCAGGATCATGAATCTCGACGGGAGCTTTATATGCACCGCCGGTTGTTCTTTCAAACAAATGGACTTTCTTTGTGTTCCTGTCATATACACCCTTAAAATCCAAACCTGTTCCTAAAGGATAGTTAATTGCATAAGCATGAATTCCTAAAACGTTTTCCAGTTCATCCATTAGTTCAAGCGGATCACGGGCAGGTCTATCAAGTTTATTCATAAAAGTAAAGATCGGGATCTCCCTTTTGCGGCAGACTTCAAATAGTTTCCTTGTTTGTGCTTCAATACCTTTTGCGGCATCAATAACCATAACTACGGAATCAACTGCAGTTAAAACTCTATATGTATCTTCCGAAAAATCCTCGTGACCGGGAGTATCAAGCAAATTTATTTTATATCCTTTATAATCAAACTGGAGAACTGTTGAACTTATTGAAATTCCTCTTTTCTTTTCAAGCTCCATCCAATCTGAGGTAGCTTTCCTTTGATTCTTTCTTGCGGTCACCGATCCTGCCAATTGTACAGCTCCTCCATATAAGAGTAATTTCTCGGTCAGTGTGGTTTTCCCTGCATCCGGATGAGATATTATTGCAAATGTTCTTCTTCTGTTTATTTCTTTTAAATTACTCATAGTCTTTGTTGTTTAATAAAAAATGGATTGCTGAAAAGGGAAAGATCTAGTGAAAGAATACACTCACTAATAAGTGGATTTTTTTTCTGTTTACTATTTTTTTCTCTGATTTCATCATAAAATTTCAAAAATACCTTTTTAAAATACTCATATTAATTGTATTAACAAAAACCGGTCCAAAGGTTGGTAACTGAAGGTTTTAAGATGAAAAATGAAAATGGGTAAAATGGTTATTTTAAAATATTATTGATAATCTTCAAAAAAGGAAGTAAGTTAAACTAAAGTTAAAGTTTTTTAGGGGTAAAATGAACCGGGGAATCATATTCATCATTTTTCTTTTCCTTACAGTCAATCTCTTTTCTCAAAATCTTTCTTTTGTTAAAGAAAAAATTGAAATGACATATGTGATTCCAATTTTACTATCACAGGCAAATATTATTTTCTTAATAAAAGTGATAATGATATTGCTACAAATTTTTAGTATCCATTTGTTATTAATAAAAATTTTCAATTCCCTGATTTTATATTAATCAAGAATCGAAACAACCGGCCAATTCCTTATTCGAAAAGTAAAAGGGTATATTCTTTCCGATAAAAGCTTCTTCAAAAGATAATTCTGAATTTATTTTCCGGGTTTCAATCTGCAGGAAAGTACAAAGTAAATTGGAAAGCAGATAAACTTGCTTCTGGTATCTATATCTACCACTTAAAGACAGGTACATTGAAAATTAGCAAAAAAGCAGTTCTGCTGAAATGAATAAAAATTGTAATAAGTCTAACCGGAATTCAGATATTCAATTGCTTCATTAACAGCTTTATGGTTGCCTGTAATTACTAATGTATCATGTGCCCTGATTATTTCTTTACCTGAAGGATTGGTAATAGTTAGTTTTTCCCTGACTATGGCAATAATAGTAGCATCTGTTTCAGCTCTTAAATTTATTTCTGATAAAGCCGAATTGGCAAATTTATTTTTCTCATCTACATAATAAATCTCTGTAACTCCAGCAATTAAGAATTCATTAATATTAGCAAGCGATTGAAAATTGCCCGTTTCTTTTCGCATTAAGGAATATGCTTCACTGCGTAAAAGATTTACCTGTTTCATTATTACATTTAGAGGAACATGAAATCTTCTCAGCACAATACCAAAAATTTGTATGGATGTTTCAAATTCTTCCGGTATAGCTTCATCGGCCCCGAGATTTAGCAGAGCATCAATATCGCTTGCAAAGCGGGTTCTTACAATTGAATATATTGATGGATTCAGATTCTTTGCGAGGCTCAATCCGCTTTCTAAAGATGCAGGATCAGAAATTGCGAATACAATAGTATTGGCAATTTTAATATTAGCCTGAATTAAAACCTGTTCTTTTGTAATATCTCCATAAATTATATTCTCTCCTTTTAATTTTTCTCTCTTTACAGTTTCGGGATTTAATTCTATTACAATATAATTTATCCCGGTTTCTTTTAATACTCTTGCAAGGTTTCTCCCATTTAAACCAAATCCTGCTATAATTACATGGTCGGTTAATTTTCCCGAATCAATATTTTTCCCCTTTGTTTCAGCAGATTCCAAAAAACCTAAACCCCCGGCAATCAATGGAGATAATTGAAAAAGAAATGGAGTTAAAAGCATAGTAAAAATTGATGAAGCCAAAAATGCATTATAATATTCGAATCCAATTAGATTGTAATTTAAACCTGCTTGGGAAAGTATAAAAGAAAATTCCCCTATTTGTGAAAGCCCGAACCCGGTTAATATCGCGACTCTCAACGGATATCTCATTAACTTTACAATTCCGATTACTATTAAAGCTTTAAGTAAAATTATCCCGACTGTTACACTAAGCAAAAGAAACGGATAGCTGAAGAAAAAATGAATATCTAATAATAAGCCTATCGATATAAAAAAAATACTATTGAAAAGATCTTTAAACGGAAGTATTTCTGATACAATCTGGTGGCTGAAATCAGATTCGGATAATATTAAACCTGCTATGAAAGCGCCGAGTGCAAATGAAAGGCCCAATGAATGTGTTAAATAAGCAGTACCCAGCAGCAGCAGGACAATGCCTATTGTGAAAACTTCTCTCATCCTTAGTTTTGCCAACTGGAATAAAATTTTGGGCATCAAAAATTTTGCGAGCAGGATAATTACTGCAACTGCGCCAAATGCATATAGCAGCTGCAGCAGAATTTCTATAATTGATAACTTACCGCCTGAGCTTAGAACAGGTAGAAGTAAAAACATAGGAACGATTGCCAGATCCTGGAAGATTAAAATACCTAATGAGATTCTGCCGTGAGGGGCTTCAAGCTGCTGTTTATCTGATAGAATTTTAAGAACTATTGCAGTACTTGAGAGACTGACAAGCATTGATAAAAAAATTGATTGATTGAAAGGCAGCTTAAAAAATAAAAATACTGCAGTCGAAAAAATTATTGTAAATAATACTTGAAGCCCCCCCGAAACCAGTAGAAATTTTTTCATTTGTATCAGTTTTTCAAGCTTTACTTCCAAACCGATTGTGAATAATAATAATATTACCCCGACTTCGGCCATAATATTTATTTCATCAACTTCAGAAATTAACTGTAAACCGTGCGGGCCAATTATCATCCCGGCAATCAGAAATCCCACAATGCTTGGTATATTAATTTTTTTAAAAATGAAAATAATTGGAATTGAAACTAAAAGGATTACGACTAGATCTCTTATTACTGTAAAATTGTACATTATGATTTTAAAAAAAATTGTTTAATTTTATTTAGTATATATAAAGAATTTTAATATTACTCAAATGTCTTTTCCCCAAAATATCCCGTCTCAAATAAAAAGGAGCTAACATGCCGAACAATAATATACATGCCAAAAGAGAAGAAAGTTTTTTTGAAGATGTTCTAAGGTATTTTAACAGGGCAGCTTCTTTTACAAAATACCCGGAAGGTTTGTTAGAGCAGATTAAGTATTGTAATAGTGTTTACCGCATGAAATTCCCTGTAAGAATAAAAGATAATATTGAAGTCATAGTGGCTTACCGTGTAGAACATAGCCAGCATAAGCTTCCGGTTAAAGGGGGGATAAGATACAGTTTAGCAGTAACACAGGATGAAGTTAAAGCTCTTGCAGCATTAATGACCTATAAATGTGCAGTTGTTGATGTTCCATTTGGAGGTGCAAAAGGAGGAGTTAGGATAGATCCGAAAGCCTATACCGAAGTTGAGCTTGAACATATTACCAGGAGGTATACTGCCGAGCTGGTTAGAAAAAATTTTATAGGTCCTGGTATTGATGTACCTGCACCGGATTACGGTACTGGACCGCGGGAAATGGCCTGGATTGCCGATACATATGCAGCGTTCAATCCCGGGATAGATTCCGGTGCGTGTGTTACAGGTAAACCTATAAGCCAGGGAGGTATCAGAGGCAGAACTGAAGCTACCGGGAGAGGTGTATATTTTGGAGTTCGTGAAGCCGTTAGTAATCAAAAGGATATGGGAAAATTAAAATTGTCTACAGGTATTGAGGGAAAGAGAGTAATTATCCAGGGATTGGGAAATGTCGGCTACTATACTGCAAAATTTTTCCAGGAAGCCGGCGCTTCTATTATTGCTATTGCCGAGTTTGAAGGAGCTATTCATTCTCTTAAAGGATTAGATGTGGAAGAAGTTTTCAAGCATAGAAAGAATACTGGTTCCATACTTAATTTTAAAGGAGCAAAAAATTTAAAGAAACGTTCGCAGGCTCTTGAGATGGAATGCGACATTCTTATTCCGGCTGCTTTGGAGAACCAAATAAATTCTGAAAACGCAGAAAGAATTAATGCGAAAATTATTGCAGAAGCTGCAAACGGACCTGTAACTCCAGAAGCAGAAAAAATCCTTCAAAAGAAAGGAGCGATGATTATTCCTGATCTTTATCTAAATGCTGGCGGTGTTACCGTCTCATACTTTGAGTGGCTGAAGAATCTATCCCATATTCGGTTTGGGAGAATGGGGAAGAGATATGAGGAAAGAGTAAATAAAGTCTTGGTTGATTCTATTGAAACTTCTTTGGGGAAAACTTTAAATGAATCTGCTAAAAAGATAATTATTCATGGGGCTGAAGAGGAAGATTTGGTTAACTCCGGTTTGGAAGAAACTATGGTTTCTGCATATAATGAAATAAGAGAGATCTGGCTGCAAAATAAAAAAATCCCGGATTTAAGAACGGCAGCTTTTGTTGCTGCAATAAACAAGATTGCGGCATCATATATGGCTTTGGGAATATTTCCGTAAGTAATTCCCAGGTCATCAGAAGGAAATAATAAAAAAAATCTCCGGCTAATTTGAAAATTAATTTTAGCCGGATATACTTAACTCTTGGAGCTAAACCCAGCCCCTTAGTTTACATGCTTCTGCGACTTTGGCTACACCAACAATTGTAGCTCCCAGCCTTGGATGAACTTTCTTATCTTTTATAGCTTCCTGAACCCGGTGATATGCTTTTGTTAATTTTTGATCGAGCTGCTTATTTACGGTATCTTCATCCCAGAAAAAGCTGTATTTATCCTGTACCATTTCGAAATAAGAGACTGTAACACCTCCTGCGCTCGCTAAGATATCAGGTATTACATGAATTCCTTTATTATCTAAAATAGTATCTGCCTCCGGGGTTGTCGGACCGTTCGCTAATTCACAAATAATTTTTGCATTTACTGATGAAGCATTTTCAGAAGTGATTGTATTTTCCAGGGCTGCCGGGTATAGCACTTCAACTTTTAAAGTTAAAAGTCTTTCATGAGGAATTTCTTCTCCGCCCGGGAATCCTTTAACCGAACCGGTTTTAAGTTTGTGAGAAACCAATTCTTTAGGATTAAATCCATCTTTGCTATAAATTGCTGCTTTTGAATCACTAACTGCAATCAGCTTTCCCCCTCCCAAAATTTCCTGGTGGAGTAAAGCGGCTCGTTGTCCTACGGTTCCAAAACCCTGAATAGCAAAACAACCTGTAGGATCAATTCCGAGAAGATTGCAGGCTTCTCTTACGGTCACTACTCCGCCTCTTGCAGTAGCATCTCTTCTTCCTTCAGTCCCTCCAATTTGCAATGGCTTATCAGTAAGAACTCCCGGTTGATGATTATGCATAATAGTTTCATATTCATCCATCATCCATGCCATAGTTTGAGGATTTGTTGAAACATCCGGTGCGGGAATATCTTTATCCGCTCCAATATATTGAGCGACCGATCTAATATAACCTCTCGATAAATTTTCAAGTTCTCTTTCGGATAAGTTTTTGGGATTGCAAACCACGCCACCTTTTCCTCCTCCCAAAGGGAGGTCCGCTACAGCTGTTTTCCAGGTCATCCAGCAGGAAAGTGCTCTGATAGTATCAACGGTTTCTTCAGGATGAAACCTAATCCCCCCTTTCGCAGGTCCCCTGGCAAAGTTATATTGTATTCTATATGCATGGAAAATTTTTGCTTTACCGCTGTCAAGCCTAACAGGGTATGTAAATTTTATCTCCCTCTGTGGCCATAATAATAACTCCAGTGTTGCATCATCCAGCTTTAAGATTTTTGCAGCTTCATTAACCTGCTTTTGAGCTACTGAAAATGAATTATATGATTCCATTTAATAACCTTTAATCCTTCTTCTCGTTTTTGTTTTCTTCATCATCGATTTTTTCTTTCCTGATATCAAGTAATATTCTGTACCAGCAGTTTTTACATACGATAGCTCTGTCGACATTCAGCAATACTCTTTCCCAGGGGCTTAATTTTCTTCCGCAGTGTGGGCAGTAATCAAAAACATCTCCCTTTTTCTCTTCCATTTTTAATTTATTCCCGGTTTAGTTATTATGCCTTTATTTTCTTGCCCGTTAACTTTAATAGTCAGAGGCCTTTCAAATTTTATGTGCCTCGTAAATGATTTTATTTCGACAGGTTCTTGTTTCAAAATCCACTCCCAGTTGATCCAGCTCTTTTGATCTTTTGGATAAACACTAAAATATCCAACCATAAATGATGTTAGATTATGGAAAAAATGAGAACCTTGCGAAGGAGTTACATCAAAATCTTTAAAGCCTGTTTCGATAATAGCCTTTGCACCTGATATCTGTTCCCACTTAACAGGTATGCCTAACCAGGGATCCAGGCTTCCCCATCTGCCAACACCGATAAGTAAGTATGGAGAGTTTAAATTCATAAGCTTATTATTAAATTGATTAAGCTCTGCTGCTACTTCTTTACTTTTCGATCTTTCAAACAATTGGTAATCAACATATATTATATCGTAGATATCCTTAATAACTCCATGACCAAGCACCTGGTCACTATAACAGATTAATTTATCTTTTGAATAATTTTCAATATTAAGCTCTTCGAGTTCTCTTGTAATAACCAGCGGCCGCATCTGAAGAAGAGCAAATTGGTTAGGAGTATTATTCATCATATTCACGGCAAATTCAATTTCAACGGGCGTACCCATTCCCCAGGAACCCATATCAAGCAGAAGCTCTAAAATTTCAGACAACGGGAAAATTTTATTTTTCAATATAGGAGCAAAGCTGACAATCCTTATCCCTTTTCTTGATATGCCGTCATAGATTGCTTTATTATCTATGCTGTAGGTGGAGCCGACGTATACCAAAGTATCATCTTCTTCAGCGCTTTTTAGATTATAAGTCTGAACCCGGATATCATGAGTCAGTCCGGCATCTTCAAACTGTTCATCCAGATTAAGAGCATAAAAATCACGCTGGTTATTATTTAAAGTTTCTTCAACGGAATTAAACTGAGGAATGTGAGCCGGATATTTAGGGCAGAACTTAATCGTAAGTCCCCCATCAACAATCCATTTGCCAAGGCCCAATGCAACGGAAGCTATTCCATCTATAGATTTTTGGGGGGGCATCGGATAAAAATTATGAGATTTTGCTACACCCGAAAAATGAGGATAAAACCTGTTCCCGTGTCTTGTCCCGATCATTTGCTGAATAATTACTGCCATCTTTTCTTCTTCCAGCCTATATGCTGTGGCAAATATATAGTCCTTTGCATTTTGGTAGAAAGTTGAAGCAAAAACTCTCTTAATAGTTGTAACCAGCTCATTAAGCCTGATAATAGGATTATGGTTATTATTCGGCAGCATGTAAGTTTCATATACACCGGCAAAAGGCTGGTATTGTGAATCTTCAAGCAAACTGGAAGATCTAACAGCCAGAGGTCCTCTTATTATATCAAGGAATTCAACTAATTGTTTAATTATATCTTCGGGAAATTTTTCAGCGGCTAAAAATCTTTGTGTAATTTCTTTATCATCATTACAAGAAACGGCAAAATTTCTGAGTTCATTTTCTTCTAAAAATTGATCAAATACATCTGTACCAAGCACAACAGCCGGAGGTACATAGATTAAAATATTTTTATATTTTGCACTTATATTGTAATTATTTATCAGTGTATTTATAAAACCAAGCCCCCTTGCTTTACCGCCTAAAGAACCGCCTCCAATTCTTGCAAAAGAACTTGTCGGATCAAATGTATCCTTGGTAAAATCAGTAATTATTCCTTTTTGTCTTCGTTTCTGATACTCCCTAATTGAAGAAATAAGATTTTCCCTTAAATCATGAACAGAAGAAAAGTCTGATACTTTTCGCGGTCTCAGCTTATGAGCAAGCCAGAATTCGGTTCTTGCTTTTAGCCAGTTTGAAAAATGGTTTCTCTCTGCATGATATAAGATACTTTCATCGGGAACTATCTTTAGTTGCATTTCAAGGGATTTCAAGTCGCGAGCTCTTCCAACCTGCATTCCATCCGGAGTTCTGAAGATCAAGTCTCCAAAGCTGAAATAATTTACCATAAATTTTCTAAGTTCCTGAAGAAGGTTAGGAGAATCTTTCAACAGGAAAGAAGCTCCGATTTCTTTTGCTTTAACTTTGTTATCCTTTATATACGATTGAAGCAGAATGGGTATATCGGGAAATTGTTTTCTTACTCTCCTGGCGAACTCTAAGCCGGCTTCGGGATCTTCTTCCCCGTTTCTTTTAAAATCTATATCGGAAATTATACCAAGAATGAATTCAGGATATTTTTCATAGTATTCCCATGCTTCCTCAAAATTTGTACAAAGAAGGATCTTCGGCCGGGCCCTCATCCTAAGAAATTTATGTGATAGATTTATCCCTTCAGAAATTAAATTTTGAGACTGCTTTAAGATTTCAGTATAAATAAGAGGCAGAAAGGTTGAATAATCCCTTATATTATCTTCAATTAATATTATAGATTGAACACCCACAACTTTAGTATCATGATCAACATTTATTTTATCTTCTAGATATTTTATAATACCTAATAATATTCTAAAATCACCCTGCCAGATGAAAATTTTATCAAATACTGAAACATCATGTCTGGATATTAAATCCGATAATTCCCTGTTGTTATATGCTAATAAAACAACCGGTATATTCAGGTTTGATTGTTTGACTAATTTTGCAAGGTTTAGGGCATGCATGTCTTCAATATGGAGAGTAGATATTATCAGGTCATATCTCTTTTCTTCTTTTGCAAGTGCAATTGCTTCTATACCGCTGGATACTCTGATAAGTTCAGGAGAGTGGCTTAAATTCAGCCCCTGGTATTCTTTTCTAATTAGTTCATATAACCTGCCGTCTTCTTCAAATAAATAAGAATCATAAAGGCTTGAAACAAGAAGGATATCGCGGATGCGATATTTCATTAAATTTTGAAAACCTTGAAAACGTGTTCCGTATCCGTGTTCAACCCAAAGCTGGTCAATATTACTGAGTGAATAAAGTGAGTTTTTATCCATCTGATTTTATAATATTATCATTATTAATATTAAAATACCGGATTCCTAATAAAGGATAATGATATCCAATATCGGAATCCGGCATTTTTCTTTAACAATCTAAACTAATCCCTGGTCAAGCATTGCATCTGCTACCTTTAAAAATCCACCTATATTTGCTCCGTTTACGTAGTTCCCCGGAGTTCCGAATCTCTCGGCAACATCGACACAAGTTTTATGAATACTTTTCATAATAATATGGAGCCTGTTGTCAACTTCTTCCTTCATCCAGGAATATCTCATACTATTTTGAGCCATTTCCAAACCGGAAACCGCAACGCCTCCTGCATTAGCTGCTTTCCCGGGACCATACAGAATTCCTTCATTTAGAAAATGTTTAACACCATCAATTGTAGTCGGCATATTTGCTCCTTCCGAAATGCAATATACTTTATTCTTCAGAAGGTTTAACGCATCCTTTTCGTTTATTTCATTTTGTGTTGCACTTGGAAATGCACAATCGGCTTTATGATCCCATAAAGGATTATAATCCAGTTTATTATCAACCGGAAAATATTTAGCATTTTTAAATTTTTCAGCATACTCATAAATTCTTCCTCTGCTAACGTTTTTCAGATCGAGTATGAAATCAAGCTTTTCCCTGTTAACACCATCGGGATCAAAAATATAACCGCTTGAATCGGATAAAGTAATTACCTTTCCGCCGAGCTGAATAATTTTTTCAATCGTATATTGTGCTACATTACCGCTTCCTGAGACCAGACATGTTTTACCTTCCAAGCTTTGTCCTCTGGTAGAAAGCATTTCAGCTGCAAAATATACGGCTCCATACCCGGTTGCTTCGGGTCTAATTAGAGAACCACCCCAGTTTATTCCTTTACCAGTTAGAACACCAGTAAATTCATTCCTTATTTTTTTATATTGTCCAAAGAGGAATCCGATTTCTCTTCCGCCTACCCCGATATCGCCGGCAGGAACATCTGTATTTGAACCGATATGCCGGCATAGTTCATTCATAAAGCTTTGGCAGAATCTCATTACTTCATTATCACTTTTTCCCTTGGGATCAAAGTCGGAGCCTCCTTTGCCGCCCCCCATTGGAAGTGTAGTTAAACTGTTCTTGAATACCTGCTCAAATGCCAGGAATTTGAGAATTCCAAGGTTTACCGAAGGGTGAAAACGTAAACCGCCTTTGTACGGACCAATTGCACTGTTCATTTCGATTCTAAAACCGCGGTTGACATGAATTTCTCCCAAATCATCCATCCAGGGAACACGGAACATAATTACTCTCTCCGGTTCTATAATTCTTTCCAGAATTTTATTGGAACGGTATTCGGAATGTTTTTGAAGAACTAGATCTAATGACTCAACAACTTCTTCAACTGCTTGATGAAATTCGGGTTCATTTGGATTTTTAGCTTTTACTTCCGCAACCAGATTTTTGATATATTCAGACATATTTAACCTCTAATATTTTGTATTATTAATGTTAACCTTTACATTTTTTGATATAAAAGTTTTGAATGGTATTATGAAAATAATTGTTTATTGCATCATTATTGGTATGATAAAACCGGTTATACAGTATTATCCCCTTTATAACTTTCGTAGTTTTCTGGTTTGATATAAATTTATATGGTTTCAACTTTTAACCAGAAGTATTATCACTTTAAATTAGCTATAATAAATATAAAAAGCTTTTATTTTTTTATTTTTGTATTCATTATTACATACTTAAAATTATTTTTGTTAAATTTAATTAATTAGAAAATTAAAGGATTCAAATGTCAACTGAAATATTAAAAGAGAAAATTGAACAGGCAGTTTCAATTCTTAAAGAGAAGAAAATTGATCTTTGGATGACCTTTGTTAGAGAAAGTTCAACAATTCATGATCCGGCAATTGATTTAATTGTGGGAAAAAACTGTACCTGGCAGTCAGCTTTTATTATTAATAGCGACGGCGAAACAACTGCTATTGTCGGTTCTCTTGAAGCTGATAATTTTAAGGGAGGATTATACAAAAATGTGATCGGTTATTTAAAATCGATTAGAGAGCCTTTAATCGAATATTTAAATGTAAAAAAACCGAATAAAATTGCGATAAATTTTTCAAAAGATTCCGATCTGGCTGATGGTCTTACACATGGGATGTATTTAATCCTGCTTGAGCACTTTAAAAGAAACAAATTTCAGCGAAAAATTAATATCTTCAGATGAAATAATTTCTGCATTAAGGGGAAGGAAATCGGAAACTGAAATTGCAATTATGAATTATGCCGTAATTGAAACACAAAAAATATTTGATATGGTAACCAAGTATATTAAACCGGGTAAAACAGAAAAGGAGATCGCTGATTTTATGAAAAGCATTGTAATGGAAATGGGATATGAACTAGCCTGGGAAGAAGAACATTGCCCTGCTGTTTTCACCGGCCCTGAAACGCAAGGCGCTCATTCTGGTCCGACAAACCGGAAAGTTGAACGCGGACACCTGGTTAATATAGATTTTGGAATAAAGCATAAAGGTTATTGTTCCGATATGCAAAGAACCTGGTATATACTTAGAAATAATGAGGAAAAAGCTCCCAAAGAGGTACAGGAAGGTTTTAATGTTATCAGGGATTCGATACAAAAGGTAGCTGATAATCTTAAACCCGGTGTTAAAGGCTGTGACATGGATGATATTGCCCGTAATTATATAATAGAAAAAGGATATGAGGAATTTCCCCATGGTTTGGGACATCAAGTCGGCAGGAATGTTCATGACGGAGGCGGCGGACTTCTTCCACGATGGGAAAGGTATGGAAATTCTCCATTTATGGAAGTAGAAGAAGGGCAGGTATACACTATTGAGCCAAGATTGCAGGTTAAAAATTACGGCACTTCCACCCTTGAAGAAGAAGTCGTTGTTACAAAAGAAGGATGCAATTTTATTTCCAAACCACAGAAAGAATTAATATTAATTAAATGATGAAAAGCCCCCGAGGTTGACCTCCTGGAAACTTAGAAGTTTAATAATTTTTAAGGAAGATTATTTTTTATTTAAAACTGATTTCAAATACTTAACATAATTTCCGGCTCCGCCTTCCTGGTAACCTGTATAAGCGGCCATCTTCTGGTTTTTATCAATAACTACAATAGTGGGAAATCCTTCGACTCTGAACATTTGCGCTAATTCTTTATTATAAGATTGTACCGATGGATCCTGCTGTGTATATTGCGGAAAATCGATCTTTACCAATACAAGATTTTTATTTGCGTATTTGATGAATTCATTTTGAGTAAAAACTTCATCTTCTAGTTTTTTACACCATTTGCACCAGTCAGATCCGGAAAAATTAATCAAAATAGCTTTACTTTCTTTTTTAGCTATCTCCACGGCTTTTTCAAGATTATCATTCCAGGTAATCTTATTGTTTTTTGCAAGGGTACTTATCGAAGAAAAGGAAATAAAAGATAGAAGAAATAGAACTGCAGTAAACTTTTTCAACTTAATCTCCTTATTATTAATCTTATATTAATGAAATTTTAATAACAGTATGATTCAATTTTATAGATTTGGTTTCAAAAATTAATAAAGTCTTTTAAAATTATGAATTCCAATTTTTAGGAGCAATAACTACTACAAACTCTCCTTTATTTATTTTTTCATTAAATGATTTGAGAAGTTCTGCCGGAGTTCCTTTCCTGGTTTCTTCAAATTTTTTAGTTAATTCACGGCAGATAACAATCTGCCTTTCCGGCATATATTCATTTAATTCATTTAAGAGCTTTTCTATTCTGTAAACAGATTCATAAATAATTATGGTCCGTTCCTCTTCAGCCAGCTCTTTAAGCTTTTTTTGTCTTCCTTTTTTTTGCGGGATAAATCCTTCAAAAATAAATGAATCGGAGGGTAAGCCGCTAATTGATAATGCAGTTATTGCGGCAACAGCTCCAGGTATGGGAATTACTTCAATTTCATTATTTATTGCAGCAGAAATTAATCGTACACCGGGATCGGATATACCCGGTGTTCCGGCATCTGAAACTAACGCACATTTCTCACCATTATTAATTCTGCCTAAAATGTAATCAATTTTTGAATTTTCGTTAACTGCATTTAATGAGATTAACTCTTTATGAATTTCATAATTTCTTAAAAGAATTGACGTAACTCTGGTATCTTCACATGCAATGAAATCAGCCTCTTTAAGAACATCGAGCGCTCGTAAGGTGATATCTTTCAGATTTCCAATTGGAGTGCTTACAATATAAAGTTCAGCCATTTCAAAAATCAAAAAAATAAATTTCGATTAAATTACTAATTTAAATATTAAAATAATTAAATTTTGATTTGAGATTTTATCAAACAAAAGCTGATCAGCCCCGGTTAAGAATTTCGAATTTAAAATGATAACGGCTCCGCTATGGAGCCGCATCATGCAAGTAGTTAAATAAATTTACTTATTTGACAAGAGATAATTTAATATATTTTTAATAATATTCAAGCCCTCATCCAAATCATCTTTAGTAATATTTAAACGCGGCCTGAACCTGATCGATTTTTCACCGCAGCCCAGTATAATTAATTTTTTCTCAAAACATTTATCTTTGAATTTATTCCGCAATTCCGTAGAAGGAAGATTAAATGAACACATTAGCCCTAATCCTCTGGGCTGAGAGATTAGTTCCGGGAATTCATCTTTTAATTCATATAATTTACCCAAAAGATATTTTCCCATTATTCTTGAATTATCAACAAGAGCTTCCTCATTAATAATATTTAGAATATGTTTTGAACGAACCATGTCGGTAAGATCGGCGCCCCAGGTTGAATTTAACCTGCTTGATTTATGAAAACAGTTTTCCGGGATATCATCTATTCTGTCCGATGCCATTATACCGCATACCTGGGCTTTTTTTCCAAAAGCTATAATATCCGGATGTACATAATGATCAGCAGCCCAGAATTTACCTGTTATTCCGAACCCGGCCTGGACCTCATCAAAAATTAATAATATCTCATTTTCATCTGCTATTTCCCGGAGATCTACAAAAAATTCTTTCCTGAAAAAGTTATCTCCTCCTTCACCCTGTATCGGTTCGATTATTATTGCAGCAATATCATCTTTGTTGTTTTTTATGGCACGGTAAATTTCATCTATTGCCTGTTTTTCAAGCTCAATTATTTTATCAAGATTTTCATTAAGCGGAAAGGTTATTTTCGGATTTGTAATCCTTGGCCATTTAAATTTAGGAAAATATTTTATTTTATTTATCTCCGTATTTGTAAGCGATAAAGTATAGCCGCTTCTCCCGTGGAATGCTTGATTAAAATGAATTATCTGGCTCCCTTTTTCTTCTTTGTAGCCTTTCAAAAAGTTTTTTTGGACCTTCCAGTCAAAAGCAACTTTCAAAGCATTTTCTACAGCTAAAGCTCCGCCGGAAATAAAGAATAAATATTTCATGTAATCCGGTTTTGCAAACTTTGAAAAAGTATCAACGAACTCTGCCATTAAAGTTGTGTATATATCTGAGTTTGAAGGTTTGTTGGTTGCAGCCAGGATCAACTCTTCCTTCACTTCCATGGAAATCATTTTCGGGTGATTCATTCCCAGCGGAGAAGATGCAAAAAAAGTGAAAAAATCAATATAGGATTCACCGGTTTTTAAATCAATTATTTTGGAACCGTGGCTGTTTTCCAGATCTAAAACAATAGGAAATCCATCAACCAGCATATTTTTTGAAAGGGTTTCATGCACTTTGTCTGCCGGGATAAAGGAATTTTGTTCCATTACATCGTCATTTAAATAGTTGTTTTTCATTTTTACCTCCATAATAATCCAGCAATTGCCGGACCAGCTAAGATTTGAAAAAATATTAATAATTAAAGAGAATGGAGGATTTTACTAAAAAACGTTTTCGAAGCGGGATATAAAATAGCTCCTTAAATCTTTAAAGCCGGTAATTTCAAAATATTTGATTAAAAGAAGCATATTTTATCTAAAATTAAGAAGAAATCTTTAAATTATTAAGATAAATAATATGAAATAAAATGAACATTTTCAATTCTAAAACCGTGACACTTTATTGCTTTTTATCAAACAAATTATTGATTTTCATGGCGGTATTCATTTAATTCATTTAATTAAATGAAGTAATTATTTAATTTGCTTTTTACAGTTTTTAAAATAGAAGGGATTCAAAATGGATATTGAAGAGAAAAAAATAGTTAAACATGATTTTATTAAGAAATTAGGAATAAATGAAAAAAATTCGGGAAGCTCAACCGGGCAGAACTGGATAGAAAATGATCGGAATGGTGAGCTGAAAATTTATTCTCCTGCAAACGGAGAATTCATTGCTTCAGTAAATCAGGCTTCTGAAGAAGCCTACGAAAAAATCATAGTTACTGCTGAAGAAGCCTTTAGAATCTGGAGAAAAATCCCTCCTCCAAAAAGAGGAGAGATAGTAAGGCAAATAGGAATAAGATTACGGGAATTTAAAACACATTTAGGAACGCTGGTTTCTTATGAAATGGGAAAATCTTTGCAGGAAGGTTTGGGTGAAGTTCAGGAAATGATCGACATTTGCGATTTTGCTGTTGGGCAGTCAAGACAGCTATACGGTTTTACAATGGCGTCGGAGAGACCTGATCACAGGATGTATGATCAGTATCATCCTTTAGGAATTGTAGCAACAATATCGGCATTTAATTTTCCAGTTGCAGTTTATTCGTGGAATGCAATGATTGCAGCTGTTTGTGGAAATGTAAATATTTGGAAACCCTCATCCAAAGTTCCTCTCTCTGCAATAGCCGTACAAAAAATTATCGGAAAAGTTTTAAAAGAAAATAATTTGCCTGAGGGAATTTTTTCTTTGGTAATCGGGAAAGGTTCAACTATCGGGGAAAAAATTCTGAATGATAAAAGAGTAAAGCTAATTTCAGTTACAGGCTCAACTAAAGTTGGTAAGCATGCCGGTGAAGTGATAGCCGGAAGATTCGGAAAATCAATTTTGGAACTGGGCGGAAATAACGGGATTATAATTACCCCATATGCTGATCTCAAAATGGCGATTCCTGCAATAGTCTTTGGTGCCGTTGGAACCTGCGGACAGCGCTGCACTTCAACAAGAAGATTAATTATTCATGAATCTATCTATGATAAAGTCAAAGACACTTTAATAAGAGCATATAAATCATTAAAGATAGGAGATCCCTTAAATGAGAAGAACCATGTAGGACCATTAATAGATAAAGATGCAGTTGAAATGTTTTCCAATGCTTTGAAAGAAATAAAAAAAGAAGGGGGTAATATTATTTTCGGAGGCAAAGTACTTGAAGGTGAAGGGTATGAATCAGGCTGTTATGTAGAGCCGGTACTTGCCGAAGTTGAAAATCATTTTAATATAGTACAGGAAGAGACCTTTGCTCCAATTCTTTATCTAATTAAGTATGAAGGCGATCTTCAAAATGCAATTGATATTCATAATAATGTTGTCCAGGGATTATCTTCGGCAATTTTTACAACTAATTTGAGAGAGGCAGAGCAATTCTTATCCAATCGCGGGTCCGATTGTGGAATTGCCAATGTAAATGTAGGAACTTCAGGCGCTGAAATTGGAGGTGCTTTCGGCGGTGAAAAAGAAACCGGCGGCGGCCGGGAATCCGGCTCAGATGCATGGAAAGCTTATATGAGAAGGCAGACAAATACTATAAATTTCGGTACCGAACTTCCTTTAGCACAAGGGATTAAATTTGATATTTAAGAAAGCACACAGCACAGAACCTATTATTCTGTGCTGCGTTTCTTTGAATTTAAATTCCCGGATTCATCATTAAACCGCTAAATGCTACAGCCGCAATAATGGCGCCTATAATAAAATATAAAATTATTGCAACAACAATTATAACAACAAAATATCCAATCATTTTATCATCCGGTACAGCTTTAACTCTTTTTAATCCCATATAAAGAAGAACAAGACTATAAATGCTTATCAAAGCTGCAAGAAATGATAAGTAAGGAAGTATATGGAAAATTCCTCCTACCCAGGCTGCGGTATATGAGTAAACAGCTACCTTTAAGGAAGCAATTAAATCTTTTGTCGATCCAAAAGAAGGGGCGAGGGCATCAATTATCCAGCCCAATACATAAACACTTACTAGTGATAAAATATAAGTTAGAATTGCCCATGTTATTGCAGTTCCAAAACCAAGGCTTATTCTGCCGAAACCAAATGAAATTCCAAAAATACTGTAACCGATTAATCCTGCTATTGCAGGAATGGCTGCAAGTATTACGGCATACTTTGTAAACAGCTCATTAACTGTAGTAGTTTCGGATTTAATGGTTTCCCATTCAGAAGCCGGAGAAAATAGAATGTTTTTTGCCCTGTCGACGAGATTCATAATGCTGGCTCCTCTATTAATTGTTTGTAGAATTCAATGTTGTTTAACCGAAGGATATTTAATTGATTAAAATTACATTAATAAAATTAGAATCTCAAAGGAAATTATCGATAATAATTACAGATAGATTCGGCAAAAAAATTACGTTATATGTCATAAAGAGTATACACCCGGAATCACAATTTATTTTTATTAAAACTATATCTGCAAAAAATTTAGTGATTTTATTAAACTTTTAATTCTAAAGTGATTAACGAAATAGATAAAAATGTTAATACTGTTGTATTCTTAATATGTTTAATATGTAATTATAGCGTGGCATAATTATTGTTTTATTAATGAAATAGAGAAAGGATTTGATATGGAAAGCTTAAGATTAGAGACATTTTTATCGGCAGATAAAGATTGGGAAATGAATCAATACAGGGTATTGGGCGGCATAAAAGAATATCATTCGGAACTAAATAAAAAAAAGGTTTATCCAGCTCTTGCCGAATTAATTCATTTAGCTTCAATACTGGAAAATATTGTTGATAATAAATCGAAGTTAAAAGAGTCTTTTCCAAAACAAATAAAAGATTATGATCTAAAAAATCAAAAGTTAACTTTCGAAACTCTGGGAAAGTTTACACCCGATATAGAATTTTTGTTTGAATTAATTGAATGGGCTTACCCGTTAATAAAAAATGAAATTGAAGAAGCTATCGTCCTTTATGATTTCGTCGAAAAGAATATTGAGATTGATCATGTCGGAATTATACCTATTAATAAGGATGAAGGTTATTTTTTAATTACTGATAATGATGCTGCAAAGATTCAGGTTCATAGATTTGAATCTTCAATATTTTCTTCCAATACTGAGAAATACAGGTCATTGAAAACAAAACTTGTTAAAGAAATTAAAAAAGTATTAATTGAAAGGTCCCCTGAATCCATTAAACTGGATTTGATAAAACAATACACTGATCTTCCAAATCCTGCTACTTTTATCTGCGATACCGATCTTAATTTTCCATTTAATGAGACAATTTTTCCTATTGCAAAAAGGAAATTAATGGGTATGGTAGCTTCATAAAAGATTCAGAATTCTAAAATACCCGGCCGGGAATTAAATAATGTTTCTAATTCATCTTTCAATTTACTAGAGTTAAAAGGTTTGCTGACTAAACCGTTCGGTGATATTTTCTTTGCTTCATTATAATAATTCGGATCGCTAAACCCTGAAATAAACAGAATAGGAATATCTTTCTTCTGTTTAATCATCCTTGCCGCTTCTATTCCGTCTATACTTCCTTTAAGCATTATATCGGTAATAACCAGATCAGGGTTATGCAAGTAATATTTATTCAGCAATTCTTCTCCCGTGTTTACAATCGAAGGTACAATATATCCTAATTTTCTCAAGCTCACAGCAATATCCAAGGCTATTATGATCTCGTCTTCCGCCACAAGTGCTGTCATTATTTCAAATTCCTGTTTTGATGTGTTTAAAATTATTAAAAACATTTGTTGAGCTGTAAAAGCATACACTTATTTATTCTACTCCTCAAAATCAAGCACCAGTATAATTACTATATTTTAATTATTCAACAAGAAACATTGATAATGTCATATATTGAAATAAGCCGACTGGTTTAAAATTAATGTTAAATTTCATATAAGTTTTATTGAATACTAAAAGAATGGCAAAGCAAAATTCGGGCTATGATAAAGGTAAGATATTATTGCCGACACAATCCGATAATTCACTATAATTAATAGGTTTCTTAAGAAACGCCAATGGCTCCAGGTGGTAAATTTCAACAATTCTTTCGTAATCATCATAAGCAGTTACAAATATATAAGGAATGGAAGCACTTTCCGAAAGGCGTGCTATCGCTTCAATACCATCCAGCTCTCCTTTTAAATTTATATCACTTATTATTAATGCTGGCTTATGCTTCCTTGCTCTTGAAAGCAGCTCTTCTCCTTTGCAAACTACATCGGAAATCCGGTAACCTAAATTTTCCAGGTATTTGCGAATATCAAGTGCAATTATATTATCATCTTCTGCAATTAGAATCCCATTATTCCTTTTCATTTTATTCCTGCATAATTCATTCAATAAAAACATCACATAGCTAATATTGATCATTACTAATTATATTGTAATTATTCAGTGTTTATGATCACCACTTATAGGGTAAAAATAGATGAGTATGAGCGTTTCATCCTTAAAGGTAGTTATAATTCTTATCTTCTATCTTAGTAAATTAAGAGGATAAAATTTTATAAAAGGTTAAAAAGCCGGAATGGGTAAAAATTTTTTCAAAATCAAAAATCCTCTCGACACTGCTTTATTGCTTAGTATTATCACAATAATCTATAACATAGGTGAAGGGGTAGTCTCAATAATATTCGGGTTTAATGATCAGACACTTGCATTGTTCGGGTTCGGAGCAGACAGCTTTGTTGAGGTTATATCCGGTATAGGAATTTTACATATGATCTTAAGGATTAAAAATTCTACAACCGAAAGCAGGGATAAATTCGAAAGCACTGCCTTAAAAATAACCGGGATCGGTTTTTATATTTTAACAGCTGGATTAATAATTGGTTCGGTTATTAATATTATTGAAAAAAGTCAGCCGTCAACCACAACGGCCGGAATAGTCATCTCAGTTATTTCTATATTAACAATGTATTTTTTAATGAAAGCTAAATTCAAAGTCGGCGCGGAACTTCATTCAGATGCGATTATTGCCGATGCACACTGTACAAAAACATGCTTCAATTTATCAATAATTCTTCTGCTTTCAAGTATATTATATGAAGTTTCATCAGTCGGTTATTTTGATATTCTTGGCTCACTTGGAATAGCATATTATTCGTTCATGGAAGGAAAAGAATCTTTGGAAAAAGCAAAAGATAATAAATTAAATTGCTCCTGTTCTTAATAAAAATGAAAACACTATTGACTAATCAGATTATTTTAAGTCTTGTCATTATTTCCCTTATTTTTAATATAAGTATTTACGGGCAGGATAATTGTTCAAAAGATACGGCAAATACTTCTGTTATACAGGATATTAATACCGGCTTTAATGATGGTATTAAATTATTAAAATCTCCGGAGGGCTTTACTTCAAAAGATTGGATTTATTTAGGCGGTATTACCGGGGTAACTGCAGGTTCTTTTCTAATTGATAAAACTATAAGAAATAGTGTTGCCGATAATCATAGTAAAACTATGAATGATATAACAAAAATCGGAGAATATTACGGGACGGCTCAATATATGATAATTTTATCCGGTGCTGCATATTTAACCGGTAAGCTTATTAAAAATAAAGATATATCTGAAACAGGAAGAATGCTTTTGGAAACTCTGGCGTATGCAGGAGTTAATCACAACGATCCTGAAAGTCGGACTGGGAAGAGCAAGGCCTTATTTAGATAAGGGCCCATATGACTTTTTTAATTTCAGCTTAAAAGATGATTACCTTTCTTTACCATCAGGGCATACTACTGTTGCATTTGCAATTTCTTCAGTTCTGGCAGCAAAAATAAAAAATACTTATGCTTCAATAGCTTTATATGGATTAGCAGGATTAACAATGTATCAAAGAATTTATGCAGATCAGGCATTGGTTTTCCGATACATTTTTAGGTGCAGCTAATTTCTACTGTAATAGGAAATGCAATTGTAAGGTTTAATGAATGCCACGAGAACTCGGATGAAAATTCTTTAATGATTTTGCCATCCATCCAGCCTAATTCTATGGGATTAAATCTGGTATTTTCTTTTTAAATAAATTGACTCCACATGCAAAAAAATTTAACATGATGCCTTATTTGAAGCTTTGGGCTCTAATTTCAAAATAACTTCAGCTTCTTTGCTTTTATTTACACCTCTCTTTATATTTGATGACTAAATTTTTTGAAAGATATTTAAACGATTAATGCAGAGAATTTTAATAAGCGGTTTAGCGGAGTATGTAGGGAAAGAGGTTACATTAAAGGGGTGGCTGTTCAATAAAAGATCAAGCGGCAAGATAAAATTTTTAATTTTGAGGGATGGAACCGGCTATCTTCAATGTGTTTATTTTAAAGGAAATGTTACCGATGAAGTTTTTGAAACCGCTGATAAAACAGGGCAGGAATCTTCAATTGAAGTTACAGGTAAAGTTAAAGTAGAGCCAAGAGCTCCCGGCGGTTATGAGCTTGATGCAACCGGTTTAAAAATCATATCCGAAGCTCACGATTATCCTATCACTCCCAAGGATCACGGGATTGAATTTTTAATGGATCACAGGCACCTCTGGTTAAGATCCAGCAGGCAGGTTGCTATTTTAAAAATTCGCCATAGAATAGTGAAAGCTATAAGAGATTTCTTCGATGGCAAAGGATTCACATTGATGGATCCGCCTATTCTTAACTCCAAATGCCGTTGAAGGTACTTCAACCTTATTTGAGACAAATTATTTTGATCTTGGTAAAGCATATTTAACTCAATCAGGCCAGCTTTATGCAGAAGCAGGTGCTCTTGCGTTAGGTGCAGTTTATACATTTGGTCCTACTTTCCGTGCTGAAAAATCTAAAACAAGAAGACATTTAACTGAATTCTGGATGGTTGAACCGGAAGTTGCTTTTGCTGATTTGAATGATGATATGGATCTGGCAGAAGAATTTTTAGAATATGTAGTCCAGACTGTACTTAAAGATAAAGAAGAAGAATTAAAAGTATTGGAAAGAGATACGACTAAGCTGCAAAATGTAAAAAGACCTCTGCCGAGGATTTCTTATGATGAAGCTGTTGAAATTCTAAAAAAAGCCCAGGTTAATTTTGAATATGGAAATGATTTTGGCGGAACGGATGAAACGGTTATTTCTGAAAATTTTGATAGACCTGTTATGGTTCACAGGTATCCTGCTGCAGTAAAAGCTTTTTATATGAAACGTGATCCTGAAGATGAAAAGCTTGCCCTTGCTGTTGATGTCTTGGCTCCTGAAGGTTATGGAGAAATCATTGGCGGTAGTCAGCGTGAGGATGATTTAGATGTATTACTTCAAAGAATTAAGGAACATAATCTTCCCCAGCAGGCTTTTGAATGGTACCTGGACTTAAGAAGATACGGTTCTGTTCCTCATTCCGGTTTTGGATTGGTCTGGAAAGAACTGTTGGTTGGATATGCGGACTTGATCATGTGAGGGAAACAATTCCCTTCCCTAGATGATATACAGGAATACTCCTTAGGGATTTTCCCTTTCTTTAGAGGGCAAAGCGTGGGTTAGCCACCTTTTAGATAAACACAAATATTTTTTAATTAGAAAAAAATGTCGTTAGATTTAATACTCTTTATAATTTTTGCCTCGATTGCTGCTGTTTCTGCGTATTAATGATAACAAGAATCAACCCGGTTATTAGTGCTTTGTTTTTGGTCTTGAATTTTGCTTCACTTGCAGGATTATATCTGCTTCTTAATGCGCAGTTTATTGCTGTTGCACAGGTAATCGTTTATGCTGGTGCAATAATGGTACTGTTCTTATTTGTTATTATGCTGCTTAAACCCGAGCATGAAAAAAAATTACTTGCAGTTAATAAAAATGTTAAGATATTTGCTTATATAGTTGCAGCATTGGTTTTCCTCCAGTTGGCTTATATGATCTTTTTCGCCAAACCTTCTGTCGAAATTAATGGTCGGGTTACAGCAAGTATTAACGCCGGGACGATAGAATCAATAGGTTTCAAATTATATTCAAATTATATACTTCCTTTTGAAGCCGCAGGATATTTACTGCTGGCCGCAACAATCGGTGCTTTGGTTTTAGCTAAAAAGAAATTCGAGTAACATTTATGACAATCCCGGTAGAATATTTTTTAATATTAAGCGCTTTTATGTTTGTTGTAGGTATAGCGGGAGTTTTAACCAGGAGAAATGCTATAATTGTTTTTATGTCGGTAGAACTTATGCTTAATTCTGCAAATTTAACTTTTATAACTTTCTCATCTTATCTGGGAGATTCGGTAGGTCAGATATTTGTATTTTTTGTTATGACCGTCGCTGCTGCTGAAGCTGCAGTTGGACTTGCAATAATCATTGCTTTATTCAGAAATAAGTTGACTGTTAACATTGATGAAATAAATATTTTGAAATGGTAAAATTATAGAATACTCATAGAATAAATGACTCATCTTATTTATCTAACTATATTATTGCCCTTTGCAGGATTTTTGATAAATGGTCTTTTAGGAAGCCATATTAAAAATGAAAAAGTAATCGGTATAATCGGAAGCGGTGCAATTGGTTTATCCTTCCTGGTTGTGCTGGGTGCATTTTTCCAAACCTTATCTTTACCTGTTGATGATAGACAAACGATAGTGAGTCTTTTCACATGGCTTAGCGTTGGAAATCTCCATGTAAGTTTCGCTTACCAGGTTGATCAGCTTTCTTTAATAATGGCATTAATTGTAACTGGAGTGGGATTTATTATTCATGTTTATTCCATAGGCTACATGCATGGTGATAAAGGCTTTTGGAGATTCTTTGCTTATATGAATTTATTCATTTTTGCAATGATGAATTTAATTCTTGCCGATAATTTTGTATTGTTATTTTTAGGATGGGAAGGTGTCGGTCTCTGTTCCTACTTATTAATTGGATTTTGGTATGATAAAAAATTTGAAAAAGGTACAACCGGTGATGCTGCAAAAAAAGCTTTTATTGTAAATAGAATCGGCGATTTTGGTTTTCTTCTCGGTATGTTTCTTATTTATTTAACTTTCGGCAGTTTAAATTTTAATGAAGTCTTTTCAAAAGCTAATATTCTAAATATAAATACCGGTGTTTTCAATTTAATAGCTCTCTTTTTATTTATAGGAGCAACCGGTAAATCTGCACAAATTCCTTTATATGTCTGGCTTCCGGATGCAATGGCAGGTCCAACCCCTGTTTCTGCTTTAATACATGCAGCTACAATGGTTACTGCAGGTGTTTATATGGTCGCAAGATGCTCAATAATATTTGCATCCGCACCAGCGATATTAACAGTTGTTGCAGTAATCGGGGTTTTCACTGCATTATTTGCAGCTACAATCGGCTTAGTCCAGAATGATATCAAAAAAGTTTTGGCTTATTCAACTATAAGTCAATTGGGCTATATGTTCCTGGCCCTTGGAGTCGGGGCTTTTAGTGCCGGTATTTTTCATGTAATGACCCATGCTTTTTTTAAAGCTTTATTATTTCTCGGAGCTGGATCAATTATACATGCCATGCATGATGAACAGGACATAAGGCATTACGGCGGCTTAAGAAAATATATGCCCCGCACTTATCTGACATTTTTAGTTGCTTCTTTGGCGATTTCAGGAATACCTCCTTTATCCGGGTTCTTCAGTAAAGATGAAATACTCTGGTTCTCTTTTGCAAACGGAAGCTTTTTTTATTGGTTCATAGGTGCATTTACAGCTTTACTAACTGCGTTTTATATGTTCAGATTATTCTTTCTAACTTTTGAAGGAAAAGAGAGGTTTGGTAAGAATAAGCATCCGCATGAATCTCCGAAAGTTATGACATTACCGTTAATTGCATTAGCTGTATTATCGGCTGTCGGCGGTTTTATCGGCATACCGGAATTATTCTCGGGAGAAGGGGGAAATTCATTTAACAATTGGCTGTCGCCGATTTTCGAAAATGCACAGAGAAAGCTGGCCATTTATGGAACTCATACTAATACCGAAGAAATTATCTTTATGCTGATTTCAATTATAGTTGCCGTTAGCGGAATTTTAATTGCAAGACACATTTATCTTAAAAATATTTCAATCGCTGCTGATTTTGTTAAGAAATTTAAATGGGCATATAATATTTTACTTAATAAATATTTTGTTGATGAAGGTTATGATGCTGCAATTATTAACCCTATTAAAAAAGGATCAGAAACCATTTTGTGGAAGTTTACTGATACCAAAGTCATTGACGGATTAATTAATGGTACTGCTTCATTGGTAGGAAAAATTTCATCAAAGATTAGAAAAATACAGACCGGAGTTGCACAAGCTTATGCTATTGTAATGATGGTTGGAATTCTTGCCGCATTGTTCTGGGTAATATTTACTATTAAAGCCATAGTTATTCCGAAACACTTAAATGTTTATAGCTAATAAATAAAATGGAAAATAGTCATTTAATTACATACTTGCTCCTTGTTCCTCTTTTAGGCGGAGTATTACTTTTATTTATTGGAAATAAAAAAGAAAATTTAGTCCGTTATTTCGGTTTAGCTGTTTCTATTATTACATTTTTAATTTCTCTCGTTATTTATTTTAGCTTTGATTTGAATAACCCTTCATTCCAGTTTATACATAAATTTAACTGGATAGAAAACCTGCACATTAGTTATATAGTTGGTGTTGACGGGTTATCTCTTCTTCTTGTATTGTTAACAACTTTTTTAACTCCTCTAACTTTAATTTCAAGCTGGTCAAGCATTCAGAAAAAAGTGAAGGAATTTACTTTTTTTATGCTCATGCTCGAAGTTGGGATGCTTGGTGTTTTTGTGTCTCTCGATTTATTCCTTTTTTATATTTTCTGGGAAGCAATGCTGATCCCTATGTATTTTATAATTGGAATCTGGGGAGGAGATAACAGAATTTATGCTTCTGTAAAATTCTTTTTATATACATTCTTCGGAAGCTTATTAATGCTGGTTGCAATTATCTGGCTGGCAGTTTATGCATCCACTCCTTTAGGGCATTTTTCTACAAGCTTAATTGAACTATACAAAATCGGACCGGAAGTGCCGCAGAATATTCAAAACTGGATGTTCCTTGCTTTTACATTCAGCTTTGCGATTAAAGTGCCGATATTTCCGCTGCATACATGGCTTCCCGATGCACATGTGCAGGCTCCGACAGCCGGAAGCGTTATACTTGCAGGCGTTCTGCTGAAGATGGGGACATATGGCTTATTAAGATTTTGTCTCCCCCTTTTTCCGCAGGCTTCGATAAAGTTTGCACCCGTAATTTCAATACTTGCAATCATCGGAATTATATATGGGGCATTAGTAGCTATGGTGCAAAAGGATATGAAAAAGCTGGTTGCATATTCTTCCGTAGCTCATTTGGGATTTGTTGTTTTAGGTATTTTTGCATTAACCCAGGAATCCGTTCAGGGTGCTGTTATTCAAATGGTGAACCATGGATTATCTACCGGGGCATTATTCCTTTTAGTCGGGATAATATATGAAAGAACCCATACAAGGGAAATATCTGAATATGGGGGAATTGCTAAGATAGTCCCGATTTATGTTACCTTTCTAATGATTGCTTCTCTTTCTTCAATTGGACTTCCCGGGCTTAATGGATTTGTGGGTGAATTTTTAATTTTGCTCGGTTCATTTAAATCTGCTGTGCTGGATAGCTGGTGGTATACTGTGTTTGCTGCATCAGGAGTTATTTTTGCTGCAGTTTATCTTTTATGGATGTACCAGAGAGTTGTATTTGGCGAAGTTAAAAATCCTAAGATGAATGAACTAACCGATATGAATAAAAGAGAACTGCTGGTATTAATCCCGATATTTATTTTTATTGTATGGATAGGAATTTATCCCAGTACTTTTCTCAATGTTTCAAAACAATCTTCCAAAAAAATAATCGAACAAGTAATAACTCCAGAAAGGGTGAGTTTAAAATAGGTAACGTATGAAAAACAAATTGAGAACAATTATTCCGGTATTCATTTTCTTTGCAGTATTATTGTTTGTTTCACAAAATTTATTTGCCAGTGAAATTGTAAATAAAACCGTTGCCGATACTTTAAATATTGAAACAACACATGCTGCAATTGAACATCAGCTGCCGCAGACTTTTATGGTGGTGCCTTTTATTCTGCTGCTTCTGATGATTGCGACAGGACCGTTATTTTATAAACATTTTTGGGAGCATCATTATCCTAAAGTTTCAGTTATTCTGGGTGCAATTGTTGTCGCATATTATATCTTTTTTTGCAAAACTATCACAGCTTAACGCATACTTTAGCGGAATATATTTCTTTTATTGCATTATTAAGCTCTTTGTTTGTTGCATCAGGCGGAATATTAATTAGAGTTGACAGGAAGTCTACTCCGCTTGTTAACGTAGTTTTTCTTTTGATTGGAGCAATAATCTCTAATGTTATCGGTACTACTGGTGCATCGATGCTTTTAATACGCCCTTTTATTAAAATGAACCGGGACAGGCTTCAGCCGTATCATATTATATTCTTTATCTTTATTGTAAGCAATGTAGGAGGTGCATTAACACCAATTGGAGATCCGCCTTTGTTTTTAGGTTTCTTAAGCGGCGTTCCTTTTTTCTGGGTAATTCAAAATGTATGGTATATCTGGATTCCAGCGGTAATACTTATCTTAGCTGTGTTCTATTTGTTCGATACATTAAATAAAAAGGATGTAGATGTTGTTGAATACAGCGGTAAAATAGAATTTAAGGGGATGAAGAATTTAGTTTATCTGCTTATCATTATTATCGCTGTATTTATAGATCCCCTTGTTATTCCTGGTGTTCCCAGCCTTGCACCGCTCCCTTTTGGGATTAGAGAATTAATAATGTTTGCCGTTGTTTATTTTTCATATAAAAGTGCAGACAGAGAAATTCTTAAAGCAAATGAATTCGATTTTGAGCCGATCAAAGAAGTTGCTTTTTTGTTTGTCGGTATTTTCGCAACTATGGTTCCTGCACTGGAGCTGATTGCTCATGAAGCCAATGTACTTGGCGATAAATTAAACCAGGGAGTCTTTTATTGGGCGTCGGGTTCCTTATCTGCTGTATTAGACAATACTCCGACATATATGAACTTTTTGAGTGCTGCAATGGGGAAATATGGATTAAATGTTACAGTGAAACAGGAAGTTATCCATTTCGTTAATGTTGATAATGTTTATTTGGCTGCTATTTCCGTTGCTTCAGTTTTCTTTGGAGCAATTACTTATATCGGGAACGGACCTAATTTTATGGTTAAATCTATTAGTGAAAGAGCAGGTATAAACATGCCGCCGTTCTTTACTTATGTAATAAAATATTCACTTCCTATTTTAGTCCCTATTTATGGTATTATTTGGTTTATCTTTTTTAGATAAAGGAGAATTAAAATGAAAACACTGGATGAAGTTTTAGAAAATAAAATTCCGGGTCTTTTTTATAATAACCGTCTTGTACTTCCTTTTCAGGCTCATTTTCTTAAAGTAATTATTGAAGATGATATTATAACCGATTTTTCCCCGAGCTCCAAGGGGATTTTTATAAGAGAAGAGTCTGATTTTACAGATATTTATTTCCTTGAATATAAACATCTTAATGATGCAGTTTCAAAATATGAAGCAATTAAAATAGTTGCTGTTGAAAAAGGAAAGGATGTTTTCGACTTTAAAAACCATAAAAAAATGGCAATTTATTTAGGAGATAAACATCAAGTGAGAATAGAAAAAACTGACGAAGATATTTTATTTATAGAATAACTCAATTAAAGGTTTCTCTGCATGTTCAATAATTTCAATGAATTTTTGAATATTCTTCCGCTGGTAATTTTAGGTGCTGGAATTTTAATTTCACTTGTAATTGAAATGTATTTCAAAGAAAGTGAAAAAATACTCCCATGGATTTCAATAATAGTTTTCCTTGCTGCAGGTTTTTATGCATTAATTACAGTTGATTCTGTTTCTATAGTAATGCAGAACATGCTGGCTACAGGTGGAAACGTTAACATATTTTATTTTATTTTCTGTTCGGGTGCTGCTATAGTATCCCTCCTTTCCGTTGATTATTTAAAGAAATACGGGACTTACTACGGGGAATATTACATTCTTCTTCAGTCTTCCGTACTGGGAATGATGTTTATGGCAGGTGCAAAAGATCTTTTTATGATCTTTTTAGGACTTGAGCTGATGTCTATATGCTTTTATTCACTGGCGGGAATTAACAGAAAACGTTTGTCGGCAAATGAAGCTTCCTTAAAATATTTTTTATTAGGTGCTTTTGCAACCGGTTTTATCGTATATGGAATCGCGCTAATTTATGGTTCGGCTCATTCCACTTCAATAGATACAATTATTTCTAAATTTTCTGAACTAAAAGGAAATATATTATTTATTACGGGTGCATTGCTTTTCTTAATCGGCTTTTCCTTTAAGATTGCTGCATTTCCTTTTCATATGTGGGTACCGGATGTATACCAGGGTGCATCTACAACAATCGCAGGATTGTTTTCAACCGGGGGAAAAGCCGCAGCTTTCAGCGCTATAATTGCAACATTAAGCGCCATATTTAGTAATGCTCAGGTTCATAATTTGTTTGAACCTTATCTTGCCGTTATTGCAGTATTCTCAATGTTATTCGGCAGCATTGTTGCAATTTCACAAAATAATATTAAAAGAATGCTTGCATATTCGTCTATTGCGCATGCAGGGTATATGATTATTGGATTGGCTGCAGGTAATTTTGATGGTATTGCCGGTATAATATTTTATTTATCGGCATATACTTTTATGAATCTTGGTGCTTTCGGAATAATTGCTTTAATTGAAGGGGAAAATGAATCAAACCTCGATATTAATAGCTATGCAGGTTTAAGTTCCAGGAAACCGTTTTTAGCAGCATTATTAGCTATCTGTATGTTTTCATTAGCCGGGATTCCTCCTTTTGCCGGTTTCTTTGGAAAATATTATGTCTTTATTTCAGCAATAAAGGCTCATTTAACATGGCTGGCAATCATAGGCGTATTTTCAAGCGCAATAAGTTTATATTTTTATTTAAGAATTGTTGTTCTTATGTACTTTAAAGATTCATCTGAAGAAATCATTTTTGCAAAAAGTAATACCGGGCTGCTTGCAGTAGTTATTTCTGTTCTAATAGTAATTGTATTAGGAATTGCACCGGGCACATTTATTAGTTTAATTTCCTCTTTCCTGTAATATTATATTTGTATTGCAGGAAAAATTCACTATTATAAAAAAGTATTTAATTGTTATGGATACATTTTCCTTATTCCATTTAATATTTTCATTTTGAAATGATTCCTTTATTTTCAACTAAGCAGGTTAGAGAAGCTGACAGTTACGCTATTGACAAAATAGGTATGCCGGGTATTGTTTTAATGGAAAATGCAGCCTTGTCAATATATAATATTATTCTGCAAAATTATCCAGGTATAAGCATCTTTACGAAAGTCGGTTTAGTTTGCGGAAAGGGGAATAACGGCGGTGATGGATTTTCTGTTGCCAGGCATTTTGCAAATAATGGATTCGAAGTTATCGTTGTTTATTTAGGTTCTGAAAAAGATATGACTGAAGATTGTGCAGCTAACTTTAGAATTTTGAATAAACTATCAAAAGAGAATAGAAAAGTTAAGTTGAAGAATTTTTCTTCAATTAAGGATTTAGCTTTGTTGAAAAGTTGTGATATATTATTTGATGCATTGCTGGGAAGCGGAATGGAAGGGGAGTTACGGGAACCGTATAAATCAATTGTGAAAAAATTGAATGAAATAGAATCTTATAAAGTGGCTGTTGATATACCTTCCGGTCTTGATGCTGATAAAGGATCTTCGGAAACCGCTTTTAGAAGCGATTTAACTGTTACGCTAGGCGAATTCAAGACAGGATTGTTTTTTGGAGATGGATATTCTTTCTCCGGTAAGGTTGTCAAAGGAAATATTGGAATAAGTAGTAATTTTTTTGATAAATACCGCGTAAATGATTTTTTGATCGAGCCTGAAGATGCATTAAATTATTTACCCGCCAAAAATAAATCGGAACACAAATATTCTGCCGGTAAAGTTTTAACAATTTCCGGATCCTCCTCATTACCTGGAGCTGCTGTATTAAGTTCTACAGCTTCTTTAAATATCGGGGCTGGTGCATCGATTCTTGCATTTCCCGATTCTGCTAAAAATTTAGTACATGCAAAGTTAAACGAAGTTATTGTTGAATCTTATGATGATAATGGAGAAGGTTTCTTATCTGAACGGAATTTAGATGTGCTCAAAAAAAGATTGGAATGGGCTGATGTTGTTGCCATAGGTTCCGGGTTAGGCAGGGAGAAAGGAACACAAAACACCGTCCTTGAAATTATTAAAGAGAGAAAATTTAAAAGGATGGTAATTGATGCGGATGCTATTTTTGCATTAACACAAACAGATTATAAGAGATTTAATTTAAAGGACCTGGTTTTTACACCTCATCACGGGGAATTCTCGAATCTAATTGGAAAAAAAGTTGGTGAACTGAAAAGAGATCTTTTAAAATACGGACGTGAATTTGTCCGGAATACGGGATCATTTTTAGTTTTGAAAGGTGCTCCTACAATTATTTTTACGCCAGGGGTTCACGGTGAAATATTTATTAATACATCCGGGAATCCGGGAATGGCGAAATTCGGTACCGGCGATGTTTTAACCGGTGTTTTAGCCGGTCTTATTGCTCAATCTAAAGAAATAGAAAAAAGTATTATTGCAGGAGTGTATATCCATAGCCTTGCAGCAGATCTCTTACTAAAAAATTATACCGAATATGGTTATACAGCAGAAAATATTTTATATAATTTACCTTCAGCAATAAAATTTTTGAGGGATTCGCTTGTTTGATTTCATTGAAAAGTATAAAAGAAAATTACTTTATATCCCGCTGGCAATTTACTGGATAATTCTTTTGGTGTTAACTACTCTCCCGGGGAGAGATTTACCTAAAACAGGTATTAATGATAAGATTGAACATTTTACTGCTTATTTTTTCCTAGGATTTTTGTTGAGTTTAACTCTTTTATTTCAGAATAAATATTATAAGATTAAAAAATATTTTGCTTTTTTTGCTGGTTTTATTATTGCTTTATATGCTGCATTAGATGAAATTCATCAATTATTCATTCCGGGGCGGGATTGCGATATTTTTGACTGGACCGCAGATATGATTGGAGCCAGCATAGGAATTCTGTTAATTATTTTTTTATTAAAAATTTTTCAATATAGTCAAAAATCCCAATTAAATTAGATATTTTTTTCTTTATATTATATTATAAAATTTTAATTTATTTTTGAAATTCTAGGAACATATAAAAAAATATTAAGTAAAAATCATAAATGGTTTGACAAATGCGGCATCATTTGTTAAATTTCCTCGACTAAAAAGCAGGAGCGAAATATATGGCATTGGTGAAAAGTCCAAAAGCTGATTTAAGAGCACATTATAAGAAAACATTTGAAGTTAGTTTGATAATTTCATTGGTTTTTCTTATTGTATCTTTTAAATTCTTCCCGGATATAAAAGAAAAAAAGGTTGCTCTGGAAGGTCCGCAGGAATTAATTAATATGGAAGATATCCAGCAGACTAGACAGGAAAATAGACCTCCGCCTCCGCCTAAACCTCCGATTCCAATTGAAGCTCCGTCTGAAGATGTATTGCAGGATATAGAAATTCAGAGTACTGAACTTGATGTTAATGCAAATGTTTCTGCTCCTCCTCCGCCGCCTGAAGAAACAAAGAAAGCAGCCGAAGAACCGCAGTATTTCGTTGCAGTTGAGGATATGCCAGAACCAATCGGCGGGATCGAAGCTATTCAAAGTAAAATTGTTTACCCTGAAATTGCTAAAAGAGCCGGCGTTGAAGGGAAGGTTTATGTTAAAGCTTTTGTAGATGAAAATGGAAATGTTACAAAAGTGGAAGTTCAAAAAGGCATTGGTGCCGGATGTGATGAGGCTGCAATGAAAGCTGTAAAGGAAACTAAGTTTAAACCAGGTAAGCAGAGAGGGAAGCCCGTTAAAGTCCAGGTTTCCATACCTGTTGTATTCAGGCTTCAATAAAGTCCAAACTATAAATATTAAAGTTGCTTTTTAAAAACCAAAAAGTTTGATTCGTAGACCGGACTTTTTGGTTTTTTTTGCAGCATTTCAATCCTATTTTTCCACACACTTTAAAGTACAATTACGCACATCATTTCTCCTTTTTGGAACCCTTGGTTTTTTAAATAAGTAATAATTCTATAACAAGATTATTAAAGATAAAACCTGGAGTTGAAATGGCACTTATAAAAAGCCCTAAAGCGGATTTAAGAGCCAATTACAAGAAAATAATTGAGATAAGTTTTGTCATTTCATTGGCATTATTAATCCTGGCTTTCAAATATTTTCCCGATATAAAAGAATCAAAAACCATAGAGCAAGCCCCGCAGCAATTAATTAACCTGCAGGATATACAGCAGACGGTACAGGAAAAAAGGCCTCCTCCTCCTCCTAAACCGGAGATACCAATAGCGGTTCCTTCAGAAGATGTGCTAAACGACATAACTTTGCAAAGTACTGAATTGAATCAGAATGCAAATGTTGCCGCCCCGCCACCACCTCCTAAAGAAGAGAATACTAAAAGTGAAGAACCTCAATATTTTGTTGCAGTAGAGAATATGCCTGAACCAATTGGTGGAATAGCAGCTATCCAAAGCAAAATAGTATACCCTGAAATTGCTAAAAGAGCAGGTGTTGAAGGAACGGTTTACATTAAAGCTTATGTTGACAAAAATGGTAAAGTGACAAAGGCAGTTGTTTTAAGAGGAATAGGTGCCGGGTGTGATAAAGCTGCCGAAAAGGCTGTTGAAGAAACTAAATTTATACCAGGGAAACAAAGAGGGAAACCAGTTAACGTTATGGTTTCTATCCCGGTAGTTTTTAGGCTTCAATAATTATTTTTTGGAAAATTTGAGAGAATTATGGTGCCTATGCAGAACAATAATAGGAATTTTTTACAGAATTGAAATAGGAAAGAAAGAAATTATTATATTTGTTAAAAACGATATAATATCTTTGCGGAGTATTAGAAATATAATTTTTCAGCACGGAAATTTGCTCTTATCATTAAAAAACCTTTTTCAATTCAAATAATAAATTTCGTGACTTCGATATAGATAATTTTTCATATTTAAGTTATCCTTAACCAGAAGAAAAAAAAATCCCGGGAATAATAAAGCTTTGAAAAATTTCTAACAATAATGATTAAAAATAACAAAAGATGGATTTCAATTATTGTAATTCTTCTTCTGGCGTTGAACCTGCTGCTTCTTTATTTTATAAAATACAGAAACCAGCAGCTTACTCTGCTGCAATTCCGCTTTTCTACAATAGGAAACATCCTCAACTTTTTATTTTTTATTATAGCGTTAATTACTATAATAATATATTCGTTCAGCAGGCATATTAAATATAGTGCAAGGCTACTTATAAATTTTACAATACTCATTTCAGCAATTCTAATTATTTCAGCATTAAGCACTTTTTTTAATTTCCCCATATCGAAGATTTATATTTTTGATCACCCATTAAACAGAATAATAATCGGTGCATTATTTTTTATTTTCCAGTTCTTACAAATTCTTTTTATAATTTTTTTATGGTTAATAATATTAGGAACAGAAAATATATTATTAACTTCATTAATAGATTCAATAATAGTGATGATAGGATTATTATTTTTTACATTTTTATATTCCAGCATCCAGGAAAAGGACCTGAATTCTTTTAATTCACAAATTAAGAAGAAAAGTGTTGCGGTAGTATTAGGTGCAGCAGTTTGGTCGCATAATCAACCTAGCCCAAGCTTAAAAACGAGGCTGGACAAAGCGGCTGAACTATTCAGAGACAGTGTTGTAACCTATATCCAGCTAACCGGCAGCAATGCGCCTGGTGAATTGAGTGAAGCAAGGGTTGCATTTAATTATCTTTTAAAAAAAGATATACCCGCTGCTAAAATTTGGATTGAAGAAAAAACAACATCTACCTCCGAACAAATTCATTTTATTAGAAGTGAACTGATTGAAAAGAAAAAAATAAAAAATATTATACTGATTTCTGCTCCTTACCATTTAAGGAGAGCCGAAGAAATATGCAAATTCTATAATATTAATGTACATACGGCCGCATCCGATATTTACATGAGCACCAACAGTAAAATATATAATAATGTTAGGGAGAGTGTCGCTCTTTTAGCATTCTGGTTATTTGCTCTTTAAGAAAAGAATTTTTTGATATTGCAATTCAACTATTATTAAAATATTTTTGATATGTTTTAAATTAAATTAAGTTCAGGTGTTCTTTGTAAGTGAGGTCATATGCGGCAAGTTTTTAAGAGAAGAATAGTCAGAGAAAGAGTGCTTCAGGTTTTATATGCATATGAAATGAATAAGGAAAACCTTGATTTTCTTGAAAAAGAAATAATTACCGATATTCCTGATGAAATTGATGTGGATTTTGCCCATGTTCTTATTAATAGGGTTTTGATCCATTGCAGTGATCTTGATAAGATGATAAAGCAGAGAGTTGATAACTGGGAAATGAATAGGATAGCGTTAATTGATAAGATCCTTTTAAGAATGGGTATTTGCGAGCTTCTCTACTTTCCCGATATACCTCCCAAAGTTTCAATTAATGAAGTGATAGAAATAGCAAAAATATTTAGCACTGCAGGTAGCGGAAAATTCATTAATGGAATATTGGATGCAGTCCTTTCCGAACTGAAGAACTCGGGAAACCTCAACAAAACCGGCAGAGGTCTGCTGGAGGAATCAATTCGACAACTTCCGGACACACCTAAAAAATAAAAGAAAAGTAAAAAATATTAATTATGCTTAAAGAAAAAAGCAGAATATTTATATGGACATTATTCGATTTTGCTAATACTGCTTTTTCAGTAATAATTGTTACGGTTATCTATTCAAAATATTTTTCGAATTATGTAACAGGGGGTCAGAAATGGCTATGGGGATTGGCTGTCAGCCTTTCAATGGTTATAGCTGCACTATTCAGTCCCCCCCTAGGCGCAATTGCAGATGTGTCGAGGAACAGGAAAAGATTTTTATTGTTATTAACTCTTCTTTCGGTTATTTGCACCGGTTTTATGTTCTTCGTTCAAAAGGGAGACATCCTCTTAGGATTTATTCTATTTGTTTTTGCTAATATTGGCTTCGAAGGAGGATTGGTTTTTTATGATGCGTTTCTTCCCGATTTAACTACTAAAAAGAATTTTGGAAGAGTATCGGGTTACGGGTTTGCAATGGGATATATAGGAGCATTGGTAGTTTTATTAATAGTAATGTTTTTACTTCCTCAGCAGAGCTCGCCTGATTATTATTTTTATATAAGATTATCCTTTGTCGTTGCTGCGGTTTTCTTCTTATTTTTTTCTATACCTCTCTTCTTATTTGTTAGTGAACCTAAAAGAGAAAAAAGGATTAAAACCGATTTAATTAAAACCGGTACAAAGAAAAGTTTTTCAACATTAAAAGCCATATTCTTTCAAAATAAATACCCGGCTGTCTCAAGATTTTTGTTCGCATTTTTTTTATATAATGATGCTATAATAACAATTATTGCTTTTGCTTCAATTTTTGCTGCAAATACTTTAAAGATGAATGATGACCAGATCATCTATTTCTTTATTATAGTGCAAAGTACGGCAGTAGCAGGATCTTTTATTTTTGGAATTATATCGGATCATATTGGTCCGAAAAAAACAATTACAATTACTTTATTTATATGGCTGGCTGTAGTTGTGGGCGCTTTCTTTGTAAACTCAATTTTCGAATTTTATATAATCGGATTATTAGCCGGTGCTTCGATCGGATCATCTCAAAGCTGCAGCAGAAGTTTGATGGCTCTTTTAACCCCTAAAGAAAGAGAAGCAGAATTTTTTGGATTTTATGACGGGCTTTTCGGAAAATCTTCAGCTGTTATCGGACCTTTATTTTACGGGATTGTATCCGATCTGTTTAATGACAGATTAGCCGCGCTGGCAATCGGATTATTTTTTCTTACCGGATTAATTATTCTGCAAAAAGTTGATGTCCCTTTTATAAAAAGCAAATCAGGGCTGGAAGAACCGGTATAGAAATATCATTTCTAAAAATAGTTTTTTATCTGCAATAATTTTTATAAAAAAAGTCTGAATTAATCTTTACATATGGAAGATTGTTTTTAAGCGTATAAATATTAAAATTTATAAAAGGAATTGCTTATCTAAAAGAATTATTGCTGAAGCATGTATACCGATTTGCCTGTAAGTTTTTCTTCATCCCAGCTGAATGTAATAGACTTATCATGATCTCTAACCGTGCACTTTTGATAATCACAGAATTTGCAGAGCTGGGGATGGCAATAATCAAAATGAATTTTGATTTGAGAATTTGTAAACTGTTTCTCTAACAATTTTTGAATCTCATCTTCCTCTGAATGAGATTCTTTAATAGTAAAGAAATATGGTAAAATTAAATGGAAGTCAATAAAAATTTTATCTCCGGATTGCCAGAATCTTAATTGATGAATATCGATCCAGTAGTCCTTTTTATCTGAGAGAATTGTGTCCACTATCTTTTTTAGAATATCCTTATCGGTTTCAGCCATCAAACCTCCGATAGACTGCCGCATCAATTTATAACCGGTTGCGAGAATATTAAGTGCAATTGCAATAGCAAACAGGGGATCCAGGAGCTGAAATTTTGTTATCATTACTAAGCTGATGCCGATAATTACTCCTATGCTGGTATATGAATCAGTAAGAACATGCTTTCCATCTGCAATTAAGGTTAATGAATTAGTCCTTTTACCGCTTCTTAAAAGATAGGTACCTAAAAGCAGGTTAACTATACCGGCGAAGCTTATTACCATTACACCAATATCTAACTGTTTTAGATTTGTTCCTTTAATAATATCCATAACAGCAGTAAAGATGATAAAAACAGCAGCTACAATAATTAGAAGCCCTTCGATTCCGGCGGAAAAAAACTCCACATTTCCATGACCGTATAGGTGTGATTTATCGGCAGGTTTGGAGCTTAAAATAATGCTGTATAATGCCATAGAAGTTGCAAGAACATGAACGACTGATTCTGCTGCATCCGAAAATATTGCTGCCGAACCTGTTAAAAGGAAGGCTCCCATTTTTGCAAAGAACATTCCTATCCCTACAGATAGAGATATTATTGCGGCTTTTTTTTTCAAATTATATTCATTCAACATCGATACCCCCGTAAATGCTTAAATTCAAACTTACTAAACTAATGTGAATAATTATAATGATTTTAATTTGACCATTAGTATAAATAAGATTGGAGAAATTATATACTATTATGATCAATAGTGGAGAAAGGTTTAATTAATCATAAATTCTTTTTTATCAGGCCGGATTTCATTATACATTCTTTTTAATTCATTATAAGCAAATTGATTTCCTCTTTGAGCTGCGGATCGGTAGTTTTTGACGGCCATGCCTTTGTCTTGAATCAATACAATACCTTTTTCATAACAATAGCCCAAAGCTACTTGTGATAGAATTGAACCAAGATCGTCCCCGTATTCAAGTGTTTTAACGGCATCATTTAAATCCGATGTTTTTAAATAACCGAAAACTCCGGCAGCAGCTAACCGTATCTTTGCTTCAATGCTTCCTAAATTCTCAGATTCCTTCCAGATTGCAAATGCTTTTTCATGATCTACTTTTATAAAATTTCCGTTATTGAAAGCTAAGCCTAGTTCATTAAGTGCAGGAAGATAATTCCTTTGAGCAGCTTGCTGGAGCAGCCTGACTGCATCTTCCTGGACTATCTGGTTATTATAACCAAATGCAAATAAACCATACCAGACAAACATAGCTTCCGGATCTTTATCTTTTACTAATTTTTGAAGATCAGCTGAGATATCTTTATCCTTTATCAAGTTCCAGATAAGCCAGGGTGACCTGGGAGAATCCAGCCTTAATGCCCTAATATAATACGATAATGCAGTTATTAAATCTTGAGGATAATAAATCCCTTTTTCGTAAAACCTCCCGATAAAATTTAATGATTCCGGGCTTCCTGATTCAGCAGATTCCAGTAATGCAGGAACATCCGAAGAATCTATTTTAGGTAATTTTTTGTCAAACTCCGTAAGTGTATCAATTATCTTTTTATCACCGGTTAAGAGAAGATCTTTTTGGAGCATTTGTATTGTAACTTCTTTAACGGTATCAGAAACAGATTCAAAGTCTATAAAAGAGAGACCTAAAGTTGAAGAGAGTGAATTATTCTCATCATTATTATCTTCTGATTTTTTTTTACCGGAGCTTTTAGCTTCAGCAGTATCGAGCAGTGCAACCGGGACTTTTGTTTTCAATTCTTTTAAAGTTTTCTTTGCCGGCTCAAAACCGGCATCCGATGCTTTCTTTACCCATTTATAAGCTGCTGCCCAATCGCGCTTAACGACCAGATTATCCGTATAAAAAATCCCGACGATATATTCTGCCTGTGGCATTTCATCTTTTGCGGCTTTCATAAAATAATCATATGCATCGAAAGGATTCCATTTTACACCCCATCCATTCATTAATAAAATTCCATAATTATATACAGCCGCAGTTAAATTACTTTCAACAGCTTTATGGATCCAGTATGCACCAAGTAATGTATCAGCAGGAACACCATCTCCAAGCAAATACCGGATACCTAATTCATGCTGTGCCAAAGGATCACCTGAATTTGCTTCTCTAATAAGGTTAAATTGTTTCCAGAGCTGGTATGAAAGATCAGGCTGATAAAATAGAGTTGTCCTTTTTTCCGGCCGGTTTTTTTTGAAAGCCAGACTGGATGTTGTATCACTATTCTGAATATTTTCTTCAAAATTGGAAAAGGGCAGTGATGATTGAACATCAATAAGCAAAATAAATGCAAAAAAAAGAATAAAAAACAAATTATTTCTTATCAATAGAGAAAATCCTTAAAATTCAAACTAAATTTAATATTTTATAAGCTATTAAAATAATCATTCTAATTTCAAGTATTTTACAGGTAATAACAATATTTGACAATTATTGATAAAAAAAGGTTTTACCCTGGTATACTATTAATACTTATAATTTTTATTGAATTGCTTTAAGTATTTCCTCAGTATTACGGATTAATCCCATTCTCGGAAAGATATATTTTAATGGATATTCATGTTCTTCTTTTGAACGCGCAGCCATCGCATCACGTGCAAATATTTGATTAAATCCTAGTTCATAGGCATATCTGGCGGTACTCTCAACCCCGAAATTGGTGGTAATTCCGCAAAGGATAATTGTATCTATTTTCCGCCTTCTTAACTGCAAATCAAGTTCGGTTCCGTAGAAAGCTCCCCATTGATGTTTTGTAATTAAAAAATCACCCGGTTTGATATTTAATTCGGGAACATATTCACTCCATGAAGGATCCCGCTTTGAAAATGAGAAAGAAGTTTCCGATACCGGTTTTAAAGCATCTTTTAAATCGGGTGAGGGTATAACGTGAATTAAGAATACCGGCATCTCTTTTTCTCTGGCAGCAGTTAATATCATAGCCGAATTTTCAATTACAGTTTCGGCAGTATATGGTTCGGTTTGAATTGCGGTAATTCCTTTTTGCAGATCAATTACTACTACAGAAGTTTTTTGAGTATTAATTTTTAATTCCTTTGACATTTTATACCCTTAATTTTTTGATTCAAAAAAATAATGATAATAAATCATTTAATAAGATATGCAGACCAAACTCACTCCGGGGATATGAAAAAAATTCTTATATTTCTATTTAATATTAGCCAAAAATCACCTATTACATTGATTCTACTAAAAAGATTAAACCTTGTTTTAAGAAGTATAATGGAAACAGGTATCGTAGCCGGGCTCGGATACTGGGGATTTCAGACCGGGAAAGGGAGTTTTATGAAAATTTTTTTGGCTGTATGCATTCCGGTAATTATTTTTGGCTTCTGGGGTTTGGTTGATTTCCATAAAGCAGGAAGATTTTCCGAGCCCCTTCGATTACTTCAGGAGTTAGTAATTTCTGGGGCCGCTGCTGTTGCCTTATACATTGCAGAGCAGCATTTCCTTGGCTGGACTTTAGCTGGATTGTCAATTGTTCACCATATTCTTGTTTATTTAATTGGAGATAAATTGTTAAAGTAATTTTAATCCCCTGTAACTAGAAAAAATTTAAGATATAAATCAGGAAGGTAAAAATGAATATCAAACAAATTTTTAGAAATAATAAAAAATGGATAGAAGAAAAGTTAAAAATTGATAAAAATTATTTTAAGAAATTATCAAAAGGACAAAACCCGGATATTTTATATATAGGCTGTTCGGATAGCCGGGTGACTGCAGAAGAAATTATGGGTGTCCAGCCCGGAGATGTTTTTGTTCATCGGAACATCGCAAATATGGTTCCAAATACAGATTTAAATTCTATGTCTGTAATTAATTTTGCTGTAAACAATCTGAAGGTAGAACATATTGTCATTTGCGGTCATTATTACTGCGGCGGAGTAAAAGCTGCAATGCGGTCAGAAGATCTGGGTATTTTAAATCCCTGGCTTAGAAATATCCGCGATGTTTACCGCTTGCATAAAAATGAGCTTAATCTGATAAAAAATAACGAAGCAAAATATAAAAGACTTGTTGAACTGAATGTTCAGGAACAATGTGTAAATGTTATTAAGACTCCTGAGGTCCAAAAAGCTATTAAAAAAAGAAATCTTACTGTTCATGGCTGGGTATTTGACATCCATAACGGCAGCTTAATCGATCTAAATATCGATTTTGATAAAATACTTAAAGGCATTATGGAAATTTACCGGGTTGTTTAAAAAATTATAAAGTAAATTATCTTTTAAACCAAATCCTGCTAAACAAAGAGACTGATAATATTATAAGAATATTATGACGTTAGAAGATGCTGTTAAATTAATAAAGAATAACAGAGCTTTTAAGTCAAGCATGCAAACATGGGCAGACTTAGGGTGCGGGTCAGGTCTTTTTACTAACGCACTCGCACATTTACTTACCAAAGGAAGCTTAATATATGCCGTGGATACAAATAGATCTTTGTTAAATAAAATTCCGGAAAGCGAAGACATAGTAATCAAAAAAATGTGTATTGATTTCACTAATGATAAATTGCCTGGTAATTTAGATGGAATATTAATGGCAAATTCATTTCATTTTGTAAATGATAAAAATTCTTTCATTAAAAAAATTGAATTGAACTTTAAATCAAAAATTATTTTTTTAATTGTTGAATATGATACTGATAAGTCAAATCCATGGGTCCCATACCCTTTAAGCTTCAATTCGTTAAAGTTCTTTTTTGAAGCAGCAGGATATAGTTCTATAATTAAACTTAATACACATCCTTCTGTTTATAGAAGAGCAGATATTTATTCCGTATTAATTGAAAAGTAAAAAACTGTGGGTAATCTATTTTTTAATAGATACAGATGTCAGATTATTCAGTCCTTTAAATGAAAAAATTTTATATTCTGATTTTTCTACCATGCAGATATTCTTAACTGTTCAGCTTTTCTTTGGTTTGAAATATATAAAGGCTGCTGATTCCAAAAGTAAATTAGGTTTATAATTTCCCGGAAAAAAGAAAAATTAAAGATTATCATTCTTTGGATATGATCTAAAATACATCTATAGATTAAATGATAAAGCCCCTCCTTGCTCTTTATAGTTTTTAAGATTAACTTCATCCACGTAAAATTGATTAAAGATATCCGTTTTTCAGGATATACAATTTTTAGTGTTACCGAACTTTATTTATACAAAAGAAATTACTATCCTTCTCGCTTTTATTTTTAAAAAAAATTATCGTTTAGATTGATATAATCTTTAGTTACTGATATATCACTAACTTTTACAACTTTAGAATCTTCTACTAAAAGTAATTTAAAATGGAAGAAACCAAACACTGTCCATATTGTGACGAAATTATAAAAGCAAATGCAATCAAGTGCAAACATTGCGGAAGCATATTGACCGGTGTTGGAGTTCCAATGGGGGAAATTACATCTGAGGCGGAAGTGAAATTAGCTCTTTCCGGCAGATTTACCATAATAGAAGAAATCGGCAGGGGCGGAATGGCTACAGTATATAAAGCTACACAGAATAATTTAAACCGTTTAGTCGCACTAAAGGTAATTCATAAAAATCTGGTACACTACAAAGAATTTTTGGAAAGATTCCACCGGGAAGCTCAGCTTTCTGCATCTTTAAGCCATCACAATATAGTTACAATTTATGATGAAGGGGCTGAAAATGGCATTCATTATATAGCCATGGAATATTTGGAGGGAGTTGACTTACATCATATTATACAGGAAAAGGGAAGGCTTAAAATTGATGAAGCAATTAATATAATAGCACCAATAGCTGAAGCATTAAATTATGCTCATAACAAGGGAATTATACATAGGGATATAAAGAGCAGCAATATCATAATTTCATTAAATGGGAGACCTGTATTAACCGACTTTGGAATTGCTCATGCGGCGAGCACTACAAAATTAACTCAAAGCGGAATGGTAATCGGAACCCCTGATTATATGAGTCCCGAGCAAGCTATCGGAGGAGAGGTAGATGCCCAAAGTGATCTTTATAGCCTCGGTATTGTACTTTACGAATGTATAACAGGTATTTTACCATTTAGAGGTGATACTCCTATTTCTACCATTTATAAAATCATTAATAATGATCTGGAACCGATTAATAAAATCGTTTTGGATGCCCCGAAGTGGATTGAAAGTATTGTAAAAAAAGTATTGGCTAAAAATAAAAAAGATAGATTTAAAAATGGTGATGATTTTAGCCAGGCATTAAAATCAAGGAAAGAACAAACCGGGAACTTTCAAATCAAACCTAGTGATGAAACTATTAAAATTTCACATGAAGATTTTGAAAAGCTAAACAGGAAATATCATCCTTCAAGATATATGAAAAGCTATTCCTTCATGGGTTTAACTGCAGTAGTTCTTTTTACTGTTATAGGGTATTTCCTTTATTCCCAGGGTTTTTTCCCTTTTAATAAAAATGGAATCAACAACAGTAACTGGAATTCTCTTAGCAATATAGAAAAACAGAGAGTCGGGCTTCTTTTGGAGGAAGGGGATCAGCTGATTGAAAATAATAAAATTATCATGCCTCCCCAGACAAATGCTGCAGAAATATTTAACGAAGCTTTAAAAATAAATCCAGGTAATAAGCATGCCGAAAGCCAGCTGGAAAAGATTTCAAATAATATTGCCGATAGTTTAAAATTATTATTAAGTAATAACCATCTCAATGCGGCAGAAAATTTATTGACAATCGTTAAGACGTATTTCCCGGATAATTCATTGTTTACAGAAACCTATGATAACCGGATAAAAGTTAAAAAATTAGAATTGCAAGCCGGTGAAGCCCTAACGAAAGATCCGGCCGAAGCATTTAATATTTGTGATAAGATAAAAAACATTGATCCGAATAATTCTTTTGTAATTTCTTTACTTCCAAAGATTAAGGATAACTTAACGAATATAGCTGAAAGAGAATTTAAAGACGGCAGCTATAAGCTGGCTTTAAACGATTTTACCAGGATTAGAAATTACTTTGGAGAGGATCGTTATATAAATGAAATGATTGCAAATAGCAGTTCAAAAATAAAAGCAAACAGCGAATTAAAAATCCCTGATTTAGTCGGACGCACATTAAGACAAGCCAAAGATATTCTAAAGGAAAATGATCTCCAATACGGAAATATTTTGGAAATTATTTCCGCCGAACAGAATAAAGGGAAGGTAATCAATCAAATTCCTATTCAGGGAACAAAAGTTAAGAGCGGGACAAAAGTTAATTTAATTATCGGAAAATAAATATGAAGCATATGATACTAGTACAAAAAAGATTAACAATATTTTTTTTAGTAATATTTGGTTACCTCATCCCGGCAAATGCTCAAATTTATGAAGTAAATTATAAGCCACTTTCCAATAAGTTATTGAATGGTGTTGAACCGATAAAAATATGTATACTGGAGTTAATTGGCGCTAAACAAAAATTGTATGATGCTTTGATTCAGGATAATAGTATCAAAAGCAGATTTTTGGTTTATCCTACCGATGTTCTAATTGAAAATAAAGCTAGTTTGGGGAATGACCTTGATCCTGAAAACAAAGATTTTCTCAAATCATTAAATGAAATATTGGGCGTGGAATATTTAATTCATTGGGTTAGCCTTTCAGATTCTGGGGATACATTTCAGTTAACAATATTTTCAACTAAAAATTTTCAAAAGCTTTATGATAAAAAATTCTATACTTCGGTTAATTCAAATCCCTTCCTTGATGTTAAAAAATTGCTGGTTGAAAACGTGCAATCGGAATATTCTTTAGCTTCTGGTGAGCTGCAGGTCAATTCAAATCCTGTGGAGTCTAGCTTTAAACTTTTCAAAGATACATCATTAGTTAAAGAGTGGACCGGGAATACAAAGCAAAAAGTTCAAGCCGGTCTCTATTCACTTGTCTCAACTGCGGATGGTTATAAAAAGGATGTACGGAAAATAAAAATAACCGGAATTAAAACAACCGTTATTGATGTAAGCCTTGAACAGGATGTATCTCGCCTTCCTAGCATCTATTCCGCTAGTGATATTATCTCTAATATCCGATCCCAGCTAACGGGAGATCAAATAAAGATTCTTTATAATTTAGAAACTGGGACAGAAGATAAGTATAATATCGAATTATCCTTAATAGACAAAAATTCACAAAATACCCGTAATTTAAAACTTGTCACAGGCGATCTGGAAAATGTAAGACCAGGAATCAATAGGACTATTACATGGTCATTCAAAGATGAATTGGGAAATGTTTCAGGACTGCAGAATTATGAAATTAAAATGTCTGCTGGAAAAGCTGGAGGGATTGCCTGGTATATGTATGCAGGCGGTGGTGCGCTTTTAGTTGGAGGTGCGGCTGCTTTACTGCTAAAAGGTTCGTCAACTACAACGCCAAATCAAACTTCAAGAACAAAAATTGGTGCGCCGCCGCCAAGACCGGCTGGTAATTGATTTTTTAATGATAGGCTTTTTGCTTTATATAATTATTTCTTGATTTATAAATATCTGATCCAATTTTATCAAAAAATTATTCATTTCTCAATATCCGGTTTATTTTATCGAAATTTTTAATCTGGAGTGAGTATGTTTTTAGTTCTTCTATTTGCTGCAATTTTTTTTGTTCCAAATATATGTAATGCTCAAGGGGAGCTGGATAAATCGTTTGGAAATGGAGGAATTGTAACAACTAATATTATTAATACCGATGATTTCGGAAATTCAACTGTAGTTCAGCAGGATGGAAAAATTATTGTAGCAGGTTATTCCTACAATGGACCCAGTTCAGATGCTAATTTTATTATTATAAGGTATAATTCTGATGGAACGTTAGATAATACCTTTGGCCATGCCGGGAAGGTTACCACTGATTTCTCTAATTCACAGGATGTAGGAGCTACTGCAGCAATTCAAAGCGACGGTAAAATTATTGTTGCCGGAACATCAGATTATAAAAATTTTGCTGTAGTTAGATACAAATCCAATGGAATAATAGATAGTACTTTCGGTACAGCTGGAAAAGTTACAACATCCTTTCCCAATACAGGAGTTAGCTCAAATTCTGTTGCAATTCAATCTGATGGAAAAATAGTGATTGGTGGGTATGCATATATTAATCAACATTTTAATTTTACATTGGTTCGTTATAATACCAACGGAACTTTAGATAATACTTTTAATGGAAGTGGAGAAGTTATCACCGACTTTGGTGGTTATAGTCAAATAAATTGCGTTAAAATACAATCAGACCAAAAAATAATTGCAGCCGGTAGTTATTATAATATTGGAAATAATGATTTTGCTATTGTAAGATATAATCCCGATGGATCTTTAGATAATACTTTTAATTCCAATGGTAAAGTAATAACGGATTTCGGAAGCTCTAATGATGAGGCGAATTCGATTTTAGAATTACCGGACGGAACCTTATGTGCTGCCGGTTATTCATTTAACGGAATTAATAATGATTTTGCTATTGTTGAATATAATTCTGATGGTTCACTAAAAAATTCATTTGGTTCTTTTGGAAAAGTTAAAACCGACATAAATAATTCAGACGATAATGCTAAATCAATATTAATGCAAAGCGATGGAAAACTCATTGTTTCAGGTTCTACAAATAAAAATAATAATTCCGATTTTGTTGTAGTTAGATATGACTCGGATGGAAAACCGGATAATAATTTTGGAACGGCAGGGATTTCAATAACAGATTTTGACAATTCTAACGATCAATGTAATTCATCTGCATTACAGCCCGATGGAAAAATAATTGCGGTTGGCTATTCTAACGGCTTACTTTCAGATATTGCTGTTGCTAGATATAATACCGACGGTTCTCTTGATAATTCTTTCGGAACTAATGGTAAGGTTAAGACAGATCTTGGTAACTCTTATGATACTGGCAGCTCGGTGACAGTTCAAAAAAACGGAGAAATAATCGTTGCAGGCTCTACCAATAACGGAGCAAGTTTTGATGTTGCTGTTGCGAAGTATCATGTAGATGGAAGTCTTGATAATAATTTTGGCGATGGCGGAAAAGTAAATACAAATTTAGGAACAATATCGGAAGGAAATTCTGTTGCTACTCAATCCGATGGCAAAATAGTCGTCGGGGGTTCTTACAATAATGGGACAAATTATGACTTTTTAACTCTGCGTTACGATACTAGCGGCAATCTTGATAATACTTTTCAAGGAGGGGGAATTGTATATACCGATTTTAATAATTCCAATGATCATGGAAGTGCAGTTGCCATTCAGCAAGACGGAAGAATAATTATTGCCGGAACTTCAGGAAATGATTTTGGGGTTGCAAGGTTTAACACGGATGGTTCACCAGATAATACTTTTAACTCAACAGGAAAGATTACAATTGATTTTGGTAATTCTCAGGATTTCGGCAGTTCAATAGCAATTCAGTCAGACGGCAAAATAATTATAGGCGGTTCTTCTTCAAACGGAATTAATTTCGATTTTGCAATGGTTAGGCTTAATTCCGATGGAACTATCGACAATGGGTTTGGTTCACAGGGAAAAGTAAAAACCGAAATTGAAAATTCAGAAGATTTTGAATGCTCCGTCTTAATTCAGCCTGACGGAAGAATAATTCTTGTAGGTTATTCATCTGTCATGGGGGCTGGATACAGCCTGTCAATGGTCAGGTACAATACTGATGGGACTATAGATAACTCTTTTGGTACAAATGGAAAAGTAATTACCAGTTTGGGGACCTCTTTTGGCTATTCAAATTCGGCTGTTCTTCAGCCGGATGGTAAAATAGATGCCGTTTGGAATTCTTCTAACGGCAAGAATTCCGATTTTGCAATAGTCAGGTTTAACAATAACGGAGCAATTGATAACACTTTCGGAAACAATGGTACAGTTATAGTCGATTTTAATAATTCAAATGATCTGGGCTCTTCTATTGCTCTTCAATCCGATGGGAAAATAGTGGCTGCAGGTTCATCTGATAATGGTTATAGTTCTGATTTCGCTGTATTAAGATATAATTCACAATACCCAGTATTTAAAGTTTCATCACAATCATTGCAATTTGGAAATGTTTTTATCGACAGCAGTTCAACTCACTCTTTTTTTATTAAAAATAGTGGAAGTTCAACTTTAAAGGTAGACAGTATAATAAGTAGCAATAATGTTTTTTCAATTAATCCAGATAATCCTTCTATAGCTCCCGCGGATAGTCAAATAATCAATATTATCTTTAAACCGCAGCAGGCTCAAAATTATAATGGAAAATTAATTATATATCATAATGCTGCCGGAAGCCCCGATACAATAAATTTAAGCGGTACGGGAGTAGCAAAAACTAATGCAATAATTCAACTATCAGCTGCTGCAATTAATTTCGGACCAGTAACAATTAACAATAGCAGCAGTCAAAGTATCTTTATTAAAAATTTAGGCACTGCTTCTTTGGTAATTGACAGTATAATAAGTAATAAAAGCGTTTATTCGGTAAACATAAAAACTTTAACGATAACACCGGGGGACAGCAAAGAGGTAAAAATAAATTTTACACCTCTGGATACAATTAATTATAGCGGAATACTTAGTATATATCATAATGCCTCCGGAAGCCCAAGTAAAATAAATTTAACGGGAAGCGGATCGTCCAAATCATTACCGGCAATAAGTTTATCGGTATCAAAGATAGATTTTGGAGTAGTTACAATTAACAGTAATTTAAATGATAGTCTATCTATTAAGAATATTGGAACGGCAACTTTAGTAATTGATAGTATTACTATCGATAATAAAATAAACTTTTCAGTCAGTCCGGTAATTTTTAATATTCCACCGCATGATAGTCAAGTAGTACATGTGGCATTTATACCGAAAGATTCTATAACATACAGCACTACATTAAAAATATTTAATAATTTGTCCGGAAGCCCGCAAAAATTGAATTTGACTGGTAAAGGAACTTATGAAAAAATTCCAAAGATCAATCTATCAACAAAAGCCCTCGATTTTAAAGAAGTCAATGTAAGTTCCATTTCTAAATTGCAATTCGAAATAACAAATAATGGTTCTGCGGATTTAAAAATAGACAGTATTATTAGCACTAGTAAAGTTTTCTCGGCATCCCCGGCAAATCTTGATTTAAAGCCCGGCTTTCAAGATACAGTAAATGTAACATTCGCACCCACTGATTCAATATCGTATAATGGTACTTTAAATATTTATAATAATGCTTCAACAATACCTGGTAAAATTAGTTTAACAGGAATCGGTATATCACTAACAAAACCAATAGCTACTCTCTCCACGACATCCTTAATATTTGGAGATGTAATTAAAGACAGCATTAAAACTTTAGAGTTAAAAATAACAAATACAGGAAAGGCAGATTTAAAAGTAGACAGTTTAAAAAGCAGCAGTACTATTTTCGTGGTAATTAAAACGGGCTTTATATTGAAGCCGGATTCAAGCAGGAAGATACCGGTAACTTTTGAACCGAAGGATTCAATATCATATAACGGAGTTTTGAATATTTTCCACAATGCATCAAATAATTTAAGTCAGGTTAATTTAAGCGGCAAAGGTGTCAATATACTAAAAGCCGTAATAAGTCTTTTCACTTCTTCTCTATCATTTGGAGATGCGGTTAAAGGCAGCAGCCCTGTTTTAAGTTTTATTGTAAAGAACAGCGGCAAAGCAGATTTGAAGGTAGATAGTATAAAAAGCAGCAGTAATAGTTTTTCTGCAAGCCCGTCCGCCTTCATTCTTAAACCGGATTCGAGTAAAAATATTTCAGTCACTTTTACTCCTCAGGATTCGATTGGTTACAGCGGAACATTAAGTATTTATAATAATGTTTCAAAAAACCCCAGTACAATTTCTGTGAGCGGGAATGGTTTTATTTATCCGGCAATATTATCTGCAAATCAATCAATAACTTTCGGAGATGTAAAAAATACCACTAATTATAAAATTATAGGTATTCCCGGAAATAGTAATTTAGCTGTTTCTTCACTAACTCAAGGAGATTATCAATACGACTGGAATGTTTATGATGACAATGGAGATACAGCAAATTATCTTACAACAAGCAGCAATTTTAAATTTTCTCCCGGCAAAGCATACTGGATCATTAATAACGGTACAATAAATATTAATCAGCAAATTCCCCCTGTGCAGCTGATTGCAAATGACAACACATATTCAATACCTCTTCATTCCAGCTGGAATCTTATTTCAAATCCATTTGAAAAGAACATTGCCTGGCAGAATGTTCAAAATCTGAATAACTTGCCTGGGAACTCGCTTCTATATTCGTGGAACGGGAGTAACTGGGATAACCCTTTCTTTATGGTTCCATTCCAGGGATATTATTTCAATAATACGGGAAATTTAACATCCCTAAAATTAAAATATGATCCCCACCCATCGGCCGGTAAAATATTAAAAATAAAAAATATAACGGTTGATACGAAGAGTTTCCTTGAACTTTCTATTGAGGATAAAAATATTAATCAGACCTCTAAAGTTTATGTCGGAATTGACAGTCTCTCAAAAGAAGGGATAGATAATTACGATTATTTTTCGCCGCCGGCTGATTTTCAAAAGGTTGCAATTCATATTGTAAAAAATGAATTGCCTGCAAGGGAAAAATATTTATTTATTGAACAGAGACCGGAGATAAAGAACGGTCAGGAGTATGAACTGGAAATAAAGTCTATTCCTAATCAGCAAATAAGTGTTAATGTTAACGGATTGCAAAATTTTAGCAAATATAATATATATTTGTTGGATGAAAGGCTGAAAAATCTATATAACCTTCGTGATGAAAAAAATACTAAATTAAACCTGGCACACCGTGATAATAGCTTTAAATTGATAATCGGAACCGATGAATTTCTAAATCAGATAAAACAGCAGTTGAATCTGACCGGTTATCAATTATACCAGAACTACCCGAATCCATTTAATCCAACTACAGTTATAAGATTTTCAATCCTTAAACAAGGAAATATAACTCTGAGAGTTTATAATATTTTAGGCCAGTTAGTAAGAACAATTATCGATAACCAGACATATGATGCGGGTACTCACGAAGTAGAATTTAACGGGAGCAGCCTGGCAAGCGGCGTTTATATTTTCAGGCTTGAATCAGTTAATTATACTATGCAAAGAAAAATGGTATTGATAAAATAATTTTAATATGTTATTCTCTATCACTTGACAATATTAAACTGTTTATCTAACTTTTTAATGATATTAGTTCCTGGATTTTTGTACAAAAATTATTTGGCTGTTTCATTATAATGAAATTATTTTCTTCCCTTATATTTTTCTAATAAAATTTGAAAAAAATTTATTTGAGAATTTTAGTTCTTCATTCTCAATTTTTATAAAAATATTTTCGATTATTCAGATGTGTTAGCGTTTCATTATAGAGTATTCCTCTACTTTTTTATGCAGTATTACTGTAATAATCAATCTGTTACATTGTTTAATAAAATTGTTACAAATCTGGTAGAGTTTTAATTCCGGATTCCAGATGTTATTAATCGATTAATTAAAATAAAAGTTTCCCGGATAATTCAGATACTTAGAGTAAAATCCCTTAATGAAAAATTAAATCTCAATTCCTTCAATTTGTTAATTTAAGAATTTTTTACCCGTAAATTCTTTAATTATACTGATGTTTTTCTTGGAGCTAAAAATAAAATTTTCAAAGAGCAATTAAATGTTGTGAGTGAAGATGGCGAAGCCATATCAAAATTTTCAAATTAATAATAGTGCAGCTTAAAAATGATTTTGAAATTATCAGTAACTAAACAATCAAATTCTTTATTCTCGGAACAATTCGAGTTTAACAGGTTTCCTGTTTTCTTGGGCCGGGATAATAACAACCAGGTAATTTTGCCTGATCCCTTAAAGATTGTTTCCCGAAGACATGCAAAAATTATAGATACAGAGGGTATTTTACAATTAGTAGATCTCGAATCGGCTAATTTTACTTATTTAAACGGTGAGAAGGTTTTACCAAATGAAGAAAACCCGCTTCAATCGAATGATAAGATCAGGGTCGGTGATTATGAATTGCAAATTGAATTTGTGAAGGAGAAAGAATTTCTGGAGGAAGATGACCAAAAAACAATGATTTTCTCAAGCCCCTATTCCGAGGAAATCGGTTCAATAGTTGAAAATCTGAAAATAATATCTTCGAAATATAATTTGGATGATTCTTCTTCAAAAGAGAAAATGCTTCGTCTTTCTCTCCTTCAAAATCTATTAAGTCTGGAAAAAAGCGAATCGAGCAGAATAATTGCAGAGTGTTTATCGGAAAATATTTTAGATAAGGAGATGTCTAAAATAAATAGTCCGGAAGAAAATAGTATCCTTTATTCAGATAAAAGCTCTATTAAACCTGAAGAATATAGAATGGCTCCGGCGCAAAATAAAAATTATAATGACAGGCCGATATCTCAAGAATATTCATTTAACATTCATTTTTCAAATACTATCGATGTTTTCCTGGATATATTTATAAAATTAATTGACGGATTGTTGCAATTCCGCCAGGAATTTTTCGGTGTAACAAAGTATTACTTACTTCCCACGGGTTCATTGAACGATATTAAAGAATTCCTTTTCAACCCTGAGATTTCTCCTGATGAAGAGAAGAAAAGATTGGATATTTTGAAAGATGAAGCGCAGAAATTACTTGGACATCAAATTGGTTTGCTTGAGGGATATAATCTTTCCATAACGGAAGGAAGTAAACTGCTGCTGCAAAGTATAGATCCCGCAGTTATCGGTAAAGAATTAGAAAAGAAAAAAGCTTCCGGGGCTTTAGATTTAGGGAATTTTTTCCCATCTGTTAAAAAGGCAAAAGTGCTTGATTTGCTGAAGGAACATTACCGTAAATATATCTCGGATCCCTATTTTATTGAAAAAAAATTTTTTAGACCTTCCTTCATAAAAGGATACCAGAAAAGGATATGAAGATAGTAAAAGGAATATGGAACAAGTCGATGGAAAGCAGCAATTTCCGGCATATTACGGCAAACATTCATAGAATTTTCAGGGAAAATGGGTAAACAATCCGAATTTAAATTTGGCATCTTGAAATAAAATATTAAGAATTTCCCACGGATAATTATTACTAATGAATAAATTTTATCTTACAATTATTTACTGTCTATTAATAATTTTAGCCGGGTGCGGCAGCGGAGTTCAATCTGTAAAAGTTAATCTAAAATGCGACAGCGACAGCAACGATAATAATGCCGTTGTGATCACTATTTATCAATTAAAAAATGCTGATAAATTCAATCATTCAAGTTTTGAATCGCTACTGCAAAACCCTGAAGAAACTTTAGCCGGTGATTTAATTCCGGATTCCAAATTTGAAATTACATTGGTGCCGGGTCAAAATTTTCAACTTAAGGATTATACATTGAAGAGCGATGCCAAATATATAGGCGTGGTAGGAGATTTTCATTCACCTGCCAAGGATGGTTGGCTTCAGGTTATCCAAATAAATGATATAAATGCTTTGAAAATCATGGTGCATCATAACTCTTTATCTATTGTAACACCTGACTAAAAGATCTCTAATTTATTTACACTTTTTAACGCGGGAGAAAAATTATTTAATGAAATTCCAGAAAGTCATTTGGTATGAGGGGATGAAACTGGATCCTCATCACTTTCAGCAGTTAGATAGATATAACCAGTATTATATAAATGGAAGGATAAATTATTTAAATTCTAATTCATGGGGATTTAACGAGATGCAAATTGATATAGCTGCTCTTTCCGGCGGATCTTTTAACCTGGTGCAATGCTCCGGTATAATGCCGGATGGTTTATTTTTTAATATGCCCGCTAATGATCCTTTACCTAAGAGCAGATCTTTTGAAGATCTTTTTTCTGCAACTTCGGAAAAACTTGATGTATATTTAGCGATCCCCGGCGAAAATGTTTCGGGAAATAACTGCCAGATGGATGATGCTGTCAATTCAAACAACAGCCGCTATGCTTTCCAGAACTTAGAAATCCTCGATTACAATACAGGCACGAATATGCGTTCTGTAGGAATTGTTAAGCCTAATTTCCAATTTAAGTTCGGGGATGAATCTTTGGAGGATTTTAGCTCAGTGAAAATCGGAAACATAGGCAGAAGTTCCGATGGAAAATATACGATGGATAAGAATTTCATTTCTCCTTCTATTTCGATTTCAGCTTCGGAAACCTTAATGGATTATGCGCGTGATATACTTGGAGCTCTGGTATCAAAGAGTAAAGAATTGAGAAGCCTGGCAAGTATTCATAAACCCGAATTATCTTTAACACAGGTAGAAATTTTATTAATGCTTCAAACAGTTAATACATACATTCCTTTACTAAATTATTATTATTCATCAAGGAATGTACACCCTGAAAATTTGTATACTCTTTTCATTAATCTGGCCGGCCAGCTCTCCACATATTCTAACCTGGGAATTAAAACAAGCGAATTTCCTATTTACGATCATAAACACATGACGGAAATTTTCAGCCAGATTGCAAATGAAATCAATTTAATGTTAAATGTTCAGAAAACTATAGAACGAAGAGATATAGTAATTCCTTTACGAAAACAGGCCGACACATTATATATAGGACAGCTATCCCCATCTCAGATGTCCGCGCAGTTTTTCATCTCTGTTTTAAGTGAATTACCGGAGAAAAAAATAGTTACGGAATTACCCAAGAGCATCAAAATTTCAGCGTATGAAGAGATATTTGCTGTTCACCAGGCCGGTATTCAAGGTGTATCTATTGAGTATATTGCACGTCCGCCGGTTGGTGTCCAAGTGAACGAAAAAGCTTTCTACTTTAAAATAAATAAAGAAGGAAGATTCTGGAATAAAGTTGTTTCAAAAAACAACATCGCTTTCTTTTTTGCTGCGGAATTTAAATCAATGCAGATGGAATTAATTCTTCTTCTGCCGGGTGATTAATTATACTGCAATAATATAAATATTCCAATTTAATCTTTACCAAAATCCGGATCTCATTAAAATTTAAAGCATAAAGGATAAAATTTGGCTGACATTGTAAATACTGAAAGAACAAGAACACTTTCCGATATTTCGTCGGAATGCCTGATACTTATACTTCAATTAAGGGGAACAAATGATTACGGTGATCCGGCTGCATTAAAAAGCCGTATTTCTGAAATGCTGGGAAAATTTGAACGTGAATCGAGAATCGCCGGAACTGACAATGAAAGAATTAACATGTCAAAATTTGCATTAGTAGCTTTTCTTGATGAAACTATTATAAGCTCTAACTGGAATCAAAAAGACTCCTGGCTTTCGGAACCGCTTCAATTAAAACTTTTTAATACTTTCAACGCAGGTGAAGAATTTTTTGATAATTTAAATAAATTAAGACAAAGGTCGTCAAACTATAAAGATGTGCTTGAAATCTTCTATCTATGCTTAACACTTGGTTTCAAAGGAAAATATCAGCTCCAATCTCCTGAAAATTTACGAAGAATTATTGATGACCTGAATATCGAACTTCATCCGGGAACAAGCGGAGTTTTTGAAAGTATTTCTCCGAACGGAAAACCTGGCGATTATCTCATACAATCGGCTCAAAGCAAATTCCCGGTTTGGATCTATCCGGCTGCTGCTATTATAATTCTGATCATTTTCTATGTTATTATGTCGGCATCAATATCAGGAAAAGCCTCGGATGTTGTTGAAATCCTAAAAAACATGATTATCTAATCTATCTATTCACTTCATCATGAATAAAATATTCAAAGTAGTAAAAAACCAGATTTTTATATTTATCCTAATATTATCTGTTTTGATAATATTAACATTTATTCTCGGTTCGTTTTTGCATTTACCGAAACTTTATCTTTATGCAATTTCAATTTTCATTCTGATGGTATTTGTAATTATACTGTTATACATAAGGATGAAAGAGGTTCAAAAAGCAGCACAGATAGAGCAGCAGATAAGTATGCAGGCCGATGATCAAATGCAGTATCTAAGCCCGGAAAAGCGTGCTGAGATTGAACAATTTAAGAAACAGCTTGAAGCAGCAATTAATTCATTAAAAAATTCCAAACTTGGAAAAGGAAAATTTGGGAAAGCGGCTTTGTATGCACTGCCATGGTATATGTTTATCGGACCGCCTGCAGCAGGCAAAACCACTGCTATTCAAAATTCAGGATTGGATTTCCCATTTGGAAAAGATAGTTTTAGAGGAGTCGGCGGAACAAGAAATTGCGATTGGTTTTTTTCTACCAAAGGTATATTTCTTGATACTGCAGGAAGATATATGACTCAAACCGAAGACAAGCCGGAATGGATCGCATTTCTAAATACTCTTAAGAAAAACAGGAAACGCAAACCGATAAACGGTGTAATTGTTTCAATAAACATTGACGAAATTGTAAATTCCGAAAAAGATAAATTGTATGATCATGCCAGAAATATCCGTCAAAAAATCGATGAATTAATTGAAAACCTGGAAATCAATTTTCCGATTTACCTTATCTTTACCAAATGTGATTTGATCCAGGGTTTTGTCGAATTTTTTAGCGATTTTAGTGAAACAGAACGTTCCCAAATTTGGGGAGCAACACTGATTCCCCAGCAGCAGTTTTCCTCAAGTCCTAAAGATTTATTTGAAAAAGAATTTGAAAAATTATCGGGTAAATTATTTGATGTAAGGACAATTAGACTGAGCGGTCCGCTCAAAAGAGAGCAGAGAAGGAAGGTATTTTTATTTCCTTTCCAATTCCAATCGCTGCAGTCGAAATTAAGCTACCTGATCGGCGAAATATTTCAACCGAACCCATACCAGGATAATCCTATTTTTAGAGGTTTTTATTTTTCAAGCGGAACACAAGAAGGAATACCATTGGACCTGGCAATTAGGGAAATTGCCAAACAATTTAACCTGCCCGAATCTACCGATAGTGAGTCAATACCGGTATATGAAACTAAAAATTATTTTATAAAAGATGTTTTGAATGAAGTTGTAATTGGTGATCAAAATTTCTCAGCCGGACAAACTACTAATGTTGTTAAAAAGAATACCTTTCTTAAAACAGCTTCCATCTCTTTTTCCACTATTATTTTAATTCTTTTCTCATTGTTTATTTTTTTTGGTTATAAAGGGAGCAGCTCTTCACTGGATGATATTGTTAAAACGGCGAATTTATTTAATTCAATAAATTGGGATGGAGATTTATTAAATACTTTTAAAGGAACCGACAGTCTGCGTTCTTTAATCTTCAAAGTTCAGAATGGGACTGCAGACGAATCTTACATCCATTTCGGTTTAGATAGAACCGATGAGACTTATAAACCTCTGGTAAAATTATTCTTTAGTAAATCTGAGAATTTCTTTAAGCAGAATATTTTTGATAATATTGCTCAAAACTTAAACAATTATGCAAACGGACAGAATTATTCCGGCGAAGATATTTATAACTATTTAAAATCATATTTACTTTTGGGAGATGAGAGGGCTAGATTTGATACAACTCAATATCGATTTTTAAGCCATGAGTTTTCGGGTATATTGGAATCCAGGTATTTAAGTTTAAATTTATCCGCATCTCAAAAAGATAAAGATTCTCTTCAGCATTTCTTCAGAAATTATTCCTCCTTTGTTGCCGGACATTTAAGCGATAAAAATGTGTACCAGGTAAAGAATGACAATTTATTAATTAACCTTGTAAGGAACAGAATCCAATATAAACCTAATGCAGAAACTATTTATGCCAGATTGAAGCAGAATGGAATCGGGCAATTCCCTGCTGAACTTACCCTGGAACAGGCAATCGGAGGAAGATTCTTAAATATAATGAGCACCGATCAGAAGATTCCTTATATATTTACAAATGAAGGATGGAGAACCTATTTTAAAAATGCCATAAACGATGAGAGCATAAACCCGGAAAAAGATGATTGGGTGATCGGTAAAAGGAATATTCAGCCTGCGGAAAATAATAATTTTAATCCGTTAGAAATGAAAAACAATCTGCTCAATTTATACTGCAGCGATTACAAACAGTCCTGGCTGCAGTTTCTTCAAAGCATAAAATACAATAATTTTGGTTCAGTGCCATTAGCTGCAAACAACTTGAAACTTTTAAGTGATCCTGTTAATTCTCCGGTTATTTTATTATTAAAAATTTTTTCAGACCAGCTTCAGGTTATAGCAGATATACAAAAGCAGGATTCAATAAATATTAAGTCTAATAATAATATCACTCCTATATCTTTAAATAATTCAACTTTTTCTGAAGTTAATAAATACAGGACATTCAGCACCGGTTCGGCAAATAATGCACCCAGCAATGATTTGAACGCTATAGTCGGTCAATATGCGGTCTTAAGTTCAGTACTTGCTCCTATCAGCGGCGGGCAGGATCTTGCGAAAGATTACGCCGTAAAAGTGCTTACACAAAGAGCTGTTGAGTTTCCGACGGCCGTTCAGGTTATCAGAGGCGCAATTTTTAACGCTCCGGATTTAGAAAATTTCTTTATCAGCCCTGTTATTTTAGCCTGGCAGTCAATCCTTTCCGATGCCGGGCAGTATTTAAATCTTGAATGGAAAACTAAAATTTCAGATCCGTTTAATAAAGCTCTGGCAAATTCATTTCCATTCAAAAGCCAGGGAAATGATGCTCCTCTCCAGGACTTTAAAGATTTTTTAAACCTTCCGACGGAATTCTATGGTCATTCTTTAATACCGAGTTGAGTCCTTTTTTAAATAAAGATACCTGGAGTACAAACCGCTGGCAAAATCAGGGAATAAATTTTTCCGGCGATTTTATTTCTTCATTAAAGAAAGCCGAACAAATATCAAGTACATTGTTTAGAAATGGGGATATTAAGTATTCCTTTAAATTGAAGCCCCAATTGCCGGAATCAAATAATGTCTTAGGGCAAAAACCGATTGTAGAGCAGGTATATCTCTTTTTAGACGGAGTAGAAAATTATTACAAAATGGGCGTTCCGTTTTGGGCAGATTATTCCTGGCCGGGAAGCAAGGGTGTTTCCGGTGCCCGCCTGAATGTTTCAATCCATGGTTACGGTACTTCCGATACCAAAACTTATGATGGTGACTGGGCACTATTTAAATTATTTGATGATGCTACAGTTTCAAGAGGCGGGTCATCTTCACAATATATATTTAACTGGCTATTCAAAAAAGAGGGCGTATACAATATCATTGTATCATATATAGTTAACACGAACAGTTCCAAAAATCCATTTGCCTCAAACTTTTTTAGCTCATTTAACCTTCCTAACAGAATTTTTTAAAACTATTTAAAGTGGAATCAATTAGTCATGAAATGTTCGGGTATTTCGGAAAGCTTCCTAATTTTCCGGATTTCGTAAGATACAATTCAGCCGGAGAAGAGCTTCTTGCATTCGATAAATGGATACAGGAAGGAATAACAGGTTCCAAGCTAAAATTGAAGTCCGCATGGGAGAAGATCTTTAAAAATTCTCCTTTGTATAGCTTTCTATTCAATTATCAGGGATCAAAAAAATTTTTAGCCGGCAGTCTATTCCCGAGTGAAGATAAGAGCAGCAGATATTATCCTTTTATAACAATATTAAAATTCAACAAATCTTTTATCGACTTTGATAGGCTGTTTATGATGCCGGTAATATTAAAAGATTTTTCCGAAAAAATGTTCTCAGCATATAATTTTTTGGCAAAATGCAATAATGTCAAAGAACTAGATAATTTTATCGAAAGCTATGAACTGGATATCAAAAATTTTAATGCATATGAAAATGATTATGCAGAATACTTACAAAACACAAAGCTTAATGACTTTTGGGAAAGAATAACAGGAAGTCCCGATGAATCAAAGAAATTGAATATAATTAATAATCTGCTGTTTATATCTCCGGGCCTGAAGCAAAGCTCAAATGCAGCATTTTCTTTTGCAATTAAAATATTATTGCCATCGGAAAAAACCTTCAGCAGCTTCGATATTGGATATTTTATTAATTTGATTTTGAATTTAGTAAAAAGCCCGCTCCAGGTTTCTGCACTTTTCTGGTCTTATCCAAATTCCGGAAGTTTCAATTCGTTATTTATAATATTCGGCAGACTTTCTCCGCAAAATTTACATGAGCTTATTAACCCGGGCTATATAAGCGATAACTCTATTGATCTGAAAAATAGAATTGACGGTGAAGGTTTAAAATATCTCTCAGCCGATCTTAAGGCTCTTATGGAAAATAAATCATTATCTTTATCGGAATTCTATGCATGCAATATAATTAATACTTCTTTGTAATAAATAAAATCTTCAATTCTTTGCCTCGATTAAATTTTCTTTGTCCCTTTAGCAATTTCAAAAAATATCAATAAAAAGTTATGCCTGATCTAATCGAAATTCCTGTATCTGAACTAGTTTCCGAACTTTTAGAGCCTATATCGAATGACTCTCCATGCGGTAAAGATGCGGCTAATGATGAGGAATATTTCAAATTGAATATGGAATTCCCCAAAACTACTCCCGATTACAAAAACTGGATAGAGCTTTCAAATCTTATATTGAAAGAAAAAAGCAAGGATATTAAAGTTGCTGTCTGGCTTTGTTTTGCTTTATATAGAACTGAAAACATAAAGGGATTAAAGGAAGGCCTGGAATTAATTTACAATTTTTTGAAAATGTTTGAAAACAACTTATTTCCTTCCAACCCGTTGCTTAGAAGCAAAGCAATTCAATTTTTGAATACTTCAAGAGTTACAAAACTCATTGAAAGGGAAGAAATTAATAAAGCGAACGCTGCAGATATTATTGCCGCAGGAAAATTGTTAAACGGTATTATTAAGGAAAGTGAAAGATTACTTTCAGATAATATCCCGTCACTCAATGTTTTCTCAGAAATAATTAATACTCATGTCGAGACTGCCGGAAAAATATTAAATCCCCCGGCTCAGCCGGAGAAAAAAATAGTTCCGGTTAAACCAGCTCAGGCTGAAACAAAACCGCAAATTAAAGTTCCGCCAAAAGCAGAACCTTCTGCTCCCGCACCATTAAAGCTATTAAGTGAAGATGATTCAATCATTCAATTAAGAAGAACCTTAAATTCCTTTTTTGAAATAACCCAGGATAACGAAACCAAGGAAAGGATTCCGGAATCCCTTTTTGTATTTGGAATTGCAAGACAGATTCAATGGAGCAATCTGACTCTCCCCGCGGCAGAAGATAATATCACAAATGTTGAGCCGCCAAATGAGATAATTCAAAAGCTTATAAAGGATTGGTTTGATGAAAATAAAATCGATTTGCTTATACCCAGAGTTGAGCTTGAATTTATTAAAGATAATAGTGAATTCCGTTACTGGCTTGATGCCCAAAGATATCTTGTAAAATCTCTTGAAAAAAAAGGAAGCAATTATGCTGCTGCTGTTGAAGATATAAAATTTCATTTAGCCCGGCTTGTAAAAAAACTTCCTTTACTTGAGAAGCTAAAATTCAGAGGAGGCGAAATACCTTTTGCCGGAAATGAGACTATTAAATGGATTAATGATGAAGTGAAATCAGCAGCAGTCGAAAACAAAGCCGGTGATTCAGGTTCAGCTATTCTTTCTCCGATAATGGATAAAACCTATGATCATATTTCTAAAGAATACGAACAGGTAATTAACGATCTTCCTGAAAAGTTCGAAGAAAATTTTAATAAAATGCAGGAGGGGATAAATGCGGAATTATTGCCTAAAGGAAAGTTCCTTAGAAGATTAAATCTTGCAAATTATTGTTATGAAGCAAAGCAATACAATGTAGCGAAAGTGAATCTGGAAGAATTAAAAAAAATAATTGAAGAATTAAATTTATGTGAATGGGAACCGGCGCTAAGCACTTCTGTTTGGCAGTCGCTTTATCTGACTAACATTCAGCTTTTATTTAATACCAATAATGAAAGTATCAAAAATTTGCTGGAAAAAGAACAGGAAGAGCTGTTTTATGAAATAGCCAGACTTAATGGAATTTTAGCAATCAATTTAGAACAACAAAAACATAGAAGGAGGAAGTAATATGGCTAGACCAGTATCACCCAAAATAGCCCAGAGAGTCAAAGTGTCTATACTGCCAAGCAGTGATGCAAAGGAAAGTGTAGAACTTGATTATCGAATGCTCATACCCGGCAATTTCAGTAAAAGTGAACCGGGTAGTCTTGGTGATGTTAAGAACAGGAGATTAAGAACCATCGGAAATAGAGGTGATTTCAAAAGGGTTCTTAAAGATATTAATCCCAAACTGAACTTGTCGGTGGCAAACAAGCTCTCTGATGATCCGGAAGCTAAAATGGAAGTCAAGCTCGATTTTCAGGATATAAAGGATTTTCACCCCGATGAAGTTGTCAAAAAAGTTGAACCGCTTCAGAAGCTTCTTGAAGCCAGGGAAAGATTGAAGGAGCTTAAGCTTGCCGTTCTAAAAGATTCAAACTTAAAGAAAGCCCTGGAAAGTGTACTTAAAGACGGCAGCGGAAGCATTGATGATTTAATGGCCAAGCTTGGTCCATCTCAGGCAAAACAATGAGCCTTGGAATCAGAATGCCAGGTTTATAATTAAACCTGCTGCTAAAAATATTTTTAGAAATTTAAAAAGATAACGGAGGCTATTTAAATGGCAAAAGAAAAATCAGATTCAACAGAACAATTACAGGAAACCGAACAAAATTCTGTTGATAAGTTAATCTCCATGCTTGATGATTCAAAGAAATCCGCTGTAGCTGAATTTATAGGCAAGGTTGGTAAAGAATCTTCTGTATTTAAAATTACAGGTGCACTTGTAGATTCTTACATTGCCGATATCGATACTGTTCTTAGCGCACAGATGGATGAAATACTCCACAATCAGGATTTCCAGGAACTTGAATCAACTTGGCGTGGACTTTTATTTTTGGTTCAAAATACAGAATTCAGCAAACCTGTAAAATTTGAAATACTGGATGTAACCAAGGAAGAACTGTATGATGATTTAAATGATGCAAATCTCGGTGAAGGTTATGAAAAGGATTCCGGTTTGTGGCATCACATATATTGGGGTGCTTACGATAAGGTCGGAGGTCATTCCTACACTGCGATGGTGGCTGATTTCCAGTTTAATAATTCACCTCAGGATATCTCACTGCTTCAGCACATATCGGTACTTTCTGAATCCGCACAGATTCCATTTATCAGCAATGTAAGCAATAAATTCTTTGGTGAAGAAAGTATGACCGATTTAATGAACAACCGTTTCCTGCCGGAACAATTAAAGGAAGGTGCTGCTTATGCTTCCTGGAGAGCATTTAGAGATGATGACCGATCAAAATATATCGGGTTAACACTTCCACGGTTTTTAGGCAGATTACCATACAATGCTGAAGCTGAGCCTACAAAAAACTTTAATTATACTGAAAATACAGTCGCAGACGGAAAAGATAATAGTCTTTGGTGCGGCTCCTGCTTTGCACTCGCCTCTAATATGGTGAAAAGCTTTGAGAAGTGGGGATGGAGCGTTAAAATTGTTGGAGTGGAATCAGGCGGTAAAGTTGAAAATTTACCGGTACCTGTTTATGAAGAGCATGGACAAAAGAAGCTTAAAGTTCCAATTGAAGCGTCGGTTGGTCAGGCCAAGGATGCGGAACTTTGCGATCTGGGATTTATTCCGTTAGCCCATTGGGATAGAACAGATTATGCCTGCTTTTTCGAAACTCCTTCTGTTAACCGGGCGAAACAAATTAAGGGCGATCCGATTGCAACAGCCAATTATTCTGTTGGTGCGAGGCTCCAATATACAATGCTTGTAACAAGGATTGCTCATTATCTTAAATACCGCCAATTAGTGTTTGTCGGAAAAAATGCCGGTGCAGGCGAAATAAAGAAAGATATGTCGAGCTGGCTTGATACACTTGTTGTAGATATGCCGAATCCTGCCGAAAAAATAGTTGCGGAAAAACCTCTCCGCTCTTACAAGCTTGATGTTGTGGAATTAAAAGAAAGACCAGGATTTTTCCAGATAACCGCTGAATTCAGGCCTCACGTTGCAATTACCGGAATGGATGTAAACCTTAGATTAATTGCCTATCATTCCGGCGAAGAGGCTTGATTACCCGGTATAGCCGGGTTATTCAAGGTTCAAGTTCAAGTGCAAGTTCAAGACTAAGCAGAATATATAATCACACTATAAAGATTTCTTTTATAGTATTCTAAAAAATTGTTCGTAGTTCATAAATAACTAATTATAAATAAATACCATGGAGGTATAAGATGGCTGTAAAAGGTGAAGTGTTGTTTAAAGATGCTGAGGGGAATGAGTTAGAAGGTCCAAGGGCCAATAAATCGTGTACAGTATTGGAATTTTTCCAGGAAGTAAAGCTGCCAACCGATATACAAACCGGTCAGGTAACCGGCAGCAGAATTTACGAACCATTCATGATCATGAAAGAAATTGATAAGCTGACCCCTTTTATGTTTCAGTATGCTGCCGAAGGAAAAGCATTTCAATCTGTGGAAATTTCACTATATGAAATTGCTGAAGCTACAGGGAAGGAGACAGTATACTTCAAATATACCTTGAGTAATGCAAGGTTAACTTCGGTAGAAAATATGATGCCGAGTTCTGCTGAAGCTACTAAGCTGAACGTCGCTCATCTTGAAAAAATTCAACTGGTAGCTGAGAGCATTCAATGGGAACATGTAAAGGCCAGTACGGAATTTGCGGACGTTGGATTCTTTGCATTCAAACTTCCTGCTTAAAAATTATAACGGTGGGTGATTTATCCTTAGCTAGGATAGATTATCCACCTTATTATTTAATCAAAAATCAAAATTTAAAAATTTTTGACTTTTTACTTTTGACTTATGAAAAATCTGAGTCTCTATAATATACTTGTTGGACAATTTATTTCGGAAGTTGAAAATCCTGATGAAATAGGGCTGCAGCAATTTGATCACTTAACTGAAGATCAAAAGCTTAGTTTAAGTATAATCGAAAATCTAAGGATGATTCTTACTACCCGGCGGGGCTCTGTTCAACACCTTCCGGATTTTGGAATATCCGATATACTTCAGCTGTATATTAATTCGGATAATCCTGTTGAATCCTTAAAGCAGGAAATTAAAGAGCTAATCCTGAAATATGAGCCGAGAATCAGCGAAGTGCAAATACAAAGCTCTGAATTTGATCAAAAAACTTTAAGAGCTTCCTTGAAGATCATCATTAAAATAAAAGACAGTTCAAATAAAGAAATTTTATTAACAGAGTTTTCAACCACAGGCTGGACAAAAGTGGTTTATGATAAGGAATCCAGGTGAGCATCGATAAATATTTCGAAAGAGAATATAATTTTCTTCAAACTTCAGGTGACGAATTCAGCAAGAAGCATCCTACTCTTGGCTCACGGCTGCATTTAAGTGAAAGAGAGAGGAAGGATCCTTTTGTTGAAAGATTGTTTGAAGGGTTTGCTTTTCTTGCCGGCCGTATTCATGAAAGGCTGGATGATGAGTTTCCCGAAATTGCGGGAGGAATTCTGGAAATACTTTTTCCCCAGCTGTTAAAACCTTTCCCTTCCTGTGCTGTTCTTCAGGCCAATATTAAACCAGGTGCTTTAACTCAGCCTGTAATTATTAAAAGAGGGAGTGAAATCCAAACTCCTGCAGGGAAATATAAAGTAAAATATAAAGTACAATCAGGCTCCGGTGAAGGTGTCAGATTAACTGAGAAAGAAGAACCAGCCGAATTTATTTTCCGTACTACACAGGAAATGATCGTTAGACCTATAAAATTAAATAATGTAGTAATTGAAACTTCCCCGCAAGGGAAATCATCTATTATTTTAAGTATTCAATTCGATAGAAATGTTAATTTTGATTCTTTGAATATGAATAACTTCCGGATTTATTTACAAGGTTCTGCTTCTGTAAAAAATAATCTTCATCTTTATTTAACCAGAAATGTTTCCTCAATATATGTTAGAGAAGTTATAAATGATAAAACTCCCTTTCAAAAAATTGAAAATTTCAAGATTGCTGTTCCTGAACTTTCCTCCGATGTAGAGTATAATGGAGATGAATATTCAATACTTCCATATTCAAAACAGTCATTCAGCGGTTTCAGATTATTGCATGAATATTTTTCTTTTCCCGAAAAATTTTTTTTCATAGATATAATCGGCCTTGATAAATATAAGTCAGAAGGGAGCTCTTCACTTTTTGAAATCAAAATTGATTTTATCAAAAAAATAGCGCGGGAACTGCAGCCGGATAAAAATAATATTCTCATTAATTGTGTCCCGATTGTAAATTTATTTTCCCGTTCAACTGAAGAAGTTTCCATAACTCAAAGGCTGCCGGAATATTATATAATCCCGGATTTATATCGGAAAAAAAGCAGGGAGATATATTCGGTTGATAAAGTTTCCGGAATAAGTGAAAACAGGTTTGAGCAGTATAAATACATACCAATTACTGCACATGATATTCTTGATACTAATAATCCCGAATATAATTTTAAGAGATTTTTTTCAATATTCCGGCGGACATTACAGACTGATATGTCGGAAGCTTATATTAGACTATTTGGTCCCAGTATGGAAGAGGAAATATTTCCTAAAGAAACATTAAGTCTGGAGGCAACTCTTTCAAATGGATTTCTGCCTGCTGCCTATCTGGAGGTTGGTTCAATTGCAGAACCTTTGGATTTTCCGCCTGGAATCGAAGCATCCAATATCACTGTCCCAAGCGATGTATTGGAATGCCAGCAGAGACAAAATTATTTGTGGTCTTTAATAGCGCATTTATCAATCAGTTTCTCCACTTTAGCTGATACAGATACTTTTAAAAGTATTTTAAATCTGTATAATTGGTCCAAAACCTATAATAATCCTAACAAGAAACGGATAGATAGTATAAAGAGGATTCATAAACCGAAATTAGTCAATAAAGTAGTCAGTCAATCTGCCGGCTCCGGATTAATAAGAGGGATTGAATTTCAAATTGAAGTAGACCCTAAGGAATTTGAATCTGGAGAAGGTGAAATTAATCTGCTGGGAATGGTTTTAAGTTCATTCCTTTCTCAATATGTTACTATTAATTCATATGCTTTTTTAAAAATTACAGAAATAGGAACAAACACTAGCTACTCATGGCAACCGTCGATTGGAGAAATACTCCCGGTATAGTTGATGATATCATAAAGAACGGGCCTTCATATCATGTTTGGCAGGCTGTCTGGTTAAGCGAAAATATAACAAAAAAAAATAATCCAAATAGAAAAGATTATATTTTCGGCCAGGCAGGAATAAAGTTTCGTCCGCATCATAATTATGAATACCCGCCAAGAGATATAAGAAGCATTTCTTATGATAATGGTGAAATGATTTTCGTACTTTCTTTCTTAGGTTTGTACGGAATCAATTCACCATTACCCAGATGCTATCATGAACAAATTCCGTTTCAGGAAAAAATTTTAGGATCAGGGAATATTCCCCTTCAAAATTTCCTGGATATATTTAATAACCGTTTTTACTGGCTCTATTATCAATCATGGAAGAAATATAGATTTTACCTCCATCTTAATAATAATCCTGAAAACAAAGTAGCAGAGAGAATTAATTCTTTTACCGGCAGAGGAATATTCTCAAAAAAAGAAAAGCATCATGAGAATTTATTAATCTCCAATTTTAGCCTGCTAAAATTTGCAGGCATATTGAGTCAAAGAGTTAGAAATAAAGAGGGGTTGAAGATTCTCCTCTCTCATTTATTCCCGGAATTTAAATTTAAGATAAAGGAAAATTCTCCGCACTGGGTTGAGCTTATAGATGCTCCCGCATTAGGAAGCAAAGATTTTAAACTCGGCAGAAATAGTTATATAGGGAAATCTACGATTGATTATATGAATAGAATTTGCATTGAAATAGGTCCAATCTCTTTTAAAGATTATTTGAATTTTCTGCCCGGATCTTTAAATGAAAAACGTTTAAATGAATTGTTAAGGCTATACCTTAATGATGGTTTAGAATATGACATAAAATTCAGGATAAAATCCGATACGATTATTTATATATCGTGGAATGATGAGCGGTTAAAGCTTGGTTCTTCATTTTGGCTTGGAAAACCGAAGCAGGATGACATTAATGTCTATTTAAGCAATGAGGAATTTACTGCTTCTTACCTCTCCTGACTTTTCTTCAAAAATCTTAACATCTGAATATAATTTTCTCCCTTTGAGAGCTTTCAAGTTTTATTTTAAACGCCGTAAATGGCTGTAAAATTTATACTGCCTACTATTTATATAAACAAAGATTTAATTAATATTTGGGAGTTTCGGAAATGCAAATTAAAGATTTAAAATCTCTTCTTCTAAAGCTTAATAATTATATAGTACGAAATCTTGATACCGCTACAGGATTGGGAATCAAACGCGGACATTATGAGATTACTTTTGATCATCTATTAAATGCTCTGCTTGAAGATGGGAATGGTGATATTCCATTGATATTGAAATATTACTCTGTAGATCTTGGCGATGTTCATTCAATATGCCTCAAAAATTTAGATGAATTGGATAAAGGAAATTCCGGGAAACCAAAGCTTTCCCCTTTATTAACGGAGCTTCTTGAACAAGCATGGATTACAAGTTCCGTTCATCATCAGGAAACTAAAATTAGAAGCGGCGCATTGTTTGAAGTTTTTATAGCATCGGAACAGGTAATAAGCAGCGGGATGATTAATATTCTTTCCCCAGTAAAACAGGAGGATTTGAGAGCAAACTTTTATAATATTGTCAAAGGTTCTGCAGAAGATGCATCCGTTTCGTCCGAAATGATTTCACAGGAAGAGGCACGTGAAATCCCTCCTGAAGGTACAGTGCTTGATTTGTATACAACCAATCTAACGGTACAAGCTAAAGAAGGGAAAATTGATCCGATATTAGGACGTGACGAAGAAATAATCCAGGTTATTGAAGTTCTGTGCAGGAGAAAAAAATCAAACCCGATTTTATTAGGAGAACCAGGTGTAGGAAAAACAGCACTTGTTGAAGGACTTGCCATCAAAATTGCCGCGGATGAAGTTCCTGATATTTTAAAAAATAATCAAATTTATTCTCTTGATATGGGTTCCCTACAAGCCGGAACAAAAATGAGAGGCGAATTTGAAAAAAGATTAAAGGCGGTCATAAATGAAATTACAAAATCTCCCGTTCCTGCGATACTTTTTATTGATGAAGCCCATACATTAATTGGTGCCGGCGCATCAGCCGGTGGAGGTGATGCTGCAAATTTATTGAAGCCTGCTCTCGCACGGGGCTCTTTCAGAGCAATTGCGGCAACTACATACCTTGAGTACAACAAATATTTTGCAAAAGATGCAGCTCTAGAAAGAAGGTTTCAGCCCATTCATGTTGGCGAGCCCGACGATGAAAAAGCTATTTTAATGCTGAGGGGAATAAAAACAAAATATGAGGCTTATCATGGAATTCATATAACAGATAGTGCCCTGGAAGCTGCAGTAAAACTATCAAGAAGATATATTGCAGGAAGACAATTGCCGGATAAAGCGGTGGACCTGCTTGATACTGCGGCAACACGTGTAAAAATGTCCCTGACAAGTAAACCTCCTAAGCTGGAATTAATGATTAGCGAGCTCAAATCTGTTGATATGGCAATAAGCACTCAGCAGAAAGATTCTGATATGGAACTGGTAATTGATGCTGCTGTTTTAACCGGATTAAAAGAGAAAAGATTAAAATTAGAAACCGAAATAAAATCAAATGAAGAGAAATGGATTAAAGAAAGCGACCTTACTAAAAAGCTTATGAGCTTAAGAATGAAGAAATTTTCCGGGAATGGAAACGGCAATGGAAAAAGTAAGGAAACTCCTCAAATAATTGAAGAAATTTCAAAAGTTAGGGAAGAATTAAATTCACTGCAGAGTAAAAGTCCTCAGGTTTTTGCAGAGGTTACTGCTAATACTGTTGCAGAAGTTATTGAAGCCTGGACAGGGATTAAAGTCGGCAATATGACCCGCGATGAAATGACGACTTTTCTCAAACTGGAGGAGGAGCTTAAGAAAAGAGTTGTTGGGCAGGATCATGCGGTAAAACAAATTGCAGATGTTATTCGTGGTGCGAAAGTCGGAATTAAAAAAGAAGATGGACCGAATGGAGTTTTTCTTTTAATCGGACCAAGCGGTGTCGGGAAAACCGAACTTGCACGTGCTGTCGCCGAAGTCCTTTTTGGTGATGAGCGTTTTATGGTTACGATTAATATGACTGAATATCAGAATGAATATAATACTTCAAGATTGATTGGAGCCGATCCCGGACTTGTAGGTTATGGAGAAGGGGGATCTTTAAGTGAGCCTGTACGAAGAAGACCATATTGTGTTGTCCTTTTGGATGAAATTGAAAAAGCAAATACTTCAGTTATTGATCTTTTTATGCAGATCTTTGACCGGGGAATGCTTCAGGATGCCGACAGAAGAAATATAGATTTTACAAATACTACAATATTCATGACTTCAAATCTTGCATCCGAAATATTATTCGAAAAGTATAATGGAGGCATGACAGACCCCGATAAATTACTTGAAGAACTCCGGCCTTATATGAATCAATATTTTCGTCCTGAATTTCTAGGAAGACTGAAACCTATCGTTTTCCTTCCGCTCAGCAAAGAAACAATGAAACCTATAGTTGAAATGAAATTGGGAAAAATTCAAAAGCGATTGCTGAATAATCAAAACCTGACAGTGGAGTTTAACAAAGCAGTAATTGATGATATTGTCGAATCATGTACACGTGCCGAAACGGGCGCCAGAAACATTGATGCAATTGTTGACAGGAAACTGGCTCCTGAAATTTCATCCCAGCTTTTGGGTTTTATGGCAGAAGGAAAAAATCCGGAAAAACTGAATATTACAAAAGCTAAAGACGGTTCATTTAAGTATAAATTTAATTAACAATTATCAATTAACAATTAAAAAAGATAATTGTTAATAATAAATTATTCATTGATAATTTTTATAGGTTAAAAATGCCTGAACAAAAATTCAATCAGCCTTATTATAAAATCCATTTTGCCGAATTGGAGGATGATTTAACGGGAGTTGTATCATTTGAAGGTGAAGAAGAAATATCCGGCTTATTTGAATTCAGAATTGTCCTGGCTTCCTTAGATCCTAAAGTTGATTCGACAAAAATTTTAAACAAAACGGCAACCTTTACATTTATCAGACCGGATCAAAGTACACGCGAAATTCATGGATATATCTCCAATTTTGAACAGACAGGAAAATCCCGGGATTATATATTCTATAAAGTTGTATTGGTTCCCAGGCTGTGGCAGCTAAATTTAGTTTTTAAAAATGCTGTCTATCAGAATATGGAAATAAAAGATCTAATTCCAAAAATACTTGATGACTGCAAATTAAGCGGCGGCGACTTTAAAATTGATCTAAAGAATTCATATCCTAAAAGCGAATTTATTGTACAGTACCGGGAAACGAATCTAAATTTTTTAAACCGCAGACTTGAACACTTTGGGATTTATTACTATTTCGATCATTCCGGCGATAAAGATGTTGTTTGTTTTACAGATGATAACAGTAAGACTCCGGTAATTGATTCCCCAGATAAATTAGGTTTCAATGAAAATCATGAACCTGTCGGGAATAAAGAATCTATTTTCGAAATTACCTGCCGTGAAAAAGTTGTTACCGGTTCGGTTCAATTAAAAGATTATAACTATATGTTTCCTGAAAAACAGCTTATGGCGCAAAGCCAGATTGACAGCAAATACCCCGGAACCTTTTATGATTATGGCGATCATTTTGAAAATGAAAAAGAAGCCGATTTTCTGGCTAAAACCAGAAACCAGGAAATTTTCTGCCAGAGCAAAATTATTCTATGGAAACAGCGATTGCCGGCTTTTATCAGCAGGTTATAAATTTTCCATAGAGAAACATTACAGGGATGATTGGAACAATGAATACATTGTAACAAGTATATCGCATAAAGGGAATCAGCATAATCTATTTTCGTTCCAGCATACTTCTACCAAAGATAAACCTTATGAAAATAATTTTACTGCAATTCCGGCTGATATAGATTTTCGACCTTTGCGCAAATCATATTATCCCAAAATTTACGGTATAATGAATGCAAAAACCGATGCTTCCGGCAACGGTCAATATGCTTCTATAGATGATCACGGCAGGTATAAAACTATTCTGCCGTTTGATTTAAGCGGGAAAAAAGATGGGGAAGCTTCGCATTATATCCGTATGGCACAGTCTTATTCAGGCGGTAATTACGGCATACATTTCCCTTTGCATAAAGGGACAGAGGTTCTTTTAACGTTTGTTGACGGCAATCCCGACAGACCGGTTATTTCCGGTACTGTTCCAAATCCTTCAAATGCAAGCCCGGTGAAAGGTGCCAATCAGACTCAATCCGTAATCAGAACAGCAGCAAATAATGAAATTGTTATTGAAGATAAAGGAGGGAGTGAACAAATTCATATAAACCAGGCTTGCGGTAATGAAATTCTTATGAAAGCCGAAGGACCTGATATTGAAATTAAACAGAAGAACGGAAACGAGATTTTAATGAAAGCAGGAGGACCTGATATTGAAATTAAACAAAAATGCGGCAACCAAATTATAATGAAAGAAGCAGAAGGAATTCATATGAAAGATAAATATGGTAATGAAGTAAAATTAGATGCTGCTTCAGGATTTATACGGATTGCTTCACCTTCACATAATTCGTTTTTAGAATTAGGAAAAAGTATTAAATGGTCTACTGACAGTGTTGTTGAAAATTTGTGTGGTAAGGATACTAATTGGAAAGTCTTTTGGGCTTACAAATGAAACTTTTGTAGGAGGCAAATATCAGCATGTTCTCGGTCATAAACATGAAACAACATTACTGCTTGAAACAAGATTAAATAAAGCAAAATCAATTAATATCATTGATGGCGGCGCTTCACTTAAATCCAGGAAAAGTGTCAAAATTTCTGCAGGTTTAGCAGGAAAAATTAATTTAACAGGATCGGAAATCATAATTGAAAATGTAGATACAAAAATAAAGTTGGAAGATAATGGAATGATCAGATTACATTCTCCCAATAATATCAGGGTAACATCTTCAAAACATTTCCAGGTAGGAGTTGATGGTGAGATATTGCTTATATCAAAAGGGGGTAAACCAATTGAACTCAAAACTGAAGAATTCAAAGTAAAGGCTGCAATAAAACAAAAAAACTTATCTGTAGAAAAGTAAAGTTATTTATAAAGTGGATATAAATTATTCTTTGGACAACTGAATGGAAATAGTAAACGTTACACCTTTTACTTTTGCTTATATTGGTGGCAAGGTCAGATTTCCACAGTCTACTCTTACTTTCATTATAAAAGGAGTATTTGAATTAAAAACAAATGAATGTGCAGTAATATCTGATATACAATTGTTTCCAACAGGTGATGAATTTTATCCTGAAGATGAAAATGAATTGGGTGGTCCCCGATATCCATCTGACTTTGCTTATTTTAAACCCAGAGCTGATCTTTTATTGGTAGGAAAATATTATTCACCCTGAGGGAAAAAAAGTGTATTCATACTTTTGTAAAATTTCAGGTTGGTCAGAAAACAAAAACATTAAATGTTTTTGGCAATCGTTATTGGATAGATGGCTTTTTAAACAATATTGCTACTAATCCGGAACAGTTTTCCGAAATGGAATTAAGATATGAAAACAGTTATGGAGGTCAGGATATAAAAAAATCCAGTTGGAAAAGGGATTGATAAAATAGAAGTTAAAACAGGCGAAAAACTAGTTCCTCTTCCTAATATTTTACATCTTGGTGAACAAATATCCTCTCCAAAGGGACTAAATATGAACCAGCAGGTTATGGTTCGATTGGACAAATGTGGACACAGAGATATTCGAAAATTGGCAATTATAAAGGTAATTATTTAAAAGAAAGATGGCCCTGGTTTCCTAAAGATTTTGACTGGGGATATTTTAATGCTGCTCCTGCCGGATATGCAGATAAGCGGCTATTTGAAAGGGGATGAAAAATTATATTTTGAAAATCTTCATCCGATTACATTCACAATATCATTCACAATTGCCTGGAATAAGAATAAGATGTTTTATAAATGAAGTCTGATACAAAAAATTCGCAAAATAATAATGGAAAAGTTTTTAAAGAAGTAAAAATGAATCTTGATACTTTATGGGTTGATATGGAGAATGAGAAGCTAGTACTTGTATGGCGCGGCGTATCAGAAATTAAAACAGAAGACTATGAAGAAATAGCAAGCATATTTTTATAATATCTGAAAAAGTTAAATGAACAGCCTATTCAATTGAGCATTACCGGATGCAGTTAGAAAAAGCACTTGCAGAGACCTGAAGAAGAAATTTTTGAACCTGAACCGGTGGAAAAGATTGATGCAGGAAGACATTGAATTGGAGGCTGAAATTGCCAAAGCTGAAGAGCAAATGAGAACATCATTAATTGAAGCCGGTATTGATCCGGACAATTTCCGCCGCAAAGTGAGGAGGATAAAAAGAAGGAAGCAGAAATATTAAAGGAAATGGGATTTGAAGAAGAAAATCGAAGATAGTTAAATTAACGCGTGAAATAGTTTATTGAACGTGCAAATAAAAGAGAAAGTTTTGAAGGGGAAGATTTTAAGAGGAATCGATTTATCTGAACTTGATTTGCAGAATCTAAATTTTCAGGATGCTGTTTTTTCCGGTATATCAATAAAAAACTCTAAATTTCCAGTTCAAATTTTACCGGTGCCAATTTAGTAGAGATGCAATCTGACGGGTGCAAAATTAAATAATACAGTTTTAAAAGAAGCAGATTTTAACAAAAGTATTCTTATAAATTGTGATTTTACAGGGGCTGATCTGGAAGAAACTATTTTTGAAAAAGCAATTTTGCAGAACGCCATTCTAAAAAATGTAAAAGGGAAGAATTCATTTTTTTCAGGGGCAGATTTGACAGGTGCCAGCTTAATGCAGAGTGAATTTAAAGGTACTGATTTCTCAAAAGCAATTCTTGATAATGTAAATTTTCAAGATTCGAATTTAAGTGAAGCTTCTTTGGAAAATGCATCTTGTAAACAGTCTAATTTTTCCAAGTCAGATCTTACAAAATTGAGAGCTTCAGGCGGTGATTTTACAAAAGCAATATTTCAAAAATCATGTCGGACCGGAAATAACGTGGGTGGAATCAAATTTTACTGAAGCGGATTTTTCTTATAGCGAAATCGAAGGTGCAGATTTTACTTCTGCGAAGCTTGAAAAAGCTAACCTTTTTGGAGCAAATATGAAATTTACCAGATTCATAAAAGCAAATCTTACCAATGCAGTTTTAAAAAAAATGAATTTGTTCCAGGGAAGTTTTGAAAGAGCGAATCTGACAAAAGCGGATTGCAGCAGATCAAATTTTTATGCAGTAGAATTTCTTGATACGGTTATTAAAGACACAAAATTCCTTTTCACAAATTTAAAATGACTAAACTTTCAAAATAATTATGGCTGGATTTATAACTGCAGAAGAAATTTTCAAATGGTCCGGAATGGTAAAAAAATTGAAAATACTGTTCTTTCTGAAATTGATCTTTAATCGTTTGACTGAGAGGATCAAAGTTTGAAAATATTTCTTTTGATAAAGTAAATATTAGCAAATGCCACTTTAATAGTTCTATTTTCACAAATACTTTGTTCAATATAGTTAAAATGGAAGGAATTAGTTTTAAAAATGCAAATCTTAAAGAGATTATAATAATAAATTCAAATTGCAATTCTGCAGATTTTACAAATGCCGATCTTTCTGAGACAATGTTTTTTATAGAAAATGTAGCGGAAAAAGATCCTGAGAAAGTTGATTTAAAATTTGAAGAGTTGCAATTAAGTTCTTATGAATTGAAGAATTGAAAGAGATAGGAAATCGTTGGCTTTTCAAAAAAAAATCTCACTATTATAAACGCAAAATTTTTTAATTCCAACCTCACAGGTGCAAGCTTTGAAAATGCAGTTTTGGATGACTCTTCATTTTTAGAGTCCAAGTTATCAAATACGAGCTTTGAAAATTGTTCTCTTGAAAATGTTAAATTTGAGAAAACTATTTTAAATGATGCTTCATTTATTAAAAGCAATCTATCATCGGCATCCTTTAAAAATTGTGAATTAGAAAACACTGAATTTGTGTCGGTAATAATTAATGATAAGACCGATTTCAGTGAAACATTTTTTAAGGGAACGAAATTTACGGAAATTGATTTTACACTGCTAAAAACAAAGTTACCAGATGATCTTTCAAATTGCGAATTTATTAAATGCAATTTTAAAGGAATAAATCTTTCTAACCGCAATTTAAGTAATTCGGATTTTAACCATACAAATCTGGAAGCAACTTCATTTGAAAATTCTAACTTGAGAGGTGCTGAATTTAAAAGCTGTTTTTTAAAAAATGTAAACTTCAGCGGAATTGATCTTAGTGAGGCTGACTTTACTGAAGCTCAATTGGAAGGTGCTAAGTTTATTAATTGTAATCTTACAGATACTGATTTTTCCATCGCAAATTTAAAGCATAGTGATTTTAGTAAAGCCGTTCTTAAAGACACTATACTATCAAATGCAGATATTACAGGATCAAATTTTTCGGAAGCATTAATAGATTTCGGTCAATTGGATGGCTGTAAAATAGATGGAATTAATTTGAAAAATGCCAGGATAAATAATACGGACTTCCAGGGAGTTGATATGACTAAGGCTCACATCGAAAATACTAATTTCACATTATGCAATATGAAAAAGGTGAATCTTTCCGTAATGAATTTATCGGGTTGTGATTTGACAGATTCTGATTTAAGCGATGCTAATCTTGAAAAAATAAATTTGAATGATGCCAATTGTACTCAGGTAAATTTTAAAAAAGCAAATCTCTCTGGAGGTTCATTAAAAAATTCAATCTGCAATACGGCTGATTTTACGGAAAGCAAGCTGGATGGAGTAGATTTTTCGGGTTCTAATATGAAATGTTCGCGTTTTACAGGCGCATCTCTTAAAAAATCAAATTTCAATAATACTAAATCGGATAGAGCAGAATTTAATAATGCCGATTGCGAAAAAGCAACTTTTCGTAAGGCTAGTATATGCTTTTCGGATTTTTCTCATGCAAAATTAATTAATGCCGATTTTGCAGAGGCTGATTTAACCCAGTCTATACTTCATAGAGTAATTGATAACGGCACAAATTGGAATGGATCAAACAGGAAACGTGTTGATTATACAGATAAAGATCTTGCAGAAGCAGAAGATTTTAAAACACCAAAGCCAAGAGAATAAATCATTATCAGGAGTTACACAACTTTCCTTCAAAGTCACTTCCTAAGACCTTGAAGGATGCTTTTTTTGTAACTTCAATCATTAAACATAATAATTGAAAGAAAGTTAAAAATGTATAACATTTATGAAGAAACACCGGCATTGCAATTATCTAAATATTTTGGACCTGCAAAAGTTTTATCATTTGATAAAAACTATAAAACAGCAGTTATAGAGATTCAAACTGAAGAAGGAGAATTTAAAACATTAGGTAAATCTGCTATCGCAAACATGCTCTATCCTTTTTAAAGATGATATAGTGCTTGCCGCCGGTAATGACATTAACAATTTATATATTATTGGGATATTAAGTCATTCGAATATTAATAGTGCAGTAGTTGACAAATTAGTTTCGAACAATGGAGCATACTCTATTGTGAATCAGGATGACAATGAAGAGAAAATCCAAGTCTTTGACAAGAATAGTGATCTTATTTTTGAGTATGATCCCTATGCTGGAAAAAGCCGGGTTAATATTAAATCGGGAGATTTGGAATTTATTACTCATGATGGAGATATTAATTTTATTTCCGGGAAGGGAATCAATTTTAAAAGCAAGCATTCAATTATAATTGAAAGCTTTACAAATATCCAGGCATCTGTAATGAATACAATAAATAAAGTTGTTTCTTCTTTATCTTTTAATCAGCAGAAAATAAAAATGAGAAGTCCTGAATTAGATATAACTGTACAACGGACCGATCTTAAAACCGTGGAGATGAAATATATCGGAAATAAATTTTCTGCTGTTGTTAAATATGGAAGGTTAACTGCCGGGAAACTTGAAACTTTATCGAATGATATTATTTGTAAGGCAAAAAATGTTTACAATACCATTGATGAACTTGTTCAGTTAAAAGCCGGCAGGGTAAGAACTCTGATAAAAAATAATCTGCACATTAAAGCAAAGAACTCATATTTAAAATCCGAAGAAGATTTTAAAATCAATGGGGAGAAAATTCATCTTGGATGATTATAAAATTATAGTATTGCGAAAAACATTCATATTATTCAATCATCCCCAATTTTTTTATATACAAATAATGATATCTTTTAAAAATAAATAATAGAGTAGAGCGTTTTTATGCCCGCAATATTTCCAGCATCAACAAAAGGCGGCGGGACAATGTTTTGGAATGCCTGATGTTTGTTTAACTCCCGCACCTCCTGCTCCGCCTGTTCCTATTCCTTATCCGAATACCGGAATGGTAAACCAGGCAAGTAAAACATCTGCAAAAGTAAAATTTGCCGGAAAGGAAGTTGCTACTGTCGATTCTGAAATACCACGTTCATCGGGTGATGAAGCAGGGTTAAATAAAGGTATTATGTCCGGAATGAATATGAGTAAAGTTGCTCTATAAAAAAGGAAGTTCAAAAGTTAAAATTGAAGGAAAAGATTGTGTACATCTCACCTCGATGACAGGACATAACGGCAGTAATGCTAATATGCCTGCTGGCGCCCAAATAGCTCCCAGTCAAACCAAAGTGATTGTTTCTCCTTAACTCACCTTAATCGACATATTTTTTTGTAATTGTTGATGTTGTGTAAGATTAAAAACCTATCATTTATTCAAATTTTTATTTTTAATTTCCCTTATTGGAATTCAACCGAAGGATGGGTGTTAGTCCGGCTGAAAATCCTGAAAATGAAAAATTTGGAATATACATATAAATGAGACCGATAAAAAAATATTAAAATAATTATTATGTAATTAAAAGTAATAGAGGACTAAAATGAAAGCAATAATAATATTATTAACAGTAATTTTTGTCTTTTCAATTTCATTCTGTTCATTTGCTCAATTTGATATCCTGAAACAAGTTGAAAAGAAGATCGAGAAAAAAGCCGAGGATGAAACAGACACTGCTGTTGATAAAACCGTTGATGCTGTTAAAAACGGCGGGAAAAAAGATGAAAAAGGAAATACCGCTGATAATAAAACCGGAACTGCAGCTGATAATAAAACCGGAAATTCGGATGTTGCTGCTAATAATAACACAACAACAAATGATTCTCAACCTTCTAAAGAACTAGAATTGTATGCTAAATATGATTTTGTTGCAGGTGATAAAGTTATTTTTGAAGATAATCTCGCAGGGGAAGAAAGTGGTGAATTTCCCTCCAGGTGGGATTTGTTAAGCGGCAGCGCTGAAAATGCTTCACTCGGGAATGATAAGGTTATCCATTTTATCAGCAACAATTCAATCATTTTACCATTAATGGATAAAAAGGATTTCTTACCGGATGTTTTTACAATTGAATTTGATGCTTACTTTGAAAAGGCAGCCTTAAATAGATGGGACCATTATCAAGTTCGTCTTTTTGAGGGGACTGGAGGAGCGGTGACAATTGGAGGTAAAATTATTTATCCAATAAATATTGCTTGGGATGAAGCGAAAATGGGAGAGTTTGGAGGCAGGATTGCATCATTTACAAAGGAGCAGGAAAACTGGGAAGGTAAATGGAAGCATATTGCAATTTCATTTAATAAGAGATCTTTAAAATTATACATGGATGAAGAACGAATTCTAAATATTCCAAATCTTGGATATAAGCCGGTTACATTTTCTATCGGGACTGATTTTGATGATCAGAATATAAAAATGAGTTCGATAAAAAATATTAGAGTAAATGAAGGGGGGAAAAAATTGTATGATAGAGTCTTGGCTGACGGTAAATTTGTTACAACGGGGATTCTATTCGAAGTTAATAAAGCCAATATAACCGCACAATCAATGGGAACGATAAATGAAATTGTAAATTTGATGAAGGATCATCAGGATTTGAAATTCAGTATTGAAGGTCATACTGACAGTGATGGTGATAAAGCTTCTAATCAAAAATTGTCGGAGGAACGGGCGCAGTCAGTAAAAAATCTACTCGTTGAATCAGGCATCGATGCATCAAGATTGGAGACCAAAGGATGGGGCGACAGCAAACCGGTTGATAGTAACTCAACCCCAGAAGGAAAAGCAAATAACCGCCGTGTTGAATTTATAAAGATTTAATTAAAAGAGATAGCTGAATTTAAGGTTTTATAATATAGGTAGCTTTTATCATCAGCCTTAATATAATTATATTGATGTTTCTTAATGAATGATACAAAAATATCGGATGTATATAACCGGGATGCAAAAGTATTAAGAGTTAAAATAGTAAAGGGGAATACATCAAAAAAAGAATACTATTTTGACAATTCATTTACAATCGGCAGATCAGAGGAGTGTTCAATTCAAATTAATGAAGGGATTGTCAGCCGGCTGCATATCGAAGTATGCCTTGAAAATAATAAATGGAGCATTATCGATAAACAAAGCAGCAATGGTACATTTTTTAACGGTGATAAGATCGGCAAAATTGAAATAAAAAATTCTACTACAATTGAACTTGGAAGCAATGGTCCAATAATCCTCTTTACTTTTGAGAATCAGAAGTCCCTGGCATCTCACAGCAAGGGTTCGGACGGCGGAACAATTACCAGCTACATTCAGCATTACTTCGATGAATCGAAAAGTGAACATGAGATGGGCGAACATACCCGTATGATGAGAGAGGCTTTCAAAATTGTTAAGAAAAAACAGACATTAAAGTATAAAAAAGTAATTATTGTTATCGGGTTAATCGCTGTAATTGCGGCGGCATATTCTATTTACCAGCACATAAAAGAAAGCAAGCAAAAGCTTCTGGCAGAAAATATTTTTTATGATATGAAATCTTTGGAACTTGAAATATCGACTTTAAAAGATAAGATTGCCAACAGCAGCGATATGGCAACCCGGGACGCCTTACAAAAATTTGATGAGAGACATAAACAGCTTGAAAATAATTATGACAAACTGGTTGATGAGCTCGGCATATATAATATGAATGAAGAAGATAAATTAATTATTCAAACAGCCAGGGTTTTTGGTGAGTGCGAACTGGATGTTCCAAAGGATTTCATAGATGAAGTGAAAAACTATATTACTAAATGGCAGTCGAGCGACCGGCTCGTTAATGCAATTCAAAGAGCCGATCAAAATGGATATCCGCAGGTAGTTGTAGACGATTTTGTCAAGCAGCGAATGGCGCCTCAATTTTTTTATCTTGCTTTACAGGAAAGTGATTTCAGGGATCAAACAGTGGGACCTGAAACAAGATATGGAATTGCAAAAGGCATCTGGCAGTTCATACCTCAAACTGCTGTTAAATATGGATTATCTACGGGTCCATTGGTAAGTGTCAGAGCTTTTGATCCCCGTGATGATAGATATAATTTTTTAAAAGCTACAGCAGCTGCAGCAAAATATGTTAGCGATATTTATAATACTGATGCACAAGCATCCGGACTCCTGGTTATAGCTTCCTATAATTGGGGAGAATACAATATAATTGATTTAATCAGGAAAATGCCTGAAAATCCCCGCGATAGAAATTTTTGGAATCTTCTCGAAAAGTTTAAGAATAGAATTCCCAAAGAGACTTATAACTATGTCTTCTATATTTTTTCCGCTGCCGTAATCGGCGAAAATCCACAAATGTTCGGATTTAATTTTGCTAATCCTTTAAAAGCTCCGCTGCAGAATCTTAACAATTAATAAGACTTTGTTAAAGTAATTTTAAGCCTGAAATATATGTCTGAAAAAGAAAAGCTTACATTTTCATACTTCGGCAGTTCAAATATTGGTTTGATCAGGTCAGAAAATCAGGACAGCTTTGGAAAATTCCCTCCAGATGATTTTAATCTATATTCAGAAAAAGGCCAATTATTTATTGTTGCAGATGGAATGGGCGGACATGCCGGCGGTAAAGAAGCAAGCAGAATCGCTGTTGATACAATTAATGATGTTTATTTTTCCAGCCCATCAGATTCATTATCAGCATTAAAAGAAGCTATAGAAAAAGCCAACAGCAATATTTATAATAAATCTGAAAACTCTAATCAATTAAAGGGAATGGGAACGACCTGTACCGTGTTGGTGTTAAATGAAGATAAAGGTCTGGTTGGGCATATAGGCGATTCAAGAATTTACATTATTGAAAATAATTCATCACCTGTAATTGAACAGTTGACTGAAGATCATACTAAAGTTCACGAAATGGTTAAAGAAGGAATATTGACGGAGAAAGAAGCAAAAATATATCCTGCAAAATCAGTTTTGTCTCGTGCTCTGGGAGTTGGACAAAAAGCAAATGCAGATTTTAAAACTATCACTATTAAAAAAGGACAAAGTTACGTTATGTGTTCCGATGGCCTTGCAGAAGTAACAAAGAATGAAATAGCACAGATTGTTTCTGCAAATTCTCCGGAAGATGCCTGCGGAAAGCTGATTAACCTTTCAAATGAAAGGGGCGGAAAAGATAATGTAACAGTTTTGGTAATAAAAATAGGTTCTAATAAAATTTCTCATTTAAATGATTCTTCATTAATCACTAAGAAGAAAAAAAATTATTTATTGCCTCTCCTGATTTTAATATTTTTTTTAATTCTTATAGCTATTGGGATTAACTACAAAAGAAATATAATAAGATTGTTTAATCCGGATAATAGCAAAAGCATTCCAGCCGAAGTCAGTGAATCACAGAACATTAATAAGAACAACAATGATAAGAAAACGGATACATTTAGTGCTTTGCAGTTAAAAGCTGATAATTTATTTAAAAAAGGGAAGTTTGAAGATGCATTAATCATTTACAAAAAAATTTTGCAGAGTGAACCAATGCATTTAGGTGCTCTCCAGGGAATAAATAATATTGCCGGGGAATTTTTAAATACAGCTGAAAAATATAAAAATGAAAATAAGCTGGATAATGCAATTAAGTATTATAGAAAAGCCCTGGAAATTCAGCCTGGAAATAAGAGAATAGAAAAATTAATAACTGATTGTGAAGCAAGGCTTAAACGATAAGTTCAGTTAAAGAATATTTAAGATATCTTTTAAAGTAGTTTCATTTCTGAAAAACTTTAGTGTATTGAACGAAAATGGATACAATGATCGGCCAGATAATAGACAATTACAAGATTCTTGAAGTAATTGGCAGAGGCGGAATGGGAGTTGTCTATAAAGCAACTGATTTAAATCTGCAGAAAACTGTTGCCTTAAAGATGATTGATCCATTCTATGCAAGAAATGAAAGCTTCCTGAAACGTTTTCGGACGGAGGCTATAGCTTTAGCCAAATTAGAAAATAAAAATATTGTCGGTGTTTATGCTTTAAGGGAAACGGACAACGGGATTTTCATGGTTATGGAATATGTTATGGCAAAAACTGTTTCTGACTGGTTAAAAGAAAAAGGTCCGTTTTCAATTAATGATACCGTTAAAATTATTAGGCAGCTGCTGAATGCAATAGGTCACGCTCATAAAGTGGGGGTAATACATCGTGACATAAAGCCGAATAACATTTTATTATGTGAAGATGGAACTGTTAAGGTGATGGATTTCGGTTTGGCAAAGCTAATTCAAGAACACGGTGAACAAAGTACTCTTACACAGACAGCCGGGACTTTATATTATATGTCGCCGGAACAAATTAAAGGGGCAAAAATTGATAATAGAACCGACATTTATTCTATCGGGATGACAATTTATGAAATGTTGACCGGGAGAACTCCTTTTGAAAAAGACGCCGGTGAATATAATATTCAAAAACAAATTATAGAGGGGAAAATCGAATCGCCGGAAAAATATAATCCCGGTATCCCAAAGTACTTTGTGAAATTTATTATGAAAGCATTGGAGAAGAACCCGGATAAACGATTCCAGGATGTTACATCAATGCTTTCCGAGCTATATCAATTTGATACTACGGAAACATCTAGTAATGATAAAACCCGGATAATATCAAATCATGAAAGTAGTTCAAATAACTTTTGGAAGAAAAAAAGAAAATCATTGTAGGATCTTCAGCTTTATTACTAATCTTGATCTTTTCAGCATACATCATAATGCTCAAGCCTTTTAATAATAAAGTGAGCAAAATTGTTAATGATAAAGATTCCGTAATTAATCAAACCAGGGATGTAATTAAATTCGCTAAGATTTCAATTGATTCGAATCCGCTGGGAGCTAAAGTAATAATTGATAATCAGCTGGTTGGGAAAACCCCTTTTTTTAAGGATTCTTTAAGAATTAAAAATTATTCTATTGCGTTAAAAATGGATGGCTACAAGGATTGGATTGAATCAGATTTCAGGATGATGACAGGAGATAACAATATAACTGCAAATCTAACCCCCGTCATTCTTAAGGCTAACTCTGCACTGATTTTAAATGCAATTCCAAAAGCTACTATTTATGTTGATAATAACAAGATTGCATCTAATACAAATGAAACAATTAGAAATTATGTTTCTCCCGGTAAGCATAAGGTAAAATTTATAAATTCTGAATTCGGCTCTAAAGACATTGTGTTGAATGTAGGTAATAATCAGAGTAAAACTATAACATGTTACTTCCGTCAGCAAATCAATATTCAATCTCTTAATATTAATGGGGATGCTTTCTGGGGAACTATTTATATAAATGGAATTAATACAGGTAAGACTACTCCAGGCGATACACTTCTTGGGCAGGGCAAATATAAAATAACTGTAAAAAAAACAGGTTATAAAACTGTTGAAAATGATGCAGTCATAAATATTGTTCCGAGTTTTGAATTGAAAACTCATTCTTTAGTATTTCATTTAAAATAAATACAGAATAAATCCATATTGCAGTTCTGCTGATTTTTAAAGGAGGATAAAATGTTTCTTTTTAAAAAATATTTTAAGATCATGCATAATTATTTTTTAATGGTAATTTTCATCTCTTTACTCTTTATTCCTTCAACCTATTCTCAGAACGATCCTAAAGCAAAGCTGAATGAAGCCGAAGAATATTATAAATCGGCTCAATTTGATAAAGCTATTGATATATTAAACCAGCTTTCTGCTGATAGTACAAATGAAGAAGTTCAGAAAGAAGCGCTCCGGTTTTTGGGGAGATCATATACGGCAAAAGGATTATATGATAAAGCAAAAGATGCAATAATGAAATTACTTGAACTTGAACCGCCTATGGTAGTGTTTAATCCTGATTATGAACCGCCGGTATTTATGAAGTTATACTATGAGACACGCAAAGAATATTCAGGTTCTTACAAAGTTGAAAAACCTGATCCTGGGATGAAAACCATGGCGATAATTGATTTTAAAAACCGTTCTGTCGATCATAAAACTCAATATGATCCGATGGAGCAGGGATTTGCCGATCTTATGATTAACCGGTTAAATAATTCAACTAATTTAAAAGTTGTTGAAAGGGAAAGGATCAACTGGATTTTAAATGAAATTAAAATGCAGAACCAGTATGATATGGAAGGAGCTGTCAGGCTGGGAAAACAGCTAGGCGTTCAAACCGTTCTCCTGGGAAGCTTTATAATTGTTGGTGATCAAATCTGGCTGGGTGCACGTCTTGTAAAGGTTGAAACCAGTGAAATTTTGCTAACTGATGAGGTAAAAGGAGACCTGGATAAATTTTTTGATTTGGTGGATCAGCTTGGGAAGAAGATTGCTGATAATATTAATGTCACTTTAAAGAAAGAAACTCCAACCGATGTTTCACAAGCTCCTTCACTGGATGCTATCATGGCTTACTCAGTTGGTTTGAGCTATTTAGAAAGTAATGATTATAAAAATGCTTACGATAAATTTGAAGAAGCATTAAAGATTGATCCAAATTATGAAAAAGCTAAATTGAAAGCTCAAAGCATAGCTCCTCTGGTTAATTAATATGCCGTTAACATAAAATCTTAATCTTAATTTTACTCTTAATCTTAATCCTTGTCTGAATATTAAATAGGTATTTAATACGATGAATATAGAAACAAAAACTCTAAGCCGTATATCATTAACAGTTTTATGTTTCTTGCCGATTATCCTTTTTTACTCATGCTCTTCCGGTTCAATTATGGATTATCCGGAAATGTATAAAGGACAGGTCGACAATTGGATTAGACGGGCTGATGAAAACCCTTACGACCTTGATGCATTTAAACATTTGAGCATCTTATATATTCAGACTCATCAGAATACACTGGCTCAAAAATATCTAAATAAAGCTATTAAGTTAAGTCCTGATGATCCTGAAGTTATTTTTTATAAAGGATTGAATCTGGAATTTTTTGGCAAACAAAATGAAGCTCTTGAATATTATAAAAAGTATTCCGGTATTCTTAAGGATTCTCCTTACAGGGAATTAATGGAAGGAAGATACTTATGGATAAAAAGACAGCAGGCATATTCCGATGTTGATTCATTAATAAAAAATGAAAAGGAACTCTCATCTAAAAACATTTCTGATAGTACGATGGCGGTTTTCCCGCTTATTTATCAGGGAATTGACAAAGATTATGTTCCATTAAGCCGGGGTTTTAGTGAAATGGTAAGTATTGATCTGGCAAAAGTAAAAGCGTTAAAAGTCCTGGAAAGAGTAAGAATTCAAGCCGTATTGGATGAGCTTAAATTCGGGCAATCAGCTTTGGCGGAGCAATCTACGTCTCCTAGAGTAGGAAAACTTTTAGGTGCCGGAACAATCGTTTCAGGCGATTATGATGTAACAAGTAAAGGTGATTTCAAAATTGATCTCGGCTCATGGGATATAAGGGACAGTCAGAGAAAATCTTGGGTTAACAAATCGGGAGATCTAAAAGATTTTTTTACGCTGCAGAAAGAAGTTGTATTCGCTTTTCTTCAGAAAAACGGAATTGAATTAACAGAGGAAGAAAAGGAAGCAATTGCTCAAGTCCCTACTCAAAATTTACAATCATTCCTGGCCTTTTCTAAAGGTCTTATGCAGGAAGATGCGGGTGATTTTAAAAGTGCAGCCTCATCTTTCCGGAGAGCATCAGAATTGGATCCGCATTTTAAAGCTGCAAATGAAAAGCAGCAGACAACTCAGAGTTTGGGGAAAAGCAGCGGTAGCAAGGAACAATTAGTATCCAACCTGCGGGAAGAAGATCCTGCAATTAAAGGAGAAGAAATTAACCTTGTTCAAAATAGAAGTGAAGTAATTAATGGTAATGTATTATCTAACTTTACCAGTGATGATTTTAATCGAACTCCGGCACAAGACAAGAAAAATTTAATTCCCCCTTTACCTAATCCTCCGCCTCCACCTCCTTTACAATAGTCCCTACTAATTCAAAACAGATATTAAATAAAATTTAATTTAGACAAGTTCTGAGGAATCAGAAAATGAAAATTTTTCTTCTCAATATCTTTTTACTCTTTATATTCCTTACCGGAGTAAATTATTCTCAAGATTATTATACGGGAACAAACCGGTTTTCTTTTCGATTCTTACCGGTATTTGAAACCTGGAGCATAAAAGGAAGTACCCATTTTTCCGAATTTACTAATATTATTTCGATGGGTTATTATCCTTCTCACAGTACAACCTTATTCTTTAATACTAAATATGCATCTGTTGGGGGGGAACTTAGCAATCTGAGCGGGCTTTCTGATTCTCAAATTTCATTAAAGCAAAGTTTTTCAAAATATAATCTGATAATTAATGCCGGTATTAATTTACCCAGCGGAATAACAAAACTCTCGGCAAATCAGTTCGAGACAGTAAGGTTTTTAAGTCAGGATTTATTTGGAATGAGAACATCGAATTTTGGCGAGGGGACAAACATAATCTTAGGTGTTTCATGGATTCATCAGTTGTCGGATAATTATGTAGCAGGTTTAGGTGCTTCTTATCAGATCAAAACAGAATATCAGCCATTAAGCGATTTTAACGATAAATATAAGCCCGCAAACGAAATATCAATTACCGGGGGCTTAGATATAAAGTTAAGTGAAACTCAAACATTAACCGGTGATATAATGAGTGTTTTTTTCGGCAATGATAAAGTGAGCGGAAATGAAGTTTTTTCGAGCGGCAGTATGACCGTCCTTGATGCAGTATATAAACAATACTTCGGATTCAACAGCCTGAATGCAATGATCTTATACAATATTATATCAGAAAAATATTTCGAAAATAATATTTTCTCTTCTAATATAACTTCAACTATTGAGAGCTTGAAATTAAATCCTAACAAATTTTATTTAAGTGCTGCTTTTAAGCAGCGATTCACATCCATATTTTCACTAAGCTATGGTATATATACTAGTATTTACGAAAATACATCATCATTTTTTTCCAATTATACAATTTGGGGAATAAACCTTTCACCAAATTTCCAGGTTTCTTCTACAACAAATATTCCCATCTTTTTCAGGTATTCCATAGGGAATGGAAATGGTAAGCCGGTTTTAAATGGTCTGGCTTTTAACACGGGAATTAATATCGTTTTTTGATCCTGTTTCTTTTCAGATAAAAATTCTAACATAATAAATATTATTCAGGGCTACCCATTAATGAAATATTTTTTATTACCGATTTTGCTGATATTTTTAATATCTTCTGAAATGTTTTGCCAGGCTCCTGATTTTCTTTGGGTGAATAATGCAGGCAGCCCCGGTTCTACTACAGGTGAAAAAGTTGCAGTTGATAATAAAGATAATATTATTGTAACTGGTTATTTCGATTCTACTATAACTTTCGGCACAACTGAACTTAGCAGTTATGGTGCAGATGATATCTTTATAGCAAAATATGATCCTTCAGGCAAGATTCTCTGGGCAACCCATGCCGGGGGCAATGATTATGATGAAAGTTACGGTATTGCAACTGATAAGTCCGGGAATATCTATATCACCGGCTCGTTTTCAATTTCTGCTGTATTTGATGCAGCTGCGGTTAGAAGCAACGGCGGTTCAGATGCATTTGTAGCCAAATATGATCCAAATGGAAGACTTATCTGGGTCAGGACAGGCGGCGGTCAATCATATGATATTGGTTACGGCATTGCAGTTGATAATGATGATAATGTTATTATTACAGGAAATTTTTCCAATTCTGCTGTATTTGGGAATATAAATCTCATCGGACATTTTCTCAATGAGATTTTTGTCGTAAAATATGATTCAGCCGGGAGTGTTCTATGGGCCCGAAGCGGAGCAGGCAGCGGCTTTAATAATTACAGTTCCGGTGTTGCCACTAATAGCAATAACGATATTTTTATTACCGGTTCCATAGGCGATACTGTAACTTTTGATAACTTGACTGTTGTTTCACTTGGAGTGTCAGATGCAATGGTTGCAAAGTATGATGCAAATGGTAATATAAGCTGGATAAAACAAGCCGGCGGTGCTGACAACTATGATTATTCAAGTGATATTTTTATAGATATAAAAGATAATATTTATTTTACAGGACAATTTTCCGGAACGGCTTCTTTCGGTAATGTCCAATTAACAAGTGCTGAAAATTCAGATATATTTATTGCAAAATATAATTCCTCAGGAATACCGGTATGGGTTTCGCAGGACAGCAAATATCCTTCGAATTCAGGAATAGGAATCACTGCTGATAATGCAGGAAATGTTTCTGTAATAGGTAATTCACTCTTAGGCGATTTTGATGATATCTATATAGGAAGATTTAATAAGAGTGGTATAAAAATCTGGAATACTATTGCAGGAGGTAAATCCAATGATAGAGCCGGCGGTATTGCTATTGGAAGCAATGGTGATCTTGTTGTCTCGGGCAGTTTCTCTGATTCAGCAGCCTTCGGCTCAAAAAAAATAGTAAGTTTGGGTTATTCCGATGCTTTTTCAGGAAGGATTCCTGTACCTCAAATAAAATTTTCTCAAGATACATTAAATTTTAGTAATGTTGCTCCTGGAGAAACGGTTATTAAAAATGTTTCCTATTCTAACTCAAGCAGAGCAGCTCTTCATATATTTAATAGTAATTTTGTTGACATTAATAAACAATATAATATTCAGGGAAAAATAGTTGATACTGTTACTGCAGGTGGAAGCGGGAGTGTCGGCATAAAATTTTCGCCAAATATACTAGGCAGACTTTTTTCGGAATTAATAATTGAAAGCGATGCTCCTACTAGTCCCGATACTTTATTTATTTACGGGAATGCTGTAAATCCGGTATTCGGCTTTTCATCTGATACATTAAACTTTGGTAATGTTGACGTAAATAAAATTTCAACAAAAACTTTAACAATAAAAAATACCGGTTCAACTAATCTTTTTATAAGCAATTTTTCAATTTCCGGAACAGATAAAAATGATTTTAATCTCATCAATGCACCTCAACCTGATACTATTCCAACATTAACATCGAAAGATTTACTTATAGATTTTAAATCATCAGCTCCTGGTTTAAAAACAGCAAAACTAATACTTGAAAGTAATGTAATAGGTAATCCTGATACAATTTATTTAATTGGTACCGCCAGTATAGGAAATATAAATCTTTCCAGTAATCAAATTAACTTTGGGAGCATAGATATAAATCATGATTCAATATCAGCACTAAAAATATCAAATAAAGGAACAGGCAGTTTAATATTAAGTAATTATTCTGTAATAGGTACAGACTCAAGCGATTTTACTGTAAACAGAAATGATCTTCCTGATACCATTTCATCTGGTAAATCTATAAATATCAGCATAAAATTTACTCCTAAAACATCCGGAAATAAAAATGCACTGCTATTGATATTGAGTAATTCTGCTGCCGGAACCGACACAGTTAGATTATCTGGCAAAGGCGCTTCACCAATAACTGTAGAAATACCTTCGATAAATAATGTAGGTCAAAACACTAATCTGATAGCTAATCCGCCGCGGGGTTTTAATTTTACCAGCAATAAGTTATACTATAGAAGAACAGGTGAAAGTGCTTACCAGCAGACAGATTTAATATTATCAAACAACACATTTACTGGAGTAATCCCGGCATCATATTCAACAATCAGGGGTATACAGTATTACATTGTATTTTCAGAACCGGATTATACGTTAACCTATCCGGCAAATGACCCGGTAAATAATCCGGCTTATATTTCTGTAAGTGTACCGGAGTATACATACCCTTCAGCAATAAAGAATTCTGTTTATCAGATGATTTCTATCCCATTGTTTATATCAAATCCGGTAATAGATTCTGTATTAACTGGCAGTTATGGTGCGTATGATAACACTAAGTGGCGTGTCCTAAGGTGGAACTCTATAACAAATTCCTACAATGAATATCCGAATTTAAATGAAGAACTGGTACCGGGAAATGCTTTCTGGCTTATAGAGAATGAGGGGAAAAGTTTCTCTATAAAGAATGCAGCAACCATATCATCAGGGAGGTATAATGTAAACCTTCAGCCGGGTTGGAACCAGATAGGCGATCCATACGCCATTCGCTGTAGATTGGGATAGTGTTATAAACTCAAACCTGGTTCAGCTTCCAATACACTGGAATGCAGACATAGAAGATTATGAAATAAATCAGAAAGTCTTGCAGCCTTGGGATGGTTACTGGGTCTATAATCCTGATACTGGATTTATACCGATAACGTTCCGACCGGTTGGAAGTAGCGGCGTTCCAAAGAGTAAGAAAGATGAACTAAAGAGGGATGAATTCTTAATACAGCTAAAAGCTGGAATAGAGAATACAAATATTATTGATGAAGAAAATTATATAGGAATGCTGGAAACTGTAAACGAAAAGAAGACCGATGTATTAGCTCCGCCGTCAATATCCGGGAATCTGAATTTTAATATAGCTGCAGGGGATACAGAATATGCTGAAAAAATAGTTCCTCCGTCAAAGGATGGAGCTTATTGGGATATAAAGTTAAGCTCAAATCAAAAGAATAAAAACTTAATAGTAGAACTTGATACAACGGCAATGCCGGCTGGTTTTAAGTTATGGTTTTTAGACATGAAGAGGAAAGTATCGTTGCCAATAAATGAAGATAAAATCAGCATACCATTGCCACAGGATGGAAAAGGAAGTTACAGGTTAATCGTGGGTAATGAAGGGTATGCAAAACAGCATTCGGAAAATATCCCGCTGGTGCCGTTGGAGTATTACTTATCTCAAAATTATCCGAATCCATTTAACCCTTCGACAAATATAAACTATCAGTTAAAAGAATTAAGCAGTGTATCTTTAGAAATATTTAATATTGTAGGACAGCAGATTAAGGTATTGTTAGATAACCAGATTCAAAACCCCGGGCAATACAGGGTAAGCTGGGATGGAACCAATCAAGCCGGGAGCAGAGTAGCCACAGGTGTTTACATTTACAGGCTAAGAGCCAATAGCTTTGTAAGCAGTAAAAAGATGATCCTTTTAAAATGATAATGTCAACTAGTAAAAAAAATGACACGTATCCTCGAAAGAAAATTTTCTAAAGAAAGAACTCAAAAAAATTTTGCTCCGGTTTCTAAATTTTATGATTTCTGGGCAAAGATTACCGAGAGCAAAGCAATAGATTCTGCTCTTAACAATGTTGAACCAATTGTTAACGGTAATATTCTTGATATTGGTATCGGGACTGGAGATATGTTTTATAAAATTGTTCCTTTTAATAAGAAAGGCAATAATATCGGATTGGATATTTCGCCTCAAATGATCTGGAAAGCAAAAAGAAAAATGAACAGGAATCAAACCTCAAATATAAGCTTTATCATGGGAAACGCTTTTTATCTGCCGTTTGATGATAATAGCTTTGATTATATTTTTTCCAGTTATGTATTTGATCTTTTCCCTGAAAGTGAATTTTTAAATGTTACTAAAGAAGTTAATAGGGTACTGAAGGAAAACGGTAAAGTAGTAATAATTACAATGTCGTTCGGAAATAAGTGGTATAATAAATTATGGTTTTTAATTGCTAAATATTTTCCAAGCATTTTAACTAATTGCAGGCCGGTAGATCTAAAGCCGTATTTTTTTAATGCTTTTAAAGATGTTAAGGCTGCTGTTATATCACAAAATACTTTCCCAAGTGAAATAATAACAGCAGCTAAAATGTAACTAATCGAATCCGCTTTAAACTGCTTTTCCTGTTTCTATTCTCTCCTCTTTGAAGAATCTCTTTTGAAAATAAAACGAAACATTAACAAGAGAAATTAAAACGGGGACTTCAATTAAAGGCCCGATCACAGCAGCAAAAGCTTCACCGCTGTTAATTCCGAACACAGCAATTGCTACCGCAATTGCTAATTCAAAATTATTACTTGCAGCAGTAAATGATATTGCTGCAGTTTTTGAATAATCTGCCCCTGACTTTTTCCCCATATAAAATGAAACCATAAACATAACTATAAAATAGATTACCAGCGGAATTGCAATTCTTATAACATCTATTGGAATCTTAATAATATATTCTCCTTTTAAAGAGAACATCACAAAAATGGTAAATAGCAGGGCAATCAAAGTTATAGGACTTATTTTAGGGATAAACTTCTTTTCATACCATTCTTTTCCTCTTATCTTCAAAATAGAAAACCTGGTGATCATACCGCCAAAGAATGGAATTCCCAGGTAAATTAATACGCTCTCTGCAATTTGTCCGATTGTAATATCGACAGCAAACGATTTTAACCCCAGCCAATGCGGCAACAGAGTAATAAAGATATAAGCATACACTGAAAAAAATAAGATTTGAAAAATTGAATTTAATGCTACCAGCCCTGCAGCATATTCAGTATCGCCCTTCGCAAGTTCATTCCAAACAATTACCATTGCAATGCATCGTGCTAAACCGATCAATATTAAGCCTGCCATATATTCAGGATAATTTTGAAGAAAAAGGATTGCCAGAAAAAACATTAATACAGGTCCGATAATCCAATTTTGAATAAGAGAGAGAGAGAGAATTCTCAGATTTTTGAATACTTCATGGAGTTCTTCATACTTTACTTTTGCAAGGGGAGGGTACATCATCAAAATTAAGCCAATTGCTATTGGAATATTAGTTGTGCCTCTTTGAAATAAATTCCAGAAGTCTACTATTCCCGGGAATTTATAACCGGAAAAAATACCGGCAATCATAGAAAAAAAAATCCACAGAGTCAGGTATCTATCCAGGAATTTTAATTTCTTTATCGGAACATTCAATTTTTATACCTCAATTTGATTTAGTTCCTTCACCCACTTTTCTAATTTCATTTTTATTCCATCACGTATAATTCTTGTCCCGGCCAGTTTTTCTTCATAAGTCCCTTGAATAGCTGATGGATCCTTAAAACTCCAGTGTAAAGTTTTTTTAGCAGAAGGGAATATCGGGCAGCGCTCAGAATTTGCCTCGTCACAGACAGTTACAACATATTCATATCTTTTACCCAGTTTGAAAAAATCAAATACTGATTTTGTATTATTTTTTGAGAGGTCAAGGCCTACTTCTTTCATAACATCAACAACAATAGGATTTAATTTTCCCGGTTCTAAGCCGGCACTCTCTGCAGAAAATTTTTCATTTCCGATATGATTTAAAAAAGCCTCGGCCATCTGGCTTCTTGCACTATTGTGAACGCATACAAAAAGCACTTTCATTCTTTCCATATTGCCTCTTATTGATTTAAAAAATTATATTAAATAAAAATCCGACAATAATAATTCCTGTTCCAACAATTCCGATAAAAGCTAAAATTAAAGGCAGTTTCAATACTTTTCGCAAAATGATGGTTTCCGGTAATGATAACCCGATTACACTCATCATAAATGCAAGAGTAGTTCCTATGGAAGCACCTTTTTCAAACAGCGCCTGAACAATCGGAATAATTCCTGCAGCATTTGAATACATTGGAATTCCAAGTATTACTGCAAACGGAACAGACCACCAGACCTTAGCCCCCATTATCCCCGCCATGAAATTTTCCGGTATATAACCATGGATACCCGCTCCGACTGCAATACCAAGCAGGATAAAAATCCAAACTTTCCCCAGAATTTCTTTAACCTGTTGAAAACCTGATTCAATTCTATCTGAAAAGTTTAATTTGAATTCTTCTGTTTCAATTGATGCTTTCTGCAAATTATAAACCCAGTCCTCCACATACTTTTCAAGCTTTAACTTTCCGATTACATACCCTGAAAAAATTGCTATAACAAGCCCGGTTGTTATATATATTGCCGCGGTTTTCCATCCGAATAACCCGAACAGTAATATTACTGCCACTTCATTGATCATCGGCGCAGAAATTAAAAATGAAAATGTTACACCGAGAGGAACACCTGCTTGTATAAATCCGATGAATAAAGGGATTGCAGAACAGCTGCAGAATGGTGTGACAATTCCCAACAAACCTGCACTCACATTACCGGCAGCTACTGATTTTCCACCCAATATTTTTTGAGTCTTTTCGGGAGAAAAATATGTCCTGATAATTCCAACTATAAATACAATCAGGACAAGAAGAAGGAGAACTTTCGGAGCTTCATAAATAAAGAAATAAACAGCGTCTGTATATCTTTTACCATTCTCTAAACCTGATAATTCATATACCAGGAATCGGGCTATATTTTCCAGGTTCAGATATATGGTTATCCAAACCGGCAGCAATAATAAGGGAAAAATTATTTTAGAATTTATAAACCGTTTTCCAGAAACTGCCGGCTTTTCTTTTATACCGCTAAGCATTTGAATTTTCCTGAATCCAATGCAGTAAAGTTGATTTAGTTGGAATTTTTCCCGTTGATACTATCTTTCCGTTTATTTCTAACCCCGGAGTTCTTAAAATTCCTCTTTTTGCAATAGATTCAAAATCCATAACCTTCTCAATTGAAAACTCTAATCCGAGTTCTTTAACTGCTTCATGGCTCATTTGCTCCAGTTTTATACAATTTGAACAGCCAGATCCGTATACCTTTATTGAGTTCATTTTTTACTCCCTTGTTTCGTTATTTACCGAAATATTGATTAAAAAAATTTTATAATCCGCAGATTGTATTTCTGTTTAAATTTCCTATTTTCTTTTTATCGCTTACAATTATGGAATCATCATTTATCCAAAAATCCAGTGATGATAGAATTGATGAGATTCTCAGATCGACCGGGCGCGGGTTAATTAAATAATTCACCCATTTACCCTCTTTTTCTTCCAAAATAAACCCTGTTTCTTTTAATATTTTCAAGTGCTGCGATACAGTCGAATTTGCCAGTCCGAGTAATTCCTTAATTTCACAAACACAAAGAGTCCTTGCCTGGAGCGCTTTCAATATTCTCAGCCTGTTAATGTCGGAAAGAGCTTTGAACAACTTTGTTTTATCTTTTGCGGGTAAAGCTATCATGCATTTTACATTTCGTTAGTAGACGAAATATACACTATATTAAATAATTTGTCAAATACATCCTGTAATTTTATTTAATGATATTTCTATTTTTAATAACAATTTATTTTTATTATTGTTTCTAAAATTTTGCTTAATTTAAATTCAATTGGATTTTTTACACATAAAATGAAAAACAGATGGAAACAGAATTAAAGCTTGCAGTATTAATTGATGGGGACAATATCCCTTCTTCTTATGTAAAGGAGATGATGGAAGAAATTGCGAAATATGGTAATCCTACAATTAAGAGAATTTATGCGGATTGGACTAAGCCGGTTCTATCCAGATGGAAAAATATAATTCTTGAAAATGCAATAACCCCGACTCAGCAGTATAATTATACTACCGGGAAAAATGCTACCGATTCGGCAATGATTATTGACGCAATGGATATACTCTATTCAGGAAAGGTGAACGGTTTCTGCCTGGTTTCAAGTGACAGCGATTTTACACGATTGGCAACCAGGTTAAGGGAAGCCGGTATGAAAGTCTTCGGCATAGGGGAAAGGAAAACTCCTCAGCCGTTTATTGTTGCATGCGATAAATTTATATATGTTGAAATTCTTAAACAACGGACAGATGAACCGGTTAACGGCCAGGAAACTGAAACAGCAAAGGAAAAAACTTCCAGGAAAAGTGAAATTGACAAAATTACTCCCGGAGTAATTAAATTGGTATCATCAACAATATCGGATCTTGCAGACGAAGATGGCTGGGCCTTCCTTGGTGATGTTGGTAATCTTCTTCAGAAAAAACAGCCTAATTTCGATCCGAGAAATTACGGCTTTCAAAAGCTGACTCCATTAATTAAATCAATCAACAAATTTGATATCGAAGAAAATCAAAAAGGAAAGTTTAAATTAATTTATGTCAGGAATAGGTTGTAATAAAACAGATAAAATTATATTCTAAAAATATCAAAATCCGAATTTTAGTTCAGAAAAAATGTCCGCAAAATAAATTTATATATGAAAATCAAAGCAATAATAACAGGAACCACCGGTATGGTTGGTGAAGGTGTTATGCACGAGTGCCTGAATCACCCTGATGTGGAATCAGTACTGATTATTAACAGAAGAACAAACAGCATAAATCATCCTAAATTAATCGAAATTATTCATAATAATTTTTATGATTTTTCAGACATTAAGGAAGAATTAATAGGATATAATGCCTGTTATTTCTGCCTTGGAACAACTTCGGTTGGTAAGAAAGAAGATATGTACACAAAAATTACTTTTGATATCACAAAAGCCCTGGCCGATGTTCTGATTAAATTAAATCCCGGTATGACTTTTTGTTATATCTCAGGTGCAGGTACAGACAGCAGCGAAAAAGGAAAAATTATGTGGGCAAGAGTTAAAGGCAGAACGGAAAATTATATCCTGAATCTCGGTTTCCGCCAGGCTTTTGCTTTCCGTCCCGCAATTATCAAACCAACAAAGGGACTTAAAAACACTCTTTCATTTTATAAATATTTATTTCCATTATTACCTTTAGTTCAAATATTTTTCCCAAAACATATCTGTTCATTAAAAGAAATTGGGTTGGCAATGATAAATTCTGTGAATAAGGGATATGATAAAAATGTTCTGGAGGTTGATGATATTATCAAGCTGGCAGATAAATCGAATTCTTAAATGAGATATAATAAATTTTAATCGTAAAATACTATTAAGCTGCCGCAATTTTTAGCCTTGAGATTTGGATTGGATCGGATTTAAAATACCACTCATAATTTTTTTATATCTTTGAAATAGATCTAAATTATCTTTATTATCTTTTAATTCTTTTCAATAATAATCTTGCTGAATGTACGAATATAAAACCAACGGATTTTTTGCTCAGGTAACCGGGAAGATGGAAGAATTGTGTGAGCAGGAACTTATTGAATTCGGTGCGACTGAAACTAAAACCGCGTACAAGGGAGTTTTTTTCAAATCGGATATTTCAACTCTCTATAAAATTAATTATATGTCCCGGTTTCTATCAAGAGTTCTTGCACCGTTAATTACTTTTCCGTGTAAGAATACCGACATACTAATTAAGAAAGCAAGGCAGATCAGCTGGGAAGACTTTTTGTCAATTAAAAAAACATTTGCAATAAGCGGGTCCGTTTCCAACAGCCGTATCAGTAATTCATTGTATGCATCTCAATGTTTAAAGGATGGAATAGCCGATTATTTCAGGCATAAATATGATAAGCGTCCAGATGTAGAAGTCGTAAATCCCGATGTCCGTTTTAATCTTCATATTGATAAGGATATGGCTGTGATAAGTCTTGATACTTCCGGCGAGTCCCTTCATAAAAGAGGCTACAGGCTTATGGCAGGTGAAGCTCCGATGCAGGAAACTCTTGCGGCGGCAATAATACGGCTTAGCAAATGGAATGGAGAAAATCCTTTGTGGGATCCAATGTGCGGTTCCGGCACTATTCTCTGCGAAGCATTAATGTACTACTGCAGAATACCCGCACAGAAACTTCGTAAAAAATTCGGATTTTTCAATATGCCTGAGTTTAATCAAACCGAATGGAATAAGGTAAAAGAAGAATATGACAGCAAAATCCGTCCTCTGATGAAAAATATCATACGGGGAAGCGATAAATCACAGGAAGCAATTAAGGTCGCAAAGGAAAATCTTTCTCATCTCCCATATTTTGATTCTGTTGAACTTTCATGCAGATCATTCCAGCAGGTAAAAGAATTTAAAGACGGAACATTAATAACAAATCCTCCTTACGGGATAAGGCTTGGTGAGATTGTGGAAGTACAGGCACTATATAAAGAATTGGGGGACTTTCTTAAAACAAATTGTACGGGCACTTCTGCTTTTATTTATACAGGAAATCCGGCATTAAGAAAATATATAGGGCTTAAAACAACAAGGAGAATTCATCTTGATAACGGTAAGCTTGAAGGCGTCCTTTTAAAAATTGATAGTTACAGAGGGAGCAAGAAGAGAATAAATGAAGATATTGGATCAGCAGAATAAAATTATTTTAATGATCGTTTAAAAAGAGCAAATGGATTTCTATGACAAATCATCTTTTTTCCTTTCCAGTTCTTCCCATCTTTCATAAAACTTTTTTACTTTTTCTTTAGCTTTTTCGAGCTGCAAATTAAGCTCATTTGTCTGTTCGGCATACTTTAAATAAAAGTCGGAAGAAGTAAATATTTTTTCAATTCTTTCAACCTCTGATTCGGCAGCAATTATTTTTTCTTCAATTTGTTCAAGTTCCAGTGAATCTTTATAGCTCAGCTTTTTCGGCTTAGACTTAATTCGTGTATCTTCTTTCTTTTCTCTTGGTTTTATTTCTTCATCCGGCTGTTTTCGCTGATTTCTTTTTTCAATATAATAATCATAATTACGTTCGCTGTAATAGATTTCATTATTTCCTTCTAAAGCTAGTATGCCGGTGCAGACTCTATTCAGAAAATACCTGTCGTGACTAACAACCATAATACATCCATCAAATGAAATCAGAGCTTCTTCAAGTATTCTTAAAGTCGGAAGATCAAGATCATTCGTCGGTTCATCGAGCATAATGAAATTCCCCCCTCTTGCTAATATTTTTGCAAGTGTGAGCCTGCTTTTTTCACCGCCGGAAAGTTTTCCCACCAATGTATTGATCCTTTCATCAGCAAAAAGGAACCGCCTTAAGTAAGTCCAAATACTTAACTGGTACCTGCCGAATTTAATTACTTCATTTCCTTCACCGATTGCTTTAATTACTGTATCATCATCATTTAAAAGCAGTCTAGCCTGATCTACATAATTAAAATTCGTCGTTTCGCCAATTTCAATTGTACCTGCCGAAGGAGGTATTTCTCCCAAAATAATTTTCAGCAGTGTAGTTTTACCTACGCCATTTTTTCCTACCACTCCTATTCTTTTACCTGCTTCAAAATTAAAAGTAAATCCTTTAAAAAGAGTTTTGCCGCCCAGCTTTACTCCTATATCTTTAAGCTCAACAACTTTTTTCCCTAAACGTTCTGACGGAGGAATGATTAAATCAACATCAAGTTCAATTTCGTTATTTTGTTGTTTAGATACTTCGTAAAAATTATCGAGCCTGCTTTTCGCCTTTGTTCTTCTTGCCCTCGGGCCTCTTCTGACCCATTCGAGTTCACGTTTTAAAAATTGCTGCCGTTTACGTTCTTCGGTTTCTTTAACTGCCTCTCTTTCGGTTTTATTAATAAGATAATCAGTATAATTTCCTTCGTGAGAATAGAAGGTGCCTGAAGAGAGTTCAACAATTCTGTTCGCAATCCTGTCAAGGAAATAACGGTCATGCGTAACAAAAATGCATGTTCCTTTATAACCTGCAAGAAAATCTTCAAGCCATTCAATTGAATTTGTATCAAGATGGTTTGTAGGTTCATCAAGAATCAGCAGATCAGGTTTGGAAATTAAAGCACGGCAAAGAGCAACTCTTCTTTTTTCACCGCCAGATAATTCTAAAATATTCTCTTTTAATATCCGGTGCATTTAATGATTGAACAAGAATGTTAATTCTCTTTTGAAGATTCCAGGAATCCATGCGCAAAATTGTTTCTTCCAGATGATGTTTATTGGGTGAGTCAAAAGGTGTCTCTTCATATTCCCGGATTAAATTGACTTCTTTCTCCGCACCTGCTAAAATATTTTCGTATACATTTTTAGTCTCATCAAGGGTGAATTCCTGTGAAAGGAAACCGGTTATAAGGTTTTTTTTCTTAGCAACTTCTCCCGAATCCGGGGGCATTAAACCGGAAATGATTTTTAAAAATGTAGATTTCCCGGCTCCGTTCCTTCCCACTAACCCGATTCTATCATATTCGTGAACGCTTAAAGAAGCTTTATCCAGAACTACTTGTTCACCGAAATGAACTTCCAATTCAAGTGCAGTTAAAATAACAGGTGTAACATTATCAGCCATGGTCTACAAATTATTATATAATTAATGAAGTGCAAATATACATCTTCAGAATTTAATGTTTTAGTTATCCGATTTTAATATTTCTTCCAGATTATAAATTACAAATGGGGGCATAAATAAATATTTGAGTTCTGATATAAATATCTTATCTTAGTATGCGCGATTTTTAAAAGTATGCCTTCACTCAACTACCTCTCTGATTGCAATTTTTAATAAATCTTAATTTTACAAACTGCTGTTTTAAATTTATCAATCCAATTATAATGGCAAATTTTTAATACAGCAATAATATGGAAAGAAATATGTCATTCGAAAATTTAAATCTCATTAAGCCGATACAAACAGCTCTAACAAACGAAGGTTATACAATACCGACACCAATTCAGCAGCAGGCGATTCCTCTAATCCTTGAAGGAAAAGACCTTCTTGGTTCCGCACAAACAGGCACAGGTAAAACTGCAGCTTTCGCCATTCCTATTCTTACAAATTCTAAGTGAAGAAAGAGGAACCAGGCAGACCTAAAAAAAGAAATATCAAATGCATTAATCATAACACCGACAAGGGAGCTTGCGGTTCAGGTAAGTGAAAGCTTTAGTGAATACGGAAAGAATACCGGGTTAAAAAACACTGTGGTTTATGGCGGAGTTTCCCAGTTTAAACAAACTGATAAATTAAGGAAAGGTGTAGATATCCTTGTTGCCACTCCCGGAAGACTTTTGGATCTGGTTAATCAAAATTATATTAATCTTTCCAATATAAAGATACTTGTCCTTGATGAAGCTGATAGGATGCTTGATATGGGATTTATTAATGATGTTAAAAAAATTATTGAAAAAGTTCCGGCAAACAGGCAGACTCTCTTTTTCTCAGCAACCATGCCGCCGGAAATCATTAAAGCTTTCAAGAAAATATTAACTAACCCTGTAAAAATTGAAATTGCTCCGCAGACAAAAACTGTTGAAGCAATTAAACAGGCAGTTTATTTTGTCTCAAGACCGGATAAAAAAAACCTGCTGAAGCATATTCTGAAAAGTGAAAATGTTTCATCGGCACTTGTATTTACAAGGACAAAGCATGGTGCAGATTCGGTTACGAAATTTTTAAATGATGCACAAATCCGCGCTGATGCAATACACGGAAATAAATCGCAGAATGCCAGGCAGAGAGCTTTAGAATAATTTTAAACTTCAGCGGACCAGGGTTCTTGTTGCAACTGATATAGCTTCAAGGGGAATAGATATAGAAAAACTGTCTCATGTATTTAATTTTGATATGCCTGATTTCTCTGAAACATATATTCACAGGATTGGCCGGACTGGCAGAGCAGGGCTTGGCGGAACAGCGCTTTCCTTCTGTGATGCCGAAGAAAAATATTATCTTAAGGAAATTAACAAACTTATAAAAATACCAATCCCGGTTATAGATGATCATCCTTTTAAATTAAAAGAATCGGATGATTACAAAATTGAAATTCCCATTAAAAAATTCAGAACTTCAAAAAAAGAGGGTTCATCCCATTACACAAAAAATTCTTCGCAGGAATCACGTCGTACTAAAAAAAGATGGGTAAGGAAACCGAAAGAATATAACAAAAAAGGCTAATAATGGATTGTACAAAAAAACAGAATATAAAAACAGGTGATCTTGTTAAGATAGTGTTAAAGGAAGATCAGCGTACCGGAAGGCTAACAGAGGGCTATGTAAAAGATATTCTCACGAAATTTCCGGAGCATTACCATGGGATAAAGGTCCGTCTTGAAACTGGTGAAATAGGTCGTGTAAAGGAAATCTTCAAAGATTTGTTGTAGATTTTAATTTGCCTGATAGAAGTTCAAAGGGAAAAGCTCCGGGCAAAATAATAATAGATGAAAATGTCCTTTATAAAATTCATCAGTGTCTCACCAGTTTATCAGTATCCAATTAGTTGATATTATCACTTCTTTCCATTACTTTTGATGTCGTGTGAAGTAATACGAATTAAGGCCCTCAAGACTATTAACAAAAAATTTTTTACTTGCAGGAAAAAAACAGTTAAAGCAATATTACTATAGTATATAAATAACCTTTTTCAAATGGAGGTAATATGGTAATCAGAAGTTTGTTTCTTTTTCTGTTTTCTAATTTAGGTAAAGCCGGTTGGTTATTGCTTCCTTCTATGGTTTTATGCTTAAAACCGCAGCTTGCATTTGCACAAACCCCCGAAGTACCCGATTGGGCTCTTCCAGGTTCTTCAACACATACACAGGTATCTCCACCGGCAGATTTTCACCGGCCTGCCAGGACGTCACTACAACCTATAGGAATATTCGAAGGGCAATCCGATATTGGAGCCGCACTGGTTCCGGGAAATTCCAGTTATGATTCAACCGGCAAGGTATACACAATTGTCTCTGCTGGTTATAACATATGGTATATACGGGATGAGTTCCGGTATCTCTGGAAGAAAATGTCCGGTGATGTTTCGTTGGCATCCGATATCAATTATCCGGATCAAAATGGGTTCGGCGACCGCAAAGCTGTATTAGTTATCAGGCAAAGCCTTGATGATGATTCTAAGGAAGCTATTGTTGCTTTGCATGGGGAAGGAATGATTCACCTTGCCTGGCGTCCTTCAAAAGGCGAAAGAATTAAAGATATGGAGTACCGCATAGGCAGCCGCGGCGGCATTCCTGGCGGCAAATCGCCGGATGATCTTGTTACTGATCATGCAAAGCGTATCGGTATTGAAAAAAGAGGTGATTCCTTTGCACTTTTTGTCAGCATGGACGGAGAACCAATGCATCAATTTGGTGCTCCGATCGAATTACACCTGGATGAACCGTTTTATGCCGGTATTGGTTTCTGCTCGCATTTACCGGCTACCCTTGATACAGCTAAACTTTCCGATGTCGTTCTTGTGAATGCTGCTGGGAAAGTTCACTAAAAAGTAAAAATTTATTACCGTTTCAACTGTTTACCTGATATTGCGGTAAACTTGAGTTAATTATTAATCTTCCTAAATATTTTGTTTCCTTCTTTAGTATTAAAAAAATTTTTCTAAAATTTAAATAAAATTTTCCTATTTTGTGAATCAATTATCGACAATCCTTTAAAAATGCTGCTAAGTAAAAATGGATAAAATAAATAATTATAAGAATCTGTTTGAACTGGACGAGGATATAATATATCTAAACTGTTCTGGTATTTCTCCCTTGTTAAAATCGGTAAAGCAGGCAGGGATAATAGGGCTGGAAAAAAGATCAAAACCCTGGACTATGACTAACTACGATTGGTTCGATAAAGCGGAAACATTAAGAAACCTGGCTTCTAAAATTTTTCAGACTTCTGCAAATAATATTGCACTTATCCCGTCCGCAAGTTATGGGTTAGCTTCTGCTGCAAAAAATTTGTGGAAATCTATTGCTTCGCGAAAAATTAAAAGAGGTAAATCAATTGTTGTGATTGAAGATCAGTTCCCATCAAATTTTTATGTATGGGAAAAGATGGCAGGACAATCTGATTTAAAATTGGTTGTAGTAAAGAAGCATCCGGATAAAATATTAACCGATTCAATACTGGAATCAATTGATTCTGAAACAGTAATTGTAGCTATTCCAAATTGCCATTGGATAGATGGTTTATTGATTGACCTGGAAAGAGTGAGTGAAGCTGTGAAAGCAGTTAATGCTTTTTTAGTCCTGGACCTGAGTCAGTCTCTCGGTGCCTTGCCGATAAATATTGATAAAATTGATCCTGACTTCGCAGTTGCTGTTGGTTATAAATGGATGCTGGGGCCTTACGGCTTAGGTTATATGTATGTTGCACCAAGATGGCATGATGAAGGAGTTCCATTGGAGTATAACTGGAGCGCCCGGAAAGGAAGTGAGGATTTCTCATCCTTAATAAATTATACACCTGAATTCCGTGAAGGTGGAAGGAAATTTGATATGGGAGAGTCTGCCCAATTTAACACTATGCCGATGGCAATTGCTGCTATAGAGCAAATTTTAAATTGGGAAGTTGAAAACATTCAAAAAAGTATAAAATTGTTTACCGATATAATTTATACAAATGCAGCAGAAGATAAAAATTACAAAATGAATTTAACTCCCCGGGCAGGGCATATTATCTCTATATCAACGGATCAAAGAAGCAGTGAATCTTTAAAACAAAAATTATCTCAGAATAAAATACTAATCAGCTTCAGAGGATCATCTGTAAGAATATCGCCTCATTTATATAATAGTTCTTCCGACATAGATAGTTTTCTAAGCTGTTTTTATTAAAAATTATGAACTTAATAAAATTTATTTTTGAATTTTCGTGAGCGAATTAAAAATATTTTCCTATCATTTATTCCTTAATAAAAACCATTATCGGTTTATTTTTAATTAAATTATCAGCTCAAAGTTTTCTTCAATAGTTTGCAAATATAAAAATAATTTAAACTTTGAATGATAAAAAAAGAGGGACATGCTTTACTCTTCACTTTTAATGAATAGGGAACCAAATGAAAATAATAATTTTAGCATTATATAACATGATTCAAAAAATGGATCTAATTCGGAAGAGTTTTTTAACAATTGCTCTTATAATATTTTTAATATTAACTCCCTTTCAAAAAACTTCATCACAAGATAATTCAGATGATAATAATGCAAGTCCGCGGGAACATCTGCAGATGGATTTTGGATGGCGATTTGCATTAGGGAATGCCGTTGATGCAAAAAAAGATTTTGATAATGGAACCGGATATTTTTCTTATTTTGCAAAAGCAGGGTATGGTGATGGTGCAGCTGCAGAGAGTTTCGATGACCGGGCCTGGCGTAAGCTTGATTTGCCGCATGATTGGTGTGTAGAACTTCCCTTTGATTCACTTACAGGGTACAGCCATGGATTTAAAGCTATAGGACGCAATTTTCCGGAAAACAGCATCGGTTGGTACCGCAAAACTTTTTTTATACCCAATTCCGATTTAGGAAAACGAATTTCCATTGAATTTGACGGGGTATTTCGCAATTCAATAGTTTGGGTGAATGGTTTTTATCTTGGTACTGAGAACAGCGGGTATACCGGCTTCAGCTACGATATAACCGATTACTTAAATTACGGCGGAGAAAATGTAGTTGCAGTCCGGGCAGATGCAACCATGGAAGAGGGCTGGTTTTATGAAGGTGCAGGAATTTACCGGCATGTCTGGTTAAATAAAACTTCTCTTCTCCATGTTGCCAGGTATGGAACCTTCATAAATACAAAATTAGAAAATAATAATGCAGTTATTACAACTCATACTACTGTTATTAATGAGTCGGATAAAACTGCAGCATTTGAGATAGATGAAACCATTTCAGATGAAAAAGGGGAAATTATTTCTTCAGGTTCAAATAAACATTTAGAGCTTCCTTCAGGCGAAAGCCGGGAGTATTTTGGCAATTATAATGTAAGTAATCCGAAACTTTGGTCGATTGAAAAACCTCAGCTTCATAAACTTAAAACTATAATCCGTTCAGGTGATAAAATTATCGATACATACGAGACTACCTTCGGAATAAGAACAGTGCGTTTCGATCCTGATGAAGGATTCTTTCTGAATGGCAGAAGAGTCGAAATTAAAGGAACTAATGAGCATCAGGATATTGCCGGAGTTGGTACAGCTTTGCCCGATGCGCTTCAGGATTTTCGAATTAAAAAGCTAAAAGAGATGGGAAGCAATGCAATACGTACTTCTCATAATCCTCCAACACCAGAGCTTCTTGATGCATGTGATAGACTTGGGATGCTGGTGCTTGATGAAAATCGGTTAATGGGGATCAATAAAGAGCATTTTGATTGTCTTGAAAGATTAATAAAGAGAGACCGGAATCATCCTTCTGTTATTCTTTGGTCACTTGGAAATGAAGAATGGGCCATCGAGGGTAATATTAAAGGAGCACGTATTGCTTTAGCAATGCAAAGTTTTGCACAAAAATTAGATTCATCGCGTGCTTTTACGGCTGCATGCAGCGGCGGATGGGACGCAGGAATTGGTATGGTTACTCAAGTCATGGGATATAATTATATAGTCCAAGGAAATATTGATGAACATCATGCTAAATTTCCATGGCAGGCTGGCGTGGGTACTGAAGAAACAAATACACGCTGCACGCGGGGAATTTATACAACAGATAAGTTGAAAGGATTCCTTGCTCCAACTAACCGTATGCCTGAAAATGTTGGAACAGAATCCGGATGGAAGTTTTACTATGCAAGAAAATTCCTTTCAGGTTTATTTTACTGGACCGGGTTTGACTATCGGGGTGAGCCTAATCCATTTGGATGGCCGCAGGTTAGTTCGCAAAGCGGACTAGTTGATCTGTGCGGTTTTCCAAAAGATATTTATTATTATATTAAATCATGGTGGGGTGATAAGTCTGTTCTTCACATTGCTACCCATTGGAATTGGAAAGGGGAGGAAGGAAAAGGGATCAATGTAATCGTTTACAGCAATTGTAAGCAAGTTGAATTGTTTTTAAATAATAAAAGTCTGGGTAAAAAATCTATAACTTTAAATGGACATCTTGAATGGAATGTGAAATATCAACCGGGAGTTTTACTTGCACGAGGTTATAACTATAATAATGAAATATTTACAGATAGTATTCAAACAACCGGTGAGCAGTATGCTGTCCAGTCAACAGCCGATCGAACTAATATTAACGCTGATGGAGAAGATGTTTCTGTAGTTACTATCCAGGTAAATGATTCGGATGGGCGGATGGTTCCTCAAGCTGAAAATGAAATTTATTTCTCAATTAATGGGCCCGGAAGAATCATCGGTGTGGGTAATGGCAATCCCTCCAGTCATGAACCGGATAGATATTTTGAAACCATAAAGAGAATTAAAATTGAAAACCTCAAAGAACTTACTGTTGATAATCTTTATAACAGGTCTGAGACTGCTGAGAGCTTTGATGATTCGGCTTGGAAACCGGCTTTCAAAGATCAAAATGATGATTGGAGCGTTTACAAAGATTCATTTATTGTTGTCCGTGGTGCTTTTTTATTATCTGAGATTGCAAAAGAAGCAGAAATCAATCTTTTTACAAAAAGTATAGTTGAAGATCAATCCGTTTATATAAACGGGCATCTGATTTCGGCTGATATAAAACGTGATGCCCTGAATCAGGCATTCAGGTTAAATCATAATATAATTAAGAGCGGCAGAAATGAATTTGCTGTAACCGGGAAACGGTTTAGAAAGAAAAATCAATGGGATACTCCAAATACAGATCCCGGTTCAGTCCAGGTTATATATCCCCCAGAACAATGGAAGCGAAAAGTATTTAACGGATTAGCACAGGTAATTGTTCAATCATCCACGAAAGCAGGTGAAATAACTTTAACAGCTGATTCCCCCGGTTTAAAGTCGTCCGTTTTAAAGATTAAAACACAGAAAGTGAAGCTGAGGCAAGAAGCTGATTAAGAAGCAGCACAATATCTTATTCTGCCTTTAGGCTTTTCTCATATTGTTCTTTGAATTTTTTAATAGCCTGGTAAATAGAATAGGCAATTTTTTGTTCTCCTTTTGAGCTGCTTAAAAATTTAGCATCACGCCGGTTGGATAAGAAACCCGTTTCAATTAAAACACTAGGCATTGATGCTCCTACCAGAACATAAAACCCTGCCTGCTTTACTCCGCGCGAATCAATATTTAAATCATTATTGAATTGCTTATTCAGGATATCGGCAAAGTTCTCAGAATATTTCATGTATGAGGATTGAGCCATACTGACAAGAATAAAATTTTCATCGGTTAACTTCTCATATCTTTGGGGGTTATCTTCGTATTGAATTACACTATTTTCCCTTTCTGCTATATCTATTGCTTCTTTTGTCCTGCCCGGTCTTAAGAGATAGACTTCAAACCCGTTTGCATCTGTAGGTTTACGGGGAGTGGAATTGCAATGAATTGAAATGAATAAATTACCGTTCGCTTCATTTGCTATTTTACCGCGTTTATATAATTCGACAAATTTATCTGTCTTTCTTGTATAAACAACTTTTACATCTTTAATGTTTTTTTCAATTAGGCTTCCCAGTTTTAATGCGATTCCCAGATTAACATCCTTTTCTTTTACACCATTTACACCAATTGCTCCGGCATCTTTCCCTCCATGCCCGGGATCAATTACTACGACATTAAAATCCCATTTTTCTTTATATCTTTCTTTGTCTTCGTTCTTGACAAATATTTTGTTATGCAGGGTAATTAATATATCATCTGAGCCTGCTGCCGAAATTACTTCACTGGTAGTGTACTCTTTGCTTAATTTAAAACTCAGTTCAGTATCCCGGCCAGAGTTTTTCACTGAAAAATTTTTAATTAATCCTTCTCCGGAAATCTTGTTTATTTTTGAAATATCTGCCCGAACATTTTTAAGAGATATAGTAAGAGTACCTTGTTTAAATGAACTTGAATATGCAGAAATTTTTTCTTTAGATTTTATCCTGACCAGAGTACCGTTGGCTTTTTCATCAAATTCAATATCGTAAATGCCAAAATTTTTTGAAGGCGGTTCCGATAATGCATTTTTCTCACCTTCAATAATCAGTCTGCCGGGCTGCTGAAATACAAGATCTTTTTTTAATGCGATTTTCAAAATATCCAGCGAATAAATTAAAGGGATGTAAATTTTATCGTTAAGAGAATAAGTGGACGTCGGAAGCTGGTAGATATCTTTCTGCTTATAATCTTTTGAAGCAAGAACGATAAAGGGATCTTTTGAAGTAACAATCAGCTTTTTATCCGGAAATGTCAGCTCAACTTTACCCAGCTGCAGATCATAATTATATTTAATATTTAGGACTTCGGCAAAATGATTTACGGAAAAATAAACAGTTTTCTGTCTTAAATAAATCGGGATTGAATAATTCCCGTTACTTGTAACAATCTCTAAATGGTCCTGGGCCCGGATAAAAATTGCACCAGCAAAAAATAAAAAGAATATGTGGAAAATTTTTATTTTCATCAGAAAGAATTTACAAAATATATAATTATTTTTAACCGATGAAAGGAATCATGAATCCGCTTTTGCTTTTATATTCACTAAATTCCTTAATATGCTTAGATAATAATTTCTCTTCAAGAATTGCTCTCATAATAACAAAAGGAATCTGAATAATTGCTAAGGGGATTACTATATAACTTAAGGTTGCAATTCCCGCTCCAATGTCCATCAATATTTGGGAAAGGTATTGCGGATGACGGATTAGTTTAAATGGCCCTGAAGTAACAAGCTTATGATTTTTTAATATAACAATTTCCTGTGAGTAACTCTCGCCTAAAGTCCGATATGACCAAATCTGGAGCCATGAAAAAATAATATAAACTATTAAACCTGCCAGACGTAACGAAATATTATTATCAGTATAAGTGAAAGTGCCGATTTGAAAGATTCCCAGGATCAATCCGATAAGTGTTAAAGTTGCAAGAAGCAATGGGAATTTCTGAAGATAAGTTTTAGGCTTTTCTTTTGATGCACCAACTGTTGTTTTAAAGCTTTTTTTTGCACCGGTAATATTAGCTCCAAAAGTAGCTACAAGATTTAACCCAGCAATAATATTAATTGGATCCATTAATTTTTAATCAACTTTCCGATTATGCTTTATCATTATTGATTTCCATTCTTCCGGGGAAAGCTGCTCGGATTCGTCAATGAGCATAATGGGAATATCATCTTCTATTCTGTACCTTCGTCTTGTATTCTTATCTGTAGAGACAAGCGTGTTGCCTTCCAGGACCAGGTCTGCTTTCGTTTCCGGGCAGCATAAAATATCAAGCAACTCTTTGCTAATCATTTTTTCCTCAAGTTGTTTGCAAAATTTATATTAAAAGAAATATTATAAACAGTAAAGAATCTAAACATATTTACAATTTTTCTTTTAATGTTAGCTTTATCATAAAATATATAAGAAATTTTATGAATTTTAATTTAAATAAATCTACAATGTTTAAATATATATATTAATGAAAAAATTTACTAAAGTTCTTTACAAATTTTATTTAAATGTAATTAACAGTATCGCATTTTTTCCGGTTTTAATTGCAGCAGCTCTTTTTGTATTCTCCATTTTTGCCCTTTATTTTGAAACTTCCCATATCGGTATAGAAATTAAAAAGAATTTCTCTTTTCTGTTTGTTTCCAGTTATCAGAATGCCGTGCAGATTTTAAGCACTTTAATTACTGGAGTTATATCATTAACCGTATTCAGCTTTTCAATGGTTATGATAGTCCTCAACCAGGCTTCATCAAATTTTTCACCAAGAGTTATTCCCGGTGTCATAACTAAAAAAGCACATCAGATCGTTCTGGGTTTCTGCATCGGTACGATAATTTTTTCTCTTCTTATTATTCATAATGTGCAGGCTACAACAAAAGATATACAATTTCCCCAGATAAGTGTTCTAATCTCCGAAATACTGGGAATTATTTGTCTTATATTGTTTGTCTATTTCATCCATTCAATTTCACTATCTATCCAGGTAGATAATATCCTGGTAAAAATATTAAAAGATACTCTTAAGGCATTAAAGACAGAAAAGAAAAATGGTGATAAGACCAAAGATAAAAATGTTACCGAGGAAGAACCTTCTTCCGATAACTGGATAATTTTAGTGAGTGGTGAATCCGGATATTACAGAAATTTTGAAACTTCGAGACTAATAACAACTTTGAGTAGTGAAAATTTAATTGTTGAAGTTCAGGTGCCTAAGGGATCTTTCGTTTTAAAAAATATTCCCTTTCTTAAATTGAGCAAGGATGTTAATGACAACTTGAAGGAATTTATCCTGAATGCTTTCATTTTTTACCAGGAAGAATATATAAGTGAGAATTATATTTATGGATTTAAGCAGACATCAGAAGTTGCAGTAAAAGCTTTAAGCCCGGGTATAAATGACCCCGGTACTGCAATTCGGGCAGTGGATCATTTAACTTTATTATATTCTGAAATGCTTAACAGGAAAATGGATGAACATTATTTTGATTCCGGCGGCTGTTTAAGAATTATTCAGAGAAATGATTCGTTCGATGATCTGTTATATAATTATTTGACTCCAATTAGAGAATATGGGAATAAAGATGTAAATATTATATTAAGGCTTCTGAAATGTTTTGAAACTTTACTTGGTCTGGAAAATGGAAAACAAAGGTATTTATATATTTTTCAAAAACATATTGATATAATTAAAGAAGATGCTGATAATAATATTGTGAATAAAATGGATAGAGAAAAAATCAATGAAGTTTTAGAAAATTTGAACAGGCATTATGCAGATAAAGAACAATTTCAAAAACTATAAAAGGTACGACAACCAAAGGATTAATTATGTTACGCGCCGGTTTTAATTTTAATCATATCTTACTCATAATCGTGATAAAAATCGAGTAAGATTAAGAATAAGAGCAAAATTAAGAATTTTCCGTGTAACATGAGTTAACTAATTGTAATTTGGATAATGCCTCATGGTTCAATTTTGTGAATCAATAATTTCATTATATCTGAAACAATTTATTGTATGATCATTCACCATCCCAACTGCCTGCATAAAGGAATAGCAGATTGTTGAACCTGTAAATTTGAAGCCCCGCTTTTTCAAGTCCTTACTTATTAGATCGGATAATTTTGTTTTAGCAGGAACATCTTTAAGGCTTTTCCATTTATTTATTATCGGTTTACCATCAACAAACCGCCAGATATATTTATCAAAGCTGCCGAATTCTTTTTGAACTTCTAAAAATGATTTTGCATTTTGAACTGCAGCATTAATTTTCAATCTATTCCGGATGATTCCTTCATTTTTCAGGAGTTTTTCAACTTTTTTATCGGAATATTTTGCAATTTTTACAGGGTCGAAATTATCAAATGCTTCCCTGTAATTGTCTCGTTTTCTTAAAATGGTAATCCAGCTAAGACCTGCCTGTGCTCCTTCAAGAATAAGGAATTCAAAAAGAAGACTTTCATTATGAATGGGAACACCCCATTCTTTATCATGATAATTAATATATAATGGATCTAAAGTTGTCCAGCCGCATCTAATTTTCATAACATAAGAATTATTAGTTATTTTATTTGTATTTTATGGCAGGAGTTTGCAAAATAAATTATATCTTTGTTATAGTTAATTCAAATTTAGTAATATTTCATACACTTTTCTAAATGAATTTTCAGAACCCAACAATAGATTACATTCCATATTAAACATTTATCTCTCACATTAAAAGGAAAAATAATGAAAATAAGATATACTGTTTTCAAATTGATGTTTCTGTTCTTATTTACGGTTTCTGCTTACGCTCAAATTCCAAATAACAGTTTTGAAAATTGGGCAAATGGAGACCCCGTCGGCTGGTCTACTTTGGATCTACTAGGAGATGCCGTTTCTCAATCTTCTGACAGCCATTCAGGCTCATCAGCTGCAAAATTGCAAATTATAAATTATAACGGCACTGGTATTCCTCCGCTATTAACTGCGAACTATATAAACATAACGGAAAGTTACGGCAGTTTAATAGGATATTATAAGTTTGCACCAACTGACGCAAATGAAATATTAAGCATTGCAGTTCTTATGTCACATGGTGGCAGCATAACCGGCGGTGGCGGATTGGATATAAAAGAAGCCGCTTCTTCATATACACAGTTTGTTGTTCCTATTACTTATATACCGGGAGAAACAGCAGATACTGCTTATATACAAATCGACGTAGCAGATACTTCCGATAATAATGGAGGAGTTGGAGCTTATGCTTTAATTGATGATCTTAGTTTTGGCGGAGCTACTGGTGTTCTGGAAAGAAGCAATGATGCTGTTTTAAATACTTTTAAACTGGAACAAAATTATCCGAATCCATTTAATCCGACAACAAATATATCATACAGAGTTAATGAACCGGGGAAAGTAAGTCTGAAAGTATTTAATATGCTGGGAAATGAAGTTGCTACACTTGTTGATGCATATGAACCGGCTGGAAATTATACAACAAAATTTAATGCTTCTAATATCGCAAGCGGAGTTTATTTTTACAGGTTAACAGTTGGAAATTTCTCCGATATAAAAAAGATGACTTTAATTAAATAATTATTGTACTTAAAGCTGATCCAAGGGTCAGCTTTTATTTTAATATTTTTCAAAAACTTAAAAGTCAAGAAATAAAATATTACGATAGTAAGAATGTTATTTTATGAATCGCAGATTATTAGCCATAAAATATTTATTAATTTTATTCTTTTTTTCAATCCCGGTAGATGCACAAATCCTAAATGGCGGTTTTGAAAATTGGTCAAATAATTTTAATCCCGATAATTGGATTACCAACAATTCATTTGTATACACATCCATATCAAAATCAACAGACAAACATTCGGGACAATATGCCCTAAAAGGAGAAGTAGTAAATTTTGACAGCAGTTCTATTCCTCCTATACTTTTTGGCGGAGCGGATGGACAGGGTTTTATGGTTACTAAAAGATATGCTTCTTTGGACGGTTATTATAAGTTCAAGCCGGTTGCCGGTGATGTTCTGAATATTGTTATTAAAATGTACAAAGATAATTTCCCTTTAGCTGTTTTGGATACTACTCTACAGTCCTCTTCTACTTACATTGAATTTAGTCTTCCTATTAAATATTCAAATTCGGATATTCCGGATCGAATATTCCTTGAAACTATTATCTCCGATACGACAGGTTCTGTACCTGCACATGTAGGTTCTAATTTCTTTTTAGATGATATTGAATTAACTGGTGAATCTGTTGCTGGTGTGACAAATGCCGTTGTACAAGTACCGGCAAAATTCAAAGTGTATCAGAATTACCCGAATCCTTTTAATCCATCGACTACAATAAGATATTCAATACCTGAAACCGGTAATGTTTCAATAAATATTTACGATATTGAAGGAAATTTAATTTCAACGCTCCTAAATAATAAACAAAGTCCAGGTACTTATGAAGTTACATGGAACGGGAAAAACAAACAGGGTACACTGGTTGTAAGCGGAGTTTATTTCTATAAAATTCAGGCGGGAAATTTAAGCAAAGTATCAAAAATGCTTTTATTAAAATAAAAAAATGATTGTAACTCATTGTAATATATAAGCCACTAATTAACATGAATTACTTTAAATATCATTTACATTTTAGTAATAGCTGCTAATTCGTGGCTAGAATGAAGTCTGTAAATAAATTCCCCTGTAACTTTTTATGAGAATATTATTTCAGAACAACCAGCTTTTTTATCGAACTGTAACTGCCGGCTTTCAGCCTATAATAGTAAACGCCGCTTGGAATTTCTGAGGCATTAAATGAAACTTCATAGTTACCCGCATTCTTATATTCATTTACTATTGTAGTAATTTCTTTCCCTAGTGTATCAAAGATGACTATTTCTACTTGAGAACCATCAGCAATTGAATATTTTATTTTTGTAGATGGGTTAAATGGATTAGGATAATTTTGCCTCAGGATATAGTTTAACTTGTTCCCTGATTCGTCAACAGAACTTACTGTGGGAACAGTAAAATGTATAATTTTGCTTATATTCTGAGAGGCTGGATCCAAAGTTAAATATCTGGTCATTTTTAAAGAAACAGTATAGTTATTAGCTGTCATAGCGGATGCTTTAATTGTACAAAGAATTTCATACTTAGTTAGAGGAGCTAAACTTAAATTATTTGGTTCAACTTTTAAATTACTCGCAGAGATTCTACCACCGGTCAAGGATAAACTTACTGAATCAGGTGTATTATAAGGATTAATAATCCCAATAGAAATAGTTGTATCCTGTTTAACTTCTCCTAAATTAATTTCTCCGTCTTCCGTGAACCTGGATTCCGGATGTTCACAGTTAAGCATCTCCTCTTCATTTAAAGCATAAACATAACTATTAGAACATCCAAAAATAATTTTATTATTGATTACGATGGGAGATGAATGAGTCTGGCTGTTTATGATAAAACGGTTTACAATTTTACCAGAAATTTTATTAACGGCATACAAACAACCTGTCTTATCAGCTGACTCCATTCCTGTTCCAAAGTAAACATTATCATCCTTAACAAAAGGAGTTCCAAATATCCGTCCGCTAAAGTTCTTTTTCCATATGAGTTTTCTGGAAACGAGCCCGAAGCTATGCAGTATTTGCTGATTGGAACTTCCAATAAATAATAATGAATCTGATATTGCCGGTCCTCCCAAAATCCACATATTATTGGGATCGGAATACCACCAGACTTTACTACCATTCTGCGCATCTAAGCCGTAAAGATGACAATGACGTCCGCCAAAATAAACTATATCATCTTTTAATATTGGATTAGTTAATATTGCCGGATCCTGCCACAATTTTTCAGGATTCGTATCGTATTGCCATACTTTTTCTTTGGTGTTCAAATCATAACAATAAAATTTCCCGCTGCACTCTCCGAAATATATTTTATTGTCATAAATTGCCGGTTTAACATGTATGCCAACACCTCTATCTTTTGTATCGATCCTAAAGACTTCTTCCCCGGTCTGAATATTAACGCCTATAACCTGTCCTCTTTCACTTCCAACATAGGCAACTCCATTGAAAATATTTGGTGAAGAATGGAAACAATCCCAGGCATCATAATGGTTGGTAACACTGCCATCTGTAATGGTAACTTTCCATTTTTCAGTACCATCCATATTCAACCCATAAAGAACATTTCCACTTTCAAAGCAGATTACATTGTTTGAATATGCAGCAGTTGATAGGATCTTATTTCCGGCTTTATAATGCCATATCTCTGAACCAGCATTTAAATCTATTGCATAAAAAATGCTGTCTTCACTTCCTATAAAAACTATATCATTAACCACTAATGGTGTGGAATAAACTATACCTCCCGTTTTGAACTTCCAGGATACAACTTCGCCGGCAATAGTAAAGCTTTGAAAGGTAAGCAGTATTAAAAGTGTTTGAAATGTTTTGATCATTATATTCATTTATCCTCCGTGTTAATATTAGTTTGAATTACGGGGTGTATTTTAATATAATGATATGATTAGTTCGTCTTCAAAGGAGCAGAATGCTTTTATCACTACTACTTTATCAATTGATTTTCATAACTCCTTCTATATTGCGTGGGAGTCATACCCGTAAATTTTTTGAACGCATTATTAAAGGAAGATTTACTATTATAACCAACTTCATAAAGTATTTCGAGTATAGTCTTAAATCTATCAGATTTCTCCGAAAGCAATTTCTTGGATTCATGAACTCTATAGCTGTTTATAAAATCATAAAAATTCTGATTCAATTTGTTATTTATAACTTCGGAAAGTGCACGATAGGGAATTAATACTTGCTCAGCAAGGTCCATGAGAGTAATATCAGGATTTAAATAAGGTTTTTTTTCTTCCATGTAAAGGGAGAGTTTTTCTAAATATTGCTCCTCAAGTGATTTTGAAAGGAAAGGTTTTTTAACCGGCTGAACCTCAAGTATCCCCGAAAAAATCTCCGGTTGTTTTAAACCTTTATAAATGACGATATTTACAAACAAAAATAAAAGTAGCCTTGAAATTATTAACGGATACTCTTGCGATAATCCAAAAATTCCATTAAAGTACATCCAGATATCTGCTGACCATTTTACAGAAAAACCTGCCAGGACAAAAACCATCCATGAGAGATTTATTTTTTCTATTGAAGAAAAAGAGCTCTTAATATTTGCTCTGTAATCAATAATAACTTTTAGAGCAGCCAGAAGATAAAAGAAAATTATAAGATGGATCAGGCCAAGTATAAGCTGATCGGAAAATGGCGAAAAAACCGCATGTCCTAATATCAATTCTCTTTTTGTAGCAGCATTCCTTAGATGAAAAGTAAACAATAAGAATAAAAAATGAGCTGTAAAAGGTAACAGATGTAAAAGGTCTTTTCTTTTAAATCTAAAATTAATATTTATAAGAGAACGGGTATAAAAATAAATTCCCGGTCCCCATAATACCGTAAATGAACTTCCGAAGAAAAATGCATGAGGGAAATATTCTAATGTATAAGGAAATAATCTGAAGCTTATGAAATTGGAAATGCATAATGCTTTTGAAAATAAAAACAGGGCGAGAATTTTGTTTGATAACCCTTTTTTCTGATTATTGAAAAGAAGAAATGGTGTAAGTGAAAGAATTTGAAAGAACAATACAAAAAGAATAATATCAATAAATCCCACTTTCATTTTGTGCCCCGTTTTAATGGACGAAATTTAGAACTGTAATTCCAAATGTCCAACTATTAAATTAAGCCAACGGTCAATATTAATTAAATAATTGGTAGTTTTTGCTTTAATTCGAAAAATATCTTTGTAGATTTTATTCCATAATAAATTATTGCAGGAAGTAATTAAAATCGTCTTTTTTTATGCAGACTGTGTTTTAGCAAACGGTAATATTGCTCTTCGCGCCCGATTATTTAATTTGAAGAATTCGTTTCTGAAAGAAATTTAACATAATTTCTTTATCTTATCCACATTTAAACTGATTCGGGTATTTATGATAAAATAATTGAAGGCAACAATTATAATATAATATTCGTGGTTTTTTCATAATTTTTATTCTATTCTTAATAGACATGAGAAAAATAATGAAGACAAAAATAGAAATCGTTCTGGGTGATATAACAAAACAAAAAGTAGACGCTATTGTAAATGCTGCAAATACTTCCTTGTTAGGCGGCGGAGGAGTGGATGGAGCAATTCATAGAGCTGCCGGACCTGAATTGTTGGCATTCAATAAAAAACTTGGAGGCTGTCCGACCGGGGAAGTAAAAATTTCTCCCGGTTTTAATCTTCCCGCTAAATATATCATCCATACAGTTGGACCAATATGGAATGGAGGAGAAAGAAATGAGGAGATACTTTTAGCCGGATGCTATAAAAATTGTCTATCAATAGCAGTGGAAAATCGTATAAAATCTTTAGCATTTCCTTCTATTAGTACTGGGGTATATAGATTTCCTCTGGAACGTGCAGCGACCATTGCTTTAACCGAAACCAAAAATTTCATAGATAAAAATGATTACCTTGATGAAGTAATATTTGTTTGTTTCGATGATAATGCAAAGGGAATTTATATCAAAATTTATAGCAAATTGTTTTAAAGTTGTACTGTTTTTTACTCATTCCTGAATATTAATATATACATACAATTTTTAATAAAGAAGTTTTTCCTTCCTAAATAAAAAAGAATAGAGGCACTTAAATTGCCATGCTCCTGAAAAAGCGGGAATTTAAAATGCATACTAAATACTTTATTATTATTTCACTTTCTCTCATGTTTTTTTCTTGTGCCTCACTTCCTGTCTACAGAACAAGCTCTCTTGATAACGACAAATATTTCGATTCCGGCAGGGAAATCATTTCCAAAGAGAATGATAAATTTAAAATTTTGTTGAATTTTGAAAGTCAGTCCGGATCTGATTTAATTTTTTATTTGACTATCTACAATAATTCAGATGAATCAATCCTGATAGATCCATCAGCAATATATGCGGAAATTAAAGAAGCCAATTATCCCGAAAAATCAGATAGGAAAATTTTTGTAAACAATCCGGAAGATGAAATCGGACAAATAGACAAAAATATAAATCAGACTAATTCGAATGCGTCATTTAAAGCGGGAGTATTCCTTCTGGGATCATTTGCCAATCTTGCAGAATCAATTGCCACTATAGGAAAAAACAAAACTGATGAGCAGATTGAAGAAGAAGATAGAGCAAGTGAAGATTTGCAAAGTTCCATAGAAGAAAATAAAGCAGAGTACGATGAAAAAATGAATTCTTTGAATCAGCAGAAAAACTATTGGGAAAATGAAGCTCTCAGAAAAACTACGTTAAGAAGAAATGAAAACATTTCCGGTTATATCCACCTGACGGTTAATCCGGACATCTTGTTATTTAATTTAATCATTCCCATAGAAAACGATGTATTTGAATTACATTACAAGTTGAATGAAATTTAATTTATCTCAAAAATAATATTGCTACGCCGCCAACAGCCATGAATGCTCCTGCAATTGCTCTCCAGTTTAATCTCTCCTTGTAATAAAATTTTACCAAAGGCAGCATAATAACAGGGACCATAGCCATTAATGTTGAGGCAATTCCTACTTTTGTATATTCAATTGAAATAAGGCTGAAAGTTATTCCCAGGAACGGCCCTAAAATGGTGCCTATTATTGTAGCAGCCAGAGCCTTTGTATCTTTGGAATAAATTTTAACCGGGTTTTTATATCTTCTTACAGCCAATGCAACTATCAGCATAATAGCTACAGATGATGAAATCCGTACAAAAGTTGCTACAAAACCGTTTATATTTCCTTCTACAAAAGCAAGTTTTGCGAAGATTAAACCCGATGCCTGGCCTAATGCTCCAAGAAAACCATAAAATATTCCGAGTTTATTTGTCTTTACCTTGGTATGATGAATTTCTTTTTTTTCAATAATGACTATAAAAATACCGCTTAAAGTAATTAACATTCCTAACAGCCCGCCTAATGAAATAGTTTCATCCAAAAATATTAAAGCTAAAATGGTGCTTATTGCAGGCACAAAAGCCATAATTATCATCCCTACTCTTGCTCCTATATATTGAAAAGCTTTAAATAGAAAAGTATCACCTAAAACAAGGCCTGCGATACCGCTTAAGACAAGGAAATAAATTTGTAAATAGGAGATAGAATAATTTATGTTTCCAACTATAATTGTTAAAAAGAGCAGGATTAGGGCCAGCAGCATCCTATTAATATTTAACTGTAAAGAGCCAATCCTTGTTGAAGCAGCTGTAAATGCAATGGAAGTTCCCGACCAGAGAAATGCAGTAATTAATGCACTAATTTCGCCAAGATAAGCCATAGGATACTCTATCAAAAAATAGATTGTTAAAAAAATCTTTTGTTGCTATTGTCTTTTAATAAATAAATCTAAATTAAATTGCAGGTATAAAAAAAGCCGCCAAAATTGACGGCTTATAAACAAAATATTTATCAAATCTTATACTTTATAATTTATTGCGGACATACCTGGGAAAAGTGCAACTTCTCCAAGCTCCCCTTCTATCCTTAACAGCTGGTTGTATTTTGCTATTCTATCTGTTCTGGATATCGAACCTGTTTTTATCTGTCCCGCATTAGTTGCTACTGCAATGTCTGCTATAGTAGTGTCTTCAGTTTCACCGGAACGGTGGCTGATGACATTTGTGTAACCTGCTTTCTTTGCCATTTCAATAGCATCGAGCGTTTCTGTGAGTGTACCAATCTGGTTTACTTTGATAAGGATTGAATTAGTTACACCGTTTTCAATTCCTTTAGCTAACCTTTTGGTGTTAGTTACAAAAAGATCATCACCAACAAGCTGTATTTTTTTACCGAGTTTATCTGTAAGCATTTTCCAGCCGTCCCAATCATCTTCTGCCAGACCGTCTTCAATAGAAATGATTGGATATTTTGATACCCAATCAGCCCAGTAGTCAATCATTTTTTCTTTAGGAATTATTTTGTCAGGTGCGGACTTGAATAAATGATAAGCATCTTTATCCTTTAGATAAAATTCGCTTGCTGCAGGGTCCAGGGCAATAAAAATATCTTTCCCGATTTTGTATCCTGCTTTTTCAACTGCCTCAAGAATTACCTCTACGGCTTCTTCATTAGATTTTAAATTAGGAGCAAATCCTCCTTCATCTCCCACAGCAGTATTGTAACCTTTTTTATGCAGTACGGATTTTAAGGAATGAAAAGTTTCGGCTCCCATTCTTAGTGCTTCACGAAAATTAGGAGCGCCAGCCGGCATTATCATAAATTCCTGGAAATCTACGTTATTATCCGCATGTTTTCCGCCATTTAAAATGTTCATCATAGGTACAGGAAGAGTACGCGCATTTACACCACCTATATATCTATATAATGGTAAAGTAAAAGTTTCTGCAGCAGCCTTAGCAACTGCAAGGGATACACCTAGTATTGCGTTTGCGCCAAGTACACTCTTATTTTCGGTCCCGTCCAAGTTTATTAAAATTTGATCAATTGCAGCCTGATCCGTTGCATCCAAATCTAAAATTTCATTAATGATTTTTTCATTAACATTTTCTACAGCTTTTAATACTCCTTTCCCGCCGTACCTGCTTTTATCACCGTCCCTAAGTTCAACAGCTTCATGCTCACCGGTAGATGCACCGCTTGGAACTGCAGCTCTACCGACGATACCGCTTTCAAGTTGAACTTCAACTTCCAAAGTAGGATTACCTCTTGAATCTAAAATTTCTCTTGCTAAAACATCCACTATATTGGTCATTTATTTCCCTTTATAAATTATTTTCATTAATAAGTTATTTTAAAATGTAAAAATACGAAGGAACTGATTAAATTTCTACTAATTGAATTAATATCTAGTTGAATATTATAATCAAGATATTCTCTAACTTAATTCTTCTTCTTTTGAAATATATTTTTTCCCTGTCAACCTTTGTATCAATATCAATTCATTAATTATTAATTATAGTGTTGCTTATGATCTCCTTTTTGCTATTTTTGTTTGCAACATAATTCTTATTATGAAACATTAAACGTTAAAAAAGGTGGAGTTTTTAATTGTTTAAGGGGTTTATTTTACGGCATACCTTTTGGCAATGACAAGGGAAAAACTGGTTAAATATAAAATGACTGGTAAAGAAAACATCCTAATAACATTTTACGCCAATAAATTCTATCAATTAAACACTATAGTATAAAAAACAGAATCTTATAATTTTGATATAAAAAAAATGTATGTTAAAAAGCATAATCTAGTATCATGAAAAATCATATACATTTAAAAATAATTAGTTTAATATTTATATTTAATTTTTATGCTTTCGGGCAAACATTTAAATCAAGCTGGAGTCTGGAATTCGGGGGAACTTATCCAAGGTTTGTCGGGATTACTAATCCTTCATATTCTTCAACGGTTGGATACGGTGCATTCGTCTCTTTAAAAAGAAATTTATCGGAGCACTCCGGGTTAAGGTTTTCACTAAACTATAATCTTCTTGAATCGGATTATGACCTCAATGCAAATTCTGAAGTTGAGAAGTTAAATCTATTTGCAGGTAATTTAGATTACCTTTATTATCTTGCTCCTTGCGAACCTGTGTCGCCATACGCTATTTTTGGTTTAGGAGGGATAATTTTCAAACCTCAGAATTCTCCAAATAAGTCGTATGATAAAACCATATCAGCTTATCAGATGAACTTAGGGCTGGGAATTGAGTGGCATATTACTGATGATTGGAATATTATTACGGAATTGAGCCATCACACTGCCTCAACAAACGATCTTGATGGTAGAGACGACCTGACAAATAAAGGATTATTCGGGAGTACAGCCGATTCTTATATGAAATTTGATCTGGGTTTAGTCTATTATTTTTCTAAAGGAGAACCTTCAAAATTATGCCAGCTCTATTCAGGGTTAAGTGTTCTTGAACCAAAAGAAATTGATTATAATAAAATCGAGGAAATGATTAAGCGAAATCAGCCTAAAGTAGAAAATAAAGATATGGTTGTAGGACAGCCGGTTGAACATAAAACCGAACATTGGATACTGGTTGGTGTTAATTTTAATTTAAATAGTGCGCAGCTAAGAAATGATTCATATCCGATTTTGTTCTATTCCTTCCAGGTGCTGCAAAATAATCCTGATATGAATGTTGAAATTCAAGGATTTACCGATAATACCGGCTCGGAAAAATTTAATCTGAAATTATCTGAAAAAAGAGCAGAAACAGTAAAAGACTACCTGGTGTCTAAGGGAATTGAGGCTGATAGACTTACTGTGAAAGGCTATGGAGAAGACAATCCTATAGCAAAAAATAATACTGCTGAAGGAAGAGCCTTAAATAGAAGAATTGAATTTAAAATATTAAAATAAAAAGATATTTAATTAAGATAGCAGGGGAGACGAAATTGTGATGCTTTATATAAAGATTAACTTTTGTGATTACTTAGATTTTATAAGATTGTTTTTATTATAATTTTTTATAACGGTAACTAGAAAATTTGAAAACAAGAAAAAAGCAGGACGGAAATGAAATCAGATACAAAAAATATATCACATTCTCAATCGTACTTACTTATGATATTAAATGATTATATAATTCATCCTTTAAATGAAGGTTTTTTTGGATTCGGAATATTTTTAACGGTATTATCATTTTCTAAGCTTGTTGCTGTTTTATTTGGAGCTATCAACTCATTCTCAATTGATGAAAAAGATTTGATTTTAAGTAGTGTAGGCTTTATTTGTCTTTTTTTAATTGATATACTCAAAAATTTTAATACTCAAAAAAACTAATTCTTAAGCTATTTTCTATTTATACAAATATTTAAAGAGTAAAATGGAAATTACAAAAAAATATTTCGGCCCATGTCAGTCTGCATTGGAATATTTCAGCAGAGGAAATTTTAAAAAATTAATTGAAGATTATAATGGAGCTATTAACGATTATTCAAATGCTATAAAACTAAGACCAAATTTTTGGGAAGCTTATTACCAAAGGGGAAATGTATTTTCTTTAACAAATAATCAAAAATCCGAACAAGATTATAATACAGCAATCGAGTTGATTTTAAAATATTACTGATTTTTTACCCTTTGACTTCCATTTTTACGCCTTAACAAGCCATAGCAGAAATTACCTACCTTTATCTACTATATATAATATGAAATTTACTTAATTACTTATCATCTGCAGTGGCATGTATTTTGATTTTTCTATTCAGAGTTATTTTAAATTACATAAAAAGCCAATGGAAAAGACAAAGACAAAAAAAATTTTGGTAATTGAGCAGAACGAGTTTCATCGATTCTTTTATTCCTATGTCCTATCATTCTATTATTCCTGCCCGGTATTAACCACTGATAGTGGAGAGAAGGCTTTAAAAATTATAGAACAAAATTCTTTAGATCTAATTTATGTTGATATAGCGGCTTCTGCAACCGGTGGTCTTGAAACATTAAAGAAATTAAAGTATTATTTGCCCGATTTTAAAGTACCAATAATCGCTATTACTGCGGATCGGGATCGTGATACTTTATCTCAATTAATTTCCCTTGGAATAACCGAATATATTGTAAAGCCTGAAGGTGAGGAAAATATATTTGATAAGCTTGGGGTATGTTTTAATTAATACAAAATTATATGTTATCTCAAAATAAAATAAATCATAATTCGCAGGCATTGGAATTCTTTAGCCGGGGAAATTTCAAAAAAAGGGGTAAAAATTATAAAGATGCTCTTGCAGATTTTAATAAAGCTATTGAATTATACCCTTCATTTGCCGAAGCTTACTTTAAAAGAGGAAATATAAAAAATCTTCTGGGAGATTATGATGGTGCTATAACGGATTACAGTAAAGCAATAGAACTGAATCCAAATCTGGCTGAAGCCTACCACAATAGAGGACTTACTAAATTCAGATCCGGTAACGAACAAGCGGGAAATCTTGATTTTCTTAAAGCTGGTATGCTTGGATATATCAGGGCATACGATATTAAAAAAGAATTTTGTAATTGATCAATCTCCACTTTTGAAGTTGAATTAATCTGTTTCTTAATCGGTTAAAATTTAATTATCCTTTAAACCTTTCGTTATATTTACTGTCAAATATTATTATAAATTTCCTATTTATTTAATCGGAGTAAGAAAATGCCTTATCCATATTTTAAACGGCTGATCATTTTAATATTATTCGGTTTTATTTTTTTGAACGGGTGCAGCGGTGAAAAGGAATTATTAAGTAACTGGACTAATCAACAAATAAAAATAGATGGCGAAAGTTCTGATTGGCAAAACAATCTTGAATATCTTAAAGATGACAATGTTGCAATAGGCTTTAAAAATAATAATGAATTTTTATATATCTGCTTAACTACAAATGATTTTAGAAAAGTTTTCCCAATGTTTAGAGGAGGATTTATAACCTGGTTTGAACCTGAAAATGATGGTAAAACAATTGGCATAAAATATCCGATTCACGATGATTCAAATAATAATGAACATATGCCGAATTCAACAGACGAAATTTATAATAGGCAAAATCCGGGTGAATTTATAAGTAAAATGCTGTATCGTCAGAGTGAAATGCAAATAGTAAATGAAGATAAATCTCTATTGACAGAAATTTCGGTAGAAAATAATGAAGGAATTCAAGCTAAACTCGGCTACAATTCCGACAGGTTTATATATGAACTAAAAGTCCCTTTGAATGATGCTAAATATAGTTATAAGATATCTGCTCTTCCTGGTGAAAAGATTAAAATTAAATTTGAAACTGAAGAACCCGAAAGAAGTAATTTTGAAGGAGAAAAAAACGGAGGGATGAGAAGAGCAAGAGGTGAAGGTGAAGGCGAAGGTGAAGGTGGGGATTTTGGAGGTGGGAGATCAGGTCGTGGAATGGGGTATGGTATGAGAAATGGAGGAGGAGGTTTTGAACCTTTGAATTTCTCAGTCGAAGTTACATTGAAAAAAAGTTGACAAATATAATTTCGATTTAAGCTGCCATATTAGATTATAATAGTAAGTTGATTGTTATTAAACTGTGTTTGATATTGCGGTAATGCCCTCTGCGCCGGTCCATTAATAACCTGTCCGCTCAGATTAAATTTTGAACCGTGACAGGGACAAACAAAACTTTTATTTCCTGAATCAAAACCTGTGATTAGACATCCTTGATGAGTACAAATAGCTGATAACGAATTAAAACTATCTTGGGTGGGCCGATCTACCAATATATTTCCGTTTGAGAATTGTAAAAGTACGGCACTCCCGACTGTTGATAGCGGTGATGAAGAATCAATATTTAATGAAATAACATTATTTTTAGGTGTTGCTTGAATTGTTTGCAAATTCGAAGATGAAGCTGAAACAGGATTTGAATTGCTTCCGCAGCCTTCAATAATTGATCCTAATATTGATGGAAGTGTTATTATTGCTGCTCCTTGGATCGTTTTATTAAAGAATTCTCTTCTGGTTATTTTCATTTATCCTTCTTTTCATGATGAATAAAACCAAATTATCTTCAACAGATGGATTTTTCAAGGCAGTTCTAAAAGATAAGTTAAACTGAGCACACTAAAAAAATTCGAAGATTTAATATTGGGAAACTAAATGATTTCCTTAAAATTTAATTAATGCCTTGATAACATTATCTTCATAATTTGCCACTGTTTTAAAGGCAAGATCAGTTTTTTTAAATGGGAAGCGGTGAGTAATCATGAAATTGGGATTTAATTTCTGAGAGGCAATTAAATCGATAACAGGCTGGATACAATGATTCTGCCTTCTCACGTTTTGAATAGTTATCTCTTTTCTTCTAACTTTACTAATATCAAAAGAAATCCTATCCACTTCAGGAATTCCAACAATTAATAAAGTTCCCCCTGGTTTAAGAATATCGACTGCCTGGTTAATAGCTTCCTGTTCACCGCAGCATTCGAATACAACATCGAACAGTTCATGATTTATTTCTTTTGCAATAGTTGTAATATTTTCTTTGTCAGGATTTCCGCTCCATTTTGCTCCGGCGGATTTGGCAGTTTTAACTCTGTAATCTAATTTATCGGTAATAAATATATTTTCAATTCCCATATTTTTGAGAAAAGACATAACGCTTAAACCTATTGGTCCTGCTCCTAATATTGCTGCTGAATTTTTTAATTTAATATTCTTTAAGAATTGAACTGCATAATAACCAATTGAAAGCGGCTCAACCAAAGCTGCCTCTTCTCCGTTTAGACTTGGAGGGACAGGATAACAGTTATTTTCTGGCATTACAATAAACTCGGATAAACATCCTTCAAGTTGACCAGGACATCCGAGAAAGTTTATATTTAAACATGTATGTTCTCTTCCACTCAAGCATTGTGAGCAATGATGACATGAAACAGCAGGTTCAACAGCAACAGTATCACCTATTTTAACTTTGGAAACGGAATTCCCTATCTCGATAACTTTTGCGGAACATTCATGTCCAACGGCAAAAGGAAATTCAATAATTTGATCCCCTATTCTCCCTTCTCTATAATAGTGCATATCAGAGCCGCAAACGCCAACGGTATCCATTTTTAAAAGGATATCATCTTCATTAATTATTTGAGGTTTAGGAACTTCTATTATCCCTAGCTTTTTAATTGCAGTCAAAGCGGCTTTTTTCAAACTGAATTCCTTTTTTGTAAAAAAATGAGCAAACGATTCTAAAATAATTTAAATATTATTTTATGAATTTACGAATATCGATTGTTTTCATCCCTGCTTTTGAAGCAGCTTCCAAACCGGCATCTCCATCTTCAAAGACTACGCATGATTTTGGATCCAAATTTAATTTGGATGCAGCAGCATAAAAAATATCGGGAGAAGGTTTAGGATTAAAGGGATCATCAGCTGTTAATATTATTTCAAATAGTTTTATGATTCCTAATACCTGTAATTCGAGGGTAACAATTTTGTTAACACTTCCAGAAACAACACCGAGCGGTAATTTCCGAAAATAATATTTTGCAATTTTGACAATTTGCTCAATCGGTTTAACTGAATTAATATTCTCCAAAAAATATTCATGCTTGGCAGTGACTAGTAATTGAGGTTCCAGATTGGTATGAAATTTTTTATTATATAAATCAATTATTTCAATTTCCTTCATCCCTTTTAGTGAAAAAAGAAATTCTTTGTTATAATATGAATTATATTTCTGAAAGGCTGCTTTCCATGCATCCATATGTAGCGGCATGGAATCGACTAATGTACCGTCACAGTCAAAAAGTAATCCTCGAGTGCTTTCAGGGATGCTGATTTTCTGCATTTTTATTTCATAAACACATTTTAGACAATATTATTAAAAATGAACAGGGCATTTGAAATTTTCTTCATCGATTAAGAATTGATATATCTTAAACAGTATTAATAGAATTTATTATCCAATTAAAAAGCGAGAGGATATGTTAAAAGATAATTTATAAACACCTGCTGTATGAATAATACAGTTCATTCCACCTGAGTTCTTTTTTAAAATCTGAAATTTTCGTTGAATCGTTAATCAGCAAATATTCAATCCCGGCTATCTCGGCAAAATCTTCCAAAAATTCAGATGTAACAGATTGACTAAATCCTGTATGATGCGCGCCTCCCGCCAGAATCCAGGCAGAGGCTGCAACTGGTAAGTTTGGTTTTGGGATCCAAACAACTCTTGCTACCGGCAATTTAGGTAATGGAGCATCGGGTATAACAACATCAACTTCATTAACGATCAAGCGAAACCTGTTTCCCATATCTATTATTGAAGCATTAATTGCCGGCTTGGGTGCAACGTTAAAAATTAGTCGGGGAGGATCTTCTTTCCCTCCTATGGATAATGGCTTAACTTCAAGGTTTGGTTTACCATCTGCTATTGATTCACATACCTCAAGCATATGAGCACCGAGTACTTTCATACCTGAAGGATCAAGATGATAGGTATAATCCTCCATAAAAGAGGTGCCACCATTTAATCCTGAGGACATTACTTTCATAGCTCTAACGAGGGCTGCGGTTTTCCAATCGCCTTCAGCACCAAAGCCATAACCATCGGACATTAAACGTTGTACAGCTAAACCCGGAAGCTGCTTTAACCCTGATAAGTCTTCAAAAGTTGTTGTAAATCCTTTAAAATTTCCTGTTTGAAGAAATTTTCTTAATCCAAGTTCGATTTTTGCTGCTTCTCTTAAAGAAGAATGTTTTTCTCCTTTATTTAATAGAACCGGATTTACAATATAATTTTCTTCATATTCAGAAATAAGCTTATCAATTTCATTTTCATTGATTGAATTCATTGATTTTACCAGTTCCCCCAGACCATACCCGTTAATAGAATATCCTAATTTCATTTGAGCTTCAACTTTGTCACCTTCAGTAACAGCGACTTCCCTCATATTATCCCCAAACCGTGCGATTTTTCCTTTCTGGGAATCTTGCCATGCACATGCTGCTCTTAGCCATATTGCTAACTTTTCCTGTACATTTTCATCCCTCCAATGCCCTACAATTACTTTCCTGTTTTTTTTCATTCTAGTACATATAAAGCCAAATTCTCTTCCTCCATGTGCGGATTGATTAAGATTCATAAAATCCATGTCAATTTCATCCCATGGGATATCCCTGTTAAACTGTGTATGCAGATGAACGAATGGTTTTTGTAAAATTTTTAATCCGGCAATCCACATCTTTGCCGGGGAAAATGTATGCATCCAGGTTATTAAACCGATGCAATTTTCTGAAGCATTTGCATCCAGACATAATTTATAAATTGAATCTGGTGTAGTTAGATACAGGTTTGAAAATAATTTTTATTGGTATTTTCGAAATATGATTAAATTCCTTAACAATATTTTCCGAATGTTCGGCAACTTTTAATAAAGTTTCTTCTCCATATAAATGCTGACTACCTGTAACAAACCATGCTTCATATTTTTTTATATCTATCATTTTTAAATTCCTTTTTAAGATTAGTAAAAATTATGAAAAATAGAGCGGGAGCGCGAATTAATTTTTCTGACCGTAATATGCATTTTTGCCATGTTTTCTTGAATGATGCTTGTTCAGCATATAGTCAGGTAAAGGAGCAAGGTCAGGTTTTAGCTTTAAAGCATATAAAGCCATTTTAGCAACTCTTTCAAGTATCAAATTATTTTTTACAGAATCCTCAGGGTTCTTACCCCATGTGAATGGCGCATGTCCTGCTACTAAAACAGCAGGCGTAGAAAGATGATCTAAATTCTTAAAACGTTCTGTGATAACTTTTCCGGTATTTAATTCATAGTCAGATTCCACTTCATCTTTTGTAAGAAACCTGGTTACTGGGATAATTCCATTGAAATGATCAGCATGTGTAGTGCCATAACATGGTATCTCCATAACTGCTTGAGCAAATATTGTTGCATATTCACTATGACTATGTGTAATTCCACCAATATCCCGGAAGGTTTTATAGAGTTCGATATGTGTTGCAGTATCTGAGGAAGGATTGAGATCCCCTTCCACAACTTTCCCTTGCATATTAACAACTACAATATCATCAAGCTTTAAGCTATCATAATTTACACCGCTCGGTTTTATAGCTATCAATTCTTTTTTACGATCTATACCGCTAACATTACCCCAAGTAAGAGTTACAAGATTATATTGAACCAGTGATATATTAGCTTTTAATACTTTTTCTTTTAATTCTTTTAACATTTAATTTTTCATGGAAATGTTGTCCCTGATTTCCAATAAATCTTTCATCACATTATACATGCTACCCGACCAGGATTTGATGCCGAAACCATCATGCAACTGGTGATAAATATTATATAATTTTTTATATGTTTTATGGTTTTCAGGAATTGGCATATAGATATCTTTTGTACCGGTCATGACTTCTTGTGCAGAGTAAATGTCCTTAAATCCGCTGATTTGCTCACCTGCAGAGACGGCAGCAAAAATTGCAGCTCCAAGTGCAGGTGTTTGTTCACTTTTTGATACTTTCATTGGCCGGTTAGTAACATCTGCATATATTTGCATAAGTAAAGGATTTTTTATTGCTAAGCCGCCGCAATTAACAATTTCACTAATTTGAACTCCATATTCTTCGATCCTGTCAATTATTGCTAGAGCACCGAAAGCCGTCGATTCAATTAAAGCACGATAAATTTCATGAGGTTGAGTGTGAAGGGTCTGTCCTACCAATAACCCCGTTAATCTAACATCTACCAGAATGGTTCGATTACCATTATTCCAGTCAAGTGCAATGAGACCACTTTCGCCAGGTTTTAATTTTGATGCTTCTTTTTCCAGGTTAATAAACTTTTCTTCCTGAGTGCTTCCATATTTTTCAGGTACAAAATTATTAATCAAACCAGAGAAATATATCACCCACAGCAGACTGTCCGGCTTCTATACCGTAGTAACCACCAATTACAGAACCGTCAACAATTCCACAAACACCCGGAATATCAGCAAGAGTTTTATTGTTTGGCCAAATTAATATATCACAAGTGCTTGTTCCCAATATTTTTACAAGCGTACCTGTTTTAATACCTGCACCAACTGCTCCCATATGTGCATCAAAAGCACCAACTGCGATACTTACTTTTTCTGAGAGACCAAGTTTTTCAGACCATTCTTCCGAAAGAAATCCGGCTCTCTCATCGGATGCGGATGCATGTGTTGTCAGCTTTTTTCTTAATTCTCCCAGAGAAGGGGAGAGAATCCTAAGAAATTCTTCATCCGGTAATCCGCCCCATTTATCATTATACATTGCTTTATGGCCTGCTGCACAGATACTTCTTTTAATATCATCCGGCTTAGTGATGCCTACTAAAACTGCCGGAATCCAATCACATATTTCTACAAAGCTATATGCAGCATCAAAAACATCAGGATTCTCCGATTTACAATGCAGCAGTTTACTCCAGAACCATTCTGAGGAATAAACTCCGCCGATTTTATTTAGATATTCGGGTCGCAATTTTGAAGCAGTAGCGGTAATTAATTTTGCTTCCCCATGGCTAGTATGATCTTTCCATAACCAAACCATTGCTGCCGGTTGATCTTTAAATTTTTCCTGGAAACAAAGCGGCATTCCGTCTGAATCGACAGGCAGCGGACTGCTTCCGGTTGTATCTACTCCAATTCCAATAACATCATCGGGGGAAAATTTTGGATTATCTTTTTTAGCTTTCTTTAATGCTCCAGTTATTGTTGTTTCAATACCAATTAAATAATCGGCAGGATTTTGTCGTGCTAAATTATGATCTTTAACATCCGTAATAACTCCCGAATCACCTGAAGGATAGTTAAAAACATGACTCGCTAATTCTTGACCGCTCTGTATATCAACTATTAGGGCTCTACACGAGTTAGTGCCAAAATCCAATCCGATAGAATATTTTCCCATTTACATAACTTCTACTTTATTCTAAATCAAATATTCTTATTTATTTATCAGGAGAAATAAAGATATATTGCAAGAATACATAATACAAGAATAATAGATGCTACTAAATCACCTCTGGACCAGCTGCTTCTATTTTCTTTCTTCATTTCCATGGTTGTAGTAGAATAGGTTAATCCATCTAATTTTTCATAACTTGGTTCATTAGTCATGTAGCTTACTACAATCATTACCACAATGCTAACAATGAAAATTAAAAGGCTGTAATATTGGAAAAATATATTATTAATTATCCATAAGAATGATCCCTGTGTGTAAGTTGTATCTAATAATTTTACGGGTGTATCTACTGCAAGTCTAAACAATCCCATTAAAAAACCAGTAATCAATGCGGCCATACATCCTTTTGCATTTAACCTTTTCCAGAAAACTCCCAGGAAAAAAACAACGAAAATCGGAGGTGCGAGATATGCCTGGACACCTTGCAAGTAATCATAAAGTCCCCTTCCTCCTTGAATGACCGGAATCCACAATAATCCGATAATAACCATAACAGTAGTAGCTACACGTCCCATCCACACTAATTGTTTTTGCGATGAATTGGGTCGAAGTCTTGAATAAAAATCCATTGTAAATAATGTTGATGATGCATTAAATACACCGGCTAATGAACTCATTAACGCTGCCAAAAGCCCGGCGACGACGATACCTCTTATACCCACGGGAAGTACGTAAGCTACCATTAATGGAAAGGCTGCCTGGGCGTTTTCTCGAATTATATGGCCGCTTGCATCGAGCATTTGATTTTGAATTGCAGGTATAACACCGTTTTTTGCAATAGCGAAACATATAATGCCGGGAAGAATAAAAATAAATACAGGTAAAAGTTTAAGGAAACCTGCTGCAATTGAACCTCTTCGGGCTTCTGTTATATTTTTTGCACTTATAGCTCTTTGAACAATATACTGATCAGTTGTCCAATACCATAATCCAATTATCGGAGCACAGAAAAGCATTCCAAGCCATGGATAATTATCATTAAAATACCATGCCATTTTTCCAGCTTCCTTTATCGGGGCCCAGGTGCTTTCAACTCCATGAGGTATCATAGGTTTCCAGAGGTTTAACATTTCAGGGCTTACAGTTGATTTTAAGACATCCCATCCACCTAAAGCATGCAAACCAAAAATAGTAACCAGTATTGAACCTACAATTAATATTATTGTCTGCAAAGCTTCTGTATAAGCAACAGCGCGCATACCTCCCAGCACAGTATAGAGACCCGTTAGTACAACAACTAAAATAGATCCGATCCAAAAACTGTTCAATCCCGCAAATCCAATATCTGGCAGCAATACACTGAATACTACACCACCGGCAAAAATACCGACTGCAATTTTAGTAAGGATATATGCTACTAAAGAAATTAAGGATAGCAGAGTTCTTGCACTTGGAGAAAAGCGTTTTTCAAGGAATTCAGGCATTGTAAAAACTTTTGAACGCATATAAAAAGGAGCCATTATCCATCCCAGAACAAGAAGACACCAGGCATGTAATTCGTAATGAGCCATGGCCACTCCATCGGTAGCTCCCGAACCGGCTAATCCAACTAAATGTTCTGAACCGATATTTGAAGCAAAAATGGAAGCGCCAACTATAAACCAACCTAGATGGCGCCCAGCCAGAAAATAATCTGTTGACGTTTCTTGCTTTTGTTTAATAACCCACCAGGCTAGACCTAAGATAATGGCAAAATAACCAGCTATTATTATCCAATCTAAAGTTTGTAAGGTTGACATAATTATTTCCTTATATATGAACTATGTTTTTTGAATTACAATTGATTTAAAAGCTAAAATCATTTTACAGAAAATTCATAAGTTGTAGTTTGTCTATAAGTATTTCCGGGTCTTAAAACTACTGAAGGAAAATTCTCTTCATTTGGTGAATCCGGAAAATGCTGGCATTCCAAACAGAGACCGGTCCTATATTTATAATAAATACCCTCTTTTCCTCTGTCTTTGCCGTTCAAAAAATTTCCTGTGTAAAACTGTATGCCAGGTTCATCCGTTAACACTTTCATAAATATGCCGCTGGTCGAATCATACACAGTTGCTGCTTCTTGTACTGAACCATTATAATTATTGAGGACCCAATTATGGTCATAACCTCCTGCATATTTCAACTGCTGAAAATCATCATTAATTCGTTTACCAATTTTAGTTGGTTGTCTAAAATCCATTGGAGTATTGGCTACATCTTCAAGCTGTCCAGTGGGAATTAATGTACTATCGACAGGTGTAAATTTATCTGCATTAATCATTAGTATGTCATTTAAGATTGTATTCTCAGGGTTTCCTGAAAGATTAAAATAGCAATGGTTTGTAGGATTTAGTATTGTAGGTTTATCTGTTGTAGCTTTATAATCTATTTTTAGCCCATTATCATCGGTCAGGGAATAAGTGACTGTAAGAGTTAATGTTCCCGGATACCCCTCTTCTCCATCGGGACTTACGTAAGTTAATTGCAATGAAGGATTATCACCGTTCAATTCTTTCGCGTCCCAAACTCTTTTATTAAATCCAATAGTTCCTCCATGTAATGAATTTTGCCCATCATTTATTGAAAGTTGATATTCTTTGCCATCTAAGGTAAATTTTCCTTTGGCAATTCTATTTCCGTAACGTCCTACGATTCCGCCGAAATAAGAGCTGCCTTTTACGTAACTGGAGAGACTATCATATCCTAATATTACATCTTCAGCTTTTCCGTTTTTATCAGGGACTTTAAGCTTAATAACTGTTGCACCATAATTCATAATTGTGGCACTCATTCCACTATTATTGGTCAACGTAAATGCATAAATATTTTCTCCATTTTGGAGAGTACCGAAAAGTTCTTTTTTCACCATATTATGATCCTGTTTATTGCATGAAAAAAATGCTAGGATAGAAATAAAAATTAAAAATAAATTTAGCTTTTTTTCTCTCATTTTTTTGTCCTCTTTTAAATGCTGAAAGATAAACATTTTTTTATAAATATATATTTTAGAATTGTTTCACCAAAAAAAACAAAGATAAATAACTTTAAATAAAGTTATATAATAACGTATATTAAATATTCACCATATCACGTTGAAACTTAACCATTTTGCGTAATTAGGCTAAATAATTGATTAATAAATTATTAAAATAATATTGTGTGAAGTGATTTCGGAATTTTTTCACGCCCCTGGTCCGGATTATTTCGGGGTCTTTATTTTCCTAAATTCCCTTGGGCAATTACCTTTTTCTCTTTGAAAGTATCTAGATATATGTTCAGCACTGCTAAAGTCAAGTCCATAAGCAATTTCTGAAATGGATAAATCAGTCTCTACAAGCAGTTTGCTGATATGTTCAACCCTGATTCTTCTAATTTCAGAATTTATAGATCTTGCTAATTTATTTTTGAAACGCTGTTCCAGACTTCTGCGTGATAGTAATGTTGATTCGACAACATCTTTAACTTTTATGTCTTTACGAAAATTCTGTCGAATAAAACTTATTGCCTTGGTTAATTCCTTATCTTCAGTTGCTATAATATCAGTTGAATGTCTCGTTCTTACATATGTGGGCTTTACATCAATGTTTCTATGTATGGTGCTTATATTATTCATCATAGAATCAAGCAATTTTGCTGTTTCATATCCAGCTTTTTCGATATTTAAGGCCACGCTGGTCAATGGAGGATCGCATAAATCGCAAATCAGATCGTCGTTGTCAACTCCTATAACAGCTACATCTTCGGGTACATGAAGCTCAGCGATTTTACATGCTTCAATAACATGTTGTCCTCTGTCGTCATTACATGCCATAATGCCTATAGGTTTAGGGAGGCTCTTTAACCAATCTGCCATAAACTTTTGTTCATTCTCCCATTTCCGCTTTGAGGATTTTTGATGGTTAATGAAAATTGAAATATTATATTCTCTATCAGTAAGATATTTTACAAAATATTTTTGTCTTTCCAATGACCAGGGGAAATCATCAAATCCGCAGTATGCAAAGTTTTTAAGCCCCATACTCAGCAGATGATCTGCAGCCATTTTACTGATGCTTTCTCCATCGGTTTTAACAGCAGGAAATTCAGGATAAGTTTCATTATTATGTGGCACCCAAATAGTTGGTAAGTTTAATTCCAGAAGTTTTTTTGAATTTTTAGTATTTCTCATAATAATACCATCAGCATGCCAATCTTTAAGCTTTGGATATGGATAACTTGACGGTAGTCCGCTTGGTTCCCGATAAAAGGCCCATGGTCCATGAAGGCGTGCATATTTGGTAATACCCAGGAGTAATCTCCTTCCAAAAGCCCGGGATGTTTCTACAATTAAAATAACTCTTGGTATATGCATAGTTCGAAAATTTGATTTGATATTATTAAAAACTTTTGAAATAAAAATTAGAGTTTCGAAGAATATCCAATTACTTGATTTATTTTATTAAAATATTTTTTAGTTTACTTTTTCTATTTTATTTTAATTAAGTTAAATTTTTGTCTAATATTAGGAATAAAGTCATATTTAATTTTGCTGTATATGTTAACATGAAATTAAAATTAATAGTATTACTTGGAAGAAAAGATAGTAATAACCGATGAAAAAAGAAATATTAAAGTTAAGATTAACCATTTTGCGTTAAATACATATATATTTATAAATAGAAACCGGTAAGTTGACCAATAAAATATCCCAATAATCATTATTTAAAAGAAAAATAAAATTTAAAAGGAGAAAATATGATCTCTTTAAGACTAATTATCCTTGTAATTATTTTGAACTTTATTTTATTAAAAGATGCTGATGGACAGAACAAAATTGTTGTAAATGCTGATCTCGGCATTCAAAAAATAAATAAAGAAATTTACGGCCAATTTGCCGAGCATCTTGGTCACTGTATTTATGGCGGTATTTGGGTTGGAGAGAATTCATCGATCCCAAATACCAGAGGGATTAGAAATGATGTAGTTGATGCTTTAAAGGAAATTGATGTCCCTGTAGTTCGCTGGCCGGGGGGATGTTTTGCAGATACATATCATTGGAAGGATGGAATAGGTCCCGTGGATCAACGTCCTTCAATAGTTAACACCAACTGGGGAGGAGTTACGGAAGACAACAGTTTCGGAACTCATGAATTTCTTGATTTTTGTAATATGATCAATGCCGAACCGTACATTTGCGTAAATGTTGGAAGCGGAACTGTTCAGGAAGCTGCAGAGTGGGTAGAATATGTAAACTCTAGCAATAAAAGCCCAATGACTGAGCTTCGAAAGAAAAACGGACGTGAAAAACCATGGAATGTAAAATACTGGGCAGTTGGAAATGAAAGCTGGGGATGCGGCGGTAATATGACGCCCGATTATTATTCCGATGTTTTTAAAAGATTTTCCACCTATATGCGTACAGGCAATCTTTATAAGGTTGCCAGTGGAGGAACAGATGCTGATTTTAACTGGACTGAAACAGTCATGAAGCAGACACAAAACTATCGAAATTTAATTCAAGGTTATTCTTTCCATTACTATACGGTTGCCCATGGATGGGATAATAAGGGTTCGGCTACAAATTTTAATGAAGACGATTGGTTTGGTACTATGAAAAATACTTTGGTAATGCAGGATAGACTGGAACGCCATATTGCCATAATGGATGAATATGATCCTGATAATAGAATAGGATTAATTGCTGATGAATGGGGTAACTGGTTTAATGTTGAACCTGGTACAAACCCGGGTTTCCTTTTACAGCAGAACACTTTGCGCGATGCGGTGACGGCAGCTCTTTATCTCAATATTTTTAATAATCATGCAAGACGGGTTAAGATGGCTAATATAGCGCAACTTGTTAATGTGCTTCAATCAATGCTGCTTACAAAAGATGATCAGATTGTTAAAACTCCGACTTTCTATGTATTTAAAATGTACAAAGTTCATCATGAAGCCACTCTGCTTCCAATCAATGTTAAATGTCAGGATTACACTTATAATGAAAATTCATTACCAAGTATTACTGCGTCAGCTTCAAAGGACAGCACCGGGAAAATTCATATTTCGCTGGCTAATTTAGACCCCGATAATAACAGAAATGTTGAAATTGATTTTCGAGGTTCAAAACCTCTGGGTAAAGGTAAAGGAGAAATTATTACATCGAAAAATATGAATGATTATAATGATTTTGGAAAGCCTGAAAAGGTTGATATCAAAGATTTTTCTGATTTTCATCTGCAAAATAATGTACTGATTTTGAATCTCCCGTCTAAATCGGTAGTTACAGTTGAATTATATTAATCTGAATGACATTTTAAAAAGCTTATTAATTTAAAATGATAAAATAGCAGATAAGATCTGAAAAAGAGGAGTGGTGTTATTAGGGATGAACATATTGCATATTTTAAGAGTGGCTGATCAAAAAGTAGCATAGATTATAGGATCCATTCTTGGTGTGCTTAATCTATACTTCAAAAAAAGAAAATTATAATTTAAATTTAATTGATATCTTAAATTATATTCAAAAATTTTATCTTTTGGTTAGCCTCACTTTTTTTTATAAACTATAAATTTTTAATTCCTTTTCAATTTTAAATATTTTATTTCGCATTTGATTGGTTCATCATTCCTCTGAAAAGATATATTCCATTTTCGGTTTAGTTTCAATGTCATACAAATAAGTCTTTCTTAACTCAACCGTTTTTAGTTCCGCCTTTGGAGAAATCAACGGCTTTTTTATATTTGGTATTTTGTAAAATGGATTACCATTTTCTCCCGAGGCTTTCGCAAGATCTCTATTACCGTCAGCCTTCAATGCCCAATAAGAACGAATACGGCAGTTGCCCCCAAGATTAGATTTGATTACCAGATTCGAAATCTTTCCATCTTTCCATTCTAAATTTTCTATTTCAAATCCGCCTTTAGCACGAAGTCCTTTTATGCTTCCGTTTTTCCATTCATCGGGTAAAGCCGGAAGAATAAAAATTGCCCCGTCATCACTTTGCAGGAGCATTTGAGCAACTCCTGACGTAAAACCAAAATTCCCGTCAATTTGGAAAGGAGGATGAGCATCAAACATGTTTGGATAAGTTCCTCCGCCTTCGGAAAAATTTGTAGGTTTATAATTATGCTTTCCAACCAGTCTGATTTGATCTTTAATTAGCTTATATGCATGATTACCATCTAGGAAGCGAGCCCATAAATTAATTTTCCAGTTCATTGACCAGCCTGTTGAAGGATCTCCCCGGTAGATAAGTGAAGTACGAGCAGCATCAAAAAGCTTAGGTGTATGAAATGGAGAAATCTGGTTAGAAGGGAATGCTCCGTATAAATGTGAAACATGCCTGTGGTGATCTTCCGGGTTGTCCCAATCTTCAATCCATTCCTGCAATTGACCGTATTGACCGATCTGCATAGGAGGCAGCTTATTAAGAGCATAATTAATTTTCGGAATGAAATCTTTATCAATATTCAGAATTTTTGCCGCTTTAATTGTTTTAGTAAAAAGATCGAAAAGCAGCTGATTATCCATTGTTGTTCCGGCTGAAATGGATGATTGAGGATGAACCGACGGAGCATTTTCAGGAGAGACTGATGGACAAACGACCAGCCAATCATGTCCAGGGTATTTTATAAGGAAACTAAGATAAAACTCTACTGCGCTTTTGAGTATAGGGTAAACGGATTTAAGATATTCTTTATCCCCGTTATATTCATACTTTTCAAACAAATGCTGACAAAGCCATGCACCCCCCATCGGCCACATTCCCCAGAACGATCCATCTACCGGTCCATTAATTCGCCAGATGTCAGTGTTGTGGTGAAGCACCCATCCATCAGCACCATACATATCTTCAGCAGTCTTCCTGCCGGTCTGAGAAAGTTCACGAACCATCTGAACCAGAGGTTCGTTCATTTCACTTAGATTAGTTACTTCTGAAGGCCAGTAGTTCATTTCCGTATTGATGTTGACTGTATATTTGCTGTCCCATGGTGGATAGAGCTGATCGTTCCATAAGCCTTGGAGTGTTGCAGGTTGTCCGCCTGGTTGTGAACACGATATTAAAAGATAACGGCCGAACTGGAAATATAAAGCTGCTAATTGAGGATCATTGTCCTCTGCAAATTGTTCAATACGCATATCAGTAGGATTTTTTGTTGAATCAGTCACTCCCAAATCAATCTTAACACGATTAAAATATTTTTGATATGCAGCAATATTGTCGTTTAATGCTCGTTCATAATTCTTTCCCAAAGCATTTTGCAAATATTCGTCTGCTTTGGCACCGGCATCCCCGCTTATATCGTGATAATTTTTGAAGCTGGATGCAATTGATATATATATAGTAGCAATATCTGCATTAGCTACTTGCAAGGAAGTATCCGAAGCAGAAACAGATCCTCCATTGTTACGGACTTTGACATGAGCCTGGAATTTCATTTTACCTTTAACAGAATCGCAGTTGCCTGTTATGCCCGACATAATTATTTCGTTATTGCCTTTTGTTGAAATGTCAACCGCTGCTGGCCTGCTCATTGTGGCGGTGAAATTAATTGAGCCGGGTTTATCGGCTGTGATTCTGACAATGATAACCTGATCAGGGAATGAAGCAAAAACTTTGCTTTGATAGTTTACTCCATCTATTTTGTAACGGCTTGTCTCAACCGCGTTTTCGATATCAAGTTCCCTGTAATAATCGGAATAATTTTCATGTCCGGGGAATAAAAGATGAAGGTCGCCGACTGTTTGGTAAGGCATCCCGTTTGAAATTTTACTTATGAACTTTTGGTTAACCAGGTCCTGGGCTTCTTTATATTTACCTTCAAAAATTAATTTTCTAACTTCCGGCAATGCTTCTTTCGCATCAGGATTATCGTTGCGATTCGGCTGACCTGCCCAAACCGTATTTTCATTAAGCTGGATTTTTTCTTTATAGGGATCCCCATATATCATAGCACCCAACCGGCCATTTCCGATAGGGAGAGCCTCAACCCATTGTTTGGCAGGCTGATTATACCATAATTTTAGTAATGTATCACTTTGTGCATATAAATTCAGTTCGCAAAGTAAACAGAATAAAATAAACAGGATGTTTTTCATAATTCTTATTTCCTTGTTAAAAAAAGCATTTAATATAGACATCATTAAATTTCATTTACACTTCTACTTTAAATGCATGAACTTCAAAATTATAATGAGCATAAAATAATTATAAACAAGACATATTTGGAAATTCGAATAAACTTGGGAATCATATTTAATCAGAAACAAATGTTATTATATAAATAATAATCAATGTTTAGAAATTCTATTTAATTTTTTACATATTTATTTTTATTTTTTATAGTATAGATTGCACCGGTAACTGCAATTAATATTCCCCACCAGATATTTGTATGAAGCCCGGTAAGCCGTACATTATGAACAGTTGGATTTATCAATTCGAAAATGCCGGCAAGAAAAACCAGAATACCTATCAACAGCATAATTAAGCCTACAAAAAACCAGATGCTTCTCATTCCTTTTTCAGTTTCCATTGATTCTCTCCTACCAAAGTAAAATGTTTATGATTATGAAAATTACAAGTGTAATGGCAGCCCAGAATTCAGGCTTTTTATTAAATGAAATTTTTTCTTCAACAGCAGGTTCATCTTTATCAACCATCCCTTTTACATAACCATGCAGCTCTTCATCGGTCTTGTTTTTTGTGAAGAAGCTTATGATAATAGCGGTTCCGCTTGAAATTAACCAGGCCCAGACAGCACGCCAAAAATTAGCAGCCATAAAAGATTGTGCACTTGCTCCGTCGGAACCGGGTATTACAAAACTTATTGGGATTAGTTTAACTTCCTGAGCAATAAACAACAGAACTGCAACAACAGTCCCGATAAGCATTCCCCACAATCCTCCTTTGGGTGTTATAAATTTCCAAAACATACCAAGGATAATAATTGCAACGGAAGGAGCCAGAAACATTGAGCTGATTGCCTGAAGATAATCAATAACCGTCGGCATGCTGCGTGCGATGTAGGCACCTGCAACGCTTAAGAGAATTCCGGCAACAGTTGTAACTCTTCCGATTTGCAGAAGCTTTTGCGATGTAGCATTTTTATTTATAACTGAATGATAAATATCATAAGTCCAGACAGCATTAAAAGAGCTCATATTACCGGCCATACCGGCCATGAACATTGCAACCATTGAAGTAACGCCGACACCAATTAAACCCGGAGTAAAATATCTTTGCATCAGCAAAGGAAGCACCGAATCATAATTAGTTTTTCCCCCTTCGACCAGCAAACTGAACCCGCTTGACGGACTGTTAATTAATACTAATGCAATCATTCCTGTGCCTACAACAACTGCCCCAAGAAGCAATTTAAAGTATGAACCGATAATCGGGGTCATTCTGGCTGAGCGTAAATCTTTTGCAGAAAAAGCTCTCTGTATGATTAAGAAATCAGTAGTCCAGTAACCGAATGCAATTGCAAAGCCTAATCCAAGAACCAAAGCTCCCCAATTAACATACATCGGGTTATTTGCAGCGTTTCCCGAAGTTGACCAGAGAGTCTTGAATCCTTCGGAAAGATGTGCAGAAATCTCTGCCGGTCCGCCAATATCTACTAAACCTAAAATCGGAAGGATTAATATCCCTGCCCATATCAAAAAGAACTGCACAATTTCGGTAAACATTGCGGAAAGCAATCCGCTTAAAGTAACGTAAAGCGCTACAAAAATTGCTGAAAGCCAAATGCTTAAATCCCAGTTCCAGCCAAGGAAAGTATGAAAGATCAAAGCCTGCAGATAAAGTGCAATTCCGGAAACCAAAATCATATTCACTACAAACATAGAAGCATTAAAAACCCGCGCACTCTCATTGAAACGGGCTTTTAAATATCCCGGGATGGATTTAATTTTACTGTGGTAATAAAACGGCATCATAAATACGCCGAGGAATAACATGGCGGGAACTGCACCAATCAAATAGAAATGTGCGGCATATAATCCATACTTAACACTTTGCCCTGTATAACCTATTACTTCCATCGAACCCATGTTTGCCGACATAAATGCAATACCGCAAACCCACATGCTGTTTCTTCTTCCAGCAAGAAAAAAATCTTCATCAGATTTTGTGAACCTTTTAAGATAAAATCCAATCCAGGCGATAAATGCAAAATAGACTAACATTATTGCCCAATCAAAAAAACCTAACGGCATTGAATTCATATTTTTTCCCTATACAGGTTTATTAATCCGGTTATGAGTAACCAATTATTTATTAATACTTTTTAAATTAAAATATCAAGTTGATTTACAACAGCTACGGTAAAAAGAATGAGTACTCAAATAAATTTTTCTCTCTCTTAAGCTCACAATCCTTTCTATCGAATGACTTGACAGTTCTGATGTCGGCTTTGCCGGGTTTTTATAAGCCATAAGGTTTTTGTTTTTTTATACAATTTAAACTCATTTGGCTTTACCTTATAAGCATCATTTTCTTAGTTGTCTCATATCCATTTACTCTTAACCGGCAAAAGTAAATACCGCTTGCTAAGCCGGTTCCATCAAACTTAATATTATAAGTTTGAGGAGCTTTGAGACCGTTTAACAGAGTAGATATTTCCTTTCCCAAACTGTCGTACACTTTAAGTATCACAAATCCGGCTTTCGGAATAGAGAAACTTATCAATGTACTTGGGTTGAATGGGTTCGGGTAATTTTGCTCAAGTATGAATTCATTAGTTATACTACTTTTTTAATTTTCTTTAATTCCTATTATTGGCTGCGAATACATGATATTTTCAATTTGTGCATATTCCGCATCTCTTTGAGCAAGCCAATAAGTTTTTTGAACCGGGAACCAGTTCAAATCACCAATAGGAAAAGCACTAATTCCTGCAGTAAGCAGATCGGCATTAGTATATGAAAGATCAACAGGGATCGGCCAATCAGGATATACAAAGTTTTCAGAACCAGTGCTGATCAAACGCCATGTGGGTAAAACGGCAGTCTTGCCAATTGCTCCCGTATCGACGGCTGCAAGAGCGAAAGTCTTTAAATTTAACAACTGGGTTGTAAATAGATCCCTTGGATCTGCAAAATTTGGCATTTGACTCTTGTACCAGGTGCCTTCTGTTAAAAAAGGATATGCAGCATTATTATCAAACATCATCTGAGATCTTGAATTCATTGTAATCATTTGCGATTCCCATTGACTTATCCCGTCGACTTTATTTTCATTCAATATTTCTCTTATGTCATCAGTTAAAGGATCCCAGTAGATCAAATTCCTATCGACATAGTATAGTCTTTTACACCTAACATTGAAGAAGCATTATATGCATCAACAACATCAGTAGTCTGATCCGGATAAATGTTAACAATACCGATAGGCAGCCAATCCGGATCATGTTCACCAAGATCAATCGAATGATTTTCAGTACAACATTGAAGATTGCAATTTATAAATATGTTACTTATAACGCTTACCCTGTGCTGGTATCCAAGATCCAGAAATACGTTGCCCGCACAGTTAATAAATGTATTATGGTTAAAAATTATCCTATTGAAAGGATAAGCCTTGAATCTATAAAGGCTTCCTTGAGCCATAATGTGGGTACAGTTTTCAACTAGCAGCGAATCCTGGGGGGCAAAACAATCGAATACTCCCCCATTATGTCGGTATGGATAACCGCTCATATTAACAAAGTAACAATTTCTGAATGTTACAGCACAATTAGAATCTTCTAGCCGCCACAAAAACTCCGCCTGTATGTTCCATTATGCAATTATCGTAAACCACATGCAGGTTAGATGATCGGATTTCAGTAAATGAAGAGGCAAGCGAGCCATCATTCGATGCAGGAATAAGGGCACAATTCTTTATAGTCAAATCACAATTTGCATCGATACAATGAGCTATCTCCAGTATCGGATTCCATTATTGTTCTGCATATAACTGGAGGTGCTGAATTTACATCCTTATTGCTTACTACCATTCTGGGGTCTGAACCAACAATTACAGTGTGATGGCTTGAAGAAGTTACAGATGCGTTACTCAGAGGGTAATAACCATTTGCTTTTAACTCATAGATGCGGCCTTTGGGAACATCTAGCAGTGTCCAGGAGCAGAGCATAATACAAAGAGTTTGATTGGTTATTCATATCGTAATAATCTTTAACAACAAGAGTATCTCCTTTAACTTCCGAGATGTAATCACCCAGAGTTTGAGGAAGAGCTGAATACAATGGTATCAGGATAGTAATCATAGCAAAAAGCAAAAATTCCTTTTTCATAGTAACCCCCTTGGATATTAAAATTAATTAATACGATTCTCAGACATTTCATATAATCGAGTATTAACTCATAACTAATGAAATGATCAAAAACATTTGGAAAAAGAACATCAATTAATTTTGTGAAATAGGAATAATTACTATACTCTTTTTCCTGTTTATTCATTTGAAAATCAATTCTAAACAACCACTCCCTTTTTAAGGATGATATTCGCATATAAAGCTCTTTCACTTGTTGCTATTACTGCATAAGCTTTTTTAGCCTTTTCATAAAAAGCAAATCTTTCTATATGTTCAAATTCAGTGAATGGTTCTTTACTTTCCAGAATTATTTTCCTGTATTCCTCCCAAATTACAGGTTTAACATTATCATCCGGGTACTACTGCCATAAGACCAACAGGATTTTTAACATATGTGTCAAGAGGAAAGAATTTTAATATTGCTTCTAAAACTTCGGGGACATTTTGACCATCAAGCCGGATTAATTTTTTTGCTATTGAAGCAGCCGGGAAATTTCCGTCTGCAATTACTATTTCATCACCATGTCCCATCTCCATAAGAATTTTTAGCAAGTCAGGACTTAAAATATTTGGTATATTTTTCAGCATTTTGTAAACTCCTTTTTAAAGATTAAACTTATATTTAGCAATTTTTGGAATATGATGAAAATTCTTTCAAAACAGTTTGTCGTTAAGCCAGGTACTCCCAAATTCAATTATCCCGAAGAGGCTGCATAAAAAATCTATTGTGTAATTTCTTCATCAAAAACAACAGCGACTTTTCCGCATTTACCGCTTGCCATCAAAGAATAGGCATCACCGACTTCATTCAGCTTGAACCTGTGTGTAATCAATGAGTCAGGTTTAATTTTCCATCTTACCAGGCGTTCAACAAGCTCTTCCATTCTCCAGATGTTTGTAACCCACGAGCCATAAATAGTTTTCTGGTCATGTATTATATCTCTTGAAGGTTGAAACTCAACGGTGCCTCCTTCACCAAGAAAGACAATTTTTCCCCATTTACGCGCGGCTTGGATACAAGTAAGACGCGCTTTATTATTAGCAGAACAATCAATCGATTTCTCCACACCATGTCCTGCAGTTAAATCCCGGATTTGTTCAACGTTATCACTACCGGCTTTTATAACTTCAGTAAATAGTCCCAGGTTTTTTGCTATGGATAATCTTTCATCAATAACTTCAATCCCGAAAATTTTTTGTGCACCTAAAGCTTTGCAAAGCATTGCAGAAGCAAGCCCAACCGGACCTAGTCCCGTTATTAAAACATCATCATTTCCGCTGATGCCAATTTTTTCCAAGCCTTCATAAACAGTTCCAAAACCGCATGCAACCTGGGCGCCATCGGAATAAGTCAACTCATCCGGTAGAAAAACAAGATCTTTTTCTTCTGCAAGTAAATATTCTGCCATGCCCGCCGTCCCGCTGCCAGCCGTAAGCACGCCTGTAGGGGCTAGTACAGGATATCATATATCCTCTGCGGCAATCATTGCAAACCCCGCAGCCTGAAATATGATAAACAATTACACGATCATCCTTTTTGAACCGCCGGCATCCTGGACCTGTTTCCACAATTTGACCGCATGGTTCATGTCCTGCAATCATTCCTTGTTGATATCCTTCAGGACCTTTTCCCAGATGTTCATGGTAGAATGCGCGTATATCTGAACCGCAGATTGTTGATGATTTCATTTTAATTAGGACTTCACCATATTTTGGAACCGGGATATCAAATTCTTTCAATTCTGCCGTACTATTTCCGGGCAGAATTGCACCAATCATTTTATTCATATCTAACCTTTTAATGTTGAATTTTCATCCAGGAGTTATTTCACCATTTAAATCCCATAAATCTTCCCAGGTCTGATTATCTTTCCAAAGAAAAACCTGTCCTTTTATTAATCTGCAGTTCTTATCAATTTTTGAAATCTCTTTCATATCATTTTCACTAAGTTGAACATTAACAGCAGATTCAAGATTTTCAAAGAAATGATTTATGGAAAATGGAATTGGAATTTGCCCTCGCTGCATAGCCCATTTAATTGCAACCTGAGCCGGAGTGACTTTTAATCTATCTGCAATTTTAATTATAACATTATCTTCAAGATCAACTGTATCCTGTTCTGTTCTGTCCCGTTCCGGCCGCCCGGGTGAACCTAGCGGACAATAACCTATCGGCTGAATATTATTATCCAAACAGAAGTTAAATAATTCAGGCTGCTGAAAATGAGGGTGAAGCTCCATCTCATTGCATGCGGGTTTTATCTTTGCATCTTTTAATAATAGCTTCAACTTTGGTAAAGTCATATTAGATGTACCAATATTCTTAACCAGACCTCCTTCAACAAGTTTCTCCATCTGGCGCCATGTTTTCAAATAATTTTCGTGAATGTAAGGTTTCGCATTAGGGCTGCGCGATGTAACTTCACATTTTGGCGGGTGAAAATTCGGAAAAGGCCAGTGCACAAGATACAAGTCAAGATAATCAATTTGAAGATCTGCCAATGACTGCTTGCATGATTCTGCAACCTTGTCGTGCATATCGTTCCAGACTTTTGAAGTAATCCACAGATCTTCCCGTTTAAGAAAGCCGCTTTTAAATATTTTTTTTAAAACAGAACCAATATTTTTTTCATTACCATAAACTGAAGCACAGTCAATATGCCTGTAACCGGAATAAATTGCTTTCTTAACAGTTTCTGCAACAGTTTCAGGGGAGACAGAATCAGAGCCGAAAGTTCCAAGTCCTATACCAGGTATTTTTCCTCCCGTGTTAAGCGTTTTGCTTGGGATTAAATCCGGGTTTATCTGTTTTCCTTTTATTTCATCCATCAAATTCTCCGGTTATTAATTTTGTTTCAAAATTTTTTTATAATAGAATCGTTCCAAAGGAATTCTTCTTCTATTACTATATTTTTCTTCCTTTTAATTCCGGATTCTCTATCATCTCGATAAGAAGCCCTGCCGCTGCACTTCCCAGCTTTCTTGGATCCTGGTTTATTATTGCCAGGGGAGGCGTAAAACTTTGTACTGTATCATTAAAACCAAATCCTGCGACACCTATATCTTCTGGTATTTTTAATCCTTTCTCCACTGCTGCCTGATATACTCCTAATGCAACCCGGTCATTTACAGTAAATATTATTTCCGGAAGATTTTTTGAATTATATAATTTTATAAATGAATTATATCCATCTTTTATTTCAAAACCTCCTTCAATAATCCATTGGTGTATTATTTTAATTCCATTTTTCTTAAGGGCATTCTTATAGCCCAGACATCTTTCTTTCCCTATACTTACATTTGAATACCCTGCAAAATGTGCAATTTTTGTATAACCCTGTTTTATAATTTTATCTACGGCTTTCATTGTTCCATTCTTATCTTCAAATGTTACACTTGAAAAGTTTAATCCTTCAAAATGCCTGTCGAAGAAAACAAGGGGAATGTTCAATTTTTTGATATGATTGAAAATTTGTGGATCTTTTGTCTGCTGGGAAACGCATACCAGTAAACCGTCTACTCTCATTCCTATCAGCTTTTTAATATTGAGTTTCTCATTATTTTTATTTTCGCGGGAAACTGTTACAAAAACATTATAATTTTTTTCATTTGCAGCATCAATGATACTATCAGTTGCAAAAGCAAAAAAGCTGTTTTCCAAATCGGGGATAACAACGCCCCAGGTAAATGTTTTTCGGGAGGTTAAATTTTGAGCTATCAGATTTGGAGTATATCCAAGCTTTTCAGCAGTATCCAAAACTTTTTTCTTCATATCTTTTGAGATATCAGGATGATCTCTTAATGCTTTAGATACGGTAATACGCGTTACCTTTAATTTTCTCGCAATGTCAAGTTGTGTTATGTGTGCCATCTACTTACTCGTGAACTTTCACGTATAAATTAACTTATTATTCAAAATTAGTCAAGGATCATTTTACTTCTTCAAAAATCATTTTATCAAGGTTAAGAAGACCACCATCGATAACCAATTTTAGAATATGTTGACCGGCATCAAGTTCTATCGTTTTTTTTACAACTGCCCATTTTTGAAAGCTTGAAGTATTCGGGATTGAAACTGTCCCTGATTTGTTTACATCATCACATTCAAGATGAAGTTTTGCATCCCCGGAAGTTGAAGCAGTATAGAATAAAACCTGGTAAGCTGCGGCTTTACTAATAGTAACTGTATATGCAAGCCATTCTCCGGCACTTGTCCAACCCAAAGTGTAGCCGCCTTCAGAGCAAGTATCAATATCAACACCTTCATTTAAACGATATTGTCCGCCTTGATTAATTTTGTCAGAATCGTAATATGCATCGCCCGGGCAGCCGTTATCATAATCCTCGGCTTCAATGGTTCCCGGAATATAATTTGGTTTAAACGGTTCCTCCTTCATCTCGCAGACTTCTATCAATTTCCATTCAATAGATGAGCCGCGATCCGAACTGAGCAATTCCGCTTTTTTCCCTTCAGCAATGGGAGCATTTATGGATAATATCATATTTGAAAATTGTTTATTTGACAACTTGAACTTTCCGTTACGTGCATCTTCGATTTTCCAGAACTGGTTATCCTTTCCGGTAAAATTTGAAACTAGAAGGTCGTGATTTGAAAATCCACATTCTAAAACTTTATCACTATTTGCCCTGTTCAGTATTTTGTAAATACCCTTGCCTTCATTTTCCAACTTCCATTGGTTTGCAAAGTTTTTCTTTTTTTCAGTCAATGTCAGATCTGATCCAAGAACCAAACTACCCGTACTGTTACCCGGGACAATATAATAATGCGGAGTAGAATTGAGATCAGCAAATTTATCGAGCTGAGGAATTTCACCTTTGAAATTTAGTTTTAGAACATATGCCATTTCTTCGAAAGAACGTTCTGGCAGATTAACAATTAATCCTTCCGTATCTTGATTGAAAGTTAGAGGCAGGTACTTTCCGGCTTCGTCATTTATTAGTTCAACAGATTTAAGGTTCTTTAAATCAATTCTGTCGGAAGATAATGATTTAAGCGTTATTCTTTTCTGATCTTTTTCCCAACCGAGCAAAATAGCATAAAGTGTTGTATTATCTTTCGACCTGGTATAGCGAATATCTTTGGCAGTTCCTTCCGCCGGTGCACCCATTATACCGTGAGCAGCACCCATTTTGGTAGGACCTTCTCCATATTTTTCCCATGCTCGCGTTGAATAAACAGCTTCGCCATATTTTTTAAGCCACGCACCCATTGCCAGCAAAATGTCCTTTTGTTCTTGAGGTATTGTCCCATCGGCTTTTGGAGAAATGTTAAGAAGCAGGTTCCCATTTTTGCTTATTCTATCTAGAAAGCTATGAAGTATTGCTTTTTTAGAATAATATCCAATTCCTTCAGTGTAGCACCAGCTTGAAGAACTGACTGCATCATCTGTAAGCCAATAATTTTCAGTGATATCGGCTGGCCCTCCGCGTTCATAGTCCAATACAGCACACCTGGTATTCAGACCATCCTTATAGGTAGCTACAACTGGTTTGTTCCATTCTATTGATTTATTATAGTAGTAAGCTAAAAACTGTAAAAGAACTGGTTGTGAAATAGCGCGCAGGTTGAAGTCCTGCCAAATGATATCCGGTTTATAGTTATCAATAATTTCTTTAAGCTTAGCTAACCAGAAGGCTTCGTTCTTTTTCTTTCCCTGCTGCCCGAAAAGCATTTGAAGTTTCGGGTCACTCGTTTTAGGCACATGATCGTAATATCCGGTAATATTGTATGCATGATGCATAGAAAGGATTACTTTCAAATTTTGTCTGCGGATAGCATTTGTCAATAAACCCACCAAATCAAGTTTAGGTCCCATATCTTTTGCATTCCACGGATTGACCTTGCTTGCCCACATAGAAAATCCATCGTGATGTTCAGCTACCGGTCCCGCAAATTTAGCACCTGCATCAGCAAATAACTGCGCCCATTCATCAGGATCAAACTTACCTCCTTCAGATTTCAGTTTAGGAGCAAACTGTACAAAATTACCTTGCTTGTCTTTCGCGCCTGTGATGAAATAATTGTACGGCCACAGCTCAGGAGCACCATAAGTTTCAATATGATGCTTATTTTCCGCCGAACCTTTGATGTACATGCTTCGTGGATACCATTCATTGCCGAATGCCGGAACGGAGTAAACCCCCCAATGGAAATAAATTCCAAACTTTGCGTCTTTAAACCACTAGGAACGGGGTTCACTTTATCTAATGATTCGAAGGTTGGTTGAAAACCTTGCTTTTGATCTTGAGCAGAGATTTTTCTGATTATTCCTGTAATTAATAGAATTAGAAAAAATGCATTCAAAAATATTTTAGATTTCATAAGTATTACGCCCTCAACAAAATTTTATTTGAATATTAAAAATTATTTTATTTAAAGACATTTCAAAATTTTTTTTATAATGGAAACACTATTCCTCCAGTTTTAATTGATACATGCTTTTGATTAATCAATATGTTTGCTCCTTAAACAAAAGCTTATCAAAGTAGAATCTATTATCCTATTCAAAATAATTCCCTTTTAAAAATTTTTATTTACTGGATAAGTTCAAAAAACTGATGAAGAAAGTAATTTCTGAAAGAATAAATTTTTCGATATTTTTTAGAAATGTTTATCCCTCTTTTTTATAGACTTATCCAAATAGGATTGAGTAATTCAGTTTAAAGTCTGATTTAAAAGCTTATGCTATTAATTAAAAATCTAGATCTCATCGGTGTTTCCCTTAAACCATAATCAAGCCTGCATATTAATTATCCTGCTTTTCCTGTAACTTATACGGCCCAAGCTGCTCTTTGAATTTTGTGATAAGCTTCTTTAAAGTATCAAAATCAACTTCCCCTTGTCTTAAATTCTCAACTTCCCAGGTTGGTGGAATTCTCATTGCTGTCAATTCGGCTGCTTCGAGCAGGTGAGCTTCGGTTTCAGCAATATCCAATCCATCTTTCCATGTTCTATTACTGTTTTCTATCCACTCATTGCTTTGATTAATTATCTTTGTAACCCAGCCTTCTCTGTCCGGAACAGCCGGAAGTATTTCCCCGGTACGTTTACGGAAGAAGCCCATTATCGCAGCCGGTATTGAAGGATCACGTACACTTCCATCTTCATAAAAAACACCATGCACCGGACCCCATCCTTTACGAACAATCATCAATTCCCATATATACCATCCGACTTTTGCATTCATATGTTCCTGCAAAGTAATATCGTATGGATTTGCTCGCGCAATGCATCCAATCTCACCATCAATCATAGGTTTATTAACCTTTGCTGCAAATTCCTTTGCACGATTTATATTGTTCCTTATCTCTTGCCGGGTCTGCGAATAATCATGAAACTGGAGAACATCTACATAATCTGCAAGTTCAATCATACCGTCAACAAATGCCATTCCTATTGTTACGGGAGTATTCGGATCTAATTCATGAAAGGTTTTTGCCATGAATTTAGCATTTTCAAATTTCCTAGCAACTAATTCTTTGGGAGATGTCGGCCAGTCGGGTTCATTCATAACATCCCAGAATCTAAGACCAGGTTCATCAGAAATTGCATTTATAAGGAATTTAATCCATTCTCTTCCTTCAGATCGCAGAGTAGTGTCCTTTATCCATGGACCGCTGCCAACAACAGGCATGACACCTATACCTCTCTTATAACATTCACGTATGAAATTCCTTAGCTTTGAAGGAAGCTCTTCTTTATCCTTATTAAAAACTGCGTATGGAACAAAAACACGTACTTGATTAAGGTTCAAACTTTTTGCCAGATTCAGATCAAAAGCAGTTGTTGCTGAGTCATAGTTTATCCACATATCACTATGATGGTGCGGCGAAACTGCATTAGCCGGAGTATAATTGAAACCTCTGATAAGAGAAGGATTTCTTAATCCGGTAAAATCAAATTTTGAATTCTTTTTATCCGAACCGGCAAAACCGGTTTGTATTAGGATAAAGAGAAACAATGATACAATAATGAAATTTTTCATAGGCTTGTTAATTCCAATATCATAAATTACTGTAAAATGTAGATAAAACGTAATTAAAACTCAATAATTGTTATTCCTGATATTTATTTTCTAATCTATTTCAATCATATGTTACGAGGTGACATTTTATATCGATGTAAACACAAATTGTTCTCAACGATCAAAAAAAATTTTCTGAAGACCTGGATTTTTAATGGAGCTTTTGAACAGCTGTCACGGTCTCATAAGATGAATATATTTGCCCCTGCTATCAATATGAGCTGTCATGATCCATACCAAGAAACTACAAAAGCAACGTGTTAAATTTAGAAGGTGCAGAGAATATTTATAAAAACAAATTATCCCGCACCTTCTTAATTCAATAGCTCAATCCTTAAACAGAAGCGGGGCGAATTCATGCAAGCTGCGGCGCCAGCTTAGAAATTCATGGGCCGTACCAGGGGAGACGTAGAAGACACTATTGATACCTGCTTCTTTCAATGCTTCTGCATTTGCCTTAGGGTCGCCGCCGAACATACCTCTTCTACCATTCCGGTTTTCGAGCTCTCGGCTGCCGAAGCTGACAAAAGCAAGCTTGACCTTCTCCTTGAATCCAGGCGTTTTGTCAACATCGTCCATTGAGAATGTTCCTCCGCTGAATAAACCAATGTACTCAAATTTATCAAGGTTAGCCAGAGTAATCATCTTGGTTTCCATTCCGCCCATGGAGAGTCCGGCCATAGCGCGATGGTCTCGATCTGAAAGCGTACGGAAGTTTGCATCAATATAAGGGATCAATTCGTCGACAAGAACCGTCTGAAAAGGCTCTATCTTGAAATTTCTGAGACCGCCGATCCGGACGTCATTGGTCATGCCGTAGGTCATAACGATGATGAAGGGTTTACATTTACCTTCGGCGATCAGGTTATCCATAATCAGATTGGCGTGACCCTGGTTTGTCCAGGCAGTTTCATCTTCGCCCCAGCCATGCTGCAGGTAGAGAACCGGGTAGTGTATCGATTGATTCTTATCGTAATCTGGCGGGGTGTAAACAAACGCGCGGCGTGTGGTGTCGGTACTTTTGGAGTAGAAAAGAATTTGTTCCACTTTACCATGAGGGACATTCTTAAGAGCATAAAAGTCCTGATCCGGGGCAGGGACTTCAATACCGCTTTCCCACCGGGTTGAACCATAAAAATTCAATGTGCCGGGATCATTAAACATTCCCCCGTCAATAAAAATATGATAGTAATGAAAACCTTTATCCAGCGGAACTGCTGTTGTACCTATCCAGCTGCCATCTGTATCTTTCGTTAGAATAGTACCCCCCTGTGGACCACCAAGTCCCAGGTTTACTTTGATACTATCAGCTCCAGGTGCTTTGATGCGGAATCGTGCATAACCCTGCGAATTAACCTGCGGGTACTCTTGTCCCGGCTGATTGAGTGTCGAGGGCTTGAAATCCTCTTTAATTGCAGGCTTATCTGTTTGTGCTAAACACAATGAAACCGGTAAAATGATCAATAAAACTAAACCAATTAGATACCGTTTCATATTTTCCTCCTTTAATTGTTTCTGAATAATTTGAAATCTCCAAAAAAAATTTTAGTTAATTTAGTTAGCCGAAGAATATTTCCAGTCTATGATTATCTTGCATTTATTTTAAAAGTATTAATTTTTTTGTTTCCGAAAAGCTCCCTGCCTGCATACGGCAGAAGTATATGCCGCTTGTTAACCCGCCTGTCCGGTAGGCAGGTTGTAAATTGTTAATTGTCAATCTTACAGAGTAAGAGCCGGCAGACTTCTCTCCATTAACCAGTGTAGTAATTTCCCTACCAAGGACATCATATATTTTTAATGTTACATGGCTTAACTTCGGTACTTGATAACTGATAACCGTACTTGGATTAAAAGGATTGGGATAATTTTGTTTTAAGTTAAAATCTTTTATACGGCTTTCTTTACTATTAGTAATTCCGGTTAAATTTAAATCCAGTTCATCAAGAACATTAATTAGACTCCCATTTTCATCACAAATACAAAGCTGAACTTTTTCAGTGCTATCAGGAAGAGTTATGGATTCGGATAAATTAAAATTTTCAAGAGGTGAAACATTATGTTCGGTTCCTTCCCCAATCTTTTGTCCTGAATTATTCAGAAAAACTAACTTAGCTTTCGCGACATAAAATACACCATAATTCCCGGTAAGAAGATTACTATCCAACTTCAAAAAAGCATTAACAGCTCCTGCGGAATTCACATTAAGAATTGGACCATTTACTTTTGCAGCATACCAGTCTTCGGTGAAAGAAATCATTTCCCCTGCAGGAATATCTTCAACAGGACCGGTAATTTCAACTTCCACATCTCTTGCATCCATATAAACAGCAACACGGGCACCATCATCGGGATATTCCGCCCCCTCAAAAACCGGGAAAGTTTTAGCAAAGGCAATTCCATTCAATTCATCAACATAACAAATCCATCCTTTATGAGGATCTGCAAACAATTTTTGTGAATTCGGAGTAAACTGACATCCATAAATTCCCGGAACAGCTTCTCCTGTCCATCCGGCTGATGTTTGGTCGTATTTAACACCATCGCTACCGAAAACACTGTTAGGATTTATTGGAAAATAAACCCAAAAATCCTTAAAATCATTTTCACCGGGATGAGATGCAATGGTCTGTGTATTATCCCAGATCCCCCAATTAACAGCTGTGCTTCCGATATTTAAAAGAAACTGCTCCATTTTAACCCGGCTGGAATTTTTATAAATTGTCATTCTCCGGATAAATTGAAGTCCTGGAGTTTTCCATTGTTCTACCGGACTTGTTACTTTAATTGCTGCTGAATCAGGTGTATCTGCTAAAATTTCATAAGTATATTTTCCGCAGTCTAATTCAGGCGGAGGGGGCCAGCTCCATCTTCCGGAACCATACTGCGGTGAAGGCCAGTTCTTAAAACCTCCGAAATTGCGGAAGGGAGAATCTGCTGTTGGAGTATAAGTTTTTCCATTTAAACTTGAATCTCTGTAAATTGATACATGTCCGTCAAGATTATACTGCATTACTCTTGCACCAATATCCGGAACCGTTGCAGTTGATATTAACCCGTTTTGAATGATAATTGTTTCCCAGCCGTTCCAATTAGATTTAATTTCCAATGAAGTGCCGTAATCTTGACCTGAAATTAATTTCGAAAGAAAGATGAACAGTAGACCTATTTTTTTCATTCTTTTTCTTTTAATATTTTAAAATTTTTGAGCAGAATAAATTTCTTAAATGCATGGATATTACCTTGTTAACTTCAGTTGACCGCTTAGATAGAAAACTGTCTACACTTGGTAGCTAAATTAAAACAATTAATACTCTTATTTTGGATTTTTTTAATGAAAAACTCGTTATTGATTCACTATTAAAAGGTTAAAATAATTATGTCTAAATTACAAAAAATCTATCTCACCTTTTCTGGTATCGTCTCAGAAAAAAACTTTCTTTGTTATTGAAGATATAAACGTGGTAAAAATCGAGAAGATTAAGGATTTCTGCGTAACATGAGTTATATCATAATAAATGGAACGCATAGTAATGAAACAGTCAGAAACAATTTGTAAATAGAGATACTTTCGGAATTGTCATAAAAGGTACATTTATCATTTCGATCAAGATGTAATTTGTTCGACTCATTCTTATAGGGGAGAAGTGTAATATTTCGAAAAGATTTCTGAGTCTTTGCAGTGAGAGCAGATTGTCTCTTCGGGAATGAAATTCTGCCTGAAGTAGATTTAATTGTCCTAATTAATTTTATCCCGGCTAGCTTCTAATTCAAGTTCAACTTTATTCATAAAATTTTCTGTAAGAGGATAAAAATAGATAAACAAAATTGCCATTAGTGCTCCAATTCCGGCTATAATGCTTATCATTAACTTAATACCTAAAAGTGATTCACCGGATTGTTCAACATTGGCCTGGAATCCGAAAGCTGCTAAAAGCCAGCCATTCAAAGTACCTCCTATTGTCCAGCCGAATTTTTGTGACATCGAAGAAGATGAAAATATTAAACCGGTTGCCCTCCGGCCTGTTTTCCATTCCGAATAATCTGCAATATCTGCATACATTGACCAGATTATTGGAAGAACTATTCCTGCAGATATCCCGATAAAAATATTGGAAAGAAAAATTAATCCAATTTGTGAGGGCTGAAGAAAAAATAAAACAAAACTCAATAAAGCAGATAAAACAGCAGAAAGAAGGAAGGTTTTTTTCTTTCCGATTTTTGAAGATATCGGCTTTGCCAAGATAACACCGATTATATTTGTAGCAAGCCAGATAGTCATATATGCAGAAGATAGAACAGTATAACTAAAGCTGTATTGTGTCCCAAAAAAGCTAACATTTTGATCTTTAATATAATACTTGAAATAATAAAGTATCGAACCATCTCTTAAAGAATTAAAAATTAGTACTGAAATACCTGCACCCAGCATAATAAACCAGGGACCGTTTTTGCCTATATCCTTTAAGTCCTCTTTAAGCGTATTTTTTGATACAGCCGGTTTTAATCTCTCCTTTGTCCCTGCAAAAGTAAGTATAAAGAAAATCGCAGCCACAATTGAATAAAACCCGACAGTCCATTGATATCCCTTTGCCGGGTTACTGTTTCCTCCGAAATATTCTACTAATGAATTTGCAGTAGCTGTTACCAGCAACCCACCTGAAAAAGCCCCTATAAAACGCCATGACGCCAGTGAAGTCCGTTCTTCTGAGCTGTTCGTCATAACACCTAATAGGGAGGAGTAGGGGACATTAATCATTGTGTAAATCATCATCATTAAGGTATAGGTTACATATGCATAAATTAATTTACCTGAATAATCAAAATCCGGTGTCGTGAAAGTTAAAACCCCTATTACTGCAAAAGGAACTGCCACGTATAATAAATAAGGGCGGAATTTTCCAAATCTTGAATGAGTTCGATCAGCAATAGCTCCCATCATCGGATCATTAATTGCATCCCATATCCTTGTAACGAGAAACATAGTTCCGACTGCAGCAGCTGAGATACCGAATACATCGGTATAAAAAAACAAAAGAAACATTGAAAAAAGTTTCCAGAACATTGAAGATGCAAAATCTCCGCAGCCGTAAGAGACTTTTTCCAGCAAGGTAATTGTAGCAACTTTTTTCGAACCCATAGTCTGCCTCATTTAATATATCCGGTATTTTTTCATTTTTTGAAGATTAAGAAGCAAAAGCAAGAAAAATTTTTGTACCCTGAAATAGAATTTCAATTTCAATGCACTGCAAGTTTTATTCCAAATTTTAATGCCGGCTGAAACAATTATTTGCCTGAAATTTTCTTAATGGTTATTTTCAAAATAACTCTTTCCAAAGAGGTATTTAATATTTATTCTCAGGTATAATAAGGTATTGGAGGTATAATTGTCGAAAGTTTTAGAAGGTTTTAAAATTAATTGATATGAATTTTATTTGATTTTCAAAGTGCTTAACATTGAATATTATTAATGAAAAAAGCAATTAATTACATTGTTTCGGCTGTGATATGATTTATTAAAATGATATATGTTTATCAAATAGTTAAAAAGCCGGAAACAACTTCCGGCTTTTAAAAATGGAAATATTTAGAATAAAGCTTAAGAAAAAGTCTCTCTAAATTTATTATAATTTAATATCCTTAAACGTGAACCTTCATGTTCAATTAATCCTTTTTTTTCAAATGAGCTTAAGGTTCTTGAAATTGTTTCTCTTGAAGTTCCGGCCATATTTGCAAGGTCATGCTGAAATGGGAGCTTTTCGATTTCTACTATTCCATTTTTTATCATCCCCATATCTTCTGCTAACTGCAAAATAACCGTTGCTACCTTTCCGTCTGAATCCTTTAAAGAGAGCGATTTAATCTTAACATCGGCTACTCTTAATCTTTGCGTCAATTCTTGAAGCAAAGCAATACCGACTTCAGGGTGAGTATGAAGAAGCTCAAGAAATTCGCTTCTTTGAACAATTAATAATACTGAATCTTCCATTGCGACAACATTAGCGGACCGGGAAAGGCCGTCAATCACAGACATTTCTCCAAAAAAATCGGAATCCCCCAATATAGATAAAATAACTTCTTTCCCATCGGTGCTTCGGCGGGAAATCTTTACTTTCCCTTCTATTATAATATAAAGAGCGGAACCTGTTTCATTTTCAGAAACTACTAATGCATCTTTTGGATAATTCCTTTGTGTACCTAAATGTGAAATTTGCTCCAGAGTTTCATCATTTAAATCGGAAAAGATAGGTACCAACCGCAATAAGTCTTTTGTTTCCATTACTTCATTCATTTCTCATATTTCCTTATTTTAGTTATGAAATACTAATTATTCTCTTGCATTAAAAAACAATATTCCCTAAAATTTTTAATATCTCAAGAAATAAATTTTTTCAACATAGATAATGATAATTATATGATGATTTTAAGTACCTTATGAATCACTAAATCATATTCTTAAAATATTGTTTTTTTAATTAGTTCCTATTAGTTATATCTCTCACAGATTATATTATGATTAATAGCACAAGTATGTAATTAGATAAATAAAAAAACCCGCATAGGATCGCGGGTTTTAAATTAATTTGGCTTGTTATATTTTTGGTATTATATATAATTATTTATGATCGTTTCATATAATTCTTGTTTACCGCTAATTTGTACAGGTTCACCATTTTTCTCGGCATATTTTCTCAAATCATCCAGAGTAAGTTTACTGTTTTCAAAATCAGATCCCATCCCGCTGTCAAATGAAGAATATCTATCCTTTCTTAAAGATAAATAATTTGAATCTTTAAGAATTTTATTTGCAACAAGTAAAGCTCGTGCAAAGGTATCCATACCGGAAATATGGGCAATAAATATGTCTTCTGCATCGGTAGAACTTCTCCTGGTTTTAGCATCAAAATTAATTCCGCCTGTAGTAAAACCTCCGGATTGAAGGATTACCAGCATTGCTTCAACAGTTTCATAAATATTAATGGGGAATTGGTCTGTATCCCATCCGTTTTGATAATCACCCCGGTTTGCATCGATGCTCCCTAACAATCCCGCATCGGCTGCGGTTTGCAGTTCATGCTGAAATGTATGGCCTGCCAGGGTAGCATGATTTACTTCAATATTTAATTTGAAATCATCTGCCAATCCATATTTATTTAGAAATCCGATAACAGTTTCTGTATCATAATCATATTGATGTTTTGTAGGTTCCATCGGTTTCGGTTCAATTAAAAATGTACCTTTAAAACCTTTGTTTCTTCCGTAATCTCTTGCCATTTTTAAAAAGGTAGCGAGATGGTTTTTCTCTCTTTTCATATCTGTATTAAGAAGAGAAAAATAACCTTCACGTCCTCCCCAAAATACATAATTTTCTCCGCCTAGTTTAATCGTAGCATCAAGAGTACGTTTTACTTGGGTACCGGCGTAGGCGATAACATTAAAATCAGGATTTGTTGCAGCACCATTCATATATCTTTTATTAGTGAACAGATTTGATGTTCCCCATAATAGTTTAACTCCCGATTCTTCCTGTTTTTTCATTGCATAATTGATCATTGTATCAATTCTTTTATCTGATTCTGCAATCGTAGAACCTTCGCTAACTATGTCGAAATCATGAAAACAGTAGAATGGTGTTCCAAGTTTAGTTATAAATTCAAAAGCTGCATCCATTTTTGCTTTGGCTTTTTTTATAGGGTCTTCAGGTTTATTCCAGGGGAAATTTTTTGTACCGTCAGGCCCAAATGGATCTCCGCCCGTGTTGCAGAATGAATGCCAGTATGCAGTAGCAAATCTAAAATGGTCTGCCATTTTCTTGCCGGCTACTTTTTTATCCGGGTCATACCACTTAAAAGCCAGCGGGTTTTTAGATTCTTTTCCCTCATATTTTATTTGATCAATACCCGGAAAATATTCTTCATTACCTTTTGTTAATTTAAGATTCATCTTTTACCTTTATTTTATTAGTTTTTTCTCTAGTTCAATATTCCATTTTTCATATGCAACTTTATATTGCGATTCATTTTTTAAATCCGGCTCTATAGTTTTTAAACATTCCAAATCATTAAAAGCTTCATCAAAAGAGTTATAAAAACCAGCGCCGTAGGCTGCTGCCCTGGCTGCTCCCAAAGCTCCGTCAGTATTATATAATTGGATCTCCGCACCGCTTAAGGTTGCAATCGTTTTTCTAAATGTTTCGCTTAAAAACATATTGGCCATCCCTGCCCGTATTACTTTTGGATTTACGGCGAGATCATTTAGAATTTTAATGCCGTAATAAAAAGAAAAAGCCACTCCTTCAATAACAGAACGTACCATATGATTTTGCGAGTGAATGTTAAAGTTTATTCCTTCAAATGAAGCACCTAATTCACGATTATAAAGCATCCTTTCTGCGCCGTTTCCGAAAGGTATGAAAACCAATCCTTCCGAACCTATTTTAGTTTGCTCAGCCAATTTATTAATCTCTTCATAGCTAATGAGTCTGCCTTCTTGATTTGTAATAGGTTTAAATAGGATTCTCCTGATCCAGTTATATGAAATCCCTGTTCCATTTATACATAATAAAATACCAAGTCTTTTTAAATTTTTTGTATGATTTACATGAATAAATGTATTGACTCTTCCTTCAGGATCATACTTTATTTCTTCACTAACTCCATAAATTACACCGGATGTGCCAGCAGTCGAAGCGATTTCGTTAGGTCTGAGTACATTAAGAGAAAATGCATTATTCGGCTGATCACCCGCTCTGTAAGTTATCGGGGTACCTTCTTTCAATCCAAGCTGTACTGAGGCTTGTTTTGAAAGCAAACATTGTTCTCCAAAACCAGGTACTATCTTGGGAAGCATTGAATCAGGGATCCCATAATTATCCATCAGAAATTTTGCCGGTTCATCCTTTTCAAAATTCCATAAAATTCCTTCTGAAAGTCCGCTGGCTGTTGTAGTAATTTCACCCGATAGTTTCATAGCAATATAATCTCCGGGAAGCATGAACTTATATACTTTATCAAACGTATCGGGTTCATTTTCAATTACCCATCTAAGCTTGGATGCTGTAAAATTTCCCGGTGAATTCAAGAGGTATTTAAGGCATTTATCTTTACCAATTTCTTCAAAAGCTTTATTTCCAATTTGGACTGCTCTGCTGTCACACCAGATTATTGATGGCCGCAGTACATTTTGTTTTTTATCTGCTAAAACAAGTCCGTGCATCTGGTAAGAAATCCCCACAGCTTTTATTTCTGCAGGATCAGTTTTGGTACCCGCTAATAATTCTCTTGTTGCTAAAACAACAGCTTCCCACCATTTATTAGGGTCCTGTTCAGCCCAGCCGGAATAAGGAGAGACGATTTCCATTTCATTTTTAGGAAATGATGCATGTCCTATTTCCTTTCCTGAATCGACATTATAAAGAGCTGCTTTGATTGAAGAACTGCCAATATCGTATCCTAATGTAATCAAGCATTTACCCTGATAATGAAAAAATAAATTAGTGTAAAGATAACACTTATTTTACTATATTTGCAACATAAAATATTTGAAATAACGTCCAAATTATGTAATTTTAAATTGTTATAGTGTAAAATCATAAAAAGCAAATTAAGGGAATTTATTTGTCCCATCAACTAGAAAAAGTAATAAATAACATTTCTGTCGATTGTGTAATATTCGGCTTTGAAAGCGGGGTATTAAAGGTTCTCCTTGTAAAAAGGGCCATTGAGCCATCTAAAAGTGAATGGGCGCTTCCCGGAGGTTTTATTTTAAAAAATGAAGAGCTGAATCATGCAGCTGAAAGGGTATTGAATGAGACATCCGGGGTTAAAAATATTTTTATGGAGCAGCTTTCTGTATTTGGTGATGTTAACAGATATCCGAATGGACGTGTATTTACAATCGGTTATTATGCTTTGGTAAGTCCCGATAAATATACCCTCAGCCCCGGAATTGATACCAGCGAAGTAAGGTGGTTTCAGCTTTCTAACATTTCCTGGTTGCCCTTTGATCATAATAAAATTATAAATGATGCGCTTAAAAGACTTAGAGAGAAAGTAAGATATCATCCAATCGGTTTTGAACTGCTTCCTAAAAAATTTACATTACCCAAATTACAGTCGCTTTATGAATTGATTTTAGATGTTAAGCTGGATAAAAGAAATTTCCGGAAAAAATTGTTGAAGATGAATTTATTAATAAAATTAGATGAGAAGGAGAAAGATAATCTTCGACGCGCCGCTTACTTATATAAATTTGATAAAAAAAGTTATAACAAACTGGTAAATGAAGGTTTTAGCTTTCAATTGTAAAATTTTTTTTTATTAATTTCAGTATAATTTAAAATTATCTCAAAAATTTTATTCTACTAAAACGGCTGTTCCGTAACATAGAACTTCAGTTACACCGCTCATAACATCATTTGCATCATACCTTATACCTATTACCGCATTTGCTCCCATTTCTTCGGCATGTTTTACCATCATTTCAAAAGCTTCTTCCCTGGTTTTCTCGCACAATTCTGTAAACAATGTAATATTCCCTCCAATAATAGTTTGTAAAGTACCGCCTAAAGTGCCGAAGATCGATCGGGAACGAACTGTAATCCCTCGTACCAAACCAAAATTTTTTGTTACTTTATATCCGTCTATTGAAAATGCTGTTGTTGTTAAATCCCTTTTCATAATCTTCCATATAGATAATAAAAAAATAAGTTTAGATTATATAAAATACATATGTTTTAATACTTTATAAAGATTAATGTTAGTTAATAGTTAAGTTGCTTAATTTTAGTTTTGAAATAAAATAAAATCTTTTTTATTCTTCCTTGAAATTAATTATAATTAATCTGATCAATTATTTATGAAAAAGAAAGAATGCCCTGCATGTGCAATGAGCATTGACCGAGACAAAAATGTGTGCCCTGTATGCGGGTATGAATTTCCAAAGGAACAACCTTTATTCAAATTCTTAATTGTTTTATTGGTAATTGCCTTTGTAATTTTTATAGCATTTAGTTTTTAAGATCAGACTCTAATTGCAATATTTCTATAGAAAAGGTGTTTGTTTGCTTAAAGCTAAATAAACAGATATATCAGGTGTCCCTAAAATAGGTTTGTAAGAAACATCGAAATAAATAAGTGCAGCTATAAAAGCCCCTGTGGAAATTGCTATACCTGACCATTTTTCGATTGAGTGGGTTAGAAAGTAACTGTTATAATGATATTTAAGATAATTATAATTTTTTAGATCTCTCTTTCTTATTTTAGTCTGGTGCTTTTCAATCCATTCACAGCAGGTTTTGAACTCATTAAAACTTTTTAATAATGCTTCGCGGTTTTTTCTAAATTCTTCACTGTTAGCATTCTCAAATCCAATAGAGCTGAGCAATGGTTCCTTCTTTAGAATTTCAGTAAATATTTCTTCAGACATAAGACATAATAGTATAATATTTTATGGAACTAACTATCTTTAGTTGCAATAACCTTTTCTTACATCGTAAGCCTTAAAACATCCCAATTTGGCAGCAATGGTAAAATCTGTTCTTCCGTTTTCCTTATCACCATTATTAAATTTTATTAAACCCCTGTTATGATATGCTTCAGCAAGTTTTGGATTTAATCGTATCGCCTCATCATAATCAGATAAAGCTCCTTTAAAATCATCTATGATAAATTTAACATTTCCTCGCTTATAGAATGCCTCGGCAAAATTTGGGTTCAATTCTATTGACCTATTAAAATACGTTATTGCAATATCATAATTTGTAAGGAGTTTTTCAAGATTTCCCCTATTAAAAAATTCTATTGATTTTTTAACGGTTTCGTTTTCACTATTCATTGCTTTTTTCCTCCACTTCAATATTTTTCTTTTATTTTCCGAAAAAACAGGTAATGGAGGGTTAGAATTCCAGGTATTTTTAATTTTGCCACTTGCTCTCTTTTTGAAATAGAAATTTGAATAAATTCAAAAAATCTTATTTTTCTGATGTTATAAACAAAGGATATGCCATATCTAAAATTTGTTCATAATTAGGTTTTCAGGAGGATAAAAAATTGAAAATTGTTTCAAATGGAAGCAAAATGAATTAAGTGTATCATAAACCAATTCAATATATTTCATTATATTTGAATTACGGATTCACTCTATCTATATTTAAACTTATATTTAATTCCACTAATAACAAGTAATAAAGATGAAAACAAAAGTATTATTACAAACCAATTTCCCTAATTTAAATCTTGTTAAAAGAGGAAAAGTCAGGGATATATATGATGTGGGGGAATATTTTTTAATTGTTTCAACAGACAGGCTTTCTGCCTTCGACGTTATAATGTCTCAAGGAATTCCAAATAAAGGGAAGGTATTAACAAAAATATCCGAGTTTTGGTTTAATTTCACAAAGGATATAGTAGTTAATCATTTAATCAGCACTTCGGTTAAAGATTTTCCTTCTGAATGCAGGGAATATTCCGAAGATCTGGAAGGCCGCTCCATGCTCGTAAAAAAAGCTGAAGTAATTCCGATAGAATGTATTGTAAGAGGTTATATAACAGGATCGGGCTGGAATGATTATAAAAAGACAGGGAAAATATCGGGGATCGAACTGCCCGTAGGTTTAAAAGAATCGGAGAAATTTTCCCGGCCAATCTTTACCCCGTCTACCAAAGCCGAAGTTGGAATACATGATGAAAATATTTCAATCGAAGAAGCTGAGAATATTGCTGATAAAGAGACTCTTCAGACAGTTAAAAAATATACACTTGGTGTTTATACCAAAGCCGCAGATTATGCACTAACCAAAGGAATAATAATAGCAGATACCAAAATGGAATTCGGCTGGTTTAATAATCAAATTATTTTAGTTGATGAATTGCTTACCCCCGATTCCTCCCGTTTTTGGCCGAAAGATAAATATGAGATTGGTAAAACTCAGCAAAGTTACGATAAACAATTTGTCAGAGATTATCTTTTATCTATTAATTTTAATAAACAGCCGCCCCCACCGGTTTTACCGGATGATGTAATTAATAAAACAAGCGAAAAATACCTGGATGTCCTCTTTAAGTTGACTGGAGAAAAAATTTCTTAAATGGTTCCTGTTCAAATAAAGATAACTGAAAAAAAGAATCTCAGTATAAAATGGGATGATGGCTCGGAATCTTTAATTGAAATTAAGAAGCTGCGCAAATTCTGTCCTTGTGCCACTTGTGTGTCCGAACGAGAAGAACATGGAAAATTTTATATCCCGATTGTTTCCGATGATCAGATTAAAATAAAAAGTATTGAGCAGGTTGGCAGTTATGCTATAGGAATAACATGGAAGGATGGTCATAATACAGGGATTTATGAATATGGCTTTCTTAGAAAATTATCCGGAGAATAAATTCTTTTAAAGAAAAATAATGGTATTACCTAATCAATTAACAATATTAAGAATAATATTAACTCCGTTCTTTCTTATTCTTTTTCTTTCAGGAAATCCGTTGCTTAAACAAATTTCTCTTGGTGTTTTTATTATTGCTGCTTTAACTGATTGGTATGACGGCTGGCTGGCACGAAAATTTAATTATATTACTTCCTGGGGAAGATTTTGGGATCCGCTGGCCGATAAGATCTTAACTTCGACAGCATTTCTCGGTTTTGCCTTTCTGACATATATTACAATTATGGATGGTAATAATTATCCTGATAAGGGATTTATTTATAACTACTTTACGCGCATATGCAGATTATAAAAAATCTCCTTTCCCAACAAGCAATTATGCAAAATGGAAAACATTTATCCAGATGACTTTTTTGTATTATCTTTTAATAGTCTATGTCGGTCAAAATACTATCGAACTTTATAGAGGAAATGAAAAAATTTTCGCAATATTGCTTAATGAACATTTCATTTATTTTACGATGTTATTTATTACTGTTATAACATTCCATTCCGGTGTAACTTACATTTATAAAAATCGATTCCTAATTACAAAATTGTTTGACACATGAAACTTAATTTTATAGAAAAATTTCTTGGATCAGGATTTTATACAGGTTATATTCCATTTATTTCCGGAACATTCGGAAGTGTTGCCGCACTAATAATTTATTATATACCCGGATTTGAAAACCCTTTAATATTGATTCCTGCTATAATTATCTTTACTATATATGGAATTTATTTAGGAAACAAATTTGAAGATGTCTACGGCAAAGATCCTTCTGAATGTACAATTGATGAAGTAGTTGGGATGTGGATTAGTCTGTTATTTTTACCAAAAATATTATTAATATCATTTTTAACTTTTTTGCTTTGGAGAATACTGGATATAATTAAACCGTTTCCTGCTCGTAATTTTGAGAAGCTGAAAGGCGGGATTGGTATTCTACTGGATGACATTACATCAGGAATTTATACTCTTATAATTGTTCATATAATTTTATTTATCTTTAAGTATTAAAAAAATATTTTTTGCAATGAATGCTCATATAATTACAATCGGCGACGAAATTTTAACAGGTCAGACACTAAACACAAATGCTGGTTATATCGGTGAAAAGCTGGCAGATATCCAGATCAATATAAAAAAAGCTGCTATAGTTGGTGATGATGAAGAAGAAATCTTAAATGAGTTTGATACAGCCTGGAAAAGCAGCGATCTTGTTGTTGCAACAGGTGGATTAGGGCCTACACATGATGATATTACAAGACAATGTGTCGTGAAATTTTTTAATACTGAATTAGTAAAAAATGAAGAAGTTCTGGATGATATAAAAGCTCTTTTTCAAAAATCCGGAAGAGAAGTTACAAAAATAAATGAAAACCAGGCTTTGATTCCTAAAGCTGCTAAAGTAATCCGGAATACGCTGGGTACGGCGCCCGGAATGTGGATTGAGAAAAATGATAAAATATTTATTGCCCTGCCGGGTGTTCCTTTTGAAATGATTTCAATGATGAAAAATTATGTTATCCCTCATCTTGAAGAAAAACTTCAAAAAAATACGGTGATACTAAGATCTATTTTACAAACCACAGGAATATTTGAATCAGCACTTTTTGAAAAACTAGGAGATATAAATGATCTTTTAAAAGGATCAAAATTAGCTTTTCTTCCAACTCCCCAAGGTGTTAGACTAAGAATCACTGTTGAAGAACCGACGGAAGAATCGGCAAAAAATAAATTAAGTGAAATTGAGCAGAAAATTAAAAGCAAAGCCGGCAGATTTATATTTGCAGTAAACGACAGCATGCTGGAAGAAGTAGTTGGAAGGCTTTTAAAAGAACGCGGGTTAAAAATTGCATTGGCGGAATCATGTACAGGCGGATATGTTTCTCACCTGTTAACAAATATTTCAGGAAGCAGCAACTATTTTGAACGGGGAATTGTTTCTTATAGTAATGCAGCCAAAGTAGAGATATTAAAAGTTAATGAGGATGCGATAGCCGAATACGGCGCAGTTAGTCTGGAGGTTGCCAGGCAGATGGCCGATGGAGTAAAATCCACCAGCGGTGCCGATATCGGTTTATCAGTAACAGGAATCTTAGGACCAACAGGCGCTACACCGGGAAAACCAATCGGACTAGTTTATATAGGCTTTTGTGATGATACCGTTTGTACAGCTAAGAAATTTACATTCGGAGAAGATAGGATTGTAAATAAACAGCGTGCTGCTCAAGCTGCATTGGAAATGGTTAGACGGTCACTTTTAGGTATTCCGTACGATGATTAGGCTTTTTATTGCACTTATTATTCCTGATGAAATAAAAAAGAAAATTTTTGAACTTAGAAATGAAATACTGCCTGATTGGGGAAAATATAAATGGGAGAAAGAAGATAAAATTCATCTCACTTTAAAATTTATCGGTGAAGTAGATGATTTTAAGGTAGGGCAGATTTCTCATTCTTTAAATTTTATTGAAAATTATTTTAAGTTTGATTGCAGACTTTCCCGCTTTGGCTTTTTTTTCAAAAAGGGAGCTGCAAAAATACTCTGGGTAGGTCTTTCTCCGGATAATATTCTTTACACTTTAGTAGAAGAAATAAATAATCACTCTTGAGAAATTATCGATTCCAAAAGATGAAAGGAAGTTTAAATCTCATTTAACTTTGTTAAGACTGAAAGATAAAGATGCTTACAGTTTCCCAGTAAAAGTCTTTGAAGAATTTTCTATACCTGAAGTTAAATTTACAGCAGACGCGGCAGTGCTAATAAAAAGTGAGCTTATGCCTGAAACATCTAAATATACTGAAATAAAAAAATATAAATTAAAATGATTTGGAGGAATAATGGCTTCTGAAAAAAATACAGTATCCCCTGACAGGGAACAAAAAATGAAAATCATTGAAGATGCAATTTCTGCGATAGAAAAAACTTACGGCAAAGGTTCAATAATGAAGTTGGGCGACGGAGTTATTAATCCAATTGAATCTATACCGACCGGCGCACTTTCACTTGATTATGCTTTGGGAATCGGCGGAATACCAAGAGGCAGAGTTACTGAAGTATACGGACCCGAATCAAGCGGTAAAACTACATTATGTCTTCATGTTATAGCTGAAGCTCAAAAAACAGGGGGATTAGCTGCCTTTATAGATGCTGAACATGCTCTTGATGTTCAATATGCAAAGAGATTAGGTGTTGATACTGCAAACCTTCTGCTTTCACAACCGGATTTCGGTGAACAAGCTTTGGAAATTACTGATACACTTGTGAGAAGTAATGCTCTTGATATTATTGTAATAGATTCTGTCGCTGCTCTTGTCCCACGTTCTGAAATTGAAGGAGAAATGGGAGATGCTACGATGGCTGTACAGGCGAGGTTAATGTCACAGGCTTTAAGGAAGTTGACGGGTGCAATTTCAAAATCAAAAACAGCTGTCATCTTTATTAATCAGTTAAGGAGTAAAATAGGGGTGATGTTTGGAAACCCGGAAACAACAACCGGAGGAAATGCATTAAAATTTTACGCATCTCTCCGGCTTGATATCAGGAGGATTGCTGCTATAAAAGATGGAACTGATGTAGTGGGAAATAGAACAAAGGTAAAAATAGTAAAAAGCAAAGTAGCCCCTCCTTTTAAAGAAGTTGAATTTGATATTCTATATAATGAAGGTATAAGCAAAAGCGGTGATCTTTTAGATTTAGCTGTAAATTTAGGAATTATCAAAAAGAGCGGAGCATGGTTTACATTCAATGAAGAAAGATTTCAGGGCCGGGAGCAGTTTCGTCAAAAACTTATTGAAAGTCCCGAGTTAAGTTCTTCTTTGGAGAAGGAAGTAAAGACTAAGCTGGGAATAAATAAAGAGGATAAAGAAAAAGAAAGCCTGGAAGAAAAAATCGGTAAAGAGAAGAAAGCTTCAAAATAGTTCAGCCCAGTTTTCAGCCGATAATTATGACTATTCAGGCACATAATATATTGTGTAAGTTAGTGTTCATTAGCAGCTAGTGTTCTGCGACTAACACTTCCATACATTTGACTTGGCTGTCATGGATCATGACTGCCCTGTGTGGTTATTTAAGTGGCAGAACACTAGATAGAGAGTTAAAATTTCTGTGTTCAAATTTGTAAATAATATTCCACTCCCGTCAAGTGTGAAATATTGTTAAACCTTCAATTGATCAGCAGCAACCAAAACCTCTTTAGAGGTGATATATTAGAATTTACAATAAATATTAATCGGTAAATGAAAATTACTAAGGTAGTTAAGAAGGATTTAAAAAATGTATCAATTTACTTAGATGATGAAAAAATTATTTTCGTTAATTATGAAATATTTCTGAAAAGCGGCTTAAGAAAAAATGATGAAATTTCCGAAATTCAAATAGATTCTTTGATAAAAGAAAATCAAAGGTTTGCTGTTAAGCAGAGAGCTTTCCGTTATCTCGGCAGAAGACTTTTTTCTGAAAATGAACTAAGGATAAAATTAAAACAAAAAAAATATGATGAAAATATTATCGAAGAAATTATTGACGATCTGAAAGAGAAAAAATACCTGGATGACTATGAATTCGCAAATGCTTTCTCTTCTGAAAATATAAAAAATAAATTCTGGGGGAAAAATAAGATAAAAGCCGAGCTTATTAAAAGGGGAATAAACAATGAAGTTATTTTACATGTTTTATCGGAAAAATCCCCCGGAGGCAATGAGCTTCAAAATGCGTTTGAATTAGCTGAAAGGAAGTACAAATTACTCCTGCATAGAAAACTCGAGCAAAAAAAAACAAAAGAAAAAATATTCTCGTTCCTGTTTTCAAAAGGATATGATTACGAAGTGGCAAGGGAAGCTGTCGAAAAATTATTTAAAGATAATAATGATTTATAGATACAACAAAAAATATGATGAAAATATTTTTATTTAATCTTACCGGCAAGCGATAATATCATATTTGCAATTTCCGGGAGCCAAATTGTTTCTGCGGCTTCTTTTAAGGAATACCACTTCCTTTTTCTTAAATTTTTATCAGGGTAATCATCGAGAACTTTTATCACTTCCATAGAAAAGATCTTTATATATTGGTTGCCTATTGATTTCTTTACGGAATAAGTGCCAAGTTCAATTGTTTCATTTGAACCAATTACACCGGCTTCCTCATAGGCTTCTTTTTTTGCGGACTCGAACGGTGTTAAATTAAATTCCACATAACCTTTTGGTACAATCCATTTTTTTTTCTTTATGGATGTGATCAATAATACTTCCAGTCCATCCTCTTTCTTTCGAAAGGGTACAACACCGGACTGATTAAAGTTAAATTCAATTTCCAAAATGCTTTACTATATTTTTTTTATAAAGATTTTCTTTTATATTAATGATATTCCCAAAATTATCTGTAAAACCAGCTGAATGCAATCTTGAGTAATGAAATGAATGAATTTTTAGATTAGAGTTGCTCTGTGTAAATAATTTAAGTCCTGAATTATTATTCCAATTTCCCATTATTCAAAAATCTCAGCATGTGGCGGTTATTTATTTTTCCGGATTGACACACTAAAATATTTTTTATTATTTAAAATTAAAAGTAACTACTTAAGTTTTCTTGAAAGAAAATATACATTCACACATTTAACATTCATTTATACCGGTAATGAATCAATATAATCAATTTGGAAAGAATTTACTTTGATAGGTTTAGCTAAGAGAAATCTATGTCTGATTGAAGAACTTGCTTTCTGGTTATGGAAGGCAGACCACCTTGCCGAAATTCCTGTACATATAGCAAAACCATATTTGTTAATGATTAAAAGGGAATGGAATCCCGCAGCTATATTATGGAAGAACTGGGATGTCCATATGAGCAGGCTTTAGTATTAGCGACGGGCGATGAAGAAGCAATGAAAAGTGCAATAGAGATTTTCAGCAATTTGGGAGCTTCAGCTGCTTTACAACTTATTAAGCAGAAAATGAGAGAAGTGGGAATTGAAAGTGTTACTATTGGTCCAAGAAGTATAACAAGGAAAAATCCGGCAGGATTAACATTAAGACAAATTTGAAGTTTTAAAACTTTTAGGAAAAGGTTTAAGCAATAATGAAATTATTATCAGTTTTAATTTCACCTAAAACCGTCGATCATCACGTATCGGCAATTTTATCTTAATTAAATATTCATTCCCGGTTTGATTCTTCATCATTTGCTAACTCAACCGGAAACACAATTAATTAAAAAATCATATGGAATTATTAGAACGCAGCAATTATTTACAAAAATTGGAAAATTCTTTCAAAAATTTAATTGAAGATAACGGAACAGTAGTAATTATTTCGGGGGAAGCAGGGATTGGTAAAACTTCTTTAGTTGAAGCTTTTATAAATAAGTTGAAAGACAAAGCAAGAATTTTGTGGGGAGCTTGCGATGCTTTATTTACACCACGCCCTTTAGGCCCTTTATATGATATCGCTTCTCAGTTCAATAATAGTTTGTTAAATCTTTTAAATAACCAGCCAGAAAGAACAACAATTTTTACCAGGTTTCTTCAAAATCTTCAGGAAAGTAAATTACCGAATATTTTAATAATTGAAGATGTTCATTGGGCTGATGAATCAACGCTCGATCTGATAAAATTTTTAGGACGAAGAACTAATAGAATTAACTCACTTTTCATTATTACATATCGTGATGATGAAATCGGTCCGGATCATCCTTTAAGATTTGTTCTCGGAGATATTAATTCAAAAAATTTAAATAAATTCAAGCTTTCAGCTTTAACTGAAAAAACTGTAAATGAACTCGCGGCTTTGCACGGTATAAAAAACCTGTTTCAGATAACAGGAGGTAATCCCTTTTTAATTACCGAATTGTTAAGCAATAATAACGAAGGAGTTCCTTCTACAATAAAGGATTCAATATTAACCAGGATTTCCCGCCTGTCGAATGAAGCCAGGGAACTAATTGAACTTGTTTCAATTATACCGAACCGTGCAGAAAAAAGCCTGATAGAAGAAATTATTTCTCTTAATCCTGAAATTCCTGAGGAATGTTTTAACTCGGGGATTCTACGTTTTGAAAATGATACAATATCTTTCAGGCATGAATTAAGCAGGATGGCTGTAGAAGATTCATTAGGTGCTTCAAAAAAGCAGCTTCTAAACGAAAAAATCCTTAAAGTTCTGCTGAACGAAAAAAGAATAGATAACTATTTGGCAAGAATTGTTCATCATGCCGAAAAAGCTCATGATATAAATGTTATAATTAAATACGCTCCTCTTGCAGCTCAGCAGGCTTCAAAGCTTGGTGCGCATACCCAGGCAGCTCAGCATTATAAAACTGCCCTTCAATATTCGGAAAATCTCGAAATAAAAGAATATTTAAATCTTCTAAAAGAAAGATCTTATGAATGCTATTTAACCGGGCAAAATGAAGAAGCATTTAAAACGGGCGGGAAAATAAATGAACTTCTTAAAAAATTTCCCGATCCCGCAATTGAAGGAGAAAATTATAGAAGAATGTCAAGAATGTTATGGTACGACTGCAATGATAAAAAAGCAGATGAATATCTGAATAAAGCAATAAAAATTCTTGAAACACTCCCCCCGGGAAGAAATCTTGCCATGGCTTACAGTAATAAATCGCAGGCTCATATGATAAGAGAAGAAACCGGACCGGCAATTGAATGGGGAGAAAGAGCAGTTGACTTCGCCCGGAAAATAAATGACCTGGATATAGAGGCACACGCATTGAATAACATTGGTTCAGCCAAAATGAATACAGGCGATAAGGATGGTGAATTTTACCTGAAGAAAAGTCTTGAACTTTCCCTTAAAAATAATTTTCACGAAGATGCTTCGCGGGCTTATAGCAATATAGGCTGCATACTATTACAAAAAAGAAGGCTTTCCGAAGCTAAAAAATATTTTATTGAAGGGAGCGAATATTTTAATGAAAGGGATTTATATACTTATGGTCTGTGCATGACCGGACACTATGCCCATCTAAAGTTATATCAGGGCTATTGGGATGAAGCAGTTGAAATGCTGAAAATTATTTTCAACAGGGAAAATGTTCCGGTTGCTAATAAAGTGGTACCGCTTTATGTTGTGGGTCTAATCAGAGCAAGACGCGGCGACCCCGGTGAAGCTGACTTCCTCGATGAATCATATTCATTAGCTCTGAATATAAGAGAAATGGATAAAATTGTAACTTCTTTATCCGGAAAAGTCGAACTTTTCTGGCTGAATAATAAGCTTGATGAAATTGTAAGTGAAATTGAGGAGCAATACCCCAAAGTTCTGAAAACAAATAATCCCTGGACCATTGGAGTAATGGCATACTGGCTGCGGAAAGCAGAAAAGCTTTCTGAAACTCCCGCAAAAATTGCTGAACCGTACCTGCTTCAGATTAATGGGGACTGGAAATCTGCCGCTGAATTATGGAGAGAGCTGCAATGCCCTTATGAACAGGCTTTGGCTTTAAGTGAAGGGAATGAAGAAAGTATGAAATATGCAATTGAAATTTTAGAACAATTAGGAGCGACTGCAACGTCGCAGCTTATTAAACAAAAAATGAGGGAATCGGGAATAAGGAATATTCCTAAGGGACCAAGAAAATCTACAAAACAGAATCCTGCCGGTTTAACTACCAGACAATTGGAAATATTAGATCTCCTTGGGAAAGGTTTAAGCAATAATGAAATAAGCAATAAACTTTACATCTCTCCTAAAACAGTAGATCATCATGTCTCTGCAATTTTGTCTAAATTAAATATTCATTCCAGGTTTGAAGCTGCGTCATTTGCTCATTTAAACAATACTGCCATAAATGAGGGATAAACATTTGGATCTGTTAGAACGCGGCATATATTTAGATGAATTGGAAAATTCTTTTAATAATTTATCTGAAGGAAACGGATCCGTTATAATTATTTCAGGAGAAGCCGGCATTGGTAAAACTTCTTTAGTGGAAACTTTCATAAATAAAATTAAAGACAAAGCAAGAATTTTGTGGGGAGCCTGCGATGCATCGCCGCTCAATTAAATGACGGTTTGCTGAAACTTCTGAATAATCAGACAGAAAGAGCTGCAATTTTTATAAGGTTTCTTAAGGAACTTCAAGGTATCAGTATACCTAATATTTTAATAATTGAAGATATACATTGGGCAGATGAATCAACACTTGACCTGATAAAATATCTGGGTAGAAGAGCAAATAGAATAAATTCTCTTTTCCTGATTACATATCGTGATGATGAACTTAGCCCGAGGCATCCGTTGAGATTTGTCCTTGGAGATATCGCTTCTAAAAGTTTAAAAAAATTCAAACTCTCATCTTTAACTGAAAAAACGGTAAATAAACTGGCAAATCTACACGGAATAAAGAACCTGTTTCAGATAACCAGCGGTAATCCCTTTTTAATTAACGAATTAATAAATAATAAGAACGAAATTATTCCTTCTGCTATTAAGGATTCGATTTTAACAAGAATTTCAAGATTAACTGATGATGCTAGGGATTTAGCGGAACTTGTTTCCATAATTCCTTCGAGGGCAGAAAAATGGATTTTAAATGAAATAACTCAAAATAAACTAAAAAAACTTGATGAATGCCTGAATGCCGGAATATTAAAAACAGAAGCGGAATTTATCTCCTTTAAACATGAATTAAGCAGGATGGCAGTTGAAGAATCTTTAAGTGATTCAAAAAGACAACTGCTTAATAGAAGAGTTTTAAATACACTTCTTAACCAGGAAAAAACTGAAGACTATTTAGCAAGAATAATTCACCATGCTTCGGTAATTAATAATAAAGAAATTATAATAAAATATTCTCCTGCTGCTGCCAGGCAGGCTTCGGATTTAGGTGCACATAGGCTGGCTGCAAATCATTATTTAAATGCCGTGAAGTTTGCTGATGATCTTACTTTAGAAAAACAGCTTGAACTTTATAACGGCAGGGTATATGAATGTTATTTAACCGGGCAGGTTGACGAAGGAATAAAAGCATGTGAATTAATGCTGGAAATATTAAAAAGTTTCCCTGATCCTCGTATTGAAGGTGAAGTATATAGAAGATTAGCAAATCTATTTTGGTTTGACAGTCATGATGCTAAAAGTATAGAATATTTATGCAAGGCAGTAGAAATTCTTGAAAAACAGCAGCTTACTAAAGAACTCGCAATGACTTACAGTAATTTATCCCAGATTTATGCACATAGGAATAAATCGGAAGAAGCCGTTAAGTATGGAGAGAAAGCAATTGTGTTAGCTAAAAGTGTAAATGATTTGGAAACAGAAGCTCATTCACTTAATAATATTGGTTTATGTAAAATGCGTGATAATGAAGATTCGGGCGAATGGTATTTGAAGCAGAGCCTTGAACTCTCCCTTAAAAATAATTTTTACGAACATACTGCAAGAGCTTATTGTAATTTAGGAGCCAAATATCTGTGGGGAGGAAATTTAATGGAAGCCTTTAAATATTTAGCAATCGGTCTGGAGTATTGTTATGAAAAAGGATTGGACGCTATAGGTGAGATTATTGCCGGAGATTATGCGAAAGCTAAATTAAACTATGGTGACTGGGAAGGAGCAATTGAATTATCAGATTTTATATATAAAAAAATAAATGTTCCCACAGTGAATAAGATATTTCCGTTGTGTGTTATTGCTCAGATAAGAACAAGACGGATAGATCCGGGTGCATTGAAACTTCTTGATGAAGCAGATTACCTTGCATTGAAGCTTGGAGAAATAGATAGAATCGTAACCGTTAAAGGTGCGAGAGCCGAATATTTTTGGCTGCAGAATAATTTGAGTAACGTTGTTGATGAATTAGAAGAGGTTTATAAAACTCTTCTTATCAGTAAAGATATCTGGGCAATCGGAGAAATTGCTTACTGGTTATGGAAAGCGGGAAAGTTAAATGAAATACCGGAGAAAATTGCAAAACCGTATCTGCTCCAGATTAAGGGTAAGTGGAAAGATGCTGCTGATGTGTGGAAAGAGCTTCATCATCCTTATGAACAGGCTCTGGCTTTAAGTGAAGGGAATGAAGAAAGTATGAAATGTGCAATTGAAATTTTAGAACAATTAGGAGCGACTGCAACGTCGCAGCTTATTAAACAAAAAATGAGGGAATCGGGAATAAGGAATATTCCTAAGGGACCAAGAAAAATCTACAAAGCAGAATCCTGCCGGTTTAACTACCAGACAATTGGAAATATTAGATCTCCTTGGGAAAGGTTTAAGCAATAATGAAATAAGCAATAAACTTTACATCTCTCCTAAAACAGTAGATCATCATGTCTCCGCAATTTTGTCTAAATTAAATATTCATTCCAGGTTTGAAGCCGCTGATTTTGTTCACTCAAATATGGTTAGTAAAAAATAGGGAATACCCATCTATAAAATAGGGAATCCTCCCGATTCCATCCTCCTTTTAGAAACATAAGTTTACCTCTGTAATTAATCATCGTTGCGTAACTAGCGGTTTTGATTGTCAGCCTGAGTTTATCGAAGGCTGTCCTGTTGCAGCATTTAATATGAGTCATACTTCGACAGGCTCAGTATGACATCTGCGAAATTTTTTCTAACGCATAATTTAATTCAAATCAAAAAATGGAGGTAAATATGCCGCGGTACCTAATTGAAAGGAGCTTTCCGGAAGGATTAAATATTCCTATTTCCAAAGAGGGAGAGAATATTTGCCTGAACGTTGTCAATAATAATTCTGACGACAACGTTACATGGGTTCATTCCTATGTAAGCGAGGATAAGAGTAAAACATTCTGTATTTATGATGCACCTACTCCGGAAGCTATCAGAAAGGTTGCAAATAAAAATAAGCTTCCCGTGGATAAAATCACCGAAGTCAGAGTCCTCGATCCTTATTTCTATTTATAAAAAAAATCAAATCATCATAGGAGGTTATAATGAAAAACATATTTTCATTCTTAGTGCTGTTTCTTTCGTTTCTGTTCATCACATCCGGTTTTTCGCAGCAGAAAGCTCCGGATAAAAATCAGGCCGAAAAGAATAAGGTGGTTATGCACCGTTATGTAGTTGAAAGAACATTTCCAAACGGTCTCAATATACCCATAAATAATGTCGGAAAAGATATTTGTACCGGTGTGGTTTCAACTAATGCGGAGGATCAGGTTACATGGGTGCAGTCCTATGTAAGTGAAGATAAGAAGAAAACTTTCTGCATTTATGACGCGCCTTCTGCCGATGCAATCCGCAAAGCTGCAAAGCAGAATAAACTGCCGGTTGATAAAATAACTGAAGTGAGTGTACTGGATCCTTATTTCTATAAATGAAAATTCTATGGATGCGGGATGCGTGGTAATCGATACTGGATGCTCGATGCTGGATACTAGATAGCAGATGTATGGTGAACGATAAAGTACTATTTATAATTAACCTATTCAAAAATAACAAAAGAAAGGTATTAGTTATGAAAATCGGAAAGGAAAAATCTAGTACTGCCGGAGGGAATACCGGGAGAATCTTTTCGATAAGATGGCGGAGCATAAGAATTTTATTCCTTGTCCTGGTAATGCTGGCTGCTGGATTACTAATGAACGGATGCGAAAAAAACCCGGCTGTTACTGAACCGGATTTAAGTAATGTTTCACTTGCAAAGGGTGTTGGTAATAGTGGTGAAATTGTTTTTGCAAGTTTCCGTGACGGAAATTCTGAAATTTACATCATGAATCCTGATGGAACCTGTCTCACAAATCTTACTAACAATCCGGCAACAGATGGAGATCCGGCTTTATCGCCTAATGGTAGGCAAATTGCTTTTTCAAGTGACCGTGATGGAAATAAAGAAATTTATGTAATGAATGCCGATGGGACTGGTCTTACAAGGCTGACCTATAATTCAGCAGATGATATACAACCTGCATGGGCTCCCCACAGCAGACAAATTGCTTTTGAGAGTTATCGTGACGGAAATGCTGAAATTTATGTGATGAATCCGGACGGAACCGGTCTTACAAATCTTACTAAAAATCCGGCAGACGATGCAAACCCAGCCTGGTCACCTGATGGGAGGCAAATTGCTTTTTCAAGCACCCGTGATGGAAATTTTGAAATTTATATTATGAATCCGGATGGAACCAGTCTAACAAGACTGACCTATAATTCAGCATGGGATGTACATCCTAAATGGTCACCCCACAGTGATAAAATTGCTTTTACGAGTTATCGTGACGGAAACCCTGAAATTTATGTAATGAATTCGGATGGAACAGGTTTAACAAATCTGACTAATAACGCGGCAGATGATCAGGATGCATCCTGGTCACCTGATGGGAGGCAAATTGCTTTTGCGAGCGATCGTGAAGGAGGCCCTGGTAATCATGATATTTTTGTAATGAATCAGGACGGAACAGCTCAAACAAATATTACAAACGATCTTTTATCCAACGATTTACATCCATCTTGGGATAAATAATTAAAAGAAAGGAACAGAAATGAAAAAGTTATCTGTTTTATTTAGCGTTATAATTTCATTAATATTTTTATTGATGATTGGATGCCAGGACCCTTCAACGGAAGGACCTACTGCAGTTCAATCAAAACCTGCCGTTATTACATCCGGTGCTCCACAGGTATTATCAAAATCCTATTCCGGTACCTATGCTCCTGAACTGCAGAAAGAATTAGCACTTGCAAGATCTGCTACGGCAAAGTACCATAATTTAGACTCAGCAATCGCAGATGGTTATGTAGACATAAATGTTGTAGTGCAGAATATGGGATATCATTATATGAATACTGAAAATGTTAGGGATACTTTTGATCCCGGAAAACCGGCACTGCTTGTTTATTCAAAAAATCCCGTAAATGGAAAAATGAGATTGGTTGCGGTAGAATACGCTATTCCAAATACTGATCCCAGACCACAGGGATTTACCGGGGATGCTGACGTATGGGAAAATAATACGGATTTTGGCTTATGGCTTTGCCATGCCTGGGTATGGTACAATAATCCCGCTGGAATTTTCAATGAGTTTAATCCACGTGTGCATGTTGCGTCAGGTGATGTTACTTATCCCTCTGCTCCATAAAAAAATAATTATAAAAAAATTTAAGCCCTTTCAAAATAAGGCTTTTTATTTAATACATTTTGATTAGAAAGAATTTATTTATCATCAGAACAGAAACATGGCTACATGTCATTCCGGCTTCCGGATATAATTCTATATGAGCCGGAATTCGAAACAGCACTCACAATTAGACATTTCTTCCGAAGGAATGGAATCAGTTTTCCAAATTTGAGTTTAATGTGTTTATTACCTGAATTAGTTTGGAATTTATTTTATTTTTGTTAATTCAGGTTAAGAAATTTAGCCACGAATTAGCACTATTTTTCAGAAATATTTTCAAACTGAATTAGTGAAATTCGTGATAATTAGTGGCTTTATGATTTCGGTTATTAATTTATTCTTCTTAAATAGGATTAAATGAATATAAAAGAAAATTTCTCTCTAAAAAATTATAATACATTTGGTATAGATGTTAAAGCAAAATATTTTGCAGAAGTCTTTTCTACAGAAGAATTAAAAGAATTATTGTCAATAGATAAATATAAATCCCAATCTAAATTCATTCTCGGCGGTGGAAGTAATATTCTCTTCACCGGAGATTTCGATGGACTTATAATTAAAATATCCTCAAATGAAATTCAAATTATTATAGAAGATAATGATTCTGTTTTTGTAAAAGCAGCTGCAGGGGTTAACTGGCATGAACTTGTTTTATATTGTGTTGATAGGAATTTCGGCGGAATAGAAAACCTGTCACTTATTCCAGGCAAAGTTGGTGCAGCCCCCATTCAGAATATCGGGGCTTACGGCCAGGAGCTGAAAGAAGTATTTTATTCACTTAACGGAATTTTTATTGATGATATAAAAGAGAAAACTTTTTATAAAGATGACTGCAAGTTTGCATATAGAAACAGCATCTTTAAAAAAGAATTGAAAGATAAATTTATAATTACAGATGTAACTTTAAAATTAAATAAACATCCGCTGCTCAATACTTCTTACGGTGCAATTGAGGAGGAGTTAAAAAAGAAAAATCTAGATGAAATAACCATAAAAGATATTAGTAAAATAATCTGCGATATCCGGATTAGCAAACTTCCGGATCCTGCAAAGATTGGTAATGCAGGAAGCTTTTTTAAAAATCCTGAAATATCAAAGGAAAAATTTAAAGATCTTCAAAGCAAATTTCCGGCTTTGGTTGGTTACAGCATTTCTGATAACCTGGTCAAGGTTCCCGCAGGCTGGCTAATTGAAAGTGCAGGTTTAAAAGGCAAAAGGGTAGGGAACACCGGGACACATCCAAGGCAGGCATTGGTCATTGTAAATTACGGCCAATCTGACGGAAAGGAAATTTTAAAATTTAAAAGTCTAATTAAAAAAATTATACTCGAAAAATATGGTATTGAACTGGAAGAAGAAGTTAATATCCTGTAAACTTCAGCAAAGAGATTAAATTTTTCAAATCATTTAGGGTAGTATCTTTGGTTCCCGGCTAATGAATATTATCTATATCTTATTGGTGAGAATTTTATAAACAGTTAATCTCATATTCTTTGCTTTTGGAATCCGTTTCTTTTTCTTTTCCATAATAATAGAATCGGAATGTGAAGCAGAAGCAAATATTACGGCTGTTCTGGCAATAATTTTCAAATCAAATAAAAAAGATTTTTCTTTTTCATATTTTTCATCCAGTTCAATTAGATTTTTAGCCCCCCTTATTCTTTCCCCGAAAACCTGCCAGTAGCCAGTTATGCCCGGTTTTGAATTTATTCTTGTTCTTCTTTGATAATATTCATTTTCTTCTTTTTCCATCTTGATAAGATCAGTAATTGATATTGGACGCGGACCCACAAATGACATATCACCTTTTAATACATTTACCACCTGGAGAATCTCATCAAATCCTGATTTTCTAAGCCACCTGCAAAATACCGGTACGAATTTCTCATATCCTCCCTTAATAAATATTTCGGATGAATTACTATCCAATTCAAGAAATTGCTTTGAATTTTTTATAGTTCTAATTTTAATAATTCTGAAACTTTTTTTATCAAGTGAGGTTTTTCTTTCCTGGAAGAATAATGGATTGTCACCGGTAATCAAAGAAACATATAATAGAATTAAACCGATAAACGGAAAGAGAAAAATCACTACTACCAGCGAAATAGAGACATCAGTTATTCTTTTTATCATAGAAGACTAAGTTTCAAAAATTTCGTTTAAATGTAACAGCGAAAAAAATGCCCTTTTTTTCTAGTAAAATATATGATAAACAATATTTTCATCAAAATACCTCTTGAAATTTCGTATTGGGCATATTCCCAAATATTATTTCTATTGAACCCGCAATTGTATACTTCAATTGCAGTTTGTAATTAAATTCAAAATTGCTCCATCTTCATAAATGGCTTGTTCTAAGGGAAGAATACGGGAAGAAGATAATATAATATATTTAAATCTCCGGAGTTTCACACTAGGTTTGCACTGAATACTTTTTAATAATTAGATATAGATGTACAACTGTTTCAGAAATTGAATTATTTAAAGTTTAGGTCATATGATACGATTTTAAATATATCATCTTTTTTGTTATTGAAGAGCTGCCTGCTTTTAATGTATAGAAATAAACTCCGCTGACTAAATTTGCAGCATTGAAATTCACTTCATGAATTCCGGAATTCTGGATTCCATTTACCAATATTTTTACTTCTTTACCAAGCACATTAAAGACCTTCAATTCAACAAATGTACTATTATCAGTAATCTGGTACCTAATTATAGTTGAAGGATTAAATGGATTCGGATAATTTTGCTCTAAACGAATTTTTGCCGGAAGATGATTTGCTTCTTCTTTTATCCCGGTAAGCTCTTTTTTCCCGCTGAAATAACCTGCCGCAAAAACTAAAGGAGCGTTCCAATTAATTGCAATTTCGTTGGAAGCATAACTACCCTGGTTATCAACATAGCATAAAGCTGGCGGAGTAGATGCACTGTACATCGATTGTAATACAGCGTCATCAAGCCCTTTGTCCGGACCGCCTGCAAGCAATCCCGGAATTGGTTCAGCAATCCCATCGGATGCAGAAGGCCTGTGATGAGGATGCAGCGGATAATCAGTGCCAATACCGGTTACATAAGACATCCCTTTCCCGTTGCATCCGAGGATATAATTGAACTGATCAAGAGCTGCGTTATAAAAATTTTTATTGTTCGATAATTGATATCCTATTATTAAAATGACAGCTCTGTTCAATGCAACCGCATTGCTTCCCCAGTTATAATCACCAGTGCTCATAGCAACGTTGAACCCCGAATTTTTTGAAATGTTATAAATGGAGTTGCAATAATTAATAAGTCCTGTATTTAAATTGTATTTGATGGTGCTGTCTGCTTTCGGCTGATTTGAGACGAGATAATCTAGCTGAGCCATTAAAGCAACATTAGGCCATCCCATTGTAGAATTTAAGCTGAAACTTTTATAATGGGTTGAAAAATAGCTTTCAAAGATACTGTCTCCGGTGGTTATAAATAGTTCAGATGCTGCCCACAGCCGTTCATCTGAATCATTTCCATCGCCATATTCTCCTGTATTTGTTCCCGAAGGATTATGAAAACCGCCTGTCGGAACAATTGAAGGATTTGCGTTCAGATAATCCCACGCTTTCTTTGCTCCGGCTAAACATTTTGAAGCAAATGAAGTATCAAAGGGAAGATAGATCCTTGCAGCCATGGACATTATTGCGGCAAAATCCCCTGTTGCAGTTGAGGATTTTTGATAAATATACCTGGTTGAGTTATCAGTATTCGGCATAACGAAACCGGAAAAATTCTTTGGAGTTACTTTGAAAAATACACCTCCATCTGTTGTATCCTGCATTTTTAAAAGCCAATCGAGTTCATATTTAACTTCATCCAATAGATCAGGAATTAAATTTCCGCTTTCAGGTATATTTAAATCGTCAAGTTTAAAATTATCCGGAAACATTTCATAACCCATAAGCAATGTTCCGACAGTAATTCCTGCGTTAACAACATATTTACCAAAGTCACCGGCATCATGCCAGCCGCCCGTTTCCGGAAAGAAGCCTGTTAATCCTGTTGAGACTTCAAAATTAGCATCATTTAAATGACAGGCCGGTCGGGCATATTTGCCTGCATTTGCAGCTAAAAGAGCAGTACCGCATCTTTGAAAGTAAAATCCCTTTAAAGTTTTCTTATAGACATCTATAAATGGATTTGTTGAGATCTCAAACGGATACGAAATCTGACCGTCGTCACTTTTTATTTCATAATTTCCTGCTTCAGTAAAAGATGAAAAATCTCCGTAATAAATATCGATACCAACTGCCGGATCATTAAATCCGGAATCTTCTATTTTACCCCTAAACTGAACCTGGTTAGTGGTATTATTTACAATATAAAAGCTGTCTGCAGGCTGTATAAAATATGCAAGCTTTTGCTGATCAGCTAAATATCCTACCTGGTTAATTCTAATATCCTGAGCAAAAAGAGAAATCGTTAAAACAAATAAAAATGCAGTTAAAATTTTCATTAGACGTCCTTAAGTTCTATTTAGCAGAATCGTTTAAATTGCTTATGTCGTTATATCTTTTTGTAAAGCTTCTGATTAATATTAAATCTAAAATGGTAAGCAATATACCCTAAATTTTTTCAATTAAAACAAAATTATAAAATTAAGCAGTAAAAAAAAATTTATCTGAAATAAATTATTAAATTCGGAAAGATTTTCCCCTTGTGAATGCTTTAGATTTTATGAATTTAACCGCTGCTCTTTTTATTTTAATAGAATCATTTTTTTTGTAGCTGAAAAGCTCCCTGCTTTTATTGTGCAGAAATAAATTCCGCTGCTGTAATTTGCAGCATTAAACAAAACCTCGTAAATTCCGGAATTCTGGATTTCATTAACCAGAGTTTTCACTTCTTTCCCTAGTATATTATATATTTTCAATTCAACAGAAGTGTTGTTATCAGGGATTTGATATTTTATTACTGTAGATGGATTAAACGGGTTAGGATAATTCTGGTAAAGTGCATATTCTGTCGGTATATTTCCTTTTTTGATCCTGTCAATATAATTTTCATTCCCGATTAATAATTGGTAATTATTATTTTCGTGAATAGGGGAGAGGCTGATCTCATTTTGCTCTTTCAGATTATAAAATTTGTTTAAGTTCTTGTCGACTAAATAAACTTCATAATTAGAAAAGTTTTCAATCCCGTCTGCAATTAATTTAACCGTTTGTTTTGTAAGATTCTTAATTTTCAAATCGAAGGACTGTCCTTCATTTATACTTGGCCTGTAATCTACCGATAACTGTTTATAAGTATCGGATAAATTTTGATCTTCAATGTCGATTCGTACATCATCAAAATATCCGGGCGGGGCAAAAATATCTAACTTATCATAATCCTTCTTCGCCGATGAATTAAATCCCGCCACCGTAAATGATTTAACCTTCCCGTTTTGAAATAGTGATAACTTTAAAAAATTCCCTGAATAATTTTCAGCAGATTTCATGTTTGAAATTTTTGCAGCCGCAAAATTATAAGGAATCTTCAAAGAAGTTAAATTATTTGTATTTTTAAAGTAATATCCTTTATACGGATCCATCTGCGTTGCATGAGTCCAAACACCGGACCAATCGAAAAGCACATCATTAGTAGTTAAGCCGTTAAGATTTTGTATGTCTGTCCAGCTCACACTTTTTTCAAACGGGTTTGATATTATATTAAATCCCGAATGAAGGTTTAAAGTAAATCTATTATCAGCTGACAGATTCACTGTATTAACCGTTGCATTAACGGTAAAAGCATTCTTACTTAAAACCCAGAAACCTACTCCTGGAGTGAAATTAAAAGTAGAACCGCCGTCAAATTCCTTAAGAAAATCTGAGGCCGCACCATTATCAAAAAAAACATCCCAATCTTTTTTTGGAGTCCCGGAAATCATATCTGAAATTTTAGTAGTTTGATTTCCAGGCAGACCAATCATTCTGTAACTGCTTGTACTTAAATCGGTAAAAGAGAATGTATTATTTAATGTTATAGAAGTTGGATAGGGAGGGGTACCTTTAATCTTAACCAGATCCAAAGATATTGCACCACCATCAATTGAATTATCCAAAACATGTTCAACGAAACCTATATAAACATTCGAGCCAGCTGGAATTAATTTACCAATAGCTAAAAAAAACATACTCCAATTTGTGTTAGTATTATTGGCAGGATAATAAAATGTAAATATTTTATTCCAATGAGAAAAATCTGTTGAATATTCTATAGAGAGACTATCCGAAAAATCAGTTTGATTTATCATCCAAAAAAATAGAGTGTCGGAGGCTTGAATATTTTGTATAAGGGGTGTGATTAACCATTTGTTATTGAATGTTGTTCCCGAAGTATAAGTACAGTAAGCCACTGCATTACCACCGCCAGAAGGAGTCGAAATAGTACCGGAATTCCATCCAGGAACTTGGGAACCGACCGTTTGTCTTGACCAGCCGGTGCCTCCATCAGAATTAAATAGTGACCATCCGGTTGGCGGAAAGGTAGAAGACTCAAAAGATTCAGAAAAGGATTCAGCAGATACTTTGTAATGTTTATCTAGTGGAAAGTTTATTTTCTCTTTTATTGGTTTATTTATAAGTTCTCCTCTCTGTAATGCTTGAGGATAAATAAAAATAATAAAGAAGAATAGGCAAAATAAAATCAGTAATAATTTTTTCATAATAATTTCTCTATTGTTATTTATCTTTCCTTATAAAAACAAATTGTCCTCCTTCGTCATTTGTATCTCTAAGAGCCTGAAGGATAGGAGTTTGATCCGAATTATTTGATACAGCTATTTTAAAATCATTATACAACTGGGTAGCATCCAAATATTTCTGCTGGTTTTCTGTTAATGTTTTAAGGAGGTAATAGGTAAAAATGGAATGATTATTTTTACCGCTGTCCATAACTTCTTCCAGCCCGCCTGAAGTTAATGCATCTCTCGATTGTTTATTGTACACTTCTTTATAGTACCGTTCCATATTATTCGGATCGAAAGCAATTGATTCTGCCGGTTTACCTCTGAAAATATCTCCGGCGAAACATGCATCCGTAATCAGAAGTGTATGCTTTGAAGGTATTCCGCCGATAAAAGTTTTTAAATCACTATTTGAAATATAGTCGGCAACAGAATTCGATGAGGCATCTGCAGGAACCCAGAAACCTTTGTTTAAAATTTTATTAAACTGCCCGTGCCCCGAATAAAAAATAAGCAAGTTATCATCTTTAGTTAAATTTTTTGACAGCCAGTCCAGCTTGTCAAGAATATTTTTTCTTGTTGCTTCTTTATCAATAAGTGTATAGACATCATTAAATACATAAGATTTTTTTAGAACTTCTGCGACACCTTCGGCATCATTAACTGCATTTTTAAGCTGAGGCCAATAGCCGGAATAAGAATTTATTCCGATAACCAATGCAATATATTTTCCTCCGGTGATTATATCTTCAAGCTTCCTGGTTACCGTAAAAGTATCAATTGTTGTATTGAGATTGTTATCCATTGCTTTTACAACAATTTTATTATCTCCCAGCTTTAAATAAAGATCAATTGAGAATTCCCCGCTTTTAGCCAAAAGTGGTTTTTGTTCATTAACAGTAACATCCAGCACTCCGCTGATATCGGTTGCAATTCCTTTCACCGTGACAACTTCACTTTTACGTATTATTTTAATTCCCCTGGCAACAGCTGGTTCGGTAATAAAAACCGTAGGTCCCTGGTGATCTGAAATTGAATTGACCAGGAAATCAATTTCGCTTGATTTCCCTTTTATATTTAATGCTTTTACAATTATTGTATTATCTCCCCTTACTAAATTTATTTTTGTATCAAAGTGATTATCTTCCGAAAATTTAACTGAATTACCGTTTATCAAGACCTCCTTTAAGCCGTAATTATCCTGAACGTATCCTCTGATTCTCAATTTATCTTTAACATCAAAATTATCAACCGTATTATTCGGTGAAATTTTAGGCTCTAATAAGATTATCTGGGGTAATGTTATTTCTTCTGTTTTAGGTTTACTATCAAATATAAGCTTTCCGCTTTGTGTTGATCCGCTGATTTGGGGATAAGCTGAATTATATGTGATTATTAAAGATAAAACTAATAATATTCTTTTCATTTTATCATCTCATTTTTTAAAAATTATTGAGCCGGGCGTCCGGGCGGAGAAGGAAAACTTTCAGTTGTAGTATTATTACTATCACTCTTTTTTGAAAGTAATAAAACTGCAGCTCCGCCGGCTAGTGCTGCACCTCCCACATATACAAACCATGGAATCCCTCCGCCGCTTTTAACTTCCTCGGCATTAACAACAAAATAAAAATCTTCTCCGTTCAGAATAGCTTTCTCTTCAGGCTTTAAAGTCCATATAATAGTTTTTTTAGTTCCGTCTCCATATTTACCCTGGCCTACATTGCCGGAAAGATCCGACGGCACTAAAGCAAATGATGGAACAGACGTTCTTTTAAGAACTACGCTGACGTCATATTCTTTTCCGGAATCCCCGTTTAGCTGATAATAAATAAAAATTTTCCCATCCGGTGAAGCTTCAAAAGTTGTATTTAAATGCTGCTGGCTAAAGGTAGAATTTGATGAAAGAAGCAATAATAATGCTGCGGAAAAAAATATTTCGAAAATGTTTTTCATTATTAACTCCGGGTAATAAAACTTTATATAATTAATAACCGCGTTTCTTTTTTTTTACATATGTTTAATTTCTACCAAAACAGGGACAATTGATTTCCCTTCGCTTTTAGCCTTAAAAATAATTTTGTTATTATAACTGTAATTAATATTATTTTCATCAACCAGATCTTTTTTTAACACATGCGTAATTCTTTCCCAGAATGTGCCGCTGTCTGCTTCAATTTTTTTCATAAGGCTATCAATATTTAATGCATTCTTGGAGTAAAGAAAACAATAATAGGCAGGGCCCGAAACTGTGTCAAGCATATTATAGCTTTCTTCATCCGGTATAGCTACATTATTATTCTTATAAGGAAGGTATGCAACCATTCTTTCATTAAAGGGGAATATTTTATAAGTAACATAAGTCAAATCGGAACTAAAGGCATAAACATAAGCAGGTTCATTATTAGAAATGTGCAGTTCGAATAAAGTTCCCGACGGATATGATTTATCCGTAATAAAATATTTCCCGTTAAAATTGGAAACCATCGGGGATCCGTTTCTGTTAATGAAGTTTAATGTACCCGATAGATCCGGCGCATTACGACCGGCAGGAGATTTATCAATTAATTCAAAGGCATATTTACAGAAATAATCAAAATCGGAATACCTTATCCATGCGAATCCGTGAACTCCCCAGCGTGTTCCCCAGCTGTTCAGTAATTGAAATGCTCCTCCGAATTTATTGTCGTCATATGCGATTACAGTCATGGCATGCCCTCTATTCCATACTTTGTAATCGGAACTATCGGGAAGCCAGAGTTCTCTCGATTTATCAAATGAATAAGGGCAGTCAAAAGCAATCACAACGGGTCTATTTTCGGCAAGACTTTTTTTCACATATCTTTCTTTATGCTGAGTTTGCGAAGTGGCTATTTCACGGTATTCAATAATTTTATAATTCGCTGCTTTAACCCGATCAATAGGCTGAATAGTTCTCGAGCAATCATAAGCAAAGTCATCTAATTTTTCCCCTCCTTGTTTTTTTAGTACATCGAGTGCGTCAATTAATGATGTCCCCTCATTACAGCCGGTTGAGCGCCTGATTTGGTTATAAACAAAGGAAGGAGAAAAAACATTGCTGTCAATGGTTGCCTGGGACCAATCTTTTCCAACAGCTTCAAGGATCGTTCTTCCTCCGTATGCACTTGACCAGGCGGCACAAGTAGCATATAAACCCTGGTTGCCTGGAGTTGGTGCATATTGTTTTAAGCTTGCCGATGAGGGTAAATCAGAATAATCACCGCGCATCAATGGAGCAGCAACAGGGCTATCAGCATACAAGCTGTCGGCTAACAATGTACCTAACCCGTAATTTTGCGAATATCCAGAAACTGAAAATAGAATATAAAGAAGAATAGTAAAAATACTTTTCATATCTTACAGATATTTTTTAAATTTAGATGCAGATAGCATATTCCTGCAACCTAGCATTGCCTGGTAATGCGTAAATCTTAGAGTATTTAATATGTGAAATGGGAAAAAATAGTAAAACAGTCTTATTTAAAACAAAGCAATAAAAATCTATATAAGTTTTTTGTATAAATCAATAACCTTTAAGAATTTATTGGAAATTTAATATTGATTCTTTAAAAATTAGTTTAATTTATTTGTTATATTTTCATTGCTTTTTGAGAGCATTTTATAAAATGCAAGTAAAAGGTGGGAAAATGAAACGTTTAATAACTTTTTTATTTTTTACTATTATTATTTCTTTTCAAACTTCGATCTTTCCCCAGGATATTATTAAAGCCAAAATTGCTATTCTTCATAAAACCGCGGATGATTTTACCGTTCTGCGAAGCAATGACAGGTTAAAGGCAGGTGAAATGATCCGCATTTTTGTTCAGCCTGAAAATGACTGCTTTGTTTATATTATACATTCCGATAATTCAGAATCCACTTTGCTCTATGATAAAAGGGTTAGTTCAAAAGAAGACACTTTAATATTGCCTTCTACTTCGGAATTTTATGTTTTCGATGATAAAAGCCCGACTGCCAGAGTAACTATATTCTGTTCTATTAAAAAGATTGATGATATAACTTATTTATTTAACGGCGGGGATGTTGTAAAACTTTCCAGCTGGAGCTCATTGGAAGATAAGCTTCTCAAAAAATATAAAAAAAATTTTACCGATAAATCTGAAAAACCATTTCCTATGGCAGGTAATGTAAGTGCAATAAATGATGAATTTCTGAACCGTCAACTGGTTCTCTCGGGTAAGGGAGCAATAATCAGAAGATATGAGCTTGAAATTAAAAAGTAAAAAAATAATAAAGAAAATAATTTTTATTAATTTTTTGCTCACCGTATTTGTGTGCCTTGCAATTTACTTGTTTAATATTCCATGGAATACTCTTGATTATAAAGCTGTAGATGCTTTATATAAAATTAACCTGAAGAATGGAGGAGGTCCTAAAAAAAGTAATAAGATCATACTTCTTAATATCACCGATTCAACATATGATTATTTTGGTAAAAATTATTTAAGAAGAAGTGACCTGGCAAAGATAAATAATGTCCTTTATTACTTTAATCCCAATGCTGTCTTTTATGATATAGTTTTCCCCCGTTCAAGCACCGATTCCAGCGACAAGTCATTTGCAAATTCAATAAAAAAGAATGGCAATATTTATCTCCCTGTAGGTTTTAATATTTCCGATAAGAAAGAAAAATTTCAATGGGGAAAAGGGTTCTTTTATAATTCTTTAAAAAAAGGAATTTATGGTAGCCTGAAACAAGATGGAAAAGGTAACCCTTACTATGCTGCATATGCTCTTCCGCAGAATGAAATATTTGCTGAAGCAGCTTTTAATACCGGGCATATTTCCATTGTAAGGGATCATGACGGTATTATCAGGCATTACCCGATGATAATTAAAATTGATTCTTTATTCTTTCCTGCCGTTAGTCTCCAGATTTTTTTGGATTACAATAAGATTCCTTTCAACAAATTGATAATAGATTGGGGTCATTCAATTATAATCCCTTCTCTTAAAGGGAGCTATATAAATAAGGATATCATTGTCCCCATTGACGATCATGGTTTGACATTCATTCCATTTGCCGGCTTCTGGAAAGATGAAAAAAATATGCAGGTTCAGAATTTATTAAAGTATGCCGCAAATGAAGATAACCTTGATGATCTAATGGAATATTTTGGAGGGAATTTTGTATTTATTAGTGATATTTCCGTGGGGACTTCGGATCTTGGGCAAACGTCTACGGAAGATAATATCCCTTTAATTTCCGTTCATGCTGCATTATTAAATTCATTATTAATGAATAAATTTTATTCGGAATGGGGGACTTTTCCGGCTGCCGCTTTAATTTTCCCGCTCGGTCTGCTATTAGGATTTTTTTCAATCTTTAAGAGAAGCCTTTTTTTATATTTTGCAGCTTTATTCATAATGGCCGGTTTAGTCTTTTTTTCATTTTATGAAATAAGCATATTCCGGCTGTTCCCGATGGTAACAGCCGCAGGGGCAGTTTTTATTTTAACAATTGGGATGGTATTGAGCCTGAATGTAATTATATCAAAAGACCAGGCATTTATTAAAAGTGCTTTTTCAAAATATGTTTCTGTTAATGTAGTTGATCAGTTATTGGAAAACCCAGGAATGCTTAAGTTAGGAGGTGAAGAGAGAGTTTTAACAGTCCTCTTTTCAGATATTGCAAATTTTACTACTATTTCGGAGAAAATGCAGCCTACCGACCTGGTTCCTTTTTTAAATAAATACCTTACTGAAATGACTGATTTGATTATTGCTGAAAAAGGAACTGTTGATAAATATATCGGGGATGCAATTCTGGCGGAATATGGAGCTCCGATACCAATGGAAAATCATGCAACGGCTGCTGTTAAAACCGCTGTAAATATGCAAAGAAAAATTAATGAACTTAATAAAGAATGGGCAGCAAAAGATTTGCCTCTAATCAGAAGCCGGATAGGAATAAATACCGGGCATGTTATAATCGGGAATATGGGTTCTGACAGGGTTTTTGATTATACTGTCATCGGTGATGCTGTTAATCTTGCTGCAAGGCTGGAATCTGCTAATAAAAGATACAGCACTCTTATTATGATTTCTGAATTCACATATAATGAAATTGAAAAGGATATATTCAAGATACGTCTGCTGGATATAATTAAAGTTAAAGGGAAAACAAAGGCTGTTAAGGTTTATGAAGTCTGCGGTTATGCATCCGATCCATTTTCAAAAGAAGATTTGGAATACTATAAGTTATATGAAGAAGCATTTCGTTTATACTTAATGAGGGATTTTAATAAATCGAAAGAATTATTTGAAAATTCCTTAAACTTCAAACCAAACGACCCTGCTTCGCAGCAAATGCTTTCACGGATTAAAAATATCGAAGAGCAGGAGCTTGACGAAAGCTGGGACGGGTCAATTGTTTTATTGGAAAAATAAAAATATTAATTGTGGAAATTTATAAAGGATATCTGTATGGCAGCAGAAAAAAAAATAGATTTGCTCTTTGAAATCCTTTCAAGTGAACAGCTTATCCTGCAGCGTACCGATCAAAAAGCTTTCACCTTATTATCCCTCCTCGGAGTATTCAGCACTTTTTTTATAGTGCATTATACAAAAATTCCCCCCGATTTCTATAATCTATCGCTCATCTTTCTTTATTTTGTTTTTATACTATTTTCAATATTTTTTCTCGTTATGGTTATATCGCCGAGAATAAAGGATGTTGAGGAGAATTTAACCGATGAAAAGAAAACCATAGCACCGACTTTTTTCGGCGGTATAATCAGGTATAAAACTTCAAAGGAATATGCAAAGACTCTTGAAGAGATAGCAGAAAATCCGGAAGTAACATATGAATTGTTTGCACAAAGTGTGTACTCTGTCGGCAGAATAAATGCATATAAAAATAAGTACTTTAAGAGAGGAATAATTTCATTTGTGTTGGCAATTACAATGGAATTGATAATTATTGTATCTTTATATGTAAGGATGGTTACATAGTTAGAACTCTTAATAAAAAAAATATTTTCACCAATTTAGGCTTAACCCTGAAACAATGGAGTTAATCAGACCGGCAGCACCTGGTTTTTTGCTATAACAACAATTCCGCTTTCGGTAACGGTAAATTTTTTCTTATCGGATTCAAGATCGAAACCGATTTCATATCCTTCGGGAACAATTACATTCTTATCAATAATAGTTCTCCTTATTCTTGCATGCCGCCCGATATTGCAGTTATTCATTATTATTGAATCGGTTATATAAGAAAAGCTGTTTACCCTTACATTCGGCCCAAGCAGCGATCTTTCAACAAGACCTCCGGATACAATTGACCCGTCGCAAATTAATGAATTTAGAGTCCTTCCGACTCTTTCTCCTTCATGTGATACTGTTTTTGCCGGTGGAAACTGAAATTGGTAAGTTCTCATCGGCCAGCTTAAATCATAAAAATTGAACTCAGGAGTAACACTTATCAAATCCATACTGGCTTCAAAATAACTATCAATTGTGCCTATATCTTTCCAATATGGTTTTGTCTTTCTGTTTTCATCATGAAATCCATAAGCAAGGACATTCATATTCGCTTTTACCATGTAAGGAATAACATCTTTTCCAAAATCATTTGATTTTAATTTTTTTGTTTCCAATCCATGCAGTACATCTCTGAGAAGCTCTGCATTAAATACATATATTCCCATATTAATAAATGAATATCCCGGTTTATCCGGGATCATCGGCGGATTTTCTGGTTTTTCTATAAATGATTTTACCTTGTAATTTTCATCTACTCCCACAATTCCGAATCTGCTTGCTTCATCTTTAGGAACATCAATGCATGCCATTGAAAGATCCGATTTAGAATCCACATGGTACTGCAGCATTTTCAAATAATCCATTTTGTAAATATGATCACCGCTTAAAACTAAAACCCATTTAGCCTTCTTCTCCGTTGAAAATAAATTGATATTCTGATAAATAGCATTTGCTGTACCCAGGTACCAGTCGTTATTTAATTTTCTTTGCGGGGGGATAGTATAAATAAATTCTCCTAGTTCCGGGTTAAAAATGCTCCATGCTTCCAGTAAATGCTGGTTAAGCGAATCAGATTTATATTGAGTAAGTACATAAATTCTTCTTAAACCCGAGTTTAAGCAGTTTGAAAGTGCAAAATCTATAATTCTGTATTTTCCTCCGAAAGGAACTGCAGGTTTGCTCCGGTATGCGGTTAAAGGATGAAGTCTTTCACCCTGCCCGCCTGCAAGTAGCATTGTTACTGTATCACGTAAAATTGAAGAACCTGGGAAGGTCATCTCTTTTCCTCTTATTTTTATATCTTCCTAATATATAATAAATATATTAATATTTGATTTGATTGGCAAATAAAGAAATTGTTAACTTAGTATAAATAAATAATTTATAAATGTAAAATATATACAAAGTTTTAAATTGCAAATTTAATTTTGTGAAATAGCAAATAAATAAATCATTTGTTAATGAAGTCACTTTAATTATAACAGCTTATTCTTTTCAATGAATAATAAAAAAAGAATTATTGTCATGGTCTCTCTTTCAGCATTTCTTTTCCTTGGATGGGAGTTTTTTCTATATCCAGTTAAAGAAAATATTATGAAATTAAAAGAGAGTGCAAACCGTATAAAAAGAGAAACCGCAATGAGATCCCAGGTCAATTTACCTGCAAGCTACATAAGTGATAACCAGTATAAAATAGATGTTCTGCATTATGATCTCAATTTTGATCTCTATCCAGCAAAAAAGCTGCTGAAAGGTGATGCCACAATTACCGGGGTTTTAAAGAATAAAGATTTAAAAGAAATAGATCTTAATTTTTACGATAATATGGATATTTCTGAAGTTCTGCTGAACAATTCACGGGTTTCATATAATTTATCAGACACACGTTTATCAATACCTGTCGAAATTTCAATTCCGGATACTTTCAATCTCAGGGTTATATATCAGGGTACTCCTAAATATGCCGGACTTGGCTCATTTAGTTTTGGTAAAATAGACAGCCAGAGTGTTGTTTATAATTTGAATGAACCGATATATGCTTCAACCTGGTTTCCATGCAACGATTTACCCGATGATAAGGCTTTGCTTGATATGGAAATTACGAATGATTCTTCTGAAACATCAATTTCAAACGGCATCCTCGTTAATACAACTGTTAAACGGAAATAGAAAAACTTTTCATTGGAAAACTTATTACCCGATTTCAACATACTTGATAAGTATTTATTCTTCTAAATATGATAATTTTCATGATGTATATGTTTCACAGGATAAAAAAGACTCAATGAAAATCCAATATTATGCGTTCCCAGAACATCTTGAATATGCAAAAGTTGATTTTAAAGATCATCCGAAAATGATAAAATTTTTCTCGGAAACTTTCGGTGAATATCCTTTTATAAAAGAAAAGTATGGAGTAGCAGAATTTTTATGGCAGCTAGGAGCAATGGAGAATCAAACAATTACAGGGATCGGTTCAAATTTTGTGAGGGGGAGAAAATTCTTTAATGATATTTATGTGCATGAACTTGCCCACTCATGGTTCGGCGATGCAGTGGGGCCTAAAACCTGGAAAGATATTTGGCTGAACGAGGGATTCGCTACTTATTGTGAAGCGCTTTATGATGAACATAATTTCGGCGGGAAAGCCCTCCGTTCTTCAATGCTCAGCAAATACCAGGATAATTTCCCGGGGACTCTTTACAATCCCGGGAGCAACCTGTTCAGCTCTACGGTTTATGATAAAGGAGCCTGGGTTCTGCATATGCTCAGGCATGAAGTCGGGGATTCTACATTCTTTAAGATACTAAGAACTTATTATAATGATTTTAAATATAAAAATGCTTCAACTGAAGATTTTAAAAATGTTTGTGAGAAAGTGTCCGGTAAAAACCTTGATAAGTTTTTCCAGCAGTGGGTTTATGTGGGTGAAGGAAATATTGATTTGGATTATAAATGGTCTTCCGAAAAGCAAAGTAATTCGAATCCAAGTAAGGGAGATAGCTACCTGGTCTTAGTCAATTTGAATCAAACCCAGGAAAAATATAAAGATTATTACTTCCCTTTAGATATAAAGTTTACAAATATTTCTGATTCAAGTTTAACAAAAAGCTTTTATATCACATCGCAGGATACAACCTTAAAGATGGAATTAAATTATAAGCCTTCGAATATAATTCTTGATCCTGATAACTGGCTGCTGGCAAATTACAATAATGCGGATAATAATGATCAGGAAAGATAACTATCAATTTTTTTTGAAAGAACATTAATTTTATATAATGGAAAAGGTTTATTTTTTTATTTCAGATATTCATCTTGGTTTACAGGCAAAGAATGTAGAGGAACAAAAAGAAAGGCTGCTGGTAAAATTTCTTTATTTTGCAAAAGAAAATTGTAATGAATTATTTATTGTCGGTGATCTTTTTGATTACTGGTTTGAATATAAAAAAGTTTATCAAAAAGGTTTTTTCCGGACTTTAACTGCTCTCCAGGATCTCACAGAAAGCGGGCTCAAAGTCCATTATTTTATCGGTAACCATGATTTTATGCATTCTACCTTTTTCAGAGATGAAATCGGTGTATTATTATATGAAAATTCTTTATCAGCTGAATTGAATAATAAAAAATTTTTTATCGCTCACGGCGATGGGCTTGTAAAAAATGATTTCGGTTATTTGATTTTAAAAAAAATTATTACGGAATAAAACTCTGCAGAAAATTTACTCCTGGATTCATCCCGATATTGGTATATCCCTTGCGAGTAAAACAAGTAAGACCAGCAGAGAATATACAAGTAAGAAAGATTACGGTGAAGAAGACGGATTATTCGATACAGCAAAATTAAAGATCGATCAGGGTTATGATTATGTATTATTCGGTCATTTACACCGGAGGATGTTTAAAGAATATAAGCATGGATACTATGTTAATTTAGGTTCATGGCTGGATAACCCCTGTTACGGGGTTTTCCGAAATAATTCATTTGAAATAGTTGATTGGAATTAAAATGGCGAAAAAGAAATTATCAGATTCGGAATTGAACAGCTACTTTAATGATAAAAATAAAAGAAAAAAGAAAAAATATTTCAATAAAAGCAATAAAAAAATTTTTTGGATTGCATCCGCGGTCATATTATTCTGTTTGTTAATATTTTCCATATACATTATCAGCGGGCTGCCGTCACTTGAACAGCTGGAAAATCCCAAACCGCAGCTTGCCAGCAAAGTCTTTACTGTTGATGGTGAATTACTCGGCCAATTTTATGTAGAAAACCGGATTGAAACAAAAATCGACAGCCTTCCAGCTTATGTTGCAAATGCATTAATTTCAACCGAAGACCGGAGGTTTTATCATCATTGGGGTGTTGATGTTAACAGGTTTATAAAAGCAATGATTAAAAATGTATTTACGTTTTCAAGGGAAGGCGCAAGCACTATTACTCAGCAGCTTGCAAAAAATCTTTATAAACTTAAATCTGGCCATGAAAATATTTTTGAAACCGGTGTTAGAAAAATAAGAGAATGGATAACAGCTGTTCAAATTGAAAAAACCTATACAAAGCAGGAAATATTGGAAATGTACCTGAATATTTCTTATTTCGGGAGAAGTGCTTATGGCATTGAAGCTGCTTCAAGGGTTTATTTCGGTAAGGATGCGAAAGATTTAACCCTACCTGAAGCTGCAATGTTTGTTGCGCTTTTAAAATCACCGGTAATTTATGATCCTGTTAAGAGGGAAAAAAATGCTCTGGAAAGAAGAAACCTGGTAATGCATAATATGGTTGTTACCGGTATGCTGAGCGATGAAGAATATGAAAAGCTTAAGCAGCAGCCTATCGTCTTAAAATCTAAAAGGATTGGTGGTGCGGTTTCAGAAGCTCCATATTTTATGGAATATATAAGGCAAAAGCTGGAAGCAATGTCGGATAAATACGGATATAATCTTTATAGAGACGGATTGAATATTTATGTATCAGTGGATTCCAGGATGCAGAAAATTGCAAATGAAGCCGCTGAACAGCATTTAAAGACATATCAGAAAATATTTGATAAAAACTGGAGCTGGAGTAAAAATAAAGATCTTCTTGTAAGCCTTGTAGATAAAGCGATTAAAAATACCGACTCATATAAAAATGCCGCAAACGGGCAGGACAAAGCAAAAATTTACAATAGTCTAAAGAACAAGGAATCTTTTGTAGATTCGGTTAAAAAAGATGCTTCAACCATTGAAGTAGGGTTTGTTGCTATAGATCCTACAAACGGGCAAATAAGGGCTATGGTCGGAGGAGAAAACCAGGAATTCGGCAGGGGATTGAACCATGTTACCGGCATTCGCCGGCAGCCCGGTTCTGCTTTTAAAGTCTTTGTTTATACTACCGCTATCGATAATGGCTATTATCCTGCATATACATTATTGGACCAGAAATTTGATTATAACGGCTGGTCGCCCAGCAATTTTGAAGATGAATATGATGGTTATATGACATTAAGAGATGCACTTGCTTATTCTGTAAATGTGGTTGCAGGCAGAATGACAATTAGTGATATTGCACCTCCTTCCCAGGTAATTAAATATGCCCGGAAGATGGGGATTGAATCACATCTTGATCCGTTTCCTTCAATTGCTTTAGGAACTAGCGAAGTATCTCCTCTTGAAATGACTTCGGCTTACGGTACAATTGCAAATCATGGTGTTCATATTTCTCCAATTGCTATTTTAAAAATTGAAGACAGGAACGGAATTTTAATTGATCAGTTTACTCCTGATTATACTGAAGCTATATCTCCGCAGACCGCATCGATAATGACAAGCATGATGGAAAGCGTTATTGATTATGGTACAGGTGCAAGAGTTAGACAATACTTCCATCGCCCTGCTGCCGGTAAAACAGGAACTACTCAGGAATATTCCGATGCATGGTTTGTCGGGTTTACTCCACAGCTTGTTGCAGGTGTCTGGGTTGGTTTTGATGACCACAGGGTTAAATTTACAAGTTCGTATGGACAGGGTGCGCATGCAGCGTTGCCGATATGGGCTATGTTTATGGAAAATACATATAAGAAAATTGATATGCCTCTTGAATATTTCCAGATGGCAGCGGGTGTTGATACGGTGCAGTTTTGTAAAGAGACAATGGATCTCGGTGATCCGAAAATTGCAACTCAATATTGCCCGAACAAAGTTACTGATATTATTAATGTAAAATACGAGCCGCAAAAGTGCAATATACATACTGGTATAAAGCAGATTTCCCCAGAAGACAAACGTGGAGACAGCGGCTGGTAGATGCGATTAACAATTAACAATTGATAATTAATAATGTATAAGGAATAAAACAGGCAGAAATTTTTTTAGAGAAAAAAAATATTATTATCTTTAATTGTTAATTTTTAATTATTCATTATTGATTGTTTTAAGCCCGGATGGCGGAATTGGCAGACGCGCTAGGTTCAGGGTCTAGTTGGTGTAAACCAGTAGGGGTTCAAGTCCCCTTCCGGGTACTTAAACTTATTAATTTCAGAACAAGGATTTACGATTTGAGAATTTTGAATTTTCGGATCCTTTAATCAGAAATCGTTAATTCTTTTCTTAAATTTTAGCAAAAATAATAAATATACATTGTACTTTTTATTATTCACTACGGGGCTATAGCTTAGCTGGGAAAGCGTCTCGTTCGCAACGAGAAGACCAGGGGTTCGAATCCCCTTAGCTCCACTCTCCGAATTTCTAAATATTGAATATTTTTACTATTCTAAATCAAAATTTCAAACCGCAGCAGTGTTTATATTTTAATCGTTTATTAGCTGGCGGTTCAGAACTATTTTTACTTGATATTTCGGATATCTTTAATAAAGCCTTCCTATGGTTCAAACATGACAATGAGATTCTCCATCAATTCACAGACTTCTCTTGCAGTCGACATTAATAGAAGTGTCATTATTTTTAGATAGGGCGAAAAGGGCAACTTTTTATATCTTAATAATGGAGGTTTACCTTTTACTATTCTCTTTTCTCATTCATAGATGCTATCGCAAAGGTTTTATACAATTTCTCGGGCATATTAATTTTTTATATGAACCGGCTTAGGATAGTTGGTCTAGAGATTATTTTTTAAAATAGGAGAGTGCAGATTCTAAATCGGTCATAATTGGGATAACTTCGATTATCCGTGTGGAAGTAAGTACCTTGGCCACATTCGGCTGCGGGTTAAGAAAAATAATCTTACCTTGATCTTTTAAAAGTGAACTTGCCGCTCGTACCATAATACCGATACCAATTGAAGAAATAAACTCAACACCTGATAAATCAATTATTGTATTGGTCGATTCTGATGCAATAGCCAATGTAAGGCGTGTATCGATCTGCTGTGTGCCGGCTATATCCAATCGACCTTCCAAAGTTATTATCTTTATCCCATCTTTAGTAACCGAAACAGTTAATACCATATATTTCCTTTTTAAAGGTAAAATTATATATAATATATTCGCTCCTGCAATAAGACTAATGTTAATATATTATTATTAATTTATTAAAAATTGGATAATCTAAATGGATAAATCAGTACGAAATAATTTTTAAATAATTATTTTCCTTTTCGAATTATGGAATAAAACAGCCTTTGATTTCCAGGATATTTCTAAACAGTATAAATGGTAATTTAAATGGAATTATAATTTTGACTAGAGAAATAAAAAAAACCCGGCTTTAAGGGGGATAAAGCCGGGTTTTTAGTTAAAAAGATGGCAACCTGTCAAGCATCAGGCTTTGCCAGGTAAAGAAGATTATTTCATAAGAACCATCTTTTTAGTCTGTCTAAAAGAACCTGAGCCGCCTACAGCCTGAGCTTCTATTGTATAGAAGTAAATACCGGATGACAATTGTTCGCCGTTGCTGTTGGTACCGAATAAGACTTCGTGGCTTCCGGTCGGTTGTTCTGAATTAACAAGTACTTTAATTAATTGACCGGTTATGTTATATACAGATATCTTAACATTGCTTTCAAAAGGAAGCGCATATTTAATTGTTGTTGACGGGTTGAAAGGATTAGGATAATTCTGGAACAGTGCGTATTCCTTCGGTCCGGCAACTATTGCAACTTCAACTTCTTTAGAAAACGTAGATGAACCGTTAAGATCGATTTGTCTTAATCTGTAAATTGCTTTATCAGCATTAAGTCCGCTTACATTATCTTGGAATGAGTATCTAGAGAAGCTGCTTGCAGTTCCATTTCCTTTTACGAAGCCAACTTTTTCCCAGTTATTGGAAACTTTTCTTTCAACTTCGAAACCATTATTATTAATTTCGGTAGCTGTTTCCCATTTAAGGGTAACACTTTCGGATCCTGTTGTAGCAGTAAAAGAGGTAAGTTCAACTGGTACTGTACTTCCCAATGCTGCCATCGCCTGAGAAAGAATTCCGATAGTATATTTAGCATTGTGAACACCCATACTCTTATCTTCAGAAACAAAGTAATAAGTATAAATACCTGCTACCACGTTAGGTTTATTTTTAATTTTTAATGAATCGGCCATCATACTGACAACAGCACCTTTTGAGTCTTTTGGAAGTAATCCAGCAAGATTTGCCAGCATTCCTTTAACTTCAGTCTGGACACCTTCAATTTTTCCATTACCATCTAAATCTGAGCTGGCTTGAATATCGTCAAATGAAGTAATATTACCATGACAGGGTACGCATCCTGAAACTATATCTTTATCAGTTCCGCCGGTTGTATCAGTTAAGCTGAATTCATGATTTGGAGTAGGAGTTGCGCCGCGATCTGCCATATGACAGGTAACACATGCATCCGTAACCGAACCGTGAGTCATTAAACCATCGAGCGCTGTATTTCCAAAAGTATATGCATTTCTTCCTAGATACATATCAGCCTGAGGTCCGTGATGTGGTCCATAACGATCAGTAAAACCATAATAAGGAGGTGTATTGGTAACGGCTGTATTAATATTTTTTCTTGATTGATGACATGTCATACATAATTGTCCGTTGCCGCCTTCTGTAACATTATAACCATTTTGCAATTTAACAGGAACGATTCTTAAACCGAAGTTATCATTAACTTCGTGAGCTTTATGACAAACTGCGCATGAAATTGGTACATCGCCGTCCGCATTTGTCCATTGAGGTGAAGTCGGATTTTGTGCATATTTATAATATGCCTGACCACTATGACATGGGAAACATCCGGTTTGAGCTGTATGTTCACCGTTTGGTAATCTTCCGTGAGCTGATGCGTTATAATAATGCCCTACCATATGATGTGTTGGTGCATCATGGCATTGGTTACAAACACCTGCATCTAAACTTTTACTTATTAAATTAGGATTACCATAACTATCCTGGTGAGCTGAAGCAGGACCGTGGCAGCTTTCACAGCCGATTGTTGCCATTCTTGCTGCTTTTGCATATTTAGAATCTGTAGTTAAAAGATTCCATGCAGTCATATCATTAGTAGGAATCAAATATGAGCTGCCGCTTTTTGTAAAGGTTTTATACCATGTGGTATCAAAGCCGCTTGCTTGGGCTTCATAACCGAAGTTACCGTTATTAACATTTGGAGACCATCCGGTAGTATGGCATTTAATGCAGCTTGGACCATATGTCCCTTTATAAGTTCCATTAACATTTGTAGCCTCTAGCTGACCAGTGATTCCCTCTTTAAATATTGTAGCATGACCGCTTGCTTGCCATTTGGGTATAACGGTCTGCCAATCTCGTCCGGAAGTAAGATCATGACATAAACATCCAAGAACTTCTCCTTGTTTATATCCTCTGTATGTGGCAGCTAAAAGAGTATCCTGATCGGAAGCTCCACCGTTTACTTCAACCTTAACTATATAATATCCTATAGAATCGGGAACAAACGTAACTTTCTGATCAGATGTGCTGCTTAGAGTTGTATTAGAACCTGCAGGTTGGGAAACAAGAGTCCAAGTAATCGATGAAACTCCGCCTGCTGTATCAGCCGCTAAATAAACTTTCATTCCTTTAGCTACTGTATTTAATCCACTATAAATTGGAAATGTATTCGCGGGAATTGTTCCCAGCGTACCTGAAGATTGTGGATCTGTTTTTAGCTTTACTGTTTGTGCTGGTATTTCAGCAAACGCAAAGACAAATAGAACTGAAAATGCGAAGAGTAATTTAACATATTTCATAAAAGCCCCATGATTAATAATTATTCGCATAGCTAAAGCAAATTCCGTTCCTATTTAAAATGCTTTGATTTTGAATAAAATTGAGGGAATATTTAGTATTTATAAATATAGTTTCTAACAAGAAAGAAACCGATTATTAGTTTTATTAAAATTGAGAGAAAAACAAATTTTTCTGTTGAATAAATACACTAATTTGATGTTGAAAATCTATACTTTTTGTTTACTAATCCTATTAATATTATTTTTTATTCTTTAATTAATTTGATTTAAGAGGTAATATCTTTGAATAATACTTATAAATCTGCAGGGGTAGACATTGAAGCAGGTGACCGGACTGTACAAAAAATAAAGAAATTAGCTAAAAGCACTTTTAATAAGAATGTTTTATCCGATATTGGATTGTTCGGTGCGTTTTATGAGCTGGATATTGCCAAATTTAAGAATCCGGTTTTAGTTTCAAGTGTTGATGGAGTTGGAACAAAGCTGAAGATCGCTTTCACAATGAACAAACATGATTCTGTCGGCCAGGATCTGGTCAACCATTGCGTTAACGATATTGCTGTCTGTGGTGCAAAGCCTTTATACTTTCTCGATTATTTGGCATTTGGAAAATTGTTTCCCGATAAAGCAGCAAAGATAATTGAAGGATTCTCGATTGCATGTAAACAAAATGGCTGCGCTCTGATAGGCGGCGAAACTGCCGAAATGCCCGGACTCTACGACGAAAATGAATATGATATTTCAGGCACTATTGTCGGAATCGTTGAAAAAGAAAAAATTATAAATGGAAAAGAAATTACCAGGGGAGATTTGTTATTCGGATTTCCATCTAACGGGCTTCACACAAACGGATATTCTTTAGCTCGAAAAATACTTCTAGAAAAATTTAGCCCCGATAAAAAGTTTAATGAATTCAAAGGTACTCTTGGAGAGGAATTATTAAAAATTCATAAGTCTTATTTAAGGCTTATTACACATTTAACTGCAAAAATTAAAATAAAAGGATTTTCTCATATAACCGGCGGGGGAATTATCGGGAATACTAAAAGAATACTTCCCGAAGGATTAAATCTTAAAATCAATTGGTCAAGCTGGGAAGTCCCTTCTATTTTTAACTTAATTAAAAAGACAGGGGAGGTTAGTGATAAAGAAATGAGAGCTGCCTTAAATATGGGGATTGGATTAATTGCCGTTGTTTCCAAAAATGATAAAGAGAAAATTGAAAAAATTACAAATGAATTAAATGAGGACTTGTTTCTTATAGGTGAAGTGATTTAATTAAAAAGAAGAAAATATTCAACTCGTGTATACTCTCAAAGAAATTAATCAAAAAACAAGAGACGCATATAATAATGCGGCAGAAAAATATAATGAATTGTTTTTTGATGAACTGGATAAGAAAAATTTTGATAAAAATTTCCTGGACGATTTCTTAAAGCATTTTAATTCTAATTCGATGATTTGTGATGCCGGGTGCGGTCCCTGCGGCCATGTAGCTGATTATATAAATAAAAAAGGGATTAAGGTAATCGGAATTGATATTTCTGAAAAATGTATTGAGATTGCCCGCTGCTCCAAACCCGAAATTGAATTTGAGGTTGGCGACTTTTCCAGGTTCAGGTTCGGTAATAATTATTTTGAGGGAATTATTTCATATTACTCCTTAATTAATATTCCCAAAATTTATATTAAAAATATTTTGAATGAATTTAACCGGGTTTTAAAAACAAACGGTTATCTTCTCCTTGCTGTTAAAGGCGGAGAATTTGAGGGGCTGCAGGATGAACTATTAGGAATAGAAACAGAAATTTATTTATCATTATACACAAAGAAAGAAATCGAAACATATTTAATTCAGAGCGGTTTTAAAATAATTAAGCTTGAAGAAAGAACTCCTTATTTCGATGAAATAAATATCAACAGGATTTTTACTATTGCTCAAAAAGTCACCTGAAATAATTTTTAATTAAAAATATTTTTTATTTTTTTATAAATAAACCCACGCATCTTAATTCATCTCAATAAAAAATTTCTTCAATATGATTTAAATCATCATTTAGTTGATAAATTTTTTTTATGATTAATAAAATAGTAGTCTGCAAAGGAAAAGACTGAATTTTTAATTTTAAAAGGGAAATATGCTTCAAGACGGCAGGCAGCGGATTGTAATTGAAAATGTAAAACCAAATGTAAACTGCGGAGTTTATCCTGTTAAAAGGGTTGCCGGAGAAAAAGTTTTCGTATCAGCTAGTATTATTTCCGACGGTCATGATTCGATTGCAGCTGAAGTTCTTTTTCGAAGCAGCAGGAATAATAGCTGGGAAGCTTCTCCAATGACTTTCATTGATAATGATAGCTGGGAAGGAGCTTTTCATGTTGAAGAAATAGGTACTTACTATTATACCTTAAGAGGATGGGTAGATCATTTTACAACCTGGCAAAAGGATTTAAAAAAACGCCTCAAAGCCGAACAAAATGTCGATGTCGAATTATTAATAGGCGCGGATTTAATAAGTAAAAATGCTAAGAATGCAGAGAAAGAAGATCAAAAGAAATTGATGAATTTTTCAGAGATGATCCGGAAGGGGGATCCGGATGCTGCCTTTGATGATCAGCTTAGCTTATTAATGAATACATATGCCGATAAAAGCCTGGCTACAATATTTCCAAATGAATATGAAATCTGGGTTGAGAGACCTCGTGCATTATTCAGCTCATGGTATGAACTTTTTCCGCGTTCTACAAGCACAATACCGGGCGGGCACGGGACGTTTAAAGATGTTGAAAAACTTCTGCCCGAAATATCTGAAATGGGGTTTGATATAATATATTTTCCTCCAATCCATCCAATAGGAATTACAAATAGGAAAGGAAAAAATAATTCTGCTAAAGCACTGCCGGCAGATCCGGGTAGTCCATGGGCCATCGGTTCAAAAGACGGCGGACATAAATCCATACACCCTCAGCTGGGAACAATGAACGACTTTCAAACTTTATTAAAGAAGGCTGAAGATATAGGGATCGAAATAGCTATCGATATTGCTTTTCAGTGCTCGCCTGATCATCCGTATATTAAAGAACATCCTGAATGGTTTCGATGGCGTCCCGACGGTACAGTTCAATATGCAGAAAATCCCCCCAAAAAATATCAGGACGTTCTTCCTATAAATTTTGAAAATGAAAAATGGAAAGATTTGTGGGAAGAGTTAAAAAGCATTTTTATTTTCTGGATAGAAAAAGGAGTTAAGATATTCCGCGTTGATAATCCCCATACAAAACCTTTCACTTTCTGGGAATGGCTTATTAAGGAAATAAAAAAGGATCATCCTGAAATTATTTTTCTTGCTGAGGCTTTTACAAGACCTAAAGTGATGTACAGACTGGCAAAAGTCGGGTTTACTCAATCATATACTTATTTTACATGGAGAAATACAAAAGATGAGTTCGTCGATTATTTAATTGAATTAACCAAAAGAGATGCAAGAGAATTTTACCGTCCGAATTTTTGGACCAACACTCCCGATATACTTCCTGAAAATCTTCAGTATGGCGGCAGAGCCGCATTTATAACCAGGTTAATTTTAGCAGCTACTCTTTCCTCAAATTACGGGATTTACGGGCCTTCATACGAACTTTGTAATAATACTGCAATTGAAGGTAAAGAAGAATACATGGATTCCGAGAAATACGAAATAAAGGACTGGGATAGAAATAAACCCGGAAATATCAAAGATATTATTTCAAAAGTAAATAAAATAAGAAAAGATAATATTGCACTTCAAACAACTTTTAATATTGAGTTTTATGATTCTGATAACCGTTACCTGTTGTGCTACGGGAAAGTCTCGGAAGATTTGTCCAATATTTTGATAATAGTAGTTAACCTGGATTTTTTTCATAAACAATCAGGCTCGGTTAAAATCCCGATAGACAGACTTAATATTCCAGGAAAACAGTCTTACCTGGTTCATGAATTATTAAGCGGCGAAAAGCTTATGTGGCAGGGGAGCGAAAATTATTTAGAACTTGATCCGGGAAAACTTCCTGCTAATATTTTTAAAATTTATAGAAGATTAAAACGTGAAAACGATTTCGATTATTTCATGTAATCCATGAGTAAGGAGATTTGATGAGTGCAGAAAACTTAAAGCTTGTAAATGATCCCCTTTGGTATAAAGATGCTGTTATTTATGAAATTCATATTAAGTCTTTCTTCGACAGCAACAACGACGGGATAGGCGATATAAACGGACTTATCCGGAAATTAGATTATCTTGAAAACCTGGGTATAACTGCTCTCTGGCTTTTACCTTTTTATCCTTCCCCTTTGCGCGACGATGGTTATGATATTTCAGATTACTTAGATATTCATCCTAATTACGGTACTCTGCGTGATTTTAAAAAACTAATGAAAGAATCTCATAACAGAGGTATCCGGATTATTACCGAACTGGTAATTAATCATACATCCGACCAGCATAAATGGTTTCAAAAAGCAAGAGAATCAAAACCGGGAAGCAACTGGCGTAATTTTTATGTCTGGAGTGATTCACCAGGTAAGTACAGCGACACGCGTATTATATTTAAAGATTTTGAAACTTCAAACTGGACCTGGGATCCTGTTGCGGAAGCTTATTACTGGCACCGGTTTTATTCTTTTCAGCCTGATTTGAATTATGACAATCCAAAAGTGCAGCAGGAAATATTTAAAGTGATGGATTACTGGTTTGAAATGGGCGTCGATGGAATGAGACTGGATGCAATACCTTACCTTTATGAACGCGAAGGAACTAATTGTGAAAATCTTGAAGAGACTCATGACTTTCTCAGGAAACTTAGAAAACATGTTGAAAAAAAATTTGAAAATAAAATGCTTTTAGCAGAAGCAAATCAGTGGCCTGAAGATGCGGTAGCATATTTTGGAAAAGGAGATGAATGCCATATGGCCTTTAATTTCCCGGTTATGCCGCGGCTTTTTATGGCGCAGCGGATGGAGGACAGGTTCCCTGTAATTAATATACTTGAACAGACTCCTCAAATTCCGGATAATTGCCAATGGGTAATGTTCTTAAGAAATCATGATGAATTAACTCTTGAAATGGTTACCGATGAAGAGCGTGATTACATGTACCGGATTTTTGCCCAGGATCCGAGAGCCAGGCTTAACCTGGGAATTAGACGGAGGCTTGCACCGCTCCTTGATAATAATAGACGAAAAATCGAATTAGTAAATATTCTTCTCTTTTCTCTTCCCGGCACCCCTGTAATTTACTACGGTGATGAGATAGGAATGGGAGATAATTATTACCTGGGAGATAGAAATGGTGTCCGCACTCCCATGCAGTGGAGCGCAGATAGAAATGCCGGTTTTTCAAATGTGAACCCTCAAAAACTTTACCTGCCGGTAATAATAGATTCTGAATATCTTTATCAATCAATTAATGTGGAGGTCCAGGAACAAAATCTCTCTTCATTGCTTTGGTGGATGAAGAGATTAATAGCTATGAGAAAACAATTTAAATCATTAGGCCGGGGGAAATTAAAATTTTTACAGTCCGATAATCCGAAAGTACTTACTTTTATCCGACAGCATGAGGAAGAAATAATCCTAGTTGTAATCAATTTATCCCGCTTTGCACAGGTAGTTAAACTGAATTTAGCTGATTTTGAAAGATATACACCGCAGGAAATATTTAGTCAAAATATATTCCCGGTAATCGACGATAGTCCTTATATAATTACAATGGGTGCATATGGTCACTATTGGTTCCAGCTTGAAAAGGAAAAGAATAATATTGAAGAAATTGATGATTCTGTTCTCCCTGAAATTAATGTTAAGAAGCAATGGAATGAAATATTAACGGGGGATAAAAGATTATATTTAGAAAAGAAAATCTTACCGAAATACATAAAGAATCGGCGTTGGTACGGAGGTAAGGCAAGACAGTTAAAGAATATTATTATTAGAGAAAATATTTCGATCCCTGTAAACGGTGACTCTGCAAATTTGTTGATAATAGAAATTTCTTATATCACCGGCGCACCCGAAAATTATATATTAACTCTTGCTTTTATACTGGAGGAGGAAGCTGATAAGCTGATCAAAGATGCTCCTCAAAGTATTATTGCCAGAGTGAATAAAGGAGAAGAATGCGGATTTTTATATGATGCAATTTATGGGGAAAACGTCCGCAATCAATTTTTGGAAATGATAATAAAAAAGAAGAAGATAAAAGGACATAATGGAGCATTAATCTCAAATAAGAGCCGATATTTCAATAAGCTGTTGAATGGAGGAGAATTTCCTATTCCCTCGAAAGTGTTAAAAGCCGAGCAGAGCAATTCTTCTGTTCTTTATGGACAGACTTTCTTTTAAAGTTTTACAGGCATGTTGAAGAAGGGATAAACCCGGATCCTGAAATGATCCGCTTTCTAAGTGAAACAAAAAATTTTGAAAATGTTCCTCCATATGCAGGAAGCCTGGAATATCAGATTCCCGGTTCTGATCCTCAAGTTCTCACTTTACTCCAGAAGTTTACACCGAACCAGGGAGATGCATGGACAGTAACACTTGATTCTGTGGGCAGATATTTTGAACGTGTAATCTCACAAAATATAAAGCCTCAAAATTTTGATTTAAATCTTGAAAACATCTTTGATATTCAGTTTGATTTTTTACCTGGGATATTACAGGATTTAATCGGGATATTTTATTTTGAAAAAGCCAGGCTTTTGGGGAAAAGAACAGGTGAAATGCACATGGCGTTATCTGCATCGAAAGCCTCTGATTTTGCACCCGAAGCTTTTTCAATGCTTTACCAAAAATCTCTTTATCAGACTCTTCAAAGCGATACTATAAGAGGTTTGAATTTTTTAAGGGATAACGTAAATTCTCTTCCCATTAAAATTAAAAAGGAAGCAGAGAAAATTCTCTCTCTTCAAAGTGAAATATTAAAATTCTGTAAAAATATTTTAAGGAAAAAAATCTCAGCGCAAAAGATTCGTATTCATGGTGATTATCATCTCGGGCAGGTATTGAGCACCGGCGATGATTTTATAATTATCGATTTTGAAGGGGAGCCGATTCGTTCCCCCGGGGAAAGGCGTTTAAAGTTTACCTCATTCCGCGATGTTGCCGGTATGGTTCGCTCTTTCCATTATGCGGTTTACAGCGTCTTCTTCCAACGCTCAAAAATACGCCCTGAGGATATGGAAGCAATGCAGCCCTGGATTGAGCCCTGGTATTATTATATAACCGGCGCTTTTTTAAATTCATATCTGGAAACTGTCAAAGGCTCTGATTTCATCCCGGAAGCAAAAGATGAGCTAAGCATTTTATTAAATGTCTTTTTAATCGACAAGTCAATTTATGAAATAGGTTATGAATTAAATAACCGGCCTGACTGGGTAGTTATTCCGATGGAAGGACTCAGCCTGATTATGAAAGGATTTTTAGATTAAAAAGTTATAAACAATTTGCGCTCAACAAAATTGCCGAATGAAAATATTTTTATCATCATTTTCAAAATAAATGATGAATGGTAATATTAACGGAGTAAGTTTTACCCGTAAAATTCTTGATAAAATATCTTCAGTGGGACAACTTTTATCAAACCTCTCCAATTAACTCTATAATTTTAAAAATATGCGAATTTTTAAAGTTTTCAAACAAAAATGAGCTGGGAATATACTATGGCACACTACTTGATGTTTTTATAAAGAATGGAAAATTAAGTTGTGTCAGGTTCATATCACGGATTCGAATTATAATCAGATTTTTTTAGAAGTGTCGCTTTTTAATTCTATAAACCGTAACAAAGAGAGTTTTCATTTACTTTAAATTAAATTTTTAAAATAATCTCATCAGTTACACAATAACAAAAGAGGAAATCCCATGCAAGAACAACATAATATATTGCTAGGGGAAGATGATTTAATAACAGCAAAAACCATCAAAATATTCGTCGAAAAAAATGATTCGAAGATAATTAAAATTGTTGATTCAGGGGAAGAACTAATTACTGCAGCTTTATACCAATATCCTTCGATGATAATTACAGATATTTCGCTGAAAGGTCAATTGGACGGCATTGAAGCAATGGCACGTATTTCTGAAATTATGGATGTGCCTTATATTTTTATTACCGGCTTTACTGATAATATATCGCTGATCAAAAGCTATGGTTTGCATCCATTCAGAATTTTTAAAAAACCTTTTGATCTTAACCTTTTAATTAAAGCAGTAAACGATGCTTTCAGAACTTATTCAAATATGCCGAGCTATTATTTAGACTAACCAAAGGCAATGAAGATGGAAATTGGTTTTTATAAAACTCTCTTCCTGAATTTTAATGCACCTCTGCTTACTCTTCGAATTTTGAAATGTAATAGTTTCTAAATAATTGAGCACCCTCCAAGCTTTGAATTGCTCTACTCAATCAAAATTATAAATGAATCCGGCTTTAGATTTTGTGTCCACTTTCTTAATCCCTGCAGGCGTAAACCGGTCGTATCTTAAATCAAAATCAACCGAAAGGGAAAAGCTCCCGGATAAATTTACGATTAAAGAATTCTCTGTCAATACCCTGCTGTCATCCCATAGATCAAACCTCGGCTGATAGTAGATTACGGATGAGAAGCTTACGTTTTTATGTATTGATAAGTTATATGATAAATAATTACTCCACCTGCTGGCTAATATTTTTTTCCTGTCAATAAATCTCCTGGGCTCTTTGTATCTTTCATATTCAAGCATGTAAGCTGAACCAAACCATAATACGGAATTCGTCGTTTCAAACAACTTAAACCTTAATCCGGCTCCTCCTAAAGCACGGAATAAAAGAAGGAGAGATTTATCATAATTTACCTGGGTAAATATTTCAGCTTTTAAACCGGGGTTTAATGCATGAACATACCTTAAATGTGCAAGAGCTTCGTTGGAAAACTGTTCTCCGTTATTCCAGCCGTAATCTCCATTTAGGATTAGCAATAAAGATGAACTGGGTTTTTTATAATCTAAAAGAATAGATGAGCCGAATTCCTGCAAATCAGTATTGCCTGTTTGAATCGATGCATCCATTTTTATTATGCCCGAAAATCCCAGACTGTCTTCAATATTCCTGTATTTTTCCGTATTTACCTGGCAGTGTACAAATTGACCAAAAATAAAAAGTAAATAAATAGTAATTTTCATTTTATTAACTATTAAATTTGAATTACTGATTGAAAAAATTTGTTAATTTTTCCCAAATTTTAACTATAATCTTAAACTTTATAAAAACTTTTCAAAAATGAAAATTGACAGAATAGAAATCAGAAAAATATTTCTCCCTTATAAAAATCCTTTTGTAACCAGTGGTTGGACGGAAAACGGGAACAGCGGAATAATCGTTAGAGTAGATTTTGAAGGAGTTACCGGTTGGGGGGAAGCACCGGTAGGCCTTGAACCCTATTATAATGAAGAAACAAGTGGCACGGCCTGGTCTGTAATGAGTGAAATATTAATCCCGCTTCTTCTTAAAAATGAATTTGAAATTGAAACTTTTCGTGAAGACTTTTATAAGATTTTTGCACCTGTTAAAAGGAACAAGATTGCTGTTGCCGGTTTAGAATTTTCAGTTTGGGACTTGCTTGGAAAAATTAAAAAAATGAGTATATCCAGGATGCTCGGGGGAGTTAGAAAAAAAGTGGATGTAGGGGTAAGTGTCGGTATTCAAAAAGATATTCCTTCGCTTTTATCTAAAATAGAAACGTATCTTAATGAAGGATATAAAAGAATAAAAATTAAAATAAAACCGGGTTGGGATTTAAAACCCATTTATGAAATTAGAAAAAAATGGGAAAATATTTTGCTGCAGGCTGATGCTAATAGTGTATACAGTTTAAATGATGCCGAACATTTAAAGGAACTTGATGAATTTAATTTACTATTGATTGAACAGCCGCTTGCGCACGATGACTTGTATGAACATTCAATTTTGCAAAAGAATTTAAAAACCCCGGTTTGCCTCGATGAGAGCATCATTTCCCCTCTTGATGCAAAGAGCGCTATTGCAATGAAATCATGCAAGATCATAAATATAAAGCCATCCCGGGTTGGCGGATTAACAGCTGCAAAAGAAATTCATGACCTCTCCGAAAAAAATAATATCCCTGTCTGGTGCGGCGGAATGCTTGAAACCGGGATAGGCAGAGCTATTAATGTAGCCTTGGCAAGTCTTCCGAATTTTAAATTGCCGGGTGATATAAGTGCAAGCAAAAGATACTTCCATAAGGATATTGTATCCAATCCATTTGAGCTGAATTCAGATGGTACCTTGACAGTTCCCGATGATCCAGGTTCAGGAGCAATTGTTGATGAAATATTTCTTGAAACAATAACTCTGGATAAGCTTCTTTTCTCTAAAAATCAGCATTTCTAATTTGTTCTATATCTCAGTCTGCAAATTTATTTGGTGCTATATTTTAAAGAATATTTTAAATCTTGAACGAATAGTATATTTAATAAAATGAAAAAGCATGAAGTTAATCCATGGCTGGAAGCTGTTGCCAGAATTGGTTTTGTTGCAAAAGGACTTATATATATTATAATAGGATTCTTAGCTTTTAAAATCGTTATAGGAATGGGAGGAGAAACAGCTGGTTTAAAAGAAGTATTAAAAACAATTGACAAACAGGCGCATCCTTTCGGGGATCTTCTTTTGGCAATGATTGCTCTCGGCTTGATAGCACATGCATACTGGCGTTTTATGCAGTCTGTTTTTAATGCCGATAATAAAAAAGCAGATTTTAAAAATATAATAGATAGAATCGGGTATTTTACAAGTGTAATTTTATATGGAGTATTAGCTTATTATTCATTCAGAATAATTTTCGGTTTAGGAACAGGAGGGACTGCTCAAACTCTAACCGGATCAGTTCTTTCAAAACCTTTCGGGAAATGGTTGATTATTATTGCAGGTTTATCTACTGGAGGTTCGGGACTTTACCAGGTTTATTTCGGCTTATTTTCTAAATTTGAATTTAAATATAATCTTAAAAGAAATGAATAATTTTGAAGAAAAACTGACAAGATATATCAGTATTGTGGGATTATCTGCAAGAGGTATTTTTTTTACTTTAATGAGTATCTTTTTAATTCAAGCAGCTATTGAGTTTAATCCCAGTAAAGCCGGTGGAATTAGCAAAGTGCTTGCAGATGCTTTGTACGAGCCTTATGGCCATTGGCTTTTAGGAACTGCCGCTATCGGTTTAATCGCTTATGGAGGTTACTGTATTATCCTGGCAAAGTTCAGAAAAATTCCTATTTATTAATGAAGCAGAATGCGTAAGCAAAAAATGAAACCTGTAAAAAGAAAAAATATTATTGATGAAATTTGCGATAAAAAAAGAAATATAAATACCGATGTTCTTAGAAAGATTATATTGCTTGCAATTGAAATCGGTCGTGAAGGACGTGAGGGAAGAAAAATAGGTACTATGTTTGTCGTTTCCGACTCAGATGAGACTTTAAGAAGATCAAAGCCTTTAATACTCGATCCTTTATGGTACCACCCGGAAAAATTAAAAAGCATTGATAACGTTGATATGTGGGAGACAATAAAAGAATTAGCCCAGCTCGACGGTGCTTTTATCGTTACCGACAAGGGTATAATTATTTCAGCCTGCCGGTATATTTATACATCCTCATCAAATATCGAATTACCTCTCGGTTTGGGAAGCAGGCACATTGCAGCTGCCTCAATTACAAAAGAAACCAATGCAGTGGCTGTGGTTGTTTCTGAAAGTTCAATAATTCGTATTTTTGACAATGGAAAAATAATTTCTGAAATTATTCCTGAACTATGGCTGGTAAAAAAAGAATTCATTCAGCTTAATAGACCATTTACTTCTGAGAAGCTTGAGCAAAGGGCGAATATCCGTAAAAAATAATGAAAAATTTTACATATCTAATTAAGTTATACCTGCCCTTTTCAATAAGACGAAAATTAGGAAAGCTAAAAAGACGTTCACTTGGTTTTTTTCTTTCCGGTAATAACGTTGAATGTCCCATTTGCAGAAAAACATTTAAAAAATTTTTACCGGCCGGTGTGGAAAAAAGAGACAATGCCGTCTGTCCCGCCTGTGATTCATTTGAAAGACACAGGCTTCTCTGGCTCTACATTCGGAACAAAATCAATTCTGGCGGTAAAAAAATAAGCATCCTTCATTTTGCACCTGAGAATTCTTTAAAGGAAAAATTTTTAAGATTGGATAACATCAATTACATTACTACAGATCTTCAGGAAGCCGACGTTAATTTAAATTCTGATATCCAGTATCTTCCTTTTAAAGATAATATTTTTGATATTATTATCTGCTCTCATGTCTTGGAGCATATTCCAGATGATAAAAAAGGGATGCGGGAAATTTTCCGTGTTCTTGAAAAGAAAGGCTGGGCAATTTTGCAGGTACCTGTAAATGAGGATCTTAATACAACTTATGAAGACCCATCAATAAAAACACCTTTGGAAAGATTAAAACATTTCGGACAGGAAGATCATGTAAGAATTTACGGCATGGATTATTATGACAGGCTCACTGCAATAGGTTTTAATGTAAAACAGGTTAAATTTGCTAAAACTTTACCACAGGAAATGATAAAGAGATATGGATTAATGGAAAATGAGATTCTATGCGTGGTTACTAAAAAGGAATAAAAAATATTTATATGGTAATTGGGAACACATTTGCTTTATTGATGTGTTGCTATATTGATACACAATATTGTAAATATCTAAAGCTCATTTATTCATTGAAATGAAAATTGCCAAAAGTGATTTAATTTTTTAAAAGGAGAATGGAATGAGTAATCCACAAGATGAAAAGATTTTATCGGCATATGAAAAAGCGGCAGAGGAGGGGATTGATCCGAGATGCATTCCTCAAAAATTAACCGGTCCTGTTCCTGAACACGAAGAAATCAAATATCCGGTATATCCTGAATCCGATCAGGAATCATGGAGGTTTCTATTTGACAGGCAGATGAAATTTCTTCCCGGAAGAGCATGTGATGAATACCTGGAAGGATCAAAAAGATTAAACTTTACCCCTGATAAAATTCCTGCATTAAAAGATTTAAGCCATGTTTTCTATAAAACTACCGGATGGAAAATAGCGAGAGTTCCGGGTCTGATTCACGAACAAGATTTTTTTGCAATGTTGAAAAGAAAAGTATTTCCTTCAACTGATTACATAAGGGGAAAAGATGAATTGGATTACACTCCTGCACCGGATCTTTTCCATGATATGTTCGGTCATATGCCGCTGCTGACCGACCAGAATTTCGCCTCTTTTTATCAAATGTTCGGGGAAGCGGCATTTAAAGCAGAAGGAGAAGATCGGAAAAAGCTTGAAACTTTTCATTGGTTCACTGTTGAATTCGGATTAATTAGAAAGCCTGAAGGGATGCGTATTTATGGTGCAGGTATAATTTCTTCTCTTGGCGAAATTCAGCATTCTCTTTCAGACGATGTAAAAGTTATTGATTTTGATCCTGAAAAAATTGTTATCCAGCAGTATGATGTCTGGCATCTTCAGCCGGTTCTTTTTGCGATCGATTCTTTTGAACAATTGGAAGACGGTTTTAAAGAATGGATGAAACAGCACCGCCTGTTGTAATCTTCGGACCTCTGATTTCTAGTATCCCGGTTTAATTGCTGTTCTTTTTTAATTGATTAACCCTATTTACCCCGTTCAAAGCAGCAACGCGGTACGCCTCAGCCATAGTGGGATAATTAAAAGTCGTATTTATAAAATACATAAGAGTATTTCCGTCACCTTTCTGCGACATAATTGCCTGACCTATGTGAATAATTTCTGCTGCGTCGTGCCCGAAACAATGCACTCCGAGAATCTGCAGCGTCTCCCTGTGAAAAAGAATTTTCAGCATGCCGGTTGTTCGGCCTGTTATTTGTGCCCGCGCCAGATGCCTGAAAAAAGAATGACCGACTTCATATGGAATTTTTTCTTTGGTTAATTGTTCTTCGGTATAACCTACGGAACTTATTTCCGGGATAGTATAGATCCCGGTCGGCATAAATTCCACCAGCTGATGGTCAACCTTGCCGAATACAATATGAGTAGCTGCAAACCTTCCCTGATCGTAAGAAGCGCTTGCAAGATTTGGAAATCCGATTATATCTCCTACAGCATAAATATTTGAAACAGAAGTTTGCTCATTTTCATTAACATTTATCGATCCCTTTGTATCGGTTGTAATCCCAAGTTTTTCCAGTCCCATATTATCCGAATTCCCTGTTCTACCCTGCGCCCATAAAAGATAATCGGTGCGTATCTCCTTATTTGATTTTAAATAAACGGTAACTCCTTTATCATCGGGTACTACTTTTTCATATTCTTCGTTATGTCTAAGGACTACGCCATTTTCTCTGAGAAAGAATCCCAAGGCATCAATAATTTCATCATCGAGAAAAGCAAGAAGTTTATCCCTGGTGTTTATTAAGTTTATTTTTATCCTCAATGCTCTGAATATTGATGTATATTCGCAGCCTATAACACCAGCACCATAAATAGTTAATGAACGCGGATTATCTTTTAAATTTAAAATCGTATCGCTATCCAAAATTCTGGGATGAGTAAAATCAACATCTGGAGGGTGATAGGGACGGGAACCTGTTGCAATTACAAAATAATCTGCAGTATAAGTTTTTTCAACTCCGTTCGATTGTCTCACTAATATTGTATGTGCATCTAAAAATGCGGCCCTGCCATCTATTATATCAACTAAATTTCTTTCATAAAAGCTTTTCCTGAGATTAAACTGTTCCTGAATTACTATCTCGGCTTTTTTTAATAATGATTGAAAACTCGCTTCGGCTAGGCTGTTTGTCTCATATGAAATTTGGCTGGCGTGCCGCAATGCTTTGCTCGGAATTGTATTTGTGTGGGTGGAGCTTCCGCCGATCATTGAAAAGTAATCGCATATTGCAACATGCAACCCTTCCTTTAGCGCATTTCATTGCGGCACCTTCTCCGCCTGGGCCGCTTCCAATGACTATTACATCATATTGTTTTTTCACACTTGGTTCCTTTTAGATTTTTATAACTTTAAATTAAATAAATTTTGAATAATTATTTTTTAAAGCTACATAAAAAGATGTAAAGAATTTGTACGGCAGTCTTCATTGAGTGCTCTAATATGATCATCTGATTTTCTGAGCTTTTTCTTAGAATTGAAAAGGAATAATGAATATGAAAAATGGATATGGTTGGGGGAAAATAATTCCTGGAATTAGAGATATGTTCATTTTAAATTTTTATCTTACAACCTTCGGATATAGCTTTGCTGCAATAGTTGCTATAATTAACATTTCTATATATTGACTTGCCCTGTGCAGTTATTTAAGTGACAGGATTCTAGAAAATTTTCTTAAAGAAAATTAATAATTGTTTAAGTTCCCGATTGCATTAAGTAAAGCAAACTGTTTTGTATAGTAAGTATATTGCGCTTGTATATTATTGTTTAAAGCCTGGAGATAATTGTTGTAAGTCTGCTGTAAATCTATATAGGTTGCCGCACCGACATTATAGCTTTCTTTTTTAATTTCCCAGCTTTCTTTAGCAGAGATTAAAGCTTTTTTTGATACATCGCGCTGCAGCCTTGAAGTCTGCAGATCGAGCAGAGCATTTTTAACATCGGATTTAACCTGCCGCTCAATTTGTTTTAAGTCTTCATTACTATTCTGCAGCGATACATCTGCAGCTTCAATGGAATATTCGGTATTCCAATTGGAAAAGATGGGAATGTTTAATGATAAACCGACGGTATATGTCTTCCTGTTAAACATTGAACTTAAATCCGTAGCACCCGATGAAATCCTATATGTGCCGCTTAAAGTTGGGAAGAACCCGGAACGGGCAATAGTTAACTGGTTTTCACTTCCCTGCACTGAATATCGCTGACTTAAATAATCATTCACGATGAGTTAATGCAAACTGCATTAATTCATCATAATTTTCACTGGTTAAGCTCGAGTCATATTCACTTTTTGAGGGGAGACTAAATGAGTAATCTTTATTTATATCAAGTGAAAGGTAATTGAGAAGAGTGATTTTTGCTTTTTCAAAATTATTCTTAGCCTGCAGATATGCCAGCTCCGAATTTGCGGATTGAGCCTCCTGGGAGTAAACATCTGCAAGAGTTACCATCTTCAGCTGCTGCTTCTCTTTAATTTCTTTTAATAGCTCCTGGTTATATTTTAAATCTTCATCCTGGTACTTTAATAATGAATCATAGCTTATTATAGCAAAATAATAATTCGCAGTCTGCAGGATTATATCCTGTTTTTCCTTTTCAATAGCCAGTTTAGCGGATTCAAAATTATTTTTTGCCTGGTTTATATTTGCAATATTTGAAAATCCATCGAACAAAGTAACATTCCCGCCTGCAGATAAAGAGTAATTTCTTGAGTCTGTTTCGGAAGCGGGAAGGGCAGTTGCTCTTCCAAAATAATCTATCTGTGTTTCACCCCCTTTATCGGTGATTCTCTGCCAATTCCATGATCCATTTAAATTTAAATTGGGAAGTAAGTTGCCATAGGCGTTTTTTATAGCGCTTGAATTTGTTTCAAGATTATTTTGTGATTTGATTAAACTTGTATTTTGGTGAAGAGCTATATTTATAGCATCGTTTAGGGACAGCTCTTTCTGGGCATAAATATTCGGGAAAAAAAGTAATGTAAAAAGCAACGAATAAACATTTATAGTATCTTATCATTTTCTTAACTCGTTATTTTTTTATTTTAAATAGTTACAAGTACATAAATGAGCTATCATTATACAGATGATTTAAATATTTTTGTATTTCAAAATTCTTTTCTGCGGCGGAATTATCTTCAAGAAAATTCTCCAGCTCAATAAAAAGCAATTGTATTGATAAATTATTTTTTAATGCCGTTGATGTTAACCATTTAATTTGATCAAGGTTCAAAACAGAATTAACTAAGGCTACTTTTATCCCGTCTTTTATAAATATTTCTGCAAAATTATTATTAGAGAATAAAGGCGGTTCCTCGGTTATGTATTTATTTTTAAAAATATCTTTGATTGCACTATTAACAAAATCATGGTTAAACCCTAATATATTTCCTAACTTTTTTATTATATCACTTTCGTTTTGAGATACATCTTTATCTTTTCCAATAAGAACTAAAAGACCCCTGAAATAATTACTTTTATCGATGGGATTTATAAACATAGCCATGCTCCGTTTTTAAGTGAATTAATACGGTTAACCGATATTCAAATAAAAAGTAGAGCAATCTAGTTCATATATCTTCCCCTGACAGATAAAAATTCCAGTTTCTTATTCATATCTAAGTGCATCAATAGGATTTAAATTTGCAGCTTTGCGTGCAGGGTAAAAGCCGAAGAATATCCCAATTATACCTGCAAAGCTTACTGCAATGAAAATGATTTCAGGTTTTATAATTGCAAATTGACCCGTGTAATTATTTAAGATATATGTAATTCCAAATGATAATAAAATACCAATTAAACCGCCTGCCAAACTCAAAACAATGGCTTCGGTTAAAAATTGTATACGAATATCCGATGTTCTTGCACCGACAGACAGTCTGATCCCGATCTCCCTGGTTCTTTCTGTAACTGAAACAAGCATAATGTTCATAATTCCAATTCCGCCTACTATTAAAGAAACACCGGCAACCGAAGCAAGCAGAACAGTTAAAACTTTTGATGTTGATGTTGCTGCTTCTGTAATGTCTGCTTGATTTCTGACAGTAAAATCATCATCTTCCCCGGGCCGGAGGTGATGGGCTTCTCTCATAATCCTGGTCAATTCATCCTGGGCTTGATTAATCTGTCCCAGTGATACGGCGCTTGCCTGTATAAAACTTATATATCTGCCGCCGGACAGTCTATCGAGAACTGTCGTTGCCGGAGCAAAAATTATATCATCATTATCATTCCCAAACCCGCCCTGACCTTTTGCTGACAAAACACCTATAACTCTAAATGGAACATTTCTTATTCTGATTAATCGTCCTATCGGATCTTCATTGGGAAATAGCTGTTTAACTACCGTTTGTCCTAGAACTGCTACTTTTGCTCTTGACAGCATATCCTTATCCGTAAAAAACTCTCCTGATACTAAGGGCCACTCTCTAATTTCCAAATAATTAGGAGCAACACCTTGAATCTGTGTACTCCAGTTTCCGGTACCGCCGATAACTTGTCCGCCGCTTCTAACAATAGGCGAAACTGCTTTAATTAAAGTAGCTTCTTCTCTGATTTTGTCGACGTCTTCCATGGTAAATCTATTAAAACTTCCAGCTCCCATTCTAGCACCTCTTTGATTGGTAGAGCCGGGAAATACAATTAACAGATTTGAACCAAGAGCATTAATTTGCTGTTCAACCTGCATTTGGGCTCCGTCTCCGACAGCAACCATTACAACAACAGCAGCTACGCCAATTATAATTCCCAATGCAGTTAATAGACTTCTCATCCTGGATTTGAGAATGCTTTTGCCCGCAACCTTTAAAATATTTTTAATTTGCATTACTACCTCAAAACTTTTTAAATAACTTCTTCTTTTATTTTTTCTAATTCTTCCGATGCAATTAATCTATCTTGAATTTTAACATCTCTAATAATATGCCCATCCTTTAATTCAACAATTCTTTTAGCGAAATGTGCAAAATCTCTTTCATGTGTAACTAAGATAATTGTAATCCCCTCGTCATTTAATTTTTGAAAAAGATTAAAGACTTCGACAGACATAGTGCTATCAAGGTTCCCGGTAGGTTCATCGGCTAAAATTAAAGAAGGATCATTAACAAGTGCTCTCGCAATAGCAACTCTCTGCTGCTGCCCGCCTGACAGCTGGTTGGGAACATGGGTTAATCTGTCGCCTAAACCTACCCGTTCTAAAACTTCTATTGCTTTTTTATTAGGCTCTTTTATTCGATGCTGCCTATCATACATTAATGGAAGTTCAACATTTTCCAGTGCCGTAGTTCTTGAGAGCAGATTAAAACCTTGAAATACAAAGCCGATTTTTTGATTTCTAATTTCGGCATACTCATTTCTTGTTAATTTATTAGTGTTAATACCGTCTAAAAAATAGTCGCCAGAAGTTGGAGTATCGAGACAGCCAATTAAATTCATTAAAGTAGATTTCCCTGAACCTGAAGCTCCCATAATGGCTACGAATTCTCCTTCTTCAATATTTAAATCGACATCTTTCAAAGCATGAACTTCAATATCACCAACAAAATAAGTTTTTGTTAATTGTACTGTTTTTATTATGTTTTTAGCCAAATTAAATCTCCAAAATTAAAATCTACCGAAACCACGCGGAAAATTATTCCGGGTTTGGTTATTCGTATTCCCGCTGTCCGAACTGTTTTGTACTCCCGTAATTACCTTCATACCATCTTTCAGACTTCTGCTCCGGACTATCTCGGTGCTTTTACCGTCTGTTAATCCTAAAACTGCCATACCCATTTTTAATTTACCATTGTTGTCCAGAAACCAAACTGTTCCAAAATTCCTTTTAAAGTTAATAGGTCCTTGTCCCATTCCCATTCCGTTATTTGGTCTAAAATTACCCATTCGTTGTCTAAATTTATTTCTTATACTGTCCGGTACATTGCTCCTGGAGCTGCTGTCTGAATTTTCTTTTCTATATTCTGCAAGCATATCATCAGGAGGTTGAAACCTTAAAGCTGCATTTGGAATAAGTAATACATTATTTTTTTGTTCAACATAGAAGTCTATTGTTGCAGTCATTCCCGGCAGCAGTAGCTTGCTTTTGTTTTCAGCATTAATTACTACGGTATAATTCACAACGTTAGAAACTACCTGCGAGTTTAATCTGATTTGCACAACTTTTCCAGTGAATTCTTTACTCGGATAAGCTTCTACAGAGAATTTAGCTTCTTGTCCAACTTTGATCTGTCCTATATCACTTTCATCAACAGAAGCTAAAATTTGCATATTGGAAAGGTTCTCAGCAATTTCGAATAAAGTGGGTGAAGAAAAGCTGGATGCAACAGTTTGTCCCTCTTCGACATTTTTATTAATAACTTTTCCATTTATAGGTGAATAGATATATGCATATTTTAAATTAGTGAGTGCTCTCTGTAATGAATTTTGAGCGGAATGATAATCAGCAAGCGAAGATTCAAGATTTGTCTTGGAGCTGATATAATCTAATTCGGATAAAAATCCTTTATTATACAGTTCTTGATTTCTGTTATATTGGGCTAAAGCCTGCTCGTAAAGTGATTTTGCTTTTTCCATATTTGATTTTGCATCTCTAATTGCCAATGCGAGATTAGTAGTATCAAGTATGGCAAGCAGCTCTCCTTTTTTAACATCCGAATTAAAATCAACAAATATTTTGTCTATTACTCCCGAAACCTGGGTACCGACATCAACTGTTTTTACTGCATCCAATGTACCGGTACTTGTGATAGTATTGCTGATATCACCTTTTTTCAATTCTGCAAAAGTAAATGTCGTTTTTGCCGCATCATCTTTAATAAAGAGAAAATAGGCCAATATAAGCAAACATGCTGCAATTATACTGTAAATTATTACTTTCTTTTTCATTTTTTCCCTGTTTACAATAAAGTTATTTTAGTTTGAATTATTATCCGGACGATTCCGCTGCATTCTATTTCTTCTATCTATCAGTATTTTATTGAATGCATCTTTTTGTTTATCCGTAAGAAGCTTTGAAATTTCTGAATTGGTGCTATCCATTATAGCTCTAAATTTTTCCCTGTCAAAACCATTCTGCATAGCGTCTTGGAATTTTGAATCTGAAACAGTATAAATACTGTCAACTTTTGCTGTTTGTTTATCGGTAAGATTTAGCTGTTCTTTCAGTGCTTTCGCTCTTTCTGCAGGAGTCCGGCGGCGGGGTTGAGCACTTAATGTAATTACAGACAATAAAAGAATAATAAATATAAAACCAGCTGTTTTTATCATTGTTCTTCCCAAGACCTTTCTTACTTATTAAAGGAATCATTTTCATGATTTTTCAAGGATTAGACAATTATATTTATTACAAGGTTTAACGGATATTTAATTTACCGAAATTATCTGCATCACAACATTCTTGAATAGACTTTCAAAATTATCTAAGTTAAAAACGGCATTAAAATATTTTTAGTCCAGTGACTTTCTATCTATATAATGATAATTAACATAAATTAATTTACGAGGAATCTATGCTTGAAGAAGGAAAAAAAGCTCCTGAGATAAAATTAAAAGACCAGGATGGAAATACTGTTTCTTTGAATGAGTTTAAAGGTCAGAAAGTAGTTGTTTATTTTTATCCGAAGGATGATACGACAGGCTGTACAAAAGAAGCATGCAGCTTCAGAGATGAATTTCCAAAGTTCGAAAAATTGGATGTAAAGGTAATCGGTATAAGTCCCGATTCAGTTGAATCGCATAAAAAATTTGCAGAAAAATATAATCTGCCTTTTACACTTTTAAGTGATGAGGGGAAAGAAACTGTGGAGGCATACGATGTTTGGAAACAGAAAAGCATGTACGGCAGAAATTATATGGGAGTTGAAAGGACAACCTATATAGTCGATGAAAATGGAAATATTCAGAAGGTGTTCCCAAAGGTAAAAGTTGAAAATCATATTGAAGAAGTTTTGAAAGTGTTAAATCAATAGAAATATTATCCGGCGGAATCTCAATATGAAAAATCAGCTGGAAAGATTGTGAATTAAATGATGCCGGATCATAAAATAATTTGCAATAATATTAATTTGTAGAGGTGATACCAAATATATTTAAGTGAATCGTCTCATTATTTTTAATATGCATCTGCAGGATCACCTCAAACCCGGTTGAAAAGGCGGAAATAAATTACACCTTACTTTTTCTTAAATTTGATTTACATATTTTTCCCTTAATTTGTTAATTCTTAATTATAAATTATAAATTATACTAAAATGGTTTATGTTACACGACGGGTAACCTTTAATGCTGCCCATAGATTGTATAATCCAAACTTCAGCGATGAGGAAAATTTTAAAGTTTTTGGTAAATGCAGTAATCCAAACTGGCACGGGCATAATTACGTTTTGGAGGTGGTTGTTGCGGGTGAAATAAATCCCGAAACCGGTTTTGTCATCAACCTGAAAGATCTGAAAGAGATAATCAGTAAATATATAATTGAAGAAGCAGATCATAAAAATTTAAATCTTGAAACCCATTTTATGAAAGGGAAAATTCCAACTACGGAAAATTTTACTATAGGGATCTGGAACGAACTTAAAGATAAGATCCCGAACGGGAAATTATTTTCTGTTAAGCTTTCTGAAACTGAAAACAATTTTTTCGAATATAAAGGAGAATAAATTTTGAATTTACCGAATGTCCAAAACCTAATATCAAATCTATTAAGTGAGATTGGCGAAGATCCTAAAAGAGAAGGATTATTGAATACTCCAAAACGGGTTGCGAAAGCGTATGAGTTCTTTACCTCCGGTTATAGCAAGAAAGTTGAAGAGGTCTTGAATAATGCTGTGTTTGATGTAAAATACGATGAAATGGTTCTGGTAAAAAATATTGATTTTTACAGCTTATGTGAACACCACATGCTTCCTTTTTACGGTAAAGTTCATGTAGCTTATATTCCGGATGGTAAAGTTCTGGGACTAAGTAAGATACCGCGGATTGTAGAAATGTTTTCGAGAAGGCTCCAAGTGCAGGAGAGAATGACTCAGCAAATCGCCGATTTAATTGAAGAACAGCTCCACCCCCAGGGAGTTGCCGTTATTTCTGAAGCCAGACATATGTGTATGATGATGCGCGGAGTAGAAAAACAAAACTCATCGGCAACTGCCAGTGCGGTTCACGGTATTTTTAAGGAGGATCCAAGAACTAGAAGCGAATTTTTAAATTTAGTATCTACATGTAACTTATAATGGCAAAAAATAAAAATGGGATCTGGATTACTGGAGCAAGTTCGGGAATCGGCAGGAATGCTGCCAAAGAATTTGCCAGGGTCGGGTGTAAAGTTTTTGTATCAGCAAGGCGCTCAACCGAATTGGAAAGGTTAAACAAAGAACTGCAGAAAGAAAAATTAAATGTTGAGGCTTATCCATGTAATGTCGCTTCCTCTGTTAACGTTGATCAGACGGTAAAAAAAATTACTTCTGAAAACCGGATTGATTGCCTGGTTAACAGTGCAGGAATTACTTCATTTAAATTAGCTGAAGAAAATTCTATAAATGAAATTGAGAATATTATAAATACTAATTTGCTCGGCGCTATTTATGCCATAAAAAATGTCCTCCCGCATATGATTGGAAACGGCGGAGGTTCAATTATTAATATAAACTCGATTATCACTCAAAAATTTTTTACAAACAGCAGCGCTTATGCTGCATCTAAGATGGGTCTTTTAGGCTACTCGAAAGTATTAAGGGAAGAAGTAAGAAAATATAATATCAGGGTTATTGATATAATCCCCGGTACAACTGAAACCCCGATGTGGTCTGCAGATGTAAGGAAAAAACATTCGGAAAGAATGATGAGCAGCGAAGATATTGCAAGGGTAATTGTATGGGCATATTTGCAAAAAGATAATATCGTAAGTGAAGAAATTGTTTTACGTCCTATTCAAGGAGATTTATAATTATGGATGGAAGAGAATTATCGATTGTTACAGGAGCAAGCAGGGGAATCGGAAAGAGTATCTCCCTTAGGTTAGCCGAAGAAAATCATGATATTATGATTTTCGGCAGAGATACAGATGCTTTGAAAAATGTTCAAAAAGAGATTAAAGGTAAAGGAGTTGAATGCGGTTATTTCTCGGGTGATGTTGCCGATGTTAAATTTGTTAACGATTCTGTTGATGAAATATTGAGTAAATATAATAAGATTGATCATCTTATTAATAATGCCGGTATTGGTATAATGAAAAAAGTTATAGATGCTGAGCTTTCTGATTTCAAAAGGCAGGTTGATGCTAATCTTTACGGAGTTTTTAATTTTTCCAAGGCAGTACTAAGCAGCATGATTGAAAATCAAAAAGGTTCAATTATTAACATTGCTTCGCTGGCCGGTAAAAATTCTTTTGCCGGCGGTTCCATGTATTCAGCAACAAAACATGCAGTTCTCGGATTTGCACGGTCTTTAATGCTGGAGGTACGTCAGTATAATATTAAAGTAGCTACTATATGTCCTGGTTCAGTAGATACGGGTTTCGGTTCGGGCGGTCATGATCCCCGCAGCAAAGGTGAAATTTTAAAACCTGAAGATGTAGCAGAAGCTGTAATTTCGATAATTAAATTACCGGTTAGGGCATTAATTAGCGAAATCGATTTAAGACCGACAAATCCGCAAAAGTAATTTTTATATGAAACAATCTTTTATAATTGAGATTTATTCAGGTCTAAACTAGCCTTATATATATAAGGGGAAGTTGCATAAGCTTTTCTTCTTTTTAAGTTAGCAATAAAATGAATAATTAATCCCCCTAATATTGAAAAGCTGTAGATTGACAATATAATCTCTTCCGGTGCAAGTCCGTTTTCAAAAAATTCAATAATAACAAATGTTGAAATCATTGCTGAATTTAACCATGCAAATATTAAATAAATTGAGCGTTTCAACCCAATCTTTAATCTGGATGCAAAAAATATTAATATTACTGTAATTGATAGAAATATCAATTCTTCAAAAAATAAAGAGCTAAACATATAATGTTATAAAAATTTTAAATTACTATCTGGAGGGTTAAAAAGTATAAAATTTCAGTGATAATTATAAAAAAAAATTAGTCGTTTTCAAAATTTATTTTGCGTCTTAATTTCAATTTTAAACTCTATTTTTCATATGTTATATATCACACTATCTATCCTCTACATACTTATTTTTTCATTATTGCATAATTATTTTTGTTGAGTGTTATTATTTCAAAGTATATGATTTAGGTATTGAATGAAAAATCTGGTTCCGCTATCTCTTTTAATTATAATTATTTTCTCACTTCAGTCCTGTATAGATAAAATTGTTGTTGCCAATATCGGCAAACCTCAAGGCAAAATTATTTTAGAATCGGTGCCGGCAGGGGCTGAAATTTATTTACTTGGTACAAAAACCAATAAAGTAACTCCGGATAGTATTGTTGAGCTAAATAGCGGTCAATATGAAGTCACATTAAAAAAAGCGAATTATAGAGATACAACACTTCAAATTACTGTTGTCGACAGTCTTACAACTTTCAAAATAGTAATTTTAAAAAGCATATATGAAACCGGAAATCTATTTTTGGAATCTGAACCGGGCGGAGCAGAAATATTTTTGGACAGTACTAAAACCGGCAGTGTAACACCTGATACACTGAAAAATTTAATAATCGGTGATCACCTGGTAATCTTAAAAAAGACAAACTATAGTGATACTTCCTTTGCCGTAACTGTGCAGTCAAATACTACTGCTTCAAGATTAATTGTTATGAAAAGTCTGGTTGCAACAGGGAATATTTATATTGGGTCTGATCCCGGAAATGCTCAGATATTTTTAGATAGTGCAAATACTAATAAAGTTACACCGGATACCATAAAAAATATTGTTGCAGGTCTCCATAAAATAACGTTGAAAAAAAGCAGCTATATTGATTCAACCTTTGATGTGACCGTTAAAGAAAACAGCACTGTTTCAAAAACCATAACATTGAAGCCTGTTTTAACTAAAGGAAATGTCTATATTGAATCTAATCCTAATGGAGCAGAAATATTTCTGGATGGATTGACCACAGCAAAAGTTACTCCTGATACTTTAAAAGATTTAGCAACCGGTTCGCATAAAATTACTTTAAAAGAGAACAATTATATTGATACTGTTATTAACATTATAATTCAGAATAATAAAACAATATCGGCGTCAGTTAAATTGATTCCTAAAATAGTAACGGGTAATATCTACATTGCTTCGAATCCTACCGGTGCACAGCTATTCTTGGATAGTGTAAATACAGGGAAAATAACGCCGGATACATTGAAAAATATTTCTCCGGGAGATCATAAGATAACACTTAAGAAAAATAATTATGTTGATACTACAGTAACCATAACAGTTCAGGAAAATCAGACCGCGTCAAAATCAATTACACTTTCACAGGTAATAATAAGAGGAAATATTTTTATTGAATCGGCACCGAACGGGGCACAGATATTTATAGACAGCAAGAATACAAACAAGTTAACACCGGATAGTTTATTGAATTACCCGGTCGGAAACCATTCTGTTACACTAAAAAAGAAAGATTTTAGAGATACAACATTTCAGGTAAATGTAATAGGCTATCTGACAATTTCTAAAAAAGTAACATTAGCAAGTATCAATGGAAGCATATTTATACAATCGAATCCTGCAGGAGCCGATATATATTTAAGCGATCAATCTATTAGCAAAACCACCCCTGATACCATTAAAAATCTTGCTGCCGGGAAATACAAAGTAACCTTAAAATATCCCGAATATTACGATACCAGCTTCTATGCTGATGTTTATCAAAATACAGTGACAAATGAAAATATAACAATGATAAAAATGATTGAACGTGGGGATTTATTTATTCAATCAAACCCTTCAGGTGCGGGTATTTACGTGGATAATAATAACACAAGCAAATCAACTCCCGATACAATAAAAGGGCTGGTTGTCGGCAGCCATAATGTTACGCTAAAATTAAATGGCTATTTAGATGCAAACTTAACCGTAAATATTGCAAAAGGTTCGGTTACCAATGAAAATGTGAATCTAAGCGAAAGACTGCCTATACAAACTGATACTCTTTATTACGGATTTATCTTGCTTGGTCAAACAAGATTTACTTTTTCATTTAACCAGGATATAACTCTCGATAAAGTCGATATTATTGAGCCTGGGTCAACCGATAAAAATTCTTTTGATTTTGGAGGAGAAGCAATCAGCCAGGGATCGACAAGAAATATCTACTATCCCAAATATATGAGTGGTGATTGGCATCTTATATTTTACGGTAAAAAAGTAGATACAGGAAATTCATTTACCTTAGATAAAACACTTAAAATACCTTGATATAAATTAAGATAAAAGTGAATTATAATTTAAGAGGATTTGTAAATTGGAATAATGGAATGCATTTATTTACATCCCATTATTCCCGGACATTACTTAGAGTAGTGAGCCAAAATTTTATTATTGCATTTTTTGGTGCATAGGACCAAAGTTATTCCCTTCATGTCCTCTCATTCCGCCCATTCTATGCCCGCCAAATTCACTGAACATTCCAATGTTTTCTTTCAAGGTTTGCCTCTGTTCAGGGGTTAAAATATCATAGATGTCCATTAAATTATTTGCCCTTGCAATTGCAATATCGTTTTTTGCCTGGTTTATATCTTTTACGGCAGCGATAACGGAATTACGATCTAAATTACCTTTTACTCTCAGCTGCTTTAATGCGAGTTCTTTCTTCTCAAGGTTAGCTTTTAAATCAATCATTTGATTTTGATGGCTTAAACGTGCATCTTCGATTTTTGATTTTTGCTCATCCGTTAACTTAAGCTTATCGAGCATCTGGTGCTTAAAAAATTCTTTTCTTGGAGCAGGTTTCTTCTGAGAATAAGCGGTACCGGAATATAGCCCGATGATCGCAAGAATTAGAACCAGCGAAAATATTTGAGTTTTCATTTTTGTTTTTCCTTTCTGTTGGTTTTATTTGAAACTTAGACATACTAAATTCTTATTCGGTTTAAAAAACTTTTTTAAACGTTAATTTTTCTAACTATTCATCTAATTTTAGAAGTGATGAATAATATTAAACCGGGGCTATCTTTTATTTGTCTAATAATTCGAGTAATATTGTAAATGGCTGATCAAAACATCGATTTTGAACTTGTAAAGAAATTTGTTGATGGCAATGAAAGCTCATTTAATGAAATTGTAAACAAGTATAAAGATAAGATTTATTGGCATGCACGGAGGATGACTGGAAACCATCTTGATGCCGATGAAATAGTTCAGGAAGTATTGATGGTTATTTATAAAAATTTAAAAGGTTTTCAATTTAAATCTTCACTATATACATGGATTTATAAAATAACATCAACGAGAAGCCTGAATTATTTAAAACGTAGAAAAATTAAAGAATTATTATCTTTAGAGGATCAATCTGAGAAGTTAAGTAAAAGTTCAGATGATATTTTAGAGAATATCGAAATAAAAGAAAAACTGGAAATGGTTAATAAAGTATTGCAGAAATTACCGGCAAAGCAAAGAGAAATCTTTATATTGAGGAATTATGAGAATTTATCTTATAAAGAGATTGCGGATATTACAGGTAAAAGTATGGGTGCGCTGAAATCAAACTATTTTCATTCGATAAAGAAAATAATAGAAATGATGAAGGAAAATGAAAACCGATAAGAGAATATCGTTATATTTGGAAGGCGAGTTAACTTCTGAAGAAAAAAAATCTTTCGAAAAAGAACTATTGAATTCTCCGGAGCTTCAGAATGAACTCAGGCTTTACAGTAATTTTATTTCTTCACTTGAAGATACAAAAAATATACACTCTGATAATAATTATTTTAACAATATTGTACCTGAATTTCGAAGAAGATTAGAAAACAAAAAGGAAAAGAAGATATTATCCGAAAATTGCATATGCTTTCCCTGCATTAGTTATTCTATTTTTAGTTTTTTTCTTTTGGTTTAATACTCAGAATGAACAATTGAATTTGAATAAACAGAACTTAACAGAAAATAATTCTAATGCCGGCAGTTTTTTCGATTTAACGAATTTGTCGGTTGACGAATTAATCCCTTCTAATTTAAGTGCGGCTGAAAAAGAAGCATATAATTCTGAATTGAATAGTATGATAGAAAAAGAATTAAATATTTCTTCAGATAGCACTAAATTGCTTGTTGCAGACAAATTATTGGATTATAATAGTATAATAGATAATATCAGTGCACAGGATGCTGATATTCTGTATAAAGATCTTTTAAACAAAAAATTTTAGGTCCATTGATGAAGAAAATAATTTTCTTAATTATTTCCATAACCCTGCTGCCGTGGATGATTTATTCTCAGAATAGAGATGAACATCATAAAGAAATTAGAGATAAAATTGAGCAGCTTGAAAAGATCAAATTGCTCGAAACTCTGAAAATGGATGAGCAGACTACCTTAAAATTTTTTGCAAGGCGTACCGGATTCAGAGATAATTTGAAAAATCTTATGGATAAGGAAGATAATTTACTCGATAAAATGGATGAATTTATTAAGTCATCTAAAGATAAAAGTAATTCCCAATACCAGGAGATGATTGATCAATACTTTGATTTGGAACAAAAAATATGTGATGCAAAAAAATCATTTATCTCGTCTCTAACCGATATTTTAACACAGGAACAAATAGCCAAATTACTTGTGTTTCAGAAGAAATTTAGAGAGGAAGTTAGGGAAATTCTCTTTAAACGCGAGGGTCCGCACCCTGGACCTCCTAAACATTGATTTTGCGCAAATCGTGAAGCTGAACATATCTTTCGGGAACTAATCGAATTATATTGTGTAAAAAATTAAAAAAGTGTTGATTTTATTAATTAAGAGGCATATTTTTCACCACTGAATTGCGGAAGTGGTGAAATTGGTATACACGCTATCTTGAGGGGGTAGTGCCTTAATTGGCGTACGGGTTCAAGTCCCGTCTTCCGCACTAACATTTTGTTTAACTTAAAATAAAGGATGTAATTATGAGTAAACTATCAAAAGTATTATTAGTGATCTCATTTTTGTTATTTATTGCCGGTTTTTCTTTTGCTCAGGATATGAAGCCGGATGCAGCTAAATTGTATAATGATGGAAATAGTTTACTTAAGGAAGGGGACTATGACGGTGCTGTTAAAAAATATGACGCTGCCCTGGCTATTGAAAAAGATTATAGAATTTTTTACCAAAAGGGAATAGCGTTAAAAAAATCAGGAAAACTGGAAGATGCCAGGGACGCTTTTGAGCAGGCATTACAGCAAAAAAATGATTTTGAAGCCGGTTATAATGCCTTAGGAGGAGTTTATTTTTCTTTAGGAAAATATGAAGATGCAGTGAAAAATTTTGAAAAAGTTGTAGAAACCACAAAGAATAATACAATCAAAGAGATGGTTCAGAAAAATCTCTCGTTTGCATATGCTAAAATGGGAAATGATGCTATGGCTGACGGTAACCCTAAACAAGCTGTTGATTATCTGCAAAAGGCAGTTGCAAATAGTAACTATGATGCCGCTTATCTTTCACTTGCAAAAGTTTATGCGGATTTAGGTGATTATGATAAAGTAATTGATGCTGCACAGAATGCATTGAAATATAGATCCAGCATAAGCAAGGGCGGTCCTTATTATTATCTTGGAGTAGCTTATAAAAATAAAAACGAGCTGGATAAAGCAAAAGAAATGTTCAACCAGGCTAAAACAGATGCTACTTACAAAAAATTATCCGAATACGAACTTACTTCTTTGAATCAATAATAATTTATATTCTATTTTAAAACCCTCTTAATTATCGAAGTTTATTAAGAGGGTTTTTTATAATTTATTTAAGATTCATATCATTAAAAAATCAATATTTTGCAGCAATCATTCTTAGTTGGATTCATATCTTAGAAACCGCTAATTCAAGCTTCGAACATAGATTCATCCATTCTTAATATTCAGCTTTAAGAAAATCCTATATTTCTTTTAAATGGCTTGACATTATGAAAAATTAAGGGGTATATTTAAGGAATATTTTCTTAATATTTAGCTTAATATATTTTCAGGTTAACAGGATGCCCCAGGAGAGAATTAACTTTAAAATTTTACTTTTTTTAATTTTAATGATTTCTCCTATTTCATCAATAAAATCATCAAATTTTCATTATTTACTTACTTTTATTCTTTCCTTTTCAATATCAGCGCTATCTTATAAATTGAAATTTTTAAGTTTGAACGGGACATTTGCAATGTTTCTTCTCGCACTGGTTATTTTTGGATTAGGAGGGATAGCATGGACAATACCAATATTAGTCTTTTTTATTTTCTCAAGTATTCTCTCTAAAATAAAAAGAAGAAATCTGAAGTCAGACGGCAGTTATCATAAAGAATATTTGCCTAGAAATCATAGACAGGTTTTTGCTAATGGAGGTTTCGGAGGAATTTTAGTAATTCTAAATTATTTCTTTCCATCAGAACTTTTTTATATTGTTTTCGTCTCATCAATAGCAGCAGTTTGTGCAGATACCTGGTCAACTGAAATCGGGACAATTATTAATTCAAAAACTGTGAATATTTTATCATTTAAAATTGTTCAGCAAGGCATTTCTGGAGGAATTTCTTTAGCCGGGACATTTGCCGGCATTCTTGGTTCTGCCATAATTGCTTCTTGCTCAATATTATTTATAAATATGAAACATACCTATTATATATTCTTTATTATATTTGCAGGAATTGTTGGAAATACATTTGACAGCATACTTGGCGCATCTGTACAGGCAAAATATAAATGCGCTCTCTGTTCTGAAATGATTGAGAAGCCTTTTCACTGCAGGCAGTCTGCTTCTTTAATAAAAGGATTTAAATGGATCGATAACGATATGGTTAATTTTGCCACGGCAGTTATAGGTGGCTTGTTTGGTTTTTTATTTATAGAAATATTTTAAAATTGAAATGAAAAAATTATTTTTTATAATTACTTTAATTTTTTTATCGGTCAGGGTCTCTAATGCCGGCTCTGTTTCAGAGAAATATAAACAGGCAATGGATGCTTATCATTCAGGGGAATATGCCGAAGCTTACTATCTATTTCAGAATTTTTTAAAAGGCTACAGTTTAATTGATGAACAGTTTGCGGCAGCCAAATATTATTCTGCCGATGCTTTGCTGAATTTAGGAGAACCCGATGGAGCTTCAGCCGGCTTTGAATTCCTTGTTAACAACTACAACTTTTCTAATTTCAGGCATGAAGCTTTATATAAATTAGGTTTAATATATTTTGACCAGGGCAAATATGCCAAGAGCAGGTTAAGATTACAGCGGCTTCTGGCAGATTATCCTGAAAGTGATCATACCGGTTCTGCTTTATACTGGATAGGAGAATCTTTTACCAAAGATGGGAAAGAAGATGAAGCTATAAGATTTTTAACTGAAGCTGTTTCGAATAAAAATAATAACAGGTTTGTTGATTATTCGATTTATACACTGGCATCTACCTATGAGAGAATCGGTGATTATAAAAATGCAGTTAAATATTATGATCAATTATTATCTTATCACAGCAATAGTCCCCTTGTTCCCTCTGCTCATATAAGGATCGGTATTTCATATTTTAAATTGAAAGAATATCAGTCTTCTATTTTAGAACTTAAAAATCCTGAATTAGAATCAGTTACTCCGGATTTATACAGCCAGAGTATTTATATACTTGCTAATTCTTATTACCGGGTTAATGATTATAAAAATGCGGAAAAAGCGTATAGGGAAATTATTGAAAAATTTCCATCTTCAAATTTTGAAAGAGAAGCAAAATATGGGCTGGGCTGGTCATATTTTCAGCAAAAAGATTATAACGATGCATATAATGTTTTTAATTCATTATCTGAAGGTAATGACAGCATTGCTGTAAAATCTTTCTACTGGAAGGCCGAAGCTAAAAGATATTCGGGTCAGAACAATGAAGCTTTTAAATTGTATAAGGACTTTTTGGATAAATACCCAGACAATGAGCTTGCCAGTAATGCTAAATACCAGATAGGCGTTATTTATTTCGATGATAATAAGATGGAAAATTCTCAAAAATATCTAAACTCGTCTACTTTATCTACAGATAATTCTGTGAAGGTTAAAGCGCTGACATTAAGAGGAGAAATTGATCTAAACAAAAAAGAATATATGGCGGCGAAAAATGATTTCCAGACTGCTCTAGATGTGCCTGGAATTCCTCCGGAGCTTCAATACAGGGTAGAGCTTGGCTTGGGAGTTTCATTTTATTATTTAAGCCAGTTTAACGATGCATTAGCATATCTATCTGATCTAAATTCAAAAGATCCTAATTTTGAAAAGGATAAGGTTAATTTTTACCTTGCTGAATGTGACTACAGTCTTGGTAATTATTCCGATGCATTAAAGAAATATAATGCAGTAGATATTTCAAACCCGGATGTTGGAAGTATGGCTTTATACGGTAAAGCTTATACATATTTAAATTTAAAAGATTATTCAAGCTCTGCTTCTTTATTCTCCGATTTTATTAAGCGTTATCCGGATGACGGCAAAAAGCTGGATGCGCAATTAAGATTAGCAGATAGTTATTACGGGAACAAAAATTTTACAGCGGCAAGCAAGGTATACAAGGATATTTTTAATTTTGATAAGTCAACAATGAATGATCCTTATACCTACTATCAATATGCCCAGGCTTTATTTAAAGCAGGGAACAGCAGTGATGCGATCACCGAGTTCAGAAATATTCAGCAGAAATTTCCAAATACTGAATATGCTGATCGTTCTTTATTTGTAGTAGGATGGATAAACTTTAAGGAAAGCAATTTCAAAGAAGCCATTGCAAATTATAGAAATGTAATAAAAACTTATCCCAATTCTTCTCTTGCTCCTATTGTTTACTATTCAGTAGGAGATGCTTATTTCAATATGGAAAAATATGACTCGGCTATAGTAAGTTATCAGAATGTCTTGACAAAATATCCTTCTTCAAGCTATGTATTTGATGCAATAAACGGTATACAATACTCCTATGTAGCCAAAAATCAGCCTGAGAAAGCTATTGATTTAATTGACAATTTTGTAAAAAAGAATCCGGGTGCAAATTTTGCCGATCAGATTTTCTATAAGAAAGGGGATATTTATTACAGTGAAAAAAAATATAATGAAGCCGAAACAAGCTATAAGGAATTTATAGCCGAATTTCCAAACAGTAAATTGATACCGGAAGCATATTACTGGGTCGGAAAAAGTGCTGAAAATTTAAACCGGGATGAGGAAGCAATATATAACTTTAAAAAAGTTTTTAATAATTATCCCAAAAGCGAATCGGCAGCAGCTGCAGTAATTGAAATAGGCAATACATATAATAATCTTAAAAAATATGATTCAACGCTGGTAGTTTTTAATAAAGCCGCTGATGTTTTATCAAAATCCCCCCGGCTCCCTGAAATTCTTTTTATGAAAGGAGTAACTTTAACTAATAATAAAAGCTTTGATGATGCCTATGCCGTATTTTCGCAGCTCATACAGGATTATCCAGCATCAATATTTGCAGATAAATCTAAATTTGAATTGGGCTTAATTGAGCTTGCCGCCGATCGTTATGATAATGCTGATTCATTCTTCCAGAATTTGGCGGAAACAAGGAGTGACGAGCTTGGTGCAAAAGCTCAATATTATTATGGTCTGTCTCTTTTTGAACAGGATAAAATTACAGATGCAATTACTGCTTTTGTAAGGGTCAGAACTATATTTTCCGGTTTTGACGAATGGCTTACTAAATCGTATTTAAAGCTCGGCGAATGTTATATCAAAATAAAAGATTACAGGAATGCTAAAGAGATATACAGAGCTGTTCTTTCAAAGCATAAAGGTGATGATTACGGAAAAGAAGCTCAGAAAAAACTTAGGGAAATTGAATGATTAACAAAATATTTTTCCTCTTTTTAATTCTTCCTTTGATATTGCTGGCACAGGATAAAGGAAATCCGAACGTGGAATTGCCTGATTTTGTAATTACAGGAAGGGATATAGTATCAATACAGAAAGCAAAGAAAATAAAACCGGAACTAATTCCGACAATTTCCAAGGATTTCTTTAAACCGAATTTCCCATCAGATAATTTGGGAATCCAGGATATAAACAACCCGGTTTCAAATAAGCTTGATTTAACTGATTCATCAAACAATTATAACGGATATTTTGAACTTGGATTGGGTGCTTATACTCTCCCTGAAACAAAAGCAGTCTATTCAATCCCTTTTTCGAATGGAATATTCAACAGCTATTTCAGCGGGAACAACAGGTTGAACTATATTAGCAATGCAAGCAGATCCGAGTGGGACGGAGGTATTAATTTCTCTTATTTTGTTGATAATGACGCACCTTTCTTCGGAGGTACAAAAATCAAGCTACATGGTAATTATGGAGTTTCCGCTTTTAAATTTTACGGCTCAAATACACCTTCACTTGTCAGGGATTTAAATACCGGTGATTTTTCGTTTGATATTAATAACCTGCTTAACAAGAACTTTATTATTGATGCAAAGATTTCCAACATGTATACTTATCTTCCTAAAGAAACATTTACTGAAAACCTGTTGGATTTTTCTGCATATACCGAAGCAGACTTCTCTACCTTCAGTGTCGGCGCAGACCTGGATCTTAAAAATCAATTTCTGACTGTTCCTCCTAAGCCGTTGGGGATCACTTACCCTGACAGATTTTTTAATATCAGACCTTTGGTCGGTTTAAATATTTCAAGCCTGATGAAAGTCAAATTCGGATTTAACTATGCCGAATCAAATAATACAAGTTTTTTCAGACCGTACGGTTCAATTGCAATGCAGTTTAATAAAAGCTTATCATTGTTCGGGGAGATAAATCCCCATGCGGAGTTTATCAGCAACGGAGATTTCCTGAGAGAAAATTATTATAATGTCCCGGTAAATACTCCAACAGTATTTTTGAAAAAAAAGTTTGCCTTACATGGAATTCTGAAATATGAATACGATAAGTATTTTGAAATAGACGGCGGGGTAGATTATTATAATGCCGGAAATTTACCTTACTTTACAGATGAAAACGAACCGGGCAAATTTGATGTTGCCGTGACAGGTGCAAATAGTTATACTGCATTTATCAATTTACTTTTCCACGAGGGTCCGTATGGTATTTTTTATGCTAATGCAAAAATAAACAGCACTAAGAATGCCGACGGCAATATAGTTCCTTATTATCCGCAGTCGGAGCTTTCCCTGGTTTACGGGTATGATTTTTTTGATAAGAAATTAAATGCTTCGGCAAGCTTAAATTATTATTCCAAACAATACACGGATATAAAAAATATTAATAAACCTGTAGATCCTTATTTTGATGCCGGGTTAAAATTCAAATACCTGGTTTTCCCGCAGTTCCGGTTAACTCTTGAAGTATTGAATTTATTTAATTATAATAATTACTTGTGGAATAATTATAAGGAACCGCCGTTGAATATTATCGGAGGATTTAGTTATCAATGGTGATATATAGTTTATATAATTAAGACTATAAGAAATGACAAATTCAGAAATTATAAAGAAAATCTGCAAACATGCCGGTGTTAATGAAGCTGAAGATCAATTGTTTTTTGATTTTTTTGCCAAAAGACTTCTTATGGAATTTAACCCGGGCGACACATTAAAATTGGCTAACATTGGATTTATTCACTTAAAAAATATAAGAAGTTCTGAAAGCGGTGTACAGCTGAAAGGAATTGTATTCTCAGAAGCCAAAAAAGCATCCAGAGGAGATAATGTTTTTTTGATATCAAATGATGCTGATTCTCCTCGGCCGAGCGATTTTAGCTTTTCACCAAGCTTAAGAAAGCTGGGTGTCCCTCTAGGTGATGAAATTGATACAGGGCTTTTTATTCCTCCGACGGGAGATGAGCTTTTAAGTTTTATTGATTCGAAAGTTGAAAATCTTTTTAATAAATCAGAAGTTATTAAAGATAATGCAAATGATGAAGTATTTGTTATTCCCATTGAAATCCCCGGAATGAAAATCATTGAAAACCTGGAAGATATTTCAAATTTCAAGTCTGTCCTGGAAACCGAAGAAAAGAAAGTCGACCCGGATAAATTTCAAAAAATTGATTCAATCACTTCCGGTCTTAAAGAAGATGCTCTTGATAAGTTTGCTGATAATAAGTTTTTCAAGAATAAGCCTATTATCATTGTCAAAGAGGGAAAAGATGATTCAAAAGTTGTTGATGAAAACGGCTATGATAAAATAAGATACAGCAGAATCAATTCTTTGACAACTCCGGGAAAGGAGCAGGAAGAAAAAAAGGAAGAAATAGAGTCTGAGCCCGGAATGCAGACAGTACCGGAATCAGAAAAAGGTGTTGCTACTGTTGAAAAAGATATTAAACCGGAAAATCCCGGTACGGGAAAATCGGTAGATAAAAAAGAATTTGAAAAGAAAGAAAAAATTATAGAGTTAAAAAAATATCCAGTTCAAAATGAAATTAAAAAGAGATCAAAGGCTAAATTTTTTATCCCTATTGCTGTAATAATAATAATTGGGTTTTCAATCTACTTTTTACGCCTTTATAATTTTAGGATTTCCGGCCGTAGTGAACTAATAAAAGCACTCCCTTCTTCCGACCCTGTCGAAATTGCACGTAATTATGATATCCCTGTTGATTATCCATATCAGCCTAATAACCAGGGAAGTCTTCTGTTTGACGGAATTGATTCTTCGGTTTATAAAGGAATAAAACAGAGTGAAGCAGCCGTGCAAAAAACAGCAGGAGATGAAGATGATATTCCAACAGTGGAGCAAGGGACCTATAAAGATCTCGGGCAATATATTTTTACAGACGGGAAAACTTATTTCATCCAGGTATCGTCATGGAAATATAAATCAAGTGCAGTTGAGCATATGAATCGTTTAATAAAAGAAGGATATCATGCTTCGGTTGAAAGGGTAATTTCCCGCGGCGGTGATGTTTATTTCAGGGTTAGATTAGGTAACTTTAAATCACTTGATGAAGCGAAAAAGTATGTTCAGAATAAATAATATTTAATGAAACTAAATTCAGGTTTTACTAATTTAATATCGTGAGAAAAGTTACCGGATGAGTTTCTATATTAGCAGATGACATCCGATTCAAATGTCATCTTAAAGTATGTTCAGGTTACATTAATAAATAAAGATATTTTATAAAATAATTATCGAAGGAATTCCGATGGATTTATTTTCAATATTCTTAAAGGGCGGCTTTATAATGTGGCTTATTTTAGCCTGTTCAATTATTGGATTAATGGTAATTATTGACAGGTTTATAGTATTGAGGAAAGCTAAGATAAATATCCCTGCTTTTATGGTTCGAATAAGAGGTTTCATTAAAAAAAGGGATATTTCCGGTGCAATCAGCCATTGTATGCAAGAAAATTCTCCTGTATCAAACATAATTAGGAAAGGATTGAAAAAATATAAGCTCGGGCATGAAAGAGTGCAGGAGGCTATTGAAAATGCGGGCAGACAGGAAGTGAGCAAGCTGGAAAAAGGCTTGCCTATACTGGCTACCGTTGCAGGTATTGCCCCGCTGCTTGGATTCCTGGGTACAGTAACAGGTATGATAACTGCATTCATGACAATACAGGATCTTCAAGGTTCTGCCAATCCAAGTGATCTTGCCGGCGGCATTTGGGAAGCTTTAATTACTACGGCTTTCGGACTTATAGTCGGTATTCCTGCACTGGCATTTTATAATTATTTTTTAAGTGCCGTAAAAAAATTAGTCGGTGATATGGAAACTGTAGCCAATGATGTAGTAGATATTATACAGGATACTTCGGCAGATACGTCAGAGTATGAAGAAGAAATTGAAATTGATATTTAAATAGAAAATGTAAAATGAAAATGGATAACAGTAAATCCGGATATAAGCGGTAAATGTTTTCTATACATACTTTCAAAATGATTTTTTTCAGGTATTAATATGAAATTCCAAGTAACAAATGAACCGTTGAGCATTTTCGCATATTCTTCTCTTACGGATATCGTAATGCTCCTTTTGATTTTTTTCCTAATAACTTCCCAGTTTGTTATTCAAACCGGTGTAAAAGTAAAACTCCCTTCATCGAAAACCAATGAACAGTCCGCACCTTCCAGATTAATAGTAACTCTAACTTCCGGTGGTGCAATATATGCAGGTAATGAAGAAATAGGGATCGATGAGCTGCCGGCAAAGTTAAGTGCAATAAAAGGAACTTCGAAAGAAGATAATCTTATTATCAGGGCAGATAAAACTGTTGCGGTTGACCTGGTGATAAAAGTAATTGATGCCGCTAAAGCTTCCAACATCGATAAGTTTACAATTGAAACTCAGAAAGAAAAATTATAAAGAATTGCAATGACATATAATTCAATAAAACATTTATCTTTTTCTCTTTCACTGTTAATTCATTTAATTCTGCTGGGAATTTTTTTATTGATAAAAATTACACTGGATTACCCTCCCAAAGAATATGTTGAATTAACATTCGGAACCTCGGGCGAAATTGGTTCTTCCGGGGCAATCGGAACCCAGATTAAAAAGATTGAAGAGATTTCAAAACCGCAGCCTAAAAATCAAACGGAAAGCAAAAGCCTGGTTGTAAAAGAAGTTAACCTTCCTAAAGCTAAAAACACGTCTGAAGAAAACGAAGTAAAACCGGCCGATAAAGAAAAAGAAATCGCTAAAAGTAATAAATCGAAAACCGACGAAAACGAAAACTCGGAAGTTACAACTGAAGGGCAGGGGAATAAAGCAGAAGGTTCAGGAAGCTTTGGATACGATATTGACTGGGGAGGAAAAGGGAAAAGACAAATATACAGTTATATTATTCCCGAATATCCTGAAGGAGTTCAGAAGGAAATTGACATCAGGTTAAAATTTTCAATTCTTCCCGATGGAACGGTCGGAAATATTCTCCCTTTAACTAAAGCCGATACTAAACTTGAAAATGCTGCTATAAATTCTTTGAGACAATGGAGATTTGAACCTTTGGCCCCGGGTCAAAAGCAGCTGGAACAAACTGCTGTTATAGTATTTCCTTACCGTTTACAGTAATTTAAATTTAATAAAACATATTCATTTCCCTGTTTCTTCCTTTCCCCGTTTCTCCGCTTCTTCAAGTTCTCCGGTTTCGCGGCTTCTCTTTGTAATAAAACCTGTAAAAAAAATATTCCCCGGCCGTTAATAAAAGGAGGGAAATAGTATCACGGTCTAAATAATATCCGAAACCTTCCGGCTCTAAAATTAACTTTGCAATTATACTGGCAATTGACCATCCTACAGCAAAAAGGATCAGTATCAGAGCAATGTTTAAAAATGCGGTTGAGAGATTTTCTTCCTGCCATTTTTTGGTAAATATCACCAGAGCAAAAATCAGGTGGCTGAAAAAGATTATTGAAATTATCATCTGAGTTTAAGGGGTTGAGCGTTTATTTATAAAAGATTTTCCAACCAAACCTCCCAGCATGCCGAAAATCAGATACATAATTCCGTTGCCTAATAGAACTGCAATTGTATAAAGAAGAGAAAATCCTTTTGTTTGAATATCGGTTGACATTTTATTAAAGGTTCTCATCATTTCATCGACAACAGAGCCTAAAACGCTTTTTGCAATAGCCGATGATTGCGGCAGTGTTTGAACAAAATCATTAGTATGCGTAAAGAAGGTAATTATTACATCAAAAAAAGTTGCAAATACGGCTGCAAATAGACCGGTAAGAATACCGAAGGTAATTGCCGTCCCGGTATCAATATCGGCATGGCTCATAGTTACTTTTCGATGCAGAAATAGTGATAAGACCGCAGCAGCAGGGATAAGTAAACAAAATCCGAAGCTTTTAATACCAGGAACTGTGGTTAAAACGGCAGCCCCAAACCCGCAAACTAATGAAGGAAGATATTTTTTTGAAGACATCCTATTTTTCTTTTTTAAAAAATTCTTTTTCAAGAATAATTAAAATATAAAGAAATGCAACCGAACCAAAAAAAAATCCGGTTACAAAAGCAAAATATTTTGAATAATTAAAAATACCCGGAGAATATATTAATACATCTGCAATTATTGCAGACAGTCCGGCTATAAATAAATTTCTGCTTATTCTAATTCGTTTTAAAAAAATTGAAATGAATGAAAACACCAGCGCACCAAGATAAATTCCCGTGCACCGTACACAAACAAATAACTTTTCACCTGAAATTGAGAAAGTTTTTAGATTATCCTGGTAGCAGACTGATGAATAAATCTTTTTTAAAAGGGGAGAGAAAACAATAACCCCGGCTGAATCTGGAAAAATTGATCGTAACGTGAAACCGATACACCAAAATAAAAGAATTAAGAAAAGTAATAACCGGATTAAAGAAAAATTCTGAAAGAGAGGTGTTCTCCTCGAAATGCGCCGGTTTAATTCAGCTTCAATTTTTGTTTCATAGTTATGTAAATAAGTTAACATCAGGTCCCGGTTTTGCTGTATACAATTATTTTTTCAGGCGTAAGGAGATATAACTTACCGTTAAATATTAAACTGCTGACTATGCTTGTGGAATCTTCTAATTCTTCCAGGATGATTTCATTTAAAGAAAATTGCTGATTCAAATCAGCAAGGAAAATTCTTTTTTTAGTGTTTACAGTCATTTTGTTAAAAATTATGTTGACGCTTTCCAGGTCATAGCCGGAATTAAAAATAGAAATACCGTTCCCGTATTGATCAAAAACAACAATTCTTTCTCCATCCAGCACAAAAAGAAAATTGTTTGAAGATATTGAAAATTTTTTCGGATTCGAAAGGGCATATGCCCCTGCATCAAAACCGCCGAAATTCATTATGAAATTCCCGAAAAGATCAAATTTAAGTATCCGTTTATTTTCTGTGTCAAGGATAAATAGATCACCTAAATTGGAAGTTGCACAACTAGCCGGATAGCCGAACCGTTCATTTTTATTATCATTTTCACGTGTATAAAGCTGGGATATGAAATTTAAATCTTTATCGAACCTCTGGATCCTGTTATTATTTTTATCGCAGACATAAACATTTAACGGAGTCGCAAAAACATCAGCAGGATTATCAAATGCTCCTTCATTCCATCCATAACCTCCGCAGTCTTTCACCACGTTTCCCAAAGTATCTAATTTATAGATTTCATCTTTTTCTGAATCGGTCACATATAAAAATCCTGAACTGCTCATACAGAAAGAAGAAGCATCCTTAAAGCTTCCGATTGAATTTTCTAAATGATATGTTTGAGAAAAGATTATGTTTGAAGAGAAGATTACTATAAATGTTATGAATTTCAGCATCAATATACTTTGAATATGTTTACTGCTAAAATATAAATACTATAATAATATTAAAAAAGGTGAATTGGAATTTGAAAAGGGATTTAATATGATTCTAAAATTTTTTAATTGCTGCCCTGTAAGGACTCGAACCTTAAAACCAGCATCCAGAGTGCTGTGTGTTGCCAATTACACCACAGGGCAATTTTTGAACAACAAATATAATTATTTTTTTAACTCTTATTCAATTCATCTGCATATTTGGCCCTCTTTCCTTACCTCCGGTATTTCTTCTTGTTTGAATTGATCATTATCTTGACGACTGTTTCTTTGTCTTGGGACCTCTAATATTGTTGTATCTGCTATGGAGCCTTTTTTAACAGAATTTCATTCCTTTCTAATTACTTTTATACTCTGCGATTGTAGCGGATTCTTCCTTTTTTATTTGTATTAAGATTATTTATATAATTTTATTTTTTTATCTTATATCTATTTTAAATTAGTTTTTAAAAAGTGCACTGATTATAATGCAGACTTAAAAATCAATTTTGGCAGGAGAAATACTTACGGTTTTCCTGCAAACTTATTGCAGAAATAATAATGTTTATTTTAAGGGACTATTCTGATGAAGAAAATATTTAATTTTATTTTAATGTTTATTATGTCTATTGCGGGATTTGGCATTGCTCAGCAGCCTGAACCGGTTAAAGTCGAAGGCGGATTATTACAGGGGACGCTCAAAGATGGAGTGACGGTTTACAAAGGTGTTCCGTACGCTGCGCCGCCTGTCGGTGAGTTGCGTTGGCGTGCACCGCAGCCTCCTGTCCAATGGAAAGGAACACGAAAAGCAGACAAATTTTCAGCTAATCCTATGCAAGTCATGGTGCATGAATTAGGGCCTTGGACCGCAGAATATCAGCCGCAAGGAGGAGTGAGTGAAGATTGCTTATATCTAAATATATGGACTGCAGCTAAATCATCAAAAGATATCCGTCCTGTGTTGATGTATATTCCTGGCGGTGCATTCACAGGCGGATCTGGTAATGTACCTCTATATAACGGTCAAAATTTGGCGAAAAAAGGAGTGGTCGTCGTTACGATCAATTACCGTGTAGGAGTATTTGGATTTCTCGCACTTCCTGAATTAACAAAGGAATCGAAGCATAATTCTTCTGGAAATTACGGACTGCTGGATCAGGTAGCGGCGCTTAAATGGATCAAAAGGAATATCTTGGTTTTCGGCGGGGATCCGGATCGTGTCACAATAATGGGACAGTCAGCTGGAGCATCTTCCGTAAACTTCCTGACGGCATCACCGCTGGCGAAAGGACTATTCATCCGGGCAATTGCCGAGAGCGGCACCAACGACATGATCGGTCCTGGAGAAAATCTGAATTCGGCGGAACAATATGGAGCGGAGTTCGCAAAATCCATGGGAGCTGCATCATTAGCTCAATTAAGAGAGGTGCCTGCAGCCGAATTAATCGATTCTACTAATAACAAATATCGATTTCTTCCAATCGTGGATGGATGGTTTCTACCAAGCAGTGCAGATAATGTCTTTAAAGAGGGGAAGCAAAACGATGCAGCTACAATAACCGGCTGGGTTGCTGATGAAGGGAGTTTCAGCGGTACATATGGAAAAATTCCGGCAGAAGATTTTCGGAAACAGGTGAGACAAAAGGCGGGTGAACTGGCGGATGAAATTCTGAAACTTTATCCTGCTTCTACAGAAGCCGAAGCCGTTGATTCGCAGAAGAAATTAGCTCGTGACATTTCAGTAGTCTCAATGTACTTATGGGGAGTAAAACGTGAGAAGACGGGAAAAACAGATTTATATACATACCTGTTCGTTCATCCACAACCCGGAACTACTAAAAAGCGCTATCAAACATTCCACTCATCGGAACTGCCATACGTATTTGACAATCTGAAGATGTCGCCTCGGCCATGGACAACAGAAGATGAGAAGATCGCAAAGACAATGTCGGATTATTGGATAGACTTTATCTTGAGGGGAGATCCCAATGGAAATGGATTGCCGAAGTGGCCGGCATTTAAAAAAACAGGGGAAGAGACTATGGAATTGGGTGATAAGATGGGAACCACCTATTTTGCCGGTAAAAAGAAGTTCGAAACTCTGAAGAAACTATTGCAGGATACAATGCCCCGATGATAAAAGAGCTGTCGAATATCTCAAGGCAGCTTAGGCGGATGTTTTATTTCAATAGCTCAGCATAGTCAAAATAATGTAAAATATTGAACGATATTGAAAGGATTACTATCTATTTAATCTGTCTCGTTTTCATGCGAAATTCAAAAAACTTAATTTAATTAATTTCTAATATTTCATAAACATGAGATAATAAAATGAGAAAAACATTTTCTAAAACCGGAATAAATCTAAAATTTAAAATAGTGCTGATATTAATTTTTTGTTCTATTTTTCCAAACCTAACTAAAAGTCAATCTTCAGTACAGGCAGATTCAATATTGAAAAATAAGCAGGCTGAATTTAGTAAATGGAAATATGGTATGTTTCTCCATTTTAATATGGCTACCTATATCGACAAAGAATGGGCTACAGGTTACGAAGATCCTTTAATTTTTAATCCGGTCAGACTTAATTGTAATCAATGGATAGATGCAATTAAGGATGCCGGAATGAATTATGCAGTTTTGACTGTTAAGCATACCGGAGGCTGGTGTTTATGGGATAGTAAATACACAACTCATGATATTGCAGCATTTAAAAATTATAAAAACGGAAAAGGGGATATTGTAAGGGAATTTGTTAACGCCTGCCGGAAGCAAAATATAAAAGTTGGTTTGTATTATTGTCTTCCGGGTGATTATTCCAATTCCTTTGGAAATTCACTTGCCCCCGGACAAAAAGATCTGCATGGTTTGCCTCCTGAAGCCGAAGGTGATTTCGAAGGCTTCGTTGAAAGACAGGTAACCGAATTACTTTCTAATTATGGACCAATCGATCTGATCTGGTTTGATCAGTACTCAAATAAATATACTGGTAAATATTGGCTGCAGTTAAAAGCATTGATTAATAAGCTCCAGCCCAACTGTATTGTTTTGGCAAACAATGCCGACAATTATGTTGATTCTGACATCATTGGATATGAATATCCTTATTGGATAAAAGCAAATCCCGCGAAAGCACTTCCCCCTAAAGAGAATAAAAATGTTTCTGAAGTTTGTGATTGTATAGATGCAGATGGCATTTGGTTCTGGCATACGGGCAAAGTTACGCTCCAGAGCGCACATCAGATAGCTGACATGTTAAAATTGTGTAATTCACGAAGTACAAATCTGCTCTTGGATGTACCTCCGGATCGGGATGGCTTAATTAAAGATTTTTACATTAAGCGATTGATAGAGGTAAGAAAAATAATTTATCATTAATTCTTATCATCATGGCTGGATAAAGAAATGGTGAGTCCTCAAAAAAGCAGAAGCATTTTATTTGTTAACTTAAGTTATTTAGATTATTTTGAAAAGCGATAGTTATCCCTTGTTGTAATTAAAACTTTTATTTTAATACATTGAAACTTATATTTCTCATTGAGATTTATTAAAATATAGAAGTTGTGGCTTTGAATCTGTGCAGTTTTAATTTTGATTAGAAATAATTTAAAATATAATTGTTAATTGTTCATTTTTAATTGTTCATTGATTTATATAGGCGCGTTCGTCTAGTGGCTTAGGACATCGCCCTCTCAAGGCGGAGACCGCGGGTTCGAATCCCGCACGCGCTACCAATTCAAACTCCTCTTCGTTTTTATTGGCAATTCCAACAAGTCTAAATAAAAAAGAGTGTATCTTCGGCGTGGATATGATTTTTTTAGGTTTCCTAAAAAAAATTCTCTTTTTATGATAGATAAAAAAAGGAGAGTCTAAAACTCTCCTTAATTTGCAAGAAATATAAAGGTTATTTCGTTTTTGTTGAATCTGATTTCATCTTAGATGATTTATGTGTCTTATGATGGGTAGCAGTTTTTGTCGATTTCATTTTGTGTGTTTTAGCTTTTGTGCTGTCCACCATCATAGTTTTGTGGTGAGTTTTCTTAGGCATCTTTTCCTGAGCAAAAGATGAACTGCATATTCCTAGAACAAAAAACGAAAGAACCATAACTAAAGAAATTAAACGTGTTTTCATTTTTACCCTCTTAATTTTTGTTTTGAAATTTTCATTAATCAGCCGGGGAAACTTATCTTTTATTGATTAAGGAATCATTAAAATAAGATTAATGAATTTTAATATATTCTTGTTTTCTTTGAAAATAGCCCTTTTTATTTAGATGAAATGTCTGCTTAGAACGAGTATATGCGGAGTGTTGTTATTCTTAATATGCTTTTTAGAAGAGAATTGCAATCAAATGAATTCTGAGAATCTTCCTGAGCTTAAAGTATCCGGCAAAATCTATATGATTTTAACCATACCTGTTTCTAAGATACTTTTCAATCCTTCTTTGCAATTTTCGGGAATCGGCGCTTTCATTAAATCAAAAATTGTTTTATCGGAATCATATTCAATTCTCTGCAAAATAGTATTGCCGTTTTCATATACAGCATAACATGCTTGCCCGCCGTCTCTTGCTAATCCTACGCTTCCGGGATTTACTATTAATGAATAATCAACTTTCTTTATATATTGAAGATGTGTATGGCCGACAAGAACGTATTCTGCAATAATATCATCTAACTCATCTTCTATTTCGTCTTCATTTAAATATTTGGAAATATCTCCCAGCGGCGAAGCATGCGCGAGAAAAAATGTGTTATTATCGGAATCGGACTGGCGACCCGGCAGATGTGCTTTATCAAGTACGGGCATATTTCTAAGAAACTGTTTATCATCTTCATTCAAAACTGCATCATGCCACTTTCTTGTGGCGATTGAATATTCACGAAATGCACCCATGCTGTTGCAATCTGTGTTGTAACCTAATGCATGATCATGGTTGCCTCTCACATAATAATCTGCGTTTTCTTTTATAAAATTTAAGCATTCCTTTGGATTTGGACCGTAGTCAACTACATCCCCGAGAAAAATTAATTTATCGTAAGAACTTTCTTTTTCTAAAACTGCTTTAAGTGCCGGGTAATTTGCATGTATATCCGAAATTATTAATGCTTTCATATAACCAATCCCAAAAATTAAAAATTGCACCGGTATAAGAAGGTCTCATCAATATGAAATCCCAATCGTGAAAAATTAAATTATATATTTAAGATGTTATTTCCAATATTTTTTGAACATCTTATTAAAATTGTGATTCCTAAAAAATGGGAAGAACTATAAATTGTATTTCATAATACCAATTGATAATTTTACATACTGCAATGGAGTTTGCACTTAAATGTCCTAAGTAGCATACCGGATTGATAACTCCTATTTTTGTAAATGTTTTTAATGATAAATATTAGGAGAATACCAGGTGCAGAATTATTTCTATGTATTTGTCGGTGCCGGGTTTGGCGGTGCGTTACGTTATTGGGGATCCGATATTGTCTATAAATTTCTTCCTTCCACTTTTCCATACGGAACTTTATTTGTAAATGTATTTAGGAAGTTTTATTATAGGTCTGGTTATCTATTACTTTGATGCCAATAAATTAATTAACCAGGATTTACGTATATTTTTAACCACCGGCTTTTGCGGAGGTTTGACAACCTTTTCTACTTTTTCCTTTGAAACTATAAATTTTCTGAAGGAAAGAGAATATTTTCTTGCCGGCGGCAATATTGTTTTGAACCTGTTCTTAACATTGCTGGCATTATTTATTGCTTATAAACTTTCCAGCCTGTTGGTTGGTAATTAAACTTTTAAACGGAGTTTAAAATGGAAATTAAAGGAGAGGCAAAATTATTAAGGATTTTTGTCGGGGAGTCGGATCTTATCGGGCATATACCTGTCTATGAAAGAATTGTGCAGGAAGCACGCAAAATTCATATGGCCGGTGCAACTGTTTTTAAGGGAGTAATGGGATTCGGAAGAACAAGCAGGATCCATACTGCAAAAATTTTAAGGCTTTCGGAAGATATGCCGATGGTAATTGAAATTGTAGATGAATACGAGAAGGTTGAAAAATTTTTACCGACGCTGCATGATATTTTTGAAGAAGCACAAAGCGGCGGACTTATTACTCTTGAAAAAGCCGATATAATAAAATATGTTGTCGGGAATAAAAGCAGTTAGAATAATTTTTAATTAAACCGGAAATAATGGAAAGATTTATCTCGATACTTAGAGGAATAAATGTCGGCGGACAAAGAAAACTCCCAATGGAGCAGTTAAAATCTCTTTTTGAGGGGCTGAATTATAAAGATGTGTTTACATATATACAAAGCGGAAATGTTATTTTCACAGCGGATAAAATTCCCCCTCCTGTCCTTGAGAAAATAATTGAAAAGAAAATTAGTGAAAAGTTTAATATGGAAGTCCCTGTAATTATCCGGCAGGTTCCGGAGATGGCAAGTATTCTTGCAATTAATCCTTTTCTAAAAATAAAAGGAATTGATATTGAAAAGCTTCATGTTACTTTCCTTGAAAAAATCCCGGGGCAAAATGAATTAAATAATATTGAAAAGTACGATTACTCACCGGATAAATTTAGTATTATTAAAAAAGAAGTTTTTCTTTATTGCCCCGGAGGGTATGGTAAAACAAAGCTTTCAAACAATTTTTTTGAAAGCAAGCTTAAAGTAAAAGCTACAACAAGAAATTGGAAAACTGTAAATAAGCTTGCCGGGTTAGCTTCGGGTGAATAGTCAATCTTTATTCAAAAATTTTTATTTACTAAAATTGAAATATCATGTCCTTTGAAATATCCTATTGCTTCATCAGGTGAATCCTGACTTGTTATTGCAATACTGTCTGAAATTATTTCTCTTTTAACTAATCCTGCCTGAAAGCTTAAATAATCAATCATTTTTAATTGCGGCTGATTCATATCTGCTTCAATTATATAACAATCATAAAAGCTATTGTCAATTTCTATGGAAACAGTCCCCTTAATAATCCTATTCCGGTAGAATGGAGTTTTTAGTTCATTCCATTCTGATCCTGTGAATAAAGGGTATTTTAAGACCACTCTGGGAGGATTAAAAAATATTACTGAATCGGTCAAGCTGGAATTTATAGGGAAATTAAATGTCAAATCTTCGCATATTTTTTTAAATTCTGCAGGAGTAAAATATTTTTTACTTTTTAATTTTGGAATTATCGGGTAGGAACTCCCTGCATTTCGATATGCAATGATGGAAAAGAGCGAATCATTATTAATATACCAGTTTTCCGATATTGATTCGGGAGAATCACTATTATATGCGTCAATTTTAATCAGATTTTTATAGCCCGGAAGAGAATCATTAATTGAGGAGATTTTTACTATAGTGTTCGGGATATCTATGTATTGAGTAGAATCTTTACTTCCTCCATTATTAAAATATTCATATGATAATTTTGATGAATATTCCCATTGATTGTTTAGCTTTACCGGGTATTTATTTAAGTTATTTACCGGGTCGACTCCTCCGTTTTTCCCTTTACATCCGGCTAAAATTGCTAAGCAAATTGTGAAGATTAAAAATTTCATTGTTTCCCCGTAAAAAAATAAAAGTTGTAGTAAATATACTGTCTATTTTATTAAATTCAATTATTTTATATTTAAAGCTGATTAATAAAATAAATTATGAAAAGATACGAAAAACATATTTTTATTTGTGAAAACAAGAGACCGGCTGATGATCCGCGTGGTTGCTGTTCGGATAAAGGCAGTGTTGAAATAAGAGCAAAATTTAAGCAGCGGATAAAAGAATTGGGATTAAAAGCAGAAGTACGTGCGAATGCATCCGGCTGCCTGGATGCATGCGAATTCGGCCCTTCGATCGTTGTCTATCCGGAGCAAATATGGTACGGCGGTGTTAGTTTGGATGATGTTGAAGAAATTATTCAATCTCATATTATAAATAATATACCTGTAGAAAGACTATTTATTTCACATCCGAAATTCAATAAAGATGAAATCAAAATCTGATTCCCCTGCATCAGGCGAAGAAAGAAAACATGCAAAAGAGGTTTTCTTTTTATTAAGGAAAGAGTACCCGGAGGTTAAAAGCGCTTTGAATTTTTCGAACGCTTTCCAGCTATTAATTGCAACGATTCTTGCAGCTCAATGTACCGATGAAAGAGTTAATATTGTGACTAAGAATCTGTTCAAAAAGTACAAATCGCCTGCAGATTTTCTTTCGGTATCAAATGAAGAATTGGAAAAAGATATTTTCTCAACAGGATTCTACCGGCAAAAAGCAAAGAGTATAAAAAATTGCTGTAAGGATTTGGTTGAAAAATATAAAGGTAAAGTGCCGAAAGATTTTGATGAAATAAATAAGCTGCACGGTGTCGGAAGAAAAACTGCTTCTGTTGTTGCCGGGAATGCTTTTGGAATACCTGCAATTGCCGTAGACACTCATGTAATAAGACTCTCTAATCTGCTCGGTTTTATTAGTTCATCCGATCCGGTAAAAATTGAATTTAAGCTTAAGGAATTATTACCCCAAGAAGACTGGATAAATTCTTCTCATTGGCTTGCCGCTCATGGAAGAAAAATTTGTATAGCTAGAAAACCTAAATGCATGCAGTGTGTTTTGGGAAATATTTGTCCCAGCTTTAATCCAGCTAATGGATAAAAACGATAACAAACGGCAATTTAGGTTGGTTATATAGGAAGGGTTATTTGAAATGGAAGATAAAGAAAGAAATAGAGCTTACTGTCTGGCAATATTAAAAGAATATACCCAAACAGACAGCCTGCTTAAACATGCATTTGCCGTTGAGACCTGCGTTAGAGCCTATGCAAAAAAATTTAATGAGGATGAGGAGTACTGGGGTAATGTTGCTCTCCTTCATGATTTTGATTATGAAAAATTTCCTACTGCTGAAGAACATCCTTTTAAGGGAGCCGAGATTTTAAAGGAGAAAGGATTCAGTCATTCCTTTACCGAGTCAATCCTTTCACATGCCGGTTATTCGGGTATTCCCAGAAATACACTGTTACGCAAAACCTTATTTGCCTGCGATGAACTGGCAGGGTTTATTACTGCGGTTACTTATGTAAGGCCTAGTAAATCTGTTGATGAAGTTGAAGTTAAATCTGTTAAAAAGAAATTGAAGGATAAAGCATTTGCTAGAAATGTCAGCAGGGAAGATATACAGCAGGGGGCAGAAGAGCTGGGAGTCAGCCTTGATGAACATATCGATTTCTGTATAAAAGCCATGAGAGAAAATAAAGAGGAATTAGGTTTATAAGCTGACTAATAATATTTCCGTAATAGTCTATTATATTGCTGTAGAACTCATCCAGCTCATAAAGGGAGGGAATCAATGTTTTCAGCATAACCAGATTATTCAGGATAATGATAAAATTCTGTAATAATAAAATACAAATTGACTTGATTCTATTGTTTTATCTTTGCTAACTTTGAAACAGTTATAAGGGAGAGTTTCATAGAGGTTTTTGCTACCATCTTTATTCAAATTTTAATATCAAATTTATAATAGCTGCATTTTTTATTTTTTAATTATTGAATGAAAAGCAAAATCTCTGCAATAATAATCCTTATAATCAGCCTCCCTGCATTTGCCCAAAATGAAATACATGTAATATCATCAAGCAGAAGTTCAATAGTAGTTGAATATACACCGCGATATGCCGATACCTCCCATATAAAAATAAATAATGAAGATTATATAAGAGTAAACCTGAATGAAGGCTATTATATAAAACCGGAAGACTGGGGAATGCCTGCCCTGCCGAAGCGCGGATTAAATGTAGGAGTCCCCGGGGAATACGGTAATACAATAAGAGTATTGAGCAGTACGTCAAATGAAATAACAGGTAAAATAGCTCCGAAACCGAAGATGGTAAAAGATAAGGGATTAAATGATCTGGTATATGAATTAAACCCCGGCTATAACAATTATGAAGAGAAAGATGAGCTGGTAGGTTTCGGAGATTATGGAATAGTAAGAGGGATCCCGGTACAGACGCTGGTCATCTCCCCGGTATCATATAGTTCATCACAAAATAAAATAAAGATATATACTCATATAGTATTTGAAATAAACTTTACAGCTAATCAGAAGCTAAGCTCAGGCCCAGGTGATAATTTTCTCTCCGGAGCCATGATAAATTACAATGTAGCCCGTTATTGGTCGAAGGAAGCGGTCAGTAAATTAAAGAAAAGCAGCAGTATAATAAACAGTGTTTTAAGTACGGGTAAATGGGTAAAGTTTGAGGCTCCCGTTGAAGGGATGTATAAGATTACCCGTTCAATGCTCGCTTCATTTGGAATAGATGGCGGTACAGTAGACCCGAGAACGATAAAGATATACAACAACGGTGGGAAGATGCTTCCGGAAGATGTTAATGCTGCATATCCATCGGATTTGCAGGAGAATGCGATAGTAGTAACGGGAGAGTCAGACGGGAAGTTTGATGAAGGAGATTATATACTGTTTTATGGAAGGGGAAATGATTTCTGGGAATATGATGCAGCCTCAAGAAGCGTAAAGAGGAACTTTAATTTATATTCCAATCATAATTACTATTTTATAACTTCAGGGGGAGCGCCCGGAAAGAGAGCGGAAACCAGGACAAGCTTAAATTCAGATAATGCATATACCCAAACCTCTACCCAAGCATTTGTAGACTGGGAGAAAGATAAGATAAATATATTTGCCAGCGGCAGGTATTTCCTTGGAGACGGATTTTCATCATCAACAGTATCGCAGACCTATTCAAATAAGCTAGACGGAAGATTATCAAACTACCCGGTAAATTATTCCTTCAGGATTGTAAATGTATTAACGGGTAATATTGATTTGAAGATATATGAAAACTCAAATAACATATTTTCACGAACTCTTTCTGGAACTTCGGTATTATTTTATTCGGAATATGCCCATGGGAATGAATTTAATGGAGAGGCCGAATATGTGAATACTTTGCCTGATAACCGCAGTGTATTGAAGTTCCAGGTAAATGCTAATTCTTCAAATACATTTGCCTACCTTGACTATTTTGAAATATCGTACCAAAAGAATTTAGCAGCAGTAAACGACAGCTTGATATTTTACTCAAAAGATACATCATCAGTAATTTCATATGATCTGACCGGGTTTTCCAATTCCAATATACAGGTATATGATATATCTGATTATGCAAATATTAAGACTGTTTCCAGTATGACTGCGCCTAGCGGAGGTGAGTTTAAGTTCCAGGCAAATGAATCAGCAGGAAAAGTATCAAAGTATATAGCAGTAGGGAATGATAAATATAAGACGCCGGTCAACCCGGTGGAAATGAGCAACCAGAATCTGCATGGAATAACCGGTGGAGCGCAGTATATAATTATAACAGATAAGACATTTAATGATCAGGCTAACAGGCTGAAGAATTACCGTGAATCGGAATCGAAGGAGAAGCTTTCCTCTGTGGTTGTAGATGTAGACCAGATATATAATGAATTTTCGGGTGGAGCGTTGGATGTATCGGGAATAAGGAATTTCATAAAATATGCATATGATAACTGGCCGGTAAAGCCGGAGTATATATTATTATTCGGAGATGGAAATTATGATTATAAGAATATAGAAGGGAGCAATAATAATTTTGTTCCTCCTTATGAAACAGCACCTGCTACTTCTTTAAAATATAACGAAATATATTCCTATCCGATGGATGATTATTATGCAATGGTAGATGGACCTGATGATAAAAATGATAATAAAATAGATCTTGCTATAGGAAGGATAAATATACAAAGTCTTGAAGATGCACAGATTGCTGTGGATAAAATAATCAGTTATGAAAATAATTCGGACAAAGATCTCTGGCGCAATTTGATAACCATAGTTGCGGATGATAATGTTACAAGCACCGGGCTCGAACAAAATCTGCATACTCCTCAGGCTGAGAATTTAGCAAATATAATTATCCCGGGTTCTTTTAACATAAATAAAATTTATCTTGCAGCCTATCCGACTGTTATAACAGGAGTGGGAAGGACAAAACCTGCAGTTAATGAAGCAATAATAGCTGCAATGAATAATGGATCATTAATAGTGCATTATGTAGGGCATGGGAATGAGCATGTGTGGGCTCATGAAACAGTATTTGAAAACAGCAGTTCAATTCCGCGACTTCATAATTCAAGATATTTCTTTCTATCTGTTGCTGCCTGCGCATTCGGTTATTTTGATAAAACTACAGTTCAAAGCGGGGCAGAGTTATTATTATTAAAAGCTAATAGCGGTGCAATTGGTGTTTTGTCAGCTACCAGACCTGTCTTTTCAGATGCTAACGCTGTGTTAGCTGATACTTTTTTTACTAAGCTTCTTCGTGTTACTGGAGCTAATACCTTAGGGAATGCTTATTTTCTATCAAAAATTCAACGTTATGGGGAGAATGATCAAAGGTTTACACTTTTTGGGGACCCTGCGTTAAAACTATTAATTCCTCAATATACTGCATCAATTGATTCGATTAATGGGCATAAATTTAATTCGTTTGATACAACTGCCAATGTGGTCCAGATAAAAGCATTAAGCAATACAAGGATCGAAGGCTTTATCGAAAAACCCGATAATACTGTCTGGAGCGATTTTAACGGGGATGGAATAATATCTGTTTATGATTCTGAAAGAAAAGTAGCATTAGATCAACTGAACGGTTTCCAGATGACAGTGCAGGGAGGTACAATATTTAGGGGAAAAGTATCTATAAAGAATGGTCATTTCAATTCCAATTTTATAGTTCCTAAAGATATCTCATACCAGAATGAAAACGGAAAAATAATAGTCTATTTCTATAATAATGAAGTAGACGGATTAGGATATACAAATAATATCATAGTAGGCGGAACAGATTCAAGTGTTGTAAATGATGGTAAGGGTCCGGACGTAGAAATCTATTTTGATGCTCCTTCCCCCAGCACATCATATTTGATAAACCCCGATTCAAAGCTGATAGTAAAATTATCGGATGAAACAGGAATAAATTCGACAGGAACAGGAGTAGGTCATCAGCTTGAGGGGATATTAAATGATAATATAAGCAGCCCGATCGATTTTACAAATTCTTATACTGGAGATATAGACTCAGGGGGAAAATCGGGAGAGATAAACTATACCTTTAATAATATCTCGCCAGGAGAATATAAAATAGATGTAAAGGCATGGGATGTATTTAATAACTTCTCTTCAAAGTCAGCATATTTCACTGTAGTAAGCGGAGATAACCTGGTATTAAGTAATGTATATAATTATCCCAATCCTTTTTCAAGCAATACAACCTTTACATTCCAGCAGAATTTAAATACAATTTTGGATTTAAAAATTAAAATTTACACAATAGCAGGCAGACTTATAAAAGAAATAGAGAAAAACAGCATAAGTGAAAAATATGTTATGGTTCCGTGGGACGGAAGAGATGCAGACGGAGATGTAATAGCCAACGGAACATATTTTTATAAGCTGATAGTGAAGACCAGCGACGGGAAGTATAATACCAGCATATTAGGAAAACTGGCGGTTATCAGATAATTTTTTTTGGTAAGATCTAGTTTTGTTAAGGGAAATTAAATTTCCAGCTCTCATTAGTAATATTTTCATTCTATAATTCTTAATTACTGGAAAAGATTTAGATAGCCAGGTTAGAAAATCGTAAAATAAGTTGGTTAAAATTGGCATTATGATTGTTATTCCTTAAATTAAAACTTGCAATTTTTAAGAATCTGCAATGGACTTGATTCTTTTATTTTTACTTCACTAATTTAAGTTATATTTTAAAGGAGAATTTATTAGAGATTTTTGCTACAAGAATATTCCAAATTAATGTTTTTAAAATTATATAATATCTGAACAATATTATTTCATCTGTTTGAATGAAAAGCAAAATCTCTGCAATAATAATTCTTATAATCAGCCTCCCTGCATTTGCCCAAAATGAAATACATGTAATATCATCAAGCAGAAGTTCAATAGTAGTTGAATATACACCGCGATATGCCGATACCTCCCATATAAAAATAAATAATGAAGATTATATAAGAGTAAACCTGAATGAAGGCTATTATATAAAACCGGAAGACTGGGGAATGCCTGCCCTGCCGAAGCGCGGATTAAATGTAGGAGTCCCCGGGGAATACGGTAATACAATAAGAGTATTGAGCAGTACGTCAAATGAAATAACAGGTAAAATAGCTCCGAAACCGAAGATGGTAAAAGATAAGGGATTAAATGATCTGGTATATGAATTAAACCCCGGCTATAACAATTATGAAGAGAAAGATGAGCTGGTAGGTTTCGGAGATTATGGAATAGTAAGAGGGATCCCGGTACAGACGCTGGTCATCTCCCCGGTATCATATAGTTCATCACAAAATAAAATAAAGATATATACTCATATAGTATTTGAAATAAACTTTACAGCTAATCAGAAGCTAAGCTCAGGCCCAGGTGATAATTTTCTCTCCGGAGCCATGATAAATTACAATGTAGCCCGTTATTGGTCGAAGGAAGCGGTCAGTAAATTAAAGAAAAGCAGCAGTATAATAAACAGTGTTTTAAGTACGGGTAAATGGGTAAAGTTTGAGGCTCCCGTTGAAGGGATGTATAAGATTACCCGTTCAATGCTCGCTTCATTTGGAATAGATGGCGGTACAGTAGACCCGAGAACGATAAAGATATACAACAACGGTGGGAAGATGCTTCCGGAAGATGTTAATGCTGCATATCCATCGGATTTGCAGGAGAATGCGATAGTAGTAACGGGAGAGTCAGACGGGAAGTTTGATGAAGGAGATTATATACTGTTTTATGGAAGGGGAAATGATTTCTGGGAATATGATGCAGCCTCAAGAAGCGTAAAGAGGAACTTTAATTTATATTCCAATCATAATTACTATTTTATAACTTCAGGGGGAGCGCCCGGAAAGAGAGCGGAAACCAGGACAAGCTTAAATTCAGATAATGCATATACCCAAACCTCTACCCAAGCATTTGTAGACTGGGAGAAAGATAAGATAAATATATTTGCCAGCGGCAGGTATTTCCTTGGAGACGGATTTTCATCATCAACAGTATCGCAGACCTATTCAAATAAGCTAGACGGAAGATTATCAAACTACCCGGTAAATTATTCCTTCAGGATTGTAAATGTAATTCCGGCTTATATCACCCTGGAGTTATTTGAAAACTCAACAAGAATATTTTCTCAAAATCTAGCCGGATACTCAAGTACCGATGTATATACTCACGGGCTTGAATATGATTATACTGCAAAATATACCGGGGATCTTCCTGATAACCGGAGTGTATTGAAGTTCCAGGTAAATGCTAACTCTTCAAATACATTTGCCTACCTTGACTATTTTGAAATATCGTACCAAAAGAATTTAGCAGCAGTAAACGACAGCTTGATATTTTATTCAAAGGATACATCATCAGTAATTTCATATGATCTGACAGGATTTTCCAATTCCAATATCCAGGTATATGATATATCTGATTATGCAAATATTAAGACTGTTTCCAGTATGACTGCGCCTAGCGGAGGTGAGTTTAAGTTCCAGGCAAATGAATCAGCAGGAAAAGTATCAAAGTATATAGCAGTAGGGAATGATAAATATAAAACGCCTGTAAGCCCGGTAGAGATCAGCAACCAGAATTTACATGGAATAACCGGTGGGGCCCAGTATATAATTATAACAGATAAGACATTTAATGATCAGGCTAACAGGCTGAAGAATTACCGTGAATCGGAATCGAAGGAGAAGCTTTCGTCGGTAGTAGTAGATGTAGATCAGATATATAATGAATTTTCGGGCGGAGCCCTGGATGTATCTGGAATAAGGAATTTCATAAAATATGCATATGATAACTGGCCGGTAAAGCCGGAGTATATATTATTATTCGGAGATGGAAATTATGATTATAAGAATATAGAAGGGACCAATAATAATTTTGTTCCTCCATATGAAACAGTACCATCAGGTAATCTAAAATATAATGAAATATATTCCTATCCGATGGATGATTATTATGCAATGGTTGACGGGAATGATAATAAAATAGATCTTTCTATCGGGCGCATTAACATTCAGACTCTTGACGACGCACAGATAGCTGTTGACAAGATAATAAATTATGAAAATAATAATGATAAGGATCTCTGGAGGAATTTAATAACTGTGGTTGCTGATGATGGTCCTGCCGGTCCAGGGGAAGACGATGGCGATCTTCATCAGGGGCAGGCAGAATATTTAGCTAATAATGTTATCCCCGGTTCATTTAATATAAATAAAATTTACCTGTCAGCTTATCCAGCGGTTATAACCGGGGTGGGAAGGACAAAACCTGCAGTTAATGAAGCAATAATAGCTGCAATGAATAATGGTTCATTAATTATACATTATGTAGGGCATGGGAATGAGCATGTGTGGGCCCATGAAACCGTTTTTGAAAACACCAGCTCCATTCCAAGACTCCATAATCCCAATTATTTTTTCCTTACGGTTGCTTCATGTGCTTTCGGCTACTATGACAAAACCACTGCTCAAAGCGGGGTTGAATTGTTATTATTAAAAGCTAACAGTGGAGCAATCGGTGTATTTTCAGCCACAAGACCTGTCTTTTCATTAGATAATGCTGCACTAAGCTATACTTTTTATTCATATCTACTGGGCTCTAAAGATTCTTCAAATATGCCGATTACAATCGGAAATGCATATTTTTTAACAAAGGTAATACGTTCCGAAACTAATGATCAGAAGTTTACTCTATTTGGTGATCCGGCGTTACGGTTATTAATACCCCGTTATAATGCATCAATAGATTCAATAAACGGCCATAGTTTTATTTCCAAAAATAATATTCCCTTAGCTGCGGTTCAGATAAAAGCATTAAGCAATACCAGGATTGAAGGAGTTATAGAAAAACCCGATAATACTGTTTGGAGCGATTTTAACGGTGAAGGAATAATATCTGTTTATGATTCTCGAAAGAGAAAATATCATAAGGCAATCAGGCGATGTCTATCCAATGACAGTTCAGGGAGGAACAATATTTAGGGGAAAAGTATCTATAAAGAATGGTCATTTCAATTCCAATTTTATTGTTCCTAAAGATATCTCATACCAGAATGAAAACGGAAAGATAATAGTTTATTTCTATAATAATGAAGTAGACGGATTAGGATATACAAATAATATCATAGTAGGCGGAACAGATTCAAGTGTTGTAAATGATGGTAAGGGTCCGGACGTAGAAATCTATTTTGATGCTCCTTCCCCCAGCACATCATATTTGATAAACCCCGATTCAAAGCTGATAGTAAAATTATCGGATGAAACAGGAATAAATTCGACAGGAACAGGAGTAGGTCATCAGCTTGAGGGGATATTAAATGATAATATAAGCAGCCCGATCGATTTCACAAATTATTTTACTGGTGATAAAGATTCGGGAGGAAAATCGGGAGAGATAAACTATACCTTTAATAATATCTCGCCAGGAGAATATAAAATAGATGTAAAGGCATGGGATGTATTTAATAACTTCTCTTCAAAAACAGCATATTTCACTGTAGTAAGCGGAGATAACCTGGTATTAAGTAATGTATATAATTATCCCAATCCTTTTTCAAGCAATACAACCTTTACATTCCAGCAGAATTTAAATACGGTTCTCGATTTGAAGATAAAGATATACACAATAGCAGGTAGACTTATAAAAGAGATAGAGAAAAACAGCATAAGTGAAAAATATGTTATGGTGCCGTGGGACGGAAGAGATGCAGACGGAGATGTAATAGCCAACGGAACATATTTTTATAAGCTGATAGTAAAGACCAGCGACGGGAAGTATAATACCAGTATAATAGGAAAGCTTGCAGTGATCAGATAAATCTTTTTACCATTGAATTCTTACATATATAAGAATTATATTGTAAGGATTGATTTTATTTAAAAAATAAATAAATCATTATTGGAGGAACAATAAAATGAAAGTAATTCTTAGGCTAATGTTGGTCGGCATGGTGTTTGTGCTTGCTCATAAAGTCATCTATGCACAAGGTGAAGCTGCCGTACCATTTCTTGAGCTGGCTCCCGATTCGAGAGCTGGAGGCATTGGTGAGTCCGGCGGCGGACTAGCCGATAATTCTGCCGCAATATTTTGGAATCCTGCCGGTATTGCATTTCAATCCGGAACCGAGTTAAGTATTACGCACAGTAACTGGCTTCCGCAATTCAACCTGGATCTTTTTTATGATTATTTTACTTTCAGACAGTATATTGAAGATCTTAAAGGAAGCGTGACGGCCAGTATTACTTATATGAATTTTGGTGAATTTGTCCGGACCGGTGAAGATTCTCCCGATCCGCTTGGAACATTTCACTCTTTTGATGCTGCTCTTACAGTCGGGTACGCTACAAAACTATCCCCCGATTGGGGTATTGGTTTTAATTTCAGATTAATCCACAGCCGTTTATCTGATCAGCCTACCGGCCAGGAGCAGGGTAAAGGTGTGGCAACATCTGTAAGCTTTGATATTGCCGGGATGTGGAGACCTGCGACTTTTGTTATTCCTTTTCTTGATGATGATATCGGCGGTAAACTTAGTATCGGCGCCAATTTAAGTAATTTAGGGCCTAAGATTTCTTATATCGACAGGGCACAGGCTGATCCTATTCCTACACAAATAAGACTTGGGTTTTGCATATCAGCTAATGGGTGATGAATTTAATTCTTTAATTTATACCTTAGATTTCAGCCGGCTTCTTATTGATAAAACTCCTGTTGACAGCGCAAAAGGGATTTATACTTCTTCTTCCAAAGAGTTTTACCAGGCTTTATTTACATCATGGACAGATAAACCTTTCAGTGAAGTTTTAAGATCATTTGTTACATCAATGGGACTTGAATACTGGTATGGAACACCGGGTGATTTCTTGTTTGCTCTTAGAACTGGATTCTTTTATGAAGACCCCGGCTTCGGGAACAGAAAATTTATCACTTTCGGTGCAGGTATAAGGTATGATATTTACGGTTTTGATTTTAGCTATATCTCAACAGATGTATTTAAAGGAGGTGAAAACCACCCGCTGTCGAATACTTTAAGATTTTCTGTTATAATTGGATGGGGAGGAGCTCCTCAAAAATCAATGGGGATACCTCGAGGAATTTAATTTTAAATGTCTAAAATATTATTCTTTTTTATTCTAGCAATCAGTTTGGGCAGTTTATCTGCCCAAACCTTTATTGGTAAATTAAACTCATCTCCTTCCGGTTCCAGGAAATCTTTTTCCGGAAATGATACTTTAAAAATTCTTGCCGTAATGGTTAATTTCCAGGAAGATAAAGATGAAGCCACTTTCGGGAACGGCAGGTTCGGATCAATATACTCAAAGGATTACGGCTTATCGATCCTCGATCCTCTGCCGCATGATAGACAGTATTTCGATGCACACCTTCTTTTTGCCAGGAATTATTTCATGAAAGTATCGAAAGGGAAACAAAAAATATCTTATTACGTTTTACCCGATACGCTCTCAGTTTCAAAAACGATGCGGAATTATTCTCCTCCCGCTAACTCAAATGATTTTACAGCATTAGCCGATTTTTCCAGGGAAGTATGGACAAAAGCTGCTCAGATTTATCCCGGTTTTAATTTTAGTGATTATGATATTTTCGTAATATTCCATGCAGGAGCCGGTAGAGATATTACACTTCCGGGCAGTGTGGGGGATGAACGTGATCTCCCTTCAATTTATTTAAGCACAAAAACATTAAAAGATATATACGGGCCGGATTTTTCAGGTTTCCCCGTTTCAAATGGTTCATTTGATATTACAAACAGCATGATCATTCCGGAAACTGAAAGCCGGGAACTATCTACACTATCGGGTATTGCCCTGGTTCAGATTTCTATAAACGGTTTATTGGTATCCAGCATTGCCAGCTATTTAGGTCTGCCTGATCTTTTTGATACTCAGACAGGTAAAAGTGCAATCGGCAGGTTTGGTTTAATGGACGGTCAGGCTATTTTTGCTTATAACGGATTATTTCCTCCTGAACCTTCTGCCTGGGAAAAGATATTTTTAGGCTGGGCAGAATCCGGTTTCAGTAAAACCGGGAAATTATCATATTAATTTATTTACAGATTTGGCTGCTTCCGGGAATGATACAACAATTTTAAAAGTTCCGATAAATTCTTCGGAATATTATCTTCTTGAAAATAGGATAAGAGATGCTAATAAAGACGGGGCGAAGATTAAGTATATCCTTGGCGGCGATACATTAACAAAAGTTTTTGAAAATGATACCACAGGCTTTTATAGTTATGAAACCGATTCACTTAAAGGGGTTGTGGTGGATGTCGATGAATTTGACTGGGCTGAACCCGGAAACGGAATTGTCATTTGGCATATTGATGATAATATAATCAATTCTAAGATTGGTGATAACCAGATTAATACCGATTCGCAGCATAGAGGTGTAGGAGTTGTAGAAGCCGACGGTATCCAGGATATCGGACAGCAGTATACGGATATATTCGGTGACGTTGTTGTCGGGGAAGGTGCTCCTGAAGATCTCTGGTATTCATCAAATCCTTCAAAATTTTATGAGAATAAATTCGGAAAAGATACAAGGCCAAGCAGCACTACAAATTCCGGGGCTTACAGCTTAATTACTATTTCTGATTTTTCCGGTTATGCCGATAAGATGAGCTTTAATGTAAGCTACGGCGATTCAATTGTTACTCCTCTTTTTTCACAAAATCTTAACCTTACGAACTCTGAAAATAAATTAACAGCATTGCCCGGTAATAAATTCGCCCTGCTTAATGGTTCAAACCTTTTTATAGTTGATGATAATGGGAATAAGATTGATTCTGTTATGAATTTCTCCAATTATAAAACTGCGGCTGTTTCCATAAATAATATCAATTATATCATCGGTGCTATTAATTCAACTTTAAATATTTATTTAAGAGATAATTCAACTTTAAAGCTGGATACAATTAATACCGGTGAAGAAATAACATCACCTCCTGTTATTGTTAATAATTCAGGACAGTATAAAATATTGCTTGGTTCTGCAGTCGGTAAAATATTAGAATATTCTTTAGGATCATTCCAGGATAATCCTCAACTGTTAGCTTCAAATTCTGTATCTGCTGAACCCATAAAAGGAATAGCTGCGGATAATGATTATTATTCATTTATCACAAATACACAGTTGATTGATAAAGACGGGAATTCTTTTAAATTTAACATAAGCCCGGTAAATACTTCACAAAGTTTGGCTTTAACCAGGGATAAAAATGGGAATTACATTTCGGTATTAAATTTAAATAATACCATTTATTTAATCTCCGCCGGAAAAGAGGTTTCAAGTTTTCCTTACCAGGACAGTGTGTCATTTGCATTAGCCGATCTAAAACAGGATGGTGATAACTATATCATCATAACCAGCGGAAATGAAATTGAAGCTAAAAATTTAAATGGAATAAATGCAGATAATTTCCCTTTCCGGGATCCGCTTGGAATTGGCTTTACAGGTATCCCTTTAACCGCTGATTTCTCCGGGAATAAAAATTCCGAAATAATTGGCGCGACTAAAGATGGGAGAATATTCGCGGTTGATGGTGAAACAGGTAAGGTTGTAGACGGATTTCCGATTTCTGAAGGAACCGAATTAAGTGCAACCCCTGCTTTTTTTGAATATAATGGTAAAATATCAATGGCTGCTGTTAATAATAAGAATAATTTTTCTGCATGGATTATAGGAGCAGCAGCTGGCAGTGTTTTTTGGAGTGAGGAAAACGGAAATAATTCTAATAGTTCATTTTTAAATACTGCACAAAATAGTTCTGTAATTAATGAATTTTTCCCGAAAGACAGGGCATATAATTATCCTAATCCCGTTTATGATAACCGGACCTTTATTCATTATTATGTATCTGAAGATTCTAAAATAAATATTAAGATTTTTGATTTGGCTGGCGATTTTGTTGCCGAATTAAAAAATGATAATGCAAAAGGAGGGCTCGATAATGAAACCTCCTGGAATGTGAATGATATCCAAAGCGGTGTTTACCTTGCCAGAATAGAAGCAACCGGGAGCAGCGGTAAAACCGAAACAAACATTATTAAAATTGCCATCATAAAATAGGAGCTGAATGAAGTCTCTGATACCGTCTAATTGAAATTCTCGATAAATAATTTAGGGAGGTTATCATGAGACGTTCAATCAGTTTATTCGCTATTCTCTTTGCACCGTTTTTAATTGCACAGAGTATAAACTTAAAAGACAATAATAATCAATATGATTATGTAATTATTTCTGCACCAGGCTTAATGAATTCTTGTAACAATTTTAAAATATATAAAGAAAATGAAGGATATAAGGCTATTGTTGTCTCCACTGATCAGCTTTATTCCCAATTTAATTCCGGAATTACAAAACAGGATAATATAAGGGACTTTATTAGTTTTGCGGGAACATATTGGAAATCTCCCAGGCCGAAATATTTTTTATTGGCTGGTGATTTATCACAAATTCCAAACTATAAATTTTTAACTATTCCCGGGTATAATGACACTTCGAAAACCGATTATTACTATTCGGTCAATGTAAATGATCCGGATACTCTGCACTCAGATTTTTATGTCGGAAGAATTGCTGCAAGGACAAATGCTGAATTGACCAATTATTTCAATAAAGTTATTAATTATGAAAACAGTGTAAATATCCAGGATTGGAATATGAATTCCCTGGTTATTTCTGATGATGGTCCAACCCCTACGGGGAATGATGGGAATTTATTCCAGGATTTATCGCTGCAAGTAGGAAAACAGTTTCCACATAATATTAATGTAAAATATTACTTTGAAGCGGACACTTCGATATACTATGGGAATAAAGATTCGATTTTAAATTACATTAATAATTCTGGAACCGGTTCTATCTTTTTTATGGGGCACGGGAATGATTCGGTTTTTACCCACGAGAACCTCTTCACTTTAAATGATGTTAAATCAATCAATAACAATGAAAAATATTTTTTTGTAAGCTTTTTAGGCAAAAACAGTTTTTCAGGTTCGACATCGACCAGTCTAATTGATCAGATGCTGTTTAAAAAAGACGGGGCAGTGGCAGGTTTCAATTCTACCGGTTTGGTATTTGCACTTGGAGGTACTACAGTTGCTTCAGAATTATATAAAATATTTATATTCATCAAGTCACCTTACCCTGGGTGAAGCGGTGGATTCGGCATTAAATAATAGTTCAGATTATCATAAGAAACAGTATAATATTTTTGGTGATCCGTCTATTAAGATTAAATACGATATTACTGCGGTGGTAGCTCCGGTTGGTTCAATTCCTTCCGAATATAAATTAGAGCATAATTTTCCTAACCCGTTTAATCCTTCAACAACAATAGGATTTACTTTGCCGAAAGATGATCATGTCCAATTAAAAGTATATGATGTATTGGGTAATGAAGTGGCCACTTTAATAAACGGCCTGCTTAAAGCGGGGAAGCATGAGGTAAAATTTTCGGCAAATGATTTGAGCTCGGGTATTTATTTCTATTCTTTAAAAGCAAAAAATTTTAAACAAACATATAAAATGGTATTAATTAAGTGATTATGAGAAAATTATCCTGGACTTTGTTTTTCATACTTTTACTAAGCTTTAATTCTTTTGCACAATTCACAGAGTTTCACCCTGAGCTTGAATGGTATACTATCAAAGGGAAGCATTGCATGGTGCATTTCCATAAGGGAGCTGAAAGAACCGCAAGGGTAGTTGCAAAAATTGCCGATGAGGTTATCGGCCCTTTGACTTCACTTTACGATTATGATCCCGGAATTATTAATTATGTTATAAAAGATATTGACGACTATTCAAACGGTGCTACTTATTTCTTCGATAATAAAATAGAAATATGGACAAGTGCCCTGGATTTCGATTTGAGAGGTGCGCATAACTGGCTGCGGAATGTAATCAGTCATGAAACTACACATATGGTGCAGATACAATCCGCAATGAAGATTACAAGAACATTGCCTGCAATCTTTCTCCAGGTTTTGTCATACGAAGATGAGAGAAGACCCGATGTACTTTACGGTTTTCCGAATTTTGTTGCTTCATATCCGCTGGCTACAGTAAATATGCCTGCCTGGTTTGCAGAAGGTACAGCACAGTATATGAGGAAAGAATTTAATTATGATAACTGGGATACTCACAGAGATATGGTTCTCCGTTCTTATGCACTTGATGGAAATTTACTTACCTGGAATGAAATGGGAGTTTTCGGCAAAACAAGTCTGGGAAATGAATCGGTTTATAACCAGGGTTTTGCTTTAACAAGGTATATCTCTGAAAAGTATGGTGAAGATAAAATTGAAAAGATAACTCATCAATTAGGGAAGCTAACCAATTTTACAATCGATGCTGCTTTCGAAGATGTTCTGGGAAAAGACGGCAATGAAATTTACAACGAATGGAAAAATTATATTACCGGTGATTACAAGAAAAGATCTGCAAAAGTTTTGGAAAATCTTGTTGAAGGCGATAAAATAGTTAATGAGGGCTTTGGCAATTTTTATCCTGTTTTCTCAGCCGACGGTTCAAAATTCCTCTATGTGTCAAATAAAAACTCTGATTATTTCGGACTTTCAGGGATCTATTTATATGATTTTGCAGATAAAAAAGAAAAGCTCCTTGTATCGAATGTCCGCTCTACTGTAGGATGGATACCGGGAACGAATAAGATAGTTTATTCTAAACTGTCGGAAGATAATCCAAACTGGTATAATGTTCATGATCTTTATTCTTATGATATTGATAAGGATGACGAAACAAGATTGACCTACGATTTGAGAGCTAACCAGCCCGCTGTTTCCCATGACGGAAAAAAGATAGTTTTCCTGTTTGAAAAAGATGGTACTACAAATTTAGGGATGGTTGATATAAACGGGAAAAACTTTAAACACCTTACTAAATTTGAAGACGGTCAACAGGTCTATAACCCCAAATTCTCAAACGATGATAAGTTTATCGTATTTGATTATTCCAACCGTGAAACAAGGGATGTTGCGAGAATCGATACAAACGGGAGCAATTATCAAAAAATAATTTCTTTAAAAAGCGATGACAGGAATCCGGTCTTTGATAAAAACGGAAACCTGGTTTACTGTTCCGACAGGACAGGGATTTTCAACATTTATTCTTTAAATATGAAAACCGGGGAAAACAAACAGCTGACTAATGTAATCGGCGGTGCTTTTATGCCCGATGTTTCAAGCAGCGGGGATATTTTATATACAGGTTATACATCGTCAGGTTTTAAAATTTTTAAGATTACCCCCGAAGAACAAAACAAGGTTAAACCTGGTTACGATTATGTGTGGAAGAATGATCCTCCTTTAGATCAAGATAAACCTAAAGGAGATCTTGTTAAATTCAATCTTGACAGATTAAGAAATTATAATGATACACAAACACCCGATTATAAAGAGGAGAAATATAAAGGAGTATTTTCAAAGCTTACTTTTTACCCGATAATTCGATTTGATAATTATAATACGGCTAACGGTTTTTTCCAGAGAATAAAACCGGGCCTATTTGTTTCTTCAACCGATATGCTTGACAGGTATTCCATTTTTGCCGGGGCGGCAATCAACTCGAGGCTGGAAAGGGATTTATTCCTTACCTTTGACTACAGGAATAAGCTGCCTTTGCTTTTTGACCTGGGGCTTAAACCGCAGCTTTCTCTTGATCTATATAACATAACTCGCAAAACAAATTCAAATGTTCTCTTTGGAGCCGATACTGTAAACAATGTAGTTCATTATGATGTTAAGATTCCGACCGATGTCAGCTACAACCTTTTTGAAGTTGATTTGGCTGCAAAGCACAGAATATTTGCAAGAGGAAGTGATCTCGAACTTAGATATATATACAGCAGGTATACTGCAACGATAGGCGATTTTATTTATCCAACTCCTAACGGACCCCAGTTAAATCCTACATTTAACGATACTTATTTGATTGCCAGCAATTTACAGGCTAAATATACTTTTGAAGCTTTGCTTCCCTACAAAGACGACGATATAAATCCTGTGGGCACCGAGATTACTCTTCAATATAATTACGAAATGAACAGGTATAATAATGAAGGAAAATATAGTGCGGATGCAGGCTTCTTGAAACCGGACTATAACCATTTCAATTTTAACAGGCTGGAATTAAATACGAAGTTACATATTCCATTATGGTATGATCATACTTTAACTGCACAGATAAGAGCAGGCTCAATTTTAGGCCCTACGGTACCTGATTTCTTTGATTTCTATCTAGGCGGATTAATCGGAATGAAAGCTTACCCGTTTTATGCAATATCTGGGAATAAAGTCGGCTGGTTAAATTTAACATACCGTTTCCCGTTATTCAGGAATATCGATATGCGTGCAGGACATCTGTATCTCGATAAAATTTTCTTTTCTGTTTACGGTGATCTCGGGAATGCATGGAACGGCAGTGCACCCGGTCTAAAGTCATTTAAAAAAGGTGCCGGTGCTGAAATTCGTTTACAGTTAAATTCATTTTATCTCTTCCCGACGAGTGTTTTCTTCAATGCATCCTACGGCTTCGATAAGTTTACACGTTTAGTAAATGATGAACCGATTACATATGGAAAAGAATGGCGTTTTTACGGAGGAATTTTATTCGGCTTCGATATATGAGCTTAATTGTTAAATTTCAGCATTGTTAAAAATGGCTTCTGTAAATAATAAAACAATGCAGCAGTTTAACATCCAAAGCTATGGATTTATTAAAATTACTTTTTGAAAATTTTTTATGGGTTTATTATGAAAAATCTTTTTTTAGTATCTGCATTTTTAATATTAATAATCCCTGTTAGAGCACAAACGGAAAAAATATTGTCGGGAAACCTGCAGGTCGATTCCAGGTATTTATCAAGTCGGAATAATGCTTTGGAGCAAACGCCGGCTTTTTCGGCAATGCGGTTTCAATCCACTGAATCAGGAAAAAAATCTCCTTTACTTGGAGGCCTTTTCTCATTAGTCCTTCCGGGTGCAGGCGAGTTTTATTCTGAAAGTTATCTGAAAGCAGGTATTTTCGTTGCAATTGAAGCGGCGGTTGTTACTGCAGCCATTATTTATAATAATAAAGGAAACAGCCAGACTAATGAATTTCAAAATTATGCAGATCAACAATGGAGCGTTGTTAAATATGCAAAGTGGATGGTGGATCATAAAGATCAATTAGGATTGCCGGATAACGTTGCATATAATGATATAATTGTGAATAGATGATCCTAATTTGCCGCCGTGGCAGCAGGTAGATTTTGAGAAGCTGAATTATTATGAAAGCCTGGTTGGTTCTAATGGATATGGATTCACACATCAGCTGCCGGTGCACGGTGAACAGCAGTATTATGAATTGATTGGTAAGTACCATCAGTATAGCCCCGGCTGGGCTCAATTCAACCCGACCGACAGCGACCCGCATGATGTTCCGGAGCAAATGAAATCATATTCTGTAATGCGAGGTAATGCAAACAACTATTATAATACCGCTGAAACTGCAGTAATAGGAATTTATCTAAACCATTTCTTAAGTGCTTTAGACGGCGTTTGGTCTGCCATAAGGTTCAATAAAGATATTGCTTTCAATGCCAGGGTGCAATCTCTTAACGTTGCGGACAGATCGTTTTTAGTTCCAACGATAAATATAAAATATAATTTTTAAGTAAACATTAAAGAACGGGTTTTTGAGGAGATTGCTTCCCAAGTGTCACTTTTATCTTTTTCCTTTTATCTTTTACAATGTTATCATTTCTCAGGCGATATCATTAATTTATGGTATCGCTTTATTTTATTAAGGACTTCTTAACCTTGTCCTAATCTTTATCTTACTCTTAATCCTAATCTTCCTCTTACACCTGCAGGATTAGGATGAAGATTATGAGTAAGATTAAGATTGGCTAAACAGCAAGATTAACATTTATAGTTTAATATGAAAACACCTTTAGTAGTAATTGTCGGAAGACCGAATGTAGGCAAATCAACTTTCTTTAACAGGTTAATCGGGAAAAGGGAAGCCATTGTTGATGATAAAAGCGGAGTTACACGCGACAGAAATTATGGCGAAGTAGAATGGTCAGGGAAAGAATTCACTTTAATTGATACCGGAGGCTACGTTCCGAATTCGGTTGAGCTGTTCGAGACTGCAATAAGGGAACAGGTTGAAATAGCAATATCTGAAGCTGATGCAATCCTTTTTATGGTTGATGCCAGAACGGGAATAAACCCTGTTGATCTGGAGATCTCTAAAATGCTGAGAATCGGCAATAAAAATTTTATTCTGCTGGTAAATAAAGTTGATTCCGAAAAGTTTGAATCGGCGGCAGCGGAATTTTACAGCTTCGGCGTTGAAAAAGTCTATCACATATCAGCTTTGGCAGGAAGGAATATCGGAGACCTGCTGGATGATTTAACAGCCGATTTCCCGGTTATTCAATATGATGAAGAAGACAAAGATAAAAGATTGAAAATTGCAATCGTCGGCCGTCCCAACGTAGGAAAATCTTCCCTTACAAATTCTCTTTTGGGTTACGGCAGAAGTATAGTAACTGAAATACCCGGCACTACACGCGACAGTCTCGATTCGATTTTAAAATATTATAAACAGGAGATTGTTTTAATTGATACTGCAGGGCTTAGAAAAAAGAAAAAAGTTGAAGAGAGTATCGAATTTTATTCTACAGTCCGTTCCTTAAAAGCAATAGGAGAATGTGATGTCGCTGTTATTATGATAGATGCCCAATTCGGTATAGAAAAACAGGATCAAAAAATAATCGATGAAGCAGTAAGGTGGAGAAAAGGGATAATCCTTGCAGTTAATAAATGGGACCTGGTTGAAAAGGACACAAATACCTCTAAAAAATTTGAAGATGAGATTAGGTTTAAAACCGGTTCTATTGATTATATCCCAATCATTTTCGTTTCCGCTAAAACAAAACAGCGTATCTATAAGATTATTGATCTTGCTTTATCTATAAATGAAGAAAGAAAGAAAAATATAGCAACAAGCGAATTGAATGATACCCTTCTTCAGGAAATTGAAAAATCGCCTCCTCCTTCAACAGCGACCGGTAAAGAAGTGAAAATTAAATATATAACGCAGGTCGGGAATAAATATCCTGTATTCCTTTTCTTTTCAAATTATCCCAGAGATATAGCTGAACATTATAAACGTTACCTGGAAAAGCTGATTAGAAAGCATTTTGGATTTAACGGTGTTCCGGTTACTTTAAGTTTTAAGAAGAAATAATAACAATTAAAAATTAATAATTTATAATTAACAATTGACAATTAGGGATTTCTGCAATTAAACAATTTAGCATTATGCAATCCAATGAATAAAAACTTTAATCTTATTAATCACCCTCTTGTTAAACGGGATATTACCATTTTAAGAGATGTCTCAACGCCGCCTGAAATATTTAGAGCTGTTGTAAGAAGAATCTCAATTATTTTAGCTGTTGAAATGAGCAAAGATTTTGAAATTTCCGGGATCAAAATTGAAACTCCCCTGGAAAAGACAACCGGTTTTAAGTTAAAGCAGAATATTGTTTTGGTGCCTGTCTTAAGAGCAGGCCTGGGGATGGTAAACGGATTTTTAGAAGTGATACCTGAAGCGAAAGTCGGGCATATTGGCTTGCAGCGGGATGAAAAGACTTTGAAGCCGGTTGAATATTACTTTAAAATCCCGCGCGATATTGATAAATCTAAAGTTATTTTACTTGACCCGATGCTTGCTACCGGCGGAAGCGCTACCGAAGCTCTTAAGTATTTGAAAAATAAGGGAGCTGAAGATTGTGCGTTTGCCTGTCTTGTTGCTGCACCGGAAGGATTGCGAAAAATTCAACATGATCATAAAGATGTTAAGATTTATTCGGCCTCGCTCGACAGGGAACTAAATAAAAAAGGCTATATCCTTCCCGGCTTGGGAGATGCAGGGGATAGGACATTTGGTACATTATAAATTCTATCTTCCTCTCGTTTTTATTTTCTTTTGGCAGGTAATCCTATATTGTCAAAAATATCCGGATTTAAAAGTTGACAGCTTATTAAAAAGGGGAATCAATTTTATCATAAACCAAAATTACGAATCAGCAGAAAAGGATTTCAACAAATTAAATGATGAGTTCCCCGGGCTTCCTTTCGGTAAAATTTATCTAGCGGCAGAAGAAATTGCGAAATCTTACGATTTTAATAAAAAATTTAATGATGAGCTGATCAGCAGTTACCTTAAAAGCGCTATTGATAAATCTGATTCTTTGCTGAATATTGACGGGGAAAATATTTGGAACATTTATTTTTCCGGTTTGTCTAAAGGGTATTATGCATATTACAAGGCGTTAAACAGGAACTGGTTTTCTGCTGTATCAAATGGTTTTGATGCTGTAAAGGATTTTGAAAAATGCATTCAAAAAGATTCATTATTTTTTGATGCTTATACTGCTATAGGGAATTTTGATTATTGGAAAAGCAGGAAAGCCGGTTGGCTCCCCTTTGTAAGCGACGACAGCAGAGAAGGAATAGGCTACTTGATGAAAGCAGTAAATAATTCCGGCTATAATAATTATTTGGCAGTTCACTCCCTGCAATGGATCTATATAGACCAGGAAAAGTATAACCGGGTTATTGAGCTTTCAAATTCCGTTCTTAAAAAATATCCGGGAAGCCGTTTTTTTATGTGGGCTTTAGCAAGAGCTTACGAAGAGGTTGATAAGGAAAAAGCCGTAAAAATATATTATGAAATTTTGAATTCATATTTGAAGATTAATGAATTAAGCAAATTTCATGAAATACTTCTCAAGCATCTTATAGCTCAGCAATATGAACAAATGGGAGAATTTGACAAAGCCTTGAATTTGTGCAGTGAAATTTTGTCTATTGATTATTCTTCTTCATGGAATAAAGATAGGCTTAATAGAAGGATAGAGAGAGTAAAAGAATTAAAGAAAAAAATTTTGAATGAAATAGGAAAAGGAACTGATTGAGCTTCGGATTACGGATTTCTGAACCGACGGTTCATCATAAGTTGGCTGAGAATTGAAGGTTGAAAAATTCATACGAAATTCGATCCTTTAGAATCAGTAATTTTTCCCTCTTTATCTAATCCGGCAAATAAGTTAAATTAAGAGTGTCAGAAAACAATAGATTTTTATGAACCTGGCTGCGACAAATAAGAAAATGCTTAGCGATCTCTTAGCCGCCTGCCGGAAGCATCTTCCGGCGGTTAACGAACCCCTCATTGTTAAAAGCTTCGAGTTTGCTATGGAAGCGCATAAGAACGATCTGCGTGCCTCCGGTGAGCCCTATTTTACACACCCGTTCGAAGTCGCTATGATCGTTGCAAAAGAGCTGCCTCTTGATGATGTTACCGTTGCAAGCACACTGCTCCACGATGTAGTTGAAGACACCGAATTCGATCTCGATATACTTGCAAAAGAATTCGGCAGCGAGGTTGCTGAAATTGTTGACGGAGTTACTAAGATTAGCGGGATATTTAAAGGGCAGGAAATCACCCAGGCGGAAAATTACCGCAAGCTTCTCCTTTCAATGGTAAAAGATGTGAGGGTAATACTCGTAAAGTTTGCCGACAGGCTCCATAATATGAGAACACTCGAATTTGTAAACCCCGAAAAGCAGAGGAGGATCGCACAGGAAACTCTCGAAATTTATGCACCGTTTGCCAACCGTTTCGGGTTAGGAAGGGTAAAGTGGGAACTGGAAGACCTTTCATTCAAATATTTAAACCGTGAAGCTTACGAAGAAATTGCTAAAAAGATCCAGGGTAAAAGGAAAGAAAGAGAAGCTTACATTAAAAAGTTTACCGAACCTTTGCTCAGCAAGCTTGACAGCTACAATCTTAAATATGAAATAAGCGGACGGCCGAAACATCTTTATTCTATATACAGGAAAATGGTTAGACGCAATAAACCGTTTGAAGAAATTTATGATCTTTTTGCAATCAGGATAATTTTAGAAACTGAAAATACAAATGACTGTTATACTACTTTGGGCATTGTAAATCAAATGTATCTGCCTGTTCCTGACAGGTTTAAAGATTATGTCTCCATTCCTAAGACTAATAATTACCAATCAATTCATACCACTGTGGTCGGTCCTGAAGGGAGATTAGTTGAAGTACAAATAAGAACCAGGAGCATGCATGAAGTAGCAGAGAAAGGTGTTGCTGCTCATTGGCGCTATAAAGAAAATAAAAGTGCCGCCGATAAAAACATGGATAATTGGGTCAACTGGATTAGAGATATTTTTGAAAATGCTACTAGGGAAGAAACAAGAAAAGATTTATTGGAAAGCTTTAAATTAAATCTTTACCAGGATGAAATTTATGTTTTTACTCCCAAAGGAGATTTGAGACGTCTTCCTGTAAATTCAACCCCGGTTGATTTTGCATTTGAAATACACAGCAAGATCGGTCATCACTGCATCGGGGCAAAAGTAAACGGAAAGATCGTTCCTTTAGATACAATACTTCATAGCGGGGACCAGGTTGAAATAATCTCTTCGAAAAATCAGCATCCTAATAAAAACTGGCTGAAATTTGTTACGACTCATAAAGCTCAATCTGCGATAAGAAAATTTCTAAATAAAGAAGAAGAAGATACTGTCAATTCAGGGAAGGAAATTTGGGAAAAAAGGCTTAAAAAGCTTAAGCTGGAATTTAATTCAAATGAAGTAGCAAAGCTTGCCTCCAGCTTAAAGTATGAAAATAATAAGCAGTTTTACAGCGCAATTGCCCAGGGAAAGGTAAACCTTGAGGGAATATTGACGGCTACTCAGGAAAAAGAGAAAAAGGAGGAAAAGGCGCAGGTTCTCGAGTTCGAAAATTTTGCAAATATTGCAAGGGAAGATGCGGGGGGTGTTTTAGTTGATGGGAAAGATTACGGTATTTTATATTCGTATGCAAAATGCTGCAACCCTATCCCCGGGGACCCGGTTATCGGATATATTACTGTCGGTGAAGGAATAAAAATTCACAGGAAGACCTGCCCGAACCTGCTGAATCTTTCTCTAAGGGATGAAAGCAAACTTGTGCCTGTTCAATGGCCGCAGAATGAAAGCTCCTTATTTGTTGCAGGGATTACAGTTATGGGAGAAGATGCACCCGGCTTGCTCAATGAAATATCTCACGCAATTGTTTCTTACCAGAATACTAATATTAAATCTATTAATATAAATACTAACAATTCTACATTCGAAGGAAGTGTCACTCTTTACGTTCATAATCTTGATCATCTTTCACGGGTCATTGAGCGCCTTAAAAAAGTAAAATCTATCTTTTCTGTAGAAAGATTCGAAAGCGCTTAATTTTGAAAGAAGAGTCAAGAATATTAGGAATAGATTTCGGTTTAAAAAGGATTGGACTTGCATTAACAGACCCGCTTTTGATTTTTTCATATCCCTACACAACAATTTCAAACGACAGCTCTGCTCTGGGATAATTTGAAATCGATCATTGAAGAAAAAAATGTGAAGAAAATTATATTAGGGTATCCTTTAATAAATAATAATCCTCAAAAGAATATTACCGGCAAGGTAATGGAATTTAAAAAAAAATTAAGCTCAAGATTTAATCTGGAAGTCATCCTATGGGATGAAAGCTATACTTCCGAATTGGCAAAGCAGATCGTTATAAAATCGGTTGCTAAAAAATCCAAAAGAAGGGATAAGGGTTTGCTGGATCAAAATTCGGCAGCAATAATTTTGCAGGAATATCTGGATGAGAAGAGGAGTGAAGGAAATATTGGTGATATTAGAAGTGATCGCAATTAATGGTGAGTGGAATAGGTATGGGTAAATTATTTTCATTATTTTTAGAAATAGAATTATATTTCAATAAATAATAATCTTTCCGGAGTATATTATGCCGGTTGCATTAGGATTTGTAGAAACTGACAGCTTTTTCGGTGCAGTTGAAGCATCAAATGTTATGGCGGGGATTTCAAATATAATCCTGTTGGGAAAAGAAATCCTTTCTCCGGGTTCAATAACAATAAAAATTATTGGTGAAAAGGAAGCTGTTGAAGCTGCAGTGAATGCCGGAACGGAAGCAGTTAAAAAGTTAGGAAGAACCATTTCATCACATTTAATTGCAGAACCGGATGAGCAGGTTCTCTCTGTTTTACCTGAAATAAGCAGCTTTTATTTTTTCTTAAAGAAGAATTCAAAAAAGAAAATTAAAAAATCAGGAACCGGAAAGCCGGAAGCTGAAGTTGAAAAAACTAAAGTCGAAATCGAAAAGCCTGAGAGTGAAATAATTGAATCGAAGGCTGAAAGAAAAAAGCCGGAAGCTGAAAAACTAAAAACAAAAATAGTAAATCCTAAACCGGTGAAAACGGAAACCCGTCGGCCGAAAAGTGTAAAACCGGAAAGTAAAAAAAGATCAAGAGAAAAACCGGTGAATGAGAAACTGTCTATTGTTGAACAACCGGTCATCGAAAAATCAGAGCCGGTAATTGAAAAACCTGCGGAAGATTTTTCACCGGCTATAGATATTTCTATTAAAGATAAGACTGAAAAAGAATTATCCTGGAAAAAACCGGCTGGTAAAATTGCTGAAGGAAAAGTTCTCGGAACAGAGGAAAAAAAGAGAGCATCCTATAAAAATGATACTATTGAAAGGCTGCGGAAAGAAGCTCTCGGCTTTACTAAACCGGAAAAGAAAAAACCGGAAGGAAAAAAAGCTGCCGGATTTAATAAGCCCGAAAAGAAAAACCCTGTAAAAGAAGCAAAGCAAAAAAGAGAAGAATAAAATAGTGATAAGACCGGCTTTGGAATCTTTAAATGTGCATAAATTAAGAAACCTGGCAAGAAGCACCAAAAATTTTCCTATACAGGGAAGAGAGATCTCCAAAGCAAATAGAAATAAGCTCCTGGAATATTTTAAAGGTTTGGAATGATCCGGAATTTATTAATGAAAAAGAATCTGCATATCATTATAATATCGATCATTTTTTCTATTATTTTATGGGTTTCCATCTCTTTATCCAATGATTATTACGCTACTTTCAAAATCCCTCTTAAGCTGGTTAACTTTCCCGAAGGATATACGATCGGTTCAAAAATACCGGATTATATATCGGTAAAGCTTAAAGGAGAAGGATGGAAGCTGGCAGCTTTAAAGCTGGGCAGGAAAACCGATTACGTAGTTACTGCCGGTAATGAAACCGGGAAGCGCTTTATAAACCTTTACAATTATTTAGTCGATAACCAATGGCTTTCATCGGATATAGAAGTTATTGATATTTCACCCGATACATTATCGTATGACGTTGAAAAGATTGCCTCTACCAATGCAGAGATTATTCCTAACATAAATTTGAATTTTAAGCCCGGGTTCGGACTTGCTACACCAATGACTATTAAACCGGAAACTACGGTTGTATTCGGACCAGTAAGTAAAATTAAAAATTTACGTGCCGTTACAACGGAAAAGTTATCTTTAAATAATCTTGATGATAAAGTAGATGAGAAAGTTCCGCTGGAAAAAATACCGGAAATGAGTTTCAGCAGCAGCAATGTGAATGTGATTTTAGATGTGCAGAAAATAGTTGATAAAAATTTTGATAATTTGGATGTTAAGGTAATTGATGTCCCGTCGGATAGAAATGTTGTATTACTCCCCAATAAAATAAGCGTCGGATTGCGCGGAGGCGTTGACGTTTTAGCAAAGCTGGATAACAGCCAGATAAGTGCTTCTGTAAATTACAGAGAAGTTGTTTTAGATACATTGGGAAGTGTAGCTCCTAAAATATCGCTTCCCGGGAACACCTCTCTTATTTATATAAAGCCGGAACGGTTAAGATATATAATCAAGAAATTTAATTAAGTCGGATAATTAACAATGTTCATAACTTTCGAAGGAATAGATTTTTGCGGTAAATCCACACAGGTGCAGCTTCTTCAAAATTATTTAATAAGCAAAAATAAAAAAGTGGAGCTGATCAGAGAGCCGGGAGGTACTGATATCTCCGAAGAGGTCAGGAATATTCTCCTCGATAAGAAAAATCTGAATATGTCGATGGAAACAGAATTCTTTTTATTCTCCGCCAGCAGGTCGCAGCTGGTTAGAGAAAAAATAAGACCTTACCTTGAAAAGGGATTTTACGTAATTTCCGATCGTTTCCATGATTCAAGTGTGGCATATCAAGGTTACGGAAGAGGTATTTCTATTGAAGCGGTTTCAAATGTGAATAAGCTTGCAATCGGTTTTACAATCCCCGATATAACTTTTTTTATTGATATCCCTGTTGAAGAAGCTGAAAAGAGGAAAACCGGGAAATCTTTAAATGAGCTTGACAGGATTGAAGTTTCGGAAATGAATTTTTATGAAAAGGTCAGGAACGGTTACATGGAAATTTCAAAAAATGAAAAAAGATTTCGGGTGCTTGACGGCAGAAAAAGTATCGAAGAAATCCATATAAATATTATTAAAGAAATTATATTATTAGAAAATAAGGAGTCGGTATGAAATTCAAAAAGCTTTCGCATTTAATAATAGCAGGCTTTGTAATATTTGTTTTCTCCGGTTTTTTTACCGGTGAAAATGATGTTTATCTTGAAATAAATAAAAATATGGATCTCTTCAGCAGGGTTTATAAAGAGATTACATTTAACTATGTGGATAATATTGACCCTGCGGAATTCATGAAAGCCGGAATCCAGGGAATGCTCGGCTCCTTAGATCCTTATACGATATACATCGGTGCAGATAAAAAAGATGAGATCGATTTAATTACAAATGGTAAATACGGCGGTGTTGGTGTTTCTATCGGCGTACGCGGAAATAAAGTTACCGTTATTGAAGTGCTTGACGGTTATTCTGCTCAAAAGCAGGGTATTAGAATCGGAGATCATATTTTAGAAGCCGGCGGTATAAAAATAACTCCTGAAAATGTAGAAGATATCTCCTCGCTCGTGAAAGGTGACCCCGGTACAACCGTTGATTTGAAAATAACCAGGAACGATGATCAGGATACAATTAATTTTAACCTTATAAGGGAAGAAGTAGTTGTGAAAAGTCTGGCATATTATGGATTTTACCCTGAAAATAGTAATAATGTATACCTAAAATTATCTAACTTCAGCAGATCTTCGGCTGAAGAAGTGCGGAATGCTCTGAAAGAATTAAAAGCACAGAAAGAGATAAAATCTATTGTACTCGATCTTAGGGGAAACCCGGGCGGCTTACTGGATGAAGCCGTAGATATTTGCGATAAGTTCCTCGATAAAGGGAAGCTGATTGTTGTTACAAAAGGGAGAACAGGAGATAGTGAAAAGAAATATTATTCTGTTCAGGAGCCGATGGTGGGTGAATCGAAATTAATTGTACTGATAAACGGAGGCTCCGCTTCTGCATCCGAAATTGTTGCTGGAGCTATGCAGGATCATGATAGGGGAGTTATCCTCGGTACTAAATCTTATGGGAAAGGATTAGTGCAGACAATTACCCCTCTCAGCTATAATACTTCTTTAAAAATTACAACTGCAAAATATTATACGCCAAGCGGACGCTGCATCCAGAAAATTGATTATTCAAAGGAGAACAAAGTAATTACAGATGTAGATTCCATTATTGCAACTCCCTTTTTAACCGACAATAAAAGAACCGTATATAGTGCAGGCGGAATTACACCTGATACTACCATAGAATATGATATACAGGGAGATATTACTAAAGAGCTTCTGGCAAAAGGCTTATTCTTTAAATTTGCGGATCATTATTATTATTCTCACCAGGATCAGGATTTCAAATCTATAAATGATGATAAGATATTCAATTTATTCCAGGATTATATTAAAGCGCAAAAGTTCGAATATACCTCGGATGCAGAAAAAGAAGTTGATAAATTAATTCAGATGGCATCTGCTGAAAAGGTAAGCGGGAATATATCGAACGAATTGGATCAGCTTAAAGATCAGTTTGAAGGGGTCAGCAGCCATGAAATAAACATTTATAAACATGAAGTATTAAGAGAAATTAAAGAAGAGGTTGCTTCCCGGTACGCCGGAACCGGAGGCAAAATTAAGATCGGCCTTGAATATGATAAACAATTTCAATCGGCACTTAATATCTTAAAAGATTCTGTTGTTTATAACAGGCTTTTAAATTCTCATTAGAATTATGTCTATAGAAAGATGAATCTTTAGAATAAAGAGCCTCAATAACAACTTGATTTAACCGCAGAGAAATCAGAGTTTCCGCAGATTTCGCAGAGCAGATATTCTTCTCTGTTGCCTCTGAGTCTTCTCTGTTTCCTCTGTGGTAAAAAGATCTTTTAACTTGCAGACTTAAATCCTAAAATCTCAAATAGTTAATGGATATTCTGAAATCATGTAATCCTGTCTGATTCCATCTTCTCGCAGAATATCATTCCTTTTCTCTTTTTATCACTGAATTCCGGAGACATTAAAAACCCGATCGTAAAACCTTGTTTATGTCCTCCACCTTAGTAACACAAGCTTATGGTTAAAGGTAACCTTATTACCTAATTCAATCTATATTAACACCTAAATCGTAAGCTTACTTTTTCGTAAAGGAAAATTTTTCAGTCAGGTTGATTCTAGTAGTAATTGAAACTATTTTCAGGATATGAAAACCCGTAAAATACTTTTTAAGCGAAATCCCTTATATGAAAAATGCCCTTCCTGTTCTGCACCGAATGCAATACGCAGATCCCGTTCAAGAAATACTTATGAAACAATAGTAAAGCATGCTACATTTTTTAAGACTTACCGCTGTGCAAAGTGCGGCTGGAGGGGTTACATCTCAACATTCAGCATTACATTTGACTCGGTAAAAAGCCTGGTGTTTTATATTGCACTGGCACTTGCTGCAGGATACATCGTATTGCAGCTGCTCCGAAGATTTGTTTAAGGATGTTATTATCCCTGGTTAAATTTTAAGAGGAAATGAATTGATTGATAAAATTGCTATCCACTATATTGCAGTTCAAAAAAATGAATTTTGTATAACTTCAGTTAAAAAGATTATCATATTTTTTTTCATAAATTTTATTTTAAAATTTAACAGCAAATGAATCCTTCATCGAAAGAAAAAATTAAAAACATAGTCGGTGCTGAAAATTACTTTGATTCGGAAGAAGATAAACGTGTTTATTCATTTGATGCAACTCCCATATTTGAGCAGAAACCGGAAGCTGTAGTTTTCCCCTCGGATGAAGAGCAAATATCGAAAATTGTAAAATTAGCAAATGAAGAGAAGTTTAATATTGTACCGCGCGGTGCTGGAACAGGCTTAAGCGGCGGGGCGGTTCCCGTCGAAAATTGTATACTTCTGGTTATGACCAGGTGGAACAATATACTTGAAATCGATAGAAAGAATTTAACTGCAACTGTGCAGCCGGGAGTTGTAACCGGGCACCTGCAGAAAGAAGTTGAGAAATACAAATTATTTTATCCGCCGGATCCCGGCAGCTTGAATGTATGTACAATCGGCGGAAATGTTGCAAATAATGCCGGCGGATTACGGGGATTGAAATATGGTGTTACTAAAAATTATGTAATGGGAACGGAAATGATCCTTCCCAATGGCAGTTTGTTGAAGACGGGGGGGAAAAACTTCAAAGATGTTGCAGGCTATAATCTTAAAGATTTTATAGTCGGCAGCGAAGGGACTCTCGGGATTATTACTAAAATTATATTGAAGCTGATCCCTATCCCCGTAAATTCTATTACCATGCTGGCTTATTTCGATAAGCTTACCGATTGTGCTAAATCTGTAGCTGAGATTATTGCCTCGAACATTGTACCGAGCATGATGGAATTTCTCGATAACACAACAATCAATTGTGTTGAAGATTATACCCGGGTCGGTTTACCGAGAAACAGCCAGGCAGTTCTTTTAATTGAAGTTGACGGGAGAGGAAGCATTGTAGAAGAAGATGCGGAGATAATAATTAATATATTAAGAAGAAATAATGCTTCATTTGTGAAAAAAGCATCTGATGCTGGTGAAGCAAATTCTTTAAAGACGGCAAGAAGAAGCGCATTCAGTGCGCTGGCAAGGAAAAAGCCTACAACAATCCTGGAAGATGCTACAGTACCCCGTAGTGAACTTCCTATTATGATCGAGAAAATCACTGAAGCATCAAAAAAATTCGATCTAATCTTCGGGGATTTCGGTCATGCCGGCGACGGGAATCTTCATCCTACCTGCTTAACTGATGAGCGGGATAAGGCTGAAATAAATAAAGCTCATAATGCATTTGATTTTATTTTTAACGAAGCGATAAAGCTTGGCGGAACTATAACCGGTGAGCATGGTACCGGTTTGGCTAAAAAGCAATTCCTTGAAAAAGTTGCAGGAATCCCCGGCCTGGATATGATGAAGCAGATTAAATCAGTTATCGATCCAAATAATATTTTAAATCCCGGAAAAGTTTTCGATATTAGTCCCAAATGTGAAGTGTATTACTTATAATTAAAAATGAATAATTAACAATTAACAATTTTCCCTTGATAGAGCTAAATCTAATAGTTACAACAACATAAATTTTACCGCAGATATAACAGAGGTTCCACAGAAATCGCAGAGAAAAAAAGATAACTCTGTTACCTCTGCGGTTAATTTTTTCCTCTGTGTTAAAAAAGTCGCATTCTTAATTATGAATCGTTTTTAAATGAACCTAGAAGTCAATAAAAATCTTGTGAATATTATGCCCGGCGATGACGTCCTTTCACAATGCATCCATTGCGGTCTATGCCTTTCTGTTTGTCCTACTTATGACATGACAAAACTGGAAAGATCTTCTCCGCGGGGAAGAATAAAGCTTATCAAATCAGTTGCAAGAGGAGAAATACCAATAACAGATACTTTTTCATATGAAATGAACTTTTGTCTTGACTGCCAGGCATGTGAGACTGCATGCCCGGCAGGTGTGCAATATGGTTCTATGGTGGAGGCCGCGAGAGTCGAAGTAAGTAACTCCCGCTTTGGTTTTTCTAAAAAAGAGAGATTAAAAAAAATTGTATTAAATAAAATCTTTACATCAAAAAGAAGATTAAAATTTGCTTCGAGACTTCTCTACTTTTATCAAAAGAGCGGTATGCAGAAATTTCTCCATTCATCCGGTTTATTTAAGAAACTCTTTCCAAAGTTAATCGAAATAGATAAACTATCCCCCCCTGTATCAAGGAAATTCAGTGATGAAATAATTCCTGAATATTCATATCCTGATGGAGAAGCAAAATATAAAACTGCATTCCTTTCCGGCTGTTTAATGAATGTTATGTTTGCCGATATAAATAAAGATACGGTGGATGTACTGACATCATGCGGCTGCTCGGTTTATACGCCAGGGGGACAAGTTTGCTGCGGATCATTAAATGCGCATAACGGTGAAATGGAATCAGCTAAAAAACTTGCAAGAGATACAATTGATGCATTTTTAAATAATCAGAAACCGGAAGAAATATCCGCTAAATCATCTTACGATTACCTTGTCTCAAATTCCGCAGGCTGCGGTGCATTCATGAAAGAGTATGTTCATATATTTAAGGAGGATCCCGAATATTCGGAAAAAGCAAGGATATTCTCTTCAAAAGTAAAAGATTTTACGGAATTCCTAAGTGAATTGAAGATAGATATTACATTAGATGAGTGTAGTGAAAAGATCACATATCATGATGCATGTCATTTGGCGCATACGCAGAAAATAACCCTCCAGCCGAGAGAAATAATTAAATCAATCCCTGGTATAAAGTATAATGAGCTTGAAGAATCCTCATGGTGCTGCGGAAGCGCTGGCATATATAACCTAATGCAGAATGATTCATCAATGATCATATTAAAAAGGAAAATGGAGAAAATTAAAAATACCGGAGCGGATATAGTTGTTACCGGTAATCCCGGCTGCATTTCGCAGTTAAAGTATGGATCTGAAAAATTTAAAATGAATATCGAAGTAGTGCATCCGGCTACTTTAATAAAGCGGCTTTTGAAAGTCGGATGATCCAGCTCTTAAATAGATAAAAGGAAAGATATTTACCTCGCCGCCGTCGAAAAATTACATTCAAATCATTCATCTTTGCAGCACAGATTAAGTGTACCTGCAATTAATCTTATAATCTGTGCTGCTATTTATTGTTGCATAATACAATAAAAAGCTATGATTTCCAATGAAGGGGACTGCTGAGGGATGAATTCTAATTAGAAAACTGATAACTTTTAAATTATTTGTTGGAATTTTAAGAAATTCTTAATAAATTTTTGCTATTGTATTTTGAAATAGGACACATAGACTTAAATTTTTATTTAATATTTTTTTTCATCTATTTTTGTTTTTATTAATAATATTTATGTTTGTCGTCTAATTTGAGTCTTTTGTTCAAAAAAAGATACTGTCATTGCTTTTATCTATTAACTAATCCCACTTTACGTTTTTATCGGGGCATCCGCGAGATGCAGTGTGTCATTTTTGTATAAAAATAAATAATTAATAAATCCGTAAGGTGATATAAAAATAGTCCTTATAAATTACAATTTGTTACATAGAACAGGATTATAATGAAAAATACACGATTGGATTATATTCTAAGAGTTCGATTACCAATCACTATTTTTGTAATTCTTGCTGTTTTTACTTTGACATTTTTCTTCGGTAAACCTGAGAGGGACATGGTTGGTTACAGTCCCGATCAGCCCATCAACTTTCCTCATGAGCTTCATGCGGGGCAGATGAAGATCGACTGTCAGTACTGCCACACAGGCGTTGAGAAATCACGGGTTGCAATGGTTCCTCCCGTTGCTACATGTATGAATTGCCACACGATTGCAAGAAAAGATAAACCGGAAATTATAAAGCTCACAAAATATTATAAGGAGGGGAAAGCACTGCCGTGGAAAAGAGTCCATCGTGTTCCTGATTTTGTTTATTTCAATCACAGTGTTCATGTTAATATGGGAATTGACTGCGTTCACTGCCACGGCGATGTAAGGCAAATGAAAAAAATTACAGAAGTGCATTCTTTTACAATGGCTGCATGTCTTTCATGCCACAGAAACGCTCACGAAAGATTGCCTGAATTAAAAAATATAAAAAATGGTCCTGATTATTGCTTTGCTTGTCACCGTTAAAAAAGGAGTATTAATGGAAATTGCCGAATTGTTTAATAAAAAGATCAAGAGAAAGAATTTCTTTACCGCTGCAGGTACAGGCATAGTAAGCTATATAGTATTCAGATCATTTCCCTTTAATCTGTTCGCAAAAAAAGAGGGGAAAAAAACTCAAAAAATAAAAGTAAGAATTAATCCTCTTGCAGTTCAACGAAAAAAAGCAGGAAAAACCAATGTCTGATTTCGATAATCAAAACAATAAAGAAGAGAAGAAAGAGAATCCTGATTTAAATTATTGGAGAAGTTTTGAATCGTTGTATCAAGATCCGTCGGTTATTGAAGCTTCACGGCACGAATTTCAAGAGGGAGTTACGGATGATTTTGATCTGAACAAAACCAGCGGATTATCAAGAAGAAAATTTTTAACTCTTGTAGCGGCATCGGCCGCTTTAGCCGGTGCCGGGTGTTCCAACTACAGGGATCAAGGGGATATCATTCCCTATAATAATAAGCCCGAGAGTATTGTTCTGGGCAGGCCCGATTATTATGCATCAACCGCCAACGGCTGCCAGACAGGCTGCGGTGTCCTCATAAAAACAAGAGAAGGGAGACCCGTCAAAGTTGATGGCAATCCCGATCATCCTGTCAATCAGGGTAAAGCATGTGCAAAATGCCAGGCAACCATCTTAAATTTATATGATCCCGAAAGACTAAGAGATCCTCAAATAAAAACGAAAGACGGAAACATAATTAAATCAACTTGGCAGAATACTGATGATAAAATCAGGAATATTCTGTCCGGTTCCAATGGAAAAGAGATTGCAGTAATATCACACAGGATTATTTCTCCGTCAACTAAAAAAGTGCTTCAGGATTTTCAGCAGAAATATCCCGATACAAAAGTTTATTCCTATGATCTCTTTAACGAAGATACAAGGAATTCTGCCTGGAAAAAGACTCACGGTGCGGATGTTTTTCCATTAATTGCCTGGGATAAAGCAAAAATAATTGTAGCGCTGGAAGCTGATTTTCTCGGTGCAGGTGAAAACAAAACCGAGAACGCTATATTGTTTGCTAAAGGTAGGGAGATTAAAGATCTGGACAGCTTCAACCGTTTGTATGTCGTTGAAGGATGCTTATCAGTTACTGGGAGTAATGCAGATTACAGGATCCGGCTAAGACCGGATGCAGAATATGAATTTGTGCAGGTGCTTTCCGGCGCGGTTTCAGGCTCCGGGCCAAATGATCCTGCACTGAAATCGTTTGCCGAAAAATATGAATTCCCGCTTGTTAAACTGAAATATATGGTTGCCGATCTTATTCAGAATAAAGGAAAATCTATAATTTATGCCGGCGATACTCTTCCTGAGAATGTCCATATAGCCGTTAATAAATTAAATGAAGCTCTTAATAACGGCAGTATGTACAGAACCGATTCTTCAAAAGTATACCTGCAGGCTTTGAGCAGCCGGGAAGAATGGGAAAGCCTGATAGGTAAAATGAACAGCGGTAATGTAGCTGCTGTTATTCATTTTGATTCCAACCCGGTCTATCATCTTCCGCTGGATTACGGTTATGAAGATGCGGTTAAAAAAGTGCCGGACGTTATTACTCTTGTTGAAAGCGAAAATGAATCTTCAGCTCTCAGCAATTATATCCTTCCTGTAAATCATCCTTTTGAATCATGGGGTGATTTTAAAACAAGGACGGGGTTCTATTCGATGCGCCAGCCGGTTATCGCTCCCCTCTATAATACCAGGCAGAAGGAAGCCGCACTTTTATTCTGGACCAGGGACAAAGGAGAGAAATTTGATGAGAATATGTTTCATCAGTATCTGATGGACTTCTGGGAGAAAGAAATTTATCCGGGTCTGAATTCTCCACTCGATTTTAAAAGGTTCTGGCTTGCAGCTTTACACGATGGCATAGCTGCATCAAATGATAATCCTGCCGGCACCGGGAAATATAACAGCAGCGTCAATCCTGAAAATCCGGATTATAAAAATTCAGGTTATATAATTAATCTGCGGGAAAGTTATTCTACCGGCGACGGACGGTTAGCCAATAACGGCTGGATGCAGGAGCTCCCCCACCCGGTCAGCAAAATAACGTGGGATAATTATGCTGCAATTTCTTTAAGCACCGCGAAAGAATTAAATATTAATGCTGCTAATGAGCTGCATGATGCTTCATATGATATGATTGAAATTTCGGTTAACGGCAGAAAGCTGGAAATACCTGCATTTGTTCAGCCAGGCGCTGCCGATAAAACGATTACAATTGAACTGGGATACGGAAGGAGCAAGGTAGGTGTTGTAGGTACAGGCGTTGGCTTTAATGCCGGCTTATTAATGTCGAAAAATAACGGTGTTTCTCCCTGGCTTTATTACGGGGATGCAAAGAAGATCGATAAGACTTATCAGCTTGTTACCAGCCAGGAACACCATACATTTGATGTCGGGATTACAAAAGACCAGGTTATGAAGAGAGGAATTATAAGGGAAGGTACTGTTGAGGAATATAAAAAGAATCCCAAGTTCCTGAGAAAAGATAACGAGCAGTCTGAGGAAAGTTTATATTATCCCCATGCATACCCGGGAGTAAAATGGGGAATGGCGGTTGATCTTAATAAATGCCTTGGATGCGGTGAATGTGTTATTGCATGCGGATCCGAGAACAACGTCCCGATTGTTGGGAAGGAGCAGGTAGGTAAAGGAAGAGAGATGCATTGGATCAGGATCGACAGGTATTATTCAGGTACTCCTGATGATCCCGGTGTCAGCACCCAGGTGATGCTCTGCCAGCAGTGCGACCATGCACCGTGTGAAAACGTCTGCCCTGTACTGGCTACTACTCACAGTCCTGACGGGTTAAACCAGATGATCTATAACCGCTGTGTCGGGACAAGATATTGCTCCAATAACTGCCCTTATAAAGTAAGAAGATTTAACTTCTTTAATTTCAGAGATCATTTCAAAGAACAGTATCAGCAGACGGATATTTTCAATCTGGTTTATAACCCGGAGGTTACTATAAGATCCCGCGGCGTTATGGAAAAATGTACTTTCTGCATACAGAGAATAATGAATGCCAGGTCTGATGCAATTGCTGAAGGAAGGGAAGTTAAGGGTTCTGATGTAAAGACCGCCTGCCAGGAAGCATGCAGCACGAATGCTATTAAGTTCGGTGATATGAACGATAAAGATTCGGAATTCTTCAAGTACAGGAACCATGAGCTCGGTTATTATGTGCTTGCAGACTTAAATGTAAGACCCAATGTTACATACATTGCTAAATTACGAAATACTCATAAGGAGGAAGTATAATTGGATACTGATTATTCTCAGGAAGTATCTGTTATTGATGAACGGCTGAACTTCTCTGATATTGAGAGCTTAATCGCCAAACCCATCGATGAGAAGCCGAATCGAAAATACTTCTTTGCCTTAAGTGTTACGGTAAGCATGCTGCTGTTGGGAGTTATCTGTTTAATAATAGCTTTTTATTATGGTATCGGTATGTTCGGGAACAACATACCTGTTGCCTGGGGTTTCCCTATAATCAATTTCGTATTCTGGGTAGGTATTGGGCATGCAGGAACACTAATATCGGCGATTCTATTCCTTTTACGTCAAAAATGGAGAACCGGTATTGCAAGGTTTGCTGAGGCTATGACTATATTTGCGGTCATTTGCGCCGGGCTGTTCCCCCTGATACATCTTGGGAGGCCGTGGCTTGCCGGCTATCTAATCCCTTACCCCAACCAGCATAATCTCTGGGTAAATTTTATTTCCCCGTTGGTTTGGGATGTCTTTGCAGTATCAACTTATTTTATTGTTTCCTTAATATTCTGGTATGTCGGTTTAATTCCCGATTTTGCTTCTTTAAGAGACAGGGCAACTTCAAAAGCCAAAAAATTTATCTATTCCTTATTCAGCCTGGGGTGGAGGCATTCAAACCGACAGTGGCAGCATTATGAAAAAGCTTATATGATCCTTGCCGGCCTTGCAACACCTTTGGTCCTTTCAGTTCATAGTGTTGTAAGCTTCGACTTTGCCATGGCTATACTTCCAGGGTGGCATTCAACTATATTCCCCCCTTATTTTGTTGCAGGTGCCATCTTCTCAGGTTTTGCAATGGTAGTCTTCGTCCTTGTTATTGTCCGGAAAGTATTCGATCTCGAAAGCATTATCACAATGAATACCCTCGACAATATGAACAAGGTTATTCTTCTCACTTCACTTATGGTCGGGTATTCTTACGGTATGGAATTTTTTATGGGATGGTACAGCGGAGAAGTTATAGAAAAGTTTGCTATAATTAACCGTGCATTCGGGCCTTATGCCTGGTCTTATTGGATAATGATTAGCTGTAATGTTTTGTTTCCCCAGCTATTCTGGTTTAAGAGGTTCAGGCGTTCGATACCTGTTATGTTTGTCGTTGCTATTTATGTCCTGATAGGGATGTGGTTTGAAAGATTTGTTATTATTATTACTTCTCTGCATAGGGATTTCCTTCCCTCAAGCTGGGGAATGTTTATCCCCTCATTTTATGATATTGGAATTTTAATCGGGAGTTTTGGTTTGTTCTTTACTTTAGTCCTATTATTTGCAAAAAATCTTCCCGTTATATCTATTGCTGAAACTAAAGCGCATGCAAGCGGTGCTCAGCCCCTTCATGAGCATGCGGAGGATAAGCTGAATGGATAGATCAAATAAAATCTTTGGCGTAACCGCTCTCTTCAGTTCACCCGAAGCCATTCTGCATGCAGCAGAAAAAGCTACCGGCGCCGGCTATAAGAAAGTCGATGTAAATACCCCATATCCTGTGCATGGAATGGATGGGGCAATGAAGCTGAAACGCTCCTATCTCGGCTTTGTTACTCTTACTTTCGGTTTTTCCGGCACTGCTTTTATTTTATTTTTTATGTGGTGGGCTTTCAATATCAGCTATCCCCTGGTTATCGGCGGAAAACCATTCTTCCCCCTGCCGGCTTTTATTCCGATAACCTTTGAATTTACAGTTCTTCTTGGTGCTATAGCAACAGTCTTCGGGATGATCGCAGCTTTTTTCAATCTTCCGAAAAACAGTCATCCTTTAAATGAAACCGATTATATGCGGGCTGTGGCGATAAATAAATTCGGGATTGTTGTGGAAGCCTCCGACCCACTGTTTAATGAAGGGAAGATTTCGGAATTCTTTAAAGGTCTCGGGGCAGAAAAGATTGAAACCATCTACTGGCCTGAAGAAGAAAAGTTCAGAATTTTCGAACCTAAATTTATGGTTTTCCTTGTTATTGTCGGACTTGTCAGCTGGGGCGGTACATACTTTACGCTTAATAAACTGATGTATATTGTCCCCTTCAACTGGATGGATAAGCAGGATAAGCTTATTCCGCAGGAGAAAAGTGATTTCTTTGCCGATGAGTTCGGGATGAGGACTCCGGTCAATGGAACTGTAGCTCGCGGTTATATTCCATATCCGTTTATGGGGGTAGATAGTCCTAAAGTATTTTTATCCGATCCTCTCCTTCCGACAAAAGAAGTTTTGAAGCTCGGACAGAAGAAGTTTCTAACCTTCTGCAGCCCATGCCACGGGAATACTGGTGACGGACAGGGCCGGCTTATGGGACAATTCCCACCGGGTCCTACTTTCCATTCCAATGCCGTTATCAATATGACCGACGGTCAGATATATCATATAATTACAAACGGAAGAAATGTTATGCCCTCATATGCATCCCAGATTACAAGGAAAGAGAGATGGGCTATAATAAATTATATAAGGGTGCTTCAGCGAGCTGAAAATGCTTCCGAAGCTGATGTTAAAATAGCAAAAGAGGAGGAGTCCGGTAAAAATGCCCAATGAAAGATTTGTATATAAAAGAAAAGAGCTGCCCGGGTATATAGGGCAAGTCGGAATTTTTCTCTTTGGCTTAGGAGCAGTTCTCGGGATTATCTGTTTCATAACGAATCCTTCCAGAACGACCTTCAGCTATCTGACTTCTTATATGTACCTTGTGAGCATCGGTATCGGCTCTCTTTTCCTGGTTGCGCTTGAATATGCAGCCGGGGCTGTCTGGTCGACGCCTTTCAGAAGAATAGTTGAGTTCCTTGCTGCTGCAGTCCCGCTCTTAATTATTTTTGTTATTCCCCTTTTATTTAATCTCAAGGATATTTTCCTCTGGGCAAACAAAACCGCTGTTGCCGGGGATCATCTCCTCCAGTTAAAAATCGGCTATCTTAATGTACCTTTTTTATTGATCCGGCTGGCATTCATTCTTGTGTCATGGATGGTTTTTTACTGGCTGATAATAAGGAATTCCAGGAAGCAGGATCTATCGGGCGATCAGAATCTGACAACAAAAAATATAAAATTATCTATCGGGTTTATTGTCTGGTTTGCAGTTTCGATCTCTATAATGGCTGTTGACTGGATGATGAGCGTCGAACCCCACTGGTTCTCGACGATTTTTGGGGTCTACTTTTTTGCAGGTACTACATGGTGCGCACTGGCAGCTTTAACTCTTATCGTCGTTCTTCTTAAGGAGAACGGCTATTTTGTAGATAAAATAAAGAAGGATCATTATTACAGTTTGGGAACCATGCTTTTTGCATTCACCTGCTTCTGGGGTTATATGGCTGTGTCGCAGTATCTTTTAATCTGGTACGGTGATCTTCCTCATGAAACTACCTGGTTTATTCACAGATGGCAGGGGATATGGACGGTATTATCTATAACCCTTGTTGTTGCACATTTTATAGTTCCATTTCTTGCACTTCTTTCATTTCCGTCCAAGACTGATCCCAAAAGACTTAAGTTTATGTCTATCTGGATCCTTGTCGTCCATTTCCTTGATGTCTACTGGATGATCATGCCGGGAATGAAGGTGGAAACGGGAGGATATTATTTCAGCTGGAGTGATCTTGTTTTCCCGGTTGCAATTGTCGGATTGTTAATGATTATATTCAATGCTATGGCTAAGAAACACAATATGATCCCCGTAGGTGACCCGAAGCTGCAGAGAGGGTTCGATTTCCGGTTATAATTTAATTAATAAAATATATGACTGATTATCAAGATTTTATAAAAGAAAAAATAAGGCTTATAAAGGAAAATCCCGGACAAATATTCGGGCTCCTCTATCCTTATATCTTTTTGATCCTTTTAGCAATAGGACTGGTATACAGTTCGAAGCTCGGCGAGATAGCGCAGCAGGCAACTCCGCCGCCTCTTCCCGATACAACAGGTCAAAAGCAGCTGGAGATATTAGAACCCAGAAATGTTGCCGCAGTGGATGTTATGCAGCTTAGCCAGCCTTCAGCTGAAATGGTCGCTAAAGGTAATGCTTTGTATTCAGCTAACTGCGCCTCCTGTCATGGAATAAATGGTAAAGGAGACGGTCCCGCTTCACAGGGTTTGAATCCGCCGCCGCGTAATTATACTATTAAAACAGGATGGGTCAACGGGCAGAAGATCTCCGAAATCTATGAAACACTTGAGCACGGGATTGTCGGTTCCGCTATGAAGCCTTTTGATTATTTATCACCCGAAGATAAATTTGCACTGGCGCAGTATATACGCCAGACTTTCGTCCCCAATCCCCCGGCAGATTCTAAATCTGATCTTCAGAACCTCGATCAAACTTATAATTTATCGAAGGAACGGAGACTGCCCGGGCAAATCCCCGTCAATGTTGCAATGGATCTGATCATTAAAGAAAGCAGCGGCAGGATGAACAAAGTTAAGGAAACTATTCAGGCAATTTCGAAAGATTCTGTTCAGGGTGCTGTAATCTTTAAGAAAGTTGTTAAAAATCCCGAGCTGGCTCTTACCTCGCTTGTCAATGCTTCTTACTGGAAACAGGATAAAAGCAGGTTTATTGATCTTGTTATAAATGATTTTAACCAGGACGGATTCAATGATAATATTTTTCTTTTAAATGATTCTCAATGGACAACATTGTATAATTATATGAATAAATATTTTTAATATTTAATAGAATGAAAAAATTTCCGATTCTTTTTTTAATAATATTTGCTCTGATAAGTTCAGCTTTTGCAGGCGAAAGTAATGATCCCGGAATCCATGAACACCTGGGAGCAAAAATTCCGCTGAATGAAACCTTTAAAGATGCAAATGGAAACAATATCAGGCTTTCAAGGATCTTTACTAAATCTACGGTAGTAGCTTTTGTTTACTATAACTGTCCGGGATTATGCGATCCGTTAATGACTGAAATTGCCGACGTAGTTAATAAAGTCAATCTTGAACCGGGTAAAGATTACAATATTGTCTCATTAAGCTTTGATAACCGTGATACCCCAAAGATTGCCAAAGAAAAAAAGGAATTATTTACAAGTTTAATAAACAGAGATTTTCCTGATACTGCCTGGCGGTTTTTGACCGGAGACAGTATTGCAATTAAAAAAGTTACCGATGCGGCCGGTTTCGATTTCAAAAGAGTAAGTACTGGATTTGTTCATACCAGTATACTGCTCTTTGTTTCCAAAGACGGGAAGATCTGCAGATATTTGTACCCGGATTTAACAAGAAAAAAGAAATTCGGGATCCTCCCATTCGATTTTGAAATGGCTAACATGGAAACCGCGCAGGGAAAAGAAGTATCCCTGGTCGGAAAGATGATCCAGTTCTGTTTTAGTTTTGATCCCGAAGGAAAAACCTATACCGTTAACCTGCTGAAGATTTTCGGTGCGGGGATTATACTCGCCGCTGCTGTTTTTGTCGTATTTGTATTAGTTAAACCCCAAAAAGGAAAGAGAAATAAAAAGGTAGTTTAAATGTCAAATGAAGCATCATCTGTTGTTGTTAATGAAGAGCATGAGCCAAGCTTTTTGGAGAATACAGGGAAATATAAAGGGATAAGAGCCTGGATATTTTCAACCGATCATAAAAGAATCGGTATACTTTATATGATTGCACTTTTCAGCTGGTTTGCTGTAGGTGTAACCCTGGGATTCTTAATAAGACTCGAGCTTCTTACTCCCGGTAAGACAATTGTAGATCCACAAACTTACAATTCTTTCTTTACACTGCACGGTATAATAATGCTTTTTATCTTTGTTATACCGGGAATACCTGCTGTATTCGGGAATTTCTTTTTACCTATTATGCTGGGAGCAAAGGATGTGGCATTTCCCAGGTTAAATCTTCTCTCCTGGTACCTTTATATGATAGGAGGTATTCTTGTAATACTTTCAGTTGTACTTCCGGGAGGTGCACCGGATACAGGATGGACCTTTTATATACCTTACAGTGTCAGGACAAGCACCAATATGATCTTTGCTTTATCTGCGGTTTTCATATTAGGATTTTCATCTATACTTACCGGGCTGAATTTTCTTACTACAATTCACAGAATGAGAGCACCAGGTATGGGCTGGTTTAAAATGCCTCTATTTGCCTGGTCTCTTTATGCTACCGGCTGGATCCAGGTACTGGCAACACCTATTATTGGTATTACCCTTCTTCTTGTTATAGTTGAAAGAGTATTTCATGTCGGTATTTTCGATCCTGCTCTCGGTGGTGATCCGATCATGTTCCAGCATATGTTCTGGATCTATTCTCATCCTGCGGTATACATTATGGCCGTCCCTGCAATGGGAGTTATCTCCGAGATATTGCCTGTTTTCTCAAAAAGATCAATTTTCGGTTATAAGATGATAGCATTCTCAAGTATCGGAATAGCGTTATTCGGATCCCTGGTCTGGGCGCATCATATGTTCGCTGTAGGAATGAGCGACACTGGCGAATTCGTTTTTTCTTTATTAACATTTTTAGTTGCCATACCTAGCGCTATTAAGGTTTTCAACTGGACAGCAACATTATATAAAGGCTCCATTACGCTCGATCCGCCGATGCTTTATACATTAGCAGCTATATTTCTCTTTTCGATAGGCGGTTTAACAGGACTGATACAGGGAACTCTTTCTGTCGACATACAGTTAACCGACACGGCATTTATAGTGGGGCATATCCACTATGTAGTATTCGGTATAACCGGTGTCGGTTTATTTGCCGCTCTTCATTACTGGCTTCCCAAAATGATAGGGAGGATGTACAATATTAAAACTGCCAAGGTTGCATTCTGGATCTTTTTTATCGGTTTTAATGTCCTTTATTTCCCGATGTTTATCATGGGATGGCTCGGAATGCCGAGAAGATATTATGATTATCTCCCCGAGTTTACTATTTATCATCAGATATCTACAGTCGGTTCCTGGATAATGATATTAGGACTTATAATTATGTTTTATAACCTTCTGAAGTCAGTTAAATATGGTGAAAAGATCTCTGCAAAATCAGTCTGGGGCTACGGTGAAACTCTCGAATGGAGCATACCAACCCCTCCGCCTGCTGAAAACTTTGATGAAATTCCCTCTATAACCGACGGGCCTTATGAATATAAATTTAATGATGAACCCATTTTAGAAGAGGAGGAAAGTTGAGCACTCAAACCATGGTGAGGGAGCATAGGGATGATCTGAAATCCAGGATGGGAATGTGGCTGTTCCTTTTTACAGAGCTCCTTTTATTCGGAGGTATGTTCCTGGCTTATTCGGTTTACCGTTATATTTATACCGCCGATTTTGCCTTCGCCGGAAAGGATATGCATGTTATTATCGGAACCATGAATACGGCTATCCTGCTTACCAGCAGTATGACTATGGCGCTTTCTATTACTGCTATTGAAAGAGGGAACAAGAGCTTTTCTATCTTTTTACAATTAGTTACTATTACATTCGGACTCCTTTTCCTTGTTAATAAATATATCGAGTGGACGGCGGAAATTAACGCCGGTAATTTCCCGGGCTCACCATTACTTGCACAGAAAGATCACGGTGTTATTATCTTTTACGGGCTCTATTACGTAATGACCGGGCTGCATGCCCTCCACGTTATTGTGGGAATGACAATTATTGCTTTCATGACTGTATTCACGGTCAAGGATGTTATTAATAAAGATGACTATGTAAAATTAGAAGTAGCGGGGCTCTATTGGCACCTTGTAGATATTATCTGGATCTTTTTATTCCCGTTATTCTATCTTATAACTTAAAAAGAGCATTTTAATGGAAAAACAACAATCTCAAGCTGAACATTCATCTCACGGCTACAGCATTTATATTTTTGTATGGCTGGGTCTGCTTACTTTAACTGTACTTACCACGGTTATAGCAGGCATTAACTTCGGCGCACTTTCTTTTGCTATCGCTTTGATAATTGCGTCAAGCAAATCATACCTGGTTTTAACTATTTTTATGCATCTGAAGGTCGAACAAAAAACATTTAGAATCTTTATTGCTGTCGCTCTGATTTTTCTCTTCATTGCCTTTGTTCTCACTTTCGCTGATTATTCTTTTTTGCAAGGACTTAAACAATGATTGCTCAAGCTTCAAATTTTGTTAATACTGTTAACGGCGCATTTATTTTTGTTGTTTCTATTTGTGTCTTCTTCCTCGCTTTGATCACTGTTTTAATGGTAGTGTTTGTCATTAAATACAGCAGCAAAAGAAATAAGAGAGCTAAAAATATCCGTTATAATGTACCGCTGGAAATTGCCTGGACGGTTATACCTATATTTTTGGTTTTAATAATGTTTTGGGTAGGATGGGAAGGATACTATGAAATGGCGCATGCGCCTAAAGATGCGATGCAGGTTGACGTAACAGCCCAGATGTGGCAGTGGAAATTTAAATATAAGAATGGAAAACAGTCCGATACACTTTATATACCATTGAATAAACCGGTTAATTTCCATCTCCATTCGATGGACGTTGATCACTCCTTCTTTATACCTGCTTTCAGAATTAAAAAGGATGTTATCCCGGGAAGATCAAATACTGTCTGGTTCAAACCTGAAAAAGAAGGGGAGTATATCCTTACATGCGCCGAATACTGCGGGTTAAGACATTCATATATGATGGCCAAAGTATTAGTTGTACCCGAATCTTCTTTTACCGCCTGGTTGAACGGTACCGGAAGCATGAACCAGGCTTTGAATGATACTGCCTCTAATAAAAAACTGATAGAAGATGATAAATAGTTTAAGAATAAGCTCAAATCCAAGAGCAGGAATAGCGGATATTTTGAAAGATAAACTTGTAATATTATTTGAATTAACCAAGGTCAAGATAACTCTTTTTGTTACAGTTACCACAGCATTCGGATTTATCTGTGCTGCTGGAGGAGTTTCTTTGGAGATGCTGGCTCCTGTGCTGGGGATCTTCATACTTGCCTGCGGGTCAGCGGTAATAAATCATTACCAGGAAAGAAAGACCGATGCTTTAATGAACAGGACAAAGAACCGTCCTCTCCCTTCCGGCAGGATTTCTCCGCCGAATGCTCTCACTATTGCCCTGATTCTTGTAGCTGCAGGTTCGGTTATATTATATCTCGGCGCAGGGCTGCTTGCTTTAGGGCTGGGGCTTCTTAACCTTCTCTGGTACAACGGAATTTATACCCCTTTAAAGAAGCACAATTCTCTTGCTATCATTCCCGGTTCGCTGGTAGGCGCAATACCGCCGGTAGTTGGCTGGGTAGCCGGGGGTGGTTATATTTTCAGTCCACAGATATTAATTATTTCTTTTTTCTTTTTTATATGGCAGATACCCCATTTCTGGCTCCTCCTTTTAATTCTTTCAAAAGATTATGAACAGGCGGGCTTTCCTACTCTTACTCAAATATTCAATATGGAGCAGTTATCCCGCATTACATTTATATGGGTTGTTGCAACTGGTGTTACGGGGATACTTCTGCCGGTTTTCGGATTGGTTCATTTCCCCATTATCGATTATTGTATCCTGGGTCTAAGCTTATGGCTGGCCTGGAAATCAACTTCTCTGCTTAAAGCGGGGAGCGGAAAGAGATCCTTCAGCTTCATATTCAGGGAAATAAATATTTTTGCACTTTTAATTGTTATTCTTTTATCTATAGATAAACTGGTTTATTTACCATAATAAAGTGAGAATTTAATGGAGTTTCTCAAAGATTTAGTTATACCTCAATCTGCAGTTCATATTAAGCTTCTGCATTATATGTTAATGCTGAATCTCTGTCTTTTTATCCCTTTTGTAAGTATGGTATTCGGAGGAACTCTTCTTTCACTTTATTACAGAAAAAGAGGATATGACACTAATAACCGTCAGTTCCTTAGGTTTTCTAAAGATGTAATAGAAATTGTCACCGTTAATAAGAGTCTGGGATTTATACTTGGAATCGCACCGGCTTTTACCGCCCTGCTTATATTTGCGCAGCTTCTGCATGTATCAAATACTGCTATAGTAGGATATCTTGCCGCCTCGTTTTTAATCTCCGCCGTCGGCATCTTTCTAATATATTCATACAGGTATTCTTTAGCCGTTAATAATATCTTTAATTATCTGGGTGAGCATGCTTCTGAAAAAGATGAAATGTATATGGAGCTTCAGCAGTTCAGAAGAGGGAGCATAAACGTTATTAATAAAGCAGGTCTGACAGGTATATTATGTCTATTTGTCGGGTTATGGTTCTTTGTCGGGAGTGTTACATTTGCAACTTTCCCGGGTGACTGGGTCAACAGCAATTTCTTAAATATTATTTTCTCTTTTAAAGTCATATTAAGATTTGCGGCGTTTGCTGCGGGAGCTTTTGCAATAACCGGCGGTTCATTATTCTTCTCATTCTTCTTCTGGGAAGGGGGGAGGAAAAACCTGGATGACAGCTACAAAAATTTTGTAAAGAAAACTTCAATTACGATATCATTCGCATCAATGGTGCTGCTGCCGGCATTCCTTCTTACCAATGTAATCCTTTTACCCGATGTTGCTATGTCTCTTTCGGTATTCAGCTATTCCATAGCTGCAATTTTACTGATATTCCTTGCACTGCATTTTTTATATTCTATGATCAAATACTCAAACACAAGGTACAGCGGTGCAATATTTTTTGTAGTTCTTTTTGTTCTTCTTACTTCGGTTGTAAAAGATGAACTGGCTATGAGCAATGCTACACAGCTTCAGACAGTAATTTTAAGCAGGCAGTTTGAAGAATATATGAACGGTTTGACCGGTATGACCAAAGGAACTGCAGTTGCGGTAAGAAGCGGCGAAGAGATCTATCAGAGTGTCTGCTCCGCATGCCACCGGTTCGATAAAGTTGTTGTGGGACCTGCCTACGACAATGTACTACCCCAGTTTGAAGGAAGGAAGGATGCACTGGTCGCCTTCATAAGGAACCCTGTAAAGGTGAATCCGAAATTTCCTCCTATGCCCAATCCGGGTTTGAGCCTTGCAGAAGCCAGGAATATAGCAGATTATGAAATAATAACGCATATGAAAGATGTGTTTCCTCAAAGGAGAGCAGAAGCAGGGAATGACGGTGCAAAACTTTTCAGCATGATCTGCGCGGCGTGCCATGCGTACGATCACGATGTAGTCGGACCGGCATTAAACGATGTATTGACGAAATATGTTGGGAAAGAAAACGATCTTATCAGCTTCGTGAGCAATCCTAAAAAAGTGACGCCAGGTTACCCCGAGATGCCAAACCCCGGTTTAAATCCTGAGCAAGTCAAAGCAGTTTCAACCTACGTATTGGAAGAGTACAGGGAGAAGAAGTAGCCTCAGACTTTAGCCTGAGATGGTCTGCAGCAATTTGCACAGTCAACGGGTTGTCTAAAAAGTATTTACTTTCCAAAAATAGAACACAGATGACGCTGATTTAAACGGATTTACACTGATTTTTAAATTGAATATTACTTTTTAATCAGCGCCTAAGAAAAGTAGAAGGGAATAAGTTGTTTTAAATTGCCTCTGTAGACTCCTCTAAGAATGAAGGTATATCTTAACTTAAGCTTCGGAATTTAAGTTGATAATTAACTGTCAATTTGACAATTTATTGCCGTGAAACATAGTGGTTCAGGCCGATTTATATAGTTGATTTATATTGGAGTTATCTTGGGGTTGTAACGGAGATGAAGCGTATGTGAAACATAGGTAAATAGTGTAAGATTTCTGGTGCGTCAAATTGGGTTCTTTCCCCTAGCTATTGCAGGATAAAAATTATAGAAGTAGATTTGGTAAACAAGGAGGGCCAATGTTTACAGATAATATCTCTACAATAATAGGGAGTGAGAATTACGTTATTGAAGTAGTGGATCTGAATAAGGAAAGGAAAAGAATGGATATAATGTTGATTCCCAAAGAAGATTCAATGTATTGTCCGATCTGCGAACTGAAGACCAGATATGATAAATCCAGACGTAAGCGAGTAGTAAGAGACCTACCACTAGGAGAATACATTGAAGTCAGATTACATTATGAGACAATATATTATCAATGTCCAAGTTGCAAGAAGTTATATAAAAAAGAATTAGAGCTGGTAGAAAAAAATCAATTTGCAACAAAAAGATTCAAGATGTTTATAGGTAAAATGTCCAATATAATACCTCCTAAACAAGTATCGGAAGAATATAATTTAGATGATAATACAGTATACAGGTATGAAGATTACTTTCTAAAAAAAACCTCCCGCCGGTAAAATATGATTGTTGATTCCGGTTGAAAGTTGACCCAGTATTCCGGTCAAAACTGACCCGTCAAAGTTAAGAAGATTTAATTATATTTTTCAACCTAAAGCTCTTTCCATTTATTAAAAAAGGATACGAATGATGTAATAACCTGTCAAGTACAGCAGCAGCGACAACATCATCATTAAATACTTCACCCCATTCTTCAAAGGGTTTATTAGTAGTAATAATAATAGAACCGGACTCATAACGTTTAGATATAAGCTGAAAAAATAATTTAGCTGTTTGTTTACTAAGTGCCAGATATCCAAGTTCATCAATGATTATTAAGTCTACTCTTGAGAGGCTATCTAATGTTTTATTAAGATTACCGGCTAGTTCAGCAGAAGCAAGCAATACAGTGAGTTGCTCGGCAGTAAAAAATAAAACTCTTTTTCTGGCCTGCACAGCCTTAACACCCAAAGCAGTAGCAAGATGAGTTTTACCAACGCCGGGAGCTCCGACGAAAAGTATGTTCTTTGCTTCCTCTAAAAAGTTAAGGGAGGCAAGTTCTCGGATTAGTTTTTCATTTATCTGAGGCTGATAGGAAAAATCAAATTCCTCTAGACGTTTTATTTGAGGGAAGCCAGCAATCTGCATCTTGCGGTTTATTGAACGTTCTATTTTACTTAAGACTTCTATTTCCAAAAGCCGTTGCAGGTAGTCTTGATAACCCAGTTTTGCTTTTGCAGCTTTATCAGCTTCATCTCTATATGATTCTTTAATCCTATGAAGTGAAAGTGTCTTTAAGTATTGGTCCGTTAAGCTTTCAGATTTTCCTTCGGTCATAATGTATGTGCTCCTTTTATTTTAACTAATGTCCGCTCCACTTCAGCTTTGCTACGAGATTTCTTTGGTCTCTTCGCTAAAGCTGAACTTCCGCTTGAGTTTTTATCAAACCCGACGTTATATAAATATTTTATATTGTGATAATTCACGCTTTACGTTTCCTTTTGGTAGTTCTGTATTCGTTTTTACCGCTTCTATTCTAAATGATTGTTTATGATTCTTTTCAAGGTAGCCTGAGACAAATGAATGATTAAATACATTGTATTCCATAGACTTATTTAATGCTTCAGTAAAATCTACCTTACTGTAGAGCTTTGATAGATAAAGTATTTGCTTGAGCTGCCTGTGTGCATTTTGTCTTTTCTGAGCTAGCAGTTTTTCCAGAAACATGCTGAACTCAGGAAAGTTTTCCAGGAACTTCACTTTTAGTGTTTCAAAGCTTTCTGTAATCTCCCTATAGCTTCTATAATGTTCCTGGACAATAATAGTGCTCCCTTTTTTAACTGATAGCTTATATTCTGCAATAAGTTTATTAGACTGTGAGTATATCTGCAGGAAATAGCCTTTTGATATTTTTATCCAAACAAATTTGCCTGCAAACATCCAGGGAACCGAGTATCTTGAGCCGTTATATGAAATAAGACAATCATAAGATACTTTGCGAGTATCTTCTTTAACACCTACGTATCTGTATTCCGGTAAATCAAGTAAAGAGAGTTTCTCCTGGTTAAACAATTCAGCTGGTTTTGTTTTAATTGTTGAATGAACTCTGTTATTTACATCCCCCTGGAAGATTTTCAGTTTATTTTGAAGATCCAGAAAATCTTCGAATGAAGAACCTGCAATAAAATGAGTCTCAACAAAGCTGAAAGGTTTTTCAACTTTACCTTTGCTCCAGGGATGTTTGGGTAGAGACCTTGTTGGAGTAAATCCGTAATGAGCGCATAAAGTAAGATAACGAGAGTTCCATTGAAAATTATTCTTAGATGCATTGATAACAAAAGCTTTAGCATTGTCTGTCTGAACTCTAAGGCATGCACCTCCTGATTCAATAATACTGTTTTCCAGTGCTTCATATACTGCCGCCTGATTTTGGCTTAAGGAGACTTCAAATATCTGATAGCGGCTGAATGAGCTAATGTAAGAGCAGAGATAAATTTTGGTAAGTTCACCTCCGATTAGAACCGTATATGGACTCCAGTCAAACTGTGCCTGTTCTCCCGGTGCTGTCTCGTATGGCGTAAAGTGCTTTTGTTCTGAGATTTTAACTTTTGATAAGAAATCATAAAATGCTGTTTGGCTGCCTCTATATCCTTTTGACCTTACTTCGTTAAGTATTCTTGAACCCTTGAAGTGCTTTACATTAGCCATCTCAGATATAATATCTCTAAATGGCTCAAGTGCCGAAATCTTTTTCTGCCGTTTATATTCTGGAACTTCGTTCCTTTGAAGAGCTTTTTTAACAGTATTACGACTTACACCAAGCAGCCTGGCTACTTGACGTGTTCCTAATTTAGGATTATGTTTTTTGAGATTCTTAATTGTGACCCAGTCTTCCATTGTAATCAACTCCTTATCTCCTTGAAATAGTTTGTTTTTATTTAGTAGGCTTTAGACTACCCAACAAATCTATGGAAAGGAGATTATTTTTAATTATTTCCTTTTACACCTGTAAGCCTCTGGCTTAAGGGTGGGTCAATTTTCAACCGGAAAGGTGGGTCAGTTTTCAGACGGAAAAAACAAGTGATAATTTAACAAATATTGGAGTAGATGAGATATCATTTAAGAAAGGATATAAGTACATAACTATAATTTACGATCTCTCAGATGGTAAAGCAAAACCGATAGATTATAATGAAGGAAATACAAAGCAGTCACTAAAAGCTTTTTTCCAGAAACTAACAGAGGAACAGAAAGCATCAATAAAAACAGTAAATACGGATATGTCAAGAGCTTATATAGCTTCAATCAAAGAACAATTACCGAAAGCTGATATAATAATCGATAAATTTCATCTAGAGAGTCTACTTAATCAAGCAATAGATTCAATAAGAAAAACAATAATATCCGGAATGACAAGCAAGAGTAATAAATATATTATGGAGAAAAAGTATAAAGAAAACTTACAGATGAGCCAAAAGGAAATTGAAAAAAGACAGAAGCGAATAGGAGTATTAACTGAGAAAGAAAGGAGTAATACCAGATGGGTTTTATTGAAACATCCATCAAACCATAATGAAGATCAAGCGGGATTACTTGCTAAATTAGAAAAGTTAAATAGTCCACTTTATAAAGCATATTTATTAAAGGAACAGTTTTATGAAATTTACAAACCAGGTATAAATGTAGAGCGATCGGTTCAAACATTAAGAAACTGGATAGAAGAAGTAAAACAAACAAAACTTAGACCTTTAAGAGATTTTTGCAAAACTGTAGAAAATAATATTGATTATATATCAAACTACTTCAGACACGGCAGGACAAGTGGAACAATTGAAAGAGTCAATAATAAAATAAAAGTAATAAAAAGAATGGCATATGGTTACAAAGATCAACAATATTTCTTTAGAAAAATAAGGAGTAAATATTGTAATTTACCTCGCTTATATTTTTTGTTTGCATCATCATAGGGAAAGAGCCCAAAGTGACAAAATTTATTCGCAATGCAGAGATTCAAAATAATTATCAGCAACTAAGTAATTAATACTTCTCTCTATAGCTGTTATTTTTTTTTCTTTATTCTTCTGTTTCTTATGCGCCTTAATCAATTTTATTATTATTATTAGCATTTTTATCAATTCTTTTGCAGTTTATCCACCGGAATCAACAGAAAGATGAAGGTGAGAGCATATTTCTTTTTACCTACTAAAAGCAGGTGCTACTTTTCTTACCTTAAGATTGTGTGAAAACTTATAAAAACCTTTAAAACGGTTATTAAATATTATGATTCCCCACTATTCTAAAATGAAAATAATTTTTCCACCCAGCAACGGTTTCAGCAGTTTTATCATATTACATTCCCAACTTCCCAACTTCCCAACTTCTCATCTTCTCATCTTCTCATCTTCCCAACTTCCCTCCCTCACACATCCCCCTAATGTACAAATTCTCATCAGTACAATTACCTATTCCCTAGGTACATATACTGATTCATTTTAATTCAATTTTTCATATATATAAATCCGAAAAATGGCGATATATTTTTTCGTAAGAAGATAGTTGCAGGTTTGCAAATAATTCATTACATATTAATATATTCTTTGGTTGAATCCTGATCGAGCGGGTAATTTTCTTCAAATTCATATCTCCATTTTTCGAATTCTTTTTTTGGATTTACTCTTTAATAATTGAGATTAACAAGCTCCGATATGGTTTCAACTTATTAAACTTGAATACTAAAAATAAATAATAAATAAAATTGGATACGGTGCTGCATTTACGGGATATTGATGATTTATTATGTGTGAATGACCCTCCTGATTCTCACAAGACTGAATGTTTCTATTTATTTGTTTAATCTGTTCGGGTTCCTGCTATTTGGAATATTATTTGAACATGATGCTGGTTGGATGCTGAAGGCAGATATAAAATATTTGGAATTGACGGCGATTCAAATTACTTATCTTTTGACATTATTTATTGAAATAATCTGATATCTCTCTGAAATAACAGATTTATTTCTGCTGAGAAGCAGTCTTTTTCAAGTATTGATAATTATAGAAGGACAAATAATAAGGTTTTTTCATTTTGGTGAGAAAAACTTATTGTAAAAAAATGAAACAAAATCTCATTAATTTTCAGGTGGAGGACTTTCAAACATTTGCCGAACAGAGCCCTATTTCAATAATTATTACGGATACAAAGGGTAATATAACTTATGTAAATCCTAAATTTGTTCAATTAACCGGTTATACTGAAGAAGAAGTAATCGGTAAAAATCCCAGGCTCTTAAAATCAGGGGAGATGAGTCTGGGAGAATATAAAGTCTTGTGGGAAACAGTTCTTTCCGGGAATGTCTGGAAAGGTGAGTTCATAAATAAAAAAAAGAACGGTGAACTTTATAATGAATTTGCCGTTATTTCCCCTATTATTGATGATGAGGGAAGAATAACCAAATTAATCGGCCTTAAAGAGGACATTACCGAATTAAGAAAATTTCAGCTGGATTTCTTCGAGACCGAAAAATTTGCTGTGCTTGGGAAAATGGTTTCATATATAACACATGAAATTAAATCCCCCTTGACTTCTATCAAAACAAATATCGATATGCTGCTTCGTAAAGATGATCTCCCCGTGTATGCACTTAAGTCCCTTGAAATTGTAAAGACAGAAATTATGAGGCTGCGAGGGCTTTTGACCAACATGCTCGATTATTCGAAGCAGGAAGGATCTTCCTTCTCGGAAATTTACCTTCCCGATTTTTTTGATTCTGTTTATGAAACTATCGAACCGCAGCTGAACTTGAGAGGAATCACTCTTATTAATAAAATCTCCGGCGATAAAGTTTGGGGAGATATAAACAGGCTGAAATCCCTTTTTATCTTACTGATAGAAAATTCAATTTCAGCTGTTTCCGATAACGGAGCTATTGAGATTTACAACACAGCGGTTAACGGTAAATGTTCTATTTTTATCAAAGATAACGGGTGCGGTATAAAAGCAATGAACGATATATTTACTCCTTTTTTTACTACCAAGGCAGACGGTACAGGCTTAGGGCTTCCCATTGCCAAAAATATAATTGAAAAACATAATGGGAGCTTGAAATTGGTTTCCTCAAAACCGGGTGAAACTATTTTTGAAGTTACACTGAACAGGGGCGTAGTTCGTGAGTAAGATCTTAATTATTGATGACGACAAATCCATAAGAGATACACTTTCGATTTTTTTATCTGAATTTAACTATAAAATTTTATCTGCAGCTAGCGTGGAAGAGGGGCTGGAGCTTCTTTATAAAGAGCATCCCGAATTAATTTTATGCGACCTTAAATTACCTAAATTGAACGGCCTCGACTTTCTTAAAGAATTGCATGAATATGATTCCCGCATCCCTGTAGTAATTATGACTGCCTACGGCGACAGCCGGACCACCATAAAAGCTATCCAGCTTGGAGCATATGATTATATTGAAAAGCCGTTGGATGTCGACAGGTTGAATATATTGATAAAAAGGGCATTGGAAGAAAGAAAAATAAGCGAGCACCTTGAAATTACGATCTCAAAAGATAGTGATGAATATAAAATCGAGAACAGCTTAATCTGCAAAACCCCGGTCATGAAAGAGTTGTTGAAAAAGATTGGAAAAGTATCTTCCAACAGGGTGAGCATTTTAGTACATGGTGAAAGCGGGACAGGGAAGGAACTGATAACTAAAATCATCCATTATTCGGGGATAACAAAGAATCACCCTTTTATTGCGGTAAACTGCACTGCGTTAAGTGAAACATTACTCGAAAGTGAATTGTTCGGGCATGATAAAGGTGCATTCACCGGTGCAATAAGAGACAAAAAAGGAAAATTCGAGCTCGCAGGGGAAGGAACCATTTTCCTGGACGAGATTTCGGAAATCTCTCCCAACCTGCAGGTAAAGCTTCTTAGAATTTTGCAGGAGAAAGAATTTGAAAGGGTCGGGGGAGAAATCACCATCCCGATGCACGCCCGAATTGTAGCTGCTACAAACATGAATCTGAGTGAGCTTGTTAAGCAGGGTAAATTCCGTGAGGATCTTTACTACAGGCTGAAAGTATTTACTATTGAAGTTCCTCCATTAAGAGAAAGGAAGAACGATATCCCTGCACTGGTTATCCATCTGCTCAAGAAAATTAATCTTGAACTCCATAAGAATGTAAGGAAAATACCGATCGAAGTTATGGAATTACTCCAGAATTATGAATGGGTGGGGAACATAAGGGAATTGGAGAATATCCTTTACCAGGCAGTTGTTTTGTCTACAGATGATGTACTTCAGAAAGAAAATATATTACTGAGAAAGACTAATCCGGCAGACAGCATTAACCCTGATGGAAATTTAAGTCTGTCTGAAATAGAGAAGCTGCATATAAAGAACATACTAAAAAAAGTCAACTTCAATAAAACCAAAGCCTGCGAAATATTAAAAATCTCAAAACCTACGCTGGATAGCAAGATCCGCAAATATGGATTGAAAGGTTGAGGAGAGATAATAAGTCCGAATCAAGCTGCTCTAAACTCCTTCGTCGCTCTATAATGATAAAATCAAACGTCTTTTCCGGAACAAGCAATGTATAGCTTATTGTTAATTAATTATCAATTTAATTCTCTAACTATTCCCTGTCTTTTATTATACGCCCTTTCCATTTTTATAATTAAGCTCTTGAGGTTATTGTCTTTCTCCGCTTCGCCCACTGCTCTTTGTTCATTCGTACCTCAAAGATTTTATCCCGAAAAACCGGGATTTCGAGTTTACTCATAACGTAAACTCTCTACCGGGTTTGCCGTTGCTGCTTTAATTGCCTGGAAACTTACTGTTGCTAATGCAATTAGTAAGATAATTCCGGCTGAAAGAACAAACATCCACCAGCTTATTTCAATCCGGTATGCAAAATTCTGCAGCCATTTGTTCGCTGCAAAAAAAGCTAGAGGGCATCCGATGATAATTGAAATTAAGACCAATATTATAAATTGTTTTGAAATCATTATTGTTATACTTGAAAGTGATGCTCCTAAAACTTTTCTTATTCCAATTTCTTTTGTCCTTTGTTCAGTTGTAAATGAAATTAATCCAAATAGCCCAAGGCAGGAGATAAAAATTGCAAGTAAAGAGAAACTTATAAATGCTTTTTCAAACCTTTCTTCCGATTGGTACTGTTTTGCAAGACTTTCATCTAGAAAATTATATTCAAACGGAAAATCAGGAGAATATCTTTTCCATGCAGATTCTAGTCGGTTCAATACCGATTTAATATCCATGTATTTTGCCGATTTTAATTTTATTAAGCCATTTTGAATGACAGCGTAATTTATAAATGCAAGCGGTTCCACTTTAGAACGTAGAGACTGAAAGTTAAAATCTTTTACAACGCCAACAACTTTAAGGTTATCAGAAAGGCTTGCTTCCAAAGGCTTTTTTAAATTATACTCTCCTGCAAATGCTTCATTAATAATTATGGAGCCGTAATCAGAAGTATCATTATAGAAGTTTCTCCCTTCAACAATTTTTAAATCCATTATTCTCATAAAATCGTAAGTTGAAAATACTGCCGTATACCAGATTCTTTTTTCACTGCCTTCATATTTTAAGTTGTTGCTCCACTTCATGAACATTTTACCGGGCACATTAAAAGAATATGCAAAATCTTCAACAAAGGAATTTTTTAAAATTTCGGATTTGAATGCATTCTGATTTTTTAAGATCTGGTTGTTAGTAGGAAAGTAAATAATATTCTCTTTCTGGAACCCAAGAGGTTTATTCTTTACATACTCCATTTGGTAGTAGATTACAATAGTTGAGACAATTAATAAAACGGCTATTGTAAATTGAAAGATTATCATTCCTTTCCGGAATAATGATTTACTTTTTCCAAGGCTGACAGTTCCTCTTAGTATTGAATCGGGCTTAAATGATGTAATATAAAATGCAGGATAAATACCGGCTAATATTCCCAGAAGAATTGCCGTTAAAAATAAAATTAAATATTTAATTAAAATTAAGTCGTTGAATAAAGTGAGATTTGTATTAACTATTTCATTAAAGCCGGGAAGCAGCATGGATGCAATTGAAAGGGCTAAAATCATTGATATAATACTTGTGGTAATAGATTCACTTAAAAATTGATTTATTAAAAATGACCTCGATGCTCCAATAGTTTTTCTTACTCCAATTTCTTTAACCCGTGTTGCTGCTCTGGCTGTTGCAAGATTCATGTAGTTGATAATTGCAATTAATAGGATGAGAATGGCTATAGAAATTAGTGCAATATTTTTTTCAATGCTTCCTTTCTTTTGGATTCCGAATATATCAGGATCATAATACATTTCCTTAAAAGGAATTAAATCTACGTTTATGTCTTTGCTTTCCTTCGGAATATTTTGTTTTAAAACAGTATAAATTTTTCTTGTCAAATCCGGTATATTTGCTTTTGGCGGGAATAGAAGATATGTGCAGTAATTCCAATGAGACCAATCGGAAGGATCATTATTTTTCCCGCTAATTCTTTTTAAACTTTCCAAAGATATTATACCGCTGAACTGCATTGACGAATATTGGGGAATATCTTCAATGACTGCGTTAACAGTAAGATCAAATTCATTATTCATTTTTAGGGATTTACCTAAAGGGTTTTCATTCCCGAAAATTCTTTCGGCTTCACTTTGTGTTAATACTAAAGACATAGGTCTGCTTAATGCTGCATCTAAATTCCCTTTAATTGATTTAAATGAAAATATCTTGAAGAAATCCGGTTTGGTATAAATTATATCCTGCAGCGATAATACCTGGTCATTATACTTAATAGTAATCGATGGGGAGCTTATTATTTCAACAGGGGCAATTTTTTCAATTTCGGGTATGTTCGATTTTATAATATCGGCTATTTTTACAGGAGTCGTGCCTTTACTGATTTTATAAATTCTTTTATAATTGGTATGGAATTTATCTATTCGTAACTCATTCTGCACATATGCTGCAATTAATATAATTACAGCAAAGCTGAAGGATAGACCTGCAATATTAATTATAGATACGGTTTTAAACTTCAGGATGTTTCTGGCAGCAATTTTCAAATAGTTTAGTAGCATGACTTCTCCTATGCAAGATGTTTGTGTTTGTTATTCATACCTCAAACTCTCTACGGGGTTAGCCGTCGCTGCCTTTATTGCCCGGAAACTAATAGTAACGAGAGCTATAGCAAGGACAACACAACCTGCAAATATGAAAATCCACCAGCTCATGTTGATCCGATACGCAAAATCCTGCAGCCATTTATTCATAAAATAATATGCGATAGGCCAGGCAATTAAATTTGCAATGAAAATCCATTTTGAAAAATCTTTGGTGAGTATTACAAGAATATTTAAAATTGATGCACCCAATACTTTCCTGATACCGATTTCTTTTGTACGCTGCTCTATAGAAAATGAAGTCATACCATATAAACCCAAACAAGCAATAAATAAAGCAAGGAACGAAAAGAAATTTATAAGTGTTCCGGATTTCGCTTCAGTGTCGTACAGGTTTTGATAGCTTTCATTTAAAAAATGATATTCAAACGGATATTCCGGCGATAATTCTTTCCATTGTTCTTCAATAAAATTTAGTGTTGACAGAATATCTTAGTTTGATATTTTAATATTGGCTTTATTTACACCTGCAATGTAAAATAATCCAAGCGGTTCAACTTTATGATGGAGCGATTGATAGTTAAAATCATTTACAATACCTATTATAGTTTTTCCAAATACTTTTTTACCAATGGGTGATTTTATATTAAACCGGCGGGCTGCTTCCTGATTTAAGATAATTGCATCATTGTGATCAGACACAAATTCATCAGAAAAATTTCTCCCTTCGATCAATTTATCCCCAGTGTATTAATATAATTTTGATCAACCCAGAAAGGGTGGACGCTTATATCCTGTCCTTCATAAATACCTGCCCAGCTATTATTAGCATCTGCTTCGTTAAACTTTGTATAAGATACATTAAGAACATTGGGGTTTTTCATCAGCATAACCCGGAATGCATCTTTATTCTTTTCAATGTTATTATTTAAATCGAACCATACTATTTGTTTTTCATCAAACCCCATATTCTTAGTCTGAATGAATTCTCTCTGCTTCATTATAACAAGGGTTGCAATTAATAGAATGATTGATATTAAAAATTGAAACATGATGAGTAATTTCCGGAGATTGAATCCGCTTCCAATCTGTAAACCGATTCCTTTAACAGCATGGATAGTAGAAATAGATGTTAAATAAAAAGCAGGAAAAAAGCCTGCAATTAATCCAACTAAAAGGGAGCCAGCTAAAACAGGTAAGAGGAGCAAGGGATTCCTAAACGGCTCAAAAACTATTGATGCAGAGAAATATTGATTAATAAGAGGCAGACTCAATTCTAATAGAAATATTCCGGTTGCAGCTGCAAGTATGCTCATAACTAACGATTCAAAAAGGAACTGGACAACCAGCTGTCTTTTGTTAGAACCAATTGTTTTTCGAATTGCAATTTCTTTTATTCGAGTTGCTGCACTTGCTGTAGCTAGATTAATATAATTAGATACAGCCAGAAATAAAATAAGCAGCCCAATAGCTATAAATAAATAGACCAATTCTTTTTTTCCATGCCGGTAGCCTTCAGGTATTTCAATATTGAAATACATATCATCCAATGATAAAAGACTCACCGGATATTTTACTGACGCATCTTTTATTCCCTGGCTGGTAAGGAATTGAGTAATAAGTGTTTTAATTTTAGATTCAACTACTGAAGCTTTTTGATTTTCACGAAATAAAAAATAAGATTGATAATAATCGCCATTCCAGTTCTGGGCAAATTGAGAGCGGTCTTTATATGCTGCAAATCCACCATAAATAAAAGATGAATTTGCCGGAGTATCTTCAATAACACCAGTAATTGTATAGTCATATTTATTGTCATACTGAACAACTTTACCAACAGGATTTTCAGAACCGAATAATTTCTTCGATTCACTTTCACATAGCACAAGTGAATATGAATTATTGAGAGCATTTACAGCACTGCCTGAAATAAACTTAAATGAAAATATATCAAACACAGAAGGATCCGTATAAATTATATTTTTAACAATTACGGCTTTGTTATTATAAGCCAAAGCAACTTTGCGCCCTTCCCAATATTCGAACCGGACACTATTTTCAACTTCCGGAATATTCGAAGAAACATAATCTGCAAAAGCTGTAGGAGTAGAATAGTAATTACCAATTTTTGCCAGATAAATTCTATTATGTTTTTTATGAAATTTATTAAAGCTGAATTGGTACTGTACATTCAAAAAAATCAGCAAAACAATAGCCAGACCAATTGAAAGACCGGCTATATTAATAAATGAAACCATTTTCGATTTCATCATATTTCTAAAGGCAATTTTCAAATAACTTTTTAACATGATTTTTCCTTATAAATAGAACGCTGATTGAACTGATCTTACTGAATATGAAATTCATAATTCGCAGGTATAAAAATCCATAAGTTAATTTTCTACTTAACCATCCAAAAACCTCTTGAAATCCTTCCGAAATTTTTTTTTTTTTTTTGGGTCTTTATTATTAATATTGTAATTTTTTTTTTTTATTATATCTTTTTTTTTTTTTTTTTTATTCATACCTCAAACTTTCAACCGGGTTTGCCGTTGCGGCTTTTATTGCCTGGAAGCTTACAGTAGCTAATGAAATCAGTAATATAATTCCGGCTGAAAGAGCAAACATCCACCAGCTTAAATCAATTCTATACGCAAAATCTTGGAGCCACTTGTTCATAAAATAATAAGCAACCGGCCAGGCAATAATATTTGCAGTCAGCGTCCAAACGACAAAATCTTTTGTGAGTATCGAAACTATATTTGCAACGGATGCGCCGAGCACTTTCCGGATTCCGATTTCCTTTGTCATGCTCTCGGAAACATACGATACGAGTCCGAACAAACCGAGACAAGCGATAAATATTGCCAGTAGTGAAAAGTACCCGAACAGGCTTCCCGTTCTTCTTTCCGATTGATAGAGTTTATCTATTTCTTCATCGAAGAAATGCGTACCGAATTCCCGGTCGGGATATTGCTTATGATAAATATTTTCCACTATTCCGATAGTCTTCCGGATATCTCCAGACTTAACGCGAACATACAAATGCCGAAATCCGTACATGGACAATAACAGCGGTTCTATTTCGCTGCGCAGCGATCTAAAATTGAAATCTTTTACAACTCCGATAATTCGGCCTTCTTTGCCGGCTCCCAGCCGTTTACCGATTGGATTTTTCATATGCATGGCTTTTACTGCCGCTTCGTTAACTACAAAGGCTTTATCCGCATCGGAGGGATAATCTTTGGAAAAGAATCTTCCCTCGGCCATCTTTAATTTAAATACATGAGCAAAGTCTTCATTAACATACAGGGTCGGAAAGCTGACCAACTTAGCGCTCTTATCCATTCCTTCCCAATTAAGAACGTTATTTGTTCCGATATTTAAAAGCATATCTCCCGAAGCACCTACTCCGATGATCCTCGGATTTCCGAGCAATTCGCTTTTTATGGCTTCATATTTTTCGCCGAAATCATCCGTCTCCAGGTAAATCAAATTTTCTTTATCAAAACCAAGATCTTTATTCTCCATATAACGAAGTTGTTGATATATGGTAATACTCCCGATTATAAGTACTATCGAAACGGTGAACTGGCAGATTACAAGTATCCGTCTCAGCTTCGACGAACGTGAACTCGCCGGCACATGTTCTTTCAGAATTTTCAGCGGGGTGAATGACGAAAGAAATATTGCGGGATAACTTCCCGAAATAAACGCGGTAAATATTAAGAGACAAATCAGCCCGGTAAAAATCCATACATTTGAGAAGTCAAACGACAGTGGTTTTCCGGTAAAATTATTAAATGACGGAAGAGATAATTCTACAACGCCCAGGGCAACTACAAAGGCAACGGACGAAATGAGGATTGCCTCACCTAAAAACTGTGCAACAAGTTGAGAACGTCTGGCGCCTATTACTTTCCGCAGTCCTACCTCCTTGGTGCGTTTTAAAGAACGTGCCGTTGCAAGATTCATAAAATTGACGCAAGCTGTTAACAATATTATAGCAGCGATAAGCGAAAAGAAGATTACATATTGAACGTTGCCTTCCTTGTTTTCAAATTTAAAATCCGAGTACAAATGCGTCTCGGTTATAGGCTGAAGAAAAAATCTTAAATGACCCATTGCTTCCGGGCTGTATTTCTTTAGGAGATTATCAAACTCCTCGTTCATCTTTTTACTTACTGCAGAGTAAGAGGCACCATTTTTTAGAAGTACATAAGTTTTAAAGTCTGAACTTTGTCCGAGCCAGCTATCCGGATTCCGCGTGGTTCTGAGGAGATTGAATGAAAGGAAACAGTCCGTTTTCCTGAGATACTCGTGCGTAACACGTGGGATATCTTTCACGACTCCGGTAACTTTCAGCGGATACTGTTTACCGGGCTGGATAACGGTTTTACCTATTGCGGCGTCCTTACCGAATAACTCACTTGCGGCACTTTCAGTTAAAATTACGGAGTTAATATCATTCAATGCGGTTTTAGGATTACCCTTTATAAACTCGAATGGGAAAATGTCGAAAAACCTGGGCTCTATATAGCGTGCGGCGGCTTCCAGTTTCTTATCCTTATATTGAAGCTTTTTTACTTCCTGATTTACCCTGGCTACTTCGCTGATACCGGGAACAGTTCCTTTAAGCCAATCGGCAAATGGACCTGGTGTTGCGAAAATTTTTGTACCGTCAAGATCCCAAATTACGCGGCAGATACGATCGGCATTTCTATTATAGCGTTCATAGTTCAATTCATCCTGCACCCACAACATGATTAATATGAAACATGCCATCCCGATTGCAAGCCCGGCAATATTTATAAAGGAATAACCTTTATACTTTTTCAGATTTCTGAGCGCCATTTTTAAATAATTTTTTAACATAATTTTCCCTTATAAATAATAGAACGCAGATGACACTGATTGATCTGATCTGCACTGATAAAAAATCTGCGCCAATATAGTATTTGTGTTATATGCGTAACATTTGTTTCTTTTATTCATACCTCAAACTTTCAACCGGGTTTGCCGTTGCAGCTTTTATCGTAATCAAGCAAATTGTAAGTAAAGTAGTAATTAAGGTGATAGAGCCGGCAATAAAAAAAGTCAAAAGGCTTATATCTATATGATAAGAATAAGACTGAAGCCATTTGGTCATTGCAAACCATGCAGCCGGCCAAGCTATAATGTTAGCAACAATTAACCATCTTGTGAAATTGCCGGATAAGAGTAAAAGGATATTTATTACAGATGCCCCTAGAACTTTCCTTATTCCTATCTCTTTTGTTCTTTGTTCAGCCATGAACAAAGCCAGACCAAACAAACCGAGGATTGTTACGAAAAGAGCCAGGGAAGTAAAGACTTCAAATATATCTGCAAGTTTCTCTTCAGATTTATAGAGGTTGTTATATGTTTCATCTAGAAATTGATACTCAAATGGATAACCGGGATTAAATTTTTCCCATGTATTTTTTATAACTTTTATAGTATTAGGTATTTCTTCAGGTTTAATTGAAATATAAATTACTCCGAATAAATTCATTACATCATCGGCAAAATTATTTGTGAGATGAAAAATCATTGGTTTGACAGGATCTTTCAGCGATTTAAAATTTGCATCCTTAATCACACCTATAATAAATCCGTCTTTATCCCATGCTTTTAGGTGAGTCCCGACAGGAGTTTTTAGCGCCATTTCCTTTGCCGCTTCTTCATTTATAATAAAAGCTCTGGATAAATCAGTCGGATATTTTTCCGAAAAATTTCTTCCTTCAACAATCTTGAGATTAAGAGCATTTATAAAATTATAATCTACTTCAGCGATCTCAGAGACAAATTCTTTATTCGGTGGCTTTCCTTCCCACCAGGGTACTGTATTATTAATATTTTCAGTAGTCAAACAATTTTTTATCCCGACATTAATAATATTTCTTTGACTTAGTAATTCATTTCTGAATGATTGGTAATGAACCCCAACATCTGCTTTAACTGGCAAACAAACAATATTGTCTTTTTTAAAACCTAGCTTCTGGTTTCTCATAAAATTCAGCTGATTAGTAATGACCAGCGTAACAATGATTAAAAATAGAGCCGTAACAAATTGTATGATAACCAAGCCTTTGCGTAATCCTCCGGTTCTTGCACTTATCCATTTATTTCTGAAAGCCTGCATTGGTTTAAAATTAGAAAAATAAATTGCAGGGAACGCACCTGCGATAAGACCTGTCATGATAATAAGCAAAAAGAAACCGCCTAAATAAGTTAAGTTATTATATAACAGAATTAAATTTTTCCCGGTAAAACTATTAAAGGCAGGAAGCGCTATTTCGACTATTAATACTGCAAGAAATGCGGAAAGAAAAGAAAGGAAAATGCTTTCTCCCCAAATTTGTTTTATTAAATAACCCCGGTCTGCTCCAATTATCTTAAGCATCCCGATACTGCGTGCACGCGCTGCCGTATGCGCTGTTGAAAGATTCACAAAATTAATGCAGCCGATAAACAATATTAGGAAAGCAATTATTGAAAAGATATATACATATCTTTTATCTCCCTGTTTAACAGTTGTTCCTTGTATTCCAGCGTCAAGATAAATATCACGCAAAGGCTGAAGAGAAATTTTCACATGATTTTTTAACGCGAATTGATTATGCTCATTATTCAGGTTGTTTAATTTTTTAGCAATAATTTCTGAATTGCTGTTTGGTGCTAACTGTAGATAAGTCTGATGTATTGCGTTGCTCCATGTAAAACCATTCGGAAAATATTTTCTTAAATCCTCAAGTTTGGTGAACATATCAAAATTAAAGTGAGAGTTTTCAGGGATATCTTTGATGACTCCGGTGATAGTTATATCAAACCAGTTATTAACGTTCAATCTTTTTCCCAAAGCATCAGTTGTCCCGAAATATTTTAATGCAATGCTTTTTGTTATTACCATCCCATTATCAAGTGCGGTTTCAGGATTTCCTTTTAGAAAGGGGAGTGTGACCATTTTAAATAAAGAAGGATCAACCAGGTAATAATTATCCTCGTAAAATGCTGGTTGAATTTTGGATTCACCAATGGATCTCATAACCATTCTCGGTCTTTTCATAATTCTTGCTGCATCAACAATTTCAGGAATTACCTTTTTAGCTTCGGGGGCTAGAAGTCCCGGTGAAGTTCCCCAAATACCATCGGCGCGGTTATCCGATTGATAAAGAACTCTATAAATATTATCTCTGTTCTTATTAAAATTATCATAGCTTAATTCATCCTGTACCCATAACAGTATGAGAATTGTACAGGCCATCCCAATAGACAGTCCGAAAATATTTATAACAGAAAATACCTTTTTACGAATAAGATTTCGAAAAGCTATTTTTAAATAATTTTTTAACATAATTTTCCCTTATAAATAATAGAACGCAGATGACACTGATTGAACTGATCTGTACTGATAAACATTCTGCGTCAATCATAAAGATCTGTGCTGTTTATTCATACTTCAAGCTCTCAACCGGATTTGCTGTTGCAGCTTTAATTGCCTGAAAGCTGACAGTTAGTAATGCAATAACCAATGCAATAGAACCGGCAAGCATGAATATCCACAGGTTAATATCGATTTTATAAGCAAATTCCCGGAGCCAATCTCTTGTAATAAACCATGCAGCAGGAGATGCTATCACAAATGAAAGAAAAATGAGAAACAGAAAGTCTTTTGAAAGAAGAAAAACTATTCCCTTTGTATCGGCTCCAAGCACTTTTCTAACACCAATTTCCTTTGTCCTCTGTTCTGCGGAAAATGCAGCTAATCCAAACAAGCCAAGGCATGAGATAATTACGGCAAGTCCTGCAAAATATTTTGATAATATTTCAATCCTTTTTTCAGCAGCATATTGAGCCTGGTAGTCTTTATCCAGGAATTTAAAATCAAAGGTATAACCCGGGTTATAACCTTTGTAAAATTCCTGAAGCTTATTAATAGTTTCTTTTTCTCTTCCGGACTGAATTTTAACCATGAATTTTGTAGTATATTCAGGGAAAATTCTAAATAGTAAAGGTTTCACAATTTCATGCAGAGATTCAAAATTAAAATCTTTTACCACACCGATAATTTCTTTTGTACCGGTGTAATGCCTTACATTTTTCCCGATAGGATTTTTTAATCCCATAACTTTAATGGCAGCTTCATTAAAGATTATCTTTGAGTTTTCTGCTCCGAAACTTTTTGAAAAAGTACGCCCTTCCTTCATTTTAATTCCAAGAGTTTCCAGCATATTGTAGTCAACGCAAACTTCTTCGAAATAGGTAACATCATTTGGATTCTTTCCTTCCCAGCTGACACCGCCAGTAGAACTCTGGCTTCCTATTATTGTGCTACCGATAGCTGAAGCATTAATTACACCCGGTATTTTCTTCAGCTCAGTAAGAAAATTTTCCTGGTGAGCAGCGGCTTCCCCTTCCTTATCAAAATAGATTACATTCTCTTTTTCATAACCTGGGTTTTTAGTTTGGATAAATTGAACCTGCTTATTTATTACAAGTACGGATATAATAAGAATAATTGAAAGTGTGAATTGAAAAATTACTAATCCTCTTCTTGCAGACAGCTCAGTATGTGAACTGCTGGTTTTACCTTTCAATATTTTTGCAGGATTAAAACGGGAAAGGTATAAAGCCGGATAGCTTCCCGACACAAGTCCGGTAATTAAAACAATTGAGGTAAAAAGCAGAATGAAATTTGAATTGAAGCTGACAGCAATATGCTTCCCCGTAATTTCATTGAACTGCGGTAAAAAAAGCTCGACCAGGGCAACAGCGATTAATAAAGATAGAAAAGCCATAAAAGTAGATTCTACCATAAATTGGAAGATTAAGCTTTTTCGATCTGCTCCGACGGCTTTTTTAATACCTATTTCCTTAAGTCTGCTCCCTGCTTTTGCAGTAGATAAGTTCATGAAATTGATGCAGGCAATTAACAGTATAAAAATTGCCATGACAGAAAATATTTTTACATACTCTATTCTGCCCCCTGCAAGCCTGCCGTTTTCATATTTTCCGTACAGGTAGCCGTCAGAATATTTCCTTGTAAATAAAGTGACTCTTGAATTCTCATACTTGGTTTTAATAAAACCTGCAATTTTTTTATTAAGCTGTTCAATGCTGCTGCCTTCTTTTAAGATAAAATAAGTAGACGGAGCATGATTATCCCAGCCTATAGGTCTGTTCATCTTTGCACTAAAATCTTTCCATGCCTCAAAAGACAAAACAAATTCGAACTGAGCAGAAGAATTTGGTGGAGTATCTTCAAAAATACCTGATACCACAGCTTTTTCAGTAATGTTTAATAAACTCCAATCAATTGTCTTTCCTATAATATTTTCAGTAGTATTAAATAACTTTTCGGCAAGCTGCTTAGAAATAACAATTGAATTTTTATTTTGAAGGACCTGGTTTTTATTCCCCTGAATAAGCTTATAAGAAAAGATATTAAAATAATCTTTGCCGGCGAACTCCCCGTCAGATTTTATAAATTTGTCTTTTATGGAAACAACAAACTTCCCTAATAATTTGGAAGATATTTCGGGTGTTGCGTATTCGACTTCGGGCAATTCTTTTGCAATCGTTTCTGCAAGAAGATCCGGAGTATTTTCCATTGTAACTATTCTATCGGAATTATTATGATTTGCCATTACACTGTAAAGCCTTCCATTTTTTTCATGGAACCGGTCGAAATTTAATTCTTCATTTACCCATAAGTAAATAAATAAAAAACAGGCGAGCCCGGTTGAAAGACCGATTAGGTTTATCAGGAAAGTATTCTTATGCCTTTTAATATTTCTATAGATAATAAGAAGATTATGTTTTAACATTATTAAATTTCCCTCTTTTTATTCATTCCTTAATGAATTAACAGGATTGGAAGCAGCTGCTTTAACTGCCTGTACGCTTACCGTAACTAATGAGATGAAAAGAGCCGTTATTCCTGCGAATACAAACACCCATAAACCAATGCTGATATGATATTCATAGTTCTGCAGCCATTTATTCATTACATAATATGCAGCAGGCCATGCAATTATATTCGCCGCTAAAATCCATTTTGTATAGCTCTTTGTCAGCATAGCAACAATGCCGAATATCGAGGCGCCCAGCACTTTCCGGACTCCAATTTCCTTCCTCTTTTGTTCAATTATGAATGAAGACAATCCAAATAATCCGAGGCAAGAGATAAATATTGCAAAAAGAGTAAAGTAATTGAAGATAGTGTTGATTTTCATCTCCCCTCTATAAAGATTATCTATTGTTTCATTAAGAAAGTGAAATTCAAACGGGTTTCCTGGTGCAACCTTTTCCCATTGCTCCTTGATATTTGCTAGTGTCTTTGTTATTCTGTTCTCCTTTATCTTGATAAATAGGATTCCTGATCCATTTGGATCTGCAAATTTTTGTTTTGTTAAAAGAAAGAATACTTGCGGTGAAGTTTTATACTGCAATGATCCGAAATGTGCGTTTTTAACAACGCCGACAATTTTTCCTTTCAGTTCATTCATTTTAATCCATCTGCCGATTGGGTCTTTCATCTGCATTTGATTTACAGCTTCTTCATTTAATATGAATGCTTCATTTTCGTCGCTTTCAAAATCCTTTGAAAAATTCCTCCCTTCAATCACTTTCATTCCCATTGTTTTAAAATAATCAAAGTCTACAATATTAAACTCGAGTTTAACCTCATTTTTATTTCTGCCTTCCCAATCAAGTGAAGGTGAAGATTCCTGTTGTGTAGACATGACAGCATGTCCATCATCAGTCGGCAGAAAGTCTTTATAAGCAACTGAAATAATATCCGGATATTGCAGAAATGATTCTTTAAAAGGTTGAAAATATTTTACCGAATTCTCCCTTACAGGAAGATAAATTAATCCTTCATCATTAAAGCCGGGAGTTGTGTTTTTCATATATGAAATTTGCCGATAAATGACTGATGTAGCTATAATCAATCCTATCGATAATGAAAATTGCATAACAATCAGAACTTTTCTTAATAAGTGCCCTTTTTTGCTGGAGAGATGATCGCCTTTAAACCCTTTTGCAGGATTTAAAGCCGAAAGATAAAGAGCAGGATAAGTTTCAGCCATCAGTGCTGTTAACACAATAATCAAAACCAGTCCCAGAATGATCCTGTAATCCAAAAAATTTATCGTAAGGAATTTACCTGAAACCAGGTTGAAGGTCGGAAGAGCAACCTCAACTAAAGTTATAGATATGATAATGGAAAATATAATTACCAGTAAAGATTCTATAAAGAATTGAATTATCAGCTGGGACCTGTTTGCCCCAACTGATTTTCTTACTCCTATTTCTTTAAAATCTTACAGTTGAACGGGCTGTTGTAAGATTTATAAAATTCATACTGGCTATAAAAAGAATGAAGAAAGCAGCTAAAGAAAATATATACACATATTTTATATCTCCAACTACGGAAGGATCATACTGGAGCCCGGAAGAGAAGTGAATATCCCTTAAACGCTGAAGTGAAAAATGTATATCTGCAGACTGTGTTATATTTCGATTATAAACTATATTTATTTTTTTTGCAATTTCCGTTGAATTTGTGTTGGGAGATAGCTGTAAATATGTTACAAATGTGAAATCACCCCACAAGTCCATGTTAAATCCCATAACTTTAAGCATGGAAATAGGGATTATAAAATCAAATTGAAGGGTCGAATTATGCGGAATGTCGGCTATTAAACCGGTAACCTTATAAAGCTGACCTCCCCGGACAGCCAAAAATTTATTAACCGGATTTTCATTTCCGAAATATTTATGTGCCATTGATTGGGTAATTACTATGCTTGCAGGATCTATCAAAGCTTTCCGGGCATCACCTTTTAAAAAAGCAAACGTAAAGATATTGAATATGGAAGAATCGGAAATTATACCCTGATCTTCTAAATAAGATTTTTGTTTATACCGGAAAACCAGGCCGGGTGACCTGACTACTCTTGTATATTTTATTATTTCAGGTAATTCCTCTTTTATTTTGGGTCCAAGCGGTGCAGGGCTCACAGGTGCGAGCAGCGACTTCGTTCCCATTATAATTCTATAAATTGAATCAGAGTTCTTATGAAATGTATCAAAGCTTAATTCATCTTTAACCCAGAGGGAGATAAGAATGCATGCTGACAGACCAACAGCTAAACCGATAATATTTATAGATGAATATAATTTGTTTTTGAAGGTATTCCTTAGAGCGATTTTGAAGTAATTCTTGAACATGTCTGCCCCCGGAATTTATTTAAATCTTCTTATATATGCTTTAGAAATGAAGTATCAGGCAGAAGATTTAATTATGTCTCCCGATTTAGTCCCTGAAATAGAAGTTATTTAATTTTTTAAGTCAAAAAATATACCTAAAAAAATATTCAAATAACGATTATAATTGCTGCTTTAACGATTACCTATGTACGGCTGCGGACAAAAGTGAACGCATGCGGACGGTTGAATTCTTATTCTATTCATATCTTAAACTTTCAACCGGATTTGCAGTTGAAGCTTTTACTATATGATATATTATTGTTAAACCTGCAACCAGAAAAATCATAATTCCTGCAATTAAAAAGATCCAAATGCTAATATTAATTCTGAAAGCATAATTCTGCAGCCATAAATTCATGAAGTAATAGGAAAGAGGGAAAGAGATCAGAACAGATACAGCAATTAATTTCAAGTAATCATAAGCTAATAATCTTATTATACCTGTAATTGAAGAACCCAAGACTTTCCTGATACCGATTTCTTTTCTTCTTTGTTCGGTGCTGAATGAGATCAGTCCGAATAATCCGATGCATGCTATCATAATTGCTAAAACTGAAAAGTAATTTACCAGTATCGCAAAAACCTCATCAGATTTATAAACCCGGTTTATTTTCTCATCAAGAAATGAATAATCAACCGGGTAATTAGGTAATAATTTATTCCAGTTCTCTTTTATCTTCAGAATAATATTTAATGTATTTTTCCCTCTTATTCTTAAAAACATATTTTCAGAATTGGAAGGGGAGAGATAAAAAATAAGAGTTTCAATTTTATTTTGAAGAGATGTATAATTAAAATCTTTCACTACACCGATTATATTTCCCTCCGGACCATTCTCAAATCTGGCTACCGAATGGAGCGGATCTTTTATTCCGAAAAGCTTTACCGCGGATTCATTCAGAATAAAAGCACTGCTATCCGAAGCAAAAGACTTATTAAAACTTCTACCGGAAATAAATTTTATATCTAATGTTTTAAAGAATCCGTAATTAACAGGGTAGATATTTACGTCAAACCTTTCTAATTCATTTTTATTATTTTTTATAATTATGGTATTGCTTCCATAATCTCCATCAAGACTATTTCTCGCTCCTCCTACACTTATGACTTCGGGAATATTCAGCAATGAGGATTTAATTGTTTCAAAACTATTTAACAATTCTTCTCCTCTCAATTTTAAAACAATAACGTTGTCTTTGTTAAAACCAAGATTTTTATTTCTTATATAATTCATTTGCCCCGACACAATTAAAGTTCCGGTAATCAGAAGTGTAGAAATTAAAAACTGTGCAACTATCAATACTTTCCTTATAGAAACACCTGATGAACCCGGACCGAATCTCCCTTTAAAATTTTTGAAGGAATATAATTTGATAAAATAAATGCCGGAAACAATCCAGCAATAGTTCCGATTAAAATTGGAAAAATAAATAACAGGATTATGATGTAAAGCAGGTCTAAACCGGATAAATCAATATTAAAGTTTAAGGATGAAGAAATTAAAGGAATAAAAATTTCAATTAGAACGAGTGAGAAGAGCAAGGAAAATAAGACAAGAATTATTGATTCTCCAAGAAATTGCATTATTAATTGCTGTCTGCTTGCGCCAAGCACTTTCCTGATTCCCACTTCTTTCCCTCTATTAACGGATTTTGCCGTAGAAAGATTAATAAAATTAAATACAGCAATGATTAGCATAAATGCTGCAATTATTCCGATTAAGTAAATAGCTGATTTATTACCTTTAATACCAAAGTCTCCGGCCCTTTCTGAGTCAAAATATATATCCTTTAATTGTTCAATGTGTAATGAAAGTCTTTGCGCTGTTTGCAGACCGAAAATATTTTTTACAAAATCCGGTAGTTTAGCCTCTAATTTTTTAGCATCCCCCTTATTAATCAGCAGATAGGTAAAGAATGAAGTCCATCCCCAGTCATTGATACTGTAGCCGGCAGGGAGAGTTTGGGGAAATGATGAAAATGAAATAAGGAAATCGAATTTTAAATGTGAATTGAACTTTTCGGGAGAAATTATTCCCGTAATCTTTAAAGGAAATCTTTTATCCATCATAATTATTTTACCGATTGGATTTTTATTTCCGAAATATCGTGCTGCAATCTCCGAGGTTAATACAATAGAATTCGGTTCGCTTAAGGCTTTAAGCGGATTTCCTTCCGAGAGAGGGAAAGAAAACAAATTAAAAAAGTTGGAATCTGCAAATATTATATTCTTTTCATAAGCCTTGAAGTTATTGTTTTCCATTAAAGCCGCACTACCGATCCGCACTCTGACTGCTTCCTTTACCTCGGGATATTTTTGTACAAGAGAAGGGCCCATCGGCGGGGAAGTTGTTCCGTATTTATTTATATTATTCCCGCTTTTTATATCCAGAACAAGGCGGTAAATATTATCTGAATTCCTGAAATTCCTGTCGTAGTTCAGCTGATTATAAATATATAAGGAGATTATAAGAGAACATGAAATCCCGGCTGCCAGCCCCAAAATATTTATCAGAGAATAGGATTTATTTTTAACCAGGTTCCTGAAGCTTATTTTTAAATAATTTTTTATCATTTCTTCAATCCGGATTTATTTTATTTTACCATTCTATTCCATGTTCAATTGCGGCTCTAAACTGACAAATAAGCTCACCTATTATCCCTTTATAACTCATTGCATTCAATTGGAGCCAGCCGGTTCCTTCGGGGCCTCCGAAATTTTTTATCCAGGCTGTTGCCTTTCCGAATTCATTTAAAGCAAGTACTTCAGTTGCCTGATCTTTATTGATTACAAATCCGTTTCCGGTCCAGAAGCTGTGCAGACCCCATTCCTTTCCATTACGGGTTATCATTGAAGGGTAATATCCTCTGGAATATCTTGGGTCAAGATATGTTACGTCCAGAACTTTTTCTGCGAGTTTGAAATCTATATCTTCAAGCACACCGTTTGCGGAATCAAGTTTATATGCAATAGGGTTATCACCAAGAACAGCGACCTTGCCTCCGTCATTTAAATATTTTCTCAGGAGACAGCTGCTGGAATAACCTTCCAGTAGTACTGGCGGTATCTTATTATCTGAGAGAACAATAACACTCCGATAATTTTTATACTCTTGATTTTGAATGAAACTGACTAGCTGATCCTGATTCATCAGTCTATATCCGGCTCCGGCGAAATAATCGCGAATCCATATATTTGTATTGAATTGAAATGGAACAAATGCGGTATCAGTTTTGGGGCCTTCCCAGTATACAATTTTATATGGAGGAAGATTTTCTCTTTTGTAATCTGAACCTTTTAAAGCATAAAGGTTTCCGTCGTCCGATCCAAAATAAACCATTCCATCATTAACTACTGGTGTAGAAAAAATTCTTGCTCCGGCGGGATATTCCCATTCCTTTTTGCCTGTGGTTTTATCAAGCGCATAAACTTCTCCTGCTATATCGGCGAATGTTAATGTATTTCCGTTAATGCTTATAGATGAAAAAATTGCGCTTTTTGTTTTGAAGCGCCACTTTTCATCACCTGTCCGGAGATTGGCAGCCTGAAGAATAAAAGCACTCCCGCTTCCTATATAAAGTGTATAACCAGAAATAGCTGTTGATAAAATCCAGGATGAACCATCATGAGTTTTTTTCCATTTTAATTTTCCGGTTTGAAAATCTACTCCATATATAAACCCGTCCCGTCCACCCACAGTGACTATATTATCACTTATTGAAGGAGAACAGAAAACCGAAGTTCTGTCATTATTTTTGTCATCGAAATGAAAAGATGCACCGTCAATTGCAAAGGACCATTTCTTTTTACCGTCAATTGCATCGACAGCCAGAAGGTGTCCGTCCATTGTACCAAAAACAATTAATCGCCCGCTTACAGCGGGAGTTGTTCTTATCCTGGAATCAGCATTGAATTTCCAGATACTCTTTTTTGTTTTACAGTTAAAGGCATAAAGATAACCGTCACCGCTTCCTACATAAATATTCCCGTTATAAATATTTGGAGAGGAGAGATAGTAATCCCAGTAATCCTGATAATCTTTATTACTTAAATCCCCACCCATTTTAAATTTCCATAATTCTTTCCCGTCTTTAGCCTGAAGTGCATATAAATAGTTGTCCCGGCTGGTAAACCAGACCGTATTATCATAAACAGCGGCAGTTGATGTAACCGGACCTTTTGTTTTAAACTTCCACAATTCTTCACCTGATTTATCATTTAGCGCATAGAAATTTCCATCGTTGCTTCCTATATATAATATTCCGCCGGAAATCACCGGGGAACTCCGGACAGCCCCATTAGTCTGAAAAACAAAACTCAGTTTCTCCAGGCTGCTGACTGCTTTTGAGTTGTAAACACCTGTTAATTCGGGATTTCCCCTGAACATTTTTACATTTTCTGATCGGATTCAGCATGGCCCGGGTAACTAAAAAGAGAAAACATCAAAAGGAGAACTGATATTATTTTTTTCATGTTTTATAACCTGAAATATTTATTGATATCAATTTTTAGAAGATTTACAGGTGTTGAGTCTTAATAAATTTTTCTATCTAAATTTTCTTATTCATATCTTTAAAACCCAATCAATCTGCATTTGCAGCTTTTATGGTTTTAATCCAACCGTCAACCCTGCGATTACTATTGAACAAGTAACATAAAATCTCTCCAATTTTTTAAACTATATGTTTTGCTATTCATATCTAAGAGATTTCACAGGGTTTACGGCAGCGGCTTTTATTGCATGTGAGCTGACTGTTAACAAAGCAATTATCAGAGCAATCGTACCCGATAGAATAAAAGTCCATATGCTGATATTAATTCTGTAGGCAAAATCACTTAACCAATTGTTCATTATAAAATATGCTACAGGCCAGCCTATAATATTTGAAAAGGCTACTAGTAAAAGAAATTCTTTATAAAATATTATTATAATATTCAAAACTGAAGCTCCCAGAACTTTACGAATCCCCATTTCTTTTGTACGCTGTTTAACGGTTATTGAAACAAGTCCCACCAAACCAAGACAGGCAATAAAAATTCCAATAAAAGTAAAAATCCCTGTTATTGTATGAAGTCTTATATCTGAATTGTAGAGACTGTTAAAGTTTTCATTTAAAAAAGAATATTCAAACGGGACACCGGGTAAAACTTTTTTCCATACTTTCGCCACCTTATTAACTTGATCAGTTTTGCTACCTTTTCCAAGCCTGATTGATATATATTTAAAATAGGCCGGATTAGTATTCAAAAAGATAGCAAGAGGTTCAATCTTTGAATACAGGGAAGCAAAGTTAAACTCTTTTGTAACTCCAACGATATTCCCGTTCTTGCCAAGAGATAAAAAGGAAAGTTTTTTATCTAAAGGTCTTTTCCATCCGAAGAGGGAAACAGCTTCATTATTTAAGATAAAAGCGCCGGAAGAATCTGCCGGAAATTTTTGAGAGAAGCTGCGTCCTTGTATGATTTTAATTCCATATGTTTCCAAAAAATCAAAACCTGCGACTAAAACGCGGAGATATTGAGGTCCTTCAATTTTATTATTCGGCTGCAATTCATCTATTATTATTCGTTTTGAAGGGACATTTAATGAAGCGGTTACGGAAGAAATTTCACTGTTCTGTAATAGTTCAATCTTTAGTGCTGAAAAGTTTTCGACGGAAATTTTATTGATTGGTGCAATTAGAATCTGTTCTGTATCCATTCCGAGATTTTTATTCTGAATGAAATCTAACTGTTTTGAAATAATCTGCACACCTATTAATAGGATAACAGATATTACGAATTGAAAGGCAATTAATCCTTTTCTTAACAGAACAGAAAATGACGAATGTGAATCAGCCTTAAACCCTGACTTTAATATTTTTACAACGCCTAAACGTGATATATAAAAGGCAGGATATGCTCCCCCACAAAGAGCTACTAAAAAGGTAAGTCCAAGAGATAATAAGATTAACCATGGATTTGTTAAATATATAGAAGCTTTACTACCTGAAAGTGAGTTAAATGAATTTGATATTACCTGAACAATTGCGAATGCAAGAATTAATGAAACCATTGAAGTTAGAAATGATTCTCCTATAAATTGCATCACGATATGCTCTCTGTCGGCACCTAAAGTTTTACGAACGGCTACTTCCTTGGTACGGTTTAAAGCTGTGGAAAGATTGATGAAATTGATTGCTGCCAGCAGAAGTATGATAACAGCAATGCTTGAAAGAACATAGACATAAATGATATTTCCCTGCGGTTCAATTTCTTTTTCGCAATTTGAATATAAATGAATCAATTTTAACGGACGGAGATAAACGCTTAATGAGGTTGTATCGGGAGAATCCGTACGGGCGAGTATAGTCTTTCTTAATTCTTTTTCAATAGGGAGGAGGTTTGTTCCTTTATTTATCAAGAGATAAGTATATGTAATTGATTGTTCCCAGCTTTTCTTTTCATTATAACTGTTTAACTGAAGAGTGTTGAACGAACCTAAAAAATCAAATTTGAAATGAGATTGTGCCGGCAAGTCGTCAACAACCCCGGTAATGTTAAATTCATAATCTTTACCAGTAATGATCGTCAAACGTTTCCCGACAGGGTTTTCTTTTCCAAAATATTTTATCGCCATCTCTTTTGTAATAATCAGGCTATTAGGTTTATTAAGCAGGTTTGATTTATCACCCGAAATTAATTTGAAACTGAATATTTTAAAAACTGTGGAATCAGCGAAAAAAAATCTATTTTCAGAGAAAATTCTTTCTCCTTTACCCACAATTGCTCTATTGACATGCACAAACCTTACATATTGTTCAACACCGGGAAAAGTTTCTTTAACATAAGGTCCTACAGTAATTGGCGAGGCAGCCCAGTTATCAATTTCTACCCGATAAATTTTACCGGCATTTTTATTATAGCTGTCAAAATTCAACTCATACAAATCAAAAGCAAGAATTAATATGCAGCAAATAATTGCTATAGTAAGTCCTGCAATATTAATTGCAGCATACCTATTAAAGTAAATTTCTTATTATTACTTTAAAATAATTTTTTAACATTTTTCAATTAAATATTAAAAAAGAATTATTGACATTCTGCTTTAATTTGACTTTGACTTTTGAGCTTTGACTTTAGCTTCATTCATATCGTAAAGATTTCACCGGATCGGCAGTTGCGGCTTTTATTGATTGATAGCTGATTGTTAATATTGTAATGATCATTGCTAGAATTCCGGCTGCAGCAAACAGCCACAAGCTGATTCCGGCCCTGTATGCAAATTCATTAAGCCATTTATTCATAAAATAATATGATAAGGGCCACGCAATAAGATTGGCTGCTAAAACCAGGAATAAAAATTCCTTTAAAAGCAAAGCTATTATCCCGGAAACTTTTGCTCCCAGAACTTTTCTTATTCCGATTTCTTTTGTTCTTACTTCTGCTGTGTAAGAGGCGAGTCCGAATAAACCAAGACATGCTATTATAATTGCTATTCCGGCAAATATTCCAAAGACATCACCGATTTTCTGATCTTTGACATACAAATCGTCCAGCTGATCATCAAGAAAAGTATAATCAAACGGATAATCCGGTCTGTATTCCGCCCATTTTTTTTTCAGGAAGCTCAGTGTAGCCGGAATGTTTTTACCGCTTATTCTTATTGTCACCTGTTCATTATTGTTTTTGGTTATTAAAAATATTATCGGAACAATTTCATTGTGGAGAGATTCGAAATTAAAATCATGTACCACCCCAATTATTCTTCCGTTTCTTCTGCCGTATACTATTCTCCGGTTAATTGCATTTTCCGATGTCCAGCCGAGCTGTCGAACCGCAGATTCATTCAGAATAAATGCAGCACTGTCATCTGTTGCATACTTTCTAGAAAAGTCCCTTCCGGATGTAAATTTAATCTGGTAAGTTTTGAAGAAATCATAATCAATTTCCTGTACTGCCAGCCGGAACTTTAATGGTACAGGCTTATTGCCATCATAAATTTTTGCTCTCGAACTATTTAAAAGCATATTTGAGGGGACTAGCTTGGAGCTTGTTATCATTTTTATATCCGGGTTTTGGAGAAGCTGGCTTTTAAATGATTCGAGATTATTTTTTATTTTTTTTCCCGAAGGTAAAATCACTAGATGATTTTTATTATATCCGAGGTCTTTTTTCTTTACGTATTCCATCTGCCGGAACACAACTCCCATGGAAATAATTAAAACAATGGATATTGTAAATTGTACAATGACCAGAACAGTTCTAAAAACAGATTTGTGCGATAAACTTTTATTCCCTTTCAGGACTGCAACTGGCTGAAATGATGACAGCATCAGAGCAGGATAGGAGCCTGAAATAAATCCAACCACAATCGTAAGTAACAATACACCTCCCAGTAACACAGGATCAGAAAAAAGATTGAACTGAAGATTTCTCTGGGCGAAATTGCTGAATGATTTTAGAGTAAATTCAACAAACAATATTGAAAAAAAGAGTGAAATAAATACAGTAAGCATTGATTCTCCTATGAATTGCTTCATAAGCTGCTTCCTGTAAGCACCCAGCACTTTGCGGATACCGATTTCCCTGGCCCTTTTTATCGATCTTGCAGTTGAAAGATTCATGAAATTTATGCAGGCAATAAGCAATACAAATAAAGCTATTGCAGAAAAAATATAAATGTTCTTTATATCCCCGTTTTCTTCAACTTCTGTAGTTAAATGTGAATGCAAATGAATATCTGTTAATTTCTGAAAATGAAGCATATCATAATTGTGAAGAGCTTTTGCAGGCATTTGTGCCTGCTCCCTCTTCATGGCCTGTGCAACATATTTATCAATAAATGAAGGGATTTTATTCTTCAGCTGTTCAATAGAAACGTTTTTAGACAACAGAATGTAAGTTAGATAATTATTGCTTCCCCAGTTTTCTTCAAGAGTTTTTCTCCCGATTATTGCCGAATCATACAAGCGTTATAAATGAAGCTAGAAAATCATATTTAAGATGAGAATTTTCAGGAACATCTTTTATAACGCCGGTTACTTTCAGTTCACCAAGGTTTTCGTATTTAATTGTTTTGCCAAGCGCATCTTCACTTCCAAAATATTTTTTTGCCATAGATTGAGTTATAACAATGCTTTTCGGTTCCGAAAGAGCATTATTCTCATTACCTTCTATAAAAGGAACTGTAAATATTTTGAAAGCAGATTGTTCAGCCCAGAAAAACCGGTCTTCTATAAATGATTTTTCTCCGATTTTTAGAAGAACACCCCCATCCTGCAGCAGTCTTGTTTCTTCTTTAACAATTTGCGGGTATTCATTTTTGAGCAGCGGACCAATGGGAGGTGCAACTCTTGCAAGATGCAGATTTGAAGTACCATCTTCATTAAACCATTCTCGGGTAACCCTATAAATTCTATCTGCTGTTTTATTGAACTTATCATAGCTAAGTTCATACCGCACAAAAAGCAGGATAAGAATGCAGCATGTGATTCCTATAGCCAGTCCAATAATATTAATAAAAGAATAAATCCTTTGGCGAAATATATTTCTTAATGCAATCTTTAAATAGCTTTTAAACATAACCTCTGAATTTTTAATTGTTAATTATCAATTGTTAATTGAACTTATTCATACCTTAAAGATTTTATTGGGTCAGAAGTTGCTGCTTTAATTGCATGTGAACTAACCGTTAACAGGGCAATTATTAAAGCAATAATTCCGGATAAAAGAAAAACCGAAAAATTAATATTTATTCTGTAGGCAAAATCTTTTAACCAATTGTTCATAACATAGTAGGCAACAGGCCATGAAATAATATTAGCTATCAAAACCCATTTTAAAAATTCTTTAGACAGCATAAAAAGCAAAGAAGGAATTGAAGCACCTAATACTTTTCTGATCCCGATTTCTTTTGTGCGCTGTTCCGTGATAAACGCTGCCAATCCGAGTAAACCGAGACAGGCTATAAGAATTGCTAATATAGAAAATGTAATAGCAATTTTACTTGTTCTTTGTTCAGCTATATATAAATGAGTTAAATTCTCATCTAAAAAATTGTAATCGAAAGCCTCGTTGCCTGCAAATTTTTTCCATCTATTTTCCAGGTAATTAATTGTTTCCTGATAATTACCCGGCTTAATTCTCACGGAAAGAAATTGAGCAAAGTTTTTATTTGCTAAAAGGTGAAATGTTAAAGGACGTACCGATTGATGCAGCGATTCATAATTAAAATCCTTTGTTACACCTATAATTTTATATTTGTCATCACCGTGTGGACCCGGTTCTATTAAAATTTTACCAATCGGGTCCTTTAAGCCAAATAATTTTACTGCTGCTTCATTAATAACCACAGCTGAAGTATCGGAAGGATGTTCTATTGAAAAGAACCTCCCCTTTTCCATTTCTATATTATAAGTTTTAATAAAACCGTAATCGCACCATATTTGCCGCAGGTCCTGAACTCTGTCGTTGGGTGTCCCTTCAAGTCTGGTTGCATTATCTCCGTACTGATGCCCAGGAATGGAGTTTGAATTACTTAAGTTAATAACTCCCGGACAATTAGATAATTCCTTTTTAAATGATTCCATTTGGTTCCCAATATCATCTGTTTTGTTAATTATTACGACTTGCTCTTTATCAAAGCCAAGATTTTTGTTTTGTACATATTTTAGCTGGTTATAAATTATAAATGTGCCGATAAAAAGAATTATAGTAACTGAAAATTGGAATATTACTAAACCGCTCCTCAGAACTGATTTCCCTTTCCCCTTACTTTCACTCTTTAACACTTTAACAGGCTGAAAAGAAGAGAGATAAAAAGCCGGATAACTTCCCGCGGCTATCCCAATTAAACCGGCAAAAAATATTAAAAGAAAAATGCTATAAATATTATTAAAAATTCCAGTGCTCATTTCCTTCCCGGAAATTTCATTAAATAGAGGCAGAAAAACTTCGATAAGAATTACAGCAAAAAATACGGCTGTCAAACTCATCAAAACTGCTTCAACAATAAATTGTCTGATAAGCTGAGATTTATTGGAACCGAGCGTCTTTCTTATTCCAACTTCCTTTGCTCTTTTTTCTGATCGAGCGGTTGCAAGGTTAATAAAATTGATACAGGCAATTAGCAGTATTAATGCAGCAATTATTGAAAATATATATATATAATTAATATCGCTGTTTGCTTCTATTTCATAATCAAGATGGGAATAAAGATGAATAGCTGACAAAGGCTGTATAACGTATCCATAACTGCTTCCGCTTTTCTTTAGCTGTTCAAATGTTAATCCGGCGACTTTCTCCAGTTGAGGTTCAATATATTGTCTAAGATCTTTATCCAGCTTTTTTTGGAATTCTTCCGGGTTAGTTCCTTTCTTTAAAACGATATAGGTATAATAACTATTACTGAGCCAAAAAGGATTTCTGCTGTCTTCATAAGTTGTAAGCGACCCAAGAAAATCAAAATGGAAATGAGAATTTTGGGGAAAGTCTTTAATTACACCGGTAACAATCCAGTCCCGGCTGTGATCAGCATTTAATATTTTTCCAACCGGTTGTTCATTTCCAAAATATTTTTCTGCCATAGACTCAGTAATAACGACGGAGTTTGGCTGAGTTAACGCATTTTGAGGTTTGCCTTCAATAAATTCAGCTGTAAAAACATTGAAGAAAGTTGAATCTACATCGAAGAATCTTTCTTCGCTAAAAGTTTTATTTTTATATCTTAAAACAGGGGGGCCGAAATTTCTAATCCGTGTATATGCAGCAACTTCCGGCAGATCATGCATAATTGCAGCTCCTAAAGGAGACGAGCTAATTGCCATATCTAATTCATTGCCATTTACTTTTCCGCTCAAGTGAATTCGATAAATTTGATCATAATTTTTATTGAATTTATCATAGCTCAGTTCATTTCTTACATAAAGAACAATTGCAATGCAGCAGGTAATACCTACCGCAAGCCCGGTAATATTTATGAAAGAATACCCCTTATTTTTTCTAAGATTTCGGAAAGCAATTTTTATATAATTCCTGAACATAGTATCCTCTCATTATTAATTATCAATTCGGGGTTGGAGTTCCTTTTTGCCTGAATAAAACCTGAATAAATTTGGAATCATCTTTTGGTCTGAATATTTGAATTAGTTCCCAGGACTTATTATAAGTCTGGAGACTTTGCTGAAGCATTTTGATTCTGTCATCTATGGACAAAACTTCATCCTCGGGTTCCCATCTAAATGATTCAACTTTAAAATTGAACTGCCTTCTCTTACCGTTAATTTTTACTTCTATTTCCGCGATCTGCTTATCTAAAAAATCCGGCAGAGGAATGCTGATCTCTTTCATTTTGAATTCCTTTCGTTTAATACTTTAAAGCATAGCGCAATAAGTAAAGCGCATAGCAAAAAATTAAATTATTTATTTTTGACCTTTTATCTCTCATTTTTCCATTTATAAAAACGCTTTGCACAATGTGCTTAGCGCTTATTCATATTTTAAAGATTTTACCGGGTTCGCAATTGCTGCTTTTATTGCTTTATATCCTACAGTTATCCATGCAATAATTATTGAGCCAAATATTGTTACCAGAAATAAATTAATACTGATTTGAATTTTGTAGGCAAAGTTTTCAAGCCAATGGTGCATTAAATAATATGAAACAGGAGAAGAAAATAAGAATGCTATCCCGATAAGAATTGTAAATTCCCGAGAGAACAAATAAATTATATTTCCCGCAGAAGCTCCGAGAACCTTTCTTATACCCACTTCTTTAGTCCTTTGAATTGTCATGAATGATATGAGTCCGTACAATCCGAGGCAGGAAATAAAAATCGCAATTGCTGCAAAAATTTTATAGAGCTGTGAAAGCTGATCTTCGTGTTTATAAAAATTATCTAATTTCTGATTGAGGAACTGATATTCATAAATATAGTCCGGGTAGCTGTCGTTCCATATTTTTTCAATTGAGGATAGGGTGTTTTTAATATCGATCGGAAGTATCTTAATATTTATTATACCGTAAACAGCTCTCCAGGAACTCATGAGTACAGGGTTCACAGGCTTTATCAGCGGACCTGTATTAAAATCTTTTACTACACCGACAATAAATCCTGCATGCTCGCCATTCCATAAACTTATTTTTTTCCCGACAGCATCATTTGGATCTTTAATTCCTAATTTCCTGATTAAGGTTTCATTTACAACAAAGTTCCTGATGGTATCTGAATCTGCATATGGTTTCCCGGCAAGGAATTTAAGATTGTAGATTTTAAAATAATCATTATCTGCCCATTTAAGTTCTGCATTAAAATCAGTTGTCTTTGCAGAATTATTGAAATTGAAGTCAGAAGTCCAGTGTGAATTATCGGAAGGAGTAAAAGTACTGAAGCTAACCTCTTTAACTCCTGATTGCCTTACCAGCTGGTTTTTTAAAGAGCTTGTTTTTAAAAGGCTCAAACTGTCCCCCGGGACAGGAACAATGACTACCTGGGCTTTTGTAAAGCCGTAAGAAGCATTTTTGAAATAATTCATTTGATTTACAACTACCAGCATACAGAATATTAATACCTGGGCAATTATAAACTGGAATATAACCAGGCTCCTTCTTAACGATAACCCTCCGATTGTTTTTAAGGTAGCTTTGCTTTTAAATGCAGCTATAGGATTAAATCCCGATAAAATAATTGAAGGATAAAAACCGGACATTAAAGTGACAATAAAAGTTATAACAATCAAAAAAAGTATGATAGAAGGATTTGAAACGAAATCCAGGTTCAATTTTAATTGCAGGAGGTTATCTAGAAAAGGTAATGCTATTTCGGCAATTACTGCAGAAACTACTATTGATATTAAAGTTATTATAAAAATTTCGCTAAAAAACTGGAAGGATAACTGTCTTCTGCTGCTTCCCAAAACTTTTCGAACACCAACTTCACGCGAACGGTTAACAGCTTGTGCTGTTGCCAGGTTTATGAAATTCACACAGGCGATTATCAATAAAAATATTGAAATTAAAGAAATTGCAGTTATTAATTCTTTACTGAATGTTCGCTGATTATAATTCCCAAATCGTGAATCAAAATGCATTTCATTCAGCGGCTCTACTGTAAGGTTTTCTTTTACATATTCAGGCGGCTTATGCCTTTTAACAAAACCTTTTAGAAAAGAATTAAATTTGGAAACAGAAAGGTTTTCAGGAAAAAGCACAAAACAATAATTGCTGCCGAAAATACTTACCCAGTCCTTGGTAATTTCTTTATTCTGATTCTTAAATGACTGAAATGATAATAATATTTTGAAAGGAAAATCACTGTTTGCCGGAACATTTTTAATAATTCCTGCAATTTTATATACATTTTGATTATTAAGCTTTATTGATTTTCCAAGAGCTGATTTCCAATTTCCGAAATATCTCTCTGCTGTTTCCTTCGTTACTACTGCATTTTCAGGATCAGCCAAATCAGTTGGATTACCGATAAGCCAGGGGAAATTAAAAATACTGAAAAACTGCGGCCCGGTAAAAAATACGCCGTTTTCTTCCTTGTATTTTTTTTTATAGCTTTTGTTGTTATTAAGAATAATTATTTGTGCATTGTCAGTGCCGTATATTTCGGCAACTTTTTTTAATTCAGGGAATTCGTTTCTTAAACCGTCTGCAACCGGGAATGGAACACCACCTGAATAGTTCATACCATCCGGCCCTTTAGTTTCAGATACTATCCTGTAAATCCTATCTCTATTTGGATGAAAATTGTCGAAGCTAAGTTCAAATTGTACAACAAGAAAAATAAGAAGGCAGGCCGAAATACCGACTGCAAGACCGGCGATATTAATAAATGTGAAGCTTTTATTACGTATTAAAGTTCTTAATGCAATCTTGAAATAATTTTTCAGCATACATTTTCTTTCTATTCATATTTTAAACTTTTTACCGGGTCTGTATATGCAGCTTTCACTGCTTGTATCCCTACTGTAAACCACGTAATTAATAATGCTGCTACTCCCGCGCTAAAAAAGTACCATGGTTCTAAATTTATTCTATATGCGAAGCTGTTCAACCAGCTTTTTGTAATTAAATAACCTAGAGGCAGAGCAATTATAATTGATACTAAAACAAGTTTGGTAAAATCATTTGATAATAGATAGATAATTCCAAATTCACTTGAGCCAAGCACTTTACGAATGCCGATTTCTTTCCGTCTTCTCTCAGCAGTGAAAGCCGAAAGGCCGAACAAACCTAAACATGAAATGATAACAGCCATTCCCGCAAAGTAACGTGACAAAACAGATACCCTCTCGTCAGAAGAATATAATGCCTGGTAATCCTTATCTAAAAATTTGTAATCAAAAGAAAACCCAGGGTTAAATGATTTGTAAAAATCTCCAAGTCTTTCTAAAGTTTCTTTTTCCATTCCTGCTTTTATTCTCGCCATAGCCACCAGTGTTTTATTTGGCTGCAAAATAAAAAATAACGGTTTGACTCTTTCATGTAGAGATTCAAAATTGAAGTCTTTTGTAACACCGATAATTTGTCTCTCTTTTCCCCAGAGATTTACTATTTTTCCTATTGGTTCTTTAATCCCCATTGCATTAATAGCCGACTGGTTAAAGATTATTGCCATACTATCGGAACCGAAATTTCTTGAAAAGGTTCTTCCTTCTTTCATTTGTATTGCAAGTGTTTTAATCATACCATAGTTTATGCTAACATCGACAAAATTTATTAACTCACCAGGTTTTTTCCCTTCCCAGTTAAGCCCGTAGGTAGTGCTGTTAATTCCGATCAAATTCTGGTTGAGACTGGATGCATTGATTACCCCCGGTATCTCCTTTATCTCCGAAAAAAATACATTTTGATGCTCCGGTACTTTACCTTCCAGATCAAAATAAATAACATTGTCTTTATTATAGCCAAGATTTTTCCTTTGTATATACTCCATTTGATTGTAAACAACCAGAACAGCTGCTATAAAAATTATTGATAGAGCAAATTGAAAAACAACAAGTCCCTTTCTTATAAATACTTCTCCTTTTGATGTAGTATTAATCCTGTCTTTTAATATAACCACCGGATTAAAACCGGAAAGATATAATGCGGGATAACTGCCTGAAATTATTCCGGTAAAAAATGTTATACCTAAAAAAAATAAAGCGGCATGTGTGTTAAATTGAACTACTAGATGTTTTCCGGTTAACATATTGAATTGCGGAAGAATAAATTCGACTAAAGCGAGTGAAATAATAAAGGATAAAAAAGCCAGCAATAATGATTCACCCAAATACTGGAGGGCAAGTGTTTTCCTTGACGCACCTATCGTTTTTTTGATTCCTACTTCCTTCATCCTGATCGATGCTTTCGCGGTAGATAAGTTCATGAAGTTGATACAGGCGATTATAAGGATGAAAACAGCAATCAGAGAAAAGAGTTTAACATATTCTATTCTGCCGCCGGATTGAACACCGTTTTCGTATTTATTATAAAGATAAGCATCGGAATAAGGTCTTATAAAAAGTGTAACGTTTGAATATTTATTTCTTGCTTTTATAAATCCGGCTATTTTATTATTTACAGTTTTAGTATTTGCACTTTTATTTAAAACAATATATGTACTCGGGCCATAGTTGCCCCAATTAATTGTACGACCGACTAATTTAGAGAGTTTAATCCATTGATCATAAGACAAAACAAAATCAAATTTCTCTGTTGAATTTGCCGGGATACCTTTGAATATGCCTGAAATGACCGAATTCATTTTAATTCCCAAAAGCTGCCATTGAATTTCTTTACCCGCAACATTATTTGTAGTTTTAAATAATATTTTTGATAGCTCTTCTGATATAACAACAGAATTATCAGTTGATAAAATCTCGTTCGGGTTACCTTGTAGCAGATCATAAGTGAAAACATTAAAGAAATCTTTCCCGGCAAATTGTCCAATCGCCTTTATATTTTTATTTCCATGGGATAAAGTAAAATTTCCGAACCAGGAAGAAGGGGTAACGGCTGCTGCATATTTAACTTCGGGGACTTCATCGGCTAAAGCATCGGCTAAAAGATCCGGTGTTCCTTCTCCGGTTATTATACCCTGGCTTTGCTGCTGATTTCCCATTACCTGATATAATTGACTGTCGTTTTTATTAAATTTATCAACATGCAGTTCATCATTTACCCACAGGTAAATTAATAAAGCACAAGCAAGACCTGTCGAGAGTCCAATAAGATTAATAAAAAATGTGCTTTTGGATCTTTTGAAATTTCTAAAGATAATTAGAAGATTGTGTTTAAGCATAGTAACTTTTTTATCTATAAATAATTTAATATATAAATAACCGCCGGACTTCGGATAATTTTATATTCAAATGGTTCTAAATTTTTATAAGCGGAAAAGAAACTGGTATCAAAATCGCAAAGATTATGCCTATTTAAAACATTTTGATTAGATTCTGAAAATGAGTTTGATAAATAAAATTACTGTTCAAATGCGAACATTAGTGAACGATGCCGGACAATTGATAATTATTATATTTATATTATCTTGCTCCTGGGAACCTCCACTTTTTTAAAAGATAAATATGAAATCAGATGAACTAAAAGTTTTTATATCTAATCGTGAATCAATTTGCAGTGAATGCAATGAAAATCTCGGTCATCATGCATGGATTTTTCTTACCCGCTCAAAAGGAGCTCTATGCCTCTCATGTGCCGATCTCGATCATCTTGAATTTCTACCTACGGGTAATACGGCACTAACTGTCCGTGCAAAAAAATATTCCGGTTTGTATGCTGTGGTTCTAAAATGGAGCCGTTCAAGAAAGCGTTATGAACGCCAGGGATTATTAGTTGAACAGGAAGCATTAGACAAGGCAGAGCAAGAATGCCTTAATGATGCTGACATACGTGAAAAGAGAAGAATACGTGAGGCAGAAAAACGTGAACAGATCGATCGGGAATTTGTTAAGAATTTTGCTGATCAAATAAGAAAACTATATAGTATGATGCCGCCGGGCCGGGAGAAAATAATTGCTGAACATGCATGCAAAAAATACAGCGGGAGGGTCGGCAGAAGTGCCGCTGCAAAAGATTATGATGAAAATGCGATTGATTTGGCAGTAATTGCACATATCCGGCATACTATGACGGAGTACGATGGATTATTATCGAAGGGTTATGAAAGGTTTGATGCAAGGGCTTTGGTTAAAGACAAAGTTGATGGAATATTAGAAAGCTGGAGAATTAGTTCTTAAATGTAGATTCAAATTGTAAAATATTAAACAATTTAAGTAAGCTTCTAACTAAACTTAAGTGTTATAGTTGTTCCTGTATTTAGCTGTGATTTTACGGAAATCCCTCCCTTATGCGCTTTCATTATTTGTTTGGATAGACTCAATCCTATCCCTGAACCTTCTTTTTTTGTTGTGAAGAAAGGAATAAATATCTTATCCTGGAGGTCTTCGGGGATTCCTTTACCGTTATCAATTACCTGAATATTAATTATACCCCTGCTGTCAATTATTCCCAATAGCTTCACAGTTGGATTAGAAATGCCGTTAAATGCATTTATGGAATTTAAAATCAGGTTGATCAAAACCTGTTCTATCAAATCGGGATCGATCATAATTTCAAGATTTTCCGGTTCAACCGCGCAGACCAGCGAAATATTTTTTAAAGCAAGCTGTTCATGAAGCAGGTTTTTTATTCTTTCAAATAAGACAGAAATTTTAAATATCTGGAATTGGGGAACCGGAACCCGATTCAAATTTCTGTAGTCATCCACAAAATGAATTAGTCCTTTGCTTCTTTTCTCAATTGTACTCACTGCGATCTTAAATTCATCAATATCTTCGTCGGTCAGTTTTTTATCCGAATTTTCAAGCATATTGTTTACCGTCGATGAAAGTGAAACTATAGGAGTAATTGAATTCATGATTTCATGCGTAAGAACACGGATTAAATTCTGCCAGGCTTCCATCTCTTTTTCTTCAAGTTCGCTTTGTATATTATTAAGTGAAACTAAGATGATATGTTTATCACGGAGTTTAAATTCTGCGGCAAAAATTGATAAATGGATTAATTCATTGTTGTCTTCAATTTTTACCAAAGCTTTTTTTCCTGCCCGCATTTCCTTTAAAGTCTTTACCAGTCGTTCATTTTTACTATTTAATTCCAATATGTTTCTCAGAGAATTTATTCCCAAAAGCTTTTTTGTTGCATTATTTATTAGTTCAACATTTCCGTCCAGTGTATATGCCAGAATCCCAATATTTATATGCTGAATAATAATCTGGAGATAATGGTAATTTTCTTCCTTTTCGCTGCGGGCCTTTTTAAATTCTTCTATTACTTCCGTAAAAGAATTATTCAATTCTTCAAATCCTGCCCCTTTTATTTTCGATTTAAAATTTTGAGTAAAATCGGAATAACGGATTGAATAAAAAAAGCGGGAAATTTCTTTATTTGTATTTTCAATAAATTTTATTAAAAGATATATCTGAACAATAATGGCTATACAGATAATAAAAATCGTTGCATAAAAAGATGTATCATTTATTAAATAAAAAAGAAGAAAGATTGAAATACTAAGGAGCAGGATTCTTAAAATAACATTAATATTAAATCTTTTATAAACCATATTTTTCTAATCTGCGGTAAAGTGATGCTCTAGTGAGTCCAAGATCTTTTGCCGCTCTAGTAAGATTACCGTTGTATTTGCCGACTGCTTTAATGATCAATAATTTTTCCGCTTCTTCCAGGTCGAAGTTGTTTAATTTTAAGTCATCTTCTTTTGAATCCTGGACTGTAAAGTAAAAATCCTCCGGCAGAATTTCACTGGCTTCATTCATTATAACAACCCGCTCAATTGCATGCTGCAGTTCCCTGACATTCCCCGGCCAATGATATTTTTCCAGTCTTTTCAATGCCGCAGGAGTTATTTCCTTTTCAGACTTATTATATTTTTTGCAGTAGATTTCAAGAAAATGTTTTGCCAGAAGAGGAATATCTTCGATCCTTTTCCTGAGAGGCGGCAGATTAATTTCTACTGTATTTATCCTGTAAAGCAGATCCTGCCTGAATCGTTTTTCAGATATCAGCTCATCTAATGGAATATTTGTTGCACAAACCAGCCGTATGTCAATCGGTTTGGAAATATTGGAGCCTAATCTTGTTACGGTTCTGTTTTGCAGCACGGAAAGGAGCTTCATCTGCAGGTTAAATGATAAGTTCCCTATTTCATCAAGGAACAAAGTTCCGCCTGAAGCAATTTCAAACCTTCCTGCCTTATCTTCTTTCGCATCTGTAAATGCCCCCTTAACATATCCGAATAATTCACTCTCGAAAAGAGATTCGCTGATTGCACCCATATCAACATTTAAAAAGATTTCATCTTCTCTTTTAGATTGCCGGTGAATTGCCCTGGCAACTAATTCTTTTCCTGTCCCGTTCTCCCCAAGAATTAAAATATTTGCATCTGTTTCCGCAACTTTTTGGATTGTGCTGAAAACTTTCTGCATCTCTTCGGATACGCCGATAATATCATGGAACTGCCGGTCAATATCTTTACTCAACTGTTTTTGTCTTGAAAGAAGATTATCAACTCTCTGCTGCGACTGGCTCAGCTTCATTGCTGAAGATATAGTTGCGAGAAGTTTTTCATTCTGCCATGGCTTTAAAACAAAATCGGTTGCTCCGTCTTTTATTGCCCTTACTGCCATTTCAATTGTTCCGAACGCAGTAATAAGAATGACAATTGATGCCGGGTCAAGTTCAAGAATTTTCTTCAGCCAGTTAAATCCTTCGTTTCCGCTTGTAGCATTTCCTGAAAAATTCATATCAAGAAGAATTATATCATAATGTTCGTTCTTTAATATAGACGGAATTTGTTCTGGGCTCTTTTCCATTTGCACAATAGAATAATGCTGCTTTAATAAAAGTCTGGCGGAAAACAGAACATCTTCATCATCGTCGACTATAAGGATTTTCCCTGTCTTAAGATTCATAATATTTAAATTAAATTTTTTTTATTTAGGTTTTAATTTCTGGTAAGTGCAAAATCTATTCCTTAAAAAAATTATGAAAATGATATTAGATAGTATTATTAGAAATAATTTCATGTCCGGTTCCGTACATAAACGTTCGCTTTCGAACAGTACTAAGTTCAAGCTTTATAGATTAAAAATCAATTGACTGTTATCGTAATTAAAAATTATTATTATTCATCAAATTGATTTTGTAAGATCTTTATAGGTATAAAAATCGGAAAGCGAAATATTTTCAATCAAAATAGTCGTATTTGTATTTATTCTGAAGATTCTTTTTTATATTTAATATTAGCAGTCAATAAAAAAATAAAATTGCTTCAGAGAGATTAAATATTTATATCATAATTCAGGGGTGTAGAATGAAAGGAATTTTATTCCTGATTATTTTTCCCGCATTCTTAATCTCAAGTGCTTTTGCTGAACCATTTACAATAGAGGGAATAGTAAAAGATGCGGCGACAAAAGAACCGCTTCCTTTTGCAAATATAATTATTATTGGTACCAGCCAGGGAGCTTCAACCAACCAGCAGGGAGAATTCATTTTAAATCTGGAACCAGGCAGCTATAATTTGCGATGCAGTTATGTCGGGTATAAAACCGTAAATTCCAATCTGGAAATAAATAAAGATATTCAAATTACAATTGAAATGAATTCAATTGACATGCTTCTGCAGAATGTAACTATTTATGCAAACCGGAAAGGAGAGTCCAACCAAAAGGAAGTCAGCATGCTTTCGCTTCAAAGTGAGAATCTTGGCGAAATTACAAGTGCAATTCCTGATGTTATGAGAAGTGTTCAAATGCTCCCGGGTGTTGCAGTTAATAATGAATTCAGCTCTAAATTTAATGTACGCGGCGGTAATCCCGATGAAAATCTTGTCTTAATTAACGGTACCCAGGTCTATGATCCTTACCATGTAAAAGAAGCTCCCAATGCCAGCATAGGTATATTCAATGTTGATATGATTAAAAAAATGGATTTGATAACAGGAGGATTTAGCGCACGTTACGGTGACCGGATGAGTTCTGTAGTAAATATAGAATACCGCGAAGGAAATAGAAATAATTTTGAGGGTCAGGCCAGTTTAAGCTTGACGGATTTAGCAGGTTTGGTGGAAGGGCCTCTTGGAAATAATGGTTCATTTATTTTGGGGTTCAGGCAGAGTTATTTTCAGTATGTTATAAAAATGTTAAGTTTTGACGAATCCATTCACCCATCGTTTTATGATCTCCAGGGAGTAGTTGCATATAATCTGGCTGCCCAGAATAAATTAACTTTCAAATTTATCCATGCAGGTGATAATTTCTTTACCGATCCCGAACAGAATTATTACGGCCCATATAAATCAAGTGTTAGTTTTAATGATGTTGACGGCCGGCTTACCCGAAACTGGAACGATTCTGCTTCAACCAACGCAAAATATTACAGCACAATGCTTGCACTTCAAAACACCAGCATAATTTCTTCAAATGCATTGTTAAAATCTGAAATTTCATTTTATGATCAGGTTGAAAATGAACTTGCAGGGAAAATCAATTTTTACAGGGATGATTTTGCCGGACCCGGAGTTAACTCTTTCTATCAATATATAAATAATTACGTTTACCGTAATAATTTAAATATCCGAACAATTGAGGTAAATTCATCCTATGATCTGCAGCTAGACCCGTCCTACTGGTTAAAAACCGGTTTAAGCTATCAGCGGATTTTTTATGATAACAATTACAACAATTCCACCACGATCTCTGAGCTTACAGACCGGTATAATTACCCGGATACATCCTACAATTCATATTATGAAAATGAGCTTGATAATAATATAGACAGTATAAATACACAGTCTTATAAAGCTGCCGGTTATATTGAAAATATTTTACAGCTCGGTGATAAATTGATATTGAATCTAGGCGGCCGATTTGATTATTTCGATCTAAATAAGGATTTAACCTTTAGCCCGAGGATAAATTTCTCCTATAAGATTACTCCCGATTTAACCTTTCGCGGTGCCTGGGGATATTATTACCAGTCGCCTATATACCAGCAGATTGCCTATTCTGCAGCTTCGGATACAAATACACAATCGGAACTCGCAATTCATTATATACTTGGTCTTGAATATAACATTATTTCCAATGCTGAAAACCAGAATTTTCTTAAACTGAAAATTGAAGCTTATCACAAAAGTTACGACAATCTGATCTCATCAACAATTTCAAGCAGCGGTGAAATATATTATTCAAAAGAAAATGATGCAGTCGGAAAAACTTCCGGGGCTGATTTTTATCTTATCTATTCTGCAGACTGGTTTTCGGGATGGATAAGTTACAGCCTGCTTAATGCGGAACAAAAAATAATAAATAATTCCTACGGCTATTTCCCCCGTAATACGGATCAAAGAAGCACTCTTGCAGTTTATGCCGATATATCCACCGGTAAAGGGTGGAAATTTAGTACAAGGATTGCATATGGAAGCGGTTTTGCGTATACGCCGTCAAATGCAGTTTATAATTATTCATCAAGAATTTGGGAATGGAAAAGGGGTAACCCGAATTCCGCATATATGCCGGCATACAAAAGAGTTGATCTTAGGTTGTCAAAGGATTTTAAATTATTCGGCCTGGCTTCTTCAATCTTTCTGGATGTAAGCAATATTTTTAACTACAAAAATATTCAAGCATATCAATATACTTTAAGAAATGGTCAGCCTGTAGTTAAAGAAGTGAAATTATGGCCAATCCTGCCGACATTCGGACTATCAGTTAAATTTTGATTTGATTATGAATTTAAGAGAATTACTAGTGTCCGTTTATGAACGTTATTGTCCGTTAATGTACATCTTTTGTTTAATATAATATTTTTATAAAAAGCTAATGGAGATGAATGTTAATTTTTTTTGTTTCTCTTTTTTGTTACAATATTTTGAAATTTAATTATATAGTTGAATAAAATTGATCTGGAGAATAAGAAATTCGCACTGCTTTTTTCTACTTTTTTAAAAGAGGCATACAAGTTGTTTATAGGGTCTTAAAATTGTTTCAGCTTAAAACTTTTCGATATAACAATTTTATTGGGTGATTAAAGTGGATAGAAAAATAGAAAAAAAGCCAATTTATAAAAGAAAAAAATTTTGGATATCTTCAATCGGTGGTGTATTATTTTTTATTCTGATTATTTTAATTCTCGCCGATACAGGCTCTAAATTAAATGTTGAACAGGATAAAATAACAATATCTACTGTAGAGAATGGCGATTTCCAGGAATTTATACCGGTTACCGGGAATGTTCTGCCGAGAACAACTTATTACCTGGATGCAATCTTAGGGGGAACGATAGAAAAGAAATTTGTTGAAGAGGGAGCAATGCTTCAAAAGGGGGATAAGATATTAAAGCTGTCAAATACCGATTTCCAATTAAATGCCTTGCAGCAGGAGTCTTTTGCTTTTCAGCAGATAAATGATGCAAGAAATACAAGACTTCAAATTGAACAGAACAGCATAAGCCTTCAAACCCGTCTCGTCGATGTTAATTACAGTCTCATCAACTCTGAGCAGGTATATAATAGGGAAAAAGTAATGTGGGAAAAGAAATTAGTATCTCAGCAGGAATATGAACAGTACCGGGACAATTATTATCATGATATGCTGCAAAAAAAGCTGGCGGAGGAAAACTGGCAGAAGGATTCGGTTTTAAAACAATCACAGCTCGAACAAATAAATGAATCAATAAGTCGTTTGCAGACGAACCTGGGATTAATAAAAGAGAACATCGATAATCTTACAGTCAAAGCTCCGATAAGCGGGCAGCTTACTTCCTTAAATGCAGAGATTGGGCAGTCAAAGACCCCCGGTTCCCGGTTAGGTCAAATCGATGCCATGGATGGTTATAAAGTCAGAGCGGATATCGATGAATTTTATATTGCAAGAGTAACGAAAGGATTGAAGGCTACAGTTGAAATCGATGGAAGAGAGTATAAATTAACCGTAGATAAAGTATACCCGGAAGTTACAAGCGGAAAATTTGAAGTTGATATGGAATTCTCAGGTAAAGCCCCCGACGGGATAAGACGCGGACAGACTCTGCAGATAAGATTACAGCTTAGTGACCGGACCAAAGCCCTTCTTCTGCCGCGCGGCGGATTCTACCAGAAAACCGGCGGGCAGTGGGTCTTTGTTGTTAATAATTCAGGGAACGAAGCTGTTAAACGGTCTATAAGTCTCGGGAGACAGAATCCTGATTTTTTTGAAGTATTAAGCGGTTTAAAGCCGGGGGATAAAGTAGTAACTTCTTCTTATGATAATTTCGGTGATGTGGATAAGCTGATAATTAAAAATTAACAAACACTTTGGATTATAAAAAAGAGATGGAAGATTTTCAAAACTATCAAATATTAAAAGTGAGCCATCAAATAGTGTTATCAGTATATAAATATTCGGAAGACTTTCCGAAGGAAGAAATAAACGGAATAACTAACCAGCTCAGGTATACAGCTATTTCTATTCCTAAAAATATAGCTGAAATTCTCTCCAGGAATTTAGATACCGGTTATGAATTCTTTATAAGTAATGTAGTAAGTTCAATTGATAAATTAAGATATCTCCTTATGCTTTCCTTTAATCTGGGTTATTTAAATAAGGAAAACCGTAAAAATATTCTTAAAAGAATATCGGAATTGAAAAAGAAATTAAATTCAATAAGCAGAAAAGAAGTAGTCTGTTCAAGCAATTAAAATTTTTCAAAATATTAATAAGGTAATACAATGATCAAAACACAAAACCTCAGAAAAATCTATACAACTGAAGAAGTTGAAACAACAGCTCTCAACAATGTTAATGTTGAAATAAATGAAAAAGAATTTGTTGCAATAATGGGTCCTTCCGGCTGCGGTAAATCTACATTATTAAATATCTTCGGCTTACTGGATAATCCGTCTGATGGAAGTTATTATTTTCTTGATAATGAAGTTTCCAAGTTCACCGAAAGACAAAGGGCAAAGTTAAGAAAAGCCAATATTGGATTTGTATTCCAGAGTTTTAACTTGATTGATGAATTAACTGTTTATGAAAATGTTGAGCTTCCTTTACTATATTTGGGAGTGTCCGCATCAGAAAGAGTAAATATGGTTAATGAAGTGCTGGAAAGAATGCAGATTATGCACAGGAAAGACCATTTCCCGCAGCAGTTATCTGGCGGTCAGCAGCAGCGTGTGGCGGTATCGCGTGCAGTAGTAGCAAAACCGAAACTGATACTGGCAGATGAACCGACTGGAAATCTTGATTCGGCAAACGGGGAAGAAGTAATGAATATATTAACACAATTGAATGAAGAAGGGACTACAATTATAATGGTTACCCACTCACCTCATGATTCGGAATTCGCACATCGGGTAATTCATTTGTTTGACGGTCACGTTGTCACCGAGAATTATAAGGAGAAGTTTCACGTGTAAACGGGTAGCGCAGGGGCATAGAGTTAGAAAACATAGGCGGAAATAATTTTATAATTAAAAATAGAGGGAAAAATGGGGTCGAAGTTTAGATCTCAGGAATTAAAAAATTTGGCAATTAGCTATGGAAATAACTGATGATCTTCTGGATATAGCTGATGAACTGGAAATGAAAAAGCTTTTCAGACTTACCGATCAGTTAAAAGGTGCTTCATTTAGTATGAGCAACAATACTGCTGAAGGTTCCGGTTCTAAATCAAAAATGGATTTTAATAAATATTTAAACTATACCGCAGATCAACTTTTGAAAATGCTGATATCTTAATCCTATTAAGTAGAAGAAAATTAATTACAGATGAAAAGCTTGAACAGCTTTGAGATAAATTAGATAAAGATATGCAGAATGATTTCAAATTTTAAAAAAACTCTATAAAACAACGCTCTGCGCTCTTCTTTATGCGCTCTGCGGCAAGGAGATTACAATGATTAAACTTCAGAATATCGAAAAATTTTACAACAACAAATTCATCAAGACCTTTGTACTGCGTAACATAAATCTAAATATTGCAGAGGGGGAATTTGTTTCAATTATGGGACCTTCCGGTTCAGGCAAAACTACTTTACTGAATATCATAGGAATGCTTGATACACCTTCCGGCGGAGAATATTTCTTTTATGATGAACCTGTTCATAAAATGAGTGAAAGAAAGCTTTCCGAACTGCATAAAATGCATATTGGATTTGTATTCCAGCAATACCATTTGATCGATGAATTAACTGTATATGAAAATATTGAAACGCCTTTATTATATCAGAAAGTTAAAACAAATGAAAGAAAAGGGAGAGTAGCCGAAACACTCGATAAATTTAAAATGGTCGCAAAAAAAGATCTATTTCCAAACCAGCTTTCCGGCGGGCAGCAGCAGCTTGTAGCTGTCGCAAGAGCCATTATAGCTGAACCAAAATTAATTCTTGCTGATGAACCGACAGGGAATCTTCATTCAGATCAAGGAAAAGAGATAATGGAATTATTAAAGAAGCTAAATGATGAGGGAACGACTATTATTCAGGTTACACATTCGGAGACTAATGCCGAATACGGGCACAGGATAATTAATTTGAAAGACGGGTGGATAGAAAAATCATAATGTGACCGAAGATGGAAACATATATGGATTATAGAGAAGTTCTGCCGAACGTCTCTTATTTAATAAAAATATATTTAGGGTAAGGGTTCAGCGGGAGAATAAAATGTTAAAAAATTATTTTCAAATAGCTATTCGAAATTTTCAAAGAGATAAAATCTTTTCATTTATAAATATTGCCGGCCTGGCTGTCGGCATTACATGTTTTATTACATTATCTCTTTATATTATTTACGAATTTAGCTACGACAGGTATAATAAAAAAGCCGACCAGATATACAGAGTTTATGTTCATTCCAATATCAATAATATTGAATCGAATAATTCCAAAACCGCAGCTCCTTTAGGAGCAGAACTGCTTCATGAGTTTCCCGAGGCAATTGCATATACTAGAATCGGCTATTTCGGCTCCCATATTTTCAGATATAAGGATAAAGAATTTAAGGAATGGGATATTTATACCGCAGATTCAACTTACTTTGAAATTTTTACATTACCTTTTCTTTATGGGAATCCGAAAACTGCACTTGTTCATCCGAATTCTATTGTTCTTACTGAAGAAATGTCAAAAAAATATTTCGGTAATGAAAATCCTGTTGGCAAGTCTTTTATTGTTGATGACAAAGGGAGTTATTTAATAACAGGAGTAATGAAAGATTTTCCAAAGAACTCTCATTTTAGATGCAACTTCTTTTTATCAATGTCTACTTATCCCATTTCTCAAAGCAATTACTGGCTGAATTTATGGTATTCAACATATATAGTATTAAAAAAAGGTACGGACCCGCATATATTCGAAGATAAAATGAAGAATATAGTGTTAAATATAGTTGGTCCTCAAGCGGAATCAATTTTGGGAGTATCGATTAAAAATTTTTTTAATAAAGGTAATAGTTATGGATTTTATCTCCAGCCTTTAACTTCAATTCATTTGTATTCACAGCGTGATTATGGAATAGATTTGAATACTGAATGGAGTAGTATTGATAATAGCGATATAGCTTATGTATATATCTTTTCTGCAGTTGCATTATTTATCCTGCTAATAGCAATTATAAACTTTATGAATCTTGCAACCGCCAGGTCTGAGAAACGAAGCAAGGAGGTCGGGATAAGAAAAACTCTGGGTTCAAGTAAATTTAAATTAATGGTTCAGTTTATTACAGAGTCAGTTTTTATGAGTTTTCTAGCTGTTACTTGTATCTGTAGTAATGCTTGAAATTATTCTGCCGCTTTTCGGCAGATTTTTAGGCAAGGAATTAAAGTTAGACTTCTTTAATAATTTTTATACAATCCCCCTCATTATCCTTTTTATTTTATTAATTGGAATTCTTGCGGGGAGCTACCCGGCATTTTATTTATCATCCTTTCAGCCGAGCCAAATTTTAAAGCCAAATTCGGGAAAAAGAGGAAAGAAACATATATTAAGAAATACACTGGTTATAATTCAATTTTCGATATCGATTACTTTAATTATTGGAACAATGATTATTAAAAACCAGCTTGATTACATTCAGAATAAGAATCTCGGATTTAACAAGGAACATCTTGTTTCAATAAATAATGCAGACGCGATTAAAAGTCAGCTTGAAGCATTTAAAAATGAACTGTTGAAAAATCCTAATATAAGTTCTGTTACAAAATCATCGGTGATGTTTCAGTCAGGTGTACCGGGGAATGGATACTTATACAATAAACAAACAGGCAGTGATGTTATTTCATTTCAATATCTTGATGTCGATTATGATTTTTTAAAAACATACGGAATCAAATTAAAAGTCGGCAGATATTTTTCAAAAGCTTTTCCATCCGACACTTCTGCAGTTTTAATAAATGAAGCCGGAGCAAAAGAATGCACATCGGAGAATCCAATTGGTAAAACTCTTAAACAAATCGGCATTAATGGTGAAGATAAAACATATACAATAATCGGTGTAATTAAAGATTTTAATTATGAATCCTTGCATCAAAAGGTTAGACCGCTTGTATTGTGTCTCAACAAGGTAAGGCAGCCGGGAAGCGTCTTAACAGTAAGGGTTGCCTCAGTAAATTTCAAACAAACAATAAGCTACATCGAAGAAACATGGAAAAAGCTGACTGAGAATCAAAAATTCAGTTATAACTTTATCGATCAAAAATTAGCTCGGCTGTATGAATCGGAAGAAAAGACCGGGCAGATAACAACAGTATTTTCATCACTGGCATTATTTATTGCATGTCTCGGCTTATTCGGATTAGCTGCTTTTATAACGGAACAAAGAACAAAAGAGATAGGCATTAGGAAAGTTGTTGGCGCTTCGGTATTTGAAATAGTTTTAATCCTTTCAAAAGAATTTACAAAATGGGTGATATTAGCAAACTTAGTAGCATGGCCTGTTGCTTATTATGTAATGAATAACTGGCTGAGAAATTTTGCTTATAGAATTAATCTGAACTGGAGTGTATTTGTTTTGGCGGGATTAATAGCCCTTGTAATTGCACTCAGCACGGTAAGTTTCCAGACAATTAAAGCAGCAAAAGCAAACCCGGTTAATTCGTTGAAATATGAATAGCAAAGTGTAGAAAGCATGTGAGTAAAAAATTTTTTTATTATTGAGGTGTGAATTAAGTGAATAGTCTATGCGTTCTTTAATGGGAGGCTCCAAATGTTGAAAAATTATTTACGTATTGCAATCCGCAACTTAAAGAAATACAAAGTTTATTCCTTAATAAATGTTGTCGGACTTGCAATCGGTATTACATGTTGTATTGTAATTATGCTCTTTGTCACTGATGAACTGAGCTACGACAGGTTCAATAAGAATGTGGATCAAATATACCGCCCAACAGTCCTGGGTTTGATGAACGGGCACGATATAAGGTCAGCACTGAGTCCTTCACCTATGGGTGGAGCTGTTAAACATGACTTCCCGGAAGTAATTGCTTATACCCGGCTTCATCAGGAAGGTCCTCATGTTATTAAATACAAGAACAGAATATTTACTGATGATAAATTTATTTGGGCAGACTCGACTTTGTTTGATGTTTTCTCGCTTCCTTTTATTGCAGGGAATCCTAAAACAGCACTTACTCAACCAAATACAGTTGTAATCACTGAATCGACGGCTCATAAATATTTCGGCAGCGAAGATCCAATGGGCAGGATATTGAATATTGATAAGAGAGCTGACTATATAGTAACCGGAGTAATTAAAGACATTCCGCATAATTCACATTTTCATCCTGATTTAATTGGTTCACTAACAACTGTACCTGACAGCCGCAATCCTAACTGGTTGAGCAATAATTATTACACATATTTCCTTTTGCGGAAAGGAACTGATCCGAATGATTTCCAGCGAAAGCTTAATGAAGAGTTTCTCGCTCATGCGGGGCCGCAATTGCAGGCTATCACAGGTGTATCTATGGAGCAGTTTTTGTCTGCAGGAAATAAATACGGATACGCGTTACAACCGCTCGCCTCAATTCATCTTAATTCCAATCTTGATTATGAATTAGAGCCTAATAGTGACATCTCATATATTTATATCTTTTCAGCAATTGCACTGGCAATTTTATTAATTGCCTGCATTAATTTTATAAATCTCGCAACTGCAAGATCAGAGAAACGTGCAAAGGAAGTCGGTGTAAGAAAAACACTTGGATCCCCGCGTACCCATCTTATCGGACAATTTATGGCTGAATCGGTTTTAATGAGCGGTTTAGCGGTAATATGTGCAATAGGAATCGTTGAAGTTCTCCTCCCTTTGTTTAACGGTTTTGCAAACAAAAAGATGAGTCTTGATCTTTTTAATAATTTATCTTCAATCCTGCTTCTTATATCTTTAGCAATTGTTGTCGGGATAATTGCCGGGAGCTATCCTGCTCTTTACTTATCATCTTTCCGGCCGATTGACGTTCTTAAATCAGATATAAAAAAAGGAGGAACTAAATCGATCTTTCGAAACAGTCTTGTTGTCTTTCAGTTTACTATTTCAATATTTTTATTCATCGGTACCTTCGTTATTTATTCTCAGCTTAATTATGTCCAGACAAAAAACCTTGGGTTTGATAAGGAAGAAACTATTGTAATCTATAGGACTGATGATCTAGCTAATCAGATACACTCTTTTGAAGATGAATTGAGAAGTAATAAGGATATCGCAGCAGTCACAAACTCTAATGGTATACCCGGCAATCAATCAGGCGACAGCGGGTATTGGCTCGATGGTACCGGCGTTGATAAAATAGAAGATATACGCCAGATCTTTTCAGATTATGATTTTACTAAAACATACCGATTGAAAATGGCAGCCGGAAGATTTTTCTCGAAAGAGCATCCATCAGATACTGCTGCAATCGTTGTTAATCAAGCGGTTGAAAAAGCTTTCGGACTAAAAAATATGATCGGTAAATATCTTGTATTGCCGGGTGAGACAAAAAATGACGAACGAAAATTAAAAGTTGTTGGAGTTTTAAAGGATTTCAATTATCAATCGCTCCATGAACCTATTCACCCGCTTGTAGTCCGGCTTCTGCCGCAAAGGGGATTTACAGGGCAATTCATTACGGCTCGTTTAAATCCCGGGGATCATTTTAACTCAATTGCTTTTATAGAAAATGTTTGGAAGAAATATGCAGGTAATGAGGCTTTTAGTTTTACTTTCCTGGATCAGAATTTAAATCGGCTTTATACAGATGATCAGAGAACAAACAAAATAGCCGGATTATTTTCTATAATCGCAATTTTTATTGCTTGCCTGGGATTACTGGGACTTGCCGCATTTGTAACTGAAAGAAGGATAAAAGAAATAGGTATCAGGAAAACTCTGGGAGCTTCTGTTCCGGAGATTATCTTTCTTCTTTCAAAGGATTTTGCAAAATGGGTATTGATTGCAAATATTATTGCGTGGCCCTTAGCCTACTATTTTATGAACAATTGGCTGAAAAACTTTGCTTATAGAATTGATTTAAATCCGTTGATTTTCTTAATGTCAGGAGCATTAGCCTTGATAATTGCACTATTGACGGTGAGCTCCCAGGCAATTAAAGCTGCTAAGTCAAACCCGGTTGAGTCGCTTAGGTATGAATAGATAGGTTGTGTTGATATCCCGGAATATCTTACTGAAGCTCTTGTGTACGAATGAGTAACATTTATTCAATATTTTTAGTCTAATAATTAGATGACAAACAGGGTCTTTTCAGGTGGAGCAAATATAATAAGGCTTAACTCTAAATAAATTTTTTGATTGGAAATATCGCTGTGTACCTTGCCTTATGCGCTATATCCGTAATATAATAGGAGGCATTACATGTTAAAAAATTACTTAAAAGTTGCTTTCAGAAATTTATTAAGATTCAAAACTTATTCATTTATTAATATTGCCGGTTTAGCCATAGGTATTGCCTGCTGCTTGCTGATACTTCTGTATATCCAGAATGAATTAAGCTATGACAGGTTTAATAAAAATGCAGACAGGATATTCAGGATAAATACTGATTTAAAATTTGGTGCAACAGAACTCGCCATTCCGGTAGTTCCCGATTTGATGGGACCGCTGCTGAAACAGGATTATCCTCAGGTTGAACAATATGCTAGATTATATAACTGGGCCGGGAAAAAGCTGGTAAAAAAAGGGAGTAACTTTAACACTGAACAGGGAATTGCATATGTAGATTCAACCTTCTTCAAAGTATTTACCTTTCCGGCTGTTTCGGGGAAAACCGATAGAATATTGAATGAACCTAATACGGTGGTTATAACCGAATCGATTGCCAAAAAATATTTTAATACTATTGACGCTGCCGGTAGATTTATTGAAACAAATGATAATGGCAGAACTCTTTACAAAGTTACAGCGGTTATAAAGGATATGCCTCAGAATTCTCATTTCAGGTTTGATTTTCTTTTTCCTATGAAAAATTTGAATTATGATTGGGGTAATTTAGTATCATCAAATTTCCATACATACTTATTGTTGAAAAAAGGTGTTAATTATAAAGATTTTGAAAAGAACTTAGAAATCTTCAATGAAAAATATGCAATGCCGTATGCTCAAAAGCATCTGAATATAACCAAAGAAGATTTTTACAGGGCAGGTAATAAACTCGAATACTCACTTATCCCTCTCACTGATATTCATCTTTACTCCAAGCGTATCCAGGAAATTAGTCCAACCGGTACTATTCAGTATGTTTATATTTTTTCTGCTGTTGCTCTGTTTATATTGCTTATTGCTTGTATAAATTTTATGAATCTTACTACTGCCCGTTCTGCTAACCGGGCGAGAGAAGTAGGGATAAGGAAAGTGCTGGGAACTGAACGAAAAAATCTAATTTACCAGTTTCTTACTGAATCTACTTTTACAGCTTTAATTGCCGTAGTAATTGCCGTTATTATAGTATATCATGTTTTACCTTTTTTCAATAATATTTCAGGTAAAGAACTGGAAATAAATTATCTGTATTCCTCTTCGATCATAATCTTTTTATTTTGCTTACCTCTTATAATCGGATTGATGGCGGGCAGCTATCCGGCTTTATACCTTTCAGGCTTTAATCCCGTGCAAATTATTAAAGGTAAATTATCTTCAGGCAGTAAAAGCGGAAGATTGAGAAGTGTGCTGGTGGTTTTTCAGTTTGCAACTTCAATAGTGCTTATAACCGGTACGATAATTATTTATCGGCAGCTTAATTATATACAAAATAAAAACCTTGGCTACCAAAAAGACCAGGTGCTGATTATAAACGATGCATACACTCTTGGAAATAATGTTGACGCATTCAGGAATGAAATGTTAAATGTTCCCGGTGTGATTTCGGGAACGACATCCGGTTTTCTTCCTATCCCTTCCTCAAGAAATTATAGCGCGTTTTGTAAAGAAGCTGCACAGGCAGCTGAAAGCGGGCTCACAATGCAAAGATGGGAAATTGATTACGATTATTTGAAAACTCTTGGAATTAAATTAATTAAAGGAAGGAATTTTTCTCCGGCGTTCGGTTCCGATTCATCTTCAGTTATCCTCAACGAAACTGCTGTCAGACAGCTTGGCTATAAGAATCCCCTTAATGAAAAGCTTTATACATGGGTTGGAGGGGATCGAATAATCAGCTTTAATGTAATAGGAGTTGTAAAGGATTTCAATTTTGAATCTTTTCATCAGGACATCGGCTCACTCTGTTTTATATTTAAAAAAAGTACAGGGTTTATCTCTTTTAAGGTAAATGCTTCTAAAATTCCTATAATATTAAAAGAGGCTGAGGTTAAATGGAAAAGAATGGCTTCGGGGATGCCCTTCAGCTATAAGTTTATGGATGATTCGTTTAACGAAGTTTATAAAGCCGAGCACCGGGTTGGAATTATAGCACTTTCTTTTTCTGCTCTTACAATAATTGTAGCATGCCTTGGATTATTTGGCCTTGCAACATTTCTTGCAGAACAAAAAACAAAAGAAATCGGTGTAAGAAAAGTTTTGGGCGCTTCAATTCCTTCAATCCTTTTAATGCTTTCTAAAGAATTTATGAAATGGATTATTATAGCAAATATAATAGCCTGGCCGGTAGCTTATTATTTTATGAATAGATGGCTTCAGGACTTTGCATATCGTATCAGCATAAGCTGGTGGCTCTTTATACTTGCCGGGTTGGCAGCTCTTCTTATTGCATTAATTACAGTAAGTATTCAAGCGGTTAAAGCGGCTACAGCAAACCCGATAAAAAGTTTGCGGTATGAATAGGTTCAATTTAAAATTCCACCGGAGCGGATTAGCCTTTGGCTTAAACTAGTAACAATGAAATATTAACAACCTTTGTGAAAAAATGTTTAGAAATTATTTGAAAATTGCTTTTAGGAATTTACTAAAATATAAAGCTTATTCATTTATAAATATATTCGGTTTGGCTGTGGGTATCACTGCATGCATAATGATTCTGCTTTATGTAAATGATGAAGTAAGTTATGATAAATATAATACGAAAGCAGAGAGAACTTACCGCCTTTATGGAAGAGCACTTATGCAGGGGCGTGAATTTAGAATGGCTGTAAGTCCTGCTCCTGCCGGGGCAACCTTAGTACATGATTTTCCTGAAGTTGTTCAATATGCCAGATTGCTCCCGTCTGCTAATATGTTGATCAAATACAAAAACAATGTATTTAGCGAAACAAGATTTTTCTGGGCCGACTCAACTTTATTTGATGTTTTTACAATTCCGTTTATTAAAGGAAATCCCAGGATAGCCCTGAAACAGCCGCATACTGTAGTGCTTACTGAATCTCTTGCAAAAAAATATTTCGGAAATGAAGATCCGTTGAATAAGATTATGAATTTTGAGGATGGTACAGCATACACTGTAAGCGGTGTAGTAAAAGATTGCCCGTCAAATTCGCATTTCCATTATGATATATTTGCATCGATGGCAAGCATTGAAGCAGGGAAAAGCAATTTCTGGATCAACAATAATTTTTATACATATATAGTTCTTAAAAAAGGAGCTTCCGTATCGGCTCTTCAGGCAAAATTTCCGGAACTTGTAAAAAAGTACGCGGGACCACAAATATATCAGGCAATGGGAATTACTTTCGAAGATTGGGAGAAAAAGGATAACTCCTATGAATTCTATTTGCAGCCGTTAACTTCAATTCATCTTTATTCACATCTTAATAATGAACTGGAGGCAAACAGCGACATAAAATATGTATATATCTTTTCAATCATTGCTGTCTTTATTCTGATGATTGCCTGTATTAACTTTATGAACCTTTCAACAGCACGATCCATAACACGTTCCAAAGAAGTTGGTGTAAGGAAAGTGCTGGGTTCAAATAAATCACAGTTGATTAAACAATTTTTAACTGAATCTTTTCTGTTAACCTTCATTGCGGTTCTCATTGCAGTTTTACTGGTGGAAATACTCCTTCCGTTTTTTGATAATCTTGCGGGTAAAAGCCTTCATACAAATTACTTTCACAGTTTACTTGCAATACCGGCATTATTTTTCGTAATTATTATAGTCGGATTAATTTCGGGTAGCTATCCGGCTTTCTTTCTGTCATCATTCCAGCCGGTAAAAGTATTAAAAGGAAAAGCAACAGGGAATAAAGGAAGCTGGCTGCGCAGCGGGCTCGTTATTTTTCAATTTTCTATCTCAATTATTCTTTTTATTGGAACGATGATCATTTATAGCCAGATGAAATATATTCAGGAAGCTGATCTTGGATTTAATAAGGAGCATGTAATTGTTATACAGCGGGCCTGGGCATTAGAAAATCATGCTCAGACGTTTAAGGAGGAGTTGTTGAAAAGTCCCAATATAATTGACGCAACAAATACTAATGATCTCCCGGGGCGGCAGTTCAGCGAGACTGTTTTTAAATTGGAAAACGCACCGGCATCCCAGCAATTTCTAATGGGATTAATTTCAACGGACGGCAATTTCGCAAAAACAATGGGGATAAAAATAGCAGAGGGGAGATATTTTTCAAACCAGAACCCGGCAGATAGTCTGGCGGTAATTATTAATGAAAGTGCGGTTAAAACTTTTAATCTTAAAGAGCCGTTGGGAAAGAGGATAACATTTACCGGCCAGAATTTAACTTGCACAATTATTGGCGTAGTAAAAGATTTTCATATAAGGTCTTTGCATCAGAAAATAGAACCTTTGGTTATTTATTATGGACGCGGTCAGACCAGCTATCTTCCCATTAGAATTTCTTCTAAAGATATTTCCGGAACAATTTCACATATCAAAGATGAATGGAAAAAGTTTGTACCTAATAAACCATTTGAATATTTTTTCCTTGATGAAGATTTAAACAAGCTTTATCAATCGGAACAAAAAACAGGGGAAATACTTACATCGTTTTCCCTACTTGCGATTTTTATCGCCTGTCTCGGATTATTCGGGCTTGCAGCATTTACTACAGAAAGAAGAACAAAAGAGATAGGGATAAGAAAAGCATTAGGCGCGTCTGTTCCTCATGTCATTTTTATTCTGTCAAAGGAATTCAGTAAATGGGTTTTAGTTGCAAATATTATCGCCTGGCCTGTTGCATATTATTTTATGAATAAATGGCTCCAGGATTTTGCATATAGAATTAATATTAACATCTGGATTTTTGTTCTGGCAGGAATAGCAGCTTTATTAATTGCATTGTTGACGGTTATTTCTCATTCTGTTAAAGCGGCAACAGCAAACCCTATAAAGAGTTTGCGCTATGAATAGTGAAGGCTGCAGTAATAAAATTTTCATTTATTAATTCTGCTATAAGATCCTCGATTGTCCGCTGGCGTTCACTTATGTACGTAACCGGGCGATTAGAACTATTAAAATTTTAATTTTCGTATCCAGACAAAATATTTTAAATAGGCATATTCCTTGTATATGAATTAAAAAGTAAAATATAGAGTGATATTTAGAATAAATTATTGAACTAAGTGAAATAAGAAGTGTGATAAAGAGAATGAAAATAAAAATCTAAAATTGAACATTTTCATAAAATTGCACGCAGATTACACAGCCCGATAAATCGCAAAAGATAAGTGAAATAATTAATTTCCATAAAATTAAAATAGGAAATTTTATGGAAGAGATCGAAGGAATAGATACAAAAAAAATATTAGGAGAAATAACCTGGTGGGATAGGATGATATTCCGTGGTACAATACAGTGTATATCGTATCAAAAAGGATTAGAGAAGTATTTAAGTTCAAATGGAATCATGCTGAAGAATTTTCTTGGATGGGCAAAGAGATTAAGTGATAAAATGATAAAAGGAGCAAAAGCAATAGCTAGTATGAATAAAGTACCATATATTTTTCTGAACAGCTACAAAATAAATAAAGATGACTTGATAAAAGAAATAATATCACAGCAAAAGATAAGTGAAGGGATGGTGGCAGTAGTCGGAACACAGGAAGTTGATAATAGTTTTGATGTGTATAGAAATAAGGAGACAAAAAAGTTAGAGTTAGTATCAAGACAACGAAGGAGCATACATTTTTATTTTTACTTTATCAGTCCATTTACAGGATTATGTTTTTTTAGAGTACAGGGATTTCTGCCATTTAAAGTTAGCGTATATATGAACGGCAGAGAAATACTTTCTAAAGGATTAGAAAGGAATAAAATAACATACTTAAAAGATAGAAACTGCATTAATTGGGTTGAAAGTTTTGAAGCTATAGAAAAGGTTAAAAAGGAAATAACAATAAAGTATCTTCATAAAATAATGGAAGAATGGTCGAAGCAATTTGTAAATGTATTGCCGGAGTTAAATAAGCAATGGGATATTAAATATAAATGGGTTATTCAACAAGTTGAGTATGCAACAGACCTTATATTCGAGAGCCAAGAATATTTAGAAAAGAACTACAAAGATATAATTGAATATTTAGGATACAGCACCACACCAAAGGATGTGCTGAAGTTTTTAGGAATCAAGATGGCAGGAAGACTTGGCGGAAAAGTATCGATAGATAAAAAGGTTACGTATTTAGGAACAAGAATAAAATACTATTGGGTTCCGAATATCTTAAAGATGTACAATAAAGCAGGAAACGTGCTTCGAATAGAAATTACATATAACGATGTCAGAAGGATAAAAATGAATAGAATGGTCAAATGTAAAGACGGACATAATAGGAAGAAAAAAACTTCATTAAGAAAGAGTATATATTCGTTAAATTACCTTGAAGAACATGCTTTAGCCGTTCATAAAAGGTTTATTAAATACTTATCAAAAGCCAGAACCCCACATATAGGGAAAGAGATACTAAGGAATATGGCCGAAAGTAAAAAGGTCAATAATCGAAGTTACAAAGGATTTAATATCCTAAAGGAAAAAGAGAGCTCAGTTATAGAGACAATGCTATGTGGTGATTTTCTGATTCATGGGTTAACTAATAAGTCAGTGAGGAAAGAGCTCCAAGAGAAATATCCTGCAGAAAATTATACCACATCAAAAGTATCAAGAATGCTCAAACGATGCGTAGCATTTAAATTAATTAGACGAATGCAACATAGTTATACTTATCATTTAACTGATTTAGGAAGAACATTTTTCTTCTCAGCACTTAAATATAAAAATATGGTTTTGTTGCCAGAATTAAATAAACAAAAAATGGCTGCTTAATATGGGCTTAATATTTTGCCAAAAAAAACAAAGATTTTAAATACAGTTACACAGATTATTATGATTATAGCAGATTGATTCTTAGTGATAATCCTTCGCATCCTTAAAAAAGTGTTCTATTAAAAGAGGGTAACTAATAAGGGAGGAATTATGTTTAATAATTATTTCAAAATTGCCTTAAGAAATTTAACCCGGTTTAAAACTTATTCATTCATTAATATCCTTGGACTTGCTGTTGGAATAGCCTCATGCCTGATAATTTTGCTTTTTGTAAAAGATGATTTGAGTTTTGACAAACATAATGATAAGGCGGATGAAATTTACAGGGTTCATACAAAAGGAAAACTTTTAGGAAATGATTTAAATATGGCAGTTTCACCGCCTCCGTTGGGTGAAACAATGGTTAATGATTTTCCTGAAGTAATTCAATCCGCAAGATTAATATACAATGCAAATATGTTAATCAGACATAATGATAATGTTTTCAATGAAACAAGATTTTTCTGGGCGGATTCAACTTTATTTGATATCTTCACAATTCCATTTATAAAAGGGAATCCTAAAACAGCTCTCAGCCGGCCGAATACAATAGTATTAACTGAAACTTCGGCAAAAAAATATTTTGGCAATGAAGACCCGATAAACAAAATTATGAATATGGAAAATGGGTCTCAATATACCGTAAAAGGAGTAATTAAAGATTGTCCGGTTAATTCTCATTTCCATTATGATATGTTAGCCTCAATGGCAAGTGTTGGATTTGGAGGAAATAACCAATGGATTTATAATAATTATTACACATATATATTGCTTAAAAAAGGTGCTTCTGCTTCTTTACTTCAAAGAAAACTTCCTGCGTTTGCAAAGAAATATGCTGGGCCCCAGTTGCAGCAGATGCTGGGAATTACTTTTGATGAGGCAAAAAAGCGCGGGTATTTATATGAATTCAGTATGCAGCCCCTAACTGAAATTCATCTAAATTCACATCTTGATTATGAGTTAGAACCAAATAGTGATATCAAATATGTTTATATATTCTCTATAGTCGCTTTATTTATTCTGCTTATTGCTTGCGTTAATTTTATGAATCTTTCTACAGCACGTTCTTCAACTCGTTCTAAAGAAGTGGGAATTAGGAAGGTTCTTGGTTCTAATAAAGCAAAACTTATAAATCAGTTTTTAACCGAATCTATTTTAATAACTTTTTTCGCTGTATTAATTGCAGCTATTTTAGTGGAAGTTTTTCTTCCTGCATTCAGCCGTTTTTCAGGAAAATCTCTTCATACGGACTACTTCGAAAATATTATTGCTCTTCCGGGATTAATTATTTTAATACTTGTAATTGGTCTCTTAGCCGGAAGTTATCCGGCTTTTTATCTCTCTTCTTTTCAACCGGTAAAAGTTTTAACAGGAAAACTAAATAATAAAAACAGCAGGTTTAGAAGCATTTTAGTAATCTTTCAGTTTTCTGTAACAATAATATTATTTATCTGTACACTTGTAGTATATAACCAGATGAAATTTGTTCAGGAAAAGAATTTAGGTTTTAATAAGGAAAATGTAATTGTTATTGAAAGAGCATGGTCTCTTGGAATTCATGAACAGGCTTTCAAAGATGATCTGCTGCAAAATTCAAATATAATCAGTGCTTCAAATACCAATAATCTACCGGGTAAACTTTTCGAGCAGACAGTATTTAAACCCGAAGATTCTCCTTTAAATGCGCAGTATCCTCTTGCTTTCATGACTACAGGTTATGAATTTGAGAAAACACTTGGACTCAATCTTTCTTATGGAAGGTATTTCTCAAGAGATATTAAGAGCGATTCATCAGGAATTATTCTTAATGAAAGTGCTGTTAAGTTTATGGATTTAAAAGATCCTTTGGGAAAAAGAATCTTGTTGGCAAATACTAACGGTAACTTGTCTTTTACTATCATAGGTGTATTAAACGATTTTCATTTTGAGTCCCTGCATCAAAAAATTAGACCGCTTGCAATTATACTTAATCGAGGACAGACTTCATTCTTACCAATTAGAATCCGCTCCATAAATATTCCAGGAACTATTTCATTCATAAAAAATAAGTGGCAAAAATATGCACCCGCCAAACCATTTGAATATTTTTTCCTTGATGAAGATTTTAACAGGCTTTACCAATCTGAACAAAAAACAGGAGAAATATTTACTGCTTTTTCCGGCCTTGCTTTATTAATAGCATGTCTTGGGCTTTTAGGGTTAACTGCTTTTACCGTAGAAAGAAGAATAAAAGAAATTGGTGTAAGAAAAGTTTTGGGGGCCGCAGTCCCTTCAATTTTTTTAATGCTTTCACAAGAATTTATAAAGTGGATTATTATTGCAAATTTTATTGCATGGCCAATTGCATATTATTTAATGAATAAATGGCTTCAAAATTTTGCATATAGAATTGGAATAAGCTGGTGGGTGTTTGTAATGGCCGGGGGAATTGCTTTATTGATTGCACTTGCAACTGTAAGCTTTCAAGCAATTAAAGCAGCAATTGCAAACCCGGTTGAATCACTTAGATATGAATAAGAGTCGTGAGATGAAATTTTGGAAAAATCGGATGTGAAATTAAATTTAAATAAATATTCCGTTAGCCATGAACGCCGGTTTGGCTGTTTTGCTGTTTCCGGCGTTCATATATTAAGGTAATAATTATCTTAAAAAATTATTTCAAAACAGCATTCATAAATCTTCTAAATAAGCAAGTGCGGAGGACTTCATAAAATAAATGGTTAATTAAGTCAATTTTCAATGACTTTTATAACTATAATTAGGGTGAGATAATGCTGAAGAATTTTTTAAAATAATTCTTAGAGATTTATCAAAAGATAAAATCTATACAGTTATCAGTATTATTGGACTTTCTGCAGCCATTTCAATTTCAATTCTTATTTTAACAATCAATTTTTCGTTTCTTACCAGAGACAGGTTCCATGAAAAAGGGAACAGAATTTATCAGGCAGTCTGCAGAATTGATTTCCTTAAAGCCGGTACACAATATTCTACTACTATGCCGTGCCCGCTGGGAGAATCGTTAACTCGGAAATATCCTGAATTAAAACGGTCGGCAACAATTAAAGATAATGGTTCCTTAGCTTTCATTGTCGGTGATAAAAGATTTGAACAGAAAGGTTTTTATTCAGAAGGCTCTCTCTTTAAAATTTTTTCCTTCCCTTTAATTCAGAAGAGTTCCGAAAAAATATTTCCCGATAACAATTCGATTGCGATTTCCAGAAGCCTCGCGGAAAAATATTTCGGCAGTGTTTCCAATGCTTTAAGTAAGGAAATTATTATCAGAAGTACTTATGAAAGAAGCAAAGTATTTGTAAGTGCGGTTTTTGAGGATATTCCTAAAAATTCTACAATCAATTTTGAATATGTTTTACCTCTGAGTTCACTTTTAAAAAAGTACGACTGGATAAATTCCTGGGGTAATTATTTAGCAACTACTTATTTTGAGTTAAACCCGCATGTGGATATAAAAAACCTGAATAAGAAAATCAAAACATTATTATCAGAAAAAAATCCCCAATCAAAGGCTGATCTTTTTTTATTTAAATATCAGGATTTATTTCTTCATCCTCCCGGTGGTTTTAATAAAATATATACTGTTATTCTCAATTCTATTCTGGCATTAATTATACTTATTATAGCTTCGATTAATTTTATAAGTCTTGCAACATCAAGAGCTACAAAGAAAGCAAAAGAAATCGGCCTCAGAAAAATTATTGGAGCAAAAAGAAAATCTTTAATCATAAGGTTTTTAGGAGAAAGTTATCTGCTCACATTTTTCGCTGTTATTGTAGGTTTGTTTCTTGCTGAATTGCTGATCCCTTATGTAAACAAAAGTTTCAATGGTTTCCTCTTCTTTTCAATTCCTTACGGAAATTTCTACTTTATTTCATCCCTTCTAGGTCTTTGGTTTTTTGTAGGACTGCTTTCAGGTTTGTATCCATCTTTTTATCTCTCTTCGCTTTCACCAATAAGTATATTAAATGGAACTGTCGAATCTCACAAACGAATATTTATAAGAAAGTCTCTAATTACAGCGCAATTCATATTTACTACTATATTCATATTCGTTCTTATAGTTGTCTTTAGACAGACCAGCTTTATAACAGAAAAAAACCTTGGATTTAATGTTAAGCATATAATTGAATTCAATTTAACCGAGGCTCTGGCAAATCATTTTAATACTTTTACAAATGAATTAAAAAACAATCCCGATATTAAAGAAGTTACCAGGACAAGCTTTGAACCCTTTTCAATCTATTCTTCAACTTCCGGTCTTTCCTGGGAAGGAAAACCTGAAAATTTAAATGATATGTTTTCTTACATAGCAGTAGATGGAAATTTTCTAAAAACTTTTGATATACAAATAAAAAAGGGAAGAGATTTTCTTAAAGGGGATTCTGCTGATACCCGCAACCTCATTGTCAATGAAAAAATGGCAGAAATTATAAGAAGGTTTTGTAAAAGAGATATAGTCGGTCTCGGCATAAATTTCTGGGGGGAGCCGGGTCAGATCATCGGGATAATAAAAGATTTTCAGGATGGATCTTTGCAGGAAAATATTCATCCTTTAATTATTAGAAAAAATCCAAATGAATGCGGCTATTGCTTTGTAAAAGTCTATTCGAAAAATTTGCCTGAAGTATTATCGCATGTAAATAATACTTATAGCAAATTTGAAAAGGAATATCCATTTAAATACTATTTTTTAGATGATCAATTCCTGAATAGACATGTTGAATATTCTTATATTAGATAACTTCTTAAGTATATTCTCCGTAATCGCTATTATTATTTCATGTTTGGGTTTATTTGGATTAACCGCTTTTACTATTCAGCAAAGGACAAAAGAAATCGGGGTTAGAAAAGTTTTAGGTGCATCAATCAGTTCACTTTCTCTGCTGCTTACAAAATCAGTACTTAAACTTGTAATTTTAGGAACATTTATAGCTTTACCTATAGCTTACTATCTGTCAAGTTTGCTTCTCAGCGATTTATGTTTATAGAGTACAAATCTCCGCAGACATTTATTTAATGTCAGTTCTGGCTGTTATAATAGTAGCAGCAGGCACAATAATTTTTCTTACAATTAAAGCTGCCGCAGCAAACCCCATAGAGAATTTGAGGTATGAATAAAGCTGTGCAGCAGAAGGAGAAAAGGAAACAAATTTTTAAATTAAACAGGGAGGAAAAAATGGGAAAAAGGAATACTCTGATAATGATTGTTTCTGCTATTCTTTTAATTTGCCGGTTTTCTTTTGCTCAGGAAGAAACAATCTTTCCTGATTTGTCTAAAATAAGTGATAAAGACTATTGGGGAATATCTAATCGTACTGCTACTCCTAAAAATGAAAATGGAAATGTATCTGTATATTTAAATGGGCAGGAGGGTGATGGTGTTGCATGGTTTAAAGATTTTGATTTTAATAATGGGACAATTGAAGCGGATATTAAAGGAAAAAATGTGCAGGGTAACAGCTTTGTAGGAATTGCTTTTCATGGTGTAGATGAAAAAACATATGAGGCGGTTTATTTCCGCCCTTTTAATTTTATGAGTGAAGTTCCGTCCGCGAAAGGACATTCCGTTCAATATATTTCTCATCCTGAATATACGTGGAATAAACTGCGGCAGGAACATCCTCAAAAATATGAAAACACGGTTAACCCGGTTCCGGATCCCGGTTCTTTTTTTCATGCTAAAATTGTTGTTGAAAAACCTAAGATAAGTGTATTTGTTAATGATGCTAAAGAACCGTCTCTTATTGTAAATGAATTATCGGATAGAACCGGGGGATGGGTCGGTTTATGGGTAGGGAATTACTCTGACGGCACATTTGCAAATTTGAAAATAATTAAGAAAGAAGATTAAAAACAACGCTCTAACATTTAGAGGAGAGTAAGGAATTGTTTGAACTCAGTTATGACATATTTAATGATACCCCGGAATATCCGGATGGAAAATTGGTTATAGTGAAATTCCGTTCTAAGCATTTGTCTTAAAATTTTTCAATCTTAAGGAATTGCTTATAACGGATACGGAACTTAAGGACATAGCGAGAGCTGCAAACATTGGATTTAAAATTCCCAACGCGGCCAGCGGTATTCCCAGTGAATTATAAATAAAAGCCCAGAATAGATTTTGTTTGATTGTCCCGATAGTTCTTCTTGATAATTTTATTGCTGAAACAACCCCTCCCAGATCACCGCTGATTAAAACAATCGAACCTGTTTCAATGGCTATATCAGTTCCGCTGCCTATTGCAATCCCGACATTACTTTGTGCAAGCGCCGGAGCATCGTTAATACCGTCGCCAACCATTGCCACAATATTATTCTCTTTTTGATATTTTGAAACCATCTTTGCCTTTTCATCCGGCATGACTTCAGCCTCGAAAAAATCTACATCGACCTGCTTTGCAATTACTTCCGCAGTTTTTTTGTTGTCGCCGGTTATCATTACGGTTTTTATCCCCATTTCTTTTAGTTCTTTTATTGCCTTCTTCGATGATTCTTTGACTGGATCTTCTACTGCAATTACACCCTTCAGGTTTTTATTAATCCCAACATATACTAAAGTTTTACCTTTCCTTAACATCTCATCAATTTCGTTGTCGAGCTTATTATTGGTGATAGAATTATCGATCATTAATCTCTTGTTTCCTACAGTAACTATATTGCCGTTTAAATTAGATATAATTCCTTTTCCGGTAATGCTTTCAAATGAACCGGTTTCAAGTAAAGAAATCTTTTTCGATTTCGCATAATTTACTATCGCCTTTGCAATAGGATGTTCCGATTTATTTTCAATTGAAGCTGCCGTTTGTATGATCTTATCTTCGCCTTCACCATCAAAGATTATTTCAGAAACCTTAGGTTCACCTTCTGTTATTGTGCCGGTTTTATCCAGAATAACCACATTTATTTTATGTGCTACTTCAAGACTCTCGCCGTTTTTTATTAAAATCCCGAACTGAGCGCCTTTCCCGGTTCCTACCATTATTGCTGTTGGAGTTGCAAGACCGAGAGCACAGGGACACGCAATAATTAATACAGCAACAAAATTTATTAATGCGGCATTAAATCCGCCGCCTGATAAAAGCCATACTATAAAAGTAACAGCGGCAATACCGATAACAACAGGAACAAATATAGACGCCACTTTGTCTGCAAGGTTTTGAATCGGAGCTTTTGAGCCCTGAGCTTCTTCAACCATTTTAATTATTTGGCCCAGCACGGAATTATCTCCAAGTGCAGTTATTTCAAACTGAAATGATCCGGTTTTATTTATTGTCCCTCCGATTACTTTAGAGCCACTTGACTTTTCAACAGGAATGCTCTCGCCCGTTACCATTGATTCATCGATAAAGGAATTTCCCAGTACGATTGATCCGTCCGCAGGGATTTTACCCCCCGGTTTGACTATAACAATATCGGTTAATTTTAAATCTTCGATATTAACTTCAATTTCTTTACCTTCTCTTTTCACCAATGCTGTTTTCGGCTTTAAGCCGATAAGCTTTTTAACTGCACTATTAGTTTTTGATTTCGCTTTGCTTTCCAGCCATCTCCCCATTAAGATAAGTGTAATAATTACAGCAGTTGTATCGAAGTAAACACGGGGGAATTCACCTGGTTTCATAATTAATTCAGGGAAAAGGGTTACTAAAATGCTGAATCCATATGCAGCCGCAGTTCCAACTGCAACAAGAGAGTTCATATCTGCTGTAAAATGTTTTAAGTTATTCCAGAAAATTTTATAAAATCTTTTCCCGGAAATGAAAACGACTGGAGTAGTCAAGATTAATAATATTTTATTTAAATAATCAGCTGATAGAGGAATTAATTTGTGAAAACCGCTCCACATGCTCCCCATACTTAAAAGTAGAATCGGGACAGCTAAAATTGCAGCAAAGATTAACTCTTTCTGTAATGTTTTATGATATTCGGAAGCTTCATCTTTGCTCTCTTCCTTTACTTCTTCTTTAGATAAAGAAACATTCATCTTGTATCCTGCTTCTTCAACTATATCAGCTACATCTTTTACATTTACTTTACCATCTTCAAATTCGAAGGTTGCCTTTTCGGTTGCAAGATTAACCGAAACATTTTTTATCCCTTCAATCTTTCTGATAGATTTTTCAACACGTGCTACACAGCTTGCACACGTCATTCCTTCAACGGGGAAAGTCAATGTTTTTATTTTCTGATCTGTCATTTTTAAATTTTAAATTTATTTTGCTTCAGCAGCTTCATCATGAAATCTCTTGGCAGTAATTATAAGAGGGTTCCTTTCTTAATTAGGTATCAAAGTGTAGCCGGCTTCTTCTATTGCATCTGCTAAAGTTTTTTCATTTATCTTTGTTTCGTCAAATTCTACATCTGCACTCCCTATTTGAACATTGTTTACCTTTAAATTTTCTAATTTGCTCAACTCTTTTTTTACTGCCATTACACAATGCTGGCATGTCATACCTTCGATTATTAATGTTTCTTGTTTCATTTTTATTCCTTTAATATTATTAATTACATAGCAAAAATAAAAAGGAAACACATTATACTGTTATATTTTATAAGAAAAGGTTATAAAATTTTAAGATTGCGCTATCTTTCGAGGTTTTAGAAAATAACCCGAAAGTTTACTATTCCCTCAAAAATTTTCAGTAATATGTTTATATAACTTTATCGAGAGGTTTTCTTATTCTTTTTCGAAGATGCTTAAATTCGGAAGGAGTGAGACCGGTTATCTTTTTAAATTGGCTTGAGAGATGCTGAACACTGCTGTATCCCAGTCTGTATGAAATCTCTGTTAAAGAGAATTCATTATAAATAATTAATTCTTTTACTTTCTCAATTTTTTGATTGATAATGTAAGTTTCTAAAGTTACTCCCTCATGCGAAGAAAACAAAGAGCTAATATATTGATAGCTTTTATCAACCTTTTTAGAAATATAATCGCTGAAATTTACACCGGTTAATTTATCCTCGCTTTGATTTTTTATCAATTCAATTACAATAACTTTAATTTTTTCGATAATCTTAGCCTGCTTATCATCAATAAGCTCAAAGCCATTTTGTTCAAGGACATTTCTGATCTCATTATCGTCAATATTTTTTGCAGATGAAACAACTGCTTCTCCTAAAATGACATTTACAACATTTAAACCGAGCTTTTCCAACTCTTCTTTTACAACTTTTATACAACGGGGACACACCATGTTTTTTATATATAGAGTTTTTTTATTCATTTTTAATAAAAAGTTTATATGAAATTAACTATCGATATTATCCTTTTGTTCCCAAATAAGAGGGAGACCGAAAATTTGAAATGTCATACGAATTTATCGAAGTATGACATTTTAACCGTTTTTCAGTCTTTGACATGTTCCTAGTGACACCTTTGTTAAATTTTATATGAAGTAAGTAACGAAGCATGAGATTTTTCACTCCACTTCGTTTTAAATGTCTCAAACGGATAGGTTTTTAGTTTATAAATTACTTTCAGGTCAACCAATTATAATTTTAAGGCGCCTGTACAATGGTAATTTCAAACGGTTGTACAGTAAGAGAGACCTCGGTCAATATTGGTCCTCCAAACCGTTTATAGGTTGAATCTTGTTTCACCGAAAGCTGTTCACCATTTACTAACTCTTCCCATCCTTTAGTCGGAACTTCTTTTGTAAATCTTAAAGAAACAGGTGCCGTTTCATTACTCATATTATATAATACATACTGTTTTTTGCCGAAAAGATACATTCCTACTTTTCCAGGGCTCTGCAACGTTACGCCAAGCTCCTTATTAAAAGATTGACGGATAGTATTTAGCACTTCTGTTGGGAGCCTTAGTAAATCATAGCTGTTATCCGGCATATTTAGTACATAAATATTACCTTTAAGATAAGGTGTTTCCAGCATAATGCCATAATCATAATCTTCCAATACAAGTGCTGCATTCCTTACATATGGCCATGTTGTAGTTTCAATTCGTGGAAAAGTAAAGGTTCTGTCTGCTTTAATTGTTTCCTCTCTGACCCATCCTTCACGAATACGGAATTCTGAAGAGGAGATTGTCCCGCCGTAATCAACAAAGCTTAATGTATTTTTAAATTCAGTATCTTTTAGCTCTTTCCATAATCCCCAGGTCATAAACAGATCATTCCCTTCACGCAGCCTTGCAATCATTTGGTTTGCCAGTTGTTCAGGTGAATTACCAAAAAGAGAATGCAATGTAAAAATGGCATTCTGGCTTTTAGCAGGGAATTGCGCTTCAGGTGAAATAGGAATTCCAGCCATTCCCAGGTAGCCAAAAATGTTGTAAACTCCTGTCGAACCGTAAGGAAGATACATTGGAACTCCGCGTGAGTCGCCTTTTATCAATCCCGCAACTCTATCAAATTCGGGGAGCATCTCCCTGAAGTGAGGATAAACATTACTTGAAGGGCCGGTAGTTGGATAAAGCTGACCTGCGCACCAGAGAATTATCTCAGGTGCTTTTGCAAGCACTGCCTGCCAGACTTGAGCTACATAATCATCAGCAGCACCTTTCATACCGTAATTATCGAGCCAGGAACCAACCCATTTTGACGGATCGACACTGGAAAACCATTTCTGGAATACATAACCGCTGTAAATCGGTATATGCTGATCCTGGGTTTCTGGAACACGTGTTTCAATGCCTACTGCCATTTTATCAAATTCTTTTGTTTCATTGTATACATCATATCCATTCAGCCTATGTCCTTCATACCAATCAGGATATTTAATAATGACTTTAGCATTGGGGTTCACTTCCTTTGCAGCATCGATAATATATTTTTTTGATTGTTCAAGGAGTAATTTAGTACGGTAATCTGCCCAGCTTTGATTACCCCTTTCTTCAACACTTTTAGGATCAGTAGCAGTCGTGAAGAGCCAATCATCTAGAATAATATAATCAAAAACTTTAGCTAAAGACTGCATTCGTATTTTTAAAGCATTCAGATCATCCGGGTTGTTATAAGTTGATGGTCCTCCTTTAGAAGATACCGGTACCATAGAACCCCAAACCTCAATTCCCATAGCTTTGAACCTGTTCGCAACCTTTTTTAACAGAGGTACATTAATTTCGACTGCATCACTATTTCCTTCAAGATAAACTTTATAAGCTTTTATGGGTGCGAAATATTCCATTGTCTTTTGAAATTGGATCGAATCAGCAAGGAGATGCTCAACATCACCATGAGTAAAATATATTGCATACTTAACATTTGACCAGCCGCTTGCTCTATTTTGTCCAAATGTAAAGTTTGTTCCAGTAAGAAAAGCTAATATCAGCGCAGTATAAACAATAGATAAATATTTATAATTAAAAAATTTCATTTTAACCTCCGGAAGTTGTTTCGGTTTGTCTGCAGAATTACAATTCAATTTTAAATAATTGTGTTTTTGAGTGTGTAAATAATAATCAAAATTATCTTTTTATGAACTTAAGTGCAAACTTGAAAGGGATGTTTTTCTTTGATCTATAAAAGCAGAACCCTTATTATTATATTTTGTTATTAGTAATGTTTTGTTGTTCTGAAAATAATTAAATTGATTAGAAAATTTAAATAAATTTCTTTATTAAATATGAATAAAATAATAGATCTAAGAAGTGATACTGTTACCAGGCCTTCCGAGCAAATGCGTAAAGCAATGTATGAAGCCGAAGTTGGTGATGATGTTTTTGGGGAAGACCCGACTGTAAATAAGCTTCAGGAATATGCTGCTGAAATTTTAGGAAAAGAATCCGCACTTTATGTAGCAAGCGGTGTAATGGGAAATCAAATCTGCCTGAATGTTCTAACTAATCCCGGTGATGAAGTCATTTGTGAAAAAGATGCTCATATATTTCATTATGAATCAGGATCTCCGGCCGCATTAAGCGGAATTCAATTGATGCCGGTCGAAGGAAAATTAGGTGTATTTACTAATGAGCAAATAGAACCTTTGATTAGGCCCGAAAGCGCTTATTACATGCCGCGAACAAAAGTTGTTGAGATTGAGAATACACATAATCGAGCAGGCGGTACTATCTTTCCACTGGAAAAAATAAAAGAGATAAAAATAGTGGCGGATAAATATAACTTAAAATTTCATCTTGACGGAGCAAGAATATGGAATGCATCTGTTGCAGCTAAAATTCCGGTTAAAGAATATGCCTCCTATTTTGATTCTGTGTCATGCTGTTTATCTAAAGGTCTTGGAGCGCCTGCGGGTTCTTTAATTGGAGGAACCAAAGAATTTATAAAGGAAGCACACAGGGTTAGAAAAGCATGGGGCGGGGGAATGAGACAGATCGGAATTCTTGCCGCTGCCGGATTATATGCACTAAAAAATAATATTGAACGGCTGCAGGAAGATCATGAAAAAGCTCAGACTTTGGCTAAAGCTATAAATGAAATTCCGTCTTTGGAAATAAATATGGATTCAGTTCAAACTAATATATTAATGTTCAAACCATTAAAGTTATCGGTTGAAGAATCAATGAGAAAAATGTAGAGATAAAAGGATTTTGATTACTCCTGGTTCTGTAGGATATTTGCGTGCAGTAACTCACCTTGATGTTTCTTTTGAAGATATTGAAAAAGCAAAAAGAATAATTAATGAAGTATTTGAAAACAATAATTCTTAATCCTAATCTTAATCCTAATTTTATTCTTAATCCCATTCCTCCTTTAGATTAAGATAACGAATAAGATTAAGAAAGTTTAAAATGGAAATAACAAATTTTAAACATAAAATAACCATCAAAGTCAGGTTTAATGAAGTTGATATGCTAGGTGTATGCAACAACGCAGTCTATATAACTTATTTTGAAGAAGCACGTCTTCAATATTTTAAAGAATTGGGTTTAATTCCAAAAGAAGGAATCTTCTCCAACGGTAAATTATTTTATGTAGTAAGAAATGAAATTAATTATAAAGATCATGCAAGGTTTGATGAAGAATTAAATATTTATTCTAAAATTTCATTTATAAAGAATTCCAGTTTCGGCTTTGAACATTTAATTGTGAAGTCAAAAGAAAATATTATTGTAGCGGATGGAAAAGGTGTAATTGTTTATGTAGATCCGTCAACAAAAAAATCAACTTCTTTATCAAAAGAATTTTATGAGAAGATTTCTGAATTTGAAGATGAGGTAGAAATAATGAAGGATGATAATTAATAAATGTATAAAGAATGTTTAAATGGATGATTGATTGAATGATGTGTATGATCTTCAACTTTAATATGGCTTCTCCCGGTAAAACAGGATTCACCATGCGGGTTTGTTCTTGAACCTGAACTTACTCTTCAACTCCAGCCAATTTCTATCATTCTAATGAGCTTATTTTTCTATAATCCTTAATATCGATGGAAGCACGATAAGTAGCAGCGGCAATGCAATAATAAACCCGCCGATAATTGCAATGGCCAAAGGCTGATGCATTTGTGCTCCGGTGCCGATACCAAAAGCTAAAGGTAATAATGCAATGATTGCACCAAATGCAGTCATAAGTTTTGGACGAAGTCTTGTGGAAATTGAATAGACAATAGCATCTTCTTTTGTTCGATCATGAACCTTGTATTCATAGTACTGCAGATAAGTAAATATTGAGTTTTCGCCTATTATTCCTACGATCATAATTATGCCTGTATAGCTGCCTACATTTAACGGCGTACCGGTAATAAAAAGTGCCAGCAGGCTTCCTGAGATTCCAAGTATTGCGATAAAAATAATTGCAATTGATACTTTTACATTCCTGAACAAAAATAAAATTACAGTAAATACAAGCAGTACGGCCAGTATCAGTATAATCATTAAGTCGCTGAAAGCTTTCTGCTGCTCTGCGTAAGAACCGCCGTATACAATTTCATACCCGGTTGGCAATTTTATTTTTTTTGAAATGCTCTTCTGAATATCATTTAAAGTGCTTCCAAGGTCTCTATTATTTAAACGGGCAGTAACATTAAACATCTGCTTTAAATTTTCCCTGTCGATTTCTGCTACTCCCTTTTCAATTTTTATATTCTCGAATTCGCTAACAGGCTTAATTCCGCCATTATTAAGGAAAATAAATCCATGCTTCAGGTCATCCAGAGTATTATACAGCTTTCCATCAAACATTCTGATATTGAAAAGCTGGTTCTGACCTAAAATATCTCCAACCACTTCCCCTTTTATTTTTGAGTTCATTTGAAACTGCAAATCATTGGGAGTTAAGCCGTATTGTGCTAAAGCATCATTCTTCGGATTAAAAATGATGCTGGGACCCGCAATTGTAATTCCGTCAAAAACATCTGCTGTCCCTCTCACACTGTCAACTACATCCGCAACCTTTTCAGCTAAACCTTCAAGAGTGCTTTGATCATCGCCAAAAACTTTTATTTCAACCGGCTGTCTTGAACTAATTAAGTCACCTATCATATCTTCTATAATCTGACCGAAATCTACCTGCAGGGCAGGAAGCTTTGCTTCAACTTGTCTTCGAATTTCATCGGCGACTTCTTCGGTAGTTAAGTTTCTATTTTTTTTCAGTTGAATTGTATAGTCCCCTGTATTCGGCTCGGTGATAAAAAAACCGTTTTGTGTGCCGATTTGCCTCGAAAAACTTTCAACTTCAGGAGTTTTTTTCAAAATTCCATCCACTACATCAAGCATTTTGTCGGTTCCATCAAGAGATGTTCCGGGAGGGCTTACAAAATCAAGTATAATTGAACCTTCATCCATATTGGGTAAAAATCCCGAGGGTAATGCTGGAATAATAAACCAGGCTGCAGCTATTAAAATAATTACAAATACAATCGATATAATTGGCTTATAAATGAAAAAGTAAACCCAGTTTCGTTTCTTTAATTCTTTATGCTCTTTTAATGCCGATTCTTTTTTAGAAAAGAGAAGATAAATTACAGGAAGAATTATCCAAGTGACGAAAAATGAACAGACTAAGGTGATAATCATTGTGTTTGTTAATACTTTAAAGTACGCTCCTGCAACGCCGCTCATTAAAAAGAACGGGAAGAATATTACTATTGTGCTGAGTGAAGAACCTATCATTGCCGGGATAAGATATTTGATGGCTTTAATTACTAGTGTATTACTTGTCTCTTCCGGGTTTTCTTCATGTGTCCGGTGTATCTGTTCAACAACAACTATAGCATCATCTATTATTAATCCGATTGAAGCTGCAATTGCACCGATAGTCATGATGTTTATTGTATAACCTATTACATATAAAACAGCAAATGTGAGTCCAAGTGTTACTGGTATAGTTACCAAAATAACCGAACTTGCTTTAACAGATCTTAAGAAAATTACAGTTACAAAAATTGCCAGTAAAAGACCGATCCAGACAACATCCTTAATACTGCCGATTGCATCTGAAACAAAACTTGCCTGATCATAAAACGGACGAATAATAACACCTTTGGGCAAAATACGTTTCAAATTCGGCATCTCTTTATTAATAGCATTTTCAACATCTATAAGGTTTGCTGTTGGTTGTTTTAAAATATGAATAAGAGGTACTACTTTTCCATTTGCTTTTATTTTGACATATTGTCTCTCGGAACCTATTTCAACATTCGAAATATCTTTTAATCTTATTACTCTCCTTTGATTATTTGCAATCACCAGGTTTTCAAGATCGCTTTTATTTTTCTGTGTTGCCTCTGTTAATGTTAAATAAAGTCTGTTATAACTATTTAAATAGCCTGTTGAAGAAATGAAGTTTGATTCCGATATTTTGTTTGCAACTTCTTGAGGTGAAATTTTCAGATTGCTTAATTTAGCAGGATCTAATATTATATGATATTCTTCAATTTCCCCGCCTGCAACTCCTATTTCGGAAATGCCGTCAATCCTTGATAAAAAAGGTTTAATAATAAATTCTGCTATATTCCTTAATTCAATTTGACTATACCCTTTTCCCTCCAAAGAAAAGCCCATAATAGGGAATATGGAAGGGTTCATCTTTTCAACAGAAATATTTATTCCTGCCGGGAGGTTTTGCCTGATTTCATTTATTCGTGATTCAATTCTTTGCTGGTCGAGATCTATATCTGAACTCCAGTTAAAGAATGCCGATATTTCACAGCTTCCCCGGCTGGTTGCGCTTCTAACCAAATTTAAATCTTGTACGCGCTTTATTGCATTCTCCAGCGGAACAGTAACTGTTACCATCATTTTATCTACAGGCTGTTCACCGTTATCGGCAATCACCTTGATTTTTGGAAAAGTAATATCGGGAAATAAGCCGGATTGAATATTTAATAAAGAGTAGATTCCTCCTAATAAAATCAGTATCAGTATAACTGCAATTGGTCCTTTAAATGTGACATAAAAGTTTTTCATTTTTGGATCTCGACTTTTGCAGTATCAGGAAGTCCATATGCACCGCTTAAAATAACTTTATCATCTTGTTTTAAATTTGAACCTAAGATTTGCACAACGCTGTCATTTTCAATCCCTTTCTTTATATTCTCTTTAACTGCTGTAGTATCATTAATTAATTTCATTACCCAAAATGCGTCCTGCGTTACATTGGTAACAAGAGAAGATTTTGGTAAAACCAGGACATTATTTGCTTTATTAAATGGAATCCTTACTGTAACATTTAAATTTTCCGGAAGCTGCTGATAATTAACTAATTTTAAGTAGTAAGTCTGTGTTTGTGTTGCGGAATCTATTTTTGGTAAGTTTATATCAACTGTACCATTTAAGATTTCACCTCCAGGAAGCTGGATTTTACATCTATCTCCAATTTTAATTTTGGATACATCCTCGAAGGGGACACTGACATTAATTCTCATGGAGGACGGATTTGATATTATTCCCAGCTGCTCACCATTGGAAACAAAATCCCCCTTGTGATAATTTATTTCTGTTAGAACACCATCGGATTGAGATTTTAATATAACAACACCCCTGAACTTTTTATTCCCAAACGAAATATTTAGGCTGTCTGCTGCAGCCGATTCCAAAGTTTTTACCTGAAATAGATCATCTCCGGAATTTACAAAATCACCGATATTTTTGTAGACCTTTGAAATATAGCCCTGGAAAGTTGCTCTTACAATCTCTTTTGTTAAGAAAACTGTGTTTCCGTTTAATTCAATATAATCACTTAGATTAGCTTTGAACGGATGCGTTACAGTTACAGGTGTACCGCTGCTGACTTCTCCCGAATTATTTTCATCATTTCCCCCGCACGATATTAATATAGTTGATTCTACTAGGAATACTAACAAAAAAAATATTTTAACTAAAATATCTTTGGATTTTTTTTCCATTAATAAAATTTCCTATTACAATATTAAATTTTATGAATTTATTTTTTCTGAATCTCTTTGATTCTTTGTGAATACTCTGAGGTACTCTGTCTCACTCCTTTTAAAAAAGAATACAGTGAGAACCAGAAAGAAAATTTATGTTTCACCAATTCCAATAATTATAGTTACTTATTTCAAGTTGATAATTAATTTCAGTAGAGATATAATCTTTTTGCAGATCTATATAATTCCTCAATTCGGTAAGATATTCAACCATAGATAAGTTACCTTTCGCTAGTTGCTCCAAAGAAATATTTAATAATTTTTTATAATCTTCAATCTGGCTTTTAAAATCAGTTAGATTGTTTCTTAAAGCCCTAACTCTGTTTTCTGCATCTCTTCTCTGAATTAAAATATTTTTTGCAGCATATTCTCTAAAATCAGTTGTAATTTTTTCTGCGATCAGGCTCTGCTGTCTTGTTAAATCTTTTTGACCGCCGTCTAAAATAGGTAAAGATAAATTTATACCGGCACTTAATCCGAACCTTCGCTGAATATTATCAATTTCTACTGCATTTATACCTGTGTTAAAGAATAATTTAATTTGCGGTAAATATTTGGTTTCAAAAACTTTTTGCTGAGCGGCAGTATTTAGGCTGTCAAGATAATATTGAGTTAAAAATTTAGAGCTGTCGGGCATGGGTAATAAATCTAAATTAACTGAATCGATTAAGACCGTCTGCGTATCTCTGATTCCGCATATTGAATACAGTTGAAAGAGCCCGTTTTTATAATTCTGCCAGGTTTGATTCAGATTGATCTGCTGAGATCTTGTTTCAACTTTTAGAAGAAGGTAATCCTGTACATTCTCAATGCCTTTCTGAACTAAGTCTCCGGCAAGCTTAAGCTGGTTTTCGAGGTTATTTACAACTTCTTTTGAAAGATCATAGAGCTGCCTATCCTGGTAAGTGGTTAGATATTGATCAGCTACCTGTTTTGTCAGGTTATGCATCTCAGTATATTGCCGGTTCTCATAACTTTTACCTTGAATTGTTCTTTGGTCTTTTAATGCATCAAGTAAAGGACCGTTAAAAATATTTTTATCAACATTTAAGAGAGCCGAATATTGACCGCCGTTTGTAATTCCAACATCATAACCGATAGCTTTAGGATCTGGATTCGTGCTGATTAAATGTCCGTTATTATTAAAATATGGAGCAAATAAATAATCTCCCGTAAGATAAACCTGAAATGCAGAGTTTTGAGCTTCATCCAGTTTTTTCTGGAGATTGTTTATCAAAAATAAATTGCTGTAATTTTTAATATTGGGTGAATTATCTAATGCTTTATTAATGAAATAATTAAGGTTATATTGTGCAAAGCTGAGGCCGCAGAAAAATAAAGCAAGTAATATTATTTTTTTTATCATGCCCGGAAGAATATTTTTAATAGTTCCTTCAACTTAAATATCATTTATTTACGAAAAATACCAAATTGTTAATAATTATTCTTCTGTAAGTCGGCAAATGATTAACAATTAACTGTGTGATAAGAACATTTTATATTGAACTAATTCCATGTAAATGAAGAGAGAAATAAATTCTGTCTAAATTTAATATTATGAACTTCCTCTGCTTAAATTTAATCAGAAATATTAATCGTTATCTTCTTTATCTTTGCTGTTTTCTTTTCCTTCCTTCTCCTCATTTTCCTTCTTCATCTTTTCCATCTTCTGAATATTTCCTTTTGAATCCAGGACAACTTCATGTCTTTTATTTCCCTGTTTAACAACAATTTCGTAATTTGTTTTTTTACCGCTTGTGACTTTTTCTGCTTTGCTGATTTCACCATCAGGATATTTTTTCATTACTGAACTTTTTACAAAATCGGGAACATTATTTGAAGCCATAGCTTCTTCAATCTCTGCCACTTTACCATCTTTTGTATAAAGAAGATCTCTTCTTTGTGAACCTTCCATACTTTCTATTTCATAATAAGTTTTTCCATCCTCTTTTTCTATTGAAGTGCCTCTGATGTCTGCTTTAGGATAGCTCTTATGGAAAGATGTTAAAACAGCTTCAGGTAAATCTTTTTTATCTACCTTCTTTTCCTGTGCAGATGAAGCAGTTATAAAAAGCAAAGCGAATATTAATGTGATTATAACTGCAAAAATATTTTTCATATTCATTTAAAGCCTCCATTCAATTATGATTTACTAGATATAATATAATTTATAATTATGAAAACAAGATGAAACCAGGAGTGGAAGAATTCACATGTGTTATTTGGTAAGCATTTTAAAAATATTGCCTTAACAAAAACTTCTAATTATAACCCATTTAAAAAGAGAAGGGAGCTTTAATATTAGAAATCATAAATGGCGCTCAAAGCAATATTTTTATTGATATAAGAAGGAGTTACAATTAAGTGGGAATCCGGAGAATTTGTTGTTTGGTCTGAAATATTTTTAACTGGTGAAATAATATTTCCAAATGTATATCCGAGAAAGAAAGCTAAAGGAAAATCGCTGTACCAGTGCATTCCTTCATTAACTAAAGAAAGACTTAACAACCCAAGCATTGAATAGCCAACAGGCTTTATCCATTTTATATCCGGATAATTATTTGCAATTACAGTAATTACTGCAGTTGCAGTGGAAAGATGCCCGGATGGAAAAGAATAGAATGCCGGCTGATTTTTCTGGTATTGTTTAAAACTTGGAAAGGGATTCCAATCGCCTCCATTTTCGGTAGAAGCTGAAGGGCTTTGCCTTCCTGATATTCTTTTTAGCATTTGTACACATAGTCCTGTCGTAATAACGGCTTCGGCAATATTGCTCCCGGTTTTTAAAGCAGCCTTATCATGAAAAACAATTCCGGGCACTGCAAATAATGCTGCTGTCAAAAGCTGGTACCTTCCATCTCCCGCATTTATCATAAAGTCGGAAATATTATGAACAACATTAGATTTCCTATATAATTGATTATTATATTTCCATCCCTGCTGATCGATAAGCATTAATGTTCCTGTTAATGTACCAATTGTTAGGTAAGCCGGAATTTCTTTTGTTTTTAATGAATTATGGAAAAAGCCGGCATAATCAGAAGGTACATTTGTAAACATTTGATGCCAGGTAATTCTATCTTCGTTTTGTGTTCTGTTTTCACCTATTAATAAAGCAGCAGATGAATAGGTGGAGTCAGCTATTTTTTCTTTTGGAGCTTCACCAGCCAATGTTATTTTATTTGTTATTATAACTATAACAAAGAGAGATAAAAAAGCTTTTTGTTTCACTTTTGGCTTTACTATTCTTATTGAATAAAAAGAATTTAGTTTACCTATTTAAAACATTAAAGAGATCGATAATCCGTTCCCGAGATAATTCAAGTAGGGACCTACAGTCAGATGAATTTTCTTATTATCATATTTCTGATCATCATTTAAATTTGGAGGGTGAGCAATAATTTTACCGAATTCATATCCCAGGAAGATCGCAAGAGGGTAATCACTGTACCAGTGAATCCCGATATTTACCATACTGATTGCAAGCAACCCTTCCATTGTATAGCAGACGGGCTTAATCCATTTAATTTCAGGATAATTTTCTGCGATTACTGTAAAAGCTGCCAATGATGTAGTTAAATGACCTGATGGAAAAGCATCATATGCCGGGACATGTTTTAGATAGTCAATTTGATTTGGAAAAAATCTCCATGCGCCGCCGGGTTTCGTTGAAACAAATGGACTTTGCCTTCCCGTAATGTGCTTTAAAACTTGTACGACGGCACCACTTGCCAAGACTGACTCAGCAATCTCACTCGCAGTTGTTATTGCTCTATTATCTTTAGTAATAAAACCAAATAATGCGAAGCTTACAGCCAGGCCCAGCTGTGATCTCCCATCTCCCACGTATTCAAAAATATCACTTGCAGTTTTATTAAAATTTGATTGATTATAAAACTTATCGGAGGCCTTCCAGCTTTGGTTATCTGTTAGTATCAAACCCGCTGTTGATGCAGTTATTCCAATATAAATCGGAATTTTATCCACAGTAATATCTTCATAATAGAAACGAACCATATCATTAGGAAGATTAGTGATCATGCTGTACCATTTGGGTACAAACATATTATTTAATGAATCGGTTGGAGAATTCCGGGAATCAAGTAAAGAAATATTTTTAGCATTTACATTTAATTTAATAAGTGAATCACTGCGTACATTTTGCTTTAAAATACACGCTGGGGCGGGGCTTACTCTTATAGACCTATTTATATTTGTCAATAACGTATCATACATTTCAGCCGACTGGGATTTATTATTTGGATTTTCTCCGCTGGAAAAATAATCTTGATTACCAAAAATTATTGTTGAGTTTAGAAGAACAAAAACAATCAAAGGGGAAACAAAATATTTGTTTTTGATTTTTATAGAATTAATCATATATCTTATATAATTAATTGAGTTAATTAATTATAGGATTAAATATATAACTAATTTTAGAATTTTTATTTAGAGTGTGATGCAGGCGGCATGGGAATATAATAATTGGAAGCTAACCATTATTTTTGCATCGATTTTTCATTTCGGCATCTTATTTATGCCTTACCTAAAATTCCCGCTAAAAGATTAAGAGATTATTTTAAAATTAGAGTTTATTTAATTTGAAGCCGGATATCCCTTATTTACCCAATCGATCATAAAAGTATCATTTAGATATAATATCTTTACATTTTTAAATCCCATTTCTTTTACTGCTTTAAAAGCAGGCCGGATATTCGGACAGTCAACCCATTTGCAGCATCCGCAGTAAAGGACAATATTTTTATTATGATCAACATTCTTCAGTGTCTCCTTTAAAGCTTCGATCCCGTTATCCTTGAATGCCGGACCTGCATAAACAGAACCTGGGATATGGCTCTGATCGTAAAGCATTTTAAATCCCATTTGTATTAACATCGGTTTTTTTTTATTACTTTTTAATTCCGCATTCAGAGTTCCCGGCATTATAATGTCGCTTTCCGTCCAGGGATCCGATTTAGCAATCTTTACTTTCTCTCCATCTGATTTCTTTTTTTGCGCTTTGCTGCAGGCAGGCAGCAATAAACAAATTATTAGAGAAGAAATTAATATTGTTAAAGATTTTGCTTTTAATGCTTTGATTGAGGTCATAATGATATTTTATTTAAATTATGTGATTAATTTTTCTAAGATACATTTTTAACAAGGAATTTTCAATGAAATTGAAATTTCTCTGAAGCACTTTGTGGTTCTTTGTGACCTCTGCGTCACTCCTTAATCACAGAGTTCACAGAGATTCACTGAGCTTTTAAAGAACCTCTAAGAATAATTTTGAAATGCTTTAATCATTATTAATGCCTTCATTCCAAGCAGCATTTATTTTAAATTTTCTTTAATATTAACACCCCAAAATTCTTCGTGTTATTCTTTCCTTCCAAGGTTCCGATCTTCCGTTGCTTATAAAGCCTTTTCCAAATTCATCGGCAAATGCGATCCCGTGAACCCCGTTTAAATTTGATATTTCTCCAATTATAGAATCATTATTCAGATCAATTACATGGACCCGTGTTCCATGAGATGCATATAATCTATGCATCGGAACATCGACTCCAGTATAATCCCATCTTCCTTCACCACCGATTTCAATTGTACCGGAGATTTTATAGATGGAGGTTTGCGGCAATAAAAATGATGTATTTAAGAGAAGAACAGAAATTGAAAAGAATTAATTTTTTCATGTTTACCTCGAAAATTTAATTGTATTATTGATTACACGGCATTAGATCAAGTAAAATTTTTATCACGTGTCAATCATTCATTTCCCTGGCTATTAACATTGTCCTGCTGGTTTTGATCGGTTTCTTTTTCCTGTTTGAAATTATTAAAGTTATATTTAACGTTAAGCATAACCATCGGTGACTGCCTTGTAAAATAATTATAATTGTAAAAATCCAATCCTTGCGATGTAAACTCACGCTTGCCTGTGTGGAGCAGATCTCTAACCTGTAAAGTTAAAGAGAGATTTTTATTCATTAAGTCCTGCTTTACGGCAAGATCAGTAGTAAAGAATCCCTCCCACTTCCCCTGAGCGGTAACCGAGGGGCTGTAATACCTTGTGTTTAATTGGAGAGCAGTTGAAGAGGTTATTTTAAATTCATTATTATTTTTTATACTCCAATTAAAGCTCTGCCTTGAAAACGATTGGCTGCTTATTTCACCGTTGATTTTATAATTGTAAGCATCTCCCATTAAATTAAATTCCCACAATTTAATAGGATTAAATAAAATCATAAATTCTGCGCCGAGCGAATAATCTGTCCCGACATTTGCAATAGAACGTAATGAAACATTTTCTGCATAGACGGAATTAATATCCTCCATTTTATTATGCGTAAACCGGTAGTAGAAATCATTGGAAAGAGATATCTTGCCGAGTAGTGTTTGATAACCTATCTCATATGAATCAATAAGTTCCGGTTTAAGAGAAGGATTTCCAATACGGACATTGTTTGCATCAAACCATGTATAAAACGGTTCAAGATCTCCGCCGTCAGGCCTTTCGATTCTGCGAGTATAGCTGGCTGAAAATTGTGTGCCTCCCGAAAGATTATAAGATGAATGAATTGAAGGGAAAAAATCCCATCTGCTAAGTGAATACTGCTGGTTTGTCTCGGCTAATTTAACAAGCTGGTAAGTATATTCGGTGCGGAAGCCAACCTGAATTCCAAGGCTGTCCCATTGATTTGAGAATATTGAATAAGCTGCAAACCTGCTCCGGTTAAAATCATTTGTATTGCTGAATTGAGGCTGGAATTGATAGATGCTGCTGGCCGAATCAAAAACATATAATTTGTTTATGTCCTGTGAAAGCCGGCTGAAAAATTCTGATCCGGCAGAAAACTTTTCTAATTTATTAATTGGTAAAGTATAATCGATCTTTCCTCTTAATTCATTCCTGGGTCCTAACTCGGTAGTTTTTGTACCGTTTACCTGGATACTTTTTTGTGTAGCTACACTAATCGAAGCTTCATCATTATTATTATGTCTAAAAGATAGCTCGCCGGCAAGCTCATGCCCCTGGTTTCCAAATTTGTGAAGATAATTTGTGTTTAAATCATAGAATGTACCTGAATGATTATGATTAGTATTATTTAAATAATAAAATATTTCCGGCTCTGCAGTTGACCATTGATCATAATTTAAGGTTGAGTTCCTATGAAATGATCTCGAACCGTACCTGCCGCCGACAGATAATTGATCACTTTCACCAATATTAAAATCTAATCCTCCTCTTACTCCGGATAAGATCCGCTGCCAAAGCATATCGCCGTTCGAATTAAGGTATGAAGTATTATCTTCAACAATGAATTGTTTTTCCTGCCTGTTTGTACCGGGAAAAGATCTGCGGTTAAAATCCACGCCAAAATTATAATTTATTGAAGGTGTTTTATATTGAAAAAGAAAATTTCCTCCATATTTGTCATATAAACCGCCGGTTATATCAATAATTCCGCTCAGGCCAAGATTAGAATTTTTTTTAAGAATGATATTGATAATTCCTGCCGTTCCGCTGGCATCATATTTAGCAGATGGATTTGTCATTATTTCGATATTTTTAATTGAGCTTGCAGGTATCTGCTGCAAAGCATCCTGCGCATCCATTACGGAAGGACGGCCGTCAATCAGCACTGTAAAATTGGAGCTTCCTCTCAAGCTTACATTTCCGTCAATATCAACATTTACAGAGGGAACATTTTCAAGAACATCTGCCGCTGTTCCCGACATTGCTGTATGCATCTGGCTTACATCTATTACTTTCTTATCGAGCTGATATGAAATTGGTGATCTTTCTCCCTCTACCACAATATTCTGCAAAGTTATTTCAGTAGGCTTTAAATAAATATTTCCCAAATCATGTGTAAGAACACTTTTTGAAATGGTAATGTTTTTGAAAACTTTTCTTTCATATCCGATAAATTGTACATATAAATAATATTTTCCTCCATTAAGATTGTTTAAAATAAATTTACCATTTTTATCGGTTACGGTTCCCGTAACCTGAATGCTGTCTTTCTGATTAAAGAGGATTACATTAGAAAACTCCACAGGTTTTTTTGTTGTTTGATCAAAGACGTTACCTGTTATAGAACCGGAACTTTTTACGGAATTCCTTTGCTGGCTGAATAAAAAATCGGTTAATAAAAAGGGTATGATGAAAATAATAAAAATTCTTTTATACATAGTGTCTTTTCATAAGTGAATAAAAATTTTACATTCCTTAATTAATCTTCCATTATAAATATGTTCGGAATAATATTTCCGGATTAACCTGCTGAAATTAGGTTTTTCAGATGAAAATAAGATGAAAATTTATTATATAATACAAATCTTTTAAAAAAATGTGATAGGAATTATAAGGAAAGAACATGTAAATTTTTAAGTAGGGTTAACAGGTAGAATAACACTAAAAATGGTCCCTTCATTTATTTTGCTCTCAACACTTATTTTTCCCTTGTGAAGTTCAACAATTTCTTTTGCTATTGCCAATCCGAGACCGTTTCCGCTTACTTCGGATCGGATTTCACTTGACCTGTAAAACCTGTTAAAAATATATGGAATTTCGGATTTGGATATTCCAGCACCTTTATCTTCAATAGTAATTTTTATTTTACTATCGGCTGACTTTTCCAGTTTAATTGTTATCCACGAATTATCTGCAGAATATTTTATTGCATTATCAATAAGATTTAGAAAAACGCTTTTCAGCTTTTCTATATCAGCTTGAATCTCTGTTGCATCGTCAATTATTAAATTAATCCGGATATCCTTTTTAATTGCAGCCTGGTTCATTATCTGGGCGCAATCCGCAAGCAGCTCATCAATTCTTATCCGGCCGAGGTTCAGCTTTGTTTGAGAAGAATCAAGCTTTGCAATTGTTAAAAGTGAGTTGGTAAGTTTTGTTAAATCTTCAATTTCCGAAAGAACAATTTTAATACTTTCCTTTGTATCATTCTCCTTCATTTTATTTTCCAAAATTTCAAGCTCTGTTTGAATAACAGTTAATGGAGTTCTTATTTCGTGAGAAGCATTTGCTACAAATCTTTTTTGACTTTTAAAAGCATTGTCTATTCTTTCAATCATCTCGTTTAAAGTTGCTCCCAGGGCTCTAACTTCATCTTTTGCTTTTGGAAGTTCAAGCCGCTTATCAAGGTTTTCACCGGAAATATTTTTTGCAGTGTCTGCCATTTGAGAGATCGGTTTGAATGCTGCTCTTGATATGAAGTACGCTGCAAATCCTGTTATAATTAAGCCTACCGGTATGATAATTAAAAATAAATAGAATAATCTGTCAAGCTCTTCGAAAACATCTTTAACTGAAGCCGCTGCTTCCAATATATATACAGAATCATTTTCAGTTTCAAATTTGCTCCATAAAATATGATATTTATGGTGTCCTATTTTCCGCCTCTCATATTCAAATGATTTATCCAGTACTTTACCTAAAGTTTGGAAGAGGGAGTTTAGAAAGGATAGAATCTTTAATGATAATATTTCCTGTTTTATCAAATAATTGGAATTTTTCACCAACTAAACCTTTAGATTTAATTGAGCCTAATTTTTTCATATTTAATGACTCATGATCATCAAACTCATCTTCAATCTCGGTCCTTAAAGATATTGAATAACTTTTCAGGTTAGTATCCAGTTTAAGGAAGGAAGCCTTTTTTGTACTATTATATATTATAGCTGCAAAGACTATGAGTAATATTCCGAAAACAACCGTGTATGCAAAAATTATTTTGGACTTAATAGTAAACATCTTTAATCTTCTTTATCGGTAAAAATATATCCCGATCCTCTTACGGTTTGTATCAGCGGTTTATTAAAATCTTTATCGATCTTCTGGCGCAGAAATTTTACAAATGATTCTATAACATTACTGCGCGGATCAAAGTTCATATCCCACAAATGTTCCGAGATCATTTCCCTTGTTAATATCTTGTTCGGCTTCATCATAAATAACTCAAGGAGTGCAAATTCTTTAGTTGAAAGCTGAATCTCTTTTTCTTCGCGGTATGCCTTATGTGTGTTCAGATCCAGCTTTACTCCAAAATTTTCAAGGACAGCAGAACGAGCTTCGCTTCTTCTTCTGATAAGGGCGCGCATTCTTGCCAGCAGTTCCCCAATATGAAAAGGCTTGGCAAGATAATCATCAGCTCCTTGGTCCAGTCCTTTTATTTTATCTGTAACATCATCAAGAGCAGTTAACATTAAGATTGGAGTAAGTACCTTATTCTTTCTCAAATTTGCACAGGTTTGCCATCCATCCTGTTTTGGGAGCATAATATCGAGTATTATCAGATCATAATTATTTACTTCCGCAAATTTCTCACCGGAAATACCGTTATCTGCAATATCAACTGCATATCCTTCCGGCTTTAATGCTTTTGAAAGCGCCGAAGAAATATTTTTATCATCTTCAATTAATAATACTCTCATTTTATTATGAATTTCTTTATTACCTGAAAATTAAAATTAAAAAATGAAAACAAGATGAAAATTAAATAATAATTTCCAAAATTTAACCTGGCAGAAAAGCCGGTAGAAAAATCAGCATATCCTTAACCAAAGAAATAAGATATATGATCTCAATATTCCAGCCTAATATTCACGATTTTTTTTATTATTTTATGGTTCAAAGTTATTTTATTCAATGGAAAGGGGTTCTAATGAAACCAAAAACAATTCTTATAGTTTTCTTCATACTATTCTATTCACTTTTAACTTTTGCCCAGGAAAAGAGACATGATAAAGGAATTTTTATTAAAAGGGAAAAAGGATTCTATAACCAGATATTAGAAAGTATAAAAGCTTATGATAGTATACCAAAACCGGAACATAAATATTTTAAAGTCGATGTTTCCGGAATGGATCTTCCTAAATCAATTAATGAATTTAAAAGCTGCTGGTATAATGAACCTTTATCCCAGGGGAATACTGGTACATGCTGGTCCTTTTCAACTACCTCATTTCTTGAATCGGAAGTATACAGACTGCATCAGAAAAAAGTAAAGCTGTCCGAAATGTATACAGTCTACTGGGAATATACCGAGAAGGCAAAACGGTTTGTTGAAGAGAGAGGTAATTCTGAATTCGGTGAAGGTTCTGAAGCAAATGCGGTTACCCGGATCTGGAAAAAATATGGCTGTGTTCCTGAAAATGTTTATAATGGAATGCTCTCGGGTCAGAAATTTCATAATCACTCAAAAATGTTTGATGAAATGTATGCATATCTGCAGAATTTAAAATTATCGAATGATTGGGATGGAGAAGAAGCTGTCAATACTATAAAATCAATTTTAAATCATTACATGGGAGAACCTCCTGCGGAATTTGAAGCTGATGGTAAGAAATATACACCGAAGGAATATCTGATAGAATTTTATTCAGATTAATCCGGATGATTATGTTGATATTCTTTCATATATGCAGCAGCCTTATTACCAGCAGGTCGAATATGAAGTCCCCGATAACTGGTGGCACAGCAAAGAATATTATAATGTACCGCTCGATGAATTTATGTCAGCATTAAAAAATGCTGTAAGGAATGGCTACACAATGGCAATTGGAGGTGATGATTCCGAACCGGGGTATATAGCTCAATCTGATGTTGCAATTGTTCCGACTTTCGATATTCCTTCAGAATATATCGATGATAATGCGAGGCAGCTTCGTTTTACAAATAAATCTACAACTGATGATCATGGAATCCATTTAGTAGGTTATATGACCAAAGATGGCAAGGACTGGTATTTAATTAAAGATTCTGCTGCAGGTTCAAGGGACGGAAATAATTCGGGATATTATTTTTATAATGAAGATTATGTAAAACTTAAAATGATGGATTTTATGGTTCATAAAGATGCGGTAAAAGATTTATTGAGTAAATTTAATAAATAAATTTCGGGGTTTATTAAAATTGTATAGAACACGGATCAATCGGATTAGACGGATTTTTTACTGATAAGAAAAGTAATCCGCTTTCATCAGTCTGATCCGTCAAATCCGTGTTCTATTGTGTTTTTAATAAGAGATATCGAAACTTTCAAATAAAAAGGGAGAGCAAATGGGCAAAATCAAAAAATCCGGTTTACGAAAAATTGTTTTCGACATTGAAACCTGCAGCTTCCCGTTTGAATTACTTTCGGAAAGCCAGCAGGAATATCTCCTCCGCTATGTCGAAAAGGAAGCGGACGAAGAATTAAAAATTCAAAAGAAAGATGATGCAATTAGATATTTAAGCCTTTATCCTTTTACAGCAAAAGTTATTGCCATAGGGATTTATGATATCCTGAAAGAAAAATCTTATGTCTATTATGAAAATGAAGCTGAAGAAGAATGGTTTAATGAAGAGAAGAATATTCACTATAAAGGATTAAGCGAGGTAGAAATGCTGAAATCCTTTTGGAGGATAATTGAAGTTACTGACCAGATAATAACATTTAACGGCAGAAACTTCGATGCTCCTTTTTTAATGATCCGTTCTGCAATTAATAAAATTAAGCCGTGTAAAAACATAATAGCAAAAAGATTTGATTCAACCCTTCATATCGATCTGCTTGAGCAGTTTACCTACTATGGATTAACAAGGAAATTTAACCTCGATTTTTACTGCCACTCTTTTGGTATAAAATCCCCCAAATCAAAAGAAATATCGGGCATTGAAGTGAAAAATTTATATGATGCGGGAAGGATAAAAGATATTGCTATATATTGCGGCGAAGATATCTATGCAACTTACCAGTTATATAAGATCTGGGAAGAATATTTGCAATTTCAATGATAAATTACAAATTATTGAATCTTTTAACTCAAAGATATAATATATATTTCGGTTAAACGGAATAATTGTTTAACAGCAGGCTTACTTTTTCTAATGAGATTTATAATAAATTTATTATTTGTATTTATAATTTATTCATTAATAATCTGTGCACAGACTAATAATTCAATTATCGTAAAGGGGAAGTTGATTGACAAAGAGTCCGGTGCTCCTTTAGAAAACGTCAATGTTTTTTTAACTAATACTACAATTGGGACCAGCACAGGAAATAACGGACAATTCATAATAAAAAATATTCCCTTCGGTTCTTATAATATTATTTTCAGCTATGTAGGATATGAAATTGAGGAGAGAAATTTTTACTCCTATAAGCCGGAAACCTTCAATTATAATATTTCCCTGAATCCTAAACCTATAAATTTAAATCAGGTTGATGTTACAGGAAATATCCCTGAAGAATGGAAGAAAAATGTAAAAATATTTAAAGATATTTTTATAGGTGAAACTGACAATTCAAAAGAAACAAAAATACTTAACCCGGAAGTTTTGAATTTTGTAAAGGATGAAAAAACAAAAATTTTTAGGGCAAACGCCGATAGTGTAATAAAGATTGAGAACAAATCTCTTGGTTATAAAATAAATGTAATTTTAGATTCTTTGGTTTATTATCCTAACGGGAATATTAAATATAGCTTCTTTTCAAAATTTGAAGAGCTCTCTCCGGCTTCAAAAGAAGAAGAAGAGGATTGGGAAAATAACAGGGAAAAAACTTATTTAAATTCTTCAAAACATTTCTTTTACTCACTTGTTCATAATCAATTAGACAACGAATATTATTCCCTTCGCGAAGGGTCGGCACAAGGGGCTGCAATTGTTCCCAAAGACCTTTCTATAACAAGCAACAGTGATTCAACCATTTACACTTTTAATTTTATGGGGAACCTTTATATAAAACGTTATATAGATCCGCCTAGCAATCTTAATTTTTTATATTCTTTTGTTATGATTGATAAGTATGGTAATTTATTGAGTTCGGTCTATGCTGTACAGACTTCGGGTAATTGGGCTAAACAGCGTATTGCCGATCTTCTGCCCAGCAATTATGTTTATACAGGAAATTAAACAGTCAGATTAATTTCCGTCTGTTGAATCTTCAATTCTGTCCAGTATTTTGAATAACAGGGAATTAGATGTGCTTAGCAATTCTAAGCTGCTCAATATTTCATCTTCTGTCTGTACATATTTATCTTTTACCAATTCTTCTCTTCCATTATTAATTAATTCTTTAAGTGATTCAACAGTAAATTCGAGGTGAAATTGTAAACCGATGACTCTGTCATTAAAAACAAAAGCCTGATTTTTGCAGGCTGAGCTTTCCGCAATATGAACCGCCCCGGCAGGTAAATCGAATGTATCCCCATGCCAATGAGCCGTCTTTATTTCTTGAGGCAGGGCGCTGAAGAATTTATGCCTATTTTTTATTTTAACAGGGAACCAGCCGATTTCTTTGAATTTATTTTTATAGACTTTGGAACCCAGCGAATCAGCGATAAGCTGTGAACCGAGACAAATTCCTAATACAATTTTATTATTTTGAATCGATTCTTTTATAAATTTTTTTTCTTCTATTAACCAGGGATACTTATCTTCATCGTAAACACCCATCGGTCCTCCCATGATAATTAAAAAATCGAAGTCTGATAATTCCGGGAAATTGATGCCTTCATAAAATTTAGTTGCGGAAAGAGAATGCCCGTTTTTGTTTGCCCAGTCTAATATGCAGCCCGGACTCTCATAGGGTTTGTGCTGTAGGTAGTGTATTCTCATAGTTATTTTTAATATTTAATATTATAAATAGTATCTCATTATCGGCCGATTCGGACTTCTTCTTTCTACAACTTTGAATCCGGCTTTTTCAAACGCAGAAGGAATTCCGGTCCATGCAAAAGCTGCAGGTATATTTTTACTGTATGGTTCTGTTGGGTAAGCTTCCAGGACTTTAACATCTTTTTCCCTGCAGAAATTAATAACTCCCTGCAGCAGCTCACTCGATAGTCCCTGCTTTCTAAAAGGTTTTGCAATAAAGAAGCAGGTAATTGACCAGACTTGAATATCATCAAGTTTTGCAAGCACCCTTGAGTTTTCGAGCCTGATAAATTTTTCTCTTGGAGCGAAAGAGCACCATCCAACAGGTCTCTTGTCCAGATATCCTATAATGCCCGGTATTTCATTGTTATCAACAATTTTTTTCATAGCTCTTTTATTCCCGGTTCCTTTTTGTTCTTCAAATTCTTTTTTCCTTAATCTCCAGGCCATACACCAGCATCCTCCGCAGGCTCCTCTTATACCAAAAAGTTCTTCGAAATCCTTCCAATTGGATTTCACCACCGGCAAACATTCTATCTTTAATGTCATTTTAGATTTAAAGTTTTTACTGATTATTTTTTATATGCGATATTTAGGATATTTAGATAATTTCTAAATATATTCAGTACGAAATACAAAGTTATTGGGTGAAAATCAATCTGCAAAAATTTAAAAAAACTACATTCTATCAAAAAATAATTTGTATTAACAGATGGTATTTAAAAAATTGCTTATCCAATCAAAAACATGTTTATATAAATTTAAGTTATATTTGAATTCCCGTTTAATGGAAAATTTTCCTAACATTGAAAACTTATTTTACAAATTAAGATAATGAAGAAATTTACATATTGGCATAAAAATTGGTAGTTGTGAATAATTTTCCTCATTTTCCCATGGCTTTTTAATAATATGCCGAAATATTTTTATAAACAAAATAAACTCCTTATTTATTCATATTCCTTATTTATTATAATTTTTCTAGCATTTAGCTTCTACTTCTATATTAATGAAAAGAAAAATGAGAATTTTAAGAATCGTGAATATCTTCACACCCTGGCAAAAATAAAATCAAATGAAATTACCGATTGGTACAATGAAAGGTTTTCCGATGCTTCATTTTTATTTTCAAATAAGCTGCTTAGAGAGGAATTATTAAAAATTTCCAGGCAATTTTCAAAAGCTGATTCGTTAAAAATTACCGGTTTTATAGAACAGATATATCAAAATCATGATTTTAAAAATATTTTTATTATTAATAAAAATCATAAATATTTACTTGATCTAAACCCATCATCAGATAATAATTATAATGCTGATTCAATTTCTTCAGCAGTAAATAAAAATAAGATCGTTTTTTCAAATTTTTATAAAAACACTTTTGATTCAACCGTTGATTTGGATATCTATATCCCGATAATTAATAATGGTAATTTAGCTTATGTTATTGTATTAAAGATAGATCCGGATAGGCTGATTTTCCCTTTAATCCAAAACTGGTATATTCCAAATTCTTCTGCCGAATCTTTTATAGTTTTTAAAGAAAAGGATAGCGTTGTTTTTATCAACCGTTTAAAATTTAAAGAAGCTCCTTCGCTGACTTTCAAGCTTCCAGTTTTTTCCAAAGATTTGCCTGGCGCACTTGCTGTAAAGGGAGTCCGGGGTATAATTGAAGGAAAGGATTATAGAGGTGAAAGTGTACTGGCAGATATTAGGCAGATAAAGAATACACCCTGGTATTTGATTACTAAACAAGATCTCGCAGAAATATATCTGCCCGCAACCGACCGGCTCTCTTTTATACTACTTTTGTTATTTTCGCTTTCTGCAATTGGCGGGATATCTTTTCTTTATTTTCAAAGCAGGCAAAATTTTAAATACTCTACGGAAATTAATGAATCAATCAAGAAATTCGAGCTTCTTTATCAAACATCAAATGATGCTATATTGATAATTGAGAATAACAAAATAGTCGATTGTAATATTAAATCTGAAAAAATATTTAAGACCGGTAAGAATAATATTATAACTAAATCTTTACTTGATTTTTCCCCAGCGTTTCAGCCTGATGGCGCGAATTCAGGCGAAAAGTTATTACAAATATTAACAGATGTTCGGAATGGAAAGCCTCGCTTGTATGAATGGCTTTTTTCCCAGGATGGAAATAATTTCTATTGTGAAATAAATTTGTCACCTCTTTTAACAGATAACAGGCATTATATTGTAGCTCTTATACGTGATATAACTGAAAGAAAAAAAATCGAAGAACAAAACCTTAGATTGCTGCATGCTGTTGAACAAAGCCCATCTTCTATAGTAATAACAAATACCAAAGGGGAGATTGAATATGTAAATCCTAAGTTTACGAAATTAACCGGGTACTCAGCAGACGAAGTAATTGGGCAAAATCCGCGATTGCTGAAATCGGGAGAATTGCCTGCTGATGACTATAAAAAACTATGGCAGACTATTATCTCGGGTTCGGATTGGCAGGGAGAATTTCATAATAAAAAGAAAAACGGGGAACTCTATTGGGAATTAGCTTCAATATCACCTGTGAAAAATTCCCTTAACCAAATAACTCACTTTATTGCGGTTAAAGAGGATATAACAGAAGTAAAACAGATACAGGAATCTCTCAAACAGCTTGCTTCGGAATTAACTCAGCAGAATAAATATCTTGAACAATTTGCCTATATTATATCGCATAATCTCCGTGCACCTGTGGCCAATATAATCGGTATTGCAGATACTATTCAAGATGTTTCCTTAACAAATACTGAACGGGAAGAATTAATTGAAGGACTGGTTTTTTCGGCAAGAAAGCTGGATGAAGTAATACTTGATCTAAATAATATCCTGCAGATTAAAAAAGGCGTGAATGAAGCTAAAGAAAAAATATATTTTTCAGAATTACTAAATGATATTAAAGATAGTATTTCAGGCTTAATTAAAAAAGAATGTGTTGATATCTTTAGTGATTTTTCTGAAATTGACGAAATATATACGCTTAAAAGTTATATGAGGAGTATTTTCTATAATTTAATAACCAATAGTATAAAATATAGACAGCCAAATAAATGTCCTCTTATAGAAATTAAAAGTTATAAAATCGAAAATAAAATCGGACTGTTATTCAGGGATAACGGATTAGGTATAAATCTCAATGAAAAGAAAGAACAAGTGTTCGGTATTTATAAAAGGTTTCATGATCATATTGAAGGGAAAGGATTAGGTCTATTTATGACTAAATTGCAGGTGGAAACTTTAAATGGAAAAATAACTATTGATAGTGAGGTAAATAAAGGAACGGAATTTAAAATTGAATTTGACCTTTAGGATCTAACTTATGCTGCATCCTGACTTTTTTCTATTCGATGATGACCCTGTTAATAATACCCTTTGTCAAATAACTATTAAAAGAACTCTTAAAGATGCAAAAATAAAAACATTTTTGAACCCTGAAAGAGGTTTTCAATATATCGCCGCAGTGAATCCCGACAACCACAAAAAGACAATATTATTCCTTGATATTAATATGCATGATATGACTTGCTGGGAATTTCTTGAAAAGTTTGAAAACCTTGATGACAATATAAAATCTAAATTCAGAATTTATATTCTTTCTGCCTCGCTCAGTATTACTGACAAAGAACTTGCTGCTGCAAACAAAAACGTTGTCGCTTTTGTCGAAAAACCCCTTACAAAGGAAAAAATCAACAATATTGTTGCGATTATTTGATGCTAAAACGAAATTAATACAGCCTTCCTTGAATTTTATTCCATGATTCCTAAATTAATTTTATTCAAAATTTTCTTTCCCGTATAACTATTTTTAATAAATATAGAGGGGGCAGTAAATGAAAAAGATAATACTTCTGGTGATTTCTATATAAGTAATTGCTCGATTAAACCAATGGATTTTGAAGGACATTGGAAAATAAGTAGATAATTTTGAAAGGGTATCAACTAAATCCGATAAATTCTAATAATTATATTTATATTTGTAAAAATACTTTTTACAATGTTAGATTAAAAATTAATTATTATTAGTAAAGATAATTATGCAGGAAACTATAATTAAAAACGAACCTGAAGTAAATTTTGAGCTGGCTAAAGAACACGGCTTAACTGAAGAAGAATATGAAAGAATAATTAAAATTCTTGGAAGAACTCCTTCTTTTACGGAGCTGGGAATTTTCAGCGTAATGTGGAGCGAACACTGCAGCTATAAAAATTCGATAGCCTTATTGAAAACTCTGCCCAGAGAAGGCGGAAGACTTTTAGTCGGTGCCGGGGAAGAAAATGCCGGTTTGGTTGATATTGGTGACGGTTTAGCCGTCGCTTTCAAAATTGAAAGTCACAACCATCCTTCTGCAGTAGAGCCTTATCAAGGAGCAGCGACTGGTGTTGGCGGAATTATGCGCGATATTTTCACAATGGGCGCACGCCCTATCGCATCATTGGACTCTTTGAGATTTGGTTCCTTAAAAGATGCAAGAACAAGATTTTTATTCGATGGAGTTGTGAAAGGAATAGGAGATTACGGTAACAGCTTTGGGGTTCCTACTGTAGCAGGTGAAGTTTACTTTGATGAATCATACCAGGATAATCCTTTGGTTAATGCAATGGCTGTCGGAATTGTAAAAAAAGATCAGGTTGCAAGTGCAGTTGCAAAAGGCGAAGGCAATCCTGTAATGATTGTTGGTTCATCCACTGGAAGAGATGGAATCCATGGTGCTACTTTTGCCTCCGAAGAAATTTCAGAAAAATCTGAAGCTAAAAGACCATCTGTCCAGGTCGGTGATCCTTTTACCGAGAAGCTTTTATTGGAAGCCTCATTGGAGATTATTAAGAATGGCTGGTTAATTGGAATCCAGGATATGGGCGCTGCCGGAATTTCCTGCTCTACTTCTGAAATGAGTGCCAAAGGAGAATCCGGAATGAAAATTAACCTGGATAAAGTTCCCTTACGTGAAAAAGGGATGACTGCTTATGAAATAATGCTTTCGGAAAGCCAGGAAAGAATGCTGTGCGCTGTAAAAAAAGGATTTGAAAAAGATGTTAAAAAAGTTTTTGAAAAATGGGATTTACATTGTGAAATAATCGGCGAAGTTACGAATGACGGAAAATTGCACATTCAATACCAGGGAGAGGATAAAGCTGAAATTCCGCCGTTTGAATTGGTGCTGGGAGGCGGGGCACCGGTTTATCATAGGGAAACAAAAGAACCGGGATATTTAAAGCAGACAAGAAGTTTTGACTTTTCTAAATTGACTGAATCAAATAATCTAGTTGAAACTTTCGAAAAAATATTTTCTTCTCCAAATATAGCTTCAAAAAAATGGGTTTACGAACAATATGATACAATGGTCAGAACCAATACTATTGTCGGTCCTGGCTGCGATTCTGCGGTTGTATATATTAAAGATAGTAACAAAGCATTAGCAATGAAGACGGATTGTAACTCAAGGTATGTTTATTTAAATCCTAAAGAAGGAGCAAAAATTGCAGTTGCCGAGTCGGCTAGAAATATCGTTTGTTCAGGCGGCATTCCGCTTGCAATTACTAATTGCCTGAATTTCGGGAATCCTTATAAACCTGAAAATTATTGGCAGTTTAAAGAAGCTGTTGAAGGGATGGGCGAAGCTTGCAGATTTTTTGATACTCCTGTTACCGGCGGAAATGTAAGTTTCTACAATGAATCTCCGAATGCAGCTGTTTATCCTACCCCTACAATCGGGATGGTTGGATTAATTGAGAAGATAGAAAATATAACTACCTCTTTCTTTAAAGAAGAAGGGGATTTGATTTATATCTTGGGTGAGGATTTTGAAGAATTAGGCGGTAGTGAATATTTAAAGATTATTCATAACAAAGTTATGGGAGATTCACCGAAAATTAACTTGGAAGTTGAAAAGATACTTCACAATTCATTATTGGGTTTAATTCATAAAAATTTAATTGAATCGGCACATGATGTTTCGGAAGGAGGAATTATTTCCGCCTTGGCTGAATGCTGTATAATTAATGAGGAGAACCCAATTGGAGCTGAAGTTAATATCCCCGTAAAATCAAGGGAAGATTTTTCTTTATTTTCTGAAACTCAATCAAGAGTAATTGTCTCGGTTCTAAAGAATAATAAAGATAAATTCGAATCTTATTTGAAGGAAAATTACCAATCCTTTATTTTATTGGGGAAAACAGGGGGAACAGATTTATTTGTAAATAATAAAATACAAATAAGCATTAAAAGATTGATTGAATTATATTATAGTACAATTCAGAATATCATGAATGGTTAAGGTAAAGATAAAAGAAAAAGTAAAAGAAGCTCCTGTTTATCATAAATATAGAATATTAAGATTTAAATTAAATCTTACCCCCCGCTTCCAGAAGGTTAAAGATTTCATTACACACTATTTCGGTGGTATCATAAATCGTATTGATGAACACCATGTCTTTTTGCTTGCAGGCGGATTAGCATTTTCAATATTTGTTTGTATCATCCCTTTTGCTCTTATAGTATTTGCGGTAGTTGGTACAATACTCAATTCAGAATATATGCAGTTTCAGGTCAACGGCATTATTGATACAGTCATTCCTTATCATCAATATTCTGAATTTGTGAAAAGAATTATTTTTACCCGGATTAATGAAGTAATAGAATATAAAAATCTGGCCGGGATAATAGGAGGCTTTGGCTTATTCTTTGCCGCCAGCGGGTTATTCAGCAGTATGCGTACAATTCTTAATTCTGTGTTTGAATCTAAATCTGATGAGCATTTTATCCTCTCAAAGCTTAAAGATTTTGCTCTTGTAATAATGGTGATCCTTATCTTTTTCATAACAACTATATTAATGCCCTTTGTTGATATTCTCCGCCAAAAAGCGGATCAGTTTCAGTCTCTTCAATTTTTGTATTCCGGCATTTTTGAGCATGTCATATTTTCTCTTTTATCTTTGATCTTGGTTTTTATATTATTCTCAATTTTATATTTTGCGGTGCCTAAGAAAAAAATAGGGAGGAAAGCGACTTTTTTAAGTGCATTATGTGCTGCATTGCTTTGGGAAGCTGCCAAACAAATATTCGGATATTATATTTATCATTTTTCAGCATTGGGAGAAATATATGGAACCTATGTTTTTTTTGTAGTGGTTGCATTCTGGATTTATTATTCATCTATAGTTTTTATAATTGGCGCCGAAATAGGGAAGCTTTACTCCGATCGAATATATGCAATTAATAAAGGGGAAGATAATTGATGAAGAATCATAAAAGATAAAAGTTCAACAGCATTCAAATAGTATCTGGTCGTGTGTTTTCATTCAGAGGAAATTTAAACATTATTGACGGACAACCTCGGCTGAAGCGAATATTATTTCAAATTCAGTTCCATTTTTTTCCTTTAAATTCCAATTATATGTATTTATCAGGTTCTGCTAATTTATGAATATTTGATAAAGAGGAATATTTATTTAAAAATTTTTCAATGATTTTCGACCTTTGCCCGGATATTTATTTTACCGCTTGATTTAAAATAAAGGATAAAATCAATCTTATCGCCTTTCTTTATGTCTCTTTTCAAATTCATTATCATTACATGATAGCTGCCGGGCTTAAATTCAACTGATGAATGCGGTTTAACTATAATTTGTTTAATTTCCTTCATGCCCATCATATCGTCTTTTTTATATGTTTCATGCATCATAATGTGCTGTGCAATATTCGAAGAACTTTATATAAAGTATCAGGTTTGTCTCCATTATTCTCAATATTAAAATATAATGCACTATTTAAACCTTCGGCACCTGTTCTGAGCCAGGCGTCTTTAATCTCGACTTTATCTCCGGATGAGACCTGCCTGCCGACAGGTAAACTAAAAATAGAAATAAAGGCAATAATTATAAGCAACATTCTTTCCCTCTTTAGTTAAAACTTAAAAACATAAAGAATCAAATTTTGAAAGATTATTAGCATTGATTATCCGGTCATCGATAAGTATTCTAATCTAATGATTTTATATCATCTATAATTTCCTTCTGGTCAACGATGCTTCCTTTATATTCCTTCCTGATCCGGCTTTCTTTATCAATTAGAGTTATTCTATCGGTATGAATAAATGAATAGGTGAAACCGCCTCCCTTATCATATTTTATTGTATCTGTGGGAATGGCATATATATTCATAACTTTAAGAAGTGAATCAATAGTCGTTTTTTTACCGGTTAACAGCTGGAAATTTTTTTCATCTATACTTCTTACATCCGCATATTTCTTCAGTATAGATGGTGTATCTCTGTCAGGATCGAAGCTCACCTCAACAAATTGAACTCCTTTAACATTCTCTTTCTTAAGCTGTTCCTGGAGCATTCTTAAATTATTTGTTGTCAAGGGACAGACATCGGGGCAATTAGTATACATAAAGCTCATTACTGTTATGTCTCCCTTTGAAATCATCAGGGAATACAACTTTATTGCTGTCCTGGTTAATCAATGAAAATGAAGATTGTAAATTTTTCTTTACAGGAAGATTATTGCTGCAGCTTTCAAAAAAAATGAAAAGGGATGTAATTATTAATAAGAAAAAATATTTAGAATAATTTTCAGAAAAAGAATAATTCATTATAAAAAGAAAATTTATTTAATATAAACTTATTAAAATATTGCTTTAGGTTAAAACACACGGCTGTCAAATGTATTTTGTATCAATATCTTTATCCATTTGATTCTATTCTTCTAATTGAAATTTTTTTGAAAAAAATAATTAATATTATTGACAATAAATTTTAAAAAGTGTATTTTAATCAGACGAATTTATCTGATTATAAAATGACAGTTATTTTTTCAAAAAAATGTGAATATGGGTTGCAGGCAATTCTTTACCTTGCGGCAAATTTGGAAAGGGAAGTAATACCTGCAGAAGAAATTGCGAAAAAGTTAAATATTCCGAAAGAATTTGTTTCTAAAATTCTTCAGAGTTTAACTGAGAGCGGTTTAGTATACTCTAAGAAAGGAAAATCCGGCGGATTTGCTTTAGCAAAGGATCCGAAAAGAATTAGGCTTATCGATATAGTTGGTGCAATTGATGGTTTGGAAATATTTAATAGCTGTGTATTAGGCTTTCCCAAATGCTCGCCGGAAAATCCTTGTCCCTTACATGATAAGTGGGGAGAATTGAGAACGAAAACTTATAATATGCTGACAGATGAAACATTGGATCAATTCAAAGAAAAAACTATAAAAAAAGTTTCAAATTTGTAGGAATTTTTTTATTTATTAACCAGATGAAAATATCCGATTATGATTAGTATTGAGCAAAACAATGGCATGCAGGGAAGAAAAAAGAACAGAAATAACACCGTGGCATTTGAGAATATGCGTGTTTGGAAACCGCTTCACAATATAAAAACGAAAAAGAAAATTATTAGGAATAATGAAAAACCAATTCAGAAATATCGATTTATCATTCAGACTGCATTTATTCTTCTTTGCATATGGATTGGAGTCGAGTTCTTTTTATTTACAAAGTTTCTGCAGACAAACGGGGCTGCAGAATATTTTCATAGACCTCCGGGAGTTGACGGTTTTTTACCTATTAGTTCTTTAATGAGCTTTTATCTTTTTATAACAACCGGGGAAATTCATCCTGCACATCCGGCCGGCTTATTTATATTTCTTGCCATAGTTTTAGTTTCACTGATATTTGGTAAATCATTCTGCAGCTGGCTGTGTCCGGTTGGCTACATCTCTGAAATGGTAGGGGATTTCGGTGAAAAGCTTCTTAAAAAGATATTTAAAAGGAATATTAAAACAACATTGCCTAAATGGCTCGATTATCCTCTAAGAAGTATTAAATATCTGCTGCTTGGCTTTCTTTTCTTTTCTGTTTTCTTTTTAATGACAACAATTGCAGTTAAAGCTTTCCTTGATAGCCCTTATAACCAGGTTGCAGATTTAAAGCTCTATTATTTCTTTGCGGATTTATCGCATACAGCATTGATCGTATTGGCAGCTTTATTTTTTCTTTCAATTTTTATAAGAAATTTCTGGTGCAGGTTTTTATGCCCTTATGGAGCTTTGCTCGGGTTAATATCATTTTTAAGTCCGCATAAAATAAAAAGAAATCCTGTGAGTTGTATTGACTGCGGTCTATGTGCCAAAGCTTGCCCCTCTTCAATAAAAGTTGATAAAGTAAAAACAGTCTGGTCGGATGAATGTTCTACCTGTATGAGCTGTGTGGATGTTTGTCCTGTAGCCGATACACTGGATTTGAAATCTATAATTACAAAGAAGAAAGTTTCAAAGAAAGTCCTTGCGGCAGCTATAGTATCAATCTTTATGATTGTAACCGGAATTGGGATAATTACAGGTCATTGGCAGAATAATATTAATCGTAAAGAATATTTGCATCATTATAAATATATGAATTCATACGGCCATCCGACCGGAACTGCTGCAGTAAAAGAGTTTAATAAAGAAGCAGCATCAGGAACTTTAGAAATCAATAAATAGAGTGCGGATGAATGGTAAAATGAATGTCAGAAGTTAAATGGACAAAGTTAGAATTTAAATAAAAAATTTTACTCGTTAATAAAAAAAAGAAAAATATTAGAAAGGAAACATTATGGAAACGTTATATGAAAATCTGGCTAAGGGAAATGTAAAGGATTTAATGTTATCTGAAATAGTAACAAACAATTTTAAATCCGCAGCAGTTTTTGAAAAATTTGGATTAGATTTTTGCTGTCGCGGGAAAAAAACAATTTCCGATGCTTGTGAAGAAAAAGGGATAAATCCTGAAGAAATATTGATTCAGCTTGAAAAGGTTAATGAAAATTACTTAAAGGAAAACCATGAGCAATTTGATCAATGGGCAATTGATTTCCTGGCAGTTTACATAGTTAATGTGCATCATAAATATGTAAGGGAAATGATCCCGGTTATTTCTGCTCATATTGATAAAGTAGTTTCCAAACATGGACAAAATCATCCCGAATTAATTAAAGTGGCAAATAATTTTTCAGTTGTATATAAAGATTTAAAGCAGCACATGATGAAAGAAGAGCAATTGCTTTTCCCTTATATAAAATACCTTGTAAGTGTTGAAAATAATTTAGCGCAGCCTGAGAAACCATTTTTTGGTACAATAAAAAATCCAATCCAGATGATGGAAGCTGAGCATGAATCTGCAGGTAATCTGTTAGCCGAAATAGGAGTCTTAACAAACAATTATACACCTCCTGCCGATGCTTGCAACACTTTCAAAGTTTTTTATCAGGAGCTTCAAGAATTTGAAAAAGACCTTCATAAGCATGTTCATCTGGAAAACAATATTCTTTTCCCGCGTTCAATAGAATTAGAAAATAAACTATTTAATCAATAAAAGTATGCGGGCAGGATAATCATTAGAGAAGGAAACATCAGCTCGGCCGATGAATATCAGCATGCAATCGGAGAATTAGATTATTAAAGTGCAAAACATTTAACTCATTTAAAGCCTCATTTTTTAAGCACGGGGCTTGCTTTTTGTCATAAATATTAATTAGATTGTAACGAAAGCTTGGGTAAAAATTTTATTTCTCTGAATAATGGATACTTCTAAGAGAGACATTAAATCCATTGAAGACATAGAATTGTTAGTTAATAAGTTCTATGAAAAAGTAAATCAAGATGACCTGTTAGCCTGGATATTTAACGATCTGTCAAAGGTTAATTGGAGAGCTCACCTCCCGGTTATGTATGATTTCTGGAGCAGTATTTTATTGGGAACGAAAGCCTATAAAGGACAGCCTTTCGATGTACATTTATATTTGCCGGTAGATAGAAGGCATTTTGACAGGTGGGTGGGGCTTTTTGAAGAAACTGTGGATGAAAATTTTTCAGGCTCTATTGCCAAGGAAGCGAAATTAAGAGCAAATTCAATTTCAGAAATTTTTCAATATAAAATTAAAGTAGTAAAGGAGGATGAAACAAAGGTAGGAATTAATCCTCGCAGTGAATAAAAACTTCAAAGTTTATGAAACGCCATAAAAGTCTAATATTCATTTCACACGATCATTATCATGGTTTACAGCTTGCACAGTTAATAAAAAAAAATGCTCCAAAGTTTAAAACCCTTCCAAATGACCTCGAAGGAAAAAAGAATTACACTATAAATTTTTATGAAAATGATCTGCTGCACCATTTTTACCTTGAGGAAAATATAATACTTCCTGCTGTAAAAGGACGGAATAAGGAAATAGATAAACTATTTGAAGAGATACTTATTGAGCACAAAAATATTGAGAAATCAATTGAGGCATTAAAAGAAAATATTGATATCGAAAGAAAACTTAATGAAATCGCTGTTCTGCTTCAAAATCATATAAGAAAAGAAGAACAGGTTTTATTTGAAAAAATCCAGAAAGAGCTTTCCGAAAACGAATTGCAAAAACTTGAAGAAGAACTCCATTCCTATGAGGATCTTAACTCCTAGAGAACTAAATACAAATTGTTATTTCGGACTAAACGAAGTGATCCGTAATCCTGAATTCATTTATGATTTCATTCTGTTACCATGCTCTTCATGGATAAAGAGCCAGCTGCAGATTTTCCCTATATTTATTTCCTCAAAATTTTTCCAGTAAGATTTGGTTCTCACATGCATAGAACTCGAATCGATAGGTGAAATTGATTCTGCTTCTTCCATTAATTCTTTTATCCGGTTTTGCCATTTAATTATATTTGAAGTTCTCAGATCAACCCAGCCCTCGTTAGCCCAACGGTCGATATTTTCCTTATTAATATCAAGTGAATTTTCCCCTCTAAAAGCAGGTATTTTAATATTACTTCCTCTTAGCAAATAATTCCCGTTGGGAAGTAATATCGGAATACCGATTGAAATAATTTCACTTCTTAGTCTATCATCATTTGCAATTAAATTGAAGCATTTTTCGGAAATTTCTTCCGCTGATGTATTGATAATATCAAACATACTTTTACAGAATTGCCTTATTAGATGTATTTCATAGAGAAGCTTTGAAAGACGCGGCGGCCCTAAAAGTTCAAATGCCACACTATTTATATTATTTTCTTCTTCAAGTTTTGCCATTTTTTCTACAGCCATATGCTGCATATAGCCGGCACGGTAAGTTGGTTCCATAGTAGCGTGATCCAGCGAGCTTACGATATCGTGCCCTGTGTTGCCTCCTTTTATTTCGTAAATTGCAACCTCGGCTATTTCTTCAGGGGTTAAAAATTCCATCTGTTTTTGTGCGGTAATTGTCTCAAACTCTCCCCGGGAGAATATTCCGTTTTCCCCAGTGTCAATAAAAACAGATTTCAGAACATTCTCTGTTGTTCTATATTTTTTATCTGAGCATATTATGAATTTATCGTTAAGAGGTATTGCTTCCGTTAAAGGTACATCAAGCAATTTTATCGGTTCGCCTCTTTTTTTAATTTCACCAAATTCTATTCTTTTCCATGCTATGGCTCCCGTTGGTTTTATTTCTTTCGTGATTGGTCCTTCGGGTGTTCTTGCCATTAAAAAAAGGAGAAGAGTATGAGCACCAGCAATTGCAGATTTGCTTAATAAAACCCTCGATGGCTTCTCTTCACTATGGGTATAAGGAATGTTCAGCCCCATTCCGCCGGTTCCGCTTGTTCCTATTTTTAAATATAATTCGGTTTTTACTATGCTCATTGCGTTATATAAAATCTGTACATGCCTTATTAATTGCGGTATATAAAGTGTGCTCAGCATTTTTTCAGATTCTTCAATAATTTCTTCATAAGAGGCTTTGTTCATTATTGCTCTGCTTAAATTTCTTGAAGATGTATAGACGTCCTGGTAAGCAATTGCAGTTGCTGTATTTATACAATCTATAATAATATCCGGGCTGTATAATGTTAATAAGCGGAATATAGAAGAATTATTTAATATCGTATCCGATAGCTCTTCAAGCGTATCGGAGATTAAGACCTTTCTTTTCTTTGAATCAGAAATAACTTCCGTGCGGTTTAGATCTTTAAATTCATTTCTTACAAAAATATCTCCTCCCCATGGAATAAAAAAACCTTTCTTTTTTTGAGGAAATTCAATTTCAAGCTTTTCAACAGCTTCTTTTGCCTCGGAATATTTAAGCGAAGTTATTATAAGATTTTTTGGATTTTCATCCACAAGCTTTCTTGAAATTGCATTTCCGACAAGCCCCCATCCTCCTAGAATTAAAATAGTTTTATTTTGAATATCCATATTTTTATCCAATAATTATTTCTATAAACATACAGTTATTTGCAAAGTAAGGCAACATTTGATATTTCAATTTGAGGCAAGCTTAAAATTATATTAAATGTTTCCAATAAGTTATTTTTAATCTAAATTTTAGAATTATTTTTATATCATATTATGATTTGATTTCTTTGCTAAACTTTAACTCTATTAGTAAATTAGAAATTCAGAAATAAATATTTTTTTAAAAAATGAGATTGAATTGAATGAAGCTTCATGATTTACTGAAAAAAGAATTTATAATTGCCGACTTACAGGGCAAATCAAAAGAAGATGCAATAAATGAATTAATAAATCTTTACAAGAATGACGACCGGGTAACTGATATTGAGAAAGTAAGAGAAGCAGTTTTGGAGAGAGAAAAAATTATGTCCACCGGTGTAGGTAAGGGATTTGCAATCCCCCATGGAAAAACAAATTACGTAAAAGAAATTCTTGCTGCTTTCGGTAAAACAAAAGAACCAATTGATTACCAGGCTTTGGATGGTCAGCCGGTTCATTTGGTCTTTTTATTAATTGGAAAAGATAACCTGGTCAGTACCCACATAAAACTATTAAGCAGAATATCAAGAATGATGAATAAAGAAGAGTTTCGAAGCAGGCTTATCGAAGCTGGCGATAGTGAAGAAATCCTCAATATCTTTAAAGAAGAAGAAGAAAATTATTTTGATGTATAGAAAAAGTCAAAAGTCAAAAATCAAAAGTCAAAAGTTACGGCATTAATTAAGACAATTTTGACTTTACTTTTGACTTTAAATATTATGATTAAAGCAATAACAGGTACAAAAGATATTCTCCCCTCTGAAATTCCCCAATGGAATACATCTTGAAACCATAATCCAGGAAGTTTTTAAAGTATTCAATTATAAAGAAATCCGGACGCCGGTTTTTGAAGAGACTGCACTTTTTTCAAGAGGAATTGGTGAAGAAACCGATATTGTCGGTAAAGAGATGTACACTTTTATTGATAGAAGTGAAACAAGCCTTACTCTTAAACCTGAAATGACTGCATCAGTTGTTCGGGCTTTTATCGAAAATTCACTTGGAAAGAAACAATCGCTGAATAAACTTTTCTATGTATCCCCCATGTTCCGACAGGAAAAGCCGCAGGCAGGCAGATTCAGACAATTCCATCAATTCGGTGCCGAAGCAATAGGGAGCAGTTCACCGCTTCTGGATGTAGAAATGATTCAAATACCATTCATAATATTTAACAAACTTGGCTTAAAAAATATTAATGTAAAAATTAACTCCCTGGGAACGCCCGGTTCAAGAGAAACGTATAAAAATCATTTAAGAGATTTTCTTAAAGATAAGAAAGAAAAGCTTTCTGAGGAGAGCCGAAAACGCTTTGAAAAAAATATATTAAGAATATTTGACAGTAAAGCTGAAAATGACCGGGATGTAATGCAAGAATGCACCTCTGCTGATTGATTATATCGATGATGAAAGCCGTAATGATTTTGAGATAGTAAAAAATATTCTTTTGGATATTGATATTCCATATGAGGTTGATCCAAAACTCGTCAGAGGTCTGGATTATTATACTAAAACAACTTTTGAAATTGTAAGCGGCAGTGTCGGTTCGCAAAATGCTTTATGCGGCGGCGGCAGGTACGATCTATTAGTTGAAGAATTAGGAGGAGTATCAACCCCGGGAGTAGGGTTTGCTGCAGGAATTGAAAGAATTTTGCTGGCATGCGAAACCGAAAATGTTTTAAATCTGCCGGAAGAGGAGATTGATATCTTCATAATTACCATTAATAAAGATTTATCCGGAGATATATTTAAAATTGGTTCCTCTTTACGAAGCAGAGATATTACGGTTGAATTTGATTATCTTAACCGAAGTATTAAAGCTCAAATGCGCGAAGCCAATAGATTAAATAGCCGCTTTGTATTATTTGTCGGCGGGGATGAATATAAATCTGGTTATTTTAAATTAAAAAATATGAAATCAGGTGAAGAGCAATTAATACCAATCGATGATTTACAATCAATCTTAATTAAAATTCAAAACTCAAAAATCAAAGTATAATGATTTTGAATTTTTATTTTTGACTATTTAAGGAGCTTAAATGTATCCTGAATTATTTAAAATAGGACCTCTTACTGTATATAGCTTTGGTTTAATGCTTGGGATTGCTTTTATTGTTGCAAGCTATTTTCTAACTAAAGAAGTTGAGAGAAGAGGGTTAGACCCGGAAATTGCTACACAAATTACTTTGCTGGCAATTGTATTTGGAATTGTTGGAAGTAAGCTTCTTGATTTGATTGAGAATTGGAATAGATTTATTAGTGATCCTATTGGGATGGCTTTTTCACCCGGCGGTCTTACTTTTTACGGCGGATTAATTCTTGCGATAATAGCTATTTGGATTTATGTCAGAAGAAAAAAGATACCATTTTTAGTAATTGCAGATGCAGCAGCACCTTCTCTTGCTCTGGCTTATGGAATAGGAAGAATCGGCTGTCATCTTGCCGGCGATGGTGATTACGGAATCCCTACTACTTTGCCATGGGGAACTAATTACCAGAATGGAACTGTTCCTCCTTCAGTTGCTTTTAATAATCCTGATCTTCTTAAACACTTCCCCTGGATCGCAGAAAAATTCCCAAACGGGGTTCCTAATAATACTCCGCTGCAGCCCACACCAATTTATGAATTTATAATGATGCTTATAATTTTTCTTATTCTGTGGAAATTGAGAAAAAAAGATTGGATGGATGGTAAGTTATTTATGCTCTATCTTGTTTTAGCAGGAGCAGAACGATTTATTATTGAATTTATCAGACTAAATCCGAGGCTAATGTGGGGATTATCCGAAGCACAATTAATTTCAATCCCCATGATGATTGTCGGAATACTTGGCTTTATTTATTTAACAAGAAATAATGAATTAAAAAAATTTGTACCTCCGCCATTCAAACCTGCTGTTAAAAAAAAATAAGCACCTAATTCAGTTTATTTAAAAAATTGTCTTATTAAAAAAAGATGAATATTGTAATCGGCAGAAAACCTGTGCTAGAGGCAATAAATTCAGGTGAGGACATAGAACAAGTATTTATATTGCATGGCCAAAAAGGGGGGATACTTGATGCAATACGAATTGCTTCCAAAAAAAGGGGCATAAAATGCAGTGAAGTTAAGAATGAGAGATTCATTTCTATAACTTCAAATCCAAATGCACAGGGAGTTGCGGCAGCAAAATCGTCACTCAAATATTATTCTGTTGAAGAAATAATTTCAAACTCAAAAAAATCAAAGTACCCTTTAATCGTTATTTTGGATTCGATTCAGGACCCTCATAATGCCGGTGCAATTTTAAGAACTGCAGAATGTGCCGGTGCTCATGGTATAATAATTACTAAACATAACAGTGCTTCAATAAATCAGACTGTAGTTAAAACATCTGCCGGAGCTACTGAGCATTTAAAAATTTCTATTGTAACTAACCTTTCACAATCGCTCCGGTTATTAAAAGAAAGCGGCTTTTGGATAGCCGGTTCTTCCTTAGAAAATTCAAAAAGTTATACTGATTTTGATTATAAAATACCCATTGCTTTAATTGTTGGAAATGAAGAAAAAGGAATAAGAAGGTTAACCTCTGAAAATTGTGATTTTTTAGTAAAAATTCCAATGAAAGGGAATATTCAATCCTTAAATGTATCTGTTGCAACCGGGATTCTTTTATTCGAAATTTTGCGTCAAAGAGACTTATAAATTTCCTGTGATAATTATAAATTACTCAAATTCCTATAAAAATTTTGGGGAAGTTTCATGAAAATTCTATATTTAAGGGAGCAGAACTAATAGAAAGTAAGATTATCCCTAGTTCTTTACTCGTGATAGGTGTAGAAAAAATTAATAATTAGATATTAATTATTAATTTGGGTTTTCAATTAATTAAATTGCTGTGAAGTGCTTAATTTAATATTGAAAAGAAAATGATTAAATTAACCGAACTTTTATAAACTTTGAAAGGGATTTCAGATGGCAAAACAATTTGTATCTAATAAAGATGAAACAGTGAGAATGTTTGAGAACGATTTTTTCGAAGCTTTATCGAAAGTTCATTTTACTGTTCCATTATTTATTTATTTACCTGTTGTTGTATATTTTCTTTATCGTTCTATTGGAATATATTCGCTATCCTTTATTACAATATTATCTCTTCTTGCTCTAGGCATTATTGTTTGGACACTTACTGAATATACACTGCACAGATTTATATTTCATTTTGTTCCTAATAGTGATTGGGGCAGAAAGATACACTTTATTTTCCACGGAGTTCACCACGATTATCCTAATGACTCTAAAAGGTTGGTTATGCCTCCTTCGGTAAGTATGCCTCTAGCAATTATTTTTTATTTTTTATTCAAATTAATTGTAGGCTCAAATTTAGTATCCCCGTTTTTCGTTGGTTTTATTATCGGTTATATTTTTTATGATATGACACATTATGCAATTCATCATTATAATATGCATAGTAAATTTTGGCTTTTTATAAAAAACCATCATATGAAGCATCATTATAAAGACTCTGCAAAAGGATTTGGGGTTAGTTCTCCATTGTGGGACGAAATTATTGGTACCAACTTTCCAAAAGATAAAAAAATAGGAGTTCCAAAAGAATCTTAATCATTTGTAACTCTTTACCTGAGAATCCAGGAGGAAGCTATCTTATTCTGAGTCATCGGTTTTGTTCATTTCTGTTTAAGGGAAAAAATATTCTTTTAATAATGCAACAATTTGATACAGTCATTTTGTATTCTGTATCTTTATTTTCAAAAAAAACCGGAGTGTATAAAATTAATCATTAAAAGAGGAAGTCTTAATTCGGCATAAAAAATGGTAAAGAAGTAAAAATTACTTCATTAGTGCAGGGCGTATGGAAAAGAAAATTCAGATTGTACCCTCCGGAATTTCTCTGGTAGATAAATCATGGGGCGGTTTCTATCGTGGCGGCACATACTTTTTGATCGGGCAGCATAAATCAGGCAAAACCCTTTTAGGAATCCAGTATGTTATGGAATGTGTAAAACAAAAAGAGGTTTGCCTATTTTTTACAACTATGAGACCAAAAGATTTAATGTTTCACGCTGCTTCTATCGATTTTGACCTTCAACATTATATGGATCAAAATTTAATTGTTGTAATACGTGTTACACCTCCTCACACTGATCAAAAATCTAAAGATGAATATCTTGTGGAATATTTTAAAGATATTGCCGCTTTAGTAAAGCAATATTATCCTAACAGAATAATATTTGATGAATTAACCCCATTTATAGAATTCCAGAACTTGAACCTTCTTAGAAATGCTTTCCTACAGACTATTGAAATAATTGAAGAGGCAAATATCAGCAGCCTATTTATATTAGGTGAACCTGCAACACTGCAGGCTAAAAATTTAGTTGATGCCTTAACCTATGAATCGACAGGTACAATTTATTTGGATAAAGAGGAGAATGAATTAAAAATAAAAAGCGGAATAATAACCATAATACCCAATGTTGGTCACATCGAAGGGCGGTTTAGCGCTAATTATTATTTAATGCCGTATAAAGGTATTACTACCGAAAATATTGATGAAAAGAGTGAAAGTAATAAACCCCCGGTTGAAACCGGCTATAAAAAATTATCTGAAATAGAGCTCCCGGCAATTAAATTTCCAGGATTCAATTTTTATAATATTGACGAACTTGGTTTATATATCAATAATCAAATTGCTTTTTATAGAAGCACTAAACAAAAATTTTCAGTAGTTTCTTTTTTCCTTGATCCGGGAGCTGAAAAGGATAACCTGCTTAATATTAATCAATTAAAAAATGCTGTAAGACTCTCCATTGACAGAAAAGACAAATATAGTGTAATTAATAATAAAGTTATCGTACTGGTTTTAAAGGAAGAAGAAGGAAATTTAAATATCATTTCCCGGGTTAAAAATAATTTAACGGTAAACGATCCTGAAGAGCTGAATAAAATACTGAAATTTATTTCGATAAATCATATCACTGTTGATGATTCTATCAGCAGTTTTGTCGATATTTTGAAAAAACTGTCGATAGAGGATACCATAGTAAGTAAAGAGCCCCGGTTTTTATGAATAAAAATTATCTGTTGAACTCAGCAATTTTTTATATTATAAGAATTAATAAAGTAAAATAAATAAAGGGAATTCGCTTTATAATTTCTTATATTTCAAATGAGGGCCAAATGAATTTTATACCCGATTTGCAATTTATTATCATTGTTTCTCTAATAGCGGCAGCCGTTTTCACGGCTGTAGCAATGATATTTTACAGGTTAGGGAAGAGGGAGAAAGAAAGAATAATCAATGAAAATAAAAAGATTTTTATAGAAAAAAATGAGAGCTCATCAACAGCAATCCAACCGCAGCAGACTCAAAGTTCTTCGAATGAGATAAACCAGGGAGTAATTATTGAAAATAAATCGGAGATGAATGAGCATCTAAAGGAGAAGAAGGTTTCATTCACGGAATTATATTCCCAAAAGATCGAGGAAGAAATTAATAATGCCGACAAAAATAATTCAGAAGAAAATGATATAACCTTTGATTTCAAATTTTTAAAATATACCTCCAATGGGTATAAACCAGCGAAGGGTGATAAAGATTCCAGGGTTTTAAGATGGAAATAATACTTTTATTAAAATAGAAATTTCTAACCATGTAATTAAGCATGATAAAAGATAGGAACAATAGTGAGCATTATTATTGGCAAAACAACTGTCAGGGCTGGCGATTAGTTGATAAGCAAGATTTAAGTGTTATTGAAGAAGAAATGCCGCCGCATACCTCGGAAGTATTCCATTTCCATAAATATGCTCAACAACTTTTTTTTATCAATTCCGGGATTGCTGAATTTGAGCTTGATAATAAAAAATATAAAGTCGCAACCGGCCAGTCTTTTTATATCGAACCAAATTTAAAACACAGGATATCAAATAACACTAATGAGATTTTAAAATTTATTGTTATTTCTCATCCTTCAACTAAAAATGACAGGTTTGAAGTAAGTCGGAAATTAAATAATTAAGACCTAAATTTTATGTTTCATATTGAAGCATTGATAGTTAAACTGTATTAAAAGGATAACCAAAATATTATTATAAAATTTATATACTTTTCCTGTTGATTAATTTAATTTGACAAACTGGTTAAATAAATTGAGTTATTGGTCATTTTTAGAAGGTTATTTTTCTGTTAATGTAGATTTTTAATAAAGATGTGATTTACAAAAAACTATAAGAAAAATAAAAGTCGTTGGTATTAAATCTGTTCCTTAAATTTGGTGTGTTCCATTTATATCTGATTGTTTTTTCTCTATGATTATTTTGATTTTATAATTCTTCTTAAAGTATATTACAATGCCGAATTTAATTAACACGCATATAAAATTAATAGACAGTATCAAAGAAAACTTAAAGGATCCATTTGTCATCTTGGATCAAGAGGGTGCGATTCATTCTTTCAATAACCAGGCTTCATCTTTCTTTTCTTTTTCAAAAAAAGGAGAAAATTTTTACGAATTGCTTCAACAATCCTCTACCCGAAAACTAGATGAATTATTTAACAAAATATTTCAGGGGAATGATTCGATAGAAGAGGAATTGATATTAAATCTTAAGAACGGAAAAAATTTTAAAGCTAAATTAATTGCAAGTTCGCTAATTGAAGATAATGAAAAGCTTATTGCCTGTATATTTATAAATCTTAATGATAGTTCTCAAAAAACATCTCTTAAAATAAAAATAAAAGAGATAGAGAAGATTGTAAATGATAAAGAAGTACTTGCTGTAATTGATGAAGTAAAAACAAATTATCCCTTTACCTTCATCAGCAAAAATATAGTAAGAAAATCTGCTGATAAATTAAAAGACTTCTTTTGGATAAAAAACATCAGCGGGAATTACCTTCTTGTTAACGACAAGGTTTCTTCTTCGATTGGAATGAATGCTGTTCAAATTGAAGGGAAAGAAGAAAGGAGTTTTATTCCTCCTTACCTTGTTAATTTTCAAGGATCAATTGACAAATATATCGTTGAGTCTGCAAATTGTACCATTATGGATGGTCTGCAGTTTGGTGGGATGATTAATCCTAACGAATTTGAGACTATTGAAATTCCTCTTTTTGATGCCGAAAACAAAATAATTGCAATTGCCTGTATTGGTCAAAAGAAAGAAGATAAAAAAGAAATTTGGGAAATTGATGGCAAGATTAAAGATTTACTTGATCATATACCTTGTGCTTTAGCCTTCATAGATCAAAAAGACCGCATAAGATTTTTTAATACTCAATTTGGCTTGTTGTACGGCAGTAATTATTTCGATTTGACAAAAGTAGAATATTTCAAATTATTGCCTGCAAAAATAGTTGAGAAGGTATCGGGATTTATAAAATCCTCTTCGGATGAAGAACTATTTGAGCTTAAGGAAGAAGAGAAAAGCGTTCTTATCAAGTTAAGAAAAATATATATAGAGAATCTTTTTAGCGGAACTTCGATAAGCATTGAAGAAAAAAGCCCTGCTCCCGAAATTATTAATAAGCATGGTTTCCAAGTCAACGATAAAATCATATTTGATAACCCTTTCCCTCTTTTCATTTTTAACAAGGAAAATTTAAAATTCCTGGAAGTAAATGATGCAGCTTTGAAACTCTATGGTTATTCGAAAGACGAATTTTTAAACCTGGATTTGACTGATCTTTATACCGAAGATGATATGCAGACTCTCCTGGAATTAACAACGGGAACTATAAAAGAAGGAGTTTTTAACGGACCTTATAAACACAAAAAGAAAGACGGTTCTAATATCTTGATTGAAATGGGTAAAATTTCAATTATATATAAAGAGAAAGAAGCTGATCTTAATATAGTGAGAGACGTAACTAAAAAAATAGAACTGGAAAAAAACAATAGAATATATAAAGCAGCCTTCGATAATTCCGGTGCTTTATTATTTGTAACCGATGATGCCGGGTTTATTACATATATTAACAGCCAGGTAACAAATGTACTGGGTTATTCAAAACAAGAATTAGAAAAAACATCTTTATCTGCTTTATTTAATGATGACAAAAGAACTTTTATTAATAGCGAAGTATTTAAATCTCCGCCTGGAAAATCAGCTTCGTTTTACGGAAATATCAAGAATTCGGAAAATGTATTTTCAAATTTTGAAATAAATGTTGTCCCGGTATTTAATTATAAAAATGAAACGGATTCATTTGTAATATTAGCTAAACTAAAACAAGATACTGAAATCGAAACAGAATCAGAGATTGATAGAACAGAACCTCAAAAAAATGAAACAGCAGTATCCAATGATCCGTCACTTCTTTCAAGTATGTTTCATGATATTCTAACTCCTATTAATGTCATTTTAGGTTTTGTTAGGGAATTAACAGATAGTATTGAAATTTTAACCCCGGATCAAAAAGAAGCAAGTGATATTATAAATCAGAACAGGATCAGCTTACTTAATATAATGAATACAATAATTGATTATATTAATATTTCCGAGCACAATATTAAGTTAAACATTAACGAAATTAAAATAACGGATATTATTGATAATGTTCAAAAAGATTTAAATAATCTTGTTTCCCACCGGAATTTTATGTTGTCCTATGGAAAGATTTCATCCTCTTTAGTGTTTAATTCCGATGAACAGAAAATGCAGAATTTAATTTATTTATTGCTGTTGTTGGTTGGAAATGGAAACAAGGAAAAGAAGCTTTATATTTCGGCTTATCAATATGATGCTGAAAATTTTATAATTATTATCAAAGATAATTATTCATTTACCTCGAATGAATTGATAAATAAACTAAATTCAATCTTTTACGGCAAATCTTCAGATATAAAGAATAATGGTGCATCAAAGTTTACAATTCTTCTGATAAAAAAACTCCTTCGGCTGCTTAATGGTGCAGTTCAAATTGTCGAAGAAGATGAAAATAAAGAATATGGGTTTATTTTCCCGCTCAATTTAAAAGAATCTGATAAAATAGAACCGGAATCTGAAATTAAATGGGACAAAGAAGAATATATTGATGAAAAATGGCCTGGTAAGGATCAGTATGTTATTGATGAACCTAATAAAAATAGTAATGAACAATCGGGTGAATCTTTTAAGAGTGAACCGGAACTGGAAGAATCGGATGTTATGGTAGAAGAAATATCCGAAAGACCGGATTCAAAGAAAATAGAATTATCCGAGTTGAAATGTTTATATATAGAAGATCAGATAGATTCGCAAATTCTTTTTAGCTTTCAAATGAGCGAACTTAAGGAGATAAAATTTGCATCAAGTTTAGAGGAAGCAATTCCAATTCTTGAAACAAATAATTTTGATTTTATTCTGCTTGATATAAACTTGCAGGGTGATTACAACGGAATAGATGCATTAAAATATATCCATAAGTTTCCCGGATTCGATAACACTCCAATAATTGCTGCTACAGCTTATTTACTACCCGGCGATAAGGAAAAATTTATAGCAACCGGCTTTAATGGTTTTATATCTAAGCCTATTTTTCATGACAATATGGTTGATTGTCTTAATAAGCTGTTCTAACTTTACATACCCGTTTCTATTTTTTATTATCTAGTTATTTTACGCATCGATCTTAATCGTAATCTTAATCGTGTAAATTTGAGTAAGATTAAGAGTAAGAGCAAGGTTAAGAATTTTATGCGTAACATGAGTTATCTTACTAAAAATTATGGAATTATTCTCTGCTTTTCCGGGCAGAAGTAGATTTTTTGCCCTAATGTTTTTTTTGGGAATTATAACAGTCCCGGCTCAAACCAAAAATTATGAGCTGAATGAAATAATTGTAACTGCAAGTAAATCACCGATCACAATTAGTGATTTAACAAGAGACGTGATTGTAATAAACAAAGATGATATTAAATCGTTGCCGGTTAACAGCATACAGGATTTGCTGCAATATGCCGGCGGTGTTGATTTGAGGCAGAGGGGAATTAATGGAGTCCAATCAGATGTAAGCATCCGGGGCGGCAATAATGAAGAAACATTAATCCTTATTGACGGAATAAAAGTTAGTGATCCGCAAACCGGTCATCATAATCTTAATTTACCTTTTTCTCTGGAAAATATTCAGAGAATTGAAATATTAAAAGGGCAAGGTTCAAGGATTTTCGGTCCGAATGCATTCAGCGGAGTTATAAATTTTATAACTAAAAAAGGGAATGACGATTCATTTTTTGTTGAATCACTTGGCGGTGAAAACCATTATTTTGAAGGAAATATTGGAGGCTCATATTCTTTAGCTTTTTTAAATAATTATATATCATTCTCAAAAACAAAAACAGACGGTTATCGTCACAATACAAATTTTGATAGGATAAATTTTTCATATAATTCTTCAATTAACACCGGGAATGGGAGAATTAACTTATTCTTCGGTTATGATGATAATAAATTCGGTGCCAATGGATTTTATGGAGTCAAATATCCGAATCAATGGGAACATACTACAACTAAATTTTTAAATTCTGTGATAGAATTCGGAAATGATGACTTTTCAATTACTCCGAAAATTTACTGGCGGAGAAATGATGACAATTATCTTTTAGACTATGAAAATCCTGAAATTTATCAGAATGTTCACCAAACAAATGTGTATGGTGCTGAATTGCAGTCTTCTATTATTTCAGAAGCTGGAGCCACCTCATTTGGAGGAGAATATGTGAACGATGAAATTAAAAGTACAAACTTAGGTGTTCATTCAAGAAATAAGAGTGGTATTTATGCCGAACAAAAAATTTCTGCAATTAAAAATTTTACAATAATTACCGGTGCCTTTTTGTATAATTATTCAGATTTAGGCTGGAAGTTTTGGCCGGGTTTGGATTTAGGTTACAGCTTTTCACAAAAAATCAGGGTTTATGGTTCAATCGGAAAAGCATTCAGAGTACCCACATATACCGAACTCTACTACTCATCTCCGGTTAGTAAAGGCAGTCCGGATTTAAAACCTGAGGAAACTTTAAACTATGAAGCTGGAATTAATTTTATGGAAAATAAATATTCTTTTAAAATCAGCTTGTTTAGAAAAGAAGGGAAAAATTTAATTGATTGGGTAAGGATAAATTCAGAACCCTGGACGGCAAAAAATATAGCTAAAGTAAATACAACTGGTTTTGAAATTCAATCATCCATTAATCCAGCTACGATTATTAATGATTTCCCTGTTTATAAAGTTAGTTTAGACTATACTTATTTAAATTCCAATAAGAAAATTGAATCATATGAATCTGAATACCTTCAGGATTTTTTAAGGAATCAATTTATTTTGAATATAGAAAACCATTGGTGGCTGGGAATAAGTCAGAGCTGGTTATTTCGATATGAAGATCGGGTAAATTTTCAAGATAATTTTATTGTTGATTCGCAAATATCGAAAGAAATCGGAAACTTTAATTTGTTTGTCAAAGTTACAAATCTATTTAATAAATCATACCAGCAAATTAGCGGAGTACCTTTGCCGGGAAGATGGATTGTAACGGGCATTAAATTTAAAATTAATTAGAAACAGGAGTTCTAATATCTTGACATGATTCGATAAAAAAATCCAGCGGAAAGGGAGAGATTCGAACTCTCGGTACCTTGCGATACACACGCTTTCCAGGCGTGCCAGTTAAACCACTCCTGCACCTTTCCGATTATATTGCAAAACTTTGCTGTGCAAAGTTACGGAAAATCCAAATTTAATCCACCTTATAAAGCTTAGCCGCTTTTTCTGCTGAGGTTACGATTCCTCTAATCATTGCAGAGCTGAAGCCATAATGCTCCATCTGGTTTAAACCGGAAATTGTACAGCCTCTCGGGGTAGTAACTTTATCAACTTCTCCTTCAGGGTGGCTTTCCATATTTACTAGTAATGATGCTGCACCTTTTGCGGTTTGCGCCGCCATTAGTAAAGCTTCTTCAGAATGAAAGCCAATTTCAATTCCTCCTTGTGAAGCAGCACGAATTGCCCTTAAAAAAAAGGCAATCCCGCAGGCACATAAAGCTGTTGCCGGGATCATCAATTCTTCATCTATAATTAATGTTTGTCCTACTGAATCAAAAATTTTTTTTGCAATATCAAGGGACTCGTCTGTTTTATTCTCGGCCGAAAGGCAGGTCATTGATTCCCTTATCGCTATTGCAGTATTAGGCATTGCCCTAATCACCGGTATATTTTTGCCGATTAATTGCTTCATCACCTTTATACTTGCCCCAGAAACAACTGAAATTAGAATATGTTTTTTTGAATCAAGCTGAGTTGATATTTCCTGCAGAAGTTCATTTAACTGTCCTGGTTGAACTGCAATTAGGATTACCTCTGAATTTTTTACTGCTTCAATATTATCTTTAGTAATTATAAAACCTTTATTTGAGTATTCTTTTATCAGGTCGATTTTTTTCCGGGTGATATAGATATTATCGGCAGGGAACAGGTTTGAATTAATAAGTCCATCGGCTATTGCTAACCCGATATTTCCTCCGCCGAGAATTGCAACTTTTTTTACTGAATTCATCAATTAACCTTTTATTGTTGATTTAATAAATATTTTTAAAATCAGAATATTCTTTAGAAATCTTTATTGATTTTTTTTCTTTATGGAGGCAGCTTTCCAATCTTTCAGGTATTATAATGTCTTCTTTTAGTATTTCCTCCATTATATCAAAAAATTTTGCAGGATGAGCTGTCTCTAATATAATCCCGTTAAATGATTCAATTTGATTTTCATTTGCAAATTCATTTAATGCCAAATATCCGACGCTGCCATGCGGATCAATTAAATAATTATATTCATCGTGAATTTTTTTTATTGCTTCCCTTGTCAGCAAATCGGTGAAACTGTAGCTTGAAATTTCATCATTTAATTTGTACCAATTATTTTCATATAAATCTAAAATCCTGTAGAAGTTGCTTGGATTTCCTACATCCATTGCATTGGAAATAGTTTTAACAGAAGGTTTAGGTATGAACTTCCCTGTTTTCAGATATATTGGAAAAACATCATTTGAATTTACTGCGGCAATAAATTTATCCACCGGTAAACCCATCTTTTTTGAAATTAAACCGCCGGTTAGATTTCCGAAATTTCCGCTTGGCACTGAAAATATAAGAGGTTTATTCCTATTTTTTAATTGTTTATATGCGCTAAAATAATAAAAGGATTGTGGAAGAAGACGCGCAATATTAATTGAATTTGCGGAAGAAAGAAAAATGTTTTCAGTCAGATCATTATCTAGAAAAGCCTGCTTAACTAATTTTTGGCAATCATCAAAAGTACCTTCCACTTCCAATGCAGTAATATTCCCTCTTAAAGTAGTTAATTGCATTTCTTGGATAAAACTTACTTTTTTACTCGGATATAAAAGATAAACATCTATTCCTTTCATGTTCAAAAATCCGCTTGAAACAGCACTTCCCGTATCTCCGGAAGTTGCAACTAAAATATTAATATGTTTTTCACTTTCCTGTGAAAAATAAGAAAGAACTTCCGCCATAAAACGTGCTCCAAAATCTTTAAATGCTAATGTAGGTCCATGGAAAAGTTCGAGAACATTTATATTATCATTTAAGCTTAATAGAGGAGCGTCGAAATTAATTGCCCTTTCTATGATTTCTCTAAGACTTTTTGATGGTATTTCATCTTCAATAAAAGAAGCAGCTACTTTGTAACAAATTTCATGAAAGGTGAAAGAATTTATTTCAGCAAAAAAATTATTAGGAAGAACGGGTATATATGAAGGCATGAATAATCCGCCGTCATCAGCGATTCCCTTTATAACCGCTTCTTTAAATGAAACTACTTTTGATTTTTTATTTGTACTGTAAAAATTCAATTTTCTAAAAAGATATGTTAATAAAGCAGATATTTATTTTTTTATTTTATAACTCTAGGGCCTTCTTTATTTATTTTAGATATATAAAGATCACTTTCAATCTCCAGATCGGAAAGTACACTTTGCATTTTTATACCAATGCTTTTTGCAGTTTTTTTTGAATCGCTAAAGGCAAAGATTGAAGGTCCCGAACCTGAAATGCTGCACCCTAATGCACCGGCATCCAGGGCTGCTTGTTTTATTTCATTAAATCCGGGAATTAATATAGACCGGATCGGCTCTACTATTACATCCTGGAGAGATCTTCCTATCAGCTTATAATCTTTTTTTAATAATCCGGCGACCAGACTGGCCACATTGCCCCACTGCTGCACGGCATCGGAAAGTAAAATTTGCTTCTTTAAAATTTTTCTTGTATCGCCGGTATGTATTTCAATATCCGGGTGTACTATAGTACAAAAAAGATCTTCGGGGACATCAATATTAATTACATCAAGGGGATTCAGACTTCTAACAATGATAAATCCTCCATATAATGATGCAGAGACATTATCGGCATGAGGTGCTCCACCGCATGTTAATTTTTCACCTTCCAAAGCAAAAGGGAGCAGCTCTGCTTTACTAAGAGGTTTCCCTAAAATTTCATTCAGGGCAAAAACGCTGGCAACAGCACTGGCAGCACTCGAACCTAATCCGCTGGCAAGAGACATTTTCTTGTGAATTTCTATATCGATTCCTTGTGTATAGCCCAGGTGTTTTGCCAGTGCATATATTGAAGTACCGGCTGTATTTTTTTCGATTTGTTTAGGAAGCTTTCCATGATCTCCGGTTATTCTAGAAATGACTATACCTGGTTTCTTCGAAATTTTTAATTTTAATTCATCACCGGGTCCATCAATTGCAAAACCCATTATATCGAATCCGCAGCTTACATTCGTAACTGAAGCTGGAGCAAATACTGTGATCTCTTTTTTCATTAATTTTACTTTATGTATCCTTTGGAAATCATTAATTCAGCACAAAGTATTGCACCGCCTGCGGCACCTCTTACAGTATTATGAGAAAGTACAATGAATTTATAGTCAAGTAAATTGTCTTTTCTTAACCTGCCGACTGAAACAGCCATACCCTTATCTAGGTTTCGATGGATTTTCGGCTGAGGATACTTATCCTCTGAAAAATAATAAATTGGTTTTAGAGGAGCAGTTGGGAGATTTAATTTTTGAGGTTCGCCTGAAAAATTTTGCCAGGCTTCAATTAAATCTTTTTCCGAAGCTTTATTTTTTAGTTTTACCTGTACACATTCGAGATGTCCGTCAGCAACAGCAACTCTATTACACTGAGCACTTATTTTAATATTAGTATCGACAACTTCATGCAGATTCAAATCACCTAATATTTTCAGAGGTTCACTTTCAAGTTTCGCCTCTTCACCTGATATATACGGTATAACATTATCGATAATATCGAGGCTGGAAACACCTGGGTATCCTGCACCTGATAATGCCTGCATAGTTACAACGTTAACAGCATCAAGTCCAAAATTATCATAGAGAGGTTTAAGTGCTAAAACCATGCCTATGGTAGAACAATTCGGGTTAGTTACTATACAGCCGCCGTTATAGTTCTGAACTTTTATTAATTCAAGGTGGGAAGGATTTATTTCAGGGACTAACAGGGGAACATCTTTATCCATTCTATGGTTTTTAGAATTTGAAACAACAATATAACCTTTTTGTGCGAACTCTGACTCAATACCTCCTGCAACACTGGAATCTAATCCTGAAAATACAATTTTTGAAGTCAAATCAGGTATACAGCTTTTTACTGTAAGATTTGCTATTCTTTCGGGAATTGAAGATGATAATATCCAGTTCACTGCTTCTTTATATATTTTGCCTGCAGATCTATCTGAAGCAGCAACTTCAGCAACCTCAAACCAAGGATGGTTAGATAAAAGTTCAATAAATTTTTGACCGACACTTCCTGTTGCTCCTAAAACTCCGACAGGAATTTTATTTGTTATATCCATTTTTATATTTTCCCTTCTAAAATATTTTTAACTTAAATAACGCGCTGCCCTGAATAATATCTGCAAAAACCCCTGAGGCAGTAACTTCAGCTCCTGCACCGGGTCCTTTTACAACTACAGGTCTTTCCTGGTTATATTTTGTTGTAAAAGCAATGACATTGTCAATTCCTGATAAGAAGTAAAAAGGATGATCTGTATTAACTTCCTGCATCGAAATTTTTGCTTTGCCGTTTTCTAAGCTGGCAATATAACGGAACAAATTTCCCTTCGCTGCAGCTTTTTCCCTCATACATTCAAAATCTTTATCGTGTTTTTTCAATTTGATAAAAAAATCGTTTACTGATTTTGCCTTCTCAACTTCTTCAGGAAGAATCTTTTCAATTTTAATATCTTTCAGCTCAAGCGTTAATCCTGCTTCTCTTGCAAGAATTAATAATTTCCTGGCAACATCCATCCCGCTTAAATCTTCCCTGGGATCCGGTTCAGTATACCCTTTTTCTTTAGCTAATTTAACAACTTCACTAAATGGTTTATCTTTAGAGAAAGTATTAAAAATATAACTTAAAGTACCTGATAATATCCCTTCAATCTTTTGTATTTCATCACCGCTTGAAACCAAATCTTTTAATGTTCCTATTATAGGAAGCCCTGCTCCGACATTAGTCTCATATAAAAACTTAACATTATGTTTTAAGGCCAGCTGCTTGAGGTTTAGATAGAAATCATAATTAATAGAATTTGCTATTTTATTCGGCGTTACAATGGAAATATTTGAGCTTAAAATGTCCGGGTATTTTTCAACAACTATTTTACTTGCCGTACAATCAATGAAAACACTATTAGACAGATTTAATATTCTCATATTTTCAATAAACTTTTTTAAATCTGTTAATGAACCTTTAGAACTTAATTTTTCTTTCCATTCTTTAACATCTATCCCGTTATGATCTATAAACATCTTCCTGGAATTTGCTAACCCGATTATTTTAAATTCGAGACCAAACTCTTTTGACAGGTAATTAATTTGATTGTCAATTTGATTTAAAAGAGTTCCTCCTATTAAACCTGTTCCGACAAGAAATATATTAACAGATTTTTCTTTAGAAAGGAAAAGGCTGTCATGGAGAGCGTTTAAAGCTTTTGATTCATGATCTTTTGAAATTACAGTTGAAATATTTAATTCTGAGGAACCCTGAGCAATTGCGATAATATTAATCCCGTTTCTTCCGAGAGCCTGAAAAACTTTCCCTGAAATGCCGGGGAAGTTTCTCATATTTTCACCAACAACAGCAACTATTGAAACATTGTTTTCAATAACCGGTTCATTAACAAGGTTCTCAAATATTTCAAACTTGAATTCCTCTTCAATTGATTTTTTTGCTAGCGCAGCATATTGAGGCAGAACAGCGATACATAAAGAATGTTCGGAAGATGCCTGAGTAATTAATATTACATTAATTTTTACTTCAGCTAATGCAGAAAATATTCTTTTAGCTATACCTGAAACGCCTATCATTCCGCTTCCCTGAACTCTGATTAGTGATATATTATCAATAGAAGAGAGTCCTTTGATAGTAAATTTTGTTGAATTAGCTTTATTGTTTATAATTGTTCCTTCAAATCCCGGGTTAAAAGTATTCTTAATTATAATAGGAATTTTCTTGCTGAAAGCCGGCTGAATTGTAGGGGGATGAATTACTTTAGCTCCGAAATGAGATAGTTCCATTGCTTCTTCATAAGTAATATGCGGTAATGAAAAAGCATTTTTGACTTTCCTGGGATCCGCAGTCATTACGCCGTCAACATCTGTCCAAATTTGAATTTCCGAAACATTAAGTGCAGCACCGAAAATAGCCGCAGTATAATCTGAACCTCCTCTTCCTAATGTCGTGGTTTCGTTATTAACAGTAGTGCCTATAAAACCGGTTATCACCTGCATTTGTTTGTGTGAACTAAAATATTTTTTTATTTGTAATAAGGTAGTCTCAAAATCTACTTTAGCATTCCCGAAATTGTTATCGGTTCTTACAAGTTGGCGGCTGTCAAGAAATTCGCTTAAAATGTTCCTGTCATTCAATGCATTTGCAATTGTATAAGCAGATAAGCGTTCTCCAAAGCTTAATATAAAATCAAGAGTTCGAGGTGACAATTCTTTAACAAGATAGACTCCGTGGACGACATCTTCAAGTTCGTTTAAATTTAATTTTATATTTGCTAGAATACTGCTTTGCTTTTTTACGGAAATTAAATCTTTAGCAACGGAAAGATGCTGCTGTTCAAGGTTTTTAAATAATTCCTGGTATTTGTTATTTCCTGTCGAAGCTAAATCAGCGATTCTAATTAATTCATCGGTAATACCTTGAAATGCAGAAAAGACGACGGCAATTTTTTTATTCTTTTTTAATGTTGATTTGATGATTTCAATTACATTAACTATTCTTTCAGAAGATCCGACTGAGGAACCGCCAAATTTTAGAATTATCATTTTATCTATTCTTATTTTTTATAAAAAAAAACCGACTCACATCTGAAGTCGGTTGTTAAAATTTTTGAATATTACATACCTGCTTCAGTGATCCGGGGGATTCTTAGGCATAGCTGTGCATTTTGTAGTTGATACAGCAAGTATGTTAATATTTAATTTCATCATAATGTACAAACGTAATATATAATAATTTATTTGTCAATATTCTTTTCAAACTTTCCACGATAAAGATAAAAATTTTTTTGCTGTCCAAATTAATTTTGGAAAGCCAAGAAAAGTTAAATTTTAGTAAAAATTAAAAAAGATTCTAAGTAATTAATTTTTGATCCCTCTAATAATTAAAACAATTTACTCCTTTCTACTTTTCTTAGCATAAGAAAAGTAGCAAAAGAAATATGCTCTGCAAAAGAATTGCTAAAAAATTACTCCATTTCGCTAAGATAAATAAACTCGTCCCGCCTTCTGAACCGAAACGCAATGCAGGCGGAACTCAGACAGTATTTATCTTTTAATCCCGCCTTCTCTTACTTAAACTACAACCTGGCGGGATTAACCGCTCAATTCCGTAATTTTTTTTGACGCAATTCTTTTGAGGAGCAATTGTCAGTAAATCATTTTATCTTATATTGATATCTATTTATATGCAGATTATTTATTCTTATAATTTATTTATTTTGGACAGGTTTGAAAAATTTGTTAGAACGGAAATTCTTCTTTGTAGTCTATTTTCTCTTCAAGTTTTTCGGAAGGTAATTTTTTTGCTGTAAGGTGAATTGGATTCCCTTCAATATAAATAGCTTTGTAAGGTTTGGTGGGGCAGGCAAACTCACATGCACCGCAGCCTATGCAGTATTCTTCTTTCACTTCCGGCAGATGAAGATTCTTATAGGGAACCATTTTAACTGCTTTGGTAGGACAATGCTCAGAGCAAGCCCCGCACTCTGTCTTTTCAATTTCAACTATACAATTTTCCTTTATGAATTTTGCTTTCCCGATTTGCGTCAGCTTTTTATCTTCAAGTGTTAACGGTAGAATAGCTCCACTTGGACAAACATCAATACATTCCCCGCATTCAAAGTTGCAGAAGCCGGTTTTATAATCCATAAAAGGCTGAAGAATTCCTAAAATTCCATATTCATATAATGACGGCTGTAAAACCTGAGTGGGACAGGCGTTAACGCATAAGTGGCATCCTGTACATGTATTTGTAAAATGTTCAATATTTTTTGATCCCGGAGGGCTTGAATAAAATTTCTTTTTTACTGGAATTTTATTTTCAATTTTAGGGATAATTTTTATCTGGGATAATAAAAATCCCGAAAAACTAAAAAAGTATAAGAATGTTTTTGAAATCAGTTCTCTTCGCTTCGGATCAAATTCAACGTTATCAAGTTTATTCTTTGAACTTTTATATGTAATTCCTCCGGTTGGACAAGCATTAAAACAATTAAAGCAGGAAACACATCGGGTAAAATCTATTTCTTTATTCTTTTTATCTATACAGCCAGATTTGCATACCCTGGTGCACAAATTACATGAATTACATTTATCTTTATCAATATGAATCTTATTGAGAGATAATTTTGAAACTAATCCAAGGAAGGTTCCAACCGGGCAGATTGTGTTACAAAAGAGCCTCCCTTTATTATAAGACATCAGGATAATTAATAAAAAAACAGAACCTGATGCAATTACTGCTGCTATACTGAAATTTTTAATTTCAATACGGTAAAGTAAAAAGACATTTGATTTTTCAAATGATGCCGATAAAAGATTGTTAAGTAAAATTAAAACAGGTTTAAAAAGATTACTAAAAATTCTCCCGAAATTACTGAAAGGATCCAGCAGTGCTATCAGAATTATACTTCCAGCAAAAAAAGAAATTATAGTAAGTGTCAGAATTGAATACTTCAGCCATTTAAAATCTTCTAGTTTCCGGAAATATTTTTTTCTATTTATTTTTTTTGAAATTCCCGAAATAAGATCCTGTAGTGTCCCAAGCGGGCAAAAGCTTGAACAATAAACCCTTCCATATAGCATGGTTAGTAATAGAACAAATATAAACCCTGCGGAAGAAATTGCAATTAAATTAATAAATTTGAAAATAGAAGGAATAAACTGGAAGTATAATATATACCCTGAAAAATAATTTGGAAGTACATTATACAAGTCCAGAAAAACAGCGGATATAAAAAATAAAAAAAGCAGGGAAACAACAATCCTTATATCTCTTAATCGATGCAGTTTCATTACATAATTAATCTTTTAATAGATAGCTTAGTTAAATCTTTTGATCCTATTTTCATTTGATCAGCTATTTTAATATAAGAGATATTTTCAGGATTCATTCCGAATAATTTGGCGGCTGCTGCATCTGCCGCAACTATATCTGTTGATATAATCTGAGATTTCATCTCTACCAAATCATCTTTTGAAACACCTCTTGGTCCGTTTCTTTTCATTACATAATAAGCATCTACAATATTAAGATCCGGTTTCCGGAAAGATGAAAACTCTGCAATGCATTGATGCAGATCATTCCTATGCCAGAATCCCCGGTCCCAAACAGTGCCCATAAGATTTTTCATGCAAATAGTTAAACCGGCCGAATCATGTATCTTTAATACCGGAACATTTATAAAAACATCTGAATTCAAAATTAATTCATGAACCAAAGCTTTATTTAAATTTCTAGTCCCTTTTATCTCAACTTCATGATAATAGCTTTCACTATTGGCCGGCACTATTTTAGCACCTGCTTCTTTGGCAGCTTTTTCGATCCCGCTGTTCGAATAGCACCTTATCCAATTATCACAGGAATGGTCAAAAACGTAAACGGTTTTTGCTCCCGCTTCATAACAATGTTTTATAATCCTGCTTATTAATAAAGGATTTGTATTCGCTGCCCGCTCAGGACTTGTATCCCAACCGATATTCGGTTTTATAACTACTGTTTGTCCCTTTTTTATAAATGATCTCATCCCGCCTAAAAATTCTATTCCTTTATCAAACATGACATCAGGTTCACTTCCTTTTACGGCAACCAGATCATATTTATTATTTGATATATTATGCGCAAATAAATTTGTATAACTTCCTGCTGAGACTGCAGAACCTGCAAAAAGACCTGCTTGTAAACTTTTTTTTATGAAATTCCGCCTGTTCATAAACACCCCGTTTTTTTTAGATTAATAGGATTTTAATACTGCAAAATAAAATAGATTTGATTCATCAGCAACATGAAATTTGATTATTTTATTCTTTTCATAAATAAGTTCCCGATTTGAGGAACATAATAATTAATATGCACTCCTTTGAAAATGAAGAAATAAAGTGCTCTGCATCAATAATTGTTTGTTGATAAACAATATCTTTGTTGTTTTAAAATGTTTAGAAATTAGTATCCTATGCAATTTTACTCAACAGCATAATTATTAAGGTAAAAGAGGATTTGAATTTCTACAAAAAAAATGTGCGTGGGAAGTTTATACTATCTCTAGCAATACTCTCCATTGGATTTTCTCAAATCCATTCCCAAAAGATAAGAATTCTTCCGCTTGGAGATTCTATAACAAATGGTGAAAGCCCCCAGCCTGATTCATTGTTTACCGGATATAGACAGCCGTTATGGCTGCTCCTCCAGTCGGAAGGCTATGCGGTTGATTTTGTGGGGAGCAATTCTGCCGGGTTTGATGCATATCCTCCTTATGATTTTAATAATGCAGGTTTCGGCGGATATACAAAGAAACAAATTTTAAATTTAATAAAAACAGGCTACGATGCTCAAGGAAACGCAGTAACTCCCGGGCCATATTTAAATTATTACCCGGCAAACATAATTTTACTTCATATTGGTACTAATGCAGTGGATACCAGCGTAGCTGATGTTAGTAGATTTATTAAATTATATAGATAACTTTGCGGATTCTACCAATTCTATTATTTGGGTGATTTTGGCAAAAATAATCAATGAAGTCCCATACAGTTTAACAACTACAATTTATAATAACAATATTGAAAATATGGCTAATGAAAGAATACGAAACGGGGATCATATTAAATTAGTAGATATGGAAAATAATGCCGGATTCATTTACCAGATAGATACCACAGCTCCTTTTAACAACGGGGATATGCAAGATCATTTACATCCAAACAACAGGGGATATGCAAAAATGGCTTCCCTGTTTTTCGATACTTTAAATGTCCTTTTAAATAAAATCATTCCTGTTGAACTTATAAGCTTTTCGTCTTTTACTTCTAATGATAGTGTAACTTTGCATTGGCAGACTGCCCTTGAACTGAATAATTATGGATTTGTTATTGAAAGGTCTTCCGGGAATAATATCTGGGAAAATATCGGTTTTGTAGAAGGAGCTGATAACAGCTACAACATTAACCGTTACCAGTACGCAGATATAATTTCCCATTCAAATGATTATTTATATAGATTAAGGCAGATTGAAAACAATGGTAATTCAAAATATATTGCCCAAATAAATGTTAGAATTAATGTTACTACTTCCATCCAAAGTTTTAATCCCAAGGCTCCCAAAGAGTTTGAATTAGAACAGAATTATCCGAATCCATTTAATCCAACAACAGTAATAAGATACAGCATACCTGAAGAAAGCATGGTAGATATAAAAATTTATAATTCTCTGGGTCAGCTTGTTACTACTTTGGTGAATAGTATGGTATATCCCGGTATATATGAAAAAGATTGGGATGGGAGCGGCTATGCTTCCGGAGCATATTTTTATGTAATGAATATTTCTTCAATGAATGGCTCTAATCAAATGCATCTTTCGAAAAAGATGATTCTCCTCAAATGAAATTTTAGTACTTAGTAAGAATAATATCAATAGCTTTATTATAATCCTTTACAGCATCAAAGTGATTGCCTATTGAAGATTTTGCTTCCCCGCGCCTGTAATATGCTTCTGCAAATTCAGGAGAAATTTCTATTGCTTTGTCAAAATCCTTAATAGAAAACCTATATTCTTTCAGTCTGAATTTAAAATTTCCACGATTGAAATATTCTATAGCTTTTTTATTGATGTATTTGTTTAAATTCATAAATTAACCTCAGTTTTTATAAATTATAAAATAGATGGAAAAAATTTATTTGCTGTGACTTTAGATATGGGGTATGATTTAACTCATCCAATAAATTGCACCCGGTTGGAAATGCATTTTATGCAGATTTAAAAAGGATGAAATTATCAATAATTTAATTTTCCGAATAAACGATAGAATTTACAGTATGTTCGGATAGAAAGTATTTATCTCCAAGAACAATAAGAGCTTCTCTGTTTTTTAAACCTTCCTTTTTCATCTGTTGAAATTCTTTCCGGATTTCATCGTTTCTCCTCAGCAGCTTTTCGTTAGCTTTATATTTTCTTTGTTTCCCGGTTTCCATAGCTTTTACACCTTGTAAATATCTTTCCGCATTATATCAATTAATTCCTTTAGCAATTTTGGGTGGATGATGAACAATTTTTCTTATTGTTTCAAACTGCAGGTAAGGATAATCTTCTCTGATTATCTCAATGGCATCGCTCACTCTATATTTTTTCATCCTCAAAGATTTAAATCTTTTCCGGATAAGTCTATCTCTTAATGAGGTTTCATTTAAAAAACCTTTACTATTAAGAAGATCATAAATCTCATTGCTTATTAAATCACTAAGCGGATTATTCTCCGGTTTAAAATTTGTTCCTTCCATAGCACTACCTCCTGATTGTAGACAGTATATTTCGAAATTTGGATTTCTTTATCAAGTACATATTTATGCGGAAAATATTGGGAAAGTAGATATCTTAGGAGGCATAACCGCATGTTCATGCAGTAGTTATTTTACTAATCAGATAATTCTTTTTCTAATTGCTTTGGCTACAGCTTCCGATTGCGAATGGACATGTAATTTTTTATAAATATTTCTTATATGATGCCGGACGGTGTCAACACTGATATGTAATTGATCTCCAATTTCGTGGTAACTTTTCCCGTTTGAGAGATGATTCAGCACTTCCTTTTCCCTGTTTGAAAGGGAGAATTCATCATTTGAAGTTAATTGTTTTTCTTTTTGGAATTCATTTATTACCTGTCTTGCAATTTGAGAGCTCATTGGCGATCCGCCGTCATAAATATCTTTTATAGCTTCAAGCAATCTTGAAGGCGGAGTTTTCTTTACTAGATAACCGCATGCACCGGCACAAAGCGCCTGGAAAATCATTTCACTTTCTTCATAAATTGTCAGCATCAGGAAGTTTAAATCCGGATTTATTTCACGCGCTTTTTTTAATGCTTCAATCCCGTTCATTCCCGGTAAACCAATATCCATTAATATTACATCCATTTTTATATATTTAATTTGCTCTAAAAATTTTTCGGATGTAGGATATACTCCTACGCATTTGTATCCTTCTGTGCCGTTTATTAATGCAGCAAGCCCTTCTCTTATTATATTATTATCTTCAATTATTGCAACGTTTATCATAGAAATTATTTATTTAAAAAATTACTGATCTTCTTTGTGTTGGATATTCTGCTCCAAAAAACAATTGTTGTACCGCCTTCAATATTCTTCTCCCATTTAATTATACCGCCGATAATTTCGGCACGATTCCGCATATTAAATAATCCGTTACCTGTGCTTTCCGAATCAATATTAAAACCGATCCCGTCATCCTGCAATCTTATTTCTACCCGGTCTCTGTCAATATTAGTCTGCAGAAAAATGTTCTTGCATTTGCTGTGTTTGATGCAATTATTCAAACCTTCTTTAAAAATCAAATAAAGGTTTTGCTTAAAATCCATCGGCAATTTCACATTTTCCAGATTTTCCAGATCTGAAGTTTTAAATCTTATTCCAACCGATTCCAATAGATCACTATAAGAATCTTTAAGTCTTGCAATCAAATCATATAACGTATCCTTTTTAGGATTAACAACCCACACAATATCACTCATACTATCAACAAGCTGCCTGGCTTTTTCGCTTATTCTTTTTAATTCTTCATGGTGCTTTTCATATTTCCCGTTTAACCTTTTTTCAGCCAATTCACTTAAGATGGAAATTTCGGTCAGTCCGGAACCAATATTATCATGAAGATCTGCAGCAAGTTTTGTTTTCAATCTCTCTATTGTCAGAAGATTTTTTATCCTGATTGTGCTGAAATAATAAATAATTAATCCTGTAATTATTATACTTAAAGTAATAAACCACCAGGTTTTCCAGAAAGGGGGGAGAATAGTGATAAAAACAGAAGTCCCGCTGGGATTCCATATCCTGTCGCTATTTGAACCTTTTACGATGAAGATATATTTTCCCGGTGATAAATTTGTATAACTGGCCAGCCTTAGGTTTGCATCTACATACTGCCAGTCATTTTCAAGCCCTTCTAATTTATATGCATAATGATTGTCTTCGGGATTTGTAAAATCTAAAGATGAAAATTCAAATGATATAGAATTTTCATCATACGGTAAAATTATCTTCTTCTTTTCTCCCGATAATGGTTTATTAAAAATTTTAATGGATGTTATAACGACTTTTGGAATATAGGAATTATTTTTAACACTGTCGGGATAAAAATAATTTAAACCGTTAATACCGCCAAAAAACATTTCACCGTCTTTTGCTTTAAAATAAGCTCCACCGCTGAATTCAATACTTTGCAGACCATCTTGAATATCATAGTGAGCAATGTAATCACTTTCGATATTAAATCGATAAATTCCATTGTCGCTGCTTAACCAGAGATTTTTATTATTATCTTCTAAAATCCCATATACAACAGCACAGTTTAAACCATTTTTCTTTTTAAATCTATAAAATTTACCTCTTCTTCTATCAAATTTATTTAACCCTCCTCCATAGGTTCCGATCCATAAATTTCCATCAGTGTCTTCATAGATTGATATTACCCGGTTGTCACTTAAACTATAATTATCCTGCGGATTATTTTTATAACAGATAAAATTATTAGTTTTTTTGTTATATACATTTAAACCTCCTCCGAAAGTTCCCAACCAAAGATTACCTTTTCTATCTTCGAATATCGTATAGACTCTATTATCGCTCAGGCTGTGAGGATCAGATGGATTATTGACGAAATGTTCGAATTCAATTTTATTGATCCCGGGTCCGGTAATTTTAAATTTATTTAAACCGCCGGTAAAAGTAGCAAGCCATACATTTGAACTTGAATCAATAAAAATGTCCTGGATCTGGTCCGCCCCGATGCTTGAAGGGTCATTAATGATTATGTTTAAATGAAATAAATTTCCCGGTTTCCGGATTAAATTTTTCTAAACCGCCGCTGTATGTCCCAATCCAGAAATTTCCGAATTTATCTTCAGCTATTGCTCTTATATGGTTGTCGCCAATTGAAAAAGGATCAGCGGGGTTATGAATATAATGTGTGAATTTATTATTCCTGGTATCATATTTATTAAGGCCTCCTCTATAAGTTCCGATCCAGAGGTTTTTGAATTTATCCTGATAAATTGCCCATACAACATCATCGCTAAGGCTATTGTTGTTAGAAGGATCATTTTTAATTTGCCCGAATTTAACTTTACTCATTTCAAGCTTAGTTATGCCTTCACCAAGGTGGGTTCCAGCCCAAATAATTCCGGATGAATCTTCACATAAAGATATAACGTCATTACCTGACAAAGAATTTGAATTCAAAGGATTATGTTCAAAATGGGTAAAAGAATTATTCTTAACATCGAATTTTGTTAATCCGCTGCCAAACGTGCCAAGCCATAAGCTGCTTTGCTTATCTTCAATAATTGCCATAATTGAATTACTTCCGATATCTTCTTTTATTTCATTATTCTTTTTATAGATTTTGAATTTGACTTTTGCAGGGGGAATAGTTTTTTCATTTGCTGGTAATTCATTCAAACCGCCATTATATGTACCGATCCAGATGTTGCCGGTTTTATCTTCGAGATAGAGAAGTGATTTTATTATCACTTAGCGAATATTTATTTGAAATATCGTTTTTGTAATGAATAAAAGAGATTTCAATATTTTTATTATAAATTTGGGTATCTGCATTAAACTTTACTTTATTTAATCCGCCGCCGAAAGTTCCAATCCAAATCGTTCCTTCTTTATCAATTAATATTTTCATTACTCTATTATAGCTTAAGCTGCCGGGACTGTGCAGCTTAAAATAATATTGTTTGATTTTTTTTGTCTTTTTATTAAATATTAGAATTCCTTTCCCCCATGTTCCCAGCCAAAGATTGTTATTATTATCTTCGGTGATGGCTGTAATTGAATTATTGTCATTCCTGGAAAATATTATCGGATAATCATAATATTCATTTTCCTGGGATGGTATAGGATTCTTAATATTACTTATATTGAACCGGGTGAATGAATTGTTGCTTCTATCAAATCTATTTAAAATACCTTTAATAGTTCCAATCCAAATTTGTCCCTGTTTATCTTCATAAAGTGAAGTGATGCTGTTATCGGAAATTGTGGTTGAATCATAAGGATTATTAGTGAATATTTTAAAATTATATCCATCGTATTTATTTAATCCGTTTGCCGTACCAAACCACATATATCCTTCATTATCCTGAATAATAGAATAAATAGTGCTCTGGGAAAGTCCGTCTTCAATACCCAATCTTTTAAAAACATAACTTTTATTGATAGAGTATGCCGGGGAAGAATAAATTAATATCAAAAGATGGATTGTAAGTATTTTAAAAATATACTTTTTCATTTGATTCAATGAATTAAAAACTTAAAACTTAAAACCAAATAAAGCAATGTAAATAATATATGATAATTAATATCCAATTATAAAAAATAATGATTTATAATTTTCATCAGTTTGAACATGTTTAGAGAAGGCAGAATACAAATGTACACACTACCATTTTTTTCTACTTCCTTATTTCAAAGCCATATTATAAATTTGAGGAAAATGTATTTATTTTTGGTTAATTGGATATTTATGCATAATGGATGTAATTAAATTCATAATTCGCAAAAAATATGTAATCTTATACAGAATTATCTTGACAAAATAATTTTGTTTTTTTATGTTTATCTCAATGAATTTGGTAATAAAAAATATCGTTTCCACTTTAGATGTTAGAACACCGGCGTTAACATCCATCCGCCCCCATGTGGGGTAATACTACATCTTTATCTTTAAAGAACTTTTTTAATTCAGAAACATTTTAAATAAGAGAAGAAATTATGATATCAATAGGTATTGTAGGCGGTACAGGGTATACAGGAAAAGAATTGGTGAAATATTGCCTGTCGCATCCATTTGTTAAGAATTTTCAGATTTATGCTAACAGCAGTGCTGGTGAGAATCTGTTTTCCCTTTTCCCGATTTAATTGGTTATACAGAAAATATAATTGTTGAATCAATTAATAATATTTCATTTGAGCATGATTTATATTTTGTTGCTCTTCCGCATGGAGAAGCATTAAAATATATTCCAAAGTTAATTTCTAATAATAAATATGTGATAGATTTAGGGGGAGATTATAGATTAGATTATGAAGAACTATATATACAATGGTATAAATATACTCATACATCTCCTTATCTGCTTAAATCCAAAGTATACGGTTTAGCTGATCATCCTTCAACTAATTATGAAAAAGCACAGCTTATTGCTAATCCGGGGTGTTACCCGACAGCAACATTACTTTCATTGCTTCCTTTACTTCCAAATTTGGCTGAAAACATTTTAAGTGTCAGCTGTGTTGCTTATTCGGGCACAAGCGGTGCCGGTAAAAGTCCTAAACAGGAATTCTTATTATCAGAAATGGATGGAAATGTAAAAGCTTATAATGTTAACCAGCATAGGCATGAACCTGAAATTTTGCAGCAGTTGTTTAAGAATGGGTTCCATTCACCGTTTTCTTTTACAACACATCTTTTACCTATATCAAAAGGAATATATGTAACATCATCTATTCATTTAAAAGAAGCCGTTGATCATGAGGAAGTTGCAGAGTTGTATAAAAGTTCTTATTCCAATTCACCGTTTATTAGAATAAGGAATCTTCCTCCGGAATTAAAATGGGTAACGGATACTAATTTTTGCGATATAAACATTTCAATTAAAGAAAAATTGATAATTGTAACTACGGCAATTGACAATTTAATAAAGGGTGCTTCGGGCCAGGCTTTTCAAAACATGAATAAATTATATGGATGGGATGAAACATCCGGTTTATTAAAGTCTGCCTGTCAGTCAGATAAAAAGGAGTTCAAAAATGTTTCAGTTTATTGATAATGGTTCGATAACTTCTGTAAAAGGAATTAAAGCCGCAGGTATTAATTGCGGAATAAAAAAACAAAAGAAGGATATTGCTTTAATTTTATCAGAAGTCCCATGTAATGCAGCCGGAACATTTACTTTGAATAAAGTTATAGCTGCTCCTTTAGTAGTTTCAAAGAATATAATTAAACAGCAGAATAAAGTTAAAGCAGTTCTCGTTAATTCGGGGAATGCTAATGCTTGTACTGGGACTAACGGTTTTAGCAATGCATTGGATGCTCAATCTTACTGTGCAAAAAAATTATCAATAAATCCATCAGAGGTTATTGTAAGTTCAACTGGAGTTATTGGAAAACAGCTTCCGATGGAGCAGCTGAAATCAGGAATCAATGATATAGTTGAGCATTTATCAGAAAATGGAGGTCTTGATGCTGCAGAGGCGATTTTAACAACTGACCTTAAAAGAAAAGCTTTTGCTGTTAATGTGAAATTATCCGGTGGTGAAGTAACAATTGGAGGAATATGTAAAGGAAGCGGTATGATAATGCCGAATATGGCTACTATGCTGGCATTCCTGGCAACCGATGCTTCAATCAGCCAGCCTGTTCTTCAAAGCTTATTGAGCTCTGCTGTTAAAGATTCATTTAACAAAATTTCTGTTGATGGTGAAACAAGCACAAATGATATGGTTATTCTCCTGGAAAACGGGATCTCGAATGTGTCAGTGAATGAGAACTCGGAAGATTACAATAATTTCTATTCTGCACTCTTAGCGATATGTCAGGAAATGGCTAAGGCAATTGCTGCTGATGGTGAAGGAGCAACTAAATTAATTACAATTTCTGTAAACAATGCCAGAACTAAAAAGGATGCTGACACAATTGCCAGAGCTGTAGCAAATTCCCCTTTATTTAAAACTGCAATGAACGGTAATGATGCGAATTGGGGAAGAATTCTTTCTGTTGCAGGCAACAGCGGTGTTGATTTTGTACCGGAAAAAGTTTCAATAAAATTCGACGATATGAAAATTCTCGAACCAAATTACAGTGTCAATTTTGATGAAGAAAAAGCTAAAAAGCTGTTAAATAAAGAACAAGTGACTGTCTCGGTTGATCTTGATGAAGGAGAAGAATCTTCTACATGGTGGACTTGCGATTTTTCCGAAGGATATATAAAAATTAATTCAAGCTATAGAACATAAGATTATATTAAATGTGAGATGAAGATGGAACATCTGATAATAAAAATGTTTTGCAGTTTACCTATTTACATATAATATATCAAAAGGTGGAGATATGAAAACAGCAGTAGTTAAATTCAGCGGTAAGGCACTTGATGATTTTTTTGCAAATAGAAAATGGATTGAATTAATATCCAATTTAAGAAATACTTATGAAGGGGTTGTTCTCGTTCATGGTGCGGGAAATAAAATTTCTGAATGGTCATATGCTCTCGGATTGGAACCTCAATTTGTTGAAGGGCAGAGAGTAACCGATAAATATACAATGGAAGTAGTTGCTGCAGTGCAATCAGGATTATTAAATGCCAAAATAGTCAGCCATTTGCAGATAAATAATTTTGATGCGCTTGGCTTATCCGGTATAGATAGAGGATTATTCACAGCAGAATATATAAATGAAAAATTAGGTTATGTCGGTTCGCCGAAAATTTCCGGTAATTCAGATTGGATTTTTTCATTGTTGCATGAAGGAGTTATTCCTGTATTTTCATCTTTATGCAGGGATCAAAATGGAAATTTAATGAATGTTAATGCCGATGTATTTACACATGTTCTTGCAAAAGCTATTTCAGCTGATACTGTTTTCTTCCTGTCCGATGTTAACGGGGTAAAGCTGAATGGAGTGACTCAAAGTTATATCCTCGATTCGGAAATAAATGACGGCATTCAAAATGGTCATATTACCGGCGGAATGATTCCGAAATTGAAAAGCTGTAAAAAATTATTGGAAGACGGCATAAGTAAAGTCTGGATCGGAAGTGAATTATTTGATATTAATTTTAAAGATTTTCATAACTCAATTAATTTGAAAGGGACATGGATTGTCGAATCAAAAGCAATTGCAGTTTGAAACAGCCTCAGCCTTATTAAAAAATTATTCCAGGTATGAAGTTGAGTTTGAAAAAGGTGAAGGTGCTTATCTTTATGATGTTAATGGCAGAAAGTATCTCGATTTTTTATCGGGTATTGCTGTAACTGGATTTGGGCATAATCATCCTTTGATTACAAGCGCTGTCAAAGATCAGGCTGAAAAGCTGTTTCATGTTTCAAATTTGTTCCAGTCCTCTCCGCAAGAATTATTGGCTGAAAAGCTTGTTAACCAGTCTGGGCTTGGATAATGTTTTCTTTTGTAATTCAGGTACGGAATCAAATGAGGCTGCAATAAAATTTGCCCGTAAATGGGGGCAGGGAAGATTTTCAATTATTACAGCAGTTGGCGGATTTCACGGCAGAACAATGGGAAGCCTATCTGCATCAGCTCAATACAAATTGTGGGATGGTTTTGCACCGCTCACTCCGGGGTTTTCGTATGTACCTTTCAATGATATCGAGGCAGTTGAAAATTCAATTGATGATAATACCGTAGCTGTTATGCTGGAACCTATCCAGGGCGAGTCAGGAATAAATATTCCTTCCGAAAATTATTTATTTGAAGTAAGAGAGCTTTGCAGTAAATATAACCTTCTTCTTATAATGGATGAAGTGCAAACCGGTATGGGAAGAACCGGAAAGATATTTGCCTATCAATGGGAAAATATAAAGCCTGATATCATTACTTTGGCAAAAGGCATCGCCAATGGTTTACCGTTGGGTGCAGTAATCTGTACAAAAGAAGTCGGCGATTTTATAACTCCGGGAAGTCATGGCTCCACTTTCGGCGGGAACCCTGTCGCTGTTGCTTCAGCTAATGTTGTAATGGATTTATTAGATTCGGAGTGCTTGGAAAAAAATAGTTCTCTCGGGGAAAAATTAAAAGAAGAAATTTTTTCTTTATCAAATGAAAATATTAAATCTGTCCGGGGGAAAGGATTAATGATTGGTGTTGAATTTAAAAGTAAAGTAAATGCTAAGAAAATTGCAGCGGATTTGTTGAAGGCAGGTGTTGTTACCGGTACTGCCGGTGAAAACGTTTTAAGGCTTCTCCCTCCATTTATTATTACTGAAAAGGAAATTGAACTCTTTATAAAAGAATTTTCTTATATCATTAATAAATTGCAGGATTCCAATGTCGGCTAAATTAAAAAGGCAGAACAGGATTAAAGAAATTTTAAATGATTATTATATAGCTAACCAGGAAGATTTAATTAAGATATTAAAGGATGAAGCAGTAAATGTTACCCAGGCTACTTTAAGCAGGGATTTCGCTGAACTTGGTGTTGCTCGGACTGTTACAGAAAAAGGCGTCAGGTATGTTTTGGATGCAAATGAATCCGGTAAGCAAATAGCAAAATTAATTGGTTTTGAAATTTTAGGAATCGAACATAATGAAGCATTAATTATTATTAGAACTCTTGCCGGAAGGGCTCAGGGCGTAGCTCATTATATTGACCGTCTGAACCGCGAAGAAATTTTAGGAACAGTCGGAGGTGATGATACGGTTTTAGTTATTCCAAATAAAAATAAAAATATACCGGTTGTCGTTGATTTAATCAAAAAGATGATGATCGAAATTCCATTTTAATAAATTATTAGTTTATCATATTAAAAAAAGAGAAAATAAAATGAAAAGAAAAAAAATTGCGGTTGCTTATTCAGGCGGGTTAGATACATCCGTTATGGTAAAATGGTTAAGTGAAAAGTACGATGCTGATATTATTACAGTTACCGGAATTCTCGGAAAAACCGGTGAACTTGACGGTCTTGAAGAGAAAGCTTTAAAAACAGGAGCAATTAAAGCACATATTATAGATTTGCAGGAAGAGTTTATTTCAAATTACGTTTGGAAAGCTTTAAAAGCAGGTGCACTTTATGAAGGCACCTACCCAATGGCAACTTCTATAGGCCGGCCTCTGCTTGCTAAGCTCTTGGTTGATATAGCTTTGGCTGAAGGAGCTGATACAGTGGCTCATGGCTGTACCGGGAAGGGGAATGACCAGGTACGGTTTGAAGTTGGTATACAGGCTCTTGCGCCTCAACTGAAAATCTTAGCTCCGTTAAGAGAATGGGAATTTAAAAGCAGGGAAGATGAGATTGATTATGCTCTTGAAAACAAAATCCCGATAAAAGTTACAAAATCTTCTCCATATTCTATTGACGAAAATTTATGGGGAATTGCTATTGAGTGCGGAGTTCTGGAAGATGCTGCCGTAGCTCCTCCGAAAGACGCATGGCAAATAACCGTTGATCCGAAAGATGCTCCATCTGAACCTGAATCTGTAGTAATTGGTTTTGGAGAAGGTGTTCCGGTAAGTTTGAATTATAAAAAATATTCACCTGCCGAGCTTGTAAAAGAATTAAATTTATTAGGCGCAAAACATGGTATAGGAAGAATGGATTTAATTGAAAATAGAGTTGTGGGTATAAAATCAAGAGAAGTATATGAAGCACCCGGCGCTGTAATTCTGCATAAGGCTCACAATGAACTTGAAAAACTTGTGCTGGATAAGGATACTTTCAGGTTTAAACAGGGTGTTTCAAATACTATTGCCAATTTAATATATGACGGATTATGGTATTCCCCTTTGTTTGATTCTTTAAATACTTTTGTAGATGCAACTCAAAAAAATGTAACGGGTGAAATAACCCTGGAATTTTATAAGGGAAATATTTCCGTATTATCAAGGAATTCAGCTTTTAGCTTATATAATAAAGAACTTGCAACTTATACAAAAGAAGATACATTTGATCATAAAGCATCCGAAGGATTTATAAAAATTTTCGGATTGCCATATAAGACTTACAACATGGTTCAAAAATATAATAAGGAAGAGGAATTAATTAATGCTTTGGGGCAGTAGGTTTAATGATAAGATAGATGATTCGGCTCTTGAGTTCTCCTCATCTTTATCTTTCGATATAAATCTTATTAAGGAAGATATACTCGTGAGTAAAGCTCATACGGAAATGCTTGCATATGTCGGTTTAATCGGGAATGATGAAGCGAAAAATATTATTGATGGATTAAGCCGGATTGAATCAGAATATTATGCCGGAAGGTGGAAGCCTGAACCCTCAATTTATGAAGATATTCATTCTGCTGTTGAAGCAAGACTTTTTGAGTTAATAGGATCTGTTGCCGGAAAACTTCATACCGGCAGGAGCAGGAATGACCAGGTTGCAACTGATTTAAGGTTGTGGGTGAAATCTGCCTCATTAAATATTATAAATTCAATATCACTTTTGCAGACAAAATTAATCTGACTTGCTGAGAAACATACAAAAACTATAATGCCGGGATATACTCATCTGCAAAGAGCTCAGCCGGTTTCATTAGGATTTCATTTACTCGCTTATGCGGAAATGCTTGAAAGAGATAAGAAACGGTTTCGGTATACATACAACGAGGCTGATGTTTCTCCGCTTGGATCAGGTGCTCTGGCGGGGTCAACGCTGCCTCTTAATAATGAATTTACCGCAGGCAAGCTTGAATTTTCGGCTTCCAGTAATAATGCATTAGATTCTGTTTCAGACAGGGATTTCGCACTTGATTTTCTAAATGGATGTTCTATTGGAATTATGCATCTAAGCAGGTTTTCCGAAGAATTGATTTTATGGTCTTCTGCCGAATGGAGATTTATACAAATAAGCGACAAATTCACTACCGGCTCATCTCTTATGCCGCAGAAAAAAAACCCCGATATGGCAGAATTGACCCGTGGTAAATCAGGTAGAATATTCGGCAATTATATATCTTTATTAACTACATTAAAGGGTCTTCCTTTAAGCTACAACAGGGATTTACAGGAAGATAAAGAACCTATTTTTGATTCTTTTAATAATTATAATAGAAGTTTAAATATTATTTCAGGAATTATTAGTACAGTTAATATCAATTCCAAAAGATTTGAAGAAGAACTTAAAGGTGATTTCTTTCTCGCTACTGATTTGACTGATTGGCTGGTTCTGCAGGGGATACCTTTTAGAGAAGCTCATAAAATTGTCGGTGAATTAGTTAAATTTGCTGAGAAAGAAAATAAAAAATTTAATGCTCTTTCAGTTGAAGATATGAAAAGAGTAAACCCGGTTTTTGATAATTCAGCTTTAGAAGCTATTCAGCTGGAAGGAGCATTAGATAGGAAGAAAACAAAAGGCTCACCAAACCCTGATTTTATAAGAAATGAAATTGAAAAGTGGAAAATTGAACTTGATTTAAAAGAAAAAGCATTACATGAAACAAACACAAAGAAATAAAGTAATAAAAAAAGAAATAAGGTGATTATAAGGATTGTACTTGAAAATTTCATTAAAAATCTTAAATTATCCTTACTACTTATCTCCTTTTTATTAAGTGATCCTTAATAATTAAGGGAAAATGACTTTTCAAGTTGATAATCAAGGACAAAATCCTGGATATCTCTTTAATTATATAAATTTTTTGTAAATAGGAGCTAAATATCTATGCCTGGATTGGGAATAGAAAAAAATAATAGCATGAAAAATTTTCCGCCTAAAGCGCAAGGGATGTATGATCCTTTATATGAGCATGATGCCTGCGGAATGGGTTTCGTTGCCGATATTAAAGGAAGAAAATCCCGTTCTATTATCGATAAAGGGCTATCCATTCTTAAGAACTTAAAGCACCGCGGTGCTGTTGGTGCCGATCCGTTAACAGGTGACGGCGCGGGAATATTAATCCAGATGCCTGATGAATTTATAAGAAAAGTTACGGATTTGGAAAATATAAAATTGCCCGTGGAAGGCAGATATGGTGTGGGAGTAATGTTTCTTCCTCAAAACCCTATATTGAGAAGGGCAATAGAGAATATAATTGAAAAGATAGTTATTGATGAAGATCAAACATTTCTAGGATGGCGGACTGTACCTGTTGATCCGAATGTACCGGGCGTTGGCGCCAGAGCCACACAGCCGTTTATCAGGCATTGTTTTGTAAGTGCTAATTCTAAAATTGAAACACAGGATGAATTTGAAAGAAAACTATATTTAATAAGAAGAATTATCGATCATAGAATTCGGGCGGAGTTGAAATGCGATAGAAGCAATTATTATGTCCCTTCTTTTTCAAGTAAAGTCTTAATTTATAAAGGAATGCTCCTTGCTCCGCAAATGACTGATTTCTATAAGGATATTACAGATCCGGATATGAAATCTGCTATGACTATGCTGCATTTACGTTTTTCTACTAATACTTTCCCGACCTGGGATTTGGCTCATCCCTTTAGGATGATTGCCCATAACGGCGAAATAAATACATTAAGAGGGAATGTAAACTGGATGGCTGCGCGCCAGGCTGTTATGGAATCTCCTTATTATGGAAAAGATCTTAAAAGAATGCTTCCTATTATTATGGAAGGGCAAAGTGATTCCGCTACTTTTGACAGCGTGCTGGAGCTGCTTGTAATGAGCGGAAGAAGCCTGCCTCATGCAATGATGATGATGATCCCTGAAGCATGGTCTAAAAATGATTTAATGGATCCTGATAGAAGAGCATTCTACGAATATCATGCAACAATGATGGAGCCATGGGATGGTCCTGCTGCTGTTGTTTTTACTGATGGAAATATTATTGGCGCCACTCTTGACAGAAATGGCTTGCGTCCGTCCAGGTATGTAGTTACAAAAGATGACTTGGTCGTACTTACGTCTGAAGCTGGTACTTATAGTGTTGATGCTGATAATGTAGCTAAAAAAGGAAAGCTTCAGCCGGGAAGAATGTTTATCCTTGATCTAAATCAGGGAAGAATTATTGATGACGAAGAAGTAAAAAAAGATATTGTTACCAGGAAACCTTACCGTAAATGGGTCAATGAGAATATGATTAAACTTACCCATTTGCCTGCACCCGATTTTATATATAATGCCGACCCTGCTACTCTGCATATGAGGCAGAGAATTTTCGGTTATACAAAGGAAGATTTGATGATGGTTATCCTTCCTATGGCTATGACGGGGAAGGAAGCTGTCGGTTCAATGGGTTCCGATGCATCATTAGCTGTCCTTTCAGAAAGGCCGCAACTTTTATTTAGATATTTTAAGCAGTTATTTGCTCAGGTAACAAATCCTCCGGTTGATGCAATCAGAGAAGAATTAGTAATGGAGTTAACTACTTATATTGGGCCTGAGCAGAATTTATTGGCGGAAACACCTTTGCATGCTCATCGTCTCGAATTAGAGCACCCGCTGCTTTCTAATTCACAGCTTGAAAAAATAAGAAATATTGCCAAAGGACATTTTAAATCTATTACAATTCCTCTTTTGTTTAATCCCGATGTAAGGCATAATATGCGGGAAAGATTGGATCAAATATGTAATGAATCCGTTGAGGCTGTTAAATCTGGTATTTCGTTAATAATCCTTTCGGACAGAGGAGTTGATAAAAATTGTGCTGCTATACCAAGTATCCTCGCAGTTGCAGGAGTTCATCATTCATTATTAAGAGCAGGCTTAAGAACCAAGACTGGTTTGGTTATTGAAAGCGGGGAACCAAGAGAAGTTTTCCATTTTGCACTTCTTTGTGGTTACGGCGCTAATGCTATTAATCCATACATGGTTTATGAAACAATTGCAGAATTAACAAAGAATGGTTTTCTGCCTGATATTAAAGATTATAAAAATGCAAAAAACAATTTTGTTACTGCAGTTTCAAAAGGTCTATTTAAAATATTCAGCAAAATGGGAATCAGCACTCTTCAATCATACTGCGGTGCACAGATATTCGAAGCTGTTGGATTAGATTCGGAAATTGTTGAGAATTATTTTACGGGAACTCCGACCAGGATTGAAGGATTAAGCCTGGAAATGCTTGAGGAAGAAGCAATTCGCCGGCACAAATTTGCACTGGATCCCCAGATCGATCAGAGTATTCTTGATGTTGGAGGATTATATCATTACAGGAGAGACGGTGAAAACCATCTATGGAATCCATTAACTATTTCCAAGCTTCAATTGAGCACTAGAAGAAATGAATACAGCACTTATAAAGAATATGCGGAATTGATTAATAATCAAAATAAAAATAGGGTAACTTTAAGAAGCCTGTTTGATTTTGATAAAAGTGATCCTGTCTCTTTAGATGAAGTCGAACCTGCAAAAGAAATTGTAAAAAGATTTTCTACTGGTGCAATGAGCTTCGGTTCAATTTCATGGGAAGCTCATACTTCTTTAGCCGTTGCAATGAACCGGATTGGAGGGAAATCGAATACCGGTGAGGGAGGCGAAGCAGAGGAGAGATTTATTCCTCTTCCGAACGGCGACAGTCTTCGTTCAGCTATTAAACAAGTTGCATCTGCCAGGTTCGGTGTTACGGCTCATTATTTAGTTAATGCCGATGAGCTGCAGATAAAAATGGCACAGGGTGCTAAACCAGGCGAAGGGGGGCAGCTGCCCGGTTTTAAAGTCGATAGTTTCATTGCAAAGATAAGGCATAGTACACCCGGTGTTACATTAATCAGCCCGCCGCCGCATCATGATATTTATTCTATTGAAGATTTAAAGCAGCTTATTTTTGATTTAAAGAATATTAATCCTAATGCCCGCATTAGTGTGAAATTAGTATCGGAAACCGGGGTTGGTACAATTGCTGCCGGTGTTGCAAAAGCTCACGCAGATCATATTTTGATAAGCGGACATGACGGCGGAACCGGTGCAAGCCCGATTTCTTCTATTCAATATGCCGGTACTCCATGGGAACTGGGTTTGAGCGAATCTCATCAGACTTTAATTTTAAATGGATTGAGGGATAGAGTTTATTTGGCTGCCGACGGTCAGATGAAAACAGGTAGAGATGTGGTTATTGCTGCTCTTCTTGGTGCCGATGAATTTGGTTTTGCAACTGCTCCTCTTGTTACCCAGGGATGTATACTGATGAGAAAATGTCATCTTAATACTTGCCCGGTTGGAGTAGCAACACAGGATCCTGATTTACGAAAGAAATTCTCAGGTAAACCTGAATATTTAATTAATTTCTTTTTCTTTATTGCAGAAGAAGTCCGGGAATTAATGGCTCAGATGGGATTTAGAACTTTTAATGAAATGATTGGGCAAACAGATAAGATAATCCCCACACGGCCTCATAATCATTGGAAAGCAAGAGGAATTGATTTAAGTAAACCTTTATTTAAACCTACTCCTTTATATAATACCGATCTTTACAGGACAAAGGATCAAAATCATGGTCTGGAAACTCAAATTGACCATAAGCTAATTAGATTAGCTGAACCGGCATTGGAAAAATCCGAGCCGGTTGAAATTGATATGAAAGTTAATAATATAGATCGAACTGTAGGTGCAATGCTTTCAGGTGAAATTGCAAAAAAATACGGCGGTTGCGGTCTGCCTGAAGGAACAATTAAAATAAAGATGAGAGGCACTGCGGGACAAAGTTTCGGAGCATTTCTTGCCAAAGGAATAGAATTGAATCTGACCGGTGAATCGAATGATTATACTGGAAAAGGTCTTTCAGGCGGAAGATTGATAATAAAGGTACCTTCTGAAGTAACGTTTGATCCTGCTGAAAATATCATAATCGGCAATACCTGCTTATATGGTGCCACAAGCGGGGAAGCATATATAAACGGAGTAGCCGGTGAAAGATTTGCGGTTCGTAATTCCGGTGCTTATGCTGTTGTGGAAGGAATTGGTGATCATGGCTGCGAATATATGACAGGCGGACGCGTTGTGGTTATCGGGAAAACCGGGAGAAATTTTGCTGCCGGAATGTCGGGCGGTATAGCTTATGTCTGGGATCCAGAAAAAGTATTCTCCAAATATTTAAATCAGGAAATGGTAGACCTTGAATATTTAATTTATGATGAAGATGTAAATGAAGTGCATGATATGATAAAGAAACACTACTTATATACAAATTCAAAACGAGCTGAACAAATTTTAAATAGCTGGGAATATGAGAAAGATAACTTCTGGAAAGTAATTTCGGGAGAATATAAGAAGGCATTACTAAAATTAGCAAAAGAAAAAACTGAACTGTCAAAAGAAAATGAAATAGCGGAGTTTTCAAATGGGCAAACCTACAGGGTTTAAAGAATATAAAAGAGCATATTTAATAAAAGAAACTGCCGAAGAACGTGTCAGACATTTTAAGGAATTTGAAAAAAGATTTTCTTCTGCAGATGCAAAAATTCAAGGTGCCAGATGCATGGATTGCGGTATCCCTTTCTGCCATGGCGACACCGGCTGCCCCGTTCAAAATTATATACCGGAATGGAATGATTTAATTTACAAAGGACAATGGAAAGAAGCTGTAGAAAATCTCCATTCGACTAATAATTTCCCTGAATTTACGGGAAGACTTTGCCCTGCGCCTTGTGAAACTGCATGCGTGCTTGGAATAAATGCGGACCCGGTTTCAATAAAATCGATTGAAAGGTCAATTGTAGATAAAGGATTTGAAGACGGCTGGGTTAAACCTAGAATGCCTTATATTCTAACAGGGAAAAAAGTAGCTGTAGTCGGCTCAGGACCTGCCGGCTTAGCTGCAGCGCAGCAATTAGTCAGAGCCGGCCATTCGGTAACTGTTTTTGAAAAAAATGATAAAGTCGGAGGTTTGTTGCGGTACGGAATCCCCGATTTTAAAATGGAGAAATGGCTTATTGATCGAAGAGTTGAGCAGATGGCTATTGAAGGGGTAGAATTTAAAACTAATGTTAATGTTGGTATTGATATCCCTGTTAAAAATTTATTAGATAATTATGATGCTTTAATACTAGCCGGCGGATCTGAAAAACCTCGAGATATTAAAATACCCGGCCGGGAATTAAAGGGAATCCATTTTGCTATGGAATTCTTACCCCAGCAAAATAGAGTAAATGCCGGGTTTAAGGTTGCCGATCAAATTATTGCTGCAGATAAAAATGTTGTTGTTATAGGGGGAGGTGATACCGGGTCGGATTGTATTGGTACCTGCAACAGGCAGGGCGCTAAATCAATTACACAGTTAGAAATTCTTCCGCAGCCTCCGAATGAAAGGGCATTATAATACTCCCTGGCCTTATTGGCCTTTGATGATGAGAACTTCATCCAGCCAGGAGGAAGGGGCAAATAGAAGATGGAGTGTCGATACTAAGAATTTTGTGGGGAATGAAAAAGGGGAAGTTACAGGACTAAAATGTAATGAAGTCAAATTTGAAAATAATAAGTTTGTTGATATTCCCGGAACTGAATTTGATTTGCCGGCCGAACTGGTTTTGATTGCTGCAGGTTTTGTTCACCCGGTTCATGATGGATTAATAAATGAATTGAAAGAGCTGGGACTTGAACTAGATAACCGGGGAAATGTTAAAGCAGAATTCGGTAATTCGGATAATGCACATCAAACTAGCTTAAAAAGGGTTTTTGCTTGCGGAGATATGAGAAGAGGGCAATCATTAATTGTCTGGGCAATAGCCGAAGGAAGAAAATGTGCTGCCTCCGTCCATAGAGTCTTGATGTCGGAAATAGAATCAAGCGAGATTGCTGCGTAGAAGGTTTCTCAAAGTCAAAAAATAAAAAAATAAAATTTAAAGCTTACAGATGGTCTTTAAATTATATGGTGAAGTACCATCTGCAATCTTCATATCCTGGCAAATTAAATTTAATTTCCATAAGTTGATAAATATTCTTAAATCCATTTACCTCATTATCTAATAACTGAAGTTGCAGAAAAGTTGATCTATTTCTAATTAAACCTTGAGGATTGCTTTCTAAAACCATCAGGGTTACACGAAAAAGCATCCTTCAAGTTAGGAAGAACTTGAAGGATAGGTACCTAACTTCAGTTAGAAACTATTATTTTTTGGATATCTTATTTTTTATATGCCAAATACTTTAGCACATATTGGCGTTCAGGCAATAACCACAAAAAAGATTTTCAAATTTGCCGATCTTAAATGGATATATATTGGCTGCATAATTCCCGACATACCATGGATTATCCAGAGAGTTTTGAGGAGTTCTCATTTATTCAATCTTTATGATGTAAGGGATTATTCCATAATTCTTGCATCACTCTTCTTCTGTATAATTTTCAGCGGGGCAATTTCATTTTTTTCCAGCAATTATAAAAAGGTATTTTTTATTCTATCCTTTAGTTCATTATTCCATTTAATGCTGGATCCTTTACAGATTAAATGGGCAAACGGCGTTCATTTATTTGCTCCCTTCAGCTGGCATTTACTCAGCTTTGGTCTCTTTTGGCCGGAGAGTATACCGACATATATAATTACAGCATTCGGACTAATCTATTTCCTTTTTACATACAAAAAGGGAATAAGTGAATATTCAGATCTTATTTTTCCTGATCTGAAAAGATTTTTATTATCGCTGTCGCTATTGCTCATTTATTTTATTATCCCGTTATTTATGCTGAACTTACCTGAAGAGCAAAATAATCATTTTGTAAAAACATTACGAAATTATAGTACCAGGAGCGGAGAATATATTGAACTGGATAGAGCTAATTATATCCCGGAAGCCGGCGGGAATATCATAAAAACTTTTGCAGATGAAAAGATTAAAGCAGTAAATCTTAACATTAAAAATAAAAATTTGATTTCAATAAAAGGAAAGTTTATTTCTCCCGATGAAATCTATATCGAAGATTATCATATAAATACGAATTTCAGGGATGACGCCTCTATAATAGGGATTTCTTTAACTTCAATTTTGTGGTTAAACTGTATATTTCTTGCAGTTAGAAAAAGAGCAAAAAATTTGTGATTTAATCATCGAGACTCTAAAAATTAGTTGAATTTATTTTGAAGTCACACTAAATTCTTCCGGTTCATTAAAAAAAAGTAAACATTCTTTTCCAGTATTAAATCTGGAATAATAATTTATCTTTAAATTTTATATGTAATAATAATAAGAATTAAAATATTGAAAGTTTTATAGACGTTTTATAGGTTCATAATATATGAATTACAAAAAAATAACTTTACTTTCTTTACTGATCATCTATCTTTTTATTTCCGCATCATGCAGGGAAGTAATAGCTCCTTCAATAAATCAGGAGAATGCTGACTATGTGAATAATCCTATCGAATCAGAAACACCAAATTCGTATTCATTTGAAATCAGTGCAGAAAAGAATTCCTCTAATTATTTAAATAATATACCCGTCCTGCAAAAGCTTAACCTTTCCCTTGCCTTGAATAATTACGCCTCCGGGACAGTGCATATCAAGCTTATTGATAATGAACAGGTAATAATATATAACCGGATTTTTACTTTCGGATTTCCCACTTCGACAGTTAATTTAGACGGGCTTGCTCCCAGCCAAATAAGTTTGGAATTCGAAAATTTTTCTGGTGATTTCTCCTTATATCTTAATGGAAATCCCTGATTATCTTTTCTTTTAAAAGAATCTTCTTTTTTTTATCTTAATACTCATGTTATGTAAAAGTTCATCTATTTCAGGAAAACTCCTGGGTGTTGCTTTCCAGAACCTCGAGGTTATACAAAAAGGATCCTTCAAGATCTTAGGAATAAATTGAAAGATAATGCATAACATGAGTTAATAATATATTTTTAATTGTATAAGCAGAGTTTCATAATGAAGATGCATATATCCAAAAAGAAAAAAGGAATGTCTCCCGGCAGCTTAATTTTCACAGGCGAAAAGAAAGCCGAAAAGGTGATTATCTCTTTATTTGATTATAACTCAGGCGATTTTATCGAAAAAAATATTGATGATTTAAATGAATTAGAAGAGTATAAAAATAATTCGAATATTACATGGATTAATATAGTGGGGCTACATGATATTAATGTTCTTGAAAAGATAGGAAATATTTTTGATATACACCCGCTGGTTTTGGAAGATATTTTAAACGTTTCTCATAATCCTAAAATTGAAGATTATGAGCATTTCCTCTTCCTGGTGATTAAAATGATAAATTATATAGAAGATTCTAATTGCCTTGATATAGAACAAGTCAGCTTAATTATCGGTAAAAATTATATTATTACTTTCCAGGAAAAGAGCGGTGATGTATTTGACCCTATTAGGGAGAGGATAAGAACGGCTAAAGGACTGATAAGAAAATATAATGAAGATTACCTGGCATACAGGATACTTGATTCAATTATAGACAACTACTTTTCCGTATTGGAAAATTTCGATGAAAGAATTGAAGATATAGAAGATCAAATTTTAAGTCAGCCTGATGATTTATCTCTGGAAGAAATCCATAACCTGAGAAAAGAATTAATCAAGTTGAGACGGGCTGTTTCACCATTAAGAGAAATGATCTTTACAATTGAAAAAGAAAAATTTAATTTTATCCAGAAAACTACTTATGTTTATTTAAGGGATTTGAGCGACCATATAAAGCAGATAATCGATACAATTGAAAATTACAGGGAATTTATTAACGGTCTGCTGGAGGTATATCTTTCGAATGCAAGTCACAGGATGAATGAAGTCGTTAAGCTGCTTACAATAATTTCCACTATATTTATACCTCTAACTTTTATCGTTGGTATTTACGGAATGAACTTTAGAACGGATGCGAGCAGGTGGAATATGCCTGAGCTGGACTGGGCGTTTGGTTATCCCTTCGTAATGGGTCTGATGGTTGTCATTGCCGCAACCTTAATAATATTCTTCAAGAAAAAAAGATGGTTTTAGCCCGGGACCAGCGGAGTTAAAACAAAAATTGAATATCTGAAATAAATTTTTTAACACAAGAACGGGGGTAATGTTTTACCATGCATTTTATAAATAATTATAATAGAGTTTTTTTCAGCACCGGAACTGATGCAATACCGGAGAGGGCTGAAGTTGAAGAAAAATATAAATGGGATCTGTTGCAAATATTTGAAAATGAAGAAAAATGGGAAGAGGATTTTGAATGGATATCTAAAAACATTTCTAATTACAAAGCTTTTGAAGGAACTCTTTCAAAAAGTCCCGGTCAATTATTGGAATGTTTAAAATTCGATAATGAAATGGGAATAAAGCTCGAAAGACTTTATTTATATGCAATGCTGTCAAAAGATAGTGATATGAAAAATCAGAAATACCAGGCTATGGATGACAGAATTAAAAGCTTATATACTAAAGTATCAGCAGCCGGTTCATTTATAAAACCAGAATTACTGCAGATACCCGATGAAAAACTATTCAGTATGATCAATTCGAATGACGAGTTAAAAATATATGAACATTTTATAGAGAACCTAATCCGGGAGAAATCCCATACTTTGTCAAAAGAGCAGGAAAAAATATTGGCGCTTGCGGGTGAGGTTGCCTCAACGCCTTACAATGTTTTTTCAATTTTTAATAATGCCGATATTCAATTCCCCAAAATAAAGGATGAAAAAGGAAACCAGGCAGAAATCTCGCATGCCCGCTACTATGCTGCAATGTATTCGAAAGACAGGGGATACCGGGAAAGGTTTTTTAAGAATTACTTTACTCCTTATATCAATTATGTCAATACTTATGCTACTCTTTTTAACGGCAATTTAAAGTCAAATATTTTCAATGCAAAAGCCCGTAATTACAGTTCATCTCTTGAAGCATCATTGGACTCAAACAATATCCCCGTTACCGTGTATAAAAATCTAGTTAAAACCTGTAATGAAAATTTAGAGCCGCTTCACCGTTGGGCATCAATGAAGAAAAAGATATTGGGAATCGACGAGCTTCATCCTTACGATGTTTATGTTTCATTATTTCCATCTGATTTTGGGAGCGAGTTTAATTATGAAAAAGGGAAAGAGATGGTTCTTAATGCATTGCAGCCTTTAGGCGATAATTACCTGTCTTCTATAAAGCTGGCATTTGAAAACAGGTGGATTGATGTTTATGAAACAAAATATAAAAGAAGCGGAGCGTATTCTTCCGGAACTACTTACGGTGTACATCCTTATGTTTTATTGAATTGGTCAAACTTATTAAACGATGTATTTACTTTAGCTCATGAAATGGGACATAACATGCATTCTTTTTACACGGGGAAAAATCAGCCATATCCGTATGCTAATTATACAATATTTCTTGCAGAGGTCGCTTCAACTTTTAATGAATCTCTTTTGCTCGATTATTTAATTGAGAATGCAGAAAAAAAGGAAGAAAAACTTTTCTTAATTGAAAAATATTTGAATAATATCACCACTACATTTTACAGGCAGATAATGTTTGCGGAATTTGAAATGTGGGCTTATGAACAGACAGAGAAAGGAATTGCTCTAACATCGGAAATATTAAATAATAATTATAAGGAGATTTATCAAAAATACTGGGGCGCTGAAATGATAGTTGATAAGGAGGAGGAGCATACTTGGGCACGTATTCCGCATTTCTATTATAATTTCTATGTTTATCAATATGCTACCGGTTATGCCGCATCGGAAGTGCTTTCTAAAAAGGTGAAAAACGAAGGAAAACCGGCAGTTAATAAATATTTAGAATTTCTAAAATCAGGGAGTTCTGATTATTCAATTAATATTCTTAAGAATGCCGGAGTAGATATGAATTCCAGCGAACCGGTTGAAGCCACTGCACAGAAAATGGATATTCTTTTAAATGAATTGGAAAAATTACAATACGATATTAAATAATATTTAATACTGAATATTATTATTTTACAGTATAACTGTAAAAATATTTTTATTATGATCCCGGCAGATATATCTCCAGGTGAAAATTAATTAAGGTGAGTAATTCGTCTGAAACCCCATTTCCTATTCGCAAATGAATAAGCCTATAATATAATTTATTAAAAAAGGGTAAATATTGTTATGAAAATTTACACGAAAAAAACGCTGAATGAATACCATCAATCGTTAACTTATGATGACATCAGTTTAATTCCTATAGAAGTATCCGAGATCCGTTCCCGCACAGAAGCAAAGACCTCATGCAATTTTTTAGGTTTAAATTTATCACTTCCCATTGTTTCGAGTCCTATGGAAACTGTAACCGGTTTAACAATGGCGAAAGAATTAACCAAATTAGGCTGTCTTGGAATTCTAAACAGGTTTGATTCATCAATAAAAGAAATTATTGAGAATGATAAAAACGGGGATGATATAAGAGGGGTCTCAATAGCTTTAAACGCTTCTTTAAATGAGATAGAAAAATTAGCAGAAAAAAAGTATATCATATGTATTGATACTGCGAATGCAAATAACAGGCAGGTGTTAAACAAATGTGAAGAGATAAAGAAAAAATTCAATTCTAAAGTAATTGTCGGGAATATAGCGCATGGCGGAAGCTTAAAGCAGCTTGAAGATTCCGGTGCAGATGCTGTTAGAGTTGGGATTGGGGGCGGGAGTGTCTGCACTACATCTATTCAGACCGGTATCGGTATCGGGCAAGTCTCGTCTTTATTGAATATTTATTATTCTAAAAGGGAACAGAATCTCCGGATTAAAATAATTGCCGACGGAGGGATAAAAAGTTCAGGTGATGTAGCAAAGGCAATCGCTTTAGGTGCAGATGCGGTTATGCTGGGAAGAATGCTGGCGGGGACTAAAGAAACTCCCGGAGAAGTTATTAAATATAATGGACAGCTATGGAAAAAATACAGGGGTTCTGCGTCTTTTGGAGTAAAAATGAGAAATGAATTTATTGAAGGTGAAGAAACTATGGTCGGCTTTAAAGGTGTTGTTAAAAATGTAATTGACAGCATTTCAGATGGATTGAGAAGCTCAATGAGCTATATGAATTGTTTTACTTTGGAAGATCTTAAAAAGACAGATTCTTTTGCAGTATTAAGCAACAGTTCGTACCTGGAACGATTGCCCAGGATTTAAGTTTCGATAACATTCCAGGATAAATCGCAGCCTGGCTTTTGTTGATAAAGTTTGTAAGTATATACTAAATCAACCCAGGCATCATCATAAAAATAATTTTTCCAGGGAATATGAATCATTCATGAAATATTATCAGATGACATTGAAACCGGTTAAACAAGTGTTAATACATTGAATGAGGTAATAAGGTTACCTTACTAAGGATAAGTTTATATTTACTAAGGTTAGAACAGTAAATAAGGTTTTAGGTTTGGCTCTTAATTTACTATGGGCTCTGAAAGCAAAACAAATAATCAATACCAATTTTATTGAAATGTTATAAAGATTCACAGATTTGCTCTTAGCATAAATTGTATAACTTTTGAAACTCTTACCGCACTAATTGTCATCCAATAGATTGTTTTTTCCGGGGAATATGAATCATTCATGAAATATTATCAGATGACATTGAAACCGGTTAAACAAGTGTTAATACATTGAATGAGGTAATAAGGTTACCTTACTAGAGGCTGTGTGAAAATTCATAAAAACCGTTAAAACGGTTATTTAATTTTATGATTTCCCACTATTTTCCAACAATTAAAACTGTTGGTTAGTGATATTCATACGCAAGCTAACGTTAAGAAAAGTAGAAGGGAATAAGTTGTTTTAAATTGCCTCTGCGGACCTTCCAGGAATGAAAGTATATCTTAACTTAAGCTCCGTAGCTAAGTTGATGATTAACTGTCAACTTGACAATTTATTGACGTGAAACATAGTGGTTCAGGCCGATCTTTACAGTTGATTTATAACGGAGTTGTAACGGTGATGAAGCGTTGTGAAACATAGGTAAATAGCGTAAGATTCCTGGTGCGTCAAAGTGACAAAATTTAATCGCAGTGAAGAGATTCAAAATAATTATCAGCAACTGAGTAATTTAATAGTTCTCTCTACAGCTGTTATGAAGTGGGAGCGTGTTTTTTTTACCTACTGAAAGCAGGCTGCTGCTTTTCTTACGTTGAGACTGTGTGAAAACTCATAAAAACCGTTAAAACGGTTATTCAATGTTATGATTTCCCACTATTTTTCAACAGTTAAAACTGTTGGTTAATGATATTCACACACAAGCTAGCTAAGGATAAGTCTATATTACTAAGGTTAGAACAGTAAATAAGGTTTTAGGTTTAGGCTCTTAATTTACTATGGGCTCTGAAAGTAAAACAAGTTCTTTGGAAAGATATAGAAAAAGTTTTAGCCGCATTAGGTGCAGTAGATTAGCCAAGGAAATGGTTCAAGAATTAGAATATATTTGAATGGAGTAAGAGCAAAGGTTATAGCGGAGATGTTGAATATGTTGAGGCAAAGATATTTCATGGTGAAGTATTAGATACAAAAGATGTAATAACATTTCAAGGTAAGAGTATTATTGAAATTGAAAAATCACTCAGAGAATCAATATATTTTTAAAGGAGGTAATCCAACCTGCGCTAAAGCTTTGGTTGGTAAACCGCAAAGTATCTTGTTCACCTTTCAGGATTCAATTACTTCATATTCACAAATTGTGTTGGGAAATCGAGCTCTGCTTCTTTAACCAATTTAATCACAGACTGCAGATCGTCAATTTTCGCACCCTGCACACGGATCTGCTCGTCCTGGATTTGTGCATTTACTTTCAGCTTAGAATCTTTAACCATTTTAGTAATTATTTTAGCATTATCTTTTGAAATTCCGCTTTGCAGATTTATAATTTGTTTTATCCTTCCACCGGCAGCAGGTTCAGGCTCGCTCATCTTTAATGCTTTAATCGAAATTCCTCTCCTGATAAATTTTGTCTGCAGTATATCGATGCCTGCTTTTAGCGAATAATCATCTTTAGTGTTAATTGAAATATTTTTATCTTTTTTGTTAAGCTCCATAGTGGTAGCGGAATCCTTTAAATCATAACGCTGATGAATTTCCTTTAAAGCCTGATTAACGGCATTATCTGCTTCCTGCATATCAATTTCGGAAACTATATCAAACGAGTGGTTTTGAGCCATATTACCTCTGAAAATAATATTAATAATTATCGAAAAGCTAAGGGAATGAGGGGAGTTTGTCAAGCGGTTGCCGGCTTGATTCTGGATTCTGGATACTGGATACTCGATGCTGGATACTCGATAGCTGGATGCGTAAATCAAAAATCAAAATTTGTTAATCGATATTCTGAGATTAAAGGAGGTGCTTTCTAAATGATGAAAACAATGAGGGAACATTGAATATTGTACGCAAGATTTCTCATCCCGATTGCCGGATGTTATCCGATATGGATCGGGATTCGAAATGACAGACCCCATGGCCAGGGGGCTGCTGGTGTCCAGAGCTGGATGCTGGATACTCGATACTTGATATGTAAATCAGAAATCAAAATTCGTTAATAGATATTGTGAGCTCAAAAGGACGTGCTTTCTAAATGATGACATCAATGATATGACCCGAAACATTGAATATTATACGCAAGATTTCTCCCCCAACCAGGAAGAAATTATCTCTGCGTGTTGGGGTCGAAATGGCAAAACGAGTAACACCTGTCATTTCGAAGGAGCACATTCCGGAATATGTATTGGCGACTGAGAAATCTTTTCCTAAGGTACGTAAGATTTCTCATCCCAACTGCAATAAGTATAACAGTATAAGTCGGATCCTGCCTTTGGGAGGTAAATCGAAATGACACACCCCATGAGCTGGGATGCGTGTGTCACTCGATGCTGGATACTCGATACTGGATACTGGATTCGTAAATCAGAGATCAAAATTCGTTAATTGATATTCTGAGATTAAAGGAGGTGCTTTCTAAATGATGAGAACAATGATATGACCCGGAACATTGAATATTGTACGCAAGATTTCTCATCCCGACATCAATAGGTTAAACAGACTGAGCCGGGATTCGAAATGACACTCACGACACAATTGTACAGAGGTTATTCTTGAGATAAGCATATATGAAGCGTATTTGAAGCGTATATGAAGCGTATGTGGAGCGTATGTGAAATGGGACTCTGTTGCAGATGACTTCGGATTGAAGATAGCTTTACATATTATTATTAGATACCTTATTTTTTAAAAACAATTTTCAACAAGAATCAGTTAAAAAGGTTTAACTGCCTCAATGAATATCGATTTTTAGAGCCGGATATTTCCGAATATTATTTGAAAGAAGAATAATTAGGATTACAGATAATTTTTTACTAAAACCTTACCAAAACTTTACTATTTGAAAAATTTACTATATATTACCTAATAAATTAAGGTAAATATAGGAAATATATTGGTAAAATGAAAGATAACAAAATTAAAGAAAGATTTATTTTACTCAGGGGTGAAGGGTTATCATTTGACAAAATCGCCAAAATGATAAATGTATCAAAACCGACTTTAATTGAATGGGAGAAAGAATTCAATAATGAAATTAAAGAAATTAAGGAAATACGGTTCAGCGAAATCCTGGAAAAATACAATATGCTGAAGGAGAAAAGGATTGAGCGAATAGCCAAAGAACTTGAGCTGGCATGGAAAGCTTATGAAAAAATGGATTATAAGGAGATGAATAAGAGAGAATTATCAATGGTTATAATAAGGTTTGAGAAAAGATTAAAAGATGAGCTGGAACCGGGGGAAAAGAGTATAATAGAAGGGAATGACAGGGACAAAAGCTATGACATTGTAATACACAGAAAAATAATAGGGGAGGAAGGAGAAGCTGTTTAAAAAATAACTGGTCCCGCTTGTATGAAGACAAAGGGGGGGACTAAAACAAATTTTTCTGTTTAGTGCTCCATTACGAATAATTTTTTTTAATCCCGAAATGAGTTTGTCGAGAAGAGTTCGGGACAGGCAGAATTTATTTGAGGTCATCCGGGGTGCATTCAGAGAGTATGGATTTGTGATTGTTGATTTATGATTGATGAATATCCAGAACGACTGGCTTTTGTCAGCACACATCCCCATTACACAACTCAATTTGTTAGGAGTAAAACTTATTTAGCTGAACGCTCATTATAGTCACCTCATGGTGTTGCTTAATTCAAGAAAAAAGCTGACTTTTTGTGACGAAGCTAGTAATTTTTTTCAAAAAAAAGACTTAAATATTTGTCTGTCATCTTGGGCTCTTTCCCTATGATGATGCAAACTAAGAGTTGAAAGAGAATGAATAAGGAATTAAAAAAGGTTTATTAAGCACTTGACTTTCTATCATTGCTGTCCAAATTAATTTTGAAAAACAAGGAAAAGTTAAATTTTAGTAAAATTAAAAAAGATTCTAATTACTTAATTTTTGATCCCTCTAATAATTAAAACAATTTATTCCTTTCTACTTTTCTTAGCATACACGATTTTAATAAGATATTCACACAATCACATAAAAAAAGTGAGCAAAAGAAATATGCTCTGCAAAAGAATTGCTAAAAAATTACTCCATTTCGCTAAGATAAATAAACTCGTTCCGCCTTCTTTTTTTTTTTTTTTTTTTTTTTTTTTTTTTTAAAAAGTTTTTCCGCCTTCTCTTACTTTAAACTACAACCTGGCGGGATTAACCGCTCAATTCCGTAATTTTTTTTGACGCAATTCTTTTGAGGAGCAATTGTCAGTAAAACATTTTATCTTTTATTGAAATCTATTTATATGCAGATTATTTATTCTTATAATTTATTTATTTAAGAAAGGTTTGCTTTCTATGACCAGGGGGTTGATTTACCAAATAAAAAAAAATAATTTTTATATAATGATTATAACTATGCTGATAATTATTTCATCAAAATCATTTTTTTGGTGTCGACAAATTTATTATTTACATTAATTCTGTATATATAAATTCCGCTTGCAAGGTTTGATGCGTTGAAATTCACTTCATGAAGACCTGCGGACATTTCCTGATTAACCAATGTTGATACTTTTTCACCGAGAATATTATAGACTTCCAGGTCTACTTTTCCACTTTCTATAAGAGTAAAATTAATTTTAGTGCTTGGGTTAAAAGGATTTGGATAATTTTGACTAAGAGTATATTCACCAGGTGCCTTATTTTTACTATTTTCTTGTTCATTATTAACTTCAGTTATTTCAGTGGTTCCTAAAATTTGTGCTTCCCAAAGACCCGCCCACGTGCATTGGTTGTTACTAAGAAAAGTTAATTTAACATAACGGGCATTTTTATTTATAGAATTGACTGTCCATTCTTCCGATGATGAAGAGTCGTTTACAATTATTTGGTCCCATGAGTTAGAGTCATCCGAAGTTGAAACTGAGTAATGATAAATCCTTCCGTTATTCCATTCATAAAAGGAGAATTTAGTCTCACTAATATTTCTTTCACTGCCGAGATCAAAGATTAAATATGCAGGCATAGGTTGTGCTGCCCACCTGGAATTATCGTCTCCATCGTTTGCACCTTTGCCGTCAATTGTTTTTTCTGGTGATGTATTCACATCGTCCGTTGAAGAAGCCGATACACTTTTTATACTTAATTTTATCGTACCTTCTGCAGAATGATTTGCGGCATTGGTTATATTCTCGAAACCGGAACCCGCAAGAATGGTGCTAATTTTTCCATCAAAGCACCATTGAACTTCAGGTACCGGATAATTTTGAGCATCTTTTGTTTTAATTAAAAATGTTCCGACCCTTATCTTATCAGATGAGATTATTTCATCTCCGGGGAGAGAAGCAAATGTAAATTTTGTTTCTCCATCTGAAATATTAAAACCGATACCAACAGAGGGAACAATAGTGCCAAAACCGGAAGTTCCATTAACATAAGAGAATCCATACACCGGGATTTTATTATCTAAGCACAATGCACACTGATAAGAAGTTAATTCAAAAGTAGAATCTATACCACTGAAGTAAACTTCAAATTCGATTGTACTATCATTCAGTATCTTAGTATTTGATATCTGCATTGAATAGTCGGGGAAAGAAAAGATGGTCTGTAAATTGAGCAAAAAGAAAGTAACAAGTCCAATAAATCTAATCATTTTTTTATCTCATTTTTTGTTTAATCTAATCTTGATATCAATCACATATTTATTCAATCTCAATAATGATACCGTTAAAAACCTGATATTTTATTCAAAAAAGATACACCAAATCGATAATTAGAGAATTTTCCGGAAGTAATTACCTATATAAATTTAGTAAGGTCGGAGGTTTAATTTTGATTATAGGAAGGTAAAAAGTATCGGAAAATATTACTTATAAGAGTTAAGTTTCGACAGCAAGATAGATATCAAAATGTGAACATATCTTAATTTATAATAAGAATTATGTTAGATATGGGAAAAAGAGGGAAAGCTATAAATAGTTAAATATTAATTTAGGGATGACAATTATATGTAAAAAATGTTGTCATCCCTTTAATATATTTTATAAAGAAGTTGTTATTGTATATTAGCTGCTTTTGCCATATTAATATTAGACATCCTGTAATCGAGAACATTAACCGGCGAATTCATATCTGAATCTTCATCCAGATAACCGCTGCTGAATAGTTTCTGACTGACATCGACAACATCTTTTTGATCAATAATACCATCCCCATTTGTATCCCCTCCATACATACCGTACACACCATTAGCAAGATTGATCATTGAATTCTGACCATAAGCTTTATCTTCAGAAGTAGTAAAATCATATTGAATAATTGAATTAACCAGCTGCACTTTTTGAGAGCTCATTATGGCGAGATGGTTTCTGTGTTTAATTACGATATAATACGAACCGGTTAAATTGCTGCTGAATGTAAGCGGGCTTACTCCGTCCAGAGCAGTTATACTTCCATCGTTCCTTAAAAATGCTGCCTGCTTTGCAACCACTGAGGAAGGAGAAACATCTGATCTTAACTCAACTAAAACCCAATCAACAATATTTTTAGGTATGGCTGAAACAGATTCATTGCCGGTGTAATTCCATGGACTATTATTGTAAGGCTGTGTAGCAGGAATTAAAGAATTATTATTTAATAAGGTTGACATTTGATCATTTTTATAAGGACCTTCTAAAAAAACTTTCAAACCAGAAATTTGATTATTTGCGTTTACTATAGCTCCGATATTTGGTTGTTTTGCATTTACTGTATTTCCATACATATCTTGAAAACCTTGGGGTAAAAGACTACTTATATCCATACCCTTATTTAACGCGGGGCTACCAGAAGGTAAACTAAAATCTGATGTATTAATTAACGAGGATAAATTACCAACAAATTGTTGATTACCATTAATGACCGAACCATTTGAACCAATTAAACTATTAAATTTTTGAACTGTAACTGCAGTATTATTAGTAAAACCAATCATTAATGAACTTAAATCTTTACCAGTAGCAAAGAATAAATTATTTTCCCAGGAATTTATAGAATTTATATTTTCCTGTATTGTTTGATTATTTGGATATGTTTTTCCACAATCAATAAATAAATTATTAATGAAATGTAAATTGTTTCCATCTGCCCATTCAACAGCGAGTTGATTTAAATTATAAAAGGTATTATTGAAGTAATAATTATTATCTGCATTTGTAGTTCCACAGGCATCACATGTTGTCGTGGATAAATTAGCAATCCCCCAACCAGAATTTGCATTATCAGCATGTTCATTTGCAGAAAAAGTAATATCATGAAAAATATTAAAATAAAAATTATTGTCTGAAGCTATAATTTGCAAAGCACCAGCATTAACATTATGACATAAATTATCATAGAAATTTACATGAGTTGAAGAATGGTTACTATTTCCATTTACTTCACCATTTATTTGCATTATTTTGGAAAAACTAAAATTAGGTGAACTTATATTATTACTATAAATTGAATGATATTGAGATATTCCATAAGTGTCCGAATTATTAATAAAGATATCTATCCACCAATCTTTTATTAAATTATTGTCTATATTCCAATTACTAGCTCCATTTCCACAGTAAATTCCATAAGGAGTTCTTAAAGTATAAAAATAATAATTGTAGTTCCAATGACTATCTATAGTATCGTTTTCAACTACAACATTATCAGAAGTCTTATCAGAAGTAAATCATTTATAAAAGTGGAATTACCATATATTCCAGTCCAATTACTAGCATTTCCAACATTACAATTTTTGATAGTTACATAATCACTTCCTGCCAATCCAAGGCTACTATACATGCTTCCCCGGATATCAAGTCCATCTAAAGTCACATAGTCTGCATTAATTAGTTCAATTGTATGACAATAAAAATGTGAAGTTGAAGCACCACCCGGGTATTCAATATTCGAAAAATAATTTGCAGGATTTTCAGGTGCATATACATATAATCTTCCGTTAGTACTTTGTTGAAATTCCCACTTAGAATTAACCCCCGATGTACCATCGCCATTATCGCTGCTGGCGAAAAAAACCTCTTTTCCATTTAACCATAATCGTTGGATTGGATTATATTGATCGTGACTAGGCATCTGCATATACCAAACGTTATTACCGTTATTATTCCAAGTCGAAACATTATTCCACGCAGGTATTTGCTGCTTTAAGGTTATTATTGGTTTACTTCCAGAGCTGTACGCTCCGAAAGTTATTCTATTACTTGAACTCCCTGAATTTTTAATTATTAAAACCTCTCCTTGCCAAACATCGCCTTTCTTAAATAAAATATTATCTCCAGGAATTAAATTGAGCTGATTGACTTTTTCAATGGTCATAAAAGGAGAGTTTATTGATGTTCCCGGATTTGAATCATTTCCCTGAGAAGAAGAAACATAATAAGTTGTTTGTGGAAAAATAGAAATAATTGATAATAGAAATAAGGTGCAGATGAATTTAGTCTTAATCATACTTTATCCGTTTTTCTTTAAAATAATTACTTAAATCTAACTGATAATACCAAATATTAAGCCATTGTGATATAGATCATTGATCTCAGTGATTTTTTAAAATTTACAGCAAATAAAAAATTCTTGTAAGAAAAATAAAAAAATATTTCTCTGATACGAAAAATTTTCTCATTACTTTGGTAAATGTTACACTTATTATGAAGCCATTTTTAGTAAAAATTATTATTGAAATTTCATGAATATACTTATAAACTAGTCCTTAGGTTAATAAAAAATAAGTTATAAACAATTTAAAATTATTTTTAAAAGCCAGCAATTCATTTCTATATCTTAAAATGGATCACAAAAATTTGATACTCCTTCTTTTTCAACCTATTTTTACAAGGCATAAAAATTGATTATTCAGGGCGATTATTTATTAGTATTATAACGGCTGGCCAAATTAAATTGAGATTAGAAGATGTAAATCTTTCAAAAAAAAAAACTTCTCTAAACATCATAATAATTAAATGATGTAAAATCTTTTATAAAAATTCTGTTCAGATGATAATCTAAATAATTGTGCAAAGTTAGTTTCCATTGATTTTAATTAAAATGACTCATAATAATATTGTGACTCACCTGGCGAAGCTTTAATCTGTAAAAAATAGGATGTCTTTTTAATGTCAAATTCAATAACTGAAAAAGCTATTTCAGGAGTCAATTGGAATTTTTTAAAAACTTTCGGCACAACGTTTTTGAATATAATTGTAGGCATAGTGCTTGCGAGACTGCTTCCCCCGGCTGATTTTGGACTTTTAGGAATGGCATATATATTTATTTCACTTGCCTCAGTGTTTTCAACGATGGGTATGGGGCCGGCGATAATCAGATTTAGTAATTTGACTGATGAACATATCCGGGTTGCAACTACTGTGACGGTATCTTTTGGAATTTCAATTTTTATTTTATTTTATTTTTCTGCTCCTTTAATATCAGAATTTTTTAATGTAGAAAAATTAGTACCTGTAATAAGAGTTATATCAATATTATTTATACTGCAGGGTATATCATGTTAGCGATTTGTTTTGATCAGACGTATAGATTTTAAATCAAAGCTTTTTATTGAGGTTAGTTCACTATATAGTAGGACAGGGTATTTTAAGCATAGCTTTGGCTATATCCGGATTTGGCGTATGGAGCCTGGTTATCGGGCGGTTAGTTACCGGAATATTAATTTCAATACTATTGATATTTAAGGTTCCTCCTAAAATTAAACCTTTGTGGCGTAAAAAAGAGTTTTATGAACTGGCAGGGTTTGGAACAGGAGCCAGCTTCAGCAACTTAATTCATTATGCGGCTGCAAATGCAGATTATATAGTTATAGGAAGGTTCTCAAATACTACAGCTTTAGGCTTATATACCCGTGCTTATAATTTAATGTCAATGCCCCTGGGACAGGTCAATAATACATTGTACAATGTTGTCTTTTCTACTTATTCAGCAATTCAAAATGACTATGAACAACTAAAAAATGCTTTTTTAAGATCAATACCATGATATCGTTTCTATTATTGCCGGTACTTGCAGCAATGATAGTCTGTGCGAAATATATAATACTAGGCTTATACGGACACAATTGGGGGGGAGCTATTGCAGCTTTCCAAATTTTATGTATTGCAGGTATACTGAAAGCAACTTTGAGCTTTTCAGGTGCATTAGCCCTTGCTACAGGGAAAGTTTACCAGGAAGTATGGCGGCAGTTGATACACCTGACAATACTAGCCACCGGGGCATGGTATGGAATACGTTTCGGAATTGAAGGAGTGGGATGGGCTGTTGTTGCTGCATTTTTATGGCTGTTTATTTCACAGGGGCATTTATCATTGAAAATTCTTAATCTTCACTGGCCCGATTATTTAAAGACTCAAATCCCTGGTTTAATTAATGCTTTGATTATTTCCCTGGTAGATATAATGTTTATTAATTTAATTGAATTTTTAATACCTTCAGTCACAATTATTATTAAATTTGTCATTCTTTTTGGAATAAGCGGAATAACTCTTGCTTCAAGTTTAATCTGGATACCCGAATCTATTAAAGGGGATTCGGCAGGCTGGATACTGGATAAGTATGAAAGGTTTATTCCTTCAAAGATTAAAAAATTATATAACAGGTTTAATTGAAAATAATTAAGAATTTACAATTAACAATTAACAGAAAGCAGTATTTTTTTATATAATATAGATTTTTCTAATCTATTATGATTTATAATGATATGAATTAAAGAGTAAGCTGCCCTTAAATTATAGTGTAAAAAATCATGATAAGGGATAATTTTAATAAAAATAAAATATTAAGAATAAAAATGGATAATCTAGAAACTGGTAAAAAATTATATTCTATTCCGGATAAAAAAAATATCATTTCTCTACCAATGACCGGTGAAAATATCGCGGTTTATTTTATTTTAACCATATCTGCGGTTTTGGGAATTTATTTTAGGTTAATCGGATTAGGCAAGTGGCCGTTAGCCGTTGATGAATACTATATTGTTAAATCGATACAAAATATAGTGCATTACGGGGTCCCCAAATTTATTAACGGAGGGTTTTATGAAAGAGGTATACTATATCAATATTTGTGTGTCCCGTTATTTCTTGTCGGAATAAAAACCGAACTTGCAGTAAGAATAATTCCTGCGATATTAAATATTTTATGCATACCGGTAATATATATATCAGCAAAAAAAATATCGGGTAAATTTCTTGCTTCAATTGTTGTATTTGTCTTCTGTTTTTCGGTGTGGGAAGTTGAATTTGCCAGGTTTGGAAGAATGTATGCCCCTTTCCAGTTCCTTTTTTTATTATATCTGCTCTTTCTTTATAAAACAGTGGTTGAGAATAATAGTAAATCGAGAAAATGGCTTTATATTATAAGCATTACAAGCATATTTGTTTACGAAGGGAGCGTATTCCTTGCAGCACTTAATTTCCTTCCTGTTCTTTGGGATAATAAGGAAAAAACTTTTGATATAAGACAAATAACAAAAGGTAAAATAGCAGATATCTTAATATCCCTGGGGATATTAGTATTTATTTATATATTTTTAAAAATTAATTTCAGGGGAACAGGTATTTATAACCTTCCGCCTGATGTTATTCCATATTATAAAAGCTTAAAGCCGGGAAGCCTTATATATCTTCCTAAATTACTTATTCTCACATTTTTCATCTTATCAATGGATTATTTTACTCATAGTTCCTTTTATCTTTTCTTTATTTACATTAAGGAAAATTATTAAAGATAAGAATGAAAATTTTTTATTCGGATTGTCGGCAGCTGTGCTGGTTATAGTTTCATTATTCAACCTTTTCGGGATGGTGATTCTTTTAGGAGCAATATTTTTATTATTTAACTGGATGAAGCTTAAAGAGCTAAAGCAGAAAACTTTTTTTTATGTAATTTCAACTATCCTAATTAACTTTTTATTCTGGTCATTATATGCTTTCGTTACATCTCATTGGCAAAGCGTTTACTACGAAGGAACGGGAGGATTAACAGAAAAGGTTAAAAACCTGTTTGATCTATTTTTTAAATATCCAAATCTTTATGACATATTCCGCTTATATACCGAGACAATTCCAAAGTTTACAATAGTCTCTATCTTCCTGGTATTAATAGGATTTATTTTTCTTGTTAAGAAAAAAGAGGATATAGGGGTCAGATTATTATATTATATATTCCTCTTTCTTGGAAGCCTGGTTGCGATAATTAATACATATTATTTTGAAACCCGGTATACATTCTTCTTATTTCCTCTATTCCTATTTATGATAATTTGGTCGATAAATAGAATTTCCAGTGCAATAAGTTTTAAAAAAATAAAATTCCCTGCATTTATTATATTACTGTTCTTTTTTTTATTTGTATCTGAAGATTTTTCTCCAAAACATTTATTCAATATTGATAATGATAAAGTTAATTTCAGGATAGGTAATAATATTATGGTGAAGAGGCATTATTATCCAAGGTGGGATGAAAGGTCAGCAGCAGAAATTATAAACGAACATGAAAAACCGGATGACATAGTAATTTCAAACGAGATTTCGGCAGATTATTACCTGAATAAACTGGATTATTTCTTTTTGGAATATAAAGACGGTGATTTCCCCGAACAATCAGTTCTGAATGGCACCCGGGAGAGATGGACTAATGCCGAATTAATTTATAGGTTTGATGATTTACTCTCTCTCCTTGATAAAAAAAATATTACCAAATGGGTGATTATAAATATAATGTGGCGGCCAAGGGATTTTCAGGCTATTGGTTTTTTCAGCAAGTATAAGAAATATTTATATTATACAACTGTTGACGGTAATATTTTGGTTTATAGGATTAACACAGATTAACAACAATTTTATTACAGACGTTATTTTGAATAGATATGTCCCAAAGGTACATTTGTCATTTCAATGAACTATCTGCTAAAGGCGGACATCGACGCAATTTGTTATACTCGCTTTAGTCGGGGGAGAAATCTAACATTTTGAAAAGATTTCTCAGTCGCCGCAATGTGAGCAAATTGTGCTCCTTCTACCCCGGTAGATAAATCGAAATGAGACCCGATTGGCTGTCATCTTGAGTTTTTGAGTTATAAATTTATGTGATTTTTTTAATAACAAACTGATTTCACAATTTATATTAAAACAATGCCGGAAATTTCAGTAATAATTCCAACTTATAATAGAGCTCACTTAATAAGTAAATCTATTGCCAGTGTATTGGGAGCAGACGTACCAGGATTTCGAAATAATTATTGTGGATGATGGTTCCAAGGACAATACAGAGGAGGTAATAAAAAATATCGATGATAACAGGATAAGGTATATTAAGCACAATATAAATAGGGGTTCATCTGCTGCCAGAAATACAGGTATCGAAAATTCAAAAGGTAAATATATTGCTTTCCTTGATTCTGATGTTATATGGTTAAGAGATAAACTGGAAAAGCAGATAAATATTTTTAAAATCTTCCCCAGATGATACAGGGGTTGTGTTTTGCGGCGTGCAGTATGTAGATTATAAAACCCAGAAATATTTGACTCAATGGATAATCAGAGAAAATGTAAATGAAAAAATTTACGGTAATTTCGGCTGTGCACCTGATACACCAACTATGCTGATAAAAAAAGAAGCTTTAATGGATGTAGGATTTTTTGATGAAAAAATTCCAGCACATGAGGAAACAGAACTTGGAATTAGATTAGCCCAGAAATATAAATTTATCCTTGTAGATGAATTTCTTATTTTATCAACCATGAATCATGAACAGATTACAAGTAACCCGGATTCTTTTATTAAAGGAAAAGAAATTATATATGAGAAGCATAAAGATATTTTAACAAGAAACTTATCTTTTGATTTATGTAATATTATTGCAGGGGACAGCATTTGCAAAGGCAATTTTAAAAAAGGCAAATTATATTTATTGAAAGCCTTGACACACAAACCTTATAAAATAAAAACCATTTTATCATTTTTGCTTACATGTTTAAGACCAGGATTTAATCAAAACCTATATTTAAAAAAGATACAAAAAACATAATTATCTAATTTTAAGGTCTAATACATCCTTATGAAAAGATTGAAGATTGCCTATGTTTCAATTTATGACTCAACTGATGTTCATAATTGGTCGGGATTAGGTTATTATATCGCAAAAGCATTGGAGAAACATGTAGGTGATATAGACTTTATAGGAAATTTGAAAACGAAAAGGTTTATGGATTATGAATTTAAAAGAGCAGCAAGCAAAATATTTTTAGGAAAACAATTTGTATACGATGTTACTCCCAAAAGTAATCCAAGGTTATGCTGAAGAAGTTGAAAGGAGAATAAATCGGAAAAAATATGATATCATATTTAGTCCCGGTACATTACCTATTGCCATGTTAAAAACAGAAATTCCTATAGTCTTCTGGACAGATTCCTGCCAGCCCGGGCTGGTTGATTTTTATGATCCTAAGGAAAAAATAAATAAAGAATCATTTAAACATGGTATTGAAATAGAAAAATTAGCTTTGGTGAATTCATCAATGGCAATATATGCTTCGGAATGGGCTGCTTCAATTGCAAAAGATTATCATCATATAAATCCTGAAAAAGTAAAAGTAATTCCTTTCGGGGCTAACATTGAGCATAATAATTCAATTCAAGATATTGATGGTTATATTGAAGTCAGATCGAAGAATGTTTGTAAATTATTATTCATTGGTGTTGATTGGATAAGAAAAGGGGGCGATATGGCTTTCAAAACTGCAAAAGGATTAAACAAAAAGGGACTAAATACTGAGTTAACGGTCGTCGGCTGTGAACCAGGTATAAGAAAGCCTTTACCGGATTTTGTAAAGTCATTAGGATTTATAAGCAAATCAACTGAAGAAGGGAAAAAGAGATTAAACAGACTCTTTGAAGAATCTCATTTTTTAATTGTGCCTTCAGAAGCTGAGGCATATGGACTGGTTTTCTGTGAAGCGAATTCTTTTGGGGTGCCTGCAATTTCAAGGAAATTGGGGGGCATTACAACTATTATTAAAGATAATGTAAACGGAATTACATTTAATAAAGAATCCGGAGCAAATAAATATATTGATTACATATATAACCTTATGAATAATTATGATGAATATAAAAAATTTGCTTATCTTCATTTAGTGAATATAAAACAAGGTTGAATTGGGATACAGCAGGGGGAAAGTGAAAGAATTGATGGAGGGAGTACTGGATACAAAGAATAATTAGTTGAGGAGTGTGTAAATAGAGATGAATGAATGAATGGGATGGTTGAATGATGAATATAGGATAAGGTTACACGAAAAATCATCCTGCAAGGCCTTAGGAAGTGATCTTGAAAGATATGATAACGTCATTAATAACTAAATAAACAAAATATTTTTTATGTGCGGAATAGTTGGTGTAATAAACAGGGAAAGTCAGAATAAGGAAGAATTTGAAAAAATTTTAAGTTCTATGAGGGATACTATGATCCACAGAGGGCCGGATGGATATGGAAACTGGATTTCGGAAAATGGAAAAATAGGCCTAGGACATAGAAGATTAAGCATTATTGATTTAAGTAATGCCGGGAAACAGCCGATGTCAAATCCTGAAAAGACTATCTGGATTACTTATAATGGTGAAATTTATAATCATATGGAAGTCAGGGCTGAATTGGAAAAGCTAGGATATAAGTATCATTCAGGTACTGATACTGAAACTATAATCTATGCATACCAGGAATGGGGAATTGAATGCCTTAATAAATTCAATGGTATGTTTGCATTCGGCTTATGGGATACCAAGATAAATACTTTATTCCTGGTTAGAGATAGAATTGGAATTAAACCATTATATTATACAGATACCGGGAAAAATTTTTTATTTGCATCGGAAATAAAAGCATTCTTCAAACATCCTGAGTCTACAAAAAATTATCGGAAGAAGGTCTATATCATTACTTATCATTTGGTTCAACACCAGCCCCATTTACGCTTTTTGAAAAGATTTTTAAAATACCTGCAGGTCACTATCTAAAATTAGAAAATAATTCAAATCCTGAAATTATAGAATGGTGGAATCCATTATGGAATACTACAAAGCAGCCTATCTTAACTAATGAAAATGAATATTCGGAATATCTGTTAAACCTTTTGAGGGATTCAGTAAAAATAAGAACGATGTCGGATGTTCCTTACGGTGCTTTTTTGAGCGGGGGAGTAGATTCCAGCTTAATTACTGCTTTAATGACCGAACAAACCGGTAAAAGTATCGATACATATTCGATTGATGTAACTGGTGATAATCCTTATTCCGAGCAGTATTATGCCAATATCGTTGCAAAAAAATTTAATTCAAATCATTATACAAGAAGCAATTGATGATTCAAACTTTGAAGAGTATTTTTTAAATAATTACGGTATACTTGATGAACCTTTAGCTACACAGGATTTTATAGCATTAAATCATCTTTCCAAACTTACCCGGGATAACAATACAATTGTCGTCCAGGTTGGTGAAGGGAGCGATGAATTATTTATGGGTTATGAAGGATTAGATATATGTAGATAATAAGTATAAAAATTTCCGAAGATTTGCAAATATACCCTCTTTTATTAAAAAACCGGTATCATCTTTAATTTATAATTTTTACCCGGAGAAAAGAGATACCTTCTATAATGCAGCTTACAATAGGAAACTATTACTGGACAAATAATAAGGTTTTTGGGGAGAAATTAAAAAGTCTTTTATTAAAAAAATGTTTTTATCAAATATGATACTCATGAATAATTAAAAAACATTATGAACATTTTAATCAATTGAAACCTCGTGGAGATATATCGCAAAAGATGCTTTATATGGAATTAAAACACCGTTTACCGGAATTTCTACTAATTCGAGTTGATAAAATAGGAATGGCTAATTCCATTGAACCCAGGGTTCCTTTTCTTGATTACAGAATAGTAGAGTTAGCTTTTAATATTCCATATGAGTTAAAGATAAAAAATGGAATTCATAAATATATTTTAAAAAAAGCGGCGGAAAATATTTTGCCGGATGAAGTGATTTACAGAAAAAAAATAGGATTCTGCGGTTCAACGACACAGATGTTATCTCCTAAACTGAAATCTTTTGCAGGAAATTTTATAAATTAAATAAAAAATATTTCTCGGATTATTTGACCTGAAGATTATATTTTTAATACAAAATTACAAATGGATATAATGTTAACGGTCAGGCAAATAAAATATGGGCTCTTCTAAATATGGCTTTATGGCATAGTACATGGTTTTGAAAAAATAAGTTTTAATTTTTATGATATCATTAATTTTAATTCCGGTTTCGATTTTCATATTCTTAAAGTTAAAAAGAGAGCATCAGTTTATTATTTTCTCTTTCGCCGCTCTTTATCCATTTACTTTTGGTGATTTGAGATCTATCCCTGATCTTTTAATAATTGAATGGCTTACACTAGTAACCTTTTTATCACTTAATAAATGAACTGAACCCAGTAAATTCAGTTGAAAAAAGACTTAGGAAAATTAGATTCAGTGGTATTGAAATATTTATTTTTGCATTTATAATATTAGTAGTATGGACATTAATAAGCATGATAAATCATGAAATAATCAATCCAACCATTCCATACGGTAATACAACCGGCACAAAAAGAGCTTATTTTGGAATTTTTAATGATATGCTTCTTTTTTTTACTACTATTCTTTTTACTGTTACGCAGTATGAACATATTGAGTTTAAAACTCTTTAAAATTTTATTAAATGTTACTATAATAATTGGTATTATAAGAATATTCACTTTTTACTTTCAGCTAAAAACGCCTTTATTAACAGGACTTTTCCAATACAACTCAGGAGAAATGACTGAAGCTTCGGGGGTCTCATACCGGTTTTCGGGGCTTGATTATGCAGCTACAATAGGTGTACCGGCTCTTTTTGCTTTGTATGTTTATAAGAAAAAATTAAATTTACTTTTTCTTCTGGTATTATTAGCATTTGTTTTCTTAAGCGGCGGCAGAACTATTATGATAGGTGTAATTATTGCAATCGTAATTTTCTCATTCCTGTTCTTACCTAAAAATTTTATTTACATGACTCTTAGCAGGAGGTATATTATTTATCTTAGCAATGATTTTCCTTCCGCAGACTTTTTTAGAAGGACAGTTGGGGAGGCTTTCAACAATAAAAGAAAGCGGATTTATGGGGCAGGATCCCTGGAGAGGCATGGCCTGGTATTTAGATTTTAAAAGCTTTTCAGCTCATCCTATTTTAGGGAAAGGTATTACCGATTATATAGGTTTTATTTATTCAACTGCCCCGGGTACCGAATCTTTTGCACGTAAACAATTATTTGCAGGAGGACATGGAGCATATTTCAGCTTATTAAGTACTTTCGGTATTGGTGGGATATTATATTTTATAATAATCTTATGGGGAGGAGTGATTCTTTCTTTTCAGAAAAATAAAACAATATATAAACTTCGATGAGGATAAAACAGCAATTGCAGTATTTTGTTTTATGCTTTTAATAATATTTTCTGTAGACTGCGTGACCGGGCATAACGGTTTTGACGTTCCCTTTCTATTTTATGTCGTTGGTTTAATATGTGCTGTAAAAGTTCTTGAAAATAATATAACCTACAACAGAGATTGTATACAGGAACCAGAGGAAATGGACATATCCTAGAATTATTCACCTATATTACTCAATTATAAAATGAAAAATATTCTAATGATAATTCATACATTCCCCCCAATGGGTAGCGTAGGGAGGATCCATAAGAATTGTCAAATTTCTTAAATATATAAATGAATTAACGAAAGATATTTCTGTTAAATTAATTACGCTACGAGATGATATATACCTTTAAATGATTTACATTTATCGGGGACTTCTTTAACAGAAGTACCTAAAGAACAGAATAAATATAATTCGTACAAATACTCTTACAGCCCCGCCATCCATAGCCAAAATAAAGTTAATTTAGAAAGAAATGGATGGAAATCACTCAAAATAAACGAAATCAGAAGTATTAAATAAAAAAGATATTAAAAAAAATATATAGTCTTTTGGAAAAATATGTTTTAATTCCTGATTATGCTCTCCTTTGGGCTCCCTATTTAATTCCTAAAGCATTAAAAGAAGCTAAAGAAAGCTGATATAATATATGCAACGGCGCCTCCATTATTCTGTAATTATGCAGGCAGCATTGCTAAAAAAAATCACAAGGAAAAAACTGGTGCTGGATATAAAAGACGATTGGATACTATCAGCCTCAACTATTTAAAACAACCTTTTTTACTTCGAAAATATGAGGAGAAACTGGAAAAATTCTGTATAAAAAATGCTGATAAAATAATACTTGTTACCCCGAGATAGTTTTAATGATTTTAATAAAAGATACCCAGAATTATAAGAGTAAATTTCATTTGATTACCAATGGATGTGATATATCGGAATATAAAAAATATTGGGATGCAGAAATAGTACCGAATGAGAAATTTACAATTATTCATTCCGGAGGAATGTCGAATTCAAGAAATCCTGCCGGACTTTTTGATGCCCTGACTAGAATTAAAAAAAGATGGATGCATAAATCAAAATAACTTTGAAATGAGGTTTATCGGTGCATTGCCTTCAAATGTTACTTCTATGATAATGGAAAAAGAAATTAAGTGATATTAGTTATATCTACAGAACTGTCTTGAAAGGGATGAATATATAAAAACAATTATGAAGGCCGAACTCCTCTTAGCCATTAATTACCAGATTAAAACTCTTAGTACCGGGAAAGATGTATGACTATTGGGGAAGCAGAAGGCCGATTATTATTAATTGATTCATTGGACAGCATGGCAGCTAAGATTGGTTTATGAAAATAAATTGGGTGAAGTAAAAGATTTTTTAGACACGGGAAGGGATCAAAAAAACTAATTAGAATATTATTTTAATTTATGGAAAAACAATATCTATCAGGTTATAAGACAAATATTGAAAATCTGTATAAATATGACCGGAAAAACCTAACCTAAAAGCTAATTGAAATAATTCGATTCATATATAGATGAGTAGATATCGTTAAAAAAATTTTTAGGTCATGGATTATATGAAAGCTTTAATATATTAAGATCTAAAATCGGTCTTTCTGTTTAAAGAAAAATTCCGTGTAAAATCCGGACACTACAATTTTATCATATAAGCCGGACATACAAAAACAAAAGTGTAGGATAATATTTTAGATTATTACTAAATAGATATTAAATTAAATATAAGATGTGCAGATATTAAAATTCTTACGACATTGCGAAGAGTATAAATTTCATATCCTGGGGAAAGATTATTTTTTTAAAGATAGAATTAAATTGGCATTTTAATTCCAACGATCTTTCTAAATCATATCCCCGTATTTTTGAAAAAGATATTGAACATATATAATTATAAAAAATATGGAGATTACAGGATAACATGGGAATTAAACCGGCATCACCATTTTGTCTGGCTGGCTCAGAATTTATTTTATTACAATAGATAGATGAATATCTGTAATGATATTTTATAAACAGATAGAAAACTGGATATGATGAAAACCCTGCCGGTATCGGTATAAATTCGGTATCATGCAATGGAGATTTCTATTAGGCTGATTAACTGGCTGACCTCATTATTAATTATTAGTAAGTAGTGATAAAGATAGATGTTATAAACTATAAAATATCTGCAGAGTATTTTAGAGCAAACTTTATATATAAATAGTAATCTTACAATTGACAAAACAACTTTCAGGAAATAACCATTCAATTGTTGAACTTTCGGGATTAATCATTAATCCAGTATATATTGCAATGGAATAAACTACTTCAAATAAATGAATTATTTAACTTTTTGTTTAAAGAACTGGAAATCCAATTTTATGATGATGGGATTAACTTTGAGCATTCTCCGACATATACAAGGTTTACAATTAGAATCACTTCTTGTTAATTTTAATTTTTATTGATAAGGAAACTATTGCTAATGAATTATGAAAAACTATATGTACTAACACATAAATATATGTTCATGCACTAAGGAAATTCATTACATCCTGATAATTCTGTCCCTGATGTTCAGTGATTGTGATAACGGGAGAATTCTATTTCTTAGTCAGGTACAAATAAAGATTTCATTGATTTTAGAGGATTTTTTGATTTCTGCGGAATTTTTTTTAATGATAATTCATTATTTATTTCTAACATCAAATGATGAAATTAATGAGGAAACCAAATGGTGGTGTTTTTTAGCCGGAATTGAAATTCCCAGAATAATATAAAGGATAGAAAAAATCGAGGTTAATGTTTTTCCCAGATAGCGGGTACCTTATTTATACAATTCACAGGAAATTTACTTAGTATTTCAAATCCGGTTATCCCGGGAATAAAAATTTAATTGAAGAATATGCTCCGCATGTTCATAATGATCTTTTGTCTTTTGAACTTTACTGGCATTCCGAACCTTTATTAATTGATTCCGGTACCTACACGTATGACATCACAGATAATAATTATCGAGAATATTTCAGATCGACTGATGCACATAATACAATTATTGTTAATGAAAAAGCCCAGTTTTATTATACCGGAAATTTGGGTTCGAAGAATTTACCCGATATAAGCTTAGAGAAAATAGATGAAAATACTTTCAAAGGTAAATTGTTATTAAATGATGATGCAAAAATATCCAGGGAAATAAATATTGAAAAGGACTCTATCTTTGTTACTGATATAGTTAATAGTAAAAGAAAAGATAATATTATTAAGATAGTTCTAAATTTTCATCCTGACAATCCAAGATAACCGAGAACAATAAAGAATTTACGATATAACAACACTTCCAAAGGTATCCTCAGGTTATGTATTGCTGTCGAGTAATCAGTGAGCTACGAGGTTTTAAGAGAAGCAAGGTTTGGTTTCGAAGCACTTATAATTTTAAGCAGGTTAACTCCAGGTTAGTTATTTACATCCAAGGTGCCGGGGAACAATCAAAAATTGAATGGTCGATTCAGCCTATTTTAATGCTCAGACGAATTTATTCTTGAGTAATATTAATAATATCTATCAGGTTTAAATGTTGAAAATTTGAGAAGAATCCTTTGAAAGTAATCATCTTTTAGATGAGACAAATCGAGGCGGAGCTGAGATGCTTACTCTTGATGTCTGCAGAAATGCAAAGCAGAATGGTCTGGATATGATCTTAGTTTCAATGAGATCAGGTGACCTGGAACAGGAATTCGAAAATTCAGGAATAACTTATTTTAAATTGAATAGAAAAAAATCGTTGGATCTAAAGATTATTTTTGAATTAAGAAAAATAATTAAGAAATATAATATTGAGATAATTCATTCACATATTGTCGTTTCGGCAGCTTATGCATACCTGGCATCATTAGGACTAAATGTAAAAAATATTCTTACACATCATGGTTTCAGTACATATCAGAAAAAAGATGGATGAAATATGGGAGAATTTTTTAATACCTAGACTGGACATGAATATAGCCGTGAGCAATTCATTCTAAAAAGGTTATTAAAAGATAAAAACATTAAGAAAACTTCGAAATTTAAAGTAATTTATAATGGGATAGATATCAACAAAATTTAAAATTAAAGACAGGACCAGTAAAAATAATAATTCAACAATAACATTAGGCATGGTTGGAAATTTTATAAATAATAAGGAATCAGATTACTGTCTGCAAAGCACTGCTTGAAGTAAAAAAAAATAATCCTTATTTTAAATTCTTATTTGTAGGAAGAAGGGACGAATTATTCCCGGAGGAATATGATAGGTGCTATAATTTTTGTAAAGAAAATAATTTATTGGAAAATATTGAATTTTTAGGGAAGAGAAATGATGTTATAGATATTCTTAATTCACTGGATATTTTTGTTTTCTCCATCTCTTAAATGAATCTTTTGGCATTGCACCTGTTGAGGCAATGTTCTTTAGGTCTTCCTGTAATATTATCGGATATAGATGTTATGAAATGAAATCAGCATAGATGGTAAATATGCAGCTTATTCAAATCTAGAAATGAAAGAGATACTCGCCGTAAAAATAATTCAATTAATGGATGATGATGGATTGAGAAAGAACCTGGGCAAAGAAGCGCAAGAATATCTCTTACAAAAGTTTTTCTATTGAATCTCATATAAAATGCTTGTCAAATTTATATGAAGAACTTAGGTTAAACTGAAAGGTTTTAGAGATATTTTGAGATTAAATTTAAATTCTGGTTTAGAAAATTTTACAAATAATTAATATTCCATATAAATTATTAACATATTGCAATAACAATAAACTATATTCAGGAAAAATGATATCACCAATTAAATTTAATAGCTCTTATCTTTCAAACTTTTTTAAAAAAATATTTCCTAATGAAAATGACCCGAGAAATTTACTAGAAGGTGAAAAACTTAGTTCTAATGAATTTTCAAAACATATAGAGGCAATTTATTTTGGAGGAAAGTTTTCAAAAACTACAAAACCTGAAAGGCATATTCTTATCAGATTAAGCTATCCTGGAAATAGTAAATAAAAACGAAGAAAATATCATTTTGGATATTGGGGCTTCTGATGGCAGCACTTCATTAGATTTGATAAAAAAACTCAGGCGGAAATGAGTTCTAAATATTATATAACTGATATAAATTTCTCACTGCATATTATTACTGAAAAAGGCAGGAATAGCTTTTTCTTTGAACCGAATACAAAGAGAATGCATTATGATTGTCAATGACAAATTTATTTTGTACCAGGATAATTTAGGTTCATTTCCAATCGGACTAATTGCTAAATATTTTATTAAAAAATCTCCAGAATATAATCCAGACAAGGTTAAAGTTGTTAATCTTATTCAACCGGAATTGCAAAGATTACTTAAAAATGATAAAAGAGCAGAAATAGTTGAATGGAATATATTCGATAACTGGGATAGAGAGCAAGTCGATTTTATAAAAGTTGCTAATGTTCTTAAACCAAATGTTTTTTCCGATGAAGAAATTATTCAAGCACTTAAAAATTTAAAAAACATATTAAAACCAAACGGATATTTAATGATTATAAAAAATGAAGAAATTGAGAAATATTCTCTTTTTAAATTAGATGATGGTTCATTTAAACTAATTAGCGAAAAAAATAGCGGTTGTGATATTACCAAAATTATTAATCCATCTATAGTAAATTACAACTATGAATATTTTGCACATTACAGGGAGATTACCTGATAACAATTCTCCTTCTTCCCAACCATTTGTTAAATCTCAGATAGATTCCTTAGGGAAATGTGGAATTGATATATCAATACTTAACATAAACGGGGATGATACCTTTTTTAATTATTTTACGGCTGCAAAAAAAATAAAAGATATTATAAAAAAAAATAAAATTGATATTATACATGCACATTATAGTTATAGTGCAATACCTGCTCTTTTAGCGAAGACAAAAATTCCAATTGTTGTATCACTTATGGGGAGTGATATTCTTGGTACTCCAAGTAAGAAAGGAAGAATGACTTTTAGAGGTATTTTTGATAAAAAATTAAGTTATTTTATTGTAAATAAAGTGAATCATATAATTGTCAAATCTAACGAAATGAAAAGTAAAATAAATGTAGATATCCCCCTAGATGTAATACCAAATGGCGTTGATTTTGATTTTTTTAGGCCAATAGATAAAAATTTAGTCAGAAAACAGCTGAATATTAAGGAAAATATTTTTGTAGTTTTGTTCCTAGGGAATCCTAAAAATTATGTAAAGAATTTTGAATTAGCCAGAAAATCATTTGAAAAATTACAGAGAACATTCCCTAATGTTGAATTTTTAACTCCTTATGGAATTTCGCCAAAAGAAGTTGTGAATTATCTGAATGCATCAGATGTCTTATTATTTACTTCTTTTTGGGAAGGATCCCCAAATTTAATAAAAGAATCTCAAGCGTGTAATCTTCCAATTATTTCGACTGATGTAGGAGATGTAAAGGAAATATTAAGTGATACAAATAATTGTTTTATTGTGCCATTTGACGAAAATATAATTTATGATAAACTTTCAGTTATATATTACAACAGAACTAGGACAAATGGTAGGCAAAAGGTCCAACATTTCAAATGATAAAATTATAGCAAAAAAAATTATAAATATTTATGAAAAAATAAAGAATAATTATAATTAGATGAGGCGTAATTCTAACATAAGAGAAAAGTGTTCTCATTTACTTTTTAATAAAAAATTTAGATAACCAATTATTTTTAAAATAGATGAGCTAAAAAATACCTTTTTATCCTATTAAATAAATGAAAAATTAAAAATTATGAATATTACAATTTTCGGTTTAGGTTATGTCGGATGTGTAGGTTTAGGCTGTTTAGCTGAACAAGGGCATAACTTAATAGGTGTTGACGTAGATAAAAATAAAGTTGATTTGATAAATAATGGTAAAGCTACTATTGTTGAAAAAGATATAGATGATTTAATAAAAATTAATGTTGAAAAGAAAAAAATTTTAGCCACCAATAATAGTATAGAAGCAGTTAAAAATTCCGATGTAGCAATTATATGTGTCGGAACACCAAATGATGAAAACGGCCACCTGGATATGACCCATATTTATGGAGTTGGAAAGGAAATTGGAGAAGCCTTAAAATATAAAGATGAATTTTATACTATTGCTATTAGAAGTACCGTTATGCCGGGTACAAATAAAAAGCTTGGAGAGATTATTAGTGAAATAAGCGAAAAAGTAAATGAAAAAGATTTTGCAATTGTTTCAAATCCCAGAATTTCTAAGGGAAGGGAGTGCGGTTAAAGATTTTTTTAATCCTCCATACACGGTAATAGCTTCGGAATCACAAAAAGCAGTTGATGTTATGAAGGAAGTTTATAAATCGATTAAAGCCGAAGATAATTACCCCGGAGGTTGGCAGTGCGGAACTAATTAAATTTGTAAATAATTCTTTCCATGGATTAAAAGTAGTTTTTGCAAATGAAGTAGGAAGAATTTGTAAAGCTTTAGGTGTTGACAGCAGAAATCTTATGGAGCTTTTTGTTAAAGATAAAATCTTAAATATCTCTCCCTATTACTTTAAACCGGGTTTTGCTTACGGAGGTTCTTGTCTACCTAAAGATTTAAAAGCATTAAATTCAATTGCACATGATAAATATATAAAGCTCCCGGTTTTATCATCTATTGAAAACAGCAATCAGAGTTCATATTGAATATGCATTAAATTTAATAATGAATAAGAATAAAAAGAAGATTGGTTTTTACGGTATTTCATTTAAAGCCGGAACAGATGATTTAAGGTTTAGCCCGGCACTTGAATTAGCTGAAAGACTGTTAGGTAAAGGCTACGATGTTAAGATTTATGATAAAAATGTTCATTTATCCCGGCTTAACGGGGAAAAATAAAGATTTTATTTTTAATAAGCTACCCCATATTAATGAAATTTTAGTTGAAAATGCTAGATGAATTTTTAAAATCATTGGAACTCCTGGTTATAGTCAATAAAGATAAAGAACTTGATGAAATTATTAAGTAAAGATTTAAAAGGTATAATAATTGTTGATTTAATCAGAATTTCAGAAAATAATGTAAAGCCTAAAAATTATGACGGTATTTGTTGGTAAATTAATCGGATAATAAAATTTTCAAGCAGATTGATTTGCAAAATGGGAAAATAATTATTGAAAATTTCTTAACTCCTGAAATACTTAAACTTTATAAAATCGGAAGAAATTAAACAAATTACTTTCAAAAGTCAGGAATAAAGTTGACAGACCATTTGTTTATACGAAACGTATACTTAATTACCAAAGATACAGTTATTACGATTTAAAGAGGATTTGGTTTGAAGTTATAAAGGTTGCGTTTGTTTAAAACATTAGGAAATTAATAACAGAAACAACATAAAACAGAGAGACTATCCCTGAAGCTTGAATGAAAGTGTTTTCAAAGTGTTAAAGAACTATCTGTAAAAAGATATAAATCAAAGACAAAAAGAATTTTAATTCAATTTTTCAATCACTTGTAAAAAATATCTAAATTTTTCATAAGTTTAATTAAAATCTATTATAAACAAATGAAAAAATATTTATGGTTTGATTTTGAAAACGCGCCACATGTCTGGATATTTAAAGAATTATTAAGTGCTTTTCCAGAATACGAAATTATTATAACTGTAAGAAATTTCTCTTCCACAGTAGGATTATGCAATTATTTAAAAATACCTTATGAAATTGTTGGAAAACAATTAAATAAAAAATCAAATATAGGAAAATTTATTGCTGTAATTATCAGAGCCTTTTTATTAAAAAAGTACCTTAATAAAAAAGGAATAAAACCAGTTTTATCAATTTCTCACGGTTCCCGTTCTCAAGCTCTGGCGTCCCATCATGATGGGAATCAAACAAATATTTCTTGAAGATTATGAACATGCTTATAACGGTTTTCAAAAACTAGTTGATTTCATTTTAACGCCGTTTCCAATTGAGAAGGAAGCGTGGGGGAAAAATGCTCATAAAGTTGTCCACTATCCCGGGTTAAAAGAAGAATTATATTTATGGAATGAGGGAAATTTAAATGAAAAGTGTACAAATATAATTCGGGAAGATCAAATAAATATTATCTTCAGACCTGAAGGGTATAATACACACTATAGTTCAAAGAAAAGCCAATATCTTCAGAAGGAATTTTTAAAATTATTTGCTGAAACAGAGAATATCCATATTATTTTAATAGCACGTGATAAATCTCAGGAGAAAATAATTGAAAAAATTTTTAGGAAATTAAATATTTCATATTCAATACCTAAAGGTATAATAAACTGGACCTGCTTTGATATCAAAATGTGATGCAGTTGTTGGAGGCGGGGGTACAATGACGCGAGAAGCGTGTGTTCTAAAAATTCCCTCTTATAGTTTTTTCGGGGGTACAAAAGGAGGTGTTGACAAATATCTTGAATCAAAGAAGCTACTAACTTATATAAATGAACCGGAAGAGATAAAAAAAATAAAGTTTAAGAAAATAAATAATTCAAATTTAGAACAAATCGATAAAAAAACATTTATGTTTGTCAAAAATTTTATTGATGTAAAATTAAAATAAGAGATGAAATTAGATATTATAGATCCTTTGGTAGATAGCAGATGGTTTGACTTTATTTCTCACCACAATTTTTTAAGACCATACCTGCCGATTAAAGCTCGTCAGTTGCTTCAAAACAGGTATAATGCAAATATAAAGCTCAGAGAAAATTTTATTTATGATGACCTGGTTAATTATTTAAAAGAAAATAATCGATTTTGGTAAAGAGGTAGAAAATTTATACCCGCAAAATTATTCCTCCGCTGTTATTTTAACTCATGATGTCGAAGAACAATATGGATTTGATTTTATTCCTAAAGTAATCGAGCTTGAAGAGAAATATAATATTAAATCATCATGGAATATAGTTCCTTACAAATATAAGATCGATGAAGGAATAATAAAAGAGATCAATGAAGCAGGAGATGAGATCGGCATTCACGGTTACAATCACGACGGCAGGTTATATTATTCCAGGGAAGTATTTGACCACAGAGCAAAATTAATAAATGAAGCAATTAAGGAATATAATGCGGTCGGTTTTCGGTCGCCGCAGGTTCACAGGAATTTAGAATGGCTCCAGATATTAAATATCGAATATGATGCTTCGTGCTTTGATTATGATCCTTACCAGCCGTTTCCTGGCGGAACAGGATCAATCTGGCCTTTTACTGCGGGTAAGTTTGTAGAGCTCCCTTATACTCTGCCCCAGGACCATACTTTGTTTTATGTTTTAAAAGTTAAAGATATTAATATCTGGGTTAATAAAATTAATTGGCTTGTAAAAAATCATGGAATGATTTTGCTAATTACACATCCAGATTATTTAATGGAAAAAGATCACCTAAAAAAATATGAAGAGCTATTAAGCTATTTAAAAAGTTTAAATAATATATGGTATTGTCTGCCAAAAGAAATTACTGAATGGTGGAAAAATAGATTACTTCAAGATAAAAGATTACCTCAAGATAAAAGATAAAAGTAAAAAGATACAAGTGTAGAAACGGAAATAGAAGTTAAAAATTAAAAAATATAAGTATAAGATGAGGTTTCATAAATAACAGATATTATAGTAAATTTGATCTATCTAATTTTTTGAGTTAAATAAGGGAAATAAAGATGCTTTTTACATCTTTAGATCTAAAGGTTCAATATAAATTTCTTTCAAGGTGCGTATTTGCAGTCTGTCATTATATTTTATACTCTATCACTTTATAATTATCGATACTATAAAATATATGGAAGTCCTTAGATGAAAAATATAATCAGAAGTATGGATGGATGAGTGGATAATTGAATGTAAAGAAGGATTAATTATGGAGGAAATTATAAAATGTATAATGTTGAAATGAAGGAACTTTTTATAAGAATTACCGAAAGGAATAAATAATGCTAAAACTAAAATATAAAAAAGACAAAAAAGTTTTCGTACCTGAAAAAGATATTGATTTACCTGATAATTATGAAATTGAATTACCAGATTTTGAAAATACTTCTTATTTTGATAAAGAAAAACTTATAAAGGAAATTGAAGTGGATGGAAAAAAATATTTTCCGAATTTTAAGCTTAATGAAGAGGTAAAGTCTTTATTAGGCAAATTAAAATTTTCCGAATTAAGTAACTTATCCGATAATGAATTAAAAAGTATGTATCATGAAAACATATGGAAGTCCTCAGATGAAAAATATACTAATTGATACTAATATAGCTCTAGATTTTTTATTGTACAGACACGGTTATAAAATCAGTTCAGAAATAACAAGCCTAATTAAAGATGGGTTTTTTACAGGATGGATTTCCGGTCATAGTATAGATACTCTATTTTATATTCTAAATAAAAAATATAAGAAACCGGAAACCAAAGGATTATTAAAACAATTTTTAAACGGCTTTGTAATCTTACCAACACGAAATTCGTCAATTGATTTTGATTCTGAGATAATTGATTTTGAAGATAGTATTATTGAAAGGGGTGCTTTTCAATTCAATCTTGATGCGATAATTACCAGGAATAAAAAGGATTTTGAGAATTCAAGAGTACCGGCTTATACTCCGGAAGAATTTTTAGAGAGTCTTTCAAAAACAAATAAAAGCGGAGGAACTCAAGAGCAAAAGATACCTTTCCTTGATCTTAAAGCTCAGTTTAAGGATGCATATAATGAAATAGATGATGAAATAACAAATGTAATTTCGAATACATCATTTGTCCTTGGAAAATCAGTCGCAAATTTTGAAAAAGATTTTGCATCGGCACACAATGTCAAGAATTGTGTTGGAGTAAGTTCCGGAACTGATGGGAATCATATTGTATTATGGGCATTGGGTGTTGGGCCGGGGGATGAAGTAATTATACCGGCAAATACATTTATTGCAACTGCATGGGGTGCAACACTATGCGGGGCTAAACCGGTTTTTGTGGATTGTGAACCGGACAGCTATAATATCGATCCAAAAAAACTTGAAGCCGTTATTACATCCAAAACTAAAGCAATAGTTGCTGTTCACTTATATGGTCAGTCTGCGGATATTGACCCTTTGAAAGAGATTGCAGGCAAACATAAAGTTCATCTTGTAGAGGATGCTGCCCAGGCTCACTTAGCTGAATATAAAGGTAAACGAATCGGAGGATTATCGGATGCCGCATCTTTTAGCTTTTATCCCGGGAAAAATTTAGGGGCATATGGTGAGGGGGGTGCCGTTACAACTAATAATGATGAAATAGCAAATCAAGCGAAAATGATTAGAGATCATGGTGCTCTTCAAAAATATGAACACCAGGCTTTTGGGCATAACTACCGAATGGAAGGTATCCAGGGTGCTGTTCTTGATGTAAAATTAAAATACCTGGATAAATGGACCGAAGGAAGAAGAAGAGCTGCTGCTAAATACAGGGATTTGCTAGGTGATCTAGATGAAATTATCTTACCAAAAGAAATGCCGTATGCAAAGCATGTGTATCATCTGTTTGTTATCCAGGTTAAAAGTCAAAAGTCAAAAGTCAAAAGTCAAAAACGGGATGGATTGCAGAAATATTTAAATGAGAAAGGTATAGCTACCGGATTACATTATCCAATCCCGCTGCATCTTCAGAAATGCTTTGATTATCTTGGATATAAAAAAGGAGATTTCCCGGTTACAGAAGGGCTTGCTGAAAACGGATTATCTTTACCGATGTTCCCGGAATTGTCTGATGAACAAATTGAGTATATAGCAGAGAATATCAAAAGATATTTTGAGGTTAAATAACTCAAACAGATTTAGATAAGCAAAGCTGGGATTCTCGCAAGGTTATCTTTATATTAAAGTAGATATTGGATATTGTTTTTCATATAATAATTTCTTAAAATTACAAAAAGTAAAAAAACTTCAAATAAATTATTTTTACTTACCAGGAAAAATCGCGTGCTTTAGTATACAAGCAGGGTAAAATATGACTAAAGCAAAAACCAGTTTTTGAATTTATTTATACATTATTCCTAATTAGAAATCTTATAATGAGATTAATAGTCTAATATCTAACATTATGTATAGGTAAATTGTTATTATTTAGTTAAAAATTAAATGAAATTAAGGAATTTACTATTGGCATAGAATTTATCACAATTAGTAATGGATAAAAAATATTGTTTATCAATTCTAATAAGTTTTTTTTATTTTTGTTTTTGTAATTTTTAAAAAATACGGGAATTTGAATGTTTAAATTAACTGCTTCATTTTTCATAGTTTTGATTGCATATGGGATTGTTAATGCACAGGTCAAAAATTCACAATTAGGATCAACGGATTTAGGAGCTAAAAATTCGCAGAATGCCTTATTCGATTACTCAGATCCTGAAGCAGTAAATATAAAACTTTCCGTATGGGGAGCAGTAAGGTATCCAGGAAAATATTTAGTTCCGAGCTATACTTCTGTTTTAGATCTTATATCATACGCCGGCGGTCCTGATGGAAACGCAGATATGGCTGATCTAAAATTGTATAGAGTTAATGAGAACGGGAAAGAAAAATTAATAGATTTTAATTATGACGATGTAGTAAACGGAGATAAATTGGAGCAAAAGAACCGTATAGTGCCTAAATTGGAACCTGGCGATTTTTTGATAATACCGGCTAGCAATGCTACTAGTTTTCGAGAATATCTAAGTTTCGGTTTACAGCTTGTTTCAGTAGTTGTTTCGATTATTTCCATAATTATTTTCTCAAGAAGATATTGATTTTGAATTAAAAATTTGGGTGTTGAAGTGAATAAATAATAATAATATAAAAAAAATGCCAGATACGAAAACCAATTCTGTAAGAGATTATCTTAATTTATTTAAGGCTAATCTTCTTATGATAGTTGTTCTCTCAACTATAATAGCTCTTGGTTCAACTATCTATGCAATAATAGCTCCTGATATTTACACTGCTAAAACGGTTTTGAAAATTTCCAAGCCTAAAGGAAATATACTGGATAGCCAGATAGGGGGTCTACAGGACTTTGGAATGGCGGAACAAGGGGATAGATTTATTGCAAATGAAATCGAAACTATAAAAAACTCTACAATAAAGGAACAGGTTGCACAGGATATTATTGATACCTTTAATGTATCATCAAAGAAAAACGATTTCAGCTTAATACTTGATAAAGGTTATTTTGAAAATAAAGGACCTTTATTAAAGCCGGTTGAAGCAATAGTGGGTTCTCTAAGTAAAAATGTAGAGATTACTCAAAAGAATAATCTCGATTTTATTGAAATTTCAGCTGAATCTGAATCTCCCTATGAAGCAGCTTTAATTGCAAATATTTTTGCAAAGGATTACCGCAAATTTAATTTGATGGAAAACAGGAAGCAGGTTACAAACGTTAAGAATTTTCTTGCAGATATGAGAAAAGAGAAATATAATGATCTTATGGCTGCTGAGGATGCTATGAAAGCATACCAGCTTAAGGGAGGGGTAATTGAGCTTGATAAGACTGCCCAGTCCCTGGTAGACCGGATTTCAGATTTCGAGTCGGAGAAGAACAAAACAAAAGTTGAGATGTCGATCTCAAAAGAAAAATTAGATCAATATAAAGATGAGCTCAAGAAAAAAGATCCGACTGTTTCAAATAATCTTGAAGCAAAAGCCTCCGAACCTTATCTGACAATGCTGCAGGATCAAATAGCCAAGCTAAAGACACAGAGAGATTTAGCGCTATCTTCAGCAGGCAGTTCCCAGATGGTACAGGATTATAATGCAAAGATCAATGATCTCCAGGATAAGTTATCCAAGAGTATAACTGCATACCAATCGATGATCCTGGACTCAAGCCCGGAAGAAGTAAAACAGCTGACCCAAAAGATCTTTGAAGAAGAAGTTAATTATCAGTCTCTTATTGCTTCTCATAACCAATTATCAAATGTAATCAGCAGCTATGATCAGAAGTTTAATCAATTACCTGCCAGAACATTAGACCTTGCAAGGCTGGAAAGACAAAGGCAAGCCGCAGAAAAGCTCTATTCAGCGATTGATGAAAAATACCAGGAGGCCCTGCTTAATGAACAGGCAACACCGGGTAATGTTCTGATAATGAATTCTGCAGAACCACCTTACGCTCCTTCCAAACCTAATCGGCTACTGATTATAATCATGGGCTTGTTCGGCGGTGTCGGATTATCGCTTGGATTTGTATATGTAAGAAATTACTTTGATAAAACTATAAAATCACCTGAAGATATTGAAGGAAGAAATATTAATGTATTAGCCTGGATCCCAAAAATCAAAGAGTTATCAGGTAAATATGAAGAATCGGAATTAGTTGTTGCAAAACATCCGGATTCGATTCAGAGTGAAGCGTTTAAAACACTGAGGACAAGGATACAATTCTCATCCAGCGCAAAAGATTTAAAGGTAATTCTGGTAACATCTTCGGCTCCCGGTGAAGGAAAATCAGTTGTTGCCACAAACCTTGCTACAAGCTTTGCGCAGGATCATAAAAAAACAGTTATAGTAGACTGTGACTTAAGAAAGCCGAGAGTTCATACAATTTTCGGAGATGAAGATTCACCAGGTTTCCTTAACTATTTCTTCGGCAAATCCTCCTATGAGAGTATAATTAAAAAAACAGAAGTAAGGAATCTGGATTATATTACCGGAGGCTCCATTCCGCCTAATCCATCCGAAATAATCGGATCGCCCAGGATGAAAGCGTTTGTGTTAAAACTTAGAAATGAATATGATATAATAATAATAGATTCACCCCCGATAATGGCAGTTTCCGATTCTGAAATTTTGTCCAGGTTATCTGACGGAAACTTATTAGTAGTATCTGCCGACAGCACCGAAATGGACTGGCTGGAAGAATCAGTAGAGCTTTTAAATCATGAAGCAAGTAAATTCCTCGGTGTACTGCTGAACAAATTTAATTATAAGAGCGGCTACCATGCTTACTATAAATATTACGGTCATTATTCAAAGCAGGAGCTAATGAATAAAAAGTTAAAGATTAAAGAAAAAGTTTAATATAGATTCATTCAGCTGAAGAAAAAAAAGGGAGAAATTTTTCTCCCTTTTTTATTTTTAAATTTTGCAGATAACCAAATCTTTTTTCTACTTGTCAGAATTAGTGCAACAAGTTACTAAGGTTCAGACATTGAATAAGGTTTGTGACAGCCAATCAGGAGAACTGGTAACATAATGGAAATTCCTACCCGCACTAATTGTCAAAACTTAGGGGAAGACCGAGCCTGCTTTCAGCAGGTAAACCTACTTTCAGCAGGTAAAAAGAAAACCTGCCTGTGCCCTTTGGACTTCGTTAGAATAAATGAAAAAGAAATGGTGAAATGATAGTTTAATAAATTCTATCAAATCTTGTAAAGAAAACAAACTGAAGTGATCGCTTCTTCTTTCACCATGTGTTAATACATTGAATGAGGTAATAAGGTTACCTTATGGAGCTGTTTATGTTACTAAGGTTCGGACATTAAATAAGGTTTGTGACAGCCAATCAGGAGAACCGGTAACGTAATGGAAATTCCTACCCGCACTAATTGTCAAAACTTAGGGGAAAACCCAGCCTACTTTCAGCAGGTAAACCTACTTTCAGCAGGTAAAAAAGAAAACCTGCCTGTGCCCTTTGGACTTCGTTAGAATAAATGAAAAAGAAATGGTGAAATGATAGTTTAATAAATTCTATCAAATCTTGTAAAGAAAACAAACTGATGTGATCCGCTTCTTCTTTCACCATGTGTTAATACATTGAATGAGGTAATAAGGTTACCTTATGGAGCTGTTTATGTTACTAAGGTTCGGACATTAAATAAGGTTTGTGACAGCCAATCAGGAGAACCGGTAACGTAATGGAAATTCCTACCCGCACTAATTGTCAAAACTTAGGGGAAAACCCAGCCTACTTTCAGCAGGTAAACCTACTTTCAGCAGGTAAAAAAGAAAACCTGCCTGTGCCCTTTGGACTTCGTTAGAATAAATGAAAAAGAAATGGTGAAATGATAGTTTAATAAATTCTATCAAATCTTGTAAAGAAAACAAACTGATGTGATCCGCTTCTTCTTTCACCATGCCAGGAAGAAAAAAAGGGAGAAATTTTTCTCCCTTTTTTATTTTTAAAATTCGTAGATAACTATATCCAATTTTAAAAATGGGAGCCATGTAACCGAACTCAACAAAAGGAAATTTTTCTTTTATTAAATTTATTTTTTGTAATTTTAATTTAAGATTATTATCTCATTTTAAGAAAATAATAAAAATAAATAATTTGAAAACAAAACATTTTTATATGTTTCATATAAGGCATATATTTTGAATTTCAATCGCAACATATGATTATATCCGAATAATTTGAGATGAAGAGAATACCAAAATACAAATTTTATTTTATCACATCTGACTATTTAATTTCAGCAATTGCATTTCAAACGACTGCGGTTTTTGTATGGAAAACAAATAACCTCAGCTTCGAATATTTTTTCAAACCCTTTTTTGATATATTCTTTCTATATCTTGCCGTTACCACAATATTTGTTTTTGTATTTCAATATAACGGGCTTTATAAAATAAATATTATTTTAAATAAAGCCTCTCATCTAACTGCTGTAATAAAATCACTTTTTTTTGGAATTCTCACTATAATTGTCTTATCATTTATTTTTAAATACCTGGATGTTCTTTACTCAAGACTTACCTTATTTACTTTCTCTATTATTTTCTTATCATACTTATTTGTAATCAGAGTAGAGATATTGCGAAATGTATTTCTAAAACTCAGGAATAAACAGTTTAAGAGAAACTTTATAATAGTAGGAGCAGGTAAATCAGGGAAACTTCTTGCTACAAAAATTATTCTTGAAGACTCAATGGGAATAAATATTATCGGTTTTATTGATGACAATAAAGATATTGGAAAAGAAGTTGTTGCGGGAAAAAAAGTTTTAGGAGCTATTAACCAAATTCAGGATGTTATTAAGCAGTACAAAGTTGATGAAATTCTTGTTGTGATGGACAATGTAAGTTACGATCGTCTTCTGGAAGTTATTGATATATGCAAAAAGCTTGAGATCAATGTCAGATTAACATCAGAACTCTTTGACATAGTAACTAAAAAGGTTTCTACTGAAAAATATGCTGATTTCCCGGTAGTTGATGTATCTTCGAGGATAAACAGAAGATTTAACTTAATCTTTAAAAGAGCCTTCGATATATCAGCGTCGCTCGTAGGACTTATATTACTTTCTCCGATTTTTCTTACTATTGCAGTCTTAGTTAAATTATCATCACCAGGGCCGATTTTCTTTTACCAGGAAAGGATTGGACGACAAGGAAGAGCGTTCAAATTTTATAAATTCAGATCTATGCTGGTAAATAAAGGTGAAGATGAAGAACGAAAAAATATGATGCTGGAATTTATTAAAAATGAAGCGTCAGAAATCGGGAAAAAAATAATTAATGAAAACAGAGTGACCGAGATTGGAAAAATAATAAGGAAAACATCTCTTGATGAATTACCGCAATTGTTTAATGTTATTAAAGGTGATATGAGTCTTGTCGGTCCCCGCCCGTGTTTGCCCTATGAATTCGAAAGCTATGCCAGCTGGCAAAAAAGGAGAGTTAATGTATTGCCGGGATGTACAGGTGTTTGGCAAGTTACCGGCAGAAGCTCAGTATCATTTAAGGATTCTATCGTATTGGATTTATATTATATAAATAATATGTCACCCTGGCTTGATCTTCAGATCTTACTTAAAACAATTCCGGTTATGTTATTTGCCCGCGGCGGTAAATAATATTGTAATTGTTTCGATAATAATATATGAATATTTAGGAGGCTAAATGAAAATTGGGATTATAGGACTTGGATATTGGGGGCCGAATTTAGTCAGAAATTTTCTTGCACATAATCAAATTGAAAATGTTACAGCCTGCGATAAAAGAGACGAGAGGTTAAAATTTATAAAAAGCAAGTTTCCCAGTGTAACATTAACGGATAACTTTAACGATTTAATTAATAGTGATCTGGATATCATTGCAATTGCTACTCCAGTCGATACGCATTTTAAATTGGCAAAAAAGTCTTTAGAAGCGGGAAAACATATCTGGGTTGAAAAACCTTTTACCTCGACCTCTGCCCAGGGAGAGGAACTTATTGAGATTGCTGAAGCAAAAAAGCTTAAAATATTTGTGGATCATACTTTCATCTATACAGGTGCGGTAAGAAAAATGAAAGAATTGGTTGACAACAAAGAACTTGGGAATATTCTCCATTTTGATTCCGTAAGGATTAACCTTGGATTATTTCAAAGGGATATAAATGTTGTCTGGGATCTGGCACCGCACGATCTTTCTATAATGAATTATGTTATCGGTGAACATAAGGCATCAGCAGTTTCAGCTCATGGTATTGCAAATTATAACGGCAAAGAAAACATCGCACATATTTCAGTTTATTTTGAAGATAACTGTTTTGCTCATTTTCATGTCAACTGGACTTCACCGGTTAAAATCAGAAAGATGATTGTTGGAGGTGACAGAAAAATGCTGGTATTTGATGATATGGAAAATTTTGAAAAAATTAAAGTATATGATGCCAGTATTGAGATGAAATCTACAGCCAGTATACATGAAGCTTTAGTTCAATACCGAATAGGAGATATGTACTCACCCAAAATAACACAAACCGAAGCATTGGCAGCCGGTGTTAATGAATTTATATTATCAATCGAAGAAGACAGACAGCCTCTAACAAGCGGTTATGAAGGATTGGATGTTGTAAAAATTCTGGAAGCAACAGATATGTCAATTAAAAACAGAGGGGAAATTGTTGATCTGAAATCTAAAATCCTATTATAAAATAAAAATATAAGTTGATGGAAAAGAAAAATATTAATAATGTAAAACTAGGACAGAATGTAAAAATTTTTGATTTTGTAAATCTATATGGCTGTTCCATAGATGATAATTCAAAGATAGGAACCTTTGTTGAAATCCAGAAGAATGCATTTATCGGGAAAAATTGCAAAATCTCATCTCATACATTTATTTGCGAAGGTGTTCATATAGAAGATAATGTCTTTATTGGCCACAATGTTACATTTATAAATGATAAGCACCCCAGGTCGGTTAATTTTGATGGTTCCATGCAGAATGAAAGTGATTGGAAAGTAGTTGAGACCTTTATAAAAAAGGGAGCATCTGTCGGTTCATCTGCAACAATATTATGCGGTGTAACGGTAGGAGAAAATTCTATTGTTGGTGCCGGGGCTGTGGTTACCAAAGACGTGCCTCCAAATAGTGTTGCAGCAGGCGTACCGGCCAGAATAGTAAAAAAATTAGAGACTGTATAAAATAATATAGTAAATCATTTCCTTCAGATTACCCAATATAAAAAACCTCAATAGGGAAATATACTTTCCCTTATTTATTTCGTTTTTTTAATTAACTACATTTTTTGTTTTGTAAAAGGAACTGACAGCAGCTTTCAAAATATTTAAATAATTTGGACAATTTAAAATGAAAATTCCTCATGATAATAAGTTCATCATGAGGAATTTATAATTTAATAAATAATTAAAATCTAATTTAGTTTTGCTATCTTCAGACCATGTAAATGTTCAACTGAATTTGAATATTCAACTGAATCACTGCTTTTAGCGGTTTTTAGGGCCCAAATTCCTATTACAGCATTTAAGGCTAAAATCCCTAAGAATACCATTCCTAAAATTTCAAAAAAGCCCATCTGATCCTCCACAATTTATTTTCTAATTGTGTATATTTAATCAATTAGTAAGCCAAGTATAACTTTTATTTTCAGCATAAATTAAACTTTTCCCTTTCTTAATATTGAGAATAAGGAAGAAATTACATGTAATCTTGTCACCGAAAAATGTACAACAAATTTATTATTTTATTTTAATTTATATTGTTATTTTAATCCAAACAGGCTAATTTAGAAAATTGTTTTTCGGGGTGTAGCGCAGCCCGGTTAGCGCGCTTCGTTCGGGACGAAGAGGTACATGTAATCTTGTCGCCCAAAATATGTGCGACAAATTTATTATTTTATTTTAATTTATATTGTAATTTTAATCCAAACAGGCTAATTTAGAAAATTGTTTTTCGGGGTGTAGCGCAGCCCGGTTAGCGCGCTTCGTTCGGGACGAAGAGGTCGAGAGTTCGAATCTCCCCACCCCGACTTAAGCATAGGGACACCCAAATTATATTTTAATTTGATTAAGAATTATTTTTTAATAATAATCTAAAATGATACTTGAGTAATTTATTTTCTTTTGTTCTTTTCTCTTAAAAGAAAAGAACCAAAAGTTCAAGACTGCAAATAAATTCCTGCCTGCTGGGCAGGTAAACTAAAATTATGCTTCATTCCGCTACAGAAAAATAACTCGGGACTGTCTCAAACATAACGCAATATAATTCTTAATTATAATAATTGAAGTACTTTTACATTTTACCATTTCAGATAATCAAATATTATTTTCTCAAACGTTTTGAGACAGCCCCTCGAACAGATTTTTCTGTTTAACGCTTCATTACGCATAATTTTTTAATCCCGAAATGAGTTTGACGGGACAGGCGGAATTTATTTGAGGTCATCTATACCTTGGGACACCCAAATTCAGGTAAAAAATGTTCTTTATATTAAATGTTCAAAAAATATTTTATTTCTCTTAAAAAAGTGCGAAAGTCAGGACATGTAATCTTGTCGCCCAAAATATGTGCGACAAATTTATTATTTTATTTTAATTTATATTGTAATTTTAATCCAAACAGGCTAATTTAGAAAATTGTTTTTCGGGGTGTAGCGCAGCCCGGTTAGCGCGCTTCGTTCGGGACGAAGAGGTCGAGAGTTCGAATCTCTCCACCCCGACTGGAAAAAAACTCAAGGATATCTTTTGCTATTCAGGCTTCTCTTAAGGCGACCATAAACTCGGCACACTCTTTCTTACACAAAACAATGAATAGCCCGATACCATTTCTTTTTAATAAAATCAAAATCAATCTTTCGAATTTATATAGCTTCTTAATCTTCAACCCAGCAATCGATAAAAATTTTTATGAATTTTTTCCAGAGTCAGTATATTCAATGAGATCCTTATTATTACCAGACTAAATTATATTTATATCGAATTATAATATTACTATTGTTTCCCTGAAGGAAAAATAGCTGGTAAATAGGAATATCTTCAATAATTATTAATATTTTCTGTAAATTTTAATACTAAGAAAAAAATAAGTTCGCCTTTGGGTGATTGAAAATCGGTATGAGCAGAGACAGAAATCAAAAAATATTGAATTTTGACATTCGTTCGATTAGTAAATTTATAAATAAATCCACAATCAAGAATGCTGTTTTCTTTAGCGGCGGTATTATCTTGTTTATGGCAGGAATAATAGCTTACGGAATTATAATCAATTTAAGAGAAATTCCATTATCCGAAGCTATGAGATTAAAGGGATTTACAGAGGTTAAAAATCCTAATATAATAATAGATCGTAAAACTTATACACTGAACCTTTACGAAGATACTGTATTGATCAAATCATATAGAGCGAGTTTTGGCAAGAGCATAAATATTCCGAAATCACGGGCAGACGATGGTGCAACCCCGGTTGGAGATTATCAAATATGCTCAATGGATACCATAAGCAAATATCATAAATTTTTAAGGTTGAATTACCCAAATGTACATGATGCTACCGAAGGATTACGTATGGGATTGATTTCCCAGGAGACATATGACACATTAAAATTTGAGTTTTATCATGAAGGTTGTCCAAGCAGTAAATCTGCACTTGGCGGAAATATAGGTATCCAGGGTATCGGTGAATATAATTCGATTTTCAAAAATTTACCATTTGTTTACAACTGGACAAACGGTTCTGTTGCTGTTAGCAATGAAAGTATTGATGAAATTTATTCTGTAATAAAGAAAGGGACAAAAGTTGTTATCAAATAGATTAGTTTACATTGCATTTGTATTTTCTTTCATATTATTTATAGTTTCTTGCGGTGAAAGAAAACATCCGGCAGAGAGGACTGCCCCTGCAAAAGATTTTAACAGTCCGGCTGCAGTTACAACCGAGGCTATAAAAATTCTGGGTCCGGATGTGAAATTTGCCTACAAAGGTAATTTTGATAGAGATTCAGTAACTGAAATTGCCGCGGGAACAGAAATAGAAAATAAAAGTGAATGGGGGATACAATTCTATCTATTAAAGCTTGAGAAGGACAAATTGGAAAAAGTCTTTCAAACTAATTTATTAAAAGGTTCTTTCAAAGAATCTCTTACAAAAAAAATTGAATTCCCTTCATTTAACTATGAATTGCTGTACTATAATTCACAAGATTATTTTTTAGGGAGCGGAGGCGGAGAAATTTTTTCATATTTAATTGACTTTAAAAATCAAAATACTTTTTATGCACATCTTTTTTTAGAAAAAGAAAAAGTTTCACTTTTTTTATCCAGTAATATTGATAATCCGGAAATTAGAGATTTTTTTATTGCCAATTTTAAGAGAGATTATCCAAATCTTCAAATAGTTATGAAAGATTTTAACCTCGATATATAAAAACTAGAAATTATTATGAAAACCACGTCCACTATGTAAAAAAGAACTAAATAATGATCAAAATTTCAATTATTTTATGTTTTGTTTTGCTTATAACGGCAAACTATTATTCACAAACAAAAGATAACTATGAATTAAGATCTATAAATTTCGAAGATAACAATGAATATTCCTCTTCAACTTTAAGCTCTGTTATTTATTCTGAAGCAAGTCCCGGTTGGTTCTGGCAGTTTCTAAATTCCTTTACAAGCTTTGGAAAAGGACCGGTTTATTTTGATTCTTCAAATATTCCAAATTGACCTAAGCTCTTTACATGCTTTTTATAATGCAAACGGCTTCTTCGAAACAAGAATTTCATATAAATATAATATTGATTCTGCGGATAAAGAAGTTGACTTAACATATATTTTAAAGGAGAATGCACCGTTCAAAATTCGGCAGAGATACATTATACGGTGTTGAAGATCTACCGCCTGTAATAAGGGAAAATTTTAAAAAAGAAATGAGTTTTGATCCTTCACAGTATTATTCCCAATCTGTTGTCCAGCAAAATATTGAGCAAGCAGTTAATGTGCTCTTAAATTCAGGCTACATGCTTGCAAAGTTTGACAGCACTATAATTATCAGGGATACCGCAAATAATCTAGCTGACTTAGATATATTATTTTACACCCGGGAAGAGATATGTCATTGATTCTGTAATTGTAACCAAATCGGGTGAAGGGGCATCAGAGGTAAAGGCCAAACTTTTGAGAGATATAACCGATATCAGCAAGGGTGATTACTATAATCTTGAAAAAATCAGGCAAAGACAGGTCAGATTATTCCGTACAGGATTATTTAATTCGGTGATTTTATCTGCTGCAGAGAAAGATACATCGGGAAACGGAGTACCGCTGAATTTAAATGGAAGCATAGGGCTGATGAATGAACTTTCACCGGAAATTATTTTAAATGATCAGAATCATGCTTTCAACATAGGTTTAAGCACTTCCTATATCAGAAAGAATTTTTTAGGTAATGCAAGAAAATTAACAATCAGCCCATCATTCGGCTTACAGGATTTTTTTAAGGTGGATTTTGCACAGATATTTAGAAAGTTTTCACTTCGCGATACTACTTTACTGGGGTATGTTGATGCAAGGATAAAAATCGAGCAGCCGTATCTTTTCAGCAAGCCGATTTTCGGCACGTGGGAAAATTATGCACAGATAAATAAACAAAGTGAATATAACCTTACAATTTACGGGTCAAAACTTACTTTTGAATTTGAACTGCCTCGATATACTTTCATCAATTTTCTAAGCACCTATTATAATATTGAAGTTACCAAAGAAAATGATATTATATATCACAGTATTCCTTCAACAAAATTGATTTCAGTAATTGGAGCCGAATTCGGCCGCACAACTGCTAATGATATACTTTTCCCTACCAGCGGATACAATATTTCAATGCAGGCTGAACATGCAAATGCGTTTCCGTATCTTTTTTCAAAAATTGCGGGAATTAAATTTAATGATGTGCTATTTTATAAATTGGTATTTAGCAGTTCGTTTTACTTTGCTCTTGATTTAAAGAGAAATAATATATTTGCAATTAAAGCAAAAATTGGTCAAATCCAAACTTATAAAGGAGACTACAGCGGCATACCATTGAATAGAACCTTTTATGTGGGCGGAAGCAACTCTGTACGGGGATGGCGGGCAAACCAGCTTCACCCGCAAAATGCACCACTTATTCAAAATGCCGAGGGTAAAAATGTTAAGGGGGGGACTTTCTTACTTGAAGGTTCTTTTGAGTACCGGTATCGATTTTTATCAAGTTTCGGAGTTGTTTTATTTTATGATTACGGGAATACCTGGATTGGATATAAGCCGTTCAGGTATGATGAACTTGCCCAGGCAGTCGGACCCGGTTTCAGATATTATACACAAATCGCTCCTTTTAGGATTGATTTTGGGTTTAAATTTTATGATCCTATAGCTAAGAAATATATTTGGAATAATTGGAATAAGCATTTCATGGAAAACCTGGAAGTTCACTTTGGGATAGGAGAAGCATTTTAGGATTTTCAAATAATTTATTATCTAAATTAAAGCAATCAAAATTCAATTTCATTTATTGGTAGGAGGATATATGAATAAACATTGGCTATTTAAAACTGATCCTGCCGAGTATTCTTTTTCAAAATTAATGGAAGAAAAAGAATATACGTGGAGTAAGGCAGCAAATATTATTGAAAGGAAGGGGATCAAAAATATATCCAAGGGTGATTCCATAGCTTTTTTCCATGGAGGAGATGAAAAAAAAATAATCGGCACGGCTGAAGCAGTTTCCGATTCCTATAAGAAAGAAGATCACAATACAGGAGAAATTGCAATTGATATTAAGCCGGTAAAAAAGTTAGAGAGACCTGTTGCCTTGTGGGAATTAAAACTTAATCCCAAATTTAAGGATTTTGATTTATTGAATATACCTGAATTAAATATCTTTTCAGTAAATGATGAACAATGGGATGAAATTTTAATTATGTCAGGAGGAAAAGCTTAATTCGTTAACAATTATCGAATTAATAAATATTGCATTATTTTAGAAAATTATACTTATACAGCAAAATATAGGGGAAACGATAATTAATTTGTATTAAAGCTTAAAATTAAAGATTTTTTGCCTATTTTATACTTCTCAAATTCAACTATTAGTGCCTGTGCTGTTTATAAATAGCTCATTTCTTTGTTAAAAAGTTCAAAAATTACTATTTTTACTTTCTTTTTAAAGGTTTATTATGATTTGCAGCATGACCGGATACGGAAAAGGGAAAGCAGATAATAATTCTTTTTCTGTAGAAGTTGAAATAAAAAGTATTAATAGCAGGTACTTGGATATATTCCTGAAATTACCGTCCAACTTAATAAGTAAGGATATTGAGCTTCGCGAATTAATTAGAAATAAAATAAGCCGGGGGAAACTCTCAGTTGTAATTCAAGTAAAAAAGAATAAAAGCAATGCTCTTTTGCTGATAGACAAAGATAAGCTAAATGAGTTAGTTACTTTAATCAAAAGCGTAAAAAAAGCTGCAAAGATTGATGAAAAAATAAAAATATCCCATCTTATGGATAATAAGGAACTTTTTCTTTCCGATAATTTCGATATACCGGATGAAGAATTCAATATTATTAAAACCGCATTAGATTCTGCTCTTGTTGAATTGAAAAAAATGAAAAGGAATGAAGGGAAGGAATTAGCAAAAGATTTGCATAAAAGAATAAATAATATTGGAAGTAAATTAGATTTTATTGAAAACATAGCAGAGAAAAGTGTGAAAGAAAATTTTGATAAGTTTAGAGAAAGAATGAAATTGTTGATTGAAGATGCGGCTTCGTATAATGAAAGATTGGAATTAGAATTAGCAGTTATTGCTGAGCGAGCAGATATTACCGAGGAATGTATCCGGTTAAGAAGCCATTTAAAATTTTTCCTCGAAAGTATTGATAAAGATGAGGAACCTGGAAGAAAACTTAATTTTCTCTGCCAGGAAATGAATAGAGAAACTAATACTATTTCTTCAAAGAGTATTTCCACTGATATAGTGCATAATACCGTGCTTATTAAAGAAGAAATTGAAAAGATTAGAGAACAAATACAAAATATTGAGTAATAATTGAATAAGAGAGGAGCAATAATTGCAATATCTGCACCAAGCGGCACCGGGAAAACATCTATTGTTAGAAGAATTATAAACGAGATTCCAGGGCTCGTATTTTCTGTTTCAGCAACTACAAGAAAAAAAAGAGAAAATGAAAAAGACGGGGTTGATTATTTTTTTATTACAGAAGAGGAATTTCAGGAAAAGATAAATAACTGTGAATTTGTGGAATGGGAAAAGGTATATGATTATTATTACGGAACTTTTAAAAGTGTTATCGAAGAAAATATTAATAAAGGCAGATCCGTAATACTTGAAGTTGATGTAAATGGAGCATTATCAATAAAAAAAATATATCCTGATGCTAATTTAATTTATGTACTTCCGCCAAGCCATGATGAGCTGACCAGGCGGCTAAAAAACCGGAAGACAGAAAACGATGCAGATATCCAAAAAAGGCTTGAGAGAGCAATTATGGAATTGAGTATTAAGGATAAATTTGATTATTTTGTAATGAACGAAGATTTAAATAAAGCAATTTCAGATACAAAGGATTTAATAAATAATATATTAAATAAGGAGAAAAGTTAAATGGCTGTAGAACCGGTTGATTTAAGAATTATTGATGAACGTTCGGCAAATGTTTACGAAGCAATTATTGTCGCTGCAAAAAAAGCCCGTAAAATTAATGATGAAAATAAAATTGAATATAATGCTTTGTTAAGTACAATCCCCACTTCGGGAACAGAGGATGAAAATGAAGATATTGAAAATCCTGCGCAATTAAAGATAGCCCTTGAAGTGGAAAAGAAGGAAAAACCTCATTTGGAAGCATTGGATGAATTGCTGGAAGGAAAAATAAATTACGAATACAAAAAATAAATAAAGATAAAGCTATACTTCCATAAAGATTAGGAAAATCATTTCCTTTTTCAATTAAGAAAATCATATCTTAGAATATGCTAATTGTGCATATATGCAAAATGACATCCTTTCAAAAAAAAAGATAATAATTGGTGTAACAGGGTGTATAGCGGCATACAAATCTTGTTTATTAATAAGAAAATTAATAGAAAGAAGAGCAGAAGTAAAAGTTGTAATGACTCCTTCTGCTTGTCAATTTATAAGTCCATTAACTTTATCTACTCTCTCTCAAAATGAAGTTATAGTAAACACTTTTCCAGAATCACAAAAAGGAAATATTAAACTCTCAACCTGGCATATTGAGCTCAGTCAATGGGCTGATTTGATGATAATTGCTCCTTCAACTGTAAATACAGTGGCAAAAATTGCTCATGGATTTGCCGATAATGCATTAACAACTTTAGTTTCAGCTTTAAGATGTCCCTTGATTCTGGCTCCGGCAGCAGATGCAGATATGTATATGAACCCTTTAAATCTTGAGAATTTAAGAATCCTTTCCGGATTAGGTTATTTTCTCGTGGAACCTGAAGAGGGTGAATTAGCGAGCGGTTTAAAGGGGAAGGGAAGATTAGCAGATATTTTTAAAATAATTGATACGGCTGAAATAGTTTTGTCCGGATTAAAAAAAGATCTTAATGGTAAAAAAATTTTAGTAACTGCCGGACCAACGTATGAAGATATTGATCCGGTTCGTTTTATCGGCAACCGGTCTTCAGGAAAAATGGGGTTTCAAATTGCCAAAGCTGCTTATTTAAGAGGAGCGGAAGTTACATTGGCTGCCGGACCTTCATCAGAAATTTCATATCCTGAAATAAAACTTATAAGGGTTCGTTCAGCAAAGGAGATGAAATCGGTTGTTGAAAAAGAAATAAAGAAGAATGATATATTAATAATGTCTGCAGCAGTTTCGGATTATAGACCAAAGACACTGTTTGATAAAAAAATAAAAAGAGAAGAAAAATTATCCGAAATTAAATTAATTGAAAATGAAGATATACTCTCTTCATTAAAAAAAGAGGACAAAATTTTTGTCGGCTTTGCACTTGAAACCGATAATGAAATTAAAAACGCGAAGAAAAAGTTAATAAATAAAAATCTTGATATGATTGTCCTAAACTCATTAAAAAATAAAAAGAGCGGTTTTGAATTCGATACAAACAAGGTAACGATTCTTTATAAAAACGGGAAAAGAAAAGATTTCCCACTGCAATCCAAATTTCAAGCAGCAAATAATATATTATCGGGAATTATAAGTCTATAAAATTATTATCTCCATTCCTATGAGTGCTTCTGTAAAAGAAAAATTAATAGAAATATTAAAAGATCAGAAAGAAATTTTTGGTAATGAATTATTTGAAGAAAAATTATCGAGAAAAACTAAAATTGAAGCAGTAAACAAGAATGTTATAGAAACAGGGAACCCAATGCCTGAGAAGAAATCAAATTCATCTACCAAATGGAATTTATGATAAACTATTTGAATTTAGTGAGTGTGAAGATCCTGCTAAACAGGCAATTGAGACATGGGAAGCTTCCAATTCCCTGGAAGAGCTGCATAAAAAGATCGGCAGCTGTACAAAATGCATTCTAAATAAGGAGAGAAATAAATTTGTTTTCGGAACCGGTAATGCGAATGCGGATGTAATGTGTATCGGGGAAGGACCGGGAGCTGAAGAAGATAAACAAGGTTATCCATTTGTTGGGAGAGCCGGTAAACTTTTAACAGATATTCTAAAAGCTATTAAATTTTCCCGGGATGATGTTTTTATTGGTAATGTTGTTAAATGCAGACCACCGGGAAACAGAACCCCGCTTCCTTCAGAAATGGATACTTGCTCTCCCTATTTACTAAAACAAATCGATTTAATAAAACCAAAATTAATTTTATGCCTGGGATTAACAGCAGCACAAGGACTCTTAAATAAGAAAGATTCCTTATCAAGTATGAGAGGTAAGGTTTTTGATTTCAGAGGAGCCAAAGCAATGGTCACATATCATCCGGCTGCACTGCTTCGTAATCCGCAATGGAAAAAAAGCTGCTGGGAAGATGTACAGAAATTCAGAAAATTATATGATGAAATGAACTAAGGGATGATTGAAGTTTTATTACATTCAAATCATCAGCCATCAGAGAATAAAAATATTACACGTACAAGACCACTTCTTAATAAACACTTTTCGTATCCCTTGAATCGATACGATTCAATAATAGGTATAAATTGGAATGCATAATCCCCACTTCGAAAACCTGGAATAGGTGACATCCTTATTTTGTTTTCTTTCTAAATCCTTTTAATTTAATAATTTAAAATATATCTTCTAACTAAATGAGGTGATAAAGAGTGACATTAGGTATCCCAAAAGAAATTTTAGAAGGAGAAAATAGGGTCGCTATAGTTCCCGATGTTGCATCTAAATTAGCTAAATCAGGATTTCAAATAAATATTGAAAAAGATGCCGGGTTAAAAGCAGGCTTTACAGATGATAAATATGAATCGGCAGGAGCTAAAATAATAGAGGATGTTGAGGAATTATTTAATACATCTGATATTATATTAAAAGTTCAGAAACCTCATATCCATCCCCGCTTAAAAAAAAGTGAAATTGATTTAATCAAAAAAGGAACGCTTTTAATTACTTTTCTTTACCCTCTTCATTATTATGAATTAGCTTTGCAATGTGCTAAAAAGGGGATTGATGTTATTTCAATGGATATGATCCCCAGGACAACTCTTGCTCAGAAAATGGATGCTCTCAGCTCCCAGGCTAATATTTCCGGGTATAAAAGTGTAATTATAACTGCAAATTTAGTGGGAAAAATATTTCCTTTAATGATGACTGCAGCGGGTACAATTTCACCTGCGAAAGTTGTAATAATGGGTGCTGGTGTAGCAGGTTTGCAAGCTCTTGGAACTGCAAAAAGACTAGGAGCGGTTGTAGAAGTTTCTGATATTCGTCCGGCTGTAAAAGAAGAAGTTCATAGCCTCGGCGGTAAGTTCATTGAGGTTGAAACAGACGCTTCCATGGAAGATGAAAGAGGTTATGCTAAAGAAGCATCTGAAGAATTTTTAAAAAAGCAGAAAGAATTAATATTCAAACATATCACCGAAGCAGATATAGTAATAACCACAGCACTAGTCCCGGGGAAAAAAGCTCCTCTCCTGGTTACAGAAGAAATGGTTAAGAATATGCGCGAAGGTTCTGTTATTCTAGATATGGCTGTCGAGTTCGGGGGAAACTGCGAAGTAAGTGAAAAAGGGAAGACAGTTAAAAAATATGGAGTAACAATAGTAGGCGAACCTAACTTACCAAGCCTTGTACCTTATCATGCAAGTGAAATGTATTCAAAAAATATTATGAACCTTATTAATTATATAAGTAAAGAAGGTAAAATAGAATTAAACCTGAACGATGAAATAGTTAAAGGTTCTCTGATAACATATAAAGGAGAAATAATTAATGATAGAGTTAAAGGATTGATCAATGAAGGGTAAATAATATTCTGAACTTTGTAAATAAGGCTTCCGCCGAAAGTGTGTTCAAGAGTTTGGCTGTTTGAGTAAGATTAAGATTAGGATTAAGATTAAGAGTAAATGATTAATAAATAATATATCAAATAATAAGGATGTAAAATGGAGACATTAAGCTTTTTGATGCAGATATATATTTTTGTTTTAGCAATATTCGTAGGTTTCGAACTCATTACAAAAGTACCTCCGACACTCCATACTCCTTTAATGTCCGGATCAAATGCAATTTCGGGAATTACTATTGTCGGTGCTTTATTAAGTGCGGGAATGAAAGAGTTTACAATAAGCACTATTTTTGGTGTCATCGCGGTAATTTTTGCAATGATAAATGTTGTCGGTGGTTTTTTAGTAACCGACCGTATGCTCAAAATGTTTAAAAAGAAATGAGTTGAAAAATGGGAATAGTTATTGAAATTACATACCTGATTTCATCTATCTTTTTCATATTCGGCATCAAGTATCTATCATCTCCAAAGACAGCGCGAAAAGGGAATCTATATGCAGCAATAGGAATGTTTCTTGCGATCATTATTACTCTTTTTGACAGGCAGGTACTAACATTCGAATGGATTCTAGTCGGAGTTATAATTGGATCTGCTGCGGGGACAATCATGGCAATGAAAATTCCAATGACCGGTATGCCGCAAATGGTAGGAATGCTGAACGGTTTTGGAGGAGGAGCCTCCACTTTGGTTGCACTAGCAGAATATTATAAAATGAATCCGGCTATTCCTATTAATACTGGTATAGCAATAGTCCTTAGCTTATTAATCGGCGGCGTTACGTTTACCGGTTCTATGATAGCGTTTGGTAAATTACAGGGAATTGTAAGCGGAAAAGTAATAAAATATCCTGGTCAGCATCCTTTAAATGCATTATTATTGCTGCTGGTTATTGTTGGCGGAATATTTATTATAATACATCCTGAATTATCTACATTAACAATAATTATTACATTTGCATCTTTAATTCTGGGTGTTCTTTTAGTGCTTCCCATTGGGGGAGCCGATATGCCAGTAGCAATATCATTATTAAATTCCTATTCCGGTTTAGCCGGTTCAACAACAGGTTTTATTCTTCAAAACAATGAATTGATAATTGCCGGTGCACTTGTAGGAGCATCGGGAATAATACTTACCAATATAATGTGTAAAGGTATGAACAGATCACTAATGAACGTATTATTAGGCGGCTGGGCATCGGCGGGTTCCATACCTGCTGAAGGAAGCGGTGGCACAGTGCACAAAGGGAACGTAAAATCTATTGATGCGGAAGAATTAGCGATGCTGTTTGATTCAGCCAGCAATGTCATAATTGTTCCAGGTTATGGAATGGCTGTAGCGCAGGCTCAGCATGCAATAAGAGAGTTAATGAATGTGCTGGAGAAAAAGAGTATAAAAGTAAGATTTGCAATCCATCCTGTTGCAGGAAGGATGCCCGGGCATATGAACGTCCTTCTGGCAGAAGCAAATGTTCCTTATGATAAGCTATATGCACTTGAAGATATAAATGATGATTTTGCTAATACCGATATAGCCTTTATTGTCGGAGCCAATGATGTGGTTAATCCGGCGGCACGACACGATCAAAGCAGTCCTATATTCGGTATGCCGATTCTTAATGTAGATTATGCAAAAACAGTTGTAATTAATAAACGTTCGTTGAATCCCGGCTATGCGGGGATAGAAAATGAGTTGTTTTACCAGGATAATTCTCTCATGTATTTTGGCGATGCTAAAGATGCAATTACAAAATTGACAAACGAAATTAAAAATCTTTAGTCAGCTTTTAGGATTGAAATAGGGATTCAAATTTTCCTATAAGTTAAAGCAACTACTTTGCATTTAAAAAGAAAAATCTAATAGAGGGGATGATTTAATGCTTATTCTTTTTTTCTTGAAATTAATGATTTCCCGTTAATTACCCTTTAATATTATAATCAAACTGTTATATTTGTATTATATAAAAACATGGGAATTCTTTACGAAATATGAAAAATTTCGTTCCATTCTTCTTTTTGCTTTTCTCAATATATTTATTTGCTCAACAGGATACTTTAAGTTTCGATAATTTTTATTTAAATATAAATAATAATGAATTAAAAGTATTCAGTAATAATAACAGCATAATTTATCATAAGAAATTTATCAGCCCCAATGCATACACTTCTGATTTGAACGATGACAATACGGATGAATATTTGGTTCTGGATTCCACCATCAATAATAATGTACCACGGTATATTCTTTATATTTATAATACAAAAGATAAATTTTCTCTAATTGATTCTATAATATCCGGCGCCACAGAACCCTATGAAACTACAAGCGGCGACCTGGGGGGAACTGTAATAGTCTCGGGGAACGCCGATTTTGAACAGTTTAATAATGGAACTGAAAATTATTTTATTCCTATAAACTGCTGGCGTTATGAAGATTCTGCAATTTTTTTAGTTAACGATGAGGTATACAATGTTTTCATTAATGAAAATGAGAGTATAATAAATTACCTTGATGATTATTTTAACGATAACCCTAAAAACTGTAAAGCATCAAATGAACTTAAGGCTCCAATAGCTGCAGCCTATGCGAATTATATGAATGCGGGAGAAAAATCCGTTGCCTCTCAATTCCTAAAAAGCTATTATTTATGTAAAGATATAGATAAGTTTAAACAAAAATTAAATGAGCTTATAAAAGGGAACGAATGAAGATTGATTGGAAAGAATTTACAGGGCAGACCCTGCATATTACACTTAATGAAAACTATGGACTTGCAATGGATACTATTTCCGATTCTCCCTTATATGAAATAGTTTTTAAAACCGGAAAACTTATAAATGCATTTGATGACGGGCTTTTGCTGGAAACAGAAAGAGAAAAACAAAAAATTAAAATATTTGTGCCTTATCAATATATTAAATGTGTAGAAATTTTTAATCTCTAAGTGGGGAATTCAGTGTACCGTTTAAAGCTGCTTTGTTTATTTTTTCCTTTCATTCTAGCAAATATATACTCGCAGAAGATTGAAATTAAAAGCTTAAAAGCTTTTACAGATGATGAAACTTCACTTCCAATTGTATTTAGTAAAGATAGGCTGAATATAGAATTCGATATCAAATCGGATTATGAACCTAATTTAGTTATTGTTTTTAGATTCTGCGACAGGAACTGGAAACCTTACCAGAATATATTTCTGTTAAATTACGGGAAAAATATTGAATACAACTTAAATTTTAAACTTCTCCCTTCTACTGTACTTGATGCCCGGTATCATTATGAAGGTTATATACCAAATAAAAATAATTATGTAGACTTCCCTTTCTCAGGGAAATGGATGTTCTATATAACTGATGTGCAGGACACATCCAAAGTATATGCAACAGGAAAATTTTATGTAATAAGCTCTAATGTTGCCCTTAATGTAACCAAGAAAAATGAAGTTCTTGAAGATAAAGTTTATTCACCACCTGTTCTTGGAAAAATCTTTAATATTACCAGCAGCTTTTATCTGCCGGAAGAGTATTCCCCATCTTTTGTTGATCACGTAGAGATTATTGAAAACCAGAAAATTTATTATCCTTTTATTATAAACAGGAACTTCAACACAAATACCAGGCAATATTACTGGGACGGCAACAGAAGCTTTTCTTTTACTGCCAGGGATATTCATCCCGGCAATGAATATAGAGAGACAGATCTGAGAAACTTTAACATCTATAATAGAAAAGATGTCCCTGCCCATTTTGATGGAATGGAATATTCAAGGTTCTATAAAGAAGGGAACAAAGATCTTAATGGAGGCTCAGTATATTTATTTTACAATAATGATTACGCGGATTATCTTAATGTGACATTTAAAATCAGGCCGCCTGATAACAGTTTTCAGAATATATTTTTAGTCGGTTCATTTAATAACTGGCGGGTTTTGCCCGAGTATCAAATGATAAATACAGGCGGAGTTTTTTCCAAGACAATATCTCTTAAAAGAGGGATATACGATTACCAGTATGTTGCTGCAGATATAATCAGAAATAATATTGAAAATGAAGACTGGCTTGTATTTGAAGGTAACTTTTGGGAAACTTCAAATGTTTATTATATATTCTTATACTATAACGATCCGAATTATGGCGGATACGATAGAATTATCGGATACCAAAAGCTTATTACGCAATAATTATTTTTTTTGAATGTTATCTTTTCAGCAGAGTAACTTTTTTTATTAACTTATTCAGCTGAAAAATTATTTACAAAAAGAGAAGCTATTTTAGATTTTTTTTTACTTGCAATTAAATCGATTATGAATATTCTAAAAGTTGGTGTTATTGGAACCGGTCACTTGGGGAAGCTTCATGTAAAGATGTATAAACAGATTAAAAATTGTGAACTAATTGGAGTTTATGATACAAATTTTATCCAGTCTAAAGCTGCTGCATCAGAATATGATATCGAAGAATTTGAAGATCTAAATGCTCTCTTAAATAAATGCGATGCCGTTTCTATTGCCGCGACCACAACATCTCATTTTGAATTGGTAAAAAAAGCGCTTGAAAAGGGTAAGCATGTGTTTGTCGAAAAACCTATTACCACGACAATTTCCGAGGCAGAAATAGTTGTAAAAGCTGCTGCTGAAAATAATTTAAATCTTCAGGTCGGACATATTGAGAGATTTAATCCTGCTCTGGTTTCACTTGAAAAATATATAATAAAACCGATGTTTATCCAGACCGACAGGCTTGCACAGTTTAACCCGAGGGGAACTGATGTTGCGGTGGTTCTGGATTTAATGATACATGATATTGATGTTATATTGAGCCTAATTAATAGTGAAGTAATGCATATAGAGGCAAGCGGTGTTGCGGTCGTTTCGGATAATATTGATATAGCAAATGCAAGAATCCAGTTTGAAAATGGAGCTGTAGCTAATGTGACAGCGAGTAGAATATCTCAAAAGAAAATGAGAAAAATGAGAATTTTCCAGAAAGATAATTATATTGCTTTGGATTTTATTACCGGTGTTTCGGAAGTATATAGACTTCTCCCCATTGAACAAAGTCTTGCTGGTGCATCTGTTTCTTTTGGAGAGATAGGAATTGGTGATAAAAAGAAGAGACTTATATATGAACAACCTGAAGTAAAAGAAATTAATGCTCTTTCTTACGAGCTTCAGCTATTCGTTAATTCTGTTTTAATGAAAGAAAAACCGGTAGTATCGGGTGAAGATGGTTTGAAAGCACTTAAGGTTGCACAAATGATTATTAAAAAAATTGAAGAGCAGAAAATTACATAAATATGAATTATTCTATTGTTATGTTGTTATATGGAATCTCTAATTATATTTAATCAAATAGATTTATTAAAATGAAAAAAATAATTGCATTATCCCTGTTGATTTTATTTGCAAATTTAAGCTGCAGCGTTTATCAAACTATAGTTAATATTTCCAGGCTTCAATTTAAGCTCGGAGATGTTAATAATTTTACTCTTAATGGAGTATCCATCAGTGGAAAAACAAAAATAGAGGATTTTTCAGTTTCAGATCTATTGCAAATATCTGCAGCAGCAGCGAGAGGGAATCTGCCGGTATCATTTGTACTAAATGTTAATGCAAAAAATCCTAATGACGGTACTGGCGGATATAAAAGTACGAATGCAACACTTAAGGACTTTCCATGGAGGCTGATGGTCGATAGTAAAGAAACAATATCAGGGGATTTGGCTTCACCTGTGTCTGTACCAGGAACAGGTCAAATAGTAACAATACCGCTTCGAATGAATTTTGATTTAGTTTCTTTCTTTAAGGATAAGGACTATAAATCCCTTATAAACCTGGCACTAAATATCGGCGGTTATAATAAGTCAAGTTCCGGATCATCAAATCTTGAACTTTATGCAAAACCGGTAGTTACTTCAGTCATTGGTGATATTTCTTATCCGCAAGAGATTAAAATAGTAAGCACCAGTTTTACAAATTAACTAATCAAAGTAAACTGTTTAGAAACTATTATAAATATTGATTTTATTCTCCTTTTAAAAATTAGTTTTGATTATAAAATAGAGAGATGAATCTATCCCAAAATATATAACAGTACAGTTAACCGGAAGAAAGTCAAATAATTTTTATTAGGAGAGAATATTCTTAATAAAAATAGTTATTTTTAAATCTAATTTCTAAGGAAGCTCTAATCCTCTTTTTGTAACAAATTTATGAGTATTTCGTCATATTAAAGAAAAATCTTATGAGTAAAAAAGAAAAATTCGCTGTTGGTGTTGATCTTGGCGGAACTAATATAAAACTTGGTATTGTTTCTCAAAGCGGTAAAATTGCCAGAGATATTACAATAGAAACCAAAGCTGAAGCCGGACCTGATTCTGCAATTTCTCAAATGAAAAAAGGGATAGGAGAAATTTTAAAAGGAAATAAAAAAGAAATCACGGGGATCGGGATTGGCGCAGCAGGTGTTGTTACTATTGAAAAAGGCATTGTAGAAAATCCGCCAAACATACCCGGATGGGGAAAGGTAAAATTAGGCGAGATAATTGAAAAAGAATTTAAAATTCGAGTTCATGTTGAGAATGATGCAAATGCCGCAGCCATCGGAGAAATGATTTTTGGAAATGGAAAGAATTTACATTCGTTTGTTATGGTTACACTTGGGACCGGTGTCGGGGGAGGTATTATAATGAATAGAAAGCTCTTCCGGGGTGAATATGGTGCTGCCGGGGAAGTCGGCCATATTACAATTGAATTTGGAGGGCCAAAATGTAATTGCGGGTCATACGGGTGTGCAGAAACTTATTTAGGGAATTCTTATTTAATGAGCATAGTTAAGAAATCCCTGCCCGAATTTCCAAACTCATTGATCTGGAAAATTATTAAAGATGATCTTGAAAAGCTTACTCCGATAGTAATTCAAAAAGCAATGGAACAGGGTGATCCATATGCTATCACTATTGTCAATAATATGGGACTGCATCTTGGATCTGCATTAGCTTCTGTAAGCAACCTTCTTGATATCAGCACATTTATAATCGGGGGGGAGTTGCCGGTTTTGGAAAGCCACTTTTAGATGCAGCAGGAAAAACCATAAAAGCACGAGTTCTTACTCCGTTAAGAAAAAGAGTTAAAGTTCTCCCTGCAAAATTAAAAAATCATGCCGGGATAAAAGGTGCATCTGCGTTAGTCTTTTATAAATCCGGAAATATATAACAGCCGGAAAAATAAAAATATTTAGGAGTGATATTGAAGAGAAAATTTCTATTTATCAATAAATTTAACTGTTTCTTTCAAAGATTATTTATCAAATTCTAAAATTATTTACCGGTGGTTTGTTTCCTTGCATTTATATGAAATTTTTTTTGTTATTAGTTTTCATAATCCCGGGAATTTCCTTTTTGTCAGGCCAGCAAAAAGATTCTCTTTTTACAAATCCTTTTTCCCAGCCAAAGGATTCCTTACATACTGCTACTAAAAAAGACTCATTATATCAAACTGCAGGAAAACAAGATTCTACTTCCAATCCGGCTTTAGCCGACACTTCAAAAAAAAAGGGATATGATGTTGATTCAGTAATCTATTCTTCTTCTTCCGATTCACTGATTTTTTTCGTAAACCAAAAAAAAATGGATATATATGGGAATGGTGAACTTAAATACAAGCAAACAGATTTAAAAAGTGCTAAAATTTTTGTTGATTTTAATACCAATAACATTGAAGCAGCGGGAGTTCTGTCAGATTCATTACCAAACAAAATGAAGGGTACTCCTATATTAAATGAGGGAGGAGAAGAATATACGGGGAAAAGCATGATATACAATTTCAAAACATTACGTGGCTTCATCTCTTCAGCCGGAACAAAATCCGGGGGGGCAATCTATACCGGTGCTAAAATTAAAAAGATTGATAAGAATGATTATTTTATTAAAGATGGAATATATACCACTTGCGACAGCGATACTCCACATTATTTCTTCTATGCAAGTGAAATGAAAGTTGTTCAGCAAAAAGAGATTGTTGCAAAATGGATTTGGCTCTATTTCGGCGGGGTTCCATTTCCTTTACCTTTGCCATTTGCCGTATTTCCAATTGAATCAGGAAGACGTTCAGGTATTATCCCGCCGGTGTTCGGACAGAGTGCATCTCAGGGTAACTATTTTTCTAATTTTGGATATTTCTGGGCAATAAATGATTATGTTGATGCGAATCTACAAGCAAGCTACTGGACCAGGGGCAGTTATGAATTGAAAAGCAGATTTAGATATGTGAAAAGATATGACTATTCAGGGAATTTATCGGGTGGTTACCGTGTTTCGAGGATTGGAGATATAGGTGATCCTAATAGTTCGAAGAGTATTGATTGGAACCTGCAATGGGCACACAGTCAAAAAATTAATCCAACTTTAAGTTTAAATGCTAATTTAAGATTTGCATCAGCCAATTATTTAAAGACAACAAGCACGGATGTAAGTGAAGTCCTCCAGAATCAAATTATTTCAAATGCAACTTTGCTGAAAACCTGGGAGGAATCGGGAAATAGTCTATCCTTAAGTTACAGCAGAACCCAGGATTTGAAAAGCGGAAATATTCAGGAAGTTCTTCCTAACCTAACATTTACCAGGTCTCAAAGCTATCCTTTTAAAAAAGAAGGGGGCGGAAAACAAAAGTGGTATGAATTATTCGGTTACAGCTATTCCGGTCAATTTTTAAATAATAGAAATAAGACCAATGGTAATCTAAAAATCAGGGGAGGTATAAAGCATACGATAAGTGCCGGTTTTTCTCCTAAGATTGGATATTTCAGCTTTTCACCCAATTTTCAATACCAGGAAAAATGGTACAATAAAAGAATTGAAATGTATGATGTTAAAAGTTATCAAGGCAATGATTCAATAGTAACAAAAGATGTAAAGGAAATTAACTTCGTAAGGACATTCAGCACCGGGATAACTGCTTCTACAAGATTTTTTGGTATGTTTCAGCCGAATGTGTTTGGAATTTCTGCTATCAGGCATACCGTAACTCCTTCGATATCATATTCGTACCAGCCTGATTTTTCAAAATCAAAATGGGGGTATTATGGATCTTATACGAATTTAGCGGGGCAGGAAGTAAAGTATAGTAAATACTCGCAGGAAGTATTTGGAGGAGCACCATCAGGTGAATCACAGAGCATTACTTTGAGGATTGGAAATCTATTTGAAATGAAAACAGAGCCTGATCCAACAGATACAACTTCCAAAGAAAAGAAAATCCAGCTTGTTAAACCTTGATGCTTCAATGGGTTACAATTTTGTAGCTGACAGTCTGAAATTTTCAGATTTGAATTTAGGTTTTAGAACACAGGTTGGTGATTTATTAAGCTTTAATGGTTCATCGCAATTTTCACCTTATGATTATTCTGAAAATTCATTTTCTGCAAATAAAAAAATAAACAAATTCCTTATAAATGAAGGGAAGGGTTTACTAAGATTAACAAATTTCCAGTTTTCTATTTCAACAAGCATTTCAGGGGAAAAACTTAAATCAAAAAAGGAAGAAAGTAATATACCCGAAGATTCAAGCGGAATAATACAAAGTGAAAACAGGGTATATAAAGGTATATATGAAGAGGGAAAAGAAGCAGACTTTTCCATCCCGTGGAATATATCCTTAACATATAATTATACCCTAAACCGTCCAACGCCCTTGGATTTAACAGAATATTCAACTGTCAGCGGAGGTTTTAATTTTAATTTAACTCCGAACTGGAAATTTTCACTTTCCGGCAGTTATGATTTTAAGCAAAAAGAATTTGCTGCTCCACAGATTAAGATTTCAAGAGATCTGCATGAATGGGTTATGAATTTTACATGGAACCCGACCGGTATAACAAGAGGTTATTATTTCGAAATAAAGATTAAGGCGCCTCAATTGCAGGATTTGAAATTAACGAAAAGCAGTAATTTTTATAGTAATAGGTAGTGAGAGAGGGAGGGAAGATAAGAAGTTGGGAATAGGGGAAGTTAGGAAGATAAGAAGTTAGGAAGTTGGGAAAAGCGGATTAAAGGTTAATATTTAAGAAAATATGAAGTTTTAGAATATATGAAAAGTTATATTATTGACGGAAATAATTTAATAGGGAAAATCAATTTGACGAAGCAAATTCAGGATAAAGATAAACAGCTTGCGAGAGAAAGACTGGTTATGTTAATTGATAAATATTTTAATCAACATAAAGGGAAAGTAGATCTCCACTTTGATGGTTTTCAAAATACTCCAATAAATTTTCTAAAAGGGAGAATTATTTATTCTGAAAAATCTAAAGCCGATAAAAATATTAAGGAACAAATCGAAATAACAAAAAACAGGAAAAATTTAATTGTGGTTTCTTCTGATCATGAAATCCAGAATTTTGCCAGGGTATGCAGCTGCGGTGTTTTATCCAGTGAAGAATTCGCTAAAGAATTAACTTCAAAAAAAATAGATGAAGAGGAAACAAGGATAAAAGCAATCAACGATGTTGAAGAGTTTAAAAAATTGTTTGGCTCAGATCGTTAGGGTGGTAGCAATTCACCCTTATATTTTAATGTGTTCGTACATTAAAATTGTGTCTGAAAATTCACCGTCAAGCCATCTGGTATATTATATTGATTCAAAACCCCTACCGATAGATTCCAATCCAAGCCTTTGGCAGAAGAGGCATCGATATTTTTATTATACTTTGCTACAAGTCTAACTGCATTTATTGCCGACATAATTCTATTGAGAATCATGGCGCCGACGACAAATCTTATATTGTTAAAAGAGTTTTCACTTGAGAGCCACATGCTTCTATAAGTCTTCCGGTCCTGACTAGTCCAATTCCAGTAATACTGCTGAGGGTCATACATAGCTGCGAAATTCCGGTCAAATGCTTGAGTATTATTATATTCATTTATACTTAAATAAACTCCTATGTTTGCATAATAATCAGAATTCTTGCCATTATTATTAACCCCCGCACTCGATGCAGCAAATGATTTATAATTGTCTTTCTGCCAGTTTCCATAAGAATTAAAACCGATATAAGTTGCCCATAAAGCGCCCTCAGCAATAGTAAAATATTTCCCGCTGGAATAAGAACCTGCATAAAGTTCACCCATGCCGGGAAGTAAAAGTGAATATATTATAGCTAATCCGGCATTTTTTCTATCACTTACCTGGAGTGAATTTATAACGGAAAAATTTTGCGAATTTTTAAATGAATTTGAAACTTCATTCCTTAAATTCAAAATCTTTGAAGAAGCGGATTGAGAAAATAAAGGTATCGAAAAGAGCAAAAAGAGCAGTGGAATTTTTTTCATTTTTTAGCTGTAATATTAGAATTAAGATGCCAATTTATCAACCGAATTTTTAATCTCTTTTAAGCTGCTGGAATTGCCGGTAATTTTCCCTTCGCAGATGTCTCCCCTAATATTTTCTATTTTAATATTGCAAAATTTATTTTCTAAACCAGGATAATATTGATTCATCACTTTGACATAGTTTGAAGAAAATCCTTTAATCGTTCCGTCATGACTTTCAGATTCAAAAAGAACATTCAATTCTTTCCCTAACATCTCTTCATAAAATTGATGTCTTTTCTTTTCACTTAAGATCCTGAGCATATTATTCCTTTTTTTGCGTTCAAAAACATCAACTGCGCCCGGTAAATTAATAGCTTTTGTCCCGGGTCTTTCCGAATATGTAAAAACATGCAGGTATGAAACAGGAAGCTCATTAATAAAATGATATGTTTCAAGGAAATCTTCCTCTGTTTCTCCCGGGAATCCGACAATTACATCGATGCCAATACCAAGACCGTTAACGATATCCTTTGCTTTAAAGATCAAATCACGGTAATCCTCCAGCTTATATCTTCTCTGCATCAGCCTTAATATTTTTTTACTGCCGCTTTGCAGAGGTATGTGAAAATGACTGCATAATTTTTCCGAACCGGCTGTTAAATCCAAAATATCCCGTGACAGTAAATTAGGTTCAATCGAACTTATTCTTATTCTAAAATTACCAGGGATTGCGACCATCTTTTTTAAGAGTGTAAAAAGGTCTGCTTCATAATTCCTTCCATAATCACCTACGTTAACACCGGTAAGAATAATTTCTTTATATCCTTCACTAAGCAATTTTTTAAATTCCGATATAGCTTCGTCCGGGTTCATGCTCCGGCTTTTTCCCCTAGCAAGCGGAATAGTACAGAAGGAACACGTATAATCGCAGCCGTCCTGGATTTTAAAATAAGCACGGGTCCGTGAATCAGCTTCGGTTGAATGTGCACAGCCAAATTCAGTTAGTTCTTCGGCCGGGGAAACAAAAGTGCAGGCCAAACCTTTTTTTTCGAAATTATTTATGACAGAAAAGAGACTAAATTTTTCTTTGCTTCCAAGCACTATATCCACTCCTTCAATACCGGCAATCTCCTGAGGACGTAACTGGGCATAACATCCCGTTACAATTACAAATGCTTCAGGATTTTTTCTTAATGCTCTCCGGACAAGCTGCCGGCAATCCTTTTCTGCATTTTCTGTTACGGTACAAGTATTAAAAACATAAATATCGGCAGGATCATCACCAGAAACCGATTTCCCGAAGTCTACAATATTAAAACCATTTTTCAAAAATTGATTACCAATTGTAGAAGTTTCAGAAAAATTCAGCTTACACCCAATTGTATGCAGAGCAACTTTTTTAATCATGACTGTTTAAAATTAAAAAGCGGGAAATTAATCCCGCTTGAATTCTGCGGTAATACCAGGAGAATTATCTCTTTTCCGAATCAGAAGAATCGGGCATTTCAAAAATCGGAAAATCAGAAACATCTACAGAAGCAGTATCCATACTTAATATTTCTTCAACAGTAACTCTTTCCAATTTATGCTTATCCAAATATCCGCGAATTTCGTCTTCAGATTTTTCTTTTAAGGCTGCAATAGCGCTTAAAACAATTTTCTTATTTTCTTTATCGAACTCAATTACTTTTAAAGGAATAACATCATCAATCGGGAAATGATTGGCAATATTTTTAACTTTTGAAGGAGCCAGCTGGGTTCCCGGAACAAAGCCATCAACATCTTCCGGAAGCTCTGCAATCAATCCTTTTTCAATAATTCTAACTACTTTACCTTCAGTAACAGCACCAACAGTATAAAGTCTTTCAAAATTATCCCATGGATTAGAGAAAACCTGCTTATGTCCCAGAGATATTTTCCTTTGTTCAATATCAATTCCCAAAACAACTACATCAAGCTTTTCGCCTTTCTTAACAACTTCACCGGGGTGGCGGATTTTCTTAGTCCATGATAAATCTGATATATGAACTAATCCGTCGACGCCGGGCTCCAGTTCAACAAATACTCCAAAATTTGTAAGGTTCCTGGCAATTCCGGTATGTTTTGAACCAACCGGGTATTTTTGTAATAATGATTCCCAGGGATCCGGTTCCAGCTGTTTAATGCCAAGAGATATTTTCTTCTCATCTTTATCAAGACTTAAGATAACAGCATCGACCATTTGTCCCATAGCAACGACTTGTGAAGGATGCTTGATATGCTGCGTCCAGCTCATTTCGGAATTATGAATTAATCCTTCAATACCTTTTTCGATTTCGATGAATGCACCATAATCAGTAAGAGAAACAACCCGGCCTGAAACTTTATCGCCGACTTTATATTTCTCTTCGATATTTTCCCACGGATGGGGAAGAAGCTTTTTAAGGCTGAGAGAAATTCTTTTCTTTTCTTCATCAAAATCAGTAACAACAACTTTAATTGTTTCATCTAATTTTACGACTTCATTCGGATGGTTAATTCTACCCCAGCTTAAATCGGTTATATGAACTAAACCGTCGACGCCGCCAAGATCGACAAATACGCCGAAATCCGTAATGGCTTTTACGGTTCCTTCAAGTATTTGTCCTTTTTCAAGACTGTCGAGAATAGCTGTTCTTTGATCGGAAATTTCTTCTTCAACAAGAACTTTATGTGAAACAACAACGTTCTCTGTAGGGATATTAACTTTTACTACTTTGAAATCCATAGTTTTACCGACAAAAGCATCAAAGTCTCTTATAGGTTTAATATCGATTTGCGAACCCGGCAGGAATGCTTCCATACCCATTAAATCAACAACCATTCCGCCCTTAATTCTTTTAATAATTTTGCCTTGGATAATCTGACCGGTTTCATAAGCTTTTACAACCCTGTCCCAAATTCTTAAAAAGTCGGCACGCTGTTTACTTAAAACAAGATTACCTTCCTGGTCTTCTACACTTTCCAAAACTACTTCGACTTCTTTACCGACTTTAATTTCTTCCAGCTCATGGAATTCGTTTTTTGAAATGGTTCCTTCTGATTTGAATCCTACATCAAGGATAACATTATCTCCCTGCACGCGGACAATTCTGCCAGTTACAATTTCACCTTCCTTTAAATCTTTAAAGGATTCAGTGTATAACTTTGCTAAAGATAAAAATTCTTCTTTTGAATATTCTTCATCATTAAAATTTTTCTTTGCTTTTTCATAATCATCATTAGTCGCAGTATATTGTGTCGTTTCTTTAGTCTCTTCGGACATTAAGCCTCCTAAAAAATAAGTTAGATCCTATAATTATTATAAAACCATCAAAATAATAATATAGAATAGTTTTTTGTGTTTAACATTTATTAATTATTATGGTTTTCAAACCTTAGATTGAGACCTCGATACCTTTAATTTCAGCAGCTTTCTTTACCAGATCTAAAATTAAATTAACTTGTTCTTCAATAGTTACTTTTGATGTATCTATTTCAACTGCATCCGGTGCTTTTTTAAGCGGGCTTACGGATCTGGTTGAATCTATAGCATCTCTATGAATAATATTTTCTTTAATTTCAATAAGGGATACTGAGATCCCTTTTTCTTCAAATTCTTTAACTCTTCTTTTTGCTCTTTGCTCTATAGAAGCTGTTAAGAAAACTTTAATATCCGCATTAGGAAATACCACAGTGCCAATATCTCTTCCCTCCATAACTATCCCGTTATCGAGGTTTTTCATTTCCCTTTGCTTTGCAACCAAAGCAGTTCTAACGCCTTCTATTTTACTAATTTCACTTACTTTTGAATTAACATTTTGTGAACGAATATCTTCGGTAATATTTTCGCCGGATACTTTTACAGTAGTTTTACCGTTCACATATTCCAATTTAATCTCAATTTTTTCAGCTAAATCTATAATTTTATTCGTGTTGTCGAGCGGAATTCCATTTCTTAAAACCAAAAAAGTAACCGCACGGTACATGGCACCAGTGTCGATGTATAAATAACCTAATTTCTGCGCAACTAATTTTGCAGATGTACTTTTACCGGAACCTGCCGGGCCGTCAATCGCAATAATTAGATTTTTCGACATAGTCTATAAAAATAGGGAAAAATAACTAAATTTTCAAAGTTTATAAAGATAGAATTTTAGCTTATTTCTTCACCACCCAATTCATTTATAATTGCATTTATATACGGATCACTGTTGCTAAAATTCTCATCTTTTTTCACATCAGAAGATACTCGAGCGGGTTCAGATTTGTATTCTGGCTGAATGTCATTTTCAGTAATTTGAAAAATAATCTTCTTTCCAAAATGTTCGCGGGCTTTTTTTGTAATGTAATCTTCGTTTAATTTCAAAGTTTCTGTTGCATGTGAATCACCGGAATAAATATTGAGCTTATTCCCGTCCAGGTTTTGTAATTTAATATTGTTAATAAATTGACCTAGTGTCAGGCTTCGTTCAGAGTTAATGATATTAACGAATTCCTGCCATTTATTTACAACCGTATTAAAATCAAAATTTGCAGGATTTGTCATTTCTATGGGGGATGTAGTTAAAGCATTAACTTTTACTGCAGAAGAATATTTTTTATCGATACCGGTTTCTTTTATCTCTCTTTTAGGGGCTGCCGGGGAATAACTTTTTTTTTCCGGTATGCCGGATACAACTTGTTTTGCTAAAGTCGATTCTGAAGAGGTAGTATTACTTAAATTTGAAATCAGCTCATCTAAAGTTGAAGAACGCTCTAAACCAATTAAATGGCAAAGTGAAATTTCAATTTTGAGCTTTTGATTTTGAGCATATCTTAATTCCTGCTGGGTTTTTACCAGGAAATTCAATAGTCGTAATAAATCTCCTTGAGAAAATTTATCGATATAATCCATATACTTTACTTTAAGAAGATCGGAAGTTTCGATCAAGCTTGCTTGTTCAGTTACTATAACAGTCATTATATTTCTGAAATGTTCAACAAGTCCATCCATGAAATCGATAAAATTCCACCCGTTCTCGTAGATTTTGTTTGAGACTGAATAGACGGCTTTAAAATTTTTATTTAAAATTGCATCCGATATATCAAAGAATACTTCGTCATCAATTAAATTCAACATTTTTGAAACAGTTTCTGGGTCTACAATATTTCCGCAGAACGAAACCACCTGGTCGAAGAAACTTTCAGCATCGCGTAAAGCTCCATCGGCTTTTTTTGCAATAATGGTTAAAGTTTTATCATCAATTTTGATTTTTTCTGTCTCAGCTATTTTATTCAATAAAGATTTAATTGTATCAAGCTGGATTCTCCTGAAGTCAAATCGTTGGCATCGTGAAACGATAGTTAAGGGAACTTTTTGAATATCAGTTGTAGCAAAGATAAATATAGTATGTGCCGGCGGCTCTTCCAGAGTTTTTAAAAAAGCATTGAAGGATTCTTTTGTGAGCATATGAACTTCATCGATAATATAAACCTTATATTTCCCCTTTGAAGGAGCGTATTTAACCGAATCCCTGAGAGTTCTGATCTCATCAATACCTCTGTTTGAAGCACCATCGATTTCAATAATGTCCAAAGACTGTGTTGATTGAATCGACCTGCACATTTCACATTCATTGCAAGGTTCGTTGTCAATAGGATTTAAGCAATTAAGTGTTTTGGCAAGTATGCGTGCAGTTGTGGTTTTCCCAACACCCCGGGGACCGGTAAAAAGATATGCATGAGCTATACGGTTATTTTTAAGAGCATTCTTTAATGTAGTGGTTATATGCTCCTGCCCGACTACTTCACTAAATTTTTGTGGACGCCATTTGCGCGCAGTTACTATGAAAGCCATAAGTTTTTATCAATTAAAAATTTACAATTAAAAATTAACAATTATCAATTTTCGATACAAAAAGATATTCATTTCAACTAAGATCAGTTTTTGTATTCAGCAATAAAAAAAATACCTATAATAATTAAATTATTTCCGAAGATAAAAAATTTATTATCTCTTCGAGGTATTTTTTATCGATCTCATTAAAAGAATTAAATGAACTGCTGTCTAAATCAAGCACTCCGAACAATTCGTTTTTCTTTAAGATCGGTACAACAATTTCGGATTTCGAATCAGGGTCACAATATATATGTCCGGGAAATTGATTCACATCAGGAACAATGACAGTTTCTTTTTTTTGAGCAGATGTTCCGCAGACCCCTTTTCCTATTTTTATTTTAGTGCATGCGATTTTACCCTGGAAAGGTCCGAGGTATAATTTTTCACCATCAAATAAATAAAAGCCGATCCAGCTTATTTTCTCAAAAGTCTGTTTCAGCAAAGCCGTAAAATTAGCAAGATTAGTAATTATATTTTCATCTTTATTTACTAAACTTTTCAGCTGCTTCTTTAACTCAATATATCTTTCTTCGATTGAAAGAGAATTATTTATAACAATGGTGTCCATCAAATTATTTTTTTCTTTTCAAATTATTTTTTCTCTTTAAACCATTTTTACCCGGGCTGGTCTTATTTTTTTTAATTTTTGATCGAAGATCAGGGAATACATAAGGAACTGCATCTTCAATTTTATTAACAGGGATTATTTTTAATCCTTCTAAAACTCTAGCAGGTATTTCTTTTAAATCGATTTCATTTTCAGCCGGTATTAAAACCGTATGAATGTCATTTCTTTTAGCTGCCAATAATTTTTCATTCAACCCGCCGATTGGAAGAACTTCACCTCTGAGGGTTATTTCGCCGGTCATTGCAACATTATTTGAAGCAGGTTTACCGCTGAGAGCGGATAAGAGCGCCATTGCCATAGTAATTCCCGCGGAGGGACCATCTTTCGGAATAGCCCCTTCAGGCAAATGAATGTGTACTTCTTTACCTTTGAAAAAATCATTACTCAGATGAAAATCTTTTGCCTTTGCTCTTAAATAACTTAAAGCAGCCTGTGCAGATTCTTTCATTACATTTCCCAGCTGACCGGTTAAAGTCAATTTAGCCGGACCGTTCATTATAGCCACATCAACGTTTAGGAGCTCACCGCCAACGCTTGTCCATGCTAAGCCGGTAACACTGCCGACCCTGTTTTCTTTGCTGTGCTGTCTTTGTCTATATCGCGGAACTTTCAAATAATCTTCAATTTTCTCCTCATCAACGATAAACTTTTCTTTTTTCTTTTTGGATTTACCGTTTGTTGATTCTTTTAAAACAATATCCCGCGCTAATTTCCTGCAGACAGAAGACATTTCTCTTTCAAGATTTCTAACACCTGCTTCACGGGTATATTCACTAATTATCTTTTTTACTGCCCCGTCGGTAATGACAACATTTTTGTTTATAAGTCCATGGTTTTCCAACTGCTTCGGAATAATATGACGCCTGGCAATTTCAAATTTATCATATTCCAGGTAACCAGGGAGCTCAATAATTTCCATTCTGTCTTGAAGGGGAAGGGGAATATTATACCGCACATTGGCGGTTGTAATAAACATCACCTGAGATAAATCATAATCTACTTCAAGATAATGATCATTAAAAGTATGATTTTGTTCGGGGTCCAATACTTCGAGCATAGCAGAAGAAGGATCTCCTCTAAAATCCATGCTCATTTTATCAATTTCATCCATCAGCATAACAGGATTTATCGTTCCTGCTTTTTTCATTGACTGGACAATTTTGCCAGGCATTGAGCCGATATAAGTCCGCCTGTGCCCCCTGATTTCGGCTTCATCTCTTACACCGCCCAGACTGATTCTTACAAATTTTCTTCCTAATGCTCTAGCAATTGATTTACCGAGAGAAGTTTTCCCTACTCCGGGAGGTCCTACAAAGCAAAGGATCTGTCCGCGCATTTGCTTTACCAAATTCAGAACGGCAATATGTTCAATGATCCTTTCTTTCGGTTTTTCCAGCCCGAAATGATCTTCATCAAGAATTTTTTGAACATGTTTTATATTTAAATTATCCTTAGTGCTTGATGACCATGGGACTTCAACAAGCCAATCCAGGTAATTTCTAATTACAGTAGATTCGGGAGACATCGGCGGAGTTTTTTTAAGCTTATTCAATTCCTCCAAAGCTTTATTTTCAGCTTCTTCAGACATTTTAGCTTTTTTAATCTGCTCCCGCATTTTAACGAATTCAGGGGAAGCTTCATCTTCATCTCCAAGTTCATCCTGCAGAATTTTTATTTGTTCCTGGATGATAAACTTCCTCTGAGTTTTTGTGATGTTTTCCTGAACTTTATTATCAATTTCTTTTTCTATTCTCAAAATGTCAATTTCTGAATTCAATACCTTTATAACTTCGTAGTATTGATCTTTGATATTAGACTTCTTTAGAATTTCCTGTTTTACTTCGATCGATTGGTTAATATTTGCAGCAACATAAAATAATTTTCTATCGGGTTCCTCAATATTTTCAAAAGCTGTCAAGGCTTCATTCGGAATATTGCGGCTGATTTTAACATAATCTTTGAACAACTGGGACATTTGACGAACCAGTGCATTCATTTCATGATCGGTTTCGAGTTTCGGCAGTACAATTTCTATCTTACCTTCAAAAAAATCAGTTTCATTTGTAAACTCTACAATTTTTCCCTGCAGTAAACCATCGACTAAAATCTTCATTAAGCCGTTCGGCAGTTTCAGGATTTGAACAATTTTAGCTATTGTTCCATCAAGAAAAATGTCCTCTTTTTTCGGGTCTTCGATATTTGATTTTTTTTGTGCAGCAAGAAATATATATCTTGTATTATCTAAAGCATAATTAGCAGCTTTTATTGATTGTTCTCTGCCGACCAAGACAGGGAAAATCATATACGGAAAAATTACAATGTCTCTTAAAGGCAAAATTGGAAGCACCTCCGGCATGCTTTCAACAATAGAGCTTTCCTTATCTTTTTTATGTTCAGTATCTGTTAATTCGTTCAATTGTTTCTCCAATAAATTTGTTAAATATACCAAAATTCATTCCGGCTTTCAAGGAAGGAAGAAAGGTAGGGAAGTGCAATGATGGAATGTGGAGCAGCAGATGGCGATGTTCCAAAGTTCCATAATTTTTAGACTAGACTTTGCAGACGAGCAGTAAATGAGAATTGAAAATTGCCCATTGATTATTGAATATTAATTTTAATTATTCAACTTCCAATTCTCAAGTTCATTTCAGCTTACTCAATCCAGGCATCACAAGCATTTTAAAAGAGCAATGGAATCATAGAATATTTTTTTATTATCTTTAATTTTAATAAAAAAATATTTTGGAGCTTTATGATTCAGGATTTAATTAACATTTCCAAAGAAGCGGGTGAAATTGTAAGAGACGGTTTCGGAAAAAAGTTTAAAATCGAATATAAGTCTAATGAAACAAATTTAGTTACGGAAATAGATAAGGCATCTGAAAAGCATATTATAGATTTCGTAAAAAAGAAATACCCAGCACATAATATACTTGCAGAAGAGAGCGGGGAAAAGAAAGCCGGCTCGGAATATTTGTGGGTAATTGATCCTTTGGACGGGACTACAAATTTTGCTCACGGGCTTCCAATATTTTCTGTTTCAATCGGACTGCAAAAAGAAGGTAAAACCATAATGGGAGTAGTTTATGATGTTATGCAGGATGTTGTTTATTTTGCGGAAGAGGGGAATGGGGCTTACGCAAATTCTGAAAGAATAAAAGTCAGCTTGAATGATAAAATTAATCATAGTGTTTTAGTCACAGGTTTCCCGTACAACATTTCGGAAAACCCGGAAAATGCTTTAGAGAAATTTTCGGCACTTACCAGAAAAGCAAGGGCAATCAGGAGGTTAGGTTCGGCAGCAATAGATTTATGTTATGTAGCAAGAGGAGTTTTTGATGGGTTTTGGGAACTGTTTCTGCATCCCTGGGATATTTGTGCCGGGATTTTAATTGTAGAAGAAGCAGGCGGTATTGTTACTGATTTTAACGGCAAAGAGATTGATATTTTTGCAAAAAGGATTTTGGCTTCTAACAGGGCACTGCATCCCGGTTTAATGGAAATAATTAATAGCTATTAAATTATTTTTTTTATAATGCATGAGATCGGAATTAATACTATTTTTATAAAGGATGGTATTTGTAAAGAAAATTAATTCTTCCGGCTTTTAAAATTGTATAATGTTAATTGGAGAAAACGCTGACCGTACAATACTATTCTTATGATGATTATGCTGTAAAGAAAAATATATTCGGGGAGATAAAGATTAAATTAAGATTAAAATAAAAATTAAGAATTCTATTTAAGGAAATCAAAAACTTAATTATAAGAAGAATAAACCGGGGTGCAATATGCCAGCAAAAAAAAATCTCATTTTTGTAATTATTCTTTCAACTTTTATCATCTTTAATTGTAATGAAAAAGATGGGACTGGGAAATCAAAGGAAATTACGGCTGGAAATAAAACTATTCAAGGTGAGGGTGTATACAGCTTGCCATACAAGCTTCCAAATGCAGACAGCATTAAGATAATTCTTGAAAGGGTTTTATCATATTTCAATAAGAATACTGAATATAAAGTTATTGATAAAGAAACAGGTAAAGAAATAACCAATTTTTCAAAATTAAATAAAAATGCCGATATCGCTACAGGTGAAAATAATGATGTGCTCTCATTATGGGCATATACAATGGGTGTAACATACAGCGGAATGATAAAAGCAACGGAAGCAACAGGTGATAAAAAATATGAAGAATATGATTTTAAAAATATTGATTTCTACCTGGATAATCTCCCGTATTTCCGGAAAATTGATTCAGCATTTGGTAAACAAAACAATAGATATGCTCCTCTTCTTCATACTAACTCACTGGATGATTGCGGATCGATGGGGGCAGCATTAATAAAAATTTATAAAATAACAAAGGATGAAAGACTCCGTCCGATAATTGATCATATTGCAGATTATATCTCGAATAAGCAGTTCCGGCTTTCCGACGGTACATTGGCAAGGAACAGGCCGCAGAAACGCTCTGTCTGGGCGGACGATGCTTATATGTCTGTTCCGTTTCTGGCTCAAATGGGAAGCTTAACCGGAAATACAAAATATTATGATGATGCTGTTAAGCAGATAATACAAATCTCAAAATATCTTTTTAGATGGGATAAAAGGCTCTATGATCATGGAGTAAATCTTCATAATGAATACGATCCGAATATTTACTGGGCAAGGGCAAACGGATGGGTAATAACAGCAATCAATGAACTGCTGGATGTTCTTCCTGAAAATTACCACGGCAGGGATGATATCTTGAAAATACTTCGTACTCATGTTCAAGGGCTGGCAGAATATCAAGGCGGAGATGGATTATGGCATAACCTACTTGATAGGACAGATAGTTATTTAGAAACTTCTGCAACTGCTTTGTTCGTGTATAGTATTGCTCATTCAATAAATAAAGGATGGGTCGATTATACTTTCGGTTCAGTAGCCCAGGCGGGGTGGAATGCTTTGACTTCAAGGGTAACGAAGGAAGGTGAAGTTGAAGGGACTTGCTGGGGAACGACTTTCGCAGACGACATAGTCTACTACTATCATAGACCGGCTTCAGCTAAAGCGTCTCACGGATATGGACCTGTTCTACTTGCCGGTGCTGAAATGATTAACTTATTGCATAACAATAAGATAGTAATCCAGAAAGGATTTGGGACCTGGCATTACAGGCTGAAATCCGATTTATGAAATATTTATTATTCAAATTAATAGTCAACAGAAACGTCATTCTGAAGAAGCACAATTTGTTCTCATTGCGGCGACTGAGAAATCTTTGCAAAATATTATATTTCTCAACACTAAAGTTAGTGTAACAAAATAGCGCGTGAGTAGAAAATATTTATTAATGCATATTGACATTTCAAAAAAATATTATAAAATTGTAAGAGATAAAGTTATCGATTAAGTTACCGCTAACTTATTCTCATCGTTTTGTGTGACTTAAAGGGCGAAGCAGTATTTAAACATCACTAAACCTTGAAAATTTTCGTTCCAAAGTGACAGCGTAGTGGATACCAATTTACGATGAAAATCAAGTTTTGATTTTTACCCAATTCAAATTTCTTTACAAGAAATCATTTCCAAAGCAATAATTTTTTTTAACTGCAGTTAATAATTTAAAACAAAGAAAAATTTTAATAGGAATATTTTATCGGGAATTAATTTTTACTATAATGTAACAAAATGGATTTAAGAGAAAGAAACGTAAAAGTTCTTTTCGTATTTCAATTTATTGTTTCTTCTGTCCTGATATTTACCCTATTTTATTATGCAAATTTAATTGGACAAAATAAAATTAAAGGTAAACAATCAGGCGGCAAGAATAACATTTCCATGGTCTGGGTTCCGGATTTAGGAAATGACCAATATAAAAACCCGCAAATATTTGCAGATTATTCTGACCCTGATGTCTGCAGAAAAGGGGACGATTTTTATTTGGTTTCTTCCAGCTTCGATGCTGTTCCCGGTTTACCGATTCTTCATTCTAGAGATCTGGTGAACTGGACAATTATCGGGCACGTGCTTCTCAGGCAGCCTCCCTATGTGCATTTCTCTAAGCCCCAGCATGATAATGGTGTATGGGCCCCGGCAATCCGATATCATAAAAATGAATTTTATATTTACTGCCCTGATCCTGATTACGGGAAAAGACCGGTTATCGGAATCAATCATACCGGTAATGGTTTTGGTGAGCCTGCAAATATTTATCAAAAACCTGAAATTGAAAAATCTTAAACAGTAGAGACCCCAAAGCTTCCGATAAATTCATAATATTGAATTAAGGCTTTAATGGCAATGGCAGGTAAAGAGACGAGGTATACGGTAAATCAGTAATGATGTCAAAGAAACAAAATGAGCTGCAAAATGAAAAGCTAAAAAATCAAAAAATAATTTCATTGTAAGATTATTATCTTATAAAAAAGTTTTTATAAATTTGTCAGAAGCTTAAATAGTATTTAATAATTGGTGTTCAAATTGAAAAAAATAAAAAATAGTTTAAACATTCTTCTAATTCTTACAGCCGTTACATTATTATTAAATTTTTACCAGCAAGGTAAAATTAAAATATTCCTCATTGGTGATTCAACAATGGCTGATAAACCTCTTTCCGATAATCCGGAAAGAGGGTGGGGGCAAATGTTCCCGATATTTTTCAGTGATCAGGTACAGGTAGAGAATTATGCAAAGAACGGCCGAAGCACAAAAAGTTTTATTGATGAAGGAAGATGGAAAACGGTCTATGATAAATTACAGCCGGGTGATTATGTCTTTATCCAATTCGGTCATAATGATGAAAAGAAAAATGACTCAACTAGGTATACTGAACCACATACGGCGTATAAATCAAATCTTTTAAAGTTTATAAATGATTCAAAGGAAAAAGGGGCAATTCCCATTTTAATAACTCCGGTCGCAAGAAGAAAATTTGATAAAGATAATAAACTGGTGAATACACATGGAGAATATCCCGGGGTTGTGAGAGAAATTGCAAAAGAACAAAATGTCTCTCTGATCGATTTAGAAAAAAGAAGTGAAAAGTTGTTTAACAAGCTGGGTCCGGAAGGAACTAAAAATATATTCTTATGGATTCCGCAAGGAGAATATAAAAATTTTCCCGAAGGTAAAAAAGACAATACTCACTTTCAGCAGAATGGGGCAATAGAAATAGCTAAGCTTGTAATTGAGGGAATAAAGGAATTAAATCTTCCCCTATCGAAATATATTAAAAATGATAAATCAATATCATTCGCCGGAAAAAATAAAATTGTTGGATTGGATTATTATTTTAACAATGAATGGAAAGAAGATAAAACCGGTAAAAAGATCAGGTACCATTACATCTGGGAAGATGAAGAAAATTCCGGTTACTCAAAATTGGGCGGCATCATTACTCATCTTGATGCCGGCTTAGAGGAATTAACTGATGCACCAACAGAGCGGAGTCTGAGTAAATTAAGTATTTATATTATAGTAGATCCGGATACTAAACAAGAAAATCCAAATCCAAATTATATCGACAGCAGCTCAATTAAGGCAATAGTAAATTGGGTAAAAGGAGGGGGCGTTCTTGTATTGTTCGGAAATGACAAGGGTAATGCTGAATTTGAACATTTAAATAATCTTGCAGCAAATTTTGGAATTCATTTTAATGAAGTAAGCAGGAACAGAGTTATAGATAATAAATTTGATATGGGCAAGTTTGACAATTTCCCTGATCAGCCGATATTCAAAAATGTTAAGAAAATATATTTAAAAGAAATAAGCACATTAAGTATTAAAAAACCTGCCGAAGCAGTTCTAAGTGATAGCGGCTATGTTATTATGGCATCATCAAAATTTGGTAAAGGTTTTGTCTTTGCGGTTGGAGATCCATGGGTTTATAATGAATATATTGATAATAATAAGCTTCCAGCTGGATTTGAAAATTATAAAGCCGCAGAAAACTTATTTAAATGGCTTTTAGGCAAGGCTAAATCTGTGAAATAATAAATCTAGAAAGTCACTTAAAAGATGTTGAATTTCCAGGAAGCAACCTGAGGATTTTTAAAGTAACACATAAGATTCTTGTAAGGTTTAAAGCAACAAAACAATGGAAAAATATTAATAATTTAATAAATCAATTTAGAAGCTTTCAGCCGAAAGCTGATCCATCTTTGGCGGAAATAATTGAAAATATAAAAATAAGGCATTAATAATTATGGAAAACAACCTGCTTAATAAATTCCGTTTCTTTGATCCGAATGAAACAGTAAGGAATATTGCCTATCAGCTTTATTCAAATATAAAAGATCTGCCGATTATCAGCCCGCATGGCCATGTTGAGCCGAAATTACTGGCTGATAATGAACCTTTCCCTGATCCAACGGAATTACTCATTATTCCCGATCATTATATTTTCAGAATGCTCTATTCTCAAGGAATATCTTTAGAATCACTTGGAATTCCAACTGTTGATGGAACTGAAGTAGAAAAAGATCATAGAAAAATATGGCAGATTTTTGCAGATAATTTTTATCTCTTTAACGGTGCCCCTACAGGGGTATGGATGATGCATGAATTGGCTGAAGTATTTGGTGTTGAAGAAAAGCTGAATTCTAAAAATGCAATGAAAATATATGATGATATACTTGAAAAATTAAGCACCAAAGAATTTTTGCCGAGAAATTTATTTGAAAAATTCAATATAGAAGTCTTAAATACAACGGATGGCGCATCAGACTCCCTGGAATATCATAAAAAAATTAAGAAAGCGGGTTTGAAAGGAAAAGTTATACCTTGCTTCAGACCGGATGCGGTGGTAAATATAAGATCAAAGAATTGGAAGAAAGAAATTAAGGAATTAAGTAAAGCGTCTGGAATTGATGTTAAAAATTATAAAAATTTCATTAAAGCTTTAGAAAACCGCCGGGAATATTTCAAGTCATTAGGAGCAGTTTCAACAGATCAGGGAATTACTAGTCCGTATACTCACAAACTTTCCGATAAAAAAGCGAATGAAATCTTTCAAAAAGCACTTAAAGGCAAAGCTTCTGAAAATGATGCAAACCTGTTTGGTGCAAATATGCTGATGGAAATGGCAAGGATGAGCACGGAAGACGGATTAGTAATGCAAATACATCCCGGTGCAATGAGAAATCATAATAAAATAATCTATAAAAGATTCGGGCTCGACAAAGGTGCCGATATTCCACTGCAGACCGAGTATACAAAAAATTTATACGAGTTGCTAAATACTTACGGCAACCATCCTGATCTAACAATAATTATTTTCACACTTGATGAATCTACTTATTCAAGAGAGCTTGCCCCGCTGGCTGGTCTTTATCCCGCCTTAAGACTGGGTCCCCCATGGTGGTTCCATGATAGTATTGAAGGTATGATAAAGTTCAGGCAAAATGTAACTGAAACTGCCGGTATTTATAATACAGCCGGTTTTAATGATGATACTCGTGCATTCTTATCAATTCCTGCAAGGCATGATGTGTCAAGGAGAATGGACTCAAACTTTTTAGCCGGTTTAGTTACCAGGCACATAATTACTATGGATGAAGCAAAATCTATGGGGAGATCTCTTGCATATGATCTTGTTAAGAAAGCTTACAAATTATAAAATGATTCCTGCATGATAAGGTGTTTATCTATACGGGCTATAATACCATAGTGCATACTCAAGGTATAGGAACTATTCTTACTAATATCGAGGCGTTGATTACAATTACCAAAATTTTTGCAAAAAGTCCTAACCCCGGGGTTGCAAATAATTGGAATTTCCATAGAGGATGATTGTACTGCAAACCGGATCCCTGATTCATATCCTAACACGGTGATTTCAGAATAACAAGGAAAATGCTGATTCTTAAATGAGTATTTGTAAAACTATTTCTACCCTTTCGAAGGTGCATGAATAAGTTATAATTGTCTCAAAAAATAATCGGTATAATAATATGCAATTACCCGGGCTACATAAATTAAAAATATTTAATTTCTTTTTTATTTTTATTATCCTTCAAGCGGTTTCCTATTCCCAGGATAATATAAAAGAGAGCAATATTATTGATGTATCGGGATTTTTCGATAGTGCACACCACTGGAGAGATATTACCGATAACGGGCAGGCATTTCTTGCTGTACCGGGTCAGAAGGACTATAAACCGGCACAAGTAAAAGAAATTGCTGATAATATTCTATTATACCAGCAGAAGAACGGCGGCTGGCCCAAGAATTATGATATGCTTGCCATTTTAACAAACAAGCAAAAAGCAATTCTCAAAGAAGGTAAAGATTCTCTACATACATCTTTTGATAATGGTGCAACCTATTCACAAATAGAATATTTAGCCAAAGCATTTGATTTACTTAAAGATGAAAAATATAAGCAGGCTTGTTTGAAAGGAATTGACTTCATTCTAAAAGCACAGTATTCAAACGGCGGCTGGCCGCAGTTTTACCCGGATACAAGCGGATACAGGAAATATATAACATTTAATGATGACGCTATGGTTGGAATTATGAATCTACTGCATCATATTATTCAGAATAAGCCATATTATTCTTTTGTTGATAAGGAAAAACGCGAAAAGGTAATTGAGGCTTTTAATGATGGGATTGATTGTATTTTAAAATGCCAAATTAAAGATGATGGAAAATTAACAGTGTGGTGCCAGCAGCATGATAATATTGATTTTCATCCGCAGCATGCGAGAGCATTTGAACTTCCATCCAAATGCGGGGAAGAAAGTACGGGGATAACTTTACTTCTCATGAGTATTGAGCATCCAAATAAAGATATTATTAATTCCATAAAGAGTGCTGTTAATTGGTTCAAAAATTCGGAAATCCACGGTATTAAAGTGGAAAGGGTAAAAGCACCCAAAATTGTTTTTAAATACAGGACTTCTGTTACGGATAAAATAGTATTAAGAGATCCTACCGCTCCACCTATTTGGGCCCGATTCTATTCACTTATAGGAAACAAACCATTTTTTACAGATCGCAATAGCGTACCTGTAGATTCACTTTCTCAAATTGGGAGGGAAAGGCGAGATGGGTATACATGGTACACCTATGAACCGCAAAAGGTTCTGGATGAGTATCAGGCTTGGAATGAAAGAATTAAAGGATTGAAGGAATGATGTCTGCGGGTTCACAGGCTCTTAGTTCAAGTTCAAGTAAGTGCAAGAAATTTTTATTGGAGAAAAGCATTATAAGAGTTCATCCCGATATAAACGGGCAGAAGCAAATCGCAGCCGCAGTATGGAAAGGATTGAATAGGTTATATTAATAAAAAGACTTTTCTCTGAGGTCCTCTGTGACTTCTCTGCAATCTCTGTGTTACTTCCCCTTATAAAAGTTACACAGAGTTCACAAAGTGCCTCAGAGAACTAGAGATTTCAGATAATTAAAAATCTAACTTGTGTTTAATAATTCGTATTCTAACTTTTTGAAATGATTCAGAGTAAGATTAGGATTAAGAATCCATAACTATATTTTTTAACATATTATGAAAAAAATAATAAATCCTTTTTTTATAATAATATTTTTATTTACATCAGTTTGTTATTCACAGTACAAACACCTCATTATTGTTGCAAAAGATGGAAGCGGAGATTACAAAACCATCTCCTCTGCAGTTGAATCTCTCCCGATGTTTAATTACGAACGCGTGATTATTTATATAAAGAAGGGTACTTACAATGAAAAATTCAGAATAACTCAGGATTATCTGACATTAAAAGGAGAAAGCAGGGATAGTACAATCATAGAATTCAGCCAGCTTAGAACAGATTGGATTGAAAATGAAGATAAAGCCGGGCCGGCAGTAATAAATATTCATGCAGATGATATTATTCTTGAAAACCTTACTATTGAGAATACACAGCCGAAGGTTGGACCGCATGCTTTTGCTATATATGGAGATGGTACCCGGACAATAATTGTTAATTGCAATGTTTTAAGTAAAGGCGGAGATACTGTTTCTTTGTGGGATTATAAAACCGGGATGTATTATCACGCTGATTGTACTTTTGAGGGTTCTGTGGATTATGTTTGTCCGCGCGGATGGTGCTTTATAAAGAATTCTAAATTTTTTGAACATCTAAAGACAGCTTCTATCTGGCATGCCGGAGGTTATGATATCAGTCAGAAGTTTGTATTGGAAAATTGTTCTTTCGACGGTGTGAAAGGATTTCAGCTTGGAAGGCATCATTATGAAGCTCAATTTTATCTTTTAAATTGTGAATTCTCAAAAAATATGGCAGACACTCCGATCTATAGAGTAAGCTACCCTGATCATCCTGAAAAAGATCGTCCTTTCAACTGGGGGAAAAGATATTATTTTTATAATTGTCATCGTGACAGCGGGGATTACAACTGGTTCAAGAATAATTTAGAAGCTGCAAAAAATTCCCCGGTTCCTTCTGATATTACTCCTGCCTGGACATTTGATAATAAATGGGACCCCGAATCAAAGGAAAGTCCCAAAGTAGTAAAGCATGAGATTCAATCCGGTTATATACTTTTATTTTTTAATGAACACCTGACAGTTATTGGAAAGCCTATATTAAAATCAAAATCAGGCCTGGAATTCACTTATGATTCCGGTGCCGGTTCGGATACAATACGTTTTAATTATAAAGGGAAATGTTCCGATTCGGATTTAGCAGTTTTAACAATAATAAATAAATCGAAAATTTTTGGAAATACGGCATCCGTTAATGAACGTGATGCCGATTTTAATTAATAACTTCAATTATTTTTAATATCAATTAAATTTTTTACTCACGCCTAACAGCAAAATGAATAAAATAACTGGATCATTAGTCATCTTCTTATTTTTATTCTCGGGATTATTCTCAGAAATTATTTGAAAAAAAGCTTATACCTTGAAATATCCAAAAGTCATTTAATTGTATCTGGTGACAAAAGAATTAGTTTATATATGATAAAAATAATATTTCTTTTATTATTATTTAGCAATTTCATATCAGCTCAAAGTGACAGCTCATTAAGCTCTAATAGAGATACCTCATATAATTTTTATACTGCATCAGCAAAGATGCATAAAAAATTTCCTGATGCAGAGCTTATATTACCTCATCTTCCTAAAAATGTAAAAGAGGAAAAGAATATTGTCTACGCTGAAGCCGGGAAAAGAAAATTACATCTGGATCTATTTTACCCTTCGAATATTGGTAAAAAATATCTTCCGGGAATTGTCCTTATACACGGCGGCGGCTGGCGCTCAGGGACTATGGAATTAGTGATCCCAATGGCGCAAAAGCTGGCGGCTAACGGATACGTTACGATCGCCGTTGAATACAGACTATCCACGGAAGCACCTTATCCGGCTGCAGTTCACGATATAAAAGCTTCAATAAGATGGATGCGCGCCAATGCTTCCAAATATAGAATTAATAGTAAAGAGATTGCGATTTACGGCTGTTCTGCCGGCGGTCATCTTGCAGCTTTGATCGGCACAACAAACGGCGATAAAAAGTTTGAAGGTGATGAAGGAAATAAAAATTTTTCCAGTGATGTTGAAGCAATAATTGACGTTGACGGCGTTTTGGATTTTTTTGGAAAGGGATCGGAAGAAGTATATAAGAAATCAGGAAAACCAAGCGCGGCACATTTATGGTTTGGTGCTTCTGCCAAAGAAAATCCGGGAGTGTGGGAAGAAGCCGGTCCAATAAATCATATAAGTAAAAGCACCCCTCCGATTCTGTTTATTAATAGCGGGCAGCCGCGTTTTCATGCCGGCCGCGATGAAATGATTGCGAAGCTGAATTCTTATAACATTTATTCTGAGGTGCATACTTTAGAAGGGACAATTCATACTTTCTGGCTATTTAATCCGTGGTTCGATAAAACGTTTAATTATACACTTCAGTTCATGAGAAAAACTTTTCAAGTTCAAAAGTCAAAAGTCAAAAGTCAAAAAGAATTTCAAAATAGGTCTCAGGAAAAAACTTATGAGAAAAATAAGTAGGATTATTGAAAATGCTTTTTTCGATTATCAGCCTGTCTTTTTTTGAAAAATAATAAAATTGCTGCGCAGGAAAATATAAAGGGATGAAGTTAACAGCCATTTTAAAAATTTACCTTTTAAAAGCTTTTAAATATTCAGCTTCCGGCATTCAAGGAGAAAACTTTTTATATTAAAGGTTTTCGGCGCTGTCGGTGACGGATATGGAATGAATGCCGATGCTTTTTAAAAAGCAATTAATGCATGTTTGAAGCCGGCGGAACGAAAGTTTTAGTACCGCGGGGTTTTTGTCTGATTCAGGAGAGATAAAAATATGAAATTAAATAAAAATCTATATTTCGTTATAGTATTTTTTCTGATGTTTTTCACCGTTGAAGCATTTACTCCTTTAGGAATAACTAATATCTCTGAAAATAATTTGATTGATTCTGAAGATACTATCAGGATATTTAACGGGAATGATCTTTCAAATTTAAAAGTAATATTGCGAAATGCGGATATAAATATTAATGATATTTATACGATTAAAGACAACGCTGTCTATTTTAAAAAAGAATATAAAGGATTTATAAGAACAAAAGAAGATTATTCGGATTTTCATTTTCATGCAGAATGGAAGTGGCCAGAAAAAGATGAAAAAGGTAATAGCGGTATTTTACTTTTCATTCAGAAGCCTGACACAATTTGGCCGAATTGTATACAGGTAAACTTTAAGGAACAACACGCCGGTGATTTAATTGCGATGAGCGGTGCAGAATTTAAGGGGGAGGAAGGAAAACTTAAAACTACTGCTCTTATGCTCAAAGAATCTAGTGAAAATCATGAGGGAGAATGGAATGCCTGTGATATTATCTGCAAAGGTGATTCATTATCAGCGTATATTAATGATGTTTTACAGAATAAAGCAGCCGGGATCATTAATCATAATGGATCGGTTGGGTGGCAGCTTGAAGGGAGTGCAATTGCGCTTAGAAATATTTATTTAATTGAAAACTAATAATAAATATTCTTGTGATAGAAACAAGAGAATTTAACAATTCATTTGAGGTTATAAATGCTTCGTAAAAAAAATAACAAAACAAGAAGGACAAAGTTATATTATCTCTTCCTAACTATTTTTTTACTTTCTTTCTTTGCAATTGATCCCGGCTCTGTTACCGGTAAAGAGAAGATTTCCGGATTAAATAAATCGGACAAACAAGGGTGGGAAAAGGTTCCTGAAATCCTGAAAAAAATTGTTGCTCCTGAATTTCCCGATAAAAAGTTTGATATAACACAATACGGTGCAGTTGCAGATGGAAAAACTCTTTCTACAAAAGCATTTGAGAAAGCAATTAATGCATGCAGTAAAAAAGGCGGAGGGATTGTGGAAGTTCCTAAAGGCGAATATTTAACAGGCGCCATACATTTACAAAATAATGTTAATTTACATCTCGCCGATGATGCTGTGGTAAAATTCACTACTAACCCAAAAGATTACCTGCCTGTTGTTTATGCCAGATGGGAAGGTGTTGAGCTGATGAATTATTCGCCCCTTATATATGCATATGGAAAAGAAAATATTGCCGTTACAGGAAATGGAATACTTGACGGCCAGGCCGGTAACGACAATTGGTGGAATTGGACCGGTAATAAAAAATTCGGATGGAATGAAGGGATGCCGAGTCAGCGTGACAGCACAAATAGACCAAGCTTAATGAAAATGGGAGACGATAATGTCCCGGTCAAGGATAGAATTTTTGGTGAAGGCCATTATTTAAGACCGACTTTTATTGAATTTTATAAGTGTAAAAATATTTTAATTCAGGGAGTTCATTTAAAAGATTCTCCTTTTTGGTTCCTCCATCCTGTATTAAGCAAAAATATTACAGTTGATGGAATCACAACTAACAGTATCGGACCGAATACTGACGGCTGTGATCCAGAATCATGTACAGATGTGTGGATAAAAAATTGCACTTTCAATGATGGTGACGATTGTATTGCCATCAAATCAGGAAGAAATAATGATGGACGAAGAGTTAATGTCCCAAGTACAAATTTTGTTATTCAAAATTGTAAAATGAAAGACGGGCATGGAGGGGTTGTAATCGGGAGTGAAATTACAGGCGGATGCTGGAATGTGTATGCAGAAGATTGCGAAATGGACAGCCCGAATTTAGAAAGGGCTCTCAGAATCAAATCAAATACAAAAAGAGGCGGGGTAGTAAAAAATATTTACATGAGAAATGTTAAAATTGGTGAAGTAAAAGAAGCAATTGTTAAGCTTAATATGCACTATGATCCCCCGGAAGCAGTTGGCTATCATTATAATCCTATTTTTGAAAACATATTTGTAGAGAATGTTACCAGTCAGAAAAGCAGGTATGGTTTATTCCTTGACGGACTTGAAGATTCACAAATAAGAAATATAACTCTTGAAAACTGCAAGTTTAATGGGGTTGATCACGGAAATTATATAAAATATGTGAATGAACTAAAGTTAATTGATGTATATATAAATGGTCAGCTTGTAAAGGAAGGAAAATAGGAAGCTCCCACCAATATATTTTATAATGAAATCGAATATTTCTAAAAAGGAACTTATGCTGTCGAAATTTTTATCTACCGTTTTCATTTTAATATTCTCATCTATATTAATTAATGCGCAGATTTATGTCTCTCCTGACGGGGATGATTCAAATCCGGGAAGTATAGATAAACCATATAAAACAATATCATATGCTTTAGGTCAGGCTTATGGGGATACAACTATTTATCTCAGAGGAGGTATATATGAACTTTCCTCAACTCTCAAACCACCGAGAAGCGGTTCCGCCGGTAAATATATAAAACTATGGGCATATCCTGGAGAAATTCCTATACTTGATTTTTCGGGGCAAAGCTACAGCTCATCAAGCCGCGGCTTTAATTTATCAAGAGATTACTTGTACTTTAAAGGATTAGTGATCAGAAATGCCGGTGATAACGGAATAAATATAAGCGGCAATTATAATATTATTGAAAACTGTACACTCTATTATAACAAGGATACAGGATTACAGATTTCAGGCGGAGGCGGACACAATTATATTCACAATTGTGATTCTTTCGAAAATTATGATTCCGGTACGCATGGTGAGAATGCAGATGGTTTTGCTCCCAAGCTTGATATAGGTCCAGGAAATATATTCAGAGGCTGCCGAGCCTGGAGCAATTCGGATGACGGTTGGGATTTTTATGAAGCGCAAAACGAGGTGATTCTTGACAGCTGCTGGTCTTTTGACAACGGATATAATATTTGGGACGACTCAAGTTACCAGGGCGACGGCAACGGATTTAAGGTAGGCGGCAACTATATTCCGACTCATCATCTCCTTATGAATTGTGTTGCATTCGATAATAGAGGGAAAGGATTTGATCAAAACCATAATACTGCGGGAGTAACGGTTCTGAATTGTACAGGAATCGGTAACCAGAATAAAAATTTTTCTTTTCCTGAAGTTCCTAAAACTGGTGTTGATAGTTTAGTGAACAATTTATCTTTTAACGGAAACAACAGCATTGAATCTTCCGCTGTTCAGCTTACTAACAGCTGGAATGGATTTACTGTTTCAAATGTCGATTTCCTTAGTCTGGATACTTCACTGTGCAAAAGCTCCAAGAGCTGCCGACAGCAGTATTGTTCAGACAGATCTATTTAGACTGGCACGAAAGGGAGCTCATTAATAGATGCAGGCACTAATGTAGGATTACCTTATAATGGAGCTGCTTCAGATATCGGTGCTTTTGAATCTGATTATCCAACAGATGTAAACTCTTCTGAAAATCAGCATCTATTGAATTTCAGCTTAAAGCAAAATTATCCTAATCCATTTAATCCTTCAACAAGAATAGAATATACTGTCCCGGTTCAATCAAGAATAATGCTTACAGTATATAATCTTACAGGGCAAAAAGTAAAAGAGCTGGTTAATGAAGGAAAACCCGCAGGTAAATATTCTATAACTTTTAATGCGGATAAATTAGCATCAGGGATTCTATAATTTTATGAAGACTTACAGAAATGGGATTAAAATATTATTATCAATTTTTTATATAAATTGATGATTAAAGAATGTGCTATTAAAGAAAAATCTATGAAATTTATCCTATTATTCATTATTCCATTATTTTCGGCCGTTCAATTATTTTTTTCACAAAGAATGAATTCAGACAATAATTGATTCTAGAATATGGGAAAGCAGATAGTCTCGTAATCTCTGAAAAAACTCCATGGTCTGTTAGAATGGCTAGATTCATTTATTTACCGGCATCCTGATTATTATATTTAATTATGGTGAAAAGAAAGGAGTGGGACTATGAACAAGGTTTAATGCTTCAATCCTTATATGAATTATATCTAAATACCAAAAATGATAAGTATTATAATTATATCATTAGAGAATCTGGATTATTATATAACTGACGAAAGGAACTATCAAAACATATGTTTTTTCTAAATTCAGGCTTGATGATATTGCCACGGGAAGAGCCGTTCTTGATCTTTATAAAGCGACAGGTAAAGAGAAATATAAAACGGCAGCAGACACATTAAGAAAACAATTGCGGCTTCAGCCGCGGAAAATGAATTTTGATCAAATAAGAGACAGAGATAGATTTCACAATCGAATTATAATTTATGAAAATAGCGGGTGCTAAATTGCATATTATCCTTTCTTCAATTGAACAAAAAAATAAGATAAAATCCTCTATAGTAAGCAAACCATTTTTTTAATTAATAAAAAATGATTAGATTTATCAATAAAGTTATCGGTAAAGTAAATTACTTATATGCATAAAAGATTTCAAATTACTCTGGATGACATTGCAAAAAAATTAGATGTTTCCAAGGTCACGGTTTCAAAAGCGTTGAGGGGACATCCGGATATATCCTTTGAGACAGCCCAAAAAGTAAAAAAAGTAGCAAAGGAATTAGGGTATACACCCAATTTTATGGCTAGAAATTTATCATCAAAAAGTTCGCACACCATTGGACTTGTTGTTCCTAAAATTGCCCATTATTTTTTTGGTTCTGTTATAGAATCTATATATGAAGCTGCATTAGAAAACAATTATGAAATTATTCTAACTGTTTCGCAGGAAAATGCAGAACGTGAAGAAAAGCATATCCGCTCATTACTTTCAATGCGGGTAGATGGTTTAATAATTTCAATTTCTCAGCAAACTAAAAATTATGAAATTTTTAATACCATTAAAAACTACAATGTGCCGTTGGTTTTTATGGATAGAATTGTAGATTTACCAGGAGTTAGCAGCGTAACAGTTGATGATAAAGGCGGTTCATTTAATGCCATTGAACATGCAATTAAACTCGGCTATAGAAAAATTGCGCATATTGCAGGATACCAGGAAATAAATATTGGTAAAAGTCGATATCTTGGCTTTGAAGAAGCAATGAAAAAATACGACATCTCAATAAATCCCGATTTGGTTGTTTATGGAGGATTTGGAGAAGAAGACGGGTATAACGGATTTATGAAGTTATATAATTCAAAGAACCTGCCCGAATTTATTTTTGCAGTTACCTATCCTGTTGCATTGGGGGTTTATGCTGCTGTTGCAGAAATGGGTTTAAAGATACCGGATGATGTAGACATTATGTGCTTCGGAAATAGCGACGTAAACAGATTTCTTTCTCCGCCTCTTAGTTGTGTAAACCAGCCAACAGATGAATTAGGTATAAAATCAGTACAGCTAATATTAGAGAATATTAGGAGCCCGTTAGACTTTATTCCTAAGCATATTGAAATACCAACCGAAATAATTATTAGAGAAACGGCCAAAATTAAATTAAATAAAGCCCTTGTCTAATTTAAACTGAATAAATGAATCTTAGACTATTTATGATTTACTATTGACAAAATAATTTTTTTTTGCAATATTTTAAACGATAAAGTTATCGTTTAAGTAAATATGTTTTTTTCTCCATTTTTGATATAAAGACTCAAAAAATTTCATAATTTTAAGTCGGGGTCGTTAATGAAATACTTATACTTTGTTAGAGCATTTCTTTTATTCCCTTTTCTCACAATTAGTGTTTTTTGCAGCGGAAATTTGCAGGGGACGATAACCGATTCCCTAACAAATTCTTCATTGATTGGTGCGAATGTATATTTAGTAGGCACTTCTTTGGGCAGTGCATCTGATATTGAAGGGAACTACAGGATTAATAGTATTCCTGCGGGTAACTATGAATTAAAAGTCTCATATATCGGATATCAGAGCAAAATTATTAAAATTAAAATTCAAGATAATAAGACATTGCTACTAAATATAGATATTTCACCCGTTGTTCTTCAAGGGGAGGAAATAATAGTAAAAGGACAAGCATTAGGGCAGGCAAAAGCAATAAATCAGCAGTTAACATCAAATACGATTGTTAATGTTATTTCCGAGGAGAAAATACAAGAATTACCGGATGCTAATGCAGCCGAAGCTATAGGCAGATTACCGGGTGTTTCTGTTACTAGATCAGGAGGCGAAGCAACCAAAATAGTTTTACGGGGTTTAAGTGACAAATATACTGCTGTAACTTTAGATGGAGTAAGAATCCCTTCTACTGATGCTCTCGATAGAGGCATTGATTTAAGTACAATTTCACAAAGCTCTCTTGCCGGAATTGAACTATATAAAGCACTTACATCCGATAAGGATGCCGATGCAATCGCTGGTAGTGTAAATTTGGTGACAAAAAAAGCTCCCGATCATAGAGAAATAAAAGCAGTCCTTTTAGGCGGCTATAATGATATAATGAAATCAGCAAAAGAATATAATTTTTCATTAAAATACGGTGAAAGGTTTTTTGACAATCTGCTCGGTGTTCAGTTAAACGGTAATATTGAAAATAAAATTAGAAGTAATGATTTATCAAATATCCAGTACGATCAAACTATACTGCATCAGACAAGTTATTATATTAATGAATTCACATTAAATTTTATTGATGAAGTCAGAAAAAGAAACGGTGTAAGTTTGATACTTGATTTTAATACTCCTGACGGCGGCAGTATAAAACTTGATAATGCTTATTATACTACTAATAGAAATTTTGTTACCAATTCAAGGGATTATCCAAACGGAGGGGGCAACACACAATATCTTGGTGGCGTAACGTACAGTTACAGGGATCAAGAGCAGGAAATAAAAACTTCCAACAGTTCTCTAATTGGCAATAATAATCTTAATGGATTTAATGTAAACTGGGGTTTATCATTTGCACAATCAACTGGTAATTATCCTTATGATTATCAATTAGATTTTAGCGAACCTTCAAATCTTGGAACTTCAGGTATGCGCTCTACTCCTCAAATTAAAAACAATCCGGAACAGCTGATTCCATATGCATATAATAACTTTAAAGCGGCTACATTAGCCGGAGCTTATTATAGCGGACAGGATAATTTAGATAAGGACAAATCAGCTTTTTTGAATATTTCAAAGGAATATTCATTTGGAGATTTATTTTCCGGAGTATTTAAATTCGGTGCTAAATACAAGTCGAAAAGCAGGACAAATAATCAAACTCAAAGCGATGCTTATTATTATCTTGGTTTCTGGGAGCCATATGTGAAGCTTCCTGACGGCACTATGCAGCCAAAGAATTTAAGCGGTACATATTTTAATGATTTCTTTCAAAGATATTTACAGAATCCTTTAAACAATACTGTTTCTTTTTCGGAATTTCTTGATCCTACTCCGAAATCAAGAATAGTTAATGGTAAATATGAGCTAGATCCACTTATTAATGTAGACAAATTACGTCAATGGTACGACCTTAATAAGTATGGAATAGATCAGGCTGGTAAAAATGTTGAGTATAATGTTGATCCCACATTCAGTGCATATTATTATGATATTAATGAAGCGGTCTCTGCCGGCTATCTAATGAATACATTTAAATTCGGACAGGATATTACATTTATTGCAGGAGTCAGAGCTGAAAAAGAAGACAACCATTACAAAAATAGATATTCCAATCAAGTAGCAGGCGGATTCCCTTATATTAATCTTCCCATAAGGGATACAACTTCGGCATATTCAGAAACGGAAGTATTACCAAACTTCAATTTAAATTTAGCAGTTACAGATTTTATGAATATACGAGTTGCCGCTTACCGGGCGCTAGCTCGTCCTGATTTTAATATGAGATTAAATACTTACTTTGCATGGCGACCTGCGGCAGTTGGCGGTAATAAGCAATTAATAGTTGGAAACCCAGTTTTAAAAACTGCTAAAGCATGGAATTATGAAATAAATACGTCTTTTTATGGTAACAAAATAGGATTATTTACTATATCGGCTTTTTATAAAGAAATAACAGATATGTATCATATGCTAAATCAAATAAATACTACTGGGAACACTTTATTTGATGCGCTTGGTCTGAAGACTAGAACACTTCATACCGGGACATACCAGTTGACAGTTCCTTATAATTCACCTAATGCTTCCAAAGTCTGGGGTTTTGAGCTGGAGCATCAAATCAATTTTACTTATTTCCCCGGTTTACTTAAGTATATAGTATTAAGCTATAATGCATCAATTATACGTTCTGAGACATATTTATGGGGTTCAAAAACGGATACAAGCATTTCAATTATCGGCGGAATTCCTTTCCCATCTTATAAGGAGCATGCATATGTATATAAACAACAGCTGGAAGATCAGCCCAAATTTTTTGCCAATATATCTTTGGGATATGATATCGCTGGTTTTTCAGGAAGAGTATCTCTTTTTCACCAATCCGAATATTTCTCCTCTTTCTCGCCTAGCGGAAGAAGTGATAGAGTAATTAGAGGTTATGATCGTATAGATTTGGCGTTAAAACAGAAAATCACTGATTATATATCTCTGCAATTAGATGTAAATAATTTAACCAATCTTAAAGATGATAACTTGTTATATGATAGAGTTGATCTTTATAAAGTCTTAAGAACAAGCCAGCAATATGGTATAACCGCCGATTTTGGAGTTAGAGTTGATCTTTGAAAAAGCATTATAAAAATTATAATTACTTCATTAATAAATTATAATGGAAAAAATCCATAATTAACAGTTCATATCATAAAACAAGGAGGCAACATGCATCGAAAACACTACATTCTGTTTTGTTTTACAATTACACTCATTCTATCTGGATTTGCTTTTGGCCAAAGTGTATTAAGGATTGTTCCATTTGATGGTACTCCGGCTACTGAACTTATGGCTCAAATTAAAGCAGATACGGCAGCTAATCATGGAATATTGCCTGATCGAGTTTATCAGCTTGATGGCGGTGGGTTATATATTTGTCAAGAAACTTTTAATGCTGTGGACCCACATACATTAAGGCTAGTATCTTCTAATTCGGAAAAATCGATTATTTATTTATATCCAACAGGTACAGGTTCTAATCCTCAAAATCCTCCTGGAGATTTTATAAGACTAAAGGGGGGGGAATCTTGAAATGAGAAATATAGCGTTGGTTGGTTATTTTGAACCTGTAGATTCAAATTTTAATAATGTTCAAGGTAATATGATTAGAACTGACAATGAAGGTTCCAGCATAGTGCTTGATAGCTGCATCTTTTCAAATACTGCCGGTCAGGTTCTGCGTACTGAAGCTTCTGCACATGCGGTTAAAATTACAAACTGTATTTTTACAAACTTAGGAGCATTAAGTACGTCGAATTTTGGAGCAGGAAAAGGAATTGATTTACGTGCTTCTTCCTGTGATACCCTAATAGTGCAGAATAACACATTTACAAATTACCAGGATCGTGTAATTCGTCACTATAATTTCAGTAATCCCCTTGCAGGTACTGGAAATATTGGATATGCCCTTATAGATCATAATACAATGTATGATGGGATGGGATTCCATGGTTTGCTCTCTTTGGGTAATGTGGGAAGCAAAATTATAATAACCAACAATTTATTCAAAGATGCATTTGCTGCCGGAGAGGATTCTACGGATGCAACTAGACAGGCTGAATGGGCAAACACAGGAGAAAAGTATCCCAATGGGAATAATAGGATGATGTGGATATTTTCTGCTCCAAACGATTCAACCCAATGGGTTATAAGCAATAATTACTATGCTGTTTCTGATTCCGGGCAAGCTTTCTTCGATGCTCATACTGCTGAACCAATTACAGTCGGCTCGCCTCTTTCATGGCACATTAACAGTCGCCTTGGTGCAGATTCTGTAAATGCATTTACTGAAATTGCTGATCCAATGCTAACAAATACACAAATGTTGATGACTAAATTGATGCGCTGGTATGTAAGTCCTGCAGGTGGAAATAAAACCAAAAATACTCCATGCACTTGCTGGGACCGAACAAAGGATGATATGGACCGAAGAGTTATTAAATTCTGGATTGATACTCTTAATGCCTCATATTCAATGGCTTCCGAGGCATATACAGGAGCTCAGAAAGGTTATCCGGCAGGTGATTTAAACTGGTTCCCTGATAAGCATGCACAATGGCTTAGCGGAGCATCAAATTTACCAAGCATCTCACTTTCGGCTACTTCTATCGATTTCGGTTCTGTAGAAACAGGTTCTGCGAAAACCGATAGCATTCAAATCATGAATTCAGGAGCTGTAACTTTAAGCATTTCAGCAATTGCATCCGATAATGCAAATTTCACTTTTGCTCCCTCAACATTGGATATCCCGGCTTCAGGAAGTGCTTATTTAAAAATTACTTTTACTCCTTCAGATACTAATTCGCAAAGTGGAACGATAAGCTTGACACACAATGCTGCTGGAAGTCCAGCTACAATTACCGTAAGCGGTAAAGGAAAGACTACAGTGGGAGTTAATGATGTAAATAATGTTCCTAAGATTTTCGCTCTGGAGCAAAATTATCCTAACCCGTTTAATCCTTCAACATTGATTTCTTTCAGCTTAGAGAAGGCAGGATTTGCAACACTTGTTGTGTATAATGTTTTAGGGCAAAAAGTAGCAACATTAATTTCTGAAAATATATCTGCAGGTTGGCATGAAGTTAATTTTAATGCCTCGAAAATAAGCAGCGGTATGTATATATACAGGTTAGAGTCAGGTAATAAAATAGCGATTAAAAAAATGTTATTGCTCAAATAACATTACAACATCTATTCATGGAATTTCTTGAAGTCGTTGAAGAATTCTTTTTCACTTTGAGAAATTCCATTATTATATCTCTTTAAATTGATATAAAATTATTTAATCTTACCTTGGAAAAAATAAGATTTGTTATTGTGGGATCCGGGAATATAAGCAATACCTATGTTAAAGCTTTAAATAATATTGACAATGCTGAATTAGTGGGAATAGTTTCAATGTCCGGGAAAAAGCCCTCTTCGTTATCTAATAAAAATATCGAAATAGGAGATAGAATCAGTAAAATAAAAAATGATTTTGATGCTGTAATTTTATGTACTCCGAATTCCTTCCATCATGAGGGGGCAATTGAAGCGTCCCGCATCGGCAAACATGTTTTAACTGAAAAACCATTGGATATTTCATTAGAGGCAATGGATATGATGATAAACAGTTGTAAAAAAGCAAATGTAAAACTCGGAGTTGCTTACCAAAGAAGGACAAGTCCTGATAATATTATAATAAAGGATTTAATCGAAGAAAATAAATTGGGGAAAATATTTGCGGCCGATCTTTCCGTAAAAAATTATCGGGATAATAATTATTATAAAAGCGGCGGTTATAGAGGCACATGGAATGTTGACGGCGGAGGTCCCTTCATGCAGCAGGCATCCCATTATGTCGATTTATACGGGTGGTTCTTTGGAAAACCGGATAAAGTTGTAAGTTTTTGCGATACATTTGTACATGATATTGAAACCGAAGATTATGGTGTAGCTATATTGCGGCATAGTAACGGCATGATAGGAACTTTTACAGCTTCAACTGCGACAAAACCTGGTTTTGCGGCAAAGCTTGAAATTCATTCGGAACGAGGGACCATAGTTATGGAAAACGATGTAATTACAGGATGGTTTATAGAGAACATGGAGAATCCCGGAAAAAATACAGGTGTACAAATTCATACAGGAGCCTCATCTGCTTCAGTTGAAGATACTCAGAGGCACGAAGCAATTATAAAAGATTTTGTTCAGTCAATAATTGAAGATCGTAAACCGCTTGTTCCAGGTGAATCTGCAAGAGCGGCTACTGAAATTATACTTCAAATTTATAATAATAGGGTTTAATAAGCTCAAATTATTCATTAATTTATAACTCTATTTTTTAATTTTTTAGGATTCAATTATTTAAAATGGAAAATAAAGCTCTTAAAACAATCTTTGATAATAAAGTTATTGCAGTTATCCGGATGAGTGATTCCAATAAATTAATGAAAGTAGCTGAAGCTATTTATAAAGGGGGTATTCTATCGGTTGAAATTACCATGACCGTTCCCGGCGCCTTAAAAATAATTGAAGAAGCCGGCAGAACAGTCGGCGATTATATAAATATCGGTGTCGGCTCGGTGTTAAATAAACAAACTGCAAATGATGCAATTAGTGCTGGTGCGAAATATGTGGTTAGCCCTGTCTTTAAATTGGAAATTATTCAGGAAGCAAAGAAATATAGTATACCAGTTATGCCCGGGGCATTTTCGCCTACGGAAATTTTAACTGCTTTCGAATCGGGTGCGGATGTTGTCAAAATTTTTCCTGCCGATATTGTTGGGATGGCCTTCTTCAAGGGAATCCTTGCTCCTATGCCGCAATTAAAATTAATGCCGACAGGAGGAGTATCATTAACTAATGCCGGAGATTGGTTAAAAGCCGGCGCATGCGCCGTCGGTGTTGGTTCTGCATTATTGGATAAAAAAGCAATTGCGGAAGAGAATTATAATTTATTAACACAGAACGCTCAGAAATTAATTGAAAGTATTAATAATGCAAAGAATGTTTGACTCTATTTGAATTCAAATTCGCCAGAACGAACCCGTATTTATCGGGAGAAGCCCGGTTAAAGATCATTCAATCGAATATTCATTTGCGGCAATAATTTAGGAATTTATGATTTTTTCATAAAAATATTTACAAGAAATTATAATTAAAAGTAATCACCTTATTAACAATTATGGTTGGATATATGCCCGATAAAGTAGTAACATTCGGGGAAATAATGTTGAGACTATCAACCCCGGATTTTAAAAGATTTGTTCAATCAGATAACTTTGATATAAACTTCGGAGGCGGTGAGGCTAATGTAGCAATTTCATTATCAAATTTTGGACTTGACACTTATTTTATCAGTAAGCTTCCTGTCCATGAAATCGGCCAGGCTGCGGTAAACAGTCTGCGGAGGTTTGGTGTAAAAACCGATTATATTGTAAGAGGAGGAAATAGGGTAGGAATTTATTTTTTAGAATCCGGTGCTAGCCAGCGAGCTTCCAAAGTTATTTATGATAGAAGCGATTCTTCAGTTACATCTTTGAAGAAAGATGAGCTGGATTGGGATAAAGTATTTGAGAATGCCAAATGGTTTCATTGGACAGGGATAACCCCTGCCCTTGGGAAAAATATACAGGCATGCTTAGTTGAAGCCTGTAAAGCTGCAAAGAAAGCGGGTGTTACAATCAGCGCCGATTTAAATTACCGGGCTAAATTATGGAGTGAAAAAGAAGCTCAGTCAGTAATGATCCCTTTAATGGAATATGTCGATGTTTGTATCTCCAATGAAGAAGATGCTGAAAAAAGTTTGGGGTTTAAAGCCGGAACCACCAATATTGAAAAAGCAAATTTAGATGAAAGCGGCTATTATAATTTAGCGAAAGATTTGAAAAATAAATTTAATTTTAAGACGGTTGCAATTACTTTAAGAGAAAGCTTCTCCGCATCGCTGAACGGATGGAGCGCTATACTGCATGATAATAAAGATTGCAAAATTCCATATAGATCTAAAAGATATGAAATACAAATAATAGACCGGGTTGGCGGCGGTGATTCATTTTCCGGCGGTTTAATATATGGGCTTTTAAGAAAAAATAATAGTAAGGAATCTTTGGAATTCGCTGTTGCAGCCTCATGTTTGAAGCAAACAATACCGGGAGATTTTAATTTTGTTTCTATAAGTGAAGTCGAAAAGCTTGCTAAAGGAACTGGTTCAGGGAGAGTCGAGCGATAATTAGTCAGAACTGAAAATTTTAAATGCGAATTTCTGTATTCCACTATGCTATTTGATTATTTTTCTAAAAATAAAATGGAATTTATTATTTTCAAATTTTATAATGCAACTTAATGATCATTAAAACGAGGGTAGAATGGCTAATAACGAAACTAAAAAAGAAAAAAAAGCAAACCCTTTAATTACTGATAAACTTGCAAAAGTCGGTTCATACAGGTGGACGATTCTTGCACTTGTTTTCTTCGCTACAACAGTCAATTACCTTGATCGACAGGTAATCAGCCTTTTGAAAGATGACTATCTTGATCCCGCATTTCACTGGACTGAATCCGACTATGCAGGTGTAGTTGTTGCTTTCCAAATTTGCTACGGTATTGGGATGCTGTTTATGGGATGGCTGATAGATAAGCTGGGAACAAAGCTCGGTTATGCTTTATCATTAACTGTGTGGAGCTTTGCAGCAATCGGGCACGCATTTGCAAGAAGCACTGTAGGATTTATGACCGCACGAGGTTTTTTAGGATTAAGTGAAGCAGGGAATTTTCCAGCCGCCATTAAAACGGTTGCCGAATGGTTCCCTAAAAAGGAAAGAGCCTTGGCAACCGGGATTTTTAATTCCGGAACAAACGTAGGTGCTATCGTCGCTCCTCTTACTGTTCCATTTATAGCTGTTGCATACGGCTGGCAGGAGGCTTTTATATTTACAGGCGCAGTTGGTCTTATCTGGCTCTTTTTCTGGATAAAGATTTATGAAATACCAAGAAAAAATAAAAAATTATTGAAAGAAGAATATGAATATATTCATAGCGATGTCGATGAGAAAGAGGACCAGAATGATTCTATAACGAAAATCAGCTGGATTAAGCTGCTGGGGATCCGACAATCCTGGGCTTTCGTTATAGGAAAATTTCTTACAGATCCTGTTTGGTGGTTTTATCTTTTTTGGCTCCCGTCATTTCTTGATAAACAATATGGAATGACTAAAACGAAGGTTGCACTTCCTATAGCCGTTGTTTATACAATGACAACTGTAGGCAGTATTTTCGGCGGATGGCTTTCAGGAAAATTAATCAATAAGGGGTGGGAAGTTTATAAAGCCCGTAGAACAGCAATGTTAATTTTTGCTTTATTGGTAGTCCCTGTTGTATCTGCCCAGGCATTAGGCCAATTCAACCCCTGGTTTGCAATTATAATAATTGGAATTGCTGCTTCCGCACACCAGGCATGGTCAGCAAATATTTTCACAATAACTTCTGATATGTTTCCAAAGAAAGCTGTTGCGTCGGTAACAGGGCTGGGAGGAATGGCCGGTTCAGTCGGTGGAATACTGATTGCTGCATTTGCGGGAATCATACTAGATCATTACAAAGCTTTGGGTTCAATTGAAACCGGATACTACATAATGTTTCTAGTTTGCGGGTCGGCTTATTTAGTTGCCTGGGTATTGATAAATCTTCTTGCTCCTAAAATGAAGCGAGTTGATTCAGCAAGGTTAAACTAGTATTTAATTAAAAGGAAATGAAGATGAAAACAGATGAAAAAAGTAATGTTAAAGAATTTAAGGAATTGAAAGTCTTAAATGAAAATGTATCAATTTACCAGGATTCATTTAATGAACTGGAAGATTGTATTTTCTTAATTGGAAAAAGGGGATCTAATAAATATTTGTATATAGCTGCAAAAGATGAAGGCAACGTATTGAATAAATTTGATGGTAAAAGAGTAGATGGAAATAATATTAATGGATTTAATATTATAAAAGAGTGTAATTTAAATAACAAAAATGCCAAGCTTATACAGGAAAATTTCGAATTTACCAGGCCGAAGGTTATTGGATTAAAGTATTCTTTCGGTTTTGGTGATAGATTAGGGCTTGCTAATCCTGGTCATCTAAAATCAATTGAAAATAAAAAGATAGGAGTAATACTGGCACAGCAGTCAATAAGGGAAATGACAAGAACAGAGCGTAATCCTAATGATATTATGAGCGCTGCAGTTTGGGCTGTTTTCCAGGAAGGATATATTGAGGGGTTTGGTGCCGATGCAGATCATTTAAAAACAATTGAAGATATTAACCGTTTGGTTGATGCAGGTTTTACTATGTTTACTTTTGATCCCAGCGACCATGTTGTATCTGGTGTTAAAAAAATGAGCGATAAAGAAATAGAGGAAAAAATAAAGAAGCTTCCCTGGGATGAATATGAAGAAAGCTATAGTGATTTTTTAGACAGATACGAGAACAAAGAGCTGAAGATTAATAAAAACTTTACTATATCACCTTCAAAAAGGGAAATAATCTCTGCACTGTTGAAATATTTTGGTGTTATACTTCAGGGTCAAAAAATGTATAACCATTTATCATCATTTGATAATTATGATTTTGAAGTCGAAATCTCGATAGATGAAACCGATACAGTTACCTCACCTTTTGATCATTATTTTGTTGTTAATGAATTAAAAAGAAAGAATGTTAAATTTGTAAGCTTAGCTCCAAGATTTATAGGGGATTTTGAAAAAGGAATAGATTACAAAGGAGATTTGGATGTGTTCAGAAAAGATTTTGTTAAACATGCCGCTATTGCTGAATTCTTCGGCGATTATAAAATTAGTCTTCATTCCGGCAGTGATAAATTTAGCGTATATGATATAATCTCTGAAAATAAAGATATTATAATTCATGTTAAAACTGCAGGAACAAGTTATCTTGAAGCCGTTAAAGTCACAGCGGCAAGAAAACCTGATCTTTTTAGAAAAATCCTTGATTTTGCAAGGGGACTTTATGAAGAGGAAAAGAAAACATATCATGTCTCAGCCGATATAAATAAAGTGAAACCGGGAAAGGAATATAAGGATGATGAATTAGTCCGCCTTTTTGATGATAATAATGTAAGACAAATTCTGCATGTGACTTATGGTAAGGTACTGACTGACAGAGATAATAATAATGAATATATTTTCAGGAATGATTTATACAAATGCCTAAAGGAAAATGAAGATCTTTATGATGAATATCTGTATAAGCATTTTAGAAAACATCTTGCACCGTTTGAAAAAAATGTTCAATAGTTAAAAGAGAATAAAATGAATTTTGATTTATCTTCTTTTAAAAGGGAAAACCTGTGTAATAACAGGAGGCACCGGCGGCATCGGCTCTGCCATTGCGGACGCTGCTGCAGGTGCAGGGATTAACTTAGTTTTGATCAGCCGCTCAAAGGAAAAGCTTGAAAAGAAAGGATTGGAGTTAAAAGAAAAATTTAATATTAAAACTCTCGCTTTCCCTTCAGATGTTAATGATAAAGATGGTCTAATTAAGGCTAAAGAAGGTGCATTAAAAGAATTCGGGACAATTGATTTTTTAATAAACTGCGCAGGCGGAAATTTTCCCAAAGCAACTGCTGCCAGGGAATTTTTAGAAGAAAAAGATCTGAACAACCTTGAAAATACATTTTTCGGATTGGACTTAAGCGATATTAAAAAAGTTTTTGATCTTAATTTTATTGGATCTCTTTTGCCAACTCTGGTCTTTACCGATGTTATGGTAAAAAATAAGGCGGGTTCAATAATAAATATCTCTTCAATGAATGCATTTAGACCCTTGACAAAAATTGTCGCTTATTCTGCAGCTAAAGCATCTATAAATAATTTTACACAGTGGCTGGCAGTTCATTTTGCAAGGGTAAATGTCAGGGTAAATGCTGTCGCTCCCGGTTTCTTTTTAACAGATCAAAACAGGTTTTTATTAACCGATGAGAAGACTGGCAATTTAACCGAAAGGGGGAAGAAGATTATAAACCTCACTCCTATGCAAAGGTTTGGAAATGCAGACGAGCTGCAGGGAATTATACTTTTTCTGTTATCCGATTATGCAAAGTTTATCACTGGTACAATTATTCCCGTTGACGGCGGATTTAGTGCCTACTCAGGAGTTTAACTTTTATTACTCATTGCTAAAATATTATTAATGAATAAAATATTTAGGAAAAATAATTATGAGCAGCGGATTAAATATTAATTCTAAAGGTGAATTTGATTTTATCTCTTTAGGTGCATTGGTGCACAGGCTTGATCCAGGTACTGTCCCTTTCAGAAAGGCCGTTCAATGCAGTATACATGTAAGCGGCGGTGAATTCAATGTTGCAGCTAATTTATCCGATTGTTTTTTGTTGAAAACAGGGATTGTTTCTGCAATCGTGAATTACCCGATAGGTGACTTAATCACTGAGCGTGTCAGAGGCATGGGAGTTAAAGGCTTTTATAAAAGTTTTAAACACAACGGCGTTAACGGTCCTAATATGGCTACAGTATACAGTGACCGCGGATTCGGAATCAGGGCACCCATTGTGTTTTACAACCGCTGTAATGAAGCGGCGGCTCTTTTAAAACCCGGCGATTTTAACTGGAATGAAATATTCGGAGGCGGCGTTAAGTGGTTTCATAGCGGCGGTATTTTTGCATCGCTTTCTGAAACTACAGGAGAATTAATTGTAGAAGCTATGAAAGCTGCAAAATCAGCGGGAGCAGTTACCAGCTTCGATCTTAATTTCCGGGCAAAGCTTTGGAATATCTGGGGGGGAGAGCAAAAAGCTGTCAAAGTTATCGATCGAATTGTCCAGCATGTAGATGTGCTGGTAGGTAATGAAGAAGACCTTCAAAAAGGTTTGGGTATTCCGGGTCCTGAAGTTGTATCAAAATCAAAGTTAGATCCGACTACGTTCTTTGGTATGATTGATAAAGTTACTGCAAAATATCCTCATGTAAAAGTAGTTGCTACTACTCTCCGCGAAGTACACGCGACCCATCACCATAGCTGGAGTGCAGTCGCATGGATTAATGGTAAAACTTATTCAGCACCGGCAGCTGAATTAAACGTATTTGATCGTGTTGGAGGCGGTGATGGTTTTGCAAGCGGTTTCTTTTATGGATTGATCAGTAATGAATCTCCTGAAGAAGCTGTAAAACTTGGATGGGCACATGGAGCTCTCCTTACAACATATCCGGGTGATACAACAATGGCAACCATCGACGAAGTAAAGGCTTTTGCCCAGGGAGGATCTGCAAGAATTCAGAGATAGTTATCAAGTATTTCTTAATTTTAATCATAATCGTACTCTTAATACAGGTTCGTTTTATGAAGGAATTATAAGCTAATACTTAGTAATATTAAGATGAAAAATACACAGTCGTGTAGAGACATTCTGGAGAACATCTCTCCATTTTAAAATATTTCTGCATGGGATTTGGAAATGTTTATAAGCAAATAATCATTTCCTTTTTGTTATACCTTCGATAAATTTGTAAATGCGGAAATTAAATTGTAATGTAAGATAGGTCTAAAGTATGCAGTACTTTGCTAAAGCCAATGAAATTGATGCACTGAGTAATGATGATTTAAAAGAAGGAATTATTTCCACTCTGGAAAAATTAGGGTCAAGAAAGAAAGTCCTGGTAATTCCCCCCGACATAACCCGCTTCTTTTCATATTCCGGTATTCTTACAAAGTTTGCATACCAATATTATAAAAGTGCATTAACAGACATTCTCCCATCTATTGGAACGCATTTCCCTATGACTGAAGGTGAAATAGCAAAAATGTATGAAGGTGTTCCGGGGAATTTATTCAGGATTCATAATTGGAGGAAAGACCTCGTAACTTTGGGAGAAGTTCCGTCTGAATTTATCCATCGGGTCTCCGAAGGAAAATTAAACTATTCATGGCCTGCACAGGTAAATAAATTAATAGTTGATGGAAAGTATGATTTAATTTTGTCTATTGGACAGGTTGTTCCCCATGAAGTTGTGGGTATGGCAAATTATAATAAAAATATTTTTGTAGGAACCGGCGGGACCGAAGGAATAAATAAAAGCCATTTTCTTGGAGCTGTTTATGGTATGGAAAGAATGATGGGAAGAGCAGATACACCGGTTAGAAAAGTATTAAACTATGCATCCGATCACTTCTGCAAATCACCTCCCGATCATATATGCATTAACTGTAGTCGGTAAAGACAGCAGGAATAAAATAGTGCCGAAAGGCTTATTTATCGGGGACGATTTTGACAATTTTAAGCAGGCTTCCGATTTATCATTGAAGGTTAATTTCCAAATGTTAAATAAACCTTTGAAAAAAATTGTTGTTTACCTGGAACCCGAAGAATTTAAAAGTACATGGCTTGGTAATAAAAGTATTTACAGAACAAGAATGGCGATTGATGACGGCGGCGAATTAATTATTTTGGCACCCGGATTAAAAGAGTTTGGAGAAGATAAAACCATCGACCGGCTGATAAGAAAATATGGCTACAAAACAACTCCTGAAATCTTGAAATTTGTTAATGAAAGCCTGGAACTTCAAAATAATCTGAGTGCTGCTGCTCATTTAATTCATGGCTCGTCGGAGAACCGGTTTACAATTACATATTGCCCTGGTTATATAACAAAGAATGAGATAGAAAGCGTTAATTATAAATATGCTGATCTCAAAAAGATGATCAAAAAATATAATCCTAAAAAATTAATTGATGGTTTTAATATTACCGAAGGGGGGGAGGAAATATTTTTTATCTCAAATCCGGCTTTAGGGTTATGGGCGTATAAGGATAAATTCAAGTAAAAAGTCAAAAGTCAAAATTCAAAAGTCAAGATCGTGCAGGATCATTTTCCGGAGAATTTAAATAGAAGCTGAATGAATAATAAAGTTAAAATTGTTGCAGATAATAAGATTCCGTTTCTGAAAGGGGTACTGGAACCTTATGCCGATATTCAATATTTAAATCCGCCGGATATTACTCATGATGCAGTTAAGGATGTAGATGCATTAATAATTAGAACAAGAACAAATTGCGGATCCGCCCTTCTGGATGGAACCAAAGTAAAATTTATTGCCACTGCTACTATTGGTTTTGATCATATTGATATTGAAATATTGCAAAGAAAAAAATATTAAATGGATTAATGCTCCGGGCTGTAATTCAAAATCAGTTCAGCAGTATATTGCCTCTGTATTATTAACCCTTGCACATAAAAGAAATCTGAAGCTGCAAGGATTAACTATCGGAATTGTTGGTGTTGGAAATGTTGGTAGCAAAGTTGAAAGATTGGCTAAAATATTAGGGATGAATGTTCTATTGAATGATCCTCCCCGTGCGCGGAAAGAAGGAAATGAAAAATTTGTAAATCTCGATGAATTAATTTCAGAAAGTGACATTATAACTTTTCATGTCCCTCTTATAAAAGACGGCAACGATAAAACTCATCACATGGCTGACGAAAAATTCTTTGCTAAATTTAAAAAGAGTAAGATCATTATTAATACTTCAAGAGGTCAGGTCATTGAAACAAATTCGATTAAAAATGCACTTAAGAAAAAAATTATCAATGCTGCTGTTCTTGATGTATGGGAAAATGAACCTAATATAGATCAGGATCTGCTAAATATGGTTGATATTGCTACTCCGCATATTGCAGGGTATTCTTCTGATGGTAAAGCTAACGGCACTTCGGTGTGTGTGAGGAACATTGCCGGTTTTTTTAACCTGAACATTGATAAAAACTGGTACCCGCATGAATTGCCCGATCCTGAAAACTCAAATAAAATTATAATTGATTGTTCAGGTGGGTCAGACCAGGAAATATTTTATAAAGTTTTTATCTCTTCCTACGATATTATGAATGATGATAAAACTCTAAGAAATTCAGTTGAAACTTTTGAAAAGCAGAGAGGTAATTATCCTGTAAGGAGAGAATTTCCATTTTATAAAATTATAATAGAAAATTGTTCTAATGAAATTAAAAATAAACTTAAAGAAATTGGATTTCAAATAAATACTTAAATCATATAAAAAATAATAAGGGAATAAAAATGACAAAACTCGCAGATATAGGACTTGTTGGATTAGCCGTAATGGGAGAGAACCTGGTATTAAATATGGAAAGTCACGGTTTTACAGTTGCAGTTTTTAATAGAACTGTGGAAAAGGTTAATAATTTTGTTAACGGACGCGGAAAAGATAAAAACATAATAGGAACATCATCTATAGAAGAACTTGTTCAAAATTTAAAATCACCCAGGAAAGTAATGCTGATGGTTAAAGCAGGAAAACCTGTTGATGATTTCATTGAATTATTAATCCCTCACCTTGAAAAAGGAGATATAATAATTGACGGAGGGAATTCCCATTTCCCTGATACAATCAGAAGGACAGAATACCTTGAAAGAAAAGGTTTGCGTTATATTGGAACTGGTGTTTCCGGTGGTGAGGAAGGCGCTTTAAAAGGTCCATCAATTATGCCGGGCGGTTCTCCTGAAGCATGGCCGCATGTAAAACCTATCTTCCAGTCAATTGCTGCGAAAGTTGAAGACGGAACACCATGCTGTGACTGGGTTGGTGAAAATGGAGCTGGGCATTTTGTTAAAATGGTTCATAACGGGATTGAATACGGCGATATGCAATTAATATGTGAAGCCTACCAGATAATGAAAGATCTTCTCAGGCTTAATTATGAAGAGATGCACCAGGTTTTTAAAGAATGGAATGAAAGCGAACTAAATAGTTATTTAATTGAAATAACAAGAGATATCCTTGCTTATAATGATGATGACGGAAAACCGCTTGTAGAAAAAATCCTTGACACAGCAGGACAAAAGGGAACCGGGAAATGGACGGTTCTTGCCTCTCTTGACTCGGGTGCACCTTTAACGTTAATTGGTGAAGCAGTCTACGGCAGAACATTATCATCTTTAAAGGATGCAAGAGTTGAAGCATCTAAAGTTTTATCGGGACCCATACCTAAATTTGAGGGAAACAAAAAAGAATTTATTGAAGATCTTAAAAAGGCTTTGTACGCTTCAAAAATAGTTTCTTATGCACAAGGTTATCTCTTAATGCGATTTGCTGCTAAAGATTATAACTGGAATCTAAATTATGGCGGAGTGGCTTTGATGTGGAGAGGAGGCTGCATAATCCGTTCCATTTTCCTTGGAAAAATAAAAGAGGCGTTCGATAAAAATCCCGATTTAACAAATTTATTGCTCGATCCTTTCTTTAAGGATACAATTGAATCTTCCCAGCAGGCATGGCGCAGAGTTATTGCATCTGCGGCAACAAACGGAATCTGGATACCAGCACATTCTACTGCATTAAATTACTTTGACGGGATCCGTAACTCGCGTTTACCTGCAAATCTGCTGCAGGCTCAAAGAGATTATTTCGGTGCCCATACTTATGAAAGAGTCGATAAGAAGAGAGGAGAATTTTTTCACACAAACTGGACAGGCAGAGGCGGTAAAACCGCATCTTCTACCTATAATGCTTAGAGTTAAATAATTGAGCATGGATTAAAGGGATGGAGTGATTTAAACAGATCGAGAATTTTTACAGGCAAAATCTTTCTAATCTGTGTCCTGTTGAATATTCTATTTTCCAAAGATAATAAAGGAATAATCAAATGAGACTTTTAATAAAAGCTGCTTTAATATCTATTATGTTTTTATTATTTGGATGCAGCAAATCCGCAAAGGAAAATCAGATATTCGAGGCTGCTTACCCGGAACAATTTCAAGTTTCAGTAACCAACCCGGTAGATTCCTTAAGGAAAGATGTTGCTGTTCAATTAGATATTAATTCCATAAAAGAAAAATATCCGGATTTTAATCCTTCTGCTTTTATAGTGTTTAATAAAGGTAATGAGCTGCCGAGTCAAACTGAAAATATAAATGGCGGCGGAAATCCTGGTATGATTGTTTTCTTAACAGATCTTAAACCCGCAGAAAAACAAAATATAACTGTAAGATATGCCAAGGATGGTATAAAAAAACGGGAATATAAAAAAAGGACACAAGCTGTATTAGGACGTAAGGTTGGATATAAATTAGTGAAAGGTGAATACACAGGCGGAAGGTTTGAAGATGTTGATTCGGTTAAAGTTCCCGCAGATCATGTGGCTCATGATGCACTTTATAGAATTGAAGGTCCGGGCTGGGAATCTGATCTAATCACTTATAGGTTTTATCTTGATTCAAGGAATAGGAATGATATCTTTGGAAAAAAAGTAAATGAATTGGTCTTACAGAAAATCGGTGTAAATGATTTAGTCTCCAATAGTCAGGAAACTTATACAAAGATGCTTGACTGGGGGATGGATATATTTAAAGTTGGTGAATCCCTTGGCATAGGTTCGATTGGAATGTGGTATAATAACAAAGTTTTCACTGTGAGTAAAACAGATAGTGTTGAATGTATTATCGCAGAAAATGGTCCGATTAGTTCTGATGTCTATACAAAATATTACGGATGGCAGGTCGGAAAAGTAAAGTATAATCTTTTCTCTAATCTTTCTATTTCTGCAGGCAGCAGGTTGACAAAAACTGATCTTCTTCTTACAGGGCGGCGAAGGTGAACTTTGTACAGGTTTAGTAAAACATGACAGCTGTGAATTTATTGAATCCAAAGATAAAAATTCAGGATGGGGATATATCGCAACCTATGGTAAACAAAGCCTTTCCGGCGATAACCTGGGAATTGCAGTATTTTACAAAAATGCTGATTTAATCAAGCCGGCTGAAGACAAGGATAGTTATATTGTAGTTTTAAAAACTGCAAATGGAAAATTGGATTATTATTTTGCCGCGGCATGGGAAGAGGAGCCTAACGGGATTAAAAATAAAAGTGAATTTGAATCATACTTAAATAAGACTATTGAAGATTTAAATAATCCTGTTGAAGCAATTATAAAATAAATTATGATTCCGAATATGCAGTTATTTTAATGTGACTTGCACATGTAATAAAAAAGAGAGGTAAGCAATGGAAGTAAGATATTCACCAAATTTTGAAGGATTTAAAAAGCTCGACACTGCCGGGCTTCGAAATGAATTCCTGGTTGATAAATTATTTGAGACGCGGTAAAATATATTTAGTCTATTCGGATGTAGACAGAGCAATAATCGGCTCTGCAGTTCCTGCAGATAAGAAATTGAAATTGGAAGCCAGCAGGAAAGAAATGTCGGCTGATTATTTTGCAGAAAGAAGAGAATTAGGCATCATAAATATCGGGAAAGAAGGAACAATCCATGTGGACGGCAAGGAATATAGAATGGAGCATAAAGATTCATTATATATCGGGAGAGGGACGAAGGAAATAGAGTTTACCAGTAAAAGCAAGAATGAACCCGCACAATACTATTTCGTAAGTTATCCTTCACATAAAGAATTCCCCACAACGCATGCAAAATTTTCCGATGCCGAACCAAACAGGCTCGGGAGTCTGAAAGATTCCAATCACAGGACAATATATAAATACATTCATCCTAACGGGATAAAAAGCTCGCAGCTTGTAATGGGATTAACGGAACTGGAGGAGGGGAGTGTCTGGAATACAATGCCTGTTCATACACATCAAAGAAGATCGGAGATATATATGTATTTTAATTTGGAAAATAATTCCCTTGTATTTCATTTCATGGGCACTCCTTTCGAAACAAGGCATGTTGTAATCAGAGACCGTCAGGCGGTAATATCCCCAAGCTGGTCATTCCATTCAGGTTCGGGAACACAGAATTATTCATTTATCTGGGCAATGGGAGGCGAAAACCAGGCTTTCGATGATATGGATGCGGTTAATATGAATGAATTGCTCTAATAATATTTTAATAAATCCTGTTTATAAAAGAGGTAAAAATGATTCTAGATCAATTTAGCTTAAAAGGAAAAACTGCAATTATTACAGGCTCTAACCAGGGTATCGGACAGAAATATGCACTTGCACTTGCAGAAGCCGGCGCCGATATAATCGGGGTTTCATATGTTGATGATTTTAGCGAGACAATCAAGATAATTAAGGCTACAGGGAGAGAGATAAAAATATATAAATCAGATTTTTCAGATAGAAAATCATTATATGAATTTATAAAAAATGTCAAATCAGACTTTCCTAAGATCGATATATTAGTTAATAATGCAGGGACAATTTTAAGGAAACCTATTTCTGAACATCCGGATGAGTACTGGGATAAAGTCATTGAAGTAAACCTTTCATCCCAGTTTATATTAACGCGTGAAATCGGGAAAGATATGGCAGAGAGAGGATACGGCAAAATTATATTCATTGCCTCTTTGTTATCTTTTCAAGGCGGTATTTGGGTGCCGGGTTATTCTGCATCCAAAGGAGGAGTAAAGCAGCTGACAATGGCTTTTGCAAATGAGTGGGCATCAAAAGGGGTAACTGTAAATGCCATTGCTCCCGGTTATATAGCTACGGAAAATACTAAAGCTCTTCGTGAAGATCCGGTTCGCAGTAAAGCTATTCTTGATAGAATACCGGCAGGAAAATGGGGAACACCGGAAGATCTGATGGGCACTATTGTCTTCCTAAGTTCAGATGCTTCAAGTTATTTAAATGGTACTGTTATAACAGTCGACGGCGGATGGATGGGAAGGTAAAATTTTTAATTTTTGTAATGGGCTGACTAAAAAATAATATTCAATTTAAAAATCAGTGTAAATCCGTTTAAATCAGCATCATCTGTGTTCTATTTTCTAGAAAATAATTACTTTTTTAGACAGCCCCTTTTTTATTTTAAACTGTTAATCTATCTTTTTCAAATGATATTCTAATCACCTGCAGAGTAATTTAACGGTATTTTTACTATAAATTCAGAACCTACTCCGGGTTTACTGTTCAGACTAATTGTTCCTTGAAGCAAAATTATATATTTTTTTGTTATAGTTAATCCAAGTCCTGAACCTTCATATTTCCTGCTTAAGCCTTCACTAACCTGCCTGAATTCATCAAAAATTAAATTCTGACTTTCCTCGGGAATGCCGATCCCGGTATCGGAAAATTTAATAACAGCATATTCCTTACCGTTCATTTCGGTTGTTAAAGATATTACTATACCCCCATGAGAAGTAAATTTTACAGCATTATTAATAATATGGGGAGATAATGTTTTGTATGATCCTTTTATCGGAATTCATTATAAGCTCATGCCTGGACATACGGATATTCAAATAAATCTTTTTAATTTGAGCAATTCCCTTATATAGTTTAATTTCTTCCTGCACCAAATCAACTAAATTGAACCGGGATGGTTTTATTTCAAATTTATTAGCTTCGATACGGGATAAATCCAAAATTGAATTCAATGTCTCAAGTAGCCTTTTACCGCTGTTAGAAATATCCTTTACCATTTTTGAATGCTCAGAGTCTTTTATTTCTTCAGACAATATTTCAGAATAACCTAGTATCCCAACAAGGGGAGTTCTCAATTCATGGCTCATATTGGCAAGAAAACTTGATTTAAGCTTGTTCATTTCTTCTGCTTTTTCCTTTGCTTTAATAAGTTCTTCTTCAAATTTCTTCCTTTCGGTTATATCACGGATAACAGCGATTATATAAGATTTTTCATCAAGTTGAAAAAGTGAAATATTTACTTCAACATAAAAAGGATTAGAATTTTGAAGATGTACCCACTCAAAAAGCTGCGGTTCACCATTATACACTTTTGTAACAAATTCAAGCGCTTTTTCATTTGATGGAATTCCGTCCGGCTGATTTTCCGGAGAAAGATCTCCTGGTGTTTTCCCAACAATTTCTGATTTTGGAATACCAAATAATTTTTCCGTAGCCGGGTTGCAGTCGATAATAATTATATTATCCATTATAAAAATAGCATCATTCGATTTTTCAAATAAAGCCCGGAATTTTTTCTCTGAATTTTTTATCTGGATTTCGCTCTTTTTTTTCTCTGTTATATCCCTAGCTATAGCCAGCATACTTCCGTTAGGAAGAATTTTGCTGCTGATTTCACAAGGAATAGCTGTTTTATCTTTTCTAATTAAAGTCCTTTCCGAATGAATAATATTCCCGGCATGCAGTTCATCAAGCAATAATGGTTTTCTTCTTAAATCCTCTTTGTCCAGAATGTCGGTTAAATTTAGTTCTAATAATTCATGCTTAGTATAACCAAGCTTTCTACATGCAAAAGAATTTGCTTCAACTACATTAAATTCTTTATCAAAAACCATAATCCCGTCAGAAGCCTGCTCAACAAGTTCACTATATTTAAGTTCCGAATCCTGGATTTTCCTGAGAGTTAAAAGATTTTTTTTGTTGTCATAAAAAAGGATGATAACAGCTGATAAAGTAAAAATAAGAAGGAAAATTGCACCGGCAGTTACAAGCCGGAAATTCAAAGGCTTAAGTATTTCTGAAATATCCTGTTTAGTTACCAGGTACCAGGGAGTCCCGGAAATTTTTCGAACATCTGCCAGTACCTTTGTACCCCTGTAATCAATTCCTGTAACTATCCCGTTATATCCTTTTACAGCTATAGAAGCAGGGAGTTCTCTTTTATCAGCAGGATATTTGATAGTTAAAGGAGGGGCTGAATTAAAACGAACAGGGCTGACAAATAAAATGCTGTCGTTCTCAATTCTGAAAATAAATGATTCACGTGATAATGTATTTACATATGATTTCTTTATATAGGGAAAAATTATATAATCCGGATCAATATTAAATACTATTGCGGCAATAGGAGCATTATTTAGTATTACAGGAACAATAACGTCATAAAATAATTTGCCGGATCTAATATTTTTTTTAATATCAGATACAATAATTCTCCCCGCTCTATATGAAGAATCAACTAATGACAATTCCAATGAGTCCGGCTGATAATCCGGATTAAGATTAATTATATTTCGATTCTTTTTATCTAAAATATAAATCGACCTGTAGCCGTGGTTTTTGAAAATCGGATAAACTGAATGGTAAATAGTTAAAGAATCTTCCTTATCTCTTCTTATATAAAAATCGCAGACAGTTTTATTGAAAAAACTGTTTTCATTTAAATAACGTGCTTCATCCATCCTTTCATTGTACCAAGTTAAAACCTGACTTTGCTTCAATGATGAAATTGAACTCAGGTCTTTGGCTTCCACAGATAAAAGGTAATTCTTTTCGTTATGGTAATAGAAGTAGCCGACTATTATGAATAAAACTAAAACAGTAGAAAATGTAAAAAAAAGAATCCTGGATGATTTGTATAGCAATAATTTTTTTATCATTAAGCTTTTTCTTTAATATAGTGTCAATTCATATAAATATATATCTGTCCTATGCAAGGTAAGGATTTTTTTAAATATCCAAAAGATAAGCTAAGGAAATATCGGATTAGCCAATCTTTTTAAAGTGTTTAAATAATTATTTAATTAATTCCATATGAGACAAATAAATGCAGGTGTCCGGGATTCAATTTCAGGACTTCATGCATCCTATAGTTCAGTCACTATGATCGATAATAGCTATTTTCAAAGAATATTTAGATGAATTCGGGATGCAGTTCGATCAAACCAAATAATATAAAAAGAAGAGTATAATACCCAAAACGGCAAACTATGCTGCATTTTTTCCGCTGGAATTTTAAAAATTAAATTGCTTAACAATATATATTTTTCGTAACTTTGTGTAAGTATAATTAATAGAAGGGGTACTATGGGGAAGAATAGTATCGTAATGGTTAAGCAGGTTCCGGACACGACGAATATATCCGGACAGGTAATGAAAGAAGACGGGACGGTTAATAGGGCGAAACTGCCGGCTATATTTAATCATGAGGATAGAGTTGCTCTTGAATTAGCACTCAGGATTAAAGATAAAGTAGGCGGAAAGATTACAGCCGTTACCATGGGTCCGCCTAGAGCATCGGATATTTTACGCGAGTGCCTTTACATGGGTGCGGATGAAGCAGTTTTGATTAGCGACAGGAAATTTGCCGGAGCGGATACTCTTGCTACATCATATGTCCTGTCGGAAGCTATTAAAAAAATTGGTAACTATGATTTTATTTTTGCCGGCAGGCAGGCAATTGACGGCGATACTGCACAGGTTGGACCGCAAACCGCCGAGAAATTAAATATTCCGCAAATTACCTATGCCGAAGAAATATTAGAAATAACAAGGAATAGTGTTAAAGTTAAAAGGAAAATAGACGGCGGTTTTGAAATACTTGAATCGGGATTACCGGTATTAATTACAGTCCTTAAAGATGCATGCTTTCCTAGACCTTTTAAAGCCAAAAGATTAATGGCATATAAAAATGCCAAAACTTTAATTGAACTTGAAAAACTCACCGAAGGCAATTCACTTTTATATGTAGATCAGCTGAAAGAGGAACATATTGCAAGGAACTTGTATATACAGACTTTAACAATGGATGATCTTCAACTCGATGTAAAAAGGTGCGGAGTTCACGGTTCTCCGACTAAAGTGCATAAAGTTGAATCGGTTGTTCTTGCCGGCGGAAACCATGAAACAATCTTACCTACCAAAGAAGGTATGGCAGATTTAGTAGACAAATTAATGGAAAATCACATTCTGGGATAATAAAGATGGGGAATAATAATAGAGATATTTGGGTTTTTATTGAACAGCGCAATGGAAAACCTGCCGATGTTAGTTTCGAACTTTTATCAAAAGGCCAGAAATTAGCTGAAAATTTGAAGGGCAAATTGAAGTCAGTTGTTATTGGCAGCAACGTAAAGGCTATTGCAGAAGAAACTTTTAAATTCGGAGCTGAAGAAGCCCTTGTTATTGATAATACGGAGCTTCATAATTATTTAACAATGCCTTACAGCAGGATCTTGAATGAGCTCGTTGAAAAACATAAACCGCGTATCGTACTCTTCGGTGCAACTGTTATTGGAAGAGATTTAGCACCGAGAGTCGCTTCGCATACTAAAAGCGGTTTAACCGCAGACTGCACCGATCTTCAGATTTCCGATGTTACTTATCTTAAGACAGAGTACAAAGATTTACTTCTTCAAATCAGGCCTGCTTTCGGCGGAAATATAATTGCAACAATTATATCCCCGGATATCGAAATTCAAATGGCAACGGTAAGAGAGGGAGTTATGAAAATGGAACCTCTCGAAAAACCTGTTGAAGGTAAGATTACAGAAATACCTTATATCCCAAACGGGTTTGATAATATTATTAAGATTATTGATCAACATAGAACTGAAAACAAGGTCAATTTAAAAGCTGCTCCAATTATTGTAGCAGGTGGTTACGGAATGGGAAGCGCAGATAATTTCAAATTGATTCATGAACTTGCCTCAGTAATCGGGGGAGAAATAGCAGGTTCACGTGCAGCTGTTGATGCAGGTTTTGTTCCTCCGGAAAGACAGGTCGGCCAGACAGGCGTTACTGTCAGACCCAAGCTCTACATTGCATGCGGCATTTCCGGAGCTATACAGCACCGTGCAGGAATGCAGGAATCAAATAAAATTATTGCAATTAATTCTGACCCGGAAGCACCAATATTCCATGTTGCGCATTATGGAATTGTAGGGGATGCAATGCAGGTAATCCCGATGTTTATTAATGTTTTTAAACAGAAGCTGAGATGAAATATGCCGAATTATTTTACAGATAATACCGATCTTCTTTATCATTTTGAAAAAATTGATTTAAAAGAAATTGTCGAAATGACTGAAGATAATTATAAGCAGATTGAAAAATTTGATTATGCCCCGCTGAATTATGAAGATGCAAAAGAAAATTATAAGAAAGTTCTTGAAGTAGTTGGTGATATTGCTGCTAATTTTATCGCACCAAGGGCTGCGCAGATTGATGAAGAAGGAGCTGTTTATAAGGATGGTAAAGTAGAATATGCCAAAGGGACAAAAGAAGCACTCGAGATGCTTTCCAAGGCCGAATTAATGGGAATGATCCTGCCGAGAGAATATGGCGGGTTAAATTTTCCTACAACAATATACATGATGGCAGTTGAAATAATTTCCCGTGCCGAAGCATCTTTAATGAATATTTTCGGTTTGCAGGATATAGGGAAAACTATTGCACAGTTTGCAAATGATCTGCAGAAACAGGAATTCCTCCCTAGATTTTCAACCGGTGAATTTACAGGTGCAATGGCTTTAACGGAGCCCGATGCAGGCTCTGATCTGCAGGCAGTTAAACTGCATGCATACCAGGATGAAAACGGCAATTGGTCTCTGCGGGGAGTGAAAAGATTTATTACAAACGGCAACGGAGATGTTCTGCTGGTTTTAGCCCGTACAGAACCGGGGACAAAAGATGCCCGCGGATTAAGCATGTTTGTATGCTATGGTGATGAATCGGTTAAAGTTAGAAGAATTGAACACAAACTTGGAATCCATGGTTCACCTACATGCGAGCTCCAATTTAACGATACCCCGGCCCAACTAATCGGAACCAGAAGGTTTGGTTTATTAAAGTACGTTATGTATCTAATGAACCGCGCCCGTGTAGGGATAGGTGCTCAGTCGCTTGGAATTTCGCAGCAGGCTTATCAGGAAGCACTAAAATATGCAAAAGCCAGGGAACAATTCGGCAAGCCGATTTACAATATGCCTGTAGTATCTAATATTTTAATAGATATGAGGGTAACTTTGGAAGCTAACCGTTCTTTATTCTATGCAACATGCGTTTGGCTGGATAAAAAGGAAAAGCTGGAAGAGCTTGTTGAGAATCTAAAAAAAGAGAAGAAACCATTTACAGAAGCAAATGAAAAATTAAAGGAAACCCTAAGGGTTGTTGCATTCTTAACTCCCGTAGCAAAATATGTTTTAAGTGAATCTGCAAACAAAATTGCATACGATGCTCTGCAAATACATGGTGGAACAGGCTATATGAAAGAATTTATGGTTGAACGTTTGGTGAGAGACGCCAGGATAACTAATATTTATGAAGGCACTTCCCAGCTCCAGGTAGTCGCTGCCGCAGGCGGGGTTATTAATGATGTTTTAGCTGAATATTTTAATGAATGGGAAAAGAAAGAATATAAAGGAAGTTTATCCCACCTTCTTAATAATTTAATTGAGGTAAGAGGATTGTTCTACGAAAGTTTAAAATATGTTAAGGATAAGAAAGATATTAATTTGCAGGAAGTAGCATCTAAGGATTTAGTTGAACTTTATACTTATATTTATGTAGGATTTTTACTCCTTAACGAAGCAAATGAAGATCAGAAGAAAGTTTTTACTGCAAGAAGATATATTCTTGATGCTCTTTCAAAAGCAAGAAAAAATGCAGAAGCTATCAGATCCGAATTATATTCGGATATTCTGCACGCTGATACAATTTTAATATAAAAAATCGGGAGAACCATAATGAACAAATGTGCACTTATATACAGGATATATGATGATCATGAGGAGAAACATTACGTAAGCAGTATTCTGGATCATAAGAGGCTTGAGGAAATAGTTGATGAATACAAAGGACAGAATGAAAGAGTATATGCGAATGAGTTTATCCATTATTTAAATAAGTTTGATCCCGAAGCCCATGAAGTAGAAGTAAAAGATTTTTACTTCTAAGCCGTAGCGGTTAAGGATGACATCTTTCGCTTCGGAATTTTAGGATAAAGATGTCGTCTTTAAAAAGGAGATTATAAAAATTTTTACATTCGAATTTTTAAGTGCTTCTGTATATTTTGATTTATCTAAATTGTTAATTGTAGTTTTGCGTTCGGCAACCGAATTTATTCTGCTAGTCTGACCTGGAATAGTTGTTTCCGATAAAACAAACTCATCCATAATTACTTTTTCAACCCAGAAAGAATTTATATTTACGAATAAATTCCCTTTATAGTGTGAAGAACCGATGGTTGTGATTTCCATGTTTGGCATAGGTTTCATTTTCATTTTAAAAGAGCTTTCACCAGAATCAAAAGTTACAATTGCACAAGTTGCAAAAGGGCTCTAATTAAATAAGCTGTTTAATCAGACTTCTAAAATTGTGGTGAGAATTTTTTTAACGATGAATAGTAATAATCGGTTATGGATGTAACAGCAGAGAGGTGAGACTATTTTTTAAATATATGATTTAAATTCTTTCCAGGATTAGACAAGTTATATCATCGCTCTGATCGGCTGTCCCCGCATGATTTTTTACATCATTAACAATGGCATTAATAAATTCAGATGCAGATAAGCTTTTATTTTGTATAAAAAAATCAATCATTCGATTATCAGAATATTCTTTTTCATCCTGATTCATTGCTTCAGGAATTCCGTCGGTATATAAAAATAATTTATCACCTATTTCTAATTTTAAGCTTTGCCCTGTATAGGGGATTCCGAAATCAAGCATTCCTAACCCGATACCGCCTGCAGCAATTTGTTCAAGAGCTCCGTTTGCTCTTAATAATAAAATTGGATTATGCCCGGCATTAACCATTTCCAGCTCACCTTTACCGGGATCCAAAACAGCAATAAAGAAAGTAATGAACCTGTCGGAAGGTGTCGATCTATAAATAAGCTTATTTAATCTAAAAGCAATTTCTGTTAAAGGGAGATCAAACTCCAAATAAGAATATAATGATGCATTTAAAGTATTAACCAATAAAGCAGCGGCAATCCCTTTTCCTGTTACATCTGCAATAACCAGTGCAACTTTCCCGTTGCTTAGATTAATACAATCATAATAATCGCCGCCGACTTCTTTCGAGGGAATATTTATCCCGGCAATTTCATAGCCATCAATTTTTGACAGCTCTTTGGGGATAATCCTCTGCTGAATTGATGCAGCAATATTTATTTCTTTTTCAATTAGTTCTTTTTCCAGGGATTGACGATGCAGGAATTCGTTTTCAATAGCAGCAGAAACCTGCCTTGCTACAGCTTCAAATAAAGATTGATCCAGCTCATTAAAAGTTGTAAGCCCTTTTCGTGTTTCTTTCCCCGATAAAACAAAACAATAAGTTTTTCCCTTGTGTTCAAAGACGGTCTGTGTCTTTAAGCTGCTTCTTAGAATTGAATCATTATCAATCCCTGCGGGAAATAAAAAATATTGTTCGGAGTTGGCATTATGATCTTCAATTTTAATTAATGCCGATGAAGCATTTGTTAACGAGGAGATTCTTTCAAGAGCAAGTTCAAACAGTATGCTTCTTTTTTCAAACCTGGATATTTCTATCCCTGTATCTATTAAATAATTCAGCTGAAATATTTTTTCATTCAATTCAAAAATTAATTCTTTTTCTTTCTTTTGATTTAAAAAAGATTTGTGAGCGCTGTTAAAAACCTGGAGTAGGATTTGTAGAGTAATTTTATCGAAATCATTAAATGAAGTTCTGTCTAACTTCTGCCCCAGCAATATTCCTAAAAAAGAGGAATCCGAAAGTGTCAGGATTATAGACACAGTATATTTCTGCTTTTCATAATAATTAATATTTAAATCGTTATTGGTTCTGAGGAAAGAAAGATCCTGGCTATTAAAATTATTATTTGTTCCGGTATTTTTCCATTCGGAATCTTTATCAGGCTTATGAAAGATATACAGCTCTTTAATAATGAAATTCCCTCTAAGCAGGTGGCTAAAATTCTGCACGAGATCTTTAAAGCTTGAAGCCTTTGAAAGTATCTCAAATCCTTCCTGGAAAGATTCAGCCTGCAAAGAAAGTCTTTCGACAAGGTTATTCAGTTCCGGCATTAATTGTTTCTGTTTAGAGATGAAAAGTTAATTGTTTAAAATTAATTTAGAGCGGCATCCATTGATTCTGCTTTCTCAGCAAACTGGAACAGCCCCATAATGTTAAAAGTTTTTTCTATGGTCGGATCAAGATTTGTAAAAATCAATTTACCGTTATTCTGACTAAGCTGCTCAATAACATCTATTAGATAAGAAATACCAATTGAGTTGACAACTTTGGATTTCTCAAGATCTATTACAACCCTGTTTATATTTTTACCCAATCCGCCTGAAACTTCCCTGGCAATTTTCTCACCGCCGATATTATTTAAGTAGCCTTCCGTTTTTAAAATTAATGTATTTTCTTTTAATTCACTTATGAGGTTAAACTCACTGCTCATATTAACTCCGTTAAATTAAATTTTTGATAATTGAAATTCTTGTTCCACTAGAACCGGATTCAATAACCAGGTCATCAGACATTGATTTCATTAGCTTTAGTCCCCAGCCGCGTTTATTTGAACTGTAAATTTTATTTTGAATATCCGGTTCTTCAATTTCTTCAGGTTTGAATCCCTTCCCGTAATCAGTAACCAGTATAATTAATTTTTCTTTAGTTATAGTAAATTCCACTTTTACATAAGGATTTGAATCGCCTGCATGTTCAAGTGCATTTATAACTGCTTCAGTTACTATAATTTTTGCTTCACCTATTTTTTCTTCGGATATACCCAAGTGTGTTCCTAATTTTTCAAGACCTTCAATTGCCACTAATTCAATGTTTGGAACCCTGGGAAGTTTTATTTCTAAATTGATATCTGAAGTCATTCAATCTTTCGATTATTTAAATTGTGAAAGGATGGGTAAAGAATATAATAAATTTTTTGTTTATTTCAACAAGATGATACCTCATAATTTTCTTTTAAAGTATATTGTTAATGTGAGGAGTATCAATTAAGATTATAGGTTTAATTTCTATGTTCATCCCATGTTCATTAGAAAATTTCTAAAGGTAAATATTCCTGATGGAAATAATTGCTTTTAGTCATTTATTTATAAGGTTACTATGTTTACGTCAAAATCCCCTCCAAAATGAATTTCTTAAGAAGTGATTAGATAATCCTAATAAATGCGTGAATTGTGCAAGATAATGTGTTTCAGTTGTCTTAGTTTAGACCTCTGACTTACAAAGAATTTCGAATTAATCGGTTAACAGCCTTTCAGCATTCTTAACTAATAGTTTCGATTTCATGATAATTATTGTTTTTAAAAAATAAATAACAAATAAGAGGACTTATAATGAAGATTTCTATCAAGTTACTTTTCATAACTTTTTCCATTTTTCAGCTTACATCATCAGCACAAATTTCGCAAAAAGAAATATCCATGCTTAAAACTCTCTCAAATGGAGCTGATGTAATAGCTACCGGGAAAGTTGCTAAACTTAAATCCAGCTGGAATAAAGATAAGACGAGGATTTACACAGAGACAACTTTACATGTTGATGAATATATAAAGGGTAACAGCAATGGAAATACTGTGACTATTACTTATCCCGGCGGGGAAGTCGGCAGTGTAGGTGAACTTTATACTCATATGCCGAGATTTGAAAATAACGAAGAAGTACTGGTTTTTCTAAAAAAAGAGAAAAATGATGCTGCATACAAAGTATTTGAGGGTGAAGAGGGAAAGATTAGAGTTCTTAATGATTCAAAAACGGGCGAAAAAATTACAAGCTCAAATGTGCGCATAAATAATCTGAAAGCACAAATTAAAAATTATCTAAAAGAAAAATAATAATTAACCTTAGGAATTCTTTACTCAATGAATTTCACCAGATTTTGAGTTTTAATTTTTGAGAGGGCATAATGAAAAAATTTACAAATAAGAATTTTTATTTCGCATTGCTTATTATAACTCTATTTACCTTTAAAAGTACTTTTTCATATGATAATACTAATAACTCTTTTCTGTTTAATGGTGAATCGAGCCAGCTTTATGTTTATGACGGGCAGCCGGTAAATAATGATGCAAATCAAGATGGATTTCAATTTTTTAACAGCAGTTCATCAAAACGCAAGATCACTGTTCTCGCTACTTTTTATCTTTTAGGAGACACACCTCCGGATGTTAATGTTCCAATAATATACCGAAGTGTTAATAACGGAACAACATTCTCTTTATATATAAAAAATAATAAAGGATATTTTTCAGTCGGAAATAATAACACTATAACGGTTAATACAAATGAATTTCCTGCATTTCAATGGATTACACTCAGGGGAACATATGATGGCACTCATCTGAAAATATATCTGAATGGTACTCTCGCTGCAAATGTTATGTTCAGTATTTCAGCGGGATACTCTTATGCAAATGGTATTACAGGATTATTTATAGGTAAATCCAATGAAGGAGCCTTTAAAGGATTGATAGATCAAATAACAATTTATAATGATAGTGATGAACCTGATAATGATAGTGATGATGATAACTATAAATATGGGAGTTGGTCTTTTACAGAAATAAGTACAGGCAATATATTAGCAGATCAATCTGTTAAAAAAAATAATTTACACATAAATGATATAACCCAGGTGATTCCTACCAATAATCTTCCATTTTTTGCAGTTACTTCTGCTGCCGATGATGCAGATGCGAATCCCGGCAATGGAACAGCTACCTCTACAAATGGATATGTGACTTTGAGATCAGCTATTCAAGAATTAAATTTATCAGGCAAGTCAAAATATAGTTTACTTTTATATTAAAGGGACTGCTCCTCAAATCCAGCCCTCGACAGCATTACCGGCTATTATCCAGTCTGTATCTTTAGATGGAACCTCTCAACCCGGATATTCAGGAACCCCATTGGTTCAAATAAATGGTGCTTTCGCAGGTATTACTTTGAGTGGAGGGGGGAGTACAATAAAAGGTTTATCTATTAATCAGTTCTTCAGGATTTGGATTAACACTCACAACTAACAATGGAAATAATATTTCGGGTAATCAAATATCAGGGATATTAATAACATTCTGCAAACAATAACAATATTACAATTCATAAATAATAGTATAACTAATTCAACCAGCGATGGAGTTTCGAGCAATAATATTCAACAGGTGCAGGAAATAATATTTATGTCGACTAACAGCATTTCGGGAAATAGCGGAAATGGTGGAAATCTCAATTAGAAAGTGCTAATGGAAACTCGATAACAAACAATACCATCAGTTCGAATGCTTACAGCAAACGGAATTTCCAATTTCCAGTAGTTCAGGAAATAATTACAGGCGGTGAATTAATTATTAGTGGTTAAAATAAGGGAATAGGATTAGTATTAAATATCCTCAACTTCGGGAAACCAGGTAACGAATAATACCATAGGTACGAATACATGCAGGAGGGATTTCTCTCGTAAATACAGTACCGAAACAATCAGCGGCAATATTATTACAGGAAACCTGGATTTCGGAGTATCGGTTAATGCTTCTAATAATTCTCTTTCCCAAAATATAGTTTCCGGCAGCTCAAGTCATGGTATCATAGTTAATGGCAACAATAACAGTATTGTGAGAGATTCGATATTTAATAATGGAACTTCGGGAACAGGTGTTGGTATATTTGTTCAATCAGGAACAAATAATTCGATTCTCAATAGTTCAGTTTATGGTAACTCTGTATTAGGAATTCAATTAAGTGCTTCGACCAATGATTCTCAGCAGCCTCCTTCTCTAAATACAGCTTATACCTGGCAGGATCAAACTGCTTTACCGAGCATAAAGGGAGGCACTGCAATTCAGGGTGTTCTGCATAGTACACCCGGTACAAATTATACAATCCAGTTTTTTGCTAATTCAAATTCAACTAACAGGGAAGGTAAACGTTATCTTGGTCAAGTTCGGCAGCAACAGACATATCGGGCGAAGCAGATTTTATTGGAAATTTAAATAATGTTGTTCTGGCCGACGGAGAAGTCGTTTCCGCTACGGCAACAAAACTTGACAACAGCAGCAACCCTTTAAGTACTTCTGAATTCTCAAGCTCAATAACCAGAAGTACGGATGACGGACTTCACTATAAAGTAAATACAACACTGGCTGGTATTCCACTTCATTGGAAAGACGGTAAAACAGATTATCAAATCGCCCAATTCGTGATTAATATGGGATACGATGCGGCTATTGAAAAAGGATTCGAAACATGGAGTAAAGTTAAACCACTGTCGTATACTCAGATTTAATCCAACTAATTCTGAGCAATGGGGCGGAGATCCCGATGGAATTAATAACGTTGTCTGGATTGCTAATTCAAGTGACTGGAATAGTATAGTAGGTGCGCCATCTGATGTAATTTCAGTAACGAGAATAAGGTACAATGCATTAAACGGCGAATTAACCGATGCGGATATAGCATTCAACGGTCAGCCTCTTTCTCTAACAGGATTAGGTCAATTTTACTGGACTACGGATCCAACTGCAGAACCGACAAAGCTGGATATTCAAAATGCTGCCACTCATGAAATAGGACATTTTTCGGGACTTGCTGACTTATATAATCCCGGTGATAGTTTTTATAAATTAGACTTGGGAAATAATAACCAGGGGGCGACAATGTATGGCCGTATTGATGTGGGTGAAACTTATAAACGGGATATTCATCCAACTGATTTTACGGATCAATCGAGCGTAACCAATTACGATATAGGCGGAATAAATTATATGTACAGCCATCTTGGAGATGTAAATTATGATATCGTTCTGGTATTTGACGGTTCAACCAATTTTACCTCTGTAAGTAATCTAAATGGTTTTATACCTTCAAAAAATGCAGCAGCAGAACTGATTTCTAATTTAAGAATCGGAGATAGGGTAGGCTGGGTAAATGGGACAGATATATTGCAACCAATCGATACCGCATTCAATCAAATGTTGACTAATTTAAATCAAATTCAACCGAATCAAAACGGCGGCAACCTTGCAGATCGAATAAAAGCAGCAGAAAATTTGTTTGCTGCAAATTCTACTAATAAAAAAGTAATAATTTTATTCAGTGCCGGTGAAGTTACACCAGATTCATTAATTACTACTCTTAACTTTAAATCCTGACATAAAGATTTATACAATTGGATTTAAAAGTGTGGTGGCCGGAGAAGATTTAATGAGCTGGTTGGCTAATCAGACAGATGCTGATTATAATGAAGTAACAAGTTCAGACGAAATTCCATCTGTGGTTAACGTGATTTGGCTGCGTTTGTTAGGCTTACAGGTATCTTATTTATCCGGAAATATAAGCAGTGATTTATTTTCCAATGGTTTAGCATGGCAGGGTGGTCTTGCATGGCAGGGCGGTTTAGCTTGGCAGGGCGGTTTAGCCTGGCAGGGCGGACTCGCTTGGCAAGGTGCATTAGCATGGCAGGGCGGACTCGCATGGCAGGGCGGTACATTTGATATGGGACTTTCCTGGAAAGGAAGTGAATTTTCTTTGGTATTGGTTTCTCCCGTCGTGAAACTATTATCTCCCGGCTAATTACATGAATTCAAATTATGACAAAGTATGATATTGATTATTTTAACGGCTATAGTCCAAATGGATATCCTTTTAAATATTTTAGAGTTAATCACCCTGGAATCGGTGCATGGACTTATGCAATAGTTGAAAATACATGCCCCAGCTTCAACCGAGAATCTTCAAGTATATATGGATAACAGTTCGGATCTGATACTCAAGTTTAATACGGATAAGGAACGTTATTACTTGAATAACGATCAGAACGGAAACCCGATACCTGTACTTGTCAATTTGCAGGCTACAGTAACGCAGGGGGATGAAAACAATGGGTTAACAGGACACGTTTTAACCCGGTACTCCGGTTAACGATGCAGTTGTTAGCGTTAAAGTGACCGCTCCTGATAGCCAGACAGTCGTAGGCAGATTAAAACCGATGGGAAACGGAATTTATACCATTTCATTAAGTACTTATTAACAGGTAACTATGATGTAAGTGTAATTGCTTCCGATGGTGTTGCAAAAAATCTGAATAACAGCCAATATTTAATTACGACTCAGCACTCGTTTTTTATGTCCCCTTACGATTCTAAACAGCTGCAGAACATACAGGAAAGTTATATATTCAATATCATTAGCCGAACTTACAGGTATATTAATCAATATTATCTTTCAAATAAAAATTGTACTCTTGATAAAAATATCAGGAATATATAACAAATGCGATTTCATTACTGCATCAGCTTAAATTATTTTGCAAATGATGGAAATCATTTAAATACAAAGAAAGGATTAAATTTCTATAATAATATAACATCTGGAGGAAATGATATTATACTTAAATAGTAATCTTAATCCTGGTTATGGAAAAGTTAACTGGTAGTCTAAGACTATAAGTTCAGGGTTATTATTTATTCATTTTCAATGGGAGGAAGCAGGAAAATTATCTGAATGTTAATGGTGGAAATGAATTTATGAAAAGGGAATGTTAATTTTGAACTAGTGTAACGACCGTTTTGGGTAATGATAAAGAAAATATGTTAATACTTATAACCACTGGACAGTTGCCTGAGAAATTTGCATGAGAATTGAATGGCAGCAAATTTATCCAAAGTTTTGTTGATGAAATTTCAACCCCCTTGAAAATGTACAACAAATATGCCTAGTAAAATAGCACTAGAGCAGAATTTCCCAAATCCGTTTAATCCGTCTACCACTATAAATTATCAATTGCCTGAGAAAGGTTATGTCACTTTAAAAATATATGATATTCTTGGTAATCTAATTAAAACATTAGTAGATCAGGAAATGGATGCCGGATATCATAGTGTTCGATGGAATGCCGGCGGTCTGGCGAGCGGTGTTTACTTTTACAGATTAAGTGCTGGTACATTTGTATCTACAAAAAAATTATTGCTGCTGAAGTAATTAAGTTTCGGCCCTTGATTTCAATAGAAATCAGGGGCTGTTTTATTTTGGGAATGAATCTGTTATATTCACATCCTGTAAAGTAGATTTTCCAAGGCTTTAACAGAGATAAATATTTTTCCGGTTCCAGGGATATTCATGACTAATTTAGTCCGGCTCAGCAGTCTTTTTTTATTTTTTTTCTTTTCTGATATTTTTCCTCAGGGATACATCTCTTTTAGCCATTTAACCGTTGGAGATGGTCTGTCTCAAAGTTCAGTAACATGTATATTCCAGGATAGACAGGGTTTTATGTGGTTCGGTACTCAGGATGGACTAAACAGGTACGATGGTTACAATTTCAAAGTTTTTAAAAATGATCCGACCGATTCTACCAGCATATCTGATAACTTTATATTTTCTATTTATGAAGATAAAAAGGGAACTCTATTTTTTGAAACACAAACTGGTAAATTCAATAAATTTTTTCCGAAGACTGAATCCTTTAAAGTTGTTGAAGGAAAAGAAATTGATTTTAATGGGATCAGATATAGTACTGTTGGGGCTTTATTTATGGATTCAACGAATATAAAATGGACAGGGGGACTCGGATCAGCTTCAGGTTTGAAAGAAGAAAATATTAAAACCGGGAAGATTACTTACTTTAAGAATAACCTATCTAATCCTTCAAGCTTAAGTGATGATAAAGTCTATTCGGTATTTAAAGATCATTTAGGAAACTTGTGGGTTGGAACTTTCAATGGTTTGGATAAACTTGACGAAAAAACAGGTAAATTTTTCCATTACAAAAATGATCCGAATAATTCAAATAGTTTACCGGATAACTGGGTTTGGCCAATTTATGAAGATTCCAGAGGATATCTTTGGATAGGAACTGTAAAGGGAGGATTATCTTGTTTTGATCCTAAAACGAATAGCTTTTTCAATTATAAAAACGATCCGAGTGATCCTGCAAGCATAAGTGATAATTTTGTTTTTTCCATATATGAAGATCGCAGCGGTATAATATGGATTGGTACAAATGCTGGCGGCATTAATTATTTTAATCCTTCAACACTGATTTTTGAACATTACAAGCATGACCCGGCTAACAAAAATAGTCTGAATGATGATAATATACTTTCAATGCTTGTTGATAAAAATGGAACATATTGGATAGGCACAAGAAACGGCGGCTTAAACAAATTCAATTATAAAGAAAAGAAATTTACTGCTTATTATCACAATCCGTCTAATTCTAACAGTCTTATCAGTAATTCTGTATTATCATTAATGGAAGATAGAGAAAGAAATATTTGGATTGGTACTTTCAGTAATGGACTAGACGAATTTAATCCAGAGAGAGGCATTTTTAAACACTACACTCATAATCCCGCTGATTCGACTTCACTTACCGATAACCGTATATATTCGCTTCTTGAAGATAATGAAGGCAATTTATGGATTGGAACATATGGAGGCGGACTTAATAAGTTAGATAGAAAATCAGGTAAAATATCCAGTTACCAACATAGAAAAGGTGATCCAACTTCGATTAGTTCTAACGCCACTTGGTCACTTACTCAGGATGAGTCAGGTAAAATTTGGATAGGTACATTCGGAGGCGGTGTAAATGTTTTTGATCAGTATAAGCAGATATTTTATCACTTTAAGCATATTCCAAATGATTCAACAAGTATCGGTGACAATAATATTGTAAGAGTATTTAAAGACAGCAAGGGAAATATGTGGTTTGGAACTACATCAGGCCTGAGTGAATACTTGCCGAAATCAAACAGTTTTAAGAACTATAATGAAAAAAACGGGTTGGCAAATAATACTGTATATGGAATTGTAGAAGATAATGATGGTAATTTGTGGTTAAGCACTAATAACGGGCTTTCAAAATTTAATCCTTCAAATAAATCTTTCCAGAATTACTATGCCGAAGATGGGCTGCAGGGGAATGAATTTAACCAGGATGCTTTTGCTGAAGATGACAAAACAGGCCGGCTATTATTCGGCGGCACAAACGGATTTAATGTTTTTAATCCTGATAGTATAAAGAAAAATAGTTATATACCTCCAATTGTTTTCACAAATTATTTAAGATATAATAGTGATGACGAAGAAGGTAAACCTATAATTGAAAAGGGAATATCACAGCGGGATAGTTTATTTTTAACCTATAAGGATAATATTATCACATTTGATTTTGCAGCATTAAGTTACTTCAATAATTCGGAAAATCAATATAGATATAAGCTGGAAGGATTCAATCAGAATTGGATTCAGCTCGGCAATAATCATTCGGTTACTTTTACAAATTTATCTCACGGTCATTATACCCTTCATATAATAGGTTCAAATAATGACGGTATATGGAATAAAAATGGTGTATCATTGGCTATCGCTGTTTCTCCCCCATGGTGGAAAACTAATATTGCATATGTTATCTATGCAATTGCTTTCCTAAGTACACTTTATGGTTTAAGAAGATTTGAATTAAAGAGACGTGAACAGAAAACCAAACTCAGGGAAAATGAATTGCGCCTGAAGGCATCGGAAGCTGAGAAAAGAGCAATACAAGCCGAGAATGATAGAAAAACTAAAGAGCTTGAAGAAGCCAGGCAGCTTCAGCTTTCAATGCTGCCGAGAGAACTTCCTAATTTACCTCACCTTGAAATAGCCGCATTCATGAGGACTGCTACTGAAGTCGGGGGAGATTATTATGATTTTCTAATCCAGGAGGATGGGATTCTCAATGTTGCCTTTGGTGATGCAACGGGGCATGGTCTTCAAGCAGGAACAATGGTTACTTTAATGAAAGGATTTTTTACATCGGATTCATCAAGATTGACCCTGCAGGATTTTATGAACCATTGTTCAAGGATGATAAAAGAAATAAAATTAGGCAGAATCTTAATGTCTTTCTGTTATTTAAAGATTGATAAATGTAAACTTTATATTACAAGCGCAGGAATGCCTCCAGTTTATTTTTATAGTAAAGAAAATAATGAGGTCGAGGAGATTGTTATCCAGGGAATGCCACTTGGAGCAATGCGAAAATTTTCTTACAAATTAGTTGAAAAAGAATTGAAAACGGGGGATACAATTCTGCTGCTCACTGACGGACTTCCCGAACAAATGAATACTAAAGAGGAGATGTTTAATTATCCTAGGGTTAAAGAAAATTTCCAATTGCTCGCTGAAAATAGTTCTGAAGAAATTATAAGTAAATTAATGATGGCTGGCGATCAATGGATGGAGGGCGCAATTCAATCCGATGATATTTCATTCGTGGTTATAAAAGTAAAATAAATATCAGGGAATTTAATATTAAATTAACAGCTTTTGGATAAAATAATAGTTACATTATAACAAAATTTGAGTAATTTTGTCTAGTTATTAATTTGTATTTAGGGGAAATGGATTTAGTTACTATAATTATCCTGATAGGAATTGGACAGGGTTTCTTTGTAAGCGTTCTGCTTCTTACATTGAATAGAGGAAACAAAACGGCAAACCGTCTCCTTGGAATATTAATGATCATGTTTTCCATTTCAATCAGCGGTTTTGTTTTTATCAGAACAGATTCTTATAAAGATTTTCCTTTTTTAATCGGACTGCCTTCGACAGTTATTTTTCTTTTCGGTCCCTTATTCTATTTTTATGTAAAAGAATTAACTTCCGAAGGATTTAATTTTAAAAGAAAGATATTTTACATGTTATCCCTTTCTCAGCATTAATACTTTATAAGCTGCCCTTCTATTTCAAAAATCCGGAATACAAATTAAATTCAATCAGAAGCATAGGAATATTAGATGAAAACCTGGTAATTCTTATCCTGCAGATCGTCCATTTATTCATTTATTTATACTTTGTTAAGAAGCTGTTAAATGATTATGAAAATAAAATAAAATCTACAATGTCTTCTCTTGAAAAGATTAATTTACGCTGGATTGGGATCGGCATGGATGCCTTCTTAATCATATTTGGATTAATGACAATATTTGTCGCATTATTTATTTCCGGGGCGAATGTTTATTCAATCTATATTGCTTTAATTCCATTATTGGTCTCTATTACTATTTTGGCAATAGGGTATTTTGGTTTAACACAGCCAATCATTATCCCTCCCGAAATTGAGAATATCAAGTTAAAGAAATATGAAAAATCTTCCTTAACCTCTGAAAATTCTGAAAAATATTTGAAAAAGCTTATAAAAATAATGGAATGCGAAAAACCCTTTTTAAATAATGACCTAACTCTTCAGAAACTATCGGAAATGCTTTCCATTTCACCTCATCATCTATCACAAATAATAAATGAGAAGAAGAATCAAAATTTCTTCGACTTTATTAATAGTTACCGTATCGAGGAAGCTAAAAATTTATTGGTGGATAAAAAGGGGGAATTGCTGACAATATTAGCTATTGCAGAAGAGGTCGGCTTTAATTCAAAATCGGCATTTAATATCGCTTTTAAAAAATATACTTCTTTAACGCCATCGCAGTTTAAAAAACAAAATATATAAATTTATTTAGATCATAAAAGAATCATAATCATCATAAAAATCTGTGTCCCATTAATGTCATATTTCCTGGATTACCGCTAAAACTCTCATCATTAAAAGTCGCCATTTATCAGTAAAATCGGTTCTACTTTATCGGGGAACACACATTTATCGTTTGGATTTATAATTCGGGACGAATTCCAGCCGCAAAAGGAATAATTTCGGTTTCAAATTTCCATCAATTAATGAAAAGGGAAGGGAAAGGAAGTTGAAGTCATTTATTATTCTGCTTTTATTAATTTTGTGTCCGGTTTTATCTGCACAGGAAGAAACTTTATTGGGAGGCGGAAAAATCTCTAACGGCGGTTTCGGAGGACCTGTTGTAAAATTTACATCGATAAATAAACACTTTGGAGTTTTGGTCGGCGGGCAAGGCGGATGGATTATAAATCATACATTTGTTATCGGCGGGGGCGGATACGGACTGGTGAATAATGTTAAAGCTTACAATGCCTCTCTGGAAGAAAGTCAGCTTTTAAATTTTGGCTACGGCGGACTTGAACTGCATTATATTAGTAACTCAGATCTACTCATTCATTATACTTTTTCACTCCTCATCGGTGCGGGCGGAATCGGATATAGACCTTTGGATAACCGGGAATGGAACTGGGATTCCAATACTAAAAGCTTTTTTGTAATGGAACCAACCCTGAGGGTTATGCTCAATGTTACTTCCTTTTTCAGAGTTGGTTTGGGAGGCAGTTATCAGGCTTGTCTCGGGAGCTGATCTTGATGAACTGAAAAGTAGTGAAATATCAGGTCCATCGGCAGAAATTGTATTAAAATTCGGGAAATTCTAAATAATTATTATGTATTTCGGCGGGGAAAAAATCTGTTTAATTACCGGGGCAAATTCCGGCATTGGGAAGGCAGCAGCAAAAGAGCTTGCTAAACTTGGAGCTACGATCATTTTAGTTACAAGGAATCATACCCGCGGTGAAAGAACACTTGCTGAATTAAAAGTAACAACGGGGAGTGAAAAATTTCATTTATTTATTTCCGATTTATCATCTCAAAAATCAATTATTGACATGGTAAGCCAGGTAAAGAATAAATTCAATACTATTGATATTTTAATAAATAATGCGGGTGCATATTTCAGCAAGAGGCATATTACTATCGACGGAATTGAAGCCACTTTCGCAGTGAATTATTTATCCCGTTTTTTACTTACCAATCTTCTTCTTGAAAATATTTTAAGAAGTAAGCAGGGAAGAATTATTAATGTTTCAGGAGAATTCCATAGAAAAGGAAGGATTAATTTTGAAGATCTTGAATTTTCTAAAAAGTATTCTCCGCTAAAAGCTTTATGCCAGGCAAGAATGGCTGATATACTTTTTGTTTATGAATTGTCCAGAGGTTTGAAGAATACCAGGGTGACAATAAACTGCCTTCACCCGGGTTTTGTTGCTACAAATATTATAAATAATGATCCTGATTCTTCATTGATAAAAAAGATCATTTATAAAAGTATATCTCCCTTTTTAAAAAGCCCTGTAGAGGGAGCAGAAACAGCAATATATCTTGCTTCTTCACCGGAAGTAGCAACTGTATCCGGTAAATATTTTATAGAAAAAAAATGTGTTGAATCATCACCGTTAACTTATAATGAAGAAACTGCACGGCATCTTTGGAAAGTGAGCGAGCAGATGATGAAAGTAGATATTCCGCAAAACAATTTTTATGAAAATAAATTTTTAATGAACTAAAGTAAATAGATAAGTGAAAATTATGGAGCTATACAAAATATTAAACAATCTTTTTGTAAAAGGGATAATCATATTTTTGATCTATTTCTCTGCAGGTTTATCGCAATCAAAAGTATATACTCTCGATGATGCGATTAATACTGCCTTAAATAATAACAGGGATATTAAAGTCTCCAGGCTTGATATCCAAAAATCGCAGGATGCCGTTGATGAGGCATTCGGATATGCGCTTCCCAGTCTTGATTTATCGGCAAATTTTAATCATTTCCTGAAAAAGCCGAAAACACCTTTTCCCGATTTTGAAGCGTTGTTAACTAATGCAACCTACAGTATTCTTTTTGATGAAAATGTTATACCGAGAGATGAATCGAAATACAAATCTATTCAGACTCAACTGCAGTCTTTTGTACAAACAAACAGTTATGAAACGTCACTCCTTTTAACGCAGACATTGTTCAATTCTGCCGTATTCAGAGGTATTGGCGCATCACAGATTTATTTAAATTTATCAAAGGAAGAACTAAAGAGAAAAGTATCATCAACCATACTTGATGTTAAAAAAGCTTTTTATGGTCTTCTTTTAACAAAGCAGCTTCTCGAAATTACAACTGCAAGTTATAATAATGCACTTGATAATCTTAAGAATGTAAAAGCTCTTAATGGACAAGGACTGGTATCAGATTACGATGCTCTGCAGGCAGAAGTAAGAGTTGAAAATATAAAGCCGGTTGTTCTTCAAATTGAAAATAATCTTAAAGATGTAAAGAACAGCTTTAAAATTGTAATTGGAATAAACCAGCAGGAGGATATAGATGTTGAGGGAGAATTCTTATATACAAAAGAAGAAATCCCCGAAATCATGGGAACAATTGATGAAGCAATGGGCGCAAATTACAGCATAAATTCTTTAAAGTTGAAAATGCAGGTTGATGAAGCATTTATTGATCTTGATCGAGCTGAATATTGGCCTTCACTTTATGCATTTGGCAGTTATAGTTATGCCGGTTCTGCAGATAATTTCAAGTTTCAGAATTATTCTTCCACTGTTGTCGGATTAACTTTCTCCATAAATCTTTTTAATGGTGAAAGAACAAAGAATAAAGTGCAGCAATCCGAGATTTCACTAAAACAAACTGGTGAGCAGCTTTCACAATTAAAAGATTTTACCACAACTCAAGTGAAATCAAAGATCTATGAACTGAAGCGTGTTCAAAGTTCACTTGATGCCCAGGAAAGAAATGTAAGTCTTGCTGAAAAAGCCTATAACATTTCAGTTGTACGATATAAAGAAGGAACAGGGAACCAGCTTGAAGTTCAAAATGCAGATATGGAATTAAAACAGGCCCGCATTAACAGGCTTCAGACAATTTATGATTATATACTTGCCAGGGCAAGTCTTGATGAAATTTTGGGAAAAGTCGATCCGAAATATATCGATAAGATGAAAATAGAAGATTAAGAAATTAAAATAAAGTTAGGAGAATTAAATAATGAACAAAATAAAAGACAAAATAATTCTACTCATAATATTATCTGCTTTTTCTCTCTCTCTTTTACAAAGCTGCGGTAAAGAAAAAGCAGATGCAAAAAGCATGGAGCAAATTCGAGATAAAGAAGGAGTTCCCGTAAAAGTCGAAGTCCTTAATTATAAAAAATTCGAAAAGTACTACAGCTTTTTCGGAAAGTTAGCCGGTATTAAAGAGGCAACTAAAGGGGCAATGGTCGGCGGTAAGATTGAAAAAATAAATGCTAAAGTTGGTGAACAGGTTAAAAAGGACCAGGTTATTGTGGAATTTGCGGAAGATAATCCTGGTATTCAATTTATGCAGGCAAAAGAAGCATTTGAAAATGCCGAGAAAACCTATAATAGGATGAAAGCGCTTCTCAATGCCGGTGAAACCGCTCAAGCTAATTACGATGCCGCTGAAACCCAGTATCTTGTTGCAAAAAGGAATTACGAATCTCTGAAGGATATGCTGTTTGTAGATTCTCCTTTTGACGGAACATTGGTCGATTTGAAAATAAGTGAAGGTGATAATGTTAATAAAGATGTTCATCTGTTCACTGTTTCCCAATTAAATAAAATGCATACAAAAATTTGGGCTTCTGAAACAGAGATAGGCTCAATAAAAAAGGGTATGAATGCTAAAATGGAATATAATGGGAAAAATTATTACGGGAAGGTTACCGACGTTTCAATGGCTGCCGATCCTAACAAGCAGGCTTTTTATTCAGAAATAGAATTTGATAATCCTAAAATGGATTTAAAAAGCGGTATAACCGTCGATATAAAAATTTTGATTTATGAAAATCCCAGAGCGATTATTATTCCAAGGAATCTTATAATGACTGATGAAAAAGGGAGCTATGTCTTTTTAGAAAATAATGGAACTGCAGTAAAAAGATATGTAACGAACGGGAATGACAGCGGGCTGGATTTTGAAATCAGGAACGGATTAAAACCGGGTGATCGTGTTATTGTACAAGGCATTTCACTTTTGGATAACGGTGCTAAGGTTAAACTTGTTGAATAAAGAACATGAGAATATTTTTTAAAAGGTTGGTCTCTTAATCTTAATCATAATTTTAATCTTACTTTCTTGTGAAAATGGATTAAGATTAAGAATAAGAACAGGATTAAGAATCTTATATAATCTAATTGATTAAATAAAGGAATTTGAAATATGTTTCTTGCAAAAGTTTCAATAAACAGGCCGGTAATGACAACCATGGGAATTTTGGTATTCCTTATTTTTGGTCTTCTCGCTTATTTCACATTAAACTTAAACTTGCAGCCCGATGTTGAAATACCTTATGTAACTGTGTCAACAGTTTATCCCGGAGCAGGCCCTAAAGAAATTGAAGTATTAATCAGCAAAAAAATAGAAGAAGCCGTTTCAACTATAAGCCAGATCGAAAGAGTTGAATCCTATTCTCTTGATGGTTTATCGATTGTTATTATTGAATTTAAAATGAAGAAAAATGTTAATGTGGCAAACCAGGAAGTAAAGGATAAAGTAGATGAGATAATTAATGATCTGCCTGATGATGCTGAGCTTCCGATTGTTCAGAAAGTAGATCTGAAGTCTTTTCCTGTAGTTGATGTTGTCCTGAGTGGAAATCTCGATCCGCGTGAACTTTACGAGATTGCCGATAAAACATTAAAAGACAGGTTCTCACAAATTGAAGGCGTTGCCAAGGTTGATATAACCGGCGGGCAGGAGAGGGAAATAAGGGTAGTCCTTGATAATAAAGTTGCTTTTGAAAATAATATTTCTCTTCCTCAGCTTCTGATGATTCTTAAAGCGCATAATATGGATATACCCGGCGGTTATTTTAAAATAAAAGATCAGGAATATACTGTACGACTGAAAGGGGAATATGCAAACATTGAGACCATGAAGAACATGCAGGTTCCGACTCCCTTCGGTCCAAAAAAGCTTCAGCAGTTTGCACAGGTTCTTGATGCCGGGAAAGATATACGCCAGCGGGCTGTCTATTTTGATAATATAACAAAAGAAAAAGATGAGAATGTAGTTAGGATGGGGATCGTTAAAAGTGCCGAAGGAAATGTTGTGAAAGTTGCTGATGGAATTAGGAATGCTTTACCTGATATCAAAGCTTCTCTTCCGCCGGGAACGAACCTTGAAATTGTAAATGATGAGTCCGATTTCGTTAAAAGCAGCGTCAATGATACAATGAGCAATGTTTACCTCGGTGTTTTGTTTACTGCTATTGTTTTATTAATCTTTCTTCATGATTTGAGGTCAACAATTATAGTGGCTCTTTCGATGCCTACTTCAATTATTTCAACTTTCTTCCTCTTAAAGGCATTCGGGTTTAGCTTGAATATGATGACACTAATGGGATTATCGGTTTCGGTAGGTGTTCTTGTGGCTAATTCTATTGTGGTTATTGAAAATATCTTTAGATATAAAAGCCTCGGAAAAAATAATAAGGAAGCATCATACAAAGGTACTTCGGAAGTTGTAGTTGCAGTGCTGGCATCAACTCTCACAAACCTTGTGGTATTTTTGCCGATTGCCAATATGTCTTCTTTAGTCGGGCAATGGTTAAAAGAATTGGCCCTGGCTGCAGTATTCGCAACAATTTTTTCGCTTATAATGTCTTTTACGCTGACACCTATGCTTGCTTCATTAATATTGCCTGAAGCTAAGAAAAAGAAAAATAAGTTAGCCCAATGGCTTGAGCGGATGGAAGAAAAGCAGACTGATTTATATAAAAATATGCTTGCCTGGGTGCTTAAAAATAAGAAAATAAGCTTTCTAACTGTTCTGGGAACATTCATAATGTTTTTAATAGTAATCATGACTTTTGGACCCAAGCTTGGATTTGAATTTATGGCACCGATGGATGACGGCAAAATCAGGGTAGAAGTTGAACTGCCTGAAGGTTATAATTTAGATGCAGCTGCAAATGTTCTCGATGAAATAGAAAAGAGAGTTCAAAAGCATAAGGAAGTTACACATATACTTACAGATTTGGGGAAAGTTAGTGATCTTGATATCGGGACTAATATGGCTGCAATGAATATTCAATTAGTTGATGTTAAACAGAGAGAAGCAGGGATCCAGGATATGATTTCCTTATTTGTTAATGAGCTTGCAGATATTCCAAATGCAAAAATAAAAGTTGATCTTGGTTCGCATACGGGAGGTCCAGGTGCACAAATACAATTTTACCTGCTTGGTCAGGATCTTGATAAGCTTGAAGAGCTTAAAAATGAAATAATGGCAAAGATAAAAGATGTTCCTGGATTAATAAATCTTGATCAAACTTCACGGGCAGGTAAACCTGAAATAACCGTTTTTCCTGATAGGGAAAAAGTAACAGAAGCAGGCTTAACAGTAAGCGATCTAGCATTAACTTTACGTTCGTCGGTTGAAGGGATTGAATCTTCTAAATACCGGGAGCTGGGTAACGAATACGATATAACAGTAACTCTAAATGATAATTCTGTAAGAACTCCTGAGGATATCGGCAATATAACTGTTGTATCTCCTCTTACAGGAGCATTGAGATTATCACAGGTTGCCGATATTAAGTTTACGCGGGGCTATACAAAGATTTTACATAGAGATAAGTTCACCACAATTTCTTTTACGGGTTCTCCTGCCAAAGGAGTTCCGCTAGGGAACGTAACTTCAGATATTGAGAACCGGTTAGCTGCGATAAATTTCCCTTCGGGATACAGTATAAAGTGGGGAGGTAATGTTCAAATGATGAACGATATGGTTTCGGATATGATCTTTGCTTTCTTCCTTGCTGTGCTTTTAACTTATATGCTTTTAGCTGCGATACTTGAGAGCTTCTGGCAGCCCGTAATGATTATGCTGACAGTTGTTCTTGGAATGATAGGTGTAATCCTTTCACTTTACATTACCAATATTGCATTTAGTATAACTTCTATGATGGCAATAATAATGTTAATCGGTATAGTAGTTAATAATGCGATACTAATACTGGATTATACAAATCAATTAAGGCGGGAACAGGGATACCTCCCGAAAGATGCTTTAATGGAAGCATGCCCGACAAAACTAAAACCGCAGATAATGGCAACCACCGCAATCATTCTTGGTATGCTCCCGTTAGCTTTAGGAATTGGCGATGCAGGAAAAGAGATGAGAATTCCGCTTGGGGTTGTTGCAATAGGCGGGCTCCTTGTTTCAACAATATTAACCTTATTTGTTATCCCTGCTTTTTATTATTTGGTTTCCAAAGCTAAAGTTCACACAGTTGAAAAAATTTAAACTGAAGGAGTAAACCCGGATTCGAATTGAATCCGGGTTTATTATATTCTTACGCCGCTTTTTTTTCAGGATTTATATTCTGATTAACACGGAATAAATTTTCTGGATCATACTTATGCTTAATTTTAGCTAAGCGGTCATAATTCCCTCTGTATGTTGCTCTTACACGTTCATCTCCTTCATCATGCATAAGGAAGTTAACATAAGAACCACCTGCTGAATAAGGGTGAATTTCATTATAATAATCTTTTGTCCATTTAGTTATAATATCCTTATTTGCGGGATCCGGATCTACGCCGCAAATAACCACTGCCCATGTTGCATCACGGTAGCTCCATGCGGTATCTTTTTTACCCGGTTTAGCTGCGGCTCCATTTACAGGGTACATATGCATTAAAGAAAGCAATGTCGGTAATTCATGTGCATATTTTAAATGAATATCTATGGCTTCATCCGGAAGTTCGTTCATAAAATCAGCTTTCCAATACCACTGCATGCCCGACGGAAGCAGCGGATCAAACATACTTTGAAGCATAGGATGCGGCATTGTACCCAGAAACTCGAAATCAGGCTTTAATTTTCTGATTGGTTTAAAAACATCACCGGCTTTTTTTGGCGAACCAGTATAACACCAGATAATTGCGCCCATCCTTTTAAAATGTAAATCCTTAGGAAACGGATCACCTGGAGGTACCATCAGGAATGCAAAAAAACCATTTATATCATTAGGAGCATTTTTTATAAAATTGCGATACCATTTCATTACCTCTGCAGATCGATCTAATTCCCAGAGAGTTACACCTGCGTATACACTGCTTAGCTTACTTAATTTAAAAGAAAAGAAGTTATCACTCCAAAATTTCCTCCTCCTCCTCTGATTGCCCAATACAAATCAGGTTTATTGTCTTTGTTTGCTTTTACTAATTTTCCGTTAGCAAGCACCACATCGGCTTCAATAAGGTTATCAATAGTTAATCCAAATTTCCTGGTTAGATGTCCTATACCGCCGCCAAGAGTCAATCCGCCTACACCGGTTGTCGATATAATACCGCTTGGAGTAACTAAGCCGAAACCGTTAGTTGCATGATCAACATCTCCCCATGTACATCCTGCTCCTACCCGAACTGTCTTTTCATCAGGATCTACATAGGTATATTTTAATTTTGATAAATCTATTACTAATCCGTCATCGCAGACTCCCAACCCCCCGGCGTTATGAGCTCCGCTTCTTACGGCAATCAGCAGGTTATTATCTCTGCCGAAATTAACCGCACTTATAACGTCGGGAACATCTGCGCATTTGGTGATTATTCCTGGCCGCCTGTCAATCATTCCATTGTAAACTTTACGGGCAGCTTCATATTGCTCATCTTCTGGAAGAATGATATCTCCCCGAAAAACAGATTTTAGTTGACTAACAGCAGTTTCATCTAACATAGAGCCTCCTTATGATAGTTTTATATTAACATAACGATTAAGGTTTACAAAGCATATAATATTTATTAATGCAGGTAAAAAATAAATTTCTTAGAATGACCTGCGGTGTACTATTGTTATTTAAATAGAACTAACTGTTTCAAGGGAATTATAATTAAGAAGGTTTAACTCAGAAAATAAAAAAATTTCTTTAAAATAATTTATTAATGCTCTAATTTACAGATAAGTTATATGCAGTTGAATCTGCATAATAATTAATTTTATTCTATAAAATATTTGCAGGTATGAACGGAATAGCGGCAGAGTTAAAATTAATAAAATGGATGAATATTTACCTGCCTCGTAATTATAGCAATAAACAAAATTCTTTAAAAGAAAAATTAATCCGCGGTGTTTTATATCACCAAACTACGATGTTTTGTATAAGGCTGATCTTATATTCGATTGAAGGAATTTAAGAGTAAAAAGTGGTATTATGATTATAATTCATCTTCTTCTTTTTGGGGGTTCAAATTGTTTGTAGTTGAATTGATGAATTAGATTTTATTTAATCGATATTTAAAGGCCGCTTAATGTAATTTGAATAATCTTTAATAATCGGAGTATATTTCTCTTTAAATAAAGCTGATGAAATTATAAAATCAGCAGTCGCCCTGTTGCAGGCAGTCGGGACATTGTATAGAACAGAGATTCTCAGTAAAGCTTTAACATCAACATCATGTGGCTGAGGCTCCATCGGATCCCAGAAGAAGATTATGATATCAATTTTACCTTCTGCAATTAATGCTCCCAGCTGTTGGTCGCCGCCTAACGGCCCTGATTTCAGCTTAACCATGTTAACTTCTAATTTACTTGCAATCCCGTCTTTAGCTTTAATTGCTTCCTCAACCAGTTTCCCGGTAGTACCTGTGCAAATTAATTTATGATCTTTTAACTGCATGTAATTCCATTCCACCCATTCAACAAGGTCTTTTTTCCTGTTATCGTGAGCTACCAATGCTATTGATTTTATCTCCATCTATTGCTCTCCTAAATTAATCATAAAAGCGATTATTTTTCACCATTTAGTATAAGCCTGTAAGCTTCAATTCCCAAATCTACAACTGAATCATCGGGTAGAAATTTAGGGTGATGAAGTCCGTGTTTCACATTTTTATATGTACCAAGCCAAAACATGAAGGAAGGATAAAGATCGGTGAAAAAGCCGAAGTCCTCACCGGTCATTTTATATCCGCAATCGATAAAATTAAATTTGGGACTCATGCTTCTCATACATTTTTGATATAGCTCCGGATCAACATGCACCTGGTTATAATGCGCCCCTTTTTCAATTATAAAATCAGCACCGGTAGATATTTTAATTCCTTCAAGAATCTGGATTAAATTTTTATAATAGTTCAGTGCCTTCTCCGAAGTAAGTGCTCTTATAGTACCTTCCAGCTCTGCAGAAGATGGTACAATATTTCTAACGGTACCGGCAGTAATTTTTCCAACTCCGATTAATGTCGGCTCTTCTATATTTTTCGGTATTTTATCGACTGCATCTAAAAAAAGTCTTAAAGCATTAAAAGCATTAATCCCTTCATAAGGAAAAGCTACATGGGCGCTTTTCCCTTTAAATTTTATATTCACTTCAAGAGAGGAGGCAAATAAAACACCGGGAGTTGAAGCCGCAGTTCCCATAGGGTATTCATCAGTTACATGCAGTGCAAATGCTTTACTAATTTTAAATTGATTTAAAATCCCTGTTTCAATTATTTTTTTAGCACCTCCGCCTCCTTCTTCCGCAGGCTGAAAAAGAAAGAGAATATTCTGATTTACTTTTTCAGAGATGCAGTAATTTATAAACCCGTAAAGAATAGAGGAATGTACATCATGCCCGCAGGCATGCATATAATTGTTCTTTGATGCAAAAGAAACGCCGGTTTCTTCCTTGATTGGGAGCGCATCAATATCAGCCCTGAACAAAAAATAATTCCCGTCATTCACTGAATATTCTGCGATAAGACCTGTCTCAATCGGCCGGTGAATTTTAATGATTGGAAAATTTTCAAGATTGTCTATAATAAGGCGGGTTGTTTCAGCTTCGCGGAACATTAATTCCGGGATTTGATGCATTTGATGACGAAGTTCAATTGGTGAAAGGGGCATTATAAATTAAGAATTATAGTTAATGGAAAATATTATCTCTATCAAAAAATAATAATTGTTATTTCGTTGATGCATGAAATACAATAAAACAATAGACAATTTAGCAAAACGTTTGAAATAAGTTACAAATCGAATTCTTTAACAATAGCATTAACCGCTTCTTGTTTATATTCTGCTTCTATTAAACATGAAATTCTTATTTCAGAAGTAGTAACCAGCTTTATAGGAATATCCTGTAGCGCTTTAAAAAACCTTGAAGCAACACCAACACTCGATTTCATGCCGATGCCGACTGTCGATAGTTTCACATAACCTGCAGTATATTCAATTTTCCATCCCTCAAGTTCTTTTAAAACCTTATTTAATGTTTTATCGAGTTCGCGTTTTTTATCTTCAATAATTGTGAAAGAAACAGATAAGTGTTCTTTATAATTAATGATTGAAATCATATCAACGTTTAAACCTGCAACCGCAATTTTTTCAAAAAGTGTTTTTACAAGCTTAAAATCTACAGGTAAATTGTTTATTGTAACCTGTGTTTCATTATCCATAACGCTCAAACCTGTAACGACCGGCTGTTCGATAATATCATTTTCATCTACCACGTAGCTACCCTCCTCATTTGTAAATGTTGAACCGCAATAAATTTTAATTCCAAATTTTTTGGCAATTTCCACTGAACGGCTGTGAAGAACTTTTGCGCCTAAGCTGGCTAGCTCAAGCATTTCATCATAAGCAATATACTTTATTTTTTTTGCACCGGGATGAAGCTTCGGATCCACTGTAAAAATTCCTGCAACATCACTATAAATTTCGCAGGTGATCCCAAGTGCAGCAGCTAAAGCAACAGCAGAAGTATCCGAACCGCCTCTGCCCAGTGTAGTTAACTCGCCTTCTTCATTTATTCCCTGGAATCCCGTAATTACTATTATATCATACTCTTTTAATAAGTTTTGGATCTTATCTTTATCAAAATTTTTAATTCTTGCTTCGCTGAAATTCCCCATAGTAATTATCCCGGCCTGGTAGCCGTTAAGCGAAATGCTTTTTAATCCCATGCTTGTTAAGGCGATAGAAAGAAGAGATGCAGATACCTGTTCGCCGGTTGTTAAGAGCATATCCATTTCTCTTAACGATGGATATTCCGTTATTTCTTTTGCCAGCTTTATTAAACCATCTGTTGTTTTCCCCATTGCGGAAACGACGACAATTAATTTATAACCTTCTTGCACTCTTTCGGAAATTTTAGATGCGACATTTTTAATTTTTTCGGTTGTTGCAACCGAACTACCGCCGTATTTATGAGTTACTACTTTCATTAATTACCCCTATAAATTTCTGAGTTCACTGATTAGTTGAGTTTTTTGTTCGGTTTTTTTATCAACCTTTTTTAGCATTTTAGCAGGGACTCCTGCAACAACTGTATATTCTTCGACGTCGGAAACAACAACAGATCCGGCTGCTACAACTGCGCCTTTACCGACTTTTACACCTTCTAAAATTACGGCATTTGCGCCAACAAGTACATTGTCCCCGATTATTACGGGATCTGCGCTCGGCGGTTCAATAACTCCAGCCAGTACGGCGCCCGCCCCGATGTGACAATTATTTCCGACTACAGCTCTTCCGCCGACTACAACATTCATATCTATCATTGTTTTTTCACCGATGACCGCGCCAATATTTAAAACGGCACCCATCATAATTACACAATTATTTCCGATTTCTACCAAATCTCTTATAACAGCTCCCGGTTCTATCCTGCAATTATATTTAGTTAAATCTGCAAGAGGAATTGCCGAGTTCCTTCTATCTGCTTCCATTTTATATTTTATTATGATAGATTTATTCTCTTCAAGGAATTCCTGAGCTTCATTCAGCTCACAAAATAAAACCCCCGATTGTTCATTGCCGTAGAAATCCAAGTCTTTAAAATCAGCTTTATCCAATTCTCCTTTCAGATAAATTTTAACCGGAGTTTTCTTCTTAGATTGAGCGATATAATTAATAACCTCGTATGAATCCATTAAGCCCTCATTTATTAAGAATTAAAAATGACATCTTTAATTGTATAAAACCCGTTTGATTTATCGAGTAAAAAATAAGCTGATTTGACGGCTCCTTCGGCGAAAGTTCTTCGTGACAAAGCGTTATGATTTATTGATATAACTTCACCCAGACCTCCAAAGTATACTGTATGTTCGCCGGCTACATTACCAAGACGTAAGGACGAAATATTAATCTCCTTACCGATTACATCTTTAATCATCAAAGCTGTTCCTGAAGGTTTATCCTTTTTAAACCGGTGATGGGTTTCGCTTACTTCTATATCCCAGCCGGGTAATTTATCCTTTAAAATTTCAATACATTTAAGGAGCATTTGAATACCTAAAGAAAAATTAAAGCTCTGAACTATTGGAATACTCCGGGAAATGTTTTTCAATTTATTTATTTGCTCTTCTTTTAGACCGGTAGTTCCATTAACATACGGCACTTTAAATTTTAAAGCATAATCAATGCTTTTATCAAAAACTTCGGGTGAAGAAAAATCTATAAGCACCTGAGGATTATCTTCATGCCATTCCCCTTCAATATCAAAAGTAAAAACCAGCTTATTCCCGTATTCATCCATGAGAGACTTTACTTCTTTACCCATTCTTCCGGATGAACCAATTATTCCATATTTAATTTTCTGCATATTCGACCTGCAGCTTCTCAATCTCAGCCTTTAAAAGGAGTTTTGTATTTTGAGAAGCACTTGTTAAAGGAAGTCTCAAAACATTTTTACAGTAACCAAGCAGGCTGACTGCATATTTAACCGGAACAGGGCTCGTTTCGACAAAAAGATCATCCATAAATTTTAAATATTTCTTATTTAGCTGCTGAGCCGTATTCATATCATTTTTAAGAAGACTGTTTGTTAATTCAGTCATTTGTTTAGGAAATACATTTGAGAAAACAGAAATTACTCCCGAACCGCCAAATGCCATTATAGGTAATGTCTGATCATCATTCCCTGAATAGATGCGGAAGCCCGGTTTTCTTAAAGCAAACAATTTACCTATTTGAGAAATATTGCCGCTTGCTTCTTTTACTCCAATTACATTTTTGCATTGTTCACTGATTGAAATTACTGTTTCAGGTAAAACATTCATGCCGGTTCTGCTGGGAACATTATAGAGTAAAATTGGTAGAACAGTTCTTTCTGAAATGTACTTATAGTGTTCAATTAAGCTTTGCTGTGTTCCTTTATTATAATATGGATTAACGATTAATAATCCATCCACTTTAAGTTTTTCGGCGGCTTTATTTAATATAACAACTTTTTTTGTATCATTAGTACCGGTACCGACAATTACCGGAATTTTCCCATTTACTTCATCAACTACATTTTCAATTATCTTACTTCTTTCATTCTCATCAATGGTGGGAGCTTCGCCGGTCGTACCCAAAACAATTAAAGCATTTATCCCTTCATCAACCTGGAACCGTGTAAATTTCTTCAGCGATAGATAATCAACGTTCATATCTTCGTCAAAAGGAGTTATCATTGCAGTTCCTGTTCCCTGAAACATTTTGCCTCCGTATGTATTATAAAAATTTAAACTAATTATTTAAAAAGTACAAAAAAAAACCGGCTCATGCTAAAGCCGGTTCAATTTCAAAATGTAGTTATACATAACCAACTTCAGCCATTGGGCGGTGAGGCTTTCTTTATCTTAGATTTCTTTATGCTGGTTATATTTTGCATTTATCAAATTTAATTTGGTCAAACATAATATTTAATTTAAATTTAGTCAACTGGTTTTTGATTAATTAATAAAGATTTTTATGAAAATTGGTTTAGTGCAGTATAATCCTTTATGGGAATCGAAAGAAGAGAATAAAAAAAAGATAACAGAACTGATAAATCGTGATTTTGAGAGTGCATCTCTATTGATTTTTCCTGAAATGACACTAACAGGCTTTACAATGAAGCCGTCAGAATTCGGCGAGACCTTGACAGGAAATAGTTTTAAATATTTTTCAAAGATTGCCGAAGAGTTTAAAGTTTATGTAGCGGCCGGTTTAATTGAAAAAGAGGATGAAGATTATTTCAATTCCTTAATTGTGTTAAATCCTAAAGGCGAACTAATTTCGAAATATAGAAAAATTCATCCTTTCTCTTATTCGGAAGAAGATAAAAATTATAAGCGGGGTGAAGAATATAATCATATCTGAAATTAATGGGATTAAAGTCGGCTTATCGATATGCTACGATTTACGTTTCCCCGAATTATATAGATTTTATGCGAAGGAGAAAGTTCATTTAATAATTGTTATTGCAAACTGGCCGGATACAAGAATAGAGCATTGGGGAGCATTACTTAAAGCAAGAGCAATCGAAAACCAATGTTATGTTGCCGGTGTTAACAGGATAGGTGATGATCCGAAGCTTCACTATCCAGGATTCAGCGGTGTTTTTGATCCTATGGGGATCGAAATTGTATTACTTAAAAATGAAGAAAAAATCCTTTTTTCAACAATCAGTAAAGAAATAGTTGAAAAAATAAGAAAAAACCTGCCTTTTCTTGATGATATTAATTTAATTTAAACTTTCCGCTTTATTGTTTTATTGCTATATTAGTACCCCTCTTGAGGGTTAGGGTTACAAATTTTTTATAAATATTTTTTGAAACTGATTTAGGGATTTTAGTCTCTAGAGTTATTATATTCAAAAAAAATAAAAGGTTAAATATCTTCAGCATTGAATGAAAAAAATCAAACAAATTAAAAAAATAATTATTGCAGCAGTGGGTTTTACAGTATTGCTTGCCGGAATAATATTGATTGTATTACCCGGTCCGGCATCTTTAGTTATTCCTGCCGGTCTTGCAATACTTGCAACCGAATTTGTTTGGGCAAGAAATCTTCTGGATAAAATAAAATCTAAAATGAAGAGATCACATCAGAGTGTTGATACAAATTAAAATTTAATGAAACCATTTTCAAAATTTTTATATTATCATTCTTAATATTTCCCCCGGTATTAAAGCTCAGGAACTGAATAAACAACTCTTGGATTAAAAACCGAATTGCTGAATGAATCCCGAAATATTATAAACTTCAATAAATAAATTTAGAAAATTCCAAATATGTTTAGTATAAAAAAAAGAATAAATTTTTATGATTGTGATCCTGCAGGAATTTTTTTCTTTGCAAGAGTCTACGAACTTTGTCATTCAGCTTATGAAGAGATGATCCAAAGCTTTAATCTGAAAGAAGATTATTGGACTAATGAAAACTATATTGTCCCGATTTTAAAAAGCGAAGCCTCCTATCATAAGCCAATTAAATATGGTGAAGAAATTACAGTTGAAATTAGTGCTGCTAATTTGAGGACATCCTCGTTCGAACTTAATTATGAAATTAAAAATGTAAATAATGAAATCTGTACTAAAGTAAAGACCGTTCATATTTTTGTCGATAAAAAAACATGGAAGAAAAGAGAAATAATCGAAGAAGTTAAAAGAGGATTGGAGATGCATTTAGCATCTTAAATATAATGCTCAACATCAAAGCTTTTCATGAATTGCCTCTAATAACTTTTCTTTTTGTACCTTTCCTAAAGATGTTTTGGGAATTTCATTAAGAAAAAAGATTTTTCTCGGTATTTTATATACAGCTAATTTTTTCCTTAAAAATTCTCTTAAATCATTTGAATTGATTTTCTCATTATTCCTGACGACAATTGCAGCTGCAGCTTCCTGCCCCCATTCGCTACTATCTAATCCAAAAACAAAAGCATCATCAATATAAGAATAATCTAAAATAGCAGACTCGACTTCTTTGGGAATGATATTTTCTCCGCCGGAAATAATTAAATCCTCGCGTCTTGCTTCAACAAATAAATAACCGTCGGTATCCAGATAGCCAATATCGCCTGTATAATAAAAATTATTAATTAATTTTTTTGAAGTTTCAGCAGGATTTTTATAGTAACCTTTTATTAAAGCAGGACTTTTTACAGCAATTTCCCCCAACTCATTTGGAGGCATATTCTTTTTCTTTTCATTTACAATAATTATTTCATTTGGATACAACGCTTTTCCTGAAGAGCCGGGCCGGTTTAAAATTTCATCTGAAGATATTGCGGAAACAAACGAAGAAACCTCCGTAGATCCATATACTTTAGTAATCTTCCAGCCTTTCTTAACTGCGGTAAGTGATAAATCTTTGCCGGTAAACCCGCCGCCGATTAAAATATTTTTTAATTCTTTATTAGGTTCGACATTACTTTCAATTAATCTCTGAAGCTGAGTAGAGACAAAAGATGCAAGGGAGGGTCTGAAGTTCTTGAGAGCTTTGATTAGATCTTCATTTTTTAATGAATCCGGTATAATTACTGAGGCACCGGATAAAAAAGCTCTGACTATTATGGAAAATCCGCCGATATGATAAAAAGGCAGGCTTGCGAGCCACCTGTCATTTCCATTTTGATTTAGTAACTGGTTTCCTATTAAAAAGCTTTGAATTAAATTATCATAAGTAAGGATAACCGCTTTACTTTTTCCCGAGGAACCGGAAGTAAAAAGCATTAAAGCAGTTCCCTCTTTATTAAATTTTTTATGTGAACTTATTTGAGATGATTCAATTTCAAAAGGGAAGGGAATAATTGTGATGCTAACGGGTAAATAAGTAATCTTTTTAAGAAAGATTTCTTGAATTAAAACAAATTTGCAGTCGGCAAAAATAATTTGCTCTTCAATTTCCTTTGGAAGAAGTTTTATATTAATCGAGACCGGGACAGCTTTTAATTTCCAAATCGAAAATATCAATAAGATAAAATCGGGATTATTCTCACTTATGACGGCAATATTATCATCTTTCTTAATCCCTTTATTTTCCAAATAAAATGAAATTTTATTTACCTGGTTCTCAAATTCCCGATATGAAATCGTACTTTGATTATTAATGATAAAAATTGAGTCTTTTAACGATGAGGTGTTACCCTCAATAAATTTTTGGAGAGAATTCATAAAAGAAAAAGAAATTATTTACAAAGCCAGACCTATCGAAAATAGTATTCCGAATAAAGCCGACAGCTTTGCCGCAAGCTCCAGAGTTTTATTTAATTCCATTCCATTAAGCTTATAAAGCATTACTATAACTTTATAGGCTGCAGGGAATGTAAAATAAGGGAGAAAAATCAGGATAGAGTAGTTAAAAAATATGTAAAGTACTGCAGGGACTAAAAATGAGATTACAGTTAAAGAAATAAATTGGTAACGGGTAAATGTTTTTCCGAATTTAACAGCTAAAGTATATTTCCCGGCTGCTTTATCTTCCTCGATATCCCGATAGTTATTAACCACTAAAATATTTGTTATTAATGCTCCGACAGGGATAGATGCTACAAAAGAAACAAGATTCAGATTCCTTGTATGCAGGTAGTAAGTACCAACGGTTCCTACAATTCCAAAGAACATAAAGACAAAAATATCCCCCAAGCCGTTGTATGCAAGAGGGAAAGGTCCGGCTGTGTATGCAAGCCCTGCTAATATTGATAAAACTCCAATTATTAAGATTACAATTCCACCTTCATTAACAAGGTATAAACCCAAAAAGAATGATAACCCGAATGTTAAGATAACTCCTAATTTCATCTCTTTAATGGAAATCAAACCGGAAGCAAGAACCCGCCGCGGCCCTTTTCTCTTTTCATTATCCGCTCCGTTAATAAAATCATAGAGATCATTCGCAAAATTAGTTCCAACTTGAATTAATACAGAACATATTAAGGCAACAATAGAATAAATTATTACCAGTTTTTTTTCATTAAGAGCAACAGCTGATCCGACCATAACAGGTACTAAGGCAGCTAAAAGAGTTTTAGGGCGGCTGGCTATTATCCAGCTTTTAAGCTTTGTATCCTTATTCATAAAATTAAATTAATTAATTAAAATTTATTATGGTAATTTAGGAAATTTATTGAATTCAGGCTTCCTTTTTTCCAGGTATGCTTTTTTACCTTCCTGAGCCTCTTCACTCATGTAGTAAAGTAAAGTCGCATTGCCGGCTAACTCCTGGATGCCGGACTGTCCGTCTAGCTCGGCATTAAAGGCTGATTTTAACAGTCTGATTGCCATCGAACTATGCTGCAAAATTCTTTTTGCCCAATTAACACCTTCTGTTTCAAGTTGTTCAAGTGGGACAACTTTATTAACCAGTCCCATCTTTTCTGCTTCTTCTGCACTATACTGGCTGCACAAATACCAGATTTCGCGTGCTTTCTTTTGTCCAACAATTCTTGCAAGGTAGCTTGAGCCGAAACCGCCGTCAAAGCTTCCAACCTTCGGACCCGTTTGACCAAAAATTGCATTATCGGCTGCAATGGTTAAATCGCAAACGACATGCAGAACGTGCCCTCCACCGATGGCATACCCTGCAACTAATGCAATTACTACTTTGGGAATGCTTCTAATTAATTTTTGAAGATCGAGGACATTTAAACGCGGTACTCCATCTTTCCCAACATAACCTTTGTCACCCCTGATTTTTTGATCTCCGCCTGAACAAAAAGCATATTTGCCGTCTTTTGCAGGGCCATAACCTGTTAAAAATATCACACCGATTTTCTGATCTTCTCGGGCATCCGAAAATGCATCGTACATCTCAATAACGGTTTCAGGCCGGAAGGCGTTTCTAACTTCAGGTCTATTTATAGTAATTTTTGCAATTCCATCTATTTTCTCATAGATAATATCTTCATAATCCTTTACTTTTTCCCATTTAAAACTCATTACTATTCCTTTATTTTATTATTAGTAAAATATTGAAAAATATGGAAATATGTATTGCGGAAAATTAAATTGAGAGTTTTTTAAAATCTCTGTAATTGTAATTTTATCTGACTTGATTATTATAATTCACTTTCAATTAATGAAATCTGCATGTTATTTTCTTTAAATTAGTAAAAAGGGGTTCTGTCCTAATTTGAATAGGACAGCACCAAAAAAGGAGGATGAAACTATTTAAATTTAAAAGTATTATTTTACGATTTTTAAGTTATTGTTTGAAACTTTGGAAATACTTTTTGTCTTAATTGATTGTTCTGAAAATAACTGAAATGAAAAAATATATACTGCTATATATATTATTTGCTCCGATAATTATTAATGCACAACAAAACTGCAATATTAAATTTGTTGTGATTTCTAAAAATTTACCTGATTCAATAAAAATTTTCATTACGGGAAATGAAAGACAACTAGGAAACTGGAACCCTGGTGAAGTAGAAATGACTAAAATAAAAGATTCTATGTGGGAGAAAACAATAAGTTTCCCGTTGAATAAAAAAATTGAATTCAAATTCACACAAGGTAGATGGGAAGAAGAAGCACTAAATAATGATAAAACAGTCCCTTCAAATGAATCATTCGTAATTAAAAAAGATACTACTGTCATCGTTAATGTAAAATATTGGGAAAGCCGGCCTAAAAATAGATTTACCGGGAAAATTACTGGTGACGTCGAATATATAAGTAATCTAAACAGCGAAGGTTTAAAACCACATGATGTTATAATATGGCTGCCTCCGGGTTACAAATTGGAAACAAGAGTAAGATACCCGGTACTTTACATGCAGGACGGACAAAATATAATTGATCCACGGACTTCCTCTTTCGGTGTGGATTGGGGAATTGATGAGACTGCCGATAGTTTGATCAAAGCAGGAGCTATTAAAAAGATAATCATTGTAGGTATATATAATAATATTAATCGTTCTTCCGAATATGCACCTACAGATACAGGCGAAGCATATATGGAATTTGTCGTAAAAACTTTAAAACCTCTGATTGATGAAAAATACAGAACTCTGCCAGATGCCGATAATACCGCAGTAGGGGGTTCCTCTCTAGGAGGACTTATTTCTTTTATGCTTGGATGGAATTACCCTGAAGTATTTTCAAAAGTAATCTGTTTTTCACCTGCATTTGATATAGGCAAGTATAGTTTTATTACTCCCGTGAAAAATTATAAAGGTCCGAAAAAGCAATTGAAAATTTTTATTGATATCGGTACCATTGGATTAGATGAAAGCTTGATGAAAGGTGTAGATGAAATGTTGAATCTTTTAAGAGAAAAGGGTTATCAAGCTGGAAAGGATTTGATGTTTAATAAAGATGAAAATGCAAGTCATTCAGAAACTTACTGGTCCAGACAAGTATGGAGATTTTTAGAATTCATGTTCGGGGAAGAAAAAGCAGAAAAATATTTGAATAAAAAATGATTATAATTCGCTTAAAAAATTATTGACTGCTTTTATAAAAGAATCCGGGGTTTCCAGATGTGTATTGTGTCCTGAATTTTTGATTAAAATATGTTTTGCTGAAGGAAATAAGCTTACCATTTCATTATTTATTAAACAGAATTTTTCATCCAGGTCACCGGTAATAAGCAAAGTCTTAGCTTTTATATTTTTCAATTGATTATATAATGGGGGCATTTGACCCGTTCCAAACCCCCGTAAGAAATTTGAGAGCCCGGTTTTATTATTATTTATTTTGGAATTTCTAATTTTGATTAATTTTGAATTGGCAAATCTCTTCTGGGTATTGAATATATCCATACTCATCCAGTAATCAATAAATTCCTCAATAGAATGATCATCAATATACTCTGCTATTTCTTCATCTTTTTTTATCCGTTCATTTCTCTCAGTATCATCACTAATCCCCGCAGTAGAGCTTTCAACTATTAAACCTTCTATAGTCTTCGGGTATTGTACCGAATAAGCTAATGCTGCCCGTCCTCCCATTGAATAACCAACAAGTATTATTTTTTCATTTATAACTTTAGCAGCAAATTCCTTTAGCTGATTTATTATTGAATCTGTACTATAAAATATTCTTTCTGCCGGGGAATCACTGCTGCCGTGCCCGACCATATCAATTGCATAATAGTTAAAATTTTCAGGGAGCTGGGGGATTATATTCTCCCAATCATGAGATGAACCAGTAAATCCGTGTAAAAACAGAACATTCTTTAAATTTGATTGACCGGGATCTAATTTCAACGTTGAATTTAAATATCTTTCAAAATGAATATTTAATCCGGAAATTTTTTCTACCATATAAATTAAATAGCTTCAGGCAGCTGTATTAGTTGTTTCTCTATTTCCTGCCAGTACTTTTTTCTTAACTCCAGGGATTTAGCAGCATTAGTTCTGATTTCCAAAACAGAGAAATTCTTATTATTCAAAGTTGATATCATTGTTTCACAAAAGCTGTTCCAATCACTTATTAAAGAATAATTACCACCGTAACCTTTAACGAAATATGAAAAATCCAAAGAGTGGGGAGCAATAAAGAATTCATTAAATACTTCTTCGTATTTTGAAATAGGAAGAACTTCAAATATGCCGCCGCCATTGTTGTTTATAAGAATGACAGTCAAATTCAAAGAATATTTTTTAGCTGCAAGTAAACCATTTAAATCATAATAAAAAGCAAGATCGCCCGTAATTAAAAAAGCCGGTTTTCCACAATCGGCAGCAATTCCCAATGCTGTTGAAATTATTCCATCTATTCCGCTGGCACCCCTATTATTATAAATTGCAATACTTTTATTAGTATTACCTGCAGAAATAATCAAAATCCCTGATGGGCATACTGTTAGATATCATTACATGAGAATTATCCGGAAGATTGCTTACTATTTCTGAAACAATTCTTGCTTCATTTAAAGAAGTTGATCCGTTTATAATTTCATCTTTAATTAGATCTGAAATTTTTTCTGCTTCAATAAAAGAGCTGAGCCAGCCATTAAATTTTCTTTTAATTTTTTTCGATTTGATTAAATCGAGCATCTTTTCACAAAAAAGGAAAGGCTTACAGGCTACTGCAGCAGTGGCTTTATTTGAAGGGTCAAACCAATCACCAAATTCATTAATCATAAACCTTGCGGCTGAACATTTTTCAAGATAGTTATCCAGTGCTTTTGAAGTTATAGTTCTGCCGAATTGAAGTATGATATCTGGTTTGTTATTATTAATAAAATATTCGGAACGTAAAAATCCTTCAAAGTTTGAGAGGATATTGATTTTATCATAATTACCAAATCTTAATTGAGATGCACCATCTGCTAATACAGGATATCCTAATTCCATCGAAAGTTCCTGGCATTTCATATGGAAAACAGGGTCGTAATTTTCAGGTCCTGCAATTATTAATCCTTTTTCGAAATCCTTTAAATAATTGAAAATTTCCGTGAACCATTTTTCATTGGAAATATTTTTTTCCTCTTCCTTAAAGAATTCTTCTTTATCAAAAGACAGCTCATTTGCCAGGTCCAATATTTCCTGATCAACATCGTCGGTAAATGAATCAGGTTCAAAAGGTTTCCGGAAAGGGAAGTTTAAATGAACGGGTCCTTTTGAACGTATAAGGCTCTCATAAACTGCTCTTCTTGCAACTACCTTAATATGTTTGATCCTTCTTATAATAGGTTCCGGCAAACCAACATCGATAAACCACCTTATATGATTTTTGTAAAGATTATTTTGATTTATAGTCTGGTTTGCTCCGCAATCCAGCAGTTCAGGAGGTCTGTCAGCAGTACAGACTATCAGCGGGATTCGCTGCTGGTAAGCTTCAATTATAGCAGGGTAAAATTCGGCAGTTGCTGTACCCGATGTTGATACGAGTACAACCGGTGACCTGGAAGATTTTGCTAATCCAAGTCCGAAAAAAGCACAGCTTCTCTCATCTATATGAACAAAAGATTTTATTTTTTTATTATTAGCAAAAGCTAATGTTAGAGGTGTATTCCTTGAACCGGGAGAAATACAAGCATATTTAACTCCCGCAGAAGATAATTCCTTAACGAAAGTTTCGGTCCATAAAATATTTCTATTGATTTTCATTAAATAAAGATAGTATTGGTTTGAATTTTAATTCAGTCTCTTCATATTCCAAATCAGGGTCCGATTTATCCACAATCCCGCTCCCTGCAAAGGCAATTAATTTATTTCCGTAATTTACTGCTGACCTTATTGAAACCGCAAATTCTCCTTCATCATAAAAATTAAACCATCCTATTATACCGGAATATAATCCCCTGTAATAGTTTTCAAGTTTCTTTATAAGATTCAAGGATACTTCCTTCGGGATTCCGCATACTGCCGGGGTAGGGAAGAGCTCTTTAATTATATTTAATGGTGTATTATGAGAATTCATTTTTGCTGAAATTGAAGTACTGATGTGCTGTATGTTATTTAATTTTTTTATTGAATGTTCTTTTTCAATTGTTAATCCTTCTACCATGTTTGAAATCGAATCTTTAATATAGCTGACAACGAAGTCATGCTCATTGATATCTTTTTCACTATTTAAAAGATTTTTTTCAAAATTAATATCTTCTTCCTCAGTTTTACCGCGGGAGGCAGAGCCGGCTAGAGCTTCAATTTTCATAGTTCCGTTGCAAAATTTTGCAAGCCTTTCAGGTGTTGCACCCAAAAAAGATGATTTTCCCCTATGAAAAATAAATAAATAACATTCGGAATATTTCTTCCTGAAATGGTTTATAACATAATCCAGGTTTAGTTCACCGGAAAGAAGCATTTCTATCCTTCTAGAAATTACAATTTTTTTTACTTTATTATTAAAAATATTTTCAAGACAGGTATTTACTAAATTCTTCCACTTTTTCCTGTCCTTTGGTGAATTTCCGGTAATCCTTTGAATTTTTATGATGTCCGGTTTTTTCTCTCCCTGGAGCTTGACAAAATTTTCCAATTTACTTATGAATTTATCGATTAAATTTTCTTCTGATGATAAAGAATAAATAAAATTGAAAAAGACAAATGACCCTTCTTTACTATTTAGCAGCACAAGCTCGGGGATGGACCAGATGGAATCATTAAAGTCCTTCCAGTCGTCATCAGTATGTTCAACATTAAATTTCATCCCCCCGACAAATAACGGTTTATTTTCGAGAGAAATAGTGTCCCAATTATTTATAAAATTATTTTTTAATTCTTTAATTCTTTTATCTGTTGCAGCAAACCTTTTATCCCCATTTTCCGAAATAGAAATTATTTCATCAACACCGATGAAAGAGAAATCCTCGTCAGGCTTTTCAAAATAAAATGATTTTTCATAATATTTTATTAAATAATCGATCTTACCCTTTAAATCAAGCGGTTCAATTTTTAGTGAAAAACTAACTAATTGATTTGCTGACTTTGATTCTTTAAGGATTGTTTTATTTTGGGTTAGAAATCCGGAGAACGAATTTACCGCTGTATTAATAAAATCTTCCATTTGCGAAATAAATTATTGTTAAAATATCAATTTTTATTAGAAAAGTTTTCAATTTTATCAGGTATTAATAAAGATGTATTTGAATCTACTAAATTTCATGGGGTGGATTAAAAAATAATATCTTCTTCTATTGTCTCCAAAATTCTTAAATAACTGTCATATCTATATTCTGAAATTTTACCATTATTTACTGCCTCAACAACTGCACACCCTGGTTCATGGTCATGGGTACATGTACTAAAACGGCAACTGTAAATATAATCAGTAAAATCCAAAAAGTAATGACCCAGGTCTTCTTTTTTTATACCGTAAGGATCAATCTCACGTATTCCAGGTGAATCAATAATAAAAGTGTTTTCCTGCACTTTTACCATGTTTGTTGTAACGGTTGTATGCTTGCCTTTATCTGTAGAAGAACTTATTTCACCGACATTTAAATCTAATTTAGGGAAAATTTTATTAAATAATGATGATTTGCCTACCCCCGATTGTCCCCAGAAAAGACTTTTTTTACCCGGGAGAAGTTCTTTTAGCTGCTGGATTCCTTCACCATTGATTACACTGGTTTTTATTGTTTTATAACCAATCTCACGATAAAGCTCTATCCAGAAATCTATTGAATTATTTTGATCCAGATCGGCTTTATTAATAATTAATATTACGGAGATATAGGAACTTTCAGCAGAAACAATTAACCTGTCTATAACTTTATTGTTAAAAGGGGGTTCACGAACGCTGCTTATTATGAACAAATAATCAATATTTGCCGCAATGATTTGCTCAAGACGTTCTCCACGGTAGCTCGCTCCTTTAATTCTCGGAGATTTCCGGGAAAGATAATTATTCCTTTCTTGAATTTCGGTAATTACTCCCGAACCGTCCTCATTCAAATCATAAGTAATAAAATCGCCGACGGCTGCAATATTTGTTTTATATAACTTATCCTTTTTCAGGTTAAATTCTTTTTTGAATTTCCCCTTTAATGAACATCTGATTAATTCAAAACTTTGCAGATCATAGATGTAATAATCTTTACTTTCTACTCTGCAGACAATTCCTTTTATAAATCCTCCATGAAAATAAAAAAAGCGCTATATAAAAAATATAGCGCTTAAAAATATTAATCAAAGAAAAAAGATAATTAAAACCTGTAAGTTGCCGTCAGCATTATCTTATCGTATTTAATATCCTGGAAAGTTCTGGATACATCGGTACCGTAATTATCGCCAATGGTTTTCCACCATCCATGTGCCCAGGCAAGATCCAATCCCAGGGTTTCCTGAGCTAAAAATCCTATACCTGCCGTAAAAAATTTCCTGTTGTAGCTGGAAGGATCTCCTTTATATGGAGAAGGCTGTACAAAAAAGCCTGTCCTTAATCTTAAGCCGACAGTTGGGACTGTATATTCCACTCCAACATTATAATTCAAGACAGCACCTAACTGATCTTTTATATCTTTATTTATTGATGCAACATCCTGCGAGCTTAATCCATCAGGATTATCAAATTTTAATTGAGAAAAATCAATTGCTGTACCTTCTGCACTAAATATAAGTCCCTTTAAGTTAACTGAAAAACCTGCACCAAACTCAAACGGAGAAACAATATCATATTTAACACTACTGTTATAATCTTGCGGCAAATTAAATGAAGGCGATATATAATTTGCAAAGTCGCTGTACCCGCTTACCGTGAAGTTTTCTTTAACAGTATAGTATTTAGGGAACTGAACAGTTAAGCCGAACCTTCCAAAATTATTAAACTGATAGATTAATCCCGCTTTTGCATTCCATCCTGATATATCCCAGTTTAAGATCCTATTTAAATAGAATGTCTGGAAATCCGTCGGAGAGGGCTGATCACCTGTGGCAATTGCACCCTGGTAAATACCTTTTAAATCATCTTCATAATAATCGTTGCTGGAATTATAACTGCCTGTAATTATATTAAGATTTAATCCTAAAAAAAGATTTTGAGCAGCTTCGATAGCTCCTGAAAATGTCCAGTTATTCGTTGAACCGGTATTCAAAATAGTACCGCTTTGATTAAGATTGCCATTTATCGGCGTCACAAGGTTGGTATCTGTAAGTCTAAGGTCATATGGTATATTATAAGGATATCCCTGATTATCATAGTAGGTATCCTGATTTAAAACCTGGATTAAGGAGTTATTGCCGCTGTTAAAACCATTAAATTTTAAAGCACCGGTAAAATCTTTGGTATTATGATAAGAGATCCCGAAAACCAGGCTGCCTCTTACGGTGGGAAATGGAAAAGCAAAGCTTAACCTGTCCAGTCTTGTAGTGCTGTTTGAATAATTAGTAGTGTTGCCGAAAAAAGTGGCATCATTACTGAAAGTTGAATAATCTATCCCACCGGAAAATTCCAGTCTTTTTAATAAACCGAACCCGGCAGGATTATAATAAGCGGCAGAAGCATCATCGCTCAAACCGATATATGCGTCGCCCATTCCTAAAGCTCTTGCATTAGCACCTATTCCACTGGAACCTAATCTTATTGCATCTGGAACTCCCTGTGAATAAATGAATGAGCTGCAAATAAAAAGAAGGGCGAAAACTTTACTGCAGTTAGAATAAAAGTTTCTAGACATTATCTCCTCCCGTTCCCGGAATTTCTATTTCCATTATTGTTTCTTGCTGAATTATTGCCGTCATTTGACCTTGAACTTCCAGATGCTTTCGTTTGATCACCTGAATTATTATTCGAGCTGGTTTTAGAAGCCGCATTTGAACTATCATTCGGATGTTCATTTCTTGATGGGGTTTCAGTTCTTATAACCGGTCTATTATCATTGGTCGGTGTATTTCTTGAACCGTTTTCATTTCTAACAGAATTCACTGCGCTGCTTCCGCCAGTTGATTGAGTTGGAATCGGTGTAGGAGCTATATATAAATGCCGATCCCTTACCCACCAGGGGTAATCATAATAATAGTTATATTCTCCATAATATGGTTCAGAGTAATATGGCTGGTTATAACTTTCAGACGGTAATTGTTCATCCGGTGACCATAACATTGTATAGCAGCCGCTGAAAGAAATTACCGTTATCACTATAAGAATTATCTTAATTAAATATTTTTTCATTTTATTTTATCTCCTTCTACTGGAAGAACCTCCACTGCTTCTTCCGCCGCCGCTGCTTCTTGGTGAAGAGGAACTGCTCGGTGGCGAATATGATCTCGATGGCGGAGAACTTCTAGGTGGCGAATATGATCTCTGAGGCGGAGAACTTCGAGGCGGTGAATATGATTTCTGAGGCGGATGATAAGAACTATTATTACCGCTTCTTGATCTCGGCTGGTACGAATTTTCTCTTGAACTTCGTTGACCGGAATTCCTTCTAACATTATATTCACTTCTTCTGCTGGAGCTTCTGCCTTTTTGTACCGATCGATTAGGTGATTCTCCCGAAACCCTTTCTCTTCTATTTCCGCTATTTGCCGAATTAACTCTCGAAGTCGTTCTTTGGCGGCCGTTATTAAATTCCCTTGAACGTCCTGATGTACTCCCTTTTTGCAATGTGCCGTTATTCCTTGTCCCTGAAAAAGAAACCCGGCCCCTGCCTTCATTTCTTCCACCTATATTATTTCTTAAGGTATAAGAACCGCGAGATCTGGTCTTGTAGTATTTATCTCCGCTGTAATAAGCATGATGACCATAATATCCTCCATAATAACCACCACCGTAATATGGTGAATAATAATAAGGATAATAACCATAATAAGGTGAATACCACCATGAGTTCCATGTATAAGGTGTATAACACCATTCCCACGGATCCCAGTAAAAAGAATCATAATAATTTCCAAAAGTAAGACCAAAGGAATATGATGGGGAATAATATGAATAGAACCTGTGATGGTAAGGATATCCGTATCCATCGTAGTAACCATTTACCGGGGGAGGATAATTGTCATAATTATCATTCCCGTAATAGGTTGAATCATCGTTGTAAGTAGAATCATCATAAGTAGAATCATCATAACCATAATTATTATCATTATTATTGTTATTATAATTTCTATTTGGATAATCTCTCATGGCAACCTGCGTATAACATCCCCCTAAAAATAGGGCAGCAACCAGGAGAATAAAAATTATGTAAAATCTTGAAAATTTCATCACTAACCTCCACTAATAGCTTTTACAAATATGGACAAAAATCGTTCCTAATAAAAGAGTGAAATTCATCTCATTTGATTGCTGACAATATTAAATTTAATATGTTTTGTATAAAATATTAAACTAATTTGTATAGATTTGAATACAAGAGGGAATGTTCGCATTAAAAAGTTAAAAAATACTCTTAATATATTCTATTCTGATTGCTCTATCGGCTACGGTCGGATTGAATTTTTTATTATCCAGCAGATCCCTTAAATCAAATCCGAATGTAAAACCATCTCCCAAAGACCATCTTAAACCCATATTAAGATATCCGTTTCCATTTCCAAAGCTGTTAAAAGCATTATCATTAAATGCAAAATTATATTCTCCGATTATTGAAAAATGTGGTCCTAAAGTTTTTTCAAACCCAACATACATATCTATAAAATTATCCCCATCCTTTGTTTCCAATGAATAACTTGCACAGCCATGGATGCTTAAATACCCTAAAAATGCAAAATTTTTACTAATCGCACCAAAAAAGCCTGGGGATTTAACAGCATACCTTCCTAAAGAATCAAAATACACTCCCTTCCCCTGTGAGTCAAATCCTAAAGTTATTGCCGGCATAGTGATGGATTCATTGAACAATCTGAACCGTATATTTATACCTGGCAGCTTATACCATTGCGGGTCCCCTGCACCAATTATATTGGCGCCGCCGTAAGAAATTCCAAAACTAATATTATCGAATACACCAACCTCAAGCTTCGATATTAAAACTCCTTGGGGAAGAATATCATTTGTAAATCCGACATAACCTTTTTCCAAAATTCCTGCAGTCGGCATATCAATCAGATATCTATATTCATATTTGGCTTTATCGCCGGCAGTACCTTGTGCAAAAATATTTGTAATTAATAAAAACGATATGAAAAAGAGAAGGGCTTTAACTCTCATTATAAAATTCTATATGAATTAGCTTGAACAAAAATAGCAATAAACATTTTTTGTACAAAATTTTTTAAAAGCCGGAACTTGAAATTTATTCACTGAAATAGTTACAGAACTAATTTTTTGTATGACGGAATTATTCTAATTCAGAATTTATTTTTGTAAATCGATTTCTGCTATTTCATTTAAGATAAATATTTATTTCAATGGCAGAAGGTAAAAGTGCATATTTCGATTTCACATAAAGAATGATTCTCCCCGGTTTATTTTTTGATTTAATCTTTAAGATGCCCCTGCCATTATCTTCGGATAAAATATCTATTAAATCATTCCCTTCCTTAATATTAAATGCTGCCGGTGCTTTTCTAAACGGTGCTTCCCATCCGAATGCATTAATAGGTTCTGAAGAAATTGTAATAATAGATTTTGAATCAGCCGGCAGCGATTGCGGTTTAACAGCATAAGTAACTTCATAAATATTAAAAACATAAAGGTAAGAAAACATAGCTGCTAAAATTATCAGGATAATAAAAATAAAGTAAATCTTAATTCTCCTCATTGAATGTATATCTGCTTAATTTGACAGATTATTAAACATTTTAACAATTTATATCTCTAAGCTTTAAATTTCCTTTTTTCCCTTAAAATAGTTCTGAGCATATTATTAACTATCTGATATCCCACAGAATCCGGAACTCCGTCGAGATGTTTTGATTTAAGCCTCATATCGCATTGATCATTTACATAATCAATTACAACAAATTTATTATCATTAGTAAAAACTATTTCCGTCGAAAAAAAATCAAGTCCTGTAATTCTGGCAATGGTTCTTGTTATACTAAAAAGTTTTTTTAAACCGTAATATTCAATTTCTTCCGGCTTTAGTTCATCATAAAGATGAGTTTGATCATCCCACCAAACAGGGATAGGCCTTCCGAAAGCCCAAAATGATCGAAACCAGGCCCGTTTTCCATTCAGCATCCTCGGATAAATTTTTTCCTGGAGAATATATTTATCATCTGTATTAGTTAATCTTTCATCCAGGACTTCCCTCAGGGATTCGGCTCCTGTTACAACCCCGACTCCTCCCCCTGTCGTGTTGCATGGTTTAATTATAAATGGTCTGCCTAGAATTTCCAGCTCTTCAATAGTAATTGCTATTTGTTCAATTTCACTATGAGGAGGAATAATAATTGAATAAGGTACATTCAATCCTGAAGTTATAAATTCAAGGTGCATGCTTGCTTTATCTATTGCATGGAGAACTTTTTTGTAGGGATTAAAAATTATTGTCTTTCTCCTGTTGAGCATTTGCCCGAGAGCTTCAAAATCATGCATCTACATCCCACGCTCTATCAAGATAGAAATTAAATCCCAGTTTTCTGTTAACAATCATTTCTTTAACTTCAGGGAGGTTATGATAAGATAAAATAAAAGTGGAAATCTCTGCATCCTGAAGGGTTTTTTCAATCAAGATCAAGCAGACCATCATCATATTCCCAAACATAGGCAAATCCTAAATCGAAAATTTCCATGATAAAATAATTTATTGAAGAATTTCTTATAAAAATATTATTAACTCAGCTTCTATGCAAGGTTTTAACCTTTTTTGTTAAAAGTGATTAAGCAATAGCAAATCCTTCTGCATAATGATCTTTCATTGGTTTACAGCTTTACTCTTTTCAATTCCCTTTTAATATTTTCCTACTGTAACTATATTTATATTTTTAAAATTTAATAACAAATGATAAATATCAGAAATTTCTGCATAGTTGCACATATTGATCATGGTAAATCTACTATAGCTGACTGCCTTCTCGAAAATACCGGGACAGTTTCCCTGAGAGAAGCTAAAGCTCAGCTTCTAGATAATCTGGATCTTGAAAGGGAACGCGGTATAACAATAAAATCGCACGCCATCCAGATGAAATATAAAGCAAGTGATGGTACTGACTATATCTTAAATCTAATTGACACGCCAGGCCATGTTGATTTTACTTATGAAGTTTCCCGTTCACTTGCTGCCTGCGAAGGTGCTTTGCTTATTGTTGATGCTGCACAGGGTGTTGAGGCTCAGACAATCTCAAATCTATATCTGGCTTTTGATGCCGGCTTGGAAATTATTCCTGTTTTAAATAAAATTGATTTGCCAAGTGCCGAAATTGATAAAGTCAGAAAACAGATCATGGATTTACTTGGGTGCAAAGAGGAAGAAATACTTTTAGCATCAGCAAAAACAAAAGTAGGAATAGTTGAAATTCTTGAAGCAATAGTGAAAAGGATTCCCGCTCCATCAGGTGACCCCGATGCTCCTCTTCAAGCATTAATTTTTGATTCTGTTTTTGATCCTTATAGAGGTGCAGTAGCTTATATCAGGTTATTTAATGGTAAAATGAAAACCAATGATAAAATAAAATTTTTTGCTGTCGATAGAGAATATGAAGCGGAAGAGATAGGAATTTTGGGACTTAGAAGGATAAAAACAGATGAGCTTTCTTCTGGAAATGTCGGATATTTAATCGCGGGTATTAAAGATGTTCATGATGCAAAAGTCGGGGATACCGTAACTCTTAAAAACTATTCGGCTGAAAAAGCTTTACCCGGGTATAAAGAAGTGAAGCCGATGGTTTACAGCGGGTTATATCCAACCGATTCCGATGATTTTGAAGATTTGCGGGATGCTTTGGAAAAATTCCGATTAAATGATTCGGCATTTATATTTCAGCCGGAAACTTCTGCTGCATTAGGCTTTGGGTTTAGATGCGGTTTCCTCGGGCTGCTGCACATGGAAATAGTACAGGAAAGACTTCTCCGCGAATATAATCAATCGATTATTACTACTCTTCCTAACGTTGAATATCATACTTATAAAAAAAACGGAGAAGAAATTATTGTAGATAACCCGGCGTTGATGCCTGAAGTCGGCGAAATCGAAAGGATAGAAGAACCTTATGTAAAAGCGCAAATTGTTTGTCCGAGTGAATATATTGGAAATTTAATGCAGCTTTCAATGGAAAAAAGAGGAATATATAAAAATACTTCCTACCTCGATCCGACACGGGCCGATCTTCATGTTTGAATTACCGCTATCGGAAATAATTTTTGATTTTTATGATAAATTAAAATCAATGTCACGGGGGTATGCTTCTTTTGATTATGAATATATAGGATATAAAGAATCAGAGCTTGTTAAACTTGATATACTTTTAAATGGTGAGCCTGTTGATGCATTATCAATGATAGTTCATAAAAATAAAGCTTATGATTGGGGCAGAAAAGTCTGCAGCAAATTGAAAGATCTTATTCCCGCGGCAGATGTTTGAAATAAGCATTCAGGCTGCAATAGGTACAAAGGTTATTTCAAAATCGGTTGTTAAAGCTTTAAGAAAAAATGTTCTTGCAAAATGTTACGGCGGTGATATAACCCGTAAAAGAAAGCTGCTTGAAAAACAAAAGGAGGGGAAGAAAAGAATGAAGCAGGTAGGGAATGTAGAAATTCCGCAGGAAGCTTTCCTTGCCGTGCTGCAAATTGATGAATGATTGGACAAAAAGTGTTCTTTAAAGAGAATAGAAGCACGGAAAAAGATAATCAGAATATCGCTTCAAACAAAAGCATAAAATTAAAAAGATATTTTTTTCTTCTTTTTTTCACATTTCTACTAGCTCTTTTTATCAGGGGATTTCTCCTTGAGGCTTATAAAATACCTACCGGTTCAATGGAAAATACTTTATTACCGGGGGATTTTATACTTGTTAATAAAGCTGCATATTCGATTTCTACTCCACGTACAATACCTATTTTCAATATTAAAATTCCAAGAGTTGAACTGGTTAATCTGGCCGAACCCAAAAGGAACGATGTAATTGTGTTTGAATTTCCGGGAAATATTTATGAATTACATTCTGTTAACCGATGAAAATTATGTAAAGAGAGTAATTGGAGAACCGGGAGATCTTTTACAGATAATAGATAAGAAAGTTTATATAAATGGTAAGAAAATCCCTGCCCCGTCTTTAGCTTTATTTGATCCTTCGGATATCAGAATGAAAGGGATGGAAGGAAGAGGTATTTTCCCTCCCGGTAAAAAATGGAATAAAGATAATTATGGACCTATATTAATCCCTTATAAAGGTTTAACTATTGATATTAATACAAAAAATATTCAGGAATGGGGGATGATTATTGACAGGGAATTCAATAAAAAAGTTGTAAGGGTTGAAGGGACTGTTATTACAATAAATGATAAGCCGGTTAGAAATTATAAATTTAAAAAAAATTATTATTTTGTTCTTGGAGATAATAGAGATAATAGTCTTGACAGCCGTTACTGGGGTTTTGTTCCGGCTGATAAAATTATCGGCAGGGCATTTTTAATTTATTGGTCAATTGATATCAACAAAACAGAATCAGGCATAAGCAATTTCTTCAAATCTATCAGGACTGATAGAATATTTAAAACAGTTAAATAAATCCGGAGAATCGTTCACTTTTTTTATACTTCTTTTATTTGTCAAATTATTTTATTATTACTATAAATTATTTACAGCTCATTTATGAATAAAATAACTACTCCTTCTATTACTGGTATTTATTACAGTATCATATTCGCAGACAAAGTATTTAATTTACTTCAAGGATAAAGGGATTAATAAAAATGAGACCCTAAGTAAAGCTTCAATTCCATATACTGAAGCAATGAATTCTCTTTCCGAAAGAAGCATAGAGAGAAGAAAAAAAGCAATGGGGAATAATTTTATCAGATATGAAGATATACCTATACGAAAGGACTATATAGATAAATTACAGAATTCCGGTGTAAAAATAGTCTGGGAATTAAAATGGTTTAATGCAGTCTCTGCTTATTTAAATGATGAACAGAAGAAAGAAGTCATAAATTTGCCTTTTGTTGATAAGGTGGAGCCGGTTAAGACTTTGATTTATAAACATAACAATTATAATATAAGCAAACCTTCAATTTATAAGAGTTCAGCGATTAATGATCTCGACTATGGTCCTTCATTAAAGCAAGATGAGCTTATTAAGATACCTGAGGTTCAATCAAAGGGAATAGACGGGGAAGGAGTAATTATCGGGCTGTTAGACAGCGGTTTCAGATGGAAAACTCATGAATCCCTGGAGGCCAGAAAGGTAATTGCAGAATATGATTTTGTATTTGATGACAGTGTTACTGCAAACCAGCCCGGTGATTTACCGGCGCAGGATTCACATGGGACAAATGTTTTTTCAATAATAGGCGGATTTAAGCAGGGTGAAATAATAGGACCGGCGTATGGTGCAAGTTATATATTGGCAAAAACTGAAGACGAAAGAAGCGAAACCCATATCGAAGAAGATAATTATGCAAGAGCATTAATCTGGATGGACTCAATAGGAGTCGATATTACAAGCTCCTCTTTGGGGTACAATGAGTTTGATAATCCTGCAGATAATTATACTTATGCAGATATGAATGGAAAAACTGCAATTGTAACAAAGGCTGCTGAATTAGCTTTCCAGAGAGGTATTTTAACAATAACTTCCGCCGGAAATGAAGGAAATAACAAATGGCATTATATAGTTGCCCCTGCCGACGGATTTAATACTATTGCAGTTGGTGCTGTTGATAATGATAATATTGTGGCCGGTTTTAGCAGCCGAGGTCCCACGTATGACGGCAGAATTAAACCGGATATAGTCGCCCAGGGTGTAGATGTATATCATGCCGATCCTTATGATTCTGCTGCATACAGTTCCGGCGGCGGAACTTCATATGCTGCTCCTTTGGCTGCAGGGACAGCAGCATTATTACTATCAGCTTATCCGTATTTAAACAATGTTCAGGCTAGAGATATTTTATTAAGGACTGCAGGTAATTTTTATACACCGGATAACAACAGAGGTTACGGACTAATCTCAGCGACAGAAGCAGTTTCATTTCCTAACCTGGAATTATTAAATGGAGAATATAAGCTCAATAAAGCTTTTCTTGATAATAATAAGATAAAACCCTCTACTGTTGTTTTAAATTATTTTGAGGAAGGTTCGGCTATAACTCAATTAAGTATGAATTATGACGGAAAATTGAAGTATACAGTCAATCTGCCGGTTTTTTCCATCGGTGAAAAAGTAGAATTTTATTTTACTTTTTCGGATAGTTCCGGTGAACATTTTAGAGAACCTTCTGCTGTAAATTATCATTTTAATTATGGTGATCTGCTTATCAAAACATTCAAGGATACACTAATAACTGAATTACCATTGATAGATTCAGTTCTGGATCAAAATAGACCCAATCCTTTTGTCGGCAGGACTAAGATCCGTTTTAATTCTGCAGGCAACGAAAATGCTCAAATAATAATTTATAATATTTTAGGGAAGAAAGTAAAAGTTTTATTTGACGGTAATCCAAATGCCGGAATAAATACCGTTTACTGGGATGGGACAACAGGATCAGGTGTACAAGCTGCCAGCGGAATTTACATTTATACTTTAAACCTAAATGGAAAATTTTATTCCAGGAAGATGGTATATTTGAAGTAGGTCAAAAGTCAAAATTCAAAAGTCAAAAACATACAATCTCTTTATATAAATAATTTTAATTTTTAAAAACATTTGGTTTTTTTATCATTTTCTTATTAAAATTTTGAAAAATTACCTTCTCTTTTAATAATTCAGCTACAAGGTTTCTTCTTTTTGAATTTTGACTTTAATAATTCCCTCTTTACCCGGAAATTCTTAAATTAAAATTCCAATTATTACCATTTTTAAATATGAATGAAATATTACTCCCTTCACAGGAACAATATCTTCTAAAATTAAGGAAAGAAAGTGAGCCCCTAGTTTTAGAAATGGAGGAATATGCTAAAGAGCATAAAATACCTATTTTATCATGGCAGTCAGTTGAATTTTTAGAACAATTGATTCGAATAAGCAAACCGAAAAGAGTGCTTGAAATTGGAACTGCCATTGCATATTCAACAATAAGAATAGCAAAGAATTTAAAAAGAAAGCAATTATCCATACTATAGAAAAAAGTGAGGATAATGCTGAAAAAGCAAAAGAGAACATTCAAAAATCGGGTCTTGAAGAAAAGATAAATCTATTTTTTGGAGATGCTTTAAGTATAATGCCGCAGCTTAAGAAAAAATATGATTTTATTTTTCTTGATGCTGATAAAGAAGATTACAAAAGACTTTTCGATTATTCTCTCGTTCTTTTAAAAAAGGGAGGTATTATTTTTATAGATAATCTTCTATGGCACGGTTATGCTGCAAGTAAAAGAGTCCCGCAGAATTACAAATTATCTACAAAACATATAAGAGATTTTAATATTGTATTTACGACTCAGGAAAATCTTAAGACTTCCATTTTACCTATCGGAGATGGTATCGGTATAGGTGTAAAATGTTGATTTTATATTGAAAGAGAATATCCTGTTCTTATCCTTAATCAATATAAAGAAGATCATGATTCAGAAATTTTTAACAAAAATTCAGAAAAAATATGGCATATCCCCCATCAAATAATGCAGCTGATTTTGTTAATGAAGTTGAGAAATTTTCAAAAACCAACTTAAATAAAAAAGCGGAGCTTCTAAGAATTTATGAAGAATGTTTGAATTCGGGAAAAGAAAAAGTTTTTGAAGATTTAGTTTTTACCGGTAAATATTTGCGTGGTTTAATGCGTGTACTTAAGAATGGTACAAATAACCCGCAGGTTGATTCTCTGGATAAAATTAAAGCCGATTTTTCTTCCAACATAAAAAAAGTAATCGGGCAATTGAAAGATATTATTTCAAATTCTGATGAGGGATTAAAAAAACACTTTGAAGAAAATTTTTTCGAAATGTCCCAGGAAGGGTTGATTAATCTTAATGAATTGTTATCTGATCTGGAATGGACAAAAATGTATTTGAATAATCAGAAAAGGCAGAATAATAATTAGACCTCAAAAAAAATTGTCAAATTGCGGGGCTGACTAAAAAGTGTCATTTTACTCTAATAAAAGATGCTGAATCAATACTGATTTTTCATCGGTGAAGGAATCAGCATGACAATCCGTTTCTTTTTGACAGCTCATAGTATTAAATAAATAAATCTTTTTCATCAACAATTATCTTAGCTTTTCCCTTTGACATCTCTTTAAGATTTAATATAAATTGTTCAATTTTTTCACACGGAACCAGGCATTCAAATTTTAGATCTGCAGAATAGTCGGAATTGTTGATCTTTCCTTTGAATTCGTCAACCAAATGATAAATGTTATTTACCTGGCTTAAATCAGTTTCGATTGATATCATTTTATATCCTTTTTTCTCTATGATATGAGAGTTTTCTAAAGTCTGGATTGCAGAATTATAGTAAGCCTTACCTAATGGACCAACACCCAATTTTGTCCCGCCGAAATATCTGACAACTATCACCAGGATATTCTGCACGTCAAAATGATTGATTGCATTTAATATTCTTATACCTGCGGTTCCTGATGGTTCCCCCGCATCGGAATATTTTATTTGTTCACCCGGTAATTTATAAGCATAACAATGGTGCGTTGCATCATAATATTTTTTCTTCGTTTTTTCCAGAATTTGTAAAGCTTCTTCTTCATTCTCTACGGGGTAAGCCGATGCAATAAAAACGGAACTCTTTTCTTTTAATATAGTTTCATTAAAGCTTAGGATGGTCTTATATTTCTCAATTTTCTGCATAGATATTTCCGAAAAGCAGTTGAAGGCAGATCTTATTAAATTGATTATAAAGCACTCAATAAGTAATATATAAGTTTGAATATTTAAATTTAGTGTAATTTGGAAAAAGAAACGATCATAATTAAGGGCGCAAGAGAGCATAATTTAAAAAATATTGATATAGAAATTCCCCGTGACTCTTTTACAGTTATAACCGGGCTTTCAGGTTCGGGAAAATCCTCTTTGGCTTTTGATACTATTTATGCAGAAGGACAAAGAAGATATATAGAATCACTTTCTGCCTATGCAAGGCAGTTCCTTGATATGCTCGAAAAACCTGATGTTGATTTAATAGAAGGTTTAAGTCCTGCTATTTCAATTGAACAGAAATCGGCTTCAGGCAATCCGAGATCTACAGTCGGTACAGTTACAGAGATTTATGACTATTTACGTTTGCTTTATGCAAGGCTTGGAATACCTCACTGCTATAACTGCGGAAAACCAGTTACTAAACAAACCACAGCACAAATTATTGATACCATAATAACAAACCTCAGCAATAAAAAAATATCGGTGCTGGCTCCAGTCGTTAGAGGACGAAAGGGACATTACCGCGAGCTATTTGAAGAGATCCTTTCAGACGGTTTTTTAAGAGTAAGGGTTGATAATGAATTTCATGAAATTTCAAAAGGTTTCCAGGTTGACCGGTATAAAATTCATAACATTGAAATTTCAGTAGATAGACTTACCGTTAGTGAGTCTTCAAGAAGCAGGTTATCGGAATCAATTGATGTTGGTTTGAATTATGGGAATGGAATTGTTATAGTTAATGATGGCGCTGAGGATTTTATTTACAGCCGGCATCTTGCCTGTTTAAACTGCGGTATCAGCTATCGTGAGTTAGCACCTAATTCCTTTTCATTCAATTCACCTTACGGTTCATGTCCTGATTGTGAAGGTCTGGGTGAAAAGAAAGAACTGGATATAAATCTTATTATTCCTGATTGGAATAAATCGATAAACGAGGAAGGATTAGCACCGCTCGGAAAGCCGAGACAAATCTGGTTTTTCAATCAATTAGGTGTTATAGCTGAAAAATATAATTTTACTTATGATACAAAACTTAAAGAATTAACCGGGGAACAGAAAGAGATACTGCTGAATGGAAGCAAAGAGAAGATCCCTTTCAGCTATTCTTACGGCGGCGGCAAACCTGTAACATATTTGCATAAATTTGCCGGTATTTATAGTTATTTGAAGAATTATTACAGCACAACTACCTCTAATAATGTACGTGAATGGGTTGAATCCTATATGAACACAATTGCATGCCCGACGTGCGGGGGAGGAAGATTGAAACAGGAATCACTTTCAGTTAAATTTCAAGGAAAGAATATCAGCGAAGTTACTAAACTGTCAATTTCCAGATCTGTTGATTTTTTTAATAAGTTAAAAATTAATGGCAGGGAAGGTTTAATTGCCAAACCAATTATAAAGGAAATCACTACACGTTTAAATTTTCTCTTGAATGTTGGGCTGGAATATCTTACTCTTGACAGATCCGCAAGAACGCTTTCAGGAGGCGAATCTCAGCGGATCCGGTTAGCTACTCAAATAGGTTCTCAATTAGCCGGTGTTTTATATGTCTTGGATGAACCCAGCATAGGTCTTCATCAAAATGATAATATTAAGCTTATTAATTCGTTGAAGAATCTGAGAGATTTAGGGAATACGGTAATTGTTGTTGAACATGACAGGGAGACAATTGAAAACTCAGATTACATGATAGATTTAGGACCCGGGGCAGGAGAGCATGGCGGTATAGTATGTCTGGCCGGAGAAACTAAAAAATTAATAGGATCTCCAAATGGATATGATTCATTAACCCTCTCTTATTTAAATGATAAAAAAGAGATAAAAATCCCGGAAGAAAGAAGAATCGGTAATGGCAGTTATATTGAATTAAAAGGGGCAAGAGGGAATAATCTGAAAAGTATAAATCTAAAAATTCCTCTTGGCACATTAACTTTAATTACCGGTGTCAGCGGGTCGGGTAAATCATCTTTATTAAATGAAACTTTAGTAAAGATTTTAATGAATAAATTTTATAAATCTAAATCTGTTCCCCTTCCTTATGATTCAATTGAAGGATTGGAAAATATTGATAAAATAATTGAAATTGATCAATCTCCTATTGGAAGAACTCCCCGTTCAAATCCAGCAACTTATACCGGTTTGTTTACTTTTATACGTGATTTATATGCGCAGCTTCCTGAGTCAAAAATGAGGGGATATACACCCGGACGGTTTAGTTTCAATGTTAAAGGGGGGAGGTGCGAGGAATGTAACGGTGATGGTTTAAAAAAGATAGAAATGAATTTCTTGCCTGATGTTTATGTCGAATGCGATGTTTGCCACGGTAGAAGGTATAACAGGGAAACTTTAGAGGTTTTATTTAAGACCAAATCTATTTCCGATGTTCTGGAGATGACTGTAGAGGAAGCTTTGAAATTTTTTGATGAAATGCCCAGGATAAAAAGAAAGTTAAAAGCTATTAATGGAGTTGGACTGGGCTATATAAAATTAGGACAGCAGGCTACAACGCTTTCCGGCGGGGAAGCTCAGCGTATAAAATTAGCTACCGAATTGAGTAAAGTTAGTACAGGTAAAACTCTTTATATTCTTGATGAACCTACTACAGGTCTGCATTTTGAAGATGTAAATATTCTGCTTAAAGTTCTTAACAAACTTGTAGATAAAGGGAATACGATTGTAGTTATTGAACATAACCTGGATGTAATAAAAACTGCTGATTGGATTGTTGATTTGGGACCTGAAGGCGGTGAAAAAGGGGGAAAGATAATCGCTGAAGGTACCCCGGAAGACTTAACAATTAATAAGAAAAGCTTAACCGGACGTTTCTTAAAGAAAACAATGAATATTTTATAACTATCCTTTTTTTTAAAAGCTTTCAATGATTTACTTCACAGCATCTTCCCGATAAAAAAATTTTGTTCATTTTAATCTGCTTAGACCATTAGATGAGCAGGATATGAAAGAAATATCTTTTCTCCGTAAATGTTCCTTTTTGAATTAAAATAATTGATTTAATTATACGCTGATCTGATATAAATAAAATTAAGCCGATACTATCTCTCAAAGAGATAGTATCGGTGAAGATTCCTTATTTCAAGAACATCATCTTTTTAGCAAGAACAAATTTGCCTGCCATTATCCTGTAGATATATACACCGGTTGCAACATCGATACTGTTATTATTAGTGCCGTCCCACCTTGCTTCATAAAATCCGGGATCTCTAATATCATCAACAAGAGTTTTTACTTTTTCTCCCAGGGTATTATAAACCTCAAGAACAACTCTTTCCTTTTGAGGCAGCTGAAATTTAATTGTAGTTGATGGATTAAACGGGTTCGGGTAATTCTGCGATAAACTGAAAACAGTAGGTAAAGCAGAAACCTCCAGAATATTCGAGTAAGTGAAACTGCCGTTAAAATCTATCTGTTTCAATCTGTAATAGAACTTTCCTCCAACCGAAATTTTGTCGGTATAAGTATAAGATTGTTTCTCAGTAGTTGTGCCTCTCCCTTGAACATTACCGATTTTAACGAAATTCTTTTTATCAAAGCTTCTTTCAATATCAAAACCTGCATTGTTCTTTTCCGTTGCAGTTTCCCAGCTTAAAGTTATTTTATCTTCATCTGTATTAGCTGCAAATGATGTTAATTCGACAGGGACAGGATTCCCTTGAATAATAAGATTATCAATTGCCCAGCCCCAGCCTGTAGTTCCGGGATCTGCCAAAAGTCTGAACCTAATTAAAATAGTATCCCCCGCAGCAAAAGTTGAAGCTAAATTCAAGATATGATTTACAAACATTGTTGAATCACCGCTGCCATTTGATAAGAAAGTTTTCAGCCATGTTGAATCTGCCCGTGCATCATATCCATCTGCCAAAGGTTTCCAGTTAATACCATCCTTGGTTCCTTCCACAACAACATAATCATAAAAATCGCTGCTGCCGTAAAGACTTCCTGGCTCTCCGGGTTCAACAATAGCAATGTCATCATAGCTTAAAGATGCATCCGCCGAAGAAACAATAATTGGAATTAATAATTGGTAGATATAATTATTATCATTTGCATAAGGATGCGGGGATTGAATTGCTCCATTACTAAATCCAGCAATAGTATCTATAGTGAATCCATTCCCTTCAAAATCATTGGAAGGTAAGTTGAAATTATTGGCATAAGATTTACGAGGTTGTGCAAGCACTTTATCAACGGATATACGTTTATAAGATTTATATGTAATTCCTCCCTTAAAACTGATTATCTGTATTGAATCCTTTCTGGACATCATAATCGGATACAATATTGAAGTATCTTTAGCAGAAGAATTTGAAGGCAGCTTAGCATTAATTTTTTGATTTACCATAATCCAAGTAGAATCATAAGGCGATCTTAAGTTAAAAGGAATGACAAGCGTTCCTGACGGATTTTGTGTGATAGGATTTAAACGGGGTGATTTGGTTACTACAGGAGGCTCATAACCTGACAATTCCGGAATTTTTACACTCCAGATTCCTCTACCGTGAGTCGCAACAACTACTTCATCATTTACAATAACCATTTCATACACGGAAGTTGCAGGAAATCCATTATCTGCAAAATTCCAGCTTCCGCCTCCATCTGTGGATTGATAAATTCCTATATCCGTACCTGCCCAAATTATATTTGAATTATACGGCATAACAAGTAAGCTATAGACTGCCACATCAGGGAAACCATTTGAGCTTACAGTATCTGTTCCAAATCCTGATAAATCTGTCCAGGTTTGTCCCAGGTCGGTAGTTTTTAAAATTTTTGGGGCTTTAGCAAAAGAGAAGAGCACATATGCTGTACTGTCTTTTAACGGATCAGTTTCCAGACTTGTAATGCGGCCTAAGCTGACAGTAGTATAATTTTTAGTCGGTTTAAAAGTTAGCCCGCCGTCTGTAGAAACAAAAATATTACCTGTACTCGACATACTGCTTCCAACCCATACAACTTGCGGATTAACTAAAGACATTTTTATTTGTGCGAAAGTGGCCGTGCCTGAGAAGTTAGAATCGATTGGAGTTAAAGTCCAGCTTGAAGCAAAATCATCAGATCTCCAGACACCCGATGCTCCAATCGCAAAAACCATATCAGGATCCTGCTTAGATTTAGCTAATTTGGTCATAAATGGTGCATTATTTCCAACATCTGCCAAACCATTTGAGGTGCTTGCCCCTGACCAGCTATTTCCTCCATCGGTAGTTTTAAAGATATTGTTGATATTGTGAAGATTCCAGAATTTCATCTGCATTATTATAGTTCCAGACAGCCTCGAAACCATCACCGCTTGGAGCAGAGGCCCATGAGCTATTTTCTGCAGGATTTAATGGAGACAGCCATGAACCATTATCCTGTGTTCCGCCGATAAACCTGTCGGCGCCATTCATTTTATCAACTCCGTAAAATTGAGTAGTATTATATCCGTTTCTCGGCTGAGTAAATGTCGCTCCTTTATCATCGGAATATGAAACACCTCCATCGTTTCCATTTACAAGTCTGAAACTTTGAGTTACTTCATTCGTTTTAACAAGTGTAATATTATGCTGATCCGGATGAACTCCTTTTGACGTGCCTCCAAACTGACCGTAGACATCGGCAAGAGGTTCAGCCGTTAATCGTTTTGTTACAAAATTTCCCCAATTAATTCTTAAAGTTGAAGCAGGTAAATTATTTGGATCCCAGGTTCCACCGTTTGCAAGTGCAGGCCATATTGCGAAAATATTTTTGTAGTAGGCTCCATCATCTTTTGCAAGTACAGTATCTGCCGTTGAACTATAAGGCACTGCATTTATAAACATATACTCACGCTGAGGATTAACGCTGTTAAAAGGGATCAAGTCGAAAACACCATTAGCTGCCCAGTCTCTAAAGGAAAATGAAATCTGCCTGTTATGTGTAATATCCCATACTTCAAAAGGGACATCAATATAATCCTGATAAACAAGAACTCCCGTAGAATTACGTACATAACGATAAGCTTTTTGAGATTTCCCTGGTCCAAAACGTAATTCAACCGAAACGTAGTCTGTATCGGTAACTCCAACCGAACCTAAAAATTCATCACCTGTACCTATACTGCCGCCATTATACGGCCCGCCCCAATTAACAAAACCTAAGAATGAATTGGTATTTTCTAAATCTACCCCGGTCACCTGATTGGCTGAAGTATCGGTACCTGCTATTCTATTTAATCTGAAAATATTGACTCCTCCAACATATACAGAGTTTTTATTATATGGGTCGACTGCTATACAGTTATCATACCATCCCTGCCCGCCAAGCCAGTCTTTATCGATCCCTGTAGTATCAGACAAAGCATTCCAATTTGCTCCACCGTCATCGGTAACATATAATATTGAACCGCTTGGACCTCCTTCAGCACTGAAATATAAAGTCGAAGTATCAGTCGGAGCAATTGCAATTTCCATCCGGAGAACTTCATTTATACCTTTAGATGCACTTTTCCAGGTTAACCCGCCGTCTAAAGATTTAATTACTCCAACACTGTTTACCGTAGCATACTGAGTATTAAAGTTTTCAGGATTTGATATAAGATCCTCAACACTATTAGAGCCGGCGTCATAAACTTTATCCCAGCTAACACCGCCGTCAGTAGATCTAAAAATAGCTGAATTTGCTACATAACCTGTTGATTTATAATTGAATCCGGGAGTGGCAGAAGCCAGTAGAATATTTTCATTTGATGGATCAACTATAATCCTTGTAATATTCTGCATTAATTTATTATTAGCAGTGCTGGTTAGCTGCTCCCAGCTTACTCCTCTATCTGTCGATTTCCAAATTCCCGTACCATCTATCTGATCTAAGTTGAAAAAACCTTCTCCAGTACCTGCATATAAAACATTATGATTTGATGCTGCCATAACAAGCGTGCTCGTAGCCAGATTTGTTATATCGGGTGTTAAATTCTTCCAGGATTGACCTGAATTTGTTGTCTTCCAAATTCCGCCTCCAACCGAACCGGCGAACCAGATATTATGGTAAGGATCATCTGGATCTACTATTATGCCTCTAGTACGACCACTAGACATTACCCGGACCGCGTTCCATCCAGTTTAATGATTCGGTTTTGGAAATTTTATTTAATGCTCTTGTTGAATTTAAATTTCTTGTTTTTAATAGCTGTTTAATTTTATAATTTCTCGGATAGTCAGGCGCTGTTCTTCCATCCCGGGTCCTGATATCTCTTTCATATTGTGCAAAAAGATCCGGATGATCGGCTTTATGTCCTTCTATCATTTTTTCTCTTTCAGGAATCAATCCCTTCGATTCCTTTTTATCCTTTTCAAAGTTAGAATGTTCCTCCTCCTCATCTTTGCGTTTTTTTCATTTATGAATTTTATCTCACCTCTGAATATATGATCTCCCGATCTTTCCTTTTTCATAGTTTTCGGCTTATTAATTAATGATATATCGGCCGAACTTTTTATTGCCGTTTTTGATCTTTGAGCTTTAACCGGTTTAATAATTTGAAGGTGAGCTAATTTCTCTTTCTCATCCTTAGACGTCTTGCTTACAGATGAAATAACAAAATACCCCAATATCCCTGCAATTATGAATGTAGAAATAAAAAAATGTAGCCGATATTTCATTGCATCTCCTTAATTGTTTTGATGTTTAATTGAATTTTGTATTAGTTTTCTTCAAGATTGGAAAGTTTTCTCTTTTTGATTACATCAAAGGTATATCCGAATATTTGTTTATTCTTTTCATCACCACCTTTAACTATTTCCGGGATGGTTGATACTGTAAACTGATCGTTATTTTGCCATTCAACTTTGCCATTAGAAAGATTATCCTGGAATATTATTTGTCTGGAATTAATGCTGTAAACAAAAAATTTTAAGGGCGGGTTAAGAGCTTTTATTTTACTTTTCGGGGAATAATAAATAATAAAATAAGTTGAGTCTTTATTAGACTCTACTTTATAATCTTCGTTGAATTTTTCTTCGGCAATTTTTTTATATGAAGGTTGATTAGAGTGAAGTTCACCGGCTTCCTTTCCTGAGCTGCTGCAGGCATTCACAAAAAGAAATAAAAGAACCATGAAAAAAAAATTATTTAAAATGATACATTTAAAATATACCAATCAATAAAACCCTATAAAAGATTAAGAATTGAAATTTGTTTTTAGCAGAAGCTAATTTATTTGAACGAGAAAGTTATCCGGGAACCTTTATGAACTTATAAAGTTTATTTTAAATTGTCAATAAAATAAAAGAAAAGTTATATAAGGTTTGATTTGCAATATATTATGTGAGGAAACAAAATATATGATTTATAAGCAGAATATTGAAAAGACTTTTACGGCAAAGAAGGTTGTTGATTAGTGCCGAAATTAAAGATTGAAGGTGCATCCAAACCAAAATCTCTCGAACCTAAAACAATGCTTGTATTAAATATTATTTTAAATGTACCTCCTGTTGTCCTATTATTTATTGGAATATAAGCAAGAGAAACAGCAAAATTAGTATTTGTAATTGATTGATTCCTTGTCCTGATTCCAATTCCATAAGATTGATAAAGTTTACTATTTGAAAGGTTAATTCCAGAATTTGAAATCAATCCGAAATCAGAAAAAACAATTCCTCCCAGGACAAACCCGAGGGGAGAAAAAGGACTGAAAATCCTTGCTTCCAAATTTACAGTTATTCTTTTTGTCCCATAAAGCAGAATATCATCCAAACCTCTTATATTATTTTCAGAGTTTAAATATATTTGTTCTCCTTTAAGCCTGTCAAATCCGTATAATAGATCGGTTTGCAGAAAAAACCGGTATCTCCATTTCTCTTTTTTAAATAATTCCGAATGATATATGAAATTAAAATCAAACAGGTTCTGCTCCCAATTCTCCATATTTTTAAAACCGCTTAATTTTAAATCCAAAGAACCGTACCCGGCTCCTAAAAACCTTTCCGAATATATTGCTTCTATGCCTGTGTACCACCGGTTGTTTTCAGTCCTTATATCTTTACCAAAGGTTGCCGAAAACATTTCTCCAACCGGGATATCTTCGGTAATGCCGAATGCGTCTACAAATTTATCTTCATAAAAATGTTTTCTTAAAACACCACCGCTGAACAAATACTGCGTATACGAATTAAATAATCTTCCAGAAATTTCAGAATTCTTAGGGCTTTTGGGATAGTCCACGTGTAAAGTTCTTGCTGAAATAAAAGCTTCTGTATTTCTTTTTAAATCTGAAGGTAAAAACCACAATTGAAATGTTTTTCCAATCCATATATCCTGTGTAATCTCACGGAATGGAAAATTAATTGTTCCAATAGAATCGTTGGAATATTTAAAAATGTTATTGTTCCAGCTGAATGTTAAAGCACCAGACCAGGGGATATAGATTGATCTAAAGGGCCTGGAAAAACTAATGCTTTTAAAATTTGAACTCCTGTCTGTTTCAAATCTTCCGTCTGCATTTATAAAGGTTCCTCTGATATTATTTGCAGTATACCTAAAATTTCCGCCTGAGCCGACAGCACTGTTTTCATCATGAGTATATTTTGCTTCAAAAAAATGCCCCAGCCCTAAGAAATTTTCATCGCTTAAACCAAAATAGCCGGTTTTATAATTAGTTTTATATGAAAACTGTAACGATATAGTCCATTTATCTTTTGCAATTACAATTACATCAACACTATCGTTTGAGCCCTTTACTGGTACAGGCTTTATACTAGCATCTAAAAATTCACCGCTGTTCCTTAATAGTCTTTCACTTTCATATAAAAGTTCGGGGTTTAATCTATCACCGGTTCCAAACAATAACTCGTTTCTTACTACCCATTCTTTTGATTTTACATGAAGAGAGTTACCGACTTTACCGATCCAGGAAGGTTTCCAATCTGAACCATCATTTATTGCCGGGCTGGAAATATCTCTCACATAAATATTTATTTTCCTTATTATTTTACCTTTATAGGATTCAAATAATTCTTTTATTTGAATATTTCTGTTTTGAGGTGCCGAGGACAAAATAGTATTGAAATTAACACTGTTACTCTGAGCAAAGGAAATTAAAGAAAAAAAGATAAGTAAAATAAAAATATGTCTTATATCAATTCCAAAACTAAAAATTTTCATCAAAATCTGAATTTACTATAGGTTTATTTTAAGTAAAATTCAAATGACAGATTGTGATAACATTTTTGCTTTCTATTGTCAATCACTTTACAGGTCAACTGAAAATAGATTTTGAAAAGTAATAAAAGAATTTACATTTACATTGTTTCTATTGCTCATTTATGATCAACTTTAATTTAGCATTAGATTGTATTGTTATAAAAAAAAAAGTAATTTTGCCCTTTATTTGATTTTAGTATTCTATATAAATGGAGTTGTTTATTAAATGTCTGATATCCGTGAAAAATTAAGTAAAAAAATTGAAGCATGGCGTGAAGAAACCAAGAACATCATTGATAAAGGAGGAAATAAGGAATTATCAAATGTTACTGTCGGCCAGGCTTTTGGCGGTATGCGGGGAGTAAAAGCATTGATATGCGATACTTCTAGGGTGCCGCAGGATGAAGGGTTGATTATAAGGGGAACTCATCTAAAAAAATTAATCGACCGAACTCCGGAAGAGATCTTCTTTTTATTGCTTACCGGCGATTTACCCGGCAAAGATGAGCTTTCTGATTTTTCATCCGAAATTAAAAAAAGAAAAAAAGTTCCAGGTTATGTATGGGATGTACTAAAGCATATGCCTGAAGATTCGCATCCTATGTCAATGTTAAATACTGCGATTCTTGTTATGCAGAAAGAATCGGTTTTTCATAAGGAATATGATTCCGGTTTAAAGAAAGAAGATTATTGGAAGCCTACCCTCGAAGATGCCCTGGACATTGTAGCAAAACTGCCTGCAGTGGCGGCGGGAATCTATAGGATGAGATTTAATAAAGGTGAGCTGATCCCTGAAAATCCTGAATCGGATTTAAGCGGTGACTATGTTCATATGCTTGGTAAAGAATTTGAAACGGAAGATTTTTATGAGCTTATCAGGCTTTATTTAGTTGCTCATTGTGATCATGAAGGAGGTAATGTTAGCGCATTAGCTACGCAGACAATTAATTCTGCTTTATCCGATCTATATTATTCTCTGTCGGGAGGTTTTAACGGTTTAGCAGGTCCGCTGCATGGTTTGGCCAACCAGGAAAGTTTAAAATGGATACTCGATTTAATGAATAAGTATAATGGTGCTCCTTCCGAAGATCAGCTTAGAGATTTTGTAAAAGAGACATTAAATTCAGGTAAAGTAATACCCGGTTATGGGCATGCGGTACTCCGGGTTACAGATCCGAGATTTGAAGCATTTTTAAATTTCGGGAAAAAACATTTCCCTGATGATCCCGTATTTCTAACTGTTTCAAGGTTGTTTGAAGTTGTCCCTGTTGAATTAAAGAAGCTTGATAAAGTAAAAAATCCATGGCCTAATGTTGATGCTGCAACAGGTTCTTTGCTATATCACTACGGATTAAAAGAATTTTCTTATTATACAGTTATGTTTGCAGTATCAAGAAGTTTAGGGTTAACGGCTCAAGCTGTTACTTAACAGAGCTTTATTGAAACCTTTGATAAGACCTAAGTCGGTAACTACTGAAGATATAAAAGAACTTATAAATAAAGCTCATTTTAGTTGAGTTTAATGTTATTGTTTTGTTTTTATCTAGTTTATATAAAGGGGAATTTCCTTTTATTTGTCAATTTAAAATTTTATTAAAATAAACTTCTTTCTTTCCAGGTTCTAATAAAATAAAGGAAAAATTATAGCTTCTGTAATTTTTTAATATAAACCAAATTGACACTCGTGTTAAGTTATTCTATATTTAAGGGCAAAAATAATTTAAATGGCGTCTGCAAAAAAAGTAAAATTCATATTCGTGACAGGTGGTGTTGTTTCATCTTTAGGGAAGGGAATCACTGCCTCCTCTCTGGGGCTTCTTCTTAAACAACGTGGATACAAAGTTACAATTCAAAAATTTGATCCTTATATCAATGTTGATCCCGGAACAATGAGCCCGTTCCAGCATGGTGAAGTTTATGTAACTGATGACGGTGCAGAAACAGACTTGGATCTCGGGCACTATGAACGTTTTCTCGACGTTAATATGACCAAAGCCAATAATACTACAACAGGCCAGGTATATAATGAAGTTATAACAAAAGAACGGCGAGGAGATTACTTAGGAGCTACTGTCCAGGTTATACCGCATATTACCGATGAAATAAAATACAGGCTTACCAAATTAAGCGAATTAGGTGAGTATGATATAATTATTACGGAAATCGGCGGAACAGTCGGTGATATTGAATCTCTTCCTTTCATTGAAGCGATACGTCAGCTTATGCTTTCTTTCGGAAGAAAAAATACGCTGAGCATTCATGTTACCCTGGTACCATATATTCCGGCTGCTCATGAGGTTAAGACCAAACCGACACAGCACAGTGTTAAAAATTTACTTGAGCTGGGAATACAGCCTGATGTCTTGATCTGCCGCTCTGAAAATAAACTATCAAAAGAACTAAGAGATAAAATTGCGCTTTTTTGTAATGTGGATTCAAAAGCAGTTATTTCCGCTTATGATTGTTCTACTATTTATGAAGTGCCGCTTGTCCTTTTTAAGGAAAAGCTTGATCTTTTAGTTATTAACAGACTTCACCTTAATGATAAAAAAATAAAGCTGGATGAATGGGAAAATTTTACTGCAAAAGTGAAAAATCCAGAAAAAACTGTAGAAATTGCAGTCTGCGGTAAGTATATTGAACATGTTGATGCATATAAGAGTATATGGGAATCTTTTATTCATGCAGGTGCAGAAAATGATGCTAAAGTAATTGTTAGAGCTGTCAATGCCGAAGACCTGGAAATAGAAGATGTAGCCAAAATCCTGGGTAATGTCAGTGGAATTCTTGTCCCCGGCGGTTTTGGTGAACGAGGGATTGAAGGCAAGCTTAAGGCTGTTCAATACGCCCGGGAAAACAAAATCCCTTATTTTGGAATATGCCTGGGACTTCAATGCGCCGTTATTGAATTTGCCAGGAATGTTTGCGGCATCAAACAAGCCAACAGTTCGGAATTTAAAAAGAACCGTTATAGTGTTATCGATTGGATGCCCGAACAGAAGAATATTAAAAATCTTGGAGCAACAATGCGGCTCGGTGCTTATCCATGCGTAATTGAACCCGGCACAAATGCTTATAAAGCATACAAATCCGATTATATTTCGGAACGGCACAGACATAGGTTTGAAGTAAATAATAAATTCAGAAAAATTCTTTCCGAAAAAGGTTTGATCTTCAGCGGATTATCTCCCGACAGAGAATTAATTGAAATTATTGAAGTCCCGGATCATCCATGGTTCCTGGGGTGTCAATTCCACCCTGAACTAAAATCCCGTGCAACTAAAGCTCATCCCTTATTCCGAAGTTTTGTTGAAGCTGCTTTAAAATATTCAGAAGAAAAAAAGGCATCTTAACTAATGTTTAGTTCTTTCTTCAATGACTTTAATTTTAAAGCCTTAATAATACCTTTATTCTTATTTATTCTTTTCCTGCCGCAGCAAAGTTTCCCATCCCAGACAGATAAAGAGATAGAGGATATGGCAGTCAAGGGGCTGGATAAATCATACAATTTTAAATGGAATGAAGCGGAACAAATTTTTGAAAAAATCATAGCCAAATATCCGCAGGATCCGCGGGGTTACCACTATCTTTCCAGCGTTTATCTTTGGTACTATTTGAGCAGTAAAGAAAAAAATGATTATGAAAGCTTCTTCAAATATTCTGATTTAACAATTGAAAAGGGGAATGAATTAATTGAAAAAGAGCCTGATAATAAAGACTTACTCTATATAATCGGGTCAGATTATACTTTCAGAGCAATTGTCTATTCAAAAGCGGAACATTATCTTGATGCTGCCTGGGCTACCAAAAAATCCGAATCATTTTTGAACAGAGTTATTGAAATTGATTCTTCATATTATGATGCTTACCTGGGGTTAGGATTATATAATTTTGCTATTGGTCAGATCCCTTCGGCATTTAAGTGGGCGTTAAGCCTTGCAGGAATTGACGGTGACAAAGCGGAAGGAATTAAATATATCCGGAAGTGTGCAAGGTACGGTAATTTTTCAAAAATAGATGCCCAGTATTATCTTTCTCAAATACTTGCAGAAGTCTTATTTAATTATGATTCTGCTGAAAACTATCTTAAAAATTTAATACAGAGATACCCGGATAACCTGATATTTAATTATTCTTATGCAAGCCTCGAAATAAAAATGCATAACCTCGACCAGGCCCAGAAAATATTGGAAAAAATTGTGACTGTTGATTCCTCGAAATTCCTTCAGCTGGTATCTTTATCAAACTTTCTGCTTGGCGATATTCATTATAAGAAAAATGATTTTAAATATGATGTAAAATATTATTTAAATTTTTTGACCGAAACACCTGATAACGACTATACCGGAATAGCCGCTTACAGGCTCGGTATATCAAGCGAGATTTTGGGGGACACTGTTTCCGCCAAGAAATATTTTGAACAATCAAAAAACGGCAATATGGATCTTGACGATGATATTTATGCAAAAAGAAAAGGAGAGATATACTTGAATAGGAACTTAGACAGCAATGAAGTTGAAATAATCAAAGCTGCTAATAAAATAGATGCCGGGAGATACCGTTCAGCTTATAACGATTTATATAGCTTAATTCCTGTTGTAAAAAAGAATGATTTAAAAGCAGAAGTTTACCTTTACTTAAGCAATGCCGCTTTCGGGATGAATAATTATGATGAGTCATTAAAGATGGGATTTGCTGCACAGAGTATCGAGACCAAAAATGAAAAATGGGTAAAACCTTTTGCGGTTTTTTATATTGCAAGAGCATACAAAAAAATGGGGAACATGGTAGCTTATAACAATTTTATCAATGAAGCTGCCGGTTATGAAGATTTTGACTACCAGAACAAATTGAAGAATCTAATATATTCAATAAAGTTGAAGTAATAAGATTTTTTTAAATTTCTTTTCAAACCAGCTTCCCTTTAAAAAATTAAGAAGATAATTTTTATCGAATTAATTAGATCGTGCTGCAGGGACTGATTTTTTGACTCATCTTTAATTTTTTAATATTTGCTTATTTGTGAAATTCTTTGGAAATTAAAAAAAAGATAATTTTGTTTAGAAAATATTCAAGCAAGAAGATCAGCTTTAGGGTTATTTGATATGAATTTTCAGTCATGGGGAAAAGTCTTTATCATTTCTCTTTTAGTTTTATTTTTGTCTCAATAACAACAAATGCACAAGATTTTAATTGTACAGTAGAAGGTAATGTAAATTTCATGTTTAAAATTAGAGCATCCGGATGCAATCTTGATAAGTTTGGCTATCCTCTGGATATTTTTCCTTTAATGTTCATGGATATTAGTCACACTAAGGAATAGCCAGCATGCTTCGTAAATATTATTATCCGCAAATGGTGTAAAAATGGTGAAGAGAATTTTTACTGCGTCTTTTTTCTTTTTAATAATTACGTTTATAAATATACAATCTCAACTTATTGATTCACCTGCAGTATATTATTATAAAGAAGGATTAAAAGAAATAAATAAAAATGATGCTGAGTCAGCAAAAGATTTCTTAAAAAAATCTATAAAGGAGGAAGATAACCCGGCTGCCGAATATGAATTGGCTAAAATATATAGGGCCGATACATCGCATTACACATGGAATCTTTCACGTCAGCATATCAAGAAAGCAATTAAGCTGGATCCGGATAATCCAAAATATCATTTATTTTATGGTTTGCTTGCAGAAGATCTCTATAATTACAGCTGGATAGAGTTTGAAACAATTGATGACGCAGTTAGAGAATACAAAAAGACTCTTGAGCTTGATAGTACAAATTCTGCCGCTGCCAATAAGCTTGCGGCGATCGAAAGTAAAAAATTCCTTGAATTTAATAATTCGATTTCTGCAGGAGGAAGTCAAACTCGGGGTGTTGAAGATTTTCAGGAAGACATAAATATACCATATCAAACATATATAAAACTTGGAAAGGTTCAAGCAAAACAGTACTATGAGAATATTATGCCCACCGGAAACTTGAGCTACATGCAATATGCAAAAGAATTGTTTAAGACTACTGAATCTGCCTCTATTATTGCAATAAAATATGACTCGCTCAATCCTCAATCATATCTTACTTTATCATCAATTTATGAAGATAATAATGAACCCGGGAAAGGAATTTCTTATTTAAGAAAACTAATTCGTATTTATCCTGAAAACAAAGATGCTCATTTATATCTTGGATTGCTTTATTATAGAACTTCACAATTGGATAGCGCTTATAAAGAATATCAAAAGTCTATTTCACTCATGGGTAAAACAGAAAAAGATGATTTTATTTATAATTCGGTTAAGGTTTTACTTGAACCTCAATTTAAAGATAAATTAAATAATCTGAACGAAAGCACATTAAAGCAGGTAATAAATTTATTCTGGAAAGAACGTGATCCGCTGAATTTAACTCCTTATAATGAAAGATTGCTGGAGCATTATACAAGAGTAGCATATTCAAATTTAAGATTCAGTGTTCCTAAGTTAAATGTAATAGGCTGGCAAACTGACCGGGGTACTGTAGTAATAAGATATGGCATACCGCCTGAAGTTACCCGAATACGTCCTACTGTGGTGATGAGGAGCGGTGTAATGACTAATCCTGAAACCGAAATTTGGAAATATCCTGATAAAACATTTTCATTTGTTGACATATCCCGAAACGGTGAATATATCTATGGTGTCCCCGGTGAATCACAATATTGGGATGATACACAGCAATTTGCAAAGGATTTCCTTGTTACTCAACCTGAAGAATACCATCCAAAATTTGAAGGTCCCATGTTTTCTGTTCCCAATGCAGCATATCAATTAAAAGATTTTAATAATGATAATCTTACAGATTTATTTATTAGTTATGGCATAAAACAGCCGGATAAAATTGAAGGTAATACAGATATTCAATATGAACATACTGCCGGTATTTTCTTATTTGACTCCTATTTTCGTGAAATAGCTGAGAATAAAAGTAAAATAGAATATCTGAACGATAATAATAAAATAGAAATACCTGATTCAGGTATTCTTTTTATAAATACAGAAAAATTAGCTTCTCCGGCTGATAGTGGCAACCTTGCCTTTGAAATAATGAGAGATAGAGATAAAGGAGTTTCTTCATACCATGGAAAATTTAAATTGAGAAGCTTTAATTCATCTTCACTTAATATGAGCGACATCGTTTTGGCTTCAATAGTAGACAGAGATAAAAAAATCGCGGGGAGAATAAATAGATCAGATTATTCTATTCTACCAAACCCAACAGGAATTTTCAGTGAAGATCAGGATTTATATATATATTATGAGGTATATAATCTGCAAAAAGATGAAAGAGGATTAACAGATTTTCAGCAGACAATAATTCTGCAGAAAAAAGGAGAAGAAGATTTTTCAATAGGAAAGCTTGCCGGCTCGGTGCTCAAATTTATTGGAATAAAAGGAGATGAGCAACGAATAGATTTGACGAGTAAATACCAAACGAAAGAGAAGGATAGTAAGATATATTTGCAGCTTGATATGAACGGTTATGAACCGGGGAATTATATTTTATCTGTCAGAATAAAAGATAATATTGCTGGTAAAGAAGCTGAACAAATTTCTAATCTTATCTGGAAATAAGGCAATGATAAAACGATTCAAAATATTAAGAAAGGAATACAGATTCCATCTTGAGATAAGCCTTATCTCCAGTTTATTGCTTTGCATTTTTTTATTCATGTTTTTTCCAAAAATTTCTCCTCCTCTAAAGTATCCTCCGGTTTACCAATCAATATTAATTACTATAAATGATTTAACACAAAATACAGTACAGGCTAATATTCCAAATCCGAAACCGCCTGAACCTAAGATCCTTATAGCTAATATTATTGATGATACAGATATTCTGTCCGATGAAAAAATTGTCTCTGCCGGACAAAGTGAAAATACCGGAAATGGAAACAGGAGTTACGCTTCAAATAATTCCGGGCAGGATGCTCCTGAACTCCCTTTTATTCCAAAACAGATTCTTGAGGTTCTTCCAAATAATACTGATGGAGATATAACGGGTTATATTGATCTTAAGCTTAAGATAGGGATTGATGGAAAAGTAATTGAATATATAGTTATAGCTAATACAACAGGTTCAAATAAATACCTTCATAGCGTTATTGCTGCAGCATACAAATCCAGGTGGGAGCCGATTAAAATTAATAACAATAAAATCGATTACTGGGTAGAAAAGACTTACACATTTAAATAAGAATTAATTAAATAATAAATTTCTGTTCCAGGTCCTTAATTAATCAATGAAAATTTTAAAAGGTTTAGTGCAGAACATGGCTTCACTTTAATTTTATTTAAGAATAATCCCGTCAAACAGCCGCATCAATTATTTTAAACTAAAATAAATCTTTAATAATTATATTAATTGCTTCTATTATTCTATTTAACTAAGTTTTGAATATTTAAAAAACAAGAATTTCTCATTGAAAATAGCAGTTTTCGTCTCCGGTAGAGGTTCAAATCTTCTGGCGATTTTAAACTCGCCGGAACTAAAAAATATTGTTGAAGTCAAAGCAGTGTTCAGTAACAAAGCTGATTGTGCTGCATTCAAAATAGCCAGTGATTTTTCAATTCATAGTTATTGCCTGGGAAACGGGGAAGATCAAATTAAGTATAATGATCTGGCTGGTAAACTGAAAAACCTGGAAATAGATTTAATCGTACTTGCCGGGTTTTTAAAATTAATTCCCGATGAAGTTATAAAAAATTATAAGTTGAAGATTATTAATATTCATCCTGCTTTGCTTCCCTCTTTCGGCGGAAAAGGGATGTACGGTATCAATGTTCATAAAGCAGTTTTTGATTCATCGGTAAAAGTATCAGGCGCGACCGTGCATTTTGTGGATGAAACATATGATACCGGCAAAATCATTGCACAAAAATGTGTCGATATATCTGATGTAAATTCTCCCGAAGAAATTGCCGAACGTGTTTTGGAAATTGAGCATAAATTGCTCCCCTTTGTCATAAATAAAATCGCCGATAAAAAAGTAAAAGTCGTGAATGAAAGAATAGTTGTCGAAAAATGATACTGGCATATGAATTGTTCAAAAATGATTTAGATTTTTGCATTTTCTTCCTTATGTTTGTTAAATAAAATCTTATCTTATTTCCTTTTATATGTTAAAGTTAATTAATAATAAATTATTGGAAGTTACTAAAATTGAACAAATTAGCATTATTAAGCGTATCAGATAAATCGAATATATTAGAATTTGCGCAATCATTAATAGGATTCAATTATAAAATCATAGCAACAGGTAATACAGCAAAACTTTTATCATCAAAAGGTATTAATGTAACTGAAGTAAGTAATCTTACCGGTTTCCCTGAAATTTTTGACGGGAGAGTGAAAACCCTTCATCCTAAAATACTCGGCGGTATACTGTTACGGAGAGATAATGAATCTGATAAAAAAGAAGCGGATGAAAATGAAATCTTTCCAATAGACATTGTCTGTGTTAATTTATATCCATTTGTAAAGACAGCCGAAAATCCCGATTCAGACCTGGATACAATAATCGAAAATATAGATATCGGCGGTCCGACTTTAATAAGATCATCTGCTAAAAATTATAAATTTGTCTCCGTTTTAACCAGCCCTTCTCAGTATTCTGATATAATAGAAGAACTTAAAAAAGGAGAGATTGGTTTAGAAACAAGGAAGAAGCTGGCTGTCGAAGCTTTTTCGCATACCGCGTTTTATGATACCCATATTTCTAAATTCTTGGAAAAGAAATTCTCTCATTCAACAAATAGTTTCAAAATTAATTTAATAAAGGAAAAAGATTTAAGATACGGTGAGAACCCGCATCAAAAAGCAGCATTGTACGGAAACTTTCACTCATATTTCGATGTCTTTCACGGTAAAGAATTATCTTATAATAATATTATGGATTTAGTTGCTGCTGTGGAATTGGTTGAAGATTTAGGTGACAATACCTGCGCAATTATAAAACATATGAATCCTGCCGGAGCAGCGAAAGGAAAAGATTCTCTTGAAGCTTATGAGAAAGCTTTGAAATGCGACCCGGTTTCTGCGTATGGCGGTATTGTTACATTTACATCTGTTGTTGATGAGCAGGTAGCAGAAAAATTAAATGATATTTTTTTGGAAATTGTCTGTGCTCCTGCTTATACCGAAGGTGCGGTTGAGATTTTAACAAAAAAGAAAAATAGAAGACTTTTAAAGCAAATTAAATCGGTCAGGGATTCAAGGATTAATTTCAGGAGCATCCCTGGCGGTGCAATTGTACAGGATGCTGATAATATAACTTTAAATGAAAATGAATTGAAAACAGCAACCGTTAAAAAGCCTACTAAATCAGAACTGGAAGATCTCTTATTTGCATGGGTAGTTGCAAAACATACTAAATCGAATGCAATAGTTTTTGCAAAAGAAAGAGCCGCATTAGGAGTCGGCGGCGGACAAATGTCGAGATTAGATTCAGTTAAAATTGCCGCAATGAAAGCTAAAGAATACGGACTTGATTTAAAAGGTTCAGTTGCAGCATCCGACGCTTTTTTCCCGTTCCCGGATGCTCTGTTAGAGATAATTAAATGCGGTGCAATTTCAGTTATACAGCCAGGCGGTTCTGTCAGAGATATTGAAGTAATTGATGCAGCTAATCAGAATAATATTTCTATGGTTTTTACCGGTATAAGACATTTTAAGCACTAAGTTTAGTCATAATAGAAGATGGAAAGCAGAATATAAGATTTCAGATTAATCAATTTCTTTACAGTAACAATGAATTCTAAACCGTCGTTAAGAGTATTAGTTGAACCTGAGAGATTGTTGAATGAAGTGTCGAATTAAGAAAAATTTACATAGTAATTAAAATGAATTCAAAAAATGAAATTATTTAAAGTACATCATCCATCTTCCATCAACCATGTTCCATTTTTACTAGAATATACGAGGTTTTATGGGATTATTTGATTTTTTTTCTGCTGATATTGCCATTGATCTTGGCACGGCCAATACTCTGATTTGGGTTAAAGGTAAAGGTATCGTTTTAAATGAACCCTCGATTGTAGCGTTTGATAAAAATACAAAGAAGATTATTGCTCTCGGTAATAAAGCGAAAGAGATGCAGGGAAGGGAACATAAGGAAATAAGAGTAACCAGGCCGATGAGAGATGGTGTTATTGCCGATTTCGAAATCGCAGAGGGTATGATAAGAGCTTTTATAAAAAAGGTAAAAGGCGGCGCTTTTGCAAGTAAAAGAGTTGTTGTTGCTGTACCAAGCGGTGTAACTGAAGTTGAAAAAAGAGCTGTTAGAGATAGTGCTGAACATGCCGGAGCAAAGGAAGTTCATCTTATTGCTGAACCAATGGCTGCTGCTATCGGTATCGGAATAGACGTGGAAGCGGCGGTTGGTAACATGATTATAGATATCGGAGGCGGAACAACTGAGATTGCCATAATAGCTTTATCGGGAATCGTCAACGAAGAATCGATAAGAATTGCCGGAGACGAGATGAATTATGCAATAATGCAATTCTTCAAGAAGAATCATAACATCCTTATTGGTGAAAGAACTGCCGAAGCAATAAAATGTGAAGTTGGTTCAGCGGTTCCTTTAAAAGAAGAAATTACCATCCAGGTTAAAGGACGTGATTTGGTCGGTGGTATTCCTAAAACCACTGAAGTAAGTTCTGTTGAAATCCGGGAAGCCCTTTCCGAAGCAATTGCTCAAATTGTTGATGCAGTCAGGCAGTCATTGGAAAGAACTCCTCCAGAACTTTCTGCCGATATTCTTGACAGAGGTGTAATGATTACCGGCGGCGGAGCTCTGTTAAAAGGACTTGACGAAAGGATCCGGATGGAAACGAATCTCCCTGTTAATGTAGCGGAGGATCCTCTAACTGCGGTTGCACGAGGTGCAGGCAAAGTTATTGAAAATTTAAATCATTATTCAAAAGTATTAATTCGTAATAGAAGATATTAATGTTTCGATTCTTTACCCGGTTATGGTTTGGCTTTAAAGAATATATTGTCCTGGTAGTTTTAGTGATAGTAAGTTTTGTTTCCCTTTCCGTAAATCAAAAACCCGAAGTAAAAAATGTCAGGGCAATAGCATTCGGCAGTTTTGCTGCCGTTACCTCAATTGTTTCAGATCTAATAAATATTGCAAAGATCAAAAGTGAAAATAATCAGCTGAGAGAAGTAAACGCAGATCTTATGCTGCAGGTTAACAGGCTGCGTGAATACGGGATTCAAAATGAAGAACTAAGGGATCTCATTAAATTAAAAGATTCACTTAATTACCCATTAATCCCTGCTACTATTGTCTCAAAATCATTTTCAAAAATACAGGGAACGATAACTATAAATGCAGGTTCTAAGAACGGTGTAAAACCTGGTATGCCTGTGATTAACGATAAAGGACTAATAGGGATTATTTACAATTCTTCCGACGATTATTCAATAGCGAGAACTTTAAGGAATTTCGATTTAAAGGTTACTGTTAAGGATCAAAGAAGCAGGATAGACGGAATAATGAAATGGAACGGCGAAAATCTTGTTATTATTAATGTGCCCAAGACTTATGACGTCGAACCCGGTGACCGCATAATTACTAGTGATATAAGTTCTATTGTTCCTGTACCGCTTCCGGTTGGCGTTGTTATAGGGCTGAGCAATATAAAAACGGGCATTTTTAATGAAGTTAAAGTTAAGCCTTTTGTTGATTTTCTCAGAGTGGAGAATGTGTTTGTTATTGGAATTGTTGAAAGTAAACAATTAAAAAATTTGGAAATGAATTTTTATAAAAGAAATGAAAATTGATTATATTCTTGCTGTCCTTTTATTCTTTCCTATACTTATAATACAAACCACGATTGTTCCACTTATTGCAATCAATGGAGTTGTCCCTGATTTAATTATAATCCTTGTTGTTTTTTATACCTTAAAAATGGGACAAATGCATGGAACTATTCTTGGCTTTGTATACGGGCTATTGTTCGATCTCATTACCGGGGGGTTATTGGGAAGTTCGATGCTTTCCAAAACCATTACAGGTTTTATCACCGGGTATTTCTATAATGAAAATAAAAAAGATATTTATTTGAAATCTTTCATATTCCCTCTGATTGTATTATTAGCTTCAACAATCGATTCTTTTATATTATCATTCTTTTCAACTGTTGATCTGAATACATCAATAACAACTTTTTTTATAGAACAAGGAATTTTGCCTGGAATTTATACTGCAGTGTTTAGTATAATAGTAATAGTTTTCTATCCAAGGAGAAGGATCGATTGAAGTCTGAAAATTTTGCATCTCTAAAGAGAAAAACTATTGTATATTCAATTATAATAGGCTGTTTCCTGCTTTTTGTTTTCCGGCTTTTCCAGATGCAGATTATACAGTACCGGGTATATGATGAAAAATCCGCCGATAACAGTATCAAACCTATCGAACAGATCCCCTTACGTGGTGTTTTCCTGGATAGAAATGGTGAAGTGGTTGTAAATAATATTCCTGCGTATACTCTTAGAATTACTCCGGCATATTATGACAAAAAATTAAACAAATTATTAGAAGCCGAGCTCGATGTTGAACCTGGATATATTGACAAAATTTTATACAATAACCGGGTCTACTCAAAATATGTTCCCATACGAATTAAACGGGGTGTGGACTTTAAAGTTGTTGCATGGTATGAAGAAAATTCTGAAGATTTACCAGGGGTAGATTATATTGTTGAAATGCAAAGAGGATATCCTGCCGGAATTATGGGCTCGCATATGTTCGGGTATACGAAGGAAGTTTCTCCGCAGCAATTAAAAAAAGATGATTATTATAAACCTGGCGATTATATCGGTAATAACGGCATTGAAAAGCAATACGAATCTTATTTACGGGGTGAAAAGGGTTATAATTATGTTCTCGTAGATTCAAGAAGAAAAGAAATCGGGAAATATAAAGATGGAACGGATGACGTCCCTTCGATAAAAGGAGATGATCTTGTTTTGTCTATTGATGCTGATGTTCAAAGAGTTGTCGAAGAAGAATTAAAAGGGAAAAGGGGGGCTGCTGTTGCTATCGAACCAAAAACCGGTGAAGTGCTTGCTTTGGCAAGCTCACCCAATTATGATTTAAATGAATTTTCATATGTAACTTCAAGAGAATTTCTCCAGAAATTATATAATGATCCCGATAAACCATTCTTTAATAGAGCCACAATGTCTACCAAACCACCGGGTTCAACATTTAAAATTTTAGCTGCCATAGCTGCTCTTGATCTTGGAGTTATTGACACAACTACAACTTTTTATTGTCCCGGTTATTTTACTTATGGAAGAGTCTTTAAGTGCGATGCAGTCCATGGAACTCTGAATGTTGAACATGCTATTGAGCATTCATGTAATGTATTCTTTTATAACTTAATCTTTAAAATAGGTATTGACAGGTGGGCAGAATATGCAAGAAGATTCGGATTTACCAGGGAAACAGGAATTGATATCGGAGAGGAAATTCCGGGTTTTGTGCCTAATAGTAAATATTATGAAAAAATATATGGACCTAATTGGCCCAGGAGCATAATGGCAAGCCTTGGGATCGGGCAGGGAGAAGTAAGTGTAACCCCGATTCAGCTGGCCCAATTTGCAGCCCTGGTTGCAAATGACGGTCACTCTTATACTCCTCATATTGTTAAAGGGTATTTGGAAAACGGCTCGAAAAAATTTATTCCATTTAAGTTTAAAGCAATAAATGTCGGGGTAAATAAAAAAGTTTTTGATATTGTTAAACGAGGAATGTTTTTAGTGGTTAACGGTTCGGGAACGGCTGCAGCAAGCAGATCAAAAGAAATACAAATTGCGGGGAAAACCGGTACTGCCCAAAACCCTCATGGTAAAGATCATGCTCTTTTTATTGCGTTTGCTCCCTATAGTGATCCCAAAATTGCATTAGCTGTTGTTATCGAAAATGTCGGCTTCGGTGCTACATATGCTGCCCCGATTGCAAAAAAAATGATTGAAGCTTATCTCTTAAAAGATAAAATTAAAAAAGAGAATATTGTGCCGGATCTTAAAACAAAAATTATAGGTGCATCAATTGCAAATTGATTATAATGTTAAGGATAAATTTGATTTTTCTCTCTGGATATCTGCAATTCTCTTAATATGTATCGGCCTGGCTGCTATATACAGTTCTACTATTAATAATGCTGCCGCTGGAAATAATTTTGAAAAGCAGCTTATTTTTGCCGTTGTTTCCATAATTGTCTTTTTTATTGCTTATTCGGTACCGGTTAACACATTTAAAATGATTACTATACCGTCATACTTATTATCACTATTCTTATTGGCAGTCGTTGTTGTCATTGGCAGAAAAATTTACGGCGCAAAAAGCTGGTTGAATTTAGGCAGTTTTGGTTTTCAGCCTTCCGAATTTGCAAAAATCGGAACTATTTTGGCCTTAGCAGCTTTTCTAAGCAGAAGGAATACAAATATTGAATCCTTCACTGATATAATAATGGCTTTAGCCATCGGCTTTATGCCCGTAGTATTAATTTTATTGGAACCAGATATGGGGACAGCTTTAGTATTTGTAGGCTTAATTCTTACAATGATTTTTTGGAAAGGTATAAGTTTATTCGGCCTATTTGTAGTTCTTTCACCAGGGTTTGTCGCTCTCGCTTCTCTACTGGGAACATACTATCTTTTTGGTGCGCTGATTATTGTTCTTGCGATTTTATTTTTTTTCAAAAAAGATATTTTTTTCAGCGGTTCCATTTTAGCATTGAACATAGGTGCAGGCTTTTTTGCAGATTATGTCTATAAAGCTTTGAGCCCCCATCAGCAGAGACGAATTCAGACATTTGTCGATCCTTCGGCTGATCCGCTTGGTGCAGGATATAATGCAATCCAAGCAAGAGTAGCTATCGGGTCCGGAGGTTTTTTTGGAAAAGGTTTTCTGCATGGAAATCAAACACAGCTCCAGTTTATTCCGGAGCAGTGGACAGATTTTATCTATTGTGTTATCGGTGAAGAATTCGGTTTTATCGGTGCGGTAATTGTTATGACCCTTTTCCTAGTAATTTTTTTAAGAATTTTCAGACTTGCCGCTGTTTCAAAAGATGAATTTTTAAGTTTAACTTTAATGGGGATTCTTGCTGTTTTTATAATTCATTTTGTGGTAAACATCGGAATGACTATCGGGATAATGCCTGTAATAGGTATCCCGCTCCCTTTTGTAAGTTATGGAGGAAGCTCCCTGCTGGTTAATATGTTTATGCTTGGCATTGTAGGCAATATCTACAGAACTAGAAAAAATTATTCATAAACTTATAAGAAGATTGAATTTCAATTAGTTTAATTTTTAGTTTCTCCATTCTATAAATAATGTATAAACTTAAAATAATACATTACCAATTTCATTAAATAAATTTTAAAAATTATGAACGCTGCAGAAAAACTCGAAAGAAAGAATAAAGAGTTAAAATATATTTGTGTCGGTCTTGATACGGATATAGATAAAATTCCAAATCATATTAAAAAATCAGAAAATCCTGTTTTTGAATTTAATAAAGCTATAATCGGAGAAACTTGCAATTATGCTGCAGCTTACAAAATAAATTTTGCTTTTTACGAAAAGTTTGGAGCAGAAGGTTTTGAAATAATTAAAAAAACTATTTCTCTTATTCCAAAAGATATATTAATTATCGGCGATGCAAAAAGAGGCGATATAGGAAATACATCAAAGATGTACGCCGAATCCTTATTCGATTTTTTCAACTTTGATTCAATCACAATTAATCCATTTATGGGGGAGGATTCTGCTCTTCCGTTTCTTGACAGGGAGGATAAGCTTATATTTATTTTAGCGCTTACTTCAAACCCCGGTGCTGCTGATTTTGAAAAACTTAAGCTGCAAAACGGGCGATATTTATTTCAACATGTAATTGAAAAAATAAAAGAATGGAATAAAAAGAAGAATTGCGGAATAGTTTTCGGCGCTACAAATATTGAAGAATTAAAAGAGAATATAAATTCATTTGAAAACCTGACGGTATTGCTTCCAGGAGTAGGTTCGCAGGGAGGAAACCTGGAAAATGTCGTTACAACATTTAAAGAAAACAATAAAAGGAATTTTATTATAAATGTAAGCCGTGGGATAATTTACAAGGGGAATGATAAGAATTTCGCAAAAACCGCTCAAAATGAAATAATTAATCTTAATAATTCTGTTGAGGCTATTTTAATTTAATTTAAAATTTGTAACTTTATTTCTAAGAATCTAATTTTTCTAATAAAACTGTAAAGGTTAGGCTAAATTGTCTGAAGAAAAATTACAAATTCTTTCCATCTACATCCTAAATTTTTACGAAAAAAAGATTATTTTAATTTAATTATCGTTAGGGGTGATGAAATGACGGGGAAAAAGGTTCATGAAAAATTTTTATATGAGATATGGAAAAATCAAAATTTTAATAAATCTCTTACTACTAAAAACGGGGAGCAAATTAAAATTATTGATACCGGTGTTGAAAATAAAGAATTCAGCGGACCGGATTTTAAAAACGCACGGATAAAAATAGGGAATATTACTTACCTTGGCGACGTTGAAATTGACAGCTTCCAATCGGATTGGAAATTACACGGGCATTATTTCAACAATAAATATAATAAAGTAGTGCTTCATCTCTTTTTTGAATGCGACGGAGGCAGGCCGTTTGTATTTACAAAAGATGGAAGGCGGGTACAGTCAATCTCTCTCGAAAATTTCCTAAGCAAGGATATAAATTCTTCCCTTCAGAAAGCAATTCTTTCCGAAAGAAAAAATAGAACATATGTTATGCCCTGCTCAGAATCAAATGAATCAATTGATGAAAAAATTAAGCTTGATTTTATATATGAGCTGGGAATAAATAGATTTAAGAAAAAATGCCAGAATTTAATTTACCGCTTAAAAGAAATATCATATTTAAAAGAATTAAGTTTAAAAGAACCTGTTATCAGATACGAACTTGATGAGAATTTTTATAACCGGAAATTTACTCATAAAGATTTCAGTAATCCTCTAATTTGGCAGCAGCTTTTCTATGAATCTGTTTTTGAAGCCCTCGGCTATTCAAAGAATAAAGATATTATGCGCAGCCTTGCTGAAGCTGTGAATATTGATTTTTTAAATAGTTTTAAAGATAAAGACAATCTTGTGAACATAATCGAATCTGCGTTATTTAATGTTGCCGGCTTAATGCCGGATATTTACAAATTACCTGATGAGGAAACTTCGGAATATGCCAGGCATCTTGTTCAATATTGGAGTGATTTGAAGCCTAAATATGATGGAAGAACATTTAACTCTGAACAATGGCATTTCTTTAAATTGAGGCCGCAGAATTTTCCAACTATTAGGATTGCAGGCGGTGCAAGAATTTTATACAGAATTTTAAACCAGGATATAATCGGAAAGATTATCAAAAAAACCGAATCAACTTATGATGATAAAAAATTGGTCAGCCTCTTCAGAGATCAGATAATTGTAAAAGGAGAAGGTTTCTGGAAAAAGCATTTTGTCTTTGATCAGCCAGCAAAAAAAGAAATTAAATATTTTATCGGTCTATCACGAGCCGACGAAATAATAATAAATATAGTTCTTCCTTTTTTAGCAGTTTATTTTGAAATTTTTGGAAATGAAACACAAAAACAAAAAATTATTAAATTATATTCAAATTATTTTCAGATCAGCGAAAATAATTTGGTAGAGGAAGTCTCATCTACATTAAATATAAACGATGCCTGGAAAAGAAGCATTCTTTACCAGGGGATATTGGATTTATACCGGACTTACTGCTCCCGGAATAGATGTCTGGATTGCAAAATAGGAGATAAAATATTTTCTTAGTTTATGTTTGTTAATCTTTGAATATCATCTCTGAGTTTCGCAGCTTTTTCATATTCTTCGGCAGCAATAGCTTCTTTTAATTTATTTTGAAGTGAGGCTATTTTAGCTTCTTTGGTTTTCGGCACTTCTTCATTTCTACTTACGGGGTTTTCCTCGCTTATTCTCTCTTCTTTCCCGCTTTCTTCCGAAGGAAGAAATGCAGCCGATTCCATAACTTTCTCAGCTACATAAATAGGTGATTGTGTTCTAACAGCCAGCGCAATTGCATCACTTGGCCGTGCATCCACTTCATTGGTCAAAGCTGAAACTTCAAGAATTATCTTTGCATAAAAAGTATTTTCTCTTAATTCATCAATAACAACTTCCATTACAGCGGCACCAAGGTTATCAAGTACTTGTTTAAGCAGATCATGCGTTAATGGTCTCGGAGGTTTTATACCTTCAATTTCCAATGCAATTGCCTGAGCTTCAAAAGCACCGATTATAATCGGCAGTCTTCTATTTCCATTAATCTCTTTTAATAAAATAGCATAAGCTCCACCAGTAGATGGGCTTGATGACAAACCTAATATTTCGCATTGAATTTTCTGCAATTAAAACTCTCCTAAAATCATTGTGATTTAATTTTTTTTATTTCTTCAGTTAATGTGGGTAATATTTCAAATATATCACCTGCAATTCCGAAATCAGCAACACTGAAAATAGGTGCGTCTTTATCTTTGTTGATAGCAATAATATATTTTGAAGAAGACATTCCTGCAAGATGCTGTATCGCACCGGAAATTCCGCAGGCAACATATAAAGTAGGCGAAACGGTTTTCCCTGTCTGTCCTACCTGTTCTCTATGCGGACGCCATCCGGCATCAACAACTGCCCGTGATGCTCCCACGGCAGCGCCGAAAGATTCAGCAAGCTCTTCAACAAGATGGAAATTTTCGGGTGCTTTTAAGCCTCTTCCGCCCGATACTATAATATCGGCTTCGGCCACATCTAATTTACCTTCCGATTTTTTAATATCTACAACTCTTGTTTTATTATTAAGCGGACCGATTTCCTTTTCTTCAATTTCCGCATTTATATTTTTTTCAGATATTACAGGTTTAAATACATTTGGTCTGATTGTAAATATCTTTCTATCACTATTTAATTTTACATCAAGCAAAGCTTTACCCGCATAAATCGGACGCGTAGCAATCAAATCACTGCCGGAAACTTCAAGTTTTATACAATCAACTAAAATTCCGGCATCTATTTGTACTGCAATATGCGGGGCAAGATCTTTTCCCAAAGCAGTATTTGAAAATATTAAATACTCTGCCGAAATCTGTTTTGCATAATTACTGATAATTTCAGTATAAGCGGTAGTTGAATAATTAGTTAAACTCTCATTTTTAAAATGTATGATTTTACTTATACCGTATTTTGCGATATCATTTAAGTTTTCTACATCATTTGCCGATAACCAAGGCTTCCGGTTCCAAATTCAAATCCTTGGATATCCTTGCGGCTGTTGAGACTACTTCAAAAGCTGCTCTTTTAAGTTTGCCTTCTCTCTGTTCTAAAAAAGCTAATAATTTTTTAGCCATGAATATGCTCTTTTATATTACCTTTATTTCTTCTCTTAAAATTTTTACCAATTCCGGAACTGCAGAAACATCTGTCCCTATAATTCTTCCCGGCTGTTTTGCAGGAGGTTTATGTAATTCCAGAACTTCAGTATAATTTTTTGATCTTTACCGCAGGTTTTTCTTCAATTACTTTTTTCTTTGCCGACATAATGCCTTTTAATGATGCATATCTTGGTTCATTTAAACCTTTTTGTGCTGAAATTATTATTGGCAGTTCACTTTCAACTACTTCCTTTCCTCCTTCAATTTCTCTTTCGGCAATTACTTTTTTATCTTCTATTTTAAGATCTACAACAACGGTTATACAATTATATCCTAAAATCTCTGCAGTTAATTGAGGAACAATTGAATTATCATAATCGACTGACTGTTTACCGCAAAATACAATTTCACATTCCTCTGCTTTAATTTCTTCTGCTAAAGCTTTAGCAACACCCATTGAATCAGTCTGGCGAATCATTCTTTAGTAAAACACCTCTATCAACCCCCATTGCGAGAGCTTTTCTAATTGTTTCTTTGTTGGCATCATTCGCCAAGACTTATAGCAACAACTTCACCGCCGAATTTTTCTCTGGTTTTTAATGCTTCTTCTACAGCAAATTCATCATAAGGATTAATTATGAATGTAACACCATTTGTTATCGATTGATTTCTCATCCTGTCCTATTTTAATTTTCGTAGCAGTATCCGGAACATGACTTATACAAACTGCTATTTTCATTAATACTCCATTTTAATTCAATTATTTTCATAAAAAATATAACCATACACCGGTATAAAATCAAACCAATCCCATGTGATAAGCATTAAATATTAATCATTTTATAATATAAGTTTTCACTTTACTGTGTTTTTGAAATTATTTAAATTTTATATCATGGAGAAAGAAATTAAGCAGACACCCGGAGATTGATATTATTACAGAAGAAGAAACTACCATTGGGATAGGGAGTAAAGTAGTTCTTTATAATGATGATTGGCATACATTTGATGAGGTTATTGTTCAGTTGATTAAAGCTGTTAAATGTACATTTGATGAAGCAAGAAATTATGCTTTTGAAGTTCATGTGAAAGGGAAAGTCAGTAGTTTTTTCCGGTTCAATAAATGAATGTTTAAAAGTTACTTCAGTTCTTGAGGAAATTGCATTAAATACACAAATTATTACTTAAAAGTAAAGCTTTCGATTATCCATTTATCAATCTCCTAAAAATCTAATCTCCTGCTTTTTATTGTAATTGTTTATGCTTCTTCTAATGCATATATTTACTCTCTTTTTTTAATAATTTTTTATTAAAATGGCATTTGAATTTCATAATGACAGAGAAGTTTATTTTGAACACCAGGATTTGAATTCTTCAAAGTATGTAATCCCTTTTATTGAAGATAAAAAGGAAATTACTCCCGGCCTCCAGGTACTGGAAATAGGCTGCGGTGAAGGAGGAGTGTTAAAAAGTTTTTTAAAAAAGGGATGTGTTGTTACCGGTGTCGATTTAAGCCAATCGAGACTTGATGTTGCTGCTAAATTATTTAAAGAAGAGATAAAAGACGGCAAAGCAGATTTTATTTGCGGGGATATTTATGATGTAGGGGCTACGTTAAAATCAAAATTCGATTTGATCATCCTTAAAGATACTATTGAACATATTTTTAACCAGGAAAAGTTAATGAGATTCCTGAAATCAATATTAAAAGAAAATGGGAAAATTTTTCTTGGTTTTCCGCCATGGCAGATGCCTTTCGGAGGTCATCAGCAGGTAAGTGAAAAAAAGATTTTCAATTTGCTGCCTTATATCCATCTTTTGCCGAACCCGGCTTATAAGTTTATTCTAAAGTCTTTAGGAAATAGAGAAAACTTTATCAAAGAGCTTTTGGAAATAAAAGAAACAAGATTATCAATAGAATATTTCGAAAAAATTATTAAAAATGCAGGTTACAAAATTGATAAAGTGAAATTCTTTTTGATAAACCCGATTTACGAAATGAAATTTAAATTAAAACCCAGAGAACAATTTAAAATTATATCTGGTATCCCTTACTTAAGAAACTTTGTAACAACAACATGTTATTATCTTTTAAGTGTAAATGAAATGAATTAGGAATGACAGGAATGAAAAGTAAAATAAGAAATATTGCAATTATAGCTCATGTTGATCACGGTAAAACAACTTTGGTTGATCATATGCTGAAACAAACCGGAGCTTTCAGGGATAACCAGCAGGTCGAAAAAAGAATTATGGATTCGAATGCTCTTGAAAAAGAGAGAGGGATAACAATCCTTGCAAAAAATTTAAGTATTCAATATAAATCAATAAAAATAAATATTATTGATACTCCGGGCCATGCAGATTTCGGCGGTGAAGTAGAGAGAACTTTGAGAATGGTTGACGGGGTTTTACTTCTTGTTGATGCAGCAGAAGGACCTCTTCCGCAAACAAAATTTGTTCTTAAGAAATCATTGGACCTCGGTTTAAAACCGATTGTAGTCATAAATAAAATCGATAGAAAAGATGCAAGACCAAATGATGTTTTAAATGAAGTCTTTGATCTTTTTGTATCGTTAGGTGCTTCTGAAGACCAATTGGATTTTCCTTTTGTATATGCTATAGCAAAACAAGGCATCGCAAAGTTAAATCTTGAAGATGATACAAAATCTCTAACTCCTTTATTTGAAATAATAATTAATAAAGTTCCGGAACCGAGAGGTGAATTGAACGAGCCGTTCCAGATGTTAATATCAGCTATAGATTATAATGATTATCTCGGCAGGATAGGCATAGGCAGGATTCTTAACGGTTCATTGAAAGTCGGGGATAATGTAGTTTTAATTACTAAAGAAGAGGAAAAGATACATTCAAAAATTACTAAGCTATATGCTTTTGAAAATATAAAGAGAGTAGAAGTAAAAGAAATTTCTGCCGGTGATATAGGTGCAATTGCCGGCCTTGAAGATGTTGATATCGGCGATACTCTTGCAAGCCCTGAAAAACCTGAACCGCTTCCTTTTGTCGCAATTGACGAACCTACAATTACTATGAATTTTATGGTAAACAATTCTCCGTTTGCCGGTCTGGAAGGGAAATATGTTACAACCAGAAACATAAGTGAAAGGTTATCAAAAGAATTAAAATCCAATGTAAGTCTTAGAGTTGAAATAACCGAATCTCCCGATGCATTTAAAGTCAGCGGCAGAGGTGAACTGCATCTTGCAATTCTAATAGAAAATATGAGAAGGGAAGGTTATGAACTTCAGTTAAGCAAACCGCAGGTAATATTCAAAAAAATTGCTGATGTTGTATCTGAACCGGTTGAACACTTAATAATTGATGTGCCTGAAGAATTTGTAGGAATAGTAATTGAAAAGCTCGGCAAAAGAAAAGCTGAAATGAAAAATATGATAACCTTTAATGAGAATACAAGGATCGAGTTTTTGATTCCTTCAAGAGGATTGATTGGCTACAGGTCTGAATTTATTACTGATACCAAAGGGAATGGTATTCTGCATCATAATTTTGAAAGTTATGAACCATACAAAGGCGATATTGTTCATAGGCAGAGAGGAGCATTGGTCTCTATGGAAAACGGAAATGCATCTGCTTATGCAATGTATAAACTGCAGGAAAGATCAATATTTTTTATTGATCCCGGAACTAAAGTTTATGAAGGTATGGTGGTAGGTGAAAATGCCAGAAATAATGATATGCATGTGAACGTTACTAAAACAAAGCAGCTTACAAATATGAGAGCCTCAGGTGCGGATGAAGCAATCCGGCTGGAACCTCCGACAATATTAACTCTTGAACAGGCAATAGAATGGATTACCGAAGACGAATATGTTGAAGTTACACCGAAGAGTATCAGGATAAGAAAAAGGTATTTAACCGAGCAGGATAGAAAAAACGCGAGGTTAGCAGAAAAACAAAAAGCAGAAGCAGAAGCTTAAAACTTCAGATAAGTTTCATTATACCTTAGAGCTGATTAATCCTTTTAAATAAACAACGAAATATTTTATTAAATATATTCTGCGTTTTTTCTAAAAAGTTAAAGCTGATTTCTTTTCAAATCCATAATGCAGTTACCCGGACATTCGAATTAATTTTTATCTAGAATAATCCCGATTCTTCTATATGTAATAATAACCTTTCATATCACTTAATTTGTGCTTTGTAAAAATAGAATCTATCCCATAAATTCTTTAATTTAGTTCCAAAAATAATGGAGAAAAAATGTCTGAAGATGTAATAAAAAATTTGGAGCCGAAAATCTTATGGCAAAGATTTTACGAAATGACACAGGTGCCCCGTCCTTCAAAAAAAGAAGGAAAAATTATCCGGCATATGAAAAATCTTTTAAAGGAGCTTAATGTTGAATTCAAAGAAGACAGTGTTGGGAATATTCTTGCGAAAGTTCCGGCAACTCCTGGTCTTCAGAATTCACCAACTGTTATCCTTCAGGGGCATGTCGACATGGTTTGTGAAAAAAATAAAAGCAAGCAGCATGATTTTGAAAATGATCCTATCGATTTAGTGAAAGAAGACGGATGGATTACAGCAGATGGAACAACTCTGGGAAGTGATAACGGCATCGGTGTTTCCGCTGCGCTTGCAATAATCTCAGATAAAGAAGTAAAACATGGACCTATTGAAATCCTCTTAACTGTTGATGAAGAAACCGGTATGACCGGGGCAAGTAACATTAATCCGGGTTTTATGTCAGGAAAAATTCTTCTCAATATGGATTCCGAAGAGGAAGGGACTTTTTATGTAGGCTGCTCAGGCGGTATGGATACTGTAGCCGAATTTAAAATAGAATTTGAAAATATACCGGAAAATTTTATTCCCTTTGATTTATTAATTACCAGGTTTAAAAGGAGGGCATTCAGGTCTGGATATAATTTCAGGCAGGGCAAACGCAATTAAATTATTAGCTAGAGCTTTAAAAAATCTAGAGCAGTTCGATTTTCATATTGCCAAAATCAATGGCGGCAGCTTAAGAAATGCTATTCCGCGCGAAGCTGAAGCATTAATCCTGATTAAACAAAATGATGAACCGGAAATAGAAAAAACATTGGATGATTTTCAGTCTCAGTTCTTAAATGAATTTAAAAAGACGGATGCAGGTCTAAATTTTGTTTTTAAAAAATCTAGATGAAAAACCGAAAGAAGTTTTTTCAATATACTTTAAGAAGAAGATAATAAATACATTACTGGCTATTCCTCACGGTGTAATTGCAATGAGCCAGGATATTCCGGATTTAGTAGAGACTTCTACAAACCTTGCGACCATTTTAATGAATGATAATAAGATAAGAATCGATACAAGCCAGCGCAGCTCAATCAATAGTGCGAAACAATATGTTGTTAATAATGTTAAGGCAGTTTTTGAATTAGCCGGGGCTAATGTTAAAACTTCCGATGGTTACCCAGGCTGGAAACCCAACCTTGATTCTGAAATTCTGAAAATCTCCAAAGATGTTTATAGAAAGTTATTTAATAAAGACCCGGAAGTTAAAGCAATACATGCAGGTTTGGAAACAGGACTTTTAGGTGATAAATATCCGGGGATTGATATGATATCTTTTGGTCCGACTATAGTTGGTGCTCATTCTCCCGATGAAAAAGTAAATATCGAAACAGTCGGAAAATTTTATGAGCTTTTAAAGGCTATATTAAAAAGAATTACTGAGGAAAGTAAAAATTAAACTTAAAAGGTGAAATTCCAATTTAATTTATCCAAAGATATCGTCAATTAAATTATAAGTATCTGGTTCTATTAAATTAATTAGATGGCTTCACGGTATATACATTTACCACACTTGCAATATTCATAGATCTCATCATACCCGTAATCTATGGTAAGCTCTTCTCCTTTTTTTATATCACGGTAGGCCACTAAATAAAGACTTTCTGCATCTCTGTCAATTATATCACAATTAAAATCACAATGATGATTTAAATATTTTATTTTTTTGCTCATTGAAGTATCGATATAACAGTCATCATTAACCCAGAAGATATAAACATTATCCTCTTCATTTTCCCTTCTAACACATTCTTTTGATGTAATAATGTCTCCGGAAATAACGACTATTTTTTCACCGGCGGGTATATCAACTGAAGTAAATAATCCTTCACCATGAATTTCTGATTCCCTTACGAATATATATTTTTCGAATGTGCTGTTCTTTATTAGGTTCAATGTTTGTCATAAGCTGCAATAAGTAATATTTTAAAAAACTTAATTAAATAATTTAAGGTGTTAATTTAGCTTAAATTATTGAACATTTAAAGTTCATTGAGCAAGTTGAATCAATTCATACAATTTTTACCAAACTTAAACCATATCACTAAAATTGTAACTATTTTTGTAAACATGATCCATTTCCTTTTATAATTTTTTTTATTTTTTAACTTGTATCATTTCCAAATTGCCGGGAGCTGATTTTTATTAAAGTATTAAATATTAGATTATGAAACTAAAGCCAAAAAGTATCTGGAATTTTATCAAAGACGTATTTGAAAAATTTATTGATGATAAAGCTCCTAAGTTAGGAGCTGCATTATCTTTTTATACACTCTTTTCGCTGGCGCCCTTATTAATAATAGCTATTTCAGTAGCCGGTTCAATATTCGGCAGGAAGGCAGCAAGAGGTGAAATTGTCGGGCAAATACAATCCCTTATTGGTGAAGAAGGAGCCAAGATGATTCAAACTGCCTTGAGAAATGCTCATCTCGGTCATCAAAGCGGTATTGCATTAATCATCAGTATCGTTACTGTAATGATTGGCTCAACAATTGTTTTTGTAGATCTGCAGGAATCACTTGATATGGTTTGGAAAGTGAAGCCAAAACCAGGCAGAAACATGATCAAAGGGCTTTTAAAAGATCGCATCCGTTCTTTTACTGTTGTAATTGGTACCGGTTTTTTATTGCTCGTTTCATTAATTGTTAGTGCTGTTATATCTTCAATAAATGATTATATAAGCGAACAGTTTTTTGAACTGCCTGTTTATTACCTTGAAATATCTAATTTGTTTATATCACTTTTGTTAATATTCCTCCTCTTTATGATGATATTTAAATTTCTGCCTGATGTAAATATACAATGGAAACATGTCTGGGTTGGAGCCTTAGTAACTGCAGTTCTTTTTGTACTTGGAAAATATTTGATAGGCTTATATTTGGGAACAAGTACTTTAAGCTCCACTTACGGAGCTGCCGGTTCGCTGGTGATCATTCTCTTGTGGGTATATTATTCATCTCAAATTCTTTTCCTCGGGGCAGAATTTACACAAGTTTATGTAGAAAAATACGGGGAAGGAATCAAACCCAATAGTAAATTTATGAAATATCATGATGAAAATGCTGCGCTCGAAGCGGTCGACAAAGTTAAAAAGGCTAATCAATAGGCAGCCCTTCAAGCTTCATGATTTTAAGAGCATTTGTAGTGGGGCTTGGACCTTTAATTATCTTATATTTGAAGAGCATCCTGTTATCAATAATTTCCTCTTTGAAATGATAATTTAAAACTCCCGGCATTTCATCTTCCAGCTTAATCAATTCCAGATCATGTGTAGAAATTATTCCTGTACAATTTTTTCCTACCAGTGCTTTTATATAAGACCCGCTGCCGGTAAGTCTTTCTTTATTATTGGTTCCTTTGAATATTTCATCAATAAGAAAAAATACGGGCAGGGAATTTTCTTTATTTAACTCAAGCAGGAGCTTCTTTAAACGTTTTACTTCAGCGTAAAAATATGATATCCCGTCTACTACGGAATCAGTAATATTTATTGATGTAAAAATTCTGAATAAACCGGTGCTTAAGCTTTGTGCATTTACAACGCTTCCTCCAAACGCAAGCACAAGATTCATCCCGATTGTTTTTAGAAATGTGCTTTTCCCCGACATGTTGGAACCGGTTATAATAATTACTTCTCCTAAATTATTTATTTTAAAATCGTTAGTAATATTATTCCTGAATGGAATTAAGGGATGTGCTAAATTTTTCACATTAAATATACTTTCAATATTATCAAAATGATTTTTGATTTCGGGGAATGTATACCCTGGATTTAAATAAGCGTAATTTGCCAGTGATATTAATGCTTCAAGAACATACCAGGTTTCCAGCCAGGCAGGCAGCTGTCCGGAAAGTTCAGATTTTATCTTTTCAAGTTTGTAAGCCTGGAAAAAATCCCATGGAAAGAAGAGATTGAGCAGAAGTCTGGTATAAGGGATTTTTTTGAAAGCTTGATAGAAAGATTAACCTGTCAATTTTTTTAAAATATGAAGTCGGAGACTTTGAACTGTCTGTAAAAGAAGAACAAAGATTTTTCAAATGTTGATTTTTCCCGTAGCGGTATTCTTCGAGAAATTTTAGGATAGAATAAAATTTTCCGATATCTTCTGCAAGAGTTAATGATTTATCCAGAAGCTCATTTATATATCTGGAATTTATATAGTAAATAAAAACCATCATTAAGCTTGTCGCCGGCCATAGCGAATATGAGATATCGAAGACCGCAAGCAAAATGAAAATTATATTTAGCGGAATTAGAAATGCCAGTATGGTTAAAATCTTTTTCAAAGGAACTATACTGGACTTTTTCATCAGCCAATCTAAAAGTCTTTTCCCGTACAATTCTTTTTTTGTTACCAAATTAGAATTTAAAAGAAGCTTTCCCCTGAACTTTGTTAAAGGAATCAGCTCTCTAATAATATTTTGGCGGAATAATATATCATCAAATGACGGGTTGATAGCTGTGAACCACTCCAGCAGTTTTAAGCTCCCTTCGGAAGTGACCGAAGCATCAATCAGACGGTGAAGTGAATATTCCCCGGAGATATTTAAATCAGATTCAAACGGATGCGTGCTATTTGATTTAACTATTCTTTGTGGAGGCAGGTTCTGCCAGTCTATTTTAATCCTTGCAAGGTTAGTTGATTTTATATCAATCCAGATTTTTTGTTTCCTGATCCCCTTGTCGATATCATTGTGAAACATTGTAAGAATCCCGAAGGTTACCAGGAACAGCACTGCAAAAGCTATTACAAAATAAAGTGTTAAATAAAAATAAGATACAAAAAAAAGAATTATGCACAATAAAAGGATTATGCCTTTTATTGTTCCCAGTTTCCTGCTTTTTTTTTCAAGCTTAATAAGTCTTTCCTTAAATCTCTTTATCTGTTCTTCGATTTCTTTGAGCATTAATTCTTGTGAATTCATTTTCTATTTATTAATATGAAGAAATATTATATCAAATATAAATGAGCTTTACCTAAAATGGTATTTAATATAAAAATACTCTGCTCCTCATTCTCTAATAAAATAATAATTTCTTGCTAGTTAGTTATAAAAAGATTTAATTTAGGATTATTATCAAGTATTATAAGTTAGATAATAAAGGGAAGAAAATTGGGACTAGGTAACCTGTTCTTAATTGTCTGTTTCTTCTGGGTTGTTTCTGAAATCCTCTTACTGGTTTTACGCCGCTCTAAACCGGGGAATCTGGATAAAGATTCAGGCTCTCTTAAGAGATTAAATATTATCATTTATGTTTCTGTTTTTGCCGGCGTATTTATTTCCTTTACCCGCTTTGGGTATATTAAAAACTATCTGCACTTTCTTCACCTGACGGGTCTCATTTTTATCTTATTAGGCTTGGCAGTTCGGTGGACAGCTATATTAACTTTGCGCCGGTTTTTTACCGTCAATGTTTCAATACAAACTGAACATAGGATAATTCAGTCAGGTTTATATAAATATGTACGTCATCCTTCTTATACGGGAATGCTGATTTCATTTTTTGGATTAGGAATAAGTTTAAACAATTGGATTTCATTTTGTATTGTTCTTTTCCCGGTTTTATATACTCTCCTTAATCGTATTCAAATTGAAGAACTGGCGCTGAATGATTCATTTGGAAATGAATATGTAATTTACACCAGCAGGACATGGAAATTAGTCCCCTGGCTCTATTAATTTAATTGCTAATTCGGATAAAAATTAAAGTAATATTGCTTAATAAGTAAAATACCTATTTGCAATGATTTATAAGAATGAGTTTTATATAAATAAGAAAATTTGTCCTCTTGAAACTTTTCTAATAAATAGAATATTATATAATATTCATTTTTATCTGTTATTCTCAGCCAATTACCTTGTAACAATCTATCTAAAAAATTCATTCCCGCCGATAAGAAAGATTCTTCTCACTATCGCCAATTTTGCAAAGACCTTTTAAACAATAAATTAAAATATTGAAAATTATCATATTGGTATAATAATTGTCAAATGATTTCAGGCAGTATCATTAATAGTTGAGGTACAAAATGACAATAGGAAAAATAAAGGATTTTATTTCTGATTATACTGCACTCTTTTTTATGCTTTTTATAGCATTCGGCTGGCTTGTGGCGTGGATAATCTATATCCTTTTTGCCGTAGTATTTTTCAAATAAAAATAAAAATTAGAATATTTTCACTCAAGGGGATGGGTTGCAGAAGCCGGGGGAAAATTACCGGTTTCTGCATTTATTTTTGATACTCATTACCTTCAAAATACCTTCAAAATCAGCCTATAAATTTTCATTAAATCAAAATATTAGTTGCTATTATTATTTGATTTATCATATCTTTCTAGTTCATATATAAAATATTGTATATTTTACAGCACGGTTAATACCCCGTAAAATATTTTGAACATTATTTTTATGAATTTACTTCCCGTTAACGGTTATTACAAAAAAATATTAAATCTCGCACTTCCTGCAATAGCAGGGTTATCAACTCAAATGGTTGTTTCTTTAGTTGATACTGCAATGGTGGGTAGACTTGATGAAGCACAATATGCCTTAGCTGCAATGGGATTAGGGGTGCTTGCCACCTGGGCTTTAATTAGTTTCTTTTCAAGTCTTGCTACCGGAACTCATGTAATTGTTGCAAGAAAATTCGGAGAAGAAGATTACAAAGGATGCGCAGTAGCTCTAAACAATTCTCTAATCCTCGGTTTTTGTATCGGATGTGTAGTAGCGGTTATTGGTGTTTTAGCATCAAGCGATATAGCACATTTTTTTGCTGCCGATAAAACTGTCGGTGACCTGGCTTCACAATATATTTTCTATAGATTTTTGGGTATTCCGTTTTTTCTGATTTCTGTTTCTTACCGGGGATTCTTTTTCGGGATAAGTAAAACAAAAATTTTTATGGTCTCCGGCATAGTTACAAATCTTCTGAATATATTTTTCAATACGCTATTTATTTATGGAAACCTTGGAATGCCGAGAATGGGGCTCGCAGGAGCAGGATTTGCATCTAGTCTTGCAACGTTATTCGATTTCTTTTTTTATCTAACTATTATCTTACTCCCGATGTATCGCCAGAGGTATCAAAACTTCAAAAATTTCAAATTCGATAGAACCATTATTAAAGCTATATACAAAATATCTTTACCTGTTTCTCTGCAGAATATTTTTATACTTATTGGCTTTCTTCTTTTTGTGGTAACAACCGGTCTGATTGGCGTTCATGAGCAGGCAGCAACACAAGCTATCATTAGTACTTTGTTTATCTCATTTTTACCTTGCTTCGGATTCGGGATTGCAGTTCAAACTTTGGTGGGAAATAATCTTGGAGCAGGGCAATTTGCCAGGGCTAAAATATATGGTTTTGAGACTGCCAAAATTGCAACCTACTATACTTTATTCTTAGGACTTATATATATTTTTCTTCCTGATATTGTTTTATTATTGATCACAACTGACAAAACCATAATTGAAGTGGCAAAACCTGCGTTAAGAGTAGCAGGTTTCGCACAAATATTTTATGCAACCGGAGTTGTACTTGCAAACGGTCTGCAATCTGCTGGAAAAACCGTATTTGTTATGAAAGCTGAAGTTATTACTAATATTTTTATTTTTGTCCCGTTAGCTTATTTCTTGGGCGTTTACTTAAAATTAGGTTTGGTCTGGGCCTGGATGGCTTTGCCTGTTTATATAATCATTTATTCGATATCTATTTTGCTTAAATTTAGAAAAGGAGATTGGCTGAATGAGAAAATTATTGAAGAAGTTTAATCCGGTTATAAATTATTTAGTTGTCTGATTTAAAAATGCATTTCTAAATATCAGCTGATAAAGCATCTCCGTTTTTATTTACTTTCAATTTTAGATATATTAAAAAAATAGATTTTAAAAAATATGGCTTTATTAAATTTACTTTTTATCGGCGATATTATTGGGCCGCCAGGCTTAAATATGGTGCAAACTTGGCTGCCCAGTTTAGTTCAGAAATACAAACCTGATTTAATTGTTGCCAACGGTGAGAATGTTGCCAACGGGAAAGGATGCACTGAAAAGGAAGGGAAAATTCTTTTTGAACTTGGAGTAAGTGTTATTACCGGCGGAAATCATACCTGGGACAAGCATCAATCCCAGGAATACCTGAAAAATGAACCAAGATCCCTGCGGCCGCTTAACTATCCTAAAGGTACATATGGTAATGGTTATTATGTTGCTGAAACAAAAAAAGGAAAAGCAGCAGTCATAAACCTCCAGGGAAGATCATTTATGGCAATGATTGATTGTCCTTTTCGGGCTTCCGACTGGATTCTCACAAAGTTAAACAATGAAACAAAAGTTATATTTGTTGATTTTCATGCTGAGGCAACCGCAGAGAAAATTGCTTTAGTTAATTATCTTGATGGAAAAATAAGTGCATTGGTAGGCACACATACACATGTGCAAACCTCCGACGAAAGAATATTTCCGAACGGTACAGGCTATATAACTGATGTCGGTATGACAGGTCCTTATGATTCGGTTATAGGAATGAAAACCCAGGCAGCATTAAATAGGTTTATTTACCAGACTCCTCAAAAATATGAGACTGCTAATGATGATGTTCATTTGTGCGGAATGTTTTTTAAAATTGATAATGAAACTGGTAAAACCGTAGAAGTGGAAAGAATTCTTTTCCCGGATTTTATAAAAAAATCAATTTAAAAGATGTTAAATTTTCCTTTACCGAGAATAGATGCTGATGAAGAACTTACAAAGCTTCTTCTTCCTTATTGCAGGTTTAAAAAAGGATTTATCTGGGAGGACCCGGAAGGTAAACACAAAATTGCCTGCATTGATGCTTCTGATAATAATTCAATAAATAAATTAATGGGGCATGATAAAGCCATTCTCGCAATTCATGATCCGCCTTATAACTTTGTCGCATTTGAAGAAAGGGAACTTGCTAAGTTTGTAGATTGGAGCAGAACCTGGATTCAAAATACATTTGAATCATTGGAGGAAAATGCTTCTCTTTATATTTGGCTGGGTGCAGATCAAAATAATCATTTTCAGCCATTCCCTGAATTTATTTTAATGATGAAAGAGTCCGGCTTTCATTCACGCAGTTTTATTACAATGAGAAATCAGAGAGGTTATGGAACTCAGAAAAACTGGATGTCCATCAGGCAGGAGCTTCTTTATTATAGAAAAGGGGAACCTCAATTTAATATTAATGCTGAATACACTGAAATTCCTAAAATACTAAAAGGGTATTATAAACCTATTAATGGAAAGATTACTGAAAATCTGGAAAGGGGAAAATCAGATTTCATTAGAGCGGGTAATGTCTGGGTCGATATCCAGCAGGTTTTTTATAGAATGGAAGAAAATGTTAACGGCTGTTATGCCCAAAAACCCTTAAAAGCAATAAAAAGAATTATTGAAGCAAACAGCATTAAGAATGAAATAATAATTGATTTTTTTTCCCACTCCGGCACTACTTTAATAGCGACTGAGATTTTGGAAAGAAGATGTTTTACTGCAGATCTGAATCCGGTTTTTTGTGAAATTTCTTTACGAAGACTTGAGAATTATAGGAAATATAAAAAAGCCGGATGGCAGAATTCAAATCCTTTTGCTGAAGAAATTATAGAAGATAAGAAATTAAAATTATATCTTGAAAAAAAATATAATTATAAATCGGAAACTCAGGAGTCTCTATTAAAAAACTGAAATATTTTTATTAATACGATGGAAATTATTGACGGTAAAAAAATAGCAGCCGATATCAGGAAAGAACTGAAAAAGGAAATCCAAAATCTAAAAGATGAAGGAAGAAAAGTCCCCGGTTTGGTTACATTTCTAATTGGTGAAAACCCGGCTTCACAAGTTTATGTAAGGAACAAAATAAAAGACTGTGAAGAAATAGGGATGATAACTAAAGCGGAAAATCATCCTGCAGATATTTCTGAGGAAAAGCTTTTGGTGTTGATTCAAAAATATAATAACGATGATAATTATCATGGTATTCTTGTCCAGCTCCCGCTTCCCAAGCACATAGATGAAAATAAAATTATTGAAGCCATTTCCCCCAAAAAAGATGTTGATGGTTTTCATCCAATCAGCATTGGGAATTTAGTGATTGGAAAAGAAACTTTTGCTTCATGTACACCGGCGGGAATTCAGGAGCTTTTAATCAGGTACGGTATCGAAACGAAAGGAAAGCATGTTGTTGTGCTGGGAAGAAGCAATATTGTTGGTAAACCTATAGCTAATATTATGCTGCAGAAAAAAGAGCATGCAAATTCTATAGTAACTGTATGTCATTCCGCCGCAAAAAACATTAGTGAGTTTACAAAACAGGCTGACATATTAATTGCTGCAATCGGCAGCCCGAATTTTGTTAAAAGCAATATGGTAAAAGAAAATGTTGTTGTAATTGATGTTGGTATCAGCAGGGTTGAAGATTCGACCAATCCTAAAGGATATAAATTAGTTGGCGATGTGGACTTTGATGATGTCGCTCCTCATTGTTCATATATTACTCCTGTTCCCGGCGGGGTCGGACCTATGACAAGAGCTATGCTGCTTAAAAATACTTATAAAGCATTTTTAAAAATCAATGGTATGAGGTAAGAATTATGCTACGTATAGTCTTAATCGTAAACTTACTCTTAATACAATGAAGTTAAATTTTGTAACCTTTTAATAATAAGTTATATACATGCTTCCAGATTTAAATAATTTACCTATGTATGACACCGTTGGTGTAGATGAAAGAACAGCCAGGTTTGGCTCACGGAGCATTAAAACAGCGTCAAAAAAAGAAGGATTGAAATTAGCTATAAGCATGATTGATCTGACAACGCTGGAAGGTAAGGATACAAGGGGCAAAGTTCAGCAGCTATGTTATAAAGCTATGCATCCTCATGATTCATATAGTGATATTCCTAAAGTTGCAGCTGTTTGCGTTTATCCGGCACTTGTGAGCGTTGCAAAAAAAGCACTTGAAGGAAGCGGTATTTATGTTGCATCTGTTGCAACGGCATTCCCAAGCGGGCAGACCGCGTTGGAAGTAAAGATTAACGAAGTTAAAACAGCTGTTGATCTGGGGGCTGATGAAGTAGATATGGTAATTTCAAGAGGCGAATTCCTTTCCGGGAATTACCAGTATGTATTTGATGAAATTGCTGCAGTTAAAGAAGCCAGCGGTAAAGCTCATCTCAAAGTAATTCTGGAAACAGGTGAACTGGATACTCTAGACAATGTGCGGAAAGCAAGTGAGATCGCTATCTACGCAGGGGCAGATTTTATAAAAACTTCAACAGGCAAAATACAGCCGGCAGCTACTTTGCAGGTTACTTATGTAATGCTTGATGCTATTAAAGATTATTATTTAAAAACCGGCAAAATGATAGGGATAAAACCGGCAGGCGGTATTTCAAATGCAAAGCTTTCTTTGCAATACCTGGTTATGCTGAATGAGGTTCTCGGTGAAAAATGGATGAATAAAAACTATTTCCGCTTTGGTGCCAGCAGCTTATTAAATGATTTATTGATGCAGCTGGTTAAAGTGGAAACAGGCGTATATCAATCATCTAATTATTTTTCAAAAGATTAATTATGCAGAAAAAAGGAACTAAAGATTTATTTAAAGCTTCATGGAAGTATTCCGAAGCACCTGAAAGTACCGGTCATATACAGATTCAAAAAAAGTATGACCTGTACATTAACGGAAAATTTACAAAACCTGTCAAGGGTAAATACTTTGATACCATCAATCCTGCAAATGATGAAAAAATTTCTGTCGTTGCAGAGGCAACTGCAGAAGATGTAGACATAGCAGTTAAAGCCGCCCGCAATGCATTCATCGGATGGTCAAAGTTATCAGGAAGAGAGCGCGGTAAATACATCTTCAGGATTGCTCGCGTAATACAGGAACGCGCTCGCGAATTTGCAGTGATAGAAAGTATGGATGGCGGCAAACCTATAAGGGAATCACGCGATATCGATATTCCGCTTGCTGCAAATCATTTTTTCTACCATGCCGGATGGGCTGATAAATTACAATATGCTTTCCCTGATAGGAAGCCAAAACCTATTGGAGTTGTCGGTCAGATAATTCCCTGGAATTTCCCTTTATTAATGGCCGCATGGAAACTTGCCCCGGCTTTGGCAACCGGTAATACTACTGTTTTGAAACCTGCAGAAACCACACCATTAACTGCTTTAAAGTTGGCTGAAGTTATTCATGACTAGCGGTTTGCCGGAAGGTGTAGTAAATATTGTTACAGGAGCCGGCCAAACGGGAGCCAGTATTGTAAATCATCCGGATATAGATAAAATTGCTTTTACAGGTTCAACAGAAGTGGGAAGATATATTGCAAAAGCAATTGCAGGTACTAATAAAAAAGTATCCCTTGAATTAGGCGGTAAAGGTGCTAATATTATTTTTGAAGATGCGGCAATTGATCAGGCTGTTGAAGGTATTATTAATGCGATATTTTTTAACCAGGGTCATGTATGCTGTGCAGGATCAAGATTATTTGTACAGGAATCTGTAGCAGACAAAGTGATACAAAAATTAAAAAACAGGATGGATACTTTAATTGTGGGTGATCCATTAGATAAGAATACAGATATAGGAGCAGTAAACTCAAAAAAACAATTACAGACCATCGAAAATTATATAAAGATCGGCTTAAAAGAAGGTGGTGAAATTTACCAGTCTGAATGCAAATTGCCGAAGAAGGGGAACTGGTGTGCTCCGACTTTATTCCTAAATGTATCACAATCTCATAAAATTGTTCAGGAGGAAATATTCGGACCGGTTTTAACAATTCAGACATTCAGAACTATTAAAGAAGTTATAGAAAAAGCAAATAATACTCCGTATGGATTATCAGCCGGAGTATGGACACAAAACGGTGCAAAAATATTTCATTTAACTCAAAAATTAGAAGCGGGTGTAGTCTGGGCAAATACATTCAATAAGTTCGATGCAGCCTCACCTTTCGGAGGCTACAAAGAAAGCGGCTTCGGCAGGGAAGGCGGATTGCAAGGATTATATCCTTATGTAAATTTTGAATAATTATTTTTTATCTGAAAATTATGAGCAGATTAAATATCAATAAAACATACAAATTATATATCGGCGGAAAATTCCCGCGTACAGAATCAGGAAGATATTATGCCGTTAATAACAGCAATGGAGAATTAATTGCAAATATATGTATGGCTTCACGGAAAGATTTCAGGAATGCTGTGGTGGCAGCGCGTAAAGCCCAGGATTCATGGGCAAATTCATCAGCATTAAATAAGGGACAGGTTATTATACCGCATTGCAGAAATGCTTGAAGGAAGAAAAGAGCAATTTATTTCAGAACTGATAATTCAAGGTGAATCGACAAAATCTGCCGCTGAAGAAGTGGAAGCTTCGATTGATCGATTGGTCTATTATGCCGGATGGAGCGATAAATATCAGCAGCTTTTCAGTAGTGTTAACCCGGTAGCAAGTCCTCATTTCAATTTTTCAGTTCTTGAACCGGCAGGTGTGATCTCAATTATAGCACCTGAAAATAAAAGCTTATTAAGCCTTATTACTTTAATAGCACCTGCAATTGTTGGCGGGAACACAGTTATTCTTCTTGCATCTGAAAGTAAACCTTTATCGGCCGTTTCTTTAGCTGAAGTATTAAATTCTTCTGATGTTCCGGCCGGAGTTGTAAATATTCTTACAGGTAAAAAATCCGAATTGTACAGCCATATGGCATCTCATATGGATGTAAACTCAATTATATATTGCGGAGATGATGAGAAAATAATTAAATCAATTAGTGAACTTGCGAGCGGGAACATTAAAAGAACTCTGTTTTACAGGAAGGATGACTGGACAAACGAAATTTATGAATCTCCATATATAATTCAAAAAACACAGGAATTAAAAACAACCTGGCATCCGACCGGGATATAAATTATTCAATGATTTTAGATATTGTAATTAATAAAACAGATGATGGTTATACGGCTGAAGTACCTTCATTGAAAGGGTGTGAAAGCTGGGCTCATGACGAAGATACCGTGATGAATAAAGTCCTGGAACTGGCAGCCTTTTATCTTAAAGCCGATATAAAAAAGTTTAAGGTAGACAGGGCACGAAAAATTAAGAACAAGATAATTTATAAATTAGTTTTCAATAAGTAAATAATTTTCCAAAAATTGAGGCTCACCCTGGAGGTGAGCTTAACTTAAAAAGTAACTTATTGTAGAACACTGAAACTATCTGTTTGCATAAGTTATTTTCAAAATAATTCTGCATAAAAGTATTGTCTGTGCTACGTAATTAACAATAATAAATATTAAAATTTGATTTTTGTAGTACAGATTAAACGGGCAGATTTGGTTGTTGGAATCTGTGCAATACATAAATCATGACCAAAAACAAAATTATGTAAAAAAATATCGCACAGATTTCAACGTCTAGAACAACGAGTATAATCTGTGCTACATTTTGATCAATCTCTCACATTAATAAAATTAACTTTTTTTTCAGATAAGCATTGTTGAGAACAGAAAAAAGAAAAAACAAAATTATATCTGTAATTAATTTCCGGCAGCCTTCATTAAAGGTTGTGCTGGAAAATATTCATGATCCCCATAATGTGAGCGCAATATTCAGAACCTGCGATGCTGTCGGGGTTCCGAAAGTTTCATTGGTTTATTATCAGGAATCTTTCCCAAAAATCGGTAAAAAATCTTCTGCATCCGCGTTTAAGTGGGTAGACAGGGAGAAATATAAAAGTATGGAAGATTGTTATCAGAATTTGAAAGATGAAGGGTTTAATATTTATGCATCTTCAATTTCGGATGATTCTATCAGCTTATTTGAACTCGACCTTACAAAAAAATCGGCCATAATTTTAGGAAATGAACATAGAGGTGTTTCCGAATTAGCCGCGAACCTTGCAGATAAAAAATTTCTTATTCCAATGTTCGGGATGGTCCAAAGCTTAAATGTCTCAGTTGCTGCAGCTGTAATTTTGTATGAAGCATTAAGGCAAAGAATAGGAAAGGGGATGTACAAAAAATCAGAATATGATGAAATTGAGCTGAAGAAAAAAGTAGACCAGTGGACATATAAGAAGTGAAATCTTGCGGATTTCGAATTGTGATTATAATTATAACTTTAGATTCAAACAAATTTTAATATGACTAAAATTATTTTATATTAGAAAGTTATTCTTTTTTATTAGTAAAATGAGGAATTAAAAATCAGCAATCTGAAATTCTTTTTTATTAACTGATGAATTCAATTTGAGAAAGCCAAACGAATATGCTTCAGTCTTTTAACAATATTAATAAAGTAAACGGTGAACTCGAGTTACCGGGTGATAAATCAATTTCACACAGAGCGGTAATGTTTGCTTCTATGGCAGAAGGGAAATCTAAAATATTTAATATATCAAATGGTGAAGATGTATTCTCGACAAGGAATTGCTTTAAACAACTCGGCGCTAATATTGAAAATAAAGGTAACTTTGTTGAAATAACAGGAAGAGGGTTTAAGAGTTTTACTAAACCTTCCGATTCTCTAAATGCCGGAAATTCAGGAACTACTGCCAGGCTAATATCCGGAATTCTAATAGCACAAAATTTTGAATCAAAATTAATAGGTGATGAATCTCTTTCGAAACGCCCGATGAAGAGGATAATAACTCCTCTTACTGCAATGAATGGAAAAATAAAAGCATCAGAAAATCTTACTTTACCACTTTTATTTTATCCTTCTGAAGAAATAAACGGGATCAATTATGAATTGCCTGTCGCCAGTGCACAGGTTAAAAGCGCTGTTTTACTTGCGGGGCTTCATTCTGAACAAATAACTTCTGTTAGTGAAAAATATCCTTCAAGAGATCATACGGAAAAGATGCTTGGATTGAAAACTAAATCTAATGACAATGGAAAAATATCCTTTGTCTCAAAAGATAATTACCCGGTTCCCGAAACCTATTTTGTTCCATCCGATATTTCAACTGCTTCTTTTTTTATTATTTTATCCCTTCTTTCCGAAAATTCAACTCTTATTATTAAAAATGTTTCTTTGAATCCTACAAGAACAGGTATTTTAGATGTTTTAAAAAGCATGGGCGGAAAAATTCAAACCGAAAATATTAAAGAAATGAATGGAGAAGTTTTCGGTGATCTGGAAATTCATAACAGCAGGCTTCACAATATCAAAATTGAAGAAAAAATAATCCCCAATATTATTGATGAAATTCCCATTCTTTCGGTCGCATCAATTTTTGCTGAAGGGGAGTTTAAAATCGATGGGGTCTCGGAATTAAGAGCAAAAGAAACCGATAGGATAAATGCAATATGCAGCAATATGAAATTGCTAGGATTGGATATAGAAGAAAAAGAGGACGGTTTTTCAATTTCGGGTACTGTAAAAAACTATTCTCCTGTATTTGAAAGCTTTGGGGATCATAGGATTGCAATGTCTTTCGGGATTTTATCATTGCTATTAAAAGATGGTGGAAAAGTTAATAACTTTGATTGTGCTGCTATTTCAAATCCAGATTTTTTAAAACAATTAAAAGAAATAATTAAATAAAAATCTTACCGGAGCAATTTGCTGAATGGATTTTAACCAGGGGATAATCCGAAATTAAATTCCAAAGAAAAATGATATATTACTCCGACGGGACTTATCTTTTTTTGATGGGAATTCGAAGAACTTCTTTTTGCATTTCAAATAAGAATCGAAATGAAAAATATTCGTGAAGGTACGAATATTTATCAATTATTACCCTAAAAATTATTTTGAAGAAAATAAAAGAATGAATATATTGAAGAAAATTTTTTTTGGCATTTTATTAGAGAAACATTTCTGGTTATATTCTGACACTTCCTGTAAAACCTTGAAATTAAAAACATAATAGAACTATTTTTTATGAATACTGCTAAAGGGAACATCATTGTTGTTGAAGATGAAAATATTATTTCAATTGATCTTCGAAGAACTTTGAATAAACTCGGATACAATGTAACTTTAATAGTCAACTCCGGTGAAGAATTGCTGGAAAAAATATCCACTACTGAAGTCGACTTAATATTGATGGATATATTGCTTTCCGGTGAAATGAGCGGAATTGATGCTGCGTCAATTATAAAGGAGAAATACAATATCCCGGTAGTTTATCTTACCGCATTAACAGATGAAGAGATACTTCAAAAAGCTATGGTAACCGAACCATTCGGATATCTTTTAAAGCCTTTCGAAGAAAGAAGCCTCAACTCAACTTTGGAAATGGCTTTTTATAAGCATAACATCGATACAAAGGTTAAGCAAAAAACAAAAGAGCTTGAAGAGGAAAAAATTAAAACCGATGAGCTTCTTCATAACATTTTACCGGCTCAAATAGTTAATGAATGGAAAATACAAGGGGCAATCTATCCACGTAATTATAAAATGGTTTCAATCCTTTTTACCGATTTGTACAATTTTGCCAAGCAGACTGTTAACCTGACACCAGAAGAAATCCTTAATGAATTAAATGAAATATTTTATGAATTCGATGATATAATATCAAGCTACAATCTTGAGAAATTAAAAACCATAGGCGATAGTTATATGATCGGCAGCGGTATACCGGATGAATTTCCGGATCATGCTGTTAGATTGATTAATGCTGCAATAGAAATGAAAGATTTTATCAATAAGAGAAATTATAAATCAAAACTTAAATGGAAATTAAGAGCCGGAATTAATTCCGGTCAGGTTGTTGCAGGCGTTGTCGGCAGCAATAAATTTACGTATGATGTCTGGGGAGATACGGTAAACATTGCAAGCAGAATGAGCAGCTGCTGTGAACCTAATGAAATTAATATTTCCGGCCCAACGTATGATTTAATTAAAGATTATTTTGAATGCGATTACAGGGGAAAATTAAATGCTAAGGGGAGAGGTGAAATTGATATGTATTTTGTGAAAGGTAAAAAGAAAAATATTATAGTACCTGTTACTGATCTGGATGATATTGAAGCTGCAGGTTAATAATTTAAATCCACTTGAAGGCTGAAACGGTTATCTAGATTTCCTTTTATTTCCAATAGACCTGAACCTAAATATTTCTCCTTAGGCTTAATAGTTTCGGAATATTTACATGATATTGTTATATTTTTATAAGGTTTAACCTTTACAACAAAGTACCACCTGATGCCTTCACCGTATAATGCTGAATTTATTAACGTCCCGGCAAGATCATTTTCATACTCATATATTGCAGAATTGAACGAATTTGTTTTGAAGAAAACTATCCGTGAATAAAAATTAAAATAATGTGAAGGGTTAAACTGAATATCCTGGAATGTTAAAAATCCTTCTTCAATATAATTATCGGTAATATTTATATTACTGTATTCAAACCTTCCTATTAACCTTAGTTGTCTCATGATTTTATAACTGATTTCTGCTCTCCATATTTTTTTGATCTTGTTCCCAATCAGCGAATTATTAATTCCATCAAAAGTAATTTCTTTATTCTCATATTTAAATCGCAGCTTTGTCTCGAAATTTTTGATCATTTCATTTTTATAATCAACTAAAAATTCATTCCCAGTGGAGGGCAAAGGCATCCGGTATGAGGCGTATGGGAACTTAAATTGATCATAATATAAATTTATAATACCAGCCGGCGAATTCCATCTCAAGCCGAAATAAATACCAAATTCATTTTTAGATGCTCCTGATTTTTCTCCGAATGAAAATCCGTGGATATTATTAAAATTCCTGGGATAACTTCTAACCGAAGTTACAAAAATAAAATCTTTATTAACCGGTATTTCAATTCCGTTTATTGAAGCAACCGAAATGCCGCTGTAAACCAATTCCCCGAAAAGATTTATTTTTCTCAAAAATAAATCATAAAAAAAGGAGGTATAATTAAAATTATTCCCTTTAATATCATAAACTGAACCAGGAATAAATGAATTTTCAAAAAAAGAATTATAATATAGAATCCCTGTATTTATAAAATTATTCTGAAAATTTATAGCGGAGCCGTAAACAGTTTCTAAAGTAGATTTTCGTTTTGACAACTCGTTTTCAGTACGATGCATACCATCGCTAGGGATTGATAAAATAGATTGTGAGACAGAATCAATATTTGCATCAAGCCTGTTCCTGGAATAAAAAGCAGTAAGTGAAAAATTATGCAGTCCTAAATTGAGAGCTATACCTCTTAGAAAATTATTTTCAGAAGCACTTGTATACTTGCTTATTATATTTGAATTTTTCTTAACAGTAGATACCGCATCGGCTCCTTTGGAAAAGCCATATTGACTCCATAAAGCTAATCCCTGACCCCATTTAATTAAATAATCTCCCATTACAATATTGTTAATAAATCCTATCTTTTTTATGGATATAAAATAAGATGAGAAATCATAGAGAGAATTTTCTCCCGGATCTTTGTCTGTTAAAAACCCCAGTTCGAAATTATTATAGCTTGCATTTATTCTGTTGTATATTTTATACTTTGATCCGTTGAATTTATTTTTGGCAAATCCTTTTCTTTCCTGCAGGTCATCCTGCATTCTGCTCCTTAAATTAAAAGATGAATTCGAAAAAAAAGAATTATCCGGATTCACTTTAGCTGATTTATCTTCAGCAGTTAAAAAAAGAGAAATTTTCCTTATTATCTCTTCTGAAAGATCTTTGATTAAGTATAATTCATAAACAGAAAAAATATGTCCGGACTTTTCCCGATAATTTATTATCGACTGCGCTGCGGCAGCGTCCATGAAAGGGATCCTTTCGAGTTCATTAAAGCCGGCTTCATTAATATTTAATAGGATTGGAAATTAGATCTTCAATAGTATTGTATAAATCAGAGTTGTCTGATTCTTCTGATGGTTCCTGAAGCAGATTTGTTATTATTTCTTCAGTCTTTAAGTCTGTCGAATCATCGAAAACTTGTCCTTTGGAGCTGCAGAAAAACAGCATGAACAAAACAGAAATAATTTTTAGTGAGAAATTATTCAATCGTTTTTTATAGTAAAATGAAATTGAATTAATAATTATTTCCCCGAGAGATAGTCTTTTATTTTATTATACCTGTTCCCAATATTTAGAAAACTGATTAAAATCCCGACCTGGTGAGTCAATCCTAAATCAGGGTGATTAAAAACTGCATAATCAAGGCTAAGAAAAGAATAGTTTATACCTATACCCGCTGAATAGATTGAGGGTTCACTAGAAAATCCTGTTCGCAGGGAAAGATTTTCGACAATATAATAATCTATTCCGAATTTTAAGGATGCAGTATACCTAATATCTTTTTCCAAAGCCAGGTTAACTGAAATCTCAGGCAGTATATTACAGCTGAACCCTGAATTAAAAGTCGTCGGAATTTGATCATCTTCATCGGTAAAAGATCTTCTGTTGATATTATAAATGGAAAAGCCCCACCTAATTTCATCTGTGATGTAAGCTAATCCTCCTGCATTAAAATAAAATACAGATTTGTTCCCATATCCTTTGATTGAAACCGAATGATAGTTTAGAGCAAGACCCAAAAAAAGTCTGTTAAAAAAATTGTGTGAATATCCGAGAAGAATTTTATTCTCTTTATATAGTTCGAAACCGTAAGTCATAGCTCCAAAAGATAAGGAACTAGTTGATAAAGGTTCGTTATATGCAATGAATGCATTAGCCAGTTCTTTAAAGCCGAAGGGAGCGGGTGAATAGAACACACCAATTTCTCTCCAGTTAATCTGGGCTAAACCGGCCGGATTGTTGAAAATGGCGAAAACGTCGTTAGAGAGTGCTACCCCGGAATTTGCTATCGAAATCTGCTTTGCCCCTGCCATCATTTGCGCTTGTAAAACCGATTCATAACCAATTATAAGCAGTAACGCAAATAAAAGTCTCAATCGACAGTAATTATTTTATTTATTGTTTGATTATATTGAAATTCATATATTAAATCAACTAAAAATTGAAAATTGTTAAAAAAAATGAAAACTCTCCTATTTATTCTATTGTTTTCTGCCACAATAATTTTTCCTCAGGAACTGAATTGTACGGTTACACTAAGCACTGGTAATATTCCTATATCTGCAAGGGATAAGATCTCCGATTTTGCTCAAAAGGTTCAGGATTATATGAATAAGACTCAGTTCACGAATGATCCGGCTTACCAGAATGGAGCAAAAATTGATTGTTCGATGAATATATTTGTTATAAGCGCTTCCAATGATATTAATTATTCTGCACAAGTAGTTATTACAAGCTTAAGACCTATTTACAAATCGCAGGATAATTCTCTTGTTCTAAGCATTAACGACAATGCATGGTCTTTCGCATATGATCCGGGTCAGGGTTTGTACCGGAACCAGTCCATTTTTGATCCAATAACAGGATTCCTGGATTATTATGCTTACATTATTATCGGCTTTGATTTGGATACATGGAATAAGCTCGGAGGAACTCCTTATTTTTCAAAAGCCTCTGATATTGTGAGTTTAGGAGCAGTAAGCAGTTTCTCGAATGGATGGACTAAAACAAGCAGCTCTTACAGTAAAAGGGGATTAGTTGATGATCTGCTTAATGATAAATTTAGACCTTTTAGAGAAGCTATTTATGATTATTATTATGGTATTGATATTTATTCCACGAATAAGAAAGAAGGTCAGCAGAATATCATTAAATTAATAAATGTTTTACAATCCCTAAGAGAAAAAATGGATCTGAATACGGTTTTAATTAAAGTATTTTTTGATGCAAAAGCAGGTGAAATAATTGAAAGATTAAAAACATATCCAGATAAAGAAGAAATTTTTACTGCCCTTAAAAGAATAGATCCTGCGCATGCCGGTAAATATGATGAACAATTAAATCATTAGAAGATTTAAATATCTATTTCATATATTCTATATTTTTTGTACTGGTCTGCATTCATAGCTTCAAGACCTCGTGTTCATCATATCATTATCTTCCAAAACCCAGCTTGCTTCACCGAAATATATTCCTAAATCCCTAGCCCGGGTTACGATTTCCCAGTAAAAAGCTGCATCCAACCCTTTCTTCTGGTATTCCGGAATAATTCCCAATGTAATAATTCTGCATTTTTTTATTTTCTTTTTTTGAGTTAGAAGCTTGATAAAACCAAACGGGAACAATTTTCCGTTCATAGAAATAAAAATTTCATTATAATCCGGCATTACAAGCGCAAATCCTACAAGTTTATCTTTAATTTCTCCGAAAAGCACAAGTGATGGTTCAACAAGAGGTTTTAAATCTTTTGCCATTGCATTTAATTCATCTTCAGTCATAGGAACAAAACCCCAGTTAGGCTCCCACGCTTTATTATATACAAATTTTACTTTTTCAACTTCATTATTAAAATCTTTCATATTCAGCTGCGAAATTTTTAGGCCATACCTGGTTTTAGCAATTTCAGCAACTCTGCGTACTTTATCGGAAGACATAGTTTTTTCTGTTTCAAGAATGAAAGCATTTAAATCTTTTGCTTTTTTAAAACCATAATTATCACATAAATTCAAATAATACTTTGGATTATAAGTCATTAAAAGAAGCGGGGGAGAATCAAAACCTTCTATCAGCATTGCATATTCATCGTTGCTTGAAGGGTTTGCCGGACCGCGCATTTTATTAAGCCCTTTTGATTTTAACCAATCTTTTGCTTTATCGAAAAGAGCATTAGCAACTTCCTGATCATTTATAGATTCAAAAAAACCAAAAAAGCCGACTTTATCGTTATGATGTTTATTATGGAGGTCATTTTTAATTGCTGCAATTCTGCCAACTAATTTCACCATTCTTTTCAGCAAGAAAATATTCAGCTTCGGAATGCTTGAAAAAAGGATTTTTTTCTTTACTCAGAATTTTTTTCCTATCCATTATCAAGGGAGGAACCCAATTGGTATCACCATCATAAATCTTCCACTGGAATTTAATGAAACTCATTAAATCATTTTTAGTTTCAACAGTTTTTATGGTAATGTCACTCATCTTTAATCCTTTTAATAATAAAAAAGCATACCTGTGTAAAGGTATGCTTTAAAATGGATGAAAAAATTCATCTTAAATTAATCCCAATTTTTTCCCCGTATCTGTAAAGATATCAAGTATTGTATCCAGCTGTTCATCTTCATGAGTTGCCATATAGCTCGTTCTCATCATTTGCCTTCCTGGAGGAACCCCGGGTGAAATAAATACATTTACAAAAACTCCGGCATCGAAAAGCATTCTCCACATTTTAAATGCAAGGTTATCATCACCTACAATGACAGGAACAATCGCAGTTCTGCCTTCAAGGACAGTAAAGCCTGCGTCTTTTAATCCGGTTCTCATTTTTTGAGCATTTCTTACTAATTTTTCTACTCTTTCAGGTTCTGCTTCAAGTATATCCAATGCTGCAAGTGTTGCGGCAACTGAAGATGGGGTAGGAGATGCACTAAATATTAACGCAAGAGAATTATGTTTAATATAGTTTATTATTCTTTCGTCGCCGGCTACAAAACCTCCTAATGAAGCAAAGGTTTTACTGAATGTTCCCATGGTCATATCAATTTCATTCTCCAAATTGAATTCACTGGCAGTACCTCTTCCCCCTTTCCCGATAACGCCTACTGCATGAGCATCATCAATAAGAATTCTTGCATCATATTTTTTTGCAATTTGGTTTAGCTTAACCAAATTAACAATTTCACCGCCGGTACTAAAAACACCATCACTAACTATCAATCTTCCGCCGTTATTTGGGAGCTTACTTATAACTCTTTCTAAATCGTCCATATCATTATGCTTGTACCTAACAAATTCGGCAGTAGCGCCTTTAGCCATTAAGTTGCCGGCAATCAGGCATGCGTGGTTATCCTTATCGGAAATTACATAGTCACCGCGCTGTACAAGAGTAGGAATAATTCCTTGCCCGGTCTGATAACCGGTGCTGAACAATAAAACAGCTTCTCTATTAAAAAATTTCGCTAGTCTTCTTTCCAGTTCAATATGAAGGTCCAGCGTTCCTGTCAAATAACGGGAGCCGGAACAGCCGGTTCCATATTTTTCTACAGCTTTTGCTGCAGCTTCTTTAACTTTCGGATGGGCAGTTAAACCAAGATAATTATTAGAACCTGCCATTATTACTTTTCGGCCTTCAATTTGAACAACAGGTCCTTCATTTTCTTCAATAGCTCTGAAATATGGGTATAAACCTAATTTTTTTATTTCATCTGCTCTTGTAAATTCATAAGCTTTTTTGAATAAATCCAAAAAATCCTCCTAATGTTTGAATAAAGAATTTTTTAATCTTTAATAATAAGGAATTTATATCTAAATTTCCCGACAAAACTTAAAGTTTAATAATCTCAAAATCAAATTATTATGAACCAAACAATTGCTGTTATTACCGGCGCAAATGGTTTTGTAGGAAGTCATTTAGTCGATTTACTTCTTGAAAAAAAGTATATAGTGAGATGTTTAATTCGAAAAACAAGTAATATGAGATGGCTTGAGGGAAAAAATATTGAAATATTTGATACTGGTTTGTTTGATCAAGAAGGTTTAAGAAAAGCTTTTAAAGATGCGGAATATATTTTTCACGTTGCGGGGGTGGTTAAATCAAAAAAACCGGAAGGCTATTTTAAAGGAAATGTTGATACAACCAGGAATTTACTTGATACTGCACTGGAATTTAAAGATTCCATAAAACGCTTTCTGATAGTAAGCAGTCTGACGGCTGCAGGTCCATCACCTGACGGTAAGCCTGTCGATGAAGAGACCGAATGCCATCCAATTACTACTTACGGCAGAAGTAAACTCGCAGAAGAGAAATTAGCACAGGCATATATGGATAAGCTGCCGATTACAATCTGCCGTGCTCCTGCAGTTTACGGTGAAAGGGATACGGAAATATTAATTTTTTTCAAGACGTTTAATAAGGGTTTGATGACAACAATAGGGTTCGATAAAAAGAAAATAAGCCTAATTCATGTCTCAGATTTAGTAAACGGTTTTTTCCTGGCGGCTGTAAATGATAAATCAAAAAATGAAGTATACTTTATAAGTTCCGAAAAATATTACTCATGGGAAGAAATAGGAGAAGTAACTTCAAAGGTGACAGGAAAAAGCCCGGTTAAGGTTAAAGTTCCCCATTCAATAGTCTTTTCTATTGCATCAATAGCTCAATTTTTTGCTATATTCAGTTCAAATCCTGCAACTTTAAATATTGAAAAAGCTAAAGATATTACGCAGAATTCATGGACATGCAATACAGGGAAAGCAGTAAATGATTTAGGATATCATCAAAAAATTTCAATTGAAGATGGAATTAAAAGAACTATAGATTGGTATAAAAAAATGAAGTGGATTTAATAATTTCTGATTTGGAGATTCTATCATGAATTTAATTTTAATTCTGAATTTCGAAATAAACTAGTTATTCTTTGCTCCTTCATCAATCCATGTTTTAATTCCGGCAATTTGATTTGCAGTTAATGCTGCAGATCCAAGCGGAGGCATAGGAGGTATACCTGCAATCCTATCGATACTCCAGACAAGAGGACTATCTTTTGAATCTCCCGGACGTATAATAGTCGGATCAGTAGCTCCAACCCAAGAAATTAAGCTGACCCCGCCGGCCCTCGTTGCATCATCATGACAACCTGAGTTTGCACATTTCGTTAAAAACAAAGGTGCTATATATACTCCATAACTTACATTAGAAGATGGTATTGTTTTATTATCAATACCTGTTGTTGTATCTTTACAACCTATGTAAGAAACAATAAAAATAAATATGGCAAAAAGGATTACATTTATCTTCATTTAAAAAATTATTTTTTTTCTCGATTATATAAATTACAAAATGAAACAATACAATATAATGCAAATATAAATATTGATAAAAATATTGAAGTTGTATATTTTTGCTGTAGTAAGTATTGGGGCTATAGCTCAGCTGGGAGAGCGCTTGAATGGCATTCAAGAGGTCAGGAGTTCGATCCTCCTTAGCTCCACAAGACGTAAGTGGTTGTTTGAGAACCACTTGCAGACACTCACCATCAGGGGGTCTAATCAGTCTGGCGTAAGTTTTGGCGTAAATTCCGTTCAAATTTATTCTCTTCCGATACTCTTCAACCTGTACTGCCGTGTAGTATCTTGCTGTCGTTTTGACATCTGCATGGTCGACTAATTTGGAAACCGTGGCAAGGTCATAACCTTTCGATAACATTGAGGTGATGAAAGTTTTTCTAAGATCATGTATCGTGTACCTCTGTTCGAGTTCCAGCTTCTCTTGTATTCTCTGCCAGAAACTAAGTCTCGTGTCACGATAATTGAAAACCGGTCCCTGCTGTTTGACACCCATTGCATGAAAGAACCGATTAAGTTCATCGGTAAGTGGGAATGAGTAAGTCCTCTTTTTCTTCTTATTAGTTACGTCGATATCCTTTGTGTCCCAGTGAATGTCTTGCCAGTCAAGAGCCATAAGGTCACTCTTCCTGCATCCGATATGTGCCAGTGCATAGATGAAACAGAACTGAGAAAGATTTTCCTTCTGTGCAAGAAAGACCAGAATCTTTTCCAGTACTTCTTCAGGTATTCGTCTCGGATTTTTTATTTTCCTCGGAAGGATTCTCGTGAAGTTACTTCCCAGATACCCCTTGTTAACAAACCACTGAAAGAAAGAATGAAGTTCACTCGTGAAGATTGCCCTTGTGTTTACTCCATGCTTACGAGCATCAAAATACTTGATTAGGTTATCGAAACTTTTCTGATTGTACTTATCGAGTCTTTTATCTCCATCAGTTTCTCTTAAATGCCGTAAAGCATATTGTCTTGTTTCAACTGTTCCCTGTGCGAGTTGAGGATTCTCAGCGAAGTAAAATTTTTCAGCTTCAGACAGAACCATATCGAGAGTGAAATAATTCTTAGTCTGGGCAGGTGCAAGCAACCCTTTCTTATTAAGTTTCTCCGCTTCTTTCTTTCCCTGAGTTGTATTTGGAATGTCTGTTTTGCGAGTTGTCCATTTGCCGGTTGAGGGGTCTTTGAACTGAATATAAATGAAATCGCCTTTGTCGGTGCGAATTGTAGGCATGAATGCACACTCCTTTTTTTGTTGTAGTTAATGTGAATTGTTCTCCCTTGTGCAATTTATGGTTTTAGAAACTGAATGTCAAAAAAAATACCCGTCTCCCGAAGGAGACAGGCACGTTCAACGAATGCCTTACCTATCCCTTAGCACCTTCTCACACGTCTGCAAGTAGTATCAGTTGATAAGCAAGACATAACAAAATTAAAAATCACTGATTTTTTTGTCAAGAAATCTACTGCACATTGAAACCTCCGAGAGCAATATGTGACTTAGGTTTCACCTTCTTGATCTTATTCATTTGCGCATTGACACGATGAATCGGAATCCCAGTAAAGTTCTCAACTACCATTGCCGGTGAATTGAATGTTCTATATCCTGACTGAATCATCCTTCCGAAAGGAAGCCATGACATCATATCGCTTCCGAATTTATCCAAGTCACCACTCAGTGCAAAGTTCATAGTATTGTAGAGAACCCTGCTTGACGGCGGTGATACCATTTGAACAATCGAAGCCGGATAAGGAAGAGCACCGAAGAAAGCTCTTTCTCTTTCCTTTGTATCTCCGAAGAAGAAACTTGCAAGGTCTTGCATCCACGCAAACGGCGGAGCAAGTGCAGATTCAAATATACTGGAAGGGAAGACCGAAGCCAGTGCCAGTCCGAATATATCTGCCGTAAGCATTCTCTTGAACCTGTCGTACTGAATTGTGCCTTGTTTGAATCCATTGTCACGAGCCAGATGTGTAAAGGTCTTTTCTGAAAGCTATTGACTTCCACGCGAAGAGTTGGAAACGGGAGTAGATTTTTCCCAGTGCAGTACGAGCAAATGCTGGACGGTTAGCATTGTTGTACATGAACTGGGTAGTAGCTACTCCCTTGTTTGCCCAATCTATCAGCCAGGGGTGATTAGCTTCAACGTCTAATCCGTTGGCTGACAAAACTTCTCTTGCCTGCAAGTAATGCGAAAGCCAGCTTTTCGATCTCAGCATCACTTCAGACTTTCTCATAAACCAGCCTGCTGTGTCAAAAATATCATCTGCAATTTTATGCCGGTTTGCTTTTGCTCTGATCCTTTCTTCATCGAGTTTTTCACCCTCTTTGAAACTGTTCAGAATATCGTTCTTGAAATCTTTGAACTTGCCTTTGTCGAATCTGCCTGAGAGGTTGAACTCGGTTTTGAACATGGATTCAATACCGCCATTCTGTTCAATAAAGCTTGTAACATCTTCCCACGAATTGAAATCAACGAAGATGTTTTTCTTGAGGTATTCCAGGTCTCCGGATTTGAGCCAGTGCTTGAGTCCTGTCGAAGTTAGTGTGTTTGTATGACCGCCGATTAAATTGTTCACCATCGTCTTCGTATGCGTTAATAAAGAGATCATATTCCACTTCGCATCAACGTTGGATAACCAGGTGACTTTCCTGTCAAAGTCGAAGTTAATCAACGATTGAAGTTTCTGTTTAACATTATCATCGAGACCGTTATACTCAGCCATTGTAATCTCCGGCAAGTCTTTATAGAACGGGTGACGGTCGAAATACTTTCTTGCAATTCTCTCTCCCTTTTCTTTCCAGAATTGGTTTGTGAAGAGCATATAAGGGTTGTTCTTGAGTGACATATTCTCATCGTTGATCCATTCGTTAGGAATCAGCGAAGGTCTTCCGGAAACATTGTAGTTGTACATTGACATGAAGTTTGCCCAAGCCTCAGTCTTATCTGCCATAGGGAGTGACCAGTTCTTTGTCTCAGTGTCAAATTCACCTCGTTTGAATTTACCGATGTTCCTCTGCTGAAGAAAAGCGTTAACAGCCGTAAAATAGAACTTGCTCATTTTCCGTTCATAGTTCTGAAGTACTTTTATATCGGTTGACCAGCCTGGAGTCGGATTGGTTCTCGATCTGAATTGCATCTGCCATGCTTTAGGGTGCATATCAGTGATTTTTCTCGGTGTAACCGGTTTATCTTCAAAGAAGATTGAGTAATCCATAACCGTATCGTCAACCTCAGGGTTTCCCATCTCCGCTGAGTGAATCCCTTCCATGTGAGTTCTTATAACGTCAACGTTAGTTCCATCCCGTTCCTTGACTTTGCGTACATTCTCTTTCACCCAGTCCATGACAGTTCTGCTGTCAAAGTTCATGTGCGGGAAGTATCTTTCAAAAGCCATTGACTCAGGCATACTCAAATTGTAAGGTCTGTATTTCAGTTTCTTGTTTGCTTTGATGAGAGCATTAAGAATTTTTGCTCTTACTTTTCTGCTGTCAATTTCACCCACCTTCAGCCTATCTGAATCGGTAAGTCCTTGCTCAAGCTTCCTTAAATGCTTGCTGTAATGCCACTGTCTCTTCGCCTACAGCTCTTCCTTGTTTCCATGCTTTGTATGTCGGTGAATTGTCAACTACGTCTCTCCAATCCGAATAGCGCACTCTGTTTTCTGTCAGACACGTTTACGTTGTCAATGTAGTTGAAGTGCTTGACCGGATCAAGACCGATATTCTCAAGCATAAGCTGATGTTCGATTCTATTGACGAAGCTCGCACCTTTCATGACCGGTTTCTTTGCAAGAAATTCTCTCTCCAGCATCTCTGCTGTTTTATCCAGATTCAAATAGCCATGTTCATCATAGAGCTTGTACTTCTCGATGAACTTCTCTTCTTCGATCTGGTTCTTGCCGTAAGTCTCAAAAGCATCCTTTGACCATTCGGTTGTCTTCTGATTAAGAAGATCGAAAACTTCTTTTCCGGTAATCTCTTTCTTGAGAAAAGGAACTTTGAATTTCTCATCTTTGAGTTTGATGAGTTCTTTCTTTTTCTTTGCCCAATCTTTTGCGTAAATGTCGTCTTCGAGAACTTGTCTCTTTACACCGTTGACAGTTTCCCAGCCGTTCAATCTCTGCCTGTGTGAAGCAACTATGCTGAAGAACTTGTCACCCAGTCCCGTATCAATCGAGTTCAGTGACTCAACGAGCTTGTATATATCGGAGTTCTTAAATCTATCGTCAATCTGAGCATGAACCGAATCAATGTGCATATCCTTTGCATTAGCCAGATCAACGTTGCGTCCAAACCGTGACTTGAAAACTCTTATCTCACGAAATTCCATCTTATTCGGACCAATGTAAACTGGTGCAACATCTCTGTAAGTATGTGCATCGTATTTCTCCAGGCTCCGTGCTACTGCTTTGGGGTCTTTAAAGTAATCGTACCATTTGACTTTTGTTCCTGTGCTTCCGCCTTCCATAACTGCCTGAAGAGTATCTGCAAACCTTACGTAATCTTCTCTCGTTGCAAACTGGGGAAGTACCGCACCTTGAAAAGCTGTTCCCATCATGTCTCTGACCTGCTGTCCCGTGAATAGCGATTCAAGAAGTGAAACCTTCTCTGGAAATTTATTGAAGTACTCTTTAATGATCGCTGAAGCTTTATCCATCTTCTCGTCTGACTCAAGTTGTGGAAGTTTCCCTTTAAGCTTAAATGCCTGTTTCATTGTTGTCTCTGCTGAGAGGTCTGGGTACTCATACCTTGTGTTCTCGTCAAGATGTTTTGACTCAGCGTAATCGTTCAGTATCTTTATCTCATCATAAGAGAGTGTCTTTTGTGAGACTGCCTGTGCAATCTGGTTGTATCTCTGTCCGTACCATTGAAGCACGTCACCGGATAAGAAATTCCATTCAGCCGGAAATGTATCGAAGTTAGTTGCCATCCATTCTTTCTTAATCTCACTATCTGAAGCATTAAGTTTCTTTGCAAGTTCTCTGGCTTCTCTCGGTTGATTATCGACCTTATGCTGGTTAATCATTTTCTGAATCCTGGTAACTCGGTTTTTCTTAAACTGGGCGAAAGATTCTTCTTGCGGTCTTAAAGAAGAGAGCATGAATGTATCAAAGAGCTTTGCATACTTCTGACCGTACTCTTTCTTCAATCTCTCTCTATAATCTGAAGCCTCAAGGTCAAGCTTTGCTTTTCCGTCTGCGGTTGATTCCTTGCCGTCTTTCTCCAGTTTGAACTGTGCTCTGTACCGGTCTTTAATATCCCATGCGTTCTTTCTGATCCCTTTGATCAAGTCCCAGTTGTAATTACCTTTTGCATCCTTCGGAGCAAAGTTCACAACAGACTCGAAAGACACGATATCGAAGATGTCCTGAGAGACCATTTCTTCAGCTTTCTGTTTAGTACCAAAAGGATCTGTTTGCACATTCTCCTGATACCATTTCATCTTCCGAATGTTGTTATTCGGAATAGAGAATCCTGACTGTTCTTTATTCGCCGGATAATGTCTTCCGTTTAACTCCATTGCCTCTTTGTTCTTCGAGTATTGATTAGCCATCATGTTGATGTGCTTGCTGAAGTTGTCGCCTAAGAAGTTGAAAGGTCTGTAAGAATCCACGTCCAATTTTCCAACGTTAAGCCCTGCAATGTACTGCGGATTTGTAATTCCTTCCAGCTTCGGAGCAAGGTCTTTAATCCCCGCAATTATATCCTGGAAGGGGAGAGTCTCGTTAAACTTCTTCCCGTTCATAAGTCCGTTCATCTGGGAGATGAGAAGTTGCTTTGGTTGAATCTTTTCCTTATATGCTTCCTTCAGCATAATTGCCTTAACTTCTTTTGCAGTCATTAAGGGTACACCGTCTGCGGAGTCGGCAGCCGAATTGATTAAAGTCCTTTTCAGACTTCTGAGTTTTTCCGTTGCGTTGTCCTTCAAAGTTCCGGTTGCCAGTCTTCCACGTTCAACGTCTGCAAGAATAGCCTTTGAGAATGCGATACCTGGGGCAAGTAGTCTGTTTCCCTGGTAAGCGTAATTGTTTACCTTGAGCATCGTCTTCTGATTGGCTACTCCGAAGGGGGATTTCATCAAGTACTCTTCTCTCGGTGAAAGCTTCTTGACGAATACATCGGATTCTTTTGCATCTTTCATAACCTCAACCCACTCGCCGGATTGAACTTTCTTCTGTATCTGAGAGTAATCCATCTTGCCCGTGTTGATCGGTTTCTGGTTTTTCTTTCCTACCTGGCTCTTATGATAGTAGTCATACCACTCGTTGCTTACTTTCCTGAACTCAGCTTTCACCTCTGCCGGAATGTCTTTGTAGATGAATCCTTTGTCGATGTCAAGGTCAGCACCGCCGAGGTTAGCCAAGTCTTTAGGATGAAGTACCGCAGTTGCACCTGGTATATTTGAGAATCCTACGATCTTAATTGGTCTTGCACCTGAAGGTGAATCTGTCGGAGTCCTTTGTACAATCATAGTCAGATCGTCTTCCATTATTCTTCTGTCGCATCGGGTCTTCTTCAGCTTTGATTCTCTTGAGTGCTTCTTCAATAGTTACGGTTTCATCTTTGCCGTCAACGTTCCATTTGATTTTCTCTTGTCTTTTCCCGTCTGCAAGCAACATTTCACCTGGCTTCAGATCGTATTCTTTCATTAAGTCCGGTCTGAACGGAGCAAAGATTGAATGCCATGCACCTTTAGCAACCGGTCTGGTCAGTTCTTTCAGGATTGCGTTTGAAACAAGTTTATTGAAGTAGCTGATCATCGGTGAACTTCTGAGAATAGCCGGAGAGATACTTCTTATATCGCCGTCTTTATTTGTCCAGAACCGGAATAGCTTTTCTGCTGAAGTGATAATATTTTCGATTTCCTGACTGTAAGCCATTGACTCTTCATCGACAATCATTTCATCGTCAACATCTCTCAAGATTTTAATGTAGTTGTTCACAAGTTTTCTATAAAGAAAGTTGTCCTTTCCGGAATAGATAATGTCAAGCTTTTGCTGTGCGCCGAGTTCCGTAACGTCAATGTTCTTCGGATCGATGTTCGTGTTGCCTTTCATGAACTCGTTTGCCATCTTATTCATCTGGGTATCACCTTCAAAAGCACGGTTAACCATATCGGTTGCCCATTTCTTTGACTGAGGCATACGGTTATCCATACCACTGAATAGCTGTGAAGCATATCTTACAATCCCGTGATCCAGTATGTTCACCTGAGTTTGTAATCGTGAATGCATTGTGAGGTATCTTGTATGAAGTAACCTGAGATTCATTTTCTCCATCATAAAACTTCCAGCGTTTTCCTTCTTCAGCATCAGCATCCCACTGGGTCTCGTAAACTTTTCTATTGCCGATCTGTTTAGCACCTGTATCGTTTACAACTGCGTGAAGGTTCTTAGCTTTCATCTCTTTGCTCATAGCTTCACTTGCCCTATGGTATGCAAACTTACCGAGCAACATTCCTTCACCGTCTGCCGTATAAGTCAGAGTTCCTTTCTGTGCACCGGTCTTAGCTGGCATTCCGCCTGCGAGTGCAACTGCTTCAAAGATGTCGTCACGTAAATAAATAACACCATCAACGTGAGTCTCAACTTTGTAAGGTTCAAGTGTTCCGTCTTTACCTACTCGGTAAGCCGTAAGGTCTTCTCTTCCTTTTACAAGTGTTCTGTCTTGGAGTTTTGTTAATCCCTCTGATAACAGCGAGGTTGATTCCATCTTTTGCATCTTCCGGCATATAATCGCCATTGACCTGTAAGAATCCGTTATCCAGAAGAGAAATACGTTTGTTCAGCTTTGCCGGAGTGCTGAGTAAAGTTCCTTTCACCACACCTTCAACGAGTTGGTCAATAGGCATCTTATTCATTTCAGAGAGTACTCTCCAGTTGTTCGCATAAGAGAGAATGAATCTTTCTTTCTGATAATCCGTTGGCTTATCTCCGTAAGCATCCATCAAAGAGGTTGTAATGTAACGGTGAAAATCTTCCAGCAGTTTAGGGTCGTTCAGCTTCTCAACCGACTTCTCAACCTGGTCCAGATAGTCCCTGGCTTCCTTCGGATCGTTCATTACGTATTTGTAGGCAATGATGTTCGATGAATCTTTTGCACCGCCGAATACATTGAAGCCTTTTGCATGAAGCTTGTCAACGAGTTGTCCTCTTTCTTCATCAGTAAGATCACCGATAGGAACATCTTCTTTCCTGGTAGCATGAGTCTGATAGTCTTCTCTGTTGATTCTTGCTTTCTTGATGTTCATGTAATAGGAATCGCCGTTCTCATTAAAGAATGGTTTCAGAACATCCCGCATGAAAGGATTGTCTTTCCACTGGGTGACAATCTTCTTGCCCGTAATATCTTTCCGGTTGTAGTTTCTGATCTCTGCGTCCTTGCCGGTCATGTCAAAAATAGCCTGCGGGATAACTGCCATTCTCTTTTTGTTTTCCCATGCAAGTCTCAGTTCCCTGTGTGTCGGGTTGTCTTTTCCGCCAACTTCCAGCTTCAGATCAATCTTAAATTTATCTTCAACCTTACTGATGAACTGATTGAAGGTCTCGCCTTTTTTTATCGAGCTATCAACGATGTCAACGAGTTCTTTCTTTGCCTTGTATTTTTGCTCTGCATAGTTAAAACTTTCAAGTTGAGTGGGGGTTTTTTCAGCGATCTCCTTATGAGCCGATGTTACATACCTCTCTGCAATAGTTTCAACCGGATTCCGGAATTGAGTGGGAAGATTTTTCTCAACACTCATATAGTTTTCAATCTGTGCATAATACTTGCCGTCTTCAGTCTCCTTGATCTTATCCATCAAGTCCTGATAAGCTTTGTCTGAAGTTTCCACGTCTGCTGTTTTATCGAAAGCCAGTCTTTCTTTCAGTTGCCCTTCAACGTTCTTATAAGCCTGATCGTAAACTTTCTCAAGTGCATTGTCTCTTACTTGATTAGCTGTAGTCTCTCCGGATTCAATCTTACCTGAGTTCTTACTTACCTCATCACCAAGAAGTCTTTCTACTTCATTGAAAACCGTCTTAGATAAGAAGTCACGGTTAATATGCTGAAGCTTTGTGTTGTACTGCTGGGAATTAAGGCTCATGTCCTTGTTTAACTCATCACGTCTTGACTGCCAAATGTCCGTAATATCCTTGAATAGCCTTGCTCCGCCTTCACCTATGATAACGTCTTCACCATCCTGGTTAATGTTGAATGCACGAAGGTTCATAAGCTTCGATTGTTCGAGCATTGTTTTCTGTACTTCTTTTCCTTCCGGTGTCTTACTCAGTTCATCCCATCCTGGAAGTAGAGTAGGGAATTGTTTGAACGTGTCGTTAGGTGCTTTGCTGAATTCCTCAAGTGCTCTTTTCTGTACGTGTGACATTTCTGTCCCGCCGAAGTATGTACCAAGCAAGTAGTTGTAAACCTGCAACTCCACCGGATCGCCTGACATGGTCGAGGGAATGCCCATGTATAAAGAAGAAGATAAAATCCTTGCAAGTCCTTTCGGGTCCTTCATCTGGTTGCTGAATGATTTGAATAGCCCTTCTGAACCATCCGGTAGTTTCTCTGAAGGAAGAAAGTTTCCAAGTCCTCTGAAGACTCCACCTGCCAAAAAGCCGTGTGAAAACTGGTTCATCATTCCGTCAATACCTTCTTTCCATGAAGATACTGCTGAAGCTGTACCGAGATTAAGAGCACCTTTCAAAACGTCCTCTGCCAGCATTGCGTTCTTAACTTCCATACCGGCTTTTACCATAAAGTTCTTTGCTATGCCTGAAGCTGCGTTGAGTCCGAGATGTTCCATTGCAAAGCGTGAGATCATATTAGGAATTGATTCAAGCTGCGCTACGTGAGTAGCAACCTGTTCACCAACTTCAGCTACTCTCGCAATTTTTGAAACTCCGCTAATCCCTGCAATAGCTTTGGAAGTTAAAGAGCCGACTGTACCCAGCCCTGGAATGATACCGACAAATCCGAGCAAGTGTCCCATTGACCTTGTAATAGACTCGATTGTGTTTCTTGGTTTGCCGACCAGTGGTGTATCAATAGTTGTGAAACCTTCGATGAAGCCGTCAACAAGCTGACCGACTGTATTCAAGAGGTTGAAGTCTCCTGCGTCCTGGTTTCTCTGAAAAGGAATGTTGAAGTCTGAATTGACCTTCTCTAAGTTCTGTACCTCATCGTCTGAGAACGATTGAGGTGAATCGTTATACAACGCATTCAGAAGATTTACATTTATGCCGTCCATGTTTCTCCATAAATTTAACCCCGCACCTGGCGGGGCATTCAATTACTTTTTCGATGTATCTGTTGTCTGTGCCGGAACTATCGCCTGCACTTGTTTTATAAAGTGGCTCATTAAAGCCCTGTCGTTCTGTTTAAGTCCGTAAGCTTTCGGATCATTCAGAATCGACTGGACCGAGCCAGCAAGATTACCAATGTAAGATCGCATCATCGGGTCAGAAAGAATATCTCTCGGTGTAAGGTCTTTGTAGTTCTGAGATATTCCTGAAAATCCCATCATGATATTTTTAGTTGCATCAAGAACTCCCGAAGCGATTTTGTTGTTTCTGCCCACTGCTTCTGCGTCAGGCAAAATATAAGGTTGCATATTGTCCGCTCCCAATGCACTCCAGTTGAATTTATACTTGCCTTCTGTCTGCTTTGAGAGATCCTCAGATGAAGCGAATGGAGTTGCGAAAACATTCCGTGAGAAGTCTGCATACTGATCTGATTTCGCTTTTGTATCTTTCAACATTTGTGCCTTGATCGACTTGTCCGAATTATCCAGCGTGGACATCAAATACTTCAGATACCCTTCGTTATAATTCTTTCTGTTGAGAATATCTTCTGTTTCATTCTTAACTTTTTGTACATCCAGACCTTGCTTGTCTTTCATCATTCCGAAGTTCTTTTCAAATTCGTACTGCGTCTCTTTCAACTTTGCTTCATCCTGGGCAAGTCCTCTGTCTGTTTGTCCCTCAGTTGCAAGGTTATGTCTCGCACCTTCTTTCTGCTGAAGAGCCTGAAGGGCAATGAGAGCATTACTCTTCGCTGTATCAGCTTCCATTTTCTGTTTCGTTAATACCTGGTTTTGTCCGGCATTAAACGATTCCCATAAATTCCAAGCCATTCTGTTTCTCCTTAATTAGTACCGATACCGCTGATCAGTTTTTGCAAATCACCCAAGCTGATTGTCGGTGTGGTCGGCTTTTGTCCCTGGTAATATTGTCCCAGTAAGTTACTTCCCATTCCGGCAAGTCCGCTGAAAATATCGTCCCGTCTTCCTGCATTAGTGTTGTTAACTCCCGCTTCTAAACTGGAAGCCTGAGTCTGAGCATTCACGTTTGTCTTGTAAGCATCGGAGATGTTGTTCATCCCGTTGCTGAATAGATTCAGTGCGAAGTTATTAGCCGAGTCAGTTGCGTTCATCTCTGAAGCTTTCTGCCACTCATTCATAAGCTTTGCTGTCGGGTTGATTCCCTGAGCTACTGCCTGGTTGTATTTCTGCCGGTTGTTCATCATCATCATATCAAAGAGCGTATTGTACTGTCCTTTCTTCGCATTCGTGTAGAATGCTGAGTTCGTATTCCCGAAGGTGTCCTTCGCATATTTCAAATAATTGTTTGCGGAATTAGTGATCCCGCTTGTGTCTACTTTGGAATTGTTAAACAGTCCGGCAATCAGCCCGCTGAGTAACGATCCTCCACCAGCAATCAATTCCTCTGGCATCTTATCTTTCTCCTTTCATTATCATAATCCGTAATAAGCTTGTAGTTTATTGATTACGGTGTTAAAGCTTGCATCATTTAGGTTCTTGTAAATTCTGATCTCGTAAAGTCTTCCCAGCATACTCACATTGGAAGCTGAGGGATTGCCGAACAGAAGCATATTTGTCCAGACACGGGTTGCACTATAAAGATGAGAACCAGAATTAACACGTTCAACCGTACCTATGTATGCTCTTAGTGCTTCGCCAATCCTGCACTTAAACGAGATAATGTTTGTTGTGACAGTGCTTTGGGATTGAGATGATTCCGAATACCATGTCGGCTGATCATAAATACTAAGATACCCTGTCGGGCTTCCTGAAGCTGAAATTATTAACCTCTTGCTTGTAGTCTCCTGATCCATACTGTATGTTAGAAACTGCGACTGTGATAATGATTGAGGTCTGAAGACCATGAACATATGAATGTCGTCTGTCGCATTAAAAACGTTCGTATCAAACGAAGCATAATTGTCGAAGTTCAAATACTTATGAGTCCCGTCTGAAGTCAGCATCGGTGCTGTTCCGGCGTGTTTGATTATATCGTTTCCCAGGTACGATGAATCGTTTAATGTACTTAGACGAGTGCCTATTAAACTATCGCTAAAATCATCACCTCTGATCATCAATTTAATATTCGGGTCAGAGAAGTCTGTGTCAACCGGCGGAAGACTTATCGTTTCTCTCCACGAGTCTATGAACATATAATGTTTACCTGATGCGAGAACATATCCGATTGCGGGAACATAATTCGGTGTGTAAGCGACCATATCCGCAATTGTGTTAAATTGTATTACTCCGCCCATTCCGCCTGAAAGACTTTGTTTTAAGTCTCCGAAAAGTGCTGGCGTAGGCTGTGCGTTATTTTCTGAATCAAGAATCATGAATGCGTCTGCATCTGCTAATACAGTTTTTTCATGTTGCTGTGTCCAGCTTAAATCAAGCTTACTGCTAAGAGCGGTGTTCAGACCCGCAATCTTACTTATCGCTATATTAGCATCAGAAGCGATATCTGCATCCTTGATTGACGAATCCTGAATCTGAGTAGCCGGTAATTGAGTTCTCGCCATTTTATGCCTTCCAGTAAGTAATCAACAGTTTGTCTGTTGAAAGGGGAGCAACTGCTAAAGTGATTGTCGTTCCTGAAATCGTGTAGTCATTGCCTGCGCCTGCATCCATTAACTGACCGTTGACAAATAACATTTCACTTCCAGTAACCGGAGTATTAGCGATTGTGAAAATCGTGTTGCTTCCGTTCTTAGTACCTGAAGGAATCTCTCTTGGAATCCATTTACTTAAATCAGCCTTTGCGTTCAGTGCTGTTTGAGCGGCCGTTGAGATCGGTTTGTTTAAGTCCGAAGTATTGTCAATATTTCCCAAACTAACATCATTTTTTGAGAGTGCAAGCATTGTCTTTACGTTCCCGATAGTGATGTCTTCCGGTGCTGCCCGTACCTAAAGTCATACGCCCTTTCAGTGTACCGGTTGAAACATCCGCCAGTTTCGCATTGGTTACGAGACTGTTCGTTAAATCGTTTGTCACAATAGCACCGAATGAAGGATTCCCAGAAGCATTACCGTGAAGCAATGTTGTTGTAGTTCCCTGGTTAGAATAATCTGAAGAAGCCAGGACAAGTGAAACATTAGAAGAGAGTGCCTTCCCGTTTATTGTTCTTGCCAGAGGCACATAGAGTGCATTAAAGTAAGTTGCCAGAGTCGCTTTGATATTCGCCCAGCTTAATTTCTTCAGTACATCTGAAGCACCTGAATCCAGTATAGCAACTACGTCTGTATCAATCGGGGTTGTTTTCGCACTCGATCCGTCAATAGCTGTTCCTACGTTTCCGGCATCGGTTATGTCTGCACCTGTTTCAATTCCTGCGAGTTTCGTTTTATCGGCTGAGGAATATTGTTTGCATGTAGAGCCGTCTGGTATGTTATCCTGGGTAATAGCACTTCCGCCGATCTTGTATGACTGTCCCGAAGGTATGTTGATGCTTCCGCTATCATCTATCGTAATCGGTGAGGTTTGAATAACCTGTCCGCTTGCTCCATCCATTCTTACAAGCGAGTTGTCTGTAACCGAAGAGGAAGAAGATGTTACACTGCTTGCTGTTCCGTTTGTATGAATTACATCCCAGCTTGCTCCGACCGTTGCTTGTGTTCCACTTGCAGTTCCGTCTGTCGTACAGATGATCATATCTCCGGCGATAACCGCAATTCCCGAAGTTCCGCCGATTTTACCCGAGACGCTGACTTTGTAAGTCTCTCCTGCGTTGCCAGCCGGATAATTCGGATTGCCTGAGCAGTCAATCACACCTTTGTAGACAAGTGCGTCTGAAGCTGAAAGAATAGCGTCAACATAAGATTTAGTTGCTACGTCCGTTGGGTTGCTCGGAGTGCTCACGTTTGTAAATGTCTTTCCTGAAATATCAACGTTCCCGTCAAACTGAATCTGGGTCGTTGCTCTAATTTTTGTCTGTGCCATCGTATGTCCTTTCCTTACTTGTAAGCCTATGGCTTATAACCGATAGTCAATCGTCAATAGATCGTCAAATTCGATGTTGAGAGGTGCGTCGTCAAAAACAATCTTCTTTGATCCCGCTTCGTAATAGCCTATCCCTCTCGTCTGTTCAATCCCGTTAATCTTTACCTTTGTCGTATTAGCCTGGTAATCGTATGTCGTGTAAAACTCTTTGTTCACTCCGTCAATAACTCCCGTCAATGGTTCTGAGAATGAGCCGGATTCATCTTTCCAGTTTACGTCATAATCATTATCTGTCCTTTTACCGAGCACCTGTCCTCTTAATCCGCCAGCAGGCAGACTTGAATCACTGTCAGAACCGGAAATCAAATCCTTACTGCTAAGATCATTCCAGCCTTTCTTTGTCTTCACCTGAAGAGATACCGTGCCATCGTCACTTTCAATAGCTTTTATGCTTCCTTCTGATCCGTACTCATCCGGAAGGTTTCCCTTAACCAGCTTCAGATTATAAAGCTGAATCATCTCGTTGATCTTCTGGGTTATCTCTTGAATAGCCCTGCCCGTGTCTTTAGAAGTCCTGAAGATTTCTTTGTTAATCACGATCTTATACCTAAGTTTCTGTAAACGAGGTCAACTCGTCTTGCGTAATAGAGTGACGATCCGGCTGAACCTCTCAGCATCACCCAGATTCTGTGCCCTCTTCTGTCACTGACTGCAATCTTATCTTCAACCAATGCTGTCTGCGGAGCATTGCCGTCAATTCCGTATGTCAATGTACAGTTGCCGTCTTGAACTACTTTGTAGAATTTCTTAATCTCATCACCTGAAGTCATTACGAACTCTCTGCTCACCCAGGTGAGATCGAGATAATCAGTTCCGGCAAAAAGTCTGAACCATCCGTAAGTACCTGAAGTCTTCGAGATGAAATAAACTTCACCTTTTGAGTTCACAGTGAGAGAAGTATTTTTGTCCCATCCTGTCACCGGGAAAAACCAGTAATACCATGTTCCTTTTGGAACGTAATAAGCCCATGCCTGACCTGAGTATGTATCGCAGAAAATGATCGTCTTTCTGTCCGGTACATAAACAACTGAGAGTTCAGTGTTGTTTGTGAACAGCATCTTCCATGAATTGCTGAAGACTTCGTTAGTCTCAATGATAGGGTATGCAAGTTCCTGCACTTGACCGTTCTGATCCATGATGTAAGCACCGTTCTGATCACACCATACCATTCCAAAATCAGTGTTGACAACTGACTTGGAAGAGAAAATCCCTTTTCCTTTGAAAGTCTCTTCAACGTACATTCCTTCCGGGTTGATCCTTGCATAATAGTTGTCACCGAAAGCATAAACTTTTCCGCCGAATCCGTAAAGAGCCTTCGGTATGAAATCGAGCAGCGCAAACTCATTGCTTGCATCAAAGGTCATGTACTTGTTTGGTTTCGATTTAAAAATCATTCTCGATGCATCATCAAATAAATCCGTGTAACAGATCCCAACAAACAGACTGAAGTTCATTACAGTTGCGAGTGTGTATTTCATCGAGAGGTCTGTCACCGTTTCAGATATTCCGGTGATTGCCTCATAAGAAGCTCCTTGAATCATTGTATCGCTAACGTCTATGGTTGCATAGTCCGCAGTATCATTCATCACCCAGCTTGGATCATTGATATCGATGAATGTTACGAATCTGCCTGCACCATCGTCCTCTGCTCTGTAAAGGTTAAAACCTGTAATCCTTCTGTCAATCGTATCAACCGGCTGATTGCATCCGAGAGTAAGCTTCATTTCATTTACCGTCATGTTCTCGTAAGTAAGTTTGCAAAGCTTCACCGGCGCACACTCTTCATTATTGTATACCGTTGACATTCTGTATTCGATTGAACCGCTTACCTCAAGCTGAGAAGATGCACGATCAATAAGTTCGACTCCGCTAATATGAAAAGGTTTTGTCGTTGTCCTGCTGATTAAGTTGAGTGGCTGAAAAGGTATTGTCAACTGTGATTGTCCAGACCGGTGTTGAATCATTAGCTGAGATTGAACCGTTAATATGAATAAGCACATCATCAACGGTCGGATAAGTTGCACCGGCAACAAACGGAGCATAAGCACCGTAATCAATCCAGTTTCCGCCGTTCAGTCTCCATCTTACCTTCTGATATGGTTCAAAACCTAAGTCTGGATTCTCTGCCATCACGTCAACGGTGTAAGGATAATTTGCCGGTGGGGGATAAGAAGGATTCTGAGTCGTACTTCTCGGCAGCATACTTACTGTTAGCCAGCCGGTCTTCGCCGGATCATTGCATGATATTGAAGAGTTATCAGTATCAATCAAAGCAATGTCGTTCGTGTACTCTTCAACTGCTGAGGTGAGTACTGCGTCTGCTGTATAAATTGAACCATAAGCAGTCCCAAACTGCTTGCCTGTATATCCAACCCACTTCGGAGTATTGCTCCCCTGTCCGATAAAGACTCCCTTGTTCTTTGCAGTCAAAGCAATCTTACCGCTTGTATCTAAATTAGTAAGAGAAGACAGCGAGGGGTTTCCTTCATAATCTTCAATCACATTAAGCTGAGGCGGTGCTGAATAAATTAAGGTCTTCTCGGTTTCACTCTTGTCAATCATTGCTGAGAACCGGTTTCCCAGAGTTCCCAGCGCATTGTTTTGAAGCCATGTTTTAAGAGGTTTCAGCATTCCCTCAGTTGTGAAAGGGTCTTGATTGAAAGAGTATACAGAAGCCTCCTTCGGTATATCCTGGCTATCTGCCACTGTCACAACACCTTTATCAAACAGTTCTATTGATTCGGTTCTGTTAGGCATCGTATTTCTCTCCGCAAAATTCTAAAGCCTCTTGGATCGTCCAAAAGGGAGTAACCTGGTGTTTCGTTGTATCGAGAACAAAGCAAGGCATCTCTGAAGAAGTGTAATAGCTGAAGTATTTCTTCGAGTGACTGTCGTCTGTTTTCAGAGTTCCAAGCTGTATAAAAGTCTGTCTCTGTCCTCTCTGTTTTGCAATCTCTAAGTCCGGAGTATGCTTGTCACCGGCAATGTAAACATCTTCATCAGGCAATTCCATCTGAGCCATTCTCTTCAGTCCATGTGTAATATTGAGTGAAGTGAAATAGCGTGTCTTGTGTGTTGCACATATCCGGTACTCTTCATCATTCACATTCAGCTTAACTCTTCCGATTCCGTTTATGTAAGGAACATTGTGAGAGAGGATTCTCTTGATTGCATTCCGTCCGGAAGCTCTCTCTTCCATCTCTTCGTGATTTCCCCAGAAAGCTGATAAGACTTTGTGCTTGATCTCTTTGATCCACGATTCAACAAATTGGTCCTGCTCTTCAGGAGACAAAATCATTTGATGCATGGCAAGCTTGTTTTTGAAGTTGACAAAGTTGTCAGCGATATCGCCGACCAGTATTGTATAAAGCCTGTCGTACTTCAAAAGAAAGTCCGTGAAGCTTACGAGAAGTTCATAGTCTGTTCCCATAGCTCCGATATGAAGATCAGAAAGCGGTAGCACAATGATCTTATCGTATTGTGTTTTGATAGAAGGGTGAGCATCACTCTGTGAATAAGTTGCTTTGTCATGTAACCTTTGACGTTCCTGTAAATTAGAAACTACTTCTCTGAAGTTGAATTCACCGATTTTCTTATCCAGCAAAAGAACACTGTTCTCGTTCCTGTACTCAATATTCTTTCCTACCTTTGCTGTAGTCTCCATAAACCACTTTCCGCAATCACTGCATCTGTATCTTTGAATGCCGTGATACAAACCGGCTTTGTTAATGTTACCGCTTGAACATTTTGGGCAAAAGTATTCTGTCATTATGCAGCCTCAATCTCCCTGGCGAAAAGATCGCCTCTGTAAAACTTGCCGACTACTTTTCTGACAACTTCTTCCTTCAGTATCTTGCCGTCTTTATTGAAATCAAGTCCTCTGTTCTGGAAGTATTGTTTCGGATGTTTCGTGTCTTCCTTATCGAACATGACATAACTGAGAGGCTTTCCAATAGCATGGGGATAAAGAATTGCCATGTAAGTATCTGCCAGCGTACCGATCTTTCCTCTGTATGGTCTGAAATATTTCTCAACGTAATCCAACTGTTCAACCGCACTCATCTTAGCAAGTTTTTCAGTTGTAGTTCCAAGCCCTATCGCTGTCAGAGGCATGAACTGAATCAATCCAGTCGCACCGCTTCCGGCTCCGTTCTCAATAGAGGGGGAAAAGGTTTCCGCAGATTCAAAAGCCATGCAAGTCATTAGATTGTCCGGTTTTGTTTCAAGTCCTTTTCCAATCCTGATTACTTTCTGTGCAAATTCGTCCGATACTTTCTTAGCCCATATCAGCCTGAACATCATTATGTTTTTTCTCCTTCATCTCTCTCAGCTTCTTTGATACCCAGCCGTATATTTTCATCAGCGAGTAAAGAATTGCCAGAGTCACTGAGATTCTCTGTGCAATTACATCGTAATTCAATCCGAACAATGAAATAATGTTCAACGTCCATACGAGTACAACGTCCTTAATCTCTTTCATCGTAACCCCAATATTATTAACAACAGCGTAAGTATCGATGAAACATAGAACCATACGTTCCTGTAATAAGGTGTGTCTACCTCTTGAACCACATCTTTGTAAACTGTCTCCGTTATACTCTTAGTCACCAGTTTCTCAACCGGTTTGATTTCAACATCCCAATTTGAAATAGCCTTATCCAGACTGTCGGGGTTAATCATAAGGGAGTGAGTTATTTTGTACGATCCGTTTTCACTCTCACCTTGAATTGAATCTGTGTAAGTGACATTATCCGAATCTCTTTTTGCGGTGACTGTATCTTCTCTGAAAACACTGATCGGTTTTCCTGGAAGTTTTATCGTATCCTGCACAATCACTGTATCTCGTCCTTTCTCGATCACCTTCGGAAGTTCTTTCTGAGGTTTAACAAACCAGCCGAGGATAAAACCTATTAGCAAGAGAGGAAGGAAGCCGAGTAATGATTTATTCACTCTGCCCTGCTTTCTTCTGCTTGAAGTAATCCCTGAAATATCCGAAGGCATCCTTTGTAAAGTAGGAAGCCATAACGAGTCCTACTCCGATAGCCAAAGTGACGGGATCATAAGTCTTTACGAAAAGCAGTGCGAAATACACCACAACACCGAAGGTTACGATCCAGAAATTCTTTGCTTCTCCTTGTCATACGTTTCATGTTCGATTTCTTCTTATTATTACTTCAGGTCTTTAACCACTTGACCTGCACTGGGGAATCTCAAAAGGTTTTGCTTTAACTGAATCAGTTTTGTGCTTGGACCTTTTGAGTCTTGTTTGAAAATAGTTTGGGGTGCTGTTTTGTTTCTTCTTCTTCTTGCCGTCACCGCCCACAACTGCGCCATCGTCTATAATGTCGAAATAGTTGCTCATCTGTTATGCTCCTTTATAGGCTATTACACTCCCGCTTGTGAGTGCGATTGAACTGAAGTCTCCACGGATTACAGTTCCCGCCGGAATAGAAACTCCGGTCAGAGGATTGCCGTCTATTAAAGTGCCTGTGAGAGTTGCGATAACTGTCGTAGTAACACATTGAATTGCGCTGTAATGTCCGTTGACTTGATTTGTGTCTGATATGAATGTGAAGCCGAGTTGTCCTAATTGAACGTTCATTGCTTCAAGAACTGTGTAGTTTCTGAGTCCCATATTAACCTCTCTTTCTGTTTGGTTAAACCACTTACCGCTATGGGGAGCCTGTGTGGATTTGCGTGTCTTATATGAAATGTAAGTCTGGGGTTAATCCACTTTTGTCGTCACCTTCATTTACACGTCTTAATGCATCGAGCACTTTCTCTTTGTAGATTGCTCTATAATAATTTGCAGTCTGTACATCTTTGGATTTCATCGCAAGGGTTTCTTTTACTCTGGCAATGATCCCTTCAGTAAACTCATCTTCGATTGCGAATGGCTGATCCATTGCAGTCAAGTCCCACTCATTTATGTTTGTTGGTTCCTGGTACATCTTCTCACTCTTAAAATTTCACGGCATTGAAGCCGAATTTGTTTGCCTCGAATGAAGCAATTCCGTTTATCTCATCTGCGGTCAAAATTCTGTCGTAAAATCCCATCTCCAGCAGCAGCCCTGTCATTGGTTCAGGCATTGCAGTATAGATACCGATCTGGTTTGTGGTCAGTGAAAGGTCAGGTATTGTGAACCCTGGGTTTGAATAAGAGTTAACCTGTCCCTTTGCATAAAGTGTCAAAACCTTAGCCGAATCCTCATATGTTACCGCAATGAATTTGTAGGTTTCATTCTGGCTTGTATCGTGACAAATAACCGATAAGCCTGAAGAAGCATTCGTATAGTCAACCTCAACACCCACTCCGGAATATTCACCTATTACAAGTCCTTCATCATTTCCGTTCAGGATATTCAGCAGATCGCCCAATGCTGAATAAACCATGAAAATTGTAAATGCCGACCCTCCGATTATCTCTGCCATATTTACACTATCGCCTGTGTAACCGATATAAGAAGGATTGTTTGAATCCACCGGCTGAAGCACGTTCAATGAATTGACCTGTTGAATAGAGCCGTTTGCATTTTCAGTTATAGGAGACTGAATGAACCTGTTTTCTGTCTCCGGAATTAAACCGTTTGAAGAATCTCCGGACCCGATATTCGGATTCCAATAAGTTTTGTATGACATCGTTTATCCTGTTATTACACCTACATCAACTGTGGTAGGATCACCGCCTCTGAAATAGAGAATCGGATTTAAAGTAGCCGGATCAGTCCCCACACCTGTGTTGCTGTCTGACTGCTGGGTAAAAATTATTTTCGGTATCAGTACTGCTTCTACTTCCATTTCTATGAATCCGCAATCATCAACAAAAGAAGAAATCTCTTTATCGTAAGTCAGAGTAAGGATTGAAACTCCCGTGTCAACTGTTGACATTGAAGCCGGAACGATTGAATTGCCGCTGATATCCCTGAACTCGTACTTGCTGATTGCAGAAATTGAAAGAAGACTTAATGAGATTGAAACTACTTTCCCGTCAACCTTCCAGTTAACATTATCCGGAGATAGTTTTACTTTCCCTCTCAGGATTCCCGTCTTCCTGCAAAACTCTTGATAAGCCTTGTTCAAGTGCTGTCTTATCTGTGGTTCTCGGAAGTTCGGAAATTCCTGCTGTATCTCTTCTACTGCGTTCTGATAAAGGATCATTGTTGGTTGCCTTTCAAATTCACACCTGCCTGTCCGGTAGGCAGGTTAAACTTCAGCATCAAGAACTCATCAAATTGTACTTTCATCGACTGGTACATTAAGGTGTAGCTTTGAATCTTAGTGCTTGCATTAGCCACTGTTGACTGATGTAGTTGTAAAGCTGAAGTAACTTGCGCTGTATAAAGCTGTATATCGTTTGCATATCCTTCAAGCTGAAGCCTGTACTGGGTTGTTTTGGCTTCCAGCTGCTTGAATTGATTTTGAAGATTAAGGTCTGTTGTCTTGTCAGCTTCAGCAATCATTGTCTGTTCAGCCAGCCTTGCCTGTTCAATGTTCTTTTGCAGAATAGCCTGGTAGTTTTGAGACTGCGAAGTAAACTGATTCATTGAGTCCTGAATCCTGCTTCTGTACTTATCCAACTGCGAGTTAACCTTGAGAAGCTGTACCTGTGCAAGTTCAGTATCTTCAGTTGCTTCAACGAGTCCGGTGACTTCTGTAAAATCATCTTCTGAGACTGGGGGAGTGTAAGAAGGTGCAGTGCCAGGATCGGTAATGGTAATGTCCTGATAAGTCCCCAAAACAGCGTCCGTGTATGTTAAGGTGAATGAACCTGGAGATATCGGGATCTGAATGGAATCTAATGAGGGAATTGCCAGTCCGTCTGTTTCTTTCCTGATTAAAGAAAGAACTGCCTGAAGCACTGTATAAAGAATAATACCGTACTCATACTCTTTAAGTCCGGGGATAAACGAATTGTCTGTACAATTAACGTCAGCCGTATCAACTAAGAAAGCTGTGCCGCCGTTTGGTAGAATCTTAATCAACTCTTGAATCTGAAGGACAACCGGTGAGTAATCATCTGCATAATGAATCGAGTTCTGATCGCTATACTGCTTAATCAACCTGGGGTTTCCTTGTTGTGCAGGATATCCTGTCTTTCCTTCAGCCCTGACAAAAACCTTATCCAGAAGAGAAGAGGTCGAAGTCCCGTCAGCAAGATCAACCGGAGTTGCAATCGCTTCCAGTTTATCCGGTGATAAAAATGAAACGATAAGCCTCAAGGCATTAGAGAGCCATTGATTGAGTGAGGTTGTATCACTGAATGTTCCTGTATATGCTTCGATTCTGTCTCTGATCATTGTTTGCTTTCGTTAAACCTAAGTGCCCCACTTTATGATGAGGCACTATGAGTTGATGAGTTAGGCTGCTATGTTGATTAGCTGATGAGCTTCCTGAAGCGTTGCTCCAAGTCCTTCATCGGAATTATAAACATCTTTGACACCGTTGTAGTCGTTGTCAGTTTTGACGTTGTTCTTGAACTCAGGCTTTTCGTAGATAGCATGGAACAAGTTGTTGTGGTCAATGACCAGCATCGTCTTGTTATACTGATATCTTAAAGCCTTTGTCGGAACTAAGTGAAGGATTCCGTGAGGGGTTTCCAACATTCTAACGTTAAAACCTAAGACGTTCCTCTGAGTTTCACTCAGTTTAACCTGCCAGCCGGATTTACCAGCGAGGTAGTTAGTCCCATCCATTTTCGACCAGTAGCTTATAGCTCCAGGTGCACAGAAAGCGAATTTCTCGCCTCTGTCTCCGTCAAACTGAAATAGTTTTTCGGACATATCCACGAAGTCAGAGTACTTGTAAGAAGCCTCTGAGATAGAGAACAAGTTCTGCATATCATCAGAAGTAGAAGCACTTCCGTGCTTTTCCAGGATAGGAACAAGACCCATTGTGGTTCTGTTCTTTTGCCCGTCTTTATTGGTTCTGTGACCGTCAGACAGTGCAATCCCGTCCATTCCAGTTCCAACTACAGAAGCACCTAAAATGAAAGATTTCTCTCTCTGCATTTTGAACTGTTTGGCTTTCTCGTCTCTCAATCTGGCTAACTCGTTAGAGTAAGCTCTGAGGGCTGCCTTGTACAGTTTTCCGGTTACTTCAACAGGTACAGAGAAGAACTGAGTCGAGTTGTGTACGATCTGCAATTCGTCTGCCCATGCTTCACCGGCAAATGAACCTTCACCCCTTACATTACCAATCACGATTAAAGCATCGTTATCGTCAAGTACAATGGTAGCTCCGCCTTTTGCCCATAAGAGCTTTAAGGTCAATGCTCCGCCAACTACTTCAGAAATAAAAACAACACCTTTTTTGGTTGCTCTTGTTTCGTCCCAAACTTCCAATTCCAAGCCTTCCCAGGAAGCGTCTGGAGTTCCTGAAAGGTTAACAATACCGTCTACTGCAACACCGGTTAAACCGACATCGTTATTAGGTATAGTTCCAGGAGTTGCCCCGTTAACAGCACATTCCTGTTTTAAGAACGTGGGTCTGTGTTCAAACATTTTGAACAAAGGATCGTCCACGTACTTCACATTTAATTGCCCAACAAGAGTCGTGAACGGAGCTATATCGGTATATAACTCGGCTACTCTCTGGGGTTCGAGATAGAACTGCCTTCTTTCAAGGAAGAGAGTTCCAATCCCATTATCCGCAAATAAACTTTTTGCTGACATCGTTCGTCTTTCTCCTTATCATATTTGTCACTGACTTATTCATCCCGTCTGAGCACTTAACTTACTTTCTCGAAGTTCTGAATACGTCTTTATAAGTGGCACCCAACTGCTGTTGAAAATTCTTGCTTGCATCACTGGGTGCGCCTTTATGCCCTGGTTGAGCACCAATAGGTGAGGGAGCCTGGTTCTGTTTAGCTTTCGGCTGTACCTTTGCATCTTTCCCGTTGCCTTTTGCAAGCTTCCATTCGTAGAACTCCGGAAGGTCCCGCATATTCTTGGGTTCTTTCGCATACTGAAGGAACTCGGTAGCTTTCTTTGTGTCCCAGCCCCTCGATTGCATTAGAAACTGTACTGTTGCCTGCTCTTGTTGTGAAACTTTCTGTTGAGCCTGTTGATCTTCGATTGCCTTCTGATAAGGTGTTATTGTTTTGTTCAATAGCTTATCACGGTAGGTATCTTTGTCGATGTAGTACTGATCTAACGCTTCACGATATTTGAATGATTCTGAATTAGGATCACTGTCATAAGGATCGTAGTCCTTTGGCTTGCCCGGTCTCGTTGGTTCAGTTAGCTCTTCTTCTTTTGGAGTTTGAACTTCTTTAGGTTCAGCAACTCCATGTCCTTGAGCATTTCCTACTAAGTGAGACTCTAAAGCCGTTATTACTTGAGGATTGTCTTGAAGGTATCTGACAATCGGTGCGAAGGTCTCGTATTGCTTCAGTTGAGTCTGAAACTGAGTTGCCTGGCTCTGCCAGTATTCATACCTGTCTTTCCTCTGCTTATTTGGTTTTCCTTCCCGCTCTGCGGGATTTGCCTGGGTGTCGTTCTGTTCGTTGTTATCATCTTGCTCGTCATTATTTTCATCATTTGCATTGTTGTCTTGATCACCCGGTTCGGTATCATCAACACCATCACTATTGATTGACTCATCAAGGTTATCCTGTAAGGAGTCTTGACTATCGTCAGCATCACTCGTTGTGCTGAATAAATCTGCCATAAAAAATCTTACTGCCTTTCTCGCTGTTTAATGCTGGAGTTTGCGATCTTTCGATCCATGCCCAGCCGTTCTGCCTGCATATCGTATTCGTTCTTCTTGAGAGTCGTATAGATTTGCGAGGCTTTCTTTGCGTCACCTGACGCATCGTTAAGCTTTGTTTTGAATTTCTCAACTTCCAGTCTTTTCTTATCGTGAACCGATTCCCTGGTCGCTGTCTGAAGGTCGCCTCTGAGAGATTTAATTTCATCCTGAAGCGACTGAATTGTCTGCTGCATCTGGACCATTTGAGAGTGCCTGTTCAGAACACCTTCAACGTCCACGATCTCAGTTTTCTTCAGAAGTTCAACCTGGTCGATTGCGCCTGCCTGGAAGAGCTGGTAGTAGTAATCAAACTGTGCCCATCTGTTTGACGGTAACATTGAACCTGAAACAACAATTACATCATATTTACCTACCGTCACGTCATTGACTTTACTCGTCACGTTTCCGAAATCATCATAAATGGGCTGGTTGATTATCAATTCCCTGGGAGCATTATTCGGCTGAATAAGCCGGATAGTTTTCTCTTCGGTATAAGTCTGCTGGATAAGCTGAATAACAACTTTTGCCAGTGCATTGAGTGCGCCTTCAATATCGTCCTTCTTGGATTTGATCCTTCTCTGACCATATTCGTCAAGCGCAACAGTGCCTTTGTAAGTCTGAGGTGCGCTTCCACCGTCTCCCTGTTGTAAGGCATAGATGCCTAAAACTCTTTCCACTTCCTGAATCTTCTGAGCCTTGTTCTGATATAACTCGGTCGGAAGTGCAGGGGGATAAAACTGTTCCGGTTTCCCGATCTCAGGATTGTATTCAAAGAACTCTGTACCGGCTTTCGTCCAGCGTTCTTTAACGTCCTTCTTATTGACTGATCCTGAAGGGAAGAAAATCTTTGTGTTCGTTGAGTTAGAAGCATGAGCAACCAGCAATGACTCGATCTTATTGATTTGCTCTTGAAGGTCTTTAACCATTGCAACATCACTGAGCGGGTAAGGGGTTCTGTCATGGTGATTCATCAAAGTGACAATCGGGTAATTGTCAATATCCATGACACCCTCGTATAAAAGAACTCCACCACAAGACATCACTCGCAAAATCTTGTTCACAATTATCTGTTCTGCCTGAAGCACACCGTATTCAATCATATCGTTCATCGTTACTATTTCGAGGTGTGTAGTGGAGTTTGGAATCATCTGAGGGGATTCTGCACCTGCGTTCATCATCGGTTGTCCTGAAGCCGGGTCCATAACAAGGTGATACGTCTTCCCGAACTTCTGTGCAATCTGGAGATACTGCTGAACCAGATCGTCTGATGTTATAAACTCTGGGTGAAACCCTGCTCTGCTAACAATCACCGCCGGTCTCTCAAGGAACTGAAGATATTGTTCCTCGGTTAAAACTCTTTCGTCTCCGTTGCCGGTGATCCTGTAATCTGCGTCTTTTACTTTTGTGTAGCGGTCAATCATTCTGTACTTGTAATGAATGCCGTCATAAAACTTATCGTTTGCTCCGTATGAACTCTGATGTGAAGAAACCGGATGATCATCTCCCTCAATAGGTCTGAAAAGAGTAAGCATATTCCTGTATTGCGGGTAAGCAATCTGAATCTGCTCTGCGGTCATTATCTTGGAAATGATAATATGTCCCGCATCTCTGGCGTAAGGATCAGTTGTATTCGGATCAATGTAAACATCGAATGAATCAACCGAGGTAATAAAGACTTCGCCTTTTCCGTAATCAGCAAAAGGATCATGGTAAGCCATCATTACTCCCATGCCACGAACATAATATTCATCAATAGCCTGTTTCAGCCTCATGTTGCCGTCTGAAATTTCCCAGATATAACTGAGCAAGTCAGAGAACATTTTGCCTGTCCTGGTATCGGAATCATCTCTTCCGGTTGAAGAGAATCTCGGTTTGTTTGTGGTGAGCATGGCTTTAGCCTGTTCAACGGCAGGTTCAATTACGTTCAAAACAAGAGGGGGTTGTCTTCGTTTCTTGAGTTCAGCAACCTCTTCTTTTGTCAGTTGATAGCCACGTCTGAAATCGTCCCAGTCTTTTGCTTTCTTGGCATAGGGTTCACGTGAGGATTTATAGAAGTCGAAAAGCTGTTCTGAAAGCTTTACGCTCTCAGGTACAGTGTAGCCAGCCTTTTGTTCAGTCTGCCTTTCATCTAGTCGTTTGTGTGTAAATACATCGAATATCACTATTTAAACTAAAACATTAAGTCTCCCCATGCAAACATAGTGATTAAAACGAGTTAAGACAATCATCAAAACCCAAAATGTGGCAACACTAAGCCAATTTCCAGTTAGTGTCACTCCAATAAAAATCATCTTCGTCTTCCTCTTTTAGCGGATCAGCTGAGTGGAAAGGAATGTAAATCTTCTTCTGTGCATAAAAGAAGGCATCCAGCGTGTCGTCATTTTTCGATCTGGGGTACATTGTCAGTTCATCGTGGAATGCCGTCTGGTTCTCCAGCATATAAACCTTGCCCTCTGCAAATAGCGGTTCTAAGGATTCAAGCCGTGTTGATTTTGAAGACTTTGGCAGTTCCTTGATCTGAAGCCCTGGAATTGTTATTCCCGCTTCCTCTGAAGCTTTCAGCAAATACTCACGAAGCATTTCCTGGTATCCGGTTGATTCAACCCTGGTCAGCTTCGGTAAAAACCGTTTGTAATAATTCATGATCGTTGCACCAAGCGTAAACGGAGTTACTCTCTTTCTGAAGTAGGGAAGTGTGTAGATATTCCGGTCCGGATCGATTGCGATAGGGAAGATCACCGAGTAGTCTGCCGTCTGTTTTGTAGAAGAAGCCGGATCAATTCCCATGAATACGTTAACCGGTATGAACCGCTCTTTGATATCGAGAAAGTTTTTCTTATTGTCTTTCGTATAGATAACATGAAGGACAGGTGTATCTCCGATATTCATAAGAGTACCTTTGTAGTATCTCATGTACTCTTCTTTGAATAGCTGGTCTTCATCTCCCATCACCTGACATTGGCGTTCTTTGTAGAAGACAGAGAGCCTGCCGACCTTCTCAAGATCAGCTTTCTCGTTCAGCAACTCTTCAACAGATTTCTTCTCTTCCCAGAGTGAGTAATAGTTTCCCTCTGAGTCAAGGTTCAAATAGCTTCGTCTGACTGTATACCAATCGTCCATTTCAGCCAGAGTCTCAACCATGCACTTCTGATTTAGAGGTGTGCCGATAACTATGATCTTGCTTTTCCGTCCTTTTTCATCGAGTGCGGGAAGAGCACCTTGTAATAGCCAAAGAAGATTAGCATTCATTGCTTCCGAAGTTTTGGTGTTGTTTTCGTCTTCGGGATCATCAAGGATAATCAAGGTAGGTCTCATGCCGTTAATGTTCAGACCTCTGATCGGCTGTCCTAAACCTCTTGTGAGAATTACTGTACCGTTCTTGAGTATTATCTGATCATCTCTCCAGACTCTCGCCGACTGTTCTCCCCAGTAGCCGAACATGAGCCTGAACTCTTGAGAATACTCAAGAACATCTTTGATCTTCCTGAGCCTGTCTTTCGAGTGAGACTGGGTCTTCGAGACAATAACAATAAACTTCGGTGTGCCGTTATCTTCAACGAAGATGTGGTGTAATGGTTTTACTTCACCGGCAAGTGTGGTTTTTGCCGTTCCTCTCGGAAGTATAAGGTTTGCTTTTCTGATTGCGGGATTGAGAAGTATTTCTTCAATCTCGTAATGAAGAGCCGGTGATGAAGCCCAGAATGTTTTGGGCATTACCAGCCGACCAAGTAAAAGAAGCTGATCCTTTAACTGTTCAAGTATCGTTCCTGCTGTTGACAAATCGTATCATAACTTTCCCATAACCTTTCCTATCATCATCATAAAAAGAGGCAGAGAGAAATTCCTTAAGCCCTCTGCCTTGTGGTTCACTAAGGTAAACTAAAGAAATCGTCCTCTGTTGCTGTCCAGATTAGTAATCCGATCAGGACAACAATTATCAGCCATGTTATCATTGATTCTTTCCCTTCTTCACTTTGTCGAAGTGTTCCGGAACCATTTCTACATCGAATTTCAAGTTCCGAGGTTTGAATTCAACTCCCAGGTGATTGTACAGTGCATCGAGTTCCTCTCTCAGCTTTGTTAATGTTTTCTTAGTGTGTTGTAATTCAAGAACCTGACCTGATACAGCTTCAATAGTAGCATCGTGCCGTTGGATGTTGAAATTCATACTCTCTATTACTTTAACGAAGTAGTTTGCCCACTTCAGTATTTCACTTTCCACTTTCCGTGTTAACATTGTCTCCTGTCCTTTCTGTTATTTAAATCGTTGTGTCTTGACTTTTACGTCCATCATGAATTTTGCGGGATAGATTTTCCGGTAAAGCTTTCCACCGCATTTCGGGCAGATTTTTATCGGAGCTTCGTTCATCCCATGTACTGCGTCAAATATGTTTCCGCATTTCTTGTTCTTGCATACATAAGTATATGTCGCCATCCTTAATTCTCCGTTATCATATCCGAGGTCTCCTCGGTCTTCTCATCTTCCTTTTTATCAATAAGCCAATGGCTTAGTCTTCAAATTGTAACATAAAACCGAAGGGTTCTTGCTCATTGTAACTCACTCGTTTCCTGAGATCATATTCATTATACAGTGCTTGCAGTTTCTCTCTCGCCTCTGGACATCCTGTAATCGTCCATTTCTTCGTAATCCCTGAATACCAGTACTTGTCTTTAGCATATTCCTTAATGATTTCGATTCCTCTTTTCGCACAAGTGTTTCTCCAGTCGTCAGTCTGAAAAGAAATAACCCAGTCTTTAGAGTAAGAGTTTTCTGCGATCTTCATTTACATTTCCAGTTTTGTGAGTTCAAAAGGGTAAAAGTATTTCGAGTTGCCCATGAAATCAGAACAGACAACTGTGTATCCGCTTGCTATTCCATTCAGGTCTGCATGATGTACAACGAATCCAATTACTATGTATATCGCTTCGCCATTCGTTCTGTGTCTTACTGTGTCTGAAATTGAAAAGTCTGTCTCAATTAGTACGTTCATTTTCTATTGCCCTGCCTGTTCATCAGTTTCAGATTTGCCAATGCCTGAGATAAATTGTTTATTGTTTGTGCTGTTTCCCTGATCCAAACGTAGTTGTTGTTTTCCAGGTCCATCTGATCCACTAACTCCGTAATTATTCCCTGCAATTTCTCTTCCAAAGTTTTCTGTTCGTTCACTTAATATCCTTCCTTCCATTGTGTGTGTTTTGATCTGCTTTGCCTCTGCAATCGTATCGCTGATTCTTGCAAGCAGTAATGAATTTTCTTCCTGATGAGTCTCCTTGACCTTCACTGCATCCATTGCAAGCCACTTGCCTACAATCTCAATCAGCTTTCCACCGCTTTTAAGGTCTCCGCCTGAAATAGCCAGGTCAATCATTTTTTTGGCTGACTCTGCTACAAATGCCTTGCTCAATCCCTTCTCTTCCAATATCTGTTCAATCTCACTCATTACCATTCCTTTCACTTTCTCAATCTTGAGTAGCCTTCTTCCCGTGGCTTCCGGTATCCTATGATCCGGTCTGTACATTCTTCCAATCTTAGCGTAATCAATGTTCCCGTTCATATACATCAGAGCTACTGCCCTGGCTATCATTTTCATGCGGTCTCTCTTAGCAAGCTTCTCTGTCCAATGCTCCGGCTTCACATAGCTCCATGAGTTGTTAGACTGTCGTTCTTCAAATAACATCTTCGTGCTCTTCTTGATAAAACTGTTTCCGTAACTGAGCCGGACAAAGAGGTTCTTTCTCTTCGAGCTTCTGTTGATTCTGTACTCACTAACTTTAAGAACTTCTCCGATATATCCATCATCTCCGAGTGCCCACTTAAACTCACTGTCAACAGTGAGGTCTTTCCAGTAGACAAACGGTTCTTTGAATACTCCATTCTCAACATCTTCCAGCGTGTAAATTGTATGTTCAACTTCTTCTTTGCCTTTTAATCGTTTCCTTGTTATTGTTATCATGTATCGGTTTCAAATCCAGCCCAATCAGCTTCCTGTTATAAGCCCGTTTCACTGCACGGAATAGCCTGGGCGGAATAGCTATTCCCGTTTTAATCTTTTCCTCTCTCATCTCCGGAGTCATTATCTTCAGTGCTGAAAGAGTAATCGCCATTCTCAAATATTTAGTTCTTCGTCCATTCATCATTACCTCTTCGGTAAAAGTTTTTCGATGGCGATTTTGTGATTCACCGTGTTCATAAGTTCATCGTTAATCTGGTCTCTGGTTGTTTCAAGGTCAGCAATATCACTGTTGACATTGTGCATGTGATCTCTCAAAGCATCAATAGCCGAAGATAATTCATCATGCACTCTTTGGAATAATCCGAGTGCTGAAGCTTTCTGTTTCCTAATCCGGTCCAAATGTTTATTATAGTTTGTCATGTTTCTCTTTCGTATTAGTTATTGGTTGCGGAGGATTTCGTGCAAATAGCCTGAAGCATTGAAAATCACTGCACACAAAGCTTCTTGCAACCCCGCTGCTGTTTTAATTCCTCTATGTTCTTTCCATACGTCCATGAAATGCCTGAACAATGACTTCATGTATGATGGCTGATCAATTCCTTTTTGCCAGTTATCGGCATCTCTTAATCGCCCGTCAGGTTGTCTTCTGTGCTTGTGCATATATTCCGCATAACGTTCCAACACTCTCGGAGACAAAAATCCTTCGTAATCCAGTTTGTGTAAATCATCGTCCCTTGTTGCACCTGTGTCAAATGTTCGCATCAAATCTCCTTATCTCATTCATTCGTAAATTCCTTCTGGTTACTGAATGTCAAATCCGGTAGAATGATAAGTCCATCTTCTCTGACGCAATGCTCTTTCCTGTATAACCTAACGGAGAGGTTTGATTTCAGTTTGAGTTGCCGGAACATATCCGGAGTAATAACCTCTCCATTAGGGTACATCTCCCTCAAGGTAAGTCCCTGAAAACCTTTCTGCGCCAGATAGCTCATCAATTCTTCATCATAAACACCAAGCTTTTGCTTCAACTCTGTCCAGGTTTCCATAACCATAGAAGCGTAGACCGGAACTTTAATCCGAACGTTAGTCTCATGCCACTCGTTAAGGTACTCTTTGTGAAAGGAGAAGAGCACGTCAGTAGCATAATCCTCAATCCTTTTATCATAGAGTGCCGATGGGTGAGCAGTAAGAATCGTGGTCTCATTAAACATTTCGTGTGCAAGTGCCAGACAGTATGAAAATTGTCTATGCAGAACCGGTTCACCGCCGGTAAGCTGAATATGTTTGTAACCTTGTCTGAGTGCTTTCCAGTATGCCGTGCTGATTGGTCCTAAATGCTTGTTCTGTGTTTCTGTGTGTTCGTTGAATCTGTTAATACAATAACTGCAATGTTTGTCGCAGCTGTAACTCAAAATGTGTTTCACTGTCTTCATGCCTCTGCCTTTACTGAGAATTTAGGTTCATAAGCACACAGACTGATTAGATACCTGACATAACCTCTCTGGTATCTGATCTCGGCGTTTCTTTTAAGTAGTTCCTCTTTTTCTTTGTTAGAGATTGAATAAGCCTTGAGTCTCTGGATCGTTCCGTCCAGTTCCTTCTCAAGTATCTGTTTTTCTTCTTCAAGTCTTTCTTTGATCATCGTCTGTCCTTTGTGTTCTGTGTATGAAATTGCGGGGACTACGGGATTTGAACCCGTAACCTCTCCCGTGACAGGGGAGTGCTCTATCCAGTTGAGCTAAGTTCCCGAAGCATGAGCTTCTTAAAAAGGAAGGTCCTGCCATAAAAACCTGAAGAAAAAGAATAAAAACTCCAGGGAAAAAACATGACAGAACCTTGTGGGGGTAAAGTGGCGGGAGAGGGAGTTGAACTCCCAATTATTCCGCATATTGCGGAACGTGTTGCCATTACATCCATCCCGCTAAAGTTCATTACGGCATATCCTCGCCAAAGTATTCTGCATACTCAGCTTTAATACCGGTTTGTAATTTTTCACATACTGACACAACTTCTTTCTGCCTCAGAATTTCGTTGATGTCATAGTTTTCAAACTCTTTGCGAGCCGATTCAAGTCTTTCCTGTGCGGTGATTTTTTTATCTTCTGCATCGTCAAATGCTGATTGAAGTTTCCGTTTGATTTTCTTCTCCACAAGAGGCTGTTTGAGAGACTTTACGGTCTCTTCAGTAGCATTGTAGAGGCTTGCGAACAATGATTTAACTGCGTTACTCATTAAGTGAATCCTTTCTTAGTTATTCTGATTGAGTTGTGGAATATCCACTGTGAAAAAGTGAGAGTCTAACTGAACCTGAGTGCTGTCCTGAAGTTTTTCTCTTCGTTTCACCTGTTCTTGCATAGTCATGTCGTCCATTCTGTACGGACTGCCTGGGTCAACACGGGCAAAAGCGTCCATCCTTTCGGTACGCACTAAATCACCATATCCGTAAGCATAAAAGTCTCGTCTCTGTCTGTAATGACTCTCCATAACGTCTCGTTTATTCCTTTCGTTTTCCATTGCAACCCGTTCCATTTGCCTGCGAAATTCAGCATCTGTAATAAATGGACTTGTTTTATTCATCATACTCACACTTTCCAAATTGTTCAATTAACATACTGCAAATAAAACGATTAGTGCGAGTGAAATCAAGTAATTTCTAAAAGAAAAATTCTAAATACTTGTGAAATCGTCACTTAATGCCTAATTTATTTTCTGGTAAGTAGTTGAAATCTTCTTTTTGAACCCTTTTAAGGTCACACGAAGGATTCACCAGATGAGACCTTCTTTCTGTTGTCAATGGTTAGAATTTGTTGTGAATGGACTGAATGGATTGGCAAAACTTCAAAAATTTTTGTAGAATGTGCTGGGGTCTTATACCAGGCTGCCGCCCCCGACAGCTTGAGGGTGCATGGGGTTGAATTTGGTTGAAAATTCGGTTTAAGTTGAGTCCTTGAGGTGAGTGCTCTGGACGCTGTCCCCCTTCAGCCTAACGGCTTTCTTTTTCACACATTCAAGGAGTTCGACATGAATATTCAACGTGCAATTACAGACAGAAGAGGAAACATTACTGGCAATGAGAACATCAAGAAAGTATCAGATGCAGAGAAATACGATTCAGTATTCTTGAGCAAAGATGAAATCGAAGATGCTACATACCTCAGTAAAGTTGAAGCTCTCCTTGCTCCAAAAGGATTAGCATTGGTAGTAGCAAAAGCCAAAGTCACCAAGAACGGGAACTACCGTACATTCGTTGGTGACAAGAACTACCAGCTTCCTGAAACTGAGCTTGCGTAAGAATGACGAGAGATGAGCACACAGCTTGTCTCTCCGATTTCTTTTTTGTTGACTCCGCACACTGCAAGAAAGAAAACGCAACACTGCACTTAGTGTCACTACCACGCACATCAAAGAAAGAAGGACTCGACAGGTGAGACCTTCTACTATAAACTACAAGGAGAACTACAACATGATAGAACACAAATTTCCGGTCATTGCTCACTTCGGACAGCAAGACGAACAAGGACATTACCGCACTGCATACTGTGAAGAGTGCAAAGAACAAATTTCTGTTTGGCATGAGACTGACGGCAGCATGGATAAGTACTGGGATGATTGTGCTGATCACGTTTTGAACATACATCAGAAATCACCAGTTTTCGCCGAGAAGTAAACAAAGAAAGGATGCTATGAAATACCTCATTGTAATCGACTTAGCAAATCCAGAACATGGAAGAGATTTACCTAAACCTGACCCCGAAAGGATCGTGGCTGTTAAATCAACAATCGAAAGTGCCTTAGATTTTTGTGCTGAATACCAGAGTGATGATACCGTGAAGAGAATACAGATTCTCAGGAAGGCTGATCATTACAAATTAGAATAAGCATCAATACCTCTGAACACACTTAGCCCTTAGAGGTATCCTCTTATTGAATCCTTCTGTTGTTATAGCAAGGAAAAAACAGGGTGAGTTGCTAAGGCTCAATGGTATCATTGTTTCCATCGTCTTACCGTCATTACAGACTAACAACTCTGGTCAGTGGTCACTGGTTACTCGACCTCTCGTATGCCTGATACACGCTTATTGAACTCGTAACTTTTTACTAACCACTTGCGATTGCATTTCACGACTTATGCTTACGTTGTTCGCATTATCCGGTTAATAAGGTTGTCGGTTATAGCTTACCTGCCTGTCGATTTCAATAAGAAAAGCGGGTGCTTGGTGTGGCACGACTATCTGCCTCGCTTCATATTGTCAATAAAAGGGTGCGAATGATGCACCTTTCATTTTCAGACCGCAAACATAAAAAAAGTTTAACACGCAATCAACAATCATTTCAAAAAAAAGGAGAACAAAATGTTTCAAGTTATTTCACAATGGTTCGATCTCGACCACCAATGGCACGTCAGATACGCTATTAACGGAATCGTAAGCGAAGGTACGTTCACGAACAGAGTTGCACTTGCAGAGTTCATTCAGGAAATCATAAAAGACCTCAGATCATGAATGCACAGGGAATCACAACATGGAAACTTCAAACGACCAAATGGCAATTCTATGATTATCAGGATAAATACAGAAGTCGGAGAATTACCTCTCCGGCTGATGTGTTCAATGTATTTCACGAGATGTTCAAAGGTCTCACAGTTGAGCATTTCATGGCAGTATATCTTTCTTCCAATAACATAGTGATGGGTTACGATATTATTTCTCAGGGGAATCTGAATAGTTCAGTGGTTCACCCACGAGAAGTCTTTAGAGGTGCTATTGTACAATCATGCGCATCAATAATCTTACTGCACAATCATCCAAGCGGGAATCCTGACCCAAGCAGTGAAGACATTTCAATCACTAAAAAATTAGTCGAAGCTGGGAAACTCATCGACATTCCAGTGTTCGATCATCTGGTTATTGCCGGTGATAGTATACCAGCTTCGTTGACAAAAGACTCATTTAACAAACGGAGAACAGCATGAAATTAAAAGGACGCTCAATACAGAAAGTCAAAGTTCTTGACAACGGTATTCGTATCGTTGTAAAAGGGAGGATCATAAAAAACGACATCAGAAACAATGAAGTAGAAGTGGAAACAGAGATGGGAAATATTCTTACGACAAACCGAAAGAATGCTCATAAAATTCTGATGTAGTTCTCCTGCTACAATGAAAGCCGTGTGCAGTCCATACAAAACTGACACGGCTTTTGACAAGAGAAAAATTTTTCCCCCTACATACCTCTTGACATACCTCACATCAATCCTGTATGTTTGACACATCTTTTTTTCATAGTTCAACGAAAAAATAGGCAATGGAGAATTAAAGCTTACTCAAAACTCATCAAGCTCTGATTCACCGGTCTTCACTCAAACACACAAAAAGATTTTACGGTGTGTGGTCACTTAGCTTAAACATTCAGCCGTTCAACGCTGAAACTATTTCCAAACAATAACAACGAAACAAAAACATCTCACGGGATAATTACTTTCATTCCGAAATGATGAACATTTACCTCATGAGTCACAGGAATATTACGTTCAAACAACAACTATAAACAGAAGGAAAGCAAATGAATCTAACAGAAGTACTCGACAGCAAAATTTTCGTAAAAGACGGTGCTGGAGCTACATTTCAATCACCACGTACATACATCGAACCATTCTTAGACGCAATCAAATATGACGGCAACATGGAAAACGTTACAGTTAAAACACAAGGTGATGTTGTCAATGAAAACGAAGACGGACACAGAAACGTTGCATTTCCGAGAATAGCCGTTGAAGCAAAAGTCGGCAGTGATGCACCGCTTCATAGTGGAGTTATCGGAATGGTTTACGCACTCGATTTACAGAAACCACAGATAAAAGTTTACACCGGTCAGAATGCTTCAGCTTGCACTAACCTCACAATCTTCAATGCTGAGCACGTATTCAATCAAGACGTACTTGGTAACTATACAGAAGTGTACAGAAAAGCCGGTGAGTACAAAGAGAAGAAAGAAGCTGAAGTTGCAGAGTTCACTGAAATCTATAACGATCTTACAAACACAGAATTAACTGAACCGCAGCTTAATGAAGAGATCGGAAGAATCTTGAGAAAAGCACCGTTCAACAGAATCGGTGTTCATCCTATCATTCAAGGTGTTTCGAGACTCGATAAAAAAGGTTCTGACTACTATGTTGAACCTGGAAGCCCTGTTTCAAAAATGCATTTGTATGAAGCAATCACTCAAAGCTTCACCAATGCTTTTCAGGCTGGAAGAGGATTACTCGATAGAGCAACACAAACAGTACAGTTAAGCAGAATGTTTTTGAATTAACCCATCAACAACAAGGGGTGCGCTACTCAGGGAATGGTACAAACGAGTTAATCAGCGTACCCCGCTTTTAAGAAAGGAAAAGAAGTGAAAAAGATAACATTATTCGTCCCCGATCAAGTTGCTGAATTGTTAGAAACTCAAAGCAAAGAAAAAGGGCTTAGTTTGTCAGAATATCTCAGACGATTAATAGATAAAGTTTTGGGACGGGATTTAATCTAAGAGGAAACAATGAGCAGAAAACTAACAAAATATATCAGAGAAGAGTTTGAGAAACTAATCAGCGAAAAGACCGGCTGGGGAAAGAATGAAGTTATGAACGTTTTCGACCTGGCAGTTAATGAAGCTCTCTCAAGACTCATTGAAGATTTAGCAAAAGAGAAAGAGGTTCAGTTATGACAGTCTCAGAGATAATCATCGTGCTCCCGCTGGACGTAAAGATTCCGGACGAGCTAATGAAAGACTTGCAAGACAATCCGTCTTCCGGAGAATATTTCGAGCTACGAGACAGTCAGCTTGTTCATTATTATTCGATGAAATGGAGAGAGGACAAAGAAGATGTTTCAGCATGGCTGAAGCTGTTCTCGGAAATCGGGGAAGGGAACTATCATGTTGTTCAGTTAAGGGAACAGTCAACAGAACCTATTGAAAGAGGTGATTTTGACAACGTAAACGTCTTCGTTGAAACGAAACTTAGTTGGGAGTAAATTTCTTTGAATAAAGAAGTTAAACCCCTTGAGTTCATGTAAAACATTAAGTAAATTTGAAACCGCAAAACAGAAGGGAAATATGTCACAATCAATACTTGTAATTGGAGAAAGCGGATGCGGAAAGTCTACGGCAATAGCTAAACTTGACGCACAGTCCACATTTCTCATTAACACAATCGGCAAAGAATTGCCATTTAAGGGATCAAGGAAACTCTTTACAGCATACGATGCTAAAACCCAAAAAGGGAATATGTTAGCAACCACAAATCACGATGTTATGATAAAGATTCTGAAGGGAATTGATGAGAAGCTTACGCACATCAAACAGGTAGTTATTGACGATTCACAATACATCATGTCATTCGAGTTCATGAAAAGAGCAAAAGAAAAAGGCTTTGATAAGTTTGTTGAAATCGCACAGCACTACTTTAATGTTATCACAACAGCGCAAGCATTAAGAAACGATCTCACAGTCTTCTTTCTTTCACACAGTGAAGATGTCGGAAGCAACGGAAACTTTAAGACTAAGATTAAGACAGTCGGTAAGATGCTTGATGAGAAGATAACAATCGAAGGACTCTTCACAATCGTTCTTCATGCACAGGCAAGAAAGAATGAGAAGAAGATCGAACATTATTTCTTAACCAACTCCGATGGAACAACGACAGCCAAATCACCGGCTGGAATGTTTGACCTGGAGATACCAAATGATCTCAGCCTCGTGTTGCAGAAAGTTAAAGCATACTACGAAGGTGAGTAATCACAATCCGTGATCGTCCATTCAAACGATCATTCAACATTGACAATTAAAACAGAAAGGACAGTATTATGTCATTACCACGTAATAAAGGTGAAGGTTCACAAAACAGCTTTGCAAAAGGCGCATACATTGACGAAGTAACAGTCATTTCAGCGACCGATTTATCACTTCAGGAAAATACCTGGGGAAACAAAAACGATCTCGCAATCGAATTTGAGTTCTCAATTACAGGTAAAGATTTTACCACAAAGCAAACTCTCGGCGGTAACTTCAAATACAATGATAAAGGCGGAGTTGAAGACTGGGGCGGGGCATTCAAAATTGATTTGCTCGTTAAATCTTCCGGCTATTTGAAAACTCTCAAGGAGCCAGAGATTGAAGAGTTCTGGTCGCTCATGGAATCATGCAAGATTCAACAGAGATTCTTAGACTACCTCAAAGGTAAGAAAATGTTCAAAATCTCTTACATCTCCGGCGTTAAGGAAGACGATCCTACCAAAACGAAATACTCTTCTTACAATAAAATCCTCTTCGACAAAAACAAGTTGATTAAAACTTTCTTGAAAGACCTCGAAGGCGGATATCCGAAGAACTATGCTCCGGATACACAAACCGGTGCTATTGATGAATCTACCGAAGGTGAAGCAAGCTTCGTTCCTGAAACAGTAAACGAAGAATCACCAATCTAATTGTTACGGCAGGGGAGATGAAACACTCTCCCCGTACTTTAAACAGGAGAACACGAATGAGTTTTGATACCAAGCAGGGGAATATTTAATGAACAAGGAAGGACACAAATGCAAAAATACATAGAGATCGCAACTGGTATGGCAGCCCATCAAGGGACTTGCATACCGTCAACAGAACTATGGAACAAGATGAGGCAGTGTCAAGCTAATAATGTCGAGTTATACCGAAGCTTCTTCAGTTATGAGGGGAAGCTTAAAGATCATATGAGAACACGGAAGTCACCTTCCGGCTTTATTGGAGACATGGCTATTGATACCATCGTCCTCGATATCGACAGAGAAAAGAATACCGATGAGTTTGTGCTTCAGAGAGCACGATTATTTCTTGAGAGACTTATGGAAGAGTGGAAACTTGAGGATGATGTTCAGCCCTGGTTTTCCGGAACTGGTTATCACTTTGTGTTACCGGATATTTTCGGATTCAAACCAAAAAAAGAACTGTACAGAACTGTCAAGGAAACAATTGATACTTATTTCACGGAAGCCGATACAAGCTTCTATTCACAAACCGGACTTATCAGAGTTGGATATACAGTCAATAACAAATCGGGACTGTATAAGACACCTCTATCAATCGAAGAATTAAACACGCTGTCAGTTAAACAGATTCATGAGCTCGCTTCAAAACCGAGAATGGATTTCATTGTCAAGAAAATGATACCTACCGTTACATTTCCTGATCTCATTCAGACTGAACGGCACATTGAAAAGAAAAATGTAATAGCCAACGATGCACCCTCACAGATTGTCACCTGCGTACAAAGAATGTACAACAAAGGTGAAGAAGTCGGACACCGTCATACGAGAATCATGAGAATGACTTCAGCATGGAGAAGAGCCGGTGTGCCTATGAAAGCAGTAATTGACGTGATGAAGGTTTACGCAACGGATATGGACCCGTACGAAGTTGAGAAACACGTTACGGATACTTACAACAAAGGGTATATGTACGGGTGTGAAGACAAGATAATGAAAGAGTTCTGTGCGCCTACCTGCCATCATTACAAGAATAAGGATTACGCACCGAAGATTGTCTCCGGAAAAGACCTTGAAAAAGAATTCGTTCAGTTTGCAAGAACAGACTTTGCAAACAGAGCATTCAACCTCAAGGATTACTGGGACATTGAGGAAGACTTCTGGATTTATCCTGGCTTTTATGTGAATCTTTACGGCGGTACTGGCAGAAACAAAACAGCCTTGTTCCAAAATCTCGCTGTGCGGTTGAAGAAGTACGCACCCATACTTTACCTTTCAACCGAGTTCAGCAATCTTCTCTTATTCAGAAGGTTCACTCAGATTTCACACGACATGACTAAGGATCAAGTGCTCAGATACTACCAAGCAAACACAAACACTTTATCGAATGCGTTCTCTCATATCCATTACCTGAAAGTAGTTCCGAATTACGGTGAACTCAAGAAACTCGTTCAGCAGTTCCTACCTAAAATCGTAATCATTGATACCATTGATGATCTCGAAATCTACAAGGATGGTGAACGGCTGGATGGACTGGAGAAAGAGAAAGCAATAGCCTTTGGTATGAAACGAATGGCTGAAGACCTTGACATCATTGTAATGTGCGTTCATCATGTAAGAAAAGGTGCAACTGAAAGAAAATTCTATGACCCTGAAACAGATTCAACGAGAGAGGTTGAAATGCCTTTACAGTTAGAGGACGGTCTCGGTTCTGGTGCATTCAACCAGAAAGCTGATGTTGTTATCGGCATTGAAGGAAGGCAGAAACAGAATCATAGACGTGTTAAGATTATGAAAGCCAGAGATGATGCGCCATTCGACATTGACTTTATGTTCAAAAAAGAAACATTCACGTTCACGCAGCTTCCCCGCAGGATGATATGCGCACTGGCAAGTTAATTAACTCATTCGCCTGTCGGGTGAGTTAATCCGGCAGGCATTATTTAATGGAGAAACAATGGCTCAGATTCATTACAACAAGAATTGTTTTCAACATGTAACCCTCACATTCAATTCAGCAGATGAATTGGCATATATAACTGAAATCCTGCTCCAGCCTTCTGAACACTTGTTCAGGAAGCGGAATCTGAAAACATTCGATGCTGATGTGGATATGGAACTGTATGGCATGCTTGCCGGGGCTTGCTTGGATCAGAACATCAATTATGAGCACCATGAAGAAGAACATTCTTTACCAATCATTTTAGACATAGACCATGAAAATCACAGATATGATCAACCAGAAGACGGACCAACTCGTGAACAAAATCTTAAACCAGCAGACACTAACGGAATCGGAAATGAAGTTCACAGTGATTGCACTGATTGCACACAGAAGGCTTCATTCTCTCAGTCCTGAGTACTATGCTGAAATGTTTAACGAGTTGGAAAAATCATTATACACAAACAAAGGAAAATAAATATGCAAAGCTTACCACAACTTCGCAGTGAAGAATACGAAATCATGCGGGAACTCTCTCTTCAACAGGGAGAGTTCACCGATGAGCAGGTTGAGAAATGGAATGACCTGAAAGAGAAAATTTATGCAAAGACCAATGCTTACATCTCGATTGTAAGCAGAGGCGGACTCATTGACCAGGACATACAGAAAGTGAAAGATTACATTGACGATGCAAAAGCATACGTTAAGAAACTCGATGAGCAGAAAGAGTTTATGGAGAGAGTGCTGAATGAAATAGCCGTTCAGAGAGGTTACATCGAATTTCAGAATGGTGCGAAGATGTATGTTAAACCATACTTCAAGACAACACCGTGAAGTTAACATGAACTTAGTGCCTGAAGATGTAGGAAGTTATACTCTGCCAAAATTATCGGCTGAAGAAACAAATCAACTTTCAAAAATTCTAATTGAACATGGTGAGAAAAATGGAATGATGCCATGTGATCTCATGAAGAAAATTGCTGAAGCAAAACATACAGCAAACCTTAGTGACCTGCCGGAAGATCATTCGGCAATCAAAACACATCTGATACCAAGTATCAAGATCGTGAAGAATAAACCGAAAGATGAAAACAATGGATCACAGAATAATTGAAACGGTCATTAGGCTGAGACTGGTTCTTACTGAAAAGATAGAAGAAGCCACTAATAATCCAACACCGGCAGAGGTAATTCAAGACGGCGACTTTGGCTATTACATAAAAAATCCGGAGAAGAAAAGGATTTTCTTGAACAGGGATGATCGAGTAGTAGCCTGGAGCCTGGATGAAGTCTGGGCGCAAGGTTATTATCATCACTTCGGTCAAGATGTAAACAAAGAGCCTGGTAATTATGTTGTTACCGGAAACATTCACTCACTTCAACTGGAGCAAGCAATATGAAAACCTTACAAGGGTACGAAAGAGAAGAGTTGACAGAGCGAGTTCTCTGGTCAACTTCGGTGTGCTTTCTGGATATTTATCAGCACGCACCTCAAGAGTTCAAAGATAGAGTCGACAAGATGAGCAATGATGAACTCGAACAGTTCATAGAAGAAAACAAACACAGTTGGCAAAAAGGATTAGATGGCGGTCTTCTGACAGCTTCGGATGTTGTTTACAGAACTCTTGCACAGAACACTGAATTGCCTACTAAAGATGAACCGGATGAAGAATATTATGAGAAATCATGGATGGAACATTCGGGGATGAAACTGAACAGAAAGGAAAGGAATAAATGAGAACATTCGTAACAATCGAAATAGATTCACTTGATAAAGAATCGGAATTTGAAGCACTTAAAATGGCGGTGGATGATTTGCTTGAAACCGGATTCGATATAAGCACACACAGATTCGATGAAATGTTTGTGAAAACTGAAGTCAAACGAATAGCCGAGACTGCACAGGAAAGGATTTTGATCAATGGGTAATCCTCAAAAGAAAAAAGGCTCAGTGTTCGAAAGAGAAATAGTTAATCAAGCGAAAGATTCCGGTCTCATTGCTACAAGAGCATATGCCTCAAACGGATTGAGTCTGGGAGAAGCTGAAAACGTTGATGTTCTCATTGCCAACGGAACACGCAAATACAGATTACAAGCAAAAAGAAGAAAGAAGCTGGGAGAAATAGTCAGACCTGCTGAGAACATTGATGCCCAGGTAGTTAGAGAGGACAGAGGTGAATCTTTCGTGGTAATCCGGTTTGCTGACTGGTTACGCATGGTGAAAGGAGACAACATTGAAGTATCTAATTAAGTGGAAGACTTTCAAGAACAAGAACGCAAGGTCACTCAGAATAGTGCTGTTGAGTCTCTTCTCAATATCATTCGTGCTGACCACAGTTGGTGGAACAACCTTACAAATCTGGCTTGGAGTCTACACCTTTGAAGTATCATTCGGCGTTGGAATAGCCGAGTGGGAATAATTCACCGGAGAGTCGAAAGGCTCTCCAAATTTTAACACACAAAAAAGAGGTATCACGTGATACGTTTAGATAAAAAGTACAAGCTTGAGAAGTGCGTAACAAAAGATGATGGGCGACCTTCGATGAAACACATCTGCTTTGAAAGAGACTTCGCAGTATCAACTGATGGTCATAACATGGCTATTGTCAGAGTGGACAGAGACCCTGAAGACAGGATGCCTGAAAATGATTTACTGCTTACCCAAGTATTCATCGAAGCAAGAAAAATCAACGGTAAGTTCGGCGAGATAGTTCTGGACATTGATGACAAAGATTATGTTAAACTACTCAACGGAGTAACTTATCCCCGAAGGATTGACGAGAAATATCCAGCATGGTACAACGTCGTTGAAGATCAAGACCCTGAATTTAAAATCGGTATCAATGCAAAGAGACTCTATGAATTATCGCAGGCTCTTGGTACTGATGAAATCGTTGTGGAGTTCGTTTCTCCGAGAAAAGCAATGAGAGTTTATCCGATGGATAGTGAAAGCAAGGCATTCGGATTATGCTTTCCTGTCTCGATGCACTTACATCATAAGAACACCGAATGCAATGAAAGAATTGTTCTTGATACATTCAGACCTGTGAAAGTTGAAGAGAACACAACATATAACGATGAACATAAACAAGCCGTATAAGAAAGGAAAGACATGGCTAATAAAAATAAGACTGGTGATCCGCTGAATTTCAAGATCATCAAAAAAGGAAAATAGATAAGTTCGGCAATTTCAATTGTATAGGAAACGGCGGTTCCTGGCAATGTTCTGAAGAAACATACAATCGTGTAAAGATTGGAGATACTATAAAAGAGATCCACGTCAACAAAAGCTATGGAGAAAGGGAAAGACTTTCTGGTGGATTGAGGACGTGGAAGTTGTGAAGAACCAAATTCTGAAAAAAGTAAGAAATATCAACTGAAGCTGTTGCAGAAACAAACCACAAGATGTTACAATTGGAAACTGATATTGCAGAAGTTAAAAGGATAATTAAACAAGCATTTCCGGCGACCAAAGAATCCGCTATTCAGACAGTACATATGATCATGCTGAAATGGGAAATTTCACCTGATGATCTGGGAATAGTATAATTTAAGGAGGAAAGAAATGAAAGAATGTTTAGAACAAAGGATGCGAAAAGAACCTTCGGATTATTTTGATCCGTATTATGATTATAACATCTGTGTAGTTGGGTTGGAAACTAGACCTTTGAAACCGAGAAAAACTTTGAAAGTTGAAGAAATACGAGGTAAGTATAGTTCATTCCTCAGAGAAAATGATAATGGAATGAATCTTCTCCAAGCGAGATTACATTCAAATCTTAATCATAAGACCAACAATCAGATGGAATTGTTTAGTCAGAACTAATTCAAAAGAGACAGAGGAATAAAATCTTCTGTCTCTAGTCCAAAAAATTCTCTTGCGTATAACAAGAAATTGAGTTATTTTGAAATCAAGCTAAATACTCTTAAGGAATGATGGGGAAGCTATATGATTCCATTTTCAACAATCAGTAAGTTCAGAAAAAATGTCTATATATAGGCATAAAATAATGGCTATATGTAGGCATTTTTCAAAAAAATGGCTATATGTAGGAACAAAATGGCTATATATAGGCATACAAGCAGATCCTACAGTGTAGGATAATAATAAGTTAGGTGCAATATTCAAAAATAAAAAAGAGAGAAATTTATGTCAGCAGTTGCAGAATTTAGATTGATTCCCAAAAAGAAATTGAATGATCTTTTAGAATCTGCAAAGATTAAAAAGAATTGGCTTGGTAAGCCAATTGACAAATATTATGTTTTTTTAGATTCCAATAGTAAAAAGCTTAAGCAATATAATTTATCCGGTTATTACTATGCGATTTATTATTTTATTTAAGTGAAAAAGAAAATATTGATTTGATGGACTCGGAGTTTGATAATATTTCAAAAAGTTTAACACAACTTCGTGGTGTATCTTCATTTATTTTTACTGAACAGCACAAAGAAAAGTATTATGATAATTTGAATGAAAAAAAATATTCAGAACAAGAGTTGCAAAAATTTAGTAACGAATTACACGAAGAAGATGATCAAGAAGCAGGTCGTGCAATTATCGAAGCCTTAGAAGTTTTAAAAGCAAATATTCTGGAGGCTTCAGAAGATAATGTCGTTTTACTTCAAGTAGGGTAACTTACTTTACAGATTTTAAAAATGCACCTAACAATGCAATTTAAGTTGACAGCATTTTACGCATTCGGGTTTTTAGAGATTTTTGAGGTAGATGATCCGCATAAATTATCTTGTTCAAATTAGTCAAATTAATTAATAGTCTTGCAAACTGTGCTTTTTCGTAAACGGAAAATTAAGCACAGTTTGCTTAATCTTTGGCAGAAGTAATAAAAAATAGTTTCTAGTTATGGGCTGCAACTTAATTGCGGTTCGTTAGCTGTCATAAAAAATTGGAGGTTACCTAATGAAAAAATTTATCTTTCTTTTAGTCTTTATTTCTTCACTATCTATTTTACCTCAAACCAATAATATTGATTATTATCCTATTAAGATTGGTTATGAATGGAAATATAAAGCACCCGATAAAGATTGGGAAGAAAAATATATTGTGAGTGCTTTTGACAATACTTACGATGCTTATCTTGTCAAACAAATAATAAAGTTAGGAAGACCTGCAAGTTACAAATGAGAAACTTTTTGAAAAAAGAAATGGCAAAGTTCTATTATTAGGAACTCGTGGCGGATTGTTAAATACTGATTGGAAACTTTCCTCAGAGATAGTTCTTGATTCCGAACTAAAAGTTGGACAAAGCTGGACAAATAAAAAAGATGAAGGTGAAATTGAAGATTATAAGGTGATTGAATTTAAAGTCGTAACAGTACCTGCTGGTGAATTCAAGAATTGTTTAGTATTGCAAAAAACTGTTTCTGGCACTAGTTCAAAATCAAAAAAGAAAGAGGTATTTATGGAAAACAAATTATACTATGCACCAAATGTTGGATTAATCAAAACCGAAGTATTAAATAGAGACAAAAATATATATACAACATTTACTGAACTTTTGGATTACAAACAATGAAAAATGAAACAACAATTAAATGCCCAAAAAATTTATTAAAAGCAAAAACTTCTACAGTTTTTTCTATTCATCAAAAAGGGTTAGAATATTTCGCCTTCTTAAATAATCTTGATGGAGGGAGAAACATATTAATTGATGAAAAAACTTTTAATGAAATAAAGGACCATTGGGATAACGAACATCAATTAATTTAATTGCAAGTAGTGGAACAATCAGAAATAAAGATAATTTTATCATACCAAGAAATATTACTATTGAGATAGATTATGATGAGTAAAATGCCAGCTAACAAGTGCTTCAACCCGACAGCGTTTTCGCATTCGGCTTTTTTATAATTTTAATGTTGGTCGTTCCGTTTCGGTAAACTTGTTCTAAGTGTTCATACTAAATTAATTACTTGCAAACCGTGCTTGCGAAGAAAGATAAGCACGGTTTGCTTAATCTTTGGCAGAAGTAATAAATAACAGTTTTTAGTTATGGGCTGCAACTTAATTGCATGGTCGTTAGCCATTTACAAATATAAAGGAGTATAATCATGAAGATAAAAGGAACTGCATACCTTTTATGGCTTTTATGTTTATTAGGAATTTGTGGAATCCATAGGTTTTATATTGGTAAAATTGGTACTGGATTCATTTGGCTTTTAACATTTGGGCTACTTGGTATAGGTCAATTTATTGATTTGTTCATACTTGGTAGTCAGATTGATACTATTAACATGAATTATAAAATTTTAATGGATCAGAAAAATCTTCACATTAATGTTAATGTAACCACACAAAAGGATTTAATCAATGAACTAGAACGTTTATCTATATTGCTTGAAAAAGGATTTATTACTCAAGAGGAATTCCAATTTCAAAAAATGAAATTGCTTAAATAAAAATTTCATCATAATCATAAAGGCATAGCTATGAAAAAAGATAAATATCCATATCAACATATCTTTGAAAGAGATAATTTTACATGTCAATATTGCGGTTGGGATGGCAAAGAAAGTTTCCAAAAATTTTTTATTGCAAACTTTAGTATTGATCATATTAAACCTATTTATTCCGGTGGTAGTAATGAAGATGATAATCTTGTACTTTCTTGTCATTCTTGTAATCTTTACAAGGGTGCACACGATTGTAAAAATTTAGAAGAAGCAAAAGAACATGTACACAAAAAAAGAAAAGAAGCAGAATCATGGTATCATACCAATGTCCTGAAACAATAAAAATCATCAATTGGTTTTTGGCTAACAATGCAATTTAAGTTGACAGCTTTGCACGCACTCGGCTTCGTTTATTGATTCGCATCTGACAACTCACTGGGTATTAAAGAGACGGAAGCTTGACGGTTTCTGTCTCATGTTTTATAAAATCACTTGCCCATGTATATTGAAAAGAATATGTTTGTAATGAGCATTATGAATTTGGGAGAAAAGGAGGACAAAAACGAAATTTAAACAAATAATAGGACGATTGACTGGATTTAGTATTCCAGTTTTTGGTGTATCGTGGAATCCACCTGAAATAGAAATTGAAATGGCAAAAAGGATACTTGTTTATTTAGAAGACCGTCGAGTTCTTTACAACCCATCTTCACTTGAAATTCCTGAATATTGTGTTAAATCAATAATTGAAATTCGTCAATTCCTGACTTCTGAATTATCAGAGGTCAATTCAAAAAGTGATCTATCATCATCATTACGTGCCATGCGTGCTTCTTGTAGAAAATTTCTTAATCAAGTTTCAGAATCCTCGAGGTGAAATAATTAGATTTGGTGTTAATAAAGGTCATTGGGCAAGTTGGATTTTTTTACCTGCTCTGGGTGAGTTGCGAGGAATTTTTGGAATTTATATTGCAAAAATTGCAACATCTTATGGTTTAGACATTGAAAGTGATCTTGCTTCAATACTTCCCCAACAAGATTCAGAGAAAAAGAATGACTGAACAAAAAATCAACTTGAAAAAAATTACTCGATATTGAGAGTCAAAAACCAATCATTTTTATTTGTTTGAGAAATCGAACAGAAATCATTAATTTGCAAATAAATTTGCAATAAGATTGAAATATAAATCATGACATCAATTCCCAGAACTACCGTAAAGAATAACGGGATGATAAAAAAAGTGTTAAATAAAAATTTACACCGTGCAAAGGCTTCAAAAAAAGATGAATTTTATACTCAATTCTCAGATATAGAGAAGGAGCTTAGACATTACAAAAAGCACTTTAAAAATAAGGTCATTTATTGCAATTGCGATGATCCTCGTGTAAGTAATTTTTTTCATTATTTCTCTTACAATTTTGAAAAGTTGGGACTCAAAAAGTTGATTACCACCTGTTATAAAAATCAAAATGCTGATTTATTTAGTCAAAACGACTCCGAAAGAGCTATTTATTTGGAGTATGAAGGTGATAAAAATAAAAACAATATTCCTGATGCAGAAGAAATTGGTATTAAGCATTTGAAAGGCGATGGAGATTTTCGGAGCCAAGAAAGTATTGAACTTTTAAAACAGGCAGATATTGTTGTTACAAATCCACCCTTTTCTTTATTCAGGGAATATGTAGCTCAACTAATTGAATATGACAAGAAGTTTGTAATTATTGGTAATAAAAACGCAATTACTTATAAAGAAATTTTCAAATTGATTAAAGAAGATAAAATGTGGGTTGGTAATACATCTATGAGCACTGATATTATGTTTGATGTGCCAGAAGATTTTGCTCAAGAACTAATTTCAAGCAAAAAAGAAGGTAGTGGTTATAAAATAATAGATGGTGTTGTTAAAGGAAGAGCACAAGCTATTTGGTTCACAAATTTGGATATAGCAAAACGGCACGAAGATTTAATCCCTTACCGAACGTATAACCATGAAGAATATCCAACGTACGACAACTATGATGCCATAAATGTGGACAAAACAAAAGATATTCCAGTGGATTATCATGGTGTAATGGGAGTACCTATTTCATTTTTAGATAAATACAATCCTGATCAATTTGAGATTATTAGGTTGTAGATGATCACAGACTTGTTTACCCAGAATGGCGTGGGAAAAGGACATATTTAAATAGCAAAACAATTTATAGAAGGATTATCATTAAAAGAAAAAAATCATGAATAATAGAACTAAAAGAAATTACAGTCCTTGAATTAGCGGAAGGCTATGAAGACAATGCCGAAGAAGGTGTAGTGGGTTACGGGGGTAGGTTGGATATTCGCCCACCCTATCAGCGCGAATTTATCTACAAGGACAAACAGCGAGATGCTGTAGTTGATACCGTTACAAAAAATTTCCCGCTAAATGTCATGTACTGGGCAGTAAGGGACGATGGCAATTTTGAAGTAATTGACGGACAGCAAAGAACAATATCTATTTGCCAATATGTGGAAGGGGATTTTTCTGCAAAAGTTGGAACTTTCCTGAGAATAGGGCATTTCACAATCTTCAAAATGACGAAAAAGAACAAATTTTCAATTATAAATTGATGGTCTACTTATGTAGTGGTACAGATAGCGAAAAATTAGAGTGGTTTAAGACTATTAACATCGCTGGAGAAGAGCTTACGGACCAAGAATTGCTCAATGCCGTGTATCATGGCTCATGGGTCTCTGATGCTAAACGTCATTTCAGCAAAAGCAACTGTCCGGCTTATGGACTTGGCAAAGATTATCTCAGCGGTGCTGTTAATCGTCAGGATTATTTAGAAACGGCAATTAAATGGATATCTGAAGGATGATATTGAAAACTATATGTCAAAAAATCAACATGAACCAAATGCTAACGAATTATGGCTATATTTTCAAAGTGTGATTAATTGGGTAAAAGTTGTTTTTCCAAAATACCGCAGAGAAATGAAAGGTATTGAATGGGGATTTCTTTATAACGAGTTCAAAGACCAAAAATTTGACTCAAAGAAACTTGAAAAGGAAATTGCCAAACTAATGGAAGACGAAGATGTTGACAGTAAAAAAGGGATTTACTACTTATGTTTTAACTCGTAAAGAAAAACATTTGAATATTCGTACTTTTAGTCACAAATCAAAAACGAGAAGCATACGAAAGACAAAAAGGAATTTGCCCAGTTTGTAAAGAACATTTTGAAATTGAAGAAATGGAAGCCGACCATATTACACCTTGGCACGAAGGTGGTAAAACATCTGCTGAGAATTGCCAAATGTTATGCAAAGACGACAACAGAAGAAAATCGGGAATATAGAAAACCAGTAGTCAACATTATGAATAATCAATAGCTGAAAAAATATCCCCCCCACTTTGCATTTCTCGCTCATCTTTCACATATTGCCATTAGGGCAGAGGAGATTTTTTCATCTCTTGCATCAACCAATAACATCAAATTCAAACAGAGGAGGGAAATGAATACAATAAAAAAATTTCTCATTAAGTTTCGCTACTTGGAAGGCGAACTCAGAGAGAAATTAGAACTCTCAAAATCGAAAGATAATAAGGAATCAAGAGACATTGACTTAAGGGTTCTTAAAATAGTCAGGGAGGCACAAGCTATGTTGCGAGAGGATATTAACAGAGCAAAGTAAGCTCGCTCTTGATTTTGATTAGCAACTTTGATACGTTGTAAGAGGCATTTTGTGGGGTAGGAAAAAATGGGGTAGAAGACAGATTTTTTCCTAATCTCGATTTTCAAGATAATGGAGAATAGAATGAGACAGCTCGTTTATATTTTTATTTTTGCATTTGCATCTTTTATATCAGCTCAAACAAGTAATCCTTATGTTCATAAAGGTTCTGTTGGGAAAACAGTAAAACACAAAAACACTATTCCAAAGCAAGCTTTTGATTTTTTACCTATTTCTGAATGGATAGGTGAGCGTTTCATTTTTTTGCCCAAGTATAAATCCGGACAGCAACTTGGTTATCAAAGTTTTGGTGTCAATTACCATAAATACGTGGGACGCATTGCAAAAGTTATCTCGATTAGTGAAAGTGACTATTCACCCAAAGTAATTTTTAAAATGGAAGATAATGGGAAAAAAATAAGTGCAACAGTCTCATATTCAGAATGTATAAATGGAATTGCTCTTGTTGCCGATATTGATAGTGCTCGCTCTCGTTGGCTAAATAAAACATTGTGGTTCAAGAAAAATGAATTATCTGAATACGACGAGAGAAAAGATGAAATTTTTATCGTCGAGATAATGAAATGTTCTCCAGTAAAGGTTATAGATATAGTAGTGGGATGGTTTAGTGACAGACCAGTTCGATTTATACTTCGAACTTCAAGTGGTGATGAAGGTTTCGTGGATATAAATTTAAGTGGAACCAATGTAGATTTGATGTTCCGTCATAGGTATCTTTTTGATGATAATTTTTTTACTGAAGATCCTAGAAAGACTTTCAATTGGTCTGAAAAGGCATGGGATTTAATTGAAAGGGGAAAAGTGATGATAGGAATGACATATGAGCAAGCCAAATTAAGTTGGGGAAAACCTAAAGAAATAAATCGAACTTACATTGATACTAGTGTTCATGAACAATGGGTTTATGCCTCTGGAGATTATCTTTATTTTGAAGACGGAGTTCTCACTCAAATTCAAAATTAAAATTTGTTATGAACCTTTAATTGGTTAATTAGGAGGAAATATGCACGATTCTCAACTGTTAATTTTAGAAAAAGCAGAAGATATTTTTAGAAGATTCCTTAAGGTCAAAGGTCAGCCTTTTGGTTCTAAATCAAAACCGTACCAGGGTATAAGCGATGGTAAAGATGGTGTTCAATGGAATATTGGTTTGGACAGGGATACTGACGAAATAAAACTAGGTGTAAATCTCGAAGGCAAAATATATAATGGTTGGCCAATTGCAATCTTTATTGAGAATGAACTGTTTGAACACAAACTTATTAGAATTGCTCAGAAAATAGAATTTAGTTCTAGGATATTTGTTAGATTCCGTAGAGATGCTTGGCAGGTGACTTATCGCCCACCTATCCTTGAGCAAATTATTGGTGGTAATGAAATGAAATTGAGTGACCTCACAACATCAAAATGGAATGATTTACTTTTGAAAGCACAAAAGTGCCTTATCGGAAAAAAAGGAATTTGGAAAAGAGCAAATCAAACTGTTACCTTGAAAAATGGCCAAAAGAAAGAAATGCCAGTTACTCCACACTTAACAATTTATTCGATTGTGTGGGATAAAACAACTCCCACTGAAGGAGAATTGCAAAAATCCATACATGATGCTTTTGATATTCTCAAACCAATTCATTTATTCGTACAGAATCAAAGTGCGAACATGAAGGAATTATGAAGCTATTTGATTGTCGCAATCCTCTCAACCGCACTATGAAAATTCTCTGGACAGTTGAGGTGATTATACTGCAAAATTCCTGGCGTAAATCTGGCGTAAATCCCTTCAGAATCACGCCAGATCGGGCTGTTTTCGGGTCAAGAATCCTTCGATTTTGGTCAGAATTTCATCTTAATGGGAATGGCATTCAAGAGGTCAGGAGTTCGAATCCTCCTTAGCTCCACAAAAAAGCTTCAAAATTAACCGTTTTGAAGCTTTTTTTATTACCTGAAATTAAGAATTATCATAAACTAATCAGAATTAATCAGAGTTAATCCGAATTTGGGCACATTTTGGGCACACTTTTTTAATCAGTAATTATTATGAATTAAATAAGTTGGTGATTTTAGATGCAAAAAAGCTGGAAATTCTTTTTCTTAGATTCTGAAATGGTGCTGTAATTGTTAATTAATATCTTAAATGAAACGAAAATAATTGATCGGATTGATTAAATTAAAAAAACCTTGCATATGCCTTCGATAAGCAAGGCAACACTCATTCGGACCAATTTGACTAAACTAGAATCCTTCTTCTGCTTCTTTGAGCTCATGTAAAAAGCAGTCTTTAATTAAATTATCAATTTTTTCATCATCATCGATTGTATGATTTCCTCTTTTAAAGTTCCGATGCAAATTGATTCTTAATTAATTCACAAAAATCATCAAACATATCAAAACCAGTCATCATCGTTAAATCCCTCAATAGACTTCAATCGATTCTCTTTATTATTTGATCCAAAATATTTATCGATGATAAGTGCTTTCAAATTTTCAGGTTTCATTTTATTCTCCTTTGTTTATAAGCTGCCAGAAATAAAAAATCTGGCAGCTTGTATAATAGCTAATTTATGCAGCTACTTTTATTTGATACGACATAACCCAATCGATTACGTTTTCCGGCTGCACTGAAGATAAATGAATAAACATATCTTCTAGTTCTAATCGTTTCTTCTTGAGCAGCTTATGATCCATCTTTGATATTTCGGTCTGGCTGGTGGTACCAAATACTTTCTCAATTATCGTTGCTTTGATCTGTTTATCTGCTTTTGATCTTGCATCTCCTAAACCGTACTTGTCAAATATCCCTGAAATATTTTCGGTTTCAATCTGCTGCCTTAATCTTCTTTCAAAATATTCTGCATCGTTTCCGGGTGTAAGATTATCGCTGAAGGTTTCTCCTGAAACCTCTCCCACTGGTAAACCTAAAATAAAATTTATTATCGGTTTGAAATTCCTATAAGTTGGGAATTCAAATCTTTTCCCATTTATTGTATCGCTTCTATCTTTCAAAACATACCCGACATTTTTCTGAACCGGCCGGAGGTTTTTATCAAGTTCTTTCTCCAGCTGCATCCAGATGTTGAGATCCGTTTCATAAGGAGTCTCACCTGCAATTTTCATCTTTATTCCGCTTTTAACGAATTGTCCCTTATGGATAACCTTTCCATGGTCATCCACCTCATCTTCTTCCTTATCGTATTCAAAGCCGCCGCGGCCGGTGAAAACAATATTTCCCTCAACCTCAACAAATTTATCGGAGAACTCTTCCTGCCAGGCAGGGAGGAGTGCTCCCCAGTCATTTAAGAACATTCTCTCCTTATTGTTCTTAATCTTATAATCCTTCACGTATTGATAATAAATTTTGGTCAAGGAATCTATAAAAAGGAAGTCAATTTCTTTCTTTGAAAGAAAATCGAAAGCCTGGATTACATCTGCAAGTCTTTTAGTATCCTTGGCAATTGCTTTAATCCCTGCTTTCTTGAAACGATTAATTAAAAACCTGCTCCCTTTTTCATTATCGATAATTAATATAGGTTTTGAAAGCTTCAATTCCTTGTATACACCGATAATAAAATCACAAGCCGTGCGGGATTTACCCGAACCTTGAAATCCGCCGAAACTTGCCTTTACAAAATGATTTTTTGCTACTAAATCAGTTGCGAAATCAGTTAACTTCATTGTTCTACCCTTTCTATGTTTTTTAAGAAATAAAAATATTTAAAGAAAAAACTTTGATGAGTTGAAAAAGTTTTTTCCTTGCTTTGAACTATGAGACACGGAATATTAAATGAGTCTTTAACTTCATCTAATACCATGACATCATCACCGGTTAGGATTTTAATCCTTCCAGCTAAGACAACATCCTTATTACATCTGAATACTTTATCTGTCTTCATATCTTCTCTCTGCTTCGTCCAGGATTGTATCGTGTAAGTGTTCAGTATACCAGTTGAGGATCTTCCGCTCCCAGGTTTCACAGTCATCGAGCAGCAGATTAACTACATCATCATCACTAAGGCTTAAGGCTTTCTGAACCTCCTCGAGGCCGTAAGCAGACAAAACTCTTACAGCCTCATCTATGTTGAATTCATGGTTCATTATTTACCCCCTAATTGAATGATTGTAATTCTTCGGTTTGCGAGATATCGAAAACGGTTTTATAAAAGAAGTAGACCTCTCCCGGGTCCTCTTCTTCTTTTTCTTTCTGCTGTCCCGATGGAACTGCAATTAAATTACCATGAGAACCTTTCTTGACCTGTCTTTGATATTTCTGCCACTGCTTATAACCTGCAACAACAGAAATTGAGACATTATCAATATTCTGGAAATAGATTAAGCATTGATTCCGCGGAGTGAGGAGATGACCTTCCGGGTTGATTATTCCTAACCTGGAGGAGAGCTCCTCCCGCTTTTCAGCGGGAAGATCTGCGAGCTGCTTAATGATTTTACTTATCCTCTCTTTTTTATCGTCTGACATATTTAACCTCCCTTTTTATTATGGATGAATAACTTTGAGTAAGATTTTATCTTTTGTGTAGATTATTTTGAAATTTGCGCCTATTATAAAACCGCATTCTTCAAGCTTCTGATTTTTGATTTTAATCTGCGGGACTTTTTTATAGTCCCGCTTTGTTGGATGGCTTGATTCATAAACCTTCATTTTTACCCCTTAATTAAATGAGAGTGGGGATGATTATAATTTGATTTATAAACGGTAAGCTCCTCCGTTCTGCAGAGCTGCCGGAAATTGCTGAAATAGATTTTATTAGAATTTGATTTGATGAATAGATAAGTATTGATGAAAACTAAAAATAACCGTTCTCCTTTATGATAGACTTCCCTGTGATAATATTCATTTTTATCCAGGGCACCATCTAACCAGCCGAGAAAATTCCAATGTTTATTCCGGGCTTTGAAAATAATAACCAGCTGCTGCAGCGGAGTGAAGTGGCCTACAGACCTGAAACCGAAATGAGAAGCACCGCACTTAAGTGCGATGCTTCCTAAGTATTTATACTGAAATAACAAATTGTTTATCATTTGGGCTCCCTTCTTTTTGTTTGTGAATTAAAATATTGATCAGCTTCAACGAAGGACTTAAAACGATTTGAAGTAAGAGTACCGTTAAGGTCAAAGTTATTTACATAATAACTGACCCCTGAAGAATTAATGGATGACAATCAACCTCCAATAACCTTCTGAATTTCTGGCTTTTTTAATGATGGTTTGTTTATGCATGTAACCATCCCGATTTTTGTAATTAGTAAGCCAAAACCTGACACAGGCTTTAGTGTAGATTGTGTGAATCCCGCTGCAAGTAGGCCATAACATTAGCAGCTTCATAGTAAAACCCCTTTTTTACTAAGCGCTTATGTATGGCCATAAGAGCCGGTTTTACGAAAGCATTAGACATGTTAACCTCCCGTAAATGAATTTTTGTTACGCAGCTATTCATACACTGAAAATGAATTGCTGAAGCACCAGGTTTTACACCCTGAATTGAATTGCTGTAATGCATGCCTTACAACCACGGACTGAAAAAAAGTAAAGCGAAACGAAAACCGGAAAAAGAAAAGGAAAAGAAAAAAACGTTATATAAAATCACAGGGCAGGAGCGCAGGGGGCAGGGCGAAAAAAAATGCCGGAACAATAATCAAAAAAGGAAGGAAACTTTTTGTATGTTAGCTTAAAAGGTACAAAGAGAGCTGGCATAACTTTTTGAGTCAGTTGAATAGCTTAGTAATTAGAGATGAGGGATGCCGTAAAAAGTATGACAGCTGAAGGGATAAAGTGAAGAAATAGAAGTTGTAGTTATAATAAAATCTGGTATTTTTTTTTGTCCCTAGACCCCGAGCACCTGCACTGTAAATTACCCCGTTTTTTTCTTCCTTTTCTTTTTCTCGTTTTTAGTTTTTTCAGTCCGTAGGTTGTAGTCAGACGGACAGAAACGAACAAAGAGAAACGATGGGAGTATAATGAGGTAATAGGCTTCCAATTACATATAAAGCTGGCATATCTTTTTGGTCACAAAGAAAGAATTAGTTAAAAAGAGGAGTAACGATCAGAAAAAGTATGACAGCTGAAGGTATAGCATCAAAGAACTGAAGTTGTAGTTTTAAAATAGCTGGAGTTTTTTGACTTCAAGTACTTGTTCAGGATCTAAACAAAGGGTTATACATAGAAAAAGAGCTTAGAGCGGATGGGATTAACGCAGAGCACGAACAACGTCCCGGCGAAGGCACATCTTTTTGCCACAGCGATTAAAGTACGTAGAGAGCTGGCATATCTTTTTGCACCTCCCGGAATAGCGCGCGGTGCTTAAATTATTCCACTAAGCACAAGCGAGCTATTAGAGTAAGGAAAAGTATGCCAGCTAATAGGAATGCAAAGAAAAAGTGTGCCTGAGCTAAACATCTTGTTCTTAAAAAAGCCTTGCTTAAACAATAATTAACATATAAAAATTAAGCAAGGTTTTTTTACCTGCTGTTCTACGCAATTAATTTCCTGATTTATTGAAAATATGAAAAAAATATTTGCGAGCGAGAAAATACTAGTTTGAGCGAGCAATTATTTTTTGACAGGATTAATATTGTATGATTAGCTGAAAATGGGGTTGTGAAAGGATGGGATATTTATAAATAAATTTCGTTAAACTGTCTCTAAGGAGCAGCCAAAAAAATATTTATCTAATCTTAATCGTTTTGAAGGGTTTTGGGAGGTGTTCCTAAAAAAGGCTTGCTTACCCACTAATCAAACATATAAAAATTAAGCAAGATTTTTTTACGCTGAGAAATGGGAAATATATTTAATGATTTGATGCGAAGATTAAAAAATTATTTGTGAAGGGCTGACAGCATGGGAATAGGGAGATGTATTGGCTGTCAGACCAAACAAGTAATTTTTGATAGAATTACAAATGCAATGTTTTATGAAAATGAAGGTACAGAAAAAAGTCTTACTTATTTTTGACCGGAACAGATTTAAGAAAGAGCAAAAATAAGGAAGTCTTTTTCGATAATTGCTTTCACACTTTTTTTGTTTTACTGATAAGATTAAAAAAATATTTGCGTGAAGATCGGGAAAGGGGATTAGGCAAGCAATTATTTTTTTGATTTGGATGGAAATATTTTGATTTATTTATTGCAAATATGAATGAGAATATTTAGTTCTATAGTTTTTCTATCTCCATACTTTTAATCAAGCCATTTTCGAATTGATATATATGTTTTACAATTACATCTGAAAGTAGTTTTCCAGTCAAATCTTTAATTACTTGATGAACCACTACCTCATATTTATCTTTTTCTTTTGCTTTAATTGTTACTGGTTCAACGCTTGGGTTAATAGATTTCCACTGTCTGGTCCAATAATCTCTAATTTCGGAATGACCTTTTAAAATACCACCTTCCCAACCATTTGGCCACAAAACATCATTGCTCATTAATGATAGGACAGCTTTAATATTTCGATTGTTAAAATTCAGGTATGCATCAATAATAATATTTCTGTAATTTTTAGTATTCATAAATAGGAGCGATTTATTAAAACTGCATAATTAAATTTTGATAATTTATTTTGGTTTATAAACTACATAATTAATCTTCATAATTCTATTTCCTTTCCAAGGGAGTAAAATTCCATCAACTATTATTTTTAAAAAAGCCTTGCTTAATCCATAGTTAACGTACAAAAATTAAGCAAGGTTTTTTACCTGTCGATTACGGAAATCATTTCAAGATTTACTGCGAAGATGAAAAATTATTTGTGAAGGGCTGACAGCATGGGAATGGAGAGAACATATTGGCTGTCAGACTGAACAAGTAATTTTTGATAGAATTACAAATGTTATGTTTTATGTAAATGAAGGTAGAGAAAAAAGACTTACTTATTTTTGACCGAAATAGATATAGAAGCAAAAATAAGGAAGTCTTTTTCAATAAATTTCCGTATTTATTATTTTGATTTACTGACAATAAAAAAAATTTGCGATAGTACTGGAAAGAATATATGGCAAGCAATTATTTTTTGAAATAACTTATAATAATATTTTATTAGAGAAAAATATAAAATTTTAAATTCAACAAAAAATTATGATTTAATTGTACGGTAACGTACAAGAATGTTCATATTTGAACAATCAATAAATAATTTAGATAAGATTGAGAATGTAATTATACATTTTCTACAAGGCATAATATTTGGGTTTAGAAAGATATTCCAGGTAATATCTTTAATTCATAAATAAATGTAAGCTTTACTTATGTTAAAAAATTATTTGAAGATTGCCTTAAGAAACATTCTTAAGAATAAAGTCTTTTCGTTCATAAATATAGCTGGGCTAGCTGTTGGACTTGCTTGCTGCTTCGTCATCCTTCTTTATGTCCGGGTTCAGCTTGGTTATGACGGATTTAACAAGTATGCCGACCGGATATATAGGCCTGTCGCACATATTGTTTACGGCGGTCATGCACTCAACATTGCCACATGTCCGGCCCCGATGGGGTCTGCAATGAAAAACGACTTTCCGCAGGTCCTTACATATACCCGCATTAGAAATTTCGGAACACCTGTTATAAAGTACGGCGACAAAGCTTTCAACGAGCCTCGTTTCCTCGGTGCCGACTCGACCTTTTTCGACATCTTTACTGTTCATTTCCTCAAAGGTGATCCGAAATCGGCACTAACGCAGCCTAACAGTGTGGTTATTACTGAGGCGATGGCGAAAAAATACTTCGGCGACATCGATCCGATGGGCAAAATACTTAACGCAGACCAGAGCAGAAACTGGATTGTCACAGGAGTTATAAAAGACTGGCCTGAAGATTCCCATTTCAAATTTGACTTCCTCAGTTCACTTTGCACTTACAATGACAGTAAGAACCAGTTTTGGCTCAGCAACAACTACTATACTTACCTTTTGCTCAGGAAAGGCGCCAGCGCGGCCGACCTCCAGAAGGAAATAAACAAAGAACTGATGAAAAAATACGTAGGGCCTCAGCTTAAAGCTTCCGTTGGAATGTCGGCTTCCCAGTTTTTCGGCACCAGCGGCAAGTATGAATATACCCTGGAACCGCTAACATCGATACACCTCTACTCTCATCTTGATGTAGAAATCGAACCAAACGGAGATATTTCTTATGTGTATGTCTTTTCGGCAATTGCGATCGCGATTCTTCTAATAGCGTGCATAAACTTCATCAACTTGGCAACGGCTCGTTCCGAGAAACGGTCTAAGGAAGTTGGTGTCCGGAAAACGCTCGGCTCCAACCGTCCGCAGCTAGTAAGGCAATTCCTTACCGAGTCCGTCATGATGAGCCTGCTTGCCGTTATTCTTGCTATAGGGGGTGTCGAAATTTTCCTTCCTGTATTAAGCACTATAACCGGCGAAGGGCTGAGACTCAGCCTGTTCGAAGAACCTTTATCAATTATATCGCTCCTCGGTCTGGTAGTTTTTGTCGGTCTGATTGCAGGGAGCTATCCTGCTTTCTATCTCTCGTCCTTTAACCCGGTAGATGTTCTAAAGAAGGACATCAGGGGAAAGAGAGGAAGGTCGCTGCTGAGAGGCACTCTCGTGGTTTTCCAGTTTGTTGTTTCGATAGTTTTATTTGTCGGCACATTGGTGATCTATAACCAGTTGCAATACATTCAGAATAAAAACCTCGGCTTCAACAAGGAACAAGTGATAGTAATAAAGTGGGCCGGCGACTTGGGGAGCCGCATCAACCAGTTCAAACAGGAACTCATGTCGGATCCTCAAATAGTAAGCGTTTCCGCTTCGACAGCCGTACCAGGAGATCAGAAAGACGACTCTGCATACTGGCTCGAAGGAACATCTCCGCAGGATTCGAGAGATGTACGGGAGATGTGGTGCGATCAAAGTTTTTTAAGAACATACGGCGTAACCCTGATTAGCGGGAGATTCTTTTCGCCCGACCATCCGTCTGACTCGAGTGCCGTCGTAGTAAATCAGGAGGCCGCTGCTGATTTCAGTCCGAAGAATCTCGTCGGGAAAAATTTGGTTACTCCTGGCCGCATGCAATCCCAGAAGCAGATTCTTCCTGTTATCGGGGTTGTGAAGAATTTTAACTTCCAATCACTACACCAGGTTATACGGCCGCTGGTAATAGGACTTTTGCCTGCCGGATATTCCGGGTCCTTTGTGTCAGTACGAGTAAAGCCAGGTGATTATCCTCGAACGATTTCATTTATAAGAAGTGTCTGGAAGAAATATGCCAGCGGCGGAACCCTGGATTACAACTTCCTGAACCAGGATCTTCAGCGTCTCTATCTTGCCGACCAACGCGCCAGCGGTATCGCACTGATATTCTCTATCCTTGCCATTTTTGTTGCCTGCCTAGGCCTGTTAGGGCTCGCGGCATTTGTTGCAGAAAGACGAACGAAAGAAATAGGGATCAGAAAGGTTCTCGGCGCTTCGGTTCCTGAGATGATTGCACTTTTGTCGGTTCAGTTTGCGAAATGGGTGATTATCGCAAACATAATTGCCTGGCCGCTGGCTTATTTCTTTATGAATAAATGGCTGCAGAATTTCGCTTACCACATTGAACTGAACTGGTGGATATTTTTGTTGTCCGGAGGGATTGCTTTGCTGATTGCATTAACCACTGTAAGCTTTCAGGCAATTAAAGCGGCAATGGCAAATCCTGTTGAGAGCTTGAGGTATGAATAAAAGGCTGAAGGCTTGGAATAGGAGTAAAAGCTTAGGCTGTCAGACCGAACAAGTAATTTTTGATAGGAATACAAATTCTATGTTTTATGAAAATGAAGGTACAGAAAAAAGTCTTACTTATTTTTGACCGGAACAGAATAAAGAAAGAGCAAAAATAAGGAAGTCTTTTTCAATGGTTATTGGTCTGCTATATATTTTGTTTTAATGACAAGCTGAAAAAATATTTGCGTGAGGATTGGGAGTGTGGATAAGGCAAGCAATTATTTTTTTGACAGAGCATTTATAAACGATTTAATGAATTTAAGAGCTATCTGATTTATTAGATTTAAATATTTGAACGATACGATCAAAAGTTTGAATTGGAGTTTCATATGAATTATCAATAAAACATTCTTTTGGGAAAATCAGGCCATTGAATTTTAGATACAATTGTTCAACTCTTTTTGAACCAGCGACCCAATCTACTCGCTGCGAATCTCTCTGAATTGCAATATTTAATGTTGGATGAAGGATAAAAAGTTGCCACGATATCCGATGTATTTGAAAGAATTGACAATAATCATCATAAGCTTCCGGAGGAGATTCATGTACGGTACCATCTATTACAATAAATTTACCTTCTTTTGTAAACACTAAAATTTCATTGAAAACAATATTATGAACGAACTGTCGTTTTTTACGATGTTCATCGGAGCCAAAAATTCCACGATCCTTTCCGAAACATTGTTTCCAGATATCATCTTCTGAAATTCTTATCCAATCTAATTTACTGGCAAGTAATTTTGAAATAGTGGTTTTACCGCTGCCGCAGGTCCCTGTCAAAATTATTGTCTTAGTCATTTTAAAAAATAATAATTTTAGCAAATTTATTATAGCATTCCCATTTGAAAAAATTAAGCAAGGTTTTTTTTCAATGCGGAATGGGCAAATCATTTCAAGATTTACTGAGAAGTAGAAAAAATTATTTGTAAAGGGCTGACAGCATGGAAATGGAGAGAACGTATAGGCTGTCAGACCGAACAAGTAATTTTTTGATAGAATTATAAATGCTTTGTTTTATGAAAATGAAGGTAGAGAAAAAAGTCTTACTTATTTTTGTCCGGCATCGATTAAAAGAAGAGCAAAAATAAGGGAGTCTTTTTCGATAGTGTCTGGTGTGATTTATTTTATGTTTTAATGACAAGTTGAAAAAATATTTGCGCGAGGATTGGGGAAGGGGATTAGGCGAGCAATTATTTTTTGATAGAATGATTATATTTTGATTGATTAGCGATCGAAAAATATTTCTTTTGAGATATAAGAAACTCTATAAATACACTTACTCAAAAATCTCTAAAGAGCCGAATGCATAAAATGCTGTCAACTTAAATTGCATTTGTTAGGTGTTTTTTACCTTAGCAATAACAATTTCTTTGCATCTGAGAAACCCCCGGACTGTATTCTATAAAAATAAACACCACTTGAGAGATTATTAGCATGAAAATTAATTTCATAATTTCCAGCTGTTTTTTCTTCACTAACCAATGTTGCGATTAATTTTCCAAGTAAATCATAAACTTTTAATGTAACATAACCAGAATATGGAATTGTGTATTTTATTTTTGTACTTGGATTAAATGGATTAGGGAAATTCTGCGATAAATAATATGAATTAATCTTCATATTTTCATCTTGGATATCCAATGAAATGTCGCTATTCAAAAAAAGGCGTTTTTCAATCGTTTGGTTTGAATCAGAAGAGAATATGAATACTAATGTATCTTTCAAATATTCATCAAATTGTTTTTTACAAATGGGGCAGACATCAACATCTACTATTTTAAATGTTACAGTATCTCCTGGATTCAATTGTAAATGTATTGAATCACTTCTTTCGTAAGGGGTAATTCTGAAATAATGATATTCATATATGCTATCTTTTTTAATGTCGCAAAAATACGATGAGTAAGATTTATTATAAATTGAATCTAGATAAACGCTCTGATTTGAATCATTGATAATCTTACATGAATCACTTACACTATATCTCGACAAAAAAATACTATCACGAGAAAAGATAATATTTTCTTCCCAATCGGAAAACGGATACTTATACTTAAATGATTTTATAAACTTAATATCCTCAGCGAGACAGTCTCTGTAAATATCAATTCGATAATTACCTTCTGATAAGTTTGGTATTGGAACAACAAAATTATGGTAACCGTAACAAGTAGTTCCGTCTTTCGCTGTATCTATTTGCGTGATTGTAATAACTGAATCAATAATTTCAACGGAATAATCTAATTGAAATCCACATTGTTCCCATGCATTATAATCCCAAACATAAACAGTATCATTTGAAGACTTAACCACAATTGAGTCTAATGTTAAATTAGGTTGAGCTATCAACAATGACGAAAGAAAAAGAAATCCAATAAATATTTTTGTTTTCATTTTTATAACCCCTTTTTTTATTTACTAATACACCTAACCTGCAGTTAAGCCGCAGTCCATAACTACAATGCTAATTTTATGAATTAAATTAGAATTTGAAATATTTTGTTTAGCTCTTATCACTTTGAACAATTTTCCCTAACCGGAGTAATTAACCCTAAAACTTGAAAATGCCGAATGCGTAAAAAGCTGTAGGCTTTAACTGCCAGTTATACACTTTTTATAAACCAAATTTTATTGATGTAGTTATTGGATAATAGGAGAACATATTAAAACTATTGACCATCCTTCCATCCAATACTAATTGCAAATTGTTAGTAAGATTTATTTCTAAACCAATACCTATATTATACTGAGCTAAATTATAGCTCCTTCCTGTATTTGAATATAAATGTGTTGATTTATTTTGTTCTCCTTCCATCCAATCAGTGATCTCTATTCGTCCTTGTTTTAAGAATATTGCACCAAGTCCAACTCCTAAATAAGGTTTAATTTTTGAATCATTTTTAACAAATAGTTTACTGCCAAATGATATTTCAAATATTCTACTTTTTTCACCGTTAACAATAAATCTATATCCAACTACTTCAGGAACTGCGAGCGTAATAAGATTTTCATTAAATAAATATCTTTGATATGAAGAATAAATATAGAATAATAATATTTCATTTAATCTATATTCCGTTGCAATGCTAAATGAAAAACCATTTTCCCAGTAAGGAAGTTTATCTCCGTCAATTGAAGAAAAAATATATCCTCCACCGAATTGGATACTGAAATTATTTTGAGCAAATATCTTTCCTTCAAGAAGTAATAAAAAAATCATAGTTGTTAAAATTACTTTTTTCATTTTCTCACCTTTTAGTGTATAACTTATTATTAAGTCTTTTAGTTACCACTATGAACATATCTATATCTAGAAACTTTTTGTCTACATATAATCATTTTCATCCTAAGTGTATAAACTTAGACTTATAATAATGACTAAATATAGATACAGAATTATTTTTAGGATATGGATCAAATAAGTTCTTCCGATTTCCTCCCCAAAAAAACTTAGGTTGATATCAACTTAATTCTATCTTTGAATAAAGACAAGGAAAATTTATAATCTTAAAATAATTTTGATGGCAAAAAAGCCTTGCTCACCCAACAGCTTTCATAAAAAATAAGCAAGTCTTTTTCAATGGTAGCTGGTGTGCTATATGTTTTGTTTTAATGACAAGCTGAAAAAATATTTGCGTGAGGATTGTGGGAGGGAATTAGGAAAGCAATTATTTTTTGAGAGGATTGACAATGTTTTGATTAACTGATTTGTGGTTCAGGATGAAATTTGTTAAGAAATCTAAGTTAAATTTAAGCAGATCATCTAATTTAAAAATCTCTAAAATGCCGGGTGGGTGGAACTCTGTTGGTTTAAAATGCTTGGTTAGGTGTATTAAAAAATAATATAATTTTTAAAAAAATTATTAATTAGAATATTATTTGGACCAAGGCCAAATTTTCCCACCTTCTTCGTAATCTACTTTTTTTCTTCTAAGGTAATTAAGGCGAAAAATGAAAACAGTCCCAAGTATTGTAACAATTATAAATAAAAAATTACCAGAAATTATTTCATTAAACAATTTCAATGGTGAAAATGCATCAAGTAAAAAGTTTTTATTATTTAACCCTATAGAATTAATTATAAAAGCAAAAACCGCACAGAAATATAAAGTAATAATTAATTTCAACGATAGCTTAATAATATCTTTTAGTATCATATACACCTAACTTATTATTAAGTCTTCAAACAATAAAAATTTGTATGTCTTTATCTCACCACATTATATCTATATATAGACATCTATAAATGCCTATATGTAGACAAATAAATCTATTCAAAATCAGGATTAAAAAAGTTTTTTCCACTTATTTCTCCGAAAAAAACTTAAGTTCGTTTCAACTTATATCTATTTGTTATTAAAGACAAGAAATGTTAAGTGATAGCTAAAAAAATGGCATTGACTATTTACGTCAATGCCCCACAAAAGGAGGTGATTATGAAGTTATTATTATAATCGAAAGTTTTTAGAAAAATTTTATGAGTAAGAAGGCAGTTACACATATCCTTTTTATTTTGAGAAAAAGCCTTGCTTAATCAGACAAGCAATTATTTTTTTGATAGGACTGGTAATAAAAAAAGGTAATATCCTTTTTTCATAAATTTGATATAAATAGTTGAAACAAAGTGTTGATGATTATCACACAATATTTCTTTTAACGAATTGTCATATTTGCACATATTGATTAAGTATTATTATCTACATAGCTTATATTCAATTTTTCTTTGTTGTTTCATTTCATTGTTTTATTTAAAATTCCTATTAACTTAAATAACGTAGGGTCTTGGAAAATTGGTGGATTATACTGATTTATTTAATTCCCCGGCATTGAATTGCTTCAAAAGATAATTTTGAGTTTTAATTATGTTACTCGCTGCTTTTCGGTTCATTGAATGATTTTTTGATAAAAGTGAATAATGCAGTAAGACAGGTTTTTCACGGACAGGTAACTTATTCGTCAGCACCAATTGAAGCAGTTGACTGGAGTTTATTTGATTTTGTGTGCCTTGACTATTACAGAGAAGTCCGTAATAGAAGTTCTTATGCCGAACGACTTAAACGACACTTTTCTCATGGTAAGCCGGTTATAATTTCAGAGTTTGGGTGTTGCACTTACAAAGGAGCAGAGGATAAAGGAGCCAGGGGATGGACAATTACTGACCAGAAAAAATCACCGCTTCAAATTAAAGGCAATTATGAACGGGATGAGCAAATTCAGGCACAAGAGCTCTCTGATTTACTCAATATACTTGATGAAGCAAAAGTAAATGGTATGTTTGTTTTTACCTTTGTATCACCTGCTTTGACTTACAACGAAGACAAAAGATTTGATCTTGACATGGCAAGCTATAGTTTGGTTAAGAGCTATGTTGATGGGTACGGAGATACATATCCAGATATGACATGGGAGCCAAAAGAATCATTCAGAACTGTTGCAAAAGATTTTTCCAAATTAATTGAATAAAACAGGACATGAAATTAGGTACGATACGCCAACATACGCTATTGCCAATAAAGGTTTCTGTGGTTTTCGAAGTTCTTCACTCTTATCAAATTTTTGTTTCGGGTGATTGTTTCGTAGCTTCGAAATCCTTTAATGGTCATAGAGTCAAACATTAGCCCATATAAAAAAAAATAAAACAAAAACAGAATAAAAATTATTAAAGTTGTTTAATAAAAGCTGTATTACTGTTCTTAGCTGCAGCTTATGCCTAACGGCGTTATATGCTTGAACAATAAATACTATAGAATTAAATTCTTTCAAGGGAGGAATATGATTGCAAGAATTTGGCACGGAAGAACTAATATTGAAAAATATGAGGAGTATACAGAATTTTTAAAGGAAGTTGCTATTCCGGATTATCAAAAGACGAATGGATTTATAGAACTTATTTTTTTAAGAAACATTCAAAACAATGAAGGACATTTTACGTTAATAACTTTTTGGGAAAATATTGAAGTAATTAAGAATTTCGCGGGTAATGATTATGAAAAAGCTAAATATTATCCTGAAGATGCAAACTTTTTATTGGAATATGAAGAAAAGGTAATGCATTATGAAGTATTTGCAAAGTAGTATAAAAAAACTTCAAAAAAGCATATAACCAAAAAATCAAGCGGACGCTCCCGAAATAAGTTTGGGACAAGCTATTTTCGCATATGGCATTTTAGAAGTTTTAGAGTCTATTGTTCCGTTTCGGCAAACTTGTTAAAGATAGTTGATCTAATAAACAAATTTGCAAACTGCGCTTACGAGAAAGTTAATCATCCCGACAAGTTGGGCTAAATCATCGGCAGTTGTTTTAAATTGGCATTCTAGTTCTGGGGCACCGCTTATCGGCAAGGACATTGTAATTTTAAATATAAAAAGGAAAGTTCAAAATGGATGGAGCAATTTCTATAGCACATCAACAGTACTGGCTTTTTTCATTGTAACTATTTCACCAGGGCCGGCAACTATTTCAAATGCCACTATTACAATGCGACATGGCAGAAAAATTGGCTTCATCTATGGCGCAGGATTATCTTGTGGGTTATCATCCTGGGGTTTGATTGCTGCTAGTGATATGGGCACTGTACTTCAAAGTTCACTTTACCTGTTGATGACCATTAAAGTTCTAGGAGATCTAAATCTTTTTTGGCTCGCTTTTTTATCAGCACGGACTGCCTTAAGCCAGAAAGCAAATTTGTACTTAGCAAACAAAATTGGTTTTTACAAGGGACTAATCTTGAATATGTCAAACCCTAAACCTGTAATAGCCTGGATGGCAGCTCTTTCTATTGGGCTTAACTCTAATGATGGTATTTACTCATTGGTCATTTCAACTTCAGTTTGTATCTTTATTGGCTTTGTTGTCTACACTCTTTATTCATTTCTGTTTTCTATTGGCGGAGTAATGCCTTGGTATAAACGCTGGAGTCGCTGGGTAAGTGGAACTATGGAAGGACTGTTTACATTAGCTGGTTTTGGCTTAATACGCTCAGCTTTTAATCGATGAGATGTGGTTTTATTCTAATGAAGTAATTTTAATTAGGTATGAGTGGATAGATGAATTTTCGTACTTTTATAATTATAAATAAAAACTTTTTTATTATTTAGTTTGTCGATTTTATGTCCTTTCATTCGACTATTAATTGAAAATAATTAATTTAAATTAAATAGGAGTTTACTATGAAGTACATATGTCTTGGATATCTGGAAGAAAAATTATTTGAAAAAATGTCCGAAGGAGAAAGAAACCATTTTATGGATGAATGTTTTACTTATGATAATGGGCTTCGAAGCAAAGGACATTTTATAGGTGGAGAAGCGCTCCAAACTGTTCATAATGCGACTACGTTACGCACAAATAACGGCAAAGTTATAGTTACAGATGGGCCATTTGCCGAAACAAAGGAACAGCTAGGTGGTATAATGATACTTGAAGCAAATGATTTGAATCATGCGATCCAATTAATGTCAAAGCATCCAAGTATCTATATGGGAGGTACTTTCGAAATTCGTCCAGCGGCTGATTTAACAGATATGATGAAAGAAAGTGAAAAACGACGAGAGAAATAGTAAAAATTTAAACATTTTCTCTTTAATAATAAATTGAGTTGAAAAAATAATGTCTGACAGTACGGATGTTAGAGAAATTATAAACAAAATTTACTCAACTGAATCGAGGAAAATTTTAGCTACTCTTATACGTCTTCTCGGAGATTTCGATATAGCGGAAGACGCACTTCAAGATGCATTTGCAATAGCAGTTGAACAGTGGCCGGAGCAGGGAATACCGGAAAATCCCCGCTCCTGGCTAATCTCAACAGGCCGCTTTTAAAGCAATTGATAATCTTAGGCGTCATTCCCGCTATGATTTATCTTTAGAGAAACTTGCTAATAAAATCGATACAGATACAAAAAGTCTTGAAGAACAAACTGACAAAGAGATTAAAGATGATGAATTGAGACTTATTTTTACATGCTGCCATCCCGCGTTATCCCCGGAAGCAAGGATAGCTCTTACATTAAGAGAAGTTTGCAGTCTTACAACTGAAGAAATTGCGAGTGCTTTTCTTACATCATCTTCAACCCTTGCGCAAAGAATAGTGCGTGCCAAAGCAAAAATTCGTGATGCAAAAATTCCGTTTGAAGTACCTTCTCAATCCGAATTATCGGAAAGAATAACTGCTGTAACCCAGGTCATTTATCTTGTTTTTAATGAAGGTTATACCGCATCGTATGGTGAAGCCTTAACCCGGCCGGATCTTTCCGGTGAGGCAATTCGTCTTGGCAGATTAATGATGGAGCTGCTGCCTGAGCCTGAAGTTAAAGGCCTTTTGGCGTTAATGCTATTACATGAGTCTAGAAGAACAGCCCGTACTTCTCAATCAGGCAATTTAATTTTGCTTGAAAATCAGGATCGTACGAGCTGGAATCAAGAGCAAATTAAAGAGGGGAGTTCGCTGGTTGAAGAAGCTTTGAAGTCTCATCTATTTGGAGCATTTACTCTTCAAGCAGCAATAGCTGCGGTACATTCGGAAGCAGCTAAACCAGAATTAACTGATTGGCCTCAAATCGTGGCTTTATATAATAAGTTGTTGGATTTGGAGCCTTCACCTATAATTGAACTAAACTATGCAGTTGCTGTAGCAATGCGTGACGGGCCAAATGCAGGAATAGAATTAATTAATAATATCTTCTCGAAAGGAGATTTAAAAGATTATCATTTAGCATATTCTGCTCGTGGAGAATTGTATCTAAGGCTTGGAAATAATTTTGAAGCTAAAGCGGACATTGAAAAGGCACTCTCATTAGCAAATCAAGCAACAATAAAGAGATTTCTGGAAAGAAAACTAAAGGCTTTGCAATAAAATCCTTCCTATGCTTATTTAAAATAATTTGAAATAGGCTGTCGATTTTAATCCATCCTATTCGACTACATATTGAATCAATTATTTTTCAAAAACCTAATTGAGGTTAATATGTTTGAAATATCATCTTTTGCTTTGTATGTAAGTGCTGCTGCTTTATTTGCGTTTACACCTGGGCCAGGAATTATTTATATATTTACAAGAAGTCTCAAAGGAGGCAGGCATGAAGGTATTACCTCTGCAATAGGCACGTCATTCGGCGGATTTTCACATGTAGTATTTGTAGCGGTCGGGCTCTCCACAATACTTGCAGCTTCTGCGTTAGCATTTAACATCATTAAATATGCCGGCGCAATTTATTTATTCTATTTGGGTTTCCGGTCTATTTATAGTTTTAATAAAAAAGAATCTGATATTCCGGGCGGGGAAAATTGCACAAGAAGATTTTTATACCAAGGTTTTATGAATGAATTACTGAATCCTAAAACTCCATTATTTTTTTCAGCATTTGTTCCGCAATTTATTAATCCGTCTGGTAATTTCATACCTCAATTCATTTTGTTAGGCTGTACGTCTGTTATACTAAATTTATCAGCAGATTTGATAGTTGCATCTTTTGTCGGAGCTTTAGGGAACAAGTTAAAAACGAGTTTGTTGTCCCACAAAAGGCAAGGTTCTTTTTCAGGCCTTATTCTTATGGCTTTGGGTGTTTTTACAGCGTTATCAGGTCAAAAAATTAATTAAATAATAATTCAAAAAACTTGTATTTCAACGAGTAAAAAATGTATAATATAAAATCAAAATTCGCTTTATTGATAGTTCAGATATTATCTATAACAATCTTTGCTCAAACACCGGATTATCAAAAAGGTTATGCTGCGGTAAACGGAATTAATATGTATTATGAAATTCATGGAACAGGCAAGCCTCTGGTTATTATTCACGGAGGAGGTTCAACTATAAATACTTCTTTTGGAAATGTTCTTCCATCTATTTCAAAAAAATATAAAGTGATTGCTGTTGAGCTTCAGGCACATGGCCATACATCAGATAGAAATACCCCGGAAAGCTTTGAACAAGATGCCGATGATGTTGCAGAACTTTTAAATCAACTGAACATTGATAGTGCATATATTTTTGGTTTCAGTAATGGTGGAAATACTGCAATCCAGCTAGCGATTAGACATCCCGAAAAAGCGGGTAAATTAATATTGGCCTCAACATTTTACAAGAGAGAAGGTTTATATCCTGACTTTTGGAAAGGAATGGACAATGCCACTTTCAAATATATGCCGCAAGTTTATAAAGATGAATTTCTAAAAATAACCAAAAACCAGAAAGCGCTTCTTAACATGTTTAATAAAGATGCTAACCGTATGAAAGCATTTAAAGATTGGACCGATGATGATATTAAATCAATTCAAGCACCAACTCTTATTATTATTGGAGACAAAGATATTGTTCGTCCTGAACATGCAGTTGAAATGTATAGATTAATTCCACATGCTCGTTTAGTTATACTGCCGGGTGGGCACGGTGAATATTTGGGAGAAATTATGTTTGCCAAGAAAAATAATTTTCACCCTGATATCATAGTTTCATTGGTTGAAAATTTTCTTGAAACTAAATAGAAACAAATGAGTAAATAGTGACTATATAGTGTTCTTTGAAACACTTCAATTTGTTCTAATCTCAATTAGAAATAAAAAACTGATTGTTGAAATGGTACCATAGTATTTATAATAATGGTTCTTTTGCAATTTAATATTTAGATATAAATTTTAATATAATCTAGTTATTAAAATTACCTGCGAACTGAATTAAATAGAAGTCTGTTTCTAAAATCATAATATGTATAAACTAAGATTTGAATTTTTATTATATAAATACCACTCAATAATTCGTCAAACGTATAGGTTGTCAGACCAAACAAGTAATTTTTGATAGAATTACAAGTGCAATGATTTATGAAAATGGAGGTACAGAAAAAAGTCTGACTTATTTTTGTCCGGAACAGATAAAAGGAAGTGCAAAAATAAGGAAGTCTTTTTCAATGGTGGCTGGTGCGCTATGTTTTTTGTTTTAATGACAAGCTGAAAAAAATATTTGCGTGAGGATTGGGGAAGGGGATTAGGCGAGCAATTATTTTTTGATAGAATGATTATATTTTGATTGATTAGCGATCGAAAAATATTTCTTTTGAGATATAAGAAACTCTATAAATACACTTACTCAAAAATCTCTAAAGAGCCGAATGCATAAAATGCTGTCAACTTAAATTGCATTTGTTAGGTGTTTTTTACCTTAGCAATAACAATTTCTTTGCATCTGAGAAACCCCCGGACTGTATTCTATAAAAATAAACACCACTTGAGAGATTATTAGCATGAAAATTAATTTCATAATTTCCAGCTGTTTTTTCTTCACTAACCAATGTTGCAATTAATTTTCCAAGTAAATCATAAACTTTTAATGTAACATAACCAGAATATGGAATTGTGTATTTTATTTTTGTACTTGGATTAAATGGATTAGGGAAATTCTGCGATAAATAATATGAATTAATCTTCATATTTTCATCTTGGATATCCAATGAAATGTCGCTATTCAAAAAAAGGCGTTTTTCAATCGTTTGGTTTGAATCAGAAGAGAATACGAATACTAATGTATCTTTCAAATATTCATCAAATTGTTTTTTACAAATTGGGCAGACATCAACATCTACTATTTTAAATGTTACAGTATCTCCTGGATTCAATTGTAAATGTATTGAATCACTTCTTTCGTAAGGGGTAATTCTGAAATAATGATATTCATATATGCTATCTTTTTTAATGTCGCAAAAATACGATGAGTAAGATTTATTATAAATTGAATCTAGATAAACGCTCTGATTTGAATCATTGATAATCTTACATGAATCACTTACACTATATCTCGACAAAAAAATACTATCACGAGAAAAGATAATATTTTCTTCCCAATCGGAAAACGGATACTTAAACTTAAATGATTTTATAAACTTAATATCCTCAGCGAGACAGTCTCTGTAAATATCAATTCGATAATTACCTTCTGATAAGTTTGGCATTGGAACAACAAAATTATGGTAACCGTAACAAGTAGTTCCGTCTTTCGCTGTATCTATTTGCGTGATTGTAATAACTGAATCAATAATTTCAACGGAATAATCTAATTGAAATCCACATTGTTCCCATGCATTATAATCCCAAACATAAACAGTATCATTTGAAGACTTAACCACAATTGAGTCTAATGTTAAATTAGGTTGAGCTATCAACAATGACGAAAGAAAAAGAAATCCAATAAATATTTTTGTTTTCATTTTTATAACCCCTTTTTTTATTTACTAATACACCTAACGAACCGCATTTAAGTTGCAGCCCAAAACAAGAAACTAATTTTTATTATCTCTGTCATAGATTAAGCAAACTGTGCTTAACTTTCCGTTTACGAAAAGCACAGTTTGCAACATAATTAATTAGAGTACTTCACTTGAACAAGATATTTTAAGCGGATCATCTACCTTAAAAATTATCTAAAAAGCCAAATGCGTAAAATGCTGTCAACTTAAATTGCATTTGTTATATTGTTTTATTCTTTATACAAATTTGTTTTTTCTTTGTAATTATACCAATACATTAAACCATCTTTAAATTCCACTGTAAGTGTACGTGGGACTGTAGAGATTACAAGCTTCAGATAGGGAGGTTTATAATCGTATAAATCGTTATAATTTATTGTTTTTATATTTGAATCGTTTAGAAATATTATTTGGTGAAAATAGGTTGAATTGGATTTATCCATTTGATAAGTACATTCCAAGTAACCTTCATATGAGGTTTCGCTATTATACGTTGTTAACCATTTTTTTGTAGTCCAATATCCGGAAATATCCTCTGCTTTTTCATTTGGAGTAAGTATGTCAACAGGAGTTGATGTTAGTATGCTATTCGATATATTAATCTCACTTCCTGTATAACCTTCATATATTGGTACTGATATATTCTCAGCGAGATAAACAATTTCCAAATCATAAAGATAAATTATTCCATTCTCGATTTTATATTTGCCCTTCTTAATTTCATCGGCTTTCCATAATTGAGTTTCAACATTCTTAAAGGTACTAGAATCAATAAAGCTTCCATCAGTAAAATATGTTATTCTATATCCATTAACTCCCCAAGTACCAATAATTTCTTTTTTTAGGAAATCATCATTTTGTACAGTAGGTTCAGTAACAGAGTTTTCCGAACATGAAACAAAAGAAATAATACTTAGCATTAATATACTTGAGTAAAACAGGAATGTTTCTTTAGATCCTTTCATTTTTTCACCTCACTTTTTGTTGTAAGTAGATAATGTGAACTATTAGGATCGTAAATATTGTTTCATAAAAATCCCAATATTTATTTATACAATATAACGGCTTTGCGGCTAAGACGCAGCCCAGAACAACAAAGCCGTTTTAATTAATAATTTTTATAATTAAAAAAATCTCTCATAGCAGAACAGGGTTGAACAAGAAACTTAACACGGAAAGACAAACCTAAAAACTCCAAAATTGCCGAGAGCGAAATCGCTGTTGCCTTGAGCCGCGGGTTATAAGCGTTTTTAAATTTGTTTTATATTCCAATCAAACTGACTAAAAAACTAGGGTGGGTAATTTAATACATGCTCAATAGTATTAAGTCAGACTGGTTCCGTTGCCTTATAGATTTTACTAACTGAACTTACGCAAAAAGCTATTTAACAAATTCAAAAGATAATTGATGAACCTGCTGTAACTCTTCATAAGCTACTTTAATAGCTTTTTCATAAATCCTTGCCTTTATTGCAAAATGATTTAATCTTGTTTTCATACTCATAGATTCTAATTTGTAAAAAGCAAATATTGATGCAAAAATATGATTACTCTGAGTCTGAACCATTCTAGCCGGAGATTTGCATAAAGAGGCATTCTTTTTTAAGGATTTATGATATACTTCAATCTTCCATCGTTTTTGATAGAGTTCTGTAATTTGATCATATGTTAATGTCTTTTCACTTGTAACTAAATATAAAACACCTTCAGTTCCATCTTCGTTTTTGAAGATTTCTTTAACTAAATACAACTCAAATGGGACATCTTCTAAATAGATTTTGTAAATGGTGTTTTCTTTCAGTTCAAGCGAACTTACTGTAACATATTTCTCATATATCTTATCCTTTTTACTCAATGCAACCTTACGATTCGTCTTTATCGGCATTATAAATTCTTTTTCTAATTTTTTCTTTATATGAACCATATTTGCTGCTGATGCGTACCAAACATCGTTGATTACATACTTAAATTGAACTTTATTCTTTATTATTTGATTCAACATCTGCTGATACATTTGATTCTTTGTAACCTCACTTACTTTTCGCTCTTTCCTTTTTTTCTCATCGTATACTGTTTTTGTCTTTTTTACTATTAAATAATTTATTGGAATTTTTCCTCTCTCATTTATGTATAATGCTGACAGAAGATTTATTCCTTTGACTGCTCTTCCTTTTGTATGGTCATGATACCAACTTACTATTTCATTTTCTTCTGTGTACGGTTTCTCTTCTATGGTATCGTCTATTGCTACTATTCCGTCTTCTGTCTGTATCTCTCTTATTGTCGGCTTTACTATTTTCCATAATTCTTTTGAACTGAACTGACTCTCACTTAAAAATCTTGTTACTTTATCGTGGCTTATTTCTCCTTCTGTCATTATTGACAACCCGGTAGCTGTCGTATATGAAAACGAACTTAATAGATAATCAGAATATAATTCTAATAATTCTTTGTCCATTTTCTTTTCTTCTTTTTGTTATTACAAAATTACTCCTTTTTTGTATCTTTGCGTAAGTTCAGTTAATAACTTATTTCACGCAATAATGCCAAAACGCATATAAGCAGCTATTCTATTTCAAATTAAATTGGATGTCCTAAAATATACCAGGAAATATGAAATAGTAAGAAAACTAATAACCCAACAACGTATGGTCTATGTTTTAATTTTTCACGCCTATCATATATTATTAAGACAAACAAAATTAAAATGCATAATAAAATTGAAATATTATAAGTGTAATATTGTTTAAGATATAACCAATAGCCTAGGGTTCTTCCAAATGAAGGTGGAATAAATACTAAAGCAACACAAATCATATAACGCATGTGAAAGGCAACATTCCCTTTCAATATATTTCTTACTGCAAGTGTGTAGAAAATTATAATAGAAATCAATTCAGTAGTGAAAGTAAATATTGTTTTGAGGCTTTCAATCGAAGTCATTTTTTGTTCAATGCCTTCATAGTATTGTTGCCATAATACTCCAATAGATGAGATGATAATTATAGGCATGAGGAAATATGTAATCTTTCCGATAAATCGGTGCCGTTTAATTTTATTGTAGGTAATTAATAATGTTTGAGTAATTAGTATTACAACCCACAACAATAATGCGATTGCGTGAATATGAACAATTGCAGATACTGATTTGAAATGAGGAAATAATGAAAAATAAGGATAATAGAATCCAAGCCCTACAAAAACGACAAAAATTAGGAAAAAAAATCCAATATATTTATACTGTCTTTCCATTTACAAAAGTCGTAATTAATTGCCATTAAATTTAGTGTATTCCCAATTGCTCTTATCTGTTATGATTGGTTGTGAAAGCACTATATTTTCTTTTTACAATTATATTAAATTTTATTTAAAATAAATTTCCAATAGGATTTCTGATTTTATTATTAGCCTTTTTAAAGTCTTCGAATATCTTTCAGTGGCTTTGGAACTATTTTGGCCCAATAGCTATTGAAAAAATAACAGAAATCTTCAAAGTAATTACAATAAACTCATTGTTTTTTGACCAAATCTATGCTGAATTAATCTATTTCTATATTGATCCAAAACTTCATTCATCTGATTATATTTACCCTTATTGAAAGCTTATAACAATCATGCAATTAAGTTGCAGCCCAAAACAAGAAACTCATTTTTATTACTATTACTAAAAATTAAGCAATCCTTGTAAACACGGCTTGAAAGAAACTTATCAGAGCACTTCAGTTGAACAAGATACTTTTTGCGGATCATCTACATCTAAAATCTCTAAAAAGCCGAATGCGTAAAATGCTGTCAACTTAAATTGCTTTGTTAGGCTGACCTATTTTTAATTATATTTTTTTAACAAAAGTATTGTTTTTATTTATTCTACTTTTGGAGGATTCTTTTATAGTATCTTTTTTTCTTCGTCGTGTATAAATTAATTTTTGCAACTAATGACTTTACAAATGTTGTATTTATTCTTTGATAACTTAATTTTTGTTTAAATATAGTTTTAGGCTTATTCTTTTTTATTTGCAGTAAATGACATTAAACTTATTGCAAAGGGTTTTTAATTTTTTATAAATAATAATGATTACATTCATAATGTTAGTGGCAATATTTTAGATGAATCCTTTTTCCTGCAACAACTTTACTTTTGATTATATCCTTTTACAGCCTAACTTATTATTAAGCTACATAGTGTATTTAAGCCCTATGTACATATATAGACATTTTGTGCCTACATATAGCCATTTTTTGAAGAGTGTTTATATAAAGGCATTTTTTTATGTCTACATCTAGACATTTTTTTTAACTTGAAATTTTGGATTAAAATATTCTTTTTCATCCCCATTAAAAATTATGTCGATTCAACTTAATTTTATTTTCAATTAAAGGCAAGGGTATGGTAGGTTGTGTTAGTCGAGCTCGGTGGGGCTTGGCTATCCCAAAGGTATAACTAATGCCATCTTCCCTTATTGGCTTTACTTCAATTGAATTTTTATATTCATAAATTAAATAATTAAGCCAGGTAAGAGAGAAGATAGCATCACTAATATCTCCATATATATTCTTTTCTTTTGTATCATAGTTTAGATAATCTAATGAATATATTATTATACTAGTTCTAAAACATTTTGAAAAATGAAATAAATTTAGCATAATTGTTTGATTCGACTTACTGAATTCCTCAATTCCTTGCTAGTATTAGTTAAACAGTAATTTAGAATATGGCCAAATAACAAAAATTTACAATGAGTTTATATAAACCTTTGCGGATTGTAGGCAAATGAAAAATAAAAACTGTGATTAATATACCCCATAATAAATGTTAGAGGGGTTGTTTTAAGATAATCTGCTGATAGAACTTTTAAGCTGAAAAGAAGAAGAAATATTGCAAAAAAATAAATAATATTTTGGGTTCCTGTATAGCCAGCTAAAAATTCAGATTAATTTATTATCGGAGTTCAGGATGAAATTATTTAAATATTTTTTATTGAGCATAACACTCGCACCTGTTTTAGTATTAGGTCAGGAAAAACCGGATCCATTTTTATGGTTGGAACAAATAGATAGTCCTGAATCTATGAAATGGGTAAAAACCCAGGATACTATTGCAGTTGATGCTTTGGAGAAATCCCCGCAGTTTCAGAATATATATGAAAGTAATTTGAAAATTTATGATTCAAAAGAAAAGATTGCCGATCCATCGATTGTGGGGAAGTATATTTATAATTTCTGGAAGGACAGCATAAACCAGCATGGTTTATGGAGAAGAACAAGCTTTGATGATTATTTGAATGAATCACCCAAATGGGAAACGGTTCTTGATATCGATTCACTTTCAAAAGCTGACAGCGTTTCTTGGGTGTACGAAGGTGCTGACCGACTTTATCCCGATTTTAATTTGTGTTTACTATCTTTATCACGCGGCGGTTCTGACGCGACTGTCGTTAAAGAATTCGATCTTAGAACCAAAGAATTTGTAAATGATGGATTTCAATTGCCTGAAGCAAAACAGTCAGTAGGGTGGATTGATAGAAATACTGTTTTTGTTGGTACTGATTTCGGTGAGGGTTCGATGACGAGTTCAGGTTATCCGAGAATTCTAAAGAAATGGACACGGAGCACTCCATTAACCGAAGCGAAGGCAATCTTTGAAGGTAAACCCGGCGATGTAGGCGTTTGGGGATATGAGATAAATACACCTGAAAGATCGTATCAATTTGTAACGATAGCAAAAACTATTTATACATACGATACTTATACAATAATTAGTGATTCACTTGTGAAACTCGATTACCCTGAAGATGCACAACTTGATGGAATATTTAAAAACCAGATACTTCTTGAACTAAAATCCGATTGGAAAATAGGCGGAAAACTTTATAATCAGGGCTCACTAATAAGTATAGATTATGACAGGTTTGTAAAAGGAGACAGAGACTTTTTGTTAATTTACAAACCAAAGGCTCGCGAAAGTATTGTGTCAATCAATAACACAAAAAACTTTTTGCTTGTAGATAAATTAATCAATGTTCGTGGAGAGCTATTTAAATATGAATTGAAAAATAATAAATGGTCGGAAGAGAAAATAAATGCACCTGATTATGGAACAATTGACATTAGTTCAACTGATGATTTTTCCGACAAATTTTTCTTTACATACACAAACTTTCTGAACCCAACCACGCTTTATCTATACGAAGAAGATGGTACAATTAAAAAAGTAAAAAATCTTCCTGAATTTTTTGATGCAAGTAAATTTGAAGTAAAACAATATGAAGCTGTTTCGCAGGATAAAACTAAAATTCCCTATTTTATTGTTTACAATAAAGATATTAAGTATGACGGTAATAACCCGACTCTTCAATACGCATACGGAGGCTTTGAAATATCCGAAACACCTTATTACTCGGCAACAGTTGGAACTGACTGGCTCAGCCGCGGCGGAGTTTATGTACTGGCAAATATTCGAGGTGGAGGCGAGTTTGGACCTAAGTGGCATTTAAGTGCAATCAAAGAAAACCGTCATAAAGCTTATGAAGATATGATTGCAGTGTCTGAAGACTTGATTAAAAGAAAAGTTACTTCACCAAAACATCTGGGAGTAATGGGCGGCAGCAATGGCGGATTACTTGTGGGAGTAATGCTCATAGAAAAACCTGACCTTTATAATGCAGTTGTTTGTCAGTCACCTTTACTCGATATGAAACGTTACAATAAGCTTTTAGCTGGTGCAAGCTGGATGGGTGAATACGGAAATCCAGATAAGCCTGAAGATTGGGCATATATAAAAAAATACTCACCATATCAAAATGTTTTTAAAGACAAAAAGTATCCGCCTGTACTATTTACGACTTCAACCAGAGATGACCGTGTGCATCCCGGTCATGCCAGAAAGATGGCAGCTAAAATGGAATCATTCGGAGATCCTGTCTATTTTTATGAATACACAGAAGGTGGGCACTCTGCAGGTGTGACCAATAAAGAAGTAGCATTTGAAAGTGCGTTAACATTTTCATTTTTGCTTAGGCAATTACAATAAAGTTTTTTGGTCATTTCGATTAAATTAATTTAATATGAAGCATTGTCCAAAATTTGCAGCCTGTTATGCTTTAAATGGCTAAATCTATACTAAAAGTTTTTGTTCAAACTAGCGTTTTTCAAGAAACTGCCTATTTGCGGAAGACCAGGAGGCGAGTATGTTGCGTAAGTGATTAACCGTGGCTAGGCTATGCACAACCAACCTAACCTTGAAAAGAGGGGGTTGGGTGGGTTGTGTTAGTCGAATTTGCTGTGGGGCTAAGCTAAGTAAAACCGACGAGTGCTCTTGGCTTTATATACTTGTAGTCCTGCATGTTTTGTATAAAAAACTTGGGGTTAAATCTGGAATCAAAGATGTAATTTTGGCAAGGAAGCGCTACTCATATAATTCTCGAAATTTGAAATAATCAAGAATTGTAAGTTTTGATCCTTTCAGCTTAATCAAACCTCTCCTATCAAAACTATGAAGGATCCTCGATACTGTTTCTCTTGAGGTCCCGGCCATTTTTGCCAATTCATGCTGAAACGGGAGTTTACCAATTTCAATTTTATTCTGATCCAGCCTTCCAATTTTATTTCCTAACTCAATTATAGTTGATGCGATTTTAGCTTCGGCATCACCTAAAGACAGAGATTTAATCTTCAGATCTGCAGCACGAATCCTTAGTGCTAGTTCTCTCATTAAAGCTAAAGCAATGTTGGAATGAAATTTAATGAGGTTTAAAAAATCATTCCTTTGGATAATAAATAATTCAGAATCCTCCATTGCAATAACATTAGCAGAACGTGATGAACCATCGAGAATAGCCATCTCTCCGAAGAAATCGGATTCCTTAAGAATAGTTAAAATGATTTCTTTTCCTGACAAGCTAATTCTAGATACTTTTAATTTACCTTTAATAATTAAGAAAAGAGCTGAAGATTTTTCAGATTCAGATAAAATAACCGAACTCTTCGTAAAAGATTTCTGAGAGCCCAGCTTAGCAATTTGATTTAGAGTAGTATCGTCTAAAACACAAAAAATAGGGATGCTTTTGAGAAATTTAATTATATGTTCTGTTTCAGTTTGCAACTTCCGGTTTTTATTGTTGCTGTTGACTTTTAAATCTTCAGCCAAAAGAGCATCAGTTATATTATCCATTTTTTAAACCTTTCTTAAAAATCAAGATATTACTGAGAAAAAAATGTTACTAAAGTGAGTACACTTGAAAGTAATATAAATTAGAATGAATTTAATTTTGATAAGATATTTGAATTTCAATAATGTTTAACATAAATTTTCAGGATTCGAAAACAAATCGGGCCTTTGGGAGTAACAATGGACTTGAATTTCAAATCATTATTGGAAATAAGGTTGATGAAATAATTGAAGTTAAAGTTTTTAAAATATAAAAGAAGAAATTTCGTTAAGTACAAATACTATAATTCTTTCGGATCATATTTTTGTAGAGCTGCATTCTTCATAGCAATAAGGCCGATTATAAAAGTAATTAGTGATATGAAAAAAAATAAACCGAGTATAATTAAAATACTTAACATAATTTTTTTTGTTTCATTTTAAGAATTATCGAAAGAATTTAAATTGCTTCAAGTCACAAGAAGGATATCGACGATAAAAATTGTTGAATTTGTGAACATGTTTTAATGAAATGAATCTTGATATTTCATAAGAGGAGATGTCTTGAGATTTAAGAAACGGCATATGGATTTACTATTTCTTAAACAACTTAGCTGCTATAATTTATTAAAAGATTTCTTTTGTGTACTTTGAATCCATATTTCTTTGAATATCTAATAGTATAAATGACTGTTAGTATAATAGTAATTAGTCTAAATAAATTAGTAGCATTAGTTCCAATTGCACCAGGGACATTTGTCTGGAAAATAATCCATGACAAATTCATAAATATATGCAACCATATTGGAACCCATAAGTTGCTATTATGTTCTATATATAACCAGGCAAACCAGGCACTTCCCATAAATGTTATTAAAAAAGTTCCGAATGCACTTGATAAATTATGTGTTTGATATAAATGACCTATTCCCAAAAATATGGAAGCTATGATTGAAGATGGAATAAAGCCCCACCGTTCCTTTTTAAATAATTGACCAAATATATAGCCGCGAAACAAAATTTCTTCTATAATAGGTCCTATAAATGCGACAATTAATATATCATAAGAAAATAGATTATTTGATAATTTGAAAAGTATTACAGAACTCACCGTCATTGGTAAAGTCGTAATTAATCCAAACAAGAGCCCTTTTATAAATCCATTTTTTAACCCTAATCCGGAAATTGTTCCTATAATATTATAATTGTATAAAATATAAGATGATACAATTATTATAATAATTGTGAAAGGATAGCCAAGGGGATGTAACAAAGAGTTTACTGCCGGGAATATAAAATAGGTTCACAAGAATTTTGGGAATGTACATACACAAAAGAAAACTTAAAATAATTATTGCCACCCTCAATATTCGATTTCCCATACATATATACATTTTCATACTAATTGTACATATAGACTTACTATTATTTTCAGATTATAGCTTAAATAAGTCCTTCCGATTTCCTCCCAAAAAAAGCTTAGGTTAATATCAAATTAATTCTATCTTTGAATAAAGACAAGCAAAATTTATAATCTTAAAATAATTTTGATGGCAAAAAAGCCTTGCTCACACACTAATCAAACGCTAAAAAAATTAAACAAGTTTTTTTTACCTGTCGATTACGGAAATCATTTCAAGATTTACTTAGAAGTAGAAAAAATTATTTGTGAAGGGCTGACAGCATGTGAATGGAGAGAATATATTGGCTGTCAGACCGAACAAGTAATTTTTGATAGAATTAGAAATGCTATGTTTTATGAAAATGCAGGTAGAGAAAAAAGTCTTACTTATTTTTGTCCGGAACAGTTAAAGAAAGAGCAAAAATAAGGAAGTCTTTTTCAATGATGGCTGGTGATATATTTTTTGTTTTAATGACCAACCTTCGTTTATACCAAACTTCGGTTGGCAGGCAAGCTGAAAAAAATATTTGCGTGAGGATTGGGGAATGATAGGTGAGCAAATTAAGAATATTTAAAAATTTATAAAATAATAAAGTTATCTTATATTCATTGGATCTCGCATATTTGAATGATATGGTTCAAAGTTTGAACCGGAGTCTCGTTTGAATTATCAATAAAATAATCTTTCGGGAAAATCAATCCATTGAATTTTAAGTATAATTGTTTGACTCTTTCTGGACCTGCGATCCAACCTTTTCTCATTGAATCTCTCTTAATTGCAATATCCAAAGCTGGGTGAAGAATACAAATACGCCAAGGAATGCTATGTTTTTGTAAGAATTCTCTATATTCATAAAAAGCTTCAGGTGGAGACTCATGTACAGTACCATCTATAACAATAGATTGACTTTTTTTCATACCGGATAGAATTTTTTTGAAAATTATATTATGAACAAATTGTCTTTTTTTACGATGCTCATCAGAGCCGAAAACTCCCCAATCTTTTCCAAAGCATTGCTTCCATATATCATCTTCTGAAATTCTTTTCCAACCTTTTTTATCAACAAGTAATTTTGAAATTGTGGTTTTACCGCTGCCACAAGTCCCTGTTAATATTAATGTACAAACCATACCATAAAGATAATAAGTTTTATCCTATTAGGAATAAACCATATCAGATTTTCCTGACAAGATTAAAAAAATATTTGCGAGCGAGATAATACTAGTTTGAGCGAGCAATTATTTTTTGACAGGATTAATATTGGATGATTAGCTGAAAATGGGGTTGTGAAAGGGTGGGATATTTATAAATAAATTTCGTTAAACTATCTCTAAGGAGCAGCCAAAAAAATATTCATCTAATCTTAATCGTTTTGAAGGGTTTTGGGAGGTGTTCCTAAAAAAGCCTTGCTTAACCAATAATCCAACTTATGAAAAATAAGCAAGGTTTTTTTACCTGTCGATTACGGAAATCATTCAAGATTTACTGAGAAGTAGAAAAAATTATTTGTGAAGGGCTGACAGCATGGGAATTCGTCAAACGTGTTGGCTGTCAGACTGAACAAGTAATTTTTGATAGAATTATAAATGCTTTGTTTTATGAAAATGAAGGTGGAGAAAAAAGTCTTACTTATTTTTGATCCGAACTGCTTAAAGGAACAGGAAAAATAAGGAAGTCTTTTTCGATGGTATATTATTTTTTTTTGTTTTATTGACAAGCTGAAAAAAATATTTGCGTGAGGATTGGGGGAGGGAATTAGGAAAGCAATTATTTTTTCTTAGGATTGATGATCAAAAGTGATTTCTTTTCATATCCGATTAGATTATAAAAGATAGAAAATATTTTTTTGAAATTTACTTGACAAATATAAAAAAAATTGTATATTTTAGTAAGTAAGTGATTACATAATTATTTGAGGTAATTTGAAATGTCAAGAGAAACAACCGATACCAGGCAGGAACAGATTAAAAAAGCTGTGTTAGAAATAATCGCTGATGAAGGGCTGCATAATTTATCCACCAGGAATCTTGCAAAAAAGATTGGATTAAGTGAAGGTGCAATTTTTCGTCATTTTTCAACTAAACGTGATATTATAAAGGGGATAATGGATGATGTCGCTAATGATTTAATAGGATCACTGAGAAACATAGTTATTAGCCCTGTAAAAACTGAAGAGAAATTATTCAACTATCTTTGCAAGAATGTAAAATATCTAAAGGAAAATAGGGGTATAACTATTTTATTGTTTTCTGAAGCAACTCATTTGGGAGATAAAGAGCTAAAAGAAAAATTAAACCAAATTTTGGCTGAACAGAAGCAATTTATAATAAAAATGGTAAAGGATGGAGGTGCAGAAGGTGTATGGGATAAAAATATAAGTCCAGAGGATGTCGCTATGGTTTATATGGGTATCCCAATCACATTTAATATTGAATTAGTGCTGAATAAAAACGGACTTAATGTGGATAATTTTTGTAAAAGAATGTACAATTTGATTTTGAAGGTATTGAAGAAATAAAAAAATTTACATAATAATGTAAGTAATTGATTACTTAATAATTAAAGGAGAAAAAACAATGTTTGATTTACCGGAATGGACGTTTGAATTTCATGGGCATAGATGTCCATTTATGCCTATCGGTTATAGAATGGGAAGATTGGCCATAAACAAATTAGAAGTGGGGAAAAGTCTCAATCATGAGATGCATGTATTTTCTGAAATGGGTGTTGGCCATCCGCAGGGTTGTATGCAGGACGGAGTTATGTCTGCAACCGGTGCAACTTTTGGAAAGGGAATGATTGAAAGATTAAACTATGGTAAAATTGCTGCAATCTTCTGGTACCCGGGGAAAAAGGATTCGGTCAGAATTTCTCTGAAAAATGAATTTCAGGATAAATTGGCAACACACGAATTTTTTAAATTTCGTAAACAAGGGATAGAACCAACAGATATACCTGAAGAAATTAGAAATGATATTATAAACATAGTTCTAAATGCAAGTGATGATGACCTTTTCAATGTAACTGTTCTATCTAATTTCACATACAAACCGATTAAAGGTTCTTTCAACAAATCGAAATGTGAATTATGCGGTGAGTATGTATTTGAAAGATATTTAAGAGTTAAAGACGGTAAAAAGGTTTGCATTTCCTGTTCAGGAAGATCTGAAGAAGAAAAAGTTATACATCAACCAATTATTAAATAAAGAGAATCATGTTATACTTAATTATTTCAATAATAATCCTTGCAGCTTCCTTCTTGTTTTCTATGCTGGGATTAGGCGGTGCATTAATTTATGTACCGGTTCTTAAATGGGCAGGTTTTCCGGTTAGGGAAGTTGCAATACCATTAGCACTATTATTAAACGGTCTGACAACTCTTATCGCATTAATTGCCTATTTCAAAAATAAATTGGTGGATGTAAAAGGTGGTTTGGCTATGACAATTTCTGCTTTCATATTTGCACCTGTTGGGGCATATGTTTCAGATAAATTGCCGGTGAATGTTCTTCTAATCCTCTTCTCAGCAGCCGTTTTATTTGCTGCTGGCAGAATGCTGCTTATGTCTAAAAAACCTGAACCTAAAGATATTATGTCTTTTAAGAAACGGGCAATCATCGGTGCGATAATCGGCGGATTTGCCGGCTTTATGGCAGGTCTTCTTGGAATCGGAGGTGGTTTTATTATGGCACCGTTACTAATGTGGATGGGATATGAAACTAAAAAAGCTGCAGCAACTTCGGCTTTTGCAGTTACTTTTTCTTCATTCTCCGGTTTTCTCGGACATGCCGCACAGGGGCACTTTAACTGGACATTAACCATTATACTTACAATCACAGTAATTATAGGAGCATTACTGGGGAGCAATTTTCTTGTGAATAAAGCTAAGACCAGCAGGGTAAAACAAATATTTGCTGTTGTTTTATTTGCAATTGCCATTAAAATAATTATCGGTGTGATTTAGATATTGAAGGGAAAAACAAAATGACAAGATTTAAAATCATAATCATAATAACTATCGTTCTTATTTGCATCAATTAATTTCCGGATAATAGCTCAGCAACAAATTAATTGGAATGGCTATTTACAATATCGATTTTCAGACAATTATATAAATCAAACTGAATTTTTAGTAAGAAGAGCAAAGCTGTGGCTAAATGGTTCATTACCAGGGAATGATGGAAACTGGAGTTATAAATTACAGGCCATTTTTCATCAGCAAATTAAATTTCAATTTCTGCTTCAAGATGTACTTGTAAATTATAAGATAAATAATTTTGAAGTTACTGCGGGTCAGTTTGTACCTAATTTCAGCTTGCAAAGGAAACAGCCCGATTATGCAATACCACTTGATGAAAGAGCGGAAGTTGTTAATACGCTTGTTCCCGGTGCGGAAACTATGGCAAGAGATATCGGCGTTGAATTAAAATTAGAGGATAACAAAACTGGTTTTCTCAGCTTCGGATTCTTCAATGGGAACGGCGCTAACAATGTTTCAAACCAAAGAAATTTTCTTTATGTAAACCATGCAAGTTTGTATTTTATCCACCATTCAGAATCTAAGTTAGAGTTAGGTTATAACCTTTCGTACAGGGCTGCTCATAATTTACAGTTCAGTAAAATCTTTGGAAATAATTTTTCATTTACCGGGAATGATTTCCGTTTTGGTTTTGAAGGGAAATTGAATATTGACGATTTTGAATTGCAATCTGAATACATTGAAGCTCATCTCGGCAATCGAAAAGCTTACGGTTATTATGCACTTGCTGATTATTTGTTTGCATCAAAAAATTTAGTTACTCTCGCCGTTGAACAATTGAATGATTTAAATTCATCAACAGCTTATAATCCCTGGTACACAATCGGCTATTCTTATCTTTTAAAAGGGAATGATATTAAAATTTCTTTAGATGATAAAGTTGAGTTTGAATCAAATGAAACTAATTCTCTCACAACATTGCAAATTCAATATTTTTTTAACAAAAACAAGGAGAACAAAAATGATTAATCCAAATGAATGGTTAGAGTTCGGACAAAAATTTCATGGACATAAATGTCCAGCAATGCCTCTTGGCTTAAGAGTAGGAGCAGCAGCTATGAACAAACTAGGTGCTGAAAGAGCGAAGGACGGACAAATATTAGCGTTTGTAGATCTTGGTGAAAATCACTGCGCTACTTGTTTTGCTGATGGATTGCAGGTAATAATGGGAACAACATTCGGCAAAGGCAACATCAAGAAAACACACAAAGGCAAATGGGCTGTTACGCTTGTTGATCGAGCAAGCGGTAAAGCAGTTCGCGTAACGCCAAAAGCCGAAGCGATGCTTCAAAATAAACAATCTGCATTTTTCAAAGATTACAGGGAAAAAGGAATTCCGGCAAGCAAAGTTCCGTCAGATGTTGTTGATCCTTTGATTGTAAAAGTAATGGCGGCGCCAGAACGAAAAGCTTCTGAACATTTCAAAAGTATTTGATTACAAACTTGACCCGCATAGAGATAACTTCAATGGCTTTGTCTGCGAAGACTGTGGCGAGATGACAGTTGAAAGCTACGGCAGACTTAAGAACGGTAAACATGTTTGTATTGATTGTGCTGCTAAATAAATAAAATAATTGAATTGGGCGAAGTGATAAGCAATTTGATTTAGAATATATAAATAGAACTTTTTTTTAGCAATTTGCTAAGCCGATATTGCGATTATCAACATCGGCTTTTCTTTTCAACTCTGAAAATAATTTAGTGCAATTATCCCGCTCATAAGAATTATCTGGTTATCACCTTTAAAAAATCAAAGAAATAACAGAAATGGTTCCGGTACACTATATGAGTAGTTGTTCATATTGTCAATAAATTAGAATGAATGGAATTTAATATGCAAAAGTCACAAGAGGAATTAAAAGCAGCCATTTTAACAGCATTAGCTCATCCTAATAGGATAAGAATTCTTGAATTTTTGAAGAATGGAGTAAAATGCAATTGTGAAATAGCGCCTGCTTTGGACCTTGAGCAATCGAATCTCTCACGACATATGAAAATTCTGGTGCAGGAGGGAATTGTAGTATCATGGAAAGATGGACTAAGAGTAAATTATAAAATAGCAGATGAAAGAATATTTAATATTCTAAATACTACAGAAAGTATGGCTCGTAAAGCAGTAAAAGAAAAAATGAAAGTTCTGGAAGATATATAATACCCACAAACTTATATCGTTGTTAACGAAACGGAAATGAGTTGAAAAGATTTGAAAAAGAAAAAATATTGAGATTTATTTTAAGAATAATATTAGGGAAAAATTAAATGACAATAAAAATATTAGGAGCAGGGTGTAAAAAATGCCTTAATCTTGAAAGAAAAGTAAGGGAGTTAGCTCAACAAAATAATGTGGACGCCGTAATTGAAAAGATATCTGATATAAAGGAAATTATGAATTATGGAATAATGATGACACCTGGATTGGTTATAAATGAGCAGGTTAAAAGTTATGGGATTATTCCGAAAGATGATCTATTGATAAAATGGTTAAAAGAAAATTGACAGATGGTTAAGCTATTAAATTGCACAATTGCTGAATAATCTGACAACAGTGCATTAATAAATTAAAAGAGGAGATTAAATGAAAAAACAAATTATATTTTCAATAATACTTATAATATCCTTTTTTGCCATTAATATTTCTGCTCAAAAAAAAGTAATAAAACCCAAAGTAACTTTTGTGGAGCTTGGATCTGTAAACTGTATTCCATGTAAAATGATGCAGCCGGTAATGAAAAACATTGAGAAGAAATACGGAAATAAAATTAAGGTAATATTTTATGATGTATGGACCCAAGAGCAGAGACCATTTGCAGACAAGTATGGCATCAGGTTAATTCCTACACAAGTATTCCTTGATGAAAATGGAAAAGAGTTTTTCCGGCACGAAGGATTTTATCCCGAAGAGGAGATACACAAGCTTCTCAAAACAAGGGGATTAATGCCAAAAGATAATAAGATTTAAAATGTTTGAGGGAATTTTCAATTCACTTTATGAAGCAATGACCGGAGCAGTTTTGATTGCAGTGCTTGCATCATTTGGGTGGGGTGTGTTATCGATATTACTCTCTCCCTGCCATTTATCAAGCATACCTCTTATAGTCGGATTTATAAGCTCGCAAGGAAAAATATCAATTAGAAGGACATTCAACATTTCTCTTATCTTTTCAGTTGGTATTTTAATAACTATAGCACTCATCGGAATAATTACAGCATCACTGGGAAGACTAATGGGAGATATTGGAGGTATTGGAAATTATATTGTTGCCGGTATTTTCTTTTTAGTTGGTTTTTATCTTCTTGACATTATAAAGTTTGATTGGAATACATCCGGATTAAAACAAACTAAAACAAAAGGATTATTAGCAGCCTTAGTTTTAGGACTGTTATTTGGATTGGCATTAGGGCCATGTACATTTGCTTATATGGCACCTGTGCTTGGAATAGTTTTTCAAACAGCACAAACGAATTATTTACTTGCTGTAATTTATCTTTCTGCATTTGGGATTGGGCATTGCTCAGTTATTGTCGGTGCAGGAACATTAACCGGGAAGGTTCAGAAATATTTGAACTGGACCGAAGGATCTAAAACAATTTTATGGATAAAAAGAGTCTGTGGCGGTTTAGTAGTACTCGGAGGAGTTTACCTCATCTGCCAAAGTTAAATTTATAATATAATTTATTTACTCAAGTTGACCGCCAATTAGGTAAACCGTTAAAACGGTTATAAATATTGATACTTTCACATTAACCTCGGAATTAATCCGAGGTTAATATGAGCCCAAAAAAAGATTATTAACTGTTTTAACAGTTTTTTCATCTTTAGCGGTCAACTTGAGTTATTTATAAAAAATCGATTTAAGTAAATTTCTATAATCTGGGGAATTCACCAATGGAATAGGTGCTAATTTTTTTAATCCTGCTTTGGAAAAAATTCTTATCAAACATTCTCAAAATAGAATGGAACTTTGCATTCTATAAAACCAGAAATTGTGTTAGCAAGATTACCGCTAAAATCGAAAGAAGTTATATTAACGTAATAACCTTCAAGAGTTCTATCGTGAATAAGAATTCTATTTGTTGAAGTTCCATTGAGAGAACAAAATTGTTTACTAGCCGGGGGGACATAACTTACTTCTGCAAATACTTTAAGGCCGAATAAACCGGTATCTACAAAGTCCAGTTCAAACCAGGAGCTATCAACAATTAAATTTGATGTTACTGAATTAAGAATAAATGGATTTGTATCTTGCTGCGAAAAGTTAAAGAAATGATGAAGATAAAAGCTGGAAATATCAATTGCAGCTAAGAAACTATTCTCGAATGATACCCATCTTAAATCGGAATAGAATTGAATAAATGGAAGTGAACCAGACCAGTGAACTTCATATAAACCAGGATTACCTGTATCATAATCCGAAGGCTGCCGGAAATAAAATAGTTAATCATTATCTGAATGTTTTAAGGTGACTTTTCCAACACAATGAATTGACTGATTCTTTCGAAGATTAAGCTTTCCGTCTACCCATAATTTTACTATAGGAATAGTAAAATATTGTAAGTAAATTAGTTTAGTAAAAATGAAACTAAAATTTATTCTGAAGGTAAAGTAAACAACTAAAGAAAAAAATAAAAAAGCTGATCTATTCCATTGATAAGTAAACCTTTTTAACGGACTTTCCCCTTTTATATTTCTTCAATTTTAAAATCAAATGAAATTAATTCCCGTCTACTTTTTAAAAAATAATTCAATTAAGTATTCCGGAAAAAACAAAAACAAATAAAAGGAAAAATGTATGAACATTTACGTAGGAAATCTTTCAACGGAAGTTACCGAAGAAGATTTAAATAATTTATTTTCCGAATACGGAAATATTACCAGTGTAAAAATCATAAAGGATATGTACTCTGGTACATCCAAAGGCTTCGGCTTTATAGAATTATCTGGACAGGCAGAAGCACAGGCAGCCATTAACAAGCTAAACTCTAAAGAGCTAAAAGGTAAGAGCATAGTTGTAAATGAAGCCCGACCCAAAAGTAGTAATGGCTCAGCCGGCGGCAGGGGCAGAGGAATTTTAAAAGTTCCAATAACAGCCGCTCTGACAGATGGTAATGACAAATTTAAGCCCTGATTATATAACCGGGGCTTTTTCTTTTTATTCAAATCAGCATGCTAGATACTAACATGCATAAGTTTCATATTCCGGTGATGGGACTTGCTTTCACTATTGATACACCTCTAAAAGTTGCACACTTCGGAATCAATTCAGTTATTTCTATAGTAGATGATGACCTTATTGAAAAAATGAGGATGGTTCATTCTAAAAAGAATAATATCCCATTTGTTCCTATTTCAATTAAGGAACCTGATTATAGGGCTAAACGAATTACAGGCTACCTCAATCTTGTAAATGAACTTGTGTATAAAAACTTTATCAGTTTAAAGGATAAAATCCTGAATAAAGATCCGGAACTTAATAAATTTTATTTAATACTGCCGGATAATTCTGAATTAAAACAACCTCTAAAAGATTTCATTAATGGCTTTTTAAGCAGGGATAAAGTTAAAGAGTTGCTGGAAATGTTTATGCAGCCTGGAAAGATTGATGTAAACATAATGACAAAAGTAGATAAAGTTAACTTCGATAAATCAGGCATGCTGCCAACTGAATTTAATGACGCGCATGCAGCTTTGCGGGGGTTTGCACAAAGTAAACTTGATTCATCGGTAGTATTATCGGCAGGTATGAATCCAAAGCTGTACAGCTATTTCGAATGCTTCCCTGATTTTTTTCCTGATGTAAATGGTAATTTGAAGAAAAAAATAATTCTAAAAGTTAGTGATTTCCGTTCGGCTCTTATACAGGAAAATTTCTCGCTAAAAAAGGCTTGTGGGTTTCAGAATATAGGATTGAATCAGGTCTTAATTGCGGCGGGCATGCTTTTGCTACTGACGGCATTTTAATGGGACCAATACTGGAAGAATTTAAATCTAAACGCGGTTATTTAATTAATACAATCCATGAAATCTTTACCAACGCATTAAGAAAAAAGGATCTTCTCTTCGATGAAGAACCTCCGGAGCTTAGAATTACAGCGCAGGGTGGAGTTGGTACATCTGAAGAAAATACCTTTTTATTAGATTATTACCTGGTGGATTCGGTAGGCTGGGGAACTCCTTTTCTTCTCGTGCCTGAAGCTACAAATGTTGATGAAAATACTCTAGCACTTCTTACTAATGCAAAAGAAGATGATCTGTATTTAAGCAGTACATCTCCTTTAGGCGTTCCTTTTAATAGCTTGCGGGGAAATACAAAAGATCTTGAAAAAAAAGAGAATATCGCATTGGGGCGCCCCGGAAGTTCATGCCCGAAAAAATTATTAATTTCGGATACAGAGTTTAGTGAAATACCTATATGTACAGCTTCATCAAAATACCAATCACAAAAAATCGAACAAGTGAATGCTTCTTTAATTAGTACAGCGGAAAAGGAAAAAGAGTATAATAATATAGTTGACAAAACCTGTCTATGTATGGGTCTTGCTTTTCCGGTTTTACAAATAAATAATGCAGCTTTAAAAGCTGATGGTTTTGGAACAGCGGTTTGCCCTGGCCCGAACTTAGCCTACTTTTCATCAGCCGTTAGTTTAATGGAGATGGTAAATCATATTTATGGCAGGATTAATATTATAAACAGGAATGACCGGCCTAATATGTTTATGAAAGAACTTAAGCTTTACGTCAATTATCTTGAAGAAAAAATTGCGGTTATTAATCTGCCTCCCTCCAAAAATCAAATTAAGTATTTCAACACTTTCATTACTAATCTTTTAGAAGGTATTGAATATTATAAACAGTTATTCTCCTTTACTATAGGGAGAATATTTGATATTAAAAAGAAAGCGGATTATGAAATAACCACACTTGAAGAGAAGCTTCATTATTTAATAACTGATATGGCAAATAAAAATTTAATAAATAAAATAAGTAGTTCTGCATACATGAATTCTGCTATATGACACCCTTGAAATTATTCTTGCTCACAATTTTAAGCTATATGAATAACTTCCGCATTCGAAATATGGATTTATTTATCTGCTGATTGAATTCATAAATTTGATGTTATAATAAAGTTTTTGTTCAGGTCTAGGCCTTCAAAAAATTAAGCACTAATTGAAAAAAATTGAATCGAAAAAGACAGAGCTTCTATTATCTAATATTACAAATGAAAACTCATTACCGGATATAACTTCTTTCATATCATGTCTAGAAACCTTTCGGCACTATATATTGTACAAATAGATAATTAATATTATAATTTACCATATTATTAGTTATTTTAGAATGGTTTTTATCAGAAAGTATAAATAATATGAATTGTCCTGTTTGCAGCAATCCTCTTATAATTCTTGAACTAAACCATGTTGAAATTGATCATTGTACAAATTGTCATGGTATTTGGCTGGACGGGGGTGAACTGGAAATTTTATTGGAAAATTCTTCACATAAAGATGAGCTTTTAGCTTCATTTATTGTTGATGAAAATAATATCGAAAAAAAATTAAAATGCCCAATCTGCAGGAAGAAAATGGAAAAAGTCCTTTGCGGAAAAGATGAGAATATTATAATAGATAAGTGTAAATATCATCATGGTTTGTGGTTTGATAAAGGAGAGCTTGAACAGCTGTTAGAATCAGGTGGATTGGACAAGGGAGATAAAATTTTAAATTTAGTAAAAGAAATGTTTGGTCATAAACTCAAAATAAATCAACCGGGAGAATAATATGACAGTATTAATAATCTTCTTAGTAATAATTGTTGCAGGTGTATTGATGTTCGTATCAATGTACAATTCACTTATAAAATTAAGGAACCAGGTTAAAAATGCCTGGTCACAAATTGATGTACAGTTGAAAAGAAGGCATGACCTGATCCCGAACCTGATCGAAACCGTTAAAGGATATATGACACATGAGCGGGAAACTTTACAAAATATAACAAATGCGCGCAGCCAGGCAATGAACGCAACAGGTGTAAAAGAACGTGCTCAGGCGGAAGGTGAACTTAGCGGTGCAATGAGTAAATTTTTCCTGGTTGTTGAAAATTATCCCGATCTTAAAGCTAATCAAAATTTTCTGGCACTTCAGGAAGAATTAACTTCGACTGAGAATAAAATTTCTTTCTCTCGGCAAAGTTATAATGACCAGGTCCTTTTTTATAATAATAAAATTCAAACAATCCCGACTAATGTTATAGCAGGATGTTCAATTTTAAAGAAGAAACTTTTTTTGAAGTTGAAGACAAGTCTGAGAGGGATGTTCCTAAAGTCAGTTTCTCATAAAAAAATTATTCGTTCTTTAAATATTAGTTTGTAAACTATGTGGGAATTAATTCAATCAAATAAAAGAAAGACTATGCTCCTGCTCTTTGGGATGGGAGTTGCACTGGTTCTTCTGGGATATCTAATCGGGAGTTATTTTTACCCGGGCGGGGGAGGTGTTTTCGGAATAGTGTTTGCACTTCTCATCTGGTTCATTTTATCGATGATTAGTTATACTTCAGGCAGCTCTATTTTATTGTCTGTTAGTAATGCACGGGAAGTAACCCCGGATGTTCATCAGCAACTGTTTAATATCGTTGAAGAGATGCAAATAGCATCTAGCCTCCCTAAAATGCCAAAAGTATATATTATTAACGATGCTGCCCCTAATGCATTTGCTACCGGTATAAAACCTGAGAACAGTTCGATTACTGTAACTGCCGGACTTCTTTCTAAATTAAACCGTGATGAGCTTCAAGGGGTTATTGCTCATGAAATGTCGCATATAGCAAATAGGGATATCCTGGTTATGACATTTGCAGGTATCATGCTCGGGAGTATTGTTCTAATTTCTGAAATTTTCTTGAAAGGATTATGGTTCTCAGGCGGCTCTTCAGCTAGGTATCGATCAAAATCTTCATCAGACAGCGGACAAGGACAAGTTATAATTATGGTAGTCGCAATAGTTTTTGCTATTCTCGCTCCGATTGCCGCACAGTTGCTTTACTTTGCAATTTCAAGACGAAGAGAATACCTCGCAGATGCAAATGGTGCAAGACTTACCCGTTATCCGGAAGGATTGGCTTCAGCCCTGGAAAAGATCTCATCGACAGACCTGGATTTGAAATCGGCAAATAAAGTAACAGCACCAATGTTCATTATTAATCCATTAAAGAAAAAGGGGATGAAGCTATCTGATTTAACCAGTACACACCCGCCTACATCCGAAAGGATCAAGATATTGCGAAGTATGAATGGGGGAGTTAACTATATAAACTATCAAAATGCTTTTAATCTCGTTAAAGGAAAAAGCACAGATTTAATACCTGATGCAGCTTTGGCGGATCAATCAAAGATTGATATTAGGAAACCTTCTTCTGATGCGGAAACTCCTAATAATGTTAAAGAAAAAAGAACACTTGGTGATTTAATGATGACTATTAATAATTACGCGTTTATTGTTTGTGCCTGCGGATTAAAAATGAAAGTCCCGCCGGATTATAAAGAAAAATCTGTTGTCTGTCCAAAATGCGGACGGGTAAATGAGATCCCGCTCAATGATATTTCTAATATATCAAAAGTTGTTCAAGGTATTAAAATTTAGAATAAAAAAATTTCTACCGAATTCAGTACGGATTTAATATTAAAAAAAATAGTCTAAAGACTTTCTTTTGATATTTTATCACTAAATCCTGTTGACATATAAAACTCGATTAAAATTATTTTTTTAGTTTTTATATAAAAATCTTTTTAGATTTAAATTATAATTTAAAGGGATAATAATTTCAGGGAAGATTTTATCATGCCGCGATATAATTCAAGACTAAAACACATATATATTTTTATTTTAATAATATTATTGGCGCTTTTATTTCAAGCAGGAACATTTAATCCTTTGAAACGCAAAACGAATTTAAATAATGCAGCAATAGACTCACTAAGTACGGAAACTCAGGAATGCATTGATTGTCATATCAGTGTTACACCGGGAATCGTGAAAGATTGGGAAACAAGCAGGCATTCCCGGGTTATATTAAAGGATGCTCTTTTAAAACCTGTACTTCAAAAAAGGGTATCTGGCCAAAGTGTCCCCGGGAAATTTCATGATCATGTGGTTGGTTGTTATGAATGCCATTCGCAGAATACTGAAAAGCATAAAGATAGTTTTGAACATTTTGGATATACCATTAACGTAATCGTAACACCGGCTGATTGTTCAACATGTCATCCGGCAGAGGTCTCGCAGTATAAAAATAGCAAGAAAGCAAATGCACATAATAATTTAATGAGCAATCCTGTTTATCACCTGCTGGTAAATACGATCAATAGTTCCCAAAACATCAGCAATGATAAAATTATATCGGAAAATCCCGGAGATATTACTTTAAATGAATCCTGTCTTGGATGTCATGGCAGTATTATAGAAGTAGTTGGTTCGGATACAATACAAAGCTCCGTCGGGGATGTTGTGGTTCCGAAACTTTCAAATTGGCCCAACCAGGGTGTTGGCCGTATAAACCCGGATTCTTCAAAAGGCAGTTGTACCGCGTGCCATACCCGTCATGCATTTTCTATTCAGATCGCTAGAGAACCTTATACTTGTTCCCAATGTCACCTTGAACCGGATGTACCAGCGTGGGAAATTTACCGTGAAAGCAAACATGGAAATATTTTCTTCTCAAAAAAGAGTGAATGGAATTTTAACGAAGTACCTTGGATTGTTGGGAAAGATTTTCAAGCTCCTACATGTGCTTCTTGTCATAATTCATTGCTGGTTGCTCCTGACAATACTGTTCTAGCTGAGAGAACCCATGATTTTGGAGCCAGGCTTTGGGTAAGAATATTCGGATTAATTTATTCTCATCCTCAACCAAAATCTGGTAATACTAATATCATTTTGAATAAAGATAATTTACCTTTACCAACAACTTTTAACGGTGAAATTGCTGAAAAATACCTTATCGATTCCGAAGAAATGGTAAAACGAAAAGATCTTATGGAATCTATATGCAAATCATGTCATAGCACCAGCTGGACTAAAAATCATTTTGATCATTTGGATTCTGTTATTGTACAAACTGATGGAATGACTAAAACAGCAACGCAGCTTCTTGTTAATTCATGGGAAAAGGGGCTTGAAGATAAAACCAATCCGTTTGATGAAGAAATTGAAAAGATGTGGATTGAACAGTGGTTATTTTATGCAAATACCATGAGATATTCGGCTGCAATGACAGGAGCACCGGATTACCAGGCTTTTAAGCATGGCTGGTGGGATATGTCAAAGAATATAGAGCAAATGAAAAATGCAATCGAAATCAAAACATTGCTTAAAGATAATAAGAAATGATAAATTGAATGTTTAGATATCATGTCTTGTATCTATAAATAATATTTTATGTCCTGGTATTTTAACAAAATCTAAATAACTATTTAAGCAATAACATTTTTTTTGTTTCAGTATAATTACCGGCTTTTAGCTGATAGAAATACACACTACTTGGTAAGTTTGCTGCATTCCATGTAACTTCATAAATACCCGGAGGTTTTTCTTCGTTAATAATTGCTGCTACTTCTTTTCCAATTGAATCGTAAACTTTAAGTGAGACAAATACGGTATTCGGGATCCGAAATACTATATTCGTTGTTGGATTAAATGGATTCGGATAATTCTGGCTCAGTGCAAAATTAATGGGGGACTTACGGGAATCGATAACATCTGTAAAATTAACTCCGACATTTAACTCCCCTAAATAACTAATATCTCCATTATAATTGAGTTGTTTTAATCTATACCTGTAACTTTTATATAAAGGATTGACACTGTTATCAATGAAAGCATACCATTGAGTTTTGTAACTATTACCGGCACCTTCTACGAATCCTATATCTTCCCATGTTTCATTATTTTGAGGAGCTCTTTCAATTTCAAATCCGAAGTTATCCAGTTCCAATGTTGTTTCCCATGCAAGTATTACGCTGTCTTTGCTGGTTACGGAATAAAATTTTTCAAGTCTTACTAAAGTGATATTATCAAGCAAAACTTTTAAAGTATCATAAAAAAGGTTTGCCATTTTAGTAAAGCCGCTTTGATTTGGATGAAAAGAATCGAACATATCACCGTCGCTGTATGGTTTAGTAGTATCAATTCTATAAATAAAACCTGCATCATTTTCCATATCAACAATTTTTATTTTATCTCTTTTTTTTATCCTTTCCTCATATAGCTTTTGAATGTTGTTATTATAAGAAGTGCATATAGAACTATTAGGTACTTCATTTATAATTTTTGCAAGTATCACCCAAATTTGAGTATTGGTTGAATCTTCATAATCATCTATATAATTCAACAAATCTTCTAAATGGTTTGTTGAAGTATCCGCATCATTTGTACCGATATGAAGCAGGATTATATCGGGAGAGTAATAATTGAAATACGGTCCGTCTGTTATCATATTTCCATCACGATCATATCCTGTTTTAATTAAATTCAAAATTTGCGCGGTTGTGTATCCTCCAAATCCTGCATTATTAGGATCAAATTTTGGTATAGCACCATACCCGGATGAATCACTTCCTATAAAATCAATCATATATCCTGATGACTGCAGCAGCAACCATAAAGACTGTCTATAAGCTGTAAGTAAGGGATCAGGCCGCGGATTGGCCGTAAAACTATCCCGTGTAATAGAATCGCCTAACGGAAGGATTCTAACCTGTTGTGCATTTATGGCAAAATGAAGCAGCATTGTTAAGATTAAGCCCTTTTTTATCATTTGATGAGTTCTTAAATATTTTTCCCTGAAAACATTAGCCGACTTTAATAAATAAATTAACAATACAAATTTACTACCAAGATATTTCTATCTTATAAACTACTCTTTTTGATAATAAATTAAGTCATTCTTTTATATGAATATATATATAAGATTTCTATCTTTATAGTTGGTACAAATTTTACTCTTTATAGCTCGATTAAACTATTAAAATTAATAATATTTAAATAAATATTTATTTCTCTAAAATTCTTTATATTTTAAATAATTTATATGTAAAATTATTAGAATTTGTAGAGATTTGGTACAGCTTTTTAAAATTTCTTTCTGTATTACTGAAAATGAAAAACTCAATAATTCTAATATTATTAACCTTATTTACAGCTTTATTCATCAATAAATGCGCAGATGAGATAGTTGTTGAAGGGCCGCATAACCAGGGGAAATTGGTTATCGTTTCCGAACCTGCCGGAGCCCATATTTTTAATGGGGACAAACACCAACCGGGTAACTCCTGATAGTATCTTAGGATTAGAGAGCGGCGATTATCAAATTACTTTAAAAAAAGAAAGCTGCTTTGATACAACTTTTAAAGTAAAAGTCTTACTAGATTAACAACTTCTATTGCTGCAAGGTTAGTAAAGAAAAAAGAATATGGTAATTTATTCCTGGAATCGGTTCCCGATGAAGCACAAATTTATTTAGCAGGAGTAAATACTAACAGAACTACTCCTGATATTATATCGGGATTGGAGACGGGAGTATATCAGGTAACTTCTTAAAAAAGATAATTTTATCGATTCTACATTTAGTGTTAACAATCATTAAAGACACAACTATATCATTTTCCGTTCAATTTAGAAATAAAATAGCGTTTGGGGGAAAGGTAATTTATTGATTGAATCGATTCCGAATGGGG
>CAWAJW010000013.1:0-309062 GCA_963782475.1 uncultured Bacteroidota bacterium
AATAAGTCCCATAGTACATATCTTAAATCAGAATACTTATGTAAAAAGTCTAGCCTCAAATAGATTTGTAAATTGATAAAGAATATCTAATCAAATTCTAATTGTTAATCTGTGCTTTTATAATTATTTGTCTTCTTTAATATTTGGCGTAGAAGTCTCCACGAACTTTTCTGACCCAAGCAGCACAGCAATCCATCGGGTTCTTTCATTACTTTCAAAAGCAAACTTCAGTGTCATCGTAAGCGGTATGCAAAGAATTGCACCTATCAAACCGAGAAGACTTCCCCAGAAAATCATTGATAGAAAGACGACTAATGTAGAAAGCCCCAGTCTCCTGCCCAGTAATCGTGGTTCGATAACATTTCCAATAATGAATCCTATAAGAATATTACCGCCGATTACAAGAAGGGAACTTCCAATTCCTAACTGAACAAATGCCAGAATTGCCGGAGGAATAACCGCAATAATAGCTCCGATATTAGGAATATAATGAAGAAGAAATGCGAGAAAACCCCATAAAACCGGGAATTGTACTCCGAGTATATACATCCATACTGCAATTAAAATCCCCGCAGCAAGGTTGATAAGAGTTTTGAGTACCATATATCTTTTCATATCAATAACGAACTTTGTAAAACGGGGAAATACTTGATCGGGGTCACCAAGAATTTTGCGGAGTTTTTTAGGGAAGCTGGAAACTTCAAGCAAAATAAAAGTTACTGTAAGAAGGATCAGCACCAGATCAGAAAGTACAGAGCTCAAACCAGTCAGTAATTGAGCAGTCAGTTTCATTACTGCTTCCGGATTAATATACTCCAGGGAAAAATTTTTGGTATCAACGATTCCCTTGCTTTGCAATAATAAGCTCAGTTCCGTGGCTTTTTGCCGGATGAGCGATTCCAACAAAGGAAGCTCATCTGAAAAATTATTAACAGATATGCCTATTTGTGCACCTATTAGAACCAGAATAATTATCATGCAAGCCATAACTATCAGCACAGCCAAACCGGATGGTACATGCCTTTCTTTTAACCAGAGTACAGCAGGAGCACCAAGAAGAGATAGGAAAATAGAGATAAGAAATAGTACAACTACCGATTGCGCAAGATTAAGCCCCGCTATGATTATTACAACTGCGGCTGCACCGATAAGTATACGTATTCCACGAGAAGAATTATTTTGCTCATTCATTTTTTTATACGATCATATTTTTTAATTCAGAAACCATAGCAATTGCCGCGACGAAATGAAAATTCACAAATCAATAAATTGATTAAGCAGTGCTGCAGTAATTCAGTAAACTTTATCCTCAAACAGGAGTAAAAAGATTTTGATCTTTAACCGGCACTAAAGAGCACGCCGTCCGCTTACAACTCTTGCTATGATCAATATAAGTGCAATTACGAGCAATATATGTACAATACCACCCATCGTGTAGGAGGTAAGTAGTCCAAGCAGCCACAAAACAATTAGAATAACTGCAATTGTATATAACATTCTATTATCCTTTCTTTTGAATTTCAATGGTTAAATTCCAAATCAAGGTTTGGATAGAAATAAAGCTATTCAATAAGTACAAAGGGATGAAAAAGGAACTACATCATTTGAGAAGTCAGATAATTTAAATCGACAATAGTGTTTTAAAATTAACTGATGCATTTATTATAACGATGTTTTCGATTTTTCAAATAATAAAAAATTTAATCCCTGAGTAGTGCTTTCTAACTCAATAAATAATCGATGAATATTTCTCATGCATTAAAATCGGCGGGATGGAAATATTTCACTTTGAATCCAAAATAATAGGCAGCCCGTCTTTTCCGCTTCCGATAATAATAACCTTTGTATTGTTTGACTCCGCAATTTTCAATGTTGCTTCAATCCCCTTCCAGCGAAGCAGCTGTTCACTGATACCTGCTGCAACAATTGTCTGAAAATCGGCTATACCCTTTGCTTCAATCCGTTTTCTGTCGGCTTCTTGTTTCTCTTTAGTAAGTATGAATTCCATCCTTTGGCTTTCCTGATCCGCCCGCTGCTTTTGTTCAATTGCCTCCGTAAGCTGTACCGGCAGAGCAACATTCCGTATGGGAGTATTCTCAATAGTTACACCCCGGGGAGCAACCGTCCTTGCCAGTTCTTCCTGAATAGATGTTCCGAGCCGTTCTCTTTCGGTTGAATAAAGTGCACTTGCCTGGAAACTAGCTGTTACTGCACGGCTGATGGAACGAAACTGGGGAATAAGAATAATAGTTTCATAATCACCCCCCGCAACCGTTTTATATACTCTGGCCGCAGAGTCGGGATTAAGCCTATAGAGCGCACTTACTTCAAGCCCGATAGTAAGTCCCTCGCGGGAAAGTACTTGCATTGTTTCCTTATGTTCTTTAGTCTGGATGGAAAATTTAATTACATTGGCTAACGGATTTACCAGATTGATTCCGGCAGGAAGAGGTTTTTCCGATACAATTCCAAAAAAATCGACTACACCAACATGCCCTGCCGGAATTTGCGTGAAGCATTGAAGCAGCGCAAGAATTCCAAAAACGCACGCAATTAATATGCTAACCGGGCCGGCTGAAGGAAATGCATTATTTTTCTGATCCTTTTTCTTTTTAGAAGCTGTCCAAACTAATATCGCAATTACCGCAATTATTAAAGATAGAATAAAAAGCATTTTAAACTCCAAATTGAATGAAAAGATTTATAAACTTAATAATAAAGATGCTGTTAATTGGAATCCATTATCAATGGTGCAAAGGGATGAAAAAGGGACTAGATCTCCCGGATGAATAATTCAACTCGATTCTTATTCCTGCTGATAATATTTGTTTTTAAAAGTGATCTGGATTTGATTATTTATAAAAAGATGAAGTTGGTTATTTACTTTAATTAAATGTTAGATTCGCTAATCCATTAAGAAAGTGTTTCCTTATTTATTATAACTTTTAACTAAAGAGCCTGTCATTTGAAGAAAGAATCCTAATCCCGCTAAAAGGTAATCTAAAAAGTCCAACCCGAATTTCTCATTATATCCTAAAATAAGTTTAAGAATATGCATTAATAAAATGATCACAAAAAATGTAGTAAATCCTAAAAAACCGGATATCAACGCATTTATAAAATGACCATTTAATTTGCTAAAACCTGGAATTGAAGTTATGATATAAGCTGAAATAGTTGTTGTTAATGTTTCCATATTTATTTTTTTTGTTCAGTTTTTATTTAGTTATAAGTCATTCTTTACGTGAAAATCAAAGGCCAAAAAAGTAAAGAGACCCGGATAATTTCCGGGTCTGGTTTTTATTAATAATTGTTAATTAGTAGACAGCTTAGCTGAATGATCAACAACGATTTCTACACGGCGATTATTGGCACGGCCTTCGGCAGTGTTATTGTTAGCAACCGGATTTTCTTCACCGATTCCCTGAGCCTGAATTTGATCACCCGGATAGCCGCGTGAAATTAGATATGTACGGACCACATCCGCACGCTTTTGAGACAAAACCATATTGTAACTGGCGGATCCCTGTGAATCAGTATAACCTTCAACCGTGAGCTTTCGCTCTTTAGTTACCAGGAGTGCATCGGCAACCTTGTTTAACCGATCCTGTGCTGACGGTAAAAGTACTGATTGATTCGAAGCAAATAAAACACTCCCCGAAAGTGTAATTACAAGACCGCGGGCTTCTTCTTTAACTGCAGCGAGTTTTGCTAGTTCAGCCTGCGCATCAGTGGCTGCTTTTTCAGCATCGACTTGTGCTTTTTGCGATATAACAAGCTGATCATTGGTTTTCTTCATAATCTCAGCCTGGGTTGCTTCGTAATCTTTTTTCGATTTTGCAGCGGATGCATTCTCAGCCGCTGTAACAGCTAGTGCTTCGGCCATTTTGGATTTGCGGTCTGCTACATATGCAAGATCGCGGGTACGATAAGAATCAGGATTTTCCTGGAAAGATTTTTCAGCGGCGTCAAGTGCAATTTGCGCCTTATGTAATTCCGCCGGCACAAGTTGTGCCGCTTGCCCGGTGCTTGCCTGCTGGTAAGCCTGACGTGCGCTGACTAGTTCAGATGGAGGCAGGCTTGCACTGCAGCTAACCAGCAGCCCGGCAAATATTATAGTAGTAAGATATATCATGAGTTTCATAGTTTAATTCCTTTCTTGAGGTAATTTGTTATCCTGTTGGAGCTGTTTTACCCTGTCTATTGCCTTATTGGCTTCCTTGGTGTCGGCATCGCTATGGGAGAGCGCTACTGCCAATTCGCCGTCGGTTTGAGCACGCAGCAGCATCGATTCCGCCTGCTCTTTATTACCCTGTTCTGCAAGCCCCTGTGCTTTTACCAGTTCCTCTTTTGCAAGCTCTAAATATAGAGATGCACTGGGTATACCTGATGCACCTGCTTCTTCAGCTGCACTAATTGATGATGTGGTTGCTTCTTTATCGACCACCGCCGGGCTGCTTCCGCATCCTGCGATCACTATGCCGAAGAGTACAGCCCCCGCTAACGTAGCTATCTTCATATGTTTCATTTAATACTCCTTTAATTATTTTGTATCAATTTTTTCAATTCCTGTTATTCAAGAATGGAAAAATCTCTTATTAAATTTGAAACAATGTACGCTGGATAGACCCTGTATCCTATAGTGCAGAGGGATGAAAAAGGAACTACATCTTATGAGAGTGATAAGAAACAATACGTGTCATGGTTCGACAGGCTCACCATGACAGCTGCGTTTCAATTATCATTGTTCCGTGTTGTTCTGAGTTGGATTATCACTAACAGTTTATTTTAACTACCATATAGGTTGTCAAAGGCTGTCCTGATACGGCACTTAATATGAGACATAATTTGGCAGGCTCAGTATGACAGTTGTTTTTCCATTATTATTCTTCAAGTGTTATATTCAAAATATGAAATTTGTATTTTGTATCAATTAGTTGTTGAGATAAAATCCTAATTGCAGAAATTGGGGTGGTAAAAAAATTAACTCTATTTTAGAGATAATATGATATCAGACTTCACTTATTTGCATTCCAAAAAATAAACTAATAATTTATTTATGAAATAGTCCTGTGCAAGGTGAATGTGAACTTAGAGCCTTTTCCCAATTCACTTTCCACCCAAATTTTGCCTCATTCTTTTCGATAAATTCTTTGCATAGAGGTAATCCAAGTCCCGTTCCTTTCTCTCCGGCGGTTCCATCAGTGGTAAATATAGAATCGAAGTTGAACAGTTTAGAAATTTGTTCCGGTTCGATTCCTATCCCGGTGTCCTGGACAGAGACTTCGACAAAACCTTCTTTATTAACTGATGAGACAATTATCTGCCCTTCTGTTTGGGTAAATTTGATCGCATTTATGATAAGATTCTGAACAATTGAACGAAGCATATCAACATCAGCATAAACATAAGTTCCGGCATCAATATTATTGGATAAGGAAATATTTTTCTCCGCAGCACCCTTACTCAATATTCCAATTATTTTATTTACTAAATCATAGAGGTCAAGCTTTGCAGGTTTATACTCAAGCATATTTCTTTGCATCATTGACCAATTGAGCAAATTTTCCAGAAGACCAAAAAGACTTCTCAAATTTTCATTTAACGCTTTGCTAAATTGTATTATCTCCTCTTGCGATAAGCTTTCAATTTCCTGAGCAAGCAGCTCCGAATAACTGAGCAAAGACTGGAAAGGTCTTCTTAAATCGTGCGCAATAATTGAGAAGAATTTATCTTTGGTATCATTGAGTATTTTAAGTTCTGCATTGGTTTCTTTTAATGAATCTTCTATCCTCTTATATTCCGTCAAATCAATTAAGGCAACCTGGCACTTTCGATCCGTATTCAAGTATGTCGTCTATCTCTAAACCTTCCAGTAGAACATGGTAGACGTTTTTATCTTTGTTCATCAACTTTAATTCACAAGTGTGCTTTTGGTGCAAACTAAATACATTTATAATAAAAGAATTAAAAATATCCTTTTCATTTAGCGGTATATAAGTAATTAACTTCTTACCAATTAATTTGCTTCGATCAATTCCAAGCATTTTACTTGCGCTTAAATTTACTTCTTTAATTATACCTTCTAAGTCCAGAGTAAAGTAAGGGGTTGGTGAAAAATCAAAGAGATTTACATATTTATTTCGCGAAACTTCAAGTTCATTTTGTGTAATTCTAAGTTCTTCGTTTTGATGTTCGAGTTCAATTTGATGAACCTGGAGCAAATGTACAAGTTTCTGAACATCTTCAAATTTATCAGCAGACGGATTTTTAGGTTTGGGTATGATTTTTTCCGCAGCTTTTTTCTTAACTATTTTTTTCTGATTCCTTTCCCGGTGCTTTTCATTCCCCGGCTCCTTTTTGTTTTATATTTTCGAATTGGAATGCAAGAAGAATGAGTTTAGTTCCTTTTTCACCTTGAAATATCTGGCGTGCATTCAATAACAATTTTTTTCTCCCTGCAATTACAAAATTATATTCGACCTCATAATCCTCAAAAAAATTGCTTTCGGGAATTATTTGCTCAAGAAGTTTTCGTAGTCGTGGAATCTCCCAATTTTTATTATCAAGTTCGTATATAAACTTACCGACCGTTTTTTCGCCGGTTGTATTAAACATTTTATAAAAAGACCGGTTAGCTGAAAGAACTTTCAAATCTTTATCAAGAATAAGAAGTGAATCCCTCACTGTATCAATAATATTATCGGCATACTCGCGTGCAAGCTGAATTTCTTGGTTCAGCTTATTTATTTCCTCGTACGCGGTTTTTAAATTGTTTATATTCGAAAATGTAATCACAACGCCGTCAATAACATTATTTATTGTCCGGTAAGGTAATATCCGCATTTGATACCATATGCCGTTGTCGGTTTGCAGCTCAATTTCTTTATAAACAAGGGTTCTTAAAACTTCCTTTGTATCATCAATAAAGTTTTCATATTTAAGATTTGTAGCTAAATGGGTTATTGGTCTTCCAATATCTGAAGAAATTAAATTCATAACTTTGGTGGCATTGGAAGTAAAACTTTTAATAAATAAATTATTATCAAGAAATATGGTGGGGATATCAGTGCTGTCCAGCAAGTTTTTCATATTATTATTTATAACTGATAATTCATCATTTGTATTCTGCAGCTCCGTGTTTACGGTAATTAATTCCTCGTTTAGCGACTGTAATTCTTCTTTAGAAGTTTCCAATTCTTCATTTGAACTCTGCATTTCCTCGTTGGTCGATTGCATTTCTTCATTAGTCGATTTAAGCTCCTCATTGGAAGTTTCCAACTCTTCGATGGTTGATCTTAAATTTTCTTTGGTAGATTTTAACTGCCTTTCAAGTTCTTTAATTATTTTTTCCGATTTCTTTTCAAACCGGATTTTTGAAACGGGGACTTTTTTTTGAGGAATTACCTCCTCAAAAATCATCAATAAGAATCCAGTCATTTCCGCCGGTTCTTTGACAGGTTTTATTGTAAGATTTATTAATTGAGCTTTGCTGTTGGATTTTACACGTAATCCTTCCACGATTAATGATTTCCTGCTCGATAAAACTTTTCTAATCAATACCGGAAGCTCCTGCTTTAAACCTTCGCGTGCCATTTCAAAAATGTTCATCTTAGCTTCGCCGCTTGTAAGCTCAAGGTATTTGCCGGTTCTTCCGTGAATATAAACTATATCTCCATTTTCGTCTATTATTACACAATTTGGGGAGTAATTTTGCAGGATAACTTTTTCTGCTAACCCGGTAATATCTTTTAATTTATCTTTTTTCATAGTGGACTTATAAGTTTTTTCTTTTGACCGGGATACCGGGAAGTCTATATAAGGCTGTGCCGAGTAACTGGAATTCCTTCTTCTGTATATTTTCCATTTTTTATCTACAATTGAAAATAGATCAACAAACCCCCCGATTGTTTCCGATGAACCGAGGAAAAGTATTCCATTTGGCAAAAGGCTGTAGTGGAACAGCGGAATTATTTTTTTCTGTAATTCAGCATTTAAATATATTAAAAGATTGCGGCAGCATATTAAATCGAGTTTTGTAAATGGAGGATCTTTAATAATGCTTTGCGGTGCAAAAATAAGCATTTCTCTAATTTCTTTTCGAATATGAAAGATATTTCCCGCTGATGTAAAGAAACGGTTCAGACGTTCTTTGCCAACATCGGATTCAATTCCTGAAAATGAACCAATGCGCGCTTTATCAATTGCATCACTATCAATATCCGTAGCAAATATTTGTATGTTAAAATATTTCTTCGCTTCATCCATACATTCCCGTAACATAATTGCAACAGAGTATGCTTCTTCGCCTGTAGAGCAACCGGGGACCCAAATTCTTATCTGACCATTATCCGGTTTACTTCTTACTAAATTTAAAAATACCTTTTTCAAATTTTCAAAAGATTCCGGATCTCTGAAAAAATTTGTAACTCCGATTAAAAGTTCTTTAAATAAGTTTTTAATTTCTGCAGGGTCTTCTTGAAGCAGCCGGATATAATTTGGAAGATTATCCAATTGAGAAATATTCATTCTTCTTTCTACGCGCCGGTAGACTGTATTTTGTTTGTAAAGCGAAAAGTCGTGACCGGTGTAGGTCCTTAGAAGTATAAATATCTTTTGAAATGAATCAGGAATTTTACCATCGGTGATTGCTTTATCTAATAAAACACCTTTAACTTTTTGAGTGGTATATTTAATCAACTGACCAGGCATTTCTTCAGGCGGAAGGATGTAATCGGCTAAACCGGTTTTAATAGCGCTGCTTGGCATACCATCGAATTTTGCTGATTTTGGATCCTGAACCATCACCATGCCTAATTCACTTTTCACTGCTTTTAATCCGGCGGTACCGTCGGAAGCCATACCGGAGAGTATAATACAAATAGCTTTTTCACCTAAATCTGCAGAAAGGGATTTGAAGAAAAAATCAATCGGCAGCCTAAACCCGTGTGCCTCAATAGGTTCTATTAATTGAATAGTTCCGTGAAGTATTGCTAAATCCCGGTTAGCAGGTGCAACATAAACATGATTAGGTTCCAGCATCATACCGTCTTCTGCCTGAAATAATTTCATCTTAGTTGATTTTTGAATTAGTTCAGGCATAATACTTATATGATTAGGATCTAAATGCGATACTACGATAAAAGCCATGCCGGAACTTTCAGCCATATTTCCGAAAAATTTTTCGAGAGCGTCTAAACCGCCTGCAGATGCACCGATGCCGACTACATAAAATGAATTATCAGAGGATAATGTTATGGAGGTATTTTTCTTTTTTTTAACCGGAGATCGTTTTGGAATTGTTTTCTTTTTCATAGTTCCTTTCAAATATAAACCACGGTACTTCAGTAAATCTATATTTATTAGAATGAATCTACTTAAAAGAGGAAGTCAAAATAAATTTACCAGGAGAAACCTATTCCCCTGAAACTGAATTCATTTTTTATAAACATAAAAATTTAATCTACTAAAAGCAATCGGAAACATTCCCTTAATCAGATGATATATTAGCCTGCTAAATTCTCTAATCAATAATCGCAATTAGACTTTTTTGAAAAAAATAAAAAGTATTTATAACAAGCTTGAAATCGCTATAATACCGGAGATGATTATTAAAGCACCCGCTATTCTGTTTACCCATCGCAGCCCGGTTAAGTTCATCTTTTTTCTAAAAAGTGTAACACCGGAGTTAAGGGACAGGAACCATAAACATGAACCAATAAAAACACCGATAACCAGAATTGATGTAGAATAATAACCAAGCCCTTTTCCTAAACCAAGTGCAGCAAACACAGCAATAAAAGCAAAAATGGTTATAGGATTTGTCAATGTTAAAAAAACAGTTGAAATATATGACCCGAATACTCCCCGGTTGGTGATATGAATCTTAGGTATCAGAAGGGCGTGACCGAAATATTTTTGCACCTAATAAAAGGAAAAGAATTCCACCAACCAGTCGTATCCAAATTCGCTGGTTATAGAGTGTATTTGAAATAAATGTAAGCCCGAATGCAGCAACAGTACCATAAATCAAATCTGCTGTTGCAGCCCCAAGACCTATAATTAATCCGTGTATTCTCCCCTCGGTAAGTGTCTTGCGAATGCACATAATTCCAATTGGCCCGATAGGCACTGCCAAAGCAAAACCGATGCAAATTCCTTTTAAAAAAATAGTAAATTCCATGATATAGCTTTATACGGCAATTCGTTCTGCAATAGATTTTAGGTATGCATTCTGATCATGGTATACTGCACCTTCCGGAAGCCAAGGCAACAACGGTCCCAGCTCATTTTTTATAATATCATTATAGAATTTTGGAAGTTCAGTTGTTTCTTGTTCAAAATAAGCACGAAAGTTAGTACCGGAATTCAGATGCCGCAATATTTTTTTATTGTATGCAACCCTTCCAAAACCTTCTTCCGATATTGCACGCACCACATTCATCCATCTAGGGATGAAAGCTTTTGTTGCTACCATGCGCTTCATAATTGCACTCCATGAAAATGTATGTTCGCCAAGATTGATAATATGAGCATAAAATTCAGGCCAGGAATAGTTCATTGGTTTCACATTCATTGCATGATTATTATCCAGGAAATGGAACGGGAAAGGAATTACTCTATTTAATTTTTGATATTCTAAATTGAGAGGAGCCGCTTGTCCAAAAGCAGATAGTAGTGAATAACCGGGAAATGCTCCAGGCGTCATATCTACGAATTTTTTTGTCAGCTCAAAAGGTTCTTCACCCTTATCTGAATCAAGCCCTAAAACAAAATTGGTCTGAACATATGGAATATACCGTAAGATCATATTAACCTGTTCTGCAATATGCTTAACCTTATCCATCCCGGTCATACTTCCTGTTTTTGATTTATTTCCAAGATCAAACCAGGATTCAATACCCGGCAGCATAGCACCAAATCCGTTTCGTTTAAGACGCTTCACATGCGGTTCGGACAATAGTGATAAACTGCTTTCGGCAATGAAGTCTATACGATTTTCTGGAACGACCTCTTCAATTGCATCCATATATTCGTTAAAGCGGATTCCGAAATTCGGATCATGCCATCCAACAAGCGGCCGTTTGAATTTTGTAAGAAGAAATGATAAATCTTCTTTCATAATCTCGAAGTCTAACGGCTGATATGCTACTGTTGAATCGATACAAAAGGCACATGTGTATGGACAGCCTAAGCTGCCGAGCATGGGAACCATTTTTATTAAAGGAGCCTTTTGAAGAGCTGGCTCAATAAATTTCCATCGTTCCTTTACTCCTGGAAGTGATAACGGCTGCCTTTGAGCAGTCAAATGCAAACCTTCAGGGCGATGAGGTGAACAATCATATAAAATTTCATGAATAATATTTTTATCTGTAAATCCAACAACATAATCGAAATAATTTACTGCATCTTCGGGGTAGCAGCGTGCATGTGGTCCTCCTAATACTGTAATAGCACCGTGTGACCGTAAGAAATTACTTAACGAATAAGCTGTCAGTGCAGATTCGGTAAATGCACCAATAAATATTATATCTGCATTTAGGGGGAGTTCTTTCAACAGATCTTCTTTACCTGTATAACAAATATATGTTACATCGTGACCCTCTTCTTCACACCATACTCCAACAACTTGAGGCATAATGCTTGCAAAATTTGCATTCATTATACGTGCAAATAATTTTTTGTTTGGTTTTTTTGACACAAGATCTATTATCCCAATTTTTAGTTTTCGACTCATTTTCAATACCTGTTTTTACTTTCTATTTTATTTAATACGATAAATTGAAATTGAAAATTGCTTATCAAACAATTCTACTACAATTCCAAGTTCATACAAGGTATAGATAATACATTACTTTATAAATGGTTCTAATGGATAGAAAAAGGATTAATCCCAAAGAATTATAAATTAAAATTGACTTGATAAATAAGCAGGTAAAAAAGTCTTTCAATTATACTATAGCAGCAGCACCTTCATTTCTTATCATTACCAAATTCATTACGTATGATCACCGGAGATCATTTCAGGGAAAGAAAATCGGAACCGGATTTTACCCAAATTTATTTGCCGAGTAAAGAATCAAGCATTCTTAAAATACTTTCGGTTCAATCATGTAAAGTTGTAAAATTATTTTTTGTAAGGGACTGATTGAAAACCGGACATTTTCATAGGCTTAGTGCTGTCTCCCATCATGTTACGAGACGGAATAGTCATATTGTCGCTATTAGTATTTCTTTGCATCATGCCTGCAATAATAGAATTCATACCAGGGTTATCTATTATTGTTTTTCCCAGCTTCGACATTTCTTCCTTGTTTCCATTTGTTTTATTCAGAATCATCACCATCATTGCATCCCGCATTTCAGGATCAGATGATATTTTAGTCATCCATTCTTTTGTCTGAATGTCCAGAGCTGTTTTGTCATTTTCTTTTTTGCCTTGTGCAAATAATGGAAACGACATTATCATTAAGAATAATACTAAATATTTCATATTAAGACCTTTACCCTTTGTTATATTTAAATGATGATTTACCGAATAAAGCTATCATTAGGGAAAGCTTATTACGGTTAATTTTAAATCTTTCAAATAATTATTAATGTATATTAAGACAATTACAGTTTATCAATCATCTTAATAATTTCTTTTTTAGTTTTTGAAAATTTTTTTTGCAGCCTAACCAATAGATCGAATTCATCGCCATGGTTTAACTCTAAATCATCCAGAGTTATTGCCGGGTACGCCCGCATTAGCCTTTGTTTTAAAGCAATCCAATTGCCTTTATTATTAATCTGGTACATATAAGCTTCTTTCTTGATAATCAACCGATAAATATTAAGAAGAAAACGGGAGTAAACAAATGGAGCAAAGGGATGAAAAAGGAACTAATCCTTTATAAGGATAAAAATGTATTTCCGGTTGAATATTGCTTCCGGGGACAAGTAATTAAATTGCCGGCAAAATATCTTAATAGTTCCCTAAATTATTTTAACATAAGATATTTGGTGGAGGTGGCGGGAGTCGAACCCGCGTCCGAAGTTAAGATCCAGAGAACGTCTACACACATAGTTTGTTTTTGTTTTAACTTAAAGGTACCGGACAAACAAGGATCGCTTTAAGCTTGCCTGATTAAGTTTCACCTCATCCGCACAGGCAACGGAATCAGCTATCGCACCTAAACGGCGTTCTATTAAATCCCGGTACGAGAGAACTTATAGAACGGCTGCGTTTTTATTTACGCAGCTAAGGCGTAGTTATATTCGCCAGTTATTATTTTATTCCCAACTTCTTTTACGTGTACTTTGGGAAACACGGTGCGCAGTTCAATGCCTCTTCAACCCCGTCGAAACCAAATTCACCCCCGAAAATTAAAAATCAAAATTTCACGAAATCGATATTACTTATTTTAATTTTTTTCTTTCTCATCCTGAAAATTTCCGGGATTATCAGACTTTAATCGGGACTTATGAATTTCCCAAATTACATCGGGATGATTTGAGACTTTATTTTCATAACGTGAAAGAACAAAAAATAAATCCGATAAACGGTTAAGGAATATAACTATATTTCCATTAATTTGTTCCAAAGAGCTCAATGAGACAGCTCTTCTTTCGGCCCGCCGTGAAATTGTCCGGCAAACATGCAGAAGGGAAGCAGATTTTGAACCTCCAGGAATAATAAAATTCTTCAGCTCTTCTAACTTTTCTTCAAAAAAATCGATCGATTTTTCAATTTCTTCATGAAATTCCGCGGGAATCCTTAAAATATTTACTTTCTGTTTTTCCACAGAATATGGAGTCGAAAGATCACTTCCTACTGAAAAAAGCTGATTTTGTATTTTTCCTAAAAGTGATTTAACGGAAGCATCATGAACCTCGGTAATTGTTAAGCCTATAAATGAATTTAATTCATCTACTGTACCGTAAGCTTCAATCCGGGGCGAACTTTTTGAGATTCTTTGACCGCCAAAGAGCCCGGTTTCCCCTTTATCGCCGGTTTTAGTATATATTTTCATCTCCTAAAAGGAAGTGTTTTAACAGAAACTTCAACAGAGTTCCCGGAATCGTTTTTTGCAAATAGAATTGTTTCCTCCTGCATATAATTACGATTGATATATGCAAGCCCTATGTAATTTTTTAATTTTAACGAATAACATGTAGATGTAACAATTCCTGCATCATTACCGGCTTCATCAAATAATAGAAATTTTTCACTTTGATCAATCGGATTAGAAAAGATAATACCGGATAAATATTTCTGAACTTTGCTGTAAGTATCTAAACGGGCTATAACTTCCTGTCCAATATAGCAGCCTTTTTTAAAATCGACAGCATTTAATATTCTTGCTTCATGCGGATTATAGTTAGAATTAATTTCATTGCCCGAGGGTATCCCGTGTTCAATTCTATAAATATTATAAGCATCTTCGCCAATCAGGCTAAAATTAAATATCCCTTTATTTTCGATCATATACTTAACCAGCTGCTGACCATTTTCAGTATTTGCTATTAACCAAAATCTTATTTTTTCATTTTTATCAAGAATCTTTAATAAAAAGAATATCATCCCGTCGGCATTAATAACCTTAAAGGAATTAGGTTTTATTGCATTTACAATATTTCCACAAATTAAAGTTACGAACGAATCTGACTGGGGACCGATTAATTCAAGGACTGTATATTTCCCGTTAACATCGGCCACTTTAACATCATCAGCGATAATATATTTTCCAATCCAGCTATAAACCATTCCCTGATTTTCAGCGTTTCCAACCAGCAATTGATAGTCTTCAAAATTAATAACAGTGGTTAGATCCAGTAAACGTCCTTTTTCCGATGTAAAAACAGTATTTACAATTCCCTCTTTGGGCAGATCTTTAATCGAATTTGTTGTTATTCGATGCAGGAAATCGAGCGAATCATTCCCCTTTAATTCTATAATTCCATAATGAGAAATATCTCTTAATCCTACTCCATCATAAAGGGAGTCAATTTCAATTTCAGTTAAATTGAAATTTTTTATAACTTTTCTACCATTTACAATCTCTGCTTTATACCCTAAAGATTCATAATATTCTGTAAGAGGAGATGACTTCACTTCCAATTCAATCATTAAATTTTCCTTATATAAATATTAACTTGATCAAAGATAAATACTAATGAATTTTCAATTCAAAAACAATTGCAGTTTTACAGCAAAGCAGGTGTTATAAGAATGAAAAACATTCCTTTTGTTATAATGAATATTCCTTTAAAAAATTAGCCGAGCTGATTATTCCGAGTTCAAAATTATTTAAACTAAAATGTTCATTTGGTGAATGGAGATTCTCGGAATTTAATCCTAAACCCATTAATACAACCGGGGCTTTTAAATCTTTTGAAAATTCGGAGACTATCGGGATAGAACCGCCTTCCCGGATAAAAATAGTCTTTTTCCCGAATGTTTTTTCCATAGCCTTTGATGCCGAAATAGTTGCTTTATCATTTAAAGGTGTTAAACAAGGATCACCTCCCTGAAGGTTTGATACTTTTACTTTTACAGATTTGGGTGCTAATTCTTTTATATACTTTGTAAATAATTTAAATATTTTTTGAGGGTTCTGATCAGGAACCAGCCTCATACTAATTTTTGCAGAGACTTTTGAGGGGATAACCGTTTTTGCTCCTCTACCTGTAAAGCCGCCGATTATACCGTTGCAGTCAAGAGTCGGACGAACCCAAATTCTCTCAATTGTTGAATATCCTTTTTCACCTTTTAACTCCGCCACTTTTAAATTCTTTGCAAATTTCTTCTCTGAAAATTTCAATTTTTTTATATTTTCTTTTTCTTTTTTAGTTACCTTTAAAACATCATCATAAAAACCTGGTATTGCTACTCTGCCGTTTTTATCATGCAGCTTTGAAATCATCTCAGCGAGGACATTTATAGGATTTGCAACCGCGCCTCCATATTCGCCGGAATGTAAATCCCGGTTAGGACCGGTAACCTCAACTTCAAGATAAGCAATACCTCTTAATGCATAGGTAAGAGCCGGTGAACCATTTTCATAGAGTGAGGTATCGGATATCAAAACAGCGTCACACTTTAGCAAATCTTTATATTGATTTATGAACGGCGCAAGATTGGTGCTCCCGATTTCTTCTTCTCCTTCAATTAAATATTTTATATTTAAAGGAAGGCTGCCGGTTGTTAAAAAGAAAGCTTCTACACTTTTAATATGCATAAAAACCTGTCCTTTATCATCTGTAGCACCTCTGGCAAATATTTTCCCGTCTTTAATTGTGGGTTCAAACGGCGGATTGTCCCAAAGTTCAATTGGATCTACAGGCTGAACATCATAGTGCCCGTAGATAAGCACCGTTGGTTTTCCGGGTGCACCCAGCCATTCACCGTAAACGATCGGATGCCCTTCAGTTTTGAATATTTCAACCCGGCTCATTCCCGCATTCTTCAATTTATCGGACAGAAATAGTGCACATCTTAATATATCGTTTTTATTTTCCGGCAGGGTGCTTATACTCGGTATTTTTAAAAATTCCTTGAGTTCATTGATATAATTTTCTTTGTTTTTTTCTATAAAGCTTATTACTTCCTGCAATTTAAAATCTCCTTTTCCAACCCGCTATCCGGCAGGTTCCGTTAGTTTGAATTTATAAATTATCGGTATAAATTTTTTAAAATTATTCACAGTTATGCTGTCTAATTTTTCCAGAATATATTCTTGTGGAACATAAAAAGTTTTCCATGGATCGTCAATAAAGTAAATATTTTTATTATCATCCATAGTAATGCTTTCCAGAGCTGCAACATAATCATAAACAGGATAGCCCGGAATGTTTGTAGGTATTTCTGCAAGCTCAAATTTCTTTACACTGAAATTTTTCTCTCTATCGAAAAGCAAGTGGAATAATTTCTTATTATTTCTGTCAACACCGTAAACAGAATTATCCGCATCAGAATATAAGCCGCAAATAGTATGAATTCCAAAAGGTTTGGTATCTATTTGCTTGATTATCCGGAGATCCTTTTTATTAACTATAAAAAGGAATGTGCTGTCGGCAAAAATTCCGCTGCTCATAAAACCTTCCAATCCCAAATAGAAATAATTTTTATCAACAGCTAATCCTTCATATCCAATATTGCCAGCTGTATATTTGAGAAAAAGCTTTTCCGGGGTTACATTCAATTTTTCAATACCGGCGACGGTATCGGAATAAACATCATTTTTATTAAATATTAATTTATAAATCCCGACAAACTTTTGAGGTTCCGGATTATTTCCTTCAATAGAAAGATATACTGAATTTGTATACTTATCGAAAACGATTTCTTCAAAATCCCATTTAGGAAAATTTTTGAGATAATCCTTTACATTTTCTCCAAAAACTACTGTTGAGAAAGAAAAAATTGTATCATCCTTTATTTTGAAATGATGAATTTTTCCGATATCATCAGCTAATAAAAAATTTTTATTTCCTTCTTTATCCAGACCTAAAAAACAATTGCCTGAGGTCTGCTGAGTATAATAATTCCCGGATTTTAACCACCGCGGATATGAAGCATCTTCATTAATTTTCAGATTACTTTTTTCAGGTGCATTATAACATCCTAAAATAATCAGGAAGAAAAAAAACGGAAAAATTTTATTGAACTTTAATAAACTATAAATAATATGTTTCATTAATTGTATGAACCGGCTCTCCAATTTCAATTTCTAGAAATCAATTCTAAAATGAATCCGACAATTCCATTATATGACAAGATAGATTCTAATTAATAAATATAATAAAAAATATTTTATCCTCATGTTAATATATCAAATTCTATACTCGGCGCTTATCTTGTTAAACAATAACTCCTTTTATATATTAACTTTATGATTTTATATAAATACATCTTAAAAAATCATTTTATTCCCTTTATTTTTTCAACAATAACGCTGATGGGAATTTTTATACTGCAGTTCATGATGAAATTTGCAGATAGACTTGTGGGTAAAGGATTAAGTACATGGATCATAATAAAGCTAATCTCATTTAACCTTGCATGGATGGTGGTGCTTGTTATCCCGATGGCAACCCTTGTAGCAACACTTATGGCCTTCGGAAATATGTCGCAGAATAATGAAATAACAATAATAAAATCTTCGGGTGTAAGTTTATATAAAATGATGCTGGCACCTTTACTAGCAAGTACAGTTTTATGTTACCTTTTATTTCTTTTTAATAATGATGTTCTGCCGGATGCCAACCATGAAGCAAAAATTTTAGGCGGAGAAATAAGCAGGCTAAAACCGACCCTTTCGCTTGAACCGGGGGTTTTTTCACAGGAAGTTTCGAATTATGCAATCCTGGTTAGAGGAATAAATAATAAAACAAATGAGCTTTCGGAAATAACGATTTACGATTATTCCAACCCCGGTAAAATAAATATTGTAACAGCAAAAAAAGGAGAAATATTTTTTACCAATGATCAGACAAAGTTAATAATGTCTTTGCACGATGGTGAAATACATGAATCCGATGTGGGAAATACAAATCTTTATAGAAAATTAATTTTTAAAAAACACCGTATAACTATGGATGCAGAACAATTTTCTTTTCAGCAATCCAATTTCAGCAGCTCCAGGGGGGAAAGAGAATTGAGCACTTCGGCTATGCGTGTTATAGTTGACAGTCTGAAATTAATAAAAGAATCAACGGTAAATAACATGGAAAAGGATGCCAAGCGATTTTTTTTCACATCGGATTCATTATATCCGTCACTATCAAAAGTAAAACCTAAAGGAAAGGATTTAATTTATTCACGGGTTTTAAATACTGTTAACAATACGAAAAATATTATTATCTCGGATTTCAACAGGATTAAATACTGGGAGGATGAAATCAATAAATACCTGGTTGAGATTTATAAAAAATATGCTATCCCGGTTGCATGCATAGTATTTATCCTGATTGGAGCGCCTTTAGGTACAATGACAAAAAAAGGCGGCTTCGGAATTGCTGCCAGCATCAGCTTGTTTTTCTTTCTTATATATTGGGCTTGTTTAATTGGGGGAGAAAAGCTTGCTGATAGAAGCCTTTTATCTCCCTTTATGGGAATGTGGATAGCTAATATTCTGATGGGCATTGCAGGATTATTTCTAACCTATAAAACCGTAAAAGAATCCGTTACTCTCGATTTTAGCTGGATTAAAAAATTGCTTCCAAAACAATGGAGAGAAATTCAAGAACAAGAAGAAGAACTGTCACGTGAAGATTATAGATAAATATTTAATCAAGCAGTTCCTTCAGACAATTTTCTTCGGAATAATAGCATTTACACTTCTTTTTGTAGTAATAGATATGATGGAAAATCTTGATGATTTTATAGATCAAAGTGTTCCCATCGGTATTATTCTGCATTACTATTTAGTATTCTCTCCGGATATAATCAAGCTGATGACACCGGTATCAGTATTATTTGCAGCTTTGTTCACAGTCGGCAAAGCATCAAATTTAAGCGAGCTTACTGCTATTAAGGCCAGCGGAATAAGTATGTATAGGTTCATGTCTCCTTTTCTCATTACAACTTTATTGATTAGCATTTTCTCAGTCTATTTTTCAGGATATATAGTTCCGATGGCAAATAAAACAAAGTTAAATATTCAGTTAAATTATTTAAAAAAAGGATTTGTTTATACTGGCGGAAATATATTTTTCCAGGATTCACCGACACGCATTGTAAATATTGCCTTTTTTGATAATTCTGAAAACCTGGCAAACAGAGTAAGCATACAAGATTTTGAAAAAGATGATCTTACGCATATGATATCAAGAATTGATGCGGTAAAAATGGTATATGATACTTTAAATCATTCTTGGATAGCTTATAACGGTGTTAAAAGAACTTTCAACCGTAAAGTAGAAAGTGCAGATTATTTCTCTAAGCTGAATTTAGGTTATTTAAGGTTTAAACCATCTGATCTATTAACTAAGCAGCAAAAACCTGAAGAAATGAATCTGAGTGAATTAAAAAGTTCGATCAATTCTCAGGAAAAATCCGGCCTTGATCCTACAAATACATTAATTGAATACTATTCAAGATTTTCATTTCCGATGGCAAGCCTGGTTATTGTCCTTTTTGGATTACCAATCTCAGCAAATAAAAGGAAAGGAGGATTGGCAGTACAAGTCGGTATAAATATCCTGGTTACATTTATTTATTTAGTTTTCATGCAGATTAGCTTAGCATTTGGAAAAAACGGGGTTTTAAACCCATTACTTACGGCCTGGTTTGCAGACTTAGTTTTTCTTGGGGGAGCCTTTGTAAATTTGCCCAGGGTAAGGCAGTAATCTTTAAAAGCTTACTTTAAAAAGGAATCGGATCTGTTTTGTAGTTCCCTTAAAATTTCCATCTCGATCCGAATGATACAGATATATGTTTTGCTGCATTCGGAGCAACTAAAGAATTCATATCGGAAGTTGCAAAGTTCAGATCTAATAATCCTGCATCTATTCCCAAACCGAAAGCCCAATTAAATCCGGCCCATCCGCCGAAAGAAAGCCCCATTCTTAAATAGGGTATCCCATCCATTGGTTTCCATTCAGAACCGATAGAAAATCTTGCTTTTGTACTATTTCCGGGCAAGTCATTTAATCCCTGATTATAGTCCAAACCAACTAATAAAGTACCGGGAATAATTCCTTCTTTAATAAAATAGGAGGCTCCAAACCTTAAAGCTGTAGGCAGGCCGGTTGAAAAGTCATTTATGTACGCTCCCTTTCCTGTAATCTTATCTCCGAGGGAATCCATCTGCTCTTTATTTGTAATATCATTAACATAAATATCACCAAGTGCTGCATATTCGGCAGCTCTTTCATTCCATCGTATAGATCCTAGATCAGTTACAGCAAAAGATACATTTAATGAAGGAGAAAGGGATGCAGAAAGACCTAGATCCAGGCCGAACCCGGTCCCTGCCGGGGAAGGAAATGGAGAAAAGCTTGACTGATATTTTGTAGAGTCGAAATCATATTTAACACCAAAGTTTTGGGAAAAGGAGGAATACCCCATTAAATCTGCTTTCCCCGATATTTCATAATTTGAATTTGTCTCTAAAGTAGTATTAACTCTGTCAGTCCCTACATAATAAAATCCATTAATATACTTGAATGTAATGCCGGCAAATAATTTATCAAAAATGCTTGGTCCGGGTATTTCTCTTGCATATGATATAGAATAATCTCGAAGCCACCATGATTTAACGTTAGCTTCGCTAAATGAATATACTTGTTCTAATGTATTTCCATACAGAGGAATTTCTATTAATGACTGCGGGACTTTTAAATTAGCTCCCATAAAATCACTTACAGAAATACCAATTGCTCCCGCCTCATCATTAATTTTCCAGGATGCGGCAAAAATCCGAGTAGATGCATCTAAGAAAACATCCCCGCCGTTTTTAAAAAGATTGCTTAATCTTTCCTTATCCTGCTCATTCAAATAACGGCTTTCACCGTTAACACCGCCGAAATAATAATTAAAATCTTCTATTGAAAGAAAATCCGTCCCGCTTCTTATTGATATAGTTGGATAGAGGTAAAACAGTTGAAAATTCAAAATGCCCGTTATCCGCCTGCATTAAATTAGCGGGATTAATTCCTATTGAATTTATTCCTCTTGAAGTAGAAGTATAAGTTTTTGCCATCCCCATACTGCGGGCATCAAAACTTCCAACAGATCCATACTGGGCAAATATTTCAAAACTAAAACAAGATATTAAAATAAGCGATTTGATTATACTTTTCATAAACATTTTTATTTACCAGGGTTTACATTATATTTTACTGTTCCGGCTGCATTTATCTCTACCCAATCACTGGCTTTTAGTAAAACGCGTGCCGGATTTGATTGATTTAAGGAGGAAGTTTCCAGGCTTATAGACAATATCGCATAATATGCATTAGCTAAACTTTCAATTTGTGTCAAATCCAAATTTATTGCCTGCTCGCTTGTTGAAATTGCTGTAACTTGTCCGGTTGAACTAATTTGTGCTCCTGCGAATTCTAAAGAATCGGCACCATTGTTCCCGGTTGTTATAGAGGTTAAAGGTTCATAATTTTTATCTGCAAGAATTATTTTTATCCAGGATTTTAACGGGATATTATTCTTGACCCGGATACTTAAATTGGCAGCCTTGCCGTTTAAAATTGCATCTCTGTCAGATTGATCAATATTTAGTTCTAAAGTATCCTTTAAAGTAGATTTCCGCATCGATAATAAAGCATTCGAATTCAGATCGACTCCTTGAGTTGTAATATATGATTCCATTTTAATAGAATCTTTTTCAGTAACTGTTTTATAATTTTGATCATCATCCGGGTTCATAACCGGTGAAGTATTAATATCCAGCTCATCAGGAAGAAATGAAATAAAGTCATCAATGCTGCTGTTTGATTCATCAAAAACGGTATCAACAGTTCCCAGTCTTACATTAATAGATGAGGAAGCAGGGCTGCTGCTGCCATTTGCATTCTTAAAAATTAATTGAGACTGCTGGCTATTATAGAGACTTTTTCCTGTTATCTGCAGGTTTCTTAATTCTAATTCGAAGGAATTGGGATCGGCAGAAACATATTCAGCTTTCAGCTTTAATAATGCTCCTGTTAAATATATATTCCCTCTAAAATTGGATATATCATTCCCGAAATCCAATTTAATAAAATGATCAATCTGGTCTAAGGACTTCGGCGGAATATACCCTGTTGCCGATTTAAATATAAAACCAGAGGTTATAAAACTAATTTTTGTTTCTGCGGTATTTGAATTTGACAATGCAGTTACTTTGACCAATAACGCATTATCCAGCGAATCAGGCTGGTATGATGGTTTAATATATTCACAATCATTGAGCAATTTTATGGCTGTCCCGGAATCTCCCGGTGCAAGAATTAATTGTGAAGTTACAGTCTGACCGGATGGATTTTTAATTCCCGGTACTCTTATATTAATAGTAACATTTTCGGAATTAGAAAGGTTTATAGAATGAAATCTTAAAACTCCTTCCTTAAAAATTGCTTTACTTAATTTAATCTTGCCGGGGAATTTCAAATAAACATCAATTTCATTATTTGATGCAATAATATTTGATTCATCCGAATTAGATTCACCGGATTGATCAAGATATTCTGCAACACCAGCAGAATAATTATAAGTATCAGAATAAAATATATAATTGCTGTCACTATCAATCTCGATATACTTTTGCGGTTTTATTATATCTGCTAATTTGTATGTTTTATTTGTAATAGGAATATTGAATTCAGTGTCCCATTGCGGGGCTACAACATCATCAGGCAGTTTTACGCAGCCAGGGAAAATAATCAATAGGGAAAAAAATATTAATGCTATGGTTTTAATCTTCATTTGCATCTCTGTTAACTTAATTCACTAAATCAATTTTGGAAAAAGTATTTAGTTTACATGAAATCACGGTACTAAAAATATTATCGAAATTTCATATAATTACTTTAACAACAATCCTAACAGATTACTCATTACAAAGTGGGATTAAGAAATTTTTCAGCTTGTTTACTTTTCCGTTTTTAATATTTACTTTTTGTTTCACAATTCTAACTTTAAGCTTATATAGGTTAAAAAATGAAAAATATTTATGCTTATCTTATTTTATTATTTTTTCTTTTTCAGATTTCGTCATCAGCCTGTAGCTCATTTACAGATTCAGCATCCGTAAAAACGGAAAATGAGAAACCTGAAAAATCAATTACAGACCATTCAATAGAAATAAACGGAAAAACGATTAAATACACTGCTACTGCCGGTTTTATTATTTTAGATGATAACAACGGGAAGCCTGAAGCAAGCATGGATTATTTTGCCTACATAGCAAAGGATGCAAAAGAGAACCAAAGACCGATTACATTTGCTTTTAACGGAGGTCCTGGTTCATCTTCCATCTGGCTTCATATGGGAGCTTTTGGTCCGGAACGAATTATTACGACCGATACAACTCAGACTCCCCCGCCTCCGTACAATATTGCCAGTAACCAATACAGCATTCTGGATAAATCTGATCTTGTACTTATTGATCCGGTAGGTACCGGGTTCAGTAAAGCATTGGGAAAGAAAAAAGATGAAGACTTCTGGGGAGTTGATGCTGATATTGAATCAATAAGCCATTTTATTAAAAAATATGTAAGTGAAAACGGCAGGTGGAACTCACCAAAGTATATAATTGGTGAAAGCTATGGTACAACACGAGGTGCCGGAATAATAAATTATCTCCAATCAACTGAACATATGTCTTTTAACGGAATAGTTTTGATCTCAACTGCAATGGATATTGGAACTTTAGCCGATGGAATAACAGGGCATGAACTTCCATATGCTTTATACCTTCCGACATATGCCGCTGTAGCATGGTATCATCACAAACTGCCTGAACAAAATATTGAGCTTGCATCTCTTATAGAAAAGGTACGGAAATTTGCTTTAGGTGATTATATTGAAGCACTTTTAAAGGGAACTCAATTTCTAAGCAAGAGAGAAATGAGATAGCAGAAAAGCTTCATGAATATACAGGACTTTCCAAAGAATATATTTTACAGGCGGATTTGAGAATCCTGGAAGGTGAATTTACCCAGGAACTTTTACATAGTGAAAGGGAAACTGTTGGAAGAATCGATGCACGGTTTAAGGGTTTCACTTTTGATCCTTTATCTAAAAGTGCAGACTATGATCCTCTTTTCCCGGCAGTTAGTCCGGCTTATACTGCATCATTCCTGGATTATATTCATAATGATCTGAACTTTGGAAAAGATAAAGACTACACAGTTATTACAGGACTTTTCGGCAGGTGGAAATGGAAACACACAGCTTCCAATGGAGAATCACAATATATGGTAAATACCAGCGTTGACCTTGCTTATGCGGTGGATAATAATCCCTATTTGAAAGTCCTGATTATGCAGGGATATTTTGATCTTGCAACTCCATTTCTTGCAACTGAATATACAATTTCTCATATGAATTTAAGGAAAGATCTGCAGTCCAATATAGAAATAAAATATTACCAGGCGGGGCACATGATGTATATCCATAAACCTTCTTTAGAAAAAATGAAAAAAGACCTGGATGATTTTTATGATTCAACAGACAGAATCAAATAAAATATTTTTTAAACAGGTTTGGGGCAGGTTTACAAAGAAAAATCTATAGGAGAATTATTTAATCCTCCTATAGATTTGAATGAAATATTTGATTAGTTTACTTTCTCGTCCTTAACCATTGGTGAAAAGCCGAAGTGCTGGTTAGGCTGCGTATCAATTTTAATTTCACCGAACCTGGCTTCGAACTTATCAATATTTTCCTTTAAAGCTTTTAAGAACATTTTGGCATGCTGTGGAGTTGTAATTATCCTTGCATGCACTTTTGCTTTTGGAACACCCGGAACGATCCTGGTAAAATCTATTATAAATTCTGCAGGTGAATGTGTAATTATCGCAAGGTTTGAATAAATTCCCTCGGCTTCCTTTTCACCTAACTCAATATTAATCTGTTGACCCTGTGGCTGATTATTTTGACTCATTATAGCTTTACTGTTTCCTTAACTTATCTGCTTTATTAAAAGCGTTTGTCGCATCATCCTGCATACCAAGTATAGCATAAACCTTCCCAAGAAGTTCCCAAACAGCGGGTTTATCGCTTTCATTCTGAACGACAGTTTCCAATGCAGGGAGAGCTTTACGGTATACACTTAGATATGCACGGGAAGAATCATTATGGACTTCTAAAGAGTCCCTCATTTCAGTTGCCCACCGAACGTATGTAACAGCAAGATTATAATTTGCATTTTCATAATTTGGATCTATTTCAACGGCTTTTTTGAATTGTTCTTCTGCATTTTTATAATCTTTTGCGCCTAAATAAAGAACTCCAAGGTTATACCGGTAGTATTTATTTTCCGGTTCTTTTTCAACGCCTGCTTTAAAAGCATCCATAGCAATTTCTACTTTATTTGCTCCTATATATGAATTAGATAAAGTTAGGAGCAAATCGGAATCATTTGGAAATTCTTTTCTTCCTTTTTCTAAAACATTTATCGCTTTATTGAAAGATTCCATTGCGCTTACACTATCCTGTACATCCTTATCTTGTTTATACTTTGCCATTTGTTTGGTGCCTTTATCATAAAGGATTTCACCGAGGAATTTATATCCATCAAGGGTACTTTTTTTCTGGATCAAAGTTTCAAGAACTGGTATTGCCTTATCATAATTTTTTTCACTTATGTAAACAAATGAAAGGTTACGATAGGTATTTGCAGAATCAGGTTCAATTTTTATAGCATTTTCAAAAGCGCTGCTGGATTTATCATACAAAACTTTGGCACTATCCGCATTTCCTGCTTTATTTCCATTTTGATAATAAACTACGCCTTTATTAAATAAATTAGCCCAATAGTAAACTTTAGAATCATGTATATCCTTTGAAAATTTATCACTAACAGCAAGAGAGGAGTCGTAAGCGCTTACCATATTATCATATTCCCCTTTTTCACCGTAAACCATTCCCAACAAATAATATCCTTCATCACTTTTAGGATTTTTTTGCACTTCTTCCTTTAACACTTCCAATGCTTTATCATAATTCTTTTGCTGAATATATAATTTAGCACTTGTCAATTCTGTAGAGGAACAGTCAAATGCAGTAATTGTTAAAGCAATTAACAATATTGCGGTTATTATTAAATTTTTTCTATACATTCTAACTCCATTTAAAATCGATTTTGATTCCCAAACTTAAGCTTTTATGCCTCTATAGTCAAGAATATCTATCTTGATATTCTTTTCAAAAAATCTCATCACATTTGGAATTTAAATTGATTTTACACTATAAATAGGATATTTTACCCGATAAAATTGAGGTATTCTTGACTGCCGAAGATATCATAAAATCCGTTCCAAAAGTTTTACTGCATGATCACCTTGACGGCGGTTTACGACCGCAGACAATTATTGATCTGGCAAAAAGCGTTAAGTATAATAAGCTGCCGACTAAAGATCCCGGGGAATTGGGTGAATGGTTCCACAGAGGAGCAAATAAAGGAAATCTTGTTGAATATTTACTTGGTTTTGAACATACAACTGCAGTAATGCAGACGAAAGAAGGATTGGAAAGAGTTGCTTATGAGATGATGGAAGATATGAAAAATGATGGTATATGTTATGTTGAAACAAGATTTGCACCAGTTTTTCATACAGCAAAAGGTCTCTATAATGAAGATGTGGTATCTGCTGTTTTAGATGGATTGGAGAAAGGTTCCAAAGATTTCGGCGTCGGATTCGGATTAATTCTTTGCGGCATGAGAAATATGAAAAATACTCTTGAAATTGCCGAGCTCGCTGTAAACTTTAGAAACCAGGGAGTAGTCGGCTTCGATCTTGCAGGTGAAGAAGGAGGCTTTCCCCCGAAAAAACATATTGAAGCTTTTCAATTCATTCAGAGAGCAAATTTTAATATAACAATTCATGCCGGCGAAGCTTTCGGAAAAGAATCGATATGGCAGGCTATCCAGTGGTGCGGTGCTCACCGTATCGGGCATGCTACTCACCTCATTGAAGACATGTCAATTGATACGAAAGGAAATGTTGTAGGTTACGGGGATCTGGCGCAGTATGTTTTGGATAAAAGAATACCGCTGGAAATATGCTTACTTAGTAATGTTCATACAGGCGCTATCGATAAATTAGAGAATCACCCTTTTGGAATTTTTTATAAAGAAAAATTCAGAGTTACAATAAACACCGACGACAGGCTGATGAGTGATACGAATATGACCAAAGAGTTTTTAACCGCCGTTCAGTATTTCAATTTAAATCTTGAAGATATAGAAAAGATTACAATTAATTCTATGAAATCAGCTTTCATTCCTTATAAAGAAAGATTGAGCTTCATTTATAAAATTATAAAACCCGGTTTCCAAACAATGAAAGATAATCTGTTATCATTTAAAAACTATTCAGGTGCAAATGAAGAAACTATTCACAAACTATAATTTTCAGTTTGATAAAAACGAAAAGAAACTTTTAACAACTTTCTGCAGGCAGACTTTAAAGCAAATAGAAGGAGACAATAAATTTTTTGCCGAAACTAGGGCATTTAACTCAATAATCGAAAAGCTTAACAGCAATACGGAAACAATAAAATTTACTAGAGATGAAAGAACCCGTTTACAGCATCAGCTTGAAGAAAATATTAAATATTTAAAAAACAAATCAAAGAAAAGCTGGTTTCTGAAGAAGTGGTTATACAAATCGATGCTGAACCAGTATGAAAATATTTTAAGTGTTCATTTCAAAGATTAATTTGACTTATAGAAATTTATAACGTTATTGAGGTATCCAGTACAAGTTCACTTTATATTTATACATATACCTTTATTCTCCGATGGAAAAAGATGATTACTGAGACAGATAAATTAAATATCAAAGCACCGCATGGTTCTGTTATCTCCTGTAAGGGCTGGATACAGGAAGCTGCCATGCGAATGTTAATGAATAACCTGGATCCCGAAGTTGCTGAAAATCCAATTGAACTGATTGTATACGGCGGAAGCGGAAAAGCTGCCAGAAACTGGGATTGTTATAGTGCAATAATCTCATCTTTAAAGGAACTTGAAAATGATGAAACTCTGCTTGTTCAATCTGGAAAACCTGTAGGAATTTTTAAAACTCATATTAATGCTCCGCGTGTTATTATTTCAAATGCTATGCTTGTTCCACATTGGGCTAATTGGGATGAATTCAGAAGGCTGGAAGGTTTGGGGCTTACAATGTTCGGACAAATGACCGCAGGAAGCTGGATTTATATAGGAACACAGGGTATTCTGCAGGGGACTTATGAAACTTTTGCCGAATGTGCAAGAAAATATTTTAACAGTACATTGGCGGGAAAATTCCTGTTAACTGCCGGTTTAGGGGGAATGGGGGGAGCGCAGCCTCTGGCAGCAACAATGAACGGTGCAGCTTTTCTCGGTATTGAAGTTGACAAAAGAAGGATTCAAAAAAGAATCGATACCGGATATATTGATCTTCTTTCGGAGAACCTGGATGAAGCACTTAATGCAGTTTTAGAAGCCAAAAAAAATAAAAAAGCAATATCTGTCGGACTAGTGGGAAACGCAGGAGAAGTTCTTCAGAAAATATTAGAAAAAAATATAGTTCCGGATATATTAACGGATCAGACTTCTGCGCATGATACTTTAAATGGGTATGTACCTATGGGTATGAGTTTGGATGAAGCTTTTTCCTTAAGAAAAAATAATCCTCCCAGGTATATTGCTGCTGCAAAAAAAACTATTGTACAGCATGTAAAAGCAATGCTGGAATTTCAAAAAAGAGGTGCTGTAACTTTTGATTACGGAAACAATATCCGGGGTGAAGCAAAGGATAACGGGGTAGAAAATGCTTTTGATATTCCTGGGTTCGTACCGGAATTTATACGGCCTCTTTTCTGCGACGGAAAAGGCCCATTCAGGTGGGCGGCACTGTCAGGAAATCCTGAAGATATTTATGTAACAGATGCTGCAGTTAAAGAAACTTTCCCTGAGAATAAATCTCTCTGCAACTGGATCGACTTAGCCAGGAAGAAAGTACATTTTCAAGGCTTACCTTCAAGGATATGCTGGTTAGGTTACGGTGAAAGAGCAAAAATGGGAAAGATTTTTAATAATTTAGTTGCTTCGGGGAAAGTTAGCGCTCCAATCGTAATCGGAAGAGATCATCTTGATTGCGGTTCTGTTGCTTCTCCCAACAGGGAAACTGAAAACATGAAGGACGGAAGTGATGCTATAGCAGACTGGCCGGTCTTAAATATTTTAATGAATACAATCGGAGGAGCAAGCTGGGTTTCGATGCATCACGGCGGAGGTGTGGGAATAGGTAATTCAATTCATGCGGGAATGGTTATCGTTGCTGATGGAACTAGAGAAGCTGAAAGAAGATTAAATAATGTGCTGACATATGATCCGGGGATGGGAATAATCAGGCATGCAGATGCAGGTTATGAAAAAGCTGTTGAAAATGCCAGGAAGTTTAACATAAAAATTCCCATGCTGGAAATTTAGAATAGAAATAAAAGTTTCACTAAAATCATCGGTTCGAATGATTTGACCGGTCTTTAAAAGAAATTATTTCAATATTCAAATCATTCATCTTTTATTTGCTCCTGCAAATCCTTTGCTTCAGCAATTAGCGGGTCATCATTAAAATCTCTTTTAGGACTATCAATTGCATTTTTTAACATTTCCTTTGCCTTACCATATTCATCTTCTCTAATGTATGCTTTTGCCAGGTCCACATAAAACATTCTAAAATTAGGATATAACTTTATTGCAATATTATATTCATCGATTGCTTTATCAATATCTGCCCAGCCAAGGCCTAAAATTGCACGCGCAGGTGCCCATTTCTCACTAATTTTGGCATTTGTTCGTGCTAAAACATAATGGGCAAGAGCCTGGGTATAATTCCCCCCGTTTCCTAAATTTATTGCTTTATCACAATCATCCCGAACGGAATTTACAACGGAAGCAACTGAAAAGACACCTTTAAACAGTGCTATTTTTCCATTCGCAATTCCTCTCCGCAAATAAGTAATTGATTTATCCGGGGCAAGCTTCACTGCTTCATCTGCAAGCTTATAGGCTTTTTGATATTCGGCAAGCTGGGCATCTTTTTGTTCACCGGTTTTTTCAGGCATCTGTTCTGCAGCATAAACATAAGTTCTGCTGAGCCTCCAGTCTATCTCCCAATTATCAGGAGATAATTTATCTGCTTTTTGATATATCTCAATTGCTTTAGTCAGGTTGAATTGCGAATCCAGATATTCATCTCCCTGCTTAAGCAATTCTTCAACCGTTTGAGAAAATAAATAAGGTGATAATGTGAAGAAAAAAAAGGACAAAAATAGGATATGGTTCTTACTAAATATTTTCATAATACACCCTAAATTTAATCGAAGAGAGTTTTATTCATTTCTTCTTCTGCTTCGGAAGAAATGCCATGATTAAAAAGATCTGTAGAAGCAAGAGAAATGAATTTTGTCCATTTAGTATCATTTAAAGTCCCGGTTTGTATAGCTCTTTTGTAAGCATTAATTTTTGCACTCAGCTCGTCGGCATGATATAATGTAATTGCTTCCATTGTTTTGGGTACAACAGGCGAAGCATATTCAAGTTTTCCCTGGTGACTTAAAATTAGATGAATCAGGCAATTTTTAAGATCTTCAGGGAAACCGGGAATTTTTTTGGTTTCTTCATTTATTTTCATTGCAGATATAACAATATGCCCGATAAGTTTTCCTTTATCAGTATATTCAAAAGCAGAGTCAAAGCTCAGCTCTTCAGTTTTACCAAAATCATGCATCATAGCACCTGAGATTAAAAGATCGCGGTTAAGTTCAGGATGTATATCGCACATTAAATCACAAATCTTAACTATTTCCAAAGTATGTTCAAGAAGACCGTGAATATATGAATGGTGCCACGACTTTCCGGCAGGTGCAAAAGAAAATTTTTTAAAATTATCTTCGTCAAAGATTAATTTGAGCAATGATTTCAGCTTAAAATCAGAAATTAATTCCATTCGATTAAAAAATTCAATCTTCATTTCATCTAAATCTCTAGCTGATTTTTCCAAAAAGTCAGAAGGATCAATTTTATCAGCAGGTTCTGCAAACCTGATATTTGTAATTCTTATCTGGGGTGCCCCCTGGTATTCTTCCATGAAGCCGGATACAAAAACTACTGCACCATTTTTTACGTTCTCAAAAAATGAATCAAAATTGTCCCATACATTACTAGATATGGTTAAGGTTTTATCAGAGAGTTCAAGAGATAAATATTGTTTGTTAGATTTGGCTGTACGAACATCACATTTTTTTATTAAAAGGAAATGTTTGACAACATCCCCTTTTCTTAAAGAGATTAATTCTTTCTGGTTTAGCATGAATTATTTTTCATTTTATTTAATAACTTCTAAAATACTTTCTTTAGGCAGATGAGTAATTACCGACCTGTTAAGAAGATCAATTGAAACAGCAAGAGTCCTTCCTCCATCAGTTTCTTTTACAACACCTATTACATCTGTAAAAGGTCCTTCTTTAATTCTAACTTTAGTTCCCGGGGCCAAACCTTCAGCTATATAAAAGTCTGCTTCATTTTTAAGCATATTTTTTAAATTTTCAATTTGCCAGTCAGGGATTTTAGCAGGCCGGCCTCTTTCCGTTAAACATCTTACAACAGCATTTTGTTCAAGACAAATTATTCTTTCTTTTTCGCCGGCGTAGATAAAAATATAACCCCTGATTAATGGTTCGGTAATCTTCTTTTTTCTGTCACTCCACTGCCTGTATTTAACAACCGTAGGTAAATAATATTCTACCTGATGGGAACCGATTTGTTCTGCTGCTTTGAATTCGCTTCTCGACTTGGTATAAAGAGCAAACCATGATTTTGAAATAACATCTTTATTTTTTTCTATCATTTCTTAATAATTGTTTTTCTGCCGACTGAATAATAGGTAAAATTTTGCTCATCCATTTTATCCGGGTCATAAACATTTCTTCCGTCAAAAATTACAGGTGATTTAAGAGATGAAATTATTTTCCTAAAATCCGGGTTTCTGAATTCATTCCATTCCGTGGTAATTATAAGTGCATCAGCATCTTCTAAAGCTTCATAAGAACTTTCACAGTATTTTATTTTATTTCCTAAAACAGCTTTAGTTGTTTCAATGGCTTCAGGATCGTATGCCGAGATAGAAGCTTTTTCCTTTAAAAGCTTCTTAATCAGTGAGATTGAAGGTGCCTCCCTTACATCGTCCGTATTAGGTTTAAATGCAAGTCCCCAAACTGCAAAAATTTTCCCTGCCAAATTTTTATTAAAATGCTCCTGGATTTTAGAAAAGAAAAAATCCACCTGTTTTTTATTTACATCATAAACCGATTTCAGAATTTTAAAATCATATTTATTTTCATTTGCAGTATTAATTAATGCGATAACATCTTTGGGAAAACATGAACCGCCGTATCCAATTCCGGGGAATAAAAATCTTTTCCCGATTCTCGAATCGGAACCGATACCAATTCTAACTTTATCTACTTCAGCTCCCGTTATTTCGCACAAATTGGCAATTTCATTCATAAAAGAAATTTTTGTAGCTAAAAATGAGTTTGCAGCATATTTACTCATCTCCGCCGATTTTTCATCCATGAAATAAATCGGGTTGCCGGAACGAACAAAAGGTTCATATAGTTCATCTAAAATTCTTTTTGATTTCTCGCTGCTTGTTCCGATTATAACTCTTTCAGGTTTCATAAAATCTTCAACTGCCATTCCTTCTCTTAAAAATTCCGGGTTGGATGCGACATCAAATTCAAACTTAGGCGCATATTTTTTTACAGCCTTTTTAACCTTTTCACTTGTACCAACCGGAACAGTGCTTTTATCTACAATTATTTTATAACCTATATCGGGGATTTTCTTTAAATATTTTCCCAAGATCATCCGCTACACCCAGAATATATTTCAGATCTGCACTTCCATCTTCATCCTGAGGTGTCGGCAGGCATAAAAAGATTATATTTGAATTTATCACCGCATCTTTAAGAACAGTAGTAAATTTCAGCCTCCCATTTTTTATATTTCGTTCGAATAATAAATCGAGACCAGGTTCAAAGATGGGAACAATACCCTTCTGCATTTTTTCAATTTTATTTTTATCTATATCGACACAAAGAATATTGTTACCGGTTTCAGCAAAGCAGGTACCGGTTACTAATCCGACATAACCCGTACCGACAACAGCAATATTCAAATAAACCTCCTTATAATTAAAGAAAAATCGTATAATTAAATCTAAAAAAAATTTTAATTAATACATATTTTCAAGTGAAAGCATCAAATGATAAAGACCTTGGCAACATCGGCTAGAAGGGAAGGCTGGTTAATAAGCGCAGTAACAAAAATTCTTCCGAGGGTTCTTTTGTTTCTTGGAACTTTGTTAAATGATTCGGCTATTTTATTAAATTTTTCATCTGAGAAGTTATAGATCCCGTTTTTCAGAGCGGTTATATATTTCATGTTTTTTTCCGACTCTATCATGCCATTCTTTATCATATTTAAAAATATGTTCCGGTTTATTCATTTTAACTGCTTCACCGGCAATTCTGCCGGCGATGCTTCCTCCTATCATTCCCGATGAAATACCTCCGCCGCTTAATGGATTGACTTGCCTGGCAGCATCACCGGCAAGTAATATTCCCGGAGAAGAAATTTTATCTAAAGTTAAAGTTGAAGGTACGCCCCCTGCAATCGTTGTTAGAATCGGAGCCTCGGGATATTTCTTTTCCATAAAATCATTTAGAAAAGACAAAGCGGATCTTTTTTTCCCAACCATTCCGCTTACACCTAAACCAATATTGGCAATATTTTTTCCCTTTGGAAAAATCCAGAAATATCCGCCGGGTGCATAATCATGACCGAAGTAAAAATACAGAGTATTCTGATCGACAGGAATATTTGAGGCAGTGATTTGGGTACAGCATTCCATATCCCTGAAATCAATATAGGTTTTAATTCCGGCCCAGCGCCCTACCCTTGATTCTACACCATCGGCTCCGATAACAATTTTTGATTTTATCTCCTTTTGTTCTCCCCGGAATTCATATTTAACACCGGCAACCTTATCATTTTCAATAATTAATCCGTTAACATATGCTCGTGTTAAAATTTCTGCCCCTGCATTTGCGGCTGTTTTTGCAAGCTCATAATCAAATATTCTTCTTTCAAGGACATAACCGGAATCATCAAATTCGATTAATGTTTCATTTCCGTCAGGAGCATTTAAGGAAAATTTAGTTATATGTGCAGTGATCCATTTTTCATCAGGTTCTATAAAATTTTCAACACCTTTTTTACTTATTGCTTCACCGCATCTTACAGGATAACCCACATCTCTATCTTTTTCCATCATCAGGACAGAAACCCCCTGTTCGGCCGCAAATCTCGCGGCTATTGAACCTGCAGGCCCTGCACCTACTACTATTATGTCATATTCTTTTTTCATATTATATTTTTCTGAAGACAGATGACTGACAGACTGAAGGCTTTACCCAACAACTCCGTCCTTATTAAATTTAATTACTTCTATCGGGCAGCTCCAGATGCATTTTGCACAATTTGTACATCGAATATCAATTATAAATATCTCAGCTTCTTTCAGCTCAATAGCATCTTCAGGGCAAACTCCGACACAGCATCCGCAGAAGTCGCACTTATTCTGCAGAATTTCTATTAACAATTTTCCGGTTTTTGCCTGGCGATATTTCATTTATAAAATTTAAATTTTAGTAATTATTCAGGATCAATATGCAATTATAATAAAACATTAAAAAATAAATTAAAGAATTATTAAGTTAGCAATTTTAGATAAAATCAGAACTAATAAAAATCCGAAAAAAGAAATATTTATATTATATTTTATTCTGGTCTTTTTAAAATGAAAAACACTAGTATTTAAATCATTTTTACAGTTTGAATAATATACCTGTTTCAAAGCTCGAACAGGGCCTGGGCTTAAAAGAAGCTGCCGCTCTTAATATGATTGATATGGTTGGAATAGGACCATTCATTGTTCTTCCGATCGTAATTCAGGAAATGAACGGCCCGCAATGTTTACTAGCCTGGATATTAGGAGCGGTGCTTTCTTTTATGGATGGTGCAGTCTGGTCGGAACTTGGCGCGGCAATGCCGGCAGCCGGCGGGAGCTATGTTTTCCTCAAAGAAATTTACGGACCTAAAACCTGGGGAAAATTATTTTCATTCCTCTTAATATGGCAGACTGTTTTTCAGGCCCCGCTTGTTATTGCATCCGGTTCAATAGGATTTTCGCAATACTTTACATTTTTGCTGCCTGTTAATGCTGCGGAGCAGAAAATTATTTCAGCTTTATTAATAATCATAATAGCTATTCTGTTATACAGGAAAATAACAGCTATCGGGAAAATCTCCTTATTCCTCTGGATTGGTGTAATAGCAACAATTTTGTGGCTGATTTTCGGCGGTGCAACTCATTTTAACCCCAGAATCGCTTTTGATTTCCCCGAGAATGCTTTTAGCTTTTCATTCATATTCTTTGTCGGACTCGGCAGTGCATCTGTTCAGACAATTTATACATACCTTGGTTATTATAATATATGTAATCTTGGATCCGAACTAAAAGACCCCGGGAAAAATATTCCGAAATCTATTTTTATTTCTATAACAGGAATCGCATTGCTTTACCTGGCAATGCAGTTAAGCATACTTGGTGTTGTTCCGTGGCGCGAAGCCATGAATTCAAATTTTGTTGTAAGCACATTTGTCGAAAAAATTTACGGTTCAAATGCCGCAATAGTTATTACTGTTTTAATTCTATGGATTGCATTCTCTTCACTTTTTTCAGCTACACTAGGTTATTCAAGGATTCCTTATGCCGCCGCTGTGGACGGTGCTTTTTTTAAAATATTTTCTCATACTCATCCCAGGAAACATTTTCCTGATGTTTCTCTCCTTGTTCTTTGTTCGATAGCATTTATTTTTAGTTTATTATTTAAGCTTAAAGAAGTTATTAGTGCGGTTCTTGCGATGCGAATTATAATTCAGTTTATCGGACAGGCAGCCGGAATTCTGATTTTAAGAAAGAAAAAGCCTTCAAATTTCTTTCCGTTTAAAATGTGGCTGTATCCTTTACCGGCTTTAACTGCAATAATAATGTGGCTTGGAATATTTTTTTCGACAGGAGAATATTTTGCCGTCGGCGGCATTGCTGTAATGTCAATCGGTGCCGTTATGTTTCTTTTGAGATCGTATTTTAAAAAAGAATGGCCTTTCGAAATCAAAAGATAAATATATTACAGCTTCATCCCGGCTGCAAAAAGCCTGAATAAAAATCCGGCTTTCTGTCTGCAAATAATTATTTTATACCCGATATAGTTATGCTGAACATCCCGCGAACATTATTCTTGAAAGAGCGTATTTCTTCAGAACTAAGATGCGCCTCTAATAATGAATCGGGCAATTGAAGAGCTGTGATTCTTTTTACTTCAATTTCTCTAAAACCGGCTTCTTCAATTATTTTTATATAATCATCCTGGTCAATGGCACCTGATATGCAGCCTGCATACAGCGAAGCTGATTTTTTAAATTCTTCATTCATCCTTCCTTTTAAAACTCTATCAGAGACACAAAAATGCGCACCCGGTTTTAAAATCCTAAAAATTTCAGAAAAAGCTTTTTTCTTATCGGGGACAAGATTAAGGACACAATTGGAAATGACCACATCAGCGATTTCATTATCCAGAGGCATGTTTTCAATTTCACCAAGTTTAAATTCGACATTGCTGTAGCCGAGCTTTTCATTATTTCGGACTGCTCGTTTTATCATTTCCTCTGTAAAATCCAAACCGATAACTCTTCCTTTTTCACCCGCTATTGCACGAGCAATAAAAACATCATTACCGGCACCTGAACCTAAATCTACTACAGCATCCCCGCTACTGATTTCTGCAAGTTCTGTTGGAACTCCGCACCCCAATTTCAGATCTGCTTCTTTAATATAACCTTCCAAATTGGCATATTCATCTTTCAAAATTTCATAACCCGATTCTTTTCCGGAACCGCAGCATGATTTTCCACTTGGTGCAACTGCTATTTCGGTATATTTTTCTTTAACCATTTTTTTTAGTTCATTCCCTGCAACCATTGCCTCTTCTCCTTTAAAGTTTAACAATTACATACTTGTGAGAAAAGTTTCTCAAATTTTATTTCAGCTTCTTTAAGGACTTCGTTATTCAAACAATAACAGACTTTTGGACCTTCAATTTCACCGGTTATTAATCCGACTCTTTTTAATTCCTTTAAATGCTGTGAAACTGTAGATTGAGAAAGTGGAAGCAGGTTAACAATATCACCGCATATGCAGACATTCATCTTCGCTAATATTTTAAGAATACTTATTCTTGCCGGATGCGACAATGCCTTTGCTATATCAGCAAGCCGAATCTCTTCCTCATCAAATTCTTCTTTTTTTGAATATGCCATAAGTCAATTCTATTGTATATCGTATATATACGATGAATCTCTGCCAATGTCAATATTTTATAATATTTTTATAGTGATTTCATTCCAAGAAAAGTAAAGGTAAAGCTGTAAAATCTCAGATATAGATTTGAAAACAAGGAGATAAAAATTATTCTTGTTTTAATTTAGATAAAAATATGGTGCAAATTAAATATTATTTCTTCTGAAATTTTTTATTTAATCTTGGTAAATCAATGGGTTTCCCTTTATAAGCTGTTATCCCATACATTATCCCGATAAAAATAAATCCCGTTGCTGAAATCGGTATAAAAATCGATTGATAATTGTATATAGATAAGAACAAACCGATTGATCCCGCAGAAATGCAAATAACTGAAATTATAAAAGCGGTTATCCTGTTTAATGAATCTAAAGGCTTATTTTTAATCATAAGCTTTTAATTGAAAAAATATTTTGAAAATATTTTGAATTTCAGAATAAAATTAATCTCAAATGCTACAATTTTCTTTTCAATATCCGACAATAAATAGCAGTATTATCTTTTTAAATAAAAAATCATTAAAGGCAAATATTATAAAATAGTTGAAAGAAAAAACATTGAATAAATTTCAGCAATTTATTATAAAAATAAGGTTTCTGATATTTAGGAAAATAGTTTAACTAAGTCAGAAATATTTAATGTTATTTTTACCCTTATTTCTTAAAAAATATTCTTTATTTTAATAACTTTCAATAATAAAATTTGCTCTGCCGCACATACTTATTATCAGATAATTTGAAAAAGAGAGATATATTAAATATAGTGTTCCTTTTGAGTTTATCCGTTATACTATTAGGGTGTTCCGCTTCACAGGAAGGGAATAAAACCTATGCCAACTTTGTGACCGGACAGATTTTAATGGTAAATAATGAGCCCTTTTCAAGAATAGCTTTATTAACTGAAAAATCTGTTTATTTACTCGATTGTCCGGAAGAAGCGAGAAAAGCACTATATCAGAATCAAGGAATGACAGCCAGGGTTTATTATAATAATTATTCGGTCAATGATGAATCTATTAAAGTTTTGAAGGTTGAAAAAATAGAGATCTTAACTAAAAAGAATTGAACCTACATTAATAAATTTATAGAAATTCAGGCAGACCTTTTTTTATATTTTTTTAGAGAATTTTATGCATAAATATTTTGTTTCAGCTATTATTATTTTTTTGCTGGCAGCAGGTTTTATCGGAAAAACATATGGACAAAAAAGTAAAGCAAAAATCCAAATAAAAGAAAAGAATTCCGGCAGCTATCCGGTTGCGGGGAGTGATTTATTAGGAGATGAATATTTAAAAACCGCACGGTTCTTGAAAGATAACCCGGATTATTTTTCACAAGCAAAATTAAAAAAAGTTACCTCATGGAATTTTACTGTCGGTACAGCAAAATTCTGGACTGCAGTAAATTTTTCTACTAATACCGAATATTTGGTCGCTTCAACATGTAAGGCTATTGGAACTCATTGTTATATTTTTGTGGCAGATGATGTATGGGGAGCTTCGGTTGACTCCAATGCTGTTCTCGCAGTAATGAATGATTTCGATAACCAGACGCCTGCAAATCCCGGCAAAGGGATTTATCAAACTGATGTGGATACTTTTGGTGATCCGCCTGATATTGATAATGATCCAAGAATCATAATACTTATCCTTGATATCCAGGATGGTTACAATGGTTCTGGTGGTTTTATTGCCGGTTACTTCTCTCCAAATAATGAAACCAGAGGTCCGGGTCAAGCAGCCGAAATCTATTTTATGGATGCAAATCCAACAAATTTAAAAACTAATTATGGTTTAAATACAGCACTATCTACTGCGGCGCATGAATTTCAGCATATGATCAATTGGAATTATCATAAAACAAAACCGGAGATGACATTTATAAATGAAGGCTTGTCAATGGTTGCAGAAATAGTCTGCGGATACGGTCTTTCGATGCAGATATTATATGCCGATGAACCAAATCATTATTTATTTGATTGGAGAGGCAGCGATATGAACCTGGTTTTAAATGATTATGCAAGGGCTCAACGCTTCTTCCTTTATATAATGGAACAGTTTGGTGTTGGATCATTAAAGCAAATAGTTCAGGATAATACAACCTTTGGTTTGGTAGGCACCGACGGGCTGAATAAAATTTTGTCACAATATTATTCTATTTCACTTGGTAAAACGTTTTTAAATTGGGAGATTGCAAACGGATTAAACAATACAAGTGTAAATTCCGCTTACGGATATTCTTTTCAGGGAGTACCAATATCAACCGGCACCACCTTTTTCAATCCTAATATAAGCCTGACTTCCGGAACTCTGCAAAATTTTGCAGCGGATTACCTGACTTTTAGCAATTCATCGAATTTGAATATAACATTTTCTTCAGGAGGCGGTAACATTATTGTTAAAGCTCTTGAAATTGGAACCGGTTCCTCAAGAGTTGTCGATGTTCCGTTAAACTCTAATTTCACAGAACCGGATTACCCGAATGTTTATAATACAATTCGATTTGCAGCTATAGATACAAATTTATCATCAGCACAAGCTTATCAGTACCAAGCTTCCGGTACAGCTATAAGTTCGGTAACTGAATTGAAATGGGATAATACGGAACCAACCTATCTATACAGTTTTTCAACAGGAGATACTATATGTGTAAATTTTAATGCATATCCGGGAGGAACATTAGACTCAATTAAAGTTGCATTAAGAAGAGCCGGTACAATTACAGGCGGCATTTGGCAGTTTACCGGTTCACAAAATCCGAGTCCCCTTGGTAAACCATTGGCAGTTCCTATAACAGCTTCGATTAATACCGATGCACAGGTAATAAACTCCGGTGCATTGTATCCTTATAATATTCCTTTTACAAACTGGAGCAAAGTTGATTTAAGATCATATAATATTTCAACAGATCAGCCTTTTGCGGTTGGCTTTGTAATAGGATCTCAGCCAACTACGCCAGGAGTAATGGTTACCGAATATGCTTCATCAAGCTCGTATCACAGCTATACCTATCTTCAATCGGGGGACAGTCCATCCAGCGGTCCGGGGTGGTATTTTCTTGTTACAAATAATACCGGCGATACAATTGCATTATACCTAATACGTGCTTATGTAAGTTTGGTTACAGGTGTGGTTAAGCAGGAAATTGAATTATCTCCTGATGCTTATTCATTGTCACAGAATTATCCCAATCCTTTTAATCCTTCTACAACAATAAAATTCTCTGTTGCGAAGAATGGTTTTGTTTCCTTAAAAGTCTACGATATTTTAGGTAATGAAGTTGAAACACTTATCAATGAATTTGTAAATAGAGGTAATTATAACGTTGAGTTTAACGGTGCAGGTTTGGCAAGCGGAATTTACTTTTACAAACTTCAAACAGATGGTTATAGTGCAGTAAAGAAATTAATGCTTCTTAAGTGATTTCGAATCGGGGATTTGGGATTATGGATTAAATCTGTAATTCTAAATCCTAATTGATCTATAACGGTACCTTATCAGGCTGCAATATTATTTCGTTTCCAACTTCTCCTCTATAAACTTTTATTCCTTTAAACTCTTTTATTATGCTTGAACCGACCCAATCGATTGCATCAGTATCACCATGCACAAGAATTACATTTTCGGGCTTAAGCTTTTTAACTATTTCTAGGAGTTCTTCTCTTTTCGAATGCGCTGTAAAACGGAATTTCTTAATCATGCATTTTATTTCTTCTTCTTTTTCATATTCCGAAAACTTAATTTTTTCCCCTTTTACTGAATTTGCAAATTTATAACCGGGGGTAGACTCTTCCATATAACCAACGGTAAAGATTGCAGAATTATTCTGCTTAATCCATCTTCTGGCCAATTTATAAGATTGTGTTCCTTCTAGCATCATCCCGCTTGATGCAAGAACAATAGATGGCGACTTAAAAAAATAATCGGGATCTTCAATTTCATATAAATTTTTTTGAGGGATGAAACTAAGTTCGAATTCGGGATCATTCATATTTACAACATACCGGTTGTAATCGTAAATCCCGTTTATTTTAGCTCCAAGCCCTCCTGTATATATATCGGCATTTGCCATTTTTCCTTTTAAAATTAAATCCCCGATCGTTTTTAAAATTTCCTGAGTTTTGCCTAAGGAAAAAACAGGAATTAACACTGAGCCGCCGTCATTGAAAACTTTATTAATTGAAGAGGCAAGCCTTTCTGCTTCAACATTCCAGTCGGATAAAGTCAGTGAATCCGTTGCGCCGTATGTTGTTTCTAAAATTAAAGTATCGATTTTACATCCGGGAAGTTCGGCACCTTTTATTAAAGGCTGGTTTGACAAATTTATATCGCCGGTATAAAAGAAATTTTTATTACTCCCTTGATGCAGAATTAAAATTCCTGCTGATCCCAAAATATGACCGGCATCATAAAATTCTATCTCTATTTTTTCATCATTTCTATAACCGCTAATTTCAAACTTTTCATTATAAGATTTATAATTAATCATCTTGATTAATAAATCTATTTCATCATGGCTAAATATTTCAAAATTATTATCATTGATCTGTTCTTTAATAATTGAAACCGAATTATGAAGAGTTAATTCTGCTAGGGCTCTTGTCTGCGGTGTAGTAATAATTTTTAAATATGGAAATCTTTTAATAAGAAAAGGCAATGCGCTAATATGATCCTGATGAGCATGAGAAATAAAAACATAATCCAATGGTAAATCATCAAGGAGTGCAAAATCGGGCAGCGATTCCAATCCGGTTTTTTGCGGGTGCATCCCGCAGTCCAAAATAATTCCTGTATTATTTAATTTTAAATAATAACAGTTGGCACCTATCTCCTGCGCTCCACCTATTGGAAGAAAATTTATCATGACTGACTTACATTTTTAAAAAAAAGATACAAAAGGTTAAAAGTCAAAGTTCAAAAATCAAAAGCCGCCAGAGATGCATTCATCCGAAAACTTTAAAAATTAAGTTAAAGATATTTTTTGACAATTTTATAAATTTAATAAGTAACGTTTCAATTTATATAAGTTTTAAGCAAGTGTTTTGACTTTTTACTTTTGACCTTTGACTTCAATAATATCATAGGTCACACATCCTTGCATCCTCATTTCATATTTTTATTTTGTAAAATTAATAACTCAAATATAAACCCAATAATTCGAAGTGATAAAATTTGCAAGCTTCAGGTGAACATTCTTCATTGCTTTGGCCTCTTCTTCTGTACGCAGGTGCAGTTATTTTATTAGTAGGTGCAATTGTTGGGTTGTCTTACATTTTAGGACAACGGCATAAAGAAACCGAAACCGATGATCCATTTGAATCCGGCATTAAAATAACAGGTGATGCAAGAATCCGTTTCCCGGTTCATTTTTATATTGTAGCAATGTTCTTTGTAATATTCGATCTGGAAGCTGTATTTATAGTTGCATGGGCAATATCTTTTAAAGACCTGGGATGGACAGGTTATTTGGGAATATTAGTTTTTATTTTCATTCTTGCTGCAGTTTTAATTTATGAGTGGAGAATCGGTGCATTGGATTTTGGTCCAAATGGTAAGAAAATATTAAGGGCAATGAAAAAAATAAAAGATAAATCGATCGAATGGATGAATGTTATAATGAGACAAAAGTGTAATCATTTTAATCTTTCATCCTTCATGCAAACTTGATGTATTATGTTTTTTTGAAAATCAGTTGATATTTAGAATATAAAAGAATAATTATACGGATTAGTTATAATGAAATGGTGGCTCACTAAAACGATAGATTCTTCAATTCCTTTAAGCGGTACAAGTTCCTTTGAAGAAACAATTAAGCAGAGCGTATTATTAAGCCGGCTGCAGGATCTTCTTGCATGGGGAAGAAAGAACTCAATGTGGCCGTTTAATTTTGGCTTATCATGCTGTTATGTTGAAATGGCGACAAGCATTACAAGCAGGTACGATATCTCACGCTTTGGCGCCGAAGTAATCCGCGGTACTCCGCGCGAAGCCGATGTTATGATTATCGCAGGAACGGTATTTATAAAAATGGCTCCGATAATAAAAAGGCTGTATGAACAGATGATGGAACCGCGATGGGTAATTTCTATGGGATCCTGCGCTAATTCTGGCGGCATGTATGATATTTATAGCGTCGTTCAAGGAGTAGATAAATTTATGCCGGTAGATATGTATGTCCCCGGATGCCCACCGAGACCTGATGCTTTTATGGAAGGTTTGGTCTTACTTAGAGATGCAGTCGGTAAAGAAAAAAGACCTTTGAGCTGGATTGTCGGTCCGCAAGGAGTTACAAAAGCTGAGAATATTTCTATGAAAGAATTGAAAAGAAATGACCGGATGAAGATGACCGAAATAAAATCTCCGGATGAAATATGATTAAAAAGTTCAAGAATCAAAGTCCAAAAGTCAAAATCCTAATCCGGAATTTAAGAAAGGGTCTTTTATAATCTTAAATTTATAATTAACGGTATAGTAATAATGACAAAGAATATCTCGTCAGTTATAAAGTTATGAGCGATATCAACCCAGTAAAAGAAGATTTGAAAAATAAATTCGGTGAGGAGCAATTTACCGAACAAAAAACATTTGATGATTTTCCGACACTTTGGATTTCTTCAAGCAAAATAGTTGATGTGCTATCTTATTTAAAGAATGAAATCGATAAACCTTATAAAATGCTTTATGATCTCACCGCAATTGATGAAAGAGCCCGCCAAAAAAGAGATGATCAGCCGCAAAGTGATTTTACGGTTGTTTACCAATTGCTTTCTTTTGACCGTAATGATGATATAAGGCTGAAAGTAGCATTAAAAGATGGTTCAACTAATATTCCTTCTATTACAGAAGTATGGAAAAACGCAGACTGGTATGAACGGGAAGCATTTGATATGTTCGGAATTAATTTTGAAGGACATCCACATTTAAAAAGACTCCTTATGCCGGTTACCTGGGAAGGTCATCCGCTTCGTAAAGAACATCCGGCAAGAGCTACCGAAATGGGTCCGTTCGAATTACCTGAAGACAAGCAGGAAGCGGAACAGAAAGCCCTGCAATTTCATCCGGAACAGTGGGGGCTTACTAGAAGATCAGATAATTCTGAATTTATGTTTCTTAACCTTGGACCTCAGCATCCCGGGCACTCATGGCATCATAAGATTTGTTTTACAGCTTAACGGAGAGGAGATACTGGATATTGTTCCCGATATCGGGTTTCACCACCGGGGAGCTGAAAAAATGGGGGAGAGACAATCATGGCATACTTATATACCTTATACTGACCGCATTGATTATTTAGGCGGAGTCATCAATAATCTTGCTTATGTTTTAACAGTTGAAAAATTAGCTGCTATTAAAATTCCTGATAGGGCAAACGTAATAAGAATTATGATGAGTGAATTTTTTAGGATTGCCAGTCACCTTGTATGGTACGGCACCTTTGCCCAGGATGTCGGAATGTTGTCGCCGGTATTTTACATGTTCTCTGACCGTGAAAAAGTTTTTGATATAGTTAGTGCTATCTGCGGTGACAGAATGCATCCTAATTGGTTTCGTATTGGAGGGGTTGCCCAGGATCTTCCCAAAGGATGGGAAAAAATAGTCAAAGATTTTGTTGATTATTTCCCTCCTAAATTAAAAGAATATGAAAAGCTGGTATTAAAGAACAGAATATTCAAAGCTCGAACTATCGGCATAGGTGCTTATACTCTTGATGAAGCAGTTGAGTGGGGTGTGACTGGACCAGGATTAAGAGCTACCGGATTTGAATGGGATTTTAGGAAAAAAAGACCATATTCCGGTTATGATCAATTTGAATTTGATATACCTACAGCTCAAAATGGTGATTGTTACGATCGCTCGCTTGTGCGTGTTGAAGAAATGAGACAATCCTTAAGAATAATTGACCAATGTTTAAAAAATATGCCTGAAGGACCTTACAAATCGGATAACCCAAAGGCTACGCCCCCTCTTAAAGAGAGAACAATGCATGATATTGAAACTCTAATAACACACTTTCTAAATGTCAGCTGGGGCCCAGTAATTCCTCCCGGAGAAGCTTTTCACGGCATAGAAGCAACGAAGGGAAACAATGGTTATTACCTTATTAGTGATGGGAATACTTCATCGTACCGCACAAGGATAAGAACACCATCTTTTCCACATGTTCAGATGGTTCCATATATAAGCAGAGGTTATACAGTGGCAGATCTATTATCAATTTTAGGAAGCATTGATTTTGTGTTGGCAGATATTGACAGGTAAAGCAAGTGCAAGTTCAAAACAAGAAAAGAATTAAATAACTATTGAATGGCAAAGGACTTTTATAAAATCTATTACTAACAACTAAATATTAAGCACCAACAAATGTTGACAGATGAAGAATTAAAGGAAATTGATGAACATGTAAAGCAATACCCGCAGAAACGAGCTGCCTGTATTGAAGCACTAAAAGTGGTCCAAAGGAAAAGGCGCTGGATCTCGGACGAAAGCATAGAAGACATTGCTGAAGTTCTTGAAATGACACCCGATGAATTAGACAGTGTTGCAACTTTTTATAACCTGGTTTTCAGGAAACCTGTCGGGAGACATGTAATCTTAATCTGTGATAGTGTAAGCTGCTGGGTAATGGGTTTTGAAAAGATACTTGAATATATTCAAAATAAGCTTGGAATTAAATACGGTGAAACCACAAAAGATGACAGGTTCACTCTTCTCCCTATACCGTGTTTGGGAACATGCGACCATGCACCGGCTTTAATGATAGATAACGATCTGCACAGGGATTTATCAATAGAAAAAATCGATAATATATTGGAAAGGTATAAATAAAATTTTATATCCTATGGAAAAGCCTTTAACTAAAAATATTGATTTTAACCGGGGACCTTTAAACTTAAAAGATTATGAAAAGGCCGGCGGTTATCGATCTGTAAAAAAGGCTTTAAAGGAGATGAAGCCTAAAGAGGTACAGCAGGTTGTTAAAGATTCGAATTTAAAGGGACGCGGCGGCGCCGGCTTTGGTACGGGAATGAAATGGAGTTTTGTGCCCATGGGTGATGATGCCCCGCAACCGAAATACCTTGTATGCAACGCGGATGAAATGGAGCCGGGAACATTTAAAGATAGACTGCTTCTTGAAGGTGATCCTCATCAGTTACTTGAAGGAATGATAGTCAGCGCATATGCTATTCAGGCCACAACCGCTTATATATTTTTACGATGGGCTTACAAAGTATCGGCTTCTCTCCTGGAAAAAGCAATTGCAGAAGCATACGAAGCAGGATATCTCGGGAAGAATATCTTGAGTTCCGGTTATAATCTTGATATGCATCTGCATACCAGTGTGGGAAGATATATGTGCGGAGAAGAAACCGGTTTGTTAAATGCTCTTGAAGGAAAAAGAGCCCAGCCTAGAGCTAAACCACCTTTTCCACAGGTTAGCGGACTTTTTGGGAAACCGACAATTGTAAATAATGTTGAAACGCTTTGCAATATTCCTCATATTGTCAACAATGGAGCTGCCTGGTTTAAAGGATTAAGTTTATCAGATGAAGGAGGAACCAAACTATACGGAGTTAGCGGGAAAGTAAAAAAGCCGGGTGCATGGGAGCTTCCATTAGGAGTTACCGGCAGAGAATTAATCTTTGAACATGCCGGCGGAATGCTAGATGGAGTAAAATTCAAAGGTGTCCTTCCCGGCGGTGCTTCTACGGATTTTTTAATTGAGGAGCATCTCGATGCAAAAATGGACTTCTCATCTCTGCAAAAATTTGGCAGCAGAATGGGTACCGGTACAATGATCGTTCTTGATGATAAAACCTGCCCGGTAGGTATGCTTCTTAATATGCAGCACTTTTTTGCACAGGAATCCTGCGGCTGGTGTACACCCTGCCGAGACGGTCTTCCCTGGGTTGAAAAGATTTTGAAAGCAATTGAAGATGGAGATGGTAAAATGGAAGATCTCGATACCTTATCATTTCATACACAATATTTAGGTCCAGGAAAAACTTTTTGCGCTCTAGCACCGGGTGCAATGGAACCGCTGCAAAGTTCCTTAAAATATTTTAAAGATGATTATGAAAAACATATTAAAGATCAGAGGTGTCCTTGGAAGTAAAGAAGGTTAAAATTATTGTCGACGGGAAGGCTTATGAAGCAGATCCTACTACTAATCTCCTGGATGCATGTCTTTCTTTAGGATTTAATTTACCTTACTTCTGCTGGCATCCTGCTATGGGTTCCGTAGGAGCATGCAGGCAGTGTGCGGTAAAATCTTTTAAAGATGAAAAGGATCAAAAAGGGAAATTAGTTATGGCTTGTTTAGAGCCGGTTAAAGAAGGAGCCATGCTATCTATCGAAGATAATGAGGCTAAAGAGATGCGTTCAAATGTAATTCAATGGCTTATGACAAACCATCCGCATGATTGTCCCGTATGCGATGAAGGAGGCGAATGTCATCTTCAGGATATGACCGTGATGACCGGGCATGATTACAGGAAATTCCGGTTTAATAAGCGCACTTATCGAAATCAGTATCTGGGACCTTTTATAAACCAGGAAATGAATCGATGTATACAATGTTATAGATGCGTAAGATTCTATAGAGATTATGCGGACGGAAGGGATTTTGACAGTTTTGCCGCTCACAACCATGTATATTTTGGAAAAGCCGAAGATGGAGTACTGGAAAATGAATTCAGCGGGAATTTAGTTGAAGTTTGCCCTACCGGCGTTTTTACAGATAAAACTTTAAAGCATCATTATACCCGCAAATGGGATTTGACAACCGCCCCATCCATCTGTCATAATTGTTCCCTTGGATGCAATATTATTGCAGGCGAAAGGTATGGAACATTAAGAAGGATTTTGAGCCGGTATAACAACCAGGTAAACGGATATTTTATCTGCGATAGAGGAAGGTTTGGCTATGAGTATGTAAATGCCGGAAATCGAATTAATAAGCCACGATGGAAGAGGAAAGGAAGCATTGAAACTTTGCCTGCATCAAATAGTGAGGTCTTGGATGAAATTGGTAAAATAATTTCAGAAAGTAAAAATATTATTGCGATAGGATCTCCGCGTGCTTCTATTGAATCAAACTACATTTTAAAAAAGTTAGCCGGTGATGCTAATTTTTATAATGGAATTCAAGCTGACGAATCCAAATTAATCTCTTTGGCAATAGAAATTTTGAAAAATGGTCCTTCTCGCTCACCTTCAATGCATGATGTTGAAAAATCGGACGCAGTTCTAATACTTGGAGAAGACTTAACAAATACTGCTCCTATGATGGCACTGGCAGTGCGCCAATCGGTAAAACAGAAAAGGAATGAAATAGCTCAAAAATTTAATATCCCAATATGGCAGGACGCTGCAGTTAGAGAAGCTTCACAGGAAGAAAGAGGCCCTCTATTTATTGCAGAATATTATCCCTCTAAGTTAGATGAAATTGCTGCCGGGACTTTTTATGCATCACCTCAAGATATTGCAAGGTTTGGTTTTTCTATTGCAGGGTTTATAAAGAAGGAAGCAGGAATAGTTGAAAATATTTCCAAAGAAGATAAAAATAATGCAGAAAAAATATCCGAATGTTTATTGAATGCGGATAACCCTGTAATAATATCGGGAACGAGTTCAAAAAGCAGCGAAATAATGAAAGCAGCTGCAAATATTGCATGGGCTTTATGCAAAGCAGGAAAAAAAGCCGGCTTATCTTTTATTGTGCATGAATCGAACAGCATGGGAGTATCTATGCTGGAGAGTAAGAATTTAAATGATGCAATTAATTCTGCAAAAACTAATAAACCCGATACTTTAATTATCTTAAAGAATGATCTTTTTTTAAGAGAAAACAAAAAAACTGTGGATGATTTTCTCCAAAAATTCAAAAATATAATTGTACTGGATTCTTTTGAAAATCAAACAACCTCAAAAGCTGATATTATAATTCCTGTTGGTACTTTTGCTGAATCCGATGGAACGATAATCAATAATGAGGGGAGGGCTCAACGCTATTACCAGGTATTTGTCCCGCATGCTTCGGATATTAAAGAAAGCTGGCGATGGTTGAACGAAATTACCCATGTTTCAGAAAAAGAAGTATTTAAGGATTTAAATTCATTCTATGATTTTACCAAGACGGTTGCCAATTCAATTCCTGCTTTTAAAGATATTGATACGATTGCTCCTCCACCTGGATTTAGAATTGCCGGCCAAAAAATTCCCCGTGAACCACATCGGTTCAGCGGAAGAACTGCAATGAATGCAAATCTGAATGTAAGTGAACAAAAACCACCTGATGATCCTGATTCGGCTTTGACTTTTACAATGGAAGGATATAGAGGTGAGCCGCCTTCATCTATTATTCCATTCTTTTGGTCTCCCGGCTGGAACTCTGTTCAGTCTATTAATAAATACCAGATTGAAGTAGGCGGTCCTTTGCATGGAGGCGATCCGGGCAGACGATTAATTGAGCCTTCTAAAACTGAGTTCAATTTTTTTAAGTCAGTTCAGGATTCATTTGAACAAAGGGATGGTGAATTTTTATTGCTGCCGGTTTATCACATTTTCGGCACCGAAGAATTAAGCAATATGTCCCCTGCCATTCAGGAAAGAATTCCAAAGCCTTATATTCTTATTAATGAGGACGATCTGAAAGAATATAATTTAAAGGAAAGTGACGAAATAGAATTGGAAATTAATGGTGAGAAAATAAAGCTTCCTGTAAAATCAAGTAAAAAAATTCCAGCCGGAATTGCAGGGTATCCTGCAGGTTTGCCCGGAATTTCGTTTTATGATCTGCCTGCATGGTGTAAAATTGGAGCAGCTAAATGAGTGCTACATTGGAAGTAATATTGATTGTTGTCGGAGTACTGGTAGTGATGATGTCAATCGCCGCGGGATTGATCTGGCTTGAACGGAGAATGCTAGCTTTGTGGCAGGACAGGTACGGTCCAAACCGGGTCGGTCCGTTTGGTCTTCTGCAGTCACTCGCAGATATGATTAAAATTTTCTTTAAAGAAGACTGGATTCCTCCCTTTGCTGATAAAGCAATTTTTGTAATCGCCCCGTCAATAGTGGTTGCAACAGTTCTAATGACCTTTGCCGTTATTCCTTTTACAGAAGAAATTTATATAGTCGATTTAAATGTCGGTTTACTTTTCTTTTTGGCAATGTCATCATTAGGTGCATACAGTCTGGTTTTGGGCGGCTGGTCATCCAATAACAAATACTCACTTCTGGGTGCTTTGAGAGGCTCTGCACAAATGATCACTTATGAAGTTTTCATGGGACTTTCTCTTATGGGAGTAGTAATGTTGTCAGGTACTTTCAGCTTAAGAGGTATTGTTGAAGCTCAAAGAGGAATGTGGTTTTTTATCCCGCAGTTTCTAGGGTTTATAATTTTTACTATTGCAGGGATTGCAGAGACTCATCGTCTTCCGTTTGACATTCCCGAAGCAGAAAGTGAATTAATTGCCGGGTATCACTCGGAATACTCAGGTATGAAATTCGGAATGTTTTTCGTAGGTGAATACCTGGGCATTACCCTGATTTCAAGCTTAATTGTGACTTTTTTCTTCGGCGGATGGTTAGGTCCTGCTTTTCTGCCGGGAATAATCTGGTTCTTCATTAAAGTTTTTATTTTCATTCTTTTTTTTATTCTTCTTCGTGCAGGACTGCCAAGACCCAGGTACGATCAGCTCATGGAATACGGATGGAAATTATTGCTGCCGTTGGCATTATTAAATTTACTTGTAACCGGAGCAATTATATTGTCAGCATAATTATGTAATAGTTAATTGTTTAAAAAAATGGAGTTCTTGAATGTTGGATTTCATTTGTTCCAATAATCCAATATTCCACTGCTCCAGACTTAAAATTAGAGTGAGATTATGTTTAGTTCATTACGAAGTTTATGGATTGCGTTTCTTCATATGTTTAGTAAACGGGATACAATCCTGTATCCGGAAGAAAAGCCGAACCTCCCTCCCAGGTGGAGAGGACGAATTGTACTGACTCGTGATCCGGATATGGGGGAACGCTGTGTAGGATGCTATTTATGTGCTGTCGCCTGCCCGGTAGATTGTATTGCACTTCAGGCAACAGAAGATGAAAACGGGAGAAGATACCCTGAATTTTTCAGAATAAATTTTTCCCGGTGCATATTCTGCGGTTTTTGTGAAGAAGCATGCCCGACTTATGCCATACAATTAATTCCTGACTTTGAAATGTGCGAATATAACCGCCAAAATCTTGTATATGAAAAAGAAGATTTGCTAATAAGCGGACAGGGAAAATATCATGGCTATAATTTTTATAAAGTAGCAGGATTGGCAATAGGAGGAAAGGATAAAGGTCAGGCAGAAAATGAAAGTCCTCCAATTGATATACATAGTTTGATCCCGTAATTTCCGGTGGTAGTAGGTTGTTGAAGGTTTCTCAATTATGAATATATAAAATGTAGGATATGGCTTTAGTTTTTCATATAGCAGCAATTGTAGCAATTATATCGACTGTATTAGTGATAACACAGACTAATGCTGTTCATGCATTGTTATATCTTGTTGTTTCGCTGCTATCTGTTGCAGTAATATTTTTTGTTTTGGGTGCTCATTTTGTAGCTGCACTTGAAGTTGTAATATATGCAGGGGCAATAATGGTTCTATTCATCTTCGTTGTTATGATGCTGAATATAAATACTGAATCTTCGAAGGAAGAAGAAAAACTAATAAAACCCTCCATGTGGATTGGACCCGGCATCCTTGCTTTAATTCTTTTAGGTGAATTTATTTACGTTTTAGCTTCAGGAGACAATCAAATATTTAGAACACAGGAAGTTACTCCGAGGCAAGTCGGTATTTCATTATTTAATACTTATTTGCTGGGAGTGGAATTAGCAGGAATGCTATTAATGGCCGGGATAATTGGTGCGTATCACCTGGGAAAAGATAAAAAGAAATCGACACACAGATTTTTTGAAGGAGAGCCTGAATGAGCGCAGTCCCGATGGAAACAGGTTTGCTGCTGGCAATAATTTTATTTGTAATCGGATTAATAGGATTATTGGTTAGAAGGAATATCATTTTCATGCTGATGTCTATCGAGATAATGCTTAATGCCGCAGGTTTAGCTTTTATATTTGGAAGTGCCAGATGGATTCAAGCAGATGGACAGGTTATGTTTATATTTATTCTCGCTATGGCTGCAGCTGAAGTTTCCGTTGGATTAGCCTTGATCCTCAGAATTTATAATAAATTTAAAACTCTTGATTCCGATATGATAGACAAAATGAAAGGTTAGGATATTAATGGGAAATAGTAGATATAATATGATTTATGGGATTGCGCAGCAGCCTGTTTCAACAAAGGATTCAAAACGAAAAAGTTAATTTTCTATGTTTAATATCTTGTGGATAATACCTGCTTTGCCTTTTGCAGGGTTTTTGATTTTAGCTCTCGCCGGGAAACATCTCCCTAAGTCAGCCAATGCTGCAATAGGAGCAGGTTCTATTGGACTTTCGGCTTTGCTTACAATAATTACAGGAATTGTTTTTATTTCTTCGCCTCCTCCCGGTTATTCATTTGATCAAAATTTATGGACATGGTTTAGTGTTTCAGGCTTTTCACCGGGTATAGCTTTCCATCTTGATCCCCTCACTCTTGTTTTCATGTTTGTCATTACTTTTGTCGGTTTTTTAATTCATCTCTATTCAGTTGAATTTATGAAAGATGAAGAGGGCTATTCAAGATTCTTTGCATACATGAATTTGTTTGTCGGTTCAATGTTAACATTAGTAATGGCGGAAAATCTTCTCCTGCTTTACCTTGGCTGGGAAGGAGTCGGCTTGTGCAGTTATTTACTAATCGGCTTCTGGTATAAAGATCCTAATAACAATGCTGCAGCAAGAAAAGCTTTCATAGTTACAAGGGTTGGTGATACAGCCATGGCAATAGGGCTTTTTCTTTTAGTTTCATCATTCGGCACACTAAACATTCAGGAAATTCTTAAGCAAGCATCTTTGCAGTGGATACCGGGTTCATCCATTGCAACTGCTGCTGCATTGCTCCTTTTAGGCGGTGCGCTCGGAAAATCGGCCCAGCTTCCTCTGCAGACATGGCTTCCCGATGCAATGGCAGGGCCTTCACCGGTAAGCGCTTTAATACATGCTGCAACTATGGTTACTGCCGGAGTATACTTAATAGCAAGAACCAATGTTTTGTTTTCTCTGGCACCGGGTGTACAAACCCTTGTGGCGGTCATTGGTGCCTTAACTTTATTGCTGGCAGGTTTCAGTGCTTTAACGCAGAGTGATATTAAAAGAGTACTTGCCTACTCAACAATAAGCCAGATTGGTTATATGTTTTTGGCGTTAGGTGTCGGTGCCTGGTCTGCTGCTGTATTTCATTTTATGATTCACGCATTTTTCAAAGCACTTTTATTTTTAGGTGCGGGTGCGGTTATTCAGGCCGTTCATCACGAACACAATATGTTTAAGATGGGAGGATTAAGAAAGGATCTTCCGGTAACATTCTGGACTTTTTTAATCGCTTCGGCTTCGTTGGCGGCACTCCCCTTGATTACAGCAGGTTTTTATAGTAAGGATTTAATAATCTGGTACTCATGGTCTTCAGCTGCGGGAAGCCCGTGGCTCTGGGCCGCCGGATTATTAGGCGCTTTTATAACAGCCGTTTATACTTTCAGAATGGTTTTTATTACATTTTACGGTGAGCCGAAGTCAAAGGTTGAACATAAACCGGGTAATCTCATTAAAATACCATTGGTGGTTCTAGCAGTTCTATCTTTAATCGGAGGTTTCATAGAACTCCCTGAAACCCTCGGCAATTTCCCTCTTTTTACCGATTTTGTTAATATAACTCTGCCTGCAGTTAAGCTGTTAAATGAAGGAGCAGGCATCGAATTAATATTTCAGCTGATTACGGCGGTAATTGCACTGTCAGGAGTTTATTTGGCTTATCTTTTCTTTCTGAAGAAACCCGGATTAAGTAAAAGATTTAGAGAATCAGCTTTACACGATTTCTGGTTCAACGGCTGGGGATTCGACTGGCTGTATAATAAGGTTTTTGTAATACCAATTATCTGGATGGCTCAAATAAATAAAAATGATTTTATAGATAAAATTTATACAGGTATAGCCTGGTTTATCGGTTTAGGAAATCATCTTCTCTCTTTAACTCAAACCGGCAAGCTTAGGTGGTATGCCATGGGAATAGTCTTAGGTGCAATTATAACAATAACTATTACTCTATTCTTATGATTTTATTTTGGCTAATAGCGATATTATTTGCCGGAGGTTTTTTAGCCTGGCTTTTCGAAAAGGTAAATACATCTGCGGTACGTATAATTTCGCTTATTGCTTTATTAATAGATTTTGTGATTATAATTATCTTCTGGATTGCTAATTATAATTCAATAATTTTAGGCAGCAACAATAGCTGGATTACAGAGCTAAACTGGAACTGGATACCCGAATTTGGAATAAGATTTCATCTGGCAATTGACGGATTAAGCCTGATATTAATTGCTCTTACTCTTTTCCTTGGAATATTATCTGTTTTAACCTCATGGTCGGAAATAAAAGAACGTGTTGGCTTCTTTCATTTTAATATTTTATGGATCCTCGCAGGAATAATGGGAGTTTTTCTTTCACTGGATTTATTCCTGTTTTACTTCTTCTGGGAAGTAATGTTAATACCGATGTATTTTATAATCGGGATCTGGGGGCATGAAAACAGGATTTATGCAGCCTTTAAATTTTTTATCTTTACACAGGCAAGCGGATTATTAATGTTTATTGCCATACTGGCTTTATATTTTATTCATGGGAGCCAGACCGGCAATTATACATTTGAATATGAAGCACTCCTCGGCACATCTTTATCGTCCGGTACCGCAATGTGGTTAATGCTCGGCTTCCTTATTGCCTTTGCAGTTAAGCTGCCTGCGATTCCATTTCATAGCTGGCTTCCCGATGCACATACAGAAGCGCCTACAGCCGGCAGTGTAATTCTGGCAGGGCTGCTCTTAAAAACCGGCGCATATGGTATGCTCCGATTTGTCATCCCGTTGTTCCCGTATGCAGCAAAGGAATTCGCTCCTGTTGCCATGCTTATTGGAGTTGCAGGGATTCTATACGGTGCAAAATTGGCATTTGCTCAAACCGATTTAAAAAGATTGGTAGCTTATTCAAGTGTTAGCCATATGGGGTTTGTTATGCTGGGAATTTTTGCTATGAACCAGTTGGCTTTCCAGGGAGTAGTCATGCAGATGATTGCTCACGGTATAAGCACAGGAGCTTTATTTATACTTGTCGGTTCACTCCAGGAAAGAATTCATACAAGAGATCTTAACCAAATGGGCGGACTGTGGGAACAAGTGCCAAGGATGGGTGCTATCGGACTTTTATTTACTATGGCTTCGTTAGGACTTCCGGGGTTAGGAAATTTTGTCGCCGAGTTCTTAATTCTTGCAGGATCATACCAATCAAGCATATTAATTACTTCCCTTGGTGCTTTAGGGCTGATAGCTTCAACAATATATTCTCTAAGAATATTACAGAAAGTCTTTTACGGGAATAAGGTAAAGGAATGGGGCTTAAATGATTTTAATTTCCGTGAATTAATAATCATGGGATCTATGATTATAATTATAGTCTGGCTTGGAATTTTTCCGCAAATCTTTCTGAATACTTCCCGAAAATCGATGAAAAGTTTAATATCAAATTCAACGAATTTAAGGATGAGTAATGCTGTTGAAAAAGACAACATTAAATTCAACCAAAGAGTAATATCACTAAAGGCAAATAAAATTCAGAATGATAGAGGATATTTTGTATATTTCTATAAATAAAAAAATAACGGGGGAAAGATGAACCTGGTATTGATCTTACCTCTGATTATTTTAGCCGCAGCTTCGATAATCATAATGCTTCTGATAGCAGCTAAGAGAAATTATAATCTAACCTTCAGCTTAAATCTAATTGGGTTCGCTGCTGCATTTATCTCCTTATTTTATATTTCCAAAGAATTACCTCAAGAAATTTCAAATTTTTTAATTGTAGATAACTATGCAGTATTCTTTATAGGACTTTTAATCGCAGCTAGTTTTGCTGTTTCGCTCCTCTCATATTCAAGCCTGAAAAAATACCAGGGAAACCGGGAAGAGTATTATATATTATTAATTATTGCAGTTCTTGGTTCTTCGGTTCTGGTTTGCAGCAATAATTTTATTTCATTTTTCCTAGGATTGGAAGTACTCAGCGTTTCACTATATATATTAATAGCTTACACAAGGGAATCCCAAAAATCTCTTGAAGCCGGGATAAAATATCTGATTCTTGCGGCAGCATCTTCCGCATTTTTGCTTTTTGGAATGGCATTGCTTTATGCCGAATACGGGACTATGAATTTTTCCGGGATTTCTATGGGACTTAAATCAATTGGTATAAATCCTCTTGTATTGACCGGGTTCGGAATGATGATTGTCGGTATAGGATTCAAATTGGCTGTTGTTCCTTTTCATATGTGGACACCTGATGTTTATGAAGGGGCGTCTGCTCCCGTAACTGCTTTTATAGCCACAGTATCAAAAGGAGGAATGTTTGCTTTATTGCTCCGTTTCTTTTTCATGGTGGACGGGTATCATTATCATTCAATCATATTAATCTTTACAATAATATCAATAGCTTCAATGATTGGAGGTAATTTGCTTGCATTGCTGCAAAGGAATATAAAAAGAATACTGGCTTATTCATCTATTGCTCACTTAGGCTATTTATTAGTTGCATTTATTTCGGGCAATAGCCTGACCGTTGAAGCTGTAACCTTTTACTTAGTAGCATATTTTATTACTATAATAGGAGCTTTCGGTATTGTTACTATATTATCAGACAAAGACAAAGAAGCAGAAAATATAGATGATTATAAAGGTTTATTCTGGAAGCGTCCTTTAATTGCTGCCGTATTTACAGGAATGATGCTGTCACTTGCCGGTATACCTTTAACTGCAGGATTTATAGGAAAATATTTACTGCTTGCCGCTGGAATAGGTTCAGCCTTGTGGCTTCTTTCGATTGTGCTAGTATTAAGCAGCGTAATAGGTCTTTTTTATTATTTAAGAATCGTAAATGCCATGTATAGTAAAAAGGAAGATGGGGAGGAAAAAAAATCACCTGTATTTTCTTTGGGAGGAAGCATTGCTCTTGCATTTCTTACTTTATTCCTGGTATGGCTGGGAATTTTTCCTTCAGGTTTAATGGCTGTAATAAGAACATTTATCGGTCATTTTTTTAACAGTTAACTGAGAAAATCTTATGTTTGTAAGAAACCTTTATCGCAAATTTATTTATAATATTTCTGATTTCGAATAATTTTGCTTAAACAAATAAGCAGGAAATTAAAATGGAAAAAATTAATTTAACGAGCTCATCTTTTAAAAACGGGGAATTAATACCTTCGAAATATACGTGCGACGGGAAAAATATTTCACCTTCATTAAGCTGGGATAAACCAGCCGATAGTATAAAAAGATTTGCAATAATCGTTGAAGATCCCGATTCTCCCGGGGGCACATTTGTACACTGGGTAGTTTATAATATTCCATCAAACATTAAGAATCTCCCTGATGATATTACCCCGATTAAAAATATACCGGACGAAGTGCTTTTAGGGACAAATAGCTTCGGGCATATCGGCTACGGCGGTCCCTGTCCTCCATCGGGAACCCATAGGTATATTTTTCGTATTTACGGATTAAGCAATGTGGTTCATCTTGAAGCGGGAGCAGAGAAAGGGGAATTAATGCGGGCCATGCAAAAACATATTATTGCAGAAGGTGAATTAATGGGAAAATACAGCAGGCAAAAATAAAACAAGATTTTGAATAAAAGCCGATCTATCTTCTGCCTGTAATATAATTTTCAAGTTCATTTATTACAACTTCTTTTTCGTCAATTAATGCTTTTACTACATCGCCGATGGAAATAATACCGGTCAAACTCTCATTTTCATAAACCGGTAAATGCCTGATTCTTTTATTAATCATTAATGCCATACATTCTTCAATATCCGTATCGATATCAATATATACTACCTTTGGCGACATTATTTCTTCTACTAATACTTCTTTGGAAGATTTTCCTTCCAAAATAATTTTTCTTGCATAGTCGCGTTCGGACATTATCCCTCTTAAACTGTTATTCCCGATAACCAATACTGCTCCAATTGATTTTTCGGCCATTAAAGATAATGCATCATAAACAGTAGTTTCAGGTGTAACCGACCAAACTTCCCCACCTTTCCTTTTCAGAATTTCTTTTATTGTGCTCATTTCTCTCTCCGCAGCTTTAATACATGATCAATTTATTTTATTAATATTTTCGGAACTTCTAATCATAAATTTCTTCTTCTTGATACTACGATTTTTACAGTTAAACTGCCACAAGATAATTATGATATGTGATGACTGTTACTTTTAATTTTATATATACATTTTTTCCTCCGGTTAGTTAACTTTTTCTTCCGCTTACTTTCAGTACTAAATCAACGGATTTTTGTCGTTTTGTCTGTGAACTAACCGGAAGAGCTTCCCTATTTTAATAAGATCAGTTTCTTAGTTTGAATTAAGTTTCCTTCCTTCAGTTGATAGAAGTATACTCCACTGGAAAGCTTATTTGCATTAAATGATACCTTATAAGTTCCGGATTCTTTTTCCTCATTAATAATTGTCATTACTTCTCTGCCGAGTATATCAAATATCTTCAAAGTTACCAATCCGAAATTTGTAATTTGAAATTCAATTTGTGTGACCGGATTAAACGGATTCGGATAATTCTGTAAAAGTTTAAAAGAATGCGGAATTCTATTGTTAGCTACCTGTTTTACCTCAACAGTTCCTCCAACACTTCCTTTCAGGATAGCATCCCCCGCTGCACCCTCAATCCAAACATTATTAAAATCTGTTAATGCAACAGCCGAAACACCTATAACCGGTAATATAGCATGAAAAGGAGTCCAATTATCTCCACCGTCTGTTGTATAATAAACTCCTTTGCCCACACCTACTCCGTTATTCTCATCAATAAATTTTAGATAGGAAATATGTGTACTGTTATTCTGAATATTCCATGAATCACCTCCATCAGTAGTTTTTAAAATGAGCCCACCCGACCCGCAAATCCACCCGGTATTCTCGTTTATAAAAAATAACTTATTCAAACTATTATTTACTCCGCTGCTAACCGGATTCCATGTTTTGCCATAATCTGTGGTCTTATAAATTGAACCCGATGTCCCAGTCATAATTCCAGTACTACTATTTAAAAAATGAATTGCATATAAAGCGGCATTTGAAGGGGAAGCGGAAGTATCCCACTTTAAACCTCCGTTTGTGCTTTTCAAAACCGTTCCCTGATCACCGACAGCAAAACCGTCAAGCGAATCAATAAAATCCAAACCGTTTATTCCCCATATTGTTCCCACCGTATCTGATACCCAATTATCTCCTCCATCTGTTGTAGAAAAAATTTTCCCGGGAAAGCCGGAAGCCCAGCCATGCTTATTATCTAAAAACTGCAGATAATAAAAAGCAGTAAAAGGACTAACAGTTTGAAAAGTCCAGTTATCTCCCCCATCGGAAGTTTTCCCAACAGTTGAGTTGTTACTAACAGTCCACCCGTTATTCTGATCAATAAAGCAGATATCAAACAGTGAATGGAAAACAGCTCCATTACTATTTAATGACCATGTCCTGCCGCCATCTGTAGTAGAAAGAATAAGCCCGTAATCACCTACTGCATACCCATGATTATTATCATAAAAATCAACATCATTGATATTAAGATCAGTATGAGATGAAACCGTATCCCAATTATTTCCGCCATCGGTAGTTCTGACGATTGTTCCGTTATATCCTACACCAACTGCAGTAACCGTATCAAAAAAATAGATGTCCAGTATGATATTAGCCGGTAATGAAATCGCAGGATTCCATGTTGCACCCCCATCGGTAGTTCTGAAAACTGCTCCTTTATCTGAAAGGCCGCCGCCGCACCATCCGTTTAATTGATCAGTAAAATAAACTGATTCTAAAGTATTATTTGTATTGGTTGTCCTCGTATCCCAATGAACACCCCCATCGGTTGTTGTAAATATTGTGTTAATGGCGCCGACCACACAGCCATTATTTTGATCAGTGAAAAAAATAGAGAACAAATTGTTGTTATTGGGAACTTTTTGAGAATTCCAGGTGATACCTCCGTCTGTAGTCTTATATACATTACCTGAAGTCCCTGCAATCCACCCGGTATTTTCATTGAGGAAATCAATGCTATTAATCGAAACTTGAAAATTTACGGAATCGGCTTTCCATGTTAGCCCGGCATCGGTAGTTTTATATACAGTATAACCAGAAGCAGCCCATCCAATTGTTGAATCTAAGAAAAAAAGTGAGGTAAATTTCAGATCCGAATTATTAATGCGATGCTGTAAATTCCATGAAATTCCACCATCACTGCTTTTAATAATTGTTGAGACTTCGCCGGCAGCAATAATTGTGCTTGGGCCGAGCATTTTTACACCCTCCAGGCTGTTTCCCTGTGGAAGAGGATTTTGCCATATCCAATCATTCTGACCATATAATAACAAAAAAGGAATGAAAATTACAAATACTATTATGCATCTAATTTTCCGCATAGATAATCTCCTGGTTGAAAAATAACTTAATTATGAAAAATTCGGGAAATGAAGCAGGCATAAGTTAGATTAAAGGAAGAATAATTTATTTCAACTATGTTCCAAATTTTTAAAAATCTGTTACATTGAAAAAGCTCAGAGGAAATATTGATGAAATAGATAAAAAAATTCTATTATTGTTAAATGAAAATCTGTTTCTGCGGAAGAATTATTTATTATTAATCCTGTTTCTTCTAAAATCCATAGGTGTACATCCATACAATTCAAGAAAAGATTTGGTAAAGTAAGATTGCGAACTAAAGCCGACTTTATAGGCAATTTCTGCTATATTGCCCGCATCCTGCTTGATTAAATCGGCAGCTCTTTGAAGCCGGTAGGAACGTATATACTCACTTGTAGATTTATTAGTAATTGCTTTAATTTTCCTATGAACCTGGGTTCTGCTCATTCCGATTTCTTTACAAAGATTTTCAACACTGAACTCTTCATCTTCAATATTTTTCTCAATAATTCCTGTCAGTTTTTCAATAAAGATTTTTTGAGTTGAGGGGACGATTACTTCCATTGGTTTTAGGATCATTTCAGACTGAAATTTTTCCCTCATCTGCTTTCTAACACGGATGAGATTTACTACCCTTGTTCTCAATTCATCAGTATTAAACGGTTTTATTAAATAGTCATCGGCCCCTGTTTCTAATCCTTCAATTTTATTTTCCAGCGAAGCTTTTGCAGTTAAGAGTATTACCGGGATATGATTGGTTTTTATATTTGATTTTAGTTCTTTACAAAGCTGATAACCATCCTTTTTAGGCATCATAATATCACTTATCACTAAATCGGGGATAATATCTTCGGCAAGCTTAACTCCTTTTTCACCGTCGACCGCTTCAATAACCGAATAACCATTTTCGAGCTGCTCACAAATAAAATTCCTCAAATCAAAATTATCTTCAACAACTAAAATAATGCTTGATTCCCCCGAAAGAGGTTTCATTTTAATTTCTTTTTTCAATTCAGGCTTTCCTGTGTCAATAAATAAATTGTGCTCTGCAGCTTCCACACCGCTATTATCATAAGTTATTTGATCCGGTGCAAAATGACTGTCCCCTAACAGAATTTTAATTTTAATGACAGTCTCGCTGCCATTACTTTCCGCCTTAACATCACCATGATGCAGTTCCATAAACTCCTTCACTAATGCAAGCCCTATACCGGTTCCATCATGTATCCTGGTTGAATTGGTATCTACCTGATAAAACCGGTCAAAGATATGTAATAAGTGTTTTTCATCTATTCCAATTCCGCTGTTTCTTATTTTTACTTCGGCATAATTAATATGAGAGTTTAGATCAATAAAAATATTTTCTCCTTCCGGTGTAAATTTAAAAGCATTAGAAAGAAGATTGTAAATAACGGTTTCCATTTTATCACGGTCAATGTATATTAATATTTCCTTCATTTCGTATGCTATGGACAATGGTAATTCATTAAACCGAAAATTAATTTTACGCTGTTCGGCGAGAGAAATAAATGAGGAAGCTGTTCTTCTGATAAACTTTACAAGATCTGTTTTTTGTACCCGGATTTTAGCACCTCCTGATTCAAGCTTTGATAATTCGAGCATCTGATTTATCAAATGCAGCAGTCTCTTCGCATTTTTTTTCATAATATTAAAATCAGAGAATTCGTTTCCGGGTTCTTTTAAATATCTTTCAAGAATCCCTAAAATTATTGTTAACGGTGTACGGAATTCATGTGAAATATTTGCAAAAAATCTGGATTTGAGATGATCGAGCTCTTTCAGCTTTTCTGTCTGTTCCCTGATTATAGCAGTCCTTTCCAAAATTATATTTTCCAGCTGATGCGTCCTTTTTTCTAATTGATTAACCCGAATCTTAACAATAGAAGAAACAGCTGCCCCAATGAATAAAATATAAAGCAGATATGCCCACCATGTTTGAAACCAAGGGGGTAATATTTCAAAAGCAAACTTGTCTTCTGAACTTAGACGGTTATAAATGTTTTTAGCCCGGATATGAAAAACATATTTCCCTGCCGGAAGGCCTGTATAATCCTTATCGGTTTTGGAAAACCAATTAGTCCAATTATTATCGTAGCCCTCGAGCTTCACCTGGAAGAAATTGTTTGAAGGGTCATCATAACTGGATGCGGTAAATTCAAAACGTAAAGAATTATTTTTATATTCTATTTCCGGCTCAGAAAAATCCGGTGAAATATTACCCATATAGAAAACAGAATCAATGGAAATTTCAGTTACTTTCCGAATCAAAGCGGAAAAATCATAATCATTTTTACTAATACCGGGAAAATATCTTGCAATCCCCTCTGACCCGCCAACCCAAACAACTCCGTTTTCTTCCGGATAAATGAAATATGAATGACCAAGATCATTAATTCTCGAAAACATTTTTTTCTGCCAAATATATTTCACTTTTGTAACCGGGGCTATCAAACCCGGGAAAGTCTTCCCATTTCTTTTTACAATTATCCAGATATTTCCATTATTATCTTCATGCATGAAATCAATTTCGCACGATGAATCGGCAAATATTTTTCCAAAAGTTGTATCCGGTAAGAAATGTTTGGTTGCAGCGTCAAAGTATTTCAGTCCTTTTATAGTCGCGATTACGATTTTGCCATCGACCGGGACAGGAATAACCTGGCCAGACGGGATACCGTCCTTTTTTCCGTAATGTGTGAGTTTAACTTCCATTTCGGGTTTGCCCGCGTTTAAAAGTTCATTTTAATGACTGCTTTAAATAAACCTTCAAAGTCGGTTCCCAGCCAGAGTGAACCATCAGGATTTTCACTAACAGCTATTATACGAAGGTTAATCCCGGGAACCGGTGGTATTTCAACCCACTTATTATCAATATATTCTAAGCCTGCAAAACCTTCAATTAACGGTACATATACCCTGTTTGTGTCTATCTTTGAATGGAATAACCGCTTGGTAGGAAAGTCACTAATTTTAATTGCTTTAGAACCATTGATTTCATAAACAGCACTTTGTGTGCCGGCAAGTAGTTTATTTGCTGCCGCAGCCAAAGAAAAAGATAAAGTATTTATACCGCTAACCGGTTTAAATTTCTGAAAAGGGAATGCATTTTTATCCAGGAAATATATTCCTCGTTCAGCAGTAGAATAAAGGATCCCGTTATACCGAATTATCGATTCAACAAAACTATCCATCCCGGAAACATCTCTAAAGCGGGAATATGAAGAGGGTGTTTCAACTCTTGCAATACCGTTGTTTAAGGCTAACCATAAGCTGCCTTGCCGATCTGCAATAATATTAAGGACCAATTCATTGCGTAATCCCGAAGCTTTATTGATAATCTGGCAGAGCCTGCCGTATTTATCTAGGATTATAATCCCGTGGCCTGTTCCAAATACAAGAAAGCCACCCGGAAGGCTTTTTCCAAAGTAGATTTTATTTTTAAGCAGAAAATTATCAGCTTCTGTTCTAAATTTCCTAATATTTTTCCCATTATAAATAAACAGACCATAGGCAAAAGTGGAGATTATAAAACTGGATTTGTTATATGGAAACATCCTGCTTATTTTCTTTTCAGCAAATAGATTTCCGCCTATTACAGGCAGTAAAGAATCTCTAGTCATTTTAGATAAGCCAATATTATGCTGTTCAACGAATAAAGTATTATTAAAGATAAAGTAAGCATCAAATTGATTTTTAGAACTCCATACTTTAACTTTATTGTTGCATAGAAGGAAAAGCAGATTTCTTGTTCTAAAATATATGGTATCCTTATTAGATGTAATCTCATAAACATCATGAAAGCCCCGGTATTGTTCCGGCAATTTATTAATAAGAGAAACAAATCTTAATTCACCCTTTTTATCAGGAATCAAATAACCAAAATCTCCTTCTGCCCCGACATAAACCGTATCATTTACCAGGCACAGAGATCGGGCAAGAGTTTTATTAGCTGTCGGAATTAAACGCCAGGTTACACCGTCATGTACTAATACCCCTTTGTTGTTACCGAAATAGATAAGTCCGCGTTTATCCTGCACAATTGAAAAATTCTGTATTTCAGCATTATAATCTGTAGGACTAAAGTTCTGAATATATGGGATACCGTTTTCCTTCCATTGAAGAGAAAATTGCTTTTTGTAGGCACCAGTATTTATAATATTTACCTGTTGTGCAAAGTTTTGAAATATAAAAATGATTAAGAAGAGAAAAATTTTAGAAAAATGAATTAATCTCATCAAAAACTTAGAATTTTTGTTAATGACTATGAAGGATATACTAATTAAATAATTTTAATCATCAGTAGCAAGAGGAGGCTTTTTAGATGTGTTTTGGATATTGGGATAAATGATAAAGTAGAAGAGCGGAAAGTTTAGAAAATCGGAAGATAGGAAGAAGGAGCGGTTACCTTTTTCCTTTAGAATTAAAAATTCATCTTAATCCGCAATTCCTGTAAGTTATCATATTACACGCTATCGGAAATACCTGAAGAAAAATTTATTAGTCCCGCTTACACTTCCAACTGGGGAGTAGAATATTGCATCGATGCAATGCTTGAACATGCTGTCATGCATCCGATTAGGCATGAATTCCAATTAAGAAATTTAATTATAAATTAAACGGATTGATCAAAAAAATAATGATTAACTCATATTACGCAGGAAATTCTTAATCTTGCTCTTATTCTTAATCTTACTCGATTTTTATCACAATTATGAGTAGGATTATGATTAATATTAAGACTGATGTGTAGCATAGCAAATTAATTAAAAAGTGAATTAAGCTTTACGAAAAAGCAAAGTCAATATCCTTGGAATAGCCGTTCTGTCATCATTATCAAACAATTCATTTATATCCGCAATTTTATAATCATGCTTTTCGGCACCCTGAACAAAATCCGAAATATTATGATTAAAACATTTTAAAACTTCAATTCCTTTTTTCGTTTCGAACCTTGCTTTGGTTCCTGAATATTGTTTGAAAGGATGAAGCTCGCCAATATATACATGTCCGCCGGGAGCTGTTGCTTTTGAAGCTTCTTTAAAAATATGATCTAGATTTTCAATATGCTCAAGGACAAGGCTAAAGCTTAAAAGATCAAATTTATTTTTTATAAAATTCCACTCTTGTGTTATATCAGCCTGAATGAATTTAACTTTGCCGGATACTACTCTTTTTTTTGCTTTTTCAAGCATTTTTTCCGAAAAGTCAACCGCGGTAATCTGTTTTACTCTGGTTATAAGCCATTCGGTATTTTTCCCTGTGCCGCAGCCGATTTCCAAACATGAATTAAAATTAATATCTGCTAGACTTGTTCGCAATGCTTTCGCTTCAAGGTCCCGGGTTTTATTAGAGCTGGTATCGTATTGTTTAGACCAAATATCGTAAGCTTTCTTTATATCCATAAACTTTATGCAGGTTCCTGGTATATCCCTATTATATTGCCGGCAGGATCACAGAACCTTGCGGTAATTTCCGGGTAATCTTTGCCAATCGGCTGCACGATTTTCCCGCCGTTAGCAATAATTTTTTCGATGATCAATTCGGCTCTATCTACCATTATATAGATTAAAATCCCAACCTCCGCAGTTGGTTTTCTTCCCGTTGTCCAGGTACCGCTTACTTCACCAACACCATCATCAAAAGCAACAGAGCCGTCTCCTCTTTTCCTGATCTTCCATCCAAATACTTTTTGATAAAAGGAGGAGGAAGCATCAATATCAGCAGCCGGGATTTCAAGGTAACAAATTTTCCCGTTTCCTGTAGTTGGAGGATTATTTCCCATTTAGACCTCAAAAGATTTTAAATTTATTATATCTCAATATTAAAATATTTTTTCAAATAAAAATTGAATTCATCTTTGCTTTCAAAAGAAATTTTGTCTTTTGAATCGCTTTCTGTGATTGTTAATGAATTATTGCTTAATGTAATTCTTCCTGTTTCCGTTGCAATTGTGCAGAGCATCCCGGTTCTAAAACTTGAAGTGGGGCTGTCCTGCTGAAAGTCGCACATATCCTGGTAATCATCCAATTTTTTTGGTGATAATGAAAAAGAATACTGGGGTACCCAGCTGTTTCCATTTTCAAGGAGGAGTTCGAGAGAATTATTCCCTCTTTCAATTTTATAATGACCGCTGATATCATTAACTTCCCCGCCGCCGATTTCTATAGGTATACGAAATGAATCTCCAAACCCGACATCAACAAGATAATATTTATCTATTTTGGAAAAATGAACAAGCAAGGTCATATGGTCGAAATCGGGACCGAATTCATTTTTCTTAGAATTAAAAACACGTGCGGATAACATATCTACTTTAAATCCTAAAGAAGTAAGAAGCCAATGAAAAAGCCCGTTCAATTCATAGCAGAAACCGCCTCGCCTTGTTGGAATTATCTTTTTATAAATTTTATTAATGTCCAGCTCAATTCTTTTTTGCGGAATATCCAGGTCTTCAAAAGGAATTGAAAGCAGATGACGACTCTGAAGTTCCGATAGAAATTCCAAAGAAGGATTTTTTATTTTTTCAATTCCTATTCTATTTAAGTACGATTCTAATTTTAGACTATTTTCAGGTGAGTTAATAATATCAGTCATAATAATAAATATTAATGATATATTGGCTTATTAAATCAGGGTGGAAAAATAGTAAACTTCAATTAATTAAAAAATAATGAAGATCATATTTATTAAATACAATTCTTCTTATGTTCGATTAAGAAAAATACAGGGAGTCAAAAAGAGTACTAAATAAAAGAAGATACAAAAACGTTAAATTATCGTATGAAAAATTTAATTTGTAATTCCCTTATATAAATCCCTTTGAAGAGAAATAATTAAAGAAAGGAAGGAAAGTACCATGACAACAAAAGAACTTCTGGATAAATATTATAAAGGCTTTGCTGAAAAAAAAGGCTGGGAATCAGTTATTGCCGATGATTTCAAATTTACCGGCGGAGACATGACAAAAACCAATCCAATTGTCGGCAAGTCAGCATATATTGAAGTTATAAATCGATTTGGAAAATTGTTTAAGAACATGAGAGTTAAAGAGATGATCATTGATGGTGATCGAGCCTGCGTGATTGGGAATTACGATTATCTATTTCCAAATGGCAAGAACATCAATGGTGATGTCGCAGAAATATGGGGAGTAAAAAATGACAAGCTTGATTCATTAACAATATTTTTTGATACGCTTACATTTGATATAATGACAAAAAAATAAAATTGCATTATCAGATTATTTTTACGGAACTTATAAATATTTACTTTCAATTTCAGAAAAAAAATTTCGTACTAAAGTTTTAATTTATCAATTTTCTTTTGAATTGAATTTTTGTCAGTCTCAGTTTTTGCGAGCAGGAGTGCCATTTGAAAATTTTGTTTTGCTTTCTGATTATCAATACCGGAATAAAGTTCTCCAAGCAGCGTAAAATAAAAATGATTGTCTGCCAATTTTAGTTTTTCAGCTTCACTAATTGCTTCTTCTTTACCGTTTGCTTTTGAAAGTGCATAGGTCCTGTTAAGTGCCGCAATAGGGGAATATTCGATCTGAAGAAGCTGATTGTAAAGCTGTAGAATATTTTCCCATTTCTCCTTTGAATCGTTTTTTTGTGTATGCCAGTAGGCTATTGCAGCTTCAAGGTGATATTTTGAAATTTTATTTCCTCCGGCAGAGCAGCTGAGAAAATAACCTCCTTTACTAATCAGGTCAGAATCCCACAAAGCTGTATCCTGCTCTTCATATATTATCATTTCACCGTTTTCATTAAAGCGCGCTTCAAATCTTGAAGCATGAAAACACATAAGAGAAAGGAGTGCATTTACCTGCGGCCTGTTTGTAAATTGGTTTTCAATTAGCATATAACATAAACGCATTGCATCAAGGCAAAGATCTTTTCGAAGAGTTTTATTTTGACTGACTGAGTAATAACCTTCATTAAATAATAAGTAAATTGTTCTTAACACAATTTCTAATCGCTCATCAATTTCGGCGGGACCGGGAAGCTCAATTTTAACTTTTTCCTGTCTCAGCTTTTCTTTGGCCCTGAATAATCTTTTATTAATTGTTTCCTTGTTTGTTAAAAAAGCATCTGCTATTTCTTCAATCCCGAAGCCGCAAAGAATACGAAGAGACAACCCGATTTGTGATTCCGGTGAAATAGAAGGATGGCAAATTGCAAACATCATCTCCAGCTGACTGTCATTTATATTCTGCGGCGATAAATCTATTTCCTGCTCAAAATAATTTGACATATCATTTTTTAATTCAGGTATAATTTTATTTTCGAATGTAGAATTGCGCAGTAAATAATTTTTTGCCTTGTTCTTAGCAACTTTGTAAAGCCAAGCAGCAGGATTTGCCGGTATTCCCTTCATGCCCCACGTTTCTGCTGCAGTCAAAAAAGTATCGCCGGCAATATCTTCGGCAATTTCTATTTGATCAAACCCAAACCGTCTGCAGAGAACAGACACAATTTTTCTGTACTCGGTTCTGAAGAGATGCGGTATAAGTTCCTGTTCAGGCATATCAATATTACTTAAATAGTTATCTTAGGTACCGGTCTTAATCTTAATCATACTCTTACTCATAATCGTGATAGAATTCGAGTAAGATTAGAATAAGAGTAAGATTAAGAATTTTCTGTGTAACATGAGTTAAATATTAATTCTAATAAATTAAAGCTATAGTCATTTGATTCAACCACAGGGATTTATATCGACAACCGGCGTTCCATCAATAGCTTCCATCGGTCCGACATATAGTCTGTTTGAATTTAATATAATCAAATTATGTTTTAATTATTTATAATTGGTCTATTTCTCTAACCTCTACATTCCCTCCCATTTGCAAAACCGGACATCCTTTGGCAACCTCAACTGCTTCTTCATACGAATCAGCTTTAACAATTGAATAGCCGCCGACAGATTCTTTAATTTCGGAATAAGGCCCGTCTGTAATCACATTATCCGGTTTTACAACTCTGCCGCTCGATGATAAACGGTTCCCCCTATCAAATAATTTATTTTGAGCAGCTATTCCGCCTACCCAGTCCATCCATCTTTTTGTAATAGCCTGCATTTCTTCAGGAGAACCTTTAGGCATAGATTTAAAATCGTTTCTGAATATTAATAAGAATTCTTTCATTTTAATCTCCTTCTCGTATAATTTTTTTTAATGATATAGTAATAATCAATTTTCAAATACCGTATTGATGTTAATCCATAAACTAAATTTATTTTGAGAAATCTTATTGACCTGAAATTATCTTTAATTGCAATCAATTTGTTTGTACAGCAAATTGACCAGGTACATAAGTTCCTGCTTTAGTCCGGAAGGCTATATTTATCCTGTTATAACAATTTATTGTTATTACTGCCATTGTCAGATCAATTAGTTCCTTTTCGGAAAATTGTTTTCTTGCTTCTTCATAAGTTTCATCAGATACATGGCCGTCAGTTACTTTAGTTACAGCTTCTGCCCAGGAAAGTGCAGCACGTTCACGATCTGAATAAAAAGGGGCTTCGCGCCATGCATCAAGTAGATAAAGACGCTGTTCGCTTTCACCTTCCGCACGCAAATCTTTTGAGTGCATATCAAGACAAAAAGCACATCCGTTTATCTGGGATACTCTAAAATCGATTAGATTTAAAAGAGATTCTTCAATTGAAGATTTTTTAAGATATACTCCTAATCCATACATAGCCTTTAAAGCTCCCTGAGCTTTTTCATAAGCATCAATCCTCTGTTCCATTTTGAATTCCTCAGTTATTTGTTATTAAATTTTCGAATTACAACCATATAACAAATGAGACTAAAGAAATTGGACATATCAGGATAGAACCGGATATTCGGGAAATGAAAATTTATGTATTATCAGAACAATCTTTTATGCAGAATTAAAGCAATGTGATTTTGGTATTTGAAGAATTAGAATCTTAAAAAATCAATTTAATCTAATTACATGAATATAGAGCCTTCGAATAATCGCTTCGTTTTCTTTTTAATGATTTGCTTGAAATCCAAATAGTTAAATAATTTGGCTGTAAAAATCCGTAAGCAGTTTATTAAAAATTTCAGGCTGTTCCATATTAGGAATATGACCGGCATTAGGTATAATCTCAAATCTTGAATTAGGAATCTGCTTTGCAACAGCATCCAATTCAGGGGGCGGGGTAAAAAAATCATTATCTCCAACAACTATAAGTGAAGGAACTTTTATCTTTTTCAGATAATTAAAGTTATCTCTCCGGTCAGCTCTTCCTCGAATAGCAGCAACAGCGCCTTCTATTTTGGTATCAATCATCATCTGGTAAAGATGCTTATAAGCTGTCCCTTTTTCCTTAATTGTATTTGGATGCAAATATTTATGAATATCATGTTCGGTATACTCTTTCATACCGATTGACAAAATCCGGTCTGCCAGCTCCAGCCTTTTAAAATAGGAGGACTTAGTTTCACCAGCCGGGCTGCTGTCGCAAATCACTAATGAAATTACTCTATCAGGAAAAAGCCTTGTGAATTCAACAATTATTTGTCCGCCCATCGAAAGACCGATTAAATGAACTTTTTGAATCTTTAATTCATCAAGTAAAAGAGCCAGGTCAAGTGCCTGTTCCTCAATAAAAATTTTGGGGAATTTGCAATTTGTTTTCCCGTATCCATTAAGATCAGGGAGAATAAGCCGGAAATTTTTTAAAGTTTCAACTTGATAATTCCACATTGTATGATCAAACGGATGCCCATGAACTAAAAGTATTGCTTCTTCATTATCAGCATTAATATCTTCAAAGTAATAATTATAGCCTCTAATTTGAACATGTTTCATTAATTGCCTCTTTAACTTAATTTTATACTGCAGCTCATTATAATCTTGATTTTTGAATGCACAGGAAGAAATAATAAAATTATGAAAGAGCAATTTATATTATTTTTACAGTTAAGTAAAAAATATTAAATTATATTTTAACGGATAAGTTAATTTAACCTTTAATTTAAGACTTAACGGGAGTGAATGTTTAAATTAGCCGTAAAAATCTTTTAATAACATGGTAATTTAGAATGGAAGAAATAAAATTTTTTAAGACTCAGGATGATTTCAGGAAATGGCTGAAGAAAAATCATAATAAGTATAATGAACTTTGGGTTGGATTTTACAAAAAGAGCTCCGGTAAACCCAGCATTGACTGGCCGCAGTCTGTTGATGAAGCACTTTGTTTCGGATGGATTGACGGATTGAGAAAATCAATTGATGGAGAAAGTTACAAGATCAGATTTACGCCGAGAAAATCCGGAAGCATCTGGAGTGCCGTAAATCTTAAAAGAGGAGAAGAGCTTATTAAACTTGGATTGATGCAGCCGGCCGGTTTTGAAGCATTCAATAAAAAAGATGAGAAAAAAATCAATAGGTATTCTTTCGAAAGAGCTAAAGTTAAGCTTGATAAACAATATGAAAAAAAATTTAAGTTAAATAAAAAAGCTTGGGATTATTTTCAATCAATGATACCATCATATAAAAAAACAACTCTCTGGTGGGTAATGAGTGCAAAGCAGGAAGAAACCCGTTTGAAAAGGTTAAATATTTTAATTGAATGTTCAGAAGACGGTGAAAAAATTCCACAGATGAAATGGGCAGATAGATCAAAAAATTAATGAAACATACCATTCTCTATAATAGGTTTTTCTCTATTCTTATTAATTCTCAATCTTAAATCATAACTTTAAGCCGCTAATTCCCTGTTGTACTTGTTCCGGTATTGAATTGGAGACAGCCCGGTAATCTTTTTAAAAGTAAACCGGAATGCCTTGGGATCCGAATAGCCGATTTTATACATAACTTCACTTACATTTTCATTTGAAGATTCCAGGCTCATTTTTGCGGCTTCAATTTTTACACGCTGAATATATTCTACTACAGTATTAGCAGTAGCTTTTTTAAACCTCCGTTCAAGGTTCCTTCTGCTCAAAGCAAGCATCGAAGCTAGCTGATCCACAGTTATTTTATCCTGGAAGTTGCTTTCAATATATTCCTGTGCTTTTTTTATCGATTCGTCTTCATGTTCTTTCTGCCCCTTGAATATCATAAAAGGAGACTGGCTTTCTCTTTGAATATCAATCTGAAATGCTTTGGAACAAAAAACAGCAGTCTGCCTGCCTGCAAATTTTTCAACAAGATATAGTATTAGATTTAAAGAAGAGTAAGCTCCGCCGGACGAATAGATCCCCTGTTCATCGGTTATAATTTTATCTTCAACCAGATCAATATCGGGGAACATTTTTCTAAACTCATTTGCTGCCAGCCAATGGGTAGCACATTTCCTCCCCTTCAATAATCCTGTTGATGCAAGTAAAAATGCACCCAAACAAAGGCTTGCTACTTCCGAACCTGATTTATAACGCTCTGTAATCCAGGGAATAAAATCTTTATTGAGCTCTACCGCTCTTCTTAAATTACCATACATAGCCGGAATAATTATAAGGTCGGTTTTCTTAATTTCATTTATGGGATCTGTAGCGATAGTGTAGAGACCGTCATTTAGTCGGCTCTCTTTTGAAAGTCCTGCAAGCTGAACCTCAAATAGAGGAGGTTTGCCCATGCTTTCCAAAAATTCATTCACTTCAGTAAATACTTGCCGGGGTCCTTCTATATTCCCTAAAATAGCCCCTTTAGTTACAATTATTGTTATATGTTTCATGAATGCAATTGTTGTTTGTTTGAAAAAATTTAGGAAAGAAATTATACTATTGAAATGTCGCAATCAACCCCCTGAGTGGCTGAAATCACATGATTACAGTCAAAACAATTTTCATTAATGAAACTTTTCTCCTTTTGAAAGCATATCAACTATTTTTTTCATACGGATATCTCTGGTCTCAGGTTTTTTTGCGGTTTGTAAACGCCAGGCAATAGAATATTTGTTAGATCTATTAAGTGATTCAAAAAATTTCAAAGCATTTTTATTTTTAGAAAGTTCTTTAAGAAAATCGCCGGGTATTTTCATATTGGTTGGAGAATCATAGGCTTTTTCCCATCTCCCGTCTTTTTCAGCTTCATTTATTTCTTTTAATCCAGATGGTTTCATTTTGTCTTGTTTTATCAAAAGTTTGACACGTTCAATATTTTTTTTTGACCAGATACTCCTTTTTCTTCGCGGTGTAAATTTTTGAATCCAGGATCTTTCATCATATTTCTTAGTCTGTCCATCTATCCAGCCATAGCATAAAGCCTCATCTAATGCTTCATCGTGTGTTAATGTTTTTATATCGGAATCTTTTTTGAACATCCTTATCCAAATACCATTTGAAGCCGAATGATTTTTCGACAGCCAATTCTTCCAGTCTTCAGAATTTTTAAAATAAATAGTTTTAATATCATCAACGGATTTTAACTTTACCGATTTTTGTGTCATAATGATTATTATTTAATCTTTAGAAGACTGAATTTGAAATTTCAGTCATGTTAACTATCCAATCCACTATTAAAAGATAAAATAATTTTTGTTTTTTATACATTGAAATATTTTTCACAACACAATATTAAACTTGTTAGTGTGATTAACATCAAAGATATAAATTAAGTTATTCGACTATAACAAATAGAGTTTTATGCAATAAACAAAAAAATTAAAAGAAAATTTAAAAGTTTATGCAATGGTTTTAGAATCTTTAAAATAGATTTAATTCATAATCGAAAAATTAACACAATATTTATTTTTATTTAATTCTATTTTTTTATATTTGCGGAGCAGGTTCCCGATTATAAAAGCAGACATCAATTTCTAAACATTATCATATTTCTGCTCAATCAGATAAGCTAATCGAATATTATTTTCAGCAGTAACTCTGCAGAAAAGTGTTAGGATAACTCCACTTTTATTTCGAAAAAAATAATCTTAAGGGTGATAAATTAAGTTGGAAGCTACTGATAACTTCAATGATGTATTATCTCAGGTTAATAAAGAACCGGAGGTTAAGCCAATATATGAATATAAAAATTTGATTGTCCAGATTTTAAGATTCTGTTTGTTATAATTATTAAATGGTAACGATTTAAACTTGGCATTTGCCGCAATCACCCATTAATATTGCCGTAACAGCACCTTTTGCTGTAAAAAAAACAGAGGTAAGTTTGAATACGATACATGACATATAATTTTTATTAATCTAAAGAAAAAATGGAATAAGGAATACCATATGGAATTATTTAATAAACGAATGATATTTTTTACTTTTCTTATATTTATAAATATTCTGCCTGTGACTGTTGCGCAGAGGGTGATTAATCCTGACAGCGCACTCCAGGTTATTTTAAATAATTTAAAGGGAATTCCGTTATCGTTATCAGAAGCATTGGAATACGGAAAAGAAAATTCTACTTCCGTTAAGCAAGCAGAAGCTGTTTATCTAGCATCAATGGGAGCATTACGCAGAGAGAGAGGAGCTTTTGATCCTGAATTTTTCTTGAACTTTAATTATGATGATCAAAAAATACCTGCAGCTTCCTTTTTTTCCGGGGCAGATATACTTTCAACACAGGAAACACTAACTCAAACCGGATTTCGCTTGAACCTCCCGATTGGAACAAGCCTTGAACTATCTGTAAACTCAACCAAGTTAAAAACAAATTCTCAATTTGCTTTTTTAAACCCTGAATATGATGCTTTCGGTTCTATAAATCTTCGCCAGCCGCTCCTTTCTGGATTCACAACTTCGGCAAGGAGCAATTTGAAACAAGCTGAATTAAATGCTGAATCTTCAAAAGCTCAGTATGATCAGGAAGTTCTTAAAATGAATTCAACGCTCGAACAGGCTTATTGGAGCCTGTATGCGGCAGAACGAAATTATGCTGTTCAGCAACTTATACTTGAACGCGCCACCTCATTTCTTCATGAAGCAGAACTCCGGGCAAAATCGGGCCTTGTTGGGCCAAACCAGGTTGCAAATGCAAAGACTTTCTGGGCCGAACAAAGACTATTACTGATCGACATGGAGGAAGCACTGGATACACAATCGGACCAGCTTGTTGTTTTAATTGGCAAAAAACCTGAACCCGGAGGGGAAAGGTTTTTAACTTTGGATAATCCTCCAAGTGATTTTCCTATAGAACCTGTTGAAGATATTATTGATAATGCATTAAAATATAATTTAGAGCTTCAGTCAGCTCAAAAGAATGTCGAAATTGCAGAAGCATTGGCAAAGGCAGCAACATGGAAGGCCCTTCCTCAGGTCGACCTGGTCGGTTCATTAACTAGTAATGGTTTAGGCGGCAGTTCACAGGATGTTATCTTTGGAGGAGATACACTCCGTTCATCAACCAGCGGTAGTTTCGGAAATGTTCTATCTCAGGTTTTTAAACGTAAATATCCTGGTTGGAGCATAGGAATTGAAATAAGTCTTCCCATAGGGTTAAGAAAAGGATTAGGAGAGGAGGATCGCCTGGAGGCAGGATCACTAAATGCAAAACAAAATTATATTGAAATGTCCCGACTGCTGGAAAAACAAATCCGCGTATCTTACCGGGAACTGCTGCATGGAAACGAGCGCTTGAAAGCTTCAAGGGATGGTGTGGATGCGGCACAGGAACAAGTTAGGATCGGGATGATTGAATTTGAAAATGGCAGGCTAACTGCTTTCGAATTGGTTCAGCTTAGTGAAGATTTTGCTCTGGCGCAGCAGCGTTATTCAGATGCATTGGTAAAGACAGTTAAAGCCGCCGCTGATTTAAAGCAGCTAACATCAGGCTATTACCCATCGGGTGAAAAACAATAAAAAGTTTTTTATGATAAATGAAAGGAAGAATTTCATGTTAAAAGTATTCGCATTAAAGAGTTATTTGGCTCTTGGTTCTTTAATTATCTTTTTAGTTTCACTTAACTCCGGCTGTTCGGATAAAAATGCTTCTGCAGGGGGTTTTAAATTACCTCCGACACCTGTGGAAATTGCTAATGTAAAGGCTCAGAGTGTAGCCGACAAATTTGAAGCTGTAGGCACTATTGAAGCAATTGAAGGAGTAACAATCGTTTCCGAAATAGATGCTTCTGTTAAGAGCCTCCCGTTTGAAGAAGGCAGCTTTATAAAAAAAGGTTCTCTCATTGCTCAGCTGGATGATTCACAACTTTCGGCCGAAGTCAACCGTACCGAAGCACTTTATACCCAGAGTAAAACTTCTTATAATCGTATTAAATCTATAGTCGATCAAAAAGCTGGAACGCCACAAGACCTTGATGATGCAATAGCTAATTTGAAAGTCGCCGAAGCTAATTATGAACTTGCCAAAGCTCGATTAAGTAAAACAAGAATAGTTGCACCATTCGACGGAATTATAGGTACTCGAAAAGTTAGTGCAGGAGCTTTCCTTCGGACTGGTCAGGAAATAACTGAACTTGCTAATCTCAATGAAATCCGTGTAAGCTTTTCAGCGCCTGAACGTTTTCTTGCTCAATTAAAACGAAATGCTGAAGTAACTGTTTCTTCAAGTGTATTCCAAGGATATAAAGTTAAGGGGAATATCATTGCAATCGAACCAATTTTGGACTCTCAAACCCGTAATGTTAATATCGTGGCAAAAGTTAAAAATCCAGGGCAGAAATTCCGCCCCGGGATGTCCGCAAATATTTCCGCTGTTTTAAGTGAAAGACCTCATGCCTTAACTATTCCTAATGAAGCGGTTTTTGCAAACGGCGATCAATCGTTCGTTTTTGTAGTTAAAAAAGATAGCAGTGTGGCTGCAACTCCTGTAACACTTGGCATGCAGACATCCCAGATCGTTGAAGTTGTAAATGGATTAAAAGACGGAATGCAGGTAGTTAAAGCCGGTCATCAGAAGCTTTTTGACGGCGCAAAAGTAGTGCCGGTGAACCCGCAGGAAGAAATTTCAGATAAAGAAAAAATGGATTGAAATCCGGATGACCGGATGTTTGAATGTAAAGACTATCCGATCAATTATAAAACTGCAAGTGAGTTATCATTTAATGTAATGTATGAATTTTAAAAGCAAGAATTATAACATTATGTATTAAGGAGCCTTTAAGATGAAACTTAGCGACTTATCAATTCGGCGCCCGGTATTTGCAACGGTTATGAGTTTGGCAATTCTCTTATTCGGAATTATTTCTTTTACACAGCTGCCTGTCCGTGAATATCCGGATATTGATCCGCCGATTATATCTGTTGTTACTTTGTATCGAGGTGCTAGTTCTAATGTGGTTGAAACGGAAATTACCGATATACTTGAAGAGCAGTTTGCTACCCTTGAGGGAGTTAAAACAATATCCTCTTCGAGCACAGAAGGCGGATCCGTTGTAACTATTGAGTTTGAATTAAACCGTGATGTTAATGAAGCAGCAAATGATGTCAGAGACAGAGTATCACGTGTGCGCGGGAATTTGCCCCAAGAAATAGATGATCCCGTAATTTCTAAAGTTGATGCAAATGCACAGGCGATTGTCTGGTTAGGACTTTCAAGCAACCACCATTCAGGACTAGAATTATCCGATTTTGCCGACCGTGTATTAAAAGAAAAAATTCAGCGTATGCCTGGCGTCGGTTCAGTTATACTTGGCGGTGAAAGGCGGTATGCAATGCGCGTTTGGCTCGATCCTTTAAGAATGGCTGCCCATGGTTTAACTTCCCAGGACGTTGAATCGGCAGTTAGAAAAGAAAATGCTGAAATCCCGGGCGGAAGAGTTGAAGGTGTCGAAAGGGAATTTTCCGTTCGAACACGTGGAGACCTTTCTACACCCGAAGAATTCGGATCAATCATAGTATCCCAAAAAGGTAATGATATTGTCCGCCTCCGTGATATTGCCGAAGTCAGAGTAGGCGCTGAAGATGAGAGAACTGTTGCGCGATGGAACGGGAAACCTGCAATAGGTTTAGGCATTGTAAAACAATCTAAAGCTAGTACAGTCGATGTTGCCGCAGAAATACGGAAGGCATTGCCTGAATTGTCCAAGCTGCTGCCTGAGGGAATGAAATTGGACGTGGCTTATGATAGTTCCGAATTTATTAAAGAATCAATTTCCGAAGTTGAACAAACTTTGATAATCGCATTAATATTAGTTGTGCTTGTTGTTTTGCTCTTTCTAAAGAGTTTCCGAGCAACGATCATCCCTTCGATAGCAATCCCCATTTCTATTATCGGAGCACTGGCAGCGGTTTATTTTGCAGGGTTTACTATTAATATTCTTACTTTGCTTGGACTCGTTTTATCAATTGGATTAGTAGTGGATGATGCCATTGTAGTTCTCGAAAATATTTACCGTCATATGGAAATGGGTAAAAGCCGCTGGCAGGCTGCTATTGACGGAAGTAAAGAGATCGGCTTTGCAATAGTTTCCACCACCATTGCGCTTGTTGCTGTATTTATTCCCCTTGCATTTTTATCGGGGAATGTTGGAAGGTTATTTAATGAATTCGGAATCGCGGTTGCGGTGGCTGTTTTAATTTCCGGTTTTGTTGCTCTCACTTTAACGCCAATGATTTCTTCTCAAATTTTAAGACCTCTGCATGGTGCAGGCAAAAGCTGGGCTTCAAAATCTTTTGATAAATTTTTCGATAATTTAAATATTTTTTATGAACGGCTGTTAAGGTGGACACTTAATCATAGGCTGCTGGTAATTTCCTGCGGAATAGCAGCAATAGTTTTAGGTGTATTTCTATTTAAGCTTTTGCCAAGTGAACTTGTCCCTGTCGAGGACCGTGGCGTAGGATTCGGAATAGTTGTCGCTCCCGAAGGAGCTACATTAAAATATACCGACAGCTATGTAAAGGAAATAGAAAATCGCCTTCTGAAATTACCGGAACTCGATGGACTTTTCACTGCGACCGGGTTAAGCTTCGGGGGACCCGGGAGCGTTACAAATAGCTTTATGTTTCTAAATTTAAAACCAAGAGGCGAGAGGAAAAAATCACAGCAGCAGATTATCCAGGAGCTTTTCCCGCAGCTTATTTCAATTCCCGGTGTTCTGGCTTTTGTAATTAATCCGCCAAGCCTGGGATCTACTTCCACAAGCCCTGTCGAATACGTTCTTCAAGCCGACAGCTATGCTGAGTTAAATAAAGCTGTTGGAATAATGATGAGCGAGGCTTCAAAATTAGGATATTTAATAAATATGGATAGCGATCTCAGGCTGAACAAACCGCAGCTCGACATTGATATTGATCGTGAGCGCGCTTCTCATCTTGGTGTGTCGGTTACTGATATAGGTTCAACACTAGAAACATTACTGGGGGGAAGAAAAGTAACAGACTTTAAGCGCGGGACTAAACAGTACGATGTAATTTTACAGATGAAACCGGAATACAGGGCAACCCCGGATGAAATTCCTAATATCTACATACGAAGTACAGGAGGCTTGGTGCAGCTTGCTAATGTAGTAAAAGTTAAAAAGACTGTTGCTCCTAAAGAGCTGAACCACTATAACCGGGTTCGATCTGCAACAATCACTGCCAGTCTTGCTCCCGGTGTAACTCTTGGACAAGCACTTGAGGATCTTGATCGTATCGCTCAACAGAAGCTGCCGGCAGGTATCAAACATGAATATTCAGGCCAATCATTGGAATATAAATCTTCTAGTTCAGCCTTATATTTTATGTTTATCCTTGCAATAATATTTATATATCTTGTTTTATCGGCACAATTCGAAAGTTTTATTCATCCTTTTACTATTTTACTTTCGGTGCCTCTTGCTGTGTTTGGAGCATTATTAACATTATATATTTTTGGACAAAGCCTCAACATATATTCTCAAATTGGTTTAATAATGCTGATCGGACTTGTTACAAAAAACTCTATTTTAATTGTAGAGTTCGCAAACCAGCAGCGAGCATTAGGACTTTCGTTTATTGATGCGGTTGTAAAATCTGCAACTATCCGGTTAAGACCTATATTGATGACTTCATTTGCAACTATTTTCGGAATTTTACCAATTGCTATCGGGCTGGGTGCCGGCGCAGAATCAAGGCGTCCTTTAGGACTGGCTGTTGTGGGCGGGATGTTCTTTTCAACTTTCCTTACATTAATTATTGTTCCTGCTGTGTATATATTATTGGCAAAGATTCACTAAATCAAAAGAGAAAGCTGAGCAGAATAGTGAAGAGAAAGATATGGAATTAGAACCTATCCCTGTAACCGAATAATATGAAGATAATAAGATTATGAGTAGAGAGATCAAGAAGGATTAAACACAGAAATATAATGGATAAATATTTATTGTCGCAATCAGCCCCTTAAAATGACGTGACTATACCTTCCATATTCATAATAGCTCTGTTACTTTTGTTTTGAGCTGCTTTGGCTAAAATTATATGCTGGAAACAAATACAAAAATCGTAGAAAAAATTATTGAAGTGTTTAACAATAACAATTATAGTGAGTGTTCTAATTATCTTGATGAAAATATTAAGTGGAAAATTGTAGGTATGCCGGTTATAACAGGGAAAAGCGAATTTATTAAAGCAGTAAAATCTCTCGAGCTTGAAAATTTCAACTTATCAATAATTAAGAATATTATTTCCGAAGGAGAATATGTCGTAGTGGAAAGCTCAGGCAGAGTAATTCCCGGTAAAGGTAATTCTGATACTCCTGCCTACTGTGATATATACCGGATAAAGGAGAACAAAATATTCGAGCTGACTACTTATATTGTTGATACTTCATCCAATAATGAAAGCTGATTGAAAATTTTTATCTTATTAAAAAAGGAACATGATAATAATGAAAGATATTATTATACGAATAGAAAAAACATATGATGAATTAATTCAAGTGACTATCAAAAGGACTCAAATTATTATATAAAGAAAGGATAGCTCTATGTTTAAAAACGTTAAAGCATTCAGCAGCTTTTCAGTAAATGATATTGAAAAAGCCAAAAACTTTTACAGCCGGGTACTCGGATTGGATGTTTCTGATGTTCCGGGAATGAACGGACTATTAAATCTTCACATAAAAAATAGCAATAATGTAATGATTTATTCAAAGCCAAATCATTCACCCGCAAGCTTTACTGTACTCAATTTTCCTGTCGATGATGTTGAAAAAACAGTCGATGAGCTTATAGAAAAAGGTGTAAAATTTGAAATATATAACGAACCTAATTTAAAAACGAATGAAAAAGGTATTGCCGAAGGTGGAGGCGGTCCTAAAATCGCATGGTTCAAAGATCCGGCTGGTAATATTTTATCTCTACTCGAATTAAAATAATTCAATTTACAAACTCTAAAAACTAAATATGAAAAAATTAAAGCCGCAGATGCAATTAACTCTTGATAGTATATTCCATATTATTCCGAGCTCCGGATAAATGAAAAAATATGAAAAAAATAGTAAGATTAATCTTAAGTTCTAAACAGCAGAAATTCAAATACAGTCAAATAAACATATAAATTAAAGGAGATTGATATGCAAAAGATTAATCCATTTTTATGGTTTGATGATAATGCTGAAGAAGCAGTAAATTTTTATACTTCAGTTTTCAAAGATTCAAAAGTAAAAGCTTCAACTAAATACAATGAAGAAAGTGCTAAAGCTTCGGGCAGACCAAAAGACTCTGTTATGACAGTATCTTTTGATCTTTATGGACAATCTTTTGTTGCAATAAACGGTGGCCCGGCATTCAAATTAAATCCTTCAATTTCTTTTTTTGTAAACTGTAAAACAGAAAAGGAAGTTGAGGAGCTATGGAATAAACTTTCGGACGGCGGGAAAATTTTAATGGCGCTTGATAAATATCCTTTCAGTGAAAAATACGGATGGTTGGAAGATAAATTCGGAGTGTCCTGGCAGATAATTATTTTTTCAGGTGAAGTAGAACAAAAAATTATCCCTTCATTAATGTTCACAAAAAATTCCGGCAAAGCAGAAGAAGCAATTAATTTTTATACCTCGGTTTTTCATGATGCCAAACCAGGCAGTTTATTCAGATTTGAAAACGGACAGGCACCTGATAAAGAGAGCAAAATTGCTTATGCAGATTTTACTTTGGAGGGACAGAAATTTGCGGCAATGGATGGAGGGCATAAGCATGATTTTTCTTTTAATGAAGCAATCTCATTTGTTATTAATTGTGATAACCAAAAAGAGCTGGATCATTATTGGGATAAGCTTTCCGACGGCGGTGACCCGAATGCTCAAATGTGCGGGTGGCTGAAAGATAAATATGGTTTGTCGTGGCAAATCGTTCCTACAGCTTTAGGTGATTTATTAAGTAGTAAAGAGCCGGGAAAATCTCAAAGAGTAATGCAGAAAGTTCTTCAGATGAAAAAGCTCAATATCTCGGAATTAGAAAAAGCTTAGAGATAAAAAATGAATATAAAAGATATAGCTGTAGATTTTCTGCAGCTTGTTACGGCAGGTAAAATTGACGAAGCTTATAAAAAGTACATAGATATGAAAGGTAAACATCATAACATTTATTTCCCTGCAGGTTTTGCAAATTTGAAAGAAGCAATGAAGAAAAACCAGAAACAGTTTCCTAATAAAGTTTTTAAAATTAAAAAAGTAATTGCTGAAGATAATATTGTAATAACACATTCAAGTATTTCTCTTGGTGAAATGCAGTTAGCTGTCGTCCATATTCTTCGGTTTGAAGAAAATAAAATCGTAGAGATGTGGGATATTGGACAGGAGATTCCAAAAGAAATTCCAAATAAAGATGGGGCGTTTTGAAAATCAAAAATATTAAAATTATGATCGGGTTTAATATAAATTTATAAGGAGAAAGATTATGTCAACAATAAAACTTCATAGAGTTTTTAAAGCAGCACCTGATAAAATTTATCGTGCATTTATTGATGGAGATGCACAGGCAAAATGGCTTCCTCCCAACGGCTTTACATGCAAAGTTCATCACCTTGATGCAAAAGTCGGCGGAACATATAGAATGTCATTCACAAATTTCTCAACCGGGAAAAGCCAATCATTCGGCGGAAAATATCTTGAATTAGAACCGGGCAAGCTAATTCGCTATTCAGATAAATTTGATGATCCAAAAATGCCTGGAGAAATGGTAACTGCCATTACAATTAAACAGGTTTCCTGTGGGGCGGATGTTTCCATTGTGCAGGATGGTGTACCGGATGCCATTCCACCGGAATATTGTTTTTTAGGCTGGCAAGAATCGCTGGATCAATTGACTAAGCTTGTTGAGCCGGTGATACCGGATTGATGAATTATCAGTTTAAAAAACTATTTGCAATTAAACAATCAGCGTTTGTTCTATTTTTCAAAAGGAGTTTTAGCAGGTGAATTTAGAATAAAATAAACACTTGGATGTTAGCCAGGGAATTCCGAATAAAGAGATGGAGCATTTTAGGAATTCTTTCGGATGTTATTAGCTTCTATCAACTGGATAGCTGGCATTTTTCAACGTAAGAGTTTGGAAGGACTAATTAATGAAACATTTAGTAACTGATATCGATGCACCTTTCTGGAACTTTTCTTACGGAATTGAAAATATTGAAAAAGACAGGAAGATGATTTCTGAACAGATCTTTAAAAATCTTGATGTTTTAGTATTGCCGACTTTAAAATCATCTGTTCCTTAATTGAAGAGTAAAGGTAATCCTCAAGCACATTATCCGAATTTACAATGTTTGCAAACTATAATGATTTACCTGCTGTGAGTGTTCCATGCGGTTTTGATAGAAAGGGATTGCCAGTAGGATTACAGTTTGTAAGTAGGCCATGGAGCGAAGCAATAATTTTGAGCGTTGCCAATGAATATCAAAAAAGCTGCTCAGTTGATAATTAAAAGTGATGCAAGTTAATTTGAACTCATTAAAAAAAGAGAATTTTAAATGTGCAGAAATATAAAAACACTATTTAACTTTGATCCTCCGGCAACAGATGAGGAGATTAGAGGAGCATCGATTCAGTTTGTTAGAAAACTTTCCGGCTTCAATAAACCATCAAAAGCAAATGAGAAAGCTTTTAATGTTGCTGTTGAAGAAGTGACAGTATGTGCCCGAAAACTTCTTTATTCATTAGTGACAAATGCCGAACCCCGTGACCGCAAAGCTGAAGCAGAACGCGCTCATGCAAAAGCTTTGGAAAGATTCGGAACTTTAAAGAGCTAGTATCTAAATCCATTTATGGCCGCAATATAAGGAGAAATAAAATGAGAAAAATAATCGTTATATCAATGATTGCTTTAGATGGAGTAATGCAAGCACCTGGTGCTCCGGAGGAAGACACATCAGGTAACTTTAAATACGGCGGTTGGACTGCATCTTATGGCGATGAAGTTTTTCGTAAGGCTTTGGAAAAACAGATGAAACCAGCAGACTATCTTTTAGGCAGAAAAACTTTTGAGATTTGGGAGCCTTACTGGCCTAAACATTCAGACTTTTGGCCCGGTATTAATGATAATACAAAATATGTCATGTCCAATACAAGGGAAAAGTCAGATTGGAAAAACACAGTTTTTATTAAAAGCCTAACAGATATCGAAAAGCTCAAAAGATCACAAGGTGCTGATATTCATGTTTGGGGCAGCGGCAAGCTCATTCAGCTGCTGCTTAAGAATGATTTAGCGGACGAAATCTGGCTCAAAATTTTTCCGTTGACTCTTGGCAAAGGAAAAAAATTGTTTGACGATGGTGCGATTCCGGCGGCATTTACATTGCTAGAAAGTACAATTACAGCAACCGGAGTTATCTTGGCCAATTACAAGCGAGAAGGACAAGTCAAGACAGGTACTATTGAAGCTTAATGTCGGCTAACCTATTAATAATGATTCAATTAATGATGGAGTTAAATTTTGAAAAGTAATCACATTAACCCAGCCTGGGAAAATTCCATCGACAACAAAAAGTGGCAGCATGATTTTGATATTATATACTTAAAAAATGGAAAATAACTGAATAGGAAAAATCATGAATAAGATTAATTCAATAAAACTTGATATCTATGTTAACTACAAAGGAAATTGCAGAGAGGCATTTGAATTTTATGGGAAGCATCTCGGCGGCAAAATTACAATGATGTCAACTTTCAAAGATATGCCGGATTCATCAAATATTCCGGAAGAACGGAAAAATGATATTCTTCATGCCCGGCTGGAGTTGGGCGGTACGATACTCATGGGGACCGATATTCCGCATGCGGAGCTAATGCGAAGCGCTTATCTTACATTAACTGTCGGCAGAAGTGAGGAGGCAGAAAGAATTTATGGTTTGCTTTCAGAAGACGGTGAAATTTTTATGAAGATGGAGAATACTTTTTTTGCATCGCGGTTTGCTATGCTTCGTGATAAGTTCGGCACTAACTGGATGATTCTATGTGAAAATTAAGTAATGAACAAAATGATTTTTTCTATATAAGAGCAATTAAAAATTTTATGAAACAAAACATATTATTTATACAAGGCGGCGGCAAAGAGGGCTATGAAAAAGATTCATTGTTAGTAGCTTCACTACACAGGGCATCAGCTTAACAATGATCTATCATTCGTCGCAAAGGATATTTTGTCATTATGAAAATCGGGATTGATATTTCTTCCATAATAGTCAATAAGGCAATTAAAACTTTTCGGCAAATCAAATATGAGAGGAATGCGATTCTTAATTTGTCTTTAGTTTCAAACTTATAAAAACTATCAAGAGTTAGTTAAGTAGAAAATAAAATGGAGTTAAAATTATTTTAGAAAGGTGACCTCTAATGAGAAAAATTATTGTAGCAGAGTTCATCACACTTGACGGGGTGATTCAGGCGCCGGGCGGAAAAGAGGAAGATACCGACGGCGGCTTTGAGCACGGCGGCTGGACATGGCCCTATTGGCATGATGATATAGGGAAGCATTTTTTCCAGTTAATGGAAAATGCCGATGCACTGCTGCTCGGACGAAAGACCTGGCAAATCCACGGAAACGCCTTTGAGCCGATGCCGGATAGTGATCCGTTCGGTGCCGCAATGAACAGCGTCCGCAAATATGTTGTTTCCACCACTTTGAAATCAACAGGGGCCTGGCGCAACTCTACTCTTATTAACGGCAGCGTAATTGAAGAAGTGAGCCGCTTAAAACAGCAGTCTGGAAAAGACATGCTCATTGATGGAAGCAGCATGTTAGTGCATATGCTTGTAGAAAATAATCTTGTAGATGAATACGCTTTACACATTTATCCACTTGTGCTGGGCAGCGGCAAGCGATTGTTCCCTGATGGTAAGTACGTCAAGCTGAAACTAATAGAATCTCAAGCTCTGCCGACAGGTGTTGTGTTTCAACGTTATTTATCTTCAGATAAATGAAAGGAAATCAAAATTGCAAAAATTACGAGTAGCTAATTTTTCCATTTCAATAGATGGATTTGGTGCCGGTCCTAACCAGGATATTAATAATCCCTTAGGTGTCGGAGGTATGAATTTGCATCAATGGTTTTTCCCTACAGATATATTTCAAAAAATGCACAGCGGGAAACCGGGAGAAACAGGTAAGGATAATGATTATGCGGCAAGAGGGTTTGAAAATGTAGGCGCATGGATAATGGGCAGAAACATGTTCGGTCCGGTTAGAGGAAATTGGCCGGATGATGATTGGAAGGGATGGTGGGGGAAAAATCCGCCTTATCATTGTCCGGTTTGCGTTCTTACAAACCATGCAAGGGAATCGATTATTATGGAAGGCGGAACAATATTTCATTTTGTAACTGAAGGAATTGAAACAGCGCTTGAACGTGCAAAACAATCAGCTAACGGTAAAGATGTTTTAGTAGGCGGCGGCGTTAACACCATTCGACAATATTTGAAAGCAAAACTAATTGATGAAATACATATAGCAATTTCACCAATAATTTTGGGTTCAGGAGAAAAACTTTTCAATCATATTAATTTAGTCGAGCTTGGATATAAGTGCATTGAAAGTACTCTGACCGAAAAAGCTATGCATATTATACTGGCCAAAGTGTAAAAATATAATTACTAACAACTTTAATAATAAGGAGTAATCATTATGTCAAAGATGAATCCCGTTGTACATTTCGAAATGCCTGCCGAAAATAAAAAACGAATGGCAGACTTTTATACTAATGTTTTTGGTTGGAAAATCCAGCAGCTTGGGCCTGAGATGGGAGAGTATATGGTTGTCTCAACTTCTGAAACAGACGAAAAAACTATGCGCCCAAAAGAAGCGGGAATGATAAATGGCGGCTTTTATCAAAAAACTGATGACCCGGTTTCAAACCATCCTTCGGTTGTTATTGCAGTTGACGACATCAGAAAAGCAATGAAAAAAGTATCCGACGCAGGCGGTAAGGTTTTGGGCGGTGATCCGAAAAATCCGGGCGAACCAGGAGATATTCCCGGCGTCGGTCTTTATTGTTCAATTATTGATACCGAAGGTAACCGTGTGGGCATGCTGCAACCTTTAACCCGTATGTAGCATTTATTTTTGATTATTTTTATTTGAACAGTCAACTGAATGGCAGTAAAATGATTGAAGGTTTAATGACAACAAAAGGAACATTGCGTATATGTCCGAAAGGACACAAATATTATAAAAGCACGGATTGTCCGACCTGTCCTGTTTGTGAAAGTAAACTTAAAACGAATAATGAACTGCTCGATGCCTTAAGTACACCGGCAAGAAGGGCATTTAAAAAAGAAGGAATAACAACTTTAATAAAGCTGGCAAAATATAGTGAAGAAGAAATTCTTAAACTTCATGGAGTAGGCCCATCTACTTTACCTGTATTAAAAAAATTACTGAAGAAAAAAAACTTAATTTTAAAAAATAGAATTACATTATGAGAAAAGTAACCTTTGCAATAAATATAACAATTGACGGCTTTGCTGATCATACTGCCGGGATTGCTGACGATGAGCTGCATAAATTTTTTGCAGATTATTTAGCCGATGTAAGCATAGTTCTACTCGGGCGAAAAACTTATGAAATGATGGCTAGTTACTGGCCTCACGCTAGAGAAGATCCGGAAAGTACTAAAAGCGAGATCGAATTTGCGGATAGATACAACAGTATAGAGAAACTCGTCTTTTCAAGAACGTTAAATAGAGTAGATTGGAACAATACAACTTTGAATAAAGGAAACTTAATTAACGAGGTGGAAAAGATGAAAGAACTGAACGGTAAAAGTATTTCTGCGGGAAGCCTAAGTATAGCAGAGCAGCTAGCAAAAAGAAATTTAATTGATGAATTTTGGTTTTTAATTCATCCGATCATTTTAGGAAAAGGTAAACAATTGTTTGAAGATTTTGATAAGAGGTTGAACTTTAAATTAATCGACACAAGAACATTTAAATCCGGTGTAGTTGTTTTACATTACATAAAACCATAAGATGGTTTTCTATGAAATCAAATAAAAAATTATTTGAAACTATTGATAAATATATCGAAACCTTTCCGGATGAAATTCAAAAAATTTTACAAGAGATAAGGAAGACAATTAAAAAGGCTGCTCCTAAAGCGCAAGAAGTTATTAGCTATCAAATGCCGGCATTTAAACAGTTTGAAGTATTAGTTTATTTTGCTGCGTTTAAAAATCATATTGGATTTTTCCCGACTGCAAAACCAATTGAAATCTTTAAGGATGAGCTGAAAGATTATAAAACTTCTAAAGGAACTATTCAATTTCCTTTTAATAAAAAAATTCCTTTCGATCTAATTGCTCAAATTACAAAGTATAGAGTAGAAGAAGATTTAGAGAAACATAAGAAGAAAAAATGAAAAGCTGTATCTAATTTATCCGTGTATATATCAATTAAGTATTATCATAATTACCGGTTGAAGAGAAATTAAAAAAAAATCTTTAAGATATTTGATATTTAAAGAGAGTTATATTACTATTGTAAACAGAGTTGAAAAAAATAAGCGGGAACCTTTTTAACTCGGGGCACAAATCTTACAATTCAAACTACGTAACCTAAAAATCAACTCATCAATATAAATATCTGCAAATTTTTTGCTTTGTAATGCCTTATCATTTTGAAAATTGATAAGTGCTTATTTAGCAAAAGCAGATTTTTATAAGCGTTTTTAAACGAAGCGGGCTCTAATTAAATAAACATTTCTTAAACAAAATTACGGGGGTTAAAATGAAAAAATGCGCGTTACTGCTCGTTGTTTTCTTATTTTCATTCAGTTCTATTGCACTTTCCCAAATTCAACTAACCGGTTCAGGATATTCTCAGGATTTTAATACGCTGGCTGATACCGGGTCCTCCGATTTCTTGCCTGACGGCTGGTACTTTTTTGAAAGCGGAGCAGATGCTGATAGTCTGTATTCAGCTAACACAGGCAGCTCCAGAACCGGCGATACTTATAGCTTTGGTTTGGTGGATAGTACAGACAGGGCTCTTGGGAGTATTCGTTCCGGCACACTCAATTCAATATTCGGCGCAAATTTTATAAATAACAGTGGTGATGTTATTGCCCTGATTCATATAACATATACGGGTGAACAATGGAGAGCCGGTTCAGCCAGCAGAAGTGAAGCTGACAGCCTGATATTCCAATATAGTATAAATGCTACAAGTCTATCCGACGGTGATTGGACAAATATTGAGCAGCTTGACTTCTTCAGTCCTAATACCGGTATTTCAGGAACATTGAACGGTAATTTACCTGGAAACCGTACTGAAATTACTTATACAATTACCGGGCTATCAATTCCTGTTGGTACTGAATTTTGGATTAGATGGAAGGATGTTGATGTATCTTCATCCGATGATGGTTTGGCTATAGATGATTTTCAAATTGATTTAACTTCACCTCCGGTAACATTTAAAATTACTCCTTTATCTTTGCATTTCGATACGGTTGTTGTTGGCAGCTCAAGTACTCTTCACGCAACAATTAAAAATGAAGGAACAGCCGATGATCTGGTAATTACGAATGTTGAATCGACTAACCCGGCATTTGATCTATTACCAAATACATTTCCTGTTACTCTATCACCAGGGGATACGGAACTGTTTGAGATTACTTTTACTCCATCGGATAATGGGCCCGAAACAGGGACAATAATCTTTACACACAATGCCCCGGGTTCCCCCTCCTCTCTATCTTTATCCGGCATTGGTCAGTCTCAATTATCAGGCGGGGTACTGAAATTTAAGTCGCCGGAAAGAAATCTTTTAGATGGAACTGCTGGTAATCCCGACACTGTTGTACTAAGCGGTTATTCCGGGAAGTCCTTAAAGGCATTGCAGTTTAATCTTTTAATTGGTAATTCAACCGGCGGATTAATCTTAAGATCCGTTGCACGAGGTCCGGCAATTCCGGCAAATCAATTTAATTTCAGCTATGAAATATTCCGGGGCAGCTATTTGCCTGATGGTTCATCAGTTGATACCGTTAAAATAGTTATTCTGGGGAATGGTGCGAACGCAATAACATCCAACCAGAGTGAACAGGACTTAGTTGTTTTTTCATATGATATTGTGAGTATATCGGGAGTTTCCCTTCAAACTTTCAACCATTTATCTGAAGTAAAAGGCGCGACTATCTCACCAGTCACTGATGCCGACCTAGGAACTGGACCCGACGAGACGATTAATATTCTTAACGGAACTCTTGAAGGAATACTGGGCGATGTTAACCTGGATAACCAGGTTAATATATTAGATATCCTCTTAATGATCGATTATATAATTGACAGAGTAAAATTTAGTTCCAGTCAATTCTTTAACGGTGATATATCTCCCTGGACTCTGGATGATCCGCTTCCTACAAGAGATGGGAAAATTGATGTACTTGATCTGGCGGTTTTGCAGAACATTGTGCTAACAGGAATCTATCCAAGTAAATCCCCGGTTCATAAAGCCGGAATAAACTCTAATAAATTTACGGTAAGCACAATACATAAGCTTACTCCCGGAATAGATGCAAAAATTACATTTTATTTTACCAGAGATGGTATATCTGTCGGTTTAGAATCATTAAAAAAAGTAAAGGGTTTGCAAATTGAGTTAAATAATCTAGGATTATCAATTCCGCAAAATACTAAAATGAATTCAATTTTTAACCAGGCACTATATTATCAGGAAAATTCCTTTTTAAGAATGCTTTCTTATGATGATCATGCTGCTCCACTCGATGAAGGTGAATATATAATTGCCTCTATTCCTTTTAATCTCAGCAATCCGGAAGATTTAGTTGTTGAAAATCTTATAGTAGCTGATGAGAATAATAATTATATGGAAAAAGTAGAAACGGAAATCGTATATGAAAACCCAAATGTTCCGACAAATTATTCTTTAAGTCAGAATTATCCTAACCCTTTCAATCCTGCTACACTTATAAAATTTTCAATTCCAAAGGATGAGTTCGTTACAATTAAAGTATTTAATATAATCGGTCAGCAAATAATTACTCTCTTCTCAGATAACATGAAGGCGGGTACTTACTCATTAAGCTGGAATGGTTTGGATCAGAATGGGAGACAGGTAAGCAGCGGAAGTTATATATACAGGATGACGGCAGGTGAATTCACTCAATCAAAAAAAATGATATATATGAAATAATAATTCGAATTAAAAAATTATGTCAATGTACATAGCTTCAATAAAGTGGATGCAAAATTTGCATCCACTTCTTTAAATAGAGAATCAAATATGAAATCTCACAAAAATGAATTCCTGATTCACTTAATACCATTCTGCATACAGATAAATTGCCATTTTATTTTTTTATAATTAAACTATTTTTTTTCCCTAAAACTAATAATTCATTCTTGTCATAACGGCTGCAATCTAATAACTTTGCAATAAGATATAATGAGATAAATAGTTAAAGATTAAATCTCAAAATTTAGAAGGATATAAAAAATGAAATCTAGAACATTAGGAAATTCTGATCTAAATATATCTGTAGTTACATTCGGCGCATGGGCAGCAGGCGGATGGATGTGGGGAGGCACAGAGCAGAATGATGCCGTCAATGCAATTAGAGCAGCTTACGATTCCGGGGTAACTTCAATTGATACTGCTCCTGTATACGGACAAGGTAAAAGCGAAGAAGTTGTCGGTGAAGCAATAAAAATATTGCCGCGCGATAAAATCCAAATTTTAACTAAATACGGTTTGCGCTGGGATATTACAAAAGGAGAGTTCTATTTCAAAAGTATCAATAACCAGGGTAATCCTATTGATCTTTACAAATATGCCTCAAAGGAAAGTATCGTAAAAGAATGTGAAGACAGCCTGCGCAGATTGGGAACGGATTATATAGATTTATACCAAATCCATTGGCCGGATCCGACAACCCCCATGCAGGAAACATTTGAAGCCGTAAACCGGCTAATAAAAGAAGGAAAAGTACGTTATGCCGGGGTTTGTAATTATGATGCATCGCAAATGAAAGAAGCCGGAAAATATATCGGTCTGGTTTCGGACCAGGTTCCTTACAGTATTTTAAAAAGGCAGATTGAAGATGAATTGGTTCCATATGCAATTAAAAATAAAAAAGCAATTTTAGCATACAGCCCTTTGCAGTTAGGAATACTTACCGGGAAAATGAAACCGGGTCAGAAATTTCCCGAAGGGGATCTTAGGAACGATTCGTTCTATTTCAAAGATGAAAACATCAAGCGTGTAAATAATTTTCTAATGAAAATAAAACCTATAGCTGATGAGAAAAATGCTACGCTGGGACAAATAGTAATTAGCTGGACAATTGAGCAGCCCGGAATAACAATAGCACTGGTCGGTGCCCGTAATGCGAAGCAAGCCATGGAAAATGCGAAAGCAGCCGATATAAGATTAAGTTCTGAAGATTTAGATAGGATTACAAAAGAATTAAGCAAGCTTGAACTTATAAAATAAATACCAATCAATACGGAGGCAAGATATACCAATACTAATATTTAATTGGATGTTGATTATCTAAATTTGATCAAATCCCATCATCATATGGATAGTGACTTATTTGTTTTCCAAATCCTTATAAAACTTTTGTAAAATATAGAAAGCTTCTTTCTTCTCACCCCTATCTGAAATTAAACCTTTCCTGTTCCAAAAATCCTGTATACCGGGGAGAACTCTTCTAGGTGAACGAAAATCCATTAATATCCACGGAGTCATCCCTTTAATGAACGATACTTTTTTCAGCATATTTACTTGATGTTTATAAACATTTGCCTGAAACTCTTCGGTCCATCTTGTCGAATCATCTCCATGATTTCCATATAATGCACCGGCTCCGAATTCACTTATTATTACCGGTTTATTATATGCACATTTCCAAACCAGGTTATCTGCTTTTGAAGGTAAACCGTCATACCAGCCAATATACTCGTTATCACCGATTACATCAAGATTTTTTCCAAAAGGATCATCAATCATTAAAGTGGTATCATTTATATAATGTCTTTCAAGAGCTGCCGTAATTAACCTTGTAGGATCGAGCTTACGTGCTGATTCAGCCAATGAAGTTAAAAATTTTGTTCTTAGTTCATTTATAGGAGTTTCGTTTGACATAGACCAGAGAATTACTGCAGCCCTGTTCTTATCACGCGTAATCTCTTCCTTAAGCTGATTCTCTGCATTTGCAAGTGTAGAATCATTATCCCATAAAATTGTCCAGTAAACAGGAATTTCGGACCAGACTAATATCCCAAGTTTATCCGCCATACGAATCATATGTTCATTATGAGGGTAATGGGCTAATCTAACAAAATTACAGTTTAGCTCTTTTGCCCAGCCGAGCAATATTTCTGCATCTTCCTTGCTGAAAGCTCTGCCTGAACGAATCGGAGCTTCTTCATGAATTGAAATTCCTCTTAGAAATATCGGTTTACCATTTAATAGAATATCAGTACCTTTTGTTTCAATTGTTCTAAAGCCGATTTGGTCTTTTACAGTATCAGTTTCCGATTCTATTATTACATCATAAAGCTTTGGATTATCCGGCGACCAGAGAGTAAGATTTGCAGCAAAATCTAATTTAGCTAAACCATCGCTGTTAGTTTTTACCTTTGCTTCGATATTTCCTTCAGGAATTTTTAACATAACATTTTGATTTTTTCTATCGCCGTCAAGCTGCACCCAGCCGCTAATTTGATTTTCCGAACCTTTTTTCAATTGAATGAAATAATCTCTTATAAAAGTTGAAGGGACTTCAACTAATTTTACATCACGGGTAATCCCGCCGTAATTCCACCAATCTGTATTTAATGTCGGAACTGCTTCCCGTTTTCTTTTATTATCGACTTTTACAATAATGAAATTATCTTTTTCCTTGACCAGATTTGTTATTTCAAAATTAAAAGGAGTAAAACCGCCAATATGCTCACCCAATTTTTTCCCATTTAAATATACATCTGCCTGGTAATTAACAGCACCGAAATAGATAAATAATCTTTTCCCGGGTTTTATTTTGTAATCAAAATCTTTCTTGTACCAGATGGTTCCTTCATATAGAAATAATTTTTCTTTTTGTGTATTCCAATCACCCGGAACATTAAGAAGAGCAGATTTATCGAAATCATATTCTACCAAATCGCTTTTTGATTTTGGTTTTTGATTTATAAAAAATCCGTTTTCGCTTGGCAGATACCGGTAATCATAATATCCCTGCTCGTAGGGATCTATAATTGTCTGCCATTTTCCGTTTAATGAGATACAGCTTCTGTTTTCGGTGTTCACGATTAGGGAAGGTGTTTGTGCATATATCATTGGAAATATAAATAAAGTTAATAAAAAAATTTTCATAAATAACCTTGCTAATAGACATTCATAGAGAGATTTCATTTACAGAAAATTAATCAATAGAGAACTTTCATTCTTATTCTTCAAGCTCTTTAAATTCACCCAGAGTTTTTGTAAAAATAAATATTACTAATATACCGAGAAAAATATTTCCAGCTAATGTAAACCATACATATTCGGGCTGATGCAAATCATTCCGGAAATAACCATAAAGAGAAGTATAAATTACACCGCTAAGTGCTCCTCCTAAACCGGTAGCCAAAAAATTGGAACCCATATAAAGCCCGGCTTTTTCTTTTGGAGCTATCCAGGTAATATATTCCTGAATTCTCGGTGAAGTGATCATTTCCCCGACTGCAAATAAAAATATACCTAAAAAGATCCATTCGGATGCGCCAATTTTTGCATACGCAATAACCATAAAGCTTATTCCAATTACAAATAATCCGAATAAAAATGAAGGAAGAGCTTTAAACTTTTCGAATGTTCTTGAAATAAGAATCTGAAAAATTATAATTACATAGCCGGTATTTGCAATTGTTTCCCCGAGTATACGTCTTGTCCCTTTTCCGGTATCTTCTGAAAAAATTGATGCAAAACCTGCTCCGAATATTCCCTTCAGAGATTGATACAAGCTCACTGTGTTAAGATTACGATCAATATAAACAGCAAGAAGATTAAAAAATGCCCAAAATGGCAGCCAGAAAAATATTCCTAATAGAATAAGGAATATCAAAAATTTATAATCTGAAAGTGCAGCTCCCATGTCCTTAAACTTTTGTCCAAGACTTACTCCTTCAATTTCCCGGGGAGGTTCTTTATAAAAAAATATTGTAATAAAAAGCATTAATATGATTCCAACTGCCGCAGCCAGAAATGCGTAATTCCATGAAATAGCTCTAAGATTACCTGCTACAATTGGACCGAATGAAGCACCGATATTAACCATTGCATAAAAAATTCCGAAGCCCAGAGTTTTATTTGTTTTGTCCGTTACAACTCTTACCGTACCGGAAACCAGCGGTTTAAAAATTCCAGCAGCAAGACCTATGCTTAACATTGTCAAAGCAATCCCTGAAAATGATTTTGTAATAATTAAAAGAAGAATGGAAGGAAGGTAGGCTAAGTAAGCGACTATAAATACTTTTTTAAAGCCATACTTGTCTGCAAATGTTCCTGAAAAAACCGGTATTACATATGAAAATAATAGAAAAATACTTTGGACAATCCCGAGTTCGGCTTTGGAATAACCGAGATATTCCATATAAATACCAAAGCCCATATAAATTCCGTAATAAGCAAATCTCTCTAAAATTTCTATTGTATTTGCTATCCAGAATACTTTTGGGAAGCGGGTCCTATTTTCCATAAAAACCGGATTTAATTTAAGTATTGAGATAAAGAATTTATAAAATTACTCTTTAAAAAAAAATAAGAACCTGGATTTAAGGTAGAAAGCTTTAGCTTATTTCATTATCAACAACATTGGCCAAAAACCTCCAGACAGCAAGCCAGTGATTATTTATTTTTGAAAAGGTCCAGATCTCCCTCCCCGTTCCATCATATTTTTTATTATTTATCTTATAAACAATATGATAGAAATAATCTGCTGCTGCAGTGTCATTAAATATTTTTATATGAAAATCGGATTCTTCAAAAATGAAAGTTTTACTGCTACAAAAAAAATCTTTATAACTTTTTATTATTTCATCAATCCCGGATAACCTGCTTTTGAAGTCAGGTGAAATCATTATAATATCTTTATGAAAGTAATACTTTAAATCTTCTATTCTTCCTTTCAACCAGGATTTATTGATATTTTTAATGACTTTCAGGATCTCTGATTGATTATTATTAAAAACTTCGTTAGCTGCCATTTCTGCTCCAATTATTTCTTTATATATGCTAAAATTAATCTAGTATTCTTAATTTTGTTGTTTAAATATGAAAAAACTTTATCCCATTCCCGTAATCTAACAATATAATTATAATCTAATTATCAATTATGTTAATTATTAACTTCACTCCTCCCGGATTATCCCCTTGATGAACTAATCATATTTGCTATTTTTGAATTATGAAATTAAAGATAATTATTACGTTCGTTTTGTTTTCCGGTCTTTGTTCAGCCCAGCTTAATAATGATTTATCCAATTTTTATATGCTCGGCCAGAATTATGAACAAGCCGGGGAGCTGGAGAAAGCGAAAAGTATTTATGAAGATCTCTATAAAAAACAGCCAGATAATTATCAAATATTTGACGCTCTAAACAGGATTTATCTCCTCCTGAAAGAATATAATTTGTCTGTTCAAATAATAAATGACCAGATAAAGTCTTCTCCGGATAACATTTCTCTATATGGAATGCTCGGCACAACTTATTATTTAATGGGAGATGAAAATAAAGCATTTCAAACCTGGGACAATGCTTTGAAAAATTCCACTCCTAATGCTGCTAATTACAGGGCTTTTGCTAACTATGCAATACAGATGAGAACATTTGATAAAGCAATTGAATATTTAAAGAAGGGAGAAGAAATATCCGATGACCCCAAATATTTTTCATATGACCTGGCAAATATTTATGCAATAACTATGCAGTATAAAGATGCAGCCAAAGAATACTGCGCTATTCTGTCAAATGATCCGAAACAAATAGATGCTGTTCAAAACAGAATATTATCATATGTAAATAAACCGGAAGCTTTAAAATCGACCATTGAAGTATTTGAAAATTTTAGCGGGAATGATCAAAATCTCAGCTTTGATCATATTCTCGGAAGGCTTTATATCGAGAATAAATCATATAAGGAGGCATTTGATATTTATAAGCAGATCGACAGCAAAAGTAAAATACATGGTGCCGAATTATATAATTTTGCTGAGCTTGTTTATGATGAAGCTCAATATTCAATTGCTGCAGATGCATATAATTATATATTAGATAATTATCCGGATTCTCCTTTTGCTCCCAGAGCCAAACTTGGATATGCAAAGACTTTGGAAGCCGGTTTAACTGTAAAAGATACCCTGGATAATTGGAAGCAGTTTCATTTCATTAATTCAGAAAAATCCGGAGATGAGGAAAAGGTTATATCTGCATATCTGGATTTAATCAAAACTTATCCTAATTCAGAGGTCGGTTATGAAGCTTACCTGCATGCAGGAAGAATTAGACTATACCGGCAGAATGATTTAGCAGGCGCTGAAAAATATTTTAATAAAGTAATAGAAGAAACTCCATCTTCCAAATTCGGTGCGGCAGCTTACGCTGAAATGGGAAAAATCAGCCTGCTTAACGGAAATCTTGATTCAGCCGAAATGAATTATTCTAATATCATCAATAATACCCGGCTGTCTCAAGAATCTAGAAATTATGCCGCATTTCAATTATCAAAAATAAATTTTTATAAATGTAATTTTGAAAAAGCCAGGAAAATATTAGATCCTATATTCAACGATCTTAAGGATAATTCGGCAAACGATGCAATAGAATTTTCATTTATTTTGAATATTTCATTTAAGGACTCAGCTGATCTCGTTATTTTTTCTTCCGCTGAATTTCTTGCAGAACAACAGAAATTCAAAGAAGCTGCCGATAAATATAAAATTATTATTTCAAATCCTCAGGCGTTTTTATTGAAAGGAATATGCCAGCTTCGACAAGCGGAGATGGAACTTGCTCTTAATAATTATGATAAATCTCTCAATTTATTACAGAATATTGCCGATGAAGGAGAAAAGAACATTTATGCTGATAAAGCCTTATATTTAATAGGCAAGATTTACCAGTTTAGCTTAAATGAAACAAATAAAGCTGTTGAAGTGTATGAAAAGCTACTTGAAAAATTCCCTAACTCGTTATATCTTGATGAAGTAAGGAATGAAATAATTAAACTAAGGAATAAAACAAGCTAGAGAGTATAATGGCAAAGAAACAAAACCAGAAGATAGTTAAATGTTCATTTTGCGGCAGGGATGGAAGTGAAGTCGGCAGCATGATTGCAGGTCCTGATGTTTATATTTGTGATATTTGTATCGGAAGCAGTGTAGATATTCTGAAGAATAATCTCGCTGCATATACAAATACAAAATCGAAAAGCTTCCAGAATCATAATCCGGAATCAATTAAAAAGACACTGGATGAATATGTGATCGGACAGGACCGGGCGAAAAAAATTCTTTCTGTTGCCGTTTATAATCATTATAAAAGAATAAACTCAAAAACATCCTTTTTTGAATTAGATGATGTTGAAATTGAAAAGAGCAATATTTTACTGATTGGACCGACCGGTGTCGGGAAAACTTTGTTAGCCCAGACATTAGCAAAAATTTTAGATGTTCCGTTTGCAATAGCAGATGCTACAACTTTAACCGAAGCAGGTTATGTAGGCGATGATGTTGAAACTGTATTAGTTCATTTATTGCAGGCCGCCGATTACAACCTTGAAAGAGCGCAAAAAGGAATTGTATACATCGATGAAATAGATAAAATCGCGCGTAAAAGTGAAAGCACATCAATTACCAGGGATGTTTCGGGCGAAGGAGTTCAGCAGGCTTTATTAAAAATCCTGGAAGGTACTATTGCGGGAGTTCCTCCAAAAGGAGGAAGAAAACATCCTGAACAAAGTTTAATAAATATAAATACCAAGAACATTTTATTTATAGTCGGAGGCGCATTCGACGGTATAGAAAAAATAATTGCAACCAGGATTAATAAAAATAAAATGGGATTTTCTTCCGAACTTAAAAGCAGGAAATCCGATGATGAATTAATAAAACATATACTGCCGGAAGATCTTCTGAGGTACGGCTTAATCCCTGAATTAATCGGCCGAATCCCGGTTATATCGCCATTACAATCATTATCAGAAGAAGCATTCAGATCTATTTTAACCGAACCCAAAAATGCAATCTTAAAGCAATATAAAAAGTTGTTTATGATGGAAGGAATTGAGCTTGAATTTGATACCTTTGCGATAGATGCTATTGTCTCTAAAGCAGCGGAAAGGAAAACTGGCGCCAGAGCTTTAAGAGCAATTGTTGAAGAATTTATGCTTGATGTTATGTTTGAATTGCCAAATAAAGATAATGTTGATAAATGTGTTATCACCAAAGATGTTGTTGATAAAGGTGCCGAACCGATTTATCTGGAAGATAGGAAATCTGCTTAGTAATATAAAAATTAACCTGTTTTGAAGCTGATGAAAACGCTTGGACGAATGAATTCATCTTTTGCGCTCGAATTTAATATTGCAATTGAGCCGGATGAATTCAGGTAAGCTATTGATATGGTAAAAAAAATTCTTTTCTTAACTTTTCTATTTTTTATTTCTTTATACGCCCAATCCAAAATTTTAATTTATATGGATTTGAAGCAAACCGATCATTTGAGAGCATATGGAATAACATATAATGCTTTAATGAAGGGAATAAAAGCAGACTGGCTGCTGAATTATAGAGGCGGATCTTTTATGCTGGATTACAATAACTGGGCGGCAAATGAATGCCGGATTGAAGGAGTAGCATTCGATCCTGTTTCCGCTTCACAGGCAGCAGAAATTTATTCAACTGTTCAAAGTGATGATAATAATATGGATGTGGTCAGGCTGGAAAAAGCTCCTAAAATTGCAGTATATGTTCCCCCGGGCTTTATGCCCTGGGATGATGCAGTTACAATGGTTCTTGAATATGCAAAAGTACCTTATACAAAGATCTGGAATGATGAAATTCTTAAGGGAGACCTTTCCAAATATGATTGGCTTCACCTTCATCACGAAGATTTCACAGGACAATATGGTAAGTTTTACGCCAGCTTCAGTAATGCGCAATGGTATATTGATCAGCAGATGGAATACGAAAATGATGCAAAGAAAAACGGGTTTAAAAAAGTAAGCGATATGATGAAAGCAGTGGCATTAGACATTAAAAATTATGTCGGGCAAGGCGGCTTTCTCTTTGCAATGTGCTCAGCTACAGATACATATGATATTGCATTGGCTGCTCAAAATGTGGATATATGTGCTTCAATGTTTGATGGTGATGCTGCGGACCCGGATGCAAACAGTAAACTCGATTATTCAAATACACTGGCATTTACAAATTTCAAACTTGAAATGAATCCTTATGTGTATGAATACAGCGATATCGATATTCAGCCTTCCGAAATCGGAGATCCGGCTAATGATTATTTTACTTTATTCGATTTTTCTGCAAAATATGATCCGGTTCCCACTATGTTAACTCAGGATCATGTAAATGTAATTAAAGGTTTTATGGGGCAGACTACCATGTTCAGGAAAGAGCTGATTAAACCTTCAGTAATAATTATGGGGGAAAGAAAAGGAACCGACCAGGTAAAATATATTCATGGAAATTACGGCAGGGGAACATTTACATTTTACGGCGGCCATGATCCTGAAGATTACCAGCATTCCGTCGGCGATCCTCCGACTGATTTATCACTTCATAAAAATTCACCGGGTTACAGGCTTATCTTAAATAATATTCTTTTCCCGGCAGCAAAAAAGAAAAAACAGAAAACGTGATTTTGTTTTACATTATGATTTATAGTTTGTGATTTGGTGTTATCTGTACATTTTATTATTTTATTTTAATATTTACGATAAAAAAATTGCAACAAACTACTCACTATAATTAACTTACAACATACCTCCCATGAAAACAATAAAGATAAAAAACTCAGCTAAAAAATTTACTATTGGTAAAATAGTTTGCGTAGGAAGGAACTATGCCGAACATGCTGAGGAATTAGGCAATGAAGTTCCAAAGAAACCTGTAATATTTTTGAAACCTGCGTCTGCTGTTATTTATTCCGGCGATAAAATTGTTAAACCTTCATTCGGAAATGACCTCCATCATGAGGCTGAGCTGGTGCTATTAATTGGAAGGAAAGCTAAGAATGTAAACAAAAAAGAAGCAGAAGAGGTTATTATTGGATACGGCCTTGGTTTGGATATGACTCTACGCGACGTACAAAATCAATTGAAAGAAAAAGGAGATCCATGGACTATATCAAAATGTTTTGATACATCTGCAGTACTTTCGGATTTTATTTTGAAGCAGGATTATAAATTAACTATGAATGAAGAAATATCTCTTTCAGTAAATGGAGCAATAAAGCAAAAAGACCTCCTTAATAAAATGATTTTCAATCCTTCACAGATTGTAGAGTATATTTCATCTTTAATGATATTGGAAGAAGGGGATTTGATCTTTACAGGGACTCCAAAAGGAGTAAGCAAAGTTGTACCGGGAGATATTCTAGAAGCAGAGCTTACAGGAATTGGAAAATTAAACTGCAGCGTTGCTTAAAAGACAAAATCATTAATATTAATAAAAGCATTTAGTTTAGAACTTTGAAGAGATCTCCTTCTTTTTTACAAAAAAGAAAATTGAAAAAATGTTAAAAGAGATAAGCTTATATACCGATGGTGCCTCAAGCGGTAATCCGGGGCCGGGAGGTTATGGTGTTGTTTTAAAATATAAAGATCGTATTAAAGAACTTTCCGGCGGCTTTAGAAAAACTACTAATAACAGGATGGAATTGAAGGCTGTTATCGAAGGTTTAAAATCATTAAAAGAGAAATGCAGAGTTAATATCTACAGTGATTCAAAATATATTGTTGATGCAATTGAGCAGGAATGGATTTATAAATGGAAAAATTTAGGATGGAAAAGAAATAAAAGACAAAAATTATTAAACCCGGATTTATGGAAAGAGCTTTTTGATCTGCTTCAGAAACATGAGGTCAAATTACTCTGGGTAAGAGGTCATAACGGACACCCTGAGAATGAAAGATGCGATTTTTTGGCAGTGAAAGCATCTCAGCAACCGGATCTGCCGGCAGATAAATATTTTGAATCCGCCCCTGAAGATTTATTTATGGAAAAATAATATTAAATATTAGTACAAAAAAGCCTGCTTTATTAGAAAGCAGGCTTAACTAATCTTACTTAATTTTCTATTAATACCTGTAATAATCCGGTTTAAAAGGTCCTTCAACAGTAACACCAATATATTCAGCTTGTTCAGGTGATAAAGTTTCCAGTTCCACTCCAAGCTTTTTCAAATGCAGTGTTGCAACTTTCTCATCGAGGTGTTTTGGAAGTACATATACTTTGTTTTCATAATTTTCATTATTCTTCCAGAGCTCAATTTGCGCCAGCACCTGGTTGGTAAAAGAATTTGACATTACAAATGACGGATGCCCCATAGCGCATCCGAGATTAACCAATCTTCCCTCGGCTAAAACTATTATATCATTCCCATCAACATTATACATATCGACCTGAGGTTTAATAGTATCTTTTGTATTTCCATAATTTTTATTTAGCCAGGCCATATCAATCTCATTATCAAAATGTCCAATATTGCAAACAATAGTTTTATCCTTCATCTTTTTGAAATGTTTGCCGGTAACAATATCCCGGTTACCGGTAGCCGTAACAACAATATCAACCTCGCCGACTATATTTTCAAGTTTTTTAACCTGAAAACCATTCATAGTTGCCTGTAATGCGCAAATAGGATCTACTTCGGTAACTATAACCCTGACACCTGCGTTTGCCAGAGATTCGGCCGAACCTTTTCCTACATCTCCATAACCGCAAACTACAGCAACTTTTCCGGCAAGCATTAAATCGGTTGCTCTTCTGATTGCATCAACTAATGATTCGCGGCAGCCGTATTTATTATCAAATTTGGATTTAGTTACTGAATCATTTACATTAAAAGCCGGAACAGGTAGAATTCCTTTTTTCATTCTATCATATAAACGATGAACACCTGTAGTTGTTTCTTCAGAAATTCCTTTTATGCTGGAAACAAGTTCAGGGTATTTATCCAGCACAGTATTAGTAAGATCTCCCCCGTCATCGAGTATCATTTGAAGCGGCTTTTTATCTTTTCCAAAAAATAAAGTCTGCTCAATACACCAGTCATATTCTTCCAATGTTTCACCTTTCCAGGCATAAACAGGAATTCCTGCAGCCGCGATCGCAGCTGCTGCATGATCCTGAGTAGAAAAGATATTACATGAAGACCACTGCACCTCAGCCCCGAGATGAACCAAAGTTTCAATTAATACCGCAGTCTGTATTGTCATATGGAGGCACCCTGCAATCCTGGCACCTTTTAATGGTTTACTATCACCATATTCATCACGAAGAGCCATTAAGCCCGGCATTTCAGCTTCAGCCAACGAAATCTCTTTCCTGCCCCAACCCGCCAGTGATATATCTTTAACTTTATAAGGAAGCTTTGCTACTTCTTTTTCTGTTACTTGGTTCATTGCTCTACCTTTTTTTATTTATGATTATCTTAAATATTAATTACAGCAATTCAATCTATGACTTGCTTATCTATGCATATTTTTTAAATATGGGCACGAGATCTAATTTTTCCCATGTAAATTCTTTTTCTTTTCTTCCGAAATGACCATATGCAGCTGTTAAATGATAAATAGGTCTTCTCAACTGCAGTCTTTCGATGATTCCTTTAGGAGTAAGATCGACTTCTTCACTTATCATTTTAGATATTTCTTTATCAGGTATGACTCCAGTTCCGTTTGTATCAATAAAGATTGAAACAGGTTCTGCAACGCCAATTGCATATGCAATTTGCACCAGGCATTCTTTTGCTAACTTTGCACCGACAATATTTTTTGCTATATGCCTTGCAGCATAAGTAGCACTCCTATCAACTTTTGAAGGATCCTTCCCGGAAAAAGCTCCGCCGCCGTGAGGCGCCCATCCGCCGTATGTATCCACAATGATTTTTCTTCCGGTTAATCCGCTGTCACCATGCGGGCCGCCTATTTCAAACCTGCCGGTAGGATTAACAAAATACTTTGTTTTTTTATCAATATATTTTTCCGGTATAACTTTTTTAACCACATTTTCAATAACATCTTCTTTAATTGTTTTTTGCTTCACATCTCCGTCGTGCTGAGTTGAAATAACAACAGCTTCAATTCTTATCGGTTTATTATTATTGTCATATTCAACTGTAACCTGGGATTTTGCATCAGGTCTTAAATAAGGCATTAATCCGTTGCTTCTCTTCCTGATATCCGCTAAAGTTTTTACTAATTTATGAGCATACATAATCGGCATAGGCATTAATTCAGGAGTTTGATCACATGCATAACCAAACATCAGGCCCTGGTCTCCCGCACCTCCTTTATCAACTCCCATTGCAATATCAGGAGATTGTGAATGAATTGCATTCAGAACCGAACATGATTCAGCATCAAATTTATAATCTGCTTTTGTATACCCGATATCTTTAACTGTTTTCCTTACAATGTCAGGAACTTCAATATAAGCTTTTGTTGTAACTTCGCCGCCAACCAAAACAAGCCCAGTAGTTACAAATGTTTCACACGCTACTCTTGCCTGCGGATCCTGTTCATAAATTGCATCTAATATTCCATCTGATATAGCATCACTAACTTTATCAGGATGTCCTTCGGAAACTGATTCCGATGTAAAAAGATATGACATACTGCTTTACCCTTATTTTAATTAATAAAAATCTATCTCTGACGAATCGCCGGAATTAAGTCTTTTATAGGTTCCCCTAATAATTGAGTTATTACCAATTATAGAATTTTCCAACAAAGCCTTTGCTACTATTGCTTTAGAACCCACAATTGAATTCTTAATTATACTGTCTTTAACAACACATCCTTTATCAAGTGTTGTATATGGTCCGATAACCGAGTTTTCAACTTTTGCATCATCGGCAATAAAGACCGGATCGTTTATTACAACATCATCAAATTTTCTGTTTGAACTTTTTTGTTCCAGTAAAAATTTATTCGTTGAAAGTAAAGTTTCAGGTTTTCCGCAGTCGTACCAGCCATCCACTGGAAAAGTAGTAAATTTTTCACCGTTATCAATCATTATTTGAAGAGCATCCGTAAGCTGGAGTTCACCTTTTGTTCTTAAATCTTTTTTAATTAATTCATTTAACCCTTCTTTGAGAGCATTGGAATCGGCAATATAATAAAGACCCACTAATGCGAGATTTGAGATTGAATCCTGCGGTTTTTCAACTAATTTTTTTACAAAATTTTCCTCAACAACGGCTACTCCAAATCTCCTTGGATCATCAACTTTTTTTACCCCCAGCGACGAATGCTTCAAATGAAATACTGTTTTTAAATCTACATCAAAAATAGTATCACCAAGAATTATAAAAATTTCTTTTTCATCAAAAGTTGGTATAGCAGTATAAATTGCGTGGCCCAACCCTTCCTTATTCTTCTGCTCAATAAAATCAGATTTCAACAGGGGGTATTCACTTTGAATATATTCCTTGATCATTTCCCCGAGATGTCCGATTACAAATGTAGCTTTATTAATCCCTTCATCTAAAAGCTTGTCAATAATATGTGATATGATTGGTTTACCGCCAACATTCAATAGAACTTTAGGTGTTGAAAACGTATGGGGTTTTAATCTAGATCCGATACCCGCAACAGGAATTATAGCTCTCATAAAAATTTTATTCAAAATTAAATTAGGTTGTAAAATTAGTCAATCTTCAAAAAAATAACAACTAATTTACCTTTACGGAATTGTTAAAATGAGGGTGTTGTTATATTCAAATGCCGTTAATATTAAGTCTTCTTTCCTATTTTCAATATTAAAGCAACAGGATTAAGTAAATATCAAAATCAAACAAGTTCTTTCAATAAACTATCGATAACCGGCTTAAAAGGTTTACTATTTTCAAAGAACGGCAAAAACCTTTGGATCACACGGTCAATCACAGAATCAGGACAGGATGCGCCGCTGGTTAAAATAATATCGACAGGGAATTTCGCAGGAATATAACCGGTAGTAATCATTTCCTTTTTTCCCTGAATATCAAAATGTTGAATTTCATTATTAGAGATTATATCATCCGATGACGAAATAAAAAAAGTCTTCAGTTTGTTTTCACACAATTCAACAATATGGTTTGTATTTGAACTATTGTATCCGCCAATCACAACTGCAAAATCAGCCTTTTGTTTCAGTAATTCATAAGTTGAAGACTGGTTATCGTTTGTAGCATAACATAAAGTATCCCTGGTATCGGCAAAATGCTCTTTTAAATTTTCATCTCCATATTTTAATGCCATCATTTTTTTAAAAAAATCGGCAATTTTCTGGGTTTCAGAGGCAAGCATAGTTGTTTGATTTACAACCCCTATTCTTTCCAGATCCTGCTCAATATTAAATCCCGGTGAGTATTTACCTTCGAAGACTTCATAAAATTCTTCCCGATTTCTTTCTCCCATAAAAAAAGAACCGAGGAGTTTAGCTTCTTCAATATTCCTTACGATGATCGAAGGGGAATTTTTAATCGCATGCGAAAAGGTTGCCCGTGTTTCTTCATGGTAATGTTTTCCATGAATAATTATAGTATAATCATGTTTACCAAGCTGTTCCGAACGGTTCCAGACCTTTTCTACAAATGGACAGGTAGTATTAAATTTATGAGTATCAATCCCCATTTCATTTAGTTTATTTTCAATTTCAATAGTAGTACCAAAAGCCGGAATAATTACTATGTCATCCTTGTTTAATTCTTCCCAGCTTATTATTTGATTCCCTTTGGTATCCATTAAAAACCTGATGCCCTTACTTAATAAATCGCTATTAACCCCTGGATTATGAATCATCTCACTTAATAAGAAAATCCTTTTGCCGGGATTTTCTTCTATAGTTTTATACGATATTTCAATTGCGTTTTCTACTCCGTAACAAAATCCAAAATGCCTTGCAATAAAAAATCTCACAGATCCGAAATCAAGAATTGTCGGAGAGAAATCTTTTTTCCTCGGGTCCGATAAATTTCTTCTATATTTAATACTGGAGATAAAAGAACTTCTGTATATTTTAGGGATATCAAATTTTTTCATTAGATAATATTTTCATTAAGCGTTAAATTTAATAAATATTCATCTTTGTTAAAGTGCAATTTATAATAAATTACTACCGGTCAACATAATATTTAATGCAAACAGAAGATTATTTTCTAAATTTTCTTATTAAACATTACCATGCAAATGAAAAAAATTCATTTTATTTTTCTAGTAATAACTTTCTTTTCTTTTGGCGGGACAAATTATTCACAGGAAAAATTTGTTATTAATCTTAACAATCGTACAGATGATTTATTTCATGTAACACTGTATCCTGATAAGCTCTCCCCTGAAAATAATATTTACCAGTTTGCGGCCACAGCTCCCGGCACATATGAGGAAATGGACATCGGAAGATTTGTTAAATCCTTTAAAGCTTTTGATTCGGATGGGAATGAAATCCAAACAAAAAATATATCGACTAACCAATGGGAATTATCTGCACCTCAAGAAATCAAAAAAATAGAATATACAATAGAAGATACTTGGGATTCTAAAGTTGACAGCAACAGCATATATTATATGTCGGGTTCTAATATTGATAGTAATAATGTATTGATAAACGGTCAATGTGTTTTCGGTTATTTTCAAGGATTGCAAACATACCCAGTTAAGATAAAAATAGAATACCCTGAAGATTGGCAGATAGGCACTCCTTTGAAATTAGACCGGGACGGATTTTATGACGCACCAACTTTTGATTATGTAGTAGATTCACCGATTCTGCTTGGAAAGCTAACAGAAGATTCGATAAATGTTGGAAATGCAAAAATTGAGGTTTTTACTTATTCCAAGAGCGGATTAATTAAATCCAGTGAATCTATTATCATCAATTAAAGATATTTTACAAGCTGAAAGCAAATTTACAAACGGTTTACCGGTAAATCATTATACCTTTTTATTTTATTTAGGAGAAATTGATGCTGGAGCCTGGGAGCACTCTTATAGTTCCGAATATGTTTTGCGCGAAGAAACATTAACAAAACCGGGTATCAGCAGTTTAAGATCAATGATTGCACATGAATTTTTTCACATTGTAACTCCTCTCAATATTCACAGTGAGCTTATAGCTAAATTTAATTTTGTGAAACCGGTAATGTCGCAGCACTTATGGCTGTATGAAGGCGTTACTGAATGGGCAGCAAATATTTTGCAGCTCAGGGATTCACTTATCTCCTTAGAAAATTACCTGGATATTTTACACAGAAAAATAATGATTATGCAGGGTTTCGATAAAAATGTCAGCTTAACAGAACTAGGAATTCACTCCGTAGAAATGCAAAGTCAATATGTAAATATTTATAATAAAGGCGCTGTTGCTGCAGGATTACTGGATATTCGATTATTGGAACTTTCAAACGGTACTAAAGGATTGAGAGAAGTTATAAATGAATTGGCAGAAAAGTACGGTCCCGGAAAATCTTTTTCAGAAAATAATTTTTTTAATGAACTTGTCAAAATGACCTATCCGGAAATAAAAGATTTTTTTGAAAATTATATTGAAGGGAACTGAAGAACTGCCAATAAAAGAATATTATAAAAAATTAGGTATTAATTATTATGAATCACAAGGCTTTGACAGCAGCAAAACGAGTTTGGGAATTGCTTTGGGAGTTAAAAATAACCAATTTGTTGCAGCTGGGATACCAGAGGACTCACCTAATAAAGACAAAGTTTCCCCCGGAGATATAATTTATTCTTTTGATGGTGACAGGCTCACTTTCCAAAATGTACGGGATAAATTCCGGGAATATCAAAATAAAAATGTTGGCGATACTGTAAAAACCGTTATCATCAGGAATAATGAAAAATTAAATATAAATTTAACTCTCGGACCGGCTGCAAGAAAATATATTTTTGAAATAGATCCAAATCCTTCAGAAGAACAGCTCAGGCTGAGAAAAGCATGGATGAAGAACATGTAGAGTGATCGGAATTCCTTCTAATTTTTTATAACATGTAATTGAAATCATCTTTCCATATCAAACTTCCGTTAAGTGATTTAGGGCAATAGTTCTCCAAATTTTTGTCACTAAATATCACATATATACTACTTAATATTTTCATAATCCGATTAATTATTAAAGCAATTACAATGGAGGTTGTATGTTAAAAAAATTTAATATTTTTTTCTTTTTCTTTGTTTTGATTGGAATCTCTGTTAACTATTCACAAATCCTTTTTACTGCTTCACTTAAAGGAAGTAATGAAGTTCCTGCTGTAACAACTAATGGTACTGCAACGGCCTGGGCAGTATTAAGTCCGGATTTCTCTTCATTAACTTTCCATATTACCTACGCACAGCTTGACAGCACGTTTACCGCTGCTCATTTTCACAGCGGAAAGGCGGGAGTAAACGGGGGAGTAGTTTTTCCTATTACAACTTTTCAAGGAAATACTGCCACCGGAACATGGAGTAATCTTCCCGATTCTATTATCACGCAATTGCTGAATGGCAACATTTATATGAACGTTCATTCCAAGGCGCATCCCAATGGTGAAATTAGAGGACAGCTTCGCCCTGTTGATGGGATTGGTTTTACAGCTATGCTGAACGCCTCTCAGGAAACACCGGCAACAACGAGTAACGCAACAGGAACCGCGTGGGCAGTTCTAAGTGATCAAGGTTCTATGGTTTCATACAGTATAACGGTAGCAGGCTTGTCAAGTAATTTTACTGCCGCGCATTTTCATGCCGGGCCTTTAGGCGTTTCAGGAGGGGTTGTTCACCCGGTTACTTTTACTGACAGCAGCGCAATAGGTACCTGGACAGATTTTCCGGATACTTTAATATCTAAATTTTTGAGCAACGGGTTATATTTGAATGTTCATACTTCCAATAACCCTGGAGGAGAAATTCGAGGACAGCTAACACATCAAGGAGAAATATCATTTAAAGCCGATCTGGATGGAGCTCAGGAAACTCCTCCCGTAACCACATCTGCACTTGGAACTGCTTGGGCAGTTTTAAGTTCCGATATGAAATCTCTTTCTTATGATGTTACCTATGCAAATCTGGATTCCACTTTTACTGCCGAGCACTTTCATATAGGCGCAAAGGGTGCTCCAGGTCCGGTAGTCAAACCACTTACTGTTACGGATAATAATGCTATGGGCACGTGGACCAGTTTCCCGGATAGTATGCTCAAACATCTAGTCAAAGAAGATTTATATGTCAATGTTCATTCCAAAAAAAATCCAAATGGAGAAATCAGGGGACAATTGGAATTAAATACAGGGATAGGATTTACAGCTCATCTTAACGGAGCACAGGAAACTCCTCCGGTTACTACTAATGCCGTCGGAACTGGATGGTTTTCCCTGGGCAACGATTCCTTACATTTTCAAATTACTTTTGCGGGATTGTCTTCCACTTTTTCTGCGGCACATTTTCATATGGGAGCAATGGGTGTAGGAGGAGGTGTTGTTAAACCGCTAACATTCAGCGACAGCACTTTAAATTCAGTTTGGGCAGACATTAGTAATGATAACCTTCTTGCACTCATTAAAGGAAATATTTATGTAAATGTTCATTCAAGTAATAATCCCAATGGTGAAATAAGAGGACAAGTTCTTTTTACAAATGTTATAAGCGGAAATGTTCCTGTTGAGTTAACTTCTTTTAATGCTTCTGTAAATAAGAATTCCGTTGAACTTATCTGGACAACGGCAACTGAAACCAATAATTCTGGTTTTGAAATTGAACGAAGCACGGATAATCTTAACTTTATCAAAATAGGGTTTATAAAAGGAAACGGAACTTCTTCTCAATTCCATGCATATAAATTTGCCGACAATAATATAAGCAGCAGTGCGAAATTTTATTACAGGTTAAAACAAATAAATCTGGATGGAACTTTCAAATATTCTAATGTCGTTAACATTGCTTTAGGTACACCTGATAAATTTGAATTATCACAAAATTATCCTAATCCGTTTAACCCTACTACTACCATCTCCTTCAAAATACCTGAAAAGGCTGTTGTTACTCTAAAAGTATATAATATATTAGGTCAGCAGGTTGCTGTTTTATTAAACGGGCAGAAGGAAGCAGGCTCGTACCAGATTAATTTTAATGCAAATAACATGGCAAGCGGAATTTATATTTATAAATTATCGACTAATACAGGGATTTCAGCCGTTAAAAAAATGACTTTATTAAAATAGTGCCTCAGATTAATAGCACAAAACCCTGGCTAATTTTTAGTCAGGGTTTTTTATTTAATATTTGGGTTAAGATCGCAAAATTGAGAAAAGATATTAACCTTAACGTTAAGAAAAGTAGAAGGGAATAACTTTTTATAAATTGTTTAATAGAATCAAAAGTATTATTTATGTGTCAGTTATAAACCTGCCGCAATCTACCATATAAATTGCCGTGTTTGCACCTTTGAATTTTTTTTACCGATGTTATGTTTATAACAGTAATTCTGATATAAAATAACATTAATGGAGGAATCATGAAAAAGCAAACTGGAGAATTTTCAACAAAAAAACTTTGGGCCGGTAGAATTATGAGTTCAATTGCAGTATTACTTATCCTCTTTGACAGTATCACAAAATTGCTTGAAACTCCTCAGGTAATAAATGCCACCGCTAAGCTTGGTTATCCTGTTAATCTTATACCAGTAATTGGACTAATATTGCTTATTCTAACTATTCTTTATATTGTCCCATTAACTTCAATACTCGGTGCAATTTTATTAACCGGATATCTTGGAGGCGCCGTAGCTTCTAATTTAAGAATTATGAATTCGCTCTTTAGTAACAAACTATTCCCTATATATTTTGCAATAATATTATGGGGAGGTCTTTTTTTGCGCAACAGTTTTATTCATAGATTTGTTCCTTTTATAAAATAATTTCATTAACAAACAAAAAGGATTAAAAAAATGAAGACTATAAACCCGTACCTGAATTTCCCAGGTAACGCCGAGCAAGCATTTATTTTTTACAAATCCGTTTTCGGAGGCGAATTTGTTGGATTAACACGCTTTAAGGATACACCCGAGACGGACAAGCTTTCGGATAAAGAAAAGGAAAAAATAATGCATATTTCTTTGCCGGTAGGAAATGAAAACATCCTTATGGCAACTGATGCACTCGAATCGATGGGTCATAAAGTTACACCCGGCACTAATTTTCATCTTTCCATTGAAGCTGAAAGCAAAGAAGAAGCAGAGAAAATTTTTAAAGGGCTTTCGCCAGGCGGAAAAGTAACTATGCCGCTGTCCGATACTTTCTGGGGATCCTATTTTGGAATGCTGACCGATAAATTCGGGATTCAATGGATGGTCAGTTATACTTATCCCAAACAAAGCTAAATAATTTTAATAAGCGAAAGGGTGTTAAGTAAATATACCGTAACATCCTTTCGCTTTATCATTAATTTCATTTATATCCTAGAAGAATATTTCCTCGAAAATAAGGCTGGAATAATTCCGCTGAAAAAAATTATACCAATCCAAATTAAGAAATGAGACTTTCTGGATATTTTGATATTTTAGATGATTCATTTTTGAGATTCAATTTATTTTAGTTCGTTTATTTAAAATCATGTTAGAGTATTTGTTATGAATGAATTAGTCGATTTGTTTCATTTGGTAAAATCAAAAGTCCCTTTAATTATAATCGAAACCCGGGATGAAAAAGAAGTTCTTCAATTAATTACAAACCTCGGAACTTCTATTAAGAAACCGGTTTACGGCTGGAACCTGGTTAAAGGATTTTCTTTACTGGATAGAAATGGGAATATTATCGGTACTAACCAGCTTGAACCTACAGAAGTTTTATATTCAATTTATCAGAATTATAAATCAGCTTTATTTGTTTTAATTGACTACCACCCATATTTACAAAATGATAGGAATATAAGATTAATAAAAGAACTCGCCTTAAATTCGGAGAAGCTGGATCAAACTATATTTTTTGTTTCCGCACAAATTGAATTGCCCGATGAAGTTAAACATCTTTCAACAAAATTTGAAATTGCATTCCCATCGGATCAGGAAATAAAATCATTTTTAATGCAGCTGATTGAAAAATGGAAAATGGAAACTCCGGCAAAAAATATTACAATTGATGAATCAATATTAAATGTATTTATAAAAAACCTGCATGGATTATCTTTCTCGGAAATCAAAAGAATTCTTTATAATGCTCTGAGGGACAATGCTATAAATAAAGACGATATCCCTGAAATTACTAAAGCAAAATATTATTTATTGAATAAAGATAATGTTCTTTATTATGAACATGATACTTCTTCCTTTGCAGAAGTAGGCGGTTTGAAAAACCTGAAACAGTGGCTTGAAAAGAGAAAGAAAATTTTTATTGGTGAAGTTAAGAATGTCGGGATCGATGTTCCCAAAGGTGTTCTACTATTGGGAGTACAAGGGAGCGGAAAAAGCCTGGCTGCCAAAGCTGTTGCCGGAACCTGGGGGATACCTTTGCTACGCTTAGACTTTGGTGCTATTTATAATAAATTTTATGGGGAAACAGAACGCAAAACGCGCGAAGCTTTAAAAATGGCTGATATGATGGCACCCTGCGTTTTGTGGGTTGATGAAATTGAAAAGGGACTGGCTTCGGATTCAAATGACAGCGGTACTTCAAAACGGGTGCTAGGTACATTTTTAACATGGATGGCTGAGAGAAAAACTCTTGTCTTTCTGGTAGCTACTGCTAATGATATACAAAATCTTCCCCCTGAATTAATGCGGAAGGGGCGAATGGATGAAATATTCTTTGTTGATCTTCCCGATTTCTTAATCAGGAAAGAAATTTTAGAAATACATTTAAAGAAAAGAGAATTAAACCCTGGCACCTTTGATCTCGATAAGATTGCTCAAGCCTGTGAAGGATTTTCAGGTTCGGAAATAGAGCAGGTAATAGTCTCAGGTTTCTATTCGGTAATCGGCGGCTATAGACAATTAAATAGTGATATTCTGCTAAATGAAATTGAAAAAACTCGTCCGCTTTCAGTTGTTATGGCTGAAAATATTGATGCAATGAGAGAATGGGCAAAAGACAGAACAGTCCAGGCGAATTAATGCGATTTTCTTTTTCAGCTCATTAAGTATTTATACCTGTAATTTTCCTAATATGGGGTTATACCGTATTTCTTATGTAGCCGATATCTTATTATATTTTATTTAAAAATGTACTTTAATGCGAAAGTAAAGTAAGCGTTTTAGATAATTTTAAACGAGTCGGAAATAAATTAACCCGATATTTCCCCTTAATAATCTTTTAATAAATTATTTCGTTTGAGATTTTATTTTTTAATTTCTAAATTACACCTTAATTAAGGTCTTAAAAAAGAAATCAAACGGAATAATACAAGATCCTGCAGATATTAAATGGGAGATAGGATATGGGTAAAATTAATTCCAAAATAAATGAAAGCCGCAGAAGCTTCTTAAAAAAAAGTATTGCAGGAGGAATAGCGGCAGTTTCACTTCCAGCTTTAACATTCGGGGAAAAAACATCTGCATCATTTTTACATAATTTTGATATCCCTCCGTTTGAACTGGATGAAATTACTGTGGGTGAATTAATGGACGGGATTAAATCGGGGAAATATACAATAAGATCTATTACTGAAAAGTATATCTCCCGTATCAAATCAATAGACAAAGATGGTCCGGTTATTAACAGCGTGATTGAATTAAACCCAGATGCACTGAAAATCGCAGAAGAGCTTGATAATGAATTAAAAGAAAAAGGACCGAGAGGCCCTTTGCATGGAATACCAATACTCATCAAAGACAATATAGATACCTTTGATAGGATGCAGACAACAGCAGGCTCTATGGCACTTATCGGTTCAAGACCTCCAAGGGATTCATTTGTTGTGCAGCAGCTTCGTTCTGCGGGTGCATTAATTCTTGGTAAAACAAATCTAAGCGAATGGGCAAATATTCGTTCAACGCATTCGACAAGCGGATGGAGCGGTCGCGGAGGTCTTACTAAAAATCCTTATGCACTGGATAGAAATACTTCAGGGTCAAGTTCAGGTTCAGGTGCTGCTGTTGCTGCCAATCTATGTACAATTGCAATAGGTACAGAAACAGATGGTTCTGTTGTAAGCCCTTCTTCTATAAATGGTATTGTCGGCATAAAACCAACTGTGGGATTAGTCAGCAGGTCCGGAATTATTCCCATCTCACATTCACAAGACACTGCGGGACCTATGGCGCGAACCGTTCGTGATGCAGCTATTTTGCTTGGTGTAATGGCCGGAGTTGACCATGAAGATAAAGCGACAAATGATAAGAATAGAAAATCATACTCCGATTATACACAGTTCCTTGATCCGGAGGGTTTAAAAGATGCAAGAATAGGTATAGTTCGAAAGTATTTTGGTTTTCTTCCTCAGGTAGATGCAATAATGGAAAATGCACTTGATATATTAAAAAAGAAAGGTGCGGTAATTGTCGATCCGGCTGATATAGATGCAATAGGAAAACTTGATGATAACGAAATGACCGTTTTAATGTATGAGCTAAAAGCTGATATGAAATCTTATCTTGACCGGCGCGGACCGGATTCTCCCGTTCATTCACTCAAAGATATTATTGAATTTAACAAAGAAACCTCTGCTGAAGAGATGCCTTATTTCCAGCAGGAATTATTTTTAAAAGCTCAGGAAAAAGGGCCGCTTACCGATAAAGAGTATCTTAATGCATTAAATACAAATCATGATCTTAGCCGTAAGAAAGGCATAGACGCAGTAATGGACAAATACAATCTTGATGCTCTTGTTTCTCCTACAGACAGCCCGGCATGGATGACTGATTTAGTAGATGGAGATCATTTCTTAGGCGGAAGTTCACAATTAGCTGCTAGTTGCAGGATATCCCCACATCACAGTTCCTGCAGGGTTCGTTTTTGGTTTACCCATCGGGGTTTCATTTTTTGGAAGAGCATGGAGTGAATCGGTTCTCCTTAAGATTGCCTACGGTTTCGAACAGGCTTCAAAAATTCGTAAACCACCAAGATTTCTCCCGACCGTTAGCTCAACGATTTAAAGAGCTGAATTTGAGGAAAATTTAATAGATAAAAATTCAATTATTTTAATTATGAAAATCTGTGTTTATTGTGCTTCGAGTTCGAAAATCAACAATATTTATTTTAATGCTGCAGAAAGATTAGCAGAAGAATTTATTAAAGCAAAAATAGATGTTGTCTACGGAGGCGGGGCTTCCGGACTTATGGGAAAACTTGCCGACACAATTATAAAAAACGGCGGGAAAATAAAAGGCATTATGCCGAATTTCCTTAAGGAGAGAGAATTGGCGCATAAAGGTGTTACGGATTTTGAATTTACAGAAACTATGCATGAACGGAAAGCAAAATTTCTGCTGAACGTTGATGGACTTGTCGCATTACCGGGAGGCAGCGGAACACTCGAAGAATTATTGGAAGCCATTACATTGAAAAGGCTAGGACAGTTTACAAAACCAATTGTTATATTAAATATTAATCGCTTTTTTGATCCTCTTAAACAAATGCTGGAGAAATGTGTTTTAGAAAATTTTATGCGTCAAGAGCATTTAAATATGTGGACATTTGTAAATCAGCCCGAGGAAGTAATTTCAGCTTTAACAAACGCAGTGGTTTGGACAAAGGAAGCGCTTAATTTTGCAAGCTATCGCTAAATATTTTTTTCGATATAATTTAGATTGAAATAAGTCTCCTTTTAAAGATTATTAATAAATGGAAGATTCGGGAATTTCTTTATCGGTAATAAAAGGGAAGTTAGCTGTCTGCCGTTTGGAAGTGAATAAACCAATCCCAAACTGGGTAATAAAAAGTTCATTTTATTCTGTAACTAAAACAGATGACGAACTATCAATCGTATGTTTGGAAGAAGTAGTACCGGCTCACATAAAATCCGAAAAAGGCTGGAGAGCAATTAAAGTTGATGGTGAGCTGGATTTTTCCCAAACCGGAATCCTTGCTTCATTGGCGGTTCTTCTGACAGAAGCGAAAATCAGTATTTTTGCTGTCTCGACCTTTAATACCGATTATATACTTCTAAAGAGTGATAAACTTAATAAAGCTGTTAATACCTTAACAAAGTTTTTTAATGTAAATATCTAGCATCTGAAGAATTAAAATTAGTGACAACAAAATGACAATAATTTTATAAATTCATATTTGTGATTTAGATATTTATTTCCAAATTAATCTTATATAAAAAGTGCGGGAATATATTTCATTCTGCATAAAATTATGCTGTAATTTCTAATAATAATTCATGGATTCATTATCTAATGAAATAGATAAATATGGTAAAAGCCGAAAAAGAAAATATTTTAAAAGAGCTACAAGCTATTCCGGGTGTTGGAAAATCTGTAGCGAATGATCTTTATAATATAGGAATAAAAAGTGTTTCTGATCTTGCAGGAAAAAGCCCCGCAGGTCTGTATAAAAAGCTTAACCGTCAGAGTCATGTTAAAAACGATATTTGCGTTCTGTACACATTCCGCTGCGCAGTTTATTATGCAACGGAAACCCGGCGGCAAAAAGAAAAATTAAACTGGTGGTATTGGAAAGACAAAGTATATATTGATTAAATATCTATCGCTGCATTTAAAGTAAAAAGATTATTCGAAAAAAATATTTTATTATTAAACTCTATATATAAATGAAGAAATTTATTTTAGCTGCTATTATACCATTGATCATTCAAAGCTGCAGTCAGCCGAAAAAATATTCAGATTATCCTATTTCAATGGTAGATATAAAAAATGTTGTATTAACCGACAGCTTCTGGCTGCCCAAGATAAAGACTGTTCAAAATACTACAATTGCTTTTGGACTTGAAAAATGTGTTAAGGAAGGACGCTTAGAAAATTTTCTGATAGCGGGAAAAAAGAAAAAAGGAAAAGTCCATGGCAAAATGCCTTTTGATGATACGGATGTATATAAGATTATTGAGGGTGCTTCCTATTCCCTTATCAGTGCTCCTAATAAAGCTCTGGAAAACTATCTAGATTCGATAATAGCTATTATAAAAATAGGCCAGGAACCTGATGGCTATCTTACTACCTGGTTTACAATCGATCCGGATGATCCGCCGGCACCCTGGGTAAAAAAAACCGGGAAGCGATGGACCGGTATTGTAAGCAGTCATGAATTATATAACAGCGGGCATTTATTTCATGCCGCGGTTGCACATTATATTGCTACTGGAAAGCGGAACTTTCTTGAAATAGCTCTCAATAACGCTGATTTACTGGTAAAAAGTTTTGGACCCGGTAAACTTACACTTCCTCCCGGTCACCAGATTGTTGAAACAGGCCTTGTGAAATTATACCGCATAACAAAAAATGAAAAATATTTAAAGCTTGCCAAATATTTTCTCGATCTCCGGGGAGATTCAACTACCCATAAACTTTACGGTGAATACAACCAAGACTATCTACCTGTTACACAGCAGAGGGAAATTGTGGGGCATGCGGTCCGTGCAGTTTATATGTATGCAGGTATGACAGATATAGGCACTATTTATAATGACTCAACATATCTTTATGCTGTAAAGAGCATATGGAATAATATGGTAGATAAAAAGATCTATATTACAGGCGGGATTGGTGCTAAACATGACGGTGAATCTTTAGGCAAAGACTATGAACTTCCTAACCTGAGTGCCTATGCTGAAACTTGTGCTTCAATAGGAGATGTACTATGGAATCTCCGGTTATTTGAGATGTCGGGCCAGGCCAAGTATTTTGATATTATTGAAAGAACTTTATATAACGGATTAATTTCAGGGATATCACTTGACGGGAAAAAATTCTTTTATGTAAACCCTCTGGAAGCCGACGGCAAATTCGCTTTTAATCAAGGTTCAAAAACACGACAGCAATGGTTCGACTGTTCATGCTGTCCTACCAACCTGATACGTTTTATTCCTTCGATACCGGGAATTATTTATGCTGTACAAAATGATACTTTATATGTTAATCTTTATGCTTCTAATAAAGCAAAAATAATTATTAATAATTCTTCATTAAATATCGAACAGCAGACAAATTATCCATGGCAGGGAAAAGTTCTGTTGAATGTTCATTCTGAAAATGCAATTAAATTTACAATAAAGTTTCGAATCCCCGGCTGGGTAAAAAATCAAGTTATGCCGGGTAATTTATATAATTTCATTAATAGAACTAACACACCTGTTAAAATAAAAATTAACGGAAATACTGCTGAATATTATAATAATGAAGGATATGCATCTATTAATCGGACATGGAGCAATAATGATAAAGTGGAATTAATCTTACCCATGGAAATTAAACATATTAGAGCCAATAGAATGGTTAGTGCAGATAGTAATATGGCGGCGCTGGAATATGGTCCTTTGGTTTATTGTTTTGAAGGCCTGGATAACAATTCGTTGGACAAATTAACTATGCCCGATGATGCATATTTAAAGATCGAAAGAAAGGATAATTTATTAGGCGGTATAAATGAAATTGTAGGAAAAGTCCCTGCAATTACTGGAAAAGGAAAATTAACAATTACAGGAATCCCATATTATGCATGGTCAAACCGCGGTGAAGGATCTATGAAAGTTTGGCTGCCCCGGAATAAAAATAAATTTGCAGGAGAATAAAGTAAATTGATTTTTATTATGTTTATTATCTGAAATTATCTAGCTGCTAAAATCACTTGGCTTTAAGAAGGCTGATATTTTGGGAGCCAAACTTGGGGCATTTTCGAGAGACAAGAGACTTTCTGCTGAAGATTTCGAAATGCTTGTTGTAGCAGACAGATGATTCCGGCAGCAAAAGCTTTTAATTTTTTTTGTAAAGAAATTTAAAAAATTAGAAATAATCTAAAGAGCATGTGCTTAAATGTTAACAGGAATTCATTTCATCTTGAGTTATAAATGCACACTGGAATGTGATCACTGTTTTATATATAGCAGTCCAGGTGCAAAAGGAACTTTCACATTAAATAATATTAAGGATGTCTTAACCGATGCAGTCAAAATTGGAACAATAGAATGGATATATTTTGAAGGGGGTGAGCCGTTTCTATTCTATCCTCTAATGGTGGAAGGAATCGGAATTGCAGCAGAATTAGGATTTAATGTTGGAGTAGTTACTAATGCGTATTTTGCTACGACCGAGGACGATGCTGTCCTATGGCTGAAACCTCTCTATAATCTGGGCGTTTCTGATCTTAGTATAAGCGACGACTTGTTTCATAATGAAGAAATAAAAGATAATCCGGCTAGACGGGCATATAATGCTGCAAAGAAATTAGGAATACCGGTTAGTTCAATCTGTATTGAAAAACCGGTTATTGAAAGCGGATCGGAAGCGGAGCATGGTAAAGGTGCTCCAATTATCGGAGGCGATGCCAGGTTTCGCGGCCGGGCCGTTGAGAAACTTACAAGGGGACTTCCGAAAAAACCGTGGAATGAATTTATTGAATGTCCTTATGAAAATTTAAAAGAACCGGAAAGAGTCCATATCGATCCATATGGGAATGTTCATATTTGCCAGGGATTATGTATGGGAAACGTTCTGGAAACACCTTTATCGGTATTAATCAGGAAGTACAAAGCAGAAGAACACCCTATTTGCGGACCTTTGACTGAAGGCGGACCGGCTCTACTGGCAAAAAAATATAACGTTAAACATGAGGATAATTATATTGATGAATGTCACCTCTGCTACACTACACGCTTAGCTTTAATAAGCAGGTTCCCCCAGTTTCTTGCTCCGAAACAGGTTTATGGATTAGAGTAATCTCAGCTTTATATTATCTGGTAAACATTAATTAAGATGACTAATGGACCTTTCAGGATTTATCGCTTTTCATTCAATAATTATTTTGAAATATAATTTATTATTTCTGAAATTTACTATTTGAGCAAATTAAGAAATAGCAGACAAATGGGTATAATCATTTGAAAGCTGAGCTTGTTTGATTAAAAATCAAATATATTTAAAGATTTTTTAAATATTTGCAATATAATGCGATAATAACGTATGTAAAAGAATTTATGTAACAAATAGATCTCTATTTGTTTAAAATTGATCTTTCTTCTTGTTTTTTGTACAGAAACATAAATATAATAAAGTCTTTTTATGGGAAGAAAATTAGGGGCTGGAATCAAAGGAAAGTTATTCTTTATCACTCTACTATTATCAATTCTAATAGTAATAAAATTGCACGGGCAGAATAATGTATTTGACTTCTACAACTTAACTACTGAAGGCGGTCTCCCTTCAAATGCCATTACTAAAATCATTCAGGATAAAAGAGGTTTTTTATGGTTCGGTACATATAATGGTCTGGTTAGATATGATGGATATAACTTCAAAGTTTTCTTACCGGAAATAGCTAACCCCGGCAGTATTTCCAGTCACTCTATAAGAAGCATTTATGAAGACAACAAAGGTTTTATCTGGGTGGGTACCAGCGATGGCTTAAATAAATATGATTGGAAGAAAGAAAAATTTTCCCGTTACTCATATTATCCAAAGAATCCTCATAGTATTAGCAATGACTATATTTACTCAATATATGAAGATAAATCAGGTATATTATGGTTTGGAACAGCTTATGGAGTCAATTTCTTCGATCCCCGAACAAATTATTTTACTCAATTCTTTTTAGATAAAACTCAGAAAAGAGATGACTACATTAATATTACAAAAATTGTGGAGGATTATAAAGGAAACCTATGGATTGGTACATGGAACGGGCTAACTTATATACAAAAAGATGGCAAGATTCTTAAGCAATTCTGGCATGATAAAGATAATCCTAAATCAATTGGCAGCAACCTAGTTTCAACTTTGCTTATTGATAATGAAAATAATTTGTTGATTGGAACTAACGGTGCGGGACTCGATAAGTATGATAATAAGACAGGGACCTTTATCCATTATAAAACAGATCCGGCCGATGCTTCTACCATATCTAATAGTTATATAACAACCATCTTCCAGGATAAATTAAATAATATTTGGGTTGGTACTAAGAATGGTCTCAATGAGTTTAACAACGAAGAAGGCAAATTTGTTAGAATATTTCACAATGATTTAAATCCTAAAAGCCTGATTAATAATGAAATACTTTCTATATACCAGGATAAAACAGGGATTATATGGATCGGAACTTTAGGCGGAATCAGTAAATATTATCAGCCGGATAATAAGTTTAATTATTATCAAACAGATAATCTCCATCCTGAAAATGGACTTAGCAACAACAGGGTTAATTCTGTATTTATCGATAAAAAGGAGAATATCTGGGTAGGAACTATAAATGGACTGGATAAAATTATTAATGGGAATATGCCTTCAGCGAAATTCGGTACAAAAGTAATTCATTATCAAGCTAACCCTAAAAATTCTAATAGCCTAACAGATAGTTATGTAAAATCCGTTTTAGAAGATCATGATGGTATTATTTGGATAGGAACTGATGGTGGTGGTATTAACAGGCTAAATCCAAATACAGGGGAATTTAAATCATATCAGATCGTTAAAAATGATAATGAATCTTTGAGCAGCGGCGGTGTTCCTTCAATTTATGAAGACAAGAATGGAACTTTATGGTTTGGAACTTACGATGGATTAAATAAATTTGACAGAAGCACAGGTAAATTTCGCCGGTATATGTCAAATCCGGATGATTCAAACAGTTTAAGAAATAATATTATATGGGTCATTTATGAAGACTCACATGGGTCACTTTGGCTGGGAACAGATGGCGGCGGTGTCAGCGAATTTAATCCAAGAGATAATACTTTTAAAAACTTTTTGGATGGTTCATCGGGAAAAAACGGTCAGCGGGTTTATTCCATTTATGAGTCTTCAGATGGCATCATGTGGTTTGGAACTGCGGAAGGTTTGAATCGTTATGACAGAAATACAGGAAAATTTAATCTATATACTAAAGACAATGGTCTTCCTAGTAACGCAATAAATGGTATTATTGAGGATAAAAATAAAAATTTATGGATAAGCACTAATAAAGGATTATCTAAGTTTGATATTAAGTCGCAGATATTTAGGAACTATACAAAAAGAAATGGTCTGAAAGGAAATGAGTTTGGAATAAATGACTGTTTTAAATCGAAGAACGGCAACCTATTTTTCGGCAGCAGCGATGGTTTATTATACTTTAATCCCGAAGAAATTAAAAATGAAATAATAACAGCTCTTGTTGTATTCACCGATTTAAAGATTTACAACCAATCTGTTCCAATTTCTGATAATGGTATTCTGCATGAATCGATAGCAAGCGCGAAAAATATTAATATCCCGCATGATGATGATGTGATCTCAATAGAATTTGCGTTGCTTGACTTTTATAATGTTAAAAGTAATGAATTCTCCTATAAGCTTTCGGGATTTGATTTCAACTGGAATGATGTGGGGAACAGAAATTCGGCAACTTATACAAACCTTCCGCCGGGAGAATATACATTCCTTGTTAGAGCAAAAAACAATGAAGGAATAAAAAAATCTAAGGAAGCAGAATTACATATTACGATAGTACCGGCGTTTTTTCAAACGATGTGGTTTAAATTTATTGCCGCAATCGGCTTGCTTCTTATTATTGTTCTTTATTTTCATTTAAGAACAAGGGCTATCAAAAGGCAAAAGAAAATTCTTGGAAAAAAAGTAGCCGAACGTACTAAGGATCTGGATAAAACAATAAGAGAATTGAGCCTGGAAGTTGCTGAAAGAAAGAAAGCGGAACAAAAAGTTCAGGCATCGCTGGAGGAAAAAGAAATTTTACTGAAAGAAATTCATCACAGGGTTAAAAATAATCTCCAGATCATTTCAAGCCTTCTTTATCTTCAATCAAAATCAATAAAAGATGAAAAGACATTAAGCCTTTTTAACGATAGTCAAAACAGGGTAAAATCTATGGCTTTAATTCATGAAAAATTATATCAATCACGAGATTTTGCAGGAATAAATTTTCATGATTATGTAAAAGGATTAATAGAACATCTGAACAAATCATTTAAGAAAAATGATATGGCAGTAAAAACATATATTAATATTGACAATCTAAAACTGAGCCTGGATACAGCCATTTCATGCGGTTTAATTGTAAATGAACTGATTACTAATGCTTATAAATATGCATTCCCGCAAAACTGGGTGGAACAAATAACGAAAGATGAATTTAGAATAGATGTGAATGTAACCAAAGACAGTAACAGCCAGATTGCCTTAATTGTAAGCGATAATGGAATCGGAATGCCGGAAAAATTTGATATTCAAAATACCGAATCACTGGGATTAAAATTGGTAAGTTCATTGGTAAATCAATTAAACGGAAAGATTGAGATCTCAAGAGATGGCGGAGCACAATTTAAAATTACATTTGCAAATTAAATATTGAAGGTTAATATTATGGCCGAAACAAAAGTTTTAATAGTTGAAGATGAAGCAATTGTTGCTCTCGAAATTCAAGACAGGCTGGTGATGCTTGGCTATAAGGTTTGCAATATTGCTTCGAGCGGAGAAAAGGCTGTTGCATTAGCTGAAGCAACTTCACCCAACCTGATTCTAATGGATGTAAAGCTCAAAGGCAATATGAACGGGATTGAAGCTGCAAAAATAATTAAAGAAAGGTTTGGTATACCATCGATCTTTATTACTGCCTTTTCCGATGAAAATACTTTGAAACAGATTAAGGAATTTTTACACTATGAATGTTTACTGAAACCCTTTGAAGAGGAAGAACTAAAAGAAGCTGTAGGTAAAACACTTAACCTGCAACCGTTAGCACAAAAATAAAAGCTTATTTCCGCGTCAATATTTAAATTTAATCCTATCAATATTTGATATTTTTATTCACATAACTTTTCGCTCCCCTTCATTTCCAATTTTAAGGTTGTTGTTTTTTATTGTTAATCTTAAATTAGGGCAGCAATGCAGTAAAATAAATGAAACAAATAACTTCTATCGGTGAAATCTTATTCGATATTTTTGGTAGTGATGAAAAATTAGGAGGCGCACCGTTCAATTTCATCTATCATATAATCAAATTAACCGGTCAGGGAAATTTTATCAGCCGAATTGGAGATGACCGTTTAGGAAAATCTATTTTAGAATTTTTCAAATCAAACAAAATATCATCAAACTATATTCAGATCGATAAAGAATATCCTACGGGAGAAGCTGAACCGGAATTAAGCAAAGAAAAAATTCCCGTTTGGAAAATTAAGAACTCTACTGCTTACGACTTAATCGAATCTAATAAAGAGATTAAAAAATTAATAAATGAAAAAACAGATTGTATTTATTTCGGAACTCTAGCTCAAAGAAATGAAAAATCGCAACGTACAATTCAATCATTATTTAATAACAAAATAAAATACTTTTGCGATTTAAATATCAGGCAGAATTTCTACTCAAGAGATATAATTGAAAAATCGCTTAATGCTGCGAATGTTCTAAAAATTAATTTAGATGAATTAAGTTTAATAAAAGATCTTTTTATAAAAAACGGCGGCGCTTTACTGCATCAGGAAAAAATTGCAAGAGTTATAATAAAAGAATTTAATATCGATCTTTTATCTATAACAATGGGTGAGAAAGGAGCAGTTATATATAAAGAAAATGATTCCTGCTATTATCGAGCAGCTGTGAATCAAAATGAAATTAAAGATACTGTGGGAGCCGGTGATGCCTATGCTGCAATATTGTGCATAGGTTATCTTAGAAACTGGGATATCAGGAAAATAAATAAATTAGCCTCGGAATTTGCAGCCGAAATTATAAAAATTAAAGGGGCTTTACCTGATTATGATTCAATCTATTTAGATTTTAGCAAAAGGATAAATGAGTAATACTACTTACTGTTCAGTAAGTCGGGAATTTGCACTTTCGCTTCCATTCCAATTCTCCTTATTTAAAAACAGGGTTTGTGTCGGGAAAGCAAATTCCAAACCTCGCTTTTCAAACTCTTCATATATTCTTAAATTTATTGCCTGTTGAGTATCCATATATTTATTATAATCGGGGCTTAATACGTAATAGACGAATTCAAAATTTAAACTGAAATCTCCGTAGGAAGCAAAATGCCCGCGGTCAAAAGTTGTATCTTTCTGTTCCTCGATTATTTTTCTAACAAGTGCGGCAATATCTTTTAACTGTTCTGCTTTTGTCTGATAAACAACTCCAAGCTTAAAAACAATTCTCCTTCTCTCCATTCTTTTATAATTATGAATTCTTGAATCGGTAAGGTCTTTATTTGAAAAAACCAGCTGTTCTCCTCCAAGGCTCCTTAACCTGGTAGTTTTTAAGCCTATATATTCCACAGCGCCCATTTTATCACCGCAAATTATAAAGTCTCCAATCTCAAAAGGGCGATCAAAAAATATTACAAAATATGCAAACAGATCGCCCAGAACAGCTTGTGCGGCTAATGCAATTGCAATACCGCCGACACCAAGTCCCGCAATGACTGAGGCTACTTTGAAGCCTAAATTATCAAGCAGAAAAACCAGGCCTAAGGCCCAGACAATAAGAGTAAGGATTGTTGTGATTCCTTTTAGCTCTTTTTGCCTGGCTTCGCCTGCTCCCTTTTTTCTTACATAAATACCCAGGGAATATCTTATAAATGAAGATAAAACCCGGAGCGCTAAAAAAGTAATTAAAATTACAGAGATAGTATTTAGAAGCATTTCAGCTTTGGAAGGAAGAGCCAATGTTCTTACAGCAAGATAAAATGCTCCGAAATATAAAAGCGGGATTACAGCTTTTTCCATCCCTCTTATAAGAAAATCATCTAAACTGGTCTCTGTTCTTTCAGCCCATTTTTTTAGCCTGCTCAAGATTATTTTTTTGAAGATATTTATAACCACTATCCCGATTATAAATATTAATAAAGCAGTAATGAATGTTAGTACCGTATTGCCGAAATATGTTTGATTTAATAGATCATGCATTTTGATTCCTTTTTCAAAATATTTTTGATTAAGATAAAATTGTTTGAAAAAAATTCAAGTAATGAAGCATAATATAATATTAAAGGTCACAATAATTTTTTTTTTATGCTTAAGTAATAAAACAGAATAATGTGAAAATCTCCTGATTGGGGGTAATTATTTGATTTTTAGATGATGATATTTGATATCTTTTACGGAAAATCGACATAGAATCCGGTTCCAAATTTTGAAATTTTTGCTCCGTAATACGCATCAAAAAAATTCAAACCGGAGTAGTAAGACAAATATAAGGTTATACCTTTCCCTTCCCAATCCCCGAATTTAATTCCAAGCATAGCCTGCTGACTCCCGGTATATGTTTGAAATCCTGCAAGACTAAAGTGCTCTGCAAGAAAAATGTTTTCATCCTTATCAAAGACTTTTCCGAATAAATTTCTAAAAGCAAGTTCAAATCCGGCTAAAGAATTTATTCTTTTTAAAGTTGAAGGTCTCACAAAGAATGAATAAGAACCACCGCCGTAATATTTAAAATATCCAAAATTTGTATTTAATTGATGGACCAATGTTAATTCGTAAAAATTTCTTGTATAATAAATTGAACTGTCATTATTAATCCAGAATTTCCTGGTAAAATCATAATGTCCGTCGACCAGATGAGCACTGTTATGAATAATCCGCAGCCTGATATCAAGTTCACTTTTTGTGAATTCTTTTTTAAAAGTTACATTTCCGCCGAAAAAGCCATCAAGTGCATCAATCTGTAATCGATATTCTTTATAATTGGTTGAAAGTGCATAACCCATAAATTCAATTCCGGAAGCAAGAGAAATATTATCGTGTAAAAAGTCAAGTTTAATCAGGTCTGTATTATTTCCAATATCTACCTTTAAATTTTTGTTGTCCGGAAAGAATAAAACCCCAATTTTAGCTTCCTGCATATTTGCTTTAAGCGGTACAAAATTTAAACCGGCGGGTAAAAACTCTAATTGAATTTTTCTTTCTTGTGCTTGACTATTTGCGGTGAGAATTATAATTATTAAAAAAAAGTAGCAGGAGTATTTCATTATAGCCTATATTTTATTCCCTATAAAATTGCATCATAATTGATAGTAGACAATAATATATTATCTGTTTAAGCAGCTTTCCAAACATTTCATATTCTTATCCATATTTCATTCAACATCTTCCAGCATCCATTTACCTGCTTCCCCTTCTTTTTTTAAGATTATCAACTATTTCGGAGAATTCAATTTCCTGATCGGCAAGCATTACAAACAGATGATAAATTAAATCAGAAGTTTCATTTATTAATTCATTCTTATCCTTATTTTTTGCTGCGATAACAGTTTCCACAGCCTCCTCACCGACTTTCTGTATAATCCTGTTCTCTCCTTCTTTAAATAACTTTGTTGTATATGAATTCTCGGGAAGCTCTTTTTTTCGATCTTTAATTAAATTAAAAAGTTCATTTAGGAAGTCTAACGATTTAATATTATTAAGATTAAAACATGAATAATTACCGGTATGGCATGTCGGGCCTTCGGGTTCGGCATAAACAAGCAGGGTATCATTATCACAATCAACTAATATATTAATTAATTTAAGATAATTACCTGATGTTTCGCCTTTAGTCCATAGCGATTTTCTTGTCCTGCTGTAAAAAGTAACATTTTTTGTTTCCAGGGTTTTATTCAAAGATTCCCTGTTCATAAAACCAAGCATTAAAACCTGGTTATTATTGTTATCTAATATTACCGCAGGAAGCAGACCGTTAAGTTTTTCAAAGTTAAGCTTTTCTATATCTAAATTCATAATAAGTATATTATTTGGTTAATGCATACGACGGTTATCTTTGAAGCAACCGGCACATTGACTTATATTCTTACAACTATATTATTTTCTTTCAAATAATTCTTTAATTCTTTAATCGGTAAAATGCCAAAGTGAAACAGGCTTGCAGCAAGACACGCATCCGCATCGGCTTCTTTAAACGCATCGAGAAAATCTTCTTTTTTGCCGGCACCGCCTGACGCTATTACCGGTACCGTAACATTATCAGTTAATTCTTTTAAAAACTTCAGATCATAACCCTCTTTGGTTCCGTCGCGGTCCATCGAAGTCAGCAGTATTTCACCTGCCCCTCTTTCGGTAGCTTCTTTGCACCAATCCAAACCAGATAATTCGGTTTCTTCCCTGCCCCCTTTAATAAACACTTTATATTTATCACCGATAAATTTAACATCGATGGCAGCAACAGTTGCCTGCGAGCCAAATTGTTTTGAGGCTTCTGTTATCAAAGAATGATCTTTCACAATTGCAGAGTTTAGTGAAACTTTATCCGCACCGGCTTTCAGTAATGCTTCAATATCTTTTATTTCGGAAATACCGCCGCCAACAGTAAAAGGGATTCTGATTGCTTTTGCTACTTCTTCCACAAGATGAATAAGGATCTTCCTTTTCTCATGAGATGCCGTTATATCCAGGAATACTAATTCATCAGCTCCTTCTTTTGAATATCGTTCGGCAAGTTCGACGGGTGATCCTGCATCAACCAGGTTTATAAAATTTGTTCCTTTTACAACCCTTCCTTCTTTTACATCAAGACAGGGAATTATTCTTTTACAAAGCAAATTCTGCAAGCTCCTTTAAGTCAATTTTATTTTCGTAAATAGCTTTCCCGACTATTACACCATATGGGTTAATTTCTTCCAGACTCTTAATATCTTCCAGGTCTTTAATCCCGCCTGAGGCAATTAAATTTATTTTCGGTTGTTCAGCCAATATTTTTTTGTAAAGTAATTTGTTTGTACCGGACAGCATTCCATCCCTTGAAATATCAGTAACTAAAAATTTATTGATTCCAAGCCTTTTGCAAAAATCAATATGAGAATGAATTGATATTTCGGTTTCTTCTGTCCATCCCGAAACTTTAATCATTTCATCATTAACATCGGCAGCAACAATAATCTTTTCAGAGGAATTATTTTTAACAATATTTTCAAATTCATCTTTATTTTTAATTGATAATGAGCCGATTACAACATAATCAATCCCAGAAGATAATAATTCATCTACATTTTTTGAATTTCTTATTCCTCCGCCGAACTCAATTTTCAAACCGGTATTCTCTTTAATCTCTTTAATTGAAGCGGTTGCTGTAAACTTCCCGGTTTTTGATCCTTCCAGATCCACTATGTGAATTAATTTAAAGCCCAGTGATTCGTATAGTTCAGCCTGTTTATATGGTGAATTTGAATAATAAGTAATATTATTAAAATTTCCTTTTTCTAAGCGGACGACCTTATTTTTAAATATATCAATAGATGGAATAATCAGCATAATTCAATAAAATTTTTTAATACTTTTAATCCTGCATCACTCGATTTTTCAGGGTGAAACTGCACTCCATAATAATTACCTTTTTCCATTGAAGCGGTAAAGTTAATACTGTTAGTCGAATAAGATGTGGTAAATTCACCTACAGGCAGGTAATATGAATTTGCATAATAAAATCTTTCACCTTCTTTAATTCCCGAAAATAATTTGCTCTCTTTTTTAAAATGAATATCATTCCATCCCATGTGGGGAACTTTCACTTTTTCCTGATCGAACTTTAAAACATTTCCCGGGAAAATTCCTAAACAATTAATATTTCCTTCGGTTGAGAAATCTGCCATTAATTGCAGTCCAAGACATACCCCAAGGATCGGTCTTTTAATAATTCTAAGAAAAGAATATAGATTTAGCTTATGAAGTTGTTTAATTGCAAATGATGCTTCACCCACACCGGGAAAAATTACTTTATCCGCAGTACAAATTTCAGTTTCTTTATTTGTTATTTTGAAATCATGTCCAAGTTCATTTAATGCATTGGCAACAGAGGCAACGTTGCCGGCTCCGTAATCAATTAACGCAATCATAATACACCTTTAGTCGATGGGAGCATATTATTATTCCTTTCATCCATCCGGCATGCTTCATTTAATGATTTGGCGAAAGCTTTAAACATTGCTTCAATTTTATGATGATCATTTTTTCCTTTCGCTCTCATAAAAATATTTGCCCTTAAGCCTGACGACAGTCCTCTAAAAAATTCTTCAGTTAATTCTGTAGGGAATTCGCCTACTTTTTCCCTTTCAAATTTGCATTTAAAATTTAAATAAGCCCTGCCTCCAAGATCCAATGCACATTTTGCGATTGAATCATCCATCGGTAAGAAATACCCGTAGCGCTTTATACCTTTTTTATTTCCAAGAGCTTCATTTAAAGTATTACCTAAAGTTATCCCCACATCTTCAACCGTATGATGTTCGTCTACATGGAGATCACCGGTTACATTAATCTTTAAATCCAAATTTGCATGTTTTGCTATCTGTTCGAGCATATGATCAAAAAATCCGATTCCAGTATTAATTATACTTCTGCCGGTTCCATCAAGATTCACGTCGATTTCAATATCCGTTTCCCTGGTTTTTCTTTTTTGTTTTGCAGCCCTCAAGCCGTTTAATACTTGGTTAACACCTTTTTCAAATGTGTTTATCTCCCCCTCTTCTTTAACAATTATTGAATTAGATTTTGAATCATCTTTCGTCAAAAGTGAAAAAGATTTTTCGAATTTCTTAACCGGTTTACCGGCGTTCTGATTTATAACAATATCTTCTAACTCTAAAATTTTATTCAATTCTTTTTTTTCGTTCAAATTTAGATCATCAACCTGAATAATAAACCCGTTTTGCAGCAATTTTTTCAGGCCGGAAATAAGACCTTTTGAAATATCTGAATTAAGGTTAAAAAATTTCTTGTCTATGTTTATTTGATTCATTCTGTTGTTCCGTTATTAAGGCTGTAATTGAACGCAGATTATTATGATTTTATATTATTAAAATGATCATAACGAATCATAGTAATCATAAAGATCCGTGTTCTGTTAAATGAATTATTTACTTATTGATTTTTCTTAATTCCTCCCACAAAGCATCATTTTCTTCTTCGTTTCCAATGGAAATCCGCAGACAATTTTCCAGCTTCGGCTGTGTGCTTCTGTCTCTAACAATTATTCCTTTATCCATTAACTTATTTTGAACCAGCCTTGAATTCTCAAATTTTACGAGCAGAAAGTTTGCATCAGAATTATAAACTTTTTTAACAATTAATAAAGTTTCAAGCTGATTTTTAAGTCGTTCTTTTTCTTTTAAAATTGATCTTACATATTCATCTTTTTTTGCTGAGTTAGCAACTGCTTTAATAAGAGCATATCGTGATAAAGCATTAATATTATACGGGGCTTTAACTTTAAATAAAATATTTATTATTTCTTCATCTGCTGCACAAAACCCGGATCTTATTCCGGCTAAGCCCCAGGCTTTTGAAAATGTTCTCAATACGATCAGATTTTTTTGCATTTTTATTTCATTAATTACAGTATCTTTACTTGAGAAATCAATATAAGCTTCATCAACGACAACAATTATATTTAATTCCCTGCATAAGTTTATGATATCTTTTTTGTCCAGTACATTTCCGGTCGGATTATTCGGTGAACACAAAAATATCATTTTAGTAAGATCGTTAACATTCTTTTTAACTGCTTCAAGATCAATTTGAAAATCATCATTTAAAAGAACTTCTTTTGTTTCAACGTTATTAATATCGCAGGCAACTTTATACATTCCGTAAGTAGGCTCAGGGATAATTACATTATCCTTCTCCGGGTTGCAGAAAACCCTTACCAGCAAATCTATAACTTCGTCAGAGCCTACTCCGAAAAATATATTTTCAAAAGGGATTGAGTAATAATCACTTGTAACTTTTCTGATATCTTTCTGATGCGGATCCGGGTAGCGGTTTAGTCTTAATCCATTAAATTCAATGAAAGTGGATCCAAAGCTGTTTTCATTTGCATCTAGCAGAATTCCTTCGGTACTGTCGTAAATATCCCTGGCAGAAGTATAAGGCTTTAATTGGATTATATTTTTTCTAAATAATGATTTTATGTCCATTTTCATCCGTGAGCTATTTATCTTAATCTTATAGAAACAGCATTTTTATGTGCAAATAAACCTTCGGTTTCAGCTAATATCTCAATTGTATTAGAAATATTTGTTAATCCTACTTTCGATAATTCCTGGAAAGTAATTGATTTCATAAAAGATTCTACCGTAATGCCGCCGTAACTTTTTGCCGACCCGGAAGTCGGGAGAGAATGATTCGTACCGGAGGCATAATCTCCTGCACTTTCAGGCGAATAGTTGCCGATAAAAACAGACCCGGCATTTTGAATTTTATTCTTAATTTCTTTCCCGTTTTTAATATTCAAAATCAAATGTTCCGGTGCATAACTATTGCTGAAACTAATTGCATCATCAATATTATCTACTAATAGAGAAAAAGAATTAGCAATAGACTTTTCTGCTATATCTTTTCTAGGTAAAGTTTTTAATTGAATTGCAAGTTCCCTATTTATTTCATCTATTTTATCTTCGGAATTTGATACTAAGATTACCTGCGAGTCTGCGCCATGTTCAGCTTGAGATAAAAGATCTGCAGCAGCAAAGGAAGAGTCGGCATTTGTATCTGCAATAATTAATAGTTCACTGGGACCTGCAATCATATCTATTGCACAACCATCTGAATCTATGCTCACCAGCATTTTAGCAGCAGTTACAAACTGATTACCAGGTCCGAAAATTTTATGAACTTTCCAGATTGTATCTCCTCCATATGCTAATAAACCGATTGCCTGTGCTCCGCCAATTTTGTAAAATTCATTTATTCCGCACAGTTTGGCTGCATATAACAAAGGATAGTTCACTTTTTCCCCTTTAACCGGGGATACGGCGACAACTCTTTTACAACCTGCAATTTTTGCAGGGATTCCGAGCATCAGCATAGTTGAAGGAAGAATAGCGCTTCCGCCGGGAATATATAAGCCTACATTTTCAATAGCTTTGAATTCCCTGCTGCATTTTACTCCGCTTACAGTTTCAATTTCATAAGCTTTCGGCATTTGATTTAAATGGAACTTTTCAATATTCTTTGCGGCATTTTGCAAAGAAGCTTTTATTCTTTTGTCTAATTTTTTTTCTGCTTCCTCAAATTCTTCCCTTTTTACTAATAAATCACCACCGTCAAAACCGTCAAAATTTTTTGCATAATTTTTAGCAGCTTTAGCGCCATTCTCTTTTATGTCATTTAAAATTGGTTTAACCACTTCAAATATTTTATCGAGATTAATAGCAGGTCTGGCTGTTAGCTTCCTATACTCTGAAGACGACAATTCATTTAGTCTATATTTTTTCATAACAGACATTTTTTATTACTGGATCAAATTTTCAATTGGCAATAAAAGAATACCGGACGCGCCAGCAGCTTTTAAATCATCAATAATGTCCCAATAAGTTTTTGACGGTATAACTGCATGAACCGCAAGCAGACTTTCATCTGCCAGGTGCAGAACAGTCGGGCTCTTAAGGGCTGGGATCAATTTAACTACTTTTTCTAAAGAACCTTTTGGGATATTCATCATTAAATACCTTGAAGAGCGGGCTGTTAATACGGAGCGTATCCTCTTTAAAATATCTTTTAATATTACTTTTTTATTTGGATCATCAAAATCTTTACCGGGTGAAATTAATACAGCTTCAGAATCAAATACTTTAAATGATTTTTTTAATTTATTCATCATTAAAGTATTACCGGTGGAAACAATATCGCATATTAAATCGGCAACTCCCAAAGATGGGGCAATTTCAACCGAACCGCTTAATTCTATCAGCGTAGCATCCAGCAAATTTTTCTCAAGGAAATTTCTAAGAATTTTCGGATAAGAGGTAGCTATTGTTTTTCCATTTAAATCTTTTATATCATTTAGCTCTTTGTCATTTGGATGAGCAAGGATCAGACTGCATTTTCCAAAACCTAATTTTTCCTGGATTTGTATTTTAGCCTGTTTTTCAAAAATTACATTTTCGCCGACTATGCCGATATCTGCAACTCCGTCTTGGACATATTCGGGGATATCATCATCACGCAGAAAAAGAATATCCAGCGGGAAATTCCGGATAGATACAACAAGTCTCTCAGAATAATTCTCAATTTCCAGCCCGCATAATTTCAGAAGCTCAAGTGATTTATCCGTTAAGCGTCCTTTTTTTTGAACAGCCAGCCTCAAATTTCCATCCATTCTTATAGCCCTTTATTAATCTGTAAATATCTTTAAAACTAAAAATCCGGCGTCTGCCGGATATCTATTATTTATGATAAATTCATAATTAATTACAAACCGGCAAAAAATTTCCCATTATGATGGTGCCAATGTGCAACGGTATGTAATTCTTTAATTTTCATTTTTGAACTTCAAAAATAATTAAAATCCAAATTATTTCAAACTAAAATTTTCACCTCTTAAATTTTCCTGATTTTGCTGAAAGTTACAGTAGATAAAGGTACTTTGATATAAGTATATAAAATCAACTCTATTTTGCCAGATAAATAGGATTATGAAATAAAGTCATTAATAATTTTAATATCGATTTTATCCTTTTCCCTGTCCATTTCTTTTTTCCATCGCAGAAGGTATTCCAGTTTTACAAAACGGTAGCCGTTAAAAATATCTGCAGTATCAATTAAAAGATTAACATCATCAAACCAAGGTTTCCAATCCTTATAGATTTCTGTTTCCCCGATTTTTATTAATCTTTTATCCATTACAGAATATTTCTTTGATAACTCATTCCATAATGGTTCTTTAACAATTAAATCAATATCATTTGCTTCTCTTAGATTTCTTATAGAAAGAGGACCACTGCCAAAAATAGCAAATTGATTTTTCGGCAGCCTAAGCCTTTCAACTTTTTTGAGAAAAATTTCGAACATTAGAATCTTTTTAAAAAACTAGTGAAAGTTAAAAAAATTCTTATTTTAAAAACAATTAATTTTTTTTAATTTAATTTGAACTGGCTAATAAAAAAAACAAATTTTTTCTATTTGGAATAAAATCGATGACTATAAATCCGGGAATTAAAAATCTTAATGCGGAAGAGAATCCTTTTTTAAAGGAATATAATACAGCCTTTAATATAGCTCCGTTTAAAATTATAAAAGAAGAGCATTACCTGCCGGCTTTTAAGTTAGGTGTAGAAAAAAACAAACAGGAAATTGACGATATAATTAATAATAGTTCAAAACCTACTTTTGAAAATACTATTGAAGCTTTGGAATTCAGCGGAAGACTTATATCTAAAGTCGGCTATGTATTCTTTAATTTGTTATCTTCAAATACTAACGACCTGATGCAGCGGATTTCAGAGGAGGCCGCTCCGCTTTTATCTAAAAATTCCGATGACATCCTTCTTAACGAAAAGCTTTTTAAAAAAGTAAAGTCTGTATACGATGAAAAGGAAAAGTTGAATCTCACTGTTGAGCAATCGAAATTACTTAATGAGACTTATAAAGATTTTATCCGGAATGGTGCAAATTTAAATGAAGAAGGAAAAGAAAAATTACGAAAAATAAATGAAGAACTTTCCGTCTTAACTTTGAAGTTTAGTGATAATATTTTGAAAGAAACAAATTCTTTTAAAATGATTATCGAAAATAAAGAAGATTTAACCGGTTTGCCTGAATCCTTAATTCAAAATGCTGAGGATGAGGCTAAGGAATCCGGTCATAATGGGAAATGGATTTTTACACTGCATAAACCGAGTTTAATTCCGTTTCTTCAATACTCGACCAAAAGACATTTAAGAGAAAAACTCTTTAAGGCTTATATAAAGCGTGCCGACAATAATAATGAAAACGATAATAAAATTATTATTAAAAAAATAATTTCTTTGAGAATAGAAAGAGCAAAACTCCTGGGTTATAACACTCACGCCGATTATATCCTTGAAAAAACTATGGCTAAAACTCCTGAGAATGTTATGAATCTTCTCCGCCGGTTGTGGGAAGCAGCGCTTCCAATTGCAAAAAAGGAGGCGTTAAATCTTCAGGCAATGATTTATAAAGAGGAGTATAACTTTAAACTTGAACCATGGGATTGGTGGTATTATGCAGAAAAACTCAGAAAGGAAAAATACGAACTTAATGAAGAAGATCTCAGGCCGTATTTCCAATTGGAAAAAGTGAGAGAAGGTGCATTTTCCGTGGCTTCAAAATTATACGGGATAAGTTTTAATGAAATTAAAAATATTCCCTTGTATCATCAAGATGCTCAGGCATTCGAAGTGAAAGACTCGGATGGTTCCCATATTGGAATCTTATATACTGACTATTTCCCAAGAGCAAGCAAACGTGTGGGGGCATGGATGGATGATTTTAGAAAACAGTGCGGTAAATTTAATGAAACCCCTGTAATTTGTAATGTCGGAAATTTTTCGAAATCTTCCGGCACCAAACCTTCTCTTTTGAACTATGATGAAGTAGAAACTCTCTTCCACGAATTCGGGCATGCATTACACGGATTGCTTTCCAAATGCGAATATGAATCTCTGTCGGGAACTTCTGTTCCCAGAGATTTTGTGGAACTCCCTTCTCAAATTATGGAGAATTGGGCAGTTCAGCCTGAAGTTCTTAAATCATTTGCATTTCATTATGAAACCGGTGTTCCGATCCCGGACGAATTAATAGAGAAGATAAGGAAATCTTCTAATTTTAACCAGGGTTTTGCCACAATAGAATATCTTGCAGCATCTTTTCTTGATATGGATTATCATTCGCTTGAAGACGCAGATGACATTGATATAAATGAATTTGAAAAAAATTCTATGGAAAAAATCGGGATGATTCATGAAATTGTTCCAAGGTATAGAAGCACCTACTTCAATCATATATTTAATAATGGATATGATGCCGGTTATTATAGTTATATCTATGCAGAAATTCTTGATGCAGATGCGTTTGAAGCTTTTAAGGAGAATGGTTTATTTGATAAAAAAACAGCCGTATCGTTCCGGAAAAATATATTGGAAAAAGGATGGACCGAAGACCCGATGACTCTTTACAAAAGATTTAGAGGTTCAGAACCAAATATTGAACCTCTCCTGAAACGAAGAGGATTAAGTTAACTTTATTTTTTTAAGATATTAATTTATATTGGATTAAATCTTAACTATATTAAAGAAAAAAAAACCTGCTAATTATTAAATCATTCCATTATCAGAGGGCTAATAATGAAGAAATTTGAAACGGAGATTCATTTAAGCCGCGAAATGCACCTTATGGATGCAACTTTAATTGGCGTTGGTGCTATGATTGGTGCAGGGATTTTTGTTCTGACCGGTATAGCTGCAGGTGTTGCCGGTCCGGGACTCATAATTACATTTTCATTAAACGGGTTAGTTGCGCTTTTAACAGCATTCTCTTATGCAGAACTTGGCTCCTGTTTCCATGATGCCGGCGGCGGTTATCTCTGGGTGAAAGAAGGGCTGCCTAAGTGGAATGGTTTTATTTCCGGATGGATGAGCTGGTTTGCACACGCAGTTGCATGCAGCCTTTATGCATTAGGTTTCAGTGCTTACTTTGACCTTGTACTACATGAACTTAATATTGTTTTGCCGCATTGGGGATTCCTATCGCCTCAAAAAGTTCTCGCAGGATTAACTGCAATTGTATTTGCATATATAAATTTCAGAGGAGCTTCCGAAACAGGAAAAATCGGCAACATAATTACTATTGCAAAAATAGTTATCCTATTAATTTTTATTGGTTTCGGAATAAATTTAATTTATCATCGGCCCGATTGGCAGGAAGCTTTTACTCCATTTTTCCCGAACGGCTGGAGCGGAGTTTTTAAGGCAATGGGGTTAACATTTATTGCTTTTCAAGGCTTTGAGGTAATTTCACAATGTTCGGAAGAAATCAAAAATCCTAAGAAAAATATTCCTAAAGCAGTTTTTCTCTCTTTAGTAATAGTTGTTCCAATTTATATTTTAGTTGCTTTTACTGCACTAGGTTCAGTAAAACCGGAAGGGATGACTCCCTGGGAATATTTGGCTTCCAATAAAGAAACTGCTCTGGTTGAAGTCGCTAAAACTTTCTTTAGCGGGGGAGGTATAATGCTTTTGATTGGCGGCATAATTTCTACAATGTCTGCACTGAATGCAACAATTTTTTCATCTTCCCGGGTTGCTTTTGCCATGGGACGGGATAGAAACTTCCCAACTTTTTTCAGCAAAGTACACAAAAAAAATTTTACTCCCCATCTTTCGATTTTGTTTTCTCTTTTTATAGTAGTAATAATGGCAGTCTCTCTGCCGATTGAAGATGTTGCAAGTGCAGCAGACATAATGTTTTTACTTTTATTCCTGCAGGTGAATATCACTTTAATAAGGTTAAGAAAGAAACGGCCTGATCTTGATCGCGGCTTTTTCACTCCCCTATTTCCCTACTTATCTATAATAGGAATTCTGTTACTTCTTTTTCTTGCAATTTATATGTTCAATTACAGTCCGACTGCCTGGATAGTTACCGGGGTATGGGTTTCAATAGGCTTGTTCATTTATAAAACATATGCTTCCAAACGTGAAATCAGGCATGTTAAAAAAGTGAAATCGCTTGAAAGACTGGAAAGGAAGGAATATAAAATTTTAGTTCCCCTGGCTAATTATAAATCTGTAGCCAGTTTAACACATATTGCAAAAGCACTCGCAATAAAAAACAAAGCTGAAATCATATTTCTTCATGTAAATGAAGTCAGGGAAAACGATCCCCTGGCTGTAGGTACAGGTGATATAAAGAATGCTAAAAGATTATTTGAAGTTGCCGAAAATATGTTTGAAGAACCTGAAATAAAGGTAAGGTCGGTTGTTACTGTTTCACACAGAATATCTGAAGGAATAGTACATACCGCAGAAGAAGAAGAATGTAATTTTATAATTGTCGGTAGAGAAAAAAATCCAGCTTTTGTTGAAAGATTTTTTTCATCGATAATTGATAGTGTTATGCAACGATTTGCCGGTGAGATTGCGGTTCTTCACGGGAGTTTTAATAAGGATGAAATAAAAACAATTTTAATCCCATTCCGGGCAGATATTCATGCAATTTTAGCAACAGAAATTGCGCCTGCTTTTGTTGATTATTTTGATTGCAAAATCAAATTACTATTGGTTTATGAACCCGATACATCGCGCCTGGAGAAGGAAAAAAGAGAACATAAGATAAAGGAATTAATATCTGAAAATAATATTCCGGCAGAAGTTCTTATTTTACATAACACGGATATTCTGACCGGGATTGTGGAACAATCGAAGAAAGCCGATATTATTTTAATGGGGGGACGCACCGGCGATTTTCTCGAACTATTATTCGGCCGTTCGCTGGCTGTCGAAATAACAGAACAGGCGGCTTGCCCCGTAATCTGGCTGAAGGAGTTTGAAGAACGCCAATCTTTCTGGAAACTTTTATTAAAACCAACAAAAGAAATTGGAGTGGAAAATGGATAATGCAATTCAAGGTCCGTTTTTTAATTTTGGAAAACAAATAATTGATTACCTGCCTAATTTATTAGCCGGTGTTTTGTTACTGGGAATAGGATGGCTTGTCGGATGGCTTGTAAAAAGAATAATCATTCAGCTTATGACGGCTCTTAAATTCGAAAGGCTGTTTATTCGTATGCAGTGGCGACGAGCACTGTCAAAAGCAGATATTAGATATGCCCTTTTCGGTTTTATCGGTAATATATTTTTCTTCATTGTTTTTCTCATCTTTATTAATTCTGCTCTTGATGCAATGAAATTAACTATCCTCTCAAATTTGATCCAGAGAGGAGTTCTTTTTATTCCTAAGTTAATTGTTGCAGCAATAATTTTCAGCATAGGCTGGATTATTGCAGGCAGGGTTTCGAACTCTGTTTTTAACGCATTGGCTAAAGAAAACGTATTATTTTATTCCCTAATTTCACGTTTTACAAAGTTTATAATTCTCCTGTTCTTTTCCGCTATGGCTTTAGCGGAAATTGATATCGCTATTGAAATTGTTATAATAGGTTTTACTACTATTATTATTTCTTCAGCTGTACTTGCTATAATAGTAACAATTATGGCAGGTAAATCTTCATTCAATAAATTTTTAGGGGGAGTTTGAACTGTATTTAATTAATCTTACAAAGATAAAAACTTCAATAAACTGAAATAAATTTTTCGGGCTGCAATTTAAGAATCTGTATTTGAAATAAAATCCAACAAGATTCTTACCCTAAAAAATATTAAATTATCTTTTTAATTATTAATTAGGAATTACATGCAGCTCTGCATTTTTGAAGATTCTTACTCCTTGCAGCTTGAACCGTTAATCTTCTACCGTCCTGCATATGATCTTTTTTGCGGGATGAGGACTCTTCGTCATAAAATTATTGATGCTTATGCCGGTGCAAAATATGCTCTTCACTGCAGGTTATACCTTGAAGATTTCCTTAAAAGTAAAAATCCTGGAATTGATATAAACCGGATAAATGATGACCAGTGCCTTTTAATAAACGGAAGAATCCTAGCCCCTATTAATTTAGCTGAAATTATTCCTTTAAAAGGAGAAGACAAAGTCTATAAGTCCGGAGATGTATTAATTGCAGCAAGAATTTCAGGAAAGAACCTTGAAACAACTAAAAGTAAATTAAAAGATTTGTTAAATATTTCCGATTTCGATAATCTGCCTGTAGAAACAATTGAAATTCAGGTTATTAATTACATTTGGGATTTAATCTATAATAATAAAAAAGAATTGATAAGTGATTATAATTTTTTAGTAAAGAAAAATAATGCCGGAAACAGTTTGCACGGGAAAATTTTTGATGGTGCTCATTTCATAGAAAAAGACAATATTTATATAGATGAAGGAACACATGTAAAACCCGGAGCTGTTCTTGATGCCTCAAATGGTCCTGTTTATATAGATAAAAATGTAAATATCTATCCAAATGCGGTTATATTAGGTCCGGTATATATCGGAGAAAATTCGAAGATTAAAAGCTGTGCAACTATTTATGAAAATGTTACAATCGGCCATACATGTAAAGTAGGCGGCGAAATAGAGAATTCTATATTTCTTCCTCTTTCCAATAAGCAGCATTCAGGATTTATCGGGCATGCATATATTGGAAGCTGGGTAAATATTGGAGCCGACACTAATTGTTCCGATTTAAAAAATAATTATGGAAATATTAAAGCTTATATAAACGGAGAAGAGATTGATACAAAAATGCAGTTTCTCGGGCTTATAATGGGAGATCATTCCAAAACCGCAATTAACACTATGTTTAACAGCGGAACAACTGTTGGTTTCTCATGTAATATATTTGGCGTGGGTTTTCCTGAAAAGTATATACCTTCTTTTTCGTGGGGCGGGTATGATTCAATAGACACTTATGATGTGGGGAAAAGCATTGATACTGCTAAAAAAGTGTTAATAAGAAGAAACGAAGAAATGAATATTTCTGAAGAAAATTTATTCAAAAAAATTTTTGAACTGACTAAACATATACGAAAAGAACGGGGGTATAGTAACTGATTTATGGAGCAGCAGGAAGATAATAAACTTGAAGAACATACTGTCTCTGAATTATATGATGGTGTGAGAGGACTCGCAGTTAAAATTCTAAATAGAGTAGAGAGAACCGATGCTTATTTGGATAAATTATTGGACAATGAGATGCGGGATTCCGAGCTCATCGGTGCCGACAAAGCTTTACTTTTTGAAATTGTCCACGGTGTTATAAGATGGATGGGCAGGCTTGACTGGGTATTAAACGGTTTTTATAAAGGACAATTTTCAAAAGCTATTCCAAATTTAAAAAACGGGCTGAGAGTCGCTCTTTATCAAATTTTATTTTTAGACAGAGTTCCCGATCATGCAGCGGTTAATGAGGCCGTGGAATTTGTTAAAAAGCTTCAGGGGCAGAAACCTGCCGATTTAACCAATGCTATTCTTAGAAATATTATTAGAAATAAAAACGGTATTAGGTATCCTGATCCTAATGAAGACCTTCCCGGGTATTTAAGTGCTTACTATTCTCACCCTTCCTGGATGGTAAAAAGATATTTAGCACGTTTTGGAAGAGATGATACAGAAAAATTACTTCTGGCAAATAATGAAAAACCATATTTAACTTTAAAGATTAATACAATAAAAGTGAATCCTGATGAATTTAAAGCATTATTAGAAACGGTTAATCTAAAATATATACCGGGAAGATATTTACCTGAATTTTTTAAATTGCTTAACCTTACAAATATTACTGCTTGGGAATATTATCAGAAAGGATATTTTAATATTCAGGATGAAAGTGCCGGACTTGCCTGCAGGTTATTATCGCCTGAAGCAGGAATGCGGGTTCTTGACTTATTCTCTGCTCCCGGAGGTAAATCAGTTTATATTGCAAGTTTGATGAATGACAGAGGAGAAATTGTGGCAGTCGACAAATATGAAAGCAGGCTTAAATTAGTCAAAAAAAATATTGACCGGTTAGGATTCAAATCAATAAGAACAATCACTGCCGACGCTATGGAATTTGCATCCGGAGCTTTCGATAGGGTTCTGGCTGATGTGCCCTGTTCGGGATCCGGTACAATATCGAAAAAGCCCGATATTAAATGGAAAAAAGATCTCCTTGATATAAAATCGATGAATGATCTGCAGTATAACTATTTGGAAAAGGCTTCAACTTTATTAAAAATAAATGGTATATTAGTATATAGTACATGTTCAATTGAACCTGAAGAAAATTTTGAAATAATTAAAAAGTTCCTGGATAAACATGAAAATTTTAAGCTGGTTAATGCAGCGGAAAGTTTTTCAGATGAACTTGTAGATGAAAATGGATGTATACAAACTTTACCGCATATTCATCATATGGATGGTGCATTTGCAGCTAAATTAATCAGAACAGGATAAATTAAATAATGAAATTTTGAAGATTAAGTAATCAAAAAGAGTATATAATATAATGATCCTGATCAATTTAATAAATCACTTGAGTAAATTTCAAAAAAATTAGAATTATATAATGTTTGAAAAATTAGCGGAAGAATTAAAGCAAGCGAGAATCAAATCGAATTTGAGTCTGCAGCAGCTTTCTACAGTTACACGCATTGATATGAAATTCCTTGAAGCAATGGAAAGCGGGGATTTTTCTTATTTGCCCGAATTGTATGTAAAAGCTTTTACGAAACAATATGCCAAAGCTGTAAATTTAGATGAAAATATAATTATTAAAAAATTTGAAGCCTCCAAAAAAGGGATTCCATATGAAGAAGAATCTGCCAAACAGGAAGCAAGAAGACCGATTGAGTTAGCAAAAGAAGATAAAAAAATACCTGACAATTTACATGATTCATCTTCTCAGCTTTATAATGCTGTTAAATCTCCAGTGATGAATCCCTCCGATTTACAGGGGAATAAAAAAAGGGTCGTATTGAGCACTATTTTTGTCGGAATAATTGCTGTTTTTGCTGTAATTTATTTTTTCTTTCTTCGTCAATCTCATGAAATCGTGGTTCCCGAAAAACCTATTGAAGAAGTTATTAAAGAAAACCAGCAAAGGTATATTGATAATGAAAAACCGGATTCATTAGCTAATAAATCAGTCCTTTCAGATAGCTTGAATTTAACAATTATTTCTAAAGATACATCATGGATTAAGATTATTATTGATAATAAAAAAGTTGATGACTTTATATTATTTCCTCATTCTCAAAAAAATATTGCTGCCGAGAATAATTTTAAAATAACTTTTGGTAATTCCGGCGGGATTGAGCTGAATTTAAATAATAAATCTCTGAACTTTGAAGGAAAAAGAGGAGAGGTAAAATATATTTCTATAGATAAAGGGGGGTTAAAATATTTAACTAATCCGCCAGTATTATAAAGTTGAGTTATGAATATTGAAGAAAAAATTGAAAATCTTCGGGAAGTCATCAGGGGACATGATCATAAATATTATGTTTTGGCTGAACCTTCAATTAGCGATGAAGAATATGATAAGCTTGTTAAAGAACTCGAAAGACTTGAAAAAGAAAATCCGCATCTTATAACTCCTGATTCTCCAACCCAGCGGGTCGGGAAGGATCTCACTAAAGTTTTTAATCCCGTAATACATAAAATTCCTATGCTGAGCTTAGCTAATACTTATAATGAAGAAGATCTTTTTGATTTTGACAGGCGCGTTAGGGAAGCTTTACCGAAAGATGAAAAAATTGAATATGTTGTGGAGTTAAAAATTGATGGCGCTTCAATCAGTCTTAAGTATGTTAACGGTTATTTAATTACCGCAGCGACACGAGGTGATGGCTTTACCGGTGAAGAAGTTACTACAAATGTAAAAACTATAAAAGCAGTCCCGCTTAAATTAAAAAAGTTAAGCGCCATTCCTTATTCTTTTAAATGATATTGAAGTACGCGGCGAAATTTTTATAAACGTTGAAGATTTTTTAAAATTAAATAAGGAGAGGGAAGAAAAAGGAGAAAAGTTATTTGCAAATCCAAGAAACTCAGCGGCAGGTACTTTGAAAATGCAGGATCCGAAAATTGTTGCCAAACGTCCTCTTAACATTTTTATCTATACTTTAATTTCCCCGGAAGATAATCTCATTTCCCAGCATGAAAATCTCAGCTTATTAAAAAAGCTCGGGTTTAGAGTTAACCAGGAAGTAAAACTATGCATTAATATTGATCAGGTATTGGATACCTGCCGTAAACTTGAAGAAAAAAGAGAATCACTTGCTTATGAAATTGACGGAGCAGTAATAAAAGTTAATTCTCTTGAACAGCAAAGAATTTTAGGAAATATTGCCAAATCACCGCGTTGGGCAGTTGCTTATAAATTTAAAGCCCGCCAGGCATTTACAAGAATTAAATAAGATCTTATGGCAGGTTGGCAGAATAGGAACATTAACGCCTGTTGCAGAACTTCAGCCGGTTTTCCTTTCAGGTTCCACAATTAGCAGGGCTACTCTTCATAATTTTGATGAAATTAGAAGGAAAGATATACGGGAAGGAGACAAAGTTGTTATTGAAAAAGGGGGAGATGTCATTCCAAAAGTGGTTTCTGTTCTGTTAGGGGAGAGGAATAAAAGCAGTAAACCGGTAAAACCACCTGAAAACTGCCCGGTTTGCGGAACTTCTTTATTTAAACCTGAAGATGAAGTTGCCTATTATTGTGAAAATTCCGAATGCCCTGCACAGATTAAGGGAAGAATTGAACATTTTGCTGCCCGCGGAGCAATGGATATTGAAGGATTGGGGGAAGCATTAATTAATCTTTTTGTCGAAAAGGGTTTTTTAAAAACTTATGCCGATATCTACGACTTAAAAGCAAAGAGAGAAGAGTTGATAAATATTGAACGATTAGGTGTAAAGAGTGTAGATAATTTATTAGATTCGATTGAAAAGAGTAAAAAACAGCCGTTTGCAAAAGTTTTATTTGCTCTCGGGATCAGATATGTTGGCGCCGGTGCCGCAAAAAAACTAGCTGACAGTCTTTCCAGTATAGATAATATAATCAATGCTTCCGAAGAAGAAATATCATCAATTCATGAGATTGGCCCAAGTATCAGCGGAAGTGTAAAAAAATTCTTTTCAAATAAAAATAATCTTCATATAATCGAACGTTTAAAAAAACAGGGTTTGCAGTTTACCGGTATAAGAAAAATAAAAGAAAATACTTTATTTTCCGGTAAGAATTTTGTATTAACAGGTACTCTTTCCGGTTTTTCCCGCGAAGAAGCCGGTGAAAAAATAATTAATTTAGGAGGGAAAGTAACATCCAGTGTCAGCAAAAATACTGATTTTGTGCTGATCGGAGAAAATCCGGGTTCAAAACTAAGTAAAGCAGAAAAGTTGGGTATCAAAACGATTAATGAAAAAGAATTTATTAAATTACTAAATGAAATTGGGTAAATTATGCTAGATTTAATTAAAGAAAAAATAGCACACACAGTTGTAGACTGGAAATTAAAGGATAAACAGAATAAAGACCAGACATTTACCGAGTTTTTTAAAAGAGCTTTTAAGTTTTTGGTCTTAATGCCGCAGGATGATGCAGATTTTGCCCACTCTATCCAGGTGCTTTATTTTTTAGAGGATAATAAAAAACATGCTACGGCCTTAACATATGATTTTAGAGTAAGCTTAATGCCTTTAAGATTCAGGAACCGGGTTATAGAACATACCTTGGCAGATGCAAATATACTTAAGCTTCCTTCTACTAAAATAATTTCAAAGTTAAATGGCATGATGTTCCAGGTTGTTTTGGATTTAAATAGGAAGGATAATTTGTTCTACAGCTATATTTCCTCTGTAGTTGAAGTCCCTATTAGAGTTGGCTTTTCAAAACAAAACTCCGATTTATATTATAATTTTCAAATAAAAGATAGAGAAACGGAAGCTGAGATTTCTTACAAGAATTTCCTGGATTGTCTTAAAATTTTTCAAGGTTAATAATGAATTTTGAAATAAAAAAAATTGATAATATAACAATATTTAAATTGAATGAAAAAAGACTTGATACTAGCATTTCAGGACTTGTTAAAGGTGAATTTACTCTGCTTCTAAAGGTTGAAGAAAATAAAAAACTTATTTTGGATTTAAGTGAAGTTGAAACCTGCGACAGCAGCGGCTTAAGTGCAATACTTGTTGCAAACCGGATTCTGCATACAACAGGGGGAAGCATGCGAATTGCCGCACCTTCCGAAAAAGTATACTCCCTTATAAAAATAACTCAATTAAACCGTGTGTTACCTGTCTGCAATAGTGTGACTGAAGCTTTTGATGATTTAAAGAAAGAATAACTGTTTAATTTATAATACTCTTATTTTTTCACTAAAAATTCAGCAGACAACAACAAATCCTTTATTTTATATTATTTATTTCTGCCATTATTTAGAAGGAATTCAAATTTTTTATAGTAATATTTATTCTTAAATTTGAAACAAAATTTATAAAGGATTTGTAAAAAGGCGAATATTATTTCCGTTAATTTAGAATTGATTTAACGAATGAAAAAAATATTTTTAGAAATTTTACCCGTATTATTTTTCTTCACATCTGCTTCTGCACAAAATGAAGACAGCCTCCTAAAAAAGGTGCAGGATAAATACAATTCTATCTCATCCTTTTCAGCAAATTTTATCCAATATTCCAAAAACAGCAGCAAGTTATCGGGAAAATTCCTTTATAAAAAAGAGAACAATATTAAAATTGAAACCCCAAATTCTCTGATAGTTTCTAACGGCTCGTCAAACTGGAATTATAATAAAAAGCAAAATAAAGTAATCATTACCGATTATGATGAATCCGATGCTTCGATGTTTTCATTCAATAAAATTATTTTTGATTTCCCATCGAAATCAAGGGTGGAGCAAACAAAGGAGAATGATAAAAGTGTTTTAATTATAACACCTAATGAAAACTCCGACTTGAATTTTGCTCAAGCCAAACTCTGGATAAACAATAACGATCTTATTGTAAAGCTCGAAATAAAAGAAAAAAATGATTCTCAAATTATTTTTGAATTATCCGACTATAAGCTAAATCTAAATTTAGCGGATTCTCAATTTTCATTTACACCTCCGGAAGGAAGTAAAGTTATTGACCTCAGACAGTAATCAGAAAAGATTTCATTTAAAGGGGGTGCTCAACTTTGTGCTCTCCATTGTTTTAGCAGTAGTTTTGTTATATGTCGCATTTCATGATGTAGATTTCGGCGAAATTCTGAAAATTGTCTCCCATGCCTCAATATTCTGGATAATAATTTTATCAATTTCATTTCTTTTATCTCATTTTGTGCGTGCAATCCGGTGGAAGATTATTTTACATTCAGTTAAAAGCAATACATCTATAAAAAATTTGTTTGGTTCATTAATGGTTGGTTATGCTGTAAATTGTGTAGTTCCCCGGTTAGGTGAAATAACAAGGGCGGTTTTGATCGGGAAATGGGAAGGTCTTTCAAAATCTTCGATGTTCGGGGCTGTAATAGTGGAAAGAGTTATTGATATAATTTTTCTTGGCCTTTCAGTTTTAATTTCCGTTTATATCTGGCAGGAAGATTTGTACGTGAGTTTCCCCTGGCTGAAATCTGCACTGTACCTTTCAATGATTGGAATAGTTCTTTTTATTTTGTTCATTTACTTAACCGTAAGATTCAAAGAACATTTTTACGGAATTATAGTTAATTTGTTAAATAAAGTATCTAAAAAAGCTGCCGGCAAAGCTGCACATATTTTTGAAATGCTTACACAGGGTTTTAAGAGTCTGCAGGGTACAAAAAATTATTTATTGACATTTGGTTTAAGTGTTATAATAATGCTGCTTTATGCATTATGCTCTTATTTAGGTTTTTATACTCTATATATGGAAAATATCAGGCCTGTTAACTTTGCCATGGCCTGGGTTTTAATGAGTATCAGCGGAATTGGAGTTGTAATCCCGACTCCCGGTGCAACAGGTTCATACCATGCTCTGGCAAAATCAGCATTAATGCTTTTTGGATTCGGAGAAGTTATAAGTTTATCTTATGCTTTTCTGACACATATAATTTCATATGTTTTGTTTATCATTGTAGGTTTTCTTTCTTTTATTATCTTGAATAGGCATCATGAAAGCCTGGTAAAGGTTGTTGAAACCAGAGTTGAAGAATTATAATCCACATTTATGTAGACTGCCCATTTAAGATCTAATGTTTAAGTTAAACAATTTTAAAAAGGGATATAGTAAAAAGAAGTGTTAATTATTAATAATAGTTATATAATAATTCCAAACTCTTTATTAAACATTATAATATGAAGTATTTCCTTTTTTTATTCATATTTCTTTTAATGATACCGGGTCTTTCATTCTCCCAAACCGAAGTTAGAGCAAGTATGGGAATTGATTTTATCAGCTCCCCCTCTTTAACTGATTATTTGAACCAGACTTATGCAAACGGTCAGCTAAGCACATTTAATTCTGCAATAATTTTTTCTTTGGAAGCCGATCGGTTTCTTAAAGAAAATTACCAGGTTGGTCTGGAATTATCATATTTAATAAATTCTTTTAATTACAGCCAGGACTTTAACACTTACAACCTTTCATATTATATTCTTATGCCTGCCATTCTAAACTACTATATTATTCAAGGAGAGGGATATGAATTTAAATTCGGAGGAGGAATCGGGATTCCGTTTGTTACTGCCGATGAAAAAACTATTGGCATCGACTATTCGACAAAATATAAATCGGCTGGTGTAGGATTAATTTTAAGAATAGATGGCAATACAATCCTTAGTGATAAAGTTTATGTAAATGTAGGCGGCGATCTTAAATATGAACTGAATGGTAAACCTAAAAACGGCAATATCTATTTAGTTAACAGGGCTACAGGTGAAAATATAAATTTTAATTTGTTTTCCGCCGGGATTCATTTAGGACTAACTTATAGATTTTAGGGAGGAACCTTGAACATTTTTGAAGCGATTATTCTTGGTATTATTCAGGGCATTACTGAATTTCTACCGATTAGCAGCACCGGGCATTTAACAGTTGCAGGTAAGCTGATGAATATTATTTCATCCGAACACCCGGAACATTGGACAGCTTTTATAGCTGTTATACAATTAGGTACATTAGCTGCAGTATTAGTTTATTTTTGGAAAGATATAATTAGAATAATTAATTCATTTCTCAAAGATAATATCTCTTCAAGAAGAAGCTTTTCAGAACAGAGCCAGGATTCAAAACTCGGCTGGCTGATTATTATTGGTACAGTCCCTGTGGTTATTATCGGACTCTCATTCAAGCATATGATTGAAGGTACACTCACTAAAAATTTATATGTAATTGCCGGAAGCCTGATCGGTTTAGCTATAATTTTAGCTTTAGCTGAAATGGTTGCTAAATTTAAAAAAGAAGTTAAGGATCTCACCATTAAAGATGCAATTATCATCGGCATAGCACAGTGCTTTGCATTGATACCCGGATCTTCCCGTTCCGGGACTACTATTACCGGCGGTTTATTTATAGGATTAAACAGGGAAGCTGCGGCAAGATTTTCTTTTTTATTAAGCATACCTGCAGTTTTAGCAAGCGGTTTGCTGGAATTATATGAATCCATCGCATTTCTTAATTCATCAATGGTTTTAAACCTAATTATTTCAACAATAGTATCCGGAATCTGCGGTTATCTTGCTATTGATTTCCTCCTTAAATATTTGAGAAAAAATACTACCTTTCTTTTTATATACTATAGGATAGCTTTAGGAATTCTAATAATTATCTTATTATTATCAAATACTATTCAACCATAGGAGTTATAATGAGACGGTACTTTTTTTTATCCATTTTCTTCCTGCTTTTAATGGGCTGCAGGTATTCTGGTGCTGACGATACAAATAAAAAAGAAAGTAATACAATGACGGATAATACAATTCATGATTCAACTTTGGTTGCTGTAATCAAAACAAATATGGGGAATATTGAAATAGAGCTTTTTGCCGATAAAGCTCCCAAGACAGTTGAGAATTTTGTGGGGTTGGCAAAAAAGGGGTATTATAACGGAGTAATATTCCACAGGGTAATTGATAATTTTATGATCCAAGGGGGTGACCCTACAGGAACCGGCCGCGGTGGCGAAAGTTTATGGGGAGGCAAATTCAATGATGAAATCGATTCTACTTTAACATTTGATAAACCCGGTTATTTGGCAATGGCAAATGCAGGGCCTAATACAAACGGAAGCCAGTTTTTTATTACAACAGTTCCAACCCCCTGGTTAAATGGGCATCATACAATATTTGGTAAAGTTGTCGGCGGTATGGATGTAATCAATAAAATAAGTAAAGTTGAAACTACAAAGCCGTATGATCGTCCCATAAAAGATGTTGTTATGAAAGAAGTTGTAATTGAAAAAAAGTTGCTAAGAAATACCAGTACAGGTTCTTGAATATAAATATCATCAGCTGAAAAATAATCCTATTATTTGCCGGAGTCATTACTTATAGTATGAAACAAGAAGAGTTTTTCTCTTCACGCTGGACCTTAATTATTGCTACAATCGGAATTGCAGTCGGGACGGGGAATATCTGGAGATTTTCCCGGGTTGTAGCTCAAAATGGAGGAGGCTCTTTTCTTATTCCCTGGGTTATCTTTCTACTTATCTGGTCGGTGCCTTTAATTATTGCAGAATTTGCTATAGGTAAATCAACCCGCTTGGGACCTATAGGAGCTATTTCCAAAACCGCCGGGAAAAACTTTGCATGGATGGGTGCTTTCATAGTCTTTGTTTCAACTGCAATTATGTTTTATTATTCTGTCGTAACCGGCTGGTGCTTAAAATACTTTGTCTCTTCAATTACCGGTGAAATTTTTAATATATCCAATCACATCAATTTTTGGAATAATTTTTCTTCCGGTTACCAGCCTCTTATCTATCATTTTATTTCTATGCTGATTGTCTCTTTTATTGTTTATAAAGGGATTACAAAAGGAATTGAAAAGGTAACGAAATTTCTTGTTCCCGCTTTGTTAATTATTTTATTGATTTTATTTATCAGAGCGGTAACATTGCCAAATTCTTTCGAAGGATTAAAATATTTTTTTACTCCTGATCTAAATAAAATTTTGGATTACAGAATTTGGCTTAACGCGTTAACACAAAATGCATGGGATACCGGTGCAGGCTGGGGATTAATTTTAACTTACGCTATTTATATGCGGCAGAAGGAGGACATTTCTTTGAATGCTGCATTAATTGGTTTTGGAAATAATTCAGTCTCATTAATAGCGGGTATAATTATTTTTTCAACTGTATTTGCTTTAAGTTCAAATGATGCAATAAACCAGGTATCGCAATCCGGGCCTGCAAATACAGGATTAACATTTATTTATCTTCCTCTTCTCTTTGCAAAAATATCAAGAGCTGAAGTTGTAAATATTTTTTTCGCTTCCATTTTTTTTATTGCTCTCTTCTTTGCAGCACTCACTTCATTAATTTCTATGGTTGAACTGGCTACAAGGACATTAATCGATTTCGGGTTTAAAAGAAGAAGGGGAGTTTTTATTGTTGCAATTACCGGGTTCCTTTTAGGAATTCCTTCTGCCGTAAATCTCAATTTTTTTACTAACCAGGATTGGGTTTGGGGAGTGGGCCTGATTTTAAGCGGTGCATTCATTTCTTTTGCAATTATTAAATTCGGTGTTAATAAATTTAGAACTGAAATCATAAATGGCTACGGCAGTGATGTAAAAATCGGAAAATGGTATAACTTCGTTATTGGAATTCTAATACCTCTCCAGGTCGTAGTTCTGATTTCGTGGTGGCTGATTTCGTCTGTCTCCTGGGATCCCGAATGGTGGAATCCATTCCATATTTTAAATGCCGGAACTATTATTTTTCAATGGGGAATTGTTCTTGGCACTTTAATCTCATTAAATAAATTAATGGTAAGACAGATATCTAAATAAAATCAAAAGGGAAATGCCGCGGGTATTTTAAATGAATTAAAGATTTTCAGCAGTAAATTAATCTGCTTTTAAGCTTATGCTTTTAGTTTTAGTTTGACTTTTGATTTTTTAATTTTGACTTTGATATATGGATATTTTTTCAATTTTAACGATGATTATAGTTACGGGAATTGTATGGGGTGGGTTGTCTTTCTTCCTTTTTAAAGCAGTTAAATATGAAAAATTAAAAGGAAAAAATGGCGAAGAATAAACTTGGTATTCCCTCCGTTCTGGAGATTTCCAAAAAAATTAATAAAAATAATTTACTTCCTGTATATTATTTCTTTGGAGAAGACAGCTATTCTCTTAATATCGGTTTAAAAGCCGTTGAAAAAGCGGTTCAGCCTTTTATTACCTCCGATTTTGATAAAGAAACCTTTTACGGTGAAAATAAAACTCTACCTGAAGTTTTGGATTTTGCATATGCATTCCCCTTCGGATCTGAAAAAAAATTCATTATTTTCAAAGAATTTGAAAAGGTGAAGGATAAAAAGATTTTATCATCTTATTTAAAATCCCCGCCCGGCTTTACAGTTATGGTATTGCTTCATAACGGCATAATTACCGGATTCAAAAGCGAACCTTTTCCGGCTCTTATTGAAAATAATTATATATATGCTGCTAAGGAATTGAAAGGTGAAAGCCTCTTGGTCTGGATTATTAATTATTGCGAAGAAAGCGGTAAATATTTAAGCAAGGAAAATGCAGGACTTATAGTTGATATTGTTGGTGAAGATAGAAACTCGCTCGAATCCCAGCTTGAAAAAATATTTACTTTCATAGGAGAGCGAAAAGAAATCTTAATAAATGATATTACCTCCCTTTCAACAGAATTGAAAGAATTTACGATATTTGACCTTCAAAATGCTGTCGGTAAAAAAGACAAAGCACTTGCTGTAAAGACTGCATATAAATTACTAGAGCAGGGAAAAGAGCCGACGTTTATTATTTATATGCTCACAAGGTATTTTACAGGTCTTTCAAGGATAAATGAGCTTCGTGAAAAGAAACTCCCTGAAAATGCTGCAGCGGGAATAGTGGGAACACATCCATACTATTATAGAGATTATTTAAAAGCCAGAAATATCTATTCGGATAGGGATCTTTTTCGTACTTCCGAGGCTTTATTAAAAGCTGAATTATTGATTAAAACCACTTCTACCGATTATAAATCGATTATTACATTATTGCTTGCCGAAATATTGGATTAGAATGTTCTATATAATAGACAGGTTTTAATTATGTAAAAGATAGAACCGGAAATCATTCTAAATTAAATGTTTTTTAATTATTTTATTGTCTAATTATTGAAACAATTCAATTCAATTGAAAGTATAAGGCCAAGTTGACAGATAAAAATCTGAATGAATTAACTGATGAAGAATTAATCCTGGAATTTCAGCGGAATGGCACAATAAAAGCATATGAGATTTTGGTTCAAAGATATAAGAATCCTCTCATAAATTATGTTTTCCGTTTCCTGGGGGATTACGAAACATGTGTTGATATTGTTCAAGAAACGATGATAAAGGTTTATAGATATAAAGATTCTTATTCATCAATAGCTAAATTTTCTACCTGGATCTATACAATAGCCGGAAATCTTGCTAGAACAGAATACCAAAGAAGAAAAAGACGAAAAATATTTTCAATTAATTCATATGGTGATGAAAAAGATGAAACATATGAAATACCCGATGAAAGTTTTAATCCGGAAAGAATTACAGACAGCGGTATAAAAGAAAAAATAATTCAAGATGCATTGGAGAAAATCTCTAAAGCTTATAGAGAAGTGGTAATTTTAAGGGATATACAAGATTTATCTTATGAAGAAATATCGGAAATAACTAATCTGCCTGTCGGTACTGTTAAATCGCGGATTAACCGAGGACGGGCGCAACTACAGAAATTATTGAAGGATATTTATAAGGAATGAAAAGGTGGAAAAATGATTGATGAAAAAGAGCAGGAATTTGAAGGAGTTGTAAAAATTCTCAGAGAACTTCAGCATGTTAAAGCTCCTGATAATTTTGAGGCAAATCTATTCAGAAAAATTAATTCCGGAGAAATAAGGAAACAAGAAACTGAAGCCTGGTTTTTAAGATTTTTTGCCCCTAGGAAGTTTATTCCATCTGCAGCATTAGCAGTTATTGCCGTTTTAATTTTATTTGTTATTAGGCCCGGCTCAAATGAAATTGAAAATCCTTTTAACATTAAGCCAAAGTTAAGGAAAGATAGAATTACTACTACAACCCAGCTATCCGAAGAGAAAAAAGTAGATAGTGAATTGCAGAAAATGATCAATCCTGATAAAGTTAATGGGACAAAATCAGAAGCTGAAAACTCGAATACAAAAGATTTTCAATCAGATAAATCCGCATCTTCATATACAACTCAAAATTATGAGGCTGTCTCTTCTCCCGGGTTCTCCAATTTTTCTGTTATAGATAAAAGCGGGTTAAATTTCAGGCCGGTAATTTTAACTAAAATGGAAAGGATGGAATTAAACAAGCTTAAAGCTAATCTTATGAAATTTATGAAGGAAAATAAGTTGAAATAGGCGATTTTATATAAAGATTTTAATAGGGGATTTTATTCATGAATTGTAATTAAACCAATCCTTTTTTATATTATGAGCCACAAAATTTTGAAATTATATTAGGTTTAGAAAATGAAGAAAGGTATTCACCCTGATTACAGGCCGGTTGTTTTTCAAGATGCATCTGTAGATTTTACTTTTTTAACCCGTTCTACTATTAAAACTGACGAATCGATTAAGTGGGAAGATGGAAATACTTATCCTTTGGTAAAGCTTGAAATATCAAGCGCATCTCATCCGTTCTTCACAGGGAAACAAAAATTAGTTGATACTGCCGGTAGAGTTGAGAAGTTCAAAAGAAAATATGCAAAGAAATAAAAATAAATTTTTTCGATTAAAGCCAGCTTCAACTGGCTTTTTTTATTTTAAATGATTATTAATGCTATTATCTGAAGGCAAACATTTTTACCGGCATTTTAATTAACCATCTTTTTTAACTTATTTACCTCATCCCTTAGAGCAGCAGCTTTCTCAAATTCCAGGTCTTTGGCTGCCTGGTACATCTGTTCTGTTAACTGTTCAATTAAGTCTCTTTTCTGATCTGAATTCATATATTTTAAAATTGGTTCGGCAACTTTGGAAAAGGAAAATGTATCTTTCTCTTCTTTTTTCCTAACATCGGCAATTGAAGTTGAAGACATAATTTCTTCCATACTTTTATAAATAGTACGGGGAGAAATATTATGCTCAATATTATACTCCAATTGAATTTTCCTCCGCCTGTTTGTTTCTTCAATTGTCTTCCTCATAGATTCGGTTATAACATCTGCATACATGATTACTTTGCCGTTAACGTTTCTTGCTGTTCTGCCTGCTGTCTGCATCAATGACCTTTCACTCCTTAAAAATCCTTCTTTGTCTGCATCGATTACAGCAACAAGGGAAACTTCCGGAAGATCTAATCCTTCTCTCAGAAGATTAACACCAACTAATACATCGAATTCCCCGAGACGCAGATCTCTTAAAATTTCCACCCTTTCAAGAGCTGCAATATCTGAATGTATATACCTGACATTTATCCCGATCTTATCGAGATAATCGGAAAGATCTTCAGCCATTTTCTTTGTTAAAGTTGTTACCAGAGTTCTTTCATTTTTCTCAACTCTTTTTCTAACTTCACCAATCAGGTCATCGATCTGGCCTTTAATCGGCCTGACTTCAATTGCAGGATCGAGTAAACCGGTTGGACGGATAATCTGCTCAACAACTATTCCGCCGCTTCTCTGCAGTTCAAAATCGGCAGGTGTTGCACTCACAAAAATTACCTGGCCGATCATATTTTCGAATTCCTCAAATTTCATGGGACGGTTATCCAGGGCCGACGGCAGCCTGAATCCATGCTCTACAAGCGTTTCCTTTCTTGCCCTGTCACCATTGTACATTCCCCTAATCTGAGGAATAGTAACATGTGATTCATCTATTATTGTGAGAAAATCTTTCGGAAAGTAATCCATCAGGTTATATGGTCTGCTACCCGGTTCTCTCCCATCCATATGACGCGAGTAATTTTCTATCCCTGAACAGTAACCGATTTCTTTCATCATTTCGATATCGAATTTTGTCCTTTGCTCAATTCGCTGTGCCTCAAGATATTTTTCCTGTGAACGGAAAAATTTCAAACGTTCATCGAGTTCGATCTCAATATTGTGAATTGCTCTTTGAACCTGGTCCCTGTTGGAGACAAAATATTTTGCCGGGTATACCGGTGTTGAATCAACTTCTTTAATTACTTCCCCGGTTATTGAATCTATTATCGATAATCTTTCAATCTCATCATCCCAAAGCTCAATTCTTATTGCTTCTTCATACTGATATGCGGGAATAATTTCTATAACATCTCCCCTTGCTCTAAAAGTACCTCTGCTGAACTCAACATCATTCCTAACAAAATGAATATCGATCAAATCTCTCAAGAGCTTCTTCCTGGAAATTTTATCTCCTTTTTTTAGAAAGATGATCTGGTTTGCATATTCTTGCGGTGCTCCGATTCCATATATACAACTGACACTTGCAATCACCATAACATCCGTTCTTCCTTCAATCAAAGCAGTAGTTGCCTTTAACCTAAGTCTGTCTATTTCTTCATTTATAGAAAAATCTTTTTCAATGTATAAATCACTTGCAACTACATAAGCTTCCGGCTGGTAGTAATCGTAATAACTTATAAAAAATTCAACTGAATTCTTCGGGAAAAAACCTTTAAATTCGGAATAAAGCTGTGCAGCAAGAGTCTTATTATGCGATATAACAAGAACCGGTTTATTAATTTCTTTTATTAAATTAGAAATTGTAAAAGTCTTGCCGCTACCTGTTACACCAAGAAGCGTTTGATATTTATCACCCCTTTTTACACCTTCAACTAATTGTTTTATTGCATCAGGCTGATCTCCTGAGGGCTGATAATTTGAAAATAATTCAAATTTATTCATACATTCCATTATTAAATATTAGAAAATAAAGTTAATGATTTTTAGTTTACTTATTCAATGTAAATAACTTTCGATGATATACCTTTTTGATATAAGATAAAAGATGAAACACAATAAAACATGGATAATAATCGGTGGAATTTCAGGTTTTCTCGGTGTGGCATTAGGTGCATTTGGAGCTCATGTTTTAGAACCAAAATTAAGTGCGGAAATGATAAATATTTATAATAAAGGAATTCTTTATCATTTAATACATTCAGCTGCAATATTATCTATTGCATTCGCCGGGAATGAAAAATTTTATAAAAGTGCGCTGTTTTTTACACTTGGAATTATATTGTTTTCATTTACTTTATATCTTTATTCAATAACGCAAATTCTCACTTTTGCATTGATAACTCCACTTGGGGGAATAAGCTTCTTAATCGGATGGCTGCTGATTCTTATTGAAGGGTTAAAAATGAAGAATATATAATATGGATTATGCAGTTGATAGATATTCCAGGGGAGATAGTTTTTACTTTACTACCCGCAATTTAAAATATACTTCTTCCGGAGAGAATATTCCGGCAAAAAATCTTTCATACATTACCGGCTCAATGTTTACAATTAAATCCATCCATTTTAATGCGGCGAAATGGGAAGTAATAAATTTTTTTTCAAGAATTTCGAATTGAGCTTTTCCCTCATAATTAGTTCGGTGATTAAGCTTCCACTTTTCATAGAATTTTAAATCGCGGTTCCCGATATACTCATAGTTATCAAAAGTTCTGATGGAAAACGGAATTTTATGATCCGGTTCGCCGAAATATTTTGTATTTAAGAAAAACGGAGCATAAACAATTATTAGTCCGTTTGGTTTTGCTATCCGGTATAATTCCGTTACCGTATTATGGAAATTATCAAGATGCTCTAAAATATGCGAACAGAAAATTTCATCGAATGAATTGTCATCAAAGGGATAAGGGAAAGAATTGATATCATGAATCTGGTTCCCTCCGTAATCAACAATATCGAGGTTTATGTATCCTTCTTTTATATCTTTGCCGCACCCTAGATTTAATTTCATAAATAGGCTCTACTTTTTGATAAATTTATCTCTATCCGTAGCTGCAATTTAGAAATTTATTTTGATATAATATAACGCCCCGGCTCCAAACAAAAATCGTGAGATATAATTGTTATTTGGTTTTGATCCCTATTACTTTTTAATATCTGCACTTTTTTTATATTTCAACCGGGAACATATAATGAAAAAAGGAAAAATATATATAGGTACATCCGGCTGGAATTATAAACATTGGGTAAATGAATTTTATCCTGAGGATTTATCAAAGAAAAACTGGCTGCAATTTTATATTGGAAAAGGTTTTAAAACGGTCGAATTAAATAATCCATTTTACCATCTTCCCAAAAGCTCCACATTCAAAAAATGGAGGGAATCTGTACCTAAAGATTTTGTCTTTTCTGTAAAAGCAAGCCGGTATATAACCCATATGAAAAAGCTGAAAGACCCGGCTGAAAGTATAAAAAGGTTTTTTGATAATTCTAAGGAACTAAAAAAAAAGTTCGGACCCGTTCTTTTTCAGCTTCCTCCCGGATGGAAGTTCAATTTAGAAAGATTTAAAAAATTTCTTAAAAAACTTCCCGGAAAACATATATATACTTTTGAGTTTAGAAATAAAACATGGTGGAATGACGACACATTAAGCTTATTAAGGCAAAATAACTCTGCATTTTGCATTTATGAATTGGATGGAACAAATACTTCGAAAGAAATAACTGCTGATTTTATATATATCCGGCTGCATGGACCCGATGGAAAATATCAGGGAAATTATAGTACAAAAGCACTCTCAAGCTGGGCAGGCTTTATCAAAGAGTGGAATAAAAAAGGAAAAGATATCTATTGTTATTTTGATAATGATCAGAAGGGTTATGCTGCAAAAAATGCACTGGAATTAAAAGAGTTAACGAATTAATGTATAAATTTATCTATCAAATAAGGAGCGAATCTTTTATTAATAATTTATACAAAAATAAGAGGATTAATAAATGAGCTATAATAATGTTAAAGTCGGGAGAATAGAGGATTTCAAAAAAGGCGAAATGAAATCTGTCCCGGTGGGAGATGATAAGGAAGTTTTAATTGTTAACATTGATAATGAACTTTATGCATTGGGTGCTCATTGTACTCATTATGGTGCGCCGTTGACAGATGGTGTATTGAGTAATGATATGATAACCTGCCCATGGCATCATGCATGTTTCAATGCAAAAACAGGGAAGCTTAAAGAACCTCCTGCTGCAGATGATTTACCTAAATTTGAAATAATAGTTGAAAACAACATAGTAATGGTAAAAATTCCTGAAGAGTTTCCATCCGGCAAAACTCCACAGATGGCAGAAAAAGATAAAGATAATAAGGAGAATTATGTAATAATAGGAGGAGGTGCCGCCGGTTACGCTGCTGCACAGGCTATGAGAGAAGCGGAATATAAAGGAAAGATTACTATTATAACTCAGGAAAATCGAACTCCTTACGACCGCCCCAACTTAAGTAAAGATTATTTACAAGGTTCGGCTCAGGCAGAGTGGATGCCTTTGCGGCCTGATGATTTTTATTCAAAATATAATATCGGCTTCTTATTCGATATGAAAGTGAAAAGGATAAATATTAAAGAGAAGAAAATTTTATTTGAAAAAGGGGAAGAATTATCTTTTAACAAGTTATTAATTGCATCAGGAGCTGTACCAAAGGAACTGAAACTACCCGGTTCAGATTTAAAAAACATTTTTTATTTAAGAAATTTCTCTGATGCAGATAATATAATCAACACTTTAAAAAGCTCTAAAGAAGCCGTAATAATTGGTTCAAGTTTTATAGGAATGGAATCCGCTTTTAGTTTAAATGAGAGAGGGATTAAAGTTACAGTTATTTCACCCGAGGAAGTGCCTTTTATGCATACCCTTGGGAAAGAAATTGGCGGGCTGTTGAAAAAGCAGCATGAAACTGGGGGTGTTGCTTTTAAGCTGAAAAGAAACGTGAAAAGTTTTGAAGGGGATGAAAAGGTCGAATGGGTTGTTTTGGAAAGCGGAGAAAAGATAAAAGCGGATTTTGTAATTGTTGGTATAGGTGTTAAACCTGCAACTGATTTTATTGATGGGCTTGTAAAAACATCAGATGGAGGAATAAAAGTAGATAATTGTTTCCGGGCAGCTGAAGATATTTTTGCAGCCGGTGATGTTGCCGTATTCCCTTTCTGGATGACCGGCGAAGATGTAAGAATAGAGCACTGGCGTACTGCACTCCAGGCAGGGCGTATAGCAGGATTTTCAATGGCTGGTAAAAATACCGGGTATGAAAGTATTCCTTTTTTCTGGACTCACCAAGCTGGTCTGGATATTAGGTATGCGGGGTATGTTAAAAATTGGGATGATATTATTTATTGGGGAGATGTTTTATCTAAAAAATTTATTGCTTTCTATGTAAAGAAGAATAAAGTTGTAGCTGCGGCAGGTAATGATAAAGATAAAGAAATAGATGCTGTAGAAATCCTGATGAAATCAGACCTGATGCCTTTGCCAGACGAGTTGAAAAATGAAAAGCTTGATCTTATAGCACTAGCTAAAAATATCTGATCAGATCATATTTTTTCAGTCATCATTGCTGTTGTTAATAAAAATAAAGATAACATCTTTTAATTAAAAAGAAATCGTCTAACTCCGGGAAAAATATAAAGAATTGGATTGAAATTTGTACCGGTACGATGCTGTTATTGTTGGTTCAGGGCCTAATGGGTTGGCCGCCGGAATTAAAATTGCTGAAGCAGGATTTTCAGTAAAAATTTTTGAAGCAAAAGAAACAATCGGCGGCGGTCTTTGCTCTTCTGAGATTACACTTCCCGGATTTACTCATGATATTTGTTCTGCAATTCATCCTTTGGGCATCGCTTCTCCTTTCTTTAATAAGCTCCCGTTAGATAATTTCGGATTGAAATGGATTTTTCCTCCCATTTCAATGGCTCATCCTTTTGATAATGGACATGCGGCAATCTTAAAAAATTCAATCCTTGAAACTGCCGAATCTTTAGAAGAGGATAAACAAAATTATTTAAATAGAGTTGAAGCATTAATTAAAGACTGGGATTTAATATTAGAAAATATTTTAAGCCCGGTAAAAATTCCCTCGCATCCGATTGCATTGAGCAGGTTCGGTTTCTACGGCATACAACCTGCTGAATTATTTATAAAAAAATTTTTTTCGGGGAACAGCGCCAAAAGTTTATTTGCCGGAGCAGCAGCTCATTCAATTCTAGCACTTGACGAATTTATTACTTCTGCAATCGGGCTGGTGCTTTTAATTTCAGGACATAAATCCGGCTGGCCGTTTCCAAAAGGGGGTTCTCAGAAACTCGCAAATGCATTGTCCTCATATTTCAAATCTTTGGGAGGAGAGATTGAGGCAAGTCATCCAGTCTATTCCCTTAATGATCTTCCTCCTTCTAAAACGGTTTTATTCGATATTACCCCAAAGCAATTATTAAATATTTTTAAAGGCCGGCTTCCGGGGTATTATAAAAGTCAGTTAGAGAAATTTAGATATGGTCCCGGTGTGTTTAAAATCGATTGGGCTCTTAACGCTCCTATTCCTTTTACTTCAACTGAATGTACAAAGGCAGGTACGGTTCATATTGGTGGAAACTTTGAGGAGATAATTAAATCCGAGCATGAAATTAGTGCCGGTTTACATCCCGAAAAGCCTTTTGTAATTTTGACTCAGCAGAGTCTTTTTGATGAAACCCGGGCCCCTGCAGGAAGGCATACTGCATGGGCATATTGTCATGTTCCAAATGGATCTAATCTGGATATGACTGAAAGAATTGAGAATCAAATAGAAAGATTCGCTCCGGGATTTAAAGATATAATAATTGGCAGGCATATAATCTCAGCAACAGATTTTGAAATGTATAATTCAAATTATATAGGAGGTGATATTAATGGAGGGATGCAGGATCTGAGACAGCTTTTAACCCGTCCCGTTATTAAACTCAATCCATATTCAATTCCAGTTAAAGGATACTTTATTTGTTCCTCATCAACACCGCCAGGCGGAGGCGTACACGGTATGTGCGGTTATAATGCTGCTCTAAAAGCTATCAAATTTATAAGCAGGTCTTAAAAGCATTTTTTGTATTAAAAATCACTAAGGTAGAGAAATGCGATCACGGTGCTTTGGATAGAAAATTCTTTTATTAATATCTAAATAAGAAGATTTCGTGTGATGATTAAAAAGCGTGTGAAAATTAGAGTCAGTCTAGGAGCAAATTTAATATTCTTTATGTGAAGGTTCGGTTTGGAAGAAAGATTAATGAATTACCTGGGGATTAATCGTGCTGTATTGGCATTATCGGTTGCCCGAATGGCTGATGCAATCGGCAACAGTATTTTATTTATTATAATCCCTTTATATGTGGCGAAACTGCCGAAAGAATATTTTCATTTTCCTCTCCCTGTTCTTGTAGGAATATTAATTTCTATTTATGGATTCGTATCTGCTATGCTGCAGCCGGTAATGGGAGCATTGTCTGATAAAATCGGTAAAAGAAAAATTCTCATTCAGACCGGTTTAGGATTAATCGGAATAAGTACATTAGCCTATATTTTCGCACAGCATTTTTTTGATCTGCTTATATTAAGAACTTTCCAGGGTATCGCCGTTGCAGTTACGATCCCGGCCTCGATGGCTTTAATGGCTGAAATTACAAAAAAAGAAACCCGCGGCGGAGCGATGGGAGTATATAGTACACTTAGAATTGTTGGTTTTACAATAGGACCCTTAGTCGGCGGGTTTCTTAAAGATAGTTTTGGATTTAATGCTGCTTTTTATGCAGGTTTCGGCTTTATTATGCTCGCAATGTTCCTGATTCAAATCTGGATTAAGGATGTCAAAGTTCAGAAGAAAAACAAAGAAATAAAAAAGAAGGTTAGGATAATTGAAAAAGAACTTTTAAGTCCGGGTATTTTGAGTGCAGCCTCAGCAACATTTATGATGGCAGCAGCCTTTTCTATCTTAACCGCCCTTGAGAATGAATTTAATTCCAAATTGAACATTAATGCATTCCAGTTCGGTATAGCATTCAGCATGCTGATGGTAACCAGGTTATTGTTCCAAGTCCCTCTTGGAAAGTATTCCGATAACATTGGAAGAAAACCAATAATATTGGCAGGTTTATTTCTCATGTGTCCGGGTACAATATTACTTGGAATTTCAGGCTCTTTAGGTCAACTGATCATATTCAGACTTTTGCAGGGTATTGCAGCTGCGTGTATAGCTGCTCCCGCATTTGCAGTCGCTGCAGATTTATCAAGGGTTGGCGGAGAAGGGAGGCAGATGAGCATCATTACAATGGGGTTTGGACTTGGAATTGCAGCAGGACCCCTAATTGCCGGTTTGTTAGCAGTTATATTTTTTGAACTCCCTTTTATTGTTCTTGGAATTTTATCTTTAGTTTCAACCTGGATTGTTTACCGCTACATGCCCGAAACTGTTGTGAGTGAAAGAGCATTGTTTAATAATAAATCATAATAAATTTCAGTTTGTATTTTTATTCTATCAGCTCTTAATAAAATAAAAAAGGATAAGATGAAACGATCAGAATTTGCTCCAGATGGACCAGGCATACCGCCTAAATGGACATCAAGCAGTAAAAGCGGCGTAGGTACAGCATATAACAGCTTTAGTAAAGTTTGGTTTACCATAAGCCATGGTATACTAAATGAAATATATTACCCGCGGCTTGATATTGCGAATACTCGTGATATGGGTTTTATTGTTACCGATGGGAAAGATTTCTTTTCCGAGGAAAAAAGATCGACAGAATATAAAATAAAATATCTGGCTGAGGGTGTACCGGCATTTAAACTAGAAAATACCTGCAACAGGAATTTCTATAAAATTGAAAAAGAAATAATAACTGATCCAGACAGGGATTCAGTACTGCAAAATGTAAAATTCATCCCGCTAAAAAAAGATATTAAGTTTCATCTTTATGCTTTGCTTGCACCGCATATTAAAAATCATGGAATTGGCAATAATGGATGGGTTGGAAATTACAAAGGTTTCCCGATGCTTTTTGCCGAAAGGGACGGTATCACACTTGCAATGGCTTGTTCTATTCCATGGAAACTTATGTCTGTAGGTTATGTAGGAACTTCCGACGGCTGGCAGGATTTAAATAAGAATAAATTACTAACTTCTCAATATGAAAAAGTAACCAATGGCAATATTGCATTAACCGCTGAAGTAAATCTGGATGAGATTGCCGACCAAAATTTTGTAATCAGCATCTCATTAGGGGAAAACTATTATGAAGCCGGACAAAAAGCTGCCGCCAGCTTATTTGAAAGTTTTGATAATATAAAAGAAAAGTATATTAATGAATGGCAGCAGTGGCAAAAAGAGTTTTTGTCTTTTAAGAATGAAGATTCTTCAAGACTAAATATGATCAGTGCTTCAGTATTACAAATTCACCAGGCCAAAAGTCTGAAAGGGGGTATAATTGCAAGTTTATCAATTCCCTGGGGATTTGCAAAAGGGGATGATGATTTAGGCGGTTATCATTTAGCGTGGCCGCGAGACCTCGCAGAGGCTGCAGGCGGGCTGTTAACGCTGGAAGCCTGGAATGATGCGTTCAGAGTTCTTAACTATCTTGTTGTTACTCAGGAAGCGGACGGCCATTGGGCTCAAAATATGTGGCTGGACGGCTCGCCATATTGGAGCGGTCTGCAGCTTGACGAAACTGCCTTTCCAATCCTTCTTCTAGAGCTTTCGAGAAAATTGAAAAGAATTCCTGAGAATTATTTTAATAGATTGTGGCAGATGGTGAAAAAAGCTTCTTCATATTTAGTAAAAAATGGTCCTGCAACACAAGAAGACAGATGGGAAGAAGAGGCAGGTTTTTCTCCATTTACATTGGCGGTTGAAATAGCTGCCCTGCTTATAGCCGCTGATCTGGCAGATATTCGGAAAGAGAATAAATTAGCTCAATATTTGCGGGAAACAGCAGATATCTGGAATGATCAAATTGAAAGATGGATATACACAAAAGGAACCGATCTGGCAAGAAAAGCCGGGGTGGAGGGTTATTATATAAGGATTTCTCCTCCGGGTTCCGGTGATGGCACCTCTTTTAAATGAAGAAATAACAATTAATAATAGAATTCAGGGAACAGAAAAATTTTTTGCCGATGAAATTATAAGTCCTGATATTTTAGCTTTGGTAAGGTTCGGGCTACGTGCTGCAGATGATCCCCGTATAATAAATACAATAAAAGTAATTGATCAGCAATTAAAAATAGAATTCCCAACAGGATCCTGCTGGCATAGATATAATCATGATGGTTATGGTGAACATGAAGACGGGGGTCCTTTCGATGGAACCGGTATAGGGAGAGCCTGGCCGTTGTTAACCGGAGAACGCGCTCATTATGAGATAGCTGCAGGAAATTTTAAAGAAGCCGGAAGATTGAAAAGCGCTATGGAATCTTTTGCCAATGAAGGGGGAATGTTACCGGAACAATTATGGGATTCTGACGATATCCCCGAAATGGAATTGTTTTTCGGAAGACCGTCCGGTTCTGCGATGCCTCTCGTTTGGGCGCATGCAGAATATTTAAAACTATGTAGATCACTAAAGGAAAAAAAAGTTTTTGATATGCCTTCACAGACATATCAAAGATATGTTGTTAATAAAGTCTCTTCAAAAAAATTTATGTGGCGGTTTAATGTTAAATGCCGCTCTATGCCGAAGGGGAAAATTTTAAGAATTGAAGTTACCGCACTATGTGAAGTCCACTGGACCATGGACAATTGGAAAACCAAACAGAAAAATAAGGTAAATGATAGCGGATTAGGAGTTTATTTTTTGGATATTAATACAGATGCTCTTAACTCCGGTGAAAAGGTCATTTTTACATTTTACTGGACCGAAATGAATGAGTGGGAAAATAAAGATTATTCCGTTGAGATTGAGTAAAACCTTCTTGAAAATAAATAATTAGAAACTTATACTACTTTGAAATTCTGCGTCTTTAATCTATGGCTGAAATACACTATCCGGAACGGTTATTTTTTCAAGGGGTTTTCAAATCCAGATATCATTCTCAGCAGTAAGATTGCTGGTATCTCCATCACCAGTATTAAGCACTCCCCTCGGTTCGATTAAGAGTATTTTCACTTCTTTTTCTGCAAATGGTTTATGTTCGACTGTTTTGGGTACAATAAACATTTCACCTCTTTTTAAGAAAACATATCCATCTCTAAAATCAATTCGCAGCTCTCCATCTATAACGATAAAAGCTTCATCAGTATCTTTATGATTATGCCAGATAAAATCTCCAGTAATTTTTACAACCTTAAATTGATAGTCGTTCATTTCAGCAATTACACGAGGTGACCATTGCTTTTTAAGCATACCAAATTTTTCTTCAAAATTTAAAGCTTTATATTCCATTATTTATTTTATTATTTCTGATACAGCTTATAACTATCTTTAACACAATTCTATTTAAGAAAATTAATCTTCCAGCAGTTCTTTCATTTTTTTAAGAATAATAGTCCAAAAGTTTTCAGCATCTTTATATCTTTTTTCATCACCATTAAATTTATCTTCGGTAACTGATAACAATGTTTTTCCATCTTCCTTTTTTAACTCATAAGAAACACGGGAGTAATTGGCTTCAATGTCAGGCAATCCCGAATCAATACTGAGATCTAAAGTCTGCAGATATTTCCCGGGATCAATTTCTTGAATGATTCCTTTTACATGTACGGTCTTGTTACCTGCATCTTGCCACTGAATTAAAGCACCTTTTTCCCAAGCTGAAACAACTTCATTGTTGTACATATATTTTTTTGTTAATTCAGAATTTGTAATTGCATCCCAGACCCTGGATGATTCTGCATTAATTACAATTGATTTTTTTACTATTAGCTTCTTTTTCATTTAAAATGATTTTTCGTCGGCAGACGGGCCATAAATAGAAGGAACCGGAATATTATTTAAACGCATATAAACAGTTAATTGGCCGCGATGATGAACCCAATGATTTATTGATGAACTAATTGTTTCATCCTTTGGCGCACTAAATAGCTCTACACCATTATTTTTTAAATAGAACATTTCCGATAATTCCTTGTTGGTAACATTTTGCAGAGCATTTCTTGTCCCTTTAATATTTTCATCAAAATGATTTACTAATTCCGAAGTATTTTTTGGCTGGAAATGTTTAAAAGTTGCAAAATCAATTATAGATTTTTCTATAGTATCTGTTATCCATTTAGGTATTTCTGCAACAAGCAATGCTAAATAACCCATATTCATTGATTTTTCATGAGGTTTCCAGGTAAACAGGTTTTCAGGAATTCTTTCCAGACATTTCCTGGTTGAAGCTGTTTCTGCTTCTAATTCCTGCAGGAAATATTTCCCAAGACTTTCGGTGTTCATATTTTTTATCCTTTTTAAAGTAATAAAACAAGTAAAGTGTTTTCCGCTTACCAGATTCAATATAATATATTTGAGAAGATGTTAGCAAAAATTTAAGGTGATATAAAGCAAGCTTTATAAATGATTTATAAGCTTATAGGCCAATAAAACCCGATCTAATAAAAAGGGCTATTCAACTTTAGATACATTTTTTAAAATTAATATTACATTAAAAGTGAAGCAAATAAAATATAATATGCATATTAACATTATTTGCGGATGAATCCGGGAATAATTGAATTCATCAACCGCTACTTATTTTATACTAAGCTTAATTGCTATTAATGATTTTGCGTATTCAATATCTTTTTTATTTTTAAATAAAACTGTAATACCTTTAATTTTGCCGTATGATTTCCCACTTTGAAATTGTGCTTTCAGCTCTTCCGAAATTCCGCTTGCTGAAATAGCTTGACTAGCTTTATCAGTAAAATAAAAAGTTATTCTGAAAGAGCTTTTAACGATTGAAAGCCAGAAAACAGTCTTAGCTTTCCTTTGAACTTTCATTAGCCAGCTTTTTCCATCGTTGTAATATCTCCACTCTTCGGAAAAATCAGTGTGATTTGAATGGATATATTCGAAAAAAGAGATCCACAAAGTTTTAGTTCTTCCGATATGAGAAAAAATAATATCTTCGGTGGGAAATTGATTTTTATCCGAAAGAATGGGCTGTTCCATGATATGCTCCTCCTGTTAAAAATTGAATATATTCAGATAATCCAGATGCCTGTTCCCGGTGATTATTACTCTTAAATCCGAGATCGTTTATTCCTTGTTACCTCTGCAGAAGGCAGGTTCATAATTAATTAAATTTTAATTAATGCTCAGCCTTTTGATCTCGGAAAGGGTATTAATCGAACTTTAATTTTGGATTTTCCCTCACACTTCTCCATATCCATTCAGCTTCGCTGTCTTCATTAAACTTGCAACACGTTCTGCCTGTAAAGCGAATGTCTCAAGTCGAGCTTCGATAACCTGCGGATATACATTCCCGTCTGTTTCTATTGTTAAAAACGGTATATTCATTTTACTGTTAAAAATTTCAGGAAGTTTGTAATTACTGTTTACTATTCTTTCGGCAAATAATTTGTTCTCCACTTTCATTTCGGTAGCCGCTAATGATTCGGTAAATCTTGTAGGCATACATCCGAAAGGGCCGAGGTTTATTACCCCGCAATATTTATCAATCGTTTCATGTAAAGCAACACCAAGCGTTAAACCCGGCTCTCCTTTATAGGTAAGCGGTATTATATGTTTACTACGGTTAAGAAGTGATTCAACTTTTGTTAATGAAAATTTATAATATCCGGTTTTTGCAAAAATCTTTTTTATTCTGTATTCTGCGATTTTCATATATAAGACTCTAATCAGTCTTTCCAGCTTCTGTCGATAAGAGGTTTCAGGTTCCAGGAGCTTCTGCTTTAAAAGATAATCTATATAGTAGACCCATTCACTAATATAAGAGTCTTTAAGAATAAACCCTTTCTGAGCAAAATGTTTATTGAGCCATTTATGTGAAAAATGATCCCGTCTTACATATATCTCTCCGCATAAAGCAATATACTTGGCATGATGAATTGGAACCGAAGCGGGCACTTTATCTCTAATGATAGCCGAAAATTTTTTGAGAGCTTTATAAATTTTATCGGGGTCTTTTTCAAAAACCTGGTTCAGCTTATCATATTCCTTATAAAAAATATTTAATCCTTCATCGGGATCAACAGCATGTGCCATAATGCCTGAACGAATATCATCCAGAACATCACTGACAAAGATGGTTTGAATTCCTCTTAAAGAAAAATCAGGACCTAAGCCGGCAAAACCATCATCATTCATTAAAGCCAGAACAGCAACATTCCTCAATTTTTTTCTTTTGATTATTTCTCTGATGAAAACGGGATATTGGCCAAGTCTGCAGTTTCCGGCACCTTGTATAATAAAGAATGCTATATATTGCTTTCCATCCCATTTGTTTTCAATATAATCGAGTAATGAACCAATACAGAGTAAAAGAGGGAGGCATTCTTTCCCGCTTGCAACGGATCTTCCGTATTTTAATATTTCAGGATTTCCTTCAGGCATCGGGATAGCATTAAAACCCTGGTTTCTTAGTCCTGCAGCAAACATTGGAGCAGCAAGATCTCCCATGGAGGGAATTAAAATATCTATACCCGGATCAGATAACGGAATTCTTTCCCCGGTTGATGAAATGAAAAATCCTTGTTCTGAATCAAATTCGATTTTTGCCGGCACAAAATCAGAGAAGTCCGGGTCGCTTATTTTATATTGAACCCGCCTGTAATTTTTAATTATATCAAGTGCGGCATCTATCCTTGTGTTTATACCGGCATCGGCAGTATGACCATCCAGTTCCAGCGTTAATGACGGTTTGGTTCCCATTATTGAGCGGAAAGTTGTTAAAAGCATCGAGTCGGGTCCGCAGGAAAAATTTGAAATATAAGTTGCAAACAACTGGGGATTATCTTTAATTATCCGTGCAACTTTTAAAATTTTCTTACCCCCTTCCCAGTACTGATTATCATCTACAACCTGGTCCCTATAATCAAACATATCATATGGAACTACATAAACACTTCTCGAAGCGAATTTTTTAGGTATACCTTTATTTGCCAGTTCGGTAAAAGAATTATATGGTCTGCCCACAAGAACAATCGCCATCTCTTCAGGATGCTGATTCAAATATTTGAGGAAATCATCTCCCATTGAGAAGAGTTCATTTTGATAATCTTCCTGCATCTTTAATGCATATTGAAAAGCTGTTTTTGCTGTATCTTCATCCTCAATTCCCATTTGCCCGGCGACTTCAAGAAATTTCTTTTCCTCTCTTTTAAAGCCGTTTGCAAAATTAAAGTATGGAGTAATAAACTTATTTTCAGGAATCAGTTCCTTGAATCCCTGTTTCAAATAAAAAGGTTCACCATAAAGAAAAACACATGTACAGTTAAAATCGAGACGATGATGATCTGTACCATTATTAGGCGGATCTTCAACATACATTTCTGAGATTTCTGGTATGAAATAATAGTCGGGATTTTTTTCAATTAAATCTGAAAATAAACCCAGAGATACCTGTGCAGGATAGCAGAATGAAGTATTCTCTCTTTCCAGACCTTTTTCATCAACTCTATCCGAAAGGATGACTTTAAAACCAAGTTTGGTAAAAAAGTTATAGTATAAAGGATAAATAGTATGAGTATGAAAAGATTGATTTATACCAACAGTAACAGCATCTTCAGGGAGCTTAACTTCCGGTGCATATTTTTTAAATGTAAGAAAATGTCTTCTTTTGACATAATCATATTTATCAGTATCAATTTTGGTTTTACTAATTACATTATAATATTTATTGCAGGCGCCTCCGAAAGGATATGTTTTACCTTCAACATTAATTAAATTTATTGAACAGGCAAGATCGCATCTTTCTTTTCCCCCCACACAAATGAAAGGCTTTCTATAGCTTACTTCTCTTCCGGCAAGTTTCTCAAGAAAAAATTCTCCCGTTTCCATTAATCCCAGGCTGATCTTTTCTTTTATTTCCAGGGCAACACCGAAAGCACCCATTAATCCAGGTTCAGGGGGAACAATAATTTCCTTTCCGGTTAATGCAGCCATTGCAATAGGTATCGCTTTATTATAACAGACTCCGCCCTGCATAAAAATCTTTTTACCGGTTGGTCTGTTGCCTTTAACCCGGTTTACATAATTCATGCAGATTGAATAAACAAGCCCCGCAACAATATTTTCTTTATTTATATTTTCCTGTTGCGCTGTTTTAATATCGGAACTTATAAAGGCAGAGCACTGGTCGCTGAAATTCGGCGGCATATCCCCAATCATTGCAATCGGTTCGATATCTGTAACTTTTATTCCAAGGGATTCATAAGCCGATTCTTCAATAAAAGAACCTGTACCGGCCGAGCATGCTTCGTTCATTGCATAATCGGCAGGAACTTTATTAACTATGTAAGTATATTTTGCATCCTGGCCGCCAATTTCAAAAATAGTGTCGACTTCAGGGTCAAAGTAAACTGCGGCTGCTAGCGTGTGCTACAATTTCATTCACTATACCTTCGGTTAATGCATGGAGTCCGGCTATCTGCCTGCCGGAGCCTGTAGTACCAATTCCAATAATATTTATTTTTTCCGGGATTTGTTTCAGTAATTCGGTATAACATTTTCTAGAGGCTTCCACCGGGTTTCCATGTGTATACAAGTAAACAGAACCAAGTATTTTATCATCTGATTTTCTAATTACCACTGCTTTTGTAGTCGTAGAACCGACATCAAGCCCCAGTATGCAGATATCACCATCTTTTGCTTTACCACTTTCCATTGTTTTAAAATGGACTTTGTTTTTGAAATTTTTAAGAGGCTGGTGAAATACAAAAGAGCTTTTTCTCGGGATAAAAATATCATTGAGATTATCAATAATATTTACATCATGATCAAGTCCATAAAGCGCAGCGCCTAAAGCTTCGAAATAGGATGCTTCGGGTGGAATTTCAATTTCCGGAATTTTCATTTTCAGAAAATCGATAACCACCGAATTTTTTGTCACTCCTCCTGCAACCATTACTTTTCCCGGCTTTACTTTTTTCAGAAGATCTTCAACTTTCTCAGCCATCATTAAAGATAATCCAGCGGCAACTTCTGATTTTTGTATCCCTTTGTTCAGCGCATGAGTGCAGTCGGATTTGCAGAATACTGAACATCTCCCGGATACTTTAAAAGGTTCTGCATCTTTTGCAATATTTACGATTTCTTCAAGACCAATATTCATTCTTTTAATTTGCTGAAGAAAGAATTCGCCTGTCCCGGAAGCGCATTGATTTCTCGTAATAACATTTGAGATTTTTCCTTCTTCATCAATTGTGTAAACCATAAAAGTTTCGCCGCCGAGAGAAGCAATTGCAGAATAATCATCATGATTTTTATTAAGGAAAGTAAATGCATATTCGGTCGCTTCAGGTTCGGAAATGGTTGTGAACCGTACAAGCTTTCGGAATTTACGGCCGGTGACAACAATGGGAATATAAGCTGAACTGTTAGCAGAATAATTGAATGAATGGAGAGTTGGATGATCATCCGATGAGATTCTTTGCTTATTTATCTGTAAAGGTTCAGGAATTGTCTCCACAGGTTCAGCATGAACAAATTGTATCAGCTTTTCTTTTAAATATTTTTCTAGGATCCCCGTTATGCGGTAGGGTAAGAACATCTTCAATATTTTTTTGTCCATTTTCATTTTTTAATCTTACAAATGAAATTGAAGAAGCACCCAGGCAGACGCCGATTGAATGACTATTCTTATCAGTGATATTTTTCATCTATTTCAAAACAATCTGTATAAAATATTGCGTTAATATCTAATCTTCTAATTGGAATGTCAATCTTTGAACTAAAATCATATACTTAGAAAAAAGGCAAGCATTGTGCCGGACGAAAATTTTTGTCCGCTGAAATGCCACGTTTTCATTACCTTTTTCAAGATCCCATTTGAGATGATACCTGATAACTATATTGAATTCAATAAAATAAACACAAAAAATCCAGAGAAACCTTTTAGATTAAAACTTATTTAAATAATAATTTCATAAATATCCCTCCAACAACACTCCTTGCCTGGAATGCATCTTTGCGGGCAGTTTTTGTTTCGTACCAGTCGCTGAAAGGAATTCTGTCCGGTGTATTATTTAAATATTCTACTATTGTATGCATATACTCTTCAAAATCTTTTTTATCTGTATACATTGAGGCAACCCATGTCATCCATTCCGGTTTGGTAAAATCAGCTCTATTATCAAGAGGAAGTCCATATTTGTTTAGTTTAGTTTTATAAAACTGCAATTCCCTCTCAAAGACTTTTTTTGAGAAAAGGTTAAGTTTAAATAACTTGTCCCAAACAAGATTATATTTCATACTCCAGGTGCCGGGGATATCAAATGCCAGCTTATAATGATCATTATCGAAAGCCATTTTTTCCCATTTGTCAGCATATTCTCTTGCAAGTATATTAAATTCTTCTGCCTTATCTTTTTTTCCGGCCATTTCACAAATCTTCGAAAAACACTCAAGCGCTACAATGGCTTTAACGGACAAGTTAGTATTATGAGCCAGATGACCGGTAAAGTCATCAGTACATAATTGATTCTCAGGATCCAGACCCTTTTCTTTAAGATATTCTGCCCATTTTTCAATGCTGTCCCAATATTTTTCAGCAAACTTTGTATTATTATCTCCCCTGCATATTCCGTAAGTTAAAATTATCATATTGCCCGATTCTTCCACAGGCATTTGATTTTCCTCTGTTTTTTCTCCTCCGCCATAAACCTGACCATTTGCTTTGGGGTAAGTGCCTAGATCATGGGGAGCGAAAGGAAATATCCAATTAGGCATAGATGCATATTCAAAAACAGGGGTCAATAATGACTTAAGAAGATGCGGATTAAAATATAAGAAGAAAGGAGCCGAAGGATAAATAACATCTACAGTGCTGATGCAGCCATTGCTGAAATTTTCTTTGGGAAAAAGCATCGGCGTTCCGTCAATATCAACAACAAGTTTATGCGCGGCGAAAACCTGCCGGTAAGCCAATGCACAAATTGAAGCATAATCTTCACCACCTTTTTCATTTAATTCCTTAAGCAGATCTTTATTAAATACCTCACACTTTTCCATTAAAGAATTATAGTTTTCAATTCGCCAATCAATAATATCATTTATTGATTTACCGTTTCTTTTCCAATATGGTGTTAATTTACGATGAAAATACTCGATGGAATAAATATCATCATATGCCAGAATCGAATATACTTCTTTTGTTTCAATACCGACTTTTCCGAGGTCAAATTTGAAAGCCTGAACCGGCCAGCTATCATTCCCCTGGCGCGGCATATTAAAATTATCTTCATCAGGTAATTCATTATGTTTAATAAAATCATTTCTTACTTCATCTGCCGAAGCGATTGCGCTTTGAGGATTTTCATTTTTTGGTGAAACCAGATAAACATAACCCCAATCTATTCTAAGATCATCACCGCTTTTTTCAAGAACAGGCTGTTCAACAGATCCCATCTTCATCGCTATTCCTTTAGCAAGATTTAACCTTCCCCAGGTGACTTTCTGGTTGGAAGTATTCAAGCATAGTTCAGCACAGTTATCAACATAAATTGAAACATCATGCTGGCTGCCATCGATCGATTTTACCTGCCAAGTTATATATGAGGCATTTTCCGATATAAGATCCAGCGAATCAGGGAGCAAAGGAGTTGTAAATAACAGCTTTAATTCTATTCCGGCATCATTGTAAATAAATATTGTCTGAGTCGGGTTTATGATAGTCTGTCTTAAATTTAATTTGGGAATGGAGCCGATATTATTTCCGAGCACACGATAAGCTTTTTTATCAATTTTAACCATAGAAAAGATACTCATAGTGCTTCCTGTCCAATGCCTTGTGTAGTCATCAGCCGGATTATCTGCAAAAGACCAGATGCTGAAATAAGGATCACTTGTAATCAAAGGTATTGCCGGAGGCCGTGTAATTGAATTTTGAGCAGAGATAAGACTACAAAATAAAAATAAGCTAATATAAATATGCAGTAATTTTTTCAACTCAGATCCCTAAAAAAATATAAAATAGTTAATGTAAGTTTATTCAATTATTGATTCAAAATTATAACTACCGGAGCCGGCTACTATTAATTGCAGCCCCTTTTCAAACTTATCAATTTTAATGTTAGGTGATTTTTTTATCTCATCTCCGTTTAGTTTAATCGAGCTTCTTTCCGCTGCAGGAATATATATTTCCGCAGTTGTATTTACCGGAATGATTACATTCATGATTAATTTTTTTCCTTCCAGCTTCCATGAAGATTCAATTTTTCCATTCATAGTATTAAGTGAAGCACTTACATATTTAATTTTGTCTTTCGGAATATCGGGTTTAATAATAATATGTTTATAAGCTGCTCCTTCTGATTTTATGCCGGCCATGTATTGAAACATCCATTCGCATACGGATCCAAGCGAATAATGATTGAAAGAATTCATCCCGGCATCCTGGAAACCTTTTCCTTTTGTATAGCTGTCCCATCTTTCCCAGATTGTTGTTGCACCATTATTAATCTCATAACCCCATGAAGGATATTTTTCGTTTAATAACAGCTGATACGCGGTTTCAGTATAACCGGTTTTCGATAGGGCCGGCAGTAAAGGCTTAACACCAAGAAAACCAGTGGTAAGATATCCGTTATTTTCTTCAATTAACTGGTTTAAATATTTGCCTGCGACAGGTATTAAACTATCTGGCAGCATATGCATATAAATTGCATTTGCATAAGCGGTTTGTGTATGTCCTGTAAATCCGCGGCTGCCGTCAACATATCCTTCACCGTTTCCGTAAGCAGCTTCATTACATTTGAGCTTGCCGTCAGATGCAATATAATGTTCAAGAAAGGCTTTTTTAATTTTATTGAATAAGGAGGAATAATCTTCAGCTTCTTTTCTTTTCCCGGCAGCTTGAGCCATTTCAGCCATTAAAGAAGCACAATAGCCATAGTACATCGTAGCTAACATGTCGGGTGATGTTTTTTTACCAATTGAAAGCCAATCACCGAAGCCGCCTTTAGGACTAATATCCGCAAAGGATCCCTCAGGAAAGAAGTTCTTGCCTTTAGCCCGCATTTCAAGAAATGACATAAATTTTGACATATTGGGCCAGAATTTATTGATTACTTCTGTATCGTCATAGGTTTTATAAATTTGATAAGGACAGATTATACCTGCTTCCATCCATCCGGGAGAAAAACCGGTTGAACCGAAGCCTGCCGGTGAGGGGGCAAAAAAAGGAAATGATCCGTTCTCAAGCTGAGAATCGTTTAGATCAACCAGCCATTTGGAATAAAACGCAGCTATGTCCATATTTAATGTTGCAGAGCTGACATATACCTGGGCATCACCTGTCCAGCCTAATCTTTCATCTCTTTGGGGACAGTCTGTAGGAATATCAACGAAGTTTGATCTTTGAGTCCAGACAATATTGCTGTATAACTTATTTACCATCGAATCACTGCATTCAAAATGTCCAGCTGTAGGAGTATTTGAGCCTAACACGAGCCCTGTAATTAAACCGGTATCCGGTTTTTCTTTTAAACCGCTTACCTCAACATATTGGAATCCGTGATATGTAAAATCCGGAGTCCATTCTTCTCCTTCCGGATCTCCTTTTAGTATATATGTATCGGTAGCTCTTGCCATTCTAAGGTTTTTGATCATTAAGCTGCCATCAGGGTAAAGCATTTCACCGTAACGGATGGTGACTGTATCCCCCGCATCTCCCTTTATTTTCAATTTTGCAACTCCGGCAAAATTCTGTCCCATGTCAAAAATATATGCATTATTAAATTTACTTATAGATTTAGGTTTGATTGTACCGGTTATACGAACAGGAACACCGGGTGAACATTCAAGGTTTCTCTCAGTTGTATCAATTATCTCCGCCTGTTTCCAGTTATGATCATTAAAACCAGGACCGCTCCAGTTCTTAAATTCCTTTCGTGCGTCATAAGTTTCACCATCCAAAATATCGGATTCGATAATAGGTCCGTAATTAGCTTTCCAGGTTTCATCCGTGATGAGTGTGTCTGATGTGCCGTCCTCATAATCAATTTTTAACCGGGCAATTAAAGCAGGAACATCTCCATAGAGACCTTTTACTTTAGGAAGGTGATTTAATAATGCATAACCAATATAACCGGCATACCATCCGTAAGAAAGGATTGATCCTAAAGCATTTCTACCCGTTTGTAAATTATCGGTAACATCATAAGTCTGGTAATAAACACGTTTATTATAATCGGTCCAGCCCGGTGTTAAATAATCTTTACCGATTCTTTGTCCGTTTATATAAAACTCATATAGTCCCAAAGCCGAAACATATAACCGTGCCTGTTTAATTTTTCCTTTAATAGAAATTCTTTTTCTTAAAAATGGTGCCGGTGGAAGATCATATACACTGCCTTTTCCAAGATTATTCAGGTTCAATCCTATCCATTTAGCTTTCCAATCGTCTTTTTTCAGCAGCCCCATTTCCCATTTAGCAGTTTGGCTCCAATTACTGGAATTACCATCCTTATCCCAGCTCTTTACTTTCCAATAACAAATCTCACCGGAATGCAGCGGTTTACCCTGATAAGCAATCTGGTAAGTTTTGTCGCCCGAAATTTTTTGTGAGTCCCATAAATCAGCATTGCCGGGTGATAGTAGTTCAGGAGAAGTAGCCACAAGGATTCGGTAGGCAGTTTGCTTTTGTCCAAAGGCATCTGATTCCAAAATCCAGCTCAACCTTGGATGCAGGTTATCTATAGCAGGATTTCTTTTATATTCACAACGTAAGCGGCTTACTTCAATACTTTTTATAAAAATATTGCATGAAGAGATTAACATAAGAAGAGATAATGAAAATATTATTAATCTAAAATTTCGTCCTATTAAAAACATGTACTTTGAATAAAATAAAAATGAGAATTTCTTCAATGATTTGATAGATTGATTTTGCATGATAAGTTTAAGCCCTTTAAATATTTTCTTGTAATAAGCAGATATAATTTAAGAAATTTTAATGTACAAGTTAAAAATGATTTATAATATTATTCCATTTATAGCTCTAGAAAAGCTTTAAATAGATTTATTGATGTTTTCCTGCAGTCACCGCAAACATTTTTCTTTGCTTTCTATGGTATGGGATCATAAATGTTAAAAAATTTCTGCTTTGTTCCGTAAAACGATTACAAACTAAATTGGAATATTTATCGGAGTGTTGGATAGTATTTAGTTAATTCCCGGGGATTTTTTTACGGGTTCAGAAACCGCTAAACTGTTGGTAGTCTTATTAGGATTTAAAGCCGGGGAAATTGATTCTGAAGCTGGTTCCTGGACAGGAATCTACTTCCAGAGATCCGTCCAATTGAGCAACCAAAGTATCAACAAGCTGCAATCCTAATGAAAGCTTTTTCTTTTCGATAGATTCGCTTGTCATTCCAATTCCGTTATCACTCACAATTAGCTTTAATTCACCATTCCCGTTTCGATTGAATTCGATTTTAATAATCCCTTGGTGATTATTATCCGGATGGTCAGGGAATGCATATTTAAGAGAGTTTGAAATAAGTTCATTAATAATCAGACCGCATGGTACAGCGAAATCAATGTTAATAAAGATATCATTTATATCAATATCCAGTTTAATAACAGATTGGCTAACAGCATAAGACCTGAGAAGATCCCTTGTTAAATGCTGAACATATTCGTTAAAATCAATTTTGCCAATATCTTTTGAACGGTAAAGTCTTTCATGTACAAGTGCTATCGATTTAACCCTGTTCTGACTATCGGTGAACATATCCAGCGCTTCTTTATCTTTAATTTTTTTTGAATTAAGATAAAGCAGACTTGAAATAACCTGAAGATTATTTTTTACCCTATGATGGATTTCTTTCAATAATACTTCCTTTTCTCCTAATAGATTTACTTTTTCCGCCAATAGAATTTCTTTTTCTTTAAGAGATGCCTGTACTTTCTCTTCAGCTTTTTTCCTGGAAATTACTTCCTGGCTTAGTTCTTTTATAATTTTATCAAGATCTTTTGTGCGTAACGAAACCCTGTTTTCAAGTATCTTATTCTGCTTTGAAATTTTGCGTGTTCTTCCCTGAATTATAATAAGCGTAATTAAAATAATTCCAGCTCCGATTATTATTTTAAACCACCATGTTTGGTAATACTCCGGATTAATTACAATATTAAGAGAAGCCTCTTTTTCATTTTTAACACCGTTGTTATTTGAAGCCTTTACAAGGAAATTATATTTCCCGGGGGGGAGGTTTGTATAAGTTGCGGAATTCCTATTCTCGACATCATTCCAAACTATATCAAATCCATCAAGCTTATAACGGAATGAGTTTCTTCTTACGTCACCGAAATCAAGCAATGCGAAATCAATAGTGATTACATCATTTCCAGGAGGTAAGCTTATTGTTTTTGCAGCAGTTATTGATTCCTTTAATATTCCATTTTTAGAGATTTCTACAGGTTTATTGTAAATTTTTAAATCGGTAAATACAACAGGCGAAGTTAAATATTCATCTTTAATACTATCGGGGTTAAAATACATTAACCCACTTGAACCAAAATATAAAGTACCGTCTTTAGACTTTTCAGCAATGTTCTGAATAAATTCCAGGTTCTCAATTCCGTTCCTTTTATTAAAGTTTACTGATCTTCTTTTCCCGCAATTGAATTTTGATAATCCTTTCCCCGTTGCGATCCATAAATAACCCTTTTCATCCTGCTGAATACCATTTATTAAGTTATCAGGTAAACCATCTTTTTTACCATAGACTAATGTTTTACCTGTAATACGGTTGTAGCAATTTAAGCCGTCAATTGTACCAAACCACATTAAACCGTCAGAAGACTCGAATATTGTAAAAACCCTCATGCTGCTGATATAGTTTTGTGTCGTTGAATCATTTGTAAAATTAGTGAAGCTACATGTTTTAGGATTTATCTCACTTGTCCCCCCACCATCTGTTGCAGCCCATATCATCCCATGGGAATCGGAATATAAGTCCCAAACAACATTATTTGGTAAACCTTCATTGCTGGACGGATTATGGATAAATCTTGAAAATTTATTATTTTTTTTGTCATAACGATTTAATCCCCACCATGTACCGAACCAAAGGGAACCGTAATCATCTTCACAAATTGATATTACTCCTTTATTGCTTATCGAAGTAGTATCATTAATGTCATAGGTAAATAAATTGAATTTTCCTGTTTTTGGATCATACCTGTTTAGCCCGTCATTATTTGTTCCTATCCAGACAATACCGGTTTTGTCAACAAACACAGAGCGGACAAAATTGTCGCTTAAGCTATTAAAATTATGCGGTTGATGCTCAAAATGAAAAGATGATTTCCTGTTACTTTTTATTTCATCTACTCCGTCAATCGTTCCAACCCAGATATTATTTTTATTATCAATAAAAGCTGAAATAACACTGCTGCTTTTAAGCATGGACTGACTATAATAGAAAAATTTATTTGCAGGATAATATAATCTGTTCAAACCTGCTGTTGTCCCAATCCAGATTATACCTGATTTGTCTTCAATAATTGAAGAGATGTTATTGGTTGTTATGCTGGAAGATTTTTGCAGATCATTAAAAATTCTTGTAAATATATTTAGTGCAGGATCAAATATATTTAAGCCGTTTCTTGTGCCAATCCAAAGCTTATTACTTTTATCCTGATATATAGCAGTAATATACCCGTCTGAGATTGTATTGGGATTTTTGAGATCGGTATAATAGTCGGTAAATAATTTTGTTTGAGGATTATACTTCTTTAATCCTTTCCCATTCATACCAATCCATAAGTTATCCAAGTTATCTTTGAAAATCACGGAAATTTTCCGATATTCAAAAGTCTTTGAATCAGGAGGCTGGGAGAAATAAGTTTTAATAACTTTACCATCCTTCTGCATACAAGTTAATCCGTTCCATGTTCCCAGCCATAAATTGCCAGAGTTATCCTCTTCAATAGAAACGACACTATTAAGTGAATCGGGATTAAGTCTATCGCTAACATTTTTTATTATTGTAAAATTATCTTTATCCCTATTATATTTGTTTAGCCCGTTTAAGGTGCCGATCCATATTATTCCCGAGTCATCTTCAAATATTGAATAAATAAGATTATTACTTATGGTTCCTGGAATTTTAGGATCACTTTTATATCTTGAGAATTGTTCGGTTTTCCAGTCATATCTATTTAATCCGTCAGTAGTACCAACCCAAATAAATCCATTTTTATCTTCATGAATAGTGCTTATAGACTGGCTTGAAATACTTACGGGATTAGAAATATCAGGGGAAAAAACCTTAAAGTTATATCCATCATATCGGTTTAAACCATTAAAAGTAGCAATCCACAAAAATCCCCTGCTGTCCTGGAGTACCTGAGTAATATTATTGTATGATAATCCTTCTTCGGTAGTAAAATGAGAGAATTCCAGATTATTAACCTGTGCATTTAAATTTATAAGCCGTATTAACAGAAATATCGTGGTTAATGAAATTATTTTATTTGAGGTATTCATAGCTTATTAAATTTAATTATAAATTCAGTCCCCAAACCAGAATTAATTTTCAATATCCCTTCCAGCTGTGTAACAAGAGTATCAACCAACTGCAGCCCAAGTGAATGCTTTTTCTTTTCATCTATACCATCGGGCATACCGATTCCATTATCGCTTACAAGCAGTAATAATTCATCTGTACCATTTCTATTAAAATTGATTTTTATAATTCCTTCTTGATTTTTCTCTTCATAATTAGGAAACGCATACTTCAAAGAATTTGAAATAAGCTCGTTAATGATCAAACCACAGGGTACCGCAAAATCAATATCAATAAAGATACTATTGATGTTGATATCTAATTTTATTAAAGACTGGTTAACAGCATAAGACCTGAAAAGATCCGCTGTCAGGTGCTGAACATATTCATTGAAATCAATTTTACCGAGGTTCTTAGAACGATAAAGTCTTTCGTGAACAAGTGCTATTGATTTAACCCGGTTGCGGCTATCGGTAAACATATTCAGCGCTTCTTTATCTTTTATTTTTTTTGAATTAAGATAAAGTAAGCTGGATATGATCTGAAGATTATTTTTCACACGGTGATGTATCTCTTTTAACAGCACTTCATTTTCGGAAAGAGAATTTTGCAGGTTTTGTGAATGAGCTTTAATCTTTTCCTGCAGCTGAGCCTGGTAAATTGCCGCGGATAATTGATTAGATATTATCAAAAGAATTTCTTTATGGCTGTCATTAAAATTATTAGCAGTTCTGGCTGAAACAATTAAATTACCGAACCAGTTGTTGTCAGCTTCCAGGGGTGATGCTAAATAAGAAAGGAATCCCCTTGTGTATAGCTGCTGATCAATCGGCAATTTTTTTTCAACCTGGCGAATATCGTTTATAAAATATGTTGTACTTAATATAGTATTTCTATTATTAATTACACAATGATCGATCGGCAGTTCAATCTTAGAGAAGCTGATCTCCGGTTTCTTATCGAAATTTGCAAAATTTACTATTACTTTATCAGTCTTAAGATCAAATAAAGCAATTCCTGCTGCATCAATAAAATTAAAAAGGATCGGAAGCCGGATTAATGTTTCTTCAATTATCTCATCAACAGATTTAGCCGAAATGATCTTTCTGTATATTTTATCAAAAACTTCCAGTCTTGAATTATATTGCTTAAGTGTATTTTCAGCTAACAGTCGTTCTTTAATTTCACCTTGAAGAACAACATTTATTTTTTCGAGTTCGCCGCTTCTTTCTTTCAGATCTTTTGTATGTTCTGCAACTCTGCTTTCAAGAATTTTATTTTGTTTCTGCACCTGGTGTGTTCTTACTTGAATAACCAGAATGGTAATCAACGTCAATCCTAAGCCCAGTACAATCTTAAACCACCACGTCTGATAAAATGCAGGAAGTATTATTATTTGAAGAGATGCATCATTTTTGCTTGTGACTCCGTCATTATTAGTAGCTTTGACAAAGAGATTATATATTCCCGGAGGTAGATTTGTATATGTTGCGGTATTTCTATTTCCAATATTATTCCAATCGGCATCAAATCCATTAAGCTTATAAGAGAAGTTATTTCCTTTAATATTGAAATAATCGAGTAATGTGAATTCTAGTGTGATCACCACGCTCGACTGGGGAATTTTAATGACGTTCGTACTCGAAATCGATTCATGCAGGATTCCATCCGTAGTTATAGGAACGGATTGATTATAAATCTTTAAATCAGAAAATACAATTGGAACAGATAAATTTTCCGTTTTAATTTCATCGGGATTGAAGTATATCAAACCGTCCCTGCTTCCAAAATAAAGTAAACCGTCTTTTGATTTACCTGAAGCATTGGGTGTAAATTCCATCGTATACAATCCGCTTCTTTGAGTAAAGCAATAAAATCTTCCTGTTTTCCTATCCAGTTTAGCTAATCCTTTTTCCGTACTAATCCACAAATTACCCTTTTTATCCTCCTGTATACCGTTTATTAGGATTCCTAATAACCCGCTTTTTTCATTATATATTTTGAATTTACCTGTACCCGGGCTGTACTCACTTAAACCTTCAGTTGTACCAAACCACATATTCCCATCATTCGATTCAAATAATGAAATAACCCTGTTCCCGCTGATATTATTTCCGGTAGCTGAAGAATCGCGATAAAAATTTGTAAATGTGCTGGTAACCGGATTAAATTCACTAACCCCGCCGCCATCAGTTCCGAACCAAAGCATATTCCTGCTGTCTTCAAAAATAACCCACACAATTGTATGCCTGATGCTATGGGGATTTTGTGTGTTCGGCAGATATCTTAAAAATTTTCCTGTCTTTTTATCAAAACGGTTCAACCCCCACCATGTGCCAATCCAGATGTAACCTTCACGGTCTTCGAAAATCGATACCACACCATTATTACTAAGAGAATAAATATCATGCTCATTATGTAAATATGTTTTATAATTCCCGGTAGATGGATTATAACAATTCAAACCTCCCCCGTTAGTTCCTATCCAGATCAAGCCTGTATGATCTTCTATTACTGACATAACATATTTATTGCTTAAACTATTAGTATCATTAGAAAAATGACTATAATCAATTATTCTGCTTCCTGCTTTATCTATTTCATTTAATCCTTCAACTGTACCAACCCATATGTTTCCTTCTTTATTACTAAATACAGAAGTAACAAAATTGCTGTTTAAGCTTTTTGAGGGGTTTAATTTATCTTCATGATAAGAATTAAATTTATTTAAAGGATTAAAAAACCAACTAATTCCGCCTGATGTACCGATCCAGATAATACCTGTGTTATCTTGTGTTAAACAATTTATTTCATTGTTAATTATACTAAGGGGCTTAAGCGGATCATGCATAATTCTTTTAAAATCATCACTCTTAGGTTCAAATTCATTTAAACCATTCTTTGTTCCGACCCAAATATTTTTTGCTTTATCCTGGAAAATGGTGTTTAAATAATTATCAGAAATAGTTCCGGTTTTTTTAAGCTTTGAGATGTAATGAGTAATGGCTCCCGTTTGAATATTATATTTGTCAAGCCCCTGATCACTTCCTATCCAAACATTATCATCATCATCTACAAATAAAGTTGTAATATGGTTGGAAGCGATTGTTTTGGTATTGCTGTCCTCATGTAAGAATTGCTTAATAATTTTCCCGTCTTTCCTCATGCATGTTAAGCCGTTCCACGTTCCAAGCCATAAATTTTCAGCATGGTCTTCAGCAATGCAACTAACACTATTTAGAGAATCGGGATTTAGCTTTTCATTTACTTTTTTAATTACAGTAAAATTATCATCTTTCCTATTATATCTGTTTAAGCCGTTTGAAGTACCAATCCATACAACTCCCTCCTTATCCAGGAAGATAGAATAAACCGAATTTTTACTTAAGCTATTATGTTCTTTCCGATTAGCTTTATATTTATAGAATTCATCTGTTCTGAAATCATATTTGTTAAGTCCATTATCAGTGCCAATCCAGATAAATCCCTTACTGTCTTCAATAATACTTCTTATTGAGTGGCTGGAGATGCTTTTGGAATTAGAAGGATCCGGTAAAAATAATTTAAAGTTATACCCATCATACCTGTTTAATCCATTTACTGTACCTATCCATAAAAATCCTCTGCTGTCCTGAATAATTTGAGTGATTACGTTTAAAGAAAGTCCATCTTCTGCGGTCAGGTGTGAAAATTTTAATTCGTCATCATTTGCGAATAATCTTACAGTGAAAAAAAATATTACTAATATTGCTCTAATTTGCATTTTCATAATTAAATTATCCCGGAAGTACACAGTTCTAATCAACTTCAATTTTTTCTTTCAACTGATGTATGAAGTTTATTACTAGAAACTCAATGTTTTTTTCTTCCAAATAACAAGGTATTCCAATTCATTATCGTTAAATTTTAAAATAAATTGATTTTAAGATTTTGTTCTCCGTTTCCCCGGTTATTAAAGGAAAGGATAATTAATTTGTTTGTTTTGAAGTGTCCTGATTAATAGTTAATCTGCAGCTCCGGTTCAGGAATCCGTATTTATCTATTTAGCATGATATGCTGCCTATCATGGTAGATATTCTTTTTTATCCTTTTTTTATATTTACTTTTATTTAATCTTTATCTATTTCATGTTCTTTTATTGGAACTATTATAATTATTTCTTCAGTGTTGACTAAAATTCTTTTATTAGAGGAGATTTATAAATATGATATTAAAGCTTCCGGAATTAATTTCTTACCGGAAAAAAGATAAATGGGGCTTTTGCGATAAGAATAAGAATTTGATTATTCAGGCAAAATTTGACAGTGTCGGTGTTTTTGCTGAGGACCTGGTCAAGGTGGAGCTGAATGGTAAGTGGGGATTTATTAATTCTAAGGGGGAAGAAATTACCGAAATAAAATATGATGATGCGGAGAATTTTAAAAACGGATTTGCAAAGGTTAATTTCGGAATTAAAAAGAAAAATGATTATATAGTTTTTAGCGGTAAGTGGGGAATTATAAATACTTCGGGTAAAGAAATAATTCCTGTGCAATATAATGAAATAGGAGAATTTTATGATGGAATTTTCCCCGTTAAACTAAATGATAAATGGGGTTTGATAAATAAAGAAGGCAAATCAATAACTTCAATAAAATATGATGAATTGGGCAGGTTCAGTGAAAGTCTGATGCCGATTAAGCTAGGAAAGAAATGGGGATTTATTAATAAAAGCGGCGATGAAGTTATTTCTAACAATTATAATGAAGTCGGTTACTTTCATAATGGAATCGTTAAAGTAAGATTAAATGAATGGTGGGGCCTAATTACTAAAGACGGGAAAGGGATAACTCCAATTAAATATGATGAAATGGAAGACTTTAACGAAGATCTGATCAAAGTTCGAATAAATAATCGCTGGGGCTATATCGATAAAAACGGTACTGAATATTTTGAAGATTAGTATTATAATCTAAATGTGAGCTCTTGAATTCCTTGAAGGCTTCAATAAATGATCAAAAAAAACCAGTTTATAAAATGAAAACCTTCGAAGGTTTATCATCTTCGAAGATTTTCAATTTCAGTAATATAGATGAAATTGAAGAACGAAAGAATTATTATCAATGCTTGGGTTCTCCATTTGTATTCTATACTGAGGCCGCAGTTCGATAAAGCTGTAAGGAAAAAATTCAAATCCCAATATCCATCTTGATAATTCATCATTAGTAACGTCTTTATTTGGATCAAAATGGTCATACCTGACAACAGCTTCCAGTCCTTTTACAACCTGGTAATTTGCTTTCACCATTAAAGCATTAGCATCCGCCTTATCTGCGGTTAAATTCTTTGCAATATCATATTCACCAATTAGTGTAAAATTACCAATCCCGAATCCCAAAAATCCTCCATACATATTTACTTTCGGGTATGTTTTGGGTATCAATGGACCGAATGATCCTTTAAATGTTGAATAGGACCCGCCGATCAATATTGGAACTTTATTGGCTATAACCGGGGTGATTTGTAAACTAGCAGTATATGAAGGATCATTTCTGAAGATTGCAGGATCAGTCGGTGCAAATGAATAATGAGGATTCCCGACACTTGCGGTAAAAAAAATAAAATCAGAAAAGTATTCTCCGAGTTCTATACCAGTTTCAGTATACCCGGGCTGATAAATTAAACCCATAGCCGAATTAGTAATAAATCCCAAATCGCCTCCTCTTGTATATGCGGTATGATCATCCACTCTAACTCCATAATTCGGAGAATAAGTGCCGACTTTTATATATCCGGCATTTGGAAGGAAATGAGCTATTCCATATGCTTCCCAAAATTGGTTGACTAAATCATACGAACCATATAAATCAACTTTATCATCTATTTTTACATCTGTATAAAATGATCCGCTCATTTTTTGAAAATCTGTTTTTTTTGCTCCCTGTGAATATAAATACTGCATCCTGTAATCAATACCGTAATAAATATTTTCTCCTATTCTATCATCCATTTTAAAATCTTTATGGGCAGAAAACATAGGGAGTACATTTTGTTCAAAATGGAAACCGCCTTTATTCCTTAATTCTCCTCCGGTGGGATTAATATGACAATCAGCACACTGCCCTCCCATTCTTAATGCAAATCTTGGGAGAGAATAACTTATTTCAGAAAATGAAATAATAAATAAAAGGATTAAGAAATATTTAGATTTACTCATATTTAGCCCTTTTCAAAATGCTTAAAAAATTAAGGTAAAATTTTTAATAAGTTATTTTTTATTGGAACCTACAAGGTTAACATTAATACTGATATCGTTCGATACTCTTTTGCCGAGCAATAAATGTTCAACATTATAATCCGATAATTGAATATCAAATCTTGAGATAATTCCCAGTAGGTCACCCGGCATTCTTGCTCTTGTAGCTTCACTTTCATCCAAGTATGTCACTGTATCCTGCGTGGTTATTTCTTTTGAAACACCATGAAGAGTGAAATTGCCTGACACTTCCGCACTTAATTTGTTTGGCTGCAGCTTTTGGACGTTTGTTACTTTGGTTATCTTAAAATTAATTACAGGATATTTTTCGGCATCAAGCCAGGATGAGCTTCTTAAATCTTTTTCCATTTTCTCCATTCCCGTTTTTAAGGATGCTACAGGGATTGTAAATTCACCTTTAAGGGTATTGGCAAAGTTCTTAACATCAAAAGTAACATTTCCAGTAATTTTAGTTGTTAATCCGTTAATCTCCTCGAAAGGGGTTGTACTGTAGAATGTTGCCTGGCTTCGCCCGCTTTCATCGGTAAAAGAAAATGTTTGTTCTCCGGTAGCTTTAACTTCAAAACCCTGGGCATTAGCTGAAATAAAAAAAGATAAAGCAATAAAAATAACTTTAAATAGATTCTTCATTCCTTCCTTTTTTTTTAAAAATAAAAAATAAAATTCCTGATATAACTAATATTAAACCGCTTAACGATAATACCGACAACGATTCTAAAGCTAATGAAAATCCGCTTGGCAATAATCCAAATACGAATTTATTATGTAATTCTTTATAAGTAGTTCCGAATAATTCATCTTTTTTTTCAATTAAAACCTGTGTTTTTGTAAATATCTCCCCCCCGCTGAAAAGCCAGATAATTACTGCGGCCACTATAATTATCAATCCTATAATAATTGTTTTTTTTTGGTTTTGGTTCATTTTTTACTTTTTAACTGAGCTGTATTAACTAAGTATCCTTAAATAATAAAAAGTGACCTCTCAACAATATTAAAAAACTACATATAGTAATGTGTCACAATAATCATCTCCTTTTATCACATCTTTTTAACATTCGAATTGTTATCCATTAATTTATCTATTTCTTGCTAATAGAAATATTTTGTATTAAATTTACTTACTCTTTTCGCCCATTAATGGGCGATTTTTGTTTGTATGAATTTTTTTGAAAAAAAAATCAAAGATATAGCTGACGGTATTATTGAAAAGAACGGTTTTTTTCTTATTGATATAATTTTCCGTGGAAATGAAAACAGCAGGGTTATAGAAATATTTATAGACGGAGAAAGGAATGTATCTGCTGAAGATTGCGCTAAAATCAACAGAGAATTTAATTCTCTAATTGAAGAGCAGAAGCTGATGGAATCAAATTACAGGGTGGATGTTTCTTCGCCCGGTATAGACAGACCCTTAATTTATTTAAAGCAGTATCCGAAACATTTAAATCGAAAATTCGATATTTCTTATAATCAAAATAATGAAGCTAAAAAATTAAGCGGAAAGCTTATAGATGTTTCGGGAGAAAATTTAACATTTTTATCTGATAACAGGCAAATAATAATTAACTTTAATAACATAAAAAAGGCTAAAGTAATAGCAAGTTTTTCTTAACGGAGGAAACAAAGAATGAATTTCGATATAGTAGAGTCCTTTGCCCAGATGGTAAGGGAAAAAGGGATTGATAAGGATGTGCTTGCCGGAATAATAGAAGACATTTTCGGAATGCTTGTAAGAAAAAAATTCGGCGATGAAGCAAAATATGACGTTGTTGTTAATATGGATAAAGGAGATATTGAAATATTTCTTGAAAGAGAAATTGTTGAAACAGTGGAAGATCCGAATAGGCAGATAAGTATAGAAGAAGTTAATAGAAAGGGAAACGATGAAGAGCTAGAAGTGGGGGAAGATTATGTTGAGAAATTAGATATGGCTTCTTTTGGAAGAAGATTGATTGTACTTGCAAAACAAAATCTTAATCAAAAAATCAGGGAGATTGAAAAAGATATTATCTATAATGAATACCAGGAGCTGCTCGGTGAAATAGTTGTTGGAGATATCTACCAGATAAGAAAAAATGATATCCTGGTAAATCATAACAAAAATGAACTTCTTCTTCCAAGAAATGAACAGATACCTTATGAGAAATATAAGAAAGGCGATACTGTTCGCGCAATAGTAAAGGAAGTTAGAAAAGGAACGAGTTCACCGCAAATAATTATCTCAAGGTCGGATAATACTTTTTTAAGAAGATTATTTGAAATAGAAATCCCTGAAATTTATGATGGTATTATTGATATAAAAGCCATTGCCAGGGAACCCGGCGAAAGAGCCAAAGTAGCTGTAGAATCACAAGACAACAGGATTGACGCAGTCGGTGCCTGTGTTGGTATGAAAGGAGTCAGGATCCATGCAATTGTTAGAGAATTAAATAATGAAAATATCGATGTTATTAATTATTCCGAAGATCCTATAATATTTATACAGCGTTCTCTGGCCCCGGCAAAACTGAAACAAATTGAACTTGATGCAGTTGAAAGAAAAGCTGTAGTTACAGCAGATAGTGACCAGGTATCTTTAATTGTAGGAAGAAACGGTGTGAATATCCGGCTTGCAATGAAATTAACCGGTTATGAGATTGAAATACTAAGAGAAGAAAAGCCATTTGAAGAATATGACGAGGATATAGAATTAATCGATCTTAAAGAAGAGTTAGGAGCTGATATTTACGAAATCTTGATAAATAACCGTTATGATACAGCCATCGAAGTTTTAACTGCAGGCTCAGATAAATTAAAAGAAATAGAGGCTTTGGATGAAGAAAAAATTGATGCGATTTTAGAGATAATAAAATCTCAGTTCGAAGAAGAAGAGTAGAATCAGAAACCAGATTAAAATAGAATAGGTAGTTATAATGCCAGAGACGAAAACAAAGAAAGTAAGAGTTTATAAACTAGCCTCCGAATATAATCTTTCGGCTGAAAACCTTATTGAATTTTTGCAGAAAAAAGGGCACGATGTGAAGTCGCACATGTCGATGTTGAGCGATGAAATGATTATCGATATAAATGCTCACTTCAAGAAAGATATCGAAAAAGCTGAAAAGCACTATAAAAAAATCGCGGAGTTTAATAAAAAACGTGAAGAAAAGGTTGAAGAGGAAGAATCAAAAGCTGCAAAAACTCCAGTTGAACCTGAACCGGAAATGGTAGAAGAAGCGAGAGAGGAAGAAATTGCACAAGTCCCTGTTGAAAAAGAAGTGGAAGAACAAGCAGTGGAACAAGGAGCTCAAACCGAAATAATTGAAGAAGAAGTGGCCGCTCCCGTAGAAATTCCGGTGGGAAAAGAAGAAGTTCAGGAACCAAAAAAACCTGCAGAACCTGAATTTAAAGCTCCAAGCGAAATTGAGAAAGACAAAAAAAGAGGTCTAAAAGTTGTCGGGAGAATGGATCTCGGAGAAGAAAAGAAAACAGCTGCTTCAAATGGAGATCAGGATAAAGGAGAAAAACCTAAGAAGAAAAGGAAAAAACCTAAACCAAGAAAAAAGCCTGCTGATCAAGTTGATGAACAGGTTCCTGCTAAAAAGAGAAAGAGGATTAAGAGATTTGAAATTGATGAAAAAGAAGTAAAAGCCGCTATCAAAAAAACTCTTCTTAGTATGGATGACTCTGTTGCCTCTGGAAGAGCAAGCGCAAGGAAAAAGAAACGAAGAGAAAGAGAAGCAGAAGAAGAAAGAAGACTTGAAGAAAAAAGTCATGAGCAGAAAACTATTGCTGTTAATGAATTCATTGCGGTAAGTGAACTCGCTAATCTAATGGGTGTACCGGTCAGCGATGTTATCCAGAAATTTATCGAACTTGGTTTAATGGTTTCGATAAATCAAAGACTGGACGTTGATACCATCACTTTGGTAGCAGACGAATTCGGGTTTGATGTAAAATTCCAGGAAGAATATACATCGGAAGCCCTGGAAGATTTTGATGATGGAGTAGAAACATTAGAACCACGCCCTCCTATTGTAACTATAATGGGCCATGTTGATCATGGCAAAACCTCTTTACTGGATTATATAAGAAGAACAAATGTAGTTGCTGGAGAATCCGGCGGTATAACACAGCATATCGGTGCATATAAAGTAGATGTTGGAAATGGAAAGAATATTACGTTTCTCGATACACCCGGTCACGAAGCTTTTACAGCTATGCGTGCCAGGGGTGCCCAGCTTACAGACATTGTTGTCCTCATAATCGCCGCAGATGATGCGGTTATGCCCCAAACAATCGAAGCAATTAACCATGCTCAGGCCGCAGGTGTTCCGATTGTTATTGCGATAAATAAAATTGATAAGCCGGGAGCAAATTCAGATAGAATTAAACAGCAGCTTGCAGATAGAAAAATTCTCGTTGAGGATTGGGGAGGTAAATATCAGTGTGTCGAAGTTTCTGCTAAAACAGGTTTGAATGTTGACAATCTGCTCGAAATTATTCTTTTAGAAGCGGATTTACTTGATTTAAAAGCCAACCCTAATAGAAATGCACGCGGGACTGTAGTTGAATCTGAATTGGATAAAGGAAGAGGAATAACCGGAACTATTTTAGTTCAAAAAGGAACTTTAAGAATCGGAGATCCTTTTGTTGCGGGAATATATCAAGGAAAAGTAAGGGCTATGTTTGATGAACGCGGTAATAAAGTTGAAGAAGCACCCCCCGCTACACCAGTTTTGGTTCTGGGTTTTGAAGGCGCTCCTCAAGCCGGTGATACTTTTGTCGGAGTTGAATCGGAAAGACAGGCGCGTGACATCGGTATCAAACGGCAGCAGTTAAAACGGGAACAGGATCAGAAGCAGGTTCATCACATTACTCTCGAAGAAATAGGGAAACAAATCAGCATCGGCGGTGTAAAAGAACTGCCGTTAATTGTTAAAGGAGATGTTGACGGATCGGTAGAAGCTCTATCCGATTCTTTAATGAAATTATCCAATGAAGAAGTTGTAGTAAGAGTTATTCATAAAGGAGTTGGCGGAATTTCTGAAAGTGATGTCCTTTTAGCAGATGCATCCGATGCAATAATAATTGGTTTCCATGTTAGACCTCATCTTAATGCAAGAAAACTTGCAGAAAATCAGAATGTAGACATCCGTTTGTATAATGTTATTTATGATGCAATTAATGAAGTTAAAGCTGCACTTGAAGGCTTGCTTTCACCGCTAATATCGGAGGAGGTAACAGCTACACTCGAAATTAGAGATACTTTCAAGGTTCCTAAAATCGGCACTGTTGCAGGCTGCTATGTACAGGAAGGCAAGATATCACGGAATAGTAAAGTCCGCCTGATCAGAGACGGAATAGTAATTCATACAGGAGAGATCGGTTCACTGAAAAGATTTAAAGATGATGTGAGAGAAGTTGATGCCGGTTATGAATGTGGCCTCAACATTGCTAACTATAATGATATTAAGGTTGGCGATGTTATCGAAGCTTACAAAATTGTAGAGACTAAGAAAAAATTAGCTTAAAATATAGAATAGGAATTTCTCCTGTTCTGGTTTATCGAAGGTTTGCATGTCCAGAAGAATTGAAAGAGTTGAAAAATTAATTAAAGAAGAAATAAGTCTCATCTTTCTGCATGAGCTTCAGGATAGACTTCCAAATAATGAGATCGGGTTTGTAACGATTACCGGTGTTAAAGTAAGTGCAGATCTGAAAATTGCCAAGGTTTATATTTCGGTTCTTGAAAGGGAAAAGAGAGAAGAAGTTTTAGAAAAGATAAAATTAAAAACCGGCTTTATCAGGTCTCTTCTTGCTTCCCGGATAAAAATAAAATTTACACCTGAATTGAAATTTTTTATAGATGATACTCTTGATTATGTTGAAAAAATTGAAGGACTTTTAAGGAAAATCCATAACGAAGATGATAACAAATGATACAATTGACTACTCCAAGTTCGATTTTGATTTAGGTGAAGCAATTCTGATAGATAAACCTTTCAGATGGACATCATTCCATGTTGTTCACAAAATAAGACAAGCTGTAGGAGTTAAAAAGGTTGGACATGCCGGAACCCTGGACCCGCTGGCAACCGGACTTTTAATTATTTGCACCGGGAAAAAGACTAAGGAAATTTCACTTTTCCAGGATTTGGAAAAAACTTATTCCGGAATTTTAACTCTTGGAAAAATGACCTCATCGATGGATTTGGAAACAGATATTATTGAAGAAAAATCTTTCAGCAATATAGCTGAAGAAGAATTATTTAAAGTAAAAGAAGAATTTACCGGTGAAATCTCTCAGGTTCCTCCCATGTATTCTGCGGTAAAGTATAAAGGAAAATCTTTATATAAACTTGCAAGGAAAGGAAAAACTGTAAATAGGGAACCGAGAAAAGTGCTCGTTTCAAAATTTAATTTTACTAAAATCAGTCTTCCTGATATCTCATTTGAAATATCCTGCTCGAAAGGTACTTACATAAGAGCAATTGTAAATGACCTGGGAATTAGGCTGGGATGCGGAGCTGTATTATCTTCTTTGAGAAGAACTAAAATTGGAAATTATAATATTGAAAATGCCCTTTCGGTTGATGATTTTATTAAAAATATCCAATTCGCTTTAGTTTAAGGGTAATGGATTATGCCCGGATTGTTTCATTTTCAGTCAAAAAAAACATATATTAATACGCTTTTTGTTTAGATAAAGTATTTATGAAAATATTCCACGAGTTCTCTGAAATTCAAAAGAACGAAAATACCTTTTTAACTATAGGTTCTTTTGATGGTATTCATTTAGGACATATAGAGATAATAAATAGAATTAATAAAAAAGCTTCTCAAAAGAATGGAAGAAGCTTTTTGATAACTTTTGAACCGCACCCAAGAAGCGTTCTTTCAAATAATTCCGATGTTAAGATATTAACAACTTTAAGAGAAAAATCTATCCTTCTGGATTCTTTGGGAATTCAAAATTTATTGGTGATTAAGTTCACTAAAGATTTCTCTCAAATTAACGCGGATGATTTTGTTATTAATTATATAATAAAGTTTATTGGTCTTAAGGAAATTGTTATCGGGCATGATCATCACTTCGGTAAGGGACGCAGCGGTAATGAAACCACTTTAAGAAAACTGGGAGAAACAAATAATTTCGATGTTTCAATCGTTGGTGCTTATAAATTAAATGATAAAATTATCAGCAGTTCAGAAATTCGAAGCTCATTAATTAATGGAAATTTAAGATTGAGCAATACTTATCTTGGAAGGTATTATTCTTTCAGCGGATATGTGATAGAAGGAGACAAAAGAGGAAGAGAGCTCGGATTTCCGACAGCAAATATAAAATTGGAAGATGAACATAAGCTTTTACCTGCATTAGGTGTTTACGCGGTAGAATTTATAGTTGATGATAATAAATATTTCGGTTTGTTAAGCGTGGGTAAAAGACCGACTTTTTATGAAGATGGAAAAATAATTCCTGAAGTTTATATTTATGATTTCAACAAAGATATTTATGGAAAGTTTGTAACTGTTAATATTGTTGAAATGATACGGGGTGAAATTAAATACAATTCCGCCCGGGAATTAATTGCACAAATGAATAAGGATAAAGAATTAGGTTCGGAAATTTTAAGTAAATTGGTAGGTTAAATTTTAAAAGGCTTATTTGAAAGATTGAGGTTTTGGTTAAGAAGAAAGAAATAAAAAAGATTAAGAATAAAATTAATTGATCCCGGTTTACTTAATCAAAAGATATTCTGGGATTATATTGTATAAACAACATAAGGATAAATAAAAATGACGAAAGAGGAAAAGCTCGAATTAATTAAAAATTTTGGAGCTAATGAGAAAGACTCCGGAAAAGCAGAAGTACAAATTGCTATACTTACAAAAAGAATAAATGAGCTGACAGAACATTTTAATGTTCATAAAAAAGATCATCATTCCCGCAGAGGTTTAATGGCAATGGTTGGAAAAAGGAGAAGACTATTAAATTATTTAATGAAAAAAGATATAGCAAGATATAGAACAATTATTAAAGAGTTAAACATTAGAAAGTAAAAGGTTTATTAATGATATTAAAAGAATTAGAATTAGGCGGAAAGAAATTTTCTTTAGAAACAGGCAGATTTGCGAAACAAGCAAACGGTGCCGTTATGGTTAGATATGGTGACAGTATGGTATTGGTTTCAGCAGTTGCTGCCGAAACAGCACCGGAAGATATTGACTATTTTCCTCTTCAAGTAGAATACAGGGAAAAAACTTCTGCCGCCGGAAAATTTCCTGGCGGGTATATTAAAAGAGAAGGACGGCCGACAGAGAAAGAAATATTAAGCGCAAGATTAGTTGACAGGCCTATTAGACCTCTTTTCCCAAGTGAATTTAATAATGAAACACAAATTATAGCCCTGGTATTTTCATACGATGGAGAAAATGACACGGATGTTCTTGCCGCCGTCGGTGCTTCTGCTGCCTTGACAATTTCGGACATCCCTTTTAACGGGCCTGCTGCTGAAGTTAGAGTCGGAAGAATCAATGGTGAATTTATTGTTAATCCGACCCATCAGCAAATTAAAGAAAGTGACATTGAGCTTGTTGTAGCCGGAACTTCCGATTCAATAGTGATGGTTGAAGGTGAATCCAATGAGATAAATGAAGAAGATTTGTTAAACGCTCTTAAATTTGCGCAGGGAGAAATAAAAAAGCTAGTTGATCTGCAGCTTGAATTAGCAAAAGAGGTAAATAAGTCCAAAAAAGAAATTGCCAAAAAAAGTATAGATGAAAATTTAAAAAGCGATGTATACAATCTGGCACATGATAAATTAAAAGAGATTGTTTATTCAATACTTGCAAAAGAAGAAAGAAGTAATAAGAATAAAGAATTGACTCAATCTGTAAAAGATTCTTTGGCTGAAAAATATCCCGAAGAGGAAAAATTAATTGGTGAAATTATTCATGATCTTGAAAAAGATCTTATGAGAAAAAGAATTCTCGGCGAAGGTATACGTTTGGATGGAAGAAACACAACCCAAATACGTCCCATTTCAATTGAGGTTGGAATTCTCCCGAGAACACACGGCTCGAGTTTATTTACAAGAGGTGAAACACAAAGTTTAACAACTGTTACACTCGGTACTAAAAATGATGAACAAACTGTCGACGGTTTAATAGAGGAATATAGTAAGAAATTTATGCTCCATTACAACTTCCCACCTTTCAGTGTAGGGGAAGTTGGGAGAATGACCGGAGTCGGAAGAAGAGAAATTGGCCATGGAAATCTTGCTGAAAGATCATTGAAGATTATGTTTCCGCCGGAAGATCAATTCCCCTACACCGTAAGGGTTATTTCAGACATATTGGAATCAAATGGTTCATCTTCAATGGCTACGGTTTGTGCAGGCTCTCTAGCTTTAATGGATGCTGGTGTCCCGATAAAAAAAGCTGTTGCAGGAATTGCAATGGGCCTTATTAAAGAAGAAGATAATTATGCAGTACTATCCGATATCCTTGGTAATGAAGATCATTTAGGTGATATGGATTTTAAAGTTGCCGGAACTAAAGATGGAATTACTGCTTTCCAGATGGATATTAAGATCGAGGGAATTTCTTTTGAAATAATAGAAAAAGCTCTGGCTCAAGCAAGAGAAGGACGGCATTATATTTTAGATAAAATGAATAATGTAATTAATACAGCCAGGGATTCGATATCATCTTTTGCACCTAGATTGATTACTATGCAGGTAGAAACCGATCAGATCGGCGCAATTATTGGCCCCGGCGGAAAAACTATACAGGGCATGCAGAGATTATTTGGTGTTGATATTAATATCGATGATGACGGCACAGTCAGCATCGCTTCTCCTAACAAAGAGAATGCATCAAAATGTAAAGAATACATTAAAAAATTAACCGCAACTCCTGAAGTTGGGGAAATTTATGAAGGAGTTATAACCAAAATTATGGATTTTGGTGCTTTTGTTGAGATACTTCCAGGGAAAGAAGGACTGCTTCATATTTCTCAAATCGATAACAAACGGGTCAATAAAGTTACTGATTACTTTAAAGAAGGAGATATGGTAACCGTCAAATTGCTGAAAATTGAAAACGGCAAATATTCTTTAAGCAGAAAAGAGCTTTTAAAAGAAGACGGGAAAGAAAAAGCCGAAAAAAATAATTGATTTTTAGGGAATGCCAGGAATTTATCCCTGGCATTATTATCAGGTTTTTTAAGAAAATCATAAAGTTATGATTCAATTAAGATTGTTACCTTGTTTTCAAGCTGTTTTGGAATTCATTCAATTCAACACCTACTTTCTTCTATTTGTGCCGAAAGTAAAAAATAATATTCAGGCAGATAAAAGAAGTACGGAGGAATTCTTTAACGGCAGATCATTTTCATTAATTCCGTATAAGCCGGAATATGATCACAAAGTTTGTCCCGTATATTACGGGATTATTTCACTACTAAAGTTTATTTTATATGAGAAAAGAGATTATAATAAATTCTTCCACTTCGCAAACACGTGTTGCCATAACCGAAGATGGAAATTTAGTCGACTTTTTTGTTGACTATCCTGAAAACCGGCGCATGGTCGGTGATATTTATTTGGGGAAAATAGCCAGGGTTTTACCTGGTATCAAAGCTGCTTTTGTTGATATTGGGATGAAGCACGATGCCTTCCTTCACTTTTCAGATATTGGTGAAACTACCAAACAATTTCAAGATATGCTTGGAGAGGAAGACTCTGACGTTGATGATGATGAAGATGAACCACCAGCGGAAAATCCCGCCTCACAAGCTAAACAACAGCAGTACCAAAACCATACGGAAATCCCGAAATTACATAAAGGTCAGGACATAATTGTCCAAATAACAAAAGAACCGGTTAATAATAAGGGAGTTAGAGTTAGCTCGTCTGTTTCTTTACCCGGAAGATTTTGTGTCTTGCTTCCGTTTGACGGTAAAGTAGGTGTTTCCAAGAAAATATATGATTATAAAGAGAGAAGACGCTTACGAAATATGGCCAGGAGTATTCTTCCGAGAAATTATGGTTTAATAATCCGGACAGTTGCAAAAAATCAGAATGAAGAATCTCTGCAGGAAGATTTAAATAATTTAATAAAAACCTGGAAAGAAATAGAAACTACTGTAAAATCCGAAACTCCTCCTGCTCTTATCTACCAGGATCTTAATACAACATCAAGTGTAATCAGAGATCTTTTTACACCCGACGTTTCAAAAGTATTTATTGATTCAAAAAAATTATACAAGCAGATAAAAAATTATATCCAATTAATTCAGCCTGGACTTGCAGATAAAATAGAATTGTTCAAGTCGGGGCACCCGATATTTGATTCATTTAAAATTGAAGAGCAGATAAAAACTTTAATGGGTAGAAAAGTTCCGTTGCCGAGCGGCGGATATTTGATTATTGAGCATACGGAAGCAATGGTTGTTATAGATGTTAACAGCGGAAGATATGCAAAAAATAAGGAACAGGAATTAAATTCATTAAAAACTGACCTTGAAGCTTCGAGAGAAATTGCAAGACAGCTTCGTTTAAGAGATATCGGCGGCATTATTGTTATAGATTTTATCGATCTTGAAGATGATAAGAATCGAAAGAAAGTCTATGATGAGCTCCGGAAGGAATTCAGGAGGGACAGAGCTAAAGTTTCCGTTCTCCCCATGTCCGATTTTGGAGTAATACAAATTACCAGGCAAAGGATTCGTCAAAATATAATGCAGGCGATGAAGGAAGTATGTCCTTATTGCCTTGGAACCGGTTTACTTACTAAACATTCTCACCTGGTTTACGATCTTGAAGACTGGCTGAAAAAGTTTAGAAGACATTCAAATGAAAGATCCTTAATTATTAAATGTCATCCTACAGTAGCAGAGAAGTTAAAAAAGGGTGAGTTTAAATCCCTGACAAAACTGCAGCTGAAGCATTTAGTCAGGTTGAAAATTGTGGAAGATGAAAGTATGCCCTTGTCACAATTTAAATTTTTCTCTAAAAAAACTCAAAAAGAATTAACAGATGAATTCAATCAATAAAGGAGTTAATTTTTCTCATTAGATTTCAATAATGATATTTTGCGGATAAAATTATGAAAAAAACCAAACTTTATAATATTCATGAAAAACTAAATGCTAAGATTGTTGAATTTGCCGGGTTTTTAATGCCTGTACAGTATACTTCAATAATAGCAGAACATAAAGCAGTAAGAAATTCGGCAGGAATTTTTGATGTATCCCATATGGGTGAAGTTTTTATTGAAGGAGAAAATGCCCATAATTTTGTTCAGTATATAACAATAAATGATGCATCAAAATTATTTCCCGGCAGAGTTCAATACTCCGCTATGTGTTATCCGGATGGAGGAATCGTGGATGATTTGCTTGTTTATAAATTAGATGAGAACAAGTTTATGCTTGTTATAAATGCTGCAAATATTGATAAAGATATCAAATGGATGAATGATAATAATAAATTCAATGTTAAAATTACTAACTCAAGCGATGATTATTCATTGATCGCTGTCCAGGGCCCCAAATCAAGAGAAATTATACAAAATATTTGCGACTTCGATTTAAATATGGAATATTATCATTTTGTTAATGGTAAAGCTGCCGGGATTGAGATGATAATATCGCGTACAGGTTACACAGGTGAATTGGGGTACGAACTATATTTCACCGGGGATTCTGCAGTTGCGGAAAAAGTATGGAATAACATTTTAAATTCCGGGAAAGATTTTAATATTACACCTGCGGGTTTAGCCGCCAGAGATAGTTTAAGGCTTGAAATGGGATTCTGCTTATATGGTAATGATATAGATAAAACCACTAACCCTTTGGAAGCCGGATTAGGATGGATAACTAAACTGAAACAAGATGAATTCATCGGGCAGGATGCACTTTTAAAAATAAAAGCTGATGGATTAAAAAGAAGACTTTCTCCTCTAATTTCAGAGGAAAGAGTTTTTCCCAGACATGGTTATGATATAACCGTTAAAGGTAAAAAAATCGGTGAAATAACAAGCGGGACAGTAAGTCCGGTTTTGGATAAGCCGATCGCCCTAGGCTATGTTGATTCTGAATACGCCAATGAGGGATCCGAATTAAATTTTTTAATTAGAGGTAAAGAAATTCCTGCAAAAGTTGTAAAGCTTCCTTTTATAAATTTAAATTGAATAGCTATGAAGATTAATGTTCATTTTTCACATAATAATTATGATGAATTATTTTTTGCTTCTAAAACATCTGTTGTAATTGATGTTTTGAGAGCATCAAGCACAATTGTTACAGCTCTACAAAATGGGGCTAAAGAAATCGTCCCGGTTGCCTCCGTTGAATTCGCAGTGAAAATTTCGGGGGGTCTGTTCACTGGTCAAACAATAATGTGCGGTGAAAGAAATACAAAAAAAATTGAAGGGTTTGCCCTGGGAAATTCTCCATTAGAGTTTACAGAAGACAGGGTCGCCGGTAAATCTATAATCTTTTATACTACAAATGGTTCAAGAGCTGTTGTAAAAGCGAAATTTTCGGAAAACCTTTACGTTACAACCTATCTTAATTTATCGGCAGTAGCAAAAAGATTAGCTGAAGTAGATAAAGATACAGAAATTATTTGCTCCGGGAGGGGAAATGGAATTTCACTGGAAGATATAATTTGTGCCGGCAAATTGATCACTGAGATCCAGGGACTAAAAGAAAGTATTGAACTTTCCGATTCTTCGAAAGCAAGCATTTCATTAAATAAATCTTTCGGGAAAAATATTCATAAAATGCTAAAAGAAACCGAACATGGGCAAATTCTAATTGAAAACGGCTTTGAAAAAGATATTGAATATTGCAGCAAGCTTAACTTATTGGATGCAATACCTGTTTTTTCAAATAATGCTTTAAGATTGTTATCTGCAATAAAACCTGCTGCTTAATAAGCAATAATTTTTTTAACTTAATATGAATATTATTTTGTTTTAAGATGGCTGCGAAAAAGAAAAGAGTGCTTAAGAATAAACGTCCGCAGAGTTCTAACGGGAATCATTATTTTACTATATCCGTCGAAAAGAAAAAAAAAATAATTGGAATATTTTTAATAGTTATTGCTCTCTTAATATTTTTGAGCATAATTTCTTATTCTCCGTTTGATCATTACGAATTTTCTGATTTATTGAAAGTTATAAGATCAAACTCAAGCCTATCGGGAAAAGCAGGCAGCGCTTACAACTGGCTGGGGATTTTCGGCGCCTGTATTTCAGATTTCTTTATTAATTCTACTTTGGGTTATTTTTCTTTTGTATTCCCGGTAATGATTTTTATTTGGGGGACTGCATTTTTAAAGAAAATTAATTTCCACTTTTTAATTTATTCCTCCAATTTTTTGATTCTAACAGGATTAATCCTTTCCTCAATTTTCGGCGTTTTTAGGGTAGAAGGTTTTATCAGTATAAACGAACTATCTGGTAAAATCGGATATTATTTGGGCGAAATTTTTACAAGACTCCTTGGCGGTATTGGAAGTATAATTTTATTATCTGCTTTTTTTATTACTCTTTTAATTTTTGCGTTTGATATAAAGCTGGAAAAAGTCTTTCATTTTTTTAAGAATATTTTTTCATCTTCCGTTAATAAAGTAAAAGATGAACTGGAAAAAAGCAGGGAGGAAATTGAACGTGATAAATTAAAAAAGATTGAAAGCTTAAGGGAAGAGAAGAAAAAGAAAAAACCGTTTTCAAAAAGAAAGGAAAACCTTTCCGAGCTGACCCCTGAAGAATTAATGGAAAGTGAAGCAGAGGAACAAACAAAGATCAGGATCATTAGAAAAGATGATAAGCCCCAGCCTCAGGAAGAGAATAAAATTGTTTCCGATGAAGATAAAAAAGTTGATCTTGAAAAGACCGGCGAAATCCAGATTAATCCTTTGGATAAAAATGAAGAAGCAAATCTTCCCAACCAATGGGAAGAAATAATTAACTATAAGATACCGAGTCTTGATATTTTAGACCCTCTGCCGGAAGTTGATTTCCAGGTAGCCGAAGAGGAACTTAAAAAAAATGCCGAACTTTTAAAAGAAAAATTAAAATTATTTGATATTCAAATTGAAGATATTTCTGTTACACCCGGACCGGTAGTTACACTGTACGAAATAGTTCCGGCGCCGGGTGTAAAGATCAGCCGGATTGTCGGTTTGGAACATGACATTGCATTGGCCCTGGCAGCGAGAGGAATAAGAATCATAGCCCCGATCCCGGGGAAAAGCGCTATTGGTGTAGAAATACCGAATGCCGAAGCATCATTGGTAAATGCAAAATCGGTTCTCGGCAAAATCTCCGAGTCAACACTGGAATTGCCAATGGCATTCGGCAAAACCATAAACGGGGACGTGTACATGGCTGATCTGGCTAAAATGCCGCACATGTTAATTGCCGGCTCAACCGGGTCCGGTAAAAGCGTAGGCATAAATATGATCATAACCAGCCTTCTCTATACCAAGCAGCCCTCTGAAGTAAAATTAATAATGATAGATCCTAAAAAGATAGAGTTATCCTTCTATAATAAATTAAGAAAACACTACCTGGCAGTTTCTCCTGATCTTGATGAAGAAATAATTACTAACCCGCAAAATGCTGTTCTGCTATTAAAATCAGTTGAATATGAAATGGAAAAGCGTTACGATAAGCTGGCAAAATCGGGAGTTAGAAATATAGTAGACTATAACAAAAAGGTATCCGATCCTAAAAAAAGACCCCATGATACAGAAACAATAAAGCATCACCCTATACCTTACTTAATTGTAATTATAGATGAGCTTGCGGACTTAATGATAACTGCCGGTAAAGAAGTTGAAGAACCAATAGCGAGGCTTGCTCAATTAGCCAGAGCCGTTGGAATACACCTTGTGCTGGCAACTCAAAGACCTTCCGTTAATGTTATTACCGGGGTAATAAAAGCTAATTTCAGTGCACGCGTTGCATACCAGGTAGCAACCAAAATTGATTCAAGAACTATACTTGATATGAACGGTGCAGAACAGCTTTTGGGAAAAGGTGATATGCTTTTTCTTCCAACCGGACAGCCTAAACCGATAAGAATTCAAAATGCTTTTATTTCTACAGATGAAGTTGAAAGATTGACTAATTACATTTATTCACAGCCCGGGTATTCCAAGCCATATTTTCTTCCATCTTTATACGACAAAAAGAAAGAAGCTGCCGGCGGATTCTTGTCTGATCTAGATCCTATGTTTGAGGATGCCGCTAGAGTTATTGTCAGGCATCAGCAGGGGTCGGTTTCTCTTCTTCAAAGAAGATTGAAGCTGGGCTACTCGCGTGCAGCAAGAATTGTTGACCAGCTTGAAGAAGCAGGAATCGTGGGACCAAATGATGGGAGCAAAGCACGCACTGTCCTGGTTGAAAATGAAGAACAGCTGGAAACAATCATACGATCATTGTAAGTATCTAAGCGGTAAGAGTTTCGAGGTCAACTTTGTTTACTTCTGTAACCGGTTTTCCCAAAAATAATTCAGCAACTTCTTTAAACTTTACCGGAATATCACTTACATAAAACTGGTGATTGCCGTTTGCCAGTCTGTTAGTATTTAAATTCGTTCTATCAAGTTCTTCTTTTACTATTCCTGCAGAAGCAACTCCTGAATCAATCAGGGTTACATTTTCCCCGATTACCTTCTGTATTATTTCCGACAAAATCGGATAGTGTGTACAGCCGAGAACCAATGTGTCAATTTTTAAATCTCTTAATTCTTTTAAATATTCCTCGGCTATTTCATATGTTGCCTTATGATTTATCCATCCTTCTTCAGCTAAAGGAACAAATAAGGGACAAGCTTTTTCATATACAATAATTGAGGAATCTACTTTTTTTATTTCATTGGAGTAAGCTTTGTTAATAATAGTAGCTCTTGTTCCAATCACTCCTATTTTCCCGTTTTTTGTTGAACTTATTGCGAGCTTTGCTCCCGGGTTAATCATGCCTATAATGGGCAAATCAAAATTTTTTTTTAATTCCTTAATTGCAATTGATGATGCAGTATTGCATGCAACAACAATTGCTTTTACATTCTTGCTAAGTAAAAATTTAGTATCCTGGAATGAATATTCTATTACTGTCGAATTAGATTTTGAACCGTAAGGAACACGCGCTGTATCGCCAAAATATACAATATCCTCTGTCGGAAGAGTTGAAGCTAATCTTTTAACAACCGTTAAACCGCCAATCCCGGAGTCAAATACTCCAATCGGTTTTTCTTTATCCATGAAGTTCATTTATATTCGTAAGCTGTTAGATTTATAAAAATTCGTTTTAATTTCTAAATTGTTTTAGTGCCGGATTTTATTGGGATGCAATGCACTTAAAGCATTTGTGAGATTGTCTCTGTTAATTCCGCCCTTACAAGATCATAACCATTTTGAGAGATTTTTTTACCATCCCGATCAAGTACATAAAATGAATCAATTATATCATCACCTTTTGTAGAAATTTTAGCAAAATAAATCATTAAACCAAGCTCATTCATTTTTGACGTTACACGGTACAGGAATCCTAACCTGTCCGGTGAAATAACATCAATAATTGTATACTTTTCGTGTTTTTCAAATGCGATTTTTATTTTTCCGGATCTCTTAAAAAATTTACTTTCAATTCTCCACCATTTGGATTTCATCTTGGCAACTTCCTTATTAAGCTGCAGCATTCCATTTAAAACATTATTCAGATCTTTTGTTATTTTATCATACCTGATAGGCTCAATTTTTCTGCCGGTTCTGAAATCTGTTACATTAAATGTATCGATAACAATATCATCTTTACGGGTAAAGATCTTTGCATCATGAATATTTGCATCATTAATTGAAAGAACCCCGCAGATTTTTGAAAGCAGTGCGGGGAAATCCGTGGTAATGACGGTTATATTAGTAAAGTCACTAAGTTCCTTGTATAAAGTGGAGAGTTTAGTCCCCTTTAATATTTCTTCAACATGCTGGGCAATTTCTTTATCTGAAAACTGATGAGCGTATGCAATATCATTAATAGAATCAATATGTTCCTGTACATGATCATCTGAAATGTTCGGCGAATATTTACTGATTTCCTGGGGAATAACATAGGTGCTTGAAACGAGAAGTTCTTCACCGGTTATTTGATCTTCAAGCATCGATTTTGTTTTTCTGTAAAGCTCGGAAAGAAGCTCACTCTTCCAAGATGTCCAGACTGCCGGATTAACGGCTGATAAATCGGCATAAGTAACTAAGTAAAGCAAGTCCAGATATTTTGTTGAAGGAAACCTTGAAGTAAAATTATTCAATGTTTCCGGGTCATTTAAGTTTCTTCTGAAAGCAACCTGTTCCATAACAAGGTGATTATGAACCAGAAAAGTTACCATATCAATTTCTTCTTCACTATAACCAAGCCTATGCATAATTGAGCTGGCCATTTCGGTTCCGATTATTTCATGCCCGGCAATATCTATCGGCTTTGCTATATCATGGAGGAGCAGACCAAGATAGAGCATCTCTCTTTCTTTCAGAGTATTAAATAATTTGCCAAGCATAGAAGTATCCTTTTCCAGCTTCTCAACATTTTGAATTGTAATAAGAGTATGTTCATCTGCAGTATAACAATGATAAACGCCATGCTGCATAAAACCGACAAGATCTTTAAACTCGGGAAGAAAGACAGACAAAACTCCCAGTTCATTCATTGCAGTAAGCGTTTGTCCGACATTTTTAGGGAGCTTCAATATCTCTCTGAAAAAAACTGATGATTCAGAAGCTGCTAAATCTGATTCTGTAAAGTTCTCCATTTCTTCAATAATTACTGATCTCAAATTTTCATCGAAATGAGCACTATGAAGACCACGGTAATAAAAAGCCCTGAGAATATCGGAGAGAGAGAGCTTTACTTTAGGATTAGTTAATGAAATTGTCTTACCTTTCAGCACATAATCATCATCAAGATATATTGACAAAGAATCGGGTATGGGATTTGATATTTCATCCTGGAATCTTTTAAGCATTGATCTGGAAAAGCGGTTTATAATGTTTGAAGCTTTAAAATATTCTTTCATGAAGAGCTCCAGCGCATCGCTCTGGCTGTACAACATTTCAGATATTTTTATTTGAGCGATGAATTCAAACCTGTCATTCTTCTGGTTTTGGAAAAGATGAAGAAGATTACGAACGGCAATCACTAATTTGTAGCTTTGAAGCAGACGGTTGCATTCATTATGGGTTGTATAATTATTCTTTTTGAGAATATCTAGAAAGATTTCTACTTGAGAGGCTTCAATCTGTTTATTAAGCAAAGTTTTATTTTTAAGAATATACATCCATTCAATTACCTGGAAATCTCTCAATCCGCCGGCAGATAATTTTACATTAGGCTCCAGAGTTTTAGGAGATGCTCCATATTTTGCGTACCTGTCTTCCGTATCGGCAAGAAATTCCTCCAGAAGTTTTGAGGTTGCTTTATCATCCATATATGCAAATATCTCTTCATTCCACTTGTTGTATATCTTATCGGAACCATATATGAAGCGCGTTTCAAAGAATTGCGTAAAAGTATGAAGATCTTCATGGAGGTATTTTTTTATATCGGAAAAATCCCTGAGCGTATGAGAAACTTCAATACCGTTATCCCAGAACTTAGTAATTAGTTCAGCAATACTTCCTTTATTGTTTTCAATTGATTCTGCAATGAACATAATATCTATATCGGAGAAAGGAGATAATTCCCTTCTGCCGAAACTGCCGCATGATGCAATTGCAAAATCATATTTTTTATCTAATAAAAGCGAACGTACAAAATCCTCAACTAAAAGGCTATACTCAAGGCTGAATTTCAAAGCATCTTTTTGAATTGGATTTTGCTGAAAAAGCTTTTTGCGATTATTTAAAAAAATTTCTTTTGGGTTTAACATCTGTGTCATAAAATCAGTTAGAGTTAATTATAGTTTTCGGTATAATAATCTTCTTTGGAATATTCGGCTTCAATAGTTGAAGATATTCCGCCTCGTACATTAAACTCGGCAGTAATTCTCATATAACGGGGCTGACAGACTTCTACCAAATCATCCAGTATTTTGTTCGTTGCGCTTTCAAAATAGATCCCATCGTTCCTAAATGAATTTAAATACAACTTCAATGATTTTAATTCAACGCATAGTTTATCGGGTATATATTCTATAGTTATGGTAGCAAAATCCGGCTGCCCGGTTTTAGGGCATAGTGAAGTAAATTCAGGAGCTTCATGATAAACCGTATAGTCCCTATCCTGGTATTCGTTATCAAAAACTTCCAGTATTTTTGTCTTTTCCTTCATTAATAAATTCCTTTCTAAATATAGCTCAACCTGACTTTATAGTTTATAGGATCTTCAATACCTGCTTTTTGAAAACCTCTTAGTCTTAAAGCACAGCTATCACAAACACCGCAAGCTTCATCTTCATTCTGGTAGCAGGACCATGTTAAATGTAGAGGGACCTTAAGCTCAATGCCTTTTTTAACTATATCCTCTTTAGAAAAATGAATAATGGGAGTATTTATTACTATTTCTGTACCTGGTTTTGTTCCCAGGTCAATCATTTTTTCAAATGCGTTAAAGAATTCCGGTCTGCAATCCGGATACCCTGAGGAATCTTCATAAACAGCTCCAATAAAAATAGCTTTGGCTCCTATTACTTCCGCCCAGCTGACACAAACAGATAATATATTTGCATTTCTAAAAGGAACATATGAAGAGGGAATTTCTTTTGAAAATAAATCTGCCTTACTTACTTTGATATTTTCATCTGTTAATGATGAACCGCCGATCCTGGCCAAATGAGTGAGATCAACAACTAAAGTATCTTTCACGCCGTAAAAATCAGCAATATCATAAAAAGATTTTAATTCTCTTTTTTCAGTCCTTTGCCCATAATTTATATGTGCAAAAGAAAGCTCATATTCCCGGTTTGCAATTGCGGCAGTAACACAACTGTCCATTCCACCGCTCAAAGCAACAATAGCTTTTTCTTTATTATTCATTTTTAAAAAATTAAACAAATAATTTAATAAAATAACATTTTACAAAGAAACGGCAACTAGATGACAGTCACTTTAAAAGTGAATATTATCTGCAAATATTACAATATAGGCTAAAATTAAAAAAATTCAATCCATAATTGCCGCTGAAAATCATCTTTTGTAAGTTTGTTGTGAATTTTTTATTCTTTAATATAAAATATAGAGGAAATAATGAGACGAAAAATTATCGCCGGAAATTGGAAAATGAATAATGATTTAACCGCAACAAAAAATTTAATTTCAAACCTGACAAAATCTTTAAATAACAATGAAAATTGCGATATAATTGTCTGTCCTCCTTTTACCTCATTAAGTGAAGCTGGTTTACAATTAAAAAATACAGTTATTAAGTTAGGTGCCCAGAATATGTATTTTGAGAATGATGGAGCTTATACCGGCGAAATATCGGCGCAGATGCTGAAAAGCGTCGGGTGTGAGTTTGTAATTTTGGGACATTCCGAAAGAAGAGCAATTTTTAATGAACCCGACTCTCTCATTAATAAAAAAATTAAAAAAGCAATTGCTTCAGGCTTAAAACCGATATTCTGTGTTGGAGAGAGCTTGGAACAGCGTGAAAAGGGGATCACAAAAGATATTATTAAAACCCAGATTACAGAAGGTTTGAAAGATATTTCTGCAGAAGAAATGAAAACATTAATAATTGCTTATGAACCTGTCTGGGCAATTGGTACCGGTAAAAATGCAACACCGGAACAGGCTCAGGAAGTTCACGAATTTATCAGAAAATTAATCAGAGAAAAATATTCCGATAATATTGCTGAAAATATAATTATCCAGTATGGCGGAAGTGTTAAACCAGATAATGCAAAAGAGCTGCTTTCCCAGAAAGATATTGACGGAGCTCTGGTTGGCGGTGCAAGTCTTAAAGCAGATTCATTTTTAGGAATTATTAAAGGGGCCTAACTTAATAAATCATATTTGGTAATCTGGTAAGAATCAGGAATAAATTTAAAAAGCCAGTAATTTGCTTAAAAAAGCAGTTATTGGCTAATTTTTTGATTGATTTCCCCTCCCTTCTTTAGTATATTTGTAAGTTTAATTATTTATTACGAAGGTTTGAGCTACGGATGGGATTATTGAAACTTTTCTTTCTTTCCAATATCATATTTTTCTTCATCCTTTCACGCCCGGTTTCTGCTCAAATTGTATTTAAAGAGCTTCCTGACTACCATGTAAAAATCGATTCATCCTTCTTTAATATAACTAAAACAAGGAGAATTATTCTTCTAGACGGGGTTTGGAAAATTTCTGATAAGGAAAGAAAAAATTTAGATGTAGTGGTTCCTTCTATATTTAAAGGTGAGGCGGAATTAACCTTTGAAAAAGAATTCACTATCACGCCGGATGAATTAAAAAATTATAATATGTTTATTCATTTTCTTGGAATAAATTATTCTGCCGATATATCTGTAAATAATGTAATTATCTATAGACATACCGGGGGAGAATTCCCTTTTCAATTTGAACTGCCGCATGATATTCTTAGGGTTGATAAGAATAATATCCTGGCGGTAAAACTTTTTTACAAGCTCGATTCTGAAAATACAATCCCAGTAAAACAAAGATTTTTATTTCCTCAAAGCTTCGGCGGAATCTTAAGAGATGTTTATATTCATTTAATCCCGAATATTTCAGTTGCCAGTTTGAATATCTCATCAAGTTATGATTTAAAATCGGATAAAGCCGTATTAAAAATTAATTCAGAAATTGATAACAAGGAATTTAAAAGGACTCCAGATTCAATTGAAACACCTGATAACTTTAATCTTAAAATAAAAATCCTTAAACCGGATGGTTCTTCCGAATCTGCTTTAGATGAAAAATTTATATTGGATAGAAATAAAAATACTTTCATAAATAAAGAGATTGAAATCAAAAATCCTTCCCTTTGGTCTGCTTCGGCCCCCAAGTCTTATGTTATTTCGGCTGAGCTTTGGAGAGGTGACGACTTAATCGACGAAACGAAAAAAGATTTGGGAATATATTCGATTCATGCTGAAAAAAATTCCATTCTATTTAATGGAGGCGCCTATCAGCTAAAAGGAGTTACTTATATCCCTTCTTTCGGAGAATTCGGCAGTCTCGCTTCTTATAATAAAATGGAAGAAGATATTAAGATGATAAAGGATTTGGGATTTAATAGCATTAGGTTTGCTAAATCAGTCCCGCATCCATATTATTTACACCTATGCAATAAATACGGCTTATTAGCATTTATTGAAATTCCTGTAAACTTTATTCCGGCATCTTTATCTTCAGATAAGGATTTTATTGTAAGGAGTGAGAATTATTTATCAAATTTTATAAAAGCATATAAGGATTATAATGCAGTTGCGGCTATAGGAGTATGCAGCTCTGCACTGCCGCAAGTCGAAGAAAATATCTCTTTAATTGAAAACCTTTCAATTCTAGCCAGGAAGAATTACAAAGGATTAATTTATGCTTCATTTGTCTCTACAGACCAGGATGAAATCCCGCTAATAAAAGATATTGATTTATACGGAATTGAGTTGTTGAACTCCGACATGAACGATAATTTTGAGAAATTATTAAAGCTGCAAAAAGAATTGGGGAGCGGAAGAGTTTTTATTAGCGGAGCAACTTATGTTGTTAACCAGGAGAATAGTGACGGCTATCTTAATAAATATTCTTATGAAGCCCAGGCAAAATATTTTGATGATCTTACCGACTATTCAAATAAAGATTCCATTGCCGGATATTTTATAAATTCAATGTTCGATTACCGCGGTAATTATTCACCTTTGATTTCCGGTTACAATCCAAATAATATCTATCATATCGGGATAGCTGGAGAAGATAGAAGCACAGATAGAATCGGCTACAAAGTTCTATATGCAAGATTTCATAACGCAGAGAAAGTAACCATCCCTATTGGCAGCAGGAAAGATAATGCACCTATGATTTTTATTGTTATGGGAATATTCCTTGCTTTAATAATGGGTGTTTTAGTTAATTCAGGCAGAAAATTTAGAGAAGATGCATCACGCGCTTTAGTAAGACCATATAATTTTTATGCTGACGTCAGAGATCAAAGGATAATATCCAGTTTCCATTCCACAATATTAGCCATTGTAATCTCGGCAGTTTTAGCTTTAATAATCGGAAATTTGTTGTATTATTTCAAAATGAGTGTAGAATTTGAAAAAATACTAATATCTTTCGGCAGCCCGGATTTGATAAAGGTTATAAGTTATTTGTCATGGCACCCATTAATGGCTATTGCCTGGCTTACCATATTTTTTATGGTTTTGTTATTTATTTCGACTTTCATAATTAAAATATCATCATTTTTTGTCCGGAATAAAGTTTATTATTCCAGTATTTATTTTTCAACAGTTTGGTCTTTTCTTCCTTTCGTTCTTTTAATACTTGTAGGAATAATTCTATACCGGCTATTGCTAACCGATGTAGCAAATCTTTATATTTATATCCTTCTTGGAATATTTTGTTTATGGTCTTTTTACCGCCTGATGAAAGGTATTTATGTAATTTTTGACGTTAACCCCAGCAGCGTTTACTTTTACAGCATAATTTTGGTTTCAGCAGTTATCGGAATAGTTGTGGTTTATTTTGAATTAAAAAACTCATTTATTGGCTATCTTTTGTTAACGTTAAAACAATATTAAAATAAAGCAAATTGTATTTATCAAAACTGGAAATATTAGGATTTAAATCTTTTGCACAAAGGACTGTAGTTAATTTTAACAGCGGTATAACATCCATAGTCGGGCCTAACGGATGCGGAAAAACAAATATAGTCGATGCAATAAGATGGTGTCTTGGTGAGCAGAGAAGCGGTGCTTTGAGAAGCGATAAAATGGAAAATGTAATTTTTAACGGCACTTCCACTAAAAAACCAATGGGTATGGCGGATGTATCTTTAACTATTCAAAATACAAAAGGAATTTTACCTACTGAATTTTCCGAAGTTACAATAACAAGAAGGATCTTCCGTTCCGGGGAAAGCGAATACCTGCTTAATAAAAACCTGTGCCGCTTAAAAGATATTACAAATCTTTTTATGGATACCGGTATCGGAGCAAATGCTTATTCCGTGATTGAGCTTAAAATGATAGAAACTATTTTAAGCAATAAAGCAGATGAACGGCGTACAATGTTTGAAGAAGCTGCCGGTGTAAATAAATATAAATTGAGAAGAAGACTTGCTTTGAAAAAATTAGATGAAGTCAAAGCTGATCTAATAAGGGTAAATGATATTGTTTCCGAAGTTGAAAAGAAGGTTAATTCACTTGAAAGACAGGCAAAAAAAGCAGATAAGTTTAACAAGGTTTCAACGGAATTAAAAGAGCTGGAAATGGATCTGGCTGAGAGGGAGTTTGCTTTATTTAATATTCAGAAAAAAGAATCCAAGCAAAAAAAAGAAGAAACCTTACAGCTGAAAATCAAACTCGACTCACAAATAGCAGAGCTTGACGATAAAATTAAATCGGCTAAAAATAACCTTAGGGAAATTGAGTTCCAGTTGAAATCAAAAAGAACTGAAGTTACATCACAAACCGAAAAAATTTATAATGTTCAAAAGAATCTTTCGGTAAACCAAGAAAGAGTCAAGTCGCTTGAATCAAATATCGAAAGGTACGGACAGGAACTTGAAGAGCTGAAAAATCAGCTTGAAGAAAATAAAGATACTATTAAAGAAAATCTTTTAAGTTTTGATGAAATAAAAACACAGCTTGAATTAAAAGGAGAAGAGAAAAAGGATACCGGGCTTAAATTAAATGAACAGGGAGAGTTGCTGAATAAAAAACGAAATGATTTAAAATCTTTTTCAGATGAACTGTTCGAAAAATTCAAAGAGATTACAAGCCGTGAAAATGAGCTTTCAAACATTAATAAATCTCTTGAAGCCAAAAATCTATCTATAAATAAACTAAAAGAAAGAATAAATTCATTAACCGGCAACATTGCGAAAACAGTCGGGTTTATTGAAGAGCTTAACCAGGAAAAAGAAGATACTGAAAATAAATTAAAAGAAACCGAGACTATTTATTCTCAAAAGCAGGATGAAAAGAACAAGCTGGAAAAAGCTCTGAATAAATTAAAAGAAAAAGAGCTCGAAGATAGAACTGCTCTTAATTCTTTAAAAGAAAAAATAGGATTTATTCAAAATTTAATTGATAATCTTGAAGGTATATCCAAAGGTGCAAAAGCCCTGATTGAAGATGATACATGGGCGTTAAAAGATAAAACCCTTCTCGCTTATATCGGGAATACACCTGATAAATATAGGAACGCCGTTGAAGCTTCATTAAAAAACAATCTTAACAATATTCTTGTTGAAACTTTTGAAGATTTGTTAAACGGTATCTCTTTTTTGAAAAATAATGGAATTGGAAAAGCCGCTTTTTACGTAACCAGTGGAAACGGAAAAAATAAAAAAGGAATTTTCGAAAAAATCAGTGATATCGGAATAAAAAGAAAATTCAAGAAGCTTGAAAAGGAAAATGATTTCTTAGGATGGGCAAAAAGCTTTATTCAGACAGATAAAAAATGGCTCCCTTATTTTGAAAGGATATTATTAAAAACCGCAGTAGTAGATTCAATCGACAAGGCTTTTGAATTATCATCCCAATATAATGGTTTTAATTTTGTTACCTTAAACGGGGATTATATCGGTAGCGATGGAATTGTCGATGCCGGTTCCGAACCTAAATTAGATGATTCGTTATTCGGCAGAAAGCAGCTGCTGGAAAATTTAAAGAATGAATTTCCTCAAAGAGAATCATACCTGGAACAACTTAAGAATGATATTGAACTTCTGGAAGAAAAGCTTAATGTGATTGATCTGAAAATACTTTCCGATAAAGGTAAATTATTAGTGAATGATATTGCAAATGTTGAGAAGCAAATAGCTCAATTTGAATTTGAAAAGAAAAAGGCTGTAGAAGAAATTGAAAAGGCTAGAAAAGAAATCCAGGAATTAGCTGCAGAATCTAATAAAATTGATAACGAACGCTCCGAATTAAATGATATCCTTTCTTCACAAACTGAAGAAAAACAGAAAGCTGAAAATCAGAAAGCAGAACTCGAAATTGAATTTAATAGATACGAAGAAGAATTTGATGATTTAATCAGCAGGCAGAATAAAATCAATCTTGAGCTTGAAAGATTCTTTGGAGAAAAAAAGAATATAGAAAATTCAATATCACGCGCTAAAGATTCAATTGATATAATAAAAAAATCGATTTCCAAAAGAGAGTATGATATTTCTTCTTCAACAGAGGAAAAAGAAACACTAAAAAATATTATCGAAGAAAAAAATATTGAATTAGAAAACCTTGAAGCGGAAAAAGAAGTTTTGATAAATGATGAACGGGAAATTGATAAGAAGTATAAGCTTTCGCAGTCTGAGATCTCCGAATTAGAAACCGGCAGGGAACAAATTCAAAAAGAAAAAGAAGAAAATTCGGAACAGATGCACTCTGCAGATATTAAGCTTAATGAACTGAATATGAAAATATCAAACCTGAAAGAGAATATTAAAGAGAACTATGCCCTGACTCTTGAAGAAAAAGTTTATGATGATCTGGACTCATTTGAATTTGAACAAAGGACTGAAGAAGTTCATACTCTTAAACAGCAGGTAAAAAATTTAGGACCGATAAATCTGCTTGCATATTCTGAATTCGAAGAAGAGAAAGAAAGATTTGAATTTTTATCTAAACAAAAGAACGACCTGATTGATTCCGAAAAGGATATTGTAAAAACAATTGAAGAGATAAATAATACTGCGCAATCAAAGTTTATGGAAACCTTTGAGCTGATCCGAGGACACTTTACAAACATATTCAGAGGTTTATTTAATCCAGGAGATGAAGCTGATTTAAAGATAGAAGAAAATGCAGATCCTCTTGAAGCAAAAATAGAAATTGTAGCAAAACCAAAAGGGAAAAGGCCTACTTCAATTGAACTCTTATCTGGCGGTGAAAAAACATTAACGGCAATTGCTTTGCTTTTTGCTATTTACCTTGTGAAACCAAGCCCGTTTTGTATTCTCGACGAAATTGATGCTCCTCTGGATGACGCCAATATTGACCGCTTTACAAAAATTATCGATGAATTCAGCAAGGATACGCAATTTATTGTTGTTACTCATAACAAAAGAACTATGGAAGCAGCTCAAACTCTTTATGGTGTAACAATGCAGGATGAAGGAGTTTCAAAATTAGTAAGTGTAAGGTTTAATGAGGACCTGATATTTCAATAGATTGGCTAAAACTTATTTATTGAAGCTGAATAAAAAATGATTGAAAATAATTAAATGGAAAAAGTCTTTAAGATTTTTGTTGATTTCGATGGAACCATTACAAAGAAAGATGTTGGAGATGCAATTTTTCTTAATTTTTGCGATGAAAAAATTGTAGACGATATAATAAAAAAATTATTAAGTGATAAAATTTCGGCGATGCAATCCTGGGTTTCATTATGCGAGATTGCAAAAATTCCGGGTAAAAAAGAACTGAATGATTTTATTGATGCGATTGAAATCGATTCCACATTTCATAAGTTTGTAAAATTCTGTGAACGCAATGAAATAGATCTTTATGTTTTAAGTGACGGTTTTGATTACTATATCAATAGAATTTTTGAAAGAGAAAGCTTACAGCACTTAAAGTTTTATTCCAATAAGCTGGAAATTACAGAAGATAATCACCTTATTCCTCATTTCCCCTATTTGGATATTAATTGCCAGACTTCTGCTAATTGCAAAAGGAACCATATCATAAATCATAGCGGAGATGACGAATATACAGTGTTTATTGGTGACGGGAATTCTGATAAGTATACTTCCCAGTTCTGTGATTTCATTTTTGCAAAAGCTGACTTGTTAAAATTTTGTGAAAAAGAAAGAATAACATATTTCCCCTTTAATGATTTTAATGATGTTACAAAAAAGATGGAAACACTGATAAAAAAGAAGAGACTTAAAAAGAGACATCAGGCAGAGTTAAAAAGAAAAGAAGTTTATATCGCGGAATAAGCGTGTTGTTGGTGTTTATTTGTACAACGAACAAAAATAGTATGGCGGATTTAGCTAAAAAATTATTCAAATATAGAAGTTACACTCCAATTCCGTTTTTATTGGTAATGTTCTTTTATGAAAATGCCAATATCTGGAGTTTAATTATTGGATTTATTATTGCTTTAGCCGGTGAATTAATAAGGCTGTGGGGTGTCAGCTGGGCAGGAAGCGAGACTAGAACCACCGGAACTGTCGGCGGTGTTTTTTTGGTGATAAGCGGGCCTTTTGCTCATTTAAGAAATCCTTTATATCTCGGAAATATTTTAATGTATTTTGGATTGGGAATTATGTCTTATGCCCTGTTTCCTTATTTACAAATCATCGCCCTGGTATTTTTTATGTTTCAGTATCATTTAATTGTAAAGGAAGAAGAAGATTACCTGAGAAAAACATACGGTAAATCGTATGAAGATTATGTAAATCACGTACCGCGGTTTATTCCCAGGTTATCTCCATATAAAGCCGAAAATGTTGAGCAACCGGTTTTTAAATTAAATGCAGGTTTAAGATCCGAAAAAAGAACTCTTCAAGCTTTTGGTTTTGTTACTGCAACTATTTTTCTCCTTTGGTTTGTCGGAAGGTTTTAACGTCGAAACATTTGGACTTATTTAATAAATATGTTAAATGACAGAAAATGAAAACAAAAAACTGATGATTATTGCAGGCGAAGTTTCGGGCGATTTGCATGGCAGCTCTTTAGTTAGAGAATTAAAAAAAATGGATAGCAGCTTAAAAATATATGGCATCGGCGGAGATAAAATGAAAGGCGAAGGGATGGAATTGGCATATCATATTAATAAGATGGCTTTTTTAGGCTTTGCAGAAGTTGTTAAGCATCTTCCTTTTATAAAAAGAGTACAGAGTGATTTAATTGAAATAATTAAAGAAAAAAAAATTAAAAATATAGTTTTAATAGACTACCCGGGTTTTAACTTAAATTTTGCCCGGAAGCTGAAAGCTTTGAAGTTAAACATTATTTATTACATTTCTCCTCAAGTTTGGGCATGGGGTGCCGGCCGTGTAAATAAGATTAAAAAGCTTATCAGTAAAATGATAGTTGTTTTTCCGTTTGAAGAAAAGCTTTATAAAGAATCGGGCATTGAGGTTGAATTTGTAGGGCATCCATTGCTGGAGAGAATTAGTGAATACAAATTTTTAACCAAAGAAGAATTATTTGAAAAATTCAACCTGGATAAATCAAAAGAGATATTGCTTATTCTTCCCGGCAGCAGGCTTCACGAAGTTGAAAAAATTCTGCCCGAATCTATTAAAGCGGCAGAAAAAATTGCCGGCGAATTTAATCTTCAGATTGCAATTGCCGGTTCTCCGAATATAAGCGAAGAAATTTATAATTGTCTATCAAAAAGCAAAAACAGCAAAATAATTTCCGGTTATACTTACGATTTAATGAAATATTCAAAATTTGGAATTATAAAATCAGGAACTTCCACATTGGAATCTGCTTTATTTACATTACCTATGGTTATTGTTTATAAAACCGGGTTTATAACTTACTCAATAGGTAAAAACCTGGTTAAGGTAAAAAATATCGGGATGGCAAATATTATAGCAGAAGAGAAAGTTGTTCCAGAGCTTATTCAGAATCAGGCAAATGCCGAATCAATTTATCTGGAATGCAAAAAGATTCTATCTGATGAAGCACTATATAATTCCATAAAACAAAAATTGAGTAGAGTTAAAGATAAATTAGGTTCAGAAGGAGCATCACGAAAGGCAGCCGGTTTAATTTATTCATTGTTGTAAACGGAGATTTTAAATAAGCCAAAAGCTTTTAGAATGAAGTTTAAACAAGTAAAGCAGGGTTCATTAAGATTTATAGGAAATTATTCTATTGCATTGTTTGCAACAGTTCTTTGTAAAACTCTGAGAATTAAATTTATAAATCAAAATGTAATTGAAAAGCTGGAGAAAAATAAATTAAATTATGTTCTTGCTTTCTGGCACGGAAGCATGCTTCTTTCTTGGTATATCCACAGGCGCCGTGATTTAGTGGCGCTGATCAGCAAAAGCAAGGATGGAGATTTATTATCCAATCTGCTTAAGTTCTGGGATTATACAGTTGTAAGAGGTTCAAGTACGGAAGGCGGTGAAGTAGCACTGGGAATCTTAATCGATTATGCAAAAAATAATAAATCGATTGTGATAACACCGGACGGGCCAAAGGGACCGCGGCATAAGCTTAAAGCCGGCGCTGTCGTAACAGCAAAAAAAACCGGTATACCATTAATTTTAATGGGTGTTGGTTTTAAAAATAAAAAATTTTTAAAAAGCTGGGATAAATTTGAAGTTCCCCGGCTTTTTTCGGAAGCAAATATAATTTATTCGGATCCGATATATATTGATAAAAATTTGACCTATGAAGGAACTTCGGAAATTATAAAAAAGAATGAAGAGCTTTTGAACAGCTTATATTACAAGGCAAATAAATTTTGACTTTTATATCAAATAATGATACCAGGCATAATGTCTAATGATGGCATTAAGAATAATTTTACTGCCGTTTGTTCCCGTATATGCAGTAATAATTAAAATAAGAAATAAGTTCTTTGATAAAAATATTTTCAAGGCAAAGGAAGTCGACGCAAAAGTAATATCGGTAGGAAATATTACAATAGGCGGTTCAGGTAAAACCCCGCTTGTAATCTATCTGGTAAACCTGCTTAAAAATCATGGCAAATCTGTTGGAGTTCTAAGCCGCGGTTACAGAAGGAAATCGAAAGGTTACTTATTAGTTTCAGATGGTAAACTAATTTTTACTAGTGTTGATTTAAGCGGTGATGAAATATTTCATACTGCTATGGAATGCAATGTACCTGCAGCAGTAGCCGAAAAACGGTTTGAAGGTGCGAAAAGACTGATTAAAGATACAGGAATCAATACTTTAATCCTCGATGATGCATACCAGCATCGCTGGATTAAAAGAGATATCAACCTTTTAATTTGTGAACAGCGGTTTCTGCTGGAAACAGGCTTGATGAATCAGAGCTTATTGCCGACCGGGAATATGAGAGAACCTCTCAGTGCAATAAAAAGAGCCGATGCTGTAATCTTAAATAGAAAATTTTCCGAAAAAGAAAAGATACCTCAAAGGTTTAATAGTTATTTTGAAGGTAAAAAAATATTTAATGGTTTTTATAAAGCGATAGGTTTTTCAGATATTAAAAATCATACGAAATATGACCTTGAAGAATTCCATGGACAAAAAAGCTTGATAGTTTCAGGAGTAGCAAATCCGTATTCATTCCTGAATATTTTAAGGCAAGTTCATGTTAATACCGATAACAAGCTGATATTTAAAGATCATAAAAATTATTCTTTAAAAGAAGTCCAGATGATAAGGAAGAAATTTTATTCAACTAATTCTCATTCAGTTATTACAACCGAAAAGGATGCAGTTAAGCTGACAAAATTCTCTAAGGACCTTGATGATATTGATATATTCTTTTTAAAAATTGAATTGAAAATTGATAACGAGGAATCTTTTATAGATTTCATTTTAAATAAAATAAACTGACTAAAACAGATTAACTAATTCATTTGCTTATATACTAAGGAGGAATACTTAAATGGCAAAAGAAAAAAAATATGTTTATTTCTTTGGTGGAAATAAAGCAGAAGGCAAGGCAGAGATGAAAAACTTGCTTGGTGGAAAAGGTGCGAATCTTGCTGAAATGGTAAATATAGGAATGCCTGTACCAGCAGGTTTTACTATCACGACTGAAGTATGCACTTATTATTATCAAAATAACAAAAAATACCCTAAGGAACTGAAAGCTCAGGTTTTAGATGCATTAAAAAAAGTTGAGAAACTAATGGATGCCAAGTTCGGCGATGCAAATAATCCTCTGCTGGTTTCCGTTAGAAGCGGAGCAAGAGCTTCTATGCCGGGAATGATGGATACTATTTTAAACCTTGGGTTAAATGATGTAACTGTGCAGGGTGTCATTAAAAACACAAATAACCCGCGTTTTGCTTATGATTCATACCGCAGGTTTGTCCAAATGTATGGGGATGTTGTTTTAGGATTGAAACCCGTTTCTAAACTTGATGAGGATCCTTTTGAAGTGATCCTTGAAAAGAAAAAACATGATAATGGTTTCAAGCTGGATACAGAATTAACAGCAGATCATTTAAAAGAACTGGTTGAAGAATTTAAAACAGCAATTAAAGAAAAAACAGGGCAAAACTTTCCAGCCGATCCAATGGAACAATTATGGGGCGCAGTCGGCGCAGTATTCGGTTCATGGATGAACGAGAGAGCAATTGTTTATAGAAAATTAAATAATATTCCTGCTGAGTGGGGTACTGCAGTTAACGTGCAGTCCATGGTTTTTGGAAATATGGGAGAAGATTCCGGGACAGGTGTTGCATTCACAAGAGATCCCGCTTCAGGTGAAAACGTGTTCTATGGAGAATATTTATTTAACGCTCAGGGTGAAGATGTTGTTGCCGGGGTTCGTACGCCCCATCCTATCTCAGAACTGAAAAAAGATGATCCGAAAATTTACAAGCAGCTTGACGACATTCAGAAAAAATTAGAAAAGCATTATAAAGATATGATGGACATTGAATTCACAATTCAGCAGGGAAGATTATGGATGCTCCAATGCCGCGTTGGGAAAAGAACCGGGTTTGCTGCTATTAGAATGGCTGTAGATATGGTTAAAGAAAAATTAATCGAAAAAGAAGTTGCAATTTCCAGGATCGAACCAAACCAGCTGAATCAGCTTCTTCGTCCAATTTTCGATCTTGACCAAAAGCGAAAGGCAATTGATGATGGTAGATTATTAGCAAAAGGACTAAATGCAGGCCCGGGTGCTGCCTCTGGAAAAATAGCATTAAGTGCCCAGGATGCAGAAAAAATGGCTCAATCAGGTGATCCTGTTATTCTTGTCAGAATCGAAACCTCACCTGAAGATATCAAAGGTATGAGTGTATCCGAAGGAATCCTTACTCAAAGAGGCGGGATGACCTCACATGCAGCTCTTGTTGCCCGCCAAATGGGAAAAGTATGCGTTGCCGGTTGCGGCGCTTTGAAAATAAGTTACAAAGATAGAAAAGTCTCTGTAGAAGGAAAAGACATAGTGTTAAATGAAGGAGATTATATTTCTATCGACGGGACTACCGGAGAAGTTATTGCCGATAAAATTGAAACGAAACCTTCGGAGGTTATTCAGGTATTAATAAATAAAACCATGTCGTCTAAGGAATCACCTACATTCCAAACATATGAAAGCCTGATGAAATGGGCAGATAACTTGCGTAAATTAAATATTAGAACAAATGCGGATCAGCCTGATCAAGCTTCAAATGCTGTTGCTTTCGGAGCAGAAGGAATTGGTCTTTGCCGTACCGAACATATGTTCTTTGGCGGAGATAGAATTATGTCTGTGAGAAAAATGATTCTTTCAGATACTGTAGAAGAAAGAAAAGAAGCTTTGAAGGAGCTCCTTCCTTTACAAAGAGAAGATTTCTACGGTATATTTAAAGAAATGAAAGGTTTGCCTGTAACGATTAGGACATTAGATCCTCCGCTGCATGAATTCCTGCCTCATACTGAAAAAGAACAAAAAGAACTTGCAGCTGCATTAAACATCTCTTTTGAGAAAGTTGTGGAAAAAATTGAAGGCTTATCTGAATTTAATCCAATGCTTGGTTTTAGAGGATGCCGGTTAGGTATTCTTTACCCGGAAATTACGGAAATGCAGGCCAGGGCAATTATAGAAGCTGCTTGTGATGCTGCGTTGGAAGGTGTTAAAGTTAAACCGGAAATTATGATCCCGCTGGTAAGTGATTTAAATGAATTCAAAATGCAGGAAGAAATTGTCAGAAGAGTTGCTTCCGAAGTTATGAAAGAAAAAAGCAAAAAAATAAACTACCTTGTCGGTACTATGATCGAGCTTCCGCGTGCTGCATTGACTGCTGATGAAATAGCTAAACGCGCAGAGTTCTTCAGTTTTGGAACCAACGATCTCACACAAACTACTTTTGGTCTATCAAGAGATGATGCAGGTAAATTTCTACCACTATATGTTGAAAAAGAGATTCTCCATAGCGATCCTTTTGAAGTTCTTGATCAAGATGGTGTTGGCCAATTAGTTAAAATGGGAACTGAAAAAGGACGTTCATCAAGACCTGACTTAAAAGTAGGTATTTGCGGCGAACATGGCGGTGAACCTTCTTCCGTTGAATTCTGCCATAGAACCGGATTAAATTATGTAAGTTGTTCTCCTTTTAGAGTTCCTATAGCCAGGTTAGCAGCAGCAAGAGCAGTTGTAAAAGAAATGGCAAATGTTAAAAAGGCTGCAGTAAAATCTAAAAAGAAGTCTTCATCTAAAAAAAATAAATAAAGCTCAACCCAAGAGGCTGACCGAATAATAATTTTTTTAGAGATAAGTTATTGAAGATATTTATTTTAATTAATTGTAGCACAGATTACAAGTCTCAAAATAAAGATGTTCAATCTGTGCTACATTTGGTCAGCCTTTGGGATTTTCTTTTAATTAACTGAAGTTATACAAATAGTAATTAGAGTGATTTGAGCTGCTTATCCCGGATGTTTTCCGGGAGCATCTCATTTGTGTAATTTCGATAATATATTTAGTTCACTTAATAAAGGTTGATAATAATGAAATTATCAGATTTCAAGTATAATTTGCCAAAAACTGCTATAGCGAAATACCCGGTTACCCCGCGTGATAAGGCAAAATTGATGATATTAAATAGAGAAACCCAGGAAATAGAAAATAAAAAATTTTCCAGTGTTGCTGATTATATGGATAAAGGAGATACGCTGGTAGTAAATGAAACAAGAGTATTTCAAGCTAGGCTGTATGGGAAGAAAGAAAAAACGAATGCAAAGATTGAGGTTTTTTTGCTGAGAGAACTAAATGCCGAAGAATGTATATGGGACGTCATCGTTGATCCTGCAAGGAAAGTAAGGATCGGGAATAAGATTTACTTTAATGATAAACTTTGGTGTGAAGTAATTGATAACACTACGTCCCGGGGCAGAACTGTTCGTTTCAATCAAGCTGAAAATGTGTATAAAGCGGTTGAAAAAATAGGGCTTACTCCTCTTCCTCCTTATATTAAAAGAGAACCTGAAGCCTCGGACAAAGAAAATTACCAGACTGTATATGCAAAAATTGATGGAGCCGTAGCCGCTCCTACTGCAGGTCTTCATTTTACACCTAAACTCCTGGAAAAGATAGAGAAAAAAGGGATTCAAATTGTCCCGATAGTTCTTCATATAGGGTTAGGTACTTTTAGACCAGTTGAAGTTGAAGATTTAACCAAACATAAAATGGATTCAGAATTCTATGAAATAAGTGCTAAATCTGCGGAAAGTATAAATAAATCAATTACTTCAAAACGAAATGTTTTTGTTGTCGGCACTAGCACTGCACGTACTTTGGAAACTAGTGTTACTGCCGATGGTTTAGTTAAACCGGGAAGCGGATGGACAGATAAATTTATTTATCCTCCTTATGATTTCAAAATTGTAGATAAATTAATTACTAATTTCCATATGCCGGAATCAACTTTGCTTATGCTGGTTAGTGCTTTTGCCGATACAGATCTTATCAATAAAGCATACAAAAAAGCATTAAAGGAAGGGTATAGATTCCTGAGCTATGGAGATGCAATGTTAATTCTTTAAGCCAGGAATTAAAAGTGAAAACATTTGCAATTATACCGGCAGGCGGAAAAGGAATAAGAAGCGGGCATAACGCTCCCAAACAATACCTTAAAGTTCAGGGTAAAGAACTTATTGCTTATACCCTCGAGATATTTCAGTCAAGTAAATATATAAATAGTATTGTTGTAGCATGTGAACCGGCTTACTTTAACTTAATACAAAAGTTAAAAAAGAAGTATAATTTCTCCAAAATTATAAATGTTGTTGAAGGTGGAAGAGAAAGGCAGCATTCAGTTTTTAATGCTCTTTCGGCTCTTTATGCAAATAAAAATGACCTTGTTGTTGTTCATGATGCAGCACGCCCTCTTCTGCCTGCAAATGTTTTATCAAATGCCATTAAGCAAGCAAAGAAAAAAGGGAATGCTTTGACCTGCATAAAAGCCCGGGATACTTTGATGAAAGCCGATGATACTGTTAAAGCATATTTAAAGAGAGATGATATTTATTATGTACAGACTCCTCAAATATTCAGATTTGTTGATTTGATGGAAGCAATGCAATCGGCAAGAAAAGCAAAATTTATTGGCACCGATGAATCAATGCTGGTAAAAAAGATAGGTAAAAACGTGAATATTGTAGAAGGTTCACCTTATAATTTTAAAATTACCACTAAGCCGGATTTTGAATTATTTAAAAGTATTATAAAAAATACCTAATTAACTTTTGCGGCATAATTAATGATTATAGTGTTGCAATTTATTGCAGATTGCGGGATTTTATAATTTTCATTGATAATAAAGATTTTTATAAGTACTTTTAACGTTCTTAAAAAAGGATGATAGGATGTTTCTTTTAGCTGCGATTATCATATTGTCATATTTGGTCGGTTCTATTCCAACCAGCATTATTGTTTCAAAACTTGCAAAAGGAATTGATATTAGGGAACATGGGAGCGGTAATGCAGGCGGCACTAACGTTATGCGTGTTTTGGGTTGGAAACACGGAGTATTTGTTATTTTATTAGATGCGTTAAAAGGCATACTTGCCGTTGTGGTAATTGCAAGGCTTCATTACGGCAACATCCCGTTTCAAAATGCTACTCCATTTGATGATTTTACTCTTGTACAAATTATTGCCGGTGTTTCGGCAGTTATCGGACACATCTGGACTGTTTTTGCCGGATTTAAAGGCGGAAAAGGTATCGCTACTGCGTTGGGTATGCTTCTTATGATTGTTACTGTCGATATGCTTGTAGCAATCGGGGTTTTTATAGTAGTAGTTTCAATATCAAAGTATGTTTCTTTAGGCTCTATACTGGAGCTATTGCTGTCCCTCTAACTTTAATTGTTAGAGAAAATATTTTTAACGTAAATATACCTGGTTATAACACTTTGCTCCCTTTTGTAATTGCTGTAGTGATGCTGGTAATTTTCACACACAGGAAAAACGTCGTTCGATTAATAAACGGAAACGAAAACAAAGTTAGCTTTTCAAAGAAAAGAAAATGATCTTTCTATTAGATAAGTAAGGTTGTAATAACAAACCTTACTTATCTAATTTGTACCCTTCCTAAAACAATTACTTCCTAGTTTTTAATCTGTAATACAACAATAGATTTCGAAGGCATATTTATTATTATTTTATCCCCGTTTATTTTGTATTCAGTAAATTCTTTTATTTTAACAATATCAGGATGATCAAAGGTGTTATGATCCTGCATATTGGCTGATGTCAGGATCTTTCCGGAAATTTCCTTTGGATTAAAGTCTTTTAATGCGCATGGCACTTCGATATTTTTATCAGGATTAACATTTGCTATACTTAGGTTTATTGTTCCGTCCGAAGACCTGGAGGCACTGCAACTTAAAGCCGGTATTTTTTGTCCGTTCATTTCATAATTTTCCGAGTTTAAGTCAATTGGTAAAAGAGTAGCATCCTGGTGAACCTTATATAAATCAAATACATAGTAAGTAGGTGTAAGAACCATTTTTTCTTTATCGGTAAGGATTAAGGCCTGAAGAACATTAACTACTTGTGCAATATTTGCCATTTTAACCCTGTCACTGTGTCTATTAAAAATATTTAAATTGACCGCTGCAACCATTGCATCCCGCAAAGTATTCTGCTGATATAAAAAGCCTGGATTGGTTCCCGGTTCAACATCATGCCAATCTCCCCATTCATCTACTATTAAACCAATTTTCTTTTCAGGATCAAATTTATCCATAACTTTAGAGTGATTTGTAATCAAAGTATCCATCTTACGGGTTTTTAAAATTGTAGTAAACCAATCTTCTTCATTAAAATCAGTTGCCGAACCTTTATGATCCCACTCATGCGTTACAGTATAATAGTGCAAAGAGTAACCGCTCAAAAACCCCTGAAGCCATCCCTGGGCATTGCTCCACTTTTTCATTATTGTTTCTGTCCAGTGATAATCTTCTTCAAGGCCGCCTGAAGCAATTTTATATAAACTATTATCTTCATTATTTTTAAGAAAATGAGAATACCTTGCCAATTCTTCAGAATAAAATTCCGGGGACATTATTCCTCCGCAGCCCCATGTTTCATTCCCGACACCCCAGAACTTTACTTTCCAAGGTTTCTCTCTTCCGTTTTTCTTTCGAAGCTTCCCCATTGCCGTTAATGTATCTCCAGTTAAATAATCAACCCAATCTGCCATTTCTTTTACTGTTCCGCTCCCGATGTTTCCGCAGATAACTGGTTCACATCCTAGTTGTTCAACCAAATCCATAAACTCATTAGTACCAAAACTATTGTCTTCAATCACTCCTCCCCAATTTGTATTTACTGTTTTAGGGCGTTTGTTTCGCGGACCGATACCATCTTTCCAATGATATTCATCGGCAAAGCATCCTCCGGGCCAGCGAAGATTCGGGATCTTTATTTTCCGTAAGGCTTCAACAATATCCGTACGAATTCCGCGTACATTAGGGATCGAACTATTTTCGCCGACCCAGATGCCGCCGTAAATCAAATGCCCAAGATGTTCTGAAAATTGTCCGTAAATATTTCTACTTATTTGATACTTGCCTGAATCAGGGTAAATAACTATTTGATCCTGATTTCCGGATTGAGGAAAAATCGCAATAGTAAAAAATGATAAAGAAATGAATAGTAGGATTTTTTTCATCTTTATTACTCCAAAGATTAATTATAAAAACACTGGTCTTAAATTACATTTTTTTCTAGTTAAGAGATAGATTTTATAAAATTCTTAAAGAACTAATTTTCAAGTCACAATAAAAAAAATATAAAATCCAATTTCAGGAATCTGCGGTGATGCAGGCACAGATTATTTTTCCGCCTTTCTCAATATTCATTACAGCTTTAATCGGGTTCTCCTTTTTCATATTCTAAAATGATTGAGCTATGGTGATAAAACCATATCTTCTCAGGTTGAATATGAAATTGATATTAACTATTATCTTAAGAGATAATTTTAAATTTTAAGTAAATTAGTAAATGAAAATTTCTGTTTTAGGTGCCGGCGGCTGGGGAACTACCCTGGCAATTTTACTCCATTATAACGGGCATAAAGTAACCTTGAGAGAATTTGATAAACATTATGTTAAAGTTCTCAACAAGACCAGGCTTAATGAAAAATTTCTTCCAGGGATAAAAATTCCAAAAGAAATAAAAATAACTCATGACCTTGAAGAAGCGACGACAAGCCAGAATTTAATTGTACTGGCTGTCCCGTCTCAATTTTTGCGGGGAGTTGTAAAAGATGTAAAATTTTCAGATATAAAAGATTCTATTCTTGTTAGTGTAGCAAAAGGAATTGAAAATAATTCTTTGATGACTATGTCACAAATGCTTAAAGATGTTTTCCCGCAAATTGATTCTGATCAAATTGGTGCACTATCGGGACCAAGCCACGCCGAAGAAGTAAGCAGGCGAATTCCGACTGCTGTTGTAGCGGCTTCTCAAAGTTTCGAAACATCAAAATCTATACAGGCTGCATTTATAACTTCATACTTCCGGGTATACGGCTCAACAGATGTTTGCGGCGTAGAATTAGGCGGTGCATTTAAAAATGTTATTGCGATCGGCGCCGGGATTGTTGATGGAGCAAAATTCGGAGATAACACAAAAGCTGCAATTATGACACGGGGTATTGCCGAAATATCAAGATTGGGAGTAGCAATGGGCGCATCTCCTGAAACATTCGCAGGGTTATCGGGTATGGGTGATTTAATTGTAACCTGCATGAGCAGACACAGCCGCAATAGGTATGTGGGCGAGCAAGTCGGAGCCGGAAAAAAATTAAAGCAGGTTCTGAAATCAATGCAAATGGTTGCCGAAGGAGTTGAAACAAGCCGATCAGCTTCAATGCTATCTAAAAAAAATGAAATTGAAACTCCTATTACCGATGAAGTTTATAAAATTCTTTTCGAAGATAAGGACCCGGTTAAAGCAACCACTGATCTGATGACCCGTGATATGAAAATGGAATAATGCATTTCGTATTTCTAATAGAAGCCTTCCTTTTAAAAAGAATCTCTGATTTAGGAATCCTTAAATAAACATCTTTTTAGCTTAAACGTTATTTTTAAATTATTGTAATTTCATAGATGTTAATTTATTTTATCATTAATGATTTCAGCAAAAGATAATATCCTGGGGCAATCGGTTCAATATTTAAAATCTGTCGGTCCTAAGAGAGCCGAAGCTTTTAAAAAAATCGGAATAGAATCCATCTTTGATATACTTTTCTTTTTTCCATCCAAACATTTAGATAGAACAACAACAGTATCGTCTTTAAAAGCATATGGCTATTTAATGAATGGATTTGACGGAGAATTAACTCTCATTGCTAAAGTTGCGGATAAAGAAATTAGAAGGTTCGGAAAACGGGAAATTATGAAAGTCCAGTTCAGGGATTCCTCGGGATTTTTTGAATGCACCTGGTTCCAGGGAGCAAAATATTTTTATTCTGTTTTTAATGAAGGTGATTTCTTTGCTGTATCAGGCAAACCAGAACTTTCAAAATATGGCAATCTTCAATTTATTCACCCTGATTTTGACAGGATAACTGAGGCTGAATCTCAAAATCTCTTAAATACCGGAAAAATTATTCCTTTCTACAGGATTCCGAAAGAGTTAAAAGAAAAAAATATAGGTGATTTCAGCTTAAGAAGAATTATTAATAATGCCGTAGAAAACTATGCAGACTTGCTTGAAGAAACTCTAACTGAGGAATTGATTGCAGAGCATAATTTATTAAATATTATTGAAGCAGTTAAAAATTTTCATTACCCTGAAACTAAAGAAAAACTATCTGCTGCTTTAAGAAGGTTTAAATTTGAAGAACTCTTTTATCTTGAAATTCTTATTGCTTTAAGGAAATTAAATTATAAGACAAAACTTTCGGGACATTCTTTTACCATTAAATCTAAATTGATTCCGAATTTTTTAAAAACCCTCCCTTTCAACCTTACAAAAGCACAGCTAAAAGTGCTAAGTGAAATAAAAAAAGATATGGAATCTCCTTTCCCAATGAATCGCCTTCTTCAGGGAGATGTCGGAAGCGGAAAAACTATCGTTGCTTTAATTGCAATGCTTGTAGCAGTTGATAATGGCTTTCAAGCTGCTTTAATGGCACCGACAGAAATTTTAGCTGATCAGCATGCAAAAAATATTGTTCGTTTGCTTAAAGCTCTTCTCCCTCCAAAAGATAAACCGGATAAAAATTTGGTAAAAGTAAGTCTGCTTTTGGGAGGGCAATCCAAATCTGCAAAAGAAAAGTTAAGAATTAGTAATGAGCTCCTTGAAGCAGATATAATTGTTGGGACGCATGCTTTATTTGAAGAAGATATAAAATTTAATAACCTTGGTCTTGTTATAGTTGATGAACAACACAGGTTTGGTGTTGCACAAAGGGCCAGGCTGCAAAGTAAAGCTGAAACACCCGATGTAATTGTTATGAGCGCTACTCCGATCCCAAGGACATTATCTATGACTGTTTACGGCGATCTGGATGTTTCTATAATTGATGAAATGCCGAAAAATAGGAAACCGGTTAAAACAATTTTGAGGGATGAAAGTAAACTTCCTGCAATTTACAAATTCATTTTAGATAAGAAAAAAGAAGGATACCAGTCTTTTATTGTCTATCCGCTTGTTGAAGAATCAGATAAGCTGGAGTTAAAAGCTGCAGAAACTTATTTCAATGAACTAAAAGAGACATATTTAAATAAATTGAAGATCGGGTTAATTCATGGTAAAATGAACTGGCAGAAAAAAGAAGAAGCAATGAAGTTATTCCTTGAAAAAAAATTTGATGTCCTGATTGCCACTACAGTAATTGAAGTAGGCATTGATATTCCTGATGCAAACATCATTTTAATTAATGATGCACACCGCTTCGGCATTTCACAGCTGCACCAGTTAAGGGGAAGGATAGGAAGGGGAAATAAGCAGGCTTATTGTATTCTCGTAACTAAGAAAGCATTTGCTTCTGAAGGAAAACTTCCCCTGGGTGATCTTGATTTAAGTTATATGTCTTCATCGCAAATAGAAAGATATAAGACTTCGATCAGACTGCAGTCTTTGGTTAAATACAATGACGGATTTCAGATTGCAGAGATAGATTTGAAATTAAGAGGTCCCGGAGATATTTTCAGCACTAAGCAGAGCGGCTTTCCTGATTTAAAATATGCAGACATAGTCAATGATCTAAATTTATTAATGGAAGCAAAACTATCTGCATTTAAATTAATTGAAAATGATCCGCATATAAATTCGGAACAGAATAAGATCGTCAGGCAAAATTTAATTAAAAAATATTCAGGCAATCTTAATTATGCTAAGATTGCTTGACTCACAATAAATATTTTTTGTATAAAAGGAAATATTATTTTAAAAAAATTTATAACCTTGAACCAAAAATATTAATGATGATAGACACAAAAATATTTTTTTAAAAAAATATTTTAAAATTTTTTTATTTAAAGCAAAAAAAATTATTGACTTAAAAATATTATTAGTTATATTTGCTAACGAAAAATATTTATAGGAAAAAAAATTTTATCCTTCAATAACTTAAGACTGAATGTTGCATTAACTTACAATGTCAAACCAGAAAGTGAAACTTTCCAAGAAAATTTATCCCCAATTTTAAAAGAACCGAAAGCAGAACAAAAGTTGTTGGCCGATACTTATGCAGAGTGGGATACCTGGGAAACAGTAAATGCAGTTAAGCGGGCTATTGAGTCTTATCATAATGTAACAATGATTGAAGCTGACCAGTCTGCCTTTGAAAAGTTTAAAGAATATAAACCGGACATCGTATTTAATATTGCTGAAGGCTTTAACGGGAACGGCAGGGAAGCACAAATTCCTTCAATGCTTGAGATGCTCCAGATTCCTTATACAGGTTCTGATCCATTGACTCTTTCAATATGCCTCGATAAAGCCCGCACAAAAGAGATTCTATCTTACTATAACATATCTAATTCGAAATTTTTAGTAGCTGATGATTTAAACCATATACCCGATTTAAATTTTAGTTTTCCGCTGATAGTAAAACCGGTATCGGAAGGTTCCAGCAAAGGTATTTTTTCTTCTTCGTTTGTAAATAATCCGGGTGAATTAAAAAACGAAGTGAAAAGAATACTATCGGAATATTACCAGCCGGCTTTGATTGAAGAGTTTTTACCCGGGAGAGAATTTACTGTTGCTGTTCTCGGCAATGGTGAATCAGCAAAAGTTTTACCAATTGTGGAAATAAATTTTAAAGAATTTCCCGAGGATTTTATTCCATTATACTCCTATGAAGCAAAATGGATTCTGGATACAAAAGAAAATCCCCTGGATGTTTTTACTTGCCCCGCATTGCTGGATAAAAATCTTGAAGAGAAAATAAAAAATATTTCTCTGCAAACCTATAATATCCTTCGATGCAAAGATTGGAGCAGGATTGATGTTCGGCTCGATAAAAACGGAGAACCGAATATTATTGAAATAAATCCTCTTCCGGGAATACTGCCGAACCCGGAGGAAAATTCCTGTTTTCCGAAAGCTGCAAGGGCTGAAGGTTTAAATTACAATGATATGATCAACAGAGTTCTTTTAGAGGCTGCTAAAAGATACAACATTATATGAAGATAAATGCTAAAATTTTAATTTGCTATAATTCCCCTGTTAGCATCTTCCCTGTCTATAATGGAAAACCTGTAAAGAAAGGTTTATCCCCCGATGACCTGTCTGAAAGCGGATTCTTTAAAGAAATCGGCTCGATCCGGAATAAACTTAGCAAGTACTTCCGTTATGTTTATACACTCGCAATAGATATAAATGTTGAACATACTATAAAACAGATTAATAGCTTCTCGCCTGATATCATTTTCAATTTTGTAGAATCAGTTGAAGGGATTTCTTCCTATGAATATTGCATGGCGGGCATTTTCCAGTTATTAGGTTTTGAGTTTACCGGGAATCTTCCTGCTTGCCTGGGCAACTGTTTAAATAAAGCGAGAACCAAAAATATTCTTAAATCCTTTGGAATTCCCTTTCCTGAATATGTAACGGTAAAACCGAAAGAAAAAATTACTGAAAGTAATTTCAGCTTATCATATCCCGTCATTTTAAAATTACTCAATGAAGATGCAAGCATCGGGATATCGGAATTCTCGGTTGTTAAAAATTTTGAGCAATTACAAAAACAATTAAATTTTTTACTAAGGACATATAAGCAGGATGTAATAATAGAAGAATATATAGAAGGCCGCGAACTCAACGTTGCTATCCTTAATAATAAAGTGCTGCCGATTTCTGAAATTAAATTTAAAGGGCTGCCAGAAGGGCTGCCCAAAATAGTAACCTATGATGGGAAATGGATTGCTGACAGTGTTTATTATGAAAATACAAAACCGCAATGTCCTGCCAGATTAAATCAAAAAATTAAAAATAAAATAGAAAAAACAGCATTATTAGCATTTGAAGCATTAAACTGCCGGGACTATGCCAGGGTGGATATAAGATTAAAAGCAAATATACCATATGTAGTAGAGGTTAATCCCAATCCTGATATTTCCGTTGATTCGGGTTTTGCAAGAGCTGCTTCAGCAGCAGGTATTTCTCATCAAGAGTTGTTATTTACTATAGCTAACCTTGCATTGATTCGTCGTAATGAATTGGTTATAAAGAAACATGATCCGGAAAATAAAGCAAGCTGATACTGAAAAGATCGAAAAGATCTTGAATAAGATCCCGATCTTTTCAGAGACCGAGGTTAAGGTTGGCATGGAATTGGTTAATATTGCTGCCTCAGATATTGAACAAACCGATTATAATGTGTTTGTTTATGAAGAAGGGAAAAAAGTTTACGGTTATTATTGCATGGGAAGAAGACCGTTAACAGATGCAGTTTATGATTTATACTGGATCGCAGTTGATCCGGAATTAAAAAAAGGTATTGGCAGAAAATTATTACAACATGCTGAAAATTTTGTTCTTGAAAAACAAGGCAGATGGCTTTTGGCTGAAACATCTTCAAAACAAAGCTATGAAAAAACAAGAAATTTTTATTTGAGAAATAATTTCTCGGTGATAGCCCAGGTAAATGATTTTTATGCAGTGGGCGATGCACTTATTATATTCGGAAAGTTTTTCAACAAATAAGAACAAACAGAGGAAAATCATGGAACTGTGGCAGCAAATGATAAGAGACAGTATTCATTCTGTAGATCAGCTCGTAGAAAAATTTGGGATCGATAGGCAGGACGCCGAAGACCTCGATGAATTCTTCCAGGCAAGGATCAATCCTTATTATCTTAGCTTGATTAGATACCCGGGCGATCCCATTTGGCGCCAATGTGTGCCTGACAGAATGGAACTAGAAGATTTTGATGCTGAAGAAGATCCGCTGATGGAAGATGCGATGAGCCCCGTTCCCAATATTACCCACCGTTACCCTGACCGGGCGCTTTTTCTCGTAACAAGCCAGTGCGGCTTATATTGCCGTTTCTGTACAAGGAAAAGAAAGGTCGGTGATTATGAAAAAATCTCGATGAAGGGATTGGAAAGCGCATTTAAGTATATTGAAAAGCATACCGAAATAAGAGATGTTATTCTTTCGGGCGGTGATCCATTAATGTTAACCGATGTCATGCTGGAGAAGATATTAAAGAGGTTAAGAGCGATCCCGCACCTTGAGATAATCAGGCTCGGTACAAAAATGCCCTGCGTGTTACCGCAAAGAATAACACCAGAACTATGTCAGATGATAAAAAAATATCATCCCGTTTATTTGAATACACATTTCAACCACCCCTGGGAAATTACTCCGGAAAGTTCAAAAGCTTGTGAAATGCTTGCAGATGCAGGAATCCCGGTTGGAAACCAGATGGTTTTGATGAAAGGTGTTAATGATGACCCGGCTGTGGTAAAAGAATTAATGCAAAAATTGTTAAAGATCAGAGTTCGCCCTTATTACATGTATATGGCTGACGAAACTAAGGGCGCAAATCATTTTAGAACATCTATTGAAACCGGCCTGGAGATAATCGAAAACCTGCGCGGCCACACAAGCGGGCTTGCAATTCCTCATTTTGTTATTGATGCACCGGGCGGAGGAGGAAAGATCCCGATCCTTCCAAATTATGTTCTTCACAAAGATGAAGAAAAAATTATCCTCAGGAATTACCAGCATAAAGTATATTCTTATAAAAACTATAATGACCGGAATAATCCTAACAGCAAATACGGTAAAACTTACAAAATAAGAGCCAGTAAAAAGAATGGTAAATCTACAGAAAATGAACCAAGTTTGTTTGAATTGGAAGTACCTGTTCTTGAGGAAGTAGAGAATTAGTAATATGCAGGGAAAGCATAATAATAAGTAGGGAATGCAAATATGCATTCCCTGCATTTAACTATGTGCAGTTAATATTTTTATCATATCCTTTTCCAAAGTATCTCCTGGCGCTTCGACTATCCTTCCCAATTCATTTCTATTCTTATAAAAAATTATAGTGGGAACAAGTTCTATTTTAAGTCCGCTTAGTTCATCCCCATCAGCTTTTTTATCTTCATCAACACAAACAATTTCAACTTTATCGGAAGGATAGTTTACCGCATCAAGAATTTTAAAAAACCGTGGAACTTCTCTCCTGCTGTCGCTGCACCATGTTCCCATAACAATTTTTATACTAATATTCCTTAAATCATTTTTGATCTCATTTAAGCTTGTCGAATCAATCTTGTATAAATCATATTCCGACATCCACCACCAATAAAAACTTGTATCTTTAAAAGCTTCTCTTGTACATTCACCTATCAACATCGGCATCCCTGATTCATCATCTTTTATAATCTTATTTTGCTCTTTATCCTGCCGCTTACCTGCTACCTGTAGAATCAACAGAAAAGCTATTCAGACTATCTTTTTGGCCCTGTTGTATTAATTCATCATTAAACTTCTGCAAATCTTTGATAATTCCTTTTGCCGGTCTGTACAGTGTGTTTTTAAAATTAGATTTTAAGGCAGAGGGTTGAAGTGAAGAAAGTATAAAAATAGAAACAATAGGAGATATAATTAAAATTTTTAATGACATATTTTATTCCGTTAAAAAGAATTCAACCTTAAATCAATCCCCCATAAAAGTTTATTCCTGAGAGTCTCAAAGTAATTCGTCAGGGAAGTGCGGACAAGCTTAAACGGGCGGTCACTTTTATTTATTCTTACTTCAAGCGGCGGTGAAAATGTAAAGACTCTTTGCCCGTCGCAGTTTACAAGTATTTCTTTATGAAGAGAATTAATCCGTATGGAAATTGTTTCATTACCGGGCAAAACTAAAGGCCGCATGGATAAACTGTGAGGGGAAATTGGGCTTAAAGTTATCACATCGGTTTTAGGGCTCACAATAGGACCTCCCGTTGAAATAGAATAACCGGTTGAACCGGTAGGTGTAGCGACAATCAATCCATCGGCAGAAAAAGTTGTAACATAACTATCACCTATATCAATATCGAGTTGAATCATCTTAGGCCAGCCGCCTTTATCAATAACTATGTCATTTATTGCATAAAGCTTTTCAATTTTATGTCCAATACATTCCCCGGTTATAATCATCCTTTCTTCAATTTCATAATTTCCATCTTTAATCTCTTTTATGAATGTATCGATCTGGTTTATATTAACTTCGGCAAGAAAACCGAGCTTGCCCAGGTTAATACCTAAGACAGGTTTATTATAGAATTGTGCCCTGTATGCAGTAGCGAGCATCGTGCCATCTCCTCCGATTGAAACTATCATATCGCTTTTTTTACACAGTTTATCACTATCGACAAATTTACTCTTGTTAATTTTTTCCCTAATTAAATTTTTATTTTCCGAAATAAGATCCATTAATAAATAATCAAACCCGTTTTCCTTCAGCGTATTAAGTAATATAGAAATTACTTCATAAACTTTAGCCTTTGAAATATTAGCCACAATCCCGATTATCATTTTATTTTTAACTTTATTTGATTTATAAGGGTTTAATCCTTTATTTATTTTTACTTAACTCCCACAATTTACAATATTTTGTAAAAACATATGCTGAAGAAAAAACGGCTAATATGAAACCCTGCATCCCATCAAGAAAACCTTTCCTGATTATATACATTTTGATAAAAATGAACAGAGGCCTTAAGATTAAGTCCGAAATTGTGGAAGTTTTTCCATTATTAAAAAGTTCTTCAGCAGCTAAAGTAGTATACTTGTTAAATTTAACAAAATAATGATTGATGGAGGGATCTGTATAGTGATTAATATCATGATTAAGTTCGCCAATTTCTCCCTTTACTACAAGATTTTCATGAACATCTTTCTCATTGAACATAACTTCATTTTTATCAAAAATACGAGTAACCCTTCCGGGGTACCATCCGCTATGTTCAATCCACTTCCCCAGAAAAAATGCTTTCCGCGGAATCGAATAGGCGGTATACTCCGGGGATTTATTTTTAAATTCAATTATTTCTTCAGATAAACCATGAGTTAATTCTTCATCGGCATCAATCCATAAGACCCAATCATTCGATGTTAATGAAACCGCATATTGTTTTGTCTCTGCATATCCTTTCCATTTTAAAATATAATATTTAACTCCAGGAAAAGTTTGAATTATTTCTAAAGTTTTATCGCTTGAATCTTCATCAATTATAATAATTATTTCATCAATACATTTTAGCTGGCTTTCGATGCATCTGCGAATATTCAATTCTTCATTCTTAGCAATTATTATAGATGATATTTTAATCATTTTTTTTTAATAAATTTTTGAATTACGGCTTTTACTTCTTCCGGTTTTATTTCATTAATATCTAGCGGGGACTCAAACCGATACCGGTCTGCATCAAAATCCTTTTTATTCATTATTTCATTCGGATATATATAACATGCATCATTAAACATTTGTTTAGGATAAGGATGGAATCTATTATAAAAAGCACCATTTGAGATACATATAAACGGTGTATCAACAGCAGCTGCAAAATGAACTGCGCTTGTTTCATTTGAAATTAATAATTCCGCATCAGACAACAATTTAGCCATTTCTGTGAGTGAAGTTGAACCCGCAGTAACAAAAACTCTTTCGGATTTTAAATTGTCCCAAATATATTGAGCAAGTTTAATCTCCTTTTTTGAACCATCAATTACGATATCATAACCGGAATTATCTAATATATAATGGGCTATTTCCAAATAATTATTGATATCCCATCTTCTTTTTTCTGAACTTCCTCCCGGAAAAAGAACGATATATTTTTTACTTTTCAATTTTTTAAATGAAACTTTATCCGTATTTATAGAAGGTTTTATAATATCAACTTTAATCTCCAGCAGATTCTCAAAAAATTCTACATTACGGCAAAACTCAAAAAAATTATTTTCTTTGGAACCGATCAGTTTCGTATACCATTTATCGGAAAAGAGATTTCGTTTCCATTTAGCATGTTTATCAAGAGAGCCTGAATTACCGATCCTTTCAACAGCCCCCGAAGCTTTTATTATTTCATCGCCAAACAAAACTTCCCTTGAATATGTCGTTTCAATAGCAGTTTCAAATCCTTGATTCTTAATTTCTTTTAACTTCTTAAATTTATATATAAGATTTGCATAAAATTTCTTCCTGTCTATCCATATAAAATGATCTATCAAATCTTTATCAAGACTTTCGGCAAGTTCTTTCCAGAGAATATTACCGCAGAGGGTGAACTTATAATTACGATATTTCGAACTATCTTTTAATATCTTTATAAAATTTCGGAAAAGGATATAATCGCCAATAGCATCAAGCCTGATTAATAGCAAAGAATTAGGAATAATTTTTCTTTTTTTTCCAACAATTAAATTTATTAGAATGAATATGATAAAGTTTACCAGGTTTTTTAACTTTATAAACACAGTATAAAAATTTAATTAAATTTTGTAGTTTCTGTTTTTTGCGTAAAACTTAATTTCTGTTTCCCTGATTTCATCAGCAGCATCGTTATCTTCTTTATGGAATACGCAAATATCAGTGTAATGTTCAATATTTCTACCGCTGTAATAATAATGAATATCTTCTATAATGCTTTTTTGGGCTAATGACGATGTTAAAAGATAATCGCCGTTATTATCATAAAAAATTGCAGTTTTATAGCCAATATCAAGCAATGAGTCAAATACGCTTAAGCCGTCATCATTTAACTGATGAAGCAGATAAGGATCATATTCAAAAAACAGTACTGGTTTTGATCTTTCAAAGTAATTAAGAGAATTTCTAATAATCCTGCAGTCAAAACCGTCAGTATCAATTTTTATTAATTTTGCATATTCAAACTGCGGATTTTTATGGGCGATTGTTTCCAAGCTTTCAAAACGAATACTTCCTGAAGAACTTTCGGCTTCTATTATTCTTCCGCTCCCCTTTGAATATATATAGCTTCCTTTTGATTCAGATATATCTCCGATAAATGCATTTTCAATAAACACATCATCCCATTGTTCTGTATTTCTTTTTAGGATGGAATAGAAATAATCGTTCCCTTCTATACATAGAATGGGAACATAGGCTTGAGCTTTAATTATAAAAACAGAATCACCGACATTTGCACCGATATCAATAACTTTCATGTTGTTATATTTCTGCTTTAAATATGCAGCTATTCTGCCAATATTTTTACTGTAAAGCGGGAAAATCTTTATGTTGGTCGGGAGATCGTGCCAAACCGGCAGAAGTATTTTTCTGCCGTCTAAATTATACTCAATCAAAATATCTTTATTTTTATAAAGCCTATCTCTGATGGTCAAAAGTAATTTTCCCTTAAATTTACCAGGAAGAGTATTCAGGTCAGAATTTAAAATTCCATTCATAATAATCTGGTGTATTTTCATAACCTAAAAATCCTTTATTTGCCCCACAATCCAAAATCTTTTTTATGGATTATTTTATAATATTGCATTGGTGCCCAAGCAGAACCAATTAATAAACATATAATATTTGCTGAAATTACTCCCGGTAAACCCATATTAAAATATTTTGCAAATAGAATAGAAAGCGGAATATTCACTATGCCGACGAAAATTGAATAGTAAAGGGAGATCCTAATTTTACCGACACCGTTTAAAAAATATGCAAATATATTATTCCAATTGGAAATAATAACATACAAACCCATAAGAATTGTTAGAAACAAAGGAACTTCAATTTGAGAATTTAACCAGATTTCATAAATCCTGTTCGCAGCCAGTATCATTATAATGACTAATATACCTAGTAATACCCAGACTTTGAAAATTTTATTTATTGCATTTTTAATCCATATAAAATCTTCCATTACATATGCTTCTGTATATGCAGACCACATTGGAGTTAATATAACGAAAAAAATTATGGGGATATAATTGAAATATTTATAAGCAATATTATATATTGTTACATCTGCCGGACCGAATAATTGTGTGATTATTAAATTGTCAGTTGCAAAAACGATTAATGTGGCTATCTGAATAATAAAAAACTGAGTCCCTAATCCTAAAAGATCCTTTAGATTGGAAAACCTTATCGATTTGAATGAAGGTGAAATAGCTTTATACTTTCTTTTAAAAAAAATAAAAGAAGCAAAAATAAATACAACAATGGGAATAAATGCTGAGGCAGCACCCAAAAGCAGAATTGAAGGAGAAGCTACCCTTAAAAGAAAATAAACCAGGAGAACCGTTAATAAATTTATGCTGAAACTAAAAAATCCATTTAAAGCAGTTTTTTGATCAGCATTAATGATGAAAGTTAAAAGCCTTAATACAAATTGAATCAAAAAAAAGATAACAGATAAGAGAACAAGTGTATTTAGTTCGTTTTCTAAATAACCCGGGGCTTTAAATATTTCCATCCAATTAATAAATCTAAAAACCAGTGCAAAGAGTGCAATTACCAATAAAATTATTGAAGAAAAAAGAGCATAAGTTGTACTTACATAAATTTTTGCTGTATGAAGATCGTTTTTTGCAAGGGCTTCAGCTAATTTATTTCTCAGCCCGTTGCCTAAACCAAAATCTAAATAATTAAACCAGGTTAGAATTGAGGAAAGAGTAAGCCATATTCCATACTCTGTTTTCCCCAGATAGTCTAAAGTGAGCCTTACCAGCAGAAGATTAAAAAGGAAATTAAATCCATTAATGATAAAAAGAAAGAGAATATTTTTTTTTGCTTTCAGAGATCTTGAAGAATTTTCAAGGGTTAAAAATTTTAGAATTCCGGATATAATTTTTTGCATCCTTTAAACGAATTTAATTTTCCCATTTATTTTTACGCCACAATTTAACCAAAAAGTTTAAATGAAGATCATTAAATATCTTTTTTAATCTTGTTCGAAAAATTCTAAAAAAATATTCTTTTCCCGCACTGAAGTTCCAGAACCCATTTTCTTTTAGAGCATTTTTATATTCTTTGATCGATTCCAGTTCATATTTCCATGAAGCACCGCCTGCATGCATAGCTGCAATAGGCTCACCTTGTAAATATTTTCCCCTGCTTCTGAAACCGGAAATTTTCTTTTCATATCGCATTATAAGTTCATAATCCATTGTGTATTTATATTTTTCATTATACATACCATATTTTTCATAAACTTCTTTTCTAAAGAACATTGTGGGATGATTGTAAGGCATTGTAGTAGCTACAGGACACAAAAGTGGTCTCCTGATATTCGAACCGTAAACGGGATCAATAAAATAAACATCTCCATGCACAAAGATTGTTTCTTTATCTTTAAAAGCTTCTATAACATTTTGAAATACATCGCTATTAAAATAACTATCATCACTGTTTAAAATTCCAATAACTTCTCCCTTTGCATTTCTTATCCCCTTATTAAAGGCGTCGGCAATTCCTCTATCCGGTTCAATAACAATATGCAACAAGTCTGAAAGATTATTTTCCTTGTAAATTTTATTTATAATATCTATGGTATTATCTTTACTTTGATTATCAATGATAATATGTTCAAATTTTTTATATGTTTGATTAATAACTGATTTAACATTTTTTTCAATTGTTTTTTCGGAATTATATGTCGGTGTTATAATTGAAATCAGCATTAATTATTTAACCATTTGTATATGGAAAATATGATTTGAGGAATTTTTTCCTGCAGATCTTCGGAATTAATATTTATCCTGAATTTAATTTTTAAATAAATTTATGAACGAAATAGTTATTGATGCACGGATGATTAATAGTTCCGGCATCGGAACTTATCTTCAAAACATGATTCCAAATTTAATAAAAAATCATGATCTGATTCTTCTCGGCAGAGAAAAAGAGATTAAATCCTTTTCCTGGGGGAAAAGATCAAAACAATCAATTTTGAAAGTCCAATATATTCTTTTAGTGAACAGTTAATAAGACCTATAAAAATACCGAAATGTGATATCTTTATATCGCCTCATTACAATATACCTGTTCTGCCCTTAAAAGCAACGAAAAGGCTTACCATTATTCATGATGTTTTTCATTTAGCATTTTATGACCGGCTTTCTCCCTTACAAAAGTTTTATTCAAAATTTATGATTTATTCAGCAGCCCGTTTATCCGATCATATCATTACAAGCTCCGGCTTTTCTAAATCAGAAATCCTTAAATATGAAAATGTTAATGAATCGAAAATAAGCGTAGTTTATTTCGGTTTTGATTTTGAAGAATATTCCAACCTGGCTTACGATCTTGAACCGGTCAGGAAGAAATACAAGCTGTTCGATAAATACTTTCTATTTGTGGGAAATGTTAAACCTCACAAAAACCTTTTTACACTTTTAAATGCATTACAGCTTATTCTTGAAAGAAAAAACAAGATAAAGCTGGTTGTCGTCGGTGAAATTAAGAAACTAATAACCTCTGATAAAAAATCCTTAAAGCTTTTAAATGAAAATAATCTGCTCAAGGATAATGTCATATTTACCGGTTTTATAGAAAAAGAAGAACTGGTACAATTATATAAAAATGCAGCTGCGCTTGTTTTCCCCTCTTTATATGAAGGCTTCGGAATACCTCCCGTAGAAGCTATGGCGTGCGGATGTCCGGTAATTTCTTCGGATGCTGCATCACTTCCAGAAGTGTGCGATGATGCTGTTTTGTATATAAATCCGCATGATATAAAAGATATAGCTGAAAAGATGCTTCTCTTTCTTTCAGATAATGAAATTAAAAGCAATCTAATTGAAAAAGGAAAAGAAAATATAAAAAGATTTTCCCTGGAAATCTTTTCCGGTACATTAAACAGAGTAATTGATTCAATTATGTAATTTTAACTGACATTTTACATCTTTCGCCTAAAAGGTTAATTTTCGGTATACTTAAAACTTTTTTTAGATATTATTATTGAAAACTGCAATTGTACATGATTGGTTTGTAAGTTATGCCGGTTCGGAAAGAGTTGTTGAATCTCTTACAAATGTATGGAGGGATGCCGATGTTTTTGTCCTTTTCAATCTGCTTAACAATGAAGATCAAAAAATTGTTGTAAAAGATAAAGTTCCGCATACTTCATTCCTTAACAAATTTAAATCTATCAAAAAACATCACAGAAAATTTTTACCTCTTTTCCCCTATGCAGTTGAACAGTTTGATTTATCTGATTACGACTTAATTATTTCAAGTTCCCACGCTGTAGCAAAAGGAGTTTTAACAAATTCAAATCAGCTTCATATATGTTATTGTCATACTCCGATCAGGTATGCATGGGATTTAATGCACCAATATTTAAGGGAAGCTGATTTAGCATCCGGATTAAAAGGATTAATTGCCAAATCAATATTGCATTATATAAGAATCTGGGATTCAGCTACTGCAAACAGGCCGGATTTTTTTATAGCAAATTCAAATTACATTTCCAGAAGGATACTGAAAATTTACAGGAGAGAATCTTTTGTGATTCATCCTCCTGTTGATACTGAAAAATTCAAATGTGAAATAGAGAAAGATAATTACTATTTAACTGCTTCCCGTTTAGTTCCATATAAAAGAATTGATTTAATTGCCGAAGCTTTTACAAAAATGCCAGATAAAAAACTTCTTATAATCGGGGATGGACCTGAAGAAGAGAAAATTAAAGCAAAATCCGGGGAAAATGTTGATTTGCTGGGATATAAATCGGGGGAATCACTTGTTAAATATATGCAGAAAGCAAAAGCATTTGTTTTTGCTGCAGAAGAAGATTTTGGAATTATGATTGTGGAAGCGCTTTCATGCGGAACACCGGTAATAGCTTTTAATAAAGGCGGAGCTTCAGAAACAGTTGCTGACGAAGTAAACGGGATACTATATCCTGAGCAGACTGCGAATTCGATAATTGACGCAGTAAAAAGATTTGAACTAAAAGAAAATATGTTTGATCCTAAGATAATCAGTAATTCTGCAAAAAAGTTTGACCGGAAAATCTTTGAAGAAAAGATCAAGGCATATGTTGACAATAAATGCAATAATTTTTTTAATTCAAAATAATTAGGATAATGCTGACAAACCGGAAATCGATATACTATTTAAGATTATTCCTGGACCTGGTTATTTTGAATATATCATTTATCGCATCGGCTATTTTGGCACAATCATTACCTATCCTCCTTCAGAAGACTCATATGTTTATCCTATTGGCAGGATTAAATTTTCTCTGGTACTTTGTTTCGAATGTTATAAACTTTTATGAAGATTATAGTGCTAAATACTTTATTTACCAGTTTACCGGTATTGTTAAGATTGTATTTGTCCAGGTTCTTACTACTGTTCTTTTCGTATTCTTCGTTAAGGAACTCCTTTTTACCCGAAATTTTATAATTTTAAATACCGCTTTTCTTTTGCTGTTTATTAGTTTGAGAGTTGAAATAATTAAATACCTTCTTATAAAAATAAGGAGAAATGAGAAAAACCTAAGAAATGTTTTAATAATCGGAGCTGGTGATACCGGTAAAAATTTTCAGCAGATGCTGCAGGAACATAATGATCTTGGATATAATACGATTGGTTTCATAGATAATAATAAAACCGGTGAAAACATATTAGGCAAGGTTAAAGATGCGGAAAGAATTATTACCGAAAAGAACGTTGAAGTTGTTGTGGTTGCTTTACCTTTCAGAGAATCTTTTCAGCTTGACGAAATAATTGCTGTATGCGGCAGACTTGCTGTGAGAACACATATAATTCCTGATTACTTTAGCGTTACATCAAAAAAATTCCAGGTAAATGTAATCGGTGATTTTCCAATTATTACCGTAAGAAGCGAACCGCTTGCTGAAGTTCATTGGCAGTTTATTAAAAGACTTCTGGATATTCTTTTTTCGATACTGGTATTTATATTTATATTATCCTGGCTGTTTCCTCTTATCTTTATTTTAAATAAAATATCGGGCAACGGGAGAACTTTATTTGTCCAGGATAGGCTGGGTGTTAAAGATCGGATATTTAAGTGCTATAAATTTAGAACAATGTATGAAAAATTGGAAAACCGGAATGTTTATCAACCGACCTATGAAGGTGATCCCAGGGTTACAAAGATCGGTAAGTTTTTGAGGAAGTCAAATATTGATGAACTTCCGCAATTCATAAATATATTAAAGGGGGAAATGTCCGTAGTCGGGCCCAGGCCTCACCCTCTGCCGTACAATGAAATTTATAAACAAGTTGTAGATGAAATAAAAATTAGAAGCTGGGTTAAGCCGGGATTAACCGGCTGGGCACAGGTACATGGTTATCGCGGTGATGTTGTCGATGAAGAAGAAAATAAAAAAAGAATATCGAAAAGAATTGAATATGATCTATGGTATATTGAAAATTGGTCAATCTGGCTGGATATTCAGATCATCCTATTAACCATGTGGCAAATGATAAAGGGTGAGACAAAAGCGGTGTAGGAAACACTGATATTATAACCGAAAATGCTAAACAGGATCCTGATAATTTTAATTATTACAGATCATTTAATGGAGGATACAATGAATACCGGCAGCAAGTTATCTGACCTATTCCGTTTTATTATTTTTTTATTAGTTATACTGTTTGCACAGGAGGTTTTTGCGCAGGATAAAGAAACTGCTGCAGACAGAAGGGATTCAGTAATCGCGGCGGCAAAGGAGATTATAAGCAGCGTAAAATATTGTGCATTAATAACAGTAGATTCGGCTGGAAGCCCTAACGTTAGAACAATGAATCCGTTCCCTCCTGAAGAAGATATGACTGTCTGGATGGCTACAAACAGCCGTTCTAGAAAATATAATGAAATCAAAAATAATCCTAACGTTACCCTCTACTACGCAAACCACAGTAAAGCTGATGGTTATGTAACAATTAAAGGGAAAGCAGTGCTTGTAGACGATATGGCTGAAAAACTTAAAAGGAAAAGAGACTACTGGGATCAGTCCTTCCCTGATTGGAAATACCTTATCCTCATTAAAGTTATACCAGAAAAATTAGAGGTTATCAATTATAAAAGAAAGCTTTATAATAAAGAAGTTACCTGGGAAGTTCCTTCTATAAAATTTCAAATAAAATGAAATGATTTTCAGTGCTGCAAAGTAATTTAATATTTATCCCTGTTGAAGAATATTCTAAGTTCTATTAATATGGATACTTTAGGCCTCGCTTTAAATATTTTAGAAAGGGATAAAATAAATAACATCAGCATTATTAATTTTATAAAAAATAACCCGGTATTAAATATTGATCTTGTAGGTAAATCAGTTCTTGTAAGAGGAAAGAGTGATCGTGTCTGGATATATATTAGCTGCAATAATGAAGAGGAACTATTTATCCTTAAAAAAAGCTTACCAAGGATGATATAAATTTCGGAGCAATAGATGAATGGATGATTCCCTTGATTGTAAAAGGGAAAAAAATTATCTGGGACCTGGATGTTTTGCAATTCTATTTACCTGAAGGGATTAAATTACCGCAAATTGAATATGAAACTGTACCGCTTATAAAGCAAGATGCTATAACTGTTTATTTAAATTCAATTTATAAGGAATATATTTCAATAGATTATATAAAGGAGCAAATTGATAGGGGAATCAGCGCAGGAATATATGATGATAATAAATTAGTTTCATGGGGTATAACTCAAGATGACGGTGCTATCGGGTTTTTGCATACCCTTGATAAATAGAAGGAAGGGCTACGGGTACAATGTTGCTTTATCCATCATAAATAAATTGATAAGCAGCAAACAACTTCCTTTTGCATATATTGAAAAATCAAATAGGGAGTCGATTAATTTATTTTTAAAGCTTGGATTTAAAGAAAATAAAAAAGCACATTGGTTTCAAATTATGTAAATTTATATAAACTGCAGCCAAAAAATTGTATATGACTTAAATTGCAGTTTTATAATTTCTCACACATAATATCATCAATTATTAAAAATATTTTCTAATTCCCGGATTAGAAGCTTCTTCGGGATATACTAAAATTCACAAAGTGCTAAAGATTAAATGTATAAATTTGGATATTATTTAAATATTATGACTAAGCTTAATTAAGCTGTTTATTTAAGGCTTAAGCATATTATCTCTTTATAAGAATTACTGATGAACTATGAAAGCTGTGCAGATTAATAGTTATGGTGCAAATGATGTCCTTGAATTAAATGAAAAAGCGCCGGTCCCTGTTTTATCCAAATCCCAGGTTCTTGTAGAAGTATTTGCCGCAAGCATTAACCCTATTGATTTGGCAATACGTTCCGGTTATTTAAAGGATAATGCACTTATTCAATTCCCGGCTAATCTTGGGGGAGATTTTTCAGGAATTATTTTATCAGGCGATTCTGAATTTAAAAAGGGAGATCCGGTATTTGGCTACGCTTCAATTTTAAATGGAAGTTCAGGTTCATTTGCTGAAATGACAGCAGTAAATATTTCTAATATTTCATTAAAACCTAAAAAATTAACTTTTACGGAGGCAGCATCACTGCCGCTTGCAGGAGTCACTGCTTACCAGTCAATACATAGATATATTAAGCTGTCAAAAGGAAAAAGAATACTTATTCACGGAGGTGCGGGGGGTGTAGGTTCATTATCGATCCAGTTGGCTAAAAGCTTAGGTGCTTTTGTTGCAGCAACCGTAAGTACAAATAATATTGATTATGCAAAAGAATTAGGTGCCGATTTAGTAATTGATTATAACAATGAAAAGTTTGAATCGATTTTAAAAGAATATGACGCGGTTCTGGATACGGTGGGAGGAGAAGTAACAAATAGATCCTTTAAGGTTCTAAAAAAAGGAGGGATAATTATCTCGATGTCCGGAAAACCTGATCCCGGATTAGTAGAAAAATATGATGTCTTTGCAGTATGGCAAATTGGATTTCCGAACACTCGGAATTTGAAAACATTATCAAAATTATTGAATGAAGGGAAATTAAATCCGAAGATTGATAAAGTTTATCCGCTTGTTCAAATTAAAGATGCATTTAAATATTATGAAGAAGGGCATCCCAAAGGTAAAGTAGCTATAAAAGTAAAGGGAGAATTGATCGGGAAAATCAGTGAAGCTTTATCTCTTAATAAAGTAAAGAAAATAATAAGTAATGAAGGAGAAGCAGAGGTTTTACCGGCATAAAATTATATAAATAGTTTTAACCGAACTTTTTCCAAATTATTTTATATTATGTGGCCTTCAATACAATTGATTAATGAAAAGAGCCTTTTATTCAAAAATAGAAGTTAATGCAGAACCCACATTAATAATAATGCATCAAATTCTGGTTTTTTGATGTATTAAGTAATCCCATTTTTTATGCAGACTAAATTTTATCTCTTGAATGCAAAACTGCCATTATTTAATGTTGAAACACCTTTTGGTAAAATAATTGCTATGTCTTCATTTATTGAAAGAGCTCACTTATGAAGATTCTGCTAAAGTATATTTTAATTATTATTATCACCTCATTTATAAGCAAAGGGGTCTGCCAGGAGAAAATTGGTTCGTCGGCTCCCGACTTTGAAGGCAAAACCATTAAAGCGAAAGAGATAAAATTATCAGACTATTCGGGAAAAGTAGTACTGATAGACTTCTGGGCAAGCTGGTGCCCACCCTGCCGTGAAGAAATGCCGGCATTAATTGATTTTTATGACTCACATAAAAATTCCAAGTTTCAATTAATAGCAGTTAATATTGACGATAAAGAAGAAAATATGCAGAGTTTTCTTGATAATTTGTTCCCTGAACCTGAATTTCCCATAATAGCAGATAATAAGCAGAAAATCCCTCCTTTATTTAATATTGAAGCAATGCCAACTACGATTTTTATTGATAAAAAAGGCAAAATACGTTTCTGGCATAACGGTTTCCAAAAGTCTTACGTAAATGATTTTAATTCAGAATTAGCTCAATTATTGAAAGAGAATTAAAAGTGATAACGAAAATCCGGATACTGGTGTTTCTGGCTGCATCTTTGTTTCTCTACGGATGTGCAACTGTTAAACCGTGGGAGAAGGAAAGCCTTTCTGATCCAATAATGATTATTGATGAAAACCCGATTAATCAAGGGATAAAAGAACACTTCATCGATTATAGGGAAGGAGTAGAAGGTGCCACTGGTGCAGAAAGCGGCGGCTGCGGCTGTGGATAAAAAAATCATTTTGTCCTTTTCAGTCATATTTTTTTCTAACTTATATACAATCAGCTTCGCACAGCTTTTGCCTGCAAATGAAACTCAGGTGAATTTCAGCGGGTATTTTGACAGCTTTAATGTATCTGTACTTTACCCGAGTATTTCAATAACAAAACAGCTGTCAGAATCAACAAGCTTCAATGCAAGATACCTTGTAGATATGATAACCGCTGCTTCTATTAGAAGCAATAGCCCGGGCAGTAGTAATACCACCTCAGCTCTTTCAAAGGTAGATGCCGTCACAGCTGCATCACAAAGAACATCAGGCGGAGGGGGAAATGAATACTCGCCGCCTACTTTCGATGAAGTTCGTCATGAATTTAATCTTGGCATTACTCATTTATTCGGTAAAACAATTTTGTCTGCTGACGGTCTTTACAGTACTGAAAGTGATTACACTTCGTCAACACTTATAGGAAATCTTACAGAATATTTTGCAGAGAATGATGCTTCTGTCCAATTAGGAATTGTTAGAAGCTGGGATAAAGTTTTCCCCAAAACAAAACCATGGAAGAAGAATAAAAATGTTACTACATTTAATGCAAACTTCTCGCAAGTAGTTAGTAAACGGTTAATAGTTCAATTACTTTCTACTTATACAGATAACAATGGATTATTATCAGATAATTATCAATTGGTTCCAATTTCAATTAACGGCAAAGATAGTTTGTTTGATCCGATTCATCCTAATCTCAGGATAAGACGTGCAGCAGCTTTTTCACTTAAGTATCGCTTAACCGAAGAATCCTCGCTGCAAGCCGGTTACAGATATTACTGGGATACATGGGATATTAATGCTAACACCTATTCAATTAATTATGAAAAATACCTATCATCACATGTTATTTTAGGAGTAGGATGGCGGGGCAATTTTCAAACGCAGGCATTTTTCTTTAAACCAAAATATTTGATTCCTGAACAATTCATGACTACAGATATAAAGCTTGATGCCGGTTATTCTAATGAGCTTCAATTAAACCTTACATTAATAGGCGGTACTGGAGAGGATTACCTTCCCTTCCTTGAAGATGATCGCGTCCAATATATCTTTAATCTTAATTTTTATTCGCGTCATACTAATTCTCCATACTGGTTTAACAATTTGAAAAATTTATTTGCTACAGATATTAATATTGGTATCAGGTACAGATATTAATATTGGTATCAGGTACAGATATTAAAAATTAATTGTAATTAATGAGAAAGCATAAACTTTATAAAATAAATTCATAAGGAAAAAGAAAATGAAAAGACGGGATTTTCTTAAATATAGTTCTTTAATTTTGCCCGCGACCGCGGCAATGGGAATTATCAATCCTTTTACTAAAAAGGTTTTTGCTGCTGTAAAAAAAGAAGATTCCTTTTCATTATCCGTCATAACTAATCAGCCTTCGAGAACTATTCATTTAATTGAACAAGCTATAAAAAATTCTGAATTTGGAACGAATGCTTTACAGTTTACTGAATATCAATTGGAGGGAAGCCATATAGGTGATATTGCTTATATAAAATCTCAAAAATTAATTAATTATCATAAAGGATCGGATAAATTTTCGATTCTCCTGGAAGAAAGCGCGAATTCTCTTTCACTTCCCAAAATACTTGAAAACCCTACGCTGCTCCGGTTCTCATCACAACAAAATTCAGCAGAACCTGCCGGGTTAAACATTTTCAGAGGAGAAGCATTATTTAAACAATTGCCATTGGATAAAGAGATAGATCATTTTAGGGTTGAAGGGTTAAAAGGTCATGTCGAAATCAGGATAAAGAATAAATCTGCTAGTATCGTTTCTTCGACCTGCAGACATAAAACATGCATGAATATGGAGCCGATTTCAAAGCCCGGCGAAAACTTAATCTGCGTACCAAATCAAATCAACATCTCTATTGCCGGTAAAAGTGCTTTGGGTGTTGATAGTATTACTTTTTAAATTTTATTGAAGCACAAATGAAAATTACTCCGGCCAACTATATTCTGATTTCATTTTTACTATTCTTCTCAAACAGCATTATTGCGCAAACCGATACCACAATGTATAAGCTGTCGGTTACGAAATATTTAATGGGCACCACCGTTGAAACTACAGCAAGAAGCACCGATATAAATCTTTGTAAGCGAGCATTGTTGGCTTCATATGAGGAAATGCAGAGGGTTGAGAATTTATTAAGCTGTGAAAAAGAGAGCAGTGAAATATCGGCAATAAACCGTGATTCGGGGCTTCATCCGGTTAAGGTCAGCTATGAAACATTAGAAATGCTAAAACGTTCAAAAGCTTACTGCAAAAAATATCACGGCTTATTTGATGTAACGATCGGTCCGCTTTCCGATTTATGGGGTTTCAGCGAAGATAAGGAAATTGTACTCCCGAAGGATAAGACAATTAAGAAACTTAAGAAGCTGGTTAATTATAAAGATATGGTTATTAATGAAAACGATACAACTGTATTTCTGAAAAAGAAAGGGATGTCAATCGATTTAGGAGGAATAGCAAAAGGATATGCGATTGATAGAGGTTCTGCTGTTTTGAAAAATATGGGGATTACAAATTTTATTCTTAATGCTGGCGGCGATATTTATGTTTCCGGCACAAAGGATAAAGAAACCTTATGGAAACTCGGCATCAAACATCCCAGGAATACAAATGATCTTATTGCAGAATTTGATTTAAAGGATTATGCAGTTGCAACGAGCGGAGATTATGAAAGGTTCAAAATAATTAATGGTGTGCGTTACCATCATATCCTTGATCCGAGGACAGGCTATTCCGGCACATTATCCGAAAGCTCAACAATCCTCGCTCCAACAGCAGAAGAAGCTGATGCCACTGCCACATACGTTTTTCTTTTAGGCTGGAAGAAAACTTTAAGTGATAAAAATTTAAACTATCCCTTGCTGATTGTTTCATCAAATGGAAGCGTTCATTACAACCAGGTTTTTCAAAAAAAATATAATCTGGAAATGATTAGATAATAATCTTTGGGAATATCACGCTCGCTTCCGATCTTTGTTAAACCTTATCGCAAAAATGAGATGAACGATATGAAAAATATATGGCCTGAATTGCCCATTGAGAACTGGATAGAAACTTACGACATGCTTCATTTACTTTCTCAAATTGTAGGGAAAATAAAGCTTCAGTTTGTACCTTTCAAAAATCATTGGTGGAATATCGCACTTTATCCCACAGTCAAAGGATTTTCAACGGGAATTATTCCGTATAAAGAAAAATGTTTTGAAATAGATTTTGATTTACATTCACATAAAATCATCTTCAGGTTTAATGATGATCAAAGTGAATTTTTAGATCTTCAAGACGGTTCCATAAAATCTTATTATAGTAAGATCAAAGAAAAATTACTAAGCTTGGATTGCAGGATAAACATCTGGCCTTTTCCGGTTGAAATGGATTATCATGTCCCGTTTCATAATGATGAGAAGCATAGGGTATACAGCAGGGAATACGCAGAGAAATTTCACCAGGTTATTCTGCAGGTAAGTAAAATAATGGAACTTTTTAGGTCGGGATTTACCGGGAAAGCAAGCCCGGTTCATTTTTTCTGGGGGTCATTTGACCTGGCAGTAACTTTATTTTCGGGAAGATCTGCTCCTTTACATGGAGGAGCCCCGAATGTCGCTAAGGAGGTTATGGTAAAAGCATATAATGCCGAACTCGCCAGCTTTGGATTCTGGCCGGGGAAAGGTATCGGAGAGCCGGCATTTTATTCATATACTTATCCTGAACCGATAGGATATAACAGTTATAAAGTTGAACCTGACAGTGCATTTTATAATAGAGAAATAGGCGAGAATATTTTACCATATAAGACTATACAAAAATTAAATGATCCCAGTAAAGCAATCTTGGATTTTTTTAAAAGCAGTTACTCTGCTGCAGAAAATTTTGGAAATTGGGATAGGAGTCTCTCCAATTATTCTTAATTGCAGGCCCACGAAAGAGGATTAATCTCCTTTTTATTTAAAACAGTAAACCCTAGAATTCTAGCGAAGTTATTTAGGTGACAGAACACAAATTTCTTTATACCCGGTTTTCTCTTTCTAACTTTTAGTGAGCTCATACCTATACCTATAAACACGGAACGGGAATTTTTGCAAATAGCAAAAAAAGTAAATCAACCTCAACCGGAAAAGTCAAATTATTAATAAAGATGTCAAAATTATTTATTGAACTAATTATTTATATTTAGATAGCGTAAATTTATAACTATTATTTCTGATTTATTCACATAATTGTAAATTAGACCGGGATTAATAGAAAAATTAAAAAAACATAAAAGCAAATAAATATAAGAAAGAGAAAGCAGCATCGCCTATTTCAATAAATTTAGAATAACAGTATTAATAAATTTAATATCAATTGTTGTTTTTATTCTCGGCAGTATAATTGTACTCTATCATTATAATTTAAAAGGTATATCGCTGGTTCTTTTTTTAATAGCACTGTACCGTTTCATTGCTTTGTTCAAGTATATTGACAGAATCAGCCGCGATCTTAAAAGGTTCATGTCATCACTTCGATATTCCGATTTTAATCAAACTAATTTGTTTAAGAATTTCGGTTCGATGTATTCTGATTTATACAGCTCAATTAGTAAAACTTATAACGATCTTTCTTCAAACAGAATTATGGCTGAAGAGAATCTTCAGTATTTAAAAACGCTTATCGAACAGATCCCTTCCGGAATAATATCATACAAAGATGACGGTCAGGTTGAACTTATTAATGATGCTGCAAAGAAAATATTGGGACTAGAAGGTCTGGCGAATGTTTATTCTAATAAAGAAGATAAGAATTATTTTAAAAATATTTTTGATGCGGATATAGGAAAAGGGGAAACAGTGAAATTTTATTTAGGGCATAAAGAAAAAAATATATCGGTCTACAAATCTGCTTTCAAATTAAGAAATAATTTATATACGCTTGTTACCCTTAAGGACCTTAAAGATGAACTTGAAAAAGAACGGCTTGAAAATGAGCTGCACATAGCTCAAAATGTGCAGGCCAGTCTTCTTCCGAAAAAAATTCCTGCTTACAATAATTATGATATCTCAGTTCTGTTTAAACCTGCGAAAAAAGTCGGCGGCGACTTCTATGATTTTTTTGATCTCGGCAATAATAAGCTCGGAATAATTATTGGCGACGTTTCCGGCAAAGGACTCGGGGCTGCAATTTATACAACCCTGTTAAAAGGCATTTTTCAAACGCTCTCTTACGAATGTTCATCTACAGCTGAGCTGTTTATTAAAGCTAATTCTCTCTTATATCAAATGCTTGACAGGAAATCATTTATTACTGCTATTTATGCTATTCTTGATACGGATTCCAATACAATGATATTTTCACGAGCCGGGCATGAACCTTTAACAGTTTACGATTATCAGAAGTCTGTTTTTAAAATTTATAACTCAAAAGGTTTGGGGCTCAGCTTGGAAAAAGGAGGTATTTTAGCGAAAAATCTTGAAGAAAAAAAGATTGATATAATGAAAAATGATATTCTTTTGTTTTATACTGATGGTCTGGTGGACTTAACAAATAATTATGTTATTAAAAATTCAATTGATGAATTTAAAAACATCATTGCCGGTAACCATTCGGATAATACACAAAATATTGTAGAAAAATTGGAAAAGGAAATTAGTAATTATAATCAAAACTTCGAACAGTATGATGACGTTACTCTGATCCTGATAAAAAGAAAAGGATAAAAAAAGTGAATCTCACCAGACTTGGATATTGCGGTTTATAAAACCTGGAATATTAATCCTGAAGTAAATAACTCATGTTACACAGAAAATTCTTAATCCTGCTTTTACTCAATTTTTATCACGATTATGAGTAAGATTGTGATTAAGATTAAGACCGATGAGTAACCTAACTAAATAAGAAAGTAGCTTCATGCAATGAGACTGTTCAGACATTATTATTCATTTAAATTCTAATTGTCTTTTTTCCATTCAGGAAACCTTCCCGGTGTATACGGGGCACCATATTTTTCCAGCTTCAATTCAAGGCTTTTTACTTCTTCATCAATTGATTTTAATGTAGATAATAAACCATCGAATTGATTTGCTGCAGCCTCATAAGATTGGACAAAAGTTGCAGTAGGAGCAGATGTCGTAGTCCATAATGAAGAGGTTATTAAATCAACTCGCTGCTTTACGGAAGTAGGAGCACCACCCTCATATTGTACTATTAGAGGATCGCCGTTAAGCTTGCGATTAAAATCATCAAGTTCTTTTTCGATTTTAATTACAGCATTATATGAATCATCAGGAACTCCCGCCCCATCAATAACAGCTTTTTTGAAGTATTTTATTTTTTCATCCAGTGATTTTCGAAATTCATCGGCACCGGAAATTGCCCTGGTAAGTTCGGCTACTTTTTTATTGAATCGATCTAAGGCCGGCTTATCCTCTGCAGGAAGAGATGCATTATTTAATGATTTGCAGACAAATTCCCTTGGCGGTGCCAGCTCAGTAAATTTCCCATCCTGGAATTTTGAAAGAGATACTCTATATTTTCCGGGTACAACCATATACCCGAGATCAGGCTGAATCCACGGAATTGAATTGTCGACGGGTTTTAAAGAAACCGGGGTAAAAGGGTTATACCTGAAATCCCAAACAACTCTATTGATACCTTTTTTAGGAGCTGTTTCTATTTTTCTTATTACATTTCCATCTTCGTCAGTAACCGTAAAAAGGAGGTAAGCTTCAGGTTCTTCTTTTTCATTTAACAATGTGCTATAAGAGGGGTATTTAATATCTTCTTTTTTCTTCTGCATTTCTTTTTCTCTGTCTCTTCGTTCCTCTTTTAAAGATTTTATTTCATCTCTTAAGTAATATGTAAAAACAGCTCCGGCTTTCGGATTAGGTGCAGCATAAAAACTAGCTCCCATAAAGCCTACACCGGGGAATCCGAAAGGAGAAGCTTCAATAAACATTAGGGCATCTTTAATAGGGAAGATATAAGCATCCTTTTTTAAAGTTTCTTCATTAATTAAACGTAAGGGAGTATAATCATCAAGTATATAAATTCCTCTTCCGAAAGTGGAAACAACAAGATCATTTTCCCGGTTCTGGATAGAAAGGCTCATAACCATTTCTGTTGGAATTCCGTTCTTCAATTTAATCCACTCTTTCCCTCCGTCAACCGTAAAATAAACCCCAAACTGAGTTCCAAGGAAAAGTAAATCTTTATCTACATTATCTTCAGCAAGAGAAAAGGTGGAACCTTCATCGGGCAAATTGCCGTTAAATAAAAACCAGGAACTTCCTCCGTCGGTTGTTTTGTAAAGATAAGGCTTGAAATCTCCGGCAACGAAATTCTCACAAGCAGCATAAGCAACATTTTTATCAAAATGCGATGCAGTTATTTGTGATATGGTTGCATATTCCGGCAAACCAGGGGTAGAAGATTTTATCCAGTTTTTCCCCCCATTAGTTGTATGATAAATTAATCCGTCACTTGAACCAGTGAATAAAATATTTTCGTCCAGCGGGGATTCAGCGATTGCACTTAACTGCGCCATAGAACTTTTATGTGCAAGATCATCAATGCTCCAGCTTCTATCCATCAGATCCTGCATTTCTTCAGGAACTCCTCTTGTAAGATCAGGGCTGATTACTTTCCATGTGCTCCCCTGGTCATCAGTTCTGAATAATTTATTCGCTCCAATGTAGAGCCTTTTATTATCAAATTGCGATATTAGAAGTGCAGCATCCCAATCGAAACGATAAGCTGTATCTGCAAAATCATAAGGTTTAATATATAAGGTTTCCCCGCTTTTCTTATCGAAACGGACTAATCCTCCAAACTGAGATTCAGAGTAAATTATATTAGGATTTTTCCAATCAACCTGAGTCTGAAAACCGTCGCCGGAACAGGTGAAGTACCAATCCTGGTTTGTAATACCGCCTGAGTTAATCGTCCGTGAAGGGCCGCCGAAGCTGTTATTATCCTGGCTTCCGGCATAAACATTATAAAACGGGGTATCGTTATCTGTTGTTACTTTATAAATTTCTGCAATGGGAATGTTTGATTTGAAGCTCCAGTTTTTCCCCTGGTCATAAGTATCATAAACACCGCCGTCGCAGCCGTCTATTAAATGATTGTTGTTGTCCGGATCTATCCACAAAAAATGATTATCAACGTGCTTTTTATCTTCACCGAGATTGGCCCAGTTTTTTCCGCCGTCAATACTAACCTGCATAAAAACATCCATACTGTATATCCTGTCGATATCTTTAGTGTCGCAGAATAATTTCTGAAAATAAAAAGGATAAGAAGAAACATAGCTGCTTTGTTTTGTCCAGCTAGCCCCACGGTCTGTACTTTTATAAACACCGCCTTCTTTCACTGCTTCTATTATTGCGTAAAGAATATCAGGATTAACAGGTGAAACTGCCATTCCGATTCTTCCGAGGTCCGAATCGGGCAATCCTTTTTTCATTTTTTCCCAGGTAGTTCCGCTGTCAGTGCTGCGGTATATTCCGCTCTCAGGTCCGCCGCTTACACCTGTATATAGGTTTCTCATTCTCTGGTGAGCAACTGCATACAAAATATTGTTATATCTTGGATCCATATGAACCTCAAAACAGCCGGTGTATTTGCTGATAAATAAAACATTATTCCAGGTTTTACCGCCGTCAGTTGTTTTGAATATTCCCCTGTCACCGCCTGCAATTCTCGACGGACCATAAGCTGCTACGTAAACTGTATTTGGATTTTTTGGATCTACAACAATTCCTCCAATTTGTCTGGATTCTTTTAATCCCATATTTTTCCAGCTGCTGCCTCCATCTTCACTTTTGTATACCCCGTCTCCATAGATTACATTATTCTGATTATTATTCTCTCCGGTTCCAACCCAAACGACATTAGGATTAACGGGATCAATTGCGATTGCCCCTATTGCATAAGAATTCTGATTATCAAATGCAGGTGAAAATGTAATCCCGTTGTTTGTAGTCTTCCATAATGAACCATGACCTGCCCCTACAAAATATTCACTATGATTAAGCGGGTTAACAGCCAGTGCAACAACCCGCCCTCCGGTAACTGCCGGTCCAATGCTTCTGAATGATAATCCGTTCAAGGGAATATTCTTGAGTGAGTCTGTTTCAGATCCGGTTCTATCCTTTGCTGTCAGATTAATAGTGGAAAATAGAATAACAATAACGATAAGCAGCATTATTATTTTTTTCATATTAAAAAACTAATTTTGATTAAGGAATTAAAAATTCGAATTAAATAAAATGGAAGTCCAATGTTTTAGTGAAGATCAAAGTAAAGATAAATTAAAGTTTTTATAAATTCTATCCCATATAATATATTTTTTTATTGGAGTTTTTATTCTGAGATATGTAGAAACCTTTATATACTTTACCGGTAGAAAAAATTAAATATCCCCGTCGGTACCCGCTTAAAAGGAATAACAGATTTAAGGTGTAATTAATAAAAAATAGATTTTATTCTCTGGATCACAATTCAATAATTTTCGTTAAAAAATTATTACAATAATACTTAAATTTTTATTTTCTCATTATCAAACTTTTCTCAAGTTGCTGTCCAATTTCTTAAGTCTCAATCATTATAAGTATGTAATACACACTCATAATTAGGAAAACAAAAATGAAAGAATTCATATTATTATTCCGGCAACCGAGCTTTGATTACAGCAATGTATCGCCAATGGAAATGCAGGCACTAGCCAAAAGATGGAAGGATTGGTGGAAAAATATTGAAGCCCAGGGGAAATTAGAAAGCAGAGGACCCCGGCTTGCTAATGAAGGAAAAGTTCTTAAATCAAGCGGTGTTATCACGGACGGACCTTTCGTAGAAATAAGAGAAATCTTGGGAAGCTTTATCATTGTAAAAGCCGAAAATCTTGAAGAAGCAGTAACATTAGCTCATGGCTGCCCCACACTTGATCAAGGTGGAAGTGTTGAAGTCAGACCGGTTTATAAATAAAATTATATACATTATAAAAAGGAAAACATTTGGAAACCCTAAATTGTGTTTTGAAACCTATTGGTATTGTTAAATCTTCTATTAAAATTAGAGAAAAAGCTCCTTCTCAGGGAAATGAAGGAGCGCCGGAAGCATGGATCATTTTGAAGCAAGAATTTGCTGAAGGATTAGACGGTATTAACAAAGGCGATAAAATTATTATACTTACATGGTTTCACAAATCCAGTAGGGATGTGCTAAAGCTGCATCCCCGATGGGATAAAAATAATCCTCTTACAGGAGTATTTGCTACACGATCTCCAGATCGTCCTAATCCAATCGGAATACACCCCGTAACTGTTATAGAAAAGAAAGAAAATAAATTAAGAGTTTATCCTTTAGAAGCAATTGATGAAACTCCTATAATGGATATTAAACCAATAATATCAGCAGATATATTATAAGATATTTTTAAAGACAAAATATTACATCATAATGGAACAGGATTATTTAAAGCATTTATTCCAGGCGGAATTTTCTAAAATGGTTGCCGTAATCAGCAGGCAATTCGGTTTAAACCATATTGAAATAGCCGAAGATATTGTAAGTGAAACTTTCTACGTTGCAGCAGAAACATGGGGTATGGAAGGCATTCCGGAAAATCCGATTGGATGGCTTTATACAGTAGCTAAAAATAAAACACTCTATCATTTCAGGAGGAATAAAATTTATGAACAAAAAATAATTCCTGAATTAGCCGCAAAGATGAAAGAAGATCATGAAAAGGAAGAATTGGATTTTTCGCTTCAGAACATCAAAGACAGTCAGCTGCAAATGATGTTTACTGTTTGCAATCCCGTTATTGCCAGTGAAGCCCAGATAGGATTGGCGTTGCGGATTCTCTGTGGTTTTGGTATAGATGAAATTGCAGAAGCATTTTTGTCGAATAAGGAAACCATCAATAAGCGGTTATTCAGAGCCAAAGAAAAATTGCGGAATGAAAATGTAAAGATAGAAATACCCCCGGAAAATGAAATTTCTAATCGTATCGAGAATGTCCTGCGAATTATTTATCTGCTTTTCAGCGAGGGATATTACTCGAGAACACAGAATAATATTCTACAGAAAGATTTTTGTCTGGAAGCCTTGCGTCTTGGACTTCTTCTAACAGAATATGAAAAAACAAATCTCCCCAAAACAAATGCCTTAATTGCACTGATGTGTTTTCATGCTTCCCGGTTTGAAGCGAGACAAAGAGACGGCGAATTTATGATTCTATACGATGAGCAGAATAGAGAATTTTGGGATAAGGACTTAATAAATCAGGGTATACGTTTTTTAGATCTTTCTGCTCAAGGAACTGAAATAAGCGCCTATCATTTGGAAGCAAGAATAGCTTACTGGCATTGTATAAAGGATGACACAAAAGAGAAATGGGAAGAAATTCTGCAATTGTATGATCAGCTTTTGGAATTTAACTATTCACCAAGTGTTGTGCTTAATAGAATATTTGCTCTCTATAAATTAAAGGGGCAGAAAATTGCTTTGGCTGAAGCAGAAAAATTAAACTATGAAAACAATCATTTTTATTATTTGCTGCTTGGTAAACTTTATCAGAACATTGATAATGAAAAGGCGAAAAAGAATTATCAGAAAGGTTTTGCATTAGCTAAAACACAAACTGAAAAAGAAAATATTCAAGAAAAAATTAATAATTTATGAAATAATTACGATGTCCCAATTATTCATATTTCAGTCATTATTAGAGTGTAATTAAAACATTTATTAAACAGAAAGGAAACGAAAATGCAAACAGTAAAAAAACTTATGATGCTTGCTGTGGCAGTAAGCGAAATGCCGAAGGCAAAAGAATTTTATTCTGAAAAACTTGGTTTGAAGGTCGCTTCGGATTACCGCCAGGACGATAACCACTGGTGGGTAGCGCTTACACTCCCTGAAGGCGGGGTTACCATTACCCTCACCACCTTTCACGGAAATGCGAAGCCAGGTGTAATGACCCTTTGGCTTGGGACGTCAGACCTAAATGCGGCGCACAAGGAACTCAGCAGTAAAGGAGTTAATGTTAGTGAAATTGGAGACGATCTGCATGGTCCGGGATCGGGAGTAAAATGGTTTAACTTTAAGGACCCTGACGGAAATCTGATACATCTTGAACAGATGTAAGTTTCGCATTTTATCAGTATTCGTAAAAGAAAGGGAAAATTTTCTAATGGAAAATCAGCGTTTAAAATAAAATTAAAAACCATAAGAAAAATTACATATAAAAAAATATAGGATGATAATATGAGCCCAAATAATGAAATGCAAAGTACCATGAAAAAGAAGTCCAAGCGGTTTTCGGTTGAAGAAAAAGCTGCGATGAAGGCGCGAGCCCGGGAACTGAAAGAGGAAGCGAATAAAGCTGAAGAAGAAAGCGCCGCACTTGAAGCGATCGCCAAGATGCAGGAACCGGACCGCACTATGGCGAAGCGGCTTCATGCGGTCATCAAAGCTACCGGTCTCTCTGCGAAAACATGGTACGGAATGCCCGCATATGCAAACAAGGAGGGGAAGATCACCTGCTACTTCCGTGACCGGCTGAAGTTCAAAGAGAGGTATTCAATGTTCGGATTCAACGACTCGGCGAAACTCGATGAAGGCTCTATGTGGCCGATTGCCTACGCTCTGCCGGAGTTAACCTCTAAAGACGAGGCAAGGATCGCCTTGCTCGTAAAGAAAGCGGTGGACTGAGTATGAAAACAGGAACAAATGATTTGAAGAATGAGAAGTCCCCTTCTCAACAGATAGATGCTATAATTAAAGAGTCGAGTGACTGGCGGGGTAAGAAATTGTCACATCTGCGTTCTTTGATCAAGAAGGCAGATCCTGCAGCAGTCGAAGAAGTGAAGTGGAAAAAGCCTTCCAAACCAACGGGAGTGCCTGTTTGGTCTCACAACGGAATAATATGCGTAGCAGATACACTCAAGAATGCAGTAAGACTGACATTTCCTAAAGGTGCTCAAGTGAAAGATCCGAAGAAGCTCTTCAATACGCGGCTGGACAGCAAAACAGTTCGTGCCATCGACTTCCACGAAGGCGATATTGTAGATGAGAAAGCGTTAAACACACTAATTCTTGACGCCGTCGAATTGAACATGTTAAAAGTTATCAAGTGATAATTAATCTGATTACTGCTATAAAAAATATTGACCTTTTGGATATTAATGATGCAAAGGGTCTGGTTAATGTACCTATGTTAGAATCATTACTTTTTAAGAGACATAAAAGTTTGTTTGTGCATGAGCATTCACACAAAAAAAAACGAAGTAATGTTTAAATATTTTTTTATCTCTTCCATAATGTTAATCAGTTTGTAATTACATCTACTTCAGCATATCCTATATTATCATTACCTTCTGTATTTTTTAATGCCCGAAGCTTAATATATCTTGCTTTTTCAGTTGCAAACTTTTTGATTTGCCAAAGCGGATTGTTTTTAATGTTTGAGAATTCACCTTCATTGACCAGTTTCCATTTCTTATTGTCGTTGGAAACATAAAACTGGTAGTTAGTAATAATGCCGGGTCCCCACAGTGCTTGGTCAGGGAAATATCTGAATCCACAAAGATTTTGTTCTTTTCCCAAGTCAATTACCAAATCAACAGGTAATTTTTTGTCACTGCTTTGATGCCATGCAGTAGATGGATTTCCATCTAAAACGGCATAAGCCTTTTCATCATCAATTCCTACAATTTTCCAATCTTTTCGTGGGCAAGTCGAATTTTTCGCTGAGTACCGGGCTGCTTTTCCCCGAAGAAGTTTCATAAGCAATTGCATTTACATTCCAACTTTCCTTCAGTTTGAAAAGGGCCGTTATATTTTTTTGATTTCGTGGTTGGTACTCTGCCATCCAGAGTATAATAAATTTCCGATTCCGCATCTGCCGGAATAATGATTATTTCACCTGATTGATTTCTGATAATAGTTGGAGGAGTCAGTATTTGCGGTGCATCATAAATTCCAATATTGGAAATTACCGGGCAAGCTTTAGAATCGGTAATATTGAAACGAACTTTCGTTGCTTTAACAGTAGGAAAACGAAGAATACGTTTATACCCGATAGTAGTAGCTTTTGCAATTTCTTTCCAGTTTCCATCAACAAAAGCTTCAACTGTAAATGTTTTTACCCGCTGTCCCAAACGAATATATTCCTGTGCCAGAAAACGGTTAAATGTGGTCGGCTTTCCAAAATCAATGGTTAGCGAAGCAGTTTTCACACTATCATCTGTTGCCCAATAACTTTTTTTATCATCATCAATTGCTTTGTCTGCACCAAAATTTCCTTGCATTTCCGCGAACATTCGAAGCTTACTTTTTGCATTTTCAACAAGATTTACGGCAAATGCTTCTTTTACTGCTTTGGCAAAATCAAGTGCTGCTTTTTCATCTTTTTTATTGATTAGCCCATTAGGCATAATCGGGAAATTAAGCAGTAAAGTAGCATTTCGACCAATAGAATTGTAGTAAATGTCCATAAGCTGAGGCAATGTTTTTACTTTGCTATCTTCACTTGGGTGATAAAACCACTCAGGGCGAATGGAAGTATTTACTTCGGCCGGTACCCACGCATTCCCGTTTTCCACGCCATAATGCAACATATTGTATGGTACATCACCTGTAGCGTTTAATAAACTCCAGTTGGTTTCGCCAACATTGCCTGCTTCTGTTCCCACCCAGCGCAAATCAGCGCGGTCTCCACCATCGTTCCAGATAACAATATTGGGTTGCAATTCACGAACGAGTTTGTAGGTATTTTTCCAATCGTAATAAGTTTTGCGGTCTATTTTACGGTTTTCATTGGCGCCGCCGTAATAACCAGTACCTCCATTGGCTCCATCGAACCACACTTCAAAAATATCGCCCATAATTGGTAAGAAGTTCTGTAAGTTGATTTCTGAAATATGTGATGTATTCAGGTTTTCCATAATCGGCGATTATTTCTGTCCCATGGGGATAAATAGATTCCTAATTTCAGCCCGTATTCTTTACAGGCATCGGCAAGTTCACGAACCACATCGCCTTTACCATTTTTCCACGGCGCATTTTTCACAGAATAGTCAGTGTATTTTGAAGGCCAGAGACAAAAACCACAGTGGTGTTTTGCAGTAATAATAATACCTTTCATTCCAGCTTCTTTGCAAATGCGCGCCCACTGACGGCAATCCAGGCTATCAGGATTAAACAGATTGATATCTTCATTTCCATAACCCCACGACTGATCAGTATAAGTATTTAACGAGAAATGAACAAAAGCATAGTATTCCATTTCCTGCCATCTCATCTGGTTTTCGGATGGGACAGGACCAAAAGGAGCAGGAGCTTTTATTTGAGCATAGATAATACCGATCGACAAATTGAAAGAATTATTCCTATTAAAAAATTTCTGACCATACTGTTTCTCGTTTGTTGGTTTATTCATATTTAATTATTCACACCTGTTTAACTTCAAAGACTACTTCATTACATTCTAACATTCCTGATGTAGTTTTTAACCATATTTCACCTGGCTTTTTACCGGCTTGTGTTTTCCGCCAGGCTATTCGGATTTAATAATTATTTCTTCTCCTTTAAGAACTTCAGAAGTGGCTTTTAATTTTATCTTACCAGTATGATTATTCGCTTGCACCAGAACCAAACAATATCCATTGAATGCCATTCTTTGGCTGGCTTTATCAGGTTCATGACTGCTTGGATTTCCGTTGCCGGTTCCTATTATTTTTCCGGGTCCTGCAATTGAAAACTTAACAAGATTATCGGCTGTTGGTACCATCCTGTCCTTTAAAATCTTTTATTGCAACTCGTATTACAGCTACATCACAGCCATCGGCTTTAAGGGAATTACAATCACTGTTCAATTCTATCTTGAGGGGGACTGAAGTAGTTTCTACAATATCATTAGTAATTATTTTTCCTTTTTTATATCCTTGTGCTTCCAGTTTTCCGGGTTGATAAACAAGATTCCATTCGAGTTTTTCATAAAGAACTGTCTTCTTCTTTCCTATGCTTTTACCATTTAAAAGCAACTCGACTTCTTCACAATTTGTATAGCAATCAACTTTAATAGATTTACCTTCTTTCCCGGCCAGTTCCAATGAGGAAAAATATGAACTACTGGTTTATTAGTCCAAGCTGCTTTGTAAGCATAATACCCGTCCTTCGGGAAACCGCATATATCCATAATACCGAAATGTGAAGTAACACATGGCCACCGGTAGGGAGTCGGTTCACCTCTATAATCGAATCCTGTCCAGACGAACGTCCCGCCAAGAAATGGATACTTAACTATATCACTCCAGTCTTCTCCAGGCAGGGGTCCCCAATCGGGCTTCCATTTGCCCATATTTGAAACATAACCTTTTTCCGAATTATTCTCATATTCCCCGCGTGTTGAGATAAAACTTGTCGATTCGGTGCAAAATATTTTTCGTTTTGGATATTTTTCATGGTCCTTCACATATGCCATTCCCTTGTCTCCATAATTATATCCCACAACATCCAGAACATCGCTATATCCTCCTTCATTGCGGCCATGATTCATTGCTGCAGTTACATGGTCGTGTAGGATCAATCCTGTGAGTTGTTTCAACCATTGTTTTAAGTATTCTGGTTCCGGTTACAGTACCTTGAATCCATTCCTCATTTTCCATGCACCACATAAATATTGAGGGATGATTTCTGTCTCTGTACAGGATAGTTGTTAAATCTTTTAAAGCATCTTCGGAACTTGATAAGTGACGATTTTCATCCAGGACAAGCATACCAAGACTATCACATATATCCAGCAGTTCAGGTGTAGGCGGGTGATGAGCGCACCGGTAAGCATTGCTTCCCATCTCTTTAAGCAGCTTTATTTTATACTCATTTATTTTATCCGGGAGAGCAACTCCTACTCCTGCAAAATCCTGATGGTTGGCAGTGCCTTTCACAGGATAAAGCTTGCCGTTCAGGAAAAAACCATGGTTGGTGAATTCGATTGTTCTCACTCCAAATGTTGTTTCATAAGTATCGGTAACATTCCCATTTGTATAAACTTCGGTTAGAACTTTGTAAAGGTGAGGTGTTTCAGGCGACCAAAGGAAAGGGTTTTTGATTGTTCCTTCCTGGGATATTTCTGTCTGACTAAACGGCTCAATTGACCGGGTAGAAGTTTTTATATCCAGCACATTCCCATTAATATCAGCAATTTTTGAAATGAGTTTAATATTCTTGGCTACATCGTATTCATTTTTCAGCGTGGTTTTTATACTAACAACGGCTTCTTTTTCCGAAACTGTTGGTGTTGTAATATAAGTCCCAAAACGGGCTGCATGGAGTTTATCGGTTTTAATAAGCCAAACATGCCGGTAAATTCCGCGCCTTCATACCACCATCCTTCATATTCACGTGCATCAACCTTTACCAGTATTACATTTTCCCCTTCATTGCCATAGCGCAAAACATCCGTCAGGTCATAGTTCGATGGTATATAGCCGCTCTGATGATTACCCATCAGAAAGCCGTTGACCCAAACTGTACTGTTCCTGAAAATCCCGTCAAATTCGATTGATATTTTTTTACCTTTGTCGGATTCCGGTATCTCAAATTCTTTCCTGTAAAAACCTATGCCCGTGGGCAAATATCCATTTGCTGCCGGTTGACTGCCAAGTGAATCATTATGTACAAAAGCTTCCCCACGCACCAATCATGCGGTAAATTTACCTCCTTCCAGTCACCAGGTTTCAAATACTTCAGCGCTTTTAACATTATTGTAGTCAAGAATAGTGTCTTTGGCGGTTATAACCCTGACATTAACATCTGTCAATCCGCCCTGACAGCCTGCTTGTACCACGTGCTTCATTGCTATATTGCCATTATGGAACAACCAGTTAAAATCAAAACATTCTTTAACTCTTTCAACTTGTGCAGATTGTTTCGTGCTTTGTCCTGTTCCGCTGACCCGAAAAAATGATAACAGGATAAATGTTATCACACAGAATGTTTTTAAACTTTTAAATTTATGATTCAAATTATTTACCCTCTAGTTGTTGCGGCAATATTTGTAAAAATTGTGCTTGCAGAATCCAAAACAGCCTCAATATTTTACAGTTTTAATATTCGTAAAAACAGCAGGTAATCCAGTTGAACTTACCTTAAGTATTATTTCCCCGGCATCGCGGGTACTTTTAACCACAACCAATGCACGGCCATGCCAGGCTTTTCGTAGTATTACCAACATATTTTTCCAAATCTTTTAAATCGGCATTATCTACACCGGCAATAACGCCAGGTCCATCAATGGTAAAGTGAAGTTGATTTTCTGCATTCGGTTGAATATTTCCATCTTTATCGGTTATTTCAACTGTAACAAATGACAAATCCTGCCCATCAGCTTGATATTTTTGTACGATCCGCTATTAATTTTATTTTAGCAGCTTCACCGGCAGTTTTTAAAATGGTTGTTTCCAATTCTTTATCATCCATAACACCAACAGCTTTCAAAACTCCCGGCTAATAAGGTAATCTAAATGTTGCTTTAAATTGCTGTTCTTTTGTTGTAGGTTGTTCTCCAATAAGTTTATTATTTAGATAAAGCCGGACCCTTGGATATTTGGAATACACTTCAACCTGGATGTCTTTTCCTTCGTGCCCGGGCCAGGTCCAGCTTTCCCAGGTCGGCCAAACAGACCAAATAGTTAATTTAATTTTTCCGTTATCAGGATTAGGTTCCATAACTGCCATGTAAAGTTTCTCGTGTTATTCCACAAAATATTTCGATAGTGAGAAATTGGTTTTCTCCAGCCGGTCAAATCAATATCGCCGCAATAAGCGCCGTGCCAGGGAAATAAATCAGCTTCCCAATGTTCGCCTTCAGGTTCGCCCGGATAGTAATAACGACCAATGCCCGATTCACCTAAATAATCAATTGCTGTCCAGACAAAATCTCCAATAATATAATTGTTGCTTTGTACCATCTTCCAATTATAGAAAGCGTCTCTTGGATAAGATTCCGTTTGAACAATAATCCGTGAAGGAACCCTCTCGTGATCGGAAGGTGCCCGATGCAATTGATAATTATATCCGCAGACATCATGTGCAGCCATCAGCGGATCGAATATTTCCCAATCATTGTCCCAGGTAGTCATAGCGGAAGTAACCGGACGTGTTTTATCCAATTTGTGAATACAATCCGCAAGCATTTTAGCAGTTTCAACAGCTTCGGGTTTTTTCCTTTCGATTATTTCGTTCCCGATACTCCACATAATAATAGAAGGATGATTCCGGTCCCGCTTCACCATCGATTCAAGATCTCGCTGCCACCATTTATCAAAGAACTGGCATAATCATAGGGATTTTTACTTTCTCTCCAGCAATCAAAAGATTCGTCAATGACCATCATTCCTAACTTGTCGCATGCATTAAAAAGCTTCCGAAGGAGGATTATGTGATGTTCGAACCGCATTGAATCCGGCTGATTTCAATAATTCAACTTTTCGTTCTTCAGCCCGGTCATATGCGGCGGCACCCAAACAGCCGTTATCATGATGTACACAACCGCCGTTCAGCTTCACCGTTTTTCCATTTAGATTGGAATCCGTTTTCAGAACTGAATTTTAATGACCTTATGCCAAAGGAATTTTGTGTAATGTCAATCGTTTTATTATCCTGAATTATTTGAAATTGCGCAGGTAAAGATTTGGTGTTTCCGACGACCATAATAATGGATTATTTACTTTTATATTTTGAGAAATTTCTTTTTCACTACCTGCAGTGAGATCAACTTTTAATTCATTGCTCCCCACAGTACTGTTTTTTTCATCAAAAATTTTTGAGGACAGCATAATAGTTTGAGAAGAAGTTGTTTCATTTTTAATTAATGTTTTGATTTGAACGGCAGCTTCTTTCGAGTTAATGTCAGGAATCATTATAACGGTTCCCCATTGACTGAAATGAATTGGATCTGTTCAAAAAGCCATACATGCCTATAGATTCCGGAGCCGCTGTACCATCTGCAGTTTATTTGCTGCGAATTATCAACCCGGACAGGAAATAGATTTTCCCTATTAAAATTGAGATAAGGAGTAATATCTAGTAAAAAGATGCATACCCATAAGGATGTACTCCAAGTGATTTCCCATTAATAAACACTTCGGAATTCATATAAACTGCTCAAAATAAATTGAAACATGTTTACCCTGCCACGAAGAAGGAACATTAAATGTTTTCCGGTACCATCCAATACCCGCCGGAAAATAACCGCCTGGTGGCCTGTAGGATTTGTTTGATCAATCTGTACCTTCAATACTCCAATCGTGCGGTAAATCAAGAATGCGCCAACTATTATCATCAAAATCAATTTTGTTTGCAGTCGGGTAATCGCCCAAAGCAAATTTCCAGTTGAAATCAAAAAGCTGCCTGCGTTCAATATCTTCCTTGTTTTGTATATTACCTGCAAAACAGCTTACAGAAGCCAAAATTATTGCAAAAAGTATAAGGACTTGATATTCATTCTTGAATGATTTTAAGCAAAACATATTATCTCGTAATATTTTAAAATTTTATACATTATGGACATAATTCTAGAATCCATTCAATTATTTTTTAATAATATTCTGATTATTCTCTTTTGTCTCTTTCGTATTAGTCTTCACCCCATTAGATTTATTAATTCCTTTAAGTTACTTGCATTTCTTGTTCCTTTCGTTTCTTAAAGTACGAGTCATCGAGTTTGAAAATTAACAAAGCTGCTGCTTGAAGGTTTTTGTACGATAACATTCGATATCAACAAACATGCAAATAATAATAACGAGTAAAATGTAGGTGTGTTCATTTGTTTAAGTTTTTTACATATTATGAATACTTTTTTTATCTTCTTCGGCATATATTAATTGATATTTTTAATTTGTACAGAAATTGTAGGAGTATTGTATCCTTCAATTTTAACCCAATTTGCTGACATTTCTCCATATTCTCCCATGAATTTCTAAAGTTTCACCGGGAAAACAGTAATATAATTATCGTCATATTCAATCGGAAGAATTTCGGTTCCATCTCGCTTAATAGAAATTTTAGCCCGCTCGAAAAATGCAATGCGATCGGAAGGATTGTGCAAACGGATTAAAACATAACTCTCCGAACCAATCTTCTTTTGTTGCGCCTCAACTTCGACGGTTCCCGCAGGCATCATATCAGTGCCGTCATATCTGCCCAACGATCCTGTTTCAAAGTCATATAAATATCATTTTTTCTAGATCCAACATCATCATCTTTTTGCGATTGCCAGTAAGTATTATGCACGATTAGTTTTCCATCGCGGTCGAATAATTGGCACCGTACAAAAAAGACCGATGAACTTTCGGCGATACCGGAGCAATGACATTACCTGGTTGCTCCATTGAAAGAGACCGAAATTCTTTTTACGGAACGGTCGTCGCAACCTTGCCATCGAGATTATAAATGCGTACACGAACACTGAGATAGTGAACGTTGTTAGGAGTCTGATTGAAAACAATTATCTTTGCATGGCTATTGTCACCGGTTGCATAAGAATCGAAAACTACGGAAAGCGGTCGTAAACCTTTTTTTGCGCCAAAGTACACACCTCCCGGGCTCAAGTAATAATCAATGAGGTTACCGTAGAACGAAGGCCAGTGACTGTTCAACATCCAATAGACAGTCATTTTATGGTTTGCCCAGCCGCATGCAGCAAAACTCTCAAACTGCGCACGCGCGTTTTCATAATGTGCAAGTTGAGCTTTGCGCACAAAATCTTCTATATTATCAGAAGGTCCATATCTTGTTTCAACGCCAGTTGAACATAAAGGTACAATTATCTGCCCAAGCTTCTGCGTGCATCTACCAGATATCGTTAATTGGCCAAAGTTTATTTTACGGGATAAATTTCTTTAAGCTTTCTAATGTAGGAATTTGTTCGTTGTCTCCTTGTTCAACTGTAGAGCCGAATGTAGCCGGATATTTTCCACTGAACCAGTAAGTTGGTGGACACCAGCCATATCGTACTTCCATACGAATACCATCCCATACGCGGTTCCCGTTAGTATCTTTAGCAAAAGCTGAGACGGTATTCACAACAGCGTTTTGCCAATGCAGTTCGGAAAGTATCTGGCTATCTTCATGACAAATAGTATTCGGAGGCAGACCATCACTCGCGTTAGCCCAAATAAACACAGACGCATGTGAGCGAAGCATCAGAATTTGGGACTGAAGACTCTGCAAAGCCACGCTATCGTATACCTCTCCATTGTTCCCATTTTTTCCCACTGATTGCAGCACATCCAGCCAAACATCAGAGGAATACCCTGTTCATCGGCTAGTTCGATAATGTGTTCACTGGAGATTTTAGATTCCCATCGTAGGAAGTTAATGCCAAGATCTTTTACGTAGCGAAGATGTCCGATTCACGTTCAGGATCATAGCGATAAAGAAGATCAGGCGCGTAGTCGGCACCACGAACAAGAAAATCACGACCGTTCACTTTTCAAGTAAAAATTTCCGCCCCTACCCATTTCGGGAAAATGTTCATTGTTATCGCGACACTGCATAATGCTTCCGATTCCGAAACGAATACGGGTACTATCCGAAAGAATCTCATTCTGCACAAACATCCAACTGGAAGGTTATAAAGCGCCCAGGTGTACCCCATGGTGTATGGCCACCATAGGTCGGGATGAGAAACAATCAGCTCCTGATATTTTCGGAGTAAACTCCACTTCACATTTCTGGCCAGGAGAAAGAGCTAAAAATTGTTCTACATAAATTGATGATTTTCCTTTTCGTGAAATTGTTCCTTTCAGTATTCCGTTTTACCGGCTGTGCTGATAAATTGTGCACATTAGCGTAGACGGTCAGACGGCTAAAAAATGCGGGAGAGATAGATTATGTATTTGCAAAAAAAAGATCAATTGATACACTCGCCCGTCGCTCTTAAATAAACTGGTTTCAGAATACCGGCATTGCGATACCGAAACAAATGAAACTCCCTGCCACGGATTCTTCTCTTTTAGGACCTTTGTATCCCAAATATTTCCAATTGATCCAATCGTACCAACTATCGGCTAATTCCACCTCCCGTAACATCTGGATCAGTTGTTCAGGTGTTACCTTAACAGCCAGTACGTTCTGTCAGACCCGGATTAATCCATGGAGTGACATTGAATTCGTGAGCGGCATACATGCCCACCACTTGCGTGTTGTCGGCAATCTTTTTGCCGTTAAGCCAGATTTCAGCCCGGTAGTTGATACCCGGAAATTCGAGCGTATAGAAATCGTGCGTCGGGTGCATTAAATGTTATACGGTACCACCAATCCTGTTTGTATAAATCCGGTGGAACAATTCAGCATGTTCTGTCCGACATAAAATTTCGGATAGACGCCGTCCTCCTGAAGTATTTCAAGAACCGTAGCCGGCATTCGGTGAATTGGATACCAACGCTCATCATTATAATTAGAGACAGAAATTGCAGCGCCATCTGTCTTTATGTACTTCGAGGATATAAGTTTCCAATTCTGTTTAAGTTCAATTCGTTGTGGGTTTCCGGAAGTATCCATCTGACGGAACTTTTTCTTTTGAAACTAATGAATATCAACATCATTAAAATAATGCCGAATGAAATTCCAGATTTGCAAATTGTCTTTCTCATGTTTGCCTGTTTTTTTTGTCTTTCAATTTTATTACTTACCCTCGAACGTCAAAATCAACATATCCACCTGCGGTCTTTGTGGAATAGTTGAACAAAGCAAAACGGTACCCCCGCAAATTGTCAAGAGAATGTTTCATTTGCAGCGCGGATAAACTTTTTCACATTTATTTTACTGAGATCTTCAAATATGATATGTATAATTTCTGTCTAATTCTCCTAATTATAACCATAATTTGTTCAATGAAATTTTCTTAATTAAAATAATAATCTTTTTCCTTTAGTCAGTATCAGCAGCAACTTTTTAACCGAAAGATCAATTTTACCTAATTTTCCTCCCCGGTAATTATAGCGTCAATAGCAACCTGTCCAGAACCTAGATTGACAATATTAATATTATGTTTTCCCGGATTCAAACCAGATACTTTGTATACAACTTGCTGTGCCTTGCGTTTACCTGTTGAAGATAAATTTACAGTTGCACGTACTTCGCCGTCAATTTTAACTTCTATCTTTCCAGCTCCTGGTTCCTTCGGAGCAACAATTGAAACGTTGCTACCGGTAAACGAACTGCGCCAAACATCGCCGGGCGTATCGCTTGTGGTGAGATCGTTGTTGTAGTCGCCCGTGGCCCAGATTGCAGCGGCGGAGCCACCCATATGCGACACCACTTCCAGATCGTCGTCGTTGATCCAACCTTTGTCGTGCGTGATACGCAGGACCCGGCACGAGGATGCAAGCGAATGGTTGCCGGGCGATCTCCGGTAGGGGCTCCAACTTTCCGTTCGGCTCAAATTCAATCCGTTTTCATCTTGAACAAACTTCATCTCAATATTGGAACCAAGCATCTCGACTTTAGATACTTTGCCTAATGTTGCCCCCCCGGCATGTAGTGCCTTGAGAGTAATTGAGCCACCATTCCAATTCATAATTACGGCGTAAACATTTCCGTTGTTGCGTGTGTAGCAAACCTAATCTTCGCCATAGACTTCAAAAGGACGGGAGCCGTAAACAGCTTCCCCATTAACCTTCAACCATGCACCTACATCTTTACAAATTTTCGATTTCTTCCGGATCCAGATCGCCACGACCGTGCTGGGTGATGTTGAGCAGCATTGGTTCCGTTACGGCAAACATTTTCCATTAATAATTGAATTATCTTTCCGGCTATCCATGTATTTTCTGCCCGGTTTTATAGTGCCAATCGGCAATACTCGTATTTTCGGTTTGGAAACGAGTAGGCCATGATCTCCGGTTCGATGATCGCCTCGGTGCTTTTGACCAAGGAACGATCAACCAGTGGGAAGAATTTCTGGATTGTCTTGAAAGCTGTTGTATTTCCCCCCAATACCCTTAAGATTAATGACGGCTTCCATTTTTCCATGGTTCCATTTTAGCGATTTATTGTAGTAATTGGCAATCAGCTATGGAGCGAGAAAATCCAGCCCCATATGCACACCTAAATCCATTTGTGAATCGCCCGCGTGCTCGTCAAAATAAATTACGTCGGGATGATATTTGGTAATCGCGTCGTCTACCCGCCACATGAACTGATTGGCAAAAGGCGAATGAAGCGGATCAGCTTCACTATGGATGGGCCCGTAAAGATCAACGGGGTCCATTCCCTCCCACCATTTTCCTTTTCCGTCCAGAATTGTTTGAAGCGCATCATAAGGTACGCCTTTCATCGGCCCCGTCTTGTCGCTCGTGTATCGCACCGTCATGAACTGACCCCATGTTCTCGCGGGAGTGTCATGAAAACCGATACCGAAATGAATCCCATGTTGACGAGCAATTTTTTCCCAAGTTCCGACAATGTCTACTTTGGGTCCGACACGCATTGAATTCCACGGCTGGTATTTTGAATTGAAGCAGTCGAAATTATCGTGATGGCAGCCCATCGCCATGAAGTAACGGGCACCCATCTCGGCATACAGGTCCATCAACTCCTCAGGATCCCATCGGTCGATCACCCAGTTGTGGCAGATGTCTTTGTAGCCATATTCCGACGGGTGCCCGAAATGTTGGAGGTGGTATTTATATTGCGGACTGCCCTCCATATACATTCCGCGCGAGTACCAATCGCCTTGCTTCGGGCATGGATTGCGGGTCCCAGTGCGACCATGCGCCGAACTTGGCGTCGCGCCACCATGCGGGAACGGTATAGGTCGGCTAAGAGCGCCTTCCAATCTGCGGAATATGGGCCGGCGCAAATTGATAATGGCGGCAGATTCCAAATATCCGGCGGTGATCCCAGATCTCCATCACCAACAACAATTTGATCTATATTGACTGTGACATCATTTTTTGTCAGGCTGATGGTCAAGGTATCGCCCGAGTGAATTGCAATGTTGATGATGGCGCGGAGAACGCAATTGGTGAACGCGCCCGACGAATGAATGTTCACTTTTTGTACCGGCTGATTGTTCAGCACAACGCTGATCACGCCCACTTTCATTGATGCATAGAGTATAGCTAATTTACCGGCAGCCGGTAAACCAGTAAACTTTATACCTTCACCTGCCTTGGTTAAACTGACTAGATAGCCTCCCGATGCCATATCATCAGCTACTTTTAACGCTCCTCCAATCAATTTGGCTGATTCCGCTTCGAATATGTGCTTACCAGCAGCATCGGCAGAAGTGAAATTGTTAAATAATATCAATGAAACGAACAGGAAAATCCGGATATCGCAGATTAGTTTGAATGGTAATAATTTATATTTAATATTCATAAGCAAATTTTCAATAATCATTTTGCCTTTAATTTGGTTCTGTTTTTTAATCGAATAAAAAATAAATAAAATATTAGTAAAAATTCTTTGTTATTATTAAATCATCTAAATTATTTTACAGGGCGTTCAATATGTACTTCGTAAAAACTTTCCGGATTAAATGTAGATATTCGAAGTTCATGATACTGAATAACAGCATTGCTTCCCGTTTGTATACTGTCGGATCCAAAATCGTTACTATCGGTATGATCTATTATAATCATCATCATAGCTCTTAAATATTTTTTCATTTGATCGTCCTCCTTGTTTTATTTCAGAAGCAAAAGTTTCTTGATATTATGGTACGTTCCTGCATCAAGTTTGTAGAAGTACGCGCCGCTCGGCAGATTTGAAGCATCAAATTGTACAGAATAACTTCCAGCATTCTGATATTTGTGAACCAATGTTTTTACTTCTCTTCCCAGAATATCATATACCTTCAATGTCACAAAAACACTTGACTGCAATTGATAGCTGATTGGTGTTGACGGATTAAACGGATTTGGGTAATTTTGATATAAATTAAATGAATGAACTATCCGGAGTTGTTTCATGATTAACCGAAATATAATTATTTCCGCCTTCAATCATAATCATTTGTACTGATCTCCCGGGTGAAGTAAATTTAATTTCATTTTCAATAGGATATGAGTCAGCCGGAATATCGGATAATTCATCATAAGGTCCCCATTGATTGATATCCGGCCCATGTCCATTAATATAAACATTTTGTGAAAAATCACCATTATCTGTTCCTCCTGTAAATGAGTAAATATAATATTTTTTACCGACGCCAATTGAGTCTGTATCAATGCTGATTACTTGTTCTGCAGTACCTTTATTAACAATAATCACGCCGGTTTCACCGGATGAATATTTTGAGGCATAACAAAGAATATCGTTATTTGATGAAGAAGTAGAAATTCATGATCGCCATAAAATTTCTGCAGATAATATAAATAATAAAAATCCGGATGGGGATGATATAAATAATTGGAATCCGAACCACCATAAAACATTTGAGTTGTCCCGGAAAGCAGTAGCCATCTTGCACCTAATCCGAAATTGTTTTTAATCAATTCACTAATAAGAATAGTAGCCTGCATGCCATTGATATAAGATGTTGCCTGAACATCGGTTGCACCCAGGCCCATATTATACTCCGTCTAAAGCAACTGGTTTTGAAGATGCATTATATTTTTGAATATCCTGCTTGAAATAATCAATTTCTTTTTAGGTTCTGATACAGCAACATTTAAAAGATATTTTGGTGTATATGTAAAACCGAAATAATTATGAATAACATAAAAATCTGCTTTATCGCCAACTTCTTTAAAGAAACCTTCATTCCATGTTTTATCAACAAAATTCCAGCTTGTTGGACCATCAATAACAACCGCCTCCAATATAAATTGTAGCTCCGATTTCTTCAGCGGCAGCTTTCATCGAATCAGCAAAAACTTTAAAATGCTTTCCATATAGTTCTCCTGAAATAATTTGCGGTTGCCCGTCTTTGTTAAGTGCTGTATCAATCATCCAGCCATATTCCCATGGACCGGCATTTTCATTGCCAATTTCCCAGAACTTTGTTCGCCCATCATCATACCGAACCCAATCGGCAGCAAGATGGGCAGCCTGGGCAACCGGATCGTCGCTCGTTCCATATCGCGCATATGCATAATTAACTGTTATTAATCCTTCTGTAACATCGGCTTCTCACGAAGTGCATAATACTGATCAGGTGTAGTTCTGCCACCGCCTTTCCCGTTTGTCCCCAAAATTTGCTTTTTTTTGCAGTTCCGGTTGTACTATTATATGTTGTTCCGTCATAAATTGAATCCGGAACATCGGATGGCATCCATTCCAAAAATATCCATCTGACCAGCTTCCACCCGGAAAACGAATGAGAGTCGGTGCAAGAAATTTAGCACCTTCTACAAATGTAGGGTTATCATGGGCTCCGGCCCATGCGGCAATTGCATTACCAAATACATATTTTGAAATTTTTCCGAGGGTATCGCCATTTATTGTAACCGTAACTGTTGCAGGTTCAATTGGTTTTTCTGCATTCACTGATTGAGGAATATCTGCTTTCTTTGATCCAAAATCATCAAGAAAACAATTATCATCACTTTGACCAAGATGATTAGTTAAAAAAAAGTTACCATTAAAAAACTGAAATGAATTATTTTGTTCATTAAATTATCCTTTTATTAATTATAAATCTCACTACTTTATTACCTGATATATTGTTTTTCTAAAAGTACAGACTTTATAATTTTATTTACATAACCTTTATTACGTTTTATAATCTACCCATCAATATTATAACTTATCATGTTATCAGGAATACATCGTTTTCACGAAGATCCAATTCTTTAATAAAATTTGCATCTGTTTTTACTTCTATTTTTTCGCAGGAAATTGGGGAGCCATCATTGAGTTTTTTGATTTTCTTAACCTGTTCTTTTGTAAGTTGACTGGGTTTGCCCATATCGAAATAAGTTGTATAGGCATCATTTACGCGATAACCAATTTATAGATTTCCAGATGGTACTTACCCGCAGGAATTTCCGAATATTAATTTTTACTTTGCCTTTTGATTTTGCTGGCAGATCGCGAATATAATAATCCTGATTGTTGACTGAATCAGGAAGTGTATAGGTAAAATCCCAGAACAGAACCTGGATGTTTCCCTTATCATCTTTGCATGCCCATGAACAAGAATCCGTGTTAATCAATTCTGTATTGCCAAGTTTATTCATAAACTGGTAGGCATAAAAAGCCGGTTTGTTGATTGCCTGGTAATTCAATAATCCAAATCCGCCGTGAAACGGTGTAAAGCGCGGGCCTGGTTCTTCAAAAATATCGGTAAATACCCAATAAGACATTGAAGTCGCAGCATCTCCTACCTGTTTAATTTTTTCAAGTATATAAGCTGCTTCATGATAACTGTCATGTATCGGATCGGCTGGTGTGTAGGAAGAACTCCATTCGGTGTAATGCAAGTTCCAGATTCGGCATGGAAGAACCGGCAATTTCTTTTCGGGAATTTATAACATCTCCGCTCAAACTCATAGGATTTTTGTCGAGAACGGTACCGGAATGTCCAAATTCATCCAGATATCCTTGTTTAACGCCATAAGAATGAGTGCTGATAAAATCCAAAGGAAGATTATTATTTCTACAGAAGTCGATCATTTCAGGTTCCCATGCAGCTCCGGCGGTTGCAGGTCCGCCGACCGATATTCTTTGTTCACACTTTTTATGGCATTAACGGAATACTGGTACAATTTGAAATATTCTTCCTGCGTTCCTGTCCAGAAACCGGGAGTAAGATTGGGTTCATTCCAAACTTCAAAATACCATGTCTTTACTTCATCTGCACCATATCGTTCTGTAAAATGAAGAGTCAGATTACGAATCAAGTCTCCCCATTTTTGTAATCTTTCGGCGGCGTAACATTTCCTTTCCACCAGAAAATAGTTTGTTTGCCGCTTGCAAAGGCTTCCGGCATAAAACCAGTTCGACAAATGGTTTCATCCCTATGCTGATAATATATAATCATATAACACATCTATGTATTGAAAATTATATTCCGGATTTCCATTTTCTGTCTTCCCTATAAACACCCATATCATCGGTTAACAATCCGTGCATGCGGATATATTTGAAACCACATTCTTTCTTTACCAACGCCAATTGCTGCTGCCAATCAGCCCGTAATCCCTCATTTGCCCTGCCTGCACCAACACATTCTTTAAACATTGTGTTAAATGTTCCTTTGATTTGATTGAAATCCAAATTTATTATCCGTTCAGGCGGAGCCTGACTGTGCAAATATATTGGTCATAAATAAACTGATAAGAATAATTAGATTTATCAGAAAATTTTAAAATGTTTTTTTATCATAAGATATAACCTCTGTTTTTTCAATCAATAGAATTTATTTATTTACATGTCATTCCATGATATTTCATCGATTTACTTCTCAATAAATATTTTATTGAATTCTCAGTTCTAATTTCTGCAATTAAAATATTTTATTTTCAATCAACCGGCTATGTTTCCCCATTATTATTGAAGCTATAATGAAGTGATTCATCAGTCATACACGCTTTTTATAATTTTATTTTAATGGCTTCATAGATAAAATTGTTGAACTTTACATACCCATCTCCAATAAAACATAGTCCGATTCATAAACTTGAAAATACACTAAATAAGTACTTATTTTATTTCAATAAACTCAGGTTCAAATGGTGCGATTGTAAAATTGCCTGAGTAATCTTTATCAAAAAGAATACTTCTTGAATTTCTATTTATTTTAATCTCTTTTGGTTCGCCACTAATATTCAAATATAAAAAATGATTCTTATCAATCTGTCTTGCCATTACACCGGCAGGAACATCCGGGACCTTTTTTAATAGAAAGTTCTGAAATCAAATCATCCACAATCGGATTTAAAACTTCATTTCTTGAAGGCAAGCCAATATAAATTGCTCTTCCTTTCCCGAATTTGTTGGAAGTTATAACCGGATAATCATTATCCAGACTAGTTATCTTTCCCAACACTTCAGCACCTTGCGCTTCAATTACATCATAGCGGGGTGATTCTAATTCAATATTCTTTCCTTTATAATTCACACGAACTTGCCTTCCTTTGTATGAAATTCTGGATACATCATTCATGTATTCGGTTTCTTCATAGCTTCCAAGCCGGATTCCGAAAACATCACTTAACAAACCGGGGCGAGTACTAGAAAATACCTGGTTGGTAGTATCCACAATTGCCGAATAACTCGTCATTATTGCAGTACCGCCGTTGTAAATATAATCGCGAATTTTTTTGGCTGTTAACGGATCCATAACAGCAACACCGGGAATGATTAACAATTTATATTGCAGATTGCTGCGTTTTATATCAAGCATTCTTACATCTATATTGCGGTTATAAAACTGTTTAAAACATGTTCCAACCTGTCTTCATGTCTTTCCGGGAATGAATAACTTGCAATTTGACTTGGGAATGAAAAAGCCAATCCTACTTCTGCTTGAGATTTGTAAGGGAAATATTTTTCTATTTTTTGAAATTCCGTTGCAATTTTTTTGTATTCATAATATTTGCGGTTGGGAATACCATCCCAATCAACCAAACCTTCCAAATATTGTTCTTCACCAGCCCACATACTTTGCCATGTCCATCCGCAAACCATTTGGTTACCGAACATTAACGATGCGTAAGCCTGTTTTCTGCATGCATTCGGAGCAGCGGTCATAGTTGTAAATTCGCTGCACCAAAAAGGATTTGTACTTTCATATTGAATGCGAACAATTCCAAATGAAGCCCACAGAATTCCATCGTTGTTAATTAAGGAAGTGCCTGCATAAAATCCCTCACCTTCGCGCGTCATTTTTCCGGAATAGGCAATAGGCGCATAGTCAAAATATTTCATATGGCTGAAATACCATGCATTAGTATTGATCAAGGCATTTGGAGCATTGGTATTTACTTTATCAATTACTTTAAAAAGAAATTGATTGATTTCGTCAGAAACAAAACGCCTGAAATCAAGCATCCTTTCAGGTGCACCATTTATTGGCCTGATACAGGAAAACCAATTTCTTCAAATTGATTGATTTTTCTCGACCAGCGTTGTCCTGCCCAGGCTTTATTTAAGTTGTCTACCGTTGAATATTTTTTCTTTAACCATGTAATGAATCTTTGCCTGGCTGTTTCCGAATATGAAATTGGTCCATCACCCGGATTCATTGTCAATTCCAAAGGCCAGCAATGCCGGATGATTTCCATAATGTTTTGTTAGTGAATCGGTATACCGCAAGGCATACTTTTGATACATTGGATCACCAATATCTTCCATGTAACGATGGTTCGGGTATAACATGTTTCCATTTTCATCTGTAATATCAATTGAAGGATATTTGTAGTGCAACCAGATTGGGGCCGGTCTTATAGCAATATCCAAGAATTACTTTGATACCGGCTTCGTTCATCATGTCCATTACTTTATCAAACCATCCAAAGTCGAATTTTCCTTCTGACGGCTCATAGCTGTCCCAGGCTAAATGTCCCATGCGGACAACATTAAACCCTGCATCTTTCATCAATTGAATATCATCTTTTATTTTTTCAGGATTTTTATCATCATGAGGATGATAGTTTGCACCAATATATAACACTTGAGCTTTAAGTAAAGATGTAAAAATGAATAGAATAATAATAATAAAAGAGTTTTGATTTTCTTGTTAATTTCATTTGCTTAATTAATTTATATGAATGCTAAAAATGCATATGAAAAATATATTTTTTATGCCTACCTAATGCATAGTTGTTACATATTACAAAATAACCTGAGGTGAATAAAGCCTTTGGCCGAAGCAACAAATTAATTCTTTTTCATTTATCATATAATTACAGAATTAAGTATTAATCATAATATCCGAAGATTAAGAAGATTAAGATATGTAATAAAAATTAAGAACTTATGCCTAAATATAAAAAAACAAAACACACCCCTGGTATAAAACCGGAGGCGTGTTTATGAGGAGGAGAAGAAACTATTTTAACAGAACTAATTTCTTAGAAATGGAATTTCCTCCTGCATCCAGGCGATAAACGTAAACTCCGCTTGCAAACTTACTTCCATCGAAAGTAGCAACATATTTACCAGGATGTAATTGTCCTGAGAAAAGGGTAGCTACTTCCTGACCAAGAATATTAAATACTTTTAAAGTTACAAATCCGCTCTTAGGAACAGAGTAATTTATTTTTGTAGTAGGATTAAATGGATTCGGGTAATTCTGCCCCAGTGCAAAGGCATCCGGAATTGCTGCATTATCTTTAACAGCGGTAGCATATTCAGGCCACCATTGCAACGAACCAACCGGTTTACCATCTGTACCTCCGTTTTTCAAAGTAGCGTTTGTGTAGCTTAAGTCATAATCCAAAGGCCATGTAAAAGCAAGATAATCAGATACACCGTGGAAGTTGACAGATGGTGTAGTCTGACCTGTGTATTGTGATGTTCTGATATTAGTACAATTCTCAGCAAGCAGCTCATCAGAGTTATTCATATCTTTAAATCCCGGGTCCTGATTCATCGTATTTTCTTCTGTAAAATACTTAAACGGTTCATGAACTTCCGGTACAACTGTTGAATCCACAACATGCAGTGTATCAAAATTTGACGGGTTATCAATTATATTACCAGCTGAATCTGCCCAAATATATTTCTTAAGATGCCATGTCCAGTTTGAAGTAGAATCATGGCTTTTGAACATTGCCTGATTATAGTGATTCATCCATGGATTAGGAACAACTTGAGGAAATTGATTCCAATAATTTACGATAGGTTGTGTGTAATACCAGTCATTATCCTGCAGCTGCCAAAGCAGTTCACCTTCAGTTAAATGACCATCCCCATTAGGATCATATGTCTTACCGTATGCTCCGCCAGGTCCGTAAAGTGAATCGAGGGTTCTTGGAATCCATTGAACTTCGGCATAATTCATCAAACCTTTTACTTCAGCATCATGATGCCGTCTGATTTCATCATAATCATCAGAGAAAGAATGACAGTTGATAAAAAGGTTATTTGTGTATTTTGCTATGATTTTGTTGTGATTCATAATCGGATGCATCATGCAATTTACATAAGTATTATGGTCAAGCTCTATATAATAAACTTGTCCATTGAATGCATAACAGCCAAAATCAAAAAATGTATTGTTCCGCTCGATTACCGTATCCATAGTACCGCCGCTAAAAACAGCACCGTTCCAGGTTGCTCCTGCAGGGTTTCCAATATATTGAAAGTAATTGTTTGTAAGGATATAGTTATTGTTAAGCCCCCAATCGGCAAACATCGCCCACCATGTATAGGGGAATTCTATTATACATCCGTCATAATTATATGTTTTTCCTGTTGAATTTACTTCCTGGGAAATCCAGTCAATAGGACCCGTGCCATCCAGATTGATACCGCTTATCCAGATATTTTTGAAAGTTGCGCCGTCATAAAGAAGCCACCAGCGATTTACAGAGCTTCCATCTTCCTTTAAACCACAGCGGACAACAGGCGGTCTGTTTGTAGGATCAGGCGGATCTGCCACAATAACTAGAGGAAAGTCTGCCTGAATTGTTTCTGTTAAAATATACTGTGCATTGTGCTGCAGCTTGTATACTTTATGCAGTCTCGCTCCTGTTGTAGCATTTGTGTCAGCTTTAATCGCTTCATTTAAAGAACCTAATGCTTCACCTTGGGAATTTAATGGTCCGATGATCAGTGTATCACCTTTTGACTCCGTTTGGGCAAAAATGCTGCTGCCGCTGATCACCAGGATCATCAGGATTGTTGATAATACCAATTTTATTTTCATTCCTGTCTCCTTAATTTTTTTGAGTTTTAGTTAATTAAATAATTATTATTCCGCACCAATAATTATTAACACAGTAATCTTGTACAATTCCCTATAACCATCCTTTCTTTTTTTTTGAGATTTATTAAAGTTAAAAATTGTTATCACCTCCTTTGAAACCTTTATTATTCTTCCTGACTGCATCGATATAAAATTCTAATACTGGAACCGCAATCCAATATTTGCGCTTCTACCGTAATCCTCCGTATAATTGGAGTAATTAAGGTGATTTATTACATCATTTTCCTTTTCCCCTGTAAGGTTATTCACATTCAGGAAAAACTCCAGGCCGTCGATTGGTAATTTTTGTTTAATTTGTACATCATAGCGATAAAAATTCGTGGAATAGCCGCGTAATTCTTCATACCAGCTTGCACTTTTAAATATATGGGACTTGTATCTCAACGCCCCGCGAATCGAGAAACCTTTATAATCATATCCAATCATAAGATTCAGCAAATTATCCGGCTGTTCTAACATCGGAGCTGTATAAGTTGTATCTTGATTAACAAAACTTGTTTTATAGGTAACTGGATCAACTGCCACTTTAACAATGGTTCTTGGATATTTTGCTTCCGATCTATTAAAAGTATAGTTCACATTTATTACAATACCCTTTAACAATCCCGGCAAAAACCAGAAATTGGATTGCCATTCAAGCTCAAGGCCATAATTATAAGCCGGATTTTCATTATTTTCGGCGTAGGCTGCCAGCTTACGGAACATTATCGATGGTAAATCGAAGAAGGCTGTATCAAGGATCGCCTTTTGACCGGCCCAGAAAATCATATCTGTAATCTTTTTGTAAAATGCACCGACTGACAATAAACCGATTTCGTTCGTATGGAAAGACAACTGCAGATCCCAGTTTCGGGACAATTCCGGTTTAAGCTGATAATTACTCAGGTTATCAATACTTCCCTGGCTGCCAATCAGCCAGCCCGGCATGATATTGTCAAAATTTGGCCGAAGCAGTGTATGTGTGTATCCTGCTTTAACCGTCAGCCAATCAGTGGGTTTGTAAAACAACTGCATCATCGGCAGAAGGAATTCATTTTTCCGCACCTTGGTAACTGTATCTATTGGAGAAGGTGTAAAGCCCCGTAAAATGCCTAACCTGTTCCCCCGGTAACCTGTGTATTCGGTCCGGTTCGATTCATAGCGCACACCCGGCACCAGCAGCAATTTTGGACCAATATTGATTTCCGGCATTATGTAAAAAGCATGATAGTTTTCAAATCCATGGTAATCATTATAATTTGTGCCCGGAAAATCCGGTTGATACAATGACCATAAGCTATATAATTGATCATCAGGTATAGCCGAGGCAAGAGCATAAAGCCGGCGGAATTTATCCTTGTCAAACAAAGGGCTGAAATTATATCTACCGTCAAGGAAATTTCCATTGTTATTAACCAGGAAGTCGTCTAAATACAATAGCCTTGGATCTGTGTTATAAATGTCTTTGCTTCGCTGGCTTATATCAAAATTATCATGAGCTACTTTTATATATCCCTCATTGCCGAAACCAAAAGCTGTCTCGTCATACTTTTTCGTCTTATATTTTATTTTTCCCCCTATGGTCAATTTTACATTCACCTGGTCGGTGATATTAAATGTATAAGCTGCACTAAGATCAGCTGCCAGATCCCGCTCACGGTTGTCATCCTTTTGAATATTTATTCCGCTCAGCTGCATATTATGAACCATTTGATCCATTGAGTATATAAACATATCAGGGATGTTCTCCGGATTTACATCTACGTCAAAATTGGATAATCTATTGGTTCCAAATGGATGATCCGGAATAGAACCGCCATTAGTTGATGATATCTTTAAAGGTAATTCGTTTTCTGAGAAAGAATGAGATAAAGTAGAATTAATTTCCCAATTTCCCCATTGATGCTCTATCTGCAGTGAATTGGTTAAAATAGTAAGCCAGCTTTCAGGGGTATCATCAAAACCAATTGAAAAACTATTTTGATGAAAATCATAGTTGTTGTTATAGTCTGTTTGTTCCCGTTTAATACGGCTGAAGAAGTTGGACAATTTGATACTTGTTGACGGAAGGGAATAATCGAGAACCAGCACACCCCCTGTCCGCTGCACTTTTCTGAATATATCCAATAATCGCATGCTATTGGTTCTAACCGGTGCTGTTAGATTTTCTTGTGAAAAGTTGACGCTTCCCATTTGCTGAGAGCCGTTATCCCTTTTTTCATAATCTGCCTGGGCATAAACACCCAGCCGCTGCATAAAGAAGCGGTCACTGCCACCTAGAGAGAATTTGTAGTCATTATACGTATTTCGAAGGCTATTCATTCCGCCCTGGGCTATCACATTAAAAGTTGGAATATCGGGCGCTTTCTTAATTCTAAAATTGACAATACCGCCGGTGGCTGTTGCTTCCTGATCAGCCATAACGGATTTGGTTAATTCAATACCTTCAAGCATATACGGGGAAATCATGCTGAGGTCTGTGCTGCGATCATCTGAGGCAGTAGGATCATTCTTACCGGTAGCTGCCATATCAACCCCATCGATCTGAATAAGTGAATACTTAGGCGCCATTCCCCGGATTACCACTTTGTTACCCTCTCCCCGCTTCGTTCCAGCGATACCCCCGGCAGACGTCCGACTGCTTCTGCTGCATTGGCTTCCGGTAATTCCTGTATCTGGTTCTTTGATACAATATTTTTTATTGTCGTTGAGGAAAGCTGCTGATTCATCGCCTGCATCTGACCTTCTGCCTGTGCTGTTACAAGTACTTCTTCTCCCTGGATAACCTTGAATTTCATTTTTATATCAATCTGCATCCGCTTGTTGGAACCTAGCTGAATGTCGGTACTATCATCATCGTACCCCAGATACCTTGCAATTAATGTGTAATTACCTGCAGGTATGTTCGTTATATAATAATTGCCATGTATATCTGCTGCTGCTCCAAGACTTGTACCCTGAAGAAAAACACTGGCGCCGGGTAAAGCATCCCCTGAATTTTCATCTACCACCTGCCCGAATATTCTTCCCGTTTGTGCCTGAACTCTGACCGTTAAAAGAAAAATAATTATGGGTAAGAAAAAAACTATTATTCGTACATGATGTTTCATTAGATACCCCTCAAATACTTTTTTTTGAGTAAATTTTATTAATCAATTGATATTGAGTTTAACAAGTAACATTATTACACTATTCTTCTGCTTACTCGTGAACTTTTAAATGAAAATCTTTTTATTATTTAGAAATTATAATGACGTTTTCTCCATCTATTTAAGCGGCAAAGTCTCTTGGACTCGATTAATTTGCAATTCTACTAATTCCTGCAGCAGCCTTTGCCGGTGCAATGCCGGTGCAATATTTATTATTTTCAGGTTGGTTGTGTAGCAAATGGTTTCCCGCATATTTTCTGCTTTCTAAACTTTACATCCGCTAACCAGTAATATAAAAAGGAAGATTATCACCGAAATAGCCAGAAACATTAGTAATGTGCGATAATTCCACAATTTAAATTCCTTAAAGCTTTTTTCCCGTAAAAGATTAATTCTTTTCATCCATTTCCCCTGGAATTTATTTTACCCTCATAATCAATATTTTATTTAATATCTTTATGTATAGTGTTAGACTTTTGGACATAATTTTTAAACAGATATATGTTTTTCATGAAGCAAAAATAAAGGACCAGCTTCTTTTTGATGTTTATCAGAATTCCATTTTTATTAAATGGTGTTCTAAAAAAAGTGAATATTAATTAGCGTCCCGAAAAATTTAAACGCGTACCGGACAGGAAGAAATTGAAATTATTCTTATGCATTTTAATTTTCAATAAATCATTAAAGGCATAGTTCGGAATTTCAGCTTTTATAATATGTTTAAATGTTATTATCTTGGAATATTCAAAAAACGGAAATCATTCATTAAATGAAGCTGTTGACTAAAATATCAATCCTAATTGGAATATTGATATTATTGTTTTTTGATTCCATATACCCCCAGGAATTCAGCAACAATCTGAAATTTGTTAAATATTCTACTGCAATGGGATTATCTTCCAATGGTCAACGCTGTATAGTTCAGGATAAAGAAGGCTTTATGTGGATTGGCACCGGGGAAGGGCTCAACAGATTCGACGGACGATCATTCAAGATATACAGGAGTAATCCCAAATCTAATACCTCGCTGAAGAGTAATCTTATTACTTGTTTACTTTGTGATAGTAAGGGACAGCTTTGGGTTGGTACATATGGCGGTGGAATAAGCCGATATAATAAAAAAAAGGATAATTTTTCTACTTATACCTCTCATCAACAAATAATCCTCACAGCTATTTTGACGGATGAGATCAATACAATTGCAGAAGATAAGTATAATAATTTATGGATTGGTACAAACAGCGGTTTATATCAATATGATCAAAAAAACGACGGATTTACCAGGTATTCTGTACCATTATATCAAAATCCAACATCAAAAACTATAGCAAACAATTCCATTAATTTCATTAAAAAAGATAATGATATATTGTGGATTACCTATATAACAGGAATTTTAACTGCTTTCAATGTATCTAAAATGACATTTAACCATTATAAACTATTTGATGTTACAAGTCATCAGGCTGCTGATTTTTCAGTTAATTCAATTGTTATTGATAAAAACTTGTCTGGATAAGCACATGGACAAAAGGAATCTGGATATTTGATAAATTGACCGGAAAGGCTCAACCTTATAAAAAGGAAAGCAGCCAGTATATTAACTTCATCTTCAAAGATAATAAAAACAGACTTTGGTATAATCCTGAAGGCGGCGGCCTGATCCTTATAAATGGAAACAATAAGACTGTGTTTAATTCAAATGATTTTGACCCATACAGTTTATCCTCAAATTCTCTTTCAGGTATGTACCAGGACAGGCAGAATAATATTTGGCTTACCGCCAAGCAGGGTGATTTGAATTATGCTGTATTAAATAACCCGTTTTACAGCTGGTATAAAAATCCAGGTTCACAACAAGGGCTTACCAATAATTTAATTAATACTGTAATTGAAGATTCAAAAAAAAGAATTTGGATAGGTTATGACAACGGCGGTATAGATATTCTTGATTTAAACGGGATAAAACCAAAATATTTCATAAAAGGAGATGAATCGACCGGTTTAGGACCGGGACCAGTGATGTACATTTTTGAAAGCAATGATGGAACCGTCTGGGTAGGAAAATATCTTGATGGTTTAAAAAAATATATTGAATCAGCAAAATCATTTATTTCTTATATTCACAATGATAATGATATTAAAACCATATCAGGTAATGATATCAGATTTATCGATGAGGATAACAAAGGAAATCTTTGGTTAGCATACATGGAGGCGGTCTCGATAAATTCATTCCGAAATCGGGTAAATTTTTTCATTACAGAAATGATATCAATAATCCTTCTAACTCAATTCTGAGCGACTGGACATTTACATCATTTGCAGATAAATATAATAATATCTGGGTAGGTAATGTTGCCGGTGTTTCCGTGGTTTCAGCAAATACAGCAGAGGTAAAAAACTATTTTTCAAACGGTAAAGAAGGATACTCTTTAAGTAATAATATTGCTCAGGCAGTTTATATTGATTCTAAAGAGAATATCTGGGTGGGAACTACTGATGGTCTTAATGAAATTAATAAACAGACCGGTTTCATTAAACAATATTTTATAAAAGATGGATTGCCAAGCAATAATATTACCGAAATACTGGAAGATGATCATTACAATCTCTGGATTGGAACAAGTAAAGGATTATCAAAGTTTTCCCCTGAGAAAGAAAAATTTAAAAGTTTTCGACATCAGACGGACTGATTACAGATAATATTAATGCCTCATTTAAATCATCAACAGGTGAAATGTATTTTGGCGGGAAGGGAGGGGTTACACGTTTTTATCCTGATAGTATAAGGATAAATCATTATAAACCGCCGGTATATATAACCAATTTAAAGCTGTTTAATAAATCTGTACGAATCGCAGGATGATACACAGTCTGATGAATTTTCTATTCCGGAACAAATAACTTACTGTAAGAAAATAGAACTTTCTTATTATCAGAATGTTATTACAATCGGATTTGTAGCTTTAAATTATCAGAATCTTAAAAATAATCAGTATAAATATAAACTTGAAGGTTTTCAGGATGATTGGATTTCCGCCGGATACCAGCGCGAAGTAACTTATACAAATCTAAGTCCTGGAGAATATACTTTCAGAGTTATTGCTTCAAACAATGATGGAATGTGGAATACTCAAGGTGCCTATTTAAAAATAATTGTCAATCCTCCATGGTGGAAGTCAAGATGGGCATATGCTTTTTATTTATTAATTATTCTAACCTGCTCTATGCTTTTAGAAGATTGATATTGCATGAAGCTGAAATTAAAAATAAACTTGAAGTTGAAAAGCTTGAGATAAAAAAGCTGCAGGAAATGGATACATTAAAAATGCACTTCTTCTCAAATGTTTCACATGAATTCAGAACTCCTTTAACTCTCATTGTCGGTCCGGCAGAAGCACTTTTAAAGAGCATAAAAGATGAATCTCAAAAAATTCAGTTGAATTTAATTAAGCGTAATGCAAGCAGGCTTCTACGATTAATTAATCAGCTTATGGATTTCAGAAAAATAGAAGAGGCAAAACTCGAATTGAATTGTGAAAAGAGATGATTTAATTCAGTTTATTAAAAATATTGTCGATTCCTTCAACCATGAAGCTAAGGAACGTGAGATGAATTATTCATTCATCCAAACATGTCCTTTGCTTGAAGCCTGGTTCGATCATGATAAGCTTGATAAAATTATATACAACCTGCTTTCAAATGCTTTCAAATTTACGCAGGACGGAGGTTCTATAAGTATTTCGCTTATTTGTGATGAAGCATCTGCAAAATATTCCGGGGTCAATACTAAAAGAATAATCGAAATTATTGTTAAAGATTCAGGTATAGGCATTCCCAAAGAATCTCAACAAAAAATTTTCGATAGATTCTATCAGGTTAAAAACAATCTGACTACGCAGGGTACCGGAATTGGTTTATCATTAACCTATGAATTGGTCAGGCTTCATAATGGAAATATTTATTTGGAAAGTGAACCGAATATGGGTTCAACATTTACAGTAATTCTTCCTCTCTGGACTGAAGAAAGTCAGCTTCCCTCTTCAACCTCAAAGCTAAAAAGTAAATAAAATAAATGCACATGAGATAATACAACAGAATGCTCAGGAAGTTATATCACAGACTCATTATGAAGACAAGAATCAGATCAGAATTTACCTCATTTATTAATAATAGAAGATAATCCGGATATGAGATTATACATTAAAAATGAATTCAAAGATATTTACAGAATAATTGAAGCATACAATGGAAAAATCGGATTTGAAAAAGCTTTGGAGGAAATTCCTGATGCAATCATATGTGACGTTATGATGCCCGGAATTGACGGTTATGAAGTCTGCAGAAAATTAAAACAGGACGAAAAAACAAGCCATATTCCAATATTGATTCTTACTGCTAAAAGCTCAGAGCAGCATACAATTGAGGGTTTTGAAAGCGGGGCGGATGATTATGTCCCTAAACCATTTAGTTCTGCAATTTTAAACTGAGGATTAAGAGTTTAATTGATTCAAGAGAATTGCTGCGCAAAAAATTTATTAAAGATCCTTTTGCTGCAATTAAAGATTTCTCACCTTCCAGAACCGATGAAGCATTATTAAAAAAAGCATATGCCATTGTGGAAAAGAACTTAAGTAATCCTGATTTTGAGGTTAGTGATTTTGCTTATGAAATTGGTATGAGCCGGACACAATTATACAAAAAAATAAATGCTATAGCAGGTCAGACTGTAAGAGAATTCATAAGAATTATCCGCTTAAAAAAAGCTGCCGAGTTACTTGTTACTACAGATATGAATATTACTGAGATAGCCGAGAGAGTTGGATTCAGCTCACAATCATATTTCACAACCTCTTTCACTGAATATTTTGGAATAAACCCATCAAAATATGTTAAGAAGCATATCAAATCATAATTATTATACATCATATTCATTTATCTACCTGTTTCTGGTTTTTGCTTATCTGATTAAATATATATGATGATTTATCCCCAACAAAGCAGATTATTTTAATATACTGTTGAAAATAAAGAAACTCCCTTTTGAGTCAAAATTGAGCGGATTTGTACACCCTGGGGGACTCGAACCCCCGACCAATAGATTAAGAGTCTACTGCTCTACCAGCTGAGCTAAGGGTGCGGTGCAAAATTAAACATTTTTAGGAAGGTTTTCAAAGCATGAAAAGTTGAGTGTGCGAATAAATGCGAAATTCGAACTGAACGTTTTACTGAACATTTTAGATTTAGGTTTTTCAGATGTAAAGAGCTTGAAAGGAGTATTGTTATGTTTCTTTTCAAGCGAAAAGGTTATTATCACCTTGATTATTTTGATGAAGTAGAAAACAGACCAAGAAGAACTTCAACTAAATGCAAGGTTAAACAGGATGCTCTAAAATTCGTCGCTAACTTCAAAGATGAATTAAAAGCAAAGAATAAAGCTAAATTCAATACCCTCAAACAGTTCAATACAGAATATCTTACCTATGTAAAATCAACATTAAGCAAAGGATATTATAAAAATGTTGAATTTTCTTTTAAGCTTCTAACGGAAAAATTCGGGGATGATGCGGTATTAAGGAAAATAACTGCTCGCCAGGTTGAATTTACTTCTAACGGATAGATTTCAAAAAGCAAATTATGCTACAAGTTTAGCTCTACGGGTGTTAAAAAGTGCTTTTAAGAAAGCTGTTGAATGGAACTACCTGAATGTCAAATATGAGGAAGGATTTTTTATGGGGTAAAATATTTAAATGGAAGATTCTGATAAATTCTGGGGGAAAAAATTTTCAGAAATTAAAAATTCACCTATAAAATGGCATAAGGATTTAATTTATTTGCTTGAAATTGTTTATAGTTTAACCAACTGTATGAATGATAACCATCTAAGAAATATTTTGTTATATGAAGCATTTAACGAAGCAACGGAGGAATTTGAAAAAAAACCATATATATACTTTAAAGATGCGATGATATACTTCAAGCTGTTTTTTTATAACAAACGGAGGATTAATTCCCTTTGCTTCATAAAGTTTAAAACGACCACTAATTTGAGCAATAATTAAATTTGTAAGAATGCCTCCTGATTGAATCTCAGCTATTTGGTTTTTTCGTTAATTACAGAAAGGTCTTTTCTGAACCAGCAGTAAACAAATTTATAGTCGTTTACAAAATTCATAAATTTTATATACAAAGGTTTAAACGTTCCCATATTTCTGCACCCACTCATTTTCATAAGTAAAGTATTCAATCCTGTCTTTGCCTTTTTCTGAAATAACAGAAATTTCACCGTTGCCTCCAAAAACTTTATTGTAAAATTCATAACCGCCAAGAATGTTATTTTTTTCGTAAAACTCTTTAATTTCTTTTTTACATGCGTTTAGTGCTTCTTGGTCATAGTAAGGTTTAATTCACATATCCACCATCTCTCAAACCCAACTTCGTCGGGTTTTATCCTTGGTTCTTTAGATTCATATGAAAATTCCTTATCCAAAGCATATACTTCGCTCTCGTTGTAAAATACTTTATCTCTGAATCCACCCATTACTTTTTGAAGTTGGTCTTTATCAGCTTTCTTCCCCATTGATTGATAGAATTTTGTTATGTCATCCAGATTTTCAATTTCCATGAAGTAAAAGTAAATATCGTTTTCAGTAGAATAAGCATAAAGTTGGATTTCAGGCATATACTTCTTAAAAAACTCATTTGCATTTTTTTGAGCATCTTCATATTCAAAAACTTTAGAAGGTAATGCTCTCTCGCTTAGCATCCAAAGCAACTTTTTCTTTTGTTCGTTTTGAGCAAAATTGTCATTTGTAAATAGGAGAAATGAGAAAATAAATAAACCAGAGAGGGAACTAATTACAGATTTCATATATACTCCTTCGAATTGTAAATAATAATTTATTATTAACTATTCTGCTGCGGGAGAGTATTCGGTGTGTAACTTCAGGCAAGAAACAGTAACTAACTCTAAAACTCTGGCTCCCTCGAAGTAGAGAAAAATTACTTAGTCCAATAACTGCTTATTTTTAGTTAAAGTCAATAAGAATCAATTGAAGATTGGCAATTATATTGTGGGAACTTCACTTTTTAAGGTCTTCTCGGTAGAGCCACTCAAAAAAAATCTGAAAAAATTTTGATAGTTCAATCAATTTAACTAATAGACTACAAAATCAACTCTGAAATTCGTTGAAAAATTTATCGTACTGCTCTACCAGCTGAGCTAAGGGTGCGGTGCAAAATTAAACATTTTTAGGAAGGTTTTCAAAGCATGTGTTCCGTGATTAGTAAAATAATTAATTCGAGTTGTGTTCAGAGAGAAATTATTTGTATTGAATTGCTAGATGGGAGATTAGGCTGCATTAGCTATTTAATTAGTAATATCGGTTCTTAAATTTTTATCAGCCATGATTATTATCAAATCGCCAAGCTTCTCTTCAAGCCTGGTTATATCATAGTCCCCCTTTTTTATATCAAAAATTTTCCCCATGGAAGCTGAAAATAACTGCTTATAATATTCAATACCCTTTGAAATGTTAGCTACGAAAGTACTGAAATATTTAATCTGGTTTTTTGACGGCGGGATCTCAATTGATGCAATTTTTTCTTCCAGATAATTGAGATAAAGTTTAAGCTCTTTCATAAATAAATTCGGCCGATCATTCCTTACTATTATGTTAATTCTGCCGTAAATGTGATTTACCATCTCTCTTAAAGTTATGATCGATGAAAAGTAAGCCATATTGGGGCCGGGACATACAGCTGTTCCAACACCATCGACTTTTGATGCTGCATCATTTATTTGTAAAACCGGGAGGGAAAGTCCTACACATAAACAAGCCTTGTCAATTATTTTATTATATGCTTTTTCCTTTTCTACCTGACATAAAGAAGAAGCATCCACTTGTTCAATCTTTTTGAATTGATATTTTATTGAGGCAGTGCAGATAGGTTCCGCGCTAAACTCCGTATCTGAAATTAAAAATTTTTTCGGGCAGGAACTTCCTGGTCGACCTTTTACTGCATTTTCGGCTTTCTCAATATCTTTTGTATTTCTTCTTAAATTATTAAATGGAACACCCAGCGGAGATATATTACTTAAATATAGATCCTCTTCTTTAGCACTGCTAAGTAGAGCTAAAGTTTCTTCATCTACATTTGTTGCTTCAGGAACAAGTAAGAAAGGGGTTCCCCAGCCAACCGAATCCAGCTGGTAATAATCTAACAAAAATTTATTTTCTTCAAATGTGCCGACTCCGCCCTGTGCCGTGATCTTCAGTTCGGGAGGTTCTTCACTAAATAAAAGATTTTTTTTGATTAAGGCACCAGCATAGATTTCGTGAATAGCTTCGATTAAAGATTTCCGGTTTATTTTAAACTCTTCCAGAATCGGACCGATCAGGTATCCGTCGGTTGCGAAGGCATGACCGCCGCAATTAAGTCCTGACTCAATCCTGTATTCTGAAACCCATAAGCCTTTTTTAGCAAGAAATTTTCCCTGAATAATTGCCGAACGGAAGTCGCTGACCTTCAGTATTATTTTTTTCTTTATTATACCTTTTTCATCGGGAAAAAAATCCGGAAAACTTTCAAAATAACTATAGAGCTTCGGATTCATTCCTGCAGATAACACTATGGATGAATTAAGCCTGCTTAGTGCAAACCCGCGTAAGGCTGCATGCGCATCATTATATTCAATTGGAAGCCGGCCTGATTTATCATAGTTGGCTTTATCCACTTTTGTCATAATATTTACATCTATGCTTCCGGGATGCGCAAATTTATCCAGCTGATCCTTGATTTCATCCCGGTTCAACACCCCTTCAATATAGTATTGAAGCTGCTGTTTCAATTCGGAATGATCGGGCAGAATTGAATAGCAAATATCAAGCTCAGGGTCTTTATTTACTATTTTCTTTTTTAAGGAAGTAAAATTTTTATCTACCAATTTATTCACAAGATCAAGGTAGAGTGTAATTCGCTTAGCCCTGTAATCCGGTTCCTTTGTTGATACCGGAATATAAGGGATATTATTCTTACCAGAATGTATCTTCCTCATTTTTTCAATAAGATCATCATCAACAATTGAAATGACCGAATTTATTCCGAAGTGTGCTACTTTAAGCGGAGTATCGATAGTAAATGCGAGCCCCATTACCGGGATATGAAACTTATGTTTGTTAATTTTTTCCCTGTACTTTTATAAATCTATTTAAAACGAGAAAACCCTAATTTATAATATTTAGGGTTTAGCCCGATAATTACCATCTACCCTGGCGGCTGTTGTTTGAATTATTAAAAGTCTTCCTTCCGCCACCCGTTGAGCCACTGTTTTTGGGACGGGCTTCGTTTACAACAATGCTCTTCCCTTTTAAGTCTTTTGAGTTTAGCTCGTTAATAGCTTTCAAAGCTTCTGACTGTCCCGGAAGTTCTACAAAGCCAAAGCCTTTTGAAGTACCGGAATACATATCCTTTATTATTTTAACGCTATTAACATTACCATACTTGGAAAATAAATTATTTAAATCTTCTTCGGTAACTTCCGATGCGAGATTTCCTACGTAAATGTTCATACATTTTTCCTTTATTTGTTTTGTTTTTTCCAGAATACTTAATTGAATTATTCTAATGAGGTAGACTGGATGTGATTATATTTTATTAAAAAATTGAAGAATATATTAAAAAGGAGGAAGCACTTCATCAGCAGCAATGTTTATGGTAAAAAGTTGCTATTAGTGGAGTTTCAGCTTTTTTATTTTTTTCTTTTTATAGTTATAATATTTTATGTAAAATTTGATTATCGTTATTTAGTGTACAAATATATTAATAAAATTTTGTTATTCCAATAATAAAATGCCGGCGATAAATTTTCCCCCTTGTGTAAATTCAAAAATGACCGAATATTTTAAAAATAAGGGGTAATCTGGCCTTACAATAAGACATTTAATAATCTCATATGCCTGATGTTTATTCGAATTTACCTTTAGTCCTATTCAGAAGATTATCCGTTGAAAATGGGCCTGAACCATAAAACAAAAAAAAGATAAGTAGCAATAAAGTAATAACTGAATATAACTCATTATAATTAACAATTGAATAAACGGAGGGTAATTTTACGAAAAATACCTCAGCAATTAAAATAGGAAGCTCAAACAGAATTACAACCCTGGTAATTAATCCAAAGGTAATTAATAAACCTCCAATTAAAAGTATTATTATCGAATATTCGACAGCGGCAAAGGAAAGAAACTGCATGTTTTCGTTTAATACCGAAGCAACTAACAGATCGCTGTTATCTACGAGAGATATACCTTTAATAATTAAAAACAATCCCAATAAGATTCTAAGGAAATCAAGCCATGCCGGATGATGGTGATCAGCCCAATATTCAGTTCTTGCAATTGAATTCATATTTTCTCCTTTATCTAATTCCAACATTATCAATTTTAATTTAGTTCTTTTTTCAAACAATATATGTTAGTGTCATCAACTTTTAATTTTGTTTGCAACATAAAAGTGTTATATATATTTTTTCTGGCTCCGGGAAGAATTTTTTAAATATTTATGCTTATAAATTATGCCGTTTGAGAACGGTATAAGATGACACCTAAGTTCGTTTCACTATAATTCATTGAAAAAAGGAAGATATAAAGGAGTTTTTATGGACGGATTAACTAAAACAGGAACATTTATTTTTGCTGTATCCATCGGGTTACTTGGAATTATCCATTTTTTTATGGGCAGCTCAATTGCAGCAGGATTACCATCATTCTATTTCGCCCCTCTATTTTGGGTATATTTATCAGGCCTTTCTTTACTGGCTGCTGCGGTAAGTATTTTAATAAAAAAATATACAAGAATTGCCTGCCTCCTCTTAGCCCTCCTTTTTTTCATCCTGGCTTTAACAGTAGATCTGCCGAGACTGATTAATAATGCTGCTACTTACCAGGATATATCCATTTTAATTAAAGATATATCAATTGCAGGCGGGGCACTGGTCATTGCTGCAGTTTCAAGCAGACCGGAAGCCTTGTAAGGTTTGTCCTGCTTCATTTTCAAAATTGATACGTAACATAATAAGTAACATTGATTTTTAATATATTTTATATGTTTATATAATGTAGGAAAGGAGTAAGATATGCAAGCAGGAAAAGGATTGGCAGGTTTATTAATTGGCGGAATTATTGGAAGCGCAGTTGCTCTTTTATTTGCACCAAAAAGAGGTAAAGAAGTCAGAGAAAATATTAAGGGTAATTATGATGATATGATCAGCAAGACAAAAGTTAAAAGCAGGCGTCTTTTTAACCACAGTTTAGATATTGTTGATGATATTATAAAAAAATCTGACGAACTAAGAGCTTTAATCAAAAAATATAAAGAAGGCACATTTGATGAAACAGTAGAGAAAATTGAAAATGAGATAAAAAGATTAAGGTTAACTTTATTAACGGCAATTGAAACTTATAAAAATAGCAAACAAGGGGAAGATTCATCGGATGAGCTCGTAAATAATATCTACCAGGAATTTAAAAGCGAACCCGCTACCAAGAAAAAAGAAACAACTATTTAAATAACTTAAGCTGCGCAAAAAATTCTTAATCTTACTCAATTTTTAACACGATTAGTATAAGATTACGATTAAGACCGATGCGTAACATAATATTAAGGTTTCCACAATAAGTGGAATCCTTTTTTTTTATAAAACTATTAAAAAATTACTATTTTTATTCCTAGTTCTAATCAACATACTGAAATTCAAATGAAATGGAATCTCTTTCAATTATTATTGTTGAAAAACTTGTTTTTATTTACTAATATATCTCAAATAGATTTTTAGCTAAAGAGGTATTTATGAATCATAATAGCCGTTTAGGATTTTTTGTGAGTTTTTTAACCGGTACGGCGGCAGGCGGAATATTAGGTTTTCTATTTGCCCCCAGAACCGGAGAGCAGCTTCGGGAAAATTTAAAGGAAGACCTTGATTTGTACCTGCGGAAAGTTAAAGATGCAGGGAATAGAATAGTTGAAGATGCTCAAAAAACTGCCGGTCAAATGGTTGAAAAGGCAAACCAATTAATTGCATTAACGGATAAATATATTGGTGAAGATTTAAAAGAATCATTGGATAAAATTGAAAAAGAAATTTCAAGCGTTAAAAATGCAATTAATACAGCGGTAGATACATATAAAAATAATAATGCCAAATCGGAAAATTCATCCGAATCAATTGTTGATGATATTTTTATCGATTTTGTAAATGAAAACAGTGAAGAATATGAAGAGGAGGTACTGCCTCTTCACGAAGGAATGAAAAGAAGACACAATAGAAAATATAGCTGATCCCTGCTGCTGTGGAAAAAGTGGAATTATGAAATATGAGATTTGTCTTCAGAAAATTCAGTATCCGGATATTCATTACCTCCTGTTCAATCCTCCTATTATTCTTTTAACATCTTTGTAATGACAATTTCATAAAATAGGTAAAACTATTTTATAAAAATGTTAACATTTTGTTACACTTGGAAACCGAATCTTTAGAATATTTGAATAGTATAAAAAGAAATAGGAAATAGATTATGAAAACAATTTTTGTTAAAATAGCGGCTTTAATAATAATTTCTTTAGCATTTGCAGTCGGATGTAAGGAAATTAAACCTGAAACTCAAAAAAATGGAAGATAAAATGGAAGAGAATACAAATTTGGAAAAAGCAACATTCGGCGAGGGATGTTTCTGGTGTTCACAGGCAATTTTTGAAAGGGTTAAAGGGGTAAAATCGGTTTATGCAGGTTATTCCGGAGGAACTACAGATGATCCGAATTATGAAGAAGTATGTAGCGGAAATACCGGTTATGCAGAGGTCATCCAGATTACATTTGATCCTAAAGAAGTTTCATATGATGAAATACTTAAAATATTCTGGAAAACTCATGATCCTACCACCCTTAATCGTCAAGGTGCCGATGTGGGAACTCAATACCGCTCTGTCATTTTCTATCATAACAATGAGCAGAAGGAAAAAGCAGAACACTATAAGGAAGCACTGGACAAATCTGGTGCATACAGCAATCCAATTGTTACTCAAATTGTTCCATTCAAAAAATTTTATAAAGCGGAAGAATATCACCAGGATTATTTTGAAAAAAACCCGACACAGGGTTACTGCTCCCTTGTTATCGCCCCAAAAGTTGAAAAATTTGAAAAGGTGTTTAAAGATAAGCTAAAGTAACTTTGAAATGTTGATTTCTGAGCCAAAGGCTAATCAGCCTTTGGCTGGGAATTTCCGATTTGGAATTAAACCTGAATATGAATTATAAAAACCGGGATTCCCATTTCTTTTATCTCTATTATCTCTCTGCTCTGAACTTAATCCTGTAAAGAATAATTTTCCTGATAAATGCGCTGAAAGGCTCGATACAAAACCAGTAAAGTGAAAACCATCTTTTTGCCGAATCACCAATACACTGAATACGCGTTTCAGTTGAAAAAATCGTTTTTTCCGGTTCAACCGGATCTGCTGAGAAATCCCATACAGCTTTAGCAAATCCTGTTAAGCTGAAATCTTTATATTCTTCTTTTTTTATTTGAAAAAGACCCCCTTTCCATTTCCAGAACTTACCTATTATGCCGAATAAAATTTCTTTCTCTTTATCTTCGCCTAACAAAGTAAAATAGCTTTTTTCCGAAAATGTCAGCGAAATGTTTTCAAGTTTCATTCCTCTCAACATTAATAATGCTTTTATAAATAGGGAGTTGAAATCAGCATTTTTTAAAACATTGAAAATCTTTTCGGCATTGGCATTAATTGTCAGTGAATGTTTTTTGGAAAAATTATATTCTGGTAAAAATTCATCTATAAGCATGCTAAAATATATTAAATATTTTAACGGAAAGTTTATTTTTTTCAGATTTTATTAAAACTACAGCAGAGGTTAATCCCAATATAAATGTAGCTGTCCATAAAAGAACAGCGCCGTAATATTGAAATACTAAGGTTCCGATCCATGGTCCTAGTAAAAATGCAATACTAAACATAACCTGGAAATAGCCCATATATTCTCCTCTTTTCTTCTCCGGTGCCATACTCGAAACATAGGCAGCACTAACGGGAAAAAATATCATTTCGCCGAAAGTCCAGGTTACTGTTGTTATTATTATTAGGGTTAAGTCATCAGCCAGTGCCATGGCACCAAACCCTATCCCTATTAATAAAGCGCCAAGCGCCAAAGATTTTTTTTCATTCCAGTCATTCATTAAATTATTTAGGGGCACTTCAATGAAAATGATCATAATTGTATTGATTGCAAAAACTATCCCGTAAACTGAAGTTGCAAAACCTAGATTGTGAACAAGGAATAAAGGGAATGCTCCAAGGTGCTGAAAGTATACCAGGGGAACCGGCAGAATAGATAATAAAAAATAGATATATCTTTTATCCTTTAAAACATGGTGAATGGACTATTTCATCAATACCTGTTTTTCCATGATCTGTTTCCGCTTCTGCTTTAATTGGCTGCCATTTTGAAAAGACTAAAAATATTCCTGCCAGTATAGAAGTTAAACCATCAATATAAAAAATAAGAGAAAAATTTATAAGCGTTAATATTCCTCCGACGGCAGGTCCGATGCTCATCCCGATGTTTATTGCCAGCCGGTTTAGTGCAAAAGCACTTCGCCTTTGTTTCGGCGGAACTACCTGGGATATTATTGAAAGATTTGCCGGGCGAAAAGATTCATTTATTATTGCTAGCAAAAAAGTTACGGCTAAAATTAAATAGTATTTATTCACAAAAGAATAAATAATGAGAACAACCCCCGTTGTAATTAATGATAATTTCATTTGAAGCAAAGGACCAATTTTATCGCTCAATTTTCCTGATAATGGTGCAGTAACTAATGCTCCCGCTCCGTAAAATGCAATTACAAGTCCGGCATCCCCGGCATTCAATCCTTCTTTGGTTGTTAAATAAAGAGTAAGAAAAGGGAGAACCATTGTACCGGTTCTGTTTATTAAAGTGGTAAAGAATATTATCCACATGTTTCGTGGAAGTGTATTTAATCCTTTCCAGGGATTCATAATCAAAAATAAATTTTTAAAATGAGTGGTAAATATAACTTAAAACAATAAATGAAATAAATTTGAAAGGTTTTACTTTAAGCCGGGAATTTCAGATTAAAAAATTTAAGAGAAGGCTGTATGAATTTATGGCTTTAAAAAAACCCTCAGCTCGTACTTGCAGTTCAGGTTCAACAATAAAGTTAAATTTACTGCAGATAAAAACCAGCAGATAGAAATCCAACCCAGTGTTTTAATGAAAAAGGTGCCGTTAAACCAAGATGTGTATTCTTTATTGGAAGAACTTTTTCCGTCCAGGTATCAGAATATTTAAAAAGTTCACCCGAGATCTGCTTATGTTCTATATTCTTTACAATACTGACTGCAGTTAATAATCCGAAAGGAATTGAGTACCTGCCGCACCAAAGCGGCTTAGTAGAATTGCTGTCGGAATCAGGCCAAAGCTTCCCGGTTAATTCTTTGATTTTGGTTTCATTAATTTTTCCCGTTAAATATGAACCGGAGATATTCCTGTCGATTTCGGCTGCGGTCTGATGGGCTTTATCATTCATACCGTATGGTAAATTGGGTTCTTTCCCCTAGCTATTGCAGGATAAAAATTATAGAAGTAGATTTGGTAAACAAGGAGGGCCAATGTTTACAGATAATATCTCTACAATAATAGGGAGTGAGAATTACGTTATTGAAGTAGTGGATCTGAATAAGGAAAGGAAAAGAATGGATATAATGTTGATTCCCAAAGAAGATTCAATGTATTGTCCGATCTGCGAACTGAAGACCAGATATGATAAATCCAGACGTAAGCGAGTAGTAAGAGACCTACCACTAGGAGAATACATTGAAGTCAGATTACATTATGAGACAATATATTATCAATGTCCAAGTTGCAAGAAGTTATATAAAAAAGAATTAGAGCTGGTAGAAAAAAATCAATTTGCAACAAAAAGATTCAAGATGTTTATAGGTAAAATGTCCAATATAATACCTCCTAAACAAGTATCGGAAGAATATAATTTAGATGATAATACAGTATACAGGTATGAAGATTACTTTCTAAAAAAAACCTCCCGCCGATAAAATATGATAATTTAACAAATATTGGAGTAGATGAGATATCATTTAAGAAAGGATATAAGTACATAACTATAATTTACGATCTCTCAGATGGTAAAGCAAAACCGATAGATTATAATCAAGGAAATACAAAGCAGTCACTAAAAGCTTTTTTCCAGAAACTAACAGAGGAACAGAAAGCATCAATAAAAACAGTAAATACGGATATGTCAAGAGCTTATATAGCTTCAATCAAAGAACAATTACCGAAAGCTGATATAATAATCGATAAATTTCATCTAGAGAGTCTACTTAATCAAGCAATAGATTCAATAAGAAAAACAATAATATCCGGAATGACAAGCAAGAGTAATAAATATATTATGGAGAAAAAGTATAAAGAAAACTTACAGATGAGCCAAAAGGAAATTGAAAAAAGACAGAAGCGAATAGGAGTATTAACTGAGAAAGAAAGGAGTAATACCAGATGGGTTTTATTGAAACATCCATCAAACCATAATGAAGATCAAGCGGGATTACTTGCTAAATTAGAAAAGTTAAATAGTCCACTTTATAAAGCATATTTATTAAAGGAACAGTTTTATGAAATTTACAAACCAGGTATAAATGTAGAGCGATCGGTTCAAACATTAAGAAACTGGATAGAAGAAGTAAAACAAACAAAACTTAGACCTTTAAGAGATTTTTGCAAAACTGTAGAAAATAATATTGATTATATATCAAACTACTTCAGATACGGCAGGACAAGTGGAACAATTGAAGGAGTCAATAATAAAATAAAAGTAATAAAAAGAATGGCATATGGTTACAAAGATCAACAATATTTCTTTAGAAAAATAAGGAGTAAATATTGTAATTTACCTCGCTTATATTTTTTGTTTGCATCATCATAGGGAAAGAGCCCAAACCGGCAGATGCTGAATAATTAAAACCAGGGGATTAATGCTGT
>CAWAJW010000014.1:0-199315 GCA_963782475.1 uncultured Bacteroidota bacterium
ATTTCCTTTTGGCTCATCTGTAAGTTTTCTTTATACTTTTTCTCCATAATATATTTATTACTCTTGCTTGTCATTCCGGATATTATTGTTTTTCTTATTGAATCTATTGCTTGATTAAGTAGACTCTCTAGATGAAATTTATCGATTATTATATCAGCTTTCGGTAATTGTTCTTTGATTGAAGCTATATAAGCTCTTGACATATCCGTATTTACTGTTTTTATTGATGCTTTCTGTTCCTCTGTTAGTTTCTGGAAAAAAGCTTTTAGTGACTGCTTTGTATTTCCTTGATTATAATCTATCGGTTTTGCTTTACCATCTGAGAGATTGTAAATTATAGTTATGTACTTATATCCTTTCTTAAATGATATCTCATCTACTCCAATATTTGTTAAATTATCATATTTTACCGGCGGGAGGTTTTTTTTAGAAAGTAATCTTCATACCTGTATACTGTATTATCATCTAAATTATATTCTTCCGATACTTGTTTAGGAGGTATTATATTGGACATTTTACCTATAAACATCTTGAATCTTTTTGTTGCAAATTGATTTTTTTCTACCAGCTCTAATTCTTTTTTATATAACTTCTTGCAGCTTGGACATTGATAATATATTGTCTCATAATGTAATCTGACTTCAATGTATTCTCCTAGTGGTAGGTCTCTTACTACTCGCTTACGTCTGGATTTATCATATCTGGTCTTCAGTTCGCAGATCGGACAATACATTGAATCTTCTTTGGGAATCAACATTATATCCATTCTTTTCCTTTCCTTATTCAGATCCACTACTTCAATAACGTAATTCTCACTCCCTATTATTGTAGAGATATTATCTGTAAACATTGGCCCTCCTTGTTTACCAAATCTACTTCTATAATTTTTATCCTGCAATAGCTAGGGGAAAGAACCCACTTTGACATTAGTTTTCTGGAGTTTGTATGGATGTTTGCAAAAATGCAGCACAAATTACAAACCTGTGCTGCAAAAATTAAAAAATTGAATAAGATTCAATGATAATTATTTTATAAACACTGACTTTTTAGCGGATGAATAACTCTACCCGGAAATTATTCAATTACAATTTTAGGCGGTGAATCTCCGCGGGCAAAAACTCCGTCGGCAGTACAAAATACAGCATATTCATATGTGCCTGCTAATGCACCGGCTTTTACTTTTAGCTTAAGCTTTTTACCATTCTTTACAAACTTTGTATACCCGTTATGGAGACTGTCTTCAGGATCTACAGCATCAAATAAACTATCGGGAAATTGAAAAGAGGCATCTGTCCCTTTAACAGTCCAGATTATAGTATCCTTCTTTTTTACTTTAACTTTTGTTTTTGTGTAATCAGTAGCATCTACAACCTTCCATTCATTGCCGATCTTCATAACAACCAGGTTATATTTTTTCGGAGCCGACTGGATAGATACTAAGTAAAAGCCTGTAAAAAAGATTAATAAAACGGAACAGGTTATAAAAACAATTAGTTTTATTTTCATAAAGCACCTTCTGAAAGTTGATGAGAATAGTTATTAACTGAACTTACGCAAAAAGCTATTTAACAAATTCAAAAGATAATTGATGAACCTGCTGTAACTCTTCATAAGCTACTTTAATAGCTTTTTCATAAATCCTTGCCTTTATTGCAAAATGATTTAATCTTGTTTTCATACTCATAGATTCTAATTTGTAAAAAGCAAATATTGATGCAAAAATATGATTACTCTGAGTCTGAACCATTCTAGCCGGAGATTTGCATAAAGAGGCATTCTTTTTTAAGGATTTATGATATACTTCAATCTTCCATCGTTTTTGATAGAGTTCTGTAATTTGATCATATGTTAATGTCTTTTCACTTGTAACTAAATATAAAACACCTTCAGTTCCATCTTCGTTTTTGAAGATTTCTTTAACTAAATACAACTCAAATGGGACATCTTCTAAATAGATTTTGTAAATGGTGTTTTCTTTCAGTTCAAGCGAACTTACTGTAACATATTTCTCATATATCTTATCCTTTTTACTCAATGCAACCTTACGATTCGTCTTTATCGGCATTATAAATTCTTTTTCTAATTTTTTCTTTATATGAACCATATTTGCTGCTGATGCGTACCAAACATCGTTGATTACATACTTAAATTGAACTTTATTCTTTATTATTTGATTCAACATCTGCTGATACATTTGATTCTTTGTAACCTCACTTACTTTTCGCTCTTTCCTTTTTTTCTCATCGTATACTGTTTTTGTCTTTTTTACTATTAAATAATTTATTGGAATTTTTCCTCTCTCATTTATGTATAATGCTGACAGAAGATTTATTCCTTTGACTGCTCTTCCTTTTGTATGGTCATGATACCAACTTACTATTTCATTTTCTTCTGTGTACGGTTTCTCTTCTATGGTATCGTCTATTGCTACTATTCCGTCTTCTGTCTGTATCTCTCTTATTGTCGGCTTTACTATTTTCCATAATTCTTTTGAACTGAACTGACTCTCACTTAAAAATCTTGTTACTTTATCGTGGCTTATTTCTCCTTCTGTCATTATTGACAACCCGGTAGCTGTCGTTTATGAAAACGAACTTAATAGATAATCAGAATATAATTCTAATAATTCTTTGTCCATTTTCTTTTCTTCTTTTTGTTATTACAAAATTACTCCTTTTTTGTATCTTTGCGTAAGTTCAGTAATTAAATCGAAAATTGAGTATAAAAATTATCCAGGATAATTAATCTTTACTGCTTCTCTGAAGCAATCTTTTTATATCTTTCATCGGCTATAAGCTTTTTTAATTCAGGCTGATGTTCAATTTCAGCTCTTGAATAACCAGCTGCAATTGCTTTACCTATCCAATATAATGATTTTTCTCTATTCCCCAAGTTTTCATAAATAGTTGCAGCACGGTACATCACAAGGACATTATCGGGAGCATTATTTATACTCTCTTTCAGTAAAGATAAAGCTTTCAGAGAATCTCCAACATCAGCATAATAACCTGCCAGATTTGCGGCGACTTCCGGATCATTAGGATTAATTTTTAACTTTTTTTCCGAAAGAGATATAGCTGTTTTATATGTCTTGAGAGCTTCATTCTTTTTTCCCTTGATCCAGAAATATGCTGCTGCAAGATTTCCCCAAGTTAAATAATCATTATCATTTATTTTCAATGCCGCTTCATACATTCTTGCAGCATCATCATATTTACCTTCAATATAATATAGAGTTCCAAGATTTGAATAAATATTATATGACTTTCGAACCTTCAGCGAGCGCTCAAACATTTCCTGTGCTTCCGGCCATCGTTCAAGCAAATAGTAAATTCCACCCAAGTTATTGTAACCCTTATAATTATTTGGAGTTAATTTTATTACTTCCTTAAATTGATTTATCGCATCATTATAGCGGCTGTGCCTGTAATAAAAGGCGCCTAAATCATTGTAACCTGCCCAATAATCAGGTTTTAATTCAATGGCTCTCTTATAAATTACCTCCGCTTCAGGGTTATTGTCGGAAGATTCATACGCTTTTGCAAGGCCGCGGAATGCAGCAGCATCAGTCGGGTCATTTAACAATGCTGATTTGAAATGTTCGATAGCAAGCTTATAATTTCCCGTTTCTGAATATATCATCCCAAGTGTTACATTAATGGGTGCGAGCATGCTATCGATATTATAAGCTCTCTCGGCATTTTGTTCAGCTAAACTAATGAATTCGGAATTTTGCGAAATTTCATATTTTCTTAAAAAAGCTTCTCCTAACCCGGCATAAGCCAGCGCATAATTAGGATCACTTTCTATTGCCAGTTTAAATAGGTTAATTGATTCATCAACATTATCCGGGTTTTCATATCTCTGGAGATTTCCCCTGGCACGGACATAATATTCATAAGCTTCAGGGATAGAAGTATTACCGGCATCTAAAATACCTTTTAATCCGGGATCCATTTCAATATGAAGCATTTCCAGTAATTTTACGACGACCCTGTTTTGTGTAGAAGCAATATTTTTCGATTTGATATCAATTATCGATGAATTAAGCTGCCTAAGGTTTTTTGCATCAACAAGGTTTAAAGTCAATCTTAATAGATTATTTAAAAACTGGAGACTACCAGTAATTACAAGATTTGCACCATACAATTTATAAGCTTCACCTGCGCTTTTTATTTTATTTTGAATGACATCTCCCGAAGGTACTACCCAAAGGGAATTTTGAAATTGTTCCATTTGTGTCAGGTTGCTTGAAAGTGTTTCAACGAGACCATCGCTAAAGGCTTGTTCGCTGGAATCACCTCCAATAATATTAAAAGGGAGAATAAGCAGGTGTTTTTCAGAAGAAACAGCAGGAGAGCTGATTAAGGAAATAAAAAAATTACGGCTGAACGGAATAATGAAAAGAAGTATAGCTAAAGATAAGGCTATCCCGCTAATCACCAGCATACGTTTATGTTTAAAATTACCGGCTGATAAAACCCTTCTGCTGCTTTGTAATTTGGTATCTGTGCCGGCATCTGGAGCCCCTTGAATTTTCTTAAGATCATGCAGCACTTCAGTAATTGACTGGTACCGTGTTCTTTGATCTTTTTGCAGACACTTATAAATAATATTAGCTAAAGCAGGAGGAAAATTTTTTTGTGTTAATGGCAGCGGTTCCGGTTTTTCACTAAGAATAGAATAAATTACTGCCTGATCATATTCTCCCTTAAAAGGTAATTTCCCGGTCAGCATTTCATAAAGTAAAACTCCAAATGACCAGATATCGGTTTTATGATCGACTTCATCTCCTTTTGCCTGTTCGGGGGACATATATGCCACGGTACCGATGGTTGTTCCAATAGTAGTTAAATGGCTTCCGCCTTTTATTTTTGCCAGCCCGAAGTCCATTATTTTTACTTTTCCATCTATGGTAACCATAATGTTGGAAGATTTAATATCCCTGTGAACGATTTCTTTTTTGTGAGCTGCTTCCAATCCTTCGGCTATTTGTATTGCATAATTAATAATATCATTCGGCTTTAAGGGCTGAATATATTCAGCCTCTACATGCTTATGCTCAATAACATCCTTTAATTCTTGTCCTTCTACATATTCCATTACAATAAATATTTCATCATCTGCTTCTTCAATTGCATAAATGGTTGCAATGTTCGGGTGATTTAAAGAAGCTGCAGATTGAGCTTCAATTTCAAAACGTTTTCTTTCTTCTTCATTTGCTGAAATATGATGGGGTAAAAATTTTATTGCAACCTGTCGTTTTAGTTTTGTATCTTCGGCAAGATAGACTACACCCATTCCCCCTTCGCCAAGTTTTTCAATAATGTTGTAATGTAAAATGGTTTTACCAATCATCTATTCATCTCAAATTTCATACGGTTAGTGATGGCAGATATTGTTTTCGCCGAATTTTTATATTGTTCTATAGCGTATTATAGTTTTGCCGAATATTTCAAATTGCTGAGTCATTTTTAAGGCTCCGGTGCAACCTGGTATTGTTCTAATTTTCCGTCCGGCATTTGGTATGTCCAGATCCGCAATTTCAGTTTCGGCAGTTCAGCGCGGAATGAACGTTCAAGCATTCCGCCGCGTTTATGCTGTGAAATTTGGATAAGCTTTTTTACTTCACCCAGAGTATCTAGACTGGATTTAAAGTCTTCCAATGCCTGTTTGGTAAAGTAGGCATTTGCATCGTCTGTAAATAATGAACGATCTATCTCACCTTTCTGTAAGTCTATAAAAATCTTGCGGGCTTGTTCAGTCCGCATGGCTGTTTCGGGGTCTTCTGCTTTGAAAAGTAATTCTGCTATTTTGTTTCCAGCGGCACCAGCAGCAGGTGATGCGTCCTGGTTTGTTAAAACAACCACTGCAGCACTGTCGTCTGGGAAGACTGCATTGAAAGCTGTAAATCCAGATACTTCGCCTGTATGTGAGATCTTACGGTGATTGTTCATCATTGTAATATCTACACCAAGGCCGTAATCAGTTCCTGCTCCATTTTTCAGACGTACTTCCGTTTCCAACTGCATATATGATTTTGGATTTAAAAGGCTTTGATTAATTATTGAAATATCCCATTTTGCTAAGTCTTCCGGGGTCATAGCTAGTTCTCCGGCGCCTGCCATCCATCCGGAACCTTCATCCGGTGCATGGCGTAAAGGTCCTAACCCGTATTTCATATATCCGGAAGGATCTTCTTCATTCAGTTTCCCTTTATCAAAGTTTACAGCACTCGTTAGTTTCAGAGGTTCAAGAATATGAGTTTTTAAAAACTCATAAAAAGGTTTTTCCGTTATCTTTTCAACAATTTGAGCGGCGATTACATAATTAGTGTTGCTATACTGGTATTCTGTACCTGGTTCAAAGTCGAGCGGTTTTTTCCCCCATCTATTCAGAATTTCTTGGGGTGCAATTGACTTAAGCATAATTGGAGGTACATAATCCTGCGGCCAGAAATCCTGGTAACCTGAGGTGTGTGATAAAATTTCTCTTATTGTTACTTCATTGGCTCTTGTTAAATCGGGCAGCCATTTGGAAACAGGATCTTCAAGAGAAAGTTTCCCTTCCTGCTCAAGTAAAAGTATTGCTGCCGCTGTAAATTGTTTGCTGATAGAACCGATTGCATAACGCATATCCGTTTTGGCAGAAACCCGGGGATTGAGCTTTGCATTTCCATATGCCTGTAAATAGGCAATCTTCCCATGCTTAACTACAGCAACAGATGCGCTTGGCAATCCGGTTTCTCTCAATATCTGTAACGCAGCAGAATCTACTTTAATTTTAAGTGAATCATTTGAACCTTCTGCTGACTTAAAGAAGGAATTATTTTTAGAAAATAATTGACTGGAAATAATTATGAGGCTTAATACTAAAATAAAAAGTATTTGTTGTATAGATTGAGCTTTTATTTTAAAATATAATTTCATAACAATCATTTAAGATATCAAAACAATTAGGAATTATTTTTTTATTTTACTACTTAGCGTAGCTTTTAACAGCTTCTTCTACAGAACCATATTGGTCAAATATCTGGTTCAACTTAGTAATTGAAAGCAGACCTTCTACCTTGTTATTTATATTTGCAAGCTTAAGGCTGCCGCCGTTTTTCTTCATTGATGCTAACCCGCTGATTAAAATTCCCAAACCGGAGCTGTTAACATAGTTTACACCGCCTAAATCAATCACGACATTTTTTTTCCCTTTATTTAAAAAGCTGTAAAGTGTTTCACTCATTTCAGATGAAAGGGGGCCTCCGATTAATTTTCCCTTTAATTCTATTATGACTGCACCGTAATTTTCTTTAACCTTGATACTCATTTTATCCTCCTTTTTTTTTGTTAAAATTATACTAAAAAAATTATTTAGTTTAAGCCGTCCTTAGAATTTTATGGCACCATGCTAAATAAGGTATTTTTTATAGTTTACAAAATCATTTCCTTGAATAATTAAGATTTTATAAAACAGTTAAAAAGTTTTTTGCATCCTATTTTTAGGTAAAGCTTTTACCGGTTACTAAATTGTAATGTTCGATTTTTAAATCTTCGGTAGTTTGAACTTTTGCATGGTAATCTTTCTCGAGCGCCATTTTCCATAAATAGAACTGGGAAAAAGTATGTTTGATTTTACCAACAAGAGCTGAAAATTTACCGCTTGACTCGTAATTATCCGCGTTTTCTTTATCGTTCCATACAGTTAAGGAAATATATTCGTCTTCATCATTGATGCTTTCGATTAAATAAGCATTTCGGCATCCTTTAACAGACTTCAATTCAGGAATAATTTCTTCCTTATAAATTTTTTTAAATTCTTCTAATTTATTTCCTTGAACTTTTACTGAAACTATTCTTACAAACATATTTGTACTTGAAACATTCAAATTTTCGTCATTATTTTGCTGAGCCTTTACCGAATATTTTTTTATTACAGGTTCTTCTGAAACCGGGGCATATTGTAGTTCTATATTTTCCGAGAGATGAATTTTCCATTCGGTAGATTCGGATAGAAAAGGCCTGGATTGCTCTATTAAACTGTGAAAAGCACCATTCTTTTCATAATTTTCAGCTTGAGACAGGGTATCCCAAAAAGTAAGGGAAATAAATTCATTATTTCCGACACCGCTTTTTATAAGACATGCAAAAAGGCAGCCCGGCATATTTTGTAAACTTGGATAAACGCTTTCTTCATAAAATATTTTAAATTTATCAATATATTGGGAGTCAATTTTTAATTGTAAAAAACGCATATACATTTTTTGCTCCTTTGGTTATTATCAAACTTCGGAAAGGAAAAATATGAATCATAATATAAATTTTTTTCATCCGGTTACTACTCACTATCCATAGATCTTTTTAACTAAATGCGGTCTTAAACTTCAGCTGTTATTTTTTGCTGATCCAAATCTTTTTATGGTTCTCTTTTGATTACAACAATTGTCATATCATCCATTTGTTCAGCACTATTACAGAATTTTTGGATTTCCTTAAAAACAATTTCTATTAAATTTTCAGGTAATTCATTCCTATTTTTTAAAATGACTTCCTTTAACCTGTCCTCATTAAATTCTTCTTCATTGCTGTTCATTGCTTCAGTAATACCATCGGAAAAAAGAACAAGTAATCCGCCCTGGTTTACGGGTATAGAAGTTTCTTCGAAAGGATAAGAAGGGACAATACCTGCAACCAAACCTCCGACAGATAATTTTGTTAAATTATTTTCTTTTGAAAAAAGGAAAGGTTCATTATGACCGGCATTGCAGTAAGTAATTTCGTGGGTTTTACTATTTAATATACCATAAAATAATGTAGCAAATTTATTTGGAGCAGTACTGTGAAAAAGTATATCGCTTGTAAAAGATACACAATCTTTACATGGTCTATCTAGTTTTGCCTGTCCTCTTAGTGAAGCCTGAAGATTCGCCATTAATATTGCTGCGGGGATTCCTTTCCCTGAAATATCGGCGATACAGAAAGCCAGCCTCTCTTCATCAACTTTTATAAAATCAAAATAATCTCCTCCGACATCTTTAGCAGGTATGCTTTTCCCCGCAATTTGATAGCCAAAAACTTTCGGCTGAACTTTAGGAAGCAAATCAACTTGTATTTCATAAGCAAGCCGCATCTCTTCCTGTAAATGCCTGAGGGCTTTTTCTTCCTGGTATAAGCGGGCATTCTCTATTATTTGTGCCGATTGAGCGGCAATAATACCAAGCAATCTCTGATCATTGTTTGAAAAGCCAATATTTGTTTTTTTATTAAACACAGTTAACAACCCAATCATTTTTCCCTTAACGTTCATTGGAACACTCAGCAAGGAATGTATGGGGAATTCCGCATTTACCATAAATTTAAATCTTGCATCTTTTTCAAGATCATTAATTAGAAGCGGGGTTTTATTTTTTAGCATCCAGCCGGTTAACTGGGCATCCAACCGGTAAGGGAGGTAATTTGAAACGGAATCCTGTTTGCGGATCATTGTCCGGAAAGGCTTTTCCTGATCCTTTTCATCTAAAAGCATTACAGCACCCTGTTCTACTGTTAAGTGTTTAACACATTTACGAACTATAAGATCAATTATCTGTTCAAGGGGCTGTGTTGAAGAGATGGCTGTAGAAATTTCATTTAATACCGAAAGTTCTTCGATTGCAGTTCTTAAACGCTTATTTTCTTCCTGTAATTTTAAAGTGGATTCAGGCAGTTTTGTTTTATCCATTTTGATTCCTTAAGTAGCATATAAAAGTGTCCGGGGAAAGAAGTAATAGAAAGATAATCAATTCTAACAAAAAATAAAGTGTTGAATAAATATAAAATATTCTCTTTATGAATTTGAAGATACAGCCTAACAGTTTTATATTGCAAACGCTGTTTATAAAATATTAAAGATTTATTTCGTTGATTCAGAAATAATCAAATATAAAAATAGGAGTAAAAATGACATTCGAACATTTTGCATTGAACGTTTCCAAGCCTGTCGAAATGGGTCAATGGTATGTGGATAATTGTGAAATGAAGATAGTGAGATCAGTGGAAAATTATCCGTATACAAGATTTTTAACGGATAAAGCGGGGAAAGTTATGCTGGAAATTTATTCTAATACTTCAGCAAGGATCCCGGAGTATGAGAAACAGAATCCGCTTGAATTTCATTTTGCATTAAGTGTAACCGATCCGGTGGCAGTAAAAGATAAATTAATCTCTGCAGGAGCCGCATTTGTTGAAGAAATTAAAATGGATGACGGTTCACACCTTTTTATGCTCAGGGATCCTTTCGGCATACCGCTTCAGCTCTGCAAAAGAGGGAAACCGATGATCTAATAATTTTTTATGCAATATTTTTTTTTACAAGGAATTATTATGAGAAAAGAATTCGTAAAAATTTATTTTGGGATTACTTTTTTTCTCCTATTAGCATTTAATATTTCAGCACAAACTTTAGATGATAGTCAGCCGCTTTTAGATACTCTTAAATATAATATTGAAAGTTGTGTAAATCCTTTTTCAATGGATAATGCAGAAAAAACAAAAGCAGGGTACCAATATTGGTTTGTTGACAAAAATTTTCTTGACGGCAGAACCATAAAGCTGAGTGTAGTTAAACCGCATGAAGCAACTCATCCGCCTCATAAGCACGCTGAAGATGAATTCTTTTTTGTCCTTGAAGGTAAAGCTGAATTTTACTTGAACGGTCACAGAAAAGTCGTTGGCCCGATGACAAGTTTATATTGTCCCCCTTATTTTGAACACGGAATCAGGAATGTGGGAGACACGGATTTGAAATACCTGGTGATAAAAAAGTATATAGTGAACTGAAGTTGTGAAACAAAACCTTACCCTTACTCTGTTCTATAATCCTTTAATGATTGTTTTATATTAAAATAATAAATATGAAAAATATATTTTTTACTTTTTCTATTTTGGTTGTTCTGTTCGCTGCTCCTTTATATTCCCAGCAGAAAGTAATTAAAATCTGGCCGGGATTAGCTCCTGGAACTGAAGATAGAACAAATAATGAAAAGACTGTAAATGGCAATGTAGCCAATGTTTATCAACCTGATTTAACAATTTATTTGCCAGGAAAAATAGACAAGAACAAACCTGCGTTAATTGTTATGCCAGGCGGAGGTTATAAACAGGTTGTCATGAAAAAAGAAGGTTATGCAATTGCTGATTGGCTAAATAAAAATGGAATTGCAGCATTTGTTTTAAAATACAGACTAAACCCGGCTGAAGCTCTTCATGATGCTCAAAGAGCGCTTAGTCTGCTTCGTTCTAATTCCGAAGAATATAATATTAACGCAGATAATATCGGAGTAATAGGATTTTCAGCAGGCGGCCATTTAGCTGCAAACCTTTCAACACATTTTGGGAAAAAGAAAATTATAGACAAAATAGATTCGGTAAGCTGCAAACCAGATTTTATGATATCGGTATACGGAGCAGTAGGTTCCTTAGTTGAAGATGTAAATAAAAGTACACCTCCGGCTTTTTTAGTTCATGCAGACGATGATCCTAAAGTACCTGCAGATGAAAGCGTTGATTATTATTTGGCTCTTCATAAGAATGGAGTGCCGGCAGAATTACATGTTTATGAAAAAGGGGGACATGGATTTGCATTAAGAGATACAGATAAGCCTGTTATTAGCTGGGCTATAAGATGCATAGACTGGATGAGGGTACAGGGAATATTAAATCAATAAATATTTTAAAAATGTTGTTCGAACGGGATTATTTCATCCACTATTATGATATTGATCTAAATAAAAAAGCATCAATATTCAGTCTCCTTAGATATTTTGAGGATATTGCAATTCTGCACAGTGAATATGTAAAGCGCGGCATCGACTATTATTCCGAGCACCATGTCGGCTGGGTGCTTTATAAATGGGATATCAAAATAGACCGGTATCCTGAATTCATGGAAATCATAAAAGTAAGAACCAGGCCCTCTTATTTAAAAAGCTTCCAGGCATACCGCTACTTTGATATTCTTGATTCAGACGGAAACCAGATTATTACTGCTAATTCAATGTGGCTCTTTCTTAATACCGATACCAAAAAACCGACCAGGATAACGGAAGATATATTTGAGGGATATGGAGTCGACAAAAATAAAATGACTGAACTGGAATTTGGTGATATAAATATATTATCGAAAATTGATGCTGAAAAAAAATTCAACGTTAGGCATATTGATATAGATTCAAATCATCATGTAAATAATATAAAATATGTTGAATGGGCTTTAGAGATGGTTCCTCAAAATATTCTTAACGGTTATATGTTAGATAATTTAAAAGTTAATTACAGAAAAGAAACAGCTTACGGTAAAAGCATCATCTCGGCAATCGATATGATTGAGAAAGAAAAAAAAATTAAATGTACTCACCGGATATCTTCGGAAGAATCAACATTATGTATGCTTGAGACAAACTGGCAATTATAATACGGCAGTTCTTACCCTGGTTTTCTATTTGTAAAGACTTCCTTTTTTCTTAAAAAACTAAATATTATGTTTCAGCATTTCTTTTAGAAATTGAAGATTCGGAATGCAGACTGATGGCTCAAACTACTGATAATGAAATTGTTATTGAGGTAAAAGATGTTTATAAATCTTTTAAGACCGTTGATGCCGTTAAAGGAATCAGCTTAAAGATTCATAAGGGGGAATTTATTGCATTACTGGGGCCGAATGGAGCCGGCAAAACAACTCTTGTTGAAATGATAGAAGGAATTCAAAAACCTGATAAAGGGGAAATTTTTATTCTGAATAAGCATTGGAAGGGGAATGAAGATGAGCTTCACAATGCAATTGGTCTTTCTCTGCAGGAAACACATTTTGTTGATAAATTAACTGTTGATGAAACCTTAAAGCTCTTTGCAAGTTTTTACGAATTAAAAAAGGAGAGAGTCGATCACATTATACATATAATTGATTTGGAAGAAAAAAGAAAATCATATACCGCGAATTTATCGGGCGGGCAAAGGCAAAAGCTTGCCCTTGGTATTGCCTTGCTGAACAATCCTAAAATATTGCTTCTTGATGAACCTACCACCGGATTGGATCCGAATGCAAGAAGGGAAATATGGACTATACTTAACGGTTTAAAGGAGAAATCCCGGACTTCATTAATCCTGACAACTCACTATATGGAAGAGGCCGAACAGCTTTGTGATTATATCGTAATAATGGATTACGGGAAAATTCTTAGTGAAGGAACCCTGAGCCAGCTCCTTAAAGAAAGTGAAGAGCATTATATCGATTTTACTCTTGAAAAATCAATTTTCCAGAATCAATTATTCAAAAATTCCGGTTTTAATGTTGAATGGGATCAGGCAAATAATAAAGGGCTTCTTATAATGAAAGATATAGAATCAGATCTTCCCGGTTTTCTTACTTTCCTGAAAGAGAATGACCTGCATCTGAACAGCTTTGAGAGCCGGAGAAAAACACTGGATGATCTTTTTATTAATCTTGCAGGCAGGCATCTTAATGAATAAATCATTTAAAGCCGGGCAGCTGAAAGCTTTAGTAATTTCACATTCGAAAGAATTAATGCGGGAACCGGCGGTGCTGTTCTGGGGTATTGTTTTCCCGATTCTCATGGCATTAGGATTAGGGATAGCTTTTACTCAAAAATCCGATACTACTAACAGGATTGGTTTAATTGAAAATAGATCTAATCTGCCGGGAAATTCTTATTCAATAATACCTTTCCTAAATAAGTATGGTGAAAAAATTAAAGATGATAATTATCCTGCAGAATATAAGCTTGAAATAAAAAATAAGAAGCTCGGCAATACGATTTATTTATTCCAAAAAATGGATTGGAAAGAAGCTGCAAAGCTTCTTAAAAAAGGAGAAATTAATCTGGTTATTGAAGATTCGGTTGGGATAATTAAATATCATTTTGATCCTGCAGGTCCTGATGCACAGCTTAACTATCTTAGGCTTTCAAAAGTATTTGAAAACAGGGAACTTGTAAAGGAAAATAGTGAGAATATAAAACCTCTTACATTAAAAGGGACACGGTATATTGATTTCCTTATCCCGGGATTAATTGCACTGGGAATGCTGATGTCATCTATCTGGGGTCTTGGTTATACTCTTATAGAAAAGAGATCAAAAAAATTATTACGAAGGATGATTGCTACACCAATGAAAAAATCATACTTCCTGATTTCATTTATGTCGGTAAGAACTATAATGAATTTTTTTGAATCATTGCTGCTATTTATTTTTGCCAATATCGTTTTCGGTATAACTATCCAGGGAAATATCGCAGCTTTATTCCTGGTATTTATCGCGGGCAATATAAATTTTGCAGGCCTGGCAACACTTATCTCGGCCAGAACTGCCAATCCCGAAGTCGGAAATGGAATTATAAGTGCTGTAACCACCCCGATGTTTGTCCTTTCGGGTATATTTTTCAGCTACCAGCATTTCCCCAACTGGTCTATACCATTTATTAAAATTATCCCGCTTACAATGCTTGCAGATTCTGTAAGGAGCATATTTATTGAGGGGGCCGGTTTTAGTGATATTGCATTCCCTTTTTTTATTTTGCTGGGAATGGGGATCCTCTTTTTTACTATCGGATTAAAAACATTTAAATGGTATTGAGCAATTTGATACTAATTGTAGTTCATAGTATGTGATTTTTAAAATTTAATTATTATAAGCAGATCCCGAATTATTTCCGGGATCTGTATAAAAAAGAGGATTAATATTACCAGATTTTTACGAGCCTATCTCCGGTTGCTCTCATTGGATCACCTTCTTTAATATTAAAAGCCTGCCAGAATTCGGGCATATTGCTGAACGGTCCGTTGACTCTGAATCTATCCGGGGAATGCGGATCAGTTTTAATTAGAAGCTTTATAGTTTGATCCCGTGTATTGCTTTCCCATACCTGGGCCCAAGCAAGAAAGAATCTTTGGTTTGGAGTAAACCCGTCTATTTTTTCAGGGTTATTATATTCTTCGGTTTTCTTAAAAGCAGTAAATGCTACATTTAAGCCGCCAAGATCAGCAATGTTTTCGCCTTCGGTTAGTTTTCCATTTATATGCATTGTATCAATAGGTATATATGAATCAAACTGGTCAATAATTTTCTTTGCATGCTCATTAAATTTCATTTCATCATCCTTAGTCCACCAGTCTTTTATGTTTCCGTCAGCATCATATTGTCTTCCCTGGTCATCGAAGCCATGTGTTATTTCGTGGCCAATAACAGCGCCCATAGCACCGTAATTAATAGCATCATCGGCATTTTGATTGAAAAAAGGAGGCTGCAGTATTGCGGCGGGGAAAACAATTTCATTTCTCAAAGGTTCATAATATGCATTTACAGTCTGGGGATTCATTTCCCATTCAGAAGGATCAACAGGTTTATCAATTTTTTTAATATCCCTGTTGAAATTAAATTCAGCACAGCGAATGGCGTTGGCATAATAAGAATCTCTTTCAATATTTAGCGAATCATAATTAATCCATTTATCCGGATAGCCGATTTTAACTGTAAACAAATCTAGTTTATGCAACGCTTGTTTTTTTGTATCGGCGTTCATCCAGTCAACCAAGTTAATTCTTTCTCGCATTGCCTCGAGGAGACTCTTAACAATCTTTAAAGCCCGTTCTTTTGCCTCCGGTGGGAAGACCTGCTTCACATATATTTGTCCGAGTGCTTCCCCGATTGAGCCGTCCTCACGAATCAAAACCCTTTTCCACCTTGGCTGAAGTGCTTTAGAGCCATATAAAAATTTACTATAAAAATTGAAATGCTCATTAACAAAATTTGAATCAAGATAATTTGCAGAAGAATTCAGAAGACTCCATGTTAAGTATGGTTTCCAATTATCAATAGGAGTTTCTTTTATTAATTTATTTATCTCTTTAAAAAAGTCCGGTTGCCCGATATTCATACTATCAATGTTTGCCAGACCAACTTCCTTAAAATAATCACCCCAGTAAAAGCCTGGAGATAATTTTTCCAGTTGCACGAGATTCATTTTATTATAAGTCTTATTGGGATTTCTCATCTCAACTTTCGACATTGAGGCTTTTGCCAGCGCAGTCTCAATTTTCATTACCTTTGCAGCATTGGTCTTTGCAGAGGGTACTTTTTCATCGAGCAGTTTGAACATATTTATTAGATGGATAATATATTTTTCTCTGACTTCCTTTGAATAATTGTCATTATTCAGGTAATAATCTTTATCAGGTAAACCAAGTCCGCCCTGCGCCAGTTGAGCAATTTCCATTTTACTGTTTTTGGCATCTACACCGGAACTAAAATCAAACAAAGGCGCACCTAAATGAATATGCTGATAGACAATTTCATCTAAAAGATCTTTCTGTGTTTTAATTGCATTGATCCTTTTTAGTTCTGCTTCAATAGGTTTGATCCCATCCGTTTCAATTTTTAATGTATCCATACCTGAAAAGTAGAAATCACCTATTTTTTGCTGAATACTTCCTTTTTTTGCATCCCTATTCTTAGCTGCATCTTCAAGAATTTTATGGAGGATTTTATAATTTTTTTCTGCTAAAACAGAAAATGTACCCCACTCGCTGTATTCCTTTGGAATCGGATTATTTTTTATCCAGTTTCCCACGGCATATTGGTAAAAATCTTTTGCCGGGTTTGCTGATGAATCAATATTGGTCAATGGAAACCCGTTGTCTATTTTTCGATTTTCTTTGGTAGAACAGGATGATAAAATAAAAGCCATCCCTATAAAGAAGATTAAAAAACCCTTCAAATTAAAGAACATATTATACCTGTTGATTTTTAATAACATTAATTAAAAACACTATAAAACTTATATAAAATTTGTTAAAATAATATTCATTTTTGGAAGAAAATTAAGGTACAAATTTTTTACACTTAAATAGTTCTCTCGGTAATATTGTGGTACTTTTTTTGTGGAGAATATCTATTAGGAGTAGTAGTTATATGGAAAAACAATAATTCGGGAGGATGAAACATGGAAGGAGAATTTGAAAGCTATAATAATAATATTGATGAATTCGATGCCCGGAACATTTTCGAATTTGACGAATTAAAAGAGTTAAATAGAAGAAAGTTTAAAAATATCCTTAATAATGAAAAAAACGATTCTGAAATTACAATACCCTTAATTAAAAAAAACGAAAGGAGATTTTTAATTAATTAAATTGATTTTAAATTTTTCAAGATATTGAAAAAATAGCTGCTGCTTAAAGAAATGGTTCATTTTCACATCAAAAGATTATCTTCTCTTTCATAATTCCATTATAAAAAATTTTAACTAATTTCATAACTGTCTGATATTTATAACACATAAGTTTATTTGATGTTATGTTATTATTGAATTTAATTTTTAGATGAAACCATAACTTAAAAAAGGAGCTATGTAATGAAAATCGGGATAATTGGTTCAGGAATGGTCGGGCAGCAGCTAGGAATTGGATTTTCAAGAATTGGAAATAAAGTAAAAATTGGAACACGTGATGAAGCAAAATTAAGTGATTGGAAAAAAAATGCAGGCGACAAAGCATCCGTGGGAAGTAACGCAGAAGCAGCTAAATTTGGAGAAATAATTGTCCTTGCAACAGCATGGTCTGGAACTGAAAATGCAATCTCTTTAGCCGGTAAAGAAAATTTTTCCGGTAAGATTTTAATAGATGTAACCAATCCTCTAGATGTTTCCGGTGGAATGCCTCCCAAGATAGCCGTTCCATTTAATGATTCCGGAGCTCAGCATGTACAAAAATGGCTGCCGGAGGCTAAGGTAGTAAAAGCATTTAATATTATTAATGCATATACAATGATTAATCCAAAATTTGAGGAGGGTACTCCGGATTTATTTATTGCCGGTAATGATAAATCGGCAAAAGAAAAGGTTACATCATTAGCTAAACAACTCGGATGGACAAGCATAATCGATTTGGGAGATTTATCTGAAGCAATTTGGCTTGAAACTTTAACAATGCTTTGGGTTCACTATGGAGTTAAATTCAACACCTGGACCCATGCTTTTAAATTATTAAAAAAATAATTTCTATCGATCTTAATTTTAAATAAAGATCAGAAGTTTACTGAATTCAATCTGTTTAATGAAAAAATTTGCGGATTTAATAACTGCGGCATCTTTCTAATCTCAATTTTTAATTTTGAAAAGCCGGTGTCTAAAAAATTTACCTGATTCTGGTTCTGAAGTTCATTCTTGAAGCTACCTCCAGCATTCAGAAACCTTATACCTTTCATATAATATTCAGACATTTCATGGTAATGGCCATGCAGAACCAGATCTACATTAAATTTATTGAACAATTCAAAAAGTTGTTTTTTAGTCCTTAATTTCATTGTTTGCTTCTCGATCATTTGCCAAATAGTGCCGAACTTGTTTTCCTGCAGTTGTTTACTCTCATGAAAATGGTGATGAATTAATATAAGTTTTGTTTTACATTTAGAATACATATTGAATATTCCTGTTAATTCATTAAGCTGAGCCGGACTTATTTCTCCGTTTGATGCAAATATGTTCTTGGATTTTGAATACTCTGCAACTGAATTTAAACCAACAATTAAAACATCATCAATTATTTTAGCATAAGGAAATACTTTAATCGGAGAGATATAGCTGCAGTACTTAAACGATTCTGCAAAATAATCATAAAATTCTTTTACCTTTAGATTGTAATTAATCCTTTCGCAATGGTCTGTAAAATTAAAAAGATCATGTACTGTCACAACACCGCCGAAAATATCATGATTGCCGATAACAATGGAAAGTCTGTCGGATGTTAAAAAATCATTTTGTTTTAAAGCTTTTCTTAATAATTCAAAATCATATTCATCCGGGCTTTCTACAAGATCACCTGTTATTATAAGATGATCTATTCTTTTGCTATTAAGATAATGTAAAAGATTTTCAAATTTGTATAAACCAAAATTTCTAAAGAAAGTAGTAAAATGAATATCCGAAAGGTGAGCAATCTTCATACTCTTTGTTTTCTTTCAGCCTGAACTTGAATTACACCTACTTGCTTAATAAAAGTAGTTATCTAAAAGAAAACAATTTGTTATCTGCACCAATTTATTCTGGAGAAGTGACGTGGATTAAATTCCAAAATTTCTGCAAAATCCTCATAATTCTTTACATTTACTATTTTTTTTCTTCACTTAATATTTTAAGTATCCAATCTCCTATTGCATTTAAAGCTTTCAGGGAAATGGTTTCTTCAATTTTAGCATATTCGGATGGAGAGCCTGTATTTGCTGTTTGGAATAAATGATTTAAACCTTCAAGCTCCTCAATTTTATAGTTCTTGTTTCCTCCGTCATTTAGAGCCTTTGAAATGGCATCCAAATCTTCTTTAGGTGGAACCTGTAAATCTTTTGAACCATTTATTGCAAGTACCGGAACTTTAACTTTTCTTAAAGTTGGTCTGGGATCATAAGTTAAGAAATATTTAAACCAGGGATTGGTAATAAAATTGATTTGTGATTCAAAAATCTTTTCCGGCTCCTTACCTAGTTTTTCTCTTTCGTTTTCCGGAAGGTTATTTATATAATTTTCAAACAAGCTGTCTAACTTTTCCCGAAGTCCGATACTGTCATTTTCTGTTTTAATTAAAGCATAGACCTTACTGTTTAGATCTTCAGTTCTTTGGATATAACTCTCATCTGCTCCATTAGCTTTCAGAATAAGTTCCGACTGCATTTTAAGAATATCTTCACCTGGTAGACCGGGACCAGCCATTAAAACTATAAAATCTACTTCATCTGATTTTACAGCAGCTAAAGGTGCTACAAGACCGCCTTCGCTATGACCAATTAATCCTATTTCTTTTGGATTTATTTCTTTTCTTGATACAAGATAATCAACAGCAGAGAGCGCATCGCTAACAAAGTCTTGAGTTGTAGCTGTGCTGAAGTTTCCGCCTGATGCGCCAAAACCTCTATCATCATAGCGTAAAACAGCAATGCCTTTCCTTGTTAAATAATCTGATAATATTAAAAAAGGTTTATGATTCATCAAAGTCTCATTTCGATCCTGCGGTCCTGAGCCGGTAATAAGAACAACAGCGGGGAAATTGGTCCCGGTTTCAGGCAATGTTAATGTTCCTGCAAGGGTAATATTTGCTTCTTTATTTTGGAACTTAACTTCCTCTTCTTTATAAGGATATGGTTTTTTTGGTTCCTGCGGTCTTTTCACTTCTTCAATCTTATTTGTTTTGTCTAAAGTTAAAGGAAATGTGAGCCCATTTTGGTTCCATGTTCCTGTTATTTTCAAACTATCTTTTTCAAGCCTGCCCAGGTAATATCCATTAACCGATTGAACATTTAATCTGATGCTGTCCACGGAAATTTCTATAGAGTTAACAGGTATTCCAAAAGCTCCCTGATCGGGACTATCCAGCGCTCCACTTAAAGAATCTGCATCTTTTGAAATGTGAAAAACAATCTTTAAACTATTTCCTCCTACCTCAAGCATACCCTGCCAAATTCCGACATAGCTTGTATCAATAGAGAAGCTATTATTTTGTATTGCAGAAGCTAAGTTTGAAAAGGTTAAAAGGAAAAAACTCAACGTTAAATATTTTAATAAGGCCATTATCCCTTCCTAATTTGAAATAGGAAAATTAAAAATTTAATTAAATTTATGTAAGAATGATTAAAAATCCTATGTATTAACATTATAAATTCAATTATGATTTTAAATCTTCTTTGTTGTTTTTTGATGTTCTAAATTACTGATTGAAATAAAAACGATTAATATTTTTAATTGCAAATATTTTCAGAAATAATAAAACTTATTTCTAAAATGATATTTATTTTTGAACCAGAAGAATATTTTCCTCCGGTTTGTAAAAGATTCTAAATAAGAAATGAAACAAAAAATATTATATCAGGATAATTTAATTGAAATTAGAAATGATTCGATTTTACTTAAAAATTATTATTTCCCTTTTTTTTCAAAAAAAATTTTATTTGATGATATTGAAAATATAGAAGTTAAAGAACCGACTTTGTTGAATGGCAAATGGAGAATTTGGGGAACCGGCAGCCCCTTCTTCTGGTTTTCATTTGACTTGTTAAGACCAATTAGAAAAGAAATATTTATTATAAAGTATAAAAATCAACAGGTTAAATCGGGATTTACCGTTGTTGATTCTCTAAAAGTAAAAAGAATATTAAAAGAAAATGAACGGTTGACCGGAATCTTCTAAGCTAAATTTAATTACAGTATATCTGCTATCGAACTCTTTTAAATATTTCACATTTCGTACAAACCGTATGGTTTGTTTCCCCCTCATAATTTATTCTATTAAATAAACTTCTTGAATACCTGTATTTATCATTATACCAGATATCTTCAAACGATTCTTTAGTCAAGTCTCCCCAAACATTTTCTTTACTTGTAACCCAGCAGCAAGGAGTAATTTTTCCGTCAGGATTAATAACTGTTGAAGTAAACAGCTGGTTGCATGGTTTATTATTTATCGGGAACTTTTCACCATTCTTATAAAATTCAAGGACATATTTCTTATTTTCGGGAAGCCATTGTTTTTTTCTTTCATCAAGAGTTCCCTCAAAAACAAGATCAGGTATATCATCGGCTAGTCCCATTTTATCGAAAGTGATTTCAATGCCTAGTTCTTTTGCCAACGTCTTTGCATAATTAATTTCGTGTTCATTAAATCTATTTACAATAAACTTCCAGACAACTTTCGGATCTCTTTTCTTCAATCTTTTTTTCGCACTAACTATCATTTTAATATTACTATTTATCCAATCGAAACGGCCCTTAACTCTATATTTTTCATATGTCTCCTGAGTAGCACCATCCGCCGAAATAACAAGCTGATGAAGCCCTGAATTAATTAATTGCTCAAAGAACTCAGGTTTTTGTTTAAAGCTTAAGTTTGTATGTGTAATCGTATAAATATTCCGGGAAACCGATTCTTTAATAATATTAAAGATTTCATGATGCAGAAGCGGTTCACCCCAATTAAATAAAACCAGCACTTTGAGTGAAGGAATTTTATCAAGTACCATCCGGAAAGTATCAATGGACATTTTCCCTTTTTCATAATTTTGATTTTTGGACGCACAAAGGGGACAATCAAGGTTGCAGATGTTGATAGGATCAATTACTGCCGCCCTCGGCATTTTGGGAGACAGAGTATTAGGATTGAATGTGTACTTAAGCCGCTCTGAAATTTTATTTTGAATGTTGATCGGTATTCTTTGCCAGAAAGAAAGATAGAATTGAAACAATAATCTATTCATATAATCTTAGCTTATAATTTGCGATAAAACTCTTTACTCTTCAAAAACTTTATACTTGAAATTAAAACCGGAAAACCATTTCCTGTTAATAAAAACAAAAGCAGCACCAACCGCAACAGCAAACCATAAAGTTACTGCTCTTATAATAAAGGTCGAAGCTACGGCTGTATTTTTAGAAAACCCCTTTTGAACAATCAAAAAAACAAATGAACCGTCGGTAACTCCAACACCTCCTGGCAGCATAGTTAAAGAGCCTATGATTGTTCCGAATGCATATGCGAACGATGCCCAGACTAATGATATTTCCGCGCTTAGAGACTTTAATATAATATAAAAACTTAAACACTCAAATGACCAGGATATTAAACTGGTAAAAACCATGAAAAAAAGAGATTTCCCTTTCAGCATTGAATGAAAGCTTTCATAAGCGATATTAATTTTTGATAAGTATTTGTGAAGGAATTTCAACCTGGATAAAAAATTTATAAGCCTTAAGGAAACATTTTTATTGCTTATAAAGAGAACCAGGGCAATAAATAAAATAATCAGCAGGCTCATTATTAAAATTCCATAATTATAAATTACTGCACCTATTAAAGCTATTATTATTACTGATATTAAATCCGTTATTCTTTCTGAAAATACTATAGGTGCTGTTTTGCTTATTTGATCACCCGTAATTTGCTTTACCAGGTATGACTTGAATAATTCTCCTAATGCCCCGGGAGTGGCTAACATTATTAAACTGGACATAAATATTACGAAAGATTCCCGGGTGGTAATTTTTATATTTAATAAATGAAGGTAGTAATTCCATTTATAAAATCTGGTTAAGAATGTTAAGAAAGATAATGAAAATAATAAGGGTAAAAGAAAAAAATTGAATTGCTCGAAAGATAAAAGAACGCTTTTATAATTTCCGTATATCGTTAGAATAATATAGAAAATAATAGAAGATATTAATAAAATAAATATATTACGCTTTACTTTTTCGATCAAAATAAGTCCATAAATAATTCTTAACTAAATTTCTTCAAATTTAATAAAAATTATTGTTGGTTTGGGGATTAGGATTTATATGAATCAAAAGAATATTTTTTTATCTCTTAAAATAAAAACAATCTGACTGGTTTACTTACCTTCCATTATTTCCCAGCCGGAATGCTTAGATTTATTTTCGTTGATTCCAAATTTTGGCGGACGATAAAAGGTAGTGACTCCTGCTGAAAAATTTCCGGGAAATAAGTTGGATTTTGCGTTTAAATCCAGATAATCGATTGAAGAATTATCCTTTTGTTCAATGGAATTCAGCACCGATGAATATATTGCTTTTATGCTGTCCAAGTATTCCAAGGTTTTTTTAGTATCATACAAAACAACGGTGACTACAGTTTGAGTTCTTTTTATTAATTGGTTGAATGCAGTTTTAGCGAAATTCTTTGAGAACTCGTAACCTGTACTTTTTAATGTATCTAAATTTTCAAGGTACTTTGTATCAATATATGATAAATGGAGATCTTCCGGAGAAGCAATAATAAAATCTGCGAAAGGAGATAATTTTAAAATAATTCCGGGGGTTCCATTATGGCATGTAGATAAAACTAATAGATTAAACTTTGTATCACCTGAAAAACTTTTCACTGCAGAAGCGAAATCATTGATATTAAAAACTTTATCCGGATATGATGCAAAATATCCTTTCCCATCTAATTCAGGAATCTGATGTCCAAAATAAAGAAAATATCTGTTTCTATTTTTTTCTTTAAATTTAAACTTATTATAAAGCTTTAATTCAGCTTTAAATAATTCGGGCGAATCAGCCCTGTCATAAGTACCGTTGTTAACCAGGTTTCCATTTCTATAATAATAAAACTCGCCGTTATCTGAATGAAAAAAGAGAAAGCCTGAACTTTCCTTTTGATGAAATATAAAAACCTCACCTTTTTTACAATGTTTTGCAACAGCAAAGGCTTCATCTAATTTATCCTCATCTGCTAAATGCGGGCTCCCCTTAGTATCATGATATAAATAATCACCGTCACCGTTTATCAGATAGATTATTGAATAATCAACTTTTTGCTTAACAGGTAAATCATCTCTAAATATATCTTTTGTTCCGCAAGAAATAAAAATAAAAGTCAACAACAAGAACCAGCATCTGTGCATTTTCATTTTAATAATTACTTTATAATAAAAGTACTGCCGCAATAATAATCAGGACTAAAGTCAAAACACTTATTGTAACATATTCAGCAGATTGTTCAAGATCCTGTACCGAATACTGGGCAAAATTATTTAAATTTTTATCGCTTATCCTGGTAAATCCATTTAAACCGTTTAATTCGTAATATTTTTTATTTAACTGTTCCTTAAAAGATTTTATACTTTGTATATCTTTTTCAGACATAGGGGTTTGCTCAACTTCATCCAATGCCGTTAGAATTTTTTTAAATGAATTATTTAAGATTTCCCTTTTTTGATGAACATTTTCCGTGTTCCTTACTTTTATAGCAATATCATTGAAATAATTTTTTAATTCATCACGAACATTTCCTGCAAATGCTTGTGCAGAAAATATAATAATGGCCAATAAATTAACTACAAATATCTTTTTCATTTTTCACCTCTTCATTACTTTTACATTATACTAAAATCAGAATAAGGATAGGAGACTAAAAAAAGTGTGTGAGTTAACACTAAATTATGATAATTTAATGCAAAAAGTGATCTTCATCCATATCAAGAAAAAATCATTTTTAATCCTTTTTTGATTTAGTTATCTTATTATTATTAGTTTTATTTAGAATTTTATAGTCATATTTCTGTTTTAATTATAATTGAATAAATAGTGAGGTCGCTTATGATAAAAATATTAGTAGCGGAAGATGAAAATATTGTGGCCTTAAATATTAAAAAAACATTGGAATCTCTTGGGTACCAGGTCTCTGCTGTTGTTAATAACGGGGAAGACGTTATAAAACAAGTTGACAAAAATCTGCCGGATTTAATTTTAATGGATATTATGTTAAAAGGTTTAACAGATGGTATAGACGCTGCAGGAATTATAACTAAAAATTATAATATACCCATAGTATTTTTAACTGCTCTATCGGATGAAAAAACAATTGATAGAGCAGCATTTACAAAACCATACGGCTACCTCTTAAAGCCATTTACATCTCACGAGATGCATACAGCTGTTGAAAATGCATTAATAAATTTTGAAGAAAATGTAAAAAAATAATTAACTGGTTTTCAGGCTTTTAATAAATACATATCAATAATAATCTGTCCATTTTAAATAGGCTGTCCTACCTTGAAACATTTTAGAATTCTTTTTTCTTTAGTTTAGTTCGAAAATCATAATTTTTTGCAGGCATATTAGTTGTCTTACCAATGCAAACAAATCAGAAAGGAGTTCTAATGCCAAGGTGTTTTATAGGAGCAGATGGTTTTTATGAAATTTATAATAAGACAAGTATTATCCATCAAAAGATCAATAAGGGAAGAACCTCTTATAAGTGTAAAGTCTATAACAACTCTAAAAATATTCCTAATCCCCAGGATCGATGGCGAATAGAGCAAATTATGACCGGGAATGGTTTTGAAGCAAGAAAAATAAATTGAATGCAGAAGTTAAACTTTATCAATTCTGTGCAAAAATCGCAAAATAATTGAATTTTTTAAAGAAGAAATGTTCAGGATCCAACTTTTGTCCTTCATGTTCTACCTCATAATGAAGATGCGGACCGGTAGATAATCCTGAATTGCCAGTTAATCCAACTATGTCTCCCCTAAGTAATATTGTTCCTTTTTTAGTTTTTACTTTGGATAAGTGTGCATAAATAGTACGATAACCATAACCATGGTTTACAATCACAGATAATCCGTATCCGCCGTTGTACCCTGTAAACTCAACCACTCCATTTGCAGTTACATGGACCGGAGTCCCAATGTTTGTTACAATATCGATTCCTTCATGCATTCTTAAACGATGAAGTATCGGGTGCATTCTCATACCAAACCTATCTGATAAATCGCCGCCGCAGGGTTTTATTGCAGGCAGGCAGGAAGAAAGTTTTCTATTAGCTTTTAATTGATTTGTAATTTCTTCGAATTGCGCTTTTTCAAAAGAGAGTTTCCTCGAAACTTCATCAACAAAAGAAACGGCTTCATTTAATTTTAAACCGGATTTACCGGATAAAAAATCTATTGAATTGTCAAAGGAACCACCGCCTGTTCCGACCAACATCTCATCTCTTGATAATGGTGAAAGGTTCACTGCCATTCTCAAAGAATTATTTTTTGAGTTTATACTGTCCAGTTCCGTATTTAAATTATTGTACAAAGTTAAAATTTCATCGACTTTCTTCTTTAAATTATCATGTTCTTTTTGGCTGCTGGTTTCGGAAAATCGAGCAGCTCCAAATATTAGTAAACTGAAAATTATTATTATTACGGGGGAAAAAATGAGGAATTTTGATTTTAAATTTTTTATTTCAACAAATTGTGTCTTTTCTTCAGCGAAATAGTATAATTTTTTCATGAGGATCCTTTCGTTTAATATGGATTTCAGAATCCAATTTTAACCGGCATTAAAAACTATTTCTTTTATAGATGTTGCTTTTTCTATCATCCACAATTGATTTTAAAAGTACAATAAGGAAAATTATACAGGCAATTATTACCAAATATTCCATTTATTCCATTTTTCCTTTAATAGTTGCTTAATGCTAATATTGTTTATTCTGTTTTAATTTTCCGATTTTTAATATCTTTAATCAAAAATTTTTAAAGGCTCGAGAGAAATATTAAACTGTCGCTTTCTAAAAATTTCAAAAATAATACCACGCAAATGTGTTTTTTTGAGAAATTTAAGGAAAGAATTATAAATGATGGTTTTGTAGTTATTTAGCTGCGTTAGCCTGTCTAGAGGTAGAATTCCTTGAATTCTGTGTAGATCTAAATAGGGGCAGAAATCACTATTTAATAAAAGTCATCTTTTTTGTAACGACAGAATAATTAGTTTGAAGCCGGTAAATATAAATACCGCTCGATAAAGCTGAGGCGTCAAATTTTACAGAATATTCACCTGCCGGCTTTACTTCATCAACCAAAGTTGCAACTTCACTACCAATTACATTGTATACAATTAATTTTACATGGCTTTCAACCGGAATTGAATATGTAATTTGAGTTGTAGGATTAAAAGGATTAGGATAATTCTGCTCCAGTTTAAAAGAAGATAATTCGATTGAAGAATCTTTTTTATCAGTATTATTTTTTTGTAAATCACTCCCTAATAATAATGAAGGGGCTGCAGCAGAAAATGTTAAAAATAGAAATACAAATATGGTTATTAAACTGAAAAATTTTCTATCGCTTAAAAATTGTAAAAGTTTTAATTTCATAGCATTTTTGATTTTTTTACCATCTAATTTTAATAAAAATTTTTAATTGAAATAAAACAAATTAAATAAAAGGATTAATTTCCTTTTTAATGGTTTTTTAACCCCCTTTATAAGCTATTTGTTTCATCTGAAAGTTAGACGAGAGCTGTATAGGAATATGTTCCCTTTTATAGAGTAATATTGTTGCATATCAATTTATAATAAAGGCAGACTGATGATATTACACTATTTCTCAAACATATCCAGACATTTACCCGTTATCATTAAATTTATATTATTTGAAGCAAGATTAATATCCACATCAGTACCATCACTATTCCTATTAGGAGAGAAGGTTCCCTTTGTAGTAAAGTAAATACTATTTACTTTATTTATTTTGGCAATTACATACGTATAATATTGTGTATCTTTTAATTTTTTGGTCAATAATTTATTGCATTCTATTTTCAAATATACATTTAGTCCTAAATATGATTTATAAGCTTTCATATAGAGCTTCCCATTTTCCTCAAATATATCATTTACAACAACATAAAAGATTGCATTTTTATTCTTTAAATTTTCCTGGTAATCAATTGTGTAAGGATAATGGCATTCATTAAAATTAATAGCTTGGTATTTATCCATATACTTTTTTATGAAGTTAACAGGAGTTTCTACAGTATCTCCAATTAATTTATTTTTACCGGGTGAATTTTTCTCTTTATGTCTTTTACCTGCTAGCAATGATGAATTTTTAATATTGCCTGTTTTATTCGAATGTGAGGATGAATCGGGTCTGCTATTTAAATTGTCAGTAATACTTGCAGGTCTAAAGGAAGCTAAAAAAAATGATATTGCCGAAATTAAGGCAATATATAATAATATCCATTTTACGGGACCTGATTTTAAAATATGATCTACTATTTTCATTTAAATACTTTGATCAATTAATAATGTTAAATTAAAAATCAAAAATAAAAATAAGTTAAAACTATTTTGGTAACAATGAATACAAAAAGGCGCCGGGGGATTTAAGAAATGATTAAAATAACGAAAGCAGAATTTTCGAATTAATGTTTTTTCTATCTTTATCAGTATTCATCAAAATTTTCATAACAGCCGTACACTGGTTCCGGTTGATCGATAAAGATTTCTTCTTCTTTTTTTTCCAGTAATGTCCAGATTTGATTTGTAATTGCAGAAGAATCAAGTAATCCTTTTTCAAGGGCACCTTTATATTCCTTCTCAATTATTTGACGGATTTGATTTTTTATTTCTTCCATTTTTCGCTCCCCGGAAATTAAAATAATTAAAATGAATCGAATAAATTAAAACTTATCATAAATTATGCCATTATGAAACAAAGAAGTCGTAATAGGAATATCAATAAATTATAGGGGAAATTTTTTTATCTTTAATAAACAGAATTAAAACCTAATAATGTTGTTCACTATTAACCAAAAAGAAAATAATGAATTCTGAAGAAAAGGATTTTTATAAAAAAATTAGAAAAAAAATAAATGATTGGATAGAAACTGATACGGGAAAAAATAAACAATGGAGTGAGTATATTTTATTAGCCCCGGATTTGTTTCATCTTTTAACAAAATTATCTATCAATAAAGAAATCCCGGAATCAAAAAGGATCAAACTTTTTGCCGCGATTGCTTATTTTATTTCTCCAATAGATTTACTGCCAGAAGCGCTATTGGGCCCAATTGGCTTTCTGGATGATATCGCCTTGTCTGCTTATGTATTAAATGATATTATAAATAATGTTGACCCCAAAATAGTTACTAAAAGCTGGGCGGGAGATAAAGATATACTTGCATTAATTAAAACCATTCTTGCTAATGCAAATAATTTTTTGGGCAGCGGTATATGGAGAAAAATTAAAAAAAGAATATAATGCCGGGTTCAATTCTCGAAATTTACCTTCTTTTAAACTTATACTTAAAATATTTTAATAGTAACAAATATTTATTAGAATTAATTTCATAATATTTTTTAGGATACTTTCATATTATTTGCCATGAATTCTATTAAAAGGATAATTAATATATACCTCTTTTTAATTTTTACATCGACATTAGTCTTTTTAACCGGGTGTTCCGCAGCAGATAATATATATTATCAAAACGGCTTAAAAAATTATGAAGCGGGAGATATGGAGAATGCACTTATTGAATTTAATAAAGCTTTACAAACAGATCCGGACAATGCCCAAATTCTTTTTTCACTTGGAAATACTGAAAATAAGTTAGGAATGTATAATACTGCTGTAGAAGATTATACAAAAGCAGTTAAAATTAATCCGGATTTTGAAGGAGCTTATCTAAACAGAGGTATTGCATACATGGCTTTAGGGAACAACCGGAAAGCCATTACTGATTTTGATAAAGTATTAGAAATAAATCCTAATAATTCTACAGCTTTATTTAATAGAGGTTATTTGAACAGTTCTTTAAATAACATGAAAAAAGCACTCGAGGATTATAACCGGGCAATTATAATTGATTCACTTAATTCCAAGCTTTATGTAAACAGAGGAAATATAAAAGGAAAATTAAATGATCATCAAGGAGCGATTGAAGATTTTGACAAGGCTATTGCTTTAAGGGCAAATGACGACCGGGCATATTTGAACAGGGGAAGTGATAAGGCGCTTTTAGGCGATTATAAAGAAGCAATCCTTGATTTTAATAAGGCAATAGAATTAAATCCTACCTCCCCTGATGAATATTTTATTAGAGGAGATATTAAAAATAAAATTGAAGATTATAGTGGTGCAATTGAAGACTTTTCTACTGCTATTAAACTTGATTCTACTTATGATATTGCCTATTACAGCAGAGGCGATGTAAAATTAAACATGAAAAATTATAAGGGAGCCGCTGAAGATTATTCTTTAATTATACAAAGAAATCCTCAGAATGGTAAAGGTTATTATAAAAGAGGTATGTGCTATGTATTATGGAACAAAGGAAAGGAAGCCTGTAAAGATTTAAATAAAGCCGGCGAATTGGGATATTTAGCGGCTTACCCGGCGATTCAAAAGTTTTGTATTATGAAAAAACATAAAAAAAGAAAAAAATAGTCTTTTCTTCTTAATATGGTTATTGACTTTAAACCGGCTCCTGTTTAGTTTCATACCAGTAAATTCAATCAAGGAAATTAAACTAATTTCCTGTGATGAAAATTCTAATTCAGTTTTCCCGAACTGTTCATTTCTTTTAATTAACATTAACTACCTGGAGGGTACATGTTTAAAAACATTTTAGGCATTTCTTTCTTTGTCCTTTTTGTTACCATCATTTTTTCTCAGCTTAATTGTACCAAGCCGCAAGAAGAGAAAACAATGAATCAAGAAACCAGTATTGAAAGAGGAAAATACCTGGTTAACCTTGGCGGATGTAATGATTGTCATTCTCCAAAAGTAATGACGCCAAATGGTCCTGTTCCAGATACTACAAGATTGTTGTCCGGTTCTCCCGGACCAATAAGTGCGACGGATTTTAATCCCCAAATTGTAGCGCAAGGACAATGGGTTGTAAGTAGAGGAGATCTTACAGCTTGGCTGGGTCCATGGGGTATTTCTTATACGGCTAACTTAACTCCTGATAAAGAAACAGGATTAGGTAATTGGACCGAAGCGAGATTTATCAAAGCCTTAAGAACCGGGAAACATCTGGGAGAAGGTCGCCCTATTTTACCACCTATGCCGTGGGAAAGCTTTGCTCAATTAAAAGAGCAAGATCTTAAGGATATTTTTGCTTACCTGCAATCGCTAAAACCAATTAATAATAAAGTTACCGATCCGGGAACTCCGGAGGACTTTGCTAAACTTATGAAGAAAATTAAATAAGATTTTGATTCTATTTATAAGCCGGAAATTTAATCTTCCGGCTTTAATTAAAGTCAGTTGGTTTGATATAATCCGATTGTGTTTCCGTCAATGTCTTTAATCAACGCGTAGTAACCCATTGCCGGGATGGTTGTCCTGCCTCTAAAAATCTCTCCTCCTAATTGTGCAGCCTTTTCAGTGTATTTATTTATATCGTCAACACGGACATGAAAGATTGTAGCATCACCTTGGAAAACTTTTTCAACTTTTCTAATACCAATAGTAAAACTTTTATGTGTATTAAAGAGAAGATAGCCGTTTCCAAATGGTTTAAAATTCCAATCAAACAATTTATTAAAGAAATCTCCGGTTTTTTCAATATTTGTAGATGGAATTTCTACATGCGCGATAAAATCTGATGCCATTTTTTTTGCCTCAATATAATTAATATGAATTATTTTTATTTATAGCAATTTATTCAGTCAAGTTTCTAAAATCAAATTTTCTATTTCTAATTTAACATTATTCTTCATTAGATTCAGATTGGGGCTGGTTTCCTTATACATGCAAGTTTAATATTCATTTTAATATTTAGAATATGAATGGAATTATTCTTTTGGTACGCAAGGCATAACCGGAATATTCAGGGTATTTTTCAGTGACCAGCCGCTCTTCTGCAAAGATACGAATTAGCAATCCTGCTGTTGCAATCAGTCCGAGCAATATATTAAAAAAGGAAATATGAGAGAATATGCCTGCCCAAAGAAAATAAATCAAAGCAGCATAAATCGGATGCCGGAGATAACGGTATGGACCAGTTGTTATAAGACCTCCATCAGTAGGATTTGCAGCTGCGTGAAAACTTCTAAACCCGAATTTAACACGAGCCCAAATCATTAGCGTTACAGCTAAAATTTGAATTAGAATTGCGAATAACCCCTCAGCAATAATTGATTTACGCAGTATAAGAATCATGAGCGCTAAAACGGCAATGAGAAAACCTGCTACTGACATCTGCTTTAAGTTCATAAAAATATTTCTGCTTAAAAAGTATCAAAATTATTTGAATTGCTATTACTGATACTTGACCCTTCCCTTTTTATTATAAAATACTTTAATATTCTTTCCTGTTATGAAATTAAATACGCATTGCATAAATTACAGTCTGATAATTAATATCGGCATTTTAATTAACAGAACGGTTCTTCCCGCTTTTTGATAATGCTTCAAATTAAATTGAAAATTCTTAACTTGCAATAATATTCAAAATAAAACCTGTTTTTAGTTTATGAATTATGAAAGGATTTATAGTATGAAAAGAAATTTTAAAAATTTAGAACTATCAGGCTTTGTCTTATTAGTGATATTATTTTTTGTCATCTGCAGCTTTAGTCAAAACAAGGAGAAAAGAGCTATTTCCAACTCAAAATTATTGAACAGCAATATAAATATGCAGGGGCAGCAGGATAATACACTAACTGAAAAAGAAAAGAAGGAAGGCTGGAAATTACTGTTTGACGGAAAAACTCCTGAAGGCTGGCGGGGAGCAAAGCTCGACCATTTCCCAACAAAAGGCTGGGTAATTAAGAACGGGGTTTTAACGGTTCTTGCTTCAAACGGAGCCGAATCTGCTAATGGCGGTGATATAATTACTGTTGATACTTATAAAAATTTTATATTAAAAGTTGATTTCAAAATTACCGCCGGTGCAAACAGCGGCATAAAATATTTTGTTGATCCGGAATTAAATAAAGGTCCTGGTTCTGCTATTGGTTGTGAATATCAAATACTCGACGATGAAAGACATCCTGATGCAAAGTTAGGTGTAAAAGGTAACCGGACTTTAGCTTCTCTTTATGATTTAATTCCAGCGGAAAATAAAAAATTCAATGGAGTGGGAAAGTGGAATACTGCAAAAATTGTTGTCGAAGGAAATCATGTAGAACACTGGCTAAACGGTGAAAAGGTGCTCGAATATGAAAGAGGAAACCAGATGTGGAGAGCATTGGTTGCCTACAGTAAATATAAAGATTGGCCCAATTTCGGGGAGGCAAAAACCGGTTATATTTTGCTGCAGGATCATGGGAATGAAGTATCGTTTAAGAATATCAAAATAAAAGCCTTATAAAATTATTTTTAATTTTTTATAAAGGAATTCGAAATGGGAGCAAATCAGTCAAGAAGAAATTTTTTTAAAATTACGGGTTTAGGATTAGCTGCTGCATCTTTGGGACTTGCTAATCCGGTTACAAAAAAGATTTTAGATAAGAAGTTTCTCTCCGATGAAAATTTAAATCTTGGCTTAACTTCATATACTTTTAGGAATTTTTCTTTGGAACAGGTTATTCAAATGACAAAACGCCTGGATTTAAAAAGATTATCATTGAAAGATATGCATTTGCCGTTGAGCAGCACCAAAGAGGAAATTCAAAAAGCAGCTAATGAAATTAAGGATGCAGGATTGGAATTATATGGCGCAGGTGTTATTTACATGACAAGCAAAATTGAAGTTAACAGGGCGTTTGAATATGCTAAAGATGCCGGGATAAAAATAATAATCGGGGTGCCGGATCCTGAATTTCTATCTGCCGCAGAAGAAAAAGTAAAGGAATATAATATTAAGCTTGCTATTCATAATCATGGTCCGGGTGATAAAAGATTTCCAAGCCCTGAAAGTGTATATGAAAAAATAAAAAATATGGATAAACGAGTCGGGATGTGTTTGGATATCGGTCATACAATGCGGCTTGGAATTAATCCTTCAGAAGCATTCGAAAATTACTCCGATAGAATTTTTGATATTCATATGAAAGATGTAGATAAAGCTGCAGCTGATGGAGACACTGTTGAAATTGGGCGCGGCGTAATTAATATTCCTGAATTTTTGAGAACAATAAAAAGACATAATTATACTGGTACAGCTGCATTTGAGTATGAGAAAGATAAAGAGGATCCTTTGCCGGGGGTTGCCGAATCAGTCGGTTATGTTAAGGGTGTCTTATCGGTAATTTAAGAAATTAAGAATTTAACTCAACAAAAATCCATTGTTACAAATTCAATTAACAAAGGAGAATTAAATGAAACAAACCAGGAGAGATTTTATAAAGAACGTTGCAATGGCCTCAGCAGGTTTGGCTGTCGGATTAAATGCAAAAAGCTACAGTAGAATTATGGGAGCTAACGACCGGATAAATTTTGCAATTATAGGATTGAATGGAAGAGGCTATGCTCATTTGGCAAGTATAAATGGATGCAAAAATAGTGCAGTTGCTTACATTTGCGACGTTGACAGTAATGTGCTTATAAAATTTGGAAAAGAAGCAAAAGAAAAATATCATCAAAATCCTGTATTACAAAAGGATTTTAGAAAAATGCTGGAATTAAAAGATGTGGACGCAATAACAATCGCTACACCTGATCACTGGCATACTCCTATGGCTATTATGGGTCTCCAGGCAGGAAAACATATTTATGTTGAAAAGCCTTGCAGCCATAATCCGCATGAGGGAGAACTGCTGGTTATGGCACAAAAAAAATATAACAAGCTTGTTCAAATGGGAGATCAACAGAGGTCCTCGGATTATAGTATTAAAATAATGAAGAGGATAAAAGAGGGATTAATCGGAAGACCTTATTTTGCGAAAGCCTGGTATTGCAATACAAGAAAATCTATTGGAATTGGAAAAGAAATCCCTGTTCCCGGGATATCTCGATTGGGAGCTATGGCAGGGACCGGCTCCACGGAAAAAATATAAAGATAATATTCACCCATATAACTGGCACTGGTTCTGGAATTGGGGAACCGGGGAAACATTAAATAACGGGACTCATGAAGTTGATCTTTGCCGCTGGGCTCTTAATGTCGACTATCCTAATTCGGTAAGCGCTTCAGGAGGAAGATATCATTTTAAAGATGATTGGGAATTTTATGATACTTTAGTTACTAGCTATGAATATGATGATAAAATGATTACATGGGAAGGATTAAGCTGTAATGGTAAAACGACATACGGCAGAGAACGAGGAGCAGCAATCCATGGAACTGAAGGCGCTGTAATTATTGATAGGGATGGTTATGAAGTTTATGACCTAAATGATAAAAAGATAGAAATATTTAAAAAATCGGACAGAAAGAATTCTACACAAGACCTTTTAAGCATGGATGATATGACAGATGCACACTTTCAAAATTTCATTAATGGAATAAGAAACGGTGAAAAATTACATTCACCTATTGATGAAGGGAATATAAGTGTAACCATATTGCTGCTTTCCAACATAGCCTGGAAATTAAACCGTACTCTCCATTTAAATAAAGAAAATGCACATATTTTGAATGATGAAGAAGCCATGAAATATTGGCAGCGGGAATATGAGCCGGGATGGGAGGTTAAAATTTAATTTTTAAATATATTTGATAGGACGCGATTATTAAAAATACTGGAGCTAGATTTTAATGTTGTAGCTTTATCTGCATAACTGCCCTTGAGTTTGTTTTACAATTGTAAAGATTTTATGAACAGCGGATGGCCGATATCATTAAAAATTCCTATTTTGTCCTTTCTATATTACAAACAACCACATTAAATTTTGTTTTTTGCTTACACAATATTTATGAATTATTAAAATCGATTAAATCATCTTATTGTTTTGCTTTAAATTAGATAAGATATGTTGCCTTGAAAAAACCATCCGTCAACTAATAATTCCAAGATAATAATTGATTTGCTATTTATTTCTTTGAAAATATAGTCTATCTTTACATAATAAACCATAAAAAATTGGTAACGTTTGCAGGCTGCAGATATATATAAGCTCCCTTTAAAAAACTTAGAAGTTCAAACTCAAAATAATAATGAGAAGGATTAAAATGAGAAAATTATTTATTATCGTTTTTTCACTATTTTTCTTTTTCCCGCTTAACTCAGTTGCACAAAATAGCCCGGGTGATTTACCAGACTGGGAAAACCCACGGGTTATAGGAATAAATAAAGAGCCTGCTCATTTGAGTTTTATGCACTACCCTGATCTTCAGAGTGCTTTGGCAGACAGTGGCTGGGAATTCCATACTCCATATTATAAATCCCTTGATGGACAGTGGAAATTTAAATGGTCAAAAAATCCGTCAGAACGGCCGAAAGATTTTTATAAAACAGATTTTGATATAAGTACATGGAAAAATATCCGCGTTCCGGCAAGCTGGCAGACCGAAGGATTCGGTAAAGCAATTTATCTAAACATTAAATATCCTTTTCACCCTGATTATCCTGCTCATCCGCCATTGATCCCGCAAGATTATGATCCGGTTGGCTCTTACCGTACTACATTCACTGTTCCTGATAACTGGGATGGACGCAATATCTATATCCATTTCGGCGGCGTTAAAAGTGCTTTTTATATCTGGGTGAATGGTAAGAAAGTAGGATACAGCCAGGGTAGCATGACGCCGGCAGAATTCAACCTTAACTCATACCTGAAAAAAGGTGACAACCAATTAGCTGTGGAAGTTATTCGCTGGTCGGATGGCTCGTATCTGGAGGATCAGGATATGTGGCGCCTCAGCGGAATTTTCAGAAGCGTATATTTGTATTCAACACCTAAAGAGTACCTGGAAGATTTTTTTATTCGTGCTAAGCTTGACGACCGTTATGAAGACGGGCTGCTCCATATAACCGCAAAGGTTCGTAACAGCTCCGATGAGAACTTTCAGCCGGCAACAGTTGAGGCATATCTTTATGATGAAAACGGAAAGATGATCGGGAATGGACCTGTAGCTTCTTCTCAGACCATTACTGATATACCTGCAGGAACCGATGGTATTGCAGAATTGCACTCTAAAATTGATCAGGTTGGTAAATGGACGGCAGAAACACCATATCTTTATACCGTAGTTCTGGTTTTGAAAAATGATAAAGGAAATGTATTGGAAGCAGCGAGGTCAACTACCGGCTTTCGTACAATTGAAATAAAGGAGGGTATGCTTCTGGTGAATGGTGTTTCGGTAAAATTAAAAGGAACAAATATTCATGATCATGATCCGTTTCACGGCAGAGCTCTTGATTATAAATGGATTGAGAAAGACCTGAAATTAATGAAACAAGACAATATTAATACCGTTAGGTTTTCACATTATCCGCATGATCCAAGGTATTATTTCTTATTTGATAAATATGGAATGTATGTAATTGATGAAACCAATCTGGAAGCACACGGTATGTATGAAAGAGAATTATTACCTGGCAGTGATCCTCTCTGGACAGACGCTTGTGTCGAAAGGATAAAAAGAATGATTGCAAGGGATAAAAATCACCCATCTGTAATTATATGGTCACTCGGCAATGAAGCAGGATATGGAGAAAATTTTGAAATCATGGCTTCTTATGCACGTGCTGTTGATCCCTCCCGTCCGATACATTATGAACAAATGAATAGCATTGCGGATATGGTGAGTCACATGTATCTAACTCCGGATCAGCTTGAAAATATGGCGGCAGATCCGGATATAAGTAAACCTATTTTCATGTGTGAATATGCCCATTCAATGGGAAATTCTACTGGAAATATGGAAGTATACTGGGATATAATAAACAAGCATAAAAATCTTATCGGCGGATGTATATGGGATTGGGTGGATCAAGGTCTTTATAAAAAAGATGCTCAGGGTAAAATGTTCTGGGCTTATGGAGGTGATTATGGAGATGAACCTAATGATGCTAATTTTAATATTAATGGATTTATTTTACCTGACCGTATACCGCAACCTGCTTATTATGAAGTAAAACATGCTTACCAATATGTAACTTTTTACCCGATGGATTTAATAAAAGGTACGTTGATAGTGCGAAACGGCTACTATCACTCTCGCTTAAATGATTATGAGATCAGATGGGAATTAACACAAGATGGAAAAATGATTCAATCGGGAGTAATTGATACTCTTAATACTCCGCCTCAGAGTTGGGCTCACATAACCTTGCCAATCCATCAACCTGAACTTATACCGGGAAATGAGTATTGGTTGAACATGAGTGTTCATCAGAAGAAAGGAAACTTCTGGGCTGATAAAGGATTTACAGTGGCCTGGGATCAATTCAAAATGCCATGGGCTGTACCGTCCGCCAATTAAGGGGAAAGATTTGAATGCAAAAAATTCTGTAAAAGTAGATCAATCGGGAGATGTTATTGCCGTAAGCGGTGAAGGATTTAAAATCAATATCAGCAAAAAAGACGGTTCACTGATGAGCTATAACTGGAAAGGCAGCGATTTAATAAGCGGCCCATTGCAGCCTAATTACTGGCGGGCACCTACCGATAATGACATCGCCGGATTTCGAGGTGCGCTTGATGCATGGAAACTGGCTGGACCAAATCGAACTGTTGCTAATGTAAATGTATCACAGCCGGAACAAAATTCAGCTATAATTGCTGTCAATGGTACTGTGCCAGTTGGAAAATCAACGTGGGGAGCAATATATACAATATATGGAAACGGCACATTAAAAATAACTCAGCAGTTAAATCCAATAGGAGATGTACCTCCCGATATTCCTAAAATAGGAACAGAACTGCAACTCCCGAAGGAATATGCTGAAATGAGCTGGTACGGCAGAGGACCGTGGTCTAATTATCAGGATAAACAGAGCGGCGCTATTATCGGGAGCTACAGCGGATTAGTAGATAGTCTATGGACCGATTATGTAAAGCCTCAGGAAAACGGAAACAGATGCGATGTACGCTGGGTTGCCTTCACAAATAAAAACGGTGATGGATTGCTGGCTGTTGGTGTTCCTACATTAAGTGTAAGTGCCTGGCCATATTCGCTGCAGGACTTAGAAAAGGCAAAGCATATAAATGATCTGCCGCATCGTGATTATATAACAGTAAATTTTGATTATAAGCAGATGGGGGTTGGCGGCATAGATACATGGAGTCCAAATGCAAGACCATTGCCCCAGTACCGTTTACCATCTTCACAATCTTATAACTATGAGTTTTATGTAATGCCATATAATCACCAAATGGGTTCTATGGATAATGTCGCCAGAAATAATTTACCAAATTAAGTGCTGGCTGGAGATTAAGTTTGATAAATAGCTATAGAATATTAATTATGCATTGACCAAGAATAAAAATTGTAATGCAGAAAGAAGTGCTTGTGATAAAAAATTATACTTGTTCTAAATTTATAAAGCTTAGAATGTTTGGAATGATATAAAATTGTTCTCTAACAAAGTTATTCATGGACAAAAAATTAAACATTCATCTTGAATCTAGGGATTGAGTCAATAAAATTATGAATAAAAAATTTAATAAAACAAATTAAATCTTCTATAAGAAAAATTATGAAACAATATCGAATTATTTATTTATCATTTATCCTATTACTATTCGCTTCCTGCTCAGACAAAATAAAAGTAGCTTGTGTGGGCGATAGTATTACAGAAGGATACGGATTAGCTTGGCAAAGCAAAACTGCTTACCCGGTAGTTCTCGACAGCCTTTTGGGAAACAGCTATTCAGTATTAAATTTAGGGCGAAGTGCCACAACTTTGCAGAAAAAGGGTGATTTTCCCTATTGGAGCTGCAAAGAGTTTTATGATCTATTTGTTTATAGCCCTAATATAATTATTATTCAGCTCGGCACTAACGATACTAAAACTCAGAACTGGGATTCAGCCGGTTTTGCCGAAGATTACCAGGCTTTAATTGATACATTTAAAACAATCTCAAGCAAGCCTAAGATTTATGTTTGCTTGCCTGTCCCGGTATTTAAATCAAAATGGACTATTAACGATTCAATAATGACCACTGGAGTAATCCCCATCATAGAAAAATTAGCTAAGGCGAACAGTCTGCCGGTAATAGATCTTCACAGTCAAATGAGCGGACAAGGTAAGAACTTCTTTGACGGAATTCATCCAGATGAAAAGGGTGCTGGAATAATGGCTGAAGTTATTGCGCGATATTTAAAAAAATAGATTATCAAAAATAAATATTAAAATAATTATGCTTAAATTAAAAATAATTTTTATCGTAATAATATTGTCTTTTTGCACATCATTAGCACAACAAAAAGTAATAGAGCTTTGGCCTGAAGGAATTCCTGGCTCTATAAATAATCCTTCTTATAAAGCTGAAATTGATTCAAGTCAAGGCTGGACATTCGAAAAGAATATTTCAAATCCTACTATGGATTTTTATCCTGCTCCGGCTGAAAAATCGAGCGGTACGGCAATTATTATTTGTCCGGGCGGAGGATACAGCGTATTGGCAATAAAACATGAAGGCTCACAAATCGCTGCTTGGTTAAACAGTCTTGGGATAACAGCTTTTGTATTAAAATACCGTTTACCCGATACAGCAATAATGGTTAATAAAACTATCGGACCTTTGCAGGATGCACAGAAAGCAATTCGTATAGTAAGACAACATGCAAAGGACTGGAATATTGACCCGCATAAAATCGGTATAATGGGTTTTTCTGCAGGGGGACACTTGGCTTCCACTTTATCGACACACTATAATGAAAAGGTTTATGAACAGGCAGACGCAACCAGCGCCCGACCAGATTTTTCCATTCTTATTTACCCTGTCATTTCAATGGATACAGCTATTACACATATGGGTTCACGAATTAATTTACTTGGAAATAATCCCAGCCCGGATTTGGTCAAACTATATTCAAATGAATTACAGGTTAATGATTCCACACCTCCGGCATTTTTGGTGCAATCCATGGATGACGATGTTGTTCCTGTCCGGAATAGTATTGATTATGCACTTGCCCTCGAAGAGCATAAAATTCCATGCGAATTACATTTGTATGAAAAAGGCGGTCATGGCTATGGGCTTGGAAGAACAAATGATACTGAATCATCATGGCCTGAAGCGTGTGAAAAGTGGCTAAAAATGAGAGGTCTATTAATGAAAAAAAATAATTGAAATAAAATATATGATCCCGATTATAATTTTAGAATGATTGATGCTGAACAGTTATGGAAATTTGTTTGAATGCATGATTATGTTACTAGTGTTTTGGAATTCGTTTAATCGCTGCTCATGATAAATTAGGTTCTTATAATAAAATTTAAGAATTGATCTATTTAACATATAAATAATCGCCGAATCTATATCTTTCCGGGCAAAACCTGCATCTTAATTAATAAGGATTATCTTTAATTCTAATCTTTTTAAAAGGATAAAAAGATGAATAGACCTTTATTCCGGAATTGTTTTTTCATATTGATATTAATTAGTTTAACTGCTTCCCTGGTCAGCGGACAAAGTAAAGCACCTAAGGTAAATCCTGAAATATGGGTTCGGCCCGGGTATGAATTATCCGTAGCCGTCAGTTCCGATTTAAGACCACGCCACATGGCTTTAGGTCCTGATGGAACACTTTATTATACCACTATGCCGGATAAGGTAATCATAGCTGCAAAAGATAAAGATAACGATGGATATTATGAAACTCTTACTCATTTTTATACTTCAGAAAACTCTGTTTCCGGAGTATTTTGGCATGATGGATATTTATGGTACACTGAAAGCGGTGCTATCTACAAATTAAAAGATAAAAATAATGATGGAACAGCAGATGAAAGAGTTACAATAATCCCTGTTGACAGTCTTCCTTCAGGTGGTGCACACCATTTCCGCCCCGTTTTAATTCATAAAGGAAGATTATATACGGCACTGGGAGATCCGGGCAATATAACTGATGCAACAAATACAGACAGGGAAAAGATCTGGACTTACAATCTGGACGGAAAAGATAAAAAGCTCTGGTGCTCAGGTATAAGAAATACCGAAAAGCTGGTTGTTCGACCCGGCACAGATGAGATTTGGGGAATGGATCATGGCAGCGACTGGTTCGGAAGAGAAGTCGGTGATACTGAAGGAAATCAGCCGATTACAGATTATAATCCTCCGGCTGAAATGAATAAATATATTGAAGGAGGATTTTACGGTCATCCTTTTATTGTTGGAAACCGAGTTCCCAGGTATGAGTATATGAAAAAAACAGATATTATAGAATTAGCTGCGAAGACAATTGTGCCTGAATGGTGCGGCGGAGCTCATTGGGCTCCATGCGGCATGATGTTTTATACAGGGGATCTATTTCCAAATACAAAAGGAGATGCCTTTGTAGCTTATCACGGGTCATGGAACAGGTCGGTCAAAGCAGGCTACCAAGTAACAAGAGTTTTATTCGAAGATGGTAGACCGTATGGGGAATTATCCTATGTAAAGTTTTTAACCAATGATCAAAAAGTATTGGGCAGGCCTGTAGATGTAATCCAGGCCCCCGATGGTTCTATATTAATAAGCGATGATGGAAATAAGACAGTCGATGGTTATAGAGAAAATAATATTTACCGTTTGAAATATATTGGTATGAAAAAATAAAGTTATGAAAAATGAGATCTTTCTATAAGATGTCATCTATAAATAGATTTCTTATACAAGTGTTAGATAATTAAAATAAATGCTTTACCTTGCTAATTTTGATAATAACCGCCGTTTGCATCATACCAATATAAAATTATTTCATATGTATCATATTCACTTTGATATTGTATTTCAGTAAACCAGGCTTCATCAATTGCTGATTCACCCGGATTTAATGAACCAAAATATGCATATCCCCTGTCAATAATTGTATTCCCTTTTTTTAACTTAATTGTACATCCCACACTTTCTGCAGTAGCCCCATCACCTGTGTTCTCTACTGTAATAACGAACTTCGCAAAATTCCCGGGGGAAGCATTATCCTTTTCAATATTAGTAATTTGACATTTAGGCGGTGATGATAATATTCCAAAGTCAGAATTAGGATCGCAGCCGGCTATTAAAAAAAAAGAAATGACTATAATAGATTTGAATAATAATTTCATTTTTGTCTCCCGCTGTTTTTTTATTGCAAATTACAAACTCTATACCATACGTATACCTTTTATTTTATTAAAATGGAATATTAATGTTTTCAAATCTGAACATTTGATGTACTAAATATTAGTCCGGGAATTTTACATTTAAACTGCAAAATAGGACTTGCTGAGCTACTGAAAGGCTGGCTGTTAAATTGGGGACTTTTTAAGCAAAAAGAACGGCATCTAAAAACGATGCCGCATTGATAAATTTGGTAAGAATCGATCTTTAAATTACAAACTCAAATTCCTGAAATAAAACGCAATGCCCTGGAAATTTGTTTCAAATCCGGAATCTACAAAAGCATTAGTATCGTAGTACTCAAGGATTAAATGATTTGCAACAAAACCAATAATATTATTTTCTATAGAACCACTTAATAATTTGAAAATTCCCTCTGAAGAAAATCCGAAGCCATTTGATTTACGGTTATCAAAACCATGCCCGTTGAGCCGGCCGGAGGTAATTATTACAGTTTCAAACAGCCTAAAGATATGACCGCGATGCACGGTAACATTGTCGTCCCCTTTCAATCCGACCAGGTTTTTACCAATTTTGATGTCTCCCAGCATACTTTGATATTCAGTGCCTGCAATTGTACTTCTTTTGATGAGAATATCCTCTGCTTCAGCGGTAAAAGAATAGTCAATTGCGTTTAACGTAGTTTGACCGGTGAGCAGATCAATCCCAAAATTTATAGTATAACCGAGCCTGGCTGTTCTTGGAATCGGATCCGCCTGCGCCGCATCAATATATGAAATTTTTTTCCCAAGATTTAATATTGAATAACCTAAAGAGAAATCAAATTTAGGTTTAATGTAAGATTCTCTATCCAAATAATATTTAAAATTATTAAACAATAATTGTGAAACCGGGGCTGTTATTAATGCTCCGAAATCAAAAGCGGTACTGCTAACTTTTTTAAACCCAGTGTTGGGTGGAGAAAGTTGAGAGTCAAAAGGTTTAATTGATAAAGCCTATGTTAAAAAGAAGATAATATTCATAACCGGCGCCAAAACTGATACAATCAAAAGAATCATAACTATCAAATGGTCCATATTTAACTATATTATGAATATATCCGGCACCAATTGATAAAGGTAGATCATTTTTCTTTTAAAATTATATCCGGCTGTAATTCCAAAAGTCTGGAATGAAAGATTAGAAGCATCTCCCAGCCAGCTGGTTTTTTGAGGTAGCGTAAGGAGTGAAAAATTATTTACCCTTGAGAAATATCCTAGTTGTGCAGGGTTGAAATAGAATCCAAGAGGTTCACTCATTGGAATTGAAACACCTATTTGTCCCGCACCCTGTAAAAGAAGAGATTGCTGTAATTCTAAAAAAGGAACAGCAGCTTCTCCCTGGCAAAAGAATGATTTATTTAACAATAACAAAAATATTACTATCAAATAATATTTCTTCATAATAACCCCTTTCCCGTTTATTTAATTGCCGTTTAATGGTGCAATAAGTAACCAGCAGAATAAGTAAATAAGTACTAAAATTCGCAATAACTCTTTACTTTTAAAGTCAACCCGATCTAGAATAATAATTTTTTTTATATCATCAAAGTCCAAAATCATGACCGTACAAAAATACCTTTCGACATCTAAAAGGTTCTGCCTGATTCCCCAAATTGCTCATTAAATTTAGATAATAGGAGTCTGGTATCTGCAGGTATTGAATTCCCTAATTTTTTTGCCAGTTCTTTAATGTCAGGATAATAATCGCTGAATGAAAATTCTTCATTGTTATTTCTTAGTATACCTTCAAGGTATAATCTTAATGCTTTCTGATAATCATATCTTGATTCTGTTTCTTTTCCCTTAATTAAATCTTTTAACTCTCCGTTTTCTTTTAATAATTTGGCAATAACAATACACTTAATGCTGAAGGTAGAACTGTCTTTTGAAAAATCCAATAATGAAATAATATCTTTTCCTGATAAGGAATTAATCATGTTGTAATCAAGACCTAAAATATTTTTACAAGCCGTATCGATATTATTAAATGATTCCTGGTAATTTCCGTTTTGTTTATTAAATAGAATTTTAGATAAGACTTTTGCCAGCTGCTCTATCATTCTCATTATATAATCTTGTCGAATCATATAAGCTAAAGATAATTAAAGAAGCAGATATTTTATTTAATAAGAATTAATTTTTTTATGGCCCGGAAGTTTCCTTTCGATCCATCTACAGACTCAGAATTAAGCCGGTAAAAATAAACCCCGGAAGGAAAACTTGATGCATTGAACTTCACTTCGTATGAACCAGGATCCTTTTCGCCGGAAACTAGTACTGCAACTTCCTTCCCGAGAATATCATATATCTTCAAAGTTACATGACTTTTGCCTGCTATATTATATCTAATTTTAGTGGAAGGATTAAAAGGATTGGGATAATTCTGCAGCAATTGAAATGAGATATTTTTATCGGTATAATTTTTAACCGCAAGAGGCTGATTTGGATTAATAATTCTGATATTATCAAACCATAATTCTGCTGTTCCCATATTCCCGTATTCGGAATCAATTTCAAATCGCTCTATAGCTTTCCAGTCAAATTTTCCTTCGGGACTATACCAGGTATTATTATCCCAGGAACCCTGTTCTTTAAAATCTTTTAGGGGAACCCGGACATGCTGCCAGCTTCCGTTATATACAAAGCTGTTTGAATCTAGTGTATAACGAACCCGCCAGGGATGATCTGATTCATTTTCTTTTGTATCAATGAAACGTATATCTATTGGAGTTTTTCCAATACCTTTCATATAGAAATCCACTACATAATCCTCCGAAACGATACGGGATAGATCCTTGATCGGTTTAAAGACAAAGCTTATAGTATTGTACTGATTAGCTCCTGTCCAGTATATTGAAAATTCACCGCTTTGAGGATCATTCTTATACCAGAAATTAGTTTCGGCCGAACCCGATCCAAGTATATTTTCGCCAATATAGTCAATATAAATATTGATATCGGTGGAATCCGGTTTTAAAGTATAATTCTCCTGTTTGGGTATATTAAACCCGAGAGCATTCAGCAGCGGAACATTGAGATCATAATCAAAAAGCTCATTGCTTCCTTTTTAAAAAGCCCGAAACCTGCCTTGTAATCCCAGGTAGTCCAGGCAATATTTTTTGATTCCAGGTATTCCCTGACAGTCTTGTACCAATAAGTTCTATCACTGTCCGGGGCATTATTCATCAGCACACCAAATTCACCGCAATATAACTTTACATGCCTGCTTTTCTGAAAATTATCTGCAATATTCAATAGCCTTTGTACGTTGCTTACTGTGCCTTCATTTTTATAATTATTTAAACTCCCTTCAATCCACGTCCCCTTCAGAGTATCAGGGCAGAGCGGCATTAAAGCAGAGTTATAGGGAAACGGGACGTTTGAAAGAGTTACCATTGAAGGATCTGCCCATCCGGCACCCTGGTGAGTAAAAACAAATGGATCATAGAAATGAAAAGTATATATTAAATTTGTATCCTCGTAAACAGGCATTGCAGAAAGATTATTATAGCTATTCCATCCGGCAGGACCAACAATTATAGTATGTATGGTATCAATTTTTCTAATTGCATGTAGTGTTAAAAGTTGTATTCTATTCCAGGTGCTGTCTGCAATACCGTGAGGTTCATTCAGAATTTCATAATAAATATATTTTGATCTGCTTTTATATCTTTCGGCAATATTAGACCATACCGGTATTAACGCACTATCTATATGTATACTTGTTGATTGTGCTACATCAAAAGTATGGTTATCAAGAATAAGATTAATTTTTAATTCCTCCGCCCAATCAATAACCTGGTCAAGCATATAAACAAATAGAGGATCAAGAGTATAATCCGGAGAACCGCTGGTCATATAATGGAGATTTATAGGAAGCCTTATAACATCTGCGCCAAGAGATTTAATTTCTTCAATATCTTGTTTTGTAAATTTATTGAATTGAATTGTCTGCGGGCTTTCGGACTGAAACCAGTTTGTCAGGTTAATCCCTTTATGGAACAGCATATCCTGAGAATACATGAATACAGGTAAGAAAAAAGCAATTATAAAAATCTTCTTCATTCTAAATTATGTTCCCCTGAATTGTTTAAATGAATAAAAAGCGATAAATGAAATTATTTAAGAGCAGCTTAATAATTATTCCCTATAATCCCTTTTAATTTGCCTTAATAAAATAAAAAAAGATAAGCGGAAATGAAATGCATCTAAATCTTTTCCTTTCCGGATTTTACTAACTTATAGTAAAATTGAATAAATAATAATATTATATTCATTATTTTGATTAAATATATTTTTATTTTCATAAACTAAAAGAACTGATATGGAACCTTCACAGCAAAATTTGGCAGCAATTGATATCGGGACCAACTCATTTCATTTAATAGTTGTCCGTATTAAAGAAGATGGTGACTTTGAAATAATAGACAGGGAAAAAGAAGTAATCCGCCTTGGGGAAGGAAGTGCAGGTGATATAAAGATAATAAAACCTGCAGCTTTTAAAAGAGCTTTTGATGCTTTAAAAAGGTTTAAGGGGATTGCTGATTCTCATAATGCAAGTATACGTGCTGTAGCTACAAGTGCGGTTAGAGAAGCACATAATAGAAATGATTTTATGGAACAGGTTTTTACCAGAAGCGGAATAAATATTGAAATAATAAGCGGCATCGAAGAAGCCAGACTTATTTATCTGGGTATCCTCAAAGCGGTACCGGTGTTTGATAAAAAAATTTTAGCTGTTGATATCGGCGGAGGAAGTACAGAATTTCTTGTGGGCATAAAAGGAGAAACTATTTTTTCAATAAGTATGAAAATCGGTGCGGTTCGTTTAACTCAAAAATTTTTTCCCGATTTTCAAGTAAGAAAACGCAGTATTCAAGAATGCAGAGACTGGGTTGAAGGGGAATTGTATCAAACTGCCAACAATATAAATAGAAATGATTTTCAGCTGTGTGTAGGTTCGTCAGGTACAATTATGTCCGCCGGTTTAATGATAAACGCTAAAAAAAATAAAACCTCTTCAAGCAACGGCATCCTGAATAACTTTGTATTTACAAAAGAAGAATTAGAAGAAGTTGAAGAAGAAGTTTTGAACAGGAAAACTGTGGAAAAGCGGAAAAAAATTCCAGGCATTGATGATAAAAGAGCTGAAATTATTCCTGCCGGCATTATTATTCTTAGTATGATCTTCAGGCTTTTTAATCTTAAAAAAATTACAATTTCCGGATATGCATTACGTGAAGGGATTATTATAGATACATTACAAAAACATCATGAAGATCTGTCAAAACATGGGTTTGAAAATATAAGAAAGCGGAGCATTATTAGTCTTTCCCGATCATTCCGGAATGATACTTCGCACGGTAAAAATGTAGCGAAACTTTCACTTCAATTATTCGATCAAACAAAAGAGCTGCATAAGCTGGATGATGAATGCAGGGAATATCTTGAAGCAGCAGCTATTCTTCATGATGTAGGTTACCATATTTCCCACTCAAACCATCACCGCCACAGCTTTTATATTATTAGGAATAGCGAACTGCTCGGATTTAATGAAAATGAAGTTAATATTATAGCTCATACTGCAAGGTACCATAGGAAAAGCCATCCCAAATCAGGTCACCAGGAATTTAAAGCACTGCCATCTGAAACTCAGATGATAGTTAAAAAATTAGCCGCAATACTTCGTATCGCTGACTCATTTGATAGAACTCACCGGAAATTAGTATCGGGTCTTGACATAACAATAAAAAGAGATTCTGTCGAAATTCAATTACACTGCAGCAGTAAAGTGAAGCCTGATATTGAATTATGGAATCTTGAAAGAAGAAAAGGATTATTTGAAGAGGTCTTCAATAAAAAAGTAATTGCAAAAATGTAAATGTTATTTGAATAACAAAGTATTATTTCTCAAAAAAGCAGTTCTAAAACTTCGTTCAGGCTTTCGACAGCCTGAATGGTTATTGAATCGTTATTAATTCCTTTATAATTATTAGCGGGTAAAATAATTTTTTTAAAGCCCAATTTCTTAGCTTCCTGGATTCTCTTTTCAATATTCCCAATCCCTCTAATTTCACCGCCAAGCCCCACTTCCCCTACAACTAAAATTTTATTATCAATAATCTTATCCTGAAGGCTTGATGCAATGCTGCAGCAGACGGCAAGATCAACGGCTGGTTCATTAATTTTTACACCTCCTGCCATATTAACAAAAACGTTATTTGCAGAGACTCTTAAACCTGCTCTCTTTTCAAGAACAGCTAATAATATTGATAATCTTCTTTGATCAAAACCTGTAGAAACCCTTTGCGGATAACCGTAATTTGAAGGAATGACTAAAGCCTGCACTTCTAATAAAATTGGGCGTGTTCCTTCCATGCTTGAAGTTATTACAGAACCGGGGATTCCATTCTTTTTCTGGCTTATGAAGAGCTCACTTGGATTTTTAACTTCAGCCAGTCCGTTTTCCATCATTTCGAAAATTCCAATTTCATTTGTATTTCCGAACCTGTTTTTTTGGGCGCGCAAAATCCTAAAAGTGTGATTGCTTTCCCCTTCAAATTGCATAACCGTATCAACAATATGCTCTAAAATTTTCGGACCGGCAATCATCCCTTCTTTGGTTACATGCCCGATTATAATTACCGAAAAATGTTTTTTCTTCGCCTCCTCCATTAATAAAGAAGTACATTCCCTGATTTGCGTAATTGTACCGGGTGAATTATCAAGTTCGCTTCGGTAAATAGTCTGGATTGAATCAATTACTAAAACTTCGGGGGATAAATTAATTACTGCGGTAAGTATTATATTCAGATCTGTTTCAGCAAGGATGTAAAAATTTTCGGAATTAATTTTTAACCTGGTTGCTCTAATTTTAATCTGCTTTGCTGATTCTTCACCCGTTACATAAAGAACCTTTTGTTTAATACCGGAAGCCGCCTGCATAGCTAAAGTGGATTTGCCGATTCCCGGGTCGCCTCCTAAAAGCACAACTGAACCGGGCATCAAACCGCCCCCCAGAACACGATCAAATTCGTTAATACCGGTTAAAATTCTTTCATCCTCGGTAGCGGAAATTTCACTAATTTTGTTTACGGCTATATTGCCTTTGAAAACGTTCGGTTTTCTTTTTTTTTCTTCAACAATTTCTTCGGTAAAAGTATTCCAGTTCTCACATTCCGGGCATTTACCTACCCATCTGAGTGATTCATATCCGCAATTTGCACAAATATATTTTAATCGTGTTTTCAAAAGGAAATCAGTAGCTAATTATTTTATCTTCTGTGGTTCTTTGAGGTTCTCTGCGAACTTTGTGTTCCTGTTTTTAAAAACAATTACACAGAGAACCACTGAGATAATGAATAAATTTAAATTTTCTTTATTGTATAAACTTAGAAACCACTTCTTCAACGCTTTTCAAAGCTTCTGGGATTTTTGATGTATCCTTCCCTCCGGCAGTTGCAAGATGAGGTCTGCCCCCTCCTCCTCCGCCAACTATTTTTGCAAGTTCACCCACAATTTTACCTGCACTCAATTTTTTCTCTTTTATAAGATCATCAGTAACTATACAGACAATTGCTGCTTTATTATCGATCTTAGAAAATAAGACTCCGACGGCTCCTTTGGTTTTGTTTCTTAATTCATCACCAAAAGATTTCAGTTCATCCATATTTTCTGCATTAAGTTCAGCTTTATAGATTTTTATTCCATTTAAATCTATATGATTTGAAATAACGGAATCGAGCTCTCCTAATTTACTTTGCAATCTTAGTTCTGAAATCTCTTTTTCAAGTTTTTTCTTTTCATCGACAAGCTCGGCAATCTTCTCTTCTGATTTTTTAATATGATTTATTTGAGAATCAATATAATTTTCTACACCCAGACCTGTAACTGCTTCAATTCTTCGAACCCCGCTCGAGATAGAGGATTCACTTATAATTTTAAATAAACCGATCTGAGATGAATTTTTAACATGCGTTCCGCCGCAGAACTCTTTGCTGAAATCGCCGAACTGAACAACATTTACTTTGTCTCCGTATTTATCTCCGAAGAACATTAATGCACCCATCTTTTTTGCTTCATCAAAAGGGATATTTCTATGATGCTGAAGGGGAATATTCTCTCTCAGCTTTTCATTTACGATTCCCTCTATTTCCTTCACTTCGGCATCACTTAATTTTGTATAGTGAGTAAAATCGAAACGGAGTCGATCCGGTCCTACATAAGAACCAGCCTGGTGAACATGAGTGCCAAGAACTTTCCTCAATGCAGCATGCAGAAGATGAGTTGCCGTATGATTCCTCATTATATCCCACCGCCGTTTTTCATCTACATTTGCAATTACATCTTCTCCCTGCTGAATAACTTTTTGACTTTCATTTTCAAGTATATGGATAGTTCTATTATCAATTTTCGTTACATCAAGGACATTAAGCGGAGTAGATTCTACAATAATCTTTCCCAGATCATCTATTTGACCTCCGGCTTCAACATAAAAAGGAGTTTTATCAAGAATAATTAAATCGCTTCCGTTTTCTTTTTTATGCCCGATAATTTTAGCAGTGGATTTAAGTTCATCATAACCGGTAAAAGTTGATTTCTCAGTCTCAGATAGATTAAAATCCTTCAAATCATTTATTGAAATATTGACCGAAGCAAATTTATCTTTAGAAGCTTCTCTCGCCCTTTCCCGCTGCATTCCCATCAACTTGTTAAAACCTGCTTCGTCAATTGTAAAACCGTTTTCCTTTGCCATCACATTTGTTAAATCGGCAGGAAATCCGTAGGTATCATATAATTTAAATACCTCATCTCCCGGGATAATTTTTACTCCTTCTTTGGATAAGCCTTTAATTAATTCATCAAAAAGTTCGATACCTCTATCCAGGGTTGCATTAAAACTTTCTTCTTCACCCTTAATAACTTTTTCGATATAGCTCTGTTTTTGTTTAATTCCCGGAAAGATATTCCCCATTGTAGAAGACAAAACTTCTACTAATTTATAGAGAAAAGGCTCATTTAAATTTAATTTCCTCCCATGGCGTGCAGCCCGTCTTAAAATTCTTCTTAAAACATAACCCCGTCCTTCATTCCCTGGAACTGCACCATCGGAAATTGCAAAAGTTAAAGCTCGAATGTGATCTGCAATTACACGCATTGAAATTTTATCGGACTCTTTCTCATATTTAATCTCCGATAGCTTTGATACGGCTTCAATTAATGGGGTAAAAATATCAGAATCATAATTTGATCTTTTCCCCTGAAGGATAGCACAGACTCTTTCAAATCCCATCCCGGTATCAATATGCTTGGCAGGGAGATCATGCAGTTTTCCTTTTTCATCTTTATTATACTGAATAAAAACCAGGTTCCATATTTCAATGCATTCCGGCAAACCGGCATTTACATATTTAGGATTATCAAAATCATCACTTAAATTTATATGAATTTCCGAACAGGGTCCGCAGGGACCGGTTTCACCCATTTCCCAGAAATTATCTTTTTCATCAAATCTTAAAATATGTTCCGGTTTGATATCGGTTTTAGTTTTCCATAATTCGTATGCTTCATCATCTGTCCGGTAAACAGTGGCCCACAGCCTTTCTTTCGGGAGTTTCCAAACTATTGTCAACAATTCCCATCCCCAAACAATGGCTTCTTCTTTATAATAATCCCCAAAAGACCAATTGCCGAGCATTTCAAAAAAAGTATGATGGTACGTATCATACCCGACTTCTTCAAGATCGTTATGTTTACCGCTGACCCGGATGCACTTTTGAGTGTCTGCCGCCCGTGTATAATCTCTTTTCCCTTTACCGAGAAAAACATCCTTAAACTGGTTCATTCCGGCATTGGTAAAAAGTAAAGTAGGGTCATCGAACGGTACTACAGGAGCGCTTTGAACAATGCGATGCTGTTTGCTTTTGAAAAAATCTAAAAATTGTTCTCTTATTTCATTCGAGGTCATATTCTTTTGCTGTGATTTTATATTAAACTACAAAAATAATAAAATATATAATAACCTGCGTTTAGATAAAAACACTTCCAAATAGAAAAAATATAGTTTGGATTATTTACAATATAAAGAATCTATTCACTTACTTTGGGTGATAATAAAATTCATTATTTTTGAAATTAATTTTCCCAAAATAATTCCACAGCTTTTTTACAGTTCAATTATTAAATTTACTTTGTTTTTGAGATTTTAATTTTGAAATTTATTCCATCATATAAAGATATAAGCGCAGACGAATTCGGCAGGAGAGAAAAACTGGCAGATGCTATTTTAAGATCATGCACAAGCTGCCCGAGGAATTGTAAAATTGACAGAGCCAATGGAGAACTTGGAATTTGTGCAAGCGGTTCTTTACCTATAGTTTCATCTTATACTCTTCACTTCGGCGAGGAGCCGGTTTTATCGGGAACAAGAGGAGCAGGCAATATCTTTTTTGGAAACTGCAATTTAAATTGTGTTTACTGCCAGAATTTTGTTATAAGCCAGAAACCTAAAGTTGAAAAAAAGAATGAAGTTGCTGTTGAACGTCTTGCTGAGATAATGCTGGAGCTTCAGGAAAAAGAATGCCATAATATCGGACTCGTTTCTCCCACTCATTATTCTGTTCCGATTTTTAAATCAATAAAATTAGCGGTTGAAAAGGGATTAAACCTTCCAATAATTTATAATACCAACGGTTATGATTCCCTAGAAATTTTAAAATTGTATGATGGAGTTATTGATATTTATTTACCCGATTTTAAATATGGAGACAATAACGAAGGGAAAATCTATTCTAAAGTGGATGATTATTTTGACAGGACTAAAGAAGCAATAACCGAAATGTACCGTCAGGTCGGCAGTGAGCTAATTTATGAAAATGGGGTGGTGGTTAGAGGACTTATTATAAGGCATTTGATTCTGCCTAATGGGCTTGCTGAAACAGAAAAGGTTTTTAAATTTATTTCGGAACTTAACCATAAAATCCATATTTCCTTAATGGCTCAATATTATCCCACAAACGTTGCAAGCAGGTATATGCTGATAAGCAGACCCGTTTCAAATGCCGAATATGCTAGAGCAATAGAACTGCTTGAGAAATTCAACCTTGAAAATGGCTGGATACAGGAACTGGAAAGTAATGAATCTTACCGTCCTAATTTTGAAAAAGATAGAATAGACCCTTTTAATAATCTATCATTGAAGAGATGATAAATGTTAAAGGAAGACCCATCAAGGGTTTAGTGAAGATGAATAGAAATTGCAGTTACTCAACAATAAAATAATTTGTTTATTTCTCTCTATGAATAATCAAAATTATTGCAACTGCTATTAAAACAACCGGCCAGTAATTAAGAACAATATGCCAAATTGAATTTAAGAAGACAGGGAAGCTAATCTCGCCATTGTATAAAGTAACAATGGTTCCGGAAATAAAAAATAAAACAGATATTAAAAGAACCGTTTTATCATGGTAATTTTCCAAAAAAAGCATGAAAAAACTTATTGAAAAGAGGAGAAGTAAGGCAGGAATTATAATAACCGAGACCTGGAAAAATTCAAATTTACTAATGAGATAGAGAAATAAACCTGATAAAAATATGATCGAGCCTATAAATAATCTCCCGCGTTGATTATTTCCAAAAGAGATATATACAAGACTAATTCCGTAAAAAATTAATCCATACCCCCAAATTTCCCTATTATCAAAATCGATTATACCCCAGAATTTTAAAAGGATAGAAAGTGCGAGAAAAGTGAGTAAGTATATTAAAATGGATTGGTGATGTTTGTTCAATATAATCCGGGTTTAATTGAGAAAAAATTATAGTATTCTTTGTCCTAAGCTTGATGCAATAATATTAGTGGCAAATTCAGCACTTTTATTCCGATTATCTAAAATAGGATTAACTTCCGTTACTTCCAATGATGACATACAGCCGCATTCTGCGATTGATTCCATTAAAAGATGTGCTTCACGGTAGCTTAATCCGCCCGGTACCGGTGTTCCAACCCCTGGTGCAAATGTCGGATCAACGACATCTAAATCAAAACTCACATGTATATGATCCACTTTCTTCTGAAACTGCTTTAGTACTCTGGCAATTATCCTGTGAATACCAAGTTTATCAATATCAGGCATTGTGTAAACAGTTACTCCGAGATTTTTAATATTTTCTTTTTCAAGAGAATCAATACTTCTAACCCCGATTAAAGCACAATTTCCGGGTTTAACTTTAGGAGAAAAATCCAAAATGTTTACAAGCTTTTCATTCCCGATTCCTAGAGCAGCTGCTAAAGGCATACCATGTATATTGCCTGAAGGAGTAGTTTCATCAGTATTCATATCTGCATGTGCATCAATCCAGATTACTCCGGGTTCTAAATTATTTTTCCTGCAATATGAAGAAATACCAGCAATTGTGCCAATTGCCATTGAATGATCTCCACCCAGGCACAATGGGAAGTGGCCTTGCACCAATACTTTTTCTACTTTCTTTGCCAAAATTTTTGTCGTTTTTAAGATCTCGGGAAGATATTTCAGTTTTGGATTAGTTCCGAAAGTTTTAACATTCTGCAGTTCAACATTTTGTATAAAAATATCACCGCTGTCATTTACTTTGTAGCCAAGTTTTTGAAGCTTCAGTTCAATGCCTGCAATTCTAATTGCTGAGGGCCCCATATCTACACCCCGGCGCCCGGAACCGAGATCCATTGGAAAGCCTATTATATTTACTATTTTTAACGGCTTCTTATTCATTGAGATAATATTTTATCCAAAAGAGTTTTATTATGCCAGAATTATTAAAACAATTATGAATTGAGGCCTTAAAATTAAATAGTTTATTTTTTAATTACTAATGTTCTCCATTTTACAGGGACTTACTAAAATATTCTATATTCCTTATATTCAGTTTCTTAAAATCCATTTTTTTTAATGATTACTATAAAACAAGAACCGACCATTAGTGTAGGTATATTAACCGAAGAAAAAATTGTTTTCGAACTTTATGGCGATTTTAAAACATCGGGATTAAAGCAGTCTTTCAGCGGAAGGTTTAATGCTGAAGTTAAAGAAAACAGGATTATTTGTAAAAAAGGGGAGGAAAAAATAGAAATCTCCGATGAAATTATTTTTAAACCCCTAGATGAAGATACAGACTCCTTTCTGATAAAAGATGTTACAATAGGGGTTAAATTTCATTGGGAGAGAAAAGAGAAACAGCGTTTTCAAGGTTCTTTAAAATTAAAAAGAGTTGATAATAAAATTGTCGTAATTAATATCCTTCCCGTAGAAAAATATTTAATCAGTGTTATCTCTTCCGAGATCAGTTCTAAAAGTTCAATTCAATTATTAAAATCACATGCAATTGTTTCGAGAAGCTGGATACTGGCGCAGCTTGAAAGAACTGATTCTGTTGATAAACAAAATGGAAATTATTTTGAATCTGAAACTGAAATTATAAAGTGGTATGATAGGAAAGAGCATTTGCTCTTCAATGTATGTGCCGATGATCATTGTCAGCGTTATCATGGAGTAATAAAAATTTTTTCAAATACAGCATTAACTGCTATTGAAGAAACAAAAGGTATTGTTCTAACTTTTGACGATACAATTTGCGATACAAGGTACTCAAAATCCTGCGGTGGTATAACAGAATCATTTGGAAATGTTTGGGATTCGAAAGATTATAAATATCTTTCATCTGTTGTGGATTATAAATATTACCCTGAAAATTATGACCTGAACTTCTCCGATGAAAATATTGCCAGGAAGTGGATTAAAGGTAATCCTTCCGGTTACTGTAATACTTCAGATCAAAAGATATTATCCCAAGTCCTATTAGATTTTGATCAGGAGACACGAGACTTTTACAGGTGGAAAGTCGAATATTCCCAGAAAGAATTATCGGATATTATAAAATCAAAGAGCAATATTGATTTTGGTGATATTTTGGATCTTGTTCCGGTTGAAAGAGGTGATTCCTCCCGGCTCACTAAGTTGAAGATAATTGGAACTAAAAAAATTCTTACAATAGGAAAAGAATTGGAAATCAGAAAGATTCTTTCAAAATCCCATCTTTACAGTTCCGCTATTTTAATAGATAAGAGTGATATTCAAAACAATATTCCGCAAAAATTTATTATATCCGGTGCGGGATGGGGGCATGGAGTAGGACTTTGCCAGATTGGTGCCGCAGTAATGGCTTCAATCGGGTATCAGTTTGATGAAATTTTATTGCATTATTTTAAAGATGCCAAACTTAAAAAGATTTATTAACATTGAACGGCCGCACGATTCTTGAACTTACACGTGAAGCTGAACTCATTTTACAGTTCGTTGTTATTTAGATAGTTTTTTATGAAGATTTTATACTCATGCCTATCTAAGAGCTGGGGCGGCATGGAAATGTTTACACTCACTGCTGTTAAACAGCTTCTTAAAAGGAATATTAATGTTGAATTACTCTGCCTCGCCGAATCACGTCTGCATATTGAAGCAAATAATCTTGGATTAGTAAAGCACCCGATAAAGGTTTCCGGTTATTTTCATCCTTACGGTACATTAAAGGTATCAATGGTAATTAGAAAGGAGAAATTTGACATTATTCATACACAGGCTTCAAAGGATCTTTGGCTCCTTGTTCCGGCTTTAAATCTAATTAAAAGTGATATACCGCTTTTTTTTACAAAGCAGGTTGGTTCATTTATAAACAAGAAGGACAAACTGCATAAATTAATTTATAACAGAGTTAATTGTGCTTTTGCAATAAGTAATATCATTAGAAAGAATTTACTAGAAACAACAACTCTAGATTCGAAAAAAATTTTAATCATGCCTAACGGTATAGATACAAATAAATTTGATCCCGAAATTAAAAAAGGAGATAAAATAAGGAATGAATTTGGTATAAAAGATAATGAACTGGTTATTGGAATGATGTCAAGGTTCAGCCCCGGGAAAGGACATGAAGAGTTTTTAATCGCCGCAAAGGAATTAAATAAAAGGTACAACAATCTTAAATTTTTAGTTGTTGGTGAAGCCAGCAGGGGAGAAAATGATTATGAAGAAAAAATAAAAAGAATAACAAAAGAGTATAACATAAACAATATTATTTTCAGCGGTTTTCGCAGCGATACGCCGGAGACTCTTGCTGCAATGGATATTTTTGTTTTTCCTTCCCACGCAGAAGCATTTGGAATAGCATTGGTTGAAGCAATGTCGATGGGAAAACCTTCAGTATGTTCCGGTTCGGATGGAGTACTTGATATTGCAGTGGATAAGAAGACTTCGCTTTTGTTTGAAAAGAAAAACGTAAATGATCTTACAAGTAAAATCGAGCAGCTAATAAATTCCAGTGAGTTAAGAATTTGTTTGGGAAGTAATGCAAGGCAACGAACTGTTGAAAATTTTGACCTGGAACTCTTAACAGATAAAGCCATTAGTATTTATAAAAATATGCTTGAAGCCGAATCTGGGTGAACATTTTCGAGGAAATCACATTTACCCCCGTTTTTATACTGATAAAATTTTTATTAATTTATTCATAATTTTAGAATGAGCTTAATATTTATATTAAAATTTAATTTTCCAGGCACACGGCTCTTTTTGTGATATTTTTAATTTAAATTCCTTTTTTAATTTTATATTTATAGTAGATCTTTTTAATCATTTAAACGGAGTGGCAGATGAAGAGCTTTTATACAATTGTAATAATTTCTTCATTATTGTTTGGTGCATGTTCTTCTTCCAAAGAAGAAATAAAATTGGGTTCTCTTGATCAGAAACCATGCAGAAGCGAAAAGCAGCTTAACACAACCGACGAATTTACTGGGGAAACAGCAGATAACCTGGTTTTATACCAGCAAAGCAATCTTATTTATGCTTCAATGGATATTAGAACTTATTGTAATGCAAAAATCTCTTTTGATGTACAAAAAGATGGAGACAGGATAAAACTCAAAGTTAAAAATAATAATACTGCAACAGATAAGTGTGTCTGCTTTGCAAATGTTACAACGTCTATTGAGAATTTACAGCCAGGCAGTTACACAATTTTAGTTACAAATGCAGCCGGAAACCAGCTGCTTACTCAAGGAAGTGTGCAGGTTAAAGAGTAAAGCTTCCTTTATTCAAAAGTAGATAAATTGAAGGGGAATTGAAAACCTGTTTTATGGTTTTTATATAATGCATTTTGTCAATATAGTTTATGATTACTGCAGTTGTTCCATATAGTAAGAATTCTTTTCTAAAGAATACGATTTCTAATCTCGCATCAAATAGATTAATAACAGAAATTTTGATTCTTTCCAATGATAAGGTTGAAATTGAAATCCCCGGTTGCCAGGTTTTAAAAATAAACAAATTTTTTTCGGGTGAAACATTAAAGAAAATATCTGAAAAATTAAATACCGAATATCTTCTTTTATTAACCGGCAATTCATTAATCGAATTCAATCAATTTGGACTCGAAAGGTTTTTCAGCTTGGCAGAATCTACTAATGCGGGAATCCTTTATTCTAATTTTATCGATTATAAATCCGGCGTAAATTTTCATCCTGTAATAGATTATCAGCCCGGTAGTATTAGAGATGATTTTAATTTTGGCCCCGTTTTATTCTTTAAAACTGAAGCATTTAAAAAATATTCAAGCTCAAATTTTAAATTTGCAGGTCTTTATGATCTTAGGTTAAATATTTCATCTAATTATGAAATATTAAGAATTCCTGAATATCTTTATAGATCCATTAATCCTGATTCAAAGAATTCTGATGAAAAGCTTTTTGATTACGTTGATCCTGCAAACAGGGAACTTCAGCAGGAAATGGAAAAAGCTGTGTCTGAATATCTTAAAAAAATCGGAGCATTTTTAGAGCCTGAATTTCAATATATTGATTTGGGAAAACACTCATTTAATATCGAAGCCTCAATAATAATTCCGGTCAAAAACAGGGTAAAAACAATTAAAGATGCCGTCGAATCAGCTTTAATGCAAAATACAAATTTTTCATTTAATGTAATTGTTGTTGATAATTATTCAAATGACGGAACGACCGAAATTTTAAAGAAATATACAAATGAGAATCAAAATTTAATTCACATAATTCCAGGACGAAAGGATCTTGCAATAGGAGGCTGCTGGAATGAAGCTTTAAATCATGCTTTGTGCGGCAGGTTTTCAGTACAACTGGATAGTGATGATCTGTATATCGAAAACACTCTTCAAAAAATCGTTGATACATTTAAAAAAGAAAAATGTGCCGCAGTAATCGGCTCATATAGGTTAACCGATTTTAATCAAAAAGAAATACCCCCTGGAACAATAAATCATAAGGAATGGACCAAGGATAACGGAAGAAATAATGCTTTAAGAATTAATGGCTTTGGTGCGCCTAGAGCGTTTTATACTCCTTTATTAAGGGAAACCAAAATACCGAATGTAAGCTATGGAGAAGACTATGCGGTATGCCTGGAAATATCAAGGAAATATAAAATCGGAAGGATTTTCGATCCGATTTATATTTGCAGAAGGTGGGAAGGAAATAGTGATGCTTCTCTCTCTATCGAAAAAGAAAATGAGAATAATTATTACAAAGATAAAATTCGAACCTTTGAAATTCTGGCCAGGAAAAAGTTAAATACAAAAAACTGAAGTGGAAGATTTATTGCGCAATGTAATTACAACTGATCCGGGTATTCTGAACTATGTAAATGAAAATGATTTTGCCTCTGCAGCAAGAGCCCTTCTTAAAAACCAGAAGGAAAATTGGGAACAGTTATCCGGAGGTTATAAATCGTTAAAAAAGGTGAAGACAAAAATTTTTCCTTTTAACAAATTTAAAATAAAAGCGCAGCATAATCCCCAAAGAATTGCATCCAGTTCCGCAAAAGTTGATAATGAATCGGTAAAAAAAAGAGAATGTTTTTTATGTAAAGAAAATCTTCCTGAAGCACAAAAGGGAATTTTATATAATTCCAAGTACATTATCCTCGGCAACCCATTCCCTATTTTCACTGAACATTTTACCATCAGCTATATAAAGCATATTCCGCAAAAAATAAAAAATTCTTTCGTTGATTTATTACTGCTGGCAAAAGACCTATCAAAATATTATACGGTTTTTTACAATGGACCTGAATGCGGAGCCTCAGCTCCTGACCATTTGCATTTCCAGGCAGGTACAAAATATTTTATGCCCGTTGAAAACGAATTTCATCAATTAAGAAAGAAATTCGGAGAAGCATTAGTTGAGCAGGACAATTTAACAATCAATATTATTGATGACGGATTAAGAAGATTTTTATCTTTTGAATCAAAAGAACTTAATATATTAAAAAACAGTTTTGAAATATTTTATAACATCTATTCGGAAGTCTCAATAAGTAAAATAGAACCGATGATGAATATTCTGGCAGCTTATGAAACTGAAATGGGATGGCGGATTTTAATATTTTTAAGAGAAAAGCACCGACCTTCTTTTTTTTACGAAAAAGGGGAAAACAATTTTCTATGGAGCCCTGCATCAGTCGATTTAGGAGGAGTCTGCATAATTCCCAGAGAAAGAGATTTTAAAAAAATTTCAGAGGGAATCATTGTCACAGGGTTTAATGAAATCACATTATCTGCGGAAAAATTTTCGTTTATTAAAAACAAGTTTAATAAAAGATGAATGTTAAATATTGGACATTTGCAGGTTTTTGATAATTTGAATTTAAGACTCTGTCTCATTTTCTAACACTTCGTTGAGCCTCTAATTTGTCCAAAATGTTTGATTTTCATTTGCTTTTGTATCTTTTTATCCATATTTGAAAATTTGAAAAGTTTGGATTGATATTTGGTTCAGAAGGCAAAAATAAAGTAAAGTTTTATTTAACAAAAAAGAGATAAGTATGACAATCAGTGCGGCAACTTCAGATAACTTTGAAATTTTAAAAATACATAATCTATTCTTTTTTATCTTTTTGGCGCTGACATTTAGGATGACTGTTCTGGCCCAGGATGATTATTTGGGAAATAAAATTGTATCCGATAGTCTTGGAAACGCCTATGTTGCTGGTAATTTTTCAAGACCAACTTTAAAATTTGGAAATTTTGTACTTAAGAATTATGGAGGCAGCGATATATATTTAGCTAAATATGATTCTCATGGAAAAATTGTATGGGCAAAAAATATCGGCGGAAATGGTGATGATATGATTTTATCATTAGCTGCAGATTATAATGGGAATATTTCGCTATCCGCATCATCAAATAGCAAATTAATAAATTTAGATAACGAACAATTAAATAATGAAAATCAGGGAACTATTTTTAGTGCTGAATTAAATACAAATGGAAAAATATTTTCGTCAAAAATAGAAAAGTTAAAAATTAATAACACTTTGTATAAAGTTTCAGGTAATGATACCTCCTTATCAATTATTTCTCCTCAAGCCGGTGATAACTGGAAAGTCGGGACAAAAGGAATCGTAAAATGGAACTCTGAAAATATTAACAATATGCTTATCGAATTATCAATAGATAATGGAACTACATGGAAAAAAATCTATACCACAAATTCTTTCAGTCTCAATAATCAATATCAATTAATTGTACCTAATACTCCTTCCGATTCCTGCCTTATAAGAATAAGCGATTATTATAATTCCGATATATCTGACACGAGCGGATTATTTGCAATATCCGGTGAACTCTATTGGGAAATAGAGCAGAATGTTTATAATTCCGTCTTGAAAAACGTTTATTACCCGGATCCTTCTGTATGCTGGGTTGCAGGTTTTAACGGATTAATTAATAGTACAGACAAAGGAGAAACCTGGACTTCAAAATTAGAAGGTTATGGTTTGCTAGATATTTATTTCCTCAATAATAATATCGGATGGACAGTCGGTTTAAACGGAACAATATTTAAAACAACAAACGGCGGCAATGATTGGACACAGCTGGATAATGATTTTAATTTTCATTTTGAAAAAGTCTACTTCGCTGACGAAAATAACGGCTATATAATTGGTAAAAACTATTTTCTTTCAACAAAAGACGGTGGTGTGTCATGGACATCCAAGCAGCCTACAGATCATATACTTCAAACAATGTTTTTTATAAATAAAGATTTGGGATGGATTGCCGGTAATGAAGGTGTGATTCTAAAGACGACTGATGCAGGCTTAACATGGGCTTATCAGCAAATGAATGGAACAAATTATGGGACATTAACTTCTCTTTGCTTCATAGATGAAAATACCGGCTGGGCTTCCGGGAGCGGCTTGGATGTAAACGGAGGAGTAATCTTAAAAACAACAAACGGAGGCGGTAACTGGTTTTTACAGCATAATGGCTATAACAGGTTTATTTATTCGGTCTTTTTCAATAATTCAAGCTCCGGCTGGGCAGTGGGTGATGAAGGGATTATGTTCAGTACGCAGAACGGCGGGATCGATTGGGAATTACAAGGCAGCGGAACTTTTGCCGACTTATATGCCGTAAATGTCAAATCATTTCAAAACGGTTTGTCTGTGGGAAATGACGGAACTATTTTGAAATATGTAAAAGATTCAAATTCGGCGGTTCTGCCGGTTGAATTAAACAGCTTTGAAGTCATTTCAAAAGGAGGTAATGTTGAACTGAACTGGTTCACTGCCACTGAAGTTAATAATAAAGGATTTGAGATTGAAAGAAAAGCAGATAACGTTTGGAAGACAATCGGGTTTATTTCCGGCAAAGGCACTACCACAAATCCAAGTAAATACTATTTTATAGATGATTTACGAAATACCTCTTTTAATGGTAATGTTGCTTACAGGTTAAAGCAGGTTGATTACAACGGCACTTATAAATATTCAGACGAAGTATCGGTACAGGTTAACTCTAATCCGGCTGAATATAGTTTAATGCAAAATTATCCAAACCCTTTTAATCCATCTACAGTAATAAAATATTCTGTAAAAGAAAATACTCAAGTAATTCTAAAAGTATTTGATATTCTGGGAAGAGAAGTTTCAACTTTACTGGATGAAGAAAAACCTGCCGGAACATACACTATTAATTTTGATGCAGCAAAAGCAGGACTATCAAGCGGAACTTACTTCTATACTATAAAAGCAGGCAATTTTGTTCAAACCAAGAAGATGCTTCTTCTGAAATAAATTTTTAAGGATCTTCGAGGTTAACATAGCATTAAGCTCTGTAACCTCGAAGGTAGGCTGTAAAATATATTGAATATTCGAAAAATTATTTCGTCCTTTTTAACCAACGTATTTTAATACTCTGTAAAATTCGGAATTCGTTATTCTATTGTTCTGAATTCTTAATTTTTTAAACATTAATACAGAACAATTGAACATTTTGAACTCATAATGAAGAACCACAAAACCTTTAAATCTATAAAGGTCTATATGTAAAAAATGGAGTGATAAAATTTTTTATTTTTTCCATATATTTTACTTCGAAGTCTCCATATCAGACTAAATAATCATTCCTAAAACTAAAATAAAAGCTAAAATCTTGTATCTATTGCATTATTGTTATAAATCCATGTGACTTCTACCCAGGCAGGATCACCAGGTCCTGTTCCTCCTCCAAAACCAGTTATCTTCAATTTTGAATAATGGGAATCATTATCATACAAAAATACATAATTTGATTCCCTGTCGCTCATGGATTTTACAACACTCCAAAAGCTGCTGTTTGTTGAACCTACTCCATCATTTAGATTAGTTCCATCGCCGACATGGAATAAAGTTTCTCTTGTTAAACCTTGTGTAGTATTAAGATCTGCGCTTTGAACCAGGAAACCGTTTGATGTATAATAAATATCAACTTTCCCCTTATCTGCACCTGAAACTCCGTAAGCATTTCCTGTGGATAAATCTAAACCGCTTGGCTGATCGGCAGTAGTCCCGGCAGTTTCATATAACTTAACCGGTCCAAAAGTAGTAATTGATTCGGTAGAGTTTAACTGAACGAATTTTGTTGTGATAAGACCCTGCACTACGTTTACAGTAAAAGTCGTATCCCTGTATCCATCAAGTTTTAAGGTTACATTATGATTTCCAGCAGATAATTTATCGGTACTATCCGGGGTTACTTTATTAGTATTTGTATTATCAATAAAAATTTGAGCACCTGTTGGAGTTGAATTAACAAAAATTCTCCCTGTATTGTCAGGTGTTGTTGGTTCTGTTGTACTGTTATCGCAGGAAGAAATTATTAAAGCTAGAAATAAAATTATAACTAAGTAAATATATTTTTTCATATAAATAATTCCTTTTTTTAAAAGATATTTTATTACTTCTTTCTCAGAGTAAACATGTATGATTTGCCCCCTGCCTTTAAATTAAATGTACCGCGGATAGTTTTGCCATTATCCGCTAATTGTGCAGTATACTCTCCCAAATATTTCGAAGCATTAATATCCTGCATATTAATTGTATTACCTTCAATTGTTCCATTGATTGTCTTATTTAGCGGCTGCCTATAATTGATCGTCATTATAGCACTAAAATCTTTCCCGGTCTGTTTTATTACACTCAATGTAGCACTTCTCTGATCAAAAGTGCCTGCCCAGTTTCCGGTTATATCAGATGTTGTATCTTTAGGAGCTTGGGATATTTTTTTAGTTGTATCTATTGCAGTTGATTGGGAATTCTCTTGTTTTTGAACTTCACCGTTCTCTTCCTTTTTTCCACACCCCGTCACCAGTAATAAAAATATAAACAATGTAAAAATTTCGAAAAATCTTTCATGGTTTTTAATCATTTCAATCTCTCCTTTTCAAGTTAACTAAAAATATGCTGTTTCTATATAAAATAAATAGCAAACTAAAATAATAAGATTATATTAAATAAAAACATTCTAATTGTTTAACTCAAGTAACTTTTCAAAAATGTGACAGTAACCGATAATGAATTAAACTTTGATTTAAAAATAAGAGTAAAATAGGAGATAAAAAATTGCAATATATACAAAAGGTCAATAATTTACTTAAAAATACTAGACTGTTTCTGTCATCTCTTTTTCTCTTATTTTTTCACTAAAAATTTCCGCGATTTCTTTTGAAAATTTTATTAAGAACTCTAATAAATCTTCAGGTGTTTTAAAATTATTTGTTATAATTAGTTTCATTATTTCTTTCTGCTGATTAAACTTAATTTTATCCTTGTAATTATCCATTATAAATCTCATAAGTTCAATAAATTTGACTTTGTAATAATCCTCTTTCTCTCCTCTCGGCAGAATTATAAAAATATTTTTTCTCTGGATTATTAGCTCTTTCGAATAAAGCATATGAGGAATATAATTTCAGCAAGGCGGAAGCAACTAGTCTTTTTACCAGCAAAGGCATTGTACCAAACCGATCAATCATCTCCTCTTTTAATTCCACCAATTCCTGTATGCTTTTTATCGAGTATAATGCAGTATAAAAATTTAACCTGTCGGTTTGTTCAGGCATGTATGTTTCCGGTATACCTATTTCAAAAAATGTATCAATCGTCGGTTCAGTTCTTTCTTCATGTTTGGGAAGGTTTTTGAATACTTCTTTAAATTCCATGGTATTTTAATTCTTCAACTGCTTCATTTATTAATTTAATATATAAATCAAATCCGACATCATTTATAAAGCCGCTTTGTTCTGTTCCCAATAAATTCCCTGCTCCCCTAATTTCAAGATCGCGCATTGAAATATTGAACCCGGCACCAACCTCGGTAAATTCTTCGATTGCCTGCAATCTTCTTAATGCCTTTTTATTAATTCCATTTAATGAAGGAACAATGAAGTAAGCAAAAGCCTGGCGGTTTGACCGCCCAACTCTTCCCCTTAATTGATGAAGTTCTGCTAAACCGAAACGATCAGCCCGATTGACAATAATTGTATTCACATTAGGAATATCAATACCTGATTCAATAATTTTTGTTGAAAGAAGAAGATCGAATTTTTTATTCAAGGAATCCATGGATTACTTTTTCAAGTTGTGAAGGTTTCATCTGCCCATGTGCAACAGCTAATTTTATTTCCGGGATATGTTTGATTAAATAAGCAGATAAATTATCTATAGATTGAACTCGATCATGCACAAAATAGATCTGCCCGTTTCTTCTTAATTCATTTAAAATCCATTCTCTTATTTTAAAGATATCAAAAACAGAAACCTGGGTGTATATTGGTTGTCTATTGGGGGGCGGAGTTGCAATAATAGACAGATCTCTTGCACCAAGCAGCGATAAATTTAATGTTCTTGGAATCGGGGTTGCAGTTAAAGTGAGTGTATCAACATTAAGTTTTAATGAGCGAAGTTTTTCTTTAGCCATAACTCCAAAACGATGTTCTTCATCGATAATAAGCAGACCTAACTCCTTAAATGAAACATCTTTTGAAATTAACCTGTGTGTACCAATAACAACATCGACTTTTCCTTCACTCAATTCTTTCAATATTTCTGTCTGTTTCTTTTTAGTTTGGAACCTTGAGAGAGCTTCAACTTTAACAGGAAATTGTTCAAGCCGATCTTTAAAAGTATTGTAGTGCTGTTCGGCTAAAATGGTTGTAGGAACAAGGACAGCCGTTTGCTTCCCGTCTTGAACGGCTTTAAATGCAGCTCTAACAGCTACCTCTGTTTTTCCAAAACCAACATCCCCGCAAACAAGCCTATCCATAGGGTTTTCGGCTTCCATATCTTCTTTAACTTCGTGTGTTACCTTTTCCTGATCGGGTGTATCTTCATAAAGAAATGATGCCTCAAGTTCCTTCTGCCAGACAGTATCAGTATTAAAAGAATAGCCTTTCGTAGCTTTTCTTTTTGCATATAGTTCAATCAGTTCTCTGGCAGCTTCTTTTATTCTTTTCTTTGCACGGTGTTTTGTATTTACCCAATCTGATGTTCCCAGGGTTGATAATGTAGGAGTAAGTTCGTTCCCGGTATCATTTGAAGAATATTTTTTAACAAGGGTAAGATAATTTAAATTAACATAGACTATTCCCCCTTCATTATAAAGAATCTTCATCGATTCCTGTTTAGTATCTCCAATTTTTATTGTTTCAAGACCGGCATATTTCCCTATTCCATAGTCTTCATGTACTACAATATCTCCTCTTTTGATTGATGAAAATGCTTTTGATTTGGATTTTTTATACTTTCTGTTAGTTGATATTTTAGTTCTGTATGGTTTATTAAAGATCTGGTAATCGGTAAGTAAAAGGAGCTTTTCATCTTCATAAATTTTATTTGGATTTATTGGTTTATGGAGGAACCCTTTTTTAACAGCTAATGTTGAAATTTTTATTTTTCCGGATTCGATTAATTCACTTAATTCTTCTTCCCCATTATGTGAAGGACTCCTGTACTCTAATAATAAATCCTTTAACCTTGAAGATTGAAGATCATTTTCTGAAGTAATAACTATTCTGAAATTTTTATCTGCATATTCCTTTAATGTTGAAAAAAGATATTCGTAATTGCCATTTATTGAAGGAGGCTCTGTAAAACCAAGATCAATCCTATTATCAACTCCTAAATCTTCTTCCAAGATCCACTTGACAGAGGTTATGGATTTAAAATCAAAATTTTTACTCTCCTTTACTTCTTTTTTTTCAATTATATCCTGAGATAAATTTTCAGGAAATTCATCTTCATTTAATATTTCTTCAACCTTATCTTTAACAAAATCAACTGGGTTTTCCGAAAAAGGATTTATTGCATGATTCTCTAAATTTTTTAATTCATAAGACGAAGCGATAATGATAGGATTATTTAAATATTCAAAAATTGAAGTGTCTTCGGTAGCTGAACCGGTATTAATTGGTGCTGCAAGTGTTACATTTTCAATCACTTCAATTGAACGCTGGCTTTCAGGATCAAAATACCGGATCGATTCAAGAAAATTACCATCAAATTCAAGTCTAACCGGATTTTTTTCACTGTATGACCAAAAATCTATTATAGAACCTCGCAGAGAAAAATCTCCCGGTGCTTCAACAAACTTATCCTTTTGATAATTAAGGAGATTTAAATATTCTATAAGATCATCATAGTTTAATTCTCCTCCTGTCTGAATTTTTGTTGTTTTTTGCTCAAGCTTTTCTTTTGAGGGGATAATGCAGTTAAGTAAATCATATGTAGATACTAAAATGAATTTCTCTTTTGAAGATATCTCGGTTAATTTTTCCTGGACAACTTCAGGTAAAAATTCTGTTATAGAGAAGAACATTATTATTTAAATCCAGAACATTTAATTCAACATTAAATTCATTTGCAGATTGTGCATCCGGGAAAAGTATAACAACCTGGTTTGTCAGTTTTTCCACATATGATATAAAATAGCTTTTAATGCACCCTACCAATGGAGATATATGAATAATTGGATCTTCTGAAGAAATTAATTTATTTATTAATTCCGTAAATGATTTCAATTCGAATATTTTACGATAAGAATTTTGCATTAATATTTATTATTTATGTTCATCATTAAAAAGTTTTAAAACTACAAAAGGGGTTCAAAAACAGAACCCCGGTAATCGATAAATCCTAACTGTTAGAATGTAAATATCAAAAATTTTAAATATTAAAAATATATGTTATTTACTATTCATACAGATTTTGATTTAAGTAATTTTAGATCAAATCAATAGCTTTTCTTACAAAGCCGTCAGTTTTTTCAAGTCTTTCTTTAGCTTCTTCAAAATCAACATTAGCTTTAATCATAACCAATGCAGTTTTTACATGACCGCCTGCCTTTTTCAGGAACTCTTCTGCTTTTTCATATGATAAACCGGTTATTGTCATAATAATTCTCTTAGATCTTTCAACTAATTTTTGGTTTGTCATCTGAAGATCAATCATCATATTTTCATAAACTTTTCCCAGCCTAATCATTGCGGCAGTAGTAAGCATATTCAGCACCAACTTCTGTGCTGTGCCGCTTTTCATTCTTGTTGAACCCATAATCACTTCGGGTCCTACATCCGGGCAGATAGCAATATCAACTTCTTTTAAATTGAAATGCTCCCTTGGATTAGTAGTTATAAATAAAGTTGATGCACCAAGTTCTTTTGCTTTTTTAACTGCACCGATAACATATGGCGTTCTTCGACTGGCGGCTATACCGCAGACTACATCTTTGTTTGTAACTCCTGCTTTGGCAACATCCGCGGCGCCGTTCTCTTCAAAATCTTCTGCTCCCTCCTGTGCACGGAACATGGCCTCTCTGCCACCTGCAATATAACCACTAATCAGTCCAAATGGAGTCCCGAAAGTCGGAGGACATTCTGAGGCATCTATAACTCCAAGTCTTCCGCTTGTACCTGCTCCAAAATATATTAGCCTGCCTCCATTTTTAATTGATTTTACAATTACCTCGACTGCCTTTTCAATATATAGGAGTTCTTTTTCAACAGCTAAAGGGACCTTCTTATCTTCTTCATTAATTATCTTTAACACTTCAAGAGTTGAGCGGGCATCAATATCCATGCTGCTGGGATTTCGCTGTTCTGTTGATAATTTGCTTATTTCCGAAAATAATTTTTTACTTCCGGAGGAACTCATTTATGGAGCTCCAGGACAACAAGCTTCTTACCTTTTTGATTCCTTACATTTGAAGGTTTATAGAAAAGTTCGAATGTGGTCGATTTCCTTATGTATGCTTTATATTTCATTTCTGCTTTTTTATACTCATCTTCTAGATCTCCCCCTTTTAATGCAATAAGATAAGCTTTATCTTTAATTAGCGGAATTGCATAACGGAATAAGATAATAAGCGGGACTGTTGCTCTGCTAACTACAAGGTCAAAAGAATCTGCATAACGGGCAACAAATTCATCATTTTCAACGCGGTCATTTTCTGCAACAATGTTTCCAAGTTTAAGTTTATCAATAAATTCTTTAACGGCATCAATTTTTTTCTTGGTAGAATCAACCAAAACACCCTTTAATTCCGGGCGAGTAATCGCCAAAGGAATTCCGGGAAATCCCCCGCCGGTTCCAATATCTAAAAAATAATTAACTTTTTCGGGAATAAATTTACCTATATATGCTGAAATGAAAATATGATTCTCTATTATTGAATCAACATCTTTCCTTGAAACAAGATTTACCTCTTCATTTTTTTCTGATACTAGTTCTGCCAAATAAGCTAGTCTTTCCAATTTCATCGGGTCAGGATTAAGTCCATTTTCCCAATAAAACATATTTAACTCTCTTAAATATTGTTCTTGAACGTCTACCATAAAAAAATCCTTAAAATTATTTCTTCAAATATACCAATAAAATAGAAATATCAGAAGGCGTAACCCCCGAGATCCTTGATGCTTGACCGATAGAACGCGGCTTCACTTTATGTAATTTTTCCCTTCCTTCAGTAGATAATGATTTTAATATCAGGTAGTTCAATGTTAAAGGAATTTTCGCTTCATCATATTTTTCTAATCTCTCTACATTTTCATATTGCCGTTTAATATAACCTTCATATTTCAATTGAATTTCAACTTGCTCCAAAGCCGAATTATTTTCTAACAATTGTTCGATTAAAGGATGTTCTTCTTTATTAAAAAATTTCAATATTTCCTTTAGTGTTAACTCTGGTCTTTTACATAATTTGGAGATTGATTCACTTGCATCAATTTCTGAAGAACCTTTTGAAACAAGGTGAACATTGATATCACGTGCATGCAACTTGAGTGAATCAAATAGATTGACACAGTCGTTTATTAATTTTTCCTTTTGAATAACTTCATTGTACTTGTCTAGCGGATTTAAGCTGTAGTAATAGCCATAACCAAACAATCTTCTATCTGCATTATCCTGCCTTAAAAGAAGCCTGTGCTCAGCACGGGATGTAAACATCCTATATGGTTCATAAGTCGATTTATTTATTAAATCATCAATTAGAACACCTATATATGCTTCGCTTCTTTTCAAGACAAATTCCTTCATCCCTTTAATTTTAGCTGCAGCATTAATACCAGCTATAATTCCTTGAGCAGCTGCTTCTTCATACCCTGATGTTCCATTGATTTGACCGGCAAAATAAAGTCCATCAATTAATTTGGTCTCCAAAGTCAAGTCAACCTGGTGAGGTGGAAAAAAATCATATTCAACAGCATATCCTGGACGAACCATTTCGGCTTCTTCAAGTCCTTTAATTTTATGAATAGCTTCAAGCTGAATTTCTGCCGGTAGTGATGAAGAAAATCCATTTAAATAAATCAAATCATTATCTAAACCTTCCGGTTCTAAAAACAACTGATGTTGTTTTTTATCGGCAAACCTTACTATTTTATCTTCAATTGAGGGACAATATCTTGGTCCAATGCCTCTGATGATCCCGGTAAACATAGGGGATTGTGAAAATCCTTTTTCCAGTATTTTATGAACAGTTTCATCTGTATGAGCAATGTAACAACTTACTTGAGGTAACACTGGGAATTTAGATTTATCTGTTTTAGATGAAAATGGTTGGGGAATTTCATCCCCCGTTTGTTCTTCCAAAACATCAAAATTAATTGTATTTTTTGCTAATCTTGGAGGAGTACCGGTTTTTAATCTTCCAGATTCAAAACCTAGATTTATTAAAGATTGAGTAATACCTATTGCTGCCTTTTCCCCAAACCTACCCCCCTTAAATGATTTTAAGCCTGTATGCATTAATCCATTTAAAAATGTTCCGGAAGATATGATTAATGCTTTACATTGAATTTCCTCTCCTTTACCAGTTTTAATCCCTGATATTTTTTCATTTTCAGCAAATATCTCAACAGCGGAGTCTTCTACTATTTCAAGGTTCTTTGTATTAGAAACAACTCTATATGCTTCTTCCGAATATAATTTTCTATCGGATTGACACCTTGAAGACCAAACAGCTGGACCTTTCGATTTATTCAATATCCTGAATTGAATTCCAGTTCTATCAGCAATTATCCCCATCATCCCGCCAAGAGCATCAATTTCATGAACTAAATGACCTTTTGCAGTACCTCCAATAGCTGGATTACATGACATTCTCCCCATTGCATATCTATCCATAGTAACCAGTCCTACATTACAGCCCATATTTGCACTGGCACAAGCTGCTTCAATACCGGCATGTCCGCCCCCGATAACTAATATATCGAATCTTTTCATAATTTTCTTATTAATGTTTCATGTGGAACGAAATATTTTTTATTTGCGGGTAAGATGGAAGTCTAATTTTCTTATTTACTACATCCACATATTTTTACAAATTTATATATCTTATCATATAAAAATAAAGATATTGTTTTCACATAGAATTTACTTCCCAATACAAAATTTTAGAAATATATTATCAAGAATATCATCTGAAGTCACTTCACCGATTATTTCACCTAGATTGCTTTCCGCACTTCTTAAATCAACTGAAATAAATTCTCCGGTTAATCCTTTCTTTATTGAATCTTCTGCATTCATTAAAGAATTTTTTGTTTTCTTCAAACATTCATAATGCCGCATGTTTGAAACCACTGCTGATTTTTCCGTATAATTTGAATTACCAATTGATTTCTCTTTTAATTTAATAAATAAATCTTCAATACCTTCACCAGTTAATGCTGAAATATAAACATCTGCTGGTTCAAGTGTTCCATGTGGAACATCAATTTTATTTAAGACTAAAATTATTTTATCAATCGACGTTAGGTTTTTTATTTCTTTTAATAAATCATAAGAAATAGATTGCTCAACATCATTAAGAAAAATAACTATATCAGCATTTTTAACAACTTCGCGACTTCTGAACACTCCTTCTTTTTCAACTGCATCTTTAGAATTCCTTATGCCGGCTGTATCATATAATCTATATAAAATTCCATCAATCGCAACATCTTCCCTGATTACATCTCTAGTAGTTCCTGGAATATTACTTACAATAGCTCTTGATTCTTTAAGAATATAATTCAAAAGTGAAGATTTGCCAACATTGGGCATTCCGACTATTGCTACGTTAACACCATCCCTTAAGATTCTTCCAAATGAGTATGTACTTAAAAGCTTATCGATTTCTGCATTTATTTTATTTATTCGATTCAAAAGCTCATCTTTCCCAATAAATTCTAAATCTTCTTCAGCAAAATCTAATTCAATCTCTACAAATGAGGAAGCATTAATCAAAAGTTCACGTAGTTCCTCAACTTTCCTTGATAAAATCCCATCCAATTGATTTCTTGCACCGCGTAATGATGCTTCGGTTCTAGAATTAATAATATCTGCAACTGATTCGGCTTGTGCAAGATCTATTTTGTTATTTAAAAATGCTCTTTTTGTAAATTCTCCAGGTTCTGCAATTCTAATCCCATTTTTAATTAATAGTTGAATAATTTTCTGTGATATCAAAGGGCTACCATGTGTGCTTATTTCAACAGAATCTTCCCCTGTATATGAATGCGGATTAATAAATACTGAAACTAAAACATCATCTATTAAATTTCCTTCATCATCAATAATCTTTCCATAAGTAATTGAATGAGATTTAGCGTTAACTAATTTATTATTTCCAATAAAAATCAAATCTACTATTTCTATTGACTTAGAACCGCTAATTCTAATAACTGAAATTGCACCTATTCCAGGGGGAGTAGCAATTGCTGCTATAGTATCTTCGACAAAGACATTTTTTTTTATATAGTTACTTTCCATAACATATTTAATTAAAGATTGCAAAAATAATTAAATTAATAAGTATTCACAATGCACTTAAAACAGAGTCAATTTACATTTTTTAATCTTTTATTGGTTTAATATTAAATTTTTTTTGCAATTGATTTTCAGTACTGTAATTTTGTCATATATATGTCACAATTATTAAAATATATATTCAAAAGTCGATTTATATAAGACATTTTGACAATTATTAAGATATTTCTGATTTTCCCTATAACTTATTATTTTAAAATGAGTTATGGCGTTTTTTATTCTCTGGCATATCTATTGTTTGATAAGATGTAACAAAGTTCAAGTAAAAGAATTATAAATACTTTATAAAAATATTTATGGAAGGAGGAAAATAAAATGGCAATTGTAAAATGGAACCCGGCAAGAGAACTATTAAGCATTGAACGTGAATTTGGTAGAATGTTTGATAACTTTGAAAAAAAATTTGGTTTCGGGAATGGTGGGAACGAAAATGATGAATATGAGAATGCTGTTTGGTCTCCTTTAACAGATATTTCTGAAAATAGTGAGAATTATAGCTTAAAAATGGATCTACCGGGAATTTCAAAAAAAGATGTTAAGATTTCTTATAGAGATGGGCAATTAACTATCAGTGGTGAACGTAAACAAGAGGAAGATAATAAAGATTCAAAATATCACCGGGTTGAGAGATCATTTGGTAAGTATTATAGATCATTTACTCTCCCTGCGAAAATTAAAGAGAGTGAAATTGAAGCTGAATTTAAAGATGGTCAGCTAACTGTTATCGTTCCAAAATCGGAAGAGGCAAAACCTAAAGAACTGGAAATAAAAGTAAAATAATTAAATATAGCGATCTTAATAAAAAGGGTAGCTATTCAATTAGTTACCCTTTTTTACTATTATAGTTAATTAAAATTTTTCATGGTGGTAAATATGGAATTTAAAGATTATTATAAAATATTAGGAGTTGCTAAAACTGCTTCTGATGCTGAACTTAAAAAAGCATATAGAGACCTTGCAAAAAAATATCATCCCGATAAAAATCCTGGGAACAAAGCCGCCGAAGAAAAATTTAAAGAAATAAGTGAAGCTTATGAAGTTTTAAAAGATCCTGATAAAAGAAAAAAATATGATCAATTAGGCTCGAATTGGAAGCAATATCAAAACACCGGGGCTGGGAATGCAGATGATTGGTTTAGACAATATTCTTCAGGCAGTCAGCAAGGGGGCAGTTACCAATTCAGCGGGAACCTTGGAGATCTTTTTGGTAATATTGGCGGTTTTTCAGATTTCTTTGAGAGTTTTTTCGGAGGAAGTACAAGAGGTCGCTCGGGCGAAAGTACTTTTAGCAGGGCCAGAAAAGGAACAGACTATGAAGCAAATTTAAATTTAACTCTCGAAGAAGTCTACAACGGCGGTGAAAGACAAATATCAGTTGATGGCAGAAAATTAAGAATTAAGATTAATCCCGGGACAAGAGAAGGAAAGGTATTAAGGTTGCAGAAACAAGGAGCTCCCGGAACAAATGGAGGAGAAAAAGGAGATTTATATTTAACCGTGCATGTTTTGGATCATCCTTTTTATGAATTAAAAGATGATGATCTATATTATAATTTAGATGTGGATTTGTATACGGCAGTTCTTGGCGGTAAAATACAATTCCTAACATTAAATAATAAGAAAATTAATTTAACCATACCAAAAGAATCGGAAAATGGAAAACTATTGAAAATAAAAAATATGGGAATGCCTAAGGAAAACAATAAAAATTCATATGGAGATTTGTACATCCGCCTGAACATTCAGATACCAAAGAACTTAACTTCTGAAGAAATTAAGTTATTTGAAAAATTAGCATCAATAAGAAAATAATTTTAGAAGGAGTTTGAAATGAGTGATAAACAAACAGCTGCAAAAAAATATCATTTTAAAGCAGAAGTAAAACAACTTTTAGATATACTTGTTCATTCACTTTATACAAGTAGAGAAATTTTTCTTCGCGAATTAATATCAAATGCATCTGATGCATTGGATAAAATCCGTTTCGAATCAACAAAAGGGACTGAAATTACTGATAAAGATTTGCCTCTTGAAATTAGAATAAACTTTGACGAAAAGAAAAAGCTTATAACCGTTTCGGATACGGGCATCGGAATGACAAAAGATGAATTGATTAGCAATATAGGAACCATAGCAAAATCAGGTTCTGCTGAATTCCTGAAACAATTAAAAGATAATAAATCTGATGCAAACAATATTATCGGGAAATTTGGCGTAGGTTTCTATTCCGTTTTCATGGTTGCGGAAGAAGTTGTTATAAGAACAAAATCATATTTAAATAATGAACCTGCAATTGAATGGAGCTCGGATGGTTTGGGTGATTACCAAATTTCAGAATATAATGAAAAAATTAAAAGAGGTACAGTAGTAGAAATTCATCTGAAAGATGATGCTAAAGATTTTGCAGATAAATATCGCCTTGAAACTATAATTAAAAAACATTCAAATTTCATTTCTTTCCCAATTTACCTTGAGAAAGAAAAGATAAATACAATTGCTGCTATTTGGCGTGAACCAAAATCAAACTTAAAGAAAGAACAATATGTAGAGTTTTATAAGTTCTTAACATATGATACTGAAGAGCCAATGGATATTATCCATAATTCTGTTGATGCACCAATTCAATTCAGCAGCCTTTTATTTATTCCAAAAAAGAACTTTGATTTTTTCGGAATAAACAGAGAAGATTATGGTTTGGACTTATATGTTCGCCGGGTTTTAATTCAGCATAAAAATAAAGATTTGCTTCCGGAATATTTAAGTTTTGTAAAAGGTGTTGTTGATTCAGAAGATCTCCCGTTAAATATATCGAGAGAAACATTGCAGGAAAACATAATCTTCACAAAAATTTCCAATACTGTAACAAGCCAGCTGCTTTCTTATTTATTAAAGAAAGCAAAAGATAACACCGATGAGTATATAAAATTCTGGAAGGAACATGGAAGAATTTTCAAGTTGGGTTACACTGATTTTACAAATGCTGAAAAGTTTATGCAGCTGCTAAGGTTTAATTCTTCTAATAATCCTGACGCTGATGGTTTAACTTCACTTGAAGAATATGTTTCCAGGTTTAAAGAAAACCAAAAAGAAATTTATTATGCATCCGGAAGCTCCAGGTCAGCAATTGACCAGGATCCTCATCTCGAAATTTTTAAGAACAAAGGTTTGGAAGTCTTATACCTATATGATCCCGTTGATGAATTTGTTGTTAGTTCAATCCGAAAATTTAAAGAGTATGATTTCAAATCTGTTGATACGGTTGATTTGGATAAATTAAAAAAATTAAAGAATGTTGAAGAAGAGAAAGAAAGTTTTGAAAAACTCGGGAAGGATGATGAAAAACACTTCGACAGTCTCTTGTCAAAAATGAAAGATATACTTGGAGATAGAGTTATTGAAGTTAAAGAATCTAATAGGTTAAGCGGAAGTCCGGCAATCCTTGTAAGCCAGGATGACAGCATGTCTGCTCAAATGCAGAAAATTTTAAGAATGGCTAACCAGGATGTTGGAATTCAAAAGAAAATTTTAGAAATAAATAAGAATCATAAATTAATCAGAAACCTTTTAAAAGTATTTAAAGCTAATTCAAAAGATGAATATATATCAAACGTAACTGAACAATTATTTGAATCCGCATTGCTTTTGGAAGGGAATTTGAATGATCCCCATAACCTTGTAAATAGAATAAACAAAATGCTTGAACAGTCAAGTGAATGGTACACAGAAGTTAAAAAAATAAATTAAAGATTAGAATTGTGTATTGCATACATTAAGTCAAGAATTTTTTGAAAGGAAAAGAAAACTATGCCGTTTAATTTTAATAAGTTAACAGTGAAAGCACAGGAGATAGTGCAGACTTCTCTTGAGATAGCTCAAAATTACAATAATCAAATTTTGGAACCTGAGCATATTTTGGCTGCTTTAATTCAGGAAAAAGGAAATATTGCCGACACTATAATGCAGAAAACCGGCGGCAATGTTAACAGTGTAAAAGTGAAAGTAAATGATTTACTCGAAAAGCTTCCAAAAGTAAGTGGTGCTGGAGTCGGCAATCAGCAGATGTCGAATAATATGTCGAAACTTTTCGATAATGCGGCTGAAGAAGCTAAAAGCTTAAAAGATGAATTTGTTTCTACTGAACATCTTTTATTAGCTCTCTCTAAAAGCGATAGTAAAGCTGGTCAGCTTTTACGCGATAACGGAATTTCGCATGACGAAATTTTATCAGCATTAAAAGATGTTAGGGGTAATCAGCGTGTTACAACTCAAAACCCTGAAGATACTTACCAGGCTCTCGAAAAATACGGCAGGGATTTAAATGAATTGGCAAAAGTGGGTAAATTAGATCCTGTAATCGGAAGAGATGAGGAGATCCGACGAGTGCTTCAGGTTCTATCCAGGCGGACAAAGAACAACCCCGTTTTAATCGGTGAACCGGGAGTCGGAAAAACCGCAATTGCAGAAGGAATTGCTCATCGAATAGTCTCCGGTGATATTCCTGAAAATCTAAAAACTAAAAGAATTGTTGCACTTGATATGGGTGCCCTCGTTGCCGGAACTCAATTCCGCGGACAGTTTGAAGAGAGAATGAAAGCAGTGCTGAAAGAAGTCCAGGAATCTAACGGTGAAATAATATTATTTATAGATGAGCTTCATACTTTAGTTGGAGCAGGAGCTGTTTCCGGTTCAATGGATGCTGCCAATATTCTGAAACCTGCATTAGCCCGGGGTGAACTCCATGCGATCGGCGCAACAACATTAAATGAATATAAAAAACATATTGAAAAAGATGCTGCTCTTGAAAGACGGTTTCAGCCTGTTTTAGTAACAGAACCAACAGTAGAGGATACAATATCTATTTTAAGAGGATTAAGTGAAAGATACGAAGTTCATCACGGTGTGAGAATTACTGATGGAGCTATCATTGCAGCAGCTCAGCTTTCTCACCGCTATATAACCGATAGATTTCTACCGGATAAGGCCATTGATCTAATTGATGAAGCTGCTTCAAAATTAAGAATTGAAATCGATTCTATGCCGGAAGAGCTAGATTCAATTGAAAGAAAAATTCAGCAGCTTGAAATTGAAAGGGAAGCGCTCAAAAGGGAAAAAGATGAAGCTTCAGCTAAACGGCTTGAAGAATTAAAGAAAGAATTAAGCGATCTTGAAGAAGAAAGAAATACACTCCGCATGCATTGGAATCTGGAAAAGGAAAAGATCCAGCATATCAGGAATATGAAAAGCGAAATGGATAATGCAAAAACTCTTGCCGACAGGTATGAGCGTGAAGGAGATCTCGGTAAAGTTGCAGAGCTCCGTTACGGTAAAATCGCCAGCCTGGAAAAGCAGCTTAAAGAAGAAACTAAAGAGCTTGCCGATATTCAAAAAAATAAAAAGATGCTTAAGGAAGAAGTTGATGCTGAAGATATTGCAGAAGTTGTTTCAAAATGGACCGGAATCCCTGTAAGTAAAATGCTTGAAAGTGAACGAAGCAAGCTTTTAAGACTTGAAGATGAGCTGCACAAAAGAGTGATAGGACAGGATGAAGCAGTATCTGCAGTCGCTAATGCTATCAGGAGATCACGTACAGGTTTACAGGATATAAACCGGCCTCTCGGTTCATTTATTTTTTTAGGAACAACAGGTGTTGGAAAAACCGAACTCGCTAGAACATTGGCAGAATTCCTTTTTGACGATGAGCATGCTATGATTAGAATAGATATGTCGGAATATATGGAGAAGTTTTCGGTTTCGAGATTAATTGGCGCTCCTCCGGGATACGTCGGTTATGAAGAGGGGGGACAATTAACGGAAGCGGTGAGAAGGAGACCTTATTCAGTTGTTCTTCTTGATGAAATTGAAAAAGCTCATCCCGATGTTTATAATATTTTACTCCAGGTACTGGATGATGGAAGATTAACTGATAACCAGGGGCGTACGGTCAATTTTAAAAATACAATTATTATTATGACCTCAAACCTTGGTTCACATCTTATCCAGGAAAAACTTGAGCATGTAGCCGAAGATGAGATGGAAAATGTTTTAGGTGAATTGCGCTCAACTTTAGTTAATTTGTTAAGAAAAACCATACGGCCTGAATTCTTAAACCGGATTGATGAAGTCGTCCTCTTTAAGCCTCTAACAAAATCAGAATTAAGAGAAATTGTTGAAATCCAGATCAGGAATGTTCAGCAAATGCTGAAGCAAAAAGACATAACCATCGATGTAAATGAAGAAGCAAAAGATTGGCTTGCAAAACTTGGTTATGATGTTACATTTGGCGCTAGACCGTTAAAAAGAATAATACAGAAATATCTGATAAATCCTTTATCTCAGGAATTGCTTGCCGGCAACTTTAATGACGGCGATCATATTGCAGTATCGCTTGGTAATCAGGGTAAGCTGGAATTTCACAAAGAAGCTGCTTTTGCGGAAAACTAAATTTAATTAAACTAAGGGGCGAATTATCGCGATTCGCCCCTTTTTTAATTTCTTAGTTATTTTAGCGTTAGTATATATCTAACAGCCATCAAACAGCCATTAAACAGCCTTAATCCAGTATACAAATGGTATTCATTCAGCCTTCAACACCTTTAGGAGAAATCATAAGCATTTATAACCGAAATTCATTATTTATTCATTTTCAACAAATATGTTTTGATTTGGTTCACTCATCAATTTGATCTTTTTATCTAATTTTGTATTGAATATGAGAAATTATCTGCGACAAGTACATACTATTTCCTTTATTATTCTGACTATCTTCTTATCAGCTATCAATTCAGCTTATGCTGATTATAACTCTGCGAAAGTAGTTCGTCATCTTGGGAAAACAATTCCTTTAAATCTGAAATTCACTAATTCAAAAGGAGAACCGGTACTTCTAAAAGACCTGGTTGACAAACCAGCCGTTATTGATTTCTGCTATTACAGGTGCGCCGGCATCTGTACACCTTTAATGGTGGAAATAGCCGATGTTATAGGAAAAATAAAATATGAACCGGGTAAAGATTATAAAGTTATAAGCATTAGTATTGATCAGAACGAAACTCCTTCGATGGCGGCACAGAAAAAACGGGCGATGACCGGATTAATCAATCATAAAATTGCCGATTCAGGATGGGTTTTCTTAACCGGTGATAGTACAAGTATATATAAATTAACCGATGCAGCAGGATTCGAATTTAAAAGAACTCCAGGGGGATTTCTTCATAAAGGAGTCCTGGTTTTTATAGATAAGTCCGGCAAGATTGTCCGTTATATGAATCCTAATTATGACAGGAACAGCGATTTTCAAATATTACCCACAGCTTTCAAATTGTCAATAGACGATGCTGCTAATGGAGTAGTAAAATCCACAATAGAAAATGTATTAGCAACATGCGCTTCTTTTATACCCAAAGGCAAAGATGCATATATACTGTTGATGGTGCTTATAGTAGGGCTTTTGACAATGACAACTGTAATTATTATAATTAAGAAAGCGAAGATAACCAACTAAGAGATCACGCCGGTTACTGAAAATACTGAGGTTATTATTCCCACATGCTAGCTTTACCGTATATTTCCAACATTCCATTAATTCAAACGGTTAAGACGGCTAATCAATTCTTTCCAGATTCATTTCAAAAAATTTATTCCACTGAGTTCCATCCTGTGAATATTCCCCTTCTTCGTTCCATTTATTGCTGTTAATAGAAATGGAATAGCGTATAGTTCCGCCACGATTGTCATTAAACCACCACTTAAATTTTTCATTAGGTTTGATCACTTCAAAGCTCGCTGTGGTTTCCAATCCGTTCGCAAGGTGAGAATTAAATTCAAATTTTTTATTAAATGGATCAAATGATAAAAGTCCTAGCGCATTATGGGCTATGTTCCCGTTGTCACTTTTCCCGATACCTTCCATCAATATAAGAGTACTGTCAAGCTTCCATTGAATATTCTCGTCAACATTTGAATTGCTCTTTTCACCCTTTTGATTCATCTGCCATCCTTTACCTTCCCATTTCCCTATCATAATAGAAACCTGCTGCATAGAATCCTGAACAGTTTTCTTAAAATCCGGCATTTGTGCAAAGATTTGAACCGAACTAATTATAATAAAAAACAGAAATATCTTTTTCATTTTTTTGCCCTTCGAATTAATCTGGAAAAAATATATAATATTTTCTAGTTAAATCACTCTTAATAATAAATATAGAACTGCAAGTAAAGTGTGATATGCATCGAAAATTGATAATATGTAAAAGAATTTCTTAAAAATATTTCTGTTGTAACTATTCTTTATTTGTAATAGTTTAGAAATAAATAATCGGGATGGGGTTATGAAAATGAATTTACCTGAAATAAATATTTTTGGTTTAAATAACGTGAAATCTTTATTTGTTTTGCTGGTATTCATTTCAATTGCTCCAATCTTTTCTCAAGAGGAGATTAAATTAAATCATAAAACATTATTTGAAACGTGGGATGCAAAATGGATTACTTACCCGGGTATTTCCGGAAAGGAATATGGCGTTTATCTTTTCAGAAAAAACTTTCAATTAGATAAGGGCGCGAAAGAATTCATTGTTCATATTTCAGCAGATAACCGGTACAAATTATTTGTTAACGGTAAATATATCTGCAACGGCCCATCAAGAGGAGATTTTTTAAAATGGAAATTTGAAACAGTTGATATCATGCCATTCTTAAAAGAGGGAGAAAATATTATTGCGGCTGTTGTATGGAATTATTCAGAATACAGGCCAGTGGCTCAATTTTCAAACCGGACTGGATTTATTCTGCAAGGGAATTCTGAAATTGAAAGTATTGTAAATACAGATAAAACCTGGAAGGCATTTATAGATTCTGCTTATAGCCCGCTGATAGTAAATCTTAATCAATATTATGTAGTCGGACCCGGTGAAAATTTTAACGGGAAATTTCATCCGTGGAATTGGGCTGCATTAAGTTTTGATGATTCAAAATGGGCGGCTGCCGCTGAACTGGAACCGGGAACACCTTTAGGAAGTTTCAAAGAATTCGGGACTACATCAAAGTATATCCTTGTACCGCGCAAAATACCTTTTATGGAAGAAAAGCCGCAAAAATTTTCTGAAGTCCGGCGCTCAAATATAGAGGTACCCTCAGGATTTATTAAAGGAACACAAGCATTAACAATTCCGGCAAATACCACTTCTGTTATTCTTTTTGATCAAAAATATTTAACAGATGCTTACCCTGTATTATCTGTTTCAGGGGGAAATAAGAGTCAAATAATTTTAACCTATGCAGAAAGTCTGTTTAATGATAAAATGGAAAAAGGGAATAGAAATGAGATCAAAAATAAGAATATTATCGGAAACCAGGACAAGATTATTTCGGAGGGAGGTAATAACCGTATTTTCCAAACACTATGGTGGAGAACATTTCGTTACATTCAAATGGAAATAAAAACCGATAGCGAACCATTAACAATAAATGAATTTCATAGTATTTATACCGGTTATCCGTTTGAAGAAAAAGCATCATTTAAAAGTAATGATTCTACACTTACCGGTATTTGGAATATAGGCTGGCGTACACAAAGATTATGCACCGGAGAAACTTTTTTCGACTGCCCTTATTATGAACAGCTTCAGTACGAAGGAGACACAAAGATTCAATGCTTAACATCCAGCTATGTTTCAGGCGATACAATTATGATGCAAAAGGCCATTCAAACATTTTATGATTCACGCCTGCTTTTCGGTTTAACCCAAAGCAGGTACCCGAGTTATGAAACACAGATTATTCCTACCTTTTCATTAATATGGATCACAATGGTTCATGATTACTGGATGATGTATGATAACCCTGACTTTGTTAAATCTATGATCCCGGGAATTATGGAAATTTTGAATTGGTATCATAGCAAAATCGATTCAAGCGGTTTGCTCGGCCGCATGGAGTGGTGGAATTTTGTTGACTGGGTAGATTATAAGGGCTGGCATAACGGAGTACCGCCGGGGATAGATAAAAGCAATTCGGCTATAATTAGCCTGCAGTATGTATACACTTTACAAAAAGCCGCTTCGGTTTTAAGGGCATTTGATTTCCCCGGGCAAGCTGCTGAATATCTACAGCTCGCAAACAAGCTAAAAACAACTGTTTATAAAAAATGTTTTGATGTTAAAGAAGGATTAATCGCAGATACACCGGAAAAGAATGGTTTCAGCCAGCACGCAAATATATTGGGAGTTTTAACAAATACTTTTCCAAAAGATTCCGAAATGGAGGTACTTAGTAAGATAATAAGCAAAAAAGATATTGCTCAAAGTTCATACTACTTCAAGTTTTATTTATTTAAAGCGCTCGAAAAAGCAGGTATGGCCGATAAATATACGGATCTTCTGCGTCCCTGGAAGGAGATGCTGAATTTAGGCTTAACCACATTTGCCGAAAAACCGGATCCAACAAGATCCGATTGCCACGCCTGGAGTGCATCGCCTGTTTATTACTTTTTATCTTTAATCTGCGGTATAAAACCGAATGAACCCGGTTTCAAATCCGTGCTGATAGAACCGCATTTCGGAAACTTGAATTGGATTAATGGTTCAATGCCTCACCAGTCGGGAAATATAAAAGTCAGTTTAAAAAAGATAATGAAGGTAATATAAGAGGGGAAATTATCCTTCCGGTAAATGTCAAAGGCGTACTTAAATGGAAAAGTCAAACAATTTCATTGAAAGGCGGAGAAAATCCGGTTGATATTAATAACAACAATTAATTTACGGTTTTTACCACATCTTCGTTCAGCCTTGTATCGAATTCTATATCATAACCTGTTTTAATCATAACAATTATTGCAGTTTTGTAGAGTACCTACCAGAGTTTCTTATATTTATTTTTTTCTGTAAGATTCTCCTTTGCTCCATCCCCTTTAAAACATAAAACCATTAAACATTAAGTTTCAAGGGTTACTTAGTAGCGGGGCCCGAACCAACAACTACAGAATGGGAATTTCACTTGTTTTCAAAGAAGTTTAAATATAAAAAACAGCAAATAGAATAGAGTCGGATTCTTTGAAAATGCATCTGATTTCAAATTTCCAATATCAAATTATTAAACTTGTTAAAAAACACATCTGATTATTTGGAAAAGAAGTAAGTTCTTCTAAAACATACCAGAATATTCTTATTTGAGCAAAAAATCCATAAAAAGAGGAAAATTATTTTCTTATAAATAAAATGCTGTATAAGAATTTTTATAGGAAGATTTGTAATAATTTAATTAACTTGAGTGCGACTATACAAATATAGCCTAAGAATTAATTTTTTAACTTTCATTAAAAATATTTGAGTTTTTAATTTCCATTCACTACAGATCAATATTCGGATTAAATATAAAACTGAAAATGAATAATTTTTCATTAAAAACTTTGTTTTTTTTTAGAGATTCATATCGTTTGATATTGTTAAGTATAGCATTATCGGTTTTACAAGCTATGCTTCTTTTCCCTATAGCGTTATTAGTAAAAAATATTTTTAACAATGTAGTCCCCTCAAAAAATATAGAGCAGTTGATTTTAATTTCAAGTGTAATTGCTGTTCTTTATATTTTTAATGGTTTAGTAAGTATGTGGAACCGTTATATAACTCTAAAGACTACAAAGCAGGCGATTGAAAGATTTCGTACAAACCTGCTTTATAAATTCTATTCATTTTCACAAAGTTTCTACAGCAAATCCGATAAAAGTAAACTTCATGCAAGTGTAGTCCAGGATACACATAGAATAGATGTTATGCTGAATTTAATCATAACATACGTACTCCCTTCGGTAATTATAAGCTTTGCAATTTTAGCAGTTCTTTATGTTATTGACTGGGTTCTCTTAGTTTCAATATTTGCAGCAGCACCTTTTTTTATACTTATAAATAAAGTCGTGGGAGAAAAATATAAGAAGCATAATTATAAATACCACAGGGCATTTGAAGATTTCAGCAGCGGTATATTGTTTGTGCTGCAAAAAATGGATTTAACAAAAACACAAGCCGCTGAAGAAATTGAAATTGACAGGCAAAAAGATCAATTAAAAAACTTTACTTCAGTCAGCATCTCGGCATCCTGGTTCAATTCCCTATATAAATTGACACAGGAGATGATAATAAACGGTTCAGGAATTTTAATTTTAATTGTCGGGGGGATTGAAATCGCTACCTCCAGAATTTCTACCGGGGACATGATCTCCTTTTATGTCGGCGTTGTATTTCTTCAAAAGTATATCGGATTAATAATATCTGCAATACCTGGAATAATAGAAGGTTCACAATCAATTGAAACTCTTAATCAGATAATTAAAACTAAAAGTGATAATCCTTACACAGGAAAGGCCAATATTGATTTTAACGGGAAGATAGAATTTAAAGATGTAGAATTCGGGTATAGTGATAGTAGAATACTAAAAGGTATTTCTTTAAACATTAATTGCGGTGAATCTGTTTCAATTATTGGAAGTAACGGCTCCGGGAAAACAACTATTGTGAATTTAATTTTGGGTTTCTACAGACCTAATAAAGGCGCGGTATTTGCGAGTGGAAAAGAATATGACAATATATCTATTCAGGAATTAAGGAAGAATATAGGAATAATAACACAGGACCCGATTATTTTTTCCGGCACAATTGCCGAAAATATTTCTTACGGACATCTTGATATGAACATTGAAGAAATAGTCTCTGCAAGTAAATTATCAACTGCTCATGAATTTATTAAAGAACTTCCTGAAAATTATAATTCTTTTATCGGTGAAAACGGTGTTTTGCTTTCCGGCGGCGAAAGACAAAGAGTGGCTCTTGCCAGAGCTCTGGTAATGAATCCAAAACTCCTGATTTTGGATGAGCCGACTAATCATCTTGATATAAATTCTATGGAAGAATTAATGAACAATATAAAAAGTATAAAAAACCCTCCTGCAATATTAATAATCAGCCATAACCTTGAAATTGTAAAATTGACTGATAGAGTATACAAATTAAGCAGCGGCAAATTGTACGAATATAATTTTGCGTTTACAACTGCTGATAAAATATAATCGTTTAAGAAGAACACTTTGAGAATCTTATACTGGACACAATTATTTAGGCCGTATATCGGCGGAGTTGAAGTCCTTTCAAATAAATTATTACCGGCAATGAAAAAACTTGGATATGAATTTTGTATAGTTACTTCACACGGAAGTTTAAAACTCCCTGATATTGATGAATTTGATTCTATGCCTGTTCACAGGTTCAAATTTCAATCTTCTTTAGAAAATAAAGATATGGATGAAATTTTCTGTAATATAAAGAGACTTAAAAATCTGAAAGAAGAATTTAAGCCTGACCTGGTTCATATAAATTTTACCGATCCCAGTATTTTTTTCCATTTTAAAACAATGTCCAAAGAAAAAACATTAGTTACCTTTCATCTTTCTGTTGAGAACAATTCTTATAAAAAAGGTTCACTGCTTCAGCAGACTTTGGAAATTTCGGATTGGATAACAACACCTTCGGAAGCCATTAAGGATGAGTTAATTGAATTAAATCCTACAATCAAAAAGTATTGTTCAGTAATTAACCTGGGTTTAGATGAACCGGAGGTTAAACCATCGGCAATCTCTTTTTTATCTCCAGCACTATTATGCTTCGGCAGAATTGTGAATGAAAAAGGTTTTGATCTGGCAATTGAGGCCGTTTCTATAATATCAAAAAAATATCCGGGTATTAAATTAATTATTGCCGGGGATGGTCCAGCAAAAAAGGATTTAATTCAACTTACTGAAAAATTGGAAATTCAAAAGAATATAGATTTTTTAGGTTGGGTGAACCCTGATGAAATACCAAGTATAATTAATAAATCATCAATTGTGATAGTTCCTTCCAGGTGGAAGGAAGCATTCGGACTCGTAGCATTGCAGGCAATGCAGTTAGGCAGACCTGTAATTGCCGCAAATACCGGGGGTCTGCCGGAAATTATAGAAGATAATTCAAATGGAATTTTAGTCGAGAAAGAGAATCCCGAGGCAATTGCAAAGGCAGTAATATTTTTAATTGAAAATAAAGAGCATGCAGAATATTTAGGATCAAGAGGGAGAGAAACCGCGCAAACAAAGTTTACATGGAATCAAAATTTAGATGCTTACAATAAACTATACAAATATTTAGGAGGTTAAATGAGATCAGGGAGATATAAACCAAATGATGCCGAAGTTGCGTCCAAGGTTATGGACGGTGAAGCAATTTTGATAAACCTATCGAATGGAACTTATTATAGTATGGATAAAACAGCTTCGGTTATCTGGTCGTTGATTTCGCTGCAATATAACATTGATGAAATAGTAAACAAAGTTTGTGAAATTTATAATGTGAAACCGGAGGATATTAAAGACGATATTGAAGATTTATTTAATGATTTAATTAATGAAAAAATTATAATTGATTCTAATGATGGTAAAGGAACCGGCGATTATAATAGCGCTGCTGAAAATATGGAATATGAAAAACCGAAATTAAATATTTATAATGATATGAAAGATTTATTGGCTCTCGACCCTCCAATGCCTAGTTTGGATGATATTCCATGGCAGAGTAATCCTAAAAAAGAAGATAAATGATTATATATGAAAGAGAAGCACCTGATATACTTTGAGAAAATGGTTTCGGCATTTGAAGAAATATTAGTGAGCTTTCCGGACTTACTTAATATTACTTATTATAGATTTGCTGGTTTTAATGCCAGAATAAGATGCGTAGGCAGCAAGCTTTCATTCCAGCATGAAAAAGTGTTTAATCATTTAAAACCGGGAGAAGCTAATATTTCAGAGAAAAAATTTGATTTAACAATTGATTTATGGGACCAGGAACAAACAAAATTTCCTTGCCCGGTCGATTTAATTTCGGATGAATCGACAAAATTAAGAACCGTTACTGCTTCCACAGACAGCAGGATAGTAGCTGATCAGGATGCGGATACTTCTCTTTTCCTCGATAGAAAAGATAAAAGAATTATTGCATCATTTGCATCAGCGGTTAAAATGAATAATTATGATCTTTCAAAACCTTTTAACAGGCTGTTAGCTTTATGGTACAGGGATATGAATGTAGAAGTGATCCATTCATCAATGATCTCAAAAGACAGGAAAGGGATTCTTTTTTTAGGTGAAGGAGGTTCGGGAAAAACAACATCGGCATTATGCTGTTTAAATGATGGATTTAATTATTTAGGAGATGATCATATAGGATTAGCAGAGGTCAATCATGCTTTTGTCGGCTACAGCTTGTATGCTTCGGCATTAATTTACGAGAATCATTTAAAGCAATTTCCGCAATTACAAAAATTCGAACTGCTGAAAAATGTCCGCCGGGATGAAAAATCAATTATTTATTTTTCAAACGGGTATTTAAATAAAATAGATAATTGTGCTGAAATCACCGTCCTTCTTCTCCCGGAAGTGGTTGATTCACAACATACTAATTTCCGGAAAGCAAGAAAGAGTGAAGCTCTTTTAGCTGCAGCTCCCAGTTCATTGAGATTGCAGATAAGTCCCAACAAAAAAGCATTTGATACTATTTCGCATCTTGTGGATAGAACCCCGTCTTACCGTTTAGAGTTAGGAAAAGATCTTGATGAAATACCGAAATGCATAAATGAAATAATTACTTTTTAAGAGATGAAAAAACCAGAGGTCACATCTATTATCCCGGTATTCAACTGCGAAAAGTATATTGAATCAGCAATAGAAAGTGTTCTAAACCAGACTTATAAAGATATAGAAATTATTATTGTTGATGACGGTTCAACCGATGATACACCAAAACTTATTAAACAATATGCCGGGGAAGTAAAATATATACGTCAAGCTAATTCAGGTTCTGCTGCCGCAAGAAATTTAGGAATCGCTAGTGCTCGGGGATATTTTATCAGCTTCCTTGATTCGGATGATACCTGGGATAAGAATAAGATCTTTCTTCAATTAGAATGCTTTGATAATAACCCGGAGATTGAAGCATGCTTATGTAATATTAAACTTATAAATGAAAAAGAAACAGGAATTCTTGATGATCAATATGTTATAGTTACTCCTTACACTGTATGCTCTATATTAATTAAAACTGATGCAGTAAAAAAAGTCGGACTTTTCAATACAAATCTGAAATACGGTGAAGATACCGATTGGTTTATGAGAATGAGAAACCTTGCTATTCCTATTAAAATTTTGAAAGATAAGCTTGTTTATGCAAGACTTCACAAAAATAATTTAACCAATAGCTTTAGTGTAAGGAGCAGAGAAGAAATCTTCTCTAAAATTAAAAACGGGCTCGATGAGCGGCGGAATAAACAAATATGAATGAATTAATAAGCTGCATAGTTTCCTCCTTTAACAGTGAAAAATATATAGCTGAAGCTATAAACAGTATTCTGGATCAGACTTATAAACATATAGAAATAATAGCTGCAGACGGCGGTTCTACAGATAATACTAAGGAAGTTATACAAGAGCTTAATTCAAATATTAAATTCATTACACAAAAAACTCTTTCACCTGCAGAAACAAGAAACCTGGGATTTCAATCCTCTAAAGGGGATTATGTTGCGTTTCTAGATGCCGATGATTTATGGCATCCCGAAAAATTAGAAAGACAATTGAATTGTTTTACTAAAAATCCCGGAATAGATCTTTGTATTACTTATGCTGAAATGTTTTGGTCAGTAGACCTTAAAAATGAAAAAACTTTTTTTAAGAATCATCCGAGAACTAAATCAATTCCAGGGTATGCTACTACTACACTATTAGCAAAGAAAAAAGTATTTGAGATAGCAGGAAAGTTTAATAAGGATCTATGGTTTACCGATGCAGCGGAGTGGTTTATAAGAGCGGAAGGATTAGGTTTAAAAATGCACATGATTGAGGAACCTTTAACTTTTCATAGGATGCATCAATCAAACCTGACGAAAAGAAAGAGTGAGGAAAGCCGTGAGGAATTTCTTTCTCTTGTAAAGAGTGTGCTTGATCAGAAAAAAACTGATATTAAATGATAATTGCAATCCATCAGCCGAATTATTTACCATATCTTGGTTTCTTTGATAAAATGTTAAAAGCAGATCATTTTGTTATTTTGGATGATGCGCAATTCTCTAAAGGCGATTTTCACAACAGGAATAGAATAAACACAGCTGCCGGCCCTAAATGGCTCACAATCCCTGTTAAAGGAACTTTCATGCCGATTAATGATATTGTAATAAATAAAGACCATAAGTTCTCAGGAATGAAATGGTCTGAATATCACCTTAAGCTGATAAAGGAGAATTACTTAAAAACAAAGTTTTTTGAAACTTTATTTTCCCTTTTGGAAGAGATTTACAAACAGGAATATGAAAAATTGTTAGAAGTAAATCTCGCCCTGATATTTTTATTAAAAAAATTATTTGAAATAAAAACACCTGTTTCTCTATCAAGCGAGCTCGGAATAAGAAGTTTATCTACCCGGCGCCTGATCGATATATGTAATTATTTTTCTGCCGAAACTTACCTCTCCGGTAAATCCGGGCAGAATTATATGGATCTAAGTTTGTTTGAAAAAAATAATATTAACGTTCTGATCCAGGATTTTAAACATCCTGTTTATAACCAGGGATTTAATCGTTTTGAAAAGAATTTATCTTCAATTGATGTGTTTTTTAATGCAGGAAATATTTTGGAATAATATATGGGAAACAAAGTAATTGCAATCGGAGCTCATCCTGATGATATAGAAATCGGTGCTGCAGGAACCATAAAAAAATTTGCAAATGGCGGTGCTGAAGTCTTTTTCCTGATAGCGACATACGGGGAAAATTCCCACCCTGCACCTGCTTTGCAGAGAGAGCAGAGGAAAAGGGAAAGCATATTAAGTGCAGAATATTTAGGAGTTAAACAAATATATTTTCTCGACCTGTGTGATACAAAAATTGAACATAACGGATTAACTGTTAGTGCCATTGAAAAATATATAAATCTCCTGGGACCAAATTTTGTTTTAACCCATACAAAGGAAGATGGTCATCAGGATCATAAAAACCTGGCTTTTTCAACTATTTCTGCCTGTCGCCGAAAGAAAATAAATATACTTCATTATGAAACACCCTCTACCGCACAAACATTTTTACCAACATTATATTCGGACATCTCGGATACAATTCAATATAAACTTGAGACCTTAAAAATGTTTGTAAGCCAGAATCATAAGAACTATTTAAACCCCGAAGCTATAAAAGGTCTTTCTCAATACCGGGGATATACTTCAGGGTCTGAATATGCGGAAGGATTTGAAGTTTCAAAATTTTATTTAAATGATTTTTAAAGCAATGGAAAGTATAGATTACCATAATTTTGTCGACACTGAATTGTTTAAGAAGAACTTCCGAATCATTCAGATTACGGAGAAATTGCTCAATAATAGATTAAACGAAATCGCCGGATTTGTTAATTCAATCAGAAAAGAATATAGCTTATTATATGGATGGCAAGAGGAGACTATCGATTATTTTATAAACCCGATGGTTAGAAAATTTGAATTCTCATTTATAATTGAAGAAAAAGATCTTAAAGAAATTGCTTTTGCAAGTTTTGCGTCGATATACGGTGATTTTGTTCATCATCATTTCTCCTATGCTGGAAAAATATACAGGAATTTAGGCTTATCGAAATTGCATATAATAAAGCTTTGTCAAACGTCTCTTGATCGGAATTTTAAGAAACTTGAAGCATATGCACCAAAAAATAATTCTAATTCAATAAGGCTGCTTTTAAAATTAGGATATGAAATTGAAGGCTTAAGAAATTTAAATGAACTTTTTTTAATTGCTGATTTGAAGAAAGTCAGGGATTCAGCATATAATCTTTTTTTAAAAAATTATCGGGAATAAAGTTATAAAAATATTATGAATATTAGTAATCTGATTACTGCATTAATGCCTGATAAAAATAAGACTGATTTTTTAAAATTGTGTTTAAATGAATTTTCATTTCAGCAATATCAGGAATTAAATTATACAGATTTATTAAAGAGGATAAAAAATGAAAAAGACGGATTTAAAAGGTTGCTGCCTCTTTTATATTTCAATCTTAAAAAGAATGGAATAGAACCGGGAAATAATTACAATGCTTATTTAAAAACTGCTTATGTCCGTGAAGAATTAAGAAGCAGTACATTTAGAAATATTCTTCGCAGAACAATTCAATTATTGTTAAATGAAAAGTGTGAATTTATTTTATTAAACGGTGCAGCTCTTGCGGAACCAATTTATGAAAATTGGAATATCAGGCATTGCCATGATATTGATATTTTAGTTAAAGATAATTCCCTGGAAGTTATAACTTCAATATTGACATATAACAATTTCAAAAAAGAAATGGATATTCAGGAAAAAGGAATAAGGAGAATTATATTAAAGGATAGTTCGGGCTTAACGATGACTCTAAATAACAAACTATTCAGCCGTTCTTTTTACAATAAAAATATTAATGCTTTTTGGGATCGAGCCTCTATAAAAAAAATAGCCGATCTTAATGTTTTTACCTTATCGGATGCGGATGCATTATTCCATATACTTGGTAAAGCTTTTACAAACTACTTTTTCTCCTTACAATGGGCAGCTGATAGCGTTTTTTTGATAAGTAAAACAAATATTGAGTGGGATCTTTTTTACGAAAGCGTAGTTAACAATGGTTTATCAATCTCCATTTTACCAATGGTCAGATATTTAAAACAAGAATATAATGTGGATATCCCCTATTCAATTTTTAAAAATCTTGAAAAAGCAGCCGGTGATGCAAAGCCCTTAGAAGAGGAAGCCGCTTTATTTAATGCAACTAATGGAATGAGGAGCGGGTTTCTTAGATTAATTCATAAAACAAAAAATTGGAATGAAAAACTTTTTATTATCCGGTTTGGACTTTTTCCATCAAAAGTTTTGCTGGAATGGAATGGTAATTCTGCTTTTAAAATAAATTTAAATCATTTAAAAAGAATCTTATCCTTCAATAAAAATGGTTAACTCTGAAGAATATCTAAAGTTTTCGGATGAAAAATTATTATTGTTGAAATCGGCATTATTGAATGGGGAAGATTGCATAAACAGCTGGAATAATTTTTTATCTAATTTCAATTTTGAAAAAACTGACCCGGTTTGTAATAAGCTTTCCCCTCTTTTATATATAAATCTGAAAAAACATAAAATTGAAACTCCTTTATTAGCGGAATTAAAGAAGATATACAATTTAACATGGTATAAGAATAAATTGCTGTTTAATAAAATGTTCATGGCTATTGAAGCGTTGACTGATACCGGAATTAAAAGCATTCCTTTAAAAGGTATGGCTTTAACATTGGCATTCTATAAAGATTTTGGTTTAAGGCTAATGAATGATTTTGATTTATTAGTCCCTAAAGAAAAAATCAGGGGGTCAGTTGAAATATTATTTAAACTAGAATATTATCCATTAAATAATTTTAACTTCCAGGAAAAATATCTTCAAATAAATAATTCCTATACATTCATTGGAAAAGACGGTAATGAATTTGATTTACACTGGCATATATTATTTGAATCCTGCGATTCACAAACCGATGAAATATTATCGCAAAACCTTCTCCCGACAAATGTTAATAATAAAATAATAAATGTATTAAGTATTGAGAATCAGCTGCTGCAGGTAATAGTTCATGGTCTCAATAACTTTACATCATCGGGCTTTCAATGGTTGGCTGATGTTATTTTTCTTTTGCAAAATTTTGGAGGGAAGATTACATGGACAAAGCTGATTGCAAACGCAGAAAAACTAAATCTTTCGCTGAGTTTATATATCGGATTTAAATTTATTAATTATGAAATAAAGCCCCTAATTCCTGAGTGGGTTCTAAATGAATTGAATTCTATAAATTTTACAAAAAATGAAAGAAGAGAGCTTGAAATAAAAACACGAGGTGGCGGACGCCGCGGACATCTATATTTATTATGGTATCATTATCTTCGAAATAAAGAATTGAAAAGATTTCCTGCATTCCCTCATTATTTTTTAATCTTTCTTCAGCACAAATGGAGCGTTAGGAAGATATGGCTCGTTCCTGTTTATTCATTTTATATAGGAATTATCCGGCTATTTAATTTATTATCTAAACACTAAAAATTCATAAATAAGATATCCTTAATAACTTTTGAATAAATTTCTTACTAAAGTATTTAGTAATGTAAGCTACTTAATAATAAAGTATTTTAACTATAGAATAGATCTCAAGCTTATCTCGAAAATGAGATTACTTTCAGAAAAGAAGAGATTGAAATTTACCGGGGTAGCTAATGAAGCTGAAAAAATAATTTATTTTAGCTCAACAGAAAATTTTATCGATAATATACCTTCAATTTTTCCAATCGATACTACTGATTATCTTATTGCTCAAAATTATCTAACCAAAGAATTTATTGCATTTCCCGGGTCCAAAATATTTTTTTCTCGTGAACCTTACATGTATTTAACTCATGAAACAGTGGTGAACCTGGAAAATGAAAACTTAAAACCTTTTTTTTATCTTTATGATGAAAAAGATATTTCAAAGAGAATGTTTTATGTCGTGTTTAATGACGATAAAGAACGGAAAATAAAAAAACTTGAAAATATTATCGATAAAAAAAGATATAAATGCTGCTGTATTATTAATAGATATTCAGAAAAAGGAGGAAATAATCTTTTAGGAGAAAGGATTAGATTTGTAAGCGCTTTTGGCAACGATATAGACATCTTCGGTGCCGTTCCGGGAAACGAAATTAATAAATGGTCTGCATATCCTAATTATTATGGACCAGTTAAGAATAAAATTAAAACTTTAATGAATTATAATTTTACAATTGCGTTTGAAAATACGGATCACCCTGGTTATATAACGGAAAAAATCATACACGCATTTATTGCGGGGACAATTCCTTTATATTGGGGCGGAGGAGATTATCTTAAAGAAACTTTTCCCTCCGATACTTTTATTAATTGCAAAAATAAAGAACCGGAGGAGATCTACTCTCTTGCAAAATCAATGAGATATGATGAAATTCTGAAATATCGAAAAAATGCTTTGAGATTCCTAAAATCTGAAGAAGCAAATAAGTTTACAAGACACTATTGGGCAGTTGAGGTCATTAAAAGACTATTAAAAAATGCCACCAATTAGTTTTTAAATCAAAATTCAAAAAAAAGATATTTTGAATGAATCTAAAAGGAAAAGTACCTAACATTTTCTTAATTTTCTAATTTGATTTGAATTTAGTATGCATTTAGGATTTAACCATTCGTTTTAAAAATCAAAAACCCCTAAAACAATAAGTTTTAAGGGTTACTTAGTAGCGGGGGCAGGACTTGAACCTACAACCTTCGGGTTATGAGCCCGACGAGCTACCAATTGCTATAAGGACTTACAGCAACTGTGCACCTTTCTGGTCACTGTTCAGTGTGAAACAGCGCGAAGAAAGGAAAACTCATATGTTTCTTTCCAAACGCTCCAACGGTATCTACTACATCTTCGACAACATGCCAAACGGAAAACGAATCCGCATCTCCACCAGGTCCAGAACCAAAAAAGAGGCGATGAAACGATTTGCCGAACTTGCCAAAGAGCTGAAGGACAAAAAGGAAGAGAAAGAAGAGACTGTAATTCCGATTCGTTTGCAGCCATTCTCCCTTCAATATCTCAAGTATTCAAAAAGCTTTCATACCGACAAGACCACCCTCACATACAAAACCACGTTCAATGCAATGAAGGAGTATTTCGGAGACATTCTCCTCACCGACATTACAGAACAGCAGATAGAAGAATTCTTACAGCACAGAATCACCACAAGCTCACTTTACAGTGCTAGGAAAGACTTGATTAACATTAAGGCTTCATCGAATTGGGCTGTGAGAAAAAGCTACCTCCTGAAAAATCCGGCGGTAAATCTTAAACGAATAAAAGTGCCGGAGAAATTGCCCGCATATTTCAGCAAGGAAGAGTTTAAAAAGTTCCTCAAACATATCGATCGTGTGGACTTTAAGGATTTGGTGATCTTTGCTGTTCATACAGGCTTACGACAGGCAGAACTTATCAGTTTGCAAAAGTCGCAGATCGATTTAAGAAGCAGATATCTTCTCCTCGACAACCGCAATCATATAACCAAATCAAAAAAGATCAGACGAGTACCCCTCAATTCAACTGCACTCGAAATAGCCAAAAAGAGGATGAACGATATTTGTCCTTCAGAATACCTGTTCACAATACGAGGGGTGCCGATAAAGGGTGATTATGTTGTACGCACATTTGCCAAGTTGATTAAAAGAGCAGAACTTAACAAAGACCTGCACTTTCACTCTCTTCGACATACATTTGCTTCCTGGTTAGTTCAAAGAGGTGCAAGCATTTATGATGTGAGTAAACTTCTCGGGCATTCTGAGATCAAGACCACAGAAATATATGCTCACCTCAGAATTGAAGACTTTCGGAATGCTGTCACTCTCCTGGAGTAATCATAATAGCCACTCAGATAATTTGATCTGGGTGGCTGTCCTACTTTCAGATACCTAGTTTATTTTCGCTTTATTTTCCAAAAACCCCTAGTTGAGTGGGAGAATTTTTGCTAGAAGTTTTAAAGCCGATATAATACCTGCCTGGGTGAAAATCCATGTCTTAATTGATGTACTAGGTAAAAAAGAGCGATGTCATTTTATTCTTGAGTCACTTCATCCGCCATTAATTCTGCCTGCTTCAATACAGTGTCAATTGCCTTCTGTTGTTTATCCGGTGGATAACCATACTTCGTGAGTGTTCGTTTAACTAGCACCATTAGTTTAGCTCTAGCACTTTCACGGATCATCCAGTCGATTGTAGTATTCTTCCTTACCTTATCAGCGATTTCTCTTGCAATGGTTTTAAGAGTCTCATCTCCAAGAACCTTTACAGCACTATCATTTGTTCCCAGAGCATCATAAAAGGCGACCTCTTCTGTACTCAGACCAAGCTTTTCAGCCTCATCTACAGAAGATCTTATTTCCTGAGCTATTTTGATTAGCTCTTCAATTATCTGTGCAGTGGTAAGAAGATTGTTTTGGTATTTCTTAATAGCCTGTTCTATCATCTCAAGGAACTTCTTGCTTTTTACCAGATTTGTCCTAAGCCTCGATTTAATTTCATCATTCAATATCTTCTTCAACAACTCCAATGCAAGGTTTTTATGCTGCATTCCTTTAACTTCCAAAAGGAACTCATCAGACAGAATGGATATTTCAGGCTTTTCTATTCCGGCAGCTTCAAAAATATCCACCACTTTATTAGAGCTTAGTGCTTCATCAATGATCATCTTAATTGCTGAATCATAATCCTTTATGGATTTGCCACCGGAACCACCTTCAAACTTTACCAGTCTTGATTTGACAGCCTGGAAGAATGCAACTTCTTCTTTTATTTCAACAGCTTTTGGATGAGGCATAGATAAAGCAAAAGCTTGACTCAGTAAATTAACCTCTCTTATAAAACGGTTCTTTCCATCGTCAATACCTAAGATATGTTCTTCAGCTTGAAGAATTATAGACAATCTCTCTTGTGCCGTACCATTGAAGAAGCGGTTGTAATTGAATTTAGTCTGTCCCTTATAATATGCTTCTGGTTCTTCGATTAAAATAGCCTTTCGTGATTCACTGTTTTCATTAAACATTTGCCGTACTACTTCAAGCTTTTCAATCATAACTTCAATAGCCCGTTCAATATCTTCAGTCGGATCACCTTTACCACCGGAATCAGAATAAAATGAAAGTGCCTTCTTCAAATCAGATGCAAGCCCAAGATAATCAACAACTAAACCACCAGGTTTATCTTTGAAAACACGGTTTACTCTTGCAATAGCCTGCATTAGATTGTGTCCACGCATAGGTTTGTCAAGATACATTGTATGCAGACAGGGTACATCAAAACCGGTAAGCCACATATCGATGACAATAACCATCTTTAATGAGTCATCCGGCTCTTTCATCCTATCAGAAAGAATTCTCCGATCCTGTTTAGAAGTATGGTGCTTTGATAATTTTGGGCCGTCAGCACTTGAAGCAGTCATTACAACTTTTATAACTCCTTTTTCAAGGTCTTCATTATGCCAGTCAGGTCTTATTGCAATTATTTCATCATAGAGGTCGACAGCAATTCTACGACTCATTGTTACAATCAACGCCTTACCTTCAAATGCTTTCTGTCTTTGTTCAAAATGATTTACAATGTCCTTTGCCAAAGTCTTTAATCTCTTTTTGTTGCCGACAATAGCTTCCAGCTTAGCCCACTTTGCTTTTGCTTTTTGCTTATCGGTTATCTGAGTATCCTGCTCAAGTTCCTTATCAAACTTTTCAATAAGAGTTCGTCCTTCTTCGCTGAGATTCACTTGAGTCAAGCGGCTTTCATAATATATCCTTACAGTTGAACCATCTGCAACGGATTTTGATATATCATAGATGTCCACATAATCGCCAAAGACCTGCGGTGTATTAATGTCTGTTCCCTCAATCGGAGTTCCCGTAAAACCAATGTAGGTTGCGTCAGGTAACGCATCACGCATATATTTTGCAAATCCATAAGCAATCCGTTGACCAATTACTTTCTTGCTTTTCTTATCGACAATATCTTTTAAAGATGCTTCAAATCCATATTGAGTGCGGTGTGCTTCATCGGCAATAACTACGATATTTCTTCTGGTTGAAAGCTGATCATAATTAGCCCTTCCAGTTTCGGGTAGAAACTTCTGAATAGTAGTGAAAACAATTCCCCCGCTTGCAACCTTCAATAATTCCTTTAAGTTTTCCCTGCTGTCTGCTTGAACCGGTTCTTGTCTTAGCAGTTGTTTTGAAATAGCGAAGGTATCAAATAGCTGATTGTCAAGATCATTCCTATCGGTTATTACAACGATAGTTGGATTCTCCATTTCATGAGAGGTTATAAGCTTTGAAGCATAAAACACCATGCTCAAACTTTTACCTGAACCCTGTGTATGCCAAACAACTCCACCTCTTTTATCTCCAGTCGGTCTTGATGCTTTTACGGTGGACTGCACAGCTTTATTAACGGCATAGTACTGATGATAAGCTGCCAAAATCTTTTCAGTTCTTACCTCACTTATTCCGGTTTTCGGGTCTTCCTTCTTTGTCTTTTGAAATACAATAAAGTACCTCACAAGGTCAAGTAGAGTTTTAGGATTCAGCATTCCCTTTATCAGCGTTTCTAATTGCGGAATAAATCGGGATGCTTCTTTTTCACCTTCAGCACTCTTCCAAGCCATGTACCTTTGAAATCCGGCGGAGAGGCTTCCGGCTTTACATTCTAAACCATCAGAGATTACACAAACAGCATTATAAGTAAACAAAGAGGGGATGGCTTGCTTATAAGTTTGAATCTGATTGTACGCTGTTTCTACTGTAGCGTTTTCATCTGCTGCATTTTTCAACTCGATAACAACAATGGGAATACCGTTTATAAAGAGTAAAACATCCGGTCTTTTATTTTGCCTATTCTCAACTATAGTGTATTGGTTAACCGCAAGAAATTGATTCCTTTCAATATTCTCGAAATCAATTAGAGCAACTTCATAACTTCTCTCAAACCCGTCCTCTTGATACGGTACTTTTACCTTCTCAATTAAAAGGTTATGGAACACTTCATTATTATGAAGAAGATCAGGGGAATAGTTCCGAAGAACTTGTTGAATCGCTTGTTCTTGTGCTTCTTTTGGAATATGAGGATTAATATCAGCTACAGCTTTTCGTAATCGATCAACCAAAATGATTTGTTCAAAAGATTCCCTTTCCTCATTTTCTGCACCAGGAGCTATTTCTAATCCATGAAGATACGCCCATCCAAGGGAATAAAGTTGTTCAATAGCAAAGTTTTCGATAGTATTTTCAGTAAAAGTTTTCATCACATATAAAAGCAATACTTTGTCTGAGGTTTTACATTCTCGGGAATATATTTCATTATTAATCCAACTTTTCGAGCGCATTCAATCGTAATTGGATATTTGCCATCGATTTGAGTATTGTTCCAATTCATCTTTGTTAGACTTAAAATCTCTTCACAAATTGTTCTAGGAGATTCATCACTTTCGATGATTCTTATCTCTATGGGTTTGGGAACATATAGTCCTGGATATGTTTGATAGTAATCGATTGAACCTCTTGTAAACAAAAGATGACTGGTTTCATCTATATGGATTAAAGAACCTCTCTTAATTGGATATAGTCCATTACGGAAAAGTCTTGTAGTTGAATCCAAAATGGTTACATAATCAACAAGCTGTATTCTAAGATCATTTGCAGCTTTGGATAAACCTTCCATTTCATCGTCATTAAAATTGGATGTTTTATGAATGACAATTCTAGCAGGTGTGGTTTTATGGATGGTTTCATATTCTTTTACGACTCCACTAAATAAAACATAGGACTGTTTTTCATTTAGATGAGGTTGTTTATCGTCTTCACTAATTTCCACCGGTGATCCACGCAAGATAACACCATTACCTAAATCATCAAATAATTGTGCAAGACTTGTATGAGTCTGTCTTTTGTCTCGGCTACGGTAGAAACTTATTCCAATAAAACAAGTGGTAACTTTGCTGTTATCTCTAATTAAACGCCATGGAATATGATTTGTCTTATAATAGACAGCTGTACAAAAATTCCATGCTTTTGTAGCATCATCTTGCTTCCCACCTTTCTCTCTATAATTTTCTAGAGAATCCTGTAACACAAGTTGAATAGGTTTACCCACCTGCATTGATTTGGCTTTAAGTAACCTTCTGAAATCAGTTTCGAGCTTTGTCTCTTCTTTTTTATTTTGTATTGTCTCCTCGACCTCATTAATCGTCTGTTTCATAATAAATTTCTGTAATTTGTTTGGAATAATGCATACTACGGCATCAACTCCTTTATCAACAGCTAAGTAACTGATATGAGAATAATACAGTTCAGCACACTCCGTTAATCTCTTTTCCCAATTATCAATCCTTGCTATTTCTTTTATATCAAGATTAGTGATCGATCTTGAAAGAGATTTATCAGTGACAAGATTGGCATCGAAACCTAAACCTTCTTTAAATCCACAAAAAGAAGTAAATAAGTTGGGTTGTCTATTTCCAAATTTTGAAGGTATATATCCCCTACAAGTTTCTATCCATGCAAAGAATTTATCAATGTTCTCGGTTTCCCAACAACACCTAAAAGTATTTCTCTTCTTCTATTGTGAATTTTGATGTCGTAAGCATAAAAATCATTTATTCCTCTTCGAGGACAAAAATGGATGCTGTTTCCAAATTCTAACTGTGGCTCAGGTATGTAATCAAGTATCATATATCAAATTCCAATAAACCATCTTTATCTTTCATCTCATTAAGATCATCTTTTGATTCATCCGATATCCAATTTTCTTCTGGAAGATTAGGGGCATTATTAAATGTTAAGAATTGTTTGAATCCAATAAAATTTCTAGGTTTTTGATTCTCTTCTTTGAATAACTCATATTGTGACTTCCCATATTTCAGGTAATTGCCAATGAATTTTATATGGTTAAGGATGTGTTGATTCTTTTCCTTCCGTTTCAAAAAACTAACAACATCCTCATGTTGCCAATAATGTTTTTGTCTCCCGTCGTATGTGATATACCATTCGGGAGTTATTTCTAAATACCATTTATTATCATAAAATCTGAAAAGAATGCTAAACGCCAGGTTGGTATAATACCAAGGAGTAAGGTCTTTTTTGTGAAGTTTAACTCTAATTACATCTCTAGAAATATTTCGTTTCCCAGTGTTCCAAGATTCTGATCTGGTTATTAATTCCTCATCTTCCGGTACATAGACATATACATTATCTTCATGATAGAAATCTATTCCTAAAAAATAAGCCTGTTTGGAGAGGCAATATTTCAGAAGTGCTTTAAATGCTCTTAAGCAATTTTGATCTTGTTCATAGAATTCCTCTGGTCTAATTACATCAACTGTCCCCACATCGACTAATCTACTTAAGTCATGACTTGTATTGCGTAAATCATGAAAGGTATAAATTTGTTTTCCAAAATCAATCCAATCTGCACTAAACCTTAATCCATTTTGATTTTTGTAATGATAAATAACCTCACGGTCATTCGCTCTTTTCTTTTTCATACCTTTCAGGACATCATTTCTATCTATGCTAAGTTTTCCCACATAAAGATCTTCTGGGAATTTTATTTCCAAAAGATTAGTAGTCACAATTTCAGTATTCAGAGTGTTAAAACTATTTTGGAACTCAGATAACTTTTTATCTGCAAGTTGTTGCTCCAGTAAATCTTCAATTCGTTTGATTTTGTTGTAATCTTCAATTGAATGTATTCGTTTAATGAGAATCTCTACTATCAAGGATGTTTTCCTTCGAAGAAAATCTAAATTTACCCTGGATGATCCTGGAATAATCTTTTTCCGAATATGACTCTTCCTTTTCGGTGAGTATGAAAATGTAGAGAGTTTGGTAATCTTTGAAATAACCTTTTAGAACAAATTGCTTAAGAGTATATTTAACTTTGGCATTAGTTGAAGTTGAGGTAATTTGAAATGCAACTTTGTCTTCTTCTTTATCTCCTAGGTCTATTCCTTCGAAATTTTTTTTTGCGCTGTTTAGATTGACCAAATGTTGAAAGCCAAAGACTTCTCTAAAAATTGGGAGCAATACATTTTCAGAGAGATAGTTAACACCATATTGGTTAATGGAATTCAGTCCCTTAATCTCGACTACTAAGCGACTAAGGAGTGAACTATTCGCTGGATTGATGTTAGTTGATTCATTTAAATCTATTGCAACTCTCCAAATTTAGAAAAATTACAATCTGTGACTGATCAGATTTTTATTTTGTCCACAATTGATTTAAAATCTCTTCTGTTGGAAGTACAAAAATCTTTTTCTTCAATTTTTCCTTATTTAATCCTCTACCTTCTCTTGCACCACCCTTAAGTAAATCAGTTTGTTCATTAATTTTTAACCTCATGATACTTCCCACTATAATTCCTATCCTAAAATCTAGCGGTCGAAAAACATTATAAGCCCCACTGAATGCACCAACTTCATACATAAATACATCTAAATTTGGTATTTCTCTACTCAATCCGAATACCATGTCTCCAGCATATGCCACTTTATAATTCATAATGCTCTTGGATAATTTTTTTGTAAATTTTTCTTCCCTAGCTTGAATTCCACTATTTGTCACACTATAAATTGAAGGAGAGTAATTTATATCTTTGACTCTTAATGAACTCTCCTCAAAAAGGTCGCCGAATTTTTTTATAGACCAACCGTTTGGTATTTTCCCTACTATTCGATCATAAACATACTCTTGCAAATCATCCAAATCAAATTCCAGAAAATATTTCTTTATCAACCCTTTGAAAAGTAATTGTACTAATAGTTCAGTCTCACTGGCAACTTTCATTAATTCAAATGCTACATTGATTTTTAAAAGTTGTTTGCCATTCCATTTTTCCAATATATTATTGGTTTTTTGAAGAAATTTGTCTTGCAAAATATTTAATCTTTTTGGAAAGGTATCTGAGTTAAAATCAATTTTTAAATCGATAACTTGTTTTTGTGGACTAACGTATACATTTGGAGACAAATTGTAATTGTTTTCTTTAACATCTTCTAAATTGGTGGAGTGACTAAACCCTGTAATGTCTTTATAATTACCTGCAATATTTCTCCAATGATGGTAAGTTTCAGAAATTCTCGTAATTTCATCATCTTTTAACACTCTAAACTTTCTCTTTGGCATTGAACCAATTTTTGAAGCATCAATAAACAATATTTCATTCTCTCTGTTACGAAATTTATCATTCTTTCGGTTTCGATTTATTAACCATATACAAGCAGTAATCTGGGTATTTGAAAAGAGGTGAGAAGGAAGGGCAACAATACAATCTATAACATTAAATTCAATTAGTTTCTTTTTTATTTTTCCTTCGGTTGAAGTAAGTGTAGTCAAGGAAGTATCAGCCAGCACAAATCCAGCTTGACCAGTAGGAGCTAAGTGATAGATGAAATGCATTATCCATGCGTAGTTTGCATTACCAGCCGGTGGGATTAAATTCTCACCAAGTACCCGCCATCGTGCATCGTTTTGTAATAGCTCACCACTCCAATCACTGTCATTAAACGGCGGATTTGCCAAAATGAAATCTGCCTTCAAATCTTTATGAGCATCATTTAAGAAACTGCCTTCATTATTCCATCTTACATTCGTACTGTCAATCCCTCTGATTGCCAGGTTCATCTTGCACAACCGCCACGTAGTTTGATTACTTTCCTGTCCATAAATTGCAATTCGATCAGCTGGATTCAAAGATAGGCCATTCCCGTTTTTCTTCTTAAAATGATCAGAGTGTGCCTCAATAAACTTTTCACTTTGAATGAACATACCACCACTGCCACAGCAAGGATCAAATACTCTTCCTTCGTAGGGTTCCAGCATTTCCACTAGTAAACGTACAACACTGGTTGGCGTATAGAATTGTCCACCTTTCTTTCCCTCTGCAAGTGCAAATTGCCCTAGAAATACTCGTAGACTTTACCAAGAATGTCTTTACTTTTGGCTTCTTTAGTACCAAGAGTTGCTGAGGCAAATAGGTCAATCAAACTGCCAAGTGACTGTTTATCCAGTTTCTCCTGTGCATAAACTTTTGGCAGTACATTATTTTTGAGTGGCGGATTATCTTTTTTCTATAGCCAGCATTGCATCGTCAATATCTTTTCCAATGGAAGGAAGCTTTGCCCTTCCTTGTAAATATTTCCATCGTGCAGTAGGCGGTACATAAAATACATTTTCAGCCAGGTATTCATTCTTATCTTCCGGATCAGCCCCTTCGCTTTTCTGAGCCACTAATTTATTATGCAACTCCCCAAAGGCATCCGAGATGTATTTGAGGAATATCAGACCAAGCACAACATGTTTGTATTCTGCTGCATCCATATTCTTACGGAGTTTGTCCGCAGCCTTCCACAATTTCTTTTGTAATTCCTGAATATCTTCCATTAAGATCAACTGCCGATTGTTATTGAAATGAGTCTTGGACTCCCTTTCTTCTCTTTCTATGAGAGCAAAAACATGCATATTTCGAAAATAACACAAACAGTGATAAATTCACAGCAAAAAAGAGAGTAAAATTTCCCCTTGAAATTCAGTGCTTAAGTGTATTCGAATGGATTAACGTTAATGACTTGGAAATTTTTGCACTGACACTAACAGCCTTTTAGTGTAGTGTTGCTACATTCTCATTTTGAGCTATTGTGTTAGCATACATACTTTCATATGTTTGCCCTCGGGAAAGGAGACGATTTATGATTAAGGTAACTCTGTTTATCCCCCGTAAGATGTACGATGTGATTAAGTCAGGTGCAGATGAAAAGGGGATGGGCTATCCGAATTTCTGAGAAGAATTTTGGATACTTACATATATAAACCAAATAACTAAGCACACAATCGCAGGGGGCATTGCCAGCAAGTGATGTCCTCTGTTTTATATTTGAAAGGAAATTATGAATTCGAATACAGTTAATACGATCGATATTCTCAATGAACTCAAAGATTATAATCAATTGGAAAAATTACACCCTGTCCAGGATTTTGTGAATGAAAAGCTATTCTATGGATTCACAGTGAAAGATAAGAATTTCGTTATCAATTCTGACTATGAAATTCACGAATTATCAAATTTGAATGCAATAGGTCTGGCACCAATAGTGGATGAGGTAGTAACTTCAAGATTCCCAATCGAAAAGCTCCAAACAATAATTACCGATCCGAATCAAGTAAATCCAGCGGAATTGTTCAGCGAAATTAGGGAATATATTTCAAGATTCATTTACCTGCCGGAAGAGAGGCATTATGATTTGCTGGTACTTTGGACAATGGGAACATATACTTTCAAAATCTTCCGTTATTTCCCATACATTCATTTGAATGCGGAGAAGAACTCTGGCAAAACAACTCTAATGGACGTTTTGGCTCCGATTTGTTTTAATGGAGACATCTCGTCAAATCAAACGGAGGCAGTTATATTTAGGGAGGTTCAATTTAGTCTGCCGACCATGTTTATGGATGAAGTCGAAAAGCTTTCAAAAAACAGCAGGCAATTTATGAACACAGGAATTGCTGATGTCTTGAAAACAGGATTTAATAGTAACGGGGCAGTCAAAAGATGTATTGGAGATGATTACAAGATAGGCAAGTTCAGTAGTTATTGTCCGAAAATGCTTGCAGGTATAAATGAACTCGAAGAGGTTCTAAGAGATAGAACTATCGGTATAGCCATGATACGAAAAGGGAAAGATGAAACCCTTGAAAAATATATTGATTCAGATACCAATATACAACATCAACAGAAAGAGATAAGGGACAAACTTTATATGCTTGGATTAAACTTTTGTTCTGATATTTTCAATTCTTATAAAGAACTATCAAACAATCAGGAAATTATTGAAGTGCTTGATAATCGAACTTCGGATTTGTGGTTGCCAATAATAGCATTTGCCAAATTAGTTGATGGTGATAGCACTCCAAATTTAACGTCAAAAATTATTCTACTTGCTCAAGAGGAAAAAGCGAACAGGTTAATTGACGATCAGGAAGATAATGTCACAGTCAGACTCGTTTTAGAGCTAGACAAAATTATAAAGAACCGTTTAATTCATTTGCCAAATGAGGTTGATGATGATATCTTTTACTATGATGCCAAGAGGCTCCATCAATACCTTCAAAGGAACAATGTTATTCCCTATTCGATGAATCAGGCCACGCTTTCCAGAAGAATCAGGGCATTGTTTAAGGAGACAACGAGAAATTATCGTGATAAAGAAGATGGAGTGGTAAAGAAAGAGTACATAATTTCCAAATCAAAAGTTGAAGAACAGATGGCGAGATACTGTAATTGATTTCGTAACAAATCTGTAACAGCTTTCGTAACACTGAAATACTGCAAATGGGTTCATAATGTCAGATTTTCTTAGTTTGTTACTTTGTTACAGATAATTGAGAATAATGATGATAGGCAAAGAATTTACAAATTGTGATGAAATGTTTACTTCAAAGAAGTGGATATCCCTTCAAAGGTACACATTTCTGATTTTAAGGTCATTTGAGTAACAAAATAGAAAAACCTCATAATATGAGCTGTTTTGCAAGGATTTTCTGTTACTGATTTTGTTACTTTTTTGTTGCGTTAAAGTGAATCGAGAGCATGCTTCCTGGTATGCTCTTTTTTTGCTCCCAAACTTCAAAAATTATTACGTAATGTATGCGCGTCTTATACCAGGAACACCGCCCCCTCCGTTTAAGGGTATAGGGGTTGCTTTTCGTTGAGTTTTTCGTTGAGTTATAAATCCGTTCACATTCCTTCCGGTGGCTTACCCCTTCAGCCTGACGGCAATTAATTCACAACAAACAAGGAGTTCAAAATGAACGTACAAAGAGCAGAAACAGATCGTAGAGGAAACATTACCGGAAACATAAACATCGACTTCTTAGAAGATGCACAGAAGTTTGATTCCGTATTCCTTGAACCTGATGAAATAGAAGACGCTAATTTCCTGGAAGAGTGCAACAGCATTCTCTCACCAAAAGGATTCACCTTGGTGATTGGAAAAGCTAAGAAAACCAAGACGGGAAATTATCGCACATTCATTGGTGACAAGGATTATGTCAGACCAAGAACACTGCTAAGAAGACCTGCCAATGCTTAAGAGATTGACGAGAGATGATCCAATAGGGTTGTCTCTCCAATTTCTTTTTCCCCCACACACAGAGAGTAAACGGCCATATATATAAAACATGACACATAGCTTAGTGTGATCACCATCACCTCAAAAAATTACACACAATTAAGAAAGAAGCACTCACCTGGTGAGACCGTCAGTCATAAAACATAGGTGGCGTTGGTCATTTATTAGCGGGAAGTAATCAGAGGAATCAACAGAAAGGTTTCAGCTCCTAACCGGATTTATCGAAGCGAAGCGGAGCAAATCCGTAACCCACAAAAAAAGCTTTCACTCCCTCAGGGTTTCCCGATGGACGAGTCACATTAGAGGTTTCCTCTAGAGGATTCGGATCAATACAGTTAGCTTCTCGTGGCTAATCACGTCTATTGCATTCGTATTCACTCTTGAGGGTCTCGACTTAAAAGTATCTCTGTGTCAATCAGTGGTCGGAGTCGAAGAGCTTCATCGGGTAGGATTCCCTGCCTGACGACTTACAATAAATGACTGGGAGCCTTGATATATCTTACTTCAACTATTACTCGCAGTCATGACCGCAAAGTTACAAATCTGCTTATCATGAAGGCAAGCCAAAAGGTGAAAATCAGAAACCACAACAGAGACAAAATTTTTGAACATAAAACAAAAGGAGAATTCAAATGATAGAACACAAATACCCCGTAATCGCTCATCACGGTGGACATGATGAAAATGGCCATTTCAGAACAGCATATTGCGAAGAGTGCAAAGAACAGATTTCTGTTTGGTACGAATCCGATGGTGACATGGATTCATACTGGAATGATTGCGCTAATCATGTTCAGAACAAACATCTCAAGATTGCATTCGTCACCGAAAAGTAAGAACCACAACAATAACCAATTCTGAAATGAAAAAAAAGGAGAAACCAAATCATGAATCACCTGGAGAACTTATTAAACAGCCAGACAAGAATGGATGAATTGCTATATCCGTTTCTCTTCCCAGTTGAGGAAAGAAATGTCAGCTATGAATTCCACACAGACCGGCTATTCCCTGAAACTCGTCTCAGACAAACAGAGCAGTATAAAGCCATAGTGAGATCAGACAACAACAGGCTGATCTCAATCATGCCAAAAACCTACAAACTGATCACAAATGAGGAAGTAATCTTACCAGTCTTGAAGTTCCTCGATAACTTCGATAACAAGTGGCTAATTGATCCCTCTCATTCCTTTGTTGATGAAAAGCGAATGAGATTGCAGATAACATTTCCAGAATTAACTGTCAACGATGGAAATTCGGATGTTGCACTCAGTCTCTTCCTTCATAATTCATACAACGGAGTTGAAGGAGTTAGAGGATTCTGGGGAGGCATAAGAGCTATTTGTACCAACGGAATGGTATTCGGCAAGTTGCTTGGCAGTTTCTATCACCGACATACTTCCGGTATCGATCTCGAAAAGCTGAGAGTTCAACTGGAATCCACTTCCTCAAAATTGCCGGTAATAGCCGAGAGGATAAAGATTCTGCAAAGCATTGAAACCAACAGTAAGCAGCTTAAGGACATCGAGACACATCTTGGAAAAACTGCTTTCAAATATGTTGAGCAAAACTTCTCATCAACTGAAAGCCAATACATTTTGCTCAATGTCCTTACTCACTATGTAAGTCATTTCGTACAATCACACTTGCGGGCTAATTACCAGAGAAGAATCTCTCACATCTTCGGGATTTAATAGCCCGTTTCATCAAACACGCAATTCACAAACAACAAACAAAAACAAAGGAGAACTATGACCACACTAATCTTTGATTATGATGGCAGTTTAGCTTCGATTGGAAGTGAAGAGGTTTTGCTTCGGACTTTCGGAATCATGCCGATTAGGATTCAGAAAGGACTTGGAGCAAACGAAATCAATCATAAAGAAACTAATCAAACCAGTCAAACGGAAACTCGAACATCCTCTTGCTTGAGAATAGCCAGGTAATAGAGGAAGGTTTCGAGTTGTCTGATAAAGCAAAGGAACTGAATCTGAGCTGTATCGCATTCGATACGGCTTCAGCTCTCGGTTTCCAGGAACGAAATCAAATCAAAATAGCCAGACACATCGAGTTACTGGATCAAGGAGGTGGGGAATATACGGTGATAATCTCAATATGTTCGTTTACAATATCTGTTCACTTCCGGTAAAGACAATCTTCAATGTCCATTCTGATAGGGACAAAGATGTTGGAGGTGAAGTGATTGAATATCCAGCATCAAAGGGCAGCCAAAAATGAAATTCAGAAATGGTTTGATGTCATACTCTACACGAAAGTATCACAAGACCCAAAAACAAATGAGTCCTCATTCTGCTGGTTAACCAAACCGGAAGAAGGAAGATATGCAAAGGATCGCTTGGGAATCCTTCCGGCTATTATTCCACAAGACTTCAATTACATCTTTGAGAGGTATGAGGAAGCTGGAATCTACCACCCCAACATCTTAGTCATTGGTGAGTCAGGGACAGGCAAATCAAAAGCCCTGGCTACCATCAACGGCTATTCACAAAAGAAATCCAAACTCAAAATCGCATCATAGAAAGGAGAAAGAATGTTAACACTGAATCAATCAAACTCGTTCATGCCTGGTGTTTATATCCATCAGGCAACCATTATTGGTGCAGAAGATATAAGCGGTAAACCAACATACGCTGATCTTCCAGAATCAATCAGGGACTTGGCAGTTGAAGTTGAGTTCGACATTGGGAAGGAATGGACAAAGAAGGTGATCTTCAAAGGAAACCTTAAGCTTGTCGATCCGAAAAATCCAAAATCAATCGACTGGGGAGGAGCATTTATTGTCAGAGATTTCTTTACCAAGACCGGCTGTTTCAATGATCTCACAAAGGAAGAAATAGCCGAGAAGCTGAAGTCATTCTCACACAAAGATATACCTGCCGACTTCATGGTGAAGATCAGAAACAAACAAGTATTTCTGCTCGACTATGTGAAAGATGTTGCCGATAACGGAAAGCTGAAATACGGAACCTGGAACATTGTGGATACCAATGAGGACAGATTGAAAGCGCAATTCAAAGCTTCACTCTCCAGAGGATATCCGAGCAATTACAAACCAGAACTGCTGAATCAACAAACAGAGGAAGACGCTTCATTCAGCTATGGAGCTAATGTCAACGAATCTCCGTCTGCTGAATTCGAATGATGATTTCCCGTTCTGAAAGGAGCAATAATGATTCCTACAGAAACAAAGGTAAAGTTCAAAACGATTGAGTGGAAGTTCAGAGAGACGACAGTGAAGTATCCTGAACTTTCACAAATACCAAAGAAGAAGATAACCTCACCTGCTGAATTCTTTGAACTGTTCAAACCGCTATTGAAGGAAGAACCTTTCGAGATATTCCTTGTTGCCTGGCTAAGCAGTTCAAACAGAGTGATTGGATTCGAGAAAGTAACTCAAGGATTACTGAACTCATCACTCATTGATCCGAGAAGTGTTTTCAGAGGGGCTATTATTGCGAACTGTGCGAACATCATTCTCGCTCATAACCATCCATCTGGAAACCCTGATCCATCCAATGAGGATATATCAGTAACGAGAGTTCTTGTTGAATCCGGGAAGATTCTTGGGATTCATGTGTTCGATCATATTGTGTTCGCAGATGAGGAATACACGTCCTTCGTTGAAAGAAGGCTATTATAAACCGGAGGGAGATGTCAGAGTCTCCCTCGCTAATCGAAAGGAAAATACAATGCACTCACAAAATGTGATACCGATAAACGCAAACGAGTCACTTCAACAGATGCTCTTCATAAAGAACTGCATCCTGAATGACATCTATGAGAACGATGGTGAGATACTACCCAGTGAGGATAATGAACTCACCCGACTTGATTTGGCTATTCCAGCAAAAGTTGATGCCTGGGCATGGCTATTAATGAAAGATGGTGGAATTGACAAGGACATCGAACTGCTCACTGAAAGGAAGAAGGCTATTGATGAGATCATTCAGAAGCTGAAATCCACAAAGAGCAGACTTAAGGCAAAGGCTAATGAGATTCTGAGGCAGAACAAACTTGAGAGGATTGAAGGAAACAATTTCTGGTTTAAACGGGATGTTTCCAGAACCAGCAGAGTGATCATGAGTCTTGTGGAAGATGAATACAAGTCATTTGAATTGCCGAAGTTGAGTTATGAGGAATATTGCACACTCAAGAATGCCCTGGAAGAATATATGGAAACCTCAGAGGTGAATTACCACAGCATGTTCACACTGGCTACTAAACTGAAAGAAGAAGTTGAGGAGAGTTGTGGTGTGAAGGCTTTGCCGGAAAAGCATAGGGCAATTGAAGTGAAGGAGGAGCAGACGATTCGAGTATACCAGAAAAAGCAGTGGACCAATATTTGTGTCCCCTGGTGCTTTTTGCAGGGGACTACTTAAAAAGGATGAATAAATCTTATATTGAAAGTGATCCTGAATTTTCTTACAATTGTAGCATCCAAAATTATGGGGAAGATGAAATTGCTTTTATAATCCTTACAAACTTTCCAATTACTGATAGGGGAGATTTTGAAACCTATACATTTTAGCTGTGGAATCATCCTGGTTTTTAGTTTTCTTTTTTGTAATTCTTTTGTTTATTGTCAAATACCAGCAAATAAAGACAGTGGCCAATCAGAAAGAATTCTGTCAGCTTTTCAGGCGGATCAATTACAGAATGAGTTTCAAAAGAGAATTAGTTCATATGATTCCATCATCATCTCAAGTAATCCCATCGAAGAAAATTTAAAAACTGGTTATCGGAACGGTTATTTTTATTTAACGATTGGATTAATTGAGCCAATAGGACTAGGATTTGGATATCAAATGAATTCGAATTGGGCCTTAGGACTTAAGCTTGCTGGCTACTGGTTAGCAGGTGGTATGTTTTTGCCGAATTCAGGAACTGGTATAGGAATTAGAATTTCTCAAAGAACCGGTTGGAAGATTTTGAATAATGTAAATTATGAGTATACATTTTTCTATGAGGCAAGTGATCATTCGCATTATTCAAAAACATTAATAAAAGGAGGTGCTTTTGACATAAATATTGGGAATGAACAAATCAATAAAGGGATTAATTTTCTTTGGTCAATAGGAATAGTCGGTAGTTCTACTCAAGGTAGTTCATTGTTGATGCTGCCAAATCTTAAAATTGGATGCAATATCAACTTCTAGGCATACAATTTGATTGGATATGAGGTAAGCACAATAAATCATTTAAATCTTTGGAATTCGGGGAGAAACAGAATGAAATATTCACTGATCGTCATATTCGTTTTTCTTTTGGGTATATATTCCGACATCGATGCACAATGGGTAAAGACTAATGGACCTTATGGAGCAGATGTAACTTCTGTTTTGATACATAACGATTATAAATTTGCAGGTACAAGAAATGGTATATATCGCTCAAGTATAGAAACAAACGAATGGCAATCAAATAATGATATACTTAAAGGCAATTGGATTGAAGCTCTTATTGCTGATACTAAAAACATATATGCTGGAACAAATCATGGCCTGTATAAAACTTCAGATGAAGGGATCAGTTGGAGTCCAGCAGGTTTATCCAATCGAATAATTACTTCATTAGCAATAAAAGATTCTCTCCTCTTTGTTGGAACTGTAAATGGAATTTTTGTTTCATCTGATAGAGGTCTCACTTGGAAAGAAATTGATAGCGGATTTACATCTACTAATGTTGTAACATTTGCGATACATTCTGAAACAATATTTGTAAGTACTCTATATGATGGCCTTTATAGTTCTTCTGATAATGGAGTGACATGGAATAAGATTAAGTTTGAGGAAAATTCAATATTCGCTATCGGTTTTTTAGGTGATCTACTTTTAGTATCATCCTGGGATAATGTTGTGTACCGCTCTATAGATTGGGGTACAACATGGATTAGTTCAGATATTGGAACCAATGGCGATGGAGTGACAAATTTTAGTTTTCTTGGTGAAAAAATTTTTGCAGCAACTAATTATGGTTTGTATCAATCTCTTGACAGCGGGAAAACATGGCAGTCTACTTCTTTGACAAGAATTTATATTCATACTCTACTAATTGATGGTACTTACTTTTTGGCAGGTACATATCAAGGGGCTTATACGTCAACGGATGCTGGTTTAAATTGGGCAGAAACAAATGAAGGTTTATTATCCGGAGATGTTAAATCACTTGTTTCCTATGATTCAATAATATTTGCCGGCACGAATGGATTCGGAGTATTTCAATCGAATGATAATGGAGCTACATGGTCTAAATACAGCAATGGTCTTTCAAATGTTTTTATTAATGGGCTGGGAATTAACAAAGATTATCTTTTAGCAGGTACTAATGGTGGAATTTTTCGCACCGGTACATCCTCTGATTCCTGGACAAAAGTATCTTCTGGTTTTCTGCAAACAGGCTCTCGTTCTTTTGTTTTCAAAGGTAATGATATATTTGCTGGATCAGATTTTGGAGTTTTGCATTCTATCGATGATGGAAAACATGGGAAAGAATCGACAGTGTACAGGAGGATGGTTATTATCAGGTTTGGGATGTTCTTGCATTTGATTCAACTGTTATAGCGGGATATAATCAAATAGGTATTCGGATTTCTAACAACAATGGTTTGAATTGGAATTTTTCTAAAGGGCTGCAAGGCACTGTTAATGCATTAGCAATTGCCGGAAACAATATATTAGCTGGAACTTCTGGCATCGGCGTTTTCTTTTCATCCGATAGCGGTAAAACATGGTCTCCGACTAAACTCGATTCAATGCAGATCCAAACTTTTCAGGTTTTTGATAAATTTGTTTTTGCTGGAACGTTTAACGGGATTTACAAATCATCAGATGACGGTATCACATGGGAAAAGATTAATGGTGGATTAGAGGGCTTTTTTATAAATGATTTTACAATTGCAGGAGATTATATATTTGCTGGTGTAAATAATGGTGCAGTTTGGAAACGACCTTTATCGGAGATTACATCAGTTTCTGAAATGAATAGAAAAGAATTATCAAATGCTTTTGCTCTATCTCAAAACTATCCCAACCCGTTCAACCCGATAACAAACATTACATATTCATTGCCAAAAAGTTCGAATGTAATTCTGAAGGTATATGATGTATTGGGAAGAGAAGTAACAACATTAGTGAATGAAGAAAAACACGCTGGCGCCTATAAAGTCATCTTCAATGGGAGTAACCTCCCAAGCGGTGTATATTTCTATAGGATTCAGGCAGGTGGTTTTGTATCAACAAAAAAATTTATTTTGATGAAGTAAAAAATTTTAAACTTAGCTTATCCAGGAGAAGCAATGAAAAATATTACTTCAATTTGTTTCTTCTTAATCCTATTTTATCTCTCAAATTTTTCAATTCTCTATGCACAATGGGAATTGAGATATCCGGATATTCCTACTGATCAAATAAATGATATTTTATTCTTAAATGAAACTGTGGGTTTTGCAGTAAACAGTGGCGGAAGCATATTAATGACAACCGATGGAGGCGAAACTTGGAAAATAAAAGCTCACTACCAACGAAATACTATTCTCTGAAATTAAATTTATTGACAGCAAAACAGGTTTTGCTATTTCTCCGTCATTCCACATTGGAAATGATATCAGTTTTGTTTTTACAACTGATGGAGGATTAAGCTGGAACAAAGTGAATACATACATGGGAGATGCATTATCATTTATTCCTATATCTGAATCAACATAATTAAATCATCATTATTTGAAGGCTCAATTAGTAAATTGATAATTTTTTTGGCAACTGGGAAGAAGTCTATCGTATGCCTTATTTCATTGATATTGATGTATCTGTCCCTTATGGTAATATTCTGCAATTTCAGCAATTATCAAGTGGAAGAATATTAGCTCTTGGCTCAAGCTGGAGGGCAAAAAACAGTGGGTATAGCTTCAGATTCATTGTCGTTTATTCTTAAAAGTGATGATTTAGGAAATTCATGGGATACTTTATGGTGCGATTTACCTTATACCAGTCAAACTTTTGTCTTTCTTAAATGATTCTATCGGATGGCTTGGAGTAGAAGGAGACAGGATATATAAAACAACAAATGGAGGAGTCGCATGGTACCTTCAGTATGCAGATTCTTCACAGAATTATGCCATTAAATCTATCTCGTCTCCTGATAGTTCGAATATATTTGCTGTTGATGGCAATGGAAGGGTGATATATTCAACGAATAGTGGAGAAGAATGGAAATTTATTCAAGTCGGTCAAGCCCAGGATTATCCATTTAAGATAAAGTTCTTGAATTCGAAAAAAGGATTTCTTGCAGGTTTTGATTCCACAAGTTATAATTTTTGGGTTACAAAGAATGGAGGTGTTAACTGGGAAAGAGTCAGTAAATCCATCAGAGGTAACCTGAGAAAGATTGATTTTGTTAGTGAGAATTTGGGTATGGGAGTTGGAGATAATTGTCATATACAAAACCAAGGATGGTGGCAGAATCTGGAAAGTATCGTACAGTTCGGCAATTAGAATACTTTTCGGGATTAGATATGCTCGATTCATTAAATGTGTGGGTTGTGAGTTATGATTCACTTTATAAAACAACAGACGGAGGAAACTTCTGGTCATCTATTCGCCTTAATAATCAGATTGAATTAATGAGAGGAGTGCAGTTCCTTGATAAAAATGTAGGGGTTATTTATGAGGTATGGGAAAGGGACTCTGTTTATAATTATGTTACTACTGATGGAGGTAAGATTCTGGAAAGAATATCCTATCAATAACAATCAATTCGTTACGTCATTTAATAAAATGAAATTTACCGATCCCGGGCATCTCTGGTTTGCAAACCAGTATGGTGTCTGGCTCTCAAAAGATACAGCTAAAACCTGGGAATTAAATAAGATTGAAAACTCATTTTACTCTTTTGATTTCCTGGATTCTTTATACGGATGGGTATCATTATGGGGAGGACAATTTAATGAGATGGTCTATACAACAGATGGCGGATTATCCTGGACTGGATGTTGATAGGCCATATCCTTTCCAGACTGAGGATGTCTTTATATACAGCGGAAGCGGAAATAGTTACAATACATTTGTTACCGGATATGAAGGGAGTTTAATTCGCTTTCAGAGGTGGAGCAACTATGTTGCTGATATTCCAACTTACACCGGAAAATCCACTGTATAGCTTTGCTTCTTTTAGGAGTGGGAACTTATTACATATCTGGGTTGCAGGCAACGGAATGACAATACTTCACTATGAAGATTATGTTACTGACATCAATGAACCCAGAACTAAACCCGATTTGACCTATCAACTTTCGCAAAACTATCCGAATCCATTTAATCCGACAACGACTATTAGCTTTACAATTCCAAAAGAGGGTTTTGTTCAATTGAAAGTATATGATATACTTGGGAAAGAAGTTGCTTCTCTAGTCAATGAGGAAAAAACCGCAGGTACATACAGTGTCAGGTTCGATGGGAAAGACTTTTCGAGCGGGATTTATTTCTATCATCTGCAGGTGGGTGAATTTACCTCAACTAAGAAATTTATATTGATGAAATGAGTAACAAGCAAAACCCGAATTATTTTAATTGAAGATATTCGAAGTGGAATGAGAATAAAAAGAGGAGTATGGTTGTACTCCTCTTTTCTAGTGAACTCACTGATCTAGGAGACCAGCAAAGGATGTTCTCATAGATAATTGTCGTTATACTTCCAAAGTCATGGATTGAATTGATATATATGATCCCAACCAACTATATATCCAAGAATAGCACCTGTTACAGTGCCAACTAATGCACCCCAAAACGCTCCAACTATTGCAGAATTTGCTGGATCAAATGTAGGATGATTACCTCCACTTTCAGTACGGAACGTTATACCAGTAGCACCCAATATTCCACATATTACAGCACCTCCTCCAAAACCTGCTGGAAGACCTAATAAGGTACTCTGCCACCTGGTCTTGTAACTAATTTCTTTGACCTTGTCGATTGGAATATATCCGTTGTTTATCCTAAGATTTGTAAGTTGTATCATTGAGTCTGGTAACTTTTTTATATTCTCAGCTCTTAGCTCTTTTCCGTTTTCTAACCAAACATAAGCCGAGGGTGCTTGATAAGCTTTGCCGAAATATTTAATGTCTTTAACATCTTTTAATGCTATTTTTTCTTCTTGAATCTTGATAGTTGTTTGTAATGAGTCGCCTTTGATTTCTGAACCTGCTGAAGAAACGAATGAACTATCAACAGTAACAACATTAACATCTCTGTCTTCTAAAGAAGAATTTAAATCCTCAAGGAATTCCTTTTTTGAAGGATAATCCGTCAATCTAGATGTTGTTGAACAACCTAAGAAAAACACGAACAAAATTGACGCTGAAAGTGAGAGAATTTTCATAACAATGCTCCGATGGTTAAAGTTAGACTAATAGAGTTACGGAGTAAACTGATAAATATTGTTCCAGCCAATTATAGCTCCCACAATGGCACCTATAGCAATTCCAGATATTGCACCAAGAAAAAAGTTATAACCTGAGTTTAACCGATGATCTCGATTATTTCCATCTTCTTCAATTTTAAACACCAAGCCTGTAGCACCTATCAAACCTCCGACTGTCATGCCAAAATAAATTCCAGGCGCTAATCCTTTCCAGTGGTTTGTAAAACTTGCTTGCTTGATTTCATTAAGTGGAATTAACCTTTCTTTTTTTATCTTTGTCGGATAATAATTCGGTGAATAATTCAAGAGCATACTATAATCTTTTATTTCCGCACCTTCAGGAACTGTCAACGAACTATCATTATTCAAGATTACTTCCACTTTTTTATTTTGTGCGGAATTATTGAAATCTTTGAATAGCTCTTCTTTCGAAAAGTTCTCTTCCACTTTGTAAGTTGATGAACAACCCATAAGAAGCATTAATGCAATGGGTATTAATAAGGATAACCACAAATTTGGTTTCATGACGCTTTACCCCTTTTTGAATGTAAGTTGAATTGCGTTCAATACAATGATAAGAAAATGCAAAAGTATAGTCAAACAATTTTTTACCCTCAACCATACTGTGAAAATTCTCTATATGATAGTCGCAATTTCGATTGACATTAGTTTGCCAACCAAAAGAGAAGAGCAAATATACTCCTCTCGTTGTTAATTGTGTCTAATTAGGCAAAGAGAGTCTCTCCAATGCACTTTGAAAATTCTCTGGGCATTACATTAAATCCGATTGACATTAAATCACCAATGCAATAACTTGCGGGTGAATGTTAATCATTCAGGTAAAAACAAAGAAAATTCATTACATCAACAACAACTCGCTCTTTACATACTGTCGTTACCAGAGGTGTGCACTAAACTGTGTACTCTAATTGGAGATTTCGGGGTAAATACCAGGTTCAATGACATTTCCTTTAAAATAAAAAAGCCCGAATTCGGCTTAAATTCAGGCTTCCTAGTAGCGGGGGCAGGACTTGAACCTACAACCTTCGGGTTATGAGCCCGACGAGCTACCAATTGCTCCACCCCGCGATTTATTTTTAAAATTGGATTTCAAATATATGCAATATATACAGGCATGTCAACTTTTAAGACAATACTCCTCTTTATCTTTAAAATCATTACAATAATTTTAGTGTTCTATCTCAAATAATTTGTAGGAATTTAAATCTATATTTTTATTCATTTTGGTTTAAGGTATTATTTAATCAGCATTGAAAAAGATAAATTAAATCCTTAAGTTAATAAATGTAAAGATTTAACCGTTCTCATTTGAGAAGTTATTTTAACCAAAAGTTTTAATAATACTTAGAATGGTAATAAATGAATAAAAACATTCATGTAAGAAAAAGAGCCAGCAATTGCTGGATAGTAATTGGAGAAGGGGATAAAAATGCTTTTTCAATTCACACCAAAAGAAATATCGCCGTACAAGTAGCAACTGCTATTGCCAAAAATCTTCATTCGGAAGTTATTATCCACAGCGTTGACGGAAAAGAGACTAGAAAATCTCCTATTATTCGCTTAAACACTATTTTATAGCTTTCTTCTTTTAGTTATAATAAAGGAATAATTTCCACTTTACGTTTCATTTTATTAATATTATATCATGAGTATAGCAGTAACTGAAGATTTATTTTTATCTCAGGTAACTAGGAAAGATAAACCATCTCTAATAAAATATTTAAATGATATTGATATCTATAATAATACTTCCAACATTCCTTATCCTTATACTGCAAGGGACGCTGATTGGTGGATTAAACATGTGAAGAATGAAAGAAAAGAAAACGGCAGACTTACCAATTTTGTAATTCGGGATAAGAATTTAAATCTTATCGGTGGAATTGGTTTTCATCTAAAATACGGGATAAACTCTTATAAAGATGAAATAGGATATTGGCTGGCCAAAGATTTCTGGAATAAAGGTATTATGACTAAAGTAATAAAAAAATTTTGTGAGATCGGGTTTGCTGAAAATAACTTAATAAGAATTGAAGCAATAGTCTTGGAAAATAATTTTGCTTCGGCAAGAGTTCTTGAAAAGAATGGTTTTACGAAGGAAGGTTTATTAAAAAAATATCTTCTGAAGGATGGATGTTTGCTTAATGTTTTAATCTATTCATTAATTAAAGAATGATATACAGCTCTACTTTAAAATCTCAGTAAATTATTCATATCTTATTTTAGTATAGAATTTTCACTCCTTTTATTTTAATTTAATAGTTATTCCGTATGTCGGACTATTTGGATATCCTTTATCGAAATTATATCTATTGTATTCATTAAGATCAGATGAAATCTATTTTACTAAATATCCCCTTCCTTTTTCTGATAATATTTTCAATAAGCTCTTTTCCGCAAAAAAATAACCCTGCTGAATTTTCTATGTATAAACAAGGAATTGCTGCTCTAGAAAAAAAGAATCTTGCTGTTGCCGAACAATTCTTCCTTAAATCAATAAAAGAAAATTCCGATGTGCCTTCATTATTTGAATTGTCTAAAATTTATATAAAAGAAAATACTATTCTCGGAAGACGTAAAGCAAGGGAACTTCTTGAAAAGGCAATATGGAAAGATCCCAAGAATATTAATTTAAGGTTAGTCTATGCTGATCTAATGGAAAATTACAGTAAAGAGATTGCATTTAAAAAATACACGGATATAATTGAAATTGACAGCTCATGCGCTTCTGCATGGTATAATATGGGCAGACTAAAATCGCTGGAATATTATGATTATAATAAATCTGTCAACAGGGTCGATGAAGGTTATGAATTAAGCCTTGAGAAATATGCTTCTTCTTTATTTAAAGATGCGGAATCCTACCTGATAAAGTCGTTAAAATATGATTCTTTAAATTCAGATGCTTACCTAAAGCTCAGTTCTTTATACGAAGATGCGAACGAACCCGAAAAAGGAATTCCCTTACTTGAAAAACTTATTAGAATTTATCCTGATAAAATGGATGCTCATTTATATTTAGGACTGCTGTATTATAAAACTTCAAAATTAACTGAATCTTATAAAGAGTATCAGGCCGCTTTGCTATTAATGTCTATCTCCGAAAGACTCGATTTTACTTATAATTCGGTTGTTGAGCTCCTCGATCCTGTGGCTGAAGATATAATAAGTACTTTAAAACCTAAAGAAGTAAGAAATTTTATCGATGCATTTTGGAATGCAAGTGATCCTCTTTTTTTAACTAATTATAATGAAAGGCTGCTTGAACATTATTCCAGAGTCGCTTACTCCAATTTAAGATTTAGTTTACCTGGCAAACCGGGATGGAAGACAGACAGGGGAGAAATAGTATTGAGGTATGGTGAACCGCTTAACCGCACTCGGTTCAGACCAAGAATAAATGCCGGCGGCAGAACCGCAGTTCAGGTTAAAACAGATGTTTGGCAATATAAAGATATGACTTTTGGTTTTGAAGACACTTATATGTCGGGTAATTTTGTTTTCTCAGATCCTTTTCCCGGCAGCAGGTATATACCGCAATATAACGGAGATACTGAGGCTTTTGCCGATTATGTAAGAAGAGTACGTTTCGAATCTTATAAACCTAAATATGAAGGTCCGTCATTCAGCATTCCCTATGATATTGTTCAATTTAAAGACTTAAATAAAAACAATAATACTGACGTTTATGTTAACTATGCACTTAATTATAATGACAGTTTAGTAGATAATAACCTAATTAATTATAAATATGACTGGGGATTATTTTTTCATGATGATTATTTTAATCAGATTTATAAAAATAAAGGATATGTTACCGGGCTTCCTGTCTCCAATACAGTTGAAACAGACTCTTTTCATTATGCGATTAATTCAGCAGCAATGAGTGTGAAAACTGATTCAGGAACCCTTGCCTTCGAAATTATTAGAACCTCGGATAAAGGTGTTTCATCCAATCATGAAAGATTTAAAACAAAAGAATTCAATCAGAACAACCTGGACATGAGTGATATTCTTTTGGCAGAAAAAGTTGATAAGGATAGCAAAGAATCTTTTCCATTAAAAAGAAAAGATATTAATATACTTCCCAACCCGACATCGGTATTTTCGAAAAATATTAATCTCTATTTATATTATGAAATATATAATCTAAAAGTTAATCCTGATGATCTTAGCGGATTTTGATCAAAAAATTACAATAAAAAAAATAAATGAAGAAAACGGGATTCAAAAAGCAATCAATTCTGTCCTTGGTTTGGTAGGTGTTAGTAAAAATAATGAAGGGATTACATTATCTTCAAATTATAAGACTCAGGGTAAAAACTCACAAATATATCTTCAGCTTGATATGAATAAATCACAGCCGGGAGATTATCTTATTTTAGTAACTATATCAGACAACATATCTAAAAAAGAAGTATCCAACTCAACAATTATAAAGTGGAAATAATAATCAATTGCCTAGCGATATCTAATTGACTTACTATCCTACTAATTATAATGTGAAAATTCTCACAATATTAGAGCTATTCTAGAATTAGATACGAACAGGCTATGCATATTTTTCGTACTTAATGCAATTTATTCAGATAATAAATATTTTAAATGAGAAAGAACAGCATATATTCGTCAAAATTTATGCAATATATCATTTTGGTACAATTTTGGCTTGTGATCTAGTGCAAGTGGTCTAAACATATAGGGAAAGGGATAGGTTTTTATGAATACAGAAGGTAATTTCATGCGGGGTTTTATTAATGGATTGGCGATAGAAGTAGTGTTCATTGTTTTTGTTATCCTGGTTACTTTGGTTATTTAAATAATTAAAAGGATTTTTATTAACGAAAATTATATGGGGGAAATTTAAAGCTAAAGTATATTTCTATCCCTTACCCTTGAAGCCATAAAGCAATTTATGGCTTTTTTTATTTTAAACACTAGTAATTAAATTAATGAATTGAGTGATTTATATTTTTAAATTACAATTGTGTACCGATTTTTGCTCTCCTTAACATCAAAATAATTGCACCTTTAAAGTTTCACCTTCTGATTTTGCAATAACCGCTGCACCGCAGGAATCACTCCAAACATTAACAGTAGTCCGGCACATATCAAGAATTCTGTCTACTGCAAGTATTAACCCAACCCCCTCTAACGGAAGTCCTACTGAGGATAAAACAACCGTAATCATAACAAGTCCCGCCATAGGAATTCCCGCTGCCCCTATTGAAGCTAACAATGCGGTAAATACAATAATGAATTGTTGAACAAATCCCAAATGAATTCCATAGGCCTGAGCAATAAATAAAGCGGCAACAAATTCATATAAGGCAGTTCCATCCATATTTACAGTTGCTCCTAAAGGTAAGACAAAGCTTGTTATTTTATTTGATACTCCCGCTTCATCTTCTACTGCTTCAAGTGTTAGTGGTAAAGTTGCAGATGATGATGAAGTTGAAAAAGCTGTCAGCAAAGGAGTTGTCATAGCTTTGAAATGCAGCCAGGGATTAACTTTGCCATAAAACCGTAATATTAAAGGAAGAGTAATAAATGCATGAAAGATTAAACCTAAAAGAACCGTTGACATATATAAACCTAACCTTTGAACTATTCCAAGAAGGGCAGTTTTATCTGCGGCTTGTTCGGCAACTACGCCGGCAACAATTCCAAATATTCCTATCGGAGCAAATTTTATAATGAATGAAGTTAATTTCATCATAACTTCAAACCCGGCATTAACAAGGTTAATTAAAGGATTTTTATAATCATCTTTTATTTTTGTAATAAAATACCCCAGCAGGATTGAGAAAAATATAATTGCAAGCATATCAGCTCTGGCCAGTGCATCAAAAATGTTCGTTGGAATAAGTCGCAAAAGAATATTTCCAAGGTCGCCGGACATACCGATTTGTTCTGCATTCTTTTGAAACCCCAAATCGGCTCCGACACCCGGCTGGATTAGATTAACCATAGTTAATCCAACTAGAATTGCTAAAAGGCTTGTGACCAGGTAATATGTTAGAGTTTTTAAACCAAGCTTGCCTAAATCGGATGCACTCCCGATATTTGCAACCCCAGATATAATAGAAGTTAAGATTAGAGGAACAATTATCATTTTTAAGGCTCTTAAAAATAAATCACCAATCCATGTTATATATTTAACATAATCGGTAAAAAATAATCCGAATAATATTGCCAGAATAAGAGCTATTAAAATTTGCCAGTGAAGCTTAAGTTTAAACATCTCGCCTTTTTTATTTTGAAGAAAAATAATTTCCCTATGGATTAAAGGATATTCCCCAATATTTCATCACATAAAGCATAGCCGGATTTAGTTAATTTAATAATACCTTCATTAATTAAAATAAAATTATTCTCTTTTAATTTAGTTAGGTAACTGGAATTGGTTCTTAACCAATCTTCTCCGAACATATTTCGAAATTCTTTAACATTCAGTCCTTTACTTCGTATTGCGAGCATTATATATTCATCAAGCTTCTGTTTTTTAGTTATGTATTCGAAATTAGCAACTGCATTATTATTATTTTTTATTTCACTTATATATTTTTTAAGGCTTGAATAATTCCACCATCTTTTCCCATTCACAAATGAGTGAGATGAAGTGCCGAAACTTAAATAATCTTTGTATCTCCAATAAGCATTATTGTGAATGCACTCAAATCCATCTTTTGCAAAGTTAGAAACTTCATACTGCTTAAAATTATTTTCTTCGAGGAAGTCTAAGCATATTTCATATAGATCTGCATCGTAATCATCATCCTGGATTTTCACTTTACCATCAATTACCATTTTATTAAGAATGGTGCCTCTTTCAAGAATTAAACTATATGCTGAAATGTGTGTTACCGGCAATTGAACAGCAAAATTTAAATTTGATCTCCATTTGTCTTTTGTTTGACCCGGCAGATTGAAAATCAAATCTATATTAATATTATTAAAGCCGGCCTCATGAGCATCATAAACTGTTTTAATTGCAGTATCCCTGCTATGGATTCTGGTTAAAAACTTTAATTCATTTTCATCAAAAGACTGAATACCTATGCTGATTCTATTTATTCCGATATTATAAAATGCTCTTAGCTTTTTTTGATCAACAGTTCCCGGGTTTGTTTCCAGAGTAATCTCTGCAGTATCAGATATGTTATAAAATTCATTTATGACTGAGATAATATCGTAAATATATTCCGGCTCCATTAAGGAAGGAGTGCCGCCGCCAAAATAAATTGAAGTGTAAATTCTGTCAAATGAATAATAGTTTGAATAATATTCAATTTCCTTTTTCAAAGAATTAAGATATGGTAGGATATTATCTTCCGTAATAATGGAATAAAAATCACAATAAATACATTTGTGATCACAAAAGGGAATATGTATATATAGCGCCGATTCTTTCAATTGTTATCTAACCAGATTTTAATATTTCAATTTAAAATAAAAAAGGGACTATATAAAGTCCCTCTTTTTTATTAAAATAGCATAAACTAAAATCCAAATGATAGACCGCCGCTTAATGTGTTGGTTTTTGCTAATTTATAATCAACATTTATATTTAAAATTGACAATTTAAAAATGCTACCAAGAGTCAAGCCGACACTATTTTCTCCGGAAACATCAAAAGAAATTTTTGCAGTTTGTGGTCCATAAGGGGTATCAAAATTATAATTATATTTTGTAGTCATAGAAGAGTTTTCAAGAGTTAAACCGGCATAAGGTGTGACAGCAAAAAGAGCTCCGAAAGTTTTACTTGCAAATACACCATATTGAAGACTAGTACCTTCAAAAATATCACCCACGGTTAATTTTTGATAAAATACACCCACACCTAAGTCTACTGGTAAGGGGCTTGGCATCCACATATCAATATTATTTACTACTCCAAATCCAAAAAAACTAAACTTACCCAGATCTTGGATATCTATTGAGGGTAAATAACGAATTGAGACAGCTGTTCCATAAACAGTACCTAGTGTAAGCTGAACTGCAGCCGAAGGTAAAATGGGCAGGTTATTTAAAAAACCTCCAACATTCGCTAAAGAATTTTGATATGCCTCAACCTGCTGTCCCTGAATATTTGCTCCAGTAAATTCAACATTAACTTTATCATTTTTGGAACCAATGATAGTAGGCCCGGAAATATTTACATTCCAATCAGTAGATAACATTTCCGATTTTATTGAACTACCTTTTTGACTATTTGGATCGATGTTGGAAGCAAATAAAATTCTATCTACTTGATCACTCGTAAACCTGTATGTTCCCGATTCATTAAAAGTTTTTGATTGATCTGAAAAGAAAGAACCCATACCAATGAATTTAAAAGTAACATCAAGACCCAAGATTTTTGCTTCAGGTACTTTTTGTACCCAGCCAGAATTCAGGTTAGAACCAAAAGCTGATATTAAAGGGGAAACATATTCTTTAGCCGCACCGGAAGATAGATTTGATAATGTTTCTTCAAGGCTTTGTGCTTTATTATTAATACAAAAAAATACTAAAAAAAGAATAACCAACTTTGTATAAATGAATTTTGACATAAACAATCCTTTTCGAAAAAGTAAAAAAATTTTGTTTATTAAACTGACAGAAAAACGTCAAACCATGTGCCATATAATTTCATTAGGATTATAAATTAGGTTAGCAGGATGGAGAATATTTTATAATAAATTAAATAAAAATATGAAAGAATATTTTATAATCTGATTAATTCCTTTGCTCCTTTTATACTTGCTTCCGTTATCATCTCGCCGCTCATAAGTTTGGCAATTTCCAGTATACGCCGTTCATTGCTTAACTTTCTTATTGAACTAATAACCCTGTCATCTTCAGTAATCTTTTCAACAAGGAAATGGTGATTTGCCATACCTGCAATTTGAGGTAAATGAGTAATTGCAATAACCTGGTGATAATTAGTTAAGGCCCTCATTGCCTCTCCAACTTTTTGTGCAATCGGACCGCTTACCCCTGTATCAATTTCATCAAAAATTAAAACAGGTGTCCTATCACTCCGGGCAAGAATCGTTTTTAAGGTGAGCATTACTCGTGATACTTCACCCCCGGAAGCTACTTTGGCTAACGGTTTTGGAGATTCTCCCTTATTGGTAGAAATAAAGAATTCTACTTTATCATATCCTTTAGAACTATATTTATAAGGCTTGTCCCTAATTACTAACACATCATCGTCCCCTTCTTCAGCTTTATCATGAGTTATTTTAACATTAAAGCTGGCGCTGGTAACTCCGAGATATTTTAATATTTCTTTAACCTCTTCTTCCATTTCTTTGCCGCCGTCCCTTCTATTTTTGTAAAGCTTTTCGGCAGCATCAGCGCAATTTTTTGAAACTGATAATATTTTGCTTTCTAATTCACTGATTTTCCCTGTTGAATCTTCTGATTCTCCTAATTCTTCCCCTAATTTTTTTCTGTGTTCCAAAATAGATTTAATTGAACCGCCGTATTTTTTCTTTAAAAGATTAATAGCCGAAAGCCGTTCACGAATTGAACCTAACCTGTCGGAATCCATTTCAATTTTGGAATTATAACTTCTTATAAATTCCGAAATATCCTTTATCATAGTTAAAGCAGATTCGCATTCTTTATCAGATTCAAATAAGGATTTATCGATTAAAGAAGTTTCACTCAGCATATTCTTAATTTTTACCAGTGAATCATAAACTGCATTATCGGATTCATAAAGCCCGTGGTAAATATTTGTTGTTAACTCTAATAATTTCTCTGAGTTTTCAAGAACTTTCAACTCATCAATAAGCTTTTCTTCTTCATCCAATTCAGGTGAAACTGCATCAATTTCTTTAACCTGGAATAAATAGATTTCTCTTTTTTCATTGGAAGAATTACTCTTCCCCTTAAGTTCACTTAAATCTTTTTTTAATTTTGCTAAAGCATTATAGAGCCACTTATAGTTCCTCAGCAAATCATCCGAATGTGAAAATTCATCCAGGTAATCAATATGTGTTTCAGATTTAAGTAAAGCCTGGTGTTCATGCTGGCCATGGAAATCAACAAGTATATCACCTAAATCTTTAACAACTGAAAGCGGGGCGGGCGTATCATTGATAAAACACCTGTTAGCTCCTTTTAATGAAATTTCTCTTCTTAATATAAGCTCGGGAAGAATTTCTATTTGATTTTCAGCAAGAATGTTTTCTATTCTTTTATTTGATTCAATATCAAATATTCCTTCAACAACAGCTTTTTGGGTCCCTTCTCTTACAGTTTCAATTGACGCACGTTCCCCGATAATAAGATTAATTGCATCAACAAGGATTGATTTCCCTGCCCCCGTCTCACCGGTAATTATATTCAATCCTTTTCCAAATTCTACATAGATGCTCTTTATAAGTGCATAATCTTGTATTTTCAGTGATTTTAGCATTTTATTTCGTCAAATTTTATAATGATTAAAATAGCAAAATATTGGAGAAGTGTTCATATATTAATAAATGAAATCGGTAATTATTTCATTTTAAAAGAAATTACTGGATAAATTTTAAGATTTAAGGTCTGTTTTCATTAAAATAAAACTTAAAAATTTCATAAATATTTATTTAAGCACTTATTTAACGTTCTTGAAGATATTTTTGCGCAAGATATATACCACAAATTGATTTTGCATCGGTAATTTCATTATTCATTATTTTTTCATTGATTTGATCTTTAGTAAGCTCAAGAACTTCCATTCCCTGTTCTCCTTCTTCCCTATTATGATTTCCCCTAATCAGCTTTGTTGCCAGGTAAAGATGTAAAACTTCAGTGCAAAATCCCGGCGTAGTATATATTTGGCCTAATTTCTCAATTTTTTCAGCTTTATAACCGGTTTCTTCTTCAAGTTCTCTTACAGCGCACTTATAGGGGTCTTCATTTTTATCCAGTTTCCCGGCGGGTAATTCAAGTATCTTTTTTTGAAGAGGATAACGGAATTGATTTACCATTATTATTTTTCCATCGTCATTTACAGCAACGATAACTGCACCCCCGGGATGAACTGCGATTTCCCGGATACCTTTATTCCCGCTCTCATATTCTATTTCATCTACTTTCAAATCAAAAACTTTTCCTTTAAATAAAATATCGCTTTTTGTTACCTTAAAATTCATCTCAAAACCTGAATTAAAATTAATTGTTTTTCTATTAGTTAAATTTCATTAATTCCTATAATCATTGCTGTAATATGGAATTAATTCATGGCCCAGGAATTTTAAAAGAGCAGTAATTACACCAAGGTCATCAAGATAACCAACTAACGGGGCTATATCCGGAATTGCATCAATTGGCGAAATAAAATAGATCAGAGCTGCAACAACAATAGCTTTCCTATGCCAGGAAACATAAGGATCGCGCATATAATTGACCAGAGCCAGGATATCTTTTGCAAAAGAGATCTTTTTTCCGACTCTTTCGAGCTTTTCCCACAAATTTTCCTCAATAAATTTAATTTTTTCGGCTGTATCGGTCTCACCGCCAAAATCCAGCTCATCTAGATCTTTTATTTCGTCTGCATTATAATTTTCTTTCATTTCTCAACTCCTTTTTATAAAGGAACATTCCTTACATAGTTTATTTTTGATATTTTTTGAACCATTCGAAAACAGAATTCCACCAGAAACGGGCGTCTTGCGGTTTAACTACAAAATGATATTCCTCGGGGAATAATAATAATTTACTCTCAATTCCGAGTCTTTGCAAAGAAGTAAATAACTGGAAAGCCTGCTCTTCAGGAACCCTGTAATCATGAGCACCTTGGACTATAAGCATTGGTGTTTTTGCATTTTGTATAAAGCTTTGCGGGTTCCATTTTTCATATAATTCCCTGTTGGTCCATGGTGTTCCTTTGAATTCCCATTCCGGAAACCAGAGCTCTTCGGTAGTTCCCCATTCACTAATAGTATTAAAAACACCATCATGACAAACAAGAGCGTTAAATCTATCTGTGTGTCCTTCTATCCAGTTTATCATGTAGCCTCCGTAAGAAGCTCCTGCGGCAAATGTATTTTTAGGATCGATATAATTAAAATTTTTAACAGAATAATCATAAACATTCATTAAATCCTTGTAAGGCCTGCCTCCCCAGTTTGCAGAAACTGCGTTTGTCAAAGCCTGGCCGTACCCCGTACTCCCGGTAGGGTTAGGCGCTATAACAACATATCCTTTTGATGCAAATAATTCTGTATTCCATCTATAATGAAAATCATCCTCCCAGTGCCCCTGAGGTCCGCCGTGAATTAAAAAAATCATAGGGTATTTTTTAGCCGGATCAAAAAAGGGAGGCTTCACTAAAATCGACTGAATATTTACTCCCTCGGCACCCTTGGTCCAGAAAGTATCGATTGGTATCATTTCAATATTTGATAAAATCTCCCGGTTTAAATGAGTTATTTGTTGAATTTTCCCGCCAACCTTCATTGAAAATATTTCATAAGGGAGTGTGGATCTTTGCTGTTTGAAGTATATTTTTTCCCCATCAGGAGAAATGATTAACCCGGTATTACTGTGATTTTTAAGTATTAACTCAATCTTTTCTGAATGAATATCTATTTTATAAATAGAAATAAATATTTCATTCTCTGCGGTAAAATAAATAGTTTTTGAATCGGGAGACCATTTGATTTCTTTAATTGATCTGTCAAACCCCTTCGTAAGATTTTGCAGTTTACCGCTCGACCTATCATATAAAACCAGGAATGATTGTGCGGATTCATGCCCCGGAACAAGCATTGAAGTAAAGGCAATATATTTTCCATCGGGTGAATAAACCGGCTGATTATCATTCCCCTGACTTTCAGAGATTTTTTTATAGTTTATTTTTTCATCTTTTTTTATTCCTGCTGCTTCAGTAATATAAATTTCATTATTGGTGCTTGAAGCAACGACAGTATCCGGGTTCATTGTAAAGGCAATTTCTTTATCATCCGGAGAAAAATTGAAATCGCTGCTGCTGCCGAGGTCCAGCGGCGGCACATCGTTGTGCATTTTAAAATTTATATCATCATACTCCTTTGAAACCGAATTAAATAAGAATAAATGATTTCTTTTCCCGTTCAGCCAATGGTTCCAATACCTGAACATCAAATGCGTAATTACACGAACATCTGCTTTTGATTCTTTTTTCTTTTTATCAACATTTTTATTGCAATCCTGTGAAGTACAATCCGGATATACCTTTGAAATCAGAAGAAATTTTTTACCATCATGTGACCATCGGTAATCATCAACACCGGTATACAAATCTGTTAATTGAATATCACCGGAACCATCCAAATTGCAAGTATGGATCTGATCATCTATAAGATATGCAATTTTCCCGCCGTCAGGTGAAAAGCGCGGATTAGATTCATCTTTATCTGAATTTTTTAACGGATGAAGATTACTACCGTCAGAGTTCATTAGATAAATATCACTGTTCCCTTCATTTTTCTTCATGCTATAATTAGTTACATCAAATACTATTTTTTTATTATCAGGCGAAAGGTCAAAAGAGGCTATTCTCTTCATGGCCCACAAATCTTCAACTGTTAATGGGTGTTTGCTTTGAGCAAAATTAAAAGTCTGAATAAGAATAATTATTGAGATTAAAATTTTCACTGGTTACCCTAAATTGGTTTTCTATTTTTAATTATAAAAATAGCAGAACTCATTTTGAAAGGCAATGAAACTTAAATATAATAAAGGAAAACTTGATTAAAATAACTGCTTTTATTAGGAGATTTCCTTCATTAAAAAAAAGCCCGGCTTATAATGCCATATATTATTTTTACTTTTCTATATTAAATTAAACTTTAGTAATTTTAAATAACGGTTAAAATCTTTATCAAAAAGATTAATGGGAGGCTTCAATGTCATTCCGTGAACAACAAAAATATCTTGATACTTTAAGAAAATACGAAAGGAAATTTGATCATAAAGAGGCGGAAGATTATAAAATGTTTTTGAAGATGCAAAAAGATGATGAGGATTTTGATTCACTTTCTTTAAAGAGGTTAAAAGAAATATATGATAAATATAATACCCCGGTAGATAAATCTAAATATGATTCATTCTTCAAGAAGAAAGAAGAATAATACCACAGGAATTAGGGGAGGGGGATTGTTTTCAATTTACATTGTTTTATATCACAGGGATAATTATTTTGTTTCCCATTTTTATTTTGAGGTTTGTTAATGAATTATAAGCTCTTAAATAGAATTTTTGCTTCAGTTGTTTTTTTGATTTCGGCCATTGTACTCTTTTCTACTGTACAGCCATCAGTTTCTTTTTGGGATTGCGGTGAATTTATTGCTGCAGGATTTTATCTCCAGGTTCCGCATCCGCCGGGAGCCCCGTTTATTTCGATCCTGGATAGAATATTTTCAATGCTTCCAATAGCAGGTAATATCGGGTTAAGAGTAAACGTAATATCTGTTTTGGCAAGCGCTTTTACGATAATGTTTCTTTATTTGATAGCGGTAAAGCTTATTGAAAATTACAGGGGAAGAAAACCCGAAAATATTTGGGAAGGTGTTTCAACGTATACTGCTGCTGCAATTGGTGCGCTTTCTTTTTCCTTCAGCGATACTTTCTGGTTTAATGGTGTTGAGGCGGAAGTTTATGCAATGAGTACATTTTTGTTTGCTTTTGTTGCCTGGCTGATGATGCATTGGAATGAAAGGGCCAATCAAAAAGATAATGAGAAGTACCTCTTAATGATTGCTTATGTTATCGGGATAGCTTCAGGTGTTCACCTAATGAGTGTGCTCGCAATTGTCCCGGTGGTTATGATTATACTTTTTAGAAAGTATGTGAAAAATGAGGAAGAAACAAAAAAAACCGGATATATTTTTCTTGCTCATGTGGGAATAATCCTAATTGTTGCATTTGCAATGTGGGCTTCACAAACATCTACGGCACCTCCAACACCCCAGGAATATCAATCATATGATACCAAATTTAAAATGATAATTTTAGGTATAAGCATTGTTATAATGGGTGTTTTCTGGAGAAAAATATTTAATAAAAATTCCTTCTATCTGCCGTTAATAATCGGGGGAGCCGCTTTGTTTGCTATTTACCCCGGAGTAGTAAAAATTCTTCCCGGTATTTTAGCAGACATTGCAATCAATAATGATTTCCTTGGTGCAACTTTATTTATTGTAATTTTAGGATTACTAGGCTATGGAGTTTATTATTCTACCAAAGTAAAAAAGCCGACTCTCCATCTCATATTTATGTCTGTGTTGTTTTATTTTAATTGGTTTTACAACATTTTCCATGGTTATTATACGTTCAAATGTAAATCCTCCAATGAATGAAAACCAGCCGGATACATTCTCTGAATTGGTTTCTTATTTAAATAGGGAGCAATATGGTGATTTCCCAACATTTAAGAGAAGATTTTCGGCAGATAATATGCATCAGCGAACTTACACAAACTATTCAAGCGATCTGGATTTTTTCTGGAGATTCCAGATGAATCATATGATGACACGGTACTGGCTTTGGAATTATGCCGGCAGGGAAAGCTGGGTTCAGGATGCAGGTGCTGATATCGCCCCTTTCAATAAAATAGGAAACATATTCGGTGGACTTTTAGGAGTTCATTTTGCCGGACGGGTAAAAGATTCGCTTTACGGAATTCCTTTCCTGCTGGGTCTGATTGGCATCTATTTCCATTTTCGTAAGGATTGGAAAATGGCTTCGGTATTTATGATTACATTTATTCTTATGGGATATTTGACCGCATTTTATCAAAACCAGCAGAACCCGCAGCCAAGGGAAAGAGATTATTTTTACGTGGGTGCTTTTTTTGTGTTTTCTATCTGGATTGCTATTGCTGTAAAAGAATTAGCTGCTTTAGTTTCAGAAAAGCTTAAAGGAACAACTTTTAGAAATGCAGGGATTGCCGGTGTTTTGACTTTAGGAGTTATTTTTGTCCCTGTGAATATGCTGAAAACCAATTACTTTACACATGACAGATCTAATAATTGGGTACCATGGGATTATTCTTATAATCTCCTTCAAAGCTGTGCATCGAATGCTGTTTTATTTACAAATGGAGATAATGATACTTTCCCTCTCTGGTATCTTCAGGATGTTGAAGGTATTAGGAGAGATGTAAAAATTGCAAACTTAAGTCTTTTAAATACACCATGGTATATAAAACAGCTTAAGAATGAAGATCCTTATCATGTAGGAACAGTAAAGATTCGGATCCCGGATGAACAAATAGATCAAATTCAGCCTATCCGCTGGAATACACAAAACATTACAATTGCGGCACCTAAACCTGATTCGGATAATACACTTAAAGACATTTTTCAAAAATATGAAATTTCTGATTCGGGTATTATGAAATCGGGTAATATAAGCTGGACAATGAAGCCGACTCTGAATTATGGTAATGTAAAAGGTATAAGAGTTCAGGATATTATGGTTAAGGAAATCGTTGAAGCAAATGCCTGGCAGAGGCCCATTTACTTTGCTGCAACTGTATCACAGGATGGAAAAATAGGATTAGATGGCTTTCTTAAAAGCGAAGGTATGGCTTCGAGACTTGTACCGGAGAGAAGCAAAGGGAATTATGATTTTATAAATCCTGAAGTTATGCAGGAACAGATAAAAGAAAATCCGGGATACAGCAAAACATATAAACCAGGATTTAAATTCCGCGGTTTAAATAATCCAAATATCTTTTTTGACGATAATCATAAAAGGATGACTCAAAACTACCGTAATGTTTTTATTTCCCTGGCTTACTATTATTTAAATCATAACGAAAAACAGCTGGCGGTAAATACTTTGGATGAGATGCAAAAGAAAATGCCGGGTAACATAATTGGTATTGATTATCCGCTATTGTATAATATTGCGGATATGTATTACAATGCAGATGAAGTTTCCAAGGCAAAAAAGCTATATTCTGAAGTAGAAACTGATGCCTGGCAGGATATGGCTGAAAATCCGGGTAATCTTACTTCTTATTTCAGCCCTTATAGAATTTTACTGGATCTGTATCAAAAAGAAGGGAATTCGGAGAAACTTTTAGAAATTTGGAAACGTATTAAAGTCTATTACCCCGAAGATCCGAGTGTAAAAGCTAATATAGAAAAGTATAGTCAGCTTATAAAAAGTAATTCACCTAAAGCAGACAGCATACTTAAAGGAACTAAAAAATAAATATTTTTTAAAATCTTTAATCATAAATTAATAAGCGGTAAAAACCGCTTATTTTTTAATTTCTATCCTAAAGTAGATGAAGATCTTAATAGTTGCATTATCAGGAATAGGTGATGCGCTAATGTTTACTCCTGCTCTAAAGCTCATTTCAAAGGCAGAACCTGATTCGGAAATCGATGCCTTAGTAATGCTAAAGGGGGCAAAAGATATTTTTGAAAGAAATAAAAATATTAATAAAGTTATTTACTTTGACTTTTTAAAGGAAGGTGTTTTCAATTCTCTGAAATTTCTTTTAAGCTTAAGAAAAAAGTATGATGCATCTATAAATGTTTATCCTTCGAACCGGAAAGAATATAATATAATCAGCTTTTTAATAGGCGCAAAAAAAAGAGCTGGAGTGGAATATTTAAGAAAGAATCCGCAAAATTTTGGTTTTCTAAATAATGTAAGGTTTACTGAAGAGGATTCACTTCATAATGTTCAAACGAATATTGTCTTAGTCGAAAAATTATTAAATGTCGAGTTCGATGAAGAGCCTGACCTTGATTTCCCTTTGCATAAAGAGGATAAGAGTTATGCTGCATCATACCTGAGTAAGTTTAAGAATAAGCGAAGGGGATCTGATGATAGGTTTTCACCCGGGCTCGGCAACATTAAAGAACCATATCTTACGAAGATGGGAGCCGGAAAAATTTGCCGAATTAGGGAAGAAATTAATCAATGAATACAATGCCAAAATAGTAATATTCGGCGGGCCTGAGGAAAATGAACTAAAGAATTCAATAAATGATAAAATTAATTCAGGAGTGTCATCTAATCAAACAGGAAATTCATTTGTTGTTGATACAGAAAATTTAGCCCAAAGTGCAGCCATCATGAAAAGCTGCAGACTATTTATCTCGAATGATTCAAGCCTGATGCATGTAGCATCAGCAATGAAATTAAATGTAATCGCAATAATTGGTCCTACAAATCCGGCTTATATTTATCCATGGAATACAAAACATAAAATTGTAAGCATAGGATTAAATTGTTCACCCTGTTTTATCTATTCTCCCAGACCATTAATATGTTTCAGAGACGATGTTAAATTTAAATGTATAAAAGAATTATCGGTGGATATGGTTTACCAGGCGGTAACAAAATTTATCTAGCCGATTTTGGCTTTTATATAATTTACAATTTCTTCCACCGTATCAAAACATTCGACAAAACTTAACTTCTCTATTCTCATGTTTTAATTGCTTCTCCATTACCCGAACAATTTCTTTCCATAAAGAAGAATGACAAACAATGGGTTTAGCATTGAGCATTCTTTTATTCATCATTTCCCAGACCACAGCGAGTTCCAGGAGAGTTCCTGTTCCTCCTTGTAAAATAATATAGGCATCACCTAGATCTACTAATGTAGAAATTCTTTCAAACAGAGATTGGCATTTAATTTCTTTTGTTAAATATTTACTCGGAGACTGCGTCTCCATAAATCGACCGTAACACCAATAGCTTCAGCTCCATTTTCAACTGCTCCTTTAGAAACGGCATTCATTATTCCCTGGAAACCCCCTGTACAAACATTAAAATTATTTTTAGCCAGCAGGATACCCAGCTTATATGCACTATTAAATTCTTCATTCCCCTCTTTAGGCTGAGAGCTGCCGAATACAGTTATTGTTTTATTCATAAAATAATTCTATAAGTTATAAATTTTGAATTTACTCCTGGACTTTTAACAATAATATTTATTAACTCATCTTACGTAGAAAATTCTTAATCCTGCCTTATTCTTAATCTTTCTCAATTTTTATCACGATTATGAGTAAGATTAAGACCGATGCGTAACATAACTTGTTAATAAAAATTCTTATTCCATTTATGAATTTTTAATTTATCCAGCAGTTGTAACGGCAAAGCACCTTTTTCAACACTTTTAATATTGGCCAGCAGGTTTTTTTCGCTTCTCATGCCGGGTATTACTGTTGTAACCGCATTAAAGCTTATTACAAATCTTAAAGCAGCCTCTGCTCTTGAATCAGCTGCATCCTTAACATCTGCCCATATTTTGTCCACCCTTTCCTGGACATCAATTTTTCTTGTTCCCCTGAAATAATCATTTCGAAAATCTCCTAAAGGAAATTTTGTATTATGAGTAACATTTCCGGTTAATGCTCCTTCATCAAACGGAACCCTGGCAATTATGCTGATATTATTTTTTCTGCTGAATGGAAATAAAAAGTCAATTGGTTTCTGTTCAAATATATTAAAAATAACCTGGAAAGAATTTATAAGACCCGTTTTGCCTGCTTCCATCCCATTTTCCGGCTGATGATCATTAATCGAAATTCCCCAGAAGCGGACTTTCCCTTCTTTTTTTAGTTTGTTAACTGCTTCTTTCCATTCATCTTCGTTTGTTCTAAAAAAAACCTCCCGCCGATAAAATATGATAATTTAACAAATATTGGAGTAGATGAGATATCATTTAAGAAAGGATATAAGTACATAACTATAATTTACGATCTCTCAGATGGTAAAGCAAAACCGATAGATTATAATCAAGGAAATACAAAGCAGTCACTAAAAGCTTTTTTCCAGAAACTAACAGAGGAACAGAAAGCATCAATAAAAACAGTAAATACGGATATGTCAAGAGCTTATATAGCTTCAATCAAAGAACAATTACCGAAAGCTGATATAATAATCGATAAATTTCATCTAGAGAGTCTACTTAATCAAGCAATAGATTCAATAAGAAAAACAATAATATCCGGAATGACAAGCAAGAGTAATAAATATATTATGGAGAAAAAGTATAAAGAAAACTTACAGATGAGCCAAAAGGAAATTGAAAAAAGACAGAAGCGAATAGGAGTATTAACTGAGAAAGAAAGGAGTAATACCAGATGGGTTTTATTGAAACATCCATCAAACCATAATGAAGATCAAGCGGGATTACTTGCTAAATTAGAAAAGTTAAATAGTCCACTTTATAAAGCATATTTATTAAAGGAACAGTTTTATGAAATTTACAAACCAGGTATAAATGTAGAGCGATCGGTTCAAACATTAAGAAACTGGATAGAAGAAGTAAAACAAACAAAACTTAGACCTTTAAGAGATTTTTGCAAAACTGTAGAAAATAATATTGATTATATATCAAACTACTTCAGATACGGCAGGACAAGTGGAACAATTGAAGGAGTCAATAATAAAATAAAAGTAATAAAAAGAATGGCATATGGTTACAAAGATCAACAATATTTCTTTAGAAAAATAAGGAGTAAATATTGTAATTTACCTCGCTTATATTTTTTGTTTGCATCATCATAGGGAAAGAGCCCCATTTATCATTCCAAACATGGAACTGCATTAAATCAATATAATCTCTTTTCAAATTTTTAAGGCTTTCTTCGGTCTTATTAATTATATATTCTTTTGGAAATGACTCCTTTAAGGTAGAATGGTCTGCTGCAGGCCATTCCCATTTTTTTGAAGGAATTTTCGAAGCAATAAAAATTTTTTTACCAAATTCCTTTTCGGCGTCACCTAAAAGCTTTTCACTATGACCTTTTCCGTACGCCAGCGCAGTATCAAAGAAAATTAATCCCTTTTTCCATAGCTTTAATTAATACTTTTTTAGACTCCTGGTCTTCAGCACCTTTCCACTCCGATTTCCCAATTCCCCAGCATCCAAAACCAAGAAGAGAGACTTTTTTATCAGAACCGTTAAAATTTTTCAATTCCATTAGTCTTCCTTTTAATTATGAAAAATTATCAGCAAAATTATAATAAGAATTAAAATAATATCCAGCAAAAATCTGCACATATTTTTTCAGGGAAGTGTAGATAATTTTTACACCCAACCAATTTTGATCTTTTGAGTCTAACGTTACAGAAACCATTTTTCCAGAGGTTGTTATGAAAAAAACATTTATAATCCTTTTATTTCCTTTACTATTCCTGTTTTGCGGAGCTTCATTAGAAAATTATACATATTCATCAGGTTCAGGTTTTTTACCAATTGAGCTTTCTATTTGGAAGACTAACAACAAAAAGTTTTTTAAAGAAGTTAAAGATGATAATCGAAACCTGCATAAAGATTTTAATATTGAAGAAGGGAAAACGTTAGATTTAAATATAAATTGCGGAGGTTCTCTCAGTATTGAAGGATGGAATAAAAATGTTGTATCTGCAGATGTTGAAGCTTCAAGAGACAACATTGATGATTATGAGATCGAATTTAATAAAACCAATGATGGTATTAAAGTTGAATCGGATACAAAACACGAAAGCTCAAATAATGGTGGTTTACATTTTGTTTTTATGGTTCCCTCGAAGTTTAATTTAAAAATACATTTTAAAGGAGGGGGCATAGAAATTAAAAACGTGAACGGAACAATTAACGGACAAACTATGGGCGGACCTCTGGATTTAAGCAACCTGAAAGGTAATCTTGATTTAGAAACTATGGGCGGGCCAATTAAACTTTATGACTCAGAAGTTGATGGGAAAATTCACACTATGGGCGGACCTGTTGAAATAACAAATGTGAAAGGCAATATAAAAGGAACTACTAATGGTGGACCTGTAATACTTAAAAATGTTACTTCCAAATCCGGAAGCAGCACCGGGAACGCAATTACTGTTTCAAGTATGGGCGGGTCAATAAATTTAGATGAAGCTCCATCTGGTGCTGATTTAAAAACTATGGGAGGTTCAATTGATGTCAAATCTGCAAAGAAATTTGTAAAAGCAGAGACAATGGGGGGAAGCATCGAATATTGAAAATACCGACGGAGCAATTGATGCTGCCACAATGGGCGGTGATATTAGTGCAGAAATGGTGGGAAATCCTAATGAAGGAAATCGTGATGTTACCCTATCCTCCAAAGCAGGCGATATAACTTTGATTGTCCCGGATGGATTGTCAATGGATATCGATATTACTTTAGCTTTTACAAAAAATAAAGAAGGTGATTATAAGATCTATAGTGATTTTCCTATAAACCAGGAAACCACTCCTGACTGGAGTCATAAATATGGTTCGGCAAGAAAATTTATATATGGTAAAGGAAAAACGGGGGACGGGAAAAACAAAATTAAAATCGAAACCATTAATGGTAATGTTTATTTGAAAAAAGGATAGTTAAGAGAGATCAGGAATCAGATGACAGAGGTCAGCAGAATTGTTGAGAGCTGACTTCTGACTTCTGATCTCTGATCTCTGATCTCTGATCCTCTGACTTCTTGTCTCATGGCATTAACTTTTCACACGCTCATTTTCCGATTCACAATCAAGTTTAGTAATTTTACATCTCATATTTTTTAATTATTTCATGTCACCCAAATTATACAATATCACAATCATCGGGGGAGGAATTGTCGGTACGGCAACTGCCCTGCAGATTCTAAAAAAGAAAAAGATCTCTTTAATTATTATTGAAGCTGAAAATAAATTAGCAGCACACCAAACAGGGAGAAACAGCGGAGTCATTCATTCGGGTTTGTATTATAAGCCGGGTTCGTTAAAAGCCGAAAACTGTGTTGAAGGAAGAAATTTATTATACAGGTTTTGTGAGGAAAATGGGATAAAATTCGACAGGTGCGGAAAAATAGTAGTCGCAGCGGATCAGAAGGAGATCCTTGCTCTTGATGAGCTTGAAAGAAGAGGTAAAGAAAACGGGTTAAAGTATTTAAAAAGACTTACAAAGGATGGAATAAAAAACTATGAACCATACGCTGCTGGTATGGAAGGGCTTTTTGTTGGAGAAACGGGGATTGTAGACTATACTGAAGTTACCGGAGCGTATGAAAGAATCATCCTCAATAATGGAGGGGAAGTAAAAACTAACTGCAAATTTTTATCTTTATATAAAAGTAAAGATGAACTGGTTCTTAATACTACCCAGGGCGAAATTCATACTAAATTCTTAATTAATTGCGGCGGACTTCAATCAGATAGGATTGCAGCTTTGTGCGGTATAAATACCGACATTCAAATAATTCCTTTCCGGGGTGAATACTATAAAATAAAAAAAGAAAAAGAATATCTCGTAAAAAATTTGATTTATCCTGTACCCGATCCGAGGTTTCCATTCCTGGGTGTTCATTTTACCAGAATGATCAGCGGGGGAATTGAAGCAGGTCCAAATGCAGTGCTGGCATTTAAGAGAGAAGGCTATAAATTCAAAGATTTTTCTTTGAAGGATGTTTCGGAAATGATCAATTTCGCTGGGTTTTGGAAAATGGGAAGAAAATATTATAAGACCGGATTTCACGAATTCTACCGTTCATTAAGTAAAGCTGCATTTGTATCCGCATTGCAAAAATTGATTCCTGCAATAAATGAAGATGATGTTGAACCCTATAAAGCCGGGGTTCGAGCTCAAGCTGTTGATAAAAATGGAAATCTTTTAGATGATTTTAGAATAATTGAAAATGACAATATGGTGCACATTTTAAATGCACCCTCTCCCGCAGCCACCGCTTCATTAAGCATCGGTGAAAAAATCGCCAGCCTGGTAATTGATAGAGTTAGTTGAACATAGATTTTTTTAGACTTTAATCAGGAGTTTGAAATCTCTCAGAAAAAAATATTTAAATTTTCATTTAATCTTTACTGGATAAAAATATTCTGCGGTAAACCTTCATCTGAGAATCTCAAAGAAGAAGAGTCTAGTTAAATAACTCCCAGCCTAAGCCAAACCGGACTCCCCGCGGCTGCATGGGATAAAAAGGAGTAATAAAGTATTGTTTACCCAATAAATTTTCCCAGGTTAGATATATAATTGCAACTTTCCTGATTTCTCCAACTAAAGTAAAATTAATTGTAATGGACGGGGCAATTTCATTATTAAAATAAGCTAAGATACCAGGGGAATATACCGGCAGCAGATTCTGCCTTCCTGTATAATAAAAAACGAATCCGGTTTTAAGGTTAAGGTTGGAATTGAATAAGATATCTTTATAATATATTCCGCTCATAAAGTTAAAGTCCGGCATTAAATTCTCAAAATTCTTTTCGGCATTAAAAAAATACTCGCCTGAAGCTTCCAACAAAATTTCCTTAAACTTATAATCGAGCTTTAATCCCAGTCCGGTAAGATTTTTATTTTCGTAGTAAAATATTCCCGGAGCTGATTTACCTAAAGCTAAATCCCTGCTGAAAATATTTAAAGTGATTGAGGCACCCAGTCCGGAATATTGAATACTAGCCTCTGCATTATTTATTCTATCCGGTGGTCTGCTAATTTCATAATTTGAAAATCCGAGGTAAAATTTAAAATTATCATCCGGTTTATAAGTAATATCTGCTCCTAAACCATACAAGTTGTTATATTGCAGGTAATTGCCTCTCCCCCTATAGAATTTATAAAAAACAGATGGAATCAAATTTCCATTCAAAAGATTTAATGAGAATATCGATGCCAGGGATAAATTATCCAAATTGTTTTCAGCAATAGAATAAACCCTGTTCTCAATAGTGCTGGTGTTATAATTAATATGTTCAAAATTTCCTAAGAGACTTATAGAATATAATTTCTGATCAAATTCCTGCTTTAAATTTATTCCGTATATCTTATTTTTATTTTTAAGCTCAGATAAGCTTGAGTCGATGCCGGATATTTTATCCTGGTTGAACCGGAAATAAAAATCGAGATTCCCGCTAAGCTTCTTAAATGCATTAGAAAGGAGACTTACAGTAAAATAATGCTGAAGATATTCCTCTCTCCGGTATGGAAAATTAACCGGTGCGGTTATGTCGTCATATAATACACTATTAATATCAGGGTTATTCTTTATTATAGTATCAACTTCAATTCCGCCGTTTAATCCTTTATTCGATTTTATATACCCATATGACCCGGTAATATTTAATGAATTGGAAAGGAAATATTTTAAATTAGTTTTCACCTGCCATATATTAAAATCACTATTAACAAAAGAGCTGTCGATATTTCTGTTTGTTATATCAAAAGAGACATTTAAATCTTTAAGAAGCAACGCGCTGAATAACCCGTCTACATATGCTTCTCCTGAAGGTCCCTGGATATATTTTATTCTTGAGTAGGGTGTAACGGAAAGATAATCTTTTGTTATAAAATTAATTGTTACAGGGTTTGGTGATAGTGAATATAAAAAACCTCTGGGTGAAGGAATAATTTCAATTGAATCAACTGAGCCGGTTTGTATATTATTTAAATCAAGTGAATTTGTAAAATGATCATTATATAATATTCCATTTTGGAGAAAGCTGATCCCTCCCGCACCCGCGCCATATATAAAAGCTTCGTTATCTTCTTCGATAAACCCTTTATCTCTTATAAAGGTAAAGGGGAATTCCTTTAACAAGTCCGAAGCTGACCTGTAGTCAAAGTGAAAAATTGTATTATGACTGATAAAATAACTATTATCAGACAGCGGTTTACGCTGAAGCGGAACAAGGGTATCAACTTTGGCGAGATTTTTTTTTGAACTTAGCAAGCCGGTAGTATCTGTAAGTACGGAATCTTTTTTTCCACTTTCAAGCAGCTGCAGATTTTTTTTAATTGACAGGGAATCAACATTCTGAGAGTGCAGGTATATACTAAATAAAAGGAAAATTAAAAGCTGTTTCATTCTTAAATAAGAGATGGTATCCTTTATACCTAAGGCGAATAAATAGTAGAAGCAAAATAAATAATTAAACTTTAAGCTACAAAATAAGCGAATATTGTAAGCCTGGAATAAAATTATTCTCAACTTATTTTAAATAACATGTAAATAAACATGTAAGATATTTTTTTTAATCAAAAATATTTTTTATTTTCACAACGAAATTTTTAACCATCAATATATATGAGGCTTAAACTATGGCAGCAGGAAAACCAATGACTAAATCGCAAATAGTCGATCACCTTGCAAAGAAGACCGATACTACTAAAAAAGTTGCGAATCAATTTTTAGATGAATTAACTATGTTAGTTCATAAAGAAGCAAAAAATTCATTTACAATTCCAGGAGTTGGTAAATTATTGGTAGTTGACCGGAAAAAGAGAATGGGGAGAAATCCTGCTACCGGCCAAACGATGATGATACCTGCTAAAAAGGTTCTGAAATTTAGAATCGCAAAAGCAGCAAAGGATGCAGTTCTGCCTTCTAAGAAGAAATAATTAAATATATAAAGGGGCGGTAAAGCCCCTTTGTTTATTTTTAATTTGTCATCATGTGATGAGTGGGAGAATTATTCCCAAATTTAGGACTCACATAAGGAATTCCCAGGTTCATTCCCCGCATAATAAAAAGCATTGCCAGGAAGATTGCAAAAACCGGGGTCAGCTTACTTATTTTTTTCCTTAAATCTAGTTTAATAAATTTACTAAATATAGAAACCGTAAACATTGCAGGGAAAGTCCCCAGACCAAAAAATATCATAAAGAGCATTCCTTTAAACATACTCCCTGTTGATATTGCTCCCGCCAGCCCGGCATAAACAAAACCACATGGTAAAAAGCCATTCAAAAAGCCAATAGATAGAAAGGAGGAATAACTCTTTTGTTTAAATAAGGTGCCGATAGAAGACTTTAATGGATTTATAAGTCGCTGGATGATATTAACCGCTAATACTCTGTTTCTTATTTTTTGCGGAATAAAGACTATAACAAGGATAAAAATACCCAGGGAAATTGAGAGTATCTGCTGGAAGCCAGAAATAACAAGCTTCTCACCGATGAAACCCAGCAGTATACCCATCAAAGCATAAGATAAAATTCTGCCTAAATTATAGATTATTCTCCCGGCAAAAAATCTATAATTATCCGAGGCAGGTACAGGTAAGGCCAATGCGATAGGTCCGCACATCCCTATGCAATGAAAACTTCCGATAAATCCGACTATTAAACCTGCAAATATTTCCATATTATTTTAAATCCTTTTCATTATTAAAGAGCTATTCACCTTTAAAGTGACAGCACAATCATTATTTATTAATTGAAAAGAAAAGATTTATCCATTTTATAATTTTGGTTATTCATCTCCCATTGAACCTCAACTTTCCAATACCCTTTATCAATCGTCGATATATTAATAGTCTGGCTTCCTTTTTTATCCAGCAGAATTGGAATAGTGAAATCTTTCCTTGAATCAGAAGGGCGATAAAAATATAACTTACCATTATCAACTTGCTCCCAAAAGGAAACCGGGAAGGAGAGATTTATTTTATTATCAGCATAACTGAATGCAACTTTCTCTTTAAGTCCTGCGGTTCTTTTATAAGTATCAATTTGATCCTGATAAGTCAGAGTCTTTTCATAATAGTTGCTGGTTACCAGGTCTACTCTTTGGTTCATAAATATAGAAGTTAAAACCAGGGTAATAGCCATAAAAGCAACAATTGATATAAATATCCCGGTTCCCCAGTTAAATTTTACTAACTTTTTCACTAATTGTTTTCCTTTTTATTCATTGGTCCTAAAAATGACGTCTTCACTTCTTCAAGCAATTTCCCGTTTGCATATACATCAATTGTAATCGGAGTATTCATACTTTTTAGCTCTGATCTGTTAAGCAGCAGCAAGAATTTTGCTTCAAGATTATCCTGGGGTTTCATTGAAAGATTAGTGCCGATAACTTTTATTTCACCATTTAAATTTTTAAGCTTAATATTTATTTGAGCGTCATGGAATGTTTTATTGATTATATCCAGATCATATAAATTGCTAATCATATTGCCGGGCTGCTCCTGGAATAGCATGCCGGGAGTTCTTAGAATATTTATATTGAAATCGGTTCTTGTTATTAATAAATAACCCAGAACGCCGGCAAGAATTGCAAGCAGAAATGAATAAGCAATCATTCTTGGCGTGAATTTAAATTTTGATTTTTTCTCTATCCCGTTTAATGATGCATACCTGATTAGTCCACGCGGCCGGTTCACCTTATCCATAATATAATCACATGCATCAATGCAGGCGGTGCAGTTAATGCATTCCAGCTGAATTCCATCCCTGATATCGATTCCGGTCGGACAGACTTCAACGCATAATTTGTCGTTTATGCAATCACCCAGGGCAACCGGTGCTTCATCCTTCTTTATTTTTCCTCTTGGTTCACCTCTTTTATAATCATAAGCAATAACAACAGAATCCTGATCAAGAAGAACACCCTGCAGTCTTCCATACGGACAAACTATTGTACATACCTGTTCACGGAAATATGAGAAGATCCAATAAAATACAGCCGAGAAACCGATCATGGAAATTAAGCCGGCAATATGTTCAGCAGGAGGATCCGTTATTATCTGCCATAATTTATCAATACTAATTATATAAGAGAGAAAAATATTGGATATGAAAAAGGAGATACCGAAAAATATCCCGTGCTTTACTGTTTTTTTAAATATTTTTTCTTTAGTCCAATTAGCTTTATCAAGCCTTCTTTGTGCATAAGTGTCTCCTTCGATCCAGTATTCAATTTTTCTGAAAACCATTTCCATAAAGATTGTTTGAGGGCAGGCCCAGCCGCAGAAAACCCTTCCGAAAACTGCGGTAAAAAGAATTATAAAAACAATCCCGGTTATCATAGCTAAAACAAAAAGATGAAAATCGTGTGGACCAAACGGAATACTGAAAAGGATAAAGTTCCTACCTGGAAAATCAAACAGCATAAATGGATGACCGTGAGCTTTTAAAAAAGGAGCAGCAATTAAGATCAAAAGTAAAATAAAGCTTACAATATTCCGGGCATTATAAAACCTTCCGAAAGGTTTTTTAGGATAGATCCAGTTTCGTTTACCTTCTTTACTTATTGTTGAGAGCTGATCCCTGAAAGATTTTTCTTCTGTTACCTGTTTCATTATACTTTCTTGTTAAAGATCTCATCTAATTCAAATGATTATTTATTTTGAAGAAACTTTACTACTGTCTGTTCCCTCCCACTTTTGACCTTGCGGTGCTTTTGCATTGGGCGGATTAGTTCCCTGCAATGAAAGTACATAACTTGCAACTTCCTGGATTTCTCTTGGATTAAGCTTGCCATCCCAGGTAAGCATTCCCTTTGCAGGTACACCGTATTTTATCGTTTTAAAAACATTCTTTATTCCGCCTCCGTGTATCCAGTAATCGTCTGTTAAATTTGGTCCTATTATACCCTGCCCGTTTTCTCCATGGCAGGGGACGCAGTTTACTTTAAATATATCTTTCCCATCCTCTAATGCAGACGCATCTGTTAATCTTTTAACATTATTTTCATTAACCAATGCTCCGGATCTAATTAGTTCTGCTCTCTGCAAATCAGCCTGCTGCATTTCTTCCTGGTACTCCTGGACAGGGAGTTTCCCGGTTTTTAATACATGAAAATCAAGCATATAAATAATGCCGAAAATAATTGTTCCATAAAAAAGATAGTTAAACCATGGAGGGATCCTGTTGTCGAGCTCTTTTATTCCGTCAAAATCATGATCCATCAAAATATCTTTTTCTTTTTCCAATGGCGCCAGACCGGTAAAATAGTCTTTTATCTTATTGAATATTTTCGAAATTCTTTTTGGTCTTGCTATTCCTTTACCTGTTCCGTAATAAATAAATGCAAAAAATACAATTGTTACTATTATTGAAAATAGCAGCAGGTTTATATCATATACAGAAGGATCAATTTCTTCATTTTGTGCCTGTGCGATTATATTGCTGTTTACAAGAAGAGTAATGAATCCGGCAGTTTTAATAATTAAGATTAAAAGCTTTTTTTTATTTTTGCTCATGGTTTTTACCTGTATTGTTTGAATTTAATGCTTCACCATTATCCAGCGGTAAATTTCTCATATTCTCTAAATATTTTTTATCGGCTTTGAAAGTACCAGATAATTACAATCGTAAAAAAAACTATAAATACGCCCATGGAAATAATTGGGTAAATACCTATTCCTTCAATTGATTGTAAGACTTCTTTAAACATAATTATCTACTTGCTGTTGTTGAATCAACTTTTATATCTGTTCCCAGCCTTTGCAGGTAAGCAATTAAAGCAATTATTTCTTTATTGCTTTCTGCCGGTGCTCCGTTCTTCTGTAAATCATCAGTTATTTCTTCAGCTTGTTTTCTTAAATCCTGATTTGCAGTTGCTTCATATCCTGCGGGATATGGAACTCCAAGCTTCCTCATCACTTCTATTTTTTTAGCAGTTAAGTTGGTATCCAGATCGTTTGTTAAAAGCCATGGATAATGTGGCATAATAGAACCGGGGGACATAGAAGCGGGATTTTGCATATGCAGATAGTGCCACAAATTCGGATATTTCCCCCCTACCCTGTGAAGATCGGGACCTATTCGTTTGGAACCCCACAAAAACGGATGATCATAAACATACTCTCCTGCTTTGGAATATTCCCCGTATCTTTCTGTCTCCGACCTGAAGGGACGGATCAATTGTGAATGACATCCAAGGCATCCTTCTCTTATATAAATATCTCTCCCCTGCAATTCTAAGAGGGGTATATGGTTTTACACTTGATATTGTAGGAATATTAGATTTTACTAAAAAAGTAGGAATAAATTCAACCAGACCGCCAATTAAAATTGCTGCTGTTGCGGCAAGTGTAAACTGCCATGGTCTTTTTTCAAGCCAGCGATGGGAGTATCCTTCCTTTTCTTTCATTTTGATTAAAGCCGGCGCTTCAGCGTCTTCATTTGCCGCAAAACTTCCCTGCTTTGCAGTTTTATATAAATTGTAAGTCATCATTATAACACCGGTTAAATATAAAGCACCTCCGGCTGCTCTTATCATATACATTGGAATTATCTGCAGAACTGTTTCAAGGAAATTAGGATATTGAAGCTGGCCGAGCGGAATTAAATTGCTTCCACATTAATGATTGTGTAATGCCCGACCAGTACATTGCCGATACATAAAAAACAATTCCAAGTGTACCTATCCAGAAATGCATATTTGCTAATTTTTTAGAATAGAGATTGGTTTTAAATAACTTAGGAATTAACCAATAAAGCACTCCAAATGTTAAAAAACCGTTCCATGCAAGTGTTCCCATATGAACATGAGCAATAATCCAATCGGTAAAATGAGCAATAGCATTTACATTTTTTAATGCAAGCATCGGGCCTTCAAATGTAGCCATTCCATAAGCTGTTACAGCAACAACCATGAACTTAAGAATCGGATCCTGTCTAACTTTATCCCATGCTCCGCGCAGGGTTAATAAGCCGTTTATCATTCCACCCCAGGAAGGGGCTATAAGCATTATTGAAAAGACAGTCCCTAAAGATTGAGCCCAATCAGGCAATGCGCTGTAAAGAAGATGATGCGGGCCTGCCCAGATATATATAAAAATTAAGGCCCAGAAATGGATTATTGAAAGCCGGTATGAGTAAATAGGACGATTAGCGGCCTTGGGTAAATAGTAATACATTAAACCAAGGTATGGGGTAGTTAAGAAAAATGCCACTGCATTATGACCATACCACCATTGAACCAATGCATCCTGAACTCCGGCATAAACAGGATAACTTTTCATAAAGCTGACGGGAAGCTCGATAGAATTAACTATATGAAGGACAGCAACCGTGACCCATGTTGCAATATAAAACCATATTGCAACATACATATGTTTTTCTCTTCTTTTGATTATTGTTCCGAACATATTTATTCCGAAAGCAACCCACACAATCGCAATAGCAATATCAATCGGCCATTCAAGTTCGGCATATTCTTTACTTGTTGTAAAACCAAGCGAAAGAGTCAAAGCCGCTGCAACGATAATTAGCTGCCAGCCCCAGAAATGAAACTTGCTTAAAAAATCGCTGTACATCCGGGCTTTGCACAGCCTTTGCAGCGAATAATAGACCCCCATAAAGATTGCATTTCCTACAAATGCGAAGATTGCGGCATTTGTATGGATAGGGCGAATGCGGCCGAAAGTAGTATAAGGAATATTAAAATTTAAAGCCGGAAAAAATAATTGAGAAGCGATAAGAAGACCGACAAGCATTCCTACTAATCCCCAAAATACAGTAGCAATAGCAAAGTTTTTTACAATCTTATTATCGTAACTGAACCTTTCTAACTCCATGTAAAGACTCCTTTATATACTGGATTCATTTATCATTTTTTTTAATATTTTTCTTTTTTATCAGGGGGCTGATCAAATAACATTCTTACGGAAGGTGTATAAGTATCTTTATATTGGCCGCTTTTAACAGCCCATAAAAATGCGAATAGAAATCCCAATGCAACAAAAAGGCTTATGCCAATTAATATTACAATTACAGAGATATTAAACCTCTTTTTTTCGCAAGAAAATTAGTTGATAACGTTGCAAACAGAACAACAGAAATTGAACTTAAAGGCATAAGTATTGCGGCAATTATAGGTGAAAGCAAACCCATAACCGCAAAACTTAGACCAGCTAAATTATAAATAAAAGAGATAATAAAGCTTATTAAAATGATTTTTAAGCTTGATTTTGAAAACTTTATAAAATCATAAAGCTTATGAATATTGGATACATCTAAAATTGCATCGCAGGCAGGAGAAAAGTTGCTGATATCTTCCGTAACTGCTATTCCTACTTTACTTTGCGCTAATGCTCCGGCATCATTTAGACCATCACCAATCATTAAAATTTTTTTACCAGCTGTCTGAAGATTATTTATAAAATCCAGTTTGTCCTGGGGTGATTGTTTAAAAAATAACCTGGTTTCTTTTCCAAAATATTCAATTAGCTTTTCTTTTTCACTGTCGTTATCACCTGATAAAAGGTTTATAGAATATTTAGATGACAAATTATTTAGTAATTCCTTTAATTCCTTTTCTATATTCGGTTGAGAAGTTGAAATATCCGATTACTTGGTCATCAAGAGATAAATAAACCCTGGTTCCGAAATTCTTTTTCTCTTCAAAAGAAGAATCCTTTTTATCCTGACCGGATACATAATCAATCGAACCGATTTTTATTTTATTCCCTAAAACAATTCCTTCAATTCCATAACCGGTTTTTTCTCTAAATTGATCAATGTGGAATTTTTCTTCTCCTTTTAAGAATGAATAAATTTTTCTGCTTAAAGGATGATTTGAATTCCGGACAAGTGATTTAATTATTTCCTGCTGAAAATCGTTAAGCTCTATGCCGGAATAATTAATTTCGGAGCTGTTAATTTTAGTTAATGTACCAGTCTTATCAAAAACAATCTCATCTACTTTAGCCAGCTCTTCAATTGAAGATGTATTCTTTAAGTAGAATTTATTTTTCCCGAAAATTCGTAAAGCATTTCCTAAAGTAAAAGGAATTGATAAAGCGAGAGCACATGGACAGGCTACAATCAATACAGCTGTAAAAACATTTAAAGCTACAGTTAAATTCACGGGGAACCAGAATGCGGAGGATACAAAAGCAATAATAAGCACCACGATCGTAAAATATTTGCTTATCAGGTTTGATAAAGCAGTAAAATCACTTTCATCTTTCTTTTTAAAAGTATTATTATTCCATAGTTGCGTTAAATAGCTCTGCGAAACTTCCTTAACAACTTCAAGCTCCAGATATTCTCCGAGCTGTCTTCCGCCTGCATATATCAGTTCTCCCATAACTTTATTTACCGGTTTGGATTCCCCTGTAACAAAGCTGTAATCGATATTTCCAGTACCGCTGAATAAAATGGAATCAGCCGGGATTATTTCATTATTTCGAACAACAATTCTCTCCCCGATAATTAAATCGGATACAGGTTTTGATATTTGCCTGTTATTCTTTTTAACAGTAACTGAAAGAGGAAAATAAGATTTGTAATTTCTTTCAAAATTTAGAGACTGGTAGGTTTTCTGCTGGAATAATTTTCCTATCAATAAAAAGAAGACGAGCCCGGTCATCGAATCAAAATATCCGGCCCCGGAATGAGTTAATATCTCAATAGTGCTTCTTAGAAATAAGGCTATAATCCCGAGAGAGACCGGGAAATCAATATTAATTATTTTCTTTTTTAATCCTTTATAAGCAGAAAAAAAATAATCGGAACTTGAATAGAATAATACAGGCAGAGCTAAAATTAAATTCAGGTATCCGAAAAATCTTTTAAAGAAGATATCGGATAGATTAATTGATAAATATTCAGGGAAGCTGAAAAGCATAATATTTCCGAAGCAAAATGCCGCTATTCCAAGCTTATAATAGAGCTTTTTATTTGAAGCACTATCTTTTTTCTTTTCAAGGATATCAAGCTGTATCTGCGGTTCGTAGCCGATGGAAGCAAGCAGCTGGACCAGCTTTTTCAAACTGATCTTATTATGATTATACCTAACCGTCAGCTCTTTTTTCAGAAAATCAACCTCCGAACGGCTTATACCTTCACTTATTTTATAAAGATTCTCCAGAAGCCATATGCAGGATGAACAATGCATTTGCGGGATCGTAAAGGTTGCAATACTGATTTTATCATCAATATAGTTATTAAGCTGCTTAATAATTTTTTCATCATCCAGGTAATCATATTCTTTTGATTCGAACTCTTTGGGTGATTTCCCCGGCGATTGTTCAATTGAGTAATAATTGCAAAGATTGCTTTTATTCAGAATTTCGTAAACCGTTTTGCACCCGCTGCAGCAAAAACTCTTTTCATCTATTGTGATCGCCGTATCTTTACATTCCTCACCGCAGTGATAGCAAAATGATTTTTCCTTAATTTCCCTTGAAAATGACAATTTCTTATTCCATGTTTTGAGCTTTAAGAAAATAGATCCAGCTGCAGCGGAAAGATTAGATTAACAATTATCTGTTTTACCGGATAAATTGATAATTCTAATGTTTTTGACTTGAAGTTTTTTTCATATATTATGCCATTTAAAATAGAAAATTAGATTTATAAATATTAAGATTTATATTTGTTTTTTATAGAATTCTCCAAAAAATGAAAAGATTGGCGGTTGCTCTTCCCGAATCTGAGAATGGATTTTAACATAAAAATATTAAGTGTATTTTCTGATTTTAATGATTCTATCATTGTTAATCTTCCCCGGCGGAAATCCCGCTAAAAGCCGGAGAATAATATAGATTTTTTTACTAAAGAATTAATTAAGAAAACACAGGATGAAGATCCTTTTTAACTTGAAATGAAATTACTTTATTCATATTTGAAGAATTATTGGAAGCTGCTGGTTCTTTCCTTACTGCTTGCTGCAATAAACCAGGTTTTCTCTTTCCTCGATCCTTACATTTTCAGGATTGTAATTGATAAATATGCCACCAAATTTTCACAATATACAACTTCCGAATTTTTTAAGGGAGTAAGCATGCTGCTGGCTGCTGCAGTGGGAGTAGCCTTTGTATCCCGTGTCGCAAAAAATTTCCAGGATTATTATGTAAATGTTATAACTCAGCGGCTGGGAGCAAAAATTTATTCGGATGGTATTGAACATTCTCTTGAACTTCCTTATTCCGTGTTTGAAGATCAAAGAAGCGGGCAGACTTTAAGCGTATTGCAGAAAGTTAGAACTGACGTTGAAAAGCTTATTTCAGCAGTTATTAATACACTTTTCACCTCTCTTGTTGGGATTATATTTGTAACCGTTTATTCAATAAGTGTTTACTGGGTGATCGCACCTGTATTTTTTGCAGCGGTTCCTATACTTGGGGTAATCAGCTCAGTCTTAAGTAAAAAAATAAAAATGATACAAGAGGTTATTGTACGTGAAACCACATCTCTTGCGGGTACTACTACCGAATCATTAAGGAATATAGAGCTCGTAAAAAGCCTCGGACTGGGTAGCCAGGAAATTAACAGGCTTAATTCTACTACAGATAAAATCCTGGAACTTGAATTAAAAAAAGTTAAATATATCAGGAAGCTAAGCTTTATCCAGGGAACATCGGTTAATTTTTTAAGGACCAGCATACTATTTTTGATGCTTTACTTAATTTTTACCCAGACAATAACAGTAGGTGAGTTCTTTTCACTTTTCATATATTCCTTTTTTATATTCGGTCCCCTTCAAAGCTTAGGCGATATAATTAATACGTACAGGGAAGCGGAGGTTTCTTTAAATAACTTTGAAGATATATTAAAAATTCCTATTGATTCTAAGCCTGCTAAACCTGTCGAACTTGGAAATGTGAAAACGCTTGAATTTGTAGATACCGGGTTTAAGCACCAGTCGGGAAAGAACCGGGCACTGGATAGAATTTCATTTAAAGCTGAAATAGGTGAAACCATTGCTTTTGTCGGGCCTTCAGGAGCAGGAAAAACAACTTTGGTTAAGCTGCTTGTCGGGTTGTATACCCCGCAGCAAGGGGAAATTTTGTATAACGGGATTTCCAGGGATCAGATTGATTTTGATAAATTGCGGGAAAGAATAGGTTTTGTAACCCAGGATACTCAGTTATTTTCAGGAACGATTAGGGAGAACCTTCTTTTTGTAAATCCGGCTGCTACGGATGAAGAATGCCTGGAAGTATTGAAAAAAGCTTCAGCGGGAAATTTATTAGCAAGAGCAGATAAAGGTTTGGATACTGTTATCGGCGAAGGAGGAGTTAAGGTTTCAGGAGGGGAGAAGCAAAGGCTTTCAATTGCCAGGGCACTATTAAGACATCCGAATATTCTTGTTTTTGATGAAGCTACTTCATCACTTGATTCTCTTACCGAAGAAGAAATAAGCGAAACTATAAGGGATATCTCTCTAAGAAAAGACTTAATTACAATTCTAATTGCTCACCGCCTTTCTACAATTATGCATGCAGATATGATCTATGTTTTAGAGCGAGGGCAAATTATAGAATCGGGCAGGCATGAAGAACTGGTTGAACAGAAAGGTCTCTATTATGCAATGTGGCGGCAGCAGATAGGGGAAAGGGAAGAGAAAAAAGAGCTGATCAATTCTTAAAAAGCTTTTTGCTTATAAATATATTAAATATTAAATTTCAAGCAGATAATGAATACCGGATAACATGAACGGGTTTCGGATTACGAATACGGCATACTTATTTTTTTAACCAATATCTGATAATTTTATTTAGCATACTAAACTTAATGTATAAAAAATATTTTATCCTCGTTGCTGTTTTGTGCTTTATAATTTCTTCATGCTCAAAAAAAGAGGATAGGGAACCGCTTATTTATAAAGAGCTGGATCTAAAAATGGATAAAATCGCCGAAGGTTATGTTAAGCTTGTTCTTAATGCCGGTTTGCAGGATCCTGATATAGTTGATGCATATTACGGACCTAAAGAATGGATCCCCAAAAAGGATACATCCGTAGTAGGAGATTCTGCTGTAATTCAAAATTTGTATTCTAATACCGACAAGCTGCTTGACAGCCTTGAAAGCTTAAGAAATGATAGAGCCAGTGATATACAGGTATTAAGGTATAAATATCTTTATAAGCAGCTTTTGGCAGTAAAGACAAAACTTTTCATGATTGCCGGAGGAAAGCTTTCATTCGATGAAGAAACAAAGGCTCTGTATGATGCTGAGGCTCCCCGCTATAATAATGAATATTTTCAAAAAATACTTGATCAGCTTGATAAAGTTCTTCCCGGTAAAGGAAAAGACGTTGAACAAAGATTAGAAGAATTTAAAAAACAGTTCATTATTCCAAAAGATAAATTATCCGGAGTGTTCAATGCAGCTATTAAAGAAGCAAGACTAAAAACTCTTGAACATATTAAACTCCCTAAAAATGAAAATTTTAAGGTTGAATATGTAACGAATAAGCCATGGGGCGCGTACAATTGGTATAAAGGGAACAGCTTTAGTATAATCCAGGTTAACACGGATCTTCCTATCTACATTGATCGTGCTATTGATATTGCCTGTCATGAAGGTTATCCCGGCCACCATGTTTACAATACATTAATTGAAAATCATTTGTATAAAGGATTAGGGTGGGTAGAATTTTCCGTATACGACTTGTTCAGTCCGCAGTCTTTAATAGCCGAAGGGACAGCAAATTACGGGATAAATGTCGCTTTTCCGGGGAGATCAAGAATGGTATTTGAAAAAAGCGTTCTTTTCCGGCTGGCAGGCTTAGCTCCTTCCGATGCTGATAAATATTATGAAGTTCTGAAATTATCTAAAAAGCTTGATTTTGCAACTAATGAAGCTGCCAGAAATTATCTTGATGGGAAATGGACTAAAAAGAAAACAAAAGATTGGCTGGTAAAATATTCTTTAAGAACTCCTGCAAATGCAGAAAAGACAATCAGCTTTATTGAAAAATACAGGAGCTATGTAATAAATTATAATCTTGGAGAGGATATTGTTGCCGATTATGTCAATAGGGTTGGAGGCGTTCCTGAAAATCCGGAATTAAGATGGAAAATTTTTAAACATATTTTATCAACACCTCAGACGGCATCGAATTTGCAGAAAAGATAAGCGGTCATTTATAATTACTTAATTTAATCTATAACTGATTTACAATGGATTAAACCTGAATTGTAAAAATTTGCTTTATAATTTAATTTTTTAAAACAAATATTGTTATATATGATAAATAAAATTTCCATTTATTTTAACAGCACCCCAGCGAAGTTAAGGTTTAATTGAGATCTTCTAATCAACATTTCATTTTTATATATATAATTTTAAGATAATGTCTTTTTTCAACACAGGGATATAGCTTGAAAAGAAAAACAATTTTATTATTCTGCATATTTATTCTATCTATAATATCGGTAAAAGCTCAAATTGTTTATGAACCTTTGGATAGTGATGTTTATTCTTTCCTTGATAGGCTTAGCATTAAAGGAATTATAGAATTTGATGATCTTGTTAAACCTTTGTCGAGGAAATATATTGCAGAAAAAATAACAGAAGCCGAAAAAAAGATTCAAATGCTTAACAGCCTTGAAAAAGAAGAGTTGGAATTTTATAAAAAAGATTTTTTCCAGGAAATAGATGGATTCGATAAAAAGAATATTGATAAGAAATATTTAACCGTTTTCGGAAAAGACAGCGTAGGACGCTTCAGGGTTTTTTCATATACCGACAAAACTTTTAAGTTCAACGTAATCCCGGAAATAGGATACGGAATGAGCTTCCCTGATAATAATAGAAATATCCATTCATGGATGGGGATTTCTGCTTATGGATATTTTTCCGATAACTTCGGCATAAGCATGAAGTTCAGAACAAATAATGAACATGGAACCAGTATAGATATTAAAAAGAATTTTACACCTGTAACAGGGATTATCCCTGTAGTATATTACCCGGGAGATGATATTGATTATAGTGAAGTAACATCTGCAGTGTCGTATAACTGGGATTGGGGAAGTGCAGTATTAGCGAAAGATTTTATTGAATACGGCTATGCAAAAAGCGGCAACCTGGTTCTGTCGGATAAGGCGCCTTCTTTTCCTTATATTAAGCTTGAACTGCATCCGGTTGACTGGTTCAAATTTTATTATTTCCATGCATTTCTATCATCTAACGTAATTGATTCCGCTAAGCTTGAACAATATAAACGGGATATTTATATCAATAAATATTTTGCATGGCACTCATTTGTATTTACACCTTTAAGAGGCCTGGATATTTCTGTCGGTGAATCGGTTATTTATAGTGATAAATTAGAGCTTGTTTACCTGATGCCTTTTATGTTTTATTATTATGCAGATGATTTTTTAAGCAGCAGGCACAATAAGCCCGGCGACGCAAATTCACAAATATTTTTATCCGTCAGTTCAAGGGATCATTTAAAAAATACACACCTGTATGCAACTCTATTTATTGATGAGCTGACTCTTCAAGGGCTTAATGGAACTTTATTTGTCGATGGCAAGACTCTTATAAATTCTGTTAATAATAAAGATTTAAGGACCCAGCTGGGCTATACACTTGGCTTATCTTCCGTCGATATCCCTTTTGATAATTTTACTTTTACAGCAGAATACACCAGGATTAACCCATTTGTTTACGGTCATCATGACCCGGCACAGACTTATACCAATTCGTCTTACTTAATGGGGGATTGGATTGGGCAGAATTCCGATCTTCTTTACCTTGAATTTAACTACAGATTTTTACGCGGGTTTCAGGCAACCGCCTGGGGAGAATATATCAGGAAAGGGAGCAATGATTACAGCGGTGAATATAATAATCCTCAGCCCTCCTTTTTATTCGGACTTAAAAATTATTATAAGTATGCCGGCTTGGACTTTAAGTATGAATTAATTCATGAATTGAATTTTGAAGCCAGGTACAGGGTCAATCTTGAATCGCACGAACAAAGTAATGGTTCATATACCGACAGTCGGGTTAATGAATTTTCATTTTCAATTAATTACGGATTGTAGTTAAAAACATTCCGGAATAAGATATATCGTATTGGCCTCCCCTTGCTCTTAATCCTAATCTTGCTCTTAATCCTAATCTTAATCTTAATCCTAATCCATCAATTCCCCAACCAATCATACTATATTCTTTTCCCCTTCGGAAGATTCTTGCTTTCGCCAGAATGACACTAACAAACTATTTGCCTGCACTTACTCTTAAAGTATTACTCGATTTTTAACACCATTAAGAGTGAGATTAAATTAAGATTAAGACCGATGGGTAACATAACTAAACAATATTTCCTTTTCCCCTTTAATTCTTTTCATCATTTACATACTCGCTTTATATAACTGTATTAGAATATAAAACGTATCTAAAAATGAGATTTCGAATGCCCCTTCATTTTATTTCATTTTCCAATAATAACTTATTATGAAAGGAAATAGAGGATTAACCAATGGCTTGCTTTTTGTCACAGGAATAACATTGCAAGTTGCTTTGATTTTTGATATGTTAATTTAACTTCTTGATATTACTTGCTGAATCTTTCATCTATAATAGTGGGAGCCGGAGAGATGAAAGTATTTGTTTATTACTTAAAAAACTAAAGCCATGAAGAAATATTTAATAGTTCTTTCTCTGGTTTTTATACTTATTCCTCTTAACGCCCAAATAGTGTTCGAACCGCTAAATAAAGATATTTACACTTATCTGGAAAGACTAAGTCAAAAAGGAATAATAGAGCTCAACGATTTGATAAAACCCCTTCCCCGGAACTACATATCGCAAAAGCTGAAAGATGCAAGGAATAATATTGAAAAGCTGACTAACCTTGAAAAAGATGAATTAGACTTTTACGAGAAAGAGTATTTCATTGAATCCGAATACTTTAATAAAAAGAATGATGATAATCCATCCCAGGGATTGAAAAGCAGAGCATCTCAAAGATACCGCATGTTCTCTTATGATGATGACACTTTTAAGTTCGGTGCCGGTCCGGCGGTCGGATATGAAATTTCTTACCCGGGTGCGGATAGAAATATTCATTCGTGGGTCGGATATGTACGGATACGGTTACTTTCTAAATAATATTGGCTTAAGTTTTAATTTCAAAACTAATAATGAACATGGAACTTCTATTGATTCAAAGAAAAACTTTACCCCCGAAACCGGGATAATAACAGTAGAACATGACCATGGTAAAGATATAGATTATAGCGAAGTAAACACAATGGTTTCGTTTGATTGGAAATGGGGAGATATTGCAGTTGCAAAGGATTATATTGAATACGGTTATGCTGAAAGCGGGAATCTTGTCCTCTCAAATAAAGCTCCTTCGTTCCCGTTTATACGGCTTCATTTAAATCCTGTTAAGTGGATGAATTTTTATTATTACCACGCCTGGCTTTCTTCAAATGTTGTTGATTCCTTAATGCTTTCAATAAGCCGGAGAGATATCTATATCAATAAGTATCTTGCCTGGCATGCGCTTTCCTTTACTCCTTTTGAAGGGCTGGACCTGTCAATCGGGGAGTCGATTATATACAGTGATAAAATTGAACCTTTGTATCTAATGCCGTTCATGATCTTCTATATGGCAGATGAATTTATAAGCAACAGGCATGATCAGCCGGGGGATGCAAATTCGCAAATCTTTTTATCTGTCAGTTCAAGGAATTTTTTAAAGAACACTCATATTTACGGAACTTTATTTATTGATGAATTGACGCTTAAAGGTATAAACGGAACTTTGTTTGTAAATCCCCAGACTATCGAAAATTCGCTTAATGATAATAAGCTGAGGCCGCAAATGGCCTGTACATTCGGAGTATCGGTCGCCGATTTGCCGGTAGATAATTTAACTGTTACTGCAGAATATACAAGAATTAATCCTTATGTATACGGACATCACGATCCTGCACAGACTTATACAACTTCCTCTTATTTAATGGGACACTGGATGGGGCATAATTCTGATCTTATTTATTTAAACTTTAATTATAGATTTATCAGAGGGCTGCAGGCTAATACTTGGATTGAATATATCAGGAAAGGGAGTTCAGATTACAGCGGACAGTATCTTATGCCTCAGCCAAAGTTTTTATTCGGCTTAATGAATTACTACCAATACTTTGGTATGAATTTAAAATATGAATTTATACACGACCTGAATTTTGAAGTGGGCTACAAATTGAGCAAAGTATCTAATGAAGAAACTGCCGGAGTATTTATTGATAAACAAATAAATGAATTTTCAGTAGTAGCTTATTATGGTTTGTAAAGTAAAATAATTTAGAAGAACCCAGCAAATAGAATAAAATAGTTGACCTGACATTCTGCCTCCCTTTTCTTTTTTATAATTTCTCCGGTACTCCGTAAAACTTATCCTCTGCTTTAGTTTATTCATAAATTAAATTTAGATCTATTAGCTCTGCTTTCGGCCAGGGTTTATATATGGTCATTTTATAAAAAATTGTTCTTTAACTCATAAATAAAATATTTTTTTAAGATGGAGCTGATTTATTATTCAAAAATTATTTAATTTCATATTTAATAAAATAATTATTAGCTGAAGGGCGAACTTAAGCTGATATAAAGCTTACAAACTATTTTCTAAATATTAAAATAATTTAAGATATATTCATTACAATCTTGCTTTTATGCTGATACACTTTGAAACGTTAACAGATAAAAGAAATTCTTAGCATAAAGAAAGTATTATGAAAAAATTTTACCTCATTTTAATCCTGCTTTTTTTATATACAATAAATTCATCTTCACAAACTGTAAAACCAAAATATTATCATCCGTTTTCCGGTGCGCTTGGAATTTCTGCAGAAGGAGGAATCACAATATCAAGAACCGATTATTTAAATTCTGATTTGGGTTATATGGCTAAAGGATCATTCGAATACTTTTTCCCTTCTTCAACTATGAGTGCTTTTGGTTTAAAATTCATGGGCGGATTAGGAACCATTGCCGGCAATAACAACGGAAGACCAATTGTTACGAATGCGAACAGCTTTGTAACAAAATTGTATATGTTCGGTGCAGGCGTTGAATATACATTGAACCTTGGCGCCGTAAATCCTTACCTGCTTGGCGGAGGATATTATGTTTCTTTCAATCCTTTAGATAAATCGGGGAATAAGCTGCCGCGCAATGCTGTTGCCGCATACAAAACAAATGAACCTAACTATACCGGCGAGATTGGTATTAAATATTCATTATCAAAATATTTTGCTCTTGATATTGCGGGAGCAGCGTATATCAGTCCTAATGATAATTTAGACGATATTGTTACCGGGAGCGCAAATGATATTTATTTTTCGTTGACCGCCGGGATAACATTTTTCGTTCAGCCGATTAGAGACAGCGATAACGACGGTGTAGATGATTCCGAAGATATGTGTCCGAATACACCGCCGGGTGTAAAAGTTGATATCTTCGGATGTCCAATCGATTCGGATCATGACGGTGTGCCCGATTACCTGGATAAATGTCCGGAAACGCCGGTTAAAGTTGCGGTAGATTCAAGCGGCTGTCCTATCGATTCAGATAAAGATGGAGTGCCTGATTACCTTGATAACTGTCCGCACACACCGGCTGCTGCAAAGGTAGATGAAACCGGCTGCCCTATTGATTCAGATCATGATGGCGTTCCAGATTATGAAGATAACTGCCCGGGCACACCTGCCGGGACACAGGTTGATTCATTAGGATGTCCGGTTGTAAGTTCTGCTCCTCTACCAGGCACTCAGGTTAAAGTCATATTAAATGCAAGCACAAATTTTGAATTCAGGAGTGCAAAGCTTACCCCGAATGCAGAAAAGATTCTTTCGAAACTTATCGATTTAATGAAGAAGAATCCTCAGATAAAATGGAGAATAACAGGGTACACTGATAACGTCGGATTAAAAAAAGCAAATAAAAAACTATCCCTTGATAGAGCAAGCTCGGTTTTTATTTATTTACTTTCTAACGGGTTAAGTAAAGACCGGTTTACAATATTTGGATTAGGAGAAGAAGATCCGATCTGTAATAATAAACTTGATTTCGGCAGAACTTTAAATCGCCGTGTTGAAATCGTAAGTGAAAATTATGTTGAACCGCCAAAGCCTAAAAAAATAATTATTCCCTTTGATACAAATGGATATAATAATTCTGAAGACCGGATAGCCGACAATACAATTTTTACCGATGGAAATATTTATGCAATCCAGATTTCTTCATGGAAAACAGAAAAAAAAGCTGAAAAAGAATTAAATAGATATAAAAATAAAGGATATAAAGCATTCATCTTCAAATTCGAATCAGCCAATAAAAATGAAACCCGTTACCGTGTGCGGATTGGTTATTTCCATTCCCTGGAAGATGCGAATGCATATATCGAAGAAAAATTCGGACCCTGATTAAATGAAGAAAAATATTGACGGGCAAAATATTCCTTCACAATTTAGAAAATTTTTTTGGGACATGGATTTTAACCAGCTTGATTTAGGAAAGGATAGAAAGTTCATCATGGATAGATTTCTGAATTTTGGAACCTTTGATACATTTGACTGGATATTTAAGACTTTTAATAGTGATGAAGTAAATGATTATATAAGTAAAAAAGGAATATATTCACTCTCAAGAAATAGTTTATATATCCGGAAAAAATAGCAAAAGAAAAAAAGCTTTGGAAACACAGTTAAGATTTTCTCTCCTTGATAATAAAAGAAAAGAAATACTCCCTCTATTAAAAGAATTACACCATTTCGATATTTAGGGGAGGAAGAAAAATCACCCGAAGAAATTTTCTCTTTTATTGAAAAACAAACTAAGCTTTTTTTATCCGGCGGGTAAAGGGTTTAGGATCGGAAAAGGTTAAAAACCCTAAACGGAGGGATAAATATTCTATTTGCACTTTTTTGATAGTCAATTATAATTCCATACCGTCAAATAAGTTGAATAGAAGCCTGGCAACCCTTATTTTTTCATCTAATATTTATTATTTTGCTGTATGCTTAGATATTTTATAGTACTTATCTTATTATCGATGCTGTTTCCTTTCTGTAAATTATCAGCCCAGCTTGATAATATGACTCAGGAGGAGATGAAGAAAAAGGCTGAAGAAATGGGCTTTTCTCTTGAAGATTACGAAAAGCTTCAGCAGCAATTGCAGAACTCACAATTTCAGCAGAAACAGACAGTACCGGGTCAGCGAACTGAAACCAATCAAAAAGAAAAATCAGAAAAACCTAAGATTGTTCCGCCTGTAAACAAACCGTTGGAATCATATTTTATCCCTGCTTTTAAAGGCAGGGTACATGCGGATAGTCTGCCGGCTTTCGGTTATAATATCTTTGCAACATCCCCGACAGGATTTGAAAGTTCACTTAATGTTCCTGTTCCTGCCGATTATGTTGTAGGTCCCGGTGATGAGATAGTAATTACACTATGGGGAGAAACGCAGCTTGAACGGACGCTTACTGTTAATAAAGAAGGAAATATTTACATACCTGATGTCGGTCTTATAAATGTTAACGGGCTCAGTTTGCGCAGTTTAAAGCAGAAGCTTTATAATATACTTTCCAAAACTTATTCATCGCTTAATCCTTCACAGGACGGCGAAGCTAAAACAAACCTGGATGTTTCTACCGGTACCTTAAGAACTGTAAAAGTATATGTTTTAGGAGAAGTAAATAAGCCCGGTGGATATACATTACCTTCACTCTCAACATCTTTTACCGCACTTTATTATTCCGGCGGACCAACTTTGAACGGATCTCTAAGGAAGATCAAAATAATTCGTAATGGGGAAACAATCTCGGTAGTAGATCTTTACAATTACCTGGCTAAAGGAGATAAATCTAAAGATGTAAACCTTGAAGATGGAGATATTATATTCATACCGCCCGTCGGCGAAAGAGTCGCATTAGCAGGGGAAGTATTCCGCCCGGCAATTTATGAATTAAAAGAGGATGACCGTCTGAAAGATCTTTTAACCTATGCAGGAGGGTTAAATTTTAATGCCTATTTTGAAAGGGTTCACATTGAAAGGATTATCCCTTTTGATCAAAGGAAAGAATTTGTTAATAATGTAATGGATATTGATCTAAATTTCAATTCCGTTGAAGATTTAAGGAACAGCAATTATAACCTGGTTAACGGGGATGTAGTTAATATTTTAAAAATTAATAACAAGCTTGAAAATAGAGTGACTATCCGGGGGAAAATCAGGAAACCCGGTATTTACGAATTGACCTCCGGTTTAATGACGGTCCGCGATTTAATCTATAAGGCAGATAGTTTATCCCCCGATGCTTTTAAAGAGAAAGCGATTCTTACAAGAACCCTTCCGAACGAAAAGCAGGAAATAATTAATTTTAATTTGAATAAAGCTTTGGAGGGTAATCCTGCAGATAATCTTATATTAAAAAACAGGGATGAAATAGAAATTTATAGTATAGAGAGATTTTTTCCTTCAAGGACAGTTGAAATTGCGGGTGCAGTAAAAAACCCGGGAATATTTAAGCGGTATCAAAATATGACCTTAACAGATCTTATTATTTTAGCCGGGGGTTTAAGTGATTCCGCTACTACTAAAGATATCGAAGTAACCAGGATGGATACTACCAACCCCGTTATTTATGCAAATAAATTCCTTATATCTCTTCCTGAAAATTACTGGGATAACAGTGCAGGCAAGAATTTTTTTCTGAAAGATTATGACCGGGTATTAATAAGGCGAAACCCTACAAAAACTTTCAACCAGACTGTATCTATTTCAGGTGAAGTACAGTTTCCGGGGACATATACACTTTTATTTGAAGGTGAAAGGATTTATGATCTGATTCAAAGAGCAGGTAAATTTAAATCTACCGCATACACTGCCGGTATGTTTGTTTACAGGAAGAATCCTCTTTTCGCCGGCACGCAAAAATATATTATACCGGATACATTAAAAAGTAAGATAAGGGATGTGCCTATTTATGACAGGGATATTTTTAACCGTGAATATTCAAACAGGATACCCATTTTATGGAATGACATTCTTGAAGATACAAATTCGATATATAACATTCCGCTGGAACCGGGGGATTCCCTTGTCGTACCTAAAAACCCGAATGTTATTTATGTAGTCGGCGAGGTAGGAATCCCATCATCTGTCCCCTATATGAAAGGGGGAAGCTTGAAATATTATATAGATCAGGCCGGCGGTTATACTGAAAATTCAGGCATAGGTTATGAAATAGTTATACTGCCGAATGGGAAAAAATGGAACCCTTCTTCATGGTTTTTTATACCTAATCCTGAGATCCTTTCCGGTTCGACTGTAATTGTACCTACTTTAATAGAATCCGAATCGAAGTTCTGGCCTATTGTAAGGGATATGGCTGCGGTTGTAACCTCAACAGCGGTATTGATATTAACGGTGAATAATCTGACGAAATAGCGCACGAAAGTGCCAGCTTGGTGCCACCACGTAAGGTGCTAGCTTGTAAGGTGCCAGTCACCTTTAAGGTGACTGGCACCTTACGGAGTGAACAACAATTAAAAATTTATTTAAACATATATGCCTTCTAGAAACGCAACATTTGAAATAGGAAGCACATTTCATATATACAATAGAGGGTGCAATAAAGGGAAAATTTTTTTTGAAGAAGATAATTATATTTTTTTGCTTAACAAGATTAAAAAGTATTCTATAGAATTTAATATAAGTGTACTAGCATACTGCATGATGCCAAATCATTATCATCTGGTTTTAAGACAGAATTCTGAAGAACAAATTTGTAAGTGTGTTCAATTCATTTTCAACGGCTATGTAAAAGCTATAAATAAAAAGTATAAAAGGAGCGGGACTCTCTTCGAAGGAAAATTTAAATCAGTTGAAATTTATGATGATAAGTCAATTTTATTTGTTTGCCGATATGTTCACAGAAATCCAATAGATAATAAATTGGTAACAAAAATAGAAGACTGGAAATATTCTAATTATCTGGAATGGATAGGTAAAAGAGACAGCAAATTGTTTGATGAGAATTTTATTAAGAAATATTTCCCTGAGCCGGAATTATATTCAAAATTTGTTCTCGATTATTTCTCCGACAAACAAGCTGCTGATGAAATGCGAAAGTATAAATAATTTTTAAGATCACATAAAGGTGCCAGTCACTTTGAAAGTGACTGGCACCTGGATTAATTAACAATGCCGGAACAATCAAATACACCTAAAAAACCAAAGCTCTCTGCCGAAGAAGAGTTCCGCAAAACCGTAGATGCCGCAAGACCGCATTTCAAAAGATTATATGAAAATCGAAAGAAATTTATCTGGATAAATCTTTCGGCAGCAGTTCTTACACTGGTTATTTTGTTCTTTGTCGTTTCCCCCTATTATGAAAGCGATGTAACTATCCTGCCGGAGTATGGAAATAAGAATAACAGCCTGGGACAAATAGGCGACCTCGCTGCTCTGGCTGGTGTAAAAGTCGGCGAAGGTGCGCCTACTGAAATATACCAGGTGCTTGTAACCAGTGAATCTGTTTTAGAACCTGTTATCTATAAAAAATATTCAACCGGAGAATATAAAGATTCCGTTAATTTAATCCAGTACTTTGAAATTAACCCTGATAAAAGTCTAACTCCCCGGCTGCAGAAAAGAAAAATGTTTTTAAAAGCATATAAAAAATTATGCGAAGGAAACATTACAACTGATCTTGACCGGATAACCAAGGTTCTGGATGTAAAAGTAACAATGCCCGAATCCGATCTTTCTGCTTTAGTTGCCGACAATATAGTTGAATCTTTAGATGATTATATAAGGACGAAAAGAAAATCCTATGCATCCGAACAAAGATTTTATATTGAAAAAAGACTGCTGCAGGTTAAAGATTCCCTATCCTCTGCAGAAAATAAGCTTAAGAATTTCAGGGAAGAAAACAGGCTGGTAGCATCACCGGCCCTGCTGCTCGAGCAGGCGCGGCTGCTGCGAAATGTTGATATTATGCAGGCTGTTTATATTGAGCTGAACAAACAGCTGGAAATTGCAAAAATAGATGAAATAAAAGAGACTCCCGTATTGAATGTTAAAGAGCTTGCAAAAGATCCTATTATAAAAGCCGGACCCAAAAGGGGAATTATTTTTGTGATTATAATGTTTACTTCCATCCTATTAAGCGGATTGTTTTTTATGTTCCGTGATGAATTAAGAAAGTACTACGGGATTGTAAGGGGAAAATAGAGATATTGACATGCCAATTTGAACCTATCGAATACCAAAAACGATTAAATGTTATTATAGATAAACAAAAACTTGAGAAACATCTTCCGGAAATAATTTGAGTTTTATAATTGACCTTTTATTAAGATAATATTTTATAAAGATAAAACATCGTAGATGTTTAATTATTGTAGAATAAATAAAAGATTCAAAGGTCTTCGTATAATATCTCCAAGATCTTCTATTAAAATTAAATTCCGATAAATTAATCTTTGTTTTATAAATCCTCTACGAGGATTTAATTTATTATTTGGGTATTCTCCACAATAATAGAACCTCTCCGAGGTTCATACATAAATGTGAGTCTTTTTATTTATAAGCATGAATAAATTATAATCATAAACATCGTAGATGTTTAATTATTGTAGAATAAAATAGAAGATAACAATGGATGATCTTCGTAGAAGATCTATAAGGAATATTTTTATGTTTGCACATTATTTAACATTTAGAGATTGCTGGAAAAACAATCATCCTCTGTTTCCTCTGCGTTTTCTCTGTTTCCTCCGTTGTAATACAGGGGAGTGTTTAGGATCCCCAGCAGATGTTTTATTATTGCACAATAAAATAAAATATTCAAGTGGAGATATTCGTATAATATCTCCAAAATCTTCTATTAAAATTATTTCCGATAAATTAATCTTTTTTATAAATCCTCTACGAGGATTTAATTTATTATTTGGGTATTGTCTACAATAATAGAACCTCTCCGAGGTTCATGAAACAGATTGAGTTTATAATAAGCATTTAATTGAGACAAGTTTTTTATAATGAAAACATCGTAGATATTTAATTATTGTAGAATAAATAAAAAGATAACAATGAATGATCTTCGTAGAAGATCTATAAGGAATATTTTTATGTTTGCACATCATTTAATATTTAGAGATTGCCGGAAAAATAATCATCCTCTGTTTCCTCTGCGGTAATATAGGGGAGAGTTTAGGAACCGCTACAGATGTTTTATTATTGTACAATAAAATAAAATATTCAAGGGAAGATATTCGTATAATATCTCCAAAATCTTCTATTAAAATTATTTCCGATAAATTAATCTTTTTTATAAATCCTCTACGAGGATTTAATTTAATTATTTGGGTATTCTCTACAATAATAGAACCTCTCCGAGGTTCATGAAACAGATTGAGTTTATAATAAGCATTTAATTGAGACAAGTTTTTTATAATGAAAACATCGTAGATGCTTAATTATTGTAGAATAAAATAGAAGATAACAATGGATGATCTTCGTAGAAGATCTATAAGGAATATTTTTATGTTTGCACATTATTTAACATTTAGAGATTGCCGGAAAAACAATCATCCTCTGTTTCCTCTGCGTTTTCTCTGTTTCCTCCGTTGTAATACAGGGCAGTGTTTAGGACCCGCTGCAGATGTTTTATTATTGCACAATAAAATAACATATTCAAGGGAAGATATTCGTATAATATCTCCAAAATCTTCTATTAAAATTATTTCCGATAAATTAATCTTTTTTATAAATCCTCTACGAGGATTTAATTTAATTATTTGGGTATTCTCTACAATAATGAAACAGATTGAATTTATAATAGGCATTTTATTGAGACAAATTTTTTATAATGATAAACATCGTAGATGCTTAATTATTGTAGAATAAAATACAAGATAACAAAGGATGATCTTCGTAGAAGATCTATAAGGAATATTTTTATATGCACATCATTTAATATTAGAGATTACCGGAAAAACAATCATCCTCTGTTTCCTCTGTGGTAATACAAGGGAGTGTTTAGGAAACAATAAAACCGAGCCTATTATTTACCTTTAGTAAGCATTGGGATCCCCTTTCAATATTCTTACAATTGTAAGAAATATAATCTCTATATCAAGCCAGAAAGACCAGTTTTCAATATACCACAAGTCGTGGTCGATTCTTTCCTCCATTGTTGAACAGCCGTGTTCTGTATCTCCCCTGAAACCGTTCACCTGTGCCCAGCCTGTAATTCCCGGCTTTACCAGGTGCCTGAACATATACAGCTCAACCTTATCCCGTGACTCGATGTTTAATGGTGTGGGATGGGGCCTCGGACCTACAATTGTCATCTCGCCTTTAAGTACATTCCAAAATTGGGGAAGCTCATCAAGCGAAGCCTTCCTGAGCATTTTCCCGAATGCAGTTATACGCGGGTCGTCTCTTACTGTTTGAAGATATTTGCCGTTTGTGTCCGTATCCCTATTCGGGTATATCATAGTGCGGAATTTATGTGCGGTAAATTTTTTATTATCTTTCCCCCATCTTTCCTGCTTAAAAAATACCGGCCCCCGGGAATTAAGCTTTATAAAAACGGCAATTACAGGGAATAACCACCACGATATTATAATTAAAAATCCAACACTTACCAGTATATCAAAACTTCGTTTTAATGCTATCCATTGAAATTCATTCAGCTTTTCTTCCCTGAATGATATTACCGGGAATCTTTCGATTAATGAAAGATTCTTCTTTTGGGTAAAATACCTTAAATAATCGGGTAATATCCGTATGCGCTTTGCATAAAGTTCACAGGTCTTAATTACTTCTTTAATCTTTTTTTCTGCGGAACCGGGGAGAGCAATAATTACACTATCAACTGGTTTATCGGTTAAAATAGATTTCAAATCCTCAAGTTTTCCAAGGTATTCACCATTCAGGTATGCTTTTTTTTCATCATCCAGGAAGCCGATAACATTGTATCCCATATGCAGGTTGCTTTTTATTGCTTCATAATAATTCATACCGGTTTCCCCGGCACCTACAATTAAAACATTCCTTAAATTTCTTCCTTTTTTTCTCAGGTGAATCAATATTTGCCTTACGAGAAATTTTTGAGAAGAGAGTAAAAGAAAAAGGAAAGCGGAATAGATCAAAATAAATGATCTGGAAAAGATAAATTTACCTGAAACAAAGAGAATTAAAATTGCAGCTATTAATTGGATGAAAATATTCTTTATTAAAATTGCCAGTTCTGAACTGTAAGTCTGCGAATGGATATCTTTATATAAACCGGTAGAACGGGAAGAAAAATACCATATAATTATTAGCGCTGCTAAAAGAATCCAGCTGCTCTTCTTAAACTCAAACGGGGAAGATAATAAACCTGTAACCGAACTTACATAATAAAAGCTTGATATGATCAGCACCATATCTGACAATACTCTTAACCCAAATAATATCTTCCGGTTTGAAATCATAATCACTAAAAATTATATAATACAAGATCTTAAATACGTCACTATATTTATGAATACATCTACAAGCTGTAAATCCCTTAACCCATTTCTTCCTTTTACATCTTTTTATTCTCTCCTCTTCATTTTTCTGAAAATGAAAAGGAATCTGAATCCATCTGCCATAAGCCGGCGGCTTGAAACAAAATATTAATTAAATTTCTTTAAACCAAGTAGTTCAAGAGTCACAAACCAGATAAATTGTGAGTTGCTGATCAAATACCTTTTCCAGAGTCTTGCAGGTTCCTGCTTGAGTCTGTAAGCCCATTCAAGTGAATAATCCTTCATCCATTTAGGCGCATTTTTTATATTTCCCGCAGAATAATCAAATCCGGCGCCTATTCCTATCATTAGACCCCTTTTTAAAGCCATATAATTAGAATAAATCCATTTTTCCTGCTTTGGTGCACCAAGTGAAACCCAGATAATATCAGGTAAAAGATTATTAATTTCTTCTAAAAATCGTTCGTTTTCTTCAGGAAGAAATTCCCTGTAAGGAGGAGCGATTGAACCTGTTATTATTATTCCCGGAAATTTTTTCTCAATATTTTTTATTAAGCTGTCAAGGGTAGCTTGTTTACTTCCAAAGAAAAAATGTTTTAGATCCTCCTTTACTCCCCATTCTAATGTCTTCTCAAAAAAAGCAGGACCGAATATTCTCTCAACTCTTTTAATACCTTTCCGTTTACCGATAACCGACAGGGGCTTACCATCAGGTAAAGCCAGGAATGAGCTATTCACTATTTCCCTGAATTTTTTGTCCTTTAATCCTTCGGTTACAGTATGAACATTGTTAACTGTTATATAGGCAGGTTCGCTTTTAGTCTTAAGATAATTTAACATCAGCTCATAAGTTTCCCGGTAAGAATTTAAATCGTCTATATTTGAACCAAGTATTGCAAATTTCATAAATAGATAAATTCCTTGTGGCATCTGTATTTAAATTAGTATTCTATATTATCTAACGCAATTGCGGGGGAGAGAGAATTATAGGCAAATATATTTTCATACGTAACTTTTTGTTGAACCCCTGTCGGGGTTCAATGCCCCCTTGTCGCTTAAGTTCAAATGGATTTCATCCATTGTTATTTACGTTCATCCCCTTCGGGGATGGCCGATAGATTATCTTATTATATAAAGAAAAATAACTAACAGCATCACTCCTGCAAATCCTGCTTACAGCCGGGACAGGCAGATTTTTCATTATGCGTTGTCAGTTTATTTTCAGTTATTTCTTTCAATATAATTTTTTAACAAATTTCTTTTTAGGTGCTAATTCGCAGCCATATGGGGGTTGTCTAAAAAGTAATTACTTTCCAAAAAATAGAACACAGATGACGCTGATTTAAACGGATTTACACTGATTTTTAAATTGAATATTACTTTTTAGTCAGCCCCTTAATGATATTCACACGCAATCTAACGTTAAGAAAAGTAGAAGGGAATAAGTTGTTTTAAATTGCCTCTGCAGACCTTCCAGGAAATGAAAGTATATCTTAACTTAAGCTCCGAAAGTTAAGTTGATGATTGACTGTCAACTTGACAATTTCCTGACGTGAAACATAGTGGTTCAGGCCGATTTTTACAGTTGATTTATAACGGAGTTGTAACGGAGATGAAGCGTGTGTGAAACATAGGTAAATAGCTTAAGATTCCCGGTGCGTCAAAGTGGGCTCTTTCCCTATGATGATGCAAACAAAAAATATAAGCGAGGTAAATTACAATATTTACTCCTTATTTTTCTAAAGAAATATTGTTGATCTTTGTAACCATATGCCATTCTTTTTATTACTTTTATTTTATTATTGACTCCTTCAATTGTTCCACTTGTCCTGCCGTATCTGAAGTAGTTTGATATATAATCAATATTATTTTCTACAGTTTTGCAAAAATCTCTTAAAGGTCTAAGTTTTGTTTGTTTTACTTCTTCTATCCAGTTTCTTAATGTTTGAACCGATCGCTCTACATTTATACCTGGTTTGTAAATTTCATAAAACTGTTCCTTTAATAAATATTCTTTATAAAGTGGACTATTTAACTTTTCTAATTTAGCAAGTAATCCCGCTTGATCTTCATTATGGTTTGATGGATGTTTCAATAAAACCCATCTGGTATTACTCCTTTCTTTCTCAGTTAATACTCCTATTCGCTTCTGTCTTTTTTCAATTTCCTTTTGGCTCATCTGTAAGTTTTCTTTATACTTTTTCTCCATAATATATTTATTACTCTTGCTTGTCATTCCGGATATTATTGTTTTTCTTATTGAATCTATTGCTTGATTAAGTAGACTCTCTAGATGAAATTTATCGATTATTATATCAGCTTTCGGTAATTGTTCTTTGATTGAAGCTATATAAGCTCTTGACATATCCGTATTTACTGTTTTTATTGATGCTTTCTGTTCCTCTGTTAGTTTCTGGAAAAAAGCTTTTAGTGACTGCTTTGTATTTCCTTGATTATAATCTATCGGTTTTGCTTTACCATCTGAGAGATCGTAAATTATAGTTATGTACTTATATCCTTTCTTAAATGATATCTCATCTACTCCAATATTTGTTAAATTATCATATTTTACCGGCGGGAGGTTTTTTTTAGAAAGTAATCTTCATACCTGTATACTGTATTATCATCTAAATTATATTCTTCCGATACTTGTTTAGGAGGTATTATATTGGACATTTTACCTATAAACATCTTGAATCTTTTTGTTGCAAATTGATTTTTTTCTACCAGCTCTAATTCTTTTTTATATAACTTCTTGCAGCTTGGACATTGATAATATATTGTCTCATAATGTAATCTGACTTCAATGTATTCTCCTAGTGGTAGGTCTCTTACTACTCGCTTACGTCTGGATTTATCATATCTGGTCTTCAGTTCGCAGATCGGACAATACATTGAATCTTCTTTGGGAATCAACATTATATCCATTCTTTTCCTTTCCTTATTCAGATCCACTACTTCAATAACGTAATTCTCACTCCCTATTATTGTAGAGATATTATCTGTAAACATTGGCCCTCCTTGTTTACCAAATCTACTTCTATAATTTTTATCCTGCAATAGCTAGGGGAAAGAACCCAAAGTGACAAAATTTAATCGCAGTGAAGAGATTCAAAATAATTATCAGCAACTGAGTAATTAATAGTTCCCTCTACAGCTGTTATGAAGTGGGAGCGTGTTTTTTTTACCTATTGAAAGCAGGCCGCTGCTTTTCTTACGTTGAGACTGTGTGAAAACTCATAAAAACCGTTAAAACGGTTATTCAATTTTATGATTTCCCACTATTATAAAGAAGTAATCTCTCCAGGAGAACTCCGAAGGAGTTCAACTGAGGATGCCGGACTTCGCTAAAAAAGGTAGCGTTCTTCAAATTCTATATTATTTTCCTGAAGAAGCCTGATATATTCTTCCCTGAATGTAATTTTTTTATGATGCTCTTTCTGATTTATTATATATCTAATTAAATTTTCCTTTGATGTGATCGAATATGTAAATGCACCATATCCGGTTTGCCAGCCGGAAAAATCCGGAAATAATTTTATCTCCTTTATGAAATCCGAAGCTGCCAATTTTATATCTTTAACTAGATCTGATAAAGCTATAGACGGATGAATATGAGAAGCTATGTGGAGATGATCTTCGATACCATTGATCCTATGTAAATGGCAGCCCTTATTTTTTAGTACTCCGGTTATAAAAGAAAATAACCTGTGCCGTTCGGCTTCGATCAAAGTATTTTCCCTGTTTTTAGTAGAAAAAACAATTTGATAAAGAATTTGAGTATAAGTGCTCATTTAACCCTCTTTTATTATTTATGACTTTAAGTTGAGCCCCCGTTGGGGTAGCACCTCCCTTTTATTTTTCCCTTTCAATGGTTGAAGATTCCGTCAGTCGTTATCGGACTCTGACAAGATTTCATAAAGAAGGTTTATAAGCTGACTAATGACTTATTTACAAGCTCCATTACTTCGTCGACAGAGATCATCATCATACAATTATTTTCAGGATAATAGCATACCTTTTGAAGACAGGGATTGCAGGGGAAATTTTCCTTTTTATGAATAAAAACACTTTTGGAGGAATAAGGGCGCCACATTGCAGAATCACCGGGACCGAATAATGCGATAACCGGCTTATCCATGCAGACTGCCAGGTTCATCGGGCCGCTGTCCAGGCAGATAAAAAGATCTGAATATTTTATGCTTAATATTAAATCTTTCAAATTTGTTATCTTAAATTCTATCCTGTCATCATTTACCGAAGTAAAAATCCTTGATAATATCTCCTTTTCTCCTTTTCCGCCGATAACAGTCATCTTTATTCTTTTATTTTCAGATAATGTTTCAATCAGCTTAACCCAGTTATTTAACGGCCATTGTCTGTATATCCAGCCGGCACCGGGATGAATTAATATCGAGATTTCATCCTTCTTTTTAATTTCCATATTTACCGAGCTCACATCTATCGAAGGGAAATTAACAGGATATAAATTTTTAATACCCAGGTAGTTCAGAAGGTTTAGATTCCGGTCATACCTATGCTCCATTACCGGATTTTCTGCTTTTTGCGTCAGTAAAAGTCCCCTGGTATTTACATTGGAATTCATGTAGCAGGTATATCCCAGTCTTTCCCTGCAGCCGATCATTAATAAAATAACCTGCGACCTTATATCGCCCCTGGGATCTATTCCTATGCTGATTTTTAATTTTCTTATCTGAATGATATCGATAAATAATTTAAAGTACCTTTTCAGGCTCCATTTTTTATTATAATCCGACCAGGGAAATTCGGAAGTGATTACCTTTATTCTCCCGTCAAATTCAAAAATATTCTCATTCCCCGACTTAGTTAATAAAATTATTGAAGACTCCGGGAATTTTTTTTTGAGCGGCTCGATCATAACGGAAAGAGATGCAATGTCCCCCATCTGGAACGGTTCTATTATTAATATCTTTTCAATTTCATCCTGACCTGCTGCTTTAGGTTTTCTAATATTGAAAATTTTATAAATATTAAAAGCCGTTTTCTCCAGCATTCCGGCAAGGACAACATTTTTTCTAGAATAAGTATATGCCATCTTCAAATAAACAATATCAGAACCAATCATTCAATAGCAAAGGATCACTATCTATTAAGATCCTTTTATAGTTCAATGCAATATTTTTGCAGGAAAACCTGGAAGGCAGAATTTTATTCTCTTCACTGTCAATCTGCAGCTTGTCGCACCAGAGGAAAATTTTATCGGTTAAGTCTTGTTCATCCCTTTCATTAATAATGCTCCCGTTTACACCGTCGTTTATTAACCTTGGGAGATTCCCCGAATTGGAAATGATCACAGGTTTCCCGCAAGCCTGGGCTTCAATTACCGAATAACCGAATTGCTCTGCCCAGTATTTTGTTGAAACGCTGGGATAAATAAATATATTGCATGATCTGAATACCTTCCCCATTTCAGTAAAATCATAAGAACCCCTGAAGTATAAGTTATGGGAATCAAAAATTTTAATCATATTTTCCAGTTCCCCCTCCCCGGCAAAAACAAATTTAATTTTAGCATTTACCGGTTCTATTTTTTTTGCGGCGTTCAATATATTCTTTATCCCTTTTTCTTTAATGAATCTCCCTGCATAGAGAACAATTACATCGTCAGGTTCCATACCCCACTCTTTTCTGAAATCATCCCCCTCAGGGGTAAATATCTTTTCATCGTAACCTGATTCAGGGTTTATAAATATTTTATCCGGGCGGGCATGTTTCTTTACGAGGTAATCTTTAGTGCCCGGTGTGCCTGCTAATAGATGGCTGCATTTGGAAAGAACCTTCCTTTGAATAAATTTTTGGAAAAGATATTTCGGCATAGATGCTTTATTCTGCCAGCTGAAAACAAGAGCTTTATAGTTAAACTTTTTTGAAAGCTTTGCCGACTGGTATGAAGAAACAGAATGGGTTTCGACAGTCATTACAAAATCAGGCTTGTATTCCTCTACGAGGTATCTAAATTGTTTGGTAAAAGCAAGCCCTATTTTATTTTTAAACCAATACTTCGCATGGAGAACCTTTGCAGGCTTAATCGATTCCAATAAATTTTTATCGTCTGTAAAGGGAATTACTAATATTACTTCAAAAAAGTAGGCCAGATGATATGAAAATAAAAGATTTCTCTTTTCGTTCCATGATACAGCATAAACTAAGAGCCTTGGCTTCTTCTCCATTTTACCCCTATGATAGTATTATACCTCTGTGAACTAAAAAATAAGGAGCCTAAAGAAAAATAATCAGATTATATAGATAAAAATGAATAATATAATTATAAGGAAAATCTGGTTAAAATGATAAGAAAAATTTTAATGGGTTCATAATCCATAATAAAAGTAGAAATAAAATTCATTCAAAATTTTTTTGGCGAATAGTCCGTTAGAAAGTTCTGATTCTGTTTTAATAGATTGAAACTTAATTCTTGCAAAAAGATCATTAATTATTTCGTATTTCATGTCAAATCCGCCATAGAGGTAGTTTGTTCTGAGACCTGATAAAAAAACAGGATATGGTAAATTTAAGTTTTGCGGAGCCCAGCTGTATTTGGGATCAATTTCTCCTCCTTTCCTGATATATTGTCCCCAAACCGATACTTGCAGCCCCCTTGTAAACCTGTAATTTAATGAAGAATAAATTAAATCTCCGTTATTCCCAATCCAATCACCAAGCGGATAAGAATCATTTTCATAGGTATCGGTAGGTATAAAATGCTGATATACAAAAGAATAGATTTTTGTATACTCAATTCTAAATGTTAAATTATCAACAGGTAAATCAACTATAGAACCTCCTAATGTAAATCCTGTTTGATTATGTTCCGTCTTGGCATTAAGTAGATTGCTGATCGATATTTCATCTATAAATAGAGTTCCGTATAAGTGTGTATTTTTTATATGATTTCTTGAACTTACACCGGCAAAGAATTGCGCATTATCCCCTACTCTATTATCATAATTACCAAGGTAATGATCTGCTAATTTAAAAAACATTAATGGCATTAAATAAGCGATCCGAAGTTTATCGCTGTAGATCATCGATTCGCCTAAGGATAAATCTAATCCCCTCAGCGGAGTTATAATTAGTGTATGCGAAGCAATATATTTGTCCCTATAAGATAGTCGTGTGAGACCTGAGACAAGAGTTGAATATATATTGTTTGAATCAATTACATTTGAAGTAAGCCAGCCGTGAAAATAATTAAACCTTAACCATGAAACCGGGTAAATATCAAGCCTGATGAAAGGAAACGATGGAGCTTTATCTGATAGAACCAGCTTACCGCTTTCGCCGTATCCCCATTCTAAAAAATCTTTGCCGGCAGTGAATGCTCCCCATTTCCAATCTATCGATATAGTAGTATGTATTTCACTATAATCTAGAGTATTGGTTGATTTTTGAGTTGGAACAATACCGGTCACCGGAGTAAACATTTTTGTTGAATCCAGTGATTTACCCCATTCATGGTTATCTCTATAGTCAAAGCTGAAGCCGATAAAATCGGATAAATACCCGTAGAAAGACAGACCTGTCCAGTAGTGATTAAACAGTTTAGAATCCCTGGCTCCTGTTTGATACCCTAAAATCGGGTCAGCATTTAATTTAAAAAGATTATCTCCGTAAGAAAAAAATCTGAATCTTCCGCCATCATCTTTTTTTAATAAACTAATTTTTTTGCTGTTGCTTTCAGTTATCTTCTTAAAATTCATTTCAATGTAAAAATCTTTTTTGAAGAACTCCAATTCTTCCCGCTCTACATTTGTTAATTTATTTTTAAGAGAATCCAGCTCAATCAGCTTCTTAGCAATGTATTTCCTGCTCAAAGGTGTAATTTGATCATCAAGCCGAATAATTCCTTTTTGAGCTACCCTGCTGAGAAAAGGATAGACATCTTTATATAGAGATTCATAGGTAGTTTGAGCATAGGATACCAAGCTGAAGATAAAAAGAATGAAAAGAATTTTAATCCGCATTATAATCCCTTTTTAAAATAAAAGAGATGGATATATCTATGGATATTATTTTATTATTCAATCTAAGAATAGTAAATCCTCGTTTTAAGAAATAATTTACTGGTGCTTTCCACCGAAAATCAATTCACTATTAATAGAATTTCTCAATCTTATTTTTTCTTCTAAATATAATAACAGTTTTTCATTCAGTGTTTCATTGTTTCCGATTATACTTCCCCTGGGATTTGTATTATCCAATGGATGTTCATAATTATAAATATCTTCATCCCAAAGTAAATATTTTCCATCTTTTTTAATTGCATAATCTTTATACATTAAATATGATGACTCAGATAAAAATGCACCCATCATACTATAAGAGGAATGTGAACAAACTAAAAGATCACCTTCGCTCATTAAATATAAATCACTGAATTCAGAGCCTTTTTTATTTTCTTTTGTTATTACATTAAATCTTTTAGAAAAATCATCAATATCTTTACTCTCATAAGAATCTGTGAATAATATAAAATCAATTTTATCAGCACCAACTTCTTTTAGAAGTTGCTCTGCAATATAATTGTACCATTCCATTGGTATTTGAACATTCCAAACAGAACTTTTTATATTTAATGTTGGAGGGTGAGTCGCAATTAAAAAATCACCTTTACGGATATGAAATACTATCTGTATTCGTTTTGGATGATAATATGCTCCCATTTCGGCTATATTTTTTCGCGCCTGTTTACTTGAAGCTAAAAAGGTTTTGATCCACTTTCTAGCTCTGTATATAGAATAATAACCTCCCCACATACCTTCGTTAATAAGTATTATATTGTTGTTACTATTCTCCTTAATAAATACTTTGATATTTTCATAGTAATCATTTGTTCTTGTTAGTTCTCTTATTCTCATGTAATCCTCAAATGAAAAAGTAATTTTCTTGAGAGGATTGGGAAAATAAGGAAGATACCCCATTTTTATTGGATTAAAATAAGTTTTCATCCGTATAGTGTCTATTTGAAACGGTATTAAAAGCCTGCAATTTAATGCAAGACTTGCCAAATATGCCTTTGAAATGGGCATTAAGAGATTCCCTAAACCAGCATTTAACAACTTAGCAGTACTTAATATCATAATCTTTATTTATATCTTTTTTGTTTTTGTGACGAATCTAAAAGAATTTCATTTTTTGAATAACTTACCTCTTATTTAAGCAATTTACTTTCTCCTATTGATTCTTTTATCATTAGTATATTGCATAGCTTTATAAAAACCTTCAAATGCTTTATCATAATTCCAATCTTTAATTTTATTTAATGAATTATTTCCCATTTCTTTTAATTTTGCATTATTCAATAGTAAACAGGAAATGGCTTCTTTCAAGGCATCAGAATTTTTTTCCTGAACAATTAAACCATTTTGGTCATTTATCACTAATCCCGAAATAGCCGCACCAACTATATTTGTTGTAATTACCGGGCATCCCTGGTTCATGGCTTCATTTATTACAAGTCCCCATGGTTCCTGGAAAGTTTTTGTCTTAATTGAAGGCAAAACAAAAATATCCGCCAAATAATAGAAATGATAAAGTTCATTGTTGGGTACGTAACCAATAAAATGAATATTAGAAAGGTTATGTCTTTTTACAAAATCAAGTAAATGATTTTTCTGATTACCTTCACCAATTATAATCAAAGCAGTTCTAAAATTTAAACTAATCTGTTTATAAGCCTCAAGCAAATAAATCAGTCCCTTTTCTTCTGCCAGCCTTCCAACATATAAAATTATTTTTTTTTCAAAAAGATTATATTTTCTAATCAATCTATTCTGTACAGCATTCGATACGTCACCATTAAATAAACTATTATCAACAACACCGCAAGAAAAAAATATTTTATTTTTTTCTACTCCTAGGGAAATTAAATAACTGCTGACATGGCTTCCCCATACAACTATAGCATCCGACTTAAAGTAAATAAATTTTATAAAGGGGAATGATATCCTATGAAAAAGTGTTTCCGGATGAAAGCATAAATCTGTCCATAAAATAAATGGTTTCTTAAATAATCGAGATATAATAAATGTACTAAGGATTTCGATAGGTCCATTTATATATTGTATAAATATGTCATAATTCTCTTTCAATAAATTCAGCAGAAGTCTAATATTTATTCTAATATGTTTTGTTATTTTTATTCCTCTAACAAATGTTCCCTTATATTTTCCAACGATTAATGGATTTTTCTTTTCAATCCAATTTTCATCTGCATCTGAAAAAAACAAAAAATTTGTCTGATAGTTTGCAGCTATCTTTTCAAAAAGTTTGTTCACATAATGTGATGGTAAATTTGTAACAAAAGCAACTTTCAATTTTTTCTTTTATCCTGCAATATATTGCTCATAAACTTTGTTCATTTCAATTCCTCTTTTTTCCCAAAGAAAATTTTCCTCAACTCTTCTTCTTGCCATATTACCCATTTCAAATCTTAGAGAAGGATTTTCACATAGTTTAACAATAGAATAGACAAAATTTTTAACCATCTGCTTTTTATTTTCAATAGGAATTAAAATACCGCACCCTTCATTTATCATAATATCCGCACCATTTATGTTAAAAGCGATTACTGGAAGTTGATAAGCCATTGCTTCTAAAATTACAGATGGTGAACCCTCGCGTAAACTGGGAAAAAGGAATATGTCAGCCACTTTATAATAATCAGTCACGTTCGAGAAATCAATATTGCCATGAAATTCTATTTTATTATTTACTGGACTTAAATTGGTTATCTTCTTCCAGTAATTTAGTAAGCTGCCTCCACCAATCACAATTAACTTCCAATTTATGTTTGGAGGTAATTTTTCTAAGCATTTTAGTAAAAAACCGAAATTTTTTCTATGAATAAGCAATCCAACCCATAGAAATTTCAATTCATTATTTTGTATTGTTTCAGTATTTTTTTCTCCTTCCAGATTAGCTCCTGCTGTACTAAATAAAATTGTCGGCCGGTTAATTCTAATTTTTGAAACCAGCTTGAAGGTCTCATTATTTCCTACAATAACCAATTTGGCTTTTTTCATTGAGATAATTGAATTTACAGATAGTTTAGTAGAAAGAAACAAAAGTATTGAACGTACTACCTCATAAATTCTATATTTTAGACTCAAAAAAGAGAGTGCTTCTTTTGGACAAACTTGTCCTCCAAGCAAAGGTCCGAGCACAAGTGGAATATTAAACTTCCAGTAATACCCTGTGAACCACCAGGCTGCAATTGTAACCTGATGAATAAGATCGATTGAGGTTTCACTAATGATTTTTTTCGCTTCGAAGAAAGCTTTTATTTGCCAGAGTTCATATTTAATACGGAAATATGTCGTTCTATCAATAATGTGTGAAAAATCAACTGGATAAAGGTGTATTTTATTTTTTTGAGGTAACAATTCTATTGCTTTTTGTACCGATTCTTTCTGATTTTCTCCTGCATAGAAGAGACAAAAGACCTCATTTTTTTTTGAAAGCTCGACTAGCCAATTCCATCCAACCGCTTGTTCAGATCCTTTGTTAGGATGACAATAAAAAGCAGATAAAATTATTTTCATTTTATTTAAAATATTTTTCCGCCATTATTAAATAACTACCGTATATGGAAAAAATAAAAAAATTTTGACCAAATATGCGTATTGCTTTTCCACTGCCTTTAATAATGGTATGTCTAAAACCACATGATATTAATTTTGATTTTAGTTCGTTTTTATTCATAATAGATAAATGCGAAGGATCTTTTAAAACGCTATCTCTACCCATTTTTACTAGAAATGAATCTGGATTTGGTGTTGTTAATATTAATCTGCCATTTTCCTTCAATACCCTAAAAAATTCTTTTAAAACAATATCAACATCATACCTCGAAATATGCTCAATAAATTCTCCACCTATAATTATATCATAGGAGTTTGATTTTAATGGAATGTTCGTTGCCGATGCTAATAATATATAATTATAAGTATTGGTTCTAATTTGTTTTAATCTATTTATTACAATATCTATTCCTATAATATTTATCTGTTTATTTTCTTTTCTTAAAATTTCACCTCCTTTCCCTGTGTTACACCCGATATCTATAATATTAGTATCTTGCGGCCGAAAGTATTTTATGAATTGGGTATATCTTTCTGATGTAAATGAATCTTGCTCACTAACTTTTTGAGCACAATTTATCTGTCTGTAATCAATCATTGATGTGAATAAATTAAAGTTAAAAATTATTTAATACTACAATATAAATTTTTTATAATATTCAATTTTTAACTCGATTTAGTGAATATCCCAGATTTATTTCTTTCCGCAATCCAATCTAACAAATACCCAAATATTCTTTTTAGTAGTCCTTTTATTAAAAACTGAGGGAGGTATTTCTTTGGACAATTTTTAATAGCGTAAATTAAGAAAATTTTTAAGTTTCCACCTCCTTTAATTCCAAATAAATGCTGATAATAATTCTTTAGTGATTTGTCTTTTCTTATCTGGTAATCACCACTTTCTTCAAATCGTACATATAATTTTGCATCATAATTACAATATATCTCAAAGCCATTTCTCTTAGCTTTATTGGCAAAATCATCGTCTGCAGTTATCTGGGGAAAATTCTTTTCATCATAAAAACCGATTTTTGCAAATACATTAGCCGGAACCAATAAACCTCTTCCAGGGTAAATAGATACTTTATGGAGGCCTATAAATTCGTTTGAAGTCAATTGATCTAGTAAAAAAACAGATTTTGCTTTCTTCCAATTAATAATTTCACCCCCATAAGCAGGTTTTTGGGTTATAAAATCAAACGCAAAAGAACCGAGAAGTGCATCCTTTTTTCTGGAAGCCCAATAGAGCATTTTCTCAATATAGTCTTCAAATAAAATTGTGTCATTATTCAAAGTTAAAATATATTCGGTACCTTGTTTCAATGCATATTTAACACCTAAATTAATTGCCTTTGTCCACCATAAATTCCCATCTCCTTTTAACAAAATGACCTGAGGAAATTCATTAATTATCATTTCATAAGTGCCATCTATCGAACCATCATCAATAATAATTATGTTAAAATCTTTGCAAGTTTGGTCTTTAAGAGATAAAAGACATTCCCTGGTAAACAATTTTCGGTTATGAACCGGAATTACTATAAACACAGTTTTAAGGTTCATCTTCATTTTTATTTAAAACCGCTGCTAATCCCAAACCAATAAACAGCCATGAATATCTTGGATCGATGTAGTATGCAACTGCATAAACATTTGTCCCGATCAGGCTTATAATGGCTAATGTGATAATAGCGGCTTGTTTTTTATTTTCAGTTATTACCTTAACTAAAAAATTTTTTAATTCAAAAAATATTTTAATATTTATGCTTAAATATAAAATCAATCCTATTAATCCTAATTTGGCAAGAATCATTATATATAAATTATGAGGCATAATCCATATATCATTACTGTATATTTTTAATCCCCAATAACTACCAAATCCTTCCCCAATTATTGGTGAATGAAAAAACCGCTCAATCTGAAAAGACCAATTTAATAATCGCCAGTTAGCCGTGGGATCCTGCTCCGGATTTGTAAAAGCCAGCAGTCTTTCAGATAAAAATTTGGAGATATCAGAATAACTACTTATCAATAAAAATATAATTGTAATAATTCCAAAAGCAGGTATTATCCACCGATACGAAACTCTTAATTCTTTTTGTCTAATAATTAGTAAAATAATGAAAACGATTATTATTGATAACCATACTGATCTATGACCGTCAAGAATAATAACAGTTGTTGCTAATGTTGTTATTAAAGTTAATTTAAAGTTTTTTAATTCAAATATTTCATATTTCTTCCCTATGATTAAACCCATTATACCATAAAATAATCCCAATGAAAGTTCAGAGGGTAAAAACCTTCCTTTTTCTGGGTCTAATATTGGGTGAATATACCAATTTTTTAAAAAACCAATTATAGGAATGAATAAAAGAGTCAATATGAGTGATGTAAAAACCAAAAATTTGAATAACCTTATTCTCTCTGCTTCAGAACGGAAAAAATAGACTATATAAATAGGTAATATCAGTGTAATATATGTATACCTGAATTCACCGAAAGCTGCGACCTTATACTTAATAACATTTCGTAAAATCTCAAATAGAAAATACATTCCCAATAAAGCTATAAGAATAAATAGGTTAGAATTCTTTATCATATGTTTTTTTTCTTTGAAAAAAAAGATTTTAATTGAAATAGCAATCAGCATTATTATCAACAAATAATCTGAAGAACGCAGACCAAAACCAATTATTAAAGACCATTTACCAAGATTATAAAGAGGTGTCATTTGAAGTAAAAAAGGAAGGATACCTACTGCAGTATAGAAAATAATTATCAATATTGGGTATTTAAAAGCTACCCATAATAAGCTAATGGTAATTATTATTGCCCATATGATTATTAATATAGCCGATAATACAGAGAGCAAATCAAACTCAACTTTTAATATTTGTTAATGATGTTTTAAAATTATTTTTTACAAATAGCCCGTCAATTTGTAATATGGAAGAGGTTTCAGGATGTAATAATTCACCCACTGATCCTAGAAAGCGGAAATTTAAATTTATTAATTGATTATAAACATCTTGAAACAGAATCTGATTTTGGTACAATCTGTAAAAGGATAATTCACATATTATGATATCGGTTTTCTCCAATATTTTTGTAGCGCCTTCAATAACAAAATTCTCATATCCCTGAACATCAATTTTAATCAGGACTGGTTTTTCCAGGTCCTTGTCAAACAATGCTTCATCTAAAGTAGTAATTTCAATATCTTCAACAAACATTTTTTCTGAATCCGGAAATGCTGCTTTATGTAAATCTGTCATCTCTAAAAGTGAACTGGAATAATTATATGAGCTTTTAAAAATCTGACTTTTCTCTTTCTTATTACCTATTGCGCAGTTATAACACTCAAAAAAAGAAATCGTTGTATCTAGTTTTTGTAACTCTTGATAACATTCTTTCAAAGGTTCAAATGCTATTATTTTAGCATTCTTAAATAAATAACTTGCTGTTTTTGAGAACATTCCTCTATTAGCACCAATATCTATAATAGTTTTGGGGATTATATTCATAGATTTAATTCTGAATAACATATTATATATTTCAAAATAACAACCGGAAAGGCGAGCCTTCAGTGAAGATGGGTTTTCTATAATAAATATTATCTGATGAAGACGTCGCAGTAATTTGTCTTTAATCATAGTTTATTCTGCTTAGAAAGAATGTCCGAATAATAACCGATATATTGTTTTATTATTTTATCTTCCGAATAATGAGTTTTCACAAAATTTAAAGCGTTCATTCTTAAATCATTATTTAATTTTTCATCATTGTATAATTTTAAAATTGCTTCAGCTATCTCTTCTTTTGAATTTATATCGCAAATTATACCTGTATTTCCGTTATCTAACAGCTTTGGTATGTTGCCACTTTTTTTTCCACCGATAACTGTTGTACCGAAAGCCATTGATTCCAAAACCGCCATACCAAAAGATTCTTCACGTGAAGGGTGTAAAAATATTTTTGCTGTTGGTATAACTTTCATAACTTCCTCAAATTTCATCCACCCTAAGAAATTTACTCCAGTATGTAAATTATGCTTATAAGCATAATTAAATGTTTTCTCATCCGGACCCATATCCTTTCCGATAAGAGAATATTCTAGTGTCGGAATTTTTTCATGTACAATTTTAAAAGCTTTTAGAGCCGTATCAATATTTTTTCTTTTTCCAAAACCATCGCTTATTGATAATATTATATTTTTTTTCTTCTCAATAGGAACGAAATCCGATTTTAAATCATTTGAATAAAAGTGATTAATAATCCTGGTCTTTTCTTTATATTTTTTTGGCAGCAAATTATATAAATATTCTGAATTTACACTCAGATATTTAGCTTGCTTTATAACAAACTGATTTATTAAAAATCTGATAAACCAATGTAATTTGGTAGCTAAACTATTTTTTGATATCGTCATTAATTTTAAGATTGAAAAAGCATGATCGTGTAAAGATACAACAGTTGGAATATTTGTACTTAAGGCAGCTAATGCAAATTCATAAGACCATAAAGCATTAATAATATCACACTTATATTTTTGCATTAGTTTGTTTAATTCTTTCCTTTCCGAATTATATGCATATCTTGCCGCATGAGCTCTCTGCGGTACAACGCATAGTACTAAATTTTCAGTCTCTTTAATAAAACTCTCAGTAATACCTGGTGATGAACTAAAAGCTACGATTTGATGACCTTCCTTTAAAAGGCCATTTATAAGCATTGATATCATTGGAAATGGAATGCCATAGGGTATTTTTTCTACCTTTTCCTTAAAGTTGATTAATTCTAATGTCATAGGTCCAGCGATTCCAATTTTCATAATTATTTGCTTCTATCTTCTAGCCAGGGATTCTTAATGTAAATATGAGAATTACTTATATTTTTCAATGAATATTTTTCTATAAGTACATTTATCATATAATGAAATGCTAATTTTACTGAAAAATTTTTTAGAGCATATTCAAGTAGTTTCTTACCAATTTCATTTAATTCATCATCACTTTTTTTTAGTAATGCTTCACACTGTTCTAATGCCTCTTGTAAAGATTTATAAAATCTAATCTCTCCACAACCATAGAAAAGTTTATCAAAGCCTTCTTCATAACTTTGAACCACTGGAATTCCCGAAAGCATAGCAATCGGTAAACGATCCGAAAAATAATATTTAGCATTATCATTATTAATTGAGATTGTTATTTTACTTTTTGAATATATATTATGTTGGTCAAGATATGGAATTACACCTTTCGCACTACTTCCGCTCCAATTATTTCCATATACTGCAAATTTAGCCTCGTATTTTTCTGATAAAGTTTTTACTATTACCTTTCTAAATTGGGTCCCTGGTAGAGTTATTCTAAACGGATTTCTACTTAAAGTATAGTTCCCAATCATCACAATATCATATTCCTTTTGATTGGTTTTAATTGGATAAAATCTTTTTTCATCAGCAAACGCGGGTACCAACCTAATATCATTGCATCCCTTGGCTTGCATCTTTTTTGACATCTCTCCAAATCCTTGCACAAAGACAACATCACACGCAGAAGATAATTCAAGTACTGCTTTTGGCACTGGTATAAAAAGTTCAGGATAAATATCACCATCCCAATATCCCATTACAGGTTTGCTTTTTAAACTTTTCAATTCATTAATTGCATCCTGATTTACTTTGAACCTATCCGTATGCATCCATAGTATCAAATCAGGCTGGTAATTTTTTGAAATCTCAACAATTTCTTTTAAAACATCCTTCTCCTTTTCCCCCTCTGCAAGTTTTGTTAAAAACGGATATATATAATTATCAGTTATTATCCCTTTTTCTTTGCAATTTTTTATTGCTCTATGCACATCATCATGTGCACCAGCAGGATTTTCATTCAATAAAACTAGGAGCTTCATCAATCATTAATAATCATTTAAATAATATATGTTTTAGTTAAACAAAACCTAACCTTTTCCCAATATTCTGAATAATTTTGCTCTCAATGTTTTTAAATACTCTATCACTTAAGATTTTTTTAATTCTTTTGGTAAAGGATAATCTTAATAATAATAGAATAGTCGGTATATAAAATAATAGCTGTGCTATAAACCTTATTATCAAACTTGAATTTGACTGAATTAAAATATAGTGTATCATAAAAATAGAAACACATGTAATAAAAGTGGCTATGATTGATGGATAATAAGCTGAAATTATTTCTTTTAAATTAAGAAAGATTAAAAATTTTGTTAATAAAAGATATCCCAAATGATAAATAATAGCTGAACCTAATAATCCTGCTGCTGTATAGACCAACCCATGAGGGACTGCAATAATTAATACTATGCTGAGTAAAATTACAAAGCTTATTTGGAATATTAACTTTACTTTTAAATAAGCTACAGCTTCAAATAAAGTTCCCATAAAACTATTCATTAGATAGAATGGAACTACCAAAGCTAAAATTCTTAATACATCAATGGCTTCTTTCCACTTATCACCGAGAATAACTAAAACTATCTCTTTTGCAGAAACTGAAAACCAGACACAAAGCGGAATTAAAAAAAAAGAACTGACAGTAAATGAAGAGAGGAAAGCTTCTTTTAACTTGGCTCTGTCACTTTGAATTTTGCTGAATGAAGGGAATAATACTTTTGTTATGCTTGTATAAAGATTGTATAAAGGTAGATTAACAATCGTGAAAGCCCTGTTATAAATACCCAAAAGTGAAGCTCCTAGAAGGCGTCCTATCAGTAGTGTATCAAGACTTCCTCCAAAGAATTCAAAAATACTTATTATGGTTACCTTGCTTCCAAAGGAGAAAATAGGTTTATATTGTCTCAACTTAAATATGAACTTTATATTATGTTTAATAAATGCATATGCCATAATCGAACTTAATAAACCCTGAACAAGTGCTGCAAAAACCAGGCTCCAGACTCCATAATCCAAAATAGCCATAACAATACCGACTCCTAAATATCCGATTGCATACGAAACTATTTCAATAATTGCAATTACCCGGAAATTTAGATCCCTTTTTAGAAGAGCTATTGAAGTTGTTAAGAATCCGGTAATTAAAAAAGATATCGCCATTATTTTAATTACAAGGACTACCTTTTCATTGTTAAATAAATAAACAGCAAGAGGAGCAAGAAACCAGACCACTGCGAAAAAAAATATTCCAAGTAATAATGATAATGTAAAGCTTGAACGTATATCTTCTTCGGTTATCTCTTTTTTTTGAATAACCGCACGCTCAATCCCCATCTGGGCAAAATAACTTCCAAACCTCAGTACAACACCGGCCATAGCAACCAGACCAAATGCTGCCGGTTCCAGCAGTCGTGCCATGGTGGCAGTGTATCCAACTTGCATTATTGTAGTTAGAAAAGTGGAAAAATAGTTCCACTTAATTCCATGGATAGTCTTAAAAGTTAAATTTTTATCCAATTTTGAAATAAAGATTATATAAGGTTTTTCTCAAAAACACTTAGCGCTCTTGCTGTTACCTGGTCCATATTATAATACTTGTATTCTGCGAGTCTTCCGCAAAAAATAACAGACTCTAATTTATCCCCCTCTTCCCGGTATTTGCTGTAAAGTTCCATATTTTCATCACGCGGGATTGGGTAATATTTGTCCATCCCCTCTTCTGCCTGCAATGCATACTCTTTTGTAATTGTAGTTTTGGGATGCCTCTGACCGGTTGCATGCTTCCATTCTACTATTCTTGTAAAATCAAAATCATTAGAGAAATTAACCTGCTGGCATTCCTGGTAAAATTCCCTTTCAAGTGTCTCATGCTCAAATCTTAGAGAACGGTAAGGGAGTCTGCCGAACATAAATCCGAAAAATTCATCGATCGGACCGGTGTATATCATTTTATTAAATTTTACCGAATCAATTATCTCTTTATAATCAGTATTTAACAATAGAGTTATATTTTTATTGCCGAGCATTCTGTTAAACATTTCAGTATACCCGTTCGCCGGGATTCCCTGGTAAGTATCGGTGAAATAACGATCGTCCCTGTTTCTCCTTACCGGGATCCTTGCTGTAACACTCGGTGCAAGGTTTCTGGCTTCAATTCCCCATTGCTTTATCGTATAACCTTTGTAAAATTTATTAAATAAATCTTCACCCACAAGGTTCAAAACCATGTCTTCCGAGTTTCTTATGTTTTTAAAATTTATTCTTACGGTTTTGTAATAAGCCTCAGCTTCATCATCAGTTTTCAAATTCAGGCTGTAAAGCATATTTAATGTATCCCGGTTTATAGGGAAAGGATAGAGTTTACCATTAATGCTTGACTTTACCCTGTGCTCGTGAAAGCGCCATTCAGTGAATTGAGATAAATAATCAAAAACCTTTTTATTGTTTGTGTGAAACCAGTGCGGCCCGTATTTATGCATCAATATTTGATCTTCATTGTAAAAATCAAAAGCATTGCCTGCTATATGGCTCCGCTTGTCAACTATGAGCACCTTTTTATTCAGCTCACCTGCGATTCTTTCCGCAAATACGGAACCGGCGAAACCCGCCCCGACAATTAAATAATCATACATAGTGTAAAATTTGTTCTGTCTTCGGCTTTAAAATTATCAATTAAAAATTAAAAATGAACAGAAGATCTTCTTTTATTTTATCTACAATAATTAAACATCTACGATGTGTTTCCTAAACACAGCCTAGTATTACCACAGAGGTAACAGAGAAAACGCAGAGGCAACAGAGGATGATTTATTCTTCCAGCAATCTCTAAATATTAAATAATGTGCAAACAAAATTTCTTATTGATCTTCTACGAAGATCATCCCTTAAATCTTTTGTTTTCATTTCTACAAAAATTAAACATCTACGATGTTTTATCACAATAAAATATTTATCTCAATTAAATACTTATATATACTCAAATTATTTACGGAACCTCGTAGGTTCTATTATTGTAACAAAAACCAAAAACCCCATACATTTAATCCTCGTAGAGGATTTATAAACAAAGATTAATTTATCGGAATCAATTTTAATAGATTTTATTGATCTTCTACGAAGATCTTCCCTTAAATCTTTTGTTTTTCATTTCTACAAAAATTTAACATCTACGATGTTTTATCACAATAAAATATTTATCTCAATTAAATGTTTATATAAACTCAAATTATTTCCGGAACCTCGTAGAGGTTCTATTATTGTAACAAAAACCAAAAACCCATACATTTAATCCTCGTAGAGGATTTATAATCAAAGATTAATTTATCGGAATCAATTTTAATAGATTTTATAGATCTTCTACGAAGATCTCCTTTGAATCTTTCATTTTAATTTCTACAAAAATTAAACATCTACGATGTTTTTCTTAAACACATCCCTATATTACCACAGAGGAAACAGAGAAAACGCAGAGGCAACAGAGGATGATTTATTCTTCCGGCAATCTCTAAATATTAAATAATGTGCAAACAAAAAAATATTTCTTATGGATCTTATACAAAGTTCTCCTTTGAATCTTTCATTTTAATTTCTACAAAAATTAAACATCTACGATGTTTTATCACTATAAAATATTTATCTCATTAAATGCTTATATATACTCAAATTATTTCCGGAACCTCGTAGAGGTTCTATTATTGTAACAAAAACCAAAAAACCCATACATTTAATCCTCGTAGAGGATTTATAAACAAAGATTAATTTATCGGAATCAATTTTAATAGATTTTATAGATCTTCTACGAAGATCTTCTTTTATTATCTTTTATTTTATCTACAATAATTAAACATCTACGATGTTTTATCATAATAAAATATTTGCCTCAATTAAATGCTTATATATACTCAAATTATTTCCGGAACCTCGTAGAGGTTCTATTATTGTAACAAAAACCAAAAACCCATACATTTAATCCTCGTAGAGGATTTATAAACAAAGATTAATTTATCAGAATCAATTTTAATAGATTTTATAGATCTTCTACGAAGATCTTCCCTTATTTTATCTACAATAATGGAGCAATTAAAAATCAGTGTAAATCAGTTTAAATCAGTGTCATCTGTGTTCTATTTCCTGGAAAATAATTATTTTTTGGACAGCCTTATAATAAAATATTTACCTCAATTCGAGGATTTATAAACTTATTTTAATTTTAATCCCGACAAATAAGTCTTAAAGTATTTCCAATCAAAAAGGTTTATCCTCTTTTTTAATAAAACAACAAAGAATGAAACCGTTATAAAAATTTCCGTTATCAGCCAGGAGACTGCCGTACCGTTTTCGTAATAGACAGGGACAAGTATCAAATTTAAAACTATACTTATTAAAGCACCTATAAACGTTAACAATAAAAACTGCTTATCCATTTTTAAATTAAGCATTCCCTGTACACCAAATACATTGCTCAATCCGATGATAAAAGGCAAAAACGCCATTATCCTTAAACAGACTGCAGCATCAGTAAACTTACTTCCGAAAATTATTCTTATAATTAAATCAGAAAATATAAAAATTGAAACGGAAGTTATTAACAATATTACTCCTGCGGCAAACGTAAGCTTTTTTAAGAAAGCGATCCCCTCGCTTCTTGAATGATTAATAATACTGCTTATTCTTGGAAAGAAAGCCTGGTTCATCGGTCCCAGCAGCAGCGCCTGAACAACGCTTATAATTTTATTTGACGCAGAAAAATAGCCGACACTTAAATTTGTGCTGAACAAACCGAGTATAACAATATTGCTGGTTGTATATAAATTAATTGAAACCGCCGATAGGAATAAGTTCCAGCCATCTTTAAGGGTCCTTTTTATTTCTTCAATTCCCGGAAACAGGAGAGAAATATTAAATACTTTTATTGAATAAAGAAAAGCCGCGGCGCCTACCGCCACCTGCGATACTGATAGTATTAAAGGAATTAGCAAAAAATCTTCTTTTTCTTTTATAAAAAAAAAGATAGACACCGCATAAACTGTTTTTATAATTAAGTTAAAAACAGATAAACGTGCTAATTTCTCAAGTCCCTGGAACAGCCATATTGGAAGAAAAATATTTCCAATAATCATCAGGTATGCAAAAATAAATAATTCAATATCATGGTTAAATTTGGGAACTAAGATTATTAAAGGGAGGAAGATCATTAGTGAAATAAGAAACAGTGCGGCTTTAGCCAGCATTACAGAAGAAAAAATAACTGATAATTTTTCTTTGTTCTCCCTATTTACAGAGATTTCCCTTGTTGCACTGAAATCAAACCCGTAATTAACAATCAGCACAAAATAGAGTACAAATGCCTGCGCAAAATTTACAAGACCGTAATAATCCGGTCCTATTATTCTAACTACATAAGGAATGACTAAAACGGGGATAATGTAATTTACCGCCTGTATTCCGCTTAGCGAAAATAAATTTGTAAATAGGATTCTTCTGTTGGACATTTGTTCAGAAAAAATAATTGGGCTTCTTTGCCTGCCGGCTCAAAGTGCCCGGCATAATCCGTTATATTCACTCTTTAAAATAGGGATTAATTCTATCATAAGTAATCAATCCAGGTATAGAATACACGTTTTTGATCTTTGCCAAGATGGGTTCTTTCCCCTAGCTATTGCAGGATAAAAATTATAGAAGTAGATTTGGTAAACAAGGAGGGCCAATGTTTACAGATAATATCTCTACAATAATAGGGAGTGAGAATTACGTTATTGAAGTAGTGGATCTGAATAAGGAAAGGAAAAGAATGGATATAATGTTGATTCCCAAAGAAGATTCAATGTATTGTCCGATCTGCGAACTGAAGACCAGATATGATAAATCCAGACGTAAGCGAGTAGTAAGAGACCTACCACTAGGAGAATACATTGAAGTCAGATTACATTATGAGACAATATATTATCAATGTCCAAGTTGCAAGAAGTTATATAAAAAAGAATTAGAGCTGGTAGAAAAAAATCAATTTGCAACAAAAAGATTCAAGATGTTTATAGGTAAAATGTCCAATATAATACCTCCTAAACAAGTATCGGAAGAATATAATTTAGATGATAATACAGTATACAGGTATGAAGATTACTTTCTAAAAAAAACCTCCCGCCGATAAAATATGATAATTTAACAAATATTGGAGTAGATGAGATATCATTTAAGAAAGGATATAAGTACATAACTATAATTTACGATCTCTCAGATGGTAAAGCAAAACCGATAGATTATAATCAAGGAAATACAAAGCAGTCACTAAAAGCTTTTTTCCAGAAACTAACAGAGGAACAGAAAGCATCAATAAAAACAGTAAATACGGATATGTCAAGAGCTTATATAGCTTCAATCAAAGAACAATTACCGAAAGCTGATATAATAATCGATAAATTTCATCTAGAGAGTCTACTTAATCAAGCAATAGATTCAATAAGAAAAACAATAATATCCGGAATGACAAGCAAGAGTAATAAATATATTATGGAGAAAAAGTATAAAGAAAACTTACAGATGAGCCAAAAGGAAATTGAAAAAAGACAGAAGCGAATAGGAGTATTAACTGAGAAAGAAAGGAGTAATACCAGATGGGTTTTATTGAAACATCCATCAAACCATAATGAAGATCAAGCGGGATTACTTGCTAAATTAGAAAAGTTAAATAGTCCACTTTATAAAGCATATTTATTAAAGGAACAGTTTTATGAAATTTACAAACCAGGTATAAATGTAGAGCGATCGGTTCAAACATTAAGAAACTGGATAGAAGAAGTAAAACAAACAAAACTTAGACCTTTAAGAGATTTTTGCAAAACTGTAGAAAATAATATTGATTATATATCAAACTACTTCAGATACGGCAGGACAAGTGGAACAATTGAAGGAGTCAATAATAAAATAAAAGTAATAAAAAGAATGGCATATGGTTACAAAGATCAACAATATTTCTTTAGAAAAATAAGGAGTAAATATTGTAATTTACCTCGCTTATATTTTTTGTTTGCATCATCATAGGGAAAGAGCCCAAGATGTCAAATTTAAATTTTATGAAATATTGGGTACAATCCGTTTTCTTTTGAAATCGTGCAATAATGCAAAGATTTCTATCTCGATCTTACCCGGTCTACAGCCGGTTATCTGGCGGTTATCTGAAGGCTATCTGGCGGCCGTCGACCGGTCTCTCTCAAATTGTATGTCATTTTAACAATCGAATAAAATAATTCAATAAGATCATCTCTCTACGATATGTTTCCTAAACACATCCCTATATTACCAAAGAGGAAACAGAGAAAACGCAGAGGCAACAGAGGATAATTATTTTTCCGGTAATCTTTAAATATTAAATAATGTGCAAACATAAAAATATTTCTTATGGATCATCTACGAAAATATCCTTTGAATCTTTCATTTTAATTTCTACAAAAATTAAACATCTACGATGTTTTTCTTAAACACACTCCCTGTATTACCACAGAGGCAACAGATACTTTCGAATAAATAACAAAAATTATTTTAATACCGTAATTATTAATCTCTGACTAACTGGTTCAAATTTACATTGTTCTTTATTACTGTTTTCCATAATTTTGCTACCATTAGTCAATAATTTATGAAAAATGAAATCATTTATAGATTCACTTAATATTCTGCTCCCTTTCCTTTATATAATTACTTTTAGTATTTATTCATACGATTTTACAAAAGGAGGGAAAAGATTTATTCATTCAAAAAGACTTTTTCTCTTTCTAACTCTGCTGGCACATGCAATTTATTTAATATTAAGGACCATTTATTTTGATCATCCCCCTATAACAAATGTTTTTGAAATATTTACCGTTTTGGCTTTTTCCGTAAGCTTTGCCTATTTCATTTTAGAATTAGTCACCGATATCCGGGGAACAGGACCTTTCATAATAATAATATCGATCTTATTCCAGGTTATATCAACATTTTTCATCCAGGATGTTGTTGAAGTCAAAGAGGTTTTAAGGAATCACCTGCTGGGTTTCCACGTTTTTAGTGCTTTACTAGGATATGCCGGAATTTCTATTTCAGCTGTTTATGGTTTATTATATTTAATACTTTATAAAGAAATAAAATTAAACAAGTTCGGATTAATTTTTAACCGTCTTCCTAACCTTGAAGTCCTCGAAACATTAAGTTTTTATTCTGCGGTAATTGGTTTTGTTCTCCTCTCTGTTGCAATAATAATAGGCATTATCTGGCTTCCGAAAGCATTTCCGAATTTTTCCTATGCTGATCCGAAACTCATCGGGACGGCTTTGGTCTGGATGTTATATGGTGCAGGTATCTTAAGCA
>CAWAJW010000015.1:0-1461628 GCA_963782475.1 uncultured Bacteroidota bacterium
TTTTTTACCTGGTGTTTACGCAATTAATTTCCTGATTTATTGAAAATATGAGAAAAATATTTGCGAGCGAGATAATACTAGTTTGAGCGAGCAATTATTTTTTGACAGGATTAACATTGTATGATTAGCTGAAAATGGGGTTGTGAAAAGATGGGATATTTAGAAATAAATTTCGTTAAACTATCACTAAGGAGCAGCCAAAAAAATATTCATCTAATCTTAATCGTTTTGAAGGGTTTTGGAAGGTGTTCCTAAAAAGCCTTGCTTAACCAATAATCCAACTTATAAAAAATTAAGCAAGGTTTTTTTGCAAGGCGGAATGGCAAATCATTTAAGATTTACTGAGAAGTAGAAAAAATTATTTGTGAAGGGCTGACAGCATGGGAATGAGTTAAACGTATAGGCTGTCAGACCGAACAAGTAATTTTTGATAGAATTACAAATGCAATGATTTATGAAAATGTACGTATAGAAAAAAGTCTTACTTATTTTTGACCGGAACAGATATAGAAGCTGCAAAAATAAGGAAGTCTTTTTCAATGGTGGCCGGTGTGTTATATTTTTTGTTTTAATGACAAGCTGAAAAAAATATTTGGGTGAGGAATGGGAGCGTGCTTTAGGCAAGCAATTATTTTTTGACAGAATATTAAGTAGATGTAACTATCTATTTTGAGGAGTAGTTTTCCGGATTTCGGCTTCAATCTTGTTATTGATTTCTACTTTTACCATATCAAGTTTTTCAAAAAGAAATGGAACATAAAGGATGGGACCTCGAAAAGTCCCATCCCACTTATGAAATTTATTTGATTAAAAGCATCTTCTTTATTGAAATGAAATTACCGGCTCTTAAGTGATAGAAGTAAATTCCACTTGCAAGATTAGAAGCATTAAAAGATACATTGTATGCACCTGCTTGTTTATTTTCGTTTACAAGTGTAGCTATTTCTTTCCCAACAATGTCATAAACCTTCAATATTACAAAACCAGCACTTGGAAGATCATAGATTATGACAGTTGAAGGATTGAATGGATTAGGATAATTTTGTTCTAAAGAATAAGAAGCAGGTTTTTCTAATTCCTTTTCGGCAAAATTATTTTTACCAAATGCTCCTTTGGAAAGTCGATTAATATCATTTATACCCAGCATTAATTTTGTTTCAGCAATTAATTCATCATTGGGGTATTTTAATTCAAGTTCAAATAAATTTTTTTTTGTATTCGAAATATCATTCATAACATTATAATAGAAACATCCTAATTTAAAGAGCACCAGTTTATATGCATCCTTATCATTACTTACAAGGCTTTTAATTAAATTTAAGTTATCCAAAACTTTGGAATATTTTTTCTGTTTCATCAAAGAGCCATTTTCCAGATCCAGAGTAAGCCAATACAGATCATCGCTCTGTGGTAAATTCTTCCTAACATTTTGATTTAGAAAATCAATAAATCCATCTTTACAAGCACTGCGGTAGCATTCAGCCAATTGGGTTAGAACATATTCTATTTTCTCCTTGTTTGTTTCTTTATTTAACCTTTGCATATACTCTAAAATTGCCTTATCATAATTGCGCAATACCAAATCATTAGCGGCTATTAATAGTTCAGAATCAAGGTAAGAAATATCCTCAGCGTTCTGTGAATCTCCTTCAGAGGAAACCTGCATATTTGAGGCAAGCGGCTTTAAGCCGGTTAGGCTGGAAGCCAAGGCATGTGTTGGATCAATTGAACTACCTACAAATGTTGAAAAATCACTCCAATCGTAATAGTTTGGTGCCGATCTTGCCCAGTAATTATATTGAGCAGGAATAACGCTGGAATACTCTGCACTAACTTCGTAACTTCCATTATTATGAATACTGTTGTCTCCTCCTTGATAGGTGCCTAAAAACACATTACTATGATTAGATGCATATACTCCTATGGAATTATTATTGGTTACTGTATTGTAGCCATAATCGACAACTCCGATTGTTGGATTTGCAAATTTTGCAGAACTATATGAATTGCAATATATCCCATCATTTGTATTACCGATTATTGTACAATTCCAGATATATGGGCTGGAATAATAATTACAATTAATTCCATCTCCATGATTACCGGTAATTGTACAATCAGAAATCCATGGAGAAGAATGATATAAACTAATTCCGTAAGATGAATTGTTCTGAAAAGTACAATACGATATAGTTCGGACACTGCTAACATTACTGGCATAAAGACCTTTAGTATTATTAATAAAAGTACAATGAGAAAGTGTGCTGGGTAAAGCTCCATTGCCCCATATGCCATCCATAGAATTCTTTATATCGCAATATTGCAAAGAACCGGCATAATATGTAAAGGTTATTCCCGTCTGGTTTGCCGGTGATGTAAAATCAAAAGTAATATGGTTTGTTGAAGTACCATTTGCAATCAGAGTTCCGTTGACAATTAATGAGGAACCGTTTGTAAAATATATTTTTGCACCTTCCTGGATATTTAGTGTGACTCCCGCATTTACAGTAACATTTGACGGAGAATAAAACACCGAGTTAGACGGAATGGTATAATTGGTTGCTATGACGGGTGGTAAGGTAGATATCGAAGAGAACAAATCTAGTTTAAAATGATCATTATATTCATTTAATACTTCCATTCCAACGTTACTTCCAGGTTTTGAATTAGGAACAAATATATTGTATGGTTTACCTGATGTAAAAGGATCCCGGCTGTCAGTCCAGGGTGCTAAAAGTTTTACTCCTTTTGTACCTGGAAAAAATCTCCTGCATCTGTCTCTGAAGGGATACCATCTGGATATGATGCACCATAGATACCACTGGCATAGATCAATCCATTATCATTATAATCATTTGGACCACCGCTTTTGACACGCCAAACTAAAATTCCATGTTGAAAGATTACGTTTGGTGAATTTTGAGACCATGATATTGGAATAAAGGCAGAATTATTATAATCAGGGCAACTTGTAGAACCAATCACCATATTTTGATCGAAACGCCGGTTCTCAATAAGGAAATAATAACCTGAAGTGTTACTGTTAATTCTAAACACTTGGGGCGATGTAAGAGAATAATATGCATCTGTTTGGCTTCTTCCTGATATAACCGTTAGATCCGGTAACCATCCTTTTACCATTCTTGCAATTGGATTAATTGGAGCGGGTGCAGCACCGTCATTATCCGGTCCGTTTCTATACCCGGCTTCCATTACATCTGCTCTTGATGCGGTACTATGACTAATACCTACAATATGACCAAATTCATGGCAATGATAACCGATTCTTGAAAATTTGTCGGTTGAATTTTCTTGATTATAAGGCTTTCCTTGGCGTTCACTCATTATATAAACATAACCGGATTGCATCGGATTTAATGAACTGTAATCACCACTTGGCTGAAGCAAGTAAGTGTTTCCTGCATAAATGATCACAAGTTTAACAGTTGCGGATGTTGAAACATCTAAACCCAAAGTTTGTGCTCTATCTACGGCATCATCTAAAAAAGTAGTCCCGGTTTGATTATAGTAATAAGATTTATTATGTGTCATTTGTATCCAGGTTGGTATATTGCCTAACTTATCATTTATGACATGACCTGTGATAGATAAATTACCATTTGACATTTTTGCGTAGTAATCCCGAAGGCTTCCATATACAGCGTCACCATCAGGGCTATACATGTGTGGAGAAACATAAACTCCTCCATTAACCAACAAATTTTCGAAATCAGTACTGGTATATGGTGAAGGATTTGTTCGATGACTAACATCCGGAAATTCTACAAGGAGAATTTTTAATGTTAATGTAGTGTTAACGTATTGGGTATTATTACCAGGACTTCTTGTCGCACATACTTCCGGACCCGAAGAAGCTTGTATGGTTAAACTGAAAAAAGATAAAACGAAACATACTGTAAAAAAAACTTTTCTGCACATAACAACCTCCCTTATTTATATTTGTTAATTTTATAGATTGATTATTTATCGCATAAGAATCATTTTCCCTATGCGAATGTTTTGATGCATTTCAATGCGATAAAAATAAATTCCGCTTCCAACATCAAATCCTGTGTTGTTTTTACCATTCCACAAAACTGTTAACTTCCCTTTCTGTGCTTTACCATAAAAAAGTTTTTTTACTTCCCTACCTAGAATATCAAAAATTTTTACCGTTATATTTTCTTCTTTTGGTAAATACATAGTTATAATTGTAGAACCGTTAAAGGGATTTGGATAATTCTGGTACAATATAAAATCAGTTAGCTCATGTGTTTTATTATTTCTTACGTTAGTAATATTTCCATACTTAACACCATTTATTACGGTACCTGATAGGTAGTTGAAAAAATCAGCCTCAGTATACTGTTCATATGTTATTCCAATACTATCAGTTACTTCTATTAGTTTATCTAAATATGAGCCTAAATATTTTTCATAAAATCTCCATTGTTTTCTATCATTTCCAAAAATTTTTCCAACCTGCATATAAGCTACTGTTACAATTGATGTGTCACCTTCATTTTTATAATAATTCACTGATACAGTATCCCCGGGTTTTTTTGAAAAATCACCCCATAGAAATTCTTTATTTTCAAAAGTCGAGTATTTATATACCTTTGGACCAAATTGTCTGAAATATCGAGTATAGACAGTAATTGTATCCCTCTTTCCACATAAAAAAACATAAGATAAACCATTGGCCATCACAGTATCCCCTAAAACTTGTACAGTATATTGATAACTATCATCGTAACGATTCTCTATATTCCCATCTATTACCAAGTCCCAATGGATAATAGCCCTGAGGAAAAATAAATTGAGAATAAAGAAGAATTAAATAGGATATGTAAAAAGTTTTCATTTTGTTGCTTCCTAAAATGTTGCTAAAACGGATTTTATTTAACTAAATCTACTTATGATTTATTATTATCCCATTAGAATTATTTCCTATGCATCATTACCAATGACTATCGCATGATTTAAAGTTTATATTTATTGCAGTAAATTAATTTTCATAATTTTAAAATACTTTAACAAATTATTTTATGCCAGCTTTAATATAACCGGCCTAACTTTTCCTGCAAAGAATGTAAAGTGATGGAGAGATAAAATGTGGAATGGAAAAAGATGAGTTTGCAGGAAATTAAGTGGAGGTTTCATAATTGCCCCAAAATAAAATTTCTATCTTTGGTTAGATTAAAATTATTACTTTTTAATTCTCCCTGAATTTTTAATGATGGAAATTATTAACTAACCTACTCTCCAATTGGTTCATTACAATCGTAAATAAATAAGAAGATATTGTCAATAGGTTTCTATATTAAATTTTTGTTAATCATAAGAAAAGAATGAATTTAGTTCATTTCAAAAAAGAGGGTAATTTTTTTTGACCAGTATAATTACATTACTGTATTATGGAATTAAAATAATTTATTAAAAGTTTAAAATATTTACTAGTTAATATTGTAATATAAGTTGTAGTGAATATATAAACTTCTTAAATATCCCTGTAGATTTTATTTATGCTGGCGTGTGATTTTCCGGATTTCGGTCTCAATCTTATTATTGATTTCCACTTTAACCATGTCAAGCTTTTCTAATAAAATACTAACGTCAACTTTATACTGCATTTGAGTTTCGATTATTGATAGTCTTTTATCTAAGGAATTGTATGCTACTACTATACCTATAATCAAAGTAATCAAATAGACGACAAATTTTACGATATCGATTGTGTATTTTACTTTTTCTTCTTGACTCATGGTTGTTACTCTATTTTAGTAAAAGAGAAATTAAAAGAATTGTGAAGCTCGTTACTGCAGCTCCAAACCAGAATGTATTGTAAAAGGGATTTTTCTGAAATTTTATTTTAGTCTTTTCAATTGTTAAAGTATCGGTCCTGAATTTGAACAAAGTATCAATTCGAGTTAATTCTTTCGATTTAATGTTCAGGAAATATTCATAGTCGATACTGTCAGGATTCTCAGTTGGTTTGATATTAAAAGTGATATCATAATCCTTAGTAGAATCTTTACAGGTAAATGTATTTTCACTTTTGTTTTTATTTATGGAAGCTTTTTTATGATATCGTTGAAGGTTAATTACTAAGCTGTCTTTTCCTGTTTTATAATCAATTGTTTCAATTCCTTTTTTGTATTCTACCTTTTGCGAAATAATTGATTCATCTTTGTGGAAGAAATAAAAAAGTGAAATTGTAACTACAAATATTACGGCTGAAATTATTAACCATTTGAAATTATTCATTTTTAAGTCTCTTTGAATTTTTGAATGGATTTTAACCCAAGTCCTGAACAAATAAGGGTAAGCTTCTGCCAGGTTAAATTATATACTCCATTCTTAATTATTTCTGCCAACCAGTCACTGATAAACCATAACAGCATTACAACAAGTATCAATCTTGCTGTGCTGAGCTTACCTTTATTATCCTTAAAAAAATCTAGTAACTGTTTCTGTTTCATAATAAAAAACTGTATGGGCTGAAAAGTATTCCTTCAAGGGCTTAGGAAGTGACCTTGAAGGGCAATGAGAAAAAAGCTTCTCCGGAAATAATCCGGAGAAGGTGGTTTAGTTTATAATTCGACACCATTGGTAGCTGAATATTGAATAATCTTAGCATTCGCATCCTTTGTCGCTACACTAATCAAAAAATCCTTTGAATTGTAGCGAGCCAATTCATTCTGTTGAAATTGATCCAGGTTAACTACAAATTGAAGCACGTTAGCGGGATTGTAGTTAGCTTCAGTATGGCTGAAGGAAATTATTTTGTAATAATTATCATCAGGATTAACCGGGTCAAATTCAATCAGAAGCATGGATATAGAAAGATCTTTTTCATCAGCAGAGAAATTTGCCTGACCGTTAAGTGCAGGTAAATTTATTGTGATGTTATCCGCACCAAGTAATGCAGAGGTAACTGCCAGATTAAAACCACCCGGGGTGATTATATTCTGTACAGAAGGTCTTTGAACATCAGAATATGGGAAGTTTTTCTGCACAACAGTATTATAGACCGATATACCGGGCAGACAGACCTTGTCCCAGATTTTATTGAGGTCATCAATCCCATTAACTACTTTTGCAACTTGAGCAGAAACGGAAAATTTCTGTCTTATTGCAACAACAGTGGGATTTTGCGAAGCATTAAAGCTTGAGGGACGTGCAGAAAGGATAGTCCCACCATTTTTAGTACGAGCTGCAAGGTTACCCAGCTTACCGCTAAGATTACCTAAAACTGAACCGCTTAGTCTAGCCATTGTCAGGCTCCTTATATTTTATGAATGAATAAAAAAGAAAATGAACGTTCATTCGGTTGCAACAATAAGGAATGAGGAAGATATTGTCACTGTAGTTTTTTCTGAGAAGATTAGATAATTACAAAATTAAAAATAGAGTTGTTTAATGACCCCGACTATGCTCCAATAAATCACTAAGAATATTTCTTTGTACTTTTTTCTTGATAAAAAAGTACCAAAAAATCAAGACTACAAATAAATCGCTAAATTTTTGCTTCATTCCATGGCAGAGAATAAACTCGCCCGCCTGGATTTATTTAGCCATGAGCGGGCTCAAACAGTATTCTCTGCTTATCATTCCATTCCGCAAAAATTTTTACGCGATTTATTTGAGGTCGGAAAAACCTGATAGCTTTGTTTAGGAACCATTGTTGGCAATACCTCATCATCAGCATGTCTGCAAGGTTACAGAACGTTCATTCGGGTGCAACAATAGGGAATAGAGAAAATATTGTCACTGTAGTTTTTTCTGAGAAGATTAGATAATTACAAAATTAAAAATAGAGGTGGTTAATGACCCCGACTATGCCCCAATAAATCACTAAGAATATTCCTTTGTACTTTTTTCTTGATAAAAAAGTACCAAAAAATCAAGACTACAAATAAATCGCTAAATTTTTGCTTCATTCCATGGCAGAGAATAAACTCGCCCGCCTGGATTTATTTAGCCATGAGCGGGCTCAAACAGTATTCTCTGCTTATCATTCCATTCCGCAAAAATTTTTGATCTGCCTTCATTTTATTTCGGCAGACAGGCGCGATTTATTTGAGGTCAGAAAAACCTGGATAGCTTTGTTTAGGAACATTGTTGGCAATACCTCATCAGCAGCATGTTTTTTAAGACAGATAGGATAAATATCCTGGAAAGATATTTTTGTATAAAGCTTGGTAGAATCGAAAGTTTCAAATGGAATGGTGGGTTTGTGGAATACCGGAATGGATGTTTGTTTGAATGATTGAATGAGAAGAAACCTGTGTGACATTCTGGGCTCTTTCCCTATGATGATGCAAACAAAAAATATAAGCGAGGTAAATTACAATATTTACTCCTTATTTTTCTAAAGAAATATTGTTGATCTTTGTAACCATATGCCATTCTTTTTATTACTTTTATTTTATTATTGACTCCTTCAATTGTTCCACTTGTCCTGCCGTATCTGAAGTAGTTTGATATATAATCAATATTATTTTCTACAGTTTTGCAAAAATCTCTTAAAGGTCTAAGTTTTGTTTGTTTTACTTCTTCTATCCAGTTTCTTAATGTTTGAACCGATTGCTCTACATTTATACCTGGTTTGTAAATTTCATAAAACTGTTCCTTTAATAAATATGCTTTATAAAGTGGACTATTTAACTTTTCTAATTTAGCAAGTAATCCCGCTTGATCTTCATTATGGTTTGATGGATGTTTCAATAAAACCCATCTGGTATTACTCCTTTCTTTCTCAGTTAATACTCCTATTCGCTTCTGTCTTTTTTCAATTTCCTTTTGGCTCATCTGTAAGTTTTCTTTATACTTTTTCTCCATAATATATTTATTACTCTTGCTTGTCATTCCGGATATTATTGTTTTTCTTATTGAATCTATTGCTTGATTAAGTAGACTCTCTAGATGAAATTTATCGATTATTATATCAGCTTTCGGTAATTGTTCTTTGATTGAAGCTATATAAGCTCTTGACATATCCGTATTTACTGTTTTTATTGATGCTTTCTGTTCCTCTGTTAGTTTCTGGAAAAAAGCTTTTAGTGACTGCTTTGTATTTCCTTGATTATAATCTATCGGTTTTGCTTTACCATCTGAGAGATTGTAAATTATAGTTATGTACTTATATCCTTTCTTAAATGATATCTCATCTACTCCAATATTTGTTAAATTATCATATTTTATCGGCGGGAGGTTTTTTTTAGAAAGTAATCTTCATACCTGTATACTGTATTATCATCTAAATTATATTCTTCCGATACTTGTTTAGGAGGTATTATATTGGACATTTTACCTATAAACATCTTGAATCTTTTTGTTGCAAATTGATTTTTTTCTACCAGCTCTAATTCTTTTTTATATAACTTCTTGCAACTTGGACATTGATAATATATTGTCTCATAATGTAATCTGACTTCAATGTATTCTCCTAGTGGTAGGTCTCTTACTACTCGCTTACGTCTGGATTTATCATATCTGGTCTTCAGTTCGCAGATCGGACAATACATTGAATCTTCTTTGGGAATCAACATTATATCCATTCTTTTCCTTTCCTTATTCATATTCACTACTTCAATAACGTAATTCTCACTCCCTATTATTGTAGAGATATTATCTGTAAACATTGGCCCTCCTTGTTTACCAAATCTACTTCTATAATTTTTATCCTGCAATAGCTAGGGGAAAGAACCCATTCTGACATTTTTGATTAAATGAATTTCAATAATTTTTCATTAGCATTTTGAATTTTGGTAGAGAGGTGTTTACTCGGTTTTGCCTTGGGGTTGTAGCGGAGTTGGGATGCAATATAAATACATAAGGGGAGGAGGGAGTAACTTATCAGTCATTTTGGCAAGAAAGAAATGGAATAGGGAAGTATGGAAGAAAAGAAATTAATCATTGGTCATTCAATAGTCATTTTGGTCGTCATTAAGTTGTTAGGAAACTTCCCTCATCACTTTTAAATGGCTCCTTAACATCTCAATCTTTTCTCTTTTCATAATCATTACAATTTCCTCATCCATAATTTCATGATTTAATTCACTTAGGAGAATATTAACGATCCGGGCTGAAGGTAAATCCAGAGCATTAGATAATTGCCGGATTTTATTGGCGTTCTCTTCTGTTAACTCGATATGCATTTTGATAATAAAATTTATTAGAGATGTTGCAAATGTATAAAAAAAATTAAAACAAAATAAAAGTTTTCTCATTACCTTATTTTTTTCCTATAGCATTTAAGTGAAAGAAACAAAATAATTTAGTCATAAAAAGTCCTTCCGATGACCTGTTCCAAAAACTAATTTTGCAAACAAAAATTCTTATCCCCAAGGGATGGATTTCTATGAAAAAGAATTTATTGTTCATCGTCTTTATATGTTTTTCTTCCGAAGCTATAACCGCACAATCCTTCACAATTCCTATAGAGCATTATTATTACCAGGTGAAAGTTAAAGTTGCTCGGGTTATTGATGGGGATACATTTGTATTGTCAGATTCTACTCATGTTAGGCTGCTTGGTGTTAATACACCGGAACTACATAAAAAAAGTATTGAAGATACTTTGTTTGCAGATTCAGCGGCTAATTTCCTGAAAAGATTAATCGATGGAAAAAATATTAAGCTAACATTCGATAGAGAATTATATGGCATTTTCGGAAGGTTGTTAGCGTATGCATGGTTAACCGATATCAATGACAAAGATTCATTATTTGTTCAAGCTGAACTATTGAAAGCCGGCCTTGCAAGAATTTTCTATTATCCCAAAGGAATGAAATATTATTACATATTTCAAAACCTTAGAAGAACTGCAAGAAGAAAAAGGCTGGGAATATGGGGGATAAGGTCGAGGGAGTATTGAGTAGTGAGTGGGATACTAGACGATACTGGATACTCTATACCGGATAAATTCAGAGGTCAGAAATCAGAAGATTAGAAAATCGGAGGTTAGATGACAGAAGGTGATGAGCTTTTAGAAAATATTATTCATAAGTGTCCGTTTATTCAGTTAAACCGGAAGGGGTTAATCAATCATACGAGATTAAGAAATATCAGGATAAAAAAAGAATTTATTATGCTCAGAACAAAAATGAAACCAATGGATGCAGATTGAGTATTTAGCAAAAAAATATTTCCGGTCCGAGTCAACTATTTATTCGATTGTGTACAGAAGGAAACGTAGGCAAGATAAAAAATAAAAGTAAAAAGATAAAAGGAAGATAATGTCAAGATAGAAATCAAAAGTCAAAAATAGATTCAATTAAAATGGAATATGAAAAATTTATTTACACATGATTATTTAGTATTCATACTCTTAATGGGAATTTGTGTTGGCGGAGCAGGTTGCAATAGTATATCTGATATTTTCCATGGTGAAGAAAATAATAAGCTTAAGAATGAAAATATTGAGTTTGAAATTTTCTTTAGATTCTCTTTCCAATTCTTATGATTCGTTATATGATGATTATACTTCAATTAAAAATAACAAAACCTGATACGGTTTTTGTGTCAATTCCAATTGACTCAATTAATTGGATAGATTCAACAAGGTATATTCTTAAAGACTCAATTGTTTTAATACCGCACGATACTTTAATAATCCACTTAAAAGATTCTTTGGTTTATCATTATAAAGATACTACTCTTAATAACTATCGCGATTCAGTAATAATCTCCTATGATGAAAGAACTTTTCCTACCGAGACAATTGAAAAGTATTTGAATTTGTTTTTCAAAACAGACAACCTAAGTGATACAACCGGGTTGCATTTTAATTTTGAAGTTTTTGATGGTCCGAAGTTGAGTTATAAAAAGGATTCACTTTACCAGGTGCCTGATTCAATTATAGGATGGAGGTTGGAATGGTGGAAGGAAGGGGAAGGGAAGAATTGAATCAAGTGAAATTCGGAGACCGGACGTTAAATAACTATACGGAGACGGTTACGTTAATAATTTTTTGTTCTTTTCTCTTGAAAGAAAAGAACCAAAAGTTCAAGGCTGCAAATAAATCGCTAAAATTTTATTTCATTCCGCTACAGAAAAAGAACTCGTCCCGCCTGAATGTAAAAAGCATTGAGCGGGACTCGGACAGCTTTTTCTGTTTAACCTGCCTAGCCGGCAGGCAGGCGCTTCATTCCATAAAATTTTTTAACGCGATTTATTTGAGGCCGGAAAACTGGCTAGCATGTTTTAAGAACATTGTAGAGAACTTATTAACGACATATTGTTTAAGGACAAATGGAATTTCAACTCAATAAATGAAAGGAAATTGTTATGAATAATTTGAAAGATACTATTACAAATATTGTAGCTACCATTGTTGGTGTTGGAACTTTAGTTTCAACTGTTCTTGGGAAAATACCCTCCGATGCTAAGTGGTATGTCTGGGTGGGAGCTTCAGCTATTGTAATAATTTCGTATTTCACAGGTAAAGGACAGGATGGGAAGAAAATCGATTTGAATAATGAATAAGAAAAGAGATTCTTTTCTGTATCCTGGAATGATGTGCAGCTATTAGTTATACACTGAAATCTGCACATCTTTTTTGTATATGGATGAAAAATGAAAATTGATTTTAAGGGCAGGTTTAGTCATAAGTAAGGGGAATTCTTAGGGTAATGGAAAAAGATAAGTACAGAGATGAAAAATTGGCCGAAAACCTACGCTATTTCGTAGGGTTTTTAAGAGTTGAGAGAATGAAATAGAGTACAATTATTCAAATTTCTGTTGAAACAATAAAAAACAACAAGTAGCTGAATGAGAACAATTTCGAAAATATTTCTTTTTTCTTTTCTCTTGAAAGAAAAGAACCAAAAGTTCAAGACTGCAAATAAATTGCTAAATTTTTGCTCCATTCCATGGCAGAGAATAAACTCGCCCGCTTGGATTATTTAGCTATGAGCGGGCTCAAACAGTATTCTCTGCTAATCATTCCATTCCGCAAAAATTTTTAACGCAATTTATTTGAGGTCGGAAAAACCTGGATAGCATTGTTCAGGAACATTGCAGACGATACATCATTAACTACATATTTTTTAAATAAGAAATCATATAGCAGAATGGAAACAATTTCGAAATTAATCTCTTTTCTTTTCTCTTGAAAGAAAAGAAACAAAAGTTCAAGGCTGCAAATAAATCGCTAAAATTTTATTTCATTTCGCTAAAGAAAAAGAACTCGTCCCGCACAGAATGTAAACAAGGGGCGGGACTCAAACAGCTTTTTCTTTTTAACCTGCCTAGCCGGCAGGCAGGCGCTTCATTCCATAAAATTTTTTAACGCGATTTATTTGAGGCCGGAAAAACGTGATAGCTTTGTTTAGGAACTCGTAGACGATACTTCATTAACTGAACATTTTAAGAAGTGTAGAACGGATAAAACTGATGAAAAATGGAGGGTAAAATGGAAAAACCAACACTGGAGGAAATATTAAAAGTTTATAAAGCAAAAGGGTATAAAATTTTTGAATCAAAGGATCCGAATGGGAAAGTGATTCCTTTTAATCTTAATATCGGAGGAATAAGAACTAATGATATGACTCCAAATACTTTTAATGATTTCGAGTTTTGTTTTTATAAGGATGAAAATGAACAACAGAAATTCTTATATATGGGAAATTACTACAGACCCGGGACTTTATTATTTAAGGTTTCCTCTAAATAATAAGGGGACTGCTATTCTTGCTCCCGGACAATATTTAGGCTGCTGGCAAATTGGATTGCATAAAGGAAAATATAAAGCGCTGGTACAATCAGGTAATGCTGTTAAAGTCTACAGAGATTGTAATAGGGATGATAAATATGATTATAAGGAATGGACTGCAGAGTGGGGATATTTTGGAATAGATAATCATAGAGCTAGTAAATACAGGATTGTAAATTATGTAAATAAATTTTCAGCCGGCTGTCAGGTTTTTAAGGATCCGAAAGATTTTGATGAATTGATGGCATTATGCAGCTATTCTGTTAAATTTTTTACCCAATAGATTTAGTTATACTTTGATTGAGGAGAGAGATTTCTTTAGCATATAAGTATTTGTGTAAATTTTTATTAATCGGGAAATAAATTATTGTAAATTGAATGCGTAATTCTATAAAATTGAGCCTATTTTTTTAATTGTTGACATCTTATTCCTTGAATATGTTTGGTTTTTTGAATAAAAAAGACCAAAGAAAATATTGATATCATATCGTTTCATAAGTTCCTCTTTAATAAGATTAGTATGATACTTACCTCCTCCAGATATCAATAAAGATGGCGCAATATGTTTTGGATTTTGAAAAGAAGTTTCCTTATTAAAGATTTCATTTTTTAGTTCATGGAATAAACCAATATAACTAAAGAGTAATTCAGGAAAAGGATTATAATTTTTAATTTCACAAAAGCTCTGTAATTTTTCATTCGGAACATAATAATATCCTCTAGAGCCGGAGAAAAAATAGTTAGGATTATTTAATTTCTTAATAGAATTAATAGAAATAACCGAAATATCAGGGGTTATATACAAATTTTTATTTAATGCAGATGCAACTGCAATATTATGATGAATTTCAAAGCTAAATTTTTTCTTACTCATTTTGTAGTTGTATTCTTTCTGAATTTCGAAATATGAAAAGTTCATAGGATACCCTGTAGGTGATAACTTATATTTAAATTCATTGTTAATTAGATTCTTAGGGTACGCTTTATATCCATTATTTTCATAAAATTTAACAATATTATTATAACAAGACATTTCAAAAAACTGATTAATACGTTTACCCTGAGCACTAATTGTAGTTTTATGTTTCTTAAGGAAAAAAGCGATTTCAATTTTAAATTTATTTAAATCTTTAAAGGACTTTTAAATATTGGCGTTCTCAACATTTTTATAATACTTTTTAAAATTTGCTAAAAATTGTTCCATATTATCAAAGTCAAAAATATTATAACTAATATTATATTGTTGACATAACCACCTAAAATGATTTACAACTTTTTCTAACTTTATACTTTCATTTTTATCAAGTATATATCCCCGAATTCTTATTCCTTTGATATTATCAATAAGAAAAAATCTTCTAGAAAAATCAACAGCTGAATCCAAGTGTACTATTATTCTTCTGTAGAAAATTGCTAATGAAAGAAAAATTTCAAAATATTCATAGTTTATATTGATTGTCCAGAAATATTTTTTAGGATATGTATTTAATAAAAATTTTAAATCTTTCTCGTAACTGAAATATTCATTATAAAGTAAATTCGAAAGATTTCTTGGTAAGTTTTTACAAAAAAGCTTAATCATATCTTTACATTATTTATTTTTTTTTAGCTTATCATAAAATCATAATTAATTTCACCTAATCCATTCTTTTATTGAGTTTTATTTAAGAACAATTAAATTTTTATAAAAATAAAACACAAGGATCATTTTCAGGCGTTAGTATTGTAGTTTGAAGTTTTGAACGTGTAACACTTACATGTAAATTATATCTTTGACTTATACCTATATTCTCCTTTTTATTTCCGGGTATTATTCTATCGGGATTTGTTATTATAACTCTATTTTTTCTACGAGGCCAACCTTCAAAAATGATAACTTCATCAAATTGTTTCCCTTTAGCTTTATGCATATTCATAACTACAACACCTGTTTCTGGTTTAATTGTTGTCGCAAAATGTTCACGAATAAAAGCCTGTCTTACAATTTTCAGTGCATTAAGATAAGAACCATTCTCTCGCCAATCACTTGATAAAGAATCCCTTAGTTGCATACCTCTATTTAATAACCTAATATACTTTGCTTCTTCTGCTACCTGTTTCAAACGATTACAAGTACTTTGTTCAAGAACATTACGTATTTCCATCCAATCGTTATCAGGATTTCCAGTTTTAATTATTATTTCACATTTTTCATAAACATCCAATATTGGAAGAAGAATACTATTCTTGGGAATATTTTTGTTTGCATTTTTACAAGCAACTAATTTATCTAATGCTTTTCCTATTCTTTCAGCTTCAGAGATATCTATTTGGTTAGGATCTGTCCCTCCCCGGCCAGAAAAGAAATTTTTTAGCAATGCAATAAATTCAATCTTGTTTTCAAAACTTTCTGTGTGACTGCATCAGAAATGCTATTATTTCGGCTGATAATACTACACCTTCCATATCAATCATTGCATGATTATGAATAGAAGGTAATGATTCACTTCCGGTGGTGAGTGCTTCGGACACATTATGCATCATTTTTTTTGTCGGAACCAAAACAGCTAACGACCAATTACCTTTATTTATCATATGTAATCTTTTAATCGCATGCAAAACTGTATATTTAAGTGAAGCATATGCTTGATTTTGATTTGGATGATAAGGTTTTATTTTAATACCTTTATATTCCGCCCTAAAATTACCGGTTAATAAATCATTACCAAACATTGCTATTTCAGTATCTTTATTTCTATGATTTTCATCGCTAATGTCAAATTCAGTGGGAGTAAACATATGCCTGAAATTATTTATTCTTTCTGGATCGGCACCTAAAAAACCATAGATGCGTTGTTTAGGATCTGCTAAAGCGATCAATTTACTATACCTGCCTAATTGTATTACTAATTTCCATTGATCAAGATTAGTATCTTGAAATTCATCAAGAATTATTACAGGAAAAGCACCAGAAAAAATTTTTCGTATTTTATTACAACCCGATAATATCTTTTCTGAAAAATATGCAAACAAGTCGAAACAAATTTTTCCATCTTCAATAGCTAATCTTATTTGCTCTTTTTTAATGAGTATTTTTTTTTCTTCAATTGGTAAATTTGTATTCCGAATTGTTGACAAAGCAACTGCTTCCATTGATGGCGACAGTATTGATATAGTCTTCTGGGGAGACCTACAAGATATCCATGAGTTTTAATGATTTTCCAAAAAAAAGAATGGTAAGTATCAACTATGATCGATTTTTTTATTTCTGATGTGAGTTCAATATTTTCTTCGATAGCTTGAATTACTCTTGAAACAGTTGGACGGGCAAAGCTAAGAAAAAGAACCTTTTGGCTTAATTTTAATTCTTTTCTTACAATATTGGATGCTTTTAAGATAGAAATAGTAGTTTTTCCGGAACCTGCTCCTCCTATTATAAGAAGATGTCCTTCAGCAAGTAAGATTTGTTTCTTTTTTTCGGAAAGTTCAATCAAGTATCAACTCCATTATCAATTATTTCCGTCAGTTCAGTATCAATGCTTCCATTAATAGATAAATTAGAATTGCAAATTTCTTTTAATTCTAAACATAATTGTTTTATCCAATCAGGAATTTCGTTTAGATTACATTGTGTAAGAAAATCAGCAATTCCCCAATTTCCTTTCGACCATTTAAAATAACTTAATAAAGCATCATCAGCCTGGGCTTTTGGATTAGGATATTTTTCAATTAAGTGTTGAGGCCAAGTTAAATTATCAATAAATCTTTCTTTAGCTATTGATGTTGTATTTTTAAGAACTAATAATTCAAATCCTCTTTCATCATGCATAAATAATTTTTTTACTATTGCTTCAATTTCTATCCGATATTCATCGGTTTGTTTATCACATACAACATATACATCTTTACCAAGATTACAATAAAGAATTGAAAGGTCTTTAATTTGACCTTCACCTTCAGCATCAATTATACAAAATCCGAGTGATTCAAGAGATGAATAGAGATTAGATTCCAATTCAGATAGTCTGCGAGCAACTACAGGAAGAGAAGAATTTTCGGTTGCCCCTTCGGCTATAATAATTCTCCTGGAAAGAAGACCTTCACAAAATCTATTTCTAAAATCCTTTCTAAATTTTTTATGTTTGATACTATCAGGTAATTCTATTTTTGATTGCTTTAATTCACCTAATGAATCTCTTCTTAGAATTACAACTTCTTCTAAATTAAATTCTTCAATTACATATGGCGAATGAGAAGTAAAAAAGGATTGAGATGATAATTTATTTATTTCATGAATAATACGTTTCTGGGCATACGGTGGAATTGCTGTCTCAGGTTCTTCCATACCAAATATTACGTTTCGCCTATCTTCAGCAATTTGCGATAACATTGCTAGAACCATAATATTTATTGTTCCAGAACCCTGTCGGTAATATGGAGCAGAATGACCATTTTCGCCAGTTGAAACAAATGAAGTAATAATTTTTCTTAAATTTTCCCGTGTAAGATTTGATATTTTTAAATGCGGCTTTGAACCCCACTCTTTTGGAACATATTTATTAATTGCTTCTTGAATACTAGAAAGAACAGTTGATAAACCTATCTCATTTTCATCTTCAAGCTCAAATGAACTTAGGCGATTGATTGTTTTTTCCCACAACTGGGGACGGATTTCTTTTAATCGTAATATAATATCTAAGAGACTTCCATGTTCTAAACTTAAAGCTCTCGTACCAGTTCTCAATGCTCTTAAATAAAGAAATCCACAAAATTGCTTATCCTTTTTAGTAAAAAGTTGGGGAGAATCATTTTCCATTAAGCTTCTACTATAATATGTATTTCCTTTAAAATCATCATCTTCCGAATCATAATATCCTATAAATGTAACTCTAATTGCTTCTTTAAAATTTGAAATATCAATTTGGGAAATATCTTGTCCAGTATATAAAAAGGCATTTCCTTCATCCCACCATTCAATGGAATCATAAAATTTATTTTTTTGCTCATCATTCAAATCTGTTATTGTAGCTTCTAATATAATCTTATTTTCTTCTCCCTGAATATTTTGATATTTCCCTAAATAAAAATCATGCTCATCTATAACTGGGAATCTATTTAATCTATCAGGACCTAGAAGTAAATCAATTGCTTCTAATACTGTAGATTTTCCTGTATTATTATCACCAACCAATACTACATGATTAGGAAAAATAAGAGAGCTTGTTTTGATACCACGAAAATTTTGAATTTTAAGTTGACAGATTCTCATGTAAAACCTTTTCTTTTTGAATTAAGAATTTATTGTGATTTGAAGAGTTATAATTTTGTTTCATATTAGAATAGGTTTCTCCCTATGGTTCATAAAAGACCTTGAATTCATTACATGGTTCAAGAAATATAATAATGAACGACGTTAAGAAAACGTAATTTATACTGACCCACGTTTCCCGCTTAAAATATTATAAAGTTTGATATCCCTATAAATAACTTCTTTATCTATTTTCTCCGGTTTCAAATTTTTATCAAATTATTTTTTAGAGAGTGATTGTAAATGAGAACCATATAAATATTCAAAATAAAAATCACAAGATTTAGTAGTTAAGTGTTTTACCTTCAACAAATTATTATATAAGTCGTCAGCAGTATTAGCGTTTTCTAGAAGCATTAAGAATTGGGGTATACTTATAAACCAACTGCTAAAAAATGGAAAATGAGCAAAGGAATTATCCATTTTAACTAATTTATTATAGTCTTCAGTTAATTTATTTAATTTTTCATTAATAGTTTCAAATTTTTTTTCGAGGGTTGGAAACCTTGTACCTAACTTTGTTCCAACTAAAAGTTTTAGAATTTGGTTAATATTATCTCTATCTTGAAATCCACCATAATCAAACAGGCTGATTGAAAACCTTTCAATTTTTCTGCTTTGAAAGTAAATTTTATTCATTTTGTCATTGGAATCTTTCAGTTCTATGAGCCCTTTTTCTCTTAAAATTAATTCGACTTTATTTGTTTGAAGTTGAGAATCAATTAAACTATCCATCAAATCTATTACAATACTAACATCAAATCCGCTTCTTGATTTTCTAGTTAAGGTTTTCTTTTTAATTTCAATAATAATAATTGATTTGGATGTTTCAATAATTAAATCAGTCTCGCCTTCATGACCATCAACGTTATATTTGCCACAAGAATATACAAGGTTATCATTCTTTAGTTTGTTTTTTAATAAATCTTCTAAGTAAATACCAATTTTGTCATCTATTTTATTATCATATTGCTCTCTAAGAATTGTTAAAAAGACTTCTAAAAAAGCGGGTGAACACCAAATTTTATCATATAATAAATATTTATTATTGGATAATTTAACTAGTGGTTTAAACCAAAAATTATTTTTTTCTTGGTCGTATATAGAGTGGAAATTTTCATTAATATTTTTCTTATCATGTGATAAATATCTCATTATTTTGTTTTGGACTTTGCTGTTAATACCGGAATTTTTAAAAATCTTATCTATTTCAATTATAATAGGACCAAGTTTTGCTATTTGAATAATAAGTTTATTAAATACATATATGAATTGCCTAAGACTAAAACCCGTACATTTAATGAATTTTTTTTCATCGAGGAATTTATTAATTCCATTAATTATTTGTTCTGTATATGCTGGTTTCATTTGAGGGAATGTATATGTACTATCAAATAAGGCAATATCTTGTGTAAATTTAATAAGTGTTTCCCGGCTAACAAACATATTTTCAAAAATACTATAAGGTTGTAAATCATAGACGAATATTAAATTTGTAATACGTTCAACGATATCGTGAAAAATTGTATTTCTGTCGGAGATACTTATTTCTTTGAAAAATGGATATTTAACTGACAGTGATAAAAGATAACCCCATGGAGTGGCAGGTTGAGATTGATCAGGAAACTGTTTAGGAGATCGTGTAATTAAATATCTTTCTAATTTTGATGAATAAGTTTTATTGTCAAATAGTAGTTTGAAAGTTATAAGTGCTACATTTATACCACCGATTTTTTGGATTAATTCTTCAATCTTTTGTATATAATCTTCTAAACCTTCTTGAATTACATAATTGGAGTTTTCAAAACCTACTTTACAGCCATTTCCAATTAAATATTTTGCTGCAATTGCCATATCATATTCTTTTGCGCATCTGAGGCGAATATTGCCTAAATCAAGATGGAAAACATCTGGCTTCAAGATTTGAAAAAATGAAGCATATTTTATAATTATTGACCAAATAGATTCTTCTTCCAAAACTGGCAACTTTTCTAATATATGCGATCCTTTTCCTCGGATTGCATCTCGTATTATATCAATGATTTCATAATAAATTATTGGACTTCTTGAATTAATTACATAATCAAATATAATTTCTCTATGTAATTTAAATAGTGAAAGTGCAGAGAAAGATTTGACCCTGCTAGTATTATTTGCTTCATTATATATGCGTTCATAAATAATATTATTTAATATTGGTGAGACCAGAATTATTTGGGAAATTATCTTTAATAATTTCGGTTGCACTTTTTTTCGAAGCATATTTGTCAACCAAGGATTTATAATCTGTTAGCATCTAAATTATTATTGCAAGTCTAATTTTTTAAACATTATGCGTAAAAATAGTTTATTATTTTTAGTCTGTTATAAATATCTCTAATCGATTTTTAAATATTTAATTTTTCCTAAGTTTTGAGTTATTTATTTTATAACATTTATCGGTATACCCCACCAAATCGAAATTTCTTCTAAATCTTCCATTGGGTAATTATCGGACCATATTTTAATTAAAGAATATTTGTAATATTCTAATAAATACCAAATAAGAAAAATTTCCGGTTGAGAGAAATAAATATTTCTTTCAAGTAAACTAAACCGTTCACGAAATATCTGTTCAAGTTTCATTGAATTTTCTTTGAAAGAATGAATTTAATTTAGGAAATTCTCATCAAGATTCTTAATTAATGATACAAATGTAGATATAGAAACTCAATGGAGGTTTCTTTATCATAATCTCGTTTTGCATATCTATAATATTTACCTTCTAATTTTTTTAATAGTGCAAAAGTTTTATAATCCGGATGATTTATTATTTTTTGATTAACATCTTCAAATTCTTGATCACAAATTTCTAGAAGGGAAGTTAATCGAAAAACTTTTCTTTTAAGAATTTCTTCTAGATCCATGTCTTGCTTATATAGCAAGGCATGTTCAATATCAGCCCATGTATGTTGGCATAATGTACGAACTTGAATTTCAAATATCGCTGAAGATAGATTTTTTAACTTATCAAATTCAGGTATATTTGTTTTAATCCTAACCTCAAAATGATCAGATAAATAACCAAGCTGATCAAATTTTAGTTTATCAATCTTCTTTTCAAAAGCTTTCTACTAATGAAATTTTCTTTTATGAAGTCGTTTACTTTCTCAACTTCTGATGGGAAATGACAAATAATCCTAAATCCTAAAATGTCATAGACATCTTCATAGTTTTATTTTTTTCTTTAACAATTTTTTATATAAACTAATTGGATCTTTAATACGTGAATTATTTGAGGTAAAATTTCAAGAAGGGTAGGTTATCTTTAAGATATGATTCTACTGCAGGCTGAATTTGTTTGATATTTCTCTTAGTCAATTTCAAACTTAGATAGTATATCTCATCAAACGATATTTTGGCATCTGAATTCATGATCCAATTTTTTTTATTTTTGCAATGATTTCAGCTTTAGTAAATCCGTTTTCAACGAAGATAGTTTTACTTTATCACCAAGATCACCATTTTTTAGAAATAATAGAAACATCATTGTCAAAATCAATCATCATTCTCTTAATATGATCTTTATTAATTCGGTATCTTTTCTAAAATTATCTTCGGGAAATTTATTTATCTTCATATGTTCTTCATAAGTTTGTCTATCATCAATTTCCAAATAATCATTTGAAAATTCATGAAAACTTAATGAATTATCAGGTTTATTAGTATATGAAAGTAAATGTTCATAATATTTAGCCTTTTTTAGATAGGATCTTCAATTTGGGTAATATATATCTGTGTATACTCAAAAAAGTTTTTTGTCATAATCCGAGTATCATCATAAAATTCACACCCTAGGAAATCCGAAAGAAAGAAATCAGCAACTTCCTTCATAGAGCTTAATTGAAGTTGATTATCAGCTAACATATCCGTCATAATCTACATTGTAATCTATACGATTAAAAAATATACTTGCCTTGAATAATTTTGTTTTTTTAGTTAAGAGGAAATCTTTTACTGTTACAATGTCAAGATAATGCTGGCCAGTGTTTTTTTCGATTTTTGCTCCTTCATCTCTTTCAACTTTTAGTATTGAAATAATATTATTAGATCGAATTGTACCTTCAATTACTACTACGATCCCAGGAGGGTTTGTGCCCTTTTGAATATCGAACAATTGCTTAGCAATTTTCTTTGAAGGGTCAATTATATCTTCCCTTGGAGAAGAAAGATTAAGGTCAGAAATTATAGATGGAACAGGAGAAGTAGAAGTAGAATTAAATAGAACTCTAAAACTTTTTTTATTAATTATTTCAATTAGTTTATCCTTAAAAAATAATTTTAAGGTCTTGAGTTAAATTGCTTTCTTTTTCACTATAATCTATTTGAGGGGATGTATCATTTTTTTTATGTCTGGGAACATCATGAACAATTATTTTTGAAATTTCTAATATTGCTATATCTTTTTTTTGCATTTTAGCCCCTCTGAAATTTATAAAATTAAATAATCTCTGCTTATGTCTCCGGTTTACAATCTTCTCTGAAATACTTTTTATTATTCATTTTAATAATATGCTTTTATATACGCATAAGCTCTTTCGAACAATGCCTGGTCTTTATGTAACTTGTATTTGAGCAATGCTTTGCGTAGTGATTTTTGTACTTCTCTTTCACCGGATGTTGTGGTCTGCCAACCCGGAAAACGAACTACTTTTACTATTGCATCTATATCATTTACAATTCTTTCAACTACTGCAGGTGTTCAATCTGTTTTGAGTTCAAGGAATAATTCTGTTAAATATCTCAAGCAGTTTTTTCCCTTTTTCAGTTGTATAATATTTTTGGTTAGGATTTTTAGGTTTATCCGGTTTTGTAAAGTTTAATAATTGAGCATCCACTAATTTTAATATATTGTTTCTGTAATTTTTAGTATGATTAGAAAGATTTAATAAATCAAGTATTTTTTTTCTTGTCTGCGGAGTTTTACAAAGTTCAAGAATATTTAATAATTTTTGAATCTTTACGGTTTCTACCTTTGCTTTAATCTGGTTTCTAATATTTTCTTTAGCATAGTCATTTTTTCCACTTTCAATAGTGTCTAAGCTGGTTAAGATTTCATCTAAGTTATTTATTAAAAAGAAGTTAGCTTGGACACTAACTTGGACACTTACTTGTTCACCAAACTGTTTAGGTGATAAGAATTCAGGATGTATTTTAATAGTGGTTTTGAAGTAAGTTCTTTCGTCATCGGTTTCAAAAAGCGGAGCAGGGGAACCATTATTTGCAAGAGATTTTTTAATTTTTGGAATACCAGTAGCACGTCCTTCGGTAAGATGCAGCTCTTTAAGAAAATCACCTACACGACGATTACGATATTTACGAATGTCGAATTGTCCGGCCTGTAATTTTTCTTTATTTAAGGGAGGCAACGGTCCCGGGTAACTTAAAATATCTATACGTGAAGGGAAAATTCGAACTTCAATAGTAGATAAATCATTATAACCCCGGTGATAGACTGCATTGCATAAAGCTTCCTCAATAGCTTCATAAGTGTAATTGAAAAATCTATCGGCTTCTGCTTTGTCAGAAACTTTAATGACTTTTTCTTCAATGTTCATATTCTTTAAAATATTGAAGAGCTGCTCTAAGCTGGAGATGAAGAGGACCTGAAAATATTTTTTCGATAAATCTATCTCCAACTTCATCTTCAAATTTTATGATTTCAATTTTGGCTTGATGAAAATATAATTGAGGGTTCTTTGCAAAAAATAAGAGGCCAACATTTTTGGGCAACAAATATTCATCTGGTCCTTCTGTAATATTCATACGGCGAGAAATTTCATTAATAGGAAGGTCTGTAATTTTAAAGTCGCTTTTTATTTCATCAAGAAAAGATTTTATTGTAGTAATGTCAAAATCATTTAAAGAAGCATTATGATTTACCTGATCATCATATGGTATATTACTGGACATTGAAATTAATTCGCGCTCTTCATCAAGTGTTGGCCTAACGGTAGAAGATAATCGCCTTATGTAATAAAAGTATTGAGTTTCACCTGAAAGCTTTTCCGGAGCTTTGTATGCTCGATTACTTCCCCCGGGACACCAGAGAATTAATATCTTTTGGTTTTGATAATCAACCGGTTCAACAATAGGAAAATAGTTAGGTAAAATCTTTCTGCAAATTTTATTTAATTCCTGCTGGATAGGATCAATTTGATTTAACTGCAGTCCAACAGGCGGTAAAACAGGCTGCCCATTATCTTCAGAAATACCGAGAACAATATAACCTCCTCCCCAATTATTAAAATCGTTAGCAAAAGCGCAGATGCTATGCAATGTACGCTGCGGGTTCCATCCTTCACGGAATTCAATTCTTTCCCATTCAACTGTTTTACCAGTTATTAATTCATTTATGTTTATTGGAAGAGACATATATCGATAATTTCTTTTATTTAGATTTTAACTTTTAAATTTTTTTATATTGTAAATTTGAAATTAATATTTCAAGTAGTTTGTAAATCTTGCCCAATAGTATTTTGCTAAGTCAGTTTTAGAAGCGTGTTTTAAATCTATTTGGTTAATTCCTTCAAGATGCCCTAAAACCATTCCAAGTATATCAAAAAATATTTCATATCCATCATCTTTAACTGTAGCAGAATCATTCAATGAATTATCATCCCAACCACGAACTCCTTCTGAATAAGAAATGCTGTTTTCATTTCCCCATAAGCCGCCAATCCAAATCTTACATTTCGATTTTAAATTACCCTCAACATAAACTGAAGCTGAAAATTTGTTATCTGCATTTTCTTCAAAATCAGTTTCTATATGAATATTTAATTTTTTTAATTCCTGAAGTCCTTTCTGAAAATAAATTTTGACCTCATTAAAAGCAGACTTGAGAAAGTTATTCTTTTCCAAGTCTGATATTGTTCTTTTAATTTCAGGAATATATATTATATCTTTATCTTCAATAACTACAGTGTCTGGTTTTTTAATTCCTAACTTTTTCAAAGTTAAATTGCAAATTTCATTCGGAGGTTTAATACTTCCATCCAAATATCCTGTAGTTGGTCTGATTCCTGGTATTTCTGTATCATCAAGTTTTATCGGAAGAATATATTCCTCGTTTTGTTGAAATGCTCTTGTCTGCGCACTCTTCCGTTCATGATTTGTCCATAATTTTTTAGAATAATCTTTTGAAAGAAACATCAGACAAAATTTCGCTTCGTTCCGGTAAATGTTATCTAAATAATCGTATAAATCTTTCCCCCAAAGTTTTTCTTCCTCAAATTCGTCATAAAAAACTTTAACTTCGTTTTCAATTAAACATTCAGCAACTTCTTTAACATATTTTCTGTCTTCACCAGCAAAGGAAAAAACGATATCATATTTATATTTCTTTTCCATGTTTATTTATTTTTTATCCATTTTCCAACAGAATCGTAGTTTATAGATTGCGAAAAACCACATGCATTCCAAATGGGATCAAATATTGATTTTAATTTCAAAGCTACTTTATCTTCGGAAACAACTGATTCAGCATCGAGAATTATATCTTGGATTATTAAATTCTCATCTTTTATAGGTTTTGTCGGTACTCTAAAATCATATTTATCTGGAAGATAAAGTTGATATCCCTTAATACCAAGCATACTAAGCATTAAAACATGGGGAAAATGCAAACCAAAAAATTCTAAAAGTCTACTCCAAATTTTCATGTTTGATAATATAGAATGATTCATATCTTTTTCCGTATATCAATTTAATATCATTACCAATATTGGTAAAATTTGTATTAACAATTTCAAGGGTTCCATTTCTAAATATTTGAATATATTGATCAGCAGGATATTCATCATTAAATCTATTATGCAAAAGGAATCCGTTAAAATTATATTCTTTCGCATAATCATGCAGTGGATTTGGATTGTATATCAAATTCTCAAATTTATTTGTAGGAATAATATCTTTATTAAAAAATGAACTTATTGGAATGATATGTAAAACAAATTTAGGAGTGTCATCTAATTGCACCGGGGTTTCGTGATTAATAATTTTTGAAATTCTATCATACCTAAAATTTCTAATCTTATCGTAAAGATTTTCAGATGCTATAATACTCGATTTAATTTCGGAAATATCTAACTGATATTTACCATGAGATGAATTGCGTGCAAAAAATTTTGAAGAGTTTTTATAACATACCAGATGAGGTACAGCCCAGCTCCTAGGTATTTTTAATATAACTACTTTTTTGTTATTGGAAATTTCCACATCAATAACAGTTACTATATTCAATTTAGGGGCTATTCCATCTCTTATTCTATCTTCTATTCGACCTTTAAGTATATCAAAATTATCAGAAGAAATTCCGGTTAACTCTATAGGTATACCCGCTTCCTCTTTCATTCCATATATTAGAAGTCCACCATCCGTATTGGCGAAAGAAACAACATCTGCAAGAAATTCCTTTCTCTTTTCATCACCATCAAAATCTAATGTTAATTTATAATCAATTGTTTTCTTTTCGGAAGTTTTGTTTTGAATCAATTGATTCAATTCTTCCAATTTTACTATATCATCGTAAAGATTAAATAATGACATTTTTACAACTTCAAATAGATTTATAGTGAATTAACATGAATAATTTTTTTACTATTATGGTTTATCAACATATTGATATTGGTCTGTCAAATACTCAAAACTCATATTTGCCTGCACGGCATTATGCGGAATTAAAATATACTTCCAAGATTTGCCTTCATTTTTAGCAGTGTATTCGGATGCATATTTACAGTATTCTATAGCTGCCCTTGCTTTTTCTTTTACTTCAGTATCTTCTATATCACCTTCTTTTTTAATTTCAATCATATAGATGCAATCATTACTTTCTGCGACAAAATCAGGTCGATATTGTCTGCTGTTATGCTGCCAATAAATTCTAAATTGATTTGGAGCGGGTCGAAGCCATTTTATAACATCATTATCCTGCTCTAAAATAATAGAAAAATCTTTCTCGGATTTTGAATCGAATTTGTAAAGTAGATGATATGTCTTCTTGAACCCGGTAAAAATCTTTGTGGGGATTGCACTTGTTGGTGTTATGGTTTCTTTATAATCGTGTATCTGGTCTTGAGTATATTTTGTATAATTATGGTCCTCAATTTTAGAAAAAGCTTTTACATCGATTATAGGTTCCTCAAATTTGGGTGCCTCAATATAAAAATGATCCATAAGCTGCTGGTAAATAAATCTACCTATTTCGCTTTTATGGTATTGTATAACATTAATCAATCCATCTTCATCAAGATAGCTCTTAAATTTTGTAATAGTTTGATCAGCTAACCGGAAAAGCATTTGAGATTGCTCGTCATAATCAATTTCGGGATAATTTATCAATTCATTAACAATTAAATTATCCACAGAATCATTTTTTATCCTACCATAAAGACTACCTGAAATAATTGCTGTATCGTTCTCTTGTTCTCTCAGTTTTTTAATTAATATATCTTCCGATACCGGTTGATAATTAAGTCTTGTAGTATCAAGTTCAAAATCTCTGAAGCCGCATTTTATTTCTTCCGAAGGTTGAATTGTAATTCGCGGTATCTCAATTAAGTTTCGAGTAAATTCCTCTACCACAGAATCATAATGACTTTCAGCTTCCTTTATATATTCATTCGCAAACATAGACTGCTGAGGATCTGCATAAACTCTTTGTTTAAGATTTTCTATCGCCATTTTTTTTACTTCCAAATGTTTAAGATCGTTAACATTTTTTACTGCTGTGTTAAGAGAGGGAAGAGTAGCAAAAATATTTTTCTTTACATCGAGTATAATTTTGGCTTCTTGCTTTTTATCCGGTTCTGTTATTGTTTCTATGCGTTTTTCTTCTTCCTTAAATTCTTGCACAAATTTTGAAGTTGATGTTACTGCTTCTTTAGGTTTTTGCAGCTCTTCTTCATCAATTATAATTATATTTTCTTTTTTAATTATAGAATCAGGTTTATTTGCTTCATCAATTATTTCCTGAAATTTATCATGAGCTACGATAGTAAGCTTATCGACTTTATCTACATTAGTCTTTTTCCCGAACGGCAAGCGCAAACCCCGACCGATTGTCTGTTCTCGTAAAGTCTGTGAAGCTGCTGTTCTTAAAGGTACAATTGTATAAAGATTCGTTACATCCCAACCTTCTTTTAACATATTCACGTGAATAACAATTTCTATTTTATTATTCCGGATCTTCCAAAGAAAGAAGCTGCTGGATGTTTTCTTCCTTTTCCTCACCTCTTTGATTCGAATGAATTTCCATTACTTTATCGGCATATCTTCCATCAAAAAAAGCTGTGGATTGAATCAATGTTTTTAATTGAGAGGCATGATCTGTATCTTTAGCAACGACCAGCACAAAAGGCTTTACCAACTTTGTTTTACTATCCCGGTAAGTAAATATCAAGAGCAACTTTAGTATCTTCATGTATTCTTATGCCATCTTCAAGCTTAATTCTATCAAGCTCTTCATTCGAATATTTGGAAGGATCAAAATCCTTACGTGTTGCAACAGCTGGTTCTTTCACAAAACCATCACGTAATAGCTTTAGCCAAAGAATATTCATAAACAACATTTTTGAATTTTATTGTGATTACTTCCTCTTTCAACCTGAGGTGTGGCAGTAAGTTCTAATCCTAAAATTGGATTTAGTTCATTGATTACTTCCATACCTCTATCAGCACGGTAATGATGAGATTCATCCATCAACAACACTAAATCATCTAAGCTTGTTAAGTATTCAAAATATGATTCACCAAGATATTCCGATAATCTTTTTATCCGAGGTATATTTCCACCCCGTAGTCTCAGCATTTATCTTAGAAATATTAAATACATTTATTCTTATTTCAGATTGAATCAAAAAGTGATTTTGCATATTGATAATTATCCCCGGTTACTATAACCGGTTTATTATGCACAAACTCACCTATTCCTTTGAAAACATATTTAGGATAAGAAGTATCAGAAAAATCGGTAATCAGCTTATTATATATGGTAAGATTTGGAGAAAGAACAAAGAAATTTTTAATCCCTTTTTCCAGATAAAGATAGGTTACGAATGCACCCATTAACCTTGTTTTACCCACGCCGGTTGCAAGTGCAAAACAAAGAGAAGGGAAGTTCCTTTCAAAATCCGTACAAGTTGGATAAGAACTTTTCACAGAAGCCAATGCTTCTTCCAAATTTACTTCTTTACCGGGATTTACTTTTTCCAATAATTCCGAAAGAATGAACAAACTGTCTTCTTGAGGTTTACGAAGACTTAACCGATTTTTTATATATAATGCATTCTGATTCATTCGTCCTCCCCGGGATTATCTGAAAAGAAACTTGGTTCACCAGTTTTAATTTTATATTTATCTTTATTTGGACCAGTTGGAACAAATTCAGGTTCATTATCATCTCTTGGCAATGATATTATATTCAAGCTGTAATCTTCTCTTCCAAATTCACATTTCCCAAGTAGCATTTGTGGTATTTTTTTGATACTAATATTTGAATATCGTTTTTCACAAGCTTTAGAATATTTTTTACAGCATATCAATAAGCTTTCATCAGGCTGCATTTCTTCATGTATTTGATCTAACTTTTCTACTGTAATAAATTGAGTTGTTGTATATATAAAATCTTTTTCAGATGACTGACCTTGTTTCCAATAAATCTGTTCATCCGGTTTATATTTGAAGCCACAATGTTTTGCCATTGCTGCGGCAAGCATATCAGCATTATATTTTTCTTCAATAATCCAATTCCCAAATTTATCTTGTTTTAGTAAGCTTGGAGCAAGATAATAATACTTAAAACCACCTCCTCCTTTCCAATTTTCTATTTCAGAAATACCGCCTTGATCTGTTCCATCGCAGACTTTTTGAAGACGGGGAATTATATGCGTATGGCAGTGCTCGCCAAGCTCGACCATGATCCAGCGGCGGTCCATTTTATGGGCAACGGCGCCTGTGGTACCTGATCCGGCGAAACTGTCTAAGACAAAATCACCGGGATTAGTAGCGATATCAACAATTTTTTTTAGTAACCTTTCTGGCTTAGGAGTGCTGAATAAACTTGTTACCGCAACATCAGGAAATAAATTCTTTAGCTCATACTTAGCCTGTCGATTATGGCCCGTTTCATCTAATTCAACCCAAAGTGTTGATGGTGGTAATCCTTTTTGATCATTTAAATAATCCTACGAATTATTCTTTTACCATCATTAGAGAATCGGATTTCACCTGTTTTCATTTTTTCCTGAATAGTTTCCCAAGACCATCTCCAACCATTGGGAGGGTGTTTAATAATGTCCCCATTAGGCCCAGTTATATTATACTGAAGATTTGGTCTTAAGCCAGGATTCTGTAAATTGTGTCCTTCAAACCATGGCCCCTTAGGATCATTATCAGGATTTTTATAATGCGATCTCTTTTTCGGATCATCTAAAAATTTGGGTTTCCATTCTGGATTTTTACAGTAAACTAAAATTGAGTTGTGATCCAACGAGAATTGAGTTACATTATTATTACTACTATCAGATGTTCTCCAAATAACATTCGAAATAAAACTTCTTCTACCGTAAACTTCATCAGCAAAGAAACTTTAAATAATGTCCTTCGTTATCATCTATTGTGATCCAGAGACTCCCATTATCAGATAAAAGATTTTTAATAATTTTCAATCTATCTTTCATCAAACTCAACCAAATCGAATGTTCCAAAGAATCATCATAATGATCGAATGCCGCTCCGGTATTATAGGGTGGATCAATAAATATGCATTTTATCTTTCCAGCAAAATCTTGTTCAAGAGCTTTAAGAGCAAGAAGGTTATCGCCGTAGATGAGTATGTTTTCCGTATTTTTATCGCCGTAAGATTTTTCTGGATCTTCAATTAATATTCGGGGTTCAAGCTTTAGCTGCTCATCTTTACCTATCCAGGTAAGTTCAAGTTTGGGTTTGTTGTTCAATATCTTTCTCCGAATTATTTTGGCTGTTGAAGTGGATAGAGTTTTTTTGCACCACAATTACACTCTCGATATGAACCGGATCGATCACTTTGAGGTATTTCACCACATTCCTTACAAATAAGTGCTTCAGCAAATTCTTTTACTGATTTACCAAAAGATTTTACTTCAGAATCAGGCAACTCCATACCAACCTCATTATAATGTGCACCAATAGTGTTTCTTACCATATTAGTTGACTCTAATTGATCTAAAAATTTTTCAATCTCTTGTTTTACTACTGTGCCATCTTCATTTTTTAATTCAACATAAAGAGATTTTTTTAACTTTTTATCAATCCCAAAAAATAAATCATGTATTGTCGGAACTTCATTAGCTTTTCTACGCAATTTGCAATCATATATCCAAGTAATATTATCTAAAAGGGATTCCAGGAGAATTCCTCCTTTCATAGCTGTAATTTGCCGATCATACTTTTCTTCCGTCAAATAAGAATTTAATTCATCTAAACTTGAAATAGATCGAACTGAACTAATTCCTTTCTCTAAGAACCAATTATTAAGCTCAATAAGATCTACATTTCTAATGGGACCTTGAGAATATCTGTATCTTTCGCGCCATGGTCTATAATGAGTAGTAATTATTATTTGGTCAAACTCATCACCTAACTCTGACAACAGAACCATGAATCTTTGTAAATGTTCAATATCTACTGAAGTTAGAACATCATCAAATACAAGTATTGATCCTTTAATATTATAATGTTTAGCCAAAGCAATAAATGCACAAATTCCTAGAGTATCAAGATGTGATTCACTATAGTAAGCAGCAGGAGGACATTCTGCAACAGAATGAAATTTTCCCGTTATTTCAAGTGAACTTATACCCCCTGATTTCATAAAGCACCTAATTTTGCCAATTTTTTCATCAGGATGCATTTTCTGATAGTATCTATCAATTGAATTTGAGATATTAAGAAGCACTTTATCCAAAAAATCTTTTCTAGTTTGCTCGACCAACTCATGAAGTTCGGTTAATTTATTAAACCTTTTTTCATTCTCTTTTGCAAGAATTTCTTTATCATTACGTGTTTTAAGATTAGACTTTATTGCGGTTATTTGCCTTAAAGAATTTCGATATTCTCTTAATTTTGCATCAATACTTTCCTTCACTAAATAAATATTATCAAACAATATCAAGGCTTTTTGATATAATTTATCATCAAGTTTACTCGGCTTATTTAGGAGTTCATGATTCTCCTTCCAGTTAATTTTTAGTTTCTTAACCTCATCGAGTGCAGAATCTTTAATTAATAGAAAAGTGTTATATTCATTTTTATGAAAGCCTTCTTTTTTACTTTCTAGAACTGCCGTTGCAGACGATAATTTTCTTTCACCATCTTCTATTTCTTTTTTTAAGGCGATCATTTTCTTAAAGTTATTTAGCCGGTCAGATATGGATTTTAACAGTTCTTTGGGAATAATAGTTTGTTCGCAAACAGGACATGATTTTAGATCGGAAGATTTCTCTAAATAACTTTTTGCACTTTGTAATGTATTAATTAATTCATCGGCATTATTCACTAAACTTTTCTTTTGTTATTCATATTCCACTAATGATTTTTCATAATCGTTTTTTATTTTTTTATATTCTAAGCTCTTAGTATCTACATCTTTCTTTGAACTGTCTGTCAATTCAAGTTGCTTTATAATTTTATCTGCAGCATTAATATAATTCTCAATTTCTGTATAGTCTAATTTCACCTGTTCATTTGCCCAAGACAAATAATTTTTTCCTGGAGCGCCTTCCTGCTCCCAAATATTTTTTAATTGTGCATCAGTCGAATTAAATAATAAAGTCGCTTCATCATATTCTTTCTTTAATGTTATTTTTGCACTCCTTAAAGAATTCTCATTATCCTGACATTTTGATACATCAATAAATTTTTTTATTTCTGCAAATTTATCTTTAGGGTCTGCATTCACAATATTTAATATCTGATTTCTTCGAAGTATTTCTATTGTTGGACAATCATCATCCCGGTTAATTATTTTTTCACCTTTATTTGTAATTTTCCCAGTTGAGGTTTTATCATGAATGTTTACTTCAATTTTTAGTTTATCCGGGGAGCTATTTATTGAATGAATATATTTGTGTTTAGATTTACCAATCTTTTTATCCTCAATATATTGAAGATTTTCATTAAATACAAAATCCAATGAATCAACTATTGTTGATTTTCCAGTTCCATTTTCACCAAAAATCATTGCTATAGGTTTATTTGTATCGAATTCTAATGAGAACGGTTGTGTAGCACCTTTAAAAGTATCAAGCTTAATACTCTTAATTCTTTTTTTCATTTTTTCCCCCTTGTTTGGGTTTCTCTTCCACAAATAACGTCCAATCTTCTGATGTTAGATTACCGGTTTCATAACCTTTCTTTAATTTCTCAAGGAATCGAGAATCTATAGTTTTAGATTCATTAAGTTTTTTAATTATGATTCCCGCAAGCTCATCATCTGGCTTTTTACTCATTTGAAACTCCAAGGTTAAATGATTGATAATTAATTAAGGTTTAAAAACTCAAAATATATTTAACTATTTTTCTTCGATCTCAGTTTTATCTTTTATCATATTGATAAAAATATTTTCAGCTTATACATCTTATTTCTATTATACAATCTTCCAACTTATTAAAAAGATCTTTTCCATGACTAAATTTTGTTTTAACTTCAATTCTATTTCCGAAATTAAATTTTCTTTTCTTTCATCTACCTCGTCTTGAGACTTAAAAAGTTCTAATCTTAATTCATTTCTTTTCTTTTCAAGCTCCTTAATATCACGTTGAGTTTTAACTTTCTCTTCAAGCTTGAGAATTTTCTTTGCTTCAGTTTTTCTTGATTTAATATCCTTATCAAGCTCTTTTAACTCTATCTCCAGACTATTCTTTTTATCTTCAGCCCATTTATCAAGTTTCTCCATTTCGAGATCAAAATACTTCGAATTCCTTTGAGCATTTTCACCAAGAATTTCTGCCTGTCGTTTATATTTTATTTCATCGAGCTTTTCAATTATTGACCGCTGACGGGTTACTACTTTCTTCCATAGTTGCCGGTAAGGAAAATAATCTAATGCATTGATCAGTATCTATCTCATCATTATCATCACATAATGCCGAGAAAATTAAATGGTCTTCAATTTCAAATGATGATATCCGTAAATGAGATAATAAAAGCCAGCCGCTTTTGTTAATTAAAGATTCAAGTATAGATATCTTCTTGTCCGGTGTACCGGTATAATCAAAAATTAATGCAACTGTTTTCAGTTGGATATTTTTTGCATTGATCTATAATTCGTTGTGCTAATGAATGTCCTATCCTATAGTTATTAGCATCTTCGACATTCTTTCCAATTTTATATGGTCCGGGATGAATATTCTCTTCCGGGAATGGATTATTAACTAAATAAAAAGAACCTTCATGATGATCAAATCTTGCATAAGGTTCCAAGATAATGTTTAGTAATCTGCCATAACCAGTTTTCATATTTATTAAGGTATAATTTACTTTCTTCGAGACTTATCTTGAGCTTTTCATGAACTTCCTCATCAAAATTTTCGAGCAGCTTTTTTCTCGTTTTAGTCATGTTCTCATCAATTTCAACTTCCATTTCTTTCTGCAATTCGTCAAATGCTTTTTGTATCTCTTCTTCAGTTCGGCAATTCTGATAAATAGCCGCAATCCTTTTTTCAAAATCAACCCCCGATTCTATTGTCCCCAATATTTCATCACTTGCTCCGAATACACCACTAAACAATTGGAACTTTTCAGAGAGCAATTCAAATACTCTTTGATCTGCTGCATTTCTCCTATTTAAAAAGTTTACTACTACAACATCATACTTCTGTCCATAACGATGACATCGTCCAATTCTTTGCTCTATTCTTTGAGGATTCCATGGCAGATCATAATTAACAACAAGCGAACAGAATTGCAGATTAATACCTTCTGCTGCAGCTTCCGTAGCAATCATTATTTCTGCTTCATCTCTGAAATATTCTACTATCGCAGCTCGTGTATCTGCTGTTCTTGAACCAGTTACTTTATCAGTACCTTTATTTTTCTCTAACCAATGCTCGTAGATTTGTTTAGGTTCCGGACCTGAATTTGATCCATTAAATAAAACTGTCTTTCCGGAATATTTAGAATTTTCAAGCAGCTCTTTAAGATATTTTTGTGTACGTGTTGATTCGGTAAAGATGACAGCTTTTCTTTTTCCTCCTTTTGCTTCTGTTTCTGCAAATCCTCTTTCTAAAGCTGTAAGTAATACTTCACCTTTTGAATTCTTTTGTATGGACTTAGCAAGGCTATAAAATTCTTTTAGCTGTGATATTTCTTCTTTAATATTTGCAATCTCTTCTTCAGTTAATTGTTCTTCCTCCTCATCCGTTTCCTCTTCTTCATTCCACTCATCTTTCTGTTCATCAAAAGTTTCATATTCTTCCTCAAGCATTTCCTCAAATAAAGAAGGCTGGTCATGTAAATCAACAACTGCTTCCAGCTTATTCTTTAATGATTCTAATGTTCCCGCAATTGCATATGTAGAAGATGCAAGTAATTTTCTTAAGATTAATGTCATCAATTGGCGCTGACTTGCCGGTAAAGCATAAAGATTAGGTTTCTGAAGATAATCAGATACAAGATTATATAATTGATGTTCTTCCTCTGATGGTATAAATTCCTGAGTAATAGGAATACGATTAGTATATTTTACGTACTCCACAACCTGGCGTCGTAATGTTCTTTTGCAGACTGATTGTAAACGAGTTTTTAGATCATCAAAACTACCGAATTCAGCTAACCTTAAGAATTGATTCTTAAAGCTCTTAATATCTCCAAATGTAAAGTCATCAACTATGCTTACTAAACCGATATAACTCAAGTAATGAATTCTGAAGCGGAGTTGCAGTTAAAAGGATTTTAGGTACATGATTGACGGATGTCTTAATAGAATTTGCAATTTTATTCTGAGGTTTATATACATTTCTTAATCTATGTGCCTCATCTATTACTACAAGATCCCAGTTCACTTGCTGAATATAAACTTCCTTATTCCGGGCAAAGTGATATGAGCATATAATAATTTTATTCTGCAGGAATGGATTTAGATTTCCATGTTTAATTTCATTATTAAATGATTTGGTTTCTAATATTAAGGACGAAAGAAAGAATTTATCTATTAATTCCTGATACCATTGTTTTCTAAGATTGGATGGTACTATTATTAATATTTTCCTTTTTCTTTCAGCCCACTTTTGCGCAATTACCAAACCGGCTTCAATAGTTTTACCAAGTCCTACTTCATCAGCTAAGATTGCACCTTTGGATAATGGTGATCGGAATGCAAATAGTGCAGCATCAACCTGATGAGGATTCAGATCTACTTGGGCATCAAGCAGAATGGAAGCAAGCTTTTCAAAACTATCGGAGGAAATGTGTTTGGTAATTTCAAAAGCATAATATTTAGCATGATAGGGAGTAATCCCCTGTTGGTTCATAATCCTTACAATTCCTTACAAGTCCAAATTATAATCATTTCAATACTACAAAAAATTTAGGTTTAATGAAATAAAATTATTTAAAATTTCTCATGCTCAAAAAGGATGTATTTTAGTAAGGTATTTCATTTAAGATATGTAATTAATGATAATTTTTATTTGACATTCGAATAGGATTATTTATATGTATCATTGCTTTATTGCTATATTGTTAATAAAAATAGAAAATTGATTCTGAGGGGTATCTTTATTCAAGGGAAGCATAAGTATAGGCTTAAGCAGAAATAACTGGTACAGAAGTAAAAGAATGGTCTAAAACCTACGCTATTTCGTATGATTTTTTAGGGTTGGATAGTTGAGAATCGGACAACTTGGAATAAGAGATAATGAGTGTTCGCTACTCGATGTTCGATACACGATACTCGACGCTCATCCTTAGGGAGGTAAACTGGATCCGGACTGATAGGTTTGATCTTAACTGGCAAGATAAATATTTTCACTGCAGCTAATATTATTTAAATTATAAATTAAATAGGTATAAAATGGAAGTGAAAATAGAAAATGGAAAACTAATTATCAGTATTGATTTACAAACACCCACCCCTAGCGCTTCGGGAAAAACATTGGTAGTAGCAAGTACACACGGTAATGTGGTTACACAATGTATAATCGATGGGAAACCCGTTGTAATCGGGCTGAATGCTTACATTAAAAAATAATTTGCGATTCCTAAAACTTTCATAAAATTTAAGTAACTGTGTTTAACTCAGTTGATGTGTATACCGGATAGTAGTTTTGCAGAAAGAATGGAGGTGTCCAAAAAGCTGGGTTGTAAATCAGTATTACAGAAAGCTTTATCGTTTAATCCTGACTGCAGGCTGACAGGTTTTAATTGTTCGATTTTTGTCTGGCCTTTGTGCTTCTTAAAATATAAAAATGAGATTTCATCCCTTTTAAGTTCACCTTTAAACATCTGCATCTGAATTTTTTTGATTAGCTGTTCACTGTTAGTCTCTATGATTAAAGGGACATCTTCTGAAGTTAATAAAGATGATAAAGCAGCAAGGTGATTTGAATTTAAGTGAAGTTCCGGGTTCTCGATAAATATATAATGATTTAAATAATCAATTTTTGTCCGGTAATATATTTGAAAAAGTAAAGGGAAAAAATTTAAGAAACCGCTGCCGGCTTCAGTAAAGTTATGATCAATCCCCTCCATATTGACAATTCTTAATTCTCCGGTCTCCCGGTTCTTTTTAAGATAACAATATTTTGCCAAATCATATTCGCTTAGAAAATAGAAAATATCAGACCACATCAGATGTTCGGATTCAGTCATCAATTCTATATATTCTGCAGTATCTTCTTCAGAAGAAAGAATTTCCGCTTCTTTCTTTGGGAGGAAGATATTCAAGTCCCTATAATCTTTTATATACGGCATCTTGCCATTTTTTAGAATGTATTTATATTCAGGTATATAGCGTGGAGAGTTTAAGTTAAGTATAGAAAAATGGGACCTTATTACTACATTAAAATATTTAAAGAATCTTACCAGCTGCACCAATACTTTAACCAGAATCTCCTTTTTATCGTCCCACGAAAAACTATTCCAGAATTCATTTTCCTCAAGTACATATTTAGCGAAGGCCCATAGAACAGAAGTCATTTCTTTAGAGATGTCAGATATTTCCAAATAGGTATACCTGAATATATATTCATAGCTCAGGCAAAGATCTTCGAACAAAGAATTTAATTTAATATCATCGAATAGTTTCCAGCTAATTTTCCAATCATTATTATTACTAAACTTGTATTTGATTGTAGGTTTGTAAGATATCCATGCATGAGAATTATTATCAATAATTTTGATTAGTTTCAAATGGCGTCCATGAGAATCGGATGAGAGAGCTACATCAAATGAAAAGTCAATCTCTGAAATTTTTTCTTTCATGATACTTTTAAGAGCTTTTGTGGAAGAAGATATTGATTCCAGAAAATCTCTAATGCTGTCAAAGGCAGAATCATCTTTATTGTTCAATCCGGAATCATTGTCTATCTCATCAGATGATTTACTCTCCTCATATACAGAAGAATCATAATCAAAATATTCGTAATACTCTTTAAGGTTTGAATGGAAGTTAAATTTGAAGATAATAGGCTTTTTAACTTCGTGATTAAATACTACATCCTCGTAGTTACCTAAATTAGCATTATCATCAATTAAGAAAGTTGTTTTAGGATCATCATAATTCTCAATTACATTGAGATGCAGAAATCGAATTGCTTTAACAAGAGCACTTTTACCACTACTGTTCGGACCTATAAGAAATATTTTCCTGCTAAAATTGAATTTTACATTTTTAAGACAGAGAAAGTTTTTTATAGAAAGTATGGCGGTCATAATATTTTTTTTGTGTGCAAAGGTAGAGAGGATATTTAATAAAGGCAAGGATTAACAGTTTGATTGTTTAATATCTGAGCGCTTTAAAAATTAAAAAGCCTCCAATCAGGGGATGAGTGAAGGCTTAACTCTTTATCATCAAAAGGCAGGGGAGAACCTCTTGAACGAGTGGGCAAAAAATAAAGGATTGAAAAGTTTAATGCAAACTGATGGGAAAAAATGTTTAATATGTTTACACGAGCTACACATTATGTTTTAAATGACAATTTTCATTTGACATTCGAAAGAGATTATTTATATTTGAGTCCCTTCAATTGACATTCCTTGATTGCAAAAGAAAAGGATAGTTAATTAGAAGACTTCATTGAACAAGAGTACCCGCTTTGTTTACGAAGCGAGTATTTTTTTGTACTAACCCAATACTAATTCCAGATACAAAATTCCAGATGCCTAATATGAAATTAATTGATGATTTCGAAAAATAGAAAATTGATTTTGAGGTATGCTTTTATTATAGGGAAGCATAATTATAGACTTAAGCAGAAATAACTAGTACAGAAGTAAAAAAATGGTCTCAAACCTACGCTATTTCGTATGATTTTTGGAGGTTGAATTTATAAAAAGATATGCAATATTAATTTTATGCTTTATCTCATTTATCCAATATAAATCATAATTATTTTTTATTAAATCAATATAAGTAACACTTGGGACTGTTCCTGAAAGGACGCCCCAAGTGGTGCGATGATTTAATGATAAGTGAATGACAGAATAATTAATAAATTGTTTTAATGATGATGTCCTAAGAAGGTGAGTTCTAAAATACACAATATAAGCGGAATCCTTCTATTTAGCAGGATAAATTCCGCCGTGTGAAGAATGAGCCACGGGAATGGAGCGATGATGAACTAATAAGTAATTGTGCCGAGTTTACATAAGTCAATTTTATAGGACATACGATAGAATGTCAAATGTAAGTAAAGATGGTTAACATGTTCCTATAAAATTTCTTATGTAAATGTGGCTGATCATGTCAAGATGAACTGATGCTCTTGTTTATGAAAAGTGGCTTGAAAATTTTCCTTACTGATATTCGATAACTGCTGCAATGGCAGTTATAATTTCTTCCATTATATCTTGAGACAAATATCCTAATCTTTGATTTTCTATAAATCTTTGAATATCAACTCCTCTTAATTGAAGTCCATCTACGGCGGATTCTTTTGTGAGATTATTTTTACTATCAGGTTGAATTTTTACAAACCAAATTGCATTATCGAATTTAGAATTCCAACCGGTAATTGGAGCAACTAATTTGATTGGCAATTTCCCTATTGAGTTGGAACTGATTACAACACAAGGCCGTGATTTTTTAATTTCAGTCCCAACTGTAGGATCTAAATTAATTCGCCAAATATCACCACGTTTTATATCTCTAGGTTTAATACTCAATAAATTCGCCTGCTCCAAAATCTTTCAACTCTTTATTAGTTTCATAGAATTCTACAAGTTTATCTGCTTCTTCAGCCAGAATTCTTTCACGGTCTTTAATTGAAAGCTTCATAAATTCTTTTTTCTTAATAAGGGACAATTCCTGAGAATCAATATCATTGCCAATTAATCTTGCAGCTTCATCAGAACTAATTAAACCTTCAGAAAACGCGTGTAGAACATTTCTTTCAAACCATTGAGATTTTTCTTCTTTCATTGACATAGGTTCATTCTTTTTCCAATTGTTTTTATTGATAATTCTAAACCACATAGACAAAAAAGAAGAAGAAATTATATCCAAATCTTTTAAACGAAATAACAGAGATTGAATACTTATACCAAATATTTTTTTCAACATGTAAAGTTCTTTCAATTGGAAATGATCGCGTTTTCGACCAACAATTTTATATATGGTATCGGCGGGAGCTAAAAATGCACCGCCAAATCTAAAAGCGGCTTTTTCCTCATCTACATCAGGTGAAACATTAAGAACAATATGGCCCAATTCGTGAGTTAAATTTAACCTTTGACGTTCACCGGGAATATTGGATTTTGAAACAACTGCTGCTGCTTTTAACTGATTATTAGAATGTGCAAGAGCAGATATTCCATCAAATTTTTTGTCGCTTTTTATTGAAATAGTATGAACGAAATTATTTTCTAGGGACTGATTAACACTGCCTATAGGATCTAAACCTAATTTCCATCTATTTCTTAATTCAACTGAAGCCTCTTCAACATCAGGTAAAGATTTTATTTTGTAATATCTCACAGGTAAATTCGGTTTAGAATTATAATAAAGTAAATCCTGAATATTGATTATATCCTCAAGTTTTGAGGCTACCAGACTTTCAACATTTGTCTGCTCTTTTTTAGAAAGAGTAGATCCCTTTCTATAAGCTATAAATTCTATTTTAATATCCGGCGGGTTTACCAAATGAATAATTTTAACATTAAATGCTTTTGCTAAGGAATTTAAAACCTTATTGGAAGGTTTTATTATCCCTCGTTCATATTTAGATAAAGCAACTTTTGATACAATACCACCGGTGGCAGCAACTAATTCATCAAGAGACATTGAATTAGCTAAACGAAATTGTTTAATTCTTTGACCTAACATAAAACACTTTATTTGTTGGTTTACAAAGTTAATAAAATTATAACAATTTGTAAACTAAAATCCACAAAATTTGTTCCAATTCTAGCTTTATTTAATATTAGCCTCTAATAAAATGTCCAGTTTATTAACTAAAAAACTGGACAAAAATAATTTATTTTCTTAAATAACAAGATTTTCCTATGTAGGAAAATAGTTCAAAACAAGAAAATACATGAATCAATATCAAGGTAAATTCGGTTGAGTTACCTTGAAAATGATTCAAGGTTATGTACGTTTTCTTTTTAATTTTGGAGAGATGAATCGATTAATAGGCAGAATATTGAAAAATGCCTAAAGATTGACTTAGTTGTTTCAAGTTCTTCTTTGTCTTTTTTAAGTACAATCAATCCAAATCAATTTCTTTCTTTTCTTGACCCTGATTTTCATCAGGGTAAACTCCAGAAAAGAAAGAAAAGAATATGCACTTAAAAAGAAATTCTGAAAATGTTTCACTGTACTTTTTTCTTGATAAAAAAGTACCAAAAAATCAAGACTGCAAAAGAAATTCTAAAATTATACTTCATATTAGAAATGATAACTTATTATATAAAGAAAAATAACTCGTCCCGCATTATGCGTAAGCAATATCGAGCGGGACTCGAACAGATTTTTCTTTTTGTGTTATCATTACATAAAGAAATAATATCATGCAGTATAATTTCTTAACGAATTTCTTTTGAGGTCGGAAAAACCTGTTTAGCATTGTTTAGAAACATTGCAGACCATACTTCATTAACGACATATTTTTAAGACGTATAGGACATAACTGGAAGGAAATTACTTAAAAATTATTTTTGTTTATCAGGTTAATGATTACTTTAATAATTATATCTTTCTCTCTGGGATTGCTTTCAGCAATTAGCAAACATAGAGCTACTAAAGCATTGTCTGCAATTCTCTTTTCACCGTCTGCCCTGTAAAGATATTTATTTCTGTTGAGAAACATTAGAAACAGAGCTGCGGCAATTCTTTTATTTCCATCAATAAATGAGTGATTTTTTATAGCGAGATAAAGAAGCATTGCTGCTTTTTCCTCTAGACTAGGATATAATTCTTTTTTATCGAATGTTTGGTAGATTGTACCTAATGTACTTCTAAAGGACTCATCTTTTACTATACCAAAAAGAGAGGAACCGTCGAATTTTTTTCTGAGATTATCAATCAGATCAACAGAATCGTCAAAATTGATTTGATATAGTTCTTTCTTTTCAACTTTAATTACCATCAGCTTTTTGTGGTCATACTGATCGAGTATATCCAGAGCATAGGTATAATCTGAGATAACCTGGATAATGCCAGTAAATTCAGGATGGTCTAAATGATGATCATCAGCAATTCTTTTGAATACTTCCAATGATTTTTCCAATTCTTTTACTTTATTGGTCTGTTCCTTTAGCCGTTTTTCATTTAGGGTATACCCCTGCACCAGGTATTCTTTAAGAATTTTATTTGCCCAGATACGGAATTGAGTGCCTCTTTTTGATTTGACCCGGTAACCAACCGAGATTATAACATCTAAATTATAATGCTGTATTTTGCGTAAAACGTCTCTTTTACCTTCTTTTTGAACTACCGAGAAATACTCGGTAGTTGACTTTTTAGGGAGTTCACCTTCTTCATATATATTTCTTATATGAAGCCCAATTGTATCAGTATCCTTTTTAAATAAACCTGACATTTGTTTTTGAGATAACCAAACAGTATCATTCATAAGACTTACCTCAAGTTCGGTTTCGCCTTGAGGTGATTTGTAAATTACTATTTCGCCTTTTGAATCCATTTTATTCTTTTATATCAAACAATAATCACTGCTTCACAGAAAATATTACCTTTGCAATTTTGGCAATATTCTTTGCATCATCAATTCCTCTATGATGAATTCCATCAGAATTTATTTTTAAATGTTTAAGAGCTCTTTTCATACCACAGGGTTTCTGATTAAATAATGATGCGAATTCTGCTTTAAGGTTTCTATGATTTCTTTCAATTAAATCAGGCAGCTTAATTGAATGTCGTTGACAATCCACTCTTAACTGATTAAGATCATATTCTCCCCATGAACACATTTGGAAACTATCATTCCCAATCCAGTCGATAAAATGCAGAAAAACCTCCTTAAAATTTTTAGCCGTATCAATCTGCTGCTGAGTTATTGAGGTTAATTTAATACAGAAATCTGACAGAACAGGATTATCGATTGGCTTTATAAACCATTGAAATTCACTTGTGATATTAAATGAGGATGGCTCCAATTTTACAGCCCCAATTTCAATTATTTCCATGTCCTCAATTTTTCCTCTTTGTTCCCAACAGGTGGCCTCAAGATCGAATATAATATAATACAAGATTTTTATTTTCTTAAAATTAATGTAAAAAATTTTTTATTAAGCATTTGCAAAGCTGAAAGTTTGTTAAATACTAATATAAGTTCATTACAGGGAAACTTGAAGTTTTGGTATGAAAATTTTGATAAGCTATACTAATATTTTTATATCTTTTCCTCTATTTAGTCTATTTGTTCCATGCTCACGTAATGAGTGGTTTTTGGAACAAATATATTGTAATTACTAATAATTGCCAACTAATCGCCAAGTAAGTGGCGTCATTATGACTGCTTTATGGCGTCTTTGGCGTCTTTATGGCGGCTTATAATATAATTGGTGCCTTTACCTGTAGTACCAACCTGTTCAAATAAATTCAATGAAACTAAATGCGATAAATCTCTCGTAGCAGTTCTTTCTGATGTCTTGGTTAATTCTTGAAATTCTTTTAACATCTAAATTATAATACTCTAAATTTCTCGTCATTTCTTTATTTTCTTCTGTTCGAAATTTTCGAACAATTGAAAATATACTGTTCCAATAGTTATAGTCTTTATCTCGTTTCTTTACTTGAGGTTTTGTTTGTGAAAGGTATTGAAGAGTGCTAACTATTGCAAATGAGAACTCAATAAACATTGTAGAACTATAAAACGGCAGCGAATGTCAAATGCTGCCGAAAATTAGATTTTATTGTATATACTGGTTCTTTATGTAGGCAGAAACTAAAAATCTGCCTACAAATTGAACCATTTATGTTAATTAAGGATTTAGGAAAATGTCCACTTTATTTTGCATCTTTCCGATGACTTTTACATATTGCAATGAGTCAGAGGAGAATTCTATATCCTTCGCATTATCCTGCACCATTAAATTAAAACAAAGGAAGGAAATGTATTCTAAAAAACAATTTCTCGTCAAATTTCGTATGATGGAAAATGAGTTGCTGGAAAATTATGAATTTTCAAAGTTGAAATCCGATAAGGAAACTATGAAATTGATTCTAAGATATATTCGAGAAGTTAGAGAAATACAAGCAATGATACGCGCTGATATAGAGAATTAAATTGATTCGATACAAAAAAATGAAGTTGTATATTGGCGGTAGATAGATTAGATATCTGCCGGGAGTATATATTCGTAGTTATTTTTTGTTTGGTTTTTGAATCAGTTTTAATATTCGAGTAAAGTATTCCTCAAAGGTTTCATTTGCTTCCAGGGGAATATTATCTAAGGCAAGTCCAACGGAATCCAATAAATCATTGTAACGCTTAAAAGTTTCTTCAAGTAACTTTTCATCACCGGTTTCCCAGTACTTACCTTCATCTGTAACATTAAATTCTTTCAAATATTTTTTGCTAATATATTTAAGAAGATGAACAATAAGCTTGTGTAAATCGCTTCCTGCAAATTGCGTTTTTGTTGAAAGCATATATAAATAATTTTTCTCCAAGTCATCTGTGGAGTTTCCAAAGTATTTCAGGTGAGCCGGACTGCTCATTCTACCGTTAGACAGAAAGCACAAACTGACAGTTTCACAATTAGGCGGGGTAAAACTAATTCCGTAAATCTCATCATTATAAGAACTATCTTCTAAAGAGCCAGCAGGAAATTGATTTTCATAAACGGTATACTGCCAATTATATATTTCAGAAATATCCTTCACTTCTTCAATCATTGCATAAAAAGAAGCTTTCTTCTTAAATATTCCATTGTAATGAATTGTCAAACCCATATTTTTTTTAGAGTTACTTTTATAATATTATTATTAAAATATTTTTTAACAACACAATAAATATTACGATTTCAGGCAATATTTTATATCCTATGAACATTATGCGTTAATTTCTGCGTTATTTTGGCGTTTAATTTTTTATATAACGCCTAAATTTAGTTCAGCAGCCAAACTCCATTATGCCATTGCCTTTAAACCATATTTTTTTATCATCCTTAAGCAACCGTAATAAATTAAAAATTTGGTGTCTAGAGAGAGAAGGGAAAATTTGTTCAAATTCTCGCATAGTACCTTTACCATGATTTTTAATATGCTTAAATGGTTTATTCGGTCAATTAGCAGCCAATTAAGCGGTCAATTCGGTCAATTAACGGCCAATTATTTATTAAGGATATATTTTGAGCCACGACCTTTTGTACCTGATTGTGTTAGTATTTTTTTATCAGCAAGTATTTGAAGATCTTCTGTTGCTGTTGTTTTACCAATATCATTAATCTTACGATAATCAGAATTTGTTATCTTTCCATTTTCTTTAACGTAAAGGACTGCTTTTATTTGACGGTCGTTTAATCCTAATTTTATAAGCCGTTCTTCATTAAGTATGTCTTTAAAAATAGTTACAGAAAAGCCCCCGAATGCTTCTTGGATTTCCGGTTCAGGTAATTCAGCTTCTTTACAGGAATTGATTATTTTTAGAGTTCCTCGTCCCCAAGTGTCAATAAATCCACCTTTGTAACAAACATCAGCAATGATTGGATTTCTTGGAATAGATGGATGCTGTTTTTTCAATAAATCTAATGTTAACTCAGACGGGAGGGTTCCTTCATTCCAAATGTTAATTTTATCTTCGTAAACTCTGATTTGGATTGCAGCCCCAGAATAACTTCTATGAACAAGTGCATTAAGGAGCATTTCACGAACAGCAGCAACCGGGTATTCTCCTTTTTCAATTCTCTGCATACCTTCAAAGTCTATCGGATTCTTAAAAAATTTCCGGTTTAATTGCTGCAGTACATTTTGAAGTATTGTAAAAAGATTTCCTTCCTCAACTTCCTCATACAATAAATCGAAATCTGTTTTTCCGAAGCGTCCTATTTTAACAAAGGTATTTGGATAAAACTTACCAGGATCCTTTCCGAAAAGAATGATTGCAGCCTTCTTTAATTTTTTCCCTTCTGTAAGCCTTAACTTTTCAAGTACTTCAAAATTTGTTAAACCAGTTACATCCGGCAGCCGATTTGTACTTTCACTTATCTTAATAAATCTTGAAATGCTTTTATTATCAATATCATTATTTAAAGCCCTTTCTTCAATTAAATCATCCCAAGTCTTCCCGGATTTTTTAAGTAAAAAATCATTTAATGCGTTACCGGTTAATTCTGTAGTTGTACTACCTGATCTAATATAATATCTGCCTCTGAGAGAAATAGCTACCCTGTAGACCGGGACATTTATTTTAATATAATATTTTGCTTTGTCTTTTTTTAGATTTACTTCTGCAGTTATGCCAAGATGATTTCTGATTTTATTCGGCAAATCATCCATTAATTTTTTGTATTCAGAAATTCCGACGGTTTTACCTTTATCGTCTTTGCCAATGTAAAGCTTACCACCTTGTGAATTAGCATAGGCACAGATCGTCTTTAAATGATCTTCATGCCAGCTTTGCTTGTATTCTATGTTGTGTTGTTCAGGCATAGTGTGATTGAATAAGAATTATACCGGTTCAAAATTACCCCTATTATTTTTATAATAAAAGAAAATTATAAATTTTTGGGATAATCATTTTTTTTAGTATTTCGCTTTGTTCATACATAGTGAACATAGAAAGTTGCTTATACAAAAATATTTAAACTTATAGGAAAATAATGGGAGATTATGGTAATTAGATTTATAATCCATCGCCTGACCACTTATTAATTTATCTTAAAATCCGATTTATTATTAAAATAAGACTTCATTATAAGATAAGTTTATTTTAGTAAAAAAAATTTCAACAGTGGGTCACAAAATTTTGATTTTAAAGCTGGATGGTTTATTTTTTTAAGTATCGTAATCAGAAGTAGGAACAAAATGAGAATAAGTTTCTACAAAAAAGCGATTCAAGATTAAAATTCGGGGGTAGTACCTTTCAAACTTACTGGAAGGTAAAATTAGTTCAATTATTAATTATTATAGATTAATTGGTAATATCAATCAATATATGCAAAACAACAAATTGATTGTTTATTGTAGAATAAATCTGCATTCCTATGATAAGCTATTCTATGACTCAATGAATAAGGGCGAAGCTTTTAAGTTAAAATGAATTTCGAAGTGAAAATTACAAATTTGAGTCAGTAAAAATTTTCTGAAGAGGTTTGCTTAATTGGCAAATAGACGTAAGCGCATCCCATCACGTCAGCAGAAAATTTTTATAATCAGTATTAAAAAAATTTATAAGGGTAAAATTAAAATACCTAATGAAAGATTTTCATCTATCGGAGGTTATGAAAGAATTTTAGACTTAGCTGTGATTTTAAAATAAAAGACTGCTGTTTATAAAGACTATATGTAGATGGAAACCTGATCTTTTAGTTATGGCTAATAAAAATTATATAAAAATAAAAAGTCGTTTAAAGCTTAATGAAAAATCAGAAATTTATTTAAAATCTAAAGTAGAAAGCAGTGATGAAAATGAAATAAAAAACTGTATTGCCGGAATAAGATTTATAGAAAATGAAATAATTGAAGAGTCAGAAAATAAAGAAATAACAGAAGGAATTCAGAAAGCTGTACAGTATGATGAAAAAGCAGAGGAACAAACTGATATTATCAGCTGCAACAAAATACTGATACTGACGAAAAAAGCTGATATTGTAAGAATATTTGATGCTATGTATGAAACCGATATAATATCAACACAATCAACTATTAAACAAATAGCGGAGTTATTTTTCAATGAAGTTAAAGCCAAGACTGATTTTGTAAATACTTATAATTCAACAAAGGACCAGATGGAGAAAAATGAAAGTTCAACCAATAGTAAAAAAATATTGAGGTTTATAATGGTGTTGGCTGAGAAAAGCTTCAGACATAAGCGAAAAGAGTTGGACCAATTAATCAATTTTTTAACGACGCTAAGAAAAAATATTATATAATTTTATAATAAATATAAAGAACATGATATAATGAATATAAAGAATATTTATTCTGATTTTTATTTAATTGGTATCCCGAAAAGAGAAAGGGATATCAGTCATGAGCAAAAATCAAATTTTAGCAAGCTTAACTGAGATTGAAAAGCTGTTAAAAAGAAATGAGCAGCTAATAGCTAAAACAAAACCTACCAAATATTTAATCATTTCAAGTTTACCACTTTACAGATTAATTAACCAAACCAGGATTCCATTTCATAGACAAATTGGGAGGGGGTTTTGTGTTTTTGATATTGAATTAGAACTGGAAAAAGATAATGAAGAAGAATTGGAGGAGAGTGAGCAGAGGTCAAAGGCCAGAGAGCAGAGGTCAGAAGTCAGGGGTCAGATGTCAGAGGAAAAAGAAGAGGAGCCTCCTTAATAATTTTCAAGGATAAAATTTCAATAGGGAAGAATTTAATAATTACATAATCAACAAAACAAAAACAATATGAAAACAAGTGCGAAAATAGTTTTTCGTTCTTTTCTCTTGAAAGAAAAGAACCAAAAGTTCAAGACTGCAAATAAATTACTAAATTTTTGCTTCATTTCATGGCAGAGAATAAACTCGCCCGCATGGACCTATTTAGCTATGAGCGGGCTCAAACAGTATTCTCTGCTTATCATTCCATTCCGCAAAAATTTTTAACGCAATTTATTTGAGGTCGTTTGAAAAACACGTAGGACTATTCTAGTGTTTAACAATAATTTACAGGGAGAACAAAAGAGGGAAAATTATGGAAGGAATATCAAGTTTATTAAAAAAGTTAAATGTTAAAGATATAGAGAAACTAAAAGTATTAATGTCTTTAACATCAGAAGTTTCGGAAAAGGAAATTGTAACCTTACGTGTATTTGCTGAAGAATATAAAGCTCTTATTAAAAATAATAGATCATCTTCTTATTTACGTTCCATAACTATTGCCTTAAATCATCTATTAAAATATTTCGGACCGCAAACAGCAATCAATAATATTTCTCTAAAGGATATAGAGTCATTTATAATCTTTCTGCAGAAACAAGTGGAGAAAGGGTACAGAGTTTATTACCGGAATTTGAAAGCTGCTTTTAATAAAGCTAAAGATTGGGGATATGTAAATGAGAATTACTTTACAAAAATCAAGCTGCCCAAAAAGCAAAAGTTAAAGCCAATATTTATCAACAGCGATGAGCTGGCTGAAATAATCAAGAAGATAGATGTCAGAATAATTAAGGATGTAGTCACATTTGGATTTTATACGGGTATGCGGTTGAGTGAAATAGTGAACCTGAAATGGAAAAATATAAATCTGAGTGCAGCGACTATTATGGTGGGAGATGAAGAATTTATGACAAAGACAAGAAATCAAAGATTTATTCCAATTTGTGATGAAGTATTGGAAATAATTATATCTAAGATAAAATCACTTAATATAAATAGAAAAGATACACAAGGTTTGACAAAGAGTAAGGCTCTTATATTGCCGGTTGGGAGCAGTTATGTATTTTGTAAAATTAATGGAGAAAGGTTTACAGGTGATTATTTTTCCAAAGGATTCAAGCAAGCCTGTAAATCTGCGGGGTTGGATAAAGAATTACATTTCCATTCCCTTAGACACAGTTTTGCTTCGAATTTAGCTCAACAGGGGGTATCGCTTTACGTAATAAAAGAACTGCTTGGACATTCATCTATTTCGACAACAGAAATTTATTCTCATTTGAATATGGAAACTTTGAGAGATGCGATTAGAGTATTGGATGACTGCAAGCTTGATTCTAAGCTGGCGGATAACAATAAAAGAAATTCAAAACTGAGAATAATAGTAAATCAAAAAAATAAAGGGTGAATAAAATGACTTATCTATGGCAGGAAGAAAGAGGTAAGAAATTCTACAAAGTACAAACTGATGATAGTGATGTAGCAAAGAAGATGAAAAGAAGGAATGGATTTCATCTTAGTGGAGTGGGATTGAATGCAAAGTTATGGATTTTTAGTTGTGAATTTTCAAGGCCGGATATAGCAAAAAAGACTCTTAAATCAATTACAGGTAAAAAAGTGAAAATCGATTCTGAGGGGATGTTTGTATATGAGTAAGGGGAAATCTACAGTTTATAAAAAAAATCAATTGCAGAAATGAAAAAATAGGTAAAAACCTACGCTATTTCGTAAGGTATTTAAGTGTTGATTTAATGAAATGTGGGACAATTTATTAAATCCTATCGGATAATAGAAACAACATAAATAAGATGGATACAATTTCGAAAATAATTCTTTGTTCTTTTGTCTTGTCCAAAGGACTCCTTCGGAGAAAGAAAAGAAATCGTTAGAGTCTGGAGACTTCCCAGAGTCTACGACCAAAAATCAATAACCTTTTTTCTTTTCTTGACGCAAGAAAAGAAACAAAAGAACATGCACTTAAAAAGAATTACTAAAATTTCATTCCGTTCCGCTAAAAGAAAATAACTCGTCCCGCCCAGGATGAAGGCAAGGGGCGGGACTCAAACAGATTTTCTTTTTTAACGCTCCACTTCATGAAATTTTTTAACGTAATTCTTTTAAGGTGCAGAAAACGAAAACTAATACTTAAAAAATAGAGGGAGTAATAATGATTTATTCAGAATTGGCGAAAGCTTATAAAAAGAATTATGGGTTTAATGTTTTGCCTGTGCAGAATAAAAGACCAACTATAGCTTGGGAGAATTGGCAAATTATAGAACAAAGTGAAAAAGATATTGAAAGTCTTGGATGGGATGACACTATAACCGGCATTGGCGGGGTTTGCGGAATAAATGATTTAAGAAATCTGGATTTCGATAAAGTTGTAAATGAAAAGATTGTTGAAATGATTTTGAATGAATTAGGATTAACTACCAAATATGAATGGGTAGTAAGGAGCGGCAGCCAAACCGGTTTTCATATCTGGCTGAAGGTAAGGGAAAGCGAAATGTTACACAAAAGCTTAAATGGTCCTAAAAGTGTTTACAGATTAAAATTAAAAGAAGAGGGTTATTGCGATCATATTGAATTAAGATGGAATAAATCCCAAACAATTCTTCCTTACTCACAGCATGAAAGCAGGAACAAATATTCATTTCTTTATAATGATCCATTAAAACCTCCAATAGAAGTCGAACCGAATGTGTTGTTGGAATGTTTAGAAGAATTGTGCGAGCTGGATAAAGAAAAGGAAATACTTGCAATTGGAAAGAGAACATTTGAACCTGCAGGATTCGATACTGAGAAATTAGAAAGCGCAATTGAATATCTGGCAACAAATCTCCCGGGTAATTGTTATGAAGATTGGTATAGAATCGGTTTTGGACTAGTAACAATTGGAGAGGAGGGAAGAAAATATTTTTTGAAATTGAGCTTAAGCAATCCTCACTATCACGATTCGGAATTTGAAATAAATAAAAAGTTTGATGATCTGAGAAATAGATTTGATGGAAGGATTACTCTTGGGACAGTTTATCATACTGCAGAGAAACACGGATGGAAAAAACCGTTTGTTAAATTCTGGTTTGTTGAAAATGATAAGACGAAGATTTCAAAACAAAATTTCAAGAGATTCCTGGAAGAAAATGGATTCTGCAAACTGCAGCTGGAACGCGGCTACATTCTTCTTAACATAAATAAGAATATTGTACGAGAGGTTGAAATTTTTAATATCAAAGATTTTGTAATAAACTATTTAAAAAGAATGGATAATGAACATTTTAAAGAATCAACAAAGCTGAAGGTAACTGATGCTATTATTAAAGGTGCATCGTCGCATTTTGTTAATACATACCTTGAATTTCTTGAAACAAGAAAGCCTGAATTTTTACGCGATACAAAAGATAAAGGATTTCTTTTTTTCTCGAATTGTTTTGTAGAAGTAACAAAGACTAAAGTAGAAGTAAAGAGATTTGAGGAACTAGAAGGATTCATCTGGGATAGACAGGTAATACCTCAAAAATTTTATGTTGAAAAAAGAGAGTCTGAATTTGAAAAGTTTATTAAAAGTATTTGCAAAAATGAAGAGCAGAGAATTCTTTCACTTCGCAGTGCAATTGGATACTTGCTGCATAATTATAAAGATTCGACAAATGCGAAGGCTGTAATCTTCCTGGATGAAAAACTTAGTGATGGAGCTTATGGAAGAAGCGGTAAAGGATTAGTCGCTCAAGCAATAGGGAAGTTGAGAAAAACAGTGAGACTCGATGGAAGGAATTTTAATTTTTCCAAAAGCTTCAGCTTTCAATCAATAAATCTGGATACAGCAATAATTGAGTTTAATGATGTTACCAAGAGATTCAATTTTGATAAACTGTTCTCAATTATTACTGATGATATAACTGTAGAAAAGAAGAACCAAAATGAAATGATAATACCATTTCATCAATCACCAAAGATAATAATCTCAACAAATTATACTATTGCAGGATCCGATGATTCAACTTTAGATAGGCAATTTGTAATTGAGTTTTCGGACCATTACAATAAATCCCACAGACCGATAGATGAATTTGGGCATAGGTTCTTTGATGAATGGAGCAGCGAAGAATGGAATAATTTTTATAATTATATGATTGGATGCATGCAGTTATATCTGGATAAAGGACTAATTGAATGTGCACATATAAATTTAGAAAAGAAAAAGATGATTGATTCGACTAGTGAGGAGTTTGTAGAATATTTTGAAGCTATTGGGATAGGGAAAGAAATCCATAAGAAAGAACTTTTCGAAAATTTCAAGAAAGAATTTGAGGAATATAGTGAAATGCAGCCGGTAAGATTTTCGAGATGGTTAAAAGATGCCGCTAAGATTAAGGGTATAAGGATTATGGAAAGAAAATCCGGAACAGAACGTTATATAACAGTTGGTGAAATGGAGGCTACAGATAAAATGGACACTCTGCCTTCAGCAGATAAATTGGACAGGTCTTTTTTTGATTAGGGTGTAAAATATGAAATAAAGTTGTCCAAGTTGTCCAAACGGGTGAAATGTTTTGAAATTAGCTCATTTCATAAGTTTTTGTTGGACAAGTTTGGATTTAATAGTTGTCCAAATGGACAACTTTGAAAAAGAAGAAATTATCAAGTTGTCCAAATTAAAGAGGGGAAAAAGTGCAAAATTAGATTATAAGATAGGTTTTTGGCTGAGAAAAAAGAAATTGGGCAACTTGGACGGGTTTTTATCAGGTTTTAAAATAAAATTAGAATGAAGTTGTCCAAGTTGTCCGAAATAATTTAAAGTAAATTCACGGCATCTATTAAATTCTGTTTTTGAAGATGAGATTAAATTTGAGTAGTAACCAAATCCTCATACGCTAAAAGTTCTTTAACGACACATAAAGGAGCTTCTTTTTAACCAAAAGTGAAGCAAAAGGATGACGTAAAGTATGGAAATGAATTTTATCATCTAAACCTGCGGTACGAACGGATTTTTTAAATTTTTTACTTACAAAATCTTCATTAAGCTTGATCCGTGTATACGGGTAAAACGAAATTGTTTTCCCCAATTTAATAATCTTAAGAAGTTGATTTATCAAAGTTTGTCTGAGTATTGAGCAAATAGGAATAATTCTTTATTTTTTACTTTTGGTTAAGAATAATCCGGAGCATCTTACCTTAATAATATTTAAGTATTTCTAATTTGGAATATTTTATGGCAGTATCTTAGTAAAATACTGCCACACAAAAGTTTCAATATTCTCTTATAATAAATTCACAGCGTCCATTAAGTTTTGATTTTGAAGATGTGAATAAATTTTTGTCGTGCTCAAATCTTCATGGCCAAGCAATTCTTTAACAACATATAACGAGGCACCTCTTTGAAAAGCACCGCCCCTTTTACATCTTCAATAATATTCGAACTTGCAGATATCTGAAATTCTTCTCTGTCAACCAGTCCAAAGATGTAAATCGGGTCTTCAACTAATCCAACTTTTTCTTTAATTGCCCTAAGATGGTAATCCTTATCATTTATGCTGATAAGTTTTTTATATTCGACTTTCCCTTGCAGCCAATCTCTGGATATCTGAATAATAAAATTTCTATCTGAATCGTACACCTCCGGATTATTCGGAGCATCGTCATCATGCTCTTGTTCGTTGCAGCTATTGCAGTACGGATTTCCATCATCTTCATAATTTGTATCTTCTCTTGGAATAGTTGCATCGCACCTTGAACAAAAGTCAAATCTGTCATCGAAACATTGTTCGCATAGAGGAAGATCGCCGTCCCATCTTAATTCATCCTGTGGGATTTCGTCATTGCAGGCTGAGCATATCATTATGCTGCCCTCCTTTATCTTGATTCCAGTTTAATTTTTTATTTAGCAACGTATCAAGTTGTTTTAAACATTCCTTACAGTCATCCGGTATTGTATGCAAGTAATGTTTAAGATTACGAACAAACTTGCAGCTCTGCTACCTTTCTTTAATCTGAACAAAATCAATATTGTCTTCAAGTACACCAATAACTGCAAGCTTAGCAAGAGTAAGATGAACAAGGGAGACACTTGGGGAAAGCAAAAAAGATCCAGGCGTTCTATATTCAAACCCGTAGGATTTTTTTCTATATGCACCTTTCTTTCCATATCCGCTTCGTTCTCTTTTTTGTCTCTGTTGTTTATCATCAATGCAGTTGCTTAATGAGCCAAGTACAAGATCGAGTGCAGCAATAACTTTAGGACTTGGTTCAAGTGAAAAATGAGTATGGCCTCCGATTGCATAGTCAGTTACATAGTGGCCGGAGTAGAATTCATGATCTGGAACTTTATCATGTCCGTATTCTAATATCTGAATTATTTTACTTGTAAGATCAATGGGGCTTTCTGAAAAACCTGGATGGATTTCCGCTGTAGATTCACAGCTGTCTAATCCGAATGAAGTAATGATGAGCCGGAGTAAAATTCCCGTTCTTAAAGCAGATAAACTCCGGATCTGCACCTATTGTGAAAGATGATAAAAGCATAGTAATAAGACTCCTAGTTTGTTTATAAATAGCTAGAATTCTTATACCTAAAAATGAGAATAACTATGCTGCATCAACCATGAGAACTTCTAAGTGGTGGAGGCAATTTATACAATAAGTTTTCTGCCGGGTGCCAGGTGTTTAAGGACCCGGGAGATTTTGGGGAGTTGATTGGGGTGTGTGAAAAAAGCTTGGAATATTTTTCTAATCCCAATGGGACAAGCCGGTTTATCTATACTCTATTAGAAGAAAAAGATTTCCTCTCTATTCTTTAGGGGAAAGAGCCATCCTGAAGGTTTTTAAAGATTTTTATTGCCTTTATAGAATAATCAATTTACATTAGTTCTGATCATATTTAGAGGTATGGGGAAAATGGGGCAAATGAATCCCGAGATCGCTTGCATATGGGAGTTAACAGTAAGAGCCATCCTTGGGAAAAACAGCAAATGATTTTTTTGACAATGCTGAAATCATACGAAGTCTTGCTTCAAGTATTTTTGGAGGTAATGCTGAGGGTTATGCAGTCGTACCATCTGCAAGTTATGGAATAAGTACTGCAGCTCGTGCGATTGAACCGATTTTGCAGTCTGGAGATAATATTTTAGTTATTGAGGAGGCCTTCCCAAGTAATTATTTACCGTGGGAAAGGATAGCTAAGGAAACAAATGCAAACATAATTATTGTCCCTACACCATTTGATGGAGATTGGACAAAGGCAATTCTTGAGAAAATAGAAAAGGGTGTCAAAGTTGTTGCGGTGCCTAATTGTCATTGGACAAATGGATCTTTCATTGACCTGAAAATTATTGGACAAGCTTGCTGCAGTGTAAAAACATTGTTAGCCGTTGATGCGACACAATCGCTTGCTGCCATGTCACTGTCAATTGAGGAAGTAAAACCTGATTTTCTTGTAGCAGCCGGATATAAGTGGCTTCTCTGCCCTTATGGTTTTAGTCTTCTTTATGTTTCAGAAAATTGGCGGGATGCTAGACCGCTAGAAGAAACATAGATTGCTCGAGATAATGCACAAGACTTTTCTGAATTGATTAAATATTCAAAAAATTATATGCATGGAGCTCGTCGGTTCGAGGTCGGAGAAAAATGTACGCCAACACTTCTTCCTGTTGCAATTGCAGCGTTTGAACGTATTAAAGAATGGGGCGTAGATAATGTTTCGAAAACACTTCTGAAAATTAATGAACAAATATCTACACATATTCAAAATCTTGGATTTCAATTACCAATTAGTTCGCATCGTAGTCCACACATGTTTGGCGCACAATTGCCTAAAAACTTTCAAGGAAATCTAATATCAGAATTAAAAAAGAGAAAAATATTTATAAGTCAGCGAGGAAATGCTGTTCGTTTTGCACCACACTTGCATGTTAATGATAATGATATTCATAGATTATTAGAAGCTTTGAATGAAATTATACAATAACTATAGTAAATAAATTAGGTTATAACTAAATAAGGTTTGAAGCGAAGATTGCCGAGTTTCAAACCGTTGTTGAACAAGCCCGACCTTCGGTTGGTAAACCGGGCATAGGCAGTATGCAGGTCATATTCAGAAGACTATTTGGGTTTTCAATAAAGGATTAGTTTTGTCAAACTATGTTTTAGAAAAGAAAAGAAAAATTAAAAAGACAATAAAGAACAAATTAAAAGTCAAACAGCAAAGGATTTATTGTAATAATACCAGTCATTTCATTTTCAGGCATAGAAATTACCACAGACAGAAAAAATCAATCAATTAAAAGTGCTGTATAAGTGGATAAATATATTATCAGGCGGAGATTTATCATTGTATATTAATTTTGGAAGACTTCCTATAATCCGCATTGGCTTATTACAATGAGGACAAATAATTATTCTATGAGTTTTTGATTTAACATCTGCAGTTTTAACATCTGCAGGTTTGGTTTCAGGGTTCTTTAGATAATTATAATTATTTTGAGGTAATCTTTCTTTAACTTCAGCAAGAAGTTTTCTGTTGGTATTAGAAAATAAACCGAAGTAATACTCTGCAATTAAATCTTCACCCGTAGCTACGGAGGCAAATAAATTTTTTATTTATATTACCATAATTATTAAAATGCACTAAAATATAGAGAGGTTCCTATGCCAGTTTTAACTAAAGAAGGATTTTATAATATAATGAAAAACTATTTGGGTTACCGAAATCAATATGCTGGATATTGGTTTGTGGGGAAGGAAGAAAACTGGGGAAAAATAAATAAAAAAATTAAAGGAGGAAAAATAGAACTTACAAATGAAGAATTTAATTACTATAATAATCCAATTAGTGGCTATAATAACTATATGAAATATACTTTTGAGTGTAGGCTAAAATCTCCATACCGAACTTTTGAAAAAGGTATTATGGAAATATATAAAAGATTAGAAAAAAATAATGACGTACAAAATTTACTCTCTAATTGCTTTATTTGGAATATAAATTTTTTACCTTTCACAATTGATTTATATAATTATTATCAAAAAGATAAATATTTAAATGATTTATCCATAAGAATAAAAAAATAAGAGATTCGTTAGGGAAAGAGAAAAGGATATTCCTACTTATTTATAAGGATTGGTATTTAAATAAAGTTAATAATCTTTTTTATCAAAATATTAAAAAATTAATTTGGAATGACGAAGAAATTAAAATAAAAATAGAAGATAATTATTATTATTTACTGTATCATCCAAGAGCAAGAGGTAAGAAATTTTTGTACCGTCTAAACAAGATAAATTTGTAAACATTAGATTTTAGACTAATTATTGAATCAGTGAAAATATAACATAGAATATTAATCCTTAATTTTAACGCAAATTTAAAGAGTAAAATTGTTCAATTAATTTATAAGAATAGAGGGGAATGGTTAAATCAGTTTTATAATTTTCTCAATCGTCAGCGGCGCACAATGCTTGTTAACATTCAGGTATACCTCCACACCTCGATTATTCAAATCTTTAATCATTTGAATTATATCTTTCATTTGTCATCCCGATTAAAATAAATATTATTTCAAAAAAATATTCTCTTAATTCGAGTTCCTAAAAATAATTAATAGCTCTTTTCCCAAATTCCAAGTTAGCATAATAGGATTAATTCCTCAAGAAAATTTATTCTAATTCTTTAATTGCGTCTAACTGAGGTTTCTCAATTAACTTATATAAGGCCTGCCTTCTAGCTGTTTCATGGTCGTTTCTAGCTCCTATTGTCTTTTCAATACCTAAAAAATTTTCATTGCCTTTAACATCTTTGCCATTGTTAAATAATTTGACGATAAGCTTCCAGGCTTTGGTGTCGTTGTCGCCTAATTTTTTGTTGAAATATTTCATATAAGTTCCACTTAAATGTATAATTAAGTGTAATCTATTTTAGGACTTGAAGCAAGTTGATGGCATATAAATGGTTTTAAAAAATCTATAAAAAAAATTTCAGAACCCAATTTTCAACCCAAAATTAAATGAAAGGCTTATCAGATTTGAAAAATTTTGTGTAATAATATGAGTCTCATCTGATCATGCCGGAGTAGGGGTATGGAACCTAAATCCTGAAGATTTGTTTTGAAAATTTAGGGATGCATCAACCTTTTTAAAGAATTCTATTGGAAGTTAAATTATTTCAGCATAATTTGAAGTGGTCATACTATGAATCAATTCTACAAAAATATTTTCTTAAAAAGTCCATTTTCACTTGAACCATTACAAGTATTCACATTACCTTTAATTACTTATTATAACCATTCATTACTTAATAGTTGATATAAATAAATTATCGAAATAATTTTTAGATAGTTTATACCTCATAATAAATATAAAAATGAGTGTATATTTACTAATAAAAGCTTTAAGCAATTATTAATAGGTTAAAAATTGCAGTTATTATGAGTAACATAAATCCATATTGATCAAGAATTTTTTAAGAATTTAAATCATAGCTAATATCACAAAATGAATATCATTTTGCAGTTTAGAGAAACAAGGAACATCTTTCAAAATGAAAAATGAGGGAACTCTAGTACCGTGATAAAATAATTGAGTTTCACAAAAGATAAGAATGGGAAAATAAAAGGATTGAAAATGAAAAAGATAAATAGAGAAACAGGAAATAAAAAAATTTCCAGGAAAACATTTTTAACCAGAACTGCATTAGGAGTTGGTGGCGTTGTTATAGGTTCAATATGGTTACCATCACTAAGCTGCACAGAAGAATCTTTTACACCAACAGCCGGTTCCAAACCTAATGTGTTAATAATGGTTGCTGATGATCAAGGATGGAGAGACGTGGGTTATCATGGTTCGGAAATTAAAACCCCTACACTAGATAAATTTGCAGAAGAAAATGTTCAGTTAAATGAATTTTATGTATGCCCTACCTGTTCACCGACAAGAGCTGCATTATTAACCGGGAGATTTCCAAGCAGATTCGGCATTCTGGGACCGATTGCTAGTAAAAGTGTTCAATCACTGCCAATGGATGTAACTAACATTGCTAAATTACTCAAAGACAACGGATATGCTACTGCGCTTATGGGTAAGTGGCATTTAGGTTTAACATTGGCAACAGGACCAAATCATTATGGATTTGACTACACGTACGGATATTTACATGGACAAATTGACCAATATAAACATGTTTATAAATATGGAGATAAGACGTGGCATAGGAATAATGAATTTGTTGATGAAAAAGGTCACGCAACAGATTTGATTACAAATGAAACGATTAAATATATCTCAAGAATTAGAGATAAATCGAAACCGTTTTTTCTAGAGGTGTGCTTCAGCGTTCCTCATTATCCGCTTCAGGAACCTGAGAAATGGATTAAACCTTATGAGGAGACAATTAAAAACGATTCAAGAAGAATATTTGCCGCGTCGGTTGCTCATATGGATTATTCTGTTCATCGTATTCTTGAAACATTGAAAAAAGAAAATCTTGAGAAAAACACAATAATCTTCTTTATAAGTGATAATGGTGCACAGGAAAATTGGTATCCAACCGATGACGAATATCATAAAGAATTTGGGCCTTATGATGTTCTTGGTAACAATAGACCACTCCGCGATTGGAAAACTTCATTGTATGAAGGGGGAATTAGAGTTCCGGCCATTGTTCGCTGGCCGGGAAAATTAACGCCTAGTAAAATAAATGCAGTAATTAGTGTTACTGATATTTTACCTACAGTAGCTTATTTAGCCGGAGCTAAAATAACTCCGGGAATGCACCTTGACGGGAAAAATGTTTGGTCCGCAATTGCCGGAAAAGATACAACTGGAAATCGTGAAATATATGGTCGTACCGACGAGCAAATTGCCTTGCGATACGGTGATTGGAAATTGGTACATAATGGTAAAACTCTCGATAGTGGAATTAATGAACTTTACAACCTAATTGAAGACCCGTATGAGAGGAATAATGTTGCGGAAGAACATCCGGATATTGTTAAATCATTGTATGAAAGAATGAAAAAAATGTCTGAATCAGATAATATTAATAATTATCTGAAATAGGGTAGGTCGACCATTTTACCATAAGGCATATAATTCTAATAATTTTTGCCTGATTATTAAATTCATATATGGATTACTGTTTGGATTCTTTAGGTTATAGCTTTTTTAATGAAAGTCTTAAATTTTCTTTCAGGCGCTATTTGGAAATTAGTGCTGAATCCAAATCGAATTAAAAATGGTAGAAAGTTTTCATATTCTTAAGCCAGGATTAAACTAGATAATTAATAATATTGATTGAGGAGAAATGGCTAAAAATATAGATGTAACGATTATCGGTGGTGGAATGATTACTAATGATTTGATACTTCCATCAGTTTATCATTTGCAACGGATTAACATAGTAGAAAAAATTTATATTTGTGCTTTAAATAGTAGTCCGCTTAAAGCATTAAAAGAAAATATCGAATTAAAAAATGCTTTCCCTGATCAGGATTTTAAAGCCTATCCTGAACTGACAACACCGGCTGAGAGGATGTATCCCGAATTGTATAAAGAAATTCTTCATAATATGAAACCCCGTCAGATAGTTGTTGTAGCGGTACCTGACCAGTTTCATTATAGTGTTGTTCTGGAAGCAATAAAGGCTAACCAACATGTACTTTGTGTAAAGCCTCTTGTAATGGAATATAAGCAGGCAAAAGAAATTGAATTATTTGCACATAAAAAGGGATTATTTGTAGGAGTTGATTACCATAAAAGATTTGATAGGCGCTCTCGCTTAGCAAAAAAAAATTACAAAGCAGGTAAATTTGGCGAATTTAAAATAGGTGAGGCAAAATTAATCGAACCTTACTACTATCGACATTCGAATTTTCAAAATTGGTTTACTACAGACAAAACCGATCCATTTGTGTATATAGGTTGTCATTACGTTGATCTTGTATATTTTATAACCGGATTAAATCCTGCTGAAGTATCAGTTCAAGGCGTAAAAGGAAAGTTCCCAAATGGAAAAGAAGGGTATATGTGGGCAAATGGACGTGTACGTTTTGAAAACGGTGCGTTGCTTAATATTACAAATGGATTGGGATACCCGGATGATGGTGCAGGTAGCAATGATCAGGGCCTTGTAATGTATTGTGAGGGAGAAGATAAAGGTTCTATAATAAAACATAATGACCAATTCAGGGGTGTTATTAACTCTTATATTAAGGAAAGTAGTCCTAATGGAAAATACTTTTATTATCTCAATCCAGATTTTTTACAATTGGTACCATGGCGAGGGGTAGGTCTTGAACCTGTAGGATATGGTTTTGAATCTATAGCAGCAACTATTATTTGTGTTCATGAGATAGAGAATATAATATCAGGATTAGATGAAGATAAGTCACTTATCGAACGTCAAAAAATAATAAAAGAAACTAATGAGAAGGGTTTAATAGCTACTCCAGCAAACAGTGCAATTAACGAACTGGTTGTTGAAGCAGCGAGAAAATCTATTGAAACAGATGGCAACAGGGTTAGAATAATTTATGGAGAAGATGATCACGTAGAATTATTATCAAATTAATTTTTTTTAAAACTATACAAGGCTATTGAACTTAAATGGCTACTTACGATTTAACTCCAGTGGAAGTTCCCAAAGTGGATACAAAATATAGAACAATAAAAACTAAGATTCCTGTTCCCGAATCAATACCCATTTTTGAAAGAATAAATAAGGTTGAACCTCGTTCAATGAAAGGTCAGCCTCCTATTATTTGGGATAAAGCTGAAGGATTTATTGTATCGGATAGATGGGGGAACAGATGGATTGATTGGTCTTCTGGAGTATTAGTGACAAATGCAGGTCATGGCAGAAAGGAAATTAAAGATGCTTTAATTAAAATTATTGATAGCAATCTATTAGCTACATATGTTTTTATGCATGAACAAAGGTTGGAATTAACCGAAGCTTTGAAATAAAGTATCGCCGGATCCTGAAAACTATAAAGTATTTTTATTATCAACTGGTAGTGAGGCAACTGAAAATTGTATTAAGCTTTCCAAAACTTATGGATTGGAAAAATATGGGCCCCATAAAAGATATTTTATAACATTTACAAATGCTTTTCACGGAAGGACTATGGGCGCACAACTTGCTGGCGGCATCGAAGGTCTTAAAACGTGGATTGGAGAAAGGGATAAAACTTTTATAAATATTCCCTTCCCGGATGGTTATAGAAATGAACATATTTCCTTTGATTTTTTTTTAAAAACCATTGGAGAAAAAAATATTAAGCCGGAAGAAATAGCGGGTGTCATGTCTGAATCCTATCAGGGCGGAGGAGTAGATTTTTTACCCTCTCAATATGCAAAAGAACTTGAAAAATTTTGCCGGGAGTACGATATTGTATTATGCATGGATGAAGTTCAAGCGGGTTTTGGTAGAAGCGGGAAATATTGGTCATTTAATCACTATAATATAAAGCCGGATTTAATAGCCGCAGGAAAAGGTATTTCCTCCTCTCTTCCGATTTCTGCCGTAATCGGACGCAAAGATATAATGGAACTTTATACACCCGGTTCAATGACATCAACACATTCTGCTTCACCACTTCCTGTTGCGGCAGCACTTGCGAATCTAAAAATTATTGAAGAAGAAAATTTGGTAGAACATGCTGCAAAGATGGGAAAGATTATGATTCCTGAATTGGAAAGAATCCAAAAAAAATATAATAATAATCTCGGTAGATTTAGCGGTAAAGGATTAGTAGCGGCATTTCAATGCGTTAAACCAGGAACGAAAAATCCTGATCCTCATATCGCTCTTGAAATAAATATTGCTGCTATGCGAAAAGGATTATTAATGTTTGCTCCTGTTGGATTAGAAGGAGCGTCTATTAAGATTGCGCCCCCATTGATCATAAATGAAGAAGCAATTAGAGAATCACTCCAGGTGTTTGAAGACTGTGTTGAAGAAATATTGAGATGAAAAATGTCATAGTGAGGTTAATGTTTTTAGTTCTTATTTACTATCAAAGATATTAAAAACAAATGTTTTTTGATTTAAACCAAAATTATGCAATAGAAAAAAATTTTACCTCAGATTTGCAGATCTGAGCTTATATTAAAAAGGTCACATTAAAACCGGAGTTGTGACATAGGTTGTTTCTAGTATATCTAGGTCAAAAGATATGGTGATTCTAAAAAAATAAAATTTTCACAATAAAACAATTCGGACAGCATTGATTATATTTTAGCTTAATTCTTTTATCAGATCTTTATTTTGGGAAGCTTGATAGACCTCTTCATTTAAAGGTTTGTATTTTATTTTGATTATTGCATGAACCAAATTTTCGTTTTCATACAATTGAAAAGTAAAATTATTTTTAAACATAATATCTAATCTTTCCCTAATGTTCTTTATGGAAGTGCCGTGAACTTCTTCATCTGAATTTTTATTTTCGGAATGAAATAATCTCCCAGTATTAGCTACATCAATTGTTAAAATACCACCATCAAAGTTTATGCTTAGTTTTATTTCAAATTCGGAATGACTGGTTTGTGAACCATATTTGATTGCATTCTCAACTAATGGTTGAAAAATAAATGAAGGGACAATTAGTTCACGGGCATTATCATCTATATTATATGTTACAACTAAAGATTCGTGAAAGCAAATTTTTTGAATACTTATATAATTATTTACAGCCTCAATTTCCTCGTTTAACGTAGATTTCTCTTTGCTGTAATTGAGAAGAACATAGCGAAAAAATTCCGACAGTTTGGAAATCATTTCCCAAGCGGTTTTTTTATCAATTAATACTAATGCCCTAATTACACTGAATACATTCAGAAGAAAATGGGGATTCATTTGGTTGCGTAGTAATTTTAATTGTGTTTGATGTGCAAGTGCAGTTGCTTTTAATAAATTCTTTTTCTGGACTTGGTATTTAACAAAATGCCATGCAATCAAACCTATCACTGAAAGAACCAGAAGTCTGAACCACCATGTATCCCAATAGGGAGGTGAAATTGAAACAGTTACTGAAGCTATTTTATTGCTCCACTGTCCCAGATTGTTCGAAGCCTTAACCATGAAAGTATAGTCCCCGGGATCCAGATTTGTATAAGTGGCATATCGTCTGTGCTGTATATAATTCCAATTGTTTTCGAACCCTTTCATTTTATAAGCGTAATTTATCTTATCGCTCATTGTATAATCCAAAGCAGCAAATGTGAAAGTAAAGGAAGATTGATTATGCGATATGAATATTTCATTGCATAGATTGATGGAGGATTTTAATATCAGGTTTTTACCACCTATTTTAACCGGTTTGTTGAATATTGTAAAGTCCGTAAGTACAACCGGTGCTGTAAATGGTTTTAGTGAAATTTTTTCGGGCGAAAAAGATATCGCACCGTCGATATCTCCCATAAAGATGTCGCCGGAGATTGTTTTAACGTTACCAGAAGTAAATTGATTGTTCTGCAATCCGTTCACTTTATAAAAATTAATGAACTCTTCTGTAATAGGGTTAAATTTGGATAGACCATAAAGTGTGCTTATCCAAAGGTTATTGTTTCTGTCTTTTTGAATTCCGTATATGAAATTGTTGGAAAGTCCGTCGTCTTTGTTAAGAATTTTAAAGTTTTTGTTTTTTTTGTCGAAACACATTAATCCACTGCCGGATGTTCCTATCCATAAATACTTGGAGTCGACGTAAATGGAATTGATCCTTGTAATTTTACTGGTGGAAGGGATTTCGAATGTTGTAGTTTCATGTGTAATTTTATTAATTTTATATAACTTACTGTCTCCTGTTCCTATCCAAATATTGTTGCCTTCTCCCATTACAATTTTAGTAATATTGATGATCAATTTGCTTTTCGGCAGTGGAAAGTTTTTAAACCGGTGATTTTTTACGTCGAACAAAATTAAACCGTCATCGGAACCAATCCAAAGAAAATCGTTGCAATATAAAAGTGTTGATATTGAACTTTGATAAATTAAAGGTCTGTTTGGATTTTGCTTGAAGTGATAAAAACGGTTTTCTTTTACATAAAATAAATTTAATCCTCCTTGCGAAGTTCCGATCCAAAGATTTTTGTTAGTATCTTCCGTAATTGAATTCACATCGTTACTTGATATTGAATACGGATTTTGCGGGTTGTGCTTGTAATAAGTAAATGTTCCTTTGTTGCGATTATATCTATTTAATCCTCCGCCTGTTGTACCGAACCAGATATATCCGCCGCTGTCTTCAAAAATTGAAGTGACAAACGAATTATCAAGGCATTTATTGGGTTTTGCTTCGGCTCTGTAATGTGTAAAAAGCATGAATTCTTTGTTTAGTATGTTTATACCTCTTTTTGTACCGAACCAATAGTTACCTTTGGAGTCCTTATAAATTACTTGAACATTGTTCTGTGTTAGACTGTACGGATTGTATGGATCGTGAACGTATTGTTTGAACTTTTTTGTTTTTTTATTGAATGTAAATAAACCGTTTCGTGTACCTATCCATAAATTATTTTTCCCATTTTCATTAATCGATTTAACGCTAAGGCTTGCCGGCGTGGACGGTTTTGGGATAAAATTTGAGAAAGTTTCGCTGTTGCGATTGAATAAATTAAATCCATCCTTGTATGTCCCAATCCATAAATTTTTTTGCGAATCTTCATAAATTGCTCTTATATCGTTATCGCTGATCGAGTTCTTATCTCCTGGTTTTTGTTTAAAGTATTTGTAAGTCTTTTGGGGGACGTTAAATAAACCTAATCCGTCGTTCTCCGTGCCGAACCAAATATTATTGTAACTATCGATAAAAAGTATGCTTAAATTACTTTTTTTTGAATTGGGGTCATTAAAATAATCGGGGGTATATGTTTTTATTTCGTGGGTGGTATGATCGATTTCATTAATTGTATTTCTGGTAACAAACCAAATGTTGTTTTTATTGTCTTCGGTAATTGAATGTATGTACTTTATATCCCCTGCGGAAGATAAAACTGAATCTACATTTATCCATTCAAAACGTTCAGTTTTAGGATCAAATTTATTTAATCCATTACTCCCTGTTCCGACCCAGATATTATTTTCACTATCTTCAAAAAGACACGTAATAAAGTCGTCCGACAATAGTCCGTCTTTATCGCTCTTTTCGAAAATTTTAAATTCATATCCATCGTATCTATTTAATCCTTCATTTGTAGCTATCCAAATAAATCCTTTTTTATCTTGGATTATTCCGTTTATACAGTTTTGCGAAAGTCCGTTTGCTCTGGTGCTGTGAATAAATCTTAATCTATCTACCTGCGCTGAAGCTTTGGGCGATATAAAAATGTTAAACAGAACAAAAATTGAAAAAAGGTAAGAAATGTTTAATTTTAATATTTTGATTTTATTTCGTATCTGGTAGATATTTTCGAATTTATATAAAAGTTTTATATTCATTACTATTAAATTTATGCTTGCCAAAAAATTAGAGATTCTTGTAATAAATATCAAGACTATATACGGCAATAAAAAAATTTCAGTAAAACTATTTAAGCCAATAAATCAAATGCTGGAAGGACTAACAGGATGGATAACATCAAAGGATGGGATACAAATAAAGGAAGTCAAATATAAAGCAATAGGCTGGAAAGAGGAAAGAAGATTTATAGTTATCAGAAAGAATATAGAGAAGTTTCCCAAAGCTACAGGGAAATTATTACTATTCAAGGAAAGTTCTGGACGACTGAAGCATCCTTTGAATGATAATGGTTTCATATAACTTAATGAGTTTATTTAGGCAAATGGTTCTGCAAGAGAAAACACAGGCAACTATATTGTTTGGTTAGAAGGATTGTTCTTGAAATTTAGTCAAATTTCTCCACCTTATTCATTTCCTAATGCATAAATTGGGTTTAACCATTTGATTCCTTATCGCACCATTTATTCCATTATAATTGACTTATTGAAATTTTTCTTTAATAATTAAACCCAAAGTAAACAAAAATGATTGTGGAAAGTAAAAGAAGTACAGAACGTTTAAAGACTTTAATTATTGACGATGTTAAAGCAATTCGATTAGAGCTTAAATTTTTGCTTGAGGAATTTCCCAGAATTGAAGTAATCGGTGAAGCTGCAAGCGGTAAAGATGCAATCGAAATAATAAATAAGTTAAAACCGGAAGTTATATTTCTGGACATACAACTACCTGTTATTTCCGGTCTTCAAGTTCTCGAAGCATGCCGTGGGAATTTTAAAGTGATTATTATTTCCTCTTTCGATAAATATTTATCCGAAGCTCAAAAATACAATATCGTAGATTTCTTGATGAAACCTATCAATAAAGAAAAACTGAATAAAGCTGTCGGATTACTTTAACAAAAAACGACATTTGCAAAGTTTTATCCGTTTGATAAATGAAAATTATCTCGCTGCAGCAATTTTCACCGTTGTTACCGAAATAATTTCTTGATTTTTTCTTCAATGTCAAAATTCTTAAAAATTGAGGTGGAATATGGAACCCATGGAACGTCGTAAATTTCTTGAAGTAATGGGGTTGGGTGTTTTGGGAGTTGCGTTACGTCCGTTAGATTTTAAATTCAGAAATTCTTCCCAAAAACCGAACATCATTTATATTATGAGCGATGATCTCGGATACGGAGACCTCGGATGTTATGGCCAAACAAGAATTAAAACTCCCAACATTGATCAATTGTCTAAAGAAGGTATGAAGTTTACCGATTATTATGCCGGCAGTACCGTTTGTGCACCTTCGAGATGCACGCTTATGACCGGTTACGATACCGGTCATTCTTTTGTACGCGGAAATATGAATGTCGGTTTTACCAGTCAAATACCTATTCCCGACAGTACTAAAACAGTTGCTGAATATTTAAAACAAGCTAGGATACAGAACAGGTTTAATTGGAAAATGGGGACTCGGTTCCAACGATAATTCAGGCGATCCCAATAAACAGGGATTCGATTATTTTTACGGTTACTACGACCAAAGGCATGCACATAATTATTATACACCGTACATATTTAAAAACGGAAAGAAAATAAGGCTGAAAGGAAATAAAATGGCACACCCCCGTCCGGACGGAGAAGGTATTGCAGAAGAAAAAGTTACATATACGCCTGATCTTTTTGCAGAAGAGTGTCTGCAGTTTATTGAGCATACTAAAGACAAACCTTTCTTCCTTTATTTTGCAGAAACCATTCCTCATGCAAACGATCGCGGCGGTGATAATTGTATGGACCTAGGTATGGAAGTACCTGATTTAGGAGTTTACAAAGATAAAAATTGGCCCTTTGCAGAAAAAGGCAAAGCTGCTATGATTACCAGAATGGATAGAGATGTCGGTCGTATTATGAAAAAATTAAAAGAATTAGGAATTGATGATAATACTATTATTATTTTTACCAGCGATAACGGGCCTCATGCTGAAGGTGGTGTCAATCCCAAATTTTTTAACAGCGGTGGTCCTCTGCGAGGAATCAAAAGAGATCTATATGAAGGCGGTATCAGAGTTCCGATGATTGCTAGATGGCCTGGGAAAGTTAAACCCAATACCGTATCCCATCTTGCCTGTGCAGAATGGGATTTCCTTCCAACTGCATGCAACATTGCCAGCTTCCCGGTTCCGAATGGAATTGACGGAATTTCATTTTTACCAGAACTTTTTGGTGAAGAAAATAAACAAACTAAACATAAATATTTATATTGGGAGTATGCTAGTAATGTATTTAAACGTGCCTTAAGGATGGGTAAATATAAGCTCGTTCAGATAGGTATTAATTCTCCGTTTGAACTTTATGATTTGCAAAAAGATATTGGCGAAACAAAAAATATTGCAGAAAAGCATCCTGATATTGTTGAGAAAATGGAGAATATTATGAAAGACGCAAGAACAGAATCCAAATATTGGAAAATGCCGCCGGCAAATAAAAAGTAAAATGAAAATTAGAGTAATTTTTAACCGGGATTAAATAAAATTAGTCTTATGTATAGGAAGGATGAAGGAATTAGAGTGAAAATAAAAAAAGACTTGGGAAAAATAGGGACAGTATATATTATTATTTCTGCTGTTGTTTTTATTTGTCTGCTGAACAATTCTGTTTTCAGTCAGGTGCGAAAAGTAAAAATCGGAGCTGTTTCGATTGAAGGGACCCTTGATTTTAATACACCATTGATAAAAAAAATTACCGAAGCTGCACCTCTTGTTGCAGCAGCAGGAAGGCTGCAATTAGATTTGGTTATATTTCCCGAAGATGGTTTTAGAGGCAAATTTTATAGAACCGATGCTCAGGTTTTAAAGAACAGTATTGTAATGGATAGTATGTCGAATTGGGCTGCCAGATATCATACTAATATTATTTTTCAGGTTTTTGAAAAGGATACTGTACATAACAAATTATATAATACTGATGTTGTAATTAATAGAAAAGGTAAATACATAGGTAAATACAGAAAAGTAAATCTTCCTCCCGAAGAAATCAACGAAGTTACCCCGGGTAAAACATTTAAAGTATTCAATTTGGATTTTGGCAGAGTTGGCACATTAACGTGTTGGGACAGTTGGTTTACGAATCCTGAAAAAATTCTCGTGGATAAAGGGGCAGAATTGATAGTAATTCCTACATGGTCCAATTGTCAGAAAAATTTAGAAACAATAATTGCGGAAAACGGTGTGCCTGTTTCATATTCAGTTTTAAAAGCAAAGGACGAACCGCCGTATGAAAGCATGACATGCAGTGTTTTTAATCAAATGGGAGTTCCAGTTTTTAAGGATTACCCTGTTGGTAAAAACAAAATTGCTGTAGGTACAGTTACAATCGGGAATTATAAAAATTTGGCACTCGGTAGAAAGATTAGAACTTCGTTCGAGAATAACAGCAGCAACCCGGCATCTAATCTTGTTGACGGTAAATACAGTACCGAAAGAGATGCTCCTTTAAAAATACAGACAATCTGGAAAGCTTCATCTCTTCCTCAATGGATCGAAATTGATTTAGATAAAGATTATAAAATTAACAGAATTTCTATTGCACAATTTGACGGTAGCGATTACAATTTCCGGATTGAAGGGAAAGCCTCTCACGGCAATTATAAGTTGTTAAGTAATTCGGTGTCGAAGTACGAAACGATTTTGGAACACGGTATTGCCGGTTCGGAGATTTATTCGTCAAAATTTAAAGACCAAAAAGTAAGATACGTTAGGATAAATTTAGATTCCAAAACAAAAAAGAATGCCGTAATAAACGAGTTAAAAGTATTCGGTTATTTGAATTAACTGTTTACCGGAGATGTCTTATTTATTCTATTCGGTTTTTCGTAAATGCCGGAGTGTTATGGGATTTAAAAAAAATTGTTATCGGGGTATAAAAAATTGAATTCAAACAAATCCGGTCTTCGGTTTTACGAACAGAAAATTTCAATCTTCTCAAAACATCTTCACTGGCTGAACTGGGAACGTATGGCAGAAACCGCATTAAATTTGGGCTTTGACGGAATCGATTTAACTGTTCGTGAAAACGGACATGTATTGCCTGATAGAGTTGAAGATGATTTGCCCAAAGTTTATGAAATCTGCAAAAATACCGGAATAGAAATCGTTATGATTTGTACTAGTATCCGGGATGCTGCAGATCCTCTCACAGAAAAAATCATTAAAACGGCAAGCGGACTCGGAATTAAGTTTTATAGAATGAACTGGTATGAATACGATAAAAATCTTGATTTAAATAAAAATTTGGGAAACATAAAATCGCAGTTGACTGAACTTGCAGAAATGAACAAGCATTATAAAATGAAAGGCAGCTATCAAAACCATAACGGAGTTTGGTTCGGTGCACCTGTATGGGACTTGGGAAAAATATTAAATCAGTTAGATTCCGAATGGCTCGGTTGTCAATACGATATTTTGAATGCCGTAATTGAAGCTTCGAATTCCTGGCAATTGGGCATGGAATTTATTGCGCCGTATATTCACTCTATTGATATAAAAGATGCTTTCCTGCATTTTGAAAAAGGAAAGATGAAATTGGAATATGCACCGCTCGGAAGCGGAATGGTAGATTACAATCAATTCATTTGTTTGTTAAAAAAATTAGAAATCTCAGTGCCTTATTCAATGCATTTCGAATATGATTTGGGCGGTGCTGATACTGGTTTAACAAAATTATCTATTCCTGTAAAAAAAGTTATATATGAAATTCAAAAAGATTTGAAAACATTTAAGAAAATTCTTAAAAAAAATAGCCATACAATTTCATATTAATTTGCAGATGAATGAGAATTAAAAACAACGAGGGGAGAAAAGTAAAATAGGTTTTTTATTGCTTATAATTCATTCCTATAAATAAATACCATTTATTACTTAGAGGGCCCGCTTATTCCGTAATAATTGTTTTTACTTGCTTTAATAGTGATATTTTAAAATATAAAGTACGAGTAATTCCATAATACATTCAAATAATTTTTTTTGGAGAATCAAAAAGGATGTTTAAGTTCGTAAACCTATTCTTAATGATCTTTCTTTTAATTACCATTGAGATTTTGGGTCAAGGGGCAATAACAGGTGTGGTTTCGGATTCTGCCACGGAGGAGGCGTTATATGGTGCTAATGTGTTTTTAACAGGAACGGCATTTGGCAGTTCTACAAATATTGAAGGTAAATACAAAATAAGTCAGGTACCTGTTGGAAAATACAACCTTAAGGTATCATATATTGGCTTTATTCCAAAAGAATATACAGTAACTGTAATGGAAAACAAAACACTTGAGATCGATGTAAAATTGAAAACAAGTGTTATTCAAGGTTCGGAAGTGGTTATATCAGGACAAGCACTTGGACAGGCGGCTGCAATTAACCAACAGCTTTCTTCCAACACGATTGTAAATATAGTATCGGAAGAAAAAATACAAGAGTTGCCTGATGCCAATGCAGCTGAAGCAATCGGAAGATTACCTGGAGTCGCAATTCAACGTTCCGGTGGTGAAGCAAGTAAAATTGTACTAAGAGGTTTGGACAGTAGGTTTTCTACGGTAACTGTAGATGGTGTACAAATTGCTCCCACCGATGCTCAAGATCGCGGTACAGATTTAAGCATGATTTCACAAAGTTCTTTAGCAGGTATTGAATTATTTAAGGCCCTTACACCGGATCAAGATGCGGATGCTATTGCCGGTACCGTGGATTTAATTACCAAGAAAGCCCCTTCGAAAAGAACTATTACTGTCGAGGCACAAGGAATTTATAATAAACTTGAAAATTCTTTAAATCAATACAACTTTTGGCTTAGATATGGAGAGAGATTTTTTAATAATATTTTAGGAGTACAGATAGACGGTAATTTAGAACAGGTAATTCGAAGCGATGAAAGCGATAATATAAACTATAATACAATTATAAATAATGGTACTGATTATCGTATTACCACTTTTTCTTTAGACTATGTAAATGAATTACGCAAACGCAATGGTATTAGCTTTCTTTTAGATATAAATACACCTGATAACGGTTCTATTAGAATAAATAATATCTATGACAAAACAAGTAGGAATTATACTGACAATAATAGACTTTATCCAACTAATGGAATCGGAAATACCATATATGGATTAAGAACTACTAATAAAGATTTAAGTATGCTAAATAGTTCTATTACAGGGGATAATCATTTATTTGATTTTGATATAAATTGGGGACTATCTCTCGCTCAGTCTACTTCTCGATATCCCTATGATTACGGAGTTTCTTTTGACGAGTCTACTAATATAGTAAATGGTGTTTATATCTCGGGAATGCGAAATATTCCCAGTTCTCTTTTGCATGGCCCTCCTGAAACCTTAATTCCTTATGCGGTAGACAATTTTCATGATGCGATTTTACAGAATGGTAATTATTACAACCAAAACAGCTTTCAAAAGAATAGAAGTGCCTTTATTAATTTTTCAAAAGAATATTCATTAAGTGATTTATTTACGGGTAAACTCAAATTTGGCGCCAAGTATAAAAGAACCGACAGATCAAGAAATAGTGTTCAATTAGATTGTCCTTATTATAATATTGAATTTCCTCAATATGTAGTCACACCTAATGGTTCGGTAGTGAAAAAAAATTTAGCGGGAACAGATTTTAATAATATAATATACGCTGGTGGTAGAATTAGCCTTGAAAATTTTTTAGTAAACAGCATAAACAGTCGTAGTTTATTTGATCTATATAACTTAACTCCATTAATTGATGTTAATTTGGTAAAAGAATGGTATGATATTAATAAAAACGGAAAAGAAGGCAGTATGCTCAGCAGCCCAGATGAATATCAACACGACGGTTCCTCAATTATGGATTATTATGATTTAGTTGAGAAAATTAATGCCGGATACATTATGAATACGATTAATATTGGAGAATTTGTAACATTTTTGGCAGGCATTAGAGTTGAAAGTGAGCACAACACTTATAAATCAAGATATTCACTGGTAAGTATTCAAGGGATCTCATTTGATAGGTCGGCAATTAAAGATACAACTTGTAGCTATGATGAAACAATCTGGCTCCCCAATTTTCAATTCATAATTAAGCCCTCAAAGTCAATTCATGTACGTTTGGCGGCGTATAAGGCTTTAGCCAGGCCGGATTTTAACTATAGACTTTCAAAATATTATGATATACAAGGTTCAATACCTTCAGTACAAATGGCGAATCCTAAATTAAAAGACGCTGAAGCCTGGAATTATGAAATAAATACTTCCTTCTTTGGTAATAGGATAGGATTAATTACGCTTTCTGCATATTATAAAGTAATAAAAGATATGTATCATGTAACAAACGGTATTGAGATAGATGGCATTAATAATGGATACTCCCCAAGTCTAAGTACTCTCGGTGTTGTTTTGCCGATTCCATATAGTAATGTTTATTTAACTTATCCATATAATTCGGATAAAAACACGAGAGTTTGGGGATTTGAATTAGACCATCAAATTAATTTTTTATTTCTACCCGGATTTCTAAAAAACTTTGTCCTTTCTTATAACATATCTATAAATCGTTCGATGACATATCTTTATGGGACAAAACTTATCGTTACGGGAACCGGTGTACACCAGAGGGTTACTACTGTGCTTGCAGATAATAAAAATAAACTGGAAAATCAACCTGATTTAATGGGGAATGTTTCTTTAGGATATGATATTGACGGATTCTCTTTAAGAGTATCAGTCTTTTCGCAAGATTCATATGTAACTAACTATGATCCTGCCGGATTTGACAATACTGTAGAAAATGCATTTACTAAATGTGATATTGCATTGAAACAAAATATAAATGATAAAATAGCTGTTTTATTTAATATTAATAACCTAACGGATTATCACGAGGGAAATCATTTATACGATACAATGCATGGATGGAATTTACCTCTTTATCAAATAAGATATGGAATGAGTGCCGATTTAGGTATAAAAGTTGGTTTATAAAATATAACCGGAATTTTTGATTTATAAAAAAATCTCGTAAATAATTATCAAACACTTAAAATTTAGGAGGTATCATGTTAAGAAAGTCACTAAATATTATTTTAATAATGTTCTTATTTCTTTTATCTGGCGTTCTGGAAGCGCAAGACACTCTAATTGTTCCAACTAATGATTTTATTAACAATACTATAAATAATGATACGACACATCCACACAACGTTTATGTTTTACAAAGAGATTCTGTTTATTATGCAGATTATGATATTGATGCTCCTTTTCCATATACGATGGTTGCTGAAAACGGTCCAGGTGCAAAGCCCATAATTCGCTGTGTAAAAAACCCGGTTACGGGGAAGGAGCCTTATGAACCATTTGACCTTGACAATAATGTTACTTTAAAAAATATTACAATTGATGGAATAGCTGCAGACGACAGCTCGTTTATGTTTAAAGTTTTGATTTATCCTAATTCTGCAGGTTGGAATTTCATTATGGATAGTTGTATAGTATTAAATTCACAAGCACAGTTGGTACGCGTAGACAATCCATGTGGAGTAATTAAGGTTACAAACACAATCTTTGCAAATTCGGGTAATATAAAAGTAGGAGCTGTTACTCAAGGTAAGGGCTTTTATATAAATAAAGTATCAATTGATTCATTAATGATTGATTAATGATACATGGGTTAATATAGAGGATAGAATTATTCTTTATAAGCCTTCAACTGCGGTTCTCGCATACGTTGAATTTGACCATAATACTTTTGTCCAAAATATGAATGCCGGCGGTATGTGGCAATTAGCCGGTGTGGGAAGCAAAGTAAAACTTACAAATAATCTACTTGTTAATGCTTTTACTATGGGCAGAGATACAAGTCAGAATGATGATGCACGAAATTCCGAGTTTAGGTCAAACGGTGTTACTAATGAATATGAATCGAACGGACTTCCGAAGGAGTGCCTCCTTACCGCTATCAATATTGATAGCACACAATTTGTAATCAGAAATAATTATTATTGCTACGATCAAGATGAGTTGAATTTTTGGAAATTGTTTAATCTGTTGGAACCGTATACCATGTTAGATTCAATAGCGAAGAAAGTAGCTGATACAACTAAGGCTTTTATAAAAGAATCAGGGATAATAATGGGAAATATTCCGGATGTGGCAAAGGACTTGATGAACTGGTTCTATACACCCACTGATCAAGGAGGCGCCGGAATGCAATCAATAGCTAATCCTGGTTTAGACTATGATCGAAAATCATTAAGTTATATTGAGAATGATCTGGATTGTAAATATAACACTTCCTCACTTGCATATACCGGGGCAGATAACGGCTTGCCAGCTGGAGATTTGAATTGGTGGAGTATACCTACCGGCATTAAAAACGATACTAGAACCGGTATACCTGGTGAATTTAGTCTCTCACAAAATTATCCAAATCCTTTTAACCCTACTACGAATATTAAATTCTCTTTACCAAAAGCTAGCAAAGTAACTTTGATTGTCTACAATATTTTGGGCCAGCGTGTAGCTCAGTTAATAAACGAGGATTTAAATGCAGGGAACTATAATTATAAATTTGATGCAACAAATTTATCAAGCGGAATTTATTTATATAGGATTCAAACGGATAATTATATGCAGACAAAGAAAATGATCCTATTAAAATAATCTAATTTACTTCTATTTTTTAAAAGTGGTTGCTTATAAATCTTATCGATTTTTATGTAACCACTTTTTTATCTTTCACTATAAGAGAATAATTTTATACCTAACAATCTATAATATTATTTTTCGAAATCGGATTCATTTACCCATTTCGCTTAATATTTTCACCCTTCATGTATCGTTCATAAAAATTGCGGGTCTTCTTATTGCCACTAATGTACTCATCAAAGACGTATCCTTTTCCAAACATGCGAGGATCACCCTGCTTTTTTAATTCGGTAAAAAGTTTGTCATGCAATTCTCATTTGATTTGTTTTAACTTAGGTTCTCCCACAAGATTTTTAATACACTCGGGATCGTTTTTAATATCGTATAATTCTTCCGGTGGGCGTTTCCCGAATGACAATTCCCAGTATTTTTTGTTTTGATTATTTCTGTTCCTATCTAAAATATCGGTCTTTGTCGGACTTCCGTCGCAGTCTAAATATCCTGTTTCCGGATTTCCTGAAGGCCACCTAGAATTCTCGAAATTTTTTATGTAAAGATAATTGTTTTTTTTAATTCCTCTTATAGGATAACCTTCATCGTGAGGTCTACCAACATCATCCCTCTCTTTGCCGATTAAAATATAATTTCTGTCGGGAATAACTTGTCCAGACTTCCCGGATTTAAATATTCTAGTTAAACTTTTTCCCGTAATGGATTTCATCCCGGATTTATTTTGGCTGACTTCAGCAAGTTCAAGATAAGTAGGAGCTAAATCGATAAAATTAACATAATCGTTAATTACTCTTCCGGGGTTGTTAATCCCCTTTTTCCGCATAATTGCGAGCGGAATATGATTCGAATATTCATAAGCCTGTCCCTTAACACGAGGAAATGGCATACCGTTATCACCAGTAACTATTACCAAAGTATTATCTAATTCATTTCTATTCTTGAGGGCTATAAGCATTTGTTGCAAATGTTTGTCAAAATATTGAATCTCGAAAGCGTAGTCTAGCAAATCAGTTCTAACAGTTTTATCGTCGGGCCAAAACGAATAAACTTTATCGACATCCGTTAATTTCATTTTACCTTTTTTAATTCCCAGACCGTATTCGTATCTCCTGTGCGGCTCATGACCGCCGTACCAAAAACAGAACGGTTTATTCTTTGGCTTTGAATTCAAAAAATCTAAAAAATTAGCCGAATAATCATCGGTCGAAATAAATTTAGCGGGCGGTACGGTTGTTCTTTTGTCAAACGGAGTCCCGGTCAAATGCCTCGGTTTTCCGTTTGCTTCTTCTGGAATACCCGGTGCCCATCCTTTACCGGTGCATCCTGTATAATATCCGTTTTCTGCCAGTACTTCCGGATAGGTCCTGAATTTTTTAGGAAAGCATGCCCATTGATTTGCAGCAGCTCCAACTGCCATGAATTTCTTCCGGTCAACATGCACGCTCTGGAAGGAGCGCATTTCGCATTAGGAGTGTAGGCATTTTTAAAGAGTAAACCGTTTTTTGCTACTTCGTCGAATCCCGGTGTGTTTACCTATTTGCATCCGTAAGCTCCCATATCCGGATATGATGCATCATCCGCTAAGCAAAACAAGATATTCGGTTTCGAAACCGGTTTTAGTTTATCGTCAAATCCGGTTATTTCGATAACCATATATGAAAGAGCTGCACCCGTTACAGTTGTAAGGAAATCTCTTCGTTTCATTTATTAATTTTTTTAAGATCAATTGTAATTTTCATTGCTGCACGCAAGGTACCAAACCGCAAAGTGTTTTAAGGTTTTCTTCCGGTGTTCCCGACGGAATTTCACATCCCGCATTAATCATGTAGGGATTACCGACCTGCTCATAGATTTCTGAAATCATATTTTTTATTTTTTCAGAAGTTCCGAATCGTATAACTGATACGGGATCTAAATTACCTGTAATTACAACATTGTTTCCTACTGTATCACGAACCGTTTTCATATTTACCATGTGGTCTACATCGAGAATATCTACTCCCAAATCCGCAATACCCGGAAGAAGATGAGTAATGTTTCCGCAAATGTGAAGTTTTACAATTGCACCGGCTTCTTGAATTGCTTTCACAAGTTTTTTTTCTCTCGGCTGAATCAATCTTCCATAAGTATCTGGACCAATTTGGCTTGCTATCGCATCTCCAATACCGATTGTATCTACACCGGCGTTTATCTGTGCGCGAGCAAATTCAATTCCGGCATCGACACAAACATCCATTAATTCACAGACAAAATCCACATCCTCCATCAAATCCATCAAAAATTCTGTTATACCGCGAAGATCGCCTGCCTCGGCTGCCGGACCTTCTATCCATCCGAGTATTGAATATTGTCCCCCATATTTTTGTTTGTAATTTTCGGCAGCTTTAATTCTATCCAGCATGCGTTCCGATTTCAACGAATCAGGTTTCATCAGCACCGATAAATCTTTAGTTTCTTTTAGCGGATGAGTACTTCTGGGAGCACCGTCTTTTATAAATTCTACTTTTGATCCGAATCCGTGTGTTTCCCGGTATGGATCGGAAATACAGCTAAGCTGATCAATACCAAAATGCTTTGCACACTTAATGTTCGATTCGACAAGCACTTTATAATTGGAAGCGAATTTACCGTAATTTGATCCGATAAATTCCGCGGCGTACTGCATTAATATGGGAATTCGTGGAAGATAGTCAACTTTGATGCCTTTTATAACTCCCATATATCTTTCATATCCATTCATTGTTTCTCCCGTTTATTAACAATTTAAACCTAATAGCAAAAATCTTCAAATCCTTTTAAAAAATTATAATATTTTTAATAATTGTTTACTCTATAATATTTTATACATTTTAATTTTTGTCTCTCTGTCTGTATAATATTGGATTAAGAGGAGAAGCAACAATATTACCAATCTTCACTCCGGGGCACCATTTTTCCCAGTCGGCTTTTTGGTAATTATTTGTAGGTTTCTTTAATTTGATATTTTCATCCATATAAATTATAGTCATAACTGCACGTACGTTATCGGAATTATTAGCACCAGCATGGTGAAAAGTCCAACCATTATGATAACTTACTTCACCGATGTCGAATGGTTCAACAAAGTGATTAAAATTTTCTTTTTCCAGAGCTTTTTTTAATTCAGCCTCCGATTGGTCGCTTATTTCCAGATCGCGTCCGAAAGAAAATTTATGGCTTTTAGCCGAAAATGCAAGGGGACCCATTTCAAGCGGAGTTTTTTGTAAGGGTATCCATAAAGTTATTGTTTTATCGGAATCTAGAGGCCAATAAAATTGATCTGCATGCCAGGGTGTAATTCCACCGGACGGTTCTTTGTATAAAGCCTGGTCGTGGTATAATCTAACCCCTTCAACCCCCAAGAGATCGGCAGCTATTTTTGCCAGCCTTTTACTTTTTACAAACTCGTTAACGATTTCGTTTTCTCTCCATAGATTGAAAATTTGTAAAAATGCTTTTTGGTAGGTTGTCCTTTCTTCCATAGGAAGATGCATTTGATTTAACTCTACAACTTTTTGACTTATTATTTTTCCGTAATAATTCACCGCTTCATCCGATAATACATTTTTGAGTTTTACAAAACCGTTTTCTCGAAAGAAGCGAATTTGTTCATTGTTGATTTTATACAGTTCATTTATATGTAATTTGAAATCGCTCATAAATACCTCATGTTTGTTAAGTTTTGAATCTTTTATAGATACAACTTTCACTTTTACAAATGTTGCAGCCGTAACTTGTTCTTTTAACATTTTTTCCGATACCGATTATTCCGCTTACGGATTTTGTCGGTATCATTAACGAGTTTGAAGTCAAAGTTATTCCGCAAAAATTTTGAGGCATTAGTCTAAATAATTTTTGCTGCTCCGATACGTCCCAATCACAATATCCGGGACTATATCTATTTGTAATATTATATCCTTTACTGCGATATAATATTTCCAAATCACCTTGAATTTTATCAATTGCCGCTTTGACAATCTCGGAACCTACAATATCAAGGATATAGCTTGTTAAAATTTCGCCCTCCGTTCCCATCTTTTTTGATAATTCGCTAATTTCTTTACCGGCCGTACATAGAAAGACTAAAAGTTTTTCCGAATTTTTAACACTTTTAAATATCGTTTTGTTAATATTTAATTCGATAAAGTTATCAAACACATCACGGGTAACGAGACTGTAATAGTCCCGATCAAAATAAACAGGATTAATCTCTACAAAGTCGGCCTTTATTTTACAATATTTGCTTGCAAGTCTTAAGCTTCGGTCAACAAGAGATTGAAACGGCTCGGGCACCTGATTATCTTCAAATCCGAGGAGGGTTTGAATTCGCCGGGCTGAGAGTTCTATTTCGGAATAATTTAGATCCACTATTCTCTGAAAATAAAAGTCCGGTTTTTTAATTTCAGGATAAAAATTATCAATCATGATATTTACGCGGTGAATTTGTTCAGAAATTTAACTGCTCCTTGCGGATCTGGTGAATACTCATCGGCTCCTATTTTAACAGAAAATTCTTTGCTGACCGGTGCGCCGCCGATAATAATCTTTGTATCGGGATTAAAATTCTTTATTTCGTTAACTACTTTTCGCATGTTTACCATTGTCGTTGTTAAAAGAGCGGACAGACCTACTATACAATTAGGATATTCTTTAATGTTTTTTATAAATGTTTCCGATGAGACATCGACTCCCAAGTCAATTATTTGCCATCCGTTGCCTTCAACCATCATGGACACAAGATTTTTACCGATGTCATGTAAATCGCCGGTTACAGTCCCGATAACAAAAGTTCCTTTTTTTGACAGTGAGCCGTCGTTAAAATAACTTTTCATATGTAACAGTGCTCTGCTCATAGCCTTAGCAGATATCAGCATTTGAGGGACAAATATTTTGTGTTCGCTAAATTTTTGCCCCACTCTTTCCATTCCGGTAATTAGTCCTCTGCTCAATATTTCATTCGGTGGGATGCCGCTTGCCAATGCTTCCGCTGTTAATTCATCGGCTCCTTTTTCACCTTTCATATCCGGCGGAAAGGGGCTGTTCATATCAATCTTTCCGAATTCAATGCACTTAGCAATTTTTTCCAGTTTTTCTTCCACTTGATTTTCCTCTTTTATAATCCGTATTCTTCCATTAATATTTTATTCCGGTCAATTGAAGGTAAAATGTCTTCAATGAATTTTTGTTCGTCTTTAGGTATAGATTGGATGTCGTTTCTTATAATTTCTATCCAGGGCTTTTCCATATCGTTTATTTTTAAATAGCTTTCTCTGCAGGCGGTATCGATTATTTCAATACCCTTTAAAGCACCGTTAACCGCCGCTTCTATATAATTTTTCCCTTTAACTATTTCTTCCGAAATTTTAATTATATTTTTCGGCTCGAGTATTAAAGCTTGTGGATCGAGCGATGCATCCGACTCTATCATTAAATTTTGTAAAGCGAGGACACTATTTTTTCCCTTTTCTATAGCTTTATTCATAAGCCTGCAATCATATTCTAATTGCTCAAGATAAACTGTAGGAGCCATGCCGGATAGTAATTTTATATTTTGTACCGATTCGTTACTCCAAAGGTCGGTACAAGCAGCAGCAATATTCCCCAAAGGACTAAAATGAGCACAAGCAGCCGTTTTTTCTTCCATTGATATCGGAATTCCTGCGATTGCTTTTAGGAAGGGACCTTCGTAACCGCAGTCTTTATCCGGCCCAAAAGCTCCTTTTTCAACTGCAACAAGTGTTCTTACAACCGTAACTATTCTGGCAACCGCAGCAAATATTTTGGGAATATACTTTTTCTCTGCCAGAATCATTGCCGTATTTCCGAAACCGCATGCAGTATCTCCTCCGAGACTAACTTCTGTCCGGTCCGATATATCTTTAATTTGAGTCCATAGAAAATCCATATCCCGGACACCGAGAACAGCCTGAGAAAACAGGAATTGTTTCATATTGCAGGTCATAAGTGCATCATCGGATATTTCTTTGCCTGCGGTGGATTCGATTGAAAGTAGATTACCACCGTTTCTGGCACCATCCTCAAAAAGTTCCAGCATTGCCGGTAGATATGCCGAACTTCTTTGTTTGGGAGGTCTGTCAAATTCGCGCAAGTCATTTGGAGTCAGTCGAATTTCAGTTTTAAGACCGTATTTTTGAAAATAATCCTGGCATACATCATTCATAACTTTTACAATTTCAACACCAATTTGAGGATGCTTTGTCATTTCAACAACTGTTTCAAACTCAAGAACTAAACCGTTACTATATAATTCCAAAGCTCTTTTGAGAGCATCGTCAACTATATTCCTATATTGGTTAACTATCTTATTCTTAGTATTTGGTGAAACCTCGACTGCAGGCATTGTGAAATTCAGCTCGGGATAAACAATATTGCCGCCAATTGTTAATCCTCTTTTTGTAATGACCGGATAAGGAGCCTTACCGAATATTAAGCCTTCCGGATCGGTAATTGTCAGTTTCTTAAATTTCATTTTTCGGGCGTTTGATTTTTGATATGTTATTATAATGAGCTCTTTTCATCAAAATACATACTAAATAGACAAAAAATTGACACTATATTGCGCTTTTCTCGATTTATGTTTATTTATGTACTATGAAGCCTGTATTTGAACAGATATATTTTAGTAATTCCCGGTCACTTAAAATATACGAACTAAACGTTGATTATTTCCATGCGCCGTTGCATTTCCATCCAGAAGTAGAGATTGTTCTAATATTGGAAAGTTTTGGTAAAAGGTTTGTTGGGAAGTCGGTAGAATTTTTTAAAAAAGGTGATCTGGTAATTATAGGCTCTAATGTTCCTCATGTATGGTTGAATGACAAATTATTCATGGACGGGAACCATAAATTAAAGGCCCGCGCATTGGTAATTCAATTTAATCTGAACATCTTCGGAAATTTATTAAATAATTGTTATGAATTTGATAGAGTCTCATTAATAATAAAAGACTCCAGGTATGGGATTGTAATAAACGAATTTAAAAATGAAATAGTATCAAAAAAACTGCGTAATATAGAAAAGCAAAAAGGTGTTCAAAGGATTACAAAGTTGATCGAACTTCTTGAATTTATAAGTGAAAGCCGACAATATAGATTATTAAATAAAGGTTTAACGGAAAATAAATTCTTTATTCAGGAGACTCAAAATTTTGCAGCGCTTAAGCTATACTTACTGGATCATTATACGGGGGATATTAATATAACTGAGGCGGCGGATTTAATGAAGATGAGTATTACTTCTTTTTGTAGATTTTTCAAAAAAACAGCTCGTGTTTCTTTTACTCAATATATTAATCAACTTAGAATTGATTACGCATGTAAGCTTCTGATCGACAATACATATTCCATATCCCAAATATGTTTCGAAGTCGGTTTTAACAACCTGTCTTATTTTAACAGAACTTTTAAGAAAATTATGAATAAGACACCAAAGGAATATCGAAAAGATTTTAGGAACCTGGAGAAAAATTTTTCAAAAATGCCTCGACAGTTTCAAAAATACTCTTCACCGGTATGAAAAAATCGAACCGTAATATTTCTAAAAAATCTTTCCCGTTCGAACTATAACCGTTTATTACTTAAAACCGCCATTTAATACTTATTAATTGATTCGGCTTCCTCAAAATTTATCTTTCAATTTTATAAGTTTTGTATTACTGTATTAAAATAAGTACAAGCTTTTTTAATTATTATAGCAAATCTTATTCATAATCTTAATTTTAGTCAATTAGAGATTATGATTAAGTCCTGTATTCCAAAGTCATGTACAACGAGCAAGCTATGAGCGAGAGTAATAATAAAAAGCATCATTATATTTATGAATTAGAGTATTAAGAATAAATAACTCTCGACTTTTTCTGTACAAACATTTTTATCATTCAAGCATAAGTAAAAAAATTGAGGACTGCACAATGAAGCTTAAAATTTTTTCATTAGTTGTTTTTTTGTTTTCCCTTTCCGTTTATTGTTCTCCAAATCAGCCGGGCTTATCCGGGTGGAATCAGAATTCAAAAAGATATTGGATTGGACCTGATTATTGGGCTAACCGACTACAGGATTGGCAGATAAACAATGGAAGGTTGGAATGTATCGGTGGTGGAAATCCGCTTCGTACGGTTCACGTGCTTACACATTCGTTATCTCCGGTTAAAGGTGATTTGAGCATGAGTATACGCGTGGGTGTTATATCAAGAAAAAAAGATTTTTCAAAAAATGATTGCTGCGGATTTTTAATTGGTGCTGGTACGGATAAACTGGATTATCGTGCAGATGCTTTAATTCATTTATCTTCGGGTGAAAACGGAGGTCTCATTGCAGCAATCGACGGTACAGGTAAAATTTCATTTTATGATAACGAAAAAGATTTAAGGGAAATGCCTGCAGCTTCACGGAAGGGTAAACCGGTTAAAAGAAATTTGAAGGAGGACATCGAACTTCAATTGTCTATGGCGCCTCAAGGAGAATTTTACAGTATCACTTTAAAAGCCGTCGATCACAAAACGAGAAAATTCCTTAACAGTGCCGAATTAAATAATATTCCTACAAAAAGATTAACCGGAAATATTGCTTTGGTTTCGCAGGGCGGTGCGGATTCAAGCGGTGCTTCTTTTTGGTTTCGCGATTGGAAGATTTTAGGTTCTAAAGTTACGGTAAATAAAAATCATGCTTTCGGACCAATCTTTAGTGCAATGTATACTCTCAGCAAAGGTATTCTTAAATTAACTGCGCAAATGCCTCCGGTAGCGAAAACCGATCCGCAAACTGTTAAGCTGCAAATTAAATCTGCAGGTAGTAATTTGTGGAAAACAATTGCGGAAGAAAAAATTATTGTTCCAGGATGGACGGTTCCGTTTCGAATTAAAAATTGGGATTCCAGGAAAGATTATAAATACCGTTTAGTTTATTCAATGGTTTCTCCGGTTGGGCAGATGAAAGAATATTATTACACCGGAAACGTCAATCACAATCCAACAGATAAAAATATAATTGTTGCCGCAGCTTTTACAGGAAATGGTGCCACATACGGAACATTCGGAAAAAATTATTCTTTCACGCGTGCCAATCTTTGGTTTCCCCAGGATGAAATTGTAAGAAATTTAAAGGAACAAAAACCCGATCTTCTTGTTTTTACTGGGGATCAAATTTATGAAACAAGTCCGACTGTACCAGATAGAAGCGGCAGTTTTAATTCTTACTTAGATTATATGTATAAATGGTATCTATTCTGTTGGGCTTATACTGATTTATTCTGTGATATTCCAACAGTCTGTATGCCCGACGATCATGATGTTTACCAGGGAAATATTTGGGGTAACGGAGGAGTTAAACCGCCGAATCAGTCGAAGGGCAATAAATATCCTGACTATTATAAAGGTGAAAATGCTAAGCTTCATTGGCGTCAGGATAAGGGGGGTTACATTATGCCCACAAGTTTTGTTAATATGGTACAAAGAACTCAAACCAGTCAATTGCCCGACCCCTATGATCCTACTCCCATCGCCAGCGGTATTGGAGTTTATTATACCTCTATGAATTACGGCGGAATCAGTTTTGCAATTTTGGAAGATAGGAAATTTAAATCCTCGCCTGTCGAAATTATGCCAAAGGGCGATGTAGTGAATGGCTGGTTTCAAAATTCGAATTTTGACCCGCGGGAAGCAGACATGGATGATGCCAAACTTCTTGGAGATCGTCAACTTTCTTTCCTGCATCATTGGACAGCCGATTGGCGTGGAGCGTGGATGAAAATTTCTTTATCGCAGACAATTTTAGCAGATGTAACAACGCAGCCGATTGGCGCAAAATCAGGCAGCATCGTTGCAAGAAGAAAACCATTGCCTCCCGGTGTGATGCCGAAGAATTTTACATTTGCTCGGGATATCGATTCAAACGGCTGGCCCCAAACCGGTAGGAATAAAGCTCTTAGAGAATTACGCCGCGGTTTTACATTTATGATTGCGGGTGACCAGCACCTTGCATCCATCGTGCATCATGGAATTGATAATTGGGACGACGCAGGTTTTTCATTTTGTGTACCTTCAGTAGGCAATATGCATCTCCGGATGTGGTACCCTCCCAAACCGGGAATAGATCATCAGCCCGGCTATCCGCCTTACACAGGAAAATATCTCGACGGATTTGGTAATCATATTACAGTTTGGGCTGCGGCTAATCCCGTTATTTCATATCATAAACCTGCGGAATTATACGATAGGGCCCCAGGTTACGGACTTTTACTGTTTAATAAAAAGCAACAGACAATTACGATGCAGTGCTGGCCGAGATATGTTGATCCAGCGGATCCCAATGCAAAAGAATTTCCGGGTTGGCCAATGACTATTTCGGTCGAAGATAATTACGGTCGAAAAGCAGATGCTTATTTGCCTACTCTAAAATTTACCGGGATGAAAAATCCGGTTGTGCAGGTAATCAAAGAATCGAATAATCAAGTTCTTTATACTATCCGGGCAAAAGACGATACTTTCCGCGCTAAAGTATTTGAACCAGGATTATATACGATTAAAACCGGTGAGCAGGGAACAAGTAAAATGAAAACATTGAAGCATATTCATTCAATCAGTAGAAATGAATCTAAAACAATAATCCTAGCATTTTAATTTTTATGTATAGCAGCAGTTTTATTTTAGCAACTCAAATAATCTGAATTTCAGATACTAACAGATTTATTTAAAGATGATTTCTTTCTAAAACTTTAAGCACCTTGATTCAATTGAGTACTGTCTTGAGCAAAATGTCAATAAATCTAATAACAAAGTAGTTAAAGAAATTAAAAATACGTTGATCGAGGCTTAGATTTGCGGTAAACTTGAGTTGGATTATTGATATTTCGATTCTATTTAACGTACTTATTTGAGGCGGCGGTTTAACTGCCACATTATAATCTACTAAAATTTAGAGGAGATAATAATATGAATGAATTACCTTCGCAACGTCACTTATTTGATATCCCCGATGAAATAGCATATTTTAATTGCGCTTACACCTCACCATTATTAAAAGAATCACGAGATCGCTTGCATATTGGGGTTAACAGTAAGAGCTATCCCTGGGAAATAACAGTAAATGATTTTTTCGATAATGCTGAAATCATACGAAGTCTTGCTTCTATTATTTTCGGAGGTGATGCAGATGGCTATGCAGTTGTACCTTCAGCAAGTTATGGAATAAGTACTGCGGCTCGTGCGGTTGAAACGATTTTACAGCCTGGAGATATTATTTTAGTTATTGAGGAGGCCTTCCCAAGTAATTATTTACCATGGGAAAGAACAGCAGGGGAAACAAATGCAAACATAATTATTGTTCCAACGCCATTTGATGGAAATTGGACAAATGCTATTCTTGAGAGAATAATAAAAGGTGTCAAAGTTGTTGCGGTGCCTAATTGCCATTGGACAAATGGAGCTTTCATTGACCTTAAAATTATTGGACAAGCCTGTCGCAGTATAGAAGCAATGTTAGTTGTTGATGCTACTCAGTCGCTTGGTGCCATGCCGCTGTCAATTGAAGATGTAAAACCAGATTTTCTTGTAGCAGCTGGGTATAAGTGGCTTCTCTGTCCTTATGGTTTTAGTCTTCTTTACGTTTCAGAATTTTGGCGGGAGGCCAGGCCTTTGGAAGAAACATGGATTGCCCGTGATAATGCAAAAGACTTTACTGCCTTAGCCAAATATTCAAAAAATTATATGTCCGGAGCTCGTCGGTTCGAGGTCGGAGAAAAATGCACACCAACACTTCTTCCGGGGGCAATTGCAGCATTTGAACGAATTAAAGAATGGGGCGTAGATAGTATTGCGAAAACACTTATGAAGATGAATGAAAAAATATCTATACATATTGAAAATCTTGGATTTGAATTACTAAACATTTCTCAACGTAGTCCACACATGTTCGGCGCACAATTACCCAAAAGATTTGAAGGAAATCTAATTTCAGAATTAAAAAAGAGAAAAATATTTATAAGTCAGCGGGGAAATGCCGTTCGTTTTGCACCCCACTTATATGTGAATAATAGAGACATTGATAGATTATTAGATGTTTTGAATGAAATTATTCAATAACTACATTGCCTCAAGTTGATTATTGCTTAGACAAGTGGTCATCGGTAGTAACTAGAATAAAAATATTTAAATAGTTGTTTAACTTACATAATATGAAAAATCCTCATAGTAAAAACATAACCGTTTGTTACTTAATGCCACCGTTTAATACTAATTAAGTTGATTTGATTCTTATATAAAATATATTTTGTATCATCATGATTAATCAGTCCTTATTATACATACATTAAATAATATAATTTTATATGAAAAAATACCTTATCTACTTTTTTTTACTATGTGTTTCTCTTTTACAATTCAGCTGCAGCAGCGATAGTTCAATCAAATTTACAAAAGGACATAGAAAATACTCTTTTGAAAGTAAAGATATTAAGCTTGTTTTTGACAGCCTTATGAATGTGAAAGTATATCAAAAAAAAGGTGAGAAATTATTATCTATTGTAAAAAATGCTAATGCCCCGGATTACATCGTAGTAAACGGTACACATGTACGAAACTTTTTAGTTGACGAATCGAAAATTTATGTAACGGGAATAAACGATAAGTACGGCGAAGGGAAACAATTAAAGCTAACAGGCATTGTAGATGGGCCATCGAATTCAAAGATAAAGAAAAATCTTTACATCGATATTTATGAAAAATTTCCCGAATCGGCAATAATAAAAACTGAATACAAAAACTTGGATTCTACTCCCGGGCTAATTCTTAATAAAGAAATTGATGATAGTTTTAAAATGGATGCATCTCTTGTAAAAAAAAATTATGGAAAACATTCATTCTGGATTTTACAAGGCGGTTCATATCATGCAAGACCGGATTGGATTGTTCCGGTTACTGATAATTTTTCTTTTGAAAATTATCAAGGACCAGAATGGGATAAAGGCGTAATAGGCGGTGGCATCCCAGTGCTGGATGTCTGGTGCAAAGAAACCGGTTTTTATGTCGGGAGCTTAAGGGACAAGCCGACTTTAATTTCGTTACCTGCTCGTGTCGACAGCGCAGGTTATTTAAACATCGGCATCGAATACAATAGGGATAATGTAAAATTCGATGATACCTATAAGTCAATTCCTCATATAATCGGTGTTCATTCCGGCGATTATTTTAACGGACTTAGAAATTATGTACATGTAATGAAGGATAACGGAATTATTATTGTTCAGCAGGATACATCGAGCCCGATTTACGGAGCCGAATGGTGCGGCTGGGGATTCGGGCCCGATTTTACGCCGAAACAGATGATAGAAGTTATCCCGTTATTGAAAAAACTTCATTTTAAAGCTGCCACAGTTGATATGGGATGGTTTTATCATAACGGCGATAATGTTCCGCGCGATAATATTTTTCCGAATGGCGACGAAAGCGTAAAGAAATTTGTCAAGACTTTTCACGACAACGGTTTACTGATCGATCTTTGGATTACACCGGATGTTGCCGGACCCGAACTTCAGAAGGAACATCCCGAATGGTTAATTAAAGACAAAAACAGAAATTTTGTTACACAGGAAAGTTACGGAAGCACAATTGCGTATATGGATCCTTCGCTGAAAGCGGTGCAGGATTTTACAAGAAAGTTTGTCCAAAAAGCAGTCGGTGTTTGGGGCTTTGACGGTTTTAAGATGGATCAAAGTCTAATTAATGCCACTCCGCCTTGTTATGTAAAAGAGCACCATCATTCTTCGCCTGCGGAATCATTCGAGGCTCTTCCTGAAATTTACAAAATTATTTACGATGAGTCTCTTAAATTAAATAAAAATGCAATCGTTGAAATTTGTCCGTGCGGAATTGTTCCTTCATTTTACAAAATGCCTTATTATAACCTGCCGGTTGCATCCGATCCCAATACTCAGTGGCAGATTCGCGAAAGGGGAAAAACTATTAAAGCGTTAATGGGTTCTCATGCTGCTTATTTCGGCGATCACGTTGAAAGGCATTATAAAGAAAGCAATTTCGCATCGATGGAAGGCGTCGGCGCTATTCCCGGAACTATGTTTGTACTGCGACCGGAAGATAATGCCGATTTTTTGCGGGTTAAATACCCGGGGTATTTAAGCCCGGAACGCAGAGCACAATTTAAAAAATGGCTCGACATTTATAATAAATACGAGTTAAGCAAGGGAGAGTATCTTAACTTATACGATATTGCCTACGACAAACCGGAAACCCATGTGATAAAAAAAGACGGAAATTTATTCTATGCATTTTATGAAGATGAATGGAATGGTCCTGTACAATTTAGAGGTTTGAACGACGGCACGAATTATATAATTAAAGATTACGTTAATAATAAAAAATTAGGTGTAATAAAAGGGAACGGCGGTCTCAATGTCCAATTTAAAGAGTATCTTCTGGTTGAAGCAGTTCCGCAGTGAATAATTTTTTATGATTTACGAAACTTGAAGGGAAAAAATTATGAACAAAAAATTTGTAAAAATCGTCTCTTTGTTATTTTGCAGCTTGATATTACTACCTTTTACGAATGTCACTGCACAGATGGACTATTTAATGTCCATAAAAAAAATTGATATACACACACACATAAGCAGCGATGCACCTTTCCTAAGGAAATTTCTCGATGAATATAATATGAAATTGAATACACTTTGCACAGGTGGATTGGATACTGCACACATGCGTTTTCAGATTGATCAGGCAAAAAAATTTAGCAAAGAACATCCACGCTATTATTCATGGGTTACAACGTTCGATTTGACTAAAAGAGATGATCCTGATTGGACTGAAAATGTTATCAAGAAACTAAAGGATGATTTTGATCATGGAGCGATTGGCGTTAAAATTTGGAAAGAAATAGGAATGGAAATAAAAGATAAGGATGGAAATTATATTATGGTAGACGACCCCATGTTCGATCCGATTTATGATTTTATAGCAAAAGAAGGAAAAACTTTAATCGCACATATAGGGGAACCTATTCAAGCATGGATGCCGGATCATCCTGAATCTAGCGGTGTACCTTTAGGTTATTGGGGCAAACATCCTAAATTCAGCTTTTGGGATAAACCGGACCGACCATCATATAACGAAATTATGGCAGCCAGAGATCATGTTATAGCAAAGCATCCAAACTTGAGGTTCGTCGGGGCTCACCTTGCCAGTCTCGAATTCGATGTTGATGAAATTGAAAAAAGACTTGAAGCTTATCCGAACTTTGCTGTTGAAATCGGCGGACGAATGAGATATTTCATGTGGCAAGCACGGGGAAAGGTCAGGGATTTCTTTCTAAAATTTCAGGATAAAATTATGTATGGAACAGATTTATCTGCAGGTGAAATAGTCTGGGATAATAAAGAGAAGAAGGGAAGGGAAGCAACAAAAGAAGAAATGGATGAGATGCTTAAAAGATTAAAATACCGCCATAATCTTTTCTTCAAGTACTTAGCTACAGATGATGAAATTCCATGGGGAAACCATATTATTGGGGATATCCCGCTTCCGCAACCGGCTTATAACGTGGAAGGATTAGCTTTGCCTAAAGAAGTTCTGGAAAAAGTATTTTATAAGAATGCGGTTAAATGGTTTCCCGGTGTAAATAAAGATTATTGATGTTTTTTGAAATCTGATATCGTTATCCGGTATATATACACCTCCGTTTAGCATTTTGATACCTTGATGGATCTCTTGATGAGATATATTCTTAAAATTATAATTTATAAATAAACTTAATCGAAATTAAGTTTATGAAAAACTTCGTTTTCATATTCTTTAAAGGTTATGAAACACCCCACTGCCAGTGGTTTTTATTAATAATTTCAGAGCTTATAATTATGAAAAAAATATCACGCAGATTATTTTCCAAACAAACTGCTCTTGGCTTAAGCGGAGTGCTTTTAACTCCGGCACAAATTTTAAATTCTTTAACAAATCCTAGTCAAAATAAACCCAATATTCTTTTTATTTGTTCTGATCAGCACTCCTATAAATATAATGGTTTTATGGGACATAAAATTGTCAGGACACCTAACCTGGATGAACTATCAAAAAATGGTGTAGTTTTTTCGAATACATACAGTGGACAGCCGGTTTGCGTTCCAGGAAGAGCTTGCCTTATGACTGGAATGTATGCTTCGGATTCAGGTTCCTACTGTAATTCAACTGTGTGGGATGGTAGTTATCCTATTTGGGGTAGTTATTTGCAAGATAATGGTTATTTTACCCGTGCTTACGGGAAATTGGACCTTGATGATACCAAGGATACCGGATTTGATGAAATTAAAACAAACCATCCTCACAAACATAATCCTGATATAACTTCACTTTTCAGAAATCCTCTTTGTTATCGCATGAAAGAACGTCCTGGTGTTATGGGAAAAGCAAGGTATGAGTATCATAAAACAGATTTTGATATTACTAATGAGGCGGTTAAATTTATTCAAAAAGAGAGTAATGAAATTGCTAAACCTTGGGCACTTTATCTGGGTTATTATCAACCTCATCCTCCTTTTGAAGCCAAAGAAGAATATTTTAATTTTTATAAAAATGAGGAAGTTAATTTGCCGGATGTTACGCTTAAGGAATTGGAAAATTTACATTTGGTTTATCAACACCTGAGGCATTTTAAAAGAATTTCTACTCCAATTGAGAAGGAAAAAATGCGAAATGCCCGTATCGCTTACTTCGGGATGATAACTGAATTGGATTTACTAATCGGAAAAGTCATAACCGCTTTAAAAAAATCTGATCAAATTGATAATACTTATATAATTTATACATCTGATCATGGTGAAACTCTGGGGGAACATGGGCTCTGGTATAAAAATAATTTATTTGAAAGCTCTGTAAAAATTCCGCTTATAATTTCAGGACCTGAGATTCCGAATAATAAAAGAATAGACACGCCAATTTCACATATAGATTTAGTTCCTACAATATTAGACGTTTCAAATTCGAGCAAACCAAACTATCTGCGAGGACGTTCTCTTATTCCGCTGATTAGAAACAATAAAAGAAATGGCGACGAAGTTGTTTATAGCGAAAGCCATTCTGAAGGAAATTGTACCGGTTCGTTTATGATTAGAAAAGGGGAATGGAAATATATCTATTTTACCGGCTATGAAGGATTGCTATATAATCTTAAAACTGATCCTGAAGAGAAAATAAATTTGATTGATGAAAAATCTTTGAACAACGTTGTTGATGATTTGAAAAATGAACTTTTCAAACTCGTTGACACAAAAAAAATTACCTATGATGCTTTTAGAAAGCAAAAAAAGATACGGGATACTCTGTTAAACAATTTAAAAAAAGACGAGTTAATTGCAAAATTTCAAAGCAGGCTGGGCGAGGGTCAGGCGAAAATTTTGACTGAGCAACTTAAGGAAGGAATTTATTAAATGCTATTTATAAGTGAATTTTAAACCTGATTTCTTAACTCAACTATTTATTTCTAAAGAAAAGATTTGTAATTGATTAAAAAGTTAAAGTAAAAATGTTTTAAAATATATCAATTTGATGCGTGTAATAAAAAACAAAATATTTATTGGGGTTCATTTAAAAATTAAAGTTAAGAAAAGGGGTGAAGCAGATGCAAAACCTTAATATTATTAGAATATTCTTTATCCTTTTAATATCGTCGGTCTGCATTTTAGGTCAGGATTTAACCGGACAAATAAAATGGAGTTATTCGGCAATAGTGTTCAAAGAAAATAATAAAGTATTTGCCGAGAACGGATACAGAAAAATAATAATGCAGGGTAAAGCGGATGTCGATGATGCGGATGTAATTCAAAAAGCGGTTAATTCGGTTGCACCTGCCGGTGAATTGAAAATTATGCAAGGCAAATATATTCTTAATAAAACAATAGAAATCAACGATAATATAACACTTACAGGGGAAGGGAGAGGGACAGTACTTGTACCTCCGCTCGATGATTTTGCAATCAAAATAGAAAAGAGTGAAAAAATAAAAAGATTTCCGAGACCTCACCATGTAAGGCAGGGTTATCCCCTCTATGCAATGATTATACATGATTTGACGATTGACGGAAAGAGAAAAAATTTGTCGAACAGCGGAAAAGGAATTTCACTTAACGGTTTTTGGTCTTCGAGTTTTATGAATCTATGGATGCAAAACATCGGCAATGCATTAACTCTGAATCAAATTCACGAAAGTGATTTTAGAGGTGTTTATTTAATCGATACCGGTAATGAAAAGAATAAAGAAGCCGGGATTGTAATAAACGGCTGTGATAATATACATATGAGCGGAATTTATGTTATTTATCAAAATTATATAGGGATGGAAGTTAATTTCTCTAAACTTGTGTTCATTACGCAATCGATGTTTCACGGATGGTTGGTAAAAGACAATATGATTCCCGCCAAGTATCCCCATATCCTTATAAAAAATTCGAACAGTGCTACTACGGGAATAAACGGAACTTATATTCCATCTGTTAATAGCAATAACAACAGGTATGAAGCGGATGTTGTAATTGAAAATAGCAGAATCACGGTTGGCGGAAAAGGAACAAGTGTAATAGATATAATTAATAGTCCGTTTACTTTAAGACAATGTGTTGCAACATGCGGATTCGGGACAAGTATAATCAGTGCAGCAAAAGATTCACGAGTAAATATTTCGGATAATTCATTTTATACTTATTTGCTTCTGCCTGCGGGCACTTATGTGTTTTATGGAGAAGATTCGGAAGTAATATTTAAAAATAATCAAGTGAGTTATAAAAACCTGCAGGTTTGTTTAAAGGAATGCGCAATAGTATAGTTGCGGATAACAGATTCCAAGCTGTTTCAAAAGCTCCCAATGTTTTTGTCGGCGCCGCAGAGGGACGGGACTGCCGTAATATTCAGGTTCGAGGCAACATTTTCCGCAAGATAAACTTGAAAATGCAGTTAAAGTCGATCCGAATTCGCAGAACATAAAAGTCTACGACAACCAATTGTGGAACGGGAAAAAATAAACATTGCATCGAATTGAAAAACATCTATTAATAAAAAAGTTAATGGGATATGAAACCAAATAACCTTTCTAAAACAGTAATTAAGAATTTGCTGGTAATTTTATTATTATCGGCAGTTTCCTTGTATGCAAAAAATGATGCATACATTAATGTTGCAGGTAATAAAATTAGTATCGGTAATAATTATATCGAACGTGTAATTACCGTTAAGCGGAAAGAGCTTCTACTACTCAAATTTTTAATAAACTTTCGGGCATTTTTTATAATGTTAATGCCGATGAATTTGCTTTGAGAGTAGTTTATTCCGTAACGGGACCGCCACCTTCCAAAAACCAAAACGGTGAAGATCCGGTTATCCTAACTTCCGATGATTTTAAATACGATGGTTACGAAACATCGGATTTAAACCGGGACGGTAAAAAACTAACATTAAAATTTGATTTTAACTCCGAATTCACTGCATTCATGGTAAAAGTTAATTATGAAATTTACCCGGATAATTTTTATATGAGAAAATATGTGGAGATATCCGATACCGCTTCCGGTATGCAGTTTTTGGATAAAATTTTTCTCGAATCATATAACCTTTAAGAAAAATGAATTTTCGCACGGACAATTCGGGCAGCCGGTTTTTAATAAAGATATTTTCTTAGGAGTTGAATATCCTACTGCAGAAAATACAATAGATTACGGGAAAAGTAACGGTCGGATATATCGTTGGTAAAAAAATATATGAAAGATATTTATACAAGTCATACTTCTGTTCTTGGTGTATCGCTCCCTCCTCGGCTAAACTTGAACAGACTTTTATGAATTATGTGGATGAATTAAAAGTCAAAGGAACCCGACCATTTTCATTATACAATATGTTGGTATGATTTAAATCGTCCGTGGCAGGTTAACGGTCCGAAGAGTTACATAAATGAACAAACGTATTAAAAAGAATAGATGCATTTAAGAAAGTAATAACTAAATATAATATTCAGTCTTAATGCCTTTGTAATTGAGAGGGGTGGGATAATTTACATAGTAAATGGGAGATTGATTCAACAGAATTTCCCCAAGGATTTTCTCCAATTGTAAAGTTCACTTGAATAGCATTCATTCTTCTTTAGGCTTATGGGCTTCACCATTGGGAGGTTATAAAGTAAGGCAAATACGAATTGAATGGGCAGAAGAACATGGTTATGAAATTAACGGTTACGGATTTCTTTGTTTTGCCGGTACCAAATATAAAGCAGCCTTAAGCAAAGCAATGACCGATTATACGAAAGAATATCATATGGGATATTTTAAGTGGGATGGGTTTTTTGTATACATGCAACGAGTTAAATCATGGTCATCTTCCGGGAATTTATTCCCGTGAAGCAATTGTGTCCGAACTTATATTGGATATGATAGATTCTGTAAGGGAAATTAATCCCTAATATATTTTATAAATATTACCATAGGATACATGGATTTCTCCATGGTGGTTACAGCATGCCGATTGCATATGGATGCAGGGCCAGGATTATGGATATGCTGAAGATGTTCCGTGTATAAATGAAAGGGACAAGGCAATTACTTATAAAGACGGCGTATTATGGGACGATTTGCAGAAACAACATTTATTGTTTCCGATGTCAAGTATAATGACACACGGCATAATTAAAGGTAAGCTTAATTTCCTCGGCGGAAAAATGAATCATTAGACTCTTTCAGCAATGAAGTAATGATGTATTTTGGCAGAGGAGTAATGATGTGGGAATTATATATCTCGCCCAATCTTGCTTTCCGATAATGATTGGAATGCGATTGCATCTGCCGTAAAATGGGCGAAGGCAAATAAAGATGTTCTCGAAAAAACAAAAATGATTTTAGGCGATCCGCTTAAAAGAGAAGTTTATGGTTATTTACACATGACTAAAAGAAAAGGTATCCTGATAATAAGAAATCCGGATGTAAATAAAAATGAAGCCGATTTTACTTTTTCCGGAGATTTAGGAGATATTGATCCGTCAACCGATTATTATGTTAAAGTAATCTATCCTTATGACTATATTTTCCCTAAGACGGTTAAATTAAACCAGAGAATTAATATACCTTTAGAAGGATATGAGATTTTAACTGCTGAATTAATCCCTTCAAATAGTATTGATAGGAATTTACCAACCGGAGTAAATTATTCTATTGATAATGGTAAACTGGAAGTTTATGGTAAAACCGGTTCCGAACAAAAAATAGAATCGATAGATAAAAAACAAATTGCGGATGTAAATTTTGAAGGTACGTCTGAAAAAATTGACGTTTCGAAAAAATCACCCTCGCAAATCAAAAACAATAAATTTCTTTCGAAGTATAGGATAAATGTACCGTCTAATTATAAAAATGTAAGGATAGGATTTTTAATAAAATCGGACAGTCTGCATAGTAATTCAGTCCCGCAAACGGAAATACTAATAAACGGTACCAAGAGAAAAACTGTTGTTGAACAGCAGAATGGTAAATGGTTTTGGATATTTGCCGGTTTGGATTCCATGGGTAATGATATTTCATGTAAAATAAATTTGGATGCAAAAAGTACGTGGGAAATAAGTGCATGGATTTTTGCAGATGAACAATTATCGAGTAAGATTATTGAACATAAGTTATTATCAAATAATAACGTGTTGCCTGTTAAACCGTATTCTTCCAATATTAACCACCTAATTATTCCAATAGACGGGAGTGTAAAATGAATCTCAGCTTCTTAGATATAACAATTGTATTTATCTACATAGTTTTGATATTTTATGCCGGCACCATAGTAAATAAATATATCAAAAATATTGATAGTTTTTTAGTTGCGGGAAGATCTATGGGATTCCACCTCGGGCTGCTTTCGTTAATGTGTACGGAAATCGGGATGATCACTTTTATTTATTATGCTCAGATGGGTTATGATACCGGATTTTCAGCATTAATAGTAGCGATTCCTCCCGTAATTGGGTACATATTCTTAGGGAAAACCGGATTTATTATCAAACCGGTGTTTTGAATCTATAAATATAATCCGCAGGGTATTGTGTTAAGAATATATTCTATTTGTAAGCGGGAAAATATCGGAATAGATGTAAGGAACGTAACGGTAAAGTTTGGAGTTACGGTGAAGTCATGCGGGTATTACTGAAAGCGTTTAAAAAGATTAAAGAGATGCTATTGTAACAACGATAGATAATGATATTTATAGTGAAAAATATGATTATGATACCAGTGGGATTTTTAAATGAGAAATTGAAAGGGAAATTAATAACTTGAATGAATAACATTTATAAAGGATTCTAAAATGAACATAAGAATTTTATCATTTGTTTTACTTTTTATTTTAATTGTCTTTGCCGCAGAGTTTGTCCCTGCTCAAGATTCAACTAAAATTGACCTTGTTCGTGAACGAATGGTTGAGAAAATGGATAAACTGGGATTAAGGTTTAGTCATCAGGCCATTGTAGAAACGCCTAAAGAAGTTCTGAAAATCTCTAAAAGCGTTATTGCTTTGAAAGATAAATTTACCATTGCAAAAACAGCACCAACAATTGAATTCTGCACAATTCCCATACCAAACCACGAAAGATGCCAACTCAATCCGCCGCCTCAATTTCATCCTACGTTATGGTCAAGCTGGGGACAGGGTAATTTTTCGGAACTTACTCAGACTTATTATGCAGCTTTCGGGAATCATCGTTTTCCCCAAGCTCGTATTTATATTGCAGAATATAATACGAATACAAAGACAATTGATTTGACCCCCGAAATCAATCAGGTATTGGGTCGAAATTTAAATCCCAATGATTATGGTGATGGAAAAATTCACGGATGGCTGCAGTTTTATAACGGCACGGATCTTTATTTTATTACTTACTGGGCAGAGTACCCGGCACCTGCAGATAAATATTTTCATGAAGGATATGACGGTTCTCATATCATGAGTTATAATGTAATTACCAAAAAATTCACCGACTACGGCGTACCGATGCCGAGAGTCAGCTGGCCTTTCGATCGGTTGGATACAAAGCGGGGACTTCTGTTTGGCGTTGGTGTTAACAGTGAATTTTTATGTTATGATCTAAAAAAACACAAGGTTCGTTTTGCCGGTTTTCCTCAAGACGGAATAATGTGGAGCAACCGTTGTATGGTCGTAGATGAGAAAACGGGATACGTTTATTCTTCCAATTCTTCGAAACTTGATAAAGACATACATATGATTAGGTACAATCCCGCAGCAAATAAATTTAAAGAAATGAAAAGTACTGTTCCGCCGGAAGAAGATAATGGCGGAATAGGGCAAATACGCGCTTCAACACAAAACAGGCTAAAAGATGGAAGTATTATTTGTGTCACCAAATGGGATAACGCCGGCGGTCCCGGCGGAGAACTATTCAAATTTTTCCCCGACAAAGATAGTGTTAAAACTCTTTCTTTATGCTGGCCCGGTAAGGAGCGTTATACAACAAGTATGGCAATTAGTCCGAACGAAAAATATCTCTATTATTTACCCGGTGCGCACGGTGTTGCATATACCGAAGGCTGTCCGTTGTCCAGTAGAATTAAAAACAAAAAAATGTAAGGTGCTCGCATTCTTATTTCCCTATTTGTATAATCAATTCGGTTATGTACCGAGCGGATCGTTTTCCCTTAGACTTGATAGTAAAGGTGAGCAGCTGTTTATTTGTATGAACGGGCAGTTCATCAAATATGAGGATATAAAAACTGATGTTTTCGGCGACCCGTCAATTATTGTTATACATATTCCCGAATCCGAAAGAAATTAAAAATAATTTTTAAATTGTAATGCCCAAGTTTAACATATAAAGTAAGGATTGAATAAATGCCTCTCATTTTAAATCGAGATCAGGTTCTTGACATATATTCAGAAGCAGCAGTTAAAAAATGGGTATTACCTACTTTTAATGTTGAAAACTTAACAACAGCGGAAGCTATTTTGGAAGCCGTAAAAGATTACGGTGAAAATACCGGCGTTAATAACCTGCCGATTATTATTGGGATTACAAATAATTATTCAAAGCGCCCGCAGTCCGTATTTTACACACATACAAGAAAATGGGAAGTCGGACATAAAAACTTTTTCTTTCCGATTTATCAATTCTTACTTCCCCCGGTTCACCGTATGAAAAGCTTAGGGTAATGATCCATTTGGATCATATACAATGGGGATGATGACCGGGAAACATGGGTGTGGAAAAGTGGAACATGGAACAATTTTTCTCTTATAATGTTCGATGCATCTGCTTACCGTTAGATAAAAATATTGAAAAGACTACGGCATTTGTAGAAGAGAATAAAGATAAAATTGTAATCCGAGAGGTGCAAGCGATGAAATTTCATCTGCAGGTTCGGAGAAAAATGATTTAACTACTCCCTATAGTGGCTGAAAAATGTTATCGTCAAACAGGTGTTGATATAATTGTTGCAAATCTCGGTACCGAGCATCGAGCAAGCGAGTGGAAATAAAATATCGGTACGATTTAGCTCGAAGGATTAGTAATGAAATAGGAACGCATCTTTGTATGCATGGTACATCTTCCGTTTCAACTGAAAAATTGTCAAATCTATTTAACGAAGGAATCTGCAAAGTTAATATTTGGACTGCGCTTGAAAGAGATTCTTTGCCGGTACTTTTCGAAGATATGATTAAAAATTCTCTGAAGTTGTCGGATATGAAAAAGCAAAATCATTTCTTTCTAAAGAATTACTCGGAAATAAATCTGTTGAAAAAAGTCAACCGTCTATTGACTATTTTACAACAGCATACCGGCAGGAAATTATCTTCCGCGAATGAAAAATATTGTTAAAAAATATCTCCGCCTTTGGTATATATGAGAATGAATTAAAATACTTGATTGAATAAAAAAAGGATTTAACGATGAATTACATGGGTATCGATATCGGGACGAGCGTATGTAAAGCCGTTGTATTCGATCAAAACGGAAACCAGCTTGCACGCGCCGGCAGAGAATACAATGTAATATTTTCAAATAACGGCGGTGCCAAACATAATTCCGACAAAGTGATGAAAAAATGTTTTGATATTATTAAAGAATGTTCGGCTAATGTTGAAAAAGATTCTATAAGAGGATCGGGAATTACAAGTCAGGGCGAAACTTTTACGGCAATAGGCTATAACAATGAAACAAATCATAATGCAATGGTGTCGTCGGATATTACGTAAAACCTTATGTGAGAAGTTTTAAAATATTTCGGTGAAGAAAAAGCATATCAAATTACCAGGCATACTGCCATCCTATCATTATCGTTTTTCAAACTTTTTGTGGTTTTAAAAACAACAAAAAAGTACTTGTGGACAAAAACGAAATATTTTTTATGCTTCGAAGATTTGCTTCAATTTAAATTGGGAATTCAACCATCTATAAGTTGGTCTTTAGCCGGTCGTACAATGATGTTCGATGTAAGAAAACACGAATGGAGTTCGGATATTCTGAATGAAATAAAATCTTTCTCCGGAAAAACTCGCGATGCCGTCAGCCTCCGGGGACTAAAGTTGGTACAGTTAGAAAAGAAATAGCGTAAACTTGGGTCTATCGGAAAATGTTTTTTGTAGTTACAGGAGGTCACGATCAAACATGCAGTGCTCTTGGTGCCGGAGTTATAGAAGAAGGTGTTGCAATGCTTGGAACCGGCACAGTGGAGTGTATTTGCCCTGCATTTAAAAATTTGGTTTTTTCCGAAAAATTAAGAGGGAATAATCTTTGTACTTATAATTATTCTGTTAAATATTTGTATTCAACTGTTGCTTATAGTTTGACTGGCGGAAATATCTTCAAATGGTTTAGAGATTAATTTGCATATAAGGAAGTTCAGGAATCAAAACTTACCGGAAAAAATTCGTACGAGCTGCTGCTTGATAATTTAAACAGTGAACCAAGCAATTTACTGGTGCTTCCTTATTTCACTCCTTCGGGTACGCCTTATTTTGATACCGAAACCAAAGGGGCTATTATTGGACTACAATTATCCACAAGTCGAATGGAGATATTAAAAGCTCTTTTGGAAGGAGTATCGTTTGAGATGAGATTAAATCTTGATATTCTTGAAAGCGCCTGATATAAAATTGAAGAACTGCGATGGGTAGGTGAAGGAGCTAACTCTAAATTATTAGCCCAGTTGAAAACCAATGTAATGAACAAGAAAATCACTATGCTGAATGTTAAAGAAGCCGGGTGTTATGGAATTGCAATGCTTGCATGTTCGGCCGATACGGGTAAATCAATTAATAGTTTAGTATATGGGCTGGGCGAAAGAATCAGAAGTTGTTTATTCTCAATCAGAACATGTAAAGTTATACAAAGAAAGATATGAAACTTATAAGAAACTCTATGAAAATGTTCAGGTCGATTTCTTTCTAAATGAACTTGATTCTAAATGATTTACAAAATATATAATTAGCAAATTCTTCCCCATGACCGCTTAGTACATTAACGCACCGTTAAGCCCAAAAGTTTTGATACATTGATGATCAAAACATATCTTCACACTTATTATAAAAGCGCTAAAAATAATATATGACTGCTAAAGAAGAAAAAGAATGAATTATGTAAATATTCTTCCGTAAAGTTGGTTAAATATCCCAAAAGCATTAATACAATAAGGAGAATCGAATTGAAAAATGTTCTAACGCTGGATTATATTGTTGTTATAGTTTATATGCTTATTTCCTTAGGCGTTGGATTTTATTTTATGAAGTTCAAACAAAAATGCTGCGGATTTCTTTAGAGGAAAAAAATAAAATTCCATGGCTGGTATCTGGCTTGAGTGCTTTTATGACAGGCTTTAGTGCATGGACTTTTACCGGAGCAGCAGGTATAGCATATGAAGATGGAATTATTGTAATACTATTATATGTAGGCAATGCCGTAACATTTCTATTCGGTTATTGGCTGTTTGCAGCACGTTGAAGAAGATCCAGAGTTTCTTCACCGATGGAATATCTTTCGGATAGATTTAATAATACAACACGCCAGACATTTGCAGTATCAACAGCATTTTTTGATATGTTCATGGTTGCTGTTTGGCTTTTTGCTTTAAGTGAATTTGTTTCTGCCGCTACTCATATTTCAAGTCAATGGATTATAATTGTTTCTGCTGTTATAATATTACTCTATTGTTTACTCGGAGGTCTCTGGGCTGTTGTAATTACCGATTTTATCCAGGGAATAATACTGCTGCCGTTCACATTAATTCTTGCATATATAACAATCACAAAATTCGGCGGTATATCGCAGTTCATATCTGCACTACCTGCAAATATGCTTACGATTGGACATTCGGAATATTCGAGTTGGTTCTATTTGATATCGTGGACCTAAATGGTAATATTCGGATATAATACAAGAGCACATGCACAACGGTATTTTAGTGTAGATGTTGAAAAATCCGCAAAGAAGATTTCTATTCTCAATTTTGTTCTATTTTTATTCGGTGCATTAATTTGGTTTATTCCTCCGATGGCTGCAAGAGTTCTCTATCCCAATATTGCGGCATTGTGGCCCAACGGTACCAATCCTCACGAAGGAGCATATGCTATTATAAGTATCGAACTGCTTCCCCATGGACTAATAGGAATAATGCTTGCGGCTATATTCAGTGCAAGTATGTCGAGCATATCGGGATTTTATAATCTATATGCTTCGGTTCTTTCCACAGATGTGCTGCCGAGATTTTTAAAGGACCGCTTGATGATAAAAAGTCACTTCTTGTTGGAAGGTTAACTACACTTTTCCTAGGAATTCTTGTTCCCGTAATAGCATTAGTTATGAGTTTGAGCGGAGAAAGTTCATTTAGTTTATTGATGACGTTTAATTCAATAATAAGTATAGCCTATGGTCCTCCGCGTTGATAGGATTATTGAAAAAGACGCCTCATTGGACTGGGATGGCATATTTTGTGGTAGCGGTAATATTAGGAAGTATCGGCTGGTTTTTCCTGGGCTGGGATCTTCCCCAAAATGTTATATATGTAATTCCGCTAAGTGTGGTAATAATGTTGGGCGGAGGCTGGTTGTCCAAATATTTCTATAAAGAAAATGAATCATATATAAGAAACCAGAACCGTTTCTTCGAGAAATTAAACACCCCGATAGATTCCGAAAAAGAAGTCGGACCGATGGGTGACATACAATTTACAGTTTTTAATTTTCTTGCAAAAGTTACTGCGCTTTTTGCCGTCTTCTGCTTAATTTTTATAGCATTTAATCCTATTGAACAGAGTTCAACCGTAATTTTATATTCGGCAGTTACGTTGGCTATAGCTATATCGCTCTACATTTTAGGAAAAAGAAATAAAGCTGCTTCTTTCGAGAGCGGCGGCACTAAAAATAATTAATAAATAAAATTTCTATGGATAGTAAATTGAAAAAACTTCGTACAGCTGTAGTGGGACTCGGTCGTTCAGGCTGGTATATGCACATTCCGCAAATAAAATAAAAAAACGAAAAATATGAATTAGCTGCCGTAGTCGACCCGTTACAGGAGCGGCTTGATGAAGCTGAAAAGGAATTCGGTGTTAAAGGCTACAAAGAATGTAAATCACTTTTTGAAAATGAAAAACTTGATTTGGTAGTTATAGTTTCGCCTACTCATTTTCATATCGGTCAAATCATAACGGCATTTGAAAACGGCGTTGATGTTCTTTGCGATAAACCGATTACAAGTACGCTTGAAGAAACGGATTCCGTGATAGCGGCAATGAAAAAATTCAACCGGAAACTAATGGTTTATATGCCGCACAGAACTTACGTCGATACGGTTGCACTTCAGGAAATTCTTAAAAAAGATTTGATCGGAACGGTATTTATGATGAAACGCGGATGGACAATGTACAGGATCCGCGAAGATTGGCAGGCATATCGTAAATACGGCGGAGGCGAGCTAAGCAACTCCGGCGCTCATTTTATAGATCAACTCCTTTATCTTTCCGGCACCACTCTAAAAAACATGCACTGCATAATGCGGAAAATTATTAGTCTGGGCGATGCCGAAGATGTTGTGAAATTAATAATGGAAACAAAGAAAAACGACATGATTCTCTAATTCCCACATTAATTTTGCTACGGCTTATAAGTTTGTTCCGATTCAGGTAATAGGTCGACGCGGGAGCCCTTGTTTTAAATGAAAAAGAAGAAGCATGGTATGCACGTTATTATAAAGAAGATGAATTTGAAGGTATTAAGCCGCAGAACAGTTTAGCCGCAAGAGACAGATCTTATAACGATGATCAGAATATACCCTGGCATGAAGAAAAATTTCCACTTTTCGGATTTTCAAGCTATAAAATATTACGACAAATGTTATGAGTACTTCATATTGAATGAAAAACCGTTTGTACCGACAGAGAAGAAACAAGAGAGATTATGAGAATAATTGACGAATGCAGGAAAGAAGGGGGCATTCTTTAATGATTAAAATCGTTCTTGTTCTTTTAAAAGAAAATATTAAAAAACAGCAGGATTTTTGAATTGTCGAATAAAATTTATGGAATTGCAAAATTAATAAACTGTTTTTATAAACCATATTTTTTTAATAACCTTTGAATAAAGAATAAGCAAAAATTACGTAAACAAAATTTAGTAAAGAAAAGATTATGGACACTAAAATGTAAGCAGTTAAGTTTTTGAAAGAGGTATTACTCCTCACATTTTTGGGGTTTCAGTTAGTAATTCTCAGTGCACAGAATAATTATGCACAGCGTCAGAAGGTTTCATTAGACGGAGTGTGGAATTTTAAATGGGATAATGAAAACCGTCTGGCATATCCTCCCCAAGACACCGGCTGGATGCCTATCGAAGTAAAAATTCGTTCACAATATTCAACGGGTTTCGGCAAAGACGCTTCGAATCACTGGGCATGGTATAAAAGGGAAGTTCGAGTCCCGGAGTCGATGAAAGGACAAAGAATAAAAATCCGTTTTTCAGCCGTCAGATATAAAGCATATGTCTATTGGAACGGAAAGAAAGTAGGGGAACATTCCGACGGTTACATTCCTTTCGAAGTAGACGTAACTGATAATGTAAAATTTAACCAAGACAACGAACTGTTGGTAGGAGTAATAGACCACATAGCATTGGAGAGACCCGATGTATTGCCGTATTCTCGTTATGAATTCGGAGTATAGAGATGAAAAATCACTTGCAGCACCTCTGGGTACATTGTACTTCGGAACTGCGTAGATATTGTCAAGAACGATAGGAGGAATAGTCGATCATGTGGTTCTGGTTTCATATCCGAAAGTACATATCAAAGATTTTCATATAACCACGTCTGTAAGAAATTCAAATATAATGGTAGGAATAAATGTAATAGACGAAGGCGGGGGGAGCGGGAATTATAATGCATCAATAATAATAAAAGACAAAGGGAAGACGGTAAAAGAATTCCCGTCACAGGAAGTATATGTAACACCGGAAAAAAACGGTAAAGTATTGTTTAAGGAAGATTGGAAAAATCCGCACCAGTGGTCACCCGATGATCCCCATTTATACGACATGATTTTACGCTTGGAAAAGAACAACAAAGTAGTGGATGAAAAAGATTTTCCGTTCGGCTTTAGAGAATACTGGATAGAAGGCACGGATTTTTATCTTAACGGGAAAATATTCAAAGTAAGAAGAAACCATTTCAACTACGGCTATACTTACAACGATGCAAGACGATACATGAAAACGTTGAAATCGTTTCACATAAATCAAATCAGACTTCACCATTCGGGAGCTGCAGAGTGGGTATTGAGTATGGCAGACAGCATGGGAATAACTTTGATGCCTGAAAGTGCATTTTACAGCCGGACGCTGTACTACGATATAGATAATCCGAAAATGTGGGAGAATGCTCGTAAACATTGGGCCGGAATAATTAAATCGTCGGAGAATCATCCTTCGGTTGTAATGTACAGTATCGAAAATGAAATGCGTAGTACCGGTAATTCAATAAGGGAAAATGAACCTAAAAAGTGGGAAAGGTATGGAAAACACTGGATAAAGCTTGATGATTTTGTGAGGAATTTAGATCCCACAAGACCAATTCAACATAGGCAGGCGGCGATGTTGAAGGAACCTGCGATGTTATGAACATTCATTACCCGAGAGAGATACAATATTATAACCAATTCCCAAACGATTTATATTGGCTGGAACACGAAAATTTAACAAACAACCAAGAGCACGCACATACTTATGTTTGGAATAAAGATAAACCGCTGATAATCGGTGAATTTGGATATTGGGCAGGTGCTAATCCGCCCGACGGACTTACAGCTTTTATCGGAGACTCTACTTTTGTAGGCAACAACTGGTATAAAGTATGGCTCTGGCGTTAAAAATAAATACGACGGTTACAAATATTCCGGCGCTAATGCCAATCCGTATTTATTCGGAAAAGACAGGGAATACTTGTATCCGCTCGAAGAAGTTTTTCTGAAAGACTGGCATTCGAACTATTACGGCGGGAGAAACTATGAGGAAGGATGTTGTAATCTTAATGAATAATTTTTATCCCCAGCAGTTGAATTTAAGTATTTAATTGACAAACGGCGGAGAAACTTATTATAATAAAACGGAAGAAGTGAATATAGCGGAAGGCGATAAGATTGAACAGGAAATTGCAATTAATTTACCTCCAGTTTCAAAAAGGATAAATGTAGAATTGAATTTATCGTTGTTGAGAGACGGAAAAGAAGTTTATACAATGAATCACCCGATACATATTTTTGCGAGAATAGAACCTGTTAAATACGATATTTCAAAAACAGCTCTTTACGATCCGTTTGGGAAATCCAAAAGGCAGTTAACTTACAGCGGATTTGAATTCACAAATATTTTGGATCTCAGCAGTAAAAATTTATCACGGTTCAATATACTGATTATCGGCAAAAATGCGGTCGATTTAAAATTTAGAAGCAACGCGGAAGCAATTAATCAATTCGTAAATAACGGCGGACGTGTTGATAATGCTCCGAACAGACTAAAGTACAAACATTGGACTGGATTCCATTCAAACTTGATATGGATCCGGAAAATTCTTCCACCGTTTCCTTTAACGAAACGCTCGATAGTCCTATATTGAATGGAATAGAAAAAGAAGATTTGAAGATACTGGCGTGGAAATCATCAAGTATCGATAGATAATTTTGTCCGTCCCAAATTCTGGAATTTCAATACAATTACTTATACCGGAAGCGGAAATGGAATTGAAAATACACCGCTCGTTACTCTTAAATACGGAAAGGGATTATTTATTTTCTCGCAGTATTTAATTTCGGAAAGAATGTCGGTTGAACCGACTGCATTTATTCTTTTCAGTAATATGTTGAATTATTCGATGACGTTTAAACCTAAATTCAACAGAGCAGGGATATTGGCTGATAACAACAGTACGCTGTTGGGAATTTTAAACTATTTGGGGGTTAAAGTCAGCAGAATAAAAAATGTTACGACAGATGATTTAAAAAATTATGATGTTCTTTTTGTTGATAACACTATAAATCTTGATAAGTACAAATCCGCTTTTGATGTGTTTTTAAACAACGGAAGGCGAATTGTTTAAAACAATTAACGCCCGATAATTACTCGAATGTAGAAAGTATAATGCCTTCCGGAATATCATTAAAACCCTTGCCTGATCCGGTATATATTAAAACAGATACATCCGACGAGCACTTAAAAATATCTTATGTACCGATAATGAACGAGATGAATTCTTATCCTCTGGTTTGGAAAAACGGGTTAAACATTTCACATATTACGCCGTGGAAAAAGCCGAATAAAATCCGGTATCCGATCAATTGGGAAAATGAGCCCGAAATGTCCGTACTCGTTTGTCCTACTAGAGCAATTAAAGGTGAATATAATCCGCTGCTTGACGGTATTACAAATTATGATTTTTATCCGAAGATCGGCGACATTATATCTTGGTATTTTCGGATTGGAGATTACGCCAATTGCAAATTATGTTGTAACCGGTAATGAGGTAACTCCATTAACTAAACCTACAATTGGGGCGGAAATTCCATCCGGTAAAGGAGATATCGTCGTAGATCAAATAGATTGGAAAACCGGGCTCAATAAAACAAGAGAAAAAACATGCCGTATTATTACTAATTTGCTGAATAATCTTGGAATAGAGATGAGACCCAACATTAGTTATAATGAAAATTGAAACTCATTACGACAAATTATGTCTAAGCACTATAGACGGATTTTAATTTTTACCGTTAATTTAAAAATCCTTGCAAAAAAATCTTTTGGGTCCTGTAATTAATAAATGTAAATTTTATGAATCGACTGAATAATTTATGAAATTAATAATGCTAATAAAAATTGAGATACGCCGGTAATGTTGTAGAAAATAAAGAATTCGTTGTCTTTATTATAATGAGCAATTTATGAAAACAAAATTTGTTCTGTTCTCTGTTTTTTTATCGGCAAGTTTATTGTCGGCGCAAAATCTTCCTGGCAGTCCGAGGTATACACTCGATCTTTGCGGTGAATGGGATTTTGATCAGACTGTTGAAGCATTCCCGCCGAAGGAATTTACGCGCAAAATTACCGTTCCCGGTCTTATCGATTTGGCAGAGCCGCACATTAAACAATACCGCGATTTATTTTTTTGCGATGAGCATTTTTGGTACAGTTGGTATAAATGTACATTTGATGTTCCGGAAAATTGTAAAGGGAAAAAAGCAATATTAGACATTTAAAAAGTAGGTTTAATGCGCAGGTTATTTTAAATGATATCGAACTCGGATAAGATATGCAGTGCAGCACCCCGATTGAATGTGACCTCACCGATTATTTAAATCTTTTGGGTGTAAACATACTTTTAATTCGTGTCGACGATATAAGGTGTCTTCCAATTCAGTCGGCTTATTCAAAAGATATAGAAAACTTCACTTATATACCCGGCATTTGGGATAGAGTATTTATTTCATTTACCGGACCTATTAGAGTCGCACATTCTCTTTGTTTACCGGATGTAAAAAACAAAAAAGTTACTATTAAATTGCTGCTGCAGAATCACGACAAAAAAATTAGGAGGGAATTTTCACTTGAAACTTACCCCGCTGAAGTTTCCGTTTTTATAAGAGAGAAAAAAGACGATGAACAGGCTTGCGAAATTCACAATGTGAAAACAAACGTAACTTGTCTTACCTGGAAAGAAGTCGATGTAGAAATTCCTTTAAAGAATTTCATTTATGGTCTCCGTCCGATCCGTTTCTTTATGAAGCGGTAATAAACATAAATTCACAAGGAAAACCGTCCGATCGTTTTACCGATACTTTCGGGATGCGCGATTTTAAACCAAGGAGGAAATATTTTTTCCTGAACGGGAATGAAATCAAACTGCTGGGATCCAATATTACATTGTCCCGTTTTTTCAGCGATCCCGAACGTACGGATTTGCCTTGGAACAAAAAGTGGGTAAAAAAACTTCTTATTGATATTCCGAAAGCACTTCGCTGGAATGTATTTCGAAACAGCATCGGACTGCTGCCTGATTTCTGGTATGAACTTGCGGACGAATACGGAATTTTAATTCAGAATGAATGGGCTATGTGGAAAAACCGCGGCTGGAATCGTGAAATCGATAAGGAATATACCGATTGGATTTGTTGACGGAAGTCACCCCAGTATTGTTATATGGGATGCAATGAATGAATCGAGGCAGGAATATATCGGTAATGTGATTATACCCGGACTTGAAAAACTCATCCGACGAGAATTTGGGATGCCGGTTACATGGACGAAACGGATATGAAAAACAACGAAATGGATGAAGTGCATTGTTATCCGCTTTTGTTTTCGCAGAGAACTTCAAAAGAAAAAGTTGACCGAGAAAGAGAGGAGTACCGGTTTGGTAATTTTCAATATGAAAAAAAATTATTGAGTTATACAAAATACAAATCTGTTCCGCAGTTGTTAAACGAATATGCTTGGTTATGCTGAACAGGGATGGAACGCCTGCATTTATTTCAAAAGGAATGACGGATGAAAACGATGTGCTTCCCAAGAAACATTATTACAGACCATTAAATGAATGGAAGGATAAGAAAGCAGAACTATTGGACTTTTTGAATATTATCTCGGAACGAATAAAGACACAACGGCAAACAGAAATTTTCAGGCTTATTATATTGAACTGCAAACTGAAGCAATGCGAACAATTAGTTCATTATGCGGAGTAATGAGTTTTTCATATTTAACTTACAATAAAGGTTATACGGGAGATTGGTTTTTAAATCCAATTAAAGATCTTAGACCTTTGCCGGCTTTAAAATGGCAGATTCACTGTTTCTCGACCTTTGCTGTTTTTATCGACGAAGAGGACGGAAGATACTTAAAGAATTCCAAAACATTTGATTTGAATAAAACTTATTGTATCAAGCTGATTGAGATCAATGATACAAATATCGAAAAGGAGGGAAAATTAGTCCTGAAACTTTTAAATGCAGAAGGAAAAATTATTTCTTCAGCATCAACAAATGTAAAAGTTCAGCCTCATGATAATGATTTTACGGAATTAAAAATTAAAACTCCGGAGAATCCGGGGGTTATTGTTGGTGTCGAAGTTAACCGATAACAACGATATTACTCAAGTGAGCAGGCGGTTCATTAGAATAGGCGATGCGAAAGGAAATGTAAAATTTCCGGAATACAAAATAAATTTACCGCCGAATTGGCCGGAATAAATTGTAAATTTCTGTAATCCGATTATGTAAATAAATTAAAATTATCTTCATATTGGGAGACTTTAATGAAGTGTAAAAATCGCAAATTCAATTTTCAATTAATATTAACGATCCTGATTTATACCGCATTTTCTTCGTTCATAACCGCGCAAAATCAAGCCGGGAAAAGAGGCGGAAATGAATTTAGTTATGTGTTGCCGGCTTCGCAAAACCCGTTAAGTATTTCGACAAGTTCGACTGAATTAAACAGCAAATGGATTTTCCCCGAATTACTGAATAAAAAAGTTAATAAAGAAAATTGGCGGTATATATCGAGATCATCTTCAAAAAAAAAATTAGCAGGTATTGACGGAAAAGTAACTACAGATGTTTTTGAGTGCAGTACTTTGAGAGTTAGGCGTGATTTCTGGATTTCGAACGACAACACTAAAATTGCACTTCGGCAGAAAGTTACGAATTTATTAAAGGAACCCGTGAAAGGGAAAGAGACTTCCCGCTAAAACTTTACGGCTTAAGAAGTCCTTACTTTTAAAGATGAAAGAAATGCCGGAAAATGGGATGTATTAAATTCAGTCGGAGACTTAAAAACGGACAGCCTGCAGTTATAATTCCGTCCGATACGACAATTTTAAATGAAATTGATCCTTTCCTTGTTTTTCATTCCGGTAATTCAAACACTCCCGATTTGTTTATCGGTTATTTAAATCAGACCGGGAACCTCGCTCAATTCATCTTGAAATTTAACAAAACAAAAACCGGAGTAAAATTTTATTCTAACGGCGGAATGCGATTTCGACCGTATTATTCTTCCCAAAGGCGGCGAAAGAACAAGTCAGTGGGTTTACATATCCAACGGTTTTGACGCTGACAATTTAATTGCGGAATACGCCGATAGAGTTGGCGATTTTTACGGAATTAAGAGACCTCCGAAATCCGCACCGTCTGTTTTCTGTACATGGTATTTTCACGGGCGTCATTATAACGAAAAGTTTTTCAAAGATGATATCGATGCTTTGCAAAAAAAAACGGATTCCTTTCGATGTTTTTCTTATCGACGACTGCTGGGCAAACGGCAATTGGGGCTATTGGACTCCGAACGCACAATTCCCCCACGGAATGAAATATATAACGGATATTATGAGAAAAAACGGTTATAAACCGGGAATTTGGACCGCACCTTTTTCTATTGAAAAAAATTCGAAACTGGCTAAGGGACACCCAGAATGGCTGTTGAAAACAACAGACGGTTCTCTTGTCGAATTCGGCTATGCAACAAAATGCTGGATTCTCGATCCCACTTTTCCCGGTGTAATTAAACATCTTGAAGAAGTTTACAGAAGACTTTCGCACGATTACGGTTTTTCTTATTTCAAATTGGATTTTATGAGATCTGACTTTATTTATGATAACGTAAAATTTTATAATCCGGAAATTACAAGACTGCAAGCATACCGGATGGGATTAAAAGAAATTGGCAGAAGGAGTCGGACCGGATGCGTTTATTTCTGTCTGCGGCGGACACTTCGGCGCGTCAATCGGAATTGCTAACAGTCAAAGAAGCGGAAGCGATGTTGTATCTATTTGGATTCCGAAACAAATTAATACTTTCCGGCAGAATATCCTTAGGACATGGATGAGCAGATTTTTGTTATGTCGATGCCGATGCATTAATGATTAGAAAACGGGAAATCCCTTTCCAATATTCCGATAGCAATCCCGATGAAAGTCACAATCAACTTTCACTCGGTAAATTAACCGACGCGGAAGCGCTTACTTTTGCATTGAATCAATATGTAGGCGGCGGATTGGTTTGTTTTTCCGAATATCTGAAAGAACTTTCGGAAGCAAGAAGAAGTCTTTACAGGCACATTATTCCTTCGATTAATTCTTCATCGATTCCGCTTGATTTATATAATGATTTTATTCTTTCGATGATGCTTACTAAAATTATTCCGGTCTGCAAAGATCTGAAACCCTGGAATACTGTAGCGATAATGAATTTATATGATAAGAGCCAAAATGTAAGTGTTAAACTTTCGAAAAAGCTGATCGGCAGCTTGAATTCAAATAAATTTATTGTCTCCGAATTTTTTTCACAAAAAGTAATAGGAATTTTTTCAGCAGGCGATAATATTGAATTGGGAGAAATCAAACCGCACGAAAGCAAATTATTAAGGATTGCTCAATGGAATGGCGTAAAACCTGTTTTAACCGGAACCGATTTACATTTTTCCGGCGGCGGTGTTGAAATCGCTCAATGGAAAGTAAACAGTGACAATTCCATTGAAGGGAAAATAAAAACCCAATGGGATTATCCTGTTCGAACTAGTGACGCATTTCCGGCAGATAATTCTTCCGGTTATGAATTAAAAACAGAAACAGTTCAGCCGCTCCAAAAGATTTTTTATATATCGGAGTAAAAAAAATTGTTGTTAACCGCATCATTTTTTTAATCGCCGGATTATGATTTGTTGTTAAGCGGTCGGCAAAAACTCTAAGTTAAATAACAAGTTTATTATGAATAATTCTTTTGATTGGCTCGATACCCTTGTTATAATAGTTTATTTCGTGCAGATTATAGGCTATGGACTTTGGCTTACTCGTAAAGTAAAAAATAGCAGCGGATACTTTATAGGCGAACGCAAGTTCGGATGGTGGATAATGATGGGACAGCATTCGGAACGGGGACGCATGCCGAGAATTTTGTAGCTCAAACCGGGGCAAGTTATCAGCTTGGTTTCGCCGCAATATGGTATCAATGGAAAAATATGATAATTACCCCTTTCTATTGGCTTATGGCTCCATGGTACAGAAGAAGTGAAAGAACAACTGTCGGCGAAATTGTTGAAGATAGGTACGGAAGCGATATGGGAACTTTTTATTCGATTTTTGCAATTCTATTTTTTGTTTTTGCTCAGGGGATACTGCTAAAGGGGGGCGGTAAAGTAATTTCTGTTGCCAGCGGCAATATAATTTCGGTTAACGGTGTAGTGATTGCAATGACTGTCGCATTTATAGTATATAGTTTTTTCGGAGGACTTGTTGCTTCTGCTTATGCAAATTTTATCCAGGCGTTGATGATTATTATCCTTTCTTTCATGCTTATTCCTTCCGGTTTAAATGTTGTAGGCGGATTTTCGGGAATGGAAATTATTGCCTGATGATTTTTTCCATCTGTTCAGCAGCGATTTGGGAATAGGAGTTTTTACAATCTTAATGCTTGCTGTAAACGGAGTTGTAGGCATAACTGCACAACCGCATATGGTTTCTATGTGTGCAACGGGAAAAACCGAACGAGCAGGTCGTGTAGGACAAACTTACGGTTCCATTGTGAAACGATTGGTTACTATAGGGTGGGCGTTAACAGGGTTGATTGTCGCTGCCATAATTGTAAAGACGGTCAACATTTAAAAGATTCCGAAATGGCATTCGGTTATGCATCGGGAATTGTTGATGCCGGGTTTAACAGGTTTAATGATAGCATCCGTTTTAGCTGCAAACATGTCCTCTGCTTCAATTTTATGGTAAATACAGGAGCTTTGTTTACACAAAATTTTTATAAGGAATTCATAAATAAAAATCCGACGGATAGACAACTTCTTTGGATGGGAAGATATTCCGGCTTCGGTTTGACTATATTGGGTGTTGCCTTTGCATTCTATATAAGTAATGTTCTTCAGGCATTTTTATTCACCGAAACTATTTCCGCATTCATGGGAATAATGATTTTCGGAGGAATTTTATGGAAGAGAGCGAATCGTTACGGAGCGTTTCAGGCGTGGTTTCTGCTTTTGTCGTTTATTATTACCTTAATTATTTATCAACAGGAGTCTTGAGCTTGTTTATACCTGGACACCGGGAATTTTCGGTTGGGCGATGCTTGCAGGTTTTGCTTTTTTTATTTTAATCAGTTTGGTAACAAAGAAGGAAGACAATGAAAGGATAGAGAAATTTTTTGATAATATGCAGCGTTTAACCGATGCCGGCGTTTTGGAAAAAGATAACAAAAAACCGCTAGCTGCCCAGTACAATAAAGATTTAATTCTTGTCGATATACCCGGTTGGTTTAAAAAGGAAAGAAGAAATAACTTTATAAAACGTTATAAAGAAGATTGGCCGGGATTCATACTTGCTTCTTTATTTGTGGGTTTACTAGTATTAATTGCATGGTTGATAATTTTTGTAAAATCGGATTACTAAATTATCTTTATTAAAATGAAAAATTGTCCTTATCACATATTAGTTTTTATTATTGAATAGGAAAGATAATTTGGAAAACAATTTTTTTGATCTACAAGTTAACGGATATGCCGGCGTTGATTTTAACCGGAATGAATTGACATTGGAATCCTTGCATGCCGCATGCAAAAAATTAAAAGAGGATGGCGTGAAGGGAATTCTTGCTACCATAATTACGGCAGATTTTGAAGATATGAAATCGAGGTTGAAAAGGATAGCTAAACTTAGAAGTGAAGATAAATTAATTAAAGAAATGATATACGGCATTCATATTGAGGGACCTTTTTAGCTGACAAAGCAGGTTACAGCGGTGCTCACTCCACCAAAAAATATTTGTGCCGCGGATATTGACAAAATGAAATATTTACTTGATGCTGCGGACGGCTTAACAAAGATTGTTACCCTCGCTCCGGAGATGGATAACCAATTTAAAGTTACAGGGATGCTTAGTAAAAATGGATTGTTGTATCTGCAGGGCATTGTGATTCGACAATCGATGAATTAAAGGGTGCAATTGATGCGGGTTTAAGTATGTTTACTCATTTGGGAAATGGGTGTCCTCAATTATTAAATCGTCATGATAATATTATACAAAGAGTACTTTCCTTAAGGAATAGATTATGGCTTTGTTTTATTGCCGACGGATTCATATTCCGTTTTTTGCACTTAAAAATTATTTGAACCTTGCAGGATTTGAAAAAAGTATAATCGTTACAGATGCAATGGCGGCGGCGTGCAGTTCCCGGTAAATATACTTTAAGCAGTTTGATCCTCGAAGTGGGCGAAGACCTCATTGTACGGAACCGGGTAAATCCAATTTTGCCGGATCGGCTGTTACGATGAAAAAAAGCAGAGAAAATTTGATAAACAAAATAGGAATGGCTGAAAAGGATTGCGGAGAGATTGACATCCATTAATCCGATGAAAGTATCGGGATTTATTGATATATATTGAAAAAGAATAAAATATCAATTAAAAATTTATCGGATAATATAAAATGAAAAAGTTTGGTTTAATTTTTTCGTTTTTTTTTAATAAGTATATCTGTCACAACTGCAGATGTAAAACTTGCCTTCGATATTCGGAAGCCACATGGTCATTCAGCAAAATACAAATGTATCTATCTGGGGCTGGGCTGATCCTGGTGAAATAGTTACGGTAAAAGGAAGCTGGATGAAAAAAGCTGCTTCGGTCGGACCAGTAAAAATGGTAAATGGATATTGCAAATTAAATCTCCCAAAGCAGGCGGTCCTTATAAAATTATTATTGAAGGGAAAAATAAAATTGTTTTGAACGATATATTGTCCGGTGAAGTCTGGCTTGCTTCCGGTCAGTCGAACATGTCTTTCCCTTTGAAAAATAGCGATGATGCGGAAACTGAAATTGCAAATGCAAATTATCCCGAAATACGATTATTTCAAGTTGAACGTGTAGATTCTGTTGTTCCTAGATTGATTGTAACGGAATGTGGATTAAATGTTCGCCTGAATCGGCAAAAGATTTTTCAGCCGCCGCATATTTTTTCGGAAGAGAAATTTATAAAGAATTAAATGTACCTGTCGGTTTAATCAATTCAAGCAGAGGCAATACCCCCATCGAAGCGTGTGGATCAAAAATTCTTAAAGCCAATCACAAAATATCGTCAATATTTCAATTATGGAAAAAATGGGGGCAGGAATATTCGGACTCTGAAAAAGTTTATATTATTAAATATGAAAAATGGGAAAAAGCAAAAACAGCGAAAAAAATCGGAATTGAAGAACCGAGAAAACCTAATTCCGTAAATAATATTCAAAAACAATTTGAGACCCGGTGTTTTGTTTAACGCAACGATAGCTCCTTTAATTCCATATACTATAAGAGGAATTATTTGGTATCAAGGCGAGAACAATATTGATCGTCCTATTTTATATCAGAAAGCATTTCCTTTTTGATTTCTGATTGGCGTGCAAGATGGCATCTTGGCGATTTCCCATTTTATTTTGTTCAGATTGCCCCTTATGACAATATAATAAATAACAACGGCGCTTCATTTTTAAGAGAAGCACAGATGACGACTATGAGCGTTCCGAATACCGGTATGGCAGTAACTGTTGATATCGGTAATATCCATAATATTCATCCTACAGATAAGCAGGATGTCGGAAAACGTTTAGCACTTTGGGCACTGGCTAAAACTTACGGTTTAAAAAATATTGTTTATTCGGGACCAATTTATAAATCGATAAAAATAGAAGGGAATAAAAAAATAAGATTGTATTTTGATCATACCGGATCGGGATTAATTAAAAAGGGAAAAGAATTAACTCAATTTGAAATAGCTGGAAGGGATAGAAAATTTTATAAAGCAGATGCAGTAATCGACGGAACAACCATTGTGGTCCATAGCATAAAGTTCCAAATCCGGTTGCTGTTAGATACAGTTGGGGTATAACGGTTGTTCCGAATCTATTTAATAACGAAGGATTACCGGCAGCTCCTTTCAGAACCAATAGTTGGTGATTTTAGCAAAAGTTAAAATTTTTATTTACACGTTTACAGATAAATGTAAAATGATTATGTAATAATTAATTTTGTAAGATTTTTTGTTGTCCTTTTGGATTATAATCGTTGAACAGAAATTATTTTGCAGCAAGTAAATTCCGGTATTTTTTAATGATAAATTTCGATTAACTTTTCGGATATCCAAGCATAAAATATACTTGTTGAAAGTTGCTAATTTCAATGTTATATTTATATACTTTTGATTTTAAATATAGACAGCCGTCTGTAAATTATTTATACCACATATTACCTGATCTAACCTTTTACTCCTTTAAAATTGTTATAAAGAATAGAATTTGAGATACTTACATTGAGCGAAATTTGAGTTAGTAAATCGTTGATGATAATACCTTTGTAATGAAAGCAAATGATAAAGAACAAAATCTAAAATTAATGTACTCTCTAAAATTTGCGTTCTTTATTTTATACTTAATGTTTTCTATTATTGGAAATTGATTTAATAATTTTTGCAAATAGATAATTAATTCAGGCGGGTTAAATATGAAGGCAATAAACTTATGCTTAATAATTTATTTATCTTAATTACAAGATCAGTTTTTTCCTAAAGCGTATTATATTTCTCCCAACGGCAATGACAACAACAGCGGAACAATAGAATCACCGTTCGCAACCATTCAAAAGGCTCAAGATGTAGCACAGCCGGGTGATACCCTTTACCTTCGTGGAGGCGACTATTTTCCCGATGCTCAAACTATATTTTCTAAAAAAGGAAATCCAGATGCATATATTGTATTATGCAGTTATCCGGAGAGGTTCCCGGATTAATGGAATAAATATTCCGGAAGGAGATACTACCGGAACTTCGACACCTACTTGGAAATTCAACGGAGCGGAATATTGGAAAATAATCGGACCAATAATATTGACTAACCGTCGCGGCTGCGATTGTTAATAGATATCGGAAAATTTGTTAAGCTTGATAGAGTGGAATGCAGTTACAAAGCCGTTCGAGCCTCTCGTGCCGGACACGGATTTATGATTTGGCAGGGAGTAATATTTTCTATAAAAATTGCGATGCTCACCATAATGCAAATCATCTCTGGTGGCCAATCTCTTCGCAAAAGGCAAATCAATATCAAAACGGAGATGGCTGACGTATTTTTTCCAGGCAATAAACCTGCAGGAACATATACATATATCTGGAATGCAAGAAATAATTACGGAGGTGAACTTTCCAGCGGAATTATTTTTTAAGTATAAAAGTAAAAACACTTTAAAACAATAAAGATGATGTAACTAAGATAAAAATAATTCCGTTGTTTAGCTTTTTGTAATTAAAAATAGTGCGGTAAGCAAAACAAAAAATTTAAGGCTATGAAAAAAATTAACATGTATGCATATTGCCTTGTTGTTATTATTCAAAACAAATACTATTTCCGTAAATACTTATTATGTATCTCCTAACGGCAAAGCTACTAATACAGGGAACCGAAGATTCTCCATGGTCTTTAGAAAAAGCTAATCAGTCTTTACTTCCGGGTGAAACGGCAATTTTTAATGGATGGTACATATACCGGGACTCCAATTGAACCTGAAATCCGGTGAAGAAGATGCAAATATAACTTATCGTGCGGCTAACAAGCAGATGGCTGTTTTTCAAGATATTGATGGAATAAGTAATGGGATAAGAGAATCGAACGGACCCACTGCTGTATTTGTAGACAACAGATCTTTTATCAAGGTTGATGGAATTAAAGTATTGAATGTAAAACGGTGGGTTGTGGGGAAACAGAGCAATCATATTACTGTAAAAAACAGTTACTTTAAAGGAGGTACAGGCTGGATCAATTGCCGTTTTGAAAAAATCGGCGACGGGATGAAAATTCAAAATAACTACTTTCATGGCGGAACCGATTTGGTAAGTTTGGACGGAGGAGCCGGTCATTTGATCGAAGGAAATTATTTTGGCGATGCTTCACATACCGGACTTGTTTTATTAGGTGTTAAGAATTCTGTTGTTAGAAATAATACTTTAACAAATCGTCTGTGGCGGTGTATGGAAGTAGAAAGCTCCCGCTTAGAACCGTATGGACATCTCGGAATATAATTTAATTGAAAATAATCATTTCGATTATTCGCCTATTAAAATACTGCAGTATGCCGGTAATAATTCAATTTTGCGCAGAAATATTTTTAGAAGAGCAATGAAGGAATGGGGTGGGCAAATTATTTGGGCAGCGCAAAAACACCCGAGGCATGGCACGACGAGCACAACCGGTTCTATAATAATACTATTGCCGAATGCGGAACAAATGAATTTGTTCAGAACATGGTTAATGAAAATAAGGCTAAAGGAATTTACCCTGCGGAGAATACATCGACGGATGGTTATGGAATGACGTACTCTACAAATTTATTTAATCCTCTGTGGACGGGTATTCCGATGTAGCTTACGGGGATAATATTTGTGTAAATAATATTTTTCATAAGAATACAAATAGCGTTCAAACCAAATCTTCTAAAACATCACAGGTTGCTTTTATTTGGAATGCAACTCCCGAATTCGGTAGATTCTTCAGCAATAATTTATACAGCGGAACGGAAGGTGCTGATGTTTTCTATTTTATAGATGCCGTTTATCAAAATCCGGTTGTGCCGAGAAACAGTTCAATAACTGTATTTCAGCAAACGTATCCGGTTTGGGCTATCGGAAATTTTGAAGTCGACCCTTTATTTGTCGATTCTGATATTGGTGATTATAGGCTTAGCGAGAGTAGTGGTTGTATTGACGCAGGCAGCGCTTTAACTAAAACAAGTTCTTCCGGGCAAGGTACTGCAATTACCGTTGAAGATGCTCTTTATTTTACTGACGGATACGGGCTTGTTGCTGCCGATACAATATTGTTGATTCAATGAGGGTAACAATTGTAAATGTTGACTACAGCACGAACACTATTACTATAGATAAAAATATTTCATGGAATCAAGGAGATGAAGTTTTTGCGGATTACAAAGGTTTTGCACCGGACGTTGGGGCAATTGAATACGATACAACACAACTAGTTGGTGTTAACGGTTTTGATAAATCAGAAATGAACGAATCTTTTTGTTTGTTTCAAAACTTTCCCAATCCGTTTAATCCGACAACATCCATTCAATACAGTATTAATGGGATTGCAAATGTACGTTTGGAAATCTTTGACATTTTAGGAAGAGAAGTAACAACGTTGGTAGAACAGGAAAAATCAAAAGGAACATACTCAGTATCCTGGAATGCAAAAAATAACGCTGGAAATAGTGTAACGAACGGAATATATTTTTGCAAACTTACAGTGAAAGGCAATAATCTTAACAGAAGCGTTGTTAAAAAAATGATAATATTGAAATAAATTTTATCAAATGGTGATACAAAAATGAAAAGAATATTTATCTACGTAATGTTTCTAAATCTGATAACCGGTTTTATACTTCAAGCGCAGATAAAACTTCCGTCCATTATCAGCGATCATATGGTGATTCAGCAGAATACAAATGTACCTATTTGGGGATGGGGTAAAGCAGGTGAAGTAGTAAAAGTTAAAGGAAGCTGGATGGATAAAGCAGTTTCAGCTGTAACTGATGCAAAACGGGAAGTGGTCTGTTATAATTAAATCGCCTTAAGCAGGTGGAACATATGAAATGGTAATTAACGGTGAAAATAAAATCGTAATAAAAGATGTTTTAGCAGGAGAAGTCTGGCTTGCGTCCGGTCAATCCCAAATGGCTTTCGAATTGGAAAATGCCGATAACGGTAAAGAAGAAATTGCCAATGCTGATTTCCCGGAAATACGACTATTTCATGTTGAACATACATATGCAGAAAAGCCGCAAGAGGACTGCAACGGGAAATGGGTTGCGTGTAGTCTCTGAATCCGTAAAATTATTTTCAGCGATTGCATATTTTTTTGGAAAGGATTTGTACAAAAAATTAAATGTTCCTGTTGGTTTAATAAGTGCAAGTAAAGGCGGTTCACCTATTGAAGCATGGATGAGCAATAAAGATTTAGATAAAATTCTGCTTTATCCTCGGAATTAAATAATATGTGGAAAAAGTGGGAAGAAGATTATAATTCCGATAAGAAAAAGTATAATGACGAAATTAAAATTTGGGAAAAGAATAATAATCCAGATAGCAAAAATCCTGAGGTACCGATTTCCGTTGACATGATTGAAAAACCTCACCGGAGACCCGGATATTTATATAATGCAATGATAGCTCCGATAATTCCTTACTCGATTAAAGGAGTAATTTGGTATCAGGGAGGAAATAATACGGATCGTCCTATTCAATACAGAAAACTATTTCCTTTGTTAATCCCGGATTGGAGAAAAGAATGGAATATCGGGGATTTTCCATTTTATTATTGTCAGACTCGCTCCATACAATTATAAAAATAAAGATGATTTAGAAAACGCTTCGCTGCTTAGAGAAGCACAAGCGATGGCAATGAGACTTCCGAATACAGGAATGGTTAATACCGTTGATATCGGTGATCTTAACCTTGAGCATCCTACCGATAAACAGGATGTAGGGAAACGTTTAGCGCTTTGGGCATTGGCTAAAACTTACGGTTTCAAAAATATTGTTTATTCCGGACCGATGTATAAATCGATGGAAATAGAAGGCGACAAAATAAGAATACATTTTAATTATGTTGGATCGGGATTAATGAAGAAGGGGAAAAAATTAACCCAATTTGAAATAGCGGGAAAGAATAAAAAATTTCACAAAGCAGATGCAGTGATAGACGGATCAACGGTTATAGTTTATAGCCGAAAATTCCGAATCCGGTAGCTGTTAGATTTAGCTGGAGTATAAATGTAATTCCAAACCTTTATAATAAAGAGGGATTACCGGCTGCTCCATTTAGAACAGACAATTGGTAAAATCTATAAACCGGGCGGATGGGAGTTAATATATATATAATATATTTGCATAGGAAAGAACATGTACAAAATAAATAATCTGGCATTATTCGATTCACTATGTGCAAAATTCAAATTGCCGCTAAATACCGAATCTACCACTCAATCCTTAATAATTGATTGATATTGAATAAAATTTTAATATCGATAGAGAAAAACGGTTTTTAATTAAATACATTTTAACTGTAAAAACTACGGCAGTTATTTATTAGTGACGAAGAATAAAATAATTAAAATTGACTCGCTCAGGAGAAGACGTTTAAATAGCGGTTTATATTTCTAAAATACAACATGAAAATTTTCCAACAATATAATCTTCTTGTAAAATGAGTAAAAAAATTTTCCTATTAATTTTAATCCTATTATATTTTTGGTAATCAGCGGTTATACCGATTGGAATCGCCTCGGGCCGGGCGGCGGAGGCTTTATTATTGATGTTATATCCCATCCGACAAACCCCAATATTGTTTGGGTTGAAACCGATTTAACCGGGATATTCAAATCTACCGACGGGGGAAAAAATTTTCGCAGAATGTCCGGACCGATTGAAAGAAAAGAACGTTTATTCGAATGGATGAGGGGTCTGGCTCATGAATTGGTTTATGACTTATCCGATCCGAATATAATGTACTGGGCAATGGACGGAGGAATATACACCAAACCGGGATTATACAAATCTACCGACGGCGGAGAGGCCTGGTTTAAAATTCCCGCTTCACCGGATCTTGCGCCGGCGCAATTGTCGTAGATTATAACGGTGTGATTTACGGAATTAAACATAAGAAGATGTATGTTTCCACCGATAAGGGAAAAACATGGGTACAGAAACCGGATGTCCCGACGTATTATTCGAGGCGATGATTATGATTGGAGTAAGTCATCACCGGATTATTATTTACACTACCAGAGACAACAAAATAATAATCGCTGATAGAAGGGAAGGTACCGGTATCTATTATACTTCAGATAAAGGAGAATACCTGGCACCAAGTTTTAAAAGGTACGGAAATTATGGATGTTGCATGTTCACCTACTACACCGGGTCTCGTAATGGCACTGGAGCAGGACGGAAGAATCTTTCGTTCGGACGACGGATGTAAAAGTTTTAAACTGGTTAAAACTATTAAAAGCTCTTATTTTCAATGGAATACTAGGCCTGTTTTTTATGGAGGAATTGCAATAAATAAAGATAATTATGTAATGGCTGTCGGCAGATATGAAATGGCAGTCAGCAAAGACGCAGGTTTACATTTTACCGTTTATAAAGAGAATCAGGTTAAATGGAATCCTGGCGATTATATTTTTCCGAATAGACAAACGAATATGGGTCTCTTTAAATGTAATAGATTAGCAGCTTCTCCGGCTGCAGGCCGTTGGTATTCGACAGGTGGGGAGATTATAAAAAGAAGCGATGATAACGGAAAATCCTGGTCCGGGTTTTGTAACGGAATAGACATATTGTGTGTCTATACTCCGCCGGTAGTAGATGAAACAAATTCCAATGTAATACATGTCGGAGCCGGAGATAACGGACATTATTATACTACCGACGGAGGAAAAACCTGGCATTCAACCGAAACGGAAATGGCAACGGTTATTGGTTTAGCGCAAGACCCAAACAATCCGAATATTTATTATAAAATGTACAGGATTCATCCCGATAAAGCTGTAATTTATAAATCATTCGATAAAGGTATGACATGGAAAGAAATGAGCGCCATTCCTGCGAACTTTAATTATTCGGAAAAGGACTCTACTTTTTATAACAAATTCTTAGGTGCAATGAGTGTTGATCCCACAAATTCCGACCGTATTTATGCATGCGCCAGAGCTACCGACGGATTATATAAGTCCGAGGACGGAGGAAAAAGCTTCCAGAGAGTGTTGAAATTGGATCACCCTTGGGAGTTGGAAGTAACTAAAAAGGGTACTGTTTTTATTTGCAGTTGGGATGCAAAAGGACTATTCAGAAGCACAGATCAAGGAAAAAGTTTCGTCGAAATACACAAAGGATGGGTAAATGATTTTGCGGTCCATCCAAAGGATGCAAATATAATTTACATAAATGTCGGTTCATTTTATAATGCTTGGGCATCCGCACGCGTTTTGCCTACTTACGAAAAGCACAGATATCATGGAAAACCGGGAAAGGGTAAGCTTTATAAAACAATAGACGGAGGAAAACACTGGAAACTGCTCGGCAGCTTTGACGGTTTTGCATTTTATATAGCTCCCAATTTCCCGAACATTATGCTTATGTCGACACGTGAAGGCGGAAAAGGCATTGTAAGAAGTACGGACGCAGGATTAACATGGAAATCGATTCAAAATTCACATGCAAATTATCATCCCTGTGGATTTGTTTACGGCGGAGTTCCCGGACGCGTTTATTCTTGGAATCATAATCTTGAAAGAATAGATAATATTCAAGTAGATGAATTTGAAAGTGATAATAAATCTTCGATTAATGCGAAATAGATATTATCGAACTAGATTTTATTATTGGATTTTATTTTTATAAAGGATCGTAATTATATTGATTTTGCAAAGAATTCACAAGCTTTATATATTACCGAATACTACATTATTCCACCGCTTATTCCTTTATAATTGTTAAAAAATATTGAATTTTAGATATTAGTAATAAATCATAAAGATTAAAAATATTATTTATGTTATTTTATTTCTGTTTAGTTAGTATTAAAAAAATAATACATAGTTTATTATGCTGCAAAAAATTGTTACTTCTATTTGTTTTTCAATTCTGTTTTTAACTATTAGCAATGTGAATATCATTGCTGCTTCAGGTGGAAAAATCACAGGGCGTGTAAATGATGGATCCACAGGTGAAGCATTAGTTGGGGCTAACGTAATTTTATTAGGAACTTCGTTTGGTGCCGCAACAGATAATAATGGTAACTATAATATTGTTGGTATTCCCCCAGGCAAATATACATTGATGGTCTCTTATATTGGGTATCAAAGTAAATCAGAAAAGGTTGAAATAAAATATAGTGAAACACACCAACTTGATTTTAAATTGAATTACGGTGCAGTAGAAGGCAAAACCGTAACTGTAACTGCTCAAGCGGTAGGGCAGGCTGAAGCTATAAATCGGCAATTAAATTCCGATATTATCAGCAACATTGTTTCATCCGATAAAATATTAGCACTTCCTGATGTAAATGCAGCCGAAGCGGTCGGCAGGCTACCAGGTATGTCTATTATAAGATCTGGCGGCGAGGGCAACGAGATTGTTGTTCGCGGTCTTTCACCACAGTATAATCTTATAACCATAAATGGAGTTCGTGTTTCAGCTACCGACCTTGATAATAATAGCGTGGATGTCAGCATGATCTCGCCAGATATGTTAAGCGGTATTGAAGTAAAAAAAACCCTTACACCTGATATGGATGCAGATGCAATAGGAGGTACTGTTGATTTTGAATTACAAGGCGCAAAGGCAGGCGGTTTTCATATTCAAGCGCGAATGAATGGGACATATAATGCACTGCGTACCGATGCCGGAAATTATAACGGCTTTGTTAAGTTAAACAGCCGTTTCTGGAATGATAAATTAGGCGTGATAGCAACAGGAAATGTAGAAAGAATTCAACGGGGCGCGGATCAATACAATGCAGATTATTTAGTTGTTCGCGAAAAGCACCCCGGCGAATCATATGCACCTATGCGGGTCGATAGAGTCAATTTGCAGTATACAAATGATGTAAGAGAAAGGAAAGATTTTAGTGCAATTTTGGATTACAAATTACCTCAGGGGAAAATTATGCTCAATAGTGTTATGAGCGTTTTGGATCGTGATGATTATATTTACGTGAATGACTACAATTATTCCGCCAATCCTACAGCACATTATAGACGCTTTGAAGAAACACAGACTGAAACCACTATTTTCCAAAATTCATTTACTGGAAATTATGACCTTAATTCTGCCTTGATTGATTGGGGCTTATCCAGCAGCAATTCTTATCAGCGTATCCCTTTTGATAACTCTATTGCATTTGGAGAAAATGGCGCATTTGATGTAGCTAGTCTTCCTGCAAATTATACTCCGCATGATCTTGTGAATAGCGCTTATAATAATTTCGAAAATACATTTATGTTAAACGGCGATCTGTCACGGAATCATTCTGTTGAATTACAACTGGCAGCTAAACTAAATATTAAAATACCTTATACAATAAATGAACAAATTAGCGGTTATTTAAAATTTGGCGGAAGCTATAGGGAAACATCAAAGAATAGAGCCAGTAGCGATAGTTACGGTAATCCGTTCACAAATGATACTCTCAGTAATACACCCAATTTCTTTGGGACTACTACTCTTCAAAATTGGATTGACCCCAATTTTAATACAGGTAACTTCCTTGACGGTAAGTACAGCTTTGGTCCTGTATTGTCGGCTAGTGAATTGAATCAGTATATAAATAATTATGCAGCGGATTCTCTTTATCATGTTAATCCACTTGCATTGGTAGATGATTATGGAATTGACCAGGGTGTATCTGCAGGGTATCTAATGGGAGTAATTAATTTAGGTAAATATATCATGCTGTTACCCGGTGTCCGTTATGAATATACTAACGCTCATATGACCGGCAGGATAGGTAATGTTGCAAGTCAGGAAGATCAACTAGCAATAATAAATGGAAGTATTCGGGACACGTCAACAACTATTTTTTATGCTAATTGGTTTCCTGGGGTAAATATGAAGATAAAGCCGACCGATTGGTTTGATATTAGGTTGGCATTTACAAAGTCGCTTTCCCGTCCTGCATGGAACTGGTTGGTACCTAAAATGAAAATAAACGGTGTCCAATATACAGTTACAATAGGTAATCCGTATTTGCAACCTCAGCTCTCGACCAATTATGATTTGTATTTATCATTTTACGGAAATTCAATAGGACTGTTTACAACCGGTGCATTTTACAAAGCAATTCGAAACTTAATTTATCAGCCGGCAGCTCACTTTATAAACACTGTTGTAGAGGCGGAAAAATTAGGAGATAAGAATTTGCGTGGTTTCGAGTTATACAAACCTATTAACGATCAATATTTAACGAAGGTTAAGGGTATGGAATTTGATTGGCAGGCAGGTATATTTCGTTTATTGCCGTCACCGTTTAATGGAATCGTTCTTGATATTAACTATACACATATATGGTCTTCAACTCAATATCCCATCTCAGGCTTTAGAAGGGTAGGCTATTCGTCTATTCCTTTTGACACGGTTAGAGGCGGTGAGATGATAGATCAACCTGCCGATATTTTAAATTGTTCAATCGGTTATGAGCTAGGGAACTTCTCGGGTAGATATAGTCTCCTTTTCCAGGGAAAAACATTAAGGGGGGTTGGGGATCGTCCGGAAAATGATAGCTATACTGCAAATTTGTTAAGAATGGACCTATCGGTAAACTACAGTATAACACCGAAACTTAAAATATTTTATAGCGTAAATAATGTTACTAATGAACCTGATGCGCGGTTCCAAGAAATCCAGTCATATATAACATCGCAGCAATATTACGGAATGACAATGACTTTTGGACTTGGTTACGCTCTTTGACCATTTGACGATAGAATAAAAAACAATATGTAAATATTAGTAAATAATCTTTAATTAATTATTCATTCACAAAATTTGAGGAATGTAGTATGAAAAATCTATTTACAAATTTCTTTTGCGGTGCAATCATATTTCTCTTGTTTACCATGCTTACCGAAGCACAAAATATGGACACAATTGATGTTGCGCCCGGATATGAAACCCTTAATATCGCTATTAATGGAGATACGACATCCACTGGAGATCCCGCACATCCTAATGCTGTTTACCGCTTGCAGCGCGGTCGCATATATGTGTTGAATGGCAGTATTACAGGTGTTAAGGACGAAACGGTACGTATAGTTGCAGCAGAAGGCGATGGTGCGAGACCGATTCTTATTTCTGCCGTCCAGGATAATGGCGCTACACTTAGAGCATTTGACTTTAATGCCAGTGCATATCTAAAAGATTTGTATGTAAGCCAAATTAATACAGCAGGTATTAAATTCAAGAAAAACACAATTGTTCTTGAGGGAAATGGCGCCGATCTTGTAGTAGATGGTTGTTTCTTAGAAAATGAAGCACAGGCTTTTGTTAGATCATATGGTTTAGGTGTAAATGTTAAATTTACAAATACTATTATGAGAAATTCACAAACTTATGCCGACCCTGATGAAGGGAGTATTATGCGTTTCGATGGGGGTGTTGATAGTTTATATTTGCAAAATTGTACTGTGTATAGAGGTACATTTACAATTCTTGATGATCGAGGCAAAGGGATTAATAATGCATTTATTGATCATAATACGTTTTATGAACTAAGCGGACAGCCGAAGGATGGCGGAGCACCCGGTTTCACTTTTGGAGATGCAGATACTATGGTAATAACGAATAACTTATTTTATAATATTGGATGGGCTGGTGGTCTGATTTCGCCGCCCGACACGACAACCTCCAGGGCAATGATATCGGTTGATTCTACTGACAATAACGCACAGCGTCAAATAAATATATCAAATAATGTTTATGGGTGGACTACCGATGATTATACATGGATTACTAGCAAGTCGGATATAGCTCTCTTTCATTTTATAAATGCTTCTACAGATACATTGCTGGCCAAATACCCAAACATGGTAGATACAGCTAATATTGAGGCACACCTTACCTTCTCTGGTGCTCCCAACGATTCAATTATACTTGCATATGCTCAGCAACGTTACAATAGTAATTATTCAAATACAGGCTTGCCTGATATAGGCGCTCAAATGTTACCCCAAACAGACGATACAACTACTTGGGGAACAGCTCCGGCAAATAATTACAATGAATATACATTTGATTACGGCACCGCTGCTGCAGCCTATACACACTCAGAAGGTGGATATCCGGTTGGCGATTTGAATTGGTATCCTGATAAATTGAAAGAGTGGGAGGGTGGTGCAACAGCCATAAGACAAGAAAATAATCAAATGCCAAGTTCCTTCTATTTAAGTCAAAATTATCCTAACCCGTTTAATCCGACAACTGTTATTAACTACAGCATAGCCAAAGCAGGTCTGGTTACATTAAAAGTATATAATATATTAGGGCAGGAGGTTGCTACCCTGGTTAACCGCGAGCAAGCTACCGGAACTTATAAAGTTTCATTTGATGCATCAAATATGGCAAGCGGTGTGTATGTATATAGATTAACCAGTAGTAATTTTAGCTTAACCAAAAAAATGACGTTAATTAAATAAAAAATGTTGACTCATTTGATTTTATTTCATTTATTAAAATAATTCTTCGGGTGATGGTTTATTGTTTTTGATACTCCTTTCAATAAATCATCTCCCTTTAGTTAAATCAATTATACATAAAGTTAATTGTATTGATATTCAATAGAGAAAATTTAAAATGAAAATTATTGCAGCTGTTTTTTTAATTTTTATAATTTTATCACTTGCATCTTATGGTCAAGATGAGAGTGAAATTAGTTTTACAATATATGGAACAGCTTCAATTCCAACAGGAGATTTTGGCAAAGATATCGGAAATGGGGCGGGCATAACACTTACACACGGTTTTAATGTTGGAGATAAAGTTGGGCTTGCCAAGACAGGATTTGGTTTAGGTGTTGAGTTAAATGTAAAGACTGGAATTGCCGGATTGCAGTGGATTTTCGGAGCCAGTACTATTATTAACGGTGTAAATTCCGATAAGGTAAATGCCAAGTTTCTGTCGGAAACGAACGATACTCTTTTTATAAATACTCAATTTGGAAAATGGACTAATGTCCCTATTATGTCGGGATTAAGATATGATATAGACCTTAGCAACAATTTGGCAATTTACGGTATTGCAATGGGCGGGGTAAATTTATCGTGGCATCCTTATAAAAAAGTATATGTTTATAATCCCGTTTCTACGATAGTTGGACCAGAAGTAAGTGAAAATACCAGTTATGATTTATCAACAAATTTTGGATATCAAGCCGGTGTGGGAATTTTATTTGCTCATAAATATAACTTGGGAATTCGTTATTTAAATTTAGGTACAGTGCGTTATGACGGACAGCAGACATTAGGTTCCTTCTTGTTAACAGGTCCATATTTTGTAGTTCCCAGTAACCAGATATTGGGCGAGAAGCGTTCTATATCAATGATAGAAATTATTTTTGGTATTGAGTTTTAATAGTACGACTGTTTATTTGTCATGAAATATTATTTCTGCATTTTATTGTCATTTATTATAACTTTATTCGGATGCAAAGGGGTTAATAAAACTATACTAACCATTAACACTTTATCAAATCCGCATTTATCACCTAATTGGGAAAAATATTATTCTTTCTTTAGGCTGATCCGGTTTATAAGATTACTGGAAAACTAACCAATTAATTTATTAAACAACAATATATTTAAGGAAATTATAAAAATGGAGACTGTAGAAATGATGACCATTTTTAAGAACATTAAAGCTGTGAGGAAATTATTGAAGTTAACTTTGCCAAGCTTAACTCTGCTCATTTTTTTTGCAAGCAATTTATTTGCACAAAATGATTGGACTGATATAGGCCCCGGCAACGGAGTTACGTATGGAGTTTATTGTCATCCTACCAACGCCAATTATATATATCTGATGGTAGATACAGGGCATCTTTTCCGAAGTACCGATAAGGGGATTACGTGGCACCGGATTTCACAAAGCGTTGCAACTGCAACTATGCCTAACCGTCAGTATCGTGGAGGCGAGCATGCAGTAGCAGTTGATCCAAGACCGGGCTATGGAAATATAGTATATTTTTCACCGGGTCAACAATCTGGTGCGGGTTTATGGAGGTCTACAGATTATGGTACAACATGGAGTGCGACCAATGGCAACGACGAAGTGGGAGCCGCAGTTGTAGCAGTCGATTATAATGGAGTTGTGTACTGCATTTCCGGCTATTATAAAATTTATAGGTCTTCCGATGGAGGTAGTACATGGACAAGTTATGCTTATCCCTTTAAGATAGACGGAAATGATTGGTTTAGTGCAACTAGTTATAAATGCGATATTGAAATTACTACAAATAATGTAATCTGGGCAACGGGTCGCATAGATGGTGATGGTATTTATTATTCTAAAGATGGCGGTCAAAGCTGGACTCAGAAATTAAGCGGAAAGTGGATTGTAGATATAACATGCTCACCTGTAGATTCGAATTTAATTTTGGCTCTCGGACAGGACGGAAGTATTTACAGATCTTCGGATGGGGGATATAGCTTTTCACAATCAGGTGCTGTAACGCAAAATAATTACTGGTCGTTCAGTACCTGGCCGCCGCACAGAGGAGGAATTACCATAAATAGTGCCGGTATAGCAATTGCCATCGGCAGATACAGCATGGGTCGCAGTACTGATGGCGGCCAAACCTGGACAATAACACAGGAAGCGGATTTACATTATTCAGCCTCATCTGAATGGCCTTTTTTAGACCGTAGAACTACTGATCAAGCCCTTAAATGCTGCGACTTAAGTTCATCTCCGGTTGATCCTGGCTTTTTTATCTACGGTGACGGTTCGATGGTAAAAGAAAGTAGTGATTCCGGGAAAACATGGATAGGCGGAAATAATGAAGGGGTTAACGGATTATGGGCAAACGGCAGCCCTTATTTTGATGCGGGAGATCCAAATACATTTCATGTAGCATGTGTCGATGAAGGGGAAGCTTATACAACAGACCTTGGCAAAACCTGGCATACAAGTGAAACCGGTCGAATTTCATGTATGGGAGTTACTCAAAGCCCTTTTGATTATAATGTCTTTTATAAATTGACTACCACTAACAACAGTACTGCATTAAATATATATAAGTCAACAGATAGAGGGAAATCATATACTTACCTGGCAAATGTTATAATGACAAGTGCGGATATTGACGGAAGAATATTTGTCGATCCGACAGATTCAAACACAATTTATATTACAATTCGCGGCGGAAAAGGAGTATATAAATCAACCGATGGCGGTCTTACTTTTGATGTTGTATATCCAATACAAAAGATACATTATTCTGCTATTATGAAAAACGGTGATGTTTATTTTCACCTATGGAATGGAGTAGGGGGTCTTTACCGTTATTTAAAGAGCATGGATACGTGGTCAAATATAGCCTCGGGTTATTCAGTGTGGGGCTTTGCAGTAGATCCAAAGGATGAAAATATAATATTCATCAATAATTCAGACGGATATCTTTACAAAACTACAAACGGATTATCGGATTCTCCTACCTGGCAAAAACTGGATTATTATAACGGACAGCAGCTTTATATTGATCCTTATGTTCCCAATTACATGCTGATGATGACGGGGACTAAAAATGTAGGGATGATGATAAGCCGGGACGGGGGAGAAAATTGGGAGCAGTTTAACAGCAATCTCGGTACTTCGTTTGTTTGGGGATTTGTTCCGGGCGGACCTGCAGCCAAAGGAAGAGTTTATTGTTATGATGCAACGGCATACTACGCAACTATTTACGATTCGACGTCGGTTTCGGTAAATGACAAAGCAGGCAATTCCGAACCCGAATCATTCAAACTCGGTGACGCATTTCCTAATCCGTTTAACTTAAGTACAAATATTCCATTTACGGTCGGATCAAAAAGCGGGAATGTGAGTCTCGTTATTTATAATGTACTTGGCCAAAAGATTCGAACATTAGTGAATGGTAATTTATCGACCGGGAAGCACGAAGTAGTTTGGAACGGAAAAAACGATTCGGGAGAAATAGTTAACAGCGGAATTTACTTGATTAAACTAAGCTCTATGAATAAAAGCCTTTTGAGCAAGATTGTTCTGCTGAAATAGAAAGATTATTTAGGAAAGCATCTTTAATACTTTTTGAAAAATATTAAATAAAATGGCGCCGATTACTCTCAATTAATATGAAGAAAATTACTGTTTGAAAAAGTATTTCGAGTACTATAGTACTTAAACAAATTTATCAACTACAAAATCTTACCTATATTAAATATGTTCTGGCTAATTCATGAAATAGGTGTATTAATTGAGAAAAGATAAATGTTTTTGATAATAATAGTCTTTAATTAAGTGAAATTAATTGTGACCTTAAAATATTATTAGAATGTATTATTTATTTGTTCTAGTTATCTGTCTTCTAATAGATGTGCAAAACAATTCCGCGCAGGAGAAAAATGATAGCTTAAATCTATCTGCTGATAAATACAAAACAGCGGTATTTTTTAGAACATCGGATAAAACATTACAGAAAATATTTGACGAGGCTTCCCAAAAAGAAAAAAAGAACATTAAAAATTTCGGTAACTATCGAGTATTAATCGAAGGAGGCGGATATTACAATGTTTGGTTAGAAACCCAACCGATGGGTGGAGTTATGTATGCAAAAAGAAACTTGCAAATAGCGAAAAACAACATTGAAATTTTCATTGATTACCAACGCGAGGATGGCCGGTTCCCCGGAATGATTAAGTATAATGGTAAATCATTAATACCTTATTATGGTTGGTTTCAAGGTTTTTGTTTTCCAATGCCTGCATTGGATTTAAATTATTTACTTGGAGAGGATAAGGAATATTTAAGGAAATTATATGCTTCTTTGGAAAAATTTGATGATTATTTATGGAAGACTCGTGATTCTGATAAAAACGGATGTTTAGAATCGTGGTGTATTTTTGATACCGGAGAAGATAGAAGTACATGGTATGGAGCGTCACCTAATTCATGGCCTTTTGATTATCCGCCATCGGCAGAATTACTAAAAAAGATGACCAAAAAAGAACTTAAAGAATATTGTCGTATAAGTTATTTCGATACGTTACAATATATGCCTGTTCCGATTGAATCAATGAATGTTATGTCATACTCATATTCGGCGAGAGATGTTTTATCAAAGATCTCAAAAATATTAAACAATGGTAAAGCAGACTACTGGAGAGGAAAGGCGGAAGCAGTTCGTAAAAAAATTAAATTTTACCTATGGGATAATAATAAACATGCTTGCTATAATAGAGATAATACCAACAGAACAATGGATGTGCTTTCGATTAACAACCTTATGTGCATGTATTTCGGGAGTTTTGATCAGAAAATGGCAGATGATTTTATAAAATATCATTTACTAAATCCGAATGAATTCTGGACACGAATTCCATTACCAACAATTGCAGTAAATAGCCCATACTTTAGAAATGATACAATTAATAGTTGGAGCGGACAACCTGAGGCATTGACCTTTCAGCGATCAATTAGGGCTCTTGAAAATTACGGACATTATAGTGAACTGACAAAGATTGGTAATAAGTATTTAAATCTAATTGGAAAATCTCACAGATTTATTCAGCAATTTGATCCTTTTAAAGGAATTACCAATAATAATTTTCCTGACGGGTATGGTCCAAGTATGTTAGCGGCCTTGGAATTCATTTCAAGATTTTACGGCATTTATATAGTCCAGAACAAAATTTTTTGGTCTTGTATAGATAAAAAATATAATTATTCTTATATCCAACGGTGGGGAGACAAATTATTTAAAATGGCAACAAAAGGGAATCAAGTAATATGCTCAATAAATGGGAAAAGGGCTTTTTCATTTACTAAAGGAACCCGCTTAATTTCGGATATTACTGGTAGATTAATCGACGCTGTCGGAATAGATATAAATTCAAAAAAAATTAAAATCAGTTACCTTGATAAAGAGTATCGATTAACTGTAAATCCAAATTCAATTTATAAATTAAATGATTATGGAAAATTTTATAAATCAAAAGCGGTTGAATATTGCGAAAAATAATGTTAGGGTATAATATTATGGAAAAATCAACATGAAAGAGATTTTTAAATTTCTACCATTAACACTGTCCTCTGAAGTCGGTTGCTAATAGTAAAATGCATTGTTCTTAAAACTGTTCTGCTTACGGGCAGAAAGATTCGACAGTTTTTTTTTAATTCACCATTGGTTAGCTAAATATAATAATACATTCCAGGGATTATATAAATGACTATTAAAGAAAAAATCAGCGTTCTAAATAATTCTAAAACCGCATTGAAATTATTGCATTTGAGTTTATTAAGCTTAATAGTGTTTCTTTTTTTTGTTAATTTATCATATGCACAGAAGGAATGGACGGATATTGGACCGGGAAACGGGGTTACATTAGGAGTTTACTGTCATCCGACGGATCCGAACATAATTTATTTAATAGTGGATACCGGCCATCTTTTCCGTAGTATGGATAAAGGAAATACATGGCAGCGGATTTCACAAAAAGTAGCAACCGCAACTATGCCCCATGAGCAATATAGGGGGGGAGAACATGCCGTCGCTGTCGATCCTCGTCCTGATCATGGAAATATTATATACTTCTCTCCAGGTCAAAAAAAGGGTGCAGGATTGTGGAAATCTGCAGACTATGGAACAACATGGACTAAGACCAATGGTAGCGATGCTTTAGGTTCAGCAGTTGTCGCAGTAGATAATAATGGAGTAGTTTATTGTATATCATGGAATTTAAAAATTTACAGATCAACTGATGGAGGCAATACATGGTCGGGTTATACTTTCCCTTTTCGAATAACGGATAGATGGTCCGTTACAGGTTCTTATAAATGTGATATCGGAATCACTACAAACAATGTAATTTGGGTTGCTAATCGTTTGAATGGCGACGGTATATTTTATTCTAAAGACGGAGGTAAAAACTGGAATCAAAAATTGAAAGGGAAATGGATTGTTGATTTAACTTGCTCTTCCGTAGATTCTGATTTAGTTCTTGCATTGGGACAAGATGGAAGTATTTATAGATCGGCAGACGGCGGTAAAAATTTTACTAAAACAGGTTCTGTTCAACAAAATAATTATTGGACATATAAAACATGGCCGCCGCATACCGGAGGTATTACGGTTAATAGTGCAGGAATTGTAATTGCTATCGGCAGATATAGTATGGCTCGCAGTATTGACGGCGGAAAAACATTTACCGAAACGCTTGAAAAGAATTTGAAATATTCGGCTGCGCCAATATGGCCTTTTACAGATCGTCGAACAACCGCGTCAGCGCTTAAATGCTGCAGCATAACCTCTTCGCCTGTTGACTCAACTTTATTTATTTACGGTGACGGTACAATGTTGAAAGAAAGCGTTGATGCCGGTTTAACCTGGGAGGGCGGAAAAAACAAAGGTGTGAACGGATTATGGATGAACGGCAATCCGTATTTTGATGCAGATAATCCCAATGTATTTCATTGTGCTTTAGTGGACTTTGGGGAAGCATATACAACCGATCTCGGCAAAACCTGGCACACTAGTGAAACCGGTCGTATTTCCTGTCAAGGAGTTACGGAAGATCCCAATGATCATAATGTGTATTATAAAATAACTGCTACAAATGAAGGCACTGATTTGTACATATATAAATCAACAGATAGGGGACATTCTTATAAAGGACTTACCAGTGTTGCTTTAGCAAAGGCTGATTATGACGGAAGAGTATTTGTCGATCCAACAAACTCAAACACGGTTTATGTTACTATTCGCGGCGGAAAAGGTGTTTACAAATCTAATGACGGAGGTCATCATTTTAAAGTTGTCTACCCGATACGCAGAATTCATCAATCCGCCGTTACAAAAAACGGCAATGTATATTTTCATTTGTGGGACGGTGCGGGGGGTTTATACCGATATTTAAAAAATAAAAATGAATGGACGAATATAGCATCCGGGCATTCGGTAATCGGTTTTGCCATTAATCCGAATGATGAGAATATAATATTTATTAATGATACCGATGGCTATTTTTATAAAACTACAAGCGGATTATCGGATTCTCCGGCTTGGGAAAAATTAGGTCACTATAACGGTCAGCAGCTTTATATTGATCCTTATGTTCCGCGTTATATGCTTATGATGACCGGTACCAAAAATGTCGGAATGATAATCAGTAAAGACGGCGGAAAAAGTTGGAAGCCTTTCAACAATAATCTCGGAACATCATTTGTCTGGGGATTTGTTCCGGGAGGTACTGCTGCCAAAGGAAGAGTCTATTGTTATGATGCTACGGCATACTACGCAACTATTTATGATTCGAGCAAAATTTCTTTAAAAGTTGAAAAATAGAAAATGAATTTCTCAGTTTCATTGCGAAAAGGAAAATGTAAAATGAAGAAGTATTTAAAATCAATTCCATTCTGGATTATGTCTGTTACACTAGGAATTATTTTAATCGGAATGTTTATGCAGCATTCACAGTCAGGGAGAACAAGCATTATCGGGAAAGAAGCGCTAATAAATTTAGACTCACGGATGCGCTTTTCGTCTTATGTGAATAACTCACCCGGCGACGGAATTGATGCGGAAGTAAATCCTCCGTGCTTCAGATGGTTTTATGTTATGAATCCGAATAAAGTACATTTCCCTATCGATCCGTATATGTTTCGTTTTCAAATCTCGGTGAGCAACGATTTTAATAATCCTATTGTAAACGTAAAAACAGATATGAACGTGTATAACGAACTTGCACCTTTACCGGAAGGTAAAACATATTATTGGAGGGTTGGTTATATTCCTAAAGGAAACACGGAACCGACAGAATGGACAAAGATATTCAGTTTCAACATACCGGAAGGCACACCGAAGTGGGACAGATCTGTATTAAAGAATCCTGATTTCGGTGGACATCCGCGATTATTGTTTAAGAAAGATCAGCTTCCGGAATTAAGGAAGATAGTTGCAGATGAGCCGTTTTATAAAAGCATGGTAAAAGTAGCCGACAATATGACTAACAACAAATGGTGGAATAATTGGCCAAAAGATGCAAGTAAGGTTCCGGAGTTTATGATGTACAGAGGAAGTACCACTGGGAAAAAACAGAATAAATTATTGTGGAATTTAACTCGTCAATTAACGCAAACAGCTTTTGTTTATTTGATTACACAAAATGAAAAATATAAAAATATTTTAAAGATTTGGACAACAATTGCGGCATATCCCAAAGGCGGACCGGCAAGTCCCGAAGGAATGGGACACGGTTACGCTGAAAGCGAGGACAATACAAGTATTACGGAATATCTTGCCTGCGTTTACGATTGGTTTTATGCTAAGTTGACTCCCGCACAGAAAAAGGTGTTTGAAAACTCGTTGGAGTGGCGTTTAAAAGCCTGGATGTATGAGTATCATTGGGGCGGTTCGTTTTACACAAACGGTTATGAAAATCCCAAACTCAGCAGACAGAGTATTTTTATAGCCGGACACGAACATTCGTGGGAAGGCTCGATGGATACATTTCCCGCATCAATTGCGATGTATGAAAAAAGCGAACTTGCACGCCGTTATTTTCATTGGATGTCGAATTATCTAATCAGCGTCGGTGAATTGAATGCAGAAAACGGTGGTTATGACGACGGTGCGGCTTACGGGCAGTCTCACATGAAATGGCTGGTATACCAGCTTATGTATTTAAAAGGTGCTTTGCCTTCACTTCACCTTGGTCAAAATCCTCTTTACAGCCAATTCGCTGACTTTTTCATAGGGCTTGTTCCCGTGGGAATGCAGTACTCTCACTTCGGACGGGTTTCCCAGCATGGCGCAGGAATGATGCATCGTATCGAAATCTTTAATCTTCTTGCTTATTTGACCGAAAGAGCCGATATACTTTACAATTGGAAAAACATCGGGATGAGACCAAACTACAGATGGCGGCAGTGGATTCATGCGGCAGCGCCTCTTGAATTCAGCGGTACTTTGAAACCTGTTCCGTCGACTAAAACAAGATATGTTTTTCCTGCAACCGGTTTTGTAATGGTTCATGAATATAACCCGAGTGAAAAGAAAGCATTTAAAGACGGAGTCGGTGTTATGTTTTGTTCACGTCCAAATCGCGGCGACGAATATAACGACGAAAACACATTTCAAATGTATGCTTACGGTCATTATTTGAATTACGGCGGACATTCGGGCGATGAAAATCCATTCGGCTTCCAAACAATAGCACACAACACAATCATGGTTGACGGAATCGGTCAGACAACAACTGAACAAGCCCGCAAACGAGGCTACAGAGCAGTGTTAATGGCATATGAAAACAACGACGATTTTACATATTGGATGGGGGATGCAACTGATGCATATTCTCGTCACGATGAAATTGTAACAGGAAAAATAAGCGGTAATAATACTAGTTGGTCAGCGAAAACCCAGATTAATTACGACGCCAAATTATTCGGCCCGAAAGGAGCGCCGCAGCTTGAACGATTCCGAAGGCACATGTTGTTCATGAGAAATAAATATTTAATTATTTACGACGACCTTAAAACCGATCCTAATCATCCATCTCAATTCTCATGGCGTTATCGTGTTCTTAAAGAAGACAATCCGCATTACGATGCTGAAAAGGGTCTGCTTACCTATAAACTGGGTGATGTAAAAGTATTTTTGAAACAAGTAGCTTATCCGGATTCACTTCAATTTCTGGATTTAAAAGGTCTGGATCAATATAAGAATCCGGTTACGGGATTGGATTATTTAAAGAACAAATGGGTAGCACTAGATATGCAAAGACCTGATTACAGAAAAAATGTATGTAGTGATAATTATTGGTTTACAACAAAAAATCCGGAAAGCAATTTTCATTTTATGGTAGTAATATATCCGGTAAAACCAGGCACAGAGGATCCGGTGATAACAAGGTTAGGCAACAACACGGTAAAAGTAGAGAAGGACAAGGAAACTGATATAGTAAGTTTTGACAGCAATACAAAGTTCCCGGTGACGCTAAAGGTAGATCTGAATGAATTCAGAGAACCGATTAACTTCGGAGATTAGATACCTTACGCTAATCTCGGCCAGAGTTGACTTTCTCTCTATTGTTGAAATGATACTCCAATTATGTTAACATTAGAGAGCAGTCCTCACTCTATTTTTTGTTGTATTGCTTTCATGAAAATATTTTCTAAAAATTTCATTCGCTAATATTCCTTTCAGTTATAACTGTATTGATTACCTTTGATTACTTTCTGTAACCACTTAATCCTTATTATTTGATACATATTGAATATCAGCATAAATTTTAATAAAAATTGAACTGCAAAAAATAAAATTTCAGATTCAATATACATGGTTGGAAAACTGGGAATAATCATAGGATAAGGAGAAGGAAATTTGAAACTTTTCGACGAAAATGCTTGCTCATCTAATTTTATCCCCGGGTGGATTATGAATTTATATAACTATATGAATAGAAGTTTATATGAGTTTTAAGAAAAATACAAGACGCGAATTTTTAAAAAGAACCGGAAAGACAGGGTTGATGTTAACAATTCCGGGATTTGTAGGAAAAAGTTACAGTGAATCGAATCTTAAAAAAATTGAAATCAAAAACATCCGTAAAAATAAAATCTCCTGCGAAAGAAGAAAAAAGAGAAAGGAAATATAACAGCAAATATTTTGAAAGTTATTTAGACAGAATTGCATTCCCCATCGGAGGTATCGGAGCCGGAATGATTTGCCTTGAAGGTACAGGCGCAATTTCCCACGTATCTGTACGAAATAAACCTGATATGCACAACGAACCTTTAACGTATGCGGCTTTGTTTGTAAAAAATAAAAAGAAAAGTGCTGCGAAAATTCTTGAAGGGCAGGTACCGAAATGGAAACGTTTCGGCGAAGGACAAAACAGCGGCAACGGATTGGGAAAAACAAGTTATGGCTTACCGAGATTCAAGAAAAATACTTTCCTTGCGCGTTTCCCGTTCGGAAAGATCAAATTGATTGACGACGAAATACCTCTGGAAGTTTCTATTAACGGATGGAGTACTTTTATTCCCGGAGATGCCGATAATTCAAGTTTGCCTGCCGGTGCTGTAGAGTATAATTTTGTGAATCCTACCGGAATAAAGCAAGAAGCAATTTTTTCTTTTAATTCCGAAAACTTCATGAAGATTCCAGTAGCGGGGAAAAATAAAGAAGGAAATAATTCCGGGTCATCTATTAAAAAATTCGAAAACGGATTTCTGCTTGAACAGGAAAGTTCAGAAGAAGATTCAAATAAAGAAGGCAGATTTGTTTTTTACACCGACAATGAGAATGTTAAAGTAAATTATTGCTGGTTTCGCGGACTTCAATTCGATACAAAAACAATTACATGGGAAGATATCGAAAAAGGAAAGATAATTGAAAATCATCCCATTGACGGAGATGCTCCGGGTGCTTCTTTATTTATTCCTTTCACACTCGGACCGGGTCAATCGAAAACTATCTGTTTGAAATTTTGCTGGTATGTTCCCTATTCCGATTTAAGAACAGGTCCCGATGTTGATCCGAAATGTTCAAACGAATGCGGTTCGTGCTGTGATTCAAAAACTTATAAACCGTGGTATTCTGACAGATTTAAAAATATAACCGAACTTTCAAAATATTGGACAAGGAATTACAGTGACCTGCGAAAAAAGACCGAATTGTTCAGCAAAGCTTTTTACGAATCTTCGCTTCCGCCGGAAGTGCTTGAAGCAGTAGCTGCAAACCTTACTATTATAAAATCGCCTACGGTACTTCGCCAGACGGACGGAAAATTATGGGGCTGGGAAGGATGCCATGATAATAGTGGATGCTGTGCCGGTTCCTGTACTCATGTTTGGAATTATGCTCAATCTATTCCTCATTTATTTCCCGAACTTGAAAGAACTTTAAGGGATACCGAATTCAATGTATCGCAGTCCGAAAGCGGATTTCAAAAATTCCGTTCTTCACTCCCGATTCGTCCGACTGACTCTAAAGGATACGCTGCAGTTGACGGACAACTCGGCGGCATAATAAAAATTTATCGCGAATGGCGGATATCCGGGAACACTGAATGGCTTAAAAAATATTGGCCGGAAGTTAAAAAAAGTCTTGAGTATTGTATTGAAACCTGGGATCACGATCATAAAGGAATAATTGAAGAACCTCATCACAATACTTATGATATTGAATTCTGGGGACCGGATAGTATGAGTATGAGCTTTTACCTCGCTGCTTTAACCGCTATTATAAAGATGGGAAAAGTTTTCAATGAAGACGTAACTTTTTATCAATCTTTGCTTGAAAAGGGCAGAACTTATTTGGAAACCACACTTTATAACGGTAAATATTTTTTCCAAATTGTTAAATGGAAAGGTTTGCATGCAAAAAACCCGGTTGAATTTTCGAAAGATTCGGGGAATGTGGATTATTCTCCCGAAGCCGTTGAGTTGTTCAAGAAAGAAGGACCTAAATATCAAATCGGCAAAGGTTGCTTATCGGATGGAGTTTTGGGATTATGGATTGCAAAAGTTTGCGGCATTGATGATGATATTATCGATCCGGCTGAAGTGAAAAATCATTTGAAATCCGTGCACAAATACAATCTGAAAAAAAATTTAATTGATCATGTAAATCCGCAGAGACCGGGGTATGCCATGGGAGATGAAGGAGGACTGCTTCTTTGCACCTGGCCCGAAAGCGATAAACCTTCTTTGCCGTTTGTTTACAGCGATGAAGTTTGGACGGGAATCGAATATCAGGTTGCATCCCATTTAATTTTTGAAGGACTGGTCGATGAGGGATTGGAAGTCGTGCGCACCTGCCGGGACAGATACAACGGTAAAATTCGTAATCCTTTTGACGAATATGAATGCGGCTATTGGTATGTGCGGGCCATGTCGAGTTACGGTTTAATTCAGGCTTTAACTGGAATTAGATATGATTCGCTTGACCAAACTTTATATATAGATTCAAAAATAGGTAATGACTTTAACTGTTTTATTTCTACTGAAACTGGATTTGGATTAGCAGGTTTAAAAGCCGGCAAACCTTTCATTGACGAAAGAATGGGAAAAATAAAAGTAAAAAATTGCTTTGTATCAAACAATAAAATGGATTTAGATTTTGTAAATACATCTGATTGAAATTATCTGAATTTACCTTTGGCTTCTGCAAATAAAATCTTTTAAAATTAAATATATAATGAAATTAATTAAAGGAGATTATTCGATGAAAAAAAATTATAAGTCAATTATATTATGGATTATTTCAGCGACAATAATAATTATACCTTTCGGAATTTTTATGAATTGTTCGCAGTCCGGGGTAGCAACCGTTATCGGAAAAGAAGCACTAATAAAGCCCGATTCCCGGATGCGTTTTTCATCATATGTGAATGACTCACCCGGCAACGGAATAGATGCCGAAGTAAATCCTCCGCGCTTCAGATGGTTTTATGTTATGAATCCGGATAAAGTACATTTTCCCATCGATCCGTATATGTATCGTTTTCAAATTTCAGGAAGTAAAGATTTTAGTAAACCGATAGTAAATGTAAAAACCTATATGAACGTATATAACGAACTGGCTCCTTTACCGGAAGGGAAAACATATTACTGGCGGGTAGGCTATATCCCGAAAGGAAGCACAGAAACGGCGGAATGGACAAAGACATTCAGTTTCAATATACTTGGAGGAACACCGAAGTGGGATAGATCCGTATTAAAGAATCCTGATTTCGATGGACATCCGCGATTATTGTTTAAGAAAGATCAGCTTCCGGAATTAAGGAAGATAGCTGCAGATGAGCCGGTTTATAAAAGCATGGTAAAAGTAGCCGACAATATGACTCACAACAAATGGTGGAACAACTGGCCTAAAAATCCGATGACTGTCCCGGAATTTACTAAAGATAAAGGTGTAGAGGATTATAAATATATGTGGAATACTACGCGTGAATTAATTCAGACAGCATTTGTTTATTTGATCACGCAAAATGAGAAATACAAAAATATTTTAAAGATCTGGACGGCAATAGCATCGTATCCGAAGGGCGGGCCTGGAAGTCCCGAAGGAATGGGAGGCGGCTATTCGGTAAGCGAAGACAACACAAGTATTACGGAATACATAGCATGTGTTTACGATTGGTTTTATAAGCAGTTGACGCCAGCCCAAAGAAAAGTGTTTGAAAACTCGTTGGAATGGCGTTTGGAAGCCTGGATGTATAATTATCATTGGGGCGGATCGTTTTACACAAACGGAATTAAAGATCCAAAACTCAGTAAAGCAAGTATTTTTGTCGCCGGTTCCGGTCATTCTTGGGAAGGAACAATGGATACATTTCCTGCCGCAATTGCAATGTATGAGAAAAGCGATCTTGCTCGACATTATTTCCATTGGATAGCGAATTACTTGATAAGTGTCGGAGAACTGATAGCCCAAAACGGCGGATACGATTTAGGCGCTCACTATGGCCAGTCACATATGAAGTGGCTGATTTATCAGCTAATGTATTTAAAAGGTGCGATGCCTTCACTGCATCTTGGTCAAAATCCTCTTTACAGGCAGTATGCAGACTTTTTCATCGGACTTGTACCGGTAGGAATGGAATACTCTCATTTTGGGAGAATTGCCCAGCACGGAGCGGGAATGGCTCATCGAAAAGAAATTTTTGATCTTCTTGCATATTTAACCGGTGACGGCGATATACTTTACAATTGGGAAAATGTTGATATGAAGCCGGATTATAGATGGCGCCAATGGATTCATGCATCTGCACCTCTTGAATTCAACGGTATATTGAAACCTGTTCCGTCTAATAAAACAAGATATACTTTCCCGGCTACCGGTTTTGTTATGGCTCATGAATTTAATCCGAGCGAAAAGAAGGCTTTTAAAGGCGGTGTCGGAGTTATGTTTTGTTCTCGTCCTGATCGCGGCGACGGATATAATGATGAAAATACCTTTCAGATGTATGCCTACGGTCATTACTTGAATTACGGTGGACATTCGGGCGATGAAAATGCTTTCGGTTTTCAAACAATAGCACATAACACAATTATGGTTGACGGTATCGGACAGACAATTACCGAAGAGTCCCGAAAACAGGGATACAGAGCTATATTAATGGCATATGAAAACAGCAATAACTTCACTTATTGGATGGGAGATGCAACTGCTGCTTATCCGCGTCATGATGAAATTATATATACAAATACAAACGACAACAATGCAGACTGGGCGCAGAAAACTCAGATTAATTACGACAGCAAATTATTCGGACCGAATGGAGCGCCGAAGCTTGAACGTTTCCGCAGGCATATGCTGTTCATGAGAAATAAATATTTAATTATTTACGATGATCTAAAAACCGATCCGAATCGTCCGTCCAAATTTTCATGGCGGTATCGTGTACTCAAAGAAGGCAAACCTCATTACGATGCAGCGAATGGTTTGCTTACTTATACATTAGGTGATGTAAAAGTATTTTTGAAACAAGTAGCTTACCCGGATTCATTACAATTTTTGGATCTAAAAGGTCTGGATCAATATAAGAACCCGATTACGGGAATGGATTACTTAAAGAACAAGTGGGTAGCACAAAATATGCAAATACCGGAATACAGAAAGAATGTATGTAATGATAATTATTGGTTCACGACGAAAAATCCGGAAAGCAATTATCATTTTCTGGTAGTAATATATCCGGTAAAACCCGGAACGGAAGATCCTGTAATAAAGAGATTGGACGACAACACGGTAAAAGTAGAGAAGGACGGTGAAACGGATATAGTAAGTTTTGACAGCAATACAAAGTTCCCGACAACTATAAAGGTAAATCTGAATGAACTCCGAGGACCGATCACGTTCGGGGATTAGAAGGAGAATTATATGTTAAAAAAATGTTTAAGAATTGTACCGGTATGGATGATCGCCGTATTGGTTGCTATTATGTCTTTAGATGTATCTGCTCAAGGCTCCGATCCGGGTAACAGCGTAACAAAAGTAATTGGCAATGAAGCATTAATAAAGCTTGATTCGCGGATGCGTTTTTCATCGTATGTAAATAATTCGCCGGGAGACGGAATGAATGTAGAAGTCGATCCGCCGCTGTTCAGATGGTACTATGTTATGAATCCGGAGAAAGTACATTGGCCGATCGATCCGTATATGTTTCAATTTCAAATTGCCGATAACAAGGATTTTAAGTATCCGATAGTAAACGTTAAGACAGAAATGAATGTATACAATGAGTTATCGTCGCTGCCGGAGGGAAAGACATATTACTGGCATGTAGGATATGTACCCAAAGGAAAGAAGGTACCGGAGGAATGGACGAAGACATTCAGTTTCAATATAACGGAAGGAACGCCAAAGTGGGACCGTTCCATGCTTTGTCACCCTGACTTGGGAGGTCATCCGAGGCTTCTTTTTAGGAAGAGCCAACTTAATAGGTTACGAAAAATAGTAGTAGATGAGCCGATATATAAAAACATGGTAGAAGTAGCCGACAGTATGACACATACCAAATGGTGGAATAACTTCCCTACGAATCCAATGACTGTTCCGGAATTTTCAGCACAAAAGGGTGAAGAAGAGTATAAATATCTGTGGTTCTTGTCAAAGAAACTTATGCAGACGGGTTTTGTCTATTTGATGACGGAAGATAAAAAATATTCATATATTCTAAATATCTGGACGGCAATTGCATCATATCCGAAAGGCGGACCTGGAAGCCCCGAGGGAATGGGAGGCGGTTATTCCATAAGTGAGGATAATACAAGCATTACAGAATATTTAGCCTGTATTTACGATTGGTTTTATGATCAATTAACGCCTGCTCAGAGAAAGGTATTTGAGAAATCGTTGGAATGGCGATTAAAATCATGGATGTACGATTATCATTGGGGCGGAGCGTTGTATACAAACGGCAGTAAAAATCCTAAAGTAGGTATACCAAGTATTGCTGTATCCTCCTTAGGTCATTCATGGGAAGGTTCCATGGATACATTTCCTGCAACAATTGCAATTTATGAAAAGAGTGAACTTGCACGCCGTTTTTTTCATTGGGTATCAAATTATCTAATAGGTGTGGGAGAAATAGCTGCAGAAAACGGCGGCTACAATTTGGGTGCGGGATACGGTCAGTCGCATATGAAGTGGCTTGTTTATCAGCTGATGTATTTAAAGGGTGCCTTGCCCTCTCTTCATTTAGAAGAAAATCCCCGTTATAAAGAATACGCAAACTTTTTTATAGGGCTTGTACCTGTTGGAATGAGCATTTCTCCTTTTGGAAGGACGGCCATGCATGGTGCAGGTATGGTATATCGTAAAGAAGTTTTTGATCTTCTTGCTTATTTAACCGAAGACGGAAATATACTTTATAATTGGGAAAACGTTAAAATAGAACCGGAGTTAAGGTGGCGTCAATGGATACACGCTGCTGCACCAGTACAATTTAATGGAGAATTAAAACCCGTTCCTTCAGATAAAACAAGATATGTTTTTCCGGCAACCGGCTTTGTAATGGTTCATGAATATAATCCAAGCGAAAAGAAAGCATTTAAAGACGGAATCGGTATAATGTTTTGTTCATGTCCTGAGAGAGGCCATGAATATAATGACGCAAATACATTCCAAATGTATGCATACGGCCAGTATTTAAACTATGGTGGTCATTCCGGCGATGAAAACCCATACGGTTGTCAGACGATCGCACATAATACAATTATGGTTGATGGTATCGGTCAGACAATTACCGAACAATCCCGTAAACAAGGCTACCTAGCCGTGTTAATGGCATATGAAAACGGGAAGGATTTTACATATTGGATGGGCGATGCAACTTCTGCTTACCCGCGTCACGAAGAAATTGTAACCCGTAATGCAGCCGGCAACCAAAGCTGGGCTTCAAGAACACAAATTAACTACACAAACAAATTATTCGGTCCGAAGGGAGCGCCGCAATTGGAACGCTTCCGGAGACACATGCTGTTCATGAGGAATAAATATTTAATTATATATGATGATCTGAAAACCGATCCCGATCGTCCGTCCCGGTTTTCATGGCGTTACCGTGTTCTTCAAAACGGTCATCCGCATTATGATGCTGCTAAAGGATTGCTAACTTATAAGCTTGGGAATGTTAAAGTATTTTTAAAACAGATTGCATACCCGGACTCGCTGCAGTTTCTGGATTTAAAAGGATTAGATCAATATAAGAATCCGATTACGGGCATGGATTACCTGAAGAACAAGTGGGTAGCACATGATATGAAAAACCCTGAGTACAGAAAATGTGTATGTAGTGATAATTATTGGTTTACAACAAAAAATCTTGAAAGCAATGACCATTTTATGGTAGTAATCTATCCGGTAAAACCGGGGACAGAGGATCCTGTAATAACAAGGCTGGACGACAACACGGTAAAAGTAGAGAAGGACGGGGAGACTGATATAGTAAGCTTTGATCCGAGTACAAAGTTCCCGGCGACGCTCAAGGTAGATCTGAATTCGTTCAGAGGACCGATCACATTTGGGGATTAGGTGCCTCCCTAATCCTGACCGGAGTTGATTTTCATTCTATTGTTGAAATGATACTCCGGTCTAGTAAAAAATGCCAGGAAATTTCTGTTATCTTTATTTTGCTTAAAAAAGTTTTGTAAGCCATTGATTTTACCATAGTAAAATTAAATTTGGTAATAAAAAATCAAATTGCGGTAGGTTGGAGATTTTAAAAATGAAAAAAACTGCAGGTCATGTGTTTCAAAAATTTTTAATAATTGCATTTCTATTGGCAATTAGCATTTCTTTTGTAAATGCGCAAAGTGATTTTTCCGTATTCCCGTGGAAACAAACATTTGCGCTGCATTCATATTTGCTTAGGAAAATACATAAGCAATATGAAATGAGAAGAGATGAAATTAACAATATATTTTTGTCCAAAGAGAATATGATTCAATATCAAAAAGAATGTCGAAAAAAGTATTGGAAACTTTATGGAGATCTCCCGGCAAAGTCAAAATTAAATTCTCAGGTTGTTGGCACTGTTAAGCAAAAAGGTTACCGGATAGAAAAAGTAATTTATGAAAGTGTTCCCAACAGACACGTAACTGCTAATTTTTACATTCCCGACGGCAAAGGACCTTTCCCTGTTGTTGTTTACTTGTGCGGGCATTGGCAGGAAGCAAAAATTACCCGGGAAATAGTTGAAGAAGCATTGCTGTTGGTTAAAAACGGTTTTGCTGCTTTTGTCATTGATCCCATCGGTCAGGGTGAAAGAGACCAATTGGTAGATGAAAACGGAAATCCGCTTACCCGCGGTGCAACTACCGAACATACATTGTTGAATGCAGGGGCTAATCTTGTCGGAACTAGTGTTCTTGCGCAGGAATTATGGGATAATATGCGGGGTATCGATTACCTTGAAACAAGGCGGGATATCGATACAAGTAAAATAGGATGTATAGGTAGTTCGGGAGGCGGGATGCAAACCACTTATACGGTAGCAGCCGACCCGCGTGTTAAAGCTGCCGTAGTTTGTAGTTTTGTCACTACATGGGAAAGAAAGCTTGAAAATATGGGAGCGCCGGACGGATGTCAGTTTTTTCCTTATGAAGGAAGAGAGCATTTTGAAATCGCTGATTATCTGACAATGTTCGCCCCGAGACCTTTACTGATTATGTCGGGCTATTTTGATTTTGTAGATTATTGGGGTGCTCTCACGACTTACAAGGAACTGAAAAAAGTTTACGGCGTATTCAACGAACCGGAAAAAGTCGGAATGTTCTCAATACCTTACGGTCACGGTATGCCGCAGCCAAAAAGAGAAGCTTCGGTTACTTGGTTTAGAAGATGGCTATTAGGTGACAATACTCCGGTACATGAAAATCAAGTCGGTAATGTTTTTACTCCTGCTGAAGATTTACTTTGTACTGCAACGGGAAATGTTGTAACTAATTATAAAAACGAACAGACTATCAGCGACTATTGTTACGACCTTTCAAAAAAATATTCTGCGCAAAGAAAAGAATTTGTCGATACCGCGAGCAATAAAACATTCAGAGCAAAAGTATTAGAACTTCTCGGTATAAGTATTCCGAAAGATAAAATAACTGTTGAATCTACGGGCAAAATAAATTCAAGATCATACGATATTTATAAGTATGAAGTTTTACGAAAAGGTCAAATCCCGGTTCCGTGTCTAGTTTATTTGCCGACCTATATTAATCCTTCCGGAAACGTTGTTATTTTTTTGAATGAAGAAGGAAAAAATAATATTGCTTTAAATAATAATGATATAGCACCTTATATAAACAGTGGCGATATTCTTATACTTGCGGACTTAAGAGGATTCGGAGAAACAGTTGACGCACTCGCAATGAACGATGCAAAATATTGGAACAGGGAATACCGGAATGCAATGTTGAGTATGCACATCGGAAAACCGATTATGGGTCAGAGGGTAATTGATATAATTTCATTGCTTGATTTTATCGGGACGCAACCTAAAATGAAAGGTCATAATATAAAAATTGTTGCAAACGGAATTTACTGCCCCGCTGTTGTTCATGCTGCATTTTTGGATAACAGAATTAATGAAGCGGATTTATCTGGTTCAATTAATTCTTTTGAAAATTATGTAAAAAATCCATTGCAGAGAGATATGTATTCAAACGTTTTATACGGCGTTTTAAAATATTATGATTTACCCGATCTGGAAAAAAAATAGGCGGTAATAAAATTAGGAACGGCGGATAATTTAATTATATAAGTAAATAAAGCAGGGTGTTAAAGTGTTATTCACTTTTGCCCTGATTTTTAATTTGAGTGCAGCCGTTTTCGCTTCTTGATAATTTGTTTTCACCATGCATAGATTTTGCAAATTTGATCAAATTTCGCCGGTTTTTACCTTTAATTACTTTCTGTAACCACTTATTCCTTAATATTTGATACATACCGGTTATCGGGATAAATTTTACAATGTTTTGCCCTAATAATAATGGGAGGCTGAAATTATAAAGTGTTTTATTAATTGATTATTCTGTTGATGGTTTGTCATTTTTATATTAACCTTAAAGAACAACCAATTTAGTTAAATGGATTTCAATAAAATATTTAGATAAAGGAAAGTTATTATGAGTGAGTCAAATTCATTATCTCGTAGAAAATTTTTAAAAAGTTCAACAATTGCCGCTGCAGGCGTAGCAGGTGCATCATTTCTAAAACCGGGTACTTTAAAAGCCGACTCTCTCGATGCTGTAAATTCAAAAAGAGAACCAAGAATTTTAACTATATCACAAGAAGGAATAGCAACGGCCGGTTCAAATGATGCAGTTGATCCTACAATTAACCGGATAGAACTGATGACGTCGTATAATCCCGATGTCGTAGTTCTTCCCGAAGCGTTTGCTACAACTGTAAAAACGGCAGAAACACTAGGCGGCCCAATTATAACAAGGTTTGCCAAACTTGCTAATAAGTATAATTGTTATATAGTTTGTCCCCTTCACCTAATAGAGAAAGATAAAATTTATAATGCATCTGTATTGATTGATCGAAAGGGAAAAGTTGTCGGGCATTACAATAAAATCCATCCAACCTCGGGAGAATGCGACAACGGATGTACACCGGGTAGTTTACAGCCCCCTGTCTTTAAAACCGATTTTGGTACGGTTGGTATGCAAATTTGTTTTGACTCGAATTGGGCCGACGGATGGAAAAGGCTGAAAGATCAAGGAGCAGAAATAGTGTTTTTTTCTGCCACTTATCCTTCTTCCAGATTAATTAATTCCTATGCGATGAGGTTTAACTATTATGTCGCTGGAAGTTCAAGGAGGGATCCTGTTTCTATTTATGATATTAGCGGAGACCTGATCGATAAAAGCGAATTTTATGAACACTTTGCATTTGCGCCTTTGAATCTTGAAAAAGTCCTTTGTGAAATAGATTTTATAGTTAAAAAAGTAAGAGCGATGAGAAAGAAATATGGTGATAAATTACATATTAAATTTTATGGTCCGGATGATTGGGTTACAATCGCAACCCGTACGCCGGATTTACTTATTAAACAGATTATCGATGAATATGATTTATTTCCACAGCACTCCGATTACATAAAACAGCAAGAAAAATATCAAGATAAATTCCGTTCATAATTAAGATTGGGTAACGATCGAAATCCGTTCGCCGGATTAAACTATTAAACAGATTATCTACGAATATGATATTCTGCCTCATGCGGATTACATGAGACGTGCCGAAAAATATCAGGATAAATTCCGTGCATAAATTAACCGAATAAAATATGATTTGATTATTGATGCTGGATTTTTGTCAAAAAAAATGAAAATTAAAAGAAGGAAAAGAAAATGAGAATTAAGTTTAACAGGAGGAAATTTATACAATTGTCGACATTAAGTGCCGGAGCTTTAGCAGTACCCAAAGTAAGCTTTGGAAAAAATAAATTTCCAGTCCATGATGAAAAAAAAATCAATGATTTCATTTCAGTTCCTCCTTTGGGGTGGAATAGTTACGACGGTTATGCCGTTTATATTGATGAAAATGCCGTAATGAAAAATTTGGAAGAAATGGCAAAGACGTATAAATCTGCCGGATATGAATATTTTGTGATCGACAACGGATGGTTCGGGGAATATAAACTAATTCCGGGTACACTATATCCGGCGGAAAAACATGCTTCCGATGTTCACATTAACGAATATGGACTGCTTCAGCCTTCGAAGTGTTATTTCCCTCACGGAGTAAAACATTTAATCGATCGTGCACACGAATTAGGTTTGAAATTCGGCTTTCATCTTATGAGAGGAATTCCCAGAAAAGCTGTCGAAAAAAATCTTCCCATTAAAGGGACAAAATACAGGGCAAGAGATATTGCCGATACAAACAGTATTTGTGAATGGTGTCATTATAATTACGGCGTGGACATGGATAAATTCGGTGCACAGGAATTTTACAATAGTTTAGTTAATCAACTTGCGGACTGGGGAGTAGATTTTATTAAAAGCGACGATATTGTTGGTTATCCAAAAGAAATTATCGGTATGGCAAATGCAATTGAACAGAGCGGTCGCGATATTGTTTTCAGCCTTTCAGCCGGAAGTAAAAAATTTTATGACCTGCCTTATTATAAAAGAGCGAACATGGTTCGAATTATCAGCGATGTTTGGGATAGGAGGGGAGACATTGAAAAGGCATTTAATGCATGGGATTTGTATCAGGGCACAAGCTACGAAGGATTTTACCCGGATTTGGATATGATCCCATTCGGACATCTTATGACAAGAACCCCGAAAGAATATTATAAAGAAGAAAAGGATTTACGGCTTGCCGGTCACGGTTATAAACGCGTGTCACAATTTACGAAAAATCAGCATTATACATTTATTACGATGAGAGCACTTGCCGCATCGCCGTTGATGATGGGTGGTGTATTAACCACAATGGATGAATTTTCTAAGAATCTATTGACTAACAAAGAAATGATTGCATGCAATCAAAACGGCGTAATGGGCTTTAGAGTATATAAGAAGAATAATGTCGAGGGATGGTTAACGCCTAATAAAAATGAACCCGGCAAAGGATGGATGGGAATTTTTAATCGAAATGAAAATAATGTGCAGGTTAGTTTATCGCTTTCGGATTTGTATTTATCGGATTCGGAGGAATATGGTTTTTATAACATATGGGACGATAAAGACTTTAAATTAAAAGATGGAAACAAAACGTTTAATGTACCCGGCGATGGCGTTGTCTTTCTAAAATTTGAAGAATTAAAAAAAGTTGGCTGATTTTTTTTATCTCAGAATTAAATTCAAAAACATTATGTTTATTAAAACATTTCGTAAATTTTAAAATCAATTTTCCCGAAGAGTGATTTAAACGAATCATAATAAATGAAATTAAGAAAGGAGACTATATGATTCCGGACAAAATTTCTTTTAGCAATGTTTGATATCTCAATGGAGAAAGGAATTGTTACCGGAGAAAATACAACGGTGAAAATAACTTCCATAGGTAATTTAAGAGGCTGTTTTGAAGATGAGTCTGCATGATCAAAAATCGATCAAAATATTGCAGTATATAAAGTTGAAATGCACAATGTCGTAGAAGCGGGAAAAGAAGGCGGGTTGTTCTTTGGTTTCAGTCATATTTTCCTCGGTACAGTAGGTGATGAGTTTTTTATGACAAGAGGTCATGTACATCAAAATAAAACCCGTTCGGAATATTACTGGTGCGTCAAAGGCAAAGGAGTGTTAGTGCTGATGGATAAAACCCGTGATTGCCGTGTGGAAAATGTTAATAAAATATACAGGATTGGAGGCAGTGTAAGATGCTTTCTAAATAAGTGTAGATTAAATTTTGATTATTGTTATCAATTTTCTTATAATTTTAATACTAAAAATATTTTCAGATATTTATGGACAGATTAAAAACTATAATAGTTGATGATTCAAGAGCAATTAGAGAAGAATTAAAATATTTATTAGCAGAATATTCAGAAATTATTGTAATAGGTACAGCAGCAAATATTACACAGGCGATTATATTAATTGAAGAACGAAGACCTGATGTTATTTTTTTAGACATACAACTACAAAATGAGACGGGCTTTGATCTCCTTGAAAAAACAAATGTAGAAGCAAAAATAATTTTTGTCACGGCATATGATCAATATGCAATCCGGGCATTTGAAATCAACGCTTTAGATTATCTGTTAAAACCAATTCAGAAAGACAGACTCAGTAAATCTATTGCCAGATTAATTCATAATGAAGTATCGAGCTATGATGAAAAACCTCAAGGCAAAGTTACTTATGATGATGTAATTTATATGGTTATAAATCGATCATTAAAATTCATTAAAGTTTCATTTATTAAAAGTATTTTTTCAGCAGGAAAATATTCGTATGTTATTTATAAAGTAGGTAAGAAATTCCTTACATCAAAGACATTACTGGAATGGGAAAAAATTCTTCCTGAAAAGTATTTCGTTCGTATTCATCGTTCGGTGATAGTTAACTTTGAACACGTTGTCAGAGTAGAAAAATGTAAAAATAATACACAAAATATTTATATTGAAGGGATTGAAGAACCTTTTAAAATGAGCAGGCGTTATGCTGCTAAATTAAAAGCTTTCCTTGCCGTGTAATATCGTTTTGTTATACTTTAATTTTACCCTTGTATCTCAGGGATTAAGAAGAGTATAAAATTTTAATTTTGTAGAGGTTCTTGCCGCACTTAAGTACAGTTTTTCCTTTAATTTAAAGTATATTATTTAATATAAATAGTAATATTGTCTAAAAATCCGTGTAAATGTCAAGCGACGTTTCACGCTACGAAATTGTAAATATAGCTTTTGAATGAAATTAAATTAGGCAGTAGAATACTTAATGCAGTTTATTCCTATCCTTATAAACGAAAAACAGATATATCACTATAAGTGCAACCTAATCTTGGAACTAGTGAAAAATACCGTCATTCAACAAGTTTAAATAAAATAAAACCATTCCATACTTTAATCTACCACTTGTTTCTTATTTCTTGATTTGTAATTGAAACTTTTTTTATTCTAACGTTGGAACATTTATTATTATTGTAATAATTATTCGCAGTATGCAATTAAAGATTAAGATATGAGTGAACCCGTATTACTTTTAGCGGAAATTGAAAAAATAATAAAAACAAGAGGTACGTTTACTCCCAGTCCTTTGAAGTTTGATACAAGTATGAAGATTATTAGGTCTTATCAAACTGTATTACACAAAATCTGGAGTAAAAGCCATCATACCGGGTGTTCAGAACCCACTCATTTTGGAAAAGTAGAACATCATAATTATGCGAGAAATACTTAATACGGAATCGATTAATGGTGAAGAAGAAAATACTTCTGTCGCTTTATAATACGGATAAACGACCTGAGATTAGTTAAATAATCAAAATTATTTACTTAGAAAATAAAAGATTATGAAAAAGAAAGTACTTGTTTTTGCTACCAGTTTTCTGGACGATTTGTTAAGCCATCCAAAAGACGAAGGAAAAGCAAAACAAATGCTTTGTGATTTAGAAAAAAAATTTAAAGATGAAATTGAAGTTGTTTATAGATGCGATAGAAATCCTGAACATCCTCTGCAGGCAGAAGACTTTATTGATGTTATTGCTGTAATTGCTGATTTAGAGAAATATAACAGACAATTGCTATCTACAATTAGCGAAAAAGGAGGGGGTTCTTTAAAACTAATTTCAAGATATGGTATCGGCTATAATTCCATTGATTTAAAAGCTGCTACAGAATTTGGAGTTATTGTTACTAATGCACCCGGTTGTAATGCTCGTCCTACTGCTGAGTGGGCACTATCTACCATTTTAGATGTTGCCGGAAGACGTGTTTTGCACCATAAAACTGCAAGCGCCGGTAAAGTTAAAGAAGGCCCTTCGAGGCTGGATATTTTTGGCAAAAAACTTGGGATAATCGGGACCGGTACAATCGGAAAATATTTGGTTAAACTGATGAAAGGATATGAAGTAGAAGTGCTAGCTCATGATATTTATAAAGACGAATATTGGGCTAATGATAATAATGTTATTTATACTGAGATGGAAGAAATCTGTAGGGAGTGCGATATTATTTCTCTTCATGCTTCTGCCAACGAACAAATAATTACAAGAAAAGAAATTGATTTGATGAGGGAAACTACTGTGCTTGTAAATTGTGCCCGCGGTATTTTATCGGATAACCGTGCAATATACAAGGCTGTCAAAGAAGGAAAAATCTGGGGGTACGGATTAGACGAAATATGGCTCGAAAAAGATCTTCCTTTGGACGGATTGAACATTATTGTTAGTTCGCATATCGGATCTGATACTGATTCAGGCAAAATCGGAATGCAGGTAATGTCGACTACTGCGGTAGTTGATTTCAGTTAATGGAAAAATTCCGGAATTTATTGTTAATAAAGATGTATTGAGTAATGTAAGCATTTAATCCAGAATTATAATTAGATTAATATTAATATGCCCTCAGATTTATTTGTTTAATTGTCTTTATATTAAGAAGGTAATAATTTTTTTCTAATCACTAAATTTCATATAAAAATTATAACCATTAAAGGAGAAAAAATTGGGAAACATTGTAAAATATACAGAAATTAAATCAGCTAAAAGTTGTAAATACGACGGAATGTCTTTAGGAGAAGTTATGCTCCGTTTAGATCCATATGATGTACCTACAGCTAGGGCAAGACTTTTTCGTGTTTCACAGGGCGGCGGCGAAACTAATGTCTCATGCGGTTTAGCTTATACTTTTGGATTACGAAGTTCTATTTTAACTGCTCTGGTAGACGATAATATCGGCTTAAATATTCGTAACCAGTTGCGTGAAGCCGGAGTTGATACTTCAAATATCATCTGGTTTAATACTAAAAATGACGGTTCGCCACACAGTACTGATCAAAAAGGCGGCCTTATTAATGGATTAAATTTTACCTACAACGGTAAAGGTGTTATCCCCTCCGATACGGCATATTATCGGGCCCATTCAGCTATACGTGAATTACAGGCAGATGATTACAACTGGGACAAATTGTTTGGGGAAGATGGAATCCGCGTTTTTAATACCGGCGGAATCTTCACCTTAATTTCACCTAGCTCATCAAAGGTTGCTCTAAAGGCTGTTCAAAAAGCTAATGAATATGGTGTTTTCGTTGCAGCAGATCTAAATTATAGATCGAAAGTTCAACCTGATAAATCAGTTGCACGTTCAATTAATAAAGAAATATCTCCGTATCTTGGATTCTTAGTAGGTAATGATTCTGATCTTCATGATGCTTTAGGATATGAGACCAAGACAAACAAAGGTGCTTCTTTTGAAGAATGGTTTGAAGCATACAAAATAACCGTCAAACAAGTTTCTAAAGATTTTCCAAATCTCAGCTTAATTGGAACACAATGGCGGGGGGCGGTAAATGCAGATTTAATTCATTGGGGCGCTGTTTTATTTGACGCAATTAATGATAAGTTTTATGTGGCGGTGCTCCGTGAAAATATCCCGATTCAAGATAGGACAGGCGGCGGCGATTCATTTACATCGGGTGTATTGGCGGCATTAATGCTTGGTAAGGATTTGCAGACATCTGTTGAATGGGGAGCTGCTCATGGTATTTTAGTTCAGGAAACTCCCGGCGATTTTACAATGGTTACTTTGAAAGATATTGAAAGAGAAGTTAAACGTGCGCAGTCAGGTGGCGGCGTTAAAGCATTAAGATAAAAATAATAAGGGAGATAAAAAAATGATCTATCAAAAAAATAGAAAAATAGTAAGAGAAGCACTTTTAAAAAGTGGCGTTGTTGTAGTTCTTAATAAGAAACATGTTAAAAATCCGGAACACCTGGTTAATACGATGCTCGAGGTGTATAAAGCCGGTTTTGTAGCTGAAACAACTTTCCGTATTGATGCGGCTATACTGAAAGAAGGTATGCAGGAGTTGGTAAAATTAAGAGAAGATTCACCATCCGATAATCCTTTTATCTTAGGATGTGGAAGCATTATAAATCCTTCGGAACTTGAGCAGGCAATTGAAATGGGATTTGAAATGATTGTGGCACCCGGTAATGTTATGGGAGGTTTTGCCGAAGGGAAAGAATTTGTAAGAATTACCCGCGAAGCCAATGTTTTTTCAGCTCCCGCTATTATGACTCCTACTGAATTAAATTATTTTATTGAACGTCCCGACGGATTGGAACCGGATGCGGTTAAAATATTTCCTGCAGGTGTTCATGGTCCTTCCGGATTTAAAGCTTTACTTGCTCCATATGTACGTGAAAAGCATAGTGATAAAATTATTATGCCTACAGGCGGGGTAAATTTGGAAACAGGTCCTAAATATAGAGAAGCTATATCAAGTTCAGGATATATTCCCATATTAGGAATGTCGGCACCTTTAAGTCTTGTTGAGAAAGAAAATAAGCCGGGAAATATTGAGGTTATTAAAGAATCATTGAGAATTTTCTCTGAAAATTTTTTCGCGACCAATTAACAAAAGAAATTAGATAGAAAATGAGTTATATCGAAGAACTATTTGGGTTGAAAAATAAAAATGCAGTTGTTATTGGCGGTGCTGGCATGCTGGGGGGTGCAATATCGGAAGGTTTAGCAAAAGCTGGAGCCAATGTTGCTATTTTAGGAAGAAATATTGAGAAAGCTCAGAAAAAAGCTAAAAGTATCGCATCGGAAACTAACGTTAAAGCAATAGCTTTTAAGGCTGATGTTGTTAAAAAAGATGATATTATTACTGCTCATGAGAAGATTAAAAATGAATTGGGAAGAGTTCATATATTAATTAATGCACCGGGTATGACCAGTAAAACGCCTATATTCAATCTTACGGCAGAAGAATGGGATGAAATAATGAATGTGAATTTGCGAGGTATGGTTTTTAGTTGTCAGGTTTTTGGAGAAGATATGGTTAGAGCAAAAGAGGGCAGTATTATTAATATATCATCCGTGGCATCAGGTCCACCGCTCTCCAAGGTTTATACTTACAGTGCATCTAAAGCAGGCGTAAATAGCATAACTCAAAGTCTTGCTATAGAATGGGCATCTACAAACGTTCGTGTTAATGCAATTGTTCCTGGCTTTTTCCCCGCTGAACTAAATCGTAAAATGCTTACTAAAGAACGTGTGGAAAATATTATGAATCATACACCTTTGAAGCGTTTCGGTAAATCTGAAGAATTAGTTGCAGTTGCTATTTGGCTTGCTTCAGATAGAGCAGCTTCATTTGTTACAGGTTCAATAATAAGCGTGGATGGTGGTTTTACGGCAACAACTATTTAATATATGTATTGTTTCCTCTACAAATACTTTTAAAACAGCAAGGTGATTGATTACCCGAAATCTTTTCAGGCAATAATTGTATTATAAAAAAGTTAAAAATAATGAAAAAAATAAAAGTTGGAATAGTAGGATCGCAATTTGCGGCTTCGCTGCATGCAGAATCATATAAAAGATTTTCTTCTGTACAAATGGAAGCTGTAACTGCATTGGATAATCTGGAGGGATTTTCCGGTAAATATGAAATTCCTAGGTACTATAAAGATTATCGCGATATGTTTCAAAAAGAAGAATTGGATCTCATAAGTGTTTGCGTTCCGAATTTCCTGCATAAACAAATTGTTATAGCTGCGGTTGAATATGGAATAAAATCAATAATCTGTGAAAAACCGATTGCAACAACCATTGAAGATGCTTATGAAATGGTTAAAATTTGCAAAGATAACAGTATAAGATTGATGTATGCGGAAGATTGGATTTTTGCACCTGCTCTAATCAGGGCAAAAGAAATTGTTGATGAAGGTGGGATAGGTAAGCTATTATATGTTAAGGCAAAAGAAACTCACAATGGTTCCCATTCAATGTTTGCCCAAAAAAAAGAGTACTGCGGCGGCGGTTCAATGATACATTTGGGGATTCACCCTGTTGCATTTATTAGTTACCTTTCCGGTAGTGATACTAAAGAAGTTATAGGAATGACAACTGATGGAGGTGATACCAACCTTCTGCATGTTAACTATACCGGTGAAGATTGGGCTGCTGCTCTGGTAACTATGGAAAATGGCGTCCGGGGTTTTGTTGAGGGGAATTATATTACCTGCGGTGGTATGGACGATAGAATAGAAATTTATGGAACGGAAGGAAACATTCATATAGACCTTACTAAGGGTTCGCCTCTTAAAGTATTTAGCCGTCCTGGCTATGGTTATGCAGTTGAAAAAGCTGATTTTACATACGGCTGGACACAACCAGCGGTCGATGAATTTTTATCTTTAGGTTATGTAAAAGAAATTGAACACTTTATTGATTGCGTTATTAATAATAAACAACCGCAAAACGGAACTAAAGGCGAAGATGGTTTGAAAGCATTAAAAGTCGTTTTGGCTATTTATGAATCGGCTAAAAATGGCAAAATTGTGAAACTATAGCAAATAGAAAGGTGTGAACTTGATTATGACTGAAAGGCAGGAAAAAACATTTTTACCGGTAAAAGTAGCCGGTCTCGATTTTCATAATCCTTTTTGTGTAGGTTCCGGACCGACTGTGAAAACGGTAGATATGATCCGGCAAATAAATGAAGCCGGCTGGGGTGCTGCTTTTATAAAGCTTACAATTGATCCGGAACCTTATATTAACCGTGAACCACGGTATACTTGGACAAAAAAGTTGAAGATGCACAGTTTTACTCTTGAAAAGAGAATAAAACTGGATGAAGCTCTTAGGATATGTGAAGGAGGCAAGAAGGTTGCAGATGTAACAAGGATCTTCAGTAATATTACTTATGATGGTCCTGATGGTCCTGATGGTTGGGTTCGTATGGCTAAGGCTTTTGAAAATGCAGGAGCAGACGGGAATGAATTAAATATGTGCTGCCCGAATATGTCTTTTAATGTGGAATTAACGGGTGAAAAAATTGAAAAATGCACAGGTGCATCTATGGGTCAGCGACCGGATTTGATTCACGAAGTTGTAAGGGCAATTAAAGCCGAAACTAATATCCCTCTATTTGTAAAACTTACACCTGAAGGTGGAAAGATAGCTTCAATTGCCAAAGCTTGTTTTGATGCCGGTGCTGATATTGTATCTTCAGTTGGGAACAGACTTGGGATCCCTCCCATAAATATTGAAGACTCTTTGAAGGGGACCCAAAGATTTCAGCTGGATAATGGAATGACCTGCCTTTCAGGTCCCTGGTTGAAACCTCTTGCACTGCGCGATGTTTTCGAAATTAGGAAATATTGCGGGCCTGAACCTGCAATATGCGGGTACGGAGGCATGTCAAATTGGAAAGATTATATTGAAATGGTTATTTCCGGCGCTGATATGGTTGGCGTTTGTACTGAAACGATGATACGTGGTTATGACTTTTTGGAGAAGGAAGTTATCCGGCTTAAGGAATACTTGAAAACGCACCATTTTTCTTCAATAAGCGAAATGCGCGATATGTTGTTGCCAACTATTAAAACAGCTCAAAATATAGTTATGGAAGAAGGGGTTGCTTTTGTTAACGAAGAAAAATGTATAGGCTGTGAACTTTGTATACCTATTGGACATTGTTATGCCATAAAAATGGTGGAAGGGCTAGGTTGGATAGGAAAAAACAAGAAGGGTATTGTGGCTTTAGTTGATCCATATAATTGTACAGGGTGCACTACCTGTTTCGACTTATGCCCTACAGATTGTTTTGAATGGAATCTGGTTCCTGCGGATAGATTGGTTTCTCCAGTATAGACTTTAGTTGTTTTCATCTGCTAACAAAACTACCTTTAATCCTTAATTAATTATTTATTTATTTGATTAAGGAATTTCATAACATTCCATTTATTACTCCATAATACCGCTCACAGTTTAATGATTGTTTTGGTGATACTCGATTATTTAGATTATTACATAGATTATTCCTTTTTTTAATTTAAAAACTAATGGAAGAAGGATGAATAATTTAAAATTTCGAAACTATTCGTTCGGTATGGGAGATAGGTTTGCCCATCAAGCGGAAGCACAATTAAAAGCAATTCAGCGTGCGGAAGAAAATGGAGTTAAGATTACTCCGGTTTGGAACAAATCTTATCGTGAGCACAAAACAATCGGCAGCAAACCTTTAGAAACAAGAACTGCTGTTGATAAGGCTGTACAAAATGCAAACTGGCAGGAAGATTACTTCGTAGATGCTGATCATATTACTATTAAAACGGTTGATTTGTTTTTACCTTATAGTGATTTTTTCACAATTGATGTAGCTGACTTTATAGGTAAGCCCTGCCCGGAAGATATATTAAATGATTTTATAGAATCAAATAAAAAATATATCGGCAAACTTAAATTACCTGGTATTGAAGATGTTTTTACAGTAACAGAAAAACTTCTAACTGAAGTAGGAAAAAAATATTTATTCGCTTTATCTGAAGCTGCTAACCTTTATAAACATATAAAGAAAAATAAGCAGAAAGAAAATCCTGTTATTGAAATATCCATGGATGAAACAAATGTAGCTCAGACACCTGTTGAAATCTTTTTTATTTTATCAGCCATTGCAAAATATTCTATACCTTTAAATACAATTGCGCCAAAATTCAGCGGGCGTTTCAATAAAGGAATAAACTATGTCGGAGATTTAGGTCAATTTGCAAAAGAATTTGAAGAAGATATTTTGGTCTTAAAATATGCTGTAAGTGAATTTAATTTCCCTCATATGATAAAACTTAGTGTTCATTCCGGAAGTGATAAATTTTCAATCTATCCTATCATAAACAAAGTTATAAGGAAACATAATGCCGGTCTTCACGTTAAAACTGCCGGAACAACATGGCTTGAAGAATTAATTGGACTTATGCTTGCTGGTGGTGAGGGTCTTGAAGTTGCTAAACAAATTTACTCAAAATCTCTCGATAGATTTGATGAATTAACTTTTCCTTACGCTACTGTTGTAGATATTGATAAAAATCAATTACCTTCAAAACAAGTGGTAAACAATTGGTCGGGCGAAGAATTTATAGCAGCACTAAAACATAACCTTTCATCGGAGAAGTATAATCCTAATATTAGACAATTATTACATGTTGGATATAAAATCGCAGCAGAGATGGGACCAAAATATATACATGCTTTAGAAAAATATGAATCGTTTATATCTAAAAATGTTACCGAAAATTTATTTAACCGCCATATAAAGCCAATATTCTTTTAATATATGGTATGATGAAGAATAAAGTAGAGATGTATTTACTAAAAAATTGGAATTAATTCAGTAATTCTATGAAGTTTAACACACTTTAACAGGTTTTGCGAAGTGAATAGATTTCTTGATAATTTTTTATTTTTAATTTATTTGTAATTTAAATTTTATAGGAAGTTTTAATAATGCAATTTTCAGATGCTTTCCATATAATAACAAAGCCAATAGGACCAATATGCAATCTAGATTGTAAATATTGTTTCTATTTGGAAAAAGAAAAATTGTTTCCCGGTTCCAAAGACTGGAAGATGAATGATGAAGTTCTGGAGAGTTATATAAGGCAGTATATTGAAACTCAATCTGTACCAGAAATTAATTTCACATGGCAAGGCGGTGAACCTACTTTGCTGGGAATTGATTTTTTTAAAAAAGTGGTCGAACTACAAAATAAATATGCCGGGAAGAAAAAAATAAATAATTCACTACAAACAAATGGGATTTTATTAAATGATGAATGGTGTAGTTTCTTTTTTCAACATAATTTCCTCATTGGAATATCACTAGATGGACCTAAGGAATTTCATGATTATTATCGCGTTTATAAAAATCAAAAGCCAAGTTTTAATAAAGTAATGAAGGGACTGGAGTATCTTAAAAAACACAATGTTGAGTTCAATACTTTGACATGCGTAAATAGGATTAATTCAGAACATCCGAGGGAAGTCTATAACTTTTTAAAAGAAATCGGCAGTCTATATTTACAATTTATTCCTATAATTGAAAGAAAGGCAGAGAGTAGATCAGAAAACGAATTAAAACTAATTTCACCTGATTATCAGGGTGAGTCAGCGGTAACTGATTGGTCAGTGAAACCGAAGCAGTATGGTAATTTTCTAAATATAATATTTGATGAATGGGTACGAAAAGATGTCGGAAAATACTTCGTACAAATTTTTGAAGTTGCCCTAGAAAGTTGGTATGATAAATCACAATCATTATGTGTATTTAATGAAACATGTGGTAGAGCAATGGCAATTGAGCATAATGGAGACCTTTATTCCTGCGATCATTATGTTTATCCTGAAAATAAACTGGGTAATATTCTTGAAAATACACTAACTACATTGGTTAATTCACCCAAAGAAATTCAATTCGGAATGGATAAAAAGAAAAAACTACCTAATTATTGTCTAGAATGCGATGTCAAATTTGCATGTAATGGCGAATGTCCTAAACACCGATTCATTAAAACTCCCGATGGAGAGGAAGGATTGAATTTTTTGTGTGCTGGTTATAAAATGTTTTTTCATCATATTGATTCGTATATGAAATTTATGACGAATGAGTTGAAAAAATATAGATCTCCAGCGAACGTAATGATTTGGGCAAAAGAAAAAGAAAATGGTTTTCCTCACTTAAATATTGGTCGAAATGATTATTGTCCTTGCAATAGTGGAAAAAAATTTAAGAATTGCTGTATGAAATGATTTTGTTGAAAAAAGTGAGATTCTGAGTTTCTTTAATCAAGAGTTTTATTCAATTAGGAGATGAGTCTAATTCTTAATCAAAAAGAAAACAGAACATTTTTTTTTGAATAGAGCAAAAATGAAGTAAACCAATAGGAGCACTTCCATATTTCATAAGTTGAATTATAAAAAATTAACCTTTTTAATTTTTTTTACAAAAACTAAGTTTTGATACCTGTTACTAAACTTGATAAATGAAAAATTAAATAATTGAATATTCATAGATTAATAGTTAAAAAATGATATTAAATCAAATCCCTTTTTATAAATTTTTATTAAACTTAATCTTAATAATTCCTTTGAGCAGTTTTTTATATTGTCAAAGTAATCCTGATAACTTATTATTAAAAGATTATCGTCCCAAAAATATTTATCAAATTCCTAAAACAGTTATTCAAAAAGCCAATTATCCCGTAATTGATATTCATTCTCACCCATTTGTAAAATCAGAGTTAAATCTTAATAAATGGCTTCATATTATGGATTCCTTCGGGATACAGAAAAATAGTAATTTTAACATACGCTTACGGAACCAAATTCGATTCATTGATCACTTTCTTTTCCAAATATCCCGACAGGTTTATTCTGTTTTGCGGATTTGACTATAAGGGATATAATCTGCCGGGATTTGGAGCAAATGCTGTAAAAGAATTGGAAAGGTGCTTTAAGGAGGGAGCAAGAGGAGTTGGAGAGTTAGGTGATAAAGGAAAAGGATTGTTTTATTGTAAACCTCCTGCATGGGGAATGCATATTGATGATCCTCGAATGGATTTATTATTGGATAAATGCGCTGAACTCGGAATGCCCGTAAGCATTCATGTAGGGGAGCCCCAATGGTTTTATGAAACCATGGATTCAACTAATGATGGATTAATGACTGCATATGATTGGCGTTTAGATAATCAAAAAGATATACTTAATCTTGATGAAGAATTAAAAACTCTGGAAAATGCAATTGCTAAGCATCCCCGGACAATATTCATTGCATGTCATTTTGCAAATCAAGTTACAAATTTAGTTAAACTGGGAAATCTTTTTGATAAATATCCAAATCTTTATGCAGATATAGCGGCACGTTTTGCCGAGGTTTCTACTATTCCCAGATATACAAGAGAATTTATGGAAAAATATAGCAGCAGGCTTCTATACGGTACAGACAATGATCCTGATACAGCAATGTATGAAATGACTTTTAGAATTCTTGAATCTGAAGATGAACATTTTTATAACTTTGATTATGGTTATCATTGGCCTCTTTATGGTCTAGCATTAAATAAAGAGACATTAAAAAAATTATATTGGAGCAATTCAAGTAAAATACTTAATATTAAGAAATAGCAAATAAAATAAAACTCCTTTGACAGAAGAAAGTAAAAAACTAGATAGAAGCTTAGGATTGCTGCATGCAACAGCATCGAATATGGCAACAATGGTTGGCATTGGTCCGTTTATTACTATACCTCTTATAGTTTCAGCAATGGGAGGTCCGCAGGCTATGCTGGGTTGGGTTGTAGGTGCTTTAATTGCAATTTCAGATGGGCAAGTATGGGCTGAATTAAGTACTTCTATTCATGGTGAAGGCGGGACTTATGTATATCATCGTGAAGCATTTAAAAAATATTTTGGTAAATTAATTGCTTTTTTATTTATATGGTCATTCCTTCTAAGCGGGCCTTTCGAAATTGCCTCTGCTTTTATTGGCATGATACATTATGTATCATTTATTTGGCCCTCATTAACTGAAACACATATAAGAATTTTAGCTTTCACTACTGGATTAATACAATAGTTCTGCATTATAATAAATAAAGTTGTTGGAACAGTGACAATCATCTTATGGTTAATAATGTTAACAACTGTTGGTATTACCATATTTGTTGGGGTAACTCATTTTCATTCTGAACTGGCATTTGCATTTCCCAAAGGATGGTTTTCAATTTCATGGGGTTTTGTAATGGGATTGGGGAGTGCAACCCTAATTGCGATGTATGATTTGCTTGGGTACTACAACATATGTTATATGGAGGAGGAAGTTAAAAATCCAGGCTATGTCTTTCCCACGCGCTATTTTATGGTCGACTATTGGTGTTACTCTTATTTATGCTTTAATGAATTTTTCTATTTTGGGAATTGTACCTTGGAAAGAAATTGAAAACACTACACATATAGTGTCCGATGTTATTTAATAATTTGTATGGAAATACACCGCAGTTATTATTTCTATACTGGTAGTCCTTACCGCGTATGGTTCTGTTTATTCGTTAATGATGAGTTATTCAAGATTGCCTTTTGCCGCAGCTCGAGATGGATTCTTTTTAGTTGGTTAAAGACTATCCATCCTAAAAAGCATTTTCCGCATTATTCATTTTGTTGGTTGGATTTATAACATGTATTGCCAGTCTATTCAATTTAGATTTTGTTATAGCAGCAACTCTCTCAAGCAGAATATTAATTCAGTTCTTAGGACAAATAATCGGTCTTACCATTTTGAGAAAGAATAAACCAAATATAAAAAGACCTTATAAAATGTGGCTATATCCTGTTCCCTCTATTATAGCATTCTGCGGGTTTAGTTTCATTTTTATTAGCTCAGGATTAGAAGCTTTGAGTGTCGGGATTTTGTGGCTGTTATTGGGAGTGATAGTTTTCTTATGGTGGGCAAAAGGCAAAAATGAGTGGCCCTTTTCAAAAATTGTTGATGCAAATACTGAAGAAAGTAACAATGATTAAAAAATCAATTATTATGATTTTCCTGAATATTAAAGTTGATAGCTCTCAGAGAATTTTATTGAATTTTCATAAATGAGTCCGCTCTAAAAAGATTATTTTGATGAAAAAATGTATTGATTATCGTCCAAATTCAAAACCTAAAAATTCAATTTTAGGTTTTTTAGAGCGGACTCATAAATAAAATTTATAAGGTTATTCAATGAAATTAATTACAAGGTACTTTATATTGGTGGTATGTGCGTCTGTGATCATTACCAACTTTATATTTGCTCAGACTGCAGGAACGTTTGAAATAAATGGACAGAATATAAGCATTGAATATAATGAAGATCTTTATAGCAGGGTAATATCTAAGATCAATGGGGATGAGAAAATATTAGGGGATTTCACTCCATCCGAATTTATAAATATAGACGGAATTGATATTCAAAAATTCAAATTTAAAAATATTGAGAACTCAGTTTTGATAGATTCAATTGGCAAAGGAAAAAAATATAAAATTATTTCTTTTTCAAAAGATCTGAAAAAAACAGTTACAATTAAAAGTTATGATAACTTTCCGGCAATGTTGTTTATGAAGGTTAAATATACTAATGAAAGTGGTTCAATTCTTCACATTGATAGCTGGACAAATAATAATTATCAATTTAATTCCATAGCACAAAAAAACGAAAAAGAATCATTCTGGGCTTACTTGCCGGGTACCTACGGCTGGGAAAATGATTGGATACAGCCATTAAAAACCGGATTTAAAAGAGAAAATTATTTGGGAATGAACTGGGTTGACTATGGCGGAGGTACGCCTGTATTAGATATCTGGAGAAATGATGTTGGGATAGCAATAGGACATGTGGAACAGGAACCCAAGATTATCAGCTTTCCTACTTCAATAAAAACCGGCAAATTTGTCAGTATGTCTTTAACAGTCAAAGAACTACTGGATTTAAAACCAGGAGAAAGTTTCTCTACTTTTGAAACTTTTGTATCAATTCATAGTGGAGATTGCTATCAGATTCTGAATGAATTCAGCAAATTCATGACTGCGCGGGGAATTAAATTTAGAAATTCTCCCGAGGAGGCTTATCAGCCAATTTGGTGCGGGTGGGAATACGAAAAAGATTTTACCGTACAGGAACTTCTTAACACTTTACCTGAAATTAAGAAATTAGGTTTAAAATGGGTTGTGCTGGATTTTGGATGGTCAACTGGATTGGGAGATTATAAGCTTGATGAAAAGAAATTTCCGCATGGAGATACAAGCATTATGGCTCTTGTTGATAGTATTCATTCAATTGGAGCAAAAGCTAAATTGTGGTTAAATCCTTTAGCTGTTTATCCTTCGAGTGAACTTTTTCTCAAACATCCAGAATATCTTTTATTAAATAATGACGGCTCTCCAGAGTATATTCAGTATTGGAATTCTTTTTTTCTTTGCCCGGCTTACTCGGAAGTTCAAAAATATGCTTGTGATTTTATAACAAAAGCATTAAAGATTTGGGGATTTGATGGTTTTAAAATCGATGGAAATAATCTTAATATGGTCCCTCCATGTTATAATCCAGCACATCACCATGCCAGTCCTGATGATTCATTCGAAGAATTACCAAAATTCTTTAACATGATATATGAAACAGCTCTTAATATTAATCCCAATGCCGTGGTAGAGATTTGCCCATGCGGAACTAATCAGTCATTTTACATTCTTCCATATATGAATCAGACTGTGGCTTCTGACCCGCAGAACTCCTGGCAGGTTAGAATGAAAGGAAAAGTTCTTAAGAGCATTAACCGATAATAAGACTCCGTTTTATGGGGATCATGTAGAACTAAGTAGCGGAGGTGATGATTTTGCTTCAACAATTGGAATTGGAGTTGTCTCGGGGACTAAGTTTGTCTACCCTCCCGGAGTTCATATAAATACGGAAAGCGGTGATGTTAGTTTAACGCCTGCCAGAGAAAAAATATGGAAAAAATGGATTGAGATTTATAAGGAAAATATGTTATCAAAAGGAATTTATCGGGGTGAATTATATGACATTGGATATGATCATCCTGAAGCACATGCAGTACAAAAAGGTGATACAATGTATTATGCTTTTTATGCAGATAGTTATAATGGTGTATTAGAACTAAGAGGATTAAAAAGCAATAAATATAAAGTCATTAATTATGTTAATGATACTGAACTGGGCAATATTAACGGCCCAGTAGGAAAATTGAGTGTGACTTTTAAAAAGTATCTATTAATTAAAGTTGTTCCAAATTAAGATTTTGAATTATATAAATGAAAAAATTATTAATACCATACAAAAAATAAGAAGGAAAAAGTAATGAAGTTACCAAAAGTCGGGTTTATTGTATATGGTGTTCACAAAGATGGACTTAAAGATCCAATGGGTACACCTTTTATAGATGATAAAATAATTTCAAATGCCAAAGAAACTTTGAAAAATGCAGGATTACAATTGGTTGAATATGATTTAGTAATAGCTACTAAGGAAGAGGCTAAGGAATGTTTCTCAAAATTTAAAAAAGATGACGATATAGATGCAATTATTTTATTTTCCGGTACATGGGTTTGGGCTGCCCATTTAATAGCCCCAATTCGCGATTTTTCGTCGACCGGAAAAGGAATAATACTCTGGACAAACCCGGGTCACAAGGATGGAGACCGGTTGGAGGATTGGTTTTGCATGGAGCTCTTAAAGAAATCGGGATCAATCATCGTTTTGTTTATGGTAGATTACAAAGATGCTACTGAGGTTAATAAAGTTGTTTCTTATTGTCGAGCAAGCCATGAAAAGAATATTTTGAATATGAGTACTATTAGGTGTTTTCGGCGGACGAGGTATGGGACAAACATGCGGAGTTGCTGATCCTTCACAGTGGATGAAAACTTTTGGTGTCGATATTGATTCGCGTGATACAACAGAACTAATTTCAACTGCAAAGGAAATAACAAAAAAAGAAATTGAAAATACAAAAAAAGAAGTTCAAGCTATTTTTTGCTGATCCAATACCTGTCAGATGAAGTATCCGAACGTTCCATTCGTATATACATTGCCATAAAAAAAATAATTAAAAAGAAGCGATGGGATTTCTACACAATTCAATCATTTCCCGGGGCTTGGTGATGAATATAGCGCGACCTGTTTTGCTCAAAGTATGATTTTAAATGACGGAATTGGAACATCAACATTAAGTGATTTCAATACTGCAATGACAGTTAAACTGCTTACAGATTTAAGCAAAGAACGTGTATATTACGGCGATTTACAGCATATAGATAAATCGAAAAAAGAAATTAAAATAATTGGTGATGGTGCATGCCCTCCTTCACTGGCCGGAAAAGTTGGACCGGCTGGTTTTGCCGAACATGGGATTCCAACCGAAGGTAAGGCTGGAGGTCTATCCATAAAACTAACTTGTAAATCGGGTGAAGGAGTCTTAGCTCGCTTAGGACGCAATAATGGCGAATTTGAAATGCCTATTGTAAGATGCTCTGTTTTCGAACCCAGTAAAAAGGAGTTGAAAAAACGCCAAAAAGAATGCGGTATTCCTTTCTGGCCTCATGCTTTTATTAAAGTTCATTGTGATAAAATGGATAAATTGGTTGATGTCATGGAATAATGAGTATGCTGTACTTGGCTATGGTGAGAATTTATATAATGAACTTTTGGATTTTTGTGAGTTAACAGGAATAAAATCCATTCCATTGTGAGATGTTCCAAATAATCAAAATTTAGGAATATAAATTTTTATGAAGAAAACATTTAAATACGGTCCCTGGTATATGGAATATACATCCGGAGGATGGTGCAAGATTAGATAGATTAACTTATAAGGATTATGATCTTTTAACGACAGAACCGGATACTTTTAAACCCCCCAAGGCAGATTATGGAGAATATGAAAAGCGTCCTGTTTATGGTTATGATGATTGTTTTCCCTCGGTCGAAGCCTCTGCTTTCCCGGGAATCAAATGGGAAATACCCGATCATGGTGAAGTATGCTGGTTAAACTGGGACTTTGAAGAATCTGAAAATAGGTTAATATTCTTTACCAAAAGCAAAGTTATACCTGCTCAACTTAAACGTGAAATGATTTTCAATGATTCTGGTATTACTTGGAATTTTGAAGTTAATAACGAGGGGAAGAAAATATTACCTTTTCAGCATGTGATGCATCCGCTTATGAAATTGGATGAAATTACGGGTTTATATTTCCCTGGATTTAAATCTGTATTTAATAAATCCAGCAAGCGGAATTTAATTTAAAAAATACCAATGAAGTTCAGGAATTTCTATTGAACCAATCCGTAAATAGTGCAAATATGTTATTCCTGAGACAAATTAAGGAAGGGAAAATGAGCTGGACTTATAAAAATGGTTTACTGCTGAAAGTTATTTTTCCAAAAGAATATTTCCATTCTATTGGAATATGGTGGAACAATCAAGGTTATCCAAATGAAACAGGCATTCAACGTAATGAATGTGCTTTTGAACCAATTCCAGGTTTCACTAGTTCATTATCTGAATCATATAATGAAAAGAGATGTTTGTAAGTTCTGCCTAAGAATCAATTTAAATGGCAAATTAACTGGGAATTATACAATTAAATCATGATGAAAAGTTCAATATGATTTTATTCAATAAAAGTTAAATAGTTGTGTTAATAAAATGTCAATCATTTTAGATCGTAGTCAAGTACTGGAAATATATTCAGAGGCACATGAGCGGGAGTGGGTTATTCCTTCCTTTAATGCTGAAAATCTTACTACCGTAGAAGCAATTTTAAAGCTGTATATACGATATGGGAAATTAAAGAATATTAAATAATCTGCCTATTATAATAGGTATTACAAATAATTATGCATCTCGTCCGCAATCTGTTTTTTACACCCACACAAAAAAATGGAATATAGGTCTTAAACTATTTTTAAATAATCTTGAAGTACTTACTTCAAAAGACTCTCCTTTTAAGCGTCTAAGAGTTATGATCCATCTAGATCATATTCAATGGGATTGGGATGGTGGATTACTAAATTGGAACATGGGAAAATTTTCATCTATTATGTATGATGCATCCACTTTGCCCTTTGAAAAAAATATAAAATATACTGCAGACTTCGTTGAAAATCATAAGAATAAAATCTTAATTGAAGGTGCGTGCGATGAAATATCGAAGGCTTCCAACAATAACAATAATAATTTAACCACACCTGAAGATGCAGAAAAATATTTCAGACAAACAGGTGTTGATATTATTGTTGCAAATTTGGGAACTGAACATAGATCTTCAACATCAACACTAAAATATGAAAGTGATTTGGCTAGATCTATTAGCCATAGGATTGGTCCGCATTTATGTTTGCATGGAGCGTCTTCACTTGCTGAAGAACAAATATCTCATTTTTTTAACGATGGAATTTGCAAAGTAAATATTTGGACAATTCTCGAACGAGATAGTGCCCCAATATTATTTCGAGAAATGGTGAAAAACGCATCAAAAATAGTTGGACCCGAGAAAGCTAAAAGTATGCTCGAGGAGGGTTTAATTGGTAAAAGAAGCAGATATTAAATCCCCGCACTCTATTAAATTTTTTACAACGTCATTTAGACAGGAAATAGTCTTTAAGCAAATGCAAAAAATTGTTCAGAAATATTTGAGCTTATTGTATAAATAAAACAACAAATCTTTTATAAAAAATGAAAACTTTTATTCTAACGTGATGGAAAAATGAATTATGTGGGTATAGATATTGGATCCAGCGGCTGTAAAGTTTTAGTCGTTGATGAAAACGGTCAGCAGCTTGCAATGGCTCAACGCGAATATAACGTAAACTTTTCCATATGATGGTAGTGCAACACTAGATCCTGATTTAGTGATAAATAAATGTTTTGAAGCGGTTAGAGGAGTGTTCCAGTAATATTAAAAGGTGATTCTATTAAGGGAATTGGAATTTCCAGCCAGGGGGAAGCTTTTACTGCAATAGGGTATAACAATGAAACTCTCAGTAAAGCAATGGTTTCTTCCGATATCAGTTCTGAAGATTTGATGAAGGATTGGATTAACAACTTCGGGGAAGAAAAGTTGTATCAAATTACCGGTCATACTGCATATCCCATATTTACACTGTTTAAACTTTTAAGGTTCAAAAATAGCGAAAAACAATTATGGGAAAAATCAAAATATTTCCTTTGTTTTGAAGATTTGCTCCAATTCAGGATAGGCTTAAAACCTGCAATAAGTTGGTCCTTAGCAGGTAGAACAATGCTTTTTGATGTAAGGAAACATGAATGGAATCATGAAATTCTAAATGCAATTGGTATATCTAAAGAAAAACTTGCGATTCCTTTGCCTCCGGGCAGTCAAGTTGGAACAATATGTAAAGAAGTAGCAAGTCAACTGGGTTTATCTGAAAATGTTTTTGTAGTGACAGGTGGACATGATCAAACATGCAGTGCTTTGGGAGCTGGAGTGATCGATGAAGGGGTCGCAATGCTCGGTACTGGAACAGTTGAATGCATTTGCCCTGCATTTAAAAATCCTGTTTTTTCTAACGAGTTGAGAAAAAATAATCTTTGTACCTATAATTATTCTATCAAAGATTTATTCACAACTGTTGCTTATAGTTTGACGGGTGGGAATATCTTCAAATGGTTCAGAGATCAATTCGGTTATAAAGAAATTGAAGAATCAAAGGTTTCCGGGATAGATGTTTATGAAATTTTACTTAATAATATGAGTAGCGATCCAAGCAAATTATTAGTCCTTCCTTATTTCACTCCTTCGGGGACTCCTTATTTTGATACCCAGACAAAGGGAGCTATCATAGGTCTGCAATTGTCAACAGGACGACAAGAAATATTAAAAGCTTTATTAGAAGGAGTCTCATTTGAGATGAGGCTGAACCTTGAAATTCTTGAGAAAGCGGGATACAAAATAAATGAACTAAGATGGGTCGGAGGAGGATCCAAATCAAAATTATTGGCCCAATTAAAAGCAAATGTCATGAACAAAAAAATTACCTTACTTAACATAAAAGAAGCAGGATGTTTTGGGGCTGCGATGCTAGCTTGTTCTGCTAATACTGGGGAATCTATTCGAGATTTAGCACCAGATGGGTAAAAAAATTAACAGTTGTTTACCCTCAATCTGATTATGTAAAATGGTATAATGAGAGATTCGATCTATATAAAAGCCTTTATAAAAATATAAAATCGATGTCGATATGACTGGAGACGTTAATAATTCGATGCAATTTGATTTAAGTAGAAAAAGACGTTTTTAGGGTTCGGACTTGGTGCTGTTCAATCTGGATTAATGCTTTATGAAGCATTTAAATCTAATAATTTTAACAGATATATAGTTCTTGAAGTTAACCATGAGATAGTTGATGCAGTAAGAAAATGGGGATAATAAAATTATTGTTAATACTGCAAAAAAAGATGGTATTATAAAAACAACTATTGCAGATTTTGAAATTTATAATCCTAACGACTCTTCTGATTACGAGTCCATTATTTCATCTATTTATCAAGCTGATGAAATGGCAACTGCACTGCCAAGCATTGATTTTTATGATGCTCGGTAAAAATTCTATTGCAAACTTATTAGCAGGGAATGTTAATTCCGACTAAGCCTCAAATATTATATGCTGCCGAAAATAATAATTATGCTGCAGAAATACTTCTAGAAAAAATAAAGAAATATTCGGATGAAAGTAATCTGAAACAATTTCAGACTATAAATACAGTAATTGGGAAAATGGGAGGAGTAATTTTTGACAATGCTACAATTAAGGAATTGTGTTTAGATCTGATGACGCCATACAGCAAAGCTGCAATTTTAGTAGAAGAATTTAATAACATAATTATTTCAAAAGTTACCCTCCCGGATTTTAAAAGAGGGATTGAAGTTTTCCGGGAAAAAGGTGATTTGCTTCCGTTTGAAGAAGCAAAATTATTCGGTCATAACGCTGTTCATTCAATGTTGGGATTTTTTGCGGCACTTAGGGGTTATAAATATATGAGTGAAATCAGGAACGATGATAATTTGTACCAATATGGAATCGAGGCATTTAATGATGAAAGCGGTGCCTTTTTGCTAAGGAAATATAAAGATTTAGATGATCCTCTCTTTACAAAAGAAGGATTTGATTTTTACGGCAAGGATTTATTGGAAAGGATGACTAATCCCTATTTACGTGACGAAGTTAAAAGAATATGCCGGGACCCGGTAAGGAAATTAGAATACAACGACCGGCTTTTCGGCACTATAAGAGAAGCAATGAAACAAAATGTTTATCCGAAAATATTAGCAAAAGCTGTTCTGGGTGGAATATGCTACATAATTAATAACAAAATTAATGCAGATTTCAATTACCCAACAGATATAGACGAATTAAATGAACAAAGTATAAACCATGTTTTAAAATGTATTTGGAAAAAAGATGCTGCAAATCCAGATACCGGAGAATTGATAAATTTAGTTTGTTCGGGAATGAATGAGTTTTTTGAGGAATTTATAAATATAAAAAAGTATTGAAAGGATTGTATGTTAACACCCATTATATTACCGCAGCAGGGTAACACAGTCGAGACTTGCCTTATTCTCGAGTGGAAAAAGAAAAAAGGTGAAGAAATAAAAAAAGGCGATATAGTATGTGAAATTGAAACAGATAAAGCAGTTTTTGAATTAGAATCTCCTGCCGATGGAATTCTTTTAGAAACATTTTTTAAAGAAGGAGACGATGTCCCGGTCCTTACTAATATAGCAGTTATTGGTAATAGGGGAGAAAGGTTTGATGAATATATTCTCGGATCAATTAAAACAAATATCGAAGAGAAAAAAGAAGGTAAAGAAGTAGAGAATAAGTTAAATCATGAGACAGTGACAGTTGGTAATAAAAGTGCAGACAAAAATAATTCAATAAAAGAAGATTCCTCTTTAAATAAAGCCAGAATTTCCCCTAGGGCAAAAAACCTGGCTGAAAAATTTAAACTGCCTATTGAAAAAATAAAAGGTACTGGACCTGGCAACCGGATTATTGAAAGAGATGTATTGGCTGCAAGCAAAAACCATGAATATTTAACACTTGCAGCGAGAGACCTGGTTGATGAAACAAATTCTAGACCCGAAAAAGGCAGTGGGATTGGCAATAGAATAAATACAGCCGATGCAAAAAACAAAGCCCAAATATATAATTTGGAGGAGGAGAGTGTAAAGGTAGTACCTTTAAGAGGAATAAGAAAACTTATTGCTGAACGTATGCTTGAGTCGCTTAAAAATTCCGCTCAGTTGACCTTAAACAGTAGTGCAGATGCCACAGCTTTGCTAGACTTACGGAAGAGGTTTAAGAACAGCACATTGTTTAAGGAATTTCAAATCTGTAACAATTAATGATCTTATTCATTTTGCAGTTGTAAAAACTTTACCCGCACATCCTGAACTTAATAGTCATTTGATTGGAGATAGAATTGAATATTATAATAGAATTCACATGGGATTTGCGGTTGATACACCTAGAGGATTAATAGTTCCGGTAATTAAGAATTCTCAAGATTTAAATTTGCTGCAGTTAACTCATGAAACCAAACGTTTAGTAGCTGCATCTCTTTCCGGGAAGATTGAAACCGACGAATTAAATGGTGCAACCTTTACCATTACAAATTTAGGAAAGTTTGGAATTGAATCATTTACACCTGTTCTAAACTTACCTCAAACAGGAATTTTAGGAATAAATACTATATCATTAAAACCTATAGAAATTGAGAATGATATAAAGTTCATTCCACACATTTCTTTCTCATTAACTATGGATCATCGTGCTGTTGATGGTGCTGTGGGAGCTAGATTTTTACAGAGTCTAGCAAAAACAATTTCGGAAATAGATTTAGCCGTCACTTCTGATACAATGAGGGAATAGATGTCGAATAATAAGTATGAGCTAATTATTATTGTTTATGGTCCTGGTGACTATATTGCTGCTGAAAGAGCAGGTGGAAAAGGCAAAAAAACTCTGCTTGTTGAAAAAGATAAAAGACTTGGGGGAGTATGTTTAAATCGAGGCTACATTCCGACAAAAGCACTTTTAAATTCTGCTAAAATATTTTACTCGGCACAAAATAGTAAACAGCTTGGTGTTTCTGTTTCCAAAGCCGAATATAATTTGGAAAGAGCAATGGAATGGAAAAATAAAACGGTATCTGCATTAACCAAAGGAATTGAGTATCAAATGAAACGATTTAATGTAGATGTAATTACAGGTATCGCTAATATTGAAAAAAAGAATTTTGTTTCAATAAATAGTGAAAAATACACGGCAGAAAATATTATTATTACTACAGGTTCTTCACCTATTAAGCTCTCTATTCCGGGCACGGATAAACCATATGTTCTAACTAGCGATGAGTTATTAGAGATAAAAGAATTACCAAAAGATTTGGTAATAATAGGGGGAGGTGTTATAGGAATTGAATTCGCTTCTTATTTCAGTATGCTTGATACCAAAGTGACTGTAATAGAATTGCTTCCCGAAATCTTACCAAATTTTGATGAAGGAATTGCCACTATGATGCGTTCATCCTTACGGGAATGTAATTTTATTACTGGAGCACAAGTTATATCAATAGACAATAACATAGTTTACTACTTCAAGGATGGTAAAGAAGTCAGCTGTTCAGCCGATCTGGTCCTACAGGCAGTTGGTAGAATGCCTAATATTGAAAATATCGGTCTTGAAAATATTAATTTAGATTTTGATAAAAGCGGAATAAAAGTAGATGAAGGAATGAGGACAAACATACCCAATATATACGCTGTAGGAGATGTAACAGGAAGATCTTTATTGGCTCATTCCGCTTATCGAATGTGTGAAGTTGCAGTAAATAATATTTTAATGCAAAAAGATAAAATGAGATATAATGCCATCCCATGGATCGTCTATAGTCATCCTGAACTTTCAGCGGTTGGATTAACCGAAGGTGAAGCGAATATAATATTAAAGTTAGTCTTTTGCAAATGCGAGCTAACGGAAGATTTTTAGCAGAACATGGAAATGAAAAAGGAATTTGTAAAGTTATAGTAGATGCCGATTCGGGAATATTATTAGGCTTAACTCTTTTCGGTGGCTCCAATTCTGAACTTATTTATGGAGCTGCGGCTATGATTGAAGCAGAATTCAGAGTGAAAGATATTAAAGATATAATTTTCCTGCATCCGACTGTATCCGAAATAATTAAAGATACAATATGGGAATTAGATTAATAAAATGTAAAACAAACATAGGAGTTTATTGTGCCGAAAAATATTGTTATTGATCCCGAAGAAGTTAAAAAATGCGGAGCATTAAAATTAAAAGATATCAAACTAAACCAATATAAATCAGACTTTAAAACTGAAATTGAAAAATATGGAAAAGAGACATTAATAAATGTTTTAATTGATATGTTATTAATTCGTGAATTTGAGACCAGTTTAAATGATATAAAGATTGAAGGAGCATACCATGGTATTCAATATAACCATAAAGGACCGGCACATTTATCGATAGGCCAGGAAGCCGCGGCTGTCGGGCAGTCGTTGAATTTAACTAAAGATGATTTTGTTTTTGGTTCGCACAGAAGTCATGGTGAAATATTGAGCAAGTGTTTATCTGCTGTTCATAAGCTTAGCGAAAGTGAACTCGAAAAAATTATGAATTCATACATGAATGGAAGGATAATTAAAGTCCTTGATTCTTCTAAATATAAGAACATAAAAGAATTAGCTGTTGATTTTGTTTTATATGGAACCATGTCGGAAATATTTGCTAAAGAAACACGGTTTTAATATGGGGCTTGGCAGTTCAATGCATGCTTTCTTCGCTCCTTTCGGAAGTATGCCTAATAACGCTATTGTTGGCGGATCATCAGATATTGCTGCGGGAGCTGCACTTTTCAAACGAATCAATTATAAACCAGGAATGGTTATCGCAAATATTGGAGATGGAGCTTCAGGGACAGGTCCTACATGGGAAGCTATGATGCTTGCTGCAATGGATCAATATAACACTCTTTGGGATAAAAAAGTCGGCGGTGCTCCGCCAATCATTTTTAATTTTATGAATAACTTTTATGGAATGGGAGGACAGACATTTGGTGAGACTATGGGTTTTGGTATTCTGGCTAGAATAGGAGCCGGAGTAAATGAAGATGCAATGCATAGTGAACGAATAAATGGAAGTAATCCCTTAGCCGTTGCTGATGTTATAGAGAGAAAAAGAAAAATTCTGGAAGAGGGTAAAGGACCGGTTCTTTTGGATACTACAACCTATCGTTTTTCCGGCCATTCTCCTTCCGATGCATCATCTTATAGGACAAAAGAAGAATTAAAATTATGGATGGATCAAGACCCGATAACTGAATATGGTAATTACTTAATCAATAATCGATGTAATTACTAAAAGTGAATTTGAAACTCTGAGAAATTCATGCAATTGAGACTATAAAGAACATTTTAAAATTAGCTATATCTCCCGAAATTTCTCCAAGAATTAGCCTTCAATCTGAAATAATCGGAGAATTTATGTTCTCCAATAAAAAGATTGAGAAATTTGATGATAGGGAACCGGAAGTTCTTCTTTCCAAGGAAGAAAACCCGCGAGTAAAATCCATTGCAAAAAAAGAAAGATATGGTTTGGATGAAAATGGAAAACCATTTTCTAAAGCAAAAGTATTTTCATATCGTGACGGCTTATTTGAAGCTATTCTGCATAGAGCATACATTGATCCCACTATGGTTATTTATGGTGAAGAAAACAGAGATTGGGGCGGAGCATTTGCAGTTTATCGTGGTTTAACCGAAGCTCTTCCATATCACCGTTTGTTTAATACACCGATTTCAGAAGGTGCCATAGTAGGATCTGCAACTGGGTATGCAATGTGCGGGGGAAGAGTACTAGCCGAATTAATGTACTGTGATTTTCTTGGGAGGGCAGGTGATGAGGTCTTTAACCAGATGTCTAAATGGCAGGCTATGTCAGCGGGGGTACTTAAAATGCCTTTCGTTCTCCGGGTTTCGATTGGAAATAAATATGGTGCTCAACACTCCCAGGATTGGACTGCATTAGTAGCTCATATCCCCGGATTAAAAGTAATGTTTCCGGCTACTCCTTATGATGCAAAAGGTATGCTTAATGCAGCTTTAAGCGGGAGCGATCCTGTTGTATTTTTTGAAAGCCAAAGATTATATGATATGGGTGAAATGTTTGTCAAGGAAGGAGTACCTCGAGGATATTATGAGATTAAAGAAGGGGAACCGGTAATTAGAAGAGAAGGAAAAGATATTACTATTATTACAATAGGCTCCACTTTATATACTGCAATAGATGCTGCAGATATTCTTGAGAAAGAATATAAACTAACAGCAGAGATCATTGATGCACGTTTTATAAACCCTCTTAATTATGATATAATCGTCGAATCTATTCAAAAGACAGGGAAAGTCCTATTAAGTTCAGATGCTGTCGAAAGAGGATCATTTTTAAATACTATTTCATCTCAAATAACCCAGTTGGCATTTGACTTTTTAGATGCTCCCCCTGTTGTTATCGGTGCTAGAAATTGGATTACACCTGGGGCAGAAATGGAAGAAATGTTTTTTCCGCAAAAAGAGTGGCTTATTGATGCCATTCACGAACAAATTATTCCTTTACCGGGTTATAAAACATCAACAAACCAAACTTTGGGAGAAATAAAAAGAAGAAACAGAAAAGGGATTTAAAAAGGAAATATGAAAACCAAAGCAATCAGATTATACGGAAAAAAAGATTTAAGGCTTGAATCTTTTGAGTTGCCGGATATAAAAGAAAATGAAGTCCTTGCTGATGTAATTACTAATAGTATTTGTATGTCCGACTATAAAGCTGCAATTCAAGGCGCCGACCACAAAAGAGTTACCAAGGATATAGCAGAAAGACCAATCATTATCGGGCATGAACAATGTGGAACTATTCTAAAGGTTGGGAAAAAATTAAAGAATAAATTCAAAGCAGGAATGCGGTATAGTATTCAGCCTGCCGTAAATTATCCCGGTAAAGAAAGTGAAGCCGTCGGTTATTCATATCAATATGTTGGGGGTGACGCAACTAAAATAGTAATCACCTCAGAAGTTATTGAAATGAATTGTCTCATTCCATATGCAGGAGATGCTTTTTTCAAAGCCTCTCTTTCAGAACCAATTGCATGCATATTAGCTGCATTGAAATCCCAATATCATGTCAAACCAAATCAATATGAACATGAAATGGGAATAAAAAAGGATGGAAATGTAGCTTTATTGGGGGGAGGCGGTCCTATGGGGCTTGAATTTATTGATCTATTGCTGCATAATGAAATAAAACCAAAGTCAATAGTTATGACTGATATTGATCAAAGCAAACTTGATAGGGCAGCACTATTATTTCCTCAAGCTGAGGCTGAAAAATTAGGGATTAAAATATTTTATGTTAATGTAAATCATAAAAATGCTATTCAGGAATTAATGGATTTATCTGTTGGTAAGGGTTATGATGATGTATTTGTTTTGATACCAAATGCAGCTGTTGTAGAACAATCTTCCATGATACTTGGTTTAGATGGTTGTCTAAACTTTTTTACCGGCCCTACAAATCAGGATTTTAAAGCGCTTTTAATTTTTATAATGTTCATTATTATGGTCACCATGTGATGGGTTCGGTTGGTTCCAATACACAAGATATGCTGGATGCAATAGATATAATTGGTAAAGGAATAATTAATCCGGCAATAATGATTACTCATATCGGGGGATTAGATTCAACAGTGGAAACTATATTAAATCTACCGCAAATACCGGGTGGAAAGAAATTAATATATACGGGGATCTCTTTACCTTTAACTGCATTGGAAGATTTTGAAGATAAAGGGAAAACAGATCCTTTATTTAACTCGCTTTTCCAAATAATTAGTAAGACAAAAGGACTATGGTCTAAAGAAGCTGAAGATTTTTTACTAAAGCATGCAAAATCTCTTATCTAATAAGGTAAGTTAATCCAATAAATTGGAAAAGCTTAAAAATGTTTTAATAATTCTTAGGAATATTTATGAACAATCTATTAAATCTTATAAACTATGGACAAAGCTATTGGTTGGATAATCTGACCAGAGAAAAAATTAATGACGGCGAATTAAAAAGAAGGGTTTTAACGAAAGATCTTCGCGAAGTTACTACAAATCCGAGTATTTTCAATAAAGCTATTTCTAGTAGCAACTATTACGATGATCAGATTCTAAATCTGTTTAATAAAGGAAAACAGATTATTAAATAATCTTATGTAGAAAAGAAACAAAATATTGACTGGTTCAATAACTATATTGAATTGAAAGGGATTTTAATGGATAAGAACTTAATATTAAATCAAATAAAAAGTTATAATTCTAATGGGAAGTATACTTCTAAAGAGATACTGAGCCAGCCTCAATTATGGATTAAGGTTTGGAAATCAGTAAAAGAAGGAAAAGACGAGATCTCAAAGTTCCTATATAACGCTAAAATTAATTCTAACTTACACGTTATTCTGACAGGGGCAGGTACTTCAGCTTTCATAGGTGATGTATTGGAAGGATCTTTTCAAAAAGAAACAGGTATAATTACAAAAGCGGTTCCTACTACGGATTTGGTAACACATCCTGAATTATATTTTCAGAAAGATAAAGACATATTATTAATCTCCTTTGCCCGTTCAGGAGATAGTCCTGAAAGTGCTAAAGCAGTCCAATTGGCAGAACAGCTTTCTCACAAGACTTTAAACCTAATAATTACATGTAACCATAAAAGTCTCCTAATTGATGCAGTGAAGGATACCGAAAACCATGTCGTATTGTTACCACCCGAAGCTCACGATAAGGGTCTTGCGATGACCGCTAGTTTTACATCAATGTTGCTGGCAGGAATTCTTATCTCAAAAATAGATCATGTTAAATGAAATAGAATCCGAAGTTACCCTCTTGATTAAATATGGAGAAAAACTATTTAATAACTATATAGATTCTCTAAAACATGTTTCTGAATTAGAGATTGAAAGAGCAATTTTTTTAGGCTCGGGCATGATGAAAGGAATTGCTAGAGAATCTCACCTAAAACTACAGGAATTAACAGACGGCAGAATTATTTGTAAGCACGATTCTTTTCTCGGGTTCAGACATGGTCCTAAGGCTGTTATTAACGAAAATTCATTGATTACATATTTATTTTCTAATAACAAATATGTTAATAGATACGAAGTGGATCTGGTTAATGCAATCAATAATGGACGAAAGCCTCGCTTTTCTATTGGTGTAATGGAGAGTAAAATTGAAGATGTGAAACTTGAACTAAATATTATTCTGGGTGATGGTAAAAGTAAGTTAAGTGAAGAATTTTTAGCTGTAGTTTCAATTCTACCCGCTCAAATATTAGGTTTTTATAAATCAATTCAATTCGGATTAAATCCGGACAGTCCTTCAGAAAGCGGAATGATCCACAGGGTAGTGCAGGGAGTAAATATATATCCTTATGTAAAAGAAAATTAATAAATGATTGCATTTGAAAATAAAATATTATCTATCCTAAAGATGCACAAAGCAGGGGATTTGATAGGAATTACATCCATATGTTCGGTAAACGAATATGTAATTAAAGCTGCAATTTTAAATGCTAAGAAATATTCTAAAATTCTACTGATTGAATCAACATCAAATCAAGTTGATCAATTCGGCGGATATACTGGAATGATACCCATTAAATTTAGAGAATTGGTTTATAGTATAGCCAAATCCCTTGAATTTCCTGCGGGTAATATAGTTTTAGGGGGTGATCATCTTGGACCAAATGTTTGGAGTAATCAAGCAGCAAATTATGCAATGGAAAATGCTAAAGAACAAATTAAATCTTACGTAAATGCCGGGTATACTAAAATACACCTTGACACAAGCATGAAATGTGATGATGATGGCGATCCGGATTCACCTTTGAATCCTTCGACGGTTGCTGAAAGGGCAGCTGTATTATGTAAGACTGCTGAAGAAGAAATCAGAAAAAGAACTGATAAAATTGAACTGCCGGTTTATGTAATTGGAACTGATGTGCCGCTGCCTGGCGGTGCAAAGGGGGAAAGCAATTCCATCGAAATTACAACCCCTGAAAAAGTTGAGGAAACAATAAATCTTACCAGGCAAGCATTTTTGAATTATGGATTAGAGGATGCATGGAATAGAGTTGTTGCAGTTGTAGTTCAACCGGGTGTTGAATTTGGAGATCAAAAATATATTTGATTATGTAAGAAATAAAGCTGTTGACTTAAAAACTAAAGATAGAGAATAAAGAAAATCTAATATTCGAAGCACATTCTACAGATTTTCAACTTAAAGAATCTTTGAGGAAAATGGTTGAAGATCATTTTGTAATCCTAAAAGTCGGACCTTGGTTAACTTATGCATTCAGGGAAGCTGTATTTGCACTTGAAATGATTGAGAAAGAACTTTTTTCAAATAAGAAAGATATTAATCTCTCCAATCTCACAAATGTTTTAGAATTCGATATGAAACAAAATCCAAAATACTGGAAGAAATATTATCAAGGAAATAATGAAGAAGAAATAAGTCTTAAGAGAAAATACAGCCTTAGTGATCGAATAAGATATTATTGGAATGATTATCAGGTTAAAGAAGCATTGGTAAGATTGTTACAAAACCTTTCCGGGCAAGAAACTCCATTAACATTATTAAGTCAATTTTTACCTGAATCATTTGAGGCTGTTAGAAATAATGAAATTAAAAATAATCCTGAAAATTTAATTATGAATCGGATATCGAAGGTACTTGATAAATATAATTATGCAACTATGGGAAGAAATTAAAAAACTTAGTCCAATATAATTCATAAAAATTATAACAATATTATTATGGAATATGTTTTAGATTCTAATTTTAAAGTACTTGTAAATTACATTGAGTTAGATTTGTTTATTTTAATTGAAAAAATATAATCAAGAAATTATAAATGAATAAAATATTTGATGTTATTGTAATTGGTGAATTAAATGTTGATTTAATTTTGAATAACATAGAATCTTTCCCTGAAATAGGCAAAGAAAAATTAGCAAAAAATATGACGTTAACTTTAGGTAGTTCTTCTGCCATTTTTGCAAGTAATCTCAGTTCCCTTGGTAGCTAAAGTTGCTTTCTTAGGTAAGATTGGAAATGATTATTTCGGGAAACTAATATTAGATAAACTGAATGAAAAAGGTGTGAATGTTTCGTTTATTATTAAAGATTTTAATTTGAATACTGGTGCAACAATTGTCCTAAATTTTGATGAAGACAGGGCAATGATTACATATCCGGGTGCAATGAATAATCTAAATATCAATGATATAACCAAAGAAACACTTAAACAGGCAAGACACCTTCATTTTTCTTCTTTTTATCTGCAGCCTGGACTTAGAAATAGACGTAGACAAAATATTTAAAATGGCAAAAGATTTAAAGCTAACAACTTCCTTTGATATGCAATGGGATCCTGAAGAAAAATGGAATCTTGATTATAAAAAGATTTTGCCTTTTGTGGATATATTTTTACCAAATGAAAAAGAGATTCTTCACCTTACTAACGAAAATTCAGTTTCTAATGCTCTTGAAAAACTTTCAGGCAAAGCTAATAATATAGTAGTAAAAATGGGGAGTAAAGGATCTCTATTATATAGCAAAGGGAAAACAATTCTTAAAGAACCATTCTTAAATACAAATGTAATTGATACTATAGGTGCAGGTGATAGTTTTAATGCAGGATTCATATTCAAATTTATTAACGGTGCCAAACTGGAAGAATGTCAGGAGTTCGGAAATTTAATTGGTGCAATAAATACAACGGCACCAGGTGGTACGGCTGCTTTCACAAATTATAAAGAAATAATAAAAATTGCTGAAAAGAAATTTGGGTATAAAATCAAATGAAATTGACATTCAAAACTTAAGTTAATGCAGAAGGAAAAAAAGGCTTTGCTGGCAGCCAATTATTATAATTTTGAAACATGCAAAGGAATATTATTGGCGGCTAGTGAACTAAAACAACCTGTGATCTTGCAATTGACAAAAAGCTCTATCAATTATATGGGATTGAAAACTGCTGTTCAAATTGGAAGAACTTTATCAGAAGAATTAGAGGTTGAATCATGGTTACATTTAGATCATTGTGATGAAATTGAACTAATTAGGAAATGTTTAGATATTGGATTTGATTCTGTCATGATTGATGCTAGTGATAAACCTATAGAGCAAAATATTAAAATGACAAAAGAGGTTGTTAAACTCGCAAAGAGTTATGATGCAAATGTTGAAGCGGAACTTGGGAGTGTCCCTAAATTGGGGAAGGAATTGGAAGACGATAAATTCACTGATCCGGATGAGGCTAAGATTTTTGTTGATAAAACCGGAGTCAATGCCCTCGCTGTTGCGATAGGTTCAAAGCATGGATTTTACAAAGGTGAACCAAAATTAGATATGGAAAGACTAAAGAAAATTAGACAGTTAACAGACGTTAGTTTAGTCCTTCATGGAGGTTCTGGAATCCCTGAGTCATCATTGAAAAAAGCTATCGAGATGGGAATTGTTAAAATTAATGTGGCTACGGAAACTAAGGATATTTTTACGAGAACTTTAAAAAATGCTTTAATGAAATCCGAAGAAATTGATTTCAGAAAAATTTTTCCTGAAGCAATAATATCGGTTAAGGAATTGATTATTAGCAAGTTGAAAATAGTTTCTGTTTAATAATAAGAAGGCATTAAGAGGGAATTAAAAATCTAACCGTATAATTTCGAATTTTAAAATATTAAAATAAAGATATCTCTATAATGTAATACCGTTATCAATGGTTAAAATGTCTTCTTGAATCAACAAAAGATAGGGTAAAATCTGACAAACAGCATAGTTTATAAACTAATCCATAATTTTAATCCGAGGTATTCATGTTCAAAAGATTGGTTTCTAAAATCGTTATTCTGTTCATAGTTTTATTTAGTAGACTTATGTTTTCTCAAAGTACAGAACAGGACTGGACACGCTTTGCCCGTATTTCTGGCAACGGTCTAAGTTATAATAATATTAACGATATAATGAAAAAAGCAAAAGAACAAGGTGTTCTAGGTATTGAATTGGATAACGATATAACAGGAAGGTATGACTCTTTTCTTGACCCGACACAAAAACTTGAAGAAATAAAAAAAGCTGCAGAAGTCTGCTCACAAAATTGGGAACCATGCATTCGTTTATATTGCAGGTTTGGAGTGTATTACAGAAAACTCCGATAAAACAAATCATTCAATGTTTAAAGATCATCCTGATTGGGTACAAAGAGATATAAATGGTAAACCTGCAGTATTTACTGGTGGTGCATCATTTTGGGTTGAAACAGGGGATGAAGATGTTTGGATTAGTCCATACGCTAAAGAATGGCGGGAACGATTTATGGAAATAGTTAGACAAATAACCGCAACCGGAATTGACGGAGTTTATATTGACGTAGCTTATTGGATGTGGCTTTATGAAGGCTGGGAAAATAGCTGGGCTAGTTTTGATGATTATACAGTAGCAGCTTTTAAGGCAAGAACAGGATTGGATGCCCGGAAAGATTTTATTCCGGGTGATTTCAATAATCCTAATTTTTTAAAATGGGTTGATTTTAGAATTCAAACAATTATTGAATTCTTTAAGGAAATTAATGAAAATGTGAAATCAGTTAATCCTAAATGCCTTACAATTCCGGAAATATCTCCTTCTGTAAATGGTGATGTAGTGAAGTCGGGTGCAGATGCATATGAGATTCATAATTATTCAGATGTCATCACTCATGAATTTTATATTAATACTAATACCGGCGCAAAAAGAAATACATTTGATTGGCTTACATATCTTATTGGTGTGAATACTCTAAGAGCATATGATGAGGAAAAACCTACATGGCTTTTAAGCTATTCATGGGATAAAGAAGAAAACACAGATTCTGATTGATGCAATGAAACTTCTTTCGTGTACTCAGGTTATGTCAGGAGCTAATTTCTGGGATGCTACCGGGGCATTTGATGGCCGGTTCAAATGACTATCCTACAAGAAAAGAAATATTTAACTGGATTAAAGAAAATGAAAATATTCTTTACTCACCTAGAAAACCTATAAATCCGATTGGTGTTTATTTCTCACCATCAACGCGGAACTATTTTGCTGATGAATACATTAGATCTTATTATGGGATACTTCATCTTCTTCTAAACAATCATCTGGAATATCAAGTAGTTACTCCTAGAACATTAAAAGAATTTACCGGAAAAATGTTTATTCTCCCGGATGTAAGAATTTTAAATGAGGATGAAATAAAAAGTATAAAACAACTATACAGTAAGGGAGTTAATTAAGGTAAAAAAATAATTAGTTTTTCACTGCCACCGGTTCAGTTTGGAGGAATGATAATTGTATACAAATAGTTGTAGTGGTTCAAGTGGAAATGGACTGTTCGAAAAAATATATAAGTATATTTGATTCGCAGCACATACACTTTAGTTAACTTTAAGTGCGCATTATGTCGCTGCACTTCTGCTTTGATACAACATTTTTATTGATGTCTTCGCTTCGCAGGAGTTCCGCTAAGTTTGTCGATAAAATTAAGATTCTCTGTTCCTTAAACTGCTGCTTGTGGCTATGCCGCATTTGCCCTCCAATATTCTTCTCTGTCTATGGCAGCTTGCTGTAACTTTTGTTCTCTTTGAGCTATTCGCTCTTCTTGTTTACCTAGAAGAAAATCTTCAGGTGATAAGTAAAATAAAGCACTGTGTAAACGAATCCGATTATAGTAGTCAATATACTTTGCAATTATTTTTCTTGCATCTTCAATTGAGATAAAACTGTTTGTGTGAAAACATTCAATCCCTATTGAACGATGAAACCTTTCAAGCTTACCATTGCTTTGTGGATATGCTACTGAGGTTCTTATATGTGTAAGCTCTAAAAATTTTATAAATTCCTGGAAGTCTTTTGAAGTAAATTGTCCACCATTATCAGAGATAATTTTAGCCCTGGCGTCCGGATATTTTTCCTTTGCCCTTTGAATGGTTAGCTCGACATCATATTTAGTCATATTTGCTCTTACTTCGTGATGGAGAATGTATCTGGAGTAACCATCCATAACCGAAATAAGAAATAAGAAACTACCCCCGAAATTTAAGAGAAAATAGAAATTCAATTCCATTTGCAGAAAGATTAAATTCACAAACCTGAAATTGAGAATTTATTTGTATGAAGTAAATCTGAAGTAATAATAGCTAATATGCTTTATAGAGAAAATATTCCATTCCAGTATGAAGATAAATATGAGTCATTGTATGGGAGGTATAGATTCCTAATATTACATTTGTTGATTCTGCCGGAGAAAAAATATTAGTTGAACAGATATAATGACCTGGAGTGTTGATAAAACTAGGAAGAAACTGACAATTAAATTCAAAAAAGGTTGTGGTGATTTCGGTACAGGAAATGGTGTTGAAATTAAAATCAAACCATAAGCAATCTCAGGCTCAATAAAAAAAGATATTAAACTGTCGGTTTCTACAGATATCTAATTTGATATCTTTAGCGGAATAAAACCCCTAAGTCTCCCACCCCATCCTCCTAATCTTCTCATTCATCTCTTTTTCAGCACTTCTACTTCACATAAAATTTCATCTTGAGTTATCAATCCTTTTCTTTCAAGAATCCTAATTTAGCAAATCAATTCTTAAATTTATTTTCACGTCTCTTTAGAAGAAATTCTATCGCCTCTGGTTTGTAAATGAAGCGTGAATTTTTGGCCTTTATTACTTCAATAACAAATGGCCTTAATATATTTTGCACATATTTTACTTTTGGATTAAATCTTCATGTCCTAATAATTCTTTTACTACATAAAGGGAAACACCTCTTTGAACTAACATCGAAGCAAAACTATGTCTCAAAGTATGAAAGTGAATTTTATCATCTAGGCCTGCAGTACGAACAGATTTTTTAAATTTTTTACTTACAAAATCTTCATTGCGCTTCAAAAAAATTGTTTTCCCCTCATTGACATTCTTAAAGAGTTGATTTGTTAAAGTTTCACTGAGTATTGAGGAGATAGGAACATTCGGAGTATATGACTCTATTTAGATATTTTTAATTTGAATAATTTTTAGCCAGTATTTTGATAAAATACTGGCTTAAATAATAATTATAATTTTATATTACAATAAATTAACTGCCTCCATTAAATTTTCCTGCTGTAGATGAGAATAAATTTGTGTTGTCTTCAAATCATCATGGCCTAGCAATTCTTTGACTACAATTAAGCGAGCACCTTTCTGAACCATATTAGAAGCAAATGAATGACGCAATGTATGGAAATGAATTTTATCGTTTAAACCGGCTGCTCTTACGGATTTTTTAAATTGCTTGCTGATAAAATCTTCATTAAATCTAACACCCTTTACCATTGTGAAAACAAAATCATCGTGGTTTATATCTATGATTTTAGGTAGCTGAGATGATAATTTAGGTTTTAAAACCGGATGGAGAGTAATATTTCTTTCTTTTTTACTCTTTGTTAAGAAATCATCTGTGCACTTTACAGTGATATTATTATTATTAAAGTTAATCCAGTTCCATTTCATATTTAATATTTCTGCTAAACGCATACCAGTATAAAATCCTGTGTAAAAAATATTTCTGAGAAATTCTCTATCTGTATTATCAATTATTAACTGAAGCTCCTCTTTAGTAATAAATAGAGGATGATGTTTTGGAATCTTAGGCATCTTAACTTTTTTAAATGGATTTAAATCCAAGTAATTCCAATCAACAGCTTTTGAGAATGCAGCTTTTAAAGTACCATAATACAAAGCTGCAGCATATTTTGATTTTGAAAAAACTGATACAATAAATTTATCAATTAATCTGATTATTAATTCGGGTTAAGGGGAGATCTTTTGAGAAATTAATAAACTGGTTAAAAGAAAGATTAATTGATTCCAAATAATGACTGGATTTTGTTTTTGAAACATAATCAAAATATTCATCCTTAAAATATGATATTAGAATATTTGTTTGTTTGGGTTCCTCCTCTTCTATTTCTGTTTCATCAGGATTGAACGTGGAAAGAAATTTTATTGCTTCTGCCTTAGTAGTTTTTTTCGTTGACTTTTTAGTTCTTTTTCCATTTACGAAATAGACTACCTGGTAGTATTTTGAACTTTTGTCTTTTGTTAAGAACATGATGATATCCTCCTTTTTTGTTGTACCTACAAATGTACCTACTTGTACTAAAAAGAAGGTTTATAACAGGTACGCTTAGGATTCGTGGTGATTTGTAATCAGCCGGTCGGCGGTTCAAATCCGTCCGCCAGCTCTTAAAAAGCTCGATTTTAATTCAAAATCGGGCTTTTTTGTTTTGGTCGTTTTTGAGAATCCTGATGATTTTGTACCTACATGTACTTTCTTTGAGATATAACAGGATGATTATGAAAATCATTTAATGATTTACTGCGATGTAGAAAAAATTATCTGTGAAGACTGACATCATGAGAATGGTGAGACGTATAGGCTGTCAGACCGAACAAGTAATTTTTGATAAGACTATAAATGCTAGGTTTTATTAAAATGAAGGTTTGATTTTATCTATTATAATCAATTAAGAAAATCCTCTATGAATTCCCAGACTAACTCAGGTTGTTCTTCAACCATGAAATGCCCACTATCAGGGACTATTTTTGCCGTTACATCTAGTAAGCCGGCATCAGCAAATCCAGAGGCATATTGTTCTATTTTACCGAAGCTCCGATCACCTCTCATATACAATAAAGGTGTTGAAATTGCTTTATGTTGTTCAATTAATTTCTTGTTGTACTTGACATCCTCTGAAAAGCCGCGATACCAATTAAATCCGGTAGTCAATGATTCTGGACTAGAATAAGCACGAATATAATTTTCTTTAGTGTGCGATGATATTTTTTCAGGATGAGCCGCAATTGCATTATAGAAAAATTCGAAGTAATCTTTTTGTTTTCCATTAACCAAGGTTTCTGGAAGCTTTGGAATTGAGTGAAATGCAAAATGCCAGATATATGGATTTCGAAGTACTTCCTCCCAAGGGTTAAGCCCCGGAATTACAACATCCATTATTACTGCAGCTTTAAGGTCTTTAGGATATTCATGAAGATAAGAGAATGCTATCTGACCGCCTACATCATGTCCAACAATGGTTAAATTCTTCAATTTTAATTTTTCGACAATCTTATGTATAACTTTTGCAATTTCTATTTTTAAGAAAGGTGCATTAGGATATACAGATTCTCCAATTCCCGGCAGATCAATTGCTACCGCAAAATATTTTGTACAAGCCAGCTCAATAACTCTTTCATAAGCTTTCCAGTTTTCAGGCCATCCATGTAAAAATAATAATGGAGAACTGTTTGGAGAGCCATCCTGAGCAATATGAATTTTCCCATTATTTATTTCAATTATGCTATGTTCTATCATAATAGCCTCCATTTATTCAATTACTTAATAAGTGCGATATTTATTGTAGTTCTTCACACCTAAGGCGTTGCTGTTAAACCGCAGCCCAGAGCAACAATGCCGGTTAGAAAGAGAATGCGAAGATTAAGCAGAGGTGCGTAATTTAATTCGTACACACCGGCGGCAAGTTTGATTAAATAAGAAAACCTTAAACAAAAATGCCTAAACTGAACGATTACTTTAAAAATTTATATAATGCCGAATGCGAATATGCTGTCGATTCTCTCTATTTATTATTAGAAACTTAATCTCTCCATAAAACCTGTACGAAGGGCTAATTCCCATTCTAAACGATTATTCTTTTTTGCTTGTTGAACTGCTTTTTCGTAATCATAAGGAACTGTTATTAAGTCAACAAGCCATTTTTTGTCTATGCATTCAATCATTGCATATTTTGCATCCGGTGAGCCAGTTTCCTTTACATGTGGTTCGGGCATGTTATCTGTAAAGGAAGGTAATCCGATGCTTCCTGGATTTATGATTAAAATATTTTCTTGCACTCTTACAACTCTGGGAATATGTGAATGTCCGCATAGAATTATACTTGATCTTGTACCATTAAGTTTTCCCATAATCTCTGCCTGACTTGATAATCTAGCCCTGCCATTTTCAATTGTTTCCAAAAGACAAATTAAATCACTATGCGGGGTTCCATGACATACGAAAATATCATCCTCAAATAATTCTGTTGGTGGTAAAGACTTTAGCCAATCTTTTTCAATATCGTTCAGTTGTTGAAATGCATATTTGTCGGATAATCCAAGATTATCAGGTTCCGAACAAACTATTTCACGATCACAATTTCCTGAAATTTGAGTCCAATTTTGTCCCATCAAATATTGAATTGTTTCATGAGGCCAAAGAGGTCCGGATGCATTATCGCCAAGATTAATAATTATATCAGCACCTCTTCTTTTTATGTCATGCACAGCAGCTTCAAGAGCTACTAAATTGCCGTGAATATCCGATATGACTGCTATCTTATTCATAACTATTTTTTATAATGATTAGAATATTAGTAATTTCTTGGGGATTAAAATAAAAAAATATTCTTACTTTATTTGAATTGATTTAGCAAATAACGACCGCATTTTTCGTTTACAATAAGTACACTTTGCAGGAAACAAATTAGATCGCTTCAACTGAACAAGAAACTTTAAGCGGATCACCTAATTTATAACTCTCAAAAATGCCGAGTGAGTAAAAGCGGCTTGAAATGCTTTGTTATATCTGTTTTCAGAAATTTCCAATTTTGTTTTTAATATTTACGAATTCATTTCAAATATGTATCTAGAAATTGAATAATTTTTTCTACTGCATTTGGATTATTATTAATTAGTTCAGAGCTATGTCCATTTTCTACAATGAATAATTCTGAATCGATGTTTTTTTCTTTAAGAAAAGATTCCAAACTCTCTGCTTGAGACAAATCAACCAGGCGGTCATTCTTAGCATGTACTAATAATGCAGGAGGGTATCCGGATTTAATATTTTTAGTAAGTGTATAGTTTTTTAAACGGGATGAATCTTGTGAGACATCGAACCCAAAAATTTCATATAATGCTAATCTATTTCTTGCTAAAAACCTCCACAATTCCATTCTTGTTGAATAATCACCATATGATACTATTGAATCTTTTACAATATCATAAGGACCAGGTTCTTTTAAAATGGATTCATCACCTTTCTGAATATTTTCAGTAGAAAATCCAGTTGGTGAAGATATTGCGATGACGGCTTTTGGAGGGGGGCTAACATTATATCCAGTGGATAATGCAAGGTAACCAGCAGCTGAACCTCCAGCTACCGCAATTTTATTCGTATCAATATTAAATTTTTTAGCTCCTTCTGTTCTCAACCAAATAACTACATCTCTTACATCATTTAAAATTTCGGCTAATTTTGTTTCTGGAGCTAAGCGATAGTCAGCAGATACTACAGCATAATCATGTATCAGTAGTTTATCTCTTAAAACATCTTCTAAACCGCCGTCTCGATTTCCAAAGATAAATCCCCCGCCATGAAAATAGACGACGACCGGAAACGTATGATTCATGTTTGGTAAAAATATATTTGCTTTAATTTCATGTCCGTTTACAACTTTATAAACAAACACATATTTTTCATATGATTGCTGCTGAGTGAAACTCTCATTGCAGGATATAATAATAAAAAATAATATAATTATATACTTTATAGATTTTACCTGTAAGCACACATTTCCTCCTTTTTTATCTGTTGTGGAATTTTTGTTCTTCAATCTAAGTATATGAACCTATTAAACCCCGATTTTTTATTCCACAAGTTAAACAAGCCAGACATTTGTTTCTGGGTTAGCCAAACTGTATCATCCCGAAGACTTACCTCAAGCTCGGTTTCCCCTTCGGTAGATTTATAAATTACAATTTCGCCTTTTGAATCCACTTAATTAGACTGATATAAATATTATGAAACAGTACAAAAATAGAAACAAAAGATAAAACATACTGCTATTATAAATTTATGTTCATTATTCCTTTATGCTCACAAATAATGAACATACGATTTACAATTTTGTAGTTGTTGTTATTCATCCTCTACGAGGATGTTTGGTTTGGGGGGTAAACTTTTACTACAATAATTAAACTTCTACGAAGTTTATTCTCCCTGACCTCGTAGAGGTCAAATCATTGTAGTAAATTGATTTACATCTGGATAAACTAAGATGAACTGATAAGGAAATGTCCCGAGTTGATGCAAGTAATTATTTTCTAGAAAATAGAAACAGATGACGCTGAAGTAAGCAGATTTACACTGATTTTTAAATTAGATATTAATTTTTTAGGCAGTCCCAATCCGGCTGACAATAATAGGATTAACTGATCCTCTTGTTTATTTTAAACGGGTTGAATATTTTTCACAGCGGATTTGTTATACATCGATTTTTATTGCAGGGATATATTTTTTAATTAATCCAGCTCCATTAAGAATACAATTAACTGAACCAAACCTCATGAAAACTTTATTAATATTGATTTTATTCGCGATGACCTCCTGTTCATTATTTAGTCCAAAAGAACTCGCGAAGCTGCCGGCGTTGAACAATCCCGATTTGCTTGATTCAGCCCAGGCGCAGGCAGTCTACGATCATGCTCAGTATTTTCCTAATGGGACCCAGCTTTCTATATGTATTATCAAAGGAGATTCGGAAAAATATGTAGGAATTGAGCGCCGCAGCGATTCGCTGGTATATATCGAAAACAGCGACAGCGTTTTTGAAATAGGTTCAGTAACAAAGACTTTTACTGGCACAATGCTGGCAAAACTCGTATATGACGGAGCGGTTAATAAAGATGATCCTGTAAAAAATTATCTCCCTGTCGTTTTGAATCAGTCCTCGCTCAATGGAAAAGAAATGACGCTTGTGCAGCTTGCAGATCATACGTCGGGCCTCCCATTTGAGCCTACTAATGTGCGAAACGATGATAAACATCCGTTTGACCAGTATGCACCTTATAAAAATTATAGTGTGGAACGATTATATGATTACCTGTCGCACCAACTGGTTCTTCAATCAACCCCTGGTGAAAAGCGGATATACTCAAATCTTGGAGCTGGTCTGCTGGGTCACATACTGACTTTAATTACAAAGAAATCATACGAAGAGTTTATGTTTGAGACAATTTGCAGACCATTGGGAATGTCTAATACATTCGTTAAACTAACATCAGAACGCGAAATGCGGATGGTGCATGGAAGATATCCAAACGGCGATTTGCTTGCTTTTGGCGACGGCGATTGCGATGCGCTTACCGGCTGCGGAGCGATAAAATCCTCAGCCAAAGATCTTGTGAAATATCTTAGAGCAAACATGACCGATACGACCTACTTCTACCTGGCCCAGAAACCTGTAAAGCAATTTGACGAGCATTTTGCGGGAGCGCTTGGCTGGGCGCCATACAGTGAAAGGGGCAAAGTTCATCAGGGGGCCTTTGGAGCTACACCCGGCTATACATGCGGTATAATTTTCGAGAGAAATACTCAAGTCGGCGTGGTTGTACTCACGAACGTTTCAGCATATCTTGCCGCAAAAGGGAACGATACTGAAGGATTATGCCGCGCACTTTATGATCCCCTGCCGTTTGCTGCTGAGAAAAAGAAGTGAGTATGAACTTATCAACATTCTTGATGTGGTAATTATCATGGGAGCAGGCAGCTGCGCTCTAAATAGCACCTTTCAATTCATCATCTTCCCAAAATGACTGGTATAATAATATTAAAATAATTTATCAGGGCAGGTGAGCTGATGTCCTTGTTTATCTTAAATCTGAAAACATATCTGGCAGGATATAAATGGTTCAGCGAAAAACAAGATTCGAATAAGATAGAATTGGGATAAATAATATAAAGAAAAAATTCTGTTATTATGAGCTAATCGGAATTTGAAAGAATCAGCGGTATTCTGTTCAGTTAAATATAAAAAATTTATTTACCAGGTTTAACAGGTCATCAGCCCGGAATGGTTTTGCCAGGACTGCAGAAGAGGAGATTAATTTGGCAAAATCATTAACCTGTTCTATTAATGAAGCTGAAATAATTATGATAGGAGTGTTATCTATATTATTTATCTCCTTTATAGCTTCGATACCGCTCTTTTTACCTTTTAATCTGTAAGTTACTATAACCAGGTCAGGTTTATTTGCCTTATAATGTTTCACCAAATCTTCCCCGGTATTTACTATACCGGCAATAATGAAATTATTTGTTATTAGAATTTTTTTGATATCGAGAGCTATGATGGACTGATTCACTGCAATTAAAATAGACCTTTTTTTCATAAAGCACCCCATACAATAATTAAAAAAAATCTACCTTTGCCGAAATTTTGATTCAAAAAGTAGTATTAAGAAATAATTTCTGCAATATCGCACATCACTTAAATTTGTGTCTGTTAACATTGTTAAAGTTAAATTATCTAATAGCTTTAATGTAATTATTTTTTATTTCTACGTTAGTAAATCGAAGTGTAATTTAATTAAATCATTCGGTTATAATTTCCCCTCAAGATTACACATTCCTGATGAAAGTTTTAATTAATCTTACAAAATAAAGCCCGGTTATTGTATTCAGACTTCCTGAACCGGGGCAAAAGAAGAATTATTCTATCTTTTATGATAAAAATATTACTTAAGTTTGAAGAATTACAGACGGTTTATAAGATACTGATCATTTCATTTCTGATCATTTTAATAGCTTTCCTTGACTACTTCATAGCAAATGAGATATCATTTTCCATATTCTATTTAATACCCATTTCTCTAGCGGCTTGGACATGCAGCGCCAATATCGGTATAATATTTTCAACAGCAGGCGCTGCTTTATGGATATTAGCAGATTTTTTGTCTAAAAATCCATATATATATTCAGGAACAATTTTATGGGATGGTTTTGTAAGATTTGGATTATTTTTGATAATATCTTTAATGCTGACTACTATTAAGAAACAGATTGAGCTGGAAGAAGAATTGATCCACTATATTGTACATGATTTAAAGTCACCGCTGGTTAATATATTATCCGGTTTACGAATAATAAAAGAGGAGAGTGAGAATAATGAAGATATAAGTCAGGATGAAATAATCGATTTAAGCATCAACTCGGGAGAAAAGCTGCTTTTATATATTTCTTCAATTCTTGATCTGGGGCGGCTGGAGCATAGAAGAATGCCTATCAAAATTACGGAAATTAATTTAGATGAAATAGTTGAAGCGGCAAAGAAGCAGATAATGGGAAATTTAATAGAAAAAGATCTAACCGTAATGAAAATTATTAATTTCAAAAAAATTGAAAGCGATGAATATTTACTTTTACGGATAATAATTAATTTGCTGAGCAATGCAGTCAAAGTAAGTCCAAAAGGTTCTGAAATAATAGTCAAGATTTTACAAATCCAGGAGAACGAGCTGGAATTCCATGTAATTGATCATGGTCCGGGAATCAAACAAGAGATGCAGGATCTGATTTTTAGAAAATATAATCAGGCTGACCTAATGAAAAAAAACAGAATCCAGGGAAGCGGTTTAGGATTAGCCTTCTGTAAAAAAGCCGTAGAAGTTTTGGGAGGCAAAATTAAAGCAGAAAATAATATAAATGGCGGTGCAGATGTAATCTTTACTTTGCCTAAACAATAAGTTGTTATATTAATATTCTCCATTGATTTCATAATTTTTTATAATATGATTTATTCTTTCAAAATGTAATTACTTTATCTGAATTTCAGCCTTCCATTCAGCTAATTCTGCAATTGTATTGATTTGTGCGCAATCTAGATGAAAGTTCTATTTTTTAATTCCCGCTATTCCATAATGATATGGCGGGAGTGAAACGATATCGCTTTCTATTTTGAATCCCGCCGATTCCATCCATTCAATGCACTGTTCCGGCTTTGGCCTAATATCCATTGAAGGGCCTCTTGGGGTTGTTGAAGAATAAATCCAATGAATAATACCGACCGTTCCACCCGGTTTTAATATTCTGAAAGCTTCTTTTAATAATTCGACCGGATTTTCAGTATGCAGTATATTGAACATAATTGCATAATCGATTGAATCCTCATTAAGCGAAGTCCCTTCTTTCATAAAATCATTTTGATGAATAATTATATTGTATAATTTTTCTTCATTAACCCTTTGAGATAATCTGGAAATCATCTCTTCATCAATGTCAAATGCATGAATTTTACCTTTTATAATTTTTGCTGCCGGAATAGTAAACGTTCCGTAGCCGGAACCGAATTCGGCGGCATCATTAATTTTATCATTTAAATGAAGCTTCGTAAAAATATTATGAACATTAAAAAAAGATTCCCAGTATTTTTCATCGGGCATTCCGCTTTCGCGAATTTTCATATCTTTTATTTAGCCTTTCTGAAGTCCGGTGAAATAAAATTCAGCTATTTTTTACAATCACCAATAAGCCGGTAAATCAGGCTGATGATTTTTGTTAAACGAGTATTACAATTTGTAAATTAAGGGTGTCAAAAATAATTCATAAACAAACTTAAACTCCATTTATAAAATATGAAATTAAAATCGTGCAAATTCGAATTAATTATGATATTTCTTTTTACCGCTTTCATTTGTAAAGCAGGCGATATCATTATTAAAAATAATGCGGCGGATAAAGTAGTCGCCTTCGGTAATAATAAAATTATGATTACTCTTGATTATAATAGAAAATGTAATATCTCAGAATTAAATGTTAATGGACAAACTGTAATTTCCGGACCGGCCGGAGTTTACTCAGAAATAAAAACTGCAGCCGGTACATTTTCTACTCTTAAACTTACATCGGACCCGGCAATTAAGACCGGAGATAATTTTGTAGATGTGAGCAATATAAAATATGGAAATAATGAAGAGACTGTCATTGAAAACTGGAAATTTTTAATTACCGGAAATGATATCAAATTTGACATTGAAAGAAATTTTCTAAAATCCTTTAATATAGAAGAAGCCGGATTCCCTTCATTTAACTTCAATAATATAAATACCTGGAACGGTGCTTTCCTTGGATATGGCGGGTTAGCCTGGTTTTATCTTTTTAACCGGAAGACTATGTACTTATGGTGTACATTCCGACCGCTCTATTTTCTGGAATAGTGAAACGGGAAATGCTCTTAAAGTTGCTGTTTTCGTTCAGGGAAAAGAAGCGGCAATGAAATACAGCCGCTCTAATGACGATAAGCTGATCTACAATATTTCTGTTTCCGACAGCGAATTAACCTGCCGTTATGAAGCTGAAAAAAGAAGCAGGTTTATAAGAGGGAAAACAGATGTTTGGGCTCCTTTCAAAGCTTCAAAAGGGAAGTATGTTCAAACTATTATCTTGTCTTATGTAGATTATAATAAAGAATATAACAGGGGTAATTTTGCCGGTGAAAATGGGAAACAGGTGACTAACTTATTAAATACCGTTGCAAGGATCGGGGTTATAGATAAAAAGCTCTTCGGAGGAAACAGCTGGCATACTCCATACGGCCCGATTTGCCTGCATGAACAGTATATTGCAGATTTTGCAATTGGAATTGATGATGATAGTTATATAGAAGGTTACAAACAATGTCTTGATTATTATCGCGATAATGCAATTCAGCCTGACGGAAGAGTATTAGCACGCTGGGCTTATCTCAATGAAGATGCAATGCCGGGGACGGTTACAAAAGAAGGCTTTTACGAAGCACAATGGGGATATCTGATGGATTCAAATCCTGATTTTGTTTCCAACGTGGCGGAACTTTATAACATTTGCGGAGATTTAAAATGGGTTTCTAATTTCAAAGCAGCTTGTGAAAAAGCTTTAGACTATATATTAAAGAGAGATTCAAACGGTAATCACTTGGTTGAAATGATGACTGATTCTGAATCTGAAAAAAGAGGGAGTGATTGGATCGACATTATATGGGCTTCATACGAAAATGCATTTGTTAATGCAAAATTATATTATGCACTTACTTTGTGGTCGGATGTGGAAAAACAATTAGATGATACCGTAAAAGCAGAATATTATTCCGATTATGGAGCCGAACTTAAAAAAAGTTTTAACAAATCTACGGATGAAGGCGGCTTCTGGGATTCCAGGAATAAATGGTATATACACTGGCGCGATAAAGATAATTCAATACATGGAGATAACCTGGTTATCCCTGTAAATTTTATGGCAATTGTATATGGCATTTGTGATGACTCAACAAGGCGCAGCGTTATCCTTGATAAAATTGAAGAACAAACCAGCCATGAAAATCTTTTCTTCTGGCCGATTTGCTTATATCCTTATGCTGTCGGAGAAGGAAATGACTGGCAATTTCCTTTTCCTAATTATGAAAACGGTGATATCTTTTTATCATGGGGAAGCATTGGTGTTGAAGCATATGCAGATTATAAACCTGATCTGGCATTAAAATATGTAGATAATGTTTTAAGCCGTTATGAAAAGGATGGTTTGGCATTCCAGAGATACGGAAGGATTAATCAGGATGGTTTAGGTGATGATATTCTCTCTGGAAACAGTCTCGCCATTATCGGGTTATACAAAGCTATATACGGGATAAATCCTCTTTATAATAGGTTATATTTAAATCCGCACCTTCCCGAAAAATTATCGGGAACCGAGTTAATTTATAATTTCAGGCAGGATAAATTAAAAATAGGACTATCCGTTAACAATTATTACATTTCAAATGCTCAGTTCAAAATAGGATCAAAAAGAGACTTTGGCTTTTATTCGAAAAAGAACGAATTGATTTATTTTAATGGAAAAGATGATGTTTATTCAATGAAGGTCCAAAGTTCTAAAAATTTAACTCTTGAAATATTGAATTGGAATTCTAATGAATATTCCTGGAGCCAGTCTTCAACAGATAAAAATATAAATGATGTTGTTTATCAAATTAATCATCTTGAACCAAAAGCTTATTTTACCATTTCTATAAATAATAAAATGTTCAGCCGCATTAAGAAGCAGCACTAACGGCAGCCTGGCTTTTAATTTAAAAGCCGGCGGTAATCCGGATAAAATTCTAATAGAGAAAAAATGATTTTTAACCAGTATGAAATTATACGTAATAAATTAAAAAAAAGTGACAGGCCGCAGTGTTATATCACTGTTTTCTGCATTGCCGGATTATGTTTTTTATCTTCTTTCATTATCAGGGATATTATTCCCAATCATAAAGAAACAAACATCAATAAACATCCCAGAATTGTAAACATTATAAATTTTATTCGCTTATTAGAACCGAGAGATCCCAAAATTACAAAGGATCTCCTTTACGAGACGGTTGTAAAGCAAATTGCAATAATGAAAGAGTATAAGTTAAGAGGTACTTTCTTATTACAATACGATGCATTAATTGAACCAAGGTATCAAACATTGTTAAAAAATTTAGATACCAGTGAATTTGAAATAGGGGCATGGTGGGAAATCCCGCAGCCGATGGTTGAAAAAGCAGGAATGAAATGGCGGGGCCGCTATCCATGGGACTGGCGTGCAAATATTGGGTTTTCTACAGGCTATACACCTGAAGAGCGGGAGAAATTAGCAGATGTATATATGAAAGAGTTTAAAAATATTTTCGGATATTATCCCAGATCTGTCGGTTCATGGTTTATTGATGCTCACACATTGAATTATTTATACAAAAAGTATAAAATTATTGCCTCATGCAACTGCAAAGATCAATATGGAACCGATGGCTACACTTTATGGGGCGGATATTGGAGTCAGGCTTACTATCCAAGCAGAATAAACGCTTACATGCCTGCACAAGATAAAGTAAATCAAATACCGGTTCCTATATTTCGTATGCTGGGAAGCGATCCAATTCGTCAATACGATAATGGTCTTGGAACAAAAACGCAGGGAGTAATTACGCTGGAACCTGTTTACAAAGAGGGAGGCGGGGATTCTTCCTGGGTTAATTGGTATTTTAAGGAATTTGTAAGTGGCGCCTGCATGGCATATGCTTATACGCAAACAGGACAGGAAAACTCTTTTACATGGGCTGCCATGTCTAAAGGTTTTGAAATCCAAATGCCGCTGATCGCTCAATTAAGAGATGAAAAAAAATTGAAAGTAGAAACACTTGAAGAATCCGGAAAATGGTTTAAGTCCCGTTTTGATGTAACACCTCCGACATCTGTAACTGTGAATGAAGATTTGGACGGGAGCGGCCGTAAAACTGTTTGGTTCGACAGCCGCTATTACAGGATGAATTTATTGTGGCAAAACGGCCATTTGCGTTTCCGGGATATTCATTTATTCAATGAAAAATTTCCTTCAGCTTATGAGACAGAAAAAGCTGCTGTCAATGATTGCTCTTTTTTTACTCTCCCTTTTGTAGACGGATTCATTTGGAGTGATTCCTCGGAAATCGCCGGGCTTAGATTTAAAGCAATCACAGATGGAAAAGATCTATTGCTTGAAGGGGGAAGCCCGGTAATAACAGATTCAATTTCCGGCAGACTTCATATTTCCTGGCCGTTGAAGTCGTTTGACGGAACACTCGTAATGGATCTTGATGAGCGCCAGATAAAGATAGAAGTATTAAGTGGCAAACCTATTGATTGGTTTCTCGAATTGACAGTCTCCCACTATTCCAAGCTGCCTTTTCAAAGAGTAGAGCCCAGCCGGGTTGATTGTAAATTTGAGGGAATAAATTATTCGGTCACTGCTTTGCAGGGTACTTTTTCAAAACAGGACAAAGAAAAAATTTTTAGAATTAATCCTAATCACAATTCTTTGATCCTGAAATTTGACGGGAATAATTAGAGGAGACGGGATCCCCGGTTTTTTATTCAATTTCTTTGAAATTAATTTCCTTCCGTTGTTATTAAAGTAAGTGAGAATTAAAATGCGGCCAAAGCCTGCTGCCGAATCTTTTTAAATGAGAGCTGACCAAAAAGTAGCACGGATTAACCGTTTGTATTTAAAGATTAGAAATCTGTGCAATAATAATTTACATATAAATAAAAATAAATAAATAATTATAAAATTTTCCTAAATATTTTGTTTTGGTCAGCCTCCAATTGATAAAAATAATTTGAGAATAAAAAAGGATAGGAAAAAATAAAATGCTTTAGCCTTATAAATGAATTTATTTTGGACATATATAAATGTAATGCATCTTAGCCGCATAAATCTATCCTGAAAAAATTTTCTTTAGTAAATTTCAAGTTGTTTGATTATTTTTGAGCTTAAAATTTTTGCAAAGATGGATTTAAAGATTAAAGATATTGCTGATTTATTAAAAGTAAATGAAAAGACCGTTCATCTCTGGATAAAAGAAAAGAAAATTCCTTATCATAATATCAATCATCAGTATCGATTTAATAGAGCTGAAATTAATGAATGGATATTGAGTCATAATAATGAATTCTCATCCTCATTAATCAATTTAGGCGGAACAGGCAGATACAGCCTGGCATTACTTCTGGAAAAAGGAGGGATTATTTATGACATCCCCGGTTCCGGTGTTAAAGAAGTTCTAAAAAATGCAGTTACAAAAATATTAGCTCCTTCTAATTTATCAACAGAAGAAATACTCGCCGCATTGCTGAACCGGGAAGATTTAATGTCAACTGCAATTGGAAAGGGAGTAGCTCTTCCGCATCCCCGCAGCCCCATTGTTACTAATCCCGATAATGCCAATGTGACAATTTGTTATTTAAATACGCCGGTAAGCTTTGGAGCTTTAGACGGGGAACCGGTTCACACGTTATTTATTCTTTTAACGGCCAGCCCTAAAATGCACCTGGAGGTTCTTTCAAGAATATCTTATCTCTGCCGGGATGAAAAATTTCTAAAATTGTTAAAAGAAAGAAGAGATAAAGAAACGATTTTGAATCTTGTTAAGTTTAAAGAATTGGAATGGTCGGGAATGGAAACTGGTAAATAATGATTTCTTACATTACCGGCTCGATTATATTCTTAGCCGGAGGTATAATTTCAATTTTTTTTAGTGAGAAAGCTAAGGCTTTTATCTTCTTATCATTTGCTCGTGTTAAGCCAATTCTTTATTTTACCCGGTATATTTGCAGCTCTTAATGGAACATTTTATGAAACCGTTATCTCTTTTACAGATCCGATCGGCATTTCTTATTTTAGATTAGATCCTTTATCCGCGGTATTTGCATTAATAATTTCTATCGGCTCTTTACTGGCAGCAGTTTATTCGATAGGATATATGAAAATGTATCAAAAAGACCGGGCTGCTCTTTCTTATTATTACTTCTTTTTAGGCTTAATCTCATTTTCAATGCTTCTTGTAGTAGTAGTCCAAAATTCTATCCTATTTTTAATTGCTTGGGAATTAATGTCGCTGGCTTCTTTTTTCCTTGTAATCTTTGAGAATAAAAATCAGGAAGTGCTTAAATCAGGAATTTATTATTTCACCGCAATGCAGATTGGTGCGGCTTTTTTGATCGCCGGGTTCAGCTGGGCATCAACAATATCGGGCTCATTGGATTTTAAATCATTTTCTTCTGCTTTTCATAGTACGGGCAGTAAAGGAATTTTATTGTTCATACTTTTTTTTATTGGGTTTGGAATGAAAGCAGGGTTTGTTCCAATGCATACATGGCTGCCCCGTGCGCATCCTGCTGCGCCTACGGGAGTGTCGGCATTGATGTCCGGTGTTATGATTAAAACGGGAATCTATGGAATTTTAAGGATGCTTCTGTTTGTAGGAATACCAGATTTTAAATTAGCTTATGGTGTTTTTATCCTGTCGGTTGCTACAGGTATCTTCGGGGTTATGAATGCAATTGCACAACATGATTTAAAAAAATTACTTGCTTTTCACAGTATAGAAAATATTGGAATAATTGGAATGGGTATCGGACTGGGAATGCTTGGTCTTGCTTACGGAAATAACCTGATTGCCGCTTTTGGATTCCTTGGTGCATTTCTGCATACAATAAATCATTTTACTTTTAAAAGTGTTTTATTTTACGGAACCGGAATAATTTATACCCAGACTCATACCAGAAGCATAGACAAGCTTGGAGGACTTGGAAAATATCTTCCGCTGACTTCCATAATGTTTTTAATCGCATCACTGGCAATTACAGGTTTACCGATATTTAATGGATTTATAAGTGAATTTATAATCTACCTGGGTATGGCAAAAAGCTTTTCTGTTAATGTTCTTAATATGAACATTGCAGCTTTACTTGGGATTAGCGGCTTAGCTTTTATTGGTGCTATGGCTTTCCTCTGCTTTACAAAAGTATACGGCATCTGCTTTCTCGGATCTCCACGTTCCGATTTTAAGTCTTCACCAAATGAAAAAGAAACTGCACTTCTTTTACCTATGAGCATCCTAACCATTGCAATATTTTTAATCGGAATGTTTCCCCTTTTTTTTATAAATATATTAGTTCACCCTGTCAGTCAGTTTATCCCAGTTAAAATTTTTGTTTTTCCGATCGATACAATATCAATATTTGGGGCGATTTCCATTTCCCTGACCATATTTGTAATAATGTTTCTTTTATTTTATTCCTTAAGAACTTTACTCTTAAGAAAAAAAGAAGTGAGAATTTTTAAAACATGGGATTGCGGTTATCAGGGTGAAAGCAGCCGTCTCCAATATACAGGCAGTTCATTTGCACATCCTTTTTTACAATTAGTTGCCGAACTAATTCCGCAGAAAGTTCAAATTAAAAGTGAACAGTTATTATTTCCAAAAGCAGCCTCATTGGAGAGTAATGCACAGGATTTTTCAGAAAGGTATTTGATTCAGCCTTCTATCCGTTTTATAAATAAATTTATGAATTTGTTTTCATGGGTACAAAGCGGAAGAATGCAGCAGTATATTCTCTACGGATTAATTTTTTTAATCATCCTTTTAATCTGGATACTGGGAATTGAGTAATGCTGAAATTATTAATGTTTATATTGTTAGCTTCTTCTCCTTTCTTTTTTACCGGGATAATTAATAGAATTAAAGCCCTTTGGGGTGGAAGAAAGGGTCCGTCTCTCTTGCAGAGCTATTATGATTTCTTTAAGCTGATCAAAAAAGGGGAAGTAATAAGCAAAACTACTTCATTTGTATTTTTAATTTCACCTTCTGTCAATATCGCATCAGTCTTTTTAGCTTTATTAATAATACCGGTCCCTTTTTTAGGCTCGGTAATTAATTTTCCGGGAGATTTTGTTTTATTTGCTTATATACTGGGACTCGGAAAATTCATGACTGTAATTGCAGCATTGGATACGGGGAGCAGCTTTGAAGGGATGGGTGCAAGCAGGGAGGTTACTTTCTCTTCTATTGTTGAGCCTGCATTCTTCATTATAGTTGGTTCGTTATCTCTGATTACGCACCAATTATCTTTTCAATCAATTTTTAATATTTTAAATGCGGCTGCAGGTTATACAATACTCATAAAAATATTATTTGTCGTTTCTTTATTCATTATGCTTCTTACTGAAGGAAGCCGTATCCCTGTAGATGATCCGAATACTCATTTAGAGCTTACAATGATCCATGAAGTAATGATTCTGGATTATTCCGGACCTGATCTGGCATTTATTCTTTATTCCTCTGCATTAAAAATGGTTATCATATCAATGCTGATTGCAAATTTATTAATACCTGCTTCACTCAGCCTGTTTGCTGCATGGCTCTTTTTCCTATTAATTATCACGATAATTTTTTCAGCGGTCGGTTTTGCTGAATCATTAATTGCACGTTCCAGAATTTCACATGTCCCTCAATTTATTTTTATTATGACTGCTCTCTCATTAACTGCTTTTGCTGTAATTGCGTTCTTTTTATTCGGAGGATTTTAGTGACCGATGTTTTAATTATACTTCTTGGTACAACCATGCTGTATATTTTTGCAGTGAGCAGATTAGAAGCATATGTTAAGACCTTATCATTGCAGGGTTTGCTTCTCTTTTTACTGGTTATTTGGGATATTAAACAGCTAAGCTGGATTAATGTAGCTTTCCTAAGCATAGAAACTCTTTTAATTAAATCTATAGCTATCCCGTTTTTTTTACTTACTGTAATAAGAAAGAATGAAATTAACAGGGAAGTTGAACCGTATATTTCGCAATTCTATTCACTATTGATTGCAAGTGCCATTTTCATATTCGGGTTTGTTGCTGCTTTTTGGGGAGCAAAAACCGGGAGTGAAATCAAGCCCCTCTACTTTGGCGTTTCTATTGTAATTATTGTTGCAAGTTTATTCTTAATTATTAACCGTAAAAAAATTATAACCCATATATTATGCTATATGATGCTTGAAAACGGAATTTTTCTTCTTTCTCTTTCTGTTGCTAACGAAATGCCTATGCTGGTAAATATAGGTGTTCTGCTTGACTTATTTGTCGGGATCTATTTGTTCATCATTTTCTTTAATAAAATTCAGGAAATGTACGACGGGAATCATATTGATATACTTACCGAGTTGAAGGATTAAGTATGATTACTATTGTTCTTATTATCCCGGTTGTAATCGGCTTATTTACTATAACAGTAAAAAATAAAATTTTTAACCGTATTGCTTTGCTGGGCACTTCATTTATTTATGCAGCTGTTGTTTTTGCAGTTTGGTTTAAAATCGATTGGTATTGGCTTCCGGATTGGCTTCTTGAGTATTTCAGCTTTGATAATATCGGATTATTTTTCTTCTCGGTGATGACCCTGGTTTTTATTGCCGTTTCCTTTTATAGTTTGTTTTACTTCGAAGAACATCAATTATCTCCCGATAAAGAAGCTGTTTATGTTGCCGAAATTTTATTTTTTGTTGCCGCAATGACCGGAGTAATTCTTGCAACTCATCTGGCACTGCTTTGGGTTTTTGTTGAAGCTACTACATTAACAAGCGCACTTCTTATTTATTTTGAACGGAAAAAATCATCGCTTGAAGCAACTTGGAAATATGTTTACATCTGTTCAATCGGAATTGCATTAGCGTTTGTCGGCATTATTATTCTTTCAATAGGCAGCAGAAGCTTTGATTCTTTATTCTTTAAAGATCTTTATGCAAATGCAGCAAGAATAAACCCGTTATGGCTAAAAGTATCCTTCGCATTTATTTTTATTGGTTTAGGTACAAAGATTGGAGTTGCTCCTTTACATGCCTGGCTTCCGGATGCACATTCCGAAGCTCCTTCACCTGTTTCGGCGCTGCTCTCAGGAACTCTGCTTAATTCGGCATTTTTAGGCTTACTCCGTTACCAGGAAATATTCATCCGGGCAAAATTGGAGAGCTTCTCAAATTTCTTCTTCTTATTAACCGGCTTTCTGTCGATAATGATTAGTGCAGTCTTTATGCTGCGGCTAAAAAATTATAAACGTATGCTTGCATATTCATCAATTGAAAATATGGGGATATTATTTATCGGAATTACTATGGGTCCCGTAGGAATCTTTGCTGCTATGCTGCATACACTTTCACATTCAATATCAAAGACATCTTTATTCTTAACTTCCGGCAATATTCTTAATTTATTTAAGAGTAAAAAAATCGAAGAAGTAAAAGGAATTCTAAAAAAAGATTCAATTACAGGCTGGCTCTGGATCATATCTGTTTTTTTAATTATCGGAATTCCCCCCTCTCCGGTTTTTATAAGTAAATTTTTTATTATAAAAGCTTTTTGGATTAAAGGAATGGGCTGGCTTGCTGTATTATTTTTTTTATTCTTAATTATTGTTTCGTACGGCATGTGTACAGCAGTTTTCAATATGGTTTTCGGAGAAGACAAATTAAATGAGATAAAAAATAAGAGGCTCTCTTTCTTTGCTTATACTCCGCAGATTATTTTAGTGATTATTTTATTTGTTCTCGGAATAAATCTGCCTGCCCGTGTTTTAGCATTGCTTAATGATGCAGCAGGATTTCTTAAATGATAATGAGGCGGAATTGAATTGGATTGAAATAAAAAACCTTCAGCCGGTTTCTCTAAACGAAATCCCGGTATTAGGAATTGATAATTTAATGTCGCAGATTGTTGAAAAAATTAAAAGTGGGAACAGGCTGGTTCAATTCTTCGGAAGCAAAGGATCAAATAATATTTTGCTATATGTTATCCTTGCAGACGACAGCTTTTCTAAAATATATTTGACTTCATCTGAATTTAAGAATGAAAAAAACTACAGATCTATAACATCTGAAATTCCTTCCGCCCATTTGTTCGAAAGAGAATTTTATGAAGAATTCGGAATTAAACCTGATGGGCATCCATGGCTTAAACCTGTAAGAAAGGGGATTGCCGGAATTAATAGTGAAGAAAAGAAGTATGAATTTTTTTCAATGGAAGGGGAGGAAGTTCATGAAGTCGGAGTCGGTCCCATTCATGCAGGAGTTATTGAACCGGGACATTTTAGATTTTCCTGTCACGGCGAAAAAGTATATCATCTTGAAATTGAGCTGGGATTTCAGCATCGCGATGTTGAAAATTTATTTGTTGCTAAAGCCAACAATCCTATTTATATGATAAAGCTTGCTGAATCAATTGCCGGTGATACGGTAATCGGGCATGCAGGCACTTTTGTCAGGGCCGTTGAATCACTTTCGGAAATTAATGTCTCCCGGAGAACCAAATATATCAGATCTGCAATGCTTGAAATGGAAAGGATTGCAAATCATCTTGGAGATTTAGCTGCGCTGTCAAATGATGTAGCTTACCTGACAGGGAATTCAACATTCGGTGCTCTTAGGACAAAAATAATTAATTCAACAATGTCAATCTGCGGAAATAGATTTGGAAGAGGACAATTTTCTTACGGTGGTATTAATTTTGATTTAACCTCTCAATTAAAAGATGAAATTCTATCACTCGTTAATCGGCTTAATGATGACGCTGCTCTTGCTTCGGAAATTTTGTTTTCTTCCGCTTCCGTGATGGAGCGGTTTGAAAAAACCGGCGTGGTTCAAAAAAATAGTGCATCCGATATTGGCATGGTAGGCCCGGCTGCAAGGGCAAGCGGGCTTCCGGTTGATGTCCGTTCTGATCATCCTTTTGAAGCTTACGAATATTTTCCTTTTCACAAATTAACTCTGGATTCAGGGGATGTATTCAGCAGAGCTTATATCCGTTTCATAGAAATTCAGCAATCAATTCAAATTATTAATGAACTGATTCAGAACCTGCCGGAAGGTGATTTCAGTAAAAAAGCTGCACCGCTTAATCCAAACAGCTTTGTGGTTTCAATGACGGAAGGATGGCGGGGAGAAATTTCACATTCACTAATAACTGATGAGATGGGAAAAATCAAGCTTATAAAAATAAAGGATCCGTCCTTTAATAATTGGTTCGGATTAGCTCTTGCAGTTCGTAATGAAGGTATTTCCGATTTTCCTTTATGCAACAAGAGCTTTAATCTTTCATATTGCGGATTCGATCTTTAAATTAATTTTAATAAAAATGCTGGATTTAATTAAATTAAGAATAAAACACGGCTTCCCGGTAATTAACGATTTAAGAAAAGCCAAGCCGGTTGATTCTCACCGGGGTTTCCCGGTTATTGATGAATCAATTATCCATGATGCTAAAAATATTATCGATATTTGCCCGACAGATGCAATTCTTGAAAATCCTCTTTCTATTGATCTCGGTAAATGCATCTTCTGCGGTGAATGTGAAAAAATTTCAAACGGGGCAATCAAATTTACAAATGATTATAAATTAGCGAGTACAAATAGAGATCATTTAATAGTTAAATCGGGCGGGAACTACAAAGAATATAAAAGCGAAGCTATTGAAGCAAGAGAGGAGATCCATAGAATATTCGGGCATTCACTAAAATTAAGACAAGTTTCTGCTGCCGGCTGTAACGGCTGTGAAATGGAATTAAATGCCTGCAGCAATGTGAATTTTGATATGGGGAGATTTGGGATCGATTTTGTTGCTTCACCTAGGCATGCTGATGGAATTGTTATTACAGGACCGGTTTCAAGAAATATGGCGCCAGCGCTCCGGGATGCATTCGAAAGTGTAAGCGATCCAAAAATAGTAATTGCTTTTGGCGCATGTACAATCAGCGGCGGTATATTTTTGGAATCAAATTCTCTCAACCGTTCCTTTTTAGAAAATGTAAAAGTAGATCTTTATGTCCCCGGCTGCCCGCCTCATCCTTTGGTATTTATTAATTCACTGCTGGATTTTTTGGGTAAAAAATAAAAAAAGTTTTTCCATCATTAGCTGAGTAAATAATTTATTTGTCGTTAACATAATCCTTGTCTACTCAAATAAATATCAATACATGACAGCCAAGTCAAATGTATAGAAATGTTAGTTACAGAACACTAGTAAATACTGATTTAGAAGAAAAAGAGAGGGGAAAAACCTTATCAAATGACTTTAAACACTAGAGTCCGGAAGATGGTCAGACTCAGGAGAATCTGCCGGATTCTGATGACCTTAGTAAAAGATAAAGATGCTGTAAACATTAACCTTATTAGCTTATTAAGGTGAAAAAAAATTAGAAAATGTTGATGATAATTAGATCTGCGCCTATTATGTAAAAACTAATTGTATACAACACATTTTATTTCCCTCCATTATTTCTATATTTGGAATAGTTGAATATTATGGTTACATTAAATCAACTAAAACTAATATTTATACTGAAGATAAAAGAAAAAATAAAAAAAGCCGAACAATTCAATTAATAAGTAACTCTTTTTAACGGACTTCTTGATAAAGTACGTTCCCCTTTTTAATATTTCTTCAATTTTTAAATCAAACATAATTACTTCCAGTCTACTTCTTTAGAATAATTCAATTAAGTATTCCGGAAAAACAAAACAAACAAAGGAAAAATGTATGAACATTTACGTAGGAAATCTTGCAGCGGGAGTTACCGATGAAGATTTAAAAGATTTATTTTCCGAATACGGAAATATTACCAGTGTTAAAGTTATAAAAGATATGTACACTGGTACATCAAAAGGTTTTGCTTTTATTGAATTATCCAACAATGAAAAAGCTAAAGCTTCAATAACAGAATTGAACTCAAAAGAGTTTAAAGGAAAGAATATTATAGTAAATGAAGCCCGCCCGAGAACTACCGACGGTTCATCCAGGGGCAGAGGTGACAGGAATTTCAAAAGTTCTAATAATAGCCGCAACGGCGGCGGCAGATGGTGACAGAATATTCAAGCCCTGATGGTACAATCAGGGCTTTATTTATTTTATCGGAAAACTAACATCAGTTACATATAAAAGATGTATAAATCCATTTTAGAATTTAACATTAAATCATTCCGCTGAAGAAATAATAATTATTTTTTAAAAATCTCCTCTTTAGAAAGCTTCTTCAATTATCATAGCGTTTCATTCCCTCATTTATTTCATGTATATTGTATTGCAGTATCTATTTAATAAGCATTAAGCCGTTATTAAATATAAAATATCTTAAAACCGGAAGACCAATTGAAAATAACAAAACAGTTCACAATGCGGGAGGGGAAATCACTTGATCAATATTTCACTGAAATAGGAAAAATTGATTTATTGACTACAGAAGAAGAATTGAATCTTGCCGTAAAAGTTGCAAACGGGGATGAGAGTGCAAGGAATAAATTGGTAAAAGCTAATTTGCGATTTGTAATATCTGTTGCAAAGCAATATCAGAACCAGGGTCTTTCTCTGCTGGATTTAATAAATGAAGGCAACCTTGGATTGATAAGAGCAACGCAAAGTTTCGATGTTACAAGGGGTTTTAAATTCATATCATATGCAGTTTGGTGGATAAGACAAAGCATTACCCAGGCAATAATTAATAATTCACGAATCGTCCATCTTCCCCTGAATATAGTAGGGAATCTGACCAAGATACATAGAGCATCAAAAAATTTTGAACATGAATATGATAGAAAACCTACAAACGAAGAGCTTGCAGAAATTCTCGGTTTATCAATTGCATCTATAAGTAATGCGCTTAAAGTTTCGGGAGCAGATTTTTCAATAGATGCGCCTCTTAGGAGTGATGATAATTTTAAAAAAAGTGCGCTTGATATCCTTCCTGATAAAAATCAACCTTCTCCTGATGAGAACTTAACAAAAGAATCGCTTTCCAAGGAGATAGAATTTATGCTGAATATCCTTACCGATCGGGAAGCAAAAGTTCTAATGATGATCTTTGGTATTGGTAAAGAAAACAAATCAACTCTTGAAGAAATAGGTGAAAATTTCAATCTGACCAGGGAAAGGATAAGACAAATAAAAGAAAAAGCTTTGAAAAAATTGAGAAGCTCAAGAGAAATAAATAAATTAATGGTTTATCTGGGATAATCCGGTTTTCTTTCAGAGTCTATTATTTAAAAAGCCGAGGGGAAAACCGGCATTCCATCATCCCTTTTATGATTGTTACCGTTCCAGAAATCCCTGATTTTTCTTCTGGTTTTTCTTATCTCTTTTAGCAGCCTTTTTTTCCTTTAATGTTTTAACAGCTTCTTTTTTAGAGCTTTTCTTACTATCATGACTTTTACTCATATTATTTTATCCTTTAGTAATTTTATAATTCAATTAGTTGTGGAAATGTCTTTTATAATTTTTTTCATAGTTCCTGCCGAGTAAGAATAGTTTGCGACTTCCAGGCGCGTATGCAGGGTCAGCTTCTCCATTATATTATGAATATGGCTTTTAACGGTAAATGTTGAAACATGAAGCTTAAGTGCTATTTCTTTATTGCTTATACCGTTGGCGATTAATCCGATAATTTCCCGCTCCCGTTTTGTCATTCGGACAGCATCTTTTAATTTTATTTTATCTCCTTTAAGAGCATGTTCAACTATCTGAGAGAAGAGAGATTCTGCTAAATTAGGCGGAACCACATTTGTACCTTCGGAAACTGCATGGATAGTTTCAAGAAGTTCATTAAGAGTAGCATCTTTTAAAATAAATCCGGATACACCGGCATTTACGAATAAGTTTATATCTCCGGGTATAGGTGAAATATCCATTACAATCACTTTTGCATTTGGAAAATCTTTTTTCACATACTCTACTACTAATAGGCTATTGCGGTTATGCAATCCTAAATCAAGAAGAATTAAATCAGGCTTTATCTGCCGGATTTTGTTAATGGTCTTAGTGCTTCTTCCCGAGGCAGCGATAATATCGATATCCTTCTGCTTTTTAAGCAGAGTAATAATTCCGTCGCGAAGAAGCCTGTTATCCTCGAGTAATAACAATTTTATCTTTTTCATGAAAAATAAGCGCAGCTAAAAAAAGATGATTCAATAGCGCAAAGGGATGAAAATAAATCCTTTACATTCATAAAATAATTTATATTGTGTAAGTTCGTAACAGTACCATGTTTTATAAGCATTAAGTTATTAATAAAGTCAAGCCTTCCGGTCATTTATCCAGCTGAAACTTTCCGGCTGTGTGATAAGAGACAGCCTGTTTGAAACCGCAGTATATCTTTCAGATAATGAACAAAGATAATCCTGTGCTTTTGCTGCAGCGCCTGACAGACCTTTAATTGTGGAGATATTCCACCGCTCAATAAGGTTTTTTATAATATCTGCATAATCCTTGATTGTGTATATTTCAATACGCTGTGCAATATTTGAAAATTTCGTAAATAAATTTTTATCTTTGCCGTCGCTCATTAAGGTTGCGGGCATAGTTACTTTTGATTTCATCATTTGGGCAAAAGATATAACAGCCTGCATTGGATCAGCTTCGAAAATTTTTGCCATAAATAATTTATATGCTTTTTCATGTCTCGCTTCATCACCTGCAATAATACCGCATATTTTATGAAGCAGAGCTTCACCCGATTTTTGAGCGAGCCTTCCTACATTGGAATGTGAAATCTTTGTCGCCCGTTCCTGGAATGAAGTATAAATAAAGCCTAAATAGGGATCATTGCCCGTCTTGGGATTAAATCCGTTATTAATTAAATGATGGATGGTTACTTCAACAGCCTTCATGTCTACTCTTCCCGAGAGAAATAAATATTTATTTAAAAGATCTCCATGACGGTTTTCTTCAGCTGTCCATCCCCTGCTCCATTTTGCCCAGCCGCAATAATCGGTTCCTGTTTCATCCGTTATTCCTTCTAATTTATTTAACCAGGTTTGGTATGATGGCAGGGCTTCCTCTGTAACCATGTCCCCAACCAGAACAACGAGCAGTTCATCATTTATTTCTTTTGCTCTTTCTCTTATTTCATTTATCTTATCTTTCCAATCTTCGCTTTGCATACTGGGCAGAAAATCACTCGGCTGCCAGCTTTCCTCTATCGGCTTTAACAATGCGGGGATGTTTTCTTCTACAAAATCCCCTAAAGATCTAATAACTTCAAATTTTGAACCGGTCTTATTTTCATTGATCATAATAAAATTCCTTTTCCTGATTCACAAAATATCTTTATCACTCAACTTGGCTGCATTCATATCAATCAGCTTTTTATTCCATTTTTCCGGCAGCATGGCTGCAACTGTTAAAAGTCCCAGCGGGGGAAAGCTTGCTTTTTTTGAAATGAATTTTAGAGCATGTTTAAAGCTCCAGAATGTATCAGGATATTTGGGATATACCAGAAGAATATTCATCTTAAATCTCTTTAAAATTGTTTTAAAATTTTCATTTATACGGCAATTCGTTCCGTCATAGTTTTTAGATATGAATTTTGATCGTGGAATATAGCTCCTTCCGGAAGCCAGTGCCAAAGAGGACCGAGTTCATTTTTTATAATATCGTTATAGAATTGCGGAAGCTCAGTTGTTTCCTGTTCAAAATAATTGCGGAATTTAATATCGGAATTGAGATTCATTAATATTTTTTTATTATAAGCAACTCTTCCGAAACCTTCTTCGGAAATAGCTCGAACAACATTCATCCATCGCGGAATAAATGCTTTTGTAGCTATCATCCGTTTCATAATTGCATTCCACGAAAATGTATGTTCACCGAGATCGATAATATGTGAATAAAATTCGGTCCATGAATAATTTTTCGGTTTAACATTCATTGCATGATTATTATCAAGAAAATGAAACGGAAAAGGAATTACCCGGTTTAGTTTCTGATATTCCAAATTAAGCGGCGCTGCTCTGTCCAAATGCGGATAATAGTGAATAACCCGGAAATGCACCCGGTGTCATATCCACAAATTTTTTTGTAAGTTCAAACGGTTCTTCGCCTTTATCAGCATCAAGTCCCAAAACAAAATTAGTTTGAACATAAGGAATATATCTTAAAATCATATTGATCTGTTCTGCAATATGCTTAACTTTATCCATTCCGGTCATGCTTCCTGTTTTTGATTTATTTCCAAGATCAAACCAGGATTCTATTCCGGGCAGCATTGCCCCGAATCCGTTTCGTTTAAGCCGTTTTACATGCGGTTCGGATAATAACGACAAACTGCTTTCCGCAATAAAATCTATACTGTTTTCAGGTACGACTTCTTCAATTGCATCCATATATTCATTAAACCGAATTCCAAAATTCGGATCATGCCATCCAACAAGAGGCCGTTTAAATTTAGTAAGAAGAAATGATAAATCTTCCTTCATAATATCAAAGTCTAACGGCTGATAAGCTACTGTTGAATCAATACAAAAACTGCATGTGTAAGGGCATCCTAGACTTCCAAGCATTGGAACCATTTTTATTAACGGAGCTTTCTTAAGTGTTGGTTCAATAAATTTCCATCGTTCCTTAACACCCGGAAGTGATAAAGGCTGCGTTTTGGCAGTAAGATACAGACCTGTCGGGCGGTGCGGCGAACAGTCATATAAAATTTCACTGAATAATATTTTTATCGGTAAACCCAACAACATAATCAAAATAATTTATAGCATCCTCCGGGTAACAGCGTGCATGCGGTCCTCCTAATACAGTAACTGCACCTCGAGATCGTAATAAATTACTTAAAGCATATGCAGTTTGTGCAGCTTCAGTAAATGCACCAATAAATATTATATCTGCATTTTGCGGCAGTTCATTTAATAAGATCTTCTTTACCTGTATAACAAATATATGTAACATCATGACCTTCTTCTTCACACCATACTCCTACAACTTGAGGCATAATGCTTGCAAAGTTTGCATTCATTATACGTGCAAATAATTTTTTATTTGGTTTTTTAGATACAAGATCTATTATTCCGACTCTAAGTTTCCGGCTCATATTCAGCACCTGTTTTTACTTTCGATTTAATTAATACAATAATCCGGAAATGGAATTGCCTAAAAGTTAATCTTAATGTCATCGAACAGTTTTACCGGTCAATAAGGTATGGATAATGTATTCAAATTAAAATGGTTCTAATGGATGAAAAAGGATTAATCCTTTTGAATGATACTTGAGAGTTATGGCAGTTTTAATACAACGGAAGAGTTATAAGCAGCTTAATAAAGAGAATAGAAAATTGTCAATTCTCATCTTTATCCAAAGAATGAAATTGAGCCTATCAATGCATTATAACTGTTGGAAGTATGCGCATATTTTGCAATCTGCACTCTCGTATGCATTGCAAGTTTTTCAAGTATGTTATGGATATGACTCTTTATAGTATATGTTGAGAGATGAAGCTTTTGTGCAATTTCTTTATTAGTAAAACCATCAGCAACCAAATCAATCACTTGCCTTTCCCGTTTCGTCATTTTTACGGAACCAATTATTTTGGAAGGATTTGATTCGGTTACTGCTTTATCAACAATCTGGGAAAATAGCGATTCCAGTTAAACGCGGAGGTAAAATTTTAGATCCTACTGCAACCGATCTAATAGTTCTAAGAAAATCAGAGACCGTTGCATCTTTAAGAATAAACCCTGAAACACCTGCCTGAATAAATACCAATACATCTTCCTGCAGAGGAATAAGATCCATTACTATAACTTTTATTTTTTGAAATTCTTTTTTCAATGCTCTTACTAGCTGCAGGCTATTTTGATTTCGCAGACCGAGATCGAGAAGGACTATATTAGGTGCCAATTTGCGGATAGACTGCAATGCTTTTGCACAATCCCCAAAAGCAGCTGTTACTTTTAGATCCTTTTGCTCCCCTATCATAGCAGATAATACCTTCGCGCAAAAGTCGATTATCTTCTATAACTAATATTGAGATTTTTTTCATTTTATTGGTTTAATTCCGATGAATTGGTGATAATCATTAAAGCAGTTTATTATAAGAATTGAAATTTATTAATGTAATTAATAATAATTAACTTTTCTTTCGCAATAAATATTGACTAATATCCCAATTTGAAGAAACAGCTTTAGATCTTATCCCGTATCTAAAAGAGAATATTTTGTTCAGAGAATTAATCCACTTTTCATCCTTTTGAAGGATAGGATTGAAGCCTAAATATAACTAAGTTAAAGAAATTTTTAATTGAATCTTAACCTTGAATCGAAATATTTATGAATATTTTAAATTAAAATTTCTTTAAAAACAAAGGAATGAAAATATGTCGAAAACGGAAGAAAACCTAAAAATTGCATTTGCAAATGAGAGCCAGGCAAGTCAAAGATACCGTGCATTTGCTAAAAAAGCCCGGAAGGATGGATACCCGAATATTGCACGGCTATTTAAACTAACTTCTGAAGTTGAAAGAATCCACGCACAAGGAAATTTGCTCGCATTAAACGGGGTAGGGTCTACATTGGAAAACTTAAATACCACCATTGCAAAAGAGAGAAAGGAAAACGGGACAATATATCCCTCAATGCTGAAGCAAGCCGTTACTGATAATCATAAAGCGAAATTCATAATTGAAAATAATATCAAGAGTAAAGAGGCTCATTCAAAGCTTTATTTTTCAGCTTTAGCAGCTCTTAACGAAGGGAAGGATTTAACAAATAGTGAATTGTTCTTCTGTCCGTATTGCGGTAATATCTTATCTGAAAAACCGGATAATAGTTGCTCGGTTTGTGCTGCTCCGGCTGACAAATTTATAAAAGCTTAGAGCTCTAAATTAAGGTATAAAACTGACCCCATTCCGGGTACAAAATTGATCATTCCAAATTAATTTTGGATTTAACTATATTCCGGGTCATCAATTATATAACTGGATACATACTTCAAGCTGCGTGTAAAACTATATCTTATCAAGACGGACACGCATTAGAAAATTATGTCTTTCAATACCGGTTAAGATGAAAATTTCAAAGGAGCGCAAAGTTAAACTTTTTAAATTTAATTTATTAAAGAGAATGTAAGGATAACTTTTCCGCACTTTTTAAAATGTCTTACTCCAATCCATTTTTAATTAAATTGAAATAATTTGTAAAAAAATAACTAAATTTTATTTTGAAAAAAATAATTGAAGAATATTTATTAAAACCTCATGGTAAGCTTTTATTTTGAAAAGAAGTTTGATAAAATAAATTATGAAAAAAATAATCTCAAAAAAGGGGAGTATGAAAAATGTGAATTTACTAATTGCAGCTTTTATAACTCCGATATTTCCGAAATATTATTTGTAGACTGTAAATTTACCACATGCGATCTCAGCATGGTTAAAGTTACAGGGACAACTTTTAACGGAGTGCAATTTGCCGATTGTAAATTACTTGGTATACATTTTGAAAATTGCAATGATTTCGGACTATGGTTTAAATTTGAAAATTGCATATTAAATCATTCTTCCTTTTTTAGAAAAAAGCTAAGGAAGGTAAATTTCGAAAATTCTCAATTGGTGGAAGTAGATTTCACCGAAGCTGATCTGACGAGTTCCATCATTTCAAATTGCGACTTGACAAGAACAATTTTTATCAACACAATACTTGAGAAAGCAGATTTCAGCACCTCATTTAATTTCTCAATAGATCCCGAAATAAATAAAATTAAAAAAGCAAAATTTTCATTATCGGGAATTGCCGGCCTTTTAGATAAATATGATATTGAAATTGAATAAAAAATCTAAAAGACTTAATGCTTCCTTTACAGCTTTAGTATAATATTTAAAATGAAGCAGGGTTTTAATGATTATTAATAATAATGATACAGCTTTTAACGATAAAATAACTCAACTCATTCTGCCGGATTATTAATAAGAACCATTCTGCTATATTCCTTCATCCCCTTCATTCTTATAGTCAGGACTTTATCTTTTGACGGAAATGGATCCGTAGGGTATAATCCCAGGTTATCAATAGTTCCGTCTTTTTTTAATATTTAATAATTCTGCTTCTCTTCCGATTGCTATTTCTTTTGCAGCTTCAATTGCCTCCTCCTTTGTGTTATGAACCGAAATAATCGAGTCCTGACCTTCCTGCTTCACTGCCCAGTCGTTCACATGTGGAGTTACATATACTTTATTCATATCTAAACCCTTCTTTATTTTCTCTTTAATAATTAACCTAATTTTATAAAGAAATTCAGTGATGCAAGCACGCTTAAATATAACTATCACATGCATACAGTGATATAAATCTTATTTTTAAATAGTTGTTCTATAAATAAAATCTTTATTAATAAATGATAGAATTTTTAGATTTTAATAAACTTGATATAGTTGCTACCCGTGTAACCGGTAAGATTACGAAACAGGATTTCGATGTTTTAAAAGAAGAATTAATTAAAAAATTTAACCAGTACGGAAATCTTAAATGGTTTTATGAAATGGTGGATTTTAAAGGATGGGAATTGAACACTTTCTTTGAAGATCTTAGCTTCAGCTTGAAGAGTAAGGATAAATTTTCCCGCGTGGCTTTTGTAGGTGATAAATTTATTGAAGATATTATGGTTCAGTTCTATAAATTAATTACCCCCGCAGAAGTAAAATATTTTGAAATTCGGGACCGGGAATGGGCATATGAATGGATTAAGTACGGCATAAATAAAAATAATTAACTCCCTGATAATTTTATTTATTTACGATTTTTTATTTATAGGTCGCTTATTATTTCGCATTATTCCCAGAGTTTATTGTGATCTGTTCTGTAGTATTTAAGTGCTCTCTTTCTTTTTCCGCTTCATTATAAATCTTGTTAACAGCACCCGATCGTGGCAAATGTTGAAATGTAACCGGCGGCTTTTTTAATCTTTGAAAAACCTTTGTTTATTTTTTTTGCTTTCATAAATATTCCTTTTTCATATAGATCCGTTTCTGTAGATACTGCTTCTCCTTCTTAATTTCGGATTTTACCTCCTTTCTTTTATATAAAGACTATACATATATAATAGATTTCTGTTTACAGTTTGTGATTAAAAATAATTTAATCCGGATTTCCAATTAAGGTGAGATTTAAAACAATAAAATTGTGATCTCAGGTCAGTTACTTTTTCTTGAATATTTTTTAAAAGTATTAAACACGGCTGTTTCAGACTTATCAAGCCCGTATTTTCTTTTTCTCTTTGAAGAAGATTTTTTAAATGCTTTAAAAGATAACCGTTACGATAAGCCTGAAGAATATCAGGATGTATGTAGTACTTTCTGCAGACTGCCGGAGTGTTGTTTAATTTATTTGCGGTTTCTTTTATTGCCTTAATTATGTTTCTGTCCCGAAAGTGATTGTGTCATTAATTAAAGATAATTAGAATAATCAGAACAATTTTAAACCAAATAATTTCTAAAATCTTTCCCTTATATCCTAAATAAAAAAAGAATATTGTGATAAATCTGATAACGATTTTTTCAATTTCTGATTTTTCTTGACTGTAATTATTTCATTAGCTAAAATTCATTAATTCTTTATAGAACTCTCTGAATTCAGTTGCTTAAGTTTCTTTTCAATTTTTTGACACTCAAAACAATGTTCCATATTTATATTTGGATCTATACTCAAACTTAATAATCAATCGGAGGAAAACATGTATTTGGTTAGAGATGTATTTCATACGAAACCGGGGAAGGCAAAAGAGCTCGTAAAAAAATTTAAGCAGGCAGCTCCTTTTTTTGAAAAACAGGGAATGAAAGGTCTTAGAATTATGACCGATATAGCCGCTACATATTGGACAGTGGCTCTCGAATCCGAAGTTGATAATCTTGCTGATTTTGTCAAAGAGGTTAGAGGAGGTACTTCAGACCCTAAAGTTGAAAAAATAATGCAGGGGTACATGGATCTTGTTGAAGGAGGATTCCGGGAAATTTATTTGATCGAATAAAGATTTTGCAGCTTTATAATTATACCCTTTTTATATCTTAAATATCAGATGATTATTAATTCAATCTAAGAGAAAAAATGCAGATAGAAGTTCAAAAGGTAAAAGAAGACCTGGCAAGGCACGGATTTACTCCGGATCAGGCACAAAAAGTTCAGGAAGTAATTATCGCCAATATGAAACCTGAAACTCTGGATAAAGCAGTAGTGTTTCTTGGATTGGCAACTTTGGCATTAATCGTCGGTGGAATTCTATTGGCGGCTTTGGGCAGGGAAGTGCCCGATCCGCTCTGGAGTGTTTTAGGCGCGGGGATTGGCGGTTTAGCAGGAGTCTTTATGGGAAGAAAATAGAAAGAATATTATTATTCACATATAATTCAATTATGTTAATTTCCGGCACTGATATTTATAGATTTTTCCTGAATTTCTTCAATCGTCTCCTTTAAGATATTTACTGCCTTTTCCTGTTCAGTTAAATTTAAAGAAGCAAATCCCAGACGGGCAGAGTTATAATTAATGTCATCCGTATTATAAAATTTTCCGTCACTAATTATTAAACCATTCTGGGATGCCCTTTCCGAAATTTTCTTAAGATCTGAATTAATAAAATTAACCCAAACGGACATACCGCCTTCCGGAATTTTAAAGGATATTCTGTCCCCTAATTTATCATATAATATCCTGCAGAAATTATCCCTTCTTTCGCGGTATAATTTTACTGCTTTTTTTATATGTCTTTCAATAGTTCCGTTTTTATATAATTGGCCTATAGCAGTTTCCATCATACTGTCCCCCTGCCAGTCCACCCCCCGCCTCATATTAGCTGCCGCATTAATGAAGTTTGACGGTGCTATTATGAATCCAATCCGTATGGAAGGGACCAGGGTTTTGGTTAAAGTTCCGATATAAATTACACTGCCGTAATGATCAATGCTGGCAATAGGAAGAATCGGACTACTATGGTAATGGAAGTCATAATCATAATCATCTTCGATAATTGCAAACTTGTATCTGACAGCCATTTCAAGGAGTCTAATTCTTCTTTCCGGTGTTAATGTTACTGTAGTCGGATAGTGATGATGAGGAATAATATAAATTAATTTTATCTTTTCCTTTTGGCAGAGGGATTCTATCAGATCAACATTAATACCTGAATCATCAACGGGTATTCTGTTTATTTTCACACCTAATTGTTTAAATGTTAGATTTGCTATTAGATAACCCGGTTCCCCTACTATAATATTATCTCCCGGACTTAGAAGCAGCTTCGCGGTTAAATATATCCCCATTTGAGCCCCTTTTGTTATTAAAATATTTTCGGATGAAATTTTCAAACCCCTGGTGTTGCATAGATAAGGTGCAAGTACATTAAGCAGATAGGATGAACCGAAAGGTCCGCGGTAGCCGAGATATTTTTTAAATGCATTTAATTTTGATAAGCTTCTGTATTCTGCGGTTAGATTATCCAGGGGCGCCAGTCTTATATCGGGTAATCCGTCATCTATAACCAAATCTTTTAAACCCTGCTCAGCCGATGTTGGAAATTCCACATAATTTTTCTCATTGATTGGATATAATGTTTTAGCCGGATAATGCTTAATCTCTTTGAATGATGAAAATTTTACTGGGTTTATTTCAGGTAAGGATGTAGTTATGGATGTCCCTTTTCTCGGTACGATCTCAAGCCAGCCTTGAGCAGCCAGTTCGTCAAGCGCATTCTGCAGAGTCTTACGGTGTATTTTCAACATTGCTGCAAGTTCACGGGTTCCCGGCAGTTTTAATCCTCTTCGCAGATAACCTTTCCGGGTATTAAAAATTATTGAGTTCATTATCTGCTGATATACCGGAACTTTAGAATTTCTATCTATCTCTATAAGCTCTTTTAAAGAAGTCATCTGGTACACCAAACCTGTTTATTCTGGTCTATAACCATATACCAGCAAATATATATATTTCAGGTGTCAAAAACATTAAAAAGCTTTTATAAAAATGGAAATAAAAAAATATCAGGATATAGGAACTCTTTTCAGCTATGTCGTATTCTTTCGGAATAAAATCACCATTGGATTATAGTGTATTTGTTGATTCTGGTGCTAATTTTCTTTTGGCATCTTGTACCTCGTATAGTTGGAGCTTAGATGAGTATCTGAAAAAATTAAAAATTAAAAACAAACAGGAGATAATATGATAAGCCGGATAAATCTTAAAAATGCAGAACCTCTCATTTATAAATCAATGGGGAATGCAGACACATATATTGATAGCTTCAATATTGATCCGAAACTAAAAGAGCTGGTTAAGCTAAGGACTTCACAGATAAACGGATGCGGTTACTGTGTTAATTTTCATTCAAAGGAAGCCAGGAAATTGGGAGAGACGGAGCAGAGGTTATATTCCGTGTGTGCCTGGCGGGAGACACCGTTCTTTAGTGAAGAAGAACGCGCAGTATTAAAGTTTACTGAAGAGGTAACAAATATTTACGATGGGGGTGTATCAGATGAAACATTTGATAATGTCATGAAATTATTTGGCGGGGAAAAAATAGCGCAGTTGCTCTTTATTATATCCACAACAAATACCTGGAACCGTCTTGCAATTTCAACTCACATGGTTGCGGAGGAGGATTGAAATGAATGATAAAATAAATGCTTTGGATCTGAAAAATAATTTACTAACCAGAATTACAGAACTTGAAAATCATTCGAGAACATTAGAATTAAACTATTCTGCCAGGAATATTATCAGTCATCAGGCAAACGAATATATAAATAAATTTATTGAATCCCTTCCCGGCAGAAAAGCTTATAGGAAAAAAGATTGTACCAGGTTAAAAAAAATGAGTATTGAAAATGACGGAAAACCTTTTGAACTCATTCTGGATATAATAAAAGATGAGGTTGATCAATCAGGAATAAATTCTGCTTCTGGATGCCATCTCGGATATATACCCGGCGGCGGAATCTGGTCAAGTGCAGTTGCCGATCTCCTCGCAGCTGCCGCTAACCGTTATGCGGGAATTTTTTATTCGAGCCCGGGTGCAGTTATAATTGAAAATCAACTAATCAAATGGCTCTGTTCGGTTGTCGGTTATCCTGCTGGTGCGCATGGCAATTTAACTTCGGGCGGATCCGTTGCAAACTTAACCGCTATTCAGGTTGCCAGGGATTCTTCAGGAATAAATTCAGACAATGTAAAGAAAGCTTCAATTTATCTAACACAGCATGCTCATCACTCTGTTCAGAAAGCATTGCATATAACAGGAATTCATGAAGCAGTGAAGAGAATTATTCCGATGAATTCCCGCTTTCAAATGAATACCGAAGAGTTAAATAAAGCGATCAAAAAAGATAAAGAGGATGGCTTAAATCCGTTTCTTGTTGTTGCAACTGCAGGAACTACAGATACAGGTGCAATCGATCCGCTCGACCGTATTGCTGATATCTGTGCCGAAAATAATCTTTGGTTTCATGTTGATGCTGCTTACGGAGGGTTTTTTATTCTTGTAGAGCAATTGAAGGAAAAGTTTAAAGGGATTGAGAGATCAGATTCTCTAGTAATGGATCCTCACAAAAGTCTTTTTATTCCCTACGGATCGGGTATGGTTTTAATTAAAAATAAAGAAAAGCTGATGGCCTCCAATATTCATAATGCAGCATACATGCAGGATTCTCTGGAACCGGATGAATTGAACCCTTCTGACTGTGGTATAGAATTATCAAAACATTTCCGTGGATTACGGTTATGGCTTCCCCTCCATCTGCACGGGCTGAATGTTTTCAGGGCTAACCTTTTTGAAAAACTCCTGCTGGCAGAATATTTTTATAAATCTATAAAAGAACTTGGCTTTGAAACCGGTCCATCTCCCGAACTTTCTGTTATCTTATTCAGGTTTCCTGCAAAAGATAAAGATAAATTTAACAGAAATTTCCTGAATACTCTGCTTGATGACGGCAGAGCCTTTTTTTCTTCTACATTAATAAATGGTGAATTCTGGATCAGATGTGCTGTCTTAAGTTTCAGAACACATTTAAATGAAATAAATTTAGCACTGAAGATGATTGAGGAAAATTTGAATGAGATGAAATATTAAATTTCGATAACCGGTATTTAAATCTTTATAAAAAATGTTATCCCTATACAACTAAATGGAGGAAATCATGCAAAAAATCATAGAAGAAACAAATGCAATAACCTGGTTTGAGATTCCCGTTATTGATATGAATCGCGCAAAAAAATTTTATGAAACTATTCTTGATATGAAAATGGAAACAAAGTTTATGGAAGAAACAGATGAAGAATTGACTTTTTTCCCCTTTACGGGAGCAGAAGTGAGAGCAACTTCGGGCCGTGTCTCAGGTGTGCTTGTAAGAAACAGCAGGTCTGAACCTTCGGGAAAAGGAATTGTTGTCTATTTGAATGCTGCTCCTTCAATTCAGGATGTTATTGATAAAATCGAGGCAGCCGGAGGAAAAATAATTAGAAAAAAAACTAAAATTATTGCCGGATATTTTGCAATGATTCAAGATTCAGAAGGGAACAGGATTGGATTGCATTCCGCTGAATAATATTAAATCACTGATTTCTTAAAAAATAAACTTTATCTTTTTAATTTTATTTTTAATTAAAGTAATTTTTAATTCTTTTTATCTAATAATTATTTTGGAGAGCAGTTATGATTACAAAAGAAAATATTGTTAAGTTATTTAAAAAGGAATTTGCTACAACTCTCAAAGTCTTAAATGCATACCCCAAAGATAAACTCGATTTTACCCCGCATGAACGCTCACAGACCGCCCGGAAGATCCTCTCCACCTTTGTATTTGAGATGTTCCTGATGGAATCTTATGTGTTCGGTGAAAAGCTGGATAGGAATCTGTTTCAAAATTACTCACCCGATTTGGAAACAATTATTGCAGACTTCAAAAAACATACGGGTGATGTTATTTCCAGATTGGAAAAACTACCGGAAAAGGATTTGAACAATGCAGTTGAATTTGCAGGAACAAAGTTTACGGCAGATGAATTTATGCTGATGATGCTTTTTGATCAAATTCACCACCGCGGACAGATATCTGTGTATGTTCGTCTTGCCGGAGGAAAAGTGCCTTCTATTTATGGTCCTTCTGCTGACGATTCTTCTACAAATCTTTAACATCAATATTCTAAAAACGTTTTGAATGCGTTTTGAATACGTTATAATTTAACTTGATCCACTATTATCAAGGTTATTCCCCTATTTCCCTTTAAAATGACGGTTTGAGGTGTATCAAAGATGTTTTGTAAGTTTATCTTGAATTAAATAGGTTTGAAATAATTTTGTTATTACGTATTGGTCTTAATCGTAATCTTAATCTTAATCTTAATCGTGATCTTACTCTTAATCGTGTTAAAAATTGAGTATGATTAAGAATTTTTTGTCGTAATTTGAGTAATGAATTTAATTTTGCGGCTTTTTGCAATAAATTGTAATAAAGCGAGCATAAAGAAATTTGTTAAATTACGGAGATCAAGTATGAAAATGAGATTCCTTGGAAACAGCGGTATAAAAGTATCTGAGATTTGCTTTGGAGCAATGACATTCGGCGGTAAAGGGTACTGGAAAACTATAGGTGAAGTAGAACAGAAGGAGGCGAATGAATTAATCGGTTTGGCATTGGATGGGGGTGTCAATTTTTTCGATACTGCAGATGTTTATTCTGAAGGTTTAGCAGAAACAATTTTAGGTAAGGCTCTCGGAAATAACCGTAAAAATATTATTCTTGCAACTAAAGTCAGAGGCAGAACAGGGAAAGGACCAAATGATGTCGGTCTATCGCGCTGGCATATAATTGAAAGCTGCAATGCAAGTTTAAAAAGATTGGGAACGGATTATATTGATCTTTATCAATTGCACAGTTTTGATCCTTATACACCTCAGGAAGAAACATTAAGAGCTCTGGATGATCTTGTAAGAGACGGAAAGGTGAGATATATCGGAGCTTCAAACCATACCGGCTGGCAGCTGATGAAAGCCCTGGCAATTTCCGAAAAGCAGAACCTTGAAAAGTTTATTACTCTTCAGGCATATTATTCACTTGTTGCCCGTGATCTTGAAAATGAGCTTGTTCCTCTTTGCCTTGATCAGAATTTGGGAATATTACCCTGGAGCCCGCTCGCAGGAGGATTTTTAACAGGGAAATATAGAAGGGGAAAGGAACGTCCGGGTAATGCAAGACGTTCTGATCCTGAAAATCAATTTCTTCAGTTTGATGAAGAGAAAGGATTTGATATTGTTGATGAACTTGAAAAGATTGCAAAAAACCATAATGCCACTATTCCGCAGGCTGCTCTTAATTATCTTCTCAGAAAACCGGGTGTCTCTTCAGTTATAATAGGAGCAAGAAATAAAAAACAGCTCTCGGATAATATAAAAACATCTGACTGGGAAATGACTCCCGAAGAAGTCGAAAAGCTTGACGATGCGGGTATACTTCCCAGAGCTTATCCTTACTGGATGCTTAATCGGCTCGTACAGGACAGATAGCTAAAATCAAATATTTGCGGTATAATTATTCTTTTTCATAAATTAATTGAAATTATGGAACCGAATGATGTAAAAGGTAAAAATGCTCTTGTCACTGGTGGAAGCCGCGGCATAGGGAAAGCAATAGCACTTGCTCTTGCTGAAGAAGGAATTAATGTGGCTGTTAATTTTCATCGTCAGAAAGAAAAAGCAGGAGAAGTTTGCAGGCTGATTACTGAAAAAGGGGTAAAAGCGCTTCCGGTGCAGGCTGATATATCCCGGATTGAAGAAGTCAAAAAAATGATTTCTATAATTAATAAAGAATTGGGAAATATAAGCATACTTATAAATAATGCGGGCTTAGCAATTCGCAAGAAAATTGAAGAGACTACTGAAGATGATTTTGATAATACCATAAAAGTAAATCTAAAATCTAACTTCCTGGTAACACAGGAAGTTTTACCTTATATGCGAAAAAATAAATGGGGACGTATTGTACTGATCTCGTCAACAGCTGCACAAATCGGTGGAGCAGTCGGTCTCCATTATGCAGCTTCTAAAGCCGGGCAAATCGGTTTGATGCATTTTTATGCCGCTAATTTGGGAAAAGAGGGGATTACAGCTAATGCAATTACTCCTGCATTAATTGAAACAGATATGCTTTATGAATTGGGAAATATAAAACCTGATTTAATACCTGTCGGCCGGTTTGGAACTGCGGAAGAGATCGCAGATGCTGCCGTAATGCTCGTAAAAAATGGTTATATAAATAATCAGACGATTAACATTAATGGAGGCTTATATCCGTCGAGTTAATAGTTCTTCAACATATATTTCGAAATCATAAATAATCCAAATAAAATATTCAGGACCTTTTATGAAGCCTCTCGATCAGAAGATAATTTTGATTACCGGTTCGACAGACGGTATAGGAAAATTAACCGCTTTGCAGCTTGCAAAGCAGAAAGCTCATGTAATTGTTCACGGCAGGGATAAGGAGAAGCTGAAAAAAGTTGTTGAGGAACTAAAAAGAGAATCGGGATGATCAAAGTATTGCCGGCTTTACAGCAGATTTTTCATCTTTAAACGAAGTACGGAAGTTTGCTGAAGATATTAAAAAGGAATACTCGGGCGATCGATGTTTTAATAAATAATGCAGGGGTTGGATTTGCCGATAAAGGAAAAAGTCAGGATGGATATGAACTAAGATTTGCAGTTAACTATCTCGCACCTTTTTTATTAACTCAATCGTTAATTCCACTATTAAAAAATGCATCAGCTTCCAGAATTGTAAATGTAAGTTCGGCAGGACAGCATGCAGTTAACTTTAATGATATAATGCTGGAAAAGAATTTTGATCCTGTACAGGCTTACTGCCGGAGCAAGCTTAGCATTAATAATGTTTACAATTGATTTAGCGGACAAATTGAAGGATGAAAAAATAACAGTAAATAGTTTACATCCGGGTACGTATTTAAATACAAATATGGTTCGCAATTCTAACATTACTCCTTGGGGCGAACCTGAGAGCGGTGCGGATGCTGAAGTATTTCTGGCATTATCTCCTAAGTTAAATGACGTGACAGGAAAATATTTCAATGTTAAAACCGAGGCAAAAGCAGATTCACAGGCATATGATAAACAGGCAAGGAAACGTTTGTGGGATTTAAGTATTGAGTTAACAAAGTTGAAATAAACATGGTGGAATTGCAGAAGTGTAATAATTTAATTTTAAGCCGCTAATTAATACAAAGTTCACAAGTTAAGATTATAAATATTTTCGTGAAAATTAGCGCTGATTAGCGGCTAATAATAGCTATAATATAGTTTAAAAATAAAATTACATTTCATCGATTATCTTATTGAAAGTTGAGCTTGGGCGCATTACCGCTAGAGTTTTCTTTTCATCGGGTAAATAATAGCCTCCGAGATCTACAGGTTTTCCCTGTACCGAAATCAAATCATTAACAATTGTCTCTTCATTGGCTTTCAGCTCTTTATAAATTTTTGAGAAGCGTTCTTTCATTTCTGCATCCTCATCCTGTTCCGCTAAAGCCTGTGCCCAATATAAAGTGAGATAAAAAGAACTTCCCCTGTTATCTATTTCACCTGCTTTACGGGATGGGAAACGTCCGTTTTCCAGGTATTTGCCGATTGCCGTATCGAGCGTTTCTGCCAAAATCTTTGCTTTGGTATTACCCGATTTTTCTGCTATCATCTCAAATGAAGGAACGAGAGCACAGTATTCTCCGAGAGAATCCCATCTCAAATGGTTTTCTTTAAGGAGCTGCTGAACATGTTTGGGAGCTGATCCTCCGGCACCCGTTTCAAATAATCCGCCCCCTTTTAACAGCGGAACTATGGAAAGCATCCTGGCACTTGTGCCTAGTTCAAGTATAGGAAATAAATCTGTCAGATAATCACGAAGTACATTCCCGGTAACTGAAATTGTATCCAATCCTTTTCTGGTTCTTTCTAATGTATATTTCATTGCCTCAACAGGTTCAAGAATTTTTATTTCTAATCCTTTAGTATCATTTTCAGGCAGGTACTTATTTACTTTTGCTATAATTTCTCTATCATGAGCCCTGTTTTTGTCCAGCCAGAAGATTGCAGGAGTAGAAGAAGCTCTTGCCCTGTTTACTGCAAGCTTAATCCAATCTCTAACAGGTTCATCTTTAGCCTGGCACATTCTGAAAATATCACCGGTCTCAACCTGCTGCTCTAATAGAGTTTTTCCCGCTGAGTTTACTACCCGGATGATGCCCTCACCTTTAGCTTCGAAAGTCTTATCGTGTGAACCGTATTCTTCGGCCTTCTTTGCCATTAATCCCACATTGGAAACTGCTCCCATCGTTGAAGGATCAAATTGTCCTTTTGCTTTTGCGTCTTCAATAATTTCACCATATATTGTAGCATAACAGCGATCCGGGATCATTGCGATGCAATCCTGGAGCTCATCCTTCAGGTTCCACATTTTTCCGCCGTCCCGAACTACATTAGGCATCGATGCATCGACAATTATATCATTAGGAACATGAAGATTTGTTTTCCCGGTTCTCGAATCTACAATTGCAAGCTGCGGCCGGTATTCATAAACTTTATTAATATCAGCTTCAATTTCCCTTCTTTTCTCATCGGGAAGCTTCTTTAATTTTTCAAGAATATCCATAAGACCATAATTAACATTGGCACCGATTTCTTTAAGAACACCGGCGTGTTTTTCAAGCGCATCTTTGTAATAAACCGAAACCGCGTGACCGAACATTATAGGGTCGGAGATTTTCATCATCGTTGCTTTAAGATGGAGCGAAAGAAGTATATTATCTTTTTTTGCTTCTTTAATTTGTTCCGCATAGAATTTTCTTAACTCTTTAACATTCATTACCGCAGTATCAATTATTTCACCTTTAAGGAGTTTAAGATTTTCTTTTAATGTCGTCGCATTTCCATTCTTGTCAACGTACTCTATTTTGACTGTATCCTCTTTATCAAGTGTAAGGGATTTCTCAGTTCCGTAAAAATCTTTTTGATTCATATGAGCTACAAAGGTTTTTGAGCCGGATTCAGGCCATGGTTTCATCATCTTATGCGGATTTTTTTTTGCGAATTTTTTTACTGAAGATGCTGCACGTCTGTCCGAATTACCTTCTCTTATTACCGGGTTGACAGCAGAACCCAGCACTTTTGCAAATCTTCCTTTTAGTGCAGCTTCTTCTTCATTTTCCGGTTCATCGGGATAATCGGGAATTTTATAGCCTTTTTCCTGCAATTCTTTTATTGCAGCATGAAGCTGCGGTATAGACGCACTGATATTCGGCAGCTTAATGATATTTGCTTCTGGTGTTTGTGTCAGCTCACCGAGTTCGGTTAAATAGTCGGGAATTTTTTGCTCTTCGGTTAAATCATCCGGGAAATTTGCAATTATTCTTCCAGCGAGCGAGATATCTTTTGTCTCAATTTCAATCCCTGTATTTTTTGTAAAGGATTTTATGACAGGAAGTAAACAATAAGATGCTAATGCCGGGGCTTCGTCAATTTTGGTCCATGTGATTTTTGTTTCCATAAAATTTTTCCGCTTAATTATTCTGTAACTAGGTTGTAAATTTATTAAATAATTTTAAAGATACTGAATCTTTAATAATTATTAAAGAATCTGGCGGGAGAGATATTTGATGTACATAATCAGAAATTATTATCCATTGTAACTAATGACTTCTTCTCGTCAGCTCGCTCTCTTTCCTTCCATAAGCATATTAACCGCATCATCAAGAGAACCGGCTCTTATAACTTCACCTGAGTTAACAAAGAAAATTTCATCTGCATTTTCTATTGTATTCAGCCTGTGAGCAATGATTACTTTTGTACTTGTTCCCGGTAATTTTTGTAAGATATTTTCCAGGAGCTGTTCTGTAACAGTATCAATATTAGCAGTAGCCTCATCCAGAATAAGCAGCTCCGGTTTTCTAAGAATAGTTCTCACAAAAGCTATCAGCTGCTGCTGGCCTAAGCTTATTCCGTGTCCTGAAGTCTGAACTTTTGTATCCAGACCGGATTCGAATCTTTCAATTAAACTATCCAGCCCTGCTTCTGCTAAAACCTCCATAAATTTTTCATTAGAATAATCTTTATAAATGCTGTTGCCATAGATGATATTATCCTTTATTGTTCCGGTAAATAAAAAAGGTTCCTGGAGAATAAAACCGATTTTTCTTGTTCTCTCTTCAGAGGTATAGCATCGGATATCTTTCCCGTCGAGATATACTGTTCCTTTAGTAGGATCATATAACCTGGCAATTAAAGAAGCAGTAGTTGTTTTACCGCCGCCTGTTGGTCCTACAAAAGCATATGTTTTTCCTTTATTAAGTTCAAAATTAATTTTGTGCAGAACCTCGTAGCTATTCGGATAGGAAAAAGAAACTTCCTTAAAAGAAATTACAGATGATGAATCGTCTATTTTTTTATCCTCATCAAAAGGGATAACCGGAAGATTATTTTCTAAATTTAATATAACTGAAATTCTATCCCACCCGGCAAGTGCAACTTGAAAATTTGCCCATAAAGCAGCCAGCTGTCTAAGCGGATTATAAAAGCTTGTTATGTAAGCCAGGAAGCTGATTAAAAGTCCTATTGTAAAATCTCCGGTAGAAATCAGGTAGATTCCAAAAACAAGAACGATCATCTGCCCGATATTTGAGAAGAATCCATACACGGGCATTAAGAGATTATTTGCCAGCCCGGCTGATACTGCATTTGTATAATTTTCACTATTGGACTGGTTAAATTTCTCCCTAAAGTAATCCCTTCTATTAAAGGCAACAACCACTTTGAAATTATTTAAGCTTTCCTGAACCGCTGAACTTAAATACCCTACACTTTTCAAGCTGATATCGTTTTTCCGTTTAACCCAGGGTGAAATAAAGTGAGTGAAAAGCCAGATAACCAAAGCAGGGGAAAGAGCTGCTGCACCAAGAGGGAGGTTAATGGATAATAAAAATATACCGGAACCGATCATGATTAGAATAAATCTTAAGAATTGCATTAGAGATTGAGAAAAGAACTGATTTACCTTATCTGTATCATTATTTATCCTTGATATTAAATCACCTGCTTTATTCTGATTAAAGAAATCAACAGGCAGTTCCTGAAGCTTGCTAAATAACGAATTGCGCAAAGTGAAAAGCATATTTTGTCCGACTGTTCCCATAAGTTTGGTTTGTATATATCCTGCAGCAAATGAAATAATATACATTACCAGCAATAAGACGCTGAAAACCAGAACGCCATGGAATTGTTTAGTGCGAATATAATTATCTACCGTATGCCCGATTATTATAGGACTTAAAAGATTCAGCACAGCGGTAATAATCATAGCAGTAAAAGCCATTACAAGGATTTTTTTCTCTTCTACGACATTACCCAGCAATTTTTTTACTGCGGTCCAGGTAGATTTCTTCCTCTCCTTATCTTTATATATTAAATTAAGATTGTAATTCATAATGGCTTGTACTTCGCTGTGAGTTGTATATTTGGATATATTCAGGGCAATTTGCCAGGAGTTCATCGTGCTTTCCGGCAGCTATTATTTCCCCCTCCATAAGCAGTATAATCTGATCATAATTTTCGACAGGTGAAATTTTTTGTGTAATGGAAATTAAGGTTATCCCTTTATAGCTGTTCATTACGTTGGATAATATTTTCTGTTCGGTCTGATAGTCGACCCTGGCGGTAAAATCATCGAGCAATAAAATCTTCGGATTTAAAGCGAGTGCGCGGGCAAGCATAATCCGCTGCTTCTGGCCGCCGGAAAGGCTTGTTCCTCGTTCCGATACAATTGTGTCAAGCTTTCCCGGAAGAGAATCAATAAAATCTTTTAGTTCTGCAGTTTCAATGGCTTTTGCTAAAGACTCATCTGTAACACTATTATTAAAGGCTATATTTTCCCTCAGACTCAGATTGAATAATATGCTGTCCTGGAAAACAATTCCAATCTGTTTATGAAAAGATTCTTTTTTATAATCTTCAATATTCTTTCCGTCAACTTTAATTAGTCCGGAATTCGGTTTGCTTAAACCTGTTAACAGATAAAGAAGCTGGGTTTTGCCTGCTGCAGTCGGTCCTATAATTGCAGTTCGGGTGCTTCCATTAATTGTAAAGGAAACATTTTTCAGAACGGGCTTGCCGTTATATATAACATTAATATTATTCAGCTCTATATTTCCTATTAATGTATCAGTAATGGTTCCGGTTTCAGTTTTATCGGGAGCTTTCAATACACTTTCGATTCTTTGATAAGAAACAGAGGCAGTGGCAATTACATTGCTCATAAATCCTATAACAATAATAGGGAAAATAAGGATAGTGATATAGCTGTTGAACGCGGCGAAGTTACCCAAAGACATACTTCCGATTATTACATAATGTCCGCCTAAAGCCAGTACCGAAAGGGTCGCAAGGTTTGCAACTAAAGTTATTACAGGGATTAATGTGGCAAATAATTTTACAATGGATATGCCTATATCTTTTGCCTCGGTACTTGCATCCAGAAATTTTTGATACTCTGCCTGCTGTGAATTTATCACACGAATTATTGCAGCTCCAAGTATACTTTCATTAATAACTTTGTTTAGCCAGTCAATTACTTCCCGGCCTTTTTTGAACAGCGCTCTTACTCTTTTCAATACAATAAAAAAAGCACCGCCAATTAAAGGAATAATTGCAATGACTGTAAGAGCCAGCTCCCAGTTAATAGTTAATAATAATATAACTGTTCCAATTATGATGAACAGAGATGAGACTATTGATGACACCGCCTGGGAGACAAATGTTTTTACCGAATCTACATCGGAAGTTAGATTTGTTAATAATTTAGAAGGATTGGCTTCCTGTATAAATGAATATCCCTGCCGGGATATTTTATCCGAAAGTTTCTCCCTTAAATCTTTTGCAACCCGTTCAGATGTATAAGTCTGAAGAATACTCTGCAGATAAGCAAAAATGAATATTACGAGGGAAGCGGCGAAAAATTCAATTGCTATTGTTTTAAAATTGTAGTTACCTCCTGTGTAAGAATCAATCCCGTGTGAAATAATTTTCGGGATAATAAGATTAATACCGTTGCCGATAAGTACAAAAAAGATTAGCAGTATAATCATTTTCATATATGGCTTAAGTAAGGAAGTAAGTTTTGGCTTTGCAGGTTTTCCCTCAGACTTCTGTTTCTCTCTTCTTCTCATGTCTCGCTGTTTAATTTGAATGGCAAAAGTAATCAAATATTTTTTAATGTTTAAGAAAAATCGGTGAACTGCATCAAATTGGAGGAAATTCCCGGGATTTTGGCAGCACTAACCCTTATATACTTTTATAGACGATCAAATAGTCAAAATATTTTAATAATCAGGTCTCCATTTTAGAATAATATTTTCTGCATATTAAAAATATTACTTTTTCCAATTGTTATTAAATTCGCATTCATGCTTTCTAAAGGTTTTTTTCTTAAATTTCGCATAGAATAATAATAATGATTACCTGTTTAATTCTTCTTCTAGAAGAAGATCAGAAAATAAGATTATAATTATTTTTAGATTTAATTCTGTAATATGAGGTTATTATGCTTATAAAGACTTCTCTTTTTTGTATCCTTTTTTTTCTTTTTTGTTCGTTTCATTCTTTCAGCCAATCAAAACAATCAGGTGAAAAATTGACTTTAAATAATGAAGGTTATTATGAAATACCGGGTCTTGATGTAATGGTATTTAATGATTTTTATCCGGAAGGTCATCAAGGAGGATTAACCATAGTACAATTTGGAACAAGGGTGGCTGCAAACGGGGATGTCAGGCTTGAACCAACGCCCGGTCAATGGTCTCCTGTTCCTAAAGTTGGTGAAAGGAAAGTTGATAAGGAAAACGGGGTAATTTCTGTCGAATTATCTTACCCGGATTCCAGCAGGGATGAGAAAGGTTTTAACCCTATTGAATACCCGGATTTGCAATTCAAATATACTATAAAAACCGAATCCGTCGGCCGGAGTATTAAAGTAGTTGTTAACTTAGATAAACCTTTGCCTGAAAAATGGGCAAAAATAGTTGGCTTTAACCTTGAATTATTCCCCGGTCAATTTTTCGGAGAACATTATCTTATGGATGGCAAACCGGGGATTTTCCCGAGGCAGGCCGACGGTCCCATGGAGACAGATGAAAACGGCAATCTTCAAACTGCTCCCCTTGCTGCTGGAAAAGAATTAATTGTAGCTCCGGGAAATAATAGAAAAGAAATAAAATTTGTAAGCAATAAAAACAAACTGCAATTAATCGACGGAAGAGGTTTATATAATAACGGCTGGTATGTTTTACGATCTACTGTTCCTGCAGGTGTTGCTGAAAATGCTGTTGAGTGGATAATTACTCCGTCTACAGATACAGATTGGAGATACAAACCTGTTATTCAAATTTCACAAGTCGGCTATCATCCGAAACAAACCAAATTTGCCGTTATCGAGCTGGATAAATTAACCGATAAATTTTCTCCCGTTCAATTAATAAAAATAGGTGAAGGTTCTGAAAAAGTTGTTAAAGAAGATAATAACCCGGAATTATGGGGTAATTTCCTCCGTTATAAATATTTGCGTTTTGATTTCACAAATATTTCAGATGAAGGTTTGTACAAAATAAAATATGGCAGCATTGAGTCTCATGAATTTGAAATTAAGAATAATGTATATGCAAGGCATGTATGGCAGCCGACGTTAGAATATTTTCTCCCTATACAAATGTGCCATATGAGAGTTGAAGAAAAATACAGGGTATGGCATGGCTTATGTCATATGGATGATGCAACTATGGCGCAGGTTAATAAAGATTATTTTGACGGCTACTACCAGGGTCCTTCTACTCTTACAAAATATAAATCAGGTGAACATGTTCCGGGGATAAATATAGGCGGATGGCATGATGCAGGCGATTATGATTTACGGGTTGAATCCCAGGCAGGAACGGTTTACAAGCTTGAGCTGGCTTACGAACTTTTTAAGGATGATTATGATCAAACCTCGATCAATCAAAAGACCAGGTTTGTGGAAATCCATCAGCCGGACGGAAAGCCTGATATTTTACAGCAGATGGAGCATGGTTTATTATCAATTGTCGGAGGATACGAATCGCTTGGAAGATTATATAGAGGTATACAGGAAAACACGCTTCATCAATATGTGCTTTTAGGAGAGGGAGCCAATGCAACGGATAATCTTATTTATAAAAAAGGAGAAGCGGATCCTATATTGAACCTGCCGCTGCCGGATGATGATCGAAGAGTTTTTACCGAAATAAACCCGAGAAGAGAACTTGGCGTTGCACAGGTATTGGCTGCATCTTACCGTGTAATGAAAAATTATAATCCCGGTTTATCCGCCAAATGCTTAAAAATAGCCGAAGAGATTTATAATAATGATTCAGCAGCCGATCCAAAGGATAAAATCAATACTGCCGCAGAGCTATATTTATCAACTTCGGATAAATCGTATGAAAAATTCCTGCTGGAAAATGAAGATTTGATTTCGAAGGGTATTCCGCACTACGGTATAGTTATCGGCAGGATAGTAAAGAAAATCAATAATAAAGAATTTACAACTAAAATTGAAAACGCCGTTAAAGAATCTTATGAAAAGGTTTCAGAGCTCCAGAAGGAAAATCCTTACGGAGTTCCTTATAAACCTTACATCTGGGGAGCCGGCTGGCAGATCCAATCCTTCGGGGTAACTCAATTATTGCTTCACATTGGTTTTCCCGAAATATTTCCTGCAACATATGCTTTTAATGCTTTAAACTTTATACTGGGATGTCATCCGGGCGAGAATACTGCATCGTTTGCTTCAGGTGTCGGTGCGAATTCCTTAACCGTTGCTTATGGATTCAACCGGGCTGATTGGACTTATATACCCGGAGGAGTTTCCAGCGGCACTGCTCTGATCCGGCCTGATCTGCCTGAATTGAAAACATGGCCTTTTTTCTGGCAGCAGACTGAATACGTTATGGGAGGAGGTGCAACAGATTTTATGCTGCTTGCAATGGCGGCTGATCATCTGTTTAATGAAAAAGGAAAATAGTTCCGCATATTTGATTTTAAAAAGGTCTATTCTTTTCGATCATCGCCGTTAAATTGATCTATAAAAAAAGATTTTCAAGAAAATCCAATATTTTTTTTAGATTTAGATATCCTCATGAATAATTTTTCGGGGCATAGGGTACGCAGCCTTTCATTTGTAAAAAAATCTCAGATAGATAAAATTAAATTAACTATATTATCTGCGGAGCGAAAAATACCGTTAGAAGTATAATGGATTATAAAATAAGAGTATGCTGAATAATGGTACAACAAATTCACAATGATTTATCCGATACTATAATTGTAAAAGCAATTATTGATAGCGACCATTCAGCTTTTAAGAATTTATATTACAAATATTATTCTATGCTTATCCGTTTTGCCTGGTACCGGCTTCATTCTACAGATACAGCAAAAGAGCTTGTACAGGAGCTGTTTTTCAGAATATGGATAAATAGAAATAAATTAAATCCCGAAAAATCAATTAAAGCCTATCTATACAAATCGCTTAACAATTTAATTATCAATCATTCAAAGTTAAGTTTCTCTAAAACCGTTTCTCTCGAAGATTTAAGAGCTGGAGATTCTCACAATAATGAGGAAAATAATCAGGATATTAAAATTGATTTGGAAAGAGAATTAAAAAAATTACCTGAGAAAATAAAAACGGTTTACATCTTAAGCAGAGTTGAAGGATATAAATATGCCGAAATAGCTGAAATATGTGATATTTCAGTAAAAGCGGTTGAGAAACGGATCTCCAAAGCATTCAATATTTTAAGGCGGGCTTTTAATAAATAGTTTCATAAAGAGAATACATTTTCTATTTACAAAAATAAGGTAGGGTTTTTCTCCATTTAACTGTATTATCATTCAGAAGGAAGAATTATGATGAACAACCAATATAAAAAGCTTTGTATTAAAGAGATTACCGGGAATATTACTGTTAGTGAAAAACAATCTCTTTATTACTGGCTGGCTGATTCGGGTGAAAACAAAAAAGAATATGAAAAGCTTAAAGAAATATGGGCGGCATTTGATTCCAGCCGTTTACCGGGTTCAATTGATATTGATATGGAATGGACAAAATTGAATGAGAGACTGCAGAATTTTGACAAGCAGAATGTAAAAGAAAAATTTATCGAGAAACTGGTCTCTTTTCAAAATATCCTGGTACCGAAACTTAGGCCGATTGCAGCAGCTCTTTTGGTCCTCTGTTTTATCGCAGTAGGGATTTATTATTTTAATAAGAATGTGCCGAAACCAATACTCACTACAATAAAAACATCCAATAATGAATATAAAGATATTAAGCTTCCTGATGGTTCAATCGTGTACCTAAACAGCGGAAGCTGTATTCAATTTCTCACAAAGACGGAAGGGGATAAGAAGGTTTTTAATAATGGAGAGCGAAAAGTTTTATTGAACGGGGAAGCTTTCTTTTCAGTGACTAAAAATAATAAGCCTTTTATTATTACAACAGAAAATGCAAAAATTACGGTTTTGGGAACAAAGTTTGACGTTTTATCCCGTGATGAAAATACAAGGGTTGTTGTTAAAGAAGGCAAAGTTAATTTTTCTCCGAAAGATTTAAATAGTAAGGGCATTTGCCTTATTAAAGATCAACTAAGTACATTGAAAAAAAATTCAGGGCCGAGCTCTCCCAAAAAAGTGGATGCAGGTTATTTCCTCGGCTGGATGAAAGGGAATCTTATATTTTATAAAACAGATGTTAGTGAAGTGGTGAAAGATCTGGAAAGACGTTATAATATAAATATAACTCTGCCGGGTAACAGCTTAAATGAATATACTTTAACAGGTTCTTTTAAAAATAGTAATGCTGATAGTGCTTTATCTATGGTCTGCCTGGCTTTGGGGCTTGATTTTGAAAAGCAAAATAATAATTACTTTATTAAAACAAAAAATATTACACCATAATATGCTGATTTATACACAATACAATTTTAATTAACAAATTTATTTTTTATACTTAACCGGGGAGGTTTATCATGAAATATCTAAGTACGGTTATTTTAGCTCTTACTCTTTTCAGTATGGGCTGCGGACACTACCTGGAAAGTACAGCAAATTATTCCCCGCCTTCTTTAAAAAGTGAACCTAGGTTATTTTATCCTCTGAATGCCCTTGAAAATGGGTATGCAGGCACTCCAAGAGTTATAATTTACATTTCAAAAAACGGTACCGTTGTTCAATCCAGGATTCTTAAATCGTCCGGGGTCGGCGTACTTGATAGTGCTGCTGTTGATTACAGCAAAAATTTCATTTTTATTCCCGCCAAAAGAAACGGGGAACCAGTAGGTTCGAGAATGGCTATGGACATACGATTTGAGTTTTCAAACCGGCGATGGGATGCTAGTAACTATGTTAGAAGATGTGCTCGATTTGTACAGCCAAATAGCACAAGCGATTCCTGAAGACAGGAATGCCCTTGAAAGAGAGGTCCTGGAGAAGCATAATGAATATGTTGATAATATGAAAGATCTGATGAACTATAATCATTTTATAGGTATGGTTTTACTGCCGGATATTTACGCAGAATGGAAAAACGATTGGAATACTTGGCCCTTGTCTTTTCTTCTTTATCATGATTTTATTCAGCGCTTTCCCGATTACAAAAACCTGGATGCTGTAAAAGAGGATTTGAAAAGTTCTCTTACAAATGATATTCAATATATTAGAAGCACTGCTTCTCAAAGCAGGGTGCTAAAAATAGAAAAAGAAATTTTATTATCGAAAATTAAGAAGCTGGTTGAAAATAAATACCCAGGTATGATAAACGAAATAGGCCTGGAAGTAAAAGTTGATTCTTTATCGGCTTTCTGAAAAAATGAAAGAAGCAGTCATTAATACCAGGTGGATTTTTCTAATTTTTATCTTTTTCCTGGTTCAGTCAGGCAGCCTTTTAAGTCAGTCAATCAACAATAAGAATATTTCATTAATATTCAATGAACAGCCTTTACGCTTAGTTCTGGAAGATATACGTATTAAAGCAGGGATAAATTTTATATTCCAGGATAATTTGGTTGATGGTAAAAAAGTTACCTGCAGGATCAAAGATGAGCGGGTGAAGAATGCAGTTAAAAGAGTTCTATCCGGGTTAAATATTTCCTATAAGCAGTTCGGTGAAAAGGCGTTTGTGCTCTTTAAAGAATCGAAGCCTGTAAAAACCAGTTATAAAGCGATTGTAGTCGATCAAAATACTTCGGTATTTAATACAGTAGTTTCCTTTATAAAACCGGAAATAATTTCAGGAGATAATCCCATATACCCGTTAGAAGCTGTCAAAAATAATATTGAAGGAAAAGTAAATGTTAAATTTTTAATCAGCAGCGGAGGAGATGTTCATAGGGTAATTATTGAAAAAACTTCCGGCTCTGAAATACTTGATTCGGCTGCAATTGATTATATAAATAAGCTGAAGTTTACCCCGGCAAAAGAAAATGGATTGCCGAGAAGCATTTGGATGTCTATGGTGTTAAAGTATCTGGTTGTAGATTATTAAAAATTTAATTGTGATTTTTAGAATTATTTCTAAGTTGAATTCTAAATAATATTTTTTAATTCTGACAAACCGGAAATAATAAAATCCGGTTTTTGTTCTTCCAGCAGCTCTTTTGTTCTGTATCCGTATGTTACTGCACAGGTTGATGCATTTGCACTTTTCCCGCACATTATGTCCAGTTCTGTATCACCGACAATGATCGTTTCTTCAGGCTTCACATTTATTTCCCGGCATATAAATAGTAATGGTTCTGCCGAAGGTTTGTATCCCCCTTCATCTCTTCTTCCCATAATAAAAGTAAAATATGTTTGTAAATTAAAATATTCAATAATTTTTTCAGCCTGATCTTGATTCTTTGTAGTTAAAAGAGAGATCAAAATATTCCTTTTTTTGAGGTACTGCATAATATCTACTACTCCGGGATAAAACCCGGATTCATCTATAAAATCAAAATAAAATTCTTTATAAATTTTTATAAATTGATTCACATCTTTCACAACAATCTTAAGATCATTAAAAATATTTAGGAAATGAAGACCAATCATCCTGTTAAATTCTTTTTCTTTTATTTCATCATTTATATTTAAGACTTTTAAAGCTTTCAATGTTGCTTTGTAAATAGTGCTGCTGGAATCCACCAGGGTTCCATCCAGGTCAAAAGAAATATGCTTGATTTTATTTCTCGTCATAAATTAAATAATGAAATAGTTTTAATAATCCTAAAAGTAAGAAAATTCTTATTTGTTATTTAAAAAGTAGGGATTATATTTTATAGCCACAAAAAAGGAATAAAGAAAATGAATGGAAAATATTTAGTATTCTCATTTATTTTTTTGCTTCTTTCTGTTACCGCAATTTCGAAAGCTCAAAACAGCCCTGTAATCTATTTTTGTGAAAAATATGACACCGATAGCGGTGAGGTTCACATAAGCGATAGATTTGCAGAAGGTTCAATTACCGTTGTGGTAAAGTGCGACAATGAAATAGGCTTAAAAAATGTTTACATTCTGTTTGATAAATGGGACGCTGATAGTCTATCATTTAAATTCTATAAAAAATTTAATTTCACAATAAAACCTGAATTGAAATATGTCTTCTTTTCAAAAAATGATGAGAGCGATATGAGTCTTGATCAACCGGGATTTTATAGGGTTTCTCTTTTAAACGATTCAGACAAAACAGTTGCGTCAGGTTTAGTTCAAATAATTGAATAATAATTCTCTTTTCAGCATAAAAGTGCCGGTAAATCTTGAATCCTTGCAGTTCCCGGTTTAATAAATTTTTGAAAATAACATCAACTATTGCTCTTTCTCATTTCAAATTACAAAAACAGTTTTTTTAATCTTTTTTATTATACAAATAATTAAATTTGTAAAATAAAAATTATAGTTTAACTAATTTACCGGCAGAGGCTGACCAAAAAGTAACACAGGTTAATAGTTTGTGTCTAAAGATTAGAAATCTGTGGAGAAATAATTGATATTTAAATCAAAAATAAATATAGGACGATAAAATTTTCCTAAATACTTTTTTTGGTCAGCCTCACATATAAAAGATGAACAAAATATGAATGATAAATATGATATTATTATAATAGGCGCCGGGCCAATCGGTTTAGCCTGCGGTATTGAAGCTGTCAAAAGGAATTTTTCAAGCTTAATTATTGAAAAAGGATGCATTGTAAATTCGATTTTCCATTATCCCGCAAACATGACTTTTTTTTCAACCTCAGAAAGGCTGGAAATCGGTGAGGTTCCGTTCGTTTCACATGGCGATAAACCGACAAGGCGTGAAGCCCTTGAATATTACAGGAGAGTTAAAAGTTCATGGCATCTTAATGTTAATACTTATGAAAGAGTTGCGGATATTACCGGTGAAAGAGGAAAGTATACAGTCATTACAAATAAAAGGACATATTTTTGTAAGTATGTTATTCTTGCAACCGGCTTTTATGATTTCCCGAATTACCTTGATATACCGGGAGAGAATCTTACAAAAGTTATGCACTATTTTAATGAAGCTCATCCTTATGCATATTTAAAAATTGTTGTTGTTGGCGCTGCCAATTCGGCTGTTGATGTTGCGCTGGAAACTTACCGGCGTGGTTCGGAGGTAACTATGGTGATCAGGGAAGGCGGGATAAAAGAAAGTGTTAAATACTGGGTCAGGCCGGATATTATAAACAGAATAAAGGAAGGTTCGATTAAAGCCTGCTTCAATTCGAACCTTACTGAAATAAGGGAAAATGAAGTTGATATAAAAACACCAGACGGTTTAATTACTATTCAAAATGATTTTGTATTTGCGATGACCGGTTATCACTCCGACTTTGAATTTCTTGAAAAGATAGGGATTGAAATCGCTTCCGAAGGGAGGCTCCCCTGCTTTAATCCCGAAACTTTTGAAACCAATAGAGAAGGAATGTTTTTGGCTGGTGTCGTCTGCGGCGGAATGGATACAGGAAGATTATTTATTGAGAATTCAAGGTATCATGCCGTAAATATTTATAACCGCATTGAAGAGAGTCAAAGTCATCTGCTCCTTCAAAATTCATAAGAAAGAGATATTACAAACCGATATTAATCCTAAATGCATACGTTTCAATTGTGTTAACAGCTTCTTCTGTATGTTGCAGTATAAGCCGCTGACTTTTCTGCGGCTTTTGTTCCATCGGGAGTTTACGGGTCTCAGAATTCATAAAAACTTTATAGGTATTTCGCAATATATCTTAACAAATTCTCGGGCAGCGGTTCAACTGAAATTATATCTATAAGCCTTGCTCTTCCAGCAGGTTTATCAAGGCTGTGATAAACAGACAGAAATTTGAAGGTATGATTCATGGCATTATTCTGCCTGGCTTAAAATTATTATAAATCGGGAAGGCTGAATAATTACAAGGACAGTTAACTGAATTATTATGCCGGGAAATGAAATATTATTAAAATTCCTTATGTAAGAGGAGAAAGATCAAATAAAAATTAAAAAATGAATCAAATATTAATTGAATCCGATTTGATTAACCCTTATTTTTAATATCTGAATTAAATATTTTTTTCAGCTTAAGAACTGAATCCTAAATAAAACTGAAATGGAGTAGAAATGTCTAAAAAACTTCAAGAATTACTTGGAAAGGATGCTGATTCGCTTTTAACTTATAAAGCTAAGTTTCCTAAAGAACAGCTGCATCTTCCGGGACCGGATTTTGTAGATTGAATATTTGCACAAACCGACAGAAGCATTAATGTATTAAAAAACTTGCAGTGGATTATTTCTTCGGGAAGATTAGCTGGTACAGGTTATCTTTCAATTCTTCCTGTAGACCAGGGTATTGAACATAGTGCGGGGGCTTCTTTTGCACCAAATCCTCAGTATTTCGATCCTGAAAATATTATTACACTCGCAATTGAAGGCGGCTGCAATGCAGTTGCATCCACTTTGGGTGTTTTGGGAATGTGCTCAAGAAAATATGCTCATAAAATTCCTTTTATTATGAAGTTCAATCATAATGAACTTCTAACTTATCCGAATAAATTTGATCAGATTATGTTTGCAAATGTAGAGCAGGCTTACGATATGGGAGCTGCTGCTGTCGGGGCAACAATTTATTTCGGCTCTGAGGAGAGCGCCAGGCAGATTGTTGAAGTCAGCCAGGCTTTTCAATATGCTCACGAATTAGGTCTTGCTACAATTTTATGGTGCTATTTAAGAAACCCGGAATTCAAAAAAGATAAAGATTATCATGTTGCAGCCGATCTTACAGGTCAGGCTAATCATCTTGGTGTTACAATTGAAGCTGATATTATTAAACAGAAGCTGCCTGAAAATAATGGCGGGTTTAATGCTTTAAAGTTCGGAAAAACTCACAAAAAAGTTTATTCCGATTTATCAACTGATCATCCGATTGATCTATGCCGCTACCAGGTAATAAATAATTATATGGGGAGAGCAGGATTAATTAATAGCGGCGGTGCTTCCGGTGAAAACGATTTTGCCGAAGCTGCAAAAACTGCTGTAATTAATAAACGTGCCGGCGGTATGGGATTAATTTCAGGTAGAAAAGCTTTCCAGAGACCTATGGAAGAAGGTGTTAAGCTGCTTAATACTATTCAAGATGTTTATCTTGATAAAGATGTCACTATAGCTTAACCGTTTCTTTTAAAAATATAACAGATCGTTGCTTTGTAGAGACGTAATGCATTACGTCTCTACTGAAGCATATAAAATTTAATTTTTTAATAAATAATCGGCAATCTTCCCTAATTCTTTTACATCAATATTTCCAAATGAAGGCATTATTGTGTTTGGAAATTGTTCCTGGTATTCCTTAAAACGTGCTGAAGACATAAACGAAGAAGGATTTCTCAAATAGTTTATTAATTTATCCCGGCTCCAATATTGCGAAACATTTTTCAAATTTGGCCCCATCTGGGTTCCGGTCAGGTTTGCTCCGTGACAATTTACGCATCCTAACCTGCCGATTAGCTCGCCAGCGGTTGCATTTGCAGATGCCATTCCCGTCTGCGGTACAGGATTGCTCGCTGCCGGGATATTTTCATTTTTATTTTCTTCTGTTGCTCTTTCCAGTAAAAAAAGCAGAACAAACAAAGCTAAAAAAGCAGCTACCCATATTTGAGGTTTGGTCATAGTTTCCAGGTATTTAATTCTTCAATTATCGATTATTAAAAGTATTCTCTAAAAATAATGAATTACTTCGATATTATTAAATAAATATCAAGGCTAAAGATTTTTTATTTGTTAATATTAAATCTTACCATTTACAGCTTTCTTATTTAATTACTAAATTGTTATAATTAAAAATAGCAGCATAATAATATTGCCTTTAAGCGCGGATCGTCTTTCGGCTGAAAGCAATAAAGCAATAAAATTATATAATCAATTTAATAATTTAAAATTTGTGCGATCAATGAATAAAAATCTTATTTACGGGAAATGAAAATGGAAAAGGCAAATAAATTAATTAATGAAAAGAGTCCTTACCTCCTTCAGCATGCTTATAATCCTGTCGATTGGTATCCCTGGGGAGAAGAAGCATTTGAAAAAGCAAATAATGAAAATAAACCTGTTTTCCTTTCTATCGGTTATTCTACCTGTCATTGGTGCCATGTAATGGAAAAGGAGTCTTTTGAAGATAATGATGTTGCACATTTAATGAATGAATTTTTTGTTTCAATAAAAGTAGATAGGGAAGAGCGCCCGGATATAGATGGAATTTATATGGCCGTATGTCAGATGCTGACAGGCAGCGGAGGCTGGCCCCTCACAATTATTATGACTCCCGATAAAATGCCTTTTTTTGCAGGTACTTATTTTCCTAAAGAGGAGAGGTTCGGCAGAATAGGGATGATGAATCTTATTCCCGGTATTCACAATTTCTGGACAAATAAAAAGGAAGAAATATTAAAATCAGTTGAAGAAATTTCGAATGCTTTAAATACCAGCATAAATAAACAGCCGGTAAAAGAAATAAATCAAGGAATTTTTGATAAAGCGTTCAGTTATTTTTCAAGCCGGTTCGATTCTGAAAACGGCGGATTTGGAACCGCACCAAAGTTTCCAACCCCGCATAACCTCCTTTTTTTACTGCGATACTGGAAAAGGAAGAAATCGGAAAAAGCAATTGAAATAGTTGAGAAGACTTTAACCGGGATGTACAAAGGAGGAATATATGATCATATTGGTTTTGGATTTCACAGGTATTCAACTGATAAGGTGTGGCTTCTTCCCCATTTTGAAAAAATGCTTTATGATCAAGCTCTGTTGACTATAGCTTATATAGAAGCTTACCAGGCTACTAAAAAAGAACTTTATAAGGAAATTGCAGAGGGAATTTTAAGTTATGTCTTAAGAGATATGACATCGCCGGATGGCGGATTCTATTCCGCAGAGGATGCCGATAGTGAGGGGGAGGAAGGTAAATTTTATCTATGGACAAAAGAAGAAATAGAAAATATTGCAGCAGATGATGAGGTAAAATTAATAACAAAAGTTTTTAACATTAAAGCAGATGGAAATTGGATTGATCCCATGCATGATGGAAGAACCGGAACAAATATCCTGCATCTTCGAAAAGATTTGAAATCAATTGCTGATGAGCTGAATATTGATGAAAAAATATTGAAGCAGAAGCTGAGAAATTTAAGGGGAAAACTATTTTCTGTCCGGGAAAAAAGAGTACACCCGTTTAAAGATACAAAAATTCTTACCGATTGGAACGGGCTGATGATTTCTGCTTTATCAAAGGCGGCTCAGGCATTTGATAATAATGAATATTATTCGGCTGCCGAGAAAGCCGTCTTTTTTGTCCTTAAAAATTTAGTAAATAAATATGGAAGGCTTCTTCACCGTTTTAAAGACGGTGAAGCCGGTATTCCTGCCCATGCAGATGATTATGCTTTCTTTACTGCAGGTTTGCTCGATCTGTATGAGGCCGGTTTTAATTCGAGTTATCTAAAAACCGCTGTCGATTTGAATAGCGATTTTATTAAATATTTTTGGGATGAAGAAAATGGAGCCTTTTATTTTACTCCTTATGACGGTGAGAAACTGCTTATCCGTCAAAAGGAAATTCACGATGGTGCAGTCCCTTCAGCTAATTCAGTCTCAATATTAAATCTATTAAGAATCGGTAGAATCACAGGTAATTCTGATTATGAAAAAAAAGCATCATTAATAATAAAGACATTTTCAACGGTAATAGAAAATTCTCCTCAGGCTTTTACACAAACATTAACAGCGCTGGAATTTGCTTTTGGTCCGTCTAAAGAAATAATTATTTCAGGGGAAAAAGATTCCCTGACAACAAAAGATATGCTTAAAATTATAAGAGAGGAATTTATTCCCAATAAAATAGTTATTTTAAGTTCAAAAGAGAATGATCAAATTGAGATTATCTCTCCTTTGCTGAAAGAATACTCACCTGCGGATAATCAGACTGCAGTATATATTTGTGAAAATTATAAATGTAATTTGCCTGTAACAAATGTTGAACAGTTAACAACTATGCTGAAGAATGAAAAAATAGAAAATAAGTAAAAAAATAATTTGAGATTTCCGGTTTTATGATTTCCCGTTTTTATTTTCCCTTTATTTCCCGTTTTACTTTAAACTTTAATTCAATCTTTTTTCAAGATTCTTTAATTCTTCAATTAATCCTTCAGGCAATTTATCACCGAAGATTTTAAAATATTCTTCTATATCTTCAACCTCTTTCTTCCATTTATCTTTTTGAATTAGGAAGAGCATTTCAATTTCATTTTCAGAGATATCCAGACCCGAAATATCAATGGCTCCTTTGGAAGGAATATACCCGATTTCTGATTTTAATGCATTGCCGTTATTTTCAGTTCTTTCAAAAATCCATTTTAATACCCTGATATTTTCGCCGAAACCCGGCCAGATGAAATTGCCGTTTTCATCTTTCCTGAACCAATTTACAAAAAATATTTTCGGCAGCTTTTCAGGGGCGGCTTTTTCTCCGATCTGCAGCCAGTGTTTAAAATAATCTCCCATATTATAACCGCAGAAAGGAAGCATTGCAAAAGGATCATGCCTTACTTTTCCGACAGCTCCATTTGCAGCTGCGGTTCTTTCGGAAGAAACAATTGAACCTAAAAATGTTCCATGCTGCCAGTTAAATGCCTGATATACCAAGGGAACAGTATCTTCTCTTCTACCACCGAATAATATAGCCGAAATCGGTACACCGTTTGGATTTTCCCAATCAGGATCAATAATAGGGCATTGGCTCGCTGGAATTGTGTATCGTGCATTCGGGTGGGCTGCTTTTTCTTTGCTTTCCGGTGTCCATTTATGTCCCAGCCAGTTTTTAAGTTTTTTAGGTGTATTATTTGTCATACCTTCCCACCAAACATCATATTCAGGAGTTAAAGCTACATTAGTAAAGATCGAATTCTTTTCCATAGTATGCATCGCATTCGGATTTGTTTCATAAGATGTTCCGGGTGCTACGCCAAAAAAACCTGCTTCCGGGTTTATTGCATATAATCTTCCATCTTCTCCAAATTTCATCCACGCAATATCATCACCTATTGTCTCAATTTTCCAGCCGGGAATTGTGGGCTGAAGCATTGCCAGGTTGGTTTTTCCGCAGGCACTTGGGAAAGCTCCTGCTATATATTTTTTTCTCCCTTCAGGATTTGTTATAGCCAGTATTAACATATGTTCTGCAAGCCACATTTCTTCTTTTGCCATGAATGAAGCAATCCTTAGAGCAAAACATTTTTTGCCAAGCAGAGCATTACCGCCGTAACCGCTTCCGTAAGACCAGATGGTTCTCTCTTCGGGAAAGTGAACAATATATTTTTTATCAGGATTACATGGCCACTTTACATCCTTCTTCCCATCTTCCAACGGGAAGCCGACTGAATGAAGGCAATGTACAAAATTATTATCTCCTAAAAGCTCTAAAACTTCTTTTCCCATTCTTGTCATTATTTTCATATTGCATACTACATAAGCAGAATCAGTTATTTCCACACCAATATGGGAAATGCTTGAACCCATCGGTCCCATACTGAAAGGAATTACGTACATTGTTCTTCCTTTCATAGAGCCGCTAAAATGACCTCTTAATATATCCTTCATTTTTTCAGGATCTTCCCAATTGTTGGTAGGCCCGGCATCTTCTTTTTTGATGCTGCATATAAAGGTTCTATCTTCGACCCGGGCTACATCGGAAGGATCGGATTGAGCAGCAAAGCTATTCGGCCTTTTATTTTCATCCAGCTTAACGAATGTACCTCTATTTACCAGAAGGTCGGTTAATCTATTATATTCTTCAAAAGAACCGTCACACCAATGAATATTATCCGGCTGACACATTTCCGAAATATCTTCTACCCATTGAATTAATTTCCTGTTTAATGTCATAGTAGTAGGCATAATTATCCTTTTAAATTAAAAAATTTTATGAGCCGAACTTCACTCTTAATAAGCAGGCATTTTGTGCCCGGACACCGTAGTGTATTTTAGCATGCTGGTGTAAAGCATAACCAAATAGAATTCCAAAATCCTGTTTAAAACCGGAATATTGGAGAGGTGGATTATTTTAGCAATTATACCTTTTTAAATTAAGCTCATTCAAATATTAAAAAAAATGTAAGTATTTTTATCGAAGTGATAAATTTTTTTAATGAACATTCAAAAATAAACAAAATTAAAAATTCATACAATAAATCTATTATAATATAAAATAAACGGAATTGAAAATTGATTGAAAATCTTTTAAGAAAATTGGGTAAAAAAGCAATTAAATTTTTCCAGGAGTTTGGACAGGTATCAAATCTATTTTGGGGAATAATAAAAAGCTTTGCTTTAATACCGAGAAGCAGGAAAATTATCTTTTACCAGATGGAGCATATAGGAGTTAACTCACTCCCGCTTGTTTTAATTATTGCGATATTTACAGGTGCGGTTGCCGCCTGGCAGGCTGCTTACCAGTTAAAAGGGTTAGCTCCTTTGTCTTTTCTGGGAGGCGCAACCAGCAGAGCTATTATTACTGAGCTCGGACCTGTATTGACAGGAATCGTAATAGCAGGAAGAGTTGGAGCTTCAATTGCTGCCGAACTGGGTACAATGAAGGTTACCGAACAAATTGATGCATTGGAAACAATGGCTATAGATCCTGTCAGGTATCTTGCTATGCCGAGATTTCTTGCATCAATATTGATGATGCCGGTTCTTGTTATTTTTGCAAATTCTATAGCAGTATTTGGTGCTTTTATTGTGTCCAATTATTTCTTAGGAGTTTCTTTTGACGTGTTTTTCCAATCAGTGAAAAGATTTTTTGTCTTTTCAGATTTAATTGCCGGGCTTATTAAAACTATTTTTTTCGGCGGTGTAACAGCTTTATTGGGATGTCATATTGGTTTTAGAACAGAAGGCGGGGCAGAGGGAGTTGGTTTGTCAACTATCAGATCTTTCGTCATGTCGGCAGCACTTATTCTAATATTGGATTATTTATTATGGATGCTGTTATTTTAATCTTATTGAGAATAAAATTGCTTAATATTCTCTACCCTCTAATTCGCCAATTGAATATAATTTTAAATTTGTAAAATGGTTAATAATCTTAACCGGATTTGTTATACAATTAGCAGAAAATGTTTCAATTGAATAACCTTTTATTTTCTATCTTTGCCTTTATAGGATCTTACTTTGCCGGTTTTCTAGGTTCTCTGACTGGTTTAGGCGGAGGTGTAATTGTCGTTCCGATGCTTACAATATTATTCGGAGTTGATATACACTATGCTGCAGGGGCTTCTTTAATATCGGTAATAGCTACATCTTCGGGAGCAGCATCAGCCTATGTTAAAGAAGGATATTCAAATATCAGAATAGGAATGTTTCTTGAGGTTGCAACAACTATCGGTGCTATAGTCGGCGCTTCATTAGCAGGTATTATCCCCTCAAATTATATATATATCATATTTGCTCTTATTCTTATATATTCTGCAGCCTCTTCTTTTTTATCTAAAACGGGAAGTGAAAATTCGGAAGGTGAAGATAAATATGCAAAATTGTTTAAATTAAACGGCAATTATCCTACCCTCAAAGGATTAAAGGAATATACTGTACAAAGAGTTCCTTTCGGATTCGGCATCTGCAGCTTTGCAGGAATAATTTCTGGATTACTCGGTATCGGCGGCGGTGTGATAAAAGTAATGGCAATGGATCGTGTTATGAAAATCCCTTTCAAAGTTTCTACTACCACTAGTAATTTTATGATAGGTGTTACTGCAGTTGCAAGTGCAGGTATTTATTTTAAAAACGGTTATATTCATACTTCCCTTATAATGCCCGTGATGCTTGGTGTTTTACTTGGTGCATTTTCTGGATCCAAAATATTGAAATTCACTTCATCTAAAATTTTAAAGATTATTTTCAGCCTTATCGTTATTGTAATGGCAGTTGAAATGTTTAGAAACGGTTTAAAATGAAAAATTCAAAAGAAAATATTGAAAATCTTGATATTAAGATTGAACATATCCTTGGCAATATATTAAGAATCGGAGTATTAATTTCTGCGTCTGTGGTTTTAATAGGAGCAATATTTTATTTATTCCGTCATGGCGAGGAATACCCGGATTATTACGGTTTCGTATTTAATCCGTTTAGTGTTAGCGACCCGTTAAGTTTATTTAAAGAAGTAATTGCCTTTAAATCACTTGCAATTATGAAGCTGGGGATTTTGCTGCTGGTGGGAACACCAATTTTACGTGTTATAATTTCAGTAGCAGCATTTATCTATGAAAAAGATTTGATGTACGTGCTTTTTACTTTAGCGGTCTTATTTGTTTTAATTTTCAGCTTCTTTTATTAATCCATTTCTTAAGATAACATTAATTTTCAGCTACATACTGCTTATTTATGATTATTTTATAATTGGAAAAATTTTTTTCTTAAAGCAATTATACTTTTGGGATTTCCAATTATTGTAAGCCTATCATACTTTTGTAAAAGAGTATCTCCTTTAGGTATGATTATGTTTTCATCCCTGCTTATCATTGCAATAAGCACATCACCGGGGAGTGAAATATCTTTTATAGATTTATTAACTAATTCAAATGTCTTATCTTTATCATCAATAATTAAAGATAGAAATCTTTCATTATGTAGAAGAGTTTCTTTTAATTCCTGTTCACTTTTTGCTTTGTACCATTCCTTCATAAAATCATCGTCATCAACCCTGCCGGCAATTTGCGCCAGTATTCTTAGATGTTGAGCAGGGTTATCTTCGGGGCTTACAAGGAAAAATAAGGCATTAACAATCTGAATTTCTTCTTCCTCTTGTGTTAAAGGATTATATACTTTTATTTCTACACCCGCTTTGGAACGAACCAAAACCATTATAGCCTTATCAATTCCATTTGATCTGAAATGCGGCAGCGCGACGCCATGTGTAACAGGGGTTGCGCCTATTCTTGTTCCATCAAGTATTTGTGTAGCAATTTCTTTTGATGTGAAAGGCAGTTTCTTTGATAATAATTTTGAAATGTCTTCAGCAACATTCTCGAATTCTGATTTTTCATTTAAATCAACTACAAGACTCCTGGTTACGATATCATCAAACGGATCTCCTTTCCTTAATCCTTTTTCCTTTAATATTTCTCTCAGTTCACCATCAAGAGCATCGTAACGCTGATGCCCGAGTCTTTCAAATATATGAAAAATTGCACCGCTTCTTTTAACCCTTTTTTTTGCATAGTATTTAAACCATAAAAGCCCCACAAAAATTAATCCCAGGGAAAATAAAATCGGAACCCATCCCATTTCAAAAATCAGCACAAGCGGCGCTAAAATTCCGAATATCTGCATCCATGGATACAATGGTGACTTATAACCTGGATCATAAGATTGAATCCGGCTTTCGCGCATTACTATGACTGCTAAGCTGGACAACATGAACATCAATAATTGAAAAGCACTAGCGAGTTTTGCAATTCTTGTAGGATTGAAAATTAAGATAGAAGCAATTATGATGGAAACAGTTAGTATAATCGAAATAAATGGAATTCTGCTTTTATTAAGTCGTCTTAAATATTTGGGGAAAATATGATCACGGCTCATTGCAAGTGGATATCTTGATGCACTCAGTGTACCGGCATTTGAATCAGATATAAAAGCAAAAAAGGCTGCAATCGAAATAAAAACAGCGCCTGTCTTACCGAAAAAAATTCTTGCAGAAGAAGCAACAGGAGTCATATTACCCTTCAGCTCTTCCATCGGAAGAATACCAACCATAATTGTTGTTCCTAATGCATAAATAATTAATGTTGTAATAATTGATAAAATTACACCTAAAGGAATATTCTTTTCAGGGTTCTGAACTTCTTCCGAAAGACTTGCCACTTTGGTTATACCAACATAGCTGACAAATACTAAACCTGACGTTGAAAGAATAGAAGTAAACTTCACATCAAAAAAATTATTAAAGTGCTCTATATTTATTCCGGTTATCCCGCCGGAAATATAAATGATTAAAAGTAAAAGAAGGCCGAAAACTAAAATAGTTTGAAATCCCCCGCTTTTTTTACTTCCGAATAAATTGATTATTCCAAGCAGTATCGCGATTCCAATAGAAATAGGAATAATTGGTAAATTAGGGAAAAAAATTTCCAGGTATGCACTCATTCCAATCAGGACGAAAGAAACTTTTAATATCAGAGCCAGCCAGGTTCCAATACCTCCGATTGTTCCTATGGCAGGCCCAAGTGTTCTATCTAAAAAATAATAAATCCCTCCTGCTCTCGGCATTGCTGTAGCTAGTTCAATAATGCTGAACATACCAGGTATTAGAGGAACTGCAGCGATAAGATATGCGGCAACAAGTGCTGGACCTGCTTGTATTGCCGCTAAACCCGGCAGTAAAAAGAACCCAGCGCTCAACGTAGTACCGGTTGCTATAGAATATACATCAAGCAGCTTTAATTCTTTTTTTAATTTCTTCGATTTTTTTAACGGGAGCATTTTATATAATTAAGTTATGTTGCGCATCGGTCTTAATCTTAATCCTAATCTTACTCATAATCGTGGTAAAAATCGAGTAAGATAGGAATAAGAGCAAGATTAAGAATTTTCTGCATAACATGAGTAATTAACTTTTATGTTAAGATAATACTTCAAAAAGTTAAACTCAAAACTTAAGCATTATTAATATGGTGTGAGGAGTACCGGCAAAATAAAAAACAGGATAAAAGTAAAAAGATACAAGTGCGGTTATACTGCTTTTTTTTACTGGCAGCCGGAATTTTTGGACAGATTGATGGTGATAAAAGACAACGGAACTGTGGTTTGGGATTGCGTGCAACTTTTAATAATTATATTTTAGCTTTAAATAGATTCATTGAGATTTACCCCCACTTAATGAATCTTCCTCGTGCCCGGTAGCCCTCCACCGGGCATTATTATGTTGGCAATTTCAAATTTTTTAATTAAAATGTATTATTGTTTTATAATTATATTGTTGTAGGGTGAATAAAATGGAAAAAATAAATTATATATTGAAGGATAAGAGAGTAAAAGCCAATATACCCGAAAACCTCGGTTTTGGAAAAATATTTACCGATCATATGTTTGTGATGAATTATAACCAAAAACTAGGCTGGCATAACCCGGTCATTCAGCCGGTGGAAAATTTATCCCTCCATCCTGCAACAATGTTTTTTCACTATGGTCAGGGTATTTTTGAAGGTTTGAAAGCTTTTAAAACTACCGGCGGCGAACCGGTTATTTTTCGTCCGGAGGATCATATAAAGCGTTTTAATAATTCTGCTAAAAGATTGTGTATACCTGAAGTAGATCCTGAGGTTATGCTGAATGCATTGGTAGAATTGGTTTCTTTGGAAAAAGAGTGGATACCCGGTAAAAAAGGGGAAGCTATGTATATCCGTCCCTTTGCTTTCGGAACCGATCCTTTCCTTGGTGTTAAACCTGCATCTGAATATAAATTAATTATACTTCTCTCTCCTGTTGGTGCATACTATGCTGAAGGATTTAAACCTGTTAAAATCCTGGTGCAGAATGATTTTGTTAGAGCAGTAAAAAAAGGAATGGGTGAATGTAAATATCCTGGTAATTATGCAGCAAGTTTGCTTGCACAGGAAAAGGCCCATGAAAAAGGTTTTACACAAGTTTTATGGCTCGACGGTATTGAGCAAAAATATATTGAAGAAGTCGGGACTATGAATATTTTTATTAGGTTTAAAGATGAAATTGCCACTCCGGAATTATCAGGCAGTATTTTACCCGGTATGACCCGGGATTCTGTTTTGAGAATATTAAACAATTGGGGTATGAATACAGTTGAAAGATTAATCTCTATTGATGAAGTTGTTTCCGAATATGACAAGGGGAATGTTCTTGAAATTTTCGGAACCGGCACTGCAGCGATTATTTCATCAGTCGGTTTATTGAACTTTAAAGAAAAAAATTTAACTTTTGGTAATGGTGAACCGGGAGAATTAGCCGTAAAACTTTTCGATGAAATTACTTCTATTCAATATGGAGAAAAAGAAGATTCTTACGGCTGGCTTACTTATGTTGAAAAAGTCAAAGAGAGTGTGTAGTTAAATTCCCTAACTTTAGATTTATTATAATCTTCTATCTATTTGTCCTGCTTACTTTTAGTGTTTAGGACAATCATAAATTTTATTTTTTTGTTCTTCTCAGGATTATACATTTTCCTTAGGCTCGGCATTTGATTTAAGATCAGAATTTTTCAAAACATACCTGTGAGAAACAATAAATTAATTTTGAATTTTTATTTTATATAGAAATTTTTGAAATGAATAAAGCTTTAATAATTGATGATGATGATACTGTTAGGGCAATTCTTAAGAGAGTATTAATTAATAAGTTCGGTATAATTCCCCTCGAAGCCAATAATGGTAAAGAAGGCTTAAGTATTCTTAAAAATAATTTACATGATTTACCTGATATAATTTTGCTTGATAATACAATGCCCGAAATGGATGGAGTAAGTTTTCTGCAGAATATTCGGAAAGAAGATAAATATAAAGATATTCCTGTATTAGTTATTACCGCCAACGATGAAAGTGAAATTGTAGAGCAGATGATCCAGCTTGGTATTACAGATTATATTTTAAAACCAATTGATCCCGATGTTACTTTTAAAAGAATTAAGACTGCTGTTGATAGAATAAGCAATAAAAAATGATCTGACCGGGGAAAACATCTTCAAGTATTCGATTATCATCTTACCCATTTAAAATAAACCAATCTGTTTTACTCCTGCACCTGCATTATTTTTAGAAAAATTGTATTGTTTTAATTGAGTTCAAAGAAATAAAATTATAGTTTTATTTATGCAGAATTTGATTATTAAGTATATTCAAATCGGCAACTTCTATTATAAAATTTAAAGAAGGGATTTGATTTTAAATAAATATTCTATATCTATTCTTATTCCATTATAGTTAATCGAGTTAAAGAGTAGAGGAAGTATATTAAAAATACAAATTAGGAAGAGGTTTTAAATTGAATAGCTTATCTTCAATATCTAAAATGATCGATCATTCATTGCTGCATCCTACGTTCACCGACGAATTTCTCTATTCGGAATGCCTCATTGCGAAAGAATTAAATGTAGCAGCTGTTTGTATCAAACCGTATGCTGTAAAAATGGCAAGCGAAGTTCTTGTTAATAGCTCGGTTAAAGTTTGTACGGTAATTGGATTTCCTCATGGCAGCAATGCAATAAATCAAAAAATTAAAGAAACAGAATCTGCCTGTAAAGATGGAGCAGCCGAAATTGATTTCGTTGTTAATATTGGGAAAGTTTTGAGTGAAGATTGGGGATATATTTCAAATGAAATCAAGTTAATCAATGATGCAGTCATTTCAAATAATGCAGTTTCAAAAGTCATTTTTGAAAACGACTATTATACGGAGGACAAATTCAAAATCAAGCTTTGTGAAATATGCAATGAACATCAGGTAGCTTTTGTGAAGACATCAACCGGTTATGGTTTTGTAAAGCAGCCGGACGGAAAATATATATACAAAGGTGCGACTGATCATGATTTAAAATTAATGAGAGAAAAATGCTTACCGGACATTCAGGTTAAAGCTGCAGGAGGAATAAGGACTTTGGACGATGTTTTAAGGGTAAAGGAAATAGGAGTTACCAGGGTCGGCGCAACTGCAACAAAGACAATAATATCTGAAGCCTTAAAAAGAGGTTACGAATAGATAATTTTTATAAAATATTTTTAAATGATGAGGTTAAATCGTTTAAAAATAATTAAATTTAATATGATTTTTCTGTCAAAATATTCATACTCTTTTCCCCTAAATTAACAGATTCATAGATGGAGGTAGACTTTATGGATAGTCCGGTTCAAAAAATTTTTTTTTCTATTTATAATAATTCTTTTTCAAATTCAGTCTATTTATTCGCAAGAATCAAATTTAGGAATATTTGAGGCTCAAGGAGATATTGGGAAGGTCGGAAAGCCTGGTTACGCTGAATATGATCCTGAAAATGGGACTTACACAATTACCGGCGGCGGCACAAATATGTGGTTTACGGGGGATGAATTTCATTTCGTCTGGAAAAAAGTCTCCGGAGATATTTCTCTTTCTGCAAATATCTCATGGCCGGATACAGGAGGTAATCCGCACCGAAAAGCATGTTTGATTATTCGCCAAAGTCTTGATACTAATTCAGCCTATGCTGATGCGGCACTTCACGGGGTAGGTCTTACTTCACTGCAATACCGCGAAAAAAAGGGAGATATAACAAGAGAAATTCAATCCAATGTTGATGCTCCGGCCAGGCTTAAGATTGAAAAAGAAGGAGATTATGTATTTATGTCGGTGGCAAAAGATGATGAAACTCTTCATTCTGCCGGTGGTTCTTTCAGAATAAAATTTACCGAACCATTTTATATCGGGTTAGGTGTTTGTGCCCATGATAATTCAGTATCCGAAACAGCTCTATTTTCAAATGTAAAAGTTACTAATATAATTCCTGAAACAAATGGGAGTTCTAAATTGGAAAGCACATTAGAAACAATAAATATTGAATCAAAAGATAGGCGGGTAATCTATACTGCTGAAAAACATTTCGAAGCTCCTAATTGGTCTAAAGACGGAAAATATTTCTTATTTAATAGTGATGGTCATATTTTTAAGCTTCCTGTTACCGGTGGTGAACCCCTGGAAATAAATACAGGTTCTGCAGTAAAATGCAATAATGATCATGGTATCTCACCAAACGGAACCCAGCTTGCAATCAGTGATCAATCTGAAACAGGGAGCTCAGTTATTTATATTTTGCCGATAGACGGCGGAACTCCAAAGAAGATCACTCAAAATAGTCCTTCTTACTGGCATGGCTGGTCGCCCGATAGTAAAACTTTAGCATTCTGCGGCGAACGGAACGGTGAATTTGATATCTATACGATTCCAGTCGAAGGTGGAGAAGAAACCAGGTTAACAACTGCAAAAGGTTTAGATGACGGGCCCGATTATTCACCTGATGGAAAGTATATCTATTTCAATTCTGAAAGAACAGGAACTATGCAGATTTGGCGTATGAAACCTGACGGCAGTGATCAGGAACAGGTTACCTCGGATGAATATAATAACTGGTTCGCCCATCCTTCACCTGATGGAGAATGGATTGTTTTCCTTTCTTATGAGAAAGAAGTTCAAGGTCATCCGGCTAACAAAGATGTTATGCTAAGAATGATGCCTGCAGGAGGAGGTAAAATTCAGATTTTAGCGAAACTTTTTGGTGGTCAGGGGACAATAAATGTTCCTTCATGGTCACCCGACAGTAAGAGCTTGGCATTTGTTAGTTATAGACTGGTTAATCAATAGGAAGATATTTTGTTTTTTTTTAATGATTTGAAAGCTGGAATTTTTGCCTATCCCGGTAATTTAAAATTGCTGGTTATAAAAAATATTATTTAATATGTTTTAGTATAGTTAATAATTATAAATTTATTGAATTCATTTAGTTTACATTCATCTGTTATAATAGGGGAGCAACACCCCTCATTAAAAATTTAAAATTGGAGAGGGTTTTATGAGTGAAACAGTTCAGAAACTGCCTTTTAAAGAGAAGTTTTTTTACGGCTTCGGGGATCTTGCATCAGTGCTTTACTGGCAGACCTTTATGCTTTACCTTACATATTTCTATACTGATGTATTTTTAATTCCTGCCGGTGCTGCAGCCACTTTATTTGTTGTCAGCCGTGTGTGGGATGGTATTAATGATCCAATGATGGGAATGATAGCCGATCGTACAAAAACCCGCTGGGGACATTTCCGGCCTTATTTGCTTTGGTTGTGTGTTCCTTTTGCAATTGCAGGAGTATTAACATTTACTGTTCCCGGTTTTGGGCCGCAAGGTAAGCTTATATGGGCATATGTTACTTTCATTTTAATAATGATGCTTTATACTGGAATAAATATTCCTTATACTGCATTGCTGGGTGTAATTACCGGCGATTCAAATGAAAGGACTTCTGTCTCCTCATTTAAATTCATTTTTGCTTTCTCTGCCGGCATTATTGTTTCTGCTACTCTTCTTCCATTAACAAAAGCACTCGGAGGCGATAATCCTGCAAAAGGATGGCAATTAACTTTTGTTATTTATGGTATTGCTGCCGTCATCTTTTTCCTGATTGCCTTCCAGGGGACTCACGAACGTGTACAGCCTCCCAAATCTCAGAAATCATCAGTTAAAAGAGATCTGTATGAACTGTTTACCAATAAGCCGTGGTTAATACTTTTGGCAACAACTATTACTTTTATTCTTTTTGTCGCAATAAGAAGCAGCGTAACCGTACACTATTTTAAGTATGTAATAGGAACGAAAACAATTTCTTTGCCTTTTATGGGAAAAGATACTTACGATTTTGAGACGATAACATCGGTCTTTAATACAATTGGTCAGATTTCATCCCTGTTGGGTGTTTTTGCTGTCAGCTGGTTTGCAAAATTAGTCGGTAAGAAAAAAGCTTTTGTAATTTTATTCATAATCGCTATAATCAGCACCGCTGTATTTTATTTCTTAGGCCCAAACCAGCTGGGATTAATTTTCTTATTTCAAATTACAGGATCCTTGACAGGAGGACCGCTGAGCGTTATACTCTGGGCAATGTATGCTGATACTGCAGATTATGGCGAATGGAAACGGGGACGCAGAACTACCGGATTAGTATTTTCAGCATCAACTATGTCGCAAAAATTCGGATGGGCATTTGGAGCGTTTGTAGCTTTAAATCTTATGTCCCAGGTTGGATTTGTTCCGAACGAAGTCCAGTCTCCGGATAGCTTGAAAGGACTGCTTCTTCTCTTTAGTTTAATACCTGCAGTATTTGGAGTAGTATCAATAATACTGCTTCTTCTATATCCTTTAAATGATGAACGCGTTGATGAGATTGTTAAAGAACTTGAGCGAAGAAGACAAGAAAGTGGTGATGAAATTCCAGCTACGGTTTGAGTTTGTAATGTAAAAAATGTTTTGTAACCGGTTTCGTTTATTTAACTGTTTTTTAATTAAGGAGTAATAAAATAAATGGAAAGAATAAAATGAAGAGAACAATCATCGGAGAACAATTAAAAAATATTCCATGGCAGGAAAAACCAAAAGATTATTCCGGAGTTGTATGGAGATATGATAAAAATCCTGTAATCGGCAGAGAAGCTTTAAAAGATTCATTAAGAATATTTAACAGTGCTATTGTTCCATACGAGGGTGAGTTTATAGGAATATTTAGAGCCGATCATAAAAACGGTTATCCCCAGTTGCACCTGGGAAAAAGTAAAGATGCAGTTCATTGGAAAATTGAAGAAGAATTTATCAAATTCGTAAATGAAGATGGTTCTCCTGGAAAACCAATTCTTTATGGCTATGATCCAAGACTGGTAAAAATTGAAGATGCTTATTATATAACCTGGTGCAATTATTTTAATGGACCGACAGTTGGCATTGCCAGGACAAAAGATTTTAAAACTTTCGTTCAGCTTGAAAATGCATTTCTGCCGTTTAATAGGAATGGTGTTTTATTTCCAAGAAAAATAAATGGAAATTATATTTTACTTAACCGTCCGAGCGATAACGGGCATACGCCGTTTGGAGATATCTATCTAAGCCAGAGTCCCGATTTAACCTATTGGGGAAAACATAGACTCGTAATGAAAACAAGCCATTATTGGTGGAAGAATACGAAGCTCGGTGCAGGGCCTGTTCCGATTGAAACTACCGAAGGATGGTTATTGATTTATCATGGTGTGTGTACTACGTGCAGCGGGTACATTTACAGCATGGGGGCAGCCCTTTTAGATATTAATGATCCATCGAAAATTATTGCTAACTCTGAAGATTATATTTTAACTCCTGAAGCACCATATGAGACAATTGGATTTGTTGCAAATGTAACTTTTCCCTGTGCAACTTTGCATGATCCGGAAACGGGAAGAATTGCCATCTTTTACGGAGCAGCAGATACCTGTTCGGCATTGGCCTTCGCACAGGTTGATGAATTAATTGATTATGTAAAGACGCACCCGGAAAAACCTGTGTAATTTCAGATGTCGGATTTCGAATCACGGATTAAATGAGGTGATCATAATTTTTAATTTTAAAATTTAAAAATAAATCGGGGGGTTAAGTGGATTCAAATGAACTAGCAGTAGCCTTTACTTCTTCAGGGAAATATCAAAACGAAATAAATAAAATTTCAGATTTTAAACTTTGCCCGTTAAAATCTGAAATCCGGAACTTGAAATTAAGGAGGAACCTTGCACTACGGACATTTCGATGATGAGAACAAAGAGTACGTAATTGAACGTCCCGATACACCGCGATCCTGGAGCAATTATCTGGGTTCAACTGAGTATGGCGCTATAATTACTAATAATGCCGGCGGATACAGCTTTTATAAATCTGCAGCACAGGGCCGTTTTATGAGAATGCTGTTTAACTCGATTCCAATGGATCAGCCTGGAAGATATTTATATTTTCATGACAAAGATAGTCATGATTATTGGTCGGCAAGCTGGCAGCCTGTAGGCAAATCATTAAATGAATATAAATCCGAATGCAGGCACGGCACTGCATATACTAAAATTTTGTCAGAGTATTCAAATATAAAGTCTGAAACACTCTATTTTGTTCCGCTGAATCGTACTGATGAAATATGGTATCTTAAGATTACGAATAATGGAAAAGATAAAAGGGCTATCAGTGTGTTCACATTTGTCGAATACACTAACAATTGGAAATTATCCCAGGATTTGAATAACCTGCAGTATTCTCAATATATCATTAAAATGGATGTTGTTGATAATATTATAGATCATGGTACAAATGTTTATATGCCTTCCATACCTGATGATTTTGAAGATGACGGGCAGGGACGCCATACGTTTCTTGCGTTTACAGGTGCTGATATTAAAGGATTTGATACTGATCGTGATATATTCCTTGGGCCGTACCGTTCTTATGCAAATCCAATAGTTGTTGAAGAAGGGAAGTGCAGAAACTCTATTGCAGTTGGAGATAATGGCTGCGGTACTTTGCAGCTTGATATAGAAATCCGGCCGGGTGAAACAAAAGAATTAATCGTTATAATGGGAATTGGTTCTGCTGCTGTTGAAGGAAGAAAAACCATCCGGGAATTAGGAGAGCCTGAAAAGGTTAAAGAAGAATTTGATAAGCTTAGAAAATTCTGGCATTCAAAAATTGAAGGACTGAATGCCGAAACTCCCGATGAAGAATTTAACAGTATGTTTAATGTCTGGAATCCTTATAATAATTTGATGACATTTGCCTGGTCCCGTGCCGCCAGTTTAATATATTCAGGCGAACGTGATGGATTAGGTTTTCGGGATACTGTTCAGGATATGCTTGGTATTATTCATTCAATTCCGGAAGAAGTTAGAGAAAGATTGGAACTAATGATTACCGGACAGGTATCCAATGGCGGTGCTATGCCGGTTGTAAAACCCTTTGCTCATAATCCCGGCAGTGAATCCGTACCCGAAGAAACAATATATCGGTCGGATGACTGCATGTGGCTTTTCAATACCATTCCTGCTTTTGTTAAAGAAACAGGTGACATTTCATTTTATAATAAAATCCTTCCTTACGCTGATGAAGGTGAAGACACTGTTTTTGGTCATTTAAAAAAAGCTATACTATTTAATTTGAATCATTCAGGCCGGCACGGTTTCCCTTGCGGATTATCGGCAGACTGGAATGATTGTTTAGTATTAGGTTTTGATGGTGAAACAATTTTTGTTGCTTTCCAGCTAAGATATGCATTGAAAACATATATTGAAATAGCCGGGATTTTGGAAAAACCCGAGGAAATAAAATGGGCCGATTTACATCTGAAAGAGTTAGATAAAAATCTTGAAGAATTTGCCTGGGATGGCGAGTGGTATCTGCGTGCGTATAGAGCCGATGGATTAAAATTTGGTTCGAAAGAAAACGATGAAGCATCAATATTCCTTGAACCTCAGCCCTGGGCAGTTATAAGCGGGCATACTTCCGGTGAGCAATCAAAAAAACTTCTGAATATTGTTAATAAGCGTCTTTCAACGGTTTACGGTTTAATGATAAATGATCCGCCGGTAGAAAAAACAGATCCGAAAGTAATTAAATCCAGATTATTTAATAAAGGGATGAAAGAGAATGCTTCTATATTTCAGCATACTCAAAGCTGGGTAGTAATTGCTGAAACAATGACGGGTAATGGCAACAGGGCTTATGAATATTTCCGTAAGTTTATGCCTTCCGCATACAATTCAAAAGCGGAAGTAAGGCAAACCGAACCGTATGTTTATGCACAATTTACCAATAGCATTTACAATCCCCGCTACGGAGCATCTCGCTTACCGTGGCTTAGCGGTACTGCTTCATGGGCATATTATACTGCTGCTCAGTATATTCTCGGTATTCAGCCAGATTACCAAGGTTTGAAAATAGATCCCTGTATTCCTGCCGATTGGAAAGAATTAAAGGTTGCCAGGAGGTTCAGGAATAAAAATTTTAATATTAAAATTGAAAATGATACTAATAAACAAAAGGGAATTAAAAAATTAATTGTTAACGGTGAAGAAATTAAGGATAATTTAATTCCTTTCGAAAAAATGAATGAAAATAATGAAGTAATCGCGGTAATGGGGTGAGCTATTATTAAAATAAAATGTGGAAGAAATAAAAGGGCATCTGAAAGATCATCGCGGAGTTAAAATGCATGGTCCGCAGTATATTTATTGAAATCTTTTTCTGATATAAACTAAATCAAATAACAAAATGAAAAGCAAATTAATTCTTAAGCTTTTATTAGCAATCCTATTTGTATGGACAATCTTTTTAGCTGCTAAGCCGGATAAAATTGAAAAATATATTATGATTGATCAATTTGGATACAGGTTAAATGATCAAAAAATCGCCGTTATAATTGATCCGCAATTTGGTTTTAATGCAAATGAGGGCTTCGAGCCTGGTTCTAATTACGAGGTTCGCAAATGGGATAATGATCAAGTGGTATATTCAGGCAGAATTATAGAATGGAATAACGGAGCTGTCGATTATACAGCAGGTGATAAAGGGTGGTGGTTTGATTTTTCACCTTTAAATAAAGAAGGTGAATATTATATTTTTGATAAGCTGAAAAATGCCGGTTCATACAAATTTAAAATATCTAAAGATGTTTATAAAGATATTTTAAAAGCGGCAATGCGTGTATTTTATTATCAGCGGATAAATAGTCCGAAAGAAAAACCATATGCAGAAGATCCCTGGATAGATAGTGCAGGTTTTACCGGGCCCGGTCAGGATATGCAAGCAAGGTATGTCAATGATAAAGAAAATGCCGCCACAGTTAAAGATCTTTCTGGAGGATGGATGGATGCAGGAGATTATAATAAATATGTTACTTTTGCAGACAGCCCTGTACATATGCTGCTGACATCTTATGAGCAGAACCCCAAGATTTTTACCGATGATTTTAATATTCCTGAATCCGGTAATGGAATACCTGACATATTAGATGAGGTTAAGTATGAACTCGATTGGGTAAAAAAAATGCAGCAGGAGGATGGAGGGGTATTAATTAAGGTGGGAAATATAGATTACAATACTGTTTCTCCGCCGAGTCAAGATAAACGCCCCCGTTATTATGGACCGGAATGCTCTTCATCGTCAATTGCCTGCGCCGGTATGTTTGCTCACGCTGCTCTTGTATTTTCAAAATTCCCTTCTTTATCAGAATATACTGAAGATTTGAAAGCCCGTGCGATTAAGGCGTGGGATTGGTACCAGGATAATCCGCATTCGGATACATGCGACAGTCAGGAAATTAAATCCGGCGATGCTGACTGCAGTTTGGAAAGACAGGACGAAATGGAAGTAGTATCAGCCGTTTATTTATTTGCTCTTACCGGCGAAAAAAAATTTAATGATCTTGTTAAAAATAGATTTTATATAACTACTCCTTTTTATGACAATTACCTATTCCTTTATTTCAGCCAGCAGGGGGATGCTTTATTATATTATACAACTCTTCCGAATGCAGATGAGAATGCAAAAAGAGAAATCGTTTCACAGCGTTTAAAGGAAGGGAAAGGATTAGATATCTATCAATATAATCCTAAATCTGATATTTATTTAGCATATATTCCAAGAGCACTTTATACATGGGGTTCTAATAATCCGCGGGCAGCTCTTGGCAGTGCAAACTATGACTTTGTTACTTACAATCTTGAGCCGGGGAATAAAGAGAAATATATAGATAGAGCATTAGGAATTTTACACTACTTCCATGGTGTTAATCCATTCAATATTGTTTATTTGAGCAATATGTACAAGTATGGCGCAGAACATTCTGCGGATAAAATCTGGCATGATTGGTTTGGACATGGAAAATGGAATGGCAATCCTCCGCCGGGATATGTACCGGGCGGACCTAATTTCTGGTACAGCGGCAGCCGTAAAGATATTTCAATCCAGCCTCCTCAAAAATGTTACATGGATTGGAATAATTCTACTCCTGAAAATTCATGGGAAATAACTGAACCGGCTATTTATTATCAAGCTTCATATGTAAAATTACTCTCGAAGTTTATTGTTCAATAAAAAAAGGGAGCTAAAATATTTTTGGAAGCAATATAAATTTAGAAAATATCCATGAACTAAAGCATACAATCTATATCCATGTATAGCGGGGAATTAATATTGAGAGGTTCCTTTATTAAGTTAGGTTTAAAAGATCAGCTATTATCACCCGGGTTTAGAAACTAAGATTGATAAGTGGACAAAAAATGACTTTATTAGTAGATTTAAAGAGTACTCTAAGGAAAATGATAAAAATATTAATGTTGGTTCAAATTTATTTAATTCCGTTATGACATGGACAATGAAAGGCGGGATGACAAATGAAGATCTCATTGCTATTTATGAATATGAAAAGAGCCAAATTTGTTAAGCACTTTCTTAATAAAGTACATATCAATATCCGCGGAAAAATATGATTATTAGCTTATGAAAATAGTTGAAGATTTTCTTGTTAAGCCCGGATCTGAATTAGTTCTTTCGGAACTTCAGACAGATTATACCGGAACATTTAATTCCAAAAAGGAAGCCGAGAAGCTTCTTCATAAAAATATAAAAAAAATGCAGAAGCTTCAGTCCAAGCTGTATGCAGAAAATAAATATTCGGTGCTGATAATCTTTCAAGCGATGGATGCTGCTGGAAAAGATGGTACAATTAAACATGTTATGAGCGGATTGAACCCGCAGGGAACACAGGTGTTTAGTTTTAAGCAGCCGTCTCCGGAGGAGCTCGATCATGGATTTTTATGGAGAATAAATAAATCTCTGCCCGAGAGGGGACGAATAGGGATTTTCAACCGCTCTCATTATGAGGAAGTGCTGGTAGTAAGAGTCCATAATCTTATAAAAACTCAAAAGATTCCTGAAGAATTGATTAATAATGATATCTGGAAAACCCGGTACAGGGAAATAAATAATTTTGAAAAGTACCTTTATGAAAACGGAACCTTGATTTTAAAATTCTTTCTCCATGTTTCGAGGGAGGAGCAGAAGAATAGATTTTTAAAAAGAATAGAAAAAAAATCGAAGAACTGGAAATTTTCAGCAGCGGATATTGAAGAAAGAAAATTCTGGAATGATTATATGAAATGCTATGAAGAAGCAATTTCAAATACAAGCAAACATTACGCTCCTTGGTATATTATTCCTGCCGATAAGAAGTGGTTTATGCGTTTTTCTGTATCATCTTTAATAATTGAATCGCTGGAAAAATTAAATCTATCATACCCGAAATTAAATGATGAACAGTTGGGGAAACTGGATGAATATAAAAGAAAGCTTGAGGAAGAATCTCAATAATTCTTAGAATTTTTTATAAGTTATTCCTTTCATCTCAGGCATACCTTTTACACCCTCATCTCACATACAAGCATAATAATTCAGATATAATTTATTACTTGAATATCTTGCTTCCGAATTTAATTCAAAAAGTATATATATCAATAATATTATCTTTAAAAAACCATCCCGGATGATCTTTTTTCATCCGGGAAATGAATTTAATTTAGAACTGTTCGAACTCCTGGTCTAATTTATCGTACTTTACTTAACTCAATTAAGACGCCATTTCCATTTGATTTTGACGAGATGTTTGTTTTTATATTTTCCAATTTTTTTTTCTGATTTTTCAGAGTTAATAATATGAAAAAATTAGTATTATGCTCATCTTTCTTAACTCCATTATTGCGAGTGCTTTTAAGAGTTTGTTTCAATTATCCAGCTTGAAGAATTCAATTGAGGCCGGAAGCAGTTCTGCCCGATTTCCAGGTTCCTCAGCAGTTAAATATATTTCTTCGGATGCAGAAGCATTTCGCTGTATCGCCTTATTAAGCTGTTGGACAGCACCATATAACTGTTACTATATTTTTTAATCTCCGAATCCGACAAAAACGTTTATACCGGAAACACTATAAAAACCCCCATAAGCTTTATCCTTATTTCAAGATCATACTAACATTTCGTTGACATTCCACTTTTAAATTATTGTCGTTTAATTTTATTTATTGGTTATCAGAATCTTCCTTTATTTGTTTAACGATTAAAAATTCTTCCGAAGAAAAAACTTTATCGATATTAAGAAGGATTATGAAGTTATCATCACTTTTTCCCATCCCTTTAATAAAATCGGTTTTAAGCTTAGTTCCGATTTTAGGAGCTGGTTCTATATCTTTCGGAGCAAGTTCGAATACTTCCTGTACTGAATCAACCAGAGCACCAAGTATGGTGTTTTCCCCTTGAATATCTACTTCAACAACAATTATGCATGTATTGACTGTTGTTTCGGTTTTTTCAAGTCCGAACTTTAATCTCATATCCACAACCGGCACGACATTCCCGCGCAGGTTAATTACACCGCACATAAAATTAGGTGTTTGTGGAACTTTGGTTATTTTTATATAATCCAGTATTTCCCTTACCTGTGCAACATCTACTCCAAAAATTTCATCTTTAAGTTTGAATGTAAGATACTGCCTGACATCAATTATTATTTCTTTATTCATTTCGCTATTCTCCATATAATCTGAATTAAAACTTTTCAAAATCTTTATCCAGTGAATCCCCGTTTCCGCTCATATTTATAGATACCCCTGCAATTAAAGAGTTATTTTTTAGCGTACCATTTTTTTCCTTAGCTACAGACGAGATTTTTTTCTTTGGATGATTAGTTGCACTCAAAATTTTATCCTTTTTATCTTTTCCATTTGATTCAATTTTAAAGAACGCAATGGTCTGCTGAAGCTGCACTGCCTGGTTATTTAAGGCTTCTGTTGTTGAAGCCATTTCTTCGGAAGAAGATGCATTCTGCTGAATTACCTGGTTTAACTGCTGGATAGCATTATTTATTTGTTCTGCCCCGCTGTTTTGTTCATTGCTTGCAGCCGATATTTCCTGAACTAACTCTGCTGTTTTTTGTATGTCAGGGAGAATAGTTGAGAGCATTTCACCCGCTCTTTCTGCGACCTTTACACTATTCGCCGATAATTTGCTTATTTCACCTGCGGCAGACTGGCTTCTTTCAGCAAGCTTTCGTACTTCTGATGCAACAACTGCAAATCCCTTCCCATGTTCACCTGCTCTTGCAGCTTCAATTGCTGCGTTTAATGCAAGCAGATTTGTTTGACGAGCAATTTCTTCAATTATTGAAATCTTACTTGCAATTTCCTTCATTGCCTCGACAGTTTCTGCGACAGCTTTGCCCCCTTCTTTAGCATCTTCAGCCGATTTCTGTGCTATTTTTTCAGTCTGCTGGGCATTGTCTGCATTCTGTTTAATGTTGGCAGTCATTTGTTCCATTGATGAAGAAGCTTCCTCAGCCGAGGCCGCCTGCTCGGTTGCTCCTTGTGATAATTGTTCTGAACTTTTGCTCAACTCCTGGCTTCCACTTGTTACATTTTCAACAGTATCTTTAACCTCATCAACAATTTGCGTTAACCCGGATATCATTACTGACATTGCTCTCATTAATTTATCGTCCTGAGATCTTTCTTTAGCTGTAACATTAAGATTTCCGGAAGCGATCTCTTCAGCTACTCCAGTAATTTCATTCATAGCATCAATAAGTATATTTATATTATTTTTAATTTCATTGAAATCACCATTATAATTATCAGTAATTTTGTTTGGAATTTCTCCTTTAGCTATTCTGTCAACATATTCAGCAGATACATTTAACGGACCGATTACTGAATCAAGTGTTTCATTCACACCTTGTACTATCTTTCTGAAATCACCCTTATGTTTGCCGGCATCTGCTCTTGTTGCAAGCTTACCTTCTATTGCGGCTTTAACTAAAATATTTGTATCGGTTATCAAAGCTTTTAAGTTAGCTCTTACCTGTTCTATAGTTTCGTTTATGAATGCTTTTTTACCCGGGAATTTATCAAGAGGAGCCTCGAAGTTGCCGTTACCAAATTCAGCAATACAAGCCATCGCTTTCTTCTTTACAGTAATATGACCTTGTACCATGTTGTTTACCCCTGCAGCCATATTCTTATATGTCCCCTGAAATTTATTGATATCAATCACCGCATCAATGTCGCCGAGATCATGCTGGCTGGACATATTGTTCATTCCATCAACTAAACCATTTATAGCATCAATGCAAGTATTAAGATTATTCTTTATCTCATTGAAGTCCCCATTATAGCTGTCCGTAATCTTATTTGGTATATCTCCCTTGGCAATTCTGTCAACATATTCAGCAGCAACATTCAAAGGACCGATAACAGCATCAAGAGTATTATTTACTCCCTGAACAATTTTCTTAAAATCACCCTGGTGTTTGCTTGCATCTGCTCTTATTGCAAGTTTGCCCTGAACGGCAGCATTAACCAGAATATTTGTATCTGAAATTAATGATTTAAGATTCTCACGTACTTTTTCAATTGTATCGTTTATAAATGCTTTCTTACCCGGGAATTTATCAAGAGGAGCCTCGAAATTGCCGTTACCAAATTCAGCAATACAAGCCATCGCTTTCTTCTTTACAGTAATATGACCTTGTACCATGTTGTTTACCCCTGCAGCCATATTCTTATATGTCCCCTGGAATTTATTGATATCAATCACCGCATCAATGTCGCCGAGATCATGCTGGCTGGACATATTGTTCATTCCATCAACTAAACCATTTATAGCGTCGATACATGTATTAAGATTATTCTTTATCTCATTGAAGTCCCCATTATAGCTGTCCGTAATCTTATTTGGTATATCTCCCTTGGCAATTCTGTCAACATATTCAGCGGCAACATTCAATGGACCGATAACAGCATCAAGAGTATCATTTACTCCCTGAACAATTTTCTCTAAAATCACCCTGGTGTTTGCTTGCATCTGCTCTTATTGCAAGTTTGCCCTGAACGGCAGCATTAACCAGAATATTTGTATCTGAAATTAATGATTTAAGATTCTCACGTACTTTTTCAATTGTATCGTTTATAAATGCTTTCTTACCCGGGAATTTATCAAGAGGAGCCTCGAAATTGCCGTTACCAAATTCAGCAATACAAGCCATCGCTTTCTTCTTTACAGTAATATGACCTTGTACCATGTTGTTTACCCCTGCAGCCATATTCTTATATGTCCCCTGGAATTTATTGATATCAATCACCGCATCAATGTCGCCGAGATCATGCTGGCTGGACATATTGTTCATTCCATCAACTAAACCATTTATAGCGTCGATACATGTATTAAGATTATTCTTTATCTCATTGAAGTCCCCATTATAGCTGTCCGTAATCTTATTTGGTATATCTCCCTTGGCAATTCTGTCAACATATTCAGCAGCAACATTCAAAGGACCGATAACGGCATCAAGAGTATTATTTACTCCCTGAACAATTTTCTTAAAATCACCCTGGTGTCTGCTTGCATCGGCTCTTGTTGCAAGCTTGCCCTGTACGGCAGCATTAACCAGAATATTTGTATCTGAAATTAATGATTTAAGATTCTCACGTACTTTTTCAATTGTATCGTTTATGAATGCTTTTTTACCCGGGAATTTATCAAGAGGAGCTTCGAAGTTGCCTTTACCGAACTCAGCGATACAAGCCATCGCTTTCTTCTTTACAGTAATATGACCTTGTACCATGTTGTTTACCCCTGCAGCCATATTCTTATATGCCCCCTGGAATTTATTGGTATCAATCACCGCATCAATGTCACCGAGATCGTGCTGGTTCGACATATTGTTCATTCCATCAACTAAACCATTTATAGCATCAATGCAAGTATTAAGATTATTCTTTATCTCATTGAAGTCCCCATTATAGCTGTCCGTAATCTTATTTGGTATATCTCCCTTGGCAATTCTGTCAACATATTCAGCGGCAACATTCAATGGACCGATAACGGCATCAAGAGTATCATTTACTCCCTGAACGATTTCCCGATAACCGCCTTTAAATTTATCTACTTTGCTACGGGTAGCAAGTTTGCCTTCCACGGCAGCTTTAGAAAGAGAATTTGTTTCATTTACCAATTCTTTAATAGTTTCGACTACTTTAAATAAGCTTTTGCCGAGAACATCTTTTTCAGATTTGATTTTAACTTCTACATTGTAGTCGCCATTGGCAATTTTTTCAGCTACTTCAACCTGGTCTTTAATGCTCTGGATCATTACATTTCCTATAACTCCCATCAGTTTACCAATCTCATCATTTGAAGTTTGCTTGAGTTCTAATTCAACATCGCCGGTTGCAACCTTTTGTGCCGCATCTGAAATAATCTGAATAGGTTTACCAATAAGTTTAGAAATGAAATAGCCGAGCAATATCGCTATAATTACACCGGCTAAGGAAAGAATTAACACTAATCTTATTTTAGAATCAGCTTCCAATGTATTATTATCAGATCTTTCTTTGGCAAGTTTAACTTTCAACCGGGCAAAATTATCAAGATCATCATGGACTAATTTTCTGGTTTTATCCATATCGGCCGAATAAGCAGACATTGCTTCTCTGGCTTTATCGTTATTAATCAGCTCCCGGATTTTTGCTATTGAAGATCTAAAATCATTTAAATCAATAGAAAGTTTATTGTATAAATTTTTTGCCTCTTCCGATAAATTGGTTTTTTCCAGACTTTTCATATTTGAGGCAATTTCGCCATTCAATTTGGCCACTGTGTCAAGAGCATTTTCCCTTTTTGATTTTTCACTCACTATTATAGATTCAAGTATTTTCACCCTTTGTCTTTGGAATGATTCAGATATCTGTGACAGCGTTTCAATTGGTAAAGTATTATACTCAAAAAGTATGGTATCGCTATTATCAGCTGATTTCAAACTTGTTATACCTTGATATCCAATAAACCCTGCAATCAAAGCAACAAATACAAAACTTGTAATAAGCTTTGTTCCGACTTTTAAATTATTGAACCATGACATTTTTTTCTCCTGATATTTTATTAAATAATTATTTTGTACTCGTTAATATTTTTGTCTCTTAACCTGCTCTTCTCCATCACTTTAAGACTGTTAAGGAGCATTTCATTTATATTTTCTGTTATTGGAATTCCATGCCCGGGATAGATTACATCTATTTTTAATTTTGATAATTTTTTAACAGACTCTATATATTCATCTGTATAGTAAATATCAGACATCAAAACCCCTAAATTTATATCGCCCGTAAAGATTATCTTTTCACTTTTACAGTAGAGGCATATAGAATCCGAAGAATGCCCCGGGGTAAGCATTACATCAAAGTAGCAATCGCCAATTAGAATTGTTTCATCTTCTAATAGGATTCTATCTACTCCCTCAAAATTTATTGATGCCATTATATGCGGGTTAAAATATTTTTTCAAAGGGTTTATGCCGCCGGTATGATCAAAATGTGAGTGAGTAAGAATAACCTGGTCGACTTTCTTTTTTCCAAGCCCTGTGTTTATATTTTCTAAATCATTAATTATAAAACCATCAATGCCAGTGTCGATTATTGAATTCTTATCATTTATCCTGTTCCAGGTCCCCAGAACTAAATAGGAGTTGCTGGAATAAATACGTGGATTGGTTTTCAACCTAATTACTTTCATTTGATAATTTATTTAAGCCTTTTGAAAAATCTGTGCATCGGGAACAACCTGAACAAACATATGGGCAATTTCTTCCGGCATTTTCTGTGTAGTCTCGGTAGTGAAGAAACCACCTGGGGCCAATGATTTATGAAACATCTTTATTACTTCAATTCTCTCAGCAGGCTGAAAATGGAGAAGAACATTTTTGCATAAGATCAGACTGAATCCTTCACCTATCGATTGAAGGGACAAAAGATCATGCTTTTGAAATTTTATTTTGTCTTTTACTGAGTCGATTATTTTATAACTTCCTTTTTTCTGCGACGATTCTACAAAGTATTTTTGAAAAATTTCGGGAGGTATTCTTTTTATTTCTTCTTCCTGATAAACAGCTTCTTGTATGATATTGCCAAATTGATCGGTTTCATCTATATCGGTAGCAGTTACATAAAGATTTTTAAATGAAAAGTTTCCCATAGCTTCGGCCAGGATGATTGTGAGAGTGTAAGGTTCAGGTCCCATAGCACAGCCTGCATCCCAAATCCTGATTCTACTTCTGCCTGTTACTTCAGGGAGCATTAGGTTAACTGTACGTTCAAGTATATACTGATCTCTGAAAAAAAATGTAAAAGCCATATTATTTTTATTTTAATTGTATATTTCGTTTACCTAACATATGATCACCAATATTTTTCATATATAATTATCGTATGGGGGAGAGAAATATTATCAATAAAGTTGTAAATGAAGGAAGGTTGTTGTAAGTAAACTATTTCTTGTTGTGAACCTAAATATTTTGCTTTTACCCTTGGTATTTTTGCAAGCAAATAGTGAGAAAAACATCTCCTCATTTATAATTTTAATTTTAATGAATCAAATAATGACGATTTTCTTTAAGATGAGGTGATACCAGAGGTTATTACAATGAAGTAATCTTAAGTTAATTGAACATCGAGTCTATTTATTTATCAATTAATGGAATGCTGAATTCAAAAATGTTATACACATCATTATTTCTTTCAAATTTTAAACCTCCATGGAATAATTCGGTAATTTTTTTAACTAGTATAAGACCAAGTCCAAGGCCTTCTTCAAAATTATTGTTAAAATTTATTCTGCCGATTACCCCGAGCGAATCAATATCTAAATTTTTTATGCCGTTTCCATGATCAACAATTTTTGTTATATAATTATTTCCATTTTTTATCCCTGAAATATTTATACTTTTATTCACGGGCGAAAATTTCATTGAATTCTCAAGTAATTCGCTTATAGCCAAATCATAAAATTTATTTGGAATTTTGAGCTTAGCCGGTTCAAAGTTTATGTTTAGATCATCTTTTCTACTAAATTCATTTGCTTTAAACATCAGCAACCTTGATAGTTTTTGCGGATTAAGCTCATATTCCCGATCAGTCAGATTATTAACATTTTCTTCATTGCCATCAAACAATTCTGCATATTCGATAAATTTTTCAACTCTGCGGTGAAGTTTTTTTCCCGAACTTCTAATATCTTCAGCCATTTCTTTAATTTCCTGTACAGAGAGATCTTCAGGATTTTCCGAAAGCATTTCCGACATTCCCATTATTCCAACCAGAGGTGTACGTAATTCATGCGGAATCTTTTTTGTCATGAATTTGGAAAAATCTTTTATAAAGCTCTGCCGAAGGTCATATTTTTTAAACCTTGCATTAATAGATTTTATTATATCATCAATCTGGAACGGTTTGGTTATATAGTCATCGGCTCCTTTATTCATCCCATCCCTGATATTTTCAATTTCGATTTTAGCTGTTAAAAAAATAAAGGGGATTGAGAATGTCCTGTCATTATTCTGAAGTTTATGTAATAGTTGCATTCCATCCATTTCTGGCATCCTTATATCGCTTAATATAAGATTGGGCTCATTGTTTAAAGCCAACGCATAAGCCTCAGCTCCATTTTCAGCAGATATAACATTGTATCCTTCATATTGAAGGATCTGTACAATATTTTCTCTGACATTTAAATCATCTTCAGCAATTAATATTGTCTTCATAAAATTCTTTACTTTTATTAAATATATTCGTTAAAGAATTTTGCTTATTAAATTGAAAATTGTGAATGACCGGATTGAGGAGTAAATGAACCAAAACAGATGTTTATCCATTATTATAGAGGGTTGAAGAATGAGGTCAGAAAATATTTTTCCTTAATTTTGCAGAATTTTTTTTACTTACCATAAACGGCTTTTTTATATTATTCAGATATACTACTAATGACGAATTATGCCATTTTTCCATCTTTTCAATTTGTTCAATGTTAATTATTGTTGATCTATGAATTCTCATAAAAAATTTCGGGGGTAAAATAGCAACCCATGCAGAAATCGATTTTCTAACTAAATAGAATTTCCCTTTTACAAGATGCACCGAGGTATACTGGTTCTTTGCTTCAATAAAAGAAATTTCTCTGACTTTTATTATATTCGGCTGGCCTTTTTCTTGGATAAAAATTTTATCATCAAGTGAATACTTTTGGATTCCCTGGATATTATTCTTATTTGAATATGGATTGAGAAGGGGGGAAGTTGAGTCTTCCTTTATGTCTTTTCTTTTCTCTATCCTTAACCTGACAGATTTCAGAAGATCATCGGCTAAGAACGGCTTAAAAATATAATCGTCTGCTCCAAGCTGCATACCTAATCTTAAATTATCTTTCTCTGCTTTGGCAGTTAAAAAAATAAAGGGAATTGAAACAGTAGCCTTATTTTCTCTTAATTTTTTAATAACTGAATAGCCATCTATCCCCGGCATCATAATATCACAAATTATTAAATCCGGTAATTCTTTCTGTGCAAACTTAATCCCCTCATTACCATTATCTTCGGTAAAAACACTATATCCTTCTTCAATAAGTAATATTTTAATATTTTCAAGCACATTTTTATCATCTTCAATGATTAATATTCTTTCATTCATCAACTATCCTATAGGTAAATCGATTTTAAAAATAGAACCATTTCCTGAATTGGGTGAGTAACTAATTTGACCTTTTTGAAGTTCGACGGATCTTTTAATAATTGAGAGTCCTAACCCGGTTCCCGGAATTTCGCCAACATTTGAGCAGCGGTAAAATGGTTCAAAAAGATGATTGCTTTCTTCTTCGGGTATCCCGATTCCATTATCAGATACCGAAATTTGTAATTCTTGTTTCTTCTCAGTAATCTCCAAGGAGATTTTTCCACCCTGTGGAGAATATTTAAAAGCATTGGATAATAAATTAACCAGAGTAAATCTAGTTAATGTAGGATCAATATTAATTTTTTGATTATTTAAATTAAAGCTGAAATGAAATTCATGATTTTCTGTTCTGTAACTCCCTGCCTCTTCAATAATTTGCCTGCATAGCGCATAAAAATCTACAATCTGCGGATTGAAGGTTATTTTCCCGGTTTCAGCTCTGCTAAGTGTAAGTATATCATCCAAAAGTTTTGTAAGGTGTTTAATCGAACTCTTTATTTTTGAAACATGATGATTTAATGTTTCCTCTTCCCATTTTTTGCCGTATCTTTGAATTAATTCAACTGACGAAAGCACTGATGTAAGCGGTGTCCTGAATTCATGAGATGTAGTCGAAATAAACCTTGTTTTAAGTTCATTTAATTCTTTCTCTTTTTGCAATGATTCCTTTAAAAGCATTTCAAATTCTTTTTCTTTCCTAATGTCCTCTTTTAATTGGGAGTTAGCTTTATTTAATTCATTAGTACGCAATTCAACTAAATCTTCCAAATTTCTCCTATAAGCTTCCAGCTCATTTTCAATGTTTACTTTATCAGTGATATCTTCCTTTATCCCTATAAAATGGGTTATTTCTCCCGCTAGATTTCTGAGCGGACTTATTATTGCCGATTCCCAAAAAAGTTCTCCATTTTTGTTTTTATTATGAAAATTTCCACTCCAAACCTTACCTGTTAATATCGTATCCCACATTTTTTTATATTCTTCTTTAGAAGTATAGCCCGATTTTAATATACTTGGATTTTTTCCTATTAATTCATCAAAAGTAAATCCTGTAATCTTTAAAAATTTGGGATTTACATATTGAATCTTTCCATTCAGATCAGTGATTACTATTGATACCGGGCTTTGTTCCACAACGGAGGAGAGTTTTCTTATCTCTTCTTCATTCTTTTTTCTTTCCGATATATCACGCACAAAGCCGCAGCTATACTCTTTTCCATCAAATTTTACATATGTAGAAACAACTTCGACTGGGAATTCACTTCCGTCTTTACGTTTATGCACAGACTCCAGTGTAAAGAACCCCTTGTTTCTTAATCTTTTCCATACTTTAATCATATCTTCGGGTGTAGCACTTTCATTAATTATACTTAGCGGCTTACCTATCAGTTCTTCAAGTTTATAACCTAGCATTTTACAGCCCGAATTATTTATATAAATGAAATTATTATCAGTGTCATTCCAGTAAACTCCGTCATAATGAATATCTATGGAGTGCTTCAATAATTCAATTAGCTCCATAGATTTTTTACTATGAGTAACATCCCGTATTATGCCGGTCATACTTTTTGGAATTCCGTTTTTATCATAATATACTTTACCCTTGCCATGAACCCACCTAATTTCATTGTCGTTTACCCGTTTAATTTTGTATTCACGGTCAAAATCTTTCTTTTTACTTATTACTTCATTAAAAAAATAATTTGACATCTCTTGTCGTTGTTCAGGATGAATAATCTGCAGCCAACCGTTTATATCTTTAACAAAATCTTCATCGATTCCGAAGATATCGTTGAGTATCGTTGAACTTTTCCAGTATCCTGATATAATATTTAGATCATAATGTCCAATCCCGGCGATTTTCTGAGATTCATAGAGTAGCTTCTCATTATATAGCAGTTGTTTTTCAATTACCTTTCTATAAGTAATATCTCTTGAAACTCCAATAATAGATTTCACATTTCCTGAATCATCAACATTTAAATAAGTATCCACTTCAATGCTAATGACTGATCCGTTTTTGGAAAAAGATTCCAGTTCATACTTTTGAACTTTTTTACTTTTATCTCCGTTTTTATATTCATTTATTCGTTTAGGGATCGTCTGGTATAACAGATAATGAAAATCTTTAGATAAGAAACCGGCAACCGGTCTATTCACTATTTCTTCCGTTGTATAGCCAAAGATTTTTTCTGCAGAAGGGCTTATATATAACAATACACCTTTAAGATGATCAAATTCCCAAACAACATCCTGTGTATTTTCCGAAATTAGCTTATAAAGCCTTTCGTCTTTTTTCGATTTTTCTTTTACAGTTCTGATTGAATCAAATCCTCTTTTAATGAAAATAAAAAGAAGAAAGGCCGTTATGAAAATAAAAAAGCTTCCTTTTAGCATCGAATAATAAATTATTTCTTTAGCATTCGGAGAGATTAAATGGAGCAATTCATCGGAGAAAAAAATCCATAATAAACCAAAAGTTGTATATAAAAGAGTAATTTTTATAGATGTTGTGTAAACAATCTTTGACCAAAAGTTAAAAGCATACTTTCCCATAAATTTCAATTCCTGGTTATTAACGCAAAATAATATTCTATATTCGAAAATTATTTTTTAATATTGAATTAGAAGAAGATTTCAGAATAAGAAATAGCGGGGGTAATAATTATCAAATATATATTCTACTACCAGCCGTTCACAAAAATTCTAATGAAAATATTAGGTTCATTTCAATTATAATAAAAAATTTCTTTAATTAGAAAAAAGATTTTATGGGAAGTGTTTTGAATTTCCTTCCTTATTCGGAAAAGAAGAGAAAATTTTATGAAAAGCAGTATACGGAAAGTAGAATTATTTAATACATTTTTTGGGGGGGAGAATAACAATTGCTTTTCTCCTAGTTATGTCTGGAAGATTTTTTCTGGAAAACTATTTAAATTCTATTGACTGGGAAGTTAAAATTAAGTGAGGCCGTCGTTAATAAGTTTTTAATGTTTACAATTTTGCCAGTCCGCAAATAGCAGTGTTAACGCAGCAATTGAGACGACAATAATTATAGAAATTGTATTAAAAATTTATATTGTAATTTCCTTTTCATATCGGCCTTTTATTTTTTGTTCTTGATTATTTTTCTTTTAACCTTGAGGTGATGACTGCAAGAAGATAGTCAGCTTTGTAAGGTTTAGTTAAATAACTATCAGCACCGATATTGAGCCCGGTTCGGAGATCATTTATTTCGGTCATTGCAGTTAGAAAGATAAAAGGGATTAGTGAAGTGACGGCATTTTGGTGCAATTCCTTAAAAACGGTATACCCGTCTGCTTCAGGCATAACAATATCCGATATGATCAAATCAGGATAAATTTGCTTTGCTTTTTCAATTCCTATTCGCCCGTTTTCGGCTTCATAAGTTTCGAATCCTTCTTCGTTTAACAGCTCAATTAAATTCCTTCTCACCGAGGTATTATCTTCAATCACCAGAATTCTATTCAATTTAACTTCCTTTAATAAATTTAAACTGTTGTCTAAAGGAATATTCGAATAAATAGATTAACTAAGAACCGAAATGAGATAAAAGGTTTTTTGAGGGAATAAACGTTATCCGATTGAGATAAGAGTTGATTATTCGGAGATAAAAAATATTTTATTTATAGTGTAAATGGCTTTTAAATTTTACCGATTGCCTTCTGCTTATTATAAATCTCTGATCAATTTTCTTCAGATGAACCGAAAGTGAATTATTGAACCATTTCTCAATTTTTGAAATAGCATTTATATTTATAATAGTAGATCTGTGAATCCTTAAAAAAATATTTCCAGGGAGTAATTTTTCCCATTCCTTTAAAAGCCTTCTAACAACTATTTTACTGCCGTCAGATATAAATACATTTGAATAATCCGTAAAAGCAGTTATGCAGGTTATGGATTCAATTTTTAAAATTTTAGGTTCACCGTTTTGCTTAAGGGCTATATAACCATCTTTATCTAGATTTTTTTCTGCCGGGTTTTTATAATTTACTTTTAGATGTTCGAGAAACAGGTCTTTTTTTTTAAATCTTATCTCAACTGCATTCAGCAATTCGTCTATTTTGAAAGGTTTCGTTAAATAATCATCTGCACCCAGTTCAATCCCATGCCTTATATTATCTTTTTCAACTTTGGCCGAAAGAAAGATGAATGGGATTAAAGAAGTTTCCTTATCTTTAAGCAATTGTGTTAAAACTTCATAGCCATTTACAACAGGCATCATAATATCGCAGATTATCAGATCAGGCTTAATTTCTTTTGCTAGGTTTATTCCAAGTTTCCCATTCTGCGCAGTAAAGATACTATAACCTTCATTTTCGAGAACATCGGTAACAACCTGCTGAATGGATAGATCATCTTCAATTACCAATATCTTTTTCATTTTTCATCCAGGGGAATATTAATCCAGAATGTCGTACCATTATTTATTTTACTGCTAAATTTCAGACTTCCATTGTGAATTTTTACTGCTCTCTGAGTTATCGATAAGCCGAGACCAGTACCATTTATGTTCTCTATATTTGTTCCCCTGAAAAACGGTTGAAATAATTTTTTCTGGTCTTCTTCTGAAATTCCGATGCCTTCATCTTGAACAATAATTTCAAGTTCATTTTCATATTTATGAAGGGAAAAGTAAATTTTCCCGCCTGCCGGAGAATATTTAACTGCATTTGTAAGCAGATTGCTGATAATATGTCTTATCAATTTTTCATCAACGAATGCTTTGATTGTTTCGCTGCTGAAATCAGTAACAAGTATATGGTTTGGCCCGGCTATAGATTGAATTTCCTCCATAATAACTTTAGAAATACCAACAATTTCTGTTTCTGCAGGATTAAATATTAATCTTCCTGTTTCAGCCCTGTTCAGTGTAAGCACATCATTAATCATTTCATTCATATAAAGAACAGAATTTTCTATCCTTTTTAACGTATCCAATTTCTTTTCTTCAGACCATTTATAATTATATCTCTGCAGCAATTGACTGGAGCCTAGTATAGACGTTAAAGGGGTTCTAAACTCATGCGATATTGTTGAAACGAATCTCGATTTCAACTCATTTAATTCTTTTTCTTTATCCAATGATTGCCTTATATCTTCTTCTGCTTTTTTTCTCTCAGTTACATCATTAAGAGTACCTGATGTTCCTACTATGTTGTTGTCTTTATTCAGTGTAAGACGTGCAAATACTTCAATCCATTTGAATCCGCCTTCTTTTGTTAAATAGCGGATTATATGCCTGCAATATTCTTTTTTGCGGTTAATCAATGGTTCAAAAAGCTTTAAATTTCGTTCCCTGTCTTCTGGATGCACAAACTGAAGAAAATTTATTCCCACGCTTTCCTTTACTGAAAATCCTGTAATTTCTTCCCACGCAGGATTTAGGAATGTCCATAATCCATTTTCATCAGTTTGAAAAATTACTTCTTTAATATTGTCTATAACATTCCTGTATTTTGTTTCGCTTTGTTTGAGAGCAACCTCTACAGCTTTTCTTTCCGAAATATCGTTGAAGACGGCTAATAAATATTTCGGCTGCCCGATATCATGATTCACAAGTGCACAGCTAATTTCAATAGGCATTTTCTGTCCATTTTTATTATGAACAAATAATTCTCCGTTCCATTTTTTCCCGGATAAAATTGCTGGAAGGATTTTCTCCCTCAGCATTTGTTTTCCGTCATCATCTGTAAAGTCAAAAATTGATTTGCCTAATATTTCTTTTTCGTTACTGAAATGCCCCATAGTTACAATGCTGGGATTAGCATAAACTATATTGCTTTCGAGGTCTGCTAGTAAAATGCCTGACGGTGATGTTTCAACGGCTCTGCTTAATTTTCTTATTTCCTCTTCATCCTTCAGTTGTTTTGTAATATCCCTGATAATGCTGCATAACATAAATCCTTTATTAGTCTTTATAGCTATCGGTTTTACATTAATTATTTTGCGCGATATGCCAGGCTTTAAAATTATATATTCCAGATGTTGAGCAGGTACCTCCCCGGTAATTAAATGACTTTTAATATCTTGTATTATCTTTTCATGGTTTTCAAGCATTTTCAGATTGGGGATTTCCCATAGATATTTCCCCAGCATATCCTGAGCTTTAATTCCCATTATTTCTTCATGCTTTTTATTCCACTCAATAATAATTCCTTCCTCATCCGTTAGAACGACTCCATTGTCAAGATTTTCAATAATAGTTCTGAATTTTTGTTCACTTCTTTTTATGATAGCTTCTGCTTCTATTCTCTCAGTTATATCGGATTGAATACCTATAAAGTTTTTCAGATTACCTTTCTCATCAAGTACCGGTGATATCGAGAGTTCATTCCAGAATGTTGTGCCGTCTTTCCTGTAATTAATCAAAACTACTTTGCATTCTTCCAGCTTTGAAAGAGAATCCCTAATGATTTTAACAGCTTCTTTAGAAGTTTCCGGACCTTGTAAAAAGCGGCAGTTTCTTCCAACTGCTTCGCTTGTTTTATAGCCCGTTATTTTTTCAAACGCACGATTGCAGAAAATTATCGGATTATCAGGCTGGTTCGGGTCGGTTATAACAATCCCGTTCATGGCGGAATCGAGGGCACGCTTACTTAGAACAAGTTCGTTTAAAAGAAGATTCTTCCTCTCAATATCTGAAATAGTTTGGATAGGATTCTGCTGCATACTACAACGAAAAAAGAATATTATACATCATTAACTTTTTAAAATTTAATCCGGGCTTAATTATATTTCTTTTTATTATCGAATTTTTTTAGGTCTAGTTTAGTATAAAATCTGGCAGAAAAAAATAATTATGAAATATTTGAAGCAGCTTAACGTATTTTAATAAACATATTAATTAAACCGAGTTGGGAGTAATTCTTGAGCGCGGAATTTAGGAAACAATAGATCTTTAATTGAAATAAAATTGAATGAAGAGCGATTACATTTCGCTCTTCAATATATATTAACATCCTTTAGAAGAAAAAAGGAAATTTTAATTTAACTTTTAATTACAATTCTCTTTATCTTTTAAAAAATTCACTGCTTACTTTATTCCAGTTTGACTCGTCGAGGTTTTCTAATTCGCCGACATATATTTCACTATCTTCATATTCGCCTGCTTTAACAGGCTTAATAGATTTCTTGCGGATATCTATAAAATGTTCAATATCATCCTGGTATAGTGATACTGCAGATTTACCAATCTTTAGTCCTTTTAATTCATTATCAAGGTTTTCCGCATCCACCATGCATATCCAGTTTGAACCATAGGTAGTTACATTTAATTTACTAAGGTCATACTGCAGAGGTTTATTGTTTTCCAGAACTTTACCGCTGACAGGTGAATTAAAAGTAATAGTTTTTGAGCCCTGCTTTATAGTAAATAATGGCTGCCCGCTTTTTATATTCATACCAAGGTTTGGGAATTCAATTACATCAATCTTTCCGATCATCTTCTTAGCAAAGTCATCAATTCCAACTTTAGCATTGCCGTCTTGCTCCATGCTTACCCAGCAATGACCAGAAGATATAAATACACCGCCGGGAATCGCAAAGTCGATAAGCATTGAACTCTTAGCATCTGCAAGATGGGTGATATGGACTTTCGGCCTTAGCTGTTTTTGAACTCTATCCTGTCTCTTAATTAAGATTTTCTTAACAAATGCAAGGATTTCATCATCAGTAAATGGTTTTTGTATATAATCCATAGCTCCGTATTTCATACATTCAACAGCCGTTTCCACAGTTGCAAACCCAGTAATTATCACAACATCAATATCTGGTCTTAAATGTTTTACATTTTTGGTTACTTCAACACCGTCCATCTCAGGCATTTTTAAATCTGTAAAAACGAAATCGTAATGATGCGACTGAATTAAACCTATTGCTTCTCTACCTTTTTCAACAGTATCTACCGAGTATCCATCAAGGACAAGAATTTTTCTAAAGCTGTCCAGAATTACCGGTTCATCATCGACACATAAAATTTTGGCTGTCGGGTTTTTAACTTCGGCTCGCTTTAAAGTTTTGGCTTCACTGCTGAAATCAAGATTTAAGCTTTCGTTTAAAACTTCTTCTCTTTCTTTGCGTGCTTTTTTCTCACTGATCCTTTTATTGAAATATCTAATTAAAATATCAGCGATAATAAAAATGATTACTGCTAATATAAAAAGTGGCATACGATCTTCTCCTTTTGTAACCTTCAAAATTGGGTATTAATATATTAAGATCAAAGGTTTCTAATTTGTATTTAATCTTTATTTAATTTCGTTAAGTTTATTTTTTTCAATTGTTTTTATTAAATGTAATGGATTTTATAATCTATCCGAACTGCAATTAGTTAAATTTTTTAATTCATAATCACTATCAGAGGGAATTAACCTGTAAAACCAGCCTTTAAAGTATGGATCTTTTTCGATCAGATTACTATATTTTTTTAATTCATTATTAACTTCAATTATTCTTCCGCTTACAGGTGACAAGAGAGGATGGATCTTCTCATCTATATCCTTAAAAGATGCACAAGGATTTCCCTGGACAATTTCATCATCAGTATTGTAAAGATCTATTTCAGAAACAGTATTAATAGTTTTTAAAAATAAATCGGTAACACCGACTAATATTGTCCCCGAATCTTCCTGTGCCGCCCAGCTTGAATAACCAAGCCTGTAATATTTTGCAGGGCATGGAACATAAATAATTGATGTATCATCATTTTTTATTTTCTTTTAAAGAATTTTGGATTTCCAGGTATTTCATTCCTCTTGTAACTGAATTCAATAACTCATCAGCGGTAAAGGGTTTTGGGATAAAATCGATTGCTCCATTATAAAGGGATTTCACAGCATTCTCAACGGTTGAATAACCTGTGGTCATTACAACGGGAGATGAGATTTCCATTTTTCTCAATTCGTCCAAAAACTTGAAACCGTCAATATCCGGCATCATAATATCGCAGATAATTACCCTGTAGCTGTTCTTTTCAAATTTATTTAAGGCGTCTTTAGCATCAATAGACCAATCTGCACTGAAACCTTCCGAAGAACAGATTTTTACAACTGCATCAATAATTACCTGCTCATCATCTATTATTAATATATCCCACTGTTTTTTCATTATTGTCTGTTCTGTTTTAAGGGTAAACGGATTATAAAAGTTGTCCCTTTATTTAATGCACTCTCAACATTTATAGTTCCGTTATGATTATCAATAATTCCCCAAATAACTGCTAATCCAAGCCCGGTGCCTTTTTGTCCTTTTGTACTGTAGAAAGGTTCAAAAATTTTCGCCATATTCTCTTTTGCAATACCGCATCCGGTATCCGAAATTTTTATTTCGATATATTCCTTCAATCCATCAATATCAACAGCTTCCCATTTTTGCCATGAACACTTTTGGGATATGCATCCTTCAATATTTCCCTGTGATGGTATTTCAAGACTATAGATAGGCGCATTACACTCGGGGCATTTTTTGTTTTCCTCAAGTAATGAAATCCCGCATTTAGGACATACCACCTGAAAATCTTGTTTCCCTTCAAGGTTAAAGGAAAGATCAAAATGATGTTTATTCCTGCCGTAAACAGGGTCAAGATTTACATAGCCTTCATTTCCATTTGAAACTATTTTTAATTTTATTGAAGGCATCCCATCAATTTTAAATTCATTATCCATTAAATCATGCCGTTTGGGACAACTAGCTCTTTTAATATGGGTAATTCCATATGGAGATAATTTCATTAAAGCGGTAGAAATAGTAATTATACCGCCATTCGGGCCGATAGCATCAGATGCATTAACAAAAAGGTTGATGAATACCTGCTGCATCTGGTTAGCATCAAGCGTAGTTTCCGGCAGAGTCTTTGCAAGTTCTTTATTTAATTGCACATGATTTAAAGAAAGCTGATTTTCAATTACGGATATTGCGCGATCAATAATTTCATTAATATTAACAAGGTTTTTCTTGGGTACAGACTGTCTTGCAAAATCAAGCAGGCTCTTAACAATTTCCCGGCTTCTTTTAGTTTCCCTTACAATAACTTTTAAATCTTCATTTATTTCAGGATTGTCCTGGGTCTTTTTTAAAAGAAAACTGCTGTATGTTAAGACTCCGGTTAAAGGATTATTTATTTCATGAGCGACACCAGCAGCTAGCCTTCCAAGAGATGCCATTTTATCAGATTGGAAAAGCTGTATTCTTGCTTCTGAAAGCTTCTGAGTCATATTGTTAAAGGATCTTGCCAGCATACCAAACTCATCTTCTCTTATATCTTCAATGGTATAATTTAAATTACCTGTGCCGATTTCATGAGTTGCATGCAATAAATCTTTTATCGGCTTGTCAACCCATCTTTTAACAAAAAATCCTATGAGCAGGCTAAGTGCAACTACTGCGCTTAAAGCAAAGAAAACGGTATCAATTTCACCTTTATGAATTTGTTCATCAACATCTCTTAAAGATATTGTAACATCGAGAACACCGAGAACGGTCTGGCTTTTTGAATGGGCATGACAATCTGCAGCCCAGCAGGAGTGTTCATTATAAATAGGGCTAATAATTCCCAGAACCCGTGATGAATCAGGGTTTAATCTGAAAATTCTTGTCCTCTCTTTTATGGGTAATCTTTCCAGGGGTTTGTTCGCGGCATGACATGCATAGCAGCTTTCCGCTTTCTTATCAACCATTTTCCCGATATCATCTTCATGTGAAGAATAAATAATTTCGCCGATTTTATTTAACACCCTTACATCATGAATCCCGGGTTGTTCTCCGATTGTATTTATTGTTGTATGTATTCTATCTCTTTGATTAAGAAGCATATCATAACGTGTACTATGCTTAACTGTTTCACTTAATTGGTTTGCGTGTCTTTCTACTTCGGCCAGCAGTGCATTACTATGCGAACGAATATTGTAGAAGGAAAATATTCCAATTATTAAAACAGCAGTAATACCAACAACAATTATTAACTTTATTCCTATTTTTTTCAGCATGGGTCTCTAATCACCGATATAGAATCATTTCCTGGTAACTTTTACTAAGTTTCCGGGTTTATCTTTTGGAAAACTTTTATCATCGTGACAATTTTTGCAGCTCGGATCTGCGGCAAAATTGTTATCAATATGACAATCACCGCAATCCAGCGCAGAATGAGTTTCATTAAGCTTTAATCCTGTAATAGTGTGATCAAATGAATCAGCCTTAAAATTTTTATGACAGGAAGTGCAATTATTATTTAGTTTAACAAAATTATTATTTACATGGCATTTTACACACTCAAGATTTTCATGGAACCTGTTAAGTGCCCAGCCTGTGCTGATTTTATGATTAAATGGTTCAGCAGGTTTATCAAGATGACACTTACTGCATGGATCATCGGCATGACAATTAAAGCAAGGCTGATGATGTTCACTTTGAGATTTCTGGATTTTTACAGGTAAACTTGAAGAAATCACTTTTGTATTGATTTCTTTATCATGACACCTGTTGCAATTTTCTTTCTGATGGCAATTTACACATTCTATTCCAAAAAGATTAATATGCTGTTTATGGAAAAATGTTACTATTTTCCCTTTTTTATAATTGGTTTCGAATATTAATTTTTCAGGCTCTTCGACACCAGGATGATCTTTACCTTTTATCTTTGCTGCTTCATTTTGTTCTGTAAAATTTGAAGAACCTTTAAGAGCATGGCATGAGTTACAATCTGTAGAATGGCTCCATTCTTTATGACAAGTAATGCATTGACGGTGATATGCAGCCTGTAAATCCGGTTTGCTTAAGTCTTCTCTTTTTCGATCAGAATCATGACAGTTCACGCATGCTAAAATTGGCCCCGCAGTATTGTAATGATGACAACTCCTGCATCCTCCGGACATTAGGGACATCTGTGCATGAACTTTATGAGAAAATATAACAGGCATATATTTATTTGAAAGTTCATCTAGTTTAACTGTTTCTGGTCCTTTGTCGGGGGATTGATCGACAGTTATCATAAAATCTCTTGGGCATGGATTGAGACAAGGATCCTGTTTAGTCGGAACATCGCACGAATGACATGTTTTGCAGTTTATTTGTTTTAATGAATGATTTTGAAAATCATTATTTAATTTACCATTTGATTTGTTTTGAGCAAAAGCAAAAGAAGCAAAAATTAGGATTCCCCAGATAGCCCCTCTCATAATTATCCTTTAATAGTATATTTTGTTGTTATAATATATTGTTTATCCGGTTGACTTATAACCGGGAAATTCATTACGATTATTCTGTAGATAAGAATTAATAATGCTGCAAATCCTACGGTTACCGATATCTCCCCGAATGAAGGGAAATATGAACCGAATGAGTAAGGAGGAGTATAAGCAACGATAAAGTTATCTATCCTGTTTAATAAAACACCAAATATAACCAGAGCTGAGGCCGTAAAAAGAAGCGACGGTGTTTCCAGCACCTTCTTTGATAAAAACATTCTCAAAGGGATGATAATCCCGACCAAAACTTCAATTGTAAACATTACGCTTGCCGTATTTATAACAGTCAGATAAACAAAAGTACCGCGAATAACCATATCTCCTATTTTAAAAGCCAGATAAATTCCTAATAAAGGAGCAACCGAATAACCTAAAGGGGTTAATATTTCCATTTCAGGTTTTTGACCGAATGATTTTGCAGCGATCATTGATTCAAAAATTACCATCGGAAAACCAACAGCAATTGCGGATAATAAAAAAAGTAAAGGTAATACAGGAGTCTGCCATAGCGGGTGCATCTTTGGTCCCGCTATTATCATTAATGTTCCCAATGAAGATTGATGCAGTGTAGATAATACTACTCCGAGTATTATAAATATGAAAATAATTTTTCCTAAACCTTTATCTAAGATTCTTAAAAATTTTTCCACCGGTTTATTTAGGAATGAAAAAAATCTTTTTAGATTAACTTTCCCGATAAACCTTTCGGTTACAACCGGGAGAAATTCTATATAAAGAACAGTAACATACATCATTACACAAATACCGACTTCAAAAAGCGCTGAACTTCCGTTCCACATTATTAATGGATGCCAGATGTAATACCATCTTCCTATATCTGTAAACACTCCGAATGCTACAAAAGAATAGCCCAGCATTGCAGTTAAAAGAGCCGGTCTGGCTAAAGCATGGAATCGTTCCCGATGCATTATATAAACCAGAGCAGCACTTGTAAAACCGCCTGCCGCAAGTGCAACGCCGGCAGCAACATCAATTCCAATCCATAATCCCCATGGATATTGGTTATTTAAATTTGTAACAGCCCCTATTCCGAATAAAAATCTTCCCGCCAGAAAAACCAAGCCATTTACTGCAAGAACTGTTAATATGATAACACCCGGGGTAAAATATTTCTTTTTTACCGGCGCAGGTCTTAAATAAGATTGAACCATTTATTTCTCCCCCTCTTTTTCATTCCTTTTCTTTGCGAGCCACATTATTCCAGCAAGCAGTGCATATAAAGACGCGGGTGGAACGAAATAGGCAAATATGCCATGTTGAATTGATTCAGAAACACCGGGAGCCGGTTTAGTTCCAAGTTCCGGGAATGCAAGTTTCGAAAAATCTTGTCCCGCTAAATACATCCATGAAGTTCCGCCGACTTCATTCTCGCCATAAATATAATTGATATATCTTTCCGGATATTTTTTAATCTTTTCCCTTGCAACTCTTACAAGTTCATTCCGGTTTCCATAAGTTATTGCTTCAACCGGACAAATTTCTACACAAGCAGGAAGCTTACCGATTTTAGTCCTTTCAAAACAAAAATCACATTTTCTTATTTGAGGATTCAAAGCTTTATCATATTGGAATGAAGGAACCTGGAATGGACAGGCTACCATGCAGTACCTGCACCCGATACACTTATTAGTGTCCCAGATAACCGATCCGTTTTTATGTTTTGTCATTGCGCCAACTATACAAGCAGAAACGCAAGCCGGGTGATCACAATGCATACACTGAACTTTTACATTGTATGGGATGTTCACATCTTTAACACTTTCATATTGATTTACAACAGTAAGCGCTGATTCATCGGGTCTCCGCATTTTTTTAAATACGGATTTATCATCATAAGTTTCTAAACCTTTAGTAGGTAAATCATGCGCTTTTTTACAGGCCCATTCACAATTACGGCATCCAATACAAACTGTTGTATCAACAAGAACTCCCATTCTATCTTCTGAAAGAATATTCTCCGGGGCTGCTTTTGCTGATTTAGTTGGTAAGCCTGAAATTGATGCTGTTAGTAATCCTGCGGTTTTTAGGAAATTTCTTCGGTTTTGTTTCTCCATAATTCCCCTAAATTATAAATCCTTTTATTCTTTCTGATTATCATCTGTGAGCTGAGTTTGAAAAGTTTATATGACAATTTTAGAGTTATTTCTAGATAAAATTCATATTTATTTGATTCTATTCCTTTTTTAGCCTAAGCTCATTCATTTTTATTGTGATTCGACAAAAAGTAAGCCAATGAAAAGTATTGTATTCTTCAACAATTTTGTTAAAAAGTTTTTCATTATAAATAAAGAATTTTACTCATTTCTTGTTTATTGGAAAAAACTATATTTATAACTATAGATTAAACAATTAAATTCAAATCTGAATATATCTATGTATAAATATTCATCAATTGGAGTGATAAAATATTCAACATAAAAAAAAGTGATTTTGAGGGAAAATTAAAGCTTCAATTTATTACTGAAAATTAGTGTATAATAATTCAACTAATTTGATTTTCCTAAATATACCATCTCATTGTCCAATTAATCCCCTTAAGTCTTAATAATTAAATTACTTATAGCAATTAGAAATGCTGAAGAATATCTGCGGCATATCAGTTGCCTAGTATATAGCGTTGATTTCAAATAAATATTGAGGAAAATAAAATGGTCGCACTTTATGTATTATTAGGATTTATTCTTTTATTGATAATTGATGCATTTGTTATCAAAGCAGAAAAAAAATATCATCCTGCTTTTAAAAAGAAATATGAAATTATCGAAAATGTTGTTTTTGATAATATTAGTGTCGCAGTTCCTGCAGATTCTTATTTATCGAAGGGACATACATGGGCAGAATTATTAGGTAATGGATTAGTGAAAATCGGTGTAGATGAATTTATTCTAAAATCGGTCGGTAAATTTATCGTAACTAAAATTTCAAAGCCGGGCACATTAATTAAAAAAGGGGATGAGCTTATCGAAGTAAAGCTTGGTGAAAAAATAATAAACCTGCGCTCACCAATTGATGGTACGGTAAACTACATTAATGATAGTTTAATCGGGAAAAACATTTCCGATCCTTATGGTGAAGACTGGGGAGTGATAATGTCACCTGTTAATTTTGATAAAAATGCAGTCTCTCTTCGGGTAAATGAAAATGTGGTGGAATGGATGAAATCTGAATTTCTGAAATTAAAAGATTACCTGAGAAATAATTTAGTTCAGCCATATATGACGGATGGACATACTCAATTGGCAGGAGCTACAATGCTCGATGGCGGGAAAATAGTTGAGGGAGCAGTTTCCCAGCTTAATCAGGAATCTATTAAAAAATTTGAAGATGAGTTCTTAAAGGTCTAGAAGGTATATTTTACAAAGGTATTACAGTAGAGAAAAGGATTATCAATTTATATACCTATACTTTATGCCTGTATACCCGGTAGCAAAAAATGAACTGTAATAAATATTAAGAAAGGTAAATACTTAAAATGTCGGAACAGATTGGATTACTCTTCGATGCTTCAGAATGTATTGGCTGCGGCAGTTGTTATGAAGCTTGTAAAAAAGAAAATAAACTTCCTGAAACAAATAAGGATTATCTAAAAGATCATCTATCGGATAAAACTTATACCGTTGTTGAAGAATATGGTGATACTTATGCAAGAAAAATGTGTATGCATTGTGATGAGCCGACGTGTGTATCGGTTTGCCCTGTTGGTGCTTTTGAAAAAACAAAGCTGGGCCCTGTTGTATATGATGCGGAAAAATGTATCGGCTGCAGGTATTGTATGCAGGCTTGCCCATATAATGTGCCTAGGTATGAATGGGGAACAACAACTCCAAGAGTCAGAAAATGCATTTTATGCTATAATAGGTTGAAAGAAGGAAAATTAACTGCTTGTGCTGAGGCATGTCCTGTCGAGGCAACAATATGCGGTAAAATGTCTGATATTATTAAAGAAGCAAAGAAAAGGATTAAAGAGCACCCTGACAAATATTATCCGCATATATATGGTCTTGAAGAAGCAGGCGGCAGTAATGTATTAATTATTTCACCGGTTCCTTTTGAACAGCTCGGCTATTCTTCGAAAGTGCCGAAACAATCAATGCCTACGTTTACAATGCAGGCAATGGAAAAAATCCCGTCGGTTGTTTCAGTCGGAGGAATTTTCCTTACAGGAATGTATTGGCTTACAAAAAGAAAAAATCAAATAGCCAAAGAAGAAAAAATTAATTCAGAAATAGGCAGGTAACATGAAAAAATTCTTTTCTAATATGACTTTCTGGAAAGCAGTTAGTATCATTATTGCTATAATCGGAATTTATTCTTTAATAATCAGGTTTTCAAAGGGATTGGGTGCATCAACACATTTAAATGATGCAGTTCCCTGGGGATTATGGATTGGCTTTGATTTTATTGGCGTCGGTCTGGCTGCTGCAGGATTCACTATAGCTGCAACTGCACATATATTCAATAATCATAAATATGAATCAATTGCACGGCCTGCCATATTAACAGCTTACATCGGTTATATGATGGTCGTGGCATTATTAGTAATTGACCTAGGAAGACCTGAAAATTTCTGGCATCCCCTAGTAATGTGGAATGTTCATTCAGTAATGTTTGAAATTACATGGTGCGTAATTTGCTATTCAACTGTACTAACGATTGAATTTGCACCGGTAGTCCTGGAAAAATATAATTTAAAAAGGCTCCTGAAAATTGTTAAAAAAATTACTGCTCCTGTTGTAATATTAGGAGTTCTATTTTCAACATTACATCAGTCATCTTTTGGTTCACTTTATTTAATTGTACCTGCAAAAGTATATCCATTGTGGTATTCATCTTTTTTGCCGGTTCATTTTTTCATTTCATGCATTGCTGCAGGATTGTCAATGATTATCCTGGAAGCATATTTGTCTGCCCGTGCATTCAATCAGGGATTAAATATAAGAATACTCTCCGGATTAGGAAAAGGAGTATTGACGGTTATAGTTACTGCATTAATTTTCAAGTTTGCGGATATAATTTTATCAGGTAAAATGCATTTTCTTTATGCAAGTGCAAATGAAACATACATCTTCTGGCTGGAAATAATTTTGGGATCGGCAGTTCCTATTTTAATTTTAACAAATCCAAAATTAAAAGTAAACAGGACAGGATTATATTTTGCTTCAATATTTACAATATCCGGTTTTATCCTAAACAGGATGAATCTTTGTGTAACTTCTTTAGTGAGATCTTCAGGGCAAATATATAGACCATCATTCGAAGAAATAGGAATTACTTTATTCCTTTTATTAGCTGCTATGGTTGCTTTTAAATTAGTTGTTGAAAACTTCAATGTCTTTGCACGTGAGGATTCTTTTAAAGAAAAGGGGGAAGAGTTAATATCTCTTCAAACTAAACAACAAATTTTATCAAACGATTAGGTCCTAAAAAAATGAAAACAAACAATAACAATTTACCTGGAGCATCCAATGAAATGAAGTGCATCTGGATGACATCACAACAGGTAGCATATAAATTATGCGATAAGGAATATGACTGTGAAAATTGTGAATTTGACAAAATTTTTAAAAATCATTCATCAAAAATGAATGAACAGGGAGCAGAACATAATACAGCTAATATTGACTTGCTCGATAGTCTAATTAAAAGAATGGAAGATGAATGTTTTGACGACAAACTGATTTATTTAAAAAATCAGCTTGTAGCCAAGAAACTTTTTGGAAATGCTTACTATCTGGGAATAAATCCCATCATTCTTTGCCTACTGGAGGATGTAAATTCCATTCAGGAATTCCCTAAAAATGATATTAAAAAAGATCAGGTGATATTTACTTTAGAAGGCAGTTGGGGTAAAAAGGATTTTATTTCACCCATCAATTTTTTAATTATCGGTAAAATCAGCCTTGCACCTAAAAAATTTAATCAGAACAAATGGCATTCGGTTATTTTATTTAATGATAATGAAATAAATGATATCCAATTAACGAAAAATGATTGGGTGATAGAAAAAAATAATATTGTTTTATATCTAAAAAACCTTTTAAAGAGCAAACCAGGTATCGGCAGCAGTTTAATGGACGGCGGCGAACCAGTTCGTTATCTTTATCAGTATCTCGGAAAAAAAGAGTTTCTAAATCTTTTAAATGGAATCTTTAATTAATTTTAGCATCCCGTTAAAGAAAATAAGTTGAATGTGAATTTATAATTATCTAATTTTGCGTAAAGGTATGTTAGGGGAATCGGGATGACTACTAAATTATGGAACCGGCTGAGCATAAGACTGATTGTTGCAATATCCATCATTCTTATTTCTATTCTGTCAATATATACTTACATTTCAATTAATAACCTTGAAGGCTATCTAACCAGGAATAGTACTCAAAATGCTAATAATATCAGCGATTTGATAAAAAAATCAACACGCTATAGTATGCTGTTAAATAGACGCGAAGATGTATACCAGATAATTAATACAATTGGTACGGAAGAAGGTGTAAAAGGAATACGTATTTATAATAAGCAGGGTATTATTATCTTTTCAACAGATTCATCTGAAATTGATAAAAAAGTAAACGTAACGGCAGAAGCATGTATCGTTTGCCACAATTCTAAAGTGCCTTTAAATACCCTTTCAAATCAAAACAAGATGAGAATATTTACCACTCCGGATAAAAAAAGGATATTGGGGTTAATAAATCCGATTCATAATGAAAAAGATTGCTATTCCGCTGATTGTCATGCACATTCACCTAAGATACAGTTTCTGGGAGTTCTTGATGTAATGGTTTCATTAGCTCCTCTCGATTCAATAAAAACAGAAACTGCAGAAACCACTATGATTAATTCAGCAATTATTACTATAGTAACAGCGCTTGCATGCGGTGCTTTTATAATTTTATTAGTTAATAGACCGATGCGAAAATTATCGAAAGGAATCGAAGAGGTAGGTAAAGGAAATCTTGATTATAAAATCCCTATAAATTCAAAAGATGAATTAGGTAAAGTTGCAAAACGGTTTAATGAAATGTCATCAAAACTAAATGAGGCATATGAATCTATAAAAAATTGGTCAGAAACATTAAATGAAAAGGTTAAGGAAAAGACCGAAGAGCTTAAAAATATTTATAACCAAGTAAATCAAATAGAAAAGCTTGCTTCACTCGGAAAGCTTTCCGCAACAGTTGCTCACGAGCTTAATAATCCTCTTGAAGGAATTTTAACTTACAGCAAACTGATCTCAAAAAAATTAAAAAAAGTTGAAACAAACGGAGAATATTCTCAAATAATCGATTATTTACAATTAATATCTGATGAATCATCAAGATGCGGTAAAATTGTAAAAGACCTGCTTTTATTTTCCCATAAAGAAAATAGCGAATATCATGATGAGGATATGAATGCATTAATGGATAAGAGTATAACTTTAATCAGTCATCATCTTGATATCAATAAAATTATTTTGATTAAAGAATATTCAAAAGAAAATTTAATGATTTCATGCAATGCTCATAAAATTCAGCAGGCATTTATGGCATTATTGATTAATGCAATAGAAGCTATGCCGCATGGAGGAAAAATAATTGTCAAAATTGATGAAGCTGCAGATTATGCAGTTATAAGGATAATTGATGAAGGGACCGGAATTTCGGAAAAAGATTTACCCCATATTTTCGAACCTTTTTATTCAACAAAGGAAGCTCCTAAAGGAACAGGGCTGGGTTTAGCAGTAACTTACGGAATTATTAATCACCATTACGGGAATATAAAAGTTGAAAAAACTTCTCCCGGTGGCACAACATTTAAAATTGAATTACCCAAAATTAAAAACTCTTAACGGGGAATGATTATGAACGGAAAAGAAAAAATATTAATAGTGGATGATGAAAAAATTGTCAGGGAATCATTAATGCATTGGTTTGAAGAGGATGGTTATGATGTGGAGGCTGCAGAGGATGGTGAGACTGCACTAAAAATGTTTGATAAGAATAAATATGATCTTCTCCTTGTCGATATGAAGATGCCGGGTATCAGCGGTCTTGAGTTATTAAAAAAAGTTAAAGAAATTGATAAAGAAACTATAGTTATTTTAATTACAGCTTTTGCATCTGTACCCTCTGCGATAACTGCATTAAAGGACGGCGCATACGACTATGTAACCAAGCCTGTGGATCCGGACGAACTTGCTCATCTTGTAAAAAAAGCACTTGAGCAGAAAGCACTTAAACATGAAAATACTCAGCTTAAAGAGAATATTGAAGAAATTATTAAACCGGATAACTTCATAGGGGAAAGTCCTCAGATGAAAAAAATCTTTGAGCTAATTCATACTGTAGCACCTACTGATACTACGGTTATGATTCAGAGGTGAAAGCGGTACTGGAAAAGAACTGGTTGCAAAGGCGATTCATATAAATAGTAAAAGAAAATATTTTCCCATTATCCCTGTAAACTGCGGAGCTATTACCGAAACTCTCTTGGAAAGTGAGCTTTTTGGTCATGAAAAAGGCGCATTTACCGGCGCTCAATTTAAAAGAAGAGGCAAATTTGAAATGGCAGACGGAGGCACAGTTTTTCTTGATGAAATCGGCTCTATTTCACCTAAAATGCAGATTGAACTTTTAAGAGTAATTGAAACCAGACAATTTAGCAGAGTTGGAGGGAATCAATTAATTAATAGTGATTTTAGAGTTATTATTGCTACAAACGAACCTCTTGAAGACCTGGTTAAACAAGGAAAGTTCAGGGAAGACCTTTATTATAGATTAAATGTTTTCTCAATAGTTGTCCCTCCATTACGAGAAAGAAGGGCAGATATATCTATTCTTGCATATTATTTCCTTAATAAGTTTACTACTGCAATGAATAAATCTGTTAAGAATATTTCAAAGGAAGCGATGGATTTTTTAACTAATTATGATTGGCCAGGGAATGTACGTGAACTGGAAAATGCAATTGAACGGGCAGTAGTTATTGGCAAAGAAAGCAGCATTCATGGTTAAAGATCTGCCGTTCCATGTTTCCAATAATAATATTACCAGTGAAAATGGTGAAAAATCTTTAGCTTCAATGGAATCTAAATATATTTTTCAAGTCCTTAATGAAAACAACTGGAATATTTCAAGAAGCGCGTCAATTTTGGAGATAGACAGAGTAACATTATATAATAAAATAAATAAATATGGCTTGCGTACTAAGAACTAGTTAAAATGAGAACTGATGGATATAAATGTTATTCCAATTCATTTATCAAATTCAGGGCTTCTTGATGATATCCTTTTGGAACTTTCACAAAGGTTTAATTCCCCTGTTAATTTAATTGAATTGGAGGTAAATATTGATTCGGCTTTTTCGATTGAAAGAAAGCAGTTCTTTTCTACACAATTACTTGCAAATGCTATAAAGCTATCAGATAATATTAACGGTAAAGTACTTCTGCTTACAGAGTTTGATCTTTATGTACCTGCCTTAACTTTTGTTTTTGGGGAAGCACAGCTAGGCGGAAAACATTCAATAGTTTCATTATGCCGTCTGCATGAAGAATTTTATTCGGGGATTACAAATCATAAACTTCTTTTAGAAAGATCAATAAAAGAAATACTGCACGAGCTTGGACATAATTTCGGTTTAAAGCATTGTCCAAATTGGGATTGTGTTATGCATGCTTCTTTAAGTATTGAAGAAGTGGATATTAAAGGGGATAAATTTTGTAAGACATGCTCGGCAAATATTACCGGTTATAAAGGTTTTTAGGATGTAAAAGTCTAACCCAAACTGAATCAACCATTCTTAAAAATATTCAATTAGCTTAATAAATCCCTCCCCTCGTTATACCATAAGAATCATACAATAATTTTTTTATTTTTCGATAAATAGAAAAAGAATTATATTATTTATTAAAGATATAAATCATTATTACCTTTTAAGCTTTCATGATAAAGATAAAAAATATAACAAAAAAATTTTCAACGAATGTAGCACTGGAAAATGTTTCTCTAAATATAGAAGAAAAAGATTTTTTCGGATTATTAGGTCCGAATGGCGCTGGTAAATCTACACTCATGAATCTCATGGTCGGTTATTTGGATTCCGATGCTGGAGAAATTTTAATTGATGATGAAAGAATTACAAAAGATAATCTTAAAATAAAATTGAAGCTTGGCTTGGTGCCGCAGTCTTTAGCCCTTTATGAGGAAATTTCTGCTCAGGAAAATCTTGAAATTTTCGGTTCATTATTTAATTTAAGCAGAAATGATTTGAATTATGCAATAGCACAAAAATTAAAGATGGTCGGATTGTTTGAAAAAAGAAAAGATAAGGTGCAGACTTTTTCAGGGGGTATGAAACGGAGACTGAACCTTGCTGCTTCCTTAATTCATGATCCGCAGATTATTCTCTGTGATGAACCTACTGTAGGAATAGATCCCCAATCGCGTAATGCAATATTTGAGTTCCTTGAAAAGCTGAATAAAGAAGAAGGGAAGACTATTATATACACAACTCATTATATGGAAGAAGCAGAGAGATTATGCAACAGGATTGCAATAATTGATGAAGGAAATATAATTTCTATTGGCTCTAAACAGGAACTTCTTGATAAGCTTGAATATGACCAAACAATTTCAATAAGTAAGAACCGTTTAACTGAAAGCAACATCGGTCTTTTTTCATCTTTCGGGAAATTAATTGATGATAATGATAAGTATGAACTGCAGCCTGCCGAAGGATTAAAACTATCTGATTTTTTCAGTGCTGTTGAAAAAAACGGTATTGGTTATTCAAATATTAATATTAAAAAACCATCTCTCGAATCTTTGTTTCTCCATCTCACAGGAAAGAATCTGAGAGACTGAAAATGATAACAAGGTTAAAAATCCTGAAAATTTCAAAAACTGAATCAAAAAAACTTTTTCACAAATCAACTTTGAATTTAGAGAGAATGATAGTTGAAGATAATTTTTAATCTTATAAAAAAAGAATTCATTTTATTTTGGAATGATAAAGTTGATGTCAGCCTCACTTTTATAGTTCCTGCATTCCTTATATTACTTTTCGGATCTATTTTCAGCGGCAGTAACACTACTCCAAAAGGGATTGAATTAGCTTTTTTAAATGAAAGTAATTCCAAGATTTCCGATAAAATTGAACATACACTGGATACTACTAAAACATTTTCATTAATAAAAACTTATACTAATGACGAAGGGAAAGAAGTAAAGTTTGACACAACTACAATTAAAAATTATATAAAGGAAGGTAAATCTTCGGCCGCGCTGGTTATACCTGCAGATGCATATTCGGATACTTCATTCGGACTTAAACTTAAATTTTATTATGATCCGAAAAATGAAATGGAAATGCAAATAATAGAGGGATTACTTCAACAGACAATAATGATGCAAATACCTGAAATATTTAATTCGAGTATGATTAACCGTGCGCAGAAATATCTAGGGAAAGACAGCGGTATTACTTTTATGAAAAAGATTGCATCTGACATTAGTAAATACTTTAAGATAGATACTTCAGTAATTATGAAAAACTGGTCTCTGAATATTAAAGATTCCACTGGTAACGATTCAGCATCGAAAAAGACTGCGGATTTCTTTAAAGATATTATAAAGCTCGATAAGCAGCAGCTAGTTGGGGAAAATGTGAATAATCCCAATGCGACAAGGAGTGTAGGCGGCTGGGCAATGATGTTCCTTTTATTCAGCATAACTGCATCAGGAGCTTCTTTATTTGTGGAGAAACAAAATGGAGTTACTTTAAGAATACTTTCTTCTCCTGTTTCAAGGCTCCATATATTATGGAGCAAATACCTGTATAATATTTCAATCGGGATTATACAACTTTTAGCTTTATTTTTTACCGGTTATTTATTCTTTGGAATAGATATTTTCTCAAATTTTTTCAATTTGCTTCTGGTAATAATTGCTGCATCTTCAGCTGCAACTGCTTTTGGAATGGTTCTGGCAGCTTTTAGTAAAACACCTGCACAAGCAAGAGGATTAGGTACATTCTTAATATTAACTATGAGCGCTATAGGCGGAGCCTGGTTTCCCACTTTCATTCTTCCTTCTTTCATTCAAACATTAAGCAAACTGACATTAGTTTATTGGGCAATAGAAGGATTCCTGCAGGTATTATGGAGAGGTGCAGGCACTATTGCAATTTTGCCATATGTTGGAGTCCTTTTAGGAATTGCGGCAATTGTTAATATAATAAGCATATGGCGGTTTAAAAAGGGAGATATATTTTAACAGGTAAAAAGTAAAAAAATCGAAAAGTTTTATAAATTGATTAAATTATTAAACATTATTCTTAAATATCCAAATAGATTATTATAAATTTTAAGTGAGTAAAATGAAAAAACCTATCGTCAAGAAAGATTTTCCTTTAAATACGCTGGCATTTCTAAAAAAACTTTCAAAGAACAATAATAAAGAATGGTTTGAAGAAAATAGGGAATCATTCAATAGCGATTTTCTACAGCCTGCATTACAATTTGTTGTTGACCTTGGCGAAAAGCTTAAAACAATTGCTCCTGATATTATGGCTGTACCTAAAGTTGATAAATCAATTTTCAGACTTCATAGAGATGTCAGGTTTAGTAAAGACAAATCGCCTTACAAAACCAATTTGGGCATTTATTTTTGGGAAGGCAGAAGAAAAAAAATGGAATGTTCAGGGCTTTATTTTCATATTGACCCGAAAACATATTTTCTTGGAGCCGGAATGTATATGTTATCCAATGATTTACTTAAAACTTACAGGGAAAAAATATACGACCCGGTTTTAGGAAAAGAATTAAATGCCATTATCAAGAAAGTGATGAAAAAAGGAAAGTTCGGTTTAGGCGGTAAAACATACAAAAGAGTTCCAAAAGGTTATGATCCTGAATATCCTTATGCAGATTATCTTCTTTATAGCGGATTTTATATCTATTATGAAGGTAAAAACATGGATGATCTTGTAAAAGACCCGGTAAGCTTTTCATTTAAAATATATAAAGATATGCTGCCGGTTCATCAATGGCTTGTTAAGAATTTAGTATAAAATCATTAAAACAATTATTTGTACAACCATAAGATTTAATGTTAAGGTAAATTTCATTATATCCCAATTACTTGTAATTTTATTCATAATAAATCTTCCTTTAAATTCATATTTTATTTGCTTAAAAAATAATTATTTAATTTTCTTTAATTCAATTGATTTTTTAGGTCTATGTATCTATTTTAACTAACTTAATTATTTTTATTATAAAGTTTCGGAGTAGGGTAAAATTATGGCTATGATGGCCAAAATGAGAAGTTTAGCACCTGCATTTATTCTAACTGTAGGCGGGTTATTTGTTCTTTTTATGGTAGTATCATCTTCTAATGTAATGGAAGCTTTAGGAGTTAGAACTAATAATGTCGGTTCAATTAATGGTCAGAATATAAGTTATAATGATTTTGCAAAAGCGGTAGATCAGCAGTTAGAAATGCAAAAAAAGCAGACAGGAAAAGATGTTGATCAGGATAATATGGATGAATTTAGAGATCAGGTATGGCAGTCATTGATCAATGAAACTCTCGTTGAACAGCAAATAAAGAAATATGATCTTACAGTTTCAAATCAAGAAATCAGGGATATTATTCTCGGAGAAAATCCGCCGCAATTTCTAAAACAAAATTTTATAGACTCGACAGGGAAATTTAATAGAGCAATGTATGAAAGTGCTCTTTTTGATCCGAGAAATAAAGATATACTTGTTCAGGCTGAAGATTATGTTAGACAAACCAGGCTCCGCGAAAAATTACAGAGCATGCTTTCAGCTTCTATTACAATCAGTGATGGAGAAATATTAAGAACTTTTATTGATAACAATACTAAAATTGATGCAACATATGCTTTAGTAAGCTTAACTCAATTCCCTGATTCAATGTTTAAAATTTCGGATAATGATTTAAAGGAATATTACAATAACAATCTTGATAAATATGAAATTAAATCCCAGAGAAAATTGAAATATGTTCTTTTCTCAAATCAACCGACTTCCAAAGATACTGACCGGGTGAAACTGGAACTCCTAAGCATAAAAAGAAAATTGGATGATGGTTCTTTAAAATTTAAAGATGCAGTTGGTTTATATTCATCAGTTCCTTATTCAAAAGATACTTTAAATATTTCAAAGTTCAGCGAAAAAGCTGCTGATTTAATATATAAATCCAATTCAGGTATAACCGATCCTGTTTTAACTAATGAAGGATATACACTATATAACATTGTAGGAACTATACCAGGTAAAGAGACTATGGTCAATGCTTCACATATATTAATAAATCAGTTTGGAAGTGATCAAAAAAATTATGAAGAAGCAATGAAGATTTATAATTCTTTAAAACAAGGTGCTGATTTTAGTAAAATGGCTAAAGAAAAATCAGGTGATAGAGGAAGTGCTGTGAAAGGTGGGGACTTAGGTTGGTTTGGAAAAGGTGCTATGGTTCCTGAATTTGAAAAGGCTGCTTTTAGCAGTCCTATCGGAGTTATTCAAAAACCTATAAAAACAAATTATGGCTACCATATCATAAAGGTTAATGGAAAAACTGATAAGGAATATATTACTGAAAAGCTTGTTGAGCCGGTGAAAATTTCACCAACAACAGTTGATGCTAACTATAATGCAGCACAAGATTTTGCTTATATAGCAAAAAAGAATGATTTTAATAGTGAAGCTAAATTGATGAATTATCAAATTAAAGAAACTCCGGATTTTTATAAGACTTCCGTTATAATTCCTGGGATCGGGATGAGTAAAGCTCTTGTAGATTTTGCTTTTGATAATGATTTAAATACAATAAGCGATGCTTTTAAAGTAAGAGAAGGTTATATAGTTGCTGAAGTTTCCGAAGTAATTAAAGAAGGAGTCAGACCTTTTGATGATGTGAAGAATCAAATTAAACCGCTTGTTCTAAAAGATAAGAAATATGAGAAAGCTCTTGAAACCGCTAAAGAAATTAAAGCAAAGATAGATGGAAGTTTAGATAAAGCCACTTCTGTTGATTCCAAAGTTATAGTTGATACTACAGGAAAATTCCCGGCGGCTGGACCTGTTGCAAAAATAGGAAGAGATTTCGGTTTCCTGGAAAAAGCTAAAGAGCTGAAACTAAATACGATATCAGATCCGGTTAAGGGTAACCGCGGATATTATTTAATTAAGGTTACTTATAGAACACCATTCGATTCTTCAGCATTTGCTATTCAGAAAAATACTCTAAGAAATAGTTTAATGGAGCAAAAAAAGCGCTCTTTCTTCAATGAATGGATAGCTGGGTTAAGAAAAAATGCCGATATCGTTGATAAAAGATATTTATTCTATAATCGATAATTTTAAATTAAATTATTTTTAATCCCCAATTTATACTTACGGGTAAAAATTGGGGATTTTTTTTATCCTTATATATTTTTCATTTTGTGGTTAAAACTGAGTGTATTAAACAATAATGAAATATATAATTATTTTTATTCTTTTTTTGTCGGTTTCAGTTAATGCTCAATATATTGATAAAAATTTTAGCTTGGGGTTAAATTTTGTATACACAACAAACGCAAGAATATTTCTAAATCCCAATTCTTCTGATCCCGTTGAAAGAAACAGTGCATTTGGTTTATCCGATATAATTAATCCCGGAATAAATTTCAGTTACCAGTTTGTTGAAGGTGTACTGCTTGATCTGAATCTGGAATACATCCAGAATACTGCAAACGGGAATAATGAAAAGGTGATTACAAATACCGGGCTAAGATATATTAATGTTGAAAGATGGATTCAAATTAATCCCGATAGAATTATCAGTATATTATCTTATACCGTTTTCAACTGAGAAGTTTAAATTTTTAATGGGTGGCGGCTTAGGTTATTATTATGGAAGCATGATAAGAAAATTCGGAGATGCAGAAGTTTCAAATGTAGAAAGAAATTCGGCTTATGGAATTCAGGTGGCTGTTGATATGAATTATCTTTGGAGAGAAAATATTGCATTTAAATTCGAGATGAAATTTAGAGATCCTCAATTTACAGTTAGAAGCAGGTACAACAAATTAGCAATATAATTATAATGGTACCAAAGTAACTGTTACACGACAAGAATTCGATTCAAAAATTGATATAAACGGGGTTGCTTTTGTTCTAGGAACTATATTTTATTTTTAAACCGGCATCTGGTAAAGGAATATATAACCGGTCTTAAAAAATTTTCGAAAATATATAATTTTAATATTTCCCAATTCTTTTGTTTTATTTTTTCTATCCATTAATTTTAAAGTTATGAACAATAAAATTGTATATCTTGCTGGTTTTATGGGTGCAGGGAAAAGCACCGTTGGGCCTATTTTAGCTAATACTTTAGGGTGGGATTATTATGATCTTGATAAAGTAATTGAAGAGAGACTCGGGAAAAAGATAAAAATAATTTTTGAAGAAAATGGTGAACCCTTTTTCAGAAAAGTAGAAAGTGAAATTCTTAAGGAACTTTCTAACAGCAATAACATGATAATTTCTCTCGGAGGAGGCACAATAGTTAATCAAAGTAATTTAAGAATAATAAAAAACAGCGGCAAAATTGTATATCTAAAGGCATCAATTGATTCTATTTATAAAAGAGTGGCTTTTAAAAGAGACAGACCAAACTTAATAATCGAAGGTGAAGAATTTTCAAGAGAAAAATTGATTCAGAAAATCAATAACTTGTTTGCCGCACGGGAGAAATATTATAACCAGGCTGATTTAACTATTAATACCGATGATATTTCCATCGGTGTTACCGTAGATAAACTTGCTAAAATAATAACTGAAGAATTTGAAATTAATAAAGGATGTTTAAATATTGAAAAAAATTGAAGTTAAACTTTCAAAAAATTCATATAATATTTTTGTAGATAAAAATAGTTATTTGCAGATAGTTGAGGAAATAAAAGAACTTGGACTTGAATAAGAATATATTGATTATAATTGATCAAAATGTAAAAAAAAATTGGGAAGAATATATAAAAAAACCATTTGAAAATTATGAAAATAAGATTGAGTATTATCTCTTAAAACCTGGTGAAACTTCAAAATCTTATATCGAATTAAATAAGATATATTCTTTTCTACTTAAAAATAGTTTCGGACGTGATACATTGATTATTGCAATAGGAGGAGGAGTAACGGGTGATTTAGCAGGTTATGCTGCTTCTACTTTTATGAGAGGTGTTCAATTAGTTCATATTCCTACAACTTTGCTTGCTGCTGTTGATAGTTCGATTGGAGGAAAGACCGGTATAAATTTTAATACTAAGAAAAATATGATTGGGACTTTCTATCAGCCTGAATTTGTTTTAACTGATATTAATTTTCTTTCATCACTTACCTCAAAAGGAAATTACATCAGGTCTTGGGGAAATAATAAAATATGCTTTTTTATCAAACGACGATTTTTTTGAATATTTAAAAGTAAATATGGAAAAAGTTTATAATAATGATGATGAAATTATTAATGAATTAATTATAAAATCGGCACAAATAAAAGCATCAGTTGTTTCCCAGGACGAAAGAGAGTCAGGTGTAAGAAAAATTTTGAATTTAGGTCATACCTTTGCCCATGCTATAGAGAGTGATCTTGAATTTAAGATAAAACATGGTGAAGCTGTAATTGCAGGAATAATCTCAGCGCTTTATCTTTCAAATAAAATCAGGAGTTTTGAAGAAAAGCAGAATTGGAAGAATATTTATCACTTCCCTTAAAGATTGAATTACCAAAAATAATTAAGAACCTTAATGAAAAGAATATGGTTAATATTATGCATCTGGATAAAAAAAACAGGGATGGCAAAATACATTTTGTACTTACTGTCTGAATTAGGAGAGATATTAATTGATATTAAGACTAGTGAAAAAAATATTCTTTTTGCAATTAATAGAATGAAGAATGCGATAAATTGATTTTTTAATTGGAATTCTACTTTTTAGTCAATCCTATTTATGCAATATTGTGATACCATGTAGTTTGATCAATAAATTAGAAGGTTTATTTAAAAGAGGAAAACTGTCGATTCTTTGAGGGCATAAAGAATCGACAGCTTGTGTGTCATTTTGTGGAGGGGTGCTATGCTTAAACTATTTTCTATTTCGTGTTAGATTTAATCAAGAGATATGCCAATAAAATATAATTGAATTTTCTGCTAATTTAATATATTTTAATGCCTGCCGGTAATACTTACTAAAGATATATATTTTTTACCGGAACCATATTAATTAAGCGGAAATTGAATATTCCACATTATTATCTGGTTTAAAAAGGAAACTGCCGAAGGGTTACTACGGCAGTTAGAGTGTTATAAGGAGAGGTGCTATGCTTAAAAAGTTATTATATATATTATCAAGCATCGTGCCAAATAAAAAAAGGAATTTTGCTAAAAAAAGAATCTTTTGCTTTTTATCTAATTTTAAATTGAGACATAAGGATTAAAATGTTTAATTCAGATTTTGACATTCAATTGGATTATAAAGAGGAAATAAAAAAATTAAAGAAAGACTTAAATGCTGTTTTTCTTGCGCATTATTACCAGGAATCAGAGATACAGGATTTAGCCGATTTTGTTGGTGATAGCCTTGACCTATCAAAAAAAGCAAAATCAACTACAGCAGATATAATAGTTTTTGCCGGTGTTCATTTTATGGCAGAGACTGCAAAAATATTAAATCAAAGTAAAATGGTGCTTCTCCCGGATTTAGAAGCGGGGTGTTCACTTGCCGATAGCTGTCCTGCCCCTTTATTTAAAGCTTTCAGGGAGAAAAATCCTGATCATCTTGCAATCTCATATATAAATTGTACTGCTGAAGTTAAAGCTTTAAGTGATATAATTTGTACATCAAGTAATGCAGAAAAAATTATTAATCAAATTCCAAAAGATAAACCCATACTTTTTTCTCCGGATAGAAATCTTGGAAAATACCTGATAAAAAAAACCGGAAGAGATATGCTTCTATGGGATGGGAGCTGCATAGTTCATGAAACATTTAGTGAAAGAAAAATAATTGATTTAAAAACAAAATATCCTGAAGCAAAAATAATTGCACACCCGGAATGTGAAGATGTTATATTAAATAGGGCTGATTTTATCGGGTCTACCAGTAAATTGCTAAAATATGTTAAAGAAGATGATGGGGAAATTTATATAGTTGTGACTGAACCGGGAATAATTCACCAGATGGAAAAAATTAGTCCCTCAAAAAAATATATTCCGGCACCTCCTGATAAAAACTGTAATTGTAATGAATGCCCTTATATGAGATTAAATACTCTGGAGAAACTATATCTTTGTATGAAAAATAAAACTCCAGAAATTACAATGAATAAGGAATTGATGGATAGAGCTTTATTGCCAATAGAACGGATGTTAGAAATGAGTTAAGACTTTTTTAAGATTATTTTAAAAGTCGTACCCTCTCCCGGGGCAGAATTTTTTACCATGATTTTACCATTATGATATACTTCTATAATTCTTTTTGAAAGGCTTAATCCTAAACCCCAGCCCCTTCTTTTAGTACTGTAACCGGGCCTAAAAACATCCTTTCTTCTTTTAATTTCAATACCTTTCCCGTTATCGGTTACATCTATTTCAACTTTATGACTAAATTCCATTACTGTTATTTTTATTTCACCTTCTTTATGATCGATAGCATCCAATGCATTTTTTATTAAATTTTCTATTACCCATTCGAATAATTCGGAATTTAATGCTGCCGAAGCTTGCTTATCGCCTTCAATTTTAAGATCCACCCTTTTACCCGACTGAGGGAGTCTACGCTGGAAATAATCAATGACCTTCATAATTTCATCATAAACTATTCTATCTTTAATTTCAGGAGTTGCGCCGATTTTGGAAAATCTTTGGGTGATTTTATTTAGCTTCTCTACATCGTTTGTTATTTCATCGGCAATATCAATAACCTTATCAGGATCAGTATAATTAATCTTTAATATTTCAATCCAACCCATTAAACTAGAAATAGGAGTTCCGAACTGGTGTGCAGTTTCTTTAGCCATTCCAACCCAAATATTACTTTGTTCACTTCTCTTTATGTTGCTAAAACCTAAATACCCAACGATTATAAAAAGGGAAGCGATAAATATTTGCAGGTACGGATAGAATTTTAATTTTTGTATTAAATCTGAATCTCCGTAGTGAATTTCATTGATTACAATTGAATCGTTATAAGTTATAACAATTGGCGGATGTAAAGCATCCATATCCTTTATCCGTTCTTTAAAGAAATTTTCAAGTTCTGTTTTACTAAGAGACGGATCATATTTTACATTCCTGACATTTTTAATATCTGATTTAAGATTTATATCAACTTGATTTTTTGCATCCGTTAGAATTAAGGGAAAGTCGATTGGTTTAATGATATTGTCAAATAAAAAAGTTAAGTCAGCATCGGTTTGAGAGGCGTTCGCAACATACTCAATCCCTTTTGCATATAATTGTGCAATTTGTCTTTCTCTTTCTTGAAGCTGCTGTACAAGGTTTTGAGTATAAAAGAGTGTTCCGCCGGCAATTACAACTGCAATTATGATTAAAAATATTTTAAAGTTTAATGAAGCAGGTCCACCTGCCATTTTCATATGATTCTCTTTTTGTCCGTGGTCTTTTATAAGAAAAGGATTTACTCTAGGTAATATAATAAAAGAAATTAAACAAACGTTAAATAGAAATTGTTACCCCTTACTATCTTATTGCACATAAAAAGTTTGTGTCCGGTTTGGACCGACCGATACAATATTTATGGTTATCCCTGCATTTTTTACCAGGAATGAAAGATAATTTTTTGTTTCTTCAGGTAAATCTGAGTAAGATTTACATTTTGAAATATCTTTTCTCCACCCCGGCAGGGTTTTATATATAGGTTTTACACAGTCTAATTTATTTACATCAGTTGGAAAAGATTTGAGCGCCTTCCCCTCAAATTCATAACCAGTACATACCCTTATTTCATCGAATACACTTAATACATCTAACTTTGTTATTGCAACGCAGTCAATACCATTAATCATAGCAGAATATTTAACAAGGAAGGCATCAAACCAGCCGCATCTTCTTGGTCTACCTGTAGTTGCTCCATATTCAGCACCTGTTTTCCTTAATTTTTCTCCTACTTCATCAACTAATTCGGTGGGGAAAGGACCATTACCTACACGGGTTGTATATGCTTTTACAATTCCGAAAATTTGTGTGATTTTATTTGGCGGAATACCTGTTCCAATACATGCACCACCAGATGTAGGGCTTGAAGAGGTAACATATGGATATGTCCCATGATCTACATCCAGCAAGGCGCCTTGTGCACCTTCCATTAAGATCGATTTTCCTTCACTAATAGCATTATTTAAATAACTTGGGATATCCTTAATGTATTTGTCAATAGTTTTATCAAATTCCTGGTATTCTTTAATAATAGCTTCAACATCAAGCTCATCATGATTATAAACTTTTTTAAGAAGGTTATTCTTCTCTTTTAAATTGATCCTTATCTTTTCTTCAAGAACCTTCCTATTTAGCAGGTCTACTATCCTAATACCTTTGCGTGCATATTTATCTATATAGCAAGGTCCAATTCCGCGTCCTGTTGTGCCGATTTTATTTTCACCGCTTTCATTAATCGAATCAAGCAGCTTATGGTAAGGCATAATTAAGTGCGCATTATGACTAATAAAGAGCCTGCCGTTAACTTTTATATTATTTTTTTCGAGCAATTCGATTTCCTGGAGAAGGGCAGACGGATCAATCACTACACCATTCCCAATAACACAGATTACATTCTCTCTTAAAATACCTGAAGGGATTAAATGAAGTATAAATTGTTTATCTCCAATCTCAACCGTGTGGCCTGCATTTGCACCGCCCTGATACCTGGCTACAATATCAACTTTTTCACTTAGGATATCAACAATTTTCCCCTTCCCCTCATCCCCCCATTGGCTTCCGACTAACACAGTAACGTTCATAATATTCCCTGAATTAAACTTAAATAATTAAACAAAATAAAACTCCGGATAATCACCCGGAGTTTTAAAAATAAGGAGTGTTAAACAATATTAAACAGCAGAAAAACTGTTTGCCGCTTCATCAACGCTATTATAATATTCAAAAATGGTAATGAGCTTTGTAATTACCAGCAAGCTTTGAATTTTATCGGTGACGTTAGCTAATTTTAAATTACCCTCAGCTTTTTTCATGGTAGTTAATCCTCCGATTAACATACCTAACCCTGAACTATTCATAAACTTAACATCATGAAGATCTACAATAACGTTCTTCTTCCCTTCATCAATATATTTATGAAGCAGTTCGTTAAATTCCTTGGTGTCGTCACCACCCATCACATTTCCCTTTAATTCTAGTACTACTGCATTGTATTTTTCAGCGGTTTTAACTTTCATTATTAAACTCCTTAAATTTTCTGTTAAATTTAGTCAGTTGATAATTCTTTTGCAAGTTAAAATAGTTTTTAGGAATTAAAATAAGATTATTTTTAAAAAAAAACATTTTTTTATTCTTTAAAAATTACTAAAAAAGGTTCTATAATATTTATTTTTCAAAGTTAAATTTACAAATTATTGCAGTTTATTTCTAATATTCAGATAATCGAAATCTAATGGAACAATTAAAAATCTTAAACGTCTAAAAAAATGAAATTCAAAAAAAATAAAAAAGATTTGTATAATCCACAGATACTAAGCTTAGACGATGATTTTTCACTTATAAAAAGGTTTATCGATGGTGAGGAATCGGTTTTTAGATTCATAGTTCAGAGGCACAAGGAGAAGGTGCGAAATATTATATACCTGACATTAGGTTCAAATGAAGATGTTGACGATATAGCTCAGGAGGTTTTTATTACAGTATATAAAAATTTGAACCAATTTAAGTTTCAATCGCAGTTTACAACATGGTTATATAGAGTTACAGTAAATAAGTGTAAAGATTATCTTAGAAAAATGAAAATCAGAAAAATTTTTTCACCAATAAAAGATGCAGACAGGGAAGTCGGTTATAATATTGCAGCTGAAGAAAGCAATACGGCAGAACTAGTCCAAGATGCAATAAAAAAGCTACCGGATAAATTGCGTATCCCCTTATTGTTAAAAGATATTGAAGGGTTTAGCTATCAGGAAATTGCAGAAACTGTTCAATGTGAAATTGGCACTGTGAAGTCAAGAATTTTCAGGGCAAGAGAAGGGTTGAAAAATTTATTAAAGCCTTATGAGCAGGAGCTGATGCTATGAAAAATTTACACAAAGAATTTAAACTTTTGTCAGCCTATATTGATGACGAATTAACACCCGGAGAAAAATCTGAAATTGAAGAGAAGCTGCTCTCTTCCAGGGAACTTCAATCAGAACTGAAAAAATTGAAAAAAATAAAAGAATTAACATCTTATTCTTATAAGAAGGTTGAAGAAAATCCTTACTTTGAAACCCGTGTAGGCGCTGCACTTAGCTTTAATAATCACCGTAAAAATAGAATTAAAAAATGGTATCCTGCCATAGGATTTACCATTATAACTATTGCTTTAATGGTTATATTAAAATTCAATCCCAACATTATTGAAGATATATTAAAACAGCAAAAGACAAACTTATCCGGTTTCTATACCGAAAATTTGAAACCGCTGCTTTTAACTGCGGGATTGACAAACGAAGATATTTTCAATTTTGCCTTTTCCAAGCAATTGCCTTTGGATAAGTCCAACCGTAAGTATTTGCTGTTAGGTTCAAAATCAAATGGCGATAATTATTTTGAAATTAAAAATGCAAGTATAATTCCGGATGGAGATAGCTTTGATAAATTTGTTCGGGCTTTGAACTTAAATAAAGAACAGAAACAACAAATGGATTCAATTCTTGATTCGTATGCCGATGATCTTCAATCACAGGTTTTGGTAAATGATAAAAATACCGTTGCAATAAATCCTAATTTATGGAATTACCACAAAGCAATATTTGCTGATATAATGGCATTTGCAAAAGATGTCAATAGAAATGAATTCAACAAATTTGTTCCATCCGGTTATACTTTTTATAATAAATCCGAGGTGAATAATTTTGTTAGTAAAATCAAGAACCGTCCCGACAGTCAGTATATATTTATAACACCTGATTCGGTCTTTTCATCAACATTTAATTTTGATAAAGATAAATTTAGAGCCGAAATGGAAAAATTCCATAAAGAATTAAAAGAGAATTTAAAAAACTTTGATAAGAATAGTAAAGAATTCCGCTTTAATGTGATTATTGACAGTAACCTTGCTAAGCTGAAGAAAGATAAATCGTTTAATAAAAACTTTAAAGTGTTTATTGATTCAAATATGTGCAGGGTAGAATTAGGAAATATCCAAATACCGCATATCGAACTTCCTAACTTTGATAGTATTGCAGCTCAGATTGATAAAGCTACTAAAAATTTTAGAAGCTTCTCTTTTTCTCTACCGCAATTTGACGGTAAAAATCACTTTAAGTTTAAATTTAGAGACGGGGACTCAACACATAGCTTTGATTTTAAAATCCCGAATGTAGATTCCTTGATTGGTCTGCATAAAAATTTCTTTTATTCACCGGGGGATTCTACCGCAGCTTTCAAATTTTTTCAAAACGATTCTTTAATTAACCAGAAAGAATTCAGAAAGCAGATGCAAAAGCTACAAAAAGAGATTGAGAAAATGAGAGAAGAAATGAATAATTTGAAGAATAACATGAACAAAGAAACAAAAAAATCCAAATCCGTTGAAATCTAGCAAGTTGCAGTACGGATAGTTGATTGTGCCGAAAATCTATCCTATAATTTTTCCGTTCATACTTCTTTTCTTTACAAAAAACTAATTTTAATGTAATTTATCTTTAGATTATTGCATAAATACGCAAAAAACGGAAAAATGACTTTTATAGAAGCAAAATTTAAAAGAAATATGAAGCTCCAGGCATTTCTTGGATTTACGGCATTATTGCTTATTTATAAAATAATTTACCCCGCCGTTCAATTTTTCCCATTAATTTTGATTAACGAGATTCTAGTAATTGCTTTAACTATTTTTTTAATACTCCATTTTTTTGACCTGTTTAAGTCAAAAAGAATAAATCCTGTTTCATTAGTAATGAGTGTAGGAATTGTATCGGCAATTATTTTTTTCCTTATTTCTTTCTCAAATACAATAATTAACGGACTTTTTAGTGATGTAAGTGAAAGAGTTAAAAACCCTGATCTTATTTTCAGTATAATTACTTTTATATACTCACTTATAATCCTTATTTCACTTTCATATATATTTTTATCCTTTAAAGAATTCTTCTATCTAAATAAAAAACAGAATGCAAGCACTTATTTTAACACTATGGTTGTGTTTATCATTTTATCTGCATTGACTGCATTCCTTAAAAATGATCATGACCTATCATTTATAAAGAATACTTTTTTTATAGTCTCGGTTATCCTGATAGTAATTAATTCACTTAAAATTTCCTGGATTGCCTTTGTAGTTAAGAAAGAAAAATTAATAATATTATTTTTATCAATAATAATTGCAATTCTTTTTACTGTTAACCTTATAAATAATTCCGATAAAGAAATTCATCACCGAATATTATCGCAATTCTCTCCTGCACTAAACCAGTTTTTCAGCATTATAATGCTTTACGGGATAATCTATTTCAGTATCTTATTTTTTACCACATTATTCCATATGCCCACTGCTGAAGCTTTCGATAGGAAAGCACAGGAAGTTTCTTCATTTCAATATTTCAGCAAACTAATTATCCAGGTGCTGGATTTTTCCGAATTAACAGAAACCATTACGGATATCGGGATGAAGGTATGTGAAGCACATGCAGCCTGGATAGTTTTTCAGGAAGAAAAAAGTTTAAAAATTATTGCCAACAAAAATATCGGTTTAGTAAATGCGGAGAAATTAACCAATTATATCTTTGAAAAGAATATCGGGAAATATGATAAGACATTTATTCTTAAACTGGAAAAATACAAGAGTGCAATAGAATCCGACGAAAATTATTCTTTAGCAGCTGTTTCTCCTTTAAAAGCATATAATACTTTAAGAGGATACTTAATAGTTGTAAAAAAAGAAAACTATATTTTCGATGAGGAAGATAAAAATGCAATTAATACCTTCTCAGATTATGCCTCTGTGGCGATAGAAAATTCAAGGCTGCTGGAAGAATCTATTGAAAAAGAGAGACTTGAAAAAGAACTTGATGTTGCAAGAGAAATACAAAGAAAAATAATACCTGCAAAAAATCCCCAATATGATAAATTGGAAATATCCTCTGCTTTCATTCCGGCTTTTGAAGTTGGAGGTGATTATTATGACTTTTTCGAAATTGGTCAAAATAAAATTGCTTTCATAATTGCAGATGTATCAGGAAAGGGAATTTCAGCAGCATTTATAATGGCTGAAATAAAAGGGATTTTTGAATCTCTCTCAAAAACAATAGAGAGTCCAAGGGAAATATTAATAAATGCAAATCAAATATTGAAGCGAACACTCGATAGGAAAAGCTTTGTGAGTGCTGCATATGGAGTTATAGATTTATATGAAGAAAAACTGCTGCTGGCCAGAGCCGGGCATTGCCCCGTACTTTTACTTAGAGATGATTCAGCTGAAAATCTGCGACCTTCCGGCCTGGGATTAGGTTTGGATTTCGGACTGCGTTTTTCTGAAACTCTTGATGAAATAGAACTAAACCTGAGAGAGAATGATACAATCGTTCTTTATACTGACGGAATCAGCGAAGCAAAGAACAGCAGGGAAGAAGACTTTGGTGATTTTCAATTTCAGAAAATACTCTTGGAAAATAGTTACAAAAATGCTGATGAGATAACTAATTCAGTATTAAAAGAAATAACCTTATTTTCAAGAAATAATCATCAGCAAGATGATATAACACTGGTAATATTAAAATGGAAACCTAAAATTAAAAATGATGGAGAGGAAGAATGGCAGAATTTAACACCTCTGTTAAAGAACAAGGAGAAATAAGTAAAGTTTATTTGAAAGGATACCTGGATGCGCATACTGCGCCGTCTTTAGAAAATACTTTTTCCAACCTTATCGACAGCCAGAGGTATAAAATAATTGTAAATTTTCAGGACCTGGCCTATATAAGCAGTGCCGGACTGGGTGTATTTATGGCTTTTATTGAGAAGGTCAGGGAAAACAAAGGCGATATTAAATTAACCAGCATGACCGACAAAGTATATAATATTTTTGATCTACTAGGTTTTCCGCTGCTCTATGAAATCTTTAATTCTGAAGATGAAGCAGTTAAAAAATTTATTGAGAACAAAAACGTTGAAAACAAACAATAAACATAAAGAAAAAAAGATGATTGTAAAGAGTCGTACCGAAAATCTTTCGGAAATAAGGGAATTTATCTATTCTACGGCGCAGGATATTGGTGTTTCAAAACAAGTTATCGATGATATTATTCTTGCTGTTGATGAGGCTTGCACGAATATTATAAAACATGCTTACAAGTATTATCCTGACGGAGAAATAATAATTAAACTGAAATATGATCTTCATAAATTCACTATAATTATTATTGATCATGGTGCCTCTTTTGAGCCTGATACTGTTCCTGAGCCGAACCTGGAAAAATTTTATGAACAAAGAAAAGTCGGCGGACTGGGAATGTACCTAATGAAAAGATTAATGGATGAAGTAAAATATGTTTCAATACCGGGGAAATACAACCAGGTTCTTCTCTCAAAAAATCTTAATTCAGCAATATGATTATGAATGATACCGAAGATTTGAAAATTAAAAGAAATTTAACTGCACTTGTTGAGTTCAGCAGAATTATTAATTCCAGCCGAGACCTTGAATTTATTTTAAATAATATTCTTTTTACATGCATGGGGAAATTTTTTGTTACAAAGGGATTGATCGCAATTAAATATGGGGACAACCTGGAATTGAAATCTTCAAAAGGGATTTCTGAAAATATAATCCGTACTTTCCCTTTTTTGAAAGCAGGAAAAGAATTTCTTAATGATGAATCATTTAAAGAGTTTTTAATTATATCGGGGCTGCAGGTTATTGAAAAAATTAATTCATCTGAAGGATGTATCGGTATTATTTGCTTAGGAGAAAAATTAAACAAAATTCCTTTTACCGATGATGATCTTGAATTTTTAAGAACTATATTAAATATTTCGGCTACAGCCGTACAAAACTCTCTTGTGATTAATGAACTGACAAAAGTCAACAGGATGCTTGATTCAAGGGTCAACAGGCTAGGTTCACTTTTTGAGCTAAGTAAAGAATTCGGCTTATTTTCGGAAAGTACAAAAGTTGCAAGATTATTAATTTATTCGGTGATAGGTCAGTTTCTTATATCAAAATTTGCTGTAATTAGCTTTGAAGGTAACAAAATTCATTTGCTTGAGTCTAAATTTGCAGACGAAGCTTTATTGAAAGCTGTAAAAATATATGATCTTCAGAAACTGGAAACTTCATTGACTAAAGAGATAATCGACAGAGACTACCCCGAGTTACGAGATCTTTCGGTTGAACTTGTGGTGCCGATGCAGGTTCAGGGAGAAAGCAAAGGATTAATTGTACTTGGCAAAAGAATTAATAATATGAATTTTACTGAAACAGATATAGAATTTATCTATTCGGTAGGAAGTCTTGCAATTATTTCTCTTGAGAATAAGAGACTATTTCGCGAAGCCTTAGAAAAACAGAAAATGGAAGAAGAGCTGGAAATTGCAAGAGACATTCAGAAAAATCTATTTCCCCAGGAAATACCCGAATTTAGTAATTTTGATATTGCTGCATTAAACAATTCTTCAAGACAGGTTGGCGGAGATTATTACGATATTATTGAATTGGATTATAATACTTTTTGTATTGCTATAGGGGATGTTTCCGGTAAAGGTGTACCGGCAGCATTATTAATGGCAAATCTTCAGGCTTTTTTAAAGACAACAGTTAAGCAGGGAATGAAACTGGATGAGGCAACCGCCCTAATAAATGATCTTATTTCGGAAAATACTTCGGATGGAAAATTTATAACTTTTTTCTGGGCGGTTATCGAAAACGACATAAAGAAAATGACTTATGTAAATGCCGGGCATAACCATCCTTTACTTATCCGGAATGGGAACATAAGCAAACTGGATAAAGGCGGGATGATACTTGGTGTAATGAAAACAGTAATACCTTATATCTCCGAAACCGTACAGCTTCAAAAAGACGATGTAATTGTTTTATTTACTGATGGAGTTTCTGAAGCAATGAATAAGAAAGGTGAAGAATTTAGCGATAAAAAACTGGAATCTTTATCTTTAAGTCTTTCTGATTTATCATCTTCTCAAATTATTTCTTCTATTAAAGCTGAAGTTCAGGCTTTTGCTTCCGGTGCTCTTCAATCTGACGATATAACATTATTGGTTTTGAAAGTTAATTAACATCATGGTAGTACAGAATAGTACTATTTGCTGCAGATAATAGAAAAATGGATAACGCAAAAAAATTCTTTCTCAAATACAGACAAAAATTAATAATAGCTGCATCAACAGTCATACTTATCATTGCTGTCGTTAATATTTATTTTAACTTATATGTAGATGTTAATTCCAATGATGAATGTAAATGGGTGCCGGAACAGGTTTCAAAAGACAGTATTCAGGTTTACTTTGATTTAGTAAAGATAAACGGAGTTTCCTGGAATGCGGGCATCAGAGATGGCGACCGTTTGGTTGCAATAAACGGTATTAATATAAAAAATGATATACAGGCGCAGGTAATCCTTAATAAAATTAATGAGGGAAATTACGCAAACTATACCGTTGAGAAGAATGGAAAAATATTCCATGCTAAAGTATATATAAAAAAACTGGTTAATATCTTTAATTTTAGTAATTCCCTTCGTTCTCTTTTCTGGATGATTATTGGTTTTATTGTATTACTTGCTAAACCGGAAGGATTTACCCAAAAATTATTTTATGCTATCGGGGTTGGGAGTGTATTCATATCATCTTTTGTTTTTATTAATTATGAGTATACGAATCAACTGTCGCTTGGATTTTTAACAATCATTATATCCTATTTGTATGCTTTAAGTGTATGTTTTGATTCTTTCTTGCTGTTATATTTCTTCTGGACATTCCCAAGATCATTTAACTTCCTGAATAATAAGTTAGTAAAACCTTTTATCTTTATTATTCCTTCGTTAATGTTTATAATTTTATTTCCAATTACTATTCTTACTTTTGTAACCAAATCATTTGATATTTTCACTTTTCGCCGGTTAATGATGATTGTGAATATAATCGACAGTGTATTGGTAATTGCTGCCTGGATTTCTTTAATAATTAACTACAGAAGATTAAAATCAAAGGAAGAAAAAAAGCCTGTAGCAATAATTTTAATTGCTTTCACAATTGGTATAGTTGCGGTGATTTATACGGCAACAATCGCCCCTGCTATATCCGACTTTATTTATAATTCACCCGAATATTATACTCCGATAATATTGATTGTTTTAACTCCGCTCGCTTTTGCATATTCAATTTTTAAATATCAATTGATGGATGTGAGTGTAGTTGTAAAAAATACAATTGTTTACGGGGCAGCAACAATTACGATAGCACTAATTTATTTCCTGGTTATATATTTATTGGGTCAAACTATAAGTCAAGCTATTGGCACCCAATATCAGGGAGTTATTGCCGGGGTTATTTTTATTCTTTTTGCTTTAATATTTCAGTCTACAAAAGATAATTTTCAGGATTTTATTACAGCAAGATTTTATCCTGAGCAGTTTGCTTATCAAAAGGTTTTGCTGAAATTCAGTAATGATGTTTCAACTGTAGTTGGCCTGGAAAATATCCTTGATTCCATGCATGAAACTTATGTAAATGCTTTAATGATTAATAAGTTTGGAATTTTAATTAATGACAATGGGAACAACAAGGTCAAACTTGTTAGAAGCACAGGGATTTCAAATAAAAATATCGTGATAACAAAATCAAACATTTTAAATTTTATAAATGAGAAATCATTGATTTTCAAAAAACCTGTAATAGAGCAGGAAGATTTTGTAAATATATTCCCGGAACAATCATCTCAATTATTTGATGAAAATATATATACAATTATTCCAATGATAATAAAATCGAAAGTTGTTGGATTATTATTATTCGGGCTGAAACATTCCGGTTCACAATTTTCGGGGAAAGATCTTGATTTATTATTTGCAACAGCTAATCAATCGGCGATATCGATCGAGAATGCGAGACTTTATCATTCTGAAGCTGAAAAAATAAGAATTGAAAACGATCTTAACCTTGCAAGGAAAATTCAGCAGGGTTTACTTCCAAAGCATTTGCCTGAAATTAAGAGATTGGATATTACAGGTGAAATGATCCCTGCGATGCAGGTTGGGGGAGATTATTATGATGTTATCCCGGTATCCGATTCCAAATTATTTATTGTTGTAGGGGATGTTTCAGGGAAAGGTCTGCCGGCTTCTTTATATATGACTAAGCTGCAGACTATGGTTCAGCTTTCGTGCACAGATGGTAAAACTCCTAAAGAAATACTTATCGATGTAAATAGACGAATTTATGCTTCTATTGAAAGGAATTCTTTTATTACAATGACTTTAGCCCTTTTTGATATGGATAAAATGTCTGTCCGTTTCTGCCGTGCAGGGCATATGCCTATTTTAACTGCAAATAACGGAACGATTGATATTTATAAATCGCAGGGTTTAGGAATCGGGCTTGAACAGGGGATTATTTTTGAAAGCACATTAATTGAGCAGGAAATTAAATTATCCCCCGGACAGATTTATGCATTCTATTCTGACGGAATAACCGAAGCAATGAATGAAAATATGGACCTATTTGGTGAAGAAAAATTATCAGAATTATTAAGGAATAAAACAACCTGTACTGCTATACAAATCATGAACGAAATCTGGAATTCCATAAATTCCTTTAAGGGGAAAGCATTGCAGAACGACGATATGACAATGGTTCTGGTTAAAGTGAAGTAAGCAGAATATTTATATAAGGGTGAAGATATAGTAGTGAGCCTGATGAAAACTTCGAAGCCTTCGAAGTTACTGTTTTAAAACTCGAAGTTACCTAACTGGTAAACTTGAAGGTTTTTAAAAATAACCTTCAGTGGTTGCGTAAGAGTTAACAAATTAATTACTCAAGTTGACCGCTTAATAGGAAAACCGTAAAAACGGTTAAAAATTTCTACTTTTTTCGTTAATGAAACCCCTAAAAATAAATGTATTAACTTTTTTACAGTTTTTTCATCTTGAGCTGTCAGCTTGAGTTAATTATAAGAAAGAAATGCCTCTGTAGACTCTTCCAAGAATGAAGGGATATCTTAACTTAAGCTTAGGAAGTTAAGTTGATGATTAACTGCCAATTTGGGCTCTTTCCCTATGATGATGCAAACAAAAAATATAAGCGAGGTAAATTACAATATTTACTCCTTATTTTTCTAAAGAAATATTGTTGATCTTTGTAACCATATGCCATTCTTTTTATTACTTTTATTTTATTATTGACTCCTTCAATTGTTCCACTTGTCCTGCCGTATCTGAAGTAGTTTGATATATAATCAATATTATTTTCTACAGTTTTGCAAAAATCTCTTAAAGGTCTAAGTTTTGTTTGTTTTACTTCTTCTATCCAGTTTCTTAATGTTTGAACCAATCGCTCTACATTTATACCTGGTTTGTAAATTTCATAAAACTGTTCCTTTAATAAATATGCTTTATAAAGTGGACTATTTAACTTTTCTAATTTAGCAAGTAATCCCGCTTGATCTTCATTATGGTTTGATGGATGTTTCAATAAAACCCATCTGGTATTACTCCTTTCTTTCTCAGTTAATACTCCTATTCGCTTCTGTCTTTTTTCAATTTCCTTTTGGCTCATCTGTAAGTTTTCTTTATACTTTTTCTCCATAATATATTTATTACTCTTGCTTGTCATTCCGGATATTATTGTTTTTCTTATTGAATCTATTGCTTGATTAAGTAGACTCTCTAGATGAAATTTATCGATTATTATATCAGCTTTCGGTAATTGTTCTTTGATTGAAGCTATATAAGCTCTTGACATATCCGTATTTACTGTTTTTATTGATGCTTTCTGTTCCTCTGTTAGTTTCTGGAAAAAAGCTTTTAGTGACTGCTTTGTATTTCCTTGATTATAATCTATCGGTTTTGCTTTACCATCTGAGAGATCGTAAATTATAGTTATGTACTTATATCCTTTCTTAAATGATATCTCATCTACTCCAATATTTGTTAAATTATCATATTTTACCGGCGGGAGGTTTTTTTTAGAAAGTAATCTTCATACCTGTATACTGTATTATCATCTAAATTATATTCTTCCGATACTTGTTTAGGAGGTATTATATTGGACATTTTACCTATAAACATCTTGAATCTTTTTGTTGCAAATTGATTTTTTTCTACCAGCTCTAATTCTTTTTTATATAACTTCTTGCAACTTGGACATTGATAATATATTGTCTCATAATGTAATCTGACTTCAATGTATTCTCCTAGTGGTAGGTCTCTTACTACTCGCTTACGTCTGGATTTATCATATCTGGTCTTCAGTTCGCAGATCGGACAATACATTGAATCTTCTTTGGGAATCAACATTATATCCATTCTTTTCCTTTCCTTATTCAGATCCACTACTTCAATAACGTAATTCTCACTCCCTATTATTGTAGAGATATTATCTGTAAACATTGGCCCTCCTTGTTTACCAAATCTACTTCTATAATTTTTATCCTGCAATAGCTAAGGGAAAGAACCCACTTTTGACAATTTTTTGACGTGAAACATAGTGGTTTAGGTCGATTTTTACAGTTGATTTATATCGGAGTTATCTCGGAGTTGTAACGGAGATGAAGCGTTTGTGAAACATAGATAAATAGTGTAAGATTTCCGGTGCGTCAAAGTGACAAAATTTAATCGCAATGAAGAGATTCAAAATAATTATCAGCAACTAAGTAATTAATACTTCTCTCTATAGCTGTTATTTTTTTCTTTATTCTTCTGTTTCTTACGCACCTTAATTAATTTTATTATTATTACCAGCATTTTTATCAATTAAATTCCTGGCATTATATTGGATTTAATCCCATCAAAATTTTGAAAAACTGTAAAATTGGGAATTGAGGTAAATTCAAACTTTTAACCAGCATTTATTCCCAGCTGAATATTTTGCAAACACCCTGCTTAGTTATTATATGCTGCAGTTGAAGTAATTTAAATATATTTTCATTTGAATCCAGGAGGTAAAATGAAATCATTTATAGTTGTTGTAATAATTCTCTTATCAATGCTTACTATATCATGTAAAAAATCCAGCTCCCCATCGGAACCTGAAGAACCAAGAGCACCAGTATCTTTAGCAGAATACGGATCATCCATAGATGAATATTATTATAAAGTGTGGTCAGACAGCACATGGGAATGTTTTAACCGGACTTTGACCATTAACGGAACATTTTATGCGACTATAATGGATTGCTACGGAGATGAATATTATTACTCAGCGGACGGATACGCCGGCTTTAAACTTTACGGCGATTCCTTAATTTTATTTGATCAGCCGATGCCATCTCTTCCCGATACAATAAACTTTAATCAGAAATATGTTCAAGCTGCTACATTTACGTACCAGGATTATAAGTTTACAATACAGAATGAACAAACCCTCAGTGATACTTCAAGTGTTTCTGTATCATTTGGCACTTTTAGCTGTTTATGGTTTAATGCAAAATCCACATTAATTTCAGGGGATCAATCGCAGATTACCTCTTCACAACTCTGGATGGCACAAGGTCCATCGACTATAAAAGAAGTACTTGATTCAGGTAATACAATTTTTATGACAGAAGGTGTTGTAAACGGCAAAGGATACGGAAATTCTTCACCTAAAATAAAGCTAGAAAAAAACAACTATAAGAATGATTATATAATCAAAAATTCAGGCAAATCATTATTAAATTTAGTTAGTATGGGGATTCATTTTAAATTTAAAATATAAAGAGAAAAAATTGAGAGGAATGTATTTTTAATTTAGAAATTTATAACAATAAATAATTATTTTTTTATAATTCTAACTTTCCAGTTCTTAAACCCTGCACCGGGAACATCAACTTTATAAACTACTTCTTTATTAAAGTTAACAATAGATTTGCCGCTTTCCTGTTTAATATTTTTTATGCTAACAATCGAATTTTTTCTAACAGTCTTAAAAACAGGTTTTAAAGTTTCAAGATTAACCGAATCAGCGGCAGCACAATTAATTAAAGAACTAAGCCAGTCAATTGATACATTGACCGAACCGGGAAAATCAAAATAATAAAATCCTATTTGTCCATTTTTTAAATTTTGCCCCGGTAAAAGATTACCCATTTCAATAACTCTAAAATATTTTTTTATGAATTCAGGAGTGAAAACTTTTAAAAGATCTTCTTTTTGCAAAACTCCTTTCCATTCTTCTAAAGCTGAAGGTGAATTATCTGCATAGAGCACAGTAGCGCCTGCATAATCTCCATTAAAGGCACCATATACCTGTAAAGCTTTTGCGATTATTTTACATGCGCGGTTTAGGTTAAGGGTATCAACATTAAGATTCGGATCAAGCTGAATACGTCCTCCCATTGGAATACCAAACTTATTATTCATTTCATTCATAGTTGCCTGAGCAGTACTTGCAGGGGGAATAAAAAATTCAGAGCGTCCGCGCTGGTAAGCAAAAACAAGGGCATGCTCAATTTTACCTGCTTTTATTTCATCGGGCCTTATTAAACCTGCTATTAATGGAAATCCCCCTGCACGGGATCTATGTGCATCGAATTCATTCTTTTGTTCAAACCAGGGCTTCTCTACACCTGTGCTGCTCAAATCAGTTACGGCACCCAGACCTGTAGTCCATACACTATCCTTATTCTTTCTGGCGGCCCACATATCCCATTCAAGCATCTTATTAGTATCAATGATACAAAGGTGATTATCGCTGAATTCACCAACAGGAGGTGAGGCAATAAAGTCAGGTAAAACAGGAATATGGTTCGGTTCTTTAAAGCCCTTTCCATAAATACCTGGGCGCGAATTAATAACATTAACTTTGGGGATGGTATCGGAGTTAACAAAATAGACCGGGATTGACCAGTCATGCATGTTTATATAGAAACCACCCAAAGCTAAACTATCAATTAATTGTACAGATTGAGGATCTGTTTTGGCATCGGCTGGAATTTTTGTGTTCCAGATACTTTTGCTATTGAAAGGACGCCAGGCATTTTGCCCAAAAGAATTATTGATTATTAATAAAGAAATGAAAAAAGTTATAAATATAATTTTTATTCTCATTTTAGCTTAAAATATATTTGAAATAACAGGGATTAATATTTTGTTTATGCTGTATTCTCTAATTTTCTGTATCTGTTTGTACAAGGTGCCTTTTAATTTTTTGTGTAGTTGTCTTTTCAAACTCATTTTCCCTGATATAGAATTTTTTTATTCTTTTAAAGCCGGCCAGCTGATTGTTTGTATCTGCAATAACACCCGATATGATTTTATTAACTAATTCGGATGTAATTTTTAAATTATTCTTCAATGAATATTCAATAAAAGTTTCGGAATTTGTTACTATTTGTGCTGCGATTATTTCATCGTGTTTTTCATCTTTCTCTCCATATACCATACATTCGAGAATAAAAGGATTACGGCTTAAAATATCTTCTATTTCTTCAGGGAAAACATTTTCACCATTATTTGCAATAATAACATTCTTTTTTCTTCCGCTTAAATGGAGAAAACCATCATCATCAAAAAATCCCAGGTCGCCGGTTCTAAACCATCCATTGTCAAATGCTTCTTCTGTCAATTTTTGATTATTATAATACCCCAACATCACATTATCACCTCTTGCATAAACTTCACCGACACCATGCTTGTCCGGTTGGTGAATTTGAATCTCAACACCCGGTAAAGGAAAGCCGGCAGCATCATCTTTAAAATTATCCAGCCTGTTTAAAGCAAGTATAGGCGAAGTTTCAGTTAAACCATAACCTTGTATAAAATTGAAGCCAAATTCCCGGAACCCTTTTGCAACTTTTGGATCAGGAGCTGCGCCCCCAACTACAAATAGTCTAATCGAGCCGCCGAATTTTTTGTGCAGTTCTTTCAATAATAATCTTTTCGAATTTTTCCATCCGGCTAACTCTAATAAGTTAGTAAGCTTTATAATCGGGTTTACTATCTTTGATTTAATTTTATCTTCTGAAATACCCTTCCTAATCTTTCCATAGATTTTATTGAATAAAAGAGGAGCACCAAGCATAACAGTTGGTTTTGCTTTTTGAATATCATCAAGTATAGTTTTTAAAGAGCGGCTGAAATGAGTTGAACCGCCAACATACAAAGGGCAAAGAAAACCGCAGGTGCATTCATAAGTATGGTGAATTGGAAGAACGGAAAAAAATCGATCTCCGGAAATAATCTCAACCATGCTTACCATTCCCATAAGATTTGCTGCAAGAGCTTTTTGACTAAGCATCACGCCTTTGGCTCGTCCTAATGAACCTGATGTAAAAATAATTTCTGCTAAATCATCAGGATTAACTTCAGGTAACTTAATGTTATCTTCATTTTGTTTTTCAATCATTTCAATCATTGAATGGCAGCCGTTACCTTTTTCTTTCTGATCCATCGATATGAAATATTTAAGGTTCGGCAGAAACTCTTTCATTTCACAAATGGTCTGGCGGAAGGATTCTGAAAAGACTATAACTTTTGTATTTGATTCATGAAGTACATTTATCATTTCGTTTGCACTTAGATTTTTATCAACAGGCACAATAACCAAATTGAAAGTCATGGATGTTAAATAAGTTATTCCCCATTGTACGCGGTTCTCACCGATAACCGCAATATGATCTCTTTCCTTTATTCCCAATTCAAATAAAGATTCTCCGAATTTTAGAATATTATCAAAAAGCTGCCGGTATGTAACTTTTGAAACCGGGTAATTTATATAGTCTTCCAGAGCAATTTTATCTTTATATTTCTCGCATGAGCTAATTATCAATTCCTGAATTGATGAAATGGCGGGGATTTTAAATAAATTTAGATCTTTTTTCATTTTAAACTCCACTGAAAAAGACTATTGGGAAATAGAAAATTCATGTAATTTTCCCCGGTTAAATATTTATCCTAAAAATAGTATAATTATTAGAGAAATGTCAAAAATTACAAAAAATTCTTTTAATAGTTTAAAATTGAAAAATTATGACATATAAGCAGGAGGAAATTCCAAGTAGTTTCAGAAGTATATCAATTTTGAATAAAATTAAAAAGAAAATAGTACAATGAGACAGCAAAAATTGTCCGGCTTTTCAAAATAATTTTAAATCATTTAATTTATTTATTATAAAAGAAAGGGATAGAAAGCAGCGCTTACTTCTGAATTTGATATTTATTATAATTTTGTTCAGATGAGTTAAGCAATTCTTTCACTGTTCCGAATTTAAATTCCGAAACCAAAGATTTAATTTTACCTTCCATTACATCCAGGTTATAATAGTGCAATATCCTTTCCATTAAAGGGAGCTTTAACCTTGGCTTTTGAGGATCAAATTCCGGCGGATGAATATATACAATAGTTGAATGAGCTTCTTTATTTATTTTTTTGAAACCTGCACGAATTAACCATGAAGGGAGTAATCTCATATAAAAACCTCCGCCTACGGGTATCTTAACTCCCATAAAAGTAATAACCGAAGGAGGGAATTCAATTAATTTATTCCCGTTATTTTCCTTGACAATATAAGGATATAGCGGTGCGTCCGGAATTCCGTATAGATATGTTTTCATAGGAAAAATGCTTGAATCATATTTAAGACCTTCTTCCAGAAGAATATCTAATGCCCAGTAGGATTCTTTCGTTATAGTCCAGTAAGGGGCTCTGTACCCTAAAATTTTCTGCTGGGAAATATTTTCAATTACTCCGATTGCTCTTTTCAAATCTTCGCGGAATTCCTGGGGTGACTGCCTGTAAACAAGCTGATGAGCATTACCGTGTGTAGCAATTTCATGTCCGAGAGATGCAATTTCTTTAACTAAAGCAGGGTACTTTTCTGCAATATATCCCAGGATAAAAAATGTTGCACTGATCTTCTCTTTATTAAAAAGATCCAAAATTTTATGGGTATTTACTTCAACACGTGATTCATATTTATCCCAATCACTAAAAGGTATTGAGTCTATACTATGATGCCAATCTTCTAGGTCGACTGTCATTGCATTTATCATAATTTCTCCAATTATAAAAAATTTTAAATTAAACTTTTTGAAAAAGAATTAAAGCTTATCGGAAATTTTATTTTCAAATAAAGATAATTCCAGTGCCTTATTACCGGATTGATAATTCTTACTTCTAAATATTTTATGATATAATAATTTCTTTGATTTGCTAAGGTTTCTTTTAATAATGCCTTTGCGATCTTCCAATCTTTGAATAACCCATAACCTTTTATAATTTTCGGAAAACTTCACTAAACTTTTCACATTAATTTCATTAACGACTGTATCTAATAGGAATGGCTTTTCAATTAAATCGGTTCGTTTTGAATAGAAATTAAAGGCATACAAGATAAATTTTTCACCAGGGTAAAAAACCACTAAGTCACCGGGCTCTGCTTTTTGGTTAACATAATTTGTTGCCTCCCTCCATTGCGTTTTTTTAACATAGTGGTAATTTCTAAATAAAATTATTGAAGAAAAAAGAATTAATAGTAATACTATGGAAAACTTCAACCATTTAAATTTGGAATACTTTTCAATTACATACTCCAATCCTTTCCCTGCTAACAAGTAAAAAGCGAAGGAGGATGAAATTGTATGTCTAATAACATAAATAGGAGTTATAAGTAACGAAGTTAAAAATGGTATAATAAGTGGAATGAATAACCAAATTAATAAAAAATAAATTTTCCCTGCATTCAATAAGTTTGCGCTATGATTATAATCAATATTTAAATCAAACAGTGTCTTCCGATCGCTAAAATTTTGTCCTAATCTAATAAAATCTAACGATGATAAGAAAATAAATGCCAGGAGAAATATAAGAATAACCTTAGATGGCCCGGAATATACCACAAATGTATTAATTATTTCCCCTATCTTAGGCGGAAGATACCAATGATAATGCTCTACATAATTTATTTGATTAAAAAGTCCCAAAATAATCCATGGGGTATAAGCAGCTACTATAATGCATTGGAATATAATCCATCGTTTTATATTTAATTCATTGGCTTTTTTTGAAACTAATAATAGAGTAAATACATAAACATTCTGGGCAATTATAATAAACACTCCGAAAATGTGGGTGTATATTAGAAGAATACTGGCCGTTATATACCCGGCTGAAAAAATAAGTTTTCTTTTTCTTAAGATTTTAATTAGAAAATAAAATGACAAAAGAGTTAAAAACGCCATCAGGTTATAACTTCTGGCTTCCTGGGAATAATAGATGTGGAAACTGGATAATGCTAAGATCAATGCAGTAAGAAGGCCGACGTTTTTATTAAAAAGTATTGTCCCTATTTGATAAATGAGAAGTATGGAAAGTAAACCGAAAATTACCGAAGGGAATCTTAAAGAAAATTCGGAAACTCCAAATATACTAACCCAATAATGGAGAGCAATAAAATATAAAGGGGGAGTGCAATCTGTTGTAGTAACAGTTTCTAATAATTGAGAAGTGTTTTGTTCAGCATAATAAGCAGAGCCGGCTTCATCATACCAAATGCTCTCTCTGCTTAAACCATAAATTCTAAGAGATAAACCAACAGCTAAGATTGCTAAAAGAATAAATGCCGTTCTGTAATTTTTAAGATTAATTTTCTCCCCAATCATGAATTTATAGTTTTGGGAGCGGGTTCCAGTTTCTTAACTTCACCTTTTAAATTTCTTGTTGCCTTCCAGAGTGTAAAAAGATTCTTAATTGTGCTTGGAACTCGTTTCATAAGGTTTATTGAAGGAGGTCTTCTTTCTTCAATTTCCAAAGGGATCTCGCACATATAAAATCCGGAACGTTCCATTCTTATTATAAGTTCTGTGGCAAAAATATCTTTGCTGGTTTTGCAGGCTTTAACTATATCAACGGATTTTTCTCTTCTAAATGCTTTTATGCCATGGGTATCTGTTCCCTGGAAACCGTATACAAGCCTTAAAAATAGATTAAAGCTGTGAGTAATTATTCTCCGGATTAATGGACGTCTGTCCCTTGCACCCTTTGCGGCTTTAGAACCGATAACCGCGTCATATTTATTTAAAAGAACTTTAGCTATTTCAATAAAAGGACCATCCCAGAAGTCTATTTCAAAACAAACAATATTTTGTCCTATAGATTTAAGAATACCCAGCTCCAAAGCTGCTCCATAATTTGGTTCCGGGCAATGAATAGCTCTTACTTGTGGAAAAACTTTGGAAAGTTCCTGTCCAATTTCCAAAGTACGGTCTTTGCTTCCGTTTTCGCAAATTATTAATTCATAATCAATTTCCAGTTTATTTGCTTCAGCAACAATATCTCTCACTGCGCTCTCAAGGATTTTTTCTTCATTATAAACAGGGATTACAATAGAAATTGCAGGTTTGCGATCCGGTTTTTTTAGGGTATAACCTTCTTTGTCTTCAAGGATAATTTTACTTGCAGTATTTTTTCCCTGAATCATAGCATCTTCCATTCCTGAATATTCCCAGGAACCATATCTTCCAATAGTATAAATATTATTTTCCTCAAGAAAATTGTTAATTTGCTCAACAATTCTTTTCCTGTTTTTATCATAGATAACATAAGCGCATTTTATATCAAAGCATTTTTCACTTATTATCTTATCAGATTTGTTTAGTATTTTTGCGGTTACCAGATCTTCCTTTACCTTCTCGATTGCACGGCTTTTATCAATCGGCCTGTCATTAGAATAAGATATTTCAATATAAATAGAACTGGAACCACTTGGAGCCATAAAAGGAGAGAAATTACTTGAAAATCCAATCCTATAGAAACTATATTCCGGTTCTGGAAAATAAACCCAATGCTTGTCACTGACATTCCTGTCCACACCAATATTTATATTATATACCGAATTGTACTTAAGATCCTTTAAAGAGTTTTTAATATTGGCAGGCAAAGGATTGATTGAACCGGCTAACAAATGAAGAGGGATAGAGGAGACGAGCTTATCATAATGTATAACTTCACCATTCTTAAAAGTAATTTTTTTCTCTTTTAAATCTATCTCCTGGGCTTCAGAATTTAGATGTATGTTGGGTAGACTGGAAGCAAATGACTTTGGTAGAGATTCAATTCCACCTTTCAACGGATAATAGAAGTTAGCATTATACCCGACCTTTTTTGATTGATCGGAAAAAGCTCCATCCAGTATCTGGTTCAAAGAAGTCTGAGGAACAAACCTGCCCATCCATTCGGTTGTCATTTCTTTAGGAGGTACCGTCCATAATTTCTCATTATACGGCAGCATAAAATGTTTGGCAATACCGCTGCCGAAATTTTTATAAATCCAATCCTCAAAAGTCTGTTCATCATCCGGAACCTGACCATTACCATTTTTCCCATATTTAGCATCAACAAAGCCGACTATGCATTCCTTAATTATATCTTCAGGTAATCCATAGGTATTATTCTGGAATGGATACCTGGTAAATACATTTTTAGAATATATCCACGAGTTTCTTTCAATGAACCCGATATTATCACCCAGCAAACCTAAAACCAATTCCTTTATATTCTGATCTTTAAAGTGAAGGAGGTGACCGGTGTAATCGAAAGTAAAGCCATTTACAATTTCAGAGCGGGTTAAACCGCCGACCCTGGATTCTTTTTCAAAAAGATGATAGTTATCATAACCAGCTTTTTTTAAATGCAATGCAGTGCTTAAACCAGCTAACCCACCACCTAATATAACAATTGATCCCATTATAAATACCTCCTCCGGTAATTAATTTAAACCTTACTTTCAACGCTTGACGCGGGTAATTTTGTAACATTTGCAAAATCAGAAAAATTTAAATTCTCTTTCCAAAAATAATAAATACCGATTAGTGTTATCGGAATAAATAATACAGTATGAAGCGCAATAGCAAAACTTAAGGCGATACTTTTTTCAACTGCAAAAATTGTTAAAGCGCTTATGCAGAAAAATTCGAATGCACCTATATATCCGGGTGCGGAGGGAATTAATATTCCGATGTTTACAATAACAACAGTTAAAAGAGCGACATAAACCGGTAAATTCATATTGAAAGAGAGACTAACTATGTAATATGTTGATGCTTCAGACAGCCAGACAATAATTGAAAAAATAAAAGCGCCAAAGATATTTTTTTTATGATTAACAATAACCAAGCCTGATAAAAAGTTATTTAAAAGATTCCCGACTTTTTCAGCAAGCCTGGCTGAAAAAATATTGGTTATTTTTTTTGCTAATCTTATTCCTGATGTTTTTTTAATCATTATAAGAAGAAGGAAAGCTGATAATAAAATAAAAAATGCTGCCGCTCCGATACCGGCTTGTTTAATCCACATGGGTAAAGAAAAAAGCAAAGCGATTATTACCAAGAAGAATAATAATGCCAAACCATCAAAAATTCTTTCAATAAGGATAGTTGCAAGTGTTGAGCTTTTGCTTATATCTTCTTTTTTTCCCATAATGTAAGCTCTAATAAATTCGCCTAGTCGTGCCGGCAATAAATTATTTGCCATATATCCAATTGCAACGCCTGAAAATAAACTTGAAGTAGTGATTTTTTTAATCGGGTTAATAATAAATTTCCATCTGTAGGTACGTAAAATATTTGTAATAATGCTCATAAAAATTGCAGCGGGGAGATAAATGTAATTTGCAGTCTCTAAAGCCTCTGAAGTTTTTGCAAAATCAATATTATATACAACCAATACAACAAAAAATAAACTGAATATTATACTTATCCACAATTTGCCGTTAATTTTCATAAATTCTCCGCAAGAGATGAACAATATTTTTAATAGTATATAACATAAGGCAGATCATCAATATTAATTATTACTTGATTGTTGAGCCAGGTTTTTATTATTTACTTTATATAGGCGCCAAATAAATTTAGGCCCGCCAAAAGTTTTTAAAAGGGTGCAATCCTGCTGGAGAAATTCGATTCGCTTTTCATTTGATTTAATGCTCCAGCTATCTTCTTCCGAAACAGCAGGCCATTCTTCGGTAGTTTTAACTAAAGGCCATTCAGGTGAAACTACAAAATACTCCGGAACCTTTTCACGTTGATCAAAAGGATAATATTCCCTATCCTTATTAGGCCGATCAACTTTAGGATCAAGATCCAAATACCATGGCATGCTCCAGTTCCATCCGGAAAATATTGCATCTTTCTCAGTATTCTTATTAATATATTCTTCCATTTCATGATATGGTTTTACAAGGGTATCATAGTGGCCGTATATAAAATCAGCTTTTTCAATTATAGGGAGAGCTACCTTACTAATAACAATAATTATTATTGCCAGCCTAATCAGGTAAAAAAGCGTATTCCCATTTGATTTTTGATCACTGGTTAGATGGAGGAAACGATCTTTATATTGCACTGAGTATTCCCAAATATCAAAGAGAAATTTAGCCACAAAGATTTGAGAAATTATCAGGAAAACTTTTAAATGGGTTCCCGGTAAATCAAAATTAAATAAAGCCCACCATAAAATCCATATTAGCGTAAAACTAAGTAAAAATAAAATTCTATAATTTGTCCATTTACTTCTTGCTAATAGAATGATAACATAAATAAATGCCGGTATAACTAAGAATAATTGAAGTTCACCCCAAAAATCGACTTTAGCAACATTCGAAGTAAAAGCAGTAATAAGCGGATGAGCAAATGCTAAAAGGGAAAAACCTTCTCCGAATCCTCTATGTCCATGTTCTCCCCAAAATTCCTGCAAATTAAGTACTTCTGCTTTCATACCAACATTTAATATACGGAAGAGAGTCCATCCTATAGTAACGAGCAAAACCATTGCTGCCGGTATAAGATAATATTTACTTTTAAGCGAATGTTTGGAAAGCCAAAGTATAATACAAGTAATGACCAGGGCGAAAATTGCAAAAAGGAAGAGCCATTTTGTTTGAAAGGCTAATGCCCAAAATATACCGCTAATTACGAGATGAAGATTTTTTTTTGATTCAATAGATTTAAACCAAAAATATGCTCCAACTAATAGATAAAAGATAGATGGAATATAACCTTCCGGTCCCATACCATTATCTCCCTGCGATAACATAATCATATAGGGAGTAAATGAAAGCATAAGCGCCAGCAGCGCTACCTTCTTACCAAATATGTTGCGGGCTGTAACATAGAACATAATTATGGTCCCTATTACAAATAATAGATGAACCATTCTTCCGTAATAAACATTTATACCGAAGACCTTAAAAACCAGTGCAATTGGAAAAACTATACCAGGGCCTGCCGAACTTCTATAAGTGAACTCATCAAAACCGTTGTTTGTTAATGTTGCATAAATTCCGTATTTAGCAAAATTCTTTGCGGGCTGAAGATCAACTCCCTCCACATGGAAGCCGCCTGCCGGTGAAAGGAAAATTGCAGGTACTGAAATGGTCAATAATATTAGAATTATTAATCCCCAGATGAATTTTTCATTTGTCCCGATATTATATAATATATCTAAAAATCTTCCTATTGATGAGATAGTTTTCTCAAGTACATTTGATAAATTTTTAACAATCAGATTAATTAATTTTCCAAAAAGTCCCGTAAGCAGTGCACACAAAACCAGTATTCCTCCTAAAAGGAAAATTTTAGCTCTGATCCCGTATAAAGTTGAAATGGTTTCTTCAGATAAAACTTTGTCTTTTGATAAATGATCAGCGACAAACTGTGCAAGCCTTGGACCGGTTGCAAAAAATCCGAAAATGATTGTTATAATTCCCAACGATAGGAGCACTAACCTGATAATTTTTATGTAATCAACCTTTTTTCCGAATTGGGACATAGTTCACCTTAAAATATTTTAATTATGAATTAATACGGCTTAACCACATGATACTAACAACAGAATATGAAAAAACAATATTTCAAAAAAATTTTAGGAATGAATGGATAAAAAAATGTTTTGATTTTAACAATATTTTTTATTCGAATAAAAACTAGAACAAGTGTTATGCCAAAAATAATTAAAAACGTTACAATTCCATAATCAAATAACTTGCAAACTAATTATTACAATTTGTAAGTGATTTCAATGAATAATGATAAAAAAATTAGAATTATTTTTGGAATAGATGTTTCACATTGTGACATTTGAATTCACAAAAATATAAAAAATAGAATAGAAATTGCAGGCTGAAATTGAAGGTATATATAGTAAAATTCTACCTTAACGATAGGTTTACATGTATTTACTAAGTTTATATAAAGCTAATATTCTAATATCAAGAAAAAGAATGGCTTTTATATCTTAATTTTTATATAACTCTGGTTGTTTTAGGAATATTTTGCCATTCTATTCAAAAGGACTAAAAATCACTTTTAAAAGGAAAAGCCTTAAATATAGAGTTTTTGAGTCTATGTAATAAAACAAAAAGAAAAAATTACGATTTTAGTTTGGTTAACCGGCTAGCAGGATTATTTAACTTTTACCCTGCTTATATTTTATTCTATAAATTCGCCATGCTGTTTTTATGAGACAATAAAAAAGTCGGAAGTCGTATTAATTTCGGTATTTTCATTTCTAACCACTTTTCTTTCATTTTTATCCGCAGTTATTTTTATTCATTTTGCTGCTTAAAAAGTAGAGCACTTTCCTAAAAAAAATTATATTTGTGTAATAAATAAGTTTGCTAATTTAACTTAATTCTGACACTAAAAAGTAAATCAATAATCTGATTATAATAATATTAACTTGAAATCCAGAATACATCTATTTACATCTTTATTTTTATTTTGTGCAATCTTTTGGATCATAGCCTATCTAATTTTGGGGAATTGGTTTACTGACGATGCGTATATAACCTTTCGTTATGCTCGGAACTTTTTTAATGGATTTGGATTGGTATTTAATGCCGGAGAATATGTTCAAGGCTATACTAATTTTCTATGGATAATTTTTTTAACCGGGATGAAATATTTGCATATAAATTTTCAAACTTCTGCTATTTTAATAAATTCTATGTCATTTATATTATTTTCTTATATAATATTTTGTTTTTTATTAAAATTATTTCCTGGGAAACCAAAGATATTCTATCACCTTTCCGTAGTCCTTTTTCTCTCAGCTCCAAATTTACTATCATGGGTTGTAGGGGGCGGTTTAGAAGAGCCCTTATTTACTACATTATTAGCTGTATCCTTTTACTTTCTATTTTACAAAGAAGGAAAAACTTTAGGAAGTATCTTTTTTGTAATTTCGACATTAGTTAGACCCGAGGGATGTTTATTCTTTTTTCTTGCCTTATTTTATCTTGTATATTTTGAAAAATGCAAAAAGAAAAATTTATTTATTTTTTTAATTGTTTATATAGTTCCTATAACATGTTATTTGATATGGACATATTTTTATTATGGAAGCATATTACCGAATACATTTTATGCAAAAGTTTCTTTTTCACTGCAAGGAATTTTTGAAGGAATTCATTATTTATACAGATATTTAATGTCTTCCCCTTTTATCCTTTTGTTATTAATCATATCAATTATGGGTATAAAAAGAAAAAAAGAAAAAATTAAATTTTTTTGGATTATAGTCATCATTTTCATCTGCTATCTGATTGTTGTAGGTGGTGATTTTATGTATGCATATAGATTTTTTCTGCCAATTTTACCATTCATTTACTTTTTGTTGATTGACGAAATAGAAGATATTTTTACTTTATTAAAATCTAATTTAAACTCTAAAAAAACTCTTTATTATGCATTTATTTTTTTAACACTATATAATCTGTTATCACTAAGTTATTTCAATGACTATAAATATCAAATACAAAATTATAAAATGATACAAGGAGGAAAAATTCTGGCTGAATATATAAATAAAAAATATCCTTCGAATTGTATGATTGCAGCATCCGGTATAGGGGCATTAGGATATTATTCAGATATGAAAATTCTGGATGTACTCGGACTTACTAATAAAGCTGTGGCCAAGGAAGGAATTAATGGAAAAGATATTATTTATTCGCATAGAAAATCAAATATGCAATATATTTTAAGTCAAAAACCACAAATTATAGTATTTGGAATGCCGCCTGGAGAAAAATTCCCTGTCAGATTTGCAGAAAAAGAAATTTACAATTCCCCTTTTTTTAATAAAAATTACCAATATATTGAAACGAGGTTAAATCCTTCTATAATTATAAAATTTTATTTATTAAAGAATTTTTCTCCAGATAAGAATTAGTTAGAAGTAAAAATTTTTTATTCATAATTACAATAATATGGCATCTCATATCTCTCTAAAAGGGCTTATTACCAAAGGACAATTTACACTTTACTCCGCTTTAATAGAGAAGTTAACTTTTTTTATATTTTTTGTTTACCTGGCAAGAAAAACTTCAATAGCAAATTATGGAACTGTTGTAACTGTGTTTGCATTTGCCAATATTTTGGCGAATTTTTTCGAGTTTGGTTTCGGACCATATTTTCAAAGGGAGGCAGCAGTTAATAATGAAAAGCTTGAAGAAGAATTACAAGCTGCAATTTCCTTCAAAATAACCTCGTTACCTTTTTTTTTCGCAATTTTAATTAGTTATTTCAATTTTTCGGTTTTTACAGACATAATAACACTTATAATTATCGGACTTACAATTTTTATTTTTTTTGTCAATTCAATCTTTACAAGCATATGCTATGGCAAGAATTTATATTCAGATTCATTTCGTATCTTCCCATTTTAAGCAGAGTTTTTATAATATTTTTTTTAATTATTTCCGTATTTACTTTACTCTAATATAAATGTAGTTTTATTTATACTCTTATCAGGGAGCTTGTTACAAGGATATTTGTTAATCAAATATATTGAATAAACTGCATATGAAGATTATTCCCGGAAAAGATTATATGGAAAGACATCTAAAAAAAATAATGGCTTCATCATTGCCTATTGGATTGGCTATTTCTTTTGTCTTTGTATATGATAAAGATTGATGTTTTATTAATTGAGAAGATAATTAGTCCTGAAGCAGTAGCTTTTTATGCGTTGCATATTCGATTTATAAGCTGCCGCAAATATTATCTTCTGTTTTACTTATCCCCTTGTTTTCTGATTTTTCAAGAACTTTTCAAGAAAAAGGAGAATTCTCATTAGGTTTTATAATTAAGCCTGCTGCGGTATTTATAACAGTTAGTATTGTTATTATTATTGTTGATTAATCTAACGTCGGAATTCCTATTGATAAATATTATATGGATTAAAATATATAAGTTCGGCATGGATATTAAATATGCTATGTTTTGCTTTACCCGGTTTATTTCTCGATGAATTAACTGGCACTACCTTATATTCATTAAGAAAAGAAAGAGGAGTAATGTATTCCCGTTTTTTTTCAGTAATTATCAATATCAGTATTAATCTAATTTTATTAAAAGAAATTGGAATAGAAGGGGCTATAATTGCAACTATTGCTGCAGTATATTCAAGTTTCATTATCCAATTTCTTTTATTAATTAAAACTACAAGGAGTTTAGAGAGTAAATTAAGCAGTGTTAATCTATGAGAAAAATAATTATAAATTATAAAACCGTGATAAATGAAAATTGTTTATTTAGGACGGTTTAATCATAAGCCGATTCTTTCCGGCCCTGAAAAATATTCTATCAATTTGTTTAATGATATTTCAAAGAAGTTAGAAACAATATTCATAGAATATTATTTTAAGGATTATCATAAAAGCAATTTCCTAACAAGATTATTTGGAAGAGAGATCATATCCGGTTCACCTGATGTATTACGATTGGGAAATATTAGGCTGTTGCTATATTTATTAAAAAATAAACCCAAAGTAATACATATTTTAACTGCAGAAAGATTTACTATACCTGTCTATCTTTATAAAACAATATTAAAAAGTAAAATTGTAACTACATTACACAGTGTGCTGCGATATGAGATTCCTAATGATCCGTTAAGGAGAAGGAAATTTGGAAAATATAAAGATTATTTTTGGGAAAGATTTGCAATAAAATTTTCGAACATATTAATATTTCTATCAAATCCACAATTAGAATTAGCAAAAAAATTTTACAATTTTAATAATAATAAAACTACCATTATTCCGCATGGAGTAGAATCAGAATTCTATAATGCAAATAAAATTTTAGATACCAATGAATCAATTAAAATAGTATTTTATAATGGATTGAATGACTCAATTGAGCGAGGCCTTGATTCAATTATTAAAGTACTCAACAAATTAAATAACAAAAAAATTAAGCTTTATATTATCGGAAAGAGAAAAAAGATATCAAATGCAGAGTTTTATTATGAACTTGTATCTCCAATGGATAAAAATGAATTAATTAACTTTCTAAAAGACAAGCATATTCTATTGAAATCTGAAATAGTTGATTCGTTTTCAATCTTTGGTATAGAATGTATGGCTGCAGGTTTGATAGTAATAGTGTCTGAAAATGTGGGCATTTCATCTTTTATAAAAAGTGGAGAAAATGGATTTGATATATAATAGCAAGAATACAAGTGAATTTGAAACGATTATAGACAATATAATAAATCATAATTATAATTTTCATAAGATTTCGGAAAATGCACGAAAAATTGTGGAAAAATTAAGCTGGGAAAAAATTAGCGACCAATATATTGACTTATATGAAAGATTGAATGAAAATTAAAATCTGTCATTTTGTAAATATAATAACTGGTAAATCTGACGGTGTTTTTGCGCACCTAAAAATGATTTTTAAATATGTTGATCAGGATAAATTTCAGCAGTATCTGGTATTTCATGGAAATCCGCAGATTGAAGCAGAAGTAGCAAAACTAGGAATTAAAGTCCATGTCATAAAATCTTTAAATAAAAAATTTTCAATTAAACCATTTATAGAATTTTATTCTTTTGTTAAATCGGAAAATATAGATATTATCCATACTCACTTCTTAAAACCTTATGTAATAGGCGGATATCGACAATATATTTTTTAAAAGGAAAATGATATTTAATTATCACGGGCTTTTTATTAAGAATAAATATAACAATAAAACCTGAAAAAGTAATTTATTGGATCTTTCACAGAATAATTACTTTTTACAATTCCGTAAATATTGCTATAGTTCCTTCAATTGCGAGTAAAAATATTTTACTTAATGAAACCAGGTTATTTCCTTCAATAGATATTTATTACAATGGCTATGATAAAAATAAATTGTCTGAAGATATTAACCTTGTTAATTATCTTTTGAAACTGAAAAAATCATATTATTTAATTGCTATAGTAGCGCGGTTAAATTTTGAAAAGAGAATGATCTTGCATTAAAGATTTTGAAAAAGATTTCTGAAACTCATAATGATATATCCTTTATTTTTATGGGCGATGGTCCTCTTGAAAAAAGATGAAGCGTTTAGCTAATGATCTCCAAGTAGATGACAAAGTAAAATTTTTAGGATATATACCAAATGCCGGAATTTATTTAAAATATTTTGATCTTTCCTTGTTTACTTCTGATTGGGAGGGAATGCCAATAACTTTATGGGAAGCAATGGCTTCTTCATTGCCTATTATTGCACCAAATGTCGGTGGAATGAAAGAAATCATTAAGAAAGAAGATTGCGGATTGATTTATTCTACCTGTAACATAGAAGAATGTGCAAATTTAATAGTTAAATTATTAGCTGATAAAAAAAGACGGGAACAGATGGGTAATAACGGATTTCTTGCTGTAAAAGAAAAATATAACTCCAGAGTTGTTTCTTTTTTATTGAAAAACTTTATATGAGATTAACTGAAAAGAATTAAAATAATACAAATGTCAAATTCTAAAAATATACTACATATTCCCCTGATTTTAATTATTCATGTGGTGTAAGTAAGTATGTTTATTCAATATTAAAAGATTATTCCGGGAATGATTCCTATAAATTATTTTTTATTACAAATGGAGGTGATGCACTTGATAAATTAAAAGAGATCGGAGTAACTCCTTTTATTCTTAAATTTTCTAAAGGCTGGAAAAATATTTTAAATATATTACCAAACTTAAATATATTAAGGAATTATTGTATTCAAAATAATATAGATATCATCCACACTCACCATCGTTACCCGGAATATTTGTCATATTTATTTCAAAAAAAATAAAATTAAAAACAATTTCTACAGTATTGAGTTTAGTAGAGGGGAAAAATAGATTAAGTTTCAAGTCTAATAATTTAATTGCAGTTAGTAAATCTGTTGAAAAAATGTTAAAGGAAAATTATAATGTCCCTGTAAATAAAATTGTTATGATGTATAATAGTATTAATCCATTAGATATAGCTTATGGGAAAAATAAAGAGGAATTAAGAAATAAACTTGGTATACCATTGATGCCAAAATTATTTTATTTATAGGTAGAATTTCAGTGGAATAAGGGGATTGATTTATTAATTGAAGCATTTAATAAAATCAGTACAACTCCAATAACCTTTTCCTTTTAATTGTTGGTCAAATTTATGAAAAGGATTTAAAATATATATTAAATAATTTAACACCGCAAGTAAAAATATTAAAACCAGTTAAAAATCCTTATCCATTTTATTCAATTGCTGATATTAGTAGTCTTACCTTCTATAGAAGAACCATTTCCTTATGTAATGCTTGAATCGGGATTATTTAAAAAACCTTTTATAGGAGCACGAACCGGCGGTATCGAAGAATTCATTGATGATGGGAAAAATGGTTTGCTTTTTGAAACGCAAAATGTAAATCAACTAGTTGAAAAAATTAAGTATGTGTTAAACCATCCTAAGGAAGCAAAAATTTTAGGGGAAAATTTATATCTGAAGGTTAAAGAGTACAGTTCTTCAGAAAAATATTATGCCTCACTTTCAAAAATTTATGATGATTTAATGGTTGATAAATGATCTTCGATAAAGTAATCAAGAATAATAATGAGGTTTTGGATCTTCTCCTAAGTTACAAAGATAATTACAACAATCTATTAATTACTTATTTTAATCAGCATTGTTTTAATATCTATAGAACAAATATAAATTATAAAAAAATAATTGAAGATAACTTTCATATTTATTTGGATGGTTTCGGGATATATTTTGCGTTAAAAATTTTTAATTATAAGAAAGTCAAAAAATTTAATGCAAGTGATTTGAATGAAGAAATAATTAAGTACTTAAGTACTCAAAAGAAAAAAATATTTATAGTGGGAGGAAATTTCGCTGATTCACAAATATGCGCTGGTGTTAAAAACGGGATGAATATTTGCGGTTATCAAAAAGGATATTTTGCTAAACATGAAGTGAATGAAATATTAAATAAAATAGCAGTAATGAATCCGGATGTAATTTTTGTAGCAATGGGAATTCCTAAGCAGGAATTTTTTGCACTTGAGTTAGCCGAAAAGCTTAAAGGGAAAATAATTATTTGTGCCGGGAATTATTTTGAATTCTATTTTGGAAATATTAAAAGAATTCCGAAAAGAATGAAGAAATTTAGGATTAGAGTGGCTTTTTAGATTATTTTCAGAACCGAAGCGACTCTGGAGAAGGTATATAATAGGAATACCCATATTTTCTTTTATTATAATGAAGGAATTTTTTACTAAAATTCTTTCAAAAAAATAACCAACTATTGCTGTTATTTATTATAAGCTATAATTTAAGGAGAATAAAAGGAGTAATGATTTAAATGTTTTTACCTCGTTTAACATTTAAATATCAACATAAATTATTAAATAATTATTTTGAGAATAAAATTTAAGATTGAGTAATAATAAATTTTCATTATTTTTTTTAATTTCCTTTTTTTGCGGAGTTATTTTTTCAGCTTCCGTTTCATTATCTCAAATGAAACTTCAAAGCACATCCCAAAATAATAATATATTTGCGTTTAAAATTTCTTTTAATGAACAGTTTACATTAACAGATAGCGGTAATAATAAAGTTATGAAATTTGTTAATTCGGTAGATGTAAGTAAGCCGGGTTCACCGTCATTACCATCAAAAATAGTATATGTAGCAATTCCGCCTAAAAGTAAAGCAAATATTTCCTTAATCAGTCAGCAGTATCAAATATATTCAGGCATCAGTTGAAATAAATCCTTCGGTAAATAAGTTAAATGATTCTACCCTTAAATATAAAACCGAGAATTTAAGAAAGGAATATTTTCAGTCAGATCAATATCCCCAAAGTGAATGTAATATAAAAGGCTATATATGGATAAGAAATTATTATTGTGCGGTAATTGAAATTAATCCGGTTATATATAATTGGAAGCTAAATCAGGTAAAATTGATGTTAAATGCAACTTTAAATGTGAGTTATAAATAATAAAGTATACCCCATTAATAAAACTGCAGAAGGACATTATAATAAAATATTAAAGAAAGTTATACTGAACTATGATTATGCCGGAAGATTTTAGATCTTTTAGAAAACTATTCAGTTATTCTGATCGACAGGGAATTGGATTAATTACTCGAATGAATATGTAAAACTTGCTGTTCCCTCAGATGGTATTTTCCGGATTAATTACCAAGATTTGATTAATATGGTTTGGATCCTTTAAGCATTGATCCGGGTACTATTAAGATATATTGCAAAGGAAAACAAATTCCTTTATTTATAAAATTATAACAACCCGGAATATTTTCTCAAAATGATTATATAGAGTTTTGGGCACAAAAAAATTATGGATCAAATAATTACAGGCAAATAGTACCGGAAGGGACAGATTATTTAAACTATATGGACAGGTATACTGATACTACTTTTATTTGGATGACCTGGGGCAGTCTGAAAGGGAGAAGAGTTGAAATTGATTCTTCCAAAAATTTATCAAGTGTTGATACAATTAATACTTATGTAAGTTTCCAGCATTTTGAAAATGATGCAAGACTCTGGTATTATGATCCTGTAGTACCCAGAGTTCAGCTTCCATTTTGGCAGGAAAATAAAGTTTGGACATGGTATGTTTTGGGTACTAATGGAACTATTTCCCTTCCATTTCAAACTGAAGATATTGTCCCTAATTCCAATTTTAAAACATATGTTAGATTAATAAGTAATGGTTCTGATATAACAAATGGAGCACATAAAGTTGGAATAGGGATCAATTCAAAATCTATAAGTGATTCGATCAATTTTAATTATAAACAAACAGTTAATTTATTTTCAACTTTTTCGTCGAATCTTCTTGTAAACGGAAGCAACAAACTAAATATTATAGATTTACCTACCGGGGCTTCTTTTCAGCAGATTTTATTGGATTGGGTTGATATTGAATATGAGAGATATACCAATGCTATTAATGATTCATTATATTTTCAATTCCCAAATATATTATCAAAGAAAATGAGGGTAATTAAAATTACCAATATTACTGTACCGGATTCGGATTTAATTCTTTATAAGGTAAAACCTGATACTATTAAATTTACCAACTTCTTAATTATCCGGTACATCAACTAAAACTCTTACATTTATTGACACAGTTTCCGGCGATGATGCTTATTTCCTAATAGCAAAAAATTTCATAAAATCCCCAAAGTTTGAAACAAAAAAGAAGTTTATCAATTTAAGAAATAACCAGGAAGGTGCCGATGATATAATCATATCAAATAAAAAATTTTCAAGATCAGCATCAGATTATGAAAATTTTATAAAAAATAATTATGATGTAAGAACTAAGTTAGTATTTGTTGATGATATATATGATGAATTCTCTTTCGGTTATCCGCAGCCTGAAATCAATTAGAAGCTTTCTTTTATATGCAAACCAAAATTGGGTTTCCCCGGTTCCTTCATATTTAACATTGCTTGGAGATGCAAATTATGATTATAAAGATTTATGGACTCCTGTTCCTTCAGTTAGAAAACAAAATTTAGTTCCTTCTTATGGCTATCCTGTAAGTGATTCATGGTACAGTATGTGGGATTCTAACAGGTGGATATCCCGCAAATGTTTACAGGCAGAATCCCGGCAGCAACGATGAACAAGTTTATTTTTATTTAGATAAGTATGGAAAATATCTTAAGCCGTTCTTTTGATGAATGGAATAAAACTTTTCTTTTCTTTAGCGGGGGAGATCCGTCTAGTTTCAGGGCAAATAGACCAATTAAAAACTGCGAATGAAAATATTCTTAACCAGTTTTGTAAAACCAAAGCCAATCGGTGGTTTAAGCGAACATTTTTATAAAACCGATTACTCCTCCGACAAATTTTGGCCCTTATTCTCAAAGTGAAATTCAAAATGCAATTGATAATGGAGGATTATTCATTTCTTATATTGGTCATAGCGGGACGCAAACATGGGATAATGGTATTACTGATGTTGATGCATTAAAGAATTCATATAAGGATCGTTTCCCTTTAATAACAGATTTCGGCTGTTCAACCGGGAAATTTGCTGAACCTGATGTAAATTGTTTTGGTGAATTATTTCTCGTTGGCTCAAATAATGGACAAGCAATATGTTATTTAAGTAATGCAAGCTGGGGTTATACTTCAACTTCTATGAATTATCCCTATTATTTTTATGAACAATTGCTTCGGGATTCAGTATCAAGCGTTGCTGAAGCTCATGTATTGGCAAAAGTGGAGCAATTTCAGCAGAGAGGATATAATGATGTTAACAGAGTATTTGATTACTGCAATATAATGTTTGGCGATCCTCTTTTAGATTTAAAACTGCCGGCCAAACCAAATCTCGAAATTAAACCAATTGATATTCAACTTCTAAAAAATAATCCTTCTGATCAGGATGAGTATCTGCCTGTAAAAATATTTTATCATAATTACGGACTTGTACCAAATGATTCGTTCCGGATTAGCAGTTGAAGATTCATATAATAACAAAATAAGTATGGAAGCAATATTTAAAGTCCCGATCCCATTATTGAATGATTCATTAACAGTAAATATTCCGATTAGGAATAAGATCGGAAATCATAGTTTAACTGTAATGCTGGATAGTGCGAATAGTATCGATGAAATTTATAAAACCGATAATAAGGCATCCGTTAATTTTATTGTTTATTCCATAAATTTTAGAAGTTTATTTACTGACCAGTATTACAATTCATTTAATGGAATATATCATTCTTTTGAATCCTTCATACAATACTGATACGGCAAATTCCAGATTCGATATTCAAATAGATACAACAAGATATTTTATTTCTCCTATTCAATAAGAACAGAAATTGAGAGTCTTTACATCAAGTATTTTGCGCAAGGACTGATTACCTTTGAAAAGATACTGGTGGCGGGTGAAATTGAAAAATTCATCTTCATGGTCTACTCCTGGTTCCTTTACAAATATTAATTCCAGTTATCAGTGGTTTATAAATAGTCCTATTGATAGTTAAGTGGAGTTTAATTATTTAAATACAGATTTTAATAGTAATAATAATGCATGGGAACTTTCTAATATAAAGAATGAATTAAAGATTTCTTCTGCAGGATCAAGTGATGGGAAATTTGCGTTCAATGCAGTATAATTTACTAGAAAAATTGCCTACAACATATTTTTGGGGAGTTGCAACTGCTCTAATCGATACACTTACATTAAGACCGTATAGTTTTAAAACATTTGTTTATCCAAATCCCCCGGCAGGCGATTCTTTATTAAAATATTTAAAAAGTTTACCTCAAGGTACAGTATTGGCAATGGCTATTTGTGATGATGGTGCACAATCTGTATTCGGATATAATGGAGGAACACCTGTTAGAAATGAAATAAAAAATTGGGGGAGCAAATTCATTGATAGTGTCAGATATAGAGAATCCTGGTGCATTATCGGGAGAAAAGGTGCAGCTGCAGGGTCGGTTCCTGAAGTATATAAAAAACAATTTCAGGGAATCGCAATCATTGACACAAGTATAAATGTTCAAAGCGATTCCGGATCGATTCTATTTCCGGAAATTAATAATTCTGCTGAATGGGATAGTCTGCATATCAATGCTGATATTCCTTCCGGATCTTCATTGAATATAATTCCAGTAGGAATAAAAACTACGGTATTGCCGATACTTTATCTTCTATTATTCTAAATAAAGGTTATGCTTCAATTAATAATATAGATGCAAAAAAGTATTCGGAAATTAAGCTGTTAGCAGAATTTCATTCAAATCAATCAAAGAATTCTCCTAAAATAAAATATCTGGAAGTAAAATATAAGTCATTGCCCGAACTCGGCACAAACTATCAAGTGGTTTCTTTATTGAAGGACTCGCTTATATTCGGAGAAAATGAAAATCTGCAATTCTATGTTTATAATGTCGGAGGAATCCCCTGCTGATAGTTTTAATGTAAAAGTTGATGTGGTTAATTCCGATAATGTCCATAATACTATATTTAAATCATTAGTTGATTCTTTAAACCCAAACAGCAGAAGGCAATTTAATATTGACTACAATACAATTAGTGGAACCGGAGCAGAATCGTTCTATATTAGTATTGATCCGGAAAACAAAATCCCTGAACTCTACAAGGATAATAATGTATTCAGCGTTCCTTTCTATGTAAAATCTGATACATCCCATCCTACTTTAAATGTTACTTTCGACGGTATAAATATAATGGATGGTGATTATATCTCATCAAATCCGAAAATAAAAATTGAGCTTAGCGATAATTCTGCAGTTCCTGTAACCGATACGTCTGCTGCAAGCATTTTCTTAAACGGCCGCCCTGTTTATTATTCTTTGAATCAAACCAATATATCGTATAACTTTAATGCATCAAATCCAAAGTATGTTGTTACATATATTCCTAACCTTCAGGATGGGGAATATAATCTTAGAGTTTTAGGAAAAAATTCTAAAGGTGCTGTTGTAGACTCTGTAGGATATAATAAATCCTTTACAGTATTGGGTGAACCTAAATTGCTTAACGTCTACAATTATCCAAACCCGTTTTCTAAAGAAACTTATTTTACATTTAAATTGACGCAGGTGCCGGATGAATTGAAGATCAGGATCTTTACTGTCGCCGGCAGGCTTGTAAGGGAAATTGAAAAAAAATCTTCCGATTTAAATTATGACTTTAATAGAATTTATTGGGATGGGCGTGATCAGGATGGAGACAGGCTTGCGAACGGCGTTTATTTTTATAAAATTACATTAGTAAAAGGGGATAAAAAAGATAATGTAGTTCAGAAAATGGCAATTGTCCGGTAGATTAAAAAAAGAGGAACTTATATGGTAAAAAAATTACTTTCAATAATCTTATTATTGTTTTCTGTTACCAGCTTTGCGCAATACCAGTCGCAGTTTATGGAACAGTTCCCAACACCGTGCCAGGGATATTTCGGCGGAGGAGCAGGTCTGAATTGGATAGATGGTAATCTTTATTATACATTAAGATTTATGCCTGAAATTTCGTTGGGAAATTTTGGAGCAGGGCTGGATCTTCGTCTCGATTTTGATCAGAATGGAAAATTAAGAAAAGAAGATTTCAATGAATTTTCTGATTATTTAAGCATTATCAGGTATGTAAGATACGGATTAAAAAATGATCCTGTTTATGTTAAGCTTGGTGCACTTGATTATTATACTTTAGGACATGGAAGTATAATGTACCAATACAATAATAGTCCGTCACTTGATGTTAGAAAAATAGGACTTGTCTTTGATGTGGATTTCGGAAATTTCGGGTTTGAATCAATATACAGCCAGTTTGGGGAAGCCGGTGTTGTCGGAATTCGCGGGTATGTAAGACCTCTTAAATTTTCAGAAGCCGGAAATATTCCTATAATTGGGGATTTGGAAGTAGGTGCTACTTACGCCGCAGATTATAATAAGTATGCCGGGGCAGTTTCAGGATTTTATAATTCCAATACCAGAAATATTCAGCTTACTTCCGATCAAGGATCAATGAACATTGTAGGGATGGATTTAGGATTCCCGATTGTTTCAACTCCTTTGGCAAAGCTTGTTCTTTACTTAGATTATTCAAAGATTATTAATTTCGGCAGCGGTGTAGCTACCGGAGTTCAGTTTACTTCTTCAGGAATGGGTTTGGTTTCTATTTCTGCTAAACTTGAAAGAAGATTCAATAATAAGCATTATCTTCCATCATATTTTAATTCTCTTTATGAAATTCAAAGATTCAGTGTAGATACTATGTCATCGAATAATCCGGCAATTCAGAGTAAAGCACAAATACTGGCATCTGATTTTGATCCGGGTAATGGTTATTATGGTGAACTTGGGGTGAATGTAGCCGGGCTGTTTAATATACTGGGAAGTTATCAAAGACTCGATAAGTATCCCGAAAGCGGGATCCTTCATATAAGCGCTGATATTTCTCCGCAAGATCTTTCGTTTATTGCGCGTGCCGGATATGATAAAACAAATATTAAGAATGAAAAGGATCTATTTACGCTGGATGATAGATCTTATCTTTATGCAGAGCTTGGTTATAAACCTTATCCTTTTATGATAGTTTCAATGGTTTATATATGGACATTTGCTCCGGTTAGGGATCAGAATGATAATATAATTGATTATAAGCCGCAGAAAAGAATAGAGCCGAGAGTTTCTTTTGTATTTCCTTTTGATCTCGGATGCGGCAATTAAACTTTGGTTTTTAATGGAACACGGATTTTTATGATCGTTTATGATTAATTATGAAAGAAGATCATAAAAAATCATAATTAATCATAAAGATCAGCGTTCTATTAAATGTTACTCTTAATAAATTCAGACAATTCCGAAACTGAATGAAAGATGTAATCGCTGTTTAATTTTAGAACTTGTTCTTTAGAATAACTATCCCATAATACCGAAGCCACTTCAACTCCGGCGGCCCTTGCAGCTTTAATATCGGAAGGTGCATCGCCAATCATTAATACTTTATCTTGAGGAATTTTAAATTTATTTATAAATAATTCTATTCCTTCCGGAGAAGGTTTATGCTCCTTTACTTCATCTCCGGAAATCATCAAATCAAAGTAATCGAAAATTTGCAGCTTCTTTAAAGTTATAGCTGCAGCTTTCCTCCCTTTCCCTGTATAGATAGAGAGATATACTTTCTTCGATTTTATATATTCCAGGAGTTCTTTTATACCCGGATATAATTCGGCCATATGATGATTTTCAGAATAAAAATTATAATAATCTTCTTTTGCTTTAGCCGAATTCTCTCCGCATAATTCATCTAAAATCTGATCTTCGGTCGGTCCGAATAAACCGATTATTTCTTCATTTGAGTAATTCTTATTTAAATATTTTTTCATTACATAGTTAAAAGAAGCAAATATTAAATCGAATGTAGAAGTTAATGTTCCGTCAATATCGAAAATAATTCCCTTATATTTTGCCATATACTTATTTGAAATTTATTTCAAAACAATATTAATTAAAAAAGATTTCGCATTAAAAAATATGATCGGGTTCATTCATACTTATTGTTGTATCGATAAAATTTATAATTCAACAGATTATTTATTTTAAAGTGAAGATTACAATATTTCCGTCAATATTTGAGACAGAGAAAATATTATCTTTAATATGGTTTATATTATTTAATCTTGCTGTGCCAGCAAAAAATAATTTTTCCCGGCTGTATTTCGGATCGATTAAATAAACATTCCCGTTTTCTGCGCCAAACAATATATTATTATTCCACTCAACTGGTTTTGACGGGGAAGCATCATCCTTATAATCCATTTTAATCTCTTTAATCAGCTTTCCGGAATTTGCAGTTGCAACAGAAAAATTATTCAAGCCTTTAATAAATAATTTCTCATTATCGTCGCTGATTCCCAACGATTCCCATGATGAATAATCTTTTGATTTCCAGATTGTTGTTCCCAGCAAAAGATCAATTGCATAAATATAGCTGCCGTTTGTTGATATATAAACATATTTTCCATTGGAAACCGGGCTGCAGCCTGATAAAGAATAGCTAAAGCTTTTATCTTTCCATTTCCAGTTTAAGATGCCGGATTTTGCATCAATACAATAAAGATAGCCGTCATTGCTGCTGTAGATTATTCTGTCTTTTATATAAAAGGGAAAGCCTTCAACCGCATCTTTTGCCGAATTGTTTTCCCAGATATTTTCTAAAGTAAAGATATCATAGCAGAACATATTACCATTTGAGGTTCCTGCTACAACTCCTTTAGTTTTTTCTCCTTGATTTTCTGCATCAACAATAATGAGTTGTGAGGTTAAAGGTTCACCTAGTCCGATTACCTGTGTAACATTCCCGTTATTTGCATTTATTGAGAAGAGATCACCCTCTAAAGTGGCAGCCAACAATATATCTCCTTCAGCAGCAGGCTTGCTGACTATAGTTTCACCGGTATTATACTCCCAGAGTTTATTTCCTTCCGAATCAAAACAAAAAATATCTCCACTCTTAGCTGCCGCAAATATCTTATTATTTGAAACTTCAATTGAAGCTGGAAGATTTGTATTTAAATCCTTTCGCCATAAGACACTGTTTTTATAATCAATGAACTGTAAAGAATCGACTTGAGGAACTGTATAATTCTTTTCTTTAGAAATGATATTCCAAATTTTTTCAGATCTTTTACGCCCAATTTCTATTTCGGAAATTATTAAAGAATCTTTGCCGCTTTCTGCAATAAAATAATTTGGGTATTTCGATTCTCCCAAAACCGGTGGCACTGCTGCACCGGGAATTCCATTAAAATTCATGAGCTTATTATTATCCCCTTCACATGTGAAAACTGCTTTCACATTATAACCTCTTAAAATATTTGAAACCTTGAACCAGTTATCAATATTTTTGTCCAAAGGGTTAGACACATATATAATTATGCTGCTGCTGTCCGGATTATTTTTTACGAGAATCTTCCAGAATCTGCTTTAACCATTTCAAGCTCTCCGGAGAAAAATGCCCGTTCTTTATATTCCATGGTATAGAGCTGTTCAATCCTATATGTATATCGTTGTCTTTTTTATAAAAGAATTTATCATCACTCCACAGCTCATTAAAATGAGTTAAATTATAATTACTCTTTTCCGTCAGGTTATTACCCGGTATTATCAAATAGGGAAGCTTTAAATCGCTTAAAATTTGTTTTGCCGAATCTAACTCTTCAGCGGTTCCATTTTCAGTTAGATCGCCGAGTATTACGGTAAAAGAAATTTCCTTATTTGAATTAATATCCGAAATAATTTTTGATATATTGCCGGTTGACTTTACATTCCCTTCTTTAATATCGGAAATAATTGCATATTTGTAAGGCTGGGAATGAATCTGAAAAGAAAGCAGAAGTATAAAAAGGAAAATTGTTTTTTTCATTTTTAATTTTAATAAGAATTTAGCTTAGTAGGTAATTTTTTTATAGTTAAAGTTAATAAATTTTTACTAATGACTTATGAGAAAATATATTTTAAGAAAATTAAAACAAAAATAATTATAATCATTTTATGAATGCACAAATTGTTCTAAAGAAAAACGAAGATAAAAGGATTAGAAACGGTCATCTCTGGGTTTTCAGTAATGAAGTTCTGGAGTTAAAAGATGATATCCAAAATGGAGAATTGGTCGGGGTTTCCGATTTCAATGGAAATTTCGTCGGTGAAGGTTTTTATAACAGGAATTCATTAATAAGCGTCCGGATATTAAGCCAGAGTAAAATCTTAGATCTGAATAAGCATATTGAAGAAAAAATTAAATCATCTTATGCTTTACGAAAGCAGTTTTACCCGGCAAGAAATTCTTTCAGGATGGTCTTTAGTGAAAGTGATTTTTTACCAGGTTTAATAATCGACAAATATAATAATACTTATGTTTTGCAGATTTATTCTGCCGGGATTCAAAAAAATATTAATATAATTGTTGATCTATTGAGAGATGGATTTAATGCAGAAAATATTTTCACAAAAAATGAAGCTCATTTTAGAGAATTAGAATTCCTGCCTGAAGAGGATCAAATATTTCTCGGTGATAAAAAAGAAGAAATTATAGATGATGGAGTCATCAAATATAAAATAGATTTTGTTAGAGGACATAAAACCGGTTTCTATTTCGATCAATCCGATAACCGTTTTTTCATAGAAAAATTTGTAAAAGATAAAAGTGTGCTTGACGGCTTTTGCAATTCGGGAGGCTTCGGTTTACATGCCGTAAGAGCAGGAGCCGGATCAGTTACCTTTTTAGATTCATCTTCTTACGAAATAGATAATGCAAAACATAATTATGAAATGAATAATTTCAGCAATGAATCTCATTTTGCTGTTAATGATGTTTTTGATTATTTGGAAAATACAGCTGCGGAAAAGAAGAAATTTGATGTTGTAATTATTGATCCCCCTGCATTTGCAAAAAGCAAAAAAAATCTTTCCAAAGCGAAGAAAGGTTATGAGAAATTAAACAGGCTGGCAGTCCAATGTATAAGCGATGGCGGGTATTTAGTTACTTCTTCATGTTCTCATCATGTGAAAAAAAATGAATTTGTACAGTTAGTTAATTCAGCGGCATTTAAATCCGGCAAAAGTCTTCAATTACTCTATTACAACAGTGCTTCACTGGATCATCCTGAGATCCCTGCAATGGAAGAAACAACTTATCTTAAGTTTGCAGTGTTCAAAGTTGTAAACTTTCAAAGTTAACGATGACAATATAAAAGAGAAGACATTTAAAGACTGCTCCTTCCAACAAAGACTTAATAAGTTTCCGAACCTGAACTAAATTTTCAAAGACTGTATGATTTTATTTTAAAATTAACTTTGAAGGTTTCCGCAAAAAGAATAATTCGTATATAAAAATGGAAATAACCGGAACGTATTCTAAAATTAAAACCAGAGTATATTCTTTCCATATTCCGCTTAATTGGTAATTTAAATCTGTTATGGCAGCTAGACTGACAAGGCTTACATAGAATAATCCGCTCCACCTTGGTATAAAAGGAAGTAGAATTGCTAACCAGCATACATACCAGGGATGTACGACCGGAGAGAAAATCAGCAGCAGAAAAATTGACAGGTAAATTTTTTCGAGCAAATCTTTTTTGCTGAATAAAATAAAAAGAAAAGTGAAAAAATAGATTATCCCGCAAACCATTCTTACTTTTTGATTATTGTGCATAAATGAATTTAGAATATCAAACACCGCTCCGTTGAAGGTCCAGTTTTCAGTAAATTTTATTAAAGCCTGGAAAGGTTCACCTGTAAAAACATAAGGGATATACATTGCTGCGCAGATGGCAGCCGGAATGATTACAACTCTTATTCTTTCAGCCGGAGATTTTTCAGTAAAAAATAACAGCGGTATAAGTAATAAACCAATAGGTTTTACGCAGATTGATAATCCTATTAAAATATAACTCGCGATTTTCTTATTATCTAAATAGAAAAATATTGCAAAAACAAAAAAAGCCAATCCGAAGCCGTCGGCATGTGCATCAATAAAAAATTGAAAAATCGGCAAAGGTGAAAAAGCATAAAACAGCAGATATTTTTTATCAATCTTGAGTTTTCTTAATATTAAAATTATCCCATAAATAGTCATCAAATCGAATAACAGAAGTAGAATTTTTAATCCGTAATAACTTTCACCGCTGATAAGATATGATATGTAAAATATAATTTCTGTAAGCGGCGGATAGAGAGTCTTCATGTCTGGATGATTTACATATTTCGGAAGAATATCAGAATGAAGATAGGTTAGCTCTTTATCATCAGGAGCGAATGCATAGGGATTTATACCGTTATCCTGAACTTTGCCATCCCATAAATACCTGTAAAAATCATCCGAACCAATCGGATAGACAGGTATGAATATAATCCTTAAAATCACCATTGCCGCTAGAAAAGAATAAATGTATCTTTGAGAAAGTTTCAGCAGCAGTATTTGCCAGCAGATGACTAAGAAAAAAACAGAAGTTGAAATATAAATGGTTGTATATCCTATTATAGATCCTGCCGGGTATAGAAAATAAATTAAATAAATTAAGATATAAATTATTGCGGATGAAGTGAGAATGATTTTAGAGCTTCTATTTTGCAGCATTAGCTGATTTTTTAGTTCGAAATAATATATTTAAAAAAATAAAAATTAATCCGGTATAAGGAATTATCAAAGTTAATATAATTATACTTATCCAAAAACTCGTATTTTATAAATGGTATAAATATTTTTTTCCAGCTATATTACTGAAATATTATTAAATATATAAAAGATTATTCTTATGATAATTAAAGCATTGGTATATGTTCAAATTATTATTATTATTTTATAAATTAACATATAATCTAGTTCAAAAAATGGTGTGAAATTTGTGAACAAACTTTAATCTTTATTTGAATTAAATAAGCTTATACGGAGCAATGATGAATAATTATTTTACCCTGTTCTTCGCCCGAAAATATCTCCCTTCTTTTGAGCTGATAATATTTTTCCTGGTAATTTCAGCACAACTGACAAATGCTCAGAATGACAGGATAAAATTTAATAACCAGGAAATTTTTATGAGCGGTTCAAATATTGCCTGGGTAAATTTTGCCGGCGACATAGGTCCAGGTTCGACAAATTTTGCAAGGTTTGGAGAGATTTTTTCTGAAGTCCATGCAGATGGCGGAAACTCTATGCGATTCTGGCTGCATACCAATGGTACCGTTACTCCCCAATTTAATGATAGCGGTATGGTGATTAGCCCTGGAACTGGAGCAATATCAGATCTAAAACAAATATTGGATTCAGCCTGGGCGCATCATGTAGGTTTACTTTTATGCCTCTGGTCTCATGATATGCTCGCTACTTCTTTATCCCAGACAGTTTTAGATAGAAATAAAAAATTATTAACAGATACAACAGCTATACGCGCTTATATTAACAATGCACTAGTCCCGATGGTAGAAGGAGTGAAAGGTCATCCGGGAATTATTGCCTGGGAAATCTTTAATGAACCGGAAGGCTTTACTGAAATTGGTAATTGGTCGGATAGAGTACATGTTACTGAGTTTGATGTTGAAAGATTTGTGAATTTAACAGCAGGTGCTATTCATAGAGCTGATCCTGCCGCACAGGTAACGAACGGCACCTGGGGGTTAACAGCTCAGACTGATGTTAATACTCCGGCCAAAGCATTAACAAAAGCCGGCTTTTATAATTCTTTAAATGAAGAACAAAAGAGGAGAATGGAAAGAGAATATGAAGCTATACACGGGACTTATTTACCTGCTCAGGAAATTATAAATAGATATTACTCGCCTAACGCTACTAATACGAACTTCTATAGAGATGACAGGTTGATAAATGCCGGAGGTGATCCTGACGGAATATTGGACTTTTATACTGTTCACTATTATAGCTGGGCTGGAACAGGTTTGTCCCCCTTTCATCATCCTTATTCAACCTGGAATCTGACTAAACCTTTAGTTATTGCAGAATTTTTTATGGAAGATTCATTTGGTGTGCCTTATCAGGATCTATATGAAAATTTATATAGTGCCGGTTATGCAGGTGCATTGTCCTGGTCATGGTGGGGTGATACTCAGGCAAATGATAATGCAAAAAATGTGAACCATTCAAGAACAGCCGCCGCATTATGGGATATCTATATTCACCATCATAATGATGTTGTCCTTGATCCAAAAACAGGAACAATATACAGCTTTTACCTTGATGCAGCTACGATCCAAAAAAGTGATAGTACAGTACTGCACTGGGATACACAGGATGGATCTGCGGTAACACTAAACGGTTTAAGTGTTTCGCCAACCGACAGTTTAATAGTTAATCCTTCTTTATCAACTTCTTATACATTGATAACATCCGGGCAGGTTAATGATTCAATGACAGTTAATCTTACCGTACTTCCAACAGGTAAAGTAATGACTTTTACAGCTCAGCCTCTTCAAGTTGGTATTGGTGAAAGTGCAATATTAAATTGGCAGGTTGTCAAAAATTCTACAGCTGCAATAAATGGCCAGTCTGTTCCGGTAAAAGGCACCATGGAAGTATATCCTGATTCATCACATAATACATATACTCTGGTATCTAAAGGCGATATAACTGATTCAGTTAAATTAACAATTGGCGTCATGCCGGCAGATAAACTTGATAGAGCATTAGGAGCCTCCGTAAAAGTGTCATCCAATGATACGGCTGCCTTTAGTTTTAGTAAACCTGGAAATTTAGTAGATGGAAATAATTTTACAAAGTGGCAGGCTGCGCCAGGAAACAATCAAAGAATAACAATTGATTTGGGGAGATCAATGTTTATAAATAAATTAATTATTCGTTGGGCAAATCAGGGGTATGCTAAATCATATTCTGTGCAGGCTACCGATGATTCCGTTAAATGGGATGTATTGCATTCAGCACTTTATGGTACAGGAGGCACTGCAAACGTTGAAACATTTGATAGTTTAAATGGTGAAGGCCGGTATATTGTCCTTTTATTAAATGTTCCCGGAGTAACTGCATTTTCAATTAATGAAATAGAAATATATGGAGTTCCTAATATAACCGGTGTTACGGGTAACAATTCATTGATTCCTTCAGAATACTCTCTTTCCCAGAATTATCCCAACCCGTTTAATCCATCTACAACGATTAGATTTACAATTCCAAAAGCATCTAATGTAAATTTAATTGTATTTAATATACTTGGACAAAAGGTTGTGGCACTTTTAAATAAGGAATTATCTGCTGGAACATATAATGTTGTATTTGATGCATCAAAATACAGCAGCGGTGTATATTTCTATACTTTGAAAGCAGGAAATTATTTATTAACTAAAAAAATGATCTTATTAAGATAGTCTAAATATATATTCTTGAAGAGGATTTTTGTCAGTATCATTATTTTTTAAGATTTCATTCCCTCATCTTAACAAATTTGAAAATGAGTGTGTTTCATTTAAGCAATTTTTGTTATTTATAAGGTTTGATTGAATAAAATTGAGCGGAAAAAAATCTTGAGGGGCTCATCAGCCAGGTTAAGAATGTTGACAAATTTTATTGTTTAAAAGACCTCAAAGAATTTTAATAAGTAATGAAAAAATTCCTTTTAATATTTTCTATTACATTAATTGTGCTTTTTTATATTTCATGTTCTACTTTTTTTGTAAATGGAAAACAAAGCTATGTTAAAGTAAACGGAATACATTTCGAATCAAATGGAAAGCCCTATTATTTCGAGGGAGCAAACTTCTGGACTGCCGCATATTTTGGAGCGCCAGATCAAATTGGAGATAGAGAAAGATTAATTAGAGAACTAGATAAACTCCATTCTCTGGGCATTACAAATCTTAGAGTTCTTGGGACATCCGAACAATCAATAAAAAGAGGTGTTGTTAAACCAGGATTTATTACCAAGCCTGGTATTTATAATGAAGACTTGCTCGAAGGTATGGACTTCTTATTGTCTGAATTGAAAAAAAGAGGTATGTACGCGGTAATATTTTTAACCAATACCTGGGAATGGTCAGGTGGAATGGGTCAATATAATGCTTGGGCTGCTGACAGCAATTCGGTTAATGCCGTAGTTCCGGATATGCTTTATCCTGATTATATGAACTATGCTGCTTCCTTTTATAGAAATGAAAAAGCTAAGGAGACATATTATAAGTACCTGTATACAATAATAACCCGAAAGAATAAATATACAGGCTTATGTTATTATGAAGACCCGGTTATTATGAGCTGGGAAATTGCAAATGAACCTCGGCCGGGTCAGGGCGAAGAAGCAAAAAAATGGCTGGACGAATATTACAGATGGATAAATTCAACTGCATTTTACATTCATAATCTCGATCATAATCACCTGGTTACTACCGGCAGTGAGGGGATCGCCGGAAGTTTAGATTCGGCACAAGTATATATTGCAGCTAATAAAAGTAAATATATCGATTATTTGACTTTTCATCTTTGGCCGAAAGACTGGGGCTGGTTTAATATTGATAAAGCTGATTCAACTTATTCATCAACTGAAATTCAATCTATTAATTATATAAATAAACATATTCTCCTAGCGAACGAATTAAATAAGCCATTAGTTCTGGAAGAATTTGGTCTGCAGCGTGATAATAGTATAATCCCAGGGACGCCGACGGTTTTCAGAAATAATTTTTATAAAAAGATACTAAACCTGGTTTATGATAGCGCATATACCGGCTCTCCAATTAACGGTGCAGCTTTCTGGTTATGGGGCGGTGAAGGTGCTTCCAAAATTGGTCCTTATAAATGGGGATTCGGCAATAATATCGGGATGGTTGATGATAACAATTCCGTTTATAATGCCGATACTTCGACACTTGATATTTTAAAGGAGTTTGCAGATAAATTTAATAGATTAAATCAAAATAATTCTGGAGTAAACAGGCAAATTTCATTAGATTAAAAGATCTTTTAGGTTAATTTATGCGTAAAATTTTTTTATACTTCTCTTTTTTAATTATTTCTTTACTATTTGAAGCTTGCTCCGCATCTCAATTAAATAATGAAAACGATTTTGTAAAAGTTAACGGAATACAATTTGAACTAAACGGAAAACCTTATTACTATGCCGGTGTGAATTTATGGTATGGATGTTATCTGGGTTCTCCCGGCAAAACTGGAAATAGGAAACGGCTGGTTGAAGAGCTGGATGAACTAAAGACTTTAGGATTAACAAACTTAAGAATACTAGGTGCATCAGAAGAATCTTATATAACCAACTCACTTAAACCGGCAATTCAAATTAAACCTGGTGTTTATAATGAAGATTTGCTGGAAGGTTTAGATTTTCTTCTTTCCGAAATGCGGAAAAGAAATATGCATGCGGTAATATTTCTAAATAATTATTGGGAGTGGACCGGGGGAATGTCGCAATATAATGATTGGGCAAACGGCGGCGGAGGTGTAGATCCCGCGAATGGTAATTACGGCAGCTTTATGGATTATTCTGCAACCTTCTATGGAAATGAAAAAGCGGACGAATTGTTCTTACATTATGTTTATTCGCTAATCACAAGGAGAAATATTTATACCGGTGATTATTATTATGAAGACCCGTGCAATTATGGCCTGGGAGCTGGCTAACGAGCCCCGCCCCGGCAGAAATAAATATTGGCTTGATGAATACTATAGATGGATTAAGACAACATCGCAGTTTATTCATAATATTGATCCGAACCACCTTGTTACTACAGGTAATGAAGGTCTTATGGGAGCTTTGGAAGATTCAACTATTTATTTAACCGCCCACAAAATTAAATATATTGATTATATGACTTTTCATTTATGGCCGAAAAATTGGGGATGGTTTGATGCTAAGAAAATAGATGAAACTTATCCTAGAACAGAAAAAAATGCCGTTAACTATATTAATGAACATATAGAGTTTGCCAGGGAAGTAAATAAACCAATAGTAATGGAAGAATTCGGTTTGCCCAGGGATAGTGAGTTCTATAAACCTGGTACTCCGACTACTGCCAGAGACATTTACTTTAAAAAGATTTTAAATATAGTTTATGATAGTGCTGCTTCCGGTTCTCCGATGGCTGGAACAAATGTTTGGACATGGGGCGGGGAAGGGAGACCGCAGCATGAGGATTTTAAATGGAAACCTGGTGATCCGTTTCTGGGCGATCCTCCTCAAGAGCCGCAAGGACTTAACTCTATTTATAATTCTGATAGTTCTACATTAAAGATATTCAGTGAACATGCTCATAAAATGATAGAACTTAGAAATATAGAAAAATTTGTCTTTCCTGATAAACTTGTTCAAACAATTAGATGACATTTGTGGAAAATGAAAAAATCATTTTTAATATTCCTCTCTATAATATTTTTTTCATCCTCCTCTTTAATAAAAGCGGAAGACCTGATAAATAATGTTATTAAAAAAGATATCTTAACAAACTGGGAATTTTCAAAAGCAGATTCTTTAAAATGGTATCAGGCAGTAATTCCAGGCTGCGTTCATACTGATTTATTAAATAATAAATTAATCCCTGATCCTTATTTCGGAACTAATGAACATGATTTACAATGGATAGGAAAAGAAGATTGGATTTATAAAACAAGCTTTGATGTGCCTCCCGGTTTGATGAAGAAAAAGAATATCGAACTCATATTTAAAGGTTTGGATACTTATGCCGATGTTTATTTAAATGATTCATTGATACTTTCTGCCGATAATATGTTCAGAGAATGGAGAGTTCAATGTAAAGGATTATTAAAAGAAAAAGATAATCATTTAAGAATATATTTTAACAATGTATTTAAAATAAATATGCCTAAATGGGAAAAAGCTCCATTCAGGTTAATGGCATTTCCTAATAATGATCAATCAGATACCATGATTGCGATGTATTCGCGTAAAGCACAATTCCATTATGGATGGGATTGGGGACCAAGGTTAATTACCTGCGGAATATGGCGCAAGGTGTATTTGGAAGGCTGGGATGATTTCAGAATAAATAATGTTCAGGTAATTCAAAAAAATGTTTCGAAAGAAAATGCTGAAATAAATTCTGTCATTAATGTTATTTCAGATTCTGAAGTTAGTACCGCAGTTAAAGTAAATGTTGATGGCAGTGAATATATAAATGATAATTTTCAACTTAAAAAAGGTTTGAATAAAATACCTGTGAATTTTAAAATCCAAAAACCTGATTTATGGTGGACAAACGGGCTTGGAAGTCATTATTTATATAATTTTAATTTTATAGTGCAGTCAGAAAATAATATTGCGGATTCTGCAAATCTAAAAATTGGGATCCGTTCATTGGAGGTTGTCCGAAAAAAAGATTCACAGGGAAGAAGCTTTTATATTAAATTGAATGGATACCCTGTCTTTATGAAAGGCACAAATTATATACCTCAGGATAATTTTCAAAATCTTGTAACAGAAAAACGTTATGAGCATATAATTAAATCGGCTGCTGATGCAAATATAAATCTGTTCAGAGTCTGGGGCGGCGGAATTTATGAAAATGATGATTTTTATGATTTATGTGATAAATACGGGATTCTGATCTGGCAGGAATTTATGTTCGCATGTGCAATGTACCCGGCAGATAGCAATTTTCTGTACTCAGTTAAGCATGAAGTTATTGATAATGTAACCAGAATAAGAAATCATCCTTGCCTGGCTTTATATTGCGGAAATAATGAAAATGAGATTTCTTGGTATCAATGGGGCTGGAAAGAAATGTATTCTCCGGAAGTGCAGAAGGAATATGAAACAAACATGGATAAATTATTTTATGAAACCATTCCGGATGCACTTAAAGAAACAGATACGACAAGATATTATCACCATACAAGCCCTTCAGCCGGCTTTAATAATATTCCCTATTCCGATGGTGATATCCATTACTGGGGTGTTTGGCATGGGAAGGAACCTTTTAAAAGTTTTAATACTAACATTTCGAGATTTGTAAGTGAGTATGGATTTCAATCATATCCGGAAATAGGCACACTAAAAAAATTCTCTTCACCTGATGATATGCAGCTTCATTCTAAAGTCATGCTTTCACATCAAAGGTGCATGGCTGATGATAGAAAAGATAAGGAATATGGTAATAGATTAATTCAATTATATATGCAAAGAGAATTTAAAGAACCCAAGGATTTTGCGTCCTATGTTTACGTAAGCCAGGTCTTGCAGGCAGAAGGAGATAAGATTGCAATTGAAGCTCACCGGAGAAATATGCCGTTCTGCATGGGCAGCGCTTACTGGCAGATTGATGATTGCTGGCCGGTAGCCTCCTGGTCGAGTATCGATTATTACGGTAACTGGAAAGCCTTGCACTATTATGTTAAAAGAGCATACCGAACATTTCTTATAACGAATGTTTTAGATAATGATTCATTAAACTTTTTTATTGTATCGGATAGTCTGAATCCCGTGAAAGCTGAACTCAACGTAAAAGTTATTGATTTTGATGGTAATGAAATTTTTAATAAATCTATTCCTATTGGTGTAGCTCGCTAACAGCAGTAATGATTATTTAAAAATATGTAAATATGATTTAGTTAAAAAAGCCGATGAATCTAATATTGTGCTAATCAGTCAATTAAAAGCCGGCACTAAAATATTGACAGATAACCTGTTTTTCTTTAAGAAATATAAGGAGCTCAATTTAGAAAAACCCGAAATTAAAATTGATGCCGTTAAAACTGATGATGGATATGAATTAAAATTAAATACGGATAAATTTGCTAAAGATGTTTGTTTAAGCTTTGAAGATCAGGATGGTTTCTTTGAGGATAATTACTTTGATCTATTCCCCGGAGAGGTTAAAAAAGTAAAATTTCAAACTAATAAATTAATCGAAGGGTTTTTAAACAAACTGAAAATAATCAGTCTGATAAACAGCTATTAACTGTTGTGTTCAATGAAAAAATATAGTGGGGACAGAGAAATTTTTTACGTTCCTTTCAAAATTATAAATATTAATTGCTTTGAATTTCGAGGCAGAATTTTTAGTGAATCATTTTTCAATTTAATTTAATAGGTCTAAGATGAGAAAAAAAATAATAGATATCTTTTTTATTTCTCTTATAATTTCATCGTTTACTTTCGGACAAGATCCGGATTACTATATTAAAAAAGATACATGGATTGCTACATTGGTTTCTTCAAGAGAAGCATTTATGAAAGAGCAGCAGAAGCAAAGTGAAAAGTTTAAATTGGTTTTAGGCTCCTGGTACAGCATTGGCTTTTTTGCGGCTGAACCCGGTAATTCATTCGATGAAAAATTTCCGCCGGAAGAAGATAATGATTTGAATAAACAATTTGAAAATGGTAAGTATAAATGGGAAAAACAAGAATGGTTAGACGGGACTATTATAAACTTCCCTGCACTTGCTAACAGCGTGGTATTCTTACAAAGAAATATTTATTGTGAGCGTGATACAACAATAAAAGCATATTTTGGAAGTGATGACGGATTGAAAGTCTGGTTAAATAATGATCTGGTAATTAATCACAAAATAGATAGGGGCTGTTCACCAAACGAGGATACTGCCGGCTTAAAATTGTTAAAGGGTGACAATAAAATATTTATCAAAGTGAATAATAACCAGGGAGGATTCGCTTTTTACTTCTCTCTTTTTGAGCATGATCCAAAAGAATACTTATGGAGTTTGATTGAAAGAGATTTTACACAAATGAGTAATTTGATGGAAATTTCATGGACGCGCAATGATAATATCTGGAATGACGATTGGACTCCTGGCGATTATTCCCGAATTGCAGAGAAATATGCTTTTGCAATTAAATCTATATCCCCTAAAATTTCGGCGGAAATTCTGAAACAAGCTTCAAAAGCGAAAAGTATTTCAGATATTGAAATAATAAATAGTGAATATAATCAAGCTAAAAAAAATGAATATGTAATTCTCACTCCGAAACCTTCGCCAAAGCCAAAGATCAATGGAGCACAAATCTACGGTGTTAGACCCGGCTCTCCCTTTTTATATAGAATCGCTGCAACGGGGGATAGACCCATGGAATTTTCGGCAGATAATTTACCTGCCGGACTTAACCTTGATAGAAAAACAGGAATTATTACAGGTTCCATTAAAGAAAAAGGGAGATATTCAGTTTTATTAAAAGCAGATAATAAGCTTGGAAACGCAGAAAAAGAATTTAAAATAATTTGCGGAGATCAGATTGCATTAACTCCTCCGCTTGGCTGGAACAGCTGGAATTGTTTTGCAAGTTCCGTTAGCGATAAAAAGATTCGGGCTGCCGCCGATGCAATGGTTAACAGCGGTTTAAGTAATCATGGATGGACATATATTAATATTGATGATTACTGGGAGACTAAGCCGGGTTCGGATGATTCTACGCTTCAAGGTGTGCCGAGAGACAGTAATGGTTATATTAACCCTAATAAAAGATTTCCTGATATGAAAGCTCTTGGTGATTTTATCCATAATAAAGGATTGAAGATGGGTATCTATTCCTCTCCCGGTCCTCTAACATGCGGCGGCTGTATTGGCAGCTTTCAGCATGAAGAAAAAGATGCTCAGAAATATGGAGAATGGGGTATAGATTATCTTAAATATGATTGGTGCTCATATAATGGGGATAGAAATAATTTAAATGATTTAATGAAGCCATATTTTGTAATGAGAGATGCACTCAATAAAGTTAACCGTGATATAGTTTTTAGTCTTTGCCAGTATGGTATGGGGAATGTATGGGAATGGGGTGCTAAAGTCGGCGGTAACTGCTGGCGTACAACTGGTGATATTACAGATACCTGGCAGAGTATGAGCGATATTGCATTCAATCAAAATGGGCATGAGAAATATGCCGGTCCCGGGCATTGGAATGATCCTGATATGCTTGTAGTTGGAATGGTCGGCTGGGGTGAAAACCTTCATCCAACAAGATTAACTCCAAACGAACAATACACTCATATCAGTATGTGGTGTTTACTTTCTGCACCTTTATTAATCGGATGCGATATGACACGCCTGGATGATTTTACCCTGGGTTTGCTTACTAATGATGAAGTGCTTGCTGTTGACCAGGATCCGCTAGGCCACCAGGCAAGCAGAATTTCCAAAGAAGGTGATCTTGAAGTATGGGCAAAGGATCTTCAGGACGGATCAAAAGCCGTTGGTTTATTTAACAGAGGTAATAAGAATACCGAAGTTTCGGCGGTCTTTAAACAGCTTGGATTAAATGGCAAATGTTTGGTAAGGGATCTTTGGAGACAAAAAAATATCGGCGACTTTGAAAATCAGTACAAAGCTGTTGTTCCGCCGCACGGTGTGGTTTTGGTAAAAATTAAAAGGGTATGAATCTTTTTTAGAAATTAAAAAATACAGCTCCAGTTTTATGAAAATAAATAAATTAAAAAATCTTTTATTGTATTTAACTCTAGTGTCAAGTTTTATATTCAGTAACCAGACAGCAGGACAGGAGCAAATAAGTTCCCTTAACAGCTCTAATCCTTTAATTATATGGAAACTTAAACCTGAAGCTGAAGTAAATATCGACAGCATTAAAATATTTAAACATGGATTTAATACCGGTGATTGGATAAAAGCTTCTGTTCCCGGAACCGTTTTCGGCTCTTATGTTGATGACGGCATCGAAAAAGATCCTAATTATGGGGATAATATATACCGAGTGGATAAATCAAAATACGATCAAAACTTTTGGTACAGAACCGAATTTATTGTACCCAAAGATTTTTTAAATGACATAATATGGCTCAACTTTAAAGGAGTGAACAGGGATGCGGATATTTTCCTAAACGGAAAATATCTGGGAACAATTAAAGGAATTATGCAGCGCGGCAGTTTTAATATTACAAATATAATTACCGGGTCTCATCAAAATGTTTTGGCCGTTCTTGTTCATATTCCTCAAGCTCCAATTTCAAATGGTGCAAGTCCGACTTATGGTTCAAGTGAAGGATGGGATTGGATGCCTTATGTTCCGGGATTAAATATGGGAATCCAGGATGATGTTTACCTTAGTAATACAGGTCCGGTCTCAATTGTTGATCCATGGATAAAGACCGAATTGCCAGATACTTCATCGGCTGATATTAAAATAAAAGTAGAATTAAGAAATAATTCAGCTTCAGATCAAAGCGGTGAATTAACAGGAATAATTAATCCAGGTAATATTACATTTTCTTCTCCCGTAACTGTTCCCGCTCATGAAATAAAAGAAATTTACTTTGACAATAACGGATTTCCGGAGTTATCGATTGTAAATCCCAACTTATGGTGGCCCAACGGATATGGTGCACAAAACCTTTATTCATGTAATCTTCAGTTCGTTATAAAAAATAAGGAATCGGATAAAGCAAATATAAATTTTGGAATTAGAAAATTAGTTGTCGATACTTCCAGCGGTATAATGAAGATTGAGGTTAACGGTGAGAAAATTTTTGCTAAGGGAGGCAATTGGGGTATGCCGGAATATATGCTGCGATGCAGTGATAAAGATTATGATACCCGTGTAAAACTTCATAAAGATATGAATTTCAATATCATAAGAAATTGGATGGGATCTACAACCAATGATAAATTTTATGAAGCCTGCGATAAGTATGGAATTATGGTTTGGGATGATTTCTGGTTAAATTCAAGCGGAGGAATGCCAAGGGATATAAATGTTTTTAATGCAAATGCAGTTGAAAAGATAAAGAGACTGCGTAACCATCCCTGCATTATTCTATGGTGCGGTGATAATGAGGGTGATCCACCACCACCTCTTAACGGCTGGTTAAAAGCTGATGTTAAAAGTTTTGATGGAAGACATTACCATCCAAACTCACACTCTTATAGCCTTACCGGAAGCGGTCCATGGTCGCCTCTTGATCCGGCAGAATATTTTATGAATGCTGCTCCCGGCCATTGGGGCGGTACTGAAGGATGGGGAATGAGAAGTGAAATGGGTACGGCAGTTTTTGTTAATTATGACAGTTTTAAAAAATTTATTCCGGAAGATAAATCATGGCCTGAAAATGAAATGTGGGATAAGCATTTTTTTGGCGAGTCTGCGAAATATGCGGGCCCGGATGTATATGTCAAAGATATAAATAGTAGATATGGAACAGCAGCCGGAATTAAGGATTTTTGCCGCAAGGCACAGCTGCTGAATATTGAAACCAATAAGGCAATGTTCGAAGGCTGGCTTGATAACTTATGGAATGATGCCACCGGTTTAATTATCTGGATGAGCCAAAGTGCTTATCCCTCAATGGTATGGCAGACGTACGATTATTATTATGATGCCACCGGTGCATATTGGGGAGCTAAGAAGGCCTGCGAACCAATTCATATTCAATGGAATCCTGCAGTCAATACTGTTAAAGTAATAAATACTACTTTGCATGATTTAAACAATTGTACTGCAGAAGCTAAGATATATTCCATTGATGGAACTGAAAATAAGGATTTATATAAAACTACTAAGATTGATGTCGAAAAAGATTCTTTGAAAACCTGTTTTACTCTTATTTTTCCGGATGTAGATTTAGCCCATAATAAAAAAGCGTTTGCCTCTACTGTTGGTGTTAAAGGAGAAGAGCCTGTTTCTTTGACTGATGCTAATGAAAAAACAAAATGGGAAAGTGATTTCGGTGATCAGCAATGGGCATTTGTCGATCTGGGTGAAATAAATCCGGTTAATCATGTCAGGCTGAACTGGGATAATTCTTGTGCAAAAATTTATAAAATTCAATTATCGCCGGATTCAAAATATTGGAAAGATGTTTACTACACCTCGGAAGGTGAACCTGGAATTATAGATATTAAATTCAAAACAGCAGATGCCAGGTATATCCGCATGTATTGTATTGAAAAAAATACCCGGTATAGAGTATCTCTTTGGAGTTTTCAAGTTTATTACGATAGTCAGAAATCTCTTTCAGATCTTCATTTTATCAAGCTTCAATTAAAAGACAGCAGTGGGGAGTTATTGGCTGATAATTTTTATTGGCGGGGAAAGAAATATCTTGATTATAAAGATATAAATACATTACCCGCCGTAAATCTGGATGTTAAGTATAAAAATTTTAAAAAGAACGGCAAATATAAAATTGAAGCTCAAATTTCTAATCCGGTTTCCTCACCTGCAATTGCTTTTGTTGTTCACCTTAAAGTTGTAAAAAAAAGAAACGGTGAACCTATTCTGCCGGTTTTTATGAACGATAATTATTTCTCCCTGTTAAAAGGAGAGACTAAAAAGATTAATATCGATTTTGATGAATCTCTGCTAGATGGAGATGAACCTGAATTAATTGCCGAACCGTATAATTTAGAAAGTCGAAACTAAGATAAGGCAATCACTTACTTTCGAAACAATTGGAAATTTTTTTGATGTGTTCAAACATTTTATTCTGGGTAAACTCTATATTATTTAACATACTCTATTTTTCAGTTTATTATGTTACACATTTATTTATATATTTAAAGTTCTATTTTTAAAAGAAATAACAGTATAGGTGGCATATATCACAAATATATCAATTGATTTTCGATAGCTACTTGCATAATTTAAATCATTAAATTATAATGAGTTACATACAAAATGATAAAGGTGAAATATGACAAAAGCTGATATAGTAGATAAAGTTGCCGCAGGAACAGGTCTAACTAAATTGGAAACGGAAGCCATCGTTGAAGGTTTCATTAAAACAGTTATAGAATCTTTAAAAGAAGGTAAAGGAATCGAAATAAGAGGTTTTGGCAGTTACAAAGTAAAAAAGAAAAATGCACGACAGGCAAGGAATCCTAAAACCGGTGAACAGGTTTTTGTACCTGAGCATTTTGTGCCAACTTTTAAATTCTCTAAAGAATTTAAGGAAATTGTTGATAACGGAATGAAAGATGTTTAGAGTGATATAGCATATGAAAAATTTTTGCCCTGAATGTGGTGCTAAGCTAGAGAAGGAATATAAATTTTGTCCTAATTGCGGTTCACAATTAAATGATGTAGCAGGTATTAATGAGGACAATATTTCCGCTATCGATGATGAAAATATAGTTAAGATCATTTGCAAAAACTGCGGTGAAGAGAACGATATTAATAATACAATTTGTTCTTCCTGCGGGATTAAACTAGAGAATAAAGGGATCAAACCTAAAAATCAAATTAAAAAAGTACCCCTTCCAAAAAAAACAAATAAAAATATCAGAGAACCGAAAACTCAGGTAAGAAAAGGGAAAACATTAGATACCCGTATGTTTCTGATCATTTTTGGAGTTGTTATTGTGGTCGCTGCTGTAATCATAATCTCTTCAGGAGTATTAAACAAACCTCCCGTTTCAGTAACAGACTCAAATCAAAATATTCCAAATCAACCAAGTGTTGATTTAAATAGTATAAATAAGATAAATGATCTTGAAGCTAAACTTAAAACCAATCCTGATGATATAAGTTTAATTCTTCAGCTTGCACATACACAAAATGATGCAGGATTTTTTTCTAAGGCAATAGAAAATTATAATAAATACCTTGAGAAAAATCCTAAAGATGCCGATGCAAGAGTGGATATGGGGGTTTGCTATTATAATTTAGGCAATTATCCGGCTGCAATTAGTGAAATGGAAAAAGCATTAAAATATCAACCTAATCATCAAATCGGGAATCTTAACTTAGGAATCGTTAATTTAGCAGCTGGAAATTTAAAACAATCTAAAGAATGGCTTGAAAAAGCTGTTGCAATTAATCCGAATTCTGACGCAGGAAAAAGAGCAGAAGAATTATTAAAATCACATGAAAATAATGGAGGTAATTAATGCCCTGTGGTAAAAAAAGAAAACGTCATAAAATGTCTACACATAAAAGAAAAAAAAGATTGAGAAAAAACAGGCATAAAAAGAAATTAAGATAGTAAATCAGAACAGATGTTCCAGGCTAAGCTTTATGCTAAGCCTGGTTCAAGTGTAAACCTTCCTTAAATTGCTGATTAAACGGGATATTACCAAATCTTTGAATTGTCCTTTTATTAATCTTGATTTTAAGCCAACTTAGCTCAGCTGGTAGAGCAGCTCATTCGTAATGAGCAGGTCGCCGGTTCGATTCCGGCAGTTGGCTCTGAATTAAAACTGTGATTAAGTAATTATTACGTAACTTCATATCAGCATATAAATATTACCTTATTCCTTAATTCCCTTTTATAAAAATCAAGTATTTTGAAACGTTTTATTGGTATTATTATTGTGTCTTTTATTTGTTAAAATTTTAAAAATATGCTAAAAAGTTAAAAATTAGGGAATGCCTGGGTAAAAAATTAACTTCCATTTTTATTAAATAAATACGGAAATATTATGCTTTATTTGATACTAATTTATTCCGGTTTATCAATTATATCATTTTTTATCCTTTTATATTTTTTGGTCTCTGAACCAAAGCATTCCTGGAATAGGAAAATCCCAACTAAATTTACTAAACCATAATTTTATGACGATATCAAGTAGAAAAATTTTTATTGGACTAATTATTATCACCCTCAGTTTGGTATTTGGATATCTCTTTTTTGAAAGGTTTTTAACCGAAAAAGAAATAACTATTACTGTTACAAATTCTGAGAAATTTGGAGATGAACCCGGCAGGTATATAATTTTTACAAAAGATGAAGTTTTTGAAGATGCAAATAATTATTATCATGACAAACACAATGCAACAGAAGTCTTTAATAAACTGCAAAAGGGAAGAACTTATTTAGTGAAAGTAGTTAGCTTTTATTGGCCGGATCTTCCCCACTTTAGAAATATTATTGATATAGTTAATGAAAAATTTCCCCAAGAAAACTAGAATAAAAAAATCTACTAAGGATATTTATAATTTTTAGTCGTTGTTTCAGTAATCTTCTAATTTCATTTCTTTTTTAACTTCCTCCTATTCTTTACATTAAGAAATTCAATTTTTACTAAAATCCCGCTTGCTCTAATACACTTCAAGCAAAATAATTAAAAAAATATGGTAAAAAAGTAAAAAACTTCTTGACATTTCCATAAATTTTAACGTATTTTTGGGGAGTTGTGGGGAATTGTGGTGAAAAGAACCAAATTAGAGTTGGACAATGTTTAGAGGTCAATTTGCATACTCAATAGATTCAAAGGGACGAATAAGTATCCCGGCGAAATTAAGGAAACAAGTTTCTCCCGAATCTAACGAGACTTTCATTATTACGCAAGGTACAGCCGCGTGTATCGATATATATCCTCTCGATCAATGGCAGCTTATTGAAGAGAAGCTGCTAACGCTTAATCCGTTTGATCCTAAGGATGCAAAATTTATCAGAATGATTTCCCAATATGCATCCGAAGACAAACTTGATTCTCAAGCTAGAATATCAATCCCGCAAATATTAATTGATTATGCGAAAATTGAAAAAGATGTTTTAATTCTTGGAGCTTTAAAAAAAATTGAAGTATGGAATCCTAATGTTTATAAAGAGTACCTGGAAGAATCAACTGAAACTTACGAACAAATTGCAGCTAAAGTAATGGCTAAATAATGGAAAAGCTTCATAAGCCCGTTTTGTTGAACGAAAGTTTGGACTATTTAATTAATGATTTATCAGGGACTTATTTCGACGCTACTTTAGGATACGGCGGTCATTCGGAAGAAATTCTTAAAAGAATAAATAAAAACGGCGTCCTGGTTTCAACGGATGTGGATCTGGATGCATTCAATTACTCAAAAGAAAAATTTAAAAATGAAAATAGGATTAAACTTCATAATTTTAATTTTACACAAATTGATATCATTTCAAAGATTGAATCAATAAATTTTTATGACGGTATATTGGCTGACCTGGGAGTCTCATCATTTCAGCTTGATAATGTTGAAAAAGGTTTTACATATAGGAAAGAAGCAGATCTGGATTTAAGAATGGATAAGAATAAAGTTGTTAATGCATCCGATGTTATTAATTCCTTTTCGGAAGAAGATCTTGAAAATATCTTTTCAAAATTTGGTGAGGAAAAGAATTCGAAAAAAATTTCCAGGGAAATTTGCAGGTATAGAGAAAAAGATAGAATAAATTCAACAACTGAACTAAGCAGCATTATTAACCGGATAACACCTCAAAGATATCAGGCAAAAACTCTTTCAAGAATCTTTCAGGCATTGAGGATATTTGTAAACGATGAACTAAATAACCTGGAAATTTTCCTGAAGAAAAGTGTTGAACTGCTTAAGAATAGAGGTGTGATTGTAATAATTTCCTATCATTCACTTGAAGATAGAATTGTAAAAGAGCTATTTAAATATGAGGCGTTGGACTGTATTTGCCCGAAGGATTTCCCGGTTTGCAAATGTGATAAAGAAAGCAGGTTGAAAATACTTACAAAAAAACCTGTTATACCTTCACAAAAGGAGATTGAATTCAATAAACGGGCAAGAAGTGCAAAATTAAGAGCAGCAGAAAGAATATGAAAAAAAGTGCAAAACCATTAATCCTCTTGACACTTTTCTATATGGTAACAATTACTCTTTTTATTCTTGGATATGTCGGTATAAAATTAAATTGTGAGGAATTAACCAAACAAAAAGTTTTGGCTGAGCAGGAACTTGAAAATATTGAAAATTGGAAATTAAATTTATCTGCACAACACCAGGCTTTAACTTCGGAAGACAGGATTGTTCCGATCGCAGAAGAAGAACTTGGGATGATCAAACCTTCCGGTCAGCCGGTGGTTTTAACTGTAGATAAAAATAAAATAGAGAAGGTATCAGAAATTATTAAGGATAAATATGAATAATTCAAGAGCCTTAATAGTAATTGTCTTTATCTTTTTATTTTTTACAGCATTGGTGATTAAACTGTTTGATATTCAAATTGTTAAAAGTGAAGAGCTAAGATACTATGCCCAGAAACAGCAAACAAAAATTGAAAAAATTGAAGCCGATAGGGGGTTGATATATGACAGGAATAATACATTGCTGGTTTACAATCGGAATGATATTTCTTTTTACCTCGATCTGAGGATGGTTTCGGGTGCGGGAAAGATAAAGATTGCGAAAAAGTTTGCTACGGTGTTTGGGAAAAGCGAGAGGCACTATCTGGATCTTATGAATGATTCAAAAAAAACAATTTGCATAGAGAAGAAGGCTTCGAGTGAAGACGCTTTATTGTTGAAAAACTTTAAAGTTACAGGTTTATTTTATAATGAAGATCCGACACGTATATATCAATACAATAAATTGGCATCGCACGTTTTAGGTTATGTAAATAATGATTTCAAAGGAGTTAACGGAGTCGAAAAAACTTTCGATGAACAGCTTCAGGGAGATGAAGGGAAAATGCTGGTTGAAAGAAATGCTATCGGGGATATGATCACAGTTGCGGAAGAAGAAACTCAGCCTGCTGTTCCCGGGGATAATCTTTATCTTACAATCAATAAAACATACCAGGCGATTTTAGAGGAAGAATTAAAGAACGGGCTTGATGCTTACGGCGGTTTGTCTGCAACAGGTATTATCATGAACCCCAATAATGGCGAGATCCTGGCACTGGCAAATTTAAATGATTTTGATCCTGAAACTTACTGGAAATTTAATGATTCGGATAGAAAAGATAAAGCAATTACCGATTCATATGAACCTGGTTCCACTTTTAAATCCGTAACCATGGCTGTCTTATTGGATCAGCATCTTTGCAGGCTAAACGAAACGATTAATGTTGAAGATGGGAGCTATAAATTTCGCAATATTAGAATTAGCGATACTCATAAGCATCAATATCTTTCAGTTATGGGTGTAATGGAACAATCGAGCAATGTTGGTATGTCGAAATTAGCACAAAGAATAAATGATGATATTTATTATAAATATATTAGAGCTTTCGGGTTTGGTAATTATACCGGAATTAAGCTGCCCGGAGAAGTTGACGGCGAACTCAAGAAACCTAATAACTGGTCTGCAGTTACTAAAGCATTTATGTCTTTCGGATATGAATTAATGGTTACCCCGTTACAATTGATTTCTGCATATTGCGCCTTAGTTAATGGAGGCTTTTTATACAAACCTTTAATTGTTAAAAAAGAATCTGACGGTAATGGTTCGGCTATATATGAAGATTCGCCTAAACAAGTAAGACGTGTTATAAGTGAAGAAACATCGAGAAAGATGAGAGAAATTCTTTATAATGTAGTTGAAAACGGTACGGGTGTAAATGCTAAGATTGATAACGTTAAAGTTGGCGGCAAAACCGGGACCGCTCAAAGACTAGAAAACGGAAAATATTCTAAGTCGGATTATAACTCTTCCTTTATTGGTTTTTTCCCTTCCGATAATCCAAAAGTAATTTGCTTGATTTTAATAAATGCTCCCAAGATCGGCAGATACGGCGGCAGTGTTGCTGCACCTATTTTTAAAAATGTAGCTGAAAGAATGATTAAAGCGGATCCGGATTTGTTAAATACTTCTCCCGAAGGAGAGGGAGTACATCTTGTTTCGTTAGATAGATCAAATAATAATATCCCTAAAATAATCCCAGCGAAGGGCAATGCTGATATTCAGCAGATTAATGTTAGAGATTTTTCAAAAACTAACACGATGCCGGATTTGACTAATTATTCTATTAGGGATGCTATTTATCTATTGACAAGATTGGGAATTAGGTATACAATAAAAGGATCGGGCTCAGTCTTATCTCAAAGTATAAACCCGGGAACTAAAATTCAAAAAGATGAACTTTGTGTTTTAAATTGTAAAGAAGCATCTATTAACGGAACAGTAGTCTATTAAATGGAATTAACAAGGCTTATAAGTAAAATAAATGCTATTCAAATTGCTGGAGAAGTTCAACGTAAAGATGTTACGGGAATATTTTATGATTCAAGAAAAGTTATTAAGGATTCAATTTTTGTTGCCATAAAAGGATATAAAACCGACGGACATAACTATATTCTGAATGCTATTAATAATGGTGCTTTTGCAATAGTTTTGGAAGATAACAATAGCATACCTGATGAAATATTCATTAATAATGGTCCTGCAAAAATATTGGTTAAGGACAGCAGGACTGCTCTTGCTCAACTATCCAATATTTATTTTGATGAACCGTCAAAGAAATTGAAATTAATTGGAATAACCGGAACAAATGGTAAAACTACCACATCATATTTTATAAAAAATATTCTTGAAACAAATGGAAATAAAACCGGGCTGATAGGAACAATTGCCAATTATATAGGGAACAAGGAAATTAAAACACAGCTTACAACCCCTGAATCGGTAGAATTAAATGAACTCTTATTTGAGATGCTCAGCCAGGGATGTAGTTACGCTGTAATGGAAGTTTCCTCGCATTCATTAGTTTTAAAAAGGGTTTATGATTTATATTTTGCATTAGCGGTTTTCACAAATATTACTTCAGATCACCTTGATTTTCACGGTAACTTTGAAAATTATCTTGCGGCTAAAAAACTTCTTTTTGATTCTTTATCACCATCTGCATTCGGTGTAATCAATTCCGATGACAAAAACTGTCTAACTCTAATCTCAAACTCCAAAGCACATCCCCTTTCTTACGGAACTACACCGGGTGCAGATTTTATTTTAAAAAATATTAAGTATGATTTGAACGGAACTTCATTTTCTATTGAGTTTAAGGGAAAGGAATATCAGGCTTCAACTTCCTTGATTGGGGAATTTAATGCATATAATGCTTGTGCAGCATTCGCTGCAGCCGTTTTGTCAGGAATAAAAGAAGAAATATGTATAGAAGGAATTAGAACAACTAAGCAAGTTCCAGGCAGATTCGAAGTTGTGGGAAACGGATCAAAAAAATGTATTATCGATTATTCGCACACGGCTGATAGTCTTGAAAAAGCACTGATTGCATTAAATAAAATTACCGACGGTAAAAATCCTATTTATACCGTCTTTGGATGCGGCGGTAACAGGGATAAAACCAAAAGACCTGTTATGGGGAGTATTGCTTGCGAATTGAGTAAATATGTAATCATTTCTTCAGATAATCCGAGATATGAAGAACCACTTGATATCATTGAAGATATAAAAAAAGGTATTACAAGAACAAATTATGAAGTAGTTGAAAATAGGGAGGAAGCAATAAAAAATGCAATTGATAAATCGGAAGATGATGCTGTTATTTTAATCGCCGGTAAAGGTCATGAAAATTACCAGGAAATAAAAGGAGTCAGGAATCATTTTTCCGATAAAGAGATTGCCGAGAAGTATCTTCATTCTATAACCGGCAGGCAGGCTGCAAGCATTGTTTAAAATGAAGAAGATGAATTTAACTATTGAGGATATGTTTAATGTACCGACATCTGAAATCTTTAATCCCGATAATTATAAGCCGGTTACTTCGGTTGTAATTGATTCGAGAAACGTGGTAAATGATTCTTTATTTATTGCAATTGAAGGAAATAAATTTGATGGCCATAATTTTTTAAGAGATGCAATTAAGAACGGTGCCTCGGCTGTGGTTATAAACAAAAACAAATACAAAAAATTTAATGATATTGAGATCCCGGTTGTGACTGTAAGAGATACAACAAAAGCTTTAGGTGAAGTAGCAAAAATTTGGAGAAATAAACTGTCTGATAAATCGGGAGTAAAAGTTATTGCAATTACCGGAAGCAACGGCAAAACTTCAACTAAAGAAATGATTGCAGAATTATTAAATGAAAAATATTCCGTTAATAAAACTATAGGAAATAATAATAACCATATTGGTGTCCCCTTAACAATATTCAGTACAAATGAAAAGCATGATATACTTGTTCTAGAGCTTGGGACAAATCATTTTGGTGAAATTGAATATACTTCCGGTATTGCTAAGCCGGATTATGCATTAATTACAAATATCGGCGATTCACATTTGGAATTTCTAAGAAACAGAAAAGGAGTATTCAAAGAAAAAGAAGCATTGTTCAGGGTAACATCAGAACGAAACGGTTTCCTTTTTATTAATAATGATGATGCAATGCTAAGGAGAACTTCAGGTGATTATAAAAACAAATTGACTTATGGTTTTGATTTGAAGGCTGGTAAAAATAATATTGATGTTAAAGGAGAATTTTCGGGATTTACTGATGACGGCAGACCAAAGGTAGAGATATATTATAAAAATAAAAAAATTTCTCAGTCTTTACCTCTCTATGGTAAACATAATGCTTCCAATTACCTTGCAGCAGTTGCAGTTGGGTTAAAATTAGGGCTGTCTAAAAAAGAGATAGATTCCGGAACAAAAAAATTAAAGGCAGTAAATAAGAGGTTAAATGTTAAAACAATTAAAGATTTTATTTTAGTGGATGATACTTACAATGCAAATCCAGAGTCGATGAAATATGCATTAGAATTGCTATCTCAATTTAAAAACTTACAAAAGAAAAATTGCAGTGCTCGGTGATATGTTTGAATTAGGAAAAGAAGAAATTGAACTTCATAAAAAATTAGCTCGATATATAATTAAAGATAAGATTTCCGAACTATATACAACCGGTAAAAGAATGAAATATTTATCAGAAGAAATAGATGGTTCAAAAATTATTAAAAAACATTTTAGAATTAGAGAAAATCTGAAATCTTTCTTAAAGAACCTGGAGCTTTCAAATTCAATAATCCTTTTTAAGGGCTCCAGGGGAATGAGAATGGAAGAGTTTATTAAAGTATTGGAATAAAATTATAATAAATGCTTTACTATCTTTTTGAATATATTAATAAGGTTTTCAATCCGCCCGGATTTGATATCTTTCGTTTTTTAACTTTCAGATCTGCAATCGCGGCAATTTGCGGATTATTTTTTTCCATTTATTTTGGCCCTAAAATAATTTTTTTCTTAAAAAAGAAACAGATAGGTGAAGCAAAAAAAGCTGACGGTCCTAAATCGCACTGGTCAAAAGCCGGTACACCAACAATGGGCGGCATAATAATTATACTTTCCGTTGTTATCCCGGTTTTACTATGGGCAGATATTAAAAGTCTCTACATCATTTTAATTTTAGCAGGTACAATCTGGTTAAGCGCTGTAGGTTTCCTTGATGATTATCTGAAAGTTGTAAAAAAATATCCCAACGGGTTAATAGCACGGTATAAACTTTTAGGTCAGATAATAATCGGCTTGGTGGTAGGCTCGGTAATTTATTTTTCACCACAGTTCGATGTAATAAATTCTGTTACTACTGTGCCATTTTTAAAAAATGTTAATTTTGATTTCTCATACTTCTATATTCCGGTGGTCGTTTTTATAATCACGGCAACTTCAAATGCCGTTAATTTAACTGATGGCCTTGACGGTTTGGCAATTGGAGTAATTGTTATTGTAATGATAGCGCTTTCCATAATGAGCTATGTCAGCGGTAATGCAATTTTTTCGGATTATTTAAATATCATTTATTTACCCGGATCAGGTGAATTAACTGTTTATGTTGCTGCTCTTGTGGGAGCCTCGCTTGGTTTTTTATGGTTTAATTCTTATCCGGCGCAAGTATTTATGGGCGACACAGGTTCACTTGCACTTGGAGGAGCATTTGGAATAATTTCGGTATTAATAAAAAAAGAGCTCTTAATTCCGATTCTGGGGGGCGTTTTTTTTATGGAAACAATATCGGTGATAATTCAAAGATTGTATTTCAAATATACCAAAAAAAAATATGGTGAAGGAAGAAGAGTTTTTAAAATGGCTCCTATGCATCATCATTTTGAAATGGTCGGCTGGCCTGAGCCTAAAATCGTGATCAGGTTTTATATTATAGCAATAATTTTAGCAATTGTCAGTTTGGCATCATTCAAAATTCGTTAATAGTCAATAACCTATTAAAATGGAAATTAAAAATAAAAAAATATCTGTAATTGGTGCAGTAAGAAGCGGGGTTGGTGCTGCAAAATTAATAAAAAAACTTGGCGGGATTCCTTTCGTCTCGGATTCCGGCAAAAATGAAAAGCTTTCAAATTCTGCAGAAATATTGAAAGAAAATAATATTGATTTTGAAATCGGAGAGCATACTGATAAAGTCTTTAATTGTGATTTAATGGTTGTCAGCCCTGGTGTTCCATCAAATGCACCTGTTTTAATTACAGCAAAAGAAAAAAAGATTGAAGTAATTAGTGAAATAGAGCTGGCATATAATTTTTGTAAAGGGAAAATAATTGCAATAACAGGAACAAACGGGAAAACAACAACAACTGCACTCTGCGGTCATTTATTTAACACAGCCGGCGTAAATACTTTTGTGGCGGGAAATATAGGGATTGCTTTTAGCGAAGTTGCTCTTGAAGCATTGGAAAATGATTATATTATCCTGGAAATATCAAGCTTCCAGCTTGATTTAATAAAAGACTTTAAGCCGAATATTGGAATGATTCTGAATATAACTCCTGATCATTTAAATAGGTACGAAAATAAATTTGAAAATTATATTAGCTCAAAACTTAGAATTTATAAAAACCAGGATAAAAAAGATTATTTAATTCTTAACAAAGATGATAAAACCTTGGTTAATTCCTTAACTAATTATAAAAGCAGAGGATATTATTTCTCATTAAGCGAGCCACAGATGGATGGATGCTATTTGTCCGGTTCACAGGTGATGTATAATGAAGAAGGTGAATTAAAATTTACATGCAGCACATCTGAAATAAATCTCAAAGGTGAGCACAACTTAGCAAATGCTATGGCTGCCATTACAGCATCGAAAATCTTCAAGCTTGATAATGAAAAAATAAAAGAAGGATTAAAAACTTTTCAAGGTGTTGAACATAGGCTTGAATTTGTAAGAGATGTTAACGGTGTAAAATTTATTAATGATTCAAAAGCTACAAATGTCGATTCGGTATGGTATGCGTTGAGAAGTTTTGATGAACCTATTTTCTTGATTCTGGGCGGGCAGGATAAGGGAAATGATTATAACCAGATAAAACAGCTTGTAATTGATAGGGTAAAGAAAATTTATGCGATTGGTTCATCTGCCGACAAGGTTTTTAATTTCTTTCATTCAGTTGTAAAAGTGGAAATTAAACCTTCATTGGAAGATGTAGTTATCGCAGCAAACCAGGAAGCAAGAGAAAACGAAATTGTTTTATTATCTCCTGCTTGCGCAAGTTTTGATATGTTTGACAATTATGAACATAGAGGAAAACTTTTTAAAGAAGCGGTAAATAAATTATAATGTTAAACAATAGTAATTTACAAGTATCTGCTGGTAACGGTTTTTCAGGGAAAAAATTAGCGCTTACAGTATTTTTTGACGCATTTATTTTATCTCTGCTTGGATTGATCCTGGTGATGAGCGCAAGCAGCACTTATAGTGCAATAAAATTTGATTCTGTTTTTCACCTGTTTAATTCTCATTTCTTCAAAGTGGTGATTGGAATATTTTGCATGCTGATATTTAGTTTTATTCCTTATGACATATATAAGGATTATAGCAAGGCTGCAATTTTTATAACGACAGGACTCCTGATCATTACCTTATTCGTTGCTCCTGATTATAAAGGGGCAGGCAGATGGCTGAATTTAGGTTTTACTTCATTCCAGCCGGCAGATGTGGCGAAATTGGTTCTCATTATTCATCTTTCTGCTTTGCTTGAAGATAAAGGAGATAAACTTAAAAACTATAAGCATGGATTCCTTTATTTATTTATATGGGTAATTATAATTTCAGGTTTGATATTGATTCAACCTAATATCAGCACGGGCATTATACTGGTTATGATAAGTCTGACATTACTTTATGTAGGAGGTGCTAAGCTTGGGCATATAATGTCATCTTTATTTTTTAGCTTGCTGGTTGTAGGAACGATTGCATTGCTTTTTGCCCATTCACGAAACAGAATTTTTAGTTTTGTCGGCAGCTTAAATAACGGCGGTGATATAAATATCCAGGTAAAACAAGCTATCCTTGGCTTAGGGAGCGGCGGTACTTTTGGAGTTGGACTGGGACACAGCATGCAGAGTAATTTATTTTTACCCGAAGCTTACGGTGATTTTATTTTTGCAATTTTAGGCGAAGAGCTCGGATTCGTTGGTTCCGTTATTGTGATCATCAGCTATTTAGTCCTGTTCGTTTCAGGAGTATTGATTGCAAAAAAAGCAAAGGACAAATTCGGACAACTATTGGCTTTCGGTATTACATTTTCAATTCTTATTTATGCATTTATAAACATTGCAGTTTCTACCGGACTTATACCGACGACCGGATTGCCACTGCCGTTTATCAGTTACGGAGGAACTTCAATAATATTTTTATGCATTTCAATCGGTATCCTGATAAATATTGCTTTATCAAGTTTACCTAATCAAAATGCAGGTTTATCTCCAGGGCAGAATGTTCCCGTTGAAAAGAAATTTAAGAATAAAAATAATTTGTTTAAATAAATTAGTGAACACAAATAGAAAAACATATAGATTTTTATTTGCAGGCGGGGGAACCGGCGGGCATTTATTTCCGGCTGTAGCTGTTGCCGAAAAAATTAAGCTTTTAATTCCGGATGCAGATATTTTATTTATCGGTACAAAATCAAAGATAGAAGGAAGTGTCGTTCCGAAATTAGGTTTCAAATTTAAACCAATCTGGATAAAAGGATTTTCACGTAAGTTTAACTTTGAAAATTTTTTATTTCCTTTAAAGCTTTTTATATCAATTTTCCAGTCTATATTTATTAATATTAATTACAGACCTTTGGTTGCGATAGGTTCGGGAGGATATGTTTCAGGACCGGCTATATTCGGCTCAAATTTAGTCGGGGCTAAAATAATTTTACTTGAACAAAACAGTTATCCCGGAGTTACTACAAGATTGCTGGAAAGATATGCAGATGAAATCTGTATTAGTTTTGAAGATTCCAAAAAATATTTTAAGGATAAAACTAAAGTATTATTAACTGGAAATCCGGTAAGAGAAAATTTAAGCTTGATAAATAAAAATGAAGCCTTAAAAGAATTTAATTTTACTGGTGATAAGAAAACACTCTTGATTTTAGGCGGGAGTCTTGGTGCTGCATCTATCAATGAAGCTGTTGCAGGCTTGGTGGAAAAATTAGTTAATAATAATATTCAGGTGATTTGGCAGACCGGGAAAAATTACTATGATAAGTATAAATCGTTTGCTCGGGAAAATGTACTGGTTAGACCATTTATTGAAAAAATGAATTCAGCATATTCTGCTTGTGATTTATTAATTTCAAGAGCAGGCGCCACTACAATCGCCGAGATAACCGCACTTAGCATTTCGGCAGTTTTGGTGCCTTCTCCTAATGTGGCCGAGAATCATCAGTATTTTAACGCTAAATCTTTAGCTGATAAAAATGCAGCTCTGCTTGTTGAAGATAAAAATTTAAAAAATGATTTAGCCGGCATCATAACAAATTTAATCTTTGACGATAGTAAATTGGAAAGTATAAGAATAAATGCCGGTTCTTTAAGTAAAAAAAATGCTACATCTATTATTGCTGATAATATTATTAAATATACAAAACCGGCATGATTGATAACCGGGACAAAAATAGCGTGTTTAAATACAATATGTCTTTTTATTATCAATCAACTATAATTTATTTTGTTGTCTTTATTATTTATGCAATTGTGCGGGGCGAATTTTTCGAAGGTTCATTTATTCTTATTACAAAAGATCCTATTATCTATTTTTTTGCGATAATTGTTATGGTTTCTTTAATCAGTCTTTTATATAATCTATTTAAAAATAAGCATCTGGAAATTTCATCCAGTGGGATTTCTTTTGTTGATAGATTTAAATCCCGTGTATTCACTAAAGAAGAAATATCTTCAATTTCTATCTCAAGAAGAAGAGATTCTTCCAAGAAAAATGTTTTCCGCTTAATAAGAATAAAGCTTAAAAACAGAAGAAGACCGGTACTAATCAGACCATACGATTATGAGAACGAAAATGATTTGATAAATCGAATACAGGAATTAAAAACCAGTATAGAAACAAATGTTTAAGAATATAAAGAAAGTGCATTTTGTCGGTATCGGCGGTATCGGAATGAGCGGTATTGCTGAAATATTATTGAACCAGGGCTTTCAAATTTCCGGTTCAGACAATAATATATCGGATGTTACAAATCATTTGAGTGATCTTGGGATAAAGATCTATGAAGGACATTCGGAAAAAAATCTTGAAGATGCGGATGTATTGGTTTATTCTTCCGCGGTCAAACTTGATAACCCTGAAGTAAAAGCAGCCGCTGAAAGAAAAATACCGATTATAAAAAGAGCGGAAATGCTTGCCGAGTGCATGAGGATGAAATATGGAATTAGTATTGCCGGAACACATGGTAAAACCACTACTACATCTATGGTAGGATTAACATTAACCGAAGGGGGAATAGATCCTACAATTATTGTCGGAGGAAAATTAAGCGGACTGGGCGGCACAAATGCGCGTTTGGGCAATAGCGAATATATTGTTGTTGAAGCAGATGAATTTGACAGAACGTTTTTGAAATTAACGCCTACTATTGCTGCTTTAACAACTTTGGAAAGTGAGCACCTCGATACATATAAAGACCTGGATGATATCAAATCAGCCTTTATCGAATTTGCAAATAAAGTCCCGTTTTACGGTTTTATTGTTTTATGTTTGGATGAACCTGCACTGCAGGATATAATTCCTCATATAAATAAAAAAATTTTTACATATGGACTAACTACCCAAGCAGATATTAAAGCAGTAGATATTGTACACAAACAGTTTTCAAGTTCGTATACTGTTAAATATAAAGGGATGAATTAGGGAAAATTAACTTAAGAATTCCCGGAGTGCATAATGTTAAGAATTCACTTGTTGCTGTTTGTATAGCTCACGAACTGGGAATTGATTTCAAGATTATTCAGCATGCACTTGGCTTCATTTACAGGAGTTTACAGGAGATTTGAAGTAAAATATAATGAACATATTCTTGTAATTGATGATTATGCGCATCATCCTACAGAAACAAGTGCAACGCTGGCTGGAATTAGAAGCGGTTGGAATAATAGAAGATTAATTGCAGTTTTTCAGCCTCATTTATATACCCGTACAAAGGATTTTTATCAGGAATTCGGAAGATCGTTTTTGAACTCCGATATTTTTATTTGTACAGATGTTTATCCCGCAAGGGAAAAACCGATTGAAGGAATATCCGGTCAATTAGTTGCCGATGCAGCAAAAAAATTCGGACATAGGAATGTTATATATATTAAGCAATAAAACTGAAATTTCCCATTCGTTAATAGAACTTGTTAAGGATGATGATATTGTAATTACAATGGGAGCTGGCGATATCTGGAAGTATAATCAAGAATTCGTAAATATGCTAAAAAGATAAAATATGAAAGCCGGAAGTAAAATATTAGGAACTTTCTTTTTCATTGTATTGATTTCATTATTATTCTATTTAATTTTGCTTCCGAAAAAAATTATTAAAAAAAATATTAACAAAATAGAACTTTCAGGGAATAAATTTTTAATTGAAGATGATTATTTAAGGCAGACTAAATTATCTGAAGAACAGAATTTTAATGAATTTACCTTTGGCTGTTATTAAAGATCGATTGGAAAAACATCCTTACATATCTAAAGCTGATGTTGAATTGAAAGGAAATAAAATTTTTGCATTTGTTGCTGAAAGAAAAATGATTGCAATAGTAATAAAGAAAACAGATATATATTTTGTCTCGGATAATTTTGAAATTTTACCTCTTAGTGCCGAAAACTAAATTAATCGATTTACCCGTTATTAGTAATCCTGGAAATGCTAATGATATAAAACCATTTAGTTATATTAAAGACAACAGCTTAAGCGATGCACTGAAAATAATTGAAGCAATAAGGCTGACAGATCAGCCGATGCTTAATCATTTGTCAGAAATTAATTTAAGAAATGGCGGGGATATAATTCTTTCATTTTCAGGTTACCCGGTTCCAATAATATTTGGAAGAGGTGAAGAAGCGAGAAAAATGGTTTACCTTGAAAGTCTGTGGGAAAATAGGGAGTTAAATAATATGATTAAGAATTCAAGCTATATAGATTTAAGATTTGCCGGTAACATTTATGCCGGCCCTGAAAACACCCGGGAAAATATAGGAAGTGTTGAATGAAAAAAAATATAGTTGCCGGGTTAGATTTAGGAACTACAAAAGTCTGTGCAGTAATTGCAGAAAAGATTGATGAAAATAAGATGAATATTCTAGGTTTCGGCGTTGCACCTTCCGAAGGTCTGCATAAAGGATTGGTTGCTAATATCGGTAAAACTGCAGAAGCTATTAAAGAAGCTGTATCTATTGCGTGCAACCGGGCAGGCTTTGATATAAATATTGTTAATGTGGGTGTTGCCGGTGAACATATTACAAGCATGAGACACCGGAATTATGTTACAATAAATAGCGAGGATAAAGAAATAACAAAGGCTGATCTCGACAGGCTCGAAGCTGATGTTAGAACAATTAGAATTCCTTCAGACAGGCAAATTCTTCATATTATTCCTGAAGAATTTTCTGTGGATCATCAGGGTGGAATTGAAAATCCTATTGGTATGTCCGGTTCAAGGCTTGAAGCTACTAACCATATAGTCCTTGCATCAATTCCTGCTATTCAGAATATTAAAAAATCGGTTGAAAGGGCAGGTCTTCAAGTTCAGGATTACATTCTTCAGCCGATTGCTTCAAGCTCTTCAATATTGGAAATCAGTGAAAAAGATCTTGGCGTTGCACTGATTGATATCGGCGGCGGTACGACAGATATAGCAATTTTCCATAATAAAGCGATTAAACATACAAGAGTAATCGGAGTTGCAGGTAACCAGGTTACTAATGATATAAGGGAGTCACTTGGTGTTGTAACGGAGGAAGCTGAAAATCTCAAAAAAGAATATGGATATGCTATCGATAGCGCAATTATAAGGGATGAAGATATTTTAATAAAAGGAGTCGGTGCAAGAGGGAATACCAAGATACCGATTAGCCTGCTAACTCAAATAATAAGTTTAAGAATGAGAGAACTATTCACTTTAGTTGATAATGAAATAAGAGTTGCAGGTTTTAAAAATAAAATTAAAGCCGGAATCGTAATTACGGGCGGCGGTTCATTGCTTAAAGGCTGTACTGAACTTGCAAACGAAGTTTTTGGTTTGCCGGTTAGAATAGGAATGCCGCAGGAATTAGGTGAAGGATTATCAACTGAAATCGAAAGTCCTGAATTTGCAACAGTTGCCGGTTTAATTAGAGGCATACCGGGCGGGAAATCAAGTGAATATCAAATTCTGATTAAGCCCGGCAGAGGGAAAAGAATAAATAAAATATCAACTATCGTAAAAAGAGTTCAGCAATTTTTTGACGAATTATAATAATCAATAAGGAGGATACTATGGCGCGATTCGCAACAATAGACAAGGAAATGCCGATGTCCGCAGTGCTAAAAGTTGTTGGTGCCGGCGGTGGCGGATGCAATGCAATTGAAAGTATGATAAAAAGAGGATTGACCGGCGTGGAGTATATAGCCGTTAATACTGATGCCCAGGTATTAAACAGCAGCAGTGCTGCATATAAAATCCAGGTAGGTTCAAGCATAACCAGAGGTCTTGGTGCCGGGGCAGATCCAAATGTTGGAAAAAAATCAGTTGAAGAAGACCGTGAGAAAATTGCTGAGATTCTTGCCGGAAGCGATATGGTATTTGTTACTGCCGGTATGGGAGGGGGAACCGGAACCGGCGGCGCACCTGTTATTGCCTCTATTGCGAAAAGTATCGGTGCCCTTGTTGTTGGTATAGTAACTAAACCATTCCGCTGGGAGGGTAAGAAAAGAATGATGGATGCGGAAAAAGGCATCATGGAATTAAAGCAGTATGTAGACAGCCTTATTGTTATACCGAATGAAAGGCTCCTTAATATTCTTGATAGCACTACAAATGCATTTGCTGCTTTTGATAAACCAAACGAGGTATTATATGAGGCGACAAGGGGAATAGCTGATATAATTACAATCGAAGGATTAATTAATGTTGATTTTGCAGATGTACGGGCTGTTATGAACCACAGCGGTGAAGCGCTTATGGGCTGCGGTATAGCCAGCGGTGAAAACAGGGCTATTGAAGCTGCTCAAAAAGCTATTTCTAGTCCGCTGCTCGAGGGTGTAAATATAAAAGGTGCAAAAAGCGTACTTCTGAATGTTACCGGTTCAAGCAACCTGACTATCCAGGAGATCAATGAAGGAAATAATATTATTTTTGAAGCAGCCGGTGAAGAAACCAACGTTATTTTCGGGTGTGTTAGAAAAGAGGATATGAATGATTATGTATCTTATACTGTAATAGCTACAGGCTTCGATAATACTCACGGAAGTATTTCCTCGAAAAATTCTTCACAGGAAAAAAAGAAGTCTCCTGAAAACGATAATTACCTGGGCGGCTTTAATTTTATGGATACGAATGATATAGATAAACAGGATCTTGAAATACCTACTATTTACAGAGTTAAAAGCCCTAAGGCCATGCTGAACAATAAAGAAGATGATATTCCCAAAAGCGGGTTTAAATTTGATCCGTCAAAATATGAAAGTTCAAAAGATAAAAAAGAGGAAAAAGAGAAAGAAGAAAGTGAAGAAGATAGTTCTTCTTTTTTAAGAATGATAATGGATTAATGTGAATATACTTTTATCCTTGCTAAAGTTGACGGATTAAAAGATCTTTTTATATATATTGTTATAAACAATTGGTGTAGATATGAATCTACTTGAATTAATTGGGATTATTTTTATAATTGCATTAATTTTTAACATTGTTATTGCAATTTTCGCTTTAAAAAGAGCGGAGCCGATGAAAAATATTGATTTGTTTAAAAAGGAGATTTAAAATATCCTTTTTTGAAAGTTATTATGAAGATGCAGGTCATCATTTCTATATTTATCGTATTTTTTTCTACGATTTGTTTTTCCCAGGAGAATGCAAAATCTACTTTTAATATTAAAGTATTTTTGCAGGGACCATATGAAAACAATTCAATGTCGGATGAATTAAATAAAGAGAACCTGATTCCTCTTTCACAGCCTTATACAGGAAATCCATGGAATTACAACGGAGAAGAACATGTTAATAAAGTCCCAAAAGATGTTGTAGATTGGATTCTGGTTGAATTAAGCGATGATACAAATAGATCAAAAATAATTGAAAGACGCGCTGCTTTTTTAAGAATTGACGGTAAAGTGACATCTCTTGACGGGAAAACTCCTATAGGTTTTGAAAATGTAAATGAAAAAAACGTTTATCTTATTATTCATCATAGGAACCATTTGCCTGTTATGAGCAGAAATAAAATAAATATAGATAATATTGTTAATTATGATTTTACGTTAAGCGAAGAAAAAGCTTTTGGTAATTCACTAATTGATTTGAAGGATGGGGCATTCGGAATGATCTCAGGAGATAGTGATTCAAATGGTGAAATTAACAATCAAGATTTTAAAAAGGTCGCATCAGAACTTTTTAAAATCGGTTATAAAAATGCAGATCTTGATATGAATGGAGTTATAAATGTCCTGGACTATAAAAAAATAAATAAAAACCTATCGAAAAAAACCGCATTCCGTTAAGTACCTTTATTCGTCGCAAGGCCGGGCTTCAATATACGCTTCTTCCTCAATTTTTGCAGTTGTAATAATTATTCTATTGGGGCGGCAGCAAATCCTGCAGTCTTCAATAAAATCCTGTTTTTCATCTACAGTTAGATCGACCCAAACAGTATTTTGAACCCCGCAATATTGACAAGTCCATACCATATCTTCATCTGTATTCATATTTTCTTCTCCATGATAAATCTTTTCTTAATTCTTATTAAAAATTAGAATAAAAAAAGTCTGAGTCAATAGCTTTAATAAAATATATTATGGAGGAATTTATTTATTAGTATTATCATTTAAATTATATACAAACTCATCCTTGATATACAAGATATAGAATTATACTTTTTTTTCTTATCTTCTCATAATTAAAAATAGCGAGGAGATATTATGTTGGCACATTTAAATAGTACAGGGGTTTTAGAAAGACCCATTGAAGAAAAATTCGATGATCATCTTGGGTTACAAGATATTGATTATATCGAATTTTATGTGGGAAATGCCAAACAAGCTGCATATTTTTATCAATTTGTATTTGGATTTCAATTATCGGGCTACCTCGGTCTTGAAACAGGCGTAAGAGATAGAATTTCATATTTTCTTGAGCAGGGAAATATCAGGTTTGTTCTTACCTCTGCTCTCAACAGTTCATCACCAATAGCAAAACATGCGGCAAGACATGGTGATGGTGTAAGGGACCTTGCTATGCTTGTTGAGAACGTAGATAGAGCTTATTCTGAAACAGTTAAAAGAGGTGCTGAAGGTTTGGAAGAACCTCATGATATCAAGGATGAAAACGGGACCATCAGGAAAGCCGCTATTGCTGCTTACGGTGAAACAATACATACATTTATCAACCGGAATAAATATAAGGGATTATTACTGCCGGGATTCCAGCCTAAAGAATCACCGCTTGAAAACATAACTCCTGTCGGGATTCAATACGTGGATCATGTTGTCGGAAATGTAGAACTTGGAAAAATGAATGATTGGGTGGCATTTTACAGGGATGTTTTAGGGTTTACACAATATATCAGTTTTGATGATAAAGATATTTCAACAGAATATTCTGCTTTAATGTCTAAAGTAATGGCCGGAGGAAGAGGTATGATTAAATTCCCTATTAACGAGCCAGCAGAAGGGAAGAAAAAATCTCAGATAGATGAATATCTTGAATTTTATGAAGGACCGGGCGTTCAGCATATTGCTTTATTAACAGGCGATATTATTGATACTGTAACTAAACTGAAAAAAAGAGGTTTGGAATTCTTATCCGCACCAACAGCATATTACGAACAGCTGGAAAAAAGAGTAGGCAAAATTGATGAACCAATTGATAAACTTGCTGAACTCGGGATTCTTGTAGATAGTGATGACGAAGGCTACCTCCTGCAGATATTCACAAAACCGGTTGTAGATCGCCCTACTTTGTTTTACGAAATAATTCAAAGAAAAGGTGCAAGAGGATTCGGTAAAGGAAATTTCAAAGCGCTTTTTGAAGCTATTGAGAGAGAGCAGGAACTGAGAGGGAATTTATAAACTCAGATCCACATCTTTAATAAAGTTATGGCGGAATAAAAAATAAGTTAGAAAAGAAACCTTCAGGTTTATTTATTCGTAATTATTTCCAGAACTCTGGAGGTTTCTTCTTTATATAACTTTTGAGATAATTTTACGACTTCTCCAAATACTAAAACAGCAGGTTTCTTCGCTTCTTTTGATATTTCCAATAAATTTTCAAAAGCTGATATAAGTACTCTTTGTTTTTTTGTCGAAGCATTTGAAATAATTGCTGCAGGAAGGTTTCTATCTACTCCTATTTGATTCCCTTTTTGAAATATCTCATTGATTTTGGTTAATCCCATTAAAACAATTGTTGTATGATTTCTAATTTTCAGAAAACTAATCCAATCGATATTTTGATTATCATCTTTTTGATAAGCAGAAACAATCGAAACGCCTGAAGAAAAATTACGCATTGTTGCAGGAATTCCGGAAAGCAGAGGTGCAGCGAGAGCTGAAGATATTCCAGGTATAACTTCGACGTCTATATCATTATTTAATAAGAATTCTGCTTCTTCTGCTCCTCTTCCGAATATATATGGATCTCCGCCCTTCAGTCGGGCAACCCTGTATCCGGCTTCAGCATATTCAAGCAAAATATTATTAATTTCATCCTGCGTAAATTTATGTGCGCCTTTTTGTTTCCCAACGCAAAAAACTAATGCATTTAGATCGGCAAACCCCAAAATATCATCCGATATTAAAGAATCATGCAAAATTATTTCTGCAGATTTAATAACACTTAAGGCTTTTACTGTTAAAAGTCCGGGATCTCCGGGTCCACAACCTACTAAAAATACTTTTCCGAAAATCTTAGAAGCTTCTTCTTTAGTTTTTTTAATATTGATCAATTGCGGCGAATTCGTTCTTTCCAAAAATTTTTTTTCTGCTAATTCTCCAATTTTTTCAGGAATTATTTCTTTTATTTTATCTCTAACAATTTGTGTTAAAGACGGGCTCCCGCCGTCGCTTGATACTGCTATTTTTAAATTCTTATACAAAAGGAGGGATGAAAAATAAAAAGTCGCATTCCTGAGGAACGTCGACACTATTTCAAAAAGAAAAGTTCTATCCTTTTTAGCTTCCTTTAAAAGGTAATTCACTTCGGAATTTCCTGTTGCATCAATTACAATATTAAAATTATCCAAATCGGTTATTTCAAATTCTTTCACCTTGAGATTAATATTTAATCCTTTTATTTCTTCATTCATTTTGAAGCTTAAAATTGTGAAATCAATATTATTGGCCTTTAAAATTTTTGCTTTTTGAAAAGCAACTTTGCCTCCCCCGATTAAAAGTATTTTCGGATCTCTTAAGAGAACAGGGAGAGTTCTATTTGAATATTTCTCTTCATTTTTATCAGTATTCATTGTCAGCTTTCCTTTAGTCCAAACTTTATTCTAATGCTCTTAACTATTGTTTTAAATTATTAACTGAAGTTACGCAACTATCATTCAAGTCATTCTTAAGAATTCGATGGATGCTTTTTTAGTAACCTTGAGGGGTCTTTGAAAAAGTGACCCTCAAGGTTAGCTCACAAGAATGAATGAATTTTATAACCTCAGTTTATTAATTAACTCTTGTTAAGCAGAAAATTCTTAAACTTCCTCAATTTTTAAAACGATTAAGAATAAGATTATGATTAAGATTATGACCGTTATGTAACATAACCAATTAATTCTCACGTTAAATATGGATCATAGGTCTTCTCCATAAGATGTGCTGTTAACCGGTTCTCTTTTAATAGCCGAATAATATTTTTCATTCCTATTCTTTTGTGAAACAAAGAGATATCATTTTCATCATTATTTTTATTCAACATGTAATTATTTAGTAATATTGAAATTACATCAGGAATATCAAGCTGGGGTATCAGTCTTAAATATTTTTTGCCGTTTTCAATTAAATCCTGGGCAAGGTGTTCATCTTCGGCTTTTCCAAATAAAAGCTTCAGTTGATAAAATCCGTCGCCTTTTCCCTCGAATGAAATCGGATACCTGTTATTTCTGGGGCAATGCCTTTCACAGCCGCTTATTCCTATAGAAATACCTTCAATATCACCATACCCTCTGTTTTCAAGTTCGGAAATAACAGGGTGGAAATAGCTTTCAGATTCTGCGACAGCAAGGGGGCAGGTGTATAATCCGACACAAGCCTGAGAATTAATTTTTAATTTAGAATAGCTGCCGTAATTATATTTTTTTAAAATATTGTTTAATTCTTCTTTTAAAGCTTTAGGAATATCAATAAAAAGAATATCCTGATAAGGAGTTGTTCTTATTCCTGGTTTTATTTCTCTCACAATTTCATCCACTAAAGATTTAATTTTCCCCTGCGGATTAGTATCCGACAATCTTCCGTTTTCTATCCAGATTCCATAACTCCATTTATCATTATACTGCTTATGCCAGCCATGATGCCTGTTTAATTGTCCCAGTATTAACTTTACTTCAGGGAGCAATTTTATTTTCATTGATAAAAGTTTTTCTCTAAAACATTCTATTCCTTTATCTCGAATTTCTTTAAAGATTTCCTCATCCAGTAAAATATCTTCAAAACTATATTTCTCTTTAAAATCTTGTGATTCCAACCCTTTAGCAATTAAAACATTTTTAAGCCGTGCCCAGTGCCGGTTTTTCCTGTCGCCAATTTGCTGCTGGATGGTAACAATAGCATCGAGTCCTTCCAATAATTCATCTTCAGTTTTAAAAATACCCGAGCGCTCCGGCTAAAGAGGAGAAAGTTGGCTTCCCGTTTTTTTGTCCCAATCCGCCACCAATATAAAGCTGGTATCCGGTAACTTTTTTATTTTCAATAAGCGGTACAATAGCGGCATCATTTGTTAAAACATCGGCGCAGTTACATCTGACTTCCCGGTTTAATTCCTCATCAAAATAGTATCCTCCGATTCCGATTTTAAATTTACGGGGAAGTCCGAATTCAGAATAATTAAAATGATTTTCATCTTTATGATCATGGTTTACACTAAAAACTCTGTAATGTTCTTTTAAAGGGAGTTGAAAATATTTTCCGATTTTTTTTGCAAGAGCATTAGCATCAAAAATATCCGAAAGATGGGGGCATGCAACCGGATTCCTTGTATTATCACCGCAGCCGTTTAATGTCGGCATATTTAGATCTATCAAACTTTTTACAAGGGGCAGAAGATTTTCTTTTGAGACCTTGTGATACTGAAAATTTTGTCTGGTGGTTAATCTTAAAGAAGAAGAACCGTCATCATATCTTGAATAAAGGTCGGCAAAATGAGAAAACTTCAACCATGTTTCAGGTGAGATAGTACCTCCTCCCCAGACAGTGTCCCTTACCATGAAAGACCATTCGCGAACACTTTGTTTAATTAATTCTCTATCGAACTGGATATAAATACCATGGGGTTTTAAATTAATATGAAGACTTTTTTCAACTCCCGGTTTTGAAATATCCTCCAATTCTTTCCGTAAATTTTCTCCGCCAAGAAGCGTATTCTTTTGTTTATTTTTTTCATCTTTGCTTAATTCTCTTGATGTAAGTGCGAGCTCCAATTCACCAAGGTTTACATCGAATTTAACTGTTTTTTCCATATTGGATTTTTTATATAATTACAATAAAGACTTTAATTCCCAATGAGGGAAATGCTTTCTGATTAATTGATTTAGTTCAACTTCAAAATTGTGATAATTCTTTTGATCGGCTTCATTTACTTTTTTATCGAGTGTTTCCATTATTATCCCCCCGCCGGCAATATCATATCCATCAACAAGTACAAACCTGCTTGTATCTCTTATTTCAGTCATTAAATCAAAACTTATATTATCCCTTGTTTTAAGGATGCACTGCGCTACTTCATTTTTCCCGGCAAAATCTTTTGATTCATATTCATTAATTTCAGATGCATCTAAAACATGCTCTATTTTTTCAATTTGAACTGGAGTTCTTAAGGTCCCTATTTTCAGCTTGTATTCTTTCCCGGGTACTAAATTATTTTTACCAAGCCAAAAAATATTTACTTTAAATCTATTATTGGTATGAGGATGAGCTTCAGCACTTTTACACATTAGCTCTGAAGGTTTTATATATATTTCTTCGCTTAACGTAAATCCTGCAGCATCACCGCAAGTGCCGCTGCTCTTAGCAGGTGAATTAAAGGTTTCAATTGTTCTGACTGATGATTCTTTTCCCGATGGCAGAAATATTACTTTGTCACCGGCACTTATTTTACCTGAATTTATTGTCCCGGCAATTATTCGTCTCGAATCAAATTTATAGATGCCTTGTACAAACATTCTAAAAGGTTTTTCACTTTCATCTTTTTCCTTTCTGAAATCATCAATTACTTCTGTTATTGTACTGCCGGAATACCATAAAGTATTTTTTGATCTTGAATTTACATTATCACCGTTCCTGGCACTAACAGGGATAAAGGTAGTTGGTTCTATATTAATTTGGCTTAAGAAATATGAATATTCATTTTTAATTGTCTCAAATTTCTTTTGTGAAAAATCGATTAGATCCATTTTATTAACAGCAACAGCAATCTGTTTGATGCCTAATAGTGAAAGCATATATGCGTGTCTCCTGGAATTTTCCGCAATTCCTTCCTGAGCATCAATTAAAAGGATAGCAGCTTCAGCCCTTGCTGCACCGCTTATCATATTTTTTAAAAATTCAATATGACCGGGTGCATCAATAATTATATACTCTCTTTTTTGAGTCTTGAAAAATATCCTTGCTGTATCTATTGTTATTCCCTGCGATTGTTCATCAGCAAGCGCATCTAATAGAAAAGCATACTCGAAAGGTTTTGAATTTTTCTCGCATAAGTTTTTTACATGCTGAAGCTTCCCTGCCGGTAGAGAACCTGTATCGGTCAGTAATCTTCCGATCAATGTGCTCTTGCCATGATCAACGTGACCTACAATTACAATATTCATCCTTTCTTTCAATTTTTTACTCCAAATATTACATATAACCGGAACGTCTTAATGCTTCTAAAGTACCCCCGCCGTCATTATCCTGAGCTCTTCCCGATCTTTCGGCTATGTTAGCGAACTTACCATTTTTTAACTCATCAATAATATCCGCGGGTGATTTAGAAGTTGAATCAACGGGTAAAGTACATGGATAACATCCTAATGACCTGTATCTTTTACCTTTCCCATTATCATAATAAAGAGAGATTAAGGGGATTTTTTCTTGATCGATATATTCCCAGATATTTAATTCCGTCCAATCGAGTAGAGGGTGAATCCTGACATGAGTACCGGGGGGAAAATCTGTTTTAAATTGGTTCCATAATTCAGGAGGCTGGTCGCCGATATTCCAGTTGCTCTCTTCGTTACGCGGAGAAAAGTATCTTTCTTTTGATCTGCTCCCTTCTTCGTCAGCCCTCACTCCAACTATAACCCCGGTATACTGTTCATTATTTTCATCAATAATAAACTGATCTGTTGAATGATCAAATTTATACCTTTCTCCATTAGCAGACAGAGTATTTTTTAATGCTTCACTCTTCAAGAGCCGGCAGCAGGTTAATCTATCAACATTTTTATTTGGAAAGGTCTGGCCTTTTTTTATTGCGTGAGTATTTTGTCCAACTATTAAATTAAGTTTCCACTCTTTTGCTATCCGGTTTCTGTATTCGATCATTTCAGGTATTTTATAAGATGTATCTATATGAATAAGAGGTAAGGGGACATATCCAAAAAAAGCTTTTCTTGTAAGCCATAACATAACCGTGCTGTCTTTTCCGATAGACCAAAGCATCGCAAGGTTTTTAAATTCCCTGTAAGCTTCTCTTAATATATATATGCTTTGAGCTTCAAGCTTATTCAAATAACTCATAAAATTCCTTTCAAAGAGAGATGAGAGAGATAAAAATTATTTAACGCTGCTAAGATGTAAGCCGCATTCTTTTGTTTCGGGGTTTTCCCACCACCATCGGCCGCTTCTAATATCTTCTCCTGATTTTACCGCTCTTGAGCACGGGGCGCAGCCGATGCTTTTATAATTTTCATTATAGAGTCTATTGTAAGGAATTCCTCTTTCTTTTATATAATTCCATACCTGGTCTTCCTGCCAGTTAAGAAGCGGATTAATTTTCAGCATGAAATTGGATTCATCCAATTCAACAACAGTCAAATTTTGCCTGGTAACCGATTGCTCTTTTCTTAAACCGCAAATCCATGCGTCCAGATTCTTTAGAACACGTTTAAGCGGTTCTACTTTTCTATTAAAGCAGCAAAGCTTCCTTTCTTCAATGCTGTTATAGAAGAGGTTTATTCCTCTCTCTTTTACCATGTTTTCAATTAACTCATTTTCGGGAAATATTACTTCCATTTTGAAATTAAAGAATTTATTTGTCTCATCAATTAGTTTGTAAGTTTCAGATGGCAGACGCCCGGTGTCCAAAGTGAAAATTTTTATACCAGGATCAATATTCAATATCATATCAGTTATAACCTGGTCCTCAATGCTTAAGCTTGAAGCAAGGGCAATTTTTCCTTTAAATATTTCAAGAAAATATTTTAAGATTTCTTCCGGTCCGGCATTGTTGAATTCTTTTTGCAGCTCATCAAGTTTTTTCATAAATATCCTTATAAAATTGATCTGGTTTGTTAATTGATATCTTGCCGAAATTGGTTTTATTCCATATTCTTTCGTGAAAATAATAAAGGAACATTTTTGTAAAAGTTTCGATAAATCCAATTGATAATGCAAGCTTAAGGTTTTGAGTGATAAAAAGTGAAACCAGAATAGTATCAATGGAGCCGAATATTCGCCATGAAATTGCTTTCAAGATGCTCCGGTTATGGTTTTCTGTCATAATTATTCTCTTAATATTTGTAAAAAAAAACCTCTGCGAAAGATTTTCGAAGAGGTTTTTATCTGCTATAGAATAGAAAACATCTTCTCTCATCTTTCCTATAATCCCGGCACAGCCGGAAGGCAGGAGTTAGCACCATATCCATTAAACCGGATTGGTTGCCAAGGTTTCTCAGGGCCTGATCCCTCGACCTTTCGTGATAAGAGCTTATATCTAATATTTAAAACTAAAAAAGCCCTTATCGACTTATCATCCATAAGGGCTTTGTAAAAATTAAAATTTTATTAATTATGCTGAACCCTGTATAGATGATTTTATATTCATCATACAGCAACAACATGCATTCTGAAAACTTATTGTAATATTTTTGTATTCCTGATTCATAAAACGTTGGCAAATATAATTCGCAAATAATGAGATGTCAAGAAAAAAGCAGTAATAAGTCAAAATAAAATTAGTGCATGCTACAGTATTGCTACATATCACATGAGTGTGCAGTTAAAAATTTAAAATCGAAGTTTAAATTAAGCTGCTATATTAATTGTATTATAGCAGAATAAATTCCATTGAAAAGCCTTCTATTTTTATCCGGTATTTAAGCCGGTATTTATTAAAAAGTTGGCAATTTTTATTAGCATTCTCCAGCAATTTATAGAATATTTAAGATGCTAATTAATTAAATTTGGAATGAATTTTACTTAACTTATTACCTTGTTATTATTTATACTTAGTAATATATTTTCAAAATTTAATGCGAGAATTATGATTAAAATATCGGCGATTATATTAATTTCTTTAATTGCACTGAACTGCTCCGGCCAAAAGGAAATAGTTAAAGAAGATCAGTCAAAAAAAATAGTAACGGAAAAAACCGATTCGGAGCTTAAGGACGAAGCTCTTGATCATTTTATTAATGGCTCTACTGCCGAAGCTAAAGGTGATTATGCGACGGCCATACTTGAATTTCAAGATGCAATCAGGCTTGACAAAAGTGCCGGAATATACTATGCTTTGGGAAAGAATTACTTCTTCCTTAAGAAATTATCCCTAGCGCTGGAAAATGCCCGTCATGCAGTTGCAATGGATTCTACGCAGAGTGATTATTATGATTTGCTTTCCGATATTTATACTGCAGGCAATCAAATTGATTCCGCCGAAATTGTATTGAATAAATTAATAAACGTAGACTCAACTAATATTAATGCGTACTATCAACTGGCACGTCTGTATGAGGCATCAAAGCCGATTAAAGCAGTAGAAATCTATAATAAGTTAACCTCACTTATCGGACCAGATTGGAATGTCTTAATTCATATTGCCGAACTGGAAGAAAAACTTGGAAATATTGATTCTGCTGAAAAAGCACTGGATAAATTAATCAGAACTGGATCCCGGGAATTCTTCACTGCAAAAAATGGCTGTGGATTTTTATTTAAGAAATAAAAAATATGATAAAGCCCTCAAAGTTGTGAATGATATTTTAGAATTAACTCCGGATGATCTTGAGGCAAGGGAAAAAAAGGCGCAGATTTATATTGCTGAAGATGAATGGGCGGAAGCATCACAGGAATATTCTTATATACTTAAACAGCCCGATATTCCTTTCGATGTTAAAATCAGGATTGGAGCTGTATATTTTAATCAAGCAATGAAAGACAGCACTCTTTTGCCTGTTACAAAAAGCCTTTTTGAAACTATTGATAAAGATACAACCGATTGGCAGGTTAAAATGTATCTTGGTGCAATAGCTATAAATGAGAAACAAGATTCCGTGGCAATTGAAAATTTCAAGAAAGTAACACAGCTTGCAAAATGGAATGTTGATGGATGGGTTAGACTAGGCGGGATTTATTATGATAATAAGAAATACGGTTTAGCAGCCAAGATTATGCAGGAAGCAATTGTTTCTTTTCCCGAAGATTTTACAATAAATCTAATTCTCGGTCTTTCATTATCACAGGAAAACAATAATATAGAAGCTAAGAAATATTTAAAGAAAGCAGTTGATTTGAATTCATCTGATTTAAATGCGCTTTCGGCCTATGCTTTTACATTGAACCAGTTGAAAGAATATGATTCAGCTACAAAATATCTTAAAAAAGCTTTATCAATAAAACCGGATGATGTAAATTTACTCGGCACATTAGGGCTTATTTATGATAACAAAGGTGAACATCTTTTATCAGATAGTGTATATGAAAGTGCTTTAAAAATTGATTCGGCTAATGCTTTAATTAATAATAATTATGCTTATGCTCTTTCTGAAAGAGGGATCCAGCTCGATAGAGCACTAAAGATGGTAAATACAGCTTTAGATGCAGATCCGAAAAATTCTTCTTACCTCGATACAAAGGGGTGGATTTACTTTAAAATGGGTAAGTATAAGGAAGCAAAAGCATTTATTGAAAAGGCTATTGATGCCGGTGGAGAGAGTGCAGTAATGCTGGAACATTTGGGAGACATTGTTTATAAGATTGGGGAACAGGATTATGCTAAAAAACTCTGGGAAAAAGCATTGAAGCTTGATGTCACAAACAATGAATTAAAACAGAAAATAGAAAAAGGTGAAATTTGAAGAAAACGATCTTCTATTTTATTGTTCTTTTAAATATGGTATTTGTTTTATCCGGTTGCGTCCCATCGAAACCGACCGAGGATGTTGAAATTCTCCCTTCCGAAAGGCTCATCAGCAAGCTTGAAGCAAACAGACGAAGAATACAGAGCTTTGAAGGGTCTGGTACAATTCATATACAATCAAATAAATATAACAACAGTGCTACTTTTAATGTTATCCTGATGAAGCCGGATTCAATATATCTAACAATCATGGGGCCTTTTGGAATTGAACTTGCTCAGGCACTGGTTACAAATAAGAATTTTGTTTTTTATGATGCGCTTCAAAATACAGCATATGAAGGAGAATCGACGGACGAGGTTTTAAAGAATATTTTAAAATTGATCTCCCTTTTAATGATCTTTTAGATGCTTTTATCGGTTCTGTTAATCTTACTCCAAAATTATATAAGCAGCCAACTAGCTACAATGTGGATTATGATAAATATGTTATTACTTATGTTGATTCTTTAACTGATGTTTCAACCCAATATAAAGTAGATATCCGCGAGCTCGGGATTACAAATTACGAAATTACCAATAAGGATAATGAGGTAGCATTGGAAGGTAAATATTCTCAATTCGGTCTGCTTGAAGGTGTTGCTGTTCCTTACCATATAGAAGTAATGAATAAAAAAGAGAATCAGCTGGTAACAATCGATTATAAAAGCATGAAAGCAAATAAGCAGAATATTTTTATAGATTTTAAAGTCCCTCAAGATGCAACAGTAATACAATGGTAATGAAATCTCTTTATTACATCTCTTTTCTATTATTTTTCATTACCACAAATATCATTCCCCAAGTAGAAGAAAAAATTGAAGTCAAGAAAAACGAATTATCCGATTTAAAATCTGAAATTTCCAAGCTCGAGGATGAGCTTAACCAGAAAACCGAGAAGGAAAAAGAATCTTTTGAAGTTCTAGAAAATTATAGTAAGCAGAACTATTTACTGCGTAAACTGATAGTCAAACTTAGAAACCAGGAGAATCTGAAACAAAAGGAAATAGAACAGAACAACGTTAAAATTGAATCAATTGAAAAACAAATTTCAATATTGAAAAAAAATTATTCTAAATATGTTGTTGCTATCTATAAGTACGGGGGAGTAAATGAATTAGCTTCTCTCCTGGATGCTGAATCAGTTGAACAAGCATTAACGAGATATAAATATTTACAAAAATTTTCAGAACGACGCGGAAAAGATCTCGATAATTATAAGGACAATGTTGATAAGCTAAATAAGCTGAAAGCAAGACTCGAGAAGGAAAAGCTTGATAAACAATTATTAGCTAATCAAAAACAAAATGAAGAAAACGGACTTGAGGCTAAACAAAAAGAGAGAAAAAAAATCTTAAATGTGATAAAGAATGATAAAACATCACTCAAAAAGGAGTTGGAAGCAAAGAAAACTGCGGAAATAAAAATAAAACAGATTATTACAAAACTTATTACCGATGCGGAAATAAAAAGAAAGGAAGAAGAGAAACATCTGGCCGCCTTGGATAAAGCTCCGGTGGAAAAATCTATCACTGAAGAAAATCTTACAAATATTCCTCCTTCAAGATCAAATAATAATGCTGATCTTAATACTTCCGATTTTTCCTCTTTTTCAAATTTAAAAGGAAAACTTAATTGGCCTATTCTCAACGGCAAAGTCATCAGGAAATATGGTGAAAATGTTAATAATAATTTAAATACGGTAACTCTTAATTACGGTGTAGATATTCAGGCTGCTTCGGATCTAGATGTAAAAGCGGTAGCGGAAGGAGTAGTTTCTGCAATTGACTGGATACCGGGTTATGGCAGTGTAGTAATTATTACGCATAAAGGCGATTATAGAACTGTATATAGTCATCTTTCAGATTTGTATGTTGCCGAAGGGGATAAAGTTAAAAGGGGAAACGTAATTGCAAAAGTCGGGGAAAGTCTTGAAGGGAATATTCTTCATTTTGAGATATGGAATTCAAGGGAAAATCAAAATCCTGAAACGTGGCTGGTAAAAAAATAAATAATAAATATCATGATTATTTAAAAAATTGTTCTATTTAAGAAAATTATTTGTAAACCGGTTCATATACCTCGATACATGCATATCAAGAGAATTTAGTTCCTATATTCATTTTGCTTTGAGTTAAGTCTCAACAGTAGTTTTCAATATAAAAAGCTTACCTAAAATCACAGAAAAATAAAAGAATCTGGATGATAAATTTTTTATAAAAGAATCTTACAAATAGTAAAAAAATTTCAAACTCTTTAATACGTTTTAACAAAGTCTACTTTTTTTTATAAAGCAAAATAATTTTATGCTGGATAAGAACAAATAAAATGTTATATTTATGAAGCAATTCTTATTCAGCAAAAATATATTAATCGGAAATTATTTTCGAAGCACAGCAGTTCCAGTTTATAATTCCATTATGAGTTTTTAAAATATCTGAAAAAAAATAGAAAATGATGCAATTTAAAATTTCTTAATTCTCTCTTCTGAAGTCTTCTTTAAAATGAGGGATTTTGATTTGAATTTCTCATATTGATTTTTATAATATAAAATAAAACTTATACTTTTCGGGAAAATTTGGAGAATAGAAGGAACGTGAAAAGCATTCTAACTTTTATATTGTTATTAAATATCAGTATATCCGCCCAAAATTCTTCTCAAATTCAATTAAAATGGAGTGCCAGCTTTCCTGCCGTCGATTCTTCTGACAGCTATTTAAGCGCTAATTCAAAAAATACTGCAATCGATAATGAAGGAAATGTTTGTCTTTTTGTTAGTGAACTTTCAGCTGAATTTCCATTTTACAGATTTAAATTAACAAAGTATAACCCTTCCGGGATAATGATGTGGCAGGTTAAATCAAATAATATTGAACCGAATAACTATGTAGCTGACATAATGGAAATTGATAATTACGATAATATTTATATATCCGCCCATGCTTTTGAAAATAATGTACCCGGCGGATTATTAATTTCCAAATTTAATTCTAAAGGCCTCCTTCTTTGGACAAAAAAATATAACGGAAATTTAATCAATTCATTTTCAAGCCCGGTTGATATGAAGTTCGATAAAAATGGAAATATTATCCTTTTAGGCTATGCAGGCAGGGTTGAAAATAATATAGCCAGAAATGATTCATTATTATTAATGAAGTACAATAGTTTTGGTACCTTAGTCTGGACAGCAAAAACAAATAATGATTCTATAATCTACAAAGCGAACCTTGAAATTGATGATTCAAGCAACATATATATATCAGGCGAAACCGCGGCTTTTTCACATCAAATAAGATTCACCAAATACAATAGCCTCGGTATGAATGTTTGGAGAAGCTCATATTTTGATAAAAATTATTATTATACTGCTATAGATCTTGTGACCGGTTTAGATGGGAACCATTATATAATCGCAAGTTCTTCTAATCTCAATTTTAATTCAAAATGGATTACAATTAAGTTTGATAATAACGGGCAGCAGAAATGGGCCAGTTATGAAGATAAAGATTCTTCATCAGATGCATATGAAACCCCTTTATTAATAAATGTAGATAACAATTTTATTAGCGTTTTAGGATATGAGAATAAAAATAATATCTCGGATTTCTTTCTAATTAAATACGATGCAAATGGCAATAAGATTTCGGAGCGGTCATATCTTGATACTACAAACGAATATGTTGAAAGAGTCGAACTTGATAATTTAGGAAATTTATACACAGCAGGGTTTATGCAGAACCCGGATAAAATTTATCTTATTAAATTTGATAGTTTTGGAAACAAAGCGTGGAGCACCAATTTTTTAAGCGGTGGAATTAAAGGTGCCGAGACAGGTATGAATTTAGTCTTCGATAATACCGGGTATATATTTTTAACAACCGAAGATTCAACTAAAAGAGCTGATATAAATGAGGTAATTACTTCACAGTATGATATTAATAGCGGTAAAGAGATCTTTACAATCAGGTCAAATGAATACCTTCAGCATCAAGCCGTATCAATGATTATGGATAATAACAGGAATACCTATTTTGCAGGGTGGATCGAAAACGGGAAGGGGGGAAATAAAAATTTTTTAACTCTTAAATATGATCCTTTCGGAAAAATGTTATGGAGCAGCAGATACTTCGGGCCGGAACATTCAATAGATATGGCTGATGCGGTTGCCGTTGATAACAATGGAAATGTTTATGTAACAGGTGAAAGTATTGGCATAAATTCTAATTTCGATTTTGCTACAATTAAATATAACTCAAATGGGGAAGAAGAATGGAGTGTACGATATGATGGGGGTGATATCGATAAACCTCGTAGCTGTGGCTGTCAGTCCGGACGGATACATCTATGTTGCTGGGAGCAGTATAGGGACAAATTCAAACTATGATTTTACAACTATTAAATATAATAAATTTGGCCAGCTTCAATGGATTAGGAAATATGATGATATAAATAACGGGAAAGATTCTGTTGTATCAATGGTTATTGATAACCTGGGTAATATATATGTTGCCGGAACAAGCGACAGTACAAATTCACTTCATACTTTTTTAGTAATCAAATATAATTCTTCAGGCGATCTGTTATGGAAACAAAGATATCATAAAGAAGGAAATAAATGGGATAATGCAACAAAAATGGTAATTGATAAAAAAAACAATGTGTACATTATAGGTACTGGTTTCAGGAATGATACTAAAGATGATATAACTACTGTAAAATTTAATTCTGATGGAAAATATGAATGGGCTCAAAGCTGGGATGACCCGAGCAATTCAATTGATGAGGCGGCTGATCTTAAAATAGCTAATAGTGGGAATGTTTATGTAACGGGTTCAGGTGCCGGCAGCGGAACAGAGAATGATTTTATAACAATCAAATATGATTCTTCAGGAAACCAGAAATGGGCTGTAACATATAACGGAACTCAAAACACAGACGATTTTGCTGTGAGTTTGGCTTTGGATCATCAAGAGAATTCTTATATCGCAGGATTCAGTTTAATTAATGGCTACTATAATTATTCACTGGTAAAATATGATACAAACGGAGTAAAGCTATGGGATGAAGATTTACAAAATATTCCTTCTTTAAACAGCATGCCTATCGGTTTATTTGTTGATAATTATGGCAACATAATAATTGGCGGGAATAGCGGAAATCCGAATTGGAGTATTTTGAATTTGACGGAATATTCCCAACCAGGTTTTATACCGGCCGGTATTTCCGAATCTGCAAATAAAATATATTCGTATCAACTCTACCAGAATTTTCCCAACCCGTTTAATCCTATAACAATTATAAAGTATTCTATAGCCCGGCATAGTTTTGTAAGTATCAAGTTATATGATATTCTTGGAAGAGAAATAAAAAGTATATTAGCAAAAGAAGAGGATGCAGGTAATTATGAAGTAAAATTTGATGGTTCCAGTTTGTCCAGTGGTGTCTACTTTTATACAATGTCAACTAATGATTTTACTGAAAGTAAAAAGATGATAATTTTAAAATAGTATCTGATTAAAAATCTATTATCGTAATCAAGACAAACTTAATAATAGGATCTATAGTTGATTATATAAACTTTTACAAATATTTTAATCAAGTTCCTCTTGAAAATATTTTTTATAATTTCATTTGGGGGATTGTGAAAATATCTATCTTAGTTTCTTTCCAGTTTTTCTTTTTCATTACTACATATTCCCAACCTTCTTTTAATTTTTTTTCAGGATATGGCAAGATTATATTTGAAAATGTTAATGATCGGGCAGATTATATGCCAATCGGCGCCCAATTAATGTTTGGAATCCCCTTATTAAATTTTGGAATTGAAGCCAGCTATACTGTCACACCTATCATTTGTAATGTTCAGGATATTTATATGAAGGAATTGAAGCAATTAAAGTTCAATCAGTTTTTTATCGGTTCTGTTATCAAAATTAATTTAGCTAGAGGAAACTTTATACCTTATATAAGGATGGGATCGGGATTATATACCGGCAAAGGAGAAGCAGAGTGGTTGGAAAATGAAAAAAGAATTGACGGTGAAAATGGAATAATTCTGCAAGACTACAAGTTTTCCTTGAAAAACAAAATGGGATTTAATTTAGGCGGCGGTTTCAATCTCAACATAAGCCAGTTTAACGACTTATTCCTTGAATATATTTATCATTTTATTTCCAGACAGGAGAATATCCCCGGGAGCTTCCACTTTAAAGGTGATAACTGGAACTTCCTGGTCGGCTATAAAATTAATTTTATGTAAAATATTATATCTTTGGTAATAAAGAATCAATATTTAAATTATCTTAGAGAATGAAACTTAAGAACCAGGAGATAGAATATAAATTTCTTGTTACTTCCGATGAATGGAGAAAAGATGCGGAAGGTGTTTATTATAAACAAGGATATTTATCAACGGATAACAAAAGGACGGTTAGAGTAAGATTAGAAGGTAGTGCTACAAAACTTACTATAAAAGGTGAAAAAGCAGGTCCTGCCGGTAAAGAATTTGAGTATGACATTCCTTATGACGATGCGGTATATCTCTTAGAAAATTTATGCCTTAAACCTTTAGTTGAAAAGCGAAGATTCAAGGTAGAATATGAAGAATTTACATGGGATGTTGATGAATTTTTAGGTGAGAATGAAGGTTTGGTTTTAGCGGAAATTGAATTACAAGATATCAATCAAAAGTTTAATAAGCCTTTCTGGATAGGGAAGAATGTTACAGATGATCCAAAATATAAAAATTCAAACCTGGTAAAAAACCCTTTTAAGAATTGGTAGATGAATTGTATAGCTTATTTGCTTTATATGTTGTTAAAATAAAATAAACATTATCTAAATTTTTCATCCTTTATTAATAATATCTACCTTTTCTCCTTCAATAAACTTCAGAATATTTTTTGCGGCTGTTTCAGTTCCATGTAAAAAAATCCCCGGTACGATTGCTGAATTGTGAGGAGAGCCTAGAAAATTAGGAAGATCAAAAAAAGGATAATCAACTTTAAATTTTCCTGCTGTAAAAGGTTCAATCCACCAGGCATCAATTCCTGCTGAAAATTGGGGATGTGATTTCAGATGTTCATACAAATCCTTTTCAACAATAATTTCACCTCTGGCAACGTTAATTAAAACGGCATTTGGGTTCATTAATTCAAGCCTGGCTTTATTAATCAATCCGTCGGTTTCTTTGTTCAACGGGAGTGAGATAACTATTATATCGGATTTCTCTAATACAAATTTAAGGTCATTCAGTGTGCCGATAAAATCAACATTATCCCCGGTTTTGCCGGTAGTATTTATTGCGTAGATTTTTGTTCCGAAAGATTTTAATAAATTGGCTGTTGCTTTTCCAATTCCCCCAAAACCTAAAATTCCACACTTTGAATCTTTTAATGATCGGTTTATCCCGCTTTGATTAAACTTGCCTGCTGCAAGCTTTTTATAATTTGCAAACAAATTTTTATAAATGGCTAAAATCATAGCGATTATATGTTCAGCCATAGGTTCCGCGTATGCTCCCTTGTTGCTGGCAATTTTACAATTGGGCGGGAACCAATTAAAATCAATATGATCAAATCCTGCAGAAAGAAGCTGGACAAATTTAATATTCTTTAAATGATCCTTGTCTATATCTTTTAGCTCTTTGGGTGGATTCCATGAAAATAAAATATCCGAATTACTTAAAATCTTTTCGTATTCAGTTCTATCGTAATGATTTAAAAATTTAATTTCGGCTTTATCTTTTAATATAGATTCCAGCAATTCATGCTGGTCATCTTTCATTCCGAAAGTTACGGCAACCTTTATCATTTAAAATCATTTTTAATATAAAATACAGATATTAAACTATTTTATCTTTACTTCCGGCACATAATGAATAGTGCTCACACAGAACAAGAATGTAAAAATTATATTCAGATGTTTAATATTCAAAAAGATATCCTGCTGCTCTTTTTAAATTATAATAACTTAAAATGCTTCTATATTTAACCCGAAGATATTGTAATCTTGCCTGGGCAAGAGATGTTTCGGCATCAATTAAATCAAGGTTGGTAATTACCCCATCTCTGTATTTTAGTTCAGCTCTTTCAACTGCCTGCTCTGCTTGTTTTACCTGCAAATCTGAAGTCCTAATTTTTGAATTATTTGCTCTGAAATCAGCTGCGGCTTGTTCAATTTCTTTTTTTATATTTCTTTCCAACTCTGTGCTATTTGCAGAAGATGCTTTAACATTTGCATCTGCTTCTTCAACTTTTGCATCTTTTAAATTTCCATTAAAAATTGGTATAGATGCATTTATTCCCGCTGCCCAATTACCTCTCAATACTTGAAGGTTTGGTTCATAACCATTTTTAAATCCATAAGCTGCCAGTACACTTAAAGTCGGCCTGTCAGCAAGAGAAGCTACCTGCTTCGAAACCATGGCACTTTTTTCTTCATCCTTTGCCAGCTTCATTTCGGGTCGGTTATTTAATGCTTCGCTGATTAGAGAATCAATATCAATACCCGATGTATCTATATTGAATTCACCGGTGAGATTTAAGGTTTTATCAGAAGATAAGCCTAATAAGCTTTTCAAGCCGATCTCCTCTTTTTTTAAAGTATTTTCGATATCAATTTTATTATTCTCTGCATCAGCTACTTTAACCTGGGTTGTTAACACATCGAAATCTGTAGCACTGCCGCTCTCTACTTTCTTCTTTGTCAGGTCAATATGTTTTTCCAAAGTATTTATCTGTTCATTTTCCACACCGATACTTCTGCCAAGAAATAATATTGTATAAAAAGTCTGTATGGTTTGATATGATAAATTACTCTTTATTAAATTTATTTTATCTTGATAAGAAAGTTTGTTCGTCTTCATCAAATCCATTAAAGCGTCTCTTTTACCAAAATCATAGATAAGCTCTGATGCGGAAATATGAGCATCATAATTATTAGCCGGAGCCAATTCAAAACCAAGACCGCCAAATTCTATTGAGGGGATTGGACCAATCCGGGTATAATTCAAATTCCCTTCAACTTTGGGATAATAATAACTGTCTTGTTCTTTAATTCTTGCATTTGCCGCATTTACCTGCTGCAGAGCTTGCTCTAAAAGCGGTTGATTTGTTAATGCAAGTCTTATAGATTCTTTCAATGTTAAAGAATCATCTGTAGCCTGCTGTGCATAAGTATTTATTAGAAATAAATTAAATATTAATATTGCCGAAAAAATTCCATATCTCATATAAAGTGCTCCATTAAAAAAATAGGATTATTCCATCATCTCAGCTTTTTCTCCTTTTTTCCTTTTGTGATACTGGAGAAAGAATAAAGGAATTAAAATAAATAAAGTAATAACAGCACCGGCCAGGAAATCATCTGTTATACCTTGAACAAAAGCTTGGCTTGTAAGATTCTGAGCAATTAATGCTTTTGATCTCGCCATCAATTCATTTCCGGCACCGCCAACTGAATTTTGAACAAAACTATTTAACCCGTAAATAATATGTTTATAAGTTGCTGAATTTTGATTTACAGCCTGGCTATATAAACTTGTATGTAAAATAACTCTCCTGGTCAGCAAGGTGCCGAGAATTGCAACTCCGAAACTTCCTCCAATCTGGCGAATTGTATTGAAGAGCCCCGTAGCCTGTGCCATTTTATCTTTTGAAATATCATTTAGCGCAATCGTGCTTAGAGGTATAAACATAAAACCAAGGCCAAAACCTCTTATTATCAGAGGCATCATAATTGCGTTGTATTCGGTAGTTAGAGAAAGATCTTTATATAAATACATACTAAGGAATGTTAATATAATTCCAATAAATATAGGGATCTTAGGATTAAGCTTATCTGTCATCCACCCGGCGATTGGAGACATAATCGCTTGAATTATACCTACAGGGAAAAAGACCAGGCCTGCCTGCAGGGCTGTGTATCCTAAAGAATTCTGCAAATATAAAGGGAGCAGAAATGAATTACCGAAAAAGGCAAGACCAAATATGAACAACATAATATTTGCCATTCCGAAATTCCGGTTTTTCAATATCCTTAAATCTATAATGGGATGTTTAACCGATAATTCACTTGCTATAAATACGACAAAGCTTACAAACGCTATTGCGAAACAAGTCAAAATAAAATTTGAAGTCCAGCCGCCTGTATTCCATGCGGCATTACCATCGGATAAAGCCAATAGTAAAAAAACAAGGAATAATGTCATTGAAATAAATCCGACCAGATCGAATTTGCGGGTTTCCTCAATTTTATATTCCCGCAGTATAATTAATGTAGCTGCCATTGCTACAATACCGATCGGAACATTAATATCAAATATTGCATGCCAGCTGAATGTATCTATAAGATAGCCTCCGAACATAGGCCCCAATGAAATTGAGGAAGCAGCGGCAATACCCCAAAACCCGAGGGCCATACCTCTTTTTTCAGGAGGGAATTCCCTTGTAACTATTGCCATGCCTACCGGCATAATAAAACCTGCTCCTGCTCCTTGAATTACTCTAAAAATAATTAACATATTTTCATTAGCTGAGATACTGCAAAACAGGGAACCGGCTGTGAACAAAAATAAACCAAGCAAATAAGATCTTCTGTAGCCCATATGGTCTGCAATCCATCCGGAAGATGGAAGAACCACTGCAAACACGAGAAGATATGCAGTTAATACCCATTCAATCTTATCCACACTTACGCCAAAAGCTGCCATCATTTTAGTAAGACCTACATTCACTATAGTAGCATCGAGAACGGCCATAAACGTTCCAATCATTACATTTGCCAATACAAACCATCTGTAAGATGTATGGGTGTGTAATCTGGATAACTGTATTATTATTATTTGCCATTTATTGTTTTATCTTTACTTTAATTTCTACCGACATACCCGGTAAAAGCTTTATTTGATCTGAAGGATCTGGCTGACCATTTACATTAACCGGCATTATGGAAATTTTAATAGGAACTCTTTGAGTTACTTTAGTGAAATTACCTGATGCATTAGAAGGCGGAATTAAGGAAAACTCAGATGCAGTATTAGAGCCCACCTGGAAAACATCACCGGCAAAATTCTGATCAGGGTAAGCATCAACTGAAATTTCAGCTCTGTCTCCAATATGAATAGAAGATAATTTTGTTTCTTCAAGATCAGCTGTTACCCATAAATTTTTTAAATCGAACATAGTAAATATGGGCTGCCCCGGCTGAACTACGTCTCCTTTCAATACCCATCTTTTTCCTACAACACCATTCATTGGTGAATAAATAGAAGTGTTATGCAGCTGAGTTTTAATAACATTTAATTGTGCTTCCGATGTCCGTATCTTGGTTTTATCAATATTCAGTTCGGCTTCAGCCGCTTCCAAAGCTTTCTGAGCATGATCAAATTGCTCTTTCGGTATTATCTTATTTTTGTACTGCTGTTCCGCCCTGTTGAAATCATCTTGTGCTTTTGCAACTGTTACTTGAGCAAGGTTAATGCTTTCCGTGGCAAGGTTAAGCATGGCTTCTGCCTGATTTTCCTGTGCTTTTAAATCAGTAGAATCAAGCCGGACAAGGAGTTGTCCCTGTCGAACCGTGTCGCCTTCATCTACTTTTAGATCAGTGATTCTGCCCAGGATTTTTGAACTTACTGAAAGTTTATTCCCGTCAATAAATGCATCGTCAGTTGTTATATATCCTAATTGACCAATATACCAGTAAATTCCTGCTGCCGCAGCTATCAAAATAATTAAAAACGGTATAACGATTTTCTTTTTACGAAATAAAGGGACATCGTCAATTTTTTCATCTTCATTTTTTTTATTGTCCGCTATTTTTTGATTTCCTACCTCTTGATTTTCTGCCATGAATATTTTCCTTTATGAATATAAAAATCTTCTATTTGAGTTTGATTCCATTTATAAAAATATCTGTTGCGGTGCTCATTTCTTTTTGTAAGATATTATGAGCTTCTTTGTCAAGGCTTTGACCTTTTGCCCATCGCAGTACCCTGCATCTTAGTCCTTGAAGAATGTGAAGAAAAATTAGTGCGGTATCTTCCGGTGACCTGTCGCCGAATTCTTTTGATTTTTTCCCTTCATCAATTATTCGTTCTATTAAAGATAACTCTATTTTTTCAAAATCCAGGAACACTTTTTTAAAAACTGATTTTGTGTCAAAGTAAGAATGCACACTTAATGTTCCGAGATTTATTAAGTCCCTGAAAAATTTCATTCGCAATTCTACATAATCTTGCAGCTTTTGAGAAGATGAGATGGTTTTTTGTAATATTTGTTCAATATTTTCCTTTAGTTGATCTTGTTCAAGCGAAATTACCGACCTGAAGAGATCTTCCTTTGTCGGGAAATAATAATAAAGTGATGCTTTTCCCAGCTCTACGTCAGAAGCAATTTCTTCCATTGTTACTTTTGAGAAGCCAAAATGAGCAAATCGTTCTTTTGCAGCTTCTATTATTGCTTTTTCTTTTGTTTTTTCAGCCATTATAATTTTCGACCATTCTACTTGAAAGGTCGAAAACTTAAATAATATTTTAATAAATAGCAAGTGATATACAATCTATCCTTCCTTATTGTGACCGTTAATAATAGAGAAGAAGTATTTCGGTGTATTTGATTTGGAAGGATTTTGAAGTTGGAGATTGCTTAACAGCTCAAACAAAGTTCTTAATTGTACTTCTATTATCTGGTTATTTCTCCATCGGGTTGGTTATTAGCAAAACATAAACGTATCAAATTAACTTCTGGAAGGAATGAAATTTATTTCAGCGGCAGCACTTATGTGGTTTTACAATCATATAAATTTTTGTGAGTTATGTTATTTTAATTTTATACCTGAAATTAATTCTTGTTTTACATCCCAAAGATTTTTTGAAATTGAAACATGATAACGGTGCGGGTTAATTTAATCTTTTCACACCTGAATCTAACTTGCTGAGATCACTTCTCCTTTTCTCCCTCAATACATCAATTGAAGGGAAATCATAAACCAATTTCCCATCTTGTATTATATCAACCAAAAGAGATTCTATCCCTGATATTTGTTCTTTCGGGATAGTTCTGAACTTACTTTGATCATATGGATGATGAAGAATTAATTTATCATACTTTGCCGGCTCCTCATTTTCAAGAGTTAGAAAATCGGCGGTTGCGTTCTTTTTTTTATCATAAATTCGCCAGACTTTTTTATTCCCGGGATTTGGAATTTTATCAATTGATTCGGAGATTTTTATTGCCGGTCTCCAAATATTATTTTCTTGAACTGCAACCAGTTTATAAACTCCTCCCAGCGAAGCACTGCCAGCGGAGGTTATCAATCTTGTTCCGACACCGTACGTCAATCTTGATATAAGATTATCAGCATCTATTCCATTCTTAGGTGCTTCTTCAGAAATCTGGGTAATTATCTGCCAGATAGTTAATTCATCAAGTTCGTTTGAAAGGACAATCCCAACTTCTTTAAAGCCGGCAGAATTGAGCATTTTGGCAGCCTGGATACTTAAGTATGCAAGGTCACCTGAATCTAATCTGATGGCAACAGGTTTCTGCCCTTTTTTTCTCATATTTTCAAAAACTCTAATTGCATTTGGAATTCCGCTTTCCAATGTATCAATTGTATCTACCAGAAGAATACAATTTTCAGGATACAATTCTGCAAATGATTCAAAAGCTTCATATTCACTCATTCCAAGAGATAAAAATAACTGCACCATACTGTGAGCGTGAGTTCCCTTGGGCGGAAATCCCAAAAGATATGAAATCCCGACATTCGATGAAAAATCGGCACCGCCAATTAACGCTCCGCGAACGCCTGCATTGGCACCACGATCCTGTCCTCTTCTTGCACCAAAATCTATTAAAAGTCCGTCCCTGGATACTTCCTTTATTCTGCATGCTTTCGTAGCTATCAAAGTTTGATAATTCAGTTGATTCAATAAAGCTGTCTCAAGAATCTGAGTGACAGCAACCGGACCTTGAACGACTGTTAATGGAACATTCGGGTGAACAATCCTTCCTTCTGAAATTGCCTTTAATGTAATTTTTGAAAAGTTTCCGTTTTCCATCAGCCATTTCAGAAAATCATTGTGAAATAAATTTTTCCCCTCTTTTGTCTTTTGATTTTTTAATACTTCTATTTCCTTCTCAGTAAAGAAGGAATTCTGCATCCAGTCAAATAACCATTCCAAGCCGGCATTAACACAATAACCTGCTTTATGTGTTCCATAATCCGGGTAGTTTCTAAAGAAATGATCAAATTGAACTTTAGTCTCGTGCAAACCATTTTTATAATATAGTTGTGCCATTACAAGTTCATACTGATCAGTAAAAAGGATTCCCTCTGAAATAGATTGAGAAAATTTATTCAGCAATTTTTTACTTCTTATTTAGTTAATATTAATTAAAAAATAGTATTTATAAATCAAATTGAATTAATCAAATAGTTGAGTTAATTTAATCATATTACTATTAACTTATTAGCCTGTCGATATGATATTTTTAATCGATAAAGGGAATAAAATGAGTAATCTAAAAAATTCTAGAAGGAATTTTCTGAAATTGGTAGGAGCGGGTACTGCCGCTATATCATTACCCGGCTTTAAATTTCTTAATGATTATGAATACAACGCAGATCTCGGTTTGCAGTTCTATACTATTAGGAAAAATATTGAAGCTGATTTCGAAGAAAGTATTCATAAGGTTGCAAATACCGGTTTTTTCAAATAGCTTTTTACCTTTATTTAAGAAAGGAACATTGAATGAAAGTATTATTTATTGGCGGAACAGGGAATATTAGCACTTCTGTAAGCAGACTGTGCATTCAAAAGGGAATCGATTTGTATCTTTTAAATCGCGGAAATAGAAAAGTTGAAATCCCCGGTGCTAAAATTATTAATTGTGATATTTCAAATCTGGATCAAGCTATACCTCTTCTTAAAGATCATGAATGGGATGCAGTAGTTGATTGGATTGCTTTTAATGTGAATGAGATTGAAAGAGATATCAATTTATTCAGCAATAAAACCAAGCAGTACATTTTTATTAGCTCTGCTTCAGCATATCAGAAACCGCCTTCATATCCTATCATTACCGAATCAACTCCATTATATAATCCTTTTTGGGATTACTCTCAAAATAAAATTATTTGCGAGGAAAGATTAAATCATGAATATCAAAGCAAGAATTTTCCTGTTACAATTGTGCGCCCTTCATTAACTTATGATACAGTCATCCCGCTTATCATGGGAGGTTGGACTGAATACACGATAATTGATAGAATAAAAAAAGGGAAGGAAATAATTGTTCACGGCGATGGTTCTTCACTTTGGATCATAACACATGCAGAAGATTTCGCAAAAGGCTTTGTCGGATTGATAGGTCACCAGCAGGCTACCGGGCATTCTTTTCATATTACGTCAGATGAAATTTTAACCTGGGAGCAAATTTATCAGGAAGTAGCAGAAGCTGCCGGAGTTGAAGCTAATATAGTTCATATCTCTTCTGATTTTATTGTAAATTGTGAAAAATCTTTAACCGGCTCTTTGCTGGGTGATAAATCTTACAGTGTAATTTTTGATAATACAAAAATCAAGACTTTTGTCCCGGATTACAAAGCAACAATCCCTTTCAGCCAGGGAATTAAAAAGACTTTGGCATGGTTTGAAGCGGAACCAAGCAGACAAATAATTAATGAAAAATCGAATGAAATGATCGATCGAATACTTAAAGCTTATAAATGATGAGACTTTTTTTACTTATTTAATTTTAAATAATAATTTCCAAATTGGAAAATAAAATATTATTTTTTGTGCTAAATTATTGCAATCCTTTGCGGGAACGATTTTTTTTTGAAAAATACAACTATAATAGATATTGCTAAGAAGCTGAAGATTTCTCCTTCAACCGTATCCCGGGCATTAAATGATCACCCGGATATAAAACTTGAAACTAAAACTCAAGTTAAAAATATTGCAAAAAAACTTAATTATTTTCCTAATCCCATTGCCAGAAGCCTTAAAAATAAAAAGACAAATGTTATAGGTGTTATAGTTCCCGAGATTGAGCATGATTTCTTTTCATCTGCAATCAGCGGAATTGAAGATGTTGCTTATCATTCCGGGTATATAATTCTGGTTTGTCAGTCAAATGAAAGTTATGAAAGAGAAGTTGTAAATACCAATGCTTTGATGCAGCAAAGAGTTGCAGGCTTAATCATCTCAATCTCCCAAACAACTAAGAATGGAGATCATTTTAATGATATAATGAACAGGGGCATTCCCCTGGTTTTTTTTGATAGAGCATGCAGTGATATTTCTGCAAACAAAGTAATAATAGATGATACCAAAAGTGCCTTTAAGGCAGTTACACATCTGATTGAAAAAGGACGTAAAAATATTGCTCATTTTGCTGGTCCTAAGGTATTGAAGATATGTGAGCAGAGATTGAAGGGATATAAAGATGCGTTAAAAAAAGCGAATATTCCTGTGAATAATAAATTAATACGTTTTGGCGGTTTACATGAAGCTGATGGTTATAATGCAATGGATGCTCTTCTGAATGAAAAGATTATTCCTGATTCAATATTTGCTGTGAACGATCCGGTAGCTATTGGCGCCTTCCAGAGAATTAAGGAAGCTGGATTAAAGATCCCTGAAGATATTGCAATCGTAGGTTTTTCTAATAATAAAATTACTAGTCTTGTAGATCCTTCAATAACAACAATAGATCAACCATCATATGAAATGGGAAGGAAAGCTGCAGAAATTTTAATTGAAATGATTGAAAATGAACAGGTTAAGAATTATAAAAAAACAATTATTCTCGAAACAACGTTGATCGTAAGAAATTCAACATAGAAATTTTTTTTGCATTAGTGCAAACGATTGCGTATTAACTTTTGATTTTCTAACTTGATGGAATAATTTTTAATTCATAAAAAACAATTTTTAACTCCTTTTTGTTATAGATTTTGTACATATATATTCATTAATTTTTTTACAGGAAAATATATGCAGACAATCGGACTATCCTTTATAGATTGGATTATAATCTTAGTCTATTTTGCTTTTGTTCTGGGCATTGGCTGGTATCTTCGAAGATTTACAAAGAATGAAGAAGATTTCTTCCTGGCCGGGCGAAAAAATTCATCATGGGTTGCTGGTTTAGCTTTTCTTTCTGCAAATCTTGGAGCCCTTGAGCTTCTTGGAATGACCGGCAATACCTTCAAGTATGGTATGTATGTTGCACATTTCTACTGGATTGGAGCAATTCCGGCCATGCTCTTTCTAGGTATTTACATGATGCCATTCTATTACAGCAGCAAAATAAAATCGGTCCCTGGATATTTAAAACTTCGCTTTGATGAAAAAACAAGGGTACTTAATGGTATTGCATTTGCGATAATGACTCTTTTGGTTTCAGGTATTAATTTATATGCAATGGCACTTGTGCTTCATACATTTCTGGGGTGGCATTGGGATATTAGCATGTGGATTTCAGCTATAACTGTTGCAATCTATGTTGGTATGAGCGGCTTGATGTCTGCAATCTTTACTGAGATAATTCAATTTTTTATGATCTGGTTCGGACTGTTTTTAGTTTCAATTTTAGGTTTTATTGAAATCGGCAGCTGGCACCAAATTGTTACTCGAATTAATGAATTTTCTAGTGTCTCATTCACAACTTTATGGTCAACATCCGGTAATCCTACAGAAAATGGAATGTTTATAAATTGGGCAGGAATTGTTTTGGGGCTTGGTTTTGTACTTTCATTCGGATATTGGACTACTGATTTTTTGGTTATTCAACGTGCCTTTTCAGCAAAGAATCTGCGTGCAGCCAGGATGACCCCGATTGTTGCTTCTTTCTTTAAGATGGCACTTCCTTTTATCGTTATACTAGCCGGATTAATTGCAATAGTTTTATCAAATGATCCTCATAGCGGATTTAAGCTGATTCATGATGGTGGACATATAAATTATGATTCTGCACTTCCTTTATTAATAGCGAGATATTATCCGGCAGGATTAGTCGGTTTAGGAGTGACAGCTTTGCTGGCCGGTTTTATGGCCGGACAGGCTGGAAATATAAGTGCGTTTAATACCGTATGGACATATGATATCTATAAATCTGTATTAAATAGAAATGCTTCTGATACACATTTATTATGGATGGGTCGTGTTTCAACTGTAGTTGGAGTTGCTATTTCACTGGTAACTGCATACTGGGCCAAGAGTTTTCCAAGCATTATGGATTATATGCAGGCAATTTTCTCCTGGGTAAACGCTCCTTTGTTTGCAACAATGCTTCTGGGTATGTTCATCTGGTGGATTACTCCAAATGGAGCCTTTTGGGGATTGGTAGCGGGGATGGCTTCATCATTTACAATGTATTTGGCAGTTAAGTTTAATTGGTTTAATCAGAGCATAATTACCATGTCAAGTGTTCAAAGCGATATGGCCGCAAACTTCTGGAGAGCCTGGTGGGCCTGGCTGATTTGTGCAGTTGTCACAATATTGATTAGTCTATTTACTAAAAGGAAACCTAAAGAGGAGCTGGTAGGGCTTGTAAAAGGTTTGACCGAAGAAAAACTTGATAGTCATTTACCATTTATTAAACGCCCGGCTTTTTATGCAATAATCTCTTTTGTTGTTCTTGTTGTTTTGGATTTATTATTCTGGTAATTAATATTTTAAAGGAAATTTTATGTCGGAAATAAAAATGAAACCTATATGGTTTTTTGTTGGCTTAATTCTAATGGTTATGGGAGGAATTATTATTCTCAGCGGGATATATAATTTATTCAATCCTCCGGCTGTAAAAACAGTTTTGGCTAATACGCATCCCGATATATGGTGGGGATGTATAATGGTTGTGTTTGGCGGGCTTATGTATTTAAAAACAAGAAAACAATCGGTGTAAAAGAGGTATGATATTATCTAAAAGAATAAAAGTAAAATTTGACGAATTATTTAATCAGGCACCATATATTTTCCGTTCCCCGGGAAGAGTGAATTTAATTGGAGAACATACCGATTATAATATGGGTTTTGTTTTACCTGCCGCAATTGATAAAGCAATTTATTTAGGTATTTCGCCAAGGGATGATAATAATTGTAAAATTTTTGCTCTAGATATGAATGACTTTTATGAAACTTCGTTAGAAAATATCAGTCGGTCTGATAAGCATTGGCCTAATTATTTGTTAGGTGTTCTTGATCAGTTAAAAAAAGAAGGATACATCTTAAAAGGTTTTAATTGCGTTTTTGGAGGAAATATACCAATTGGTGCAGGCTTATCATCATCTGCAGCTTTAGAAGCAGGTCTAGCTTTTGCATTAAATTATATTTTTGAATTAGGAATTGATAATCTTTCTCTTGTTAAAATTGCACAAAAAGCTGAAAATGAATTTGTAGGTGTTAAATGCGGAATTATGGATCAGTTTATAAATATTTTCGGTAAAAGCGGACATGTACTTCGGATTGACTGCCGTTCTCTTGAAATGGACTATTTCCCGTTTGATTATAATAATATTTCTATTGTTTTGTTCGATACAAATGTTTCACATTCACTTGCATCTTCCGAATATAACCAGAGAAGACAGGAATGCAATGATGGAATTAAGATTATAGCAGAAGAATATCCTGGAGTTACAAGTCTGCGCGATGTTTCATTAGAACAATTGAATCTATTCAAAACGAAATTAAATCCTGTTATTTACAAAAGATGCAAATTTGTTATTGAGGAAAATGACAGGCTGCTAAAAGCATGCGAAGTTTTGAATAAGCGTGATTTAAAAACATTTGGTTCTCTTATGTACCAAACCCATGAAGGATTGAGTAAAGATTATGATGTAAGCTGCAAAGAACTGGATTTTTTAGTTGATCTGGTTCGGGAGGATCCTAATGTTTATGGTGCCAGAATGATGGGAGGAGGGTTTGGAGGCTGCACTATTAACCTGATTGAAAATGATTCTATTGATCAAATAAGTAAAATGGTAATCGATAAGTACAGCAAAAATTTCAAAATAAAGCCTAATGTCTATATTACAAAAATAAATGGCGGAACAAATATTATTGAAGTAGAAGAAGATGTTAGAGTCTAATTTAAATTTTCCTCACAGGAGGAAAAATATTTTAACAGGTGATTGGATATTAGTTTCTCCACATCGAACCAACCGTCCATGGCAGGGAGAAGTCTCAAAATCAGATAATATTCCGCGTTCCAAATATGAACCCGATTGTTATTTATGTCCTGGTAACAAACGTGCAAATGGAGAAATTAATCCTCAATACAAAAGTACATTTACTTTCACAAATGATTTTTCTGCTCTTTTAGAGAAGCTGCAGAACTTTAGCTTCAATAAAAAAAATCTTCTTATTGCTAAAAGTGAAAAAGGGATCTGCAGAGTAGTTAATTTTTCTCCGCGGCACGACCTAACCCTTGCTGAAATGGAAGAAAGCGATATACAAAAAGTTATTGAAACCTGGTGCCGTGAATTTCAAAATCTTAGCTCTTTACCTTTCATTAACTATGTTCAAATATTTGAAAATAAAGGCTCGATAATGGGGAATAGTAATCCTCATCCTCATGGTCAAATATGGGCTCAAGAAAGCATACCATTGGAAATAACCAAGGAATTAAAACAATTCAAAAAATATTATAAGAAACATAAAAATACCTTATTGAGTGATTATTTAAAGTTGGAAATTAAATTGGATGAAAGAATTGTCTTTCAAAATAATTCTTTCGTTGCAGTAGTCCCATACTGGGCTGTCTGGCCTTATGAAATATTAATTATTTCCAAAAGAAAGCTTAAAGATATTCTTCAGCTTAATAAACAAGAAAAAAAAGATTTTGCCAATATTTTAAAAATTGTGACGACAAAGTACGATAATCTTTTTGAAACTTCTTTTCCATACTCTGCAGGGATACACCAAGCTCCAACTAATAAAAAAGAGTATAAAGAATATCATTTTCATATGCATTTTTATCCGCCTCTTTTAAGATCTGCCAGCATAAAGAAGTTTATGGTGGGTTATGAAATGCTCGCTGAACCGCAGAGAGATATTACCGCTGAATATAGTGCGAAAATACTTAGAGATTTGTCTAATGTTCATTATAAAGTAATAAAGCAGAATAAAACCTTGTAATTGATCATCTTAATGTTTTTTAATTAAAGGAGCTCAATGGAAATATTTGCATCAGGAAAAATATGTATCGGATTTCCGGGCAGAATTCTTCTAATCTTTATTTTATTATCACCATTTAATATTTATGCTCAGAAATTTGACAGTCTCGCATTAACTCCTCCTATGGGTTGGAACAGCTGGAATAAATTTAGCTGCAACATAAATGAAAAGATAATCCGGGAGATTGCTGATGCTATGGTCTCTTCGGGAATGAAGGATGCTGGCTACAAATATATTAATATTGATGATTGCTGGCAGGGATGGCGCGATAACCAAGGGTTTATCCATCCTGATTCAACTAAATTTCCTTCGGGTATGAAAGCCCTTGCGGATTATATTCATTCAAAAGGTTTAAAAATAGGTATTTATTCTGATGCAGGTAATAAAACATGCGGAGGGTATCCTGCAAGCAGGGGACATGAATACCAAGATGCAATTACTTATTCAAAGTGGGGAATAGACTATCTCAAATATGATTGGTGCAATACAGAAAACCTTAATGCTGAAGGTGCTTATGCTACCATGCGGGATGCACTTTATGCTGCAGGAAGACCAGTTGTTTTCAGCATCTGTGAATGGGGAAATAATAAACCCTGGCTATGGGGAAAAAATATCGGTCATCTTTGGAGAACTACAGGTGATATTTATCCTTGCTTTGACTGCATTGAAGATCATGAGACTTGGAAACAATGGGGGGTAATGCAAATTCTAGACATGCAAAAAAGTTTAAGAGAATATGCCGGACCGGGGCATTGGAATGATCCCGATATGCTTGAAGTTGGAAATGGAATGTCTAATAATGAAGATAGGGCTCATTTCTCTTTGTGGTGTATGCTGGCTGCCCCCTTAATTGCAGGCAATGATTTGAGAAATATGTCAAAAGAAACAAATGATATACTTACTAATAAAAATGTTATCTCCATAGACCAGGATTCGCTTGGTATTGAAGCATTTAATTATTCTAACCATGATAGTGTTGAAATTTGGTGTAAACCTCTTGAAAAAGGCGATTGGGCAATTTGTTTTTTAAACAGAAATAGACTAACGAAAAATATTTCATTTAACTGGAAAAATGAAAATATTTCCGATAGTATTTCGGGAAAAATTGCTGAATTTGATAAAATTGAATATTATCTAAAAAACCTTTGGACAAATAAAAATGCCGGAACTACCGGAAAAATTTTAGAAACAAAAATACCCGGACATGATGTTTTAATGCTGAGACTTATTAAAGAATAATCCAAATCATTATTTTTATATAAACCTGGTCCTCTTAACAGAAACCAGGTTCATTAAAATTTATTTTATATTTAATCCTAATTCATGTGCAAAAAATGTTACTGCAGCAGTAGTATTTCCTAGGCGCTGATTGAAAGAAGCAGTAACTCCATGACCTTCATTCATCCTTGTTAACAATATAATCGGATTGTCAGAACTATTAGCGGCTTGAAGCGCTGCTGCGAACTTTCTCGATTGCCATGATGCAACTCTTGGATCATTAATACCTGTCTCCAGCAAAATTGCCGGGTAAGCTGTATTAGCTTTAATATTATGATAAGGTGAATAAGCGTAAAGCCATTTAAATTCGGTTTTATCGGCTGATGATCCATATTCACTTATATTATATTGACCATTCGGAAATAATTCAGCTCGCAGCATATCATAAATTCCTACGAAGCTTGCGACTGCCTTAAACGCATCCGGATGTTGTGTGAGTTCTGCGCCCATCAGTAATCCGCCGTTTGATCCTCCCATAATTCCTAAATGCTGAGAGTCAGTCCAATTGTTTTTTACCATTGATTCGGCTGCTGCATACATATCATCAAAAACATTCTGTTTTTTATCCAGCATGCCTGCTTCATGCCATCCCTCTCCAAATTCACCGCCCCCCCGGATATTTGCATATGCAAAAACACCTCCGTTTTCTAACCAGGCTAAATAGGGTCCTATAAAATTAGGCTTTGTAGGAATCCCAAAACCACCATAACCATAAACTATCGTTGGACGTTTTCCATTAGGTGAAATATTATTCATTGCAATAATAGTAACAGGTATTTTTGTTCCATCTTTCGAAACTGCTTCTATAATGCTATACTTAACTTTAGAATAATCTGATGTTGTCTCAACTTTAAAAACAGTTTTTAATCTGCCGGTTTCTGAATTGTATTGAGCCCATGTATTAGGGATTATCCAGCCGGAGTAACTAATTACAGCTTGATCCATTTTTGCTGAAGATGCAATAGTTTTTATACCAATGCCAGATTCAGGAAGATTTATTGTTCTGAGCATTTTGCCCTGGTTATTATAATGATCTATTTTCCAATCAGGGCCTTTTACTTTAACTAATAAAAAGCCTCCTTTAACCGGTGCAATCGAATTTAAAGCCCAATCTTCCTGTGGTACTAAAATTGTTTGTTTACCATTCTTATTAATTGAAATGAGCTTTCCTCTTGGTGCATTATTATATTCAATTACAAGCAAATTATTATCACTGTCCCATGCAGCTCCCGCATTTATTTCGGAAGCAACACGGACATTTGAGCTTGTATCAATAACTTGATTCCATGCTTCAATATTTTTTCTAAAATAAACATAGTCCGGGTTTCCATCACCAAAATGAACAAACATTGCTGCCTCTTCTCCATCTTGAGAAGGTATAAAAGTATATTCCGCGACTTTTGATAAATCTTTTCCAAAAACCAATTTATCATCTTTTTGAGATTTGCCAAGCATATGGTGATAAAGAGCTGCATAGAATTGCGATTCTGATTCTGCAACTGTTCCCTGCATTGGAAGACGAACGTAGGTTAAACCTTTTCCATCTGCATCCCAAACCATGGCAGAAGGTGTGGCACCGCCGCCTGCTTTAATTAAAGTATCAGGTAAATCTTTATCAGATTTTATATTTAGAATATGAATTGTAGTTGCTTCATTTCCTCCTTTAGCTAATCCAAAAGCCAGAAGATCTCCTTTTGGTGACGGCCAAAATCCTGTAACAGCAAAATTTTTTCCTTTTTTATTAGGATCAAATAATATCTCAGTTTTCCCATCCGGCCATATTTTATAAGCAATTACCGGCTGCTCTTGAGGAGGAGTTGACTGCATAAAAAAGAGTTTGTTATTTATTAATTTTGGAGAGAATTGATTAACAGAAGTTATTTCTAATTTCTTTATCCTTTTTTCGATCGGCTTTTCCTCAGGAAAACTGGATAGAGTTTTCTCAGCATAACTATTTTGTTCAATGATCCATTGTTTTACCCTTTTTGAGCTTCCCGCTTCAAGCCAACGGTAAGGATCAGATACAGCGATCCCGAAGTAATCAGTTGTAACTTTGTCCGGAGGCGTTTGAGGAGGTTTTTCATTTCTTTTAGAACTGCACCCACTAATCAAAATAATTAATAATGAAATTGATATATATGTGCGTTTAGCTTTCATAAATATTCCCTTTTAATATAAAAAATTACGTAACTTTTTTGAAGTTCGTTTTTAGGTAAACATAGATTGATATGTTAACCATTAATTAGAATCAGGTTGGATATCTTCCTGAATTCCGTTTCTTTCCAAATCTTCCAATTTCTTTCTACCGTAAGCAATTTTGGTAATAGTTACAAAAAGGACGGGTACAATAAAGATGGCAAGCAATGTTGCAGCAAGCATTCCGCCAATTACTGTCCATCCAATTGTTTGTCTGGCCTGAGCACCTGCACCTGATGCAAATATTAAAGGAGATACACCGAAGATGAAGGCCATTGATGTCATTAGGATAGGTCTTAAACGAAGCTTTACTGCATTGAGAGTTGCAGTAAGTAGCGGTATACCACTATCTACTCTTGTTTTTGCAAATTCAACGATAAGAATTGCATTCTTTGCTGCTAACCCGATAAGTGCAACAAGCCCAATTTGCGCATAAACATTATCACTTAAATGCGGTTGTAATATCAGAGCTAAAATTGCACCAAAGGCAGCGATGGGAACTGCAAATAAAACTGCAAATGGTACTGACCAACTTTCATACAAGGCTGATAAAAATAAAAATACAAACAAAAGAGACAATCCAAAGATCATGAATGTACTGTTGCCTGATTTTATTTCCTCCGAGCTCAATCCGGAAAACTCATAGCCATAACCTGCAGGTAAAACTTGTGCCGCGACTTCTCTGAGTGCCTCTATTGCTTGACCGCTGCTGTACCCCGGGGCTGCACCTCCATTAATTTCAGTGGAACGGAATAGGTTGTAATGAGATATTAATGGTGCACTCTCAGCAATAGTATAAGTTGTTATTGTACTTAAAGGAATCATTTTCCCGGATATATTTTTAACATAATATTTTGATAGATCATGAATTGTTGAACGATAATTTGTATCTGCCTGTGCAACAACATGGAAATCTCTGCCGTATATTGTAAAATCGTTTATATAACTGCTGCCTAGAAGGGTTTGTATAGTACTAAATACATCGGCTAAAGAAACACCAAGTTTAGCGCATTTTTCTCTATCCACGTGCAGCTGGTATGAAGGTGTACTTGCAGTAAAGAAGGAGAAAACATTTGAAAGCTCAGGTCGTTTATTGGCCGCTATTACAAAATCTTGAACAACCTGAGCAAATTGCTGAATATTATTTGTGCTTTCCTGCTGTTCAAGCTCAAAGCTAAAACCACCAGTCCTTCCTAACCCGGGAATGGATGGAGGAGATATAACTAATACATTTGCACTTTTAATAACAGAAAATTTTCTCCTGAGAGTTGCCATTATTGAATTTAGCTGCAATGCTTTACTGGTTCGTTCATCCCAAGGTTTAAGCTGTGTAAAAATTGTTCCGCTGTTAGATTTACTTGCAAATGTTACAACATTTAACCCATTAATAGCTGCAAAATGGCCAATGCCTGGCGTTTTTTCCAGTATAGCCATCATTTCTTTCAATACATCTAATAGACCGGGTAGTTGATGCAGCTTCAGGCAACTCGTAAGTAATATATAATCTTCCTTCATCTTCACTTGGAATAAAAGAAGTAGGCTTGTTCATAAATAGCAGAATTGTACCTGCATATACAAGAATTAATACTATAATGAAATAGGGGGCAACATTAATAACTTTTCTTACCCCTTCCGAATAATTATTTGTGGTTCTCTTAAACCATTCATTAAACTTAAAAAATAACTTGTTAAACCCCTTTGAAGTTCTATTAAAATTTGTAGGACGAAGAATGAGCGAACATAATGCCGGTGTTAATGATAATGCAACAAAAGCTGAAATAAGCACTGAAACTGCAATAGTTATGGCAAATTGCTGATACAATTTTCCAACAATACCAGGTATAAAACCGACTGGAATAAATACTGATGCTAATATTAATGCAATGGCTATTACAGGTCCTGATATATCATTCATTGCTGTCTTGGTTGCTTCAATTGGAGAAAGTTTTTCTTCATCTATATGATGCTGAACTGCTTCAACAACAATTATGGCATCATCAACAACAATTCCTATTGCTAAAACAAATCCGAACATTGTGAGTGTATTAATTGTAAAACCCAGGGGGAGGAAAACAGCGTAGGTTCCAATTATAGAAACAGGTATAGCCAAAATAGGTATTATTGTTGCACGCCAATTCTGAAGAAAAAGAAAAACAACTAATACAACAAGTCCTAATGCTTCAAGCAAAGTAACTACAACTTCATTAATAGATTCTTGGACAACTGAAACCGCTTCGAATGGTACCCCGTAATTGACATCTTCCGGAAAAGAATTTTTAATATCTTTCATTTTATTATAAACACCCTGGGCAACCGCCAGTGCATTACTACCTGGCGCCTGAAATATCAATAAGAATGAAGACCTTTCACCATCAATATATGAGTTGCTTGCATAATTTGCTTTACCAAGCTGAACAGTTGCTACATCTTTTAAATGTACCTCAGAGCCATCCTGCGGATTTACTCTTACAATTATATTTCCAAATTCTTCTATAGAATTTAACTTGCTGTTTGTAAACACAGTATATTCAAAAGTCTGATTACTATTTTGTGGAGGAGCACCGACAGTACCCGCTGCAACTTGAAGGTTTTGTTCAGAAAGTGCATTTGTAACATCAGAGGTAGTTAATCCAAGCTGTGCTAATTTATCCGGGTCAAGCCATATTCGCATACTAAAATCATCTGCACGAACGAAGATATCTCCAACACCGTTAACCCGCAATAATGCATCCTTAACAAAAATATTTGTATAGTTGTCAAGAAAACTTATGTCATGAGTGTGATGAGGAGAGTAAATAGCAACAATCATCAATATGCTTGAAGTACGTTTCCTAGTTATAACACCGAGCCTTTTAACTAAATCGGGTAATTGGGGAGTTGCAATTCCTACACGGTTTTGGATATCCATAGTTGCAACATCAGGGTCAGTTCCTTGATCGAGAACAACACTTATTGAAGACTGACCGCTGCTTGTACTGTTACTGGTTATATAGTCCATACCCGGAGTACCGTTTACCTGTGTTTCGATAGGAGTAGTAACAGTTTGTTCAACAGTTGTAGCATCTGCGCCTGTAAAAGATGCAGATATGCTAACCGATGGCGGAGTAATATCAGGATATTGTCCAACTGGTAAATTAAAAATAGCTAACACACCAATTAATACAATCACTATTGATATTACTATGGCTGTTATAGGTCTTTTAATAAAAGTATTTGCAATCATTTCTATTCTATTTCTGTATTATTCTGTAGTCTTTTCTGAAGAATAATTTTTCCCAGAATTTGCTACAACAACCGGTGAATTATCTCTTAATTTTTGAACACCTTCAGTAACAATTTGTTCTCCCGGTTTTAAACCATTCGTTACTATTATCATATCTTTAATTGATCTTCCTGTTTCAATTCTTTGCTGTGATACTTTTTTCCCATTAATAACAAAAACAAAATATTCTCCCATTTGAACCACTACTGCTTTAAATGGAATAATAACGCTTCCTGGGGAAGTTGTATTTAAAACCCTAACAGTGCATGTAAGACCCGGCCTTAATAAATTATTTTTATTAGGAAATTCCAATCTCGCAGTTATAGTTGCTGTTTGAGGATCGACAGCACGATCTAATAATATCAGATGACCGGGAAAAGGATAAATTGTTCCGTCAGGGAGAACAATTGTAAATATTGAATCTTTTGGATTAAACTTCTTGTGTAAAAAATTATTAAACTTATTTATTTCTTTCTCATCAACAGAAAAATCAACCGCCATAGGACTATCGGATGAAATGGTATTCATTAATGTTTGCCCAGCCGTAACAGCAGAACCTAGTTTTACCTGCGAAATCCCTATTGTACCATCAAATGGAGCATAAATTATTGAGTTGCGCAAATTAGTTTCAACTTCGTTTAAATTGCTTTCCGCCGCTTTTAAATCTGCCAGGGAATGTTCTAAAACCTGAGTGGCAATTGCATTATTCTTTGCTAATTCTTTGTACCTGTTATAATCCTGTTCGGCTCTATTTAGGTTTGCCTTTGCAACATCATATGCGGCTTTATATTGCTGCTGATCGATTGCATATAATTTCATTCCCTTAGTTACATGCTGACCATCTTCAAAATAAATATCTGTTAAATAACCGGATACTTCCGGTCTAAGTTCAACCTGATTTAATGCTACTACAGAAGCAGGATATTCGTTGTAATAGGAAGCCTGCCCCTTTTTCACTGTATATGTAACAACTTGTGTTGGAGGGAATTGAGGACTATTATTTTTATTCTCCCCGCAAGAAATAATAAAGAAGGAAATAAAAGTTGTGAGGATTATTGAATATATGCTCTTCATATGGCATTCTCTTAATATTTTATTGAACCTAAAGCTTTTTGTAAATCTAACTTACTGCTTAATACCTGGTAGAGCGCATTGATATAATTTACCTGTGTTGTCCTTAAATCAGTTTCTGCAGTAATTACATCTAAATAAGCTTTAATACCCGATTTGTATTGAAGTTCTATTGTATTATATACTTCTTTTGCAAAACTTAGATTTTTTTTCTGTGTAACAAAATTTTCTAAATTGCTTTTATAACTAGATAATGCTTGTATATATTGAGTATTCACAGAGTTTTTTAATGATTGAAAATCATAATCATAGCGTTCAAGTTCCAATTTTGCCTGCTCAATTTCCTGGAACCTTTTCCCACCTTCAAAAATCGGGAATGATAATTTAAGTCCAATATATGAAGTTGGATAATTCTGTTTGTAAAGTTTCGATAATTCATCATTAAAAAAATTGAGATTATATTCACCGAATGCAGATAAAGAAGGGATGAAGCTCCATTCATAATAATCAAGATTAGCTTCTTGTAAACGTTTTTGAGTTTTAAGAAGCTGGAATTCAATCCTGTTATCGAAATCAATTGTTTTGTTAGTATCAATAAAAATATCTTGCTCCATTTTTGCTGTATCATAATTCAACTTCAGATTTCCACTAATAGGATAACCCATTTCTTCTTTTAAGTAGGCATAGCTGGCCTTAAGCATTTCTTCATCTTGTTTTTGTTCCGCTTTTGCATTATTTAATGCAACAGTTGCTCTCATATAATCCGTTTTATCAACAATTCCGCTTTTATACTGGTTATAAGCATCCTTTTCGCTTTGTGTCAAGCGTGTTATATCTTCATTTGTAATGTCAATTTGATTTTGTGAGAGCAATGCAGCGTAAAAAGCTTTACTTACATTAACAACCACATTTATTTTGTTTTCTGCTGTTGATTGTTCTGCCTCCTTCCGAACATCTCCTGCTGAGGAACTGGCCAAAAGAACATCTCTATCAAATATTGTCTGATTTAATGATAACTCTGCACTTGAAGTATTTATTACACCGAAATGAACAGCGTTACCTTGAATAACGGAGGTCTGAAGTTGATAATTATGTTGAAAATTAAAATTAAAATTTAATTGCGGAAACCAGTCTGCAAGTTTACTTTTTATTTCTTGGTTTGTTATCCTTTCATCAATTAGCGACTGCTTAATCAAAGGTTGATTTTTTAGTGCAAATTCTACACAATTTTCTAGAGATGCTTCAAGTAATAAAGAATCAGTCGGTAAATTTGTTTGTGAAAAGTTTAAGGATGTACTGATTATAATTATCGTCAGAATGGAGAATATTATCCTATAGAACATTAATTTTTCCCATACTTAGCAAAAAATATCAATGATAATATTCTAACTTATTTATAATAAAATTTACCCTCTTTGATATATATCAACAATTTGTTTAAAAAATTAAACCTGAGTAAAATTTTAAAGAATAAGTATATTAAATCATTATGGAATTGCTAATAAAGGAGTTTCGGGGAGCCACATAAAATTAAATATCAAAATAATAAATTAAATTTGAGAAGAACAATAAACTATTAAATTAAAGTTAAATAGAACATAAAAGAAGTTCAGCTGAACTAAAACGGTTTTCTAACTAATTTTTTTATCCTGATTAATATTTATAACTTCTGCTAATATAGTGATTTGAAATTTCATTATATTCAAAACTTTGCACAGCTTCTTCAATTGTATCATAAATATTGAAAATATCTAAAGTACCAAGCCTTGCCATTAAAGTTTTTAGGATAGAATCAGATTTTACTATTTTTATTTCTCCTCCGATTGAAGCAATTTTCTTAAGGCTATATACAAGAACACCTAAAAAAGTCGAATCAATAAAATCACATTCGCTTAAATCAATAATTATTTTTTGATAACCTTTCTCAATTTCATCTTCAAGAATTTTCTTTAATTCGCCCGCTTCTTTGTATGTAGACCGCACAAGGTTTATAGTTTCAATAACTACATCATTTTCTATAATTTTTTCGAAATCTTCCATTGCTAATCCTCTTAAAATAAATATTGAAATAATTTTATTAAACACTGTTGATATAGTATTAGCAATTTCTGTTCCTATTTAAAATTGTGGTAATTTTTGGCAAAAATAAATTTTTTGATATAATATTTTGTCTCATATTGATAAGACATCTTAACTTCTGAAATGGCGAAATATTATTGCATAAATGATTTTTTTATAATTATTGGTTATAAATATTGTTCTCCATATTCGGGATAAAATAATAGTTTAACCGGTTTATTTCTTTTTCGTATTTTTGTAGGGGAGAATTAAGAATGAAAAAAAATATCGAAGAAGAATTTGAAAGTAAACTCAATGATTTTGAGAAAGCACTAATTAAAGGTGAGCAGTATAACTCTGATGAATTGCTGGTCTTTGCCGAAGAAATGCTCAAAAACAATGTACCTGCAATCTCAAAAAATGTTTGGTACAAATATCTTAACTTTACCAAATCCCCTTTTTTTCTTCAGAATTTAAAAGATAAAGAAAAGCGCTATAGATGGGCTGAAGCATCATTTAAGGCAATTGCAATATCAGGTTATTCTTTTCTTGATATGATAAAACAACGTGTCCATCTCCATCCTGAAAAATCATTATTCTCAACATTAGAAGGTAACATAAGGAATGATTACAGTTACAAATTAGTTTTTGATAAAATTTCAAGAATTGCTTCTTCTTTAATTAAGTATGCAAATCATAAACCCACAGTTGCTCTTTATCTTGATAACTGTATCGAAGGAGCAATATGCGACATTGCTTGTCTTGCCTATGATATTTTTATTTCACCTTTAAACATTCATTTCGGCCTTGATAATCTTTGTTATATATTCGATTTGCTGAAATTCAATATCGTAATAACCGATACTCCTTCAAGAATAGAATTATTAAAAAATGTTCGTCAAAAAATTAATCTTAACTTTACCATTTTATCAATAGAGAGCCCTTCATCTTCTGATAATAAAAATGAAGAAGTTCATAAATTTGAAAATTTTCTGACATCAGTAAATGATAAAGAAATTCAAAACATTTTAGAAGAACGGAAACGTTTCAATTTATATGATATTTCAACGGTAATGTTTACTTCAGGGAGTACCGGGACACCCAAGGGAGTGGCTTTTACCAACTATAATTTAATTACAAAAAGATATGCGAGGGGAGCCGTATTACCTGAAGTAGGAGAGAACGAAGTCCTTTTAAGTTATCTCCCTCTTTTTCACACTTTCGGACGATTTTTTGAAATGATGGGAATGATTTATTGGGGAGGAAATTATGTATTTGCAGGGAAGAGCGATGTAGATTCTTTAATACAATTAATGCGAAAAATTAAACCTACTGGTCTTGTTAGTATACCGCTTAGATGGAAGCAGATTTATGATTATATAAATGAAAAAAAAGAGAATTCTATTGAAAGAATTAATAAGCAAATTATATTAAGAGAACTAACCGGGGGCAATTTAAAATGGGGAATTTCAGCTGCAGGATACCTTGAACCAAAAGTATTCCGATTTTTTAATTCCAATTCAGTGGCTTTATGCAGCGGATTCGGAATGACAGAAGGTACCGGAGGTATTAGTATGACACCTGCCGGTGAGTATATTAAAGATTCAGTTGGTATACCTTTGCCTGGAATTAAATTGAGATTTAGTGATGAAGGAGAGCTCCAGGTCGCGGGTCCTTATATTGCAAAATATTATGATGATTTGAGTGAACTGCATTCGGGAGAGTACTGGATGAATACAGGTGATTTATTTACTCAAGATCAAAACGGTTTTCTCTTTATTATTGACAGAATAAAAGATATTTATAAAAACAGTAAAGGGCAGACAATTGCTCCTGCTTTTATTGAAAAAAAATTTGAAAATATTCCCGGTTTAAAAAGAGCTTTTCTTGTCGGAGATGGAAAACCGTATAATTCACTTCTAATTGTTCCTGATTTTAACGAGCCTTTTATCCAAAAAGCAGAATCTCAACAGAAACTGAAAAGTTATTTCGGTACTCTTATATCGGAAGTAAACAGAACATTAAGTCCCTTTGAAAGAATTGTAAAATTTGTAATTCTCAACAGAAATTTTGATGAACAAAAAGGAGAATTAACTTCAAAAGGAACCTTTAAAAGAAAAATTATTGAGAATAATTTTAAAGATATCATTAATGATCTTTATACAAAAGTTAACATTGAATTTAGTTGCTTTGAATTAAGAATATTACTTCCCATTTGGGCTCTTAAAGACATTGGTATAACCGAAAATGATATTAAGCTGCTCACCCAATTTTATTAAAAATAAAGAAAATGGATCCAGGCTGACAATAAAGAAAATTAATACCAATAGAATCCGGATAGGAAATTTTGATTATGTTATCAGAAAAAATGAAATTGATCTTGCTGTTTTCATTCTCCAGCCTATTCTTTGGCTCGGCAATTATGAGTTAATGGAATTCTTTCATTGCAAAGAAGAATGGGATGCTGATTTTCAAGGAATATCTTCCCAGATATTTATAAATACTATTAATAAAAAATTAATTTATCTCAATTTTTGCATAATGATAAACTCCCTCCCAGACTAAAGGAAATAAATCGTCTAATTATTACTTCTCTTTATGGTAATGAAAACGAAATTCTTAGCTCTTTAGATAAAATAGAAAATCTTCTTGAAACCGGCGAACACAAAATAAAAAACTTAATTTATAGGAGATTGGAAGCACTTTCTACACATCCAAATTTTAATGTCAGAAGCAGGGCTTATAAAATTCTTCTTTTTACTCAACCGGATATCGATTACAACAGGTATTTGCCGGCTTTTATTAATTCGGGTTTACCTTTTCTTAATAAAAAAGTTATTGAAAATATATTTCAGGATAACATTGAGGGCTTCAATCTTAATGCCTTTAGAAAACGCCTGATTGCTTACAGGAAAGGGTTAACCTGGCCTGCAAATCAAAATACAAGGGAACAATTCAAAAAAGTATTTGATCTTTTAGTTTATTTTGTACACAAAAACCCTACAGCTTATAGTGCTGTTAGAGAAGAACTTATTATCTGGATCCTTTATAAAGAAGAACCTGTACTATCACAATATGCACAGGAATTATTCAAAAAATTAGCAAAATGGTTTGAAGCCAGATTTAGTTTGAGCCAATATGAAGAATCAGTACAAAATTGGAAGGAAAAAATTATTTTCCAAGATACTATCTTAAATGACGAAAAGAAAAGAATTCAGAAAATATTTTTCCGTTCAACATTTTTAAAAGAAGCATTCATGCTGATATTCAACCAGCGTCATTTTGATTTAAAAAATGTAAGCCGGGATGGAATATTTATTTCAACAATATCAGCTTCTGCCGGCAGATATCTTTACAGGGTAAGTATCAATACGATTAATTATAAACATTATGATTTTGTAATTTTAATTAAACCTGACATAACCAGGAAAGAAGTATTGGAAACAATTTATTTAATGATCAAGATTTCAAGTACATCTGATGGGGTTTCAGTACTTCCAAAATTCGGAAATTTCCGTTCTAAGATGGGTGTAGTTTCTTTTGAATTTGTTAATGATTTATCTGTATGGGAAAGAATAAGAATGCTTAATTCATCTCATTCTTTGATGGAGAAAAAGAATTACGAATTTGAATTAAAATTACTTTTTATAAGGGGAATGGCAGCTTATTTTAAGGTTTTAAAAAATAGTGATTTTAAGGTTATGCCGGGCAATTTTTCTCCCTCGAATGCCGCGGTTCCTGAGTCACATTTTAAAAAAGGCTCACTTATTTTTTCAATAGCCGGATGGTATCACTTTACAAATTTTGAAGAGTTTATTCTTCGTTTGTATAATAATTTTTATTTGCAGACTTATGCACATTATCCATCATCAAAAGATACAATAAAAATCAGCTGGCTGTTTGATGCCTGCCTTGAAGCTTTGGGAAGAGATGAAGGATTAATTAAACTGAATGATATTTTTCAAAATTTCTTAAGAAAAAAGTCAAGTGGAATAAAAGAGCAGGTTTCAAATGAGCTTGATCATTATTTCAAAGGGATCAATGATTCTCCCATATATTAATTCTTATATATTAAGTGCAATAAAAAATTATTCTGACTGGATTGATGGAAGTGATTCCCCAACTAAAGGAGCGAAAGAAAATTTTGTAAATAACTTATATTCACTATACCGCATTGATAAATACCCGGAAATCAATAAATATATTTTTTACAATAAAACTTATTTCGCAGATTCTACAAGGGAAGTCTGGCTGCTATTTACAAAATTGATCAACTCGCTGTACAAATATCCTGATGAACCGGCATCAAGTAGAGTTGAGCTTGCAGAACTTCAGGAAGCAATGAACGATGAAATTGATAAAAGAGTATTAAATAATTTAATTTATCCGTCAATTAATCAAAATTTCGAATTGATTGCCGGAGAAGAAGCGGAAGAAAAAGAAATTGTACTAAAAACAAAAATTACCGGTTCTTTCGGGTTGAACTATACTATCAGAAAACCACTTTCGGCATTTGAAATAGCGAATCTTCATAAAATATTTATACTCGATAATTATCCGATAAAAATAGATCCCGGTTTAAAATACTTAATAATAACTGATGATGAAGATGAAGAAGCTGTAGTAGGCGGATTATGCTATAGAATTCAGTATATGAACATTGCTAAGCTAGAAGGGATTGCTATAGCAAGACCTTACAGGAAGAAAGATTTGAGCCGAAAATTATTAGAAGATTTTTATAAAAGGCTCCGCGCTGATGGTGTTAAAACATTAATAACATATTTCTATTTAAATACCTTTTTTGAAAAATTTGGTTTTAAAATCGATGGCCGATGGGGCGGTTTGGTTAAAATGATTGAATAGTTTTTATATAAAAAATGAAACATTATAAATTATGAAAGGTTTATAATCTATTATATCGGATGAAAGATTTTAATATATTCATTCTTTTCAAAATAAAGCTGTTAATTTTAATTCTATCCGGTATAAATGAATAATTAAATATTTGGATTATTCTTTTTACAAGACAATTTTTGTCCCTAATACTTTTAGGAATTCCGCCAGCCATTTTTGATGAGCAGGCCAAGCGGGCGCCGTTACAAGATTTCCGTCGACCGTTGCTCCATCAATTGGTATATCTGTATATTCAGCTCCTGCTAACTTTACTTCTGCTGAACAGGCAGGATAAGATGAAACACGTTTCCCTTTTATAACATTTGCGGCTGCTAATATTTGAGGACCATGGCAGATTGCAGCTATTGGTTTACCGGAATTTGAAAAATGCTGGACTATTTTTATTACTCTTGGATTCAGCCTTAAATATTCAGGTGCTCTTCCACCGGTAATCATTAATGCATCGTAAGTATTCTCATTTATTTCATCAAAAGATGCGTTTAAAGTAAAATAATGTCCCTGCTTTTCAGAATATGTTTGATCACCTTCAAAATCATGGATTGCTGTTTTAATTTTACTGCCGGCTTTTTTATCGGGACAAACAGCATGCACGGTATGTCCAACCATCTGCAGTGCTTGAAACGGAACCATTGTTTCATAATCTTCAGCAAAATCACCGACCAGGAATAAAATTTGTTTTGCACTCATTGTTTTATTTCCTTTCTTACTGTTTTGTATTTTGTTTCAGGATACTGAAATTCTGAGATTCATTATAAAGAAATATATTACAAAGAGAATCTAATATAACCTTGAAATTTTTTTATTTAAGAAATAAAGAGTTTGAAATATTGTTAAAAATATAGAAACAAAAAAAATCAAAAAAACAAAGAAACTATAGTTTATAAATTTCAGCTCAAAGTCAATATTTCCATTTCCGATAGCAACATCTTTAAAAAAGACATAATCCAATATTAAGATTGCCAGAGAAATGAAGCCTAAGCTCATCGTTATAATTAAAGTGATTTTTAGTTTTTTCATATACTATTTAAAAGATCAAAAATCTAAAACTAAGATATTTCAAAATTTAAATAGTTCTGGAATAATTTGGATTATCATAATTCAAAAAAATGATAAACTAGGACTAAAATCACATAGTGATTAAGAGGAATTTTATCCTCAGAATTATGCAATCTAACTCTTATATAAACCACTTATGTAATTCTATAACCGTTATTAATAATTTCCACTATCAGATAATTAGAATATTTATTTTAAAGTCAATTGTTTTTTGAAACAAGTCACTATTTTTAATAATATTAATTAAGAGGTTGTAATATGAAGATTGTCAATCTAATACTAGGTCTAACGATGTTTTTATTGTTGCCCGCAGCTTATGCTATGGAACCAAATAATCCTGCCGATGTTGAAGCTGTAAAACAAGTTATCCAGGATTACGTAAAAGGGACAGATAACAGAAATGTTGATATGCTGGAAAAAGTATTATATCCAGCTGGTAATTACTTCAGTTTTAATGCAATTACAAATAAATCATTACAAATGACTAATGATCAATTCCTTGAAAGAGTGAAAAAAGGACAAACAGGAGGTTGGGAAAGGCAATTGGATATAAATTCTGTTGATGTTAATGATAATACTGCAATGGCTAAAATTGAAGTTAAAGATGCAAGGATGAAACAACATGGATATTTAACGTTGGTTAAAGAGGATGGTAAATGGAAAATTATGAGCGGTGCTTATACACTTGAAACATCTAATTAATCTTTAATATAATTAAAGAAAGGTGCTAACATTAACTTAGCACCTTACTTGTTTTCCTCTCAATTTACTACAAATTACTGCAAGAACTACTTATAACTTCTGATACATCAACTTTCAATATTTTTTTTTATTATAATAATTAAATAGTTCTTAAAACTGCAATTCAATGGAGATTTTATGGGTAAAAATGTAACCCAAAAACTTATCGAAACTCATCTAATGTCCGGTAATATGCATCCGGGCGAAGAGATTGGATTAAAGATCGACCAGACCTTAACTCAGGATGCAACAGGAACTTTGGTTATGCTTGAACTGGAAGCAATGGGCTTGGATAGAGCTAAAACCGAATTATCTGCTCAATATGTTGATCATAATTTAATCCAGGAAGACTATAAGAATGCAGATGATCATCTTTTTTTAAGAAGTGCATGTCAAAAATTTGGGATCTGGTACAGCAGACCCGGGAACGGAGTAAGTCACCCTGTACATATGGAAAGATTTGGTGTGCCGGGTAAAACATTGTTGGGTTCGGATAGTCATACACCGGCAGCGGGTTCTTTAGGAATGCTTGCAATTGGGGCAGGAGGTCTTGAAGTTGCTTTAGCTATAGCTGGTGAACCGTTCTATGTAAAAATGCCGAAGATATGGGGGGTTGAACTAAGCGGCAAACTTCCTGATTGGGTCAGTGCAAAAGATATTATTTTAGAGATGCTGCGAAGACATAACGTTAATGGGGGAGTTGGAAAGATTATAGAGTATTATGGTCCTGGTTTAAAAAATCTTTCTGCTATGGATAGGCATGTTATTGCTAACATGGGTGCTGAACTTGGTGCTACCACTTCCGTTTTTCCTTCTGATGAGATGGTAGAAAATTTTTTAAGGAAACAAGGCCGCGAATCTGATTGGAAAAAAATCTTTGCTGATAAGAATGCTGAATATGATGAATATGAAAAGATAAATCTTTCAGAACTTGAACCATTAATAGCTCTGCCTAGCAGTCCAGGCAAAGTTGTACCGGTTAAAGAAGTAGAAGGAAAGAAAATTTACCAGGCATATATAGGTTCTTCAGCTAACCCCGGGTTAAGAGATTTTGCCGTCTCGGCTTTAATAGTTGAAGGTCAACAAGTTAATGATCAAGTATCTTTTGATATAAATCCGACATCCCGTCAAATTCTTGAAAATTTGATTTCACTTGGTCTATTGCAGAAGCTTGTACATTCTGGAGCAAGAATACACCAGGCGGGATGCAACGGATGCATCGGGATGGGGCAGGCTCCGGCAACGGGAAAAATTAGTTTAAGAACTGTTCCCAGGAATTTCCCAGGAAGGTCCGGAACAAAAGAGGATCAGGTTTATTTATGTAGCCCCGAAACTGCTGCGGCTTCAGCTTTAACAGGTAAAATTACGGATCCGCGTAATATTAATATGAAATACCCTTTATTTAAAGAGCCGGATAAAATTATTCTAAATACTGAAATGTTAGTTAAACCTTTGGAAGATGGAAAAGATGTAACATTAGTTAAAGGCCCTAATATAGCTGCTTTGCCAAATTTTGATCCTTTGCCGAATACTGTTGAAATTCCTGTTATTCTAAAGGTTGGAGATAATATTTCAACCGATGAAATAATGCCCGCCGGTGCAAAAGTCTTACCATTTAGAAGTAACATCCCTGAAATCAGCAAATTTGTATTTAGCCAGGTGGAAAAAGACTTTTATGATAGAGCAATCAAATATAAAGAAAATGGCTTTTTTATTGTGAGCGGAGAAAATTATGGACAGGGATCAAGCAGGGAACATGCTGCAATTGCACCTCGATTTTTAGGTCTTAAGGTTGTTATAGCTAAAAGTTTTGCAAGAATCCACTGGCAGAATTTAATAAATTTTGGAATTCTGCCCCTGACATTTGCAAATAAAAATGATTTTGAAAGTATTGAACAGGGAGATATGCTTTCAATCTCTAAACTAAACATACTTCATGATAAGAAAAGGTTTGAAGTAATGAACAAAACAAAAAATTTGAGCTTTGAAGTTGAACATTCGATGACAAAAAGACAAACCGAAGTTGTTTTATCTGGCGGATTAATTAATGTAATCAGAAAAAAAATCAGGTCTAATTGAAAAAATAGATTTGTCCAGCAAACTGTGATTTATTTTCTTGCAACTATTAATTAATGAAAAATTAAAATTTCAATAATTAAAATATATAATAAAGGTCTAATAAGATGAATAAGTTTATTTTATTATTTCCTGAACTGGGATTATCTTCCGAAATTATTCGAACAAGTATATTAGCTATAGTTTTGTATTTAATAGCATTAATAATTCTTCGTTTTGGTGATAAAAGATTTCTGGGAAAGAGCGCAGCTTTTGATATTGTTCTTGGAATAATTATCGGTTCGGTTATAAGCCGTGCAATTAATGGTACTGCAAAACTATTCCCAACTGTTGCGGCAATGGTAATATTGGTAGGATTGCATTGGGTTTTTGCAATCTTATCCCTCTACTCTGAAAAGATTGGCTCCATTGTAAAAGGTAAATCAAATTTAATCGTAAAAGACGGAAAAATTCTGCAGGAACAAATGAGAAGAAATCAAATAAGCAAAAATGATTTTATGATGCACCTGCGTTTAGATGGCAAGCTAACTGATGTGAAGAATGTTAAAGAAGCTTATCTTGAAAAGGGAGGGAGAATAAGTATAATTCCTAAGAACTTAGAGCCCAAAATAATTGATATTGAAGTGAAAGAAGGTATACAAGTAGTAAGAATACTGCTTGAATAAATTGGTTGTATTTCTAAATAAATAACGGAGATAACAATGAATACTTCTATTGGAAATATTGTAGGTATAGCATTAACAGCTGGTATATTGGGCACTGTATGTATGACCCTGTTCCTGCAAATAATTTCTAAAATGGGTATTGCAAATGCTGATATGGTTCGAGCGATAGGAAGTTTATTTACGAAAACTCTTAAATCAGCTTTCTCTTTCGGAATTATAGTTCATATTATATCAGGTATTATCTTTGCTTTTTTGTATACATATGTTATAATCATTTTTAATGTTCATGGAGTTTTAAACATTACTGGTTCCGGTATTTTGATAGGTTTTATTCATGGAGGGGTAGTTGGTTTTGTACTCGTTACCGCAGTGGCAGAAAACCATCCGCTTCCGGAATTTCAAAAAGCCGGATTTTCAGTTGCGATAGCACATTGGGCAGCTCATTTGGTTTATGGTTTTATAGTTGGTTTAACCATTGGATTGATTGGCTATTAAAAATTCATTCTTAAGATTTTCTCTAATCCAACTGCATTTCACTTTGATTGTAACTAGCATTATTTGATTGCGAGTATTTATTTGCTCATCAATATTTAACAATAACCTTCTAAGGTTTATGCGTATCTGAATAAAAAAGATCCAAAATAACGCTTAATATAAGATGAGAATTTCAAAAAAATTTTTATCCAAATTGTATTTAGTCCCTGGCTTGATGAAAAGGCAAACTTTTCTTCTTATTGATACTATTGTTTTAGGTATTATTGGTGCATTAGGTGCACGTATATTTAATTTCTTACTTGATTTTGTTCAAAAATATTCTTTGGAATATATCGGAGGTTATGTCCCTCCTAAACCTCTTAATGAAACAAGCAGTATATCCGGTGTAGTTGGTTCTCATGGGTTATTAATCATCCCTTTAATAATAATTATCGGTGGAATTATTTCCGGAATATTGGTATTTACGTGGGCTCCCGAAGCTGAAGGTCATGGAACAGACACCGTGGTCAAAGCTTTTCATCAAAATGATGGGAAGATTCGAAAACGGGTAACTCCGATCAAAATTCTGGCTTCTGCCATTACAATTGGAACAGGCGGGTCTGCAGGTAAGGAAGGACCTACTGCATTATTTAGTGCAGGGATTGGTTCCATTTATGCTTCGATTATGAAAAAACCGGACAATTATAGGAGAACCCTTATTTTAATCGGTATGGCTGCAGGATTGTCTGCAATTTTCAGATCACCGATTGGAACAGCTATTTTTGCGATCGAAGTTTTATATCGTGACATGGAATTTGAAGCTTCAGCTTTATTATATACTATGCTCGCATCGATTGTGGCCTATGCTATAAACGGACTTTTTGTAGGCTGGAAACCTCTCTTTCAAATTCCTGTCAATATACATATCAGTAAATCGATTGATTACTTTTGGTATACCTTGTTAGGAATTGCAAGTGGAATCATGGGAACATTAATCCCCGTTATCTTTTACGGGATAAGAGATCTTTTCCATAAAATACCAATTAAACCACACTTTAAACCAGCATTAGGAGCAGTTGGCGTTGGATTAATTGCTTTAGCTTATCCACAAGTCCTTGGGGGAGGGTATGGTTGGATTGAAATGGCAATCCATGGCCAGCTTATATTTTCGCTTATGTTAATTTTAATATTTATGAAAACTTTAGCCTTTGCTTTTACAGTCTCATCTGGCGGATCTGGAGGAGTATTTGCCCCCACTCTTTATGTCGGAGCAATGGTGGGTGGATCCCTGGCGGCAATTTTCCATCAACCATCCGCTTCCTTCACAATTGTTGGAATGGCGGCTGTTTTTGGCAGTGCAGCAAGAGTTCCCATTGCAACTTTATTGATGGTTACCGAAATGACCGGGGGATATAAATTGCTAGTTCCTGCGGCTCTTTCTGTTATACTTGCTTTTTTAATTCAGGACTTACTTTCCAGAAATTTAAAATATAAAAGCCTTTATGAAGCACAGGTTAAAGCTATTGCTGATTCTCCTGCACATATGGTTGGTCATTTAAAGACAGTCGTAAGACTTATTTCCGAAAGGCATTCGTTTAAAGATATGAATGTTGGACGTCTTAATTTTATTTCATTATTAAAATCAGGTATACCTCTGGATATGCCTGACAATAAAAAACTTTTTATTGGATTTTTAAGTGAAGAAAATCCTTGTGTTGGAACAAGGATTGAAGAATTTTGTTTAAATACAGAAGAAAGAAATTGGGAAATTGCAGGTATTCTTAGGGAACAGCATCTAATAATTCCTAGACCTGAAACAGTTTTAAAAGCAAAGGATCAATTAATAATATTTGGATCAGATTCGGCAGTGGAAAAACTAAAGGAAAAAATTAAAGCTCCTGCTTTATAAATTATATTAAGAAAAATAACTTTTTACTGCATCAGTTAAGTCGTTAAATATCATGAAAACTTTGTCCATTCTTGTAACATAGAACATCGAAGTTTCTTCCTGATCGCACCACACAATTTTTAAATCACCGCTAACTCCTCTTGCCTTTTTTAATGTACTTACAAGTACTCCCAGAATAGTTGAATCCACAAAATCACAATTGGCCATATTTACAACAATCTTATTATGCTTTTCATCAACCATCCTGCCCAAAAAATTGCGAAGAGGAGCCGCTATTTCAAGAGTGGCACGGGATATATTTATATCTATTACTGTAATTTCTCCATATTGAAGATGCTCAAAACTTCCATTCTCACTGAAAGTAGTAATCGATTCAGACATAATCGGTTCACATTTCAATGTGGTATTTTCATTAATTACTATTTCTTTTCCATTATTTACAGATGAATTTTCTGATTCTAACTCTTTTTGAGCAGTTTCTTTTTCCTTTTTATCCTTTTCAATATCTTGTTCAACTGAAATAGTTTCTTTTATCAATTCCTGTTTTTTAGACGGTTCTGGTTTTTCGTCAAGGTTTTTTTCGTTTATTTCAGTTGGAGAAACTGGATGAGGAAATGATGATATCTTTGATTCAAGCTCTACTATTTTTTGAGCTTGATTTTCAACTATACTGGAAAGCTGTTCTTCAGTAAAAAATTTCTCTTTAAGTTGCTTTGATATCCTTTTAACTTCACCTTGTAAATCAATGATTTGTATATCCTTCTCTCTTTTTATTGATTCCAAATCCTGAATTTTTTGATTAAGACCTTCTTTTTCCTTATTTAATTTTTCATTTGTTTTGCTTATTACCGAAAGATCCAAAGAGACTGCTGCCATTTCTGTCTTTAATTTCTGAACTTCAGAATCCTTAGAGGAATCATTCTTTATTTGGGTAATTATATTTTCAAGTTCGTTCAGCTTGTTTTCTTTTTCTTTTAGTTCATTTTCTTTTAATTCAAGAGAGGAATCAAATTTCTCCAATTCCGATACCATACGGGATTTTTGAGCCTCAATATCAGATGTGACCTTTTTAAGACCGTCTATTTCATGTTGAATTTCTCGAACTTGAATTTCCAGTTTCTGGTTTTTATCAGATAACTCTGAATTATCCGATTTAAAGTTCTCAATAAGTTGCAGTAATTTTTCTTTTTCTTCTGTTAAAGATTTGATATCATTTTGACCTGCATTAATTGCAACGTTAAGATCATCAATTGTTCTTTTATAATCAGATACGGATTGGTCAAAATTATTAATTTTATTTTCTTTTTCCTTAATTGAAATTTGTATATTCGTAAGTTCTTTTCGAACTTCTATTAAATGATTATTTAGTTCTACATTTTCTTTCTCTTTTAACTCAATTAATTTACTCTTTTCCTTTACTTCATTTGAGAGTTCATTCAATTCTTTGTTTACACCAATTAATTGGGAGGCAAGCGCCGATATTTTTTCTTTCAATTTATTTTTCTTTTCGCTTGAATCATCATGAGATTTCTTAAATTCATTAAATTCAGTAGTTAATTTATTTATCTCTGCATTTTTTTCCTCAATTTCTGTCTGCTTTTCAACTAATTTCCCATATAATTCGTCGACCTGGTTACTCAAACCGATTGTTGCTTCTTCTTTATGTAATATTTCCCCTTCATAATTTTTTATAGAGGCAGTTAATTCATCAATTTTAATATTTTGTTCATTAATAAGATTGCCCGATTCTTCATTTTCATTTTTAAGTTTTTCAATTTCATCTAATTGCTTTAACTGATTATTAATTATTGCGTCTTTTTCTTCTAATGTCTTACTAAGCTTTTCAAGTTCGTCTTTGATTTTTTCTGATTCTGAAATTATAGAATCTTTGGCTGACAATTCATTTTGAATATCATAAAGTGCCCGTTCTTTTTCAGATATTTCTTTTGTAAAATACTCAATGGTTTCCTGGAATTCTTTTATTTTATTTTGCTGTTCATTAATTATTTCATTTTGATTTTCTATTTCACTTAACTTTTTCGATTGTTCCTCTATCAGATCATTTTTTTCTTTAATAGTAATAAAGAATTTCTCAAATTCTTCTTTATTTTTCTTTAGGCTGGAGTTTTGCTGTTCGATAAAAGAACTTTTGCTTAATAACTCATCACGCGTATTATTTAAATTTAGTTCCTTCTCAGATAATTCACCGGTGAGATTATTAATCTTTTCTTCGAACAGTTTTAATTTATTTTTTTGTTCATTAATTATTTCGTTTTGGTTTTCAAATTCATTTAACTTTCCTGATTGATCTTCAATCAGATTGTCTTTTTCTTTAATAGCAGCATAAAGCTTCCCAATTTCATCTTCACTTTTCTTTAAATTCGAATTTTGCTGATCGATTAAAGAATTTTTGCTTAATAACTCATCTTGAGCACTAATTAAATTCCGTTCCTTCTCAGATGATTCATTCGAAAGACTAATAATCTTTTCCTCGAATTCTTTCAGCCGATTTTTTTGTTCATTAATTATTTCATTGTATTTTTTAATTTCATTTAACTTTCCTGATTGATCTTCAATCAGACTGTCTTTTTCTTTAATTGAATCATAGAGTTTCTCTATTTCATCTTCGCTTTTCTTTAGGTTTGAATTTAATTGATCGATTAAAGAGCTTTTACTTAGAAATTCTTTCTTGATATTATTTAAATTTTGTTCTTTTTCTGATAATTCATTAGAAAGTAAGTTTATCTTTTCTTCCAGTTCTTCAATTATATTCTTTTGCCCTGAAATTGTGTCGTTTTGCCCTGAAATTGCGTTGTTTAACTTTTCCTTCTCTTCCAAAAAATTTAATTTTTCTTCTTCAAAAGCCAAAATTAATTTTTTGTGTTCGCTTATTTCAGTTTCCAGCTTATTTATTTTTTCAAGCGAATCTTTTTCATTATTCTTATAATAATTCTCTTTTACTTTTAGCCTTTCAATCAGTTCTATTTGCTTATTAATAATTTCATTTTTATCATGCTCTAATTCCTGGAGTTCAATTTCTCTTGATTTGTAATCTTCAATTTTTGTTTTTTGTTCATTAATTATTAATTCCTGGCCTTTAAAATTTTATCGGATTCTTCTAATTTTTGAATTTTAGCAGATAAGTTTTTTTCAAGATCGCCAATTAAAGCCGATTGTTCTTTAATCTTTTTTTGATATGTCGATTCAAGGTTTTTATAGTCATTAATAATATTTTCTTTATTTATCAGAGTCTCTTCCTTCTCTTTTAAGGAAGATTCTATTTTTTCTAATTTGATTTTATAGTTTTCTACATGAATTAGTAAATCATTAATTTCTTCAGTCTTCTTTATTTCTAAATATTTAGAATCTGAAATTGCCTTTTCCAGTTTATCAATTTTCACATTTTGGCTTTTTATCAGATCATCTTTCGTTTTATCACGGAGAGCATACTTACTATTCAAATCTTTCAGCTTTGCTGCTTCACTAATATATTTGTCTATTTCTCTTTCATAATTTGAAATTTCAATTTTTGCATTAATGTTTTCTTTTTCTATAAGGCTTATTTTTTCATTTAAATGATTTATAGCTTTATTCTTCTCGGATTCAATTGTCTTTAATTCCGTAATGGTTCTATATAATCCTTTAATTTCCTCTTCATTATTCTTTAAAATATTTTTATGTTCTTCAAATAATTTTTCCTGCTCTTTAAGTTTAAGAGTAAGCTCTTCTTCAAGGTTTTTAAAATATTCAATCTTTGTTTTAAGCTCATTAACTATGTTATTTTTTTCTTCGGTAAGTTTAAAAAACCGGGAATCCAATAAATTGAATTTTTCGGATAATTCTTTTAATTGCGTTTCTTTTTCAGAATTGATTTTCTTTAATTCAATTTCCCTCTTTTTAATCTGATTTAGTAAATCGGTCTGGTCATCCAGAGCTTTCTGTCTTTTATTTATTTCATCATGGGCAAAGTTGAATTTCTTGTCAAGGTCCGATAATTCGTTTTTCAGCTTATTTATTTCATCTTCATTAATTTCCTGTAATTGTACAAGTGCTTTCTCGCTTGATAAAAGATGAGAAATCTTAAGCTGGTTCTTCTTTATTATGTCATCTAATTCTTCTTCCTTTTTTCCTCGCGTTTTATAGTAATTAGCATTATTTATCTTTATCTCATTTTCCTTAATCAAAGAGTTTTTTATTTCTATCTCATTGTGTAAAGAACTTATTTTATCTTTCAGGATATTTATTTGATCAGTTAAACTTGAAATTTTGTCCTCGTATTCATTCTTAATTTTATTAAAGCCTTTTTCCCTGGAAGTTAAATTTTCAACATCATTGGACAAGTGGGCAATTTCTTTTTCATTTCCTTTTTTTAAACCTTTATTATTGCCGTCTAATTGTTTTTCAATTTTATCTATTACCCTCTTTTTTTCATCTAATCTTAATTTATATGCATTCTCAGAAATTATTAATTTTTCTATTTGTTTATTTTGATTTTCAATTAATAAACTAAGATGGCGGCTGGAAGATTGGTAGTCCTTTAAATGAGTTGTTAACTGGGCAATTAATTCTTTTTGATTATTAAAATAATCCGTTTTTTCTAATTCGTTATCTTCTAATCTTGAAACAAGCTCATTATAGTCTGCTAATTTATTATTTAATTCTAAAATTATTGCATCCTCTCTTGCTTCCTGCAGAGAGTTGTCGTCGTCGTAACTTGAACCATTGTTCGAATTATTTTTGATCATTTCGTTCATCATTTTAAGATCCCTATTTTAATTCTATCTCTCAATCCGGTAAGCAGACTGTAAACTTACGGCTTATGATATGTTTACTATTAAAAATTAACCCGGATTTTTTAACTTATTTTAGCTCAACAAGAATATTCCATTATATTTATTATCGGATTATTTCTTATTTGTTTTATTGCATTATTCAATTTTAACTCTTTTCCTATGTGGTTTGGAAATCTGAAGTGATGTTATAGAACATTTTATACATTTTTGACGGATTTTCATAAAAACGCATTAAGTTAATATGGAATTAAAATATATACGATATTTCCGCTTTTTTAGTAAATTATTCGAATATTTTATTGCCTTATGAAACTTTCAAATATTATGCCGCTATTTTATTAATTATACTTTGGTGCAAGTTATGGATTTCTCACTAAAAGAAGGTAATTTTGATAATAATTGGGCGTGTAAATGACTAAAGAGGTAGATTTATCTGTGCATTAGTTCGGAAATTAAAACCGGTCGATTAACCGCTAAGTCGCTGCATTAAAATAACTTATTATAACTTTCTAAAATCGGCATCTTCATAAATTTTTTACTGAATCAACCTGTCAAATCTTTAATACTTTTAATGTTTTTTGTTGCATTTAAAAAAATTACAGTTAAATTAATAGTCTAGTTATACTCTCTTCTTCCAAATTAGTTTTTTGAAAGTATTTTCATAAAACTTTGAAAGGGAAAAAATGGAAAGTGTTAAGCAAATTTTAGATAGAAAGGGATATGAAATTTATTCAATTCATCCTGAAGCTAAGGTTTATAAAGCATTGGAAATAATGGCAAGCAAGGGAGTAGGTGCTTTGCTTGTACTGGATGGAGAGAATGTATGCGGTATTTTTTCCGAAAGGGATTATGCAAGGAAAGTGGTATTGGAAGGGAAATCTTCAAAAGATTTGGCAGTAAAGTTAATAATGTCATCTAGAATTTATTATGTAACTCCCGAACAATCCGTAGATGATTGTATGACCCTAATGGTAAATAAAAGAATTAGGCATCTTCCAGTTATTAAAGATGATAAACTTTTAGGCGTAATTTCTATAGGTGATGTAGTGAAAGCGGTTATTGGGGAAAAAGAATTTATAATTGATCAACTAGTTCATTATATAACCGGTACAGCATCCGTGGGAAAGGATTAAATTAATCTGAAATCAATTAAATAATTTGTAAAAAGGTTTTTATTAATTAATATTATTTTTTTCCTTAAATGGTAGGGAAGTTTTTCCTCAAGACCGTTAAAGTGTATAATAAAATTTTTGCCCAGGTTCTTATCATTTTGTAAGGCTTCAATATATTCTATAAGATTTTCTAAATCTACAGAATTAGAAGAGAACAAACATTTAGCAACCATTTTTATCTTACTGTTATTCTCAAACAACGTTCCTATTATGTTTATTTCACCTTCATAATTACCTTTATTTAAAAATAGATTTTTAAAACCGAGCCGTGAAAAAAGTATTTCAGTTTTCTTGCTTAATTCATCAAGTGAAAGTTCATTAATCTTATTTTCAATAAGGTCATCTCCTTTATCCATTTCAATGGGAATTTCCCGGGAATTTTCTGAAGAAGTTCCGATTCCTAATACTTCAAGCCATTCCTCGAGGGAGATCATTTCATTTATTGACTCAACTGACAAAAATTCGATTATTTCTTTTCTTAATAGTCCCTTTGTAATCAAAAGGTTTTTAATTTTTTCTTCAACAGTATTTTTTGTAAAATAATTATAAACATTAATATTTTCGTCTAAAGGACGGGAAATATTTGCTTCTGCTTTCCAGATTGTAGCCGGATTCCACCACTGATCGAAGTGAACTATATACTGAACTTCGGGCAGGTTAATTCCTGAACGTGAAGATTTAATTCCATTTAAAAGTACATGAATTTTCTTATTTGTCTGGAATTTCTTTTTTGCTGTTTCCAATTCGTTTACAGACATTCCGGAATGAAGCATTACAAATTTTATTTTGTTGGAATTTAAAACTTGCTCTATTTTCTGAATGCCCATTTTATCATATTGAGAAAAAACAAGTATTTTCTTATCATTTTCAATAACGTCTTCAATTTGTTTTAGCAAATGTTCAGTCTTGGAACTCGAATTTTTTAATGAGGCAAAATTATAAATTTGTTTTAACTGGTGAAGTAAAGTAAATACATTTGATTGTATTATAAAAGGATTTCCATTTTGTAGAAGTTTTTTTATTCTTTCACGGCCAATTGAGAGAATATTTTCATATTCTGTTTTTTGCTCATCGTCTAGCTCATGCCATACATCTTGTCTAACCACGTCAGGTAATTCTCTATATGTTTCAGTTTTAGTTCGTCCTAACTTGATAATCGAATTATTTTTTGGAAAATTTAATTCTTTTTGAATTCTTTTTCCTATACTTAATTGATTGGAAAGAAACCATGTATAGTTTAAGGAGGGTCTTTTTAATTCTAGAAATTGTTTAAATAATTTTGGATTTGGAATTAGATTCTGAGCTTCATCAAAAATAACACAATTAAAATTTTCAAGAGTTTTCCAAATTGAACTCTCCTCACTCAGGCAGTCAAAAAAGCTTTTATAGTCTGAAATTATTATATTCTTATTTTCTTTCCAGTTTATTTTATCTTCTTCATTTTCCCCTTTAATTATTGTAAAGGAAATTTCAGCTGAAAATTCATGCAATTTACCGGCCCATCCTTCGTTAAAATTACTATCTCCGATATCACCTGGATTGGAAACAATTAAATATTCTATCTATTACCCCGGTTTTAAAAGCGATTTTAAAGCTGAAATGGCCTGGTAGGTTTTTCCCAACCCGGATTCGTCGCAAAGAAGAGCAATTTTATTACTGGCTAAAAATTCTGCTCCTTCTCTTTGATAGTCATATAGGAAATCATCATTTATTGTAATTTTATCCGGCTGAATAATCTCGGGTTTTAATATTTCAGAAATAATTTCCCCAAAAGAATCATCATTTAATACCTTTTCAATTTCATCTTTAATATCATTATTGGGGGAAATATTCTTCTCTTCAATTCCCTGCTCGGGATTTAAAATAATGCTTTCTCCACCCAACGGAATATCCCAGTTTTTGCATGAATAATCTTTGAAGATTTCTTCGAAAGAATAGCCCAGTATAGAAGAATTATCCATTTGAAATAAATAAGGATAAGTTGAGTTATTATTTGTTATTAATGCTTCATTTGAAAATGAAATAGTTTTTTTGCTTTTATTTAGCTCATATGAATAAGTTGATATTTTAGGATTATCCGAATTTAATATTTTGATTCTTTTAATCTGAGGTTTATCATTTAAAAATTCTATCGGAACTATATTAGTTTTCTTTGAAGTTTCATCTTTGTCTAAAGCTTCAATTAGTTGATTAACATTAGGGATATCAAAATTTTTTATAGATGGTATTTCATTAAGAAATATAAAAACCGGCTGGATAGTATTATTTGAAATACTTCTTTCAAGAAATAATTGTTTCTCAAATAAGTCCTGGTTTAAAATATTTGCGTCTATATCTGTGTAATGATTTTTAGATGCGGGTTTGGAAATTTCAATTTTTATTTCGATGATTTTAGGATACGAAGAAACAAGCGGAAGTTCTTTTAATTTTGTTTTGGTTGATTGAAAAACAATGGAAGTAGTTACTGTTTTTGATTTAAGTAAAGCGAACGATTCTTTAACTTCTTTTATTAAATTAAGGTTAGATAAAGTAATTGGTTCCTTAATCTCTCTTATTAAATTTAGGTTGGATAACACAACTGGTTCTTTAATTTCTCTTATTGAATCAAGACCTTGTGATTTCTGGTTGTATGAGGATGAAAAAATAATTTTCCCGGAATCAGCATCGAATATCTTAACCTTTTTGGTAGAAGATTTACCCAATTTATAAAAAACTTTTATAGTTTTTTCTTTGGGAAGAGAAAATTGCTTCTTGCTTTTAAAGAGCTTTACTTTTTTAGTTTGAAAGTTGAATGAATTTGTTTCTGGTAAATTAAAAGATAAATTTGCTTTAAAATTGGAAAGTGAAGAAGTTATTTTACTAACTGTAAGCGATTCGGAATCAGGTTTCCTTAGCCATTTGCCCCACTCAAATTGTTCTGGAACATCAACACTATTAACTGATGCTGCAACCTTTTTCCGTATGATCTTGTACATTCATCATTCACTTGTTTTTTGAAGATGTACCTGCTCACATGCTGCCTTTAACCTATCAAATGGTTCGAGTAAATTTCTATTTTCAGCCAATGAATTTATTTGTTCTTTAATTTCAGAAAGTTCGGATTCGTATTTTTTTGAAGTTTCTATGAACAGGGTGGTTCCATTCGTCCCGATAGAATGAACATCCGGATTGTTTTTCTTTGAAGATCCACTTTGACCGGGTTCATTATGAACTCTAACTACTCTAACACCTTGTTTATTATTTACCCCAAGGAAGAGCGGATCCTTAACTAAAATTAAATCAATTTCCTCACTAATTGCATTAATCAAAGGCAGGGAAATTAATTCGACTAAAATATGTTCAAGCAACACATCTCCGTATAGTGTCTTTTGAAAGTTTGTGGTTTTTATTGGAGCAGTTACTCTAAATTCTAAAGGTTTAGTCTCTGAATCGGTAACTAAAATTGCACCCATTATGCCTGATTCATCGTCAAGCGCTAAGGTTTCCAGAAAAGCGATCTTTCCTAGATCCATCATTCCTCCTTAAAATAATATCTCAATAATCTTAAACAAATGTTAACTAAAGAGTAAAAAATTAAGATTTCATTATTTTGCTGTCTTAATTCTTATAACACTCGCCCATTATATTACAAATTTAATGCCTTTTATTATGCATGCTCAAAATAGAGTAAATTTATTTTTACCATCATTCAAATCTGGTAAATCTAAAAAAAAAATAAAATTAGACAACGATAATTCTTATTTCCCAATTTAATATTCCCAAATCTGCAAGTTTTACTTGTAAATTTTACTCAAATTGCATGGTGCTAGATTTTTCTTTGAATATTTTTAATTTTTATCCATTTATTAAATCATAAGATTTTTTAGTTATTTTAATGATTAAACATATCTCCAATTAAATTTAATTAAGTGATGTAATTATGTTGAAAAATGATTTTAATGCATTTATTGTTAAGGAAATTGAGGGGAAATTTATTAAAGTTATTGAGAGGAAACCTTTTGAAAAACTTCCACGAAATGATGTCTTAGTTAAAGTAAAATACTCATCTTTAAACTATAAAGATGCATTATCATCAATAGGAAATAAAGGCATTACAAAAAAATATCCCCATACTCCCGGTATTGATGCTGCAGGTACAGTAGTATCTGCAAAATCAAAGCATTTTAATGAAGGAGATAAAGTAATTATTACAGGATACGATCTGGGAATGAATACACCAGGCGGTTTTGCTGAGTATGTGAGTGTGCCTGCCGATTGGATTGTTAAGCTGCCTAGAAATTTAACTTTAAAAGAAAGTATGATATTAGGTACTGCAGGATTTACTGCGGCTTTAGCCTTAGAAAAGATGCAGAAGTTCGGGCTAAAATCATTTGATGATGAAATATTAATTACCGGAGCTACGGGTAGTTTAGGTTCACTAGCAATTTCAATCCTTTCAAAAGCAGGGTATAAAAATATAACTGCTGCAACAGGTAAAATTTATAAAAAGGATATCTTAATAAATTTGGGAGCAGAAAAAGTTATAGAGAGAAACACAATTGAAATTGATGACAAAAGTGATAAACCAATGTTAAGTGGAAGATGGGGAGGTGTTATAGATTCAGTCGGGGGGAATATTCTTGCCACAGCAATTAAATCCACAAAGTATGGAGGTATCATTGCTGCCTGCGGGCTTACTCAGTCATTTAATTTTAATTCCACAGTTTATCCATTTATTTTGCGTGGAGTCAATTTAATCGGGATTGATTCGGGAGCTTGCCCTATGGATATTAGATTAAAGATATGGAAGAAGTTATCCGGAGAATGGAAAATTAAATATGTTAAATTTTTTATATGAAGAAATCTCTTTGAAAAAGCTTGATAAAAAAATCGATTTAATGATGAAAGGGGAAAATATAGGAAGAGTAATTATTAATCTGGATACTAAATTGTGAATTTTAAATTAAGCAGCCATTTAATCAATTTTGAAATAACAATTAAAACTGAAAAAGTCGGTCAAAGCTGCCGTAAATAAAACAGCAATAAAAATATATACGGAAAATCATCACGGTCGTGTTATAATTTATTTGTGCAAACTTTCTTTTTATGAATAAAGGGGATAATTTAATTTTATAATAAAATTAAATTATACAAAAGGAGAACTAAATGAAGGGTGCAATAAAGTTACTAGTCTTTTTAATTTTTTCAGGACTTGTATTTGCACAAAATAATATTTCTTTAAATGATACTATTCCTGTAGATCCGCAAATTACAATCGGAACATTAGATAATGGATTAAAATATTATATACGTGAAAATAAAAAACCGGAAAAGCGTGCATTTTTAAGGTTAACCGTTAATGCCGGTTCTATTCTGGAGAATGATAATCAGCAAGGCTTAGCTCATTTAAATGAACATATGGCATTTAATGGCACCAAACATTTTGAGAAACAGCAATTGATTAACTACCTGGAATCTATCGGCATGCGTTTCGGTCCCGATATAAATGCATATACAAGCTTTGACGAAACCGTATATATGATTGAAGTGCCTACTGATAGTGCTGAAATTGTAAAGAAAGGATTTCAGATCTTAGAAGATTGGGCTCATAATTTAAGTTTTGATAGTGTTGAAATTGATAAGGAACGGGGAGTTGTAATTGAAGAATGGCGCCTGGGAAGAGGTGCCGATGCAAGAATACGTGATAAGCAGTTCCCGGTATTGTTGAAAGATTCACGATATGCGGAAAGACTTCCAATCGGTAAAAAAGATATCTTGGAGAATTTTAAACATCAAACACTAATTGATTTTTATAAAGAGTGGTATAGACCGGACTTGATGGCGGTTGTTGCAGTTGGTGATTTTAATAAAGATTGGATTGAAAAATTAATTAAGCAACATTTTTCTGATATTAAAAATCCTCAGAATGAAAGAAATAAGAAAAACTTATTCAGTCCCGGATAATGATTCCACTTTATTTTCAATAGTAACTGATCCGGAAGCTACTTCTACACAGGTTTCACTTTACTATAAATTGCCTGTATCTCCTCAAGCAAGAGTGGAAGATTATAGACAAAGCCTGGTCGAACAATTATACAATGGTATGCTTAATAACAGATTACAGGAATTAGCCCAGCAGCCTGATCCTCCCTTTATATATGGCTATTCAGGCAAAGGAAGAATTGTTAGAACTAAAGAAGTATATATGTTAGCTGCAGGGGTTAAAGATAATGGGATAGGAAAGGGATTAGAAACTCTTTTAAGGGAAGTTAAACGTGTTAAGGATTTTGGATTTACTCAAACAGAATTGCAAAGAGAAAAAGAAGATATGCTTCGATACATTGAAAAAGCATATGACGAAAGAGATAAAACAGAATCTTCATCTTTTGCATCTGAATATATAAGGAATTTTTTGACTGATGAACCTATTCCCGGGATTAAATATGAATATGAACTGCAGAAAAAATATCTGCCGGGAATAAAACTGGATGAAATAAATGATCTTGGCAGTAAATGGATGAATAAGAGTGAAGTTGTCCTTGTAAGTGGACCCCAAAAGGATAGCTTAATTATTCCTGATAAAACAAAACTTGAAGAGATAATAAATAAAGTTAAAAGTGAAAAAATAAATGCTTATGAAGATAAAGTCTCAACTCAGCCATTAATTGAAAAAATTCCTGAACCAGCTGGTATTATTGCTGAAAAAGAATTAGAGACTTTAGGATTGACAGAATGGACTTTATCTAATGGGATTAAGGTTTACTTAAAACCAACTGATTTTAAGAATGATGAAGTCCTGTTCCAGGGATTCAGTCCCGGCGGAAATTCCTTAGTTCCTGATTCAGATTATGTCCCTGCAGCTACTTCAACGGCTTTAATCCAGCTTAGCGGTCTGGGAAAATTTAATTATATAGAACTTCAAAAAAAATTGGCCGGTAAAATTGTTAACGTTTCTCCTTATATTGGTGAATTATCAGAAGGCGTAACCGGATCTGCATCACCTAGAGATTTGAAGACCATGTTTGAACTTATTTATTCATATTTTGTCTCTCCAAGAATAGATAGTTCTGCATTCCTTTCTTATGAATCAAAACTAAAAAGCTGGCTTGAGAATAGAAATGCAAGTCCTGAAGCTGCTTTCCAAGATACTCTTCAAAATACACTTAGCCGTTATAATTACAGGCGTGAGCCATGGTCATTGGCAAAGCTAAGTAAGATGGATATGGAGAAGTCTTTTGAAATTTATAAAAACCGCTTTGCCGATGCTTCTGATTTCTCTTTTATTTTTGTTGGAAATTTTAAGCCGGATAGTATCAAACCATTAATTGAAACCTATCTTGGCAATTTACCAGCAATAAAAAGAAATGAAAACTGGAAGAATCTGAAAATTAATCCGCCTCCAGGAATTATTAATAAAAGCGTAAACAAAGGAATTGAACCAAAGAGCAGGGTAAATATAACTTTCACGGGACCATTTAAATGGAATTATGAAACTAATTATGAATTTAATTCTATGATCGATGTTTTAAGGATAAAGCTGAGGGAAGTCTTAAGAGAAGATAAAAGTGGTACTTATGGTGTAGGAGTCTTTGGTTCGGGAGAAAAAATACCTGAAGAAAAGTACACCATTACTATTACATGGGGATGTGCCCCGGAAAGAGTCAATGAATTAGTGAAAGATGTATTTCAGCAGATTGATAGTTTAAAGCTGATGCCGGTAGCTCCGATATATATTACCAAAGTAAAAGAAACTCAAATAAGAGAAAATGAAACAAACCTTAAAGAAAATCGGTATTGGCTGGGCCTTCTAGAAAAATATCTTTTTAATAATATGGATTTATCTGAAATTAACAAGTACAATGAAAGAATTTCGAAATTAAGTCCAGAAGAAATTCAAAATGCCGCAGTTAAATATTTTAATATGGGTAACTATGTTGAAGTTACTCTATATCCGGAAAAAAGTGAGCGTTCGGAAAAAGATTAGCTTTTAATTTCGATTATTAAATTTTCATTTTTATAACAAAATTAGTTTATCCTAAAAGGAACTTCGTTTTAAAATTTAAATGATATGGAAAAAATTAAACTTGGAATTATCGGATGCGGTATTGCCGCAAGAAAATTACATTATCCTGCACTTCAGGAATTAAAAAATAAATTTGAAATTACCGCAGTTAGTAATCATACAGAGAAGAAAGCAAAGGAATTTTCATCTTTGACCGGCGGTGTCCCTTATTTCCTTGACTATAAAAACTTGCTGGACAGAAAGGAAATTGAAGCTGTAGATATTGCCTTACCGATACATTTAAATTATCAGGCAGCAAAAGATGCTTTAGATGCCGGAAAACATGTTTTCCTTGAGAAACCTTTAGCTGCGAATCTCCAGGAAGCAGAAAAAATGCTGCAATTTGCAGGTAAATATAAAACTGTTATGCTGCTTGCCGAAAATTTCAGGTATAAAAAGCTATATCTCCGCATAAAAGAAATTATTGAGGAAAATAAAATCGGCAGACCTTATTCTGTAATATGGAGTAATTTTGATAATGTGAATGATAATGAATATGGCCGAATAAATTGGCGGAAGCATCATCAATATAAAGGGGGATTTATTACAGACGGAGGAGTGCATAGTATTGCTGCCTTACGGCTTATTTTTGGTGAAATTACCCCGGTATCTATCATAGTTCAAAGTGCAAACCCGGAAGTTGGAAAAGTTGATACTTGTAATTTGCAAATGAAATTCTCAAATGGAATTACCGGTTCTTTATTTCTTTACTTTTCGACTCCTTATTATTATGAAAACAGGATCTTGATTTTCGGGGAGAAAGGAACTCTTATGTCGAATGGCGGCGATAGCATTACCTTAAAAACAAATTTTAATAATGATTACTTCGAGGAAGTAAAAACCGGAAACGGTTTCCTAGAAGAATTTGAAGACTTTTATTCCGCTGTTAAAGAAGGAACTAAAGTAAAAAGTACTTTTGAAGAAGGTTATAAAGATCTCAAAACAATTCTCGATGCATTGAGTATTTCGGGTTAAATCAAGCAGGCGGGAGTTCGAAGATGGAAAACATAAAATGAAAAATTTAAGCTTCCTTAACAAATTGGAAAACCATCCTCCCGAAATTCGTCCAAGATATGAAATGTATTATAAAAATTTTAATATATTATCGTAATCTTTTGCAAATAATATACTATGACATACGATAAAATTATTGCTGCTTCAGAAAGATTAAAGGGGATTGCAAATAAAACTCCTGTTTTCACTTCAACAACTTTAAATAGATTGGTTGGCGGAGAAATTTTTTTGAAATGTGAAAGCTTTCAAAAAGTCGGAGCTTTTAAATTCAGAGGTGCTTTTAATGCAGTTTCCCAATTAAATGAAAAACAGAAATCAAAAGGGGTTATAACTTATTCTTCAGGAAATCATGCACAGGCAATAGCATTAGTTTGCAATATGTTGAATATTAAAGCATTTATTGTAATGCCGGATAATGCTCCTGTTATTAAAAGAAATGCTACAGGAAGTTATGGAGCTAGTATTATAGAATATGACCCGACCAAAACCGTCAGGGAAGAATTAGCAGAGGAATTAATTAAAAAGAATGATTATACCCTGATTCCTCCTTTTGATCATGAAGATATTATTGCAGGACAGGGAACTGCCGCAAAGGAATTATTTGAAGAAGTTGGGAAACTCGATTACCTGCTTGTTCCTTGCGGCGGCGGCGGTTTACTAAGCGGTTCAGCTATTTCGTCTAAAAATTTATCGCCTTCATGTAAAGTAATCGGGATTGAGCCTGAAGTCGCAGATGATGCAGTAAGGTCTTTTTATTCAAAAATACTTCACACTGTAAAAAATCCGCCGACAATTGCTGATGGTACAAGAACAGCTTCTTTGGGTAAGTTAACATTTCCGCTGGTTCTCAAATATGTTGATGAAATGAAAACTGTTTCCGAAGACGATATAATTGAAGCAGTTAAATTTTTATTTTTTAGGATGAAGTTAGTTGTTGAACCTTCCGGGAGCTTAGGTATTGCTGCTTTACTAAATAAGAAAGTAGAAACCTCAGGGAGAATAGGAGTTATTATAAGCGGAGGAAATATCGATGCTGATACGATGATTAAAATATTGGAAAAATAAATTATTATGTATTTAACAACAGTTCTTTTAATGTTAAATGAGACTCATCTCTTTTTAATAGAAATGAGTCTCACTTTATGAATTTAATTAATTAAAACATCTTTTCTATATCTTCAATTAAATTATCCACACCATTCGAATCAAGATGAGTTATCGGAAGTTCTCCTTTTAACTTTCTAAGGGTATTTTTAAGCTTCATTAATTGAATAAATAAATCATGTTCCGGAACTACATTTTCCGAATGCATCGGTGATTTAAAATAAAAGGAGAGCCATTCCTGAATGCCGGCTAAATTACTTCTTTGGGCGAGGTCCATAAACAAGATCAAATCAAGAGCAACAGGTGCAGCTAAAATAGAATCCCGGCAGAGAAAATTTATTTTTAATTCCATCGGGTAGCCCAGCCAGCCAAAAAGATCGATATTATCCCAGCCTTCTTTGTTATCTCCTCGGGGCGGGTAGTAATCAATTCTGACTTTGTGATAAAACTTGGAATACAGATCATTATATAATTCCGGCTGAAGAATAGAATTTAAAACCGATAACTTACTTACTTCCTTAGTCTTAAAAGAACTTGGATCATCTAAAACTTCGCCGTCGCGGTTTCCCAGTATATTAGTAGAAAACCAGCCGTTTAATCCAAGCATTCTTGCTTTAAGCATTGGTGCAATAACAGTTTTTATCATTGTCTGCCCGGTTTTAAAATCTTTGCCGGCAATCGGCACATTTTGATTCTCTGCAAATGTAACTAAAGCCGGAATATCCGCCGAAAGATTAGGTGCTCCATTTATATAAGGAATCCCTTCAGCAATTGCAGCATAAGTATATAACATACTAGGTGATATATCCGGATTATTATCTCTCATCCCTTCTTCAAAAGATTCGATATTGTTAAAAATATTATTCATAGATAAGAATATTTCGGTACTTCCGCACCAAATCATAACAAGCCTTTCAAGGTTATTATCCTGTTTAAAATTCCGGATATCCAGCCTTACCTGTTCCATTAAATCAAATTTATTAATCCCTTTCTTTACAAAAGTCCCTTTTAATCGAACTACAAAACGCTGTTCAAAAACCCCAGGCATAGGGTGTATTGCCCGGAGCTCATCTTTAACACTTAGCAGATCGCTTTCTTTTAAAACTTTGGCATATGCTGCGGAATCATAACAATTTTCATCTCTTATATCCCAGCCACCGAAAACCAAATCATTTAAATCTGCTATCGGAATAAATTCCTTAATAAGAGGGAAATTGTTTTCAGCTCTATTTCCAATTCTTATGGTAGATAATTGTGTAAGTGACCCAACCGGTATAGCTAATCCTTTTCTAACCGCAAGAGTTCCGGCTAAGAAAGTAGTTGATACCGCGCCATTTAATCCTATAATCAAAACACCAAGCTTGCCCTTTGGTTCTTGTATGGAAGTCTCCATAAAATACTCCTCTCTTGATTAAATAATTTTTTTTCGATTAAAAATTACTTTATTGTAATGTTTGGATTTAAGATCGATTGTAATTCCTTTATTGATGAAATTTCATAATCTGAAAAATGATTAACATTCTTTTTTTTGTAAATTTTATTAATTAACCAAATTGTACCGCAGCCTAGTTCCTTAGCAGGTTTGATATCGTTTTCAAAAGAATCTCCTATTACAAATGTGTTCTCAGGTTTTACCGAAAGCTCTCTTAAAGTAACAGAAAAAATTTCCGGATCAGGCTTTCTGATTTTTACAATTGTCGAATCCGTAATTACCTTAAAAATTTTTTTTATATTGAATTCTTCCAATACAGTTTTTAGATTTCCATAAAAATTGGAAACTATTGCGAAAGAAAATTCATCTTCAAGCTTTTTTATAATATTTCTAAATTGAGCAATGTTTTTTTCTGCATCATGATAGCATTCTTCCGCAATTTCAGCTATCTCAGCTTTCTTAATTTCACATAAGCTGTTTGTTAACAGGTATTCAAACTGCATTGATAGCTGTTCTTTGATAGTAGTTTTAAAAGTATCGGTATTTTTTATTTTCTCATTCATTCTCCTTTCTGAAAAAATATACGCATTTATAAATTCATATTTTGAGATGTGTATTGAATGTTGTTCATATGCACTCCAAAATCTTTCTATCCAGTGAATACCGTTAGTGTCAATTGTACCGCCAAAATCGAAAATTAAGGATTCAACCATTTTTCAAATTTAATTTTATTAAATATAATCCAGTATATCTTTCTTTTCCGTGACAACTTTCCCTTTGATCTGTATCAACAACAAACCAATCATAATCCAGAAAAATTCTCTTATCCGATTAACTATTGCGATAAATATTCCTAAACCGGCAGTAAATCCGAGACTTTCAAGGACTAAATACAAACTTCCTTCCCGGGTACCAAGCTCAAATGGAACAAAGAAAAGAATATTCATAATTATTGAAGAGCCTGCATTAATAAAAAAAGCTTGAATTATTGTTGCATTTATACCTATTGCAATAAGAATAAAAAAAAATTCAAGTGAACCAATCATTCTTCCGGTATATTCGGAAAGAAGTGACATGTAAAATGCTTTTTTCCTGTTCAGATAAAGGTCTGTAATCTGTTCATCGATTAGGAGTAAGCTATTCTTCTTTTTGTCGAGTTTTTTATTTAATTTTTTCAGAAATCCGAATCTGGAAACAATATTTAGAATAGAATTAAATATCCCTTTTTTATGTCTTGAAAAGAAAAATAAAATAAGTACAATTAACAGTGCAGAAATAATAAATAAAGTTATTCTGAATTCAGGGGAAAGTGGTAGAAGAAGTGCAACAATTATAATTCCGGTAAACCAAAAAAAGAATGAACCCAGGATATGTATCATTCTATAAAGAATAACAGACGAAACTGAGTTATGAATGCCAATAGAGTCTTTCAAAGACATTACACGGTATGGTTCTCCTCCTAAATTAATAAAAGGAGTAATATAATTTATGGCAAACCCGCTAATTGAAACTGATAATATATCTATAAACCTTATTGAATTCTTTTTGCCGTTAAGAATTAAATACCATGCGAGGGAGTTAAAAAGGTAGACAATTCCCCAAACTGCAACTATCGGAATGAACCACCATCCTATTTTCTCAATGTTGGCGACTATATTATTTATACCGAACTGAATAATCAGGTAAACAAAAATCGTCAGTCCCATAAGAAAAAAAATAAGTCTTGTTTTTTTAGTCATTTAAGAAAATAGTTTTTTGTTTGGAAGCTGATTCATAACATTTTTCTAAAAGAGAAATAGAATCAAAAGCTTCGGTAATATATTTTAATGAATTTCTTTTATTCTTTAAGTTTTCAAAAAACTCCTCGAATAAAGCAGCATATAAAGAATTATAACTAGCTTTATCCGAAACATCCGGGATAGAGATCCTTTCTTCGCCAATGCTCGAATTCTTAATCAACTCATTTTTACCATTATAAACTAAGCTGCCGGATTTGGAATTTAAAGAAGCTGAATTTGCTCTAACACCTGCAGCCCATGTCAAAGTTATTTCTGCAATTCCTGTATCATACTCAATTAATAAATATGAGGTATCTTCGACATTATAATTGTGCTTGATATTAAATATTTTCGCAGTTACTTTTTTTGGCTTACCCATCAGCCAATTTGCCAAATATAAATAGTGAATTCCTGTATCAGTTAAAATTCCGCCGCCGGATAGTTCCTTTTTTATCCTCCATGGATTATTGAAAACCGGCAATCCAAAATCTGCTTCGGTTCTATAAACACTGCTTTGAAAAATAAATTTAGAATCACCGTGAGATTGATTTATGAATTCTTTAAAATTCTTCCAGAGAGGAGCATACTTGTATTGATGACACGGCATAAATACAAGTTTTTTTCCCCTTAGATTCTCCGAGACTCTTCTGGCTTCTTTCAAATTAATAGCAAAGGGTTTTTCACAAATAATATTAACATTATTTTTAATTGCCGTTTCAATAATTTCCGCATGAAATATGGGGGGGGATGTTATATCTACAAAATCAAGCTTCTCAAAGGTATATAGATTGATTAGCGAATTGTAAAATTTTATTGCGGGATATTTTTTTGAACTGCTTTTACAGTTTTTTATGTCAGGTTCAACTACAGCAACAATTTTTACTTCCCCTTTTTCTTCAATATTTTGAAAAGCAGGAATGTGGCTGTTTTGAGCAATCTTACCAAAACCAATTATTGCACCACGTACCATAATTTTTAAAAATTTTGTGAAATGATGGGTCTGCGAAATTTATCCTGTTTTATATCTCCTGCAAATTCAAGTAAATCTTTACTGTTCCTCTCCTGTCTGAAAATTACATAAAGTAAAAGAGCATTTAGAATTAAAAGTTCAAACAAAAAATAATATTCAGGTTTACCTGCAAGAATTAAAATAAATAAAGTGACCATGCGGGTGTTGGTGGTAAGAATGTTGTGAAACTTCAACATCGGCTTATTCACTAACTTATATCTTTCTTTTATTTTCTCCGGTATACCGTAGGTAAAATTTTCCTGCACAAAATAAAACAGCTTTTTAGTTTTTTGGGAAAACATTTCCTGTTCTTTTGTATAATTAATATAAACCCTCATTAACAATTTTTTAATAAAATTATTTTTCCAGGTAAGTTTATTATAAATAGGGTATAATTCATTCAGCTTATCCAGTTCACTTTTATTTTTACCAAAAACTAGATATAGGTATAGATTTCTATTGTAATCGGCAATAGCACTTTGTAAAGAATGACTAAATCCTGCTAAAACTGCAATCAGGAATATCCAGGGTGTTCCTCCCGTAACAATAAATCTGGCGCAAATATGGACGTATATACTAAAGAACATCAGATTCCCGCCAAATCCGTCCAGGATTCTGCCGAACCTTGATTTGAAATTAGTCATCCGGGCTAATTGTCCATCTGTACTATCAAGAGTCTCTGCAAAAATTAAAAAGAAAATACCAATCAGATTAAGAGTTAAACTCCGGTAAAAGAATAGATGCCCGGCAGCAACTCCAAAAATTATACTAATAATTGTAACAGTATTTGGAGAAATTCCCAGTCTCTTTGAAGCTAAAGCAAAAATATAGCCCAGCGGACGATAGAAAATTATATCGAGAAATTCTTCCGTATCGTAAGATTTAAAGGTTGACTCAATCTGAAATTTGTTCAGCCACATAATTAAATGCTTCTTCCATAATTGATATTCCTTCCTCTGCTATTTCTTCCGTGATAACGAGCGGCGGATTGATTCTTATATCAGGATTATAACCCATAATAATTAAACCTCTTTTTAAACATTCCCGGAAAAACATTTTTGAATATTTTTTATCCAGCTTTTCTTTAGATTTTTTATCCTTTACTAATTCCACTCCAATCATTAATCCTTTACCTCTCACATCGCCGATAATTGAAAATTTATCTTTAAGAAGATTTAATTTGTGAAGCATAAAAGAACCGACTTTAGCTGAATTTTCAACGAGACCTTCATCAATAATAGTTTTTAAAGTAATATAAGCTGATGTAGAAGCCAAAGGATTTCCGCCGTAGCTTGATGAACTGCCGCTTGGATTGGCATAAGGTTTTGAAAAAATTATTTCATCATTAGACATCAAACCGGTCATTGGAAAACCACCACCGAATCCTTTACCAATAGTAATTATGTCGGGAATAATATCGAAATGCTGAACCCCAAACATTTTCCCTGTTCTCCCAAAACCTGTAATCATTTCATCGGCAATTAATAATGCGCCGATTTCATCTGCTAATTTCCTTAATTCCATTAAATATCCGGGAGGAGGAACAACATTACCGGCTGTCCCTTGAATCGGCTCTACAACAATTGCCGCAATATTGCCGGTTGTTTCATATTTTATTTTTTTTCTTATAAAATCAACACAGGCAAATTCGCAATCAGGAAATGTTTTTCCCAAAGCACAAAGCCTGCAGTTTGCATAAGGAGTTGAATATGAACCGAAGGGGAGGGGACCTAAGTTGTTTTTAAAATCGTCGCCAAGCAGACCAAGAACTCCGAGAGTCTTTCCATGGAAACCACCCCAAAATCCCAGGAACTCTGATTTTTTTGTATATGATTTAGCAAGCCTTAAGGCAGCTTCAACTGCTTCCGCACCGCTGCTGTAGAACTGGCTTCTGGTTAAATTTCCAACAGCAATTTCAGATAATAATTTTGTAAGAGCTAACCTATTTTTAGAAGTGAAACTTCCGACATGAATATTTTCTAATTGTTTTTTCATTGCCGAAACATATTGCGGGTGGTTATAACCTAGACTTGCGACACCTACTCCTGCAAAAAAATCAATATATTTATTGCCATCGACATCTTCAATTATTGAACCTGTTCCTTTTTCCAGAACTATTTTTGAAGAAGTTGCAATGGTTTGTATCCCCGGTGATAAATAGTTTTGCTCTTCCTCAAACAGCAATAAGGATTTCGGACCGGGTATATCTGTAACTATAGAGGTAAATTTTTTCGAGTTGAGTGTTAGCATAATTCTCCCTTTTACCTGGTTACTGTACAGGCTTTGTTAAAAATTAATTGTGCAATTTGTATGCTTGCCTCATCTCGTACGGGGGCAAAACTGGGCCAATCATTTATATCTATTATTGTAATTTTCCCATTACCGGATATTATAGCATCTCCTCCAAATATATATAGACCCAATATTTCGGCAGAAAGGCAAGCTAATTCTTTCAGTTTATTAAGATTAAATTTAATCGGTTGTTTCCCGTTTATTTGATACCAATAAAAAAAATCCATATCTCTTAAGGCATAAAATTTAATAAGATCTCCATCTATATGTTCCTGAAGAACAGCTTCAATTATTTTTCTTTTTGCAAATTCATTAATTACATTATTTTTTTCTTCATCCGAATACACAAGTGTCACATCTTCTCTGTGAACCGCATGCACATCACCTCTTTTTAACCATATTTTTTTTGAACTGAAATCCCTAAGCACAGTGTCGCAAATAACATTTGTTCTTACAATAATGCTTTGAGGAAACGGGATGTTATTATTTTGCAGCTTTTTTACCATATTAACCCGGTAGCAGTTCATTACAGCCTTTGGACTATTAATTATATTTATTCCCTTATTTTCAATTTGCATCAATTTTTCCTGTGCTGCCGGACCTTGAGCCATAGAAAAAATAAGATCTGCATCTATATTATCAATAAAAATTGATTCTTCGCTGTAAATTTTAATGTCAGCACCAAGCGATTCTAGTTTTTCTGAGGTCTTTAATAAGATTAGCAAATCATTTTCAATGTGGTTTGGTGAGTAATCCGATTGGCGTTTTATTCCAGCTAGTTTTAATCTCATTTTTAATTTTCCGTTTAAAGAATAACTATTTTATTTTCTCCCTTAAAAAACCGAGATATGCAAGAATTTCTCCGGTTCCGTCTTAATTCCATTAACCAGCTGATTCAATTCATTTAAAAGCGAATTAAAATCGTTATAAATTTTTTTATTATTGATTAAACCGCCGATTAAAGTGCTGTCACCCTCTGCTTTTGATACCAGCTTATCAAGCCTTTTGGATATTGATGAAACTGTATAGTAAACCGTATCTTTCATCAAAAATTTTCCGAGACTTCCTTTTCCCTGCTTTATCGAATCTGACAATGCAATTAAATTATCGGATAGTACATTTAATTTTACATAAAGAGTCGAATCATAAGCCATTTTTCCTAAAGAGCCCTGTTTACTATTTACAGTGGTTAAGAATTTATCTAAACCTCTTAATACGGATTCGAATTTATCTACAGTATTTGTTTTATTTATTAATTTACCGATGGTACCTTTTCCACTCGAAATTGTATCCGTAATTGAACGAAGGTTTGCAAGAAGCCTGGAAAAATCATCTAAAGCTGGTTGAATTTTTGTACCCAGCTTATCAAAACTAAAAGTAGGATTAACGGGAAGAAATTCTCCTTGCGATAGAGGCGGATCATTCGGTTGACCTATAGAAATATCTACGAACCTGTCGCCAAGCAAACCGATTGTTTTAATAGTTGCATTAGAGGAATTAGTTATTTGTTTTTTATAATTTGATTTAATACTTAATGTAATATTGATCCCATTCTCTCCGTTTCGTCTTGTAAATTCCAAATCACTTACGGAACCGATTTTCAATCCGCCCAATGTGACCATTGAACCTTCAGTTAAACCTTCAGTATTATCAACAAAAATTTTCAGATCATATGTACTTGAAAAATAATTCCCTTCTGTTCCCACCAGGAAAATAAATATGAAAAAAATAACCAAACCAATAAAAATGGTTAATCCAACTTTTAAATTTGAAAACCTGAGTGAAGATTTTTCCATATATGATTTTTATAATTTAATATTCAACAGTTTTTAAGCAATTCGGCATCCTGGTAAACTTCATAAAAGAATGCTTTTACAAATTCTTTTTCCGAATTCAGCATTTCATTAACAGTACCGGATTCTATCAGAGTACCTCCATTAATTAAAGTCAGCTTATCTCCGATAGAAACTGCATCATTCAAGATATGAGTAACAACAACAGCAGTGGTTCCCTGCTCACGTAATCGTGCAATCAAATCTAAAATATGTTTTGAATTAATTGGATCTAATCCTGTTGTCGGTTCATCAAAAAGAATAATTTCAGGATTAAACACCATTGCTCTTGCAATAGCAACTCTTTTCTTCATTCCCCCGCTTAACTGATCGGGGAATAAATCATTAGTCCCAGAAAGATTTATAAATGATAGCGCCGTTTCAATTTTATCTTTTATTTCGGTATGAGAAATTTTATTTTGCTCATAAAGGAAATAACCCACATTTTCTTCAACAGAAAGAGAATCGAATAATGCATTGCCCTGAAAAACGATCCCCATTTTTCTTCTAATAGGGAGCATATCACGCTCAGATAGAAGCGTTATATCCTTATCATCGATTTTTACTGAACCTTTTTGCGGTCTCCATAACCCAAGAATAATTTTTAGTATGGAGCTTTTGCCGGCACCGCTTGGTCCCAGAATAACCGATACGTTTCCTTTCGGTATATCCAGGGAGATGTTCTTCAGAATTTCTCTTCCCTGCAAGGTTAAATAGATATTTGATAACTCAACAATATTCAAAATAATTCCCAGATAACTTTTGTAAAAATGAAATCAATAATTAATACCACCATGGATGAAATTACAACAGCATTAATTGTATTACGTCCCAAACCTGTAGTTCCGCCTGTTGTTGAAAAACCGTAATAACAGCTAATAGTAGAGATAAAGAAGCCGAAAAAAATTGGTTTTGAAAAGCCGACAACTATATCTTTAATTTTTAATGAATTTATTGCTGATTGCCAGAAAAATGAAGTATCAACTCCAAGTGAAAGTTTAGTGACTACCATTCCTCCTAAAATTCCTACCATATCAGCGATTAGAGTTAAAGGTAAAAACATTACAAGAGCTGCCAGAGTCCTAGGGAATACCAGTTTCTGAATCGGGCTTGTACCAAAAGCTCTCAGTGCGTCTATTTGTTCAGAAAGCTGCATAGCGCCAATTTCAGAAGCATTTTTCGCACCTGTTCTTGCGGCTAATAACAAACCGACGATTACTGGTCCAAGCTCTCTCACCATACCTAAAGCTACTGTTCTGCCGACGAGAGTTTTTGCACCAAACAAATCCAGTTGATGACCAGTTTCAATTGCCAAGATTATTCCTACAAATAAACCTCCCAGGAAGATTAATCTAAAAGCTTTTGCTCCAATCCAGTACATCTCTTTAAAAGCATCCTGAAGATATTTCAAATTTGAAATGAATCCTTTGAAGAGATCGAATACTAAAAAGGAATAATCCTGCAATTTTAATAGACTTAACTTAAATGTTTCCACAAACTTTGTATCTCTTTATTGAATTAAATTCCCTTCTGCGGCTAAAAATTCTTCAGCAGTTTTTACATCATCCAAATGATCAACATCAATTATTTTGGAAAATACAAACCCTTGTAATTTATATTTCCTTTCGGTTAACAATTTCAAAAAATTTCTAAGACGTTTATAATTATTTTTAATTGCCGCATCTACTTCATCATAAATTGAAGGGGTGAAATAGTATATTCCTCCGGTCACAAAAGAATAATTATTTTTCTTGTCGTCAAAATGTATTATCGATTTTTCATAATCTAATTCAACATAAAGCGGCTTTTCATCCTCAATAAATTCCGTTACGCCCAAAACCCCATCATAGTTATTAATATTATTAACAAAATCAATGAAATTAATAAATTCATATTCTGTGAAAATTGTATCGGTTGTAAATAAGCAAAATGGCTTCCCTGACAAAAAAGGCTTCAACTCATATAAGCTGTGAAGAGAACTTTCAGTCGTTTTAATTTTCAAATTTATCTTCTCTTTTAACCTGTGATTGGAAAGAAAATTATAAACTTCTTTTGCTTCTTCATTAATTATAATGCTAATTGAATCGGGGTTCTGCCTATTAATAATAGCAAGTAATCTTTCGAGCATTGGTATATTATTAATCCTGATCAAAGGTTTTGGTATATCAATGCCTTCAGATTTTAATCTTTGACCTTCACCTGCAGCAATTATTGCGAAGTTCATTTATAATTTTATAAAAGTTTAAGCAAAGCAATGAATTTATCTGGTATAATATACTAAAATTTTTAATAGTCAACTTTGATTTAAAATTGCCTTCACAATTTACAAGGAAACTATTTTCAATGTATTTAGTTTCCCAAATATAAATGACGGAAACTAAATTGTCAAGAAATAGTTTCTTAGAAAATTGCTTCAAAAATGCCAGATCACAAATAAAACAGGGAAAACATGGGCAGGAGAATTTTAATTTATTCAAGGCAAAAAAAAGCCGGCTAAACTGCCGGCTTTTAAGAACTAAAGGTATTTACTTCAGCAAAAGCATTCGTTTTGTTGATGTATAAAGAGAACCATCTGCACCTCTTGCTTCAAGTCTATAAAAATAAATTCCGCTTGAAAGATTTGATGCATTAAATACGGTTTCATGAACACCTGCGCTAAATTCATTATTAAGAATATTTGCTACTTCCTGCCCGAGAGTATTGTATAATCTGATATTTACTTTTGCATTCATAGGAAGGGCAAACCTTATTGTAGTTGAAGGGTTAAACGGATTCGGATAATTCTGATCTAATGAATAATTTTTCGGTATACCCATATCAACTTCAACAGATTTTAAATATTGATATGTTCCATCAAAATCAACCTGTTTTAATCTATAATAATATTTACCCGATAGAGCAGATTTATCAGTAAAGTTATATACAGATTTTTCAGTAGAAGTTCCTTTCCCTTTCACAAAAGCTACTTCGGAATAGTTCTTATTATCGATACTCCTTTCAACACTGAATCCTGCATTATTAATTTCTGTAGCTGTTCCCCAGGAAATCATTATTTTACCATTTACAACATCTGCTGAGAAAGAAGTTAATTCAACGGGTAAAGGTGTAGTATAAGTAAATGCATTACTAAAAGCTGAGACAGTATCAACATTGTATGCATAAATTCTATATGTATATTTTGTAGTATCCGATGTTGTTGTATCAACAAAGGATGTTGCGTTTGCAGCTACCGTATCTATAGTAGAATACGAAGCAACACTACTTGAATCTCCATTTTTCCGCTGTATAACAAAACCTAATTCATTTGAAGAATTGTCATGCCAGGATAAATTCACATTAGTCGTATCTATGCTGTTTTTTACAGCCTGTAAATTACTTGGAGCAGCAATAGGCGGAATTATCGAACAGTAGCCATATCCTTTTGATCCTTTATAATAATGTTTTTGAATATCGGATAAAGGTAAAGCAGCGTTGTAAAATGCAACTTCATCTACATTACCGTTAAAATAATAAAATGGTGCAAGATCAAGGTATCCGATATTAATTGTAGAGGTACCATTGAATCCCGCTGCATAAGTTTGGGAAGCTGAATCAATTGCAACTGCATCCACATACAAATATAATTTATTTTTGCTTGCATTTCTAACGGCAACAATTAAATGCCATTTGCCATCATTAACATTTGGACCGCCGCTAACCGAGTTAAATTCATTGCCTGTATTTCTTAAGAAGAATGAAGCTTTTCCATTAACATTATAACCTGCGTACCATTGAATGCCTGTTGTTGCATCATTTCTTCCAATGGCTACATTAACATCGGTAGGAGCAGCACTTGTTTTCATCCAGAATTCTAATGAAAAACCATCAGTTGACTTCCAATCGAAACTATTATCATCATTTATATTGACTTTTTCTTGACCAGTGAAATTCAGAGCTTTTCCAACAATTCCCGTAACCGATGCAGGGGAAGATGAACTTGTAGCATTGGAAAATCCTACAGTATCAATGTAAGGTGAAGTTGATTCCTCAAAATGATAGTAATGGGTTATACCATTGGAACATTCGGGATTAACACTCTTTACCTCTAAGATTGCATTATTACTTGTATCACTTCCTGAGCCATTCGATACAATTACCCTGTAAACATCTCCACTGTCAATTAAAGCAGTTGGAGGAGTTGTATAAACAGAGTCGGTTGCACCGGTAATATTTGAACCATTTTTCTGCCATTGATAAGATAGTGAATTTCCAACAGCTTTAACTTGAAATGTACCGGAAAATCCTACTAACACTTTATTAGTCTGAGGTTCCTGTATAATAAATGGAGAGTTAGTCCCGCTGATACCAACGGAAAAGTTATGTGCAACTTCTACTGAATCAAGTGCTCGATCTGAAATTGATGTCAAATAAAATATTCCCTCAAATGGTGAACTTCCATCTATATAACTGCCGAGAGATAAAGTTGCCTGATAAACCCACGTATGCATATCACCGCCAATAGTATCTGTTTCAGTTAAGACTCCGTTTCTATATATTTTTGAAACCCCGTCGGAAGAACGTGTAAATGTGAGTTGTATTAGATTTGTTGTTAAACCTTGATTATCAACCGTTCCGGGAATACCTTTATTATTTGTTGTGGTTGTCCTAACTAAATAATTATATCCTGTGGATGATAAACTTTCGATTCCGAAATCTACCTCTCCAGCTATTTTCCATATCCATTATTCGGCTAGTGTTCGGAACTAATTGTTTTACCCATAATTCAACAGTCATTTCATTGTTATTTCTCATTGCATCTGTAATAGCTTGTGTTGTTGTGTAAGCTGATTGAATCATTGCACCGCTTTTAACATAAAGTCCATTATTAGACCAATCAACCGAAGCCGGGTTATTTATTGTTAAATTTACAGGAGCAGGACTAAAGCCGGAAATATCGTGAACAATATTACCTTTTCCTTCTTTAAAATTATATAAAGCGATTTGACTTGCAGTAACCCTGCTGTTTGCAGCTGTAACATAAAGTACAGCGACATCGCTTGTATCATGCCCTGAAATATTTGATACAATAACTTTGAATTGTTCCCCATTGTGCACTAAAGTTGTTGCCGGAGTAGTATAAACCGAATCAGTTGCACCTCCGACAGGCGTATCATTTAAATACCATTGATAAGTTAATCCTGTTCCTGTTGCTAAGACTGTAAACTGAGCTTTCTGACCCACAATTACTCCACGCGAATGCGGTTGTTCTGTAATTGATGGAGCTTGAGCAAATAAATTTATTGAAGAAATTAAAAAAATGATTGAACTAAAAAGCAACGTAGCTCTTTTAACCATAACGTTCTCCTTGTTTTAGTTTTTTTGTTATATTTTTGTTTAATACAATTATAAAATGATTTGAATAAGAATCCAAACAATATTTATACCATTCTTGAAAAAAGCTTTATTTATTAAAAAATAGTAATATAACTAAAATAGTGTTTCAAAATGAAAAAATAAATTAAAAAAATGATCAACCGTAAAAATATTTTTATATGAAAAAAATAATTCTACACGTAGAAGTGTAAATAGACTTGTAATACTTACTTATGCACAATGAAAATCTAATGATAATATTTTATGTGGAAAAATATCAACTTGACAATACTCCCTTCAAGTTTTATATTTGTTTTTCAGAATACAAAGCGTATGACTAACACAGATAGACATATAACCAAAAGTTATCATGAAGCCTATAAAACTAACGGCAATTCTGCTGCTGCGTTAGTTCCGATTAACCTGCCTTTAGATGTAATCAATATTGGGATTATTAGCCTACTAGGAATTATTATCCTAGGTTAATATAATTAGGTCAATCCCAATCTAATTTAATACAAAAATAAAAATAATCAGATTCGGGTTGACCTGAAACCCCGGTTTATTTCTGAAGGTTATTATATATCTATCAAGGTAGTTATGAGAACTGATTATTTTTATATGAAAAATTTTTCTTCTAAAAGAAGTAGTATTATAAAATCATCCCCACCAAAAAGTGCTTTGATTTATATCCCCAATTTATGTTATTTTTTTTATAGTATGAAAGAGAAAGAATAAATTTAAACAAAGGAAAGGGAACATAATGAAGCATAAAACCTTGCTCTCAGGTGCAGACATTTTTTTTGAATGTTTAAGACGTGAAAAAGTCGATGTAATTTTTGGTTATCCCGGCGGAGCAGTACTTAAACTATATGAAAAGCTTTATGATGTTGATTACCTGAAACATGTTTTGGTAAGACATGAACAAGGCGCAACTCATATGGCAGAAGGTTATGCTAAAGCAACCGGAAGAGTAGGTGTGGTTCTTGTAACATCCGGACCCGGGGCAACCAATACTGTAACGGGTATTGCTGATGCTTATATGGATTCGGTTCCTATTGTTGTTTTTACGGGGCAGGTTCCCAGTCATCTAATTGGAAATGATGCCTTCCAGGAAGCTGATATTGTTGGTATAACACGTCCGATTACAAAACATAATTTTCTTGTTAGGGATGTAAAAGAGTTAGCATCTACAATTCGTAAAGCATTTTTTATTGCTTCGACAGGCAGACCGGGACCTGTTCTGGTCGATCTTCCTAAAGATGTAGTTGCTGCCGAATGCGAATTTGAATATCCTGAGAAAGTTGAAATAAGAGGATATAAGCCAAATTTCATTGGACATCAAAACCAAATTAAAAAAGCAGCGGAAATAATAAAGAAAGCAAAAAAGCCTCTTCTTTATGTCGGCGGTGGAGTTATTATGTCGGAAGGCTACAGAGAGTTAAGATTATTGGTTAAAGAAAATAATCTTCCTGTGACCATGACTCTTCAAGGACTTGGAGCTTTTCCGATGTCTGAGCCTCAATCCCTTGGCATGCTTGGAATGCATGGTACATATTGGGCTAACCAGGCGGTTAACAATTGTGATGTCCTTGTTTCTTTAGGCGCGAGGTTTGATGATAGAGTAACAGGAAAAGTTGATGAATTTGCTGTTAATGCTTACAAAATACATGTTGATATTGATCCGACATGCATTGATAAGAATGTTATTGTCGATCTGCCAATAGTTGGCGATGTAAAACATGTTATTGCTGAATTAGCTTCAGAGATGAATGAACCTCCTGATCTTAAAGATTGGTGGGATCAAATAAATATTTGGCGTGAAGAATGTCCTCTCTATTATGAAAATGGTGATGATAAACTGAGATCAGAATTTGTCATTTCCAGAATTTCTGAGTTAACAAAGGGTGAAGCAGTAATTGTAACTGATGTTGGACAGCATCAAATGTGGACAACTCAATATTATAAATTTAACAACCCCCGATCTCACTTAACGAGCGGCGGGCTGGGCACTATGGGCTTTTCTGTTCCGGCTTCTATCGGGGCTGCATTCGGTATTAAAGATAGACCGATAGTTTCTATAAGCGGCGACGGCGGTTTCCAGATGAATATGCAGGAGCTTATCACTGCTGTATATTACAAACTTCCAATCAAATTTATTATTCTAAATAATAGTTTCCTCGGAATGGTTAGGCAATGGCAGGAATTGTTCCATGCTGAAAAATTTAGCTTTACAGATCTTTCTGAAAGCAATCCTGATTTCAAAAAACTAGGAGAGGCTCTCGGGTTAAAATCTTTTTCAACTAACAATCCAAATGAAATAGATGGAATCCTTAAGGAAGCTTTTTCTATAAATGACGGACCTGTATTAGTTGAATGCAAAGTTCAGAAAGAAGATATGGTATTTCCAATTATTCCGGCAGGTAAATCGGTAAAAGAAATGATGACAAAACGTTTAGATCCGAAGGAGATGGTATAATGAAACATACTATTTCTGTTTTAGTTGAAAATCAATTCGGAGCTTTTAACCGCGTTGCTACAATGTTCAGCGGAAAAGGTTTTAATATTCATAGCATTTCAATTGGAGAAACCGAAAGCCCCGAAATATCGAGGATGACAATTGTTACTGAAGGTGAAGACAAAATTATAGAGCAGGTTGTTAAGCAGCTTAACCGGCTTATTGATACTATTAAAGTAATTGATTTGACCGGACAAAACAGAGTTGAAAGAGAACTTGCTTTAATTACTGTATTCTATCAGAAAGGAACACGGGCTGAAATAATAAGCGTTTCAGATATATTTAGAGGGAACGTTGTCGATATAAATAATAAAACAATTACCCTTGAAGTTACCGGTCCGCCTGATAAGATTGATGCAGTAATAAATGTGCTCGAACCTTACGGCATTAAGGAAATGGCTCGCTCGGGAACCGTTGCTCTAAAAAGAGGCGAGCAGCTTAAACAAGACAAAAATTTAGTGCTTCAACAATAGAAGGAAAATAAAATGAAAGTTTATTATGATAGTGATTCTTCGTTAGAATATCTGCAAAATAAAAAAATAGCCGTTTTAGGCTTTGGCAGCCAGGGGCATGCACATTCATTAAACCTTAAAGACAGCGGCATGAATGTTTGTGTCGGTTTAAGATCTTCGAGCTCAAGCTGGGCAAAAGCCGAAGCAACTGGCTTAACCGTAAAGACTGTTCCCGAAGCCGTTGAGTGGGCAGATGTTGTAATGATTCTTTTACCGGATCAAAATCAAAAAGAAGTTTATGATAAAGAGATTGCTCCTCATTTAAAAAAAGGAAACACTTTAGCATTTGCGCATGGTTTTAATATTCACTATAAACAAATTGTTCCGCCGGAAAATATTAATGTAATTATGATTGCTCCCAAAAGCCCCGGTCATTTGGTTAGAAGAACATATCTCGAAGGAACGGGTGTACCATGCTTAATTGCAATACATCAGGACGCTGACGGTGATGCACGTAATATTGCTCTGGCATGGGCAAAAGGAATCGGAGGAACTAAAGCCGGGGTTATAGAAACAAATTTTAAAGATGAAACTGAAACAGATTTATTCGGAGAGCAAGCGGTACTATGCGGTGGTTCTGCAGAACTTATTAAAGCCGGTTTTGATACTTTAGTTGAGGCCGGATATCCTCCTGAACTTGCATACTTTGAATGTATGCATGAAATGAAATTAATTGTCGATCTATATTATGAAGGCGGGCTTTCAAGGATGAATTACTCTGTTAGCGATACTGCAGAATACGGCGGAATGACCAGGGGCAGCAGGCTAATTACAAAAGAAACCAGAAATGAAATGAAAAAAATTCTCGGTGAAATTCAAAATGGGAAATTTGCCGATGAATGGCTGAACGAATATAGAAGCGGTCAAAAAAACATGGATAGACTGCGTAAAGAAAATAAAGAACATCAAATCGAAAAGGTTGGTGCTAAGCTTAGAGAAATGATGAGCTGGTTGTTAAAAAAGAATAAAAAAGAAGAGGTAGGAGTATGAAGTTAAAAGTAGCATTACTTCCTGGTGATGGTATTGGTCCCGAAGTAGTAGATTCTGCTGTTTCTTTAATGGAAGCTGTATCTGAAAAATTTAACATATCATTTGCTTTTGAAACTTACTTAATCGGCGGTTCTTCATATGATAAAAACGGGAATCCTTTAACCGATGAAGTGCTGAGTAAATGCTATGATTCGGATGCTGTGCTGCTGGGCGCTGTCGGAGGCCCGAAATGGGAAGGACTTCAGCATAACCTAAAACCGGAAGCAGCTCTATTAAAAATTCGGAAAGCACTTGGATTATATATCAATATCAGACCCGCAAAAGTATATGCTCCTTTACTATCTGCTTCGACTTTAAAACAGGATGTAATTGAAGGAACCGATTTGGTTATTCTTAGGGAATTGACCGGTGATGTTTATTTTGGTCAGCCCAGGGGATACGACGATGAACATGGATGGAATACCATGGTGTATACAAAGGAAGAAGTTGAGAGAATAACAAGATTTGCTTTTGAAATTGCAATGAAAAGAAGTAAGAAAGTCACTTCGGTTGATAAAGCAAACGTTCTGGAATGCTCGCAATTTTGGCGTAAGATTGTTCATGAAATTCATAAAGATTATCCGGATATTCAGCTGTCGGATATGTATGTAGATAATGCAGCGATGCAATTAGTAAGAAATCCGAAACAGTTTGATGTAATTCTAACTCAAAATTTATTTGGAGATATTTTAAGTGATATTGCCGCAATGATTACCGGCAGCCTTGGGATGCTTCCCTCTGCTAGTCTTGGAAGTAAATATGCTTTATATGAACCTGTGCATGGGAGTGCTCCTGATATTGCCGGTCAGAATAAAGCTAATCCGCTGGCAACAATTTCTTCCGTGGCAATGATGTTTCTATATTCATTCCAAATGGATAAGGTTGCAGAATTAATTGAAGATGCAGTTGCCAAAACATTATCTGCCGGTTACAGAACCGCAGATATTTGTTCAGACGGTAATACTCTGGTCTCAACATCGAAAATGACAAAAATCGTTATCGAAAAATTCAATGAAATATATGATGAACAGGCGCTAGGAGTTTTTACACTATAAACTTCAAATGCTTTAGTCATCATATTATTAATCATTGATTAAAAGAAAGGGTAATAAATTGAAAACAAATAATAGAGTGTTAATTTTTGATACAACCTTAAGGGACGGAGAACAATCTCCCGGAGCATCTTTAAATGTTTATGAAAAAGTTGAAATTGCTCATCAGCTTCAAAAATTAAATGTTGATATTATCGAAGCAGGCTTTCCTATATCTTCACCAGCGCAGTTTGAAGCCGTTGAAAGAATAGCAAATGAAGTTGATGTAATAGTTGCCGGTCTTTCACGTGCAAAAGAAATTGACGTTAAGGCTGCGTATGATTCATTAAAGAATGCTAAGCATTATAGAATTCATACTTTTGCCAGCACCTCGGATATTCATATAATGGGAAAATTTGCAAGTAATGTGTACGGGAAAACTTTAGAAGAAAAAAGAAAGACAGTCTTAAAAATGTCGTGTGATGCTGTTGCTTATGCAAAGACTTTTACTGATGATGTAGAATATTCCGCTGAAGATGCCGGTAGAACCGATTTAGGATATCTTTCTGAAATAGTTGAAGCTGTTATTGAAGCCGGGGCAACAACAGTTAATATCCCTGATACTACAGGTTATAATTATCCCTCGGAATTTGGAGCTAAAATTGCGGAACTTAGAAGAAGAGTAAGAAATATTGATAAAGCAATTATAAGTGTTCATTGCCATGATGATCTTGGACTTGCAGTAGCAAATTCTTTAAGCGGAATTGAAAACGGTGCAAGACAGATCGAATGTACGATTAACGGAATTGGTGAAAGAGCCGGCAATGCTTCCCTGGAGGAGATAGTAATGGCAATCAAAATACGTAAAGATATTAACAACTGCTTTACGAAAATTAATACCGAAGAAATTTACAATACCAGTAGAATGGTCTCTTCATTTACAGGAATAATTGTACAGCCGAATAAAGCAATTGTAGGTGAGAATGCATTTGCTCATGAATCCGGCATCCACCAGGATGGAATGCTTAAGGACAGGCAGACATATGAAATTATAACACCGGATAGTGTTGGTGTTCCAAAAACTAAAATTGTATTGGGAAGACATTCCGGGAGGCATGGATTAAAATCCCGTCTTGAAGAGCTTGGGTATTCAACATCCGAGGAGGAGATGCAAAAGGTTTATGATAAGTTTTTAATTCTTGCGGATAAGAAAAAAGAAATATTTGATGATGATTTAAGAATTTTAATGGGCGATGAAGTTCATAAAAAGGATAATGAATTTTATGAGCTTGAATATCTTCACGTTACTCTCGGTACAACTTCAATACCTACTGCAGCAGTCAGGATCAAAGCTGCGGATAAGATTTTGCAGGAATCTGCAATAGGAGATGGTGCAGTTGATGCTTGTTTTAATGCAATAGAAAGAGCATTAAATGTGAAATCAAAGCTTGAATCCTATAATGTTCGATCAGTTACCTCAGGAAGACAGGCGCTTGGTGAAGTTATTGTCAGGATCAGGAAAGAAGAAAAATCTTTTACGGGAAGAGGTGTATCAACCGATATTATTGAAGCAAGCGCTAAAGCATACCTGCAGGCATTTAACCAGCAGCAGATCTATTTTAAAATGAAAGATGAAGATAAAATAAATGAAGCCTCTTTATCCGAATTATCTCAGGCAGTATAAATTATCCGTTTTTATCGAAAAGGAATAATAAGATGGGAATGACAATAACAGAAAAAATATTAGCTAAATCTGCAGGCAGATCTAAAGTTGAACCTGGAGAAAATATCTGGCTGAATGTTGATGTACTTATGACGCATGATGTTTGCGGGCCGCCGACAATCGGTATATGGAAAAGAGAATTCGGCAGTAATGCTAAAATCTGGAATAAGGATAAGCTGGTGATTTTTCCTGATCATTATATCTTTACAAAAAATCCGCAGGCGAACAGGAATGTCCAGATATTAAGGCAGTTTGCAAATGATTATCAATTAGATAACTATTATGATGTCGGGACAGAAAGATATAAAGGTGTATGTCATATTGCTTTGGCTGAGGAGGGATATAATATTCCCGGAACAGTATTGTTCGGCTCCGATTCCCATACGTGTACTTCAGGTGCTTTTGGAATGTTCTCAACCGGAGTAGGGAATACCGATGCAGCTTTTATAATGGGAACAGGGAAAATCTGGGAAAAAGTTCCCGAGACTTTAAAGTTTATCTTTGAAGGAGAAATCCCCCCTTATTTAACTGCTAAAGATTTAATTCTTAGGGTTTTAGGTGATATTACGACTGACGGCGGTACATACCGGGCATTGGAATTTGATGGATCTTCAGTTTTCTCTCTTTCGGTTGATGAGAGAATGACTCTAACAAATATGGCAATTGAGGCCGGTGCAATGAACGGTATAATTGCTGCCGATAAAGTAATTGAAGATTATGTCAAGGAAAGAAGCAGTAAAAATTATGAGATTTTCAATAGCGATAATGATGCAGTTTATAAACAAGTCTATAAATACGATGCCAGCAAATTAGAACCTTCCGTTGCAAAGCCTCACAGTCCTGATAATTATGATACGGTTAGAAACGTTCAGGGAACAAAACTAACCAAATGTTATATTGGTTCCTGTACAGGCGGTAAGTTTAGTGATTTCGTTTCTGCAGGGAAGCTGCTGTTTGGTAATAAAGTTAAAGTTCCGACTTTTATTGTTCCGGCAAGCACTAATGTTGCAAAGCAGTTGGAAACGGAAACTATCAGCGGAGTTTCATTAAAACAAATTTTCGAGAATGCAGGCTGTGTTATTGCACAATCATCATGTGCTGCCTGCCTGGGCGGACCAATGGATACAATTGGACGTGCACAGGATGGTGAAGTAATAATATCTACAACAAACAGGAATTTCCCGGGCAGAATGGGAAGTAAGAAATCGCAGGTGTATTTAGCATCTCCTCTTACTGTTGCCTCATCTGCATTAACAGGTGTTATTGCAGATCCGAGAGACTTTTTATAATATAATTATTGGAGATTAAAATTGGAAAAAATAATAAAAGGTAAAGCTTTTGTGTTAGGTGATAATATTGATACTGATCAGATTATTCCTGCCGAGCATTTGGTTTACAGTTTAAGCGATCCAGTAGAATCTAAAAAATACGGGCACTTCGCCTTATCGGGAGTTCCGATTAATTCTGCAGGTTTACCGCAAGGCGGGATATCATTTATTAATGGAGACGGCTCTAAATCAGAATTCAATATTATAATAGGCGGTTCAAACTTCGGCTGCGGTTCATCGAGGGAACATGCTCCGTTTGCTCTGAGTGTTGCAGGCGCTGAGGCTATAATCGCAGAAAGTTATGCAAGAATTTTTTATAGGAATTGTGTTGACGGAGGTTTTTTAATCCCTTATGAAACTCCCTTAAAGCTTAATGATAAAATTAAAACAGGAGATGAACTGGAAATTAATCTAACTGAAAATACTATAAAAAATATCACTTCAGGCGAGGTATATAAATTGAGACCGCTAGGTGATGTTCTGCCGATTATTGAAGCCGGCAACATCTTTGAATATGCAAGACTGAACGGGATGATGGTGTGATAAATATTCTTAATCTTAATCCTGCTCGTACTCTCAAAATGAGCAGAGGTTAGTAGATTAAGATTAGGATTAAAATTAAGATTAGGAGTAAAATTACGAGTAAGAAAGAAATCTATTTTGAATAAATTTTAATTGGATAATAAATATGAATAAAATAGAGCTATTTGATACAACTTTAAGAGACGGAACACAAGGGGAAGGGATCAATCTATCTGTTCAGGATAAATTATTAATCACTCAAAAGCTTGATGAGTTCGGAATTGACGTAATTGAAGGCGGCTGGCCTGGGAGTAATCCGCGCGACGAAGAATTCTTTAATAAAGCTCAAAGTTTAAAATTAAAAAATGCACAGTTATGTGCATTTGGTTCTACAGCTCGTTCATTGCAAAATATCGAAAATGACACTAATCTTATGGCTCTAATAAAAGCGGAAACTCCAACTGTGTCTATTTTTGGTAAAACATGGAAATTACATTCTCAGAAATCACTGAATTTATCTGATGAAGAGAATGAAGAATTGATTTATAATTCAGTTGAATATATACGAAGTAAAGGGAAAAGATTAATTTATGATGCCGAACATTTTTTTGATGGCTATAAGGATGATAAAGAATTTGCTCTAAAAATGCTAAAAGCCGCTGAAAGCGCCGGGGCAGATGTAATAGTTTTATGCGACACTAACGGCGGCTCTCTTCCGAGCGAAATTTCTTCAATTGTAAATGAAGTAAAGAAACATATAAATGCTAAAATTGGAATACATGCACATAATGATAGTGAACTCGGAGTAGCAAATTCACTAGCAGCTGTCGAAGCCGGGGCTGTTCATGTACAGGGAACTATAAACGGAGTTGGTGAAAGATGCGGCAATGCAAATCTGTGCAGTATAATACCTAACTTAATTCTGAAATTGAAAAAGAATACTCAGCAAAATATTAACCTTGAACATCTAACTTACATCTCACATTTTGTTTATGAATTAATGAATTTATCACCCAACAGCCGTGCTGCGTTTGTCGGCAACTCGGCCTTTGCTCATAAAGGAGGAATACACGTTAGTGCTGTATTAAAAGACAGTAAAATGTATGAACATATTCCGCCTGAAAGTGTAGGGAATAAACAGAGAGTCCTTATCTCCGATTTATCAGGGCAAAGTAATATAAGATATAAAGCAAAAGAACTTGGAATAGATATCTCGGATAATAAAGAGATAAGCAAAAAAGTAGTGGATTATATAAAAACCCTTGAGCATGGCGGATTCCAGTTTGACGGTGCTGAAGCTTCGTTCGAACTCTTATTAAGTTCCGAGATGAATAAATTCTCGCCATTCTATAACGTAATCGATTCAAAAGTAAATGTAACATTTGATGATAAGGGTCATTCTAAATCGGAAGCGGTTTTGAAGGTTGAAGTTGACGGAGAAATAGAACACACTGCCTCTGACGGCGACGGTCCTGTTAATGCACTTGATAATGCTTTGAGGAAAGCTCTGTTAAGATTTTACCCGGAAATATCTCTTATAAAACTAGTAGACTATAAAGTTAGAGTATTGGATGAAAAGGAAGGAACAGGAGCAAAGGTTAGAGTTATGATCCAATCGGGCGACGGCTCTGAAAGCTGGTCGACAGTAGGTGTATCTCCAAACATAATTGAAGCCAGCTTCCAGGCTCTGAATGACAGCATCAATTATAAGCTTTATAAATATAATAAAAGTAAAAAACTGATAGCTTGAAATATTGTTAAAAAATAAAAGGGGATTCAATATTATAATGAAGGATTGATTTATTCCGAATAAAAATTCTCTATATTCTATTGGTACTTAATAAATCTATCCCTGTTATTTCCTCAAGAAATTCTGTTTCAACACCAAACATTTTTATAAGAAATAAATTTTATGTAATGAATAAACCTGGTTATTTAATATGTTTAATACTGTGTATTTTTATAAGTGCTTTTAATTTAATAATTTATATATACCAAAATAAAATAGATTAACAATGCCTGATAAATCAGAGCCTATCGATATTAAAAGCATTTATCATGGCTCGGAAATTAACTTCAGTAATTTAGCTGAGAAATCTCTCGTAGGAATTTATCTGATTCAGGATGGTATCTTCAAATATCTTAATCCTAAATTAGCAGAGATTTTTGAATATACAGTAGATGAATTGCTGAATAAAAAAGGCCCCAAAGATTTAACCTTTCCTGAAGATCGGGATAAAGTAGGAAATAATATTTCCACCAGGCTAAGCGGTGATGTACAATCTGTGAACTATGAATTCAGGGGAATCACTAAAAATAATAAGATAAAAATTATTGAAGTATTCGGCTCACTTGCAGTCTATAATGGAAAGCCTGCCATTTTAGGAACCTTGCTTGATATTACCGATCGAAAAAATGCAATTGATGAAATTAAAAGAAGCGAAAAAAGATATAAGGATCTGGCTGAAATGCTTCCCCAAATGATTTTTGAAATGGATTCAACGGGAAAGATTACTTATGCAAATAAAAATGTAATTGAAAAAACCGGGTATTCATCTAAAGAAATTGAAAGTATTTCCGTCTTGCAGCTGATCGATACACCCGAAAGAGAAAGAGCTGGCGACGATATTGCAGAAATTTTAAATGGGAATACTTTATACAATAGAGAATTTAATATTTTAAAAAAGAACAGCTCAACATTTCCCTCGGAGATCAGCGCCAGTCCTATTTATGCTGAAGATAGAGTTATTGGTTTAAGGGGTTTCATAATCGATAAAACGGAGAGTAAAAAATCGGAAGAACAATTACGTATTCTTTCCCGCGCTGTTCAGCAGAGCCCGGCATCAGTTATTATAACTGATTTTGATGGAAATATTGAATATATAAATCCGAAATTTAAAGAAGTTACCGGGTATTCATTAGATGAAATAACCGGTAAAAATCCGAGAATTTTATCTTCAGGGCTGAAACCGGCATCTGAATACGAAATGCTATGGAAGACAATAAAATCCGGAAATGACTGGAGAGGCGAATTCCAGAATAAAAAAAAGAATGGTGAAATATATTGGGCATCAGCATTAATTTCCCCTGTTAAAGAAAGTGAGGGAAACATAACTCATTTCCTGGGTTTACAAGAGGATATAACAGAAAGAAAAAGAAATGAAATGGAATTAAAAGCTGCAAAAGAAAAAGCAGAGGAAATGAATAGGCTGAAATCGGTTTTCTTAGCAAACATGAGTCACGAGCTAAGAACTCCTATGATTGGAATTCTGGGATATGCGGAAACCCTGTACAATGAATTAAAAGAATCTCCTTTGAAAGAGATGGCTGGCACATTGTTGAAGAGCAGCAGCAGGCTGAAAGAAACTCTGAATTTGATTTTGGATTTATCAAGGATTGAAGCAAATAAAATTGAAATTAATTCGATTATAATTTAATATTTCCGAAGTTCTCCGGGAAACCGTAAAACTTTTTAAAATAGCAGCCATAGAAAAAAATATAAATCTGAATTTAGTAATAAAAAATGAGAACCTTACTTCTATGCTTGATAGGAGAATGTTCATTCAGATAATTGAGAACTTAATCAACAATGCTATTAAATATACAAATATGGGAAAAGTCAATATAACAGCCAGGAAAAAGATAGAGAATGATAGTGAGTTTTGTATTGTTGAAATAGAAGATACTGGTATCGGGATCCAGTCTGAAAATATTGATATTATATTTGAACCATTTCGTCAAATTAGCGAAGGAAATACAAGGAATTTTGAAGGTACAGGGTTAGGACTTACCATAACTAAAAAATTTGTTGAGTTATTAGGTGGTAATATTTTTGTAACAAGTAAACTTGGAACCGGGTCAAAATTTACTATAAAATTTCCTTCTGCAGTCAATCCGCCTGAAAGGGAATATAATGCTAATGAAGAAAAGGGATTCAAAATGGAAGAAAGAAAAATGAACAATTCGCTGTTGCTGGTTGAAAACGACATACCTTCAATAGATATCATAAAAATATATCTCCAGGACAGGTATATTGTTGATGCTGCTTTTGACGGCTTAACAGCTCTGCAGATGGCCGAAAAGAAAATATATCATGCAATTTTAATGGATATTGATTTAGGTTTCGGAATGAATGGGCTTGAAGTAGCACAAAAAATAAAAAAAATAAAAGGCTATGAAAATATACCCATTATTGCTGTTACTGCTTATGCCATGCTGGGGGACAGAGAGAAATTCCTTTCTGCCGGCTGTACTCATTATATTGCAAAACCTTTTGATAAATTTGCACTGGTTGAACTGCTGGAAGAGATCTTATAGAATTACTATTCCTGAATAATTACCAGGCCGAATTACTTTCTTAATTTCCAATCTTTTAATTCCCGTCTTTCATTTTATCCACATATAATAACTTAAATTATCATCGAAATTACATGATGTTTTCCAGGTCATATGACCTTATCCTATCATATACATTATATCATTCTTTTCTTATTTTCTTCCTCAATAATATATTTCAATTTGCTTTATATGTTTTATGATTAAGAATGATATAAATAATTTTGAATTAATTCTCACACTGGTTTTTATAACTATTATTACCGCTGCTGCTTTCATAATTGATATTGTTACGCCTAAAGGATACCTTAACTGGTTCTTTTATTTGGTAATTATTTATTATGCTTCTTTTAAATTGCCGAAAAAATATCTTGTGATTCTAGGATACACGGGTGTTGCATTAAATATTATGGGATATTTTCTTTCGCACGACGGGATCGCTCCGGAAATTGCTATTATCAACAGGATTATGGGGATATTAATTATTTGGATTATAACTGCACTTTTATACAAACAAAATAAAGAGCATGAATTAAAAGAAGAAATTGAAGATCAGTTCCGGCTTTTTCTTAATAAAATATCAAGAACCGGCATTGCCTATTTTGATTCCGACGGAAAGATAACCGTTTTCAATAAAAAATTTGCAGTTATTTTAGGCTATCCTCCGGAAGAGTTACCAGGCAGAAACATTATGGAATTTATTCATCCTAATTACAGAAAAGATTTCTTAATTTTTAAGGAAAAAATTTATTTACATTTACAAGAGCCGGGTTCTCTTGAAGAGAAGATAATAAAAAATGATAGAAGAATAACGTCAGTGAATGTTACATTAAACATTACTCAAAATTCTTGCAGCGACTCTAGATATTTTATCGCTTATTTCCATGAGATCAAAGAGAAGAAAAGGGTGGAAAATAATAGTCCTGATATTATACAGGGAGATGAAATATTATTAAAAGAAATATCAAAATAGTATTTTTTTTAAGGCACAGCACCTACATTTAAAATGATATGTGAATATAAAAATTTAACTTGCCTATAATATAAAATTGAGCTAAGTTGAATTAACCTTAAGATTTTTTGGGGAAACAGTTAATTTAGCTTAAAATTCCAAACCAAATAATAAAGAAGTATCTTGATTTAATTCTGAATAGAATATCAAAATATAGATATTACTGAAAAAATAAAATCATTCAAGGGAGATCAATATGAAAAGATACAAAAATATAATAAAGCTTTTTCCAATGTTATTAATTTTATTAACCTTTTCTTCCCGGGCACAGAATCAACATCCGGACAGTGTTTCTCTTAGTGAAGGTTCATGGGCTCTCCAATTCGGAATCGACAGAGATTTTACACTAACTTCGTTTCAGGGCTCTACACTTGGAGCTAAATATCAGCTTTCACAAAAGAATGCTGTCCGAGGCGGTATAACTCTCAACGGGTATACTAATGACGGTTCCAACACAATGTCAGGAGCAATCGGTGATGTAGATGCAGGATCTGTCCCTGAAAACTCTTCGTCAAAATCTGCGGGAATTAATTTAATTCTTCAATACTTATGGTATATGAATCCAGCCGGACCTGTTCATTTTTATGCCGGTTTTGGTCCGTCGGTTTTATACAGCTATTCAAACAGCTCCTCCGATGATTATTATCTGAATAATTCGGGTGGTCAGGGATACTGGGTAAGGGATCAATATGACGCCAAAAATACACAATGGGCAATCGGCGCAGCTGCAGTTGTTGGTGTAGAATGGTTTGCATGTCAATGGTTATCCATTCACGCCGATTATAATGAAGCCATCCAGTATCAATGGATCTCTTCATCGAGAAACCAGGTTGAAAGCTCTTTGGCAAATCCTGGTTATGTATCTTACAGGCTTGGGAGCTCCGGCTCATCCAAAGGGTGGAAATTGAACAATATGGGTGTAAGTTTCGGGCTCAATATCTATTTGTAAAAAAAGTTTGGGATTTAAAAATAAGTGAAACTGGATTTTTATTGCAGATCAACTATTAATTCTTAAAGAGGATTTTGAATGTAAAATTTTTACGGGTTCAATAACTTACTATTTCTTAATCTAAACCCGGAGCAATTATGAAAAAGTTGATCGTCTTATTGATCGTTTTCATCAGCTGCATCTCGTTCCCTCAAGATACGGCAAAATATATCCCTTATACCGAAATCGCTCAATCGATGGGCATCGTTTATGAGGCCAGCACTTTTAGTTTCCATAATTTCTCAAATAGTGAAAATCCAAACAGCGGTATGGTCAAAAATATATTTTTAATTTATAATATATATTTATCGGATCATTTCCAGCTATCTTTCAAAGCAGGCTACGGCTGGGATAACTACAATAATAATAATTATTCAAGTCCCGGCGATAAAATGGAAAATGATGAGAATACGAACGGTTTTCCTTTAGAATGTGACATAAAATTTCAGAATTTTACCGGGAAGGATTCGGTCTTCGAACCATTAATTGGAATTGGATTAGGCTATTACAACTACAAAACCAGAGTTACACAAACATACCCGGGATATTCTGATGAGCATGAATATAATACCAGTGGGTTTGCCCAGTATATACTATTCGGCATGAATTTCCATTTATCAAAGAAGTTAATAAGCAGCATCCAATTTAAGGAACTTATGTGGAACGATATATCGACGACTTACGATTCAAATAGCATATATTACAGCAGTACATATGAATATGATTATGCATCAAAAAGCGGATTGAATAATATATCATTATCATTAGGAATATACTATTGCTTATAATTTCAGGATAAAAAAATTTTAATATTATGAATTTACCTAGCAGCCGGAATTTATCTCATGTGAATAGGAATAAAATTTTAAAGGTATCTTTAAAGTATTGATGTTCCGGGCTATTTGATCAAGCTGAAAAGAGAAAGAGCCCGGGAATTAGTTGTGTTAATTACCCGGAAAGGCGTATGAGAAGCGTATCTGAAGCGTATGTGGAGCGTATGTGAATACCTGGTGAATATAGGTTATAGGCCTGACATTAAGGTATAAAGAAGTATAATTAAACAGTGGAACTAAATTAATATTTATGAAATAATACTATTTAAGCTTTATTTTTGTATAACATCCGGGGGAATATTATGGCAACCCGCAGAAAAAATATCTTAGGTCATATGAGCGGCCGGCTCGGTAATACTACCACAAGGATTCGATACGGCAAAGAGGTTATTTATTCATTGCCGGACAGAGTAAAAATCAGTAATTCAGAAGCAGCAAAAACAGCAAGAAAAAGATTCGGCTTAACAGTAAATTTTGCGAAATTTATTAATACTATTCCTGCATTATCTGCTGTATGGTCTGCTGCAAAAGTTCCGGGTATGAATTCTTATCAGCGGCTTATAAAGCACAATGCAAAGCTAACCGGTGAAAAAAATCTTACTATTAATAATATTATTACTCCGCCGGGAATTTTACCAGCCCCGTTTATCTGCTCCTTTCGGGAGGGCATTTTAGAAATTGAGATAGACAGGAACCTGAATAACTCCATGATTTATTTCATACATATCGTCTCCTTTTTTTACGAACCGGCGGAAATTAAATTAAACGATTTTTCCCTGCAGTATATTCAAAAAGAAACGAATGATATTGAAATGAATGAAATTTCCCGGTTTTCATTATCATTTAATGTGACTCAGCAAAATCTTTTGGATAACTATAAACATTGCATAATTTACACGGCTTTAACGTCAGCAGAAGGAAAGACCGGATGGTCATCCACTTCTTCATTCAGCATAAAGTAATAGATATGGAAAAGTTACCTGGCTGGAGACAGGGATTCATTACTAAGGTTTATTTGATTGATATTGAATTGATTTCCGGTTTTTTAAAAGGCGTAATAATGGCAGGCTATTGACTATTAGAAACTTATTAATGAAATTTGTATGCAACTATAGAAAGAAAAATAAGGGCGAGCTGAATATAGACTTTTCTTCCACACATACCTAAAGAGAAATTATAAGCGGGGCTTGAATAATTCTGTTCTTATATAAAATTTTTCTATTTAGGGGAGCCTGTTATAAGCTATAAAAAAACTCCTAAAAATCTTAAGTTATAAATTATCAAAATCATTAATTGTTATTATCAGAGGGCTTTCCATGAAGACAATTTCTGCAAAGCGTAATTTGTTAAGTATTGTTTATTTATCAATTTTGCTTTCCTCAACTAATTTCGCTCAAATGCCTCCTCATCCATCATTGATTTGAAAAAATTAAGGATGGAAAAATAGCAGCACCCTATGCTATTTCAAATATTAAATCAATTAGAAGTAGTGGGATTGATGCACAATGGGCGGCATTGGGTGCAAATTCAATAAAAAAGCAAAGTGCATTTTCAAAACATTTGGACCTGCTCAACACCAACTGGTAATTGGAAGGTTTTAGTTATTCTAGTGCAATTTACTGATAAGCTTTCCCAAGTAAACGCTAAACTATTTTGATAATCTTATATTTGGGCAAAATAGAGGAACTTTGCAGGATTATTACAGTAAAGTAAGTTATGGCAACCTTGATATTATTACTGCAAATCTTCCGAGTTCAATTGGCTGGGTTACAGCACCGGAGCCATACTCTTATTATGTAAATGAAAATAACGGATTCGGTACATATCCTAATAATATTCAAAAGCTCGTTGAAGATATTGTAAACCTGGTCGATCCGCAAATTGACTTTTCGCAATATGATAACGATGGAGATGGTTATGTTGACGGATTGTTTATTGTTCATGCGGGTTCAGGCGCAGATTATACGGGAGATAATAATGATATATGGTCACATTCAAATGGACTACTCATACACATCCAGACTCTTGATGGAGTTAAAATATTCCACTATTCGGTTGAACCGGAGTATTGGGAAAATCCGGGAGATATGACATGCGGTGTTTTTGCACATGAGATGGGACATTCTGTTTTCGGATTGCCTGATTTATATGATATAGATTATTCTTCTTATGGATTAGGGGATTGGAGTTTAATGGGTGGAGGAGAGCTGGAATGGAACCCTAGGTAATTCACCAGCTTTTCCGGATGCCTGGTCTCATACACAGATGGGATATTTAAATCCAACGATTATTTCTCACAAATATCTAAGGGCAATCAATAAATAATATTGAAAATAATCCGGAAGCATATTTATTACAGACCAGCTTAAGCGGAACAGAGTATTTTTTAGTTGAAAACAGACAGCAAACCAGTTATGATACATATTTACCGGGGAACGGATTATGTATTTATCATATAGATAATTCAATAAGTAATAACAATAATGAATGGTATCCAGGGCATACTTCTTTAGGACATTACCGTGTTGCCCTCGAACAGGCGAACGGAGTCATGGAGACCTGGAACACAAAACCGGTCTGGGTGATAACGGTGATCCGTTTCCAGGTTTTTCAGAATAGCAGGGATTTTAATAATTCGTCAATTCCTGATACCAGGACATACAATCTTAATGTAACGGGTATTGAGTTTCTAATATTTCATCCTTCTTCTTTAATAATGAATGCTGATTTTAAATTAGATAGCAAGGATTCACATTGGCTCAATTTAAAGAACAAACATCGATATCGTTTAACGGGTAGTTTGGAATAGTGGTTCAGTAGCCTGGGGAGATTATGATAATGATGGATATCTTGATATCCTGTTAACAGGAAATAAAGTCGTATATGGCAAGAGCATCACCTGTATCAAAAATATATCATAATAATGGAAATAATACCTTCAGTGAACAGACATTCAATTTCATTAACTGGTGTTTTTGATGGTTCAGCAGCATGGGGAGATTATGATAATGATGGTTATTTAGATATATTTATTAACAGGGGCAATTCATTAAGGCAATATGTTTCAAAAATATATCGTAACAATGAAAATAATACTTTTACTGAACAAACTTCAATCTAATCTGTCAGGCGTTAGAAATGGATCAGCAGCATGGGGAGATTATGATAACGATGGTCATTTAGATATTCTATTTACCGGAGGATCCAACAGTTATCAAAAATTTACCGCAATAATGGAGATAATACATTTACTGAACAGACTTCAATATCTCTTCCAAATTTAAGTGATGGCTCAGGAGCCTGGGGAGATTATGATAATGATGGATATTTAGATATACTTTTAACAGGAAGATAATACATCAAAGATTATGTCTAAAATATATCATAATAATGGAAACAATACATTTACTGAACAGACATCAATTTCTTTGGCAGGTAGTATGGGAGAGTTCAGCAGCCTGGGGAGACTATGATAATGATGGTTATCTTGATATTCTTTTAACTGGCTGTTATCTAATTAGGAGGTACACCTGTTTCAAAAATATATCATAATAATGGAAATAATACTTTTACTGAACAAACATCGATATCTTTAGCTGGTGTTAGAACAAGTTCAGCTGCCTGGGGAGATTATGATAATGATGGTTATTTGGATATTTTTTTAACTGGATTCATTCAGAACTGGTAAATATTTCAAAAATATATCATAATAATGGAAATAATGCATTTACTGAACAAACATCAATAGCTTTTAATTGGTGTTGAATGATGGCATCAGCAGCCTGGGGAGATTATGATAATGATGGCGATCTGGATATTACTTTTAACCGGCACAGCGGCATTTGCATTGGTATCAAAGATTTACTGAAACAATAATTTAATTTCAGACACCTCCCTATCTATACCTTCCAATTTGAAAACCGTTAGGTAAATGGAAATAATATTACATTTTACCTGGGATAAAAGCAGTGATAAGGAAGCACCACAGAATGGCTTAACTTATAATTTAGCAATTGGTACAAGTCCCGGTTCTGTGATATTTTATCTCCACTGGCTGATTTAAATAGCGGAAAAGAAGAATTGTCAGCATGGGAAATGCAGGCCATTGTAATAGTAAAACATAAAAGGATTACCTAATGGAAAATATTATTGGAGCGTGCAGGCAATAGATAATAGTTTTGCAGGATCTAATTTTGGCGCCAACCCGGAATTTATTACTCTGCCATTCCAGGGAACAATGCATGGTTACTTCTCCAAAGGGAGGAGAAATCTTTGCACGGGAAGTAACCCGGTAATAACATATTCTTCAGAGGGTACTAGCGGCTTTTTAAAATTTAGATTATTCAATAGAATGGCGGAACAACCTGGGATACTATTGCTACTCATCAGCTTGATGAAGGTGATTACAAGGGATGGATTCGTACCCAATACTCCTTCAACTAATATGTAAAATTAAGAAATAACTGATATAGACGGTGAACCTTCAGCAGTGAGTGATAGTTTATTTACTATACAATCTCCCGGGACAATTATAATAACCTACCCCAAGGGGGGAGAAATTTTTGAGGCAGGAAGCAATCCAATTATCACATATATATCGTCTTGGGAACAGCAGGGTCTTGTGAAACCTCGATTATTCAATAAATAACGGTACAACATGGGATACTATTGCAGACTAATCAGCTGGATGATGGAGATTATCATGGCTGGATTATTCCGAATACTCGCATCAACAAATGTGTAAAATTCGAATTACAGATGCGGATGGTGATCCGCGTTCGCACCTGAAGCAAGTAGTATACAGTCAACCCTTGCCCTGTTGAACTGACTTCCTTTAATGCTTCTGTTAAAAATGCAGGGGTTGAGTTAAAATGGAAAACAGCTACAGAAGTCAATAATTATGGTTTTGAAATAGAGAAAATAAAAATTTCGAATAACACCAAAGAGGGGGATTGGATTAAAATCGGATTTGTTAAAGGTAACGGCACCAGCAGCTCACTTAAAAATTATCAATTATATTGATAAAAATTTTACTGGTGGAACCAAATTTAATTATAGGTTAAAACAAATTGATTTAAACGGTAAATTTGAGCTTTCAAAAGAGGTGGGAGTAGAATTAATTCCCAAGGAGTATGTTCTCTATCAGAATTATCCCAATCCATTTAACCCTGTTACCAATTTTAAATTCCAGATTGTAAATCATGGATTGGTTTCTCTAAAAGTATACGATATTTTGGGGAATGAAATAACCACAATAATAAATAAAGAGCTTGAACCCGGATTTTATAAATTCGAATGGGATGCGGTTAATCTTCCGAGCGGAGTTTATTTTTACCGTTTGCAGGCAGGTGATTTTGTAAGTACCAAGAAGCTCTTATTACTTAAATAATTTTGAGAATATTAATAGTAAAATATTATTAGATATCAGGATGACTAATATAACATACTGTTTTAAGAATAACTGAAATATAACCCGCAGTCCGTTAATTAATTCAGGTGTATATCCAATTACTCTCTTAATATCGGTAAATCTATTTTGTTTAAACCGAAACCGGTCCCATTGAAATTTTCTGTTATGGCTGATTAATAAAATTTATTCTCCTTTGATTGCTTCTTTCCAATTCTTTAGAAATATGCTTGAATCATAAATCTATATCACATCCTTTTTTAAATTTAACTTTTTTCTTTCCTAAAATCGAAAATTATTTGTAAAATAGCGCGACTAAAATCCTTCCGATTTGTCCATTTATATTTTTGTTATTGAAGATAAATTGTTTTTAGTTGATAATATATTATAGAATATTATCTCTTGAAAGAGATTATATATAACAATTATGCTAGGCAGACCCAATTATAATTTTCAACCCGCTGCTGATAAAAAAATTAACAATCAGGAGAGACAGATGGAGCAGCCGGAACTACAAAAAATAGTAATAAAATCATATGATCGGTAAAGATATCCTTCATTATAAAATTATTGAAAAGTTAGGTGAAGGAGGAATGGGTGTGGTCTATAAAGCCGAAGACCTGGAATTGAAAAGATTAGTCGCTCTGAAATTTCTCCCCGCTGATATTTCATCTTCACCGGAAGATATTGAAAGGCTGAAGCAGGAAGCACAAGCTGCCGCTATGCTGAACCATCCTAACATTTGTACTGTATTTGCGATTGAAGTGGAAGAAGAGGGAAGATTTATTTCCATGGAATATATGGATGGTATTACACTTAGGAAAAAATTAGCAGACGGCCCATTAACCATTGATAATGCTATATCGTATGCTGTTCAAATTGGAGATGCTCTTAGTGAAGCTCACAAAAACGGAATGATTCACCGTGATATCAAGACAGAAAATATAATGATTAATGGGAAGAACCAGGTTAAAGTTATGGATTTCGGACTGGCCATACTGAAAGAAAATACCCCCGAGTCCGCATACAAAGGCACATTTGGGACTCTTGCCTACCTGTCGCCTGAACAAACTTTAAACCAAATGCCCGGCTTTACATCGGACATATGGTCTTACGGAGTTGTCTGCTATGAGATGTTTACAGGCAGGCTTCCCTTTTACGACAAATATGAAGAAGCAATTATTTATTCAATCCTTAATGAGGAGCCTGTTCCGCCTTCACAAATCAGTCCCGATATTCCGGAAGGTTTAGAGGCAGTTATACTGAAATGTATCAGGAAGGAAGAAAGGAACAGGTATCAGAGTTTTGAGCAGGTTGTCCATGATCTTAAAAAGCTGAAAAAAGAAATTGAAGTTCGAAGCTTACGTGAGGATTTTAAAAAAGAATATCAGAATAAGATAAAGAAGGCAGCAGAGCAGAAGCAGGCAACTATTGTTTATATGCAAATAGAAGATTATGCGGGATTGACGGAATTTATCGGCCGGGAAAATATGGTTGAAATGCTTGAAAAGTATTATGAGATAATAAATTATACTGTGCAAAAGTACGGAGGGACTCTAAATAAAACCAATACAAGCGAAACCATAATCTATTTTGGTTTACCTGAAACAATAGAGAATTCGGCATTTAAGGCTTTAAGTGTCAGTCGTTGAAATAAAGGAAGGGTTCATCTCGATAATAAAAGAATACAATATATCCGGCAGGTTCAGTTTGAATGCTGCAGTCAGCAGCGGCACTGTTATAGCCGGAAGTATCTCTGCTGGTGAAAAATTTGAATATACGGTAATTGGCGATGCCGTTGAAACTGCGTTAGCCCTGCTGGAATCGGCTTCCAATGGCCGAGTATTGGTAAGCTCAATAACTTATAAATCGTTAAGGGAAATTTTTAGCTTTAAACAGTTGAAATCAATTTCATTGAAAGGCAAACGTGATCCTGTCGGGGTTTATGAGCTTATAATTGCCGGAATCAATCTTAAAAGCGATCACATACATACGGGAAGATTAATTAAATCCGAAATGGTCGGAAGATCAGGTGAGCTCGAGAAATTAGAAAACTTACTTCTAAAATCTGTGAACGGGCAGGGTTCAATTGTTAGCATTATAGCCGAAGCCGGAATCGGTAAATCGAGATTACTAAACGAGTTGAAGAAGAAAGAAATTGTTCAGCAGGTCACTCTTTTGGAAGGGAAAGCAGAGTCGACTGAAAAAAACGTAAGCTTTCATCCTGTCATAGGAATTCTAAAGCAATGGATGCAAATTTATGAAAATGATACTGAAAGAGAGGCATTTTCAAAGCTCGAAAGTTCAATCAGCAGTTTGTTTAGTGAAGAAACCGATGAGATACTTCCTTTTGTCGCTGCACTAATGGGATTCCAGTTAAAAGATAAATATGAAAAGAGGATAAAAGATATTTCCCCGGATGCTTTAAGCAAGCTTATTCAAAAAAGCATGAGAGAGCTTATTCTGAAAGGTTCGGAAGTAAATCCGCTGGTTTTTATTATTGAAGATTTACACTGGGCGGATCAATCTTCAATTGAATTATTACAATATCTCCTTCGCCTTGCTGAAAATGATAGGATAATTTTCATATGCACACTTAGACCGAATTATTATGAAACAGGAGATAAGATGATTGCCGCCATCAAAGAAAAGTATGCTGATATCTACACAGAAATTAGACTTAAACCTTTGAATGATATTGACTGCCGGCACCTGCTTGAGAATCTTCTGAAAATGAAAGCGCTTCCGGACAAATTAAAAGATTCTATTTCCAAAAATACAGAAGGCAATCCATTCTTTATTGAAGAAGTGATCCGTTCATTGATTGATGATAATATTATTGAAATTAAAAACGATCAGTTTCTTATATCCCGGGATATTGAAAATATAGTTGTTCCCGAATCGGTAAAGGATGTTCTTCTTGCAAGAATAGATAAGCTTGATGAGACTGTAAAATACACATTAAAAGTTGCTTCCGTAATCGGCAGATATTTCTCCTATGAAATTCTTAAAAAGGTAATGAATGAATATAACGATTTAGAGACTAATATCCGGACTTTAATTAAGCTGGAATTAATTAGAGAAAATAAGGATAGAACTGAAAAGGAATATTTTTTTTACCATGCTCTTGCACAGGAAGCGGTTTATGATACTTTACTAACAAAAAACCGGCAGGATCTGCATTTGAAAGTAGCTGCTGCAATTGAAAATATATTTTCGGAAAAGATAAGTGATTATTATGAAGTGCTGGCTCATCATTATAGTATAGGTGATGATAAGGAGAAAGCTGAAGAATACCTGGTTAAGGCCGGCGAGCGAACCTTAAAAAGCGCTGCCTCAAGCGAAGCGCTTAATTATTTTAATGAAGCATTAAACCTGTACCTGCAAAAATACGGTGAATCTGCTGATCCGGAAAAGTTGATCATGTTCGAACAGAACATCGGTATGGCATTATACAACAAAGGTAAACTAGTTGATGCTGTAACACACTTTGACAAGGCACTTAAGCTATTAGGAGACGTAGATCCATCCAGCCGTGATCGCTCTGATTTTTCGTTCACTCAGGGATTTTATATGGATGGTTAAGGATCTTTACCTCCCCCGCCGAAAACAAAAACGAAGCATAACACCAAACGACCAGCGGCGTTTTCTGCTCCGGCAAATGAGGGCTTATGCGCTTGCAAACTTCGACCCGCAGCGGCTCTTCTTTGATTTGCTGAGAACCATCCGCTGGCGCAGCGGTTTTAAACTTTCAAACCCAGAAGTCTGCAGCATGTATTCGCTCGGTTCCTCACTTATTACTTTCAGCGGGATCTCAAGTTCAATCGCAAAACGGCTGCTGGACAGGGCTCAGACCTTCTCTGTTCCGGAAGATGCGAGAAGTTATCTCATTTACCAGTATTCATATTATATCTATCATTATCATGTCGGCAGATGGAGATATCAACCTGGACTTCGATGAAAAATTATTCCGAAGAGGAATTGAACTTGGAGAATTCTACCCCGCATGCTACTATATCTCCTTCATCTGCAATATTGCCTGCAGCAGGGGTGATTTTGAGTATGCACGAAAACTGTCGGCGGTCCTTCTCGACATGGGAGAGGTTTATAATTCTGAATACGCTTTCTTTAAATTATCACAACACTATACAATATTATTTTTGCAACAGGCATGAGCCGGAAGATATGATGCGTGAAGCAAAGATATGTTTGGATATGGAAAAGAAAATGGGACTAACTACCTGGATTGTCGGCGGCGAAGCATTGATTGCACGCGCATATTTGCTTGCCGGTGATCAGACCGGCGCCGAGGAAGCCTTAAGCAGGGGAGAGGAGAGACTGGCGAAACTCGGCAGAATATCTCATATGTTTACAATGAATCCATTTCTTGCCAGACTGCAGTTGGAAGTGCTTAAGTTGGAAGAGATTCTATCAGAGAAGGGAGATAGGACCGAATTAAAAAGAATTGTTAAGCGGGTTCATAAATCTTCCCGCCTGGTTATCGGGCAATTCAGAGCGCTGCAGGAACTTAAACCTGAAGGGTACCGTCTTACCGGTACTCTTTTCTGGCTGGAAGGAAAAAGTTCGAAGGCTATGCACTATTGGAAGAAATCGATCGAAGCCGCTTCCAATATGCCCAAAAAGCATGAGTTGGGAAGGACATATATGGAGGCTGGTAAAAGGCTCCTGGAAAGGAATAGTTTAACTAAATCATTCGATGGTATGGATGCAGAACAATGTCTAAAAAAAGCTGGAGAGATTTTTTATGAGATGAATCTTAAATATGATTTGATCGAGCTTGAAGGTATTGAAGCGGCAATGAACAAAGTAAGCAGTAAATCCTTTATTTGAAACTATACATAGGAGAAAGGGATGACACATTTTGATGAATTAACAGAGTTCGGAGCTGCAGGTGAAAATATTCCTCCGGAAGAAGAACTTTATACTGCAAAACTTACGGAGCTCCTGAGAAAGATGGTAATCGAGCAATATCCGCCGGGAATGACTCTTCGTGATGCCCATCCGAAGCAGCATGGGACTGTAGCTGCTCAATTTACAGTTGAACCCGGATTGCCGACCTGAGCTTAAAGTCGGAGTTTTCGCTGAGCCTGCAACATACGAAGCTTTCGTCCGTTTTTCCAACGCAAACCCAACTGTAAGTGCCGACATACGGAGAGATGTGCGGGGCATGGCGATTAAGCTTATCGGAGTTAAAGGAAAAAAACTTATTGACAATGGAAATAGTGAAAATACGCATGATTTCGTCCTTATCAGCTATGATGTCTTTCTTACGAAGGGCGTTAAGGAAATGTATGAGTTTACTGTCGCATATACATCTGGAGCATTAAACATATTGAAATTCTGGTTTAATCCTTTCAATCCGCATTTTCGGGTTTTCTGGAATTTCATCGTTCCCTTTAGAAAGGCAGCCAGTCCTTTGGATCTTCAGTATTACAGCATGACGCCATACCGCTTTGGTAGAACTGCTGTTAAATATTCCGCTAAACCATGGTCTCATACCCTTGAGTAAAATACCCTCATCTCCAACGGATAATTATCTGCGGCGGGCATTACAGCAGTATTTAAATAACGAACCTATTCATTTCGATTTTATGGTACAGCTGAGGAAAGCTCCTGAGAAGATGCCGATTGAAGATGCAGGCAAAAGATGGAGTCAATCCCTTTCTCCGTTTATAAAGGTAGCAACACTTGTTATCCCACCGCAAGAATTTGAGACAGCAGAAAAAATGGAATTCGGGGATAATCTTTCCTTCAATCCATGGCGTTGCCTTCCCGTACATTGTCCACTCGGCGGAATTAACCGCGCAAGGAGAACAGCATACTGGAACATCTCGAAGCTCCGTCATGAAAGGAATGCTTTGCAGGAGTATGAACCTACAAGAGAGGATTTCAATCTTTTCTGGGAAAATAAAGTTAAGATCCCGAAGTCAAAGGAAATTAATGAGCCTGCCAAAACATCACCGGCAAAACCATCGGATTGGTCCAGGTATGTTTGGTGGGTGAAAGTATATTCCTATATAACAATAATTGCAGCACTTTATGGGATTGCATATGCTCATATTCCTCCGCTTACCGGTCACGAATGGACCGTCTTCTCCGGTCCGAATCTACTATGGCTCAAACTGACAGTCCATTTATTCGAAGTCCCCATTGCTATCTTTAATCTGATAGTTGCATGGTACGGTTTAAAGCGTTTCTCGCAAGAAACATTAACGCATTATAACTCGCTGCTAGGATTTACGGTCACTTTTAACATGGTCTTTTTTCTTTTTGAAACAAATTTGTTAATCGAGGGTCTTTCGAAGTTATTCCCTTTTTGGGAATTATTTGCGTTTGCTTCTATTGCAATTATGCTTCTCGGCGGCACTATTTTCACAATTGTACTCAGGCAAATGCTTTTGCGGTCAGTAAAATATATAAAGTCACGGGAAGCAGAGGAGGAATGATGAAGACTTACAATTTGGTGGAATTGGGTGAAGACGGTTTTTATCACCCCGAAAATGAAGATCAGATATTAGCTCTTGTGAAGAAAGCTTACGATGAAAGAAAACAATTACGTGTCCGGGGTGCAGCACATTCAATAGCATGGGCTATCTATACTGATCCCGGCGCGAATTTTCCTGATGTTCCTAACACAGTTTCAGAACAGTCACCGCCGGGAGGTCCGAACATAAACATCATGCTAGATAATTTCAAAAGGCTCTACTGGATCGATGAAGAGAAAGGAATTATAGAAGTTGAAGCAGGTATTCACCTGGGAGCCGATCCACAAGATCCAACCGGTTCATCGTTACTTGCGGACAGTTTGCTTTACCAGGCACATCTCAGAGGGTGGACACTAAATGACCTTGGAGGAATCACGCATCAGACTGTCAGCGGCTTCCTGATGACAGGCTCTTCAGGCGGTACTTTGATGTACTCTCTAGATGAAAATCTTCTTGCCTTTCGAATAGTGGACGGAACAGGTAATGTGGAATGGGTTGAAAAAGAAGAGGAGCAGGATCTCTTTAATGCTGTGGCGCTATCGCTCGGCCTTCTCGGGGTAGTAACTAGAGTACGTTTACAGCTTACAAAAGAATTCTGTATCTATGGTGAAGAAGTGACTTATAATATCGGGCCTTCTTGTCCTATAGATCTTTTTGGTGAAGGAGATAAAAAAACCCCGGACCTTGCAGCATTCCTGGAGAAAACTCCCTACTCGCGAATTCTTTGGTGGCCCCAGAAAGGGGTGAACCGCATAATGGTGTGGATGGCGATTCGGGGGGAAAAGATGCCAGTTTTCTCACCGTTTCCTTACCATGAATTTGAGAAGGTAAAATTTTCTACTCAATTGGAAGAATTGGCTGCTTCGATTTTGTTTACAACTCTTGGGAACAAGGGGTTTGGAAAAATATGGCCTAAACTAAAGAGGGATTTCATTCAGTTTGAGAAGAATCTTGGAAGGAAACATGGAATGACAAATGAAGGCAGACCTCGTCAATCCTGGTTCATTCCTTTTTGTATCACTTCCATTCTGCGCCTGGTTTTCTTTCCGGTAGTATTATTCTTTGCTCTCTTTCATGGAGTGTTAGTTTGGCTGTATCCGCGGATAGTTGACATTCTTGAACCGTTGTCCGGAAAAGAAGGAGGGAAATCCTTTATGGATTATGTCTGGCGCAGTTTGCCGATGGATAATGGGGCAGATGATGTTCTTATGGGAACCGAATTTACAGAATTGTGGATACCTATAAAATATACTGCCAGGGTAATGCAATTGTTCAAACGTCAGTTTGAAGAGAAAGGTTTCGATGCTACAGGCTATTACGCAACCGAATTGTACACTGGAATAAAAAGTGATTTATGGCTGAGCCCGAGCTACAAGACTGATACTTTTCGCGTCGATCTCTTCTGGTACATTAATAATCCCGGTAATCCCGCAGCTAAGGATGGATATTTCGGCCAGTTCTGGGAATTGCTTCGCGAACATGAGATTCCGTTCCGGCTGCATTGGGGAAAATTCCTTCCAGAATATAACTGCAAAGAGTGGGTTGAATATTTTCGGAAACAGTACCCCAGGTGGGATGATTTTATGAAGCTGCGAGCCGAACGCGATCCACGAAACATTTTCCTGACACGTTACTGGCGCAGGCATCTTTTAGGAGAGGAATGATTAAAAAATGCTGGACAATTATTATATTAAAGATAAAACTGGTATCAATATAAAATGAATTATAGTTCTTCAGAACCCTGGACTTATTTTTCCTTACATTTAAGTCAGCATAGTTGAAATAGATTCTCTATCTTTAATATTGAATAACTTAGCATGGTAATTATAGTCTAAAATAAAATATCATTAAATAAGAAAATTTTTCTTTAATTTTCAAATCTTAAATTATAAATAAATAAGTTTGAAAGAGAATAGATTCAAAAGCTGATGCCTGATTTTCAAAAATTTCCGTATGTAGAAATTAGTACCGGATCGAAGGTGTATAAAGGATGGAATGAAATAATTTCACAGATTCTTACTGCAGCCTTAAAAATAAGAAAGAAAAAAAAAGTAATTATAGTAGAATGCTACCAAGGTACATTTAAAGAGGAAATAGCCGGAGAGTTTTCTAAAGGTTTGAAACCGGATTTATTAATTACAGCAGAAAATCTCTATTGGGATGAAAATAAAATTAATGAGATGGTATATCCGGATGTGACAAATGATCGTGTATTCGGTTTTTTAACAAAGCTAGAGATCGATCAATATTTTGATCCTGTAAGAATTAACCAGGCAAGAGAAAAAATTTCTTCTGTTAATAGCGGAATCGTTTTAATTGTTGGAACCGGTGCAGCAGTAATTCCTTCCGATTACGATTTATTAATTTACGCTGACATGGCCCGCTGGGAAATTCAGCTTCGAATGCGAAAACATGAGGTAAATAATATTGGTGTAAACAATAAAGACATTGAAGATTGGAATCTGCTATATAAACAGGGTTATTTTGTTGATTGGCGGGTATGCGACAGATTAAAGAAAAAGCTTATGAGAAAGTGGGACTTCCTGCTGGATACAAATAATCGTTTTGAACCTAAGCTGGTTGAAGGGAAAACAATACTGAATGCTTTAGGAGAATGTTTGACAAGGCCGTTTAGCTTAGTCCCTTTTTTTGATCCCGGCCCTTGGGGCGGTCAATGGATGAAAGAAGTCTGCGGGCTTGATAAATCTGTCGATAATTATGCATGGTGTTTTAATTGTGTACCTGAAGAAGAAAGCCTTTACATTCAAATCGATGATGAAATAATTGAGATCCCCTCAATAGATCTGGTATTTTTTAATCCGCAGAAACTTTTAGGCGATGCTGTATATTCCCGTTTCGGAGATGAATTTCCTATTCGTTTTGATTTTTTGGATTCAATGGAAGGAGGGAACCTTAGTCTTCAGGTTCATCCGCTTACGGAATATATCCGGGAGAAGTTTGGAATCCACTATACCCAGGACGAAAGCTATTATATCATGGATGCTAAAAAAGGGGCTGTAGTTTATTTAGGAGTTAAAGAGAATGTAAATTCAGAACAAATAATATATGAACTTGAAGAAGCACAAAATGGGATTAAACCTTTCGAAGCTGAAAAATATATCCAGACATGGCCGGTTAAAAAACATGATCATTATTTAATTCCGGCAGGAACTATTCATTGTTCTGGTAAAAACAGCATGGTGCTTGAAATTAGTGCAACACCATATATTTTTACTTTTAAGCTTTGGGATTGGGGCAGGCTTGGTCTCGATGGCAAACCCCGCCCGATAAATATTGAGCACGGTAAAAATGTTATCCAATGGAATAGGACCACTTCATGGACGAAAGTTAATCTGGTCAATCAAATTGAAAAGATAGCGGAAGGTGACGGCTGGATTGAAGAAAGAACCGGGCTTCATGAAAAAGAATTCATTGAAACACGGCGCCATTGGTTTACAAAAGAAGTTCGACATAATACAAACGGCGGAGTAAATGTCCTTAACCTCGTCGAGGGGAAAGAGATAATGGTTGAAAGCCCCTCAAAATCATTTCAGCCGTTCATTGTTCATTATGCTGAAACGTTTATCATTCCGGCTTGCATTGGTGAATATTCCATACGGCCTCATGGAAAAAGTGAAGGAGAATTGTGCGCAACCATAAAGGCATATGTAAGAACAGAAGAATAACAAAATTATTTATAAAAATCTTTATCCATTAAAGCATTGATCAGAACGTTAATCAGTAACTTGTCTTTGAATAAAATCATAATAAATATCCCGGTATTTATCTCTATAATTTTTCTGCTTATTTTATAATTATGAAAGAAAGAAATAGTACATTCTTAATCCTGGTTACATTTGCTGCAGCTTTGGGCGGATTACTTTTCGGATTCGATACTGCAGTTATTTCAGGTGTAGTTCCTTTTATAAAAACTTATTTTAATCTTAATGATATTGCATTGGGGTGGGCTGTAAGCAGTTTACTTGTCGGCTGCATTTTCGGTGTAATTATATCAGGAAAGCCGGCTGACGTTTTCGGAAGAAGAAAGACATTGATAATAGCTTCACTTCTCTTCTTCATTTCTGCTATCGGCTCAGCTTTGTCGGATCATCTAACCGTTTTTATTATTTTTAGATTTATCGGAGGGATCGCTGTTGGTACAGCCAGCACTTTATCTCCTATGTATATTTCCGAGATTTCACCTGCGGAAAAAAGAGGAAGCCTTGTTTCACTTAATCAGCTTACAATTGTTATAGGAATTCTTGTCGCATTCTTTTCAAATTATCTGCTGGCAAATACCGGCGTTAACAATTGGAGATGGATGCTCGCTATTATGGGAATGCCGGCATTATTGTTTTTTATAACTTTATTATTTATTCCTGAAAGCCCCCGCTGGCTTGTTCAAAAGAATAAGAATGAAGAAGCATTTAATATTTTAGAAAAAATTAATGGGACGAATGCTGCAAGGGATGAATTAAAGTCGATTGAAGAATCGATTACCTCGGAAGTAAAAGGTTCATTAAGGGAAGTTTTTTCAAAACAGATTAGCCCTTTAATCTGGATTGGAATTGTAGTAGCAGTTTTTTCTCAAGTCACCGGTATAAATTCCATCATGTATTACGCACCGATGATCTTTGCGAAAACGGGAATTGGCGTTAACAATGCTTTGATGCAGACAGTCGCGGTTGGTACAGTTAATTTAATTTTTACATTTGTTGCAATAAAATATATTGACAAATTCGGACGCAAGCCCCTTTTAATTGCAGGAGCCGGCGGTATGACTGTTTCGTTGCTCGTTCTTGCAGCAGCATTTTACCTGCATGAATTCGGCGGTTATTTAATCCTTGCATTCGTGCTTCTTTATATTGCTTCTTTTGCAATGTCTCTCGGTCCTGTTACATGGGTCTTTATTGCGGAGATTTATCCTAACAGGATAAGAAGCGAAGCGATGTCGGTTGCAGTTGTCTTTCTCTGGGCTGCGGTATTTTTAGTTTCGTTTACATTCCCTTATATGCTGAATGTGTTCGGCGGAGGAACAGCGTTTCTGGTATTTGGATTTATGTGTGTAATTTACCTTTTCTTTCTATTTAAAAAAGTACCTGAAACAAAAGGGAAAAGCCTTGAAGAGCTGGAGAAAATTTTGGTAAAGAATTAAATGACCTGATAACTTAAAATAATTATGCAGTTTTAATAACAGGACACTAAATATTCGGCATATACAAATCAATTCTCTTAAATAAAATAGCATATGAATTACAGTGCAGATAAAAGAATAGTAATGACACTCGATGCAGGAGGCACAAATCTTGTTTTTAATGCCATTCAAGGGAATGAACCAATCCTTGAAGATATTATTATTCCTACACATCCTGATAATCTTGATAAATGTCTTTCTTCAATCGTTGACGGGTTTAACCGGGTAAATAAAAAAATTTCAGAAATACCGGCAGCAATTAGCTTTGCTTTTCCCGGTCCCGCTGATTATCCGAATGGAATAATCGGGGACTTGCCAAATTTGCCTGCGTTCAGAGGAGGGGTAGCTTTGGGATCAATGCTGCAGGAAAAGTTTAACCTCCCGGTATTCGTTAATAATGATGGGAATCTCTATGCTTATGGTGAAGCAATCGCCGGATATCTTCCCTATTTGAATGCTCTTCTTGAACAGGCAGGCAGTTTAAAAGATATAAAAACCTATTAGGTTTAACATTAGGTACAGGATTCGGTGCAGGGTTTGTCCGTGACGGTCAATTATTTTTAGGCGATAATTCTAATGCAGGGGAAATTTGGCGTCTTAGAGATAAATTGAATACAATAACGAACGTTGAAGAGCATGTAAGCATCCGCGGAATAAAACGTATCTATGCAAAAGAGGCTGATATTAACTTTAACAATTCACCTGAACCGAAAGAAATATATAAAATATTTAATGGTGAAATGGAAGGTAATAGAGAAGCAGCAGTTAAAGCTTTCCGGGAAATGGCTGAAGCAGCGGGCGATGCAATCTCCAATGCAATTACCTTAATAGATGGAATTATAGTGATCGGAGGAGGACTTTCCGGCGCATCAAGCGCATTCCTTCCATATTTAGTTGAAGAAATGAATGGAGAGTTTATATCGACCAACGGAAATAAATTTAAAAGATTGACAGCGAAGGTATATAACCTTGAAAATAAAATTGATCTGGATAAATTTATATACGGATCTATTAAAGAAATTCCTGTTTATGGAACTAATAAAAAAGTAAAATATGATCCTGAACCGCGCATAGGAGTTGGGATTACAAAAATCGGCACAAGCAATGCAATCTCAATTGGAGCTTATGCATTCGCTTTAAATGCTCTCGATTCGAAATGATCACGGAAGTTTAAATAACTTTCAGAAATATTTATATTGATTAACCCGGTGAAAAAATTAATCCCATTATAATTTTTTATAAATGGAATCATTTTGGCACCGGGAATGCTGCATCTTAAACTTCATCAGGAAAAATCAAGCTTTTTCTTTTAAGAATCTATTTAATTTATATGATCTTTAGCACATCTGAAGGAAAAATTAAAAATAATTAATCTGCAATTAATTCATAATTTAATCTAAGCAATTAGTTTTCTTTAATATAATATTAAACAGAAATATTTACTGATAATTTTTTTAGGGAACAATTATTTAGAATTTATTATTTATTAATTTCTTTTGGAGGGCGTGTGAGACTTACTAGACTAGTTTTTGTAATTCTATGTGGGCTGCTTATAACTATAGTTACCCTGGCTATAAGTAATATTCCAACTATTACTATCTCTTCCCAGGCACAATTAGATTCGTTGCATGCAGCAGTAATAAAAGGGAATCTCATCATTAATGGACCTGATATATCTAACTTAGACAGTCTTTACAGGTTAACTTCGGTCAAAGGATTTTTTGAAATTAGGAATAACCCTTCATTGACGAATATTAACGGATTATCCCATCTCGATTCAATTACAGGAAATTTTGAAATCCAAAATAATATTAACCTGGACAATATTAATGGTTTATCCGGTCTTAATTTTATTGGAGGCGGTTTAAAAATCGATTCCAACTATGCATTATTGAGCATTGATGGTCTGTCCAGAATAGATTCTGTTAGAGGCGGTTTAACTATTGTTAATAATCCTCTATTAGCAAATATTAATGGACTATCTAATCTTAAAAATATCAGAGGAGGATTGACAATTGATTCTGACTATGCTCTGCTGGATATTGGCGGATTATCAAGGATTGACTCAATCGGAGGCAGTATAACTATTAAGCATAATCTTGCACTAAAGAATATTGATGGTCTGTCCAGAATAGATTCAGTTAGAGGCGGTTTAACTATTGTTAATAATCCTCTATTGGCAAATATCAATGGATTATCCAATCTTAAAAATATCAGAGGAGGATTGACAATTGATTCTGAATATGCATTATTGGATATAAACGGATTATCCAGGATTGACTCAATCGGAGGCAGTATAACAATTAAGCATAATCTTGCACTAAAAAATATTGATGGTCTGTCCAGAATAGATTCTGTTAGAGGCGGTTTAACTATTGTTAATAATCCTGCATTAGCAAATATCAATGGTTTATCCAATCTTAAAAATATTAGAGGAGGATTGACAATTGATTCTGAATATACATTATTGGATCTAAACGGATTATCCAGGATTGACTCAATTGGCGGTGGTATATCAATTAATCATAACCTTGCATTGAAAAATGTTGATGGCCTTTCAAGAATAGACTCTGTCAGAGGGGGGCTGACAATTGGAAATAATCCTGCATTAGTAGATATCAATGGATTTTCAAACCTTAAAAGTATAAGAGGAGGGTTGAGAATTGATTCTAACCATGCACTACTTAATATTGATGCTCTGTCACGAGTTAACTTTATAGGCGGCGGTTTGACAATTGATTCAAATGCTACATTGGAGAATCTTAGCGGATTATCCAATCTGAATTCTGTAAAAGGGAATTTGACAATTCAAAATAATATTTCTTTAACAGAGTTCTGCGGACTCTTTAATCTGCTTAATAGCGGCGGCTTAAGCGGAACTTATAATGTAACCGGTAATAAGAATAATCCGACACAAGCGGATATAATATCCGGAGGTACTTGCACCACTCCATCTTCCATTTATGCAGTAATACTTGGAACCAACAGTATTTGGTTTGAAGCAACATCCCAGGTTCACTCTGGGAATATAATTGTAAATGATATGGGTGCAGGACCCGTGCTTGATGCCGGGGTAGAGCTGTCGATTGGGGTCGGAGTTCAAACTCCTGCTGGTTATTCTGTTATGGCTAACAGAATTAAGGTAAAAGCGGCTGCCCATGTTAATGGTAATGTTTACTACAATCAGCTTTCTAATCATGGGTATATAGCAGGATCTTTAAATCACCCTCTTTCTTTGCCTGTATATTCTGTTTTACCTCCTTTTCATCAGCAAACTCCCGGGACGCAAAATATAACTGTCCAAAGGAATGCTTCCGTTACACTTACTGCTGGAGATTATCAGGATGTAGTCGTAAAGACTAAAGGAACATTGTTCTTTAGCGGCGGCGGAACATTCTCAATACGTAATCTTAATACCGAAAACAAAGTAAAACTGGTTTTTGATAAGCCAACTAAAGTGCTTATTTCAAATAGATTTGATACGGATGTAAACTGTTACATAGGGCCTAATGATGGAAGCAGTATAGATGCTTCTGATATTATCTTCTATATTGCCGGAATAAACGGTAATAACGGGGATTTAAATTCATTACCGAAATCCGCTCAAATCGGATTAAATAATAACATATTTGCAAACTTTTATGTTCCAAATGGTACATTATGGTTGACAGGGTTAACAGATGCAACCGGGGCATTTATAGCTAAAGATGTAAGAGTAGGGCTAAATGTTGACGTATATGAGAAAAGTGCATTTGAAGGAAGCAATGCACCAAAGGCTGCTGCCAATAATGCAGCCCGGAAAAGTGCTCAAATAGTCCCACTTCCTGAAACCTACATGTTATTACAGAATTTCCCTAATCCGTTTAATCCTTCAACCACTATTAAATATGCGCTTCCTGAAAATGAAAAAGTAATCATTGATATATATGATTTATTAGGTAGAAAGGTTGCTGAGCTGATAAATGGAGAAGTAGATGCAGGCTATCATGAAGTTACGTTCAATGCCAGTAATCTTGCAAGCGGGGTTTATTTTTATAGATTGAGTGCTGGTTCATTTACTCAGGTAAATAAAATGTTATTGATGAAATAAATGAAGATTGAATAATTGAAATTGGAGAATAGAGATTTAGCCATGCGTAAAAAGCAGGCAAAACTCATGGCGATCATAGCCAGGGTGAATCGCAGGAACTTGAGCTTGAGATATTCTTAAGGACAATTATCCTTTAGATGAAATTATACTAATGCCTAAAGGTGTAAAAGGCGCTGATGTAATACGGAAGGTTAAGAATAAGTTTAGTTTTGAATGTGGTATAATTAAGGGAACAATTATTTCAAATACATATGCTGCGGTAATCATCTCATGAAAAAGTGAATAGAAAATCAGTCGGTTGCAGCTGCTTTCCTTTTCTGCCTGATGTATTCTATAAGTCCCGGAATTAATGAGATGAATATGATAACTAAGATGACTATTGAAAAATTATTTTTTACTAAATCGATATTGCCGAAAAAATACCCGCCGTATACAAACAAAGAAACCCAAGCTAACCCGCCGATTATATTATAAGGAATGAATTTTGTATATGTCATGCTTCCGATTCCAGCAACAAACGGGGCAAAAGTCCTTACTATAGGAACAAATCTTGCAATAATTATTGTTTTACCTCCATATTTTTCATAAAATCTATGAGTTCTTTCAAGATATTCCCGTTTCAAAAACCGTACATTCTCTTTGTGAAATATTTTAGGTCCAATAAGATGTCCAATCCAGTAATTTACAGTATCCCCAAGAACAGCTGCTGCAGCAAGAATTAAAAATAAATAGTTCTCATTAAATGCACCTTTAGCAGCAAAAGTGCCTGCTGCAAAAATAAGTGAATCGCCCGGGAGAAAAGGAGTAAAGACCAATCCTGTTTCGCAGAAAATTATAACAAACAAAAAAACATATACTAGTGTTCCATATTGAATGATGAGCTCATTTAGATGAACATCAAGGTGCAGAACTAAATCAACCAAAAATTTTATTGTTTCCATAAATAAAAATATTTTTTAGAATTTCAAATAAAAGAACAATTGAAACTGTTAATTAATAATTCTTGAGCTAAATAAAAATCTGATTTAAATCTCTTCAATATAATCTAATTCGACCCCATAGCTCTCTTTCAGACTATAAAGGGAAATAAAAGCAATTATTATCGATATTACTCCAACAATTAAAGCTGAATATATTAAACCAAAAGGATTCTTTAAATAGAAGAAGAGTATTGTAATTGGAATTACTGAACCTCTAATAAAATTAGGTACTGTTGTAGTTACAGTAGATCGTAAATTAGTGCCAAATTGTTCTGCAGCGGTTGTTACAAACACAGCCCAATATCCGATGGAAATTCCTAGTAAAATACATAATATATAAAATTCCAGTATTGAAAGTCCGTGCGAGAAGAGATAGAACATTATGAAAAAAGCAGTGGAAGAAATAAAAATCAAAACAACTTTTTTTCTGCTTTTTAAAAACTGGCTTAAAAATCCGCTGATAAAATCACCGAAAATTAATCCTATGTATGTGTACATAATAGATTTTCCGGCTATAACCGGTTCCTTAACTCCCAATAATTTACCAAATTCCGGGGAAAATGTAATCAGAACACCTACGACATACCAGATCGGCAACCCGATCAGAATACAATTCAGGTATTTAAAAAATCTTTCTTTTGAAGTAAATAATTTCAAAAATTGGCCTTTGGGAACATCCCGGTTACTAATTGAATGATACATCCCTGATTCTAACAAACTAATTCTCATAATCAGAAGGATTACTCCCAGTACACCTCCGATTATATAAGCGGTCTGCCAGGTAAACTCTTCTCCTATAACTGCAGCTAATATTGCCCCCATAACGCCGATGGTAGCCACTATTGAAGTCCCGTATCCGCGTGTTTCTTTTGTCATCGTTTCGCTTACCAAAGTAATGGCAGCGCCTAGCTCGCCGGCAAGACCTACACCGGCAAGAAATCTTAATGCTGCATACATTTGAACGGAAGAAACAAAGGCATTTAGAAAATTTGCCGCGGAATAAAGGAATATAGAACCAAATAAAGTTGAAAGCCTCCCTTTTTTATCACCCCATATTCCGAATATTAATCCGCCAATGAACATCCCACCCATCTGCATATTAAGCAAATAAATACCTGAATCAATTAACTGATTTCCCCGGATGCCGAGAGATACCAGACTCGGTATGCGGATAATACCGAAAAGAATCAAGTCGTATATATCAACAAAATATCCAAGTGAAGAAATAATAACAGCAAGATTAAAAATGTTTTTATTAAGCTCGGGTTTATCTTTCATTCTATTTTAATTAATCCTAAATGTCTTAGATTCTATTAAGTACCGATCTCTTAAAATATATAAATTTATCCGGATAAAATTTTGATAGCAAAAATAGGATATTGGGGAACAAATAGAAATATAAATTCAAAATACATTGCAGCAAACTTATATATTTTTTTCCATACTTGGCTTTTTTTTAACTGAATAAATGAATTATTTTCCGGTATTAATTTTAAATAAATCAAATTGCTGATAGAGAATTTACTTAATTCATTGAGAGAATACTGCTGTAAAAAAACCACTATTCGTAATCCTTCTATTCCGGACAATATTAAAATTTCACTTGCCTATAATACAAAATTGAGTTAAGTTGAAATTAACCTAAGATTTTTTGGGGATGCAAATTAATTTTAACCTATTTTCAGATTAGAGACCTAATTAACAAAATCTAAATTATAGGCACATTATATCATTCAAGGGAGAAACAAATATGCATAAGCACTCAATCCACTTCTTTATTTTAATCACATTAATATTTTCTTTTTCCTGTTTAGCTCAGAATCAATCGTCAGACAGCCTTTTACTAAAAGGAGGTACATGGGCTTTACAATTCGGAATCGATCACTACTTTACACTCACGTCATTTCAAGGTTCTACCATAGGAGCTAAATACCAGCTTTCCGAAAAGAATGCTATTCGCGGAGGAGTAACAATCAATGGCAATAATAACAATGTTTCCAATTCTATTTCAGGAGTAATCGGTGGAACAGATGCTGGAACAGTTCCGGTGAGTTCTTCGGGAAAATCCGCAGGTATCAATTTTGTCGTTCAATATTTATGGTACTTTAATCCGGCTGGGCCGGTTCATTTATATACTGGATTCGGTCCGCTAGTTTCGTACAATTATTCCAACAGTTCTTCAGATAATTATCGTCTTTATTCTTCGGATACTATGGCTTACTGGATTCGTCAGCAATATGCATCCAAAACATCACAATGGGGAATCGGCGGGGCAGCTGTTTTAGGTGTTGAATGGTTTGCATGTAAATGGTTATCCATCCACGCTGATTATAATGAAAGCGTTCAATATCAATGGCTTTCTAATTCAAATAGCCAGGATCAAAGTTCTACTGCAAATCCTAATTATATAGAACAGAAACTCGAAAGTTCCGGTTCAACTAAAAATTGGTCGCTGAACAGTATAGGAGTCAGTTTTGGACTAAGCATATATTTGTAATTGTATGGAATAGATATTTTGGGGACATTAATGAACTCAACTGCATTATGTGTGCAGGTAATTTATAGATTTGATTTAATGGGAAAGATCTTCCTAGCGGCGTTTATTTTTAAAGGATACAGTCAGGGAGTTTTATATCGACTGGGAAATGTGTTTGATTTCTCTTAAAAAAGATTATACACTTATCGTGAATTAGATGTGTAAGGATTTTTGTCTCTTGATGCAAATATAAAAATTTGGAGATTTTATATTTGACAAGCCATTAATAAGCTTAATAATAAGTTAGGTAATAAAATTAAATCTAATAATCAAACAATCAGAGGAGCTATAAAATGGGAGATATTTTCCTAAAAATAAATTTACTCTATTTATTAATGTTTACGACATTAAACATTCTATCTGCACAAACTTTAGATCTTCAAACCATCCCAAACAATAAAATACAGTTTGGTTTTAATTTCAATAAAGCATTTTATACATCTCATACAGATATGTCTGCTTCATCAGGTGTTTATCAGTTATACGTTAATATACCTGTTAGTTCTAAGTTAAATATAATAGGTGATATTCCTTACTTGAATACCAGCTATGATATTAACTATGGTTTTGGTGAGTTTAGTTATTCTGAAAATGGATTTGGTAATATTTTTGTTGGAATACAAACAAAACCCAAAATGATGGACGATAAAAGATCCATTTTTACACTTGGTTTATTTTTACCAACTGCGGCAGAACAAGCTTCTTTGAATGGAGTATTGGCAGATTACTATAATTTTTCCAAATATTTACCAAATACATTCGGCTTTTATTTTAATTATGCTTATCACAGAATAAATACAGAAGGATTCAATTATGGATTAGAATTAGGTCCGAATTTATTAATTCCCACAAAAAATAATAATTCAGAGACGGAATTATTTGCACATTATGGAATTATCGCAGGTTACCAGATCGATAAGTTATTATTGAATTTGGAAATTATTGGTATTGCAGTAATATCTCAAGATATAGATAATTTTGGTGATAGATTTATAAATATGCTGAATATTGGTGCACAATGGAGAGAGTCAACAGTAACACCAAAGATTTTTTACAAAATATATTTACGAGATGATATAAGACATAATATTGATGGAGTATTAGGAATAGGAGTTAACATATCAATCAATTGATTATATAAATTAGTAAGAAGATAACAAGCAATTTAAACCGTTATGTAAATGCACTGAAAATTAAAAGTCGGAAGAAATTTCATTGAAATTATTTTATTTTTTCATCCCGATTGTATTTCTCTTATTTATAGGTTGTTCAACAACATATAAAACAACAGATTATTTTTCAAAAGAAGAACTATATAAGGATTTTAACAATTCTGCTAAACTATTTCTTAATAAAGTATATAATTAACAAATCAAACCAGGTACCGACAAAATAGGACTTTCGTGAAAAGTTCGAAGTTCAGATCAGCATTTAGCTGATGAGAACGAAGCTTAGAAAGTTAAGTCGTCTTTTTGCTGAAGTGAAAATTAAAAACTTCTTTAGTAATTTAATTCATTATATGTTACAAATTCAATATAAATTGTTACAATACCGATATTTGAATTGATCTAAATAATCTAAATTTGCTTACCATTAAACAAATAATAAATATATGAAAGGAATGAAATATGAAAAAAGGAGTCTCCCAGGCAGCAAGTAAAAAAATCAGCGAACAAGTACAGTTTGATAAAAATGTTGTTGACTTTTCTAAGTTTAAGCCGGATTTAAAGGAAAATGACTTCCAGAAATTATTAGAACCAATTAATAATATAGTATGGTGGCGTTTCCCAATTGATACGCTAAGTAGTGCAAAGACCATGGGAAAAGGACGAACAAATATTACCATAATCAATTCAACGATTGTCCAGGTAGATGCCGCTACTCCATACGCTAGTTTCGATCGTCGCGTGAGTCCTTCGGGCAACCCTATCATTCAAATACATTTCGATCCGGCAGCATATGGGATAACACATACTGCAGACTACTTCATAGAATTTAATATCGAATCATCTGGTCAGTCAACTTTCAATCTTGCGGGATTTTCGCTTGCTGGAACTCTTGTTAATGCAGGCAATAAAGTATTGAACGGACTTTCGACAGTAACTTTAATTATACGGAATATGCCTCCTACTGTAACTTATGCATATCTGGAGCAGATAAACGGAGGTGCTTGGACCTGGTATACTACCAGCATAACTTATCCTCCTTTAGTGATTAAATTATGAATAGAGTTCAATTAAAATCCTGTAAATTTTATATGAAAAAAATCACATCGCTGAAATATAATAAGTTCATCATGTGATTCAGAGTGACCTATTTTTGAGAAGCTGCCCTTGTATAAAAGAACGGACATTATATTGGATTCCCGGATTGAGGACTGATAATACCAGAGACCGAAAAAAGCAGTTTTGAAAAAGGCTGCTTTTTTAAAGTTCAAAAAAATTAAACCTATGGAGTAGAGTGTTTAAACTTTTGAATCCTCCATTTTTATCACTGAGTATTTTGAAATCAGTGTGTATTTGCAAAAAAAAGATATTTCATCTATTAATTTCCCGCTGTTTGACCAGACATCTTTTCCGATTCAACTATGAAGCTGTACTCTGAGGCGGTATCAAAAGTGTAACTTCTAATCGATCTTTTATATTATATGCTTTTGTTGCTGCATAAATGAAATCTTAACGAATTAAAATATTACTAGTATGCGTGGGTCTGATCAAATTAGATCTTATTCTTCCACCGATAATACCCTGGGTCAACGGGAAAATTTATTCGAATAGTATGAGCTGAATGTATTGAAAATCACTTTCATCAATCATATTTTGCTTAAGAGCATATGTTTTATCCTTAGTGCTAATAATATTCGCTTTTATGGTCGCCCCTCATAATTGTATTACCATACATCAATTTGAATAAAAACTGTATGAATTAATTTGGTTGTTGAGTGATACTAATAGAGTTTTGTTTCTATGGGGAAAAAGAAAAAAATGGAATAATACTATTCGCTGCAAAGCAATAATCTTAAATTATAAATATTATGGTCGGTACTACAATATTACATTTTAAAATAATAGAAAAGCTGGGCGAAGGAGGAATGGGAGAAGTTTACAAAGCCCTTGATACTAAACTTGACAGGTATGTTGCACTTAAACTTTTGCCTGCTCAGTTTTCCGGTACCCAAGATGAAAGGGAAAGATTTATTAAAGAAGCAAAAACAGCTTCATCTCTTAACCATCCAAATGTTTGCACTATATATGATATTCTTGAATTTGAAAATCCGGAATCCGTTAATCAATTATTTATAGTAATGGAATATGTTGACGGAACAACATTAAGAAATTTAAGGATAGATTTACCAATTTCGGAAGTTAATGATATAGGTATTCAAATAGCAGAAGGATTAACCGCAGCTCATGAGAAGGGGATAATCCACAGAGATATTAAACCAGAAAATATTATTCTCAGAAAAGATGGTAGAGTCCAAATAATGGATTTTGGTCTGGCGAAAATTCATTCTCCTGGCGGATCATCTAGGTTAACAAAAGTTGGTGCAACTATAGGTACTTTGGATTATATGTCTCCCGAACAGGTAAAAGGAGTAGATGTAGATTTTAGAACAGACATATTTTCTACGGGAGTTGTGTTATATGAACTTTTAACAGGGGAATCTCCATTTAAGGGAGTACATGACGCTGCTATAATTTATAAAATAGTTAACGTGGAAGTTCTGCCTGTTTCCGAATTTAGAAAAGACATTGAACCTTTGCTGGATTTGTTAATACTTAAATGCCTGGAGAAAGAAAAAGAAAACCGTTATCAATCATCAAAAGAGTTAGCTGAAGACCTAAAGAAGATAAAAAGGATTCATAATGGTGAAGAAATAAATCATATATATAAGTTAAAGAGGAAATTATTTACAAAAGGTAAATCAAGGAAACAAAGGGAAGTTTCACAATCAATTAAACCTAAAAGAAAACCTAAGGTATATATCTGGATTAGTATACTATTTATTTTCGGAATAGTTTTTTCCTTTTACAATTTTTTATTTAACAGCAAAACTTTAAATCTGAACCCGAATATGAAAATTCAGGAGATTGTTACTCCATTTACTGATATCTCATTTCCAAGCATATCAGCCGATGGGAATTGGATAGCTTTTCCTGCTGAAGATCAAAATTATAAATGGGATATTTATCTTATGCATAGCCGCTTAAGGGAACCGCGCAGGATTACTAATGATTCCGCAGGATACATGGATTATGCCAATATTTCACCCGATGGAAGCCAGATAATATATGATATTAATAACAATTTGTATATAGTCTCCTCCTTAGGTGGAGTAGAAAAGAAAATAGCAGATAATATTTCAGTGGGCAAGTGGAGTTCCGATGGCAGTAAAATTGGCTTTGTTCGTAATAATTATCCCGAAAAGGGAATGATTAGTTTTTGGACTGTTAAGCCGGATGGAAGCGATGCCCTTATGAAATTTAAAGATAATTTTAATGCTGACAACAATGTCGGATTTTCTTTTTCACCCGACGGGAATTCAATAGCATGGCTCCGGTCTTTTGCTGACGGTTATAATGAAATAATAATTAAACAACTGAATAACGGTAAAGAAAAAAAACTAACCAGTGATAAGAAAAATATTTTTGATGTAAACTGGACGAAAAAGGGATAATACTTTTTTCATCAAACAAAGAAGGAGATATGAATTTATATATGCTGCCGGAAACCGGAGGTAATGCAGTTCAGCTTACAAAAGGGAGCGGACCCGATATGGGAATTAATATCTCATCCGATTTAAGCAAAATTCTTTATTTCAGGTGTGTTAATTTTTCTAATATGTGGATCAAAAATTTAAAAACAAATGAATCAAAACAAATTACATTTGATGAACGACTTATTACCGATCCGGCTTTTTCCCCGGATCATAAACTGATAGCTTTTGTTTCACATAAATCTTCCACTGAACTGGCACCCGGCAGCGCGATTTATATAATGGATAGATTTGGAAATAATGCAAAACAAATTACAACAGATAGTGCAAACCATGAATCTCTTATATTTTCACCGGATGGTAGATTGATTGCTTACACACAATACACTCTTTTCAACCAAAATGATTCAGGGAAAGTATTTATAGTGAGCACCTTGAACCAGGACAATCCTAAATTTATTTCGTGGGGGCAGGTAAATATGTGGGCAGACAATAATTCACTCGTGATATCAAAAATTGATCATACTGAGATTATATCAATAAATGGAAAGTTCATTAGGAAAATTTATGAAGATTCTACACTTGCATTCCCCGTAGCTCCAGGTGAAAGTATTTTTTATCGTAATTTACATTCAAGTAATTTAGGCTGGTATTATCTTTCCAAAATAGATCATAATAGCCCGCGATATATTTTCTCACCCCATAAGTTTCCCCAGGTAATTTTTAATCAAAATAATGCATTCGCTGGGGATAATAATAATAATATATGGAGATTTAATTTCATATCAGGAAAAAAGGAGAACGTCGGATATTTCTTTGATCTAATAAACTACTGCGGATTAGGTTTTAATGTAAGCAGTGATGGTAAGGAAATGATTTACCTTGAACAAAAGAGAAGAAGTAATTTGGTGATGATTGAAAATGCATTCATAAGAAAATAAAATCATAAAATCGAGAAGAAACTTAAGTGAAGAAGTCAGAAAAACTTGAATTAAAAATTCAGCAGCTTGAAAAAGATCTCAATAACTTTAAAACAGCCGTAACAGAGCTTAAAGTTCTTAATGAAATTGCAGTTGCAGCAGGAAGTGCGGTCAATGTAGATCAAACTCTTAAATCAATTTTGAATAAAACGGTCGATGCTATAAATGCCGAGCATGGTGCAATTCTTTTAGTATCAGAAAATAACGAACTTTTAAAAACATTCATTAAGCAGGAAAAAAATAGTAAAGTTGGTAAAAAACCGCTTATCAGGGAACATATAACCGGTTGGATTTTATTGAATAAAAAATCTTTGATAGTCAAAAATTTAAGCAGGGATCAAAGATTTAAAACCACGGAAGAAGAAAGGGAGAATATAAAAAGCCTGGTTTGCTCGCCAATATGGTTTGAAGGAAAAATAATCGGGGTTTTACAGATGATAAATAAAAAACACCAGGAAGCTTTTTCCGACAATGATTTGACACTGCTTTCTATTATTTCTGTTCAAGCAGGACAATTAATAAAAAACTCCGAACTTCAACATTTAACTTACGAGAAGAAAAAAGAAGCAGAGGTTGCAAGATTAGAGAATGAGAAGCTGCAGGAATTGGATAAGATAAAAACGAATTTCTTTACAAATTTATCACACGAATTTAGAACACCTCTTACTTTAATTCTTGGACCATTAGAAAAGCTAATGGATGGAAAAGAAAATTACAATATAGAAAAATTAAAGCTAATTTATAAAAATGGAACTAATTTATTGAATTTAATTAACCAGCTTCTCGATCTCTCATCGATTGATGCTAATAAAATGAAATTAATTCTTGAAGAAGATGGTATTTTAAATTTTATAAAAGGCATTACTGCCTCGTTTCAGCCGCTTGCAGAAATAAAAGGAATTAAACTGGCTTTTGACTGCCGTTTGGATAGTCTTTATACGGCATTTGACAAAGATAAATTAGAGAAAATATTAAGTAACCTTTTAATGAATGCTATAAAATTTACTTCCAATTCTTTAATATCGGGAATAGAGGGGAAGATATTTGTTACTGTTTCTCCGGAATTACCCGAAAAGAATAATAATAAAATGATCGAAATAATTATTGAAGATAGCGGCATCGGTATTCCGCAGGACATAATCAAAAATATTTTTGATCGTTTCTTCACTCAACGCGGGAATTTGATTAGTGAAATCCCATCCGGAACAGGTGTTGGATTAGCGCTTGTAAAAGAACTAGTCGAATTGCATTTCGGCAATATTTCGGTTGAAAGTGAAATAAAAAAAGGGACAAGATTTAAAATCGAACTTCCTTATGAAAAAGAATTTTATAAAAATCTCGGACTAGAGATTATTTCAAGCAAGAATTTTACTGATGAAAATTTAGAGCCATTAAATAGCTTAAATCTGGAAATAGAAAATGAATCAAAAAACGAGGAAATATCGCTTATCCTTGTGGTTGAAGATAATGAAGATATGAGAAAATTTATTATAGAAAGCATCGGATATAATATCAGGATACTAGAATCTAATAACGGCAGGGATGCCTTTAAAAAAACTATAAATTATATTCCCGATCTGGTTTTGACTGACGTTTTAATGCAGGAAATGGACGGGCTCCAGCTTTGCGAAAAAATAAAGACAGATGAGAAAACCTGCCATATCCCCGTTATACTTTTAACCTCCCGCTCTGAAATCGAAAATAAAATAAAGGGCTTAAAAACCGGGGCCGACGATTATATAACAAAACCTTTCAGAATTGCCGAACTCCAGACCAGGGTTCATAATTTAATTAATCAAAGAAAACTTTTAAGAAGGAAATACAGGCGGGAAATAATTCTGGAACCCAAACAAGTTAATGCACAATCATTAGACGAAAAATTTCTGGACAGGATTATTACTATAGTTGATCAGCATATTTCCGATTTTGAATTCACCGTAGAAGATCTTGCTAAAATAGCAGGCCTCAGCAGGATGCAGCTTCATAGAAAAATAAATGCACTTACAGGCCAATCCACCAATGAATTAATAAAATCTTACAGGTTAAATAAAGCCGCTAAAATTTTATTGACAAAATCCAGGAATATTTCCGAAGTCGGTTATGAAGTCGGATTTAATAATCCTTCTTATTTTGCAACCAGCTTCAAGGACTTTTTCGGCTGCTCTCCTTCCGAATATTTGCAAAAATTTATTTCCGCGTAAGTCGAAATAAACCATTCGCTTTTGTTTAATATTTTTTCAAAATCTAAAATAATTTTATTAAATGATTTATAACGTATTGCACATGTTACAAATTGGAAATTGAATGTTACAAATTTAGTAGATAGAATCTTTCCGATTTATGATGTTGGCAATGTTAAATGTCCTGGATTAACTGAAGATAATTTCCAACTGTCGACACAGCCAGATTTCTGAAAAATTCCTGAACTTTTAAAAGTTTCTTTGCTCCTGATAATATATTTCAACTATGATTGGCTTAAAACCTTAATAAATGTGAGTGACCAGGCGAAGCCATGCGGATAATTAGGCAATTAAATTTTATCATAAAATTACCTTGCTCATTATACAATAAGATTCCAAATTATTAATAATATCCGAATATAAATGAATATGAAAAAATTCGTTTTACTTTCAACCATTATTCTTTTCATAGCTCTGTTATTCTCCGAAAGATTTTTGGGGAAAAAGATTCCCTATCATAGCAGCCAAATTAAAGAACCGGCGATCGGAACCAGGGATAATCCTTATGGTGCTCTTGATTTCAGATATAACATGCTAAAAGGAGATAAACCTTATCTCGATCCTTTAGCACGCCAAAGGGCAATTTTATATACAAAGAAAGAGATATTAAAAAAAAATCCCGGTGAAGTTAATTCTCTGTCATGGACAGCAGTTGGACCTGGTAATATAGGCGGAAGAATAAGATCTATTCTGATCAGACCCTCGGATAGGAATGCTATTTTAGTAGGTTCGGTTTCCGGGGGAATATGGAAATCTCTTGATGGAGGAGCTTCGTGGCAACCTAAGTCTGATGATGGAAATCCAATTTCAATTGGCTGCATGGCAAATTTTGGTGATTTAGTTTACGCCGGTACAGGAGAAGGATGGGGTAATCAGGATGCAGTCTATGGAGGAGGAATTTATAAGTCCACAGATTTTGGAGATTCCTGGTCATTACTTAGCAGCACTACAGGAACTAATGTTTCGAAATTTCTGAATATATTAAAGCTTGCCTTTGATCCGGAAGGTAATATTTACGCGGTGACAAAATCATATAATGAAAAGGACGGACTAGGAAATTACACTTTTGACGGAGGACTATACAAATCAACTGATGGAGGTGCAAGCTGGCTAAGAATAATCAGTACATCAATAAGCAATTATTATAATGGCTGTGATGTTGTTCCCTGAGTTCCTCAACTATTTTGTTTGCCACAGAAATCAGTGGAATATTTAAAACAACTAATGGAGGAACTAACTGGAATCAGGTTACAAGCGGACTTCCAACTTTTGGATTTCAACGGATAGTATTTGCTCAGGATCCCGACAGTATTAATATAATCTATGCTGTATTCCATTCTCCAACCGGTGATGGTTTAATCGGCATTTATAAATCCACCGACGGGGGAGACAATTGGAATGCATTAACAAAACCGGGTCATTTAGCATCGACCGAGGGATTGTCTTATCTGGGAGATCAGGGTGATTATGATAACGTTATGGCAGTTGATCCATTTAATTCTAATAATTGGTTGCGTGGCGGTGTTGATATGATGAAATCCACCGACGGTGGAGGGAGTTGGTCTCAATTAACATATTGGAATCCAACTTATGGAAATCCGGTAGTTCATGCAGACCACCATGCTATAACTTTTGATCCGGCGGTTGCTAATATCGTATATGACGGAGATGACGGCGGAATTTATAAATCGACTGATGGTGGCGGATCCTGGACGGCTTTAAACAACGGTTTGGAAATCACTCAATTTTACGGCGGTGCTGTATATCCAACCGGAAATACGTTTTCGGAGGTACGCAAGATAACGGTGAAATAAAATATAATGGTTTTGGAACAAATTGGTCTATCGTCGAAGGCGGAGACGGAGGCTACTCTGCTGTTGATCAGTCAGATCCGGTTCATTACGAGAATATGTCTATCTGGAGATAGAGAAAACGATTGACGGTAATACATTTAATGATGCAATTAATGGTTTGGCAGATGCAAAATCCGGTTCAAGCTTATTTATTGCTCCATTTGATATGAATCCTGAAAATTCTTCTGTTTTAATCGCCGGGTCCATTAAAGTCTGGATAACTACCAATAGTGCGGGTAATTGGACAAGTTCAAGCAATGCATTAGTTGATATTATTAGCGCTGTGGCAATTGTAAACAGCTCTGCTCCTTTTTTAGGATTTGCGGGAACAATAGGCGGAAATATTTTGAAATGCACCAGCCTGAACGGCTCAGGTGATACTTCGGTTGATATTTCACCAAAAGCCGGGAATGGCGTTCAGCATCTCCAATCTTATGTAAGAAGAATTGTTGTTGATTTGAATAATAAACAGAATATTTATGCCTATTATTCGGGTTATAACAATAATACAACAACTCAAAAACACGTTTTATTTTCTTCCGACCAGGGGAGCCATTGGAGTGATATTTCGGGAGATTTACCCGATGTTCCTGTTCATTCATAAATTATTGATCCTAATAATTCACAGCATTTATATATAGGAACAGAAACTGGTGTGTATGAAACAACAAACGGCGGTACAAATTGGATAAATTCAAATACTGGAATGCCTAACTTTGCACCTGTAGATCAGCTGGCTAGACAGACAGGAACGAATAATTTATTGGCATTTACACACGGGAGAAGTGTATTCGAAACAACAATTCCATTACCAGTCGAGTTAACTGATTTTACATCTAAAATGGATAATGATAAAGTAATTTTAAAGTGGAATACAGCAACAGAGATTAATAACTATGGTTTTGATGTAGAAAGATCAAATAATTTATCTGGTTGGGTGGAGGTAGGATTCGTAAAAGGAAATGGTAATAGCAATTCACCTAAACAATATTCATTTGTTGATGACAATCCTGTAGGAGGAGCCGATTTAGATTACAGGTTAAAGCAACTGGATAATGATGGTAATTTTCAGTATTCCGGCATAACAAAAGTAAAATTACTTCCTAAAGAGTTTAGTTTATTCCAGAATTATCCAAATCCCTTTAATCCGTCAACGACGATAAAATATGAATAAAAAGACAAATTAATGTTGCTTTAAAGATCTACGATATTCTCGGCAATGAAATAGAAACATTAGTAAATAAAGAACAACCCTCAGGCATCTACGAAATAAAATTCGATGCACAGAAAACGCCAAATCATATTCAGCTGGCAAATGGAGTATACTTATACCGCTTGCAAGCTGGCAGTTATTCCGAGACAAAAAAAATGATTCTTCTGAAATGAGCACAACGGGTTCATAATTAAATAATATTAAATAATTTATTTGGAGTAATAAAATGGCTGTAAAAGGTGAAGTAATATTTAAAGATGCGGAAGGGAACGAACTGGAAGGACCGAATCAAATAAATCATGCACTGTTTTGGAATTATTTCAGCGAGTCAAATTACCTACAGATATACAAACCGGTCAGGTTACCGGGAGCAGGATTATACGATCCGTTTGAGATTTACAAAAGAGATTGATAAACTTACCCCCTTTATGTTTCAATACTGCGCTGAGGGGAAAGCTTTTCAATCTGTTGAAATATCTCTGTATGAGATAGCTGAAGCTACGGGGAAAGAGACAGTATATTTTAAATATACGTTGACAAATGTAAGATTAACATCAGTAGAAAATTTAATGCCTAGTTCAGCAGAAGCAACTAAATTGAACATAGCACATCTTGAAAAAATTAAATTGGTTGCTGAAAGTATTGAATGGGAGCATGTAAAAGCAAGCACAGAATTTGCCGATGTAGGATTCTTTGCATTCAAGCTCCCCGCTTAAAACTATTGGAGGATTTTATTTCAATTTATTTGATAATGAGCGATCACAGCTTACTATCTCTCCGATATTCCGATCACCCTTATATTACTTATAAATCAGCTAAAGATTAATGTTTATCGAGTTTAAATCATTTTTCATATTACTTAATATTTTATGAGTTAAAAATGCCTGAACAAAAATTTAATCAGCCGTATTATAAAATTCATTTTGCCGAGCTTGAGGAGGATGTAGCGGGTGTTGTATCCTTCGAAAGTGAAGAAGAAATTTCAGGATTATTTGAGTACAGAATTATTCTTGTTTCAATGGATCCCAAAATAGATTCTTCAAAGATTTTAAATAATAATGCTACATTCACACTTATACGCCCTGATCAAAGTACAAGGCAGGTTCATGGCATAATTTCAAGATTTGAACAATTCGGGCAATCAAAAGATCATGTCTTTTACAAGGTTGTTTTAGTTCCAAGATTTTGGCTCCTGAACTTAAATTTTCAAAATGAAGTATATCAGAATATCGAAATGAAAGATTTAATTAAGCAGGTCCTTGGATATTCGGACTTAAGCGGCGGGGATTATAAAGCAGAATTAAAAAATAATTACCCGAAAAGTGAATACTTGATTCAATACCGGGAGACAAATTTTAATTTCTTAAACCGCAGACTTGAACACTTCGGAATTTTTTATTACTTCAATCATAGCAGCGGTAAAGACATTATCTGCTTTACCGATGAGAATAACAGCTTACCGGATATAAATACTTCTGAAAAAATTATTTACAACGAAAATCAGGATCCGGGAGGCATAAGGGAATCTATTTTTGAAATCTCTGCTTACGAAAAAGTTGTAACAGGGACTGTACAGCTTAAAGATTATAATTACATGTTTCCTGAAAAAGATCTGATGGCACAAAGCCGTATTAATTCCAAACATCCAGGTATTTATTACGATTATGGAGATAATTTTCAAAATGAAAAGGAGGCTGAATTTCTTCGCAAAGATCAGGAATCAGGAAATACTTAGTCAAAGTAAGATTTTTAGAGGAAGGACTGACAGCAGATTATTTACGGCAGGTTATAGATTTAAATTAGATAAACATTACCGTGATGACTGGAACTGCGAATATATCATTACAAAAGTTTCTTTGTCAGGAAATCAAAGGGGGCAGTTTGTTATACCTCAAAAGATCCAGACTTCAAAAAATCTTTTCGAATGTAATTTTGAAGCTATACCATTTGACATAAATTATCGCCCGCTTCGAAAAACACCGGTTCCGAAAATATCGGGATTAATGAGTGCTAAGCTGGAATCCGGCACCGGTGATGAGTATGCATTTATTGATGATCACGGCAGGTATAAAGCAAAAATGCTTTTTGATATAAGTGATAAAAGCAATGGAGAAGCTACCTTGCCTATAAGATTGACGCAGCCATATTCCGGATCCGGTTACGGTATGCATTTCCCCAACCACGCAGCTACCGAACTTCTTTGGTCATGTGTTGACGGCAACGTAGATCGTCCCGTTGGTCTGGGAACCATTCCGAATCCCTCGAATGCTTCACCGGTTACAGCAAAAAACAAGCACCAGAACACTATTAGAACAGCCTCAGGGAATGAATTGATTATGGATGATAAATCAAAAGAATGCAGAATTCTTTTAACAACTCCTAACTCTAATCATCTTCAGCTTAAAGATAAAGACAATAGTATTGATTTGACTACAAATGCGGGTCAATCTATTTATTTAAATGATAGTGACCAATTAATTGAGATTAAATACAAAAGAAGGGCAAACCATTTTTCTTGGTGATAAATCCGGGCTCATATTAATAAAAAGTAAAAATTCACATGGTATCTCTATTTCCGACGATTCAAATGGTGCATCAATTTCAATAAATGATAGTAATATGAATAACTCTATTTCTATTGATATTTCCAACAACAAGATTGTTGTAAAATCAGAAGGTGGAAATATTGATATTCTGGCACCTGACGGCCAGCTAACATTAAAATCAAAAAACCTAACGATAGAAACCGAACAGGATACAACAATTAGTACAGGAAATTTGAATATTCAAGCTGAATCTGAATATAATTTAGCAGCTAAAAAGATAACCTGCAAAGCAGATAAAGATCTGGAACAAAAAGGTGAAAATATTATTTCCAAAGCAAAGAATAATTATAAAATAAAAGGACTTAATGTAACCTCTGAAGCTGATGAAAAGATGCAGGTAAAAGGACTTAATGTTACTGCAGAAGCAGATATAAATATGGATGTTAGAGGTTTTATGATAACCTCAGAATGCTCAGGTCTTCATACAATAAAAGGACTGTTTGTTAAAATCAATTAAAATATAGATACTAAATATGGGAATGGCAGCAAGATTAGGTGATTTGACTGCGCATGGAGGATCAATCTTAATAGGTTGTCCTACAGTAATTATAGGAGGAAGTCCCGCAGCACGGATTGGAGATTTGCATGTTTGTCCTCTGTTTACTCCGGTAATCCCGCCTATTCCTCATGTCGGCGGACCGATTATTTTGGGAGACCTAACAGTTCTAATCGGCGGAATGCCTGCAGCACGGGTGGGCGACTTGTTAACCTGTGTAGGCCCACCGGATACAATTGCATTCGGATGCCCAACCGTTTTTATCGGTGAAAGCGGGAGTGGAAGCACTAGCGGAGGTGAAACCGTGTCCGGATCCGGATCCTTAGGATCTTCGTCTGCTGCACAAAGCGCAATGACTGCTTTAATCGATAACATTGAGTCATCAACTAAAGAAAAAAACTGGCTCGAATTCGAATTTGTCGATAATGCAGGAAATCCTATCAGCGGATCAAGATATAAATTAAACGATCCTAACAATAACGATTCTTTCGGAGCTTTAAGAAGCGACGGCAAAATCAGAAGAGATGCTTTACCGGAAGGAGAAGGAAAGGTTACACTAAGAAGCTTGTTCAATGCAAAATGGTCAAAGGATAAAGCAAAGATTGGTGATAAAATAGAACTTACCGTTGAATCGGAAGGGGTTGATGACGGCGATAAGATAACGTTCTCTATTTGGAAACGAGATTTTAATATAGCCGATACAGTAATCGAAACTCTTGAATCAAAAATAAACGGAAACAAAGCAAGCATTGAATGGGTATATTCTCCTCCAAAAGAGGATTCGAACGAAAAAAATGATGAGAAATTTAAATATTCATCCCCTGAATTTTATTTTAATGCACTTGTCGATCCAGATTTAAATGCAAAATCGGGATTGCTCTATTTTGAAGATTATATTGAAATTGAATTGCTTGACGCAGAGGGTAATCAGCCGATTAAAAATGAAGATTATATACTATATCTTTCTAATGGTGAAATTCGAAAAGGGAAACTGGATAATAACGGTAGTAAAAAAGAGGAAAAATTACCGGGCGGAATTTACAACATAAAATTTCCAAAACTTTCAAGATTTAAAGAGGAATGACCGTGGATGGAATTAAAATAGATTCCAGGGAAATTGAAAAAGTAGACGGCTTATTTACCGGAAAGAAATATCAAATTAAGGTTAAGACAAAATTTACTTACAGCATTGTTGAGATGGAAGATGTTCATTTCCATTTTGATAGTGCAGTTCTTTACCCGATTACAAGAGTGAAATTCAAGGTCAAAAACATATAAACGGATTAAAAGTTTTTTATGCCTGTTATAAGTTTTCAGAAGAAAATTCTTTTGATAAGAAAATTTTAATTACAGGTCATACAGATAAAAAAGGTAATCCATCATATAATTTAAATTTCTCACAGAAAAGAACTGAGAATGTTTATTTTATGTTTATGGGTAAAAGAACAAGCTGGATTGAATCGTCAGAAGATCATCACAAAGTTGAAGATATTCAGCAGATCTTAAAATGGATTTCTTATAATTTTCAATTTGACTGCGATCCCGGTCCTAAAACTAATTCAATTAATTCAGATACTGAATCGGCAATATTGAATTTTCAAAAAAGATATAACAAAGATTTTGTAATCCAGAAGAACTATCAAAATAAATTTAACCGCAGTTTTGTAAAAATTGAAGAAACCGGTGAAATGAATAAACCTACATGGGGTGCTTTTTTTGATATGTATGAATTGGAATTGATTAATTTAATGGGAATTACAGAAAGCGGGCTGGATGATTTCGATCAAAATTGCAGTTTGTTGAAAAGAATCCGCCGCATCCTGCTCCGGTTCTAGGATGCGGAGAAAATTTTCCGGCGAATAAAACTAAAACCGATACTGAAAATCCAAAAGACAGAAGAGTAGAAATTCTGTTTTTTGATGCAGATGAAATACCCAATTTAATGTGCACTCCTAAAAGAATGGTTTGTTATCCGAAGAAATGCGGGTTGTATAACTCTAAATTATTTAAGAAGAGTACCAATACCGGTTAAACCAGTTCCCCCTCCGCCGGTAAACAAAATTAAAGTTTATTTAAAGTTTTCTTATAAAATGCCCGATGGAAAAAATAGGAATTTGCCTGAAAGATTTCCTGTAACTGTTGTATATAAAGATCATACCGAAGAACCTCAACAGCTTCTGGATAAGAATTCAACAATTAAATTTGATGCGGTAAGCAGCAAAGAGTCATTCGGCCTGAAGTTTGAGCCGGAAGAAGATACATTTGTAGCAACTCCTCCTCAGAACAAACTGTCAGGTAATTCAGACGAACTAATTGTTTTAAAGAGTTTTAGCTGATTCATTTAGATTTGATGATCTTTTAAATAAGGGATATAGATTTTTTTCGCTGCCGAAAAATTTTAGCCTTAAAACGTCCGATTGGCTGGAACCGGCCAGCTCACTAAATTATAATAATACTACTAAGGAATTTGAAGGTCTAAACAGCGGAAATATAAAAAGTATTGGTTCTGAGGCATCGCCAATTTTAATGGTATTAAATCCTAATTGGCAGTTTTTGCGTTTTGAATTTTTTGACCGTTTTTATGGTCATAGCGATCATCAAAATAAACGAATCGGCATTCCTTCTATTATGCTTGAAGGATTCAGAGACAAAAAAGCAGCAGCTGGAAAAAATGCAAAACCTGATACTCAAAGCAACTGGATGTCAAATGAAGCAGATCCTTTAAAATCTGCGCAGGCATTGCCCTGGATCATACAGAAGAAAGCTAGCGGTGAACCGGATACAAAACCAGATCAAAATATTTTATTGCAATTTAGAACTCCCGCTGATACTTATGTAGTATCAGAAAACGCCTCTTCTAGGAAAATTGAAAAAGTAATTGATGAAGATAAACTTAAACCTTCTGCCGACAGGCTGAAATTTTATGATTTACCTGAGATGTGGAAATCTTCAAAATATTTTGCACGGCTAGGCCAAAACACAGCCAAGATATTTGAACAGTTCACATTAGTTGAAATGCTAAGTATTTCTCCTGACAGACCTTTAAGATTTTGTTTGGATGATATTGTACTTACCGATGCAAAGTTGAATAAACATTTGCTTGGTACTCATGAACTGGTTACAATATTTTTCCACCAATTTAAAAGACCGGATTTTAATACAGAAAAACCTATTTCTGATGAAGGTGTTTACAATCCCCGTAATAAAATAGATGATTTTTTTCCTGTCAGTGATGTAAAAGTTATAGAGCAATGTTATATTGCAGATTATCCGGATTGGGTAAGGCTAATAATAGCTCAGGGAAATCTTTTTGAGGTAATGAATAAACGTACTTCCAGTACATCTGAAAATGATATTGTTGGAGCCCGTGCCGCAGTAAGATGGATTGATAGTGTTGCTTCCGGTGTTCCGGTGCATGTCGAGCATGAATAGAAGACCTGATAGAAAAGATTCTGATATCGACATAAAAAAAAGATTTTTTTCAATTCAACCCTTTTTTTCCAGCAGGATCCCGAAACAACCATACAAGATCTAAAAACCGGAACTTATAATGAGCTAGACAAAAAAACATCTATTCCAGCATTTGATGGTTTTTCAACCGGGAGATTTGACATGATTCTTTTAAGATGCTGCGATGTTAAAAATAGTGCTGAATTTGCAATTAATATGAGTTATTTCAGATATCATTTGGATTTCACTAATGCACCAAAAACTTTAAAAGATGATCAAGGAATAGAAACACCTTTTAATAAGGATGAATTTAAAGGAATATAGTAAAAAATATACCCCAAAGATGGAATGGCCCCGATATGATCTATTTAATTCAGGTAATATATTTATAAAACCTCAATCGGATTCCGCTTCCACTTTAATTATAAAGCCATTTTATTTTATTCAGATAACACCTTTCAATAAAGCTCATTTTTTAATAAAAATTAATAATAATCGGGGTGGTACAGCAACTTATGTTGGTGAAGCTAATTGGGAACCCGAATGCAGATATTACTGAAAGTCTGGATAAAAATGGATTTATTTCAGCCCATGAAACAGGCCATGCCGGAGGTTTATATGATGACTATGTTGAGGATGCACTTTTATTGTTCGTATGATTTCCGGGTTTCGCCTGTAATACCCCCGGATGATCCTTTTTCTATTGTTCCGGAAACGGAGCAATGATGAACGGCAATATATTTATTTCACTTCGGTATTTCTGGCATTCTGCTGAATTTATAAGAAAGCAATGGATGTTCCTATGCTGGTTGAAGAAACAACAGGAAATAAAACCAGAAGTTATCATATTCGAAATCATAAAGGCTCCGCACAGAAATTTTACCAACCTGCCTCTTTTTATAGAATCAAATGCCGGCGGAACGCCAAGGGGGAAATTTGATTTATACCTTTATCAATTAGGTGATGATGATTTTGCACATTTATTGGTACCTGATTTGATTTTTGATGGAATATTGGTTGTAAATGTGAAAATCAGATTTACTTGGAGATGCAAAAAAACATAAGCATGTTATAAAGCCGATAAAAGGCGTTAAATCAAAAATTATAGATAATTATAATGATTTTCCATCTCTCTATGAGGTAAAAGGGGATTTTTCGGATGTTAATTTCAAACACTGTCTTATCTATTTTTACCCCAGATTCCTTATTGATAATCTCGTAATTGACTTGAAAGATAAAGATAATCAAACTTTTTTAAAGGGGGCTGGGCTTCAAGTTAACTCCAGACGACGGTAATCCTAAGAAAACTAATGCTACACAGGCAGCTTATAATGTAAAAGTAAATGCAGTCGATAACAGTGGTCCTTCTCATGATGATATCCAATCTCATCCCCATCATTTTAAGGTCACTGTTAGTAAAAAACTTAAATCAGAATGGAAATCATCCAATCATTTGGATATCGGAGTGGATGTAAGTGATGAAAATAATCTTTTTGCTCTTGGAGAGGAGTTTTCCTTTTTTTTGGTGATATGGTGGGATTAATACATCTGTTTCAAAAATGGACCTGCCAAAGAAGATATATTAAGTAAAATTGTTAAAAAAGCTATTCCTAATGCAGAAAAAATTTCGCAGGTAAATTAACCTGATGTAGAAACCATTTTCCGGAAAATATTATTTGATCACTTGTTACTAGCTCTTAGATGAAATTTTTCACTTTTATATCTCTTACATAAAAATAACAATGACTATGCTTGAGAATGAACATTTTTATTTTCGTCCGTTCGCAAATAATCAATTGAATTCCCGGTTATCTGTTCCATATATGGATTATAAATGGCAAGTAAAATGGAGCTCAAATCTTGATCCTTTTTTCCCATCTAAATTTATTATGATATTCAAGGATAAATATTTAGTTATCCAGGGAAATGGATGGTGGAAATTATTTGATCTTGATGGAAAACTCCTTAAATCAACCGGTTTAGGCAACAGTGATATAATTATTGATGAAGAAAATAATTTTGTTTATTCATTTGATAGATTTGGCTTTTTTGATATTCTGAATTTGACATTAATGGAGCAATCAAATAAAGTATTTGTAAATGGAACGAGCATAGGAAAAGAGTATTTTTTGCCAGAGAAAACAATTTTTTATTGGTTGCAAGTCTTGAGAAAATGAATAATTCTCACAGGGCTGCTAAATTTACTTTTGCATCATGTGAATCATATTTATTAAGCAACCCACCGATAATAAGGAACAGGATTTTATTTTCCAATGAAATTAATCGTTTAGATTATAACGTTAAGAGAATTGCTGCAGCTCTAAATGATAACAATTTTATTTATGCAATTCAGAATAAGGTTATTATTGCTGACCTTGAATTAAACATCCGGAATATTATCGAAAAATCTCTTTTGCCTGTATCTTTAAGTCTTGATGAAGCAGATAAGATTTATATAATAGTCCAAGCTGAAGACAACTTTTATCATTTATGGATTCTTACAACTGAAGGCCAGTTGCTTTTTGATCGAAAACTTCCTGAAATTTCATCAATCATTGAAATTCCCCCTATAATTAGTTATGAACACAAAGTTTTTTTAGCATTCCCGGATAGATTACTTTCTTTCAGCAAATCAGGTGAATTGATGTGGGATACTTTTACAGCTGGAATTATTGGCGGAGCAATAATTACTGAAAATGAATTCCTCATTGTCGCTGAAGGTAATTTGTTAACTGCTTTTAATAGATCCGGGAAAAGAAAATTGATTTATAATTTTAAAGATGAAACTTTAACAACACCTCCAGTCTTAACGATTAATAAAGAGATATTTGTTGCAACTCGGGATTATATTTATTGTTTAGTACCTCAAACTTAAATGCCTGAATTTCAAAGCAATACCAACAAAACCCACAAGGCTAAGCTTCAGTCTTCCATCCAGCAGATTTACTGGAGCAAACGTGCCGTATTTGCCGGAGGCACAGCAGCACTTCAGGTTTTTACCCATCATGTCGGGAATAATTCGGAAATTAGTGTTAAGATTAATGATCGATCGGGGAAAAGTATTTTTAAGGGAAAAAGAAAATGGCAGGAAATTATGCTGCTTTCCAGGTCCCTGTTCCTAAAGATGCAAAAGATCAATTAATCGCTTCCGTCGGACTTCCGAACACGGCTTAAATAAGAAATCAAAACCTATTATCGTCTTCCTGCGAATAAAATCACAAATGTAAAATGGGATAGAAAAGTTGTTACAAGGGGTGATATTGTAAAGCTCAGCTCAGATGTTAAAAACGCCTATGATGGTATGGAAGGAAGGATTGATATATATGAAAATGATCCTAAAGGCGCTCATGATTTGATTACCAACTTTCCGGCTATAGTTAAAAAATGGAAGATTGAAGCTCAATGGGAATTTCAATTTCAAGGAGATGTTAAAAATATTCCCAGAAAAGAAGATACACCCGCCGGATATGTAGCACCTGAATATTTTTTTGTTCTATCTATATTTGATGCATCGGCAAAATCGGACATGATAGAATTTAAAGATTTTTTAAGAATTGAATTGAAAGACAGTGAGGGAAATCCGGTACCGAATCAAAGGTATAAAATTAATTTGCCTGATGGAACTATTAAAGAGGGAAAGTTAAATGAAAATGCAGTGGCAGTTGAAGAGAATATACCTGCCGGAGAATACCTAATAATTTTTCCTGATAAGATCTGATCTAAAAGATGCCTGTTTATTCTGTTAATCAAGACACAACCATAGGTGAATTTTTAAGATTGCCTTATCTAAGTCCCCCCATTGAAAATCCGGATGCACGTATCGGGGCTCTAATAAGCTGTCAGGGGATTGTACTTTATACTAGAAGCGGAATCCGAACTGTTATAACGAGCGAAGGTTTCCAGGCAGGAAGAGGTGATTTCGTTGTTGTAGCCTCTCAATGCAGTACCGGCCAATCACAAACCATTGTTGCCGCTTTACAACCAACTGATTACGCTTTTATAACGCCTGCGCTTACAAATGATTTTGGTCGTGAGGCAGAAATCTATATGAATAGAAGACCTGCGACAAAAGCAATAGCAGATCCTGCTAAACCGGAATCACTCTATGGAGTATTAAGCATAATTAAATTAGGAAATTACATTACTACTCCGATTAATGATATTATTATAGTCAGCCACGCAAATGCGGGCGGATTTTTATTCTTTAAACTTACTGAAGATTCTGACAACGACTTCATATCATATAACGAGCTTGATGATTACCTTAATAATTCTTCAAGGCCTCAAATGACATCTAATTTAATAAGGAACAATGGACGTATACTTATCCGGGGTTGTAATATAGGTAAGGAACCGAGATTTCTGCGGTTAGTTAAAAGACTATTTGGCGGTCAGGCAACTGTAACAGCACCAAAACATTGCGATAGTTTTGTACACTATAATAATGCAAAAATAACTTACACATTTGAACACATGCTTTATAATTTTGAAGTTCATAATAAAACTCCAATAAACAGGAACCAGCTTCTACATGCTTTCATTAATCATTCACCTCAATATTCAGATATTTTTGGAAATACAATAACAGCAGCTCAATATAACGATTGGATACCTACAAGAATTTCAAATCCTTTAATTGAGGTCAGGCATTCATGTTCCGTACCTCTCCCTGCTGCATTTGTTAATAGAGAATTTCAATATAAAATGGAAGAATTCTTTGGAGGAAAGAATGCATATGATATACCTTTAACATCAAATCCACCGGATGATCAAAAAATTGACATATTAAAAAATAACCTTCAAAATAACGCAATTATGAAATCAACTTATCCTTTTCCGCAATATGAACAATTTGGATATAAAAGCGTAGACGATTTCGTGGATAATTTAGCCTGGAATTTTAGCTGGAATGATAATGATAAAAAACTGCTTTGCAGCGGAAAACGCCACCGTTATCGATTGCTGATACCTATAGCTGATGGAAACAACAGTCTTTTTCTAAATTCTTTTAAGAGTGGAGATAATCAATATGTCCATCATCAATTATTAGAAACTGATTCCCGTTTTTTTGAAACTGTTTAAAAGGAATTTTAAATATGTCATCTTCAAATATAAAGATCCCCGATTACTACAGAATGTATCAGAAACAGCCGGCTGATAAAAAAGAGAATAAAACGCCGGTTCAGACGCAGCAAAATCAGCAGAAAAAAACAGATGATAAAACAAAACAGTTTCTTGCAAACAGTTTTACAATTAATATGCTGTCAGGCTGGCAGGATAAAACAATTTATACTTTGACGGGACCAGTAACAGACGGCATTCAACACAACGTAATTATTAATGTTAATCCTGAAGTCCCCTTTGATAATTTAATTGATTATGCTGACTGGCAGATTAAAACCCTGGAAGAGGAACTGAAAAGCTGCAGATTGCTAAAAAGAGGTGGAACAAAATTAGATAATGGAACGGATGCTTATGAAGCTGATTTTTCCTGGATGCCCGTGGAAAATTTAAGAATTTTTCAGCACATGATTTTTATTTTAGTTAAAAATACAGCATTTAAAATTACCGCATCTTTCACTAAAAAAACACATCAGACCCTGGGCCCTCAAATAGAAAGGATGATGCTCAGCTTTGATCCCGGTACTGGTAAAACTGAATATCAAAAATAAATCAAATTATCACTACGCGGACTAATCCTTTAATAGAAGAGCTTGCATATATAAACCATTATTACTGCGATAAACAGTTATCACTTCCAATCAACTCAAACAAAAATGATGAAGGAAAATATTTTATGTCTTATATCAAAAAACAAAGAGCAATTCTCACAACGGTTCTAATAATTACCGCAGCTGGTTCTCAGATCATGGCACAGATGATTTGGAACCGTGCAGGTGGCAGCGTTTTTGTGAAGGCTCCGGCTGATCCTGACGAAGTCATAATATGGAACCGCGTTTAAAAAACAAAACACTTGAAAAGGTAAATGATGAAATCATATAGGACCGCATTAGTTTTTCTGCTGCCTATCTTCTTCTTGCTTTATTTAGAAGAGGGACTTGCTCAGGCATGGCAGTTAGACACAACTTTCGGACAAGGAGGTGTTGTAAGCACTGCTTTTAATACCACTGGAAACAGCAGCTCAAATTCAATAGCTATTCAAGCTGATGGAAAAATTGTAGCAGGAGCTTCTTCCCAAAATGGTGGTCATAATGAATTTGCAATAATCCGGTGTAATATAGATGGAAATATAGATAAGACTTTCGGAACGAACGGCGTTGTGACTACTCAAGTGGGAACTGCCGGAAATGACGTTAATTCAGTTGCTATCCAAAGCGACGGTAAAATTGTAGCCGGTGGTGACTGCAATAATGAGACTCAGACTGTTTTTGCACTTGTTCGCTATAATACAAATGGAAGTTTGGACACTACATTCGGGACTAACGGCGTCGTAACCACTTTAATTGGCAGCGGAGGCGATTATGTGAAATCAATTGCTATACAATCTGATGGAAAAATTGTTGCAGCAGGTGCTTCCGTGAATAAAGGCTTAGATAATCTGGCTTTAGTACGTTATAATAGTGATGGATCCTTGGATCCTCAATTTGGTAAAGGCGGAATTACAACATTGGGAGAAACTGGAATGATTGCTACATCTGATCCTTATGCGGGAACTTCCTATTATGCGAATTCAGTAGCAATCCAAAATAATGGGAAGATAGTCGCAGCCGGTTATACATTTTTCTTGGATGAAACTAAATTTGTTTATCACGGTTTTTTTTTGATTGCCCGTTATAACTCAAATGGAACTCTGGATAATACTTTTCTTGGTGCCGGATATGGACTTGAAGCATTTGCAGATCCTATTCAATCTCAGGAAGACGAAGCCAATTCTGTATTAATTCAGAAAGATGGAAAAATAATAGTTGCAGGTAATTATTATCCAGGTTACTATAATTTTGCCATACTCCGTCTTAATTCTAACGGTGCGGGAGATGGTTCGTTTGGAACGAATGGACTTGTAATTACCGACCTGACTGGAGTCTCAGGAGCTTATGCTGCGGCAATACAAAGCGATGGAAAGATCCTGGTGGTAGGTTTCGGGGGAACTTTACTGCGTCATTATTTTGCTTTAATAAGATATAATACTGATGGGAGCTTAGATAATTCATTTGGGACAAAGGGTGTGGTCACATCAGAACTTGGATCATCTAGTGATGAAGGTTATTCAATTGACATCCAAAATGACAGGGGAATAGTTATAGGAGGTTCATATAACAATGGAATCTTTGAAGAACTTGCATTAGCCCGTTATGATTACACCGGAACTATAGATAATACTTTTGGAACAAATGGCTTTTATATCTCTTCAGTCGGTAATACTAATGATGTTGCAAACTCTATAGCAGTTCAAAAGTTTGATGATAAGCTTGTTGTTGCGGGTTCTTCTGACAACGGAAGCACATCTTCTTTTACTCTTCTGCGCTACAACTCTAACGGGACATTAGACAGGTTTTTCGGTACAAACGGCATAGTGAGCACCAATATTGGATCTTCAAGCAGTCAGGCAAATTCAGTTGCAAATGACAGTGATGGCACAATTGCAGCCGCCGGCTTTTATTTCAACGGCAAAAATAACGATTTTGCTGTTGTCCGCTATACTCCAGGAGGTGTTCCTGACAACATTTTCGGAACGAATGGTATCGCAGTTACTCCAATCGGAGCATTTGACGATGAAGCAACATCAGTAGCAATTCAAAAAGATCATAAAATTGTCGAGGCAGGCTATTATTTAAATGGAAACTATGATAATATTGCTGTAGTTCGTTATAATACAAACGGGGTATTGGATAATTCATTCGGGGAAGACGGCATAGTAACTACTCAGGTCGGAACATCTAACTGCTTTGCTCAGTCAATAGCAATCCAGAAAGATGGAAAGATTGACATTGCAGGTTCGGCAATTATAGGAGGTAATTATAATATTACTTTAATTCGCTACAATGATGACGGTAGTTTAGATAACAATTTCGGTAATGACGGAATAATAACCACGCAAATCGGAAAAGCAGGTTTTGCTTATTCAGTTTTAATTCAGGATGATGGGAAAATAGTTGCCGCAGGCTACACATTAATCGGGAGCAACGATGAATTTGCCCTGGTCAGATATAATTCTGATGGAACCCCGGATAATACTTTCGGAACAGATGGAATTGCAACAACAAAAATTGGTTCTACAAGCGACTATGCTTACTCAGCAGCAATACAAGGTGACGGGAAGATAGTTGCCGCAGGATATGCAGAAGATCGGAACAAATTTGAATTTGCTCTTGCCCGTTACAATACGGATGGAACATTAGATAATTCCTTCGGGAACATAGGCACCTTATTGAATCAAACATCTATTTCAAATGATTTTGCCCATTCCGTAGCAGTGCAAAACGATGGCAAAATCGTTGCCGCCGGTTTTGCTTCCAGCCCGGGAATAAGCAATTATAAGATCTTCACTCTGGTGCGTTATAACAATAATACAGCAACCGGAATTAAATTAATAAATAATTCACAAGATGTGCCCGCTTCATTTAGACTTGAGCAGAATTATCCGAATCCATTTAACCCTTCAACAACTATTAAGTATTCTCTTCCGGAAAGAAGCTTTGTAACAATAAAGGTGTATGATTTGCTGGGAAGAGAAGCTTCATTATTATTTAATAGTACTTTAAACCCAGGAACTTATGAATCAGAATTTAATGCTGAAAATCTTTCAAGCGGCGTTTATATTTATTCAATCTACTCCAAAGGATTAAATTCTAATAAGGAATTCAGATCAAGCAGGAAAATGATTCTGCTAAAATAGATTAGATGTACTGATCTGATTTTTGCAGAGATTGAAGTAGTATTCATGTGAATGTTTTTAATCTCAAGCCGTCTTAAAATCCTATTCAAAATAAGGATGTCACCAAACGGATCAAGCGTGGATATTACACCTCTTTCAAAAGGGATTTTCCCGGTAAACATTGATATTAATGTTAAAGCTTCTTCTGGAGCACAGTGGAAATTTCTTCCGCTCACAACCGCATATCTAATCGTGCCTGATAAGTTTACAGAAACTTTTGAGCACACCAATTTATCAGATAAGCTTCCCTGGCAATCTTCAGCAGACGTTCCCTGACGGATTTCTAATACTGAATCTGAAACAGGAAGCTACTCAGCCCAGCCAAGTAATCTTATACACGGCCAGGTTTCTAAACTTGAGATAGAAACCACATTTCCTACAGATTCCGTACTAATTTTCTCGGTCAAAAGTGAAGCAAACTCAGGATATTTAGAATTTGATGTAGACAGCTTAAATCAAGGGATACGGAAAGGATTAAAAGACTGGCAGATTCAATATTTTTATTTGAATGCAGGACATCATAATTTATAATGGATATACAAAGAGTTTGACCAAGCTTCGGTGGAAAATTTGATTACCGGACACATTCCACCTAAAATCATTGAGGCATTAAGAATAGTATCAATCCAGGATAAATTTTCTAAAATATGATAGCCGAAGATACCTATGATCAAGGAGAGCAAAAATTTTAAAAAGCCATCAAGTATGGCTTTTTTTATTTTAAAAAGGTGTCCAAAAAGTGTCCAAACGTGGGTAGTAAATGGTTTATTTGAGTGTAAGTGGGAGAATAAATAATTCAAAAATCGTTTAAAACCGCACACATAGCTTCTTTTTTTCTATGCGGAGAGGCCGGGATTCGAACCCGGGGTACAGTGTTACCCATACGACGGTTTAGCAAACCGTTGGTTTCAGCCACTCACCCACCTCTCCGGTTGAATAAACTGAACTAAAATTATTCTTATAAACATGCGCAATTTAAAGAATAATTCGCTAAATAAAAAAATCAGCTTTAGAATATTTATGATCAATATTATAACTGATCATAATAATGGTATGTAAAGGATAGCTCTTTCTTAATGGAGAATAGTGTTAGACGATATTTAATGCCAATTAAAAGCTATTAGGTTTAATCTTACTATGATAGGCCTTCTTCATTGCTTTGAAACCTACAACTAAAGTTACCAGGAAGAATGCACAATATATTACCAATAACAAAACAAATAATTTCATAACATCTCTCTCTTAATATATATTTCATAACGTTTAACTAATAATTATTTCAATAGGTTTCTGAATAAAAAAAAGTATATTTTTTTTCAAATTATTAAATCTAGAACTCAATTAATGTTATTCGGATCAAAGAGTCAATACCAAAATGATATATCTTATTTCATTGACCCATTTTTATGCGGTGAATTTCAAAAATTTATAGGGGATATGAAAATCAAAAAACCGCCATCAAGTATTTATTATTTCGGACTATTAACTTTTTAGCTTTTTTAACAGGAAAATTATTAGAAATAAAATAAAAGACAAAATTACAGCTGTGGGACCGCTGGAAAAATCTAATTTAAAAGCAAAGTATAATGATATGGGGGGAATTATTGCGCCTACAACAACTGCGATTGTAAATACCGAAACTACTTTTCTTCCAAGTAAAATTCCAATGGATGACGGAATAATTAAATATGCAAAAGCAAAAACATCTCCAACATACCTGGTAGTTAATGAAATCCCCATTCCCACAACTAAATAAAAAATAAGAAGCCATAATTTTGAATTTATGCCATGTGCGCTTGCTGAATCAGGATCGAATGTAACAAACTTTAATTGTTTCTGAAAAATTAAAAAAACAGTTATAGTAATAGTCATTATTCCCAGTAGTGAATAAAATTCAGCTTTGCCGATAAATAGAATATCTCCTTTTAATATCGATTCAATTTCGGAAACTTCGGCAACAGGGCTTTTTTGTATAAACATTATTCTCATTGCAATCGCAACAACGAAAATAATTCCGAGAATTCCATCCTGTGTTAAAAATTTCTGCCTGTAAGTCTGGGAAAAAATCAATACGCAGATAATCGCAAAAAGAAGTGAAAAAAAAGCAGGTTCAAAGTTATGGAAAAATGAGTTATTTGTGATTTCCTGTCCGGTAATAACAGTTAGAATTCCTTCAAGATTAATCAGGTGAAGAAAGGAAAATGCAACTCCTGCAATTGAGACTTGTGTGAATACTGCTCCCAGAAAAACGACTCTTTGTGAAACAACAAAAATTCCGAGGAATCCGCAGATAATTCCCGCTAAAACGCTCCCCATCAATGCGTAAGGAAACAATTCAATTAATTGATTGATAGTTTCCAATTAATTCCTATGTTTAGAAGTAATAATGTATTCATCATTTATCTTGGTCACTAAAATTCGGAAGAATAGGTTTTTTTAAGATTATCTTCGGAAAGGATTTCATCAGATTTCCCCGACCTGGAAGTAATCTCTATCAAGAAAAGTAATTTCTTAACAAAATTTGCAACATCACTCAATAGATGGCTTACCAAAATAATTGTCAGCTTGTTTACATCATGAAGCCGTTAAATTAAATCCAGAAGGGAATAATGGGAAGGAGTATCCATTCCGTTTGTTGGTTCGTCGAGAATTAATACTTTGGGTTCAACAGCCAAAGCTCTCGCGATCAAAGTTCTTTGTCTTTGCCCGCCGGAAAGACTATTATAATGATAATCTTTCAAGATGACTGATGCCAACTTTCCCAAGACTTTCTTCAACAATATAATTGTCTTATTTGAAGTTCTGGCGAATATTTTCAATAAAGAATATCTTCCCATCATAACAACATCAAAAACTGAATAGGGGAGAAGAGGTTGAACAACATCTCTTTGAGGAACATATCCGAATCGAAGAGAATTTTTTCTATATTGCCGCTGAGCGGTTTAAGATTACCGAGTAAAGTTTTTAGCAAGGTAGTTTTGCCCGCATCCGTTAGGGCCGACAATCCCAAAAAAATCATTTTCTTCAATTGAAAAGTTCAGATGTTCCAGAATTACTTTCTTCCCGTAGCCTACCGCAACATCAGAAAACTTAATTATTTCATTATTCATTTTTGATCCATTTTTGTTTCATATTAAGTATTTTTAACAAGCTGATTTATTATATAATCCATCATCTGAATATATGAATTAATATCAGCCTCACCGTAAGGTTCAACGGGAACTTTTACCACTTTGCCCCCGTTATTTGGGAAATTTGAATCGGTGCATTATCGCTGTAATAGTTTTCCATCAAAATTATTTTTGCTTTACTGTTTCTTATAGTTTGAATTAATTCTGCATTATGGGAAGGGGTAGGGGGAATGCCGGGTTTAGGTTCTACATGTCCCGCGATTTTCATTCCGAACCTGTCTGCAAAATAAATCCAGCTCGAATGAAAAGTTACTACCGGTTTCCCTTTTAACTTTTCCATTTTTTTTTGCCAACCGGCAATTTTTTGATCAAGAACCGATAAATAATTGTCTAAATTCTTCTTAAAATATTCTGCACTTCCGGTGCAGCATTAGCTAGTGCATCATAAATTTCATTTGCCATTATTTTAACATTTTCCGGATCGAGCCAGTAATGCGGATTCCCATAAGGGTGGATATCCCCCTGGCTTGCGTCCGGTTTAGTTGTTGGAACTTCTTTTTTCTCTATGTTTGCAGATAGATCAATTAATTTTAAATCGGAATTCCTTGAGCCGTCAATTAATTGGGGGAGCCATTTTTCAATATCAAGGCCAATTTCCATAACTAAGTCGGCCTTTCTCAGTTTGAGCATATAGCTTGGCATAACTTCAAGGAAATGAGGGTCCTGGTCCCCTCTGCATAGATAATCAACTTTTACTTCGTTACCTCCGACTTCTTTTACAAGATCATAAATAGATGTTGTGGTTGTTACTACATTAATTTCTGCAAAGTTTAAATTTGCGGCAAAAATAAGTGATACTATAATTACTATTGTTTTCATTTTATTCCTTTAATAATATTAAAATGGATGCGCTTTGTGTGGTCCTAGTGAAAATATCATTTGAAGTTTAACCGAAGTATCATTGTTTCGTTTTACTTCGTTTACAGTATTGAAAATTAAATGCTCTAATCCCAACCGGACTGCAATTGTTTCTTCAATAGGATAAAAGCCTAGCCAGCCGGAAATGCCGGTGGTTTTATTTTTATCGTCATTCGAAAGAGTGTTATATGAAGGTTCATCCCCGATAATACCATAAGTAAAATCATATTTTATCCCGACACTGTATTGTTTTTGAAATAGATAATCGACAAAAATAAATGCACCGGAAGTGTTAATCTTGTCTTTAATAAAAAATCCAATATTCCCCTGCTGGCCGGAATTTGTTCTTAATGCATCCCTGTTATTTAAAAGCGCCTCTCCTTGAATTGTTAATGCAGTGTAACCGTCGGGTTTGTATTTGTATTTGAAATCCAGACCGGAGTAGAAATATTTTAACGGATCATCATTGGTATAAGATGCATTATATAAATTATAATAAAATGAACCGTTAGCATGAATTCCATATGAAGCACTCAACCCAATTTCCAAATTGCTGTAATCGCTTAAGCTAAAAAATGAACCTAACCTTCCGACAAATATCGGGCTGTTTCCTCTTAAATTTTTTATATCCGTTGATGAAATGCCCGGTGCCTCTGATCTGCCTATTGCATCTCCTTTGAATACGCCCAAATCTAAATTTGTATAAAAATCTGAAGTTGGGATTAGAAAGCTCAGGTTTATACCCACATCGTTAAAACCCTCCGGGCCGAAATATATTTGCTGGTACATGGGGCGTTCTAAAAACGGCCATGCATGAGCATGTACACTATTTAATTTTCCGAAACCTAATAAAAATTTCCCGGCTTTTATTTGAATATCCAACGGCAAACCCCGGACAACATTGGCGTATATTTCCTCCACACCGAACTCACCATCCTCATAAGAGATATCAGCCGTTCCCCTGGCATAAGGATTTAAATAACCGTCTATAAATAATTCCAATGACGGATCCTCAAATATAATTTTACCCTTATCGGCTGCATCTTTTCCAAAATTCATATGAGTATTAAATGTACCGATCAAGCTTATATCCGGGTTTACATTCGATTGAGAGAATAAAAAAGCTGCGTTTATTAATATCAGAAGAGGGATATAATTAATATATCTAAACATATTCTTCTCCAACTATATTGGCGATTTAAATTGTATTTTTAACAAAAAAGAAAATTTGGTCTGGAACCTTAACTGCTCAGGGGTGAAGCCCTTGGGGAAATATTATTTAATAAATTTGTTCTTTTATGGAAGGAATTTATTTTGTAAATACTAATGTAAATTCTGTGAAAAAAGATTTTAAAGTCTTCCGAGGTTGTACTATAATTGAGAATTGAATGAGAGAAATGATTAATTGCGCAAACATTTAAACCATCGGAAAGAAAATCTAAAATTAAAGCGCTATTTTCTTTCTGTTGATTTTTAATCTCCGGCTTTTTGTCTAAATCATATATATGATAATGCAGAGTAAATATTATAATAAAAAGAGCATAGGTAAATATGAAAAAAGATGAGAAAATTTTTTTATTTTTGGAAATCTTTATCATTTGATAGGTAAAATACATCTACCGCTCAATTTAATCAACCTAAAAAGATTTTAATCAGTTAAAATTGACGATATTCTCAAGCAAGTCCTGGCTGGCTGGTAGAAAATAAAAAAATATTTTTGTTTAATGAACTTATATTTTGAATTAAGAAATCAGCCGAATATTTTTTATTCAAATACAATGAGGATAAAATTGGAAATAATATTTAATAAAGCTATCAATAAAATAAAATATTCTAAAAAGTACCGGAAAAGGAAGATCTGTTATATTCCACTTGTAAATTGCGGTTTATCGCCTGGGACTTATATAGAATATTTATTAAAAATAGAAAAAAAGTGAAAGAGAAAATAATCTATTTCAACGACCTTGTGAATGCCGATGAAATCATGTTGATAAAATCGCTTCGGAAAGAATTGATAGACGAAAAATTATATCTTATTAATAGAGAATTTATAAATTTTTGAAATAATTTTGCAGAACTTTTCAAAAAAGGAATTTGTTCTATTTTTTAATATTTTAATACACTAATTTAATTCTTAGTTTACATCAATGACCGAGAATCATGATTCAACTTCACAACGAAAAAAAGAGCATATAGAGCTATGTTTAACAGATGAAGTATCATTTAAAGAAAAAAAGACAGGTTTTGAGAAATATGAATTTGAACATTATGCAATCACTGAAGTAGATATTTCTAAAATTGATTTCCATACAAAATTCTTCAATAAAAAAGTAAATTATCCTTTCTTTATTTCCTGCATGACCGGTGGAACCCTAAAGGCAGAAGATATAAATGCTCAGTTGTCTGTTGCTGCAAACCAGTTGAATATTCCCCTGGGTGTCGGCAGCCAGAGACAGGCTCTCGAAAATACCGAATACCACAAATCCTATAAAATTATAAGGCAGAACGCACCCAGGATCCCTATACTCGGTAATATTGGTGCATCCCAGGTGGCAGCTTTTAAGAATTTTGATAGGATCAAATATGTAGTAGATTTGGTTGAAGCTGATGTAATGGTTGTTCATCTAAACCCTTTGCAGGAATTGCTGCAGAAACATGGTGAACCGAATTTTAAAGGATTACTTAATAAGATAGAAAGACTCGTTAATTCTTTGAATATTCCGGTTGTCGTAAAAGAAGTCGGAGCAGGGATATCAAAGAAAGCTGCCGAAAAATTGCTTGACGCCGGTGCTGCAGGGATTGATGTTGCCGGTGCCGGAGGCACAAGCTGGGCAGGTGTTGAAATTTTGAGAAACAAGGGAAACAATAGAGATGAATTTTGGGATTGGGGATTGCCGACCGCTTACTGCATTAAAGAAATATATAAATTGAAAAAGAAATATAAATTTGTTCTTATCGGTTCAGGCGGTATTTATAATGCATTCGATATGGCAAAAGCTTTCTCTCTGGGTGCCGATTTTAATGCCTCCGCCAGGATTATACTTCAAACACTTTATAAAAAAGGAGTTGAAGGAGTCGTTAAATTAATTGAAGACTGGTTCGATACAGTAAGAAATATAATGTTTTTAACCGGCTCCGCTTCCATTGCCGATTTACGGAAGAATAAATTAATAAAGAAAGAAGAGATTTATTGATCCGCTCAAGTGATGTTAACTCTAATGATTATTGGATAAACTCTCTTTATGAAAAAGAGAGAAAAAAAGTTGAAAAAGAAATTCAAAAATCTGTTAAAGGCAGAAAACCGGAATCTTTATACCAACCTGCGGCATATATATTGGAAAGCGGGGGCAAACGTCTCCGGCCTTTACTTGTATTATTATCGGCAAGAGCAGTGAGCGGAAATTTTTCCGGTGCTTATAACGCGGCAGTTGCTGTAGAGCTTCTTCACAATTTTACTCTTGTTCATGATGATATAATGGATAATGCGGACAAACGACGCAACAGGTTGGCCCTTCATAAAAAATATGATACAAGCACTGCTATTTTAGTCGGGGATGGTTTGCTTTCAGTTGCTTACGAATATTTGTTAAAAGATTGCAACGGAAATACAAAAGCTGTTCTATCAGCTTTTACTAAGGGATTATTAGAGGTCTGCAACGGTCAAAGCATCGATAAAATTTTTGAAACTGCTGATTATGTCTCTCTTTCTGAATATATTGAAATGATTAAAAAAAAGACTGCCTCGCTTTTTGAAACTTGCTGCAAAATAGGGAGTCTGCTTGGTAAAGGAAATGATAAGCAAGTGTATGCAATATCTAATTTCGGTAAAAATCTGGGGATTGCATTTCAAATACAGGATGATCTATTGGATATCGTTGGGGATGAAAAAGAGCTGGGTAAAGCAATCGGCGGCGATCTTATTGAAGGAAAAAAAACTTACCTCTTCATCAAGGCATTAGAAAAGGCAAAAGAGAAAGAAAGAAAATTTTTACTTAAATTAGTAAAAAACAAAGGGATCACTAAAGAACAGATCCCGGCATTTAAGGAAATCTATACAAAACTTGGAATTCTTGAAGAAGCAAAAAAGGATATAGAAAAATTTTCCGCTAAAGCCTTAAATTCAATGAAAATATTTAAAGATGATGATAAACAAATTTTTAGATGGCTTACAGATTCACTCATTCACAGAAACAGGTAATGATAGAAGAAACAGTAACAATTAAAAATAAAGCCGGAATGCATACAAGACCTGCTGCAACCATTGTTAAAATGGCTGCAAAATATAAATGCGATTTTAATATTACTAAAGATGATTTGCACATTAATGGGAAAAGCATTATTGGAGTTATGACTCTTGCTGCCGAAATGGGTTCGAAAGTAGTGTTGACTTTTGACGGTGAAGATGAAGAAGTAGCTTCAAAAGAAATAATAGATTATTTTAACAGAGGATTTGACGAATTATGAAAAGTTTCCATAAAGTATTTAACGAAGCTGAAAACAAAATATCCGGTGTAGCTGCTGCGCCCGGGATTGTTGTTGCAAGTGCATATCTCTATATAAAAGACAAGCTTGAAATAAATCACGGTATTGTTACAGATATCGATGAAGCATTAACAAATTTTGAAGAGTCTCTTGCCAAATCTAAGAAGGAGCTCTCTAAAATTTTAGACCTGGCCAGGGAGAAGATGAATGATACGAGGATCGCTATCTTTGAAGCACAGGTAATGATTCTAGATGATCCTGTATTAATTAATAAAATAAGGGAAAGAATTAGTAAAGAAAAGAAGCAGCCTGAATCTATAGTTAATGATGAGATTTCCAGGTACCAGAATATTATGATTAGTTCGGAAGAGACTTATTTAAAAGAAAGAGCTCATGATATCGAAGATATTAAGAACAGGATAATACGCAACCTTCAGAAAAAAAGATGGGAATCAAAAATTCCTCACGATGCCGTTGTTGTAAGTGATTCTTTAACCCCTTCAGATACTATTTTATTTACAAGAAGTCATGTCCAGGCATTCATAACTGATCATGGCGGTTTAACTTCGCATGCCGCAATTATCTCCCGTTCTTTAAATATTCCGGCAGTTGTGGGAACTCATAATTCTACTCAGAAAATAAAAGACGGCGATATTTTAATAGTTGACGGATTTCATGGTTATGTAATCATAAATCCGAATGAAGAAGAAATAGAATTTTTTAAAAACAAGCATGAGAGATTAGTAGAGCTTCAAAAAGGTCTTGAGGAGTTCATTGATAAGCCTGCAAAAACCAAAGACGGCAAAGAAATCCATTTAATGGCGAACGTTGATGTTACTGGTGAGATTGACCTTGTAGTTAGCTCCGGTGCAAAAGGAATCGGGCTTTATAGAACCGAACAGTTCATTGATGAACTTGGCGAAATTCCGAATGAAGATGAGCAGGTAAGAATTTATACAAATTTATCTTCCAGAATTTACCCGGAAATATTTACTATCCGTGCATTCGATATAGGCGGAGATAAATTCAGGCTTTTTGATTATGATGAGCCAAATCCTTTTTTAGGTTTAAGAGGCATACGGTTTTTACTCGAAAACCTGCCGCTGCTCAAAACGCAAATCAGAGCTGTACTGCGGGCAAGCAATAATAAAAATATAAAATTTATGCTCCCTATGATAACTACAATTGCAGAAGTCAGAAAAACCAAAGATTTAATTGAGGAATGCAAAAAAGAATTAAAAAAAGAAAAAATTCCGTTCGATAAGAATTTAAAAGTCGGAATTATGGTTGAAGTACCTTCCGCAGCAGTTCTGGCAGGTGAGTTTGCACGGGAAGTTGATTTTTTAAGCATCGGTACAAACGATTTAATTCAGTATCTGATGGCTGTGGATAGGGGAAATGATCTTGTTGCGGATTTGTACCAGGAATTTAATCCTGCTGTAGTAAAAACACTTAGCTTTATTATTAATGAAGGAAAGAAAGCGGGTATTGAAGTCAGTTTATGCGGTGAAATGGCTGCAGATACTCTGGCTATACCTCTATTAATTGGTTTAGGTCTTGAGTCATTAAGTATTGCGCCAACTACAATTTTATATGCAAAAAGGATTATCCGTTATATTTCATATGAAAGCGCAAAAAAAATGGCCGAAGATTGTCTTTCATGTCATTATGAATACCAGGTGACGGAAAGATTAGAAAAGTTTTTTGAGGAAAATCAAATTACCAGGACCAGGAATATTATTTAGTATTCCCTAATAATCTATGTTCAATTCTCAATTCTCTCTCCCTAACTTGTAATAAGAGGGATATTTATATATTGCTGTGAAGTATCTTTTTTATAAATTCCCTTAGAAAATTTAAGGTTAATTTTTGCTCAGATATTTCTTCATAGTTTTATTTCTTTTTAACCAGACTTCTTTCGGGCAATTGTTTTTTTTCGGCAGAAACAAAGTACAGTATAATAAGTTCGAATGGAAGATTTTAAAGACTGCCCATTTTAATATTTATTATTACGGTGAAGATAAAGAAATTGCCGAAATAGGTGCCGGTTATGCTGAAGAAATGTATGGTGAATTAAAAGTCAAACTGAATGAAATAGTTACCCGCCAGATACCATTAATCTTTTACAATACTCATCTTCAATTCCAGCAGACAAATACAATCCCCGGTTTTATTTCGGAAGGCGTAGGAGGTTTTTTCGAATTTATAAAGGGCCGTGTGGTTATTCCATATACTGGTTCCCTGGAAGATTTTCGGCATGTCGTCAGGCATGAACTTGTTCATGTTTTTATGGCAAGTAAGTTATATAGAGAACTACGTGATCATAGGATTTCAACAGATGTTTCACCACCCTTATGGTTTACCGAAGGTTTAGCGGAATATTTATCCACCAAACCGGATGCCCAGGCTGAAATGGTTTTAAGGGATGCTGTAATAAGCGGTTATTTCTATAACCTTGAAAATATTTCACAGATTTACGGTACATTCCTGATGTATAAAGAAGGTCAAAATTTCCTGGAATTTATTGAACAAAAATATGGGAAGGAGATCGTTCCGCTGATCCTTGATAACTTCTGGATGTATTCTAAGTTCAGTAAGCTGCTTGAGTATACACTTGGCAAATCTATTGAAGAGATTGACTCCGACTGGGAATTTTATCTCAAGAAAAAATATTATCCTCTTATGGCTGACTATTCTCCTATTGGAAATGCTACCAGACAATTAACTGATTTCGGTTATAACTTTTCTCCGGTTCATTATAAAGATGAAGGAAAAGATTATATCTATTTTGCTGCTAACAGGAATGGTTATTCATCTCTTTATAAACTTGAATTAATTGATAAAAGTGAGGAAGAAAAAAAACCAGAACCTGAATTAATTCTGCGGGGAGAGAAATCTGAAGAGTTAGAATCTTTTCATTTATTTCAGTCTTCAATAGATATTTCTAAAAACGGTATTATTGCTTTTGTAACAAAATCAGGTGCTACCGATGTAATCCATTTTTTTTCAGTCAAAGATGATAAAATAATTGAAGATTTTAAAAGAGATGATTTAATTACTATATCTTCCCCTAAGTTTTCAAATGATGGGAATAAGGTTGTATTCCAGGCAGTCGACCGGAAAGGTTTCAGCGATATTTATTTATTTAATATTCCTTCAGATTCATTAATTAGATTAACTAACGACTATTATGATGATCAAAACCCCTCTTTTGGATTAACCGACAGCCAGGTTATTTTTTCTTCTGATAGAACAGCAGGAAAATATCAAAGAAAATACAATCTCTTTTCATTTAACCTGGATAATCACCAGATAGAATATATTACATATTTGGATGCGAATTGTTTCTCTTCCCGTTTATCTCCCGATAAGAAAATCCTTTTGTTTGCCTCCGATTATGACGGGGTTAGGAATATTTACAAAATTAATATCAATAATGATAAGTTTGGGAAAAAAATTGAAAGAGTTACAAGCTTCATAACAAGTGCCTTTGATCCTGATTTTATTAATGATACTACAATTATCTTTTCCGGTTTCGAAAAATTCCTCTTTAATCTTTATAGTGTAAGTCTTAATTACTCTGAAGTCGATTCATCCAATAATATAATTACTATGCAAATGGATTCTGCTGCAGGTGCCTGGACGGCGCAGAAGTATAATTCTCTTTCAAAGAAAGAAAAATTAGAATATCAAAGACAGTACACTCTTGATTATGCTGCAGGCCAGGTTTCCACAGCTTATGATCCGATCTACGGCACCAGAGGGGGAGCTGTTTTTGTTTTAAGTGATTTGTTCGGCGACGATAACTATTTATTGTATTTATATAATACTGCCGAAGTTCAAAGTGACATTCTGAAAAGCTTTAACGTATCAATTCAGAAATATGATCTAAGCAAGAGAACGAATTACGGGTTCGGAGTTTTTAATTTCTCAGGAAGAAGATATGATATTACTCAGTCAGATGAATATTTTTATGAAAGAAGTTTTGGAGGATTTTTCATTTTAGATTTTCCAATTTCTAAGTTTAAACGAATAGAAAGCTCGGTAACTGTTGCAAACTCAGATAAAAGTGATCTGCCCGGGATAATTGAAAGAAAAGCTCTCCTTGTAAGTAACACGATATCCTATGTTATGGATAATTCTTTGTGGGGACCTACAGGTCCGCTTGATGGAACCAGGGCCAGGCTTCTGCTCGGATATACAGGAGATGTACAATTCAGCAATGTAAATTATTTTACTGTAATTGCAGATTATCGTCATTATTTCCGCCTAGGATTTAGAACCGCTTTAGCTTTCCGTTCAGCATTGTTCTATAATGAAGGTAAAGAAGCCCGCCGTTATTTTATGGGCGGAAGCTGGGATCTTCGCGGCTGGGACAGGTTTTCAATCCGCGGTGAAAAAATGTGGATCTCTTCTATAGAATTTAGATTCCCGCTGATAGATGAATTCAGGGTTAAGTTTCCTTTTCTTGGTTTAAGCTTTTTCGGTATAAGAGGCGCTGCTTTTTTTGACGCTGGAAATGCCTGGGATAAGCGTTATACCCAAACTCTCGGCAGTATTGGCGCCGGCCTGCGTTTTAATCTTTTCGGTGTGATTGCTTTGCGATATGATATCGGGAAAAAAATAGAAGATAATTTTTCTCATTTACAGCCTAAATTATTCTATCAATTCTTTTTCGGATGGGACTTTTAATGAAATATTATCTATTTACATTAATTTCTTTATCAATTTTCTGCGGCTGTTCGGCATCTCTTATAAGAATTAAAACAAATCCCGATCAAAAAACATATCCAATGTTCGGAAAAACTCCGGGAAGAGATTTTTATATTTCCGAAGTAATTGGCGACACTCTAATAAAAAAATGGGAGAATGACGTAAACGGAGGTTTTGCAAACACTTCCGTTACTTTGTATGGGGGATATCTCTTTGTTGGTGATCTTTCAGGCAGAGTCTTTTGTTTTAACGACTCTACAGGGAAAGAAATGGGAAAATTGAAAAATAAAGGAGCAATATTCTCTGCCCCGGTAATTGATAAAACAAATATAATTTTTGCTGCTGCATCTGAAAATAATAATGAATCCAGCTTAATATCTTATAATTTTGTTACGGGTAAAGAAAATTATAGTAAGGATATTAAAGGCAGAGTATTAACTGAAATGATTAAAAAAGACAGCAGCATATTATTTAATACCGAAGACGGCAGGGTTTACAAGTATTCTGCCGACGGCGAAAAAAAATGGGAATTCGAATCTAAATCATTTGTTCATAGTTCTCCGGCATTGGGTGATAATATTATCGTTTTTGGAAATGATAAGGGGGAACTATTGGCCATTAATTATAATGACGGCAATTTGTTATACAGAAAGAAAATCGGTAATCCGTTTTTCTGCGGTGTAACTATCAGGGATGGAATTGCATACATTGGAAATGATAACGGCAGATTATATTCTATAGAAATTAAATCAGGTGAAATAAAATGGGAATTTAACACCGATGCCAGAATAATAATGACGCCTGCTATGAATGATAATACTATTTTTATTGGAAATTTGAAAGGGGATCTTTATGCTGTAGATAAATCCAGCGGTGAGCAGATTTGGAAAACAAAAACAGAAGGATTGCTTGATGCAACTCCATTGATTACTGAGAACTCTATTATTCTCCCCAATTTAAATGAAGAATTTTATTTAATTGACCCGGGAACGGGAAAAATAAAGAAGACTTACTCGCTGGACGGCAGGGTTAAATTAACACCTTTAATTGCAGACAGCACTTTATTTATTGGTTATGAAAATGGGAATATTTGTGCATATAAATTTTAATTTCAGGATAGTATTGCTTTTATATTTCATTGCATTATTTCATTCTGAAATTTTCCCGCAGGATTGCAAAGCAGAACTGTCGGTAAAAACCGATGAAAATAATTCAATTATAAAATTAAATAATGAGTTATTAGGTTATGGAAATATCGAGACCGGACTAAATAAAGGTAATTATATTCTTACGATTCATGAACCTTATGATAAATGGGATTCGAAATATTTTATAGATACCTTAAATGTTTCTGATTGCAATGAGATTAAATTATCCTATAATTTTAATTCAGCAGTATATCTGAGAACTAATCCCCGGGATGTTTATGTTTACAGCAGAGATTCATTACTCGGCAATACGCCTTTATTTATTCCATTGAAATACAGTATGATCACACTTTCCAAACCAGGCTATCAAAGTAAATCAATCAGCTTGAACCAGCTTGCCGGGAAAGATTTAGTCGATTTAAAATACACCGGCGAAAATATCGGCGAGAATTTTTATGAAAAAGATATTTTTAAAATTCTGATGGGGACAATAATCCTTCTAGGCGGAACAACTGCGTACTTTAAATTAAAGGCGGATAACCGTTATGATTCTTACCAGGCAACTAACTATCAGGTGTATTTGGATCAAACAAAAAAATTTGATTTAATCAGCGGGATAACTATGACCGCGCTTCAAATAAATTTTGGTATACTTATTTATTTCTTTTTAACTGATTGATTTCTTCAACTTCTTTATAATTTCTAAACCGATCAGCCTGTAGTATATATTTAACTGCCATTTTCATCTTTCCTTCAATAAATTTATTTTTATTTTACAACAAAAAATATTTACTATGCTGACGGTGCTTGAATCAATAAAGCTGTCGACCGAATATCTTCAGAAGAAAGATATTGAATCGCCAAGAATAAATGCCGAGCTGCTTCTGGCTGACATTCTTAACTGTAAAAGACTGGATCTTTACTTAAAATTTGATCAACCTCTTAAAGAGGAAGAGATCGATATTTATAGGGAATATATAAAAAGAAGAGGAAGATTTGAACCTCTGCAGTATATAACCGGCTCAGTTGAATTTTATGGATTAGAGATTAAAGTGAATAAATCTGTTTTGATCCCCAGACCGGAAACTGAAATATTAGTAGAAACCATCATCAGCTCTGTTGAAAAAGAAAAAAATATCGATATCCTGGATATAGGCACGGGCAGCGGGAATATTGCGATTTCTATTGCTAAGAATTTGCCGAATTCTAAAGTCTCAGCTATTGACAGCAGCAATGAAGCTTTGGAGACTGCAATAGAAAATGCGAAATTAAATTCTGTGGAAAATCAAATAGATTTTATGAATGACAGCATTATGAACGGTACAAATTATTCAACAAAAAAATATGATATTATAGTTTCTAATCCTCCTTATATATCAAGAGACGAGTTTCAAAAGCTTCAGCCGGAATTAAAAGTATATGAACCAAGGATCGCTTTAACTGATGAAAGCGACGGTTTATCATTTTTTAGGATCATCTCTTCTAAAACGAAGATCATTTTAAAAGAGCACGGGAAACTATTTTTTGAGGTTGGTAAAGAGCAGTATAAACAGGTTGAAGAAATATTAAGAGAAAATAATTTCAGGAATATCATTGTTAAAAAAGATTATTTAAATATTGAACGCGTTATTTACGGAGAATCAAATTGAGGGCTGTTATCCAAAGAGTATCAAGAGGGAGTGTTAAAATATCTTCTGAAAATTATAACCAAAAGATAGGGAAAGGTTTTGTAATTCTTCTGGGAATAAAAACCGGAGATACTGAAAATGACGTAAACTTTGTCGCAGATAAATGCTGCAACTTAAGAATTATGGAAGATGAAAACGGAAAAATGAATCTTTCATTGAAAGATGTTGAAGGAGAAGTATTAATTATTTCACAGTTTACATTATACGGTGAAACGGCAAAGGGGAACAGACCGGGATTTACTGAAGCAGCAAAACCGGATGAGGCAATTCCGTTGTATGAAAAATTTATAAGCAGAGTTCAAGTTAATTTAGGTAAAGAGAAAGTTAAAACCGGAATTTTCGGTGCAATGATGGAGGTGGAAATTATCAATGACGGTCCTGTAACAGTAATTGTAGAATCGAGGAAATAGGGAGGAGATCAAGTTCAAGAATAATACGTAGATCACTTGAATTTAAACATGAACTAAAAAAGCGGATTACGTCATGAACCCAGTATTAATGATATTTATAGATGGTGTCGGTATTGGAAAGGAAGATTATGAATTTAATCCTTTTTTCAAATATGGATTTAGAACATTTACAAATATCTTCGGTGAAATCCCGACATTAAAAAGACAGATATTGGTGAAGAATAAAGTCTTTTTGTTTCCAGCCGATGCACGTCTTGGTTTTGAAGGATTTCCGCAAAGCGGTACCGGGCAAACTTCAATATTTTGCGGAATAAATGCGGCAAAAATCATCGGTAAACATTTCGGACCATATCCATATTCAACTTTGATTCCCATTATTGCTGAGAAAAATATTTTCAAATATTATCTATCAAAAAATGAAAAAGTTTTTTTTGCAAATGCTTATCCTAAAATTTTCTTTGATTATATTAGAAGTGGAAAATCCAGACTTAGCGTCACCACACTAAGCTGTAAATTAAACGGGATGAGACTTAATAATGCTACAGATGTTAGAAGGGGTAAAGCGGTAACTGCTGAAATTACAAACGAAAGATGGAATACAAAACTTAAATATAATCTTCCGGTAATCAGACCCGGGACTGCGGCAAAAAGATTATTAAAAATAGCCGCACAAAATTCTTTTACTGCTTATGAATATTTTTTAACCGATCATATCGGTCATGGAAGATACGACGGGAATGTGAAAAAAGCCGTGGATGATCTGGATGAATTTCTATTTTCGGTAATTACCGGATTGGATAAAAATATTACGCTGCTCCTCTGTTCAGATCATGGCAATTTTGAGGATTTATCGGTTAAAACACATACACTAAATCCTTCTTTAACAATAACAGCGGGGAAATATGCCGAAAAATTATTTAACCATATTAAAGACTTATCACAAATAAAAGATGCAATAATCAAATATTGTAAATGAAAAATTACCCTGTAATAAAAATTACCATTTTATTTATATGCGGAATTCTCTTACAGCCATTATTTAAGATTAACCTAATCCTTTTTTCTCTTTCAGTGCTCTTTATACTTTTACTTGTAATTTATTTTCTGACTTCATTTAAAAATAGGGAAAGTATAGTTTCATTATTTCTCCTTTTAATTTTTGTTCTTCTCGGATGCTTCAGAGCTTCGATTACTAATAAACACTCCTATTTGTCCGAGAACCTGAATAAAATAAAAAACCTTTCGGCTTTCGGAACCATCACCTGGGTGGAATTAGAAAGAGATGAAAATATTGAATTCTGCTTTTATGCAGATTCAATCAAGGTTGATAATAAAATAATCGGGAAAAGAATAAACCTTATAGGGAAGATCTGGGAAGAAGATAAAAGCCGGATGGACTCAATATATAACCTTATTTCCCCTGGAAATTTTATCAATCTGACCGGCACCTATACTAAAGGAAGGGAGACAAGAAACCCGGGTGAATTTGATTACAACAGATATTTAAGAGAAAAAGGGATTAGCGGAATAGTCACCACATATAATGCCGGTGATTTCAAGGTGCTGAATAAAGGAAGAATATTTTTCCTGAGTGAAATATTTCAAATTAGAAAATCTATTTTTCGGAGAATCTCAGACCTGCAAAACGGGCAAACAGCTTCTTTATTAAAAAGTCTTCTGCTGGCCGATAGGAGTGATATTGATTATGAAACGAAAACCGAATTTATAAATTCAGGTGTAATACATGTACTTGCTGTTTCAGGTTTGCATACGGGTTTCATTATCTTATTCCTGCTTTTAGCTTTTGGAAGATTCAATATTTACATCCGATCAATTGCTGCAATTCTTGGATTGCTGATATTTATGTGCATTACAGGATTGCCGGTATCTGTGTTCAGGGCTTCTGTTATGGCCATTATTATTATTGTTGCTTTCATGCTTAACAGGTCTACAAATCTTTTCAATTCACTGGCGCTTGCAGCCTTGGTTATCCTAATTGTCAGCCCGGATGAAATTTATTCGGCGGGATTCCAGCTTTCTTTCTCTGCAGTTTTATCGATAGGAGTGATTTTACCGTTATTTCAAAAAGGGATCAAAAAACTAAATATTAAAAACAATTTATTAAGATATTTTATCCTGTTGTTTGCTGTTTCTATTAGCGTCGAAATCGGAACTCTACCCGTTACTTTAGCATACTTTAGAAAGCTTTCATTAATTGCACCTATTACAAACTTGGTTGTTATACCGCTGATAGGTCTGATCCTGCTGGTAGCATTAGGGACGCTATTGATAAGTATTGTTTTTCCATATATAGCTGCTGTTTATGCCGCAGCAAATGATTTCTTCACCTTTATTCTATTTAAATTTATTAAGACGAGCGGAAGTCTTGAATATTCATTTATCTGGATTAGAAATTTTCTTCTTTATGATGCTTTGATTTTTTATTCTCTGTTGACTTTCTTTATATTCTTTTTTAAAAAGTTCAATTCCGTGACTGCAAGAATCTCTCTTTTAGCTTTAGTCATAATTAATTTTTTAATTTTATCTTCATTTAATAATAAGGTGCTGTTTCAAAAGAATGAACTTAATTTAATGATGATTGATGTTGGTCAGGGAGACTCATTTCTTCTTCAGATGCCGGATGGAAAATCGGTTTTGATTGATGCAGGCCCTGCCTCAAATTATTTCAATACCGGCGAATATATTATTATTCCTTTGTTAAATTACCTGGGTATAGATAGAATAGATTATGGATTTATTTCACACCTGGATCTTGATCATTACGGCGGCTTTGTTTCTCTTATCCATAATAAAAGAGTCAAAAGAATTTTCAAACCGTCTTTGGACACTGCAGATCAGAATGACAGAAAATTTGAAAAATACTTAATAGAAAACAAAATACCTTTCTCATATTACCAAAGAGATATAATGAAATTGAAGAACCTGCGTATTTATTCATTGTATAATAAGCTGGAAAATAGTTGTTCAAAAAACGAAAGGAGCGGGGTAATCAAAATTGTATTTGGGGAAAACAGCTTCTTATTTACCGGTGACGCTGAATCAAACCGTGAAAAGATCCTGCTGAAAGTTTATAAATCATTTCTAAAATCTGATATATTAAAAGTCGGGCATCATGGAAGTTCTTCAGGCTCATCTATAAATTTTATAAAGGTAGTTAATCCGAAAATTAGTCTAATAAGTGCCGGCAATCAGAATAAATTCGGTCACCCATCCTCAAAAATATTAGAGCGGCTCAGAACAATAAAATCAAAAATTTACAGGACAGATAAACTCGGAGCCGTTCTGTTCAGAGCAAATGGCGATTCAATTTATGCAGTAAGCTGGAAGGAACATAGATAATTAATAAAAATTCTTAATCTTGCTCTTACTCTTAATCTTACTCGATTTTTATTACGATTATGAGTAAGAATAGGATTAAGATTAAGAGCGATGCGTAACATAACTTAATAACCAGTTTCCCTAACATTCAATAATAGATTTTTTTATATTGACATACTATAAAATCTTATTCACTTCGAGGTAAGTTTATGTATTATATCTTGTTTTATAAAACTGTAAATAATTATTTGGAAAAGAGAAAGCCGTATAGGGAAGCCCATTTAGCTCATGCAATGAAATCACATAAGAATGGTGAATTACTATTAGCAGGTGCTCTTGCTGATCCAGCTGACAGTGCTGTGCTGGTCTTCAAAGGAGAAAATAAAACAATAGCGGAAAATTTTGCGAAGAATGACCCTTATGTTAAAAATGGGTTAATAGAGGAATGGAAGGTTAGACCTTGGAGTGTAGTGGTAGGCGGCAAACCAGCTGTGTGAACCAAAGATAAATTACGTGGTACGTTAGAAAAAGCATTGCATTATCGTTATAACTCCCTCAATTCTTGTATATAATTTTATAACTCCCATATTTTGTGATTTAGTTCCCACGACTATAAATAGTTTATTATTAAAATTAATCCTTATTTTTAATGATATTTTATCAATTGTAATGTCACCCCTTCCCGAAGAAAATAATTTTAAGGAGAATTAAAATGTTTAATATCCCCCCGGAGGATAGTACCTGCTCGCAAAGGAGAATAAATAAAATTCATATCTATTCCCTTTATTTCCTCTCTATTTTAATTTTAGTATTTACTTTTCCAATAAATGCAGAGATAAATCCTTCAAATGAAAATAATAATATATTAAGGGATACCCTATCAAATGGTTTACGGGTAATCATTGTTAAAAATCAATTAGCTCCTGTTGTTACAACAGAAATAAATTATAAAGTCGGTTCTACCGAAGTTCCCGAAGGATTTCCAGGCACGGCACACGCTACCGAACATATGATGTTCCGCGGCAGCGAAGGTTTAAGTGCAGACCAGTTAAATGATATTAGTGCTGCCTTAGGGGGAGATTTTAATGCAGACACCCAAAATGATTTAACTCAGTATTTCTTTACAGTTCCGGCCGAAAATGTTGATATCGCACTTCACATAGAATCTTTAAGAATGAAATCCCTTCTATGTACAGATTCATCGTGGAAAAATGAAAGAGGTGCAATAGAACAGGAAGTGGCTAATGATCTATCGAACCCGGTCTATGTTTTTTACACAAAATTAATGAAAGCTTTATTTAAAGGAACACCTTACGAACATACCGGTTTAGGAACCAGGCCGTCTTTTGATAAAACTACAGCGGCTATGTTAAAAAAATTCCATGATACCTGGTACGCTCCCAACAACGCAGTACTCGTTATTGTAGGTAATGTGGATCCGCAGAAAACGCTTGAAAAGGTAAAAACACTTTTCGGAAATATTCCTGGGAAAAAGCTTCCGAAGAAACCTGAACTAAATCTTCAACCTGTGAAATCCGATACTTTGAATCTCACTACAGATACTCCATATGGCTATACACTCACATCTTTTAGAATGCCCGGAACCAGAGATCCGGATTATCCGGCCGCACAAATTTTAGCGGATGTTTTGAGCAGTCAGCGTGCAGATCTTTATGGATTAGTACCGCAGGGAAAATCTTTATACTCAAGTTTTGAATTCGATGGCATGCCGCGTGCGGGTATGTCTTTTGCTTTTGGAGTATTCCCCAAAGGAGGTGATGCTCATAAATTATTGAAAGAAACAAATGATATTATTGCAAATTATGTAAAGAATGGTCTGCCGGCAGATCTGGTTATTGCAGCGAAAAATCATGAGATTGCAGATGCCGAATTAGAGAAGAATTCCATTTCCGGTTTAGCTAATGCATGGTCTAACGCGGTAGCAAATGATGAAAATGAATCTCCGGATGTCGAGTTAGAGATGCTTAAGAAGGTTACTGTAGAAGATGTTAATCGTATAGCAAAAAAATATTTGGACTTGAACCATGCAATTTTTGCTATTTTGACGCCTGAACCATCAGGAAAACCAATTTCACGAAGCAGTTTTGGCGGAGCGGAATCTTTTGCACCGAAAAATCCTAAGGAAGTTGAATTACCAGAGTGGGCAAGTACAGCGATGGCACGTTTGGAAGTCCCGAAATCAGTTGTAAATCCAGTAGTAGATACACTTAGCAACGGTATAAAATTAATTATTCAGCCGGAATCTATCAGCAACGCTGTGAGTGTGTACGGAGAAGTAAAAAATAATTCTGATCTCGAAACTCCGGAAGGCAAGGAGGGTGTTGATGATGTGTTGTCGCAGCTATTTTCCTATGGTACAACAACTTATGATAGACTGGCGTTTCAAAAAGAACTTGATGATATCGGTGCAAATGAGAATGCAGGAACCAGCTTCTCACTTCAGGTTTTAACCGATCATTTCGACAGAGGAGTTCAGCTTCTCGCGGATAATTTAGTACATCCTGCCCTGCCCGAGCAAGCCTTCAAAATTATTCAGATGCAGACAGCAAAAGAAGTAGCAGGAGAACTTGAGAGTCCGGATTATCTAAAAAACAAAGCATTATGGGATGCTTTATTGCCGAAAGGGGATCCGCAGCTAAGACACAGCACTCCTGGATCAGTAGATTCACTTTCAATGCAGGATATTAAAAATTATTACAATAAAGTTTTTAGACCTGATCTTGCAGCAATCGTTGTAACGGGAAATGTTAATCCTGATACAGCAAAAAGCGTTATTGAGAAATACTTTGCTGGATGGAATGCACAAGGAGAAAAACCGGCAACAGAATACTCATCTGTTCCTAATAATAAACCGGCAACCACAAATGTACCCGATAAAAGCAGGGTGCAGGATGAAGTTACGCTTGCACAAACGCTTCAATTAACCCGCGATAATCCCGATTATTATGTTTTGCAGCTTAGTAACCAGATTTTAACCCGCGAAGTTTTTGCTGCCAGGTTATATAAAGATCTGCGTGTAAATACTGGTTTAGTTTATTATGTACATTCAAGCTTTAACATTGGAAAAACCCGCTCATCTTTTCAAGTTATGTACGGCTGTGATCCTCCTAATGTTTTTAAGGCAAAATCAGTAATTGCCCGTGATTTGAAAGATATACAGAATAGCCCGGTAACGGATAAAGAATTGAGACGCGCACAATCTGCTGAGTTAAGGGATGTTCAGCTTTCCGAATCTAGTATCAGCAGTATTGGTCGTGGTTTGTTGAGCAGGGCAATACATCAACTTCCGTTAAATGAGCCTACTATCGCCGCTGAACATTATTTGGATGTAAAACCCGGCGATATTCAAAATGCCTTTAAAAAGTGGATAAGACCGGATGATTTTGTCCTGGTTTCTCAAGGCCCAAATCCAAAATAATTTTTTATGAAGAACTCATTGATATATAAATTAAATATAAAGGTTTAAAAATGAGAGTCATCTCTTGCATTAGAAAATCATTCTATATCATTTTACTTCTTCCATTTTTATTAAATAAATCTCTTGCACAAAGTAATCCGGTTTATCATATTACTAAAACTTTTCATGTCGGAGGAGAAGGGTGGTGGGACTATATTGCGGTTAACAGCAGCTTAAAAAGAATTTATGTCTCCCATGGAACTCATGTAAATATTCTAAATGAAGCAGATGGCGATTCGGTAGGTATAATCCCAAATACTGAAGGAGTTCATGGAATTGCTTTTGCTTATCATTTCAACAAAGGATATACAAGTAATGGGAGAAGCAATACGGTATCAGTATTTGATTTGAAAAATAATAAAGTGTTGAAACAAATTAATACCGGCAAAAATCCTGATGCAATAATGTATGATCCTTTTACAAAAAAAATATTTGTTTGTGACGGAAGAAGTAATGAGGCTACTGTAATAGATCCTTCGGGGGATACAGTCGCTGCTTCTATCGATTTGAACGGAAAACCTGAAGCAGCTGTCTCAGATAATAAAGGAAATGTTTATGTTAATATTGAAAGCAAAAGTGAGATTGTCAAAATTAATATGAGGAATTACAAAATAGAAGATAGATGGAAAATAGGAAAAGGGGAATCACCTTCAGGACTAGCAATTGATAGTAAAAACATGATATTATTTTCCGGTTGTGATAATAAGCTTATGGTTATCCTATCGGCAAAAGATGGGAAAGTGCTTGCTGAACTGCCGATTGGGGAAGGATGCGATGGTGTTGTTTTCGATAATAAATATTTGGAGGCATTTAGTTCCAACAGAGAAGGAACTTTAACCGAAGTGCATGAGGACAGCCCGACAAAATTTCATGTAGTCGCTAATATCCCTACAAAACAAGGTGCAAGAACTTCTGCCATTGATGAAAAAACTCATAATATATTTTTACCGACTGCCAATTTTGAACCGGCACCGGCACCTACTGCGGATGTTCCTCATCCCAGACCTAAAGTAATTCCCGGTAGTTTTGTAGTGATTGAAGTTGGAAAATGAAAAACAATAGGTTAGGCAAGTTCTTTGCACGAATGCAAGAACTGAATTAAACGATAAAAGCATGAATTATGATCTGCATGGCGGCAAGATCTTGAACTTTGTTAACGTAACGGTTTCTATTCCCCAGAATAGATGCATGTACGAGAGATAATTGCGCATTTACCTATTTTAACTGCAGTAACTTTATTTAAATCAGTCCGTCATTTTCCATCTTACATTTCGACGTCTCTATTTGAATATATCTTTAATTATATAATTATCTTTTATCCCATATTTTAATGCATTTTCTTGCTGATGCCCTGATTTGGACAAACCAAACATTGCTTCAATGGTTCGCAGAATATTAACATGTGTTACGCCTTTCCCTTCACTATAATTACCAGGGATAATATAATCACCGGCTATTATAGTGGGGATTCTATTCTTTATATCACTATTGAAATTAGCCGGATCAGTTAATCCTCTGTACCCGCTTTTATCATCATTTTCATCAAACGTTATTATTAGCAGGCTGTTATGAGTCTTTGCCCATTGATAATAATTGTCAATGTTATTTCTTAACCAGGTATCTCCATTCTTTACACTTACATCTGGAGATTTGGGATCGTGCATATCATCGATTAAATTTGGAATTACAAATGAGACTGTCGGAAGTTTATTAAAATCGGAAGGGAATTGTTCGAACTGCAGATTTACAGAATTCTCTTCTGTTTTTCCGTTTGGAATATTCCCAAAGCTTATCCATGGAACATGCTTGCGTGCATAATAGTCTGAATGCGATACTGTATCTCCAATTTCAGGCAAACCTTCAGAGTAGCCTTTAAATGAATAACCTTTCTTAATAAGCTGCCCGGCTAAATTGCTCGATTTAAAAGGATAGCTTTTATTATTATATGTGTTTGGAATAATATCATTAAACCCGACATTATGGTTGCTGCCGGAAAATATCCAAAAATAATTTCCTTCACTTGCGTGTTCTTCTCCATACATTTGTGTTAAATTCGCACCTTCTTCTTTTAAAGAATTTATATAAGGTGCATTATTGTTTTCTATAACCTGCTCATAATTCTTATTCTCTTCCATTACAATAACAATATGATCATATATGTGAATCTTACTGCTTTTTTGTGGATGAGCTTCAGGTTTATATAAAAATTCCAAGAAAATAATTGAAACAAAAAATATTAATAATGTTTTTTTCATGACATCTTTTAATTTTATTATAGAATATTTTACTTAATATAAAATAAAATATTTAATCTTTATTTTCGTATTTTTTATTATTAACAACCAGAGGATGAGTTTTAAATCACTTTTTTAATCTACGGATTGAAATGAAAGGTGTAGATTTTAAGCCATAATAAAAGTAACCTTTCATTTTGTTTTTGAATCTAATTATATATGAGATGAGAAATTTTCCGGAAATAAATATATATTTACAATAATTAATTCAATCCATTTGGGGAATAGAATGAAAATTACATTTAACTCTCTATTTGCAATAGTTTTTCTTCAAGCTTTTTATTTTTTTTCTTTTGGGCAGGATAATTTTCAAGATCCCTCTTATAAGATTAATGTTCGAATTGCCCCCGCCTCTGGAAAAATTGAATGCCGAATTGAAATTGAGAATCCTTCCGATTCATGTTTCATATTAAATAAGGATATGGGAATAGATAATATTTCTGCGGATGGAGCTTCTGTTTCATATCAGAAATATGATACGGATATTCTGCCGAATTCAGCAATATTTAATATCGGCTCACCTATCCCTAAAAACCTAATCATAGAATATTCAGGGGAAATAAAATCCGAAGCTTTTAGACCTGAAATTAGAAACGTTAATATGATAAAACCTGAACTAGTAGAATTGGCAACATATGTTTCATGGTACCCGCGGCTTATGCACAATAAAAACTCTTTTAATTTTCAAATCAATATCGATCTGCCTTCAGATTTTTCAGCAGTTACAAATGGTTATTTAATAGACGAAAAAATTGAGAGTGATCACTTATTTTCAGAATGGAAGTCTTTTAAGCCTTGTTCCGATATTTTAATTCTTGCAGCTCCGAATTTAAAAAAATCTGAAGTTACCAAAGACGGAACAAAAATCGAAATATATTACGATAAGTTGCCCCTTACATATATCGATTCAATGGAGAGTAATCTTTTTAAATCTATGGAATGGCTGACTAATTTGTTAGGAACTTCAAGATCTGATAACTTAATTCGTGTAGGCTATTCTCCCCGTCCTGCCTGGGGATATGTAAGAGCGCCGTTTATTGTTGTTTCTGAAAATTTTGCACTTTACGGCCGAAGCCAGAAATTCGGCAGTGCAAGAGATTTCCGGTATATCACCCATGAAATATCACATTACTGGTGGAGCCTAGCGAATACAAATTCACCCGATGATTGGATTAATGAAGGCTTGGCTGAATATTCTGCATTTTTAATATCTGAGGATGTTATCGGAAAAAAATTTACAGATCAGCTCCTTAAAGAATATAATGAACGGGCTGAAAACTGCGTTACCGAGACTGCAATTGCCGAAACAGAAAATAATTCCCCGGATCGTGAAGTTAACCGTTATGCTAAGCCGGTGTTAATTTTTAATAAGGCACGGGAAAAATATGGTGATGAAACGATGAAGCGTTTTTATAAAAATTTATATGACCGCTTCTTAGAATCAAAAGATGCTACTACCGCTGTTTTCCTCGACGAGGCAGAGAAGCAAATTGGAAAGGAGGCGAAGGATTACTTCTCCGAGGCTCTTTATAAAAAAAATTGGCATGATAAAAAATCAATTGCTCCTAATCTTAATTTGAAAATAAATCCAATATTTTTTGGAACATGGAACGGCGAGCTGATACAGATGGATATGAAAATGAAAGTAGTGTTACATATTACGGGGAAAGATGGGAGTTTGCAGGCCAAAATGGACAGTCCCGATCAAGGCGTGAAGGATATACCTGTATCTGAAATTATTATTAATAATGATTCATTAATTTTTAAAATAGGGGCTGCGGCAGCGGGTTTTGAAGGAATTTTAGATCAAAAGGAGATGACGATAGCCGGGAAATGGAATCAAGCGGGAGCTGCATATCCTTTGAAACTTTTTAAAAATAATTAAGATTTGAAGAAAAAAATTGAATTAATGCATTCAAGTTAAGCGCTTATTAGTTAAGGTGGAAGCAAATACGCTTCAGCAGCCGATTTTTTCCGTATTTCCGAATTTTGAGCACTTAAGTCAAAAGAAATTATCAATTTTAAAAGACAGATACTGAAAATATTTTCATTATTTGCTTTTTAATTCTCTTTAAATCATGCTTCTGCCTTTATTCTAATTTGTATCTTTCTATTGCAGTTTAACTACAACTTCCTTCCCCTTATAATTTACCACTTTATCGAACGTTTCAAAAGAGTTAATTCCGGTTCCTTTGTTTGTTTCCACACGAATAATGTTGAATTTGTGTTCAGCAGGCATTCCGGGGAATGAGCCATTCCGGCTACTAATTGTCAAAGTTTTTTCCGCATCATTCCATTTAAATCTGATAGTAGAATAATTTCCTTTTTCATAGTCATAATTGTCATTTTCATCTTCATATAAAGTAAACTCTCCGCTGGCCCCAGTATAAATTCTAATTTCTATAGGATCATTTTTTTCTGCTGCATATTGTATTACCGGTCCCATTGGAATAATAGATCCGGCTTTTACATAAAGAGGAATTTTATCAACCGGCGCATCCGTTTTTATTGTCCGGCCTCCTTCACTGCGTTCACCGGTCCAGAAATTATACCACTTAACAGAATTTGGTAAATAAACATCCCGCTCATTAACTTTAGGCTCGGTAACAGGGGCAACGAGGAGTGCCTTTCCGAACATGAATTCATAAATTTGATTTAAAGCCGAATCATCCCGGTTAAAGTCCATAACCAAAGGGCGCATCATAGTTGATCCGTTTTTCGTAACCTGCCATGCTTCGGAATAAATATAAGGAAGTAAACGGTATCTCAAATCCAGCATCTTTTTCATATTATCCTGAACCAGCTGGCTATAATGCCACGGCTCAGTTTCCGATTGATATCCATGGATACGGAAAATAGGATTGAAAGTGCCCCATTGATACCAGCGTATTAGCAATTCCTGGTAATTTTCATCTGTATATTGCGATTTCCCGGGACGGAAAAATCCGCCAATATCGGTAGTCCAATAAGGCATACCGGTGATTGTGTAGTTAAGTCCGGCAGCTATTTGACGTTTAAAGGAATCCCATGTTCCGCCAATATCACCTGACCAATTTATCGTACCGTACCTTTGCTGACCGAGAAAAGCAGAACGGGTTAAAATACAAACCCTTTTCCTTGATGTTGTTTTGCGCTGACCTTCATAAACTGCCCGGCTGACAAATAACGGATACGTAAGACGATAAAAATCTCCTAACCCCAGATAAGTTTTTGCACCGTGCAGAGCATCGTTTTCAGGTTCTGTTGCATCCATCCACCATGAATCGACTCCATAAGAAAATAAATTTTTATTTAATGTATTCCAATAATCTTTCCTTGTAACAGGATTGAAATAATCGAGCCATTTGCTATCCGGTATATAAAGATCTTTTGATGCAAACTTTTTTCCAATTGCAGAATTCTTATCCGGATTTGACCAGATGGAAATGCAGAAATGTGAATTTGCATCATGTAATTGCTTTATGAAATGTGCCGGATCGGGATAATTAATACTGTCAAATTCGGGGACACCCCAGCCGTTATTTCCCCAGTATTGCCAATCCTGTACAATCACATCCATAGGAATTTTTTTCTCCCGGAATTCCTTAACAGTATTCACAAGCCCGGTACTGGAAGTGTAACGTTCACGGCACTGCCAGAATCCGTATGCCCATCGGGGAAGCATCGGTGCATTGCCTGAAAGATTCCTGTAAGAAGCTATTACGCTGTCGGCAGCCGGACCATAAAACACAACATAATCAAGCAGCTTAGCATTCGGAGAACGGAAGGTGGTTTCATTCCCGGTTAATTTCCAGGATAGCTTAGGTGTATTGCTTGATCTGCAAACTAATTGAACCTGATGCTCTCCGGCTTTTAAATTCACCAGGGCATCCGCAGCGGGGGGAAGCCAAAAATTCGTTATGTCAATAGAAGGTTTTCCATCGATTACAACATATTGACGATTATCCATATCACCCAGATTAAGAAATATTGAATAAACACCATCTTCAGGTAGATTAAATTTCCCGGTGTAAAGGGATTGATGCTGCGATACTTTTTCCGTTCCTGATGTAGTTGTAACTTCAACTGCCTGGTTGTTGCCTGCAGATTGCTCCTGCTTTTCAAGTGTTATGAAATTGTCTGCCGGATTAAAATCTGTTAGCCCGTATTGATGCCAAAGCAATCCATATCCTTTGCTTGAATATATAAAAGGAAGAGAAATTTGTGAGTTAACCTGCGTTAAACGACGGGTAACATTTTTTAAATTATAATTCCCATCCTGAAACTGTCCCAATCCAAAAATATATTCATCCTTTGGTGATTCAAAACTCTGTTCTGCTATAAAACAGGGTTCACCCATAACAGAATCGGGTATAAGTTTTCTTGTACCGGCTTTTTCGCTCAAGAAAATTTTCCCTAAATAATCAGTAAATGATAAATTACCAGTCTGCTTATCTATATCAACAATAATTTTCTTCCCCTTTAATTCAAGTTTTGAAGGTGAATCCGCAACCTTCATTTTTGGAGCAGTATATTTTGAAGTAAAAATTAACTCCGGCACTTTTGATTCAACATTATTATAGAATTTTATTCTTACAGCATTTTCTGCAATAGGAGAAATGTTAAGTATTCCTTCTGTCAGATTAATGATCACTTCGTTCGCTAATTGTTTATAGTTTTTTACAACCTGCGCCTGACAGAAAAGAGGGAAGAGGCAAATTAAAAACCAGTATTTAATTCTCATAATAATAACGCTATTTATTTATTGAAAAAAACATTTAACAAACATCTTTAACTAATACAAATATTTTGATTATCATTATTAAATGAATCTTTTTTGCAAAAGACTTTAGTAAACTGTTCTGTATAATCTAAAATATTTTTCATTTGTATTATTAATTGTTAATCCACATTAGAAGCTATTTCTTTGGCGAGTTAATAGACCGAAAACTATTCTGACTATTGTTTATTATTGTTTTTAAATTTTCCTTATAATTTAACATTTTTTCCGACAATAAATTGCTTTCTTAACTTCCGGGTATTGACCAACTTAATTAATACCTACTAATGTATTAAGGTTTACGCAAACCCAGACTCTTCTGCAGAATTATAACAAGTTCATCTGCGTTATTCGGTTCCGGGATAACCCAATGAGAACCGTAAATTAGTTTTGGAACACCACCGTTGCCGCCCTGCATGGTTTGTCCATATGTCCGAATACAGGTTTGCATATACTGTCCTATCCAAGGGTTGTTGATAGCTGCATCGAATTTCTCTTTCCCAACCAATTCAATCGCTTTTGCTCTTGTGGATTCGAGACTTCGCGGACGCCACTTGTCGCCGGATTCAAACGAGAACATCCAGCTTTCAAAGACGGGAAACATTTCACGATTGGCTAGCCATACCGCCAGAGCAATTCTTACCAAATCGCAAGAGTTTTTGAATTCATCAACATCTCTGGGAATGTATGGGTTACACTGAGTATTCAATGGTGTCGGATATAATGCAAAGGCAAGCTTTCCGTTAAAGCGGTGTATCACTTCATTGAGCATTAAATGAATTTGCTGACAATGGGGACAATTATAATCAAAGAGCAAGGCAACAATGTAGGGGGCTTCCGGCGACCCAACCATCGGCACATCGTGATAATCGATGGCAGGTGGGTTATAGTAAGATTCACTATCATTAAGGACCGGAGGGGGAGTGAAGGCAATTTGAAAGGCAGCCAGAATAACTGCCAGAACTAAACCAATAAGAGACCTGCTCATTGTAAGTAAAATTCTATTCCGCCTTGGAACCGGTAAAACATTTTTGACAATTATGTGATTTGTCTGTGAGACAGCCTCAGAATGGTCATCGAATTCTTTGATTGCCCTCCATATTATAAAAACTGCAAACAGCAGACCGGTAATATGTGCAGTCATACAATAAAGGCAGAATTTTCCAATGATCCAACTCTGTACAATGGTAAACCACACGGCACTTCCGAAAACCGAACCAGCCAGTATCAACATCGCACTCCAGGCAAGTTGCCGAATTGGTGCCTCTGTAGCGGGACCTATAAAAAAACCGGCAACCAGCGTTGCCAGATAAGCTCCTACTGCCAAACCACTGACAGGCAATACTCCTGCTATCATCGACCATTGGCTATCAAGCACCTCTTCGCACGGGCTCCCGCCGCTGCATCCGGCTATAGAACCGCCTTTAAGGAAATGCCAGCTCAAGATAATGCTAAAAACCAGAGCCAATAAGTTCAATCCCGTTAAAATCCAACGCCACCAGGGCAATGGATGTTGAAGATCGGTCCCGCCTTTGTAAGTGACCAAAATTCCTCCTCCTCCGCTTGAAATAGAAAATCCGCGGCATCTCAATCTGTTGTCGAGCCGCGGAGAGCAATAGATATTTTAACAAAACCCTGCTGATATTCCCACTAAGTTTTCCTGAAATATTGATTAGGTTTGCCCGGAGTAGGAATATTATTTGCAACAGGTATACCGTTCTCATGAGATCTAATTAAAGGTGCGGCAAGGGTAATACCACTACCTGAAATCTGTGCATTTACACTGTGCGCATAAGTTAGCGGCTTGGTAACTCTGATGGAGTCGATTGGATTACTACGACTGCCAAATCTACGTCGTCCGATTTTGATGGAAGCAATAACTGCTGCTTCACTATTTTTACCATTGTCTATAGTGATGATCTGACCTGCACTAAAACCTTCCACTCCTGCAACAGGGATAACCGTTGTACCCGTATCGGTTGCGGTGCTCATTGTGGTTCCCCCTGGAGTACCAATAGCCGCTATATTAGCTGTCTCGCTATTGGTAGCTGTACCTATGAAAATTTTTTGACCTATGCTAAAACCGTCAACACTGGCTACTTTGATATTGTTTGAACCAACTACTGATGCAGCAGACAGGGAGGTTGTATTCTGCAACAGGAAATCGCGGCAATTGTTATCGCTGTCGTATCCGTCAGGATATCTGCCGGCGCTTCTATTAGGCTGAATAGCTAACGAAGAAAGCCACCATCTGAAGTCCCTGCTTATACCGGGTGAGGGTACACTGCATCCGTTCTCACCTTCTCCGGAAGCTGCCTGGTAACCCTCAGCAGCCCAGGGATCGACAAGTCCGCCATAATTGAGACCATCTACAACATTACCGGCCGCATCATGCAATACCATATTACCGGCCCTGGAAGAGAGGGCAGGTCCACCGAACCATTGGTCAGGCGTCTGAGTTCCCTGATAGCCTGCGGTCGTTGCCTTTTGGTCACGAACGACCGCATCGATCGCGTGGTTCCTGGTTAGAGGTTGATCAAGAGTGATACCTGTACCGAGAGGTAAGACAGGCTCATTGCTTGAATGGGCGAAAGCAGTGGCCGGTTCGAAACTAATCCCCGTTCCACTGACACTGAAAGGTATATTAGACGCATGGTTAAATTTCAGCGGTTCTGCTAAATCAAGTCCTGTCCCCAAATCCGTAATAGGACCGTTGAAATTACTGCGAACTGATTGTGTGCCGACATGTGTAACGGTGATTATTTCAATCCCATGCCCTTTACTCTCAATGTCCAGTTTGATTTTGTCTCCGACTGAAATGTTGGCGACGGAAGTCACCTTGATGTTCGTGTCGCCGGCTTTTGCATCTGCTGAAAGGTAAGCTTGTGTACCCGGCTTGCCAACTTTGGTTATGGTGACCACTTCATATTTTTCAATAGCTTGAGCGACAGCGGGGTAGTTTGCCCCATAGCCGATAGCCATCTTCTCAGCAACTTCGAAGCTATCTACGCTGGTGACAGGTATATTGGTAGAGCCTTTGGGGATAGTAATAACTGGACCGTCCGGGAGTGGTTGCCAGACCGTTGTAGGAGTACCGGGTTCGATTGGAAATTTTCTGCCGAAAGGGAATGGTGATCTGGGTGCCCCGATACCGGCAGCCGTACCAATGCCTGCAATTTTACGGATCTCCTTAGCGGCACCATTGTCTATTTCAACCTCATCGCCAACGGACATACCAGTTGTATTCCTAACGTAAAGGGTTGATTCACCTTTTTGTGCTGGGACCGTCAGACCTGAATTAGATAAGCCAAGGAGGTAAAAACTGTGTGAAGCAAGTAATGTTCCGCTTGGAATTTTCACGGACGAAAAGATGGGCAGCTGGGTTTGGTGCTGGGTCAAAGTCCAATTAGAAATATCGACCGCACTGTTGCCGGCGTTATAGAGCTCTATGAACGAGTTTGTCGAATTATCAGGAGAGCCGTCGCTAATTCGGAATTCGTTAATTTTTATCGGGCTAACATTGCGTACCTTTTCTGCTGTTATCTCGGATTGCTTTTTTCCGTTTGCTGAGTTAGTCCACGAAGCTTTGCCGACAAGATCACCACAGAAAGATTCTGAGCCGGAAATAACTGTGAAGGTTGCAACTACGCTTGCACCCGGCTCAATCGAACCAACAAACATCTTTGATATTTCTTTGGAATTTAAAACTACGGATTTCCACCCTTTAGGTATGGAAAGACTTAAGGTAATGTCCTTCACAGGTTCCCCTGTAGTATTTGTGAACGTTACAGTAGAGTTCTGTGAAGACCCGGGTGAGAATGTCTGCAGTCCCGCAGGAGCAGCGATTTCATTAGCCGGTGCCAGGCTCAGACGGTTCACATCATACCTGGCTGCTACTATATTTTTCTGAATCTTCTGATTAGTTTCCTTCGTCGGGAAAGTGCCAGGAGAAGTCATTGCACCTTCGTAGAAAGTACCCTGCGAACCATTACTGTTATCGCCGCCGTTACCTAAAAGGATAGCCCCCTGCTTACGCATCGGGTCATAACTGTTCCTGTCGTTGATAACACGCGGTCCGTCGAACATAACCTGCAGTCCGCCTTGCTGAGCGTCGCCGCCCATAGATCTCCAGTGGTGCGGTTCGCCATCAGCCATTGCGGTTACGAAACGCCAGGTGATGCTCGACAGGTCCGGACAATACTTATCATCTGGAGACTGATTAACACAACCTACTAGATTATTCTCCTGGTCGGTCATGATCCATGGACCGGCATCCTGTCCATGATACCAATAATTGGCATTACCGTAGTAGGTTGTTTCCATAGTGCCGTCGCCGTCATCCCGACTATCGGTTTCTGCGTTACCATAGTCGTAGCAGCAGCCATTGTTGAAGTGATGACCATTAATGACCCAGTACTGTCCCTCAGCCTGGTCATCGACTGCTGTGCCTTTAGCATTGTTCCAGCGAAGACCCATGCCCGGCTCAATGAAAATGCCGTATGCCTTGTGCCCCATAATTGTAATCGGTGCCATGTCAGCGATCGGGATGTTATTAAATCCGCCCATCCCGGGACCACTGAATCCGCCGCGGGGTGCCTGAACTAGGTTGTTGCCGTTACCTGACTGGTCGTAAAGTGTGGTGATCCAGCAGTATGTATTGGCACAGAATGCATCCTGTGCAGCTGCGTCGGCATATCCTCCCGGGTCACCCTCACTGGGCTGTACCACGCCTATATCCAAGGTCTTACCATCCGACTGGCGCATAACCTGGTAGAGGGGTCCGTTATAGGACTCATACAACGCACGTGTGCTGCTGTGAGCAGCAACGCATGGGCAGCCTGCAGCAGCATAGATATCACATGGACCTTCCGGTCTGGCCGGATTACTATTGTGCTCTGCCCCTGTCATTGCGATCACTATCATCATGGCGACAGGTAGTATAAATACTAATGCTAGAATGACCACAAGACTACTTTTCTTTTTCATCTTTGTTCTCCTAATTTTTACTAAGATTTTTATTAATCTTAATTCTAATTGTTTTTCTCATCAAGATTCATTCTGTGAACTTAAGGTTCAATGGACAACTACAAAGCAAAGATTAGATCTAACTTAATTTATTGTATTGTAATCTTAGCCGTCTTCAAATCTTGTGTGTCTGAACTCGTTCCGTATAATATTTCATATTCTCCCGGAATTACAGCCATACTATAACTTGCACTATCGAAAAACTCGAATGCCGATGAAGGAAGAGTGAGACTTACATTTTTGGTTTTCCCTCCCGCAACATTAACACGCTTGAAACCGCGTAATGTTTTTATTGGTCCATTTACATCATTAACTTTATGTATATATACCTGAACGATTTCCGTTCCGTCACGTTTACCGGTATTTGAAACAGGTATTGAAAGATCAACGCTTTCGTCATTTTTTATTATACTCTTGCTTACTTGGGCATCACCTATTGAAAAAGTTGTGTAACTTAATCCATAGCCAAATGGGAACAGCGGATTTGACATGAAACGGTAAGTGCGATTTTTCATTGAATAATCTTGGAAATCGGGCAATTGGTCTGAGCTCTTGTAGAATGTAATTGGAAGTTTACCTGAAGGATTATAGTCGCCAAAAAGTACATCGGCAACTGCCTGTCCGCCGGACTCACCGCCATACCAAGCTTGAAGTATAGCATCACAATATTCGGTTTCGGGAGTTAAAGCAACTGCAGAGCCGGAACAATTCACATAAACGACTTTCTTTCCTGCTTCTTTTAAAGCTTTTAAACAATTAAGCTGAACTTCAGGAAGATCTATATTTGTACGATCACCCCCTTTGAACCCCGGATATGATACAGGCATTTCTTCTCCTTCAAGCTGAGTAGATAAGCCTCCTACAAATATCACAAGATCATATTCCCGGAGCTTCTTTAAAAGATCTGTATAATCTACATCTACTTCTTTGCCAAAATTAAATTCTATGTTTGCTTCCCAATCGTTCAACTGGGCATAGCGGATTTCTATTTTATATTTCTTACCGATTTCAACTTTGAAAGGATGTCTTGACGGCAGCGTTCTCCAATTATCATACTTTTCAATTGTTTCTCCGTTTATTAGCAATTCAAAGTGTCCAGTAGCGCCGCCTTTAAATACTATCTCTTCACTTTTAGAAGGTACAAACTCAGTTTCATACTTAGCGGAAAATCCTACAAGTTTAACACCGGATGCAAATTCATGCTGACCGGCAGCAGTTAGTTTTATAGGATTGACAATTTGCTGCGTGGCAACAGCATCGCCTGTCCAATCCGGTGTATTCCAATAAGTTGCCTTAAACCCTTTTTGTCCGTCTATCAGACATTTTGAGAAATAACTTTCTGTTACTTTATCTTCAACGAGGTCACAGCCTTTATCATAAAAAATTTTGTCTGCCGGAAGCTTTGATTTAATTCCATCAAGAATAGTAATTGTTCTTTTCGGAGTTCCGTTATAATTTCCCCACAGCATTGGCTTATCATCGGCATTCGGACCAATTACAGCCAACTTTTTTATTGATTTCTTTAAAGGAAGGATATTGCTTTTATTTTGTAAAAGTGTCATTGATTCACGGGCCATATCCAATGCAAGTTTTCTGTGTTCTTCATTATTCACAACCGACATTGGAATTTTTGTCCAGGGAACCAGTGAATCGTCATCCATTTCTCCAAGGTCAAAACGTCCGACCAATACTCTCGTTAAGTGCTTATTAATATCTTCTTCAGTAATTAAACCTCTTGATACAGCTTCGGGTAATTTTTTAAATGCGGGATTATCCCATTGGCATTCAACATCAGTTCCGGCTAATACGCCTTTAGCGGCAGCATGTACTGCGTCGGACGAAACTTTGTGACTCGTATAAAAATCCGTAATTGCACCGCAATCGGAAACAACAAGGTATTTAAAACCCCAGTCATCGCGCAAAATATCTTGAAGCAGACGGCTGTTGCCGCAGCATGGTTCATCATCCAAACGCTGATAAGCACACATTACTTCCCGAACATCGGCTTTCTGAACCAGAGCTTTGAATGCCGGTAAATATGTTTCCCATAAATCGCGAGGATCAACATTGTTGAGGTTGATGTTATGTCTGCTCCATTCCGGGCCTGAGTGAACGGCAAAGTGTTTTGCGCATGCTAAGAGTTTTCTATATTTAGCATCGACTGGCCCTTGCAGCCCTTTCACTACTGAAATACCCATAATGGAAGTAAGGTAAGGATCTTCGCCGTAAGTTTCTTGTCCACGTCCCCAACGCGGGTCACGGAAAATGTTTATGTTAGGTGTCCAAACCGAGAGGCTTAAGAAACGTTTATTTCCCGAACCGTTCTTTATTGCTTCATTATACTTTGCGCGTGTTTCATCAGAAACAGCATTAAAAATTTTATAAACTAATGTATCATCAAATGAGGCGGCCATACCGATAGGTTCAGGAAATACGGTAACATTATTGTTATTTGCCAGTCCATGCAATGCTTCGCTCCACCAATTGAAATTTTTTATACCTAAGCGAGGAATAGCATCGGAAACATCACACATTAAGCGCAGCTTTTTCGCTCAAAGTTAATCTTGATATTAAATCTTTAGCTCTTTCTTCAGAGCTTAAATTTGGATTTTGGTAAGGCAGCATCTGCCCCCATACATTCATAGATAACAAAAAGCTTACTACTAAGAATAAAACTTTTTTCATATTCACTCCATTTTACAAGTTTCAAATTAATCTTCGCATAGATTCTGAAAAACGTTCAACGTTTAACTCGTTCTCAGAGTCATATTTGGATTTAGTTTAATTTTTGTCCGCTTTTTTATTTAAAACACAGTAAAACCACTAACAGAAGACAATCAACTCTAAAGTATCTCCTTTTTTAATTTGTAAAAATCATAAGAAAAAGATTTATCATTTTCTGATTTTTAAAAGCTTTAGATTATAATTACTTATATCTGGGAATCTGAAATCTATTTCCAATGTCAAAGCTTTGTCTTTTCCATTCAATCTGCCGAGGTACCATTTGTTGTCTTTCTTTCTAGCGATAATAACTTTTTCTCCCGGATAACCGTCAACCAGTTTCGTATCATTCCAGTCTGTGGGAACGTATTTCAAAAAATCTTTTGATCCAAGGAAATCAAATTTTGATAACTTTGTATCTGTATACGAGGTTTCGACATGCTCCAAATCATTGATTAATATTTTGCACATTCAGAATTCCTATAAAACCTCCACTCGGAAGACAATCAACTTTTAAAGTATCTCCTTTTTTAACTGTTTAATGATTGATATATAAAAGATTTGTCATCGTTTCCATCTTTAATTAGCCGAAGATTATAATTTCCGATTGTCAAGAAAATCGAAATTTACTTTTAAAGTTTGTTCGCACATCTTTTACCATTCAATCCGCCGATATACCATTTGTTGTCTTTCTTTCTAGCGATAATAACTTTTTCTCCAGGATATCCGTCAACCAGTTTCGTATCGTCCCAGGCATATTGGAACTTGTTTCAAAAAATCTTTTGGTTCGGATCCGGTAAAGATTCATATGCAGAAGGTCTATCAGCAAAATGCTGCAAACCGGATTCAAAAACTACAGACAGATGCCAACTCGTGACAGTAAGATGTAATATGCGGATGCTGTGAATTTGAAAATGTAACAGGGGTATAATCCATAGAACCAATAACATTGCGGGTGAAAGGAAGCGTTGTATTATGACAGGCAGCTTTATTTGTTAGAATAGATCGCATTATTATACCATTCGGCACCGTACACTGCTTCCATGGTCATCAAATTAGGATAAGTTCTGTGACCAACCGCGCGGAACAGTTGCACCGTGAAAATTAACCATCAAGTGATATTTTGCCGCATCTTTCAAAATCTCGATATAGTATTTCATCATATCCTGCTGATCACCTGCAAAGAAATCTACTTTAATTCCATAGACACCGATTTTATTAAGCCATAAAAATTCTTTCTCACGTTTTTCATTTGTTAATAAACAGTCTACAGGAGTTGCATCCAAGCCAGACTAATGTACCTGAATTATACCAAAGAAATGGTTTTATTCCTTTACTCATTTGCATAATTAACCGCATCGATAATATCTCCGCCGTTACTCATCTACATCCCATTCCCAATCAATAAGTACGTAGGGCCAATTCATTGCAACAGCTAAATCAATATATTGAACAACTTTTTGATAATCTTTTGAGCCATGGTTGTTTGCCCAGTAAATCCAGGCAACAGGTCCGGGTTTTATCCAGCTCAGTGTTTTTTAATTTATTTGGTTCACTTACATCGGTAATTAAAGTCGATTCAACTATATCGGATAATTTTCCTATTATGAATACATGCCATTGCGAACTCCAAGGCAATGAAGACACAACTCCAACTTGCTGAAAAATCTTTTCTCGCAGAAGGATATGTTACTTTGTATTCATTAGAATTATCAAGATTGCATAATAATGTTGCACAATTATTTTCTGTAATATTAGCTTCTGAAATTAACGCCCAAATAGGTTCATCATTTACTTTAAATAATGCCGGGAGTCCCCATTCTTGTTTCTCTCTTTTCACCAATTCCTGTTTTACTAAAATGGGATAAAAATCTTCATATGCTATCACTATAAGGTTGCATCCAGCGATATGTACTATCCGGTAAAACATAAGTTGTTGCTTCACTTGTAATATTAACTAACGAATCGGACTGATTTGGAAAATCATAACGGAAAGCAACACCGTCATTATAAACTCTGAATACAATATCTAAAGGCTGACTGTTGGAATTTTTATAACTAAAAATTTTTTCCGTACCAAAATTTTCGCAATTTTTTCGCTTGCCTGTAATCATTGTGATATTTATCATGTATAGGCTTCAGCTTTAGATTCTTTAACAAGAATAAGATTATCAACAAATTGCTGGTCTTTACGGGATATACCTAAAGGTGAATAGGTTAAAACTTCAACATACTTTGAATCTTTCTTATACATAATTTTGAAAAATACTTGACCGGAAGCTTTTTCAGAAACAGCTACTTTGATATTTTTGTTGGGAGATACAATTTCCTGTGCATTTATCGAAAGAGAACTTAAAAAGGAACAAACAAGTAAGATAATTTTATTGATAGTTTTGATGTTCATTTCCTGCCTTATTTTGGTTAACTACAGTTCTCCTGAATTTCTTATTGATTCACCTGCCTGTATATTAAATGTTTTAGTCTTTTCTCCATAGCGTACAATACAAGGTTCTCCCAGGAGTGATTTTATATCGCACACTTTAAGCTTACCGTTTACCCAGCTCATATTAACTTCAAATCCTCCGCGAGCTTTTAATCCTGTTACGGAATCCATTAATCCATCCATCGGGTAAGGCAGGTAATAATTTTATCTCACCTTTATGACTCTGAATCAGGCATTCGGCAACAGCAGCAGTGAACCCGAAGTTTGCATCAGATTGATTATAGTGTGAGTTGTGCAGATTTGGAGCTAAACCCCCACCTACAAATCTTCTAATCATAGTGTCGGTCTTTGCCTTATCCTCAAGCCGCGCCCAATCGCATATATCCCATGCAAAAATCCAGCCTCCGTTTCCGCGCCGCGGCTCAAGCCACTTCCTTATTGCGTCTGCAAGTTTCGGCGTTCCGCGCAATGTAATTGAACTACCCGGGAAAAATCCAAAATTAGCAGAAATGTTATGTCCTTCTGGACCTCTTTGCCAATCTTCAAGCCAAACCTGGAGCCATCCGTTTTTGCCTATTTGGTACGGCGGAATTTTCTTCAACGCTTCTTTTAATTTCTTCCCGAACTCCTTATCTACATTAAGAATCTTTTCCGCTTCAATACAATGAGGAAAAAGCTCTCTTAATAATTCCTATATCCATAGTAGTGGACGGAGATAAGAAACATTCCTCGCTTCCCGGGTAAGGAAAGAATCCCTGCTCAGGAGACATTGACACGGGGATTACCAGCCATTTATATTTCGGATCCATGACCATCAAGTCCATTAAAAATTGAGCAGAACCCTTCATAATAGGATAATACTCTTCAAGAAATTTTTTGTCGCCGGTATAAAGATAATGTTCCCAAATATGCTGACACAACCAGCTTCCGCCGACGGGCCACATACCATAACGAGCTGCATCCACAGGAGCCGTTCCTCTCCATAGATCAAAATTATGATGGCATACCCATCCGCGGCAATTATACTGCACTTTAGCAGTTTCAGCGCCACTCTCAGCAAGATCTTTAATCGCATCGAACAATGGAAGAGCACATTCACTCAGGTTGCAAACCTCAGCCGGCCAATAGTTCATTTCAACATTGATATTGGAAGTATATTTGCTCCCCCACGGAGGTGACTGCTCTTCATTCCATATACCCTGCAGGTTCGCCGGCTGACCACCTTCTCTGCTGCTGGATACCAGCATGTAACGACCAAACTGAAATACTTTTGAAGCGAGTTCAATATCCGTTCTTCCTTCTTTAACAAGTCTGAGCCTTTCATCAGTAGGTATTTTATTCATTGAGGAATCGCCAATAGCAAGGTGAACCCTGTCCATCAATGGATGAAAATCGTTCTCATGATTTTTAAGTAATATGCTGTAATCCTTGCTTGAAAGCCTGCTTAAAATTCTTTCGCAGGTCGAAGCAGGATCTCCGTTTATATCCTTATAATTATTAAAGCTTGTTGCGGCAGTTAATATTAATGTAGCTGAATTGGCATTATTTATTATCAGGCTTGTGTCGGTGACACTCTGCTGTCCACTGTCAGGAATAGAAATTAATACGGTCTGAAATTTTAATCCCGTTCCTTTGACATCTGCTATTAAAGAGCTGAGAGCATTTTTCGGAAGCGGACCTTTCCAGATTCCATTCATTACTAGTTTGCCTGGCACTGCAATAACATCTTCAAGATATGGACTTTTAAGTTTTGCCTCAAATGAGATGCAGCCTGGTTTACTGCAAGTAAGGTGTACAACCATAATATGATCAGGATATGAAATGAAAATTTCTCTTGTATATTCTGCGCCGTTATTTGTGTAGGTTACTTTTGCAATTCCAGTTTCCATATCAAGCTCGCGGTAGTAATCCTCCACGTTCCCGCTGTTTTTAAAATCAAGGAGCAGATCACCAAGCGGTTGATAAGCTTGTTGGTTTGGCGGAATTCCGAAGAAATGTTCATTTGCCATCTTCTCGGCTTCCTTATATTTTCCTGCAAAAACAAGATCACGGATCTTAGGGTAATACTTATAACCTTCAGGATTAGTGTAATTGTGCGGACGTCCCGACCAGAATGTTCCTTCATTAAGTGCGATTCTTTCATTCCGAACTCTGCCAAAGACCATAGCGCCCATATAACCGTTCCCGACGGGCATACCTTCAAGCCACTTTTCTCCAGGCTGCTTATACCAAAGCACCATATCTCTATCTGATTTAACTAAAGAATTTTTTCCGTTTGGCTTGCATTGCGTTTGTACTGTAAAAAAGAATTGCAATGCAGCTATACATACAATCAATTCAAATAATGTTTTTTTCATTTAGCTGCCTTTTATTTCTGCTTAATAATTCTTACAGCTATATATGGTCTTTGGGGTAATTCTATTAAGCTGCGTCCGGAAAATTTCTTTTTTACGGGTGTTATTGTCATGTTCCATGTGTCAATAATTTCGATATTATAAAAAGCGTCTTTCGGAAGATCAACAACAATGCTCCGGGGCTGGGCATCATTTAAATAACCTAAATAATATTCATGCTCAATACCAATGCAGGAAAAGGGCATCCAAGTGAACAGAGGAATGGGCTTCAAATGAATTGGAGCGGCTTCGATAATTTTTCGAAGAAATTTAATCCTTTCTGGGCTTTTCCCTCTTAAAACACCGCCTTTCGACCACCATAAAATATCGGAAGATTGATCTGGAAATTTTATGGGATTTTCTGTAACATAAGTTTCTCCGTGTCCGGCATATCCTCCGTTAGTGACAGCTCTCCAGAATTTTTCGGTCATTGATTGAGCAGTTAAATTTCCCCACGACCATGGTATATTTCCTTCATAGCGGCATTCATCAAAAACAATTGGTTTTTTATATTCTCTTCTAAACTCTTTTGCTCTATATGTATCTTCATTTTGAATGCTTGCGTGAGTAATCAGCGGATTTGTATGATCGTAAATTTTAACTCCGTTATGAATTCCTATGAGGTGATGAAATTTATCTTCCCCGGCGAACTTTTTAATGTAATGATCCCAGTCGCTAAGTGTTTTTTCTTTCATGAAATCATACTCATTTGCCATACTCCACCAAATGTTTTTGTATGCGGCAAACCTTGCTATAATATAATCAATATACATGTCATCGGTTGACCTGCTCATCTGGCTAAATCCCCACCTATCGTAAGGATGAAAAACAATTAAATCTGCTTGAATCCCGAGGGAATCGAGCTGTCTTATTCTTTTTTCTATGTTTCGGAAAAATTCAGGATTAAACCTGGTAAAATCCCAATGTGTTAGAGGTTTTCCTTCAAAAGGATAATAGAGAGGTTCATTGTTGTTCCAGTCGTAGCTTTTGGGGAAGATACACATCCGCATTTTGTTGAAATAACCTTTTGACAAAGTTTTAAGTGTTGCATCCGCCAGACTGTCACCCTGGTGTACCCAGGCATAGCAGGTTGTTCCGAATGGGTAGTAAGGAGTTCCATCAGCATAAGCGAAATAAAATGTGTCTTCTACTGCTATGGGTCCGTGATTATTCTGCTGTGGAGGAGTGCAAACAAAGTTTCCTTTTCTGTTATCCAGATTTTTGACATTGCTGATTGTTTCATAATTCCATTCTCCCTCTTTTTGAGGCATAAATCTGATCTTGTAAATACCTTCGCCGTCGTAAAAACCGGGGACAGAAATAGTATCGTTATCCATGACAAATCTGCCGGATAATTTAACATCTTTAAACGGGTTCCCGATCGATGGTCCGTGAAGAGTTAATTCAAAAACTTTCCATCTCTCAACGCTTACCTGACCATACAATGAATAACTTAAAAAAAACAGTAATAGTATAATACTCTTAAGCTTCATATTACTCCACCATAAAGTTTATTTATATTAATTCACTTAAAAAAAAACAGAATAAAATTATTATAGCTTGACCCAAACTTTCTTTTATTGTTCTTAACATTGCTCACTTATTTCTTAGTATTGATTGTAACTCCCGATTCTTCCAATCCATTTGAGTTTGCAGTAATATTTATCTTTCCGTTTTTGTCCGTCGATTGTATTATTACAAGAGCTAAGCCCTGAAATGCCTTTTGTTCACTTGCTTTGAAATACCCATGACTAATCGGGTTACCGTTACCGACGCCGGCAATAAAACCTTCGCCTTTAATTTTAAATTTCACAAGGTTATCTGCGTTAGGACATATATTACCGTCTTTATCAGAGATTTCAACTTTGACATACGAAAGGTCTCTGCCGTCGGCATCGATTTCATTTCTATCCGGTGTCAATATTATTTTTGCAGGTTCGCCCGCAGTTTGCACTTCATCCGTGCAGACTATCTTCCCATTAATTTTTCCCACTGCTTTTAATGTTCCCGGCGAATAAGGAACCCCCCATGCTAAGTGCAAATCTTTTGAATCGCTAAATTTCTTTTCACCGAGAGATTTCCCATTAATGAATAATTCAACTGATTCACAGTTGCTGTAACACCAAACCGGAATATCCATTCCTTCGTAACCTTTCCAGTTCCAGTGCGGAAGAATGTGAACCATGGGTTTGCTTGTCCACTGACTTTGATAAAGGTAGTAACGGTCTTTGGGAAAACCGCACAAATCAACAATACCAAAATAAGAACTAACCGAAGGCCAGCTGAAAGGCGTTGGCTCTCCAATGTAATCAAAGCCTGTCCAGACAAATTCACCGGCAATCCAAGGCGCATTTTTTACAGCCTTGAGGGATGTTTCTGCCACATTAGCCCAACTTGGCGCATCCATATCATAAGAAGAGCACTGGTTATTCAGTTCCTGTACTATCTTAAGTGAATCACCTTCTTTGATAAGGTTATATACACCTCGTGAACTTACTGTTGACGCGGTTTCCGAGCCGAATAATTTTACTTTTCCCTTCAGTGTATTGTAAAAAGCGATATTATAATTAATACCAAGTAGATCGAGCGGTTTTGCATAGCCGCTTTTAAGGGCTTCTTCCGGCGTATTGCACGCAGATGTGATCGGCCGCGTCGGATCTTCGGTGCGGCAGATGTCCGCAAGGCGCTTTGACATTTGGTATGCATTTGGACTACTTTGCTCCGGTATTTCATTACCTATGCTCCATAGAATTATACTTGGATGATTCCTGTCGCGGAGAATCATATCCGTCAGGTCTCTCTTACTCCATTTATCAAAAAATCTTCCGTATCCGTATTTGGTTTTGTTCGTTTTCCATTCATCAAATGCCTCGTCCATAACCAGCAGACCCATGCGGTCGCATAAATCCAGCAGCTCAGGCGCGGGCGGATTGTGGCTTGTACGGATTGCGTTGCAGCCCATGCCTTTCATGATTTCCAATTCGCGTTCAATAGCTCTTTTGTTTACAGCAGCACCTAAACTTCCCAGGTCATGATGCAGACAAACACCGTTGATATTGACATGCTTGCCGTTTAAGAAAAATCCTTTGTCCTTGGTAAATTCAAAAGAACGAATCCCGAAAGAAGTTTTACTATCATCCGCCAAATTATTATCTACATAAACATTTGATTCTACGCGGTAAAGAATTGGATTTTCTACCGACCACAGCTTCGGTTCCTGAATTTTTATAACCTGCCCAAAAGCGCTGGTGCTGCCGGCTTTAATTTTTTGAATTGAACTGCTGCTTCCGACTTTATTCCCGGACTCGTCCACTAAATCAGTCACAAGGGTTACTTGTTTCGCTGAGAGAGATTGATTCCTGATATTCGTTTTGATGCTTACAGTCGCTTCTTTTTCAGATATTTCCGGTGTGGTAATATATGTTCCCCAGTGCGCAATATGTACCGGACTAGTAATTACCAGTCTTACATTCCTATAAATGCCTGCGCCGGAATACCATCGTGAACACGGCTGTTGCACATCCACTCTTATAGCCATAATATTATTTTCGTCGCCGAATTTTAAGTGCTTTGTCAATTCGTATTGGAAGCTGGAGTAGCCGTAAGGTCTGTTGCCAAGGTGAAAGCCGTTTATCCAGACATCGCTGTTCATATACACGCCGTCGAATTCTACAAACACACGTTTGTCTTTTATGTCCTCAGGAAGTTTAAATGTTTTCCTGTACCATCCGATGCCGCCGTCTAAATAGCCTGTGCCGCTTCCGCCCGGGCTGGTAGATTCAAAAGGACCTTCGATTACTTTTTCTCCTTCATCATAGATGCCGCCTCCCTGTATTCCGTCGAACACTCTAACAGCAATACTATTCTTTTCACCATAGCGAATAATTCCGTGGGGAACTTTATAATACCGTAATTGATCCCAGGCAGTAGTATAGTTCGGCGGGAAAGAACCCATACCGCCGACTTTCACGCCGTTAAAATAAGTCTCATCGGCGTCGTCGATTTTGCCGACGTTAATATAGATGTCTTTACCTTTTAAATCCGAAGGAATAAACAATTCACGGCGATACCAGCCATACACGTAATCTTTTGTATAGTTAGAACTTTTTTCCCAGGTTGAGGGCAGCTCTACTGTCTGCCAGGAATTATCATTCAGATCAGGATTTTTCCAGAGCATATTGTCCCCTTCTTTGAATTTCCATTCTCCTTTAACAACATGAAATTCAGGTAAATCTTGTTTTGTTGTTTCCGGCTGGAAATGCCCTTCAATGCTCCAGTCATGAGGCAAATTAAGTAATCTCCAATTCGAATCATCAAGCGAAGGATTTTGTCCGTCTTTAACATCGCCGAATTTGAAGTGCCAAGCCTTATCAAAAAGCTGAGTCGTTCTAGGCGAATCCGGGGTAGTGTAAAATTTAGCCGCCAGAACTGCGGCAAGCAGAACTATGCTGCTTAGAATAACGTAAAATTTGATTTTCATACGACGGCTCTTTTTTATTTTCGAAAAATTAATTAAAAAATTATTTGAGTTTCATTTTAAATTATATTTTTAATTCGCTTTGAATTTCCAGTAATCAAAATTGAAAAGTATTTCTCCGGGTTTACCTTTAAATAAAAAATATAAATCGTGAATTCCCGAAGCATTATTAACCGAAGTCGATTCCAGCTTCCAGTTCTTTACACTGCCTGTTTTCGTAATTGATAATGCGCCTATTTTTGTTCCGCCAAGACTGTCGATACGCAATTCAATTTCGCTGCCGTTTAAAGCGCTTGCAACGCCTGCGCTAAAAAAGCCGGCTCCTTTATTTCCAAAATCAACTCCTTTAACTTTTATATAATCGCTGTTGTTAATATCAGTAACATGGATGCCTTTACTCTTGCTCTTCCCGGTTTTTACACCTGATTCCCAGGCTATAGTCTCAGCTTCATTTCTTATATAGGGATTTAAAGTACCGATTTGCCGCACTCCGGTCTTTGTCCACCAGGGAAGCTTTTGAATTGTGCCGTCGGGGTTGTAACTCATTTTTTCAACGCATATAGAACGTCTTTCGCGATGAACATTAGTCAAGGAATAATTAATAGCATAATTAAAACCGAAGACATACCAATTACCTTTGTATTCAATAATGCCGGGATGGTTACCCGAAGATCTCTGATCCGGGTCCATAATGGTTCCTTTACATTTCCATGGCCCGGTCGGACTATTACTCATAGCATAGCCGATGCCTTCGGGGCAGCAGCGGGACGCCCAAGCCAGGTAGTAATGGCCGCTCTTCTTCCATAGCCAGGGACCTTCCGTGTAAGATGCTTCCGGAGGAGTTCCTGTAAAGTCGATGGATGCGGTTTGAATTTCACCCGAAGTAGTAATCATCTCTTCATTCAGCTTCACAAAATAACATGGACCGTTTCCTCCCCAATACAAATAAGCCTGCCCGTCATCATCAATAAACACAGTCGGATCGTAATCGCCGGGGTTGGAACGTGAGATCAAAGGTTTACCGAGCGCATCGACAAATGGGCCATAAGGACTATTTGAAACAGCTACACCGATAGCCATCTTGTTCTTATAAATGGTCGGGCAGTATAAATAGAACTTTCCGTTTCTGGCGATGCACTGGGGAGCCCAGGCACTATGACCGTCAGCCCACTTGAATGTTCTGTACGGCTCTTTAACACCGGCAATTATACCACGGTCAGTCCAGTTTACCATATCGGTTGTAGTGTAGAGCAGCCAGTTAAACATTTTAAAACCTGTTGCGTTGTCTTCGTCGTGACTGGTATAGAGAAATACCGTATCATTGTATACCATCGGTGCGGGATCGGCGGTAAACTTAGTTTGAATTATCGGGTTCTGAGCATAACTTTTATTTACTGATGCAATCGCAGCAGTTATCAAAGCACCGATAATAAATTTTTGAAAACAGTGTATTCTCATTTTCATTAAAAGTCTTTCTTGTTTTATCAGAATGAAAAATTTTAACTCACTGCGTAACTTAAATTTTCACTTTGTCAATTGAAGTAACAAGAAGATTATATCCTTGCTTATAATTATATTCGTTATACCTATTCCTTAACCGGATCAACGCCTTTAGTAGTCTGTACAACTTTTTGTATCGTACCGTCAGGATTATAATACATGTAATCGACGCATACAGAACGCCTGTAGTTTCCTCCTGTAGGCAGAGCTCCGTTGTGATAAAAGAAATATGTTTTGCCTTTGTAATCAGTAATTCCTGCCTGAGTTGTAGTACTGTTAACTACCGGGTCTTCAATAACACCTCTGTATGTCCATGGACCGGTAGGACTTGAAGCCGTACAATATTCAATTGTCTCAGGAAATCTTGCAGCATAAACAAGGTAATACAAATTGTTCCTTTTGTACAAGTAAGGTCCTTCAGTATAATTCTTAGGTTTGAACGTAGTAATGGGGCCGTCAATTTCGGTTAAATTTTCCTTCAACTTCACATACTTGCAGCTACCGTTGCCCCAGTAAAGATATGCCTGACCCTGCCCGTCCGGTAGGCGGGCGTCATCATCGATTAATACAGTCGGATCCATATCATCCCAGCTGTACTTCATATCGGTAGTCATTTCATTGACGATCAGCGCCTTGCCAATTGCATCCTTGAACGGGCCGTAAGGTCTGTCGGAAACAGCCACTCCAATAGCAAGTCCTCCCTTACTGTTCTCGTCTTTTTTATGACCCACCGCTACGAACCAATAGAATTTACCTTTGTAGTAAATACATTGTGAGGCATAAGCATCCTTATCCGCCCAAGAAAAATTTTTCGGCGAAATTACTGCTCCGTAATCTTTCCAATTAACCATATCGGTTGTGGAAAAGACATGCCAGTCGGCCATTTCATAGTTTGGCGCGTTAACCGACGCGGTATCATGACCGGTATATAAGAACAGCGTATCGTTATAAACCAGCGGCGAGGGGTCGGCGGTGAACAAATCAGTAATAATAGGATTTTGAGCCTTGATAACTGAAAACCCCGTAATTACAAAGAAGGTAATTAATATTCCGTATTTCATTTGATTAAACTTTATTTGTTTAAAAATATTGATACTTAAAAAACAACGGACTTCACGTTCTATTCTAAACCTGCTTCAATAACAGCGTTGAATGCCGGCTTGGGCTGCAATTTTCCGTCAAACAAAAGAGCATCCTGGCCCCGCCGCCATGAGCGGGTATCGCTGATACCCCAGAAAGTTACGCGATCAAGAACGTCTGCGTGGCGTTTGAAGATTTCAAATAACTTCTTGTATACTTCAGCCTGTTTTTGGTAGTTCTCTTTCGGTATTTTTCTATCGCCGTTGCGAACACTGAATGCGCCGCTGTTGCTGCCGGTTGCAGTCACATCCAATTCAGTTATGCTAACTTCCAATCCCAGAGACGCGTAATCGGTAATTGCTTTTTCAACATCGTCAAGGTTTGTATCAAGATGCCAGTGTCCCTGGATACCCACACCGGTGATCGGCACTCCTTCCGCGATAAGACGCTTAAGTAAAATCATAGAGCTGGCGTGTTTGCCTGTGTTCTCTACTGCGCCTTGTTCGATATTGTAGTCGTTGTAAAATAGTTTTGCATTCGGATCGGCTTCATGCGCCCATTTGAACGCCATTGCCAGAACGTCCGGTCCTATTGTTTTGTACCAACTGTAATTACGCAGGTTCTCCGTCTTGCCTGCACCGCTGTCTGCAATCGCTTCGTTAACCACATCCCAGCCGACCACGCGCCCCTTATAGCGTCCAACTACGGTAAAAATGTGTTTTTTCAATCGCTCCATCGCCAATTCACGGGAGGCAGGCTGTCCATCGGGTCCCTCAAAGAACCAGCGGCCTGTCTGCGCGTGCCATACCAGGGTATGCCCCCAAACTTTAACTCCATTCTGCTGGCACCACTCAACCATCGCATCGGGGGTTGTGAAGTCGTACTTGTCTTCGGACGGATGAGTCGGCTGCGGCTTCATACAGTTTTCCGGAGTAAGAATATTATATTGCGTTTTAATATTCGCTAATTCGGCATCTGAATATCCCTTCAGATCGGCTGCCGTACCTATAAGAAACTTTCCCGCGTATACCTCTTTAATAGATTTTAAAGATGTTGAATCGATATTATTCTGACCGTATACCGTTACAGTCATCATTACACACACGATTAAGCTCACTACTATATTTCTGTTTAGCATATTTTCCCTTTTAGTATTTATAAATGTTTTATGATCTACAATTTAGAAGACAGAGTGCTCATGTTTCCATTCTATGAAATGGATTCAATTGATATAAAAGAAACTTTTAAATTTTTCTTAATAATTTATTTTTAGTTTTTATTTACTTTGTGCCGTTTTTAATTTTCAATATCATTCTCAATTTTTCAGTTACAGTTTAACTTCAACTTTCTTTCCATTATATGTTATTACTTTGTTATACTTTTTTACGGTTTCTATACCGGTACCGTTGTTTTTTGAAACAAGAACAATGTTAAACTTGCATTCGATATGCATTCCTGGGTATGAACCTTTTCTATCTCCGAGGGTCAAAACTTTTTTCACATCATCCCAGGTAAAAGTTATGGTATTTTCACTCGTTTTTAGTGTATGTTCTTTCTGATCGATATTGCAAAATCAACACCATTTCCTTGTTATGCAAATGTTATTAATACTATCCGACACTGCTCAAGTATTACACGTTTGCTGAACATCTTTGTAAACTCAGATATTACCATTTCCCATCTTCCAGTAATTTCATAAAAGCATTTAATGCACCCCAGTGATAAAACTTATCACTATTTCTTACATCGTCACCAGCTCCGGTAACAGCGTTATTATTTTCATATACGTGATGTTCCCCATTCCAAGATTTCAAAATTAATTTGGCGGATTTTTCAACCAGGTTTTTCCTGGCATCAGGCAAATTATAGTTCTTCATACCGCAATAAACTAAGAAATTCATAGGCGCCCATATTCTTCCTCTCCAATAGTCATTATCTTTAAATGCACTATCATTCCTTGCGATTGAAGGCATTATCCATTTACCCCAAAATTCGTTCGGGTTATAAAAATGTTCATTAATCATTCGTTCAGCTTGCTTTTGAGAAGCAACCCCGGCAAGCAATGGATAAAATAAAGTAGGTGATAATTTTTTACTTAATTTTCCGGCAACAAGGTTCTTGTTGAGAAAAATTCCTGTTTTTTCATCATAAAGAGATTCTAGTTTCTTTGAATATTTCTCCGCCCGCTTTTCAAGTTCAAGTTTAACATCATCCTTGCCTAATTCATGTGCAATTTTGGAAAGATAATTACAATCCAAAATATACATACTCATTAAACCCACATCGGCAAGCATCAATTTATGTTTTACAGAATCATACACTGCCTCATCATACATTGGAGAATTATCGAGACCTGACTCCCACATAGCTGCTTGTTTTGTATTAATCTGTTTAGCTAGCGAATAGGGCATTTTTTCTGCGTAGTCCAGATCACTTCCCCAACAAAGGTAACCATCAACATCCCGCTTATTTGCCCACCAGCGATTCCATGACAGGAGTTCATCAAACACTTCCTTAAGAAACCATTTCTCTTTATATTTTTCATAAATTTTCCAAACAATATATGAACCTACAGGAGGTTGTGAATGGTCTTCGCTTTTACCGACACCGGCACTACAATTAGGCACAAAACCAGCTGAAGTAATATTTTTTGTAACTGCAATAGCATTTGCATATGCTAGATCTCTATTATCAAGTGAATACATATACGATGCGAAATAAGTATCCCAGTCAAACAAAACCCAGCCGTCCCACCAACCGCAATTCCAAATGCGGCTAACCGGTGAAATAACAATTTTATGTGTTGGTTCATAAATTACGTCCCATGCCAAAACAGACTGCATAGCATCATACAATGAGCTGTCTGCACCATATGATTTTTTAGTTTCTTCAAGCTTTTTCCCTGCTGTGCTTACTAAAGTTTCTATCTCGCTTTCAATTTTAGAAGCATAAGACGAGATTATAATTTTACTATTTAAAGGACATGTAATTGTTGAATCATTAAATGATATTTTTTCTTGAGTGATTATGTAAAATTTTATTTCTTCATCACTGCCGTGAAATACAAAACCATTTTTTTCTGTTTCAACTTTTCCTTTTTTTCCCCAGATCATGCCGGGCTTTATTAAAAGCGCTCCTGAATTTTTAGATTTTTCAGGAGTAATAATAATTGCAAGATTCTTTCCATCCGAGGCTGTCTTAATATTTACATTAATATTTTTCCAATCCACTGTTAGCTCGGTATAGGAACCGTCATAAGCATGAGGACCCGGAATAACATTTTCAACATCCTTCCCCCGCCTGCCGATTAATGCTTCCCTTAGGACTAGTGTTCGAGTTTAAATCCTGTAGTTGAAAATTAATTGCAAAGTTTTCCGGTAAAAGAACCTGAGATAAAACACTTCGCGTATTCCAGGTATTCCATCCGGAGGCAAGTTTCCTTTGCATCTCATTATAGTATTCTTCGGGTGTTTTATTTTGATTATTTACTCTGTGGCAAATAATGAAGTTAAAGTTGAACCGAGCATTACAAATAATATTATTTGGATAATGTTCTTGTTTAGTTGATTAACAATATCTTTCATTTCATTACTTCCTATTTATTATTCTTTTGTAAAATCCTTGTTTTCCAAAACATTCAAATCGTACACCGGGCGTTCTATATCGGATGGAATAGGCAGCCTGCTGAACTGCTGAAAATATTGCAAGCAGCCATCTTTCCATTCCTGTGCATTGATACATTGTTTTCTAAGCTTGTTTTGAACCAGACTAAATCGTTCATGATCCACATAAGGTTGTGCCTTATCCCATATTTTCTGGAACTCGCGCACTTGCTGTAAACCTTTTTCATAATGGTAACACAATTCATCCCACAAGGTCCGTCCGCTTTTCATTTGATAATTCCACGGAAGATGGTGAAACCACAATAAATAAATTTCAGGACAGGTTTTTACATCATTAAAAATCGAGTTCAGCGGTTCATGATATTGACTTACTGCATTCGATACCTGTTTGAGTGCGGTTAAATCCAATACCAAGGGAGTCGGCTTTATGATAATAAGGCGGAGTCCAATCCGTTCGCAATCCTTTTGGTGCATACCAGGGTCCCGGTCCATAATGATTGTTTCCTGCAAAAATATGATGTAACCCCAATGGCATCATATAGTTTACGGCAGCTTCGCGGCTGTCGAGCATCATTTGTTTTACCGGTTTTAAAAAATTCAAATTCCAGTCTGCAAAAACTTGTTGTTTAGTGTTGCTGGCATTTTGAGAATTATCACCGAAAGTTAGCTTTATCCATTCATCTGCAATTTGCTCGCTTGATAATGTATTGTCCCAAGCCAATCGTCCGAATGCATACCAGTTTGCCTGTGCAAACGTATGACCGCACCAATTTGTATCCAACCCGATATTGGATACTCCCGCGATAGCAGTATGCGCTTGCGGATAAATACTTCCATCGGTACAACGGGCAACGGTGCTTCCTTTACCTTCCTGGTATGTATCGCTCTTTAGAAATTCTTCCCACATTGTTGACAAAAACACCAGGTGAACGGATTGGCCCAGATATTCCTGCGTAATTTGCAGTTCGGGCATGACAGAAGTTTTTTTCATTGCGCCGAAGAGCGGGCTGAAAGGTTCACGTGGTTGAAAATCGACGGGACCGTTTTTTACCTGTATAATCACATTGTCTCTAAATTTACCATCAAACGGCATAAACTCTACATACGCTTGCTTTGCGCGGTCGTCACCGGATGCGTTATAAACAAACGCCCGCCACATAACAATACCGTTGTAAGGTTTGAGAGCATCCGCCAGCATATTGGCTCCATCGGCATGTGTACGTCCGTAATCCTGCGGACCGGGCTGCCCCTCGCTGCTTGCTTTTACTAAGAAGCCGCCGAAATCAGGAATCATTTTGTAAATTTCTTTTGCCTTGTCGTGCCACCATTTTATAACTTCAGGATTAAGCGGATCAGAAGTTTTTAAGCCTCCGATTAATGAAGGAGAGGCAAAATTAATAGATAGATATGTTTTCATGCCGTAGGGATGCAGCACTTTCGCAATAGCTTGTACCCTGCCTAAGTATGGCTTAGTCAGTATCAACGGCGATGCATTAACATTGTCCAGGACAGCTCCGTTAATTCCTATTGATGCATTGGCACGGGCATATTGGCTCCATAGTTTCTTATCCTTTTCCGTAACAACTAAAGAATCTTTTCCGCTTCGCCAGAATATTGAATGACCCGCATATCCGCGTTCTATGGTTCCGTTGAGGTTATCCCAATGATCTAACAAGCGTAGTTCATACGATGGATTAAAAACTTCTACCTTTACCGGCTCTGCCTGTTTGCTGCCTGCGCAGCAATTCATATACGCCGTATAAAATTCCTAAATCTGTATTTGCCTGAATTTCAACCGGGCTAAGTTTGAATCCGTCCCCGTGAATTTGAGGATCGTGTTTAATTGTTAGCGTAATAGCTGCGCCCGATTTCCCCTGCCACATTTGTTTCAATTCATGTTTTGCAATGTCTAAGGTAGCTGAGCTTTTTGAGCAGACAATTTTTATCTCACCGGTGCTTTTGGCGCGAAGCCAAAGTTTATGTCCGTTCTCGGCATGCAAGGTTAGAACCGTAAACGAAATATAAATTGAGAGTAAAACTTTCATTCCCTAAACCGGTTACTCCAGATTAATAACTGTACATGATCTATAGTTTAATTAAAACTTCTTTCCCGTCATATTTAATTACTTTATTATAATTATTAACAGGAGTCATTCCAATGCCTCCTTCCGGCGTAACAACTACAATACTAAATTTACTCTCGTTCAGCATCCCCGGGAATGAGCCTTTCCTGTTACCGATGGTCAGGATTTTTTTCGCATCATCCCATGTAAAAGTTATTGTAGAATAAATTCCTTTCTCATAATTATAATTGTCGTTTTCATCTTCATATAATGTAAACTCGCCGTCAGCACCGGGATATATTCTTATTTCAAGATTATCCCATTTCTTCTCTGCAGCGTATTGAACTTTAGGACCAATTGGCAGTATTGAACCCGCTTTCATAAATAGCGGAATTATGTCAATCGGCGATGCTTTATTTACAGTTTGTCCGCCGGCATATTTTTCGCCGGTCCAGAAATCAATCCAATCAGCTCCTTTAGGGAGATACACTTCTTCATTTTTTATTGAGGTAAAATCTTCAACGCGTGTTGAATCATTTCCAGTAATTTTAATTTTAGTGTACATCGGTTTGGTTACGGGGTTAACGAGGATCGATTTACCGAACATATACTCATTATTGATATCCAGCGCTTTTTTATCCTTTGCGAAATCCATTACCAATGCGCGCATCATAGTGGATTGATTTGCTGTTATATCCCATGCGGCTGAATAAATGTACGGCAGCAACAGGTAACGAAGGTTTATCGATTTATCAATTGCGTCAAAAATTATATCACCCTTTTTTCCGAACTGATAAATTTCACGCGGTGCATCTGTACCATGCGAACGCATCATTGGACAGAATGCGCCGAACTGAATCCAGCGTACATAAAGTTCCCGGTAATTTGGGTCGTCAAGTCCTTTCCTAAAATTCCACAGAAAGAAACCGCCTATATCGCTGTTCCAGTAAGGGATATCACTGAGTGAAAAATTTAACCCTGCAGAAATTTGATCTCTTAACGCATCCCATGAAGCAACAACATCGCCCGACCATGTATCAGCACCATAACGCTGCTGCCCTGCAAAAGCCGAACGGGTAAGAATAAACACACGCTTATCGGAAGTTACAGAACGCTGGTGAGTGTAGACACCGCCTACTGTCATCAAAGGAAAAGCGTTTCGAACTTTCCGGAATGAACCAAGATATGTTCTATTATCAAAATCGGAAGGCTTAACATTTAAATGATCAGGTTCTGATGAATCCATCCACCATCCATCCATTCCAAGCGAAAAAATTCCTTTGTTCAAATACTTCCAATAAATATCACGAGCTTCCGGATTATAAGGATCATATACTTTAACACCTGAAGGGTAATCCATTCTAGGCGGCCATTTTTGCGAACCCGATAAAGGCCATGTTTGAAAATCCATAAGCGCACCTATTTTATCCAATTCACTATATTGTTTGGTTTTGGGACCAAACGAATTCCAGATTGATATTAGCATATGTGCATTCAGCTTGTGTACATCATTAACCATTTTTTGCGGATTGTAATAATCTACATTGAGGAAGTCCATTGCATTCCATAAATAATTGTTGCCCCAATACTGCCAGTCCTGAATTATGCCGTCGAGCGGAACTCCCAATTCGCGGTACTTTTTTACAACATCAACCAGCTCATCCTGGCTTTTATAACGTTCTTTACTTTGAAAATAACCAAAAGTCCATAACGGGAACATAGGTACCTGCCCCGTGAGAGTGCGCATTTGGGCAATCACTCCATCCGCGCTGCCGCCGTACATAAAATAATAATCTATACAATCGCCGACATCGGATCTGAATGATGTACTATCCTGGTTATCGATAAAAAGGGTGGGGGAGTAATTATCCCAGAACAAACCATAACCTTTTACCGAAACAAAAAAGGGAATATAATCATCCGTATTTCCCTGTATCATTCTTAACTTCAAATTACGCTGAATCATTTTACCCTGCTGCTGTTCCCCTAATCCATAGATAGCTTCATCTTTATCTAAAAGAAATGATTGATGCACACTATAAGTCTTATCGCCTGCATCGTTAAATTCCGTAAACTCAACACTCTTCTCTTTTTCATTTAATAATGGTTTTCCAGACGGAGTTGAAAAAGCGAGCTTACCATTTTTCAGGTTGAGGGCAACTTGAATAATTTTACTTTCCAGGTAAAGTTCATCACCATCCTTCTTTACACTAAAATCTGTGTTGTGCGGGGCACTAATAACCGAAATACTTTCCTTATAAAAATTTTTACCTTCGGGAGATTTTAGTATTCTAACTGTTGACGGATTGAAAAACTGAATTTCAATTTCGATGGAGTCTATTACTGTTTTTATTCCTGAATCGGTCTGCTGATATTGTTGACCCTTTGAAGCAACAACCATGGTGCTTACAAATAACACGATGGTTAAAAGTATTCTTCTCATTTTTTCACTCCCTTTAATTGAATATTTTTAAGCTCTCTGAAAAATTTTTCTAAAGCTTTTGTAATAGACAAGTATGAACCAAATTTTTATTTCTCAAGCTGCTTATTAAGAAGTAAATATCTTGTTTCAATATTTTCTACCATTAGTAAATATTTTTGATCACATTCTATAGTTTATGAAGTTACTTTATATATCCGGCTTCCCTGTAATATTTTTCAGCTCCGGGATGCAAAGGTACCCCAAAATTTTTCCATACAGTTTTCGGATCGTATGTATATACCCTGATAAACCATTTAAGCGCCCCGTGATTTTCATCTATAGATTTTGCCAAGTCATAGGCAGCTTGTTCAGGGGTATCATCACGTGCAAAGATAGATTCCCCCGACCTGCCCAGAGTTTTTATCCGGCGGTTAACACCCTTAAGCAAGTTTGGATGCACCTCAACAAATTCAGCATCAATATTTTGCTGAGCAATTAACTTCAGCAAATCTTCGGGCAATTCTAAAAAATACAGGTCAAACTTCTGACTTAAGGCTGTCCAGTATGAAGATTCAGGATTCATGGAGGGGCTTGCCAGAAAACCTGCGACAATATCAAAATCGCCCTTTAAAGCATCTTCTTCAGAGACACCTATTTTTCCGCCCCATGTTTTGATAGAATCAGCTGTTATTCCGTAGTAGTTAAGTATTGTTATCATATTCCCGTCTACGCCCATAATTCTGACCGGCAGATGGAGCTGTTTAATACGTGCAAAGTCTTTAATTCCTAATTCTTTCCTTGAAGCAATCAAATAATAAAATGGATCTTCAATTTTTGCAATCAAGCGAAGGTTACGAAACGGCCCCTTACCTGCAAGAGTTCCAGTGTAAGCTGCACTCAGCATAGCGCTGGAAGTAACACCAAAATCAACAGGTGCATTAACGCGTATATTAACTCCGTCTTTAAGATTAATTTCATCCAGCGCCGGCGGATAATCATGTTCTGAGACAAGACGAGGTCCGTAAAAACGGTTACAGTTACGGCAAAGAATTACTGAATAGCCGAAAGGTTTCAACGATTCTTTTATAAAATCCCCCAGTTCTCCCCATGGACAGCCGTTTTCACATGCAGCCGCCATTACCGGTCTTTTTACATCCCACCCTGTTTCGCCGACTTCAATGTTTTCCTGTGCACGAATGATATCTGCAGGGAGAATTATTGATAAAAAAAACAATACGCACACTGAGCGTCCATATTCTAAAGATAACTTTGATAGTAAAACTTTCATGTCAAGTATTATCCCGTCTTTCGCTCGTGAGGTTTTTAAATTGCAAGCATTTTAATTTCCCTTATTTACATTTTTATTTTGCCCAAGCTTTTCCCTCAGGTGTACGACGCCACTTGAAATAGGTATCCAGTACTTTAAGAGATTTTGCACTGGGCACCGGTCCCATGTGCGGGCTCTGGCTGAAATACATTACTTCGGGGTTTGCATCGCTGAATGCTTTCCATTCGGGAATTCCTTTACCGTTTGGATTTCCATACTTTGCGAAGTTAGTCCAATAAGTCGCCATATCTTCAGAGATTTTTAAATCCGACTTTGTAACATGAGAATCCGATGGATTGAGATGCTCAAAAACGTAAGCCACCTCCTGGCCGTGAGGCGAGCCATATCCATATCGAGGTGAGTCTTTTGGATAGTCAGGATGCTGATCAAAATAGTAATAGTATACCTTGGATTTTCCTATATTCGATTCGAGCCTCGCCCAGACCCATGTATGCCAGCCAAAAGCCGCATCTCGGGTAAGATCACGGGCAGTCTTGGCTACTTTTTCCGTACCGGCTGGATAAGCTTTCAATAAGTTTATCAGCAAATGGACCGTAGCGTTTCTTTACGCTTGCGATATATGCTTCAATACTACGCGGCGGCGAGAAGCTCGCACCTTCATCCGAGTTGTATCCTACAAGAATCGGAGTGCTGTTAAACTTACCTTCTTCATATAGCTTATATTGATCATCGGGAAGCACCCACCCATCAATTATAGGCCAAGCAAGACCCCGGACTGCGGGAAGCTTATCCGCCGGTATCTTTCTAAGCTCTGCAATAGATGATACCCCTGCTCTCCTTTCATACGCTTCTCCATCCTTTTCTGCTTCAGGGAGCAGCTTTAAATTCTCACCGGGATAAGTTGTTGTTCGCGGTGGTCCGAAATTACCGCCGCTTTCAGAGATCGCACCTTCGAATAATCCTTTTGCCAACGGAGATGCACACAGCATACTGACTGCAATTCCTCCGGCTGATTCGCCGAAAATTGTAACCTTGTTTGGATCGCCTCCGAATGCTGCAATATTCTTCTTCACCCATTTAAGACCTGCGATCATATCCAGTATACCGTAATTCCCGGAAACATGATCCGGACTTTCAGCGCTTAATTCCGGGTTTGCATAAAATCCAAGTTGCCCCACACGGTAAGCAATACTGACGAGCACCACGCCCTTCTTAGCCAGATTCGCGCCGTCGTAATTCGGATCGGAAGTTGACCCAAAGTTGAATCCCCCGCCGTATATCCAAACAAATACAGGAATCCGGTCGTTCGCAGATTTCGCTGGTGTCCAAACATTCAGATACAGGCAGTCTTCACTCATGTCAGGACCGTCTCCTGATCCTTGAATGGGTGATGGACCAAACTTAGTTGCCTGTCGCACTCCTTTCCATTTCCCGGCGGGTTGAGGCGGACGCCATCTGAGATTGCCGACAGGAGGAGCGGCAAACGGGATGCCTTTGTAAACCGTCAATCCGTTTTCTGCTGTTCCTTGTATTAATCCGTCTTCGACTTTAACCGGGGCGGGCTGCTGGGCAATACCGAATCCCGCAACAAACATCAAAAACATCGAAATTAAATAAATTATATTCTTCATAAGAATGGTATTCTTTATTATTATTCAGTTAATTTCTTTGCCTCAAGTTCGGAAGAAACCGATAATAATGCAAATGGACGCTGGCTTTCACTTACACATTTAGAAAAATAATAGAAAAAATATGAACACTTATTCTTTAAATAAAAGCAGCACATTTACTTTTCTAAACTTTCAAATTCCTTATTCGATTATGAAAGAGAAGTATTATGTCCGATTAGGATGATGCTCTTTAATTTTATATGGAAAAATGTTTAAGATTGGGAACCAATTATTTTGCGCTTCAATTTAATTTTTATAGCCGTTTTTATTTTAAATTACGCGAATTCTTTTACACAAATTAAAAGCATCCGCTTAGGTAATTTATCAATTGAACAGGGGCTTTCTCAAAGCACTGTTCAATGTATTGCACAGGATAGCAGCGGTTTTCTTTGGCTTGGTACACAGGACGGACTCAACAAATATAACGGCTACAATTTTGAAGTTTACACACCAGTGCCCGATGATTTTTCATCAATTTCCGATAATTATATAATCTGTCTTTATGTAGATAAATCCGGTCAGATGTGGATTGGAACTGATAATGGTTTGAACAAATACATTTCTGCAACTGATTCTTTTATAGCTTTCAAACATAATCCTGATGATCCTAAAAGCATATCATCAAATATTGTCTCTGATATTGCAGAAGATCATCAAGGCAATATGTGGATCGGGACTAAAAACGGGTTGAATTTTTTTGATAAAAGAAAAAATGAATTCATCCGCTATTTTCATGATAGTAAAAATAAATCAAGTTTATTAAGCAATTTGATCTATGCAACTTTTGTTGATTCTAAAAATAGATTATGGATCGGTACTGATCTTGGAATGGATCTGTTTGATTCAAAAACAAAATCGTTTAAACATTTTACCCATCTTTCAAATGGAAAAAATTCAGCAGTAGAGCAGAAAATTAATTCTCTTGCAGAAGATCAGGAAGGGAATTTATGGATTGGTACTTTTAACGGTTTGGACAAGTATAATTTTCAATCAAATTCTTTTACACATTTTATACATTCTGCTTTTAAAAAGGGAAGCATAAGTTCGGATTCAATAAGAGTAGTTTATGTTGATAAAAAGGGAATTGTTTGGATCGGAACTCAAAACAATGGATTAAATTACTATAATTCAGCTTCAGGAGATTTCGCGGTTCTCGAAGATTCTGTTGCAAATTCAACGGCAACAAATGACAGGCAGATACGTGCTTTAATGGAGGACAGGGAAGGTTTGTTATGGATCGGATCTTTTTCTTCAGGTATTTATAAATATGACCGGATGAAAAAATTATTCGGTCTTATCAGGATCGATGATAAAAACGGAAATAATCTTGAAGAGAATGATATAAGTGCAATCTGTAAAGATCAAAATGATAATTTATGGATAGGAAGTTTTTATGCCGGTATTAATAAATTGAACGAAAGAACAGGTAAGATTGTACGGTACACTCATACTTCTTCTTTAAACAGTCTCATAAATAATTTTATAAATGTCATTTTCGCAGATAAAAAAGGATTTGTCTGGATCGGTACAACTGCAGGTCTGGATAAGTTAAATTCTGATGCCAATACATTTGTCCATTTCAAACACAAAAAAAATGATATCAACAGTCTTGGTAATGATTATGTAAGCTCTATAACATGTGATAATTCAGGTAATCTTTGGATAGGGCTTATTGATGGGGGGATGGATCAATTTAATCCTGCTGCCAACCAGTTTACTCATTACAAACATGCTGATAATGAACCAAATACTATAAGCAGCAACGGGGTGAATTATCTATTTTTCGATAATGATGGGATATTGTGGATTGGGACCAACGGTTACGGACTCGACCGCTTTGATCCCAAGACAAAAAAGTTTCAGCATTTTGTTCATGAAATAAATAATCAAAACAGCTTATGTAACAATGTCGTTCTTAGCATATATCAATTCCCAGCAGATACAACAGGTACAATTTGGATAGCTTCAGCGGGCGGCGGTATAAGCAGATTAGATACGAGGACTGAATATTTTAAGAATTATTCAGAAAAAGATGGACTGGCAAATAATGAAGCTTACAGTATTCTTGGTGATGAGATGGGAGATCTATGGATCAGCACTAACAACGGCATATCCAAATTCAATACAACAAAGCAGACCTTTCATAACTATAATCAAAGTGACGGATTACAAAGTAATGAATTCAATCAAGGTTCATTTTTCAAAAGTAAGGCCGGTAAAATGTATTTCGGAGGGAAAAGTGGAATTAATGCCTTTTTTCCGGATTCAATAAAATACAATTCCTATAATCCACAGGTTGTCTTTACATCATTTAAAGATTATAATCGTCCGATTAGATTAAAAAATTCAATCTGGGAAACAAAACAAATCAGATTAAGTTATCAAGATAATATATTATCTTTCAGCTTCGCGGCCTTAAGCTATAATGATCCGGAAAATAATAATTTTGCATATATGCTTAAGGGGCTAAATAATAAATGGATTGACAAGGGGAGCAACAATGAAGTAACATTTACTAATCTCCCGCCTGGTTATTTTACCCTATTAATAAAAGGTACCAATAAGGATGGCATATGGAGCCGCAATATGGCTTCTATAGATATTATAATTTCACCTCCTTTCTGGCAGACCTGGTGGTTCCGTTCTATTATCCTGGCAGGTTTAGTTACTGTAATAATCTTTAGTGTAGAATTAAGATTAAAGACTGTCAGATCAAGAAATAAAAAACTTGAAACTGTAGTATCCATAAGAACTAAAGAATTAAAATCAAAGAAAGAAGAATTAGAGAAAGTAAACTTAAATCAGGCAGAACTGCTGGAAAAACTTACTAAATCTGAGATAGAACTGAAGGAGCTTAACCGGCATAAAGATAAAATTATGTCTGTTCTTGCCCATGATTTAAGGAGTCCGTTTAATGGTCTTCTTGGTTATGCTGATTTGCTTGCAAATGAAATTGATCAAATGGAAAGGGAAGATATAATACAATCTGCCCAAAGAATAAACATTGCAGCCAACAGTTTGTTTAGACTTCTAAATAATCTTCTTGACTGGACATTAGTACAGTCAGGGAGAATAAAATATTCGCCTTCTAATGAAAATCTCCTTCAAAGTGTGAATGAAGTTACCCGCCTTCTGAAAGTGAATGCAGATCAAAAATCTATTTCATTAAAAATATATATTGAAAATTGTTTAAATGTCTGGGCAGATAGAAATATGCTTGATATTATCTTGAGGAACCTGGTCTCGAATGCGATAAAATTTACCCCGGTCGGAGGAGAAATCAATATTTGTTCCCCGGTAAGAGGATTAAATTATATTTCCGATAATCACAATAAGTCGAGCAATGATATTGTATGAAATAGGGATTATGGATAATGGGATTGGCATTGATGAGAGCACGATAAGTAAATTACTTAACCGTGATTCACAAATAACTACAAAAGGAACTAATAATGAAATTGGTACCGGATTAGGTTTAAGTCTTTGTAAGGATTTAATTACCAAGCAGGGCGGGGAAATCCGGATTGTAAGTAAGGACGGGAAAGGTACTTTAATTGTATTCACTCTTCCCAGGGTGAAGGATAGTTAGAAGCTAATTCTTAACTATTAAATAGGGCTTCTATTTATTTATAAAGTTATTATGAAATAAAAGTGAAAAAGAGTGTTATAAGCACTACTGCAGCAGTCACTCTTCAGCCCTAAGTAAATCTTCTCACAACCGATTTTTATTCAATCCAAATTTATTTAGTTTCTTCAGTTAGATTGAAGTGAATCAGGTTCAGCAGACTTATAACCTAATAGAGAAAGCATTTTTTCAGCATATCGAGTCCCGAATATTCTGTAGCCTTCCGCAGTGAAATGCAGATGGTCGGGTGGTCTTGCCGGGCAGCCGGCAGAAGAAATGACATATGAATTGGGAATTGTTTCAGGCAATCTGTCAATGATTTCATTCATGCTTGCACAAGCGCCTTGCTGGTCGGCATTCACAACTTCGCCAGCGAGAAGAGGTACTTTTTCAGCATTGAGATTTAAGTCTTTGATTAAATTGTCGTAAACGCTTTTGACTTTATTGGGCCAATCTTTATCACCCGTGTTTGACTCTCCTTGATGCAGTAGAATTCCTTTGATAACACCATCTTTCTGCGCCAGTTTTGCCATATCGACAAGATACTGATAAGGATTTCCGTCGTACTGTTTGATTATATTTTTCATCCATGATGGTGCAGTTGAATCATATTCCTTGTATTTATCTTTCTCAAACAGTTCGATTTTGCATCCAGCCACTGCAACAATCACAACTCCTACCCTGATATTCTTCGGCAGGTTGGCAACCATTGTTCTGCCGAAATAATCGGCAGGGCAGAGACCGGTAAAGGGGCGGCACAATGGAGGTACGGCAGTATACCAATTTCCTTTTTCTCTGCCTAGTTTTGGAAAATTAACACTTGCCAGCACCTGGAAGCGATTATTCACGTTCACAGTATCCTGAGGTTCAACTCCCGGGAAACCTTCCATATTTGACTGCCCGAAGCAAAGAAAAATATAAAAATTCTTATCTTGTGAAAAAACTTTTGCGGCTGCTCTTCTTAATTTCATATTAATTTTCTGATCCATTACATCCGCGATTACATCAATAGTATCAGTGGCAACATATTTACAATTGTGACTTATTTTCATTCCATTCAGATCCACATCAAATGAAAAATCATTACCATTTACGATCCCGTTAGTTAAATCAATTACACCCATAGATGAGGAATCGGTTCCTGTTAGTTTGTCCCCGTTTACTTTAAAGGTAAATGTTAATTCCATTTCTCCCTGCGGACCGCTGATATTACCGATCCATTTACCATTAATTCCGGATTCTTCATTTACTCTTTTTAATTCCATTGGCTGTTCGGTCCAGGGTAGGCTCAGTTTAACAATATCATTATCCAGAACCCCTGTATGGCTTATTACCTGTCCATTAGCATCGACATCGAAAGAAAATTTGTTTCCATTTATTTTTCCATTTTCAATTGGGAGAGTTCCCATTTCAGATGAGACATTTCCGCTCAAAGTATCAGCGTTTATTTTAAAAGTGAAAAGCAATTCCATATCCCCGTTTGGACCGCTCATTTTACCTTTCCAGCTTCCATCCAGGTTTTGCGCATTACCGGTTAAACTTAATTACTAATAATAAAAGAAGAGTAATGTATGGTTTCACTTTTTCTCCGTTCATTTCTTTTGATGATAACATTTATTGCTGTTAAACTTACAACTTTACGCCGGCAATTTCAATTGATTGAGCAGCCTCAAAATTGAGTACGGATGAGAAATTACTTTATTAATTTTATTCAACAATATGAATGCAATATGTGGAATCGTTACAAGCTATTGGATTGAATTTTCGGTAACTAAATAATAGTTTTTTCATTGAGGAGATCTGTTCGAAATGGAGATCTCTATTGATATTAAAGCCGCAACAAATTATTTTTCAGATTAAACCCTGTATATTTCAGCATAATTGTAAGGGATAATTTTTATCTTCTCTTACTCTGATCTGACAAAAGGTATCCGGAAAGAATTAGGTGCTTGCTTTTAAATAGTGAGTAATAATATATATTATCATTTATGATTTTGAAGCCTATTACAATTATTTTATGCGGGATATTGTTGTTGTTGCCTCGTAAATTGGATTCAGCATCTTCTGTCTTTGATAAATATGCCGGCAATAAACATACTTCAATTTCTTATTTGGCTCCTGAAAATAGAATTAAATTTGATGGATACAGAGGGATAGCCAAATATGAAGATGGATTTATAGCAGTTGGTTCGGACGGAAGAGTCGATCGGATATCAGTATCAGGGAAAATCAAAAAATCTGAAAAAATTCCGGGAGCAAAGCTTAATTGTGTTCTAATATTTAACCAGCAGATAATTACAGCAGGTGATGAAGGAATAATCTTTATATCTTCAGGTAAAGGAAAATTCAGCAGGGTTTACAGCGGAACAGATAAGAATATAAATTCACTAGCTTTGTTCAAGAAAAAGATCATTGCAGGCGCGGATCATGGTGAAATATTAATTGGTACCGGAAAAGGAGCGTTCAAAAAGATTCAGCTTAACCTTAAAGGAAACATTGTGTCAGTCTCTGCCGGAAATTCCGACTGTTACGGAGTTACGGATGAGGGAGAAATAATACATACAACCGACGAAATTAACTGGAGTGTTTTTGATTTTAATAAATTCTATTCCGGCTATTACATGCCGTGCAAGTTTACTGTAGTGCTTGTAACAGAAAATCAAATTGCTGCTGCCGGTGTACAGGATGACGGCTCTCCGGCATTTTTCCTTTCGACCCGTGGTAAAGTATGGACTGAAAGGCCTCTCAGCTATACCAATGATCATGGAGAGATATCTTACATGACTGATATTCCTTATGATATATTCTATGATCTTGCAAGAGATCAATTTATTCTTGTCTGCAGTGAAGGAAAGCTGATGACATTACCATCCTGCTCACATTGCAATGAACTAATGGTGTTGCCAACAAAAAATGATTTAAAAGGAGTTTCAGCTAATGGAAAAGAAATAATTATAGTTGGAGAAAATTTTTACATTTATCCGGTAAATTCGGATTAGAAATAAACATTACAAATCATATTAAATCCGTACTTAAAGAATTTCAGAAATTTTTCTGCAAATAAAACAATTAACGGTAAACTACCATTTAAAATAGTATCAGAAAAATTATTTGAAGATTATAGAGACTATTTACTTAAAAAATTTAAGAATTCTACTGCATGGGTATATCTTCTTAAATTAAAAACAATATTGAATAAAGCGGTAAAAGATAAATTAATTATAAAAAGTCCTGCAAAGTATGTAAAGATAAGATTAGAAGATATTGAAAAAGTTTATTTAACTGAAAATGAATTAAAAAGTTTAGCATCAACAGATATGGAAAATATTGAAGTAAAAAAAGCTTTTATGTTTTCTTGTTTTACCGGATTAAGAATTTCGGATGTAAAAAAATTGACTTGGTCACAGATACAAGAAGATAAATTATTTTTTAGACAAACAAAAACAAAAGGGATTGAATATTTACCATTACCGGAAACAGCTCTAAAATATTTATATTTGGGAGTAAATAAAAATGAAATAAACCAAGAGAAAGTGGTTTTTGAATTAGGTGATTTTGAAATAATAAATTCAAATTTAAGAGCATGGTCGAAGAAAGCAGGTATTAAAAAATATTTAACTTATCATTCTGCAAGACATACATTTGCAACATTATCATTGAGTTCCGGAATAGATATTTATACAGTAAGTAAAATGATGGGACATAAATCAATTAAGATGACAGAGATTTACGCAAAGATAATAAATAGAACAGTAGAAGAAGCAATAACAAAATTACCCAAGATTTAGCACCAAGGCCAATCTATGGCAGAACTCATTATTAACCATATTTTTACCCATTCGCTTAAACAACCTTCCTTTGAGTACGGAAAGAATGTCAACCCCGCCGACCGCAGGGAGGCGCTTGTATAGGGTTGACATTCTTTGCGCACGGAATATCTTTGCATTAAGCGAAGGGGAAAAAAGGAGTTTAAAAGATGTGAATTGAAGATGACATGAAGAAAAGAAGAATGAAGAAAATTATGAGAAAATTTTTAATGCTCCACTACCTGAGAAATTCAAAAAATTTTTTATTTACTTTTTGGAAAGATTTAATCAAAGTAGTGAAGTAATAGAATCTAGCAAGAAAGATTGATTATGAGTCAATAATTAATATTTATAGAACAGAAATTCGAAAAACTATGGGATAACTACATTGTCCCAAAACATATAGAACTTAATGATTTAAAAGAATGCTATTGTGGTGTTTTATTCGGAGGAATCTTGCACTCTTTATGTTTTTGTTTGTTTTTAGATATGGGACATAATTCGATTAGAATTTTATAGGATTATAATCCAGGAGTTTTTGGCACCTTTTCATTTTCATTTTCAATTAATTAGTTTAAATAAAAATACTGATGAAAAAATAGAAATCATAAAAATTGAAAAATTAAAAAAAATGCGGAACTTAGTAAAAAATTTTTGGGGAAAAATTTTCTCCCTGCAGAAATTGAAGCATTTGAAAAGAATATTTAAAATATACGATTATAACGAAACAAGATAACTTCAGAAGAAAATTCAGATCAATAGCCTTTCACGTAGCAAAATCAACAATGGGATTTGATAAAGAATCGGAACAAGAAAAGTTTTATAGAAGATTTCTTACTATATAAAAAAAAGATGCGAAAATAATTTACACGATTTACGTAAAACAGACAGAATATACCTTCCGTAAAACAGACATACCTTAAAGTAAATTAACTCCTGTTAAAAATAATTAATTGGAGTTAAAAAAATGTCCGACAAAACAATTACAAAAGTGTATGATTTATTATTAGAATTAAAATCAATAATGATTGATGAAACCGCAGTTTTCATTGATGTAAACGAGGCCTCAAATTATCTAAGATTAAAGAAATCCTATCTTTATAATCTAGTCTATCTTAATCAAATCCCCTTTTATAAACCAAATGGGAAAAAACTCTATTTCAAAAAGAGTGAATTAAGCCATTGGATTAATGAATCCAGAGTTAAAACTGTAACTGAAGTTAAAAAAGTTATACAAGAAAAGAATAATAGATTTTTCTCTTGAATAAGCGGAAAAATGAATTTATAAACTCAAAGTACGTAGTATAGCAATACGTACTTGTTCCACTTTAGCGAACCAGATGATTGATACTATAAGACTAAATTTATACGATGTTATCGTTAAATCAAACAATAATTTGATAACAAAAAAAGAAAGTTTTAATTCAAAAGACTCAAATTTTGATTTATATATTGATGAAGATGGAGTTATTAATCAGGGAGTTTCCGCATATATTAATAATAAATATTATAATCTTTCTGTCCGGCCAAAATATAATATTTATTTATATAAAGAATTTAAAACAAAAATATATAAAAGGGATTTTGTTAAAGATCCAAAAAGCGATTTTATTTGGGAAAGAAATAGGTTAAAACAATACCTAAATGGTGAATTTAAAGACAATAAAAATTGTAATTTTATTTTGCAAACCTCACTTTCAAAACTTTATTCCTACTTAAAAAATTCTAATAAAAAAAATTTAGAATATTTAAACGAAAATCAAATAAAAGAGAGTTTTAGATTTCTATATGAATTATTAATAAATGATGGATTACTTGCTAACTTAGATGATGCAAATTTAATTAGAATGGATTTATTTGTGAATTTACAAACAGAATATAGTTTTCAAGTTTATAAAAATTATTTAAGAACAATTAAATTGTCAAGAAAAGAAAAATCTGAAAGACAAAACAGTTTTTTATTTTCAAATAAACAAAACCAATTAAGCATATATGATAAAAGAAAAGAATTAGAGCTTTCCAAAATATATCTTGAGAATGAAATAATAAGATTTGAAAATAGATTTTTAACTAAAAATAGAATTAGAAAAACTTTTGGAAATAATATCTCTGAAATAATTTTAAATCGAAAGCCACAATTAAATGAAATGAAAAAAATATATCGTGATATTTTTACTAATTCAAAAGAATCAATAATAATTGATAAAAATTTAGAAGATATAATATTAAAAAGTAATTCAATCAGAAATTTGAAACAAAATATGTTTTATTATATGCTTTCAAATAATTATAATGAAACAATAAAAGAAGCAATTAGCAAACATTATAAAAAAACTCAATCTTGGAAAATTAGAAATGAGATTAAAAATTTTGCAAAAGTATATGGAAAAGTTAATAATATTAATCTTTTTAACGAACTTAAGTCAAAATATGAAAATGAGTTAAATTTGCTTGAAAAATTCTGAGGCAACAAAAGACGGAAATTATTTTCTAAATGTTGCATATAACTAAAAAATAAATTTAATTTGTACAAGTTGTATAACTTTTTGGGGATAAATGATAACATTTCTTATTTAAATATTTATTTGAAACCAATGTAAAAATCTTTCCAATAATAAGTTAATTTATTATTTTGAATATTAGGAGAATTTTTAAGTAAATAATTTTGGTTTAGGAAAAAAATTAGAGTTAAGATGACTGTTCAATTTCCAAATCCAAAAAAAATTTTAATTTGAAAGTCCATACAATCCTGAAAATACGACAAGTTGGTTTGATAAAAATTTACAAGATCTCTTTTATCAGCTCCACAAAGAAAGAGTAGAATTTGATTTGTTCTTTCATTAAGTTAAATGATACAAATTATAAATAGGCAATTTTTTGCGTTGTTGGGGAATTACGAAAAGATTTACAAGGTGAATTTAAAATAAAAATACCCTGTGTCAAATACACAGGGCATTTTTTTATTCGAACCTTTGGATTTTTTTTACCTGAATAGTTCCATCGAATTTACTTCAGCCCATTATTTGTTATATGGAAATAATCAAAGGAAACATCAAATGGCGTATCCGGTTTGGTAGTATCCGGATTAAACCAAAAACTGTTTTTCTGGCTTGCAGTTATTACTCCCTCACATGCAATTAAACCTGCTTTAATATCCTTTAACAAGTTATCGGCAGTTCCAAGTAGATCAAACTTTCCGCCATCTATGGAATAAGATGCTGTATATGAACTCCCTTTCTTTTCCAGCTTAAGTATTAAGGCATTGCTTCCTGTAATTTCTTTTGTCAGGTCAAAGGCGGCAATTGATTTTGAATAACCATTTTCCTCGGTTAGAAGATCTATTGTACCCGGTTGTATTTCAGTTGCGGCTGACCTGTCAAATCTTATCCTTTTCGTAGCTGCTCTAAACATCAGTTTTACAAAATTATCATCATCCTGGTAGGCCAAAATTCCGGCATTTTCAGGTTGAGAAGGAACTCTTGAACAAACTAGTTTAGTTTCGATTGTCCAATCGGTGTTTGCATTCTGCAGCAGAATATTTTTTGCATTATTGCTGGCTTCTGAGACATCTCCTTCTTCACTGGTTATTGTAAGTGAACCGGCTTTCTTTGAAAGGCTGTGGTTTGCCTGGTTTTCTCTAATCCATTCCCATTGTTTGCCAACGGAGACGCCGTTGAATTCATCGCTCGAAGAGTTAAGACCAAAATTTATATAATAAATATTTTTCTCAAGTGTAACGTTGTCAATGAGCTTAACAATAGCAGTACCAGGGATACCTTTCGCCTGTGCAACATCTACAGTGATTTCGTTTCCTTCTGCAGCCGCCTTTACATTAGGGATTTTCGAGTTGTTTTTTAAAAGATAGCTGTAGGCTTTAATTTCTGAATTGAAACCTGGAATATTTATCCCGTCAACTGTTATTGCTCTCGGGTTTAGATCGGGCATTACTTTCAACGGATAACTGCCCGATACTGTTTTCCCGTTCACTGTAACACTTGCAAATATCAATGCGATTCCGACACCATTGGCTTTTACCATTCCATTTTCATCAACACTCGCTACAGAGGGATTATTACTTTTATACATAACCTTTGCCTTGCTGATATCAATGAAACTGTCGTCTGACATGGAAGCTGATACGCTTGTATTTACTGTATTGCCCGGTCTCAGTACAACCTTGCCGCATTCGGCAACAACCGTTTTTAATACCGGATTGTATGTTCCACTCATATCAGCTTCAACCTGACCCCTAATGTCCTTGGAAGATGCACCAAACTCAAATATGTATTTGCCCTGATCGAAAGTTAACCTGTTATTTTTGGCATCCCAGAACCAGAGATCGGAACAATTAATATCAATAGAAACTGTTTTTGTTTGTCCTGCAGCAATTGTTACTCTCTTGAATCCTTTCAGTCTCTTGATTGGTCTTTCGAGAGATGCAGGGGCATCCGGAGTTCTTACATAAATCTGAACAACCTCATCTCCGTCAGCATCTCCTGTATTTGTTACATCAACATTTACTTTTATCTTATCATTCGGTGTGATATTGGTTTTGCTGATTGAGAAATTACTGTATTTGAAATTAGTATAAGAAAGACCATAACCGAATTCATAAGAAACATCTTTATTGAAGTACCAATAAGTTCTGCCGTTTTTCCCTGATTCGCCTCTTAGTGTATAATCGCTAAACTCAGGAAGATCATTTACGGATTTATACCATGTAACATTTAGTTTTCCACCGGGGTTAACTTCGCCAAATAATATTTTAGCCATGGCTGTCCCTTGTGCCTGACCATTATATCCGGTCCATATAATACCCGGGACATTAGGATTGTTTTTGAATTGTTCTACTTCAACCATTCCCATAGTCTGCATAACAACAATAGTATTTGGATTGACTGCCGCTACTGATTTAATAAGTTCATACTGGTTGCCGGGCAATTCTAAAGAAAACCTGTCGGATTCTTCTCTTCCGGTGGTTTGATCGGTACCAACAAAGATAATTGCAGCGTCTGCAGAAGCTGCCAGTGAAAGTGTTTCTTTATCAGTAGCCGGTATTTCAGGCGCATGGTAAACAAGCACGATAGTCTGCGGCCCGGTAATTCCCAAATTATTAATTTTAGCCGGTATAGTTACTAATCTTCCAAAACCTCTAAATCTGCCCTGCTGATTCCCTTCCACTTTTTGTGAAGCAAGGATATTACCCGTTACAGAGCCAGCTCTTACCTCGATTGATCCGCCGTTAACAATTACGTTCATTTTGAATTTTATTGAATCAATATTTGTAATATCAATATTATTATAAGCAGTCCAGTCTCCGTCTAAAATTCCTCTTACGGAAGGTTGACCGAATCTTGCCGAAGTAATTAGTCCTTTTGAAGCGGCATCATATTTAGTAGCATCGTATTCTTTTACTTTTCCATCTTTATCTATAGTTGAAAAACCGATAATATTAAAGAAATCATTTTTTCTTTCAGTATTTCCGCCTGATCTGTAAACGACTTCTGTTTTAAATCCATGCTGCATAATGTAATCCTTTATACCAGCCAGGGGTGTAATTTTATATTTTGGTTCTGCTTCCCCGGAATAATCTCCTAATACAACTTGATCTGCCTGCGGCCCTAACACAGCTATTTTTTTAATATTGTTTGCATTAAGCGGCAGTGCTTTTCTCCCAGTATTAGCAACAACATTATTTTTTAACAGCACAGGAGTTTTAGTTGCAATTTCAATTGCAAGGTCATTATGAGAAGGATCATTGATTATATTGGGTTTGATACCTGCGTAAGGGACAATACTTTGAGGATCAAATTCTCCTAATCTCATTCTTATTGTGAAGATATCAACCAATGCTCTGTCCATATCACCTTCCGTAATCAATCCTTCTTTAAGTGCATCCAGAGCGCTTGTCTGATAAACATTCCCGCAATCAGTATCGACTCCGGATTTCAAACCCAATGCCGCAGCTTCTTCATTGGTTTTTACATAATTGTGCCCTCTTAATATATCAGATATTGCCCCGCAGTCACCGGTTACATATCCATTCAATCCATAAGTTTTTTTTGCAACGGTATCAACAAGAAATTTACTTGCCGACATTGGAATGCCGTTCACAGCACTATAAGCTGTCATTATTGCAGGAAGGTTATCTCTTTCAATAAGTGTTCTGTACGGCTGAAGGTAAAACTCATGCATATCCCTGCCATCCATATTTGCGCTTCCCGTATGACGGTTAAACTCTGTATTGTTAGCAAAGTAATGTTTTCCGCAGGGTACAGCTTTAAGATAAGTCGGGTCATCACCCATTAGTCCCTGAACGAAACCTCCCCCGATTTGTGAAATAAGAAAGGGATCTTCTCCAAAAGTTTCAGCTGTTCTTCCCCACCTCGGATCTCTGGCCGGTTCAACAACAGGTGACCAATAAGTGAGTGTAAAAATAAGATCATGGTTAAAACCTCTGGCTTCATCTCCAATAACAGAAGTCTCCTGTTTTATCAATTCCGGGTCCCATGTTGCTCCAGCTGCAACACTATTTGGAAAAGATGTTGCCGTCATTCCGCTGTTATTGTTTCTACCCAAAATTCCATGAAGAGCCTCACCCCAAACGTCATAGGCATGTATACCCAGGCGGGGAATAGGCGGCATAGTATTACCCAATTGGCTCTGCTTTTCTTCTGGAGTCATCCTCGAAACAAGATCCGCAGCTCTTTCCCTGAAGGAATAAGCTGTGTTAAGATAAATAGGCTTTTTAACCTTATTACTTCCTGGCAAAAAAGCCATAAAGGTAAGAATACCAAGGATTAATAAAAAGATTCCGATAAATTTTATTTTCATTTTTTACATGAACTCCTTTACTATATGGGAACTAAATGCGAAATGATATACAATGAAAAATACAAAATCAAATTTTATTTAAAAAGAAAAAACCGGAAAAATATTTTTCATTCCTTAATTGAATAGAGAAATATTTATGCTCCTGAATTTGTTTTAATTGGTTTAGGAAAATTTATTTATAGCTGATTTAGTTGAATCAAGTTTCTATACCTCCATATTTTCTTAAAGTTATAATGATTTGTTTTAAGAATCCTTTATTTAAAAATTCATTATTGTCATAAGTTTTTTTGAATTGTTTTCATTTGTAAATTTATATTATTAAAAGCTTTCATTAAGCTATATCATAGAATATTAACTACTTTAGTAATACCAGAGGAAAAATTTATGAAACGTAGAAATTTCATAAAAAGCAGTTTGTTTGCCGCCGGATTCATAAGTTCAATGCAGCTTTTTTCACCCCTTACCACCAGAGGGATGAGTTTTCAAAAAGCATCCCGTATACTAAACACCAAGCGGGCAAAAGGGGAGAATATTCGTCCTGCGAATTATCTCCGCCGTGTACGGGGGAAAAAATATTTGTCTAAAATGCCTGTATTCAGGGAATCAAAGCTGACTCCTGATGTCCGGATCTCACCCATGCCTTTGGAAGAACGGCTAAAGCGGAAAATTGTACCGCAGCACGGCTTCTGCAGCATCATCCCCGGCAAGACAACCAGCGAAGGTGTAACCTCCGGCAATGGTGCGATGAATATTGAACTGATGGGAGATCCCTACTCGGAACAAATTCTCTTCCATCATGAAAGTCTGCTTATGCCGTGGAGGAGACCTCTTGAAGCACCAAAAGTCGCGGACATATTTCCCAAAGTGCGGCAAATGGTAATGGACGGGAAATACCAGGAAGCAGTTGAATTCGCTTTTAAGGAAATGGAGAAGGGCCCAATTAAGCTGAATACATGGCCGCATCCCACGATCCCGGCATTCTTAATGCGTCTCGATTTAGCAAAAACTTCATTTGCTAAAAACTATCTCCGTACTGTCAATTTCGAGAACAGTGAAGTAAATGTTCATTGGGATGATAAACAGGGAAGTTGGATTCGCCAAACTTTTACATCAAGGCCTGACAATGTTGTAGTACAATTACTTGCGCCTCCTAAAGGAGAGTCGGTGAATGCACGAATTACACTATCGGATTCTATAAGAAGAATGCGTCCCAATGCTGCATTCCATCAGTTAAAGAACAAATTGACTGATAGCGGTGAAAGTGAAATTCACCATGATTATAATGAGCAATGGCTGATTTACAAATGCCGATTGGATCCTTCGACGGACAACAGCGGCTACGCCGGGGTTGTCAGGGTGGTTCGAAACGGCGGCTCTGCCCGGATGGATAAGGAAACTCTGGTTATTGAGAACGCATCTTCAATGATGCTGATTACCCGCATTGAATGGTTTGCCGACTACAGCGAGGATAAGGTGGAAGCTCTGTATCGATCGGTTGAAGGATTAACCCCGGACTATCAGGCTATGGTGGAGCGTCATAATAAAGTTCAGGCGGAGATGTTCAACCGGGTCACCGTAGATTTCGGCGGCGCTCACCAATATGGAATGTCTACGGAAGAACTTTTCGCCGATCAGAGGTCGCGACCGGACTTCTCACCGGGATTGCTCGAAAAGATATTTGAAATGGGGCGGTACTGGTTTATCCTCACAAGCGGTAAATATTGCTCAATGTCGGCAGAGGTCAATGCTAATATTAATCTTCAGATAGCACCCGGTGTGCAGGGGGATCACCGTGAAGGCATGGATGCCTATTTCAATTGGATGGAGAGCCTGGCCCCGGACTTCAGGGTTAATGCAAAAAACATTTTTGGAATGCGCGGCACACATTATAATCTATGGCCGGACAAAGGAATGGGCGTCACCTTCCATTACTCAAGCGCTTCTAATTCAGGAGAGATGTGGCCTCATCCCTACTGGATTTCCGCCGGAGGCTGGTGCTTACGACCGTTCTGGGATCATTTCCTGGTAACCGGTGACCTGGAATTTCTCCGCAATCGTTTGGTGCCTGCTTATAGAGAGCTGGCGTTGTTTTATGAAGATTTTCTGACGGTTACCGACAAAGATGGGAATTACATTTTTGTACCATCCTTCTCGCCGGAAAACAATCCCGGGAATTTGAATCCATCGAGCATGCTGGTGATCAATGCCTCTATGGATATTGCAGTATGCAGAGAAGTGCTGACTAATTTGATTGAAGCTTGTGAGACCTTAGATATCGAAGCCGACGGCGTGTCTAAATGGAAGGCTATGTTAGCGAAGCTTCCGTCTTACCTGCTTGAGCCGGACGGCACTTTGAAGGAGTGGTCCTGGCCTACATTAGATGAACGGTATGTCCATCGACATCTATCTCATCTGTACGGCGCCTGGCCGGGGGACGAGATAGAGCCTGACAGCACACCTGAATTGGCTTTTGGAGCCATGATGGCTGACAGGAGACGTGTACCAGAGAGACTTGCCGCTCATGGCAGATGCCATCGGGCTTTAATTGGAGCGCGGCTCAAAGACTGTTACATGGTTGAAACCGAATTGCGGCAATTGATTGAACAGGGCTACTTCGCAACGACACTCAGGAGCTCTCATGATCCTTATGCATGGCCTATGCCGGATGCACAGGGCGGGGTTCCTGCTATCATGATGGAGATGCTTCTCTACGCACGCCCCGGGGTCATTGAAGTGCTTCCAGCTCTTCCACCCTCGCTGATGAAAGGTTCGATCAATGGAATGCTTGTTCATACATTCGCAAGGATAAATAAATTAACATGGGATATAGAAGCTCGGATAGTGGATATAACTATTACTTCAGTACGTAAGCAGGAGATTAATTTGATTGCACGGTATGGAATTGAAAATATATCCGCACCGGGCGGAGTTTTAGCATCAACATTCAAAAAAGGTGACATAAACTGCGGTATACATTTACCGGAGAAAAAACCGGTGGAAATTCATATGAAGCTTGGAAATCAAAATCCGATGGATTGGGTTAAACAAATTATATAGCACGCAAAATTAATAAGTTATGTTACGCATTGCTCTTAATCCTAATCTTACTCATAATCTTAATAAAAATCATGTAGGATTAAGAATAACAGGAAGATTAAAAATTTTCTGCGTAACTTGAATTAATAATTATTTCAAAGTTTTCAAACATGTTTTGAAAAAGACTAACTTGACAATGCAGCGCAAAATATATATAATTCATACCTTTAAGGAGAGATTCGTTTTCATTCCACATATAGGAATTTAAAATTCTATGAAGGAAATATCATGAACTTATTACGCAATATTGTAATGCCGGTATTCGGCATCCTGGTTGTATTGACAATTATAGGCAGCTCTGCTAAGTTGAACGATGCTGCTAAGGGCACCAAGTCTGACGATACCACACGCAGCCTCATCCCTTATTTCATACCCGCAGAATCAGACCCGAAAGCACCGGACGCCGAAGGGTTTCTCCAGCGATGGCTCCTTCTCGAGCCGATTAATAAGCCGAACCGCAGCAACACTGTGTTTACTGACAGCTACATTCGTAAGGCCTTTGATACCTTGTATTTTCCCGGCCAATTTACCATGATTCCGCAAAACAACGAGAAGGTGACGGTCGCAGGCAAGGAACTCATGTGGCATGCTCTGGACGCAACCAACTTCAATATTAAGCTCTTTAGGTTTGCATATGGACTGAATAAGCAAATTTACGGTGTCCTTTTCTGGGCTGTAACTATTGTTAATAGTCCAAAAGAGCTGAAAAATGTTCGCCTGGCTGTCGGTTCTAATTCTGCATCCATGTGGTGGCTCAATGGTAAAGAAGCCGTAATTCTCTCAGGAGATCGGCGCATGGTTATGGACGACTGCGTTTCAAAACGTCTCACGCTTAATAAGGGCCGGAACATTATTTGGGGTGCCGTAATCAATGGTCCTGGTATGAGTGATTTCTGCGTCCGCTTCATTGATGAGAATGATCAACCGATCAAAGATCTCACCATGAGCTTTGAAAAAACCGGAAATTAATGAGTTATCTAATTTATGATTTTAATCCTTTGTCTCTGGAGGTTATATGAAATTCCGTATTCTTACAGCGGCGGTTTGCGCCTTTCTTTATATCTTTTTGTCTAATCCGGTGTTTGCTCAGGCCGGTAAGCCTTATATACACGACCCTTCAACTATTATGGAGTGCGGCGGCAAGTTTTATACTTTCGGCACCGGCGGCGGCGGTTTGATCTCCGACGACGGATGGATTTGGCATAGCGGTGCTGTGCGTCCGGGAGGCGGAGTAGCACCAGACGTCATTCATATAGGGGATCGATACTATATGACTTATGCAAAGGGGGGTGGAGGGTTGGCAGGTGGACACGCCAGCAATATCTATGTTATGTGGACCAAGACGCTTGATCCTAATTCCCCCGACTTCGGATTTAAAGATGAAACAATTGTTGCTTCATCTAATGGTATTGAAGACTGCGATGCAATCGATCCGGCATTCCTTCTTGATCCGACTGATGGCAGACTATGGCTAACTTACGGAACTTATTTCGGCTTCATCCGGATTGTTGAACTCGATCCCAAGACGGGAAAACGTATCGCGGGCAATGAACCGAAAAATATCGCTATTGACTGCGAAGCCACCGCAATGATGTATCGGGACGGATGGTATTATTTGCTTGGTACCCATGGCACATGCTGCGATGGGGCCAATTCCACTTATAATATTCGTGTTGGACGCTCTAAGAAAGTAACGGGTCCGTACCTTGACAATATGGGAAGGGACATGCTTAAAGGAGGCGGTAAATTTTTTGTCGGCGCCAGTGGTCATGTTGCCGGCGCCGGACATTTCGGGCTGCTCGATTTAGGAGATGGAGTTCAAAAATTTTCATGCCATTTTGAAGCAGATCTGGAACAAGGCGGACGGAGTGTTCTAGCCATACGTCCTCTGCTCTGGAAGAACGGATGGCCTGCGGCCGGCGATAATTTCAAAGAAGGGACTTATGAAATTCAATCTGAACGGAGCGGTTACGCTTTGGAATTGGTTGTAGATTTTGTACGAATGCCTGGCGGAATGCGTTTTTTTAGACGTGAAGATAACGAACCTGTAAAACCTGTACCGCCACAGACCCTCGCCGAAGATTCAAAAGATTGGCCGGCTGGTAATATCGATGTTCGTATGGGAGATTACATGTTCCGTCCGCATCAGAAATGGACAGTCACACCTGTCGATAGCGTTGGCGGTTATCCCGGATCCCCCTATTTTAAAATAAGTATAGAAGGAACAGACCGTGTTTTAGCTGCAACCGCAGACTCAGAAGTTGTGACACTGCCTGCATTTACAGGAAGTCCGGAACAATTATGGCGCATCGACCAATTGACCGATGGTACTTTTCGCATTATGCCCAAGACTGAATCCAACTCTACAGAACCCATGGTTCTGACAGCGATTGGTGACTGCACGCCTACGCTGGCTAAGTTCGATCCCAAAAGCGATAATTCGCGATGGAACTTTAGAACGCCTTGAAGAAGCCAGATCAATTGACCGGCAATTAAATAGAAGAATATACTTCAATGAATAACAAAATATTAGTAGAATGAGACGCACAGATCATTTCCTGTGCGTCCTCTTATATTCTTTATTAAAGAATTAGAATCATGAAAATTCAGCTTCAGTTAATGAATAATCTGAAATGTACTTTACTCAGGCAATATTTATAGAGCTATATTATTATATTTACTTATAATAATTATCTTGTTATTTCATTAATCAAAAACTTGGTTATCTTATGAAAATTTTATCTTTCTTTCTTTTGATATGCATGTTATCGGTATTGAGCTTATCCAAAGATAAGGGATCAAATCCTGTGTTGACTATTGAAGGGGGACAGGTAGTCGGTGTGCAGACACCGACAAATGGTGTTATTGCATATAAGGGGATTCCATTTGCAGCGCCACCGGTTGGTAATTTACGCTGGAAGGAGCCGCAGCCTGTTATTTCCTGGGAAGGGGTAAAAGTAGCAGATAAATATGGTGATGCTGCAGAGCAGGTGACCTGGGATCCCAATAGTTTTTACGGAAAGGAATGGCGGGCAAGCGGCTCTGTTCCATTCAGTGAGGATTGTCTCTATTTGAATATCTGGACTCCCGCTTCAGGTCAAACGGATAAGAAACTCCCTGTTGCTATGTGGATACACGGCGGCGGCTATCGAGAAGGATTCGCCTTCGAACCCGAAATGGACGGCGGCGAAGATTGGGCTTCACATGGTGTAATTTTAGTATCTGTAACTTACCGCCTCGGCATTATTGGTTTCTTCTCGCACCCGCTTTTGTCAGCCGAAAGCCCTCACGGTGTATCAGGTAATTATGGATTGCTGGATCAAGTTGCAGCACTTAAATGGATCCATAATAATATCGAACAGTTTGGGGGAGATCCCAACAACATAACTATATTCGGTCAAAGTGCAGGCGCCGGCAGTGTTCAAATATTATCCGCTTCACCGCTATCTAAAAATTTGGTAAGCCATGCGATAAGCATGAGCGGCGGCGGTTTGAGCAACTTTAGCCTGGGGAATAGTAATCTCGATACTGCACAATTGGCAAACAAAGAAATGATGGACTATTTTAAGATAAGCTCCTTAAAGGAAATGCGCGCACTTTCTTTTGATACACTTCTGCAAATGTCAAAGGAATACTCAGCTGCAACTAAAAAGCGAATGTTTTGGGGCCCTGTTATCGACAATTATCTCTCGGAAGGGACTTTCAGTGAAGAAGCAAAAGCCGGAAAAATTGCAGATATCCCTTATATGTTTGGATATACCGCCAATGATTTATTTGATATGACAAAAGCTGTTGAAGATTTTTGTGCTCTTCGTGCCGAAAAAAGCAGCAAGCCCGCTTTTGCCTATTTGTTTGCACGTCAATTGCCGGGTGATTCAAGCGGGGCTTTCCACTCCTCGGATTTGTGGTATATATTCCATTCATTTTCACACAGCTGGCGACCATTTACAGCTGGCGATAAAGCATTGAGCAACCAAATGGTTGATTACTGGACCAATTTTGCCAAATTCGGCAATCCGAATGGTACGGAAAAAGGTCTCTGGACTCCCTATTCTGCTAAAGTTCCAAAATTTATGGTATTTAATGTAAATGGAAATAACGCAGCGTGCACTATGACCGCCGCTCCCGAATATAAGGGGAGTGCATTTAAATGGAGATAGAGAGATACAATAAATAAAATTTACAGAAATATATAAAAGCCCGGAATTGAAACTCCAGGCTTTTTTTATCTATACTTAGGGATTCGGGATAATTATCATTTAAATCCGAAATGAACAAACCAGCAATTCTTTCATCAACAAACTTGGTAATGAAATTTATAATTTAATAAGAACTGAAAATAAGGAAAGAATCGGATAAGCTGAATTTATAAAAAAGTGAATGAAAAATTATTATATTCTCAGCCTTCTTGTCGATTTTCTTATTATTAATTCAGTATCCAAAACTATCCGTTCGATTGGAACGGAAGCTGATGATTCAATATTTTTAATTAATATTTCGGCAGCTTTTCGGCCAATTACTCTTTGGGGAGATTTAATTGTTGTAAGTGGCACAGAATACATTTCAACATAATGAATATCATCATTTCCAATAATGGAAATATCTTTAGGAACTTTTATATCCAGGTCTCTTAGAGCATTCATAACAGCAAGTGCCTGTAAATCGTTAAAGCAAACAATAGCTGTAGGATAATCCTTTCGTTTCATGCTTCTAAAATAATTTATAGTCTTTTTATAACTCACTTCATTATGAGATCCTATAGGAATAATCATTTCTTTATGAAAAACCAGAGCGCTTCCGCTAAACGCATTACGGAATCCATCAATCCTTTCTTTGGTGTGAGCCGATTCCGGAGGACCGGTAAAATGGACAATTTTTTTATGACCGTTGTTTATTAAATATTCCACTGCTCTCTTGATTGCCCTTTTATTGTCTATCTCTACAACATTTGCAGTTATGCCTTTTACATCTGCCAATAAAACGAACGGATAATTCAGCATTTTCAATTTTAATAGATGTTCAATTTCTGAATTGCCTTCCACCATCGGTGTTATTATTGCCCCTCTTATATCTTTTGCTGAGAATAAGTTTGTAAATTTTTTTTCATTTTCAAGATCATAGTCAGAGCTTGCTACTATTAGGGAATAACCTCTTGATCTGGCATATTCCTTTGCGCCTTCTGCAATATTAGTATAAAAAGAATAATTTAGTTCTTTAATGATAATACCGATACTTTTCTCAACATTACCGTTTTTCAGATTTCTAGCCACGCCCTTTGGACGGTAATTTAAAGCTTTCATAACTTGCAGAATGTTTTCTTTAGTAGATGGCTTTACATTATTTTTTTCATTTAGAACCGCTGAAACAGTTCCTTCCGAGACACCTGCTCTTTTTGCAATCTCTTCTATGGTTACTTTTACCCTGTCCATTTGTACCAACCAAATTATAAAAGTTTATTTTTATTATGGTTATTTTCAACCAACGCTAATGCAGCCTGATATAAAAGATAAACCTATCAAATCATGAATATGCATAATATTATATCTAAATTCAAATTCATCACCGTAATTATTTTTGTAAAATTTTAACATGAACATATTATGATTTTCTTACAACAAAATAGGGCTGATTCATTAAACTTGCTGAGAAACCCGGGTACAGCCATGCATTATCAGGTTTTTCTATAAGTTCAAAATAATATTGCAGTGCATATAATGTATCCGTATATTCGCCCGGTATTTTAGCCCGCCAGTATTCGCCGATGTGGCTCATTGCAATTGCTTTAAATCTCTCAGCTTGATTTACATGGCGGTAATATAACTTTACTGTTTTGATATCTTTCTCAACTGCTATTTCCAGCTCCACGGGTTCTCCTGATTTAAAATGTTTTGGCTGGCTATGATGACAGACTGCAGAGTCCCGCTTAGGCCGTCCCATAGATTCCTTTATAGCCAATTTTATATTATCTTTCTGATCAACATCGGCAGCTGGAGTCTGCCTCAATATTTTACTCATAAAATCGATATCCTCATCTATTGCCGGCAGTCGGTCAAGCCAGTGACCCCGGATCACATCCATCTCTCCTACAGTAATATCATGTTTATAGATATCCTTGGCAGTATCTGCAAGTTCTATCCAGAAGTTCCTTGCTTTATGATAAGTTTTTATTGACAATTCCAGTGCAGTACGATCGCCACTTTGTTTGAATATTCCGAAGAGAACTCCGGATCTGAATTTGGCTCCAAAAAACCGGCCTAAGCTGGCGGCTATAGATACATCAACAGTCATCCGGCGGAATTCAGGTTTTTGTTTCCCTTTTGATTTAGCTTTTGCCGCTGTAAGATGTTTATTCGCCTCGTCGGCAAAATCCTCTATCCATTGTGCATATTCAATAGGGGAATATTTGCCGCTTCGTTCACCTTTTAACAATTCATCAGCAAAATCGTTGATCCGCATGAACAATTGAGGATCCATCGGGCTGACATTACCGAATACTTTGGGGGAGGGAGTATCAAAAAACGGATTTTTGTTATTCGGATCAGCTATTGACAAGTTTGTGTAAATCTCAGGCCAATAAAGATTGTTCGCAGCCGATACTCCGTGGACAGTCAGCACAATCGGAAGTATTGGAAATGCATTATCCAGGGCTAATTCAATCTCCTCGGCACCTATACCAAACTGCTTAACCAGATATCGCTGCCAAACATCGGGTTTAGTATCCGGATTATAAGCCATTCTGCCGAAAACTCTGTAGCTGTAAAGATATTTTTCCCAATCCCATTTGGGTTTTAGGGATTCATCTAAATATGCGCAGCGGCCCCCTGCAATTCCGGATCCCCGCCGGCCTTTGAACGAAAGGGGTTCCATTAGTTCAACCCCGACGCTGCCGCAGAAGCTGAAGACCTTTGAGTACGCGGAGCTCATTTCCGGATTGCCCCAAAGCAATAGACGCTGTGTACCCGGCCAGATTCTGTGAAGAACACCATAACGCCGGTTTTCTTTAAGAAGATCAGCATATCCATATCGGGTAAAACTGCGGGATCCCGCACTTAAGTTCAACAGCCCTTCTGCTTTTTGATCCTGTTTCGGAATTTCGAACTCTCGAATGTCAGCCTGATGATAAGGCAAACCAAGATGCTCTGCCCAGAACTTTGGAGAGACATTGACGGGCATCCCGGTGACTACTGCCGTATCGATCATTTCCTGGCTTATTCCCTTTGCATGCATATCTATTTCAACTTTGCGGCCGCAAGCAGTTATACCATCAAATACTGTTTTCCAAAAATTGTAGTTCCCTTCTTTTACGCCGCTCTCTCCATGGATCCGGAATGTTATTCCGCTGATGTCGGGGCATTCTTTTAAAAGTTTTTTAAGTGCATCCCTGCAATATGGACCATGGGTTTCGGGTGTCAGCCCCTCAATGGTATAGTTTGCATCGGGGCTATTGATCCATTTATATCCGTGCATCCAGATCCCCAGCTGAAACTGAATACCCCTTGCTGTAGTCTGCTCACTTATAAATTTCAACATTCTCAGATTTTTATCGCGCTCTGAATCAGGCAGCTGCGGCACTCTAACATTATATCCCGGAACAGATAGAAAGAATGGATATGCAAAAAGGAAATATGCATCAGTTACATTCTCAAGAAAGTCATAGCCGATCCCAAAGCTTAGATTAAAACGGTTAAAGCGTTGAGTAGTTAACATAGTTAAATATTGCTCCCACATCTCACTGTCGTAGTACCAGGGTTTATCTTCAATTTCGCTTACGAAAAGTCTGGTAACGCTGCGGATAATATTGGCAGGCTGTTCAATTACAGGCTTTTGAATTTCCATAGAATTAATAGGTTCATCCGAATGTTGCACCCTGTCCGCAAGCTCGAGCAGGGCATAAACAAGACCCCGTACATCATACCCGCCGGCCAATAAAATCTCCTTACCGTTTGATTTTACCGGTACCAAACCAAGCGCTTCATCTACAGATGGAATTTTTTCATCTATATCTTTAAGTAAATGATAGGCGATGGCAGAATCAGAACCTGCTGCAACAATGCATAAATCACCATCCCTTGCCTTGGAAATCTTATCGCATCGGTAAACATTTATTCCTCCCATAGCTAATGATTTCTCCAATTCTTTTACGGCCCATTGCACCGGTGGCACGCCTGCAGTACGATCGGCGGGATCAATAACTATGGAAACTCCTTTTGATTTGAAATTAATATACCCTAAGGAAGATACTCCCAAAGCGGAAATTCCAGCTATTTTCACGAAACGCCGCCGGCTGATTCCTTTACTCTCTTTTTTCATTTTAAAAACCTAATTCTCTTTTTAGAAATTGCATCTGTACACCATGAGCTTTATCTTTATGGTGATCAAGCTCGGGATAAATCTTAAAGCTCTCCGGCTCTGAAATTTTATTATAGGCAGAAAAATCTAAATGCAGAGGGATATTGTCATCGAATAATGAGGAACTAAAAAAGATAGGGCATTTTATCCACACAGCAAATCCTTTTGTATTAATATTATATTAAAAGATTACGGATTATATCTCTTTCCAAGTATAAGCTTATCACCTGAATCATCTATCTCATAAATTTGCGGTTTACGGGGTCCTTTCTCTTCGGCATGGTGAAGAATAAATAAACGTTTGCCTTCGAAAGTAGTAAACAACATTCCATGACCGGAATTATCTCCTTTAAACGCTTCCTTTTCCTGCAGCCACGGACCTTTAATGCTTCCAGATTTAGAGTAAGCTACGCCTTGTGTATAACGGTGCTCGCCCCAGCTTGACCAGAGCATGCCGAGCTTTCCGGTCTTTGTATGGAACATTTCCGGACCGTCGGTAACCCATCCGGGCATTTTCATGCCAAAGGTGGCTTCACCGATGCTGTTCATCTCTTTTGACCATGCTGCCTCACTGGCCCTGAAAATAGTTGTTGGCTCAGCAGTCCGATGGGTTAAATCTTTTGAAAGTGGCATGTAAGCCATAGTTCCATCGATTAGCTGGGTCCATTCATGAACAAATACTAAATATGTTGTATCATTTTCTTCATAGAGTGTACCATCGATAATATCCCAATCTTCCGGACCGAGGCAGAATTCATGATCGGCAACCAGTGGCTTGAAAGGTCCCTCGGGTGAATCAGCTGCTAAAAGCTGAGTCTGGTTACGCGGTACATTGTAGCGGCGAGGAACTGCTTCGATCAATGTACTATGGTCGCTCCAGGTGCCGGCGTAATAATATTTATTCCCTATATGGTGAATCTCGGCTGCTGCTACGAAAAGTCCATCCATCCACGTTCCCTTAAGGTCAATTATTGGGTAAGGACCGGTCCACATCTTAAGGTCTTTACTTTTATAGAGCCGGCCGCCAGTGCCTGTCAGATAATAAGTATGAGACTTTTCATCTGGATAGATATAGGGATCGCTCATTGAAATCTCATCCAGAGAAACTGTTTGGATTTTTGGTTCTGGTCGCGGTTGTCGAATTACCGGTCTTTGTCCGCCGGAGCCTGGGCGGGGCCCCCCGAAATTCTTCTGCCCTGGGTCGGCAGGCGGAGCCTGTTCACCTGGCACAATAGGTTTTTTAACATTACTCTGGGGTGTGATAGTTTGTAAAGAATTGAAAACCACAAATATTAAAACCAAAAAGAAAATGGAAGAAATATTAACATTTTTTTTCATAATTCATTATGGCTAAGTTTTTATTAATTAGTTGATTAAATGTCAAATTCATTTGAAATTCTGCCCTGCTTTTTGAGCGTTATTAATCCTTAAAAAAAAACGGGTTAATTCCACGGCGAAGTTAAGCTGCTCCCATTGATCCATAATCTGCTTTCAATTTCCCTGAGATAATTGATGATACAGAGATGGATCATATTCTTCCAAACCTGTGATGCTGTACAAATGATTGGCTGAAACCCAGGGGAGCCAGAAGCGATGCGAACCGACACCGCGCCCGTTACTGTTTGGCCCCAATCCCCAATGTTCCTGCTGCCATCCAATACCTTTCATGTCATACAGGCGTCCGGGTATAGCAACCATCGATTTGGTATCATGCAGCAGAATCCGTGCGACATCGAGATAATGCCGGTCCTTCGTGTAGTTGTACAGCCTGGCATAAGAAGCTACAGACCAGTCAAGGTATTCATCTGCGCCGCCCGGACCGCGGGCCGATATACCCTGCAATCCTATGGTCGGCACACCTTTTTTCCAGTGAAGATGTGCATTGTCCGCATCAATCGGCATCGGAAGATTCCATATCCATATCCAGCTTTCAGTATAATCTGCTGCCGCCTTTGCACGTTCAAGCCATTTGGATTCCTTTGTTGATTCATAAAGGCTCAGGAAAGCTTCAATGCTTAACATACCTGCTTCTTTATCTGTAATGTTCGGATTATCGCTGGTAGCACCGACATAGAACCCCCGTTTACCCCAATTTTCCCAAACATATTCCGCTGCACTGATTGCCGATTGTTTATACTTAGGATCGCCTGTTTCCCCGGTCATCAGGACGAGCAGCGGTACGGGACAGTAGCTTGCAGTTCCGGTAGTTTCAGCAACCTCGCTGCTCCCGGATTTCCACCGCCTGGGAAAAGATCCATCTTTCCTTTGCTGCTTTAAAAGCCAATCCACGTAGGATTTGACCCAGCTGAACCATTCTGGATGATTACGGCCGAGTGATCGTTCCCGTCTATAGGCCCTCAAAAGTACACGCATATCTTCTGCTGCGTTTCGCAGCCATGGAGCGAGCCAGATATGGTCGATCCATGGTTTTCCTGTAGCCAGATCATAACCTGTTGCCTGAAGCGGAATAGATGAAAGAGCATTAATCATAGAGGAAATTATTGATAGACCAATTGTACGCATTTTTTGCCCGCGCTCTGAAGTATCGCGATCTCCTTCACGCAACAGCTGGTCTGCGCATTCAATGTTCTTGCTTACAAAGCCCATCGCTGTCATCGTCCAATTCCATTGAAGGTGAATCGTATCATAAGTTGCGATTGCAAAAGGAATCCCTGTGCGCCCATCAATTGATTTAGCTTGAGCAGCCAGGTGGTCAATCAGAACACGGCGCATCATTTCCACATTAATAGGAGTGACTGCAGGCTTCAATGTACTCCAAGCCCATCGCCATGAATTTCTTGTTACTTCTCTAAATGATTCATTGAATCCAAATCTAAAATTCACTTCATAGCTGTGAGCAACTCCCGAGGTAATTGGATGATATCGCCTAATCCATCTTGGGTCTGCCGGTGCATTAGGACCGAATGCGTACATGCTAATAGTTCCGGGAAACTGGAAACCAAATTCGATGGGCTTGTTACCGCTCTGCCATATGCCATATGCTCCGAATTGAAATCTTGAATCAGTCATTACATCTTTAGAAAGTTTGGTCTCTTCAACCGTAGATTCGCAGTTAGGCGAGGGATCAAGCATTGCCACCGAAGCACCATTGCTGAACGAAAGAGCCGCCAGCGGTGCGGAAAGCATATCTTCACGTATAAGTAATCGATGTGCCGTATAATTCAGTTTGCCGCCGATAGAGCGGTCGCCGTTATAAGATGGATCACCATATAAAGCACCGGGAATAAGACATTTCATATCACTCCAGTGTATAGAAGAATCAACTGTAAGCACAATAGATGAACTGAATCCGCCCGGAGCATTCCCAGCCACTTCCACTTTTCTGCGGATTGAAAGGACCGTTCCACTGAGGCTCCAAACATCATGCACCTTAAAAATAACATTTTTTCTGTATGGTATTTCAGCATAGGCATAGATACCCGAATCTGATTTCTGGATACTATTATATCCGGAATTAAGTTCAAGAATTTTATTTTCGATCTGGAAGATCTCGAGACTGACCGGCTTCTTTTGGGCAAGGTGCGGAACTATATTCCCAGAGATTTCCATTCCCCATTTACCTTCTATACCGCGCAGGAATGAGACCGCTGCTCCGGTTTGTAATTTTCCAAGGTCCATTCGATCCGCTTGCTGTGCAAATATTGTAGATACTGAAAGATATAGTAAAAGTGTCCAGGATTTTATGAACGTCATTAAATATCTCCTATATCAAAAGCCAAATAAATATTTTATCCGGATAAATTTGAGTTTTATATGATTGTAGTTTTCACTGATACTATTCTTCATAAGCTCAGGTAACTATAGCCATTTACCTCTGGCTTTATAGAAAAGCTGGATGCATCAGGAGACAAATTGACTAACCTTGTTTCCTAGTTTTCCAGCTGAACTTTCAATTAAAAACATCGTACAAAAAGCTTCTTACTATGTGCAAAAGATTTTCTACTTCGATTCATCTTTTGATTCAGGCAGCCGTTTCAGGATAATTTCATTCTCTTCGTCTTGCATTCCTGCTACCTTCATAGATATCGTTGAATCACTTTTAACAACGCACTGATGTTGAATCGTCATACCGTTGAAGCTTACATCGAAGGAAAATGTTGAATCATTAACCTTCCCGTTACTAATTGGAATTTCTCCCATTTGACTTTCGACGCCGCCGGTCAAACTATCTCCGGTAACATGGAAATTAAATGTTAAGTCCATAGGTCCATTTGGACTTTGCATTTCACCTGTCCATTTCCCATCAATACCCTGGGCATGAGCAATATTCATTGTAAAAAAAATTACTAAACAAAGATAAAAGAAATATTTCATAGCGATCCTTTCATAATATGTGAATGTACTTTTTGTTGGTTAAGTGCCTTTTTCAATTTACTCATTCAACCATTCGATTGAAACTTTGACAGAATTTAGATCTTTGTCGCAGGAACCGGAATCATCATTATCATAATTGTTAGATTATTCTCTGTTTAAAATAGCCTTTATAACAAAGCCGCCATATGGATGAATAGTAATATTGACAGGATTTGAAAAATCTATATCTCTCTTAATAAAGTTTTTTGCATCACCGGAGTCGGTGATAATGAACCCTTTTGCCTTATTACTAATGAAAGGAACATTTAAAGTAATTGTGCGGGAACTATTTTCTCCATTAATACCTGCAATGTACCATCTGTCTCCCTTTTTCCTTGCAAGTACAACATATTTGCCCGGGTAGCCGTCAATAAATTTTACATCATCCCAGGTATCTGGTAATGAGCTCATATAATCTCTTACAAAATCTTTTTGTTCAGCCATACCGGCCGGTGTTTCAGCAATATGCTGAATTCCCGAAGTAAATATAACCGACAAAGCTATTTCAAAACCGTCTGTAGTTCGGCGTTTTATCTGCGGAATGCCGGAGAAGTTAACCGGAGTAAAATCCATCGGATCAAAAAGGTTTCTTGTAAAGGGGATTACTGCACAATGTGAAGGCTGATTATCGGCAAAGTACTGTCCGAAAGTTACATATTCTTCTCCTCTGATTGCTTCCATGCTTACCAGATTAGGGTAGGTTCTATACCAGCTTCTTGGAAAAGTACAGCCGTGAAAGTTTACAGCAAGCTTATAATTTGCAGCATCTTTTAATATATCTATATAGTATTTAATCATTGATTCCCCGTCGCCCCCGAAAAAATCGACTTTTACACCGCTTATCCCCATATCTTTTAACTTCTGAAACTCGGCTAATCTTGATTCTCTTGTAACTAATTTGCCGCGGGGTGTTTGAGGAGTAGTATTCCAATCGCCTGCCGAATTGTACCACAATAAAATTTTTATGTTTTTAGTTTTAGCATAATCAGCAAGCTGTTTAATTTTTTCGTAACCAATTTGAGTATCCCAGAGAGCATCGATAAGACAATAACTCCAATTCATTGAAGCAGCAAAATCTATATATCTTTTTTGAACATCATAAATGGTTGAATCATCCTTTAAAATAACCCAGCTCCATGATGCAATCCCTGGTTTTAACCATGAAGAAACATCATATTTAGCCGGAGCTGCTAAATCGGTTTCCAAAGTAGATTCAACAAGACCTCCGAGATTATCTGCAATTGCGATAACGCGCCAGGGAGTATACCATGGTAGAACAGATTCGGGTAAAACCGGTTCACCTTCTCGGCACTCCTGAGGTTCCGGAAATTGTACGGAATATTCACCATCAGGAGAGAACTGGCTTAAACGGGATCCGCAATAATTCGTGTCCAGGGCAGTTTCTGTAATTGAAATCCAATATTCACCTGAATGGAAGAGAGCCGGCATAACCCATCCTGCCTGATTAGGTGAAACTGTTCCAACCGGTATATCCATTTTATAATATTCTTCATAAGAAGGTGAAGCATAACTCCATCCCATACGTGCATCGGCGCAAGGCTGAAGAAAAGCTTTTGCAGAAAGATCAAAGTGATACGATGTCAATTCTTTGTAAATCTTTAACGTTGTATCAGCTTTTCCCCGAAAATAATACCTGAACCCGACACCATCGTTCGATACCTGGAAAATTATTTCTAATATTTTTGAATTTATGTTTCTCAAATAAAAAACTTGCTTATTACCGATGTAGCTGCATTTCAATCGTTTACCGTGCAGCAGCCTGTAATTGTCGGAAACGACACTTACATTTGAAACAGAATCAAGAGATAGTCTGGTGGAAAAATCTTCATCACTTCTGACAATACCTAATTTTGATTCCTTCAGAATAGTAGAACCTGAATAGTAAACAGAATAAACCGGGTTGCCCGAAGAAGTCAGCCAAAAGTCGACTGAGATTTTATTATTAGGACTTTTTAAAGAATGGCTTTCCATACAGAATATATCTGCATAAAAAGATATTACAAATAGCATCAGCAGTGATCCCCATCTTTTCATAATACAATTCCCTTTTATTTAATTTTGATTAAAGAATCCTTATACAAAATTAAAAACAACAAACCAGCAGAACAATTATTTTATCAGGATAATTAACTTTTTTCGAAACTATATTTCTTAGTATTATACAATTGAATACTGATTTGAATTACACCTTCTTATATTATTAAGCTAAGTTACGCCTATGTTCGATAAATTCTTGAAGGCTGCCCTAAAAATCTAAATACGAAAATTCCAAAGCTTCACTTCGCCAATATTCCATAGTTTTTGCAACATCGTTGATTAATCTACTTCTATAATTTTGCTTCCTTTATTTATCCCATTTTCATTAAAAGCATCAATTGTAAAATAGTATTTTGATAAAGCATTCAAACTTCTTATTGTAACTGAATTGGTGCCCAGCACCTCATAATTATGGTATAATTTATCTTTTTGTGTTCCATAACGAATATTGAAACCAACTATGCCAGGTTTTTTATACCATTTAAGATTTACAACACATCTGTCTTCAGCGGAACGGACAATATTCAGCTTCTGAACTTTTGACGGCATGGCACCTTCTCCAATACCAAAAACTCTCAGACCGGCAATTGCAAAAGTGCCTCCCGGAACTCGATAATTGGTAAGTCTTATGAATCGGGCTTTTACCGGATTCTGAAGCTCAATATAATCATCCGGCACATCTGATTTATTTTCCGTCTTATCAGTCAGTGTATGCCATGTTTTATCATCCGTGGAATATTCTAAAAGGTACTGATAGTAGATCCCGGGGTGGCGTCCGAAAATCTCTGTTTTGTTTTCAGCATAATTAATCTGAACAGCATTTATTCTGCATGTCTTTTTTAAATCAATTGATATCCATTCACCTTTATTCCCGGTCTTGGCGCTCCAGTAATTACGGATATTTTCATCTGCCGCATATTTTTTAGGATGGCCTGATAATTCGGAGGAAACTTCAATCGGTTTTTGGTATGAAAGGAGCATCCAGTGGGGTGATAATTCCTCCGGACTTGATACTTTTTTATTCGGTATGATGAAAGGGAAGTCGCCAAAACCGGTATATGTGTATAATTCTCCATCCTTATCGAAAAACATCGGAAATAGTCCGAGGCGTCTTTCAAACATATGCTTCACAGATATTGTCATAGTTGAAATATGCCAGTAGTTCCCATATCTATCCTGGAAAGTGCTGCTGTGACCGGCACCTGCAATGAAACCCTCCGGCTTGGATGAGCAGGGATTGTTTGGTGCAATAGTATAATCTCCAAGCGGTTTATCGGAAGTATAAAGACCATCACAATAGCTTTTAAATTGAGTGCCGGGAACAGCATACTGCAGATAATATCTGCCGTTATGTTTTGTCATCCAGGAGCCTTCCACCCAGGGATTGTCCGGCTTATCATTATAATCGCCGGACCGTTCCCATCCATATTCATCTTTGCGGCTATTGATAAGTACTTTTGGTTTTCCGATCGGATTGAAAGTTTTCGGATCCAGCTCAACACCATAAGTAGGATTTACGTTGGAACATCCATAATAGAAATATAAACGACCATCATCATCAAAAAACAAACAGGGATCAATCATTCCGATAGGGAACGCAGGATTTACAATTTCCCACTTACCAGATTTAGGATCACCGGTTTTATAGATTACCGGATTATCAGATGAAGCCATAAAATATATTGTATCATTCCATACAGCCGCTGTGGGTGCATAATCCTCTAACGGAAGATCTCCAGTTGTAATTAAATTCCAGTTGATTAAATCAGTAGAGTGCCAGTATCCGCCGGATTTTGAGGCAAAGAGATAGTACTCATTTTTAAAATTAATCATTGTAGGATCAGCTGCTTCGCGTCGTGATGGTTTATCAAGACAAAACCTGTAGTTAAGGTTAACCGGATTGCAAATAGTTGCTTGTTCCGATTTTTTTGAAATACTATCTGATTGTCCGTATGCTTTTGCCATGACAATCAGTAAAAGTATAATAGTTATGGTAATTAAATTTTTCATTACCGGTATTTTCTCCTTAGTTATCGGGTTCATGTTCATGATCAAGTTCATGATCAAGTTCATGATCAAGTTCATGATCAAGTTCATGTTCAAGTTCAAACAATGCGTTCATCTACTCATCCAGTCATGCTTATAGACTATGATTTTCAATCTATCTAAATTTGTTAGTATAGGATTCTATTCATTCCACCTTTGCCTTTATCTGGACAAATGAATGGGGAGGGAAGGAATAGGAAATTTTATTCCCCTCAATTTTAACTTCCTTTGTTGCCGGTTTATACTGCGCTTGCTTATCATATGAAAAGGGAGCAGTAAGTGAATCAGAATCGACTATTGATGCTTCAGCCTGGCCGGAAAATGAACCTGAGCTATTAACTATATCTGCCGGAATTGCTTTATCCTTACTTCTGTTTATGACATTAATATATGCAGTATTTGTTTGTTTTGAATATGTTGAGGTAACATCAAGGAAAGGAATCCCTTTATATTTTTCTGTATTGAAAGTATCACATTCTACATAAGTATCGATTGAATTGCCGCGGCAGTTGTTTGAAAACAATTGAAAAGTATAAAACAGGGGAGATTTAAAGTTCCCTTTATCTCTGTCTGTACTCAACAGGGAAGTCATCATAGTAAAATTTGCCATTTTAACAATATCGGCGTGACGTAGAAATGAATTGAGGCATTGTGCTATGGGGAGTACTGATTCAAAATTTCTTCCGAAAGATCCCCACTCATCAACAGAAATATAGATTGGATTCTTAAAATCTTTCATTGTTCTGACGGCATCAATTTCATCTGCTGTTGTTTTTATCTTTTCTTCAAAATCCATTGCACTCTGCCCCATGAAATCATAATAATTAGGTGAATTTTCCCAGTAACGGTGAATAGAAATATAATTGATCATATCTCCCAATCCGGTAAGGACTTTCTTGTTCCATTCAACCCATTGTCCGGTTGGTTCGTAATAAGATGAACCTGAGGCTACAAATTTAATTGTGTGGTCTACAGATCTCATTGCCTTAGCAGCTTCTCTTGCAATCTTAACATAATCGCTTGCATCCTTATGACCAAGCTCCCATGGCGCGCCGTCTACTTCATTACCGAGATCCCAAATTTTTACATCATATGGTTTAGAATGCCCGTACTTAGTGCGAAGATCCGAATAGTAAGTTCCACCAGGATAGTTGCAATATTCAACCTCATACACTGCGTCCATAATAGTTCCAAGACCAAGATTTACACAAAGAACATTTTCACTCCCAATAGATTTGTTTAATTCAATCCATTCATCTATACCAACATGGTTGTTATCGACGCCGCCCCATGCCAGATTAATACGGCTAGGACGCTGGTCTTTCGGTCCGATACCATCCATCCAGTTATAACCCATAACATAATTTCCACCGGGCCAACGCATGTCTGCTATTTTTAATTCCTTCATAGCATCTATATAATCTTTTCTGAAACCGTCTTTGTCAGCAAGCGGAGATTTGGGATCGTACAGGTTTCCATAAACTGTATTAAAGTTCACAGTGTCGGGCAAGCCCATTCTCCTTCCGTTAAAATGGATAGGTTCCATGAAGACGCCGTAAATTTTAGGATCAATCTTACCAATTGTTCTGGTAACATCAATTTTGATTTTTGCTGATTGAGCAAATACAGAAAAAGACAGAAGAAGCAAAAAGGTAAAAAGTAATTTTTTCATAACGGTTCAAACCTCGATTTTGTTAAAAGATATTTGATTAATTGTATTATGCAAACTATAAATCCGGAATATCGGAATGACCGGAAGATGGAATAAAATGATCAATTCCATGATTTCTCCGAAGGAGTCCTTTTGTACTCTATCATACCAAAAGTGCCAGCTACACGAGTAATTATTCTTATTCATTTACCAATTCATTTACAGCATTTGCCAGAAATATATATGAAGCACTGCCGCCTATTGTCACTTCATTTTCACCCCATAAAAACGGCCAGTCATCTTTGTTTTCAAGGAAGTCCGGTTTCAATAACATAACTCCCGGGACAATACCTCCGGCAATGATTGAGAAATCCGCCCTGTTATTTCCATAGGCAACTTTTTTGGAACGGGTTCCCACTGCTTCAACAAAAGATTCATTAGAATAAGGATGACATCCAAAAATGTAGTCCATACATTTTAAAACATCTTCTTTATTCAATATATCCGGAAATGCCTTATAAGCATAATAATTTGTAATGGCAAACCCTACAACACCGCCGCTGCCTCCCCAGCCGCCGCCGGAGATCGGCACTCCATATGGGTTATCCTTCTTGATTTCGTCTATTGATTTTTTGTATTCTATAACATAATCTTTCAATTTAGCTTTGTAAGCATCATCCATGTAAGGGATAGCCTTCAAAGCAGTGCCGAGACCTCTGCCTGCAAAAAATCTTTGATTATCGCCGCGTCTTCCGGCAGGCTGCTCAAGTGAAGACCAAATTTTTTTGAGAAATAAATCAGAATATTTCTTCTCTTTTGTGGTAATAAATAATTCAAGGGCCGCCGGTAAGTCTACATTTCTAAAGAATCTGGCAAACCTCGATGTATCCGGTGTGTTTTTCATATTTTGATCTTCATTCCAAAGTTTTAATGCCATAGCCAAACTTTCCTCTGAAAGAGGTTTGTCGAAGCTCTTAAGAGCCCTGCTGGCAGCAGCTAAAGCCGCGACCGAACCATAGTCCATAAAAGTATTTCTGCCTGTAAATACCCATCTGTCATCCATTGTACCGCTGGACTTCCCATCGGATTCATAGGGTTTAAGCTTTGGGTTATAAGGAAGATTATCTGTAATTGTAGATGCATCGCCGAGATGATTATATAGATAAAGTTTTGGAGAAACAATTCCTCTAACCGGATATCCAATGTTCTTAACCTGTGCAACCAGATTCAATGTTCCATGTTTTATCTGCTGTAAAATATCAGGCTGTCCATCGGGGCGGTGAATATCAACATGGCGGGTTTTTTCATCTATATATGTTTCATCCCGTTTTATTCCGAATTCTTCCCACGTGTCAACAAAGCTTGAAATTACACTGTTATGAGAACCAGTTTGAATATCAAAATCACCTGCGTCAAACCATCCGCCGACAGCTAGTCCCGGAATACGCTCTAGCGGTTTATACTTAGTCTGAGTCGTTGGACCCATCCTGTAACCGTCAAAGTGCTCTTCATTTAATGGGGCTTGAAGAGCATCATCTAAATATGGAACTCCATGCCAGACTTTGTAAGCTTCCTTTACTTCAACATGATCCATCTGCACCGGAAACCATACATCTAAAGTAGGGTGCCAAACATTTTTATATACATCCTTATCTATCCTGAAAGCATCTGTTTTTTCGCTTCCATACTGGATATAATAAACACCTGGTTCTTTAACCGAACTGAAATCAAACTTGACATAATTATATCGGAGGTATTTTCCCCACACTTTCACTTCGCCCTTTAACTTCTCAACAAATTTACCATCCTGAGTTACCTGGAAAAGGGAAGCCGTTTTCAGTGGTGTATCGTTTTTATCTAATTCAATAATGGCAACCTTCTTCTGATTTGGAGTGTAACCAACCTGGGAGAAACCAATATTAGGCTTTCTGATCCAGTTCGGAATAGCATTTGGCTCAAGATACCATTCTGCAACTTTACCTGTTTTATTAGCCGGTAAAATAGTACGAACAATAAACCATCCGTTTTGAGCCAGGTTTCGTCCGTCAAATAACATTAATGGGCCGTCATAAGATTCAATCTTTACAAACCGTTCAGGATCTTCGGGAGCGAGCAAAATTGTTTTGCCTGTTGCTAGAGGTTCTGGAACTATGAAATTACCTTCCCCTCTATCGTCGAATGTTGAATGACCTGCAAACTGAGGTATCTTTTTAGAAACAGGTTCCATTTTTGTATTCCCGGAAGGGTATTTTGGGAAATTGCCAGGGTTACCATCCATCATATATGTTTTCTCAAAATATGCTGAAGGTAAGAATTCAAGGTTTAAACCTGCATTCCCAATAAGCTTCTCAGGAAGAGGTTTATCCAGATAAACGCTGATTAAAACACCGTTATCTTTTGCAGTAACATTAATTTTCGGACTAAAATCGTACTCTTTATATTGTAAAGCTACATCTATGCTGTTATTTTTTTTATCAACTTTCCGATCAATTACTTGAGGAACCTGATCCCATTGTTCAGGAGTGTTCTGCAGTCTAACTGCTCCGCCTGTAGCAGTTCTTACACCATGATGAATAATTTCAATCCCTGCAGTTTTTTCATCAAAAAACATCCCGTTATATTGATTACTAAAAACAAATATATTAACACCGGGGGTTTCAAAATATTCCAAGTCATTTATCTTGAGCTTTTGTCCAAAAGAATTACCGGCAAGAAAGAAGAAAAAAATAATTAATGTAAAAGCCGCGGTAGGTTTTCCTGCATTATTTATTACTTTTAACGATACAAATCGATCTGTCATGAGATTCCGATATTTTTCGTAACTGAACTGCATTATTTCTCCATTTTATTGATTGTTTGTGTCCTTCTGACGGTTTCAAGATAGTCATTATGATTTTATTTATCAGCATTTTTTCTGAAATGATTTTTTATATGCAAATAACAGGAAAGAAGCTTTCATCCTTTTTCAAACCAGATTTTGTAAAATCATTATTAAATAGGATATGATATATTTTGACAATTTTCATTGCGGTTAGGTTTAATAATATTTGAAAATCCAATAATGATAAATTATATAATATTATTTTCTGATTTTCATATCTTTTTGGTTTTCCTTATTCAAGCTAAAAAGCCGCAATCACGAGCTGCCTTATGCAGCTATACTGTTTTAATTCACAATCGGCGATATTAAAAGATCCTTAGACTTTATAATGGGTACACCCGGACTCATGTGCATCGTAGTGCTGCTCATATAGTAAGTATTATCTGTACGGATCATAGACATATCTTGTACATCTGCATAAATTATAGGATTGTAAGAATATTTTACCTGGGCCGATTCTGAGATATATAGAAATGCAGAAATCAAAATTGGAAAGGTTAAGGATTTTCTTTTCATAAAAGTGTTTTCCTTTATATCTAATATTCCACACATTGTTTTGTCCATGTCGGTCCTTTGATATAAAACATTCCGTTTTCAAAATGTACCGGCTCAATTCCTAATTGAGGGACTTTTTCCCAAGGTTTAAGATCCGGGCAATAAGGATAAGGACGTTTGTCATACATAATGTAATGGCAGGAACTCCAAAGTTTGCCATCGGGTCCAATGAATATTATATTACTTGCTGCTTCGCAATAAGGATCCTCACTATCCCGGTATTTTAAATTCGCATAGCCGCCTTCTATCGCGAGTTCAGGACGGTACCCTTTTTTTCGTGTGCCGAAGATTGGTTCGCGCGATGCAAATTCCCATGGGCCTAGCGGTGATTCTGCTTTAAGCAGGCCTATTTCGTATCCGCGGGTCCACGAAGAAAAGAACATGAAATATATTCCGTCTTTCTTTACGACAAAAGGAGCTTCAATGCCGCCAATCATCCAATCCGGGTTACCAGGAGATTTCTTATCCAGGAATTTATGAATACCGCCGATGAGCTTGCCCTTCGACAAATCGATCTTTGCCTGAAAGAGACCGTTGCCGCTGCAGTAGAGGTAGGTCTGTCCATCGCTATCTTCGAATAAAGTTGCATCATTGTTATATTGAGGCGTTAAGGGACCATTAACAAGTTTATAAGGCCCTGTTACTTTGTCGGATGAAAACAACCAGATACTATGAGTTTTCATCCCTTTTGGATCCTCTTTAGTAACCATTCCGCTGTTGATGGTCAGCCAGAATTTATTTTTTATATAATGAATTTCCGGCGCCCAGAAACGTCCATTATAAGGGCAATCGTGGGTCAGTTTGCTTGCATCGATAAGCCAAGAGTATTGCCGCCAATGAATCAAATCGTCCGACACCAAAAGTCGTACACCGGGATTATGCCCAGTCCAAATAGGTGCAGATGTTCCTGTACAATACCACTTATCTCCAACCTTAATAATATCGTAATCCCTCATGGAGAGTGAAGTATCTTCAGTAATTGGATTGGTATAGCAAAACTCATGTCCGGCGGCATTACTGTTTGACGCTGTATCATTTTTCATCTGTCCAAAACAGTAATATGTAAATACTAATAAAGTCCCAAATAAGATTACCAAGCTTTTCATAACTATTTTGCTTCCAATTTTTTATCTATAAAGTTTTGATCTCTTTCATATTGGCTTTCCGGCATCCTGGAAAGTTTGTCAATAACTACTATCATCACCTATCATTTATTTAAGCTGCATTTAAAAAGGAAATATTAGTTGTCTTCAATTGTAATGGTTTTTTTCAAACGTATATCTTTGGATGAACTTCCGGCTTGAATTTCCCACTGTCCCGGTTCTATTTTAAAATCGTTTGTCGCTGTGCTGTAAAATGAAAATTCGGATGCGGGTATTTTGAATGACAAAACTTTACTTTCTCCCGGGGCAAGTGTAACTCTTTCAAATCTCTTTAATTGATTTAAAGGAACTTTAATAGATGCATCAACATCATGAATATAAATCTGGGCTACTTCATCTCCTTTAACTTTGCCAGAGTTTTTTACTGAGAACCGGAGTTCAACATCGCCTTCCTTTTTAATTTTATCAGAGTTAACTGTTAAATTACTGTATTGAAATGTAGTGTATGAGAGTCCATACCCAAACGGATACAAGACCGGCTTCTCAAAATACATATAAGTACGCGGGTAATTAATAAGATCATAATTTGACATTGGAGGAAGCTCTTTTGTTGATGCGTAAAATGTTTCCGGAAGTTTACCTCCGGGATTAACATCACCGAACAATACATCAGCTATCGCATTACCGCCATATTCTCCATCGTACCAGGCTTCAACAATTCCTTTAGCTTTCTTTTCAATTCCTGCAAGTGCAACCGGGCCTCCATTCACAAGAACAATTACGATATTAGGATTAACAGATGCGATCTGATTAATCAGGTCAATCTGGACTGCAGGTAATTCAATTTCAGTACGATCCAGCTCTTCACGTGAAATATCAGGTGAAGTTCCGACAATAAGAATAACCATATCATTATTCTTAGCGACCTTTTTAGCTTCATCAAAATCTTTTTGACCGAGGTCCCATGTTAACCTGGCAACCGCACCCAAGCCATTATCGTATTGATCGAATTCAATGTTATATTCTTTGCCCGGCATCAAATCGACTTTTACACTGTGCGGGATTTCAGAATGATCTCTCCAGTCATTTATTAATAGTTTTCCATCTAAATAGAGGCGTCCTCCATCGTCAGTGCTTATACCAATATGATGAATAGTCTGAGTTGGAATTATTTTACCTTTCCACCGAATAGAAAAATGATCTTCCGGTAATCCAGGCGCAGGAGAGCCAGTTCCAAAATTAAAATTTACCATTGAGTCTATACGTGTTAAAACAGGCTTACCTTCTAAATTCATATTGTTGAAATATTCGCCTCTCATACCGGATTTATCTGTTCCTTCAACTTTAGCAAAATATTGAGGTTCAATAGGTATTAATGACTCACTGTTAACTGCGCATCCCATTTTATATTCTACTTTAATTCCGAGAGCAGCAGCCTTTTCTTTTATTCCTTCAAGAGGACTAACCTGGACATTGGGAAAACCTGCATATATACCTAACTGAGCTTCTGCAGCATTAGGACCAATAACCGCAATCGATTTTACTTTATTTTTATTTAAAGGTAATACACCATCGTTTTTAAGGAGCACAATTGATTTCCGGGCAACTTCAAGCGCGAGACTGCGATTAGCTTTACTATCAAGCTTATCTTTTGTAATTGAACTGAAAGGTACTGCTTCAGGAGGATCAAATTCTCCCAATCTGAAACGCGCTGAAATAACTCTTGCTACGGCTGTATCCAGGTCTTTAACGTCCAGGTAACCTTTATTAAGGGCCTCCTTCAGATCACGGCGGTATGTAACGCCGCAGTTTAAATCGCAGCCGGCAAGAATACTTTGTGCAGAAGCTTCCGCGCCTGTTTTAAAGAAATGATGATTGTCAACCATATCGGCAATAGCACCACAATCCGAAACAACATAACCTTTAAAGCCCCATTTATGTCTTAACAGATCAGTTAACAAAAAAGTATTAGCATTACAGGGAACTCCGTTTAATTCATTATATGCGCCCATTATAGAGTAAGCTTTTCCATCAACAATAGCATGCTGAAAAGCAGGTAAATAATATTCATATAAGCAGCGCATATCAACATCTGAAGAACCGGTATGACGGCGTGCTTCTTCATTGTTTGCGATGAAGTGTTTTGGTGTAGAAACCGTTTTCAAATAATAGGGATCATCACCCTGCATACCTTTAACAAACTCGACAGCCATCCGCGAAAGGAGGTAAGGGTCTTCACTGTATGACTCTTCATTGCGTCCCCAGCGCGGATCCCGTGCAATATTTATAGTAGGACTCCAGTAGGTTAAACCTTTACCTGTGCTGACATTTAAAGCACGTGCTTCATCAGAAATAGCCGATGCTACCTGATGTATAAGGTCCGGTTCCCATGTAGAGCCCATTGCAACAGCCTGCGGAAATGAAGTTGCACCGCTTGCAAGTACTCCATGTAAAGCTTCACTCCAATAATTGTATTTAGAAAGACCTAACCGGGGAATTGAATCCGCTTCATTGGTTAATTCTTTAATTTTTTCCTCAACTGTCATTAAATTTATCAGATCGGCAAGCCTTTCTTTATAAGAATGGGGTTTAAATACATTTACAATTATGGAACTGTTTGCCGAATCATTACCTGCTCCTTTTCCTGAAAGAATTAATAAATAATATCCGGGGCGGGGAAATGTAACTTCCGTGACAGGATTCGAAACATCTTTAAAGACAACTCCGGAATTCTGAGGACACATCCATTCTACTTTTATTTCATTAGAAGATATATTGCCCTTGAGTTGTGCAGAGTGTGTTTTCTCCCAATTTATAATTTGGTTACTGCCAGCGTTTACTGTAACGTTTTGCGCGAATAACGGGATAGAAAATACCAAAAAGAGAATTGCTCTCCCGATTATTGACTTAGTTATTCTTTGTTTCATTTAATCCTCCATAAAACTTAATTAATAAATAGTCATAATTTTAAATAAACAATTATTAACAGATAAATTATTTAAAATTTACCCAATCAATTTCAGCACTCTTATTATCTTTTAGCAGTATGATCAGGTTATGAATTCCAGGTTCATATTCAGATAAAGTTGAATTAACAATTTTCCATTCATCTCCTTTTGGGATTTCTACCTGCGCAATTGCAGGATTATCAACTTTATCTAAATGTATTTCTAAAGTGGCCCCTGATATAGATAAGGCTCTCAGATTGACCGATTTATATTTCTTATTACCAAAGTCAACACTATTATATTGTATCCAGGAATTTGCTTTATCGAGGATTGTCTTCCAACCTCCAAATTTATTGAGTGTATCGAGAAAAGCAATTGATGCACCATTATTGCTTTTAAGGCTGTACCTGTCGATTTGTATCTTCCGTGAAGCATTCGTTAAGCCTGCACCGCGCAAAGTAGGGATTACTTTTTTAATTGTACCGTCCTCATTGAAGAACAAGCTATCCATCCTTACAGCTCTGTTCTTATCGAAATGCGGAGATAAATCATTATGATGATAGAACAAATACCACTGACCCTTAAAATTAACAACTGAACTTTGGTTTGTCCAGCAATCAGGCGTTGCATCCATTATTACTCCTTTTACATTAAAAGGACCCATTGGATTGTCACTTGTGGCATATTCAAGTCTTTCAGTTGTATCCTGTACATGAGGATAAATCAAATAATAAATATCTTTTCTTTCAAACATAAAAGGACCTTCCTTTAGACCTTTAACTGGCAATCCTTCAATCGCATGAGGTTTGCCGTCAAGTTCAAGCATGTTATCTTTCAGCTTAGCTATATAAAAATTCCTTGCTGCCCAGATTAAATAAGCTTGTCCGTCTTTGTCAATCAATAAGTTTGGATCAATACCATGAACATTTTTAATAGGCTGTGGCTGAGGAGCAAATGGTCCGTAAGGTTTATCCGAGACAGCAACACCTATCGCAAAACCTCTTCCAAAAGTTGTGTCTTTAGCAGGAGCCGGGAAATAAAAATAATATTTTTTATTGCTGTAAATACAGTCGGGAGCCCATAAGGCATAGGACTTTGAATTGACCCAGGGAACTTTATCCTGACTAATTATAACGCCATGATCTGTCCAGTCAGTAAGATTTTCAGAAGAGAATACGTGATAGTCTTCCATGCAAAACCAGCCTACACGTCCTCGTTCTTTATTAGCTAGAATATCATGAGAAGGATAAAGATATACTTTTCCTTCAAAAACTCTTGCCGAAGGATCTGCAGTAAACTGATTTCTTATAACCGGATTTTGTGCAAATGCATAAGCGGAGAAAAAAAATATAAAAGAACTTAGTGTGAGTAAATATATTTTGAAGTTTTGCATTTCAAAATTCCTCAGAAGGTATTGTTATAATGATAGATTATTTTTTATTTAAAAAGTGCGAACTCACAGCTTTATAATTAATTACCCTCGTTCCGGATGAAGTAGCTATCTTAAAAGCAGCTTTAGTTTCGATTCCGACTTTATCGGGAGAGAAATCTTAAGTTTTGAAAAGATTTCTTCCCCGATTTATGAGATCTCAACAGCATAGCTTTTACTTCGGAAGAAAAAAAACTTACCAGCTTTCAAGCTCTAAGAATTATTTTTGATAAATCATTTTTATCGTTTCTAAAAAATCTTTACTTTCCATACGGCATAAATAAATTCCGCTGGCAAGTCCATTTGCGCTCCATTGCAAGCGGTGCTCACCGGCAGGAACTACACCTTCAATCAGAGTTTCAACCTGTCTGCCTGTAATGTCATATATTTTTAAAGTAACGAATTCATTTTTCGGCAAATAAAAAACTATCATAGTCGATGGATTGAACGGGTTCGGATAATTTGCACATAATTTGAAATTCGAAGGCTTCTGTACATTTACATTTTCCCTGACGGCTGTTACTAAATTCTTCCCATCTCCGACAATATTAATCTCGTTTAATAGGTTTGTCCCGATACCTTTGGCATGCAGAAGGTTAAGATAATTATCACATTCGGTATCGCCATAACCATTATCTCCAGGCAGCTGAAGCTTTTCCGCTTCACAATCTAATCCCATTAAATATGCCCCAATACTATCGGTGGCGACGGGATCTTTTCCTGCAAACAGGATATGACTTTCAGAAGGAACAAAATTTGTATTCCAAACTCCCTCACCGCCTCTCGCATTCTTTATTCCATCTACTACTGCAAAGTGAACAGGTCTTGCAGCATTTAAATCGCAAATTGATCTCGGCAGAAATGAAGCAGATGAACCATTAGTAGGGCTGTGAACCGCCTGACGACGATATTGAATTTGATGTGTTTCATACAAAGATTGCGGAACTGTACCAACCTGATTTTTTAGAGAACATGTTAGACCAGCCTCTGCATGCTGCTTTAATTTCGGAATCGAGACATAGACATCTGTATCTCTTAAAATTTTATTCATAGTCAGTGAAGAAAAATTAAAATAACCTGTGCCGGTCGAAATATCAACAAAAGGACCTTGGGTCATATCAATCAGGCTGCAGCCCAAAGAATTCTTAATATCCACATAACCTTGAAATGGAATATTATTATAAGAGTCGCCGCTTCCCAAGCTTTCTACTAACGTGATATCACCTGCAGAAACTCCTGCATCTATTATTAATTGTACAACTGCTTTAACAACTGCCGGATTGCTCCACATTGCTTCAGTAACAGGTACGCCATTCAGTTTTGAGTTTGTTGCATTTGCTGAACCGCCGGTTGTATTTATCTTAACCGCTACTTTTTCCCCTTTGCTGAATATATCTGAAATTCCGCCGAGCTGATCGAAAAGGTATTGTACTTTTTGAAGAACACCTCCGCTGACATCATCATAAATATAAATGTCTGCAGGCGTGTTTGTTGTATTGGTAATTGCTACGGTAGCTAAATAAGAAGAAGCTTTTTTATGATTGTAACCAAGTATTCCCGATGGTTTCAAATATGGTACAACTAATAGACCGGCTACCGCAGTACCGGCTTTCTTTAAAAAATCACGCCGTGAAGAATTCATGCCGTGAAAATTATCTGTATCTTTTTTCATTATGTTATACCTCCAGAATTTGTAAAATAGAATACTAAAATCACTCAAAAGAGATACCAGGTTCAGATATCCCGAAGCCTTTAAGAAATATTCTAATTATAATCAATAATGACAAATTTATTTATTCTCTGTCTCAGATGTTGGAATACTTATAATATTAAATAAATTTGTCATTGTTCTATTTTCCAGCGGGTGCAATTACATCAGCGCTTCTCCTAAACCAATCAAAGTCTACATAGCCGTCTGTTTCTTTAGTTGGATAATTAAATAGACAGAATTTGTTTCCGGTGAAGATTTTAAGACTGAATTTCATTCCTAATTCATTTCCAATAGTTGAAAACAGAAGATTATCCTTACTATACGAGAAAGATGCAGTACCTGTTCCGGTGACAGCTTTCCCATCAAAATAATGCGCAGCACCGGAACCAAAAACTGCACTTGCACGCAAATAGATTGTTGAGCCTTCTACCTTTGAAGAATCAATTATCTTTCCATTGTTGACCATAATTATGTAATTCTGATCATGCACTTTTTTTATTCCTATAAATGCATAAGGATCTTGGAATATTGCTAACCCGGCAATATCACCTTCTTTCATATGTCCGAAATCCATCTTAGTTGTTGCAATAGAAGCCAAGGAATCAGAATGGTAAGCAAACATTCTCTGCGTAAGAGTATTGCGTGCTTTTTGCAGACTATCAACAACTTTTACTGTTTTAAGTCTTAAGTATCCTGGATTTTCAGTTAAAGACCACTTGGCTGGTTCCGGGTTATGATTCCATCCCCACTGCATACCTAATGTTTTAGCATCAAATTCATCTGAAGCCGGCAATACTTTTATAGGGTAGGTTTTACCTACATTTGGTTTTTTATATGTTAAAACAGCATGCCCATCAACTCCAACCATTGGCCAGCCGTCTACCCATGTAACCGGCTGCAAAGATGGAAAACGTCCAAATGGACCACTATCGACAAAGAGCATAGTCCACCATTCACCGGTTTGTGTTTTTATAAGCGCTCCTTGGTGGATACCGAAATTCGGACCATGTGTTTTTTCCCTCATTACAACTTTCTCCTCGAAAGGACCATAAATACTTTTAGACCGAAAAGCTGCTTGTATACCATCCAATCCGCCGTATGTACAATACAGATAATAATAACCGTTAACTTTGTAAACATGGGTCCCTTCAAGACCTTTCCGGATATCCCCTTTAATAATCAAAGAATCTTTACTTATCGGTGCAAAATTTTTATCCAATTCCGTCATGTATATTTCATTGTATCCATGGGCCACATAAATTCTCCCGTCATTATCAAAGAATAATCCGGGATCATAAAATCCCTTGGGTAATTTTGTTATTTCCCAGGGGCCTTCCGGTTTTGTTGCAGAACAAATAAATCCGCCTTCGTCAAGTGTAATAAAGAGAAGATAGAATTTACCGTTGTTATACTTTAAACTTGTTGCCCATTGCCCGTGTCCATACCTGTTGCAGCCGTCGAGATTATAGCATGGGCTGAAATCAAACCGTTGAACTGCATTGCTGCAATACTCCCAGTTTACCAGGTCGTTGGATTTTAATACAGTAACCCCCGGAAAAATAAACATTGTAGTATTAACCATGTAATACGTGTCGCCTACCAAGATTACATCCGGATCTGGAAAATCAGATGGGATTACAGGGTTAGTGTAAGTTCCGTCTCCATTATCACTTTGCAATTTCTGACCAAATATATTTATGGAAAATAAAAGCAATAAAGTTAGTACTGCGGTAATAATAATTTTTTTCATAGCTGCTCATTAATAAATTAAATTAATAATTCAAGTTGACCGCTAAGGACTGGCAGCAGTAAAAGAGCAGGTTTTGGCACTTATAACACCAGGATTTTCCCAAGTGATAGCAATGCTGAATCCAGCTGTTAACCTAAAACAGAATATTATGAACTGTTTTAAGATTTACCATAAATAGAGGTCATATTAAACTAAACCATTAAAAAGAATATCTCAAATTAGCCTGGAATATAGTTGGTGAATAAAGAACCGATTGAAGGTTTTCTATTACCGGTAAATTCACATCCCTTCTGAATTTCTGATACGCATATTGGGGGTTGTGAAAAATATTTATTCCATTAATAACTGAGTTCAAGCCTTCAATCGGTAAATTTTGTTTTATTACAAAATCCCACCTGCAAATATTGCCTGTGTACTGATTGCTCCGTATAAAAGATCACCTTATAGTTGAATCCTTGACTACACCGTGTATATCTGTTTTCCCTTGCCCAAAAACGTGTTTGAGGTAGTTAGCCAAAGAAGAAAGATAATTAGAGAAAATCGTAACTTTGGATTCATAGATACTTACAATGGTAATAATTTTTTTGTTCAATGGTTAATCCTCCAAGTTCGAATGTTTCTGCGTTTTAATAAAGTTCGCTTGTCCTGAAAGGAGAAGCCGGCAATCCTTCTTTATTATATAAGTCAGCGCCATCAGGATTATCTGCCCACGCATATCTTACAGCAACAGGCGAATTTACTTTATCACTTGATACAACAATAGTACTATTTACAATTTTTGCTTCAGCCGGGTAAAACTCATCATCTTTTCCGCATATTTCGAACCACTTTAACCCGCCTGCCGGCGAGGCAGGTTTCCCGACGTTTTGGACGACCAAACCGCTTCCGATATGATCAAAAGATAAAATTATTTTGTTACCTTCAATCTTCATTGATTTATAAATCGGTCCGGAGTATACAATATTCTTTTCACAGTAAGCAACTTTCTCAGCAGCAAGAGCCAGGCGATATCCGACAGGCTTTTTATTCTTAGGATGTATATCGTTATATTCTCCTGCATCAATAGTAACTGCCATTCCTGTGTTGGGAATTGCTAAAGCTTTTAACTGGCTTTCTCGGAAATATGCCCAATCATATTTTGTATCCTCAGGATTCACTTCTACAAAATTAGGAAGCTGCACATATAAGAAAGGAAAATTTCCTTCACGCCAGTTCTGTCTCCAATCCTTTATGAGCAATTTAAAAAGATCATAATGTTCAAAAGCTCTGCTTGTGTTCGATTCACCCTGGTACCATACTACACCTTTAATTCTGTAATTAAGCATTGGAGCAATCCCACTGTTAAATAATCCCGTAGGAATTTTTCCAGTAAACAAACGGTCTTCCAAGGGTTCGGCAGCTGCCCCTATTTTGTATTTCCATTCACCTTCAAGACTTATTTTATCATCACCTGCTGATATTTCATATTCTTTCCCCGGAACAAATCCGCCGTGACGTATATAGCTGATATCGCGAACTACGATTGTGTTTGAACCGGCTTTTAACAAATTTTCGGGGATTTTATATACTCTTGGTGCATATTGAGAACCGGTAGATCCTACAAACTTTCCATTAATAAAAACGGTATCGCAATCAAAAATTCTACCCAATTTAATAATTGACGGCTTCCCAATCATATCAGCAGGGATGTCGATTTTTTTTCTAAACCATACTACGCCATTCATATTGCCAAGTTTTGTATCAGTCCAGTAACCCGGCACATGTGTCGTGTCCCAATCAGAAGTATTAAGTTCAGGATCAAACCATGTTTGCTGGGGATCTTTATAACCTTCATCATTTTGTCTTAGAAGCTTATTCCACTTTTCAACTCGTTCATCATCCTGTTTCCTGATTTCTTCAAGATATCCGGGTTTCTGAAATCTTTGTAATTCTTCATAATATATTGGAAATGATTTAATAGATTCTTCACTAATCCAGGCTTCAGCAGAAGACCCGCCTAGCGAAACGTGAATCAATCCTATTGGCACTTTATATTTTTCATATAAATACTTTGCAAAAAAATAACCCACAGCAGTAAAACTGCGTGAGTTTTTGGAATCAGCATTCTCCCATCTTCCAAATCTGTAATCCTTTTCACGTTCATCAAAATTAGGTCTCGGGAAAGTAAAAAACTGTCTAATATTAGGATTATTTAAATGAGCAATTTCATCTTTGTAAAGATCCCCCTCATTTCCTAATGAAAACCCCATATTCGATTGCCCGGAACATACCCATACATCACCAATTAAAATATCTTTAATCGTTATGGAGTTGCTCCCATCAATTTTCATATCATACGGTCCGCCGGCTTTCAAATTAGAAAGCATTAGAGTCCAGTCACCGTTTTTATTCGCTGTTGTATTATATGAAGAATCAATAAAATATACAGAAATCTTTTCGCCATCAGAAGCCATGCCCCAAATTCTTACATTTGCATCACGCTGTAAAACCATACCGTCGCTGATAAGTTTTGGTAACCTAACCTGACAAAATGATGTAACTGAAATTATTAGAATAAAAATAAACAGATTTTTCATCTTTGAGTTAATCATAAAAAATTTCCTGTTTATCTTTCATATGAAACGAGAGTTTAGGATTTCTACCAATGATTGTTTTGTCATATGAGAAAATAATTGCACACATTAATAATGTTCTTTTCAGTTTCAATTCTATGGTTTAAATAATCATCTGAACAGCAGCGGTGCAGCTTTATAAAGATCATGTCTCCACACAGGCCATGCATGTCCTCCGGGATAATCATCATAAATATATTTAATTTTCATCTCGTCAAATTTTGCAAGCATAGCCTGGCAATTATTGTATGCTATATCTTCCTTACCCCCGATACCAACCCACACAAGGTTTAAGTTGTTCTTAATTGTATCAATATTTTTTTTCATAAAATCATATTGTGCATCAGCAAGCTTACTCTGCATTGGCAGTATCCAGCCGGAGCTGAATATTCCCAGATAAGAGAACAAATTAGTATTGTTCATACCCACATAAAGTGTTTGTATTCCTCCCATTGATAATCCTGCAAGGGCGCGGTCTTTTGCATCTGTTTTTGCGCGGTAATTTTTTTCGACAAATGGGATAACGCATAGCTTCATTTCTGCTTCGAACATTTTTAAAGTTCTTTCACCGAAACCGGCGAAGTCACTATTGGTATTTCCATCCGGCATTACAATAAGCATCGGTTTTGCTTTTTTCTCTGCAATCAGGTTATCAAGAATTAAATCAGTTTTACCCTGCTCAGCCCAGCCTCTTTCATCTTCTCCTCCGCCATGTAAAATGTATAACACAGGATATTTTTCATTTACACTGGAATCATAACCAGGAGGAGTATAAATATAAAATTGGCGCCATGTGTTAAATACAGTGGAAAAATATCTTTTTATTCTAATTTCTCCGTGGGGAACATTTTTGATTGCATAGTAGTCATCTCCTTTATGAGGTACCTCAATACCGCTTGCCATCCTTCCCATTCCATAAAATGTTTCACTTGCCGGGTCAGCAACAGCTACTCCATCAATAATTAGGGAATAATAATGAAAACCTTCGCTTAAAGTATCTGTGGTTGCCTCCCAAAATCCTGCTGTATCTTTTACCATATCATACTTTTTTACTAAATCCAGCTGGACTCTTTGTGCATCCGGAGCTTTGATGCGGAAAATTGCCTGGTTATCGGGTAAGATCTGCGGATATTTTGCTCTCCTTACATTGGTTGCAGCTGGAATACCTAACGGACTGTATTCATTGAATTTTGATCTGTCAACGGGTTTGAAAATAAGCCGGGAAAACATGTATAAACCGTTTTTCCAGACTTTAAATTCGTGTACACCCGTTTCAATATAAAAAATATGAGGAACATCGTGCGCTTGTAAATAATAATGAGTACGCAGACTAAATGTAATCAATCCGTCATCGGCACCGCATGAAATCCACAGCAGCTTTAATTTCTTTTTTGCTTCATCTGGATTAGGGAGCAATTCTTCCGGCGGTTTTGTGTTGGGCGCGGCAGAGAAGCTTCCAATCCAGGCAAAAGTATCTAAATTGCCCAATCCGAAATTCAAAGATTGTCCGCCTCCCATTGATAAACCCGCAATAGCGCGGTGATCGGCATCAGTGTAAACCGGAAAGTTTTTATCAATGAATGGAATCAAATCATTAAGCAAATCTTTTTCGAAAGCTGCAAATGCCTTTACTTTTACACTATCAAAAATATTTCCAACTGGTCTGTCATCTTTCATTGCTCTGCCGTTCGGTAAAACAACAATCATCGGTTCTATTTTATTTTCTGTATAGAGATTATCCAGTATAACCTGCGGGTGCCCCCCGTTAAGCCATTCATGTTCATCCCCGCCGATACCGTGTAAAAGATATAAAACCGGATATTTTTTGTCTTTGGAATATCCTGGCGGTGTATAAATCAGAGCTTTTCGTTTTACGCCTACAGTTTTTGAATAGTAATAAATAGAATCAATTTTTCCATGAGCTATTTCAGTATGCAAACTATCAAAACCGGGAGGTGCCTGTTTAACCAGGACTTGTGAGTAAGAAATCAAACTGAACAAGCATAAGACAAAAAAAGAAAAAATGAATTTTCTCATAGCTATTTTAACCTCTAATAATTAGCATTTAAGGAGATCATTTAATAATTCATTTTACAGCCTCTGGAATATCGGAAAGTGAAATTACAGATTAGCCTTTTAATATATTCCGGCATTCCGATATTCCAAAGATTTTTTATTGCGGATTATGAGCTACCAAATCTTTTACGGCATTACTGAGGAAAATATATTCACCAGCTAAATTAATTACGCATTCATTCTCACCCCAGAAAAACGGCCAGTCATCTTTATTCTCAAGGTAATCCGGTTCAAGCATAAGCAGGCCAGGTACTATACCGCCTGCAACATTTGTGAAATCTGCTCTGGTGCGTCCGTAAATAACTTTCTTAGAATGTGTACCAACATCTGCAACAAACGAAATATTAGAATATGGATGACATCCAAAAAGATAATCGATCCCCCGAAGCGTATATTCAGGCCCGATGATTTGAGGGAATGCATTGTGGGCATAATAATTAATTGTTGCCCATCTTACAACTTCTTCATTGCCGCCCCAGTGCCTGGTTCCTATCGGCACACCGTAAGGATTATTTACAAGCAGGGAATCATCATACATCTTAAGTCTTTTTATATAAGGTTCAAGTTTCGTTTTATATCCGTTTCCTAGATACGGAACTGCAAGCAGAGCATTTTCAATATTCATTTCAGGATATTTTTCGAGTCCCATCCATATTGCTTTAGTGAATATATCTTCATACTTTTTATTTTTTGTTGCAATGAAAAGCTGCAGTGCGGCAGAATTTGACATACCGGCACCGAATAATCTTGCGAATTCATTTATTTGGCTGCCGCTTGTATCATTTTGCTGCCAGTCCCATGATTTCTCGGCAGCGTTTATACACTCTGCGGAAAGGGAATCGTTATATCCCTTAAAAGCCCGGCTTGCATTAGCAAGGCAGGCTATCGAACTATAGTTCATCCACGGTTCATTTGTTGTAAGCGCCCACCTGTCGTCCGGATTTCCGCTGTAATCTCCTTTAACTTCATATCGTTTTAGCTTTGGATCGTATAATAGATTATCAGTTATTGTAGAGGCGTCGCCGAGATGAACGTATTGAAAAAGATGAGGCATCTCGATTGAGGGAATAGCACGTCCAAATGCCTTATGCATTGCAAGCTGCAGAAGAACGCCATGCTCCATCTGCTGAAGTATATCAGGTTTGCCGTCCGGGTCATGAATACCGACATATCGATGCTTTTCATTAATATAAGTTTCATCTAATTCCGGTTTAAATTGCAGCCATGTATCCGCCAGGGCTGATATTGCCTGGCATTGTGAAGCTTCCTCGATATCAAAGTCACCAGCATCGAACCAGCCGCCAACATTTAACCCTGGTATATGTTCTCCCGGTTTATATTTTGTATTGGTTGATGGTCCCATACCTTTATTATCCATCAATTGTAAATTCGGCGGCATTTGTCTCGCATCATCCAGGAAAGGTATCCCGTGCCATACCCTGTATCCGTCTTTAACAAAAACATGATCCATTTGTACCGGCATAAAGACATCCAATGTTTGATGCCATATATTATCATAAACATCTGTATCGATAGGGAAGGCATCTGTTTTTTCACCACCGTACTGAATAACATATAAACCGCTCTCTTTAACTGACGAGAAATCAAATCTCGCATAGCTGTAACGTAAATAAGAGCCCCATAATTTTACATCACCTGTATACACTGCATTGAAACTTCCATCCGGCATTACTTTATACAAAGCAGCCGTTTTCGCGGGTGTGCTGTTTTTATCAAGCTCTATTACTGCAACCTTTTCCTGCGAAGGGTAATATCCTACCTGGGAAAAACCGATCACGGGCTTGCGTATCCAATTTTTAATTGTACTTGCTGTTAGATACCATTCAACTACTTTCCCGGTTTTATTTGAGGGGAGAAGACTTCGGGCAACAAACCATCCGTTTTGTGCAACATTACGGCCGTCGTAAAGCATTATATCACCATCCATGGAAGTGATTGAAACTCTTTGCACAGAATCTTCAGGTGCAAGCACAAGTGACTTTCCCTTTGCTATCGGAAGCGGATCAACGAAGATATTTCTCCCCCTGTCATCAAATGTAGAGAGACCAAAGTATTGAGGAATCCTATCCTTAAGCGGTTTAACTTCCATAGGTCCTGCCGGATATTTTGGAAATATTCCGGGTCGTCCGTCCATAAAATATGTTTTTTCAAAATATGCAGAAGGTAAAAACTCAAGATTAAAACCGGCATGTCCTTCAAGTTTTTCAGGTAAAGGTTTATCAAGGAATACATCAATCATTACTCCCTGATCCTTTGCTGTAACTACAATTCTGGAATTGAAGTTGTATTCTTTATAATTAAGAAGGACTTCAATACTATTGTTTTTTGCATCAACATTGCGGTCAACAACCATCGGAACCTGGTCCCATTGTTCCGGAGTAGCTCTTAACCTTACTGCACCGTTAGTAGCGGTTCTTACTCCATGATGAATTAACTCAATACCTGCAGTCTTTTCATCAAAAAAATAACCGTTGTACTGGTTGCTGAAAACAAGAACGTTTAAGCCTCTGGCTTCAAAATATCCAAGGTCATTTAATTTTAATTTACTTTCCTGACAAAATGCCTGACCAAGAAATATTATAAATAACCCGACTATTAATGTTGCATTTGCTTTTTTTAAAGTGGTTCTATTAAATAAGTTCATTTTATTCATTCTATCCGCCTTCATTTTGTTTAAATCCCTAAAGAAAAAATTAAAAATCAATTTATTTGCTGATAAAATTAGAATTCCTCATCCATTTGAATATAGGAGCCATCCAATCATCAGTTTTTAATCTTAAGACAAAACCATGCCCTCCGTGAGGATATAAATGCAGTTCAGCAGCAACATTATGATGTCTTAATGCTTCGTAATAAACAATACTGTTATCAACATCAACTGTTTTATCGTCCCCAGCCTGGGTAATATAAGCAGGCGGAGTATTTTCATCAACCTGCAGTTCATTTGAGAATTCATGGATAATCTTTTTCGACGGATTTTCTCCCTAATAAATTTGTTCTTGAACCAAGATGAGTTAAGCTGTCCTCCATACTTATTACCGGGTAAACTAAAATCTGAAAATCCGGACGCAAATTTAGTATTATCATCATTTTCAATTAATGATTTTCTATAGTGTGTAGCTTCGGTCGAGGCGAGATGTCCACCAGCAGAAAACCCCATTATCCCGACTTTGTTTGTATCGATTCCCCACCTGGATGCATTTTCGCGGACAACTTTAATTGCCCTTTGAGCATCCTGCAGAGGTCCTATTTTTTTATCAATCATTGTTGAATCACTTGGAAGCCTGTATTTAAGTACAAAAGCGGCAACACCATTCTTAGCAAATTCTTTTGCAGTGCCTATTCCTTCAGCTTGATAAACAACTACGGCATAGCCTCCGCCAGGGCAAATGACTACCGCTGCACCAGTAGATTTTTCCTTATCCGGTAAATAGATTTCGAGAGTCGGCTTTATCACTCCGGAGAACATTCCCGAACGTTCGGTTTCTTTCAAATTAGATGTTTTAGAATTTGGAATATCGCCAGGATATAAATTTATTACTTTCTTGTGCGCTTATGGCAATGAAAGAATTATAATAAAAGCAAAACAAATTCTTAAAGTTTTCATATTGTTTCCGGAATTCTTTTTATTGAATAGTCATTTTTAATTAATTTTGTTAAATGATCAGATATTAAAAATTATAAAAAAATAATTATCTGGATGTTTTTACACCTATTTAGATCGACTATTTGAAAAGCAATGGAGCAAATTGATAGAGACATCTTCGCCAGGTCTGCCATTCGTGAGCCGTTCCCGGTGATACATAATAAGTATTATGAATTCCCGCCTCTGTTAATGCATCGCTAAGTGTTTTCATGCGCTCTCCCTCTTCCGAACCAATACCTAAAAAGAAAACATGAACTTTCTTATTGAATGCAGCACTATCACCGAACAGGCCATTGTAAACCGTTTTAAGATCAGTTTTGGGATTAATCATGCTGAAACCGCTAAAGCCTCCCAGATACGAAAACTTATCCAGGTTATTCAATCCAATCTGAAAAGTTTGAAAACCGCCCCATGATAAACCAGCCATTGCACGATGATCTCTATCTGTAAGAACGCGGAAGTTTTTTTCAACATAAGGAATAATTTCATTTAAAAGTATAGGAGTAAAATCCGCGCCGAAACGCATACGCGCTTCATTTATATCCTCACCCTTTTTAGGTTTGAATATTGTGCTGCATTCACCGTTAGACATCACTATAACCATTGGAACGCAGCGCCCTTCGGCAATTAAATTATCAATAATAATATTCATTTTCCCCTGTGCTCCCCAGCCGGTTTCATCTTCGCCCATTCCATGCTGCAGATAAAGAACCGGATATTTTTTTTCACTATTCTTATCATAATCCGGTGGTGTGTAAACATAAAATCTATTATAATCTTTTTTAACATCCGATAGATAATAACATTCACTTATTTGTCCATGCGGGACATTTTTGGGAATATAAAAATCCTGATCCGGTGCAGGTATCTCAATCCCGCTCATCATTCTTCCTACGCCGTAAAATGATTCGCTGGCCGGGTCAGCAAAACGATAGCCGTCTATCATTAAATAGTAATAATGAAATCCAGGGGGTAATGGGTCAGTGGTTACAGTCCAGACGCCGTCTTTATCCTTTTTCATATCATATACTTTTAAAATATCGATTTGAACTTTTTCAGCATCCGGAGCTTCAACATGAAAAATAACTCTTGATTGAGTATCTACCCTGGGAAATTCTTGTTCCCGGATATTTGTTGATGCAGGCTTTGAATCTTTATACAAATCATCATTCTGGAAGCAGAGATCCCGCTAATTAGCAGAACTATAACTAAAATAATTAATCCGCTTTTCATTTTTATTATCCTTGGTTTTAATTAAAAATTAAACTTGCAAATTTAAAGACCGTTTCCGGGTAGCCGCTTGTGTGCTGATCCCGTAATGTGTAAGATATGTTTAATGTATGCTCTTTCAAGATCTTCATACAGTTTCGTTATATAATACAATATAATTGAGAATATCAAAGTATGACCTTTAGAATCGTTTGCGGTTAAACTAAACTGTAACAGGGATTTCATTTTCAGGATAACTAATCTCCGGAGAAGGGGAGTAATTAGTTTCCCGAAATAATCTTGTCCATCGGTTCATATGAAAAAGAACAAACTATAATTTAACTACTTGTTAATAATAGTCTTCGAATACTTTGAATCTGAAATTAAAAAAATGAAAATGATTGAATACATGCCTAATCCTGCAAAAAAGCTTAAAGTAAAACCGGAGATCATGGAAAGGATAACAGCCGATATAGACCCGAGAACAGTAAAAATACCATTCACTCCGTACATCCAAGGAATATATTTTACCAAATTGTTCTGCTTTAATATTTGAATCCCGGTGGGGAAGGGAATACCAAGTAGAAAACCGAACGGCAACAGTAAAACGAAACAGGCAATGCCCCGCAGAACTAATCCATAACCAAGCAATTCATTCAGAATTAAAGGATAAATAATAAATAGGATTACACCGGCAATTACTATCAAGCCTGAAATGTTCCTTAAACGTTTTATAATATCTTGTGAATATATTTTCCCGCCGAAAAAGCTTCCGGCGCCCATACCAACCAGCAAAGAGCTGAGTAAAATAGATAAAGCAATTGTCGGCGAACCAAGATAAAGGATGAACTTCTGGAACAGAGATATTTCCAGATCATAAATCCTATACCAATGCTAATGAAAATAAAAAGTGGAAGCACAACATTTTCTTTTGCTTTGTCTTTTCTATTTTTTCCCGATTTTGATTTTATCTTCATGAATGGGATTAAGACCGACAATACAGCAACCGCCGATGCAGCAATTAGAAGCTTTTCAAAGTCGCCGGGGACACCCTTATTTACTTTATAAAAATAGGGACTATCATCCCGGACAGGAGAAATATCAGAGCTGTTTTTAGTTATAAACCCTTCGAGCGAACCCCTTCCTTCTTTAAGATCTTTTAAAAGAACATTTTCAACTTCATTATTTATGGGGTTATCTAGATATGGAAAATATGTTACCTGCGGTAAATCAGGGGGTAAAGATTTTTCAACTTTTTCTATATCTCTGATTTCATTCATGGTATAAGCTGATTTTTTAATTACAATAGTTGGCGCATAATCGCTTCCCAAAATTATGAAATGATTGAGAGCACTGTTATCATCAATTCCGTTTCTTTTAAAAGCATATAAGGCAGTAACAATAAGTCTTACAAGCTCCCACCTGTTATGTATTGTGAAAACCAGCTGTCCATCCGAGGTTAAGATTTTTAAATAATCCTTTATTGCTTCCACCGTTAATAGATAATTTTCGTTGGAAGCTAGCCCGTCAATATTCTGCAATTGTTCGGTTGACGGAAGAGCTAAAACAATTACACTGAAAAGCTGGCTGGAACTTTTTATAAAATGACGGCCTTCCGCTGCTTTGATCTTTACATTTGGAAATTTAGTATATATACCACCGTTAAAATTGCTGTATTTTTTTACTATATCAACAAAATCAGGATTAACTTCTATGCCGGTAATATTTTGTATTCCCTCAAGAATTCCTGCGAGGATTTCTTTGCCGCCTCCAGGTCCTATAACCAGCATATTTCTCTTCTCATCTTTAGTTAAGAATAGGAAAGGAATTGTTGTTGAATGGTGCAGCAAAAGATTATTAAGAAGCTTATCATGGTTTTCAATGTTCCCGTTGAACTTATACATCTGCGTACCTGCAGCACCATCTATAAAAAGCTGCTTTACAACACTTTGATTAGCATAGTCCACAAGATCGGATCTTCCGTTAATACTCCACCTGCTGTCGACTATATTAGGTTCAGCATCCGGATCATCATAGGCATGATAAAAATCTTTTTCTGGGAAGTCGCCAATCGGAATTTTTCCTAATAAATCATTTTTTCCAAAAACAGCCAGCGCAATAGTTAAGCTGAAAAGAGTTATGTACAGTAATATTTGTTTTTTCTTTTCAGCAATCAAAAAATTAACCGATGAAATAACTAAAACAAGCCCTAAAAAGAGAACAGCATTTGCCGCATTGAATAAGCGGAAAATATAAATTGATAAGATAAGATCCTAATGAGGCACCTATAAGATCCGAAGCATAAATTTTAAAGCCGGAGCTTGCATAATTTCTAAAAAACTCCGCATATACTATCCCGGCGAAAAAGAAAGGAATAAAAAAGAAGAAAGAAATAGATATAGGGATTAGTTATGGATAAGATGATTACAAGTATAATAAAAATTATAAGAGAAGCGCCTGAAAGAAAGATGGACAAGCTGAATATCTTTAGACTTTTAGTCTCTCCCACTCGAGGTTTTATTTTATAGAATGAATATATTCCGCCGCTTCCCAGGCCTAAAATAGCGGTAACGATAAAATTATAAAAGCATAATTTTGAACAAATATTACAGAAGAAATTCTTGTGGATATTATTTCAAAACTGATTACCGCTGCTGATATGATCTATAAACTTAAATAAATTATTCTATTATTCTGGATTACTCTGATGAAATCATTTTCGCTATAGCATCATAATAATATTTCGGATGATATTTTTCAGCCAGTTTCTGTTCAATTTCTTTTTCTAATTTATTCTATAAAAGTTCCTGAATTCTTCATCGATTGTTTTTCTGGCTTCATTAAAAGTCAACTGTTTTTCTGGTTGAATATCCTTACATTTTAAAACAGCATATTTAGTCTGTCCGCCTTCATCAATAAATTTTACAGGTTCCGAAACTTCATTGAAATAGTTCTTATTTTGAATGCTTTCTCTGCAAAGATCGGCTTATCGCCTTTCAGCAATGACTTAAATTCTCCATCGCGTTCCTTAACATATGTCTTTACAAAAAATCTTCCTGTTACTTTTTCGAATTCTGTGCCGGACTTTATTTTATCATAAACCTTTTCTGCATCTTCCAAATTATTAAAGAACATTACATATAAGTTTATTTTTTCCAATCGATAAAAAATAGAATCTTTATTATCCTTATAAAAATTATAAAGATTTTCTTCAGTTAAAGGAGGTATTTTCTCCTCAATTTCCGCTTGATTATAAAAATAGACTAACCTGTTCTGAATTTCAGGATTCTTTGTGGAGGCATTAAACAATTCTTTTCGTAAACCTAATGAGTCAGCTTTTTTAACGATTTTATCCGTAGTGACCGCATTTATAATAAAATTTTTAATATCTTCTTCATTTATTTTTAATATGGAATATCATAGTTAAAATATTATTTAATAACCATAGATATCCTTTGTAATCCAGCTTTCCATCTTTATACGTTAAAATTGTTTTATTATCCGATTTTGATATTGCCTTTGTCAGGGTATCAACATAAAGATTGCCGCGTAAAGGAACTTTTGGCCATTTAACATTAGACCATTTAACGAGCTGCTTTAATGCAGCTTCATTCCAGCTTACATTTGTGGTATCAAGCAACGCATCTTTATCGTTGTTATATTCATCCAGAGATTTCTGAGAATAAATATGCTTAATATCATTAACAACCTTTCTTTATCTTTTCAAAAAGGTTCTATCGGGACTTTCTTAATTTCAGTTACTTTTATAATTTTATAATCTGTATTTGTAGAAAGAACACGTATTTCATTTTCCTTTAAATTAAAAATAGCATTCCCAACCGGATCAATAAATACTTTGCCTCCATGCAACCGGCGCCGTGCATAGCCGTTATTTTGAACTGACTGCTTATCTTGCGAGTACTTTCGGACCATTGTACTAAAATCTGCACCCTTTTCAATATCTGCTTTAATGTCTAAAGCTTTTTTCTCTATTTTAGATAATTCACTTTTTGAAGCACCTTCAGGTTTTTTTAATATAATTTCCTGGTATGCAACTCTTTTAATCCCAGATACTGTATACTTTTTTTGCAAATTCATCGTTAATATATTTGCTTAAATATTCCTTCTCAAAATAATTGGCAACCAATGCTTCATTTATTATACGGCTCAAGCTTTCTAATTAATGCTTTATTTGTATCCAGACGGCTTTCAACAAAATTTAACCCGCTTCATCTTATTTTCCAGCATATCATCTAAAGCGTGTTCGTATCCTTCTGATTTTACTCTGTACCTTTTATTATAATTCTCATCAAAAACATAACGCTGTAATTCATTAAATGTTATTGGATTTCCGTTGCCAAATTCTGCCACAACATTGTTATCTATATCCTTTTCCTATTACACCCATTAAATAAAAAGATGCTGATTAACATTAAAATCATAAATCCAAGAATTCTCATCGAGACTCTCCGCAATATTATATTTACCATAAATTATTTCTCTTTATAACTATTTCTTCTAATTATTTTTTTGATTCACTTAATAAACAAAACCCCGATGTAGAATCGGGGTTTTTGTCTTAAAAATAATACATTTTCTTACTTGAGTAAAAGCATTTTCTTTGTCATTATAAAATTACCGGCTTCTATCTTATACAGATATACTCCGGATGAGAGTGAAGAAGCATTAAATCTAACTTTGTAAGAATTTGCATTCTGGAATTGATTAACTAATGTAGCAACTTCCCTTCCTAACACATCATACACTTTTAATGTAACGTTTGCAGCTTTTGGAATATTGTAGCTAATTACTGTAGACGGGTTGAATGGATTTGGGTAGTTCTGCGATAGTTCAAATTTATTCGGAAGATTTGACACATCATTAACTGCAGTAATTGAACCTGTAACAAGAGTATTCCCGATGTTGGTATATTCCTGGGCTTTTTGCGCCATCCAAGCCGCTTTCTGTGTTGGGAACCAGTTTAAGTCGCCAAGCGGGGATCCTCCAAGGCCAGCTGTCATCAAATTTGCATTATCATAAGAAAGATCACAGGAATCGGCCAATCATAATAAGTGTAATAATCAAGGCCGACATTTACTAAACGCCAGTCTGCCAATACAGTTGTGCTGCCGGTATCAGCCTGATTGATCGCGTATGTTAACAGTTGCAAGCTCTGTAGTAAATAAATCCTGGCGCCTTTAAAATTAGGCATCTCATCTTTAACCCATGTACCTTCAGTCAGATAAGGATATTTGGTATCATTATTAAACATATCCTGTGTTCTGGTGTTCATAGTAATCATCTGACTTTTCCATGTAGTTATATTGCTGGCAGCAGTAGCATTTGCTGTTGCAACCACACCAGTAGTAGCATCCGTAACCGACGGGTCCCAGTAAACAAGGTTTCTGTCAACATAGAAATGTAATGCATTAGCAGCAACACCGATAGTATCTTCATTTGTTACGTTTACAAGACCCATAGGTAGTCCTTCAGGATCGTTTTCCCTGGATCAAAGCCGGTATTGCGCTCCATGCCTGAAGATAACAATTTACAAATATATTGTTTGTTACACTCATAATCGTCTGATAGCCTACATTCATAAAGACATAGCCGGCTAAATCTATAAACGTATTATGGTTAAAGATCGCTGCATTAGCATGAGGGCTCCTGAATTATATATACTGCCCTGACCTACTAAATGAGTAGAATTTTCAACCATAATTGTATCAATGTTGCCGAAGAAATCGATAACACCACCGTTACGTCTACAGCCTTGACCACTAAAATTCACGAAATAACTGTTCCTTATGTAGGTTTTTGAGTTTGAACCGGGAACAAACATAACCCAAAAAGTATGTTCCATAATACAGTTGTCAAGAGTCATTCTGGCATTAGCTGAATAATTGAACCAATTCCAGGCTTCAGTACCAGCGTTGGCGCTTCCCAGTCTATCGCAGTTTTTTACGACCATATCAGAATCAGTAGTCATTCCGGGTGCATAGTTGTTACCGTTAAAAACCGCTCCGCAAATAACCGGCGGAAAATCTGCAGATTTATTGGTTTGTATTGGGCTGTTACTCCTCCTGCTATGATAAGTTTTCTATTATTAGGAGAAATAGGACCATACCAATGAATAATAACCAACCTTATGAAGCATATATACACGACCTGCAGGGACAGTGAAGAGAGTTGGTCGTATCAGACTGCAAAAGAAGATATAAAGTGTTCGGTGATCCGAAATCTTATCATCCTTTACTACAAGAGTATCGCCTCGATGCTCTAAAATATACTGTTCATCTGGCTGAGCTAAAATTGAAATCAACGGTAAAAAAGTAATTACCGTAAGAAGTAACACTAACTTTCTCATAGAACCTCCTTAAATCGGTTATTAGTACTATTTGTTTTTGAGATAATGTTTCGCAAACAATTTATTATTTTATTATGAATAGACACCTCCTTTTTATCATTATATTAAAATATTAAACCATTAAAAAGAATATCGTAAATTAGCTGAGAATATAGTTGGGGAATAAAGAACCGATTAAGGTTTTCTGTTACCGGTAAGTCATATTACTTCTGAATTCCGATATGTATATACAGGATTGTTAAAAATATTTACTCCATTCAGTTGTAAGCTTAAACCATCAATGGGCAGATCTTGTTTAAGCGCAAAATCCCATCTATAATAGTTGCCGGTGAAGGAAGTTGTTTCAGGTCTTTGAGGTGAACCAAAACCGTTCAATAGATTCGCCGGTCATGCTAAACGATATACGACCGGAGAAGCCTTTATAGTCAACACCAAGTGCAACGTTCACCACATCATTTGCCTGCTGAATTAACTACCGACGTAAGTTGTATCTTTTGTGCTGAATACAGTGCTAAAACGATGTTTAACCGAATCATAAACCTGCGTGGGATTTAATGTAAGAATATTATAAGCTGTATTTGACCCTGATTTTGTATAGTTTACATCTAATACAAGGGAATTTAAAGGATGAGGCAAATACCAGAAATTTGTCTGCCAATCAATTTCAATGCCTCTTATAAAGCCGAGGTTCGGATTATTTAAATTTAAAGCAATCGTTTGATAAGTTGGTATTGTAAACCCAAATCTCTGATACAAAAACGCCGAGTCAGGGACAGGGGCGTTTTGGGCATATTGAGCACGATTCGCGTAATATATGCTTGTATTGTACACTTGATTTTTTATTACTTTGTAGAATGCATCTATAGTAAACAGACCTATATAATTATCGTGAAAGGTTCCAACAATATCAAAGTTTTGTGCAGTAGAAGGTTTAAGTAAAGGATTCCCCAGTTCAATATTGCCGTCATAAGAAAGCAACTTTAGGAATAATTGCTGTATAATCCGGGCGGGAAATACCTGTTGTATAAGCAAGTCTAAGATCTGACCAATCATTAACTTTATATTGGAGTTGTACATCGGGAAACACATTGTTATCCGTCCGGTTTACATTGAAAGCGCTGTAAGGGACCTTTTTAGAGTGATAAGTTTGAGTATAATAAACACTTGCGGAATCGCTAACAGTAACTGCCCCGCTTTCAGTACTAGCAGCGTCGCCATAAACGGTATGAATAACTTGAGTATACTGGGCATGGTAAATCATATTATAACTTTCGAATCGAGCACCCCCTAACAAAGTACTTTGGACCGATATTAAAGGTACCCATTGCATAACCCGCAGAAAATTGTTCGGCACCTCTCCAATCGTTTTTATAGCTGTCAGCGAATTGTCTAGGGATAAGCCAACCTTTCTCCGACAATTGCAGCCAGGTATCATATCTATTCCGATCAAATGTATACTTATAACCGCCGTTGTTAAAATTATATAAATCACTTAGATAATATTTCCCTCTCTTAAAATCATTATTCATGAGAATCGGAAAATTCACCGGATTAGTAGGACTAACCCCAAGGTATTTATTTGCTTCTGGATTTAAATACAAATCTTGGGCACCATGGGCGTAATCCTCATCAATATTATTTTCACGTGTACGTTTCTTATGTACTTACCGCCGGCTTTAAATGTGACATTAATATCTTTAGTGAAGTTGACCGGTGCCGACACATCGAGGGATGCATTATATAGATGCTGATAAAACTGATTCCAGAGACTCGAAGGCCACCCTTGTATAGTTGCATTGTTAGCGGCTGTCGGGTTAAGATTATCAAAGACTCCAAGTGCTCTTGTAAGCGTCATACTCTGTTGCGCAGCCTGGGGAACTATAAGTAATCGCTTTGCCTGAAGCATCGTAACCAAAGTTTGCGGTAGCGTTGGCATCGTAAAATTGGTTCCATCCCCCACCATAAATACCGGGCGCATATCCGAAAATAGTATATTGTTCTGTGGCAGAATGAGATAAGCTTAGAGCCATTTTGATATCACCAAAATTATTTTCTGCCTGAAGTGCATTAATCCATAAGTCTTTCCCATATAAGCTTCGGTCCGGGGTGAATAACACCTGATTATTAGTAAAGTTGATCGTGGTATAATATATTAAGCTGATCTGTAACATTCCCGGCATAAGTATTTTGGAATACTATTTTACCATTGGGAAGTTTATAATCCAAAATAAGACTCCCCCCGCTGTTTTTTACAATATTCGGCAGCGAATTGATAGGTCGCACCGGTAGTTATATAGGTAGCCTGACCGTAAGCAGTATTACCTGCCCCAAGAAATGCCGGTGTGATGGAAGATATTTGATTACCGCCATCAGTACGGTCCATATTTCCTTGCAGGAAAACGCCTAATTTATCATTAAAGAAACGATGACTAACACTTGCCCAAAACTTATAGTTATCTGCAACTCGATCTGAAGAATTGTAATTTCCCTGAGCCAGCACATCAAAATGAAGACCTGTTGGGGCCTCTCTTAATTTCAAATTAACCACGCCTCCAAGTGTATTTGCATCCATATCCGGAGTAATTGCTTTCACAACTTCAATACCTGAGAGCATATTTGATGATATAAAACCAAGGTCTGTTGCACGGTTATTCAAGTCGGTAGAAGGTAATTCAATACCATTTACTAGAATCTGATTCAATTTAGCCTCGATTCCACGGATAACTACCTGGTCCCCGTTCATAAGGGAGACACCGGGTAACCGACTGAGAGCAGTTGCCGCATTATCGTCAGGTAATTCACGAATTTTTTCTGCAGAGACAACATTTATTATGGTATTGGATGTCAGCTGCTGGTTTATTGCCTCGCGCTGACCTACAGCTTGTGCAGTAACAACAACCGGTTTACCTTCAATAACTTCACTTGGTAATTCAATATTTAGTTCTAACGTTCTGCCTCCAATCACATTAACTGGCATTAGTTTCTGTCTGTAACCAATGTAACGAATAACCATGGTATAAGATCCTACCGGCACATTATTAATTCTGTATTTGCCTTCCATGTCAGAAGCAGCTCCAAGGCTAGTACCTTGCAGCCAAACATTTGCACCATATAAAACGTCACCTGTGGTTGAATCTTTAACTGTACCTTGGATATTACCAGATTTGTCTTGCGCAAACGTACATGAGAATGTAAGCAAAAGAAGAAAAATAATTAGAGAAAAATGTAGCTTTTGGTTCATAGAAATTCTACTCCTTTTATTTATTATATGAAAAATTTTTCATCTATAATTTCAGGACAATAATTTATTGCCTAATAATGAAATTAATTTTCAATCACTATATATCCCACTTACGATTCAGATATCCCAATATAGACTCTGAAAAAAATTAGATGCTTGATTAAGTATCTTATTAATAAAGAATGCATTTACTTCCAAGTTTAATTTTTCTTGAATCGTTTCAATATGTAGAATAACCTTTTAATTGCATATTTGAAAATAAGAGAAAAACCTAAAGTATAAACACCATTTTACGATTAAAGTTAACCAATTTGCGCAACAAATATTTGGAGGACAATTTAGTAAATAAAGCAAGAGGGTATTTCCCCTTTTATTTTGTATTGATTTAAATTTAGTTATAAATTCATATATGTGTCAATGAAAATGTTTTGCTATTAAATTTTTACTTTTTGAGAATTGCAAAATTGTTTAATCAACTTGTAACCTGAGACAGGATGTGCATTCTCCGATAAAAAAACTTTATTAACATTTTTCCTTATATATTGGAGCTAAGAACTGCCATTTATACATGGCGGCTAATTGCATGCTATATAATTTGCCTGCAGTTTAAATCATGCTCTAATGCAGCAATACAGCTGTACCAGCTACTTTAATTAAGTTACGTTACGCATCGCTCTTAATCTTAATCCTAATCTTACTCATAAACGTGATAAGAATCGAGTAAGATTAAGAATAAGAGTAAGATTAAGAATTTTCTGCATAACATGAGTAATTAATATTCCCTAAATGCACTCCGATTCATAACATTTAGTTACTTGTAAAAAATCTTTATATTTATAATTCAATTTTATACAAAATGGTAAAAATTTGGAAAAAGAGAAAATTCTTGTAACAGCCGCTCTTCCATATGCAAACGGCGCGATTCATCTGGGTCATCTGAGCGGTGCTTATTTACCTGCTGATATTTATGTCAGATATAAAAGATTAAAAGGGAGTGATATTCTTTTTATATGCGGTTCCGACGAGCATGGTGTTCCGATCACTATCAGCGCCGATAAAGAAGGCGTAAGTCCAAAAGTTATAATCGACAGGTATCACCAAATCAATAAAGAAATATTTGAAAAATTCGGGATGAATTTTGATATATATTCCCGGACAAGCCTTTCAATACATCATGAAACTTCAAAGGAATTCTTCCTTGAATTTTACAACAGGGGAATTCTAAAAGAAAAAAAATCCTCACAGTTTTATGATGAAAAGGTAAAAATGTTTTTACCCGATAGATATGTTGAAGGTACATGTCCTAATTGCGGTTATGAAGAAGCAAGAAGTGACGAGTGTGAAAATTGCGGAACTTTATATGAACCAAGCGAATTAAAAAATCCTAAAAGCAAGATCTCCGGTGAAACACCTGTTTTAAGAGAAACTACACATTGGTATTTTCCTCTTGGAGAATACCAGTCAAAGCTTGAAGGTTATGTGGAAAAAATGAATGAAATCCACGGCTGGAAGGATAATGTTTTAAATTATTGCCGAGGCTGGTTTAAAGAAGGATTAAAGGATAGAGCCGTAACCAGGGATCTTGACTGGGGAATTAAAGTTCCTATCGAAGGAGCTGAGGGAAAAGTTCTCTACGTTTGGTTTGAGGCTGTTTTAGGATATATTTCGGCCACAAAAGAATTATCTAAAAGACTTAAAAATGAAAACCTATGGAAAGATTACTGGCAGGGGAAATCAACTAAATATATTGCTTTCATCGGGAAAGACAATATTGTTTTCCATGCATTATTTTTTCCTGCAATGCTGATGGCATGGAATGAGGGGGAGAAAGGAAAATATATTCTGCCCCAGAATATTCCTGCAAATGAATTCTTGAATTTTGAAGGAAAAAAATTTTCCAAAAGCAGGCATTGGGGAATAGATGGTAAAGAATTCCTGGAGCTTTTCCCTGCTGATCCTTTGAGATACACTCTTGCCGCCAACCTGCCCGAAACAAGAGATACTGATTTTTACTGGAAAGAATTTCAAGCAAGAAATAATAATGAACTTGCCGATATTCTGGGGAATTTCATAAACCGCACTTTTACGTTTGTTCATAAAAATTTTGATGGGAAAGTTCCTAAAAGGGGGGAACTAAGTAATCTTGACAGTGAGATACTTAATTCTTTAAAAGATTATCCTGAAAAAATATCAAAATTATTTGAGAATTATAAAATTAAAGAAGGTGTCCTTGAAGTAATGAATCTTGCAAGGATGGGAAATAAATATTTTAATGATTCCGAACCATGGAAAACTTTAAAATCAGGTAAAGAAGCTTGCAGTACGACAATAAACATTTGTCTTAATATAATATACACGCTTGCGGAATTATTTTATCCGGTTATACCATTTACTTCGGAAAAAATTTTTAATATGCTTGATGCGGACAGAACTCTTTGGGATCATTGCGGAGATGAAAATTTACCTTCCGGTCATAAACTAAATAAACCTGAAATTTTATTTTCTAAAATTGAAGATGATATTATCGAGAAGCAGATGGAAAGGCTTGGAAAGCCTGCCGGTGAAATTCAAAAGCCTAAAGAGGGAACAATTACTATAGATGATTTTCTAAAAGTTCAGCTGAAAATAGCGCGTGTAGTAAGCGCAAAAAAAGTAGAAAAAAGTGAAAAATTGTTAAGCTTGATTGTTTCTCTCGGGAATAATGAAGAAAGACAGATTATTTCCGGAATTTCTAAAAGTTACAGCCCGGAAGAAATTATAAATAAAAAAGTTGTTATTGTGGCAAATTTGCAGCCGGCTAAATTAATGGGGCTTGAATCCCAGGGAATGCTTTTAGCCGTTGAAAATGAAAAAGGGAAATTGGAAGTCTTAAATGTTGATGGTTCGGTAAAAGAAGGTACAAGAGTCAGATAATTTATTATATCAACATTTATTTTACCTTGATTTTCAAACACTCAATACAGTAAGTTTATCGTTTAATATTTTCTATTTGTTTCATATAAAGGAGATACCTCTCAATGTATTTTAAAATGTTTGCTTTATTTTCTATAGCTCTTGCTTTTGTAATCAGCTCATGCTCTCCCAAACAATCCGATATAGTACTTTCCGAATTCGGCAACTACCAAGTTAAGATGAAAGAATTTAAAGACGCTCTTGTTAAAAACACAGGGAGCATTGATGCGGCAGAAAAAGACAGCTTAAGTCAATTAAAAAATTTTCTTGATCTTTATACAACTTTTAAAATGAAAATCCGGGATGCCGAAATCAGGGGTTATGATCAGGATACTTCATTAAAAAATGAATTAAATGATTACAAGAAAAAGATTGCTGTATCGTTCCTGCTAAATAAGGAGATTGTTGATCCGGGAATTAAGGACCTTTATAATAAAAGGAAATATGAATTACGGGTTAGTCACATAATGATAAGACCTGACAGCTCCGGCGAGCAGTCAGCTTTAAAGTTAGCTACATCAATATTAGATAGTATCAAAAACGGTTCGAGCTTTGAAGAGATGGCAAAAAGATACTCCCAGGATTTTTATTCAAAACCATTAGGCGGTGATATTTATTATATAACCGGGGGAATGGTTCCCGAATCATTTGAAGATGCAGCTTATGCTACCGAACCCGGTCATGTCTATCCGCATGTCGTTAAAACTAAGTTCGGCTACCATATAATAAAGGTAAATGAAAAACGGGAAAGAGTGCCTGAAATTAGAGCAAGCCATATTCTTATTGCATTCAATGGACCGGGAGGAAAGACAGATACCTCAGCGGCTCTTGCAAAGATCGATTCTATTCTAACTAAAATTAAAAACGGTGCAGACTTTGGAGAATTGGCAAAGGAATATTCGGATGACCCGGGTAGTAAAGAAAGAGGAGGGGATCTTGGTTATTTCAAAAGAAGGCAAATGGTTAAAGAATTTGATGAGGCTGCTTTTAATTTAAATGTTGGTCAGGTTTCAGGAGTTATTAAAACCCGGTATGGGTATCATTTAATTAAAGTCACCGATAAAAAGAAATATCCTTCATTTGATCAAGATAGAGAAGAACTTAAAAAATTGTTCCAGCAGTCCAGGTACCAGGATAAATATGATTCCTTAATAGCCCGGTTAAAAAATAAATATGATTTTAAAGTGATCGGGAAAACTCTGGATTATATGGCTAGTAATAGCGATTCAGCCCTTGTCGGTAAGGATTCTGCTTTAATAGAAAAGACCAAAGGAATGACTATTTACTCATTCACCGGGAACTCCAAAGATGCCTCGGCATTTTTATCGGACTTAAATGAGAACCGTGAATTTTCGGGGAAACCAATTAACCTGAGTTTATTGAAATCTGCGGTAGATAATATAGGTGATGAAGAGCTTCTTGAAAAAGAAGCAATAGGTTTGGAAAGTTCAGATTCAGCTTTTACGGCTTTAATAAAAGATTACAAATATGGTATTTATATATTCAAGCTTCAAACTGACGAAGTTTGGAATAAAATAAATATTGACTCGACTTCTTTACATAAATTTTATGACGATACAAAAGCGGATTACAAATTTCCGGATAGAGCCAGCTATTCTTACCTTACATTTTTTTCTTTGGAACCCGCAAATAGTGCTTATGAAAAGCTTCAAAAGGGTGATAGCTTTAATTCGATCGGGAAGGTTTCGGAAAATAATGATCTGCAGGATGCTTCAAATTCAGAATTAGCAAAAGCAGCATATGAACTGGAGAAACCGGGCGATTATTCAAAACCGGTTCTGATTAAGGATAAATATTATATAGTTAAGCTGATAGAGAAAGAACCTGCACGCGAAAAAACTTATAGCGAGGCTAAAGCGGAAGTTACCTCTGCATTCCAGGACAAGGAAGCTAAAACTCTCGAAAATAATTATGTGCAAAAATTAAATGAACTTTATAAGCCGGTTTATCATTATGATGAGCTTACCAAAGTATTTAAAGATAATTAGCATAAATTTTTTAATTATATTCTTTTTATTCAATTTTGAGGCCTGCAAGAAAGAAGAAACTAATAAAAAATATATTGCTAAAGTTAATGATTCTTATTTGACCAAGGATGAATTGGATTCGATCTATAACTCATCCTCGGGTCTTCAATACAAGGATGAAATAGTGAGAAATTGGATAAACCGGGAATTATTGTTCCAGGAAGCTAAGAAGCAGGGTATTTTAAATGATAAAAACTTTAAGAGGATACTGGATGATTCAAAAAAAGAATTAGCGGCTTCTTTTCTTTTAAAAAATTATGTTGATAATGAAAAAATAAATGTTGATCAGGCAGAACTGGAAAAATATTACAAAAGTAATCCTGATGAATTCAAACTGCTCTACAATTCATATTTGCTGAATATAATTGTATTTAATAATGAAGATGAAGCATTAAAATTTCGTACAGAAGCGCTGGGAAGCAACTGGAATGATGCATACCAAAATATAAAAAATGATACTTCTGTTTATAGCGAAAAATCGGGAGAGCTTTTATTTGAGTACAAAGTGCAGCCGATATCAGTATTAAGAGTTGTGAAGGAACTTTATCCCTCCGAAATTAGTATTGTGCTTCACACGGATGAAGGTAGATTTACGGTCGTTCAGTTGCTTAAAAATTTTGATAAAGGTATAATCCCTCCATTTGATTTAATAAAGAATGAGGTTGAGAAAATATACCTAATGAAGAGAAAAGAATTGACTATTAAGAATTATATAAAAGAATTATATTCAAAAAATGATATTGAGGTAAATAATTAGGTGACAGATGAAAATTAAAATGATCTTTCTTTTCCTGGTAATTGTTTGTACAGCATATTCGCAGGAAGTGCTCGATAAAATAGTGGCGGTTGTTGGTAATGAATATATTACTAAAAGTGAACTGCAGTTCCAGACAAATCTTTATGCGGCACAAAGAAAAATTTCTCCCGCTACACCCGGGCTGGAAAAACAAGTGCTTCAAAACCTGATAGATGAAAAATTAATTTATGCCCAGGCCAATCTTGATTCAATTACAGTAACGGAAGATGAAGTGAATCAGAGAATTGATTACCAGATCCAGCTTTTCGAACAGCAGTTCGGCTCTAAAGAAAACGTTGAAAAAGCTTATGGAATGAGCATTGAGAAAATAAAACGTGAGCTTAATGATAATATCAGAAAACAGCTCATGATTCAGAAGCTTCAGCAGAAAAATTTCGGTGATCTCGATGTTTCCAGGAGAGAGGTGGAAGAATTTTTCGATAAATTTAAAGACAGCTTAGGTGTCATCCCCGAAAAAGTTGATATAGCTCATATATTTAGAAACCCTAAAACTACCAGTGCGGCTAGAACAAAAGCTAAAGAATTTGCAGAATCAATTCTGGATTCTTTAAAGCATGGAGCTGATTTTGCGGAGATGGCTAAAAAATACTCCGAAGACCCGGGAAGTGCAGCACATGGCGGCGATTTGGGATTTGTCAAAAAAGGTGTTTTCTATCCCGAATTTGAAGCTGCTGCATTTGCATTAAAACCGGGGGAAATATCGGGTGTTGTTGAATCCCCCGTCGGCTTTCATATAATACAATTAATTGAAAAAAGAGGAGAATCGATCCATGCAAGGCATATCTTAATTAAAATAAAAAATGATGAGGATGCCGATCTTAAAACCATCGAATTTTTATCCGATATAAGGGATAGTATTGTTAAAGGAGATGGTACTTTTAGTGAATATGCTAAGAAGTATAGTGAAGATGAAAGTTCAAAAAATTTAGGCGGTGATCTTGGTACTTTTTACCTGAACCAGCTTGATAAAAATCTTCTTGATGTTGTTTCTAAATTAAAAGAAGGCGAAATAAGTTTCCCCAAAAGGATGGATTACGGACAGGGGAGTTACGGATACCATATAGTTTATTTAAAAGAAAAGAACACCTCAGCATATAGCTGATTTAAATCAGGATTACGCTCAAATTAAAAAGCTTGCCGATGAATACAAAAAACAGCAAAAATATGATGAATGGTTAAGCGAACTAAAGAAGAAGATCTATAACGAAATCCGGATGTAATATTTTTTCACTGGGAAAGCTCGAACTAATTTTTATCACTTTCTCAAAATTAAATCCAATTAAAAGGGTATTTAATATTGAAAGAAAATAACCTTGTAACCGACGAAGTTGAATTTGTTGATAATATCAGTGAGAAGGTAAAGTCTATAAAATCTGAAATTGCCAAGGTTATTATAGGGCAGGAAGAAATAATTGATCAGCTATTAATTGCTTTAATTTCACGGGGTCATTGCCTTCTGGTTGGAGTTCCAGGCCTTGCTAAAACTCTTTTAATTAAAACTCTTGCTGAAGTGCTGGATTTAAAATTCAGCCGTATACAATTTACACCGGATTTAATGCCCAGCGATATCACCGGGACGGAAATACTAGAAGAGGATCAAATTACAAAGAAGAGAGAGTTTAGGTTTATTTCCGGGCCGATTTTTGCGAATGTAATCCTGGCAGATGAAATAAATCGAACTCCGCCTAAAACACAGGCAGCGCTGCTTGAAGCAATGCAGGAACACAGAGTTACTACTGCCGGAGTAACTTACACTCTTCAAGAGCCTTTTTTCGTTTTAGCTACTCAAAATCCAATTGAACAGGAGGGAACTTACCCGCTGCCTGAAGCGCAGCTTGACAGGTTTATGTTCAATCTTTGGCTCGATTATCCAAAATTTGAAGAAGAAATTAAGATCGTACAAAGTACAACCAGCGAGTATGTTCCTGATTTATCTAAAGTTGTTACTGCCGAAGAAATAATTGCTTTCCAGAATTTTGTAAGAAAGGTTCCGGTTGCTGAAAACGTTATTGAGTATGCGGTAAAAGCCGCAAATAAAACCCGCCCTAACAATAATGTATCTGGTGATTCTATTAACCAATGGATAAGCTGGGGAGCCGGTCCGAGAGCCTCCCAGTATTTAATACTTGCTGCCAAAGCCCGTGCAGTTATGAATGCGAAATATACTCCCAATATAGACGATGTTAGATTTGCTATGGTTCCTGTTCTCCGCCACAGGATAATCACAAACTTTAATGCCGAAGCAGAGGGAATAAAATCAATAGATGTTATAAATAAAATTTTAAATGAAGTCTAAAAAATGCTTTTAAATTTGCTGAATTTTTTTTCTTTACTTAAAATATAATGTCTATCTAAACCAGTACATCTATTTAATCCGGGATTGTTCAAGTCTGGGTTTTATTGAATTTCAAATTCTTGCAATCTTATAATTCTTGAATGCGAAATAAATTTCGGTAGCTGCAGTTTTAACTACAGTAGCGGTTGGAATAGCAAGAAGCATCCCTAATACTCCGAATAATTGGCTTCCTGCAATTATCAAGAGTATTATTACAACCGGATGCATATCAACACTTTTTGAAAATACATAAGGTTGTACTAATCCGTTATCCAGCGCATATACAATTAACATAAGGAGAAAAATATATGGAACATGTGAAAGATCTCCATATTGAATAATAGAAATAATAATGGCTGGGATTCCGCCAATAATAGGTCCGAAATAGGGGACTAAATGTCCCAGCCCGGCAATAATTCCTAAGGGTAATGCATTAGGGACTCCGATAAAATAAAATCCCAAGCCGCATGTAAACCCTACAAAAGTAGCATCGAAAATCCAGGCTCTCACAAATCTTCCCAGTTGTACACTTACTTTCTTCAAAATCCAGTAAGACATTTCAAAATATTTATTTGGAAGAATATTTAACAACCCTACAAATATTTTCTTACTGTCCTTCAGCAAAAAGAAAGTAATAAAAGGAACAATAACCAGGATTGCAATAATTGAAACTATGCTTGAAAGCAAAACTGAGATTCTATCTATCGGGTTGGCTATCCAGGAATTTATAAAGTTCCGGATCCCTGTTGAAATTTCTCCTAAACTAAAGAATGGAAAATATTTATATATTTCTTTTTCAAGTATTGAAACCTGGTTTTCCAAAGAATTTATATTTAGCGCTTGAAGAAGCTGGTTAACCTGGAACAGAAGTTTAGGAACGAAAACAGAAAGGGTTATATAGACAAATAATCCGACTACAATAAAAATTGTGATCGTTGAGGTTACCCGGTTGAAGCCTTCTTTTTCCAATTGCTTAACAAAAGGATCAAAAATCAGCGCCAGCAGGATGGAGATAATTAAGACAATAAGTAAATTGGTAAGCAGATAAAGGATATATAGAGCCACGACTGACAGAATTAGCCAGAGTAAAATTTTGCCAGTTTTTTTCCAGTTTGATTCAGGCATAGTTTAATTATTTACTGATTCAACTCTTCTTATCCCGGGAACTTCTCTCATTAAAGCTCTTTCAATCCCCGCACGCAATGTCATTTGCGACATAGGGCAAATATCGCAAGCACCGGTAAATTTAACTTTTACTATTCCTTCGGATGTTATTTCAACCAGTTCAATATCTCCGCTGTCGGCTTGCAAAAAAGGTCTAATTGCATCAAGCGCTTTAATTACATGCTCTTTCATTTAAAATCTTGCAAATAATTATTCTTCATTATCCAGTAATATTTCAATTTTTGAGTCAGCAGTTAAATTTCTCAAATGTACCTGCTGAGCTAGATTTTTAGCAATACTCATAATAATGCCGGCATGTTCCAGTTCAGGAGTATCAAAAACAATAGGTATTCCACTATCACCTCCGATTCTGATCTTTGGTTCAATTGGTATACCTCCAAGGAAATGAGTGTTAAATTCTTTAGATAATTTAGCTCCACCGCCGGTACCAAAGATATCATATTTTTTACCCGTATCGGGGGCAATAAAATAACTCATATTCTCTATTATTCCTAAAACAGGGACATTGACCCGAGTAAACATTTTTAAAGCTTTCCTGGCATCAATTAATGACACTTCCTGAGGAGTAGTAACTATTACAGCACCGGTTAAAGGAATTGTCTGCACTAAAGTTAATTGTATGTCGCCGGTACCCGGTGGCATATCAAAAATCAAATAATCAAGCTCTCCCCAATCAACATCTGTCATAAACTGTTTAACAGCACCGCTGGCCATTGGTCCTCTCCAGATAACGGGTGCATTATCATCGACCAGAACGCCGATTGAAATAATTTTAATCCCGTAACTTTCGAGGGGTATTATTTTCATTGTTTGCTGATTTTGATATACTTTCGGTTTCTCTTTGATCCCGAGCATTAACGGTATACTTGGTCCGTAAATGTCGGCATCTATCAAACCGACTTTTGCGCCGTCTTTTGCGAGAGCAACTGCCAGGTTAGCAGCAACCATACTTTTCCCCACACCCCCTTTTCCACTTGCTATCGCAATAGTATTTTTAACGTCCGGAAGAAGCGAATCTTTTTTATTTTCCTTGTGAACACTAACTTTTGTTTCAATATTTACTTCGACATTTTTCATATCCGGAAAATCATTTTTAATTTTATTTACAAAATCATCCTTAAGTTCATCATTTATTTCCGGAATAGCTGAAGAGAGAACTACGTCAACGATTAATTTTTTCCCTTTAGTTTCTATTCTTTTTATTGAATTAAGAATTAATAATTCCTTTTTAAAATGGGGACTATCAACCTTCTTTAGACTATTCAAAATATCAGTCTTTGTTATATCACTCATAAAAATTCCTGCTTTACAATACTTAAAATAAAGATATAAGCTTTTCTGTTAAGTATAATGTATTAAATTCATTAATTATTAAAATAAAATATATTGATAATTCTAAGGAAAGTAAAAACAGCTTCAGTGACAAGGAAAATTGAAAGGGTCATTTTGTCTTCATTTTTTTGTAATGCGAAGCCGACTTAATGGTATAACTCATCAGCCATTCCTGCGAATCAGTCTTTTTTTCACCATTGGAAGGTGTTACAAACTTATAACTCATATCCGGAAGTAATTTTCTTGCTTTTACATTATCTTTTAATTCGGCTTTGATAAGAGTATTCATCAGTTCAGCTTTAATTTCCGAATCTTTTATCGGGAAAGCAATTTCAACTCTTCTATCAAGATTTCTTTGCATTAAATCCGCACTGCTCAAATAAACCTCTTCTTCGCCATTATTATAAAAATAAAACAATCTGCTATGCTCCAGGTAGCGACCGACAATACTTATTACTTTTATATTTTCACTTAAATTAGGAATTCCAGGTATCAGGCAGCAAATTCCTCTAATTATTAAATCAATTTGTACACCATTATTTGAAGCTTCATACAAAGCGGAGATTAAAAAAGGATCAACCAGGGAATTGATTTTAAAAATTAATTTCCCCTCTCTCCCGGCTTTTACATTTTCAATTTCCCTTAGAATGAGATACAAAAATTTTTCTCTCATATTAATAGGAGCTACAATCAGCTTCTTAAATTCAATTTGCTTGGAATACCCTGTTAAATAATTAAAGATATCTGAAACATCAGTACAAATATCTTTATCATTTGTAAAAAGTCCCAAATCGGTATAAAGCTTAGCGGTAGCTACATTATAATTGCCGGTAGATAAATGTACATACCTGTTAACACCGTCAGACTCTCTTCGAACAACAAGTGTCATTTTTGCATGTGTTTTTAATCCGACAAGGCCATAAACAACATGGACGCCGACTTTTTCCAGTTCCCTTGCCCAAAAAATATTATTCTCTTCATCAAACCTTGCCTTAAGCTCAACAAGAACGGCAACCTGCTTACCTCTTTCAGCAGCTTCTATAAGGTAATTAAGGATAGGCGATGAAGAACCAACCCTGTATAAGGTTTGTTTTATTGCTAAAACATCCGGATCCCTTGAAGCTTGTTTGATAAATTCTACTACGGGAATAAATGAATGATAAGGGTGATGTAAAATAATATCTTTTTGCCGGATGATTGAAAAGACATCTTCTTCACCTTCAAATTCCTTTAACATAACCGGGTAATAAGGTTTCTCTTTTAACTGGTGCAACGGAAGATCATAAAGTGAAATTACGTCGCTTAACCCGATTGGCCCTTCAAAAACATGAACATCTTCTTTTTTAATTTGCAGATTCTCAATAAGTGTCTGCAGCATGAAATCAGGCATTTTACCAGCAACCTCAAGTCTTACGACACAGCCGAACCTTCTTTGACGTATATTTTCTTCAATAACGCTTAACAAATCATCGGCTTCATCTTCCTGCAATTCAATATCAGTATCCCGTGTAATTCTAAATCTATGTGCTTCAACTATCTCCATTCCGGGGAATAACATATCCAGATTATCCTTGATTAAATCTCCAAGCCAGATAAATTTAGCATAAAATTTTCCGTTGGCCGGTATTTTCTTCTGCGGATAAATTATTTTGTCAACCTGCATAAGACGCGGAAGAATGTTAGGGACTTTTACCCTGGCAAAATGGTTTTCACCGTTAGGTTTTTTTACAAGGATAGCAAGGCTTAAGCTCAAATTTGAAATATATGGAAAAGGTCTCCCCGGATCGAATGCTAAAGGAGTGAGAACCGGGTAAATTTCTCTCTTAAAATATTCTGTTAAAATTTCTTTCTCTTTAACCGGCAGCTGATCGTATTCAGTTATAACAATACCATTCTTTTTCAAAGCCGGCACAACTTCATTCTGCCATAAATCGTTTATCTTCTTCAGCATCGGCTGCAACAGCTTTTCAATTTTTTGAAGCTGTTCAAGCGGCGTTAACCCGTCAATAGTAGGCTCAAGTACATTTGCTGCAACTTGCTCTTTTAATCCTGAAACCCTTATCATGTAAAATTCATCAAGGTTTGTATGAAATATGGAAATGAATTTTACTTTTTCTAAAAGAGGTAAATCAGGATTTAATGCTTCTTCAAGAACCCGCTCATTAAACTCAATCCAGCTAAGATCCCTGTTGAAAAAATTTCTAGGATTGTTGTATTTTTTTAATAATTCTTTACCTAGCATTTCAAACCAATGAATAGTGTTCAAATATATGGTATTTTATATATATAATCTCCATAAAAATAAAGAATAATCAATTTTCAGCAGTTTTGCAAAGTTATGAGCTTATTTTTATACCGGAATTTATATTATCAATTTTTAAGAAGAAGAAGCATCCGAAAAGCGTTTCCGGAGCCAATTATCAAGGCTAAATGGACCTGAACCAAAATAGGCTATAAAAATTGATCCCCCTAACATTGATATATTTTTTATAAATTGAACATACTGCATTTGCGAAGCTGCAGGATTTTGTATATTCCAAAATCTGTGCATTATTAAAGTTACCGGGATAAGAAAGATTATTATTAACCATGCACCCCATTTAGCTTTATACCCGGCTGCAATGCTCAATCCTCCTGTAAATGCAATTATACCGGAGAGGGGAACCGCAAACGAAGGAAGCGGAACTCCCGATGCTGCAGCAAAACCAATATAATTCTGTGTAAAATGTCCTTTGACTGCAGAAATAAATATCCAGGAAAAAAGAATTCTACCTATTAACATCACATATTTCATATTTCTTCTTCACATTAACCACTCTTATGCAAAATAAAAAATATTGAATTAATGTTATGTGCCGGTTTTCAAAAGGAAATTAAAAGGCAGAACGCTATTATATATAAAAAATAAAGGCTGTCTCAAAAGAACGAATTTGTCAGTTGTATAAGGAGATTCCGGGTCAAGCCCGGAATGACAGTTTTGAGACAGCCTCATAATTAAGAATAACTTTGTAAGATGCTTTAATCAAAAGGAAAACGAGATATCTAAATCACCTTCAAATCTTTTCAGATACAACATCTTCTTTTGCAAACAGTTTCTGAAACTCTCTTGGTTTCCTATCTTTCCAGGAACCTTTATGATATGCATAACCTGTAATAAGGGGCATCGCAACAGTTGCTTCAGAATAGACCATTTGTTCAAAGGTCGTTTCAACTTTTCCCCATGAACTGGCTTCCTTTAAAGTTGATGATGAAAGAGCCCCGTCGCGCACATCTGCAACAGTAATTTGAACAGCAAATTTATGCATAGGAACATCTTCCTCAAGAATATCTGCTGCGACGACTATATCCTGAGTGAAGTTCTTTGGTACCCCGCCGCCCACCATAAAAATTCCTGTTTCTTTGTTTTTCAGCTTTATTTGAGTAAGCTCCAGGAAATCCTTTGCAGAGTCTATTGATACATGTTTATTAGGGTTTTGTGTTTGATGAATAATGAACCCGAATCCTGCTGAACAGTCGGAAAAAGCAGGAACAAAGATCGGGACGTTCTTTTTATAGGCTGTAAAAATAACAGAGTCATCTACTTTAGGGCCGTCATGGTTTTCCAGATACTTTCCAAATTCCCACAACAATTCTCTGGATGAATATGGGCGCGGTTCAAGTGAATCGAAAATTTTTGCACAGGTTTCATCACATACTCTCAATTCGTCTTCATCAATATAAGTATCATAAATTCTATCTATATGAAGTTTGCGTAAAAGATTATCATCGCTGAAAGGTGTTCCCTTGTAGTGTTTAAAACCTAGAGCTTCAAAAAAATCCTGATCTATCATAATAGCTCCGGTAGAAACAATTGCATCAACCATATTATTGTTAACCAGGTCAAAAACTACTTTCTTTAACCCCGCACTGAATAAACTGCCGGCTAGTGTCAAAATTATTCCGCATTTTTTATCTTTTAACATCATATCATAAATCTTCGCAGCACGGTTTAAGTCCCTTGCTGAGAAAGCCATTTCTCCCATCGCATCAACCAGGGGAATTACATTATTCTTTTTTATATCAAAATGCTGAATTACTTCTTTAAGAAAATCTTTTTTTATTGCCATTATTCTGCTCCATTTTTTTATCTCAATTATATAAATATTAAACTTTTTTACTTATTTCAAGCACCTTATTAAATAGGTGTCTAATGTATAAAATTGAAAGATAATTACAAAAGTAATTGTGGATAATTAATAAATTAACAATTTAAATTGAAATATTTTATGACTTCCAAACAAATCATTTATTAAAGTTTTAAGAAGAATTCTAATATTGATTTGCAGGCAATTTTTAATTAATTTTTAACACTTAAAAATAAAGGATTAAAAAAGTGAAAATATAACTCCATTTGATTAAACAAACTGTTTCATAAAATCATTGGAGCTAATATGTCGCATATAATCCTAAAAAACATTTCATATACACTTCCCGGCGGTAAAAAAATTTTTGATAATCTTTCCTTTTCTTTTAATCCGGAATTAACAGGAATTGTAGGGAAAAACGGTATAGGCAAATCCACTCTTGCAAAAATAATAACTAAAGAGACTCCACTGCAAAACGGCAGTATTGAAGTTTCCGGAAGATTAAAATACCTGCCGCAAAATCTCGACAAATGGTTTCATTTTAATGTTGCCGAAGCGCTCTCTATTAAAAATAAATATGAAGCATTAAAGCGTTTGGAAAAGGGAAAAGGAGATGAAAATGATTTTTTAATCCTTGATGATGACTGGGACCTGGTTGAAAGGATTGAAATTTTAAAAGAAAAAATGGGTATTCCACATATAGATTTGGATAGAAAATATTCTTCATTAAGCGGAGGTGAAAAAATTAGATGCCTTCTGGTATCTCTCCTTATAGGCAATCCCGAGTTTATTATTCTTGATGAACCGACTAACCATCTTGATGGGGAGGGAAGGGAAATAATTTATGATTTCGTCAAAAATTGGAAAAAGGGGATGATTGTTATTAGTCATGATAAGACTTTATTACGATTGATGGATACTATAGCCGAACTTAGTTCAATTGGATTCAGGTCGTATGGTGGAAATTATGATAATTATATTCAACAGAAAAAGCTTGAAGATGAGGCAGTTCAAAACGAAATTAGAAATTTGACGGTCGAATTAAACAAATCAATCGAGAAAAAAAATCGTGTTGTTCAAAGACAGATAAAAAGTAATCTGAATGGGGAAAAGAAAGGAGAAAAATCTAATATGCCTAAGATTATAGCTAATCAATTAAGAGGTGCAGGTGAAAAAACTTTGAAGAAATTAAAAGAAATTCATAATGAAAAAATTGAGGGAACCGAAAAAAAATTATCTGAAATTAAACTAAAACAGCGATCTGAAATTAATATCAAGGTGGATATAAACAATAAAGATCGATATAAGCGAAAAAATATTGTAAGTGCTGAAAGGATCAACTTTAGTTATGATAAAAAGACAGAAATATGGAAAAAAGATTTAACCTTTAACATTCACGGCGGAGAAAGAATTGAACTAAAAGGAAAAAACGGGACAGGTAAAACTACTCTGCTTAAAATGATTCGGGGTGAAATTGAAAATTTAAGTGGAAAACTAATAGTAAGAACCGGGAAAATTGGGAGTCTTGACCAGGATATTTCAATACTGAAAGAAGAGCTTAACCTGCTTGAAAATATTAGTAATGCATCCGGGGGAAATTTACCCGAACATGAATTAAGAATCAGGCTGGGGCGCTTTTTGTTTTATAAAGACGATGTATTTAAGGATGTCAAAATACTGTCGGGAGGTGAAAGAATGCGTGCAGGTTTGGCTTGTCTGCTAAGTTCTTATGATGCTCCTGATTTAATTATACTGGATGAGCCTACTAATAACCTCGATTTTGAAAGTATTGATGAGCTGACAAACGGCTTAAATAAATTTAAAGGAGCAATATTAGTTGTCTCTCATGATTCTGATTTCCTGCAGGAAATAGGTGTGAAAAGAGTCATTGATTTAGATGAACTTTGTATACTATGAAACAAAAAAATTTTAAAGGGGCGATTGAGGCAAACAGGTCGATAGCTGCAATAAATTGAATTGTCAAAAACAATCCCAAATCATTTATTTTTATAAGCATTAATAAACGATGAAGGCTGTAAGAATTTACAGGAAGAAAATAAAAATGTTCAATAAAATTATTGGCAGAATTAAAAAAACTTCTTTGCTAATCTTAAAACTCCCTGTTTCCAGGGTACGCGGTGAGAAACTCCGCTTTTATCTTTAAATTCATTGAAATGTTCAATATACCACTTATAATTTCTTATAAGAGCTTCTTTATTTGAATATTTAGGTTTATATCCCAGCTTTTCTTCTGCCTTTTCAATTGAAACAAAAGAATCTTTGGATGCGGTTTCATAAACCCATTTATAAAGAGGTGAAAGCTTAAATGTTTCTAAAAGTCTAAGCATAAGAATAATGGGTTTCTCTGGAAGAGGAATAATTTTTTTCCCGAACCCGGCATAATCTAAAACGGCCTGGTAATCTTCTTTCATAGTTGTATATTCTTTTGCGCCGATATTAAAAGTATCATTCACTTTATCTTTCTCAAGTGTGGCGCACAAATAAATTGCTTCACATAAATCTTCAACATCCATTAATTGGTAGCGGTTTTTTCCGCTTCCAATCATAGGGAATCCTTTTCCATCCTTTGCCCAGTCAAAAAGGAGATCGAAAACTCCTAAACGTTCCGGTCCCACAAAAGATTTGGGTCTTATGATAGGAACGCACATTCCTTCATCCCTGTATTCAAGACATTCTTTCTCTGCAAATATCTTTGCTTTTCCATATGGCCCCACTCCATCAAGCTTGTCTTCTTCATAAAGAGGATGATGATCCGGGATCCCGTAAACGGCGGTTGAAGAAATATGTATAAATCTTTTAACATTATTTTCCTTCGCGGCTTCAAGTAAATTCTTAGTCCCTTCTATATCGGTTGAAAAAATATCATCTGTACTATAAAGGGGAAGAGCCGCCGCCGTATGTACAATAACGTCAATATCTTTAGCTGCAGCGTTTACAGTTTTTTTATCTCGAATATCTCCCTTTATTATCCTAATTTTGTCTGAAATATCAGGGTAATCAAATTCGGCGATATCCAGTGAAACAACTTCGTTATTTTTATTGTACAAGAAACGAATTAAGTTTATTCCCAGAAATCCTGCTCCGCCGGTTACTAAAAATTTCATTTTAAATCTTTATTGTTTTTACCAAAAGTATTTTTTACAGTAAATTTAAAATAGTGAAATTTTATTGATTAGAAGAATTGATCTATTTATTATAATTTTCACAGCATGAAGTTTTCAGCTAAAATAAGGAAGGATTCCAATGCAGCCATAAGCTTTTCCTCTTCCATAATAATACATCTGGTGATTTTTATTCTAGCCGCCTTTGCTTTTAAGATCTCAAACGACAGATCAAAGGCCGGCAATTCTTATGTACAAATTAAAACAGGAGAATTTATAAATAATTTGGAGAATAGTGTTACTCCGGAAAAGAAAAAAATTTCCTCTGATAATAACGGTGATAAGCAAAAAAAAATTTTAAATAAAGTAAAGCCTGACTCAAAAATTAATTCAAACATGCTTCTTTTGTCAGATACTTCCGGGCTTTATCAGCTTTATAAAGAATCCACACTCAATGTCTCAATAAGGTACCCGGTAGGGTGGACATATATCGACCAGGATGTAAGGAATAAGCTGGATGGTGTAACTTTTTGGGCAACTGATGGCATTTATTCTCCTCCCCCATACATCCATGTCGAAGTAAAAGATAAATATATATTTAATCAAAGCCGTTTTAAATATTCAATCAGGACAGACCGCTATACTGCATATTATAATGACCCGGAGGAATTATCGGGACAGGTTTCACAGGAAGTGTATATTAGAACCGGTATTGATGAAGATTTCAGCATTAAATTAATCATGGACGGAATGAAATCTTTTAAAACTTTTCAGCCTGTATTTTTCGGCATGATAAAAACTTTTAAATTTGACAATTCACTATTCTAATTTGTAGATTCCAAAAACCAATTTATCTTTTATTTTAAAGGAGCCAATTATGAAACCAGTAAGTGGTATTTTATTTTCCATCCTTCTTATTATTAGCTTTATCTCGGTTAAATCCTATCCGCAGTCTTTCGAAGGCGAAATCGTTATGAAGATTACCAATAAAGATCAGGATAAACCTCAGACAATTGATTATTACTGTAAAGGAAGTAAAATCCGTTTTGAAAGTAAAGATAATGATGGTGAAAACAGAGGCGGTGCAATGATTTTAGATACTAAAGATTACAATTCAATTATTATAATTCCTTCCCAAAAAATGTATATGACTTATTCTTATAAGAATATGCTGGGGGCGGGAAGTGATTCTTTGAAAAATAAAATACAAACAGAAATGGACAAAGGTAATATTAAAATAACCGGGAAAACAAAAGATATTAATGGATTTACCTGCGAGCAGTGGACATTCAAAGCCGATGACGGTACAAGCGGTGAAGCATGGATGACAAAAGGGATCAGGAACTTCTTCTTTTTCAGTAATCCAATGCGGCCAAGCAATGAACCCGACTGGCAGAAAAAATTAACTAATGAAGGTTATTTCCCGATGCAGGTAACTACTAATGATAAAGATGGAAATTTAGAATCGAAAATGGAAGTTACATCTATTGAAAAGAAATCATTAGATGAATCCTTATTCAACCCGCCGGCCGATTATAAAAAATTTGATATGCCCATGATGCATCATGAAAATTAGCTTGATTTTATATCTTTTGAAGATAATAAATCATTTATGATATCAACTATCTTTATTTCTTGACTTTTTTACCCCTTCCAGCTAAATTAGTATTCTTTATTTGAAATAATTTGGCTTTTTGGAGGAAGTAGTTGAAACAGGAAAAATTAACAAAATTTATCAGCAGCGAAGATGCCGGTAAAAAATGGTTTGTTGTCGATGCAAAAGATCAGGTGTTGGGAAGACTTGCATCAAAAGTAGCCGTTATTATCCGTGGAAAGAATAAACCGATATTTACACCTAATTCTGATACAGGTGATTTCGTAATTGTAATTAATGCTGAACAGGTTAGAATGACCGGGAAAAGGGAAATACTAAAAACATACGCGCACCATTCAATGTATCCCGGCGGGTTAAAAATAAAAACGTTTTCTGAATTAATGGCAAAGAACCCTGAATTTATTATTGAAAATGCTGTTAAAGGTATGCTCCCCAAAAATCGTTTGGGAAATAAATTAATCAAAAAATTAAAGGTTTATAAGGGCAGCGAACATCCTCATAAAGCTCAGATGCCTGAACAATTAAGTTTATAACGGAGAATTAATGTCAGATCAAATTTATGTAGGCAGAAGAAAAACATCGGTTGCAAGAGTAATATTAAGAAATGGAAACGGGAAAATTACCGTTAATGGTAAAGAATTTGAAACTGCATTCCCGCAGCTTCTCAGCAGGGAAGATATATTAAATCCTTTTAAAGTAACTGATACAAAAGGCACTTATGATGTTATTGTAAAAGTTCAGGGGGGAGGCACTACCGGGCAGGCACAGGCAATAAGGTTAGGCATTGCCCGCGCTTTGGTTGAGATAAATCCTGATAACAGAAGTGCTTTAAAAAAAGAAGGATTCTTAACACGGGACCCGAGGATGGTTGAACGTAAAAAATACGGACGCCCGAAAGCCAGGAAAAGATTTCAATTTTCTAAGAGATAATATAAATTCAAGTTCAAGTTCAAGAGAGAAGTAAGTTCAAGGAACATAAATTTATTTTTGAACATGAACTTACATTTGAGTTTGTTCGTTGTTATATCAGAAATAATTAATTAATCAGTTAAAATAATAATTCATATTTCCGGATTTGCTTCCTGTGTCCCGTTTCGAAGGGATGAAAAGCAAAGCTGAAGGAAATAGAAGATTAAACAGGAGAAAAAATGCAAAAGATAGATTTAGTTCAGCTTATTGAAGCTGGTGCTCACTTCGGTCATTTAACCCGCCGATGGAATCCTAAAATGAAACCATATATTTTTATGGAAAAAAACGGGATTCATATTATCGATCTTAAAAAAACCCAGGAGCATCTTACAACCGTATATGATGATTTGTCCCGCCTTGTCTCGGAGGGAAGAAAAGTATTATTTGTCGGGACAAAAAAACAAGCTAAAAATATTATTGAAACAGAAGCCCGCAGGTGCGATTCAAACTGGGTAAGTGAAAGATGGCTCGGCGGAATGCTTACTAATTTTGCTACGATAAGAAAAAGCGTTAAAAGGCTGAACAATATTGAAAAGCAGGAGACTGATGGTACGTTTGATAAAATAACCAAAAAAGAAAGACTCTTTTTATCCCGTGAAAAAGATAAATTGAAAAAAATTCTTGAAGGTGTTGAATCAATGTCGCGTTTACCCGGCGCTATGTTTGTAGTTGATATTAAGAAAGAATCTATTGCAATTAAAGAAGCAAAAAGACTGGATATACCGGTATTTGCGGTTGTAGATACAAACTGTGATCCTGATCTTGTTGATTATATTATTCCTGCGAATGATGATGCCGTTAAAACAATAGAGTTAATTATAAAGCATATGGCAGATGCAGTTATAGAAGGGGGGCAAAAAGCACAGGAACAGAAAGCCGAAGAAGCTGCCGAGAAAGAAAGATTGAAAAAAGAAAGAGAAGAAGAAAAACAAAGAAATAAAGAAAGAGAAAAAGCCGAAGCAGAAGCAAAAGTAAGCGAGGAAGCTGCTTCAGCCAAAGAAAATAAAAAATAAAAGAGGTTTTAATTATGGCTATTACTGCTGCACAAGTAAATGAACTTAGACAAAAAACCGGTGCAGGGATGATGGACTGCAAAAAAGCTTTAACCGAAGCTAATGGTGATATTCAAAAAGCTATTGAAATATTGAGAAAAAAAGGTGCCTCAGTTGCATCTAAAAGAGCAGAAAAAACTGCCGGCGAAGGTATGATTTTAACTAAGGTTTCAGATGATAAAAAAGAAGGTGCTATAGTTGAAGTAAATTGCGAAACTGATTTCGTTGCAAATAGTGAAGACTTTAAAAATTTTGCCAATGAGGTAGTGAATGCCGTTGCATCTAAAAAACCCCAAAATGTAGAAGATCTTCTAAAAAGCAATTCATTAGAAATTAAAATGAACGAAGTAATGGGAAAAGTCGGTGAAAAAATGGAAATTTCCCGTTTCAAAATTGAAGAAGCTTCAACTGGATTAATGGTTGATTATATTCATCCCGGTTCAAAGCTGGGCGTGCTGGTTAAATTTGAAGATGGAACGGAAGACAGCGACAGCCTTGCCGTATTGGGAAAAGATATTGCGATGCAGGTTGCTGCAATGAATCCAATTTGCGTTTACCGTGAAGAAGTTCCCAAGGAAACCATAAATAAAGAAATTGAAATTTATAAAGAGGTTGCGAAAAAAGAAGGAAAGCCGGAACAAATTTTGGAAAAAATTGCACAGGGAAAATTAAATAAATTCTACCAGGAAAATTGCCTGGTTGAGCAGGCTTTTATAAAAGACAATGCGAAAACAGTTGGCGACCTGATTAAAGAATTCAATTCAAAAAATAACAGCAATGCAAAAATATTATTGTTTTATCGCTTTCATCTTGGCGATCAAAAAAAATAAATTTTTATTAAAAGGTCTTAATAATCTTAAGACCTTTTTTTTTATATTTGGTTAATAACTTTTAAATAGTAGCTGATGGATAAATTAAAATATAAACGAGTTCTGCTTAAATTAAGCGGGGAATCCTTAATGGGGGAAAAAGGGTTCGGTATTGATCATAATGTGCTTAACTTTTTTTCAACTGAAGTTAAAAAATTGCATGATATCGGGGTTCAGCTAGGAATAGTTATTGGCGGAGGTAATATTTATAGAGGATTAAGTGCTGATGACCAGGGAATTGACCGCGTTACAGGGGATCAGATGGGTATGCTTGCAACTGTAATAAACTCGCTCGCACTTCAAAATGCAATTGAACATAAAGGGATTTTTACCCGGCTGATGAGTGCTATTAAAATGGAGGAAATGGCAGAACCTTATATAAGAAGAAGAGCTCAAAGACATCTTGAAAAAGGAAGAGTTGTAATTTTTGGGGCGGGCACCGGTCATCCGTATTTCAGTACCGATACTGCTGCTTCATTAAGAGCTGTTGAAATAGGTGCGGATGTAATTATTAAAGGCACTAGGGTTGACGGTGTTTATGATTCCGATCCGGAAAGAAATCCTGATGCTTTTAAGTTCAATAATATTTCATATATGGATATCCTGAAACAAAATCTTCGGGTAATGGATTTAACTGCAATAAGCTTATGCCAGGAAAATAATCTTCCAATTATTGTTTTTAATATGAATGTGCCGGATAATTTGTTAAAATTAGTTAAGGGTGAAAATGTAGGAACATTAATTCAAAACATGGAAAAAATTGAACAATAAAATCTCCAACTTTTTACAAAAAAATTAACCGGAGAAATTATATGGAACAAACAATAAAAGATGCCAGATCCAGAATGGATAAATCATTGGAAGCTTTGAGAGCAGAACTCTCAAAAGTCAGGTCGGGCAAAGCTACTACTGCTTTACTTGATGGAATTAAAGTTGACTATTATGGAAATATGACTCCTTTAAATCAAGTTGGAAACCTTACAGTGCTTGATGCTCATACTTTATCATTTACTCCATGGGATAAATCTATGGTAATCCCGGCTGATAAAGCTATACTTGAAGCAAATATTGGTCTTAATCCTGTGAGTGACGGAACAAATTTAAAAATTCCAATCCCGCCTTTAAACGAAGAAAGAAGAAGAGAGCTGGTTAAAATTGTGAAAAAATTCGGTGAAGATACTAAAATCGCTAGTAAGGAATATAAGAAGAGATGCAAATGATCATCTGAAAAGGGAAGAAAAAGATAAAAAGATTTCCGAAGACCAGTTGAAAGATGGTGAGGATAATATCCAAAAATTGACCGATGAACATACACAAAAAGTTGATGATATTTTGAAGCACAAAGAAAAAGAGATTATGGAAGTCTAGGAAAATCCGCTCTAAAAATTTTTAATTATTTACCCGGTTTTTATACCGGGTTTTTTATCTAACTTCCTAATCATATTATTACTCTAATTATCTTAATCCTAATCCTAATCTTAATCCCATAATCTGCAAATCTATCTGTCTGAAGAAACGAATATTTCATCTCTTAATTAATAATTCTTCTGAATCTCCATAAGAAGATCAGTATTATGTAAAAGCAGACCGCACTCAAATTTTACTTATTAAAAAGATTATAGTTAAATTTGTACGTTAAAAATCTTCAGATTAAAGAAAGGGAGAAGTTATGCATCCTAAAAGTATTGAATTACTAAACAAAGCCATATCAGATGAATTATCCGCTGTACATCAATATATGTATTTCCATTTTTATTGTGATGATTACGGTTATGATCTGCTGGCTAATTTATTTAAAAGAACAGCCATTCAGGAAATGCTGCATATTGAGAGATTGGCTGAAAGGATTTTATTTTTAAAAGGTGAAGTTGAAATGATTGCTTCGGAGGAAGTTCAAAAAATACACAATGTTGATGAAATGTTGAAAAAAGCAGCAAAGATGGAGGAGGAAAGCTCAAAGGAATATAATGTCTGGGCAAATGAATGTGCCTCAAATGCCGATGCAATTTCAAAGCAGCTTTTTGAAAGCCTGGTTTCAGAAGAAGAAGTCCATTTCGATCAATATGATACGGAGCTGGAAAATCTCAAAAAGTTTGGTGATAATTACCTGGCGCTGCAGTCTATAGAAAGAAGTAAAGGAAGGGATATTGCAAGCACGGCAGCAAATTAAAACATTAATAATTTCTATTACGCATGGGTCTTAGTTTTAGTCTTAATCTTAATCCTAATCTTACTCATAATCATGATATAAATCGAGCAAGATTAAGAATTTTCTGCGTAACATGAGTTAATAAAACAGCCGGAGTAAATTCGCCGGCTGTTTTTTTTGTTACCCTTAGTTATTTAACCAGATTTATTTTAATGCTGTTATTTATTTTATTCCCGATCTGAAGCTGAACAAGGTAGATCCCGCTTGCAAGATAATTACCAGTCATATTCTTACCGTTAAAAGTTACTTCATGCCAGCCTTCCTGTAGATTTGATATATCTATAACAGCAACTAATTCGCCTAAAATATTATAAATTTTTATAAGCTTTGCTTTCCCGATTGAATGAAGATCGAGGTAGAACCTGATCTTTGTTGAAGGATTGAAGGGGTTAGGGAAATTTCCAGCTATAAATGATTCCGGAATAGTAATATTTTCATTTTCTAGAACCGATGTCTCATCGGTGGGTTCGGTTTGATAATCAGCGATATAAGCTGTGTAGCGGCATCTTATATTATATGCAAGACTGATATCAATATCCCTTTGTTTAAGCTCGGGAGTCTCGCCATAGATTTCTATTTCTCTTTCAATTGCATCTATAGTTTCTTTTGCCCAGATAGATTCCGTAAATTTATTCTCATTTGTTTTATCGTTAAAGATAAGGCGGAAGTCATATGCTCTCATTCCATTTACGGATGTCCCTGCAATGCTGATTCCCGATTCCCCGGAGACTGTATATCTCCCGGTCATAAAAAATAATGAACCGGCATATGTTGAAGGTAATTTTTCCGGAATTACTTCACTAACACCGGCACCTCCGTATTCAAATGCTACATTTTTTAAGAGCGGCTGACTTATCTGGTCGAAAACCTTAAGCATTTTCTCACCTAAATTATCCAGAGGATCCAGATAGGTGACAAAACCGTAGTTTAATGCCGCAGTCATTTCAAGGCGTTCACGGTCAAGGTTATCACCAATACCTATAGGAAAAATTCCAGTTTTATAAGTATTTAATGTTTCAATTTGCTTCGGATCAATTACTGATCTCCCGTTGGTAAAAATAATTATTGAATTACTGAAGAGGTCATCTTTAATCTGATTAAAAATTCCCTTTATTGCGGTATCCATATCTGAACCATAAGAATAACCCAGGGAAGCTAAGTAATCTTTTGCACTTTGAATATTTTCCGGGGCTTGCCGTTACCGGAGCCGTCTGCCAGGATTCAGAATTGTAATTGAAAACGACAATATTGAAATAGTCATTAGAATTTAATTGATCAAGAGATTTTGAAATTGCATAAATACTTTGATTCAAGTTATTCCCGAACATGTCTGATGAGTTTGAGAGAAGGAAAAAAATACGTCTCGGGAAAATACTATCGGGTTTTGCTTCACTCTGCGGTTTTACAAACAGCGTGAAATGGCCGTCCATAGTATCATTTGCCGTAGAATAAAAGTCTAACCCTAAATTTGAATTATCAGTATCATAATAAAAACTAAAGTCCTGGTTTGCATAATCTTTTGGTTTAACCAGCCGGATATTCAGATTATTTTTATCAGATTGAATAATTTTATATCCGGGATTCCCCGGTAAATCAAATGCAGTAATATCTGAATTTGAATTTACATTTATATTAAACTGGAGCTGATCCAGCGGGTATGTTACAAAATTTTCAGTACTCAAGGGGAAATTATAAGAGACTCTTCCCTGGTAATATTCACATAAGCTGACATAATGTAATTCCACCTTTTGAATAGTTCCGGAGTGAATTCCTTTAAGAAATATTTTAATCCCATTCCTTCCGATATATTTATTAACTTCGGCTGCTACACCACCTTCGCCTGTCCCGGGATTTACTGCCTGTTCTCTTACCTTCAAAACTGCCTGGTAAGCCTTATCATTGTACCAGTATAAAAATTTAGTAGCGCGTGCATCGGGGGGAAGAGGAAAAGAATAAACAGCATCTGTTGAATCAGACCATTCATTCAGAAATTCCTGGTAAACAACAGTCTCCGCAATTTCACCGTGAATATTAACCGTAACTTCGGTTACACTATTTCTTAGAAAATCTTTGGGATAATTGTTGTTTGAAGGCATCAACAAGCCGTTGGCATAAGAAACGGCACTCAGGCAGATAAATATTAGAAATATTTTATAATTTATTTTTTTCATTTTTAAACCCTTGCATTACTTTAAAAGAGAATCTTCGCAGACTCAAAATGTTTTGATTCATTCCTATCGGTTAGAACTAACCTTACAATATAAAGCCCGGAACTGATCTGTTCACCTTTATCATTTATTCCATTCCAGGAAATTCCTTTTGAACTGCTTTCGACAGGTAATGTTTTAACCAACTGGCCGAGTACATTATAAATTGTTAATTCTCCCCGGACAAAGTTTCCCTTATTTACTTGAAAAGTTATTTCAGGATTAAAAGGATTCGGATAGAAGGAAAGATATTTTCCTTTTGATGCTGTTTTTGATTGTGAAGGGGAAATAGCTGCTTCACCTCCTAGTCCGGCATAACGGATTTGCAGCTTAATTTGTTCCGGCAGCTGGGAGCCCGGAGACATGTATGATAAAATATATTTGCCTGAAGCTTTAAACCTTGATATGTCCAGTAAGATATCTCTGAAGTTTCCGTAAATATCATAGAAGTTACCGCCGGTCGGGATAATAATAGGATCATAATAACCTGATTTATCGTTTGTCGGTCCAATAGCATGAACGATCATTCCTTTTGCCAGTAATGCATTTATTACAACATCTTTTGTTAATGGAGTAAAGGTATCGTTTTCATGATAAGTTGCATCGGTAATCCAGATTACTACTCTGTTGCAGTTTTCGCGGAATGGAAATTTTGTAGCCTCCAGCAACCCCTGCAATGAGTTCTCAGGCTCATCATCACCGCCGTGCGCATATTGCTGGTCAACTAAAGATTTAAAATATTGGACATCTTTGGTGAAGGGATAGATATTTTCAATTACATCTAAAAAGGTTACCATCCCCAGCCTGTAATCAATGCCCCTGGCACTTAAACTGTCGGCAAATTCGATTAAATTATTTTTTACATTATCAATTTCTCCACCCATGCTTCCGGTAACATCGAGTACAAATACTATATCCGCAGAATTTACACCGCCGGAAGTGTCCTTCATCAATGTATAATCTTCTATTCTATTCGCAGATTCAAATAAGAAAATATTATCACTGTTTAGATTAGAAATCATATAATCGTTTGCCTTTATATTGGCATGAAATTTTAGCCGGACAGCAGGGAAATTAGAGGTTATCAATGTGTCAATATTGACAGTAAGGCCGGTATCCGAAACCGGGGTCGCGGGTACAAAAACCGGGCGATCTATTTCATCTATCAGCTGGCTGTTGTTAAATACTTTTGCAACAACTGTTTCTATTTTATCTTCATAAGTAATGTGCGAGCTTAAATTAATCTTTTGGTAAGAACTCTGGTTATCCAGGTTAACTGAATTTTCGGTGAAAGATGATAAAAGGGGAGCCGGTATTTCAAGCTTAACATCTGCATCAGTCAAAGAATTATCTGCTCTATTAATTTGAAGATAGGTGCTGAAATTATTTGGAAAAACTAAATTATCCTGCAATTCTAAGAAGCCCTGCAAATCCCACCTTAGGAATAGCTGTGAAGAAAAATCGGGAATTTTTAATTCAACATTTAATTGAATGCTGCTTTCCGAATTGGGTGCAATTGTTTTTTCCTGCCAGAGAAGCTGTAAGTCTATATCATATAATATTTTTGCCGAATCAAGCGCTGATAGATTTTCATTAAAAAGATCTTTCCAATTTGCAGCAATTATTTTAAAAGGCTTTCCATCCGGATAATTAATATCAATACCGATTCCTTTTGCTCCTTTTGATTTTTCCCATAGTATAAGATCATTCGGTATTTCCGAAGAGATGAAGCTTTTACTTTCAGACAAATAACCGGATGCCTGTTCAAGATATCCATCTCCCCATTTACCTAAAGCCGGGTCAAAGGTAAAGCCTAATCCAAATATGTGATCAACAGAATCCAAATTTTTTATTTTTTGCTTCAGTATAACTCCATTACCGCTGCTTTCCATCAGCATTGAAAATGTAATTTCGACTATTGATGATTTAGCTGCAGTTATTTCAAGAGTATCTCCTCTACGGTTAAAATTCAATTCTGATGAAGTGAAATAATCATCAAGCTTATACAATTTATTATCAATTGAAAAAACCGGGTATGATGTTTTAGCATAAGGATGACCAAAAGTAATATCACAGTTATCATCCAATGTTGAATTGGACAAGCCTGAATTTGTCCCGATTGTAAAATATCCTTCCGGCAGCATTGTAAATGACAGTGCCCGGCTGCTTACTTCATCGGGAGAAGAAGTAATTTTCAGCATGCCGTTTTGTGAACTTTGAAAAATTTGTTTGTTGAGATCATATAACTTTTTATTTTGAGCCTGCAGAAATGAAAAAGTTATAAGAATTAAAAAAATTATTTTCTTCATATTTCCTCCGGAGAGTTCTGTATTAAAATTTATATTCATAATTACCTCATAAGGACCATTTTTCTGATTTGATTAAATGAACCTGCCTGGATCGAATAGAAATAGACTCCGCTGGCAGCCTGGTTTCCTCCCAAATCTTTTCCATTCCATAAAATCTTGTATATACCCGGGCTCTGTTCTTTATCAACAAGCACGGCAATTAACTGACCCAGCGAATTATAAATCCTTATTATTACATGATAAGAAGATTTGTCTGCCGGGAGGTTATATTCTATAACTGTTCCGGGATTAAAAGGATTCGGATAATTTTGTCTCAGTAAGAATTTATCCGGCTTGTTTGCTTTATCTTCATTCACTGCCGTTGAATTGCCTGGGTCAGTCGGATCAGAATAGAAAGCAGTATAAGGAGTTAAGATCTGGAAGCGCAGGCTTAGTTCAATTACCTGGTTTACAAGTTCTTCCGTTTCTCCGTATATAGCAATAAGATTTAAAATATCATCTATTTTTGATTTTGCCCAGAGTCTCGGAACAAAACGGTCTCCTCCTGCTGTATCTGTAAAATTAATTGTCTTTGTAAACTCAACCTTTTTCGACCTGATATTCCCCGATAAAGTAACATTGAAAGGGCCGCTTTTATTATATAATCCTAATTGTGTTACCTGGCTTCCCCAGAATAAATCATTAAGTGTTTTAGGATATTGATCCCAGCTGTCCAATCCTCCCATATCAATTTTTATATCTGTCATTACAGGTTTTGAAATTCTTTTGAAATGGTTATCAACTATAAGGGAAATGCTGTCATCCGAAGTTATAAATTGTGCGTATCCGTGGTTTGCGTTTGAGAGACTGATAAGTAAATTTTTGCTGATATCATCACCTACTCCGAAAGAGAAAATTCTCACATTCTTTTTATTGTTTTTATTCGAATTGCTTACAATTGAATCTATATTAGTTATACCCCATGTCGGATATCCATCTGTTAGAAAAAGCAGGTTATTTGAGGTTGTATCTTCATAACTTTGTGTTAAAGAAGAAGTTAATGCTTCATCTATATTTGTTAAGCCAAGCGCATACAGCTGGTTGACATAATTTTTAGCATCATTAATATTATTAATACTGGCAGGGACCAAATCCGGCTTATACCTGGTGACAAATGTTCCGAAAGTAACTATGTTGAATTTATCATTCGGGTTAAGAAGATCTAAAAAATCATCTAGTGCTTCTTTCATCTGCTGTATTCGAACCCCTTCCATACTTGAAGAAACGTCGGCGGTAAATACTATATCTTTTGGTATTATCTCTTCCCCGGCAATACTATCGGGAGGCGTTATCCAGATTGCATAGAAATTATCGGCACCTATTGAATCTCCTGCTGAAGGAGTATAAGTCAAAATCTGGAAATTAACACTATCCCTGTATGTTTCAAATTTAACTGTGAGATCTTTATCCGGATAAAAATTTTCATCACCAAAAAATAAAGTATAATGTGAGTCGGAGACCTTTGTAATTTTTGTAGCAGTTGAATTAGAATGTGAAGGCGAATAGAATTCCTTGAAAGGAGTCTGTGAAGTCGCATCAAGATTTATTGATACAGTCTCCAGAGGTTTGGAGGACAATCCTAATGTATTTAGCTTAAAAGTATATCCAACTGTTCCCAGATCATATTTGAGCGGTTCAACATATGTAATCTCAGTTCTTACATCACTCAGAGCATTAACGGGAACAATGCTTAACCTGAATAAATTGTCTCCCAAATACTCCAGAAGGGCGGGATCAAGCCACTGACGTAATTTACTATTATAATCACTAACTGCCTGCTGCCTTTCTCTTATTGATGCGACATACCTTTGCCCGTTGACCCAGTATACCAGTTCAGTCATAACCGCATTTTCAGGTAAAGGAAAAATATAAATTGTTTCTACAGAGGTATTAAGCTCATTATAAAAAACCTGGTTAATATGAGTAACTGCAATTTGTCCTTTGATATCAATGGTGGAATTAATCGATTTTATCCACATCTTTTGATATTCATTATTACTGAACCTTGGGCGGGAGAAAAGGGCTCCCACTGCATAAGATTCGGAAAATAAATTTGCTCCAAACAGCAGTATAAATATTAATTTGAAAAATAATATAGATTTTTTCATGGTTATCCCCGTCTTTTATAAAATTTTAAGTTTTAATGGAAAGGTATTTGAAATACATCTTTCCCCTATTGTTATATTCCTGCTTTACTGCAATCTAAAATTTTTGCAAGTTATTAGCAAATGTTTTTTAATCTATTTGAAAAAAAATCACTATTTTCATTGCTGTACAAATTAATTTTGGAAACCGGGAAAAGTTCAATTTTAGTAAAAATTAAAAAAGAGTTTTAGTGCTTTATTTCTGATCTCTCTAATAATTAAAACAATTTATTCCCTTCTACTTTTCTTAGCCCCGATTTTCATCGGGGTAAACTCCAGAAAAGTAGCAAAAGAAATATGCTCTGCAAAAGAATTGCTAAAAAATTACTCTATTTCGCTAAGATAAATAAACTCGTCCCGCCTTCTCTTACTTTAAACTACAACCTGGCGGGATTAACCGCTCAATTCCGTAATTTTTTTTGACGCAATTCTTTTGAGGAGCAATTGTAAGTAAATCATCATATCTTATATTGATGTCTATTTATATGCAGATTATTTATTCTTATAATTTATTTATTTATTTTGGCTATTTTATATCAATTTCTGAACCATAAATATTATTTTTTATTTGCTAGTTTTTTTTTGTTTTTTTAATAATAAAGAAGGAAAAGATAATATATTACCTAATGCTGCAGGTAAAATTTTATACTGATTTAATAAATTAAAATTTTATGAATTCAATAATTATAAATAGAGAAGAAATAAGCTTAAATGGATCTCAAATTAAGATGGTTATCAGCGGTTGGGGGAAAGAAGCTTATGAAAATTCCAAAGTTGAAAAAATAACTTACATTTCAGACGGATTAAAAATAAAGGGTTATTTAGCTTATCCTTTGATTAATGAAAATAATAAATTCCCCTGCATTATCTGGAACCGCGGAGGTTTCCGGGAAAAAGGCGCAATTGATAAATTTACTGCAAGAGGAATCTTTGGTCAATTAGCCGGCTGGGGTTATGTAGTCTTCGCTTCTCAATATAGGGGAAATGCAGGAGGGGAGGGAACAGAGTATTTCGGCGGCGATGACATAAATGATATTTTAAACTTAATCGCATCGGCAGAAGAAATACCATATGCCGATCATAGTAAGTGGGGAATTGAAGGATGGAGCAGGGGGGGAATGATGTCATTACTCACTTTATTAAAAAATTCAAATTTTAATACTAAAGTAAAATGCGCTGTATTAAGCGGGGCGATTTCAGATTTAAAGTCTTACCTGGAAGCTGACCCGGAAAGAAAATTAAATTATCAAAAACTTTTTGGTGAAAAATTCAATTTGGAAATAAATAAACGAACAATAATTGATAAAACAGATAAATTGCCCAGAATACCATATCTTATAATGCATGGAGGAATTGATGATACAGTATCACCTTTACAATCATTGAACTTATCAAAGAGATTTTTTGAATCCGGTATTTTACACAGGCTGGTAATTTTTGAAAATGGAGGACATTTTTTAAAAAATTACAGGCTGGAAGTAGAGCAACTAAGAAAAAAGTGGTTTGATAAATATCTCAAGTTATGATTTTTTCAATCAATAAAATTAAACTTTTTCTCTTATCCGGATGTCTATAAATTTGCCAAGTCTAAATTTTATAGATTTTATTTATGAGGATTAAAATGAAAAGCAAAATATTTAAATATAACTATTTTAATAAAATTGTTTTTATAACAGGAATTTTCTTCTTTTCGATAATTTTTCTGGCTGAAACTAATGCACAGGCCAGAAGAGCTCATCCCAGGGTTGAAAAAAGAAGGGTTGTAAGAGTTGAACATTTACCCCCGCATTATGAAGCTATTGTTGTTCACAAAAATAATTATTTCTATCATAGCGGTTTCTTTTACAGGAAAAGTCCGAGAGGTTATATTGTAATAGGCGCACCTATAGGAGCAAGAATTAGAACTCTGCCGTTAGGTTATTCAGTAATTAAATTAGGCGGATTGTCCTATTATTATTTGAACGGAGCCTATTATAATTATATTCCTTCTGAAAATATATATGTTGTTGTTAATAAACCGGTTAACGCACCTAATCTACCGAGCAGCAATCTTGACCAGATAAAGTTGTATGATGGTTCTACTGTTGAAGGTGTTTTTCAATCGGGAACCGATAGTACAGTTACAATTAAAGTAAATGATGAAATGCGTGAGATCCCCATCAGCAATATTATTTCAATAACTTTTGCGCAATCAATTTCCCAGGGGAATTAAAAAGTTAAATAACGGTATCCGGAAATCGGTGGCAGCTTCATTAGCTTATTGAGTCCCTGGAAAAAATGTAAAAGGAAATCCACATACAAGTTCCGCTAAGAACCAGGGCATGACTGCAGTGGAAGTGTTGAATATTTTTTAGTCATCACAACATGAAAGTATATCTTTGTAATATCAAAAATTAAATTGTTATTGGCAATTTTTTTCGGCTTTTAATTTTTAGTTCCATTCGGAAATTAAAAACCAAGGTGCAAACCATATTTAATGTTTTCACCCCAGTAACACAAGTTTATGGTTAAAGGTCACCTTATTACTTAATTCAATCTGCATTAACAACTAAGCCATAAGCGTTACAAAATATTAAATCTGCTTCAAAGTCATCTGATAAAACTTCATGAATGATTCATACTGCTCGGAAAAAGTAATTTTATGATGATGCTTTGGTTGATTTAGTACATATTTGCAAACTTTATTAACATCTGCTTTTGATACTGAAAATGCACGGCTGATTCTTACCATGCAGATTTACCAATAGATAGTTTATTTTCATTTATAAATCTTTCCGAACTTTCAACTATTATTGTTGAAAGATATTCTTCCGATAGTCCTGGAGAACGAGATATAATAAAATGTACATGTTCAGGATTAGCATAAATTGCATATAACTTAGAATCATTATTGTTGACGATGCCGGTGATGTATTTCTCAATTCTTATTCTATATAATTCCCGGATGATAGGCTGTCTATTCAAAGTTATAAAGATAAAATGTGTATACAAATTATTGTACTGAATTTTCATTCTTATCCCCTAATATTCTTATTTCGATGATGAATAATTAGTTATTACATAATAGCCACGGATAAAATTATTGTCAACATTTTTCTGATTTTTTTCTTCCACTGGAATAAGGTAATAAGGTTCATTGAACAGTATTGTTGTCTATTACTAAGGTTCAATCATTTTATAAGGTTTCCTGACTTCTGAGAATTAGTGTGTTAGAGGATTCCAAAGTTAAACCAGTTTAGTAAGTAGACTGTCCATGATATTTTTAACGATTGTTCAACTGAAACCACACCGGATTTGTTTTTACAAAATCGGTACTACTGAAAATTAATTAAAAAAAATGATGAATGAAGAGCCCGGCTTAAACGACGGGAATTTTCTTTAACATAATAGCTACAGATAAAACTATTATGAACATTTTTTCTAATTTTATTCTTCCTCCTAGAATAAGGTAATAAGGTTCATTTAACAGTATTGTTGTCTATTACTAAGGTTCAATCATTTTATAAGGTTTCCTGACTTCTGAGAATTAGTGTGTTAGAGGATTCCAAAGTTAAACCAGTTTACTCTAAGCAGACTGTTCAAGATATTTTTAATGATTGTTCAACTGAAACCACACCGGATTTGTTTTTACTTTTCTTACTGATAAAATATATAAAATAGCCATTAGTGGGGCAAAATCGGTACTACTGAAAATTAATTAAGAAAAATGATGAATGAAGAGCCCGGCTTAAACGCCGGGAATTTTCATCTAGGAAGATTTACATGCAGAAGTTTTCCCTTAGATCAGCCTGCATGATGTTTAAATGTAAATTGCAGATGAAATTCAAGCTTAATTCCGTCTTCCATTTACGATATTCCAGGATTACAGCTTATTTGTTTCCTTCCTGCAGCTGCTTTAAAGCCTGCTGTAACTTCTGCATCTCATTCGCGGCATCATTAAACTTTTTTTGTCCGATATATTTTAAATAATTTTCAAAAGCATTGTTAGCATTCTGAATCTGTTGTTTAACAGTGCTGCTCTCCGCAGCTTTTTCCTTAGGAGCTGTTGTTTCCTGCATTCCGGCCTGGGATTTTGATTTGGAAAATAATCCTTGCAATGCCTGATCAAATGTAGGTGCGTAGCTTAAATTTTCACCATGCATAACCGCAACTAATCTTAATTCCGGGTAAGCAGCTGTTTCGGACTGCAGATAAATCGGCTCCACATAGAATAATGTTTTTTCAACGGGTATTGCAAGCACATTCCCGCGTATTACCTGGGAGCCGCGCTGGTCCCACAGGGTCAGCTGCCCGGATAAAAAGCTGTCCTGGTCAATTTTCGTTTCGATTTGCTGGGGTCCGAGAACAAGCTTATCCTTTGGAAATTGATAAGAAAGAAATTTACCATAATCACTTCCGTCGCACATTCCTGCAATCCAGCCAATCATTACCTGCCTGTTCTTTGGAGTAAAGGGAAGTATCAATACAAATTGAGGTTTATTCGAACCCGGCAGCTGCCACATTATATAATATGGCTGAACCGGCTGAATATTGCTGTAGTATTTTTCAGTTGCTCTAATCCAGAGATCTTCCTGGTTATAAAATACAGTAGGATCAGTCATATGGTATTTCTCATAAACCATTCCCTGGACAAGTAAATAATCAATAGGGTATCTGATATGAGCGAGCAAATCCTTAGACATTTCATCTTTTGTTTTGAACATACGGGGGAAAATTTTATTCCAGACTTTAATAACAGGATCCTCGTTATCAACAATATAAAAACTTACGGAACCGTTATATGCATCAACAATGGCTTTAACCGAATTACGGACATAATTTACACCATTCAGGTAAGGTACAGTGTTTTTATGCAATTCGGTTGTGCTGTTCCCTTCATTATATTCAATAGTTTCATCCGAAGAATAAGGCTGGCTGTAAGGATAATAATCAGAGGTGGTATATGCATCAATTATCCAATAAAGTTTTCCTTTAGATAATACTATATACGGATCCTGATCGAAGTGAAGAAAAGGAGCCAAAGTTTTCACACGCTGTTCAATCTGCCTGTAAAAAAGAATCCGGCTATGGTCGGTTGTATAGCTGGAGAAGAAGAACTGAGAACCTCCGAATTTCCAGCCATATAAAAATTTCCTCCATATATTTGATAGTAAAACCCCCCCCTTTCCCTCATAAAGGTTGTACATATTTTCTTCACCGCTTGGATAATCAAATTCTTTTTCCTGCGAATTAACTATAACATAACTATTTGTTAATTCGCCATAATATATCCTGGGCTGCGTAACATCAAGGGATGGATATTTACTAACCGGAGGTATATCCTTAACCAGCAGGTTGGGCAATCCCTGGTTAGTAAAATCACTAACTGTACTTAGTGTAACTCCGTACCCGTGCGTATATTGAAAACGTTTATTCACAAATGTCTGGCTTTGCTGCGGCAGGCTGTTAGGCTGCATTTCTCTGGCAGAAATCATGACCTGTCTATAGGTACTGTCAAAAGAGTACCTGTCTATATCAACATCTTTAAATTCATAATAAAGACGAAATTCCTGGAATTGTTTGAATACCGCATCTAAAGCTCTCCAATCCCATAACCGGACATTTGAAAATATCTGCTGATTATTATTTACTGTCTGCTGAGTAAAATTTCCGGAATCAGGATACTGCTTGGATTCTATATCATTAAGTTTAAAGCCGTTCCTTGTGTATTTTATATTATTTAGAATATATGGTCTTTCATAAGTAATTTCATTCGGGGAAACAATAATCCATTGGAAGATACCCGGGATGGCCGTTAAGCCAAGAAACCAGATAGCGATTAAAAAAATGCCTGCCGCAAGGAATACTGCAGAATAGAACCTGCTGCCGTATATTTTAAATTTCTCCAATAATTTCTTCAGAATATTTCTTAACGGTGTAATTAATAATGCCAAACCTGTTAGAAACGTCAGAACTATTATAATATCATAGGCAGGTAAAAGAATATTTACATCGGCCCAGCCCGGGCCGTAAACAACACCTGTTGAAGAGTACATCAAATTGAACCTGCTTAGAAATTTTCCGAATGCCATTATAAGTATAAAAACAGAAGCATTTATAAATAAGGGATTATATGTTTTTGATAAAGTTTTGTCATCTCCTGCGGGAGGTTCTACCAGAATATTTTTTCCATCAAACCGGAAGAAGATTGTAATAACACTTGCACCCAGCCCGATAATTGAAAGTGATATTAATAAGCCGTAAATATTGTTGAGGAAAGGGAGAGTAAAAAGATAAAAGCCGACATTTTTATTCAGGATAGGATCGGCGACTGAGGTAGAAACACCGTTAATAAATTTAAGAATTATCTCCCAGTTAGAAAATCCCCAGGCTCCGCCTGCAAAAGCTCCGGCTAGAACAGCGACAATCTTTACATACTTTTTTGATGAAGATAAGCTGAATGTTAAAGTATAAAGAACCAGGCCTCCGAAAAGAACACCAAGTATAAGTAAAACGGTTTCGGCAAGGATAACGGTCCAGAACCTGTTTTCATAACCCAGTGAATAGAACCAAAGCGCATCACCCCAAAAATCCATAAACCAGAATATATACCAGGTAAGGAATCCGATTATAGCCCCTGTAATTATTCTGCTCCGTTTTCCTTTTCTAAATCCAGTTATTAAAAAAAATGCGACGACTGCAATTAAAAAGAATATTATAGCTGTATACATTTTTTATTCCTCCGGGATTTAGATACTGTAATTTATTGATTTTATTGGTAAGAAGTTCCTAAATTGGAAAAAAAAATTCAGTAAAAATATTGCTGTACAAATTAATTTTGGAAACCAGGAAAAGTAAAATTTTAGTAAAAATTAAAAAAGAGTTTTAGTACTTTATTTCCGCTCTCTCTAATAATTAAAACAATTTATTCCCTTCTACTTTTCTTAGCCCCGATTTTCATCGGGGTAAACTCCAGAAAAGTAGCAACCTACTTTCAGTAGGTAAAAAGAAACATGCTCCCACCTTCATCTTTCAGATTCCGGTGGGTAAACTGCAAAAGAATTGCTAAAAAATTACTCCATTTCGCTAAGATAAATAAACTCGTCCCGCCTTCTGAACCGAAACGCAATGCAGGCGGGACTAAGACAGTATTTATCTTTTAATCCCGCCTTCTCTTACTTTAAACTACAACCTGGCGGGATTAACCGCTCAATTCCGTAATTTTTTTTAACGCAATTCTTTTGAGGAGCAATTGTCAGTAAATCATTATATCTTTTATTGATATCTATTTATTTGCAGATTATTTATTCTTATAATTTATTTATTTTGGACAGGTTGGGGCAAAACGGCAATCATTATGTGTAATTTTATTTTTTAATTATAATTGTGATATCATTTTTTAATATAACAAGTTTAAGAAATAAAACAATTTTATATATGAGATCTATATACAATAATATGTGGAATGATGCTCTGGAAGCGTTTGAAAAAGACAGGTTAGAATTTGATCCTAATATTGAAGATCCTAATGATCAGCGTAGGGGAATTACACTGCAGGCCAAACCAGATAAAAATGTGTTAAAAACTTTTAAAGTGTTTCTTGAAGAAGCTCAAATAATTGAACCGGAACAATATTTTTATAAGCCTGAAGAAATCCATGTTACGATATTATCTATAATTAACTGCTTCGCAGAATTTTCCCTCCCTAAAATTAATTTACCCGGATACATAAGCTGTATTGAAAGCAGTCTAAGGAATACCGGACCTTTTGAAATTGAATTCCGCGGAATAACAGCATCTTCATCCTGTATCTTAATCCAGGGTTTTCCTGGAAATAATTTTCTAGAAATTATAAGAAATAATCTAAGAGAAGAATTCAGGAAAGGAAATTTGAATAATTCAATAGATTTGAGATACCAGATCAAAACTGCACACTGCACTGTTATCAGGTTTAAAAGTCAATTAAGAGATAAAAAAAATTTTATTACTTTTTTGAAAATGAATAGAAATAATTATTTTGGCAAAGCATTTATAAATGAATTGGAATTAGTCTATACTGACTGGTATCATAAAAAAGATGTTGTACAAACTCTTCACCGGTTTAAGCTCAAAGATAAAAATAATTAACTCATTTTACGCAGAAAAATCTTAATCCTGCGATTATTCTTAAGCTTACTCGATTTTTGTCATGATTATGAGTATGATTAAGACTTGCTATCCAAATTAATTTTGGAAAGCTAAGAAAAGTAAAATTTTAGTGAAAATTTAATTTTTTTTTAGTGCTTTATTTCTGATCCTTCTAATAATTAAAACAATTTATTCCCTTCTACTTTTCTTAGCATGAGGCTGTGTGAAAACTCATAAAAACCGTTAAAACGGTTATTCAATGTTATGATTTTTCACTATTTTCCAACAGTTAAAACTGTTGCTTAATGATATTCACACAAGCTCAGCATAAGAAAAGTAGCAAATGAAACATGCTCTACAAAAGAATTGCTAAAAAATTACTCCATTTCGCTAAGATAAATAAACTCGTCCCGCCTCTGAACCGAAACGCAATGCAGGCGGGACTCGGACAGTATTTATCTTTTAATCCCGCCTTCTCTTACTTAAAATTACAACCTGGCGGGATTAACCGCTCAATTCCGTAATTTTTTTTGACGCAATTCTTTTGAGGAGCAATTGTCAGTAAATCATTATATTTTTTATTGATATCTATTTATATGCAGATTATTTATTCTTATAATTTATTTATTTTGGATAGGTTGGATCTATTTGAAAAAAAATCTCTACTCACATTGCTGTCCAAATTAATTTTGGAAAGCCAGGAAAAGTAAAATTTTAGTAAAAATTAAAAAAGAGTTTTAGTGCTTTATTTCTGATCTCGTCTAATAATTAAAACAATTTATTCCCTTCTACTTTTCTTAGCCCCGATTTTCATCGGGGTAAACTCCAGAAAAGTAGCAAAAGAAATATGCTCTGCAAAAGAATTGCTAAAAAATTACTCCATTTCGCTAAGATAAATAAACTCGTCCCGCCTTCTGAACCGAAACGCAATGCAGGCGGGACTCAGACAGTATTTATCTTTTAATCCCGCCTTCTCTTACTTTAAACTACAACCTGGCGGGATTAACCGCTCAATTCCGTAATTTTTTTTGACGCAATTCTTTTGAGGAGCAATTGTCAGTAAATCATTTTATCTTTTATTGATATCTATTTATTTGCAGATTATTTATTCTTATAATTTATTTATTTTGGACAGGTTTGAATTTTATAATCTTTTCTTGATAAAATATAACTTTAAATTCTTCTTACAGATTATATTATATGATTGAATTTTATAAAATCATAAATTTGTTAGAATTTACAATTGATTAAGAGAATTCCTATTATGTTTTTCTCATTTGTTAGAAAATTTTATACAATTAGTCTATTCGCTGCAGTTTGGCCAATTGGCACTTGTTTTGGGTATTGCAAAAAGTAATGAAAAAGAAAATAAGTTTCATATTGTTAATTCTGCTATTCTTCATTTCTACTATCGGGCTCCCTTTATCTATTAATATCTGCAATATGATGGGTACGGTTCAAGCCGCCTGGTGCAAAATGAATTCCGAATGTGAAAATGAAACTCATGCTGCTTCTTTTAATGCGGAATTGAGTAAAGCAGATTGCTGTAAAACAGAATTAATTGGTAATTCTATCAGCGATAAATATCTCCTGGAAAATGTTCAGAAACCTGTTGCAGTAGAGAATATTGCAGTATTAAGCGCCGTTATTCCAATTGATAATAATCTATTCCAGTATTCTGCGGAATATTTTAACGATACTTCTCCTCCTTCATCATTAAATAATCATATTTATCTTAGTAATTCAATTCTCCTGATCTGACCTTAACCATCACACTTCCATCGGATTTTTCTCTCTTGGAAAAATCTTAATCCGTTTGTCCGCTATTTCTTATTAAGAAGATTAGTTTATCAGTTAAGGAAAATATCCATGATTAAAATTAAAAATATATGCCTATTCATTTTATTGAGCATTATTCCGGTTAATATTTTTGCTCAGGATACACTTGATTCATTGATCAGCAAGGGAGTTGATGTTAGTCCTAAGCTCAAAATGCTCCAATCAAAATATTCTGCTGCGGAAAGCAGTATAAATGTAAATTCAAATCTGCCTGATCCGGTGTTGACCTTAGGCCTGGCTAATTTACCTACAAACTCATTTTCATTTACACAGGAGCCGATGACGGGGAAAATTATCGGTTTGAGCCAGGCAATTCCATTCCCCGGGAAATTAAGTTCTATCGCTGATGTTTCAGAAAAAGATGCTGAAATTGTTAAGGAGGAAATAAGAGATGCTAAGAATGAAATTGTGAAAAATATCTCTCAGAATTATTATGAACTGGTGTATGTCCGGAAAGCAATCGATGTTGCCGGTGAAAATTTAAAGCTCCTCAATGAGATAGCAAAAGTTGTAAGGACAAACTATTCGGTTTCAAAAGCAAGTCAGCAGAATTTGTTTAAGGTTGAATTAGAAATAACGAATTTAAATGATAAAATATATGTCTTGAAAAATAAAGAGAACTCAATTACAGCAATGTTAAATGCCCAGTTATTGAGATCTCAAGATGTTCCAATTACTACAGGTAATCTTCCCGCTATAAAATATTATAAATTTTCACAGAAAGAGCTTGATTCACTTACGGTTCAAAACAGACCTTTTCTTAGCGGGATTGAATTAGCCAAGAATAAAGCTGAGCTGCAGGAAAAACTGGCAAAATATGATTACATGCCGAACTTCAATGTCTCAGTTCAGTATTCTCAAAGGGATAGAATAGCAATGACAAATACACCGCTTGCTGATTTTGCTTCTTTTATGGTCGGCATTTCTCTTCCTATTAATTATGGTGGAAAAGTATCATCTAAAGTTGAAGAAACGGAAGCAATGCAGGATATGTACCAGGAGCAATACAATCTCTCTCTGCAAATGCTTAACAGCAATTTCGGGACGGCAATTTCAAAGTTAAACTCGCTGCAGGAGAGAATTAAATTAATCGAGGAGGCACAGCTTCCACAGGCGCAGCAGACATACTCAGCGGCTTTATCAAGTTATCAGGTTGGTCAGATAGATTTTATAAATGTTATAGATGCACAGAATAAATTGTACCAGGTAGAAACAAATCTATACCGGCTAAAAACAGATTACATGGAAGAAATTGAAGAGTTGAAATTTTTAACCGGAACAAGTTTAAGTAAATAATATAGTCTCAAGACTATTAAATCGGAGAATAATAAAGTGAAAATACAAAATATAATAATAGGAATACTCATAGCAGTAATTGCAGTGATTTCATATTTATGGCTCGGAGGCCCGGGCGAAAATAGTTCTGCTGACACTATGAAAAATAATCCTGAACAAACCTCGCAAAAAGAGAGAAAGATTCTCTACTGGCGTGCACCAATGAATCCTAGTGAGGTTTATGACCATCCCGGCAAATCGAAAATGGGAATGGATTTAGTCCCGGTTTATGAAGATGAAGCTTCAGGGAGCGGTATAATTACAATTAACAGTGCAGTCCAGCAGAATATGAATGTAAAAACTGCTGTTGTTGAAGATAAAGATTTAAGCTCCCAGGTAATTACAAACGGAATTCTCAATGTTGATGAACAGAACGAATATATTGTTACAACAAGAGTAAACGGATGGGTACAAAAGCTTTTTGTTAATTATACCGGGCAGTCTGTAAATAAGGGGGAAAAGTTAATGGATATTTACTCTCCTGAGCTTGTAGCAGCCGAACAAGAATTATTAACTGCACTTTCATATCAGTCTACAGTAAAAAATTCAACTATTAGTGAAGCTGCTGCGAGCGGAGATGAATTATTAAAAAATGCTGTTCAGAAATTAGAGCTGCTTGAAATTCCTGAATCTGAAATTGATAGAATAAAAGAGACAAAAGAAGTAAAAACTTATATGACCCTTTATGCACAAAACAGCGGTACTGTTATAACAAAAAATATTGTTGAAGGTCAAAAAGTAATGGCAGGCGCGCCTTTGCTGCATATTGCAAACCTGTCGAATTTATGGCTGACCGCAGATATTTATGAATATGAATTGCCGAAAATAAAATTAGGCTCGCCTGCCGATATTGTTTTTAATTTTTTACCGGGCAGGACTTTTAAAAGTAAAATTTCATTTATTTATCCGACTCTTGATGATAAAACAAGAACGATAAAAGTCAGGTTTGATATTCCGAACTATAATAATGAATTGAAGCCGTCAATGTTTGCTAATATTGTAATTAATGGAAGAAGTCTTGGAAATTATCCTGCTGTTCCCGAACAGGCTGTTATCAGAAGCGGGCAGAAAAATATTATAATTCTTGCTTTAGGCGGCGGCAGATTTAAGCCGGTAGAAGTAACACTTGGTGATTATTCCAACGGGTATTACCAGGTTATTAAAGGAATATCCGCAGGAGATACTATTGTAACTTCAGCTCAATTTCTAATTGATTCCGAAAGCAACCTGCAGTCTGCTATATCACAGTTCAGCAGTTCTGTAGAAAAAGATACAATGAAAACGGGTGCAAATGATAACGGCAAATGCAGATTCAATGAAAAGTATGGATATGAAAAAAGGAATAGATATCTCTACTCATTCTGAATCTTCAACTTCTGAAAAAGATCCGCGGGTAAGAAAAGGGATAATCGATCTTTCCGCAATAGATAAAAATAAGGATGGAAAACTTTATGAAGATATTATGGATTGGAATGTTATTTCCGATGAACCGGGAGCATGTCCGTTGTGCGGAATGACTCTTAGGGAATTCACTATAAAAGAAGTGAAAGAGAATTTAACTAAACATGGATTCGAGTATAAATGATGAGCAAAGATAAACTTCAATATGAATATTATCTTAGAATCTTCTAAGAAAATAATCTCCTGGAATCTCTGTGGCTCTCTGTGAAATCTCTGCGGTCCTCTGTGTAATTCTCTTTTTAAATAGGAACACAGAGATCACTGAGAACATCAGAGAACCACGGAGAAATGCTGGTATAATTAATTCCTTTTTCTTGAATCCACAAGCTGATTTTAAAAACACGGAGAATTTAAATGACAACAGGTAATCCAGCTAAAGAAGGAATGATTGCCAAAATAATTGAATGGTCAATTAATAATAAAATATTGGTAGTCATATTCACAAGCGCACTGATTTTGGGGGGCATCTGGGCTGTTGAAAATACACCGGTAGATGCTATCCCTGATTTGAGCGATGTTCAGGTAATAATTCTTACAAAATATCCCGGTCAGGGTCCGCAGATTGTTGAAGACCAGGTAACGTATCCTCTTACAACTAAAATGCTTTCCGTTCCTTATGCAAAAGATGTAAGAGGTTATTCATTCTTCGGTTTTTCAATGGTATATATAATTTTTGAAGATGGTACCGATTTATATTGGGCAAGAAGCAGGGTGCTTGAATATTTAAGTTCGATGCAAAGTTCATTGCCGCAAGGAGTAACTCCGGAATTGGGACCTGATGCTACGGGACTAGGCTGGGTTTATGAATATGCACTCAAATCTAAAACAAAAAATCTACAGGAATTAAGATCAATCCAGGATTGGTTTTTGAAATATGAATTGTCTGCAATTCCTGGTGTATCTGAAGTAGCAAGCGTAGGCGGTTTTGTAAAACAGTACCAGGTAAATGTGGATCCTATAAAATTAGCTTCGTACAATATTCCGCTCAGCAAAATTAAAATGGCAATAAAACAGAGCAATAATGATGTAGGCGGCAGGCTGATGGAGATGGGGGAGACTGAATTTATGGTGCGCGGTTTAGGATATATAAAAAATGAAGATGATTTAAAGAATATTGCTATCGGTAAAGATCAAAGTACAGGTACACCGGTATATTTGAAAGATGTAGCGAATATTGACATCGGACCCGAATTAAGAAGAGGAATTGCTGATCTTGACGGGGAAGGTGAAGTTGTAGGCGGGATTGTAATCCAGCGCTATGGCGAAAACGGTTTGGCTGTAATAAACAGAGTTAAAGAAAGACTGGAGGAATTAAAATCTTCTTTGCCGCCTGACGTACAAATTGTTCCTGTTTACGACAGAAGTACATTAATCCATAAAGCTATTGATAACTTGAGCAATAAGCTTTTTGAAGAAGGGTTAATAGTATCTTTAGTAATTATTCTTTTTCTTCTTCACTTCCGGAGCTCGCTTGTAGCAATTTTTACACTGCCAACTGCAGTCCTTGCAGCTTTATTAGTTATGAAGCTACAAGGATTGAATGCAAATATAATGTCGCTTGGCGGCATTGCCATAGCAATAGGGGCAATGGTTGACGCTTCGATTATAATGGTTGAGAATTCTCATTAATCATCTTCTGCAAAACCAGCTTTTGCCGAACGATAGAAGAAAACCGCATTGGTCAGTAATACTTGAATCTTCAAAGGAAGTTGGTCCATCAATATTTTATTCTCTTTTGGTGATTACCGTTTCCTTTATCCCTGTATTTACTCTTGAAGCACAGGAAGGGAGATTATTCAAACCCCTGGCTTTTACTAAAACATATTCAATGGCTGCAGGTGCAATACTGGCAATTACAATTGTCCCGGTTTTAATGGGATTTTTTATCCGGGGTAAAATGAAAAAAGAAGAAGATAATCCATTAACAAAATTTTTAATGAAAATATATCATCCGATTGTGGATTTTGTTATGAGAAAAAGATGGTGGGTAATAGCTATTGCTTTGCTGATAGTAATCGTGACTTACATACCATTCTCAAAACTCGGTTCGGAATTTATGCCTCCTTTGTATGAAGGTGATTTGCTTTATATGCCGACAACTTTGCCGGGAATTTCAATTACAAAAGCAAAAGAGTTATTGCAGCAGACTGATAAGATTATTAAAACCTTTCCTGAAGTCAGAATCAGTATTCGGAAAAATAGGCCGCGCTGAAACTGCTACAGATCCGGCTCCTTTATCAATGATTGAAACTACAATTCAATTAAAACCGGAAAGTGAATGGCCGGAGGGAATGACAAGAGAAAAGCTTGTTGACGAACTGGATCGAGCTGTAAAAATACCGGGGCTTACGAATGCATGGACAATGCCGATAAAAACAAGAATTGATATGCTTTCAACCGGGATCAAAACTCCCGTTGGAATTAAAATTGCCGGACCTGATTTGAATGTATTGCAGGATATCGGAAAACAAATTGAAGACGTTACAAGAACAATTCCCGGTACACGTTCTGTTTATGCGGAAAGATCAGCTGGCGGGAATTATGTTGATTTTAATATCGACAGAAATGCTATTGCGAGGTACGGTCTTACGATAGATGATGTTCAAGATGTTTTCATGTCGGCTGTCGGGGGAATGAATGTTACCCAAACTGTTGAAGGGCTTGAACGTTATCCGGTAAATCTCCGCTACCAAAGGGATTATCGTGATAATATTGAAGCATTAAAAAGAGTTCTTGTTCCGCTGCCCGGCGGCGGAAATATTCCTCTTGAAGAATTAGGGAATATTGTCATAAGGAAAGGCCCGCCGATGATTAAGTCGGAAAACGCCCGTCCGAATTCCTGGGTTTATATTGATATTGAAAACATTGATGTAGGGACTTACGTTAAAAATGCACAAAAAATTATTGCTCAAAAGATAAAGCTTCCTGCAGGGTATTCGCTGATCTGGAGCGGACAGTATGAATACATGGAAAGAGCATCTAAAAAATTAGCAATAGTTATTCCTTTGACTTTACTTATTGTTATACTGCTTCTTTATTTCAATACGAAATCATTTGTAAAAACAGGGATAATCCTTCTTGCTCTCCCTTTTTCTATGGTTGGAGCAGTATGGTATCTCTACTTTGCCGGTTTTCATTTAAGTGTTGCGGTATGGGTAGGAATAATAGCGTTGCTTGGAGTCGATGCGGAGACCGGAGTAGTAATGCTCCTTTATCTTGATATCGCATACAAAAGTGGAAAGAAAAACGGAGCATGAAATTCATTTGCTGCGCTGCGGGCATCAATTTTTGAGGGTGCGGTAAAAAGGATCAGACCAAAAATTATGACTGTTATGGTACTTATTCTTCGGATTGCTCCCTATACTTATTGGACATGGATTCGGCGGTGATGTAATGAAAAGGATTGCCGCTCCGATGGCAGGCGGTATATTTACCAGTCTTATTATGGAACTGACAATATTCCCTCCAATCTTTTATCTTCTAAAAAGAAGGGAAATGAAAAAGAATAATATGATTACCGAAAATATACAGGAGCGCTGAAATTAAAAATAATCGATATTAAAATTTTGAGATATAATTCATTAATAAAAAAATCAAGGAGTAATAAAATGATAAAGCAAATGTATAAATCGGCGTTTATAATTGCTGCAATCGGATTTTTATCTATGGGAAGATCTTTTCCGCAGCAAAAAAATGATGCTTCCGATAATCATCAAAATATGCAGATGAATGAGATGAAAACGGATCATTCAAAGATAGCTGATTCATCTAAAGCAGCTGAAGAGGAAAGTCCAATAGTTCGTGAAGGTATAATTGATCTAAAGGCAATTGATAAAAACAAGGATGGTTATGTCTACCAGGATATGATGGATTACAATGTAATTTCGGATATACCCGGAACATGCCCTCTCTGCGGAATGACATTAAAAAAAGTATCGTTAAAAAAAGCAAAAGAAACACTTTTAAAAAGCGGTTTTAAGGTGAAAGGATAATTTTTTTAAAATTCAAGCTTTAACTCATTATAATGCTGATTTATTTGCATTCAATTAATCTTCTTTGCGGCACAGATTAAGCGCACCTGGAATTATCCTTATAATCTGTGCAGCTTTTTGATCAGCCTCATTGTGACTGGAACATTAAAAATATAAAACGTTTTCAAAATTTTATAACACAATATTCCTGCCGGAACAATAAGTTTGTTATGTAAGAATTAAGTTAAATAAGATCCTAATTGAAAGGAGATTGATAAAATGGAATGGCATAAAAGAGATAATATGAATCGTAATATAAGTATGGATCCTTTTGCTCCTTTCTACTTTTCTTAGCCCCGATTTTCATCGGGGTAAACTCCAGAAAAGTAGCAACCTACTTTCAGTAGGTAAAAAGAAACATGCTCCCACCTTCATCTTTCAGATTCCGGCGGGTAAACTGCAAAAGAATTGCTAAAAAATTACTCCATTTCGCTAAGATAAATAAACTCGTCCCGCCTTCTGAACCGAAACGCAATGCAGGCGGGACTCGGACAGTATTTATCTTTTAATCCCGCCTTCTCTTACTTTAAACTACAACCTGGCGGGATTAACCGCTCAATTCCGTAATTTTTTTTAACGCAATTCTTTTGAGGAGCAATTGTCAGTAAATCATTATATCTTTTATTGATATCTATTTATATGCAGATTATTTATTCTTATAATTTATTTATTTTGGACAGGTTTGTATCATCATTGTATTTCTTTCAGTTCACTTCATTTATGCTCAATTATTTTTATATTATACTTCTTTATGGTAAGTTACCTTTGTCAAAAAAAATTTCCGATGCAGCTTAAATTAAAAAAAGTTGAGTAGAGTTTTGAAGCAGATGCTGAAATAATAGAAATATTCAGTCATATACCTGTAAAAAAAATATAAAGAAAAGAGATAAAAAATTTGCTGCACAATAATCATTCTCATACAAATCAACAGGTAAATTATAACCTGGTATTCAGCTGGGGAATAACATTAAATGTAATTTATATAGTGGTTGAAACTGTATACGGACTGCTTATTAATTCAATGGCTTTACTGGCTGATGCAGGTCATAATCTGAGCGATGTACTTGGATTAATCTTAGCCTGGGGGGGGGCTTACTTAGCGAAAACAGCAATTACAAAAAACAGAACTTATGGATTAAGAAAATCAACAATATTAGCCGCATTATTCAACTCATTAATTCTTTTGATAGCTGTAGGTGCAATTACATTTGAAGCAGTTAGAAAAATTATTCAGCCTCAGCCTGTCGGTGGTACTGTAATAATGATAGTTGCGGGAGTTGGAGTAATAATAAACACTCTTACAGCACTGTTTTTTATGAAAAACAGGAAATCAGATTTAAATATTAAAGGGGTTTTTCTCCACATGGCTGCGGATGCAGGAACTTCTATAGGTGTGGTGCTTGCCGGACTGCTGATAAATATTACCGGGTTCTATCTCCTTGATCCTCTTATTAGTCTCCTGATTGTTATTGTGATAACGATCGGAACATGGAGCCTGCTGAAGGATTCATTCCATCTTTCGATGGATGCAGTTCCGCAAGGAGTAGATTTTGAAGAGGTTAAAAACTATTTAAAAGAACTTGAAGGAGTTGAAGAAGTCCATGACTTGCACATCTGGGGAATGAGTACAACAGAAACTGCTTTGACTGCACATCTGGTAATACCAGGAGAGATAAAGGATGATAAATTTTTAGGCAGGATCTGCAGCAGGCTCCATGATAAATTCGGAATCGGCCATTCAACAATACAAATCGAGAAAAATGCTCAAAGTGCGAGCTGTGAAAGTGAAAATGTATAGTTGTTTCCTGATATTTACCTGCAAGTAAGGTATATCAAAAGTAATTATAATTTTGATATAAGACCTTTGATTTTGTGCTATTATAATTTATAATTACTTAACTTTTTCAAATTATTTATAAGCTGAAATGAAAATATTTTTGACGGTAATATTTACCATAATCGTATTCTGTATAATAGGAATTATATTTATTTATTCAGGGGTGTATAATGTTAGTGCGGCAAATCCTGAAAATGGAATTACAAAATGGGTCTTAAGCACCACAAGTGATAATTCGGTTGAACATCATGCACAAAATATAAATGTTCCGAACCTTAATGATCCTCAAAGGATTAAAGAAGGTTTCCTGCGTTATAATGAGATGTGCGAAAGCTGTCATGGTGCACCCGGGAAAAAAGAAACCGATTTGGCGAAAGGATTAAATCCGCCGGCACCTGATCTTTCCGAATCAGGGAAAGAAATGAGCTCTGAAGAACTATTTTGGGTAACTAAGAATGGAATTAAAATGACCGGAATGCCTGCCTGGGGGAAGACTCACTCCGATGATAAATTATGGTCAGTAGTTGCAGCAGTAAAAAAATTACATGAAACTTCACCTGCAGAATATAATTCCTATTCGGAAGAGATGGAGAGAACTGAAGCGCATACAAACACTCAAGAGAATAAAGTCCGTTATCATTAAAGATCAATCAGAGTTAATAACTGAAGTTACGCAGCTATCCTTCAAGGTCACTTCCTAAGACCTTGAAGGATGCTTTTTTAGTAACCTTGAGGGTCTTTAAAAAGTGACCCTCAAGGTTTGTTCACAAATGAATGAATTTTGCTTAACTTCAGTTAATAAATAATTTTTAGACGACCTTCACAGTAATTAACTCGACTTTTTCTTTTTTACCTTTTAATTGAATTTCTCCTAAGGGAATCTTTTGGTATTCTCCATTTAGCGGCATTCTTTGCAATAATGCTGACGATAATATAACATTTACATTATGATTGTTGCATTCTCCCTCAATTCTTGAAGTAGTATTTAATACATCTCCAGAGAAAACAATATCTTTCTTAATAACGCCTATTTCACCGACAGTTGCTTTGCCGATATGCAAACCAGCTTTAAATGAGGGTAAAATAGTATATCTATTTAGATAGTGTTCCTTTTTCCCCTGGAGCAGCCGCTCTATTTTATAAAAACATTGAAGGCAGTTGTTTTCAGAGAGTCCCTTTTCAGCTGACCAGGTAATGATTACTTCATCACCGGCATACTGATAGATTTCCCCCTGGCTGTTAATAATCGGTTCAGTAACATCATTAAAAATTTCTTTCAGAAGATTAAAGAATTTATTATGTCCTATTTTTTCTGCAATCGTTGTAGAGGCTTTAAGATCCAGGAACATAAATATTCTTTCTTCTTCACGGGGATGATAATATTTGCCGGTAACAAATTTCCATAAGATCCCGGGACCGAATTTGTCATTAACCTGGAGCATGAATTGAGTAAATGAAACAAGCAGAGCCCACATGCACATAGTAACAAAAAATGAAGGTGTTTCAACATTAACCAGAAAATTATTCCATGCTTTCGTTACAGCATTATCAAAGCCTGTTTGGAAAAGAAAGTATACCGTGTTCATAAAAAAGAGCCCTAAAAAAGCTAAGCTGATGTAAAACAGGATAAACAAAAGCCCTGAATTAATAATGCCGAAAATAAAGGATTTCTGTTTATAGCGGGTGTCCATTTTGAATATCAAAATATAACCGCCGGACAGACCTCCCAAGATTCCTAAAACAATAGTACCTAAAAGATCAGGTACTGGATCGTAAATCCCCGATAATTTTTTAAGAGACAGAAGATCTGAGACGAAATAATATTGATTTAAAAACATAAATGAAGTAAAGAGGGTCCAGCATAAAGTAATAATCAACACCATTTGGATCCTTTTTGTAGTTTTGACATTCATAAATGACCTGCAAATATGGAAATGAAGAATAATTTTAAGGAAGTTACGGTAAACTAATTATGAGAATATTAAGAAGCTGATTTTGAAATTATATAAACTGAAAATAAAACTCAAATCTCCGCAGAATATAAAAAAATAGGGCATTGCTGAACAAATTAATTTTGAAAAACCAGGAAAAGTTAAATTTTAGTAAAAATTAAAAAAGAGTTTTAGTGGTTTATTTCCGATCTCTCTAATAACTAAAACAATTTATTCCCTTCTACTTTTCTTAGCCCCGATTTTCATCGGGGTAAACTCCAGAAAAGTAGCAACCTACTTTCAGTAGGTAAAAAGAAACATACTCCCACCTTCATCTTTCAGATTCCGGTGGGTAAACTGCAAAAGAATTGCTAAAAAATTACTCCATTTCGCTAAGATAAATAAACTCGTCCCGCCTTCTGAACAGAAACGCAATGCAGGCGGGACTCAGACAGTATTTATCTTTTAATCCCGCCTTCTCTTACATTAAACTACAACCTGGCGGGATTAACCGCTCAATTCCGTAATTTTTTTTGACGCAATTCTTTTGAGGAGCAATTGTCAGTAAATCATTATATCATTTATTGATATCTATTTATATGCAGATTATTTATTCTTATAATTTATTTATTTTGGACAGGTTTGAAATAGGGGAAAAGAATGGAAAATTGGAATATCGAAGGAAAATGATAATAAAATTCCAATTCTCACTTACCTCAAAATCGATCATTCCAAATGTTTTTGTTAAATCTGGTCAATTATTTCTTTTTTTCTTTAAAATAAGTAATTTCAAATAATAATTATTTTGGGTAAATGATTATGAATCACCACTTAGCCAAAGCAGTCTGAATATGTTACCAACCTATTACAAAATAATCTTCCCGAGGGATGTGTTTATCATAATATCGAACATACTCATGGAAGTAGTTGAATCGGCAAAGCTAATCGGAGAACACAGCGGTTTATCGAAAGAAGAGATGGAAATTCTTTTGCTGGCTGCCTGGTTCCATGATACAGGGATGACAAACCTTTATACCGGGCATGAAGAGAAAAGCATAGAGCTATTTACAAATTTTTCAAATGAAAACCATCTTCCCAAAGAAATAATTGAAAAAGCTGCCTGTCTGATACGTGCAACAAAAATTCCTCACAATCCTGACAGCCTGCTTGAGAAAATTATTTGCGATGCCGATCTTTCTCATATAGGTAAAAAAGGATTCCAGGGGAGAGCAAAGCTGCTAAGACTGGAATGGGAAAACATGCTGGGAAATAATTATTCCGATATCGAATGGCTGAAATCCAATATCGATTTTTTGTCGAATAATAAATTCAATACCGATTATGCAAGAGAAATTTTTGAGAAGCAAAGACAGTTAAATATTGAAAAGCTTAAAAAAACGGCTTAGTAAAGAGATCAATGTTGCCGGAAGTGCTGTCAGGTTTAACAGAAGCGAGTACAGTTAAAAACCGAATCCGGCAAAAAGGAAGCAGGCCGAACGCGGTATTGAAACAATGTTCCGCAATACTATTCGTACACATGTAGAGTTCAGCGGGCTTGCAGATCACAAAGCCAACATTATGATAAGCATTAATACTCTAATTTTAACAGCAATAGTTGCTGTGATGGTTAGAAAATTAGATACTAATCCGCATTTGATTATTCCAACGGCAATACTGGCGCAGTAAGTTTGATAACATTGATTCTTGCAGTAATGGTTACCCGTCCTAAAATTACTTCAGGAACTTTTACTCATGAAGATATAAAAGAAAAAAGAGTTAATCTGTTATTCTTTGGAAATTTCTTTAAAATGAATCTTAAAGATTTTGAATGGGGAATGAATGAAATGATGAATGATAAGGATTTTCTTTACGGAAGCATGACAAAGGATTTCTATTATCTCGGTCAGGTAGTGGGGCAAAAATACCGATACCTGAGAATTTGTTATAATATCTTTATGTACGGGATAATACTCTCGGTTATAGCTTTTGCTGTTGCAGTTATTTTTTTCCCCGGCGGTACAAACTTAGGACCATTGGTCGAATAATGTAATTATACTGTATCCTCTCCTGATTTTGATAATTTGTGATTTATTTTTCGATTTAAATTGATAAATAATTATCTGCTAAAAATATATAAATCAAAATTTCAACAAATAAGTTATGAAAGAAAGCATAAAATCTTTCCATTGTATTAATATGAAAAGCATTATTTATATAAATATTGCATTTTTTCTTCTCTCAATTTCGTTATATCCCCAGGTTCAAAATAATTTAGAAGAAACGGCTGATGAAGAAAGAGTCGTAGTTCCGGATGAAAACTATAAAGCAGGATGGCTTCATAAAATATTTTTCGGTGCACACTGGAGAGATTTATGGTCAACTCCCTTAAAAATAAAAGTTTTGAACCTGGATAAATTTGCCGGCGGCTTAAAGCCTTTAAAGAAGGGGGGAGGGATGCAGACAAAATCTTTAAGATTAACGGGCAGCGACGGCAGGGAGTATAAATTCAGATCGCTGGATAAAGATCCTTCTAAAGCACTCCCCCCGGAATTGCAGGAATCACTTGCGGCCGATGTTTTCCAGGACCAGATTAGTTCGGCAAACCCGGTGGCGCCTCTTATAGTTGCTCCGATTCTAAATGCAGTAGGTGTTCTGCAGGCAGTACCTGAACTTTATATTATGCCCGATGATGAAAAACTCGGAGAATTCAGAAAAGAATTCGGCGGAATTGCCGGTATGCTTGAAATCCAGCCGAAGATGATGATGAAGATGAAGGATTTGCCGGTTCGGAAAAAATTGTAAGCACCTATAAATTATTTAAAAGACTTGAGAAGAATAATGATGAGAGGGTTAAAGCTCCGGAGTTTTTAAAAGCTCGCCTAATTGATATTTATGTGGGAGATTGGGATAGACATGTCGATCAATGGAAATGGGCAAGGTTCTCAGAAAATGGAAAAAAAATCTGGTATCCGATCCCGCGGGATCGTGATCAGGCATTTTCAAAGTTTGACGGTCTGTTTCCCTGGATTGCTGCTGAATCAATAACACAAATGAACAGTTTTTCAGGGTCATTATCCCAAGATCGAATCTTTAACCTGGTCGGGAAGGTATATCGACAGGAGATTCCTTACTTCAATTGATAAACCTCAATGGGATTCTGTGACCGCCTTTGTAGTAAAGCACCTTACGGATTCCGTTATTGTTGATGCCGTCAGACATATGCCTCCGGAAATGTATCAGAAAAAAGGAGAATATTTAATCTCAATGTTAAAAGAGCGCAGAAATAATCTCCATGATGCTTCTGAAACTTATTATAGAAATATTTCAAAATATGTTGATATATATGGAACCGATAAAGATGAATTTGCAGAAATAAACAGGGTTGATGAAGAGCATGTTGAAGTAACAATCAGCAGAAGAGATAAAAAAACGGGTAAGCAAAGTGGACCGGTTTTATTCCATAGAATGTTTAATGACGGCTATACAAAAGAAATAAGAATTATGCTTCTCGATGGAGATGATTATGCAATTGTCAGAGGAGAAGTTAATTCAAGTATTCCGGTAATAATTGCCGGAGACGGAGGTAAAGATGAACTGATTGACAGTTCTCTGGTCAAAGGATATTTATTCGGATTTATTCCATTTATATCACAGGCTGAGAAAAAAACTTATTTTTATGATGGAGGAAAGGGAACCAGGTTTGTAAAAGGTGCCGGGACGGTTATCAATAAGAATAATAATCTTAAACCGGCAAACGATACAATGAAATATGAACCCCCGGTGCAGGATTGGGGGCATGACTGGCGGTTTATTCCCTGGATCTCAGCAAATCCGGATGAAGGATTGTTCTTCGGGGGAGGTCCGATCTTATATGAGTTTGGATTCAGGACTTCTCCATATGTTTACAGGATGGAAATGAAGGCTGGATTTGCAGCTAAACCGAAGAAATTTAAAGTAAATTATCTGGGCGAATTTTATTCTTTGATTAATGGTCCTAAAATCTCTTTCCATGCTTTCGGATCAGGTTTAGAAGTTCTAAACTTTTTCGGCTATGGAAATGAGACCAAACGGGATAAAAATCTTGAGAAGATCCATTTTTATAAAGTTAACCAGAAAGAATTTTTAATTGAGCCGCGGATTGAATTTCTTCCAAACAATTATACAAATATATCCTTCGGGGTTTCATTAAAATTTATTTCGACTGAAAAGGAAGGGGAGTCTTTACTTATTCAAAGTCAGCCTTACGGCTTTAAAGATTTTTTATTAACCGGAATAAATGCCGGAATAAAAATAGACGGAAGAGATAATCCGGTAATTCCCGGCAAAGGATTTTATTTTGCCGGAGAAGCAGCGGCTTATCCTTCGTTAAGAAAAGAGCAGGGGAGTTTCTCCAAATTAACCGGTGATTTACGCTATTATATATCCGCTTCTTTGCTCCCTTTATCAGCGCTTGCATTTAGAATATCCGGTGAAAAAAACTTCGGCAGCTATCCTTTCTTCGAATCTGCATTTTTAGGAGGGGAGGGTTCATTAAGAGGTTTTCCGAAGAACAGGTTTGCAGGCGACGGAAGTCTTTTGGGGAGTGCAGAATTAAGATTATATCTTTTTAAATTCTTTTTTCAGGTCCCAATTTATTTCGGAATAACTGCGCTTGATGATGTTGGTAAAGTATTTATTTCAGGTTCGGAATCTAAGCTTTGGCATAACGCTTACGGCGGAGGCATCTGGATTTCTGTTATTAATCCGGGATTTTTATTCTCTTTAAATTATACCCGGTCTGCTGAAGACTCAGGTATCTATTTTACAAGCGGTTTTTCTTTCTAACATTAATAATATTTCAATCCGGCTTTGTTCCGATAAATTATTGATTTATCAAACTTCGCCGGAAAGTTTTTTTAATCTTTCAAATCATATATAGTAATAGTCCCATCACCTTTTCCCCCTTCGTCCGATATTAACATTTTCATCTCTTTTGTAAATGTTAATCCTTCAGGCTGGTTATGAATTTTCCCCGGCAGAGATATTCCGTTTAATACTTTTCCTTCCGGTGATATTTCAACCAGAGCTTTTACATGGGAACTAAGTATAAAAAATGTAGCTGTTTTTGAATTATACTCAATTGATGAAGGGGAAAAATTTTTTAACCCGTATTTTTTATCAAGAAGTTTAAGAGATATAAGAAACCGAGGTTTGGATAACAAATTTTTTTCTTTAAGATTAAAAGAATAAACAGCGCGGTATCCTTTTAAATTTCTCCCCGGATAGCTTTTGCAGGCAATCAGCAGGGAATTAGTCAGCGGATCATAACATAATCCTTCAATATTATAGCTGGCGGTTAATCCGGTTTTATATATTTTACTTTGCTGAACTTTTCCCATTGCCGGCTTCCTTGAATTCGTAAATGTTACCTGAGCTTGTTATGAGATAAAACTCATCTTTAACTATTGCAATCCCTTCAAAGTCGCGGTTTGGAATTTTCTTCCCGATAGAGAAACGTTTAACGATTTTTCCTTCTTTATAATTTAATTGATAGACAATTCCTCTTTCATCATCATGAGTGAAGATCCTGCCGTCTTCCGCTGCAGCCAGTCCTGATATCTCTTTTAAATAAGAGGATAATTTTAACTGTTTCGGATTCTTATAGTTATAATCATTTAAATGCGGCTGCGGTAATATACAATCATTGGTAATCAAGAGGATTAAAATTATCTTTAGAAAAGTTTTTAGTCTCAATTTCATTCTAAAAATTATTATTGTTCGAGACCAGTTCTTCTGATAAGCTCTTTAAAACGGGGATCGGAATGAACGTCTTTCCATCCAGGATTTTTACCTATAAAAAGAATACCTCCGTTTCTTTCTTCGGCTGCTTTTTCAAGATAATAAAACACTTTATCATAATCTTTTAATCCTTTGTAGATAAGCGCATAATCAAGATTCAGCGGGATATCGGGTTCTGCTTTTTCTCTTTCTTTAATTTTATTTATACATTCTTCAGCAGCCTCTTTATTTCCCATTAAAGCATAGGCAAACCCGATAGGAGCCTGCCCTTTGAATCCTTTTAAATCGTCGCCGCACTGCCTCCTGGCTTCTTCAAATAAGCCGAGCGCTTTTTCGAAATTCCCTTCAAATAAATAAACAAATCCCAGGTTCCATATTGCGCTCCTGAACTCAGGATTTAATTCCAAAGTTCTCTTAAATTGATTTTCTGCATCATCAAATCTGTTTGCGAAAAGAAGATTCTCTCCCAGAGCATTATTTATAATTAATGATAAAGGATCAAGGTTATGAGCTTTTATGGTTTCTTCAAGACAATCATCTATTTTCCCCAAAGCCCTGTAATAATATGAAAAAGCATAATGAACATAAACCGCACCGGGATTTAATTCTCTTGCGGTTTTCAAAGATTTCAAGGCGCCATTCCAATCCCAATCATAAAAAATTTTTACAAGTGCCAGTGAAATGTGGGATTCGGTAATATTGCTGTCTTTTTCTAAAGCTGCCAAGGCATACTGTTTTGCATTTTCATATGCGGTTATTGGTTTCATATTCCCAGTAGCGGCCAAAACCAGGTAGCTGTTCGATAAGCCTGAATAAGGAAGGGCAAAATTTTCTTCTTTTCTAATTGCTTCTTTGAAGAATGTAATTGACTTGGAAAGATCTTCGGGAGTCCACTTATTAAAATAAAATATCCCTTTTAAGTAATCGTTATATGCTACAAGATTGCTAGTCGGCGTTTTTACCATGCATTCACCGGCAGAATCGCCTGCAAATCTTTCCCTCATCTTATTTGCAATTTTCCTCGAAATTTCATCCTGAACCTGGAATATATCCTCAAGATTTCTGTTGAAGACATCAGACCATAAATGATAACCATCCTTGGTATTAATCAATTGTGCAGTAATTCTAACCATGCTGCCCGATTTTCTCACGCTTCCTTCCAAAACAAAATTTACATTTAATTTGTTTCCTATTTCCCGTATATCTTCATTCTTTCCTTTAAATGCAAAAGATGAAGTCCTTGATGTAACTTTCAATCCTTCGATCTTTGTTAAAGCATTTAAAATCTCTTCAGTAATTCCGTCGCTGAAATATTCATTTTCTGGATCTGTGCTCATATTAATAAAGGGGAGGACAGCAATACTGTTTTTTTCTTTATAACCTTCCTTAATTTTTAATTGAAGCTGGGAGGGGACCTTTAACCCGGGATTTGTTAAAGCAAAAATTTCAATCGGCTCCATAACATTTTTTAATTGGTAGCTTCCCATAGATTCAGCTAATAATGTAGGATAGTTTTTTATTTCTCCGTATAATTTGTCGGAAATTAAAACAGCGCCTGAAATTGAAAGAGCCTCGATCCTTGATGCAATATTAACCCCGTCGCCGTAAACACCTTCATCATCATATACAATATCCCCTGAATGTATTCCAATTCTTAAAGGTATAACCGGTTCCTTTTGGAGTTCCCTTTGTATTTCAACCGCACATAAAACCGATTCTATGGCACTGCCGAATATTATTAAAGTACCGTCCCCGTAGTACTGTAAAATTCGACCTTGATGTTTGGTTATGATTTCTTCTAAAACGCTTCTATGCCGGTCCCTAAGGGCTTTGGCTTTTTTTTCATCTTTCTGCATTAAAGCCGTATAGCCAACCATATCCGTAAACATTATGGCAGCCAGCATCCTGATAGATGAAATACTCATTCGAGAACTTCTAATTAAAAGTAAAAGAAAAGCAGAGATTTTATTTCAAATTTAATTTTTAATATAGTTAACTTCAAACCGCTTATCAAAAAGTTAAATTCAAAAAATTTTTATACCGGTAATTATGCGGTTTAAATAAGAGAGTGAATTCCGGTGCAGAATATCAAATGCATCAAGACATACCATGTTTCCATCCGATTTTGACAAGCCACCAGTTCATCGGGTAAGTAACTATTGCTCCAACTAATAATCCTAACGAACCAAAGCCCCAGAAAGCCGCAGTATCAGGCTCCGGCGGATATCCGGCAACTTCAGGAGTAATAAATTTCATCACTAAACCCATACCAAGCATAACAGTTATCATTGAAAAAAACTCGGCTCTCCCTCCTTTCAGCAAAGATGCAAAAGGAGAATTACCCATCTTTCTCATTGCAATATATTGGAAAATAAACCATCCGAATGCAAAACCCACGGCATATTCAAACCAGAATTCCGTCCAGAATTCAAAGCTGAGTATTCTTGATATTACCATTGCGGTCATTATACCAAGACCGTCACCTCCTACACAATGAATAACAGAACCGATAACTTTTTTCCAGGTTACGGAGACGAATTTATGATGAACCTTTTTTGCTTCTTCTCCCGATATATTCTGAATTCCCGGCGGACGGCAGCTTATAACATAAAGCCAAAAACCAATTACAGAGAAAAAAATAATTATTACTATCCACCCCGGCTTTAAAGCAAGGTTTACATTTGTGTTTACATATATTTCATCGTTTAATGTCCATCCGGCTGCAAATATTCCAATTCCATACCAGGCAATTACGAAATAGGGATTCATTAAAAAATTAAGGAAAGATAGATCCATTTTTATTTTATTATTTGTTCGTTTTTTTTTAAAATAATCACTTATGAAAGAATTTACATTGACTCGAATCAATACAGCTGCATATCAATCCAAACTCTATCACATGACTATATTAATTTTCTAAATGATTTCATAAATGTTTAATAAAAAGTTTATATTTAAGTCCGGAAATTAGAGATGAATTATTTAATAAAATCCTTTGCGGATTAGTCGTTAAGGGTTTACTATTGATAAAAAAGATAAAATATTTTAATAACTTACATTACGCATTATCCTTCAAGGTTTTGCGTAAGGTGAGTTAATAATAAACCATTATATATTTATGAAGCTATTATTTTCGATATTGTTAATTTATTCTTGTCTAATCATGGGACAGAATAAAAAAAATGGTGAAACAAAAAACCAGACAACTGCAAAGAAGGATTCCTCTACTGTGTGGATTGCTCCGAAATCAGCTGATAAGGTAAAGAACCCCTTAGCGGGAATAATTGAAGCCACACACAAAGGAGAAAATTTATTTGTCCAGAATTGTACGGAATGCCACGGGATGACAGGGAGAGGTGACGGTCCTACTGCAGATATGCTTGATACTAAACCTGCAAATTTATCTTCGGCGAAAGTCCAAAGGGAGAGTGACGGTGCGCTATTCTGGAAAATAAGTGAAGGGAAAGGTGCAATGGCTTCATATAAAAATGTTTTTTCCGGCGATCAAATATGGCAACTGGTAAACTATATCAGAACTTTAGGGAAAGATCACAGTAAGCAAAAAAAATAATACCCTTAACTTGAACTTGATCTTGAACTTGAACCTGAACTTGAACTAACGCATTGTCATCATGGTGTCCCCCCCATGTCTTTCCCGTCACATCCATATCAATTATTTTTTGCAATATTTTTAATATAAAATCAAAACATTCCGTTTATATTATCAAAATCATTCAGTGAGGAGTTAATGAAAAAAACAAAAATATTTGTTGGTATGATTTCTTTGCTGCTGTTTCTATCTTTTATAACAACTGCAGAGGGGCAGCAGAAAGATAATAAGCCGCGTGCAAGTTTAAAAGCCGGCGTATTTCAGAGAATCGGAGTGGATACCGATATAAATATATCTTACAGCCGGCCCGGGGTAAAAGGAAGAAAAATTTGGGGTGCTTTGGTTCCATATGGAATGGCGCCTGGCGATAATGAATCACACAATAAGCCTTTCCCATGGCGCGGCGGTGCTAACGAATGTACAACTATAGAATTTAGTAAGGATGTTACGGTCAACGGAAATAAATTGCCTGCAGGGAAATATAGTATACAGTTTATTCCGTCTGAAAAAGATTGGGTTGTAATTTTTAATAAGAATACGAAACTATGGGGCAGTTTCGATTATGACCAAAAAGATGATGCATTGAGGATAAATGTTACCCCGGTTGAAGCACCTTTCCAGGAATGGCTCTCTTATGGTTTTGATAATTTAGCGGGAACCTCCTGCACTGCATATATGCGGTGGGAAAAATTGAAAGTCCCTTTTAATATTTCAACTGCGGATTAAAGAATTGTAATTCAGGATATCATTTATAATCTGCATTTTTTGTAAAATTAATAAATCAGCTTTATTGCTCCGAAAGTTGTAATTCTAAAAAAGTAAAAAATTATCAATTTGGAAAACATTCGGAACAGCTGAGGAAGCTTTAATAGAAGCTTTGAAGGAATAGTAAATAAGATGCTATTCCTTCTTTATTATATAATCGGGCGAAAAAAAATATTTTGAAGATATATTGAGATAAAAGCCGGCAGCAGAGGAGAGTATTTCTGCAGCTTTAAATTCAGTTATTAGTTTAACCGGAATAGAGTTCTATTATGCTCCTTTAGTATCCTCCACAGGAATTGGTTCCTTAAGGTCGCTGCGAATGCTTGTTAAGGTAATATTTTTAATTTTAAATATGCCGTAAATCCCCGCTATTATAGCTGCAAGCCCGCTTACTGTTAAACCCCACCTTGGAGAAGCATACTCACCAATCCATCCAATTATTAATCCTCCTATTGGTGTTGAACCTAAAAATGCAATAGACCAAAGAGACATAACCCTGCTTCTCATATTAGGTGCACTTTCAAGCTGGAGCATAGTTTCACCGTATGAAGTAAACTGTATTAAAAAAATTCCTACTATTATCATCATTAAAATTGCAGTATGGATTGTCGGCGCCAATGCGGTTAATAAAATAGAGCTTCCGAAAAAGAAAGAAGTATAAATTAAATTTTTGGGGATTATATTCTTTCTCCCGGCAATTAAAATACCCCCTATAACTGCCCCGATTCCCATTGCTGTATTCAGAAGTGCATAACCGTCCGCATTTGTTTTAAATGTATACTTAGCAAAAATGGGAAGGTTTACCTGAAACTCAAAAGTTAGTGTTCCTACAATAGCGACCATAACTAATAAGTTCTTTAAAAGCGGTTTGCTGTTCACATATTTTAATCCCTCCTTCAGCTGTCCTCTTGCTCTTTTTACCGGTTCAACTGAGAGAAATTCCCGGCTGCGCATCATGAAAAGAGATATTAAAACTGCCACATATGATGCGGCATTTATGAAGAAGCAGGGCGCCAGTCCAAAAGCAGCAATTATAGCCCCTGCTATCGCAGGTCCTATTATCCGGCTGAGATTGAATGCAGTAGAAAAGAGTGTAACAGCATTGCTCAGTTCGCTGCTTCCAACCATTTCCATTACAAATGTCCGCCTGGTTGGATTATCAATTGCATTAACCAGCCCTAGTAATGAAGCCAGAATATAAATCATCCAAAGTTTTATTGTATTGGTAGCAACAAGAATTCCAAGAATAAAGGCAAGTAAAGAGGAGGTTGTCTGTGTAAAGTATAATATTTTCCGCTTTGAAAGCCTGTCGGCAATAACACCTCCCATTGCTCCGAAAAGCAGCACGGGGAGAAATTGAAGTGCAGTTACAAATCCCAGCGCAGTACCTGAATTTGTTAGTTTTAGAACCAGCCATGCCTGCCCGATCGTCTGCATCCAAGTACCTGAAAGAGAAATGCTCTGACCGATAAAGTAGAGACGGTAATTACGAATCTTTAAGGATGAGAATGTGCTGTGATTAAACTTTTTTATATAAGAGAGTATACGGCTTTTCATTAAGATATTATATAAAATCTAAATTATTTATACCGGCATAAAAATACAAAAGATAATTATAAGAAATCTTTATATCATTTTAATTGAGGCAGCATCCTGCATAACTTGAAGTAATAGCAGTCATTATTTATATTTAATCTAAATAATAAAAGATTAATTATGACTGAAATAGTGACGGTTGATAATAGTTTTTTAATCAGGCAGGGTTTAAAAAGTATTGTTGAAAATAATTCATTTAAGATAACGGGAGAAATCAAAAGCGGCCCGGAATTTTGGGTCAGGATCCAGGAATTAAAGCCGGATATACTTATACTTGGAAATAATTATGAGAATATTGTCAACATAAATGAATTATCGAAGGTTCAGCTTGTATCAAAAAAGACAAAATTAATAATTATCTCCGACGGGAAGGAAAACGGGAAAATCTTAAATGCTATTAAGCTGGGAGCAATTGGTTATTTAACAGAAGAATGCAGCGGCGAGGAAATATTAAAAGCAGTCGATTCGGTATCCAAAGGAGAGAAGTTCTTCTGCAATAAAATATTGGATCTCATTCTCGAAAAGAAATTTGAAAATGAAGCATCTGAAGAAATGAAGGATAATTTAACGGAAAGAGAGATAGAAATAATTAAGCTCATTACCGATAAATATTCAAACCAGGAAATTGCTGAAAAATTGTTCATAAGCATTCATACCGTTTATACTCACAGGAAAAACATAATGAAAAAGCTTCAGCTTAAATCACCGGTTGAATTGATTTTGTATGCAATTGATTCGGGTATAATTCAGCCCTACCAAAATTAGGTATAACTATTACCTAAAACTTACATATTAATTTACCCAACAGAGCTATTGCCTGAATTAAGTAAATACAATACTTTTATTATTAAAATTCAATCTTAATTAAATTAAGGTTTTAAATTACGGCAGCAGCTTTAATATTAAAAAATATATCAGATGCTGAACAGCCGTATCAATTATATATAATAAAATAATTTATTTAATCTATTTTGGAATAAACTAAAATCTATAACCGGGATCGATGAAAAATCTTTTAAATAATTTAACAGGTAATATTAAGGGCAAAACCGTTCTGATCATTCTCGGTATTCTTTTAATAATCAGTGTGATTATATGGCAAGCCGTTATATTTGCCGGTGTTCCCGATCCTGAAGCGAAAAATTTAAATTCAGCAGCCGCAGTTTTAAGCTGCGGTCTCCTGGTATTCCGTGAAGGGCTTGAAGCTATTCTTGTCCTTTCGGCAATTACTGCAACTGTGAAACGAAAGAATCAGAAAAATTATGATAAAGGTATAGCTGTTGGTACAGGTTTAGGCTTACTTGCAACAATTGCAACATGGTTTATTGTTGTTGCCATCCTCTCCGATATTGATTTACCTGAACTGGATATTCAGGCGGCAACGGGTCTTTTGGCAATTATTGTACTCCTGCTGGTAATGAACTGGTTTTTTCATAAAGTTTACTGGACTGGGTGGATTACACATCATACTAACCGGGGAAGGCGTTTGCTTAAATCTGCCGATAAAAGCAATTACCGTATGTTCCAGGGTTTTATACTTCTCGGGTTTACTGCAATTTACCGTGAAGGATTTGAAATCGTGCTGTTCCTGCAGCAGCTGAGGCTAAAGGATGGAAGCAATATTGTTCTCATTGGAGCAGCAATTGGAATATTTCTTACCGCAATTGTTGCACTACTCACTTTTATTGCACATGAACATCTTCCCTATAAGAAGATGCTTATTCTTACAGGTGTTTTATTAGGTGTTGTACTTTTAGTAATGGTTGGAGAAAGTGTACAGGAAATGCAGCAGGCAGGCTGGATACCGGCCACACCGATAAATATATCTTTACCATCATGGATGGGAATGTGGTTCGCGGTCTTTCCGAACCTGCAGGGAATCTTAGCACAAGCGGCAGCCCTGGTTATAGTCCTCGGTTCATATATGCTGGCCCAATACAGGAGTTTAATCCGAGCCCGCCATTGAGAAGCTTAATATTTATTCCAAAAAATTTTTTAAGTTTAGAATAAGAGAGGATTTATTGCAATTAAAAAATATTTATAGTAATTAATATGAACGGTAAACCCGGCAGGTTAAAGTTTTTAGCCGTTATTATTCTCTCCGCAGCGTTTTGTATAAATCTTAAAGCTCAATCTTTATTCAAAACGAACGATCTTTTTATATCAAACTTTCCTGTACCGGATTCGAAAGGGGATTATAGTCTTCTTCAAAGTAATTTCAAAGATTTTGGGATTGGCTTTACAATTAATTTTACCAATGATTTTTTTTACAACATTTCCGGCGGAATAAATACCGGTTCAGCATATTCAGGTCTTCTCAAACCAAATCTTAATATTGATTTAAGCAAAATGTTTGGCTGGAATGGAGCAAATATGGTGATCTCTTCAATCGGAGTTATCGGGAGTAATTTCAATTATAAAGTGGGCACCGAACAGGGGGTAGATAATATCACCGCATATGATACCTGGAAAATATATGAATTCTGGATTGAACAAAAATTATGTGATAAAAAATTATCGCTGAAGTTCGGCTTATATGATTTGAACTCCGAATTTGACCTCCGTTTAAGCTCATTGGTTTTCTTAAACCCTTCTCAGGCAATAGGTCCGGAATTTTCCTTAACGGGGGAGAACGGCCCTTCAATTTATCCCACTACATCACTAGCATTCAGAATTAAATTCCATGATGATAAAGGCTACTATATTCAATCATCAATATTAGACGGCGTGCCCGGTGATCCGAATGACCCGGAGGGAACGCATATCATCTTAAATAAAAATGACGGATTCTTAATTGCGGGTGAAAGCGGATTTATAAAAAAGGAGGAAAATTCAGGAAAAAATAATGAAAAATTTTCACTGGGAGGATGGTATTATACTTCAAAATTTAAGGAATTTAATACCGGTGCTGCGGATAACCCTCTATATCGTAAAGGAAATTATGGAATCTATTTTTCCGCAGAAAAATTACTTTGGAATGAATCAGGAAATCCTGAAGAAGGTTTAACAGCCTTTTTACGAATCGGCTATCAGATAAAAGTGTAAATAAGGTCGACAAATATTTTGGATGCGGGATAAATTATACCGGCTTAATTCCGGGAAGAGAGGATGATGAATTCGGGGCTGCAGTTGCTTCGGCATATAACAGCAGCAAATATATTATTCAAATGGAGCATGAAAATATCAATATAGATAAATATGAAACTATTTTTGAAATAACATATCTTTGCTACCTGGCAGACTGGTTTAATATACAGCCTGATATTCAATATATTTTAAATCCTGCAGAGAGCCGTATTAATAATTATGCATTTATTGCGGGAGTCAGGCTTTCATTAATTCTTTGAAAAAGATTTATGACTATAAAGAATCAGGGAATAATTGAAGCTCTATACTCATAAAATTAATTTCTAAACAATATCACATTTGTAACTTCGCTGCAGCAGTAAATTCTTACATACTGCATTGCAGCCAAATCCGATTTCTTAATTTGAACTATTTGGTCCCGATTATAAGATCCGAAGCGAAACTGGTTTTCTTTCTTTCGACTTTAGAGAATCCTGCCGAATTAAACCATTCTTTAATTTCTTCTTCTGTATAAGTATCCCCGGCAGCAGTTCCAACGAGCATGTTAATAGAAAAAATTGCTCCCTGATACGGCTGTGTTCTATCTTCATTCATTATAAAATCATTAATAACTACCATGCCATTTTGATTTAAGGCATCAGCACATTTTCTAATTATCATTTTATTCTGATCATAACTATTAATATGTACAACAGCGGATAGAAGGATAATATCATAATCTTTTCCGAAATCCCGGCTCAAATAATTCCCCTCAATAAAATCGAAATTGTTAGTCAATCCTTCCTGCTCAACATATTTTTTTGTTAGAGGAATGACATGCGGCAGGTCCAGTATTACAGCTTTAATGGCGGGATTTCTTTTAACTATCTCCATAGAAAAAGCTGCGGAGCCTCCTCCCACATCCAGCATTTTCTTTGTATTGGCGAGATCAATCATCATTGCGAGAAGCTTTGCTTGTTTAACTCCCCGGTAATGCATTGCTGCAATAAATGATTCAACCCAGTTATCCTTTTCTTCTTTATTTTGGTCCCCGGCAAATGAGCTTCCTTTTTTTACAGAACCGGTTAAATAATTCCAGGTATTCCACAAATGATTTGTATGAAAAAGATTCCCCATAAAATCGGGCTTCCCCTCAACCAGGTATTTTGATGAGATACCGGTATTATAAAATTTATTTTTTACCTTTCTTAATAACCCCATTCCGCAGAGAGCGTTCATCAGCCTGTCGGTTGCCCTGCTGTCGGTGTTAATAATTTTTGACATTTCATCGGAGCTGATCATATGTTTATCTGCTATTGTAAAAATCTTAAGTTCAAATGCTGATAATAAAATGCGGCTTTCCTGGAATGAATAAGCTATTTCACGAATATTATCCGGTGATGTAATTTCTTTCATTATAATGCTTCTTTCATTATTCTAATATTATTGAAAATGAATATAACAGATTACAGAGCCAATTCTTTTATTTATTGCTGATAAAATTTATCTAAATTATTTTTTCCAAACCTGTCCAAAATAAATAAATTATAAGAATAATGAATCTGCAAATAAATGTATAGCAATAAAAAATGATTTACTGACAATTGCTCCTCAAAAGAATTGCGCCTGTCACGGCATAATAAAATGAAGCCGGGATTAAAAAAAATTACAGAATTGAGCGGTTAATCCCGCCAGGTTGTTAGACTATGTGAAAACTCATAAAAACCGTTAAAACGGTTATTCAATGTTATGATTTCCCACTATTTTGGAGATGACCAAAAAGTAATTTATAGGTTCAAAACCTGTCAGTCTGAGCTTGTCGAAGACTATCATAGAGCGGAGGTCAGGGGCTGGAAGGGCGGAAGTTAGGAAGAGCAGAAGATAGGAAGATGGGAAGGCCTGTAGTCCTTCTCTTGGGAAGAGAAGGACTTGTAGTCAGTTAAACCTTTTATTAGAGATCTTATCAGGTAACCTCATAGTGATTTCGAAGGAGCACATTCCGGAATTCATATTGGTGATCTGAGAAATCTTAATCGTTGTTACGCAGCAGAAGTGAGGTATTGTATTATGAGGTTCATAGTGTCAGCGTGCAAGATACAAGAAAAAAGTAAAAAGACACAAGTTTTCGTAAGCGGCAATTCATTTTCCGGGATTGTCATATTCCGCCTTACTTCCGTGAACGGTTTTAACCGTTTTTATCATATCGTTGAATTTATAAAAATGATTAATTATTTGGAATATTTTATTAAAACCGGAAATTTTATAAATCCTCTACGAGGATTTAATTTCTCTTGTTGATTTCAGCTACAATAATAGAACCTCTACGAGGTTCAATTAAAAAACTGTATATAATATTTTTATTGATGTATAAAATTAATTATTCATAAAACATTGTTTATTTTTAATTTTAACCAGAAGTTAAGAAGTTAGGAAGATAGGTAAGCGCCTTGTCAGTCTGAGCTTGTCGAAGACTTGTCATGGCGAAGAGGAAGGACTTGAAGGCAGTTAAAGTTAGAAGAAGGGAAGTTTATCAGAGTAACATCATAATCATTTCGAAGGAGCGAATTTCGGAATTGAATATTAGTGAGTGAGAAATGAAATATGTACGCAAGATTTCTCCTTCTTATGTAGTCGAAATGGCAAGACGAGTAAATCTGTCATTTCGATCTATCTACCGGAGGTAGAAGGAGCACATTCCGGAATATGTTTTTGCGACTGAGAAATCTTGATCGTTGTAACCAACAGAAGTGAGGTATTTTATTATGAGGTTCATATTGCCAACGTACGATAGTCCCCCTTATCAAAGGGGGCGAGGGGGTTGTCTGTTGAAGACAAAAGATACAAGTAAAAAGACACAAGTTTTCGTAAGCGGCAATTAATTCTTAAGATTTATTCTTTAAATTATTTTTGTAATATATCTTCATTTAACAACCCCCTTCTTCCCCCTTTATTAAGGGGGACTGGTTCCCTCATCTGTATTATTATCTATCAATTTGTAACCAAACTATTAAAATTACATCTTAACATAATTATTATATTCTATCCGCTAGCCTCATTTTCCGGTTACTACCTCATCTTTCCGTTGGAGGCTGACCAAAAAATATAATCTTTGTAAATTATATGATATGATGAACAATTAATGATTCAGATTTAATTACAGACGCACAGATTTCAAAGCCTCAAAACAAAGACGTTTAATCTGTGCTACATAAGGTCAGCCTCTTGAGTGTGCACTACCCACCGAATGCAATTGCCGTTCTCTTTTACTAAAGGGGACAAAAGGGTTGTTCTCATTTTAATGATATTCAGGGGCTGACTAAATTTAAAAATCAGTGTAAATCTGTTTAAATCAGCGTCATCTGTGTTCTATTTTCTAGAAAGGTAAAGAAATTTCATTTCATACTGCTAAGATTTTGTGCCCAACATCATTTTATAATACCCGTCCCGGATATTAGGTTTTAATTTTAAATATAAATATTCTTCTCAAGTAAACAGACATCCTCTAAAATGAATTTTAATAGATTTATAATTTTCTTTTTTTTATTAACAAATATGATTTTCGCAGGCGGGCCTCCCTGGAGGACAGATGATCCCATACCGGTCGAATTTATGCAGCACGAATTATATTTATTTTCTACGGGAGTTAGAGATGACGGGGGAGTGGGGGGAATCGGACCTGCGGTAGAATTTAATTACGGTCTTTTTCCCAATACTCAATTTCATATAGTTCTGCCTATTGCATTTGATCTGCCGAAAAATGGCAAAAACCATATCGGCTACGGCGATACCGAGTTAGGAATAAAATACCGTTTTGTAGAGCAAACCGATATTATACCTGCTATTGCTACGTTCCCGATTGCAGAGCTGCCGACAGGCAATGCTTCTGAAAATTTAGGGAACGGAAAAGCTCAGCTCTATCTTCCTCTCTGGTTTCAAAAGGATATAGGAAATTGGACAATATGTACGGGGGGAGGTTATTGGATAAATCCCGGGACGGATAATAAAAACTGGCAATTTTATGGTCTGCAGGTGCAGTATAACTTCTCAGATGATTTTTATTTAGGAATGGAAACTTTTAGTCAGACAGCATCAACTGTTTCATCAAAAGGATATACCGGCATACATATCGGAGGTGCAGTAGGAATTGTGAAAGGTTATCAAATTTTATTTTCAGGTGATGCAGGAAACGGGATTACATCATACAAGCATTTCGCATATTACCTGGGTCTTTATCATGAATTTTGAGTAATGTATCCGGATCCTCTTCATCCTATTAAATAGAAATTCTAAATAAGCTTAATATCCGGGTTAAAAATTAATCTATGTTTTTAAATAGTTTTTTCTCTACCAGTTCATCATTAATTTTATAAAAGGAGTAATTACATTTGCAATCTTACTTGAACCCTGAATGTTTGGATGCCAGTCGCATCCCCAATCAGAATCATTCATTATGCTTCTTTTAATTTCTATCAAATAAACATCTTTATTCCGGGTCTCTTTTTTCTGCTGCAGATCAACAACTTCTTTAATATAAGTTAAGCAGGGTTCCTGTATCATCGGTCCGCACATGCAGAAAATCGTTACTGAAGGATAAAGTCTGCGCACCCTGTTTATCAGCTTATTATAAGCATCCTGAAAAACTTTTTTATCAGGGAAAGGCTGTGTTGAAAAATCATTTGTACCGAGATTAATTACTACCACCTGCGGAAGCCAGCTTTCAAAATTCCATTTATTAGTAGAATCGTAAAAACAAGTACGGTTATACAAGTAGGGCATCGGGACCGCAGATGTTTTATTTTTATCCCCGTAATTACGAACCACACCTCTCCCAGAATAGGAAACCAGCGAGTAATCAGCATTTAATGCTCGTGCGGCAATTGAAGCATAAGACATGCATGCATTTTCGGTTTCAATACTAAAATGACAATCATGATTCTTCCCTTCAACACCGTAACCCGAAGTCATGGAATTGCCTATAAACTCTATGCGCCGGTTAGGGCGTTTGGGAGGGGGTAATAGTTTTTTCCCTTTATCAAGGATGAAACCCATAAAAATACCTTTGCCGACCAGCGGTTCGGTTCTCTTTTGTATCATTATTGTATGCGGGGATGCACCTTGTAAACCGGAGGCAGCCTCGTAAATGTCCGAGCCGTTGGTTTTGAGTAATTTAGGTGCGTATTCATCTATGGTTACAGCATATTCATTCTTGTCATCATCCAGACGAATAGAACAAGCCGTTCCTTCAAACTTTGCAATTATATAAACTCCTGCCCAGTCGAATACTACTTTCTTGGGATTTGTAAAATCAAAGCGGCCGACATATTCAATCTCCGGTTCATCTGCATCAATAAAGCTTGAGTTTTGAGGGTTCTGTTTTTTAATTCCGTTTGGATAGAGATTAAAGCTTAAGAAAGCTAATAAAAGAATTAATTGAAGCAATATTCTGCCAGCTGATTTAGTGTTCATTACTATTCCGAATTATTTTTGGTGGGACTAAATTAACTAATTTTGGAATAATATTCTGAGATCAAAGGAAGGCTGGATGCTGGATGCTGGATGCTGGATACTGGATGCTGGATACTCGATCCTGGGGCTGGAAGAGCATGGAAGTTAGGAAGAGCAGAAGGGAAGTGATTAAGGAACATTCAATCATTCAATAAATCATTCATTCAATTTGTAAGCATCTCGAAAATGGCTGGATACTGGAACGAACTGATACTGGAACATGACTGGATCTGGATGCATCTGGATACTTACTCGTCTGGGCCGGAAGAGCAGAAGATAGGAAGATAGGAGAGGTAGAGATCAACGAACATTCAATCATTCAACCATTCAATCACCGATATGGATCGGGATTCGAAATGACACTGCTGCACATTCTTAATGTACGCAAGATTTCTCCCCCAACCAGGAAGAAATTGTCTCTGCGTGTTGGGGTCGAAATGACAAAACGAGCAACACCTTGTCATTTCGAAGGAATTCAATTTGCTTTCATAGAGATGACTGAGAAATCTTGATCGTTGTAACCAACAGAAGTGAGGTATTGCATTATGAGGTTCATAGTGTCAGCGTACAAGATACAAGAAAAAAGTAAAAAGACACAAGTTTTCGTAAGCGGCAATTCATTTTCCGGGATTGTCATATTCCGCCTTACTTACGTGAACGGTTTTAACCGTTTTTATCATATCGTTGAATTTATAAAAATGATTAATTATTTGGAGTATTTTATTAAAACCGGAAATTTTATAAATCCTCTACGAGGATTTAATTTCTCTTGTTGATTTCAGCTACAATAATAGAACCTCTACGAGGTTCAATTAAAAAACTTTTATATAATATTTTTATTGATGTATAAAATTAATTATTCATAAAACATTGTTTATTTTTAATTTTAACCGGAAGTTAAGAAGTTAGGAAGATAGGAAGTTTGGTCGCGGCACAACAAAGAACTCATCCTGTAGTCCTTCTCTTGTGAAGAGAAGGACTTGTAGTCAGTTAAACCATTTATTAGAGATCTTATCAGGTAACCTCATAGTCATTTCGAAGGAGCACATTCCGGAATATGTATTGGCGACTGAGAAATCTTAATCGTTGTTACGCAGTAGAAGTGAGGTATTGTATTATGAGGTTCATAGTGTCAGCGTACAATAGTCCCACTTTATTTGAAAGATACAAGAAAAAAGTAAAAAGACACAAGTTTTCGTAAGCGGCAATTAATTCTTAAGATTTATTCTTTAAATTATTTTTGTAATATATCTTCATTTAACAACCCCCTTCTTCCCCCTTTATTAAGGGGGACTGGTTCCCTCATCTGTATTATTATCTATCAATTTGTAACCAAACTATTAAAATTACATCTTAACATAATTATTATATTCTTTCCGCTAGCCTCATTTTCCGGTTACTACCTCATCTTTCCGTTGGAGGCTGACCAAAAAATATAATCTTTGTAAATTATTTGATATGATATAACAATTAATTATTCAGATTTAATTATAGACGCACAGATTTCAAAGTCCAAAACAAAGACGTTTAATCTGTGCTACATATGGTCAGCCTCTTGAGTGCGCACTACGCACCGAATACAATTGCCGTTCTTTAAAATGGAAATGCACTTACTCCCGTGAACGGTTTTAACCGTTTTTATCATATCGTTGAATTTATAAAAATGATTAATTATTTGGAGTATTTTATTAAAACCGGAAATTTTATAAATCCTCTACGAGGATTTAATTTCTCTTGTTGATTTGAGCTACAATAATAGAACCTCTACGAGGTTCAATTAAAAAACTTTCATATAATATTTTTAATGATGTATAAAATTAATTATTCATAAAACATTGTTTATTTTTAATTTTAACCGGAAGTTAAGAAGATAGGAAGTTAAGAAGTTAAGAAGTTAGGAAGATAGGAAGATAGGAAGGGTAGTGATTAAGGAACATTCATTCATTCATTCAACCATTCGATCAATCATTAATTCAATTTGTAAGAATCTCGAAAAGGGCTGGATACTGGATACTCGATACTGGATGCTGGATACTGGATGCTGGATACTGGATGCTCGATACTCGATCCTGGGGCCGGAAGAGCAGAAGCGCCTTGTCAGTCTGAGTTTATCGAAGACTGTCCCGCTGCAACACTCAATAGTGAGTCATATTTCGACAAGCTCAATATGACCACAACCCACCCCGTCAGCCTGTGCCCGTTCTGTCAGTCTGAGACATCTAAAAAGCTATTGTCTTTAACAATTAAATTAGTGACCTTTCGTAATAAAGAAGTACATGCAGTTTGACAGTCATTTGCTTGATGTTTTACAAACTCGTGCCTGAGACTTGTTCTGAAGATTGTCAATAATAAATTGGTGATAAGATTCTTAATCCGGAATTCCCGTCTAGCAGCTTACTTAGATCTGCTTATAATCTTCAGGCATGCTACTTCTATAAATTATATATAAACTATAGAAGGGTCATAAGCTTATGTCAAAACTAGAAAAGATTTATTCCAATTCAGCCGGTATAGATATAGGTAGTGAAAAAGTCTTTGTTGCTATTGAAGATAAAGAGGTAAAGCAATTTTCAACTTTTACAGAGGCTTATATAAAACTCATAGACTACCTTAAAGAGAACAATATTGCTTATGTTGCTATGGAGGCAACCGGAATATATTGGTTCGCACTTTATGATATGATAGAACAATCCGGAATAAAAGTCAGTTTAGTAAACCCCCGAGAAGTAAAGAACGTACCGGGCAGAAAAAGTGATGTTGCCGATTGTCAATGGATCCAGCAGTTATATTCTTTTGGACTACTGCGGGAATGTTTTGTCCCGGAAGAATCAATTCGTCAATTACGGACATATATTCGATTACGAAACGATCACATATCAATGGCTTCTCAACATATCCAACATATGCAGAAAGCCCTGGATTCAATGAATATTAAGCTGCACAATGTTATCAGTAAAATCAATGGTGTTAGTGGTATGAGAATTCTCAAAGCAATTCTAAAAGGAGAACGAAATTCAGAAACACTTGCCAATACTGTGTGAAAATAGTATTCTTAAGAAGAAAAAATCCTTAGTTATATCTTCACTAAAAGGTAATTTTAGGACAGATTACATTTTTGCTCTTAGGCAAGCTGTCAATTCTTATGAATTCTATCAGCTACAAATTTTAGAATGTGATAAACAAATTGAACTTCTCCTTAATGAAATGACAAAAGATAAACCCTTACCTGATAATATTAATCCACCTAAGCCTATACGTCATAATCCTCCACAAATAGATAAACTTCACGAAAAACTCATGAAATTAACTGATGGTAAGGACCCATCACAGATTACCGGATTATCCGACAAAACCTTCATGGAAGCAATTGCTGCAACCGGATTAGATCTTCAAAGTAATTGGAAGAATGAGAAATATTATGTATCCTGGCTTGGACTTTCACCATCAAGAAATCAATCCGGTAAGAGTAATAAAAAGTCAAAGAGAAAATGTAATACTCAAGCCGGTCAAATATTTAAAGAAGCAGCCCAATCTATTGCAAACAGTAAATATTCTGCTCTAGCTGGTTTTTATAGGAGAATAAAAGCAAGAAAAGGTGGTCTTGTTGCTAATAAAGCCACTGCCAGAAAGATTGCCGTTACTTATTATAATATTATGACTAAAGGTTATGATTATGTTGAACAAGGCTTAATTCAATATCAAAAAAAATTCAAAGAACAACAGATTAAAAGATTAAAAAAACAGGCTAAATATTTAGGTTTACAAGTAATATTAGAATAGTGGTCACTAGCAGCTTATCGAAGACTGTCGTAGTGCAGAAGTCAGAGGTCAGAAGGTAAGAAGAGCAGAAGAGCGGAGGTTAGGAAGATAGGAGAGGGTAGAGATTAACGAACATTCAATCATTCAATCATTCAATTTGTAAGCATCTCGAAAAGGGCTGGATACTCGATACTGGATACTCGATGCTGGATACACTTGCTCTTAATCCTAATCATAATAAAAATCGAGTAAGATTAAGAATAAGAGTAAGATTAAGAATTACGAATAAGAATTCGCTGCGATTGGAATAATAAATTAATAACCAAAAGGCATCCTAGGGATGCTTTTTGGTTAAAAAAATTTTTGGGAACTGATTTCTGGGTTTAGTCTCGTGCTCTTGCTTCGTTAACTACGATATTTCTTCCTTTTAATTCCGACTCATGCAAAGCTTTAATTGCATTCTGGGCATCAGAAGAATTTTCCATTTCTACGAAACCGAAGCCTCGGGATCTTCCGGTTTCACGATCTTTAATTACTTTGGCAGAAACAACAGTGCCGTGTTTTTCAAATGTTTCCTGTAAGATTTGATCATCAATCGACCAGGGGAGAGAACCTACAAATAATTTAGTGCTCAATTTAAAAACCTTCTAAAATGATATTAAAATATCCGGATTATTCCGGAAGTATAAACATAAATATAATAACAATAAAAACCTAATATATTTAATATCGATTTTACTTTTTTACCGAAAATTTCAAACTTGTAAATGGTGCAATTTTTTAACTATTCTTTTCCAGTTTACCCACCGTTTTCTGGAGTTTAATGATATTCACACACAAGCTCACTAAGGATAAGTCTATATTACTAAGGTTAGAACAGTAAATAAGGTTTTGGGTTTGGCTCTTAATTTACCATTTGGGTTTAGCTCTTAATTTAATATGGGCTCCGAAAGCAAAACAAATAAACAATACCAATTTTATTGAAATGTTATAAAGATTCAGAGATTTGCTCTTAGCATAAATTGTATAACTTTTGAAACTCTTACCGCCCTAATTGTCATCCAATAGATTGTTTTTTCCGGGGAATATGAATCATTCATGAAATATTATCAGATGACATTGAAACCGGTTAAACAAGAGTTAATACATTGAATGAGGTAATAAGGTTACCTTACTAAGGATAAGTCTATATTACTAAGGTTAGAACAGTAAATAAGGTTTTGGGTTTAGCTCTTAATTTACTATGGGCTCTGAAAGCAAAACAAATAATCAATACCAATTTTATTGAAATGTTATAAAGATTCACAGATTTGCTCTTAGCATAGTTTGTATAACTTTTGAAACTCTTACCGCCCTAATTGTCATCCAATAGATTGTTTTTTCCGGGGAATATGAATCATTCATGAAATATTATCAGATGAAATTGAAACCGGTTAAACAAGAGTTAATACATTGAATGAGGTAATAAGGTTACCTTACTAGAGGATAAGTCAAAATTAATAAAACCGTTAAAACGGTTATTCAATTTTGTGTTTACCCACTATTTTATAGGGGCTGTCTAAAAAGTAAATACTTTCCAAAAAATAGCACACAGATGACGCTGATTTTAAACGGATTTACACTGATTTTAAATTGAATATTACTTTTTAGTCAGCCCCTTAATGATATTCACACGCAAGCTAATGTTAAAAGTAGAAGGGAATAAGTTATTTTAAAATTGCCTCTGCGACCTTCTAGGATTGAAAGTATATCTTAACTTAGAGCTAAGTAGCTAAGTTGATTTTTAACGGTGAATATGAGTTCAATCCCCTAGCTATTGCATGATAAAAATTATAGAAGTAGATTTGGTAAACAAGGACGGTTAATGTTTACAGATAATATCTCTACATTAATAGGTAATGAGAATTACCTTATTGAAGTAGTCTATATGACTAAGGTTAGGAACAGAATGGATATAAGGTTGTTTCACAAAGAAGCTTTAATGTACTATGGGCTCTGAGAACAGCAAAACAAATATGATAAATATAGACGTAAGCGAGTAGTAAGAGACCTACCACTAGGAGAATACATTGAAGTCAGATTACATTATGAGACAATATATTATCAATGTCCAAGCTGCAAGAAATTATATAAAAAAGAATTAGAACTGGTAGAAAAAAATCAATTTGAAATAAAAAGATTCAAGATGTTTATAGGTAAAATGTGCAATATAATACCTCCTAAACAATTATCGGAAGAATCTAATTTAGATGATAATACAGTATACAAGTATGAAGATTATTTTCTAAAAAAAACCTCCCGCCGGTAAAATATGATAATTTAAGAAATATTGGATCAGATGAGATATCATTTAAGAAAGGATATAAGTACATAACTATAATTTACGATCTCTAAGATGATAAAGCAAAACCGATAGATTATAATCAAGGAAATACAAAGCAGTCACTAAAAGCTTTTTTCCAGAAACTAACAGAGGAACAGAAAGCATCAATAAAAACAGTAAATACGGATATGTCAAGAGCTTATATAGCTTCAATCAAAGAACAATTACCGAAAGCTGATATAATAATCGATAAATTTCATCTAGAGAGTCTACTTAATCAAGCAATAGATTCAATAAGAAAAACAATAATATCCGGAATGACAAGCAAGAGTAATAAATATATTATGGAGAAAAAGTATAAAGAAAACTTACAGATGAGCCAAAAGGAAATTGAAAAAAGACAGAAGCGAATAGGAATATTAACTGAGAAAGAAAGGAGTAATACCAGATGGGTTTTATTGAAACATCGATCAAACAATAATGAAGATCAAGCAGGATTACTTGCTAAATTAGAAAAGTTAAATAGACCACTTTAAAAAGCATATTTATTAAAGGAACAGTTTTATGAAATTTACAAACCAGCTATAAATGTAGAGGGATCGGTTCAAACATTAAGAAACTGGATAGAAGAAGTAACACACAGATAACTTAGACCTTTAAGAGATTTTTGCAAAACTGTAGAAAATAATATTGATTTTATATCAAGCTACTTCAGATACGGCAGGACAAGTGGAACAATTGAAGGAGTCAATAATAAAATAAAAGTAATAAAAAGAATGGCATATGGTCACAAAGCTCAACAATATTTGTTAAGAAAAGTAAGGAGTAAATATTGTAAATTGCCTCTGCTTATATTTTTTGTTTGCATCATCATAGGGAAAGAGCCAGACCTTCCAGGAATGAAAGTATATCTTAACTTAAGCTCCGGAGCTAAGTTGATGATTAACTGTCAATTTGACAATTTTTTGACGTGAAACATAGTGGTTTAGGCCGATTTTTACAGTTGATTTATAGCGGAGTTGTAACGGAGATGAAGCGTGTGTGAAACATAGGTAAATATCGTAAGATTCCCGATGCGTCAAAGTGACAGGAGAGCACTGGAAAATTTAATTCCCTCAACAAAAATCATAATAATTGATTCTACTACTTAATCTAATTATTCAACATAGAAATACATTAATTATTTCGGCAGGAATTGATTCAAAGTATCACCAATATAATAGGGCCAGATTAATAAAGCTAAAACCGCCTTCCAAAATGCTAATTTTAAAAATCCTATCGAGAATAGCCAGCCAATCAGCCAAACGATTCCAAAATCACTGGAATGATGTATATTTTTTTTCCTGTTATCATCTCCCATTTTAGTTCCCTCTATAATTGTTGTTAATAACTACCAGATACAAAAAAGATTACTCCCTAAAAATATAAAATTGTGTTAAACTATTAAATAGATTGAATTTATTTTAATCAGGCTGATTAGGAATTAATTTGAGTATATATCGGGATAGCTTGATTTCTTATATTTAGATACCTTAGAGAAGAGTAGTGTTCGGAATTTAATATATTCAAACTTATATTTATTCATTATAATAAATTTATTTTGGTAATGAAATGAAGACTTTCCGCTCCTTTCTAGTCACTATAATTGGACTGATATATTTTACAACAGGTTTCGCATCCAATACACCCCAAGTAGTGCACAATGGAAAACTTTTATACTTTGCACATACTGTAATTGTAAAATATAAATCCCCGCCGGGACAAGGCTTAAGCAAATTATCAAATATAGAAAATAAGATAAGCAGACTGCTTAATGCGTATAAAGTTGAATCTGTAGTAAAGACCTTCCCTGTAGAAAATAATGATGCTCAAAAAATTGGATTAAATAGAATAATGACTGTTGTTTATTCAAAGGATTTGGACCCTTTATATGCAGCATCTAAAATGAAAAAGATTCCGGGGATCGAATGGGCTGAACCGCGGTATATCCGGAGGATTGATTTTGTACCTAATGATCCGAGTTATGATTCAACTGACCAGTGGAATTTATATCAGATTAATGCTCAACCTGCGTGGGATATTTCGCATGGTGATACTTCGGTTATAGTCGGAATAGTTGATACCGGTGTAGATTGGCCGCATCCGGATATCCGCGCCAATATGTGGTCAGGAATCGGGTATGATTTAGGAGGATTGAACGGAACCCCTGATAATAATCCGATTGAAGATAACCCGTACCATGGAACTTTCGTTGCCGGCGTTGTTTCCGCTGTAACAAATAATAATATTGGAATAGCCTCAATCGGATTTAATACCCGTCTGATGGCAGTAAAGGGAGCCAGAGAAGATATGAAGGATCAGGCATCGGGTTTACCCTATATAACCTATGGATTTGAAGGGATCGTTTATGCGGCTGATCATGGAGCTAAAGTTATCAACTGCAGCTGGGGGGGCAGCGGTTATTCAAATATGGAACAGGAAGTAATTTATTATGCCCTTGCAAAGGGAGCTCTGGTTGTTGCCGCTGCCGGGAATGATAACCTGAATGAAGGATTTTACCCTGCTTCTTATGATGGCGTGCTTTCGGTTGCAGCCACATCTATTAATGATATAAAAGCCTCATTCTCAAATTACGGCTACAATGTAGATGTTTCAGCACCGGGACAAAATATATATTCAACCTGGCAGCCCGACACTTATACTCATGAATCGGGAACTTCCTTTTCTGCACCATTAGCGTCAGGACTTGCAGGGCTGGTATTTGCCCGTTTCCCGAATTATTCTCCTTTGCAAGTTGCCGAACAAATCAGGGTGAATAGTGATAATATTGATGCAAAAAACCCCCGTTTTCAAAATTTACTCGGATACGGAAGAATAGATGCTTTTAAGGCATTAAACAATGTAAATTCAGTATCAATAAGAGGATATGATATTCAGTTTTCGGATAGTACACAAGGGGGGAACGGCGACGAAAATTTTCAGCCCGGCGAGAATGTTGAAATCCGTTTTAAATTAAAAAATTATCTAAATCCTGCAAGCAATGTTTCAATATCTCTGCAAAGCTTAAACAATTATGTAACTATTCTGAATGGAAATTTTAATATAGGGAATATTGGTACATTGGATTCAGCGAATAATTATTCAAATCCGTTTATTATAAAAATTGCCGATGATGTCCCGTATAATGATACTATTATATTAAAGTTTATTTATAGCGCTGCAGATTATAATGATTATCAATATGCTTTGGCACCTGTAAATAATACTTTTAAAACGGAAAACAGTAATAATATTACACTCACAATAGCAAGCCAGGGGAATATCGGGTTTAATGACTATCCGAATAATCTCCAGGGTGAAGGATTCAAATTTATGAATGGTCCAAATCTCCTCTTTGAAGGTGCTTTAATGTTTGGGACATCAGACGTGAATTTGTCTGATGAAGCAAGGGATGCAAGCGGACTCGGAAAAGATACATCTTTTCAAATAGTTCAACCGGTTATAATAACAAAAAACGATGCAGATGGCTCACAGGAAGGATATACGATCTTTAATGATAATGGTTCGGGCGGAAATAAGCTCGGCATTGTTGTCGATATGCATTCTTATTCCTTTAATGATGTCAATAACAAAAATTCTGTAATACTCAAATATAAGTTTACAAATACCACCGCTGCCGATATCAGTAATTTTTATCCCGGGATGTTCTTTGACTGGGATCTTGTTGAAGCTTCAGGGGACAGTGATGTAGTTAATTACGATAATGTTGGAAATTTAGGATATGTTTATCATTTAGGAGGGAATCCCGATACGTATGTCGGGACTGCATTAATTTCTTCGGACAATTACGGCTTCTGGGCTATTGCCAATGGAGGAGACAGTCAATTTCAGATCTATGATGGATTCTCGAAATCCGAAAAGTGGAAAGCATTATCGAGCGGAATAGGGAAAGCAGCCGCAGGACCGGGTGATATTTCAGAAGTTACTTCAGCCGGACCTTTTTCCATACCTGCAGGTAAATCGATATATGTTGCATTCGCTGCAACAGCGGGAACTAATCTAGATGAGCTGCGGACGAATATTGACAATGCAAGGAATGTTTATAACAGCATTTTAGCAAATGATACCGGGGGAGTGCAGATACCTTTAACCTATCATTTGAGCCAGAACTTTCCGAATCCTTTTAATCCGGGAACAAAAATCAATTATGAAATTCCTGAACAAGGGAGGGTTACAATAAAAGTTTATGATGTTTTAGGCAAGCTGGTAAAAACTTTAATTGATGAAGATAAAGAGCCGGGTAATTACAGCTTGAAATTTTATGGTGATGGTCTTGCAAGCGGTATCTATTTTTATCAATTGAAAGTTAATTCATATACCTCCACCAAAAAATTCGTTCTGCTTAAATGAGAAATGCTGGATGCTGGATACTCGATGCTGGATACTGGATACTCGATCCTGGATAAGTAGATCAGCAATGGAGGTCAGAAGAGCAGAATTAGGAAGAGCGGAAGGGTAGGAAGATAGGAAGGGAAGTGATTAAGGAACATTCAATCATTCAACCAATCATTCATTCAATTTGTAAGCATCTCGAAATCTTGATTGCTGTTAGGGGTTGAATTTATATCTTATAGCTAAAATTTCCAGGAGTAAGAAGAGAAGAAGTTAGGAAGATTGGATGCGCCTTGTCAGTCTGAGTTTATCGAAGACTGTCCCGTTGCAGCACTCAATCACGAGTCATGCTTCGATAAACTCAGCATGACATCGAGTGTTCCTTGTCAGTCTGAGCTTGTCGAAGACTGTCGTAGTGCAGAAGTCAGAGATCAGAAGGTAAGAAGAGCAGAAGTTAGGAAGAGCAGAAGTGCCTTGTCAGTCTGAGTTTATCGAAAACTGTCGGAGTGCAGAAGTCAGAGGTCAGAAGGTAAGAGGAGCAGAAGAGCGGAGATTAGGAAGATGGGAAGGGTAGTGTTTAAGGAACATTCATTCATCCAATCAACAATTCATTCATTCAATTTGTAAGCATCTCGAAAAGGACTGGATACAGGATACTCGATACAGGATACTCGATACTGGATACAGAAATCATAATTCGTTAATCGATATTCTGAGATCAAAGGTATGCAAGATTTCTCCCCCAACCAGGAAGAAATTGTCTCTGCGTGTTGGGGTCGAAATGACAAAACGAGTCAACGCCCTGTCATTTCGAAGGAATTCAATTTGCTTTCATAGAGATGACTGAGAAATCTTAATCATTGATACGCAAGATTTCTCCTCCTTTCAGTCGTCGAAATGACACCATGCTGCAATGACCACAACGTACCGTCAGCCTGTGCCCGTTCTGTCAGTCTGAGCTTATAGAAGTCTGTCCCGTTGCAGCACTCAATCACGAGTCATGCTTCGATAAACTCAGCATGACATCGAACGTTCCCTGTCAGTCTGAGCTTGTCGAAGACTGTCGTAGTGCAGAAGTCAGAGGTCAGAAGGTAAGAGGAGCAAAAGTTAGGAAGAGCGGAAGGGTAGGAAGATAGGAAGGGAAGTGATTAAGGAACATTCAATCATTCAATCATTCAATAAATCATTCATTCAATTTGTAAGCATCTCGAAATCTTGATTGCTGTTAGGGGGTGAATTTATATCTTATAGCTAAAATTTCCAGGAGTAAGAAGAGAAGAAGTTAGGAAGATTGGATGCGCCTTGTCAGTCTGAGTTTATCGAAGACTGTCCCGTTGCAGCACTCAATAACGAGTCATGCTTCGATAAACTCAGCATGACATCGAGCGTTCCTTGTCAGTCTGAGCTTATCGAAGACTGTCGTAGTGCAGAAGTCAGAGATCAGAAGGTAAGAGGAGCAGAAGTTAGGAAGAGCGGAAGTGCCTTGTCAGTCTGAGTTTATCGAAGACTGTCGGAGTGCAGAAGTCAGAGGTCAGAAGGTAAGAGGAGCAGAAGAGCGGAGATTAGGAAGATGGGAAGGGTAGTGTTTAAGGAACATTCATTCATCCAATCAACAATTCATTCATTCAATTTGTAAGCATCTCGAAAAGGGCTGGATACTGGATACTCGATACTGGATGCTGGATACTCGATACTGGGGCCGGAAGAGCAGAAGAGTAGAAGTTAGGAAGAGCGGAGGTTAGGAAGAGCAGAAGTGAGGTATTGCATTATGAGGTTCATAGTGCTAACGTACAATAGTCCCCCTTATCAAAGGGGGCGAGGGGGTTGTCTGTTGAAGACAAAAGATACAAGTAAAAAGACACAAGTTTTCGTAAGCGGCAATTCATTTTCCGGGATTGTCATATTCCGCCTTACTTACGTGAACAGTTTTAACCGTTTTTATCATATCGTTGAATTTATAAAAATGATTAATTATTTGGAGTATTTTATTAAAACCGGAAATTTTATAAATCCTCTACGAGGATTTAATTTCTCTTGTTGATTTGAGCTACAATAATAGAACCTCTACGAGGTTCAATTAAAAAACTTTTATATAATATTTTTAATGATGTATAAAATTAATTATTCATAAAACAATGTTTATTTTTAATTCTAACCAGAAGTTAGGAAGATAGGAAGTTTGGTCGCGGCACAACAAAGAACTCATCCTGTAGTCCTTCTCTTGAGAAGAGAAGGACTTGTAGTCAGTTAAACCTTTTATTAGAGATCTTATCAGGTAACCTCATGTCATTTCGAAGGAGCACATTTCGGTATTTCATATTGGCGACTGAGAAATCTTAAATATGTACGCAAGATTTCTCCTCCTACCAGGAAGAAATTGTCTCTGCGTGTTGGGGTCGAAATGACAAAATGAGTAACACCCGTCATTTCGTTCTATCAATCGGAGGTAGAGCGGAGGTCAGGGGTCAGAAGGTAAGAAGAGCAGAAGTTAGGAAGAGCGGAAGGGTAGTGATTAAGGAACAATCAATCAATCATTCAACCATTCAATCATTCATAGATGTTTAATTATTTCAGTAATGACCGGGTTGTTTTCATTAAGTTCCGACTAAAAAATAATATTCAATTTAAAAATCAGTATAAATCCGTTTAAATCGGCGTCATCTGTGTTCTATTTTCTAGGAAAGGGAGAAATGTAATATTTAAAAAGAGAATGTAGTATATTTGCGTTAGAAATTGGATTAAAAAGTTCATATGCGTATAAAAAAAGAAGATATTCTGCAGATAAAAAAAATTACAAAAGTGTATTTCGGTGATGATGCAAAAGTATATCTTTTCGGCAGTCGTGTTGATGATAATAAAAATGGTGGAGATATTGATTTGTATATAGAAACAGGTATTAAAGAAAATATAATACAGAAGAAAATAAAAATGATAGGTAAATTACAGGAAATACTCGGCGAACAAAAAATCGACATCGTTGTAAACAATTTCAATTCAGACAGGCTGATTTATCAAATTGCAAGAAATGAAGGTATTGCTCTTTAAGATTATAATAGCTTATGAAAAAAAATGAGCACATCTTAAGATCTATTGTCAGTGAATGTAAAAAGCACGCATTAAGGATGAATAGTGCATATGAGAAAATACGACCGGAATTACCTATTAAACCGGAAAGAGTTTTTAAATTGAACAATGATGAGGTTGAGCATATAGATCAGTTTATTTTCCGGTTTTCAAAATTGCAGGATTCAATTGGACAAAAATTATTTAAAGCAGTTTTATCAGAATTAGGGGAAGATGTAAGCAGCCAACCCTTCATAGATATATTTAACCGGCTTGAACAATTAGAAATAATAAGCAGTTATGATGAATGGAATGAATTGAAAAATTTAAGGAATGATATTGCACATGAATATGAAGAAGATGAAAATGTAGCTTCAGAAAAACTGAATTTATTATTTGATAAAAAGAACAGCTTGGAAAAATATTTAAACGACATTTTATCTTACTTAAACAGTAAGGGATTTGATATCAGTTAAGTATGAAATAGATTTCTCATCCATCCATCAAAGAGTAAAACAGAATGAGCCGGATCCTGCCTTTGGCAGGAAAATCGAAATGACGCTGCTGCACATAGTCATTTCGAGTTAATTCCAAATTTGTAATACGATGGTAGAATTACCGAGAAACCTTTTCTTAATGTACGTAAGATTTCTCACCCAATTGTAATGGAGGTCAGAAGGGTAGAAGTTAGGAAGAGCGGAGGTTAGGAAGAGCAGAAGCGCCTTGTCAGTCTGAGCTTGTCGAAGACTGTCGTAGTGCAGAAGTCAGAGGTCAGAAGGTAAGAGGAGCAGAGGTCAGGGGCCGGAAGGGCAGAAGTTAGGAAGAGCGGAAGTGCCTTGTCAGTCTGAGCTTGTCGAAGACTGTCGGAGTGCAGAAGTCAGAGGTCAGAAGGTAAGAAGAGCGGAAGTTAGGAAGAGCAGAAGTTAGGAAGAGCGGAAGGGTAGTGATTAAGGAACAATCAATCAATCATTCAACCATTCCATTCAATCAATCATTCATTCAATTTGTAAGAATCTCGAAATCTTGATTGCCCGTTAGTTTTGTAGATCATAGGTCAGGGGCTGGAAGAGCAGAAGAGCGGAAGTTAGGAAGATTTGTGAAGTCACCTGTCAGTCTGAGTTTATCGAAGACTGTCCCGCTGCGACACTCAATAGCGGGTCATATTTCGACAAGCTCAATATGACCACAACCCACCCCGTCAGCCTGTGCCCGTTCTGTCAGTCTGAGCTTGTCGAAGACTGTCGTAGTGCAGAAGTCAGAGGTCAGGGGTTGGAAGAGCAGAAGTTAGGAAGATAGGAAGTTTGGTGGCGGCACAACAAAGAACTCATCCTGTAGTCCTTCTCTTGGGAAGAGAAGGACTTGTAGTCAGTTAAACCTTTTATTAGATATCTTATCAGGTAACCTCATTTTCCAGCTTATTAAACTCAACTTTTCGTTGAGGCTGCCATACACGCTTGTCATTTCGATTTATCTACCGAAGGTCGAAGGAATCCAAATTGTTTCCCATGGTATGACTGAGAAATCTTAATCATTGATACGCAAGATTTCTCCTCCTTTCAGTCGTCGAAATGACACCATGCTGCAATGACCACAACACACCGTCAGCCTGTGCCCGTTTTGTCAGTCTGAGCTTATAGAAGTCTGTCCCGTTGCAGCACTCAATCACGAGTCATGCTTCGATAAACTCAGCATGACATCGAGCGTTCCCTGTCAGTCTGAGCTTGTCGAAGACTGTCGTAGTGCAGAAGTCAGAGGTCAGAAGGTAAGAGAGAAGCAGAAGAGCGGAGATTAGGAAGATGGGAAGGGTAGTGATTAAGGAACATTCAATCAATCATTCAAATTCCATTCAATCAATCATTCATTCAATTTGTAAGAATCTCGAAAAGGGCTGGATACTGGATACTCGATACTGGATGCTGGATACTCGATACTGGATACTCGATACTGGATACTCGATACTGAATGTGTCACAATGATATGACATTGAATATTGTACGTAAGATTTCTCATCCCTCCTTCAAAGAGTAAAATGGTATGAGTCGGGATTCGAAATGACACTGCTGCACATTCTTAATGTACGCAAGATTTCTCCCCCAACCAGGAAGAAATTGTCTCTGCGTGTTGGGGTCGAAATGACAAAACGAGTAACACCCGTCATTTCGTAGGAGCACATTCCGGAATATGTATTGGCGACTGAGAAATCTTTTCCTAAGGTACGCAAGATTTCAAAGAAATGACAACGGGAAAAAATCAAACGCTAATTGCCTCAGCATTAACGAGTGTTACAGCCACGCCCGTTCGCAGGGTATTCTGAATCTCGGTTACTTTATCAGTTAAATTCATCAGTTCAATTATTGTGTCTCTTTTTGCTTTCGCTTTTACTACAGCCGAATATGTAATATTTGAGGCGGGCGAACTCTCTGAATCAAAATCCCCTTTTACTTCAACCTCCACATACTCAACCTGAATTCCCTGTTTGCCGGCTTCCCGGTAAATATCATTACAATAACAAGAGGCAAGAGCAAGGAATAAAAGCTCACCCCCGTTAACGCTGGAACCATATCCCGATTTCTTGGATGATATTTTTATCGAGTGAGTATTGCTGTCCGTTTTTAATATTACAGAATTCTCATTTTTTTTATTTATAAGATTTGCACTTATCTGCATAGAGCTCTCCCATTCAATTAAATCCTCTCCCTAAAAATAACTATTTTATCTAATGATGAGAAATGTATTTAAAGGAGGAAAGAGAGAGATTTATAATTCCCATCAAATTTGTTATAGACCCCGGCTGCGTTCCGGAGATCTTTTTTACCATCCTTAGAGAGGCCTCTTTATTCTTATAGAAGATTAGAAATGAAAATTTATTATTGGTAATATTCTAAAGGGGAGAGGATTATTTTTTACAATATTTAATATACCTATTTGTATCCCTTGAAGAGATTCTGCAATATTGAGAATCCCTATTGTTAATCCTGCCTGGTTCCCTGATATTTTATGAAAAGGAGATATAGAAAATCCCGTTAGATTTTCAGTATCTACCCAGCAGCCTGTTATATTTATCCCTGATAAATTTTCAGCTTCAATATTATAACCGGCAATATTGATCCCCATAACAGAATAGCCCGATTTCAATTTCCCGGCAGTTATATTTAATCCCTGTAATTTCACCTTTACCGGAAGCAATGGCAAGCCCTCCGATATTAATACCTGTAAAACCGCCGTTAGCGACGGCAGCAAGTCCGCCTATTGTTATTCCCATAGCTTCAATTTCGGATACAACGGCTAAACCTCCGAAATTAATTCCGTAAATATTTTCTTTAGCAACTGTAGCAAGCCCGCCTGCATTTATACCATAAATATTTTCCTGGGAAACAAGTGCCAGTGAACCGAAATTTATTCCCAGGATATCTTTATTTGAAACGGAAGCTAATCCGCCAATATTTATTCCGCTTAAACTTCCCTGTGATACAAGCGCAAGCCCGGCGAAGTTTATACCCGATATATTGTTTTGTGAAACCTGTGCAAGACCTCCAAAATTAATTCCTGAAATGTCTTCTTTAGATACTAATGCCAGGCCGCCGACATTTATTCCATAAATATTTCCTTCGGAAACATTAGCCAGACCTCCCAGGTTAAATCCGGTCATGCCGTGCCCGGCTAAGACTGATGCTAAACCGATTGAAACCCCGTTTAATTCGTCTGCATAAGGTGCCACTCCGAATGAAAGGCCATTAATAACAGAACCGGGACTTTCTTCTGGTTTCCAGAAAGTAATATTGATGCCGTTGATATTTTTAATTCCGCAGTCCGTAACATTAAATCTTATCCCATTAATGCTTTGAGAATTACCGAAGCTTATCCCGGAATTATTTACAGTAAGATCTAAACTTCGGTGTGAACATTCCCTGCTTGTTGAGTCATTGCCAAATATATTTATTTGAGCATTTATAATAGAAGTAGTAAACAAGGTTAGAAACAGAAAATAAACTGCAGTCCCTTTAATGCTGAATCTATTTCCTGAATGAAAAGATATCCTTTTATATAACATAATGCCCCTTATATTATTCCTTTTCAAAAAAGTATGTTATAACTGATTTTTACATTTAATGCTAGATATTAAGACAATTGGAACTAGAATTAGGTTACAAAAAAGATAATCATATTTAAGTCTATTGAAGACACAAGATACAAGTAAAAAGATACAAGTTTTCGTAAGCGGCAATTCATTTTCCGGGATTGTCATATTCTGCCTTACTTCCGTGAACGGTTTTAACCGTTTTTATCATATCGTTGAATTTATAAAAATGATTAATTATTTGGAGTATTTTATTAAAACCGGAAATTTTATAAATCCTCTACGAGGATTTAATTTCTCTTGTTGATTTCAGCTACAATAATAGAACCTCTACGAGGTTCAATTAAAAAACTTTTATATAATATTTTTATTGATGTATAAAATTAATTATTCATAAAACATTGTTTATTTTTAATTTTAACCAGAAGTTAGGAAGAGAGGAAGTTAGGAAGATGGGAAGCGCCTTGTCAGTCTGAGTTTATCGAAGACTGTCATATGCACGCATGGTCAGGTCGAAAAGCTCAATAAACGATTCATTCAATTGAGCGTAAACGTCTAGTTAGTGATCGATCAGAGCAGTTAGGAAGATGGGAACGCCTTGTCAGTCTGAGCTTGTCGAAGACTGTCATAGTGCAGAGGTCAGAGGTCGGAAGGGTAGAAGTTAGGAAGAGCGGAGGTTAGGAAGATGGGAAGGGTAGGGGTTAAGAACATTCAATCATTCAACCATTCAATCAATCATTCATTCAATTTTATCATATTGTTGAATTTATAAAAATGATTAATTATTTGGAGTATTTTATTAAAACCGGAAATTTTATAAATCCTCTACGAGGATTTAATTTTTCTTGTTGATTTCAGCTACAATAATAGAACCTCTACGAGGTTCAATTAAAAAACTTTTATATAATATTTTTAATGATGTATAAAATTAATTATTCATAAGAACATTGTTTATTATTAGATTTTAACCAGAAGTTAGGAAGAGCGGAAGTTAGGAAGATGGGGAGCGCCTTGTCAGTCTGAGCTTGTCGAAGACTGTCATAGTGCAGAAGTCAGAAGATCAGAAGGTAAGAGGAAGCAGAAGTTAGGAAGAGCAGAAGTGCCTTGTCAGTCTGAGCTTGTTGAAGACTGTCGTAGTGCAGAAGTCAGAGGTCATAAGGTAAGAGGAGCAGAAGAGCGGAGATCAGGAAGATGGGAAGGGTAGAGAACAACGAACATTCAATCATTCATTCAAAATGATTGATTAACAATAAATACGAGGAATTGAAGGTTAGATTTCTTTAGCATTATTTGTTATTTTTGTTGTAATTTTAATATAAACGTCACACATATTTCCCGGAAAATATTAAAGAAGTTAAAAATGCAGCATGGATAAAGAAACAATTAAGAAGATTTCTGAAAATATTTCTCGAGCAAAATTGCCTTTTGATATTATCGGCATTGCGGCATTTGGATCTCGTGTAAAAGATAATTACACAGAAGATTCTGATATGGATTTGTTAGTTACTGCTTCCGGTTTACCACTCAAAAGGCATCGCAGAGGAACAGAATCTGCTAATTTAAAAAGGATACTGCCTATAATACCATTAGATATTTTATTGCTTACAAAAGAAGAAACAATATCAAATTTTAGAAATCATAATCCTCTTTTTTTAGATATAGCAACTGAAGGTATCGTTCTGCTTGACAGCAATAATTTTCTGACAAATATAATTGCAGAAACTCAAAATTATCTTCGGAACAGTAAAATTCAAAAAATTGAAGGTGGATGGGTTTTCCCAGTGAAACCTAGTGTACCTACATTTTTATCAAAAATAAGTAATTTAGATTTTTCGAATGCAATGTTCAAAGACGGCGAGAGAGATTTTGAGATTGGTAAAACGCTAAGGGATTCCGGCTATTTTGATAAATCAGTATATCATTTTCAGCAGGCAATTGAGAAATATATAAAAGCAGTGCTGATTGCGAAAGGTGTTTTCAAAAAAACTCATTTTATCGGAAATGAATTAAGGCTGCTTATAGAAAGAGGAGATTTTGAAGAGAAGTGGAAAGATCAATTATTAGATGCAGCACAAATTTCAGAAGAAATTGAACCTGAAGTTTCACTCAGCAGGTATCCCGGAATTTCAGGTGATGAATTGTGGCTTCCCTATGAAGAATACGAAGATACCGATGCTGCTGCTGCTCTTCACAAAGCTGAAAAGGTTAAATCTGTTTCGGCCGCTTTTATTACCGGATGGTTTGCAAAGAAAAAAGAATAAAAAGAGGGCAGAGGTCGGAGGTCGGAAGAGCGGAGGTTAGGAAGATGGGAAACCCCTTGTCAGTCTGAGCTTGTCGAAGACTGCCATAGTACAGAGGTCAGAGGTCGGAAGAGCAGAAGTCAGGAAGATGGGAAGTTTGGTCGCGGCACAACAAAGAACTCATCCTGTAGTCCTTCTCTTGGGAAGAGAAGGACTTGTAGTCAGTTAAACCTTTTATTAGAGATCTTATCAGGTAACCTCATTTTCCAGCTTATTAAACTCAACTTTTCGTTGAGTCTGCCATACACGCTTGTCATTTCGATTTATCTACCGAAGGTCGGAAAAGCAGAAGTTAGGAAGAGCGGAAGATAGGAAGAGCGGAAGATAGGAAGGGTAGAGATTAAGGAACATTCATTCATTCAATCATTTAATCATTCATTCAATTTGTAAGAATCTCGAAATCTTGATTGCCTATAAGTTCTGTAGATCAGAGGTCAGAAGGTAAGAAGAGCAGAAGTAAGGAAGAGCGGAGGTTAGTAAGATGGGAACCCCTTGTCAGTCTGAGCTTGTCGAAGACTGTCATAGTACAGAGGTCAGAGGTCGGAAGAGCAGAAGTTAGGAAGATGGGAAGTTTGGTCGCGGCACAACAAAGAACTCATCCTGTAGTCCTTCTCTTGGGAAGAGAAGGACTTGTAGTCAGTTAAACCTTTTATTAGAGATCTTATCAGGTAACCTCATAGTCATTTCGAAGGAGCACATTTCGGAATTCATATTGGCGACTGAGAAATCTTTTCCTAAGGTACGCAAGATTTCTCCCCCAACCAGGAAGAAATTGTCTCTGCGTGTTGGGGTCGAAATGACAAAATGAGTAGCACCCTGTCATTTCGAACTAAATTAATTTACGCGGGTATTAATCCTGAGCCTATTCTATTCTTTCCAGTCAGGCATTATCCCGTTAGAAATAACTTTATGTCTCCCGGTGCCGTCTGAATTCATCACCCATATATTTTTTGTTGAATTTAGAACATTAGAACCATTCTCAAAAATAATATATGCACCGTTGGAAGAATACCTTGGATTCAAATCGTTAGTACCGTTTGGTTTATTATCTTCATTGGTGTTGTGGTTAATAGATAGGTCAACAATTGCTTTTGAACTTATATTTATTTCAAATATATGAGAATCGAGCGTCCTTCCATCAGTGCTTTGGTAACCGGAAATATCGTGAGTATACAAGACTTTGCTGCCGTCAATCGAAAACGAAGGACTTGCAGTTGAACCGGATAAATTATCAACCAATAATTCCATATTGGTCCCATCGGCATTCAAGGTATAAATCTCAGAATCATAAATATTCGATCCGATAGTTAAAACAACCACCTTACTCCCATCCGATGAATAGCTGCACTCACGGAAGTTTCTGCCGGAAGGTGCCGTAGCTATAAGCGTTAAGTTAGCTCCGTCAGAGCCAATTCTATATAATTTATCATTATGGCTGTATAAAATGTTGTAGCCATCCGGAGCCCAGCTGTACCCGATACCATAATTACCATAACCTGTTACACCTGTGCTGGTAACCTGAAAGATCCCGCTGCCGTCCGGGTTCATTATATAAATTTGAGGTTCTACATTACTGCTTGAAGTAAAAGCAATTTTATTATGCTTTGGATTAAATCTTGGCCACCAATTACGATTATTATCATTGGTCAGTTGAACCAGGTTTAATGATGAACTGTCCGATGAAAAGATCTGATAGTTGCCGTTATCAATTCTTGAAAATATAAATTGATTATTTGGTACCGGGGCAGTTGTAAAGCTCCAAATTTCACTATTTGATTTTAATGTATCGGTACTTTTCGCCACGACCTGCCAATAATAAGTAGTGTTAAATTTTAAATGGGTAACAGTAGTGCTCGTATCAGTAATACCGGAAGCAATTAATTTTCTGGCGCCCGAACCGGATTCAAATAAGTAAACATTAAAATAGGTTGTATCAACATTATAACTGGATGATATATTATTATGCCATGAGAGAGTGAGAGATACAGGTTGATCCGACGATTGATTTGCTGGAAATGGACCTGATGGTGTACCTGGAGTAAAGGTACTGCTTGAGCTTAAAAATAAGACAGCTTGAACAGTCTGACCACTCGAAACAGAAACTTGAACTGTGGTCGTATTATAACCTGATTTTACGGCAGATACAGAATAGTCTCCAACGGGAATTTTATTGATAGTAAATTTACCAGAAGCATCAGTAACTAAGGCGCTGGTCGGAGGATTTGTAGTAATGCTAGCTCCAGAAACAGAAGCGGTACCATTTGGAGCATAAACAACACCCGAAATGCTTCCATATAATACCGGCTCAACCGTATTTTCATTACATGATGTAATGGTTATAATAAGTAATAGAAACAGAATATTTTTTAGACTCATTTTATTTTTTTACTCTTTAATTTCTAATTAGTTTTTCCTTTATTCATAATCCTGTAAAAGGGGAGGGCTAACTTTACTTTAAAAAACTGCCTACTTAATTCTATCCCCTGATAAACAGCAGCCGGCTAAGACTTCCCGTCTTAGCCACTGCTTCAGTCTTTATCTTCTACTTAACAAAATTGCTGCCATTGATAATCAGCCGCATCCCGTTTCCCTGCTGCGAAATTATCAACGATTTCGGGCTTTGAGTACCATCATATTTCATAATTGCATTATTATTACCCTGCTGCATAATAACATAATTCCTATTATCGACATTAATGTTTTCAAATGAAACATTGTAATTTCCGTTCTGTATTATACGTGCAGTATTGTTATTACCATCGACATTTTCGACTGCCTCATTTCCATTACCGTACTGGGATATAGTGCTGCTGTTCCCATTGCCGGTCTGAGTAATGGCGGCTGAATTATTATTACTGCTCTGCACAATTGAAGCAAAATTAGGATTTGTATTGCTTCCGAAGTTCTGGGTAATAATTGCTTTATTATTGTTTCCTACCTGTTCAATATTTGCCTGATTGGTAATCGTAGATAATAAAGCTTTTTGCCCTACATTATTTGCAATCTGTTGAAGCGTTGAAGGAATTAAATCCTTATTTGGATTATTCAGGCTGCTTACACTGACATCATCCTGGGCTTGTATAATTCCTGCCATGCATAAAGCCAAAATGATCATTTTATACGCTAATTTCATTTTGTGCTCTCTTATCCCATTTAATATTTTAAAAATAATTACTTACCGCTAAATATTATAAGGGAAGCATATGCTTCCCTTATAAAAATATTATGATCAATGCTGCATTACATTAGATACATTACTTGATCCTTTTTGTAAAACTGTGGAAACATTTGAATCAGTTAACTGTTGTGTTAATGCCCAGTTTCCATTTCCATTTTTCTGCTGAATATTTGAATTGTTGCTATCGCCGGTTTGAGTTGTTTTAATCCAGTTGTTATTACCTATATACTGCCCTGAAAAAGAGATATCACTGTTTCCGGTTTGTTCAGTGTTGATTGTATTATAATCACCATAAGTCTGTACGGTATAATGCGAATTATAATCTCCGTTAGAAGTTACTTGAGCGTAATTATTTGAAGCACCATTCCACTTCTGGTCCATATAACCAAATCCATAGTTCCCGGTCTGATTTAGAATTGCAGTATTGCTGTTGCCATCCTGGTAAATTTTTTCGTTATTGGAATTTCCGGTTTGATTTAAGGTTGCTGAGTTATAATCTCCTTCCTGATCAATTGTCGGATCGCCTTGACTTTTCCAGTAACCGGCACCATTTGAATTCCCCATCTGATTAATATTAGCATTGTTCGAATTCCCGTTTTGAATAGTTACAGCATAATCCGCTTCAGTTCCGTTTTGAGTCTGGTATGATTTTATTACCATTACCTTGTTGGGTCGCAACGGCAGTATGTCCACCTAAGTAGGTTGGAGGGCTATTATATGTCCCACCATTCTGTATCTGGCTAGCATAATTATTATTGCCGGTTGAAGAAATGGTTGCTTTATGATTTATACCACTCTGAGTTTGGGTGGCTGTATTATATCCGCCTACTTGAGTTGCATTAGCTGTTTGATGAGAACCACCCTGTGTTTGCGATGCGTTATTATAGTCTCCGCCGCTTTGAGAAATACCAGCAGTCATGTTATAACCATCCTGTTTTTGATAACCACTATTATTATTACCTACCTGTGTTATAGTTGCATCATTATATCCCGTATAGCTAAAACCCTGCAGCTGGGTTGCTGTGTTGCCATCTCCTGTTTGTGTTATTGTTACATTTTGGGGGGAATGAATTCCAGCCTCCTGGAATTGATTCTGATTTGCTGTATTAAAGTCACCTGTTTGATCTACTTCAGCATTATTATTAGTTGCACCGGTAGCAGCAGTTTGCGTAACATTCGCGCTATTATTATTTCCGGTTGAATTAACTGTATTTGTATTCTGTGCAAACGTAAAGCCGACCAGGAAAAGAACAGCAGTTGTTATTGCTAATAACTTTTTCATTTTTAATTCCCTTTTTTATTAAAAAATAGTTTAAGTTTTGTTAACCCGAAAGGAGAAATTGATCCTTTCAGGTATCTGCCGGCAGTTATTTCCTATGTTTATAATTAAATATTTATTATTTAACTTAACACAATAAATTAAGCTTCAGGCGGCGTTGGAGTTCCGTGCAATCTAATCTATACTTATGTATAAATTAGAGGGCTCTTTCGCTGCCTTTTTATGCATTGCATCCTGCCGGACAATGCAGTGCATAAAAATATTTTCGTTTCCTCTGTACCTCCTTTCTGCAGGAATAGTTAATTTAATTTTGAGACTACTCAATCAGGAGAGAAATCCTGCATCGAGTAGTCCGATATCTATTTCATCCCTCCTTTCAATTTTTATGTGTCAGTCACCTTTAAAGGATTTTTCGGGTAGTTTAGGTGACTGGCACATATTCATCATATATTTAGTTTCCGAAATAAACATTAACGCCTAAATTCCCGTTCCAGAAGTAATCGTAGTATTTACCGTTTACTAAACCGTCCAATTTATCACTAAGTATATAATGGTTATTGAGTTCAAAGCTTACACCTATATTTTGGTTAACCCTGTACTCAATACCTCCGCCCCATGTAAAGTCAGGAAAATTGGTATAATTCAATGTAATAGGGTAGTCACTTGTAGAACCGGTAATTCTTTCCCTCCCTAATACTCCGCCTCCGATTAAGAAATAAGGTGAAATATTGAAGCCGGAGATCAAGTAATAAACACCTCTGATATCCAGATAGTTAAAATCTATTTTAAAAGCATCTTGAGCGGATAGTGAGCCTCTTCCAAGACTAAGTTCAAGAAAGAATGCCTGGGAAACCCCGTATCTAAGCTTTAAACCGGCTTCAGGGTTCATCTCGGGATTAGAATAATCCCCCGAATATAACTGTAACCCGGAATTTATATTTACCGAATACCTGTTGGTTATTTTAGAAATTGGACGGCCAAGGAAATCGTGATTTCCGCTCTCCTTTGCTTCCTTTGTATAATTTTTAAAAGCGGCACTTGAAGTATCGGATGGATTCTTAAGCTGCCACAATCCATCTGTTACCCCTTCAATTACCATACTTTCAACTGCCTTCTGAATTGCTTCGGTTACGGCAATATCGACCGGCTCATTATATGTAAATCCCATTTCAGCTTCAAGAAGATTATTAAGAGAAACAAAACGGTAGACTCCTCCGTCAATCTGCTGTGAAAGAACAGTTTTAGTTGCATAAACAGTTTTCAATATTCTTCCGTTCTGCGTTGAAGTTGCTCTTAAGTACACACTTACTCTATCCTGATGATACTGCCCTGAAGCGCTTATACCTAAATACTTCACACCTTCGCCGCCGGTTAAAACATTTGCATCATATGATATAATACCTCCTTCAAGGATTACGCCGGCATATAGTAAGGGGGGTAAATCAGGCAGTTTATTACCGTCGGAACCCAAATAGTTTTCCCTGCTAGAACGGATGATTTTCCTTTCATTTAACAAATCGGATAAGCCTTCTCTTTCAATAGGAACAAACCAGTGGGAATCCTCAAGAGCTTTAATTAAGATAGTCGTTGCTCCCTGTGTTACTGCAGTCGAAAAGCTTGATCCGGTAGTAGATAATTTGTACTGACCCGTTTGATCCCTAAAAGTGTATACAGCCGCAACAACAGGTTCTTTAGCCGGAGGCAATGATTCCAGTTTAGTATCCATTGCCGTTCTGGGTCCTAACGTAGCAATTGAAGCCTGGAAAGGTTCCATCACCGCACAGCCTGTAAAAAGCTGCACTATAATCGCTAAAAATAATGTTGCTGTAAATTTCAGAAAATTATTCATTTAAGTATTTCTTTAATTAATAAAATGGAACAATTACATTTGTTTGCCCGCCGTTCGTATTATCCTGAATATTAATATGAATGCCGTCAGTCTGCGGATTTATATCAACTACATAATTTCCGAATTGATAATGCCCTTTACTTAAAGTATTCTCGCCGAAAACCTGGGAAATAATCTTTTGAGAAAGCTGGCTTAAAATTGCATTGTTAAGCGTAGACTGAAAATTATCAAGGGGATTTGTACCGTAAGGGTTATAAGCAGAGGAAGAATTGCTTGCCGTGAATTTTTTTTCTGCCTGGGCTTCGGCCAGCATCCATGTACCGTTGTAATAATATCCGCCGAAGCTTGGATTAATCGGTGTATAAACCAGCTGTTGAGCAAAGATATTTTTGCCTGATATAAATAACAGAAACAGCAAAAAGCAAAAATAGAAAATAGAATGTTTCATTTGTTCCCTCAAATTTTTAACATATTTCTAAATCGTTAAAGTAACTTTATTTATCCAGCATCCTGTATCGAGTATCCAGTATCGAGTATCGAGTATCCAGTAACTATGATCCAGCTCTTCCATTTTGAATTCAATATATCCCTGTCCCTTTTAAATCCTCCCCCTGCAATTCTTTCTGTATCTGCTGATAATTTTCCAAATAAGAAAAAACTACCTGGTTCCCTTGTTCCGCATTCATTTTGATAGTTTCATAACGGGGCTGAATAAATCTCTGATAAATGTAGCTGCCGTTGACTTTTATCAGAATTATAGTGCCTAATCTTGGCAAAGGTTTCTCTTCTATGATAATAGTAAAACCATTAATATTTTTCGGCGGCTCCCAATTTCTGTTAAAAAGATCTACAAAATCTTTCCCCCATTTACTTTGTGTATGATCGATTACCAGATCTCCTATCCCAAAACTTTCCGCATCAAATTTATTTTTTACAAGGCTAGAATCCGGCATTAAGACCTGGGAATAACTTATATAACTACTTAAAGATATTATTACTAAAACCGTATTAAGGAATAATTTCTTATTCATTTCCTTTATCTGCATAATAAGTAATTCAACCCTGAATTTATTTTTTAATTAAATACTGCTAGTTATATTTTTTAATAGTTTTCAATTCCTTACCTATTCTTCCCATGTTAAGTAGAGAGATATTTCTTTTTTGAAATAATAATTCCCCGCAGATGTATCCGGATTCTGCCGTTGGGATTAATTTTAAATACTTATTCTGAAAAATAGAATCGGTTGTAATTATTTCAATTATTTCATCGGCAATAAACCCGAACATATTGTCGGAAGATTCAAAAAGAATTATCCTGTTCCTGCTGGAAAATTCTAGCATTGGAATTTTTAAGATCTCTTTTATATCGATAATTTTAAAGAATTGTCCTTCGTAAAATAATTCCCCTTTGGAATGATTCTCATTACTAAATTTTGATTCATCAACCTTAATAATTGCATTTAGATTTATTGTATCAGTACAGAATTCTTTACCGCCTATATTAAATATTAATAAGCCCTCTATCCCTTCCAGAGAATTTTGATTTACCAGCATATTATTATTATGAAAATAGTTACACGTAATATTTTCGAAAGATCCCTCTTAGGTGGTTATAGTGAACCAATTTTTGTGCCGTGTAGAAAACAGTTAGAAACTAAAATAAATTGAGAAATATTAAATTTAATTCTATATGGTTAAAATATTTTGACATACCTAAGTATAAAATTTGGACACGTTTGAAATTAAAGGCAAAAGTATAAGACATAAATATTAAGCTAAGAAGCTTCCTTTAATGAATAAGACTTAATTTTATTATATAGTGTCTGTCTTGAAATTTGCAGCAATTGCGCAGCTTCTTTTTTATCCCAACCTGCTTTATTGAGAACATATTTGATATGTTCCTTTTCAAGTGCAGCTATACTAAGATTCTGCGGATTATATTTTAGAGTGCCGTTGCTTTTATTTCTCAGTAATAAATTTTCTTTTTCCAGAACTTCGCCTTTTGCCAATACGACAGCCTGCGTTAAAGTATTTTCCAATTCCCTTACATTTCCTATCCATTCATAATTCTGGATCATTTCCATTACTTCGGTAGGTATTTTCCTTACCTCTTTATGAAGTTCATTATTTATTTTTTTAAGAAGATGGATTACAAGAACAGGTATATCGTTTTTCCTTTCTCTTAAAGGAGGTACATCAATAGTAAATACTTTAAGCCTGTAATATAGGTCCTCACGAAATTTTCTCTGCTTTACCAGTTCATTTAAACTTTTATTTGTAGCCGCAACGATCCTCGCCTGCATGGGAATAGTGACTTCTCCCCCGACTCTTTCAAATTCTTTCTCCTGCAGGACTCTTAATAATTTTACCTGGAGGCTTGGTGACACTTCTGAGATTTCATCTAAAAAAATTGTTCCCTCACCTGCCAGCTCAAATTTCCCTTTTTTATCTTTAACTGCACCGGTAAATGCTCCTTTCACATGCCCGAACAGCTCGCTTTCCAGCAGTGATTCAGTTAATGCAGTGCAATTGACTGCAATGAAAGGATAATTTTTAGTTATTCCCGAATAATGAATAACTTTTGTGATCAGTTCTTTACCTGTCCCGCTTTCCCCGGTTACAAGTACACTTACCCTGCTTGATGATACTCTTCCTATATTCTTTAAAACTTCTTTCATAGCAGGCGTCTTACCTATTAAACTATTCTCAAGCTGGTATTCTTCACTCCCTTTAGTAATAGTAACCTCGAGGTGCTCACTAATCTTTTTCCCTTCTAAAGCGCGCTTTATTATAACAGTTAAGAGTTCTAAATCAAGGGGCTTTTCAACATAATCGTATGCTCCAAGCTGAATTGCTTTAATTGTAGATCTGGTATCGCTATAAGCCGTTGTTATTATAACAGGAACAGCAGGATCATATTCTGACAGATTTTTAAGTACATCAAAACCATCCATTTGGGGAAGCCTGAGATCGCATATCACTAGTTCCGGGTGAGTCCTGTTAAATATTTCCAATCCTTCTTCACCGTTTCCTGCCGGGAATATTTTGAAACCTATTCCGGAAAGAAACAGGGTGATTGTATCTCTTACTGATTTGTCATTATCAATAATTAAAATCTTGTTCAAGTTTAGATTCTCCCTTCAAATAATGGCTCCCAACGTCGCTCTATACTGTTTCGGGATTTATTAAATTTTAAAATGTATTTAATGTTTTTTAATACTTTATGAGAAATAATGGAGCCAAATCTTATTATAAAAATTGTTACCGGCTTAAGATTAGCAAAAGTCATGCGAAGCTGTTTTGATGGAATGTTTTTTTAGCCGCAGGGCATTTTTATTCAAAAGGAATATTAAGATAATATACTTAGTTGCCTATAAACAGAGATTTTAATAAATCAATAATGAAGTGATCGGGCAATTAAAATATTTTTTACTCCATTTATATTTTCACAAAAATAACTAATATAGAACAGATGAGAGATTTAATGTTTCAAATCAATACAAATAAAATAAGCTGGATACAAACGAAAAAGGTACGCAAGATTTCTCCCCCAACCAGGAAGAAATTGTCTCTGCGTGTTGGGGTCGAAATGACAAAACGAGCAACACCCTGTCATTTCGATTTATCTACCGGAGGTAGACCGGAGGTCAGGGGTCAGAAGGTAAGAAGAGCAGAAGTTAGGAAATGCGGAGGTTAGGAAGATGGGAAGGGTAGTGATTAAGGAACATTCATTCAATCAAACATTCATTCAATTTGTAAGAATCTCGAAAAGGGCTGGATACAGGATACTCGATACTGGATGCTGGATACTCGATACTGGATACGTAAATCAGCAATGGAGGTCAGAAGAGCGGAAGTTAGGAAGAGCGGAAGTTAGGAAGATAGGTAGGGAAGTGATTAAGGAACATTCATTATTAAATCAAACATTCAATTAAACATTCATTCAATTTGTAAGCATCTCGAAATCTTGCCAGGGCTGGATACTCGATACTGGATGCTGGATGCTCGATACTGGAGGCTCGATACCGGATACGTAAATCAGAAATCAAAATTCGTTAATCGATATTCTGAGATCAAAGGTACGCAAGATTTCTCCCCCAACTAGGAAGAAATTGTCTCTGCGTGTTGGGGTCGAAATGACAAAACGAGCAACACCCTGTCATTTCGAAGGAATTCAATTTGCTTTCATAGAGATGACTGAGAAATCTTAATCGTTGTAACCAACAGAAGTGAGGTATTGCATTATGAGGTTCATAGTGCTAAGCGTACAATAGTCCCCCTTATCAAAGGGGGCGAGGGGGTTGTCTGTTGAAGACAAAAGATACAAGTAAAAAGACACAAGTTTTCGTAAGCGGCAATTAATTCTTAAGATTTATTCTTTAAATTATTTTTGTAATATATCTTCATTTAACAACCCCCTTCTTCCCCCTTTATTAAGGGGGACTGGTTCCCTCATCTGTATTATTATCTATCAATTTGTAACCAAACTATTAAAATTACATCTTAACATAATTATTATATTCTATCCGCTAGCCTCATTTTCCGGTTACTAACCTGATCTTTCCGTTGGAGGCTGACCAAAATATAATCTTTGTAAATTATATGATATAATATAACAATTAATGATTTAGATTTAATTACAGACGCACAGATTTCAAAGTCCAAAACAAAGACGTTTAATCTGTGCTACATATGGTCAGCCTCTTGAGTGTGCACTACGCACCGAATGCAATTGCCGTTCTTTAAAATGGAAATGCTCTTACTCCCGTGAACGGTTTTAACCGTTTTTATCATATCGTTGAATTTATAAAAATGATTAATTATTTGGAATATTTTATTAAAACCGGAAATTTTATAAATCCTCTACGAGGATTTAATTTCTCTTGTTGATTTCAGCTACAATAATAGAACCTCTACGAGGTTCAATTAAAAAACTTTTATATAATATTTTTAATGATGTATAAAATTAATTATTCATAAAACATTGTTTATTTTTAATTTTAACCAGAAGTTAGGAAGATAGGAAGTTTGGTCGCGGCACAACAAAGAACTCATCCTGTAGTCCTTCTCTTGGGAAGAGAAGGACTTGTAGTCAGTTAAACCTTTTATTAGATATCTTATCAGGTAACCTCATAGTCATTTCGAAGGAGCACATTTCGGAATTCATATTGGCGACTGAGAAATCTTTTCCTAAGGTACGCAAGATTTCTCCCCCAACCAGGAAGAAATTGTCTCTGCGTGTTGGGGTCGAAATGACAAAACGAGCAACACCCTGTAATTTCGAAGGAATTCAATTTGCTTTCATAGAGATGACTGAGAAATCTTAATCGTTGTAACCAACAGAAGTGAGGTATTTTATTATGAGGTTCATAGTGCCAGCGTACAATAGTCCCCCTTATCAAAGGGGGCGAGGGGGTTGTCTGTTGAAGACAAAAGATACAAGTAAAAAGATACAAGTTTTCGTAAGCGGCAATTAATTCTTAAGATTTATTCTTTAAATTATTTTTGTAATATATCTTCATTTAACAACCCCCTTCTTCCCCCTTTATTAAGGGGGACTGGTTCCCTCATCTGTATTATTATCTATCAATTTGTAACCAAACTATTAAAATTACATCTTAACATAATTATTATATTCTATCCGCTAGCCTCATTTTCCGGTTACTAACCTGATCTTTCCGTTGGAGGCTGACCAAAAAATATAATCTTTGTAAATTATATGATATGATATAACAATTAATGATTTAGATTTAATTACAGACGCACAGATTTCAAGTCTCAAAACAAAGACGTTTAATCTGTGCTACATATGGTCAGCCTCTTGAGTGTGCACTACCCCAACTTCCTCCTTCCCACGACCTTCACCTTAAAGTTTCTTTAACCCTCTATAAAAAAACTTTAATATTCTTTTAAACACAAACCCTTAATTCTCAAAATATTCCCACAAAATGTGATGGCATTCATATTGTCCTGTGAGCTACCTCATAAGAGGGCAATAATGAGTATTCCTGCATCTTTTATTGAATCTTTAAACGGGATTCTGATATTTGAAGTTGACACGGAAGAATTCTGCATCAACAATAAATTTATATCGGAGATATTACTACCTGCAGATATCTCTTTGAATTCAGATGCTAAAAAAACCCTGGTGTTTGAATACAGCGATCAGATGTTAAAGATAATTGACTCAGATTTCTTTTACAATGATGGTAAAAAGCTGACACCTTTAAGCCGGGTACTGGTTTTCGATGTAAATGGGAAGATTTTCTCTTTACTTGTTGATAATGTAAAAGAAATTGTAGCGGAGGATAGGAATTTTGTTGAAAAGTTTATGGCCGAAGTGCCGCCTAATGAAGAAGGGTTCATCTCGGCAATTTTAAAGCTTGACGGCAGAAATATAAAATTCCTTGACATTGAAAAAATTTCTAAAGAGAGAGTCGGAGCATAAGTTTAAAGTTCATTTGTAATAGCAAACATGTAAGCAAATTACTGTTTGGAGGGCGTTCCTTAGAATATAGTGTGTTGTTTTTTGGATCGGGGCCACTTGCAGAGCAGGCTATGCGTTATTTTCCTGCTTACCCCCTATTCAAGACAAAACCTTTTTAATCCTCCAAAAAATAGGATTTGCACGGCTCTTAAATATTGAGCTGCCGTATAGATCTTATAGATGTTATGATCTCTATTTATTGAATTGGTTCCGGATAAAGATTATGAAGTTCAAAGTGAGAAATGTGACTGACCTGGCGAAGCTGTGCCCGGAGTAGAGAAGAGAAGAGCAGAAGTTAGGAAGAGCGGAAGAATGTCATAGTGCAGAAGTCAGAGGTCAGGAGATCAGAGAAGCACAAGTTAGGAAGATGGGAAGGGTAGAGGTTAGGAAGAGCGGAAGAATGTCATAGTGCAGAAGTCAGAGGTCAGGAGATCAGAAGAAGCACAAGTTAGGAAGATGGGAAGGGTAGAGGTTAGGAAGATGGGAAGCTGTCATAGTCAGATCTGAGGTCGAGGTTAGAGACGAGCCTTGTCAGTCTGAGTTATCGAAGACTGTCCCGCTGCACCACTCAATAGCGGGTCATATTTCGACAAGCTCAATATGACCACAACACCGTCAGCCCGTGCCCGTTCTGTCAGTCTGAGCTTGTCGAAGACTGCCATAGTGCAGAAGTCAGAGGTCAGAAGAGCAGAAGTTAGGAGACGGGAAGCGCCTTGTCAGTCTGAGTTTATCGAAGACTGTCAGAGAGCAGAGGTCAGAAGTCGGAAGGTCAGAAGTTAGGAAGATAGGAAGCGTAGAGATCAACGAACATTCAATCATTCAACCATTCATTCAAGTATTTTAGATTAACAACGATTAAAAATTTAAAACAAACTACAAATCATTAACAACAACAACCCCTCCGAAAGGTTATCCACATGGATAATAACAATCATAATATAAATTTCGACATCGAAAAATATTTACTTGGCAATTCCAAGTCCTTAAAAGATTATATCATCCTTATCCGGAACAATCTTTCAATATTTATTACTATTGCATTAGTTATTATCGCTGCCGCAGTCGCTTATGCAATTCTTGCAAAAGATATATATAAATCGACAGTCACACTAAAAATTACTACACAGAAACAAAGTGTCCTTTCAGCCTCCAATTTACTGCCTGAGATTAGCAGCATGGCAGATGACAGGTTCATTGCAAATGAACTGGAGGTCATAAATAATTACGATACCAGGGAAAGATATGCAAAAGCATTGATCGACAGCTTCGATAATGCAAAAGATAAAAGTTTTTTTGATCTGCTGAAAGATAAAGATGGTAAAGGAGTAAACGGGCATAAAACGGTTAAGGAATTAACAGAACTATTGAAATATAACGTTATCTGCTGATCAAAAAGAAGGGATGGATGTAGTTGAGATTTCTGCTGAGTCTCCTTCCCCTTATGAAGCCGCTTTAATTGCAAATACATGTGCCGATCAATATAAAGAAGTTAACCTTGAAACTAACAGGACACAGCTTACAGTCATTAGAAGATTTCTCGAGAAGCAGAGCAATGAAAAATTAGTCGAATTAAATAATGCAGAAGATACCTTGAAGAATTTCCAGGAAAGAGGAGGGATTGTTGCATTAGATGCACAGTCGACTGCTTTGATTAACCAGTTATCGCAGTTGGATGTCCAAAGGGATGCTGCTAAGATTGACTTGATGACTTCAACCGAGGTTCTTAGTCAATATAAAAACGAATTAAAAAAACAGGATCCCCATCTTGTAGATTACCTTGAAAGCCAGACTTCACAGGCATATATAAGCGTTCTCCAGAAACAGATCGCAGAGCTCCAGATGAATAAAGACCTGGCAATGGCATATAAAAATTCCCGTATTGATGTAACTGAAAAAATAAAAGATTATGATCAGAGGATAACTGATCTGAAGCAGAAATTAAGCAGTGTAATAAATGATATAAAAACAGGTGCATATGCCAGCACCCCCGACCAGGTAAAAGATATTTCGCAGAAACTGATTGAAGAAGAAGTTAATAACCATGCACTTGAAATAAAATTAAAAGAGCTTCAGGATATAATTGCCAAATATGAAGTTAATTTCAACAGGCTTCCTAAAACAACAATTGAACTGGCACAGTATGAAAGAAAAAGGGAAGCACTGAAGCAGTTGTATCTGCTTGTCGATCAGAAATACCAGGAAGCATTGATTAATGAACTTTCACAGCCGGGGAATGTTGCTATTATTGGAACCGGCAGAATCCCTGATCTCCCTTCAAAACCAAACAGAATATTATTAGTAATTATTGGATTAATAGCAGGTTTAGGTGGAGCATTTGGCTTTTTATTAGTTAGAGATTATTTCGATGATACAGTCAAGAATCCGGGAGATATCCAGGATAAAAATATTAATATTCTTTCCTGGATCCCTGAATACCAGATGAACGGTAAAAAAGGGACAAAAAAAAGGGAATTTATTATTCTCGATAGTCCTGATTCTTCTTCGGGAGAGGCTTTCAGAGCTTTAAGAGCCCGTATTCAATTCTCAAGGATCGATTCCGGTCCCGTTAAAACAATCCTGGTTACTTCTTCTGCAGAGCAGGAAGGGAAAACAGTTGTTGCTTTAAATCTTGCCGGCAGCTATGCAAAAGCGAATAAAAAAACATTGCTTATCGACTGCGATTTGAGAAAGCCCCGTGTTCATAAAATTCTGGGTGTCAATAAAAGTCCCGGACTTGTGAATTATCTTTTTAACCAGGCTCCCCTTGAAAATATTATCTGGCATTCGGAATCAATAGATAATTTATATTATATACTGTTCCGGTTCGATCCCGCCTGATCCTGCTGAAGTAATGGAATCAAATGCAATGAAAAGCTTCCTTGAGGAAATGAGAAACAGGTTCGATATTATAATCATGGACTCAGCACCTATTATTGCCGTGATTGATTCCGAAATATTGGCAAAAATGGTTGATGGAACTATACTAGTCGTTTCTGCCGATAAAACCGATACAAGATTAATGCTTGATGCTGTTGATTTATTAAAGAAGGATGGTGTTCCATTCCTCGGTACTGTACTTAATAATTTTAAGTATAAAAACGGGTACGGCTATTATTATAAATACTATTACAGCTATGAATCCGATATTAAGTTGGGTAAGAAGAAGGGTAAAGAATAGAGTTCAGTGGGAGGGTAAGTATTATAGCAATGGAATAGCAGAATCTGGTATAATACCTTTTATCTTTATTTATGGAAATTCAATAGCAGATTAACTGAAAAAAGTCATATAATAATATTATTATAGTTTTATTAAAATATATCATTCAGTTTTATTCAGGATAAATTCTACAGTATGTTTTAAGCGATGAATAATTATTAGTAGTTATTGGTGAAATTTTAGCGATTTTTTTATGTAAATTAATTATAAAATTAAGCAATAATAGGGTTAATTAATTTGAAGAAGATATTTTTCATTTTCATATTGTTCAGTATCTTTTTTATTAAAGATTCTGATTGTCAAAAAAAGATTAATGTAATTTTCAGAATCGATGATTATGGTATTGATAATACTAATTTTTATCCAAATCTTTTCGCGATTTTTAAACATTATGATGTAAAGTTAGTTGTCGCAGTAGTGCCATTCAAAGAAGAAAATAAGAAAATAATAGGATTGAAAGAATATGAAAGAGATATTTTAGTTGATGGATTAAATAAAGGAGTTATTGAAGTTTCACTACATGGATACCTGCATAAAAATTATTCAAAAAATATTAACGATCAAGAAACAGAGTTCAAAGGTATTTCTTATAAAACACAGTATTATGAAATTAAAAAAGGTTTAGATTATCTAGAAAAAGAATTAAAAATTAAAATTGATAATTTTGTTCCCCCATTTAATAGTTATGATAAAAATACAATTCGTGTCCTGGATACTTTAGGATTTAAAAATATATCGGCAGCAATATATGACACACCAGATGTTCCTAAATCATATTTCACTAGATTGAGCTTTATTCCTTTTACTACAACTTTAAAAAATTTAGATTATTCGATCAAGAATGCTCAAAGAAGTGATCAAGAAGTCGTAATTGTAGTCATGATGCATGCACCTGAATTTATCGAAAATATTCCCTTCTATAGAAATAATAAGGATATTATAAAATATTATAAAATATTAGGACAAAATAATTTTAAATTTCTTAGTAATGCCAAATATAATTTGAAATATTTAGAAATGGAACTATTATCACTTACAAGACAAAAAGATGTAAGAATCACTACATTCAATCAGTTAAATATGGATAAGAATTTATTAAAATTTAACACATTTAACGCAAATATTGTTAATTATTTTCCATCACTACCATCTTTTATGCATTTCAAGGAATCTGGCTATTATCCAGAAAATGAAATTGCATTAGTATCTACTCTAAAGTATAAATTATATCCCTTAACAATATATTTGCTTTTGTTTGGATTTGGAGGTTATTTAGGTTACCTATTTCATAAAAGCTTTAGAAACAAAATTTTTATATATTTTCAGTTATATATATCTGTGTTTATTTTGTTAGTAATGGTATATACATTTCTTAATTTTCATGTGGGATATTTTGAAATTGTTTTGTTTCGATATTATTACCGGTTATATTATAATTAATTTTATATTAAAAATTCAATTAAATTTAAGGACGATATAAAACTTCAGATTTTAAAACCACTGAAAATTAAAATTAAGCGCATTTAAACCATCCTAATTTATTTTAAAGAACATTAGAAATTTAGTAATTGAAAGCTAAGTATAATTATTTATATCTTAATATATACATAAAAAAATGATAGTAAGAAAAATTTAGAATTCGATTAAAAAAATGTTTGAATTAAAATTCAATGTTTAAGCCTGAGTTTTATCTCAATTTTTTACATTCAACGGATGAAAATAATATTAAGATGTAAAAGTATTAATTTAGTTGATATATAATAAAAATTATGCAAAGTTTTATTGTAACCAAGGTCTCTGAGTTTTTTAACAAAGGACATGAAAGAACTATCAAAGCTAAAAAAAATATAGCAGCTTCATTTATATTTAAGATAGGTAGTGTCTTCTGCAATCTGGCTATAGTTCCACTTACTCTTCATTACCTTAACAACACAAAATATGGTATTTGGATTACACTAATATCAATAGTAAATTGGTTTAGTTTTTTTGATATAGGTTTAGGAAATGGTTTAAGAAATAAATTCACAGAAGCTGTCGCAAATAATAATATAGAACTTGCTAAAAAATATATAAGTACAACCTACATTTTATTATTAATAATATCCGTTTTTATTTTTATTTTATTTTACTTTATAAACCCCCTTATAAATTGGTCTTATATATTAAATGCACCCTCAAATTTAAATGATGAGCTTAGTGAGCTATCATTAATTGTATTTGGTTTTTTTTGTTTAAAGTTTGTTTTACAATTAATAAATACTATTCTGACAGCAGATCAAAAACCCGCTATTAATAGTTTGAATAACTTTGTTACAAACATAGTTTCATTGGTTGCTATTTACTTGCTTACAAGAATTACAAAAGGGTCTTTGGTCGATTTAGGGCTTATCGTTAGTTCATCTCCAGTTATTGTACTAGTTTCAGCTAGTTTAATCCTTTTTAACAAAAAATATAAAGCATATAAACCTAGATTAAGGAATTTAGATTTTAGTAAAGTCAAGGAATTAAGTAGCTTAGGTATACAGTTTTTTATAATTCAATTGACAGGTATAATTTTATTTACAACTGATAACCTAATAATTACTCAATTATTTGGTCCAAATGAGGTAACACCCTACTATATTTCATATAAATATTTTAGCATTTTAGTATTTTTATTCTCTATAATTACCCTTCCATTCTGGTCTGCGTTTACTGATGCTTTTCATAAGGGTGATATCAGATGGATAATAAATACAAATTCGAAACTAAGAAAGATGTGGGCAATAATAACATTTTTCGGGTTCATAATGTTATTACTTTCAAAATTAGCATATAAATATTGGATTGGACAAAATTTAGACATACCTATTATGCTATCAGTTTTTATGTTTATATATGTCGTGGAATTAAATTGGGGAAGTATTTATGTTTTATTTATTAACTGGTGTCGGTAAAATCAAGTTGCAGATGATTTTCTCTATTATTACTGGGATTCTTAACATTCCTTTGTCTGTAATTTTCGCTAAATATTTAAAATTAGGCACAGCTGGAGTAATTCTATCAACAATGGTTTGTATTTTATATGGGCCTCTATTGGCAAAAATCCAGTATAATAAAATAATCTATGGAAAAGCATCTGGAATTTGGAATGAGTAAGTAAGTTTTTAATCCTTAAATCAATTAATGGTTTAGCACTATTCCATAAAAATTCCATAATTAACTCAAATAAATTATGTTCATATATTATTACTCTGAATAAATATTTAGAAAAAATAATATATAATGTATTTTTAATGTAACTGAAATAAGTTGGAAGTTCTATGATATCTTGAGTTACAAAGAGAACGAGCAAAATTAATAGTGACAGAAATAGCAAAGAAAACCTATAATATTTTATATAAAATTTCGAATGAGCATTCGAAATTAAATTATTTTCTAACTTTTCTGCTTGTTGCTTATTCTGGTTTTCTATTTTTCCTTGGAGATGCATACCTTTTGTCTGGCTTTCTTTTCGTTTCTACTATATTTTTCCTGCAAAAAATAAAAATAGATGGGTTTTTGTTCTTTTTTATTTTTCTTTCAATAATTTTGTTTGTTTTACAAACCGTTCAAACTGATATTTTCCCTTTCGAAACACATATAGGTTTTATAATAAGAATATTATTCTCTTATTTTACAATAAAAATAATAGGTAAAGATTTCCCTAAATTTTATATTAATGTTTCTAATAGTATCTCACGTTCATAAGTTTCATTTTCTATATTCCAAGCTTATTTTCCCCTAGTTTTGAAAAGTTTCTTATTAACAATATAGCGCCATTTTTTAATCATTATAATTATTCTACCAATATATATCAACCTACACCACAATTTATTATATATAATATAAATACGGCTAGAAACATAAGTATATTCCCTCGCAATTCTGGACCATTTTGGGAAGCAGGTGCTTTCGCAGGTTTTTTAATGATTGCAATTATATTTAATTTTATTCTTTCAAAATCATTTTTTAGAGATAAAAAAACTATAATACTTTCTATAGCATTATTAACTACTCTTTCTACTTCCGGATATTTGGCCTTTGGATTTTTAATAATATCATATTTTTTATTGAATAAAAAACCAAAAAAAGCTCTCATATACCTTCCAATTATTATTCTTATATCATATTTAAGTTATACAAATATTAACTTCTTAGGTGAGAAAATTAATAAAGAAATTTCTTATTTCCACAGTGGTAATCCAAATACTTTAAGAAGAGAAAGACTGGTTAGTGCATATTTAGATATTAAAGATGTAATTAAAAATCCGATTTTAGGTCATGGTTTAGCTCAACCAGATTATTCATATGCAGAAAAAAAATGGATAAATCACAGAAATAATGGTGTTACAGAATTAGCTGCTAAATTTGGAATAATTTTATTTTTTATCTATTTTTTTTCAATTTTGAAGTCAATAAAAACTTTCTGTTTTATAAATAATAAGAAAACATCTTTTGCTTTAGTTGCTCTGATAATAATATTGATTATAGGCTTTTCAGAAAATTATTTCACCAAACCACTTTTTCTTTCACTGATTTTTTTAAATTTTGTTTATTTTGAATCATTTTTACCAAGGAAATTTATAAATGTTGTAAGGGCATATTTCTTAATAGAGAGATTCAAAATTTTTAACAGAAATGATTCAAATTAGAGAATTTTTAATGAAAGTTGTTTGGTTATGCCCCTTTCCTATTAGTTATTTACAGTTTACCCAAATAAAAGCATCTCATCCAGCTTCGTGGATAATAAATTTAATGGATGAACTCAAAAAAAATAATGAAATTGAATTGCATATCATTACTCACTCGGCAAGTATTCCTAAATCCAAACATATTATTATAGAAGGAGTACACTTTTATTTAATTAAATATAGTTTCCCCTTTACACAAAAAGGTTTTCCGTCTTATTTCCCTTTAGATCGACTTACCCGTTTTAGAAATTTTATACAGGAAGCCATTGAAATTATAAATTTAATTAAACCGGATTTAGTACATTCTCATGGTACAGAAAATGCTTATTCAATTTGTGCAATTAAATCTGGTTATCCACATTTAATTTCAATACAAGGTATTATTCAAGAGTGTAATAAAATAAGCTCAACTATACAATACAAATTACAAATACCAATTGAAAAGTTTTCTGTAGATAATGGGAAAAATTTTGGATGCAGAACAGAATGGGATAGAAAATTCATTTCTGACAACAATTCTAATGCAAGGATATATTATGTTCCAGAGGCAGTTAATAATATATTCTTTCAGAGTAATTGGCAGAATCCAAACAATAGCACACTTCTATTCGTAGGGAGTCTAATGAAAAGAAAAGGATTGGAGACATATTATTTCAAAAGCTGTGGGCAGTATTAAAAATATAACACCAAATATTTGTCTAAAGGTTATTGGTGAAGGTGAAAAGACCTATACTCAACATTTAAAGAATTTAAGTAAGAAATTAAATATAGAAAGAAATATAATTTTTTTTGGTAAACAAAATTCAAAAGATATTGCTAAGGAACTTATGATGTCAGAAATTTTTGTTCTACCAACATTAGTTGATAACAGTCCGAATTCTCTCGCCGAAGCCATGGCGGTTGGTACCCCCTCAATTGCAAGTAATGTTGGTGGAATTCCAACAATGATAAAAAATAATTACAATGGTTTATTATTTGAGGTAAATAGTGTTGAACATCTTTCTGAAGAAATATTAAGGTTATTACAAAATAAAGAATTGGAAGAAAAAATAAGTCTTAATGCAAAAAAGACAGCATACTTGAGAAATAAAGCTGAATTGGTGGCTGAACAAATTATTAAAGTATATCAAAGTATTATTTTAAATCATAATGATATTTAAAATTTAATGAAATTAAAACTAATAATAATAATACATTATATAAAATTATTAAATAAGTACTTAAATATTTTTGTTTATACTTTAATCTTTAAAATTAAACTAAGAATATATGGATGTCATTATGGTAGAAATATAGAAATCGATGGAAGTATTCTGTTGAAGACAAAAGCTAAAGGAGTTTTCAATTTGGGAGAATATGTACGAATAAATTCAAGGTTTGCTTCTAATCTAGTAGGAATTACAAATAAATCCATTTTTCAAAGTATAGATGGTGGCAAAATAACAATTGGAAATTTTACTGGAATAACTTCATGTATTATATCTAGTAGGGAATCTATTACAATAGGAAATAATACATTGATTGGAGCAAATTGCAGAATATTTGATCATGATTTCCATAATTTGGACTATTTAGTTAGAAGGAAAAACTCCGGTAATATAAAATCCGAACCAGTGCTGATTGAAGATGATGTTTTTGTGGGTACCAATTCCATTATTCTTAAAGGGGTAAGAATTGGAGCTAGAACAATAATTGGGGCAGGTTCTGTTGTTTCTATAAAGATAATCCCACCAGATTCTTTAGTTGCAGGGAATCCAGCGAGGATAATTAAAAAATTAAATAGTCCAAAATGAAAATTGTATTCTTAGGTGGATTTACTTATCCAGTCGGAATGGCTGGTACTAAAAGAGTTAGATATATAATTGATTATTTCAAAAAACAATGCTATGAAATATTTGTAATTATAATTCACAATAATGAGTATAATATACAGGAATTTGGAGCAAGTGGAAATTTTGAAGGAGTAAGTTATAGAACTGTAGGAGATAATTTAAAATTAAAACTTTCATTAATATTTATAATCCCCCAGTTTATAATTGAAAATTTCATATTACTTTACAACCAACGTAAGAATAATTCAAAAACTTTTCTATATGTATACAATGGTCTTAATTACGAAAATATTATTGTTATTCTTATAGCGAAATTATTGGGATATAAAATTGTATTTGATATTGTTGAAGACTATAGCGCAGGTTATGAAGCTAAAAGCTTCAAATCAAAAATGCGAATTATTAGTAATATTTATTTTGAGAAATTGATAAACATATTTTCCGATGCGGTCATTGTAATATCATATCATCTTCAAAAGAAATATACAAAGTTACTAAACAAAGGAAAACCAATATTAAATATTCCTGTTTCAGTTAAAATAAATGAGATGAAACGAAATGGAGGCTTTGGAAATGTTATAAGATTTGTATATTCAGGTACATTTGGGGACAAAGACGGATTACCTTTACTATTTACCGCTTTCAATAATATTAATAGAAAATATCCTAATACTGAACTTCTACTTACGGGAAGTGGTAAAAAATTAAAATCTGTTTTGGATTCTATAAATAATAACAATATTAGATATATCGGATATATGACAGATAATGATTTTTATGCATTTCTAAATCAACCAGCTGTCTTATGTGTTATAAGAACGGGAAGTAGATTCTCAAATGCGGGCTTCCCATTTAAACTGGCTGAGTTTCTATCTACGGGAAATCCTGTTATAGTATCTAATGTAAGTGATGTTTCTCTTTATTTGGACAATAGATTGGATGCGTTTGTAGTAGAACCTGATAGGTTAAATGATCTTGTGAATTCTATGGAATATATAATAAATAATCCAGATAAAGCATTTTTCATAGGCAAGAAAGGCTTTGAGAAAGCACAGAAATATTTTAATAATCAAATAAATGGTAAATCTTTGGAATCATTTTTATTGTCTATATCATGAATAACTGAGTTTATGATGACTGCTTTATTAAATGATCTAAAATTAGGACTATTAATTATTATGTGAGTAATGAAATGTCAAAATCAAAGAACATATAATGCGTATAATAAATAATAGTTTAATCATTAAAGTATTTGTCTTAATAAGGTTTTTAATTATTAAATTATATTTTTTGAAAAGATTGTCTACAAATAAGATAATATATATTGGAAAAAATGTGGATTTAAATATTACTTATTCTTCAAAAATTATATTTAAAGGTAAGGCCCATATCTATGATAATGTTGAAATGAGGTCGAAAGGAATAATTATAATAGGTAAAAATTTTTCAATTAATAAATATTCACGAATTATAGCTCTCGAAAAGATTATGATTGGAGATAATTGTCTCATAGCTCAATTTGTCACAATACTGGACCATGATCATGAGTCAACATTTGCAGAAAATAATTTAAAATTCAAGGGATATATAAAATCTCCTATAGTGATTGGCGATAATGTTTGGCTTGGAGATAAAGTCACAATTTTAAAAGGTGTAACAATTGGTTCCAATGTAATTGTTGGTGCTAATAGTTTGGTAACAAAAAATATTCCATCAAATTGTATTGTGGGTGGTATTCCAGCAAAAGTAATCAGATACTTTTGAAAATTAATGAATAAACAAATTCTAATGATTGGACCTGACCTATCTTCAAATGGAGGTATTGCAAGTGTTGTTAAAACTATAATTTTATGTGTAAATGAAAATAATTTTAATATCAATTATGAGTTGTTAAAAGTCAACTATTATAAAGATAGAAATAAATTTTACGAATTGATAATTTTCATTAGAGCTTTTTTAAGTTTCTTAGCTAAAATATCTATTAAAAATTATAATGCACTTCATTTCCATTCTTCTAGCAATTTGAGTTTTTACAGAATTTCTTTTTTTATACTTCTTGGAAGGTTTTTATCAAGGAGTAAAATAATCTTACACATTCATGCAAGTGATTTCTACGATTTTTTCATCGATTCTAGGAAACTTTATAAATTCAAAAATTATGTATTCCATAATTGTGACTCTATTCTCGTACTTTGTGAAGATTGGCAAAAAAAATTAAAAAGAAATTATAATCTAAATAATATAATAGTAATTTATAATCCGATAACGATTAAAAAACAAAGTATTAAAACAACATCCGACAATTTTACAATTCTTTTTTTGGGTTTTCTTATCAAATCCAAAGGAATATTAGATCTTATACAAATTGCCAAAAATATACATGAAGAAAAAAAGATTAGAATAAAGTTTGTTATCGCAGGAAAAGGAGAACTAGAAAATACGATAAAAAAGCAAATTAGAAAATATAGTTTGAACGAAACAATAGACTTCGTTGGATGGCTAGATGATCGAAACAAAGAAGTATATTTATCAAATTCTGATATTTTGTTATTACCTTCATATAAAGAGGGAATGCCCATTTCAATATTGGAAGCTTTATCGCATTCTTTACCTATATTAAGTACAAATATTTCTGGAATCCCTGAAATGGTAATTAATAATTTTAATGGATTCCTATTACCTCCTGGGGATATTCCAGGATTTGTTCAAAAAATAACGTATTTATATAATAATCCAGAAGTATTAAAAACTTTTAGATGCAATAATGCTTTATTAGTAAATAAATTTGAAAGTAAATCAATAGTCCGAAAATTGGAAGCAATATATTCATAAATCTTAACTTAATAAAAACATTATGCAACAACTTACACAAAAATTAAAAGATGGGACCATGGAAATATTAGAAGTCCCATTTCCATCAATAAGCGATAATCAAATGTTAGTTAGGAATTATTATTCAGTAATTAGTGCTGGTACAGAAGGAAAAACTGTTATCGATGCCAGGAAAGGATATATTGCAAAATCAAAATCTCGTAAGAAAGAGTTGAATCAAGTAATAAACTCTATTAAGACCTTAGGAGTTAAAGAAACGTATAATGTAGTAATGAATAAACTAGATGCTCCATCCCCATTAGGATATAGCTGTGCGGGTGAAGTGCTGGCAATTGGCAAAAATATTAAAAGATTTAAAATTGGAGATAAAGTTGCATGTGGAGGGCAAGGTGCATTTCATGCTGATGTAGTTGCTGTTTATGAGAATTTATCTGTTAAAATACCTTTTGATATTTCTTTGCAGGATGCTGCATTTTCTACTCTTGGTGCAATTGCAATACAAGGTATCAGGCAAACTGGACTATTACTTGGAGAAAATTGCTTAGTTATCGGTTTAGGTTTAATTGGCCAATTAACTATGGAAATATTGAGAGCGGGCGGTATAAAAGTTATTGGTATTGATATTGATGAAAATAAAATTATCTCTGCTAAAAAAAATGGTTTTAATAACTCTTATAATCGATATGATAATGCTATAAAAGGTATTATTAATGATTTCAGTAATGGTTTTGGAGTTGACTCTGTCATGATTACAGCAGGTAGCTCTTCTTTGGATCCTATAAACTTTGCAGGAGAAATAGCCAGAAAAAAAGGTAGAGTTGTTGTTGTTGGAGCTGTTCCTACAGGATTTGATCGTGTAAACTATTATAAAAAAGAACTAGAAGTTCGAATGTCAACATCATATGGACCGGGAAGATATGACCTCAATTATGAAGAAAAGGGGATTGATTATCCGATAGGTTATGTCCGATTTACCGAAAACAGGAATATGCAAACATATTTAGATTTACTCTCCGAAAATAAAATAAATGTAGCCAAATTTGTCAGTCACACATTTGATTTGGAAGATGCTGAAAAAGCATATGATTTAATTATAAATAAAAAGGAAGAATTTTTAGGTATAATTATAAAGTATGAAGAGGAAAAAAAACTAAATTGTTCAATTAAACTTGAACACAAAGTTGTTTTTAATAATAAACCAAATATAGCTTTCATTGGTGCAGGATCATTCGCTCAAAATACACTTTTACCAATTTTAAGAAATTTGGTAAATTTTAGTACGATCAATACTGGCGGTGGCAATAATTCAATTTATGTAGCAAAGAAATATGGTTTTAAATTAAGCACAAATAATAAAGAGGATATATTTGGAAATAGAGATATTGATACAGTTTTTATTGCGACTCGTCATAATAGTCATTCGGAATTAGTTATAGATGCATTAAAAAGTAACAAAAATGTTTTTGTAGAAAAACCACTTTCCTTAACAATGGACGAATTAGAAGAAATTAAGGAAACATACCTCTCATTAAACCCAAAACCGTTGCTTATGGTTGGATATAATAGACGATATTCTCCGGTTATTCAGGAAATAAGAGCAAATCTAAATGAAAGGCTTCCCAAAAGTATTTTTATTCGAGTTAATACAGGTAATTTGCCGATAGAGCATTGGGTGAATGACGAAAAGATAGGCGGAGGTAGAATAATTGGAGAGGGATGTCATTTCATTGATCTCGCCTTTTATTTAGCAGGTTCAAGAATAAATTCAGTATTTGCACAAAGAATGAATGAACCCAACAATTTAAATAATAACGTAAGTATAAACTTAACATTTGAAAATGGTAGTATAGCGACAATCTTATATTTGTCAAATGGCAATAAAAATCTTAAAAAAGAATATATTGAAGTGTTTTATTCTGGAAATGTTTTCGTAATTGATGATTTCAAAGAATTGATTATATACTCAAAAAAAGTAAAAAAGAAAAAATATAAAGGGCAGGATAAAGGACATAAAAGTGAATTATATCTATTTGTTGAATCAATTAGTAGTGGTAAATCACTTATTTCATTTGACGATCTTTATTTAAGTAGCTTGGTTACATTTAAAGTTATTGAATCAATAAAAAGTAGAAGAAGGATTGAAATATAAATGCCGATGGATGAAATTTTAACTTCCTTAAATAAGCTTGAAGAATATGTTGGAGCAGAAAATTATAAAGGTTATGACCCATATGATACGTTACTATCTCCATTACTCATAGATTCATTTAGGTAATTGGATACCAATAATACTCACACAGATACAAAAAAGAAATCCTATAAACATAAGACCACTTCTTGGAATAAGAAAAGACTATAATGCTAAAGCTATGGGCTTATTCCTTAATGGATTCTCCTTACTTTACAAGAAAACAAATGATATTAAGTATTTAAAAAAAGCAGAATATTTTTTTGAATGGTTAAAAAATAATTATAGTAAAGGTTATAGTGGTTACTGCTGGGGTTATAATTTCCCATGGGCTGATCGGGCTATGTACGTAGATGCATTTGTCCCATCTGCTGTTGTAACTGGTTTTGTATGCAAAGGTATTTATACTTATTGGAAAATCACAAAAAATCCTGAGGCTGCTAAAGTAATTAATAGTGCAGCTAAATTTGTAATTAAAGATTTGCCTATTACTGAAAATGATGAAGGAATTTGTTTTAGCTATGTACCTATAACGAAAAATATCTATTATAATGCTAGCTTATTAGCTGCGGAAGTACTTTGTTATGATTATGTTATTAATAATACTCAAAAAAATAATGAATTGATATTAAAAGCAATTAATTTTGTCATTAATAAACAATTAAATAATGGAAGGTGGAATTATAAATTAGATCCATTTACCGGCAAAGAAAAAGCACAAGTTGATTTTCATCAAGGTTTTATATTGGATTCAATATATTCAATGATAACTGAATTAGAAATCAATGACGAAAATATCCTTTCAATTTTAACAAGGGGTTTGAATTTCTATCAACACAATCAGTTTGATAAAGATGGTGTTTCCTTATGGCGAATTCCTAAAAAATGGCCCATAGAAATTCATAATCAGTCTCAAGGAATTATTACTTTTTCAAAGCTTAGTAAATTAGATGATTCAGCAATTGAGTTTGCAACTAAAATTGCTTTATGGACCATAGAAAATATGCAATCAGATTCTGGATATTTTTTTTATAGAATAAATAAAAATTATAAAATTAAAATATCATATATTAGGTGGGCACAAGCCTGGATGTTTTTAGCTCTATCTACATTATTTTCTAATATAGACACAAAATAAAAGCTATAAATGTATATCTATTTTGTATTAAATCACCCTGCTCATTACCATTTATTTAAATTTACTATCAAAGAACTTTTTAGGCGTGGTCATAATTGTGAAATATTTATAAGACCTAAAGATGTTCTAAAGCAATTAGTAGATATTGATAATGTTGAATATCATATCTTACCGGAAGTTTCCAGAGATTATTACTCAATAAGAAATTCTGCTGTTTTAGGTTTAATTAAAAAGGATATCGAACTATCAAAACATATTATTAAAAGAAAACCAGATTTAATGATTGGAAGTGATTGGGCTATAACCAATGTTGGAAGGTTATTCAATATTCCTTCGTTGGTTTTTATTGAAGACGATACAATCGCAACACCTGAAAATAAAATATTTTATCCATTAGCAAAAAATCTTGTTCTTCCTGATTGTTGCGATGTTGGTATGTGGCAAAAAAAACGTGTTTCTTATGCAGGATACCATGAACTGGCTTATTTGCATCCCAATCGTTTGAAAGATGGGAACAATATTGTTAAAAAGCATTTAGGTAATAATAAACCTTATATAATAATAAGATTAGTAAGATTAACAGCTAGCCATGATATTGGAAAACAAGGTTTGGGGCTAAATATTTTAAATCAAATAATAAAAAAATTAAATAACGAATTCCAAATATTAATATCTTTTGAAGGAAAACAAATAGAAAGATATGAAGAATAGAGTTTTAAATTTAATCCAATTTACATGCACCATTTTCTTAAGGATGCATATATGGTAATTGGTGATAGTCAAACAATGATTGCTGAAGCAGCAGTATTGGGTACACCTGCATTAAGATTTAATGATTTTGTTGGAAAGCTAGGGTATCTAGAAGAGCTTGAACATAAATATTGTTTAACTTATGGTATTAAGACAACTGAACCTGAAAATTTGTTAAAAAAAATAGATTTTATTTTACAAATAAAAAATTTGAAAGAAGAATGGCAAATTAGAAAAGAGAAAATGCTTGCCGATAAGATTGATGTCACTGCTTTTATGGTTTGGTTTATAGAAAATTATCCAACTAGTTTTAGAATAATGAAAGAAAAACCAAGTTTACAATATAAATTCAAATGATTAATGGACTTTACAATTTCAATTTATAAAAATTTATTGCAATCTTTAATTGTAAAAAAATACACATTCATAACTTTTAAAGATTTAATTCATTTAAGAAATAATTTCAATAATAATAATTATGTTATTTTAAAGCATGATATTGATCATCTTCCTAAAAATTCATTAATAACTGCCATAATTGAAAATTCAATGGGAATTAAAGGCTCTTATTATTTCAGAATAATTCCCAAAATCTATGATAAAATAATTATTCAAAAAATAGCCGCTTTGGGTCACGAGATTGGATATCATTATGAAGATATGGATTTGGCAAGAAAAAAGATTCAAACAAGAAATAATAATTTAGTAGTAGACAATATTATTCCTCTTGCATATGAGAGTTTTTGTAAAAACTTAGATCTAATGAGAAAAATCTATCCGGTGGTGACAATATGCGCACATGGCTCCCCACTATCTCCATATGATAATACAAGAATTTGGGACAATTATGATTATAAAAAGCTAAATATCATTGGAGATCCATCATTTGACATTGATTGGAATGAGTTTGTATATTTTACTGATACCGGTAGAAGATGGAATGGAGCTAAAGTTAGTGTAAGGGACAAGGTTTCTCATGAATATGATTTTAATTTTAGAACTACACGTATGATAATTAATAATATCGATAAGTTACCAAAGAAAATTGTATTTACTATCCATACACATAGATGGCATGATCCAGGTATAATGTGGCTGCAGGAATTGATATTTCAAAATTTGAAAAATGTTGCTAAATATTTTATAGTAAGACAAGGCAAATATGATTATAAAGTACAAATTCTGTATAATTCGCAAAGATAACATTACCCAAAATTTGGTGTGGATACAACTTTAAAAGTCTAGTAATTCAGCAAGATTGGTACTTAAGTACTTCAGAGAAACAAAACTTAATTTATTCGAATCAAACCTCAATTCTTTTTCAAAGAAATAAATTTCTAGAGTTTTTACATTAGCAAAGAAAAACATTTTCGGGGCAACCCAAATCTTTGACAGAATTTGTTTTTTTAACCTCTTATGATAATTAAAATTATTAAAAACTTTTTATTATATACATTTTCATTCTATTAGCTCTTTATCTGCATAAAGGTACTATTTCCTTTAATGCGCAATATGATAAATATTATGAAGCATTTGTAATTTCATGGGGAATATCAATTTTATTATCAAGAAAGTTTAGAACTGATGAGGGGATATCTTTATTAAAAAGATTATATACATACACTATTTCATTCTTTTTAATGCTGGGTTCTTTAGCATTAATAATTTATAAATTTAATTTAATAGAAATTTCGAGATTTGTGATTATATATTCTGTGGTGTTTTCTTATTTATGTGAAATTAATTTCTTAATCTATAAAAATAAAAACGAGGTTAAATTAAAGAATTTTGGTATTATTTACAGTATTAAAGCATTTACATTTGAGGTATTTATATTCGGAATTATCAATCTTTTAATGATTTATAATATTTCAGGAAATATTTCTTTTAATACAAATAATTTATTTCTCTTTTTAAATTTTTATTTAAGCTGGTTTGTTGGTTCATTTGCAGGTCATAAATTCCATCCGGCTTTTAGAAGAAGAAGTTATTCTGTTTTTATATGGAAATATATTAAGTCCTATATTATTATTTTTGCACTTACGGCTTTTTCAGCATTTATTAATCATTTTGAAATATATGAAATTCAAATAGCAATTTACGGTATAATTGCTTATTCAATATTATCATTTATCGGTATATCTTTTTATTATTACATAAAAAAATATAGAATATTATCATTAAATATTTCCGGTTTTCCTGTGAAAGGAGAATTCGGTGACTTACTGTTGAGTGAAAAAATTTACAAAAATGGAAACCACTATAGGTCTTCTTTTAACAGTAGTGATTCGGAATTACTTAATTATAAATTAAAAAATTTATCATTAAAAAGTTACCCGGAAGTATTTGAATTCCTTGATAAAAGTGTTGATTTAAGTTCTTTGATAATTCTTATTCCGTAATACTGAAATCGGATAATATCTCAAATATAGATTTCCTTCCTAATGCAGTCTTCAATTATTAATAAACCTTAAGCGAATTAATCAAATTAAAAATATCAACGAATATCTAGGAGAAGTTAATAGAAAGTTGATGGAGAGGGGAATTTTTGTAGGAAATTTTGAAACTGCATACTTACGCTACCAGAGTTTTAGGAAAAAATATCCATACTATTTAGCACAATCTTTTTATTTTATTGATTTTTTATGGAACAGGGTTTTTTCAAAAATAATTATAACAAGAAACATATATTCAGCAATTATGGGAAAGAAAATAAAGCACTTTCGCTTGCAGAAGGTTTGGGAAGGTTATATTTTTGCGGTTTCGAAGTGCTTAATCTTAAAATAATCAATAGCAATATGTTCTTTATATCAAGGAAAATAAAAGAACCTATATAAAGATATAATTCCATCAACAGGACTATTATTTAAAATGAAAAGAACCGGAAAAAATGGAGTTCCTATTTATGTATATAAATTAAGGACAATGCATCCTTATGCTGAATATCTACAGGATTATGTACTATCATTAAATGGATATTCGAAAATCGGAAAACCGGCAGATGATTTTAGGATTACTAATTGGGGAAAGTTTTTAAGAAAGTATTGGCTTGATGAATTGCCGCAAATAATTAATGTATTAAAAGGGGAAATGAAAATTGTTGGAATAAGACCGATTAGTCAAAGATTTCTTGATGAATTCCCCGAAGAAATAAAAAAATTACGAAATAAATATAAACCCGGCTGTATTCCCGCCTATGTTTCTTTATTAAAGCAGAGTAAAGATGGTTTTATTGAAGCTGAAATTACTTATTTAAAAGAGAAAGAAAAACATCCATACTTTACAGATATAAAATACTTTTTTAATGCTTTTTATAACATTTTAACAAACCGGATAAGGAGCGCTTAAAGATGAAAAAAATAAAATTTGGTATAATTGGCTGCGGTAGAATTGGAAACCGTCATGCGGAGCATATAAAAAATATGGCAGAATTAATTGCTGTATGCGATATAAAACCTGAATTGGCTAAAAAGTTTGGTGAAAAGTATTCATGTAATTTTTATACTGAATATTAATGAATTACTCTTTAATGAAAAAAATATAGATATTATTTCTGTTTGTACTCCGAATGGTCTTACATGCTGGAACATACTATTAAATCTTTACGAACCGGAAAGCATGTGCTTTGTGAAAAACCGATGGCGCTTACTACCAAGGAATGTGAGAAAATGATTAAAGCAGCTGAAGATGCTAACAGAAGGCTTTTTGTAGTTAAGCAAAATAGATTTAATCCCCCTGTAATGGCTTTAAAAAATAGTAATTTCGGAAAACAGGCTTGGTAAAATATTTAATATACAATTAAACTGTTTCTGGAATAGAAATAAGAATATTATATAAATTCTGACTGGAAGGGAACAAAAGAACTTGACGGGGGAACACTTTTTACACAATTCAGCCACTTTATTGATCTTTTATATTGGCTTCTAGGCGATATAAATAAAGTATATGCTTTTACACAAAATTTTAATCACAGGCAAATTGTCGAATTTGAGGATACAGGTGTTGTCATCCTGGAATTTGATAATGGAATTTTAGGGACGATAAATTACACTGTTAATAGCTTTAATAAGAATATGGAAGGATCCATAACTGTATTTGGAGAAAATGGCACCGTTAAAATAGGAGGACAATATTTAAATGTTCTTGAATATCAAAACATAAAAGATTATAAAATAGAAAATCTTCCCGAATCAGGACCAGCAAATGATTATGGTTCTTACCAGGGTTCAATGTCCAATCATGATAAAGTATATGAAAACGTGATAGATGTTCTTACAAACGGCGGAACAATTACAACAAACTTTATGGATGGACTTAAAACTGTTCAGATTATTGAAAAGATTTATAATGCAGCAAGGATAAATTCTAACCAGGATTATTCTCTTAATGAAATTTCGCTTGATACTAAAATTACTGATGTCACCACTGAGCGAATCGTTGCACAAATATTGCAGTCTGTTAAAATGAATTTGACACATGAAAGTATTTTTGAAGCACTTACAAAAGGTAAAACTATAGATTCAAATTTTGTTGATGATCTTGATATAGTTCAAAAGATTGAACAACTTTTCAATTCTGAAAAAATTAAAAATATTAATGCATAAACCAATTATTGAAAAATCTCAGATTGTCAATGTTACATTTGGAAAAAATGTAAAAATAAAAGAGCCAGTTAATATTTATGGCTGTAAAATAGGCGATAACACATTCGTTGGGCCGTTTGTTGAGATACAAAAAAATGTCGAAATAGGGATTAAATTGTAAAGTTCAGTCTCATTCATTTATTTGTGAATTGGTGAAAATAGGTGATAATTGTTTTATTTCGCACGGTGTCAAGTTCGTAAATGATAAATTCCAGAAAGGTGAGCCTGCTGGCAGGGATAAAAAGTTCTGGAAAGAAACCATAATTGGAAATCACGTTTCTATAGGTACGAATGCAACTATATTGCCAGTAAGTATAGTAGATAATGTAGTAATTGGAGCTGGTGCAGTTGTTACAAAAGACATCTTAGAACCTGGGGTTTATGTGGGGAATCCTGCGAAGAAATTAAAGAAAGGTTAATAAGCTATTTTATTCTTCTTTTTTATAAAATTTCTTAATAATATAATTTTATTAATAAGTTAGTGAATAAGGTAATAAGGTTTTAGATATTTAGGTCTAGTATTTTTACTAAGGTTTAGTCATTCTGCAAGGTTATTGTCTTGTAAAGCGTGAAAATTCCGTTAATCCAACTTAATATTATTGTAGTGGTCTAAGATGTCCTTAAGAATTTTTGTAATGGTTCAAGTGAAAAAAGACTTTTGTAGAAAATAATTTGGTAAAGACTTGCCACTCGGCAATATACAACAAAACTCGCTCCACTTAACTCCGCTACGACATTTTTGTGGATGTCTTCGCTCCGTATGTTCCGCTAGGATTAGTACCATAAATCGACCATTTACTTTATACATTTAGCAGTTATGCAGCATTCTTAGTCCAATAAAATTCTCTTTGTTTAGCTGCAAGAAATAGCTTTTCTTCTCTTGAAGATATTTTTTCTTTTTCTCTGCCAAGAAGAAAATCTTCAGGAGTAAGATAGCATAGAGCACTATGAAGACGAACCCGGTTATAATGATCAATATATTTTGCAATAATTTCTCTCGCATCTTCTATTGTGATAAAACTGTTAGTTCGCAAACATTCGATACCAATTGAACGATGAAACCTTTCCAGCTTCCCATTGCTTTTAGGATATCCAACAGATGTCTTTATATGAGTAAGCTCAAGAAATTTTATAAACTGCTGAAAATCTTTTGAAATAAATTGACCGCCATTATCAGAAATAATTTTTGCTCTTACATCAGGAAATTTCTCCTTTGCTCTCTGAACGGTAATCTGAACATCATACTCAGTCATATTTGTTCTTACTTCATGATGAACGATGTAACGAGAGTAACCATCCAAAACTGAAATAAGAAAAAGAAATGTCCCGAGAAAATTGATATACTTAATATCAATATGCCAGTGTTGGTGAGGTCCTGTTGGCTGCTTAAAACCATTCCCTTTTGAACTTGTTTTTACAGTGCTCCATTGATTGAGAAGTCCTTCTGCTTTTAAGATACGGTAAACACTACTAGGAGAAACAGCAACCACATCTTCATCAAGCATTCGGTAAGTTAAACGCCTGTAACCATCACGAAGGAAATAGTCATTATCAGCATAATGATTTTTAGCATAATTGATAATAGCTTCTCTTTCCCAGGGCAGCAGCCAATTACTTTTGGGCAGGTTACAGTTATGCTGGTTTTCTTTGCCCAAGCGCTCCTTCCAATGATAATACTTAGCTTTGTTTATACCGATCATTCTTAATAACTGTTTAAGTTTTATCTCTGATTTTTCAATTATATAATCAACATAAATTACAATTGCATCTCTTATGTCTACATCTACCCAAAGTTTTTTTAATCGTCCCCATTCAAAGTTTTTTTTAGACGAATATTATCTTCCAGGATTTCACTGATCAGGGAATTTCTATCTTTAAGCTTTGATTCCAGACGAGTTATTTTTTCTTCTGATTTATTGTTTGTTTTTTCTTTTTTATCATCAAAGAGCTTCTCTCCTTTTTCAAAGAGAATTTTCTTCCAGTTATATATTACATTTGGATGTATATGATATCTCTCGGCAAGTTCTCCAATCTGTACTTTGTTTTCTAGAAGCTCCCGAAGAATCATCATTTTTTCTTTCGAACTATATCTCTTTCTATGTTCCATTTTTGACTCCTATTAATTAAATTGTTTCACATAGTTTAATTTAATAAAAGTCTTATTTCAACTTAAGCATTACATTTTAAACGTTACTAAACCTTATTTAATGAAGTAACCTTAGTAACTAATAATAAAAAAAGAATAAACCTTATTACCTTATTTTAGAGTTAAAAAGAGTATTTTTTCAATAGGAAAAATAAATTAGAAGCAAATTTCATTTTTATTCCACTTTAATTTATAAATAATATATGTATGTACCTTTTGTAGATCTTTATGCACAATACTTAACTATCAAAGATGAAATTGATTGTGCGATTGAAAATGTAATTAAAGAAACTGCCTTTATTAAAGGCAAATATGTTAATGAATTTGAAGAATCTTTCAAAAACAAGTATAATGTTAAACACTGTATTGGCGTAGCTAATGGTACAGATGCAATTTACATAATATTAAAAATGTTAGGGGTAGGACCAGGTGATGAAGTTATAACAACGGCACTAAGCTGGATATCTACTTCCGAAACCATATCTTTTACAGGTGCTAAACCGGTTTTTGTGGATATAGACCCTAATTATTATACAATAGATAGCTCAAAAATAAAAGCGAAAATTACACCTAGAACTAAAGCAATAATACCTGTTCATTTATATGGTCAACCTGCAGATATAAAAAGCATTAAAGAAATATGTACTAAATATAACCTCTACCTAGTAGAGGATTGTGCACAAGCACATTTTGCAACGTATGAAGGAAAATTTGTTGGCACATTTGGAGACGCAGCATCATTTAGTTTTTATCCCGGTAAAAATTTAGGCGCATACGGTGATGCTGGAGCAATCATAACAAATAATGATGAATTAGCAGTAAGAATGAGAATGTTCGCAAATCATGGTGCATTGAAAAAACACGAGCATTTTTTAGAAGGTATAAATAGCAGACTTGATGGAATTCAGGCGGCAATTCTTAATGTAAAATTAAATTATATAGATGAATGGAATAATAAAAGAATAGAAATTGCTTCCCGTTATAATGAATTACTATCCGGTTTGGAAGAAATTAATATGCCATTAATAATGAAAAACTCAAAGCATATTTTTCATTTATATGTTATACATACATCAAAAAGGGATGAACTTAAAGATTATTTGAGAGAGAATCATATTATTACTGCAATCCACTATCCTAATGCGCTTCCCAATTTACCCGCTTATTCATATTTGAATAATAAACCCTCCGATTTTCCTATAGCCTCGCAATATCAAAATGAAATTTTAAGCTTACCAATTTACCCAGAATTAACATATGAGCAGTTATTTTATATCGTGGAGAAAATCAATCTTTTTTTTTCTACTCAAAATTAAAAATACATATTCAATTTTCAGCAATTGAAGATATTTCATTAGAAAATATTTAGAATCTTAAATACTTAAATATTTTATTCCTATTATTGGCGATGATGCACCACCAATCTCCCAAGCTTCATATAACGGTCTTGATTTCTTCAATATATCAATTTTAAAATATGAAGATCAATTAATCCCTTTATTCGAGAGATCTTCCACACGGTAATCAGAAATATCGGTTCCCCACATATTTTTGAAATTTACCTTTTATTTGTATCGCTATGAATATCATAACCTAATTTTTGCCAATTTGTCCAACTAATTGACGGTCCGGTTATTAAGGGGAAATATGTTTTGTCTTCCATACCAGCAACACAATTATAAATATTATAATCAATATTTTTATAATTAATTTCATTTATTGAACTGTTTCCAAAAGCTAACATAATATCTGGTCTATTAGCTACTAAAATATTATTTTGAAATATTAAAGTATCGGGAAGATCTGCGACAAAAGCAGCGTTAGTTGAATTTTTTTGAACGAATGTATTATTAAATACTTTTAGACTAAATTTATGCAAATTATCTATACCATTAATTCGTACCACTTCATTAGTACTTGCATTCATAGTAATAATATTATTATAAATTAGAATTTTATTTGACCCCTCATTTTCCATGTAAATACCTTGTCCAGCTGTGGAAGCATTATTATCCATAATCATTAAATTACCCGCAATGGTAGTTTGATAATTGGAAGGAGATCCTATATTGTACATTTGTATTATATCTGGATGGTTACCAAAGTCAACATTGTATCCATGGTGAATTAATATATTATCTATGATTGAATATCCTCCATCACCATTTCCTATCCAAATGGGATCTTGTCCAAACCTTTCTGATAGATTATTATAAGGAATTATAATTGTGTCATTAGTAATGTTTAGTTTTGTTGTATTATCACCATAAATACCAAAACCATCTCCATTACAATTTAATTTACAGTTTTCTATAGTATTGTTGAAACCATAAGAATCTCTAAACAATCCAGAAACCACAGAATCATCTTCAGTGGATGCTAATACAAAATTATTGATTTTAATGTTTTGACAATGAGATAGCATAAATGCTGCTGGTATTCCAGAAGCATAAGTCATTTTATAAATAACTTTCCCATTATGTTCATAATCTTTTCCCTTGGTTATTACAACAAAACCATTTGGAATTGAAATGTTTGAAATACAATCCTTAGGATAAATTGTCGAATCCATTCCACCTGAAATATAAACGGTATCCCCGCGACTAGATTTCCCCAATTTAAAGCAGAAATTGAATGGGAAGCATTTAACCAACTTGTACCAATTCCATTTCCATTAGCATTTTTATCTACATAATAAACATGATGTAATGTCCCAATATTAGCAAATTGTAATTTTGGATTAATGGATGTAATATGTTTATAATACTATCTATATAAGTTTGCCTAAAATAATCCAGATTAACATTTTCTTGAAAATCTTTTATATAATAATTCTTTAATATTTGAATATCTAAGCGATAAATTAGCTATTTCTTTTGCCCAGGTTATAAAATCAAAACCAAATGGCTGCGATGGTAATTTGCTCGATGGAGGCATTAAAGAGATGTTTATAGATATTCCTGCAATTTTTAATTTTGGAAGTGAATTTTTAAGATCTTCCCATGAATTATTTTGGTCAATGCTCCATGTATAGGTTTTAATACCTGATGTTATGTGAGATACTGAATAAGTGAATCGGTATTTACATGACTGCTTGTTTGGGCAAATGATTCGGATGTTAAAATAAAAATTGTAAAAAGGAAAATATATTTTATTTGCTTTGTAATTTTTTTCATTGGCGATATTATATAATTTAATTACGATTTACTTCTACAGTGATTCAATAGCCTTATCAAGGATTTCAATTTCTGATCCAAACTTGCGTCCGAAAAATTAGAAACTGTCATTTCGTATGACTGGCTTCGTTAAGAAAAGATTTCTCATCCCGATATCAATGAGTAATGCAATTACCAATCGGGATTCTACCTTCGGTAGATAAATCGAAATGACAATGTACATTTTTGTTAACCTTCCATCTTTTGGAATAGTAAATGGGTCTTATGTAACTCTTTCGGTTCGTTTATAAACTTCTACATTATCATTAAACACAAAAATTGCTCTATCAATTTCTTCGGACATTGGCCGCATAATAATCTGTACTGCGACAATTCTTTTTAAAAAAACTTTTTCAAGCTTTGAAGCAATTCTATCGTTAATCCTTGCAGTATAAGCATCCCGCTTTGCCATTTTTCGTCTTATAAATTCTCTTATGTTTACAATAAGTCCGTGTTCCTGCTCAATAATCCTGTCGGTGAAGATGCTGGTTAATAATTTCTTCTGCACATTATTAATTTCATCGGAATAAAGCTTTCCCCATTTTATTGCCGTGGGCTTGCTGATTCCTAATTCACCGCATATTTCAGGATATGTATATTCCATCGCTCTTAACTTAATGAACTCTGTTTTTGTATCTAATTTACTCATAAAAAAGTCCCTGTTTAATTCAAAAGGTAAAGCAAAAGTAAACAACATAATACAAGTATACAAACAAATAATGCTTTTTTTGTACTGTTTTCAAAGAAAAATAGACATCATCAGCTCCCGGATGCTTACTATTGCTTACCCAATAGGGTACCATTTATAGTGCTGCTTCTTGTATCGCAGTTCAAAGACTTCATGCTATTTCAGAACGATCATTTTCTTAATTGAATTAAATACAGTTCCCGGATTATCAGCCGGACCATGAGCTGTTAACCTGTAAAAATAAATTCCGCTGGAGAGATTTCCGGCAGAAAATCTTATTGAATAACTTCCGGCATCTTTAAATTCATCAACAAGTGTTTGCAATCTCTCTTCCTGTTATATCGTAAACTTTTAAAGTTACAATACCCGGTTTTGGCACCTGGTAATTTATTACTGTAGCGGGATTAAAAGGGTTCGGGTAATTCTGGCTTAAAGAATAAGCTGCAGGAGCCATATGAGCTGTTACTTCAATTTCGTTGCTGTATTTATAATCTCCGTTAACATCAATCTGCTTCAGCCTGTAATTATACTTGTAACCGTTCTGTGCTGTCTTATCGGTGAAACTGTAGCTGCTGGGTATTGTACTTGTCCCGTTTCCTTTTACAAAACCTATTGTTTGCCATTGTATATTTGAGGTCCCTGATTCCGCCTGACTTCTGACTTCTGACCTCTGATTCTTCTCTGATTTCTGACCTCTGACTTCTTTCTACTTCGTATCCGTAGTTATTCAGCTCTGTTGCGGTTTTCCATTGCACGTTTATATGATCGGATTCAGAGTTAGCCTTAAATTCTGTCAGCTCTACAGGAAGGGGAGAGGGATCCAGCGAGAAATTGTCGAAATTATAATCTGATATACCTCCGTTACCCGATGAATCTAATCTTACAACAATTTTATTAATACCCTTATAATTTAAGCTCAAAGTTTTCCAGGTAGTATCATTTGTGAAAGATTTAGAATATTTTTTCACACTATCAACCCACCCTTCAATAACGAGGGTGTCGGTGCTTTGTTCGCTCACCTGGTATGCATCAAAGCTGTTCAGATCAATATGTATATTGTTTAATGCCGTAACAGTGATTTGATCGGTTTTATGCTGGAAAACAAAATAAACGGAGACGCTGTTAACATCAAAGTTGGCGCCGTAATTAGTGCAGAATTTTTCACTGCTCGAGACTTTAAAATTATCGATAGTAAAGGTGGAATCCAAAACCTGGTCTGAATTCCACCCCTGGTCATCGAAGGTGATCGAACTTTGTCCAAATGTAAAAGACGATGTAAGCAGAATAATAAATATCTTTAATATTCCCTTTATTCCCATTGCATTCTTACCTATCCTTATAACCCTAACAACCGACGTATCTGCAAAAACATGGTTTATCCCGATGCTTTGCTTAATAAAAAAACTATTAACTTTTTAAGTACCCGGCCCTAAAAGAGAAGCGCTGAACTTACGCGGTTATTTGAATTTGATTATTGTTACACTCTATGGCAAAAAAATCACAACATTTAAGCCATAAGAATGTTTCACAATGATTAATTTCCATGGGACTATAACTATTTACCTTATAAAGTTTTGCAAATCATTTATTAAAGTAAACATGAGGTGCTGCCGCTAAGCTGCATCAAACTGAGAAAAGTCTGCATACCGTCCTGTAAAAATTACAGGTAAAGGAGAGGGGATGGGAAAGATAAAAGATAAAAGTAAAAAGATAAAAGTGTCGCTAACGTTAGATAATGATCAAACATAAGCTCACAATCCGACCAAAATGTAGCACAGATTAAACATCCGGGTTTTAAGAATTGAAATCTGTGCCATAGTAATTTTACATTGAATTAAGAATAAATTTCTCATAATAATTATTTCCTAAATATATTATTGTTTGGTCAGCCTCAAATGAAAGGATGAGGTTAGTAAGCCGGAAAATGAGGTTAGTTTGTTTCAGAAGTCAACCGATAGAGAACACAAACAACCCCCTCCCCTCCTTTAGGTAAGGGGTGATATCGTACATTGGAGTGTATAAACAGTTATAGAAGACATAACTTTGATTATTTTTAATCTATAACATTTCATTTTTTCCGGACAGCATATCAAATAAATAGTTTAATTGAAAATTCAGGGTAGTTGCTTCCTTCTCCCTTACTAAGGAGAAGGAACGGAAGGATGAGGTTAGTAAGCAGGAAAATGAGGCTTCCATCTGACCTCTGTTTTCTGAAATCTGAAATCTGACCTCTGTCTTCTGAAATCTTCCGACTTCTGATTTATCTTCATTTTATAAACACTTAACTTTAATTATGAAATTTTACCAAATTATTTTTTCACTGTTAGTTTTATATATAACTGTTCCAGTGCCCCTTTCCGCACAAATAGTATATACGCCCATAAACTCACCCGTGTACGATTACCTTGATCGCCTAGGGACAGAGCATATAATCAATTTAGCCGATGAAGTAAAACCCTATTCACGCATAAAGATTGCCGAATATTTAAGGAGCTGCAGAAAATAATATAAATAAATTAACCAATGTTGAAAAGGAAGAGCTGAACTGGTATAAGGAAGAGTATGCTCATGAGCTGAATTATCAAAAATGAAAGATGGTTCCTCTACAATTATTCCGATTCATTATTTTCAATCAGAGTCTCTCCTATTCGGGGGCTACGGTATTTCGAGAACCGGCAGCAGTCACGGGCATACCCGCTGGTGGGGATTAAGCAGCTACGGTACAATTCCAATTGGTTCGGCGCCTTCTTTTCTTACAGGGATATCGGGCAGTTCGGCGAGAATGTAGATCGTGAAAAAAGACTTTACTCCCGATAGAGGATATTTTATAAATGCATGTCGTTGCAGGAGGAATTGAATTCAGCGATGTAAAAGGAGGAGTAAACTTTAACTGGAAATGGGGTGCGGTTTCATTAATTAAGGATGATATAAAATGGGGACATGGAAGATTCGGGCAGCTGATTTTATCCGATAAACCGAATTCATATCCGCAGATAAGATTATTTCTAAACCCTGTAAAATGGCTAAGGTTTTATTATATGCACGGGTGGCTCAACTCATTGATCCTGGATTCATCTCAAATTTATTATAGCCATTTGAATAGTGCACAGCCTAAAGTTCATCAGCAGTATATAAGTAAATATATTGCTGCGAATATGTTAACTGTTACTCCTGTCGATAACCTGGATATAAGCGTCGGTAATTCAGTAGTATACAGCGGAAGATCTGAGACCTGAATTTTTCATCCCCTTTCTTATATTATAAAGTGATGGATCATAATACAGGAAGAGGAAATATTGATGATTCAAACGGTCAGATCTATTTTGATATTTCTTCAAGGAATGTAAAACAGTACCAATTTTACGGTACCTTCTTTATTGACGTCGGTTCACTTAGAGGTATTCTAAAATCCGATTACCATGAATGGTGGGGAGGATATACTTTAGGAGTAAAGAGGGTGGATTTATTAATTCCCGATCTGGATTTTACATTTGAGTATACATGGATAAGTCCCTGGACGTACGAGCACAAGTATGATACTGAAACATACAAGCATATCGGGTTTGTTCTCGGCGACTGGCTGGGGCAGAATGCCGATCAGCTCCGTGTGCAGGCAGATTACAAGCCGAGCAGACCTTTAACGCTCCACTGTTATTATGAAAGAATTAGAAAGGGAGGGCTTGGAGATATTGCTGAAGCATATAAATCTAATGGTATAACAGAACCATTTCTGTATGGACCGGTAAGAAAAGATTTTGATTTCGGGTTTGGTGCACAATATGAATGGCTGCATGAATTGTTTATAGATTTCAGCTACGAATATTCTAATATATCGGATCAGGATATAGCCAGAACCCCGTCATTTTTATTGGGAAAGAAGAATAGTTTCGGACTGACCGTGAGCTGGGGGCTGTAGGGGGTGTGGAAATCGGGAAGATGGGAAGTTAGGAAGATGAGAAGCCTGACACTATGAACCTCATAATGCAATACCTCACTTCTGTTGCGTATCAGCAATCAAGATTTCTCAGTCATACCATTGAAAGCAAATTGGATTCCTTCTACCTTCGGAAGATAAATCGAAATGACAGGGATAGCACGCAAGACCTTGGGGGCTGACCAAAATGCAGCACAGATTAAACGTCTTTGTTTTGGGCTTTGTAATCTGTGCGTCTGAAATTAAATCTGAATCATTAATTGTTATATCATATCAAATAATTTACAAAGATTATATTTTTTGGTCAGCCTCATTTGGAGTTTAATAAACGGGAAATGAGGTTAGCGGATAGAATATAATAATTATGTTAAGATGTAATTTTAATAGTTTGGTTACAAATTGATAGATAAGAATACAGATGAGGGAACAAGTCCCCCTTAATAAAGGGGGAACGAAGGGGGTTGTTAAATGAAGATATATTACAAAAATAATTTAAAGAATAAATCCAGAGAATTAAGGAATAACAGTACTTTATCAGAAATACTGCTATGGAATGAATTGAAAGGACGTAAAATGCTGGGTTATCAATTCATGCGTCAAAAGCCGATAAATAAATATGTAGTAGATTTTTATTGCAGCAAATTAAAACTGGTAATAGAAATAGATGGAACCAGCCATTATGGAAAAGAGGAAGAAGATAACATCAGGCAAAAGGAATTAGAAAAATCAGGATTATCATTTTTGAGGTTTGATGATTTGGAAGTAAAGTTTAAAATGGATGAGGTGTTAAATAAAATAAAAAATTGGATGGAAAAGCACCAACAACCCCCTCGCCCCCTTTGATAAGGGGGACTATTGTACGCTGACACTATGAACCTCATAATGCAATACCTCACTTCTGTTGCGTTACAACGATTAAGATTTCTCAATCATACCATTGAAAGCAAATTGGATTCCTTCTACCTACGGTAGATAAATCGAAATGACAGGGACGCACGTAAGACCTTCGGGGCTGACCAAAATGTAGCACAGATTAAACGTCTTTGTTTTGGGATTTGAAATCTGTACGTCTGTAATTAAATCTGAATCATTAATCGTTAGATCATATCATATAATTTACAAAGATTATATTATTTGGTCAGCCTCATTTGGAGTTTAATAAACGGGAAATGAGGTTAGCGGATAGAATATAATAATTATGTTAAGATGTAATTTTAATAGTTTGGTTACAAATTGATAGATAAGAATACAGATGAGGGAACAAGTCCCCCTTAATAAAGGGGGAACGAAGGGGGTTGTTAAATGAAGATATATTACAAAAATAATTTAAAGAATAAATCTTAAGAATTAATTGCCGCTTACGAAAACTTGTATCTTTTTACTTGTATCTTGTGTCTTCAACCGACAACCCCCTCGCCCCCTTTGATAAGGGGGACTATTGTACGCTGACACTATGAACCTCATAATGCAATACCTCACTTCTGTTGCGTTACAACGATTAAGATTTCTCAGTCATACCATTGAAAGCAAATTGGATTCCTTCTAACTTCGGTAGATAAATCGAAATGACAGGTGTGCATGGCAGTCTCAACGAAATAAAAACGGTTAAAACCGTTCACGAGAGAAATAACATTTTCTTTAATGAGAACAACCCCGTCATGGTATACTTTGTTTAGCTACCGACGTTTAATCTTCATTTTGTTAGGCAGGTTGAGGCATGATTCGTTATTGAATGCTGCACCAGGACAGTCTTCGACAGGCTCAGACTGACAGTATGCTGCGGTCATTGCAGCATGGTGTGATTTCGACGTATGCAAAGAAAAAAGTGCCGCTTACGAAAACTTGTATCTTTTTACTTTTATCTTGTATCTTTCAAAAGTATCTTTTTACTTTTTTCTTGTACGTTATCACGGGCATATACTTGGTATTGCAAAAAGACACTTCAAAATCAGAAATACTAAAAGAAAATGAATCCTTTAATTTAGGCTTTAAAACTTTTCTTGCTGCATTTTTAGCCACCGTATTAAGTATCAGATATCTGGATGGTGAGATTGCTCTAAGAGTAATGCATTTTATTCAATCTGTCCATCCAATAAATAAAGTTACTGAAAATATACCCGATTTACTGCCCCATTTTGTTGTTGTTGCTACAATATCGATGTGGGCTGTTTTTTTTTACAGGCTGCTCAGGAAAAAATTAGATATAAAAACCCGATTCTTAATGCTTTCTGCTACTGTTTTACCGTTTGCATATCTCGCAAAAACAGTATTGAAATTTGTATTTGGAAGAACTTCTCCCCGGCACTGGCTTAAACATCACGATCAGCTGTCATTTCACTGGTTCACGCATTGGAGCAGCAGCTTTCCTTCCGGACATATGATCGTATTTGCTGCACTTGGTGCTGCTATTTGGATTTACTATCCTCAATACCGGGGATGGGTTTTAACTTTTCTTATTCTGCTGGGAGCAGCGCTAATCGGAACAGATTATCATTTCTTAAGTGATGTAATAGCAGGAGCCTACCTCGGAGTTTTAACAACATATTCTATAAAGTATTTATTTGAGAAGATAAAAATAAATTTCAGATAATAATTGCATATTCAAATTATTACCGGCTTATAACCAATGCCGATACTGCATGGCAGGAACCGGGCCTGTATTGACCCAAAAAAGTAAACCTCACCCCCGACCCCTCTCCTTATAAAGTAGAGGGGTGGTATGTACATTGGAGTGATAAGCAAATATTAGAAATAGTAACATTTTATTACTATCATAGCATCACCTTTTTCCAGACAGAACCTGAAATAAAAAGCTTTATCTGTCTGCCGGAGACAAGTTGAAAATGAGGTATTGCTTCCTTCTCATTTATAAGGAGAAGGAACGGAAGGATGAGGTTAGTATGCTGCAAAAATGAGGTTGCTCCCTGTGAAAAGTAAACCTCACCCCCGACCCCTCTCCTTATAAAGTAGAGGGGTGGTATGTGCATTGGAGAGATAAACGATTATATCAAAATATATCTTTTATTTATAATCTTCACATTTTTCTATTTCTAGACAACATATCAAATTAATAGTTTTTCTGAAAATGAAGGTATTGCTTCCTTCTACTTTATAAGGAGAAGGAACGAAAAGATGAGGTTAGTAAGTTGTTCAAAAGAGGTTGACAGCCAGTCAAATTAGTTCAAAAATTTTTCTCTAAATATAGATTACATGACTATCCACTATAACAAACAATCCGAAAAAACAAAAAGAAGAAAATTAAGACGGAAATCAACTGAAGCTGAAAAACTGCTGTGGGAAAAATTAAGAGGAAGAAAACTTTCAGGACTAAAATTCAGGCGTCAATATAGTATAGCCCAATTTGTATTGGATTTCTATTGTCCGGAAAAAAGATTTGCCATAGAACTAGACGGCGGTATACATGAGAAAAAAGATGTGAAGAATCACGATGAGAACAGAGATGGTTTCATAGAAGGTTTTGGAATAAAAATAATAAGGATTAAAAATGAATTGGTTCTGGATGATATTGATAGTGCGCTCGAATATATAAAGGAGCAAATATAAACTGTGTAAACCTCACCCCCGCCCCCTCTCCTTATAAAGTAGAGGGGTTCTACGCACATTGGAGTGAAAAGCAAATATTAAAGATAGTAACATTTTATTGCTAATCATAGCATCACCTTTTTCCAGACTGAACCTGAAATAAAAGCTTCATCTGTCTGCCGGAGACAAGTTGAAAATGAGGTTATTGCTTCCTTCTACTTTATAAGGAGAAGGAACGAAAGGATGAGGTTAGTATGCTGCAAAAATGAGATTACTCTATCTGAAAGTTAATCTCTGAAAGTTACCTCACCCCCGACCCCTCTCCTTATAAAGTAGAGGGGTGCTATGAACATTGGAGTGATAAGCAAATATTGAAAGTAGTAACATTTTATTGGTAATCATAGCACCACCTTTTTCCAGACAGAACCTGAACAAGTTGAAAATGAGGTTATTGCTTCTTTCTCCTTTATAAGGAGAAGGAACGGAAGGATGAGGTTAGTATGCTGCAAAATGAGGTTGCTCCATGTGAAAAGTAAACCTCACCTCCGGCCCCTCTCCTTATAAAGTAGAGGGGTGGTATGTGCATTGGAGTGATAATCAAATATTGAAAGTAGTAACATTTTATTGCTAATCATAGCATCACCTTTTTCCTGACAGAACCTGAACAAGTTGAAAATGAGGGTATTGCTTCCTTCTACTTTATAAGGAGAAGGAACGAAAGGATGAGGTTAGTATGCTGCAAAAATGAGGTTAGTAACCTCCCAGATAAAAAGATAGTGTTACCAATGAAGAGTATTAGTCCCTTAATAAAATGGGAAGAAGTGGCTGTTAGATAATATATAATGGTAATAAGGCTCACACTGATTCTCCGGCTTCTGATTTTTTGGCTTCTGATAAGGGCTGCCAATACGTATTAATATGTGGTACAAATTGTGATACGAAATCACTGAAATATTATCATGAAAATATTCACCCTGATATATTTTATTATAATTTTCAATGCTCCCGCATATTCCCAGGTCGTCTATCAACCGTTATGGCATGATGTGTATAATTATCTCGACCGCTTGAGTCAAAAAGGGGTAATAGAATATGACGATTTAGTCAAACCTCTCCCCAGGAAATATATTTATGAAAAACTGATTGAAGCGGAAAAAAATTCTGAGCAGTTAACTAAATTGGAAAAAGAAGAGCTGATTTATTTCAAAAAAGAATATTTTTTTGAAAGTAAGCTGGAAGGGGATACAGCTCAATATAAAAAATCACCAAATTTTTTCGGTAAAGATGAAGCAGGCAGGTACAGGCTTTTCTCCTATAGTAATAATACTTTCAAAATAAACCTCAGCCCGATAATCGGTTATCAGCTTACGCTCCCAGGGAAAGAAAGGAACCAGAATACATGGAACGGGATTTATAGTTATGGATATTTATCTGATTTTTTAGGCTACAGCATGGATTTAAGGGTGCATAATGAGCAGGGTAATTACCTGGATCCCAATAAATATTTTACACCTGAAGAGGGAGTAATCCCTTCCGCCAGAACCGACCTGGCCTCTCACGAAAACTCTATTGACTACAGCGAGGTTAAGGGGATGGTATCTGCCGGCTGGGATTGGGGCGACATAATTTTTGGTAAAGATTTCATTACCTATGGGTATACAAAAAGCGGAAACCTGGTTCTCTCGGATAAAGCTCCATCCTTCCCTTATATCCGTATTGATGTAAATCCAATTAGCTGGCTGAAGTTCCATTACTTCCATGCCTGGCTCGCTTCAGATGTTATAGATTCAGTGAATTTTGAAGAGGGGTTACGAACGATATACAGGAATAAATATTTCGCATGGCATTCCATTGTAGTTACTCCTGTGAAAGGACTGGATCTTTCAATCGGCGAGTCGGTTGTCTATGCAGACCGGATCGAGCCGGTCTACCTGATACCGGTTATGTTCTTTTTCCTGGCGGACGATTTCTTAAGTAATAGAATGGAAGGGAATAAAGGAGATGCTAATTCACAGATCTTTCTCTCGGTCAGCTCAAGGGACCATATAAAAAATACTCATTTATATGGAACTTTATTTATCGACGAGCTAACTCTCGCAGGGCTGACGGGTTCTCTTTTGTCAAGTAATCACCATACAATGGGTGGTTCAGTATTCGGTTCAAACAGAGTCAGAACACAACTCGGATTTACTTTAGGTGCGTCTGTCGCCGATCTGCCTGTAGAGAACCTGACCCTTACAACAGAATACACAAGAATAAATCCGTTTGTTTATCAGCATCACGATCCCGCACAAACCTACACCAATTCCGGGTATATAATGGGAGATTGGCTTGGGTCAAATTCAGATCTCATTTATCTCAATATTAATTATAGAATTCTAAGGGGGCTGCAGGTAAACCTGTGGGGAGAGTATATCCGCAAGGGGAGTGAGAGCGACAGTCTGCAGTATGCAGATAGCACCAGCCTCCTTTTTTATACGGATTGAACCAGCATTATAAATATTTTGGACTCGATCTGAAATATGAACCAATCCATGAATTAAACATCAACGCAGGTTTCAGGACAAACCTAGAATCGGACGAGCAGGAAGATAATTCCTATTTAACTACTAGAACTAATATCTTTTCGTTCTCAATTTATTACGGTTTGTAGTAAAGGTTAAAGCAATTATTTTATCATTGCATTACACTATTTGGAATTACCTCTGCCTCCGGCAGGTAAATCAAAATGACAATGTGCTGCGACCAAACTTCCCATCTTCCAAACTTCTGCTTTTCCGACCTCTGACCTCTGCACTATGACAGTCTTCGACAAGCTCAGACTGACAGGCACCTGCGAACAAACTTCCAATCTTCTAAACTTCCTAACTTCTGCTCTTCCGACCTCCGACCTCTGTGAGAAATCTTACATTCAACGATTAAGATTTCTCAGTCGCCAATAGATATTCCAGAATGTGCTCCTTCTACCTCCGGTAGATAAATCGGAATGACAATGAGACAAGGTTTAAAATCAATTTGTCATTTCGAATTCCGGCTCAAAGGAGAAGGAAGGAAAAGATGAGGTTAGTATGCTGCAAAATGAGGTTACTCTATCCGGAAAGTCAACCTCACCCCCGACCCCTCTCCTTATAAAGTAGAGGGGTTCTACGAACATTGGAGTGATAAGCAAATATTGAAAGCAGTAACATTTTATTGCTAATCATATCATCACCTTTTTCCTAGACAGAACCTGAAATAAAAAGCTTTATCTGTCTGCCGGCAGACAGGTTGAAAATGAGGTTATTGCTTCCTTCCCCTTTATAAGGAGAAGGAACGAAAAGATGAGGTTAGTATACTGCAAAATGAGGTTACTCTATTTGAAAGTCAACCTCACCCCCGACCCCTCTCCTTATAAAGTAGAGGGGTGGTATGTGCATTGGAGTGATAAGCAAATATTGAAAGTAGTAACATTTTATTGCTAATCATAGCATCACCTTTTTCCTAGACAGAACCTGAAATAAAAAGCTTTATCTGTCTGCCGGCAGACAGGTTGAAAATGAGGTATTGCTTCCTTCTCATTTATAAGGAGAAGGAACGGAAGGATGAGGTTAGTATACTGCAAAATGAGGTCAGCGGATAGGATATAACAATCCCGGAAAATGAATTGCCGCTTAAGAAAACTTGTATCTTTTTACTTTTATCTTGTGTCTTGTAAAGTATCTTTTTACTTTAATCTTGTATCTTCGACTGAATCATTCATCAATGCCCAATCCACACCCTATCTTACGATAGGGAACACCTCTTTCTGGATCTCCTGTCCCGTCGTCATAACCTTTCCATCGGGAGAAACATATACATCGATTTCACTTCTTATACCGAAATCGGGGAGATAAATTCCCGGCTCAATTGAAAAGGAGGTGGAAGGTAAAATTAATCTTTCATCGTGGGTTTCATAATTATCCATATTTGCACCGCTGCCGTGAAGTTCGGTAGTGATGGAGTGCCCTGTCCTATGGAAGAAATATTTGCCGAACCCTGCTTTAATAATTACATTCCTGGCAGCATCGTCCACTTCAAACCCTCGGACATCCTTTCCCTCTTTAAATCTTGAAGCAACCAGGTTGAAGGCTGTATCCCTTGCTTCGGCGACAACATCAAAAACCCTGCTCTGCTTTTCCGGTATTACATGCTCGGTATACCCTGTCCATGTAATATCCGCCCAAACTGCATCACTTTTATCCTGTTTAGCCCAAAGATCAATTAAAACGAGACAGCCCTTATTGATAGCGCTATGAACCTCTGCTGTCGGCGTATAATGAGGGTTTGAACTATTAGAGTCAACTCCGACGATCGGAGGGAAATCTGTTACAAATCCGTTCTCATTAAATCTCTTCATTATAAACTGCTGGACTTCATATTCATTTGTGTTTTTGTCATTTGTCAAACGTTCACTTATAAAATCAAAAGCTTCTTTAACTATTTCAGTCAGTGCTATAGCAACGGGACGGTTTTCTTCGAATTGTTCATGAGACCAAACTGCAGCAAATTTTGATATCAGATCGCCGCTGCTTGAAATTTCAAATCCCAAAGATTTTAAGTACTCAATTGTCCCAGCGTCAACTTTGGAGATGTAGGGGATATTGTTATTTGGTGAATATTCCATTACAACTTTTTTTGCCGCATGGTTAATTTTATTTAAATGCTCATTCAAGGAATCAAAGCTCGAGTATGTATATTTTTCCCCCGGTAAATGGTTTAAATGCCCTGCTTCAATTTCATTCACAATTTTAATAGGAGTTCCTTTCTTAGGAATAAAATAAAAAAATCTTCTTGTAAGGTGTGATGTTTTGGGGATCTCAAGAATCTCCAGTCCTAAATCATTGCTCCCTCTGAAATCATAAATAAGCCATCCGTCAAAATTCAATTTTTGTAAATTGGCCTGGATATTATCTAAGTTAAATTTATGCATTTAGAATCTCCCGTATCAATAAGTTTTATTAATATTGAAATAAAGTTAACAAATGGTTAAACTATAAAAAAATATATTGATTTAAATGAAGAGGAGAAATGACGTGAAACAAGAGGTAGAGGATTTTACGAAATGCACACTCAAGAGGCTGACCAAAATGCAGCACAGATTAAACGTTTTTGTTTTGAGACTTGAAATCTGTGCGTCAAATAATTTATAAAGATTATATTTTTTGGTCAGCCTCCAACGGAAAGATGAGGTTGGTAACCGGAAATGATATCAGCGGATAGAATATAAATTGGAAGATGGGAAGTTAGGAAGATTAGAAGTTAGGAATCCGGAAAATGAGAAAAAAAATTAAAGAATATATCGTAAGAATTAATTGCCGCTTACGAAAACTTGTTTCTTTTTACTTGTATCTTGTGTCTTCAACCAACAACCCCCTCGCCCCCTTTGATAAGGGGGACTATTGTACGCTGACACTATGAACCTCATAATGCAATACCTCACTTCTGTTGCGTTACAACGATTAAGATTTCTCAGTCATACCAATGAAAGCAAATTGGATTCCTTCGAAATGACAGGGTGTTGCTCGTTCTGTCATTCGACGACTGAAAGGAGGAGAAATCTTACGTATCAACGATTAAGATTTCTCAGTCATACCATTGAAAGCAAATTGGATTCCTTCTACTTCCGGTAGATAAATCGAAATGACAAGGCGTTGTGTCGTTTCCAAGAAGCATGACTCAGACAGGACAGAGAATCCAAGCGAAATTTTCGTATACACTATCTTTTTCTTTTGTACTTTTTTCTTGATAAAAAAGTACTCCCGATTTTCATCGGGATAAACTCCAAATCAAGACTGCAAATAAATTACTAAAATTTTATTTCATTCCGCTACAGAAAAAGAACTCGTCCCGCCATCTATGAAGGCAAGAGGCGGGACTCAAACAGCTTTTTCTGTTTAACCTGCCTAGCCGGCAGGCAGGCGCTTCATTCCATAAAATTTTTTACGTAATTTATTTGAGGTCGAAAAGTCACAATCGTTGATATTTCGTTAAGAAAAGATTTCCCTGTCGCCAATACATATTCCGGAATGTGCTCCTTCGAAATGACAGGGTGTTGCTCGTTCTGTCATTTCGAATCCCAACTGATACTGTTAAACTTATAGTTGTTGGGTGAGAACTCTTTCGTAAGATTTCTCGCTCATCAATGGGTCATCCAATTTAAAGTTCGCTCTACCTCCGGTAGATAAATTGAAATGACAATATGCTATGATCAATCTTCCGCTCTCCTATCTTCTGCTTTTCCAACCTCAACCTCTGCACTATGACAGTCTTCGACAAGCTCAGACTGACAGAACGGACACAGACTGACGGTGTGTTGTGGTCATATTGAGCTTGTCGAAATATGACCCGCTATTGAGTGTAGCAGCGGGACAGTCTTCGATAAACTCAGACTGACAGGTGACTTCACAAATCTTCCAAACTTCCGCTCTTCCTAGACAATCAAGATTTCAAGATTCTTTTAAATTGAATGAATTGTTGAATGATTGAATGAATGAATGATTGAATGTTCGTTGATCTCTGCCTTCCTATCTTCCTAACATCTGCTTTTCTGTTCTTCCGACCTCTGACCTCTCACTATACTACGACAGTCTTCGACAAGCTCAGACTGACAGGGCGCTTCCTAACTTCTGCTCTTCTGACCGAAGGTACCGCTAACTTTATTTTGTGAAAGTTCCATTGTATGATATGCACAAATTGCTTCAACATTAATGAGGGGATTTGGGGATTCAGAGAATAGACTTCGTCTTACAATCTCAATAGCTCATTGTCTTAGGCTTTCTTCTTCAACCTAAAAATCTTCAATAACATATTGGATTGGCTCTATTTTATCCGACCCAGTTTTCTGCTGTGGAATGGAGTCTTGTAAAATCTTTCATTGCGCTTTCAGTATAATTCTTAAAGCAAACAACAGGCACGGAGGAAAATTTAAATATATTATTGGCAACATTTCCCATCATTGAGTTCAATCTGCCGGACCATCCATGCGAATTTATTATGATGAGGTCGATATTATTCTTCTCAGAATAACTTAAAATTTCCTTTAATGGTTCCCCGAACTTTATTACTTCCGTAATATTTGCGGCCGGGTGCGGAATCTCATGTATAAATTTATTCAATTCTTCCCGTACATTATTTACTTTAATTTTATGCAGATGATCTTCATCCACAAGGGAATCCGAACTATAATTCGGTTTAATAACATGCATTAAGTGAAGCAGTCCCCCGCTTTGATTTGAAAGAGTGCAGCCCAGAGTAAAACTATGGATTGAATTCTCGGAAAGGTCGATTGGAACAAGTATATTCTTTAAATTCAACATAACTTACCTCCTTTCAATTATTAAACGGTTAATAGGTCGAGTGTATTCTTTACTTCCAATATATCAAATGGTTTGTAAAAAATGGCTTTTACATATTTTCTGATTTTTTTATCAAACTCTTTAAATTCATTTCTATATACGTAAAGCAGGATTACAGGAATAGTTGTTATATGCTGAATATTTCTACATACACTTTCTGTTTCTGCTGTCGGTTCAGCATCCATCAGAATTATATCGAAGGAAGTATTTCTTGAAATCAATTCAAAGTCTTTAATATCTGTTGTTAATGTTATATTATACATGTTTTGTAAATACATTAAGAAGCTGAAGCTCATTACAAAATCTGAACTATATAGGAGAATTTTTTTCATTGGTCATAATATTGATGTGTATATAGGTATCAAAGTTTCAATTACTATTTATATGCCAGGAAATGATGAGTCAGTAAATTCACTTTTTGGAATAAACACCAATGTTCGTAATTGAAGAAGTGCTTTGTTTTCTCTTTATTGCAAAAAGAATTTTTAAGATGTAAGAAAGAGGGAGGAAGTGAAGTGGGGGATGACCCGTTTCGTAATAAGTTTCTCATTGACAGTCTTCGACATGCATGTTGGGTAGGGATGGTCCGCTGCATTTACATACACATGACAGTCTTCGACAAGCTCAGACTGACAATGCGCGCCTGCGACCAGACTTTCAAACTTCAATTCTATAAGATGTGCACTATGACAGTCTTCGACAAGCTCAGACTGACGGAACGGACACAGGCTGACGGTGTTTTGTGGTCATATTGAGCTTGTCGAAATATGACCCGCTATTGAGTTTAGCAGCGGGACAGTCTTCGATAAACTCAGACTGACAGGTGACTTCACAAATCTTCCAAACTTCCGCTCTAGACAATCAAGATTTCAAGATTCTTTTAAATTGAATGAATGAATTGTTGAATTGTTGAATGATTGAATGATTGAATGAATGAATGTTCGTTGATCTCTACCTTCCCATCTTCCTAACTTCCGCTCTTCTAACCTCTGACCTCTGCACTATGACAGTCTTCGACAAGCTCAGACTGACAGGGTGCCCGCGACCAAACTTCCAATCTTCTAAACTTCCTAACTTCTGCTCTTCCGACCTCTGACCTCTGTGAGAAATCTTACATTCAACGATTAAGATTTCTCAGTCATACCAATGAAAGCAAATTGGATTCCTTCGAAATGACAATGTGTCTTTCCACCTTCAGATAAATCGAAATGACAATATGCTACGAACAAACTTCCCATCTTCCTAACTTCCGCTCTTCTAACCTCTGACCTCTGCACTATGACAGTCTTCGACAAGCTCAGACTGACGGAACGGACACAGGCTGACGGTGTTTTGTGGTCATATTGAGCTTGTCGAAATATGACCCGCTATTGAGTTTAGCAGCGGGACAGTCTTCGATAAACTCAGACTGACAGGTGACTTCACAAATCTTCCAAACTTCCGCTCTAGACAATCAAGATTTCAAGATTCTTTTGAAATTGAATGAATGAATTGTTGAATTGTTGAATGATTGAATGATTGAATGAATGAATGTTCGTTGATCTCTACCTTCCCATCTTCCTAACTTCTGCTCTTCCGACCTCTGACCTCTGTGAGAAATCTTACATTCAACGATTAAGATTTCTCAGTCATACCAATGAAAGCAAATTGGATTCCTTCGAAATGACAATGTGTCTTTCCACCTTCAGATAAATCGAAATGACAATATGCTACGAACAAACTTCCCATCTTCCTAACTTCCGCTCTTCTAACCTCTGACCTCTGCACTATGACAGTCTTCGACAAGCTCAGACTGACAGGGTGCCCGTTGACTATACTGGATTATTCCTGATAAAGTTTTCCAGTTCTTTTAAATGATACTATTCCTTCGGTACATGTTGGGCTCGTAAGATTAAACCTTGCATTTGCTGCAGCGATCTGGAGGCATTTATCCAGCGGCAGCTCTTCATGAATACCGTAAAGAATACCTGCACAAAATGAATCGCCGGCACCATTCATTCCTTTTATATCCTTTTCATTTATTTGATAGGAAGGAATAAAATATCTCCTCCCCGATCTGTCAGCAGCAAAACCTCCTTCGGGATAATGTATGACAACAATATCATTAACTCCATATTCAAATAGTAAATCAGCTGCTTCAGCTAACCTTTCCTTATAAATACTTTTATCTTTATCACGTATGGGGATCCCGGTTGTTTTTGATGCTTCAATTTCATTTACAATAAAATAATTTGTGAAAGGAAGACAGGGCTTAACTATTCTCTGGTAACGGTCTGATTCTTCGGAGATTAAATCTATTGAAGTTTTGTATCCTTTCTTTTGCAAGAGGGAGAGAGCTTTTGCCCCGGCAACTTTATATTCTGTATCTTCCAGGCACAGCTCATGCAGGATAAGAATATATGCCAGGTGGAATATTTTTGCATTAGTATTAATCTTTTCAAATTGCTCTAAACCGAGAGATGCATTTGAGCCTGTGTTATGAAAAAATGTCCGCTGACCCGTCTTTTTAACAGTATATACATCCGTATATGAAGTAGGGAGCTTAGAAGTTAATACTACGGATGTTGTATCTATCCCTTCATTCTTTAAACAATTCAAAATATATTCGGCGCGGGTATCATTGCCGAGAACTGCAGTAGCATAGAGGGGGAGGCCCACCTTTAATCTTGCCAGATTCATTAACACATTAAAAGGACCTCCTCCCGTACTAAGGAATTCTTCTTCAATATTCACCAGCATCCCTTCTCCGGGAAAATGATCTATTATCTTTATCTGGTCAAGAAGGAAATTACCTCCTGTTTGTATTCCATTCCGCATTATAGGCACGCATAATTAATAATAGATTAAAAATAAATATTTTCATGGTTTAGTGGAAATTGAGAAGGGAGGTATGGAAAGGGATGTGTGGTGTTGGATCCGGTTGAAGATACAAGATAAAAGTAAAAAGATACTTTTACAAGACACAAGATAAAAGTAAAAAGATACTTTTACAAGACACAAGATAAAAGTAAAAAGATACAAGTTTTCGTAAGCGGTACTTTTTTCTTTTGCATACGCTCAACCAGCAGAGCCCTGACAGTCTGAGCTTGTCGAAGACCGTACGCTGACACTATGAACCTCGTAATGCAATACCTCACTTCTGTTGCGTTACAACGATTAAGATTTCTCGGTCATACCATTGAAAGCAAATTGGATTCTGTATTACCCAAGAAAATTGACACAAATAGGAAAGGGTAACAAAAAGAAAGAAATCAATATTATTAAATTTCATTTAAAATGTGTCAACCTTTTTTGGGATAAGTCAATCCTGAAAGTAAACCTCACCCCCGACCCCTCTCCTTATAAAGTAGAGGGGTGGTATGTGCATTGGAGTGATAAGCAAATATTGAAAGTAGTAACATTTTATTGCTAATCATAGCATCACCTTTTTTCTGACAGAACATGAAATAAAAAGCTTTATCTGTCTGCCGGCAGACAAGTTGAAAATGAGGTATTGCTTCCTTCTCATTTATAAGGAGAAGGAACAGAAGGATGAGGTTAGTATACTGCAAAATGAGGTTACCCTATCTGAAAGTGTTTTGACCCAAGAAAGTTGACACAAATAGGAAAGGGTAGCAAAAAGAAAGAAATCAATATTATTAATTTTATTTAAAATGTGTCAACCTTTTTTGGGATAAGTCAATCCTGAAAGTAAACCTCACCCCCGACCCCTCTCCTTATAAAGTAGAGGGGTGGTATGTGCATTGGAGTGATAAGCAAATATTGAAAGTAGTAACATTTTATTGCTAATCATAGCATCACCTTTTTTCTGACAGAACCTGAAATAAAAAGCTTTATCTGTCTGCCGGCAGACAAGTTGAAAATGAGGTATTGCTTCCTTCTCATTTATAAGGAGAAGGAACGAAAAGATGAGGTTAGCATACTGCAAAATGAGGTTACCCTATCTGAAAGTGTTTTGACCCAAGAAAGTTGACACAAATAGGAAAGGGTAGCAAAAAGAAAGAAATCAATATTATTAAATTTATTTAAAATGTGTCAACCTTTTTTGGGATAAGTCAATCCTGAAAGTAAACCTCACCCCCGACCCCTCTCCTTATAAAGTAGAGGGGTGGTATGTGCATTGGAGTGATAAGCAAATATTGAAAGTAGTAACATTTTATTGCTAATCATAGCATCACCTTTTTTCTGACAGAACATGAAATAAAAAACTTTATCTGTCTGCCGGCAGACAAGTTGAAAATGAGGTATTGCTTCCTTCTCATTTATAAGGAGAAGGAACGAAAAGATGAGGTTAGCATACTGCAAAATGAGGTCAGCGGATAAAATATGACAATCCCGGAAAATTAATTGCCGCTTACGAAAACTTGTATCTTTTTACTTGTATCTTGTGTCTTCAACAGACAACCCCCTCGCCCCCTTTGATAAGGGGGACTATTGTACGCTGACACTATGAACCTCATAATGCAATACCTCACTTCTGTAGCGTATCAGCGATCAAGATTTCTCAGTCATCTCTATGAAAGCAAATTGGATTCCTTCTACCTGCGGCAGATAAATCGAAATGACAAAGTGTTGCTCGTTTTGTCATTCGACGACTGAAAGGAGGAGAAATCTTACGAACAACGATCAAGATTTCTCAGTCATACCATTGAAAGCAAATTGGATTCCTTCTACCTTCGGTAGATAAATCGAAATGATAATACGTTCCTCTACCTTCAGATAAATCGAAATGACAGGCGTGCATGGCAGTCTCAACGAAATAAAAACGGTTAAAACCGTTCACGAGAGGAAGAGCATTTCCTTTAATGAGAACAACCCCGTCATGGTAAGCTATGTTTAACTACCGACGTTTAATATTCATTTTGTTAGGCAGGTTGAGGCATGATTCGTTATTGAATGCTGCACCGGGACAGTCTTCGACAAGCTCAGACTGACAGTACGCTGCGGTCATTGCAGCATGGTGTCATTTCGACGACTGAAAGGAGGAGAAATCTTACGTAAGATTTCTCGCTCACCTATGAGTCATCCAATTTGGAGTTCGCTTCGAAATGACAATTACGATTACCGGCTTCATTGCTGCATTGGATTGATATGAGCTGAAACGTATCCCGTAGTTCAGTTCTCCAGAACTGACTTTCTAAAGTGAGACGAAAAAGAGGTTAAAGACAAAAGAAAAAAGTGTAGTTCACCGAAACCTGCGGCTTACGAAAACTTGTGTCTTCAACCGGGAGATAGCAGGAGTATGATAAGTTACTGTTAAGTGAGCTATGATATTACAGGGAGTGTGATTATAAACTTGGTACCCTGACCAATTATGCTCTCAACGTTTATAGTGCCTTGAAAGCTGGTGATAATACCGTAGGTGATCCACAATCCGAGGCCTGTGCCTTTTCCTTCTCTTTTAGTGGTAAAGAAAGGCTCAAATATTTTAGTGAGATTCTGGTCATCGATTCCTTTACCGGAATCTTCAAAAATAATAATTATATCGTCTTCATCCTTATCTGTTGATACTGAAATTTTCTTCTCTATCTTTTTATTAACCTGTTCGGATATTGCATCAACTGCATTTATTAAAATATTTACAAACACCTGCTGGATCTGATCTTCTATCAGCGGGATAAGCGGAATATCTTTATTTAAATTAAGAACGAAATTGATATCTTTAATTTTTGTACCTGCCCTGATTATCTCTACAGCATTATAAATATTTTTATTTATATCGGTCAGGTTAAGCTCATAATTAGAAGGACGTGAAAAATCAACCAGGTCTCTTATAGTTTTTGAGATCCTGTTTATCTGCCCTTTTACCAGTTCAAGCTTTTCTTTGGCAAATTCATCTTCCGAAGATCTTTGTACCACCTGCACTAAAGCCGAAATGGATGCCAAAGGATTGCCGACTTCATGTGCAACTCCGGCAGCTAAAATGCCTATGCTTTCCATTTTTTGAGTATGGATAAGCTGTTTCTCCATCATTTTTTTATCACGCAGATCACGGTGAATACCGAAATATCCTGCAATATTTCCATCCGAATCAAGGAAAGGGGAAATAAGCACCTGTGTATAGAAGGGTTCACCGTTCTTTTTACGGTTCTCAATCTCGCCTACCCATACTTTTCCCGATTTGATAGTTGTCCACATTTTCTTCCAGAATTTTTTTGACTGCTTACCGCTGGAAAAAATACTCGGGTTTTTCCCAATCAGCTCTTCTTCTGTATATCCGCTTGCATCTATAAAAGCAGAGTTGACATAGACCATTTTACCGTTTGTGTCTGTAACCTGTATAGGATTAACGGTGTTGTTGGCTATTGAATAAAAACGTCTTAGATTAAGCTCCTTATTTTTTTCTTCCGTAATATCTTTTACGAAAACAAAAATATTCTTACTATCCTTCTGATACGGCGCTGCAATAATATTGGCATCAATTAAATGCTCACCGCTGCAGCATAATTTAATAGAAAGATTTTCAGATTTATTGCCGGAAATGCAGTTCCTGAGAGCAGCCTTAGTCTTTTCAATATTTGAAGATTCCACAAGCTTAAGAAAATCAAGGTTGATTAAATTCCCGTTTTTGTATCCGATCTTTTCTTCGGCAGCTTTATTAACATTAATAATGTTGAAATCCTCGGATAACAGGAAACAAATATCGGGGATCGCGTCAAAAAGACTGAAGTCAAACTTTAGATCATTATTCATGCTGATTATAATTTAACTTGAAGTTAAAACAATTCTTTTCTATTAACAATTAATCCCTGGAATATTGACATTTTAACAAAATTTTCCATAAGACTGGGAGAGAAGAGGTTTATTTTTATAAAATAAAAAATAGCAATTATATACAAGTAAAGGGTAAAAATAGTATATAATTACCGGAAAAAAAAGGATATGTCCTTGGAGAAATCTACTTATAATTAAAATAGTAAAAGTATTTCTGATAAAGTACTTTAACTTTGATTGTGATTATTCCAGCAGAATGACATTCCTGTGCTCCACTTTGATCAGGATCAAACAAGTTCAGGCAAACCGGTTGTCAATTTATATCATAATTTTAGACAACCCCAGGGTTTTGATGAAATTAAGACATCTGCCTGTTTAAATAAATTTCGGAAAGTTCATTGCTTAGCTCTTCCCTGAACTTAGGATGCGCAATATCTATAAGAGCTTTTGCTCTCTGCCTTATAGTCTTTCCGTAAAGATCGGCTATACCATATTCTGTTACAACATAATGGACATCACCTCTTGTGGTTGTTACACCGGCACCCTGTGAAAGCTGAGGAACTATTCTTGAGCAGATAGAATTCCTTGCGGTAGATGGGATTGCAATGATCGGCTTTCCCCCTTTGCTTCTTGAAGCACCGCGAATAAAATCAAGCTGGCCGCCGAAACCGCTGTAAAATTTTGGTCCTATTGAATCTGCGCAAACCTGGCCTGTCAGGTCAACTTCGATGGCTGAATTTATTGCCACCATTTTATCATTTCTTGCTATAATGAAAGGATCATTTATATAATGTGAAGGATGAAATTCCATGATAGGATCATTATCTATATAATCAAAAAGTTTCCGCGTTCCCAATACAAATGAAGAAGAGAGCTTACCTGTATGATAAGTCTTTTTCTCGTTAGTAATTACCCCGTCTTCAATTAATTTTATTACCCCGTCTGAAAACATTTCTGTATGAATACCTAAATGTTCCTTATCCCCTAAATAATGCAAAACCGCATTTGGTATGTAGCCGATGCCCATTTGCAGAGTTGAACCGTCTTCAATTAAAGAGGCTATGTTCATACCTATCTTTTCATACACATCTTTTTCTTCTTCGGATAAATCTTTATCATTAGGCTTATATTCATGCAACGGATGGTCAACTTCAACACAATAATCAATCTTATCAATATGAATAAATGTATCGCCCATGGTTCTCGGCATGCTTGGATTAATTTGAGCAATAACAATCTTTGCGCATTCGGTAGCAGTTTTTGTACACTCCACTCCAACACCATAGCTGCAGTAGCCATATTTATCAGGGGGAGAAACATTTATTAAAGATACATCGACGGGCAAAACATTACGCTGAAAAAGATAAGGTATTTCAAAGAGAAAAACCGGTGTGAAATCGGCTCTTCCTTCATTTATAGCACCCCTTACATTCTTACCAATAAAAAGTGCATTGTGCCTGAATCTGCCTGCCATTTCAGGAGAAGAATAAGGAGATATGCCGAGAGTTAGAAGATGAATTACTTCAACATTCTCTAAACGCTTTTCAAGGTTGCACATTGCATTTAGAAGAACATCCGGTGTAGCGCAGCCGGGGTGAACATATACACGGTTATTAGATTGGATGGAATAAACAGCTTTTTCAGCTGAACATACCTTCGATTTATATGAATCTATCCATTTCATAGATCTTTTCCCTTTTTTAATAGCTTGTGGCTATGTTAAAGTTTTGTATTTTTATAATTGATGCGCAAAGTACATACCATCAATAAAGTTTTCTTAATAGATGAAATAGTAAACATTTAATTAATTATTTTTGCACCGGCTGGAAATTATTCTCTTCTATTCCCACAGTTGAGAAATAAATATCTTTTTATAATGGCTTGAAATCGCTATTTTACTCCATTGTTAATGTGCCAGTCACTTCAAAAGTGACTGGCACATGACTGGTCTGGCACATGACTGGTATATATGTGCCGGTTATTATTTATTAAGAAGGTGGTTTGCTATGTTCACATTTGATATGGAAAAATATAAGAAATATAATGTGCCGGGTCCCCGCTATACAAGCTATCCTACTGCACTTAAATTTGATCCTTCTTTTACTTATAAAGATTATTATGATGAAATAGAGATCAGCAGGAAAGATTCTGCTCAGGATCTATCTCTCTATTTTCATCTCCCTTTCTGCGACACTCTCTGCTACTTCTGCGGATGCAATATGATTATTACACGGAACAGGGATAGAATAAAAAAATATCTTGACTATCTGAAAAGGGAAATTGATTTTATTAAAGAGAAAGCTGTTGATAATAAAAAAGTGATCCAGCTCCATTGGGGGGGAGGAACACCCACGCATCTTTCTCCCAATGAGATAAATGAACTCGCCTCTTACATACAAAAAACATTTTCTTTTAAAGATAATGCCGAAGTAAGCTGCGAAATAGATCCGCGCGAGTTAACAAGAGAACACCTGGCAGCACTAAGAGAAAACGGATTTAACAGGATCAGCCTGGGGGTCCAGGATTTTGATACGAAGGTACAGGAAGCTGTAAACCGAATTCAGCCTGATAAGGTAACGAACCAGACTGTAGAATGGATCAGGGAGCTTGGCTTTTTTAGTATGAATATTGATTTAATGTACGGTCTTCCTTTTCAAAGCCTTGAATCTTTTAGAAAGACTTTAGATAAAATTATAAAAATATCTCCTGAGAGAATAGCTGTTTTTAATTATGCGCATGTTCCATGGATGAAAAAACATATGGCATTAATAAATGCGGAAGATTTACCCTCTGCCGAAACCAAGTTAAATATTCTGCAGCTTACAATTGAAAAATTAACTGAAGCAGGATATATATTTATCGGGATGGATCATTTTGCAAAGCCTGATGATGAATTGTCTATTGCTCTTAAAGAAAAGAAAATGTACAGGAACTTCCAGGGATACAGCACATATCCTGATACAGATTTATTTGCTATGGGAATTACCGGCATAAGCCAGGTTAAGGATGTTTTTGCTCAAAATTATAAAACGGAAAATGAATATTTTAATGCTATCGATAATAATATTTTACCGACAGCCAAAGGATACCGTTTAACTCTGGATGATAATATCAGGAGGTTTGTTATTATGCGGCTGATGTGTGACTTCGAATTAAATTTCCCTGCGGTAGAAAATAAATTTGGTATAGACTTTCAAGAATATTTTGCAAAAGAATTAAACAGCTACGATGATATGGAAGCAGACGGCTTAATCAAAATAAATGAGAATAAGATTGAAGTTACCGGTATGGGACGATTATTAATACGAAATATTGCTATGAAGTTTGATGCCTATATTGATGATAAAAAAGAAGTATCAAAATATTCCAAAACTATTTAGGGTTGAAGAGGCGCTGATTTCGGAAGAACTAACCGCTGAGGAAGAGTTATTTATACGATTCCCTTTTTAAGAATTAACCACAGAGTAAACAGAGAAGACTCAGAGGTAACAGAGGTTATTATTTTTTCTCTGCTATCTCTGCGGTAAAATACACCTTGCTAAACGATTCATCTTTTTAAGAATTAACCACAGAGTAAACAGAGAAGACTCAGAGGTAACAGAGTTATTTTTTTTGCAGCTCCTCTGTTATCTCTGCGGTAAAATAGACAGTGACGATATTTTCTTTTCTCTTCTTAAAGGTGATATATTAATGCAGGTTGGGTGAAGAATGAATTGCTTTATATTCCGGAAAATATTTTTTATAAAGATGATTTTTATAATTATATTATAAGATTACTTTTGAGCAATTTAGACAACTTTTACAATATTATAATTATTCTACGGAGCAGTAATGTATAAATTTCTAGGTACATATCATGTAGTACCATCTCTTCCGAAAAACCTGGAAAAATTGAGAGAGATTGCTTACAACCTGCACTGGTCATGGAATCCGGATGCAAGGGAATTATTCAGAAGGCTCGATAGAGATTTATGGGTTGAGACTAATCATAACCCCATAATAATGCTTGGAAATATGAGCCAGAACCGGCTTGAAGATGTTTCCCATGACGATGGTTTCCGTTCACATTTAAATAGAGTTCATAATTCTCTGCAGGATTATCTGAAAGAAAAAACCTGGTACCAGAAAAGTTATAATAATCCCGATACTTTTAATATAGCCTATTTCTCTGCCGAATTTGGTTTAACCGAATGCCTGCAGAATTATTCAGGGGGCTTGGGTGTATTAGCGGGCGATCATTTAAAAGCTTCAAGCGATCTGGGAATTCCATTGATGGGGATCGGGCTTTTATATAAAGTCGGCTACTTCCAGCAATACCTTAATTCAGACGGCTGGCAGCTTGAAAGATATGAGATAAATGATTTTGATAATCTTCCGATGCAGCGTGTATTAAATAAAGAGGGTGAACCTTTAATCATATCAGTTTCTTTTTCCAACCGGGAGGTATTTTTCCAGGTCTGGAAGATACAGGTTGGAAGAGTACCTCTTTACCTTCTCGACACCAATATCCAGGTAAATTCAGAAGCTGATAGGAAAATAACCGAAACATTATACGGCGGTAATGTTGAAACAAGAATTCAGCAGGAAATAATCCTTGGGATCGGCGGAATAAGAACTCTTCATGCAATAGGTATTAAACCAATGGTATGCCACATGAACGAAGGGCATTCTGCATTCCTTTCTCTTGAGCGGATGAGACTTTTAATCCAGCAGACCGGTTTAAATTATAAGGAAGCAAAAGAAATCGGCTACTATTCCAATATATTTACTACTCACACTCCCGTTCCTGCAGGTATTGATGTTTTTTCTAATGAGCTGGTTGAAAAATACTTAGGTTCATATTATAGAGATGAGCTGAAAATTACAGGAGAAGAATTTTATTCTCTCGGTACGATTTATAAAGATAAGCAGTCAAGTGTTTTTAATATGGCTCACCTTGCAATGAATACAGCGGGCTATGTAAACGGGGTAAGTAAACTTCATAGCTCGGTTTCAAAGAAAATGTGGGTGTCGGGTTACAGGGGGGTTCCGTTTAATGAAATTCCTATCGGTTATGTTACGAACGGGATTCATATACGTTCCCATATCTCAAGGGAAATGGAAGAGCTGTATGTTCAGTATTTAGGTGAAAAGTGGATAGAGAATCCTTCTTTAAAAGAGCTGTGGGAAAGAGTAGACAGGATACCGGATGAAGAATTATGGCGGACTCACGAAAGAAGGAGAGAAAGGCTTGTTGCTTTTGCAAGGGCTCGATTAAGAAATCAAATTCTTGCCAGAGGGGGGAGTCAGGCAGAGATTGAAAAAGCTGCTGAAGTACTGAACCCGGGTGCTTTAACAATCGGTTTCGCGAGAAGATTTGCAACTTATAAAAGAGCAACTTTAATCTTTAGAAATATTGAACGGCTCGCAGACATAGTTAATAGTAAAGAGCACCCTGTCCAGTTTATCTTTTCAGGAAAGGCTCATCCAAAAGATGATGAAGGTAAACGGCTTATACAGGAAATAGTCCAGATTGCAAAAGAGGACAGGTTTAGGAGAAAAATTGTTTTTATTGAGAATTATGATCTGAATGTGGCAAGGTATCTTGTAGAAGGATGCGATATCTGGCTGAATAATCCCCGCCGTCCCCTGGAAGCAAGCGGAACGTCCGGTATGAAAATCATTGCAAACGGGGGTTTGAATTTCAGCATTTTAGATGGATGGTGGGACGAGGGTTTCGATCCCGAAGTAGGCTGGAAAATCGGCAATGGTGAAGAGTACTCCGATCCGGATTATCAGGATGAGCTTGAAGCAAGACAGTTTTATACCACGCTTGAAAGCCAGATCGTCCCCTTATTTTATGCTAAAGGAGAAGATAAATTACCGCGCGGATGGATTTCTATGGTTAAAAACTCAATGAAGAAGCTTGGACCCTATTTTAATACTCATAGAATGGTTATGGAATATTTTGAGAAGTATTATGCGTCAGCTTATGAAAGAAGAATTATGCTTTATGAAAAAGGTACTATTAAAGAGCTTGCAGACTGGAAAGAGAAGATCCGGCAAAGCTGGTCTCAGGTTAAAGTTCTTAATACTTTTACAAACGGTAATATGAAACAAATCTTCGTTGGGGAAGACTTTCCGGTTAAAGCAGAAATAGACCTTGGTAATCTAACTCCGGATGACGTTGAAGTTCAGTTATATTATGGACCGATAGACAAACAGGATGATCCGAATTTCAGCTCTTCTGTAGTGATGGATTCAGATGTATAAAAAGTCTAACGGGTTTTACCAGTATACAGGGAATATTATATCGCAAAGCAGCGGCCAAAAGGGATTCACTATAAGAATTCTTCCCAAGCACAGACTCCTTATAAATCCTTTTGAACTAGGTGTGGTTTATTGGGCGAATTAAGAAATTTTGTCTCCGGGTTCTCAATTTGATTCCAAAGATCAGTTTTTATGATATTCCAATCAAAGGTTGATTTATGAGTAAAAGTAAAGTTGCGGTTCTATATACATCTCCCAAAACAGTGCTGTCGGATTATCATCGTTTGATGAACCTGGCAGGTTACCAGGATGTTATTGCAAAGGATGCGGATACTGCATTAAAGATAAATATTTCATGGCATTTCTTTTTTCCCGGCAGTTCAACTACGCCATGGCAGCTTGAAGGTACAATACGTGCTATGAAGCAGGATGGTTATGACCCCGGATTGATTCATGCATGTCATAATCGTACAGTTGTTATTGATGCACATTTCGGTGAACGTGAAAATAAGCAGATCAATGTTGTTGAAGCGCACGGGCTTAGGAACATACACCTCTATGAGGGGGAGGAATGGATTCATATACGGGACGCTGTAGGTGATCTTGCCGATAAGTTTTTATGCCTTAATCAGGTTTATCCAAACGGATTCAGTATTCCCAAAAGGTTTATCGGGGAAAACATTATACATCTGCCGACAGTTAAAACTCACATATTTACAACGACTACCGGCGCAATGAAAAATGCTTTCGGCGGCCTGCTGAACGAACGCCGCCACTGGACTCATCCTGTTATTCATGAAACCTTAGTCGATCTATTGATGATCCAGAAGAAAATCCATCGCGGTATATTTGCAGTAATGGATGGTACATTCGCAGGAGACGGGCCCGGACCACGATGTATGATCCCTTATGTAAAAAATATTATTCTAGCCAGCTCAGACCAGGTTGCCATCGATGCCACAGCAGCCAAATTGATGGGATTAGATCCTTTATCAATAAAATTTATTCGACTTGCTAATGATATGGGTTTAGGCTGCGGAGATCCGCGTGAGATTGAAATTGTCGGGGATCAGAAAGCGGCAAAGACCAACTGGAATTTTAATGGTCCTTTCAAAAAGATGACTTTCGCATCCCGTATGCAGCATAAAATTTATTGGGGACCGCTGAAAAAACCTCTAGAATGGTCACTTAAAACAGTGCTCGCACCCTGGTCATATATTGCAAGTGTTGTTTACCATGATAGTTTCTGGTACCCGGTAAAAGCAAAGAAGAGGATGGCGCAGGTGCTTAAAAGCGATTGGGGACATTTATTCCGCAACTGGGAAACATTGACACCAGATGCTGATGGTTTTCCTGACTGTTGGAAAAGAACCAGCGCTGCTTAAACGTACCGGGCTGAAAGCTTTCTGGCGGTCAATGGGCATACTGGGATTAGCAGTCAAAGAAGCTCCTGAATTTGCTGCCAAAAGAAGGCGTAAAGTAAAGCTTGAGAATTCAAAAATTTAAGAAAGAATCAGAAGTAATTTCAAACTCATTAATGTAATATTAAAGATACAAACTCTCGCTATCTATACAAATCCGCATCAAAATCGTCTTCTTCCTCTCCGGGGGAAGTTGAAAACATAGAGCTGAGCATATCCTTAAATTGAAGTCCCATATCGAGCCTGAATTTGCTTAACATAGAATGTTCTGCAAGACCGTGAAGCACAAATTCCATTAATAATAATTGATAATTCCCGTTAACCTTCGGATGATATTTTTTAACCATCTCCTTTAACCCGGAAACCCCGTTCAAAATTTTTTCATATTCCTTCTCAGGGATGTTAGTCAATATATCAACGGCATTACCTTTATTAAACCAATTAATAATTTCCTGGTAAGGATTGGACTGCTGGTTCTTCTTCATTTTATCAGGTGAAGGGAAGTAATTTTCAAATAAAACTCTAATTGCTTTACTAATTAAAATATATGCTACTTTTGAAGGCCCTTCCTGTTCTCCTTCATAAACAAGCTCAATCTTCCCGGTAATTGAGGGAATAACTCCATATAAATCGGAGATCCTGAGATGAGCTTCACTCTCTTTATTAATTATCATGCGTCTTTCCGCAGTGCTTATTAAGTTTTCATAAGCAGAGATTGTTAATCTTGCGGATACACCGCTTTTAGCATCAATATATTCACTCTGCCTGGCTTCAAAAGCAATTTGTTCAATTAAATCATTTAATAATTCACTCTCTTTTATTGATTCCTTCTGCTCCTTTGCAAGCAAAGATTCCTGCTTTGTTATCTCCCGTGAGATTGTAACTGATTTAGGATAATGCGTTAATATCTGGCTGTCTATACGATCTTTTAAAGGAGTTACAATTGAACCGCGGTTTGTATAATCTTCCGGGTTTGCGGTAAATACAAACTGGATATCAAGCGGAAGTCTTATTTTAAAGCCCCTGATCTGTATATCATTTTCCTGTAATATATTAAAGAGGGCAACCTGTATCCTTGCCTGCAAATCAGGCAATTCATTTATTACAAATATTGAACGGTGAGAGCGGGGTATAAGACCAAAGTGAATAACTCTTTCATCCGAATAAGGAAGCTTAAGAGATGCTGCTTTAATCGGATCTACATCCCCGATCAAATCTGCAACAGATACATCGGGAGTAGCTAACTTCTCGGCATACCTTTCGGAACGGTGAATCCACTCTATCTTAGTATTATCTCCATGTATTTTGATTAAATCTTTTGCAATCCTGGATAAAGGATTAACAGGATCGTCATTTAATTCGGAACCCGCTACAATAGGAATATACTCATCGAGTAAATTGATAAGCAGCCTGGCAATTTTTGTTTTAGCCTGCCCTCTCAACCCGAGAAGGATAATATTGTGCCTGGATAAAATTGCAGTTTGAATATCCGGAATAACGGTTTCTTCATACCCGATAATTCCCTCGAATGGATTTGATCCTTTTTTCAAAGAACAGATTAAGTTATCTCTTAATTCATCTTTTATAGATTTACTTTGATATCCGCTGTTTTTTAAATCGCCTAAAGTATGAATCGATTTATATCCATAATTTTTTTCCCGCTGTCAAAATGATAAAATTTGTTAAATAAGGAAATTGAACCTGCCTGAATTCCAGTTTTCCCAACTTATAAAATAAGCTGCATTCTAAATGTGATATAACTTCATAAATAAGATTACTTAAAGATTAGAAAAGGGAGAAGATTATTTTACCCGTTTGCGTCTGTTCCGGATATAATCTTCAAAAATATAATCGCCCAAACCGGAAAGGCTGCTGTAAAAAGCTCTGCCGTTATTTGTCTTGGTAAATTCCCTGACAAACTGCTGAAGATACGGGTCTCTAGCAATCATAAAGGTAGTAATAGGAATTCCCAGCTTTCTGCATTTTGCTGCTTGATCCAGTGTTTTATTTACAATTTTTCTATCGAGGCCGAAACTATTCTTATAATATTTAAGCCCTTCTTTTAAGCAGGTAGGTTTACCATCGGTAATCATAAAAATTTGTTTATTGCTTGTCTTTCTCCGTCTTAAAATATCAATCGATAATTCCAAACCTGCAACAGTATTTGTATGGTATGGGCCGACCTGTAAATAGGGGAGGTCTTTAATTTCTATCGGCCATGAATCATTCCCGAATACAATTATATCAAGTGTATCTTTCGGGTACTTGATTGTAATTAATTCCGATAGAGCCATTGCAACTTTTTTTGCAGGAGTTATCCGATCCTCTCCGTAAAGTATCATCGAGTGAGAAATATCTATCATAAGAACAGTAGAAGTTAAAGCTTTAAAATCACGTTCTTCAACTTCCAGGTCATCTTCGGTCAATTTAAAGTCATCTATGCCATGATTGATTTGAGCATTCTTGATCGAATCGGTCATATCGATCTGCTCCATTGAATCGCCGAAGTAATATTCGCGCCGATCCGAAGTTTTTTCATCGCCGATACCTGAATAAGGAGTTCTATGATTTCCTCGTGCCGACTTTTTTAACTTACCAAATATTTCCTCCAGTGACTGCCTCCTGATGGATTGCTCACTCTTCGCCGTAATATTAAGAACCGAACCGTCCTCATTTTCTTTAATGTAATTCTTATCTTTTAAATCATCAATAAAATTACCCATACCGTATTCATTCCCCGTCAAACCGTATTTTTTATCCAGCTGATTCATCCAGTTCAGGGCTTCCGAAACATCACCGGAAGTAATAGTCAATAATTGAAGGAAAATTTTAAGTAAATCTTCAAACTTACTTTTTCCTCTGTTATCCGGTACAAATTGTGTGAACCTATTTCCAATCATCGCATTTTATTATAATTGTGCAACTATTAATTTAGAATAAAAGTTTTGTAATTCAAGGAAGAAATATTTGAAAAAATCTTCCATGTGTTCTGTAATAAACTTTGAATAGAAAGTGGAATAATGGAATGACGGAGTAATGGAGTAATGTAATAGAGAGATAGCTCCCAATATTCGATATTCCAAACTTCCAATCTTCCAAGGATCCCATGCGTCCTTTCTCACGTCTCTATCCCTTTTACACTTGTTTTTTAAATCTATTTTAAATATACTAGTGTACAAGTGTTCACTATATTTTTGAAGCAGTTATGAACCCGCAGCTAATAGATTTAACAAGCTACTCTCTTCCGCAGAGGAATAATTTAATACATCTTTACCCGGATATTCCGAGAAAAAAATCTCAAATACCTTTTGATATTTTTGATTACCGGATGTTATTCAAAGATCCGGCGACCCTGGATATAATCCGTAATGGTGAAACAATAGGATGTTTTTATATTGAAAGCCCGGGGATGCGTTCATTATTAAAAAGGCTGGATGTTGACACCTTTGAAATGCTTGTGACAGCAAGTTCAATAATAAGACCCGGGGTAGCAGAATCGGGAATGATGCAGGAGTTTATTGCGAGGCACAAAGATCCTGCCCGCAGAAAATATTTACTGAATGAAATGGAATTATACCTGGGAGAAACATACGGCGTAATGGTTTTCCAGGAAGATGTAATTAAGGTTATACATTTTATTGTTGGTTTATCGCTTGAAGAGGGGGACCTTTTGCGCAGGGCTATGTCGGGAAAAACCAGGTCGGATGAAGCGATGGAATTATTGCGTAACAGGTTCTTTTCGTCTTGTGAAAGGAAAGGATTGGATAAAAAAATTGCAGTGGAATTATGGAGGCAGATAAGTTCGTTTTCAGGGTACAGCTTCTGCAAGGCGCACAGCGCCTCTTTTGCCCTGCTTTCATTCCAGGTAGCTTTTTTAAAAGCGCATTACCCTGCAGAGTTTATGGCTGCCGTCCTCTCTAACGGCGGGGGATTCTACTCTTCTGCAGTTTATATCTGGGAGTGTAAAAGACTGGGGCTCGATGTAAAGCTCCCTTCTGTTAATCACAGCGATTATGATTATAAGGGAGAGGGGAGAATAATATATATAGGGTTTATGGCAGTAAAAAACCTTCCGCATCAATCGGCGGAAATAATTACGGAAGAAAGAAATGAAAACGGGAACTATGTCTCTTTAGCCGATTTCCTGGTACGTACTAAACTGGGAGAAGAAGAAACTGCGACACTCATTAAATGCGGCGCGATGGATTGTTTCAGCGAAACACGCCCGACGCTTCTCAGGCTCCTTTCGGTTTATATACACAAAAGAAAAATTTTAGATGAAAATTATAATGATCTTTTCATTTATGAATCCTTTAAAATTGAAGAGGAAGTGAAAACCGGCAAGGATTACACTATTTCACAAAAGTGTAAACAGGAGTTTGAAATCCTGGGCTACATGGTGACAAAACATCCTTTATATTTTTTCCGGAAAAATATTTCCGGCAGGCATATAATAAATGCAAATGAATTAAATAAATACCGCGGCAGGAAAGTAAAATTGATCGGCTGGTATATGACTTCCAAAAGGATCAGGACCAAAAACGGCAGCATAATGAAATTCCTTTCGCTTGAAGATTTAACGGGCACTTTTGAAGCTGTTATCTTTCCAAATGTTTATAAGAGCATTGCGGAAAAGACCCTCTCCTTCGGTCCCTATTTAATAGAAGGAAAAGCTGATACGGAAGAAGGGAATAATGTTATAGTAGAAAAGCTTGATCTGCTCTACTACCTTGATCTGAAATCATCAATTCAAAAAGACAGCGCGGAAGATTATTATACTCCCGATGATGAAGGCTTTACCGAGAAAGAACTTTACATGTCAAAAATTAATACCGAACAATTAGCAAGGGCTTACACGGGCTGATTATGATCCCAATGCATGTTCATTCATATTATTCTTTAATGGAGGGAGCAGTTCCCGTAGAAGATTTAATAGAGAAGTCAAAAAATTTTTCCCTTCCCGCTGTTGCCTTAACCGATACAAACGGGATGTACGGTTTGATAGAATTTGGTAAGAAAGCTGCCGGGGCAAAAATAAAACCGCTTCTCGGCGCATATATCGATGACCCGGCAGATAAAAAAATCTATGCACTGTTCATCGCAAAGAACCAGGAAGGTTACGCTGATCTCTGCAAGATAATCACTTCAAGAAAATTGCGGGAATCGATGCCTTCTGCAGAAGATAATTTTTCTTTAATAAAGCTTCTGCAGAATGATTTCCCTAATCTCTTTATAATAACTTCATCTCTTGAACTGTTGAGGAATATTCCTTTAAATGGAAACGGAAGGAAAAATATTTTTGCCGAATTAATCGCCGTAAAAAATAAGGGAAGCATTACAAGAAGCCTTTATGAATTTGCAAAATTAAATAAATTGTCCTGCATAGCATCCAATCCTGTTTATTTTTTAAATAAAGAAGATTATATCCTTCACAAAGTTTTAAGAACTATAAGTGAAAGGGGGACTATCGAAAATATTTCCGTTGATAATCCGGTTGATGAAGAATATTATTTTAAGGATCCTGCTGAATTAATGCAGCTATGGAAGAATCTCCCGGAAGCAATTGCAAATACTTATTTTATAGCGGAAAATTGTAATGTGAACCTGGAAATCGGAAAATATAAATTCCCTTCATTTGAAAGCTTTAACAATTTTAATGATATAGATGCATTCACTACTTTGTGGAATCTTGCTTTCGAAGGGCTTTACCGGAGATATCCTGAAGGGAATTCCAAAGCCGCAGACAGGTTAAACAGCGAACTGGAAGTTATTTTTTACATGGAGCTTACCGATTATTTCCTGGTTGTATGGGATATTTTACGGGAAGCAAAAAAAAGGGGAATGATGCATATCGGCAGAGGCTCTGCCGCCAATAGTATCGTTTCTTATTGCCTGGGTTTTACGGATATTGATCCGATTGAACATAATTTATTTTTTGAAAGATTCTTAAACAGGAGCCGTTCATCGCCTCCCGACATTGATATTGATTTCAGCTGGAAAGAAAGGGATGAAATAATTAAATATGTTTTTGAAAAATACGGTTATAATAAAGTTGCAATGATTTCGACACACGTGACTTTTAGAGCCCGTTCGGCTTTCAGGGAAGTAGCAAAAGTATTCGGAATTCCGGATGCGGAAATAACGAAGAAGAGCAAATTTATTCCATGGACCGATGCAAGAAACCTGCCTGACGTTCCGGAGCTTTTTCCCGAAGCAAAATCCCTTAAGTTAGATGATGAACCCTGGAAGACAATTGTTAATATAGCGGCAAAGTTAGCAAATTTTCCGCGGCACCTCAGCATACATCCCGGCGGAATTGTAATTGCACCGAAACCTATAACAAATTACGTCGCTCTTGAATATGCGAAAAATAAAGGTATCGGACTTATAATTACACAGCCGGATATGTATGGAGTGGAAGATCTCGGGTTAGTAAAAATTGATCTTCTAAGCCAGCGTTCTCTTGGAGTTTTAAGAGATACTATTGCGAGGATCAGGGGGAATTCCAGTTGAATCAGTTTTTTTAAGAAAGCGGCGGCAATCTTAGATCATAATTCGTTTATTCTGAAATTAAAGATTGAACAAAACAGTAATAAGCCGGTTTAAGAAGAAGGAACAAGGATATTTGATTTTTGAATTTTAATTAAATAACCCGGAAAGGGGATTATCAGATGCCTAAATTTTATGTGGGCACAGCAGGCTGGTCGTATAAAGACTGGGTGCCCGTTTTCTATCCTAAAAATCAAACCGGCGAATTTGACTGGCTCCAGTTCTATTCCCATTATTTTAATTGTGTTGAAGTAAATGCTACTTACTATGCATATTTAAATCCCAAAATTGTAAGCGGCTGGCTAAGGAAAATAGAAGATGTTGATGACTTCCTATTCACTTTAAAGCTGCACCAGGATTTTACGCATAAAAAAGATTTCGATGAAGAGAAAATAAAAGGAGTAGCTTTTAATCTTGATATATTATCGAGAGCTGAAAGACTTGGCGGCCTGCTGATCCAATTTCCATATTCATTCTCTTTTGATGCACCATCAATAGCTCACCTGAATAGACTCAGGGATATTTTTCAGAATTATAATTTGTTTGTTGAAGTCCGGCATAAATCCTGGCTGAATAAAAAAGCAATGGAATTTTTCAGCAGGCTGAATATTACATTCTGCACCATAGACCAGCCGCAAATCGGGGAAGCAATTCCATTTGAACCGGTAATTACAAATGATAAGTTATACATCCGATTTCATGGAAGGAACAGTGAAGCATGGAAAAAATCGATAAATAATTTTGGTAAAAAACAGACATATGAAGAACAGAGTGAAAGATATAAATATCTTTATTCACCGGGTGAATTAGTCGAAATAGAACAAAAGATAAAAGCGGTCCAGGGAAGTGTGAAAGAAGTTTATGTGATTATGAATAATCACCCTCAGGGCGATGGCGTAGCAAATGCATTTGAATTAATTCATCTCCTTGAAGAGAAAGAAAAAATAAATATTCCGCATACAATTATTAAGGCAATTCCCAGGCTGGAAAGAATTGCAATTAAAGAATGATTTTGATTAAAAAATAAAAATAGGCTTTAGATATGTTCTTTAATTAATCTAAACTTCGGGCTGTTTTCCTTATTGAAAAAGCAAAAGTATATTCCTATAAAAAGTTCGAAAAATGAAGTGGTATAAAAATATATGATCCCGGTGTGAGTTCTGGATGCTGTATATATATATTTAATTATTATGGTAATTTCATAAAGAATAAAGATTAAAAAGAATAAATTGACCGTCTGGTTCTTATTAAAATAGAGCAGAGAGTTCTTCAAAATAATAAAGAGAATAATTGAACTTAACAAAATTTTGATTCCGTATGAATCTATGAGGGGAAGATTCAACATTGCAGCCAAAAGAATCAAAAAAGAAAGGATAACAATAATCCAGTTTTTTTTAAGCTGTTTGCCATCAATTAAAGCAATGATCAGAAGAAAAGTAACAACAAGGTTTTCATGAATAGGCTTAACGGCTAAGAAGATATTTAAAAGTGCACCTACCGGGTCGGCAACTGCTAAAATCAAGAAAAATAAAAAATATTCAGTTTTATACTGACGGAAAGGGGGAAAAAACCATATAAGAATGCTGATAAAAAAAAGTAAATATGGAATCGTCATTTATTAATTACAAAATGGGGGACAATTAACGATTTCCTCGAGAGTATAATCACCATTGCTGATTGAAAAAACATTTTGCCTCTCTTCAAAGAAAGTCTGTTGGTTTTGTCCTTTATTAATTAATTCCTTTATTTTTGAAACACTAACTAATTTATATACTTCTTCAGGCTGAACTAATAAACTATCGGGAAATAAAGGTTTCCTGCCTTCAGCCAAAATATACAAATTTCTTCCATCAATTTTAAATAATAAATAATTACCCGATTTATTTAACCAATCTTCAAGCTGGCTATTGCTTACTTTCACTGAGTTTAACACAGGACCAAATTTTTGATCTGCTTCCGGCTTAGTGTAAATCACCCCGATGGTTTGTGCATTTATAAAATAACAGCAGCAAAAAAATAAAAATAAAAAAAATACCTTTGAAGAAGTTTTCATTTTAACCTCCGATTATGAATGGTATTTTAACATACATTATTCGAAGGTTAAATGAATCAGTAATTATACCTAGGGTCTGGGTACAATTACCTATAAAAATTTAATAACTCATGCTAACAGAAAATTCTTAATCTTGCTATCATTCTTAATCTTACTTGATTTTTATCACGATTATGAGGAAGTATTATAATGATTAATGATTAAGACCGATGCGTAACATAACTAAACAACTATTAGTTTATCTCCTATTTTGCAGTTGGACCATGTATTAAAAGATATAATAGTTAAACCGGGGTTTTCAAATATCGTTCAAATAACCAATTGCATATTTAATTAATTCAGGTAAGTTTTTAATATTTAACTTCTGCATGATGCTGGATCTGAATGAATCGACAGTCCGTTTGCTGATATTTAATTGTTGAGCAATTTCATTACTGGTAAGTCCCTTCCCGATGAATTTAAGAACATTCTTTTCCCTGGCGGTAAGGGAGTCTTTTAGAAAAGTAGGTCTTTTATAGGAAGAACGGTCATATTTATTATAAATATGATTTATTTGTTCTTCATTCAGGTTGTTTCTAAAATAGCTTGTACCTTCAAATACTTTTCTTATAGCAAGAACCAATTCACCTTTTGTTATATTTTTATTTATTAATCCCATTCCCCCGACTTTCAAACAATTATAAATATATTCATCCTCTTCATGCATCGAAAGAAAAAGCAGCTTTGCCTTGTGGTCTCTCTGTCTTATTTCTTTAGCAGCTTCAAGTCCTGATTTTCCGGGCATCGATATATCTACTAAAACAAGGTCGGGCTTTATTTCAAAATACTTTTCAGCTAAATCATTTCCGTTATCTACTTCGCCGACAACATAGATATCTTTTTCAGCTTCAAGAAGACTTATAATTCCATTTCTAAACAATGTATGATCGTCTGCCAATAATACGCGGATATATTTATTAGTATTCATTATTAATTCTTTGGGATTTCTGCTATTAGTAAAGAACCTTTATTAATTGTCGATTCAATTTTAAATTGTCCTCTAAAATTTTCAACTCTTTCCTTCATATTCATTAAACCGAAATGCGAAATAGAGTTATTATTATTTTCTAAAAACCCGATACCGTCATCTGATATCATAAGTCTGACGGAGTCCGGATCATTGATTAATAAAACATTAAAATTTTCTGCTTTTGAATGCTTTACAATGTTAGAAAGACCTTCCTGGATAATCCGGTATATACATACTTCCAGCTTGTTATTAAATCTTTCTTCTTTACCGACAAAATCCACATCTCCCTTAATTCCGCTTTCGGTTGAAACATTTGTACAAAGCGATGAAATTGCAGCATTCAAACCAGCCTCTTCAAGAATTCTGGGCTTTAAATCAAATAAAATACGCTTTAGTTCTGTAATGCTTTTTTCCAGTGCAGAAATAACCTTCGTATTATCTTCGTTCTCGATAAGTACCTGCTTATGTCTTGGATTTTGGAGCATCAGCTTAATAAATAATAAATTTTGTCCTACCGAATCATGTAATTCCCTTGCAATTCTTTGTCTTTCTTCCTCCACTTTATCCTGCAAATGGTTTGACAATTCCTGGAGCTTCTTCTTGGAATTGATTAATTCTTTTTCAAAAATATTTCTTTCGGTAATATCATTGAAATATAATTGTGCTATTCCGAGATTTGCAATTCCTTTAAACCAGACATCATAATACCTGTTGCCGGTGTTAAAAAAAAATTGAAAAGATTTATTTTCTTTTATTAATATTGAAGGATGTTCGGTCAGCTGCGGAAAAAATTCAACTGCATTCTTGCCTATAATCGTTTCATTATTATTTAATTCAATTGCAGCATCATTAGCGTGGATAATTTTTGCATTAATGTCTATTCTAACAACCGGGGCAGGATCAAGTTCAGCGAACAGCGCCATCAGGCGGGCATTTTTTAATTCATACTCTTTTTTTTCTTCGATATGTTTTTTCTGTACCGGAAAAAAAATATATTTATAAAAAATATAAACAATAAGGAGAAAAAAGAAAATTAAAAAGACGGAATATATTATGGGGTTATTTAAGCTGAATATTAAATTAACATAATCTTTAAGATCTTTTATCATTAGATATCATTTTTTCTTAAACCGGCATTAAAATTTAATAATTTCTGGATTAATAAATCTACATATTCTTTCTTTTTTCTAGGCGGTTTAAGACTTAAATTTGTAATTTCTACAGCTTTATAGATTTTATCTTCTGATATCTCAGGCAGGAGTGTTTTCAGATTTTTAACAAAGTAAAATTTATCCTGGTATTCCTGTACATTTACAGAATCCTGCAATAATTCCTTAACCTGCTCGCGCAAATTATTGGTTTTCAAAATTCCTCCAATTTTATTTTCATATTAAACATAACATATTCATTTGCTGAAAAAAATAAATCAGTAATTGTACCTATACGAAATATTGGAATTTTGATGATTTTATCATTTTTATTAAAATTCTCTTAAATATATAGGTAATCATACTGATTTTTTTTTCTTATGAGTTGAATATTTTTTGGAGGAGTATTATTTCAGGAGATGTATATGATTGAAAGAAAAGTGACCAAAATAAAGAAAAACAAGGAGGGAGATATAGTTGCTTTGTGTAATATGGGTTCATATTGGTCACCGAGATATTTATCCGATATAATTAGTGATATTGAAGTATTGAAGTTTCAATATTATGTAGAATGGAGAAACGGAAAACTTACTAAAGTCGAATTAGTCGAAGGACCAAACGGGAAATATTTAAGAACAAAGCTCGGGAAAGCCAATAAAAATGATTTATTCGAGCTGCCTGAATATTAGAAGACCGGAATTTCCTTCAAATTTTATTAGCTAAGGTAAATAATATTTTAATTTTATTCCTACAAAATGAAGTTATTAACTTCTATCGATGTTATAATTTTGCATTCTTCTGCATTAAATCCTATCAAATAAATTGAAAACAGGGGAGCGCTTTTAATTTATTCTTAAACTGGTATGAAGAACTTTATCATACCAGACCTTTTATTAAAATATAAGATTATTTAAACCGAGATGAATTTAAGAATCTTTTACCGGAAGCAGATTTGAGGAATTTGGGGGCAAAACTTTTAGTTGATTTTACTTACCCTCTGGCTCCAGTATATCAACATAAAGAAATTATAAAGAATACTTTGACTGCATACACAGTAAACATAGTACCGAAGGCCGGACTCGAACCGGCACATGGTGTGAGCCATACTGGATTTTGAGTCCAGCGCGTCTACCAATTCCGCCACTTCGGCACAAAAGAAGATGTCAAAGATAACTATTTAATAAATAAAATTTAATTATTTACCGGCGATTTTTGCCCATGTATCACGCAAGGGGACAATTCTATTAAAAACTAATTTCCCTTTCTGTGAATCCAAACTATCGACACAGAAGTAGCCCTGTCTTTCAAATTGATACCGGCTTCCTGGAGACGCCGATTCAAGGCTCTTTTCTATTTTGCAGTCTTTCAAAACCAATAACGAATTAGGGTTCAAAAACTCTTTAAAATCTTTCTCTTTATCCTCTTCAGGATCTTCAACAGTAAACAGCCTGTCATATAATCTGACTTCAGCATTAATTGAATTATCGGCAGAAACCCAGTGAATTGTACCTTTTACTCTTTTACCGCTTTTATCCGAACCGCTTTTTGTTTCCGGATAATATGTACAATGTATTTCTTTTATTTCACCGGTACTATCATCTTTTTTGAAACCAGTGCATTTTATTATATAAGCATAACGGAGCCTAACCTCATTGCCCGGGAACAATCTAAAATATTTTTTAGGAGGATTTTCCAAAAAATCATCCTGTTCAATAAAAAGCTCTTTTGAAAAAGAAATTTTCCTCGTTCCCGAAGATGAATCTTCAGGATTATTAATAGCCTCAAGCTCCTCGGTTTGATTATCAGGATAATTATCAATAACTAATTTTAAAGGCTTCAATACACCCATGACCCGCATTGCATTCCTGTTCAAATCCTCCCTTATGCTATGTTCAAGCAAAGCAATATCTATTGTATTATCTCTTTTGGCTACCCCGACCTTTTCGGCAAAATTTCTTATTGATCCGGGAGTATATCCTCTTCTTCTTAATGCTGAAAGTGTAGGCATTCTCGGATCATTCCATCCGCTGACGAAACCTTCTTCAACAAGCTGGAGGAGCTTCCTTTTACTCACTACAGTATAATTTAAATTCAGCCTCGCAAACTCGATTTGTCTTGGATGAAAGATTTCAAGTTCATCCAAAAACCAATCATACAAAGGACGGTGATTTTCAAATTCCAGAGTACATATTGAATGAGTAATGCCTTCAATAGAATCGGACTGGCCATGCGCCCAGTCGTACATTGGATAAATGCACCACTTTGATCCTGTGCGATGATGAACCGCATGCCTTATCCGGTACATAATAGGATCACGCAAGTTCATATTCGGAGAAGACATATCAATTTTTGCCCGTAAAACATATTCGCCGTCTTTAAATTCACCATTTTTCATCCTTGCAAACAAATCGAGATTTTCTTCGATAGTCCTATTCCTGTAAGGGCTTTCTTTGCCGGGCTGGGTTGGGGTTCCGCGGTAATCTTTAATCTCTTCAAGGCTTGACGAATCAACATAAGCCTTTCCTTTTTTTATCAGCTTAACTGCAAATTCATATAACTGTTCAAAATAATCGGATGCATAGAATTCTCTATTTTCCCAATCAAAGCCAAGCCATTTAATATCTTCTTTTATTGAATTTACATATTCTATTTCTTCTTTAGACGGGTTTGTATCGTCAAATCTTAAATTACAAGAGCCATTGTAATCTTCAGCTATCCCGAAGTTTAAGCATATTGATTTTGCATGGCCAATATGCAAATAGCCATTTGGTTCGGGGGGGAAGCGTGTTTTTATTTTCCCTTTATACTTATTCGTCTTCAAATCTTCATTAATAATATCACGAATAAAATTCGACGGCTCATCTTCTTTGATGATTTTAGAACCTATATTGTTATCTTCAACTTTTGACATTCTTTTGAAACAAATTGATAAAAATGAATATTAAAAATATGTATTTTATATTAATTATGCGATTCTGAATCCGGAGTATTAATGACATTTAAGGCTTTTTCTATTCTGCGAATTGTTTCCTCTTTTCCAATAGCATCAACAATATCAAAAACTCCGGGACCAGATCCTAAACCGGAGACTGCAAGACGCAAAGGATGTATTAATCTGCCGCTGCCGATTCCAAGATCATCAGCAGTTTTTTTCAGGATTTTTTCATAATCATCTTTAGCCGGATTTTCTAAATTATTGAATTCTTCCTTCAATTTAATAAGCTGTTCATGAGTATCTTTCTTCCATCTTTTTTTAATAACGGCAATATCATATTCCTGAGGCGGCTCGTAATAATAGGGGCATTTTTCTATAAAATCTTTTATGAAAGAGACTCTTTCTTTCATTGATCCAATTATTTTTAATAAATAGCCATCATTAATCGATAATGTTTTATACTTCGATTCAGCCAGTTCTTCTTTAAGCATATGTAAGATTTCTTCATTCGGCTTATTACGAATATGGACTTCATTTAACCAGTTAAGCTTTTCGAGATTAAATATTGCTCCTGATTTATTCACCTGTTCGAGTGTAAATTTTTCGATTAATTGATCCATATAATAGAATTCCTTATCATCACCTGCATTCCAGCCCAGCAATGCAACAAAATTAATAAGAGCTTCTTTTAAATAACCTTTGGCTCGATAATCTTCAACTGCAACATCACCCTGTCTTTTGCTTAGTTTTGATCTGTCAGGATTCAGCAAAAGGGGGAGATGTGCAAATACAGGTTTCTCCCAGTCAAAATAATCATACAATAAAATATGCTTCGGAGTGGAGGAAAGCCATTCTTCACCTCTAATAACATGGGTAATTTTCATAAGATGATCATCGATAACATTTGCCAGGTGGTAGGTCGGGTACCCGTCGCTTTTTATTAATACCTGGTCATCAACTATACTGCTGTCTATTTCTACTTCTCCACGAATTACATCTGCGATTTTAATTAACTTGCCCGGTTCAACATTTAATCTTATTACGTAAGGAATGTTTGAGTTTAATTTTACATTTATATCTTCTTCCGAAAGATGCAGACAATGTTTATCGTACATCGGCTGCAAACCTTTCTTCTGCTGTTCATCCCGCAATTCTTTCAGCCTTTCCGGGGAGCAGAAACAGTGGTAAGCATTTTTATTTTCTAAAAGAGTGCGGATATTCTCTTTATAAATCTTAAGCCTTTGAGATTGAAGATAAGGTCCGTAATTTCCATCTTTCCCCGGACCTTCGTCAAAAGTTAAACCGGCCCAGTCCATTGTTGATAATAGATTCTCCACTGCTCCTTCGACATACCTGTTTCTATCGGTATCTTCAATTCGCAGTATAAATTCACCATTATTATGTTTGGCAAAAAGGTAATTGTACAATGCAGTACGCAATCCGCCTATATGCAGGTATCCTGTAGGACTTGGCGCAAACCGGACTCTTACTTTCCCGTTAATCATAAGCAATTAAAAAATATAGACTAAAAATTAAAATTTTTGCCGGAGACGAATTTCAACCAAAGTTAGATAAGCTTCTGGTTTCAAGCCTTCGGTGAAAAAATTTTCTAATTATGGTAATTAAATTAAAAAATAAAAAAACTAAGTTAATAATTTAAAACAAATGAATAAAATAAGGAGGGTAAAAGATATTACAAGCTTTGATTTACGGAAATTAAACGGTGACCCTGCTTTCAGTATAATACTTAACTTTTTCGATAAATTCCTGGCTGTCAATTGGTTTCGGTATATAATCTGTTGCACCCGCATCGAGGCATTTTTCCCGGTCGCCTTTCATAGCAAAAGCTGTTAGAGCAATAATCGGGGTATCCTTGTATTCGGTTAATTGCCGGATTTTTTCAGTAGCTTCAAAACCATTCATAATGGGCATCTGCATGTCCATCAATATCAGATCAAATTTTTGTTCTTTAACTTTATCCAGTGCTTCTACACCGTTTTCAACTACAACAATATGCTCGAAGCCGTTCTTTTTAAGGAGACGGGTAACTATAATTTGAGAATGCTTATAGTCCTCTACTAATAATATCTTTACTACGTTTGGTTCGTCTTTCAGCTTTTCGACGGAGGTCGGTTCATCATATTGGTTGATCATCTGCTTTATCATACCCGACAGATTTTCGATATTTGTACTATTCTTTTCAAGAAGGTCTTCAAATAATCCGTCTATCTTTTTCAAATCTTCTTTGTAATTTTCTTTACCGGTATAAATTATAATAGGTAGTCTTGCAAAACTCGGTTTGGATTTAATCTGTTTAATTAAATCATACCCGTTAATTTCAGGCATATCAAGATCAATAATTGCAAGATCAAGCTTCATATTTTCGATCATATCATTTACTTTCCCGGAATGGGACTCTGCAACAGCATTGTAGCCAGCCTGTTCAACAACCTCTTTAACAAGGTTGAGAGTAGGAACATCATCATCAACAATTAAAATATTGGACTCTCTTTTGAGCTTATAATTTTGAAGCACTTCGACCAGGTATTTATATTTAATTGGTTTTACGAAGTATTCGACCGCACCCATTAAAAAGGCTTTCTGCTGTTCGGCTTCAACAGAGCAGACTATTACAGGTGTATTTTTACAATTTTTATGTTCCCTAATATTTTTTAATAATTCAAAACCATTTGCATCAGGTAAAACAATATCCATTAAAACTGCAAGGAAAACTTCTTTTTCAATTGATTTGAGCGCTTGAGAAGCTGAATTGACTACAACCGGATCATATCCCCACTTTGATAAATAATTGCTTAATAATTTTGAAGTAGCATAATCATCTTCAACAACAAGCACCCTGTTTTTGGATCCGGGTTTGGGAAGCTCACTTATTTTATCTTCTATAGTGTTGAGATTTTCAATTCCAATTGTTATATAGTAGTTTGTACCTTTTCCAATTGAACTTGAAACTTCAATTTCCCCGTTTAAGGATTCGACATATTTTTTTGAAAGGGTTAAGCTTAAACCCGATGAGCTGCCGATTTTGTTATTACCCAAATCAGATAAAGAAAACGGATTAAAGATCTCTTTTATCTGCTTTTGAGACAGTCCGTTGCTTGTATCCGATATTTTTATGCTTAATTTATTTGGAGAAGAAGAGGATATAGATATAGTTATTCTGCCTTTTTCAGTTAAACGCAGTGAGTATGTTATTAAGCTAATAAAGATAAACCTGATTTTTTGTGAATCAAGCTTGATATTTTCAGGCACATCTTTTTCGATGTTCAGAAGAAAATCTATATTTTTGTTTAATGCCTTATCCTTAAATAACCTTAATATTTCATCTATAAACGATCTTAAATTTACATTTGTATATAATTCTTTTGAATTACCCGATTCAACTTTTGCAAGATCAATCAGATCATTAATCAGCGATAAATGATTAAAGGCATTCTCTTTCAAGGTAACTACATATTCAGCCTGAGAAGGGGATAATGTATCTTCATTAAGCAGCGAAGCAAAACCCATTATGCTATTTGTAGGAGTTCTAAGTTCGTGTGCAATATTTGTAATGACATTCGCTATATAAGTGCTTCCCGAATTAATATTGTTGAACCATAAAATCAAATAATTGCTGATGAATTTTCCTATTTCATCAGCTTGCTCTTCAATATTAACAAGCGGGGAAGATTGACTGATTTTTACCAGGATGTGCTTTTCACCGGGTAATTTTAATACCAGGCTGCTTCCGTTATGATCGGAATCTGAAGCAGGAACTTCACAATCGAGGTGCTTATCAAATATTATGGAACTTGACCGGGAAAGAAGAGAAGTGCATTTTTTGCACTGGTAGTTTGTAACCGGGTTATAACTTTTCTTTGCATTTGAAGATTTTCCGAGCAGCTTTAAACTCTTATCATTTAGAATTTTGAATACAACAACACTTTCTAAATTAAATTCTTCTGCAAGGTATTCAGACAGCTTATATACAAATTCCTTAGAACCTTCACTAAGCTTCCCGGTTAAATTATTTAATTTTCCCAGGAATTCATTTTTTTGGTTTTGCATTTAACTTCTATTGAAAAGAATGTTTTAAAAATATTGGTATATTTTTTTAACTATTTAAATATATAAATTTTAGTATTCAAAAAGAAAAATAAATGAAACGCTTTTAAATGGTAAAATTCATATTAAAAATATTTAATAAAAATTCCGATATATTCTTATACAGAGTATTAAATTAAAATGTAAAAAAATCATTATAATATATTCAAGAGTTATTAATTTTTTTAAAATTAATTAGTATATATTTATATTTCATATCTATTATCGGAATTTATAGGATTATCTTAATAGGTTAATTGATGAAAGATGAGATCAGCATACTGGTTGCGGAAGATGAGAAAATAATTGCAAAAGATATAATGTTAACTCTTGAAAATCTCGGTTACCATGTTTTAGGTGCTGTAGATTCTGCTTCGTCGGTAATTGAAAAATCGGGTGAATTAAAACCCGACTTAATCTTAATGGATATAATGCTTTATGGAGATTTAACCGGCATAGATGCAGCAAAAATAATCCAGAAGAAATATGATATCCCGGTTGTTTATCTTACTGCTTTGGCAGATGAAAGTACTCTTCAAAAAGCGAAAACTTCCGATGCTTTCGGATATATATTAAAACCTTTCGATGAAAAAACTTTAAGATCTTCGATCGAGATGGCAATTTATAAACATAAAATTGATGTACAATTAAAGCAAAGGACAAGAGAGCTTGAAGAAGAGAAAATTAAATCGGAGAGATTATTAAATAACATTCTGCCCGGTGTTGTGGTTAAAGAATTAAAAGAAAAAGGGACGATAACTCCACGCGAATATAAATCTGTAACCTTGCTTTTTACCGATTTTCAGAGCTTTACAAAAATTGCAGCTCAAATGCACCCCGATAAGCTAGTCAGGGAATTAAATGACATATTTAAAAATTTTGATGCGATAATCGATAAATATGATCTGGAAAAGCTGAAAACAATCGGTGATTCTTATATGGTTGGAGGAGGACTTCCGAAAGAATCCGAAGATCATGCTGTAAAAGCTGTTTCTGCTGCTATTGAGATGCTGGATTTTATCAAAGTGCGGAATGAAAACTCTCAGTACCAGTGGAAAATGAGAGTCGGTGCTCATTCTGGAAACGTAATTGCGGGTGTTGTAGGGAAAAACAAATTTACTTATGATGTTTGGGGAGATACGGTTAATATTGCCAATTTAATGGAACGATACAGTGAACCGGGTAAAATCAATGTAAGCTCTTCAACTTATAATCTTATAAAAGATTTTTTTAAATGTGAATTTAATAGTTCGCTGGATGAAACCGGGAACGGCAGAATAAAAATGTACCATGTTGTCCAGAAGAAGAATCTGTAGTATTGAGATATAAGTATTTAGAGTTCCGCAGCCCGGGATAGTTTTCTAAAATCCTAATAAACTTACCGAACTTTGCGCCCATTGAACCAGAGGAGTAAAATAAATTCCTAGGATTAAAACAGGTATCAGCATTGCAACTACAAGTATTTTATTTCCAAGCGAAGCAGAAAATGCCGGGATAGGAATTTCCGCTTTAACCAAATACATATTTTTTAATACTCTTATATAATAGTACAATGAAACAACCGTATTCAGCAGTGCTATAATTGCAACAACAATCATTTTTGCATCGACTAGTGCAATGAATAGATATAATTTACCGATAAACCCTGCTGTTGGAGGAAGTCCGGTTAATGATACAAGAAAAATTGCAAGAGAAATTCCTAGAAGGGGAGTTGAATAACCCAAACCTTTGTAATCATTAATGTTTTCGCTGCCTATCTTATTGGCAATAAGCATAACAACAAAGAAAGCACCTAAATTCATTATTGCATAAACTGCAAAGTAGATTAATACCGCCATCATACCCTGGTTTGAAAGAACTGCCAAGCCTAAAAGAATATAACCGGCATGCGCGATGCTTGAATATGCCAGCAGCCTTTTCATATTATCCTGCCAGAGTGCAGCAAAATTGCCAAGAGTCATTGTTAAAATAGAAATCAAAATAAAGAATGATTTCCAATCGATCAGGCTGAGCATCTGCCAGTAACCATCGGCATTTACAGATTGGATAAAAGTAATTTTGATAAACCTAATTAATAAGGCAAAGCCGGCCGCTTTACTTGCTACAGAAAGATAAGCTGTAATAGTAATCGGAGCACCTTCGTAAACATCAGGAGCCCAGAAGTGAAATGGTGCTGCTGAAATTTTAAATCCTATCCCGGTAAAAATTAAAATACCGGATAAAATTAATGCCCCTACCGGAACCTGTGCAGCCTGAATTACAGTATGAATAATATATAAATTGGTGCTCCCGGTTATTCCGTAAATTATTGAAATTCCGAACAACATAATGCCTGAAGCAGTTCCCCCGTATATAACATATTTCAATGAGGCTTCACTATTTCTTAGAGAATTTTTAGTAAAGCCGGCTAAAACATAGGATGATAAGGATACTAATTCTATAGATAAATAAATTAAAATAAGATCAACCGAAGAAACCATAAAAAACATTCCCAGTACCATACCGAAGATCAAAGCATAGTATTCACCATGCCTGTCAAAAACGGCTTTAATTTCTGAAGAAGATATGGAAAAAAGGATTACAAGGAATGTAGCAAAGATAATAATCAATTTAAAAAAAGAGCCGAAGTTATCAACTGCAAGCATACCGCCTGAATCGGTTAGTGACGCAAAGGAAGAGATTCCCCACTGATGTACAATATAAAATCCTGCTGCAAATAATCCTATTATCCCGATATACGGAAGTATTGCTTTATCTTTTGATAATATTAAATCTGAAACAACAAGCCAGACAATTGTTAATGAAATTGCAAGTTCCGGTTTTATTAAACCCAAACTATGTGTAATATAATCAAGGCTAAAGTTCACTTAAATCTCTTATGTTTATTTGTAATCACAAATATTCCGCTCTCCCTTTAATAAAGAAGAGAGGAAGTAGTTTTAAAATCTTAAAGAACTATAAAAAGTTTGTGCATGCGCCATGAAACTTACCATCTGATTAACAGATGAGTTCATTAAATTCAGCATTGAAGAGGGATATATGCCTATAAAAATTACTATGATTGTTAAAGGAACAAGCATTGCATATTCTCTAGGAGTCATATCCGGGAGAGTATTCCATTTTTCATTTAACTTACCAAGATAGACTCTCTGCAAAGTCCATAACATATAACCGGCACCCAATAAAATTCCGGCAGTAGAAATAATTGCGATGGTTCTGATTGTATCCGCGCCAAAGCTTCCAATAAATACAAATGACTCTGAAATGAATCCGCTCAATCCCGGTAATCCGATTGCGGCAAAGAATGCGATTGTTACAAACCCGGTATAAATCGGCATTTGAGTTGCTAAACCGCCGAAATCTTCAATCCCTCTTGTATGAGCTCTATCGTAAATAATTCCGACAATAATGAAGAGCATTGCTGTTATAGTGCCATGATTGAACATCTGAAGAACTGCGCCGGAAATTCCGATTGTAGTTAATGAAGCCATTCCAAGCAGAACAAAACCCATATGTGAAACGGATGAATATGCAATAAGCTTTTTGAAATCCTTCTGGGCCATTGCGCAAAAAGCACCATAGATTATATTTACCATTCCGAATAACGCGATGTACCACATTAAATCTTTTGTTATTTCCGGGAAGATTGGGAAGCATACCCTTAGTATTCCGTAAGTTCCCATTTTCAACAGCACACCGGCAAGAATAACACTTATAGCCGTAGGAGCTTCAACATGTGCATCGGGAAGCCATGTATGGAAAGGGAACATCGGGATTTTGATTGCAAACCCTATGAATAAAGCAATATATGCTATTAATCTTAAATTATTCGGATTAAAAGGAGAGAGGATTCCTCCAGCCGTAAAATTATGAGGATCCATCATTGCCAGCATATTAAATGTAAATACTTTTGTTCCGTCCACAAGTGTCTCAGTAGAGCTAAAATATAAGCCAATTATAGCCAGCAGAATAAACACACTTCCTAATAAAGTATAAAGAAAGAACTTAATTGCTGCATATTCTTTTCTAGGACCTCCCCAGATACCGATTAAGAAATACATTGGAAGAAGCATTAACTCCCAGAAAATATAGAACAAAAAGAAATCTAATGCTACAAAGACACCCATCATCCCGGTATCTAAAAGAAGAAAGAGCGCAAAATAACCTTTTACAGATTTATTGATACTCCAGGATGAAAAAGTTGCTATAAAAGTAACTATAGCTGTAAGCAGTACCAATGGTGCGCTAATGCCATCGATAGCAATAAAATAATCAATTTTAATTCTACCGACCCATGATAAGCCGGAAACATCAATCCATCTGAATTTCTCAATAAACTGGAATGATTTTGGGTCGTATATTCCGCCAAGAGAATAATTGAAGTTAGCCATAATTATGGCGGCAAGAATGACTTGTAAACCCGTAACCGCCAGGGTTAAACTTTTTATTACCTTAGCTTCCGATTTAGGAACGAAAAAAATTGCAACCATTCCTAGAATTGGCAGAAAAGTTATAAGCGATAAAATTGGAAAATTTCCCATACTCTTTCTCTAAAATGTCTGAAATAAAAATAGAAGTATAATTAATGAGAACACTACAAATATTATATATGTCTGAACTTTACCTGTCTGAAACCGTCTCAAAATCAAACCGATAAACCCGCTGAAATAAGCCGCAAAATTAACAGCGCCGTCAACAACAACATTATCAAATCTCCCGCTGAATTTTGAAATGCTTTTAGTTATGGTTGCTGTGCCATTCACAATCCCGTCAATGATATTAGCATCGAACCAGGCCAGGCCTCTGCTTAAAGCTAATGTTCCGGCTACAAAGACCGCATCATAAAACTCATCGAAGTACCACTTGTTATAAGAAAGCTTATATAATGGTTTAAACCTTTCAGCTAATTTATCTGCAGAAATCTTTTTCCATTGATACATTAAAAAAGCCAGCAATAATCCTGATGTCGCCATTAACAATGAAAGGATCATTGTCGGTATGTGTGCATGATGCATTGCTTCCATATACGTATCGGAATAGATTACTTCTTCTTTAGCAACCTTCACTTCTCCTTCAACTTTCGGTTGATTGATTTCAGTTCTCATGAAAGAATAACGTGCATGATTTGGAACTGAAACTTCAGGAGTTTTTACCCAGTTAGATAAGAACCAGCCCTGTTCCGAGCCGAAAGGATTCGGTGTATACCAGAAGAAAATTGATAATGTTGATAAAACAACTAGAGGAAGCACCATAAAAAAAGGAGATTCATGTGCATGTGCATATTTCTCCTCGCTGCGGGGCTTTCCATGAAATGTTAGAATAATCAGCCGGAACATATAGAATGCAGTTAATATAGCAACAAGAAAACCTATAAACGGGAAGATCCAATACCCGGTGAGTGAAGCAAATGCATATGATCCGAGAAGGATCCCATCTTTGCTCAGGAACCCGGAAGTCAACGGGATCCCTGATAAGGCCAGGGAAGCAACAACAAAAGTAATATATGTTAACGGCATTTTCTTCCTTAGGCCGCCCATTTTTGTTATATCCTGTTCATGGTGCATTGAATGGATAACCGATCCTGAACCGAGAAACAAGCATGCTTTAAAAGAACGCATGTGTAATTAAATGGAAGAAAGCAAACTGATATGCACCGACACCAAGGGCCATTATCATATAACCGAGCTGACTGATTGTAGAATAAGCAAGGACTTTTTTAATATCGTTTTGCGTTAAAGCAATAGTTGCGGGAATAAAAGCTGACAGCGCGCCGATTATAGCAATTATCAGCAATGCATCACCTGTCATTAAAGTAAATATCCTGGTAATGAAAAATACGCCGGCTGCAACCATAGTTGCTGCATGTATCAAAGCGCTTACCGGTGTCGGACCTTCCATTGCATCGGGCAGCCAAACATGAAGAGGGAACTGGGCTGATTTACCTATCGCACCGCAGAACAGCAGCAAACCGGCAACAGTTAAACCGGTTTCACTGTTGAAAGGTAAATGTCCATTTGCTATTGCAGTAAATATTTCATGAAAAGAGAAAGTATGATAAGTGGTAAATAAAATTAATATTCCAAGCAGCATTCCTATGTCGCCGATCCTATTTACAATAAAGGCTTTTTTTGCCGCGTCCGAAGCCGTCTTTTTCTCGAACCAGAATCCAATCAATAAGTAAGAAGATAGGCCCACAAGCTCCCAGAAAATATACATCATCAGGAAGTTATGGGTGAATACTATACCCGACATTGAAAATGTGAAGATCCCCAGATAAGCAAAATAGCGGGAATATTTTTTATCACCTTTCATATAATCGATTGAGAAAAGGTGAACAACAAGGCTTATCAGGTTTACAGTCAGGATCATTATGACTGCAATGTTATCTAAGAGTATTCCAAGGTTGATTGTCAGTTTTTTAAGAACCGGAATATTACCAAAATCAATCCAGGCAAATTCTGCCGAAATATCAGTATGCAGATAATAGGTTAATTTAGTATAGGCAAGAATAGCTGAAAGAACAAAAGCAGTAAAAATTATAAAAATTTCAAAATAGAATAATTTTGAAAATCTCTTACCGAAGAAAATTGTTACGGTAAATCCTAAAAGAGGAAGAAACAAAATAACAACAGCTAAACTTATAAGTGATGATTCAGTCATATAATATTTAATCTATTCTAATAATCTAATTTTAATTTCTAAATTTGGATTTAATCCGCAATCCCAAATGCGCAATTTTAACTTCGTTTAGTCTTTCAAAGTATTAACTTCATCAACATTAACTGTTGAAAACTGCTTATAAATATTTAAAACAATTGCCAATGCAATAGCTGCTTCTGCTGCAGCAAGAACAATTATGAATAAAGCCATCAATTGGCCCGGGTAACCCAGGTTGCCGAATTTCGAAAAAGCTATAAAATTTATATTTGCCGCATTGAGTATCAGTTCAATTCCCATTAAAACCATTATGGCATTTTTCCTCGTTACAATACCGAATATTCCGAGAGAGAATAAAGCGGTACTGATAAATAAAAAATGATTTAATCCGACATGTATCATAATTATTTTCTTGCAATTGTTGCTGCGCCTATAAGCGCAATTAAAAGTAAAATACCCAAAAGCTCAAATACAACAACATACTGGCTCATTAAAAGTACTCCAAGATTGTGCGTTGTTGACAGAGTAATTTCGATACTGCCTCTTTTCCATGTTGTATTAACAAAAGTATAATAAAGAAAACTTCCGAGTGCCCCGACCCCGATAACTGCTGGTACTATGTGCCACGCACCAGATTTAATTTGTACGCTGGTGATTTTGTTGGTTAACATTACACCGAATATCATAAGGATTAATATTCCGCCCACATAAACTATTAACTGAACCACAGCAACAAAATCGGCTCCCAGCAGAACATAAATTCCAGCAACTCCAAAAAAGGTGAAGAGCAGATAGAATGCAGAATGAACTATATTCCTGACCGTTACAACAAATACTGCAGATATTAAAGTTATTGCTGCAAATAAATAAAATATTAAATCGTAAATGCTCATGAGCTTTTAATTTTTACCTTCTTCCGGATTTTTGTCCTGATTGATTTTGTTTCCACTTTCTTTTGGAGCACTATTCACAGCACCGGCAGAACCATTTGATTTATCATCCTCAGCTTCTTTTTTTTCAGCCGGTTTTGGTGCTGGTTTCTTTACCTCGGGATTAGCAGCTGCCTGTGCTTTTTTCTTTGCTGCTTCAGCTGCCGCCTGAGCTTTCTGAACTGCTTTTTCAGCTTCAAATTTTGCGAAGTTATCTTTCTTTTCAGCTGCTTCCTGCGGTGTTAAGGTTATATAATTGTAGAGGAGATTCCCTCTTTCATATTCCGAAAACTCATAAACATCCGTCATGTAAATACATTCGGTAGGGCAGGGAAATACACACAACTGGCAGTAGCAGCATTTTGCGATGTCGATATCAAACTGAGTAACCCAGAGAACTTTCTTCTTCCCATTGGAAGTCTTTCCCAAATCTTCTGTCGGTAAAGATTTAACAGTTTCAATTGTAATACAGTCTACAGGACAAGCCCTGGCACATTGATCGCATCCGATGCAGTCATCCATATTAACATAAAGTCGGTTTCTTTCTCTTTGCGGAAGAGTTAATTTTTCATCAGGGTACTGGATTGTGACTGCAGGAACAAAAAGATGCTTAAATGTCACTTTCATTCCAATGAAAACAGTAGATAAGCCCATCCAGATATTATTTAAATATTCTTTCATATACTTTAAAAAGTGAACAATTTATAAAACAGTAATTATTCCGACTATTAACAAATTAACAAATGCAATAGGAATTAAATATTTCCAGCATAAAGCCATAAGCTGATCGACTCTTAACCTCGGTAAAGTCCATCTCAGCCACATTTGAACAAAAACGAAGAAAACTCCTTTGGCAACAAACCAGAAAAATTGTTCAACAGGAATTAACCAGGGAGCATTAAAAAGATTTCCCAGGTAGCCGAATGGTGATTGATAGCCCCCCAAAAATAAAGAAACCACAATGACTGATACAGCAAACATATTAGCATATTCAGCTAAAAAGAACATGGCGAATTTCATCCCTGAATATTCAGTATGATAACCAGCCACCAATTCTGATTCAGCTTCAGGGATATCGAAAGGCGTCCTGTTCACTTCAGCAAGAGTGCTTATATAGATAATAATGAATCCGGCAATCATTAGGGGGATAAAAACAAATTTAGCAACTCCAAAGTGGGGGCCGCCGAAAATCATCCAGTTCCAGAAATGACCGGTCTGCATCTCGCTTAATGTATGTAAATTCATTGTCCCGGTTATCATTACCATTGTTAATACAACAAGAATAGTTGGAATTTCATAGCTGATAATTTGAGCAGCAGATCTCATTGCTCCAAGTAAGGAGTATTTATTATTGCTCGACCAGCCTGCCATTAAAATACCTGCAACCACCAAACCCGAAATTCCGATAATAAAAAATATACCGAGATCTATGTTTGAACCGATAAAAATGCTTGTCAAAGGAATTACAGCAAAAACTGCATATGTTCCGGCAAAGACTAATATAGGCGCGAAATTAAAAAATGTTTTATCAATATCCGTTGCAATTATATCTTCTTTTTGAATCAATTTAATAAGATCGGCAATTGTCTGGAGCCAGCCGTGCCAGCCGACTCTCATTGGGCCTAATCTATCCTGCATATGCGCAGATACTTTTCTTTCCAGCCAGACAGCTACAAGGGTAAAAGGAAGCACAAGAATAAAAAGAGGTATTAAACCTGAAACTATCATTGCAAGAATATCGCTTCCGAACAGCTTATAAAAGAAATCATATGTCATCTGTCTACCTCGCCGAGAACTATATCAACACTTCCAAGGATTGTAATTATATCTGCAATCATATGACCTCTGCATAATTCATCCATGACACCAAGATTTACAAATGAAGGACCTCTAACTTTTACTCTGAAAGGATTTGGTGTACCATTGCTAATTATGAAATATCCAAGCTCTCCACGGGGATTTTCAACCCTTGCATATACCTGCCCGACGGGCGGTTTTACTCTTTTGGGAATTGCTGAAGCAACGTCCCCTTCAGGGAGCTGATCCAGAGCCTGTTCGATAATTTTCAAGCTTTCAGACATTTCAAGAACCCGGACGTAATACCTGTCCCAGCTGTCTCCAACCGTACCCATTAAACCTTCGCCTATGGGAATATCAAAATCAAATTTATGATAGACAGAATAAGGATCATCTTTTCTTAAATCCCATTTAAAGCCTGATCCGCGAAGCATGGGGCCGGTTACACCGAAATTTATTGCGGTTTCAACCGGGAGGATACCGACATTGGCAGTTCTTTCTGTAAAAATTCTATTATATGAGAGAAGATCGTTTAATTCTTTTATTTTCGGTTTGAAATAAGTAGTAAATTCTTTAGCAAGTCTTACAAAATCAGGGTGCAGGTCGTGAGACAGGCCACCGATCCATATGTAGTTATACAGCAATCTTGCACCGCATGTAATTTCAAAGAGGTTAAGAATCTTTTCACGATCTCTAAAACAGAAGAGAAAAGGAGTAAAAGCGCCAATGTCCGCACCGTATGTCCCGAGAGCTACAAGATGAGAAGCAATTCTTTGCAATTCAGCCATAATAACTCTAATATATTCAACCCTTTCAGGCAGTTCAATTCCGAGTAATTTTTCAACAGCAACGGCGTACCCGAATTCATTCCCCATTGAGGCAAGATAATCCATCCTATCGGTATAAGGGATTACCTGGGGATAAGTCATTGCCTCTGCATGTTTTTCAAAGCATCTATGAAGATAACCTATATGAGGAATAACCTTGGTTATTATTTCACCCTCAAGCTGAAGTTCCAGTCTCAGCACACCATGAGTCGAAGGGTGCTGGGGTCCCATGTTGAGAACCATCTCTTCGGTCTTGATATTTGAGTACTGAGTCTTGAGTACTGAGTCTTCTGTATTGAGTAGTGAGTCTTGAGACATTATATATTTATTCTTCTAAAGATTTAATTAAGCCGTTTAACATTTTTCGGAATTCACTTATTTGATCTCAATAAGGTACCTTCATCCCCTGGTAAAATTCCGGGTTCTTATAATCTTTTCTTAACGGATAACCAGCTTCCCAATCATAAGGCATTAAAATTCTTCTTAAATCAGGATGATTTAGAAACTTAATTCCGTTCATGTCATAAGCTTCACGTTCCTGCCAGTCCGCGTGTCTCCATACGTCAAAAACCGATGCAACCTCAGGCTTTTCTCTTTGCGTTGAGACTTTCAAACAAAGCTTATGTCTGATTTTTGTTGATTCAATATGATAATAAACACTCATAGTTCCACCAATGATAGTAAGCGCACCGGATTCATCATTTTTACTTTCGCCGTTTGCATCATCAACTCCGGAAAGGAGCATTAAAGAATCAAATAATAATCCTTCTTCATCTCTTAAAAAGAGGCAGATTTTATCAATTTCGAGAGGATTTATAAGAATAAAAGGTTCTGCCGGTTGATCTTTCTTCAGTTCTATAATTGAATCACCGAACTTTGCTTTTAATATTTCAAAAATTTCTTCTATGGTTTTCATGCAGATTTTTTTATCATAGATTCGTTTCTGATTTTTTCCTGGAGCTTAAGCAGTCCTTCTAAAAGAGCTTCCGGTCTGGGGGGGCATCCGGGCACATAAACATCAACAGGGATAACTCTGTCGACCCCTTTTAACACATGATAACCGTGTTCCCAGTAAGGGCCTCCGCAATTTGAACAGCTCCCCATAGAAATAACATATTTAGGATCCGGCATCTGTTCATATAATCTTTTTATTCTTAATGCCATTTTTAAAGTTACTGTACCCGAAATAATTATAACATCTGATTGGCGGGGAGAAGGCCGTGGAATTACACCAAAGCGGTCAAAATCGTAATGAGATGCTGAAGTCGCCATCATTTCAATTGCACAGCAGGCTAAGCCAAAACTCATTTGCCAGAGAGATGATAATCTTGCCCAATTAAATAAATCTTCAACTTTTGTAACAACTATATTTTCGTCAGTAAATTGTTTATCCAGAAAACCCATTATTTATCCGATTTCAGCAGCCGAAATCTCTTCTTCGACTACATTTTCTTTTTTTTCTAAAATTTTATTTAACTCAGGAGGCTCAATCTTAGGCCTTGCCCATTCGAGATCGCCTTTTCGCCATTCATAAGCCATTCCCAGCCCAAGCAGAAAAAGGAATATTCCTCCAACTAAAAAACCTCCGACACCAAATCCTTTATAAACAAGCGCCCATGGAATTAATAATACAACTTCAACATCAAAGATTAAAAAGATAAGAGCAACAACATAAAACCTTATGTTGAATTTTACCCAGGGTGAACCGATTATATCTTCACCGCATTCATAAGTTAGAAGTTTTTCTTTGGTTGGTCTGGCAGGTCTTATTAGTTTAGCTGCAAAAACAGCAACCACGACGAACATCATTGCAACTAAAATGAAAACAAATATTTTTCCAAACTCTGTAAGCATATTATAAAATTCTAAAAATCAGTCCCATATTCATAGAACGTTTATAAAAATTATTTAATCCCTCAAAATTTTAAAATCGCAATGTTTTTACAACATATATGCCATTTAATAAAATGCTTCAAAATAATTTACTATTTATCCATTAAAGATATTATAAAATTATTGCATAAAAAAACTTTTTCATTAAAGAAAAGAAAATAACAATTATTCTTAGTAATGAGAATATAAAAATTTAAAATGACTTTCTTTAATCGAAGAAGAGAGAATATTTTCTCAGCTCTTCGTTAGAAATATTATGAACAATGTAACTGAACGATGATACAAACTGCCAGTAAAAAAAACGAGTGTATCCGCACTTTTATCTTTTTACTTTTATTTTGAATCTTAAATGGAGAGCACCGAAAATTATTGAGAATACATTTTGATAATTGCTTATATATCCAATTAAATTTATTTTTGTTTTAAAAATAGTATATTTCAATGCGATCAACTTATGCTCTGATAAATTTAAAATATCTGGTAGAGAATTATTTAAATATTAGAAAAAAAGTTAAAAATGTTAAAATTATGCCTGTTGTTAAGGCTAATGCATACGGACACGGTGCAGAAAAAATTGTTCGTACTCTCAACTCTCTCCCGAATAAACCTGAATATTATGCCGTAGCTCTCGTTGAAGAAGGAATTGAATTAAGAAAGTATGATGTTAACCAGCCTATTCTTATTTTTGAACCGATAGATGCTGAACAAATTAATTCAATAGAAAAATATGACTTAATTCCGACCGTTTTTACGGAAGAGCATTTATATTTATTGAAGAAAAATGTAAAAAGAGAAAGTTTAAAAGTTCATATTAAAATAAATACCGGGATGAACAGGCTGGGAATTAGTTATAAGAATGCTTTCGAATTTGTTAAAAAAATAAGCGAAGATAAATTTTTTATTATTGACGGAATATATACCCATTTTGCAACATCGGATGAAAAAGATAAAAGTTTTGCTAATCTTCAGTTAAAGAGATTTAATGATTTATTGACCAGGCTGAAAACATATAGTATTGACTATGGATACGCGCATGCTGCAAACAGCGGTGCAGTGCTGGATATGCCCGAATCATATTTTGATATTGTAAGACCGGGAATATCTTTATATGGTTATTACCCTTCGAATGAAACTTCCGAATCAATTTCTTTAAGGCCGGTAATGTCGATTATTACAAAAGTTGATTCAGTTAATAGAATTGATGCCGGAGAAACAGTAAGTTACGGGCGGAAATTTAAAGCCGGTGAAACTACTAATATAATTTCTGTCTCCATGGGTTATGCCGACGGCTACAGCAGGAATTTAACAAATAAGTCGAAAGCCATTATTAATGGGAGATTCTACAGCCAGGCGGGAACAGTTACAATGGATAGAACCATGTTTGATGTTAAAAATGATAATATTAAAATAGGGGAAGAAGTTATTTTATTAGGTGAAAAGAAGAATCTGAAAATAAGTGCATGGGATTGGGCGGAGATATTAAATACAATTCCTTATGAAATCACTTGCGGAATTAGTCAACGTGTACCAAGGTTATATATTAATTAGATGGATTTTATAAAACAATATATCACTCAAAGCATTTCAACAGCATCAAATAACCTGCGATTAAGCACTGAAAAAATTGAAGTTGTAGCTCTTCTTAGGGAGATGATTTTTAATTCCGGTAATTTATATGAAGATATTAAAAAGATGAAAAAGATTACCGAATTTTCTACCCTGGCAATAAGATTAAATCAAATTTACGATTATCTTAATGAAGGAAGAATTGATTTCTTAAAGTTATCGGATCAATTTAAAGAGCACAGCCAAAGCCTGATTAGAGATTTAAATAATATGCTCGATATTATCAGCCCGGCTTCATTCAAGGATTCTGCAAAAAAAATTAAAGGTGAAGAAGAAAAGGCGACCTCTGAAACTGCAGCAGAAAAAGCAGAAGAAACGGAGGAGGAAATTTCAGTCGATCTTTCCAACAGGCAGCCGGATGAAAACGCATTCGAAACTTCTGAAAGCGATAAAATAAAAGAAGAAATAATTTTGAGTGAGGAGAAGACAATTGATGACAATTCATTTGAGAATTATGAAACTGCTGTATTGAAATCAATTAAACCGTTTGATTCATTATTGAAAGATTTGACTGGTAAAGAAATCAATAATGAAGAGATTGAAAAATATGCAGCAATAATGAAAGAGAATGAAAAGGCTTCACGCATAAACGGATTTAACATAATTGCCAGCATGCATAATATCCTTGCACACTCCTTACTATTAATTAAAAACGGTTTCCTTGTCCCTTCTCCGGAATTGATAGAATCGATGCGCGCCTGCCTTATAGTTATTGTTGCTCTTATAAAGGGGAAAGAAGTTGATATTTCAAATTACCTGAATAGAGCGGAAGAATTCGGGAAGAAAATAATAAATCAAAAAATAGAGGATAATATTTAATGAAAATCTATGCCGTTATAATGGCCGGGGGAGTCGGCTCCAGATTCTGGCCGCGAAGCAAAGAAAAATCACCTAAACAGCTTCTGAAAATATTTGGAGATAACTCCATGATTCAGGATACTGTCTGCAGGTTAAAAGGAATTGTAGAATATAAAGATATTTTTATAATTACTAATAAAATACAACAGCCGGAAATTAAAAAGCAGCTGCCGGATATACCTGTTGAAAATATTATCGAGGAACCCTTCGGCAGAAATACTGCTGCATGTATCGGGCTTGCATCTATAATTATTAAGTCAAAACAGGAAGATGCTGTAATGATAGTCCTTCCTGCCGATCATATAATAAAAAATGCTGAGGAATTTCATAATACTTTGAAAGATGCTGCAAAATTTGCTTATGAATCCCAGGGGCTTGTTACAATCGGTATTCCTCCAACAAGGCCTGAAACCGGGTACGGGTATATCCAGATAGATGAAGCAGAATTAAATAAAAATATTTTTAAAGTATATACTTTTGCAGAGAAGCCTAATTATGCCACCGCGGTAAGATTTTTGGAAAGCGGAGATTTCTTCTGGAACAGCGGCATGTTTATCTGGAGAGCCGATTCTATTATTAATGAGATTAAAATGTATATGCCCGATCTTTATGAAGGTCTTCAGACAATAAGTTCAGCTATAAACAGCGAAAAATTTGAAAAAACTCTCGCCATGGTTTATGGTCAATTAAGAAATATATCTATTGATTACGGAATTATGGAGAAGTCGCAAAAGGTATATCTTACAAAGGGAAACTTTCCGTGGAGTGATGTGGGAAGCTGGGAAGAGGTTTATCAATTGACACCCAAAGATAATGACGGGAATGCTAAGATCGGAAATGTCTTTACTGAAATGACAGCTGATTCATATATCTATTCACCCAACAAATTTACTTCCGTTATAGGAGTTGATAATGTAATTGTAATAAATACCGATGATGCGCTTTTAGTCTGCCGGAGAGACCAGTCGCAGGAAGTTAAGAAGGTGATTGACCATCTGAAAATAAATAAACTGAAAGAATATTTGTAAGGATGGGATGAATGATTGAATGGAACGCACATTCAACCATTCAGTCATTCGACCTAAGAAGACAAGAAAAAAGAATTATATAATTTTAAAATTTCATTTAACTCTTATATATTTGATTGTTAAAAATAATATTTTTATAAAAAGTAGCTTGTATTTTTTGAACCTTCCGAAAACTCAATCAAGTACGGATATTATATTTAAAATAAGGGCTGATTTTGGTTATTGTTAAAGCACCTCTTCAACAAGTAATTGAGCTTGAAAATAAGATATTTTTGCTTAAGATTTTATCTCCTGAAATTTCCAGCAAAATTAAACCTGGTCAATTCTTAAATGTACTGGTAACGAAAACCTATTATCCTTTATTGCGAAGACCTTTCAGTGTCTGCGATGTTGAAGATGATCATTTCTACCTAATGTTCAATATTTTTGGAGAAGGTACGAGACTGCTTTCGAAGCAGCGCCCGGGAGATTTAATTGATGTTTTAGGTCCTCTCGGCAATGGTTTTAACCTGAATGGTGATTATGAAACAGCTATCCTGGTTGCCGGAGGATTAGGAGCTGCACCATTCCCTTACCTGGTCAGAAAAATTCAAAACAGGAAAAATATAATATCTTTCATCGGTGGCAGAACGCAGAATGATGTAATTATGCACGGGATGAAAAATATTCATATATCAACTGATGACGGCTCGCTCGGATTCAAAGGAACAGTAGTTGAATTGCTGAAAGATAAGATCGATCTGATCAAATCTTCCAAAGTAAAAGTTTTCGGCTGCGGACCGAACGCTATGCTTAGAGTTCTGAAAGAATTTGCAATTGAGAATGATTTTGAATGTGAAGTTTCTACTGAATGTGCTATGGCCTGCGGGTTCGGTATTTGCCAGGGATGCCCGGTTGAAGGGGTTAAAAATCCGGATAAATATTTATTGGTATGTAAAGACGGTCCTGTGTTTAATGTCAAAGATATTGTTTTATGAATAAAGTAGATTTATCAGTCAAAGTTGGTTCCCTGGTATTTCGAAATCCAATTTTATTAGCTTCCGGCACTGTAGGCTACGGAAATGAAATGGCCGAATTTATTGATTTAAATAAAATTGGCGGAATTGTAACAAAATCTTTAAGTTTAAAACCAAGAAAAGGGAATCGTCCGCAGAGAATTGTTGAAACACCTTCCGGCATGTTAAATGCGATTGGTCTTGCAAATGTAGGTGTGGAAGAATTCATAAAAGAAAAAATTCCTTTTCTGAAAAAATTTGATGTCCCTTTAATCTGCAATATAGCTGCCAGTACCATTGAAGAATATGTAGAGTGTACAAAGATTTTAACAAGTGAAGACGCAATTAAAGGTTTTGAGATAAATGTTTCCTGCCCGAATGTAAAAGAAGGCGGTCTCCAGTTTGGAAATGACGTTTCAGCAGTCGGCAGAATTACCGAAAGAGTAAAAGCTGTTTCTACAAAACCGGTTATTATTAAGCTTTCACCAAATGTATCATATATCTCAGAGTTCGCGGAAATTGTTAAGAAAGAGGGAGGTGATGCGGTTTCAGCAATAAATACTTTGGTAGGAACTGCATTCGATATAAATACAAGGAAACCGAAAATATTTAACGTTACCGGGGGTTTATCGGGACCTGCAATTAAACCGGTTGCCCTGGCAAAGGTTCTTGAAATAAGTCAAAAAGTTGATATCCCGGTTATCGGGATTGGCGGTATAATGAATTGGAAAGATGTTGTTGAATTTATGATTGCCGGATCTTCAGCCGTTCAGCTGGGTACAGTAAATTTTATTGATCCTACTGCTGCGGAAAGAATAGTAAGTGAGCTGGAAAATTATTGCATCAAATTTGGAATCGAAAAGCTTTCAAATCTTACAGGTTCATATATTATTTGATTTTTAAATGAATCTAAAATGGTATAGCCGGGATTTTAGAATTTATTTTTATGATTATGAAAAGATGTTTAAAAAATTGCACCGTTTTAGAACTGAATTAGGTCATGGATATAGAAAAATCTTTGCAGAAATTATTTTCTCTTCATACTTTTGGGATTAAGCTTGGGCTAGAAAATATTGTAAAATTCCTCCATTATATTGGAAATCCCCAAAAAGAATTAAGAGCTTTTCATGTTGCCGGTTCAAACGGGAAAGGAAGTACGGCTTCTTTTATGGCCAGCATTTTAATGGAATTGAATTATAAAGTCGGATTATATACTTCACCTCATTTTGTAAAGTTTAATGAACGTGTTAAGATTAATAATAGTGAAATTCCTGATTATTATATAAGCGGATTCATGCAGGAGTACGAAAAATATATTGATGATAACCAGCTGACATTTTTTGAAGTGACAACTGCAATGGCATTTAAATATTTTATGGAACAAAATATTGATTATGCAGTAATTGAAACTGGGTTGGGCGGAAGGCTGGACGCAACGAATACACTTAACCCGCTGGCAGCAGTTATTACATCAATTAGCCTGGAACATACGAATATATTGGGGGATACTATAAGTAAGATTGCCGCTGAAAAAGCCGGTATAATTAAACATAATTCAAAAGTCTTTATTGGAAAACTTCCTGAAGATGCAGAAAAAGTAATTGAGAAAAAGTGTGAAGATTTGGGATGTCAATTGTTTAAATTAAAAGATTATATAATTGAGCAGAAAAATTCACTTAAGCTTATTGATGAAAAAATTGAGATTGATGGTTCAATAGTACCTTTAAAGGGTTTTCATCAAAATTATAACGCTGCCCTTGCAGGATTATCTGTTTCCAAAACTTTAGATCTAAATGATTCTGCTTTAATCAGGAAGGGTATCCGGGATACTAATAATAAACACCGGCATCCAGGGAAGGTACGAATTCTTAAAAAGAAAACCCGATATAATTTTAGATTCTGCTCATAATACCGAAGGTATAAAAAGTTTTGTAAATGAATTTAAAAAAGATTTTAATAAGTATTCTAAAAGAACTTTGCTGTTCGGTGTGATGAAAGATAAAGCGGTCGAAGAGATGCTTCTAAATATTAAAGATTATTTTGATGAAGTATATATAACCGAAATAGATATTGAACGTTCATGCAAAATTGAAAAGCTGCGGGAAATTTCATCAGGACTAAATTTAAATGTAAAAATTGAAAGGGAACCTGTTAAGCTGTTAACTGAATTTGAAACCAGGGATAAAGATGAATGCCTGGTAGTGCTTGGAAGCATGTATCTTATCGGGGAAATTAAATCAAAATTGACAAAAATAATTACTTGACATTATTTTTAATTAAATGTATGTTAGAAGCTAAACCTCGTGTTCCTTTCAAAGTAAACAATAAAAGAGTAAGTAATAAGCCCCGATATCTTATAGCATACCGGAAGCATTTGAAAAAAATAGTAATTAACATAAGTATTTATCAACAACAAAGTTAGGATCAAAAAATGCCAATGGATATTTCCGAACTGAAGTCAAAGAAAATTGTTGAGCTGAATGAAATAGCTAAAGGTCTCAACATAACAGGCTACAGTGATTTGAGAAAACAGGAATTAATATTTAAAATTCTGGAAGGGCAAACGGCCAAGGATGGTTTAACCTTTTCGAAAGGTGTGCTTGAAGTTCTGCCTGATGGTTATGGATTTCTCCGGTCATCGGATTATAATTATCTTCCTTCGCCGGACGATATATATGTTTCCCCGTCACAGATTAAAAAATTCAGTTTAAGAACAGGTGATTATGTAAGCGGACAGGTCAGGCCTCCAAAAGAAGGTGAACGGTTCTTTGCTTTATTAAGAGTAGAAGCAGTAAATAACCTGGACCCGGAAGGAATAAGGGAAAGAACATTATTTGACAATCTTACCCCTGTCTATCCTACTAAAAGGATCTCGCTTGAATCTGCTCCGGGTGAATACTCGATGAGAATTATGGATCTTTTATCACCGATTGGTAAAGGTCAGCGCGGTCTTGTAGTCTCTCCTCCTAAAAGCGGTAAGACGGTTCTGCTTCAAAAAATTGCAAATTCAATTACAAGAAATAATCCCGAAATAAAATTAATAATACTGCTGATTGATGAACGCCCCGAAGAAGTTACCGATATGGAGCGCTCTGTTAAAGGTGAAGTAATAAGTTCAACTTTTGATGAACCGGCTGAACGGCATGTGCAGGTTGCCGATATGGTTATTGAAAAAGCAAAACGCCTGGTTGAAGCAAAAGAGGATGTTGTAATTCTGTTGGATAGTATTACAAGACTTGCAAGAGCACATAATATTGTGGTCCCTCACAGCGGCAGAATTTTATCCGGAGGTGTCGACTCAAATGCACTCCATAAACCGAAAAGATTTTTCGGAGCTGCAAGAAATACCGAAGACGGCGGAAGCTTAACAATTATTGCAACTGCTTTAATTGATACCGGCAGCAGGATGGATGATGTTATCTTTGAGGAATTCAAGGGAACCGGTAATATGGAGCTTGTTCTTAACAGGGATCTCAGCGACAGAAGAATTTTCCCGGCTATTGATGTTAATAAATCCGGTACAAGAAGGGAAGAGCTGCTGATGAAAGAGGATGACCTTGCCAAGGTTTGGATTTTAAGAAAAATATTGAGTGATTTCAGCCCTGTTGAGGCTATGGATTTCCTGCTTGATAAAATTAGAGGTACAAAAAACAATAAAGAATTCTTAAACAATATGAATAGTTAACCCTTAGGTTCCTTAAATGGGGATCCTACCGGAATCTTTATACCTTGCGTTTAGTCTTGAAAAGAAAAATAAACTATCTATTTTTATATGCAAAAAAAATAATGAAATTGAAGATAATAATATTTTGTCTCCTTTCCCTCATCATCAGCTCGCGCATTTTCAGCCAGCCGAAAGGAGAAGAATTCACCAGGCATATATTATTATCGGAGATTTATATCATCCCGGAGAGTGTATCTTCCAATGCTACGGATTCAACCGGATTACTTTATTATATTTATAAAATACCTTACGACAGGCTGGTTTTTGAGAAAAATAATATGCAATACACTGCCTCCTACAGGTTGACGGTAGAAGTGCATGATTCTCTTACAAATACTATTAACAGAAAAATTAAAGAAGATAAAATATCAGCTGCAGAATTTGAAAAGACTGACGATGACAATATTTATGCTGAAGGAGTATTAAATTTTCAAATCTCAGAAAATAAGCAATATAAGCTTATACCTGTTTTATATGATAAGAACTCCGATAGAGAGATCAGGCTCCCCGCAATCCCTATTATTCCGCGTAAAAGGAGAAAATAAAAAACGGATTTTTTTAGAACCGCTGGTTGTTAATGCACCGCTCAAGGAGAATAATAAAAGCTCTTTTGTTGTATCGAATTTTGACGGCTGTATTCCATTTTCCAAAGAAAAATATGATCTTCTAATCCCCAGCATGGATACATCTCTTCAAAAAATTTACGTTACATTAGTAAATAATAAAGATACTGTTTATGCAGGCGATATTAGTGAATCTGAAACACTCGGAAATTCTATTGCAGAATCGAATGGAGAAATCATTTTAAAGGGGGGTAATTCTTCAGAAATTTATAAGGATTTTTTAATTCCAGATATTAATAAGAATTTATCAGAGGGTGAATTAACTATAAATATCTCTTTAAATAAAGATTCAAAATCTGCGGATACCTTCCATAAAAAAGTAATATGGTTCGAGAAACCTTTCTCCTTATTGAATCCTGAATTAGCTATTAAATTTCTCAAGTATATGGAGAGTGACACAGTTATCGACAGCCTTCTGGATTTTAATAAAAAAGAATTCCCGGTGATTCTGTTTAATTACTGGAAGAGATTTGATCCGACTCCAGGTACTTCCTTTAACGAGCTGATGAATGAATATTATACACGGATTGATTATACAATGAAGAATTTTTCGTCTATCAGCGGTAAAAGAGGTTTTGATACTGATAGAGGAAAAATATTTGTTTTGTACGGCAAACCTTCCGAAATGGACAGGGCTTCCAACCAGCTTGGAAAAGTTGTTGAAACATGGGTCTATAAAAATCCGTACAGAAAGTTTATTTTTATCGATGAAACCGGTACCGGTGAATACAGGTTAAAAAACAGCTAAACCTTAAACTAAATTCATATATGAATAATTTTGTTTTTACATGCGGAGATACTAATGGAATCGGGCCTGAAATTGCAGTCAAAGCATTAAACAAAATTTATTCAAATCCGAATAATAATTTTGTTTTTATCTGTCCAAAAAATATTTTCAAAGAGACAATTAAAAACGTCCCGGCTTCTTTCAATTTTAAGATAAAGAATTTATGGAGTGAACCTGAGCCGGGAATGGTTACAATTCTTAATATAAAAAATCCAGAGCTTGAATGGGGAAAACCTACAAAAGCTTCCGGAAAAGCCGCATTTAAAGCAATTAAAATTTCATCCGATCTATTAATTAAAAAAAAAGCTGATGCAGTAATTACAGCACCTATTTCAAAAACAGCAATTAGAGAAGCAGGGTACAATTATCCGGGGCATACGGAAATGTATGCAGGCTGGACAAAAACAAAAAACTTTGTAATGGTTTTTTTTTCAAATGAAATTAATGCGGCCTTAATTACAATTCACGAACCATTAAAGAATGTACCCAAATTGCTCTCTGCTAAAAATATCATTAAGAAGATTGAAACAGTTATCAGCATGTTCATTAATGATATGAATATTGAAAATCCGAAAATTGCAGTCCTGGGTTTAAATCCACATGCAGGCGAAGAGGGATTAATCGGGCTTGAAGAGAAAAAAATTATTTCCCCTGTAATCAGCGGAAGTAAATATTCAAAATATTTATCCGGTCCGTTTTCTCCGGATGCATTTTTCGGAAGAAGGTTATATAAGAATTATGACCTGGTACTCGGAATGTATCACGACCAGGTTTTAATTCCATTTAAATTATTAAGCTTTTCTTCCGGGGTAAATTATACTGCAGGATTGCCTATTGTAAGAACTTCTCCGGACCACGGAGTAGCCTATGATATTGCCGGGAAGGGGATTGCAGATGAAGCAAGTATTCTGGAAGCGTTTTATTTAGCGGAAAAAATTGTAAACAATCGAAAGAAAAATGCCCCCCGAACAGATATATAGCAAGCTTCCAATTATTTATAATTCTGTAATGAATAAAGTTCGTTATGACAGGTGGTCGGAATATCTCCTTGCAGTTGCGGATTCATATGTAAACAGCAATGCAGAGGTTTTGGAGATTGCGGGAGGGAATTGCAGCTTTGCCGCTTATTTTATAGAATATTTCCCGAATTTAATTGTAACGGATAAATCTTTTAATATGCTTGCTTCTTCAAAACTCAAAGTTCCGAAGGTATGCTGTGATATGACCAGTCTTCCTTTTAAATCAAAATTTGACCTGGTTTATTCAACATTTGACAGTGTGAATTATCTTACCAATAAAAAAAGTTTACAGAAGCTTTTCAGAGGTATAAAATCTATTTTAAAGGATGAAGGGATCTTTACATTTGATGTAAGCCTTGAAAAGAACAGTTTACTCCATATTGAAACTCCTGTCAGGAAAGGAAGCTGCAGCGGGATTTCATTTATTCATAAAACTTCTTATAATAAAAAAAGCAGGATTCACAAGAACATTTTTAAAATAAAAATTGATGATGATATATTTACGGAAGTGCATAGACAAAAAATTTACCCGTTTGAATTATATTTTGATCTTATTAATTCAGCAGGTTTATATGTAGCTGAATGTATGGAAACATTTTCTTTTATAAATGCAGATGCTGATTCTGAACGAGTTCAATTTATAGTTAAGAAATAAATTTATGCTGAATATAAATCATGTCGAATTTAGTTATCAAAATTATCCTGTTTTTACTGATCTCAGCCTGACGGTAAACCAGGGAGAATTTGTTTTTCTAATCGGGAAAAGCGGTTCCGGAAAAAGCACTCTTCTTCAGATGATATATATGAATATTTTACCCTCTTCCGGCATTGTTGAATTTGACAAATATAATTCAAAAACAATCAGGCCGAAACAGCTCCCTTACTTGAGAAGAAAGATTGGAATTATTTTCCAGGACTTTAAGCTGCTGAAAGATCGAAATATTTATGAGAACCTTTCTTTTGTGCTGGAAGCAACCAGCACGCCGGGAAAAGAAATAAAGAAAAGAATAACAAAAGCTTTATCGGATGTTGGTTTAATTCACAGGCGGAAAAGCATGCCTTCGGAATTATCCGGCGGGGAAAAGCAGCGGGTTGCAATTGCAAGATCAATATTAAATGATCCGATCCTTATTTTAGCCGATGAACCGACCGGTAATCTCGACCCGGAGACTTCCGGTGAGATCTTAGATATATTAAAGAAAATAAATCTGAGGGGAACAGCAGTTCTATTTGCCACACATAATTACGAAATAGTAAAAAGTATGAATAGCAAAATAGTCAAGCTGGAAAATGGTAAAGCCTTTAAAGCAGTGATTAAACAGAAAGCTTAACGGCAGGGGTAATATCTTTACTCCAGCTATTATATCCGATTATTTTTTTTCAGCTTTCTTTAATTCCGAAACAATATCATCAGTAACTTTTTCTATATCCTGAAGCCCGTCAATATCAATCACCTTATCTTCTTCTTTATAATATTGAAGCACCGGTTTTGTGGTAGAAGTATAAACTTCGAGCCGGCGTTTTATTACATCTTCTTTATCATCATTCCGCTGGTAAAAGCTGTTATTTGCTTTACACACAGGACATTCGTTCTTATCTTTTACTTCATCATAATTGAAAATGCTGTTGCAGGATTTGCATGCTCTCCTGTTAGTCAATCTTTTGATTAGCTCTTTATCATTAGCTGTAATATTTATAACATGAACATCATCAATTTTAAGTTCGTCCAGTATTTTATCAAGAGATTCCGCCTGGCCTATTGATCTGGGAAAGCCGTCAAGAATAAACCCCTTTTTACATCTCTGCTGGTTTAAAGTATCTTTTACAATCCCTATTACAATATCGTCCGGAACCAATTCACCTCTCTGCATAATTTCCTGAGCTTTATTGCCGAGAGGAGTTTTATTTTTTACTGCTTCGCGCAAAATATCGCCTGTTGAAATATGCGGAATATCATATTTGGATGATAATTTTTTTGCCTGTGTCCCTTTTCCAACTCCGGGAGGCCCGAATAAAATAAGCTGCATTTAATTTTCCCTTTTTTGAAACTACAAGTTATTATTATTAAAATTTTTAATCAATAAATATAAGAACAAAATAACCTAACAGTATAATAATCCGGTAATAAAAAAATCTGAGCTTTACCAAACCATATCAATTATTGTTTGACTTTTTATTTCTTAATTTCATAAAGAAGCTCTTGAGCAGTTTTTCACTTTCCTGGCTGTAAATCCCTGAATAGACGTTCACTTTATGGTTTAGCTTTTTCTCTTCACATAGATTAAAAATAGAACCGCACGCACCAAATTTAGGATCAAAAACTGAAAAATAAAGATTATTGATTCTTGCCGAAATTAATGCCCCGGCACACATAACGCATGGTTCCATGGTAACAAATAAATCGCATTCATTTAATCTCCAGTTGTTAAGAAAATTAGCAGCTGCAGTAATCGCTATCATTTCGGCATGAGCAGTCGGATCTCTCAGCATTTCAACCTGGTTATATCCTCTACCGATAATTTTATTCTTGTAAACAACTACCGCCCCGACAGGAACTTCATTTATATCAAAACCTTTTTCTGCTTCCTGCAAAGCTGCATACATAAAACGGTAAATGTCTTCAGAGAATGTCATGATTAAAATTAATAATTTTAAATAAATAACTTTTATAAAGCCGGATCAGTCTCAGGCTGAAAATTAAATGATACTAAACTAAAGAGATTTAGCAATAAACAAAAAAATATCCAGGCTAATGTAAATAAACCATTTGAACAATCGGAACTTCAATATACAGCAAATAAATTTTTTCAATCAATAAATCTTAAGCGGATAAGCCAGATAGAGCTTGGATTCAATTTACTATCCTTAATATTTATGCTGATTTCCAGGGAAATCAGCAAATAGTTTTATTTTGATTTTTGATTCTTTAATTTTACTTTATATCTTTTGCGCCCATAGCTCAACTGGATAGAGCATCAGACTTCGGATCTGAGGGTTGAGGGTTCGAATCCTTCTTTTCAGCTTATTTTCATATCTTTTTTCACCGCCTGTGTAGTAAGTGTGTAGTTGAAATCCCAAAAACTACAAACTCCAGGAGGACAGTATGTACATGTATCAACGAAAAAAAATATGGTACGTTGCAGTAAAACAATTGGATGGCAAGGTTAAAAGAATCTCAACACTTACCAGCAAAAAATCCAAAGCTATCGAATATGTTCACAAGAACAAACTTGTAGTTGATACTCCCATCGAAAATATTTCTTTATCCGATTTCAAAAAACAATACCTTGAGTTAGCACATACACTTTATTCAAATGGTTATGTAAGAAATATCATTCATCATTTCAATCATTTGGAAAAATACATTGGTCAAGAAGTCTTAGTCAAGAAACTTTCAAAGCAGTTAGCTGAATCATATCTACTTTCCAAATTCAAAGATCATAAATATACTGCTCATGAAGCACGCAGGACTTTTTCCAGCGCCTTTAATAAAGCTGTTTCCTGGCATTACATAAAAACCAATCCATTCAAGGAAATTAAACTTCCTAAGATTCCGCATAATGAACCAAACTATATCAACAAAAAAGAGCTCGATAAAATTCTGAAAAAGGAGACTAATGATTCAATAGCCAATCTTTACTATATAGCTTTCTATACCGGTATGCGTAGGAATGAACTTATCAACTTGAGATGGTTTGATGTTGATTTCAAGAATAAGGAAATTCATGTACGTAATTCAGCAGACTTTACTGTCAAGAACAAAGAAGAGAGAATTGTCCCAATGAATAAAGCCGTGCAAAGAAAACTTAGAGCAGCAAATAAAACAGCCAGTCATGATTACATCTTTTGCCAAGGAAATGGAAATCGATGGTCGGGAAGTTACGTTACGCATAGATTCGTAAAAGCGGTCAGAGATTCCGGTCTGAATAAAAGAGTACGCTTCCATGATCTACGCCATTCATTCTGTTCGATGCTTGTTCAGAATAATGTCTCTTTGTACGTAGTGGGAAAAATTGCCGGGCATAAGGATTATAGAACAACTACCAGGTATTCACATTTGGACAACAGTGTGCTCAAAAGGGCAGTGGAGAGTTTGAAGTGAATATATTACCAGAGAATTTTCATAGTGCGGTTGAGAGGATCTCTGTGCCTAACTAGACACAATTAGCAATAATGGGAGTTTATTTGCTTCTCTCATTTTAATGTCAGAGAGAAGCATCAATCGGGAATGAGTATATCATTAAGAGTATTTTTCACAGTGCGGTTGAGAACAAAAAATAGTTTGACTGTACTTTTGCATTTTCTTATCATTGTATTGAACGCAATTCAACTTACATTCAAAAAGGGGTAAAGCGTCATGAAACCAAATTGGTGGTTATCATTATTAACCCCAACTGCCTTTATGCTTCTTATTGGTTGTTCATCAACTTACAAAGTGGAAGAGAATTTTTCGCAAGAGGAACTATACAAAGATTTCAATAATTCCGCACAAAATAAAAAAGTGGAGGTAATCTTGAGTAATGATAGTTCGTTGGCAGTTCCCGAAGGTGCGGAAGTAAAAGATTATAGTATGCTCTTGAATTATTCACCGAATTATTATCCGAAAAAGATAAAAAAAGAAAGGTTAATTCCACTTAATGAAATCAAGCAAGCAAGTTTTACAAACCACTGGAAAGGATTAGCACCTGGAATTTATGTAGGCATGACCGCCGGAGGGTTGATTGGTGCTACAGGTCTTGTGTTTAAAATTGAAGAAGATGGAAATAATCGAGATCATCGTTTAAACTCCGGTTATAATTTTTTTCTTGGGGCAATATCTGGAATTGCGATAGGTGCCATTGTGGGTGCTATAATTGGCTGGGAGAATATTTATCAGTTCAATCCGTAACTTTTTGAACCTAACTTTAATCATCGGAGCATTGTTATGAAAATTTTTTTTCTTTCAGTGTTAATTTTGTTGGTGTTTTTCTTAGGTTGTTCAACAACATCTAGAGTGACGGATTATCCTTCAAAAAAGAAATTTCTTGAGGATGTAAATTCTTCTATAGATGACAGAGATGTTAATGTTGTTACTATTGATAGTTCATTCGTTTCTTCAGCAGGTTCAGAAATCAAAGGCGACTCATTAAAAACAACTATCAAGATTCAAGAAGAAAGAATAGCCTTGAAAGATGTTAAAGACATCAAATATTTCGGCAAAGCTTATCAAGCACCCTCAGCTTATGTTTGGTTACAAAACGGAAAAGAACTAAGAGCCGAGAATATAAAAAAACTACCAGACTCAATGATACAACTTACAAATCTTAGGATAAACAGCGGATATATTCCAATCGACAAGGTCAAAGAAATTAGTTACAAGACCAGGTGGCAGAGTACTTTATTAGGTGTTCCAGCGGGTTTTGGGGGAGGTGCTGTAATATGTGGAATATTGGGCGCTACGGGTATAACGTTCCGTACTGAAAGTGGAGGTAATCATCCTACATTTGATCCAGCAAATTCTGCAATAGTTGGAGCGTTTTGGGGTGCATTAGTTGGCACTGTAACAGGTGCTATTCTTGGATATATAGTTGGTTGGGATCACATATATCAATTCAATCCATGACTTTAGAGGTCTAACGACAATTATCTATGAAAACGTTCCTTGCTGGTCTCCTAGATCAGCGAGTTCCCTAGAAAAGAGTAGTACAACCATGCTCCTCTTTTTATTCTCTTTCCATCCCTAACTTCCTCACAAAAAAATCCGGGTTTTGCTTGGTAATCATTTCATCAATATAAATTTCTTAGTTGAGATAAATTCACCCGCCTGCAGTTGATAGAAATAGATCCCGCTCGAAAGGTCTTTCCCATCGAACCTGACATTATATGTACCTGCTGTTTTTTCCTCATTTACTAGAGAAGCAACTTCTTTCCCAAGTATATCGTAAACTTTCAATTGAACAAAACCCTCTCTTGGAATTGTATAGCTAATAGTTGTTGCTGGATTAAATGGATTCGGATAGTTCTGCGAAAGCTGATAAGTCAATTCGGGTTTAGTTCTAGGTTCATTGATGTCAGTAACATAATCTTCATAGTGAAGTACTGTCATTCCGCTGCCTGCAACCCAGATATGTAATAGGTTGCCATTCCTAAAAGAAGCAAAGCTATACAGTGGATTTCCCGTGTAAGTTGGAATTTGGGAAACAAAATTTTCCCCTTTTTGAAAACGAACCAAGCTGCCATCATATCCGGAAACAAGAGAAAAAATTCCAGTACCCATATAGCTTCCCTCACCATAGATAAAGACATCCTCAGGCTGAAAAGGATATGGCTTTTCAACGTCCGTCCAGGAGATTCCCCCATCAGTTGTATAGGCCATTTTCCTAAATTGCCCTAATGAGACCCACCCATATAAAGAATCCAGGAAATCGAAAGCGTAAAATGAGTTTTCAATCTTATTAAATTCCCAGGTTCTAGCTGTATCCTTTGAGACCCAGACACCATACTGATTTGCAAACCAGAGATGTCCAGGATCGGTAAATTTCATTTTATTAAATGACGTAACGAATTGATTGTTATTGATAGGATATTGTTTCCAGATCTTACCTCCGTCAGTAGTAACATAATTATAAACAGAGTCCCTTTCCCATACCTCATAAATAATTCCTACATTTTTATCTAGGAACTGCACTCCTCTCATTAATCGAATCTGATCATTAAGGCGAATAGATGACCAGGACTTTCCTCCGTCGGTTGTTTTATAAAGAGAATCATAACTCACAGCCCAGACATTTAATGAATCGAGCATATCTAATCCCGAAAAGTATTCTAACTGAGAACTGTACGATATATTCCAGATTCTGCCGCCGTCCTTGGTTTTGTAAATACAATTATCGCCGACACCCATACCAATATTCTCACTAACAAAATCAATCTTTCTTAGGTTACCTCTGATTGATTTACTGACTCTTTCCCAGTTTTTCCCGCCATCATTAGTCACCCAGAAATTATAACTTGTAGAATCAAGCCCTACTATAAATCCTTTTGTCGAATTCAAAAAATTTATTTTAAATGGGTAATCCTGAGCTTGACCGACTTGAGAATATTCCCATTCCAAACCACTGTTGGCTGAATATATAACTCTGCCGTTCCCATCAACAGCAAAGATATTTGATTTATTAGGAGAGGAGATTGATTTAATTGGAAAATTTTCAAGAGTATCTGCATACTGAAGTGACCATTTTACTCCCCCATCAGTTGTCTTATATATTCTGTCCCCTTCTGCTCCTAACCACCCAATTGAATCATTTAAAAATGCAAAAGTCTGGGTGGTATAAGGTAGATCGCACCATAATGTATCCCATGAATTTCCTAAATCATCGCTCTTAAGAATAAAAGATAATGAATCTGAAGCAACTCCACTGTTTTTTGCTCGCCAGCTTGAGCCTAAAGCTAAAATTCTTCCACTTAATAAATTTGTGAATTGCACAATATCCCCATATGGGACAGAAACATCGGTATCCATGAAATAAGGAATACGATAAACTTCTTCCCAATTCCCGAAGAAATTATCAAGTTTACTAATTGTACCTTCATTTATTGAGGATTTTAACAATGACGATTCAGAAACTGGAAGAAAACTTAATGCATCCCCCATATAAGTATTACTTTGATGCCAGGTTAATCCGCCATCTGTAGTGAAAACAAAACTGATATCATCATCAATATAGGAATGTGGGGAAATAGCAAAACCAATTTCACTATTGATAAATCTAATTTCTGAGAAGGTATTCCGTTGATAATGAGCTTTTATTTTCCAGGTTTCGCCTGCGTCTGTTGTCATTAATATACTTCCGCCGCTGTTTACCGCAAAACCTACGGTCTCATTTAAGAATTCAATATCATTGATTTGGTCAGAAGGTATATCCGGATATCTCAATTCCCATTGTGCATTGAGAATTGAAAAGTTTGAAAGAAGAAATACGATCAAGAAGAAACGGATCAAAGGAATATTTTTCATGGCTTCTCCTAGATAAACTAAGTTCAAAATTTTTTACTTCATCAACACAAATTTTTTTGTTGATACAAAACCACCTGCCTGAATCCGATAGAAATACACTCCACTTGAGAGGTTGCTACCGTTGAACACAACTTTATAATTGCCAGAGCGTTTCACTTCATTTACTAATGTTGTTACTTCTCTTCCCAGTACATCATATATTTTCAGGATTACATGCAAACTTTTTGGCAATGAGTAAGTAATGTTTGTTGAAGGATTGAACGGGTTGGGATAGTTTTGAGATAGAGTAAAAACATTTGGTAATTCGTTTCCATTCGTTTCAGAAACAGATGTAATTTCTGATACAGGTCGCTTCCAGACTGCACCACCATCTACGCCAGCATATATATAATCTCCGGCAATTGTTAAATCATTCACAAAATAACCCTCTAATCCGCCATCAATTTTATCCCAAGTTATACCGTCATCCGTTGATCTATAAATCCCATTAAACGCTCCGGCAAAAACAAATTTGCCAAAAACCTGAAAAGTTTGGATCTGCATTGAATCGAGTTTAGTTGGAGACCATGTTTTACCACTATCAGATGATAGGAAAACTCCAACGCCTGAAGTTCCCGCTAAAATATTGTTTCCGGCAATTGCTAATGCATTAACAGTGCCTTGCAGCCCTTTAGAAAAATTCCAATTCAAACCGTTGTTGTTAGATATCCGAATACCTATCTGATTATATCCGGCTATAACAGTTGAATCAAATGCAAGTACATCCCAAACCTGATAATAACCATCCTCCTGTACGCTGTCGATTCTTTCCCATGTTTTCCCATCATCTATAGAATGCAAAACTCCATAATCTGATCCCGCAAATATTTCATGACCTTTGAAAACAAAAGAACGAGAACCTGTTTGCAAAAAACCAGAAGATACTTTTGTCCATGAATCAGAGGATGTACCAGTGCGAAAAATTCCACCATTAGTACCTGCTAAAAGATAATCATTGTTAATTCCCAGCCCATTAATAAAAACATTTGAAAGACCATTGCTGTATTTAGACCATGTAGCTCCATTATCATTCGATTGAAATACTCCGAATCCATTCGTGCCGGCAAATATTTTTTGAATCATAGGAAACAAGTGATTTTACATCTCCGGATAATAAACCTTCATTGGCTTCTACCCAATTTAAACCAGCATCCGTTGACGTATAAACCCCTTGATATGTACCTGCCAAAAAGTAAGTACCATCAATTAGTAGAGTATGAATATAAATTCTTGTTAAAGATGTAGACTGCCATGTTTTCCCGCTGTCAAGAGATTGAAACAAACCGTAATTAGTTGCGGCAAAAATTTTTTCATCAAGAAAAGCAAAATTTGTCACTCCGTCGCCATTGGTTCCAATATCTGAACTAATCCATGTTGTACCCCAATCTGTGGAACGGTATACAACATTATCCCAGGACGATACTAAAAGTAGATCGCCTAAAAAACCAATAGCAAATATTGCATCTTCCTCAAAGTTAATCTTATTCCATGTCACTCCATTATCAGTAGAACTATAGAGGCCATCATACAATGTACTTACAAATAACGTTTCAGAATGTATTGCAAATGTTACAACATTAGTTGATATCAGTCCGCTATCAATTTCTCTCCAAGTAAAACCTCTATCAGGTGAGATAAAGATTCCATTTACAGTACCGGCAAAAAGGAAAGAATCTTTTACTGCTAATGTAGTAATTATTCGATCGGATAAACCTGCTGGACTCCAGCTGATTCCTTCATCTGAAGTTTTATACAGACCATGATTTGTTCCAGCATATATGTTTTTAGTATCAGCAGTAAGAGCTTCAATCCAATCGCCTTTAAGTATTTCATCATTTGATTGCCATTCGTTTGATTCTATACTTGATCGATATATGCCATTTCTTGTGCCTGCAAATTTATAACCGTTATGTATCAAAAGAGAAGTTACATCTGCTCCATAAGGTCCGTTAGTCTTTACCCACTGGGCATCGATTTCGGAATATATACCCAAAAGAAAAACGACTATGATTACCAGTGAATATTTCATTCTGTCTCTCCTGAATTACCAAAAAATTATACGATTTACAATATATGCTAATGTTATCTTGATTAATCAACATTGTGTTTCTTGACCGCTTAAAATGAATCTTAGAATTTGAACCCTGTTTTATTGGTTCCCCATTATTTTTTATGATTTCTTTAATTTACTTCTTATTCACATGATGATCAAGAGAATTTTATAGGCGAAATTTTAGATAATCCCCTGCAATATCGCCAGGGGACTCAATTATTTCATTGTCTTTTTTCATACACTCGAATCGTCTGCTCCTCTTTCACTTCAATAGCTTTGTGATTTTCCGGCAGAGTCTTCACCCCACAACTTTCAACAACTTCATCCTTCAGCTTAGTAGCCAGCGTGAACATACTATGATAATTTACCTCTGAAGTTTCCATGTGCTCTTCCAGTGCATTCTTGAGAGTGCAATATTCTTCATAACTTAACTTCGGCAATTCGAATGACTTGTATTCATCTTCCACGAGACTTATGATCACTCTGCTTGTTCTGGAAACATCCCGCTTAAACCAGAAGTTGTTCCCTTCAATCTTCTCAAGTTTGTTTTGCCTCAGAATCTCATTAGCCTTTGCCTTAAGTCTGCCCTTTGTGGATTTCAGCTTTTGAATGATCTCATCAATAGCCTTCTTCCTTTCAGTGAGCAATTCAATATCCTTGTCAATTCCACCATCTTTCATTAAGAGCCATGCCCAGGCATCAACCTTCGATGGAATAGCCAAATCAAGTCGGGTGAGTTCATTATCCTCACTTGGTAGTATCTCACCATCTTTCTCATAGATGTCATTCAGGAGGCAGTTCTTGATGAACAACATTTGTTGAAGTGACTCGTTTGCGTTTATCGATATAACATTCTGCGAGTGCATTGTATTTTCCTTTCGATTAGTGAGGGAGACTCTGACATCTCCCTCATGTTCATAATAGCCTTCTTTCAACGAAGGACGTGTATTCCTCATCTGCGAACACAATATGATCGAACACATTTATTCCAAGAATCTTCCCGGATTCAACAAGAACTCTCGTTACTGATATATCCTCATTGGACGGATCAGGATTTCCAGATGGATGGTTATGAGCGAGAATGATGTTCGCACAGTTCGCTATAATTGCCCCTCTGAAAACACTTCTCGGATCAATAAGTGAAGAGTTCAGTAGCCCTTGAGTTACTTTCTCGAATCCAATCACTCTGTTTGAGCTGCTTAGCCAGGCAACAAGGAATATCTCAAAAGCTTCTTCCTGTAGTACCGGTTTAAACAGCTCAAAGAATTCCGCAGGTGAGGTTATCTTCTTCTTTGGTATTTGTGAAAGTTCAGGATACTTCACTGTGGTATCTCTGAACTTCCACTCAATCGTTTTGAACTTTATCTTTGTTTCTGTAGAAATCATTACTGCTCCTTTCAAAACGGGAAATCTTCATTTGAATTATCAGAAACAGATTCATTTACATTTGCTCCATACCCAAATGAAGCATCTTCCTCCGTTTGCTGATTCAGCAGTTCCGGTTTGTAATTTCTCGGATATCCTCTGGATAATGAAGCTTTGAATTGCGCTTTCAATCTATCTTCATTAGTGTCCACAATGTTCCAGGTTCCGTATTTCAGCTTTCCGTTATCGGCAACATCTTTCACATAATCGAGCAGAAACACTTGTTTATTTCTGACTTTCACAAGGAAGTCGGCAGGTATATCTTTGTGAGAGAATGACTTCAGCTTCTCAGCTATTTCTTCTTTAGTGAGATCATTGAAACAGTCGGTCTTGGTAAAGAAATCTCTTACAACAAATGCGCCTCCCCAGTCAATTGATTTAGGATTTTTCGGATCGACAAGCTTAAGGTTTCCTTTGAAGATCACCTTCTTCGTCCATTCCTTACCAATATTGAATTCAACTTCAACTGCCAAATCCCTGATTGATTCAGGGAGATCGGCATAAGTTGGTTTACCGCTAATATCTTCTGCACCGATAACGGTTGCCTGTTTAATATAAACACCAGGCATGAACGAGTTTGATTGATTCAGTGTTAACATACTTTTTCCCTTTCTGAGTTTAAGATGCGATCTTGAGTTTTGATTTCTTTTGTGAATAGCCATTGATGGTAGCCAGGGCTTTTGATTTGCCAGTCCCTGACTCACCAATGACTAAGATGTTGGGGTAATAGATTCCGGCTTCTTCATACCTTTCAAAGATATAATTGAAGTCTTGCGGTATAACAGCCGGTAGTATCCCCAAACGATCCTTTGCATATCTGCCTTCTTCCGGTTTGGTTAACCAATAGAATGAGGTTTCATTTGTCTTCGGGTCTTGCGATACTTTCGTGTACAGAATGATATCAAACCATTTCTGAATTTCATTTTTTGCTGACCCTTTGAGGGCAGGATATTCAATAACTTCTCCACCAACATCTTTGTCCCTATCAGAGTGCACATTGAAGATTGTCTTTACCGGAAGAGAACAGATGTTGTAGATGAACATATTGAGGTTGTCTCCATATTGACCCCAGCCTCTCTGGTCGAGTGACTCAATGTGTCTGGCTATTTTGATTTGGTTTCGTTCCTGGAATCCGAGAGCAGAAGCCGTATCGAATGCAATACAGCTCAGATTCAATTCCTTAGCTTTGTCAGACAACTCGAATCCTTCCTCTATTACCTGGCTATTCTCAAGCAGAGGATGTTCGAGTTTCCTTTTGACTGGTTTGATTAACTTTTTTACGATCAGTTTTGTTTGTTCCAATCCTTTCTGAATCCTAATTGGCATGATTCCGAAAGTCCGAACCAGAACATCTTCACTTCCAATCGAAGCTAAACTGCCATCGTAATCAAAGATTAGCGTGGTCATGGTTCTCCTTTGTTTTTGTTTGTTGTTTGTGAATTGCGTGTTTGATGAAACAGGCTGTTAAATCCCGAAGATGTGAGAGATTCGTCTCTGGTAATTAGCCCGCATGTGCTGTTGTACGAAGTGGCTTACATAGTGTGTGAGAACATTGAGCAGGATGTATTGGCTCTCAGTTGATGAGAAGTTTTGTTCAACATACTTGAAAGCAGTTTTTCCAAGATGTGTCTCGATCTCATTAAGCTGCTTACTGTTGGTCTCAATGCTTTGCAGAATCTTTATCCTCTCTGCTATTACAGGCAATTTTGAGGACGTGGATTCCAATTGTACTCTCAAATTTTCGAGATCGATGCCGGAGGTGTGGCGGTGGTAAAAGCTGCCGAGCAATTTTCCGAATAACATTCCATTGGTACAAATGGCTCTTATGCCTCCCCAGAAGCCCCTTACCCCCTCAACTCCATTGTAAGAGTTATGAAGAAAGAGACTGAGAGCAACATCGGAGCTGCCGTCGTTGACAATTAAGTCAGGAAAGGTTATCTGCAACCGCATCCTTTTTTCATCGACAAAGGAATGAGAAGGATCAATAACCCATTTATTATCAAAGTTGTCCAAGAACTTCAATACTGGTAGGATTACTTCCTCATTTGTGATTACCTTGTAGGTTTTTGGCATGATTGAGATTAGCCTGTTGTTATCTGATCTCACTATAGCTTTATATTGCTCTGTTTGCCTGAGTCGAGTTTCAATGAAGAGTTGGTCCGTGTGGAATTCATAACTGACATTTCTTTCCTCAACCGGAAAGAGAAAGGGGTACAGCAGTTCATCCATTCTCGTCTGGCTGTTTAATAAGTTCTCCAGGTGATTCATGATGTGTTCTCCTTTTTTTCTTTCAAGAAATTGGCTGTTGTTTTGGTTCTTACTTTTCGCTGACGAATGCAATTTTGAGATGTTTGTTCTGGACATGATCAGTGCAATCGTTCCAGTATGAATCCATGTCACCATCGGATTCATACCAAACAGAAATCTGTTCTTTGCACTCTTCGCAATAAGCTGTTCTGTAATGACCATTTTCATCGTGACCGCCGTGATGAGCGATTACAGGGTATTTGTGTTCTATCATGTCGTTCTCCTTCTGTTTTGTGGTTAATTTTTTTTCGTTGTGGATTCGGTTTTCACTTTTTGAGGCTTGCCTTCTGATAAGCAGATTTGTAAGTTTGCGGGCATGACTGCGAGTAGTAGTTGAAGTAAAATATATCAAGGCTCCCAGTCATTTATTGTAAGTCGTCAGGCAGGGAATTCTACCCGACGAAACTCTTCGACTCCGACCACTGATTGACACAGAGATACTTTTAAGCCGTGACCCTCAAGAGTGAATACGAATGCAATAGACGTGATTGGCCACGAGAAGCTAACTGTAATGATCAGAATCCTCTAGAGGAAACCTCTAATGTGACTCGTCCATCGGGAAACCTTGAGGGAGTGAAAGTTTTTTTGGGGGAGTTACGGATTTGCTTCGTTTCGCTTCGACAAATCCGGTTAGGAGCTGAAACCTTTCTATTGATTCCTCTGACTATTCCCCCTGAGAAATGACCAACGCCAACTATGTTTTATGACAGACGGTCTCACCTGTCGAATCCTTCTTTTTTAATTGTGTGGGTTAGGTGACACTCCAGTAGTGTGTCACGTTTTATATATATGTGCGTTTACTCTCTCTGTGTGTGGGGAAAAAGAAATTGGAGAGATAACCCTACTGAGTCATCTCTCATCATTCTCTTTAAGCATTGGCAGGTCTTCTTAACAGTGTTCTCGGTCTTACATAGTCCTTGTCACCGATGAATGTGCGCCAGTTACCATTCTTGGTTTTCTTGACCTTTCCGATTACCAATGTAAATCCTTTTGTAGAGAGAATGCTGTTGCACTCTTCCACGAAATTGGCATCTTCTATTTCATCTGGTTCGAGGAATACGGAATCAAACTTCTGTGCATCTTCTAAGTAGTCGATGTTAATGTTTCCGGTAATGTTTCCTCTACGATCTGTTTCTGCACGTTGTACGTTCATTGTGAACTCCTTCTTTGTTGTGAATTAAATAGCCGTTAGGCTGAAGGGGTGAGCCCCCGGAAGGAAGTGAACGGATTTACAACTCAACGAAAAACTCAACCAAAACAGACCCCACCTACCCTTAAACGGAGGGGGCGGTGTTCCTGGTATAAGAGGCACATACATTACGCAATAAATTTTGAAGTTTGGTACAAAAAAAAGCATACAATGAAGTATGCTCTCGATTTATTTGAACAGTAACAAAAGAGTAACAAAATCAGTAACAGAAAATCCTTGCAAAACAGCTCATATTACCAGATTTTTCCAATTTGTTACTCAAATGACGCTAAAATCAGAAAAGTATACCTCCGAAGGGGTGTCCACTTCTTTGAGGTAAGCATTTCATCACAATTCGTCAATTCTTTGCCTATCATCATTATTCTCAATTATCTGTAACAACGTAACAAACTAATGAATATCTGACATTATGAACCTATTTCAGGCTTTTCAGTGTTACGAAAGCTGTTACAGATTTGTTACGAAATCAATTACAGTATCTCGCCATTTGTTCCTCAACTTTTAACTTGGAAATTATGTACTCTTTCTTTACCACTCCATCTTCTTTATCACGATAATTTCTTGTTGTCTCCTTAAACAATGCCCTGATTTTCCTGGAAAGCGTGGCTTGATTCATTGAATAGGGAATAACATTGTTCTTTTGGAGATATTGGTGAAGTTTCTTTGCATCATAATAGTAAATGCCATCTTCCACCTTATTTGGTGGAAATATTAAGTTGTTCCTTATTATTCTGCTTAGCTCTAAAACTAGCTTGACTGTAACGTTATCTTCCTGGTCATCAATTAACCTGTTTGCTTTTTCCTCTTGAGCTAGTAGAATCATTTTTGACGTTAAATTTGGAGTACTATTGCCACCTACCAATTTGGCAAATGCTATCATAGGCAGCCAGAGATCCGAAGTTCGATTATCAAGCACTTCAATAATTTCCTGGTTGTTTGATAGTTCTTTATACAAATTGAAAATATCAGAACAAAAGTTTAATCCAAGCATGTACAGTTTGTCTCTTATTTCTTTCTGTTGATTTTGTATGTCGGTATCTGAATCAATGTATTTTTCAACAGTTTCATTTTTCCCTTTCCTTATCATTGTAATGCAAATAGCTCTATCTCTTAGAACTTCTTCGAGTTCGTTTATACCTGCAAGCATTTTGGGACAATAACTGCTGAACTTGCCTATCTTGTATTCTTCTCCAATACACCTTTTGACCGCTCCATTGCTATTGAATCCCGTTTTCAATACTTCGGCAATTCCGGTGTTCATAAATTGCTTGCTGTTTTTCGAAAGCTTTTCAACTTCATCCATAAACATTGTAGGTAAACTTGCCTGGACTTCCCTGAATATAACTGCCTCAGTTTGATTAGAGGAGATGTCTCCATTAAAACAAATCGGAGCTAAAACGTCCATTAGGGTGGTCTTACCAGAGTTCTTTTCTGCATTCAAATGAATGTATGGGAAATATCGAAAGATTTTGAAAGTATATGTTCCCATTGTCCAAAGTGTCAATAAATCATAGTGCCTCTCCTCCGGCAGGTAAATGAATCTTGAAATGTATTCCCTAATTTCGGTGAACAATTCTGCTGGACTTACTTGATTCGGGTCGGTAATTATTGTTTCAAGCTTTTCGATTGGGAATCTTGAGGTTACTACCTCCTTCACTATTGGTTCCAGACCTATTTCATTCAGATTTGATAATTCAAGTATTTCATAATCAGAGTTGATAACGAAATTCTTATCCTTTACCTTGAATCCATAGTATAGCTTTTCATTCACAAAATCCTGAACAGGATGTAATTTTTCTAATTGATTATAATGTTTGAGTTCATGTAGTATGTCAAGTGTATTAAACCCTTTTGTTTCCATAAATTCTTCCTTTCAAATATAAAACAGAGGACATCACTTGTAAGCAATGCCCCCTGCGGTTGTGTGCTTAGTTGTTTGGTTTGTATATGTAAGTATCCAATATTCTTCTCAGAAATTCGGATAAGCTGATCCCTTTTTCATCTGCACCTGTCTTAATCACATCGTACATCTTTCGGGGGATAAACAGAGTTACTTTAATCATAAATCATCTCCTTTCCGACGCCAAACATATAAAACTGACCCACGTTCAGTCAATAGGTGTATATGAAAATGTAGCAACACTACGCTAAAAGGGAGTTAGTGTCAGTGTAAAAATATTTCGGTTTGATACTGCAAGATGAATCTCTGCTCATATTGAACCGCTAAATCATTGATTTGAAAAAAGAAAATTTATATTCGATGCTGTGAATTGATTCCCCTTTGTATTATTTTCGAAACATGCATGTTTTCATACTCATACGGAAAAACAAAGGGAGTTCGAGACTTCACTTCAATATTATCATTAGCGGTTGATTACTATGGAAGATATTCAGGAATTACAAAAGAAATTGTGGAAAGCAGCGGACAAACTTCGAAAGAATATGGATGCAGCAGAATACAAACATATTGTACTTGGTCTGATATTCCTCAAGTACATCTCGGATGCCTTTGGGGAGTTGCATAATAAATTAGTTGCTCAGAAAAGTGAAGGGGCTGATCCTGAAGATAAGAATGAGTACCTGGCTGAAAATGTTTTTTATGTGCCACCTATTGCACGATGGAAATATTTGCAAGGGAGAGCAAAGCTTCCCTCTATTGGGAAAGATATTGACGATGCAATGCTGGTTATTGAAAAAGATAATCCGCCACTCAAAAATAATGTACTGCCAAAAGTTTATGCACAGGAGAAACTTGATAAGCAGTCACTTGGCAGTTTGATTGATCTTTTCGCATCGGCAACTCTTGGAACAAAAGAAGCCAAAAGTAAGGATATTCTTGGAAAAGTCTACGAATACTTTCTTGGGCAATTTGCACTTGCCGAAGGAAAAAAAGGTGGGCAATTCTATACTCCAACAAGTGTTGTTCGACTACTTGTGGAAATGCTTGAACCGTATGAAGGAAGAGTATTTGATCCTTGTTGCGGTAGCGGCGGTATGTTCATTCAGAGTGAAAAATTTATTGAAGCACACTCAGATCATTTTAAGAAGAAAAACGGGAACGGCTTATCGTTGAATCCTGCTGACCGGATTGCAATTTTTGGACAGGAAAGTAATCAGACTACCTGGCGATTGTGCAAGATGAATCTGGCTATTAGAGGAATTGACAGTACTAATGTAAGATGGAATAATGAAGGAAGTTTCTTAAATGATGCTCATAAAGATCTGAAGGCAGATTTCATTTTGGCTAATCCTCCGTTTAATGACAGTGACTGGAGCGGTGAACTTTTACAAAACGATGCAAGATGGCGAGTACTTGGTGAAAATTTAATCCCACCAGCTGGTAATGCTAATTATGCCTGGATCATGCATTTTATTTTTCACCTTGCACCAACAGGACAGGCAGGTTTCGTTCTTTCAAAAGGTTCTTTAACATCCCAGACAAATAATGAAGGCACAATTAGAAAGGCTATTATTGAAAAAGGTCTGGTTGATTGTATTGTGAATCTCCCGACAAAACTTTTTTTGAATACTCAGATTCCTGCATGTCTCTGGTTTTTATCCCGCAATAAAGATAACGGCAAATTTCGAAACAGGGCAAATGAGATTCTGTTTATTGATGCACGAAATCTTGGCTATTTAATTAACAGAAGAAATCGTGAACTGAGTGAAGAGGATATTAGCAAAATTGCCGAAACTTACCACAACTGGAGAAGTAAAGACAGCAAATATGAAGACGTACCTGGTTTCTGCAAATCAACATCTGTTAAAGAAGTAGTAAAACTCAACCACGTTTTAACACCTGGCAGATATGTTGGATTGCCTGATGATGAAGAAGATTTTAATTTTGTTGAACGGTTTACCTCTCTTAAAACTGAATTAGAAAAGCAGTTAGCTGAAGAAGAGAATTTGAATAAGAGCATTCTTGCGAATCTTGCCAGAATTAAAATGCCTGAGATGAAATGAGCAAACCTAATCAATACAACAAACTCGAAATGGATGGAACTTTACTTGTGCCAGGTTTTTCCATTTACGTTCTGGAGATTAAAAGAGAAAAAGAGAAGTGGTTTTATATTGGAATGACTGGTGATCCTCATTATCCATCTGCAAGAGCAGCATTTCACCGAATATCGGGACATTTGGAATTAAGCAGGCACTCTACCCAAAACCAACTGCAAATTGCATTGAAAGAAAAACTGGGAATAAGCACTGATGATGATTTCAGAAAGATTACAATCACCATGCATCACTTTCCTATCAAAGGATTCAAGAGGATATCAGAAAAACTTGACGGTGAAACAATGAAGGGATTGAAGCAGACACGAGCATATAAAGAATACAAGAAAGTACAACAACAAGTTCTGGCATTAGAGAACGCATTGATTTTCTATCTTAAAAAGAAATTATTAAACAAGACCGCCGGCGTTGCTGTTAGAACATCAGATATTCCATTTCGCGAAATCTACAATAAAATAGTGGAAATAGTGAATCATGGGTGAATGGAAAGAATATAAAATGGCAGAAATCTGTTCATTGATAACAGATGGAAAGCATGGAGACTGCAAAGACGAATCCAACTCAGGTTTTTACTTCATAAGTGCGAAGGACGTGAAAGATGGTAAAATCAATTATGATAATGCCAGACAAATTACAAGAGCCGATTTTGAAGAAACCGATAGAAGAACAAATTTTTCAGTTGGGGATATTGTCCTTACAAATAGTGGTACTATCGGTAGGATGGCTGTTGGTCAAGATATTCCAGAAACACGAAGAACGACTTTTCAAAAAAGCGTTGCTATTTTAAAACCCATTAATGATATAGTATCAAGTGAGTTTCTGTATTATCGACTCATGAGCAAACAGAGGTACATTGTTGGTTTAGCAGGAGGGACAACTCAACAAAACTTACTTTTAGGGGATTTAAGAGATTTTGAAATTACGATTCCTAATAAAATAGAACAAACCGCCATTTCTTCCATCTTGAGTGAATTGGATGACAAAATAGATCTTCTCTACCGACAAAACAAAACCCTTGAATCATTAGCAGAAACACTTTTCAGGAAATGGTTTGTGGAAGAAGCAGATGAGAGTTGGGAAAGTGGTACTCTCGAAGATGAATTTGATTTTACTATGGGACAATCTCCACCAGGTGATTCTTATAATGAAGATGGTATGGGAACGATTTTTTTCCAAGGTAGAACAGATTTCGATTTTAGATTTCCCAAAACCAGAATGTTTACTACTAAACCTTTTCGATTTGCCCACCAATTTGATACATTGATAAGTGTTAGAGCTCCGGTCGGAGATATGAACATGGCTTTCGAAAACTGTTGCATAGGAAGAGGATTATCTGCTTTCAGATATAAGAAGGATGAAAAGTTCTATTCTTACACATATTATAAATTACGTTCGTTGATGCGTCAAATTAAATTATTCGAAGACAGTGGAACCGTGTTTGGGTCAATAAAAAAAGAAGATTTTAAGAATTTTGAAAACTTTATTCCAGCCAAAGAGATAATTGGAAGATTCCAAGACAAAGTTCATCCAGTTGATATTAAAATTTATCGTAACACAAAACAAATTCATACACTAACCAAATTGAGAGATGCATTGCTCCCTAAACTGATGAATGGAGAAATAAGAGTGAATTATGAGTAAAGAAATCAGCAATCCATATTCCACTGGTGGTGGGGGTACTCATTTCGAAAATCGAGTACAATCCGCTTTTACTGTATTAATGCTCACTGGAGGTTTTGCACCTTGTTTACCCCCTTGGCCAATTGCTGAAATTAAACTTCAAGGGAGATATCAGAATTTTGAAACTGATGATTTAATTGTGTATTGTAACGAGCCCAATACCGTAAGACAATCAAAACTTTTAGGACAGATCAAACACACAATAAGTTTCACGATAAACGACCATATTTTACTGGAAGTAATTACCTCAGCATGGAATGATTTCAATAATAAGAAAGTTTTTTCTAAAGAAGCAAAAGATGCAATAGTACTTATATGTGGACCATTGTCTGGTGTTGATACCGATAGTGTAAGACCACTTTTAGAACAAGCGAGAAACTCAAAAGACTGTGATGATTTTATGAATAGGATTGAGCAAGCAAAATTTACAAGCAAAGAACAGCGGGAAAAATTAGAAGTATTTAAATCTCATTTAAAAAGTGCAAATAGTGATGTGGGATTAGCTGATGAACAACTTTGGCGATTTCTTAAATCATTTCATTTATTAATTTATGATCTAGATATTAAGGGGGTAGTTTTTTCTCTCCTCTATACTTTAATCGAACAATATTCTCGAAATAATTCAAGCGCAATATGGGCTCAAATTAATGAACACATACAATGGGTTAGCGAAAGAGCCGGATTCATCAATGTAGAAAATATTCCTGATGAAATAAGAGATGCATTTAAGGCAATATCAATTGACACAATTCCAAAAGATTTTGTAAAAGATACTTCAAAAATTGAAATAAGCAATTGGAATGACTATGAAAATGCTCCTGAATTGACTTTAGCTTGTTTAGTTGGATCATGGAATGAAAATCTTGCATCTGATAAATCAATACTTAGTAAGTTTGCACATTTAGAATATGAGAAATGGATTCCAAAATTACGTGATGTTTTACAATATAAAGAAAGCCCACTTGAACTTATGAATGGAATCTGGCGTGTAAAGGATAGACAAAAATTGTGGTTAACCTTAGCCTCAAGAATTTTCGATGAACATTTGGATATTTTGAAAGAGAGTTCTGTATTTGTTCTTTCTGAATCAGATCCAAAATTTGAATTACCAAAGGAAGATAGATTTGCAGCTCAAGTATATGGTAAAGTGCTTAAGTATTCCAATCAACTAAGAAAAGGTTTAGCGGAGTCTTTAGCTCTAACAAGTTGTTTCTCGGATGTACTAAAGAACACCTCTCGAGATAAGCCAAGTTTAACGGTTATTTTCGCTATTAGAGAAATTCTTGAAAAATCAAATTGGGTACGCTGGGCAAGTTTAAATGATTTGCTGCCTACTCTAGCTGAGGCGGCCCCAGATGAATTTATTAGGATTGTTGAAGATAAATTAAAAAGTGAACAAACTTTATTTATGAAGCTCTTTGCTCAAGAAGGTGCTGGAGTAACTGGTTGGAACTATATGACTGGATTATTGTGGGGATTGGAAGCTTTAGCTTGGGATGAGAAATTTTTAGTGAACGTCACTATTTTACTTGGTGAATTAGCTAGTATCGATCCGGGTGGTAACTGGTCAAATCGACCATCAAATTCTTTAATTACGATATTTCTACCATGGAAACGTCAAACTAATGCCTCCTTTGAGAAAATAAAAGTAGCAATAAAAACACTGGATAGAGAATTTCCAGACTTGACGTGGAAATTAATTTTGAGTCTATTGCCAAATCAACACCAAATATCTAAGGGAACTTATAAACCGAAATTTCGAAAGGCCATTACCAATGAATGAAAAAATTGATCCTAAAGAATATTGGGAACAAATTGACTTTTATTCTGAATTGGCTGTTGAGAAATCAAAGGATCATATAGAAAGACTCAATGAATTAATCAAAAACCTTGATAATTTAGTTCGACCATCCTTTGAGAAATTGCTCTCCTATCTTTCTTCAGAAAAGATAGTGAAACTCTCTGATGATATCAAAGTTAACTTGTGGGATGGTTTAGTTGATTTTACTTCAAAACATAAACGCTTTTCAGATGCAAAGTGGGCTCTTCCACCAGATGTTATTTCAAAAATTGATTTGGTCGCTAGTCAGATTAAACCTAAGAACCCACTCTTTCTTTATGCTCGCTTGTTTAGTAGTAGAGACATTGATCTTTATAAAGAAAAAGGGAATTGGGAAGAACAATACAAAAAACTCGATGAACAAAGACAAAAAGCAATTAAGGAGATATTAAAAGAAGGTGAAATTGACACTGTCTATAATTTTTTAGAAAATGTTGATTCACAGTCGAATGTAGGAAATACATTGGGCTCAATTGCTGATGATTCAATTGATAAAAAGATTTTACCAAAGTCTCTTGATACTGAAGATTCAAAAATAAAACAATTCATTAGCGCTTACGTTTGGAGCAAGCATTACAACAAAGGATGGAATTGGGTTGATGAAGTAATTAATTCAACATGGTCAAATACTCAAATAGCTTGTTTCTTTACTTTTTTACCTTTTACCCTGGAAACGTGGAAAAGAGTTCGTGAAAAGCTTTCTGAATTTGAGAACTTGTACTGGTTAAATGTAAATGTGAATCCTTATCAAACTAGAAATGATTTAACGATCGCCATTGAAAAACTACTTGAAGTTGGGAGACCAAAAGCTGCTATATACTGTATATACAAGGACTTATTTGACAAAAAACCTTTGAAGATACCTACAACTTTATATGCACTTAAGGCAGGAATAAATTCACAGGAACCAAATTATTCCATGCATAACTATCATGTAATTGAAATCATAAAAGCATTGCAGAGCAATCCTGAGATTAATGAAAAAGATTTATTAGATATTGAGTGGATATATCTTTCTTTTTTCGATGAACATATTGGAGTCAGTCCAAGTACTTTAGAATTTGGTTTAGCTTCTTACCCTAACTTTTTTAGTGAAGTAATCCAAATGATTTACCGATCAAAGAAAATTTCCGAAGAAGAGAGAAAAGAACCCACAAATCAGGAAAAGGCAATAGCGATAAATGCTTTGAATTTGCTAGATAAATGGGAAATTCCACCCGGTAAGCAGAAAGACAATTCTTTTAATGAGAAGGAATTTAAAAAATGGATAGATCAAGTTAAGGAAATATGCCGAGAATCTGGTCATCTAGAAGTAGCGCTACTCCATGCTGGTAAAGTACTTTTTTATAGTCCAAAAGATCCATCGGGTTTCTGGATTAATAAAATTGTTGCTGAAGAACTAAATAGAATGGATGCTGATAAATTGCGATCCGGATTTTCCAATGAGGTTTTCAACTCTATTGGTTTTCATTTTATTGATCCTTCAGGTAAATCAGAAAGGGGATTGGCACAAGGATATAAAAATAGAGCTGAAGAGACTGAGAATGAAGGATTTCACAGATTAGCAGTTACATTAAGAAAAATTTCCGAATCTTTTGAAAGAGAGGCAACATACATAATTGATGAGCACAAGAAAGATATGCAAGACTTAGAATGAGAATTATTGAATCTGAAATAGAGCAGTTTAGTATTGAAAAACTCCAATCAACGGGATGGGATTATCATCATGGATTAGAGATAGCACCTGGAGCAGAAAACCAGGAAAGAGAATCTTTTGAACAAATCATTTTAGTTGATCGATTACGAAAAGCTGTTGCTGATATTAATCCTCACATTCCAAACCAAGCACAAGAGCAGGCAATTCAACAAGTTCTTCGAATCTATTCCCCTGATCTTCTTCACAACAATGAAGTGTTCCATAACCTTTTGATTGAGAAAGTAAAAGTGCCATATCAAGAGGACGGGTTTGAAAGAAGCTATGAGGTTGCTCTAATTGATTTCGAGAATATTGACAGGAATCAATTTCTTGCGATTAATCAATACACTATAGTAGAGAATAGGCAGAACAAAAGACCGGATGTTTTACTCTTTATTAATGGTATTCCAATTGTTGTAATCGAATTGAAAAATGCAGCCGATGAAAACGCTACAATAGAATCAGCTTACAATCAGATTCAAACTTATAAACAAGCTATCCCCTCCTTGTTCACCTATAATGCTGTTTGCGTAATTTCTGATGGATTAGAATGTAAAGCCGGTAGTCTCTCAGCCGGATTTCAAAGATATATGGCTTGGAAAAGTGCTGAAGGAGAAAGAGAAGCATCCCGATTTATTCCGCAATTAGAAACGCTAATAAAGGGAATGCTGAATCCTAAAACTCTGCTTGACCTTTTGAGATATTTTATTGTATTTCAGAAGACAAAGAAGGAAGACCCGAAAACTGGAATAAGTGAGGTAAGAACCGAAAAGATTTTGGCGGCTTATCATCAATACTATGCCGTTAATAAAGCTGTGCAATCCACGATAAAAGCCTCAAGACCGACTGGCGATAAAAGAGGTGGGGTCGTTTGGCATACTCAAGGTTCCGGGAAAAGTTTGAGTATGGTGTTTTATGCTTCAAAGTTAATAACTTCTCGTGAAATGGAGAATCCGACCATCGTTGTAATAACTGATAGGAATGATCTTGACAATCAGCTGTTTGATACTTTCGCTATTTCAAAGCAACTGCTTAGACAAGAACCGGTTCAAGCAGAAAGTAGAGATAACCTAAAAGATTTGCTTAAGGTTGCAAGCGGTGGGATTGTATTCACCACTATCCAAAAGTTTTTACCAGAAGCTGGAAGACCTAATTACGATCAGCTTTCAACCAGAAGAAATATTGTAGTTATTGCTGATGAAGCACACCGGACTCAATATGGATTTGAAGCATCATTGAAGGATATTGTTGACAAGAAAAGTAAGAAAGTAATTGGTCAACGGATTGCTTATGGATTCGCCAAATATATGCGAGATGCTTTACCGGAAGCAACCTATATAGGATTTACGGGAACTCCGATTGAGGGAACTGATATCAATACACCGCAAGTTTTTGGCAATTATGTTGACATCTATGATATATCGAAATCCGTTGCAGATGGTTCAACTGTTAGGATTTATTATGAGAGCCGATTGACCCAAGTGAATCTCAGTGAAGAAGGACGAACTCTCATTGAAAAGTTTGATAAGGAACTTGAGCAGGACACTCAAATAACCGGTAAGCAAAGAGCAAAAGCAAAATGGGCTAAACTGGAAGCTGTTGTCGGCAACAAAAAGAGATTAAAGACATTGGCAAAGGATATCGTAAACCATTTTGAACAAAGACAGAAAGCATTTGAAGGTAAGGCATTGATTGTAACAATGAGTCGTAGAATTGCTGTCGATCTATATGATGAGATAGTTGCAATAAAACCAGACTGGCATAATGAAGATCTCGAAAAAGGTGTTATAAAAGTTGTAATGACTGCTTCAAGTGCAGACGGTCCGAAATTATCGAAACACCATACTTCTAAGCAGGATCGGAGAATTCTTTCTGACAGAATGAAGGAGCCGGATGATTCATTAAAGATGGTTATTGTCATTGATATGTGGCTTACCGGTTTTGATGTACCTTGTCTGCATACAATGTATCTTGACAAACCAATGCGTGGACACAATCTGATGCAGGCTATTGCAAGAGTAAACCGTGTATTCAAAGATAAACCTGGAGGATTGGTTGTTGATTATCTTGGACTTGCATCCGATTTGAAAAAAGCATTATCGTTTTATTCTGATTCTGGCGGTAAAGGGGATCCAACTGAAGATATTGAACAGGCTATTGAAGTAATGATTGAAAAGCTTGAAGTAGTACGGCAAATGTTTAATGAAAGTAGCGAGTCACGAAAACCTATTTTAATTGAAGAACCGGAAGCCTACTACAAAGGACAGACTAAATTCAATTACAACCGCTTCTTCATTGGAACAGCACAAGAGAGGTTGTCAATAATTCTTCAAGCTGAGGAACATATATTAGGTATTGATGATGGAAAGAATCGTTTTATAAGAGAGGTTAATTTGTTGAGCCAAGCTTTTGCTTTATCTATGCCACATCCTAAAGCCGTTGAGATAAAGGAAGAGGTTGCATTTTTCCAGGCTGTTAAATCCAGACTGGTAAAGTTTGAAGGTAGTTCCGGTGGTAAATCTATAAAGGATTATGATTCAGCAATTAAGATGATCATTGATGAAGCACTAAGCTCAAATAAAGTAGTGGATATTTTTGAAGCTGCGGGGATTGAAAAACCTGAGATATCCATTCTGTCTGATGAGTTCCTTTCGGAAGTAAAAGGAATGCAGCATAAAAACCTTGCACTGGAATTGTTGAAGAAGATATTGAATGATGAGATTAAATCGAGGCTAAGGACAAATCTGGTAAAGAGTAAAAAGTTCCTTGAGATGATAGAACAGGCTATTAAGAAGTATCAGAACAATCTTCTTACCACAGCACAGATAATTGAAGAACTGATCAAAATAGCTCAGGAAATCAGATCCTCTGAAAATGAGGCTGAAAAGCTTGGTTTGAGTACAGAAGAAGTCGCCTTTTATGATGCTCTGGGAACCAATGATAGTGCTGTAAAGGTTCTTGGAGATGAGACCCTTAAAACCATTGCAAGAGAAATCGCTGACAAGGTAAGGAAGAACACTGCAATCGACTGGATGATACGTGAAAGTGCAAGAGCTAAACTAATGGTGCTAGTTAAACGGACACTCACTAAATACGGTTATCCACCGGATAAACAACAAAAGGCAATTGACACTGTATTAAAGCAGGCAGAATTAATGGCAGATGTTGTCACTCAATAAAATGAAAGCGACTCTTCTTTACCTCCCCAAATCAATTAATTCATGAATTTTCATTTAGGCAGGTATTATGTAGCCTGACTGAGATTCATTTAAAAATTCACCACTCAATTCAGGATTTTGGCTATTGTAAGGCAAATGCTGGCGTGAGCTTAAGTTGCGAAATGTATTAGCAAGAACTTTTCACCCAATATATTTTACATTATATTTGCGTAATGATTTCACACTTAAACATAGGTTCAATTCAAAGTTACTGCATTGAAAGGTGTGTAGTGAAGTGTGTAGTAACTGTGTAGTGGAGTTTCGGATAATGGCTAATATTGTACAATCCATTAAACAGAAAAGTGCGAAAATAGGCTAAAATTAAAAGCGCCCATAGCTCAACTGGATAGAGCATCAGACTTCGGATCTGAGGGTTGAGGGTTCGAATCCTTCTGGGCGTACACTTTGTTTATACGAATAGAAATCCAAATCGTGCTTTTTTAGTACAAAGTTATAATAAATTTCCAAACCAATTTGACTTCCTATAAAATAACTTGGATATAATATCTCATATACCAAAAGACTTAGAGAATTTTCTGCTGGTTGTTATTTTTTCGCTGCTTATCGGTCTTGAACAGAGGAAGCATCATATAGAAATCGAATTCGAATCATTATTCGGTACTGACCGTACTATTACATTAATCGGGATAATGGGTTTCATTCTCTACGTATTGATGCCTCAAAATCTCATATTATTTTTCTCCGGCGGATTTGTAATTGCTATGCTGCTGGGAATATACTATTACAATAAAATTAAAATAAAGAACCAATGGGGTTTTACATCAATAATTATTGCACTAATAACTTATTGCCTCGCTCCGCTTGTGTATCTTGAGCCAAAATGGCTGGTTACACTTATAGTGGTAACCATTTTAATATTTGTTGAATTAAAAGAAACTTTGTTCAACTTTTCAAAAAAATTTAACCGTGATGAATTTATCATACTTGCCAAGTTTCTTATTATTGCCGCAATAATTCTTCCCCTGCTTCCTCATGACCCGATATCAAAAGGATTAAATATTTCTCCCTATCAAGTTTGGCTGGCTATTGTTGCAGTGTCAAGCATTTCTTATTTCAGCTACTTGCTGAAAAAATTTGCCTTTCCCAATTCGGGTATAATCCTATCGGCAGTTTTAGGTGGGCTATACAGCAGCACCGCAACCACAATTATACTTGCTAAAAAAAGTAAAGAAGATAGTAATGCAGTAAAAATTTCTGCCGGTATAATTGCTGCAACAGCTACCATGTATATTCGAATTCTGATACTTGCTTTTATATTTAATGCGAAAATCGCTTTTATTCTACTGCCTTATTTTATTGCTTTCATTGTTGCAAGTATGATAATGATCTTGTTTTTACTATTTAAAAAGAATAAAACGAATGATTCAGTCTTAGATGTGGAGAGTGTACAAAATCCTCTTGAATTTAAAACCGCATTATATTTCGGTTTACTATTCAGCTTTTTTGCCGTATTGACTAACTTTGTCGTTGCAAAATACGGAGATATTGGAGTTAATGTTTTATCATTCATCGTGGGGGTTACTGACATCGATCCTTACATTTTAAATTTATTTCAAAAAGTTGAAGGTAGTCTAACGGCCGATATTATCTTTAAAGCAACAATTATAGCTGCTGCAAGCAATAACTTTATCAAAATGATTTATGCAGTTGTCCTTGGAAATACAACAATTAAAAAACATGTGATAATTGGATTTTCAATATTAATTATTATCAGTATTGCTTCGGTACTTATTTAATTTATTTTAACTCCCATTGCCTGAGCAATTTTTAAAAAATCATTTCGTGTAATTTCAAACATCCCTCTTCGAAAAGGGAATCCCCATTTTTTCTTATCTTGAATAAAATTAAGATTATCAATGAGAGCTTTTATCGGTGCTTCCTTGCACTTAATAAATTCTATATTTCTTCTCCATGGATGAAAATCAGGTGTCATCTCTGACTGGTAAGGTACGTCATCTATACATTTACCCAAAGCTGTGAAATGCTGCAGCGGCTCACCTTCTTCAAAACGTGTTCTCGGAGAATAAAAAACTATGAAATCACTCCGGTTCATTCTTTTTAAATTATATGGACTGCCGTGATTAGCCTGAGTAAAGCCCCCTTTTACTCCCTTTAAAACATGATCTTTAGAAACAGTATTTATCCAATATTTCATTTGTGATATTATTTCTTGTTAATTATAAGTTTAGCAGAACTGATTTTATTGTCACGCTATGGTGCAATTCAATTGATATATAATTAAAAAGGCGGCCCGCTGACGGACCACCTTTTAATAATAAATTATCGCAGAACTTCTTCTATTATAAAGCAGAAATTAGTTCAGATCAAAGCGGTCAAGATTCATAACTTTACTCCATGCTGCCGCAAAGTCCTTTACGAACTTCTCTTGAGAGTCCGCACATGCATAAACTTCTGCGAGGGCCCGAAGCTCTGAGTTAGAACCGAAGATGAGATCGACACGTGTGCCGGTCCATTTCACTTCACCGGTTGCACGGTCACGTCCTTCGAAAACATCTTTCGCATCCGAAATTGCGTTCCACTTTGTTCCCAGGTCGAGCAGGTTAACAAAGAAGTCGTTGGTTAGTGACTCCGGATGTTTGGTGAAAACGCCGTGTTTGGAGTGATCATAATTTGTGTTAAGCACACGCATGCCGCCGACCAATACAGTCATTTCCGGAGCTGTAAGTGTTAAAAGCTGAGCACGATCGATCAATCTTTCCTCAGCAGATGCGCTGTAACCTTCTTTAATTTTCAGGTAGTTGCGGAACCCGTCTCCGGCCGGTTCCAGCGGGCCGAATGCATCTGCATCGGTTTGTTCCTGGGAAGCATCGGCACGTCCCGGTGTAAAAGGTACAGTCACATTGTAACCTGCGGTCTTCGCTGCTTTTTCTACAGCTGCACACCCGCCCAGAACAATCAGATCTGCGAGTGAAACTTTCTTCCCATCAGATTGAGCATTATTAAACTCTCTCCGGATCTCCTCAAGAGTTTTCAATACTTTATCCAGTTGAGCCGGATCGTTTACTTCCCAGTCTTTCTGCGGGGCAAGACGAATGCGTGCACCGTTCGCGCCGCCCCGTTTATCGGAGCCGCGGAAAGTTGCCGCTGATGCCCAAGCGGTTGAAACAAGTTGGGACACAGAGAGACCTGATGCAAGTATCTTCCTCTTAAGTTCAATAATATCATTGTGATCAATTAGCTTATGTGTAACTGCAGGAATAGGATCCTGCCAGATAAGCTCTTCTTTAGGTACCTCCGGACCAAGATAGCGCGATCGAGGACCCATATCTCGATGAGTTAATTTAAACCATGCCCTTGCAAATGCGTCTGCAAATAAATCAGGATTTTCATAGAAACGTCTTGAAATTTTTTCGTAAGCCGGATCGAACCGCAGCGAGAGGTCGGTAGTAAGCATAGTTGGTGTATGTCTCCTTGAGGGATCATGAGCATCCGGAACTGAATCCGGGGCATTCTTCGCGACCCATTGTTTTGCACCGGCCGGACTTTTCGTTAATTCCCATTCGTAGCCGAACAAATTCTCAAAGAAGTTGTTGTTCCATTTCGTAGGAGTTGTTGTCCAGGTAACTTCCGGTCCGCCGCCGATTGTGTCGCCGCCAAAGCCTGAACCAAAACTGCTTTTCCAGCCGAGTCCCTGTTCTTCAATGCTTGCACCGGCAGGTTCGACACCGACATACTGGCTTGGAACGGCAGCACCGTGGGTTTTGCCGAATGTGTGTCCCCCTGCAATAAGTGCTACGGTTTCTTCGTCATTCATAGCCATACGACCGAAGGTCTCACGAATGTCTTTGGCTGCCGCAAGCGGATCAGGATTTCCGTTCGGTCCTTCAGGGTTCACATAAATAAGACCCATCTGAACTGCAGCAAGGGGATTTTCCAGATCCCGATCTCCAGTATAACGCTTGTCGTCAAGCCACTCTCCTTCAGAACCCCAATAGATATCTTCCAGAGGTTCCCAAACATCTTCACGTCCGCCGCCGAAGCCGAAAGTTTTAAATCCCATCGACTCGAGGGCGCAGTTACCGGCAAGGATCATCAAATCAGCCCATGAAATTTTCCTGCCGTATTTTTGCTTTATCGGCCATATCAGTCTGCGCGCTTTGTCGAGGTTTATATTATCGGGCCAGCTGTTGAGCGGTTCAAAACGCTGGGAGCCGGTGCCGCCGCCTCCGCGGCCGTCGGATATTCGATAAGTGCCTGCACTGTGCCATGCCATACGAATGAATAAAGGACCATAATGCCCGAAATCCGCCGGCCACCAATCTTTAGAATCGGTCATAAGATCATAAAGATCTTTTTTTACGGCATTCAGATCAAGCTTCTTGAATTCTTCGGCATAATTGAATTCCTCTCCCATAGGGTTAGATTTGGAAGAATGCTGACGGAGGATGTTTATATTTAATTTGTTTGGCCACCAGTCACGATTTGATGTACCGCCTCCCCCGACGCGTTTTAAAGCTCCGCCCGTAAACGGACATTTGCTTTCATCATTTACATTGTGTACTGATTGTTCAGGATGTTTACCTTTTTCCATTTTTTATCCTTCTAATTAATGAATTGCTTTTAAAATATTGCTTGTTAAAATTATTAATTGTAAAATATTGTTTAATTTGCAATCAATCAAATTGATGTTTTCTATAATAGAATAAATATTATCTATATTATGAATTTACAGCAGCTGGAATACTTAATAGCAGTCGATTCACATCGTCATTTTGTAAAAGCAGCAGATGCGTGCTGCGTCACACAGCCGACATTAAGTATGATGATCCAAAAGCTGGAAGAAGAATTGGGTATAAAAATATTCGATAGAAGCAAGCAGCCGGTAATTCCAACCGAAGCAGGCATAGAAATTATTCAGCAGGCAAAAAAAATATTAAAAGAATCAGGTGCCTTAAAGGAGCTCGCTCATTCATTGAAAGGAGAATTAAAGGGAGATCTGAGAATCGGAATTATCCCTACTGTCGCTCCATTCCTTTTACCGATATTCTTGAGGCAATTTTTGAAAAAATACCCGGAAATAAAAGTAAAAATCTGGGAGTATACAACCGAGTATATAATCGAAAAGCTTGAGAAAAATATTCTTGACGTCGGAATTCTAGCAACGCCTCTTAATAATTCTTCAATACTGGAACAGCCATTATACAATGAAGAATTTTTTGTTTACGCTTCAAAAGATGAAACAGTGCTGAATAAAAAATATCTCCTCGCAGAAGATATTAATCTTAATCATCTGTGGCTTTTGGAAGAAGGACATTGTCTGCGTTCGCAAATTGTTAACCTGTGTGAACTGAAAAAGAAAGAGGTTACTAACAGCAATCTAGAATATGAAGCAGGCAGCATTGATTCATTAATCAAAATGGTGGATCAATATGAAGGAATAACGATTCTTCCGGAATTAGCCGTTCAACATTTAAGTGTGAAACAGAAAAATAATATTAGAAAATTCAAGCAGCCTGTGCCTGTTCGTGAAATCAGCCTGGTTACTTACCGTCATTTTGTAAAAACAAGAATGCTTGAAGTTTTGAAGCTGGAAATCCTTGGCAATGTCTTTGAATATTTATCTCAAAAGAAAAAACAGAAGGTGATTGAGATATAATCAAGATTTGCAGGGAATAAAGGGAAGCGAAAGCTTGCAGAATGCTGCTTAACCTCTCTTCTCCTCAACAAAGCGCGTCTCTCCAATTTCGATACTGTATTCCGGGAAAGAGTTTCAATGTATTTCTATCTTTTCAGTTATTTAATCTCATCAAAAATTTCACTGAATACCTTCCGATAGTTAGTAATCTTCCTTTACATTTTTATTCCCGGGGAGAGTTATATATAACCATAAAATCCCGAATATTCCGGATAGTAATGATCCAATCAAAACAGAAATTTTTGAGCTGACAATTATGGCATTTTCATTAAACGCCAAAAGAGTGATAAATATAGACATTGTGAAGCCTATACCTGCCAGGAGACCGGCTCCTATTATATGCTTTTTATTTATCTCTTCCGGGATAGAACATAAACCAAGTTTTACGCCTATAATGGAAAAGAGAAATATTCCCAAAGGTTTGCCGAGCAGCAATCCGAGAATAATTCCATAAGCATTTGAATTGACAATAGTACTCATAAAAGATGCCGGGAAGAGAATCGCAGTATTGGCTACAGCAAAAAGCGGAAGGATTAAATATGCAACGGGCTTATGTAAATTATGCTGCAAAATGTAGGACGGAGATTTCTCATTACCTCTATTAAAAGGAATTGCAAAAGCTAAAAGCACACCGGTTATTGTCGGATGAATGCCCGACTTATACATACAAAACCAGATAATGGATCCGAGAATTAAATAAACCCATATTCTGTTAAATTTCCTTCTATTCATGAATATTAATAGAGTAAATAGTAAGACGACAATTCCGAAGTACCCAATAGAAAAGCCGGAGGAATAAAAGATGGCAATAATTAATATCGCGCCTAAATCGTCTATGATTGCCAAAGCAGTTAAAAATATTTTTAAAGAAGCCGGCACCCTGTTTCCCAGTAACGAAAGTATGCCGAGTGAAAATGCAATATCGGTTGCCATCGGGATTCCGAATCCTCTCTGGAAAACCGTCCCTTGATTTAAAATAAAATGAATTACAGCGGGAAATGCCATCCCTCCAACGGCAGCAAAAACCGGCAGTAAAGATTTTTTTATATTTGAGAGCTCCCCAATATAGATTTCTCTTTCGATCTCAAGCCCGACCAGAAGAAAAAAAATTGTCATGAGTCCGTCATTGATCCAGAATTCAATAGGTTTAGAAAGAATATCAATATGCCAAAAATGAAGATAGCTTATCCCGAAAGTTGAATTCGCAAGTATAAGAGAAAAAATGCTGCAGAATAATAAGATAAGTCCAGCAGATTTTTCGCTTCTGAAAAATTCATTAAATAAGTTAGATAATTTCATATATTAAGATCTCCAGTCTGATTATAAGAACCGGTTTATCTTTGAACCAAACCTTAAAAAAGAAGAAAAAGAAGGTCCATGTTTTATCTTACTAGTTATATTTTCATTCTATTCAGGATTCTTTTTTATAAAGATTTGCATAGTCTTTTGCATTCTCCATTATCAACAAACTCAACTTTAATTCCAGGTGATCTTTATTAATAAGAAGTTTTTCATTCTTCCAGCATTTTCAATCTTTCCCGGTATTAATTCCTTTTCTGAATTTACTCTGAATGCACTCTGAATCCGCTCTGAATGCACATCTCCTCCGGGACAAAGGATTCTCAGCCTCTTATACACAATACCATTTTTAAGGAAGAATATCCACTTTTTCTTATCTTTATCTTTATATTTGCTATAATTTATGTGCCGGTCACTTTGTCCGCTGTAAAATCGTTTAAGTGAATTATAAATAAAGTTAGCCATGATAGATCGAATAACAAAATTATTTCCTCTATGGGCAATTCTATTCTCATTTATTGCTTTCTATTTCAATAATTTTTTTATCATATTCAAATCAGCAATTGTTCCGCTTCTTATTGTGGTAATGTTCGGTATGGGGATGACTTTAACATGGGACAATTTCAAAAAGATATTTAAATCTCCCTTAGTAATATTACTAGGATTTAGTCTTCAATATTTAATTATGCCTGCGGCCGGATATTTTGTATCTGTTCTATTTAATTTATCACCTGTAATGATGGCCGGTGTAGTTTTAGTCGGCTGTAGCCCCGGCGGTACAGCATCGAATGTTATTACTTATCTTGGAAATGGAGATGTAGCTTTATCAATTACTTTAACTTTAACTTCAACTCTGTTTGCCGTATTCTTGACTCCTTTCTTTTCATTTTTAATTTTAAATCATGTAGTGCCGGTTCCTGCAGGAGAGATGTTTCTGGATATTCTTCAGATTGTCTTAATACCGGTTCTGCTTGGCACCGCAATAAATTCTTTCTTCAGTAAAAAGTTAAGCAGGATCAGAAACCTGTTCCCATTAATTTCTACCTTAGCAATAGTTTTTATTATTGCAATTATTGTTGCATTAAATAAATCCAGAATTGAGGAGATGAATTTTATTATAGTTTTTGCAGTTATGATGCATAATCTAATAGGTCTTTCATTAGGTTATTTTGTACCGAGATTATTAAAATATGATAAGAAAATTTGCAGGACTATTTGCATTGAAGTCGGTATGCAGAATTCAGGTTTGAGTGTTGCATTAGCAGTAAAGTTCTTTTCGGCAGCAGCCGCACTACCTGGAGCGATTTTCAGCATCTGGCATAACCTATCCGGTTCTATGCTTGCAGGGTGGTGGAGGTTTAAAGATAGTAAAAAAACTTCAGGTTAACATATCTGAAAACCCATGAAGGTTTCAACCACACATATGCCTTAGAACCCCGGAAGCTTATACTGCGTTATCTGAATTGTTAGTCTTTTAGATAGCCTTATTCCATACGAAATCATCTTAAGACTCTTTTGTCACTTAACTTTTATAACTACGAAGGTGACATCATCTTCAGGTTCAATATCGTTTGTCCAATTTAAACCTTCTTTTCTTAAAAATTCTACAATTTCTTCAGGTTCTTTTCTCGCCGATTCCTCAAAACTGTTTCTAGCTCTTTTATATCCGAACATTTCATTGTTTTCATTTCTTAGCTCGGCAAATCCGTCACTCATTAATAATAATGTATCACCCCGTTCAATTGTTAGCTCTCTTACATCATAACTCAGTCCTTTTATTGCACCTAAAGGCATGTTGTTCAGCCCAATTTCTTCAACAGTCTGAGAATTTTTTCTATAAATAATTAAAGGCGGCATTCCTGCATTTGTAGTTATTATCTTATTATTATGGATTTGAACACAAGTTAACGCCATCATCAATCTCCCCAAACGCATATCTTTGATAGCAGCACTGGCATTTTCAAAAAACGGTTTTAATTCTTTGTTGGTTCTATCGGACATGAAAAGGGATTTCATAATTGAAACCATCATACCGGACATCATTCCGTGACCGGTTGCATCACCCAGTATAACAGTTAATGTTCCATCCAGATGAAGATGAAAATCATAATAATCACCGCCGACCTCTGTAGCAGTTTTCATATAAACTGCAATATTCAAGTTCGGCAGCTGGGGTATTTCTTTCGGGAGCATCGACAGCTGCAGCTTGCGGGCTTCTTCAAGCTCATATGACTTTCTTTCACTTTCTTTTTCAGCAATTTGTGCGCGCAGCTCGGCTTCTCTTATTTGAGCTGCAATTTTTTCTCTGGTTAATATTCTTCGCCTTTGAAATCTATCGAATCCGAATATCATTACACCGAACACAAATGCATAACCAATATAAGCCCAGATTGTTCGCCACCATGGCGGCAGGACTTTTATATTTATAGATATACCGGCTTCATTCCACACCCCGTCGCCGTTTGATCCTTTTACTCTGAAAATATAATTTCCGGGAGGCAGGTTTGTATAAGTAGCAAATCTCCTGTTATCATATATCCATCCTTTTTTATCAAATCCCTCCAGCATATATGCATACTGGTTTTTCTCAGGTCTTGAAAAGTGAATCGCACTGAATTCAAATGATATATTGTTTTGACTGTATGCAAGTTCTATATTCTTAGTATCAAGTATGCTTTTGGTTAAGGGTGAATTCTCCGACGAAGGAGTAACTAATTCATTGGAAATTTTTAGCTGTGTAATATCAATTATTGGCAGCTGTTTATTAATATTGCTGGAATGAAAAGTATTAAATCCGTTTTGGCCCGCAAAGAATAAATCACCGGATTCACTTTTAAATGATGCACGGGTATTAAACGAGTATCCCTGTAAACCGTCTTTTACATCATAATTAATAAAAATGGGATGTGTTATATCTTTATTAAATTTTGAAATACCGTTTAAGGTGCTTAGCCATAAATTTCCATACGTGTCTTCTTCAATTGCCATAATATAGTTAGACGGCAGACCGTTCTTATCGTAAAGGATTTGAAAGCTGTTAGCGCTTTGATCATATTTAATTAAACCGCCGTTGGTTGCAATCCATGCAGCTCTATCTTTATCAACAAAAATGTCATTTATCTGTTTTAAGTTCTGGCTTGGAAATATTTTTGTATCATTTTGTAAATATTCAACCGAATTTTTTCTAATGTCGTACCTGCTTAAACCTGTTGTCGATCCGATGAGAACTGTTCCGTCATCCTGGTATTCTACTTTTCTGACGAACCCGGAATTTATATACTGTTTTCTCTGGCTGTCATCGATTAAATTTTTACAATAGCTTGAATTGCTGCCGGATAAATCAAATACTTGAATTCCCCATAAAGTAGAATCAATGGGAGGAGTATCATTCCATTTCCCATACGAATGACTATCGTCAGATTTATATCTTAATATATAATTACCTTTATTTAATGTTTTGAAATCAACCTATAGATCCGGTTTTTTAAGGCTCCGCTTAAATAGAAAGAATTGAAATAATTACTCCCGGAGCTTATTGTGTCTGATTTTGCATCCGTAAGCCATCCGTAATCGACCATTCCATTAATGAGTAATCCTTCACCTGCAGAAACAATTATAACATCGGTCTGCTTTTCAACTCTGAATTCTTTTTTTAAATCCTGGTAATCTCCGACTTTGGTAATGCCAGCCAAAGCATTACCTGTAGAATTAAGTGAATCTATAAAATTGATAAGTTGAGGATCATAAGTACGTGTATCTAACGTAGGGATGAATTGTTTTGTATCATTTTTAGTATCGAACCTTGCAATGCCGCTTGCTCCGGAAGCTGTCCATAAATTTCCGTAATCATCAAGTGTCATGTTGTAAATATTATTATAATCTACCGAGTAGTGTTTGGTAATATCACTCAAATCGAAATTTCTAAAAGAATTATTTTTTGTATTCATAAGGCTTAAGCCTTTGTCTGTACCAAGCCATAAATCTTGCACCGAACCGTTCTGAATGCTGCGAACTAAATCACCAGGAATAGATTTTGAGCTGCCTTGCAGGTGTTTGAAAATACCGAAAGTTTTCTCTTTTAAATTATACTTAGTTAATCCGTCATCAGTGCCGAGCCATACAAAATCTTTTTGAGCAGGGTTCTCATAAATCGAAAAAATGAATAAATTTTTATTTGGATTTACTTTTTCAGCAGGATTTGTATAAAGTTTGAAAGGCTCTTTCTGAAAATCTAATTTTAACAATCCGTTATTTCTGGTTGCAATCCATAAGATTCCGAAATGATCCTTATATAAGTACCAGAAGCCATCGGAATTATGTACTGAATTTGGAAATTCAGATTGATCTAACGGTAAAATTTCATTTGTTTTCATATTATAACGGAAAATTCCGTTTGTACCTGTTGGGATCCAAAGAAACCCGTCATCATCCTGGTAAACACTCCCGACCGAGTTAGTCCAAAAATCAGGTTTAGCGCTTTTGGTAAATAATTTTATTTCGTTAAAGCTGCCCGTATGCGGGTCATAATTAAAGAATCCGTTTTGGGCGCTGATCCATATCTTCCCGGTTTTGTCTTCATACAGGCTCATTATTGCCTGCTGTTTCAAAGAGATCAGGATTTTTTGGATCCGCATCTATTCGTTCAAATAATTTTTTTGACTCATTAAATTTTATTAAGCCCTGAAGAAAAATAACCGGAGTATATTTCTCCGGATGAAGTTTCAATTAATGATACTGTTAAACCGGAAATTGGCGCTTTATTATTTCCGTCCTTTATGATATTCTCTTTCAATTCTTCCTGTGGTTTTGTCAAAATTAAAAATGCCGTCGGCCGTTAGAAGCCAGATCCTGTTTTTACTATCCTGATAAATATTAACAATTTGATTTGATGTTGAACTAACTCTGCTTGAGTCGGGAAGAAAAGTTCTAAAGGTTTCATTTGTACGGTTGTATTCACATATGCCGCCGGTTGTGCCGACCCATAATGTTCCGTCATGGTCAAACAACAATGATAAAACAGTATTGTTCGATAATGAATTCCGGTTTCCCGGATCATTTTTATATATCTTAAAGTTATAGCCGTCATAACGGTTTAAACCATCTGAAGTTGCAATCCATAGGAAACCGTATTTATCCTGCTTTATATCCCAAACCTGGGCATTGGATAATCCATCCGGAATTGAGATATGTTCAAAATTATATTTTTGCTGTGCAATGTTTGTAACGGAAAAAATAAGCTCCAAAAGAAAAATTATTAAGTATTTCTTCGAAGTGACAGCAGCCATTTTTACCTCTTAATTAATAGGATTAGAGAATGTTTGATAATCAAATCTCAATTATTTTATTCAATTGAAAGGTTAAAAATTAAGTGTTTAAAGCTGATTCAACTGTGTTAGCTTTTTCGGCAAACTGAAATAAACCCATTATTGTAAAAGTCTTTTCAACTGTGGGATCAAGGTTTGTAAATATCAGCTTGCCATTAATCTCATTTAATTTTTCAATTATTTCAATTAGATGGGAAATTCCGATAGAATTAACCACTTTTGAATTTTCAAGATTCAAGATAAGTCTGTTGACACCCGAGTGCTTATTAAACTCCTGAACAATTTTTTCACCTCCGTTGTTATTTATATAACCTTCAGCTTTAATTACCAGTATTTTACCGTGCAATTCAGAACTCAGATTAAAATCTACAACCATCGAACAACTCCAATCAGATTAAATTTTTAATAATTGTAATTTTTGTTCCGTTCTGACCTGATTCAAAAGTCAGATCGTCGGACATAGATTTCATTAATTTGAGTCCCCATCCACGTTTATGTGAATTGTGAATTTTGTCTTTGATGTTTGGTTCTTCGACACTCTCCGGTTCAAAGCCATGTCCGAAATCCGTAACAAGGATAATTAATTTTTCTTTATCCATAGTAAATTCAACCTGAACGTAGGGATTTTTGCCGCCGGAATGTTCAAGCCCGTTTATAATTGCCTCCGTTACAATAATTTTGGCTTCACCAATCTTATCATCCGAAATTCCCAGGTAACCCCCCATTATTTGTAAGCTTTCAATAGCTACCATTTCGATGTTTGGCACATTAGGAAGCTTAATCTCCAAATTAATATTAGAATTCACTTAATTTTTTCAAAATTATTAAATGATAATTAATGTAAAAAGGGAATTGTTTAGTGAATATAATACTTTTTTGTTTTATAACAATAAGAATTTAATTCAAGTAAGATAGGCAAGATGACCTAAACTAACCCTATATTAACTAAAAAGTTAAAGATTTGGTTTATACTTTGAAAATCCTTCTCGAAAGTCTGCTCTTAATCAGCCGGGAGGCCACTGCATCTGCCGTCCTCCAAGCAGGTGCATATGAATATGGTAAACAGCCTGCCCTCCGATTTTACCGCAGTTGAAAACAAGCCTGAAGCCGTCGTCGGCAATTCCCATATCCTTTGCAATTTTGTTTGCTGCATCGAACATTTTCCCCAGGAGCCCGGCATGTTCAGATCCTTTTATATCTGTAATTTTCGGAATTTCTATTTTCGGGATAATTAATACATGCACCGGCGCTTTCGGATCAATATCTTTAAATGCTAAAATGTCTTCTGTTTCATAAACAATATTAGCGGGAATTTCTTTATTTATTATTTTAGTAAAAATAGTTGCCATTTTATTCTTCCCTTTCAATTTCATATTTTTTCATTTTATTGTAAAGATGGCTTCTTTGAATGTCCAGTGCTTCGGCAGTCTTGCTGATATTCCAATTGTTTGCATTTAATTGTTTAATAATGAATGCCCGTTCGGCTTTTTCTTTAAATTCCTGGAAAGAATTGCTGTCGCTTAAAATATCTTTTATAGAAGATTTTCCCCCCGGGAATATAGATTCAATATCCTTTTTTTCTATTTCTCTTTTATCGACTAAAATAATTACTCTTTCGACAAAGTTCCGCAGTTCGCGAACGTTACCGCTCCACTTTTGAGTCTGTAAGAATTTTAATGCTTCTTCATTAAACTTAACCGGGGGTTTTTTATGTTTTGCAGTTATATCCACGGCAAAACTTTCAATAAGGAGCGGAATATCTTCCTGTCTTTCTTTTAATGGAGGTATATTAATCGGGATGACATTTAGCCTGTGAAAAAGATCCTCCCGAAAGTTTCCTTTTTCAATTTCCTCTTTCAGATTTTTATTTGTTGCTGAAATAATTCTAACATCGACATCAATTGTTTTGGTACCTCCGACCCGTTCAATTTTACTATCTTCTATAGCACGCAGAACTTTTGCCTGGGCCTGCAGGCTCATATCGCCGACTTCATCCAAAAAAATTATTCCTTTATTAGCAAGCTCAAATTTCCCTATTCTCTGCTGGAAAGCACCCGTAAATGATCCTTTCTCATGTCCGAATAACTCAGATTCAATTAATTCATTCGGAATCGCGGCACAATTAACTTCAATAAAAGGTTTATCTTTCCTGTTGCTCTTTGAGTGAATAGCACGTGCAACCAGTTCTTTCCCGGTTCCGTTTTCTCCTGAGATCATCACACGGGTTTCCAGAGGAGCAACTTTATCAATTAATTCAAGTATCTGGTTTATTGCTTTGCTTTTTCCAAGGATTTTCCCGTCACCTAAATAATTCTTTTTTATATCTTCATTTTCAAGAAGAAGGTTGGATTGTTCAACTGCATTCCTTATACTTATAAGAAGCTTATCCCGGTCAATCGGTTTCTCTATAAAATCGAATGCTCCCAGCCTTGTAGCTTTAATGGCATTCTCAACACTCCCGTGGGCTGAAATAATAATAACGGATACTTTATTGTTGTTTTCTTTTATCTTTTTTAATACTTCAAACCCGTTCATTTCAGGCATTTGAATATCGAGCAGCAGAGCCGAGAAGGGGATAGCCTCCAGTTTATTTAATCCATCACTTGCTTTTACAGCATAATCAACATTATATCCTTCATATTCAAGGATCATTTGTACGCTTTCGCAAATTTCTTTTTCGTCATCGATTATTAGTACTGATTTCATTTAAATTTAAATAATGTTTAATAATACGTTTTTAAATAATATCCTGAAGGAATTTCATTCAGGATAAATGTTTATTTTAATTTATTCTTTTTGAAAGTTCTTTTAGAATCAATTTTATTGGAGCAAAATATATATTTTTTATCCTCGTAAAAATTTCTTTTGAAATTTCTTCACTAATAAATGTGTGAAGTTTGATTTCTATCTTCAAGCATATCGAGAAAAAGGTTCTCGTCCTTGATTAAACCATATCTAAAAGTTTCTTTTAGGGCTTCCTTTGGAGATTTAGTTATTATACCTTCACCGTCTAAAAATAATTTTAATGTTTTCCAAAGTAATTCAAATGTAAATTCAAATCTCTGAATAACTCCATCACGATCAAGTTCGTCCTTTGCCTCCTTAATTCCTTCATCTAATTTTTTTACAGCTTCCTTCAGTTTCTTGTAAGAATACCTTAATTCATCCTCCATAGATAATTTTACCTGTTTTAAGTATTAAATTTTTAAAATCTGCATCGATCTCTTTTAAAAATATTAGATCAATTTTATAAAGACCAAGAATCTCCTCAATTTTTTCTTTTAACTTTCTTTTTTCAGTTATGGTAAGCAATTCCGAATCTACTGCAATGTCATAATCGGAATTAATTGATGCGGTTCCTTTTCCCCGTGACCCGAATAATATTAAACTTTTAGGCTTAATTTCCTTTGTCAGGATTTTAATAATATTATTTAGTTTTTGATCTTTTATTGCTTTTACAGCCAATGATTATTCTCCTGGTAGATTATGATCAAATTATAAAGAAAATACCGGTTTCATATATTATATCTGAAAAAAGATAAAGATTTAATTAACATAACTTGAGATGGAAGAACATTTTTATTCCTTTTAAGTATATCCCCAAAAATATTACCTAATTTGTTAGTTCTCAAATCGCGCTGATCTATCGATGATTGAACTTTAAAACTTTCTTCAAAAACCTCTACAAAATAACCAATTAGGTCTCCTAAATCAAAAATATTGGAAGAGTAAGAAATGAAAGCGCTGCCGAAAAAATGTGCCAGCTTGTCTTTATCTCCGAAATTACCTTTCGGCGTATCATAAAATAGTTCTTTTGGAAGATTATCATCTTTTTTTAAGAAAATAGAATCTGAAGCTGAGATAAGCGGGTAATTAATAATTCCGATTAGAGGGAGCTGGATTGGAACCTCACGATAAGGAACTGTTGCAAATGTCAATGCAAGCAGAGCTTCAGAATAATTACAATCTTTATATTTAACTGCTCTAAGAAATAAAGTATCTGTAAGTTCTAAATCATTATTAGTCTTTTTAAGATTCAGAAAATAATCCGAAGCTATAAATTCAGAGAGATAATTTACTCCTTTTGAAAGTGTGCTTTGCTGAGGGTAAATCTTAATTAGAAAAATAGAAAGAAATATTAATATAAGTATGAAACGCATTATAAAAATCGTATCTTCAAAAAATATAATTAAAAGGTTTATAATATTAAATAAAATGAAAGAAACTTTCCCCGGGTAAAGAAATTATGGAATGAAGTTTGTATCTTTGCCAAATAAAATTTTTCAAATGAATGCTCATTAAAAAAAGGTACGATGATTATTTGTATTAAAAATTTTCACTTATTTTATAAAACACTGAGTTTATTAATTATTATTCTGGTTTTATCCACACTAAGTTTTGGACAGACTATTAAAAATGATTCGCTCAAATCATATTTATTAGAACCCGTAGTTGTAACCGGTACAAGATACAGACTGCCTAAAAGTGAAATATCATCCAGTATAACTGTAATAGGTAATAAAGAAATTAGAGGAAAGCCATGATGTGAACGTTATCCGGGTATTAAACAATAAAGTTCCGGGATTATTTCTAAATGATAATTATGTAATGGGATTTGGTGTTGGTGCAAATTCTGCCGGGACAATAAATATCCGCGGGATCGGCGGAAGCCCGAATACGCAAGTTTTGGTTCTTATTGACGGTCAGCCGCAGTTTATGGGGATGTTCGGACACCCCATAATCGATGCTCTTACTTCTTCAAGTGTACAGAGAGTTGAAATTATCAGGGGACCGGCCTCTATTCTTTATGGTTCAAACGCAATGGGAGGAGCTATAAATATTATTTCCAAAAGGATACCAAATAATAAACTTAATATGAACCTTTCATCTTTCTATGGTTCATATAATTCTTTAAATGCGGAGCTGAACGGCGGATATCAAAATAAAAAATTCGGCTTTTATGTTTCGATCAATAATTCAAAAACAGACGGACACCGTCAGGATTCGAATGACGGCTTTAGAAATTCTACCGGTTTTGCAAAGTTGAATTATTCATTTAATGATGAATTTAAAATCAGCCTGGACGGAAATATCTCAAAAGCTAAATTTTATGATCCGGGTCCCGTTTATGCAGTTACACCAGATAATTATTATAATTATTTAAGAATCACGGGGGGCATTTTCTTTATATAATTCTTTTAATCGTGTTAACGGCGCTCTTAAATTTTTTTACAGCTACGGCAATCATGATTTTTTTGACGGCTGGCATTCTTATGATGAAATGAGAGGGATTACTTTTTTCCAAAATATTAATATTTATAAAGGATTAATTTTTACAGGCGGTATTGATTATAAAAATTACGGAGGTAAAGGGACTAATCCGAATTCACCTCCTTTCGTGGCAAAGGGTCTTGGCTTATACCATTCAAATAATGAAGTTGCGGTCTATGGTTTGGTGAGAGATTCATTATTAAGAAACTTAAATCTTGAAGCGGGGATTAGATATTCAAAGAATTCGTTATTCAATGCAGTATATACTCCGCAATTTGGAATTACATATTCTCCCGCTAAAACAACTACATTAAAAGGATCGATAGGGGAGGGATTTCAAAACCCTACTATTGTAGATCTATATTTATTCCCGGTTGCAAATGAAAATTTGAAGCCCGAACATATCTGGAATTATGAGCTTGGAATCGAACAGAAGCTCCTTGATTATCGATTGAATCTTGAACTGACTGCTTATTATGACCAAGGTGATAATATTATTATTGTTACCCCGCCGTTATTTGTTAAGAATAATTCCGGATCATTTATTCATAAAGGCATTAGAGCTAAGCGGGAAATATTTATTAAATGAAAATTTAAATACTTCAGTAAGCTATTCTTTTTTAAATACAGATAACCCGACCCTTTATGCGCCGAAACATAATTTGAATCTGCAATTTAATTACCATAATAATTTTTTCCAGGTTATTCTTGATCTGAAGAAGTATCGGGATTATATTCAAGTGTTGAGAAATCAATAAAGCAAAATTATTTCTTAACCGGTTTGATTATAAATTATTCATTGTTGAATTCTTTTGAATTGTTTGTAAAGGGAGAGAACCTGTTTGACACACCTTATGAAATTAATGATGGGTACCCGATGCCCGGAAGAACATTAATCGCCGGGGTGAAATTAATTTATTAAAAATTCATTTCTGAAATATTTTCTTTTGGTGATACTATTGGTTTGAATGTATTTAGGTTTGAATGACTCCCGGGTTAAACTTCGGCATTTCAGGATTATTATCCGCCGCTTCTATTGCAAAAGAAATATATTCTCTTGTTAATGCCGGATCGATAATTTCATCAACCCAAAGCCTTGCGGCAGCATAAAGAGGATTACTTTTTTCTTCATATGAATTTGTTATTTCATCCAGTAATTTTTTCTTATCTTTTTCTGAAAATTCCTGCCCGTTTTTTTGCGCTTGTTTTATTTTATATCAAGTAAAACACTGCTGGCCTGGCTTCCCCCCATAACTGCTATTTTTGCATTCGGATATGCAAAAATAAATCGGGGATCATAAGCTTTGCCGCACATTGCATAATTGCCTGCACCGAAACTATTCCCGATAATAATAGTAATTTTTGGAACCACTGAATTTGCAACCGCATTTACCATTTTAGCACCATCTTTAATAATTCCTCCATGCTCAGCTCTGCTGCCGACCATAAAACCGGTGACATCCTGTAAGAAAACAAGAGGGATTTTTTTCTGGTTGCAGTTCATGATAAATCTTGCAGCTTTATCTGCACTATCGGAATAAATAACTCCTCCGACCTGCATCTCACCAGCCTCAGTTTTTGTTACACTTCTTTGATTTGCAACTATTCCTACCGACCAGCCGTCGATTCTTGCATAAGCCGTAATTATAGTTTTTCCATATCCGGCTTTATATTCATCAATATTTGAATCATCAATAATCCTGGCAATTACTTCGTACATATCATATGGTTTGATTGTATCCTGAGGAAGCAGCCCTAAAATTTCGCCGGGAGGAAACAGCGGGGGTTTGCTCTCTTTTCTATTGAAGCCTGCGGTTAATGTATTCCCGTTTTTTTCTATAATGCTTCTGATTTGCTTCAGGCATTCTTCATCATTCTTCAAAATATAATCAGTGACCCCGGAAATATTTGACTGAACTTTTGCACCTCCTAAGGTTTCATTATCAATCACTTCACCGATTGCTGCTTTAACTAAATGTGAACCGGCTAAAAAAACCGAACCTTCGCCTTCAACAATTAATGCTTCATCGCTCATTATCGGCAGATATGCTCCGCCTGCGACACATGGTCCCATAATAGCAGAAATTTGAGGAATACCCATCGAAGACATTACAGCGTTATTTCTGAATATCCTTCCGAAGTGTTCTTTATCAGGGAAAATTTCATCCTGAAGCGGAAGAAAGACTCCTGCGCTGTCTACTAAGTAAACAATCGGCAATTTATTCTCAATTGCAATTTCCTGTGCTCGCAGATTCTTTTTTGCAGTGATGGGAAACCAGGCACCTGCCTTTACAGTTGCATCATTTGCAACGATAACATGATTTCTACCATGAATTTTACCTATCCCGAATATTGTTCCCGAGGAGGGAGCGCCGCCGAATTCTTCATACATTTCATAAGCTGCAAATGTATTTAATTCATAAAAGGATTTAGGCTCATCAACAAGCAGGCTGATTCTTTCTCTTGCTGTAAGTTTTCCTTTGGATTTATGTTTCTCAATAGCTTTTTTTCCGCCGCCTAATTTTATCTTTTCTCTTTCTGCATTTAATTTCCTCAACAGATTTTTTTGATAATCCTGTCTTTTCAGAAATAATTCATTTTCTTTTACCGGTTTGCCGATATTTTTCATAATTAAATTCTTTTAAGATAATTAGATAAATCTTACTCCAGAGGAAACAGAGAATACTCAGAGGAAAATAGAAATGTCTGCTAATAATTATTTCTCAGCGATTTCTGCGGCTACTCTGTTTTCTCTCTGGTTAATTTAAATAAACTTGCTCACTTAACATTATAAATTTTTCAATAAATCTCTTGCAATTACTATTCTTTGAATTTCCGAAGTGCCTTCTCCGATTGTACAGAGCTTAACATCACGGTAAAATTTTTCAACGGGGTAGTCTTTTATAAATCCGTAGCCGCCGAATATCTGCACAGCTTCGCTCGATGCTTTTTCAGCAATTTCACTTGCAAACAGTTTTGCCATTGCAGCTTCTTTTGTATTCGGCTGGTTATTATCCTTCATGGAAGCTGCCCGGCGGGTCAGCAGCCTTGCGGCTTCAATATTCATTGCCATTTCAGCAAGCTTAAATTGAATAGCCTGGAAATCTTTCAAATATTTCCCGAACTGTTTCCTTTCATTTACATATTTTAATGAGGCGTCGAGGCATCCTTGAGCCAGTCCGACACTTAACGCAGCGATTGAAATCCTTCCGCCTTCAAGCACTTTCATTGCCTGAATAAAACCTTCCCCTTCTTCTCCAATTAAATTTTCTTTTGGGATTTTACAATTATCGAATGTAAGCTGAGTTGTATCGCTTGCCCTCATTCCAAGCTTATTTTCTTTTTTACCTGCAATAAAGCCTTCCATTCCCTTTTCTAAAATGAAAGCGGAAATTCCTTTTTTACCTTTGCTTTTATCGGTAATTGCCATTACAACAGCAGTTTCACCCACAGTACCATGAGTTGTAAAAGTTTTATTCCCGTTTAAAATATAATAGCCGCCTTTTTTTTCAGCGACGGATTTCATTCCTGCGGCATCGCTGCCGGAAGAAGATTCTGTTAATCCCCAGGCTCCTATTTTTTCACCTGAAGTTAAAGCAGGTAAATATTTTTTCTTCTGATCTTCATTTGCAAATTTAAATATATGATTTGTGCAGAGACCATTATGGGCTGCAACTGAAAGTGAAATGGAAGGATCTACTTTCGCAATCTCTTCGATGATAATAGAAAAATCCGTATAACTCAATCCCGCTCCGCCGTATTCTTCCGGAACAAGGATTCCCAGGAAACCTAATTCAGCAAGCTGATGTAATATTTCAAAGGGAAATTCCTGTGATTCGTCGAATTTCATAATATAAGGACGAATATTTTTTTCTGCAAAATCCCTTAAAGTATCCTTTATTATAACCTGGTTTTCAGATAGTTCTGAATCGAATTGTAAAGCAGATATTTCCATATGCTATTCCTTTCTACTTTTGGTAGTTTAAATCTGAAAAAGTATATATAAAATCTCGTATCTCTTTTGGAGCATCTGAGATTAATTATTAAGTTATGTTACATAGCGTTCTTAATCTTAATCACTACTCTTAATCATCTTAAAATTGAGTAGAATAAGAGTGAGATTAAGAATTTTTTGAGTAACTTGAGTAATTAAAATTACTTCTGATTTTTGTAATTATCTATTATTTCTTCAGCTATGTGATATGGAGAAAGATTTCCAATAATGACTTTTTCTAAAGCAGAATTTAACGAATTTTTTCCATTGCCGGTCCATAATTCATTTTTTATTCTCTCTTCTACAATATTTTTTATCCTTTTTTTTATTTGTTCTTCTCTCTTTACAAGGAATTTTTCTTGCTTTACAAGGTATTCTTTATGTTTCTCAATTTCTTCCAGCATTTCCTGAACGCCTTTCCTCTGCGTTGCGACTGTTTTGATGATGCTTGGCATCCATGAGTTTTTATCATGAGCTCTCATCATCAGGATGGTTTTAAGTGCTGCGGCAGCTTGATGGGACGAAGGCCGGTCGCTTTTATTTAGTACAAATAAATCGGCAATTTCCATTAAGCCCGCTTTCATTGCCTGAACTGAATCTCCTGATTCCGGTACTAAAACTACAATTGTTGTATCGGCGGCTTGTGCAATATCAAGTTCAGATTGACCGACTCCGACAGTTTCTAAAATTATATAGTCAAAACCTGCGGCATCCAGTACATCGGCAGCATCAACAGCTTTTTTGCTTAATCCGCCGAGACTTCCCCTTGTTGCCATGCTTCTTATAAAAACATTCGGCAGCTGCCCAACTTCATTCATCCTGACTCTGTCGCCAAGCAATGCACCTCCTGTAAATGGGCTTGTAGGATCAACAGCAACTATTCCTACCTTTTTATTTTGACCGGTAAATAATTTAGTTAATTCATTTGTGATGGTACTTTTCCCGGCACCGGGCGGACCTGTAATTCCGATTCTATATGCATTGCCGGTTTTATGGTAGATCTTTTTCAGCAATTCGGAAGAGTCCCGATTCCCCGATTCTACAACAGAAATAGCCCTGGCGACAGAACGCTTATCATTATTATATATTTTTTCTAAAAAAGAATCTTCAATCATTGACCAATAATAAATATATTAAAATAATTAATAGAGATACAAATAACGGGTTTTGGACCTATATATTATTTTCAGACAAAACTCATAAATCCTTAAGGATTATCTCCCTTGGAAATGATCATCTAAAAACAAATTCAAATATTTTTTAATGATGCTCTAAAGAAATCAACAGTTTTTTGTAAGCCTTCTTCCAACGGAGTCGAAGGTCTCCATTTAAAAGTGTTGAACAGCTTATCGGATGTGATTACACTTCTCATCTGTTCTCCAGGCGCTGCAGGCCCATGTTTTTCTTCCTTATTATTTCCCACTATTTTATTTAGCATATTAAAGAGCTGGTTAACATCGGTTTCTTTTGAGGTTCCAATATTGTATATATCGGTTTTTTCATCATGAAGAGCAATAAGATTTGCTTTTACAACATCGCCGACAAAAACATAATCGCGCGTTTGTTTTCCGCTGCCGTTAATTACCGGCTGTTCGTTTTTTAGAAGCTTTGTTGAAAAGATAGCAACTACACCAGCTTCGCCAAATGGATTTTGCCTGGGTCCGTAAATATTGGCATACCTTAAAATTGAATAATTAAATTTATACTGTGCATTATAAAAGAACAAATATTTTTCAACTGCAAGTTTAGAAATCCCGTAAGGAGAAAGGGGAGCGGTAGGGTGCTTTTCATCAGCAGGATAATATTCCTGTTCACCATAAACAGCCCCTCCTGTAGATGCAAACATAAACTTTTTAACCCCGGTTTTTATAGAATTCTGCAGAAGATTTATTGTTCCTATAATATTTGTATTTGCATCAAAAGCAGGATCGGCTACGGATCTGCGGACATCCATCTGGGCTGCGTGATGATTGACCACATCAAATTTTTCTTTTTCAAATAAATCGCTCAGGCTTTTATCGCCGATATCTTTCTTAATAAATGTTGCTTTTGGATTTACATTTTTTTCAAATCCTGTCGATAAATTATCAAGAATAAATACACTATGACCTTCATTAATAAAAGCATCTGCAATTTGCGAAGCTATAAATCCGGCTCCGCCGGTAACAAGAATTTTCATAAATTATTCCTTATATAAATTAAATGTATTGATATATTCTTTTACTTTTAGCGGAATAAGAAAATCAACCGGTTTTCCTGCTTTTATCCTATCCCTGATAGTGCTGCTGCTGATTTCTATTACCGGCGTCTTAACAAAATGAGCAGCTTTATAATATTGATCTCTTTCAACCTTTTTATCATTTGTACGCCTTCTTAAAACAACCAGGTCTGCGAGCTCAATTATCCTGCCCGGCATTTTCCATGTGTTAAAATTAATAATATTATCGTAACCGATTATTAATTCAAGCTTGTCATATTTTTTTTTGAACTCCTCAAGAGTTTTAACCGTATAAGAAATCGATTTTGCTTTTAGTTCAATATCCGAATATTCAAAATAAGGTATACTCTCAATTGCCATCTGCAGCATCTTTAACCTGTGATTGCTCCCGGCTGAAGATTTCCCGGTTTTATGAGGTGAAATATAAGCAGGAATAAAAATAATTTTTTCTAAATCCCTGATTTCTCTTACAGCTTGAGCGGTTATCAAATGTCCGAAATGAATCGGATCGAAAGTCCCGCCTAATAAACCGACTTTCGTCATTTTAGGAGATCCTTGTATTCTATAAACAAATTTGTAAACCTCTCGTGAATAACCTGGCTGCAGTAAGCGAAACTCTCTTTCTTTGATAATTGATTATATAGACTCTTAAAATCATTGATATTTTTTATCAGCATAAAATTATCCAGTACATGGACAAAATGTTCATGGTTGACAACCTGGTTCAGGAAAGAATCATAATTTAAGTTCAAAAAATCGATACCTTCAAATACATCTCCGTTGAAAGAATTAAATCCTAAAAATGAAAGGCTTTTATTATCACTTTTTCCCAGAATAAATGCTTCGTCTTCAATAGAAAGCAGATTGAAAACATTATTTAAATCATTCGAAGTAATACCGATCGAATTTGAAAAAATAATCATATTATTATTAAAATTATGAAAATACTTTTCCGATAAGCTCTTTAATACATTCTGCGAGCCTGTATCAATGAAATCAATATTCATGGTCCCGCCTGAAAAGCCATTTAGAAAATTTTCATCTCTCCTATCAAAACAGAAAATTATATTTGTTGTTTCGGAAAATTTATTTGTCAGCTCTTTATGGTTTAGTAACAATGTTGAATATAAATAAGAAGAATGTTCTTTATCAAACGATTCAAACTCCGGGATAATATCTTTATTAAAAACCGGGAAAAGCGAAAGAATATAAATTGATGAATTATGTTTCATATCTGAACCTGTGAAGTATTGCCTAATAATTCTTTAATGCGATCTCTGTATATCTCAACATCTTTCCCGTAAGAAATATTTCTAAAGCCTCCGGAATTTTTCTGCTGCATTTTCCTAAAAGCTAAAGTAGTTGCTGCTTTAATATATGATTTCCTGATACTTTCATCAACCCAGCCGGATTTATTTCTTTTTGATGAATTTAATATAACCAGGTGTTCCGGAGGAATTAATCCGGCCTCGGATTCCGGGAGCAATTCATTATAAATTATTTTCTTTTCTTTTAAAATTGAAATCCAATAAATTCCTATAAAAATCAAAATAGAAAAAAACATAAATAAAAGACCTAGTGCAGCAGTTGACCGGAAGCTGATGCTGAAATTCCAAAAAAAATGGATAAACATTGCAATAGCTAATCCAACGACCGGGGAAATAATTTTATGGTTAATTCTATTGAACTTGGCATAGCCTAGGAACGCGCCCAAAGTTCCTGTTGATACACAATGCATAACTGCGGAAAAAAATGTCCTAATAATTATTAAAGAAAATAATTCCGGCAGATTTTTTCCGTAAGAAATAAAGTAAAGCAGATTTTCTGTCATGCCGAATCCAAGCCCGATTGCTCCACCGTAAACCAGGCCGTCAGTAACGTTATCAAAATCTTTGCTGTTTACCAGGATTAATAGAAATAATCCTTTTGTTATTTCCTCAACGAAAGGAGCAATGTAGAAAGTGTCAATCCTATTCAATAATGTTTCATTAAAAATAAAAAATGAAATGCCTGTGGTAAGAAATACGCTGAACAGCATAGCAATTAAAATTGCTCCTACTGCTCCCCAAAGGTAGCTCCTAAGTACTAGCTTGAAGGGTTCCCGTTCATATATATCGAACCTCCAAATTAGAAGGAGATACAGAACCATCGGGATTATAGCAGCCAGTATTGATGTAAGGATTAACATATATCTTGAACTTGCTCTTGAACTTGAACTTGAACTTGAACTTGAACTTGAACTTTAGTCACCGTCTCCATATCACTACGATTCTCTAATCCATTCACCGATTTCCTTTAATGAAGGCCTTTTACCATAAGAGAGTATTCCTATCCTGAATATTTTGCTGGCGAATTTTATTGTAAAATAAATTGAGACGAGCATTATAATAATTGTTATAGATATAATTGAAAATGGCACCGGAGTAATATTCAGCCTTAGTATCATAGTTGTGGGAAGAGTTAGGGGAATATAAGACAGAATCTTTATTAATATTGAATGAGGATTTTCCATTAAAGGCAGTATCATTACAATAGGAAGTAAAAGTATAAAGCTGAGATAAGTTGTAATTTGCTGTGCTTCCTGTTCGGTATTAACTATTGAACCGATTCCGACAAAAATTGCAGTGAAGAAGACTGAACCCAGAAGGAAATAGATAAACATTGGCAGAATATTTTGAAAAGCTGCAAAAGGTATAACTGATGCTCCGAGCAGTGCAACCGCAATTAAAGCCCATATTAATATTTGGAATAAACCGAGCGCTCCAAGCCCAAATATTTTACCTGTCAATAATTCATCTGACGTACAGCTCGAAATTATAATTTCAATTAATCTGTTTGATTTCTCTTCAACAAGGCTCCTGACAAGCATCTGTCCGGAAAGCATAATCAACATAAAAAAAAGCATTATAAAAATAAAAGCCGTAAAGAATGTAGAAAGAAAATCGGTTTTGCTTTCTTTCCCTGACGCTTCAATCTTTACAGGTTTTATTTCCACATTTTTTGAAATGTAATTCATTATTTTAGGATTTATTCCTTCTGCTTTTAATTTTTCTCTAATCCTGGTGTCGTTAAAAGCTTCGGAAAATCTCTGGATATCTTTAAGATTACCTGCAGATTTGCTCCTGTATTCAACATTAACCGAATCTGTACCTGCATTGTTTATAAGGATGCAACCTTCAATCTTTCCTTCAATAACATTCTGGTCGGCATTATTTTTCAAACTATCGAACTTAATATTTTTATTGCCGCCGGCAAAGTTTATTAAAATATATGCAGGCTGATTTTTTTCTATAGTATATTTTTCAAGATTATCCTTCATTGGATTGAAATAGATTCCCGAGGTATCGATAATTCCGATAACCTTAATCGTTTCCGATTCTTTACCGGATAATAAGGTCGGTGCTATTGAAAAGAATATTATTATCGCAGGGGTAAGGATTAAAGAAATAATAAATGCCTTTGTTTTAATTTTTTCGATGAATTCCCATCTGGCGACAGTTAAAATTTTTTTCATAAAAGCTTGCTTCTATTTTCGTTTATGACATCAATAAAAATTTTATTCAGGGTAGGTTCAATAACAGCAAAGCTGCTGATATTTATTTTATCGACAAGAGATCTAAGAAGATCATTAGGCGGTGAGCTGTCTTTCAGCTGAACTTCTGCATAATTACTATAGATATCAACCTGCTTTACGAAGGGGAGACTTTTTATGAATGACGCATCGCCGCTGTATTCAATTTTAATGTTATTCCCGCTGTAGCTTTTTTTAATCTGGTTTAAATTACCGCTCACAACTTCTTTCCCTTTATTAATCAAAAAGATATCAGAGCACAGCTTCTCGGCCGTTTCCATCTGGTGAGTTGATAAAATAATAATTTTCCCGGACCCAGCGAAAGAAAGAATCGTTTCCTTTATAAGCTGCTGGTTGATGGGATCAAATCCTGTGAACGGTTCATCAAGTATTAATAATTTGGGATTATGGATAACCGAAATGATAAACTGAATTTTCTGCTGATTCCCTTTAGATAGTTCCTGGAGCTTTTGATCACGGTATTCTGATGCTTCTAATTTATTTAACCAGTAATCAGCTTCCTCCAGAGCTTTCTTTTTAGGCATATTCTTTAACTCTGCAAAATAAAGGATTGAGTCAATCACCTTACTTTTTTTATACAAACCCCGTTCTTCGGGCAAGTAGCCTATTGAATTAAAAAATTCGTTTGTAACTTGTTTCCCCTCGAAAGAAATTTTGCCTGTGGTAGGCTTAATAATATTTAAAACAATTCTTATTGTGGTTGTTTTACCCGCGCCGTTCGGTCCGAGAAGCCCGAATATTTTTCCTTCTTCAACTTTAAAAGAAATGTTATCAACCGCCCTGACATTTTTGAATTCTTTAACCAGGTTTTCAACAATAAGCATAAATGAGTTTCACCCTTTTTTTACAGGAAAAAATTAGTTTAAAGTTCTCTGCCAAAAATAAGAAATAATAGTGCTTGATAATTATTATTCAAAATAAAGATCCGGCATCCAAAATTATAATAACAAAATAATAAAATTCCAGATTAAGAAAACTAAATACCGAATTCTTCTTTCACCTCTTTAAATGCATTAATTGCAAAATCAAGGTCTTCTTTTGAATGGGCGGCTGAAATCTGGACTCTTATCCTTGCAGTTCCTTTAGGTACAACAGGGAAGAAGAAGCCGACAACATATACCCCTTTTTCAAGCATTCTTGAGGCCATCTTCTGTGATAAAGCTGCATCGCCCAGCATAACCGGGACAATCGGGTGAACGCCTTCTTTTATATTAAGCCCTGCTTCTGTTATCCTTTTTCTAAAATATTTTGTATTATCTTCCAGCATGTCTCTCAGGTGTGTAGACTCTCTAAGTATATCCAAAACTTTTAACGATGCTGATATTATGCTTGGTGCCACAGTATTTGAAAAAAGATAAGGGCGCGATCTCTGTCTCAGCAGATCTATTATCTCTTTTCTGCCGCTGGTATAACCACCGCTTGCACCGCCCAGAGCTTTGCCTAAAGTTCCTGTAATAATATCAATCCTCCCGATTACATCCCGGTATTCGTGAGTTCCTTTTCCATGTTTACCCATAAACCCGACGGCATGCGAATCATCAATCATAACCATTGCATTATATTTTTCAGCCAGGTCGCAAATATCTTTTAATTTTGCAATACTGCCGTCCATTGAAAAAACACCGTCAGTAGCTACTAACCTGAAACGTGCGGATTGGGCTTCCTTTAATCTTTCTTCCAGATCACTCATATCCGAATTTTTATACCTGAAGCGTTTTGCTTTGCATAATCTAATACCATCAATAATGCTTGCATGATTTAGTTCATCACTAATCACTGCATCTTCCTCGGATAAGATTGTTTCAAATAATCCCCCGTTTGCATCAAAGCATGAAGTATAAAGAATAGTCTCTTCTGTTTCCAAAAAATTAGAAATTTTCTCTTCGAGTTCTTTATGAATTTCCTGGGTTCCGCAAATGAACCTGACTGAAGATAATCCATAACCCCATTTATCATAACTCTCTTTAGCAGCTTTAATTACTTCAGGGTTGTTGGCCAAACCGAGGTAATTGTTGGCGCACATATTTAGAACATTTTTACCGCCTAGAACTTCGATGTTAGCTTTCTGGGGACTAGTAATTATTCTTTCTTTCTTAAAAAGCCCCTCAGATTCAATCTGGTTTAATATTTCATTCAAATAACTCTTTTCTCTCTTGAACATAGCTACTCCTTAAAAATTAAAATAAACAGGGATTTCATATTTTATTTTACCCGATATTTCTGATCCAAAATATATTTTCCCGAAAGGCAAAGCATCGCCGGGAATTGTGTAGTAGGGTTTTGAAAAATCGCATTCCAAAGTTTTCTCAATATCTGGATATAATGTTGTACTAGTATAAATATTATCTTTTACCGGGAAAGAAACAGAATTATCAAATAATGTTTTTTCGTTGACATGAATTGTCATGTTGCCCGGTTTGTTTGCGAACGCCGGAATTAACATTAATTTCAGGTTCACCGAATCGGAATTAAATGTATTTTCAATTTCTATTTTACCTTCTCTGTATGATAAAGCTTCTTTTTCTTTTACATTGCCTTCTTTATCATATATGAGTAAGGAAAAATCAGTAATTTTTTCAAAATCATCTTTGCTCAAAGTAACAGTAAATTCTTTTGTGGCTTCATCTCTTGTAAAAGTAAAAGGTATTCCGCATGTATCCTGCCCGTTTAATTCTATAGTCATATCTTTTTCATACCCCAAAATTTTACCGCTCAAATTATAATTATAGCTATTATTATAAAGGTTAATAATTTTTATTTTATTATAAGCTGAATCAAGAATTTCATTATCCAGCCTTTTTATACCTGAAAATTCGACTGATAAATTATAATTCGAAATTTCACCGCTCCGATAAGAACCCTCAATATCAAGTTCATAAACACCGGGAGTAATATTATAAAAATTCTTCTCAATAGTCTCATCGTCATTCCTGGAACTGAGAGATGGAGATAAATACATCTCGGCGCCATCCGGTTTAAATAGCCAGAAAGAAGTATTCGTAAATTTTCCTTTTATGCTGGATAATGAAACATTCATTGCGGAGCCCCCTGCAGGTACTTCAATAAAATACCTTTCTATACGTCCCGGTTCTATTTGCTTGTCCTGCCACGTCTGGGTATGATCATTCGATCGGCTAAACTGGTACGGTATAACAACAGCAGCCCACATTTCAAATTCGGGCAAATGAGTTCTATCATCTCTGGTTCCCGTAATCTTGCCGACATATAATCCCGGTTCTTTAAGTTTATCTTTGTCAAGCTTAACCGATATTGAAGCCGACTGGTCATTTCTTAAGTGAACTTTTTCCTGGATCGGGATCAGCCAGTCGCTGCTGCTCTTAATATTGTATATCCTGAAAAACTTATCTTCTTTTTGAACATTGTCTCTTTTAACAATATAATTATAAATTTCACTGCCGGTTAAATAAGAACCGTTTCTTATATAAAGATTCGGTGCTTTTCCGTCAGGCATATTTGGAGCGAAAGATGTAATAGTATAAGATTCAAAATTCTTAACCTCCCCTATGTCTATATACTTTTTCAGAAGAGCATAGGCATTATTTACATTTATATAACCTGCACCTTCATCCAGCAGCGTATAGCCATCCATTTTAACCGCACTATTGCGAACTGCCTTATATAAAAGAAATGAAGGGATTTTAATTTTAGGATATTCTTTTACCATTCCGCTTAATATGAGAGAGAGAACCCCTGCAGTATAAGGAGATGCCATACTGGTTCCCGCCATTCTGTCTCCTGCCGCCCAATTAGGAACAGTTGAAGCGCTTGCTCCTGGCGAACAGATATCAGGTTTTCTAACTTCGCCGCCGCGTGAACTAAAAAAGAATATAATATCTTTTTTTAATTCTGCTCCGTATAAATCCCTCGCGACTTCTTTAGGTAAAACTGCTCCTGAACTCAATACTTTGGCAGCAGCGGCAGGGAGGCCTGCAGTTGAGATTCCCGGCCCGTCATTACCGTTTGAAATGCATACATATAGGTAAGGGTTATTCAATAATAAAGTATCGAGAAATAATTCGATATCGGCTCTCCCTTCTATTTCTGATCCGATTCCAAAGCTCATATTTATTATGCACGGTTCACTTTTTTCTTTTGATATCTTATCTGCATACAAAAAAGCATTTTTCATACTCTCTGAAACAGTTGCTCCGCCGGAATATTTATTATTCCCGATTTTTAAACTGATTATATTGGCTCCGGGTGCAACTCCTTCCAGGTAAGACCCTCCGATCCGATATCCCGATGCGATCCCTGCAACATTAGTTCCATGTGCCCCGTCATCAAAATGAAGTGAAATTTTCTTTTGTTCCGGGAAGATATTTATTGCAAATGTTAACTGGGGGAGCTTCTTTTCATTTGGAATTTGAAAAGTATCAAATTTTTCTTTATAGTTTTCAATAGGTTTTTCATCCGATAAATCCCCGTTGTCGTTAGTATCAAAATATGCAACCCAGTGAGTTTTACCTGAATCCTTCACTTGAAATGCAACCGCAACATATTTATCGGTATCTATCCCATTTCCATTTAAATCTTCTGCATCAGAGCTGGAATTTTTTAGGCAAGCTTCTTTTAATGCTCCGATATAATATTTATCATCATATGCTTTATAATTGAGTTTACCAGCTCCTGCCACTTTTAAATTCTTATCTTCATTTAAGAAATATTCTTTCCCGTCTTCATCATCAATTTTACAGTCATACAAACTAATATCACCTTCTCCCGTAAAATCCTCTGCATCAATAACTTTTGTTTTACCGGTTGAAGTTTTTTGCAAACCTTCAATTCCCATATCAACACCTGTATCAAGTATTAGAATAATAGTACCCCTGCCGTCATATTCGGGATGCATTTTATGAAATTCAGCAACTCCCGTATTACTTAAAGAAAGAAAAGTCTGGATTGAATCTTGAGCAAATATTGTTGTTAAAGAAATCAGAAAAATTACAATAGATTTTATTTTCATTTTAAACCCCAAAAATAACCTTAATTTATTAATTAGACCGAAAATTATTTAAATCAGTTAAAGAATTATAACATGGTGTTAAAGCCAATTCAGAATAATTTTCCCTGAATTGCCCGATTTCATTAATTCAAATCCTTCTACATAATTTTCATAAGAAAAATGGTTTGTAATAACGGGGGAAATATCCAGCCCTGTTTGCAGCATTACAGTCATCTTATACCAGGTTTCGAACATTTCTCTTCCATAGATACCTTTAATAGTTAAACCGTTAAATACAACCGTTTCCCAATTTATTGCGGCATCCGAAGGAAGGATCCCGAGCAGTGCAATTTTCCCGCCGTGGCACATATTCGATATCATAGATTGAAGAGCATTTATATTTCCCGACATTTCAAGTCCTACATCAAAACCCTCTGCCATTCCAAGTTCATCCATTACGGCATTCAAATTTTCTTTCCTTATATCAACGGCTCTGGTAACGCCGATTTTTTTTGCAAGCTCCAGGCGGTATTCATTCAGATCGGTGATTACAACATATCTTGCACCTGCATGTTTTGCGATAGCTGCTGCCATTATTCCTATTGGTCCTGCACCGGTCACCAGAACATCTTCGCCTAAAACATCGAAAGAAAGAGCAGTGTGAGTTGCGTTGCCGAACGGATCAAAAATCGAAAAGAGCTCTACAGGAATTGATGGATCGCAATGCCACACATTTGAAACCGGTATGGATAAGTATTCTGCAAAGCAGCCGGGACGATTAACACCTACTCCTTGTGCCTTTCTGCATAGATGCCTTCTGCCTGCCCTGCAGTTCCGGCAGCGGCCGCATACAATGTGGCCTTCTCCGCTGACCAATTCTCCGATTATTACATCATGTACATTGCTGCCGATTGCTTCTACTGTTCCAACATATTCATGACCGGTCACCATAGGAACCGGTATGGTTTTTTTTGCCCAATCATCCCAATTATAGATATGGATATCTGTTCCGCAAATCGAAGTCTTATTTATTTTTATCAAAACATCATTTATTCCAATTTCAGGAACCGGAACTTCATCAAGCCATAACCCGGGTTTTGAGTATTTCTTTACAAGCGCTTTCATTGTCTTCATTATATTTCCTAGCAAAAAAATGAATAAAAATAATACCTAAATTATATATAAGGTCGGCAAAGAACAAAACATGGAAGACGGAAAAGAGGAGATGAAAGATGGATGACGTTGCAAAATAAAGGAAACTGGATCGTAAATTAAATCACAAAAGTTCTGGTAGTTAAAGAGTAAAAGATGATGTACCACATATTTATTTGGTATAATATAATGAGCGGAGAGAATTCCTTAAAAAATTAATTTTATCATCGCAGATTATCCGATTATGGAATAAAGAGAAAAATCGGACATGGAGAATGAAGCGGTAGTATTTTTATAATATTCCAGCTTTTCATTGAACCATTTTTCTTCTATATCATTGTGTTTTGCAGTTTCAGAAAGCCAGCCTATTTCAACATCGGAAATTTTATTATCTGAATATGCAAGCTTAAGACCGTCATCAATAAAAGATTTAGCAATTTTAAGATTAGAAAATTTTATAGGATCTTCAATGATATATTCATTTGATAGTAAGTCTTTCAAAACATTTTCATAAAAATCCGGAGCGAATCCCAGTTTCTCACCAATACCTCTTATTATCCTTTTTTCCGAATCAGCTAATTGTTTATCTTTTTTAGCTACAATAAGTAATCCTTTTAAATAATTACTTTTATCTTTAATAGGTATTTCCATGATTATTTCTTTGGATTTTAGATTATGTTAATATATTTCTAAACTACAAAAAAAATAGAGATTAACAAACTCAATAATTTTTTCGAATACGTTTCTTAGTCTCCTTTTGGTTTAGATGCATTACAAATTAAAAGGTTCAATTTAAACTCATTATTAATTATCGATTAATTTTTTATTAAATTTAGTACCAAATTAAAATAAATCTGAAGGTCAAAAATGGAATTTAGAATTGAAACAGACAGCATGGGAGGAGTAAAAGTCCCGTCCGATAAATATTATGGCGCACAAACTGCCCGTTCTCTAATGAATTTTAAAATTGGCGGTGAAAGATTTCCCAGGGAATTAATAAGAGCGCTTGGAATATTAAAAAAAGCTGCTGCGCTAACAAATAAAGATCTCGGCATTTTGCCGGGTGAAAAAGCAGATTTAATTGTTAATGCGGCAGATGAAGTAATTGATGGAAAGCTGGACGAAAATTTTCCTCTGGTTGTATGGCAGACCGGCAGCGGCACCCAGACAAATATGAATGCAAATGAGGTTATTTCAAACCGTGCTATTGAACTGGCCGGCGGTCAAATAGGAAGTAAGAAACCAATTCATCCGAATGATGATGTAAATAAAGCACAATCCTCCAATGACACCTTCCCAACTGCTATGCATATTGCAGCTGTCGAAGAGATACATAGAAGGTTAATCCCGATGATTACAAAATTGAAGGATGCATTAAAAGAAAAATCGGACGAATTTAAAGATATAATTAAGATCGGAAGAACTCACTTAATGGATGCTACTCCTTTAACTCTCGGGCAGGAATTTTCGGGGTATGTTCAGCAGCTAACCAATGGTTTAGAAAGGATAAATGATTGTCTGCCCAGATTATATGAACTTGCATTGGGCGGAACTGCGGTTGGAACTGGGCTGAATACACACCCGGAGTTTGCAGTTAAAGCTTCTCAAAAAATTGCTGAATTGACCGGGAAACCTTTTAAATCTGCGAGAAATAAATTTGAAGCACTTGCAGCTCATGATGCACTTGTTGAACTTAGCGGTGTCCTTAAAACTATAGCAGCTTCTTTAATGAAAATTGCAAATGATATCAGGTGGTTAGGTTCGGGGCCAAGAGCCGGGATAGGTGAACTGCTTCTTCCGGAGAATGAACCGGGAAGTTCTATTATGCCCGGGAAAGTTAATCCCACTCAGAGTGAAGCTATGACAATGGTCTGCGTACAGGTTTTTGGAAATGATACTACTGTTAATTTTGCAGGTGCAAGCGGCAACTTTGAATTGAATGTTTTTAAACCTGTAATTATATATAATGTACTTCAATCGATTAAATTGATTTCCGATGCATGTGAGAGCTTTACCGATAATTGTGTAGTTGGGATAGAGCCTAATGAAAGAAATATCAGTAAGCACCTTAATGATTCTTTGATGCTTGTTACTGCATTAAATCCACATATTGGTTATGATAATGCTGCTAAAATTGCTAAAAAGGCACATAAGGAGAATATGACCCTTAAAGAAGCAGCTGTTGAGCTTGATATTTTAACTGCAGAAAAATTTGATGAAATAGTTAAACCTGAAAAAATGATCGGTCCAAAATCTTAATTAAAAAAATTATGTATAAGCATAGTATACTGAAATTAATTCTGACTTTTGCAGTCATGCTTTTAATATTTAACGGGTGTATAAAAGCAAGTCTTGAAGATTCGGGTACTGTTAAATATGTTAAGCTTGAAGGAGGATTTTACGGTATCATCAGCGATAACGGGGAGAAATTAGATCCGGTTAATTTAAAAAATGAATTTAAGAAAGACGGGCTGAGAGTAAAATTTGTTTATTCCTTTAAAAAAAGCGGAGCGAATATTCATCAATGGGGAAAATTCATTGAGATTATTTCTATCAGAAGAATATGAATGAAGTAATTTTAAATATTTACCTGATAATTAATAACGGATATGTAGAGGAATTCAGGGCTATAGCCTACGAAATGGAAGGGGGGGATGACAATAAAATAAAGTTTCTGAAAAGTAAAGCTGCCCAGGATTTTGACCATTCATATCATTTCAGTGCGCCTGCCAACAGAATGGGGAAATATATGAAATATAATAAATTTGCCCGTTTAGAAGAAAGGGGGAGACAATTCGAGCTGTTCGAAGAAATCTTTTCCAATTTTAAAGTCCCGGAAAATCCTTTAATTTGTGTTACTCCGGTCGTCGATGGAAAGATCATAAGCAGCGAATCTTAAATAAGAAGCTAATCGTCAGAAGGGATTATTATTAATAGATAAATGAAGGCAAGAATAGCTGTTTTTTAATTCGATTAAAAAATATAATTTTAGTTTACCTAGCAGCAGAACGGAATTTAAAAAGAATGATCTAAAAACTTAAGCTAATAAGATATCATTCATAATATGTCAATCATTAATCCGGCTTTAGTAATTGATAAAAAAGAACCAACTCCATTTTACAGGTGGATGGTCCTCTTTTGTGTAAGCATAGCCATGTTCGGCAACTATTATGTTTACGATTCAATTTCATTGGTTGCAGATCAGTTAAAAGCTTCGCTTCATTTTACTGATCTTGAAATAGGGCAATTCTATTCATATTACAGTTTAGCTGCAATCATTGTTTTGGTATTTGGAGGTATATTAGTAGATAAATGGGGAACAAAAAAATCGGCTGTTATTTTTGCTACTATATGTTCAATTGCAGGTTTTCTTACTGCGTTTTCATCAAATCTGTATTTAATGCTTGCAGGAAGATTTCTTTTGGGAATCGGATCGGAACCTTTAATTGTAGCCATTACGGTTGCAATTGCAAAATGGTATAGGGGAAAAGAATTAAGTTTCGCAATGGGTCTTAATTTATTCTTTGCACGCAGCGGTACAGTGGCTGTTGACAATTCTCCTTCAATTTTTCCCGGCTTATACAGCAGCGGATATTCAGCTCCCTTATATGCGGCAGCTGTTATCGGTATTCTATCGTTTATAGGAATTTTACTATACTATATTGTTGAATCCAAAGGTGAAAAGAAATTTATATTAGGGAGCGGGGGGCAAATCGATAAATTAAATATTAAATCTATTTTCAAGTTTAATAAATCGTTTTGGTATATAACATTATTATGTGTTACCTTTTATTCGGCGATCTTTCCTTTCAGAACATTTGCAGTTAAATTCTTCATGGAAAGTCATCATATATCCCGTGAGACAGCAGGCTGGATGATTTCAAATTTACCTTTATCCGCTATGATTGCGACTCCGCTTATCGGATTGCTGGTAGACTTTATCGGACGGCGTGCTTTATTGATGACGATAGGCTCGATTCTACTGCTGCCTGTTTACCTTCTTATGGCTTACAGCAATATTTCTCTTTACGTTCCTGTTATAATGATGGGAATTGCTTTCTCATTGATTCCTGCAGTAATGTGGCCCTCTGTTGCATATATTGTTGAAGAGAAACGATTAGGCTCTGCTTATGCACTTATGACTTTGATTCAGCAAATAGGTATGATGATATTCCCATTAATCATCGGTGCCGCAAATGATTATAAAGGCGCCAGTGCAGCTAATCCCGGCGGATACGATCTTGGAATGTGGATATTCTCAATCCTCGGAATTTTAGGACTTATTTTTGCTTACTTATTAAGAAAATCGGAAACCGGGCCGAACGGGCATGGACTTGAACTCAGCCGGGCTGAAGCTGATATGAAAAGGCTGGCTGCTGAGGCCTGAAGTTAAAGATATATTTGCAATCATTAACTTTTAAGTCAATGCAGATTCTTATATCCTGAGCAGCAATACAAAAATAATTCGGTAAAGTTGAGGAAAGAACATTCATCAATGAGGGGATAAAATTTATGGCAAACAAATTATCAAATAATCGCAGCATCCCAAATTATTTATCAATCATTTAACATTCTCTTTGATATTTAAGATTATCATTTCTAAATTCTACCTCTAAAATCCAATTATTTTCTCTTTTATTTGTTAATTAAAATTTATTTGTGAAATATTTATATAATCCGCCGCTATTAGTTAAAAAGATTTTTAGTGATTTTCAATGGAACAGCATCAATAATAAGATTCTACTTTCGTTTGATGACGGACCAAATATTGAAACTACTGAAAGGATCCTCGATACATTAGACCTTTTCGGTATAAAAGCAATTTTCTTTTGTGTTGGGAATAATATTAAAAATAACCCTTCGTTAGTAGATTTAATTTTAAGCGAAGGACACATTATTGGTAATCATACATACAACCATAAAAAGATTGATAAGCTGATATCGGCTAACCTGCACGAAGAAATTGATGCTGTGTGCTCAATACTGGAGAGGAGACACTATTATTGTCCAAAATATTTTCGGCCTCCTTTCGGGAGGTTTAATTTTTTAACTTCAAAAATCTTAAAAGAAAAAGAATTAAAAAATGTTATGTGGTCTTTATTCACTTTTGATTATAAAAATGATCTGGAAGTTGTTAAATCTATCATAAAAAATTATCTTGAGAAAAACTCTATTATTGTTTTTCATGATAATTTAAAATCAAAGGAAATCATTATAAAAGCTCTAGATTTCCTTTTTGAGGAAGTAAGTAAAAAAGATTTTGAAATCGGGGTACCTGCCGAATGTTTGAAATAATATTTTTAGTTTTTCTGAGCGGATATTTTATTCAATCAATTGTTTTTTCAATCGGGGTAAAAAAATCTTTCCCTAAGATAAAAGAGAATGAATTGCTGCCGGTTACTGTGATTGTTGCTGCAAGGAATGAAGAAGGAAATATATTAACATGTCTAAAGTCACTGGATGAACTGTTTTATCCCGAAGGAAAGCTTGAGATAATAATTGTCGATGATAAATCAACGGATAATACAGGTGAAATTATTGATAAGTTTATTGCCGGTAAAAAGAAATTCAAAAAGATCATAACTAAAAAAGAGATAGGTAAATTAAAAGGGAAAACAAATGCTTTGGCAAATGCCCTGGAAGCTGCCGGAGGTGAAATTATTTTAACTACGGATGCAGATTGTACAGTTCATCCTATGTGGGCTTATGCTACTGCTTCTTATTACCAGCCCGATGTTGCAATTGTTAACGGATTTACAACGCAAAACGCTTATAACGGGTTCAGCGGAATGCAGGCGATAGATTTTATTTATTTATTAATAGTTGCCTCAGGCACCATCAATCTGGGCAAGCCTATAAGCTGTATCGGTAATAATATGTCATATAGAAAGAAAGCTTATCTTGAAGTAGGCGGTTATGAGAATCTCCCTTTCAGCGTTACCGAAGATTTTAACCTGCTGCATGCTATTCATAAATTGAAAAAATATAAAATAATTTATCCGATAAATAATGAAACCCTTGTGACTTCTCTTCCCTGCAAAAATTTAAAAAGCTTATATCATCAGAAGAAAAGATGGTCGGTCGGTGGATTGGGAGTCCCGCTTGCCGGTTATTTAATTATGGCTTACGGTTTTATTACGAATTTATGCGTTCTTTTAACACCGGTGTTCTTTTCAATGACATGGCTCTATCTGGTTTTTTTTAAAATAGTTATTGATTTTTTATTTATCTTCCCGGTTCACAGTGCATTAGGTATAAAAAAGAACTTGAAATATTTTATTAACTGGCAGATTTATTATACTATTTATGTAATAATGATCCCTTTCGTCCTTATCTTCATCGGGAGAAAGGTAAGCTGGAAGGGAAGAAAATACTGATGCTGCTGCTATGTAATTATTATGTAACATACAGATGCAATGCATTTTGCGAATTTTGTCATTTTGCGGCGCATGAAAATTTTAACTCAACGCCTTATGCTAAGCTTGAAGATTTTAAATCAAATGTAAAGCAAATATCGGAACTTGGAGTTAAATTTATTGATCTTACGGGAGGAGAGCCGCTGCTTCATAAAGATATTCATTTAATGGCTGCATATGCGAAAAGCTTTAACATGCAGACAAGCATCACTACAAATGCCCTGCTTTATCCGAAGTTTGCAGAGAAGTTAGCCGGGAAGATCGACCTTCTGCATTTTTCTCTCGATTCGCCGGATGAAGAAGAGCATAATAAAATAAGGAAAGTAGACAGCTACCGGCTTATCTTTAAAAGTATCGAAATTGCAAAATCGATCGGTGAATTCCCCGATATCTTATTTACCGTAACAGATGAAACTTATTTAAAGCTTCCCAGGATGCATGAAATTGCTTCAAAGCTTGACCTGGTTTTACTTGTTAATCCTGTATTTTCTTATTTTGGAAATCCCGGTCTCTCTGACAAAGCCATCGGCTTTATTGAAGACTATTGTGAGGGTAAATTCAATATTTATTTAAATAATGGCTTTATGAAATTAAGAAGAGACGGTGGGAACGATATAAACAATCCAAAGTGTAAAGCGGTTTCTCGGGTTATAGTTATTTCACCGTATAATGAAATTATTCTTCCCTGCTATCACTTTGGTAATGAAAAAATTAAAATTGATAAAACTATTAAAGAGATTAGGAAATCTGATAGGATAAAATATTTTAAGAAAATGGAAGGAAGATTTGATTTCTGCAAAGGATGTACAATAAACTGTTATTTTGAACCTTCATTTGCATTCCCTACTAATTTGTACGCTGCAGCAAGCTTGAATTCCAAGTTTAAGTACAGCTATCAAAAATTGGTTAAACAGAAGCTGAAAAAAAAATTAAAGACTTTTAAATAAAAAAAGGGGAAATTATATGGTTGAAAATTTCAGGATTACAATTCTTCTCCAAATATAACAGTAAAACATTATGCGGTATACTTTTCTTCTTATATTGAGTACTTTTTTGATGACATCATTATTTGCACAGGGTAAAGGTGAATGGTTTCCTGCCGATTTGAATATTCAGCCATTTACGGCAAACTTTATTGAACCGAGAGCCGGATTTTCTTATTTGCCCGCCAGAAAAGATATCGAATTAGACATAGGTACATCTTCTGATGTTTATCATTATGCAAATGATGATTATGTCTTATCTTTTGGGGCTGATTTATTTACATATACAAGGTTAAGAGGTGAGAGCCACTTTTTTTTCCCGGTAGATGCAGTTGATTACCTGTTTGGCATAAATGCGGGATACAAAGTTAAAAATCAAGATAATGAATACGGCCTGCGATTCAGGTTAAGTCACATTAGTGCTCATTTTGTGGATGGACATTTCGATGGTAATTTGAACGAATGGAGATACGGAAGAAAACCTCAGGTATACAGCAGGGAATTTATTGAGCTTTTTCCGTTTTATAAAATAAATACTTTCAGAGCTTATTTGGGTTTAACATACATGTTTCATGTTACTCCAAAAGATATCGGTAAAGGTATTTATCAGGCAGGTTTTGATTATTATTTTAACAGCTTGATTTCAAAAAATATATCACCTTATATAGCATACGATTTTAAGCTGAACGATATAGGTGCATATTCCGGCAACAATATTATTTCTGCCGGCGTTAAATTCGGAGAATATGATAAAAAAGGATTTAGCATAAACTTTAACTATTTTTCGGGTAAAAGTATTCATGGTGAATACTTCGATATGAATGAAGATTACACAACTATAGGAATTAACCTGGACTTATAATGGAAGATTATTACGAAAGAACATATTTAGAAAGCGATATCAAACGAAAAAAAGTCAAGAAAAATGAAAAATACCTTCTCCATATAGGTCTTTTCATAGCTACATTTATTACTACAACAATTGCAGGTGCCGAATGGATCAGGGGAATGTTTGGCGGTTCATATGAAATTTCTTACCTCCTTAAAGGTCTGCCTTATGCTGTCTCGATAATGTTTATTATTTCATGTCACGAATTCGGTCATTATTTTGCAGCAAAGTATCATAAAGTGAATGCAACACTTCCTTATTATATTCCGTTTCCATCAATTGCCGGTTTTTTAAATTTCGGAACTATGGGAGCGGTTATAAGAACCAGATCTCCTATTCATACAAAAAAAGCAATGTTTGATATTGGTATTGCTGGTCCTCTGGCAGGATTTGTTGCATGTCTTATTGTATTGATTTATGGATTTACACATATCCCCGGAGTTGATTATTTATTAAAAATTCATCCTGACTTTTTTTCACCCGATTATGGTAAAAATGCAATTGGACTTACATTCGGGGATACTCTTTTATTTTCATTTTTTAAAATGATTTTCGTTCAGCCTGGGCACTTTTTCCCGCCGATGTCCGAAATTTATCATTATCCTTATTTATGTGTAGGCTGGTTTGGAATGTTTATCACCGCTATGAACATGATTCCGATTGGTCAGCTGGATGGAGGACATATCGGTTATACAATGTTCGGCGAAAAACATCATTATAAAATTGCAGTTATTTCTTTCATATTATTATTTGTTTTTGGAATTACCGGGCTTATCGATAATATAATGGAATTGAATTTAAATATTGGCTGGTCGGGATGGCTGTTTTGGGCGTTAATACTTTATTTTATAATTAAAATAAAACATCCGCCTGTCCCAGATAATTCCGGGCTGGATTCGTTTAGAAAATTTTTAGGTTATGTAAGCTTTTTTATTTTTATTATTTCATTTTCGCCTACCCCCTTTATAGTAACTTTTGGGGCTTAAATAAGGGTAATTTTTTACACTTGAGTAATTTTACAAAAGAATTATATATTAAAAATATGAAAAAATATTTTTTCTTAATTTTAATTCCCATCTTTCTTGGGGGATGCGAAAAAACTAATAATGATATTGTTGATAGTCTGATATCTTACCAGGTGGAATCAATTAATACTGCTGACAATTTCCTTTATTCGACCGGTGATTCATTAATTACAATCAGCTTAACGGTTAATTCTTCGGCAGATATCAAAAGCATTTACTTTGATATTTATTCTTCCGATAATAGCCAGATAAATAGTTCTCCTGTTAACTTATATGATGACGGTTCAGCTGCAAATGGAGATACAACCGCAGGAGATAATAAATATTCTGCCAGGTTTCCATTAAGCAGAAGCTATCCTGTCGGAACATATACAATTAAATATTTTATAACAGATATTAACGATAATACAAGACAGGTTGCAGTTCGCACTTTCGAGTATGATAATAACCAGACACCTTTTCCTCCGCAGCTGTCAAATCTTATTGCACCCGATTCGGTAACGGTTGAAGATCCTAAGAGTGTTATTTTTATGTCTGTAGCTGCTTCGGACCCAAATGGGTTAAATGATATTAGTAATGTTTATTTTATTTCGTATAGACCCGACGGCACTACTTCCGGTGAAAAAGTTCAAATGTTTGATGATGGTGATACAAATAAAAACGGAGATGTGAAAGCCGGTGATGGAATTTATTCTATTTTGATTGAAGTAACTCCTCAAAATAATAAAGGGACTTACAGGTTTGATTTCAGAGCTGCCGATCGCAGCAGCAGATTAAGCAATATCATTTCTCATAATATAGTAATTCAATAAATGATAAAAAGATTAATCCTTTCAGTAATATTTATAATTGTTTTCTTTTCAATCTCTTATTCTCAATACTCTCCCCAGATATTCAAATTAAATAATAGTTCTACTGAAGTGTCTAGCGATATTGCTCCAGCCGGAAATAGTATCACAGATATTAACATTTACGGTGATACAATTTGGGTCGGGTCGGGTAAAGGATTAAGCGTATCTTTTAATAAGGGTGAAACCTGGACAAACTTTAACGGATCTGCAGATTTCGGTACGGAAGATGAATCCGCTATGGGATATTATAAAGGTACTTTCTGGGTTGCAACCGCACACACTAAAGATGTTAACGGACAAAGCATTGATCAGGGAAGCGGGTTACATTATACAACCGATAATGGCGCAACCTGGACTTACATTCCGCAGCCTGTTGATGATCCGGGTGACTCTCTATTAGTTTATGGAATCAATGATGGTGTTAGTCTCCCCAAGGTACGTGCTTTGCCGATTACTGTAACCGAACAAAATGTAACTTATGATATTGCTTTTACTCCCGGAACTATTTGGATTACTTCCTGGTCCAGCGGGCTAAGAAGAAGCACCGATAATGGAAAAACATGGCAAAGAATCCTCCTCCCTTCCGATAATATAAACAGTTTAAAACCGACTGATACTGTAAATTTTTCTTTACAGGTTCAATCGGGAAATTTCGGCCCGGAGGCTTATTTAAATCATGTCGCTTTTTCAGTTATTTCAACAGATGATTCTACTTTATATGTCGGTACTGCCGATGGAATAAATAAAACTACAGATGCAAACAGTGAATTTCCAAGCTGGGTGAAGTTCAATCATTTAAACCAGGATAATCCAATAAGCGGAAATTTTGTTGTTTCATTAGGATATAATAATACAAATAACACCGTCTGGGGTGCTACATGGGTTGCTGAAGGATCAACTGAGTTTTACGGAATCAGCTCTACTACCGATGGAGGAAATTCATGGAATACATTTTTAGAAGGAGAGAAAGTACACAACTTTGGCTTTAAAAATGAAAACGTTATTGCAGCGGGGGATGACGGTGCTTTCAGAACAAATAATCAGGGGAAAAGCTGGATAGTACCGACTTCTATTATTGATCAAACTTCGAGAGTTGCTCTTACTGAAAAAACTTTTTATTCCGCCGGTTCGCAAGGTAATGATGTATGGCTTGGTTCGTATGATGGTTTAGCAAGAATAAATGAACCGAATAATATGATGTGGTCGGGGGATTGGAAAGTTTATTTATCATCGGAGCATCTGACTTCAAACTTGGAAACCTATGCATACCCGATTCCGTTTTCTCCAAAATTAGATCGTCTTAAAATTAAATACAGCACAGGCGGAAAAAGTGAAAACGTTACGATAAGAATTTTTGATTTCGGAATGAATTTAGTTAAAACTGTTATAGAAAATGTTCAAAGAGGAAACCCTATACATGAAGTTGATAATTTAAATTCTCAGTCAAACGGGGTTATTGATTTTTGGGACGGTAAAGATGAAAACGGAAATATTGTTCCCAACGGAGTTTATTTTTACAGGGTAGATGCTGGTGATAATAAATTATTCGGGAAAATTTTAGTTATACAATAATAAAAAAGTTCAAGTTCAAGAGCAAGTTCAAGTGCTCCTTGAGATGAAACCTTGCTTTAACTCTTGAACTTGAACCTGAACTTGAACTTGTCCATGAACTTCTTATCGAGGTTTTTTTGAAAAAAGTAATTATACTGGTGTTAGTTTTATCTGTTCAAATAATATTTGCGCAGGCTAAAACAAGTGAAATAAGCAGTATGCCCGGAGCATTCAGCAGGCTGGGATTTGGTGCAAGAGGTATCGGTATGGGAAATGCAATGTCTGCTGTTACCGAGGGTAACCTTGTATCTTATTATAATCCAGCGCTATCTGTTTTCCAAGATGGAAATTTGTTTCAAACATCATATTCTTTTTTATCTTTTGACAGATCACTCAATTTTTTAAGCTTTACAAGAAGATTTGATTTATTTTCATCCTCGCATAATTCTAAACCTAAATCTAGTGCGGGAATAAGTATTGGTATAATAAATTCCGGGGTTGGAAATATCACCGGACGGGATAATGAGGGAAGTGTAACTGAAAATCTTTCTACTTCCGAGAATCAATTTTTTGTAGGCTTTGCAAATAAATTTTCGGAAAAACTATCAATCGGACTGGCTATAAAATTTTATTATTATAAGCTTTATAAAGGTATAAGTGCCACAACTGTGGGATTGGATTTCGGTGCTTTATATAGATTAAGTGATCATTTTAATTTATCTCTTATGATATCCGATATTAATAGTAAATACAAATGGGATTCAACACCTCTTTACGGACAGAGCGGAGGGAATTCAGAAGATAGTTTTCCTGTCTTGAAAAAAATCGGATTGAGCTATACTGAAAAGAATATCGGCTTAATAGTCGCTGCAGAATATGAAAATAGTAACGGAGGTACTAATATCTTAAGAGGAGGAATAGAATATAATATTATTGATAAGCTTTTTATAAGAGCCGGGGTTGATCAATTTAATTTAAGCAATTCTGATTTTCCTGCAAAACCTGCTTTCGGATTTTCCTATTTTAAAAATTTTAATAGTATTATTATCGGTATTGATTATGCATTTATGATTGAACAGTATTCAACGCAGGACAGACATATTGTAGGTGTAAGTGTTAATTTCTAGTAACGAATTCTTAATCTTACTCTTAATCGTAATCTTAATCAAACATAAATTACAGGAATTAAAAATTAAAGAATTTATAAAAAGCAATCTAACAAAACAATTTAACATATAACTTTGAAACAAATATGAACAAAATAGTTATTCTAATATTTTCAATAACTTTTTTTTCAATAACGGTTTTCCCTCAATCGGCGGGGAACAGCGGCTTATCATTTCTAAAGCTTGGATTTGGTGCAAGGAATATAGCAATGGGAGATGCAGGAACTGCAGCATCAAACGATGTTACTTCTCTATTTTATAATCCGGCGAAACTTGCCGGTAATGAAAATTCGGAAATAATGTTTATGCATAACCAGTGGATACAGGATATAAGGAGTGAATTGCTGGGAGTTAAATTCAATTTCTTAAATTTACCTTTGGCACTCGGTATAAATGTAACGTCTATTAATGATATCGAAGTAAGAACCCGTCCCGGAAACCCTGAAGCAACTTTTAATGCTAATTACTCTTTTGTTAGTTTGTCTACCGGTTTCAATCTTGTAAATGATTTAAGCTTTGGTGCGACAATAAAATTTTTATATGAAGGATTGTATACAGATGAATCGAACGGTTTGGGATTTGATTTCGGGTTAAATTATAAAACTTATATAGATGGATTATCTTTATCTGCCGCAATTCGAAACCTTGGCTCTATGAACCAGTTAAGAGTGGAAAAGACACAACTTCCAAACGAATTCCGTATCGGTCCTTCATATCAATTTAATCTTCCTTCTGATTTTCAAATAACAGCAGCTGCAGAATTTTTGAAATACTTGCAGGCAGAAGATACTCATTTTAACATGGGTGCTGAAATATTATATAATAATTTAATTGCATTGCGCGGCGGCTACCAGACCGGTTATATCTCAAAAGGATTTACCGGTGGCGTAGGTATAAGATGGGGAAACCTAAGCTTCGATTATGCAATTTCTCCTTTCCAGTTGGGACTGGGTTCCGGGAATTCAATATCTCATTAATTTCAAATTCTAATTTTCATCTCTTCTATTAAAATTAAGGAATAAAGTAAAATTATTCTTAATTTATACAATTATTATTTTCACATTCCTATCGGCGATATATTTAATAATGGATGAAGAAATACTGCTGAAAGAATATCATAATTTATGTCATGATGTTAAAAAAATTTATGTAGTTCCATTAATTAATTATTCATTTAAAAAAACTAATTATCTCTACCTTCTTTATAAAAATTTTATTCTTAATGAGGATTCCTTTGGTGAGAAAAAAGATTATGGGATTAATATTGAAAGCCTCTCCATATTTGCTCATCCAAAAATTGTGTTAAGCAGAATTAAAAATGAAAAAAGCATACTGCATTACCACTGGCTTGAAATTACCGGTCTTCTCTCTTTATCGGGAACGATTTGGAAATTATTCTGGATTAGCTTTTACAAGCTGCTTAACGGTAAAATCATATGGACTATTCATAATGAATTCCCGCACAGCAATAATTATATTTTACTTAATAAGATCATCAGGAAATACATGGCTCATATGGCGGATAAGCTTCAAGTTCACTGCAAATCTGCAATAGATATTATGATGCCTCTTTTAAATATCGGAAAAAATAAATTCTTTATTGTTCCGCACCCCGAATATCCAATAGAATCAGTTGAAAGAGATAAAGCAATAGATCTGCTGAATGAAAAATATTTCAAAGGAAAAATAAATAAAGAGGATATTTTGTTTCTCATGTTTGGGGAAATTGCGAAATATAAAGGGATAAAAGAAGTTGTTGAAATTTTTAATAATTTAGATGAGAGGAAAAAGCTGGTAATTGCAGGTGTAATTAAAAAAGGTAACGAAAAATATTTTAAGGAAGTGCTTCTCTCAATTAAAAATAAAGAGGAGTTTTTGATTTCCCCAAAACGAATACCTGATGATGATGTCCCGTTATTTTTTAATTCATCCGGTTATGCTTTATTTAATTTTAGTGATTTGTTAACCTCCGGTTCTGTTATGCTGGCGCTTAATTACAATAAAAAAATTATAATTCCTTTTAAAGGATGTTTGAAAGAGTTAAACGGTCAGAATGTAATCCAGTTTAATAATATTGAAGAATTAAAAAATATTTTAATATCCTGTTAAATAATGAAAAAAATTCTAATCATTTTCGGAACAAGGCCTGAAGCCATTAAACTGGCGCCGGTTATAAAGACATTAAAAAAAGTAAGATCATTAAAAACTATCGTTTGCTCAACTGGACAGCATGATGAAATGCTTAAGCAGGTAGTCAAGCTGTTCAGGATAAAAATAGATTTCAATTTAAATTTAATGAAGCCTAACCAGGATCTATTTGAAATTACTTCCGGTTCAATTGAAAAATTAAAGCCTGTATTTAACAGGGTTAAACCGGACCTTTTAGTTGTACAGGGAGATACAACTACCGCTTTTACTTCTTCGCTTTCTGCTTTCTATTCAAAAGTGAAAGTTGTACATGTGGAAGCCGGCTTAAGAAGCAATGATATATTTAGTCCTTACCCTGAAGAAGTTAACCGGAGAATCATTTCAATTTTAGCCGGTATTAATTTTGCGCCGACTTTAAAGGCCAAAGACAATTTAATTTCAGAAGGGATTCAAAGTAACAAAATAATTATAACCGGGAATACTGTTATAGATTCACTGCTTGAAATCAAAAAAAGATTAAGTGAAAAATCTGTGTTAAAGAAAATCGAAGACTCAATTAAAAAAATCATTCCCGGTAGTTTGTTTGAGAAAGAATTTATTTTGGTTACAATTCACAGAAGGGAAAAATTCGGCGAGACAATTAAAAACACATTAAAACAGCTGAAGGAAATTGCCGAAGAAAACCGGGGATATAATTTTATTTACCCTGTCCATCTAAATCCTAATGTGAAAAAACCGGTTCAGGAAATATTAAATAACGTCCGGAATTTTCAGCTGCTTACCCCGCTGGATTATTTATCTTTTATTTATTTAATGAGCAAATGCCGGTTTATTATTAGTGATTCAGGCGGAATACAGGAAGAATGTTATATATTTAAAAAACCGATAATTGTTCTGCGCGATAATACTGAAAGAGAAGAGGCTGTTAAAGCAGGTTACGCATTCCTTGCCGGCGGAGGGAATAAAGATTTCAAAAAAATATTTTACCAGGTCGATAAAAAACTATCTCAAAAATTCGATTTCTTCAAAAGTAAAAATCCCTTTGGAGACGGAAAAGCTTCGGAAAGAATTGTTAAAGCAATCCAAAAACAACTCGGTTAATGAGATTTAAATGAAAGTAAATAAAAATTCATTAAATATTATTTATTTATTTTCACTGGAATTTTTTGTCCGTTTAATAGGGTTCGCTGCAACAACATACCTCGCGCGGGTTTTAGGCACCTCAGGTTTTGGATTAATCAATTTGGGTCTTGCAATTCTCGGTTATGCTCTGTTATTCGGAAACAGCGGCTTAACCCTGTTAGGAACACGTAAGATTGCTGCTGATTCCGGAAATCCCGGTGAATTAGTTAGCAATATTTTAAGTGCCAGATTTTATCTTTCTCTAATAATATTAATTATCTCCTTTCTGATTGTTTTAATTTTTATAACCTCCGGTGAAACCAGAAATATAGTCTTAATATACTTCCTTTATTTAATCCCGTTTGCTTTTCTGCTGGAATGGTTTTTCCAGGGGATTCAGAGGATGGGTGCTATAACCATCGGACGAGTTATCGGGATGGCTGCATATCTTGCTTTTCTTATACTTTTTGTTAGATCTGAAAAGGATACATTATTAACTGCGGTCGGCTGGATTATCGGCGGAGCAGTAAATTCGATTATTCTATGGGTTATCTTTAATAAGTCCGGGAATAAAGCCAAAATAAAATTTCGCAACTTTAACTTTATACCTGTCATTAAAGAATCGATATCTTTAAGCCTGGCTTCAATTATTGCGGGATTGGCTGTTTCATTCCCGGTAATTTATCTCGGAATTGTCACGACTAATTCCGATATTGGTATTTATAGTGCAGCATTCAAAATTATAATTCTTTTCCTGACTTTTGACAGGGTATTTAACGCTCTTTTTTTCCCTAAAATAATAAATTGCATAAATAATTATCCTGAAAAGCTTGAAGGAATATTTAATTCTATTTTAAAAATTATAGTTGTATTTTCACTGTCTGTCGGCTTAATAGAAATTATTGGCGGAAATCTTATTATAACATTAATATTTGGAAAATTATTTTTTGATTCGATTCTTATTTTCCAGCTTTTAACCGGTTATTTCACTTTTACATTAATAAATTCGGTCTTTAGCTATACAATAATCGGTATGAATAAAGAAAATATATACACTGTCGGGCTTTCGATCGGTGCAGTCGTATTTATTATATTTTCGATAGTTCTATATAATTATTTCTCCGTTCCGGGTGTTGCGCTGGCTTTAGCTTTTTTTGAAATTACAGCTTTATTTTATATGGCTTCAAAATTAAAACAACATATTAGGATAAGAATATTAAGAAACATGTTTATCCCGATTGCCGGTACATATATTATAATTTTGCCCCTTCTATTGCATCTAAATACTGCATTAATATTTAAACTGTTTTTGGTTGTAATTGTTTGCGTTCCGTTAATTCTTGTATTAGCCGGCTTTAATATAGAAGATTTTAAATTTTTAAAGAGGGTATTAATCTGAAATTATCAGTAGGTATAACAAGACTTACACCAGGCTGGACAACTATTATCACGCAGATCGGGTTCCCGTTCGAAGAAATTATCTCAATTGAAAATAGTAATTTAAATGATTTTGCCGTTATAATAGTTTCCTCCAAATCATTAAACAAAAAAGAAAGAGAAGCTCTATATAATTACACAGTCGAGGGAGGTTCGGTAATTTCGGAGGCTGAGAATGCTGAAGCAGTATATAAGGTCCTATTGAAAAACTCCTTCTTGAAGTATCTTTTTTCTGAATCAGATTCACTTTTTATTAATTATTTAGTCTGCGATTTATACTGTAATTCTAAGATTTCCCTTAATAGCGGTCATTTGATAAACCAGGATAAAATAAAATCCGTATTAGCAAAATCAATAGGGAAAGGAAATGTAATTGTTTTCCCGGAAGGATTTACAAGTTCAATACATAGAAGCGGTTCGATAAGAAAAAATTTCTACTCTGAGTTCAGTAATGATTTTACTTCCGAGAAGGTTTCAAAAGTATCAAAAGGGATAATCAGGCTCCATATTCAAAAAGCGCTTGAATACCTTTTTCATAAAAGAGGACTGCCGTTTGTTCACCTCTGGTTTTTCCCGGATGGAGCAAGAAATATTTTCAGCTTCAGGGTCGATACTGATATGGGCACTAATGAAGAAATAAATTCCTTAAATAGTCTGCTCCGGAATTATAGTATCCCTGCTACCTGGTTCGTTGAAACGAGATCTGCTCAAAACCGGATAAATTTATTTTCAAGATTGAACAACCAGGAAATTTCTTATCATTGTTACCGGCATAAGACTTTTTTTAGTTATAAAAAAAATGAAGAGGATATTGCAAAGGGATTAAAAATTTTAGAAAGTGCCGGGATAAAACCAAGAGGATATGCTGCTCCCTACGGTAAATGGAATAAAACTATAGGAAAAGTAATCGACAATTTTAATTTTATCTATTCTTCTGAGTTTGGTTTTGCGTATGATTCACTTCCTCTTTTCCCTTACTATAATTCCGCTTTTTCAAAAACTTTACAGATCCCCATTCATCCTGTGAGTGTGGGCAGGCTTCATTGGGGAGGGCATTCTGAAGAAAAAATGGCTGAATATTTTTTAGACATTATTGAACAAAAATTATTTTTTAATGAACCCATTATTTTATATACCCACCCGTTTGAAAAACGGCTTACCGTTTTTGAAAAAGTATTTGAAAGGATTGCCAGCTATAATAATGGAATTATAAAAGGGGATGAGGCTGAAACTAAAAAAATTCCTATATTAACTTTTTCGAAATATGCCGAATGGTGGAAAAAAAGATTAGCGGTTAAATGGAGTGCTGTGGAAAAAAATGGCAAAGTATTTATTTCTGCAAACGATTCGGATGAATCAATCAAATGCAGAGTTGTTTATCCGTCATGTGAAGAATTTATCTTATCTACGACAAAAGATGAAGCGGTTAAGGTTGAAAAAGATAAGTATGAATTCCGCCCCTCTCTTAATCCGTATGAATTAAGGAAAAGAACATTTAAAATGATTAAATATGATATCATCGCACAAATTAGAAAATTGAAGCAATGAATATTTGTTTCGCAACTTACCCGGCTGTTGCTTTAACAGGGGGCGGTCCTTTTATTAAAATTAAGGAAACAAAAGCGCAGCTTGAACTGCTCGGGCACAAAGTTGATTTATATGACATGTGGAATACAAATCAAAATTTAAGAGACTATGACATTATTCATCTTGTCGGAGCTAACTTTGCTGTCTTTGGATTTGCAAGAGCTTTAAAGGAAGAAAAAATAAATTATCTGCTTGAACCTGTATTCTTTTCAAATCATTCTTTTAAGTTTATAAGAAATATAAATTCAGTAGAAAAATTCACCAGGAAAATTGCAAGAGGTATCTGGTTTGACTACGGCATAATCAGGGATATTTGCAGCTGGTCTGAAATTGTTATGCCTAATACTTATTCTGAAGCTGAAATACTTTCAAATGGTCTGTCAATTCCAAAAGAGAAGTTTGAAGTCGTTCATAATGGTGTGTCGGAAAGATTTTTAAATGGCGATCCTGAAATATTCAAAAAGAAATATGGAATAAATAATTTTATATTGTATGTCGGGCATCTCGGTTATAAGAGAAAAAACGGACTTTCACTTGTTAAGGCTTTGAAGCAAATAAATCATCCCGCTGTTATCATTGGAAATGTTGCAGATGCAGGGGAAGGTAACGAAATTTTAGCGGAAATAAAGAATAATAAAAATATTATTCTGATTCCTGCTTTGGAAAATGATTCTCCATTATTGGCTTCTGCCTATGCAGCCTGTGATACTTTTGTGCTTCCTTCGCAATTCGAAACTCCGGGCATTGCTGCACTTGAAGCAGGATTGGCAGGTGCCAAAATAGTTATAACTCCTTTCGGAGGCACTAAAGAATATTTTAATGATATGGCGGAGTATCCCGATGTCTATTCGATTGAATCAATTAAAAGCTCTATTGAAAAAAGTCTTAACAAATCAAAAGATGAAAAACTGAAGAACCATATTATAAACAATTATCTGTGGACTAAAATCGCCCGAAAAACTTCTGAAGTTTATGTTAAGGTTCTGGACAAATTAAAATCAAAATAATATAGAAACATCTTTGATACTGCAATGGAAATGGAAAAATCCGGGTTAAGAATTTTAATCTGCAGGCCTGATAGAATAGGGGATGTCGTATTATCTACTCCCATACCCGGAGAAATAAAGAAAAAATATCCGGGAAGTTTTATAGCTCTCCTCTTAAGAGATTATACTAAAGATATCTATCTCAATAATCCGTATGTTGATGAAATAATAATCTATGATGAAAACGTGAAGGCTGTTCCATTCATCAGAAAAATTAGTGAATATTCTTTTACACATGCTTTTATGCTGCTGCCGCAGGAAAAGTTAAGCTGGATTTTGTTTTTTAGCGGAATTAAGTATAGAATCGGGGTTGGGTACAAATTCTATCAATTTATTACGAATACCAAAAGCATTTTCAGGTATAAATATAATCCTTTACGGCATGAAGCTGATTACTGTCTGGATATGGTAAGAAAAATCGGGATAAATCCTCAATCAATTAATCCTGAAATATTTTTGACAGAAAATGAAAAAGAAGAAGCATTAAAGTTAAAGAAAAGCGTATGTCCGGATGATGAATTTTTAATAGGCATAAACTCAACTAGCGGGAATTCTGCTCCTAATATTATTCCGTTGGAATACAAAAAGCTTATTGAACTTTTACTGAATTTGAAAGGAATAAAAACAATAGTGACGGATTTAAATCCTCCCGATGAATTGAAGAACATTGCCGGAGTTATTTATCCCAACATCGATAATACATTAAGGAAATCATTAATTACTTTTGCTGCTCTTGATTTATTGATATCAGCGAGCACAGGACCAATGCATATTTGTTCTGCTCTGAAGATTAGAACCATTTCTTTATTTTCGCCGTTAACTGCCTGCTCTCCGCAGTTGTGGGGTCCTTTGGGAAATGAGGCATATATTCTTATGCCTGAACCAGGATATTGTCAGGTAAAGTGCTCCGGTAATCCCCGAAGCTGTAATTTTGCAGGGGAGGATGGAATTAATGCTGAAAAGATTTATAAAAGAGTTTTGGAGATTATAAACTGATGACAAAGTCAATATGAAATTTTTGCTTGCTCCCAATTCATATAAGGAAATTGCAGATTCGGTTGAAGCTGCTGATATATTTTCAAAATATCTGAATGGAAATAAACTTGATATTGTCGTAACACCAATATCAGATGGCGGAGATGCCTTTCTTAATGTATGCAAAGAAAACTTGAAGTTAAATCTAATAAAATATGGAATAGCAAAGAGTTATAGCGATGATATCATGCAAGTTAAAATAGGATATGATGAAAATAATCTTAATCTATATATTGAATCTGCCGAAATTTTAGGGTTGAAGGTAATACCTGAAAATAAAAGAAATCCCGGAATAATTAATTCAAAAGGATTAGGTGATCTACTTAAAATTATAAAGGGTGAATCAGAAAACGGAAGGCTTAATGTTAAAAAGATATTCATTGGAATCGGGGGAACGGGGACTAATGATTTAGGTTTAGGAGCTTGCTCCCGGTTCGGACTAAAAATTTTCGATGACAAGAATGAATTAGATATTGAACCTGTAAATTACCACAAGGTCAAAAAAATCGAATGGACAGGGATAAAATTACCATTTAAAATTATACCTGTTATTGATGTAAATAATAAACTTCTTGGAGGGACTGGGGCAACTTTAACTTTCGGCAAACAAAAGGGAGCAAGCGATATTGAACTTCAATTAATTGAAAAAGGTTTTGAAAATATTATTAACATTCTTGGCAAAATGGGAATGATTGATTCTGCTGATAATTTATCCGGTTCGGGTGGAGGATTGGCAGCAGGATTGTCAATATTTTTTAATGCCGAACCCAGGTCCGCAAAAGATTTCATTTTAAAAGATCTAGGTATTAATAAAATAAAAGAGAAAGTTGATTATGTTTGTACAGGAGAAGGTTCCTTTGATGCTCAAAGCCTTATGGGAAAAGGAGCGGGGATTATAATCGATGAATTTAAAGACTCTGCAAAAAAGATTTTTCTTGTCTGCGGAAAAATCGAAAAGGAAGCGAAAAAGAAATTAAGTGAAAATGTTTACTGTATTGAATTAATAAAGTATTTTTCTTCAAGAGAAGAATCGATGAAAAATTTTGAAAAGGGAGCTGAACTGGCATGCAATGAAATTAATAATATAATTTTTCAGAATAATCAATATTAAGAGTTTGAAGAGGTTCCGGAAAAAACCTCTATAAAATTTATTATTTTATCCTGCCCTAAAATTTGTTAAATTAAATATAATTACAATCAATTTATTTATAATTAAAAAGGATTTAAATGAAGCAGTATTTAGATCTTATAAGGTTAGTTATGGAAGAGGGAACGAGAAAACCTTCACGAACCGGTGTTGATACAATCTCTTATTTCGGAGCGTTTTATAGAGTCGATCTTTCTAAAGGATTTCCGCTTCTTACCACAAAAAAAATGGAATGGAAATCATTGCTGTATGAAGTTTTATGGTACTTATCGGGAGAAAACCATATAAGAAATCTGCAGAAACATACTAAAATCTGGAATGCCTGGGCGGATGAAAAAGGAAATCTTGAAACTGCTTACGGATATTACTGGCGCCATTTCCCCAGTGCTCAGAAAGACGAAAATGGAAACTGGAATATTCAAGAAGTGGATCAAATAAAATATGTAATCGATGAAATAAAAAGAAATCCATACAGCCGCAGACTGGTTGTAACAGCCTGGGAGCCGGGTAATGCAACTAAAAGCAAGCTGCCTCCTTGCCATTATAGTTTTGCTTTCAATGTAAGTGATGGGAAACTTAATTGCCATTTAACCCAGAGGTCAGGTGATATAGCTCTTGGAATTCCGTTTAACCTTGCTGCTTATTCAATTTTAACCCAGATAATTGCTCAGGAAGTAAACCTGGAATTAGGATTTTTTGCTCATACTATAATTGATGCTCATATTTACGTTGGTGATAAAGGAACTGAGAATGAAAAATATGATCATCTTGAAGGATTAAAGGAACAATTAAAACGTGAACCGCTTCCTCTCCCGCAGCTAAGAATAGCAAAGAAACCGATTGATGAACTTGAATTTGATGACTTTGAACTTATTAATTATCAATACCATGACAAGATAAAGTTCGAGGTTGCTGTTTGAAGAAAGTTATTATTTCGGCGGTAGCCAAAAACGGAGTTATAGGGAGATCAAACGGCGAAATCCCCTGGCATGTTAAAGAGGAATTCCAGCATTTCAAAAATACAACTTTGGGCTTCCCGATTATCATGGGAAGAAAATCTTTTGATGCTCTCGGGAAACCTCTTAAAGGAAGATTAAATGTCATTATAACTAATAACCCTGATTATAAAATTCCTTTTGAAGAAATAAAAATATTTCATAGCTTAAAAAAATCAATCGACTATTTTGAATCATCAGGTCAGGATAAAATCTTTATAATCGGAGGCGGTGAAATTTATAAACAGGCGATTAATTTTGTTGATGAAATGATAATCTCTATAATGGATTTTGAAGCAGAAGGCGATGTATTTTTTCCCCAGTTTAATGAATCAGAATGGAATATTGTAAAGAAAGATAAAAGAGAGCAGTTTGAGATTTTCTATTATGTGAGGAAGGTGAGGGTTGTATAGGTATGATTAATATTCTTGATAAATAAAGAGATAAATATATTGGTAAATACTTAATATTGATTACCTTGTACCCTATACCTTATACCTTTTTTTCCCAAGAACAGAGGACAGAGTTGTGCTCATGACTGATAATCGTATAAAAATACTTCCCGAAAACATTTCGAGTAAAATTGCGGCCGGAGAGGTTGTACAGCGTCCTGAATCCGTTGTAAAGGAGCTCATGGAAAACTCTATTGATGCCGGTGCGGATACAATTGAATTAATTGTAAAGAGAGCAGGGAAATCACTTATTCAGGTTGTTGATAACGGGATTGGAATGAATGAGGATGATGCTATTATTTGTATCCAGAAGCATGCAACAAGTAAAATATTCAGTTATGAAGACCTTGAATCTATTTCAACTCTTGGATTTAGAGGAGAAGCTTTAAGCTCTATCTGGTCTGTAAGCCAGGTTGAGATAAAAACTGAAACTAAGGAAGAAGAGATCGGCACTTTTATCAGGAATGAGGAAGCTGGGAATATCATAAAAGAAAAAGGATCTTTCACAAAAGGAACATCAATTTCCGTAAAAAACCTTTTTTATAATACTCCTGCCAGGAGAAATTTTTTAAAGACTGATGCTACCGAGTTAAAACATATTATAGATACTTTTAATAAGATTTCTTTAAGCCACCCGGATCTTAATTTCAAATTTTTTAATAATGATGATTTAATTTTTAATTATACTGCCGGGAATATTGAAAAAAGAATTGAGGAGATCTTTGCTGATAATATGCTTGATGCATTAATTCCGGTTGAAGAAAGAACGGATTTCATTTCATTATACGGTTATATTGGAAAACCTGCGCTTTTAAAAAAGAGTAAAGGTGAACAATATCTCTTTTAAATTCACGTTTTGTTTTAAGCAGACAAATAAATCATGCCGTGTTTACCGCCTATGAAAATATACTTGAAAAAGGCGACTACCCGTTTTTTATTCTTTTCATGGATATTGATCCCAAAAGGATCGATGTAAATGTTCATCCTTCAAAATTAGAAGTAAGGTTTGAGGATGAAAAAGATGTTTACAATTTTGTCCTTGCCGTAATCAAAAAAAGCCTTGGTACGCATGATCTAGTTCCTTCAGTATCTTTTACAGATACAACTGAGGAGACAGAGAAATTAAAAGTACACAGCTTTAATAAAACAGAAAAGGGGGATTTCTCCGACAGGCCAAAATTAACCGAAAAGAAATCGTTTGCTAAAACAAACTTTTCGGATAAAGAAATAGATTTAATTTTCAGTACTATCCCTGATGAAATAGAAAAATCAGGTCCGGACGAAACTGAGCATCCTTTTATCAAAACAGAAAGAAAGGAAACCGGGATTCCGGATATACCAGGTAATCCGGAACAAAACATAAAATATTCAAAGGAAGTTAAAACCGAAGATGAAACAACCTTCATTATTCAGCTGCATAATAAATACATATTATCACAGATAAAAACAGGTTTAATGATAATTGATCAGCATGTTGCCCATGAAAGAATTCTTTATGAAAAAGCATTAAAAAGATTTGAAGCTAATTTACCCTTTTCTCAACAGCTTCTGTTCCCCAAAACTCTGGAGCTGGATCCCGGCACTTTTGAAATTGTAAAGGAAATTAATCCCTATTTAATTAAATTAGGATTTGAGATTAAGTTCTTTAGCAAAAATACAATTGTAATCGAAGGTGTTCCTGATGATGTAAAAAGCGGTTCTGAAGAGAAAATTCTAATAGAATTAATTGAGGAATACGTTTTAAACCAGAGGGAAAAGAAATTAGAAGAAAGAGATAATATTGCAAAATCATATTCATGTAAAACAGCAATTAAAGCAGGGGACAAATTAACTGATAAAGAGATGCGTTTATTAATTGATCAGTTGTTTGGCACTTCAATGCCTTATGTTTGTCCGCACGGCAGGCCGATAGTAGTTAAAATATCTTTAGATGAATTCGACAGAAGATTTGGCAGAACTTAAAACGGAAACTGTAGATGAAAAATGGAATACCTGAGCTGTGAAATCTCAGAATTAATTTAATAAATATTGAAATAGTGAATTTATAAAAAGTAATAAATATCAGTTTTCTCAGCCGGGGTTTGTAAAAATCTTGCAGAGAAAATTATTACACGTTAAATATGTTAGCATAAGCCCAAAAGGCAGATTTAATAGATAGTTTCAAAAGAACTAAGAAATGAGAGGTAATTATGATGTCGGAAGAATATAAGAAAAGAAAAGAAATGTATTTATCACGGGTAAATAAAAGCAAAAATAGAGGGATAAAATTTACTACCGTAAGCGGTGAAGATGTAAAAGTTTTATATGCGCCGGATGATGTGGAAAATATTAATTATTTAAGTGACATCGGTTTTCCCGGTGAATATCCATACACAAGGGGAATACATGAAAATGGATACAGGGGTAAAATATGGACTATGAGGCAATTTGCTGGCTTTGGCTCCCCTGAAGATACAAACGAACGTTTTCATTATTTATTGAACAAAGGCCAAACTGGTCTTTCAGTTGCATTTGATCTTCCCACGCTTATGGGGTGGGATGCCGATGCTCCTTTAAGTGAAGGCGAAGTAGGAATTTGCGGAGTATCTATTTCATCTCTAAAAGATATGGAAGTTCTATTTAATAAGATACCTCTGAACAAAGTTTCAACTTCCATGACAATTAATTCTCCGGCAGCTATGATTTTTGCATTCTATTTAGCTGTAGCACAAGAGCAGGGAATTGAATTTAAAGATTTGAGAGGAACGCTGCAGAATGATATCTTAAAAGAATATATCGCACAAAAGGAATATATATATCCGCCGAATCCTTCAATGCGTATAATTGTGGACATGATTGAATATTGCCAAAGAGAAGTCCCGCTTTGGAATCCTGTTTCGGTAAGCGGATATCATATTCGCGAAGCGGGATCAACAGCTGTACAGGAATTGGCTTACACTCTAGCCGACGGTTTTGCTTATATTGAAGCCTGCATTGAAAGGGGAATGGATATTGATAACTTTGCCCCGAGAATTTCTTTTTTCTTTAATTCTCATTTAGACTTTTTTGAGGAAATAGCAAAATATAGAGCCGCAAGAAAGATATATGCAAAAAGGATGAGAGAAAAATATGGTGCGAAAAATCCGCGCTCCTGGTGGCTCCGTTTTCACACTCAAACAGCGGGATGCACTTTAACTGCACAGCAGCCGGAAAATAATATAATACGTACTGCTTTCCAGGCTTTAGCCGGTGTTCTTGGAGGAACCCAATCGCTTCATACAAATTCTATGGACGAAACTCTTGCTTTACCCGGTGAAAAAGCTGTAAAAATTGCTTTAAGAACTCAACAGATTATTGCTTATGAGACGGGGGTAATAAATACGGTTGATCCTCTCGGCGGCAGTTATTTTGTAGAATCATTGACAGATAGAATGGAAAAAGAGGCGAATGAAATTTTCGAACAGATAGATTCAATCGGCGGTGTAATTCCGGCTATTGAAGCAGGTTATTTTCAAAAAGAAATTGCTGATTCTGCTTACCGGTATCAAAAAGAAGTTGAAAGAAAAGAGAAGTTTATTGTGGGTGTAAATGAATTCATTGAAAAAGATGAAAAAATAGATATACCAATTTTACTTATCTCTCCCGAAGTTGAAATTAAGCAAAGAAAGAGAATGGCTGATTTGAGACAAAGTCGCAATGAAAGTTCTGTTAAAGAAAGCCTTAAAGAGATACACGACGCTTCATTAAATGGGAACAATCTTATGCCGGTATTAATAAAGGCTGCAAAAAACTATGTTACACTTGGTGAAATGGTTAATGAAATAAAAGAAATTTTCGGAACATATGAAGAGGCTGCAGTTTTTTAATGAAGGAATATTTTAAATTATTCCGTCTTCATCAATGGATTAAAAATATTTTTATTTTTGTTCCACTTGTATTTTCCAAAAATCTGTTTAATTATGATTTACTTTTTATTGTTACTGCCGGCTTCTTTGAATTTTGCTTTGCTTCAAGTGTCGTTTATGTTATAAATGATATTATAGATATAGAATCCGACAGGGAACATCCTGTAAAAAGAAGCAGACCATTAGCATCAGGAAAAATCTCAAAAAAAGCTGCCTTAAATTCGGCTATCATTTTATCGGTTATTATACTAATCTTTCTCCCGTTTTTTAATTTTGCTTTTGATGCTCTTTTGATAATCTACATTTTATTAAATGTATTTTATTCTTTCCGGTTAAAAAATATTGTAATAATTGATATCTTCAGCATCGCAGCAGGTTTTATGATCAGAATAATTTCAGGAGCAGTAGTAATAAATGTTGAGATATCAAGCTGGCTTATACTAACAACAATGTTTATATCATTATTTTTAGGAGTAATGAAAAGACGTTCGGAACTCGCGCTGGTTGAAAATAAATCTACAAGAAAAGTACTAGCACATTATTCTATTACATTTTCAGATCAGATGACAACAGTTGCCGCAGCAGGTGTAATAATTTGTTATGCACTTTATTCTGTAGCAGCAAGAACAATAACAGTATTCGGAACAGATAAGCTTATTTTCACCACTCCTTTTGTTGTATTTGGAATCTTCAGATATATGTATCTGGTTTATATGAATGCCGAAGGTGAGAATACCTCAAAGATTCTCATGACGGATCTCTCTATGATCTTTAATATTTTATTATATATTTTGTTCAGTGTATTAATCATATATAAGGTTATTTAAATAAATGGAAAAGTAAAAAATGGAATAGAAGGATGGTTGAATTTACGATGTCTGAACATAATTTTATATCTTTATTCCCAGCACCCCGGCATTCCATTTCTTCTACAATTTAATTATATAAACTGATAAACAATGTTCTCTGATTTTTTAATTTTTTTTTACTGATAATTATCAGCGGGTTTTTTGCCGGCTCAGAGATGGCTTATGTTGTTGCAAATAAAATTAAAATTGAAATTAGAGCAAGAAAAAAAGAACTTGCCGCTGAAAAGTGCCTATTTTTTTGCAAATAAACCGCAGGAATTTTTTTCGGTTATTTTAATCGGTAATAATATTGTCAACATTGCATTTGCATCAATAAGTACAATAATTTTAGCTTCTGCCTTCGGTCTTCATGAGCTTTCAATTTTATTTATATCAACTTTCTTCCTGCTGATTTTCGGTGAGTTAATTCCTAAATATTTTTCAAGAGAATTAGCTGACAGGGTAATTCTGGTTTCTGCCTTTCCTTTAAGAATTTTATATTTCATACTTTATCCTTTTGTAAAAATAACTTCTTCTTTATCTTCTTTTTTAACCCAGTCTTCTAATGTGAGAGAAGAAAACATTAAATATCTCTTTAGCAAAGAAGATATTGAATCTCTTGTAAGAGAAAGCCATGCAGCCGGCGTGGTAAATAAAAGCGAGAGTGATATTATCGGTAAAGTATTTGCATTAAGTGAGCAGAGAGTATACGAGGCAATGAGACCCAGAACTGAAATTACAGGTATTGAAATTGAACAGCATATAAGTGAAGTGCTTAATACCTTTATTGAATCAGGATATTCAAAACTTCCTGTTTACGAAGATAATCTTGATAATATCAAAGGAGTTATTTATGCAAATGATATTTTTAAAAATCCTTCAAATATTGAAAGCATTTTAAGAGAAGTTATCTTTGTCCCAGAAACAAAGAAGAGCTTTGAAATGCTAAATGAATTTTTAAATAGGCGTGTTTCCATTGCAGCAGTAATAGATGAATTCGGAGGTACTGCCGGAATAGTAACCATGGAAGATATTATTGAAGAATTATTCGGTGAAATAGAGGATGAATATGATATAGAAGAAGATATCTGCAGAAAAATAGGGACAAATGAATATTTAATCAGCGGTAAAGTCGAGATTGATTTTATAAATGAAAAGTATAACCTGGAAATTCCAATTGGTGATTATGAAACTATAGGCGGTTTTATCTCCTATAATTTAGGGAGAATTCCTTCGCAGGGAGAAAATATTTCAATTAATAATTTTAATATTCTAATTGCCAGAGCAACCCAGACTAAAATTGATATGGTTAGGTTAACCGTTAACCCGGAAATTGTTTTATTTGCAAAATAGACGCCGCTTTTTGCAAAAGTTACCCCTCTCTTGATTTTATAATAAGGAGATAACTTCCGGCTGAAATTCATCGATATCTGAAAACAAATCTTCATCAACTTAAAAACCACCTTAAACAATAGTACTTGAACAAAATTTCCCTTAAATTTGTGTCACAAAATTAATTGATTAGTGAAAATACTATAGGTAAATTTGCTTAATTTCGTTGTTGAGAGTAAAGATCCTTATTCTAAAGCCAGAACCGGGTATTTTATAACAGATCATGGAAAAGTTGATACACCTATTTTTTTACCGGTCGGTACACAAGGTACAGTAAAAGCCGTAAGAAAAGATAGTTTGGAAAACGATATAAAAGCAGAAATTGTTCTTTCAAATAGTTATCATCTTTATTTAAGACCTGGAACAGAAACCCTTGAAAAAGCAGGCGGTTTGCACAATTTTATGAATTGGAAAAAACCGGTTTTAACTGATAGCGGCGGATACCAGGTATTCAGTTTGTCTGAACTGCGTCAGCTTAAATCCGATGGTGTTGAGTTTCGTTCTCACCTTGACGGTTCCAAGCATTTTTTTACTCCGCAAAAAGTGATACAAATTCAAAGGAGTATCGGTTCCGATATTATGATGGCATTGGATGAATGTACACCTTTCCCTTGTGATTACGAATATGCAAAAAATTCAACACAATTAACTTCCGATTGGGCATTTTTAAATAAGGAAGCTTTTGAAAAATCCAAACCGCTTTACGGGCATTCCCAGTATTTATTCGGGATAATCCAGGGAAGTATATATAAAGATTTAAGAGAAAAATCTGTTATAGATATTACCAAACTTGATTTTGACAGCTATGCAATTGGAGGTTTGGCAGTTGGTGAACCTGCAGAAACCATGTATGAAATTGTAGACTTTACAACTGATTTTTTACCGGCAAATAAGCTAAGATATTTAATGGGAGTGGGAAGGCCGGAGAATATTCTGGAGGCAATTGAAAGAGGTGTTGATATGTTCGATTGTGTTATGCCGACAAGAAATGCAAGGAATTCATATTTGTTTACCTCCGAAGGTATATTGGCAATGAGAAATTCAAAATATAAGGAAGATTTTGAAACTATTGATAAAAATTGTAATTGTTATACATGCAGTAATTTTTCCCGCGCTTATCTAAGACATTTATTCATTGCGAAAGAGATCCTTGCATTGGAATTGGCAAGCATACACAATCTTCATTTTTATCTGAATCTTATTAAAGAAGCAAGAAAGAATATAATTGAAGGTTCTTTTTAAACTGGAAATCTGAAATAATAAAAAAAATATCTAATGAAGCAAAAAACAATATGGAGGAATAATTGAATACAATTATAGCAATGGCTCCCTCAGGTAATGGAGGGGGAGGAAGTTTTATCAGCACAATTATAATGTTTGGTGCTATCTTCCTGATCTTTTATTTTATGATCATTAGACCTCAGCAGAAACGCGCTAAAGAAAGAGAAAAGCTGCTGTCGAATATTCAAAAAGGGGATAAAGTTATTACAAATGGCGGTTTGCACGGTGTAATTGCAGGTCTTGATGAAAAAACTGTTCTTCTCCAGGTGGGAGATAATGTTAAATTAAAATTTGAACGTTCTGCAATTACCTCTGTGGTTTCAACTAAAGAAAGTTAAGTCATAGCTTTTAAGCTGAAATTACCGGGGATTTTATTTATCTTTTTATCTATATGTTGAAAAATCTGGGGTGAAACAATGTTTTGCACTGTTGAAGAAGCTATTGAAGAAATAAAAAACGGAAAAGTAATAATTATTGTTGATGATGAAGATCGCGAAAACGAAGGGGATTTCGTTTGTGCTGCCGAATATGTTACTCCTGACATAGTAAATTTTATGATTACTCATGGAAGGGGAATGGTTTGTGTTGCTGTTACGGGAGAAAGATTGGATTCTTTGGGTTTGCCATTAATGGTCGACGCAAATTCTGCACTCCATGGTACCCAGTTCACTGTTACTGTAGATGCAATTAAGGGAACTACAACAGGAATATCTGCCGTAGATAGAGCTCTGACAATTAAGAAAATAATTGATCGAAATTCTAAAGCAGAGGACTTTGCCAGGCCGGGGCATATTTTCCCTTTACGGGCGTTTGATGAGGGTGTCCTGAGAAGAGCAGGTCATACTGAAGCAGCAGTCGATTTATGCAAATTAGCAAATTTAAAACCTGCTGGCGTCCTTTGCGAAATTCTGCATGAAAATGGTGAAATGGCAAGAGTACCTAATCTTCTTAAAATTGCGAAGAAATTCGGGCTGAAAATTATTACTGTTCAGGCCATAATACAGTTCAGGCTTCAAAAAGAAAAATTAATTGAAAAAATTACAGATATAAATTTCCCAACTGCTCACGGGAATTTCAGATTGAACCTTTATATGAGCCTTCTTGATAATAAAAAGCAGCTGGCTCTTGTGAAAGGAAAAATCGATCCGGAAATCCCTGTTTTGGTTAGAATGCATTCGGAATGTTTAACCGGCGATGTTTTCCATTCCTCAAGATGTGATTGTCACGATCAATTAAATGCTGCGCTGGACCAGATTGAAGAATACGGTACAGGTGTATTGGTTTATATGAGGCAGGAAGGAAGAGGAATTGGTCTGAAGAATAAGATCTTAGCTTATGAACTTCAGGACCAGGGAAAAGATACCGTTGAAGCAAATGAAGCTTTAGGATTTAAAGCTGATTTAAGAGATTACGGGATCGGTGCACAAATTCTTCTCGATTTAGGCGTAAAGAAAATAAAATTATTGACAAATAATCCCAAAAAAATCGTTGGTTTAAAAGGATACGGTTTGGAAATTGTTGAAAGAATTCCAATTGAAATTCAGCCAAATGAGATTAATGCCAAATATCTTGAAACCAAACGGGATAAATTAGGACATATAATATTGCAGTGATTCTAAAGTGCCGGTCATCTTAACTTGATTTGGCGCTTAATACCCGGGACTTAGAATTTCTTTAATTGATTCCTCTATTCTTTTCTGTTTAATCCCATATGATTGAAGTTTCTCCGTATTCATAGAAACATCTTCAACTTTAGGTAATCCCGGGATATCATCCATAGTAATTTTTTCAAGAAGAGATTTATTCAGCATTCCGGTATTGCAAAGAATTTCTCCCAGCTCATACCTTGAAATCCTTTCTAATCCTCCGAAATTTATAATTTCTCCCTTTATATCCATTCTGATAAGAGAAGATATTATTCTTGCTGCATCAATTAATGAAAGGGGTGTCCTGTATTGATCTGTAAAAAGCATTACCTTTTCCTCTGCCTTTAGTTTTTTGAACATTTCATGGAAATGGCATTTAGAACCATTCATGCCGAAACCATAAAGCAAAGCAGTTCTTAAAATAATATAGTTGTTGAAGGTTTCTTCTATTTTTGCTTCCCCCATTAATTTTGTTTCTGCATAAAGGGAGATAGGGATTAATTTTGAATTTTCATTTAACATTGAACCACGGTAACCAGCATATACCAGATCGGTTGAAAGGTAAATTAGTTTTGTTTTATCTCTTTCACATTCTTCTGCAATAATTCTTGTTGCATTAACATTTGTTTTGTAAACCTCTTTTGCAGATACATTCTCCGATAGCTGAGGTGTCGAGATTGCTGCGGAATGGATTAAAATGTTTGGTGCAAATTCTCTAATTATTTTTCTTACTTTTTCAAATTCAGTTATATCAATTTTTTTTGTATTAAATATATTACAATTGCCGGTATGTTTATTATAAATGGTTAAAATTTCATTTTTTTTTGAGAGTTCAATGTTCAAATACTGACCAAGCAAACCGCTTCCGCCGGTAATTAAGAATTTTCATAAATTTACAGCTATTATTTAACAGAATATTTTAGTTTTACTTTTTACCAGATTGTTAAATTTCTATTATTAAAATATAAATGCAATTTAATAAAAAACAATTCAACCGGAACGATGATTTCAATTTCAGAGATTTTAATTTTGTTCATTTAAATATGCAAATAAGATACAGTAATTATTATTGAGTAATTACCTTTGCTTTTTCTACCCACTTTGGTAAATTTATACCTTCATAAAAAATTATAAAATGAAAAAACTATCAATATCAATAATATCTATAATATTAATATGTTCCGTCCAAATTACGTTCGCACAGGAAGCAAGATATTATGATGCTCCTTTCGGCGGCGGCGGAGGTTTTACTCCCGGGTGGATTTTCCCGAAATTTGATGAATTAAATGCACAGCTGAAGCAATTTGGCGTTCCGGAATTTTCTAACAGCGGATTTTTTACAACAGGCGGAGCCGGATTCATTTATTTAGGTTTTATTAAAAATTTAAGAGTCGGGGGGATGGGATTTGGCGGTTCCAAATCTGTTTCCGGATCTCAATACTATCCTGATTTGCTAGCTAAAATTTCTGATCTAGGCTCTGCACAATACGTTCTAAATAAAGAGGTTGATTATTCACTCGGCGGGGGAGGAGTTACTATTGAATATACTCTCCCGTTTGTTAAAACTTTTGGAATCTCATTAGGTGCCGTAATCGGCGGCGGAAGTATGCAGATTGATGTTTATCAAAACAGCGGAAACTTTTCATGGAACAGTTTCTGGAATAATCTTCAATACGCTCAATTAAATACTCATAGAACAATTAAAAATAATTTTTGGTTTTTTACACCAACTGCTAATATAGATATCCCTTTCCTTAGATTTATGATTTTCAGAATCGGCGGCGGCTACCAGATAACTTTTGCAAACAGCTGGAAGATAGACAACAACCTGAGCTTTTCAAATGTTCCTTCCGGCTTAAACGGGAATAGTTTTTATATTCAAACGGGCATTTTTGTAGGATTTTTCTCTTTATAGGAGCTAAATGAAAAATATTTTAGTAACAGGGGGAGCCGGCTTTATCGGGAGCAATTATATAAATCAAACATTGGAAGAAAGAGATGATTACTCTATAATTAATCTGGATAAATTAACATATGCCGGAAATCTTGAAAATCTTAAGAGATCCGAAAAGAAAAAAAATTATACCTTTATTAAGGGTGATATTACAGATAATGAAATTGTATCCGGAATTTTTGAAAAGTACAAAATTAAATACATCATCAATTTTGCCGCTGAATCTCATGTTGACAGGAGCATTTTAGGTTCAGAGATTTTCTTCAGGACAAATGTTATAGGTACAAACATTTTATTAGAAAACGCCAGGAAATATGAAATAGAAAAGTTTATACAGGTTTCAACCGATGAAGTCTACGGTAGCCTGGGAACCGAAGGATACTTCACTGAAAAAACACCTCTTTCACCAAACAGTCCATATTCTTCAAGCAAAGCATCTGCTGATTTAATGGCGCTTGCATTTTATCATACATATGGTCTGCCAGTTATGGTTACAAGATGTTCAAATAATTATGGTCCTTTCCAATTTCCGGAAAAGCTTATTCCTTTAATGATAATAAATGCATTGAATAATAAAAGATTACCTGTATATGGTGATGGCTTATATGTAAGAGACTGGATTTTTGTACATGATCATAATAAAGCCATTAACCTGGTTTTTGAAAAAGGAAAAACGGGAGAAGTTTATAATATCGGGGCGAGTAATGAAATGCCGAATTTAGAAATAATAAAACTAATTCTAGATTACCTTGATAAACCGGAAGATCTTATTGAGTATGTGAAAGATAGACCGGGTCATGATCGAAGATATGCAATTGATTCAAGCAAAATAAAAAAAGAACTGGACTGGAAACCGGATTATTTATTTCAGGAAGCTATTAAGCAAACCATCGATTGGTATGTGAAAAATAAAGATTGGTGGGAAAGAATAATTTCAGGGGAATACCAGGATTACTATAAAATTCAATATCAACATTAAACATAACCTATTGCAAACATGAAAAAATATTTTATCATTCTTCTCTTTTGGACTGCTTCATTAAATTATGCTCAAGATTTGTTCAATAATAATAATAAAAATGAATCCAGCAATTTGTTGGGTGCCGGAGCAATTAGTGTAACGATAGGGGGTGATTTTATTGTTACAGGTACATTCCCGGCTTTATTAACCGAAAGAGTGGATCAGTTTGTGACAAGAATTTATAACCAGGCAAAAGAAAAAGCTCTGGCTAATATTACTACTGATCCTGAATTACTATTCAGAGTGAAAAAGCAGCTTAATGATTATTCTTTAAGAGATATTAAGTTGAAAAGAGCAAACGGAGAAGAAATAACTTTAGATCTCCTCAAGTTCAGGATGAATGGGGATTTAATTAATGATCCTTATTTAAAGAATGATGATGTTTTAATTTTTGCTCCTGCTGATCTTGAAAGAAATTTCTTTTCAATATCTGGGGCAGTAAATAAACCTGGTAAGTTTCATTTTGTAGATGGCGATAAGCTTTCGGATGCAATTGAACTGGCGCAGGGGATTAATAAAGCTTATGAAAATGTAGATACAGCTGAAATAAACAGGCTTAGTTATGATGGGGAAAGTTTATCTGCAATAAAAGTCCCAATTCATGATGATTTTTCTCTTCAAAGAGGAGATAGAATTGTGATAATTGCGAAAGAGACTCAAAGGAAAGAATTCAGCGCTTACGTTGTTGGGGAAGTAAATTCTCCCGGAGAAATTCCAATTTCAAAAGATAAAACAACATTAAAAGAAGTAATTAAATCGGCGGGAGGATTAAAATCTTCTGCATCTTTGGAAAATTCAAAATTATTTACAGGAAATATAGTCCCGATGCTTTTGGAACAGCAATTCGGGATTAAGATAAAAGATAATCCTGATATTCTTCAGCTTCAGCTGCCAAATAAGCTTATTGACTTTGAAAACCTTGTAATGTCCCGGATGTCTAATTTAACGGTTGAAGATACTGCCTATTTTTTTCTGGAAAACCGTCTTAGAATTTTAAATGAAGGAAGTGCCGTAGATTTTACTAAAATAAATAATGATACTTCCCTGGCAGCTAATTATATTGTTCATAACGGTGATGTGATAATTATACCGAGGATAATACATAAAGTTTATGTCTTTGGCCAGGTGGTTAATCCGGGATTTGTAAATTATAGAGATGGAGAAGATTTTAGATATTATATCCGGAAAGCCGGCGGCTATGGTGAATATGCAGAAAGTGAAGGGGATGTTATGGTTATTAAAAATTCAACTAAAAATTGGATATCACCCACAGATAATAAAGTAACAATTGAAGAAGGGGATTACATCTGGGTTCCGAAAAAACAGATAAGAACATTTAATTGGTATGTTGGTTTAGTCGGAGGCTATTTTAGTATTATTGCCAGTATAGCTACTGTAATTTTGCTTTTATATCAATTCAAAAAATAATTTATATTGTAATATTTATCTTATGTTTTGAAAAAGACTATAAAAAGCAGCAATAAATGGCTTTGATGACTTTTTGATTTTAGCTATAATTGCTATGAATAATTAAAAAAATTATACTTATTCTATGAAGAAATTATTTCTCTTATTTATTTTTTCTCTTTATATAATCGGATGTTCTTCCTCTGTTGATACTGTAAATATGACTCCGGATCAAAGACTAGCTTATGCAAAAAGCTTATATAATGATGAAAATTATTTGGATGCGCTTAATGAATTTCAATCTTTGATTCTTCAATACCCTGGGAATTCAATTATCGATGACGCTCAGTATTATCTGGCTATGACGAGATTTAAAAGGGGAGAATATATAATGTCGGCATACGAGTTCAGCAGGTTAGTAAAAAATATGCCTGCAAGCCAATATTTGCCCGATGCCCAGTTTATGCTTGCCGAGAGTTATTATCAGCTTTCCCCGAATTATTCTTTAGATCAAAAATATACAAAGAAAGCTATTGAAGAGTTCCAGGCATTTATTGACTTTTTCCCCACTAACCCTAAAGTTTCTGAAGCCGAGAAAAAAATTTCCGAAATGAATACTAAATTAGCATTAAAAGAATATAATAGTGCCAATATTTATGAAAAGATGGATTATTATGAAGCTGCTTTGATTTATTATAGTGATGTTATTGAAACCTATCATGATACAAAGTATGCTCCTTTAGCTATGTATGATAAAATAAAAATCCTTCTGGATAAAAACAGGAATGATGAAGCTCTTGCCGAAATGTCTAAATTTTTGGAAAAATATCCTGATGACTCCAATGTAAAGGAAATCCAAAAATTAAAAACTTCTCTTGAGAATAAACTTTCGGCATCGAAATAATGATTCCCGGGAAAAAAATAAGCGAATCAATAATAATAATGACTGAGCTCGTTCTCCCTCATCATACAAACCAGCTCGGTAAATTGCTTGGCGGTCAGCTGATGCATTGGGTCGATATTTGTGCCGCGCTGTGTGCTTCTAAACATAACCATAGGGTATGTGTTACCGCATCTGTCGATAAAGTAGATTTCCATCAGCCTATAAGTTTAGGTGATGCCGTCACTCTTACTGCTTCGGTTAACAGGGTATTCAACACCTCAATGGAAATTGGTGTTAAAGTTTTTGCAGAGTCTTTTAAGGAAGGTTCTAAAATTCACACCAATACAGCTTACCTCACTTTTGTCAGCGTGGATGAAAATGGAAAACCGTTAAAAGCTGTTGAAGCAGTTCCCGAAACAGAAGATGAAAAAAGAAGATATGATGAAGCACTTCAAAGAAGGGAAAATAGACTTAAATACAGGATTTCTATTAAAGGTTAATTCTTTGCAATGTAAAATTTTTTTTTACACTTTTTTACTTCCTTTTTTTCTATTCAATTCAAATTTTGCTTTCCCTCAAAACAAGTTAAATAATGTGCAAATTCCTATCAATGGTTTTTGTAAGTATAGGGATTTTAAAACAGGCAAAAATTATACTTCTGCTTTTCCATTAAACTATAATAAAGATTCATACTCCGATATTCTTTTATATTCACCCTTAAAAAAGAAGATGAATTTATTGACCGGATATGAAAACGGGGAATTCCCGGAGCAGGACAGCATTAAAATACCTTACCGTATTTCGAATATCCATGCAATTTTTAACAAGAAAAAAGAGGTGGAAGGATATGCCTTCGCTTCAAGGAGAGACAGAACTGCAGGCATTTTCCAAATTTCAAATGAAAAGAAATTTATAAATATTGCTTCTCATAATTTTTCATCATACCCGGAAAATATATCTGTTGCAGATGTTGAAGGCGACAGCAAATCAGAAATGTTAATTTCAGGCGGCACCTTTGAAGGCCTTTCTTTATTATATCGTTCTGGCAAAGGGCTAATTGAAAAAAAATTAGAGGAAAGAACAAGTTATACGGATGCAATTTTTGTAGATTTGAATAATGATAACATTCCGGATATCTCCGGTTTTAATCTCATCACCAGTTCTATTGATTTCTTTTATAACAATGGGAACGGGAATTTCAGGAAAGTCCGGTCTATTCCAATTAATGGAAGAGTTAGTCTGCTTCAGTCTTTCGATATGGATTCGGATGATTATGAGGATTTGATTTTTGTAAGAAATGATTCAATCTCAATTTTTTACGGTGACTTTCGAAGTTCATTTGAAGATACTCTTAATATAAGCCCTTTATATCACCCTGATAGAATTATCCTGGGTGATTTTAATAAAGACGGGAAAATCGATATTGCATATATTAATTATAATGAAGAAATTCTCTCAATTATATTTGCAAAAAGTAACCGGCAGTTTTATCCTGAAGTTATTTATCTTAAAAAGAAAGGGATAAAAGATATTATCCCCTATTACAGCAAATTTATAAACGGGATTGCCGGAATAAGCGATAAAGGTGATCTGTTTACAGTTACAAGGTTATCATCATTTTTTGAAAATGTGGAATTAACACTGGGTGCGGAACCTTCTGCAATAACATTTTTTGATAACGAAGACAATGGAATTACCGATTTTTGTTTTTTAGATGAATTAAACAATTCATTGGTTGCTGTTGTAAGAAATAATGCCGGTATCCCGAAATCTTATTCATCATTCCCGCTGTTTCAAAACCATTCTGATGTAACTGCTTTTAATATATCGCCGAACACCAATGGTTTTTTCATCTATTCTTTCAACAATAATCTTATTGAAGCTTTAGATCGTAAATTTTTCAAATAATAATGTTGATAGAAAAAATATTTATTCTCACGGCAGCATTATGGATTTAAAAGTAAGAAAAGATGACCAGGGTAATGTAAATATCTACGCTGCGTATAGAAAAAATGATAAGCTGGGTATAGATATTTTTACATATTCCGGCAATAATTTTACTAATAAAAATTATGAAATAACCATTAGTGATTTAGCCTCAAATATAACTTTAGGTTCGGGAAAATCGGTGTATTTTTGGCAGAAATCCGGGAATAATTTAATTTTTTATTCAAAGGATTTTAATAAGCTTCAAACCCCACCGGAAGAAAAATTTTCATTATCTTTGAAAGAATATTATAAAATAGTTGCATTTACCGGCGATCTCCTGAATAATGACAAAGATATTTCAATAAGCTTCTTTGCTTCGGAAGCAGATAATTTTGCAGTGGTTACCGCTGGCAAAACTTCATCGGTAATTAAGGCGAATAATCAAATACCTTCTTTAAATGTCATAAATAAAGAGCAGCTCTTTTTCGGTGAAATGAAATTTAACGGATTGAAAAAATTATTTGTGTATCACAATAATATTATTGATAGATTCGACTTCCTAAAAGAAGGAAGAGAATTAATTACTACAGGGATTGCTGATGCAGAAAATCTTAACCGTTATTTCATAAAAAATATGAATATAAAAAATTACCATATAGTATTTACTCAAAAAAATGAAAGTCCAATTTCAGTTAATAATATAAGCCAATGAAAACGATTATCTTTTTAATTGTAATTTTATTTAATGTTAATCTTATTTATTCACAAGGCATAACAAAACATGCTCTCGACTCTTTATATGATAAGTTGATTTATATTAATTCATCGCAGTTTAAAACAAAACCTGCCCGGACAACTGAGGGTGAAAGTAAATATGAAAAATGCGGATTCGGATTAGTTAGTTCATTAATAGTAAATATTAACAGGTTTACATCGCAGCAGCAGTCAGATATTAAAAGAATTCTTCAGAAGCCTGAGCTTCAAGACAGCTTAATTACTCCAAACGGATTCTTCAAAATTCATTATGATTCACAAGGAATAAACAGACCTTCGTATGATAACCTGCCGGTAAATGATTGTTTGAATTTAATTTCGCAGACTTTAGATTCGGTTTATAATTTTGAAATTAAATATTTAGGCTATCCTTTCCCAAACCACGATCAATCTCCGTATGATATCTATATTACAAATTCGACTTCAGGAAGCTATGGCTATACACAGCCGGATATACCGACAGGCAATGAAACATTTACTTCATATATTGTTATTCATAATAATTATATAAATTTTCAAACACAGGGTATAAACGGGGCAAGAGTAACATTAGCCCATGAATTCTACCATGCTATCCAAATAGCAGATTATATTTACAGGTACGATACGGATGGTTTTTTTTATGAGCTTTCCTCTACGGCTATGGAAGATTTCGTTTATAACAGTATAAATGATTATTATAATTATTTACCTTATTACTTTAATAATACTCAAGATGCTTTCGGATGTTCGAATTGTAACGGCGGTGAACAGGAATATGCTTTGGCAATATGGAATATTTTCATTAGGGACAGGTTCGGAAGCAGCGATATAAAAAGAGGATATGATATCCTTAAAAAACAATGGCAGCTTATGCCGCAAATGAGAGCTCTTGAGGCAATAAATAATAGTATTCTGGAGTTTGGTTCGACTTATAGAAGGGAATTTAATGAGTTCGGAATTTGGCTTTTTTATACAAACTATAGAGCGGTTAACGGTATATATTTTAAAGAAGCTTCAAATTATCCTCTGCTGCATATTTTAAATGAGTTTGCGCCTATACCTGCTAATTCTATAAGTGGTTTCGCATTCCCCACCTCACAAAATTATTTAAAATTTATCCAGAAAACAGCAAATAATAATTTTGATACACTCGATGTAATTATTTCTAATTCCGATTATAGAAACGGGATAGATAGTATGAATAATCAATCTCCTTTCCGGCTGACTGTTAGTTATAATGCAGTATCTTCGGCAAATAAATATGATGTTAATCTATTTTCAAATAATAGTTCTGTCTGGTCTAATACTGTTATTTTAGATAATAATATTATTATGCGGGATACAACAAATCCGCCGCCGCCGGTTGTTTCGGTTAATTATGCCTATCCGAATCCTTTTTTTTATAATCTGAATAATCATATTGAAATTCCTACGGGCGCCAATGCGTATCAAAAAGTAGATCTTGATATTTTTACAATTTCAATGAAGCTCGTTTATTCGCTGAATGATTATGCTGCTCCCGGTAAGAAAGGTTCTTATATATTAAGATGGAATGGTTTGAATTCAAAAGGAGAAAAACTTCCATCCGGGGTTTATATTTATTTTACTAAGATCGGCAGCAGCACTACTTCAGGCAAAATAGTAATAATAAATAAGTGAAAGAATATGCAATATAGAGAAGTAAATAATTTATTTAATTCATGATTATAATTAATGAGTGATTTTTCAATTCAAGCCAGCGATTTAAAAAAAACCTTCGGAAGAAGGTTAATTTTTAATAATGTGAATTTTTCTTTGTCCGGTAATTCTATTTTTGGTATTACAGGAGCGAATGGTTCGGGTAAATCTACTTTGATTAAAATTATTGCAGGGATAAATTCCCCTTCGTCAGGTAAAATAGCATATAATTATAACAGTGAACAAATAGAGCCGGAAAATCTGCATAACTTTATCGGTTTCGTCTCCCCTTATTTGGTTCTTTATGATGAATTTTCAGCCTGGGAAAATTTAAATTATTTCGCAAATATCAGAGATGTTGTATTTAATAAAGAAAAGATAGAACACCTTTTAAATCAATTCCTGTTATATAACCGTAAAGACGACATATTAAAAACTTATTCTTCCGGAATGAAGCAGAGAATGAAATTTATTTTTGCTTTAATGCATTCTCCAAAATTAATATTACTTGATGAACCGACATCTAACCTGGATGATGAAGGAAAGGAATCTGTTTACGGGATAATAGAAGAGGAAAGAAAAGAAAATATTGTAATAGTTGCGTCTAATGAAAAATCTGATTTGCAGTTTTGTAAAGAGAAATTAAAGCTGGAGGATTATAAATTTTAGTTGGATAAAAATTACAACATATATCTTTTACTGCAGAGATAACAGAGGAGCGCAGAGAATACAGAGATAAGAATTTTCCCTGTTTCCTCTGAGTTTTCTCTGCTTACTCTGCGTTTAATTAATCGTGTGAGTATTTTGAAATGAAAATAAAATCATACGCATTATTCCAAAAGGATTTCAATTCTGAATTACGGACTCGTTATGCGGTCAATTCGCTAGCGATGTTTATCCTAGTTGCATTGAGTGTTATCTTATTTTCAATTGGAAATGAAAGAATTTCTCCCGCTTTGACAAGCGGATTGTTTTGGGTAGTAATTTTTTTTACTGCAATGTCCGGCCTTTCCAGGGCATTCGTATCAGAAGAAGAAAGGGGTACATCATTAACACTTCAGCTTATTGCAGCCCCTTCAACTATTTTTACAGGTAAACTCTTATTTAATCTAATTTTAATTTTTGTAATGAATATAATTATCACACTTTTATATTCAGCACTTTTCGAGGAATTTGTAATCCGGAATTTATTGCTCTTCATTTTTGCTTTTGTTTTAGGAAATATTGGGATAGCTGTTTCATCTACCATCATTGCAGCCATTATAGCTAAAGCAGGTTCAAAAGGAACATTGTATCCTGTACTTTCATTTCCGATCCTGCTTCCATTAATAATTACTTCCGTACGATTGACTTTATTTGCAATAGAAGGGAACACTATCGATTCTTCCGAAGTTGAACTCCTTATAATTGCATGTTATGACGTAATAATGATTTCCGCTTCATATATGTTATTTGATTTTATATGGAAAGATTAGAAGAAGCATCGATAAAAATTAAGATACGGATATTGTCGACTTTCGTCAAAAGAACCCTCGGTATTCCAAAACAATTCACCCTACTTTAAGGTAGATTAAAAGATATTTTAATTGAGGGAAAATTTTACTATTTAAGTGGCATAACTTTTGAAATTTTGTATAATAAATCAACACATGATTTATTAAAGTTATTAAGTTCATAGAAATTAACTATATTTAATTAAAATAAAAGAAATAACTTATGACCTGGAAAATATCTTTATTCCTTCTGCTTGCGTTTGTATCAGTAGCTGGAATAGCTTTTCCCATAGTTGAGAATCCGCATACCTGGTATCAATTTCCTCTAATTCCTGGATTAGAACAAAATGCTAAAATTATTTTCTTTCATGTGCCTACAGCATGGATAACGGTAATAGCATTTTTGCTGTCTACTGTCTACAGCATAAGATACCTAAGAAAGAAAAACCTTGATGATGATGCTAAATCTTATGCAGCAGCTCAGCTAGGAATAATATTTTGTGTTTTAGCTACAATAACCGGAGCTGTCTGGGCTAAATTTGCATGGGGCGCATTCTGGAGCTGGGATCCCAGGCAGACAAGCATTTTTGCTCTTTTATTAATTTATGGTGCATGGTTCGCACTTCGTTCATCAATCGAGTCTGAAGAAAAAAGAGCTTCTCTTTCCGCTGTTTATAATATTATTGCCTTTATAACTGTTCCTTTCTTTATTTTTGTTATGCCTAGAATTATGAGCGGTTTGCATCCCGGTTCAGCTAACGATACAAACTCGGGACCTATTGTTGATTTTAAAATGAATGGAAATATGCTGTTAATATTTTTCCTTTCCTTGATAGGCTTCACAATTCTATTTTTCTGGATGTGGAATATTGGATATAAATCTTTAATTTATAAGGATAAACTTAACAGAAAATTAATAAGAGGGTAAATATTGAGCGGTCTTTATAGTTTTCTTCAGAACAATGCTATATACGTCGTAATGGTTATTGTTCTAATTGTCTGGGCAGGGGTTTTTTTGTATCTCTTAAATTTGGATAGAAGACTTAAACATATGGAAAAAGAAATAGAGGATAATAAACATGAAAAATAAATATCTGTTTGGCGGCGTTATTATAGTTGTATTTCTTGGTTTGATGGGGTATTTGTTAACGCAAAGCAACATAAAATACGAAGACAATTTCCAAAACGTTATGAGCATTGATAAAACCGTCAAAGCAACCGGGAGCTGGGATAAAGCAAAAAACTATACAATTGATAAACAAAATCGGACATTCAGCTTTTTCATGATTGACCAGCACGGCACCGAAATGAAAGTCGTTTATGATGGAACTATACCTAATAATTTTGAAACAGCGCAGAGCGTTGTGGTAACCGGTCATTATGAGGACGGTTATTTCCATGCAAGAGAGATTTTAACAAAATGTCCTAGCAAATATCAAAATTCGCAGGTCAAATCTTCTTCCCTTTAGTAAAATTACTAATAATAATTTTCCGCCATAAGCCAGTCTGCTTCTGGCGGAAATCTTACTCTTAATAAAAATAGGATAAGATCGCAATTAGGATCCCATTTGAATAATTAATTAAATAGAGGATGTGTCATGGTTGGAAGTATTGTTTTAACAATTGCTCTTGCATGCAGTGCTTTGGCAATGGTCATGTATTTTCTAAGCTACAGGGGATATGATAATGCTATTAATTACGGTAGAATTGCTTACCATTCAATGGCAATGATGGTGATGGTTGCTGCTGCACTATTATGGTATGCTATCATTAATCATGATTATAGTTTTAAATATGTTTATGATTACAGCTCTAACAGCCTGCCGTTCGGATTCTTGATTGCTTCGTTTTGGGGAGGTCAAGAGGGAAGCTTTATGCTATGGCTTTTATTAAGCTCTATCGTTGGAATAATCCTTCAGTCGTATACTTCCAAAAGAGGAGATCTGGAAAAAAGGGTAATGCCGATCTTTACGCTGCATACTACTTTTCTGCTTATTATGGTTTCACCTTTATTTAAAAATCCTTTTGCCTATATCTGGTCGGAACCTTTTTTTGTAGCTGTAAAACATATTAATTCAGCTTTTATAAACCAGCCCTGGCTGCAGAGTTTTGTTTTTAGCGACGGCAATTCAGGTCAAACATTCGTTAAAGTAAGCCAGACTCTTTATTCAACTCTTGCTTCTTCGGGAATTCATATGAATCAATTAATAGTTGACGGGAAAGGTCTTAATCCCCAGCTTATGAATTTCTGGATGCAGATACATCCTCCAATTTTATTTACCGGTTTTTCCATGGCAACAGTACCATTTACCTTTGCAATGGCCGCAATGATGAAAAATGATTACAGGGATTGGGTAAGGCAGTCTTTCCCATGGGTTTTAGCAGGTGCGGGAATCTTAGGGCTAGGAATAATGCTTGGCGGTTATTGGGCATATGAAATGCTAGGCTGGGGCGGTTACTGGGCATGGGATCCGGTAGAGAATTCAAGTTTGATTCCATGGTTAGTTGGAGTTGCGGCTGTTCATACACTCCTTGTTCAAAGAAAGACTCAATCGAAAGGTGGAATTGGGAAATATGCCCGTACTAACCTGATCCTTTGTATAATGGTTTATATCCTTGTATTATATTCAACTTTTCTAACAAGGAGCGGTGTATTAGGTGACGCCTCTGTCCATTCATTTGTTGATCCAGGGATGCTGGTTTATCTTTTCCTTCTTATTTTTATCGGCACATTCCTTTTACTCGGATTTGGGACTTTAATTTACAGATGGAAATATTTAAATGTCGAAGTATCAAGAGATGAAGGTTTTCTTTCCAGAGATTTAGCGTTATTTACCGCAGCAATTGTTTTAAGCTCTTCCGCACTCGTAGTTTTAGTTGGAACTTCTTCACCTATATTCGGAAGTTCCGTCGATAAGTTCTTCTATAATCAAATGCATGTTCCTATTGCAATTATTATTGGTTTGCTGAATGGTTTAAGCCTTCTTCTGAAATGGAACCATACAAAAGGAGAGGATATTGTAAAGAAATCAATCTTTTCTGTATCTGCCGCAATAATAGTGACAGCACTGATTGTGTTATTCGGCGGTATAAGTGATATAATGATGATTATTCTTTCTTTCTCAGCTGCATTTGCCTTATTTGTTAATATTGAAATCGCTATCCAGATAATCAGGGGAAACTTGAAAATGATTGGTGCTTATGTTTCTCATATCGGAATTGCTCTTTTCATTTTAGGTGTAATAGGCTCATCTGCATACAGCAAAGAAATTAATATAGATCTTATTAAAAATGTACCGCAGGAAGCTTTCGGATATCAACTGACTTTTACAGGCTGGCACCCTATAGAAAATAATACCAAGTATGCATTTAGTGTTGATATGAAAAAAGGGAGTAAAAATTATAATATCTCCCCGATAATGTATATAAGTGATTATAGTAACGGGTTAATGAGAGAGCCGGCAATTCTTACTACATTAACTAAGGATATATATATTTCTCCCCTTGGCTACGAAGATCAAAATAATCAGGATGCGGGACAGAGTGCTTCTCTTAAAATAGGCGATAAAATAAACTTTAATGGTTCGGAAATTGTATATAAAGATTTTGTAAAACCGGATATGAGTGTTATGATGAGCGGCGGAAATTTCCAGATGGGAACGGATTTAATCATATCAAAAGAGGGCAAAACATACAATGTTGAACCAACTATCAAAAGGGATCAAAACGGCTTTTCCTATATTCCTGTAACTGTTGAAGAAGCAGATATTAAAATTGAATTAAAAAAGATTGATCCTACAACTCAAAAAGCGGATTTTGTATTAACTAAATTGGATGCAAAAAAATCAACAGCTCCTGCAAATGAGGTTTTAACTGTAGCAGCCAGTGTAAAACCGTTTATCAATTTTGTATGGGGAGGAATACTGGTAATGGTATTTGGATTTTTCGTTTCGGTTGCCAGGAGATTAAAGGAATCATTAATCAAATAGCAGACAAAGAAAAAATTATTCAAGTTTAATTATATACAGGCTTGACAAAAAATCCGGTAGTCGTTAAGTTTATACTTCTCTTTTGAATAATTCCTGGATATTAGGGGATTCAAAGGAAAAATAAAAATTAAGAAATTCCGCGATAGCTCAATGGTGGAGCATTCGGCTGTTAACCGAAGGGTTGCAGGTTCGAGTCCTGCTCGCGGAGCCGAGAATATCAGATGTGCGAACGGTAGGTTTACTGTTCGCATTTTTTATTTCCGACCACTTTTTCTCCAGGCAGCCATTCAATTCATCTCATGCGATAATTGCAATGTAAATTACTTTGTGAGAGAGTTTAGTAAACTTTACTTAACTTTATTATTAAAAAATAATAATATTAACTAGTTTTTCGGCTATCAATAGTAAGAATTAAATTCACAACAACCTTTATTTTACATCTATGAGTCAAAAGGTATAGAAATGAAAAAAAATATTTACTTGATACTACTTTCTGCTTTGTGTTTTATTTCTCTAGGGATATTCAATGATGATTGTGAAAAAGATATTACTGATCCACGGGGAGTGATGATACCTCAGGAAAAAGGAGCATGGGAAACAGGTATTTACCGTAATCTGTTTTTAGAAGCAGGCTATAAACAAAAAGATATTGATGCAAAATTAACCAAAGCATATCATGATCTATTTGAAGGACCAAACAGGGTTTATTTTGAGGTAGGCGATTCAATGGGCTATGTTTCCGATTTGAAAAACCATGATGCACGAACGGAAGGCCTTTCGTATGGAATGATGGTAGCGGTACAGCTGAATAAAAAAGATGTTTTTGACCGTCTGTGGCGATGGACTAAAAAATATATGCAGCACCAGGGAGGAGCAAGGGATGCATATTTTGCGTGGAGTGTTAAACCGGAAACCGGAGGACATAATTCTGAAGGTTCTGCTTCTGATGGAGAATTATATTTTATAACTGATTTGTTATTTGCTTCTAACCGCTGGGGGAATCATACAGGGATCAATTATTACGCTGAAGCCAGAAGAATACTGGATGCAATGTGGAGTAAGGATGGCACAGACGGAATAATGAATATTATCAATGTTGAACAGAAAAAGATTACTTTTGTGCCCGATAAATCTGGATACAACTGGACAGATCCTTCCTACTTTTTGCCGGCTTTTTTTGAAATCTGGGCTGAATATGGGAAGGACGGCAGAGAGCAGTTTTATAGAGACTGTGCTGATTCAGCACGCACCTTTCTTCACCGCGCTTGTGCTTCGGCAGCCGGTTTGAATGCCGATGCGACCGAGTTCAGCGGGGAACCCCGAACTTTCGGCCGGTTTCATGCTTCATTTCGTTTTGATTCATGGAGGGTTCCAATGAACATTGCCATGGATTATTCCTGGTTTGCTAAAGATAAAGAGTGGCAGCAGGATTATTGTAAACGGATTCAGAATTTTCTTTTTTGTAAAGGGATTGATTCCTTTGTAGACCAATATAATTTAGATGGAACACTTCCCGATTTCATTCTTCCAGCCGGCGGTTACCGGAAGCTGCGTCACTCTTTGGGATTGGTTGCTACTTCTGCGGCTGCTTCTCTAATGGGAACCCAGGCTAAAAGCTGGAAATTTATCGATGCAGTATGGAATGCAAAACTGGAACCTTATTCTGACGGATATTTTGATCCATATTATGATGGATTGTTGTATCTATTCAGTTTAATGCACTTGAGCGGCAATTATAGAATTATTACTCCGGTAAAAAATTGATAGACGTTGTAATTCATAAAACTGTTGCGAATTTGTTTGAAATGGAATTTAATTTTTCAATTTTTAATATGATGAAAACAAAGTTATTAATTGATTTTCAAATATTATAGAATATATAAAGTCAAACGCGAATAAGTATTAGTTTGAATTTGATATTTTCAATGTTTTAGTTTGTACAGTATCGGCAGCAAAGACTCCATTCTTTTATAGTTCTAATCCATTTATATTATTCTTTCACATCACTTGAAGGAAAAATATTCAAAGGGGATTTATCGCCTACTAACCACCGATGTCCAAATGGATCAGTAAATCCACCTTGTCTGTGAATACCCCAAGGCACTTCATAATTTTGAATATCTTCTAGACTACCTTTTGCACCTGCTTCTAAAGCCCGCGTTATTATTTCATCTGGATTATCCACAAATAATTCAATTCTTGCAGTAGTTGTACCCAACTCCAGGGGACTACTAAAACTATTCTTTACAGGTTGATGTAAAAAAATTGGCGCATTTTCAATTTCTAATCCGGCTACTGAACCCAAATTCCATAAAACTTGTACTTTAAATGCTTTCTTATACCACTCAACGGCAATAGGTGTATCTGGAACTGCAAGCATAAGAGATAATACTGTTTTTGATATTTGAGATGTCATAAAAGAATCCTTCAGTATCAGTTTATTTATTCCATGTTGATTTAATCATACATTCTTCTTTGCTGACCATAATAATAAAACTGCAGCGACTGAACAAATTCTCAGTGTTTGAAATGCATCGTTAGGCAACCTCACTAATTTAATAAAAAATTTAATGTCAGATAATATTTCAATTTTTCCGTAATTCAAAGAACAAACTTTCCTTGTTTCATCAATATTTTCCCATCAGTCTGTTTACCCGGCGAAGTAGATATGGAGGACTGACCGGTTTTAGTATAATAGATTTCTATGGTTGGGTTATAAAACAAATAGTCTCTATGAATCTTTGAATTGTTTTTTCCCCCACCAACGAAACCAGCATTATTCCCAAAAGCAATATGAGAAGTTCCGAGTGACTTTTCATCTTCCAACATATTTCCCGTAATACTGGCACCGGGGTTAATGCCAATACCAAGTTCGCCTATTACTCTTGCTTCATCATCCACATCAGTTAGTTCAGCTATTCTTTTTTCTAATTCCTTATCATCACTTTCAAACATTGTAATTTTTCCATCTGTTACATACACCTTTAACGGTTGCTTAAGCAAACCTATATCGCCGATGCTCGCATCAAAAACTATTACACCATTTGCCTCGGTTTCAATCGGTGCACAGTATATTTCTCCACAGGGGATATTGCACATCTTCCCCGGGTTAACTTCAACGTCGCCGATAAATTTCCTGCCAGAAATTCCAAGTAAAACGTTTGTTCCGGCGTCGGTTGTAATATGAAGTTGTACGGCATTCGTAAGTTTTTCAATAAGCTTATCGGCAGTTTTTTTCATTCCGTCGAAATCAACGTTAACAGAATTCAGCATAATCTCTTCCGTTATACCGGGCATGTGTCCCATCCTTACCAGCCTGGTCCCTTCAACTTTATGAATCCATTTTATACGGAATGATATTTCTTCCGGGAACGATTTAATTATGTTAAGCACAATAGTTCTTCCTGGCAAAAGTTTTTCCAATTCAGCAGGAATTTCTTGCAGAGGGCGTCTATTTTCATCTAACTGATATAAGTCAACTGAACATCCTTTTTCTACACCGGCTTTCTTAAATGCCTCGGCTATTGCTGCATTATAAGTATCTGTTAAGATAAGCATGCTATCATTTGTTGAAAGTTTGAAAAGATGCTCCAATGCACCTAAAGCTGCTGTAAACATTTTATTCTGGTTGTTCATTACTAGTCTCTATAGGTTCAAAAAATGAGAAAACCAATTTTAGAAGAGATCTTACAAGTTTATAATAGCAGAAATTACAAAATCTTCGACAACGAAATCCCATACAATCTAAATATTGGCGGAATAAGAAGCAATGATATGAATCCGAATAAATTCGACGACTTGATTTACTGCTTTTATAAAAATGAATCAGACGCACAAAAATTCCACTGCTGGTCGGCAACGACAGATCCGGGACTTTATTATCTGGGATATCCGCTATATAAAAAGGGAACTGCTATTCTCGCACCGGGTCAATATCTCGGCTGGTGGAGGTTAGGGCTTAACAAAGGAAAGTATAAAGCTTTGATCCAAACCGGGAATGTGAAGATTTATAGGGATGTGAACCGTGATGATAAATATAATTATGATGAATCATCAGCAGAATGGGGATTGTTCGGGATAAATATTCATCGGGCTTCTAGTTTAAGTGAATAAGCATTTCCCCGCATTTCAAGATTCTTATTGCCTTTCTCCCTTAATCAATTTACATTAGATATAATCATATTTAGAGCCATGGGGAAAATTGGGGCAATTTCTCTTCATCCCGGCCATTCTGTTAGCCCTGTGAGGATTTTTATAAGTAAACATTAGATTAGGATTTGTATCATGAGTTATGTTTATGAGAGTGATGGGGCGGAGCTGTGTCTAATAGTTTTTTAAACTTTGGCATATGTAATAAAGCCCCAGTGCGGAAAAAATACACGCCGGGATCTGTGTGGGGGAAGTGTGGTAACAGGCATTTTTACCATGACTATAGCTATTTGTTTTTATACTGCTCAATGGAAATGATAAAAACAATTCTTAATTTTCTACTTTGAAAATTACTAATATTTAATCTTATAGAAATGCTCTCAATGATTTCAATTATTTTATTTCCGTTCAGGTTTGTTTATAAAATATATCTCCTTGTATGTTTTGTATTGCTGCTAATCTTGCTCTACCCATTCTTTCGCTTTTACCTATCTAAAAAGGAGCGGTTTCCCACAGCCTTTAAATTTATGAAATTTTATGGGAGACTGTTTTTGTTTTGTGGAGGAATTTTCTTAAAAGTTGAGGGCAAGGAAAATATTATTTTAGATAAACCCTATTTAATCTGCTCTAACCACAGCTCATACATAGATATCCCTTGTCTATACTCATTATTCGATCAATACTTTGTGTTTACGGGAAAAAAGGAAGTTGAAAAATGGCCTTTATTCCATATATTTTATACATCAGGAATGAATATATTAGTTGACAGACATAATAAAATGGGATTAATAAAAGCATTTAAAAGCATGATGGATGTAATTGACGCAGGGCATCCCTTAGTGATTCTTCCGGAAGGTACTATTTCCAGGGCCGCTCCTAAGCTAAATGAATTTAAAACAGGATCCGTTTTATTAGCTGTCCGCAAACAGGTTCCGATTTTACCCATAACGTTTACAACAAACTGGAAAAGGCTGCAGCGTAAAGGATTGTTGAAAGGAAAAGCCAGTCCGGGTATATCGGAAGCTATTATTCATCCGTTAATTTCAACAATCGGATTAACTAAAGATGATACAGATGAGTTACAATTAAAACTTCGTGATATAATCAACTCACCGTTACACAAAAAATACGGTGTTTAGAAATTGTTTTTGTTAAATTGGGTATAACTTCTTTAATCCATTTAAGCCGGACAGGCAGGTAAAGAATTAATAGATATTTAAAATCTTTGACAAAATGAATTTTGGTATAAACATCAACTTTGGCATCAGATTAAAATCGCATATAACGTAGCAATTAAAGTTGACAATCCTTCGGCAAGCTCAGGATAAACTTTTTTATGCATTCGGTTTTTAGAGATTTTGAAAGTAGTGATCTCCGTCAGAAGCGGACAGGCTGTTTAAAGTATCTTGCCTGCCTACCGAAGGCAGGTTTAACTTAGTCAAAATCAATTATCTTGCAAACTGTGCTTCTCGTAAAGGGGGATCCTGATTTTCATCAGGACTGGATTAAGCACAGTCTGCTTAACCTGCCTGCCGGCAAGGCAGGTCTCCAGTAGTAATAAAAATAAGTTTCTTGTTTTCGGCTGCAACCTTAATTTGCGGTTCGTCAGGTGTATATGTCTTTAAAAGATTTTATAAAATTTTCGTTGAAATTGATAATATCAGTTTACTTGTGTGCTGTTCTTATATTTATTCTAATTAATGTTGGATCACATAATGAGAATTATTTAACTGATGCTTTTTCTCCTATTAAATTATTTGAGGAAATAATTTCTGGAAATTTCTCATTTATTATCTATACAACAATCGCAACAGTTTTCATATTTCGATTCAATTATTTTGAGAAGAAAAAAAGTGGATTATTGGAAAGGCAAAAGTCGGCCGTGGATAGAATAATTACTTATTAATCAATTACACCTAACAAAACTTCTTACTCCAACTTAAAAATCAATATGTTAGGTAAATTATTTTCTTGTTTTTGATTTCTTAAAACAATAAAACCAGGCCTGATAATTAAAGTACTTTTATAATAACAAGCAGGGCGGAGGAAAAACTGCACGCCGGGATATGCGTGGGGATTATACAAAAAGTCAGGAATTATTAATGTATCAATCAGTAAATGATTTTATGAGTAGAATAATATATAATTTGTACATAAAAAAGCATTTTAAGCCGTTATGTAAAAAGTCGATATTTATAGAAAAACTATTTTATTGTTTTTTTTTTCCTAAAAAAATAAAACCTGCTCAATATAATTAAAGAACTGTAAAATGCTATATGCAATATCAATAATTTTTGTTGGCGTGAATCAGCAAATTAGAACGATTTACGAAAAATGAAATACTAGAAAATAATGATAATTGCATTTTTAATACTCGGGCTTCTCGTATTTATCATACTCATTGGTAAAATAAATCTATCCATTAAATTCAGCAAAGAAGTAAATGAACTTTTTGCTCAATCTAAAAGCATATCTGACCAAAAATTTCATAAAAGCCAACTTGACGATTTACCAGAACCTGTTCAGCTGTATTTCCACCACGTTTTAAAAGAGGGACAACCATACATAAGTTATGCAAGAATTAAACACGATGGACAATTTAAAATAGGCATTGACAAACGCTGGATAAACATAAAAGGAGAACAATACGCTACAACTCAAAAACCAGGCTTTATTTGGAAAGGCACAACATCGATGTTTGTTGCACGAGATATGTATATTTCAGACAAAGGCAGACTAATTGCCTCCATTTTTTCTTTGTATAATGTTGTGGATGCAAAAGGAGAACAATATAATCAAGGTGAATTACTTCGTTGGCTTGGAGAAAGTATTCTGTATCCGACCAATTTTTTACCCAACGAAAGACTTAAATGGTTACCAATTAACTCTACAACTGCAAGACTTACATACAGCTACAAAGGGCTTTCATTATTTTTTAAAATTACATTTAACAAAATTGGAGAGATAACCGAGATGGAGACAAAGCGGTATATGAACGGGGAAAACTTAGAAACATGGGTTATCAAAGCAACAAATTACAAGCAATTGAATAATATATTTATACCGACTGCCTTTGATGTTTTATGGCGATTGGAAAATGGAGATTTCAGTTATGCAAAATTCAATATAACAGAAGTTGAATATAATAAACCTGAAAAATTCTAGCTCCCAGAGAAAACGGCATGCGGCTAACAACGGCTCATACACAATACAGTTTTTAAAGGGTTGCATGCGGTAGCGCTCGCTGGTAAGGATTGTATTATTATTGCACAAAATATAACTGAAAATGAAAAAGATAATATCCTGTTGAAAGTAATCGAGAAGTTGGAAAAGGTTTATCCCTTCCCTGAAATATCGGAAAAAACAATAAATGGTTTACGGTCACAGATTTTCGAAGGGTTTTTTTAAGCAATATGATGAATCAAATGAATTCGTGACTCAAGTTACAATGACTCTTGAAAAATATAGTAATGATAAACATCTTGATCTTTTTTATGAACCAAAATTAGCACAAGCATTACTTAAAGAAACATCTAACAGAACTGATCATACAAAGGAAGAAGCAAAGCTTGAGGTTTGGAATAATTATGGTTTCAAGGAATTAAAAATACTTGACGGTAATATTGGATATCTGAATCTAAGTGTGTTCTTTTCTACAGTTTATGCGAGGACAATTGCAGATATATCAATGAGCGATTTTAAAAATTGTAATGCAGTAATTATTGATTTGCGATAAAACGGCGGAGGCCGGGGGGATATGGTAGTTTATTTATTAAGCTATTTCGTTAATAATAATAAACCATTGATTTTAGATATAACAGAATCCACATTAGATGGTTCAGTTGATTCTACAATAGTCCCGCAAATTACTAGCAGCGGCATAGTTCTTAAAAAAATATATACGGATGGTATCGAAAGAGAGTACTTAAAAATGAAAAATAAAATTTGTAAAGCAATAACCAAACATTTAACCCGACAGTGATCCCGCCCGGGCATTTATGAGATTTTAAAGTTGGTGATCTCCGAAGAGGCGGATAAACTGCATAAAGTATCTTCCCCTATGTAAAAAGTTAAATTGTAAGGCAAAATTATTTTATTGTTTTTTTCCCTTAAGATAAAACTGTCTCTTAAGAACTTTGTAAAATAACAAGCCCGGTGCGGAAAAACTGCACGAATAAAAATAAGTTTCTTGTTCTGGGTTGCGGCTTAAATGTGGTTAGTCGAAAATGAAGATTTTATTTTTTCGATAAAAATATTTAGGTAATTAATTAAGATTTCAATTAAAAGAAGATTTAATGATTAACTTAAAGGAATTCCCGTTAGGTGATTATCAAATATCATATTACCAACCAAACATCATTGGAATTCGCCATTTTTCATAAATATTATATAGATATCAAAATATTATTTAAAAATATTTTTTAAAGGTTAGTTTGATATTATGAATTAATGTAATTAATTAAAATGATTTTTATATAAGATTTATAAAATAAAGATAAATATGGGGGTATGAAGTGGATATTTATAAATATAGTTCATCTTTCAACAAGATAACAAAATAGTTATATTCTTAAAATAAAAGAGGGATAAAAATAATAAACATATCACAGCTTATTTCCAATATAGAAACAAATGAAACAACATTCATACAAGGTCTTATCAACGATATGAATGATAGAGGGCGCTGTTCGGCGCCGGAGTCGGAGGTGTCGTGCTGCCGACGGGCTTTCTCACAATGGGCATGGTTCTCGCCGTTCTCGGTTTTGCCCGTGCGCATGTGCAACATGGCGGCCCATGGCTCAGCTACGCCAATGAGGCAGTGTACCCGTTCTATATTGTTCACCAGACGATCACGGTAGCAGTAGTATATGTGATGCTGCCGCTCACGATCGGCGTCTGGCTCAAGCTGCCTATAGCCGCCTTCTCCACATTTGCCGGAAGCTGGCTGGTATTCGAGTTTGTGCGTCGTGTGCGGCTGCTACGCCCGTTCTTCGGTCTCAAAACAATTCCGCCTGTGAGGATAGCGCCGGACAAACCAATGAACAGTTGAGGACAAAAAGATCGATATGAATTTTTAAAACCAGATTTGCGACTTAATAAAAATGGCAATGTAAATCCGGGTTTAGCGTTGCAAGTTAATTTTTAATGGTAAAAATTCATGAAACAAATTTAGCCCGAAATCGCATAAATGATGTAGTCGGTAATGGTGTTAACGAATAAGAAGGCACCACAAGAGTTGACGTAAGAGGGAAGCCAACTCAAGGACTACCGGGGTTCGAAGGTGTAGCATGTATAAAGAGAATCACACAAGAACTTGGGAGACCCTGTAAGTTCAATTAGATATAATGGTAAGCGAAGTCAAGCAAAAGAAGATGAGCTGAAGACGAGCAGGGAGTCGGATTAACTCATAATACTTAGAGAACGGGAAAGCCGTTCACATGTGGGACGGTGTTAACAGCGATACGAAACTTTCAAAGGAAACACAAACCAGACGTAAGGCTGGGTAAAATGTGCAAGCCTCACTGCGAAAAATAGCAAACAGTTAGAGGGATAATCCAATGGCTGCATACGGAAGCGAGTATCGTCTGAAGAACCTGGTGCGGAAAAACTGCACGTAGGGATCTGTATGAGGAATGCCTGGTAACAGGTATTCCTATCACGACTGCACTATAAAGAAAGGGAAAAATGAAATCAATATTATTAATAAGTTTTCTAATAATTTATACTATTAGTTTACGAGGACAAATAATAAATAATTATGGAGTAAAATTTGGAATTGGAATATCAAACCATTCATGGCAATACGAGGAGGGTTATGAATTAAATTTTGATAATAAAATAGGTATATCTCCTAGAATCTATGCCGATTTTTTTAATTATCAGTTTTTTCAAATTCAAGGAGAAATAGGATTCTTAAGAAAAGGATTTAGTGAGCAGATTCCGATAACTACTATGATGCAACCAGATGGAACAGGAGAGTTTATAAATACAGATATTGGATTAGATTATTTATTATTAACGACTTTAGTAAAAATAAAATATGAAATAGGTATTTTTTCTCCGTATATAATTTTGGGTCCACAGATAGATTTTCTTATAAATAAAAAAGTAGAAAAAGGTTGGGAATTAATTTATGATAGGTTTAGCAATGCAAATATTGATTTCTCCATTGGGGTAGGAAATGAAATAAAAAATATTTTACCAATTTCCATACTATTTGAATATAGATATGAGCGAGATTTTATGGATAATTATGATCATCCAAATGTTAATATCAAAAATTATTCTCATGTAATATTAATTGGTATAAAAATATAAAAAGCGTACAACCAAATATTTTAAGTTGACAGCATTTTATGCATTAGCGTTTTTGAGGTTTTTAAAATAGATGATCCGCTTAAAGTATTTTGTTTCAACGTAGTCAAATTAATTAATTATCTTGCAGCCTGTACTTGTTAAAAAAGTTAAACACAGTTTGCTTAACCTGCCTGCCGGCAAGGCAGTTCTCAGGCAGTAGTAATAGAAATAAGTTTCTAGTTTTTGGGCTGCGGCTTAAATACAGTGGGTGGACCCTAGAACTCTTCTTCTTTGCCACCGAGGAATGTCTAAGCTTTAAATTAAACTGCAAAATATTTCATTTTTTTTAAAAAGAGAACAATCACAATGAAAGATTTAATTTCATTAACTATCTTTTTCTCTATCTATTTTACAAGCGTAGTTCTATTAGCTTCAAGAAATTTACGGGAAAAATATTCGGATGAACGCTCGAATGTTATTTTCAATTCTATAGGATCGTGGTCCTTGAACAAAAATATGTTTAATGAAAAAGAGAAACAATATTATTTAATAAGTAACAGTTTTGGAATTTTGTGGATAGGCTATATTATTATTATCCTTATATTTAATTCTTTTTAATAACATAAAAAGAACTAATAATTCCAATTCCTACCCCCATCCTCCTAATCTTCTGCTCCATCTCTTTCTTCAGCACTTCTACTTCACCTAGAATCTCATCATGGGTTATCAATCCTTTTTTTTCAAGGATCTTTATAAATGCTCGTATTTTGAAATTATTCATCAAGAATTTTCCGAGATAGGGTTATAAAAAAGCTTCCAAGTTTTAAATGAAGGCTTTATCAAGCAAGGATTCTGGATTTGAAATGTTTTTAACTGCTGTACCTCTTGGCGGCGTCTTCAATTTCGGGGATAGCTTTCTTAAGATCATCTATTACCATAACTGGAATGAACTCTATGTCGGCTTTTCCAAAAAACCAGAATTTTTCACTAATAGCTGCGAGTCTAGACGCCTCATCAAAGTCAGTTACAATAAAAATACCTCTTTGACCATCAATTGGAGTGAAATAGGCAGCTTCTGCTTTTATTTCTTGCAGAATGGACTGCAGATTTCCTGAATTTAGGATTTTGCAGGGCTTTATTACCTGCATCAATAGGGAGACGAACTTTTATTATATATTTCATAAAGAATTCCTTTAAGATGAGTATAATTTATTTTTCCTTATGCATAAGCTTTGCTAATTCATCTGGGGTTGTCGGATCAGGTACTTTGTTTTTTATTGGTTTTAATGATTGCAGGTAAGCGAAAATATCTTTTAAGTCTTGATCTTTTAATAGCGCAAAATTTTCCCAAGGCATTGGAGGTAAGATTGGACGACCTTCACCTAAATGTTTACCGGTTCGTAAAATTTTAATAAATCTCGCTTCAGTCCAATTACCTGTACTCGTTTCCTTATCAGGTGTGAGATTCGCCGGATAAGATATTCCCCAAGGACCAATTATAGCTGTAAAATCACCCCGGCCAACAATCCACTTACTCTGTGCAACAATACTAGGGTCAAAATCCGTAGAGGTGATAGGTCCTATGGAGCCGGATAGCAGCCTGGTAGTATCTGGAACAGGGCTATTAGGTGCCATAATTTTGGGAGAATGGCAGTCATTGCAGCCACCTAAGTTGACCAAATATTTTCCCCTTTCTATCTGTTTCTCTTTACTTTTTGTCACATCTTCTTGCTTCTGAAAACAATGTATTTGTAAAAAAACTAAGGCAATAAAAACGGTAGAAAGCAAAATTCCCGAAATATTTTTTCGCATATAACCCTCCTTTACAAATTACGATTTAATAAAGTAATGTAATACTTGAAAACATTACTTCTTCAAAAAATAAAGTGCAAATATAACCTTATATTAAAAGGGGTGTTAGGATTATTTACGCATTTAATAGGAGTTTTTGCGCAAGTTGTAAAATTTCTTGTTTCATTGATTTTTCACTCCAATAAATGAAAAGGAACTATTTGAATTCCAAAATTATTTGCCATTTAAATTATGTTCCATTTCTATTTTCGTTCTCTGCAATACCTATAATTTTGGGATTAGTTCTTTAAACAATTTTGAGTGAGGATCATTATCGGACTTAATTCTCCCTCCCATCTCCAGAATCTTCTCCTCCATCTCTTTCTTAAGATTCAACAAATCAATCCCGAATATTCTTATTGCCTTTCTCCCTTAATCAATATACATTAGATCTGATCGTATTAAGAGGTTTGGGGAAAATTGGGGCAATTTCTCTTCATCCCGGCCATTCTATTTATCCTCATTGGTATTTTTATAAGAAAAATTTAGATAAAGATTTGCATCATAAGTTGTGTTTATGGGAGTGATGTGGCGAAGCTGCATCAAGATGGTATTGAGATTGTGAGAATGTGAATGAAGAGAATAATTGTAGAAAATTTTTCTTATGTAAGAAAACAAAAAGCAGCCTATGTTAAGCGGCTAATAATAAAATTAGGCTGCTGAACACTTTTAGGGAGGTATAAAATGGAAGTCATCATAAAGAAAATTGAACCAAATAGATTTGCAAGTTTTTATGGTTTTGGCAAACAACCGGAGGAAGAAGCAATGAACAAATTATTAAAATGGTGTAATAAGAGAAATATTAATATTGATGATAAGAATAATTTAATATTTGGTTTTAACAATCCCAATCCAATATCAGAATCATCTGAATATGGATATGAATTTTGGTTAAAAGTCAATGAAACTGAAAGACCGGAAGAAGATGTTCGTTTAATCGAATATCACGGAGGCAATTATGCGATAACAGAATGTATTGGCGCTCAAAATCTGTTTCATACTTGGCAAGGATTATATAAATGGTGCGTAGACAATAAATATAAAATCGGTCATCATCAAGCTTTAGAAAGAGTAATTGAAAATATATCAAACATAAATAAAATAAGAATTGAGTTATGTTGCCCGGTGGTTCTTAATTAAAGAAAATATCGGTATTCAATAATTTATAAAAGCTATTACAATTTAAAGTAGAAACAAAAAAAATACCGCCCTGACCCACGTCTCAAGCTGACTGCGTTTTCCCACTCGCCATTTTAGAAATTTTTAAATTAGATGATGTCCGCCTGAGGTAGATAAACTGCTTAAAGTATCCTGCCTGAAAGGCAGACAGTTCTTTGGCATTAGTAATAACAACAAGTTTCCTGTTTTGGAAACTTTATAAAATAACAAAGCCCGGTACAGTAAAGCTTCACGCCGAGATCTGTATGGGGGATATATGTGACAGTCATTCTTTCCTGAACGGTATTAAGGAGAATAAGTAGTATTATGAAATCGATATCAATTATCCAAAGTGTCCTCTTTATCGTTGGAACATTATTCTTTCTTTACATTTCTAAAAATTCACTCCTTAATCTTAAGGCGCATGGTTTTTATAGATTCTTTGTTTTCGATTTTTGTCTTCTATTGGTTTTAGTAAACATACCCTTTTGGATTTCAAAACCATTTTCTATTCTTCAAATTATTTCCTGGACTCTTCTACTAGTTTCGATTTATCTTGTATTTCAAAGTATTTCATTTCTAAAGAAATTAGGAGGTTCAAAGGAAAGAGAGGGAGATTCTACTAATTATAAATATGAAAACACTATTAATTTAGTGAAGGATGGCGTTTACAAATATATAAGACATCCAATGTATAGTTCTCTTTTCTTTTTATCTCTTGGCACGCTATTTAAAAATATATCCGTTTTTACAATTCTCTTAACAGTGTTTATAATATTGTTCTTAATTCTTACAGCTAAATTTGAAGAGAAAGAAAATATTAATTTCTTTGGGAATTCATATATGGATTATATGAAAGGAACCAAGATGTTCGTTCCATATATTTTCTAATACATAATGCCTAGCCAAGAATCTTTGAATTAGCTCGTTCATAGTATTCCTCGCTAGATTATTAATCTGTGGGGAAAAATTATTTAGTTATGGTATATTTTATATAAAAGGAGCATGCAATAAAATAAGCAGAAATGCCGAATAACTCCCCGCCGCATTGCGGCTTAGTTCAACAAGTGCATCCGGCTATTTGGGTTCGGCAATGCAGATTTCTACAATAAAATAAGTTTAATTCACAAATCGTCTAAGGTTGCTCACTGATTAATTGGAATAAAGATGAATAAATATCTTATAATCATTTTTCTTGTTTTAGACTTCATTTCAGCAAATATGAATTATGCTTGTTCTGGATTTTATTTAATGAAGGATTCTACTATGTTTTTTTGTAAGAACGAAGATTGGACTGATTGGAGAAGTAAAATCTGGTTTGTACCGGCTACTGATACAAGTTTTGGATATGTTTGTTTTGGTTTTGAATTACCTGAATTATCTGACGGAATGAATGATAAAGGTTTGATTGTTTCCCATTTTAGCGGATACGAAAAACTAATCAGAAAATCAATTGATAAACCATTTTATCCGGGAGTGTTATCCGAATTAGTTCTTGCAAAGTGCGAAACAATTGATGAAGTTAAAAACTTACTAAATCATTACAATTTAGAACTATTTCATAATGGGATGATAATGTTTGCAGATAGATATGGAAATTCTATTATTGCAGAAGGTGATACCATAATTGAAAAGAAATATTATTACCAGATTTGTACAAATATTTATCAATCAGAATATAATGAAGAGAATAATCCGGATTGGAGATTTAATAATATAAGACAACAAATACTTTCAAATAAAAATATAACATTTGATTTCTGTAAAAATACTCTCGAATCAGTTGAACAAGAAATAACTCAATTTTCAATAATATATAATGTCCGACAATTAGAATTTTCAGTTTACCTCTTCCAAGATTTTAGATACAGAGCTGATTTCAATTTAATAAATCAGTTAAAAAAAGGTAAGCATGTTTATGACTTATATACTTTCTTCCCAGCTGGAAGTAGATATCATCAAGTTTATATAAAAAGACAAGCGCCGCAAAATAATATTTTCATTTGTATGTTTTTAGTTATATGCGGAATAATATTTCTATATACAATTATTGTTTGGCCTTTATCACGATTTTTGAAAAATATTGAATATAACGAGAGAAATGAAAAGAGACCTAAAATTAGTTTAGCTAAAATATGGTCTTTTATTATTTGTGCGCTTTTATTCATTTACCTTATCGCACTAGTAAATTTTAAGGAAGCTTTTCAGATAGGTTTACCCCTGCACATTGATAATTTCCCATTCGTAATTAGATTTAATTGTTCATATCCCTTTGCTGGTATTATTACTTATTGTTCCTTTAGTAGTTTTTAACTATAGAATTTTAAGAACAAAAAATTGGACTGGATATAACAAATTTCATTTTACGATTAATACAATATCATATTTGATGCTTTTGGGATTATTTTTTTATTGGAATTTTATAAAGCTATATATAAAGCAGTAATATTGCAGCTAACAATTGAATTAATGAAACCAGCAGTAACTCCAAACGGATTACTACTCATTGGCGAACCATATTGGATTAAAATTCCCCCAGAATCTGCTTATGAAGCTTTGGGAATTAAACCAAATGATTATGTCACATTAGATATTACCTTAGACCGACTAGAATCTTCGGGATTAAAACTTATTGAGATGGTGCTAGCGAATCATTATGGCTGGGATCGGTATGAAACACCTCGGTGGATGGCTATCGATGACTTCTTACAAAATAATCCAAATGATCCAGACGCCTCAGCCCTGAACGATTGGATAAACAGCAGCCGTCGCGCATATCTAAAGTATGGACGACTTTATTTAGGTTGGGGTGTGTTCGTACTACGGCTTACATGTTAGGTCGCTTCACTAACTGAGAATACATAGACTCGAATTCTAACATCAAAGCATTTCAAGCCGTCATGTAAAAAGTCAATGTGTTCAGTAAAACTATTTTATTGTTTTTTATTTTCCTAATATAAAACTGCTCTATATAATTAATGAACTTTATAAAATAACAAGCCCGGTGCGGAAAAACTGCACGCCGTGATGTGTGTGGTGGATACCTGGCAATAGGTTTTCCCACCATGATTGCACAAAATAAAAATGGGGTTATAATGAAAAAGATTCATATTATTTATATGATATTTTTTCCCCTTATCTTCTCTTCTTGTTCAGAAAATAGTATTACGGAAAGTACACTTGAAGGGGAATTAAATTTTTATCTCTTAAAAGATTCTCAAATTACTGCTAGTCAAGCATTTAATTCAAATATTTATGATCTAAAATTAGCTGAACGACCATTTCTTTCTTATAAAAATTTAATCTATTATAAATGGAGTGAACATTCTTTTAAAATTGATTCCAATAAATATATAATAATAAAAAATATTTGTGAAAATAATACTTCAGTTTTTGGAATTCCTTTTGTTGTAACAGTAGAGCAAGAAAGAATATATCTTGGAGCTTTTTGGTTTTTATTCTCCTCCATTGCTACGACATTTCCGTATATTAATGAACCAATTGATAACAGGGAAAACCCTTATATTTTTGTAATAAACAAATCATGGGATAGTACAAAAAAGGATTTAAGAAATGATCCAAGAATATATAATACATTAAAGAAATATGGATTATTATTAGATTAAAAAATAACCTATTATGGCAATTTAAATCGATAGCGGATACGTATACGGCTTTTGGGTATTTTTAAAATAGATGACCCGCTTAAAGTATCTTGTCCGCCAAGTTTGGAAATTCAGAAGAAGTGCTCTAATTAAATATATTACAAACTATGCAAATTAAGCACAGTATGCTCAAACTTCGTCATTTTAAATAATTATTAGTTCCTGATTATGGGCTGCAACTAAATTGCATGTCTGTCATACAGTTAAGAAATTTAAATTATAAAAACAACATACAGAGTTTAAGGAGTTTTTTACAAAAATTTTGGGAATAAATTTATGAAAACAAAAGATGAACAAAAAAGTATAAAGAGTATTCTTAAAACAATCAAGTTAGAGATCGATGCTGTTGCTGAAAGTAATTTTGAAAGTTACAGCTCACTTTTAGCAAAAGATTCAGAATTTATGCCACCCAATTCTCTTCCTTTAACAGGTAAAGAATTATTACTGTGGCTGAAAGACTTTCTCGAAAAATTTAATGTTGAGTGGATAGAATTCTTGCACAAGAATGTTGAGGCAGCAGAGACTTTAGGTTTTCACGAATATTCATTCAGATGGAGATTAACTCCTAAAAATGGTGGCGATTCAAAAGAGCACAAAGGAAAAGGAATTCATATCTTACGGAAAGAGAGAGATGGTTCCTGGAGGATAGCACGTGAAATTTGGAATAACAGTATTTAAACATATAGTTTAATTGATATCATAAAAATTACTGCATAACAAATTATTTAATAGCTAATTCTTCCTCTCCATTTTCCTGATCTTCTCCTCCATCTCTTTTTTCAGCATTTCTGCTTCCGCCCAATCTCATCTTGAGTTATCAAATCTTTCTTTTCAAATATTTTATCACCGCCTGTATCCGTTAGGAAAATCCGTTATTAAGGAGTTTGACTTTTAACTGATAACCTTGATTTTTGAATTGTAATTTCATTATCTTCGGCTTTTCATTAATTACAGAACAATGCCAAAGGAAAATTTTAGAGCTTATTTAGCGTGGGTAGCGATCTGCTTTATCTGGGGAACAACCTATCTTGCAATCAGGATAGGTGTACACGATTTTCCGCCTGTCCTGTTTGCAGGATTGCGCTGGTTAATTGCCGGGCCCATTCTAATTATAATTCTAAAATTACGCGGATACAAACTTCCAACTTTAAGAGATATGAAACATCTCGCAGTTGTTGGAATTTTATTGCTTGGTTTTGGTAACGGTCTTGTTGTTTTTGCAGAACAGTGGGTGCCGAGCGGCTTAACTGCATTGCTGATATCTACAGATCCATTATGGATTGTAGGTATTGAATCTTTATTACCAAGCGGACCAAGATTGAATTTTAAAATAGCAGTCGGTGTGCTGCTCGGCCTGGCAGGTGTAATTTTGATTTTCGGAAGCAATCTTTCGGCTGTTTTGAACAAACAGTACCTGCTAGGAATTCTGGGGTTGATGCTTTGCGTATTTTTCTGGTCATCGGGAACAATTTATTCAAAGTATAAAAAGGTTTCTGTTCATCCGTTAATGGGAGCTGCTGTAGAAATGGCTATTGCCGGGATCGCCTTATCTCTGCTGGGCGTAATTATCGGCGAATCTTCATACCTGCATTTGACTCAAAATGGTGTATTTTCATTCCTGTACCTGCTCATATTTGGTTCCTTTATTGCGTACGGTTCATACATCTATGCGGTTGCAAATTTACCGGTTTCTTTCGTTTCCACTTATGCATACATAAACCCGGTTATCGCATTGTTCCTAGGATGGCTGATACTGGATGAAAAACTAAATTACACCATGATCATTGGGGCAGTTATAATTTTAATAGGCGTTTATACTGTTAAGAAAGGGAGTGACTTGAGAACAAAGATGAGCGGCGGCTGATTGGATTAAACATACTTATTTGATATTAATTTTTTCTTCTTCACACTTACCGAATTCTCTATCCCAAAAAATTCTCCTAATTCTTCCTCACTATTATCCTAATCTCTCCCTGCACTATTTATTTTAAAAAAACTGCGCAATGGGATATATGTAGGGAGATGTTTGGTAACAGGCATTCCTACCACTACGGCAGCACGTAACTTTTTATAATCGATAAAGACCATTTATGAAATGGTAACGTTATATCTTATGCGTTTTGCAGGAGTGTTTATGGCAAAATTTGTTCCTCATTTTGTTCAAGGAATTTCTGGCAATAGTTTTCCAAGTCCCTTTTCTAATCCACCTGGGAGAGGGTTACCATCATTAAATTTAAATGTTATAAAGGATCTGATGCTTAAGATGAAATTAAGCACAGTTTGTTAGAGAAAGTTACAGGGAAGATTATATAAAAGTAGTTAAAATCCTTAAGAAAAAGATACAATCTTAATTATTATCCTTGTGTTAATTCAGCAGTTCCGCAATTTTATTTAGTAATATTTTTTTATCAACCGGTTTCGAAAGGTAGGAATCAGCACCAGCTTTGACAAACTTCCGTTGATTAATAGCATGTGCATGAGCTGATAAACAGATAACTGGGATTTTATTGAATTCAGGAGAAGCCTTAATTTCCTTAATAAGTCCCAGACCTTTTTTTTCTCCGGATAGTAATATCCATTAAGATTAAATTTATTTTGTTGCTTTTAAGAATTTCATAAAATTTTTCTTCGGAATCGCAAGTGCTTACACAATAGTCTGGCTTTAAATTACATGCAAGTAAATTCTGTGTAATACCATCATCATCTACAATTAAAATTGCTGGTATTTGCGGATTATTCAAATTCATAACACTCAAACAAATCAAATAATCTATTGAAAATCTTTTATCTAAATCACACGTGAAGTATTTTAGGAGAAGAAGATGAGTGTCCGTGCGTAATATAAAATTAGCAGTCGGGGAGTGTAGGAAAGGGAATTACTACTTCTGTTGTGTTTCGCTTAAATAATAAATTAGATTTTGCCGATCTGATATTAAATCCAGATTTTCATCTGGAAAGGTCCCAAAGATTGCTCACTCCCTTAAAAAAAATTCCAAAGATTTATTTCAATATTAAAAAATATGATATAGGAAAGAATAAAATAAAAACAGTATGAATAAAATATTTCAGATTGAAAAATTTATCCAAGAATATAATTTCTTTTGCAGAAAAAAATTTTAGAAGTTATTTTACAAATTCAGATTAAATAACTTTAGAGGAAAATATTATTATGCTAAACAGTGTTTTATCAAATTTTTATGAGAGAGATCTTCGAAAGCTAATTGATGAAGTCAAATCATTTAAAGATGAGAAAAACTTGTGGAGAACTGCCGGCTCAGTGAAGAACTCAAGCGGGAATCTTGTATTACATATTATCGGGGGTTTGAATCACCGTATTGGAACTACACTTGCAAAATCAGGTTATGTCCGTGACAGAGACCAGGAATTTATACTTAAAGATGTGGAAAGAAAAGAGCTAGTCTTCCGGCTGGAAGAACTCATTCTAGTGATTAAAAAAACATTCAACGCTTTGACATTGGAAGAAATGGAAGCTGAGTACCCGGTATTTTTTGATGAACCAAAAACTTCTGTCAGTTATGTATTAATTCAGCTGTTGGTTCACTTAAATTATCATCTTGGGCAGGTAAATTATCTTCGAAGAATTTTAGAATGAGCAATTGAAGTGAAAATTTTTATATACATTCTAAAAAATAGCATGTATATTTAAATACTAATCTTAAACTGTAGCAAAAAATGGAGTGAAAAAAAATGCAAAGAGAATTGCCAATGGTAATTTTTATCACACCTGAATAGAGTTAAATTCTATAACATAACTCCGGATTTATAAAAATACTTCGGAGGTGTCCTATGAAATATTTAGCGGCTCTATTTTCAATAATTATCTTTCTTCTTTTTGGTTTCAGTAATAAAGAAGTAAAATCAGAAAGCAATCCATTAAAGAAACAGGTGCCTGCAGAAAATCTTCTCAAATCTTCATCTAATTTCCATGCCCATCTTAACGGAAAAGAACAGGTACCACCCGCAAATACAAAAGCGCAAGGCGAGGCTGCATTCGCTTTAAGCAAAGACGGAGATTCAATTCATTATAAAATCACCGTTGCAAATATAGAAAACGTAACCATGGCTCATATCCACGAAGGAGCGATTGGAGCAAATGGCCCCGTAGTAGTATGGCTATATCCCAATGCACCGCCCCCAAAATTAATACCTGGTAAATCCAATGGAGTTTTAGCTGAAGGGACTATTACAAATGCAAATCTTACTGGACCTTTGGCTGGGAAAGGTATAACCGATTTACTAAATGATATTAAGAGCGGGAAAGCATATGTTAATGTTCATACATCAAAATATCCTGGCGGAGAAATACGAGGACAGATAAAGTGATAGGATTTCTCGAAAAATGATACCATGATTTCAGTAGAAAAAGCCTTAAAATAATTTTCAGGAATCTTCTTAAGATTTTTTCATAATAAAATCTACTTTGTTTATTTTAAAATGGAAAAGGCAGCCGAAATTTAACTGCTTTCTGCATTACTCCATTTGATTGCTGATTCATTTACTATGAAAATCCACTCCTTAGGTTAGCCGGGACATATAGATATCTTTCATCGTCAAGGGTAATGCACCTTTGAGAATTAGTTTTTTCTTATTGCCGGAAATAGAAAGACGAGGAACCTTTCCTGAAAGTAAAGGCGCATTTGTCAATTGTAAAAATTTTTAATTTACCGTATATTTGAAGAGGAAAATATGCACCCGTAGCTCAATTGGATAGAGCGTTTGGCTACGGACCAAAAGGTTGAGGGTTCGAATCCTTCCGGGTGTACGAATTTAAGGATATGGTTCTACTCTGTTGATTTATTTGAGGGGAATTCATTCTCTTATCCAATATATATTCCCACTTCAAATTTGTAAAAAAAATTCTATAAAATCCTGAGAATAAACTATTACCTGCTCCTTTTTTTCCCCCGCAGCTTTACAATATTAAATAAGAAACAATTCCAAATCATCAAATTTAGCGAGCAGCGTTTATTAAAAAATTGAAGGAATGCATGAGCAAAATATCCGCATTTCTAATTGATAATCGAAAATGAGAATTATTCTAAGTTACATCCCTCGTAGTTTTTGTTACAATTAAGGTAGAAAAGTTTAACGATAATTTTCATATTTGGTTCAGAATACAAATATAGCTCAGTTAATTTATTCTTTATTACAGACTTACAAGCAGAAATATTGATTGATAAGAATTTAATAAGCACAGAGTATAAAAATAAAATTTAAATGTTCGATAATAGAAAGGAGATTAGATTAGAGAGTTATAATGGAAAATAATGATATAAATATTACAAGTAAAAATTTAGATAGCGCAATTATCAAAGTATATTATGAAAAGATAATGCTTTCTTCAGTAATAATAAGTAAAGAAAAATATTATTTAATATTTTCCGACCAAACTATGCTGGAAATAGTTCATAATTATCTCGGAGATGATGACATATTTAAAATAATTTTATTAATCGAAGAAGCTAAAGATGTTGTGCATCAGATAACTACTTCGGAGATCTTTAAAAATTGAAAAAAATTATTAATAAGGTAATGACATTCTCATAATGTTAAACTCTAAATAATATACTTATCTTTTTTATACCTGCTTAACAATCTTTGGTCTTGCCCGCCCCTGCGGTTTTATAACATTGCATCCTGCAATTTTTTTCGATTAGAAGTTAGGGGACATAATTGTAATCAAAAAAATCTTTTTCTATTACACATTATATACTTTCACGAAGCATTAGTTTTTCTTATATACCAAAATATTAAGGGGATTTATGGAAAAAACACTACCTATCTACTTTTCTCATTTTAAATTGTTTCGATTGATGTGCAGGTAGTTCTTTTAATTACTCGAGGTGTTGTCAGATCTTTTTATAATCAAATATTATAAAAAATTCTATTACAGATTTTACAGATTTACCTCAGACGGAATATCCTCATTGAGGCGTAATTATAGTTTAGTCTTACTAAGAGAAGAAAATTTTAAAGGAGTTCAGTCATTCCGGATAAACAGTTATGCCTGACGGCAAAGTAAGTTTAATCAAATATACAATTATACTGCATTAACTGCAGTCAGTTAATAAGAGTGGTCCAAATTTAAACAAACGGAAGCTTCATTTAATACTTCTTTTGCTTTCTGTTCGTCCTTACGCAGAACAAAAAGGGTGTGTAAATCATAGAACTTCTTTAATGTGCTTGTTGAACGAAGGTATTCTTCTTTAGTAAGAATTATACCTAAATAGATTAGTTCCTGTAATGTCACATCATAATTATATACCGAATCACTCATGGGTTAAATACCCCTTTTTTCTTTATTATTGTAATAAATTCAATTTATATGCCAGGGTTGGTTATTTTAATAATCATTAAAGCCGTTATTTTATTAAATTCTCATGTAATTATGAATGGAAATATTGTACAATAAGAAATATTTTCCTTACTAAAATTTGAAATCGATTTAATAATAATTATGAAATTAAGTTTTGGCAGGGTGATAAAAAAGATTGGATGGTTCCGTTAATTAGCTAAGTGCTTTCCACCCAATCCTCTAACTTATAATAATAAGAAAGATAAAGGTGATAATGGAATCAACCTCTGGTTCTAATCTATATAAATAATAGACAAAAAATGTGACATTCAATACATAATCGAAAACTTTTATTGACTTGAAGTTAAATTTCGAAATTACTTATATTTGATTTGATGTGAGATATATCAAGTAATGTAAAAATTAATTTGTATTTAATATCTGAAAATCTTATAATCACTTCCCATTGTTTTTATGCTGAAATATATGAGATGCAATGGCTTGTTCTTACTATATGCTTTATCATATCATACTTTGAAAAAGATGAATTAGGGAAATAAACTAGGGAGGTTACGATGGTTAATGATTATAGTGTATTACTCGGCGAAGATGATTTTATTACTGCTAAATGCATCAAATCAAATATCGAACAAAAGGGATTTAAGGTTATCCACATAGTTGAATCTGGGGAGGAATTAGTTACATCTGCTTTATACGAGTGTCCATCATTGATTATTACAGATATATCTCTAAAGGGACAGTTGGATGGCATTGAAGCTATGGCGAGAATATCGGAAATCAGGGAAATCCCATATATATTTATAACCGGTTACAGTGATTACATATCTTTAATAAAAAGCTACCATTTACGTCCTTACTTTACATTTCTTAAACCATTTGATATGAATATATTGAATAAAACAATCGAAGAAATTTTTGAACCTATAGAAAATGTAACTAGTTATTACCTGGGTTAAGTTTGAGAGAAAATTGTCTTGGTCTGATTCATGTTTTCCTTAATATTAAACCATATCTTTTAATTATCAGAAAAATTGAAAAACAGATAGAAAAAATTCCCAGTGTAAATAAATCCCAATGAAAGTAACGAGGTATATATTTTTGTGAAATAGTAATAAAAGAGCTTTGCTTAAGGGAAAGAATATTACCAATTAAATTATGAGATATTATAATTTCTGCATAATCCCAAATAAATGATATAAATATTAAAACCGCTCCTGAAAATATTAATGTCCACTCGATTGGTTTGATATTAACAGATGCATATCTCTTTTGGAGAGATAAAAATAATATTGAAAGAAAAATCATAAACAAAGAAGAGATTATTGGTGCCAGAACAGGACCAATCCAGGGGAAGGGAATTAAAAAGAGTATATCCCAGGTAAAAAAAGAGGAAGGCCAGTTCAGTATTAATTTTAAACCTGCATAATACACTAAATCCCATAAAGCAAAACTGAATAGAAAATAGGAAAACACTTCCATTTTGTTCTTACCGGCAATAATAGCTATAGAAATGATCATAATTAAAGTACAGAATTCACGCAGTATTTCAACTCTTAATGTTGAATCCGGTATAATCATTAATGGAAACTTAAATCCGCCGGGATAATATATATCTCTTAAATATACAACTACTATGGCTTCGAGAAATCCCATTGCTATACTATAAATTGATACAGATAGTATTGTATTCTTAAATGTTTTTACCATTAGCAGTCAATTATTCTCTATAAAACAGGAAAAATGTAATATACTAAATTTATCTCACCCTTGAAGGTCTTTTCAGGATTCTAAAAGGAAGGGTAATCAGCTCTTCTAAGAATTTAAATAGTGCTGAAAATGTAATTCCTATAAGTCTGAATGGAAGCAGCATCAGCCATACTATAGGGTATAATATTATTGCAATTACAGCTAAAGGCCAGCATAAGAAGAGTAGAATGAGCCATAAAATAAAAGTCTTCATCTTAATTATATAATAATTGTTAAAAGAAATTTATAATAAATTGCAGTATAAAAAAAGTAAAGTTTCAGGAACGGGTTCATTGATAATTTACCGGTTAATTGAGGAGATCAAATTAAAGCGGAAATATTTTTTATATAATAGCAGTTTGAATGCTAAGAATTCTATTAACAATATTAATTAATAAGTTGTGTTACGTGTCGGTCTAAATCATAATCCTACTCTGAATCGTGATAAAATCAAGTAGAATAAAGCAGGAATAAGAATTTTATGCATAATCTGAGCATTAAGTAATCGAATTAACTATTTGTTAATCCAATAGTTATGAAGAATAGCTATGCAGGTTTCTAATATTTCTTTTTTTAAAAGAATTGAAAGCCGGAAAGACGTTGTAGCTAAACCATAATAATGGAATCTTATTTTCTCTTAGGATAGAAATTGTTTCAGATACTACTCTGTTATCCCGACTGAATCCTTCACCTATTAATGAAGCTGCTCCAAATGAATGATTAACATCTATTTGATTTTTGAATTTCTCACATAACTCTTCCTCAATCTTTTCCCAGCCGTGTACATTTTTCTTTGATATAATAAATGAAGCTTTTATTAAATCCGGGTTATCAGAATCGATTAAATTTAACTCTTTTACAGGCAAATCATTTTCTTCAAGGAAATTAAAAAGATTATGAAAGCTGTTATTGAAATTTTCTTGCGCGTTATTATTTGTATAAATAATTCTAACTATATCAGTTTCATGAACCACGGCAATTACACCCGGTCTATCGGTGGGAGCAAGCTCTCGTATAATGGTTTCTTTCCCTGGGCTGAACGTGCTCCTGGCATAAATAGCTATTTTAGCTTCTTTAGCAAACTGTATTGCTTGAGCATTTAAAACCTTCGCTCCTGCTTCCGCCATTTCCTGGATTTGCTGGTAAGAAATTTCCGGAAGATGTTTTGCTCCTTTTACAATATTAGGATCGGTTGTATAAACTCCGTCAACATCGGAATAAATTTCGCATCGTTCGGCATGTAAAGCTGCCGCTAATGCAACAGCTGACGTATCGGATCCGCCTCTTCCTAAAGTTGTGATATCCCGTTTATAACTTACTCCTTGAAATCCCCCGATAACCACTACCTGGTTTTTTGCTAATTCATCCTGTACACGGAACGGGCGTACTTCAATTACTCTGGCATCATTATACCTATCATTAGTAATTATACCTGACTGGGAACCAGTTAAGGAAATTGCTTTTATTCCAAGGTTATTAAGTGCAATACATAGAAGCGCCATTGTTATTCTTTCCCCTGTACTTAACAGCATATCCAGTTCACGTTTTTCAGGATTTTCAGAAAGTATTTTTGCCATATCGATGAGCTGGTTTGTAGTTTTACCCATTGCAGAGACAACAACCACTACATCATATTTTTGCTCTTTTACAGCGGCAACTAATTTTGCAATTTTTTTCAGCTTCTCTGCATCAGCTACACTGCTCCCGCCGTATTTTTGGACTATTATACTCATACAGATAAATTATTATTTAATGTATATTAAAATAAGAATTAATTCTAATCATCAATTAATTTAAATCTTATACGGAGCACACCGCCGTTAAATCCTGTTGATATAATTTTAAATTCACTTATTTCGGAAGTGTTCTTAACATGGAATCCGCTGCATGGACATGCATCATAATCTCCTATCTTAATTATCCTGATTTCATTTCCTGCATTAGCAGGAAGCCTTTCAAGGAAATAATCTCTTTCAGCTGCTTCCCTGGGCAGAAATTCTTCTTTTACCGGATGGTTCTTGCGAATTTCTGAATTAACCTTAAATTCTATTTCTGAAATTTCTTCCGGAGTTAGATCCCTGTTGAAATGATAATCACATTTGGATTTCTTTTTCTCAATATGGTTGCTGAATGATCTGCCCCGGTTGAACATTCTTACCATAGTCTGATTCAGTATATGTTCTGCCGAATGCATGGATGGATCATATTCTTTTGACATAATAATTACCAGTTGTTGAAATGAATTTTCGTGGGTTTATACCTTTCTTCCGTTGTTACTACTTCATCAGGATAACCTACCGATAAAATTGAAATTGGAATAATATTATCCGGATAATTAAATAGTTTTTTTAGCCCGGCAATAGTCTCTTCTACCGGATATGCACTGATCCAAACGGCGCCTAATCCGAGATTATGAATAGCTAGTAGTGCATTTTGTGTTGCCGCGGCACAGTCTAGCGCTATTAAATTAATATTTTGTTCTAAATTTTTATCCCCGCAAATAATTATTGCTGCAGCTGATTGGTTAAGCATTTCTGCGTGAGGGATTATTTTTAAGATTTGATCCAGAATTTCTTTTTGATCTATTATAAGGAACTGCCATGGCTGGTTGTTAAATGCTGATGGAGCATACATAGCAGCTTTTAAAATTTCATTTATTTGATCTTTATTTATTGCTTTGGCGGTATATTTTCTAATACTCCTTCTTGTTAGAATTGCTTCCATTGTTTCCATTAATATCTCCCTAATTTTTTAAATGAGCACTATTAACTTAAGAAAAATTCTTTAAGAATATTAAATAATTTGTAAATAAAGGTGGTATCTTACTTGATTTTGGAACTCAAACTTTTGAAAATATATCTTAAAAGATTATTTAAACCAATAAATTTTAGAATTTGTTAAATAAAGATTGAATTACCTGGGATAATAATGTAGTATTGCATGGAAATTGAGCTGTCAAGCTCATACATATTTCTTCAAAAAGATTTAGTCATTTCTTTTTATAACGGTTGGATATGTTAAATCATACAGACTTTTCTAAAAATAATTTTGGAACATTTTTTGCGATAATTTAAAATTTGTGATTGGATAATGAATAATATTATCAAATGAAATTTTTCAGCTTAATTAATTTGATTTTAAGTTTTTATTACTTCATTTTCATTTCAGACGTTTAATTATTCGTGCAAAGAAATTAAAGTTGATTACTTTACTATTCTTTGTTTTCAAGATATGGATTATACAAGATAGCTACTATGTGTGTGAAAAAGTGAATTGAGCTTGGTTTAGGTGCCGTGATGTGTAATATTATTTGTTAGAGATGTGAAGGAAAAGAATGAATTACAAGAATAATTATCATTGAAGGTGATGAACACACACGGCTCCTTTTATTCCGGGGATTAACACCGCTAATTTAAATTATTCTTATACATGATTATACTCTAGTTAAGCCGGCTTTAATTTAAATTCCTATCTAATATTATAATCCAGGTAAGATTATATAGCTTTATAACCTTTCTTTTTGCCTTTCATCATCAATTATTTGATTGTTATACATCTATTGTATAATTTTTTTCTGCCTAATTTTTATAATAGGACAACTGCGGGAGTTTGATTAATTTCAACAGAACGTAATTTGTAATATAAAATTATACCGGTATTTATTTTTCATTCATCATTATAAGGGTAAAAAATGAATGGAACTAGTGCTAATACAGGCCAAAAATTTACAAGAGTCCTGCAAGACGATCTTAAGAATATCAGGTTTCAGAAGGATGTAAAGCGAGAATTCAAAGAGTTAAGAAATTTTTATATAACCGAAGATCAGAATAAACGGCTTTCAGGTATGAAGCCTTTGCACAAAGGATTCCATATAACTACCTGGATGATTAAAAGTTTATTCCTTCATCTTACACCTATAAGAAGAATATTAACTGTAATTGGTCTATTAATTATTTTTTTCGGAAGCGGCATTGTAATAAATGACGGAAGTACTCAGGTCAATAATACGGGGCTTGTAGGAGGGGCAATTATATTTCTTGTATTAATGTTTGAATTAAAAGATAAGCTTTTAGCTAAAGATGAACTGGAAGCAGGCAGGAAAGTTCAGCGTGCATTAATGCCTGAGCAGAGCCCTAGTGTAGATGGCTGGTCAATTTGGCTGTATACCCGGCCTGCAAACGAAGTCGGCGGTGATTTAGTTGACTATTTAAAAATAAACGGAGAAAGGGTTGGAATTGTAATTGGAGATGTTGCAGGGAAAGGTCTGCATGCTGCTCTTTTAATGGCTAAGCTTCAGGCTACAATAAGAGCATTAGCAGCCGATTATGCTTCTCTTTCCGAATTATGCACAAAAATTAAATACAATCTTTCACCGTGATAGTTTATCAAATATTTTCGCATCCATGCTTTACCTGGAGATTAAACCGGGTGATAATGAAATCAGGTATGTAAATGCCGGTCATTTCCCTCCGATTTTGATTTTAAATAAAGAAATAAAAGAGATATCAAAAAGTAATCCCGCTATCGGTTTAATGAAAAGCTTTAATTATGCAGAGGATGTTACAAGAATGGAAAGCGGTGAAATAATGGTGGCATATTCGGATGGAATAACTGAAGCTCAAAATGAATATGGAATATTTTTTGAAAAGGAAAGATTATTAAAGCTCCTTGCAAATTTAGCAGAGTATAAATTTGAAAATCTCGGCGAAGCAATAGTAAATTCCATCGATAGATTTATCGGTGATGCACCTGTTAATGATGACTTATCTTTAATTATTATTAAAAAAGAATAATAATATTGTCAACTGATGTTACTCAAAAGTAATCCTTCCGAAATCTTACTTTACTTTTACCTTGCCATATTAAAATTTAACCATTTATCATAATTATAGAGATGTTGATACCTTTTGTATTTGTATGAACAAACTCTTCAGATACTTTTCATCCATCCTTTAAATTTTTTAGATGAAATTAAGCTTTTTATTTTGACTATTTGAATCAATAGTTATCTGGTTTCTTTTTTAATATTAATTTTAGTAAATAATTCAGAGGGAGTCTTATAAGGTGTATTATTAAAAGGGAAAGCATCAACAATAATTCCTCTTGGAATTATATTGATCAAACAGGGATTAGATACTCACTTTTTTAAGTATCCAAGATTAAAAAAATAAATAAAAATAATTAAGATGCTGGAGGGGTTTTTCATGAAAAATAGAAATCGTGTTTGTCCTGTCGAAATTTCCGGTTCTCTTGATAGTAAAATAAGAAGAAGGCTTCAAAATCCTTATAAGATATTGAGACCTTATGTAAAGGAGGGGATTAAAGCAATTGATATAGGCTGCGGTCCCGGTTTTTTTACAATCCCTATGGCAGTTCTTGCGGGTAAAAATGGGAGAATAATAGCCGTAGATCTTCAACAAGGTATGCTGCAAAAGCTCGAGCAGAAAATTAAGGAGACGGAATTTGAAGAAAGAATCAAAACTCATAAATGTGAGCAGGGTAAAATTGGGGTTGTTGAAAAAGTAGATTTTATTCTTGCATTTTATATGGTTCATGAAGTTCCTAACCAGGATAATTTTTTTAAAGAATTAAAATCACTATTAAAAGAAAACGGATCATTATTTATTGTTGAACCAAAATTATTTCATGTCTCTAAAATGGAATTTGAAGAGATGCTAAAAAGGGCTGAATCCGCGGGATTAAAACCTGTTGAATTTCCGCACCTTGCATTAAGCTGGGCTGTACTTTTGAAAAATATTTAGCTGTTTTTTATAACTAAATGTTTTCCTCATTTAATAATAAAGAAGGAAAAACGAATCAATTAAAATTAAAAAGATTCCTTTGGCCTTAAGATTAAAATTGATATACCCGTAAAAAGAATTTTAGTTGAAGGAAGTCCGTTCCTGGCTGGAAAATTAACTTCAGAATTAGTCGTTTTTTAATGTGATTAAATATAATTTAAGTGTAGTAATAATCTCTTCACCTGTTAAAATAGAATTTGGGGATGTTGTGGTACTTTTTGAAAAATACAAATCAGAATCATTTAAAATATTTTTGCCGCTTTTGATATTCACATTAATATTTTATTCAGAATATGCTTTTTCTCAGTCAGTTAAAAGGAATTATATCGGCGGCAATTTTGGAGGAAGTGATTTTCATTTATTGGACTTACGTGCTTCGCCCCTTATTTTCGGCAGCATGGGAATAGCTCCTTCATTACAATATTTCCATAGGGGAGCTGAAAACATTCATTATATTGATATATCGTATTTCTCTGACAATCTAAAAACTTCTGCCGAAAATTTTAATACGGATAACCAGCGAGGAAGAATAAGATATAGTTATCTTCATACGCTGACTAGCTTTTCATTATTCCAGCAAAATTTTGATCTTTATCTGGGCGGTTCAGCAGCAACATTCCTTTCCCATTCCGATTATTATTATGCATGGATTCCGCCCGGGTATTCAAGAGCTATGGAATCGTGGTACTGGAGCAACTCTCTCGATATTTCAGCTCAGATAGATTTGAACTCTGCTGACAGAGAATTTTTTTCTCTCCGGTTATTTATTCCCGTTGTAAGCAATATTTCAAGACCGAAATATTCACCGAGCGGGGATTATAATTATATTGATAATGATTGGAAATTTAAAATGTTCGGTAAAACAGAGTTCTTCCCTAATGATTTTTCTTTAAATACAATCCTTACATATCAGCGTCCTCTAGTATGGAATTTCAATCTCCAGGTAGCTTACGAATTTTATTATTCTGCTTATGATAAGCCTAAAGATGTTAAAATGTATATGAACAACTTTTGTGCGGGATTATTTTTTTGCTTTTAATAATTATAAACGTTAAGAAGAATAAAAGATGAAGAAAAATACAAAGCTTAAAAATTTTGGGAGCTTGAAAACCTTTTGTGAAAAATTTTTTACCTGTAATTTGAAGACCGGAATCAGGCAAATTTTAATCACATTATTATTTTCAATTTTTTTCTTAGGATGCGAAAAATTGCTTCTCGGTCCAGAACCGGAGAATACACCTCGAAATAACTTTGAAATACTTTGGAAAACACTTGACGAAAATTATCCTTTGTTTAGCGTGAAAAATGTGGATTGGGATTCTTTACATTCTGTCTTCGGTTCAAAGATAAATGCATCAACAACAGATTCAGAATTATGGAATATATTTAGCGAATTAATCCAGTGCCTTAATGACGGTCATGTAGTTTTAATAGACAAAAGATTATCTAAATTTTCACAGTCTTCTGAAATCTCCAAACGAAAAATGGATGACTTTAGCCTTGATCTTGTTAAAAATAAATTCCTTGTTGATTACAAGTATGCAGGTGGAGGTTATTTCATTTATGGAAAGATTAAATCTGCCCTGAGCAGTAAAAGCATCGGGTATATTTATATCGCAACCTTTACAGCCTCGAATAATGGCAGCAGTTATGAATGGGCTTATGATATAGATAAAATAGTCCAGGCTCTATATGATTGTGATGCACTTATAATTGATCTCCGAAATAATGGCGGAGGCTTAAAAAGTACAGGCTGGATAATAGCAAGCGCTTTCATTGATAAAAAAATTACATACTTTTATCAGCAGGAAAAAACCGGACCGGGGCATAATGATTTTGGAGAACCGATTCCTTTATCGGTATCACCAAGAGAAGGTGTTTTAACTTATACAAAGAAAATTTCTTTACTGACAAACAGGTTCTCTGCCAGCGGTTCAGAACATTTCGCACAGCTATTTAAATTCCTCCCATATGCAGCCCAGATCGGTGATACAACTTTAGGCTGTTTTGGAGATATAATAGGGAACTCGGAGCTGCCGAACGGCTGGGTCTTCTGGTATCCTATCCGTTTAACTGAAGCTCCCGATGGTTTTTGTCCGGAAGGAATTGGAATAATACCCGATATTTTGATTGAAAATAAAGGTTCAGATATCAATGCCGGCAGAGATAATGTAATGCAGGCTGCAATAAATTATTTGTCCGAATGAATAATCATATATGTTAAGTATAATTAATTTGCAGGAAAAAGAATTACCCCAAAAATTTAATTTGTATAGATCCAGGAAATATTGATTATGCGGTTTAAAAGAATAACTATAATTTTGATCTTTATTTTTTGCTTTGTCGGGTGCGATCAATCTTCAAAGCTGATAGCCAAATACCACCTGGAAAATTCTTCGGAAGTTACATATATGAGCGGATTTGTCCGGTTTGTTTATGTCGAAAATTCAGGCGCTATTTTTGGTATCGGTTCTGAACTTCCTGAATACCTGAGATTCATGATACTAATTGCTGGGATCTTAACGATTCTTTACTTGTTTATTTCCTCGGTTATAATTAAAAAACAAAAGATGCTTCTTAAAGAAATATCATTAATAATTCTCCTAAGCGGCGGGATAGGAAATCTTTTGGATAGGATTTTTAATGAAGGCAAAGTAATTGATTTTATTATTATCGGTACGGCTGACATTCATACTGCAGTATTTAATTTGGCAGATTTATTCATAATTACAGGGACCTTTTTATTTCTCTTTTCTTCCATAAGTGGAGAGAAAGGTGAAGTTTTGAATGAAGAATAATTTGTCTTCCTCCATAAATGGCAAATTAATTTTAAAATAAATAAATTTCAAAAGTACAAATTTTACAAAGGGGTTTGAGATGAAAAAAATATTCGGCATTTCAATGATTTTTAGTTCACTTCTGATCATCTTTTCCGGCTGTAACAAATCGAATAATATTAATGAACCGGGAGAGACAATTAAAGGTTCAGGCAGGTTAATTACTCAGGAAAGAAATGTCAGGGAATGTACAGGTATCGACCTCCGTTATACTGCTGATATTTACCTAAATCAGGACTCAGTACAATCTATCCGTGTTGAAGCGGATGATAATATTATTGAAAATGTTGTTACTCAAAACCAGGATGGGATTTTAGTGGCCGGGCTTACTAATGGGACTTATTCTAAAGTATCAGTTAAAATCTATGTCTCACTAAAGTCGATAGAAAACCTTTCAATTAACGGAGCAGGAAACATTCAAGTTCAAAATCAAATTAATTGTAATCTGCTAAACTCCATTATAAATGGTGCCGGAAATATCGATCTACAAGGTAAGTGTAATTCATTTGACTGTTCTATAAATGGAGCGGGAAATATAAATGCTTTTGAGTTTGAAGCAAAGAATTGCAAAGCAAGAATAAAAGGAACAGGTAATTGTTCCGTTTATGCCGGAGAATCTTTGGATGCACAAATCACCGGGGTTGGAAATATAATTTATAAAGGAAATCCCGGCACAATAGTAAGTTCTGTTACAGGCTTCGGAAATATTGAAGGTAACTAATTTTATAAAAATCCGAGTTAAAGAGTTTCTATTGATATGGAAAATACGTAACCTTATTTTCAAGATAGTTTTAAGACCGGATAAATAAAACAACCGGTATTTTTTTTCTCTTAATTAAATTGATATTTTAAATTATAAATTTTATTAATTACGATTCAGAAGTTTAATAAACCTCTGTTTCCATTTTCTTAAACTCATTAAAAAGTTTTAGTGAATTTAATATGAAAAGATTATCTCTCCTAAAAATTGCTTCACTTTTAATTATAATCGGAATTTCGAGCTTAGAAGCAGTATTTGCTCAGGATACCTCATTATATATGCCCCGTGATATAAAGAGAGCTTATGACAACGGTACAAGATCATATGATGGAAGACCAGGCTCAAGCTATTGGGAAAACTTTGCGGATTACAAAATTAATGTTGAAATAGATACTTCAGATAGAACTATTATCGGGGAAGAAACCATAAATTATAAAAATAACAGCCCGGATACTCTAAAAAAGATTGTCTTCAGGCTTTACCAGAATCTTTATAGGAAAGGAGAAATGAGAGATTTTCCAGTTGATACATCTGATTTGACCGATGGTGTGAAAATTAAAGAGCTGAGTATTAACGGAAATTATATCAATGTCGATTCTGAGAGTACGAAATTTCAGATATCCGGCACAAATATGATCGCTAAACTTGATAAACCTTTGTTTTCAAAGGATAGCTTGAAGATTAGCTGTAAATGGAGTTTCATCATGCCTTTGAAAACGGATATCAGAATGGGGATGATCGATTCGACGTCATATTATGTCGGGTATTGGTATCCGCAAGTATCTGTTTACGATGATATTGATGGATGGGATATGATCCAGTATACAGGCAGGCAGGAGTTTTATAATAATTTCGGCAGCTTTGATGTTAAAATTACTGTACCGAAAAATTATATAGTATGGGCTACCGGTATTCTTCAAAATCCTGAAGATGTATTTACAAAAAAATATCTTGAAAGAAGAAAGGAAGCGGAGACATCTGATTCGGTTATACATATTATCACTCTGCATGATCTTGTGAGAGGGGAGATAACTGCTGATAATGCTCGAAACACATGGCACTTTAAAGCCGATAATATAACTGATTTTGCTTTTGCTTCAAGCGATCATTACTTGTGGGATGCAGGGAGCGTAGTTGTTGATGGTAAAACAGGAAGGCGTACAATTGTTGCTGCGGCCTACAGAAAAGAAGCAGCGGATTTTCCTAATGTCGCAGAGATGGGGATGAAATCTATTGAATATTATTCGAAAGAAATTCCCGGGGTTCCGTTTCCATATCCTAAAATGACTGTCGTAAATGGTGCTCATAGCGGGGGAATGGAATATCCAATGATAGTGAACGATTATTCAGCCCCTTCTCTTTCAAGAACTCTAGGTGTCACCGCTCATGAAATTGCACATACTTATTTTCCGTTTTATATGGGCATCAACGAAACAAAATATGCATGGATGGATGAAGGCTGGGCAACAGCATTAACAACTTTTGTAAAATTTGATTCTGTTAAAGAGTATGATTCTCAGAATTGGATGACAAGAATTTTTGATAATTTTACAGGCAGTGAACTTGAAATGCCCATGATGATTCCTTCAATTTTTTTGAATGGTGAATCTTATAGTATAGCTTCTTATTTTAGACCTGCTGAAGCCTACCTTATTTTAAAAAATATGCTGGGAGAAAAATTATTCTTAAAAGGGCTGCACGAATATATAAACAGGTGGCATGGGAAGCACCCGATACCCTACGACTTCTTTTATTCATTTAACGATGCCCTAAATGAAAATCTGGATTGGTTTTGGAAACCCTGGTTCTTTGAATCCGGAGAACCGGATCTGGCAATTAAAATTGTAACTGCACAAGATAATAAAATCAAAATAGTTATTCAGAAAATCGGCATGATACCAGTACCAATTAAAGTTGCAGCATACTATACTGATGGAACAAAAGACACTACATATCAGACTGCAGCAGTTTGGAAAGGGGGCGAAACGGAATATATATTCGAAATAAAAACCAGTAAAGAATTAAGTAAAGTTCTTCTTGGCGATAATTCAATTCCGGATGCCGATATAAAAAATAATATTTATATTTTAAAGAATAAATAAGAGCTTCTATTAACTTCAGCTAAAATATTTTTTGAATTGAGATTTATCCTGCGTCAAATAATTTTTTATTAATTGAAGGGAGATATTTATTATTATTATTTTTTTATGATCATTACGAATCATAAAGATCAGCTTTCTACTAAAAATTTTTTTTAATTTAATCTAAAGTTTTTAGCAATTTAAAAAGAACATATCTATGATATGATAAAATATTTTATTTTTTTACTTCTTGCAGCTTTTATAACGGAAATAAATTTCGGACAAACAGGGAAGAACTCTTTCCAGCTGACCGACCTAAGAAAAATAGTTAATATATCTGATCCTCAAATTTCTCCCGATGGTAAACAAGTAGCTGTTATTGTATCACGTTATGATTGGGATAAAGATTCGGTCAAGCAGGAAATTGAACTTGTTGATGCCGTAAATAGCTCAATAAGGGATTTAACTTACCAGAGAAGCAGCATTTCAAATTTGAGATGGTCACCTGATGGAAATAAGCTCGGATTTTTAGCAAAAGATAATAAAACTAAAAAACCTCAAATTTATATTATGCCGATGAATGGCGGTGATCCCGTTAAAATTACAGGTTCCAAAACAGGAATTAAAGAATTTACATGGAGCCCGGATGGTAATATGATAGCTTTTGTTGCCCAGGATACTGTTCCTAATCCAAAGGAGATAAAGCATCATGAAGATGCCTTCCAGGTTACGGATAATAATTATACTGTACGTGAAGCTGTTCAGCCTTGGCACTTATGGATTGTATCTTCGGCGGGGGGAAAACCTAAACAATTGACCAGAGGTAAATTCAGTCTTTGTACCGACCAGGAAACCATTTCACCGGTGGAATGGAATCGTGACGGTAAATCAATTGTATTTCAGCAGTTCCCTGATGTTTGGGAAGGAAATTCATGGCACTCAATAATTGGAGAAGTTGACACCAGCGGAAATGAAATCAAAACAGTAATCAAGGTAGAAGAAGCAGGACGGCCGGAGTACTCCGTTTCACAAAACACTCTTGCATTTATGCGGGCACGGAATGGAGATCTAAATAACGGTAATGCGGTTTATATAACTATTAATGGGGAAGTCAAAGATATCACTAAAGAGTTAGCACGTAATATAAATCGTTACGCCTGGCTGCCGGGTGAAGAAGAGTCGTTATTGCTTACAGGAGATAAAGGTACTAAATCGGTAATTTGGTCCCAGTCTCTAAATGGTAAGACCGAACAATTGGAGCTTGGGGATGTAAATCCTGGAAACGGAAATTTGAGTGTCTCTAATAGTGGAAAAGTAGTTTTTACCGGAAGAACTTCAACTCATCCCTCAGAATTATATCTTCTTGAATCGATCAAAAGTAAACCAAAACAGCTGACTAATTTAAATGCATTTGTTGATTCTCTGAAATTGGGAAAATCAATTGGTATCGAATGGAAAAGCAGTGATGGATTTGACGAGGACGGGGTGCTCACTTATCCCGCAGACTATAATAAAAATGAAAAGTATCCTTTGGTGTTGGTCATTCATGGTGGCCCTGAAGGTGCATCCGGCGTTGAATTCTCGGACCTTCCGCAGCTCTTTGCCGCGAAAGGTTTTTTTGTTTTTCAACCTAATTACAGGGGGAGCATAAACCTCGGTGATAAATATCAGCATGCAATATTTAAGGATACAGGTGAAGGTCCGGGTAAAGATGTAATGGCCGGCTTGAAAAAAATCGAACTGATGGGTGTTATAGATACAAATCGGATCGGCGTTACTGGATGGTCTTACGGCGGATATATGACTTCCTGGCTTAACGGCAGATACCCGGACAAATGGAAAGCGGCTGTTGAAGGTGCTGCTCTTAATGATTGGGTTATGGACTATACAATTGCTTTTTATCAGACTTATGATCTATACTTTTTTGGCGGTTCTCCATGGGTGAAAAATTATAAAGATATCTGGAGACAGCAGTCTCCAATTACATTAGCTGAAAATGTAAAAGCACCGACATTGATCCTTTGTGATGTAGGGGATCCCAATGTCCCGGTTATTAATAGTTATGAAATGTACCATGCACTTCGTGATAACGGGGTTAACGTTGAATTCTATGTTTATCCCGTTGATGCTCATTTTCCTCACGATATTGTTCGAAGAACAGATATTTATAAACGGTGGATGGACTGGATCATACAATATGTAAAGTAGCAGGTTTTATTAAACTACAAAAAAATAGAGAGAAGCAGCGGTAACAGAGGCTTATCTAAATCTGCGATTTCTGTTTTATCTCTGGTTTTAGAAGAAAAATAAAATTTAATTTCTATATGTACACTGAAAAGAAGCCAATCCTTCTCACGATTTTTTAAGATAATTTGTCTGGATATAATGGCTCATTTTAAGGAGAATTGATTCATCGAATTGATTGGCAAGTAATTGAACTCCAATCGGGAGTCCTTCAGAGCTCTTCGCTGCCGGGATATTTATTCCCGGTATACCTGCTAAATTTGCAGATGTTGTGTAAATATCACTTAAATACATTTCGAGAGGATTACTTGATTTTTCACCAATTTTAAAAGCAGTGGTCGGAGAAGTAGGGGTTAAAATAATATTAACTTTTTCGAATGCTTTATCAAAATCATTTTTAATTAACCTTCTTACCTTCTGGGCTTTTCTATAATAAGCATCATAATAACCGGCTGATAAAACATAAGTGCCCAGCATAATTCTTCTCTTTACTTCATCCCCGAATCCTTCCGATCTTGATGACTTATACATATCAATTAATGCCCGGCTGTCAGGAGATCTGTAGCCGTATCTTGCCCCGTCATATCTTGCTAAATTGGATGATGCTTCTGCTGTTGTTAGAATATAATAAGTTGCAATTGTATAATCATTTAAAGGTAAGGCGATATCAATTATTTCAAATCCGTCATTCTTTAATTTATTTATTAAATTCTTCAATTGAAGATTTTATTTCCGGCGACAGACCTTCAGCAAAATATTCTTTCGCAATACCAATCTTCGGTTTCGTTCCATTTAAATTCAATTCGATTTGAAAAATTTGGAACATTAATATTACAAGAAGTGGAATCCTGTTTATCTATTCCGGCAATAACTTCAAGTATAGCGGCAATATTTTCAACATTATTTGCAAAAGGGCCGATTGAATCGAACGAAGATGCAAAGGCAGTTAAACCGTAGCGTGAAACTCTTCCGTAAGTAGGTTTCAAGCCATAAACGCCGCAAAAAGCTGCGGGCTGCCTTATTGAACCGCCGGTATCAGTTCCAAGAGAAGCATCACAGAGGTTCGCAGCTACTGCAGCTGCAGAACCGCCGCTGGAGCCTCCCGGCACTCTTGCATTGTCAGCCGGGTTTAAAACATTTCCGAATGCTGAGTTCTCATTGGATGAGCCCATAGCAAATTCATCACAGTTTGTTTTCCCGATTATTATTGCATCCTCATCAATAAGCTTCTGAACAGCCGTTGCGGTATATAATGCTTTAAAATCTTTAAGAATTTTTGAAGAACAGGTGGTCGGTTTATTTTTAATAGAAAGAACATCCTTAACTGCAATCACTAACCCGGCAAGTTTACCATGTTTACCTTCTTTGATTTTTTCTTCAATTTTCCGGGCATCTTCTTTCGCTTCTTCACTAAAAACAAAATTAAAAGCATTCAGGTGTTTATTCCCGTCAATCCTTTTTAGGAAAAAGTCTACATTGTCAACTAAAGAAATCTTATTTTGTTTTATTTTTTCGATTTTATCGGAAAAGTTATAATATGGAGTCAAGGAGCGAACCCTTTTTTGAGAATTAAAAGATTATATTTGCGGAAATAACTAAACTTTTTTAGAGTCGGAGCTGTTCGTTTTAGTATCGGTTATCTTTATTTCATCTTCTACTTCTTTAAGCCCTTTTTTAAACTCGCGGATCCCTTTACCGAATCCATGGGCAATATCGGGAATTTTTTTTGCTCCGAAAAAAATTAAGATTACAAGCAGAATAATTAGTAATTCGCCGAATCCGATATTCTCAAACATCTTATGCCTCTTTAAGAGATTTTATTTAAATCTTCAGTTATCTGTTTGGTCTCAGTTTTAACTTCTTTATCGGTGCTGATATTTATTTCGTTTTCAACATCTTTCAAACCTTTTTTAAATTCACTTATACCTTTACCAAGCCCTTTGGCTAATTCGGGAATTTTTTTTGCTCCAAACAAAACCAGCACAACAACAAGGATCATTAATAATTCACCGAATCCGATATTCTCAAACATTCTACACCTCGATTAAAAATATTTATTTATTTATTGATACTATTTTTTGTTTTCAGTTTTTTCGTCTTTATCTGTTGACTTAATTTCATTTTCTACTTCTTTAAGTCCTTTTTTAAATTCACTCATTCCTTTACCCAGACCTTTTGCCAGTTCAGGAATTTTTTTAGCGCCAAAAAGGATTAAAATAACCAGCAAAATAAGAATTATTTCACCGGCACCAAGGTTTCCAAACATCTTTTCACCTTTTAATTTAAGAATGAACTTGCAATAGAATTAAAAACCAATGAGCCATCTGTTTTACCGAGAATCGGATCGCAGCTTCTTTCGGGATGGGGCATTAATCCTAATATATTCTTCTCTTTGTTTACTATCCCTGCAATATCCATAACCGATCCGTTAGGATTAAAATCATTATTACCATTTAAAGGCGCATACTTAAATACTATTTGATTATTATCAGCAAGTTCTTTTAAAGTATCATCATCAGCAAAATAATTTCCTTCACCATGAGCAACAGGAAATTTCAATTTATCTTTTGAGGTAATGCCTTTCGTAAAAACAGTATCTTTATTTTCCACTGAAAGATAAACATCTTTACACACAAATTGAAGAGATTTATTTTTCAATAAAACACCTGGCAGCAATCCTGCTTCTAAAAGGATTTGAAAACCATTGCAGATTCCCATGACATAGCCGCCTTTTTTGGCAAAATCAATTACCGGGTTCATAATAGGTGAAAACCTTGCAATAGCTCCGGTTCTAAGATAATCTCCGTATGAAAATCCTCCGGGAAGAATTATAACATCACAGTTTTCCAGGTTTGTGTCTTTATGCCATAGAAAAACTACATCAAAACCTAACACTTTTTTTAATGAATAGTAGGCGTCGTGATCACAGTTTGATCCGGGGAATACAACCACTCCGAATTTCGGCTTCATTTCAATGTCCGGCTTTGGTTCTCCGAAGGGGGGATTGGTTCCAATGAAAATTCATAATCTTCCATGATGGGGTTTGATAAAAGCTTATGGCAATATTCATTCACTTCGTTTTCCGCTGAAGTTTTGTCGGCAGTATCAACAATAAATTCAATATATTTACCGATTCGTGTTTCTTTTATATTTTTCAGGCCGAGGTGTTCCGCACCCTTTTCAACGGCTTTCCCCTGTGGATCTAAAATTGAAGGTCTTCTTTTTACGAGGACTTTTGCTCTAAACATTTTTTATAGCTTTTAATAATTTGCAAAATTAAACTATAAAATTTCTAACTTTTTTTAGAAAATTTATTAAAAATATATCTAAAAATACCAAATAGAATTATGAAAACAAAAATATAAAATAATGCTTTACCGGAAGTTATAACGAGAGCAATAACTGCCGCAGCGATAAAAATATAACTGAGGGGTTTCTTTTTTATTTGGCTGATTGAAGGTTTCGGTAATGTGTCGTACTTAACTTTACTTACCATTAAGAATGATAAAGCTATAACAAGCGGAACAATAAAGCTTACATAAGGTTCGGTAAAACCGTGATCATAATATGCTAGTACAAATGCAGCAATTGTAATCCCCGATGAAGGAATAGGCAGACCCGTAAAATACTCCTTGTTGAAACCCACAAGCTGAACATTGAAACGGGCAAGCCTGAAGCCTCCTGCAATTAGAAGCAATGAACTTATAACTATTCCTGCAGCATTGAAAGTATGCAGATAAGTCGAGTAGATCAGGAAAGCAGGCGCAGCACCGAAGCTGATAATATCGGAAAGGGAATCCAGCTCAACACCAAGTTCGCTGCTCGATTTTGTAAGCCTCGCCATTATTCCATCGAGAGCATCAAATACGGCGGCAATAATTATCAGAATAGCTGCATAGTCATATTTTCCCTGGCTGGCATTAATAATTGAAAGGAAACCGGAAAACATATTCATCGCGGTGAAAAGATTCGGTATAACGGACCTGGTTACTCTAAATCGGTTCATTATTTATTATGTTCAAAAAGTATTGTCTCGCCGGCTTTGACTTTATCATCTTTTTTTACTTTTTCCTGCCAATCAAAAGGAACAACCACATCAACCCTGCTGCCGAATTTTATCATCCCGAATCTTTCCCCGATTTTAACGCTGTCCCCGGTTTTTAATTCATATATTATCCTCCGGGCTATGAACCCGGCCACCTGTGTAAAGAAGACTTTACCGTATATACTCATTATTCCAAACTCTGCTCTTTCATTCACATCCGAGGCTTTATCTTCAAAAGCAGCAATATAATCACCAGGATAATATTTCAGATATTCAATCTTCCCCGATATTGGAATCCTGTTTACATGGACATCTAAAGGAGACATGAAAATAGAAACCTGCTTGGCTTTCCCATTTATAAATTTATTATCTTCAACTTCCTTTACAAAAAGCACTTTACCGTCTGCCGGTGAAACTACAACATTATCTTCAGCAGGCGGAGTTCTGTCCGGATCCCGAAAAAAATTTATAGAAAAAAGTAAAAAAAGTGCCGGAAAGATAATTAAAATTGCTTTTAAATAACCGTTGTTGAAAAAAAAACTTGAGGAGATTAAAATAAATGCCAGAACTGAAATTATTCCTAAAGTAGAATATCCATATTTAGTAAGCATCTATTGAACACTCATCAAATTATAAATTTGGTTAGTATAATTTTTAATTTGAGCTGATGTTGTGAGCTTATAAGGGTCACTCCATTTATCTTCATTATTAAGAGGCAGCACTTTTAAGCTTTTAGGAGTGAAATCATCTATTAGATAAATTTTTTCATTGTTTTTGCCGAAATTACAGGAGGCTTCGGCAAACAAAAGGTTCCTTCTCTCGAAGAAAGATTTTAAGACAGCATTAATTTTTGAACATATCCGGGTTATTAATCTTAAATCATCATTGGTGCAGAGATTGTAAGAGATTAAATGACTTTCCGAAATTAAAGTATCCTTCCCGTCACCAAAATGAAATTCATATAAAGGAATTACAAGGGGTTTTCCTTCCTTATCACCAAAAATTTTAGAGGTTCTTCTATCTGCAACATTCAGTATTTTAACAAAGAAAGGAAATCTTTCATATTTTATGAATTTTAAATGATTCTTATCAATATTTTTAACAAAAGCCGCCGGGATATGATATTCCTTCAAATAATCAAAAAAGAAAGCATTTATTGATGCAAATTTTTCTCCAATATCTTTACTTTTAATTTTCTTTGAATTTCCATCCTGAAAATAATCGGTGTATTCTTCTACAACATACTCAGAATTATCTATGGGCAATTCTTTTTTCTGAAGTTCCTCGTATAGAGTCCGGTTATTGTTAAATGTTGTTGTCAATGTTCACTTTAAGTAATTTTAAACTAAGAAATTATGAAAATTAAGTATACAAAGTCAAATCAATATATTATATTTACACAAAAATTAAAATAGTTTTTCAAAAAAAAATCAAAAATATACAGGAGGAAATGGATGAAAGGCGGAATGCAGGGAATGCTGAAGCAGGTTCAAAAAATGCAGGCGGAAATGCAGAAAGTGCAGAATGAACTGGGAAATTTGACGGTTTCAGAAGAAGCAGGCGGCGGAATGATAAAAGCTACTGCAAATGGGAATAAAGAGATAATTTCTGTCGAAATTGACCCACAAGTCATAAAAGCCGAAGAAAAGGATATACTGGAAGATTTGGTTGTTGCTGCTGTTAACAAAGCTTTGCAGTCTGCCGGGAAGCTTGCAGAAGAAGAAATGGCAAAAGTCACTAAAGGAATGATTCCGCCAGGATTAAATATTCCGGGTTTATAGAATTGCAAATAGCTGAACCGCTTCAAAGTGCAATTGAGGAATTAAGTAAACTCCCGAGCATTGGGAAAAAAACTGCTCAAAGACTTGCATTATATATTTTAAAAAGTGATCTCCAATCAGTTGAAAACCTTGTTAAATCAATTCATGAATTAAAGACCAAACTGCGTTTTTGTTCCAGATGTTTTAATATTTCAGTTGAAGAATTATGCGAAATCTGTAAAAGCCCTAAAAGAGACGGTTCGATTATTTGTATTGTTGAAGAAGCCAGTGATGTTTTTGCAATTGAAAAAACTCATGAATTTAACGGCAAATATCATGTGCTCGGCGGAGTTTTATCCCCATTATCAGGTATTGATCCGGAATCTTTAAAAATTAAGGAATTATTAAAAAGATTTGAATCTGAAGAAATAAAGGAAGTTATTCTTGCTCTTAACCCGGATACTGAAGGCGAAGCTACTTCGTTATATCTTGCTAAATTAATTAAACCGTTAGGAATTAAGGTTTCGCGAATTGCAAGGGGATTGCCTATTGGCGGTGATCTGGAGTTTGCCGATGAAGCAACTATAAGCAGAGCTGTTACAGGGAGAATCGAACTTTAGTTAGTGTACAGCTTGCAGTTTTTGTTGTTTATTGATTGTTGTTTAATGCAAACTGTTTTTCCGGTGATTGGCAATCAGCTCTTCTTTAGAATTTTTTCTTTTCTCTGAATTATCCTCCTTTATCTTGCAACAATATTTTTATTAGTGGGAGATTTTTTTGTTAAATTTAAGAAAATTCCAATACAGCCCCGGGTAAATGGGAATCAATGCGCATCTAATCTTAATAATATACGGATTTTGAATTCAAAACATGATAAATAATTCATATTGTCTGATATAAAAATTCAATAGAGACTTTTTTACTGAATTAACAACACTGGCATAATTTTTACGCTAAATATAATATTTCCAATGAATTGCAAGAGTTATAATGAAAGCGTGGTTCGAGGACTGGTTTAATACTGAAGAATATTTAAATGTATACAAGCACCGCAATGAAGAAGACGCAAAAGAGCTTGTAGAATTAATTTTAGAAAATATTGATATTCCCCGAAACAGCAAAGTGCTTGATTTGGCCTGCGGCCCGGGAAGGCATTCCATTTTATTTGCACAAAAAGGATATAAAGTATCTGCAGTCGATTTAAGTAAAAACCTTTTGAAGGTTGCTTTTGACAGCGCTGTAAAATCCAGTGTTAATGTAAATTTCATTGAAGCCGATTTACGCAATTTATGTATTAAACCTAAATTTGAGCTGGTAGTTAACCTTTTTACAAGCTTCGGCTATTTTCAGGACGATAAAGAAAATTATAAATTATTTGGAAGGGCATTTTACTTTTTGAATGATAACGGATATTTTATTCTCGATTATTTCAATAAAAATTTTATCGAAAAGAATATTATTCCCAGGTCGGAAGACTATATTGGTCATCATAAAATTATCCAGGAAAGGAAGATTGAAGGGAACAGGGTAATAAAAAAAATTACTATATTAAATAATAATACTGAAAGACATTTCATGGAATCGGTTAGAATGTACAGTAAAGATGAATTGATGAATGAAATTGAAAAAAGAGGTTTCAAGGTTCAAAAAATATTCGGAGGAATTAGAGGCAGAACTTTTGACTTAGAAACTTCACCTAGAATAATTATTATTGCCAGGAAATAATAATTTACATTATGATGAAAACCTTCGAGGTCACTGATTTTGACCTCGATGGTTTCCTAAACTGGTAACCTTGAAGGTTTTAAAAGTAACTTTCATGGTTTCACCTAATGTGAGTAATAATTTTTATATTATCAAAAAAAAATTTATTGAACGAGCCTTTTTACAATAACAATTTCTTTAAGAAATTGTCAATATTAATAATCTTTTGTGTTATTGTATCCGGGTGTGATATTTTTAATACAAGAAGCGCTGAACAGCCTACCCAGCCTAAATCCGATTTTGTACCTGCAATTACCGAGGATTACCTTATCCAAAATTTAATTAACGCGCTGAAAGATAAAGATGTTACTAATTATATAGCATGTTTATCCGATACTTCTTTTACAAGCAAGAAATTTCATTTCATCCCTTCAAACCAGGCGGTTTCAACTTACCCAACGTTAATAGATTGGGACAAAAGAAATGAAGAGCAGTATTTTACAAATATGTCGGTTAAAGTTAATCCTAATAGCCAAATAGTTTTAACTTTAAATGAAAGTACAAGAAATAATTTCGGCGACAGTACATTTTATACAGCATCTTATTCATTGAATTTACCTTTTGTCAATTCAAATTCTGATATTACACCTGTAATTTATGAAGGGACTTTAACTTTTAAAATGGTGAGAGATTCAAGATCGGTTTGGAGCATTTATTCCTGGCAGGATATTAAAACTAATAATGCAAACCTCAGCTGGAGCGATTTAAAAGGAAGTCTTGCAAATTGAGAGTCTTTTACAATAAATTTGTCTTTATCTTTTTGCTGGTTTTAGTCTTTACAGGGTGTAAAAATCCATTCTCACCGACTTATGATACATCGGAAGGGAATGCTTCATCTGCAATTTCGGATCTTAAAACACTTGACGGTGTTTTTAAGAATTTTCAATATGCATATACATTTAAAGATACATTGATTTATGGACAGTTAATCAGCCAGGATTTTATTTTTACATACAGGGATTATGACTTAAATTATGATGTTTCCTGGGGAAGAGATGAAGAGATGAAAACAACTTACGGTTTATTTCAAAATTCACAGAGGCTGGATCTTATTTGGAATAATATTTATTTATCAAGTGAAGATTCATTAACGGCTACAATTGTAAGAGGATTCAATTTAACTGTTACTCTAAGTTCTATTGATATCTTAAGAGTTGACGGCAGGGTTAATCTTTCATTAAGAAAGAATCCTGATACTCAAAAATGGAAAATTACCCGGTGGACAGATGAATCTAATTTTTGAAAAAGGATAAAATAAAAAGCATATGATTATCTTTTGGTTTAAAGAAGCATTCAAATCTATCGGCAGGGCAAAATCATCCTTTATTCTTTCCCTTAATTTCAACAAGCATTTCGGTTCTCCTTATAGTAGCTTCAATTATTTTGATCCAGCTTTCCAGCAGGTTTCAAACTAATTTAAAGGAAAAGCTGAACATAAATATTTTTCTAAAAGATTCGGTCTCAAAAAGTTCAATAGAAAGAATCGGGAAAATTTTAGATAGTAAAGAATATATAAATTCAGTTAAATTCATTAATAAAGATGAAGCTGCAGAAAGCTTCATCAAAGATACCGGGGAAGATTTTAGAAATATCCTTGATTATAATCCGCTGCCGGTTTCATATTCGATTACTTTGAAAGAAGATTTCGTTAAGAAAGAATCAATAGATAAAATAGTTGCCGAACTCTCTAAAATAAATGGCGTGGATGACATTGTTTACCAGTACAAATTTGCAGATAAAGTCCTTTCTTTTGTCGACAGTATAAAAAAATATGTTTTCATAATTACTGCGGTTTTATTTATTATTTCTCTCTATATTGTATTCAGCACTGTGAAATTGGTTATCAGCTTGAAGCAGGAAGAATTTGAAACTATGAAATTAGTAGGAGCTAAATTATCAATGATTAAGATGCCTGTAATTATAAATGGGATCTTCATAGGCTTTTTGGCAGGTATATTAGCATTAGGAATTTTCCTGGTGATATTATCCTACTTCGGAAATCTTATAGCATTCAATCTGTATTTTGATTCGATTCATTTATATTTGGCGGTAATGGTATTAATAGGTCCAGTGCTGGGAATTCTGGTAAGCACTTTTGCCCTGAGAAGAATTAACTTAAGAATTTGATGTGACTATGATATTTTTTAATTTTTAATTCAAATTCTTTAATTTTTTCCCTTTTCTTTAATGAAAATATTTCAGACGAATTTAAACTTACATCTTTCACATAATAATTTAGATAAAATTACTTTTTCCCTGGTAATATTATTCTTCTTTTTTTTATCTCCATTTACTAAATCGCAGATACAAAATTACACGGGGAAAATGCTGCCTAATTATAAAGAAAGAACTATTTCAAGCGATTCACTTTTTTTAAAACAAAATTTAACCGAAGAAGATAATGAAAGTATCGACCCGGATGAATATGTCGTTGGACCGGGTGATAAAATGTTCATATCTATTAATGGTCTGGAAGAGATTCCGCTTACTGTTAGAATTAATCATGACGGAATTTTATATATTCCGAAAGTTGGCGGGATAGACCTGAAAAATACAACCTTAACAAATGCAAAAGCGAAAATTCTTGACGCAATAAATAGATATTATAAAAATGTTGATGTCTTTATTTCTCTAACTAATATAAGGAAAATTAAAGTCTCATTAGTTGGAGATGTTATGAAGCCTTCCTCTTTTATACTTAAAGGTAATTCCAGGCTTATGGATTTGATCAGCAGCTCAAATGGATTAAATAAAACTGCAGACTATAGAAATATTAAAATTATTAGAAAAGACAGCACCCGGAAAAAGTATGATCTCCTTTCTTTCATAAGACTCGGAGAAGAAAACGATAATCCCCTTCTAATGGATGGTGATATCGTTTTAGTCGATAAAGTCGATAATACTATTTCAATAGCAGGGGAAGTGAAATTCCCGGGCATTTATGAATTTGTAGATGGAGAAACAATAGCCGATTTCATAAAAGTAAGCGGCGGTCTTTTAAATGATGCAAAGACAGATACGATTGAAGTTGTTAGTTTTCAGCCTGATGGTAAAAGTGAAATCAGCAGGTATTATACTTATGATGCACTAATGTCAGAACAAATATTACTAAAAAACAAAGATAAAATTCTTGTAAGAGCCATACCTGATTATTACAGTGAGAAATTTGTTAAAATAAAAGGGTATGTAAAATATCCCGGCTATTATAAAATTGTAGAGAACCAAACTACTCTGGTTGATGTAATTAATGAAGCAGGCGGATTTAGAAAGGAAGCTTCTCTTGCAGACGCATCTTTAACTCGAACGGAAGGGACTAAAGTTGATGACCCGGAATACGACAGGTTAAAGAATCTTCCAAGAGCAGATATGTCTGATGACGAATATAATTATCTAAAGGCAAAATCAAGGCAAAGGATTGGAAGAGTTGTAGTCGATTTTGTCGAATTATTTAATAAAGGGGACTTAAGAGAAAATGTTCTTTTAAAAAAAGGAGACAGTATAGCAGTTCCCGAAGCAAGAAATTATGTAATACTCCTGGGACAGGTAGTAAACCCGGGCAATATAATTTATAATCCGAAGCTTACGGTTGATGATTATATCCAGCTAGCCGGCGGTTTCGGATGGAGAGCCGAGAAGGGGGATGTCCGTGTAATTAAAGCGAATACCGGCGAATGGGTCGATGCCGATGATGTGGATTCTCTTGAAACAGGGGATACAATATGGATCCCGGAAACACCTCCCGGCCCGAAATTCTGGGATGTTTTTACTTCTTCACTTACAATTTTGGGACAGGTTGCATCTATAATTGCGGCAACTGTTGCTGTAATAATTGCTACAAGGAAATAATTAAATTGAGCTATCACGATATTCTTAATATTATAATTTTTAATAGGAATTCAATACTAAAGATTACTGCAATTGCTGTTTTAATTATTTTATTAATTTTGATTTTTGTTTACCCGGTTACATACGACTCAACAGTTACTCTTCTTCCGCCAGAAAAAAATAATGAGATGTCCGGTCTTAGCTCTTTATTAAGTACGCAGGATTTTTCAAGTTTACTTACTGCAGGAACAGGCAGCGCCAATTCACAGCTGTACCAGCAGATTTTAGAAAGCAGAACAGCTTCTGTTTATGTTGTGAAAAAGTTAAATCTGACAAATTATTTTAACACTGAAAATATTTACAAAGCTGCAGGTAAATTAGAAAATCATATTGCCGTAGAAGTGACTAAAGAAGGGATTATAAAGCTTACATCGGAATTGTCTACTCCTTTCTTTCCCATATTTTCGAATAAAGATTCTGTACGTAATCTTGCAGCCAGGATATCGAACAGTTTTGTTGAAGGCTTAGATAAAATTAATAGGGAAAAATTATCTTCTAAAGCTAAGAAAGCCAGGGTCTATATTGAAGGAGAGATTCAAAAGACCAAAATAAAGCTTGATTCAGTTGAAAATATGCTGATGGTGTTTCAGAAATCAAATAAAGCAGTTTCATTACCTGAACAGGTAAATGCTGCTATCGATGCCGCGGCAAAATTAAAAGCTGAAATTATGAAAACCGAAGTGGAGCTGGGATTGCTGGAACCGAATCTCAGGGAAGATAATAAATCTCTTTTAGCATTAAAAAATAAATTGAATAACCTTCAGGAACAGTATAACAAAATGGAAATGGGAAGCCAGGATTACCTGGTAGCTTTTAAAGAAGTTCCTGAACTTGGAAAACAATTAGCGAACCTTTTAAGGGAAGTGAAGATACAGAACGAAGTTTATACTATGCTTCAGCAGCAGTATTATAAAGAGAAGATACAGGAGAATAAAGATCTGCCTACCGTGGAAATTCTTGATGAAGCTATTCCGCCGTTAAAATCTTCCAGTCCGAGAATTGTATTTGCAGCAATACTGGGAGGTATATTTGTATTCTTTTGTTCAAGCTTAATTTTTGTTGTGAAGGATAGGGAAATCTACCTGATTAGAAATAATAAAAATAAAAAGGAAGAGAATGTATAAACATACTGCAGTAGTAACCGGAGGTGCCGGATTTTTGGGTTCTCATCTTTGTGATAGACTTTTAGCTGAAGGATTTAATGTCATTTGCGTTGATAATCTGATTACAGGAAATACAAATAATATTGCACACCTGATTAATAACGAGGATTTTAAGTTTGTTAAACATGATATAACAAACTACATTTATTTACCGGGAAGAATAGATTATATTCTCCATTTTGCTTCACCCGCCAGCCCGATTGATTACTTGAAATTTCCAATTCAAACATTGAAAGTCGGTTCTCTGGGAACTCATAAAGCACTCGGACTTGGCGAAAGAAAAGAGATCCCGTTTTTTACTTGCTTCAACCTCGGAAGTTTACGGGGATCCTGCTATCCATCCTCAAAATGAGGATTACTGGGGAAATGTTAACCCCATTGGTCCGAGAGGAGTATACGATGAAGCCAAACGATTTGCCGAGGCAATGACAATGGCTTATCAAAGATTTCATGGAATTGAAACACGGATTGTAAGAATATTTAATACATATGGACCAAGAATGAGACTCGATGACGGAAGAGCATTGCCTGCTTTTGTAGGACAAGCTTTACGAGGAGAAGATTTAACTGTTTTCGGAGACGGCTCTCAAACCAGGAGCTTCTGTTTTGTTTCCGATCTTGTAGATGGAATTTTTAAATTACTTATGTCAAATGAAAAAGAGCCGGTTAATATCGGCAATCCGTCGGAAATAACAATAAAGCAGTTTGCCGAAGAGGTATTAAATTTAATTGATACTAAAAGTAAAATTATTTATAAAGATTTGCCCGAAGATGATCCGAAAATCCGTCAGCCGGATATAACCAAAGCAAGAACAAAACTCGGCTGGGAACCGAAAGTGGATAGGAAAGAAGGATTAAAAATAACAGTCGATTATTTTAAATCAGTGATAAAATCTTGATCCTACATAATCAATACTTGATGCTTGATACTCTTTATCATACCTGTGAGATAAACTGGATGCTGAGCACTCTATACCGGACAGGCTTATATCAAAATAGCGGTTGTCATTTCGACCCCGGCTCATTTTGTCAACCTGCTGCAGCCGGGGGAGAAATCTTACGTCTAATCTTTTTAAGAGCTCCCGGTAATTATAAAAAAGAAAACTTAAATATTTACTGGCAAAACCATTCCTTTTTAGGAACTAATGGATTCTTATATTATTTCAATCGGGAATCCAGCATTAGGTATCCGGTATCTAGAAGCAAGTATCAAATATTCAGCATCAAGCTTTCAGAACCTACGAACTCTCATGTCTAAAAAATTCACTTCAACAATTGCCGGTGCTTCGATCTTAATCACCTCGGTAGGACTGTTAAGCAAGGGCTTCGGCTTTTTCAGGGAAATTGTTTATGCAAACAGCTTTGGGCTGGAAACAAATTTTGATATTTATCTGATCGGTGCTGCAATACCTCTCATAATCAATACAGCTGTTTATTTCTTAGCGCAGAATTATTTTATCCCAGTATATCATAAAGAAAGCAGAAGCGGTCAGGGAAACAACACAAATTTTATAAACAGCAGTTTCTGGCTTTTTTTAATATCCTCTCTGCTTCTTACCCTTCTACTCTACTTATTTACACCTTTCATAATAAATACATATTTACCCGGCGCCGGTGAAGAATTAAAGGCTCTTGCTTCAAAAATATTCACAATTTTTTTAGCAACTATTCCGTTTAATGCTGTCTATTCAATATTAACTTCATTTCTTCAGGCAGAGTTTGATTTTAAGAACCCGGCAATTTCCGCACTTTTTCAGAATATATTTATAATATTTCTTGTCTATTTCTTTGATAATGTATTGGGCGTTTTTGCAATCCCGCTGGGGTATTTAATAGGATCAATTATTCAGTTTTTATATTTATTTGCAGTCGCATCAAAAAGAGAAAATTTCAAAATTAAAAGATTTGCTTTTCAAACATCAAAATCCTGGCTCTCCAATCATTTCTTTTTTTTCATAGTTCTAATTGAAATAATAAACCAGCTGTATACTTTGATTGACAGATATTTTTATAAAAGTGTTGAACCGGGGGGGATTGCTTCTTTAAACTACTCTTCCGTCCTTTTTGGATTACCGATTTCAATCTTTTCTATTGCTTTATCGACCGCAATATTTCCGCAGTTTACAATGGCTTTTAACAGTAAGGATAATGAATCACTTGAAAGACATTTTATTAATGGGATAAGCATGAACCTTTTAATTTTTATTCCCATTGCATTTGTCTTTATTTACTACGGTAATGACTTGATTAAACTGATGTATGAAAGGGGTAAATTTACAAGCCGCGATACATTAATGACGTATAAATTACTCAGGGTTTATGCAGTCAGCTTAATTTTTTATGCATCTTATGCCATAGTAAATAAGCTTATATACGGTGCGAGGCTGATTAAGCAATTATTGATAATTGCGGCAGGTGTATTTTTATTAAAAGTAGTCTTAAATTTTTATCTGGTTGGGAATTATCAGCAGGAGGGATTAGCAACCTCTACAGCAATAAGTTATATCTTTTTAAGTCTGGGCGCATATTTTGTTATTATACACAGATTAAAATTTAGAGTAACCGGAAAATTTTTATTTAACATTATTTTCTTTTCAGTTAATTCCCTTGTATCAATTTTATCGGTAGAAATATTAATCTCATTATTTGTCCTTGGCGGATTATATAAATTTTTTATATCGGTATTTTTGTTTTTGTTACTTTATCTAATTAATCTATATCTAATTAAAACATCAGAATACCAGAAATTTAAAGACATATTCAGACAGGGAATAAATTAATAATCTAAAATTTATCTGCATATTATAATGAACCTAGTAAAATATTTGAAAATGCCTGTATCATTGAGAAGCATATATAAGTTTTATAAAAACAAGGAATTTTTCATTCTTGATATAGGATGCGGTAATCATTCTCCTTCAGTAACGAAAAAATATTTTCCCGAATGCAGGTATTATGGCCTGGATAAAGATATATATAATAATGATGAAGCTGACTTTAAATTAATGACAAAATTTTACAAGCTTGATCTGGAAACTGATTCACTCAAAGAAGTACCTGATAACTTTTTTGATGTAGTTATAATGAGTCATGTAATCGAACATTTAATCAATGGGATTGAAGTAGTTGAAATCATTTCAAAAAAGTTAAAAAAGGGGGGACGAATTTATATAGAGACTCCCTCTGTGAGATCGTTATCACTGCCCAGCCAGCCAGGTACGTTAAACTTTTGCGATGATGAAACTCATAAGAAACTTTACAATTTGATTGACGTTGCAAATGTCCTTATAAAATATGATATTAAAATTATTAAAGCCGGAATAAGAAGAGATAAAGTAGGGATATTATTTTCTCCTTATTTCATTTTAAAAAAAATCATCAAAGGAGAGAGCTTATCCGGTTTTGGTATATGGGATATCACAGGTTTTGCCTGGTTTATTTTCGCCGTAAAAAAGAGATAAATGATGTAAAAGAAATATGCTGGAGAATAGCTTAAAATTATTTTAATTTAATTAACTATATGAAAATTGAGATATTGCTTGGAACAGGTAAGTAAAAAAGACGCGGCAAAGGGTGATTTACCGGCAAGAATTGAAAATTCAAGGCTTGGAAGAATTTTAATTCTCTTTTTTGATTTGTTCTTTCTCCTGTTAAGGAAATCAATTAATTTGTTTAGAAAAAAAGAGGGGAACCTGATCATAATTTCTTTACGCAGGCTGGGGGATACTGTCTTTACAATACCTGCTGTCGGTAAAATATTGGAGCATTATAACAACTATAATAAAATTATATTTTGCTTCCCCGAATCCGAGACAATTTACAAACTTGTTTTTAATGAAAAGATAATCACTTTAAATAAAAATGATTTTAACTTTGGAAATAGAATTGCATCATCCGGAATTAGAAAAATTTTAAAGGAGAATAGTCCTGAAATTATATATGATTTGACGGGTGATATAACTTCCGCATCAATTATATTTAATTCGACGGCTTTGGAAATAATCGGTATGAATGATCGAATCTTCAAAAACATTTATAACCGGTATACTCCTAAAAGAAAAGTTCCACATTTAATTGATACATATCTTGATATTGTTAAACTTGCGTTTCCTGTCGAAAGAAGCAATGAACTTTACCGGTTTAATTATAAGGGAAATAAAAAGGGTAAAATATTGATTCACCCCTTTGCCGGATGGAAGGCTAAGGAATGGAATTTCGGAAAATTTATCAAGCTTGGCGGAGTCTTATCTAATAATTATGAAGTTGCCTTTATAGCGAAAAAAGATATGATCTCAAACATGACTCAAGATGAACTTAAAGAATTAAATATCCGGGTAATTACAACTAAGACTGTAGAAGATCTAATTAATGAACTTAAAAAATGTTCAGTAATTATTTCAAATGATTCCGGGCCGGTTTATATTGCAAGCCTGCTTGGTGTTCCGACTTTTTCAATTTACGGGCCTACTAACCCGGCTTATTCAGTCCCTTTCGGAGAACATCATGAATATATTCAAAAGATAATTGAATGCTCACCTGAGGAAAATAAGCAGTATTGCTTTACTGACGCCGGAAGAAACGGTTGCCCTTCTTTCGAATGTATGAACCTTTTAACTGTAGAAGAAGTGTTGCAGAAGCTGAATCCATTTTTAAATAGAATAGATTTAAGACCCAAAGCAGAAGTTGCAGATGATAAGAACCGGTAATCAGCTGAATTTAATTGCAATTGGTAATTTTTAAAAGCTATAATTTTAGCTCTTCTCATTGGAATCCCGTCATTGTTAATGTTACAATTAAGTTTATATATAATCTTTATTCCTCTATCTTATTATACCTGGATTAATTTATGGAGAAAAAGTTCTTATCTTTTATGCAATTATTTCATTCCTTGCACTAACAAGCACTATAAGTATTGAACTAAGAACTATTGTCCAAGTATGTTTTATCTTAATCCTTTTTTATTTATTTGCCAAGGAATACGGATTTAAATTTTTCTGCATATCCAAGAGTACCAAAACAAGTCTCTCTTTTAATTTTGCTTTTATATCTGGCAATGATTATTTCAACAATATTTTCAAATTATGTTTTACTAGGTATCAATGAAATTGCAAGACTTACTCTTTTCCTAGTAATAGTTTATTGCGTTTTCGGGTTATTTAAATAAATACGAGTGATATTAGTCTTTATTTATTTGCTATGTTTATTACCGGTTTAATTTACTTTGCAATGTTTTTTACAATTTTGCCCAAAACAATTTCAGTCTGATCGAATTCAATGTAAATGAACTTTTAAAGGTAAAGGACAGCTATGTTAAATGTAAATGGCAATATCGGTTCATTTTTTATTATAATAATTTCAATATTGCTTAGTTATTTTTTTACTTAATAAAGGCAATAAAGAAGAGAAAATATATTCTGCTTTTTTTATAGGAGTCTATATTGCCGGGACTGATAATCACAAATTCTCGTGCTGCAATTTTATCAACAGCGATAAGTTCTCTTATTTTATTATATTTTTATAATAAAAAAATATTCTATCGGTCTTTTTATCACCATAGCAGTTTTAGTTCCGTTTTTATTTATTCAGCCCTTTAGTAGTTATATTGATATTTATTTCAGAGTAGAAAGATTAACCTCCGGCAGAAACTGGATATGGGAGATTGTTTTAAAGATTGTTAAGAATAATGCAATTTTGGTGCTGGTCCTGCAGCTACCAAATTTGAAATTTATACAGAGATCTTCCTTTTATGCTTGGATCTGGCTGCAGAGCAATATATTCCATTCATATTGACCAGATTGAATTTGGTCAGGCACATAAGTTTCTATTTATTCTTTCCTTAACGGATTTGGGGATACTTGGATTTTTTACTTCGCTTTTTTTCCCTTATGTTTTTATAAATATTGGAGTTAAAACTATAAAGAAATTTAAAAATTTAAATAAAGAATATTATTGGTTAAGCTAGGGATTACTGCTGCAGGTATTGGATTATTTGTTAGGGGATTTTTTGAATGGGGAAACTTGATTAGCTATGGAACACTTGCAATCGGATCTCCCTTTCTGGTTAATTTTTATAATATTGATTTATCTGTATCAAATTCCATAATTTGAAACAATTTCAGAAAAAAATTTACTGATCTCAAAAAAAATAAATTTTTGCACGAATGAAAATTCTTAATCCTGGCAAATCCGGTTATAATTATCATACAATTAAATGGGTTAATTCTTTAAGTGAAAAGGGAATAGAGAGTCTTTCTATTTGGTTTAAATAAATTTGATAAAAATTATTAAATAAAATATAAAGATTGAAATATTTCGATATCCCAAAGCCTTCAAAGCAATATAGACGGTTCATTTTCCAAAGTTATTTATCTGGCTTCTTAAAAAATTAAAAAATTTTATTAAAAGAGTTAAACCGGATATACTACATGCTCATTATGTATCGAGTTATGGTTTATTGGGAGCATTAACAGGATTTCACCCTTATTTTATTTCTGTCATGGGGGACAGATATTTATTATGTCCCCAAAAAATATATTTCATAGAAAATTGATTGAATTCAGCTTAAAAAAGCAGACAAGATTTTATCAACAAGTCATGTAATGGCAGATCAAACAAAAAAATTTACAAACAAAGAGATAGAAGTAATTCCCTTCGGAATAGATACTAATAAATTTAAACCAATGAAAGTCGATTCGATTATTTAACAAAGAGGATATTGTAATTGGAACAGTTAAAACACTTGAAAAAAAATACGGTATTGAATACTTAATTAGAACTTTTAGATTAGTTAAAGAGAAATTCCAGGTAATAAGTTTAAAGTTTTTAATTGTGGGAAGCGGAAGTCTTGAGGAAATATTTAAAAACATTAGTAAAGGAATTAGAACTGGAAAATGATGTTATTTTTACAGGATTTATTGTACCTGAAGAGATTCCCAAATATCATAATATGATTGATATATATTCGGCATTGTCGATAGTGGATAGTGAAAGTTTCGGTGTCGCGGTTTTGGAGGCCTCTGCTTGTGAGAAACCGGTTGTAGTTTCAAATGTAACGGATTTACTGAAGTTGTAGAAAATGGTGTAACTGGATATATCGTTAAGAGAAAAAATATTCAGCAGACTGCCGGTGTAATTATAAAATTAATTGAAAATAAAAAATTAAGAGACGAAATTGGTATTGCCGGAAGAGAAAATGTCGGCCAATTTTTTAATTGGGAAGAAAATGTTGGGGAAATGATAAAGATTTATAAACAGTTTATTTAATAATTTTAATGAAGGAAACTAGCATAAATTATATTCCTAAAGATCATTCCAGACAAGTCCAAATTGATTATTACCTGGAAAAAATATTAAAGATCAAAGAATCAGATAAAAAATTAATTGTTTTAGATTTAGGGTGCGGACTGGGCGAATCATTTGATTATTTCATGAACCTTAATAATAAGATTGATTGGTCCGGACTTATATTGAAAATTCTCCGGAGGTTAAAAAGCGGAAAGAAAATCATGAGAAATTTTTTACATTCAATGGAATTGATATTCCTTTTCCCAATGATTATTTTGATTTAATATATTGTAAGCAGGTACTTGAACATGTTAGATATCCCCAGAAATTATTGAACGAAGTAAAAAGAGTATTGAAGGCAGGAGGATATTTTATCGGTTCTACTTCTCAACTTGAACCATATCATTCTCTGAGCTATTGGAATTTTACACCATATGGTTTTAGTAATTTAATCGAAGAAGCAAAACTTAAATTGCTTGAAATAAGGCCTAGTATTGATTCTTTAACGCTGATAATTAGGAGAGGATTAAGAGATTTGACTATGTTTAATATTTTCTGGAGAATTGAATCTCCTTTAAATTTTCTTATTTCTTTAATAGGTAAGATTTTTAGAATTTCACATTCTAAATTAAATGAAATCAAACTTCTATTTTGCGGTCAGTTTATTTTCTTTGCGAAAAAATAATGAAGGAAAATATTTATTGTGAATTAACCCAATGATAACAGTAGTAATTCCGTGCAGAAATGAAGAACGATATATAGAAAGCTGTCTCAATTCAGTAATAAGCAATGATTATCCAAAAGAAGACATTGAGGTTTTCGTAATTGATGGTAATAGTAAGGATTCAACCAGGAAAATAATAGATGCATATTTAAATAAATACGGCTTTATTCATCTATTAAACAATGAGAAAATTACAGTCCCTTACGCAATGAATTTAGGTATCAGCAAATCTTCCGGAGAATATATAATAAGGCTCGATACACACAGTGAAATCCCGGATAATTATTTTTCTGAATTAATTAAATGGAGTAAAAAATTAAATGCCGATAATATCGGCGCAGTCTGTGTGACAGATGTAAAAAGCAAGAACCCTAAATCAAATTCAATAAAGAAAGTTTTAAGCAGCAGGTTCGGAGTGGGAAATTCCTATTTTAGAACCGGCATTGAAGAAATTAAAGAAGTCGATACTGTCCCGTTCGGCTGTTATAAAAAAAAGGTATTTGAAAAAATTGGTTTATATGATACAAGACTTACAAGAAATCAGGATATAGAACTAAATAAAAGGTTGAAAAGGAATAACGGAAAAATATTTTTACTCCCCGATTTGTTCTGCAAATACTTTGCACGTGAGACATTTACCGGTTTAGCAAAAAACAATTTTGGAAACGGATTATGGAATATTTTAACGGTTTATATAACCAAGCAGTTCAGCTCAATTAGTCTCCGCCATTTTATCCCGTTGATATTTTTTTTATCCTTAATTGCTCCATTATTACTTATGATTTGGTTTCCTCCTTTAGGCATTGTCGCTGCACTAAGTTTTGCAGTATATCTTTTAACTTTGCTTTTGGTTAGTCTAAGAATTAAAGATAAAAGTTCATCATTTTATTTAATTATGTGGACATTCATCGTGCTTCATTTATCTTATGGTTTCGGCTCTTTTATTGGTCTGTTCAGGATCGACTATTTACTAAGCCGGAAGTGAATGATTAATATTGAACCTTTGTAGCACATATTATTATGTAGCACAGATTATACAGTCAGCTTTGGGTATTGAAATCTGTGCGATAACGAAATTGTAAAAATAGAATACCGCACAGAAAATAAAATTGTAAAAATAAAATTACACACAGATTATTGTACCATCTAACAATGCGTTTGATCTGTGGTACATAAATACGCAATGAACGAGAGAAAATATAAAGAATCAATAGCATCAATTCTTAATTGTGAACCTGAGAACGTCTTTCTCTACTGGAAGGGGAGAGTTGCTCTTTATGCAGTTCTCAAAGCCATGGGAATAAAAAATGGCCATGAAATTATTCTCCCGGCTTTTACTTGTGTTGTTGTTCCAAATGCCGTTAAGTATTTAAATGCAAAACCAATCTACGTCGATATTTCGCCGGATAATTACAATATGGATGTAGCTAAGCTGGAAGAAGCAATAACAGCAAAAACTAAGGTAATAATTTGTCAAAATACTTTTGGACTTTCATCCAATATCGAAAAGTTAACAGAAATTGCAAAGAAACATAATCTTCTTACAATTGAAGATTGTACACACGGGTTCGGCGGCTTTTATAATGGAGAACCCAATGGTTCATATTGCGATGCTGCTTTTTATTCTTCTCAATGGAACAAACCTTTTTCAACAGGTATCGGAGGATTTTTAATTATAAATAATGAAAGTTTAATCCCAAAAATAAAAGAACTTGAAAAAGAAAAGATAAAACCAGGCTTCACCAATATGTTATTACTTTATTTACTGCTGGCTTTCAGGAGATATTTTATTAATGATAATACACAGCATGCTTTTACAAACCTATACAGATTATTAAGTAAACATAATTTAATACTCGGATCTTCACAGGGAAATGAATTGACAGGAACTAAAATCCCTGAAAATTTTTTTAGGGATATTTCTTCAGTACAAATAAAGACTGGAATAAAAGAATTAAATAAAATAGAAAAGCTGAATAAAATTAGAAAAAAAAATGCTTCCGAATATACCCGGTTTCTTAAATCGAAAAATAAAATATATGTACCGGAAGATTTATTCGATAATCATCTTTTTCTAAAGTACCCGCTGATTGTTAGAGATAGAGAATTGTTTTATAATATTGCATTAAAAGAAAAAATTGTTCTGGGAGACTGGTTCCTTTCTCCGCTTCATCCCGTAAAAGAAAATTTCCACTTATGGGATTTGGATATTGACTCCTTTCCAATAGCTAAAACAATTTCTCAAAAGATCCTTAATTTACCAACGGATATTCTTGATAACCGCAAGGTTATCGAATTTTTACAGAAAAACCTTGATTTAATTGAATAATGCTTTTTTAATAAACACTACTTCATTAATCAAATCAAAAACAATGCGATTCGGTTACATAAAACAAAAATCGTTTACAACATATTTTTACCGCAGAGATAACAGAGGTTCCGCAGAGATCGCAGAGAATAAAAAAATAACTCTGTTACCTCTGAGATCTTCTCTGTTTCCTCTGTGGTTAATTCTTAAAAAGGAATCGTTTTACAATGCTCATTTTACCGCAGAGATAACAGAGGAGCCGCAGAGATCGCAGGGAGAAAGAAAATAAACTCTGTTATCTCTGAGTCTTCTCTCCTTTCTCTGTGGTTAATTTTCTTAAGAAGTTCCTATATTCCGCCATGGGTAAAATTAAATTATTAAACGGATTAATTATTTTTTATTATTTTAGAAAACAAGAGAAAAAGGTTTAATAGAAGATTAACCCTTTTGGCATAATTCTTTTCTAAATAGAGGCTCGGTAATTATAGGTTATTTTGATATATGAATTTCCTAAGGCTCTATTATAATTCAATAACTCTTAAGCATAAATTAAAAATATGGCAAATTCTTTTATCCCGTTTCACAGACCATACATAACGGACGATGAAATAAACGAAGTAACCGAAGCTGTTAAATCGGGATGGTGGACTGCAGGTCCCAAAACTTTAAAATTTGAAAATGAATTTAAATCTTTTATCGGCACTAAAAATTCTCTTGCTGTAAATTCTTGGACGGCCGCCGCTCACCTTTCATTGGAAGCTATTGGACTAAAAGCCGGGGATGAAGTGATTGTACCTTCAGTTACTTTTACTGCTTCTGCAGAAATTGTCTGTTATTTTAAAGCAAAACCAGTTATAGTTGATGTGCAAAGAGATACCTATAATATTGATCCCGTTGAAATTGAAAAAGCAGTTACTGAAAAAACAAAAGCAATTATCCCTGTTCATTACGGCGGTCAGCCATGTGATATGGATGAGATTATTGATATTGCTGAGAAAAATAAATTATATATAATTGAAGACGCCGCTCATGCACTGCCTTCTTTTTATAAAGGAAGAATTATCGGGCAGTTAAGTGATGTCACCTGTTTCAGCTTTTATGCTACTAAGACATTAGCAACCGGCGAGGGGGGAATGATATGTACCGATAATGAAGAAATTGCCAAACGATGTTCAATTATGCGCCTTCATGGAATAAATAACGATGCATGGAAAAGATATACTGAAGAAGGTTCATGGTATTATGAAGTAATTGCTCCCGGCTTCAAATATAATTTTACAGATATACAGGCAGGCTTAGGATTGGCGCAATTAAAAAAAGTAAATGAAATGCAGGCAAAAAGGAAAGAAATTTTTGACCTTTATAATGAAGGTTTTAAAGATAATGAATTAATCAGGCTTTATAATATTAAAGAAGATAGAATTTCATCTCATCATTTATATCCAGTTGAATTAAATATTGACGGGATTAAGATATCAAGATCACGTTTCATTGATGAATTAAAAGAAAAAGGAATCGGTGCAAGTGTTCATTTTATACCATTATACCGTCATCCTTATTATCAAAAAACTTTTAACTTAAAACTTGAAGACTATCCTGTATCTGAATCTATTTACCCGGGTTTAATAACTCTTCCAATTTGGCCTGGCATGAAAATTTCTCAGATTGAGCAAGTTATTGATAATGTTAATTCTTTGATGAAAAAATTTACAAAATAATTCAAACTTATTAGTAAAATTTACTAATTATGATAATTTTGTTTTACCATGTGAGAATATAACACTTTATTAGATGTATTTTTTTGTTAAAAGAATTTTGGATATTTTAATAACAATGATTGGTATTCTATTGTTTTTTCCTGTGATAATTGTTGTTTCGCTTATTATTTTGATAAGTTCTGGTTACCCGGTTTTTTTCTTACAGGAAAGAGTCGGAAAGGATTGGAAAATTTTTAAAATTATTAAGTTCCGGACTATGGTAAAAAATGCCGAAAAAATGGGGACTGGCATTTCATCCTATAACGACTCCCGTATAACAGATATTGGAAAATTTTTAAGAAAATTTAAGATTGATGAGATTCCTCAAATTTTCAATGTATTAATAGGTAATATGAGTTTAGTAGGTCCAAGACCCGAATTGCTGAAATATGCTGAATGTTTTACAGATGACTATTCCGAAATTCTTAAAGTTAAACCTGGAATTACGGATTATGCTTCCCTTGAGTTCAGAAATGAAAGTGATCTTCTAAAAAATTCCGGCGATAATGAAAAAATCTATCTTAATAAAATATTGCCTGCAAAAATTCAGCTCTATAAAAAATATTTAAGCGAAGCCAATCTTAAAACCGATATAAAAATAATTTTTTCTACATTTAAGGTGCTTATTCGATGAATAGATTTACTGGTTGGTTTTTTTATCCTTCAAATTTAAAACGCAAATTACTTTTATTATTTCTTGATGCTGTGTCCTTTACTTTTGCGGTTTACCTGGCATTTTTGGTAAGAGCAGAGATTCACGGCGGAGAGACAATAACTTCATTTTTGTATTTAACCATACCCCTTTTCCTGGTTATCAAACTCCTTGTCTTCTCATCTTTCAAATTGTATGATATCTCATGGATGTTTGTTTCTCTTCAGGATCTGGCTAATATCGGGAAAGCCTGCTTACTGAGCAATGGAATTTTATTTATTGTTGTATACGGATTTAATATACCCGCTTTCCATGCTTTCCCCAGGAGCATTTTATTAATAGATCTGGTGCTCAGCTTTCTTTTCTCCTCGGGCTTCAAAATTTCCAAGCGTCTTTATCTGGAAGTAATGAGACAAAGTATTATTAAACCTGAGCTTAAGAGAATCCTGATTGTCGGAGCAGGCAGCAGCGGTGAGCAGCTTTTAAGAGATATAAACAGAAGCCAGACTAGAAGATTTCATCCTATCGGGTTTGTTGATGATGATCCATCTAAGCAGCATCTCTATCTGCAGGGTATTAGAGTTTTGGGGCCGATCTCAAGGCTTCCGGAGATTATTAGAAAATATAACATTGAATCAATACTTATTTCAGTTCTATCCGCTGACCGTTTGTTTCATAGGAAAGTATTAAATATTGCAAGGGAATGCGGTGTAAATGATGTAAAAGTAGTATCAACTGTAAATGATATCTATAATTCGATTAGCGTAGGAATAAAAGATATAAGGGATATTGATCTTAGCGATTTAATCGGCAGGCAGGCTGTTTCAATTAATACAAAAGAAATTAGAAGCTATATTCAAAATAAACGCGTATTGATAACAGGTGCTGCAGGTTCGATCGGTTCCGAAATTGCTAGACAGGTTACTTACTATGAACCTGCAGAGATTGCTATACTCGATATTAATGAAAGCGACCTTTCCAATCTGGAAATACAGCTTTCAAGAATACAAAAATCTGCAAAAGTGAAAATGTATTTGTGCGATATCTCTAACAGGCATAAAGTAGACAAAATTTTTGAAGATTTTCTCCCCGATGTTATTTTCCATGCTGCAGCTTACAAGCATGTCCCTGTAATGGAAAAGTTCCCTGAGGAAGCAGTACGGGTAAACATAATCGGGACTTACAACCTTGCAAATTCCGCTATAATGTACGGAGTTAAGAATTTTATTTTAATTTCAACTGATAAGGCAGTTAATCCTTCAAGCATAATGGGAGTTTCCAAAAGAATAGCCGAATATATTGTTACCAGTGCCGCAAAAAGGAGTTCATCTAATTTTGTTGCGGTAAGATTCGGAAATGTTATTGGAAGCAGGGGAAGTGCTTTGCCGATTTTCATGGAACAATTAAAGAACGGCGGCCCGATTACAATTACACATCCTGAAATGAAAAGATATTTTATGACAATACCTGAAGCCGTTGCTTTAGTTCTCCAGGCTGCAACTACCGGCAAAAGCGGTGATGTATTTGTACTGGATATGGGTGAGCCGGTTAAGATACTTGATCTCGCAAGGGATCTTATTTTACTTCATAACCTTGTTCCCGATAAAGATATAAAAATTGAGTTTACCGGCATCAGGGAAGGTGAAAAATTATTTGAAGAAGTCTTAACCGCTGAAGAAGGGGTTATCTCTACATCTCATGAAAAAATATTTAAAGCAAGGTTAGTCTGCATGCATACTGCCGAATCAATTGAATCAATGGTAAGAGAATTTGCGAGCATGAACGGCGGTACTACAAAAAGAGACTGGATTGAACTATTTAAATATTACGTCCCTACATTTCAGGCGAATTATGAGACAGATATTTTTGAACCGGAAGAATTAAGCTCCAAGCTTGTGGCGCTTTCTCTTCAGACATCCAAAGGTTCATCTTCTCAAAAGATTTCCGGTTAAGAACCAAAAGTCAATATTCTATTTACATATTGAAGGTTTTAATACAGATTTCAGTTGAAATGATCTTCATTTTGATATTTTTCTGTCAGTTCCCATTTTCCATTTGCCATTACCCATTCCAATCCTATTATTTTTCATTACTTTTATTTAAAATTGATAAATGAAAAAGATAAATTTTCTTCCTGCAAATATTTGTTCTATAGTTGTTCTGATTTGCATTTGTTCAGGCAGTCTAACTGCACAGATTGAAAATGTTCCGGCCAATAATCCTGTCTATTCATTTTTAAAGCAAATGCAGGTGCAGGGAATATTAAAAGATTATAGTGATATAATTCTTCCCCTTTCCAGGAAAAAAGTTTTGGAAGATTTGGAGCAGATTGAAAAAAGTAAAGATAATATTAGTAAAACCGACAGAGAATATCTTGAAAGATTGAAGAAGAAATTAGATTTTTATGAAGAAAAGGAGGATTCTTTAAGTAGATCCGACAGTTCAGCTTCATCGGGTATTTTTGATAATTTCCCATCTGATTTTTCTAAAAATTTATTTGCAGATTCTGAAAAGCACTTATTCAGCTATAATGATAAAAACATTAATTTTTATATCAACCCTATTGGAGAATATAAATATACTTATTCAAGCTTTTACAAAAATAACAGCTCTCTCCTAAATGTCGGAGGTATATTCAGGGGAAGTTATGATGGATGGCTGGGTTTTTATTTGTTAGGATCGAATGGTACGGTCTTTAATAACCGGGATGTTGCTGAACTGGATCAAAGGGTAGCGCAGAGCTATACCTTTAATAATACAAAAATTAATTATTTCCCGTATACCGAAGGATATGTCCGGCTTGAAAAAGGAATTGTCAGCTTCCAGTTAGGAAGGGAAAGAGTATTGTGGGGAACGGGTTATATAAATAAATTGATCCTTTCGAACAATCCGCCCCCTTTCGATTTTATTAGATTTAATATTTCATATAAAAGCCTTTCCTATAATTTTCTCCACGGGTGGCTGGTGCAGCAGCCGACCTTTACTCCGATCGATTCACTTTCTGGAGATTTCAAAACAAAAGGTTCAAAATATGTTGCCATGAGCAGACTGGGATTCAGTCCGGGTAATAAATTATCATTGGGAATTACACAAATGATTATCTATTCAAATCGTCCTGTTGAAGCTGCTTACCTGACTCCTTTTATCTTTTTCGAATCGGCTCAACGCTCTTTGAATGACCTGGATAATTCTTTCCTTTCTTTCGATGGAAGATATTTAATAACAAACGGCCTGGAAATAAACTCATCTATTATCTTTGATGATATAAATTTTAAGAGATTGGCAAAAGGAGAGTGGAATGGTAATAATAATGGAACTGCATGGCAGGCCGGAGCAATAATAACAAACCCGCTTCTAATGAATGATCTTGTTGTCAAGCTGGAATATATTCAGATAAGACCGTATATGTTTTCTCACCCGGGATTAAAAGGCGCTTTAACGTACACAAATAACGGCTATTTGCTGAGCCCTGATCTGCAGCCGAACTCTACACTGTTTTCAGCAGAAATTGATTATAGATTTTCCCGTGATTTATATGCACAGTTGAATTACAGCCATGAACTGCACGGCAGCAATATTTATGATTCGCAAGGGAATTTAATTAGAAATGTCGGTGGCGACGTTTTTCAGAATTTATCACTTTATGATTCTGAGTTTGCAAATCTGCTGGATGGAGAAAGGGAGAGAACGGATAATTTTACATTATCTTTGAATTATGAGTTTCTGTATGGATTTTATGGCGATTTAACATATCAATATCAAAATAAATCATTAAGCAATTCAAATTCAACAAATCAAATATTTTCGGCATCTGTAAGATTGGCTTTCGAATAATGTAGACATTGGAATTTTAGTTTTTTTACGTTAGGGTTACTTTTCACCTTGAATAATCAGTCTCAAAGCTCTAAGTTTGACCAAAAATTTTTTGCTGCCTGTGAAGTATTATAGATATTTACTGCTCATAATTTTATTTACTCTTCCTGTCTTCGGGCAGAATTATAAAATTTTAGAATCTACACCTGAATACATTAAGATTGAATTTAACTTTCAGAATTCTTTTACAGTCAGAGATACAGTAATTGACAATAAAAATTTTAATTTTATCTCTGGTAAGAGCAACGGGGTTAGGAAAATTGGCGAGCCATGGCTGCCGGGGGTTGTAATAAATTTAGGTATCCCGAATAATTCAAATCCACAAATAAGTATCTTAACTGTTGAAAAGAACACTTATCAAAATAAATTTATTATCCCTGTTCCTGAAAATGATCCTGCCGTTGCAAAGCTTGATGTAAGCAGGCTTGATCCGGAAACATATAACACTAATAAATTTTTCCCGCAAACAGCGGCATATTTGAACCGGCCGTATACAATGCGGTTTGCCAAAGTAATTTCCCTTGAAGTATCACCTTACCAATTTAACCCTGTAAGCAGGGAATTGATCTTCAACAAGAAAATTATTTTAAAAGTTAATTATAACAATAAAGGATTCAGCGGAAGCAGTGTTCATGATAATTTTACAGAAAATTTTCTGAAATCTTCGGTTATAAATTATAGCCAGGCTTTGAATTGGATATCAAAACCTATTACAGGCATTTCCCTGCGGAAATCGTCTGCATATTGGTACAATCCGGGGAAAGATTATTATAAAATCTTTTTAAAAGAGAAGGGAATATATAGGTTAACCTTTGAACAATTAGTTTCTGCCGGTATTCCAATCAGCGGTGGTGTTCAAAGTTCGAAGCTTGAAATTTCAAATGAGGGGGTAGACATTCCTATTGAAATACATGACGGCGGTGACGGAGTTTTTAATTCCGGTGATTACATCCAATTTGTCGGGTATCCTCCTAAACCTTCTCCATATTGTTCTTCAAACATATATAATGTAGATAATGTTTACTGGTTTTCTTACCAGAGTGATACTCCTCCCGATACATTTAAAGTAATTGACGGATTTCCTCATACGGTAAATAAGAAAATAGTAAGTACACAGTATACTGTTCATTATGAAAAAGATTCTTTATATGAAAGGTTAGGATACGCGCCTGACGGAAACAGGGATTTTTGGTTTTGGGGCGGTGCTGATGGTACTAAGGGGACAGCAACTGATATATTCAGAACAACTTTCCCGACTATGAAGAATTGGATTGCTGATTCAAACAAGATTATTTTTCGAACTGATTTACACGGGCTTACTACATATGATTCTTATAACCCGGATCATCTAGCAAAAATTTTTATAAACAACCAGCAAATCGGTACAAAAACCTGGGATGCAGAAACAAGGGCTACTTTCGAAGGTAATTTCATCTTTGGTAATAATGGTGTGCCAATCAGACCTCAAAACACTTTTGAAGTGGTTGTCGATGGAGCCGCGATAAACAATAGTGATGTAATTAGAATCAATTGGTTTGAGCTTGAATACTGGAGAGAATTAAAAGCAGATCAAAATAACCTTACTTTCCAAAGTTCTGACGGGATTACAGGATCAAATACTTACAGTATAACTAACTGGCAGCCGGATAATATGGAAATATTTATCCCGCAAAGAGGGGAAATGATTTTAAATCCGCAATTATTAAATGATACTTCCAGGCAGGTTTTGTTCAACGATAACATAAATGAAAAAACTGAATACTTCTGTGTATCAAATGATTATTTTCTTTCCCCCGATTCAATAATAAAAGATATTCCTTCCGATTTAAGAAATACAGAAAACGGTGCCGACTATTTAATTATTACTCATCCTGATTTCATGGAAGCGGCAAACAGGCTGGCTGCATACCGCTCGCAGCATCTTGAAGGATATTCAAGTCCGAGAGTCAAAGTTGTAAATGTTCTGGATATTTATGATGAGTTTTCAAACGGCTTATTAAACCCCTATGCGATTAAAGATTTTATAAAATATACTTTTAATAGTTGGAATGGAGCTCCCCCGGCTTATGTAGTCTTGATGGGAGATATGAGCTATGATTACAGGCACCTTCTTTCTTCAAGCCGGCCTGATTTTATTCCTTCGATTCCTTATCAGCAAATCAGGTACGGCCAGGCAGTTGCAGATAATAATTTTGTTGCGGTTTCCGGCAATGATGTCTTCCCTGATGCAGCAATAGGAAGGCTTTCGTGTGAAACTACTGGTGAAGCTGATATTTTAGTTGATAAAATTATCAGCTATCCTGCTGATAATGGGAAAGAATGGAAGCAAAATGTACTGCTGATAGGGGGGGGCGGTGATCTTTCCGACGAAAACTTCTTCCATTTTAATGATGAAGAATTATATCTGCAAAATAATTATATAGTTCCCCAGGGTTATACGACAAGTAAAGTATTCAGGTATCCGGCAAATGATGAACAGCTTCCTTTTAAAGGAGAAGGTCCGGAAATCAGGCAGAAAATGGATGAAGGGTGTGTGATCACAAATTATTACGGGCATGGCGGAGGATACCAATGGGATCTTGTATTTCTCAATGATGATATCTACCAGCTTGAAAACGGGGGACGACTCCCTATGATTTTCAGCGTCACTTGTTATACTGCGCATTTCGATAACCAGGATGTATTCGGTGAACAATTTGATAAAGTCCCGGGAAAAGGGGCAATTGGATTCTGGGGTCATACAGGACTAACATTCTGGGATTATGGTTTGTCAATAAATGATGAAATTTTTCACCAGATATTTACAAATCAGAAATATGTTGTCGGCGATGCAATACTTGATGCAAAATCTGTATTCCTTTCCGATTCTTCAAATACTTTTACAAGTGATCATATAGCTTTACTTACACTTTTAGGTGATCCGGCATTAGAACTGGCATTACCGAAAAACCCGGATTTTTCTGTTAAGCCTGAGGATATTGTTATTTCACCTCAGTTCCCTGCTTCAGGGCAGGAAGTAAATATAAAATTAAGACTCCATAATCTAGGGAGAATATTCCCGTCTGACAGTGTTAATATAAAATTAACGGTTTCCTCGACTGATTCTTCCTTCATTTTAAAAAATATATACAGGCCGAGCTTTGGGGAAAATGATTCCGTTATTTTTAATTGGACTCCAAAGTTGACAGGAAATATTAACTTCCGGCTGGAAGTAAATGGAGATAAAAAAATTCAGGAAAATGACTATACAGATAATGAGGCAAATCAATCGATCTATATATTTAATCTGGGACAGCCGGATATAGTTTATCCTATTGACGGGTACAGCACCAGTAAACCGAATGTCGATTTCCTCTTTTCTGATATCGGGGAATATATTAATCAAAACGTTTCTTACTCAATTCAAATAGATACTTCTCTTAATTTTAATTCTCATCAGCTTATATCGTCAGAGGTTTTGCCACAAAATGGTACATTAAAGTGGCAGTCACCTCAGCTTTTGCCTGGATATTATTTCTGGAGAACAAGAACAAAAGACAGTAAAGGGGATACGGGAAGCTGGAGCAGCGTGCGCAGCTTGTCTCTTCTGCAGCAGTCGAAAGAAGGCTATTATGCTGAAAACAAGCTGCTTAAAAATTTTACTGCTTATAATATAAATTATTCAAATGCTGAAGGCAGCCTTGAATTAAATAAAAATATACTCCCGCCCAGACCCGCGGACGATAAATTCCTTGAGGATATTGACATTAATTATCCGGTCCTTGATACAGTTAAGCTGACATCTATTACAACAGATGGAACATATATTTATTTTGCAAATATTACCGACTATACTTCTACCGGAAAAACTCAGATTTATAAAACCGGTACCGGTTATAACGGCTCCGTAAAAGGTCAGTTTTACGGGGCAGTTCCAAATTTTTATGATAGATTGATTCACCAGTTTTTTTATTATAATGGTTATATTTATGTGCCTTACGGTGAAAATGATAAGCTACTTAAAGTATCACCTCAAGAGGGTGTAGTCGATACAATTAAAATTCCTTCAGGAATGTTAAAAGAAAATATGACTGCAGGAAATGCATTTGATCTGGCTACTGATGGAAAGTATGTCTACAATCTTAGTATAATAGACAGTCTTGGTGAACAGAAATATACGTTAAGAACTTTTGATCCGGCAAATGGATGGCAGAAAGCAAAAGATGACCAGGTATTATCCGGGAGCAGTTATACCGGCTTTACCAGCTTTTTTGTTGTAAATGGTTATCTCTTTGCTTATGAACATTATGAATCAGGACTTATGAGACGGTATAATCTTACCAACGGATCTTTTGAAGAAGAATGGCTTACACGAACTCAGTTCCAGGGATACTATGCATGGTGTTATGATAAAACCAATAACCTCGTTTATGCCTCGGTTTTTTTCGGATCTAACAAACCTAGGTTCTCTGTTTTTGCAGGAAGTTATACTGATGATGCAGGCACTATTTTGACTCCTTTAATCGGACCGGCATTAAACTGGGATAAAATAACATATGAAATAGATAAAGCCGGAACCGGCGGTAGAAGTGATGTTGCACTTTTAGGTTTGAACAAAAGCACAAAGCTGCTGGATACATTATATACTAATATAACTAATGATTTTTCATTAAGTGGAATCGATCCTCTTAAATATGAATATTTAAAATTGAAATTTGTATTAAGTGATTCGGCAAATAATCCTTTGGACCAAATTAGGTTGAAAAATGTTAATATAGTCTATAAAACACCTCCTGAAATTTTACTGATTAATAATAATATCTCTTTTGCATCCGATTCACTTGAATATGGATTAAATAATAGTGTCTACCTGAAAGTAATGAATATCGGGAATACAAAAGCAGACAGCGTGAATGTCAAATTTTTTATAGATAATTCTTCATCTGATTTTTATTCAGCTGTTATTAATGTTCCTGCTGACAGCTTTGTTAATATCAGCAGGGATTTCTCATCAACTAATTTAGCCGGGGGAAAATACCACAAGGTTTCAGCTTCGGCAGTATTGAAAGAACCTGAGTTTTTCACTTATAATAATAATGCTGAAAAAAGCTTTTTTGTAATCAAAGATTCCGTTAAACCTGCTGTTACAGTCACTTTCGACGGGAAAGAAATTGTGAACGGCGATGTTGTTCCCTATAAACCCGATATATTAATTACATTAAAAGATAATAACCCTATTCCGCTGGATACCAATTTATTCATAATTTATTTCAACGGTGATCCTTTCAATTTCTCCGGTAAGGATGTTGCTATTTCTACAAGTCCATATCCAAATGCACAAATGCAGATTGAGTGGAAACCCGAGCTTCCCGAAGGAACAAATGTATTGCAGATTTACGCAAAAGATGCTTCAGGTAATTTATCTGATTCAGCCGGTTTAAAATTAACTTTTAATGTATATAAAAACCCTGATTTAGTAAATGTTTTTAACTATCCAAACCCGTTTAAAAATGATACTTATTTTACTTTTGAATTACACGGAGTTTCTATTCCTGAAGAATTTCTCATAAGAATATATACTGTAGCCGGAAGACTAATAAGAGACATATCTATTCCCTCATCCGAATTAAAAATCGGTTTTAATAAAATATATTGGAATGGAAGAGATCAGGATGGTGATCGGATTGCAAACGGGCTCTATTTCTATAAAATGATTTCAAAAAACAGCGGGGTAGTGAAATCTGTAATAAGTAAATTGGCCAAAGTAAATTAAATTAAAAAATAACATATCTATCAAATCTGTCCAAAAATGAGTATAAATAGATAGCAATAAAAGATATAATGATTTACTTACAATTGCTCCTCAAAAGAATTGCGTTAAAAAAAATTACGGAATTGAGCGGTTAATCCCGCCAGATTGTAGTTTAAAGTAAGAGAAGGCGGGATTAAAAGATAAATACTGTCTGAGTCCCGACTACATTGCGTTTCGGTTCAGAAGGCGGGACGAGTTTATTTATCTTAGCGAAATGGAGTAATTTTTTAGCAATTCTTTTGCAGAGCATGTTTCTTTTGCTACTTTTCTGAAGTTTACCCGATGAAAACGGGGTTAAGAAAAGTAGAAGGGAATAAATTATTTTAATTATTAGAGGGATCAGAAATAAACTACTAAGAATCTTTTTTAATTTTTACTAAAATTTAACTTTTCCTGGTTTTCAAAAATCAACTTGGAAAATAATGATATCTATGGAGAAGTTCTGCAGAACATCTCTACAGAACGTCACCGTCCCAAAAGATTTGCTTCAAAAAGATCTGCCTTATATTTTAATTAAAATTAAGTCTCAAAAAAGTATTTAATTTTTACTGGAATTTGACTTTTTTTTCTGTTTCAAATTAGTCTTGGCCTAGCTGATATTAATTATTTTAAGACTTATCTTTTTCATTTCTTATTATTATTTTTGTTTTAGCAATAAATCTCATGGGCATTATTTTTGTTCTTTAGTCCTTTTTAAATGAAAAAATAAAGGTAAAATATGTGCGGAATAGTAGGCTATATTGGTAACAAAAATTGTATCCCGATTCTTATTAATGGATTAAAAAGGCTTGAATACAGGGGATACGATTCTGCCGGGATCGCTATAATTACTGACTCAGGTTCTTATGTTGTCAAGAATAAAGGGAAAGTATCACTGCTTGAAGAGAAAATAGAATATTTAAACGGGGGAAGCACTATAGGAATCGGACATACCAGATGGGCTACTCATGGGATACCTAATGAGGTAAATGCTCACCCCCATTTTAATGCTGATAAAAACCTTTTTGTAATTCATAACGGAATAATTGAAAACTACCAGGTATTAAGAAGCAATTTAAAAAAGCTTGGATATCAATTCATTACGGAAACTGATTCCGAAGTTTTACCCCATCTGATTGACAGCTTTTTGAAGAAAGGATTCTCTTTATTTAAATCAGTTAGAATGGCTTTATCTGAAGTTGAAGGAACGTATGGTATAGCGGTTATATATCAAAATGAACCGGATAAAATTATTGCCGCACGGAAAGGTTCTCCCCTTGTTTTGGGCATAGGTGAGAATGAAAATCTTGTTGCATCCGATGTTTCTGCAATTCTTGCACATACAAAGCAGGTAGTTTATTTAGAAGATGGTGAAATGGTTGAAGTATATAAAGACCGGTTCTTTGCTAAAACAGTAACAAACCACCGCATCGAAAAGGAGATATGCGAAATTGATATGAGCCTTGATGAAATTGATAAAGGCGGTTATAACCATTTTATGCTTAAAGAAATAATGGAACAGCCTGAATCAATTGCAAATTCCATGAGGGGGAGAATTTTATTGGAATACGGTACGTCAAAGCTTGGCGGTTTATTAAATGTTGAAGAGCAATTAGTTAATTCCAATAGAATTATTATTTCTGCATGCGGCACTTCATGGCATTCCGGTTTGGTGGGTGAATATATGTTTGAACAATTTGCCCGGATTCCAACGGAAGTTGAATATGCCTCCGAATTCAGGTATAGAAATCCGATTGTTTCAAAAGATGATACAATAATTTTTATTACACAAAGCGGTGAAACGGCAGATACTCTAGCAGCAATGCGCGAGGCAAAGATCAGGGGAGCTATGACGCTCGGTATATGCAATGTAGTCGGGAGTTCTATCGCCCGTGAAAGTGTAGCCGGAGTTTATACTCATGCCGGTCCTGAAATTGGTGTCGCATCAACAAAAGCTTTTACGTCGCAGCTTGTGGTTCTTGCTTTAATTACTCTTCTTATTGCAAGAAGAAAAAATATGAGTTTGATAGATGGTAGAACTATCGGTGAGGAAATGCTGAAAATCCCCGATAAAATATATCAGATTTTAAAGCTGAATGAACAAATTGAAGAACTGGCCGAACAATTTAAAGATGTAAAGAATTTTTTATATCTCGGAAGAGGATATAATTTCCCTGTGGCACTTGAAGGCGCATTGAAGCTGAAAGAAATTTCATACATTCATGCAGAAGGCTATCCGGCTGCTGAAATGAAACATGGTCCGATTGCTTTAATTGATGATAATATGCCTGCTGTATTTATTGCACCCAAAGATTCTACTTACGATAAAATTATAAGTAATATTCAGGAAGTGAAAGCCCGTAAAGGAAAAATAATTGCAATTGCTAGCGAAGATGATAATAAAATAGATGAGCTTGTCGATTATTCCATCAAAATACCCGATACAATAAGGATGCTGATGCCTTTATTAACAGTTATACCGCTGCAGCTTTTAGCTTATCATATCGCGGTTAAAAAAGGATTGAATGTAGACCAGCCGAGAAACTTAGCAAAAAGCGTTACGGTAGAATAGGAGCTTTAATGAATGGTGGAAAATGGAAGATGGAATTCCGGACAGCAGCGGTATAAAGATTATCTCCATCTGAGAATTATTCATCTGGTATGTAAATTAAGTAAACCTTCAAAATTATGCTTGTTAAAGAGGATTTCCTCAAAAGGGATATCTTCTGTTTTTCCTTAATCAAAAAATATAAAGGAGATCTACTTTTATGCAGAAGAAAAATATACTAATTATGGGTGCGGCGGGAAGAGACTTTCACAACTTTAATGTCTTCTTCCGCGATAATCCGGAATATAATGTGTTAGCATTTACAGCAGCACAGATACCTAATATAGATAATAGAAGCTATCCGCCGGAATTAGCGGGCAAACTCTATCCTTCCGGTATAAAAATTTATGATGAATCGGAATTAAAAAATCTAATAAAAAAATTGAATATTCATGAAGTTGTTTTCTCCTATTCCGATCTCCCGTTTAATTATGTAATGACCAAGGCTTCAATAGTAAATGCTGAAGGGGTTTCTTTCAGACTCCTTGGAGCCGGTGAAACCATGCTGAAAAGCAGCAAGCCGGTTGTCGCTGTGGTAGCTGTAAGAACAGGTGCCGGAAAATCTCAAACTTCAAGAAGAGTAGTTAATATTTTAAGAAGCAGTGGTAAAAAGGTTGTATCTATAAGACACCCGATGCCCTATGGAGACCTGGTAAAACAAAAAGTGCAGCGCTACGCTTCCCTGGAAGACTTGAAAAAATATAACTGCACTATCGAAGAAATAGAAGAATATGAACCGCATATTGCAATGGGGAGCGTGATTTATTCAGGCGTTGATTATGAAGCCATCTTAAGAGAAGCAGAAAAAGAAGCAGATATTATTATATGGGACGGCGGAAATAACGATATGTCGTTTATTAAACCGGATGTTACTTTTACAGTTGTCGACCCCCACCGGCCGGGACATGAACTTTATTATTACCCCGGTAATACTTCTTTAAGACTTGCAACGGCAGCGGTAATTAATAAAATTGATTCTGCTGATCCTAAAAATGTTAGAATTGTCAGAAATAATATTAGAGATGTAAATCCGGGCGCACAAATTATTGAAGCTGCTTCCCCGATCTTTGTAGATGATCCTTCATTAATAAAAGGGAAGAGAGTTTTAGCAGTGGAAGACGGTCCCACTTTAACACATGGAGAAATGGAATACGGAGCAGCGGTAATTGCTGCATGGAATCATGGTGCAAAAGAATTAGTTGATCCCCGTCCTTACACAGTTAATTCAATATCCGATACATTTAAAAAATATCCCAAAATCGGAACTCTTCTCCCGGCAATGGGATATGGTGATAAGCAGATAAAGGATCTTGAAACTACAATAAATAGAACCGATTGCGATTCCGTTATAATAGGTACACCGATTGATCTGGGAAGAATTCTTAAGATAAACAAACCATCAACACGTGTAAGATATGAGCTGCAGGAAATCGGTGCAGTAACAATTGAATCAGTGTTGAAAGAAAAGGGAATAATCTGAATAAATAAAATTACCGGTACTTAATTGGTTTCTCCAAAAGTAGTGTCATTTCGAATTCCGGCTCATGCTGCTTTACTTTTTGATGACGGAATGAGAAATCTAACGAATGCTGTTTAAGATTTCTCACTCGGCCTATAAGCAATATAATCGATGCTCCTACGAAATGACACTTTCTGCTTTTTGACTGTTCCTTTACTCGATACTCGTAGTTTGATTTTTATTAGATCTGAATATACTCTGAATGCACTCTCAATCCACTCTGATTGCACATCAACCCCATAATATCCGGTATTTAGGCTTAGGATAAAGCATTTTCGAATATAGCTATAAAGTATAATCTAACCCTATATTAAAAAATCGGCCGGAGAATAATTGCGGTATTGCAATTGGATATTTTGAAACAGGGAAGATTGTATACCAGTTATAATCTGCAATGTTTTGTTTATCAAAGATATTCAGCACTTCGGCAATCAAAGTTAACTGCGAATTATTCTTAAAATTAAAATCAAATGTCATCCCCATATCCATCCTGAAATAAAATGGGAATTCTCCTACTCTGTTTAAATCATAAGTTAGATAAGTTTTCCCCGTGTTCGGATCTACTGCATAAATTTGCGGATGATATAAAAGTCCGCTTCCGGCAATTAATCTTACATGAACCTGGAAATTAGGATGTTTCTTTGTTTTATCCTGTAAAAAAACTTTAAAAGTATGTGTCTGATCATTTAGGCTCCTCTGCCAGTCACCGCTTCCGTCTTTTAATTTTTCTTTGGAATCCAAATAGCTGTATCCGACCCAGCTTTTAATCCCAGGAACAATTTCGCCCTGGTACTGGAAATCAAACCCGTAAGAATATCCTTTCATCGTGTTTGAGCCAAGATATTGTATCTGCAGCTTTTCAATGTTATAAGGAATAAGATCATCCATTTTTTTATAAAAAAATTCGAGCTGATATTTCGCATGTAGGTTTAGGCCGGTATTCCCAGCCGGCAATATAATGAGCCGATTTTTGAGATTTTAATTTTTCTCCCTTCGGGAGAGGGTTATCCCTTAATTCATATACATAAGGCGGCTGGTAATAATAACCGTAGGTAAAATTAAAAGTCTGCTTTTCCGAAGGTATAAAAAATAAAATTATTCTTGGGCTGATTAGTGTTTCATTTGTATAGAAATATTTTAACAATCTTATTCCTGCATTTAAAGTCAATTCCGGGTTTAAGGTCATTTGATCGGTAATAAAACCTGCGACAGAACGGAAAGTGTAATTCTGATTAAAATTAATTGAAAGAGGGGGTTCCAGTGTTGAATCCGAGCCTGATTCGTAAGTCTGCTCATCGACTTTATTTTTCATTTCGGAGTAGCGCATATCAATACCTGATTCAAATGAATGAATTCCTGTTTGATAGCTTAATTTAGGTTTTATCTCCAGAGTTATTAAATTTAATTTGTCGTTTGATATTTCATACCCTGTTTTTAAATACTGCTGATTTACATCCGGGTTATAACCGTCTTCCGAGTAATAAAAATCGGAAGTCAGATCGGTATTATCCTTTTCAATATCATTATAGAAATCTGCAGCTAAAGTGAAATTTAATTTATCACTCAATATGTTATTATATTTTAATCCGTAGAATCCGCTGTTAAAGGAATAGCTTCTGCTTCCCGAAAAGTCAATTGATACTCCTCTGATATCAATCCTGTTAAGCTGGAAATTTCCCTGCCAGCTGTTCGGTGTCAGCTTAAAATTATTTATACCGTAAATTGTTAAAAGATCAATATAAGAACTGCCTGATAATTTGTACCTCGAATAAATTTGGAAATCAAAAAATTCGGGTCTGTATTCTCCCTTCCTCTGCAGCGTTTGGCCCAGCAGTGAAGGATATGAGTATCTTATACCTGTTATCCATGATAATGGTCCTGATTTTTTAGATACCGAAGCAGAGAATTTAAGCAGGTCTATCTTTGATTGAACAGAAAGATCTGCATTCTCAGGCACATAATAATTTACATTTAAAGCTGAAGAAATTTTATCTCCGAAATTTGCAGGAAAGCCGCCGGGAAAGAATTGTATATCTTTTACAAAATCCTCGTTAATTAAAGATTGATTTTCTTCAAGCCCCTCTTTAATTAACAATGGTCTATGAATTTCAAATCCATTCAGGTAAATGAGATTTTGATCATAATTTCCGCCTCTGACATTATAGCCGCTGGAAAGTTCATCATTGGAAACTACTCCCGGTAGAATTTTTACGCTTTTTAAAACATCCGATAAAATAGTCGGCATCCTCTCAAGATTTTTTCTTTCAATAGTTTGAATCACTGCGGAACTGGGATATTTTTCTCCTCTGACATTAACCTGCTTTTGTTCTATAGCAGAAGGGGAAAGATAAATATCAAGATTAAATTTGTTCTTTGAAAAATACATTGAGATTGTTTTGCTTTCATATCCGACATAGCTAAAACTGATCTTATAATATCCCGGTTTGACGGTTAATGCATAATTACCGGCTGAATCGGTAACAGTGCCGGTTCCTTCCGATTTAATATAGATATTTGTATTAATTAATGGTTCTTTGCTGGTGCTGTCTCTAACAGTACCTGAAATAGTGATTTTTATTTGTGAAAAAGCTATAGATGTGAAGATAAAGAAGCTGATTACTGCAAATTTCATTACAAACCCCGTATTATTTTTGCAAAATGCAGTAACTAAAGCTTTATAAATGCTCCCAAATTTTGATAATCAATAAAAGAGATTTAATCTATTTATTCAAGTCAATAACAATTATAAGCTATTAAGCCTATTTTGATGAAAATCTTCTTTATTAATTATACAGTGAATTTTTTGAGATTACTCTAAAAATATTTATTTTTGAATTCTGAATTTTTCAAAGGCATACGGGCAGATAGCTCAGTCGGTAGAGCAAAGGACTGAAAATCCTTGTGTCGGGGGTTCAATTCCCTCTCTGCCCACTTTATCCGGCAAAGTTAAAAGCAAAGCCGGATATTTATAAGGCGATAACCGAGTCGCCTTTTTTATTTTAAAGGGTTAAAAGATGTGAAAAAGCAATAAATAGCATTTCACTAAGAAGCCCACATGAAAGTTCAGCCAAATTACTTTTAAGATATCTTCTTCTTAAATTTCTCATTTCATCAAAGAACTTAATTGACAGTCAGAAAATAGTCAGAAATTAGTCAGAAGTAAAGACTAATTAATTGTTTTTATAAACTTTGAAATATAAACATCAAATTTACTATATTTAAAAGTATCGTAATCTGTAATGGTAATAAGGGAAATAATTAATGGCCAAAAAGAAAGCAGCCTACCATAAAAAATCTAGATTCAATCAACCAGCTAAAAAGAAACCTATCGAACAATATGAACATAAAGATAAAGACCGGGCAAACAATCCACCTGTAGGGCTTGTAACGCCGGATACTGATATAGATATGGATAAGAAAACCTATCAGTATGATCCTCATCTTGATCCGCAGCTTATATGGGCTGGTAAAGCTGAACGTCTTTCATTTAAGGTTGATACGGTTTCACTGCATGTTCATGAAAGAATTGATCCACGATCAATTATTGAAGCAGTCAGAAAGAAGAATGGCAGCAATTATGAACAGATGTCATTGTTTTCTTCACAAGATGAAAATCCACCATTACGTGAAGCAGTTCAATTTTATAAACACCGACATAATTGGAGTAATCGATTAATTGCTGGTGATAGTCTTCTTGTAATGAATTCTCTTATTGAAAAAGAAGGACTTGCCGGACAAGTGCAGATGATTTATATAGATCCACCTTATGGAATTAAATATGGCAGCAACTTCCAGCCGTTTGTTAATAAACGAGATGTTAAAAATGGAAAAGATGAGGATTTAACCAGCGAACCAGAAACTATAAAAGCTTTTCGAGATACATGGGAATTGGGTATTCATTCTTATTTAACTTATTTACGAGATAGATTATTAATCGCAAAGAACTATTAAATGAAAGCGGATGTATATTTGTACAGATTAGTGATGAGAATATTCATCATGTTAAAGAAATTATGGATGAAGTTTTCGGAATAAATAATTTCGTTAGGATTATTTTCTTTAAAACAACAACCGGATTAGGACAAAAATTACTTGACAAATGTGGAGATTATTTGATTTGGTATTGTAAAGATATCTACAAAATAAAGTATCATAGTTTATTTATAGAAAAGAAATTTGAAGATGAATTATCTGGCTATGATCATATTGAATTTAAAGAAGGAACAATAAAGACAATTACAGAATAGGAGAAACAAAACAAAATTAAATTATCAACAGATACAATTCCCAAGGGGGCAAAACTTTTTAGTTTGGGTGATTTGAAAAGTCAATTTGGGTCCGGTGGAGAAATAATTATTGATAATGTTAAATATATACTATCAGTGGAAGTTGGAAAACAAATCAAAAAGGAATCGATAATCTTAATAAGGCTAAAAGAATTAGATTGTTGGCTCAACACCAAGGTACAAAAATATTTTTCTGATTTTCCTTATCTCGCTTTAATAATATGTGGACAGAACAATGTTCGGAACAAAATAAAATTATGTTGTTCAAACACCGAAAGGTTATACAAAGATGTATATTAATGACAACTGATCCTGGTGATCTTGTATTTGATCCACCTGTGGAAGTGGAACTACAGCTTACGTTGCTGAACAATGGGGAAGAAGATGGATTACATGTGATACTTCGAGAGTTGCAATAACACTTGCTAAACAAAGACTAATGACAGCATTATTTGATTATTATGAATTTGCCCATCCTGATGAAGGTGTCGGTAGTGGATTTAATTATGAAACTGTACCGCATATAACATTAAAATCAATTGCAAACAATGAACCACCTGCAACAGAAACTCTTTACGATAAACCGATTATTGATAAATCCAAGCATCGAGTTACTGGTCCATTTACAATGGAAGCTGTTCCATCTCCTGCTGTACGTTCTATAGATGAAGTTGAATTAGGTGCCGGTAAGGAAGTTGGCAAGAGATACATTCAGTTGTACGTTCAGGCGAAACACTCCGGCAATCAGAATGGAGAGAAGAATTGCTACGAACTGGTATTAGAGGAAAGAATAAACAAACTATAACTTTTACACGAGTAGAACCATTCTCCGGCACTAAATGGCTCCATGCCGATGCTGAATCGTTACCGGAAGCAAAAAGGAAAAATCTGTTTGAAAAAGAAAATCAAATGACTTTTGAAGATCATCCGCAAAGAGTTGTAATATCATTTGGTCCGGAACATTCTCCACTTGAACAAAGACAGGTTGCTTTAGCAATAGAGGAAGCTCAAAACCTTGTTCCTAAACCAAAAATAATTGTGTTCGCAGCTTTCCAGTTTGATCCTGAAGCTGCAAAGGATATTGATGAAATAAATTGGCCGGGTGTTACTTTAATTAAAGTCCAGATGAATGCAGATTTGCTTAACAGATGATCTTAAGAAAGAAACGAGTCAGCAATGAAAGCTTCTGGCTTAATAGGTTCACCGGATATTGTAGTAAGAAAGAATAAGGAAAAGATTAAGGCGCAAAAGAATTATACTGGCGAAAGAATTACTTATCAGGTAGAAGTCCTTGGTTTTGATTATTACAATACTAAAACCGGCAATATTGAATCTGGCAGCAAAGATAAAATTGCACTGTGGATGCTTGATACTGATTATGATGGAAGAAGTTTATTCCCGCGGCAGGTTTTCTTCCCCATGGCAGGAGAAAAAGATGGATGGTCAAGGCTTGCTAAAAATCTAAAAGCAGAAATTGATGAAGAATTAATTGAAGCATATAGAGGAACAATATCACTTCCATTTGAAGCTGGGAAAATAAACGTATTGCCGTTAAAATTGTTGATGATAGGGGAATTGAGAGTTTGAAAATTATGGAGTTGTAGTTAGTGCGAAAAAAAGTATTTATTAGTCATGCAAACCGAGAAGATAATCTTTTTGCCTTTTGGTTAGCAACGAGGTTATCTCTATATGGATATGATGTCTGGTGCGATGTGAGAGAATTTTCAGGTGGCGAGTATATGTGGAATGAGATTAATAATAGTTTAGAAAATGAAGCTATCAAATTTATTTTTGTTTTATCTAAAGATTCAGTTCACAAACAAGGATCATTAAACGAACTAGCTAAAGCTTTAGCTGTGGCTACTAAATATTCTGAAGACTTAAAAAATTTTGTGATCCCTGTCCGATTAGATGATTTTAACTATTTAAATTCTAGGCCTGAACTGATTAATATTTTTACTATTGAGTTTTATAAACGATGGGCTCAAGGATTGAATGAACTACTGGTAAAATTTGATAAAGAGGCTGTCCCTAAAGAAAATATTTCTGATCATCAGAAATGGTTTAAGCAAATCTTTAGTCAGTATTTCGATACAGCATTAATTGACAAAGATGAAACTATAATAACGAATTGGTTTCCAATACTTTCTTCCAATAATGTAACAATCATAAAATCAGAAGCTACAGCAATTACGAATAGGATAGATGCTTATGCCTTCCCGATTGTAAGACAAGGTAATTATTTAATATCCTTATCAGATATTAATGAGTTACAAAAAACATTTCCGATTTTGGATTTTGAAATTAAAACTGAAGTTGATTTTAAAAGACGAGACCAAGGTATACTGTTTAAGGGGGAACAAATTTCAAAGGATTTTCCAAATAGAATTTATATCGAATTATTAAATCAAGCGTTCGAAAAACACCTTGGTAGAATAGCAAAAAAATACGAATTATCTCGAACTAATTGCTATTATTTTACATTAGAAGAAATTCCAGAAATGACCATTAAAGTTGAGCCTTATCATCAAAGACCTAAAAAAATAATTGGTAATCATAGGGGCAATTTTTGGCACTTTGCAGTTTCTGGATTTGCTAGACTATTTCCAGTCAAAGCCTTTACTATTAAGTCCCACATTCTGTTCAGTTTCGATGGAATAAATCTTAATCCAAATGAAAAGAAGCAACATAGGTTGAGGCGGCAAATATCAAGAAATAGATATAATAATTTCTGGTTAAACGGTTTATTAAATATTATCTACTACTTATCTGAAAATGGAAGTATCATGCTAAATGTTGGTAGCAGCTCCCCTATACAGATATCTGTTGAAAGTATGGAACTCAATACTATAAAAGGTTTGAATGAGGGGAAGATACAAAGACATGGGAGTGAGGAGGCTGAAGAGGTTATAGATGAGGAATGACTTTCATCTCAATAATGAACCTTTACTTGAATTCGGACATGGAGAAGCTTTAGAAGATCCAAGACTGGGTTTAACTATGTTTGGACCATTCGAAAAAAAAGCAAAGGAAATTAGAATAGGAGTTATTGGGACAAAAAATGATCTGGTTTTGTTCGAGGAATTCTTAAAATATTTGGATGCACCAAACCAATTTGCTAATCGTTATGATATAGCACGACCTCCTTTCTTAGGTTTTGAAAATATTTATGGTATCAATATAATCAAGAATATTTATGAAATCCCTTTAGATGAAAATGAAGTAGAAGGATTGCTTTATGTTGATAATTTATATGACAGAACGTATCAATTAACTGATTTTTATTTAAAACAAATATTAAATTTTAAAAGTAGTTAGAGGAGATTCCAATCGATGTCTGGTTTGTTATAGTTTCACAGGAAATAAAAAGACATTGCTCACCTAAATCTAATCCAAAACCCAACCCAAATGTTAAATACAAACGATCCATTTATTGGTCATACTCAAAATCTAAACGATTAATGGCAGGGAATGACTTATTTAAGGGTGAATACTACAGTAACTGTCTTATTTATGACTATTATCCAAATTTTCACCATCAGTTAAAAGCAAAATTATTACAACATTTTATTTGCACACAAATTTTAAGAGAAGATTTATTAATTGATCTTTTAACAAAAGTCGAGCCCAAACCAAGGTTAGAGGGTAAAAGTACTGATGAAGTGCAAAAGGAAGTACTTAAGTCTGAAATAATAAAGGATAAAAAAATCAACTACAATCATTATATACTTTGGCAAATGTCTTCCGCTTTATTTTATAAACTTGGAAATAGACCTTGGAAGCTTGCTGATATTAGGGATGGAGTTTGTTATGTGGGATTAGTGTATAAAAAGTTTCAGAACTTGAGTGACTACGGAAACGCAGTTTGTGCGGCACAGATGTTTCTTGATAATGGAGATGGTGTTGTATTTAAGAGTAACGGTAAGCCCCACTATAATAGAAAAACAAAGGAATATCATTTAAAAAAAAGGAGATGCGGCAGATTTAATAAGTTTGTCTTTAAAATCCTATAAAGATATACATCATAAAAATCCAAAAGAATTATTTATCCATTCAAGAACAAAATTTAACAAGGAGGAATGGGAAGGTTTTGCAGAGGTCTGTCCACCTGAAACTAAAATCGTTGGTATAACGATAAAAGAATCACTCGCAATAAAATTTTATAGAACAGAAAAATACTCTATTATTAGAGGTTCATATTGGATAATAAACGATAGAAAAGCTTACTTATGTACAAAAGGATTCATACCAAATATTCATACAACAAATGCAAGTGAAGTTCCTAATCCGTTGGAAATTGAAATTACCGGCGGAGAAGGTGATATGAAAATAATTATTGAAGATATTTTAAGATTGACCAAATTAAATTACAACGCATGCCTATATGGGGATGGGGTTCCTTTTAACTTAAAATTCTCTGATTATGTCGGTCAAATATTAACTTCACTTCCTTCACTAGAAGCAATGCCGCCGTTGCATTTTAAATATTATTTATAGAAGGAGAGATCATGAGTGACCTAATTACTACTCAAAAATCTATTAGTACAATAATTAAAGAGTTTAAAGATGGGAAAATTGCCATTCCCGAAATACAAAGAGACGTTGTCTGGAATGCAGATCAAGTAAAATCTTTGTTAGATTCTATCTATCAAGGTTATCCATGTGGATCATTAATTTCTTGGGAACCACGAACTAAAGATGATAGCTTGATTCGAGAAATTACTCGACCTGAAAGGTTAAACTACTTCAACGGTACATTACCTCAATACTTCTTGTTGGATGGGCAACAACGATTAAGTGCACTTGCTTCAATAATGTTAAAAAAATATGATTTGAAGTTCCTATTACCTGAACTTGAAGAGGATTTACCATATTTATATATAAATATTAATGGAATTCCAAAAGAGATTGAAGTAGGTAGTGATCAATCCCCCAAAAATTATCCTTGGCTTTTGATAAATGAAATATTTGAATCAGATATATATTCTAAGTATGGTAATATTGTAATAATAAAAAAAGAAGAAGTTAGAGGATGTTTTAAATAGTTGAAGGATTACCAGTTTCCTATACAAATATTGAAAGGAAGAACTTATCCAGTTGTTGGAGAAATATTTTCTAGTGTAAACTCTCAAGGAACTCAATTAACCGGTGCTGAAATTCACTTAGCTCGAATAGTACCTTATTGGAGAGGAATTACAAAAGAATTTAGGATATATCGTAAGAAATTACGAGATATAGATTATGAATTTGATTTAACCTTATTAATGCGAGCTATTACTGTAATTGAATGTGGAGTACCGCAAATAAAAAAGCTGGCCGAGAAAGTTTCCAGTAGAAAGACAAATAAACAGACATTAAAAAGACAATGGAGATTATCCGTTAAATCAATTGATATGATCATTAAAGTTCTACGAGATGATTTACTATTAGATAAAACAAAATTTTTCACATCGAAGAATGTAATGATTCCGCTAATTTACTATGCATCCCAATTAAGTTCGGCTAAAGTTAAAATGAGAAAAAAAGATATCATGAGATTCTTCCTTATTTCTCAATTGTCTGGGCACTATGGGAGTGCTGTAGAAACAGTCTTGCGGAGAGACCTGAGAATTTTATCTGATCCTTATTCTAATATAAATTCTGCTATACGTGAATTAAATAATCAAATAATTAATCAAGCAAAGCAATGGTACAGAGGGTTAAGAATTCGTAAAGATGATATTTCGGGACCGCGGAAAAAATGTTATACTTCTATTTATGTATATTTTAATGAGAAAGAATAAGGCGCTTGACTTTGAAGTTACAGATAAAAAATTGTTGTACGAGATTCATTCCTCGAAAATTGAATTGCATCATATATTTCCATTTAATTTCATGATGAAGGATAAAGGGGCATTAAAATTTAGAAATAAGTCAGGTTTATCTCATTATGATTATCGATCATTAGTAAATGATATTGCAAATATTACATTTATAAGTAAGGAAACTAAATATCTCTATTGGTGACATATCACCATGGCAATATTTAAAGAACTGAAACTACAAAGGAAATTCGTAAAGCTCATTTCATCCCTGAAGAAGAGAATCTTTGGAGTCCTGAAAATTTTGGTAAGTTTATTGATAATAGACGTAAATTAATTGCAGATTCTCTAAATAAGTTTATCAGGAATCTAAGCTAATAGTTGAAATATTTTTATCATGAACAAAATTGATAAGCTCATAATCAATTCTCCATACTATGCACCAACTCATTATTGGAAATATGATAGAGAAACCCGTTCATTCTCTAAAGAAGAAGGACGGCGTCCTGCTGGTTATGTCGTTGCATCAGAAACATCAAGATCATTTGATGATCCCGGAATCTTTAATGAAATTGGTCTAGTAAATCTAATACGTCCAAGGATAAAGAAATGGAGAGAAGCGGGCTATCCTGGTGTTACTGGGATTACAAAAGATTGCTTGATACATTGGAATAATAAAGAGGATAGGCAATACAGATTTTTCTTCTGCCAGTTGGAAGCCATGGAAACCTTGATATGGTGAATGAAGCTCCAGAAGCGGATAAAGTAGGAATTGACATATCCAAATGACGGCGGAGAATTTAATCGGCTGTGCTCAAAGATGGCGACCGGTTCCGGCAAAACTATTGTCATGGCAATGCTAATTGCATGGCAAATATTGAATAAAGTAACTTATCCACAAGATCACGAATATTCAAAAAATATTTTTGTAGTTGCTCCGGGTTTACAGTTAAAAGCAGACTACAAGTGCTGCAACCGTTTGGTGAGGAAACATCTATGATGAATTTAATATTGTTCCAACCGGCTTAATCGAGAAGTTAAGGCAAGGAAAATATTAATAAAAAACTGGCATGCGCTTAATTGGGAAACAGATGAAAAGATTGCCAAGAAAAAATCCGTTGACAAGCGTGGAGCTAAAAGCGATGAAGCTTACGTACGTGAAGTTCTTGAAGAGATTGCAAGCTCAAAAAACATTATGGTAATAAATGATGAAGCTCATCATGCCTGGCGTGTCGCTGCAGAATCAAAAGTAAAAGGAGTAAAGAAAGAAGATATCGAAGAAGCTACTAAATGGATTGGAGGACTTGATAGGATTAATAAAGCAAGAGGAATTCAATGCTGTTATGATTTTACCGCTACTCCTTTTGTTCCAACGGGCAAACGTACTTCAGAAGAAGCTCTTTATGGATGGATAGTAAGCGACTTTGGATTGAATGATGCAATCGAATCCGGCCTTGTAAAAACACCAAGGGTTGTTGTTAGAGACGATGCATTGCCTGACGCAAAGACTTACAAGCCAAAACTGTATCACATTTATGAGCACGTAAAAGAAGATTTAAGTAGGAAAGCTTTAGCACATGAACCATTACCTCAGTTGGTAAGCAATGCTTATTACCTGTTAGGCAAGGATTGGCTGGAAACTTATAATAATTGGAAAGCTGCTGATTATAAAATTCCGCCTGTCATGATAACGGTCGCAAATACAACTTACACCGCCGCCAGAATTAAATTTACATTCGATAGAAACAACATACTGATTGAGGAGTTTTGTGAACAAGATAAAACTTTACATATAGATTCAAAAGTATTAGGTCAAGCTGAATCAAAAGATGAAGCTGATGAAATCATTGAACAAGCTATTGAAGAAGATGATGATTCAGATACGGCGACTATAAAACTCTCGAAACAACAGCAAGCAGAGTTGCTTCGTCAAACTGTTGATACTGTTGGTAGAATTGGAAAGCCCGGCGAGCAAATACGCAACGTAATAAGCGTTGGAATGCTTTCAGAAGGGTGGGATGCGAAGACAGTTACCCATATAATGGGCTTACGCGCATTTACAAGCCAGCTTTTATGTGAGCAAGTTGTAGGACGAGGTTTACGCCGTACTTCTTATGATGTAAATGCAGAAGGTATGTTTGAGCCGGAATATGTAAATATATTCGGTGTGCCGTTTGCATTCCTGCCACATGAATCGCAAGATGGACCACCGCCCCCGCCGCAAAAACCTAAAACAATGGTTGAACCAGTTAAAGATAAGCAGCAATTTGAAATCTCATGGCCAAATATTATTAGGATTGACCATGTTTATGAACCTCAGTTACAAATAGATTTGCAGAAGGTTAAAACATTAAATATAAACGCTTACGATACTCAAACGCTTGTTGAAATCGCTCCTGTTATTGACGGCAACCCGGATGTAACAAAGCTAACTGAAATAGATCTGCAAAAACTTGGTGAGAAATATAGAATGCAGAAAATAATATTCACTACTGCACGTGATGTTTATGACCAGATGTCGCCGGACTGGAAAGGTGATAAAACGATTTTGTTAGCACAGCTAATAAGAATAGTTGAAAAATTTATACGTTCAGATATTATTAGACTTAACCCGCCGTTATTTTATCAAGATGATATCAAGCGCAGAATTCTTATAACTCTGAACATGAATAAAATTGTTAATCATATATTTAATGAGCTCCGTTGTGAAAATACTCAATCCATAACCCCTGTATTTGATAATGATAAACCTATCCGTTCAACTTCAGATGTAAGGACATGGTATACAAGCAAGCCTTGTGAATTCACTACAAAGTGCCACATAAATTTTTGTGTTTTTGATAGCACCTGGGAATATAATACAGCATTTAATTTAGATAGGCATTCAAATGTAAAAGCATGGGTAAAGAATGACCATCTGAATTTTGATATTCCATATATGTTTCAAGGTATCGTACATAAATATCGCCCGGATTACCTTATAAAACTATTAGATGATAGCTGTTTAATTCTCGAGGTTAAAGGAATACCTACCCAGCAAGATGAAGTGAAATGGGAATACTTGCGGGAATGGATCCAAGCAGTTAATGATTACGGCGGATTTGGCATTTGGCAATGGGATGTACTTACCGATCCGGGGCAGATTAACGGTCTACTGGATAAGAAATAAAAAGCCCTCTAATTGTAATGTCGAGGGCTGAATTGTTGTATTAATAAAGTATTGTTGTTGATAATTATGCAGCTATAAAATTAGATTTATCTAGATGAGTTATTTGTTCACTTGCAGAAGGTTTCTGGGTTTCGAGAGGAATAATTACTGCCTGCGTTAAAATTTCATTGGTAGAGACTAAATGTTTCCAAGATTCATTATTCAAAATCTTTCTTATTGTCGTTTGAGCAATATTATATTTTTTAGCTAGGTTTTTAGTACCTAGTATTCCATGAGTTCTAATCCAGATCACATCATCATTTGTTAACTTTGATAAGGGATGATCCTCGCCTCTTAATATTGTTCCATGCACCTCTTTATCATGCGCTTGGTCTTCTGCCGTCCCTAATGTCATATGTAAAGGATTTGCGCAACTGCTGTTTCCACAAAGGTGTCTAACCTGTATACCAGCAGCTATCTTTACACCATAGAAAGTTTCATATACTACTCTATGTAAATACGTATCCATTTTTTTAACACATATTTTGACATAACCTTCTGGGGTTTTTGCCAGGGAGTTGCAGATCCAGCAGCCATCATTATTAATTTCACCATAGATTTTATGCGCATGAGCAGGTCTATTCATTGGGAAATGCCAAAAATTATTCATTGTCATTTCCCTCTAAATATTGCAGTATAATAAATCTAACCATTAGCGATATGCTTAATCCTTTTTGACCTGCAATTCGCTTTAACTTGGCTAGGTTATCCCTATCTATCCGGGATTGGATACTTACATTTAACATTTTAAGATTCCTTTTGTAAATGATAAAAACTGAATTAATTATAACCGTAATAAACGTTGTACTATTTGGTCAATCAATCTCTGAAAGGTTAAAATCGATTGAACATGAATGTGGAAGCCATTCACATTGATATTGATGTAAATAAATCTGCAGAAGTGATTAATTTGTCAACAGTAAGGAAAATGAGGATAGATATAATCGGTCATCGGTTAGTTAAGATCCATCATGAATGAACAACAGAGACGATGCGTAATGTTGTTTACACTGCAGATTTCATAAAACTGGGACTTTTCTCTTTGACAGATCACAGCGGAGTTGGAATTAACGGAATAAGATTTCTATAAAGTGCGGATCATAATATAATGTCAGTATCTTAAGTAAACATACAGCTGAATATTACGGGTTTACTTGTAAGAAGACCGGATGCAGTGATCGAACCGGGCATAAATATCAGGTTAACATCCTTCAAGCATCCAGCAGTTATTGAAGTTAATAGACTGTTATGGAATTCTAACCATGGATGAATCTATAATTGCAGGACATGTAATAAATCGGTAGCAGGAATAGTTACTAGGTACAGATAATCGATGCCATGATGAAACAACTGACTTGCCGGAAAGGTTCCCAGCTGCAATAATGATGCTACAGCAATAGATACGATTCCTTCTATAGCTCCGATAACATTTAGTAGTAAGATTAGAGTCTGGCAAACTCATAATTCTCCTACTATTACTGACAAATAAAATAATATCGTATAAAAAATTACAAGAGGTAATATGAATAAAATCAGTTGATCAATTGCCGGATGTACAAAATAGTAAGACTTTCTTTTGAACCTTGTTTTATGCATCTGATTTTCTATATCATTTTTCTTTATGAAATTTAGCTCATAACATACAGTAGAATTTGGATTTTGATTTATCAAATTATTTAAAGCATCACTTGTAACTATAGAATTATTTGAGCTTCTTTCAGATAAGTCTTTTAGATGAATATCAAGAGAATAAAATAAAAGAATAATAAAAAGCAGGGTAACTAATCCCCAGTGTTTGTTTCCATTATAACTCAACAAAAACGATATTAGGATACCCATTATTCCAATGTAAATTCCGCGCATATGAGTTATATAGCCTTCTCTCATAGCAAAAACATTTCTTTCTGTTGATTCTCTATTTTGCAGAGTAGCTATCAATACTGCATTGTGCTGTAAAATTTCTGAGCCAGAAAATTGACTAGCTTTAGTATCTAATATATCGGCAACTCTTTTACTTTTGCAAGGAATATCCTTTCCAATTACAAATAGGAAAACCATCCCAAGAAATAGTACTATAAGAAAAGTTCCAATCCAAGATATATGCAATACCAATGTCAAACATCATTGAGATAATAATTCGGAAAGAAGAAAAAATAGCTCATACATAATTTGCTACCTCTTTATTTTAATTCTCCCATGAATTCCGTCTATCTCTATTGTCCAGATCCAATCTTACCTTCTTCACCTCTTCCAGCATCTCGTCCATATCAGCGATACCTTTACGTTCCAGTATCCGGATAATTGCCTCCACCTGAACCATGGTTGAAATTAATTGCTCCTGCTGGCCTTTCCATCGGTAAAAGCTGTCGTAAGGGTCGTTATTTTGTTTGTCTTTTCCCATGTTTATTAAATTATAATAGTTTTAAAAATGAATCAATGTCTTGCCGGATTTATTACCAGGCTTTCTCAAAGACTGATATTTTACGTTGTTAAGGATTAAACAGAAAACAATGGTCATGTCCTACTATAATACCAACCATTGCACCAACACCTAAACCTATAGCAAAACCGATCATCGTAGCTTCAGTTTTATCAAATACATATGGTGGATTTCCTCCCGATGTAGGTCTAATTATCCATCCTGTTGATCCAAAAATAGCTCCAACTAAGGGACCAATAAATAAACCGGGTATTGCACCCTGTAAATGATTATTATAGCTCGCCTGTTTTATCTCAGAAATCGGTATTTGTGCGTTAGAGTATAATAGTATGTCATTATTTATTCTTGCCTTGTTTAAATAAAATGAGCTGTCATTTATCATGGTAATTGTCATTATCCGATCTTCGGCAGACTCATTAAATTTATTATAGAAATCTTCTTTAGAAGAATAGTTTGTGATTCTATAAGTTGATGAACAGCCAATTAGAAACAGGAATAATATTGGAGAAGATATATAAAATAGTTTCATATCGAATCCTTAAATGACAGATACAATTGTTAATGGGTTGAGGACTCTCCTTAACACCGTTTTTTTCGATTGTCATTTTCCACCTTATCTACAATTATAATTGGATTTTGGGAATGAATCAATATCAGGCGCGATATTAAGTCCGGAGTCCTGCGTCAGACGGGAAGGGTAGTCAAATTTGCAGGGTATTCATTAGGATGTTTCATTACAAATCCAGAACATCTCTGTAATTGGCCCGGCGGTATTTCTTTTATTGCTACTGTTGATTGATGAGAATAACCGTATTAACTTTGTATGAACCATAAAAAAAGGGAGATTCCTAAATGTATCCGTCATTTTTAAACTTCCACTCAGATAACACAGTATCAAAACAACCTGTACCAGGCAAACCTTTTGAGAAGATGAACTTTGAAGATTTTTCAGAGAAAGAATTATTATTAAGATTAGTTTCAATATCACAGAGCTTACGTACAATGGTGCAATTCTTTGTGGTCTTGGCGATACTTGAAATCATAGGAAAATAATAATCCTCGGAAACCTGTTGAAGTAGTCTTTAAATTACCGCAGACGGCAGACACAACCGGCGGGTGTTTATTTAAATACCGGTCCGATAATCAGATACTCACAGCAAATAGGGAGGTCCAGTCTGTTAATTAAATTCACTCGGCAAGCTGAAAATTCCTGGTGTAGTAATAATTGGATTCTTTATTCAACTGCAGAATGATCAAATCGCAGGCATTAGGAACTTCAATTGTCAAATAAAATCGTCCGCCTATTGATGGAACAATATAATGAGTTTATAACCTGACGATGCTACATTTACATCAACATGATATTACGCACTGCACATGTGCAGACGGATTTATAATAATGGTCAACTGAAATCGGTCGATCCCAGGCATCAGCTCAGCAGGAACCATCAGGTAATAGCGGTTTATATGCTCTGCGCCAGGTTATGTTCCTACCTGCAGTTTATCTCATTGTCTGGATGATGAATGATTCCATTAAGGTCTTACCCGATCATGATGCACCTAGAAGTGTTAATTCGTTGGCATGGCGATCTTCCAGGAACGAAAGATGAATTAATTGCCAGTGGTTTATTTATTCCAGTAGTATAATAATTTTACTTTCTATATTTAAGAATTTCATTAAATGATCAAATTCTTTCGGCGAATAAGAAGTCCAATCTGTTAATCAAATGCACTCGGCAAAATGGAAATCAAAACAGGTGTCGAGTAAACAACCACAATCTGCTGTATAATTCAATAAGAAATCTAAATTATTTAATTTTACGGTTCACCTCTTTTAAAGGCGGAATGGGATTATGCAACTTGTAGTAATATCTTACACAGGTATGATCTTGACGTACACTCGTGCAAATTGACGAGGACTTATAAAAGCCATTTCTAAGTTCAGCAGGATTACAAACTAAATGGATGATTAACAAACACACATGTGACTTAAAGTAATTATACTGCCATATATAATAAGTACACCAAAGTAATCGACCAGATAACTGCTACTATTAACTGATTAAACCACCAGACGAAATACATCATTCCACCGACATATAATATCCCACCGCATGAAACCAATATGCTCAAACAAAATTAAAGCCTTTGCTATCTCCACAGACTGAAAGATGAAAGGTTACCTTCAGTCTATATTTATGACTGCAATTTCTCTTACTGTGTTGTTGGTCAGTTAAGTTTACGTTACGGTTACGAAAGATATAACTAGTCGGTATATCAGCTATACGGCTTTCCATCATCAGCTTGTTGGCCTAAAATGCGAATTAACCAACACCTACAAATAATGTCTTACAGGCAGAAATGTCCATTCATATAGAAGGAGCAGTAATAAAGACATCCTCCCCCCTCAACATTCTCTTCTCAACTAGAGATTTCTAAATATCTCTTATTATATTCCCCAAGTATATAGGAGGTGTTTTTGGCAGCCGTTCTACCTCCGAAACTGTTCAATCGATTTGACTGTTGCCTTTTCTATACATATTTGCTATTTAAAATGCGATTTTGCTACAAAAGTCTAAAATCCACTTAGGCAGATTAACCAAAGCTCTCATCTCAATTTGACAATAATTATGATACTTCAATCTCTGGAATCTTAATGGTTTCGGGTATTAAGTTAACTTTCCTGGCCGCGGATTTCGCTGTCTCCAGCATTGCTATGGAAACATGGTCCGCAACTGAATCTTTGGCTTCAACAATTAGCTGGTCATGAATGGCGTTTATAATCCTAAAATCTTTGTTATAACCTTCTTCATGGGATAGTTCAATAATCCATTGCCTAATAAATTCTGCTCCGCTTGATTGTATCGGATAGCTTTTACTTCGAGTGATGTTAACCTTTTTGAACTTGGCATTTAGAATTTCTGTTGGTGTTTGCCAACCAAGCAGGGAAGGATATGTTAGTTTATTATCTTCGGTATACTTATTATAATAATCAAATGCTTCAATAATACCCGGGTAATTAATTTTTATCTTTTCAATGATAAAGTCATAAATACTTCTTATCTCCTTTAACCACAATTCTATATCTATATCCTCATTAACCAATTTATTTGCTAATCTATCTATGTCATTTAAATGTTGTGAGTAGCTGATTTTCTGGATAATATTAATATTTAGTTTTTGCAGTTCCTCAAGATATTTTTTTATCCGTTTAAAATCATCTACTTTGTTTGGCATTCTTGGCTTTAATTTATCTGGTAGTTTTAACAATTCAATACTATTATTAATATGAGCCACAAATTTCTTTTTCTGGTTTTTAATAATAGTATTTATCCCGCCGCCATATGAAGTGGTATATATTATTTTTTTGACGGCTTCCCGAATCAATTTTTTATCCCAAAGTTTTGATAAGTTCTTCTCCCTAATTATCAAATTGGTTAAATAATCAATTGGCTTATGTCGGTTATCCGGAGAATATGCCATAGATAATTTGCTCAATGTTTCGTTAATATTTCTGCTTTCATCTTGAGTTTCAGGATTTCCGATAAATATCTTCCCGGCAAGATTCGCCCCAATTGCTATATCCTGACCTGAAACATCAGCTGATAATAATTTCCATCCTGGTGTTGCAGTAAATATCTTTTTCCTAAGTTCACGTGATATTGCCTGCAAATTATATTTTCTGCAGCTCATTCTATGCGTATTAGCTCCATGCGGAATGAATAATCCACGAAGACGGTTATCTCCATATCCCTGTTCATACATTGTGTGATGGATATTTCTTAGTTCGTTAATTATTGTTTTAACGGCAATTAATGTTGAATACTTATTACGTTTATTTTTTTTTTCATCCTGTTTTTCATCATGATTAGGTTTTTCTTCATTATAATCTTCAAAGTTATGCAGAAAACTATTATTAATCGGATCTCTGAATATCTCTGCTTCTTTATCATTGTATATAGATAGAAGTACTCTTATCTTTTCATCTGGTACATATATTCCGTTCTTTGAAATGTCATTTACAACTTTAATGCTATCCTTGATTTGCTGAAAATGTTCTCCTGAAGAAGTGGGATTATTAGGAGATGAAATCGGCCGGACAGTTGCATTTATACCATTTCTAATTAAATATTCTTTAAGAGACATAATTCGTTTCGGACGAATGTTTAATATTGATTCCCTTTCTGATTTATTAAAAGAGTCAGTTAAATATCTTAATTTTTTAGTATACAATACTTTCAATATTATATCATACCTAAGAATATATAGTTGAGTCGATAAGCTATAACCTGCCGAAGTTCTGTGTATCCGGCAAAAAGGATTCCCATTCATACCGCGAAAATGAAATCGACCATACCTGTCCTTTAAATATTTAGTTTCATAATTAATACAAATTTCTTCAAAATCATTGTCCCGAAAATTTATTCCGCTTGTCAAATCCAGATTTTTGCAGGACTGATAATATTTTTCTTGTATCGGATATAAATGGAAAATTATCTTCTTTCTTAGCTCAAATAATCCCGTAAAAACAATACTGGTCTTATATTCTCCTTCAAGAATATTAACTGGGAAATGATAATCGCATTCTAATAAATTAGCATACACTGAAAAACTTTCTTGTGTTATACCTGCTATTTGATATAATCTATTTGGCTTTCTGAGAATATGTTTCCCATCATTCTCATCCATGGACGGTTCCAAACATAACAGAGAGAAAATTAATCCGGCAAGTTTTTTAATTTTTATATTTCTATAAGTCTTTTTTTCTACTAAGTTCCTTGCATATTCGAAACATGCTAATGGTTCGAAGAAATCATATTTGACCCATCGCCCAAAGGGATTACATACTTTATCCCTTGTATATATAAATTGGACAATTTTATTGTAATATGGGTAGCTTTCTGTCTCATCGAATTTCTCTGCGACAATATCCCTCGCTGCCTTCAGTTCATTATTATAAAGTACCCGTTTATATGTAAATCCACGTGTTTTGAAGTCAGCAATTAATCTTAGCAGTTTCTCATGCGCTTCATTTTTATCATTAATCTTTTTGAAAAGACTATTATAGCAGACTGGGGATTGAACTTGAATGGAATTCATTAATTACAAGTTCTGGTATTTAATAATTTTTCTGCAACCTCTAAAGTTTTGACATCATTATTTTGAAGCTGTTTTAGATGTTCAATTCCTATTGAGAAGTTATTCATATATTCATTACATTTTCTAATAATTTGGCATTTTGCTCGTTCATTGATTTTCTTTTTCTCTAATTCATATTCACCAAACCAATTTGCCATATAAGAGTTACCATTTTTACCCCAGCATTTATTCCATGATGTTATGTGTTCGTGCCTGTAGTGAGTTACCATATTTGCTACCCACAGAACTTTATCATCTTTAATTTGATCTGCTAAATAATCTGAGCCCGGAAAATATCTATCACATATAGGACAATAGATATTAATTATTTCTTTTTCCGTTTCTCTAAATACTTTACGATAATGTTCTTTAATGCCAGCATCTCTATCAGTTATAACGTATTCATCATACTCGGTGCCTATATAATCATCTGCATCGTAGGTTTCTAATAATTCATCATCTCTTACAGAAACTTTTCCAGTGGATCTTTCAACGAAATATTTCATTTCAATGTCTTTTTTTGATAAAGCTTTTTCTTTCTCTTTATTTGTTTTTGATTTCTCGGGAGGCATTTTTATCTCCAAGTTTAGTTTTTATTAGTTTAATTAATGAAAATCAATTGTATAACTATAAAATTAAAAGAGGAGTACCCCTGCGAATTTTATGTGTGCAACAAATTGAATAAAATTTCTATTTCAAAGTTAGAGACATTAAAATTAAAATCCGAATAGATTTTTATAAAATTCACTCCACATCAAATGATGTAAAAATGCCAACTTTTTACCGAGCCCCGGGTACCTCAAATATAAGAATGATCCTTCTATCAACACATGTTTGACTGGGTGCTTTATACATGAACTAATACGGGCATCCGGTCAGAAATCTTTCAGAGGCCACCGGGTCAGTAAATTCCAATCAACTGTAAGCCGGTTGTAGAGCAATATCTGCAGCCGGTTTTTTCATTTAATAATCTAATAATAAGGACTCAAATATGAAATCATATATCAAAACCATATCCTGGAAATTCCGGGATGCGGAAGTGGATTACCCTCAGCTTAAAGATCGTAAAATTAAAATCACCAGCCCGAATGAAATTTATGAAAACTTCAACTTCCTATTTGACGGACAGGTAAAGGAACGGTTTATAGTATTCTGGCTTAGCAGCAGCAACATCGTAACAGGCTTTGAAGTCATCTCAGAAGGGCTTCTGAACAGCAGTTTGGTTCATCCCCGGGAAGTTTATCGCGGTGCAATTGTCTCAACAAGCGCCAATATAATCTTGGCGCATAATCATCCATCCGGAAATATTGAACCTTCAAATGAGGATATTTCCATTACGCAGCAGCTTGTTCAGGCAGGTAAGATAATCGGGATCACTGTTTTTGATCATATAATATTCGGTGACGGTGGATTTACTTCGTTCGTGGAGAGAAGACTGTTGTAAATTACCCGCTATTCCTTCTATTTTCCATTCCGTAGCCTGCAAAAATTCACTTGCCTATTATTAAAAATAGAATTAAGTTGAAATGAACCTAAGATTTTTTGGGGAGACAAACTAAGCTTAATCTATTTCTAAATCAAAGATTTCAAAACGAGTTATCCATTTTAACCTAAATTTAGGTGCATGTTTTCATTTAAGGGAGAAACAATAATGTATAGGCATTCAATTATCCGGTTATTTCTTTTAATTTCCATAATATTTCTCTTTACAATTACGGCTCAAAGCCAATCTTCTGACAGTCTTTCACTCAGAGAGGGTACCTGGGCTTTACAGTTTGGAATTGACCGGTACTTTACACTCACATCTTTTCAGGGTTCTACAATTGGTGCCAAATATCAGCTTTCAGAAACGAATGCCATTCGTGGAGGGATAACAATTGGCGGCAGTACTAACAATGGTTCCAATACTATCTCAGGTGCAACTAATACTATAGATTTGGGCTCAGTTCCGGGAAACAGCTCATCAAAATCGGTCGCTTTTAATTTTATTATCCAGTATGTATGGTATATGAATTCAAATAAACCTGTTCATTTTTATGCAGGCTTAGGTCCTATGGTTACTTGTAGTTATTCTAAGAATTCAGTGACTAGTAATAGAATTAATATTTCAGGTAGTGATGGCTATTGGATGCGTCAACAATATGAATCTAAATACATACAACAGGCAATTGGTGCTGCGGCAGTTGTTGGTGTTGAATGGTTTGCATGCCAATGGTTATCCCTACATGCTGATTATAATGAAGGAATTCAGTATCAATGGGGATCCTCATCAAATAACGATTATGAATTCCCTTTAAGCGACAGCAGTCTTAATCCGACTACCTATAAACTTGATAGTTCCGGATCAAGTAAGGGATGGGTATTAAATAATTTGGGCGTAAGTTTTGGACTAAATATATATCTATAAAAATGTTTTGCAATTATTTTGGGAGAGATAAATGAAAACTCAATCACACTCTATTTCAAGTATTACTCGATTCAGGAAGAGCAGGATAAAATACTTCAGAATAATTACAGTGATAATAATCTTTTTTGTTTTTTATGTTAATCAGGTGAATGCTCAATGGGTGAAAACAAACGGACCTTCAGGGATCGGCGGAGTAGTAAATTCCATTGCATTAGATAGTTCATATATTTTTGCCATCTCAAACGGATGCATATACCGTTCCTCAGATAAGGGGAATAGCTGGCTGCTGGTATATTCAAGTAATAAATCTAACTTCTCAATCACTTCTCTAGCTTTAAACAGTTCCTATATATATGCAGGAACACTCGAGCCAGCGGGTGGATATGGTATTTTTCAATCGTCCGACCTCGGGGATAATTGGCTGCCAAACAAAACAGAAATTAGTTCAACAAGTCCCACTACAATATATTCACTTGGAGTGCATGATTCAGTTATACTCGCCGGTTCGCAATTTGGTTCAGGAGCCGCCGGGATGTACCGTTCAATAGATTATGGTAACAACTGGACAAGAGTAAGACCAAGCGGTATAACCTGCTTTGCGTTTCAAGATTCACTTGTATTTGCTTCCGTGGCTAATCAAACCACAGATCCTTATGGTGTGTATTTATCTAAGGATTTAGGTGCAACCTGGTCAATAACAAATTTTCCAAATATATCTGCATATTCTGTCGCTGCTAATGGAAACATAGTTCTTGCAGGATCCGATTCAGGCATTTATAGATCCACCGATAATGGGGTTACCTGGAAAATAGTTGATTCTTCCTTTAAGAAGGTCAATGTTATCATATTTAATGCATCAGGGTCTTATGCATATGCAGGGACAAGAAATGGTCTATTCCGATCAACCGATCATGGAGAGACCTGGTCAGTATTGAATAATGGACTAAAATCCGATATCATTCACTCTCTTATTGTTTATCCGGTTGGAAGTAAAGACAGCAATTTTGTTTTTGCCGGAACAGGGAGTGGGCTATTCCGTTCAACTGATAATGGCTTAACATGGGAGAGTGCAGGAATACCTAATCGTCTCTTACCTCCATCAATGTTCCTTGCTTCTAATGGTTCTGTCCTGTTTGAAGGGACTCCATACAATAAAGAGCTGAATTGGCCCGGAACTAATTATACAGCTTCTATATTTCGCCCGGTTACAGTTGTTTTCAATTCTTCTGATAACGGTTCAAATTGGGCTGTAGATGCTTCAGGTCTAGATACCGTTACATATGCAAACCTTAAAGGTCTTGTAGTTAGTGGCGCCAATATTTATGCCGGAATGACCAATGCGGGCGTTTTTCTTTCGACTGACAACGGCACAAACTGGACAAGTTCCGGTATGAATAATATGAACGTGTCAGCGATGGCTGTAATTGGTTCGGATATTTTTGCTGGAACATCTGACAGAGGCATTTACCATGCTTCAGGCAATAGCTCAAGCTGGTTAAAAGTTAATTCAGGTTTAACAGATAGTGCGGTTCAAGCCCTTGCCACCAGCGGCTCGAATCTTTTTGCCGGGACTTATTCCCGCAAATCATTTGTCGCTAACAGAAATACAATTTTTCTTTCTACTGATAAAGGAACCTCCTGGAGTAGTATCGATTCAGAGTTAATATCGAACACATCTCCACCTATTACGTGCTTGAGAGCTAATGGTGATAATCTGATAGTTGGAACAGGCCGTAGAAATTTAGACCAAATGTCTCATATCTATCTGGTAAATGTTGGGAGCGTTTACCGTTTAACATTTGATGGAAGCAAGTGGAATAGAAGCGATTCAGCTTTGAACGGGGAATACGTTACTTCATTAATTTCAATAGGCGCCAACATTTTTGCAGGCACATATTCAGATGGAATTTTTGCCTCGCCCGACAATGGAGTAACCTGGAATAACATTAGTGATGGATTGACTGATTCCAGCGTTGTATCATTGGTTATTCATAACTCATATCTTTTTGCAGCAACATCTAGTGGTGTATACGAAAGACCTTTGTCAGAAATTACTTCTGTGTCTCCTGATAATAAAACAATTCCACAGAATTTTAGTTTGGAACAGAACTATCCGAATCCGTTTAACCCAAGTACCACAATAGAGTTTTCAATACTTAAACAATCTTTTGTTTCGCTTAAGGTTTATGATATTCTTGGAAGAGAGATAATGACGCTTGTAAATGAAGAAAAAAATCCGGGCAGATATAAAGTTGAATTCAAAGGAAAAGAACTTTCGAGCGGAGTTTACTTTTATAAGTTAAATGCTGATAATTTTATGTCAACAAAGAAATTCATTTTAATGAAGTAAATTTAATTAAGCAAGAATTTATTGACTGCTATTGGCCGTTATTGTCTTTTATTCTCTTTAAAGGGAGAGAGCTATGATAATTATAAATAAGATTCAAACATTTTTTCTTGCGGTTCTATTATTATTTCCGGCAGGTTTATCTGCGCAATGGGTTTCTGCAAACGGCTTAGGAGGAGGGGAGCCTACAAGTGTGGCAATTAATAAAACAACTCTTTTTGCCGGAACGGGATTCGGTGGAATATTAGTTTCGTCGGATAGCGCTAAGAACTGGAGTTTAATTAATAATTGATCTTTTAGATCTAAATATTCGATGTTTGTTGATTAATGATACTATCTCATTTGCCGGAACCTCAACAGGACTGTTTAAATCAACAAATGATGGAGAAAATTGGGAAAAAATAGCCCTGTGTCAATACAATGTCGATATTCGGGCTATTATTGCTGACGGGCCGGATCTCTTCGTTGGAACCGATAGCGGTATGTTTGTCTCATCAGATGACGGGACAAACTGGATAGATGCCAATAGTGGGCTGACATATTCAAATATTGTTGCACTAACTAAAATTGGTACAAGAATTTTTGCCGGAACTTACAATGGAGTTTTTCAATCAGACATTGATAGTCTGCATTGGAATAATATTGGCCTGAAGGGGGAAAGCATTACATGTTTTGCGCCCTCAGATACGAGTCTTTTTGTCGGCACTACAAACGGAATATTTTTGCTTAATTCAGACACCGATTGGATATCTGTGAATAAAGGCTTGAGCAGCACCTGGGTAAATACTCTTTCGGTTCAAGGTTCACAAATTATTGCCGGCACTGAGGGTTCGGGCTTGTTTCTTTCATTGGATTCCGGGAAAAACTGGAATCCGTTTGCCAGCACATTATCGAAAACTATTGTGAATTCCGTTGCTGTTTCTGATTCCATAATATTGGTTGGAACAAATCTCGGTATATTTATTTCCTTTGATATGGGTATTCATTGGTCAGATGGAAATGCTAACATAGCAAAGAAACTGGTCCGTTCTATTTGTACTTATGACCAAGATATATTTGTAGCAACCGATAATTCAATTTTTCGTTCTACTAATGACGGTAAAAGCTGGACTTCTGTTTTACAGGGAACTATTACTGAAAGATTTATATCGCTCACCGTTCAGGGCACAAATCTATATGCCCTAAATGGCACTGAAGGTATTTTTCTTTCGAAAGATGAAGGCAAAACTTGGTCGCGGATTTCGCCTATTTCCAACATTTTCAAATTTTATATTAATAAAAATGTTTTCTTAGCTGGAACCCGGGATGGAATATTACGTTCTACAAATGATGGCCTGGATTGGGCTTATGCTAATTCAGGATTATCAAATAAAAATATTCATGATTTTGCATCCAATAATAATCTCCTGTTTGCCGGCACTGACGGAGGGGTTTTCATCTCAACAGATGAGGGATTAAATTGGAGAGCTGCTAACAATGGGTTGAATGATACAAGCGTTCTTGCTTTAAGCGTATCCGGCAACACTATTTTTACGGGAACCTGGAGCGGCGGCATATTTATTTCAGCTGATAATGGAGCCAACTGGACACAGTATAATAATGGATTACCTGCTCAAAGAATTAATTGTTTTGTTTGTATTGACACAAATGTATTCGTAGCACCTTATTACAACGGTATATTTTCTTCAACAGAGAGCTGTGGTATCTGGAAATGTTTTAATGAGGGACTGTCTGATATTAATATTATTTCATTTGGTGTAAAGGGGAATAATATTTTCATCGGCACAATGAGTGGAATTTGGCGGAGGCCTATTTCCGAAATGGTAATTGCCGAAGTCAAAGAAAATGAAAATAATGTTCCGGATTATTTTACCCTTGGGCAAAATTATCCTAACCCATTTAACCCTTCAACACTAATTTCATATAGTTTGCTTAAAGCGTCCTTTGTAACATTAAAGGTTTATGATGTGCTTGGGAAAGAAGTCATGGCTATTGTAAGTGAATACAAAAATGCAGGCCGTTATTCTGTTAAACTAAATGGAAGTTCATTATCAAGCGGGGTATATTTCTATAGATTGCAAGCTGGGAGTTTTGTATCAACGAAGAAATTTGTTTTACTTAAATAAGAGAGGCGGAACTTAATGATTTCTACCTCTTGTATTGTATTGAAAATTCTCTTGTGTATAACAAAAAATTGAATTATTTTGAATCTAAGGTAAATACTCTTAAGGAATGATGGGGAAGCAATATGATTCCATTTTCAACAATCAGTAAGTTCAGAAAAGATGTCTATATATAGGCATAAAATAATGGCTATATGTAGGCATTTTTCAAAAAATGGCTATATGTATACAAAAAATGGCTATATATAGGCATAGGCATAAATACCCTGTGTAGCTTAATAATAAGTTAGGTGCTATAAATAGAAAAATGATAAAATATATTTTTATACTTCTAATAATTAACGCTATCGTTGTTTTAAATTCATGCAAAACAACTCCTACTTCTCCTGAATCTAAACCGCCAGTTTTGTCTGATACAATTCCTAGCGGCGATGATGTTTATCATCAAATTAAAATTAATCAAACAGACTATCAATCATTTGAAATCTCTAATAAAGATAATTTTATTTTAAATTTTAAAAAAATATCATCAATTATTTTAGGAAATAAACAACAAGGAATATTCTACGCTATCGATTCATCAACGGCATTATATGAACAGGTCGGTGATAACGTTAGATTGAAATTTAACTTCTTTCATAATACTGATGATACGACATTACTTTTTAACTTTACAATCAGATATGTTTTAATTGACAGTTCAATATTTGATCTGGATTCATCTACGGTAACGTATAAGTGGCCTTATAAATCTACGGAAATATTTATAAAATGGTCTAAGATTCTTATACCTCCTGAGATTGATATCCAGGACTTTGAAATACTTGATTCTACAATTTATTTTCATCCATATGGCAGTGCGGGAATGTACCAGTATGATATTAAAAATCCTCACACAACTCTAAAAAAAGACTATGTAGGTGGAGATTATTTAGCAGTTTCACAAAATTATGTCTTCTGCGATTTTGATCATCATCAAGTTGGAAGATTTGATATTGCATCGGAATCTATAAATCTTGCCAAAATTTTAATTCCATATGATCAACAAACTGAAATAAATGGAATGGATGTATATGAAAATAAATTATACGTTGTAATTGAGTATAAAAATATAGTTATATATAATTTTGATTTACAACCTTTAGACTCAATTCCTTATGCAAATTATAACGTTTGGTTAGCAATAAAAGATAGTATTGCCTATAGTAATAACTGGAGTGAAATCGTAAGATTTAATTTAATCACACAGAATTATATTAAATCAGTAAAATATCCAACATCAAATTGCGAAGCTATTTCAATTATAGGCGATAAAATGTACTTTACTGATTATAAAAAAAAGATAATTGCATACTTTAATTTATCAGAATTATAGAGCACCTAACATCTTTAATAAGTAAAAAGTCAATAGGCAATAGCTGTCCGGACAAAAAAAGTTTTGTAAAAAAAAGTAAATCACAACTTCTATAAGCTATAGCAATCAATCATTTAACCTTAAACAACCAAGACTGCCAAAATATCTGTAAGGCACACTATGGCAACCAAACATCTTTCGGGACTTTCTTCAAGAAAACTTGAAGATGTATTGAAAAGACAATACAATTCCAGATATATAATAGGCATGCGCATTACTACCCAATCAATGCAAACGATTATGCCGGTAAAAGCAAATCAGTTAGGTGCCGGGGCTTGTAATGCGCGGCCATTGTAAAGACTTTCTATGAATAAGTTCTTGACCTTTAAATTTATTATTAAAGCCAGATTTATATTTTAGGACAAAAAAGACGATCCGGGCAATTTCTTTAGCAATAATAGTTTTAGCAATGAATTTATTTTTTCTTCTAAGCAGGGAGGTATGGTACTTACGAATAACAGGATAATACTGGATAGCCCGAATGGCAGCCTCAGAGAAAGCGACTTTAAGATATTTATTACCATCTTTAGAAGCCCTCTGCTTGGATTTACCAGCAGAATTCCGTGCAGAAGGTGTAAGTCTTGAGTAAGAGAAGAAATTCTTAAGGTCAGGGAAGCGGTTAATATCATCAACTTCCAGTAAAATAGAAAAGGCATTGATTATACCGATTCCAGGGATCCAAAGTAGTCTTTGAATATCATCATTAGGAATAAGGGATGGATGGAGCTGTTTTTCAATATCAATGATTTGTTCATTGAGAAGAGTTTGCAGTTCAGATAATTGTTCATATTGGAATTTGGGTATTCCGTCAAGTTGAGTAGGAGAATCAAAGTTAAATTTAGCAAGAAACAGGTGCATAGAATTGGTTACGGAAGTATGTCGCTGAACAATTTTAAGTCTTGCTCTGAGGGCATCGCGAAGGAAGCGGTATTGGTTAGAAATTTTATGTGCTACAGGAATATAGTTCATTCTAAGGAGCTGAGCAAGAGTAAGAGAATCAACTTTATCAGTTTTAACTTTAGCATAAGCAATAGCCTTAACATATTTAGCGTGAGCAAGAATCAAAGGGATGTTAATAGAATCAAGGAGATCACTTAACCAATACCAGGACATAGTAGATTCAACAGTGGTGATATGTTGACCGGGGATAGAGGAGAAATACTGAATGAAGTTATGAGGAAGATTTTAAAATTATCTTTTTTAACGACATTACCATCAGGTTCAACAGTAGTTAAAAAAGAAGTAAATTTGTGAAGATCGATTCCAGTGTAATACATTTGATACCTCCAAAAGTTAAAGTTAATTGGTAATGCTAAATTTAACTTTTTACTTATTGGAAATATCAAAGCATTTCAAGCCGACAGCGTAAACGCACTCGGCATTTTAGAGATTTTTAAAGTAGGTAGTCCGCTTATAGTTTCTTGTTCAATAGTATTAATTCTAATTAATTTTGTTGTACCGCAAATTGCAAAATACAGTGAGAAGACAATTTATGTATTTTGCAACTTGCGGTACTAAATATTCGGCATTAGTAATAAAAATAAGTTTCTTGTACTTGGCTGCGGCTTAAATGTGGTCGTTAGGGCATAAATATTAAACAAATTATGAAAACAATAATAAACATAACTTTTCTCTTTTTATTTTTGATTTTAACATTTAGTTGTAATGACAATCCAATTAATCCAATTAATGATCAACCTGGTAGAAGGGATTATACATGGACTGTTGATACAATTCCAAATTACATGTCACGAATGTGGGGGGATTCTCCAAAAGATGTTTGGGTAATTGGAGCACCCGGGGATTTCAGTCAAACAGTTTATCATTATGATGGTAATAAATGGTCTACGGATGGAGTTTTTCGTTTGTGGTCACCCCATTCGATTTATGGATTTAATAATAATCTTTATATCGGTGGTGATCGCGGGAAAATATATAAATATGATGGAAACAATTGGAATGAAATAGCTAACTTAGAAAAGGATGGTCACAATGATATTGTTTTCGATAATATGTGGGGTGAATCTATTTTAGGTTTGGCTTATAGTCTTTTTGCTACAGGAGCTTACCCGGATGAAGAGGGTTACACCAACAATAGTGTTATCGCTCATTTTTCAAATAATAAATGGGAAATGATTAATACCGATAGTTTGTATGGGATAGTCGAACGTATTTATAGAAATCCTTCAGATAATAAAATTTATATACAGGTAGTAGGTGGGCACAATTATTCAGATAGTACCACAATTTGGGAATATGATAAAGGTTATTATCATAAGCTTTATAGCAACATTTGGGTGCAAGGTCTACAAGCAGATCTTAGTTTTATTAATGGAGAAGTATATTTCATTATAGCTAGTAAAATATTTGTTCGTAAAAATGACCAATTTCAAGAAATTTTAGAAGTTAATAATCCTAATTTTTATCAGCGAATATGGGGAAGAAATTCAAAAGATATTTTTCTTATGATGACGGATGGTTTAGCACACTACAATGGAGCTGATATTCAATATTTATTTCATTACCCTTTTCATACCCAGATTTTTGGAGCTGCACTTTTTGAAAATGATGTTTTCTTTCTAGTATATAAATCACAAGGAAATTTGAATTTAATTTATCATGGTAAATTTAATAATCATTAAGAGTAAATTAAAGAGTGCCTAACCAAGCAATTTAAGTTGACAGCATTTTACGCATTCGGCTTTTTAGAGTTTTTTGAAGTAGATGATCCGCAAAAAGTATCTTGTTCAAAGTGAATTGCTCTAATAAATTTCTAGTAAACTGTAATTACAAGGAATGCTTAAATCGTACCCGCAATTTAATCTCTCAAACCTTCAGAATTTCTTTTTATAAAAATTTAGCATAAATCTAATCAAGCCAAATCCTCAAGATTAGTTCGAGCCCCCCTGGGGTCCGAATAATATCCACCACACATGTACGACTGGGTCTATCAATATAACATATAAAGGGGTAAATCTATAAAATCTTTCCGAGCCACCCCCCCTTAAAAATTAACTAATATTCAAGAGCTGCTTCTATGCAGCTCGTTTCATTTTAAACAACATGGAGGTTCTTATGTGTTCAAATAGTTATTCAAAACTCGCTTCAAAATCTGTTAACAATAATCTTACACAAGGCTGTTACCAGTCACGATTTTTTGAACTGCAGAATTACAACATAGGCAAATTGGAAATTAACAATTATCCGTATCAGGGTGAAGAGATAGAAAAGATTCTGTTATTTGGGAATTATTCCTTTGCTTATTTGCGAGAAAATAAGCTGCGGACAATTACTGTTAATGATTCAAACGGAGCAAAGATTTCATTCGCTGATTTTCTTAAATACTTCTCACTAAGAATTAATAGCCATAATATATATAAGACTGGAAAATATCTTAGCAGGGTATTTCGTCCGGTAAAATATGGAGCATTCTATAAAGGCTTGGATATCCATATTAACAACAATCCGGTTACACTCGCTAAAAATACCGACGGCATCAGCATAATTAATATAGCACTAGCAAAATCCCTTGGCTGGAATAATGCAAAGGTCAATAGTTCTGCACAGTTTACTTTGCTATATAATGGTGGAATGATAAAAGGTAATTGTATAGTGTCAGATAACATTCAGCATGATGTAGTTATCTATGGCGATGCGAATATTAAGAAGGATATTGCTCTGACAAATGGAACTTGTTATTTAAGCCTAGAACCACTGAAGCTATCTGATAACTTAAGAATTGACATCCAGTCGGTTCTAAACTTATGGAATCTCTTTGGAGGACAACAATATCTAGGTTTGGCATATGAAGGCATGCAGCAGTTCAAGAAAGACCTTATGTCCGGAGATTTAATTAAGTGGATAAATAATTATGACGACGAAATAGATTCTGAGTCATGGACGTTGAAGAAAGCGATTTACAATAATCTCGATTACCGGAGATTCCCTGGATTGTTGAGGCAAGCGTGGGGCATGTTTAAAAATCTTTAATACGTTACGCATATGAAAAGAATGGTGAGCTAAATATCCGGATACCTGTACCGGGCGGGTTTCGAGGGTATATCCGTGTTGATTTACGCCACCATGATGCAGATGGCAATTTCACACCTACAACTGAAAGAGGAACTGTTACTCTTGATGAACTTGGGAATTTGTGGATACATGAAGAAGACATCGTCGAATTTATGCAAGTCAAAGGGGGAGCCGATCAGGACGATTCTGTTGCAATTATACCTGTTGAAGGAAATAAAGCCGTCATTTACAGGAATCCTAATCAATATGGCGAATATGGGATACATGCGATCAAATATGAAGGAGTTACAGTTGCTGCATTAAATAAAATAACAGGCGAAATCCCTTATAAGAAATTACCTATTAAAACAACTGAACCCTCCAATAGGACAACCGGCAATAATATGCTGGATAAATTTCTTTTATCGCTTCCAGTCGAACCAAATGCTCTCGTCTCTTATAACATAACGGCACTCCTAAAAACATATAACCACCTTAAAGAAAGTAATTCAAGCATCGGTCTTGCGGCTAATACAGAGATGATTCTTTCAGTCGTTAGGATTTCAAATTCAGATTTAGCAACTGAGTTAAGTCGGCTATACAATTGGAATCTGGAGCGGATAATAGATTCACAGGTTAAGGATGGCATTTCCGCAGACGAAGATATGGCAGCCGTTCAGAATCTACTGGGACATGTTTATTACAACCGTATTCCGATTCCTCAAAATCTATTCAGCCGTTTCCCTGAAAAAATGCGGGATGATCTACAAGCAGCAGAATCTCATCCATTCGATGAATTAATCCATGCCATAAAATATCTTATTGAAAAAACGGATATAGAAATATTAGGCAGAGGGTCTGCAAAAAAGGGAAATAGAATTCCTGGATTAATAGATAGGCTTAATGTGCCTATAAAAGAGATAGGTATCAGTAATTTAATTAATATGTTAAATGATGAAGCTGGTCAACTATTAAATTATTATAATCGTACTGTGGCAATTATGCTGGAGCGAACTAAACATCTTACTGAAGTAGAGAAAGAAATTACGAGGTTTGAGAGTCTTGAAAAAATCCAAATTGAACTGCTTGATAAATTACAGAGCTTCAAGCCTGAAGAAAGAAAGTTGCTTGTAAAAAGCTGGGCGTATAAAATATATTCATCTGAACGAGCCCCGCATGATTCAATACTTTGGATTGGAGATAAAGATGGCCTAGGAGGAACTGCTGAAGATACCATACAGATGCTTAGTAAAGTTTTAAGCGAGCCTTTACCCGGAAAAGAATATGTCCCGGATAATGTATCAAACAAGAGACCTGATAGAAATAGTTTAAGTATCCGGCTTTGGAGTGAAACAGAAATAGACGCAAACTCTTATCAGTCAGTTGATCAAATTAAGGTCTCTCAGAGCAAAGCAATTTTAGGCTTGGTTAAGTTTAATATAGGCTCTGAATGTAAAATTCAGGATGGTGTTTATAAAGTAAACTCGATGAACCAATCTTGTAGCCGGAAGAATAATAATATTTGGTTAAAAAACAGTTTAACTGTCTCTTTAATCAAAATATAATTAATGGTAGCTTATACAACTATTAAAAAGGGAATTTCTAAAGGGAGAATTTAAATGGAAAATTACAGCAACTTTGCTTTCGGCAAATCAGTTAAAAAAGTCGAACAAAAAGATAGAACAGCTAAAAAAGTGTTTGTGCTGGGGGTTTATGCAAGTGCAGTTCACGCAAAATGGGTATCCGCTGATGGACTTTATAGTATTAGAGCATTGGCAGTTGATAGTGAACCAGAGATATTCTGGAAAGGGAATAATGCCGCTGAAATTATTAAAGGTATAGAAATTCCAGATCAAGCCGGTAAACTAGAAACTGCCAATATTATGTATAATGGCCCATCGGGAAGAACTCTTGATGATTGTATTCTTAAACCTCTTGATTTATATAGAAAGGACGTTTGGTTAAGCGACTTAATTCCTTATAGTCTCAAGAATGAGGGACAGGAGAAGGCACTCCGTAAATTAGAGCCCATACTCCAGATGTTAAATTTGCCGACAGATACCCGCACAAAAGCGTCAACCAGAAAAATAGATAGTGAAAGAGTTGAAGAAATATTTAATGAAATAAAACTCGCAAAGGCAGAGTTGATAATTACGCTCGGAAATAAGCCCATTAAATACTTTATAAATTACTTTGACAAAAGCTTCACTAAGTTAACCCATGATTCCTATGGACAAATTCTACCTATCATCATAGAAGGGACTCCGTTCAGATTATTGCCGCTAGTTCATCCTAGACATGTTGAAGGTATGAGTGGATTCTCTTCCAAGTGGAAAGCAACTCACAAACTATGGTTAAATACCAATCCTAAGGTACTATAGTTTAGTAGTAAAAGTTCTCATCTACAAAAATCAAGCATCCCAAAGCCTCCGGCTACGTCTTGAGTTATAGCTGCATAACTCATAATAACATTATCATTTAAAATCCTAATTGCAGCATAAATACCAACTTAAATATCAATAATAAAAAAGGGAGTTTCCATGAAAAAACTTATAATCGTTCCAGTCATCATAATTACTGCATTGTTGATTGGATGTGGTAAAGATGATTCAATCGTTGATCCACCCGCAGTTGAAGAGCATGTCATTACCGGTATAATCTTTATGGTTGGCAGTAGCTCATCCACTGGGCTTGCGTTACTGATTGAACATGGCATGACTTCTCAGGAAGAATATCTGATGCAATTTACTAACAAAGCTGCAGAAGATACAGCCTATTATAACCAGGGTCAAACGGCAAACGTTTATTACAATAAAATAATTAAATCTAAGTATCCTGATAAACATGAGAGAGTTTTAACTCACGTATGTGATATCATTATAGTTGATAAAGTAGAGATCATACACTAAAATTAAGCCCCGTTCAACCGCCCTCCGTCAAAACCTGAATTAATAATCATCTTATCCATAATAATAAAAGGAGAATCAAAATGTTAAAGATCCAAGTGGACTGTGGTTTACAGTTGTATAAAACGGTTCAAAATGAATCCGATAAAATAGTCATACAATGCCCTTATTGTTTCCATATAACGGCATATGATTTCAATTTAAATGAGAACAGATGTTCAGAATGCAGTATAATCATTAATGAAGAGGAGGTTTATCCGGATGTATTCACCGAAGATTAAACCCGAACTTATTTATGAGCTTTACTGGCTTCGTTTAAGGAAGAATAGACCCATGACCAAGCTTGTTGATGAAGCAGTCCGGGACTATATCGACAAACATAAAGTAAAACAGGAGATAGTAAATGAGCCCCGAAAGTAATTTCATCGATGAACTTCTTTTAGAGGCCGAAGCTAAAGAGCTGATGCTTACTAAAGCACATTATGATCTGGTGCTTCTTGAAATATCCAGACTTCAGCAACAGATAACTGATAATTTCAATGAGGTCGAGTTAGAGGTAAAAATCATTAATAACTGGGCTCTTCAGAAGAATTCTCAGATGCAGGACAGAATATCATTTTATGAGAAAAAGCTTGAAGCTTTCATTCGGGAAGAAGGGCTTAAGACAATTGAACTTCCAAACGGCATTTTAAAGCTTCACAAAAAACCTGATAAAGCAGAGGTAACAGATGTTGAGGTTTTCCTCACACATGCAAAACAAGAATTGGTGAAGTTAATTCCTGAGCAGGTAAAACCTGATCTAAATAAAATCAAAGCATATATAAAGCTTCATAGAGTTATTCCAAACGGGGTAACTGTTATTGAGGGGAGAGAAGAATTTTCATATAAACTCAACAATCAAATGAAGGAGGAAAATAATGGTAACAAGACAGAAACTGGAACTACCGATCAATCAGCCGATGAATATCGAGCTGTTATATGATGAACCGGTTATCGGAGAAAATAAATTCGGCAACTACTTTTTATACGCTGTAAAATCCGGTGAAGAGGAATATTCTTTCTTTGCTCCGGAAACAGTACATGGAGAACTCCAGAGCTTTAAACGGGGGGAGCATGCTATCATTACTAAGTTAGCAGCGAATCGTAATGGTAAATTGGTCACAACTTATGCTGTAGAAAAGCCCGCTGGTATGAAGCAGCCGTATAATAACAAAGCTGGTGAACCTGCTAAGTCAGGGGCTGATGCTTCCAGCAAACCGGCTGAAAATGCAGATCGCTATTTCGAAATAATGCTTAAATCGTATAAGGATGCACTATCGATTAATGAAAACCTAAACGGATTGATTGACGTTTCGAAAGTTGCAATTACCCTTTTCATAGCACGCAGCAGACTTCCATTTAATGGCAATTAACTAACCTGGGCAGCCAAGCGCTGCCCTTTTAAAGGAGAGCAATCTATGAATAAATATGAAATATTTGACAAAATCACTAATTCAATAATACAGAAGCTTCATGAGGGAGTAATCCCATGGAGGAAATCTTGGCAAACAGGAATCCCGGCAAACTATGTAAGTAAAAGGTATTATAATGGTATTAATTTTATATATCTCGGTATGATGGATTATCCATCCCCCTATTACCTCACATTTCTCCAGTGTAAACAACGCGGAGGCTGTATAAAACAAGGAGAAGAAGGCTCATTGGTAGTTTTCTGGAAACTATATGATATTCAAGAGCAAACTGAAGATAAAGATTCCAGGCTCACTAAAATACCCATTCTTCGGTACTCTTATGTGTTTAACCTGCAGCAGACATCTCTTTACTCTGAGGATGAACGACCGAAAATTATTTCTGCGGAGACTATTATTGAAAACCTAAATGTAAAACCTGTAATAATTAATAATTTCCGAAAATGTTATTACAGTCTGGATCGTGATCTAATCAGCATTCCAGTGATTAAAGATTTTGACTCACCAGCAGAATATTACAGCAGTCTGTTCCATGAAATAATTCATTGGACAGGACATGCCAATAGACTCGGCAGGAAAATGACCGGGGACGGAAATGAGAATGCTTTTGAAGAACTGGTTGCAGAAATAGGATCTGCATACCTTTGCGGAATGGCCGGAATAATGCCAGCGACGGTTGATAATCAGGCAGCATACATCAACTCTTGGCTGCGTGCTGTATCAGAAGATAATAAGTTCCTTGTTGATGCAGCTATAGCAGCGAAGAAGGCGGTGAATTATCTAATTGATGAAAGCCTATTGAATATAAATTGTAACTTAGAATTGAAATCTGCTAAATAGGGTATAACGGATAAAAAAGTCTGATTAATAACGGTTGAGAATATTATATAATGTAGGTCTGAATTAATTAATATTTTCTGTTTATACGTTCTAATCCAAGATACACAAAGAACTTATAAAGCTTTACAGATTTATTAAGGGAAAGGGAGGGGAGAAATTATTAAAATGAGTTTTCCATTAAACCAAAAAAAAGCCCTGTCTCTTTTTTAACAGGGCTTTATCGATCTTATTACCTGAAAATATCCGATAAACACATTATAAAATATTTGTCTACTAAACATCATTCAAGGATTAATTTGTTGTTTCTACTCAAATCATCATCCTGTTGATCTAATAATTTAATTGTTGAAATCAAATCATCTCTTCTCAAATGTGCATAAATTTCAGTTGTCTTTATGGAACTATGTCCCATCAATCTGGAGACTTGATAAATAGGTGCTCCCTTTTGGATGAGCCAGGAACAAAACGTGTGCCGCAGCGAGTGAAAATTAAGAGCTTGATTAATGTTTGTCCGGTAAATATACTTTTTAAATTTATGACTAAGAAAAAGTTGCTTCATTGGTTGTCCTTGATATGTAAATATCCTGGTATGATTATATACACGCCTTTTTTGCAGAACATTTAATGCTATATGGGTTAAGGGAATTGCCCTAACCTTTCTTGTTTTGGTTAAATGCTTTCTATTGTCGAGCATGACAATCCTGTCGACAAAATTAATTTGGCTCCATTCTAATGAAATTAATTCCATTTGGCGGAGACCAGTATTGACTGCAAAAAGAGTGATATCCTTAATATCCTCATTATCAATTACTTCAAGTAATTTTCCTAAATCCTCTTTGGAAAAAAAGACCGGCTGTTTCTCCGGGACTTTAAAACGAAAGATACCTTTACATGGATTTGATGATAAATAGTTCTGGGCAATAGCATATCTAAAACTTCCGGATAAATAGGCCATATCTCTGCGGGCAACATAAACTGAACCGTTTCTTAATCTGAAGTGAAGGTATTCAGTTACTTTATTTGATGTAAGATCTGTTAGCTGTATATTGCCGAAGAATTCTTTTGCTGCATTGAATGTTGACTTTTGCGAAAGGATTGTATTCCAAGAATTAATGTGCTCACTGTATTTTAAATAGTTAAACACGAATTGATTGAAAGTAATTGGTGTTAGAACCAATCTTTGCTTTTGTTTGATCTTCTCCTTAAATTCTGTGAGGAATTGATAAGCCTCGCTTTTAAGTTTGCTATGAGTTGATATGCTTAGACGTTTACCATGTTCATTAAAGTAATAAACATAGTAAAAGCCGTTCTTGTGTTTTGATAAAAACATTTTACACCTCGTTTTATTGTGATTAAAAAGAGATGAAAGAGGCGCATAAGACAGAAGAGTATCAGAAAAGAATCAGAAGTTGTTTCTATCTTTTACAATAGTTATTTATTAAATAGGACTGAAAATCCTTGTGTCGGGGGTTCAATTCCCTCTCTGCCCACTTTATCCGGCAAAGTTAAAAGCAAAGCCGGATATTTATAAGGCGATAACCGAGTCGCCTTTTTTATTTTAAACATTTGAATAGTCATTCTATATAAGCCGATGTTTTCCTTTCTCTCTGGATTTAATTGAGGAAATATTTTTATTAAATTTGAGACAGTTATAAAAAAAAGTGGGTGGTCTAATCTAATAGGCTTCAATCTATTAAATGACAAATTAATATAAGGAGATTTCATATGCCGGATGTTGATGGAAATAATGAAGAAAAAAAATATTACACGGATATCCCGCAGACATCTAAAAATTATTTTTTAAAAGGATCAAATTCTCTTGACTGGGGAATGAAAAATAGGCTTGGCAGAATATTTAATCCTGTCAGCGGGAAGACTGTAATGCTGGCAATCGACCATGGCTATTTTCAGGGGCCAACAACCGGACTGGAAAGGATTGATGTAAATATACTCCCATTAGAAAAATATGCTGACACATTAATGCTTACAAGAGGTATCTTAAGAAGTATTATTCCTCCCGATACTCAAAAATCTATTGTACTTAGGGTTTCCGGCGGAACAAGCATACTTAAAGAGCTTTCCAATGAGTCTTTAGCCGTAGATATTGAAGATGCTGTTCGATTGAATGCTTCAGCTATGGCAGTGCAGGTTTTTATTGGCGGTGAACATGAACGGGAATCAATTATTAATATGACAAAAATGGTGGATATGGGAATGCGGTATGGTATACCAACACTTGCTGTAACTGCTGTAGGTAAAGATATGGTACGCGATGCAAAATATTTCAGGTTAGCTACACGTATTTGTGCCGAACTGGGAGCACACTATGTAAAAACATATTATGTAGCCGAAGACTTTGAAACCGTTACAGCCTCATGTCCTGTTCCGATTGTAATTGCAGGTGGAAAAAAGATGCCTGAACCGGAGGCTTTGAAGATGGCCTATAACGCTATACAGCAGGGAGCTGCCGGTGTGGATATGGGGAGGAATATATTCCAGGCAGACTCTCCAATCGCCATGATTCAGGCCGTTAGAGCTGTGGTTCATAATAATGAAACTCCTGAGAAAGCTTTTGAACTTTATAATACTTTAAAGAATCAAACATCTTGAAAATTTAACAAAGCAGCATTGGAGTTTATTTAAAAAATTGACCGGAGGAGAGTATGAAAGTATCAATGTGGTATAACAATAATGATATTCGTTTAGAAGAAATACCTACTCCTTCTCCTGGCACCGGGGAGATGCTGGTAAAGGTTATTTCATGCGGGATTTGCGGTAGTGATATTGTTGAGTGGTATCGTCTTCCAAGGGCTCCTCTTGTTCAAGGTCATGAGGTTGGTGTAGAAGTTGTAGAAACTGGCGCGGAAGTAAGTAAATACAAGAAAGGGGATAGGCTTTTCATCGCTCCTAAGGTTCCATGTCTTAAATGCAGTTATTGCTTGAATGGACATTATCCTCAATGCACCGTTGTTAAAGATAGACTTCCCGGAGGATTTGCTGAATACATTCTTGTGCCTAAAGAACTGGTTTTGAACGGCTGTTATTTGCTTCCGCCAAATGTAAGTCATGATCAATCAACCTTTATAGAGCCGCTGGCATGTGTAGTAAGGGCACAGTGGCTTGCCTCTATTAAGGAAGGAGATACTCTTTTGATACTCGGTTCAGGTATGTCCGGACTTCTGCATATCAGACTCGCCAAATATAAAAAATGTAAGGTGATTGCAACTGATATCAATAAAAAAAGGCTTGAAATTGCCAAAAGTTTAGGCGCAGATCATGTTATAGATGCAGCCTCAGATCTGCTTGAGCATTTGTTACGCATTAATGGGAAAAAAGCTGATGCTGTTATGGTTACAACTTCTGCAATGCCTGCTTTGAAGCAAGCCTGGGCAACTGTCGATATGGGAGGGGTCGTTGTGTTATTCACAGTACCCGGACCAGAGAAAGAAGTAACTGTACCTGTTAATGATTTCTGGAGGAAGGAAATTCGAATACTCACTTCATATTATTGCGGACCACCAGATATTGAAGAAGCTCTCAACCTGATAAAAAACAGGAGCATTGAAGTTGAGGATCTTATTACTCATAGACTTCCGTTAAAAGATACTGATAAGGGATTTAAAATGGTTCTGGATGGATCAGAATCACTTAAGGTTATCATAAAGCCACAGGAAAATTAAAAAGGCTGATTAATGAAATATATTCATACTGGTCTTGCTGCAAGAAGTGAAGAAAAAGCAGATTATTTTTTTATCAATATCCTGGGTCTTGAAAAAGCAGCTCCCAAAATCCTTGATAAAAATATAGCTCAGTCAATTTTCGGAATCAATGATGAACTTGTAATAATAAATTACAAGAATGAATATATTCATTATGAGATATTGGTATATGGTGAGTATAAACCACCGGAGAAACAAATATCGCATTCTTGTATAGGAGTAACAGGTTTAAAAAATATTCATCAAGAAATGCCGGGATGCAGGTTTAAAGGTTGTTGAAATTTCGAAAGGAACAGGTATCATAACTTTTATTTCTGATTACGATGGCAATCTTTTTGAGCTGAAAGAAGAGCAGTAAATTACCTGGTAACTTAATGTCTCTTTATTAATCTTTTCTCTGACAATGTAACTTTAATTGTTAACTACTCGAAAAAAGAGCATTGAAAAAATGACATCTTTATTCCAAATAAAAAATCAAAATAAAATTTATAATATCTTTGAATAGATAAATGTTTATTATATTTAACAAAGATGTCATCTTTAAACACTGCGTAACGTGAGTTATTAATATGAGTGATAGTAATATTTATTACTTTAACTATTTCAAAAGAATCATCTTATGAGTTTGAGAAAAGCTGCCGGCGGTTAATTTATAAAAGTATATGCCGCTGGGTAAAGGTCTGCCTTGTGAATCAATTGAATTAAATTCCGCTTCATAACTGCCTGCTGGTTTCACTTCATTAACTAAAGTTGCTATTTCACTACCAAGGACGTTATAAACTCTTAAAGTCACAAAATTATTTTGTCCATCCGGAATGCTATACCGGATCTTGGTAGAAGGATTAAACGGATTTGGATAATTTTGTTCTAACTTGAATCCTTTGGGCAGAGAAAAAACCTGATCATTTATTCCTGTTGCTGTTTCTGATAACTGAAGATCATCAATAATAAAGAATGATCCTATTGCAGGATCATTAGAATAATTATTTGCAGTATCTTCTATATCAATTGCAATAGTCATGCTGGTTATCTTTGAAACATCACCTAGAAAAGTTATTGGTACTGTAAATTGTTTATATGATGTAGTTGGTTCACCAATCAACAAAGCTCCGGCTCCCGGGGGAATGAGTGTAGTGTCATTGAATTCTTCTGCTACAATATAAATTACGTCTGAAGGATTCAGAGGGGTAAATTTATAGATATCCTGTTAAACTTGCATATGTTTTTGATATATCAAAACTAGTTAAATAATTGGGCTGACAAAAAAGAGCCGAATAAAGAATCAACCGTTCCTTTAACGGCATAATTTCCCGAATACTTATCGGTAGATTGAGCTATGTTAAGCCCGAACCAGGAATCGAGACTCCCATTTGTCCAGCCTTCAAAATCTCCATTTGGAATTTGTGCATTAATGCTTTTTGTTTCAAAAAAAATTATAAAAAGTATTATTGGGAAGAAATAGCAGAACTTTTTCATACAGCCTCCATATAAAAACTGATTAAAATTAAAGTTCGGGGGACACAGATCATCTGCAGCAAATATCAGGAACAAAAGAAAACAAATCTACTTTTACTGTAACATTTATTATAACCTATGTAACACGTTAGCCTGCGCTGATTGAATCACAAGGTATCAAATCATTATTCTGTTAATCATTTGACAAATAATCTTTTTTATTTATATATTAGTATATAATGCCTTCCGCTTAAATTTCATTTTTTAAGATTCATTGACCTTTCGTAGCTGCTGAAATTAATTATTACATACGAAATCATGGTTTCTAACTTATATTTTTCAAAGGAAGGTTAAATTCATATTAAGAAATATATCTATGCTTGGGCAAACAATTCTGCATTATAAAATAATTGAAAAGCTTGGACAAGGCGGTATGGGAGTGGTTTATCTTGCAGAAGATATGAAACTGGAACGTAAAGTAGCCATCAAATTTCTACCCCCGCATATTTCAGGGAACCCTGAGGAAAGACAAAGATTTATTATAGAAGCAAAAGCGGCAGCCTCTCTTAACCATAAAAACATTGCAACAGTTCATTCTATTGAAGAAGCGGATAATAAATTATTCATTGTAATGGAATATATCAAGGGTGTTGAGTTAAGCGCTAAAATAAAATCGGGAGTCATTCCATTTGATGAAGCAGTTAAAATAGCTATTCAAATTGCAGAAGGTCTTGAAGCTGCACACAAAGAAGGTATTATCCACCGTGATATTAAATCATCCAATATAATGATCAATGAAAGCGGAATTATAAAGATTAACGATTTCGGTCTTGCAAAGGTCAAAGGCGGATTAAATATAACTCAGGCCGGAACAAAGTTTGGCACAATCACTTATATGTCGCCTGAACAGGCAAAAGGAGAAGAAGTAGATCGCCGTACTGATTTATGGTCTTTTGGTGTTGTACTTTATGAAATGTTTGAAGGAAAAATGCCATTCAGGGGAGAGTATGATCAGGCAATAATCTATTCTATTCTTAATGAAGAGCCAAAATTTGGTAATGAAATTGATGAGGGACTTAAAAATATAATTAGTAAATCCCTTGCAAAGAAGCCTGTAGAAAGATATCAAGCTGCAGAAGAAATAGTACAAGATCTGAGAACAATAAGCGAAGAAGGAGAGGTAAAGAGAACCTGGACGAAGCAGCCAAAGCTTCCATGGATTATAGCAGGAACTGCAGTGATATTAATTGCAATAGCCCTCTATTTTTTTATGCCTGCCCCTATTAGAGAAAATGAAACAACAGCAGAAATAAAAACAATAGCTATTCTTCCATTTGACGACCTTAGCCCTAATAAAGATCAGGAATATTTTTCAGATGGATTATCAGAGGAATTTATTAATGTTCTTTCAAGAAATCCAAAACTTAGGGTTACTGCCAAAACATCTTCATTCTCTTTTAGAGGTAAAGGTCTTGATATTAAAACCATAGCTGCCAAGCTTAATGTAAAGAACATACTTGAAGGAAGTGTGCGTAAAGCAGGTAATAGTCTCCGCATATCGGCTGATTTAGTAAATGTTGAAACTGATGCAACACTGTGGTCAAATACTTATGATGGTAAGCTTAAAAATATATTTGATTTACAGGATTCAATATCAGGTTCGGTGGCTGAAGCACTTAATGTAGTTTTACTTGGCAAAGAAGCTGCTCAGCCTGAACAAAAAACCAACTCTGAAGCTTACAACAAATACCTTCTTGGAAAACACTTCGCGAATCTGCGCAGTAAAGAAAATCTGGAGAAAGCAGCTGCTTATTATGAGCAGGCATTGTTAATAGATTCCGGCTATGCACCTGCTTGGGTAGGCCTTGCTCGAGTTCATAGTAATCAAGCTGATGTAGGATATTTACCTGTTGATGAAGGTTACAGACAGGCAGAACAGGAAGCAGCAAAAGCACTTGAACTTAACCCGGACCTTGCCGAAGCTAATTCACAAATGGGCTGGATAAAAGCTAAGTATGATTGGGACTGGGCAGCTGCAGAGAAGTATATAAAACGGGCAATGGAACTTGACCCGGGAAATGCCGCCGTTATTAATCAAGCGGCCTTTTTAGCAGGAGCAGTTGGAAGGTTTAATGATGCCATCGCATTATTGCATCGTTCAATTGAGATTGACCCTGTCAGAATTGGCGGCTACTTTAACCTTAGTTTTTATTATTATCATGCCGGTTTGCCTGTTGAATCACTTGATGCTTCCAGAAAATGTCTTGAATTGAATCCTCAATATCCGGTAATACATACACTAAGAGGTCTTATTTACCTTGAAAGACGAAAACTGGATTCAGCTTTAGTGGAGATGAATTTAGAAACCGAACCATTATTTCAAATGTTTGGACTTATATTGGTTTATGATGCACTTGGCAGAAAGAAGGAAGCAGATGATAAGCTGGAACAATTAATTAAAGAAAAACAAAACGATGCGGAATTTCAGATTGCCGAGATTTATGCTTATCGTGGAAAAAAAGGAAAAGCTTTTGAATGGCTTGAACGTGCTTATAAACAGAAGGATAGCGGGTTGACAGAAATAAAAGGCGATCCTCTTTTGCATAATATTGAGGACGATCCAAGGTATGCTATATTTATGAAGAAAATGAAATTACCCTTGTGAAATAAAACAAAAATAAGAAGTGATCATATAAAGTTGTTAGTTTATATGAAAACTCTATTACTGCCATGACGATTATCACTTTAGAGATTAACTAATAAGATCTAGTCGTTGATTTTGTCCCAAATCCAAAAAAAGATCTACTGTATTAGCTGATAATTTTGAGCTTATACGTCAAAATTAAAAGTATAAATTAGTTCGGTAATCAATCAAATAAATTATGGAGAGCATAATGCAATTTATTATTAATAAATTAAAAATATTTACACTATTGCCTTTATTCATCTATCTAATTTTGTTGCAAGGATGCAGTAAAAAAAGTGATAATCCTGTTAGTACCGTACAGCCTTCCTCAAATGAAATCTCAATTCAAGATTTTGCTTTTTCTCCTTCGGACTTGACGGTGTCAGCAGGAACAACTGTAACCTGGACAAATAAAGACGGTGTTGCACATACGATAACAAGTGGAATACCGGGTTCACCGTCAGGCACTTTTGATTCAGGTAATATATCACAAAATGGAAAATTTGCTTTTAAATTTAGCCAAGCAGGCACATTTAAGTATTTCTGTAAAATACATACCATGATGACTGGAACAATAACCGTCCAATAATTTGGAAATAGCCGGATCGGAAAATCGATCCGGCTTATCACCTGATTTCATCAATTAAAGGTTAAAATTATTTTATGATGAAATTTCAAAAATATTAAACTTTATTTTTAATAAATGCAGGTTAATACTTTCTCTTTTTTCTCATATTATTTATTCCCGTTTCAAATGCCAAAAATGAAACAGAAAACGAAAAATTTTTAGGTAAAACAACCCGTGAATTCGACGATCAACGCATAAAGGCAGACTTTGCACTTGCCCCTCCGGTTGGAGGCGGATTTACAAAAGAAGATTTAAGAGATATTAATATTCCTGTCATGATTGTAGTCGGCAATAAAGATTTAATTGCCCCTGCCGAAGGTAATGCAGAACGTTATGCCGCGTATATATCAAATTCGAAATTAATCATATTACCGGGAGAAGCAGGACATTTTATAAAAGAAACTTCAGAAGTTAAACGAAAAGAGATTATGGAACATGTGAGCCGCCTTGCATTGGCATTTTTTTATGAAAAGTTTAAGTAATAAATATTTAAGAAAAACCACTTGGCAGGTCTGTATTATTCAGTTTTCGATAATAAATGTGAATAATTTGTGAGAGCTTTGACAATCAAAATATTTTCATCAAAACCAAATGTCCAGTAACGTTCGCTAACGTTCATATTTGAACAATCAATCCATCAACAGCCATAATTTACTATCGATTTCAGAGAGTCTAAACAGGCATGCTCTTTGAGAATTGATAACCGATATTTGCCTATTTATTTTTGAAATTAGAAATTATGGAAGATAAAATAATACTCAACTTACTTCCTAAGATTAAAGTAAATTAGAGGGGTAATCATGTTAAAGAATTATTTAAAAATTGCCATACGAAATCTTAGAAAACATAAAGGTTATTCACTAATTAATATTCTAGGCCTTGCAGTAGGATTTTCCTGCTGTGTAATAATATTGCTTTATGTAAATAACGAGCTTAGTTATGATAAGTTTTATAAGAACGCCGATTCGATTTATCGCGTGTATGTCAAGTCATCATTTAATGGTCAGCATAGCTGCAACTGCAAAACAGCCGCTCCGCTGGGGAATACACTTTTTCATGATTTCTCTGAAGTAACTGCATTCACAAGAATAGGATTTTTCGGAAATCATCTTTTAAAATATAAAGATAAGATATATAGAGAATCACACTTATATACAGCAGATTCAAATTTCTTTGACGTTTTTTCATTGCCTCTTATAATTGGTAATTCAAAGACTGTTTTCAGTCAGCCGAATAGTATTGTAATGACTCAATCCACTGCTCGAAAATATTTCGGAGACGAAAATCCTGTCGGAAAAATTTTGAATGCAGATTCAAATAGTTCATTTATGGTTACTGGGTTAATGAAAGATTTTCCGGCTACTTCAAGCTTCAGGTGTGATATCCTTTTGTCAATGTCAACATATCCGGTAGCAAAAAACAATTCCTGGCTGGATATGTGGTATACAACGTATATAGTTTTAAAAAAGGTACTGATCCTGTTGTCTTTCAAAAGAAATTACAAAAAATAGCCAATGATAATGTAGGTCCGCTGGTAGAATCAGCTCTCGGAATTTCTTTCCGCAGCTTCTTGAACAAAGGTAACAGATGGGGTTTTTATCTTCAGCCGTTAACATCAATTTATCTGTATTCAAAAAGCGCCTATGAAATTGATCCGAATACAGAATGGTTCGATCAAAATACAAGCGATATTGAATATGTAAAAATATTCTCTGCTGTAGCTGTTTTTATACTGCTTCTTGCTATTATAAATTTTATAAACTTGACTACAGCAAGGTCAGAAACCAGATCTAAAGAAGTGGGAATCAAAAAGACTCTCGGATCGAATAAAGCTAAATTAATAGGGCAGTTTCTTGCCGAATCAGTTGTAGTTGCACTTCTTTCGGTTCTAATTTCGATTGCTTTAATAGAAATTACTCTCCCGTTTTTTAATCAATTAGCCGGAAAAAATTTAAAGCTTGAATTATCTAACAGTGTATATACGATTCCATTGCTGATAATCTTTGCCGTAATTATTGGAATACTCTCAGGCAGCTATCCTGCATTTTATCTTTCATCCTTCAGACCAATTCATTTATTTAAGTCAAGTCCTGAAAAAATAAATAGAAAAAGCAGGTTAAGAAGCGGTCTGGTTGTTGTGCAATTTGCGATTTCAATTGCTTTACTAATTGGGACAATTATAATTAGAAACCAGCTTAATTATATCCAAAATAAAAACCTTGGATTTAACAGGGATAACCTCTTTGTAATTAAAAATTTCGGAATTTCTGAAAACAATTTACAGGCATTTAAACAGGAGTTAGCAAATAACCCGGATATTATTTCATTAACTAACTCTTCAGTTATATTTTTGTCGGGTATTCCCGGAGACGGCTATTCATATAATAAAAGAGAGGTCACTAATCCCATTTCCAGTCAATATCTAGATGTTGATTATAATTTTTTAAATACATTTAAGATACCTCTTCTTCGGGGGCGTTTCTTTTCAAAAGAATTCCCATCAGATACAGCATCAGTTGTTATAAACGAAGCTATGAATAAAGAATGTGAGACAGAAAATCCTATTGGAAAAGAATTAATTCAGATAGGTAATAAATCAAGAGCATATAAAATTATCGGTGTGTTTAAAAATTTCAATTATCAATCTCTTCATCAGCAAATTAAACCCCTGGTGCTTTTTTTAAGTCCGGTAAAACAAGCAGCAAGTATTATCACAATTCGTATATCTTCAACTAATATCAAAAACACAATCGCATTTATTAATAATACCTGGAAAAAGATCACCGGTGGAGAAGATATTTATTCTTCTTTCGTTAATCAGGATTTAGCTCATCTTTATGAATCCGATGAGAGAGCTGGCACGGTGGCTGCGATATTTTCGGGACTTGCAATATTTATTGCTTGTCTTGGGTTGTTTGGGCTGGCATCCTTTGTTACGGAACAAAGGAAAAAGGAAATCGGTATTCGAAAAGTACTTGGAGCTTCTTCTTTCGAATTATTAATTCTGTTATCAAAAGAATTTACCAAATGGGTTTTTATCGCAAATATTATTGCTTGGCCGGCTGCTTATTTAATAATAAATAATTGGTTAGCTAATTTTGCTTACAGAACTAATATTGGCATCGGAACATTCATATTGTCGGGTGCTGCAGCATTAATTATTGCGCTGGTTACTGTAAGCATTCACTCAATTAAAGCATCATCAGCAAATCCGGTTGAATCTCTGCATTATGAATGAAAATATTTTTATTCAATTATTCACATAGGTGAAACAGAGTTTATCCTTTAGACAAAAAACCTGCCCGGCAGCAGGTTTCTTGTTATCTACTGCAATATTTATTAGTGTGTGTATTACTTTGTTAAAATATTTAAGGTTTCACTATCAGAATAACAGCAATAAGAATTAAAAGTAAAGTAACAACACTAATAGTAACATATTGAGCCGATTGCTCAAAGCTCTGGACCGAATAGTCGGCAAAGTTATTTAAATTATCATCGCTTACTTTTTGAAATCCATTAAGACCATTCAGTTCATTATACTTTGAATCTAGCTCTTTTTTGAATGTGGATAAGCTTTGAATATCGTTTTGTGATAAGAATGGAGTATGCTCAACTTCATCAAGTGCTGTTGACATTTTCTTAAAGGAGTTATTTAGTATCTCCCTTTTTTTCTTGACATCGTGAGTGTTTTTTACATTAATTGCAATATTATTTAAATATTTTTTCAGTTCCTTATGAACATCCCCGGCCTTAGCTTGCTGTATAAAAACAATTGAAAATAGCAATCCGAAAATCATAAATGTTTTTTTCATATCTCACCTATCTTTCATTAATATCTTTTTAGAAATTATTTATCATTTAAAGATTAATAAGCGGCTTTAATTTTTTCTGTGTTAATTAACACTAGTTTCTTATTAGTGATTAGATAAAGTGACTTGAATCCTATATTATAGATCTGACTGAGAAGGGATAGTCTATAGCTAATATTACCGGAGTTAAATACTATTTTTATCTTATCTAAATTCTTTTTTGACAAATAAACATTTCATTTTATAATCTTTTTTGGCAATTCTTAATCTTTTCCGATTATTTGTATTTGGTCTGGATATTGCGTTTATTCTTATAATATCGCTATTAGAACAATGTAAATGATTCAATGCAATTAAAAAATTATCTTTGAAAAACCTAATGAAAAGAAATAATTTTATTCTGCTGTTTTTATTAGTAATAAATTCTCATTTTGTTTATGCTCAAACCTGGAGTAATATGGGAGACGGACTGGAATATTCTGTTAATTCAATAGTATATTTTAATGGAAGCATTTATGCCGCTTCGGATCTTGTTTATCAGTGGACAGGAGATAAATGGAACACTGTCAGCTATGGAATGAACGGATTTTCTGGTGTTACCGAAATAGATGCAATGACGGTTTATAATAATACACTATTTGCAGGCGGAACTTTCTTTGTTTTAACTCCCGATCAGAATTGGTATAATTATGCTGCTAAATTATATAATGGTTCATGGACTACATGCGGCTCCGGACTAAACAATGACGGTTGGGGAATGGATGATATACCATTAGTGATGATTTCTTACGGCGGTAGTTTATATGCAGGAGGAAAGTTTACATCGGCCGGCGGAGATCCTCTAAATCCTCAAATAACTATGTATATTGCAAGGTTTGATGGAGCAAATTGGAGTCCTGTGGGAAGCGGTCTTAATGAACATATTACTGATATGACAATATATGATAATCAGTTGATTGTGTCAGGATATTTTACTAGTGCCGGCGGTATAGATGCTAATTATATCGCAGCTTGGGATGGAGGTTCATGGCATGCTTTGGGAACCGGAATGAGCAGTTCCAATGTAGCAAAAGTTACCGCTTTAACGGTATACAATGATGAGCTTTATGCGGGGGGTTATTTTGAAGCGGCTGGAGGGAATTCTGCAGCTAATATCGCGAAATGGGATGGAAACATCTGGTCTCCTGTTGGTGATGGATTAAACGGACAGCTTTATACTCTTGCATCTTATAACGGGAAATTGTATGCGGGCGGTGATTTCGGAAATTATATTGCTGAATGGGATGGTGTTCAGTGGTCAAGTGCAGGAGGCGGGACTAATGGTTCTGTTAACTTTCTTTTTGTGAAGAATAACAAACTCTATGCAGGAGGTAATTTCACAGCTGCAGGGGATCAATCCGCAAAAAATATTGCAGTATGGTCAGACAATATAGCTTTAGTAAAAAACGAAAAGACGACATACCCCGGCAAGTTTAACCTTTATCAGAATTATCCTAACCCTTTTAATCCAACAACTAAAATTAGATTCCAGATCCCCAGCTCTGAATCTGTTTCTTTAAAAATATATAATACTCTTGGAAATGAAATATCAACACTTGTTAATGAAGAAAAGCCAGCTGGAAATTACGAAATCCGGTTTGATGCTGAAAATTTGCCAAGCGGAATTTATTTTTATAAAATTGAAGCGGGAAACTACTCATCAGTAAAAAAAATGATTTTATTAAAATAATGGAGTTATCTGTCAGCAATTTAAAAATTCTCAATCTGTAATTGTCATCTGAAAAGGGAAGTAAAATATCACTCAATACTAACCTGAACAAGATCCTTTAACCGGAACACATAAACCAAATTTGCATAAAACCCATTTATACTCTTTTATTATAATTTATTTTTTTATTAAATCTATAAAACCAAATATTGCTGGACCTATTATGAATGACCATGAAATATAATCTTTGAAATCATTTTTTGGATTCTTCAGGTATATTAAATGTAATGCTAAATGAACAATAAAAAAGATTTCTAAATAGTAAACGAGATTATTAATATCCTGATTATTATTTAATTCAATAAAAAGAAAAATAAATAACGGAATGTGTGCAAATATAAAAATTATAAAACCTAACTTATCTTTTAACAAACTCAAGCCGGGAAATATCCTCCATTCTTTGCACCTTATTGCATCCATTTCGTGAATAATAATAAAAGTTAAACCCAGATTAAATAGTAGATTTTGTGACATTTATAAACTTCGATAGCTTTGCAACTGAAGAAATTCAATGATTATTAAAATTAAGAAGAATATTTAATATTAATTCCCTGGTATTTTTTTTGAAAAAGGCAATTTATAAAGTAGCATATGAGAATAAATAAATAGCTAATTATTATAAAACACCACTCATAAAGCGGATATTGTCATCAGTCATTATGATTTAAAAATTTATTAAATAAATAAAAAAGTTTAGACTAATAAATTAGAAGGAAAATATATATGAAAATTTATTCGTTTTCGGAAATAGACAATATATTCTTAAATGAACCAGGTTTGGCTTCGTCGCATAATAAAACAAGCTTAGAAAATGCCGAACGATATTCATAGCTTGCACGGGCAGTCTGCATTTGTTCTAAATTTATCCACGAACCAAAAGAATAATAAACGTTAGGATTTTCAAGACTATTAATTAAAGTAACTTTAGAATAAGGATTTAACTTAATAAAAGCAGGAGCAAAAACCATTTCCCAAAGGTGAAGAAATTCTTCTTGATTATTATCTTTGACTTTCCACGATGTAAATGTATAAAAATCATCTTTCATAAAATGCCTTTAAGTATGCAGCACAATATACTAAAAAAAACGAAAGTAGAGTGTGGTGAAATTATCGAACGGAATGAGCGAAATTATATTGATATGATGAACTGATTTTATCCCTTTATCTTAAGGGACTTTCTTTAAAAACTGTTAAAAGGCTAACTATCTGATTTTCCTATGAATTAGGTTTAAAAAATATATTTATTAAGCAAAGAAGATCAGACTGCTTAAAAGGCTTAGGTAAAGTTTCACAATACTGAATCGAATTAGCAATTTTTTTTAATTTTGATTTTAATGAACCTGAAATAATAATAATAGGAGTGCTATCAATCTTTCTAATTTCATTTAGAGCATCTAACCCAGAAACCTTGCCGTTTAATTTAAGATCAGCAATGATCAAATCAGGTTTTTTTAACAAATATTGATTGATTAAATCTTCACCTGTTGAGACAGATGAAACGGTGAAGCCTTGGCTCTTGAGCAGCATTTTGAGATCTAAAGAAACTATAGCTTCATCTTCAGCAATAATAATAGTTTTTTTTGACATAAAATTATATCAAAAAGTTATAAAATATTTCGAAACGATTTTAGAAACGAACCCCAAAAATAGAATAGTTTATTATAATAAATCAAATAATATAAAACAATAGACGATTCTATAAAAATCAAAATCGTTGAAAATATCAAAAAGGAAATATGAAGAAATGAATTGTAGAATTTTGAAGATTAATTGATGATTGAACAATAAAAGAAACTCGTGGAAATGTTCTCGAAGGATGCTTCAAGTAGTAAGATAATAACCTGACAAGTAACTACCTTGCTGCAGTATAAATAATATACGAAAATTTTAATTCGGAACCCCTTTACTTTAAGTGCTTCATGTTGTATTAAAATGATATTCTCCATTTGATACTTCAACTACGGTTTTACCTATTAAGTAAAAATTACACGGTCAATTTTTTAAATTAATTATTTTATTCGAATTCTATTTATTTCATAAATCTTTTATAAGGCATTTGATTTGAATAGAAGTGAGCAGAGTGTGCTTATAAGGAGAAACAAAAATGAATTCCAATTCCATGTTAACAATGGGAGCACTAATTATTTTAGCGCTTACATCATTAAACTTCAATTCGTCAATTCTTGAAACCTCAAGTGTTGAAATTGAAACCAAGGTTGCTTTAACTGCTTTTTCTTTAGCTGATGATCTAATAGAAGAAATCAAAGGGAAAAGTTTTGACGAGACAACTAAGCCCTTTCCTACAACGAACCCCAAGAGTTTGACGCCTGCGGATTCTCTGGGTCCTGATTCCGGAGAAACGTATGCAAGTTTTGATGATATTGATGATTACAATGGTTATATAAAAACTGTAAGTGCTCCTCACGCTGAAAATTATCATGTAAGCTGCTTAGTCCAGTATGTTGACGGAGATAATCCGGATCATGTAAGCACAACACAAACATTTTATAAAAAAGCTACAGTTACAGTGACCAGTCCATATATGAAAGACCCTATATCACTTTCATTTATTTTTACTTTAAAATAGGTGCATTAAATGGATACTATTTTAGATTTGCTGGGTGCAACGTTTGTTGGAGGAATAATTTTACTAATCATGGTGAACGTTTTTATTTATTCCTCACAAAAAAGATTTGCCTCAAGTTCTGATCTGAGGCTGCAGCAGAATGCAAAGACTTTAGCAGAAATTGTGAATAACGATCTAAGAAAAGTCGGTTACAAGTATAAAGGAACTGCAATCATAACTGCCAAACCACACGAATTTTCCTTTTATGGAGATATTGATGCTGATGGAACTATGGATCAGGTTACTTACTTATTAGGTGATTCTACTCAAGCTATGGGTACACAAAATCCGCATGATAAAGTTTTATACAGGGTTGTAAATGGTGATACTTCGAAAGGCCCTTCATTAGGATTAACAAATTTAAATTTTAGTTACAGAAATGTCTTTGGTAATTTAACTTCCGTGCCGGACAGCATCAAGTATATAAATATTGAAATGTGGATAGAAACAACCGAACCCGTTGATGATAATTATCCATTTACTTACTGGGAAATGAACGTAAACCCAAGAAATATTAATTACTAACTTTTATAAAGATAATATCCAGAGGTTTAAATGCTAGGAAAAGGAGCTTTAATCTTAGTAATAGGTGCGGCTGCAATATTAACAATGTTAATCTTAAATTTAAATGCTGATTCAACCACCCAAGTTGAAACTACCGTTGATTTTTATAAACAAACCCAGGCACGATTAATATCGAATTCAGGCGTAGAGATTTATCTTGAAAAATTGAGAAGAAATAAAAGCTTAACCGGAACTTTTAATAATAATGATCTTTTAGATGGGGAATACGACATAAATATTTCCGGACCCGATAGTTCCCTGATAATTAATTCTAAGGCAGAATTTGTTGGAGTTAATCATACAAGCATAGTAAATGCTAAAAGGGAACCGATAACAATGCCTAATATTGACGCTGCATTTTATGTGTCATCAGATAATATGGGATTAAATTTAAATGGCAATGTTGATATTGACGGGAATGATCATAATACGGACGGAAGTGCTGGTCCAAATCCTGCTGTTCCCGGTTTTGGAGTTGATAGCCCCTCCGACTCTGCTTTTGTTATAAATAATATTAAACCAAAAATAGTCCCCTCTATTAAAGGAGCCGGAGGATCCCCGAGTGTTAAGTCAATAAATGATACCACTGATTGGCAAGCTTTAACGGAAAATATAATATTTGCTGCCGATGTAACTCTTCCTTCAGGAACGTATTCCGGTTCAACACTTGGCACACCATCTCAGCCAAAGGTTACATATGCAAATGGAGACGTCCATTTTACAGGAACAATGACCGGGAGCGGGATATTAGTAGTAAATGGAAGTTTAACCTTAAGCGGACAATTTACATTTAGCGGTATAATTATAGTATATGGCCAATCCACAATTCAAACCGATATTGTTGGCAAAGGGACAGTTTACGGCAGCACTATCTGCGTCGGTAAAAACGTGGACATCAAAGCTACAGGAAATGCAGGATTGTATTATAGCAGTCAGGCTATAAACAATGCAAGAATAAATTTAAAGTCCTCCAGATTTAAAATATTAAGCTGGTGGGAATAAAAAAATAGAGCAATTCTCATAGGAAATAAGGAATTTAAGCTTCAATATAAATGCTGGTATTATTGTTGACAAAAAATTCTTGGTAACTTCTTTTTTACAACAAATACAATAAAAAGGCAGCTCAATAATTGGCTGCCTTTTTTTATTGCAACAAGGATTTCTATTTCAAACTGACCGATTTTCATCATTCCGATAATGTTTTTATCCATTGTCTCAATATGCATGTATTAATTCAAATTTTGTTTTTACTCTGCATTATTTGAACAAAATACCCCTCAATAATGAATAAAATTAAATTTATTTTAATAAATGTATCATCATAAAACACGTTTTATAAATATAACAGTAACTAATACAAAATAATTAAGAATTAATTACCGAAAACAATATGATAAAAAAATCAATAAGTAAAAGTTGCAGGCCGGTTTAATGGTATCTGTGTTGTATAATGAGATGCAAATAAAAACATAAAGCTAAAACGAGAAGGGAAAAAATAATGTTAAAATATTTAGCAGTTCTATTTGTTCTGTCATTATTTGTGATTGGTTGTACGGATGAATCTAATATGATTGCACCAGCTAATAATGCAGTAAATAGTGAAATACTGATCAATAATCAAAACCAGAATAATTATCCGGTTGTTAATCCTTCATTTAAGGAAGGTAATTCTGGCTCAACAACAGTTCGTCAGGACTCAATAATATTTCAGGACTCTACAAGGGTTCCCGGCACTGTCTCTCCAAATTCACGCTGGGGATTTATAAATTAAAAATCTAAGGAGTAAAATGATGTATAAGTATTTATCAATTTTAGCAATTTTATTAATGTTCGTTATTGGCTGTACAGATGAGTCTAATATGCTTTCACCTGTCGGCAATGCTGCAAATAATAATGAAGTGATTACTAATCCAAATTGGATAACTTTACCGGCTGCAGCAAATCAGTCTCTTAAAAAAGATATAGCTGTTAGTCAGACTATATATGGAGATCAGGAATCATTATTAGAAATAAACACCGGATATGCCGGCGGTCCCTTTGGCTGGATATCAATTACAGCAAATGCAAGATTTCAAAGATATTCGTTTACCGGTTCAAGATATGTAACAATGTCTATTAATGATGATTTCGGAGCAGCTTCTTTTTCTCCATCGGGAACCTGGGCAAAGCCTGTTATTTATAATTTGACGATTCAAGGTATTGACCTGAGTAATGTAGATCCTTCCAAGGTAAGTTTCGTTTATATGGCTCTCGACGGAAATTATTATAAAGCAAAATATCAGAGTCTTTATGTTGAAAAACAATCCGGTAAGATACAGCTTATCAATGCAGAGCTGCCTCATTTTTCAAGATGGGGATTTATTAACTAATGTTGTCGATGAAGAAGGTCGAATTCAAGTACTATTTACTTTATTAATTCTGAACGAAATGTTGATGGTAAACAAGGGTCCAATAATGAAAAAAATATTTATTGCTTTTATGCTCGTAATTCCTTTTATGATTGGATGCAGTGATTCGTCAGTAAATCCACAGGAAGAAAATCAAAGTAACAGAATAAGTCAAACTTCTACTAGTAATAAAAGCTGGATTAGCTTACCTGAAAACGATAAAACTAATGCTGACAGTGAATATTCTGCTTCAGAAGTTATTGATGGGGAAGCAGGCGGAATCGTAGAATTAAATGTTAATTATGTTGTTAAAGGTTCGGTAAATGTCAAAATAGATGCATCAATTGAAGTACCTGCCGGTGCGTACTCAGATCAAAAAAATATTATTATGAAAATTAATAGTATTAATGGTACCGCTACTTTTTATCCAAGTCCTGAAACTTTTAATAAACCTTTAGTATTTAATTTAAAGATTAGCGGGATTGATTTAAATGGAGTCAATCCAAAGACATTAGATTATGTATACCTTGCCCCTGACGGTTCTTTTCAACAAATTGGGTATAAAAAAATAGTTATAAATAATGGAATTTTGATAGTAGAAGATGCCTTAATACCGCACTTCTCAATATACGGATGGTGCAGGTAATCTGGAATACACAAAAATTCAAAAATTGTATTTATAATTACAAAAGAAAATTTAAATATCTTTTGCATCTTGAAAAGTTCCTAATAAATAAGAGGCGGGGTAAATATGGGGTACATCTATACAATTTCATCGAAGTACAATTTATGTTATGTCAAATTCACCGGTGAGGTGAACGGCAAGGAAGTAATCCGGTTAAAAAGAAAAATCTTTTCAGATCCTAAATGGAAATTCGGCATGAATCAAATAAATGATTATCTAAAGGTAAAAAGATTAGTTGTAGAAAGAGAGGATATTGATATAATTGTTGAAGTTGAAAAAGAACAGGATACAATAGTAAAAGACAATAAAAGGAAGTTAGCTATAGTATCGGATAATGATTTATATCAAGCCATATTTAAATACTATGAAGTCATTGCAAAGAAATTATTATATAAAACCAAAGTATTTAGGAATATAGAACAGGCGCTAAAATGGGTAGGATTGGATGCTTATCCATATAGTTTAATGCATCCCAGGTAATTGAGTACTAATAACTTTTATATCATTCTGCAAATCTTCTCATCCAGATATATCTTTCAACACTTCATCCCAAATAGCTCTTTTCAATTTTCTTTCGAATTTTTCTATGCATCTCATGAATAAGCGGTAATTAATAATAGAACTGGAAAACAAGTTGAATATATTATATTTGCTGCTAAACCAAAGGGATTAATCCATTTTTCATACTTTTGATTGATGTTTTTTTTCAAAAATTATTATTTTTTTAGTTACATTTAAAATGATCAGTTTTATAATTTCCAAATCTCGCTACTTAAAGAATTGATACGGTGTTACCATGATTGATACGGTGTTAAGATAATTGATATGTTGTTAAGGTAAAGATACACTATGAGGTTGGGGATTTGCCCGCACAAAATGCGGGCATATTTTTTTTATTAGTAAGATGATAATATTAAAAATGATCAGAACAATTTATTAATCTTCTCAATCGTAATCGGCGCGCACCCCTCGTAATGATTATTTACATTTAGGTAGACATCAACATTTCTATTCAGCAGATCTTTTATCATCTCAACTATTTCTTTCAATTCTTTATCCCGAGGAATATAAATTTTATTCCAATTTTCTCCTGACATTTTTTCTATACCGCTTCTATCAGGCCCATGCAGCCTGATAATTGTCTGACCTTTAATTAAATCTTTATGTTTATTATAAATTCCGGCAACCGGCGGCATGAAATAACCCTGCAGAAAAACATTTGTAAGATCCAGATCTTTGAGAAATTTAAAATAGTTGGTGCTAAGATAGTTTGGATTTCTTATTTCTATGGACATAGGCGGAACATCTGCCGGCAGTGAAGTGAAGAACTGATGCAGGTGTCTTTGAAACTCCGAAAGTGAAAACATCTTCTGCGGATTAAGATACTCAAACTGGAACATTAATGATCCGATTTGATCTTTAATCGGCTGCATTATCTGCAGAAATTCTTCGAACAAATCAACAGACATGAAATAAGGATTCTTTTTTAACGGCCCGGATTTATTCTTATTATAATAGTGAGTCAGGGTAATCGAGTTTGGAACTTTAATTGTGAATTTAAAATCTTCCGGGACAGATGATCTATATTCATCTATTATTTTGGGTTCGGGCAGCTTAATGGGATCAAATAAAGACCAAAACCATTGATCAACCTCTACAGTTTTGTAATGCTTGGAATATTCTTCTAAATAATTTATTTCCCCAAAATTAGGATAAATTATTCCTCTCCATGAATCGTATTTCCAGCTGCAGGTACCGATGTGTAATTTATTCATAAAATGAAATAAGGTATTAAATAATTCCTTGTCTCTTCTGTACCAAAGAAATATTTTTCGGGAATGTTATGCTTAAAGATTGAGTTTATAAAATAAATCAATTAAATGCTGTAATGAAATTGCTTAGTAGCTTATCTCTTTCTTGTTTTTTGGTCTTGACCTTTTGTCTGAGTTTCTTTTCTCTGGGTTTCCCTTTTCTTGTATTCATCACGAGGGACTAATACTTCCTTTTTAACCCTAACCGAATTTTCTTCTACCTTTTTTGCTTCAGGTGGAGGCAAAATAACTTTTTCGACTTTTCTTTTTGGTACATTTACAGGTTGGCGTTGTAGCTTTACTTCAGGAACTGCTCGACCTGTGGAATTACGTATAACCTGTACAGTAGGAGCGCTTCTTTCTACTGTTGACTTTCTTGAACCAGAATTATTTCTAGTCGGATTCGTTACCCTGACATTATGAAGATTATCATTGGTAAAGTCCTTTGTTTTTACTACGTGCCAATAACGGTTTTGATTAGTTTCCCATGGATTGCCGTATTTTATTCGTGCAGGCGGCATAGGTGCCCAGGCTACGTAATTATCATAATCTACCCATGTTACCCGTGCGGGAGACCAGGCTTCGGAGGAAGGGATCCAAACCCAGCCATAGGAAGGATCATCATACCAATTACCGTAATGATAAACAATCCACCCAAATGGTTCATAAGAGATCCAGGTCCAATTTCCGTTTGCATATGTCCAATAACCATTATCAAATGGTGTCCAGCCATCTGCTACATAAGGTTTCCAGGCGTTTCCATAATTTCTTGTCTGTATCCATTCTCCATAATTATTTAAATCCGTTAAATCATACCCAGAATTATTTTGATTACTACTGTCATAATTGTTCTGGTTCTGATAAGTGGCACAATCCTGTAAACAGGATAATAGGAAGATGACTAATATCGAAGGTAAAGCGAGTGAAACTATATTTTTCAGATTTATTTTCATAAACAATTTGAATATGACCTTTTAATATAACTTAATCCAATTTTAATCAATTTACAATGTGAAAATGTTAATGACAATATTATATGTATCAATATATCACTCCTTGCTAAAAACAATTATTCCCTTTCCAAATATTCTTCCTAAGTGAATTACATTTCCAACTGCAGAAATAGTTTAAAGATTTGCCATAATTAAAGGAGTGAGAAATATTTCTCATGAACTTTCTTTAAGGTCATTGCCAAAGGCTAATTTACGATGTAAAATAATCGTGAAATTTACAAAAAGTTATCAAATCATTAAGAAAATAGTAAATCATTCTATTACTTTATAATTTTTTGTAATTTCCTCTTGTTAAAAAGCTAAGCGTAATTTAATTTAATATTAAGACAAAATAAAAAGCAAATTTTTTCAAAGTAGAAAGTTATTTTTCTCGAGGTTAACAATAGTATAAAATTAAAGTTTGTTAAAATTCTGATGAAAGGAAATTAAATGGATAGAAGAGACTTACTAAAAGCTTTAGGTTTAAGTTCAATAGCCATTCTCATGGAACCACTATCTAAAGGTAATTTACTTTATGGAAAGGAGAATGGCACTAAATTAAAAAATTGGACATGGATTGGTAATGATATAGAAACTACTGCTGACGAATGGAGAAAAATTTTTAAAGTGATGAAAGAAGCCGGAATAAATGCCATCCTCCCGGAAATTTTTAACAGTCATTTCGCTTTTTATGCAAGTAAACATCTCCCCATTAAAGATCAATGGCTGGAAAGAATTTTACCCATTGCTAAGTCAGAAGGTTTGGAAGTTCATGCCTGGATGTGGACTATGATTTGTAATATTGAAGACATTTATAAAGAACACCCAGAATGGTACATGGTAAATCGGAATGGTGATTCATGCCTTGATAAACCTCCATATGTTGAGAGCTATAGGTTTTTATGCCCATCCCGAAGTGAACCTCTTGATTTTATAGCAAAAAGAGTGAAGGAATTATCACAATATGATCATCTGGACGGTATTCATTTAGATTTCATAAGATATCCCGACGTAATACTTGCGGAATCATTACAACCAAAATATGGTATAATCCAGGATCGTGAATATCCTGAATATGATTATTGCTATTGCGATGTTTGCCGTAAATCATTCAAAGAAAAAACGGGACTCGACCCGATGGAATTAAAAGATCCGACTGCAAATGTTGAGTGGAGACAATATCGTTATGATACAATCAGCAATTTTGTAAACAACAAATTAATCCCTATTGCTAGAGAATCTAAAAAAGAAATAACTGCTGCGGTTTTCCCGCCATATAATTGGATTTATGTTCGGCAGCAATGGCCCAATTGGAATTTGGATGCCGTTCTTCCTATGCTTTACCACAATTTTTATTACCAGGGAATTGAATGGATAAAAGAGCAGACTGAAAAAGGGATTTATTCGTTAAGAAGGGATGAACCGTTGTATAGTGGTATAATGGTATCTGCATTTAGTCCGGCAGGATTATCAAAAGCTGTCGAAGCTGCGATAGCAGGCGGTGCTAAAGGTGTGGTTCTTTTTGAGTCACATAGTATGACTGATAAACATTGGAAGAGTTTTAAAGAAGTGGTTTCAAGTTATTGATAATAATAATTATAAAGAGAGAAAGAAACTCACTGTGCTGTTAGAAAAAATGGAAAGCTGATAGTATCATAACTAAGCTTACCTAAATAACAGCAGTAAATTCAAAGCGTAATGATAAAAAATATTAATTGCGTTTAGTTTCTAAGAATAAGATTAGGAGATTAAAGAAGGATAAAATTATATTAATAATTAATAAGTTATGATATGCATCGTAATCTTACTCTTAATCGCGTTAAAAATTGAGTAAGATTAAGAATTTTTTTTGTAACATGAGTTAATAAATATCAAAAAAACGAGTGCAGAATTAATGCAGCTTTTTACAATCGACATAGGTTAGAAAAATAAAATGATTAACCAGGGGCAAGCTTTTACGCATTGCCCCATCAATACTTTAATTTCAATCAATGTCTCAGAAAACTAAATTCCTGAAACAACAACATCAGTGAAAACCAAGCTAGGAAAAAGCTGCGAGGAATAGATCCAAGGGTCGTTTGCTACTTCAGCCAGCTTATTCCAGAATTTCAAGTGATTATCCGCTATGTTCATTTCTGCAATTGCCTGAGCCGGTTCGCCATTCTCAAAAAGTTGACCGAAAATACCAACGGATGCATCCCCTGTTGTCGAATTTGAATTTCCGCCGATAAAGCCGGTAATATAGATCCCCCGACCCAAATCTTTCATTATTTCTTTAACTGATCTTTTCCCCGGAGAGATAACCAGGTTTGAAGTTCCTCCGGTTGTAGGCTCCCAGCCTAATTTCCTGCTGTAGTACCAATCCAAATAAAATTCTTCTAATACACCTTTTTCTATCATAACTCTTTTTTTAGCTGCGATTCCGTCACCATCGTACAGCCGGCTTTCCATACCCCCGATAAGAAATGGATTATCAATAATTGTTAAATGATCACTTGCAATTTTTTTCCCTTTTTTGTCAGACAGGAATGATTGTTTCTGCTGGATATTTCCTCCAAACATTGCTGATAGAAGACCCCATACCAGCTGCGGGGTACTCCTGTTTTCAACAATAATTGGCAGAGTTTCAGTTTTGATTTTTTTTGATCCCAGCAAATCAAGTGTTCGTTTTGCCGCAGCTTCTCCTATTTCTTCAGGCTTTGGTAAAGATTCTCTAATAACAGAACCGACATAATTGTAACCCTGCGGACGGCGGTCACCTTCATCTTTTGCTGTCATACTTGCGCCGGCCCAATATACAGTTGATTCCTTATTACCTTCGAAGCCATTACTTGCCAGCAGAACAGATTCCTGATGGCTGTCATACTCCGAGGCGGTGACTGAGATTACCTTTTCTTTCCCGGTACTTAAACAGGAATCTTCTATTGTTTTAACCAGACTATGTCTGTTTTCAGGTGCAAATTGATCATAAACCGGATCAATTATCTTTAAATCAATATCAGCTCTCCCGGCATAATATTTTGGATCAGGCAGACTCCTATAAGAATCTTCTGCTAGAAGCTTTGTTGTATTTACAGCATTTGATATGAAATGTTTCAATGCTTCTTTTCGCAAGTCTGATGTACTTTGACCTGAATAGCGTCCATTTATAAAAATTTCTATGTATAAATTTCTGCTTGAAGCTTCCTTAATATTTTCAGGTTTTCTTTCACGGTAGCTGATCTCAACGAAGCGTTCTTTGCTAATACCTACACGACAGTTATCAGCACCGGCTGATTTGGCAGTCTTAATAGACCATTCGGCTAAATTTAACATTTCTTTATTCATTTTATACTCCTTATGTTTTTATTCCGCCTACGGTCATTGATTTCACAAGCGTAGTTGGTAAACCGAAACCAACGGGAACCGATTGCCCGCCCTTTCCGCAAAAACCTGCTCCGCCTCTGAACATTTCCAGATCATTTGCCACCATTGTAACATTTTGCAGCATCTTAGGACCGTTTCCCATAATATTTATATCTTTTATCGGAGCAGTAAGCTTGCCATTTTCTATCATTCTTCCTTGTGAAACATAGAAAGCAAAATCTCCCTCACCAATTTTTACCTCTCCATTGCTTACATCCTGTACGTATATGCCTTTTTCAACATTATTAATTACATCTTCCGGTGACGCATTTCCTGCCAGCATATAAGTATTTCTCATTCTCGGCTGTATATAATGTTGATAACTTTCTCTTCTGCCATTTCCTGTAGGAGCAACATTATAGAACCGGGCAGAAATTTTATCGTGCATATAGCTGGAAAGGATACCTTTATCTACAAGGATCGTTCTTTGTGCAGGTGTGCCTTCATCATCAACATTGATTGAACCTGTTAAATTCGGAACAGTCCCATCATCGATAATAGTAATAAAGGGTTCTGCAACTTTTTTTCCGATCATAGTAGAGTAAGTTGATACTTTCTTCCTATTAAAATCCGCTTCCATACCATGCCCAATTGCCTCGTGAAGAAGAATTCCTGTAAGCCCCGGGCCCAATACTACGGGTATTTCACCAGCAGGCGGTTGAACAGCATCAAAAAGAATTACGGTACGATCGACAGCAGTTTTAGCTACTTCATCGATGACATCGGGAGTATAGTGGTCGAAACCCCATCTACCGCCAAGGTTCCATCCTGCTCTTTCAATTTTATCCTCCTTTTGTGCAACGACAGTAGCAAAAAGAAAATTTTTCGGCAGGATATCCTCGAATTTTTGTCCTTCACTTGTTACTATAAATATTCGTTTTTGCTGATCATGAAATCCAGCATTTACTTTTATTATAATAGGAGATAAAGCGAAACATTTGTCATTGACGGATTGAACGATTGGAAGTTTGGATTCCAGCGGAACAGAAGTCAACAAGTTCTCAAGCCGGTAATAATTTTCCAATTTAGACAGAACAAATTGGCTGGCAATTTCTTTCGCTTTCGAATCTGCAATAGTTGCAGCGGTGGAAGCAGCGGTTAGCATGGAATCCTCAGTTAATTCCTGAGTGAAACCATAGCCAACCTGATCTCCTTTTACTGTTCTGATACCTACACCAAGTGCAACATCACTGTAAGCCCGGTTAACTTTACCATCTTCAAGTATAACCCAATTGCTTATAGTATGTTCGAAATATAAATCGGCAAAGTCGCCCCCTTTAGACAATGCCTTCGAGATTACTCTTTGGCATAAACTATCAGTTATTCCGAATTCAGATTCAAAATAAGCAGTTTTGTCCGGATGGTTAAATTCATACCATCCATTTGGCAAATAAGGAATTGCCGCGGCTGCAGCTGCAGCTGTAGCTCCGGTTTTGAGAAAGGAACGTCTTGTAATTTTTTTCATAGAGTCCTCCTCAAAAATATAAATAGGAATTATTTAAAAAGTTTAATTATAGAAAGATAAAATAGAATGATAGAGAAATTGAATAAATTTGCCCATTTTCCCCGATCCCTCTAAAATACAAATTGTAAATTATAATTTATTATTTTTAGTATCAATAGATAATTTATTTTTCAATCTTATTATTAATAATTTCGCTAATATTTTTCCCTGATACTTTTTTATGCAACAAATTATGTATACTAAACTTGGATACAAAAATTAAATCTGAATTATCATTTTTAAATTTTAATAAATAGAAATGAAAAAGGATTAACATATCTTCAAGTTTCCATTAGCAGCCCAAATTCTCCGGACAATTCGAAAAAAATATTCTCAATTATTGCTCTGACTTACAATTATTTGAAGGCTCGAAAGATAAGATTATTGCATAGGAACAATGAGATAAATAAAAAAGCTGTGTGGAAAAATAATTTAATGTTTATTCAGGATATTTAACCGGATTAGTTTCTTCATTCAGGGCAATTGCACTAGGATTATTATCTCTTCACCGCAAAAATATACCTGCTAAAAATATTAATCCATTTGATAAAATATTTTTGCCGCCAATTGTGGAATTAAGATCATTACAAAGCGGCTCGTTGGAAGATTATGTTACACAGATAGTTTTCGGAATTAGCATAATTAGAATGATTTTTTTTGTCTAAAGAATATATATTATAATAAAAATAGGTAAGTACCATTTAATTAAAATAATAATATGACCTAATGGTTTATATGAAACTTTTAACAGCACTGGATTAATCTACTGGAATTAATTCAGGGCTCCATAATATTTCCCACAAGTGCCCGTCAAGATCCTCAAAATAACCGTGATATCCGCCCCAGAATGCTTTCTGAGCGGGCTTTGTTATTTTTGCCCCTGCGCGATTTGCAAGTTCTATTATTGAATCAACTTCAGATTTATCCTTTGCATTATAACCGATTGAAAATTCTGTAGATGAAGAAGGTGTTTGAGGTATTTCCGCATCCCAGGCCAGGTTTTCTCTTGAATAAATTGCCAGTTTTATTCCATTCTTCATATCAAAGAATGCGACTTCACCGTGTTCGAATTCCTTTCCTACTATTCCTTTGGAAGGAAAACCCAAACCGTCATGATAAAATTTATATGATTTTTCCAGATTATTCACACCGAGTGTTAGCAGAGCAAATCTTGTTTCCATAATCGTTTTCCTTGGATTAAGAAAAATAATTTATTCGAATGTTAGTTATTTATGTTGTTGCCACCAGAAATACTTCTCCGCTGGCAGGTAAAAGATTGTCGGTTCTGTTGGTAAAATAATATTGTTCCATATCTTTTGTTGATATCGTTTTTGCCTCCTTAAAACCTGCTTTATCAGCTAAAGTCAATATTTCATCAGGTGTAAAAAAACTTATCATCGGAGTTCCTGATGAACGGGCGCCTTTCTCCGCTATTTGCTGCAAAGGTTTATCTTCTTCATCTATAAGTTCAAATGGTAAATAAAATGCCATGATAAGTTTTGAGCCTGATGTGAGTGCAGCAATTTGACGAAGTATAGCAAAAACTGCCTCTTTAGTAAGGTATAATGTAACTCCAGTACATGCGACAACAGCAGGTTTGTTTGTATCAAAACCAGCTCTGAGCAATTGTTCCCACCAAATAGTAATTTCAAAATCAACAGGAATAAATTGCAACCATTCTGGGATACCAAAACCGAGTTCTATTAATCGTTTTTGTTTCCAGGATTGCGTATCAGGCTGGTCAATTTCAAATATTATAAATTTAGAACCAATGTCCGGTCTGCGTTGAGCAAAAGTGTCTAGACCAGCACCAAGAATAACATATTGCATGATACCATGTTTACTCTGTTTTACAATTAAATCCTCAACAAAACGGGCACGGGCTACTATGGATGCACGAAGACGTTTTGTAAAAACGGGATGCATGTCAGGTCGCTGCCGCCAATCATCATCAGGAGCTATAAGTTTGAATCCTATTTCATCTTCAATTATATGAGGCGGTGCATCAATTTGAACGTGTAAAGCTCTCCATAAAGCTGCTCTTACTGCAGTATTATCCGGTTCTATAATCTTTTTATTTTGTTCCATATTCTACTTCTCTTTATAAAACAAAGCGCCGGTGAATAAGAATGTTGTTTTGTTATCGCATATACATCAGAATAAAAATAGCAACTATTTTTTATTCCTGACAATGGAAATTTTATAAATTAAAACTATTTGTGATATTCTTCCCAAAAGTCTTTGAACAGTTTAGGATTAACTACATTTATATTTTTGCAAAAATAGCAAAATGATATCATCTTTTAAGTTGTAAACATAAACCTTTTTTTATTTTTTTTCTGCAGGGATTTTGAATGTGCTGGAACAAAATCCGGGAACGGCAAGCTTGTAAATATCATTATTGATTTTTAATCAACCAATGTTTTATTCACATCGAAAAATTATTCCTAAATTAATCGTCTGACATTTCCCTCTCTCTTACTTTCATTTACTTCATTATTCTTTATGCTAAATTTATTGTTGATCCGTTTTTATTAAAGGTAAGAATATTAAATTTCAAGTAGAATACATTTTAAAAATCTTTGGCTTAGATTCGACATAAAATTAAACCTGCTTCCCACGTCCTAAAGCCGGTTTCATTTTATTTACCATCAAAAAAACTGAAATAAAAATAGCCATTCCAATAAAAGGCATAATTGTTTCGGAAATCAGCATACCGAATGCACTCCATTTCCCATGAGCCCATTCGTCAATAAATATCATATAATAGATTGGTGCATTTGAAAGAGACGCAAAGACATTGTATTTAGTTGCCGCGGCACCTTTTCCAATAGCTTCAAGAACAAAGGCGCTAAACCCGGCATAGGTTAGTCCTGTACTTATGGCGTAGAACGATGTCCAAAGAATAAACATCTCTTCAGTCCGGGGGCTAAAGGCCATTGCAAGTGCGCAGAGTGCTTGTATCATACCGAATAAAATATATGCTTTTTTGCGATCCATCAGATCACATATCCAGCCTCCGATTAAACAGCCGGTAGCTGAAAGTACACCACCTATTACACCGACTATCAGTGCTACAGTGTTAGCAGAAGCACCCCAGTCATTCGAAATGGATGACCATAGGTTCGAAGCAGCGCCGGATCCAATCGGCAGAAAACACAATATCAGGGCTAAAAAACCCATTCGTGATTTTAAAACAGTCCAAATATCTCCATTTAAATTACTAAGGGTTTTTAAATAGCTCTTTTCTTTAATGAAAGACGGCGGCTCGTTAAGAAAAATCAAGCCGAAGCTGCAGAATAAGCAAGCAGCTGCTATTATTATACTGCCGGCAAAAGGTGAAATGGTTTCAGCCAGCCATAATCCTGCGCCTCCGCCTAAACCTAGTCCCCCAAGATTTCCAGCCTGCAGCCAACCGCTTGCACGGCCTTTCAAATGCTCCGGAATATCATGAGCTAAAAGGCTTTCAGTAGACATAGCAATAAAAGTATTTGCTAAACTTGTTAATAAAACTACGACCGTAATCATCGTTAAATATTCAGCCTTAAAAGGTAAAATACCTGTAATTAGGATACCGATAGCTGTTATTAAATTTGTAATAAAATACCATTTTTTTACGGTTAGAGTTGTATCAATCAAGGGAGCCCAAATAAATTTAAGGATATTTGGTATAAATCCTATTGAAATAATTGGAGCAACTTCGGTTAAAGGTAATCCGGCTTTTGTAAGCAGAAATCCCAGGGTAACACTTATATAGCCGCTTAAAACTCCAAAAGGTAAATATATAAACATAAAAATACTGGGATGAACCTGCCCTGCAATGCCTGACCCCAATAATTTATTAAAGTTCATTTTAATAATTCCTGGTTTGAATATTTTCGATAAAATTCAACCGCATGATTAAAGCAAATAATTTTTTAGAAGGGAGTATTATGTTAACAATACATTTTGATCTAATATGTGTGTCAGAGCAATAAATTGTTTTAAGAGCAATTATTGTTTTTTCAACCGGGTTTGTTAATTTTCATTTAGTTTAAGAATTAGTAAAGGTAAAAAAATACTTAGGGACATGCTGCTATATATGATAAAGCGAAATAAAAAACCCCTAAACAGTAAATACTGATCAGGGGTTTAGTTTTGAGATTATTAAGATGAATCATTAAAACATTATGTTTTATGAATTGACAGGCTATTTATATATTGAATTACCTGTTCTCTTGCTTCACCGGTTTTCTTTTGAATTTTACCTATCATTTCATCTTCTCTGCCTTCCTCATAAGTCAAATCATCATCAGTTAATGATCCCCAATGTCGTTTTACTTTTCCTTTTAGTTCATTCCAATTACCGCTTATTTTTAATTTATCCATGTCGTCTCCTTAAATTATATATAGTCATTAAATATTGTTATCATTAATAAACTAAGAAGTAATTTATTTACCGGCTATGAAAATAATCACTTGCCTTTTTAAATTAAAACAGAATTATCTTAATCTATCTCAAGTAATTTTTTAAAAAGAGTACAGTTATTTTATTCCCAAAACCATAATTTCATTCCATCAGTGCTGTTATTAATAATATTTATTAGGATCCCCAGCTTTTTCTTTATGAGGAAAAAATGGATTTAAATGCAAGTGTTTGAGGATTTTTTCCGGTTTGGAATTATGCTGAAAAATTATTGCAAGTATTCTTGCAATTTTATTATCAATTAATTATTATGCAAACCACATATTTTAATATAACTTCGGCAGAAGATTTACTGCAATGATTCGGATGTAGTTATAAATTAGATTTCTTTGGAAATGATAGAATAAAATGAGTAATTGTTATGATTAACGTGAGGTTCTTTTGCAGATAGTTTCAATATATTATAAGCTCTGCTTATCTTAATTCTTCGCTTCTTAAAAACAATCTGAAAATATTTAAGCCTGAATGCAAATGAATCCGGAAGAAATTTAATCTCAGTGATGTTGTAAATAAAAGGATAAAATAGATTACTGTGAAAGAAATTGATGATAGCTTATTAAATTTTGCACCGGATGCAATGGTTGTGGTTAGTAAGGAAGGAATCATAATTATTGTAAATAATGAGACCGAAAAGCTTTTTGGTTATAACAGGAATGAACTTCTAGGTAAGGAGCTTGAAATCCTTTTGCCTCAAAGTATGATTGAAAAGCATAAAAAGCATCGAACTACATACTTCCACTCTCCTAAAGTTCGTGAAATGGGAGTAGGACTTGAACTATTCGGAAAGAAAAAAGATGGAACCGAATTTCCTGTCGAGATCAGCCTTAGCCCATTCGAAACGGAAAATGGAATTGTTGCTATTAGTGCAATAAGAGATATTACTGAACGTAAGCTTGCTGAAATAGAAAGGGTAAAAGCCCAGAAAAGAATAGAAAAGCTTTTAAATTTTATTCCGGATGCCATTGTTGCTGTAGACATGAAAGGGATTATTGTTTTTATTAATCACCAGACAGAAAAATTTTTTGGTTATGCAAAGAACGAATTGATCGGAAAAGAGCTGAGCTTCTTAATTCCCGATCGATTTAAAAACATTCACGAAAAACATATTTCATCTTATTCTCAATCTCCGAAAGTTAGAGAAATGGGTGCCGGGCTTGAATTGTTTGGTAAAAGAAAAGACGGAACTGAATTTCCAACCGAGATAAGCCTTAATCCTTTTGAAACTGATGAAGGGACTATTGTTATAAGTACTATTCGAGATACTACCAACCGTAAGAAAGCAGAAAAAATGATACAGGAGCGTACAGACCAGCTTGAAGCTGTAAATAAGGAGCTCGAGTCCTTCAGCTATACAGTTTCCCATGATCTCAGAGCCCCTGCAAGGCATATAAGCGGATTTCTCGATATTCTAAAAAAGAATATTGGTGCTACTCTTGATGAAAAAAATTTGAGATACTTTAACCTGATTAAAGAAGCTACTAACGAAATGGGGCAGTTAATCGATGAGCTTCTTACTTTTTCAAGGACTGCAAAAGCGGATATTTCAAAAACAAAGCTCAGTCTAAATAATATTGTTAAGGAGGTTATAGAACGAATGGGATATAATAATGAGAGTAAAATGGTTGAGTGGATTATTGAAGATCTCCCTGAGGTTAAAGCTGATCAATCTTTGCTGCGCATAGTATTTGATAACCTTATATCAAATGCACTAAAATTTACTTCGCAAAAAAATAAACCCGTCATTAAAATAGGCTCTGAAAATATTAAAGGGTACAATAATATTTTTATTAAGGATAACGGGGTAGGTTTCGATATGAAATACTATAATAAATTGTTCGGTGTGTTCCAGAGACTGCATAACATTGAAGATTTTCCCGGTACAGGTATAGGGCTTGCAACTGTGAAGAAAATTATTGCCAAGCATTCCGGGAACGTTTGGGCTGAAGGAATTGAGGGGGAAGGTGCAACATTCTTTTTTTCATTGCCTTTATAAATAAAATACTTTGATCAATAAAATGTTTATCCACAATTAGGAAAAATGAATAATGAAGAATTTTAAAAAAATTTTACTTGCCGAAGATAATCCTAAAGATGCGGAATTGATCCTTTTAGCTCTTCAACAATCGAATCTTTTGAATGATGTTATACGTGTAAAAGATGGGGCGGAAGCATTAGATTATCTTTTTAAAAGAGGAGAATTCAACGGGAGAGATGATGATAACCCAATAGTAGCCTTAATTGATTTAAAAATGCCCAAAGTAGACGGCCTCCAGGTAATTAAAGAGATAAAATCGAATGAAAAGCTGAAAACCATCCCTACAGTTGTGCTTACTTCATCAAGGGAAGAAAAAGACCTTGTAGAAAGCTACAAGCTTGGAATAAATGCTTATGTTGTTAAGCCGGTTGAATATGAAAAATTTGCTGATACTGTAAAGAGTCTCGGAGTGTTTTGGGCTTTAATTAATGAACCTCCCGTATAAATATTAAAAACAGAAGATGCTATGGAAATGAACAATAGATTAAAGATCCTCCACCTTGAAGATAATCCTTTTGATGCAGAACTAATTCATAATTGTATTCAGAATGAATGGTCAAACTGTGAAATAAAGCTGGTAACTAAAAAAGACAGTTTCATGAATGCTATTGATAATGAAACTTTTAATCTTGTCCTTTGTGATTTCAGAATACCAACTTTTGACAGCGGGTTTGAAGTGCTGGAAATATTAAAGAAGAAACATTGGGAAACACCTATTCTCTTTATAACCGGAACAATTGGAGAAGAGACAGCAGTCAATTTAATGAAAGAAGGTGCTACAGATTATATACTTAAGGACAAATTAGTAAAGCTTATTCCTGCAATAAAAAGAGCTCTTAATGAAAAAACAGAACTGGAAGATAAAAAGAATACCCAAAAAGCATTGAGAGAAAGCGAAGAGAGATATAGGAACCTATTTCTGAATTCCCCGGTTGGAATTTACAGCTGTTCTTTACAGGGGGAAATAATCGATGCAAATCCTTCATTTGTAAATATATTAGGATTTACTTCTTTAGAAGAACTTAAGAAAGAAAAAAGCAAAAATAAAAATTTTCCGATTAAAGAAAATGATACGAATTTTGAAGAGATGATGGAAAAATATGGAGAAGTTATAGGATTTGAAACTATATGGCAAAAAGAAGAAAAAAACCCGATTTATGTAAGGCAAAACAATAAGGCAATAAAAGATGAAGAAGGGAACACACTTTCTTATGAAGGTACTGTGGAAGATATTACGGAAATAAAAAAAGCTCAAAGCAGTTTGGCAAAAAGCGAATCCCGGCTTTCAATTGCCCAGGAAATCGCACATATAGGCTACTGGGAATATGATCTAACTTCAATGGAATTAATATGGTCAAAAGGTTTATATAAAATTTTTGGCCTGGCACAAGATGAAATTAAAGCTGATCTTAAATTATTTATGGATATGATTCATCCTGAAGATAAAAACTTATTAAAAGAAGTAGAAAATAAGTTCATGGAGATTAGGGAAGAAACTACTTTTTATTACAGGATAATAAAACCTGACGGGGGGATAAGATATTTATACAGCATAATAAAAACAGATTCTGAAAATAATAAAGTCAAAAAAATATTCGGAACAGTCCAGGATGTAACCGAACAAAAATTATCGGAAAACAATTTAATAAAAGCTAAGGAAGATGCCGAAGAATCCAACCGGCTTAAATCCAGTTTCCTGGCAAATATGAGCCATGAACTTCGCACCCCCTTAACAGGGATTCTAGGTTTTTCCGATATTCTTTCCGACGAAATTATTACACCGGAACATAATGAGATGGTTAAAGGGATAAAAGTCAGCTGTAAAAGATTGCTGGAAACTTTAAATTCAATATTGGATCTTTCACGCATTGAAGCTAATAAGTATGAAATCAATTTTTCTTTGATTAACTTAAATGAAATTATAAATGATGAATATAAATTATTCTATCCCTCGGCTTCAGCTAAAAATATTTTTTTGAATTTAAATCTTCCCCAAACCGAAATTTTTATAAAATCCGATGAAAAAATTTTAAAAATAATTATCTCAAATCTTGTTAATAATGCGATAAAATTTACAAGTAAAGGAGGGGTAACGATCACCCTTGAATCCTTAATTGATTCGGTAAAAATTAATATTAAAGATACAGGTATCGGTATTTCTGATGAAAATCAGAAGTTTGTTTTTGAAGAATTCAGACAGGCTAGTGAAGGGTTAGGCCGTAGATTTGAGGGGTCGGGTCTTGGACTTACACTTGTAAAGAAATTTGTTGATTTACTGGAAGGTGAGATCAATTTAAAAAGTGAATTAAATTCCGGCTCGGAATTTAGTGTAATATTCCCTGTCTCCGAAACTTTACTAAATGATAGGAACATTTCAATTAAAAAGAAACCTGAAGAAGATATTAAACAGTTAATCCCGAAATTACACAATACATTAATGAGAGATAAAAGAATACTTCTTGTAGAAGATGATGTGGTAAATGTTACAGTTATGAAAATTATGCTGAAGCAAATTTATTCGTTGGATGTTGCCAGGAACGGGGAAACAGCATTAGAGTTGGCAAAACAGAATGACTATGATCTGTTTTTAATGGATATAAATCTGGGAGCAGGTTTAGACGGGCTCGGCGTAACAAGAATTTTAAAAGAATGGATAAATATTCACAGACGCCTATTATTGCAACCACGGCTTATGCGATGTATGGTGATAAAGAAAAATTTATTGAGACAGGCTGTTCAGATTATATTTCAAAACCATTTACAAAACAGGTCCTTATAGAAAAAATATCTCATCTGCTTTCGTTAAAGTCTAATTAAATTAAGTGCCGGATAATCGGCTAATGCATTTAAAATCCGGCAAAATACTTTTAAACCTTCACTTTATTTCCTTTTTCAATAGACCTGTAAATTGCATCAATAACTTTAAGATCCTTCAGCCCTTCTTCACCGCTTGCATTTGATGCGGTTCCATCTGAAATACATTTTGAAAAATCATCCATTTGTGCTGCCTGCTGGTTTATATCCGGCAAATCTATCTCTCCTTTATTTGTAGATCCTTTAATTCCATGATAGCTGAAAGAGGGGAAGAGATTGAACCATCTTCTTTCAGTGCTGATATAAAGTCTGTCGGCAGGGAAAGAATAAGAAGTAGATGAGTTGGAAAGATGCCCGCCCGGAAAATCCATCTGCCAAGTAATTGTTTCATCCACCTGGCTGAATTTTTTATTATCTGTTTTATACTCTTGTGCTGTTACGGAAATTGGTTCCTCACCAATTGAATACCTGGCCGCCTGAATGGCATAAATACCGAGATCCATCATTGCACCGCCGCCGGCCAGCGATTTTTTTAACCGCCATTGAGCCGGATCGCCGATTTTAAAGCCGAATTCTGATTGAACATAAATTATTCCTGTATTCTCTTCAGAACGGAATTTCATAGCTGCTTTATGATATGGATCGGAATGAAGCCTGTAACCGATGAAGAGCCTTACACCGGCTTTCCTGCAGGCTTCAATCATCTCTTCACATTGTTTTACGGAGACAGCCATTGGCTTTTCACAAAAAACATGTTTCCCGGCTTTCGCTGCTCTAATTGTATATTCATGATGCATTGAATTGGGAAGTACCACATAAACTATATCGATAGATTTGTTTTCGGCTATCCTGTCAAAATTTTCATAGTTATAAATATTCCGATCAGGTATATTATATTGAGCTTTCCATTTTTCTGCTTTTGCTGGTGTTCCTGTAACTATACCGCTTAAATAGCACCGGGAGGTTTCCTGGAGCGCGGGGGCGAGCTGGTAGGTAGCATAATTGCCTAATCCGACTAATGCCACACCAAGTTTCTTATCGTCTGATAAAAATGCTCCGGAAAAACTCGGAATAGAAGGAAGCATAAGCATTGCTGAACCGGCACCTAAAGTTGAAATAAATTTACGGCGGGTATATTTCATTATAGATCTCCTGATAATTAGTTATTCAATTTAAAATGTAATATGAATCAGCATTTATCAAAAATTAAAAAAAAGTTAAATTACAAAAAATAATATAATATATTGAAAGCATCTTTTTGAAACAAAAAATCATTAATGCTTTAAACCGGCAAACAAATATTTCTCAATTTTCGGGATCATATTATAGGCTCTGCATAAAGCTTCTTCCGAAGATGCTTTTGAAGGAAATGATAGAATTTTTTTCCCTTCTTTTTTTATCATAACATAATAAATTATTTGTGTTCCTGTCAGCCGGCTTTTCTCATTTTTCTTATCAAAGCTAATTTCATAACCTCTTTTTAATAAATCATTATATTTTTCATTGAAATCATTCATATTTGCTCATATAAATTATAGTGCTCAAATGTACACTAAACAATTCAATTATCAAAAGGAAAAAAGAATATGCTTCCATTGATGTTATAGATGAAAAAAAATCTTCTGCAGTATAAACATTAATGTGAAAGTGAACACTCAATATATTTGGTTTAAGTGCGATAATTAAAAATGGGTGTTTCGAAAAATCAAATAGACACTAACTTGAAGGAGGTGAATATTTTATGTCGATTGGTGCAATGGGCCAAATCAACACCACAGCAACTATTTTATCGGCAGTTAACCGCAACTCAGCAGCTCGGGCATCGGTAAGTTCAAACAGCCGGAAAGATACCGCTACAATTTCAGAAGCTGCAAAAGAATTGGCTGCACAAAGATCCGGCACTGCTTCAAAAGAAGAAGCTTCCGAATCAGCTGGTGAAAAAGTTCAGGAACAATTATCGGGGCTTCAATAAAATACCCCGGAAAATTGTACTTTAGGAGAAGCTGAGAATACACAAAATATTCTCTTCTTCTCATATTTGCCTACAATGAGATTTCAATACTTTTTTATAAAATAGAAGTATTTATTCCGATCTGGAAGCTTCTTCCGCCGATGTGTGTTAATCTCCAGGCGAATTCAAGGTTTATTGGAAATGAAGAATATCCAAAACTAAAACCTGCTTCAAGCAATGGACTCGTCAGCACAGAAAATTCAACCGGCATGATTGCAGCTGATTTAGGAGACATATTTTTCCATGCGGCATTAAAGAATGAACTCATACTTAAATTCCGCAAAAACGAAACAGGCAGCAACCTGTATATTTCTTTTCTGAAATTATATTCTAGAGCTAAAGTTAATACCTGGTCGCCGAACAGTTTCCCAATACCTAGAGTCCTAAAAGTAAAATCCCTGCCAGTTGCAGTTATATTGCCGGGAAGAGCATATTGCATTTGAATTGGAACAGGTCCTTTTGAATATATCCCGTTTATTGCCGCACCAAGGCTTGATGTTCCAAAAGTATTTAATTCTCCTTGTATGTTTGCGTTGTATGAAATGAAGCCTATACCGCTTCCAAGATATTTTGGATCACTAATCAATATTCCAGCTCCAAGGGTTACAAATGAATGTCCATTTGATACTTTTCTAATTATATTATTCTCAAGAATATTATCACGGAAATCAAAATTAATTCCCAAGCTTATTGTATTAAGGCGGACATCATAAATTGGAGGATTTACTGAATCTGGAAAAGTGAGATTATCATTGCTGCTGAAATTCCTGTGCGAGTTCCTTAAAATAGAGAAAGTTGTATTGGTTGTAGCCGAATTATCAACATGATTTGAATATGCAGCATAAATACTGATAGAAGGGAAAATTTCAGCATCGGTCCTAAAATCAAATCCCTTAGTGTAATAGTAACTTCTGAAATCATGACTGTAGAGTAGTGAATATATTGTTGTAGTAAATGAGTTGTATCTGTCAGCCGAAGAAAACAGGGTTTCAAGTTTATTATAAACATTGAAAGAGAATTTAACTCTGCTTTCATTATTGAGACTAAACATTGTAGAAAGGTTTTCCTTAAACCTTTTATCAGAAAAACCATTTGACAATGCTAATATCATATCCAATCTATTATTAAAAAGATTATTTCCTGAGCCTGTAAAGCTTAAAGTATGTCCTTCTACATGATTAAACCTATAAATACCGAGAGGACCACTTATTGAAAAATGATCACTCAGTTGATACCTGGGAGAAATAATTCTTGACGCTTTATAGAGAAATCCTTTGGGGAGAGATCTTAAGCTGTCAATTATTTCATATGCAATTGATTCTTCATGAGTAAAGGGAATTGCCCTCTGCTCTGTCCAAAGTGCCGGAACGTTATTATCATTTTCAGAAAAAATAGAAAGAGTTTCATCTCCGGGAACATTTTCAGTTTCTTGAGTATTGATTTTATATTTTTCAATCATGGAGCTGTATTCATATTGAACCTTAACAATCCCGATATAATTGGAAGATGCAAACACCCGGTAATCAACAGGTAAATAAAAACGGTTCTCATAGGGAATGAACTGCTGAACTAACGAGACCTGATCAAAATTATTGCCGGTATTTGCAGCCTGGTTGAGATTTGCTTCGATCTTTAAAACTGAATAATTAATACTGCTGATATATAAATTGCCTATTAATCCCGGGTCATTATTATCAAATGGTTCGAAGTGAATTTTAAATATTAGTTCATTATCCATTTGCAATCTATCTGCAATCGTATATTTATAATAGCCAGGTGCGTCTTTCCCTAATGGGCCCGGGATTGGCCTATCAAAAAACAATATTTCATTGTTGTACAGGTTCTGGATTCTGCGTGGTCCCAATAATGATTCCAGAGAACGGGGTAATCTGGAATAAGAATTCTTATCTTCAATTATTTCCCTGTATGAAGCAGGTTTATTATAATAACCTTTACTAACAAATTCATCTATCCCAACAATTTTCAGCGGTTTTACATCCCAAATATTGGATATAAGACTTAATGATTCTTTGAAAATTCCCGGATCAATTTTAATAGATCCTGTACCCAGGCCTACAGCGTTATTTTCACGGATAACACAGCGGATATAAGCATCGAAATCATAATTTGAAAGGTCTGCAAGCATTTTTGATTTAGCTGATATGGCACGGCTTACTATTTCTGATGCAGAAATGTTTAGAGTTTGTCCCGGTTCTTTCAGTGGAGATGATATCGGATCTAGATAAATGTTTAATTCTCTATTTACTTTACTTGAATCTATAACGAGCGTATCGGAGTTATAGCCGATGCATTTTGATATTAAAATATTTTTACAAAAGGGGAGCGTAATTTCGAAATACCCTTCGGAATTTGCACTAATACCTTTTGATGCATTACCGGTCTGTATAATTGCATAACTAATACCTTGCCCGTTTACTCTATTAAATATTTTCCCGGTTAATTTGATTGTTTTGGCAGGAATGCTCAAAGGAAGTAAAAAAATGCACGCTATAAGCAGCTTTTTTAAAATAAGATCCTCTTGATAAAAAAATGATCAATGTTGAAACCAGGAAGTAGAATAAGGAGTTATAGTTTAACCAGATTATTGTCCTGAAATTGCAATTTTTAATTAGAAAAAAAAGCATAAAAATTTTTCCATTAAAATGAATCTTTTGTTTGAATCACATAATTTTATTACCTAGTTAATTTCTTTATTATTTTATTTCTAATAATTTGGACAAATGGAATCATTTGGATTCAATTCAAAAAATGATGAATTTTAAATAATTAAAATTTTATCAAAACAGAAATAATATCTCAGATTCCATAGTTTATTAAATCACGGTTTATAAAATGAAAAAAGCTATTTTTTATTTTTTGCTGATTATCTCATTCATTGATATTCAGGCTAAAGTGAGCCTGCCTGCTATTTTCAGCAGCCATATGGTGCTGCAGCAAAATTCAGAAGTAAAAATTTGGGGATGGGCAAACCCATTGGAAAATGTAAAAGTAATTGGAAGCTGGGACAACGATACAGTTAAAATGACAGCAAATAATCAGGCTAAATGGTGGGTAACCCTTAAAACTCCATCAGCCGGAGGACCTTACTTAATTACATTTGCGGGTAATGATACTATTACTCTTAAAGATGTAATGATAGGAGAAGTTTGGTTATGTTCGGGCCAATCTAATATGGAAATGTCGGCAAGCTGGGGAATAAATAATGAAGCACAGGAAGTATCTGAAGCAAATTATCCGAACATCCGATTATTCCAGGTTGATAAGAGAGCTTCAGAATTCCCGCAGCTGGATGTTGCAGGAACATGGAAAGCTTGTACTCCTTCATCAATGAAAGATTTTAGTGCCGCCGGTTATTTTTTCGGTAGAGATTTATATAAAAATTTAAATGTACCTATAGGATTGATTAATAGCAGCTGGGGCGGTACACCGGCGGAAACCTGGGTAAATCCTGATACAATTTCCTCCGATAAAGTAATCTCCGAAGCGGCAAAAAAAATCTCTGATAAGATGCCCTGGTGTCCCGGTAAACCGGGAAAGACGTACAACTCAATGATTTCCCCTCTTATTCCTTTTAAAATTGCAGGAGTAATATGGTACCAGGGAGAAGCCAATACCGCAAATCCGGAGACTTATTCCCAGCTATTTTCAACCTTGATTAATGATTGGAGAAATGAATGGAATGAAGAATTCCCCTTTTATTATGTACAGATTGCACCATACAATTATGATACTCCATTTGCAGGTGTGCTTGTAAGGGAAGCTCAACTAAAATGTTTATCCTTGCCCAAAACAGGTATGGTGGTTATAAGTGATATTGGAAATCTTACTAATATTCATCCTAAGGATAAACAGGATGTCGGTAAACGATTGGCAAATTGGGCATTGGCAAAAACTTACAATAAAAAAGGTATTAGCTATTCAGGACCTATATACCGTTCAATGAAAATTGAAGGAAATAAAATACACCTTTATTTTGATCATGCAGAAAGCGGATTAATTGCAAGGGGAGGTTCTCTGGTTAATTTCCAAATTGCGGGAAATGACAGCATATTTGTTCCTGCTAAAGCAGAAATTGACGACACGACAGTAGTTGTCTTTTCCGATAAAGTTCAGAATCCGGCTGCAGTTCGTTATGCGTGGGAAAATGCTGTAGATCCTAATCTATTTAATAAAGGTGGTTTACCTGCATCAAGCTTTAGAACCGATAATTGGAAGATCAAATTGAAATGATAATCATTTAATTATTAAGCTGATGAAGATATAAAAATATTACTACCTGACTTATACCGTTTTAATAAGCCTTACTTGTTACCTTTCTATGGTCAACATCATTCTTAATTATTTAGTGCATCTTTCTTTCATAGCGAATAAATTTCATTAAAAAAATTATGAATTATGATGGCTGCGTTAGATCCCAAATAAAAAGAAAAAATTAAACAGAATTATTCAAAAAGGAATTCCTTATTGAAAAAATGCAGCATATAAGATAAATTTGTTTCAAGTATATCTTCTGCAGTTTATCAAAATTTATTATTCTTAATCAGTCAGCTTATTTCAGAGTATTATAATGAAAGAATTTATGGGAAAAGAAAGGATAGTTGCATTTAGTGACGGAGTCATCGCAATCATATTAACGATAATGGTGCTTGAGTTAAAAATTCCTCAAGGAGATAGATTATCGGATTTAAAAGAGTTAATCCCTGTTTTTATAAGTTATATTCTTAGCTTCATAAATATCGGCCTTTATTGGAATAACCATCATCATATGCTGATAACCGTCGAACGGATTAACGGGACAATTCTATGGACAAATCTGCACCTGCTTTTCTGGCTGTCACTAATACCTTTTGTAACAGGCTGGATGGGGGAGAATCATTTTGCCATGTGGCCTGTTGCACTGTATGGATTCGTATTCATAATGGCAGCCACTGCCTGGAGCATACTGGCTGCCGCAATAATCCGTTATAATGGTAAGGAATCGAAACTTGCTATAGCTTATGGAAAAGACTGGAAAGGGAAGATATCAATAATTATTTATACTGCTGCAATTTTATTTACCTTTATAAATCGCTGGATAGGATTTAGTCTCTATATTATTGTTGCTTTAATGTGGTTTATTCCTGACCGCCGTATTGAAAGAGTAATTACTGAATATGAAAAAGAGAAAGAGAGAATCTGAGGAAGATAGATAAAAGTGCTTATATCTCTATAGCTTACATTGGAGATCGGAAGGTAATGGAATTGAATTTCAGATTTGGTCATAATGTTAAAAACTTATAGCAATATGTTTGTAATTGAAACAGACAGATTAAAGCTCAGAGAATTAAATGAAAATGATGAAGAGTTCCTTTTCGTTATTTTATCTGATGAAGAAACAATGCACTATTATCCTGCTCCGTATGATATTAACCGGGTGCGAAACAGCATCAAAAGATCATTAAATAGTTATAAAGAGAATGGATTCGGATTATGGGGAATAATTCTTAAAGAGCAGAATAAATTTATCGGGCAATGCGGCATTACCAAACAGGATATCGATGGGATTATTGTTCCTGAAATAGGTTATCATATAAATAAAGAATTTTGGAGAAAAGGTTTTGCCACAGAAGCTTCAATTGCATGTCTGAAATTTGGATTTGAAAAACTTTATTTAAATGAAATCTACATTCACACATATATAAAAAACATACCTTCAAGAAGAGTTGCAGAAAAATTAAGAATGGAAAAAATTAAAGAATATGAGAAGTACATTAAAGGATTACAGCATTTATATGAGGCATGTTGTTTATAAAATGAATAAGGAACAGTACCTTTTAGTAAAAAGTGAATTTGAAAATTAATTATTTTAGAATATCGATTATGTATCCGTGTCTATAATCCGGAATACAAAGTTTTTTTTTCAGATTCATTATATTAATTCCTTAATATTAATTAATAATTTAATAAGATATATTACGCGTCGATTTTAATCTAAGATTAAGAATTTTCTGCGTAACATGAGTTTATAACACAAAAACTAATTTGGAGAACCGGATGGAATATAGAATGCTCGGAAAAACAGATGCGAGAGTATCGGCTTTAGGCTTAGGGTGCATGGGAATGTCAGCTTTTTATGCAAAAGATTCTAATGAAGAGGAAAGTATTGCTACAATCAGGCGTGCTATAGAACTAGGTGTGAATTTTCTGGATACCGGAGATTATTATGGAATGGGGCACAATGAAGAACTGATCAGGGAAGCTATAAAGGATATACCCCGTGAGAAAGTATTTATATCAATTAAGTTTGGCGGCCTTCGGAATCATGACGGTAAATTTATAGGATTCGATAATCGCCCGGTTGCTGTCCGTAACTTTTTATCTTACAGTCTGCAAAGGCTTAGGATTGACTATATTGATTTATATTATCCCGGACGTGTTGATCCAAATGTTCCTATTGAAGATACGATCGGAACTTTAGGAGAACTTGTTAAGGAAGGAAAAATTAGGTATGCGGGAATTTCAGAAGCAGGTGCTGAAACGCTGCGTCGCGCGCATGCTGCATATCCTGTTGCAATGCTGCAGACAGAATACAGCTTGTGGACCAGGGAGCCTGAGAAGGATCTTTTGCCTGCTTGTCGCCAACTAGGGATTGGTTTAGTCGCCTATTCGCCTCTTGGAAGAGGATTTTTAACAGGAACTATTAAAAAACCGGATGATATACCTGCAGATGATTTAAGACGGAATATGCCGAGATTTAAAGGAGAAAATTTCGAAAGAAATTTAGAACTTGTTAAAAAAGTAAAGGAAATTGCGAAAGAAAAAAATTGTACCCCGGCCCAGCTTGCACTTGCTTGGCTTTTAGCTCAAGGAGAAGATATTGTTCCTATTCCAGGGACTAAAAAACGTGTCAGGCTGGAAGAAAATTTAGGAGCTATGGAAATTAAATTAAGTAATCAAGAATTAAAAAGTATCGAGAAAATTGCTCCAATTGGAATCGCTGCCGGAACAAGATATCCTGAATCAATGATGCACACACTGAACCGGTAAAAGGTTCAAGATGATCATTAAAAGCTGCTGAAATGAAATTTCCGGCAGGATTTGATATAAATTACTTTTAGCTAAAGTAATGAGAATACTTATTATTCTGCATTTACGGTTTGAAAATGTTTAACTAAAATTTCTGCTTTTTTCTTACCGACTACGACGGCTAACTTTTCGAAATCCGAGTTCTTTATTTCTGTGATGCTTCCGATATTTTTTAGAAGCATTTGAGCTGTAGCAGCGCCAATTCCTTTTATATCCGTTAATGCCGATTTAATGGTTCTCTTACTTCTCCTTTGCCTATGGAATGTAATTGCAAACCGGTGTGCTTCATTTCTTACTTGCTGCAGAAGCTTTAAGCCCGATGAAGTCTTCGGAATTGATTCCGGTTCAGACTGCAGCGGGAAGAACACCTCCTCCAGTCTTTTAGCCAGCCCGATTATATGATAATTTTTTATACCCAGTTCGTCAAGGATTTCAACCGCACTTGATAATTGTCCTTTCCCTCCGTCAACCATTATTAGATCAGGTATCTGCTCATTATTTTCCAGAAGCTTTGAATATCTTCTTCTTATTACTTCCTGCATACTTGAAAAGTCATCCGGGCCAATTACATCTTTAATAATAAATTTCCTATATAGACTTTTTTTCGGTTTGCCGTCTTCAAAAACTACCATGCTTGCAACTGAGTCTGTTCCCTGTAGGTTTGAAATATCAAAGCATTCGATTTTTTTTGGAAGGGTGCTTAATCTTAAATCCCTCTGCAAAGCTGAAACAGAATAGGGGATACGGCCTTCGTTTTTCATCTTCTGAATCTGAATTTCTTTAAGTTGAAGTGATGCATTCTCTTTACACATTTTAACTAAAGATTTCAAAGCTCCTTTTTGAGGGATAATAAATTTGATCTTTACGGATTTATTCACAGGCTGATTATTTACTCTCAAGTTTAGCCACTCATTTAAAGTTTCGGCGTCTGATGGTTCAACTTCCAAAACAATTTCTCTTGGTATTTCAACAAAGTCAGTATAATAAAATTTAATTGCAGAAGAATATAATTCATTAATTTCTTCATTTCCTTCAATGCTTAACTTTAATTGCTTTTTACCGACCAGCTTGCCGTTCCTAATATTTAAAATTGAACACGAAGCATCTTTACCTTCATAAGCAATTGCGATCACATCCCTATCGGAAAAATCATCGCTTACCATTTTTTGTTTTGAAGAGATAACCTGAAGCTGTTCAATTTTATCTCTTATTTCTGCAGCTTTCTCAAAATCCAGGTTATCACCTGCTTTCTGCATTTTTATTTTTAAGTCATTTATTAAATCATCCGTCTTGCCTTTTAATACTTTTATAACTTCATTAACCATTTCATTATAATCATGGACAGAGATCAGCCCTTCACAGGGGCCGTCGCATTTTTTTATATGATAATCGAGGCAGATTCTGAATTTTTTCTTTTCAACAGCTTCATTGGTTATATCCAGTCTGCAGCTTCTTATTTTAAATACCTGGTTAATTAATCGCAAAGATGATTTCATATCCTTAACACTTGTATATGGGCCAAAATATTTTGAGCCGTCTTTTACCACTCTCCTGGTTGGATAAATCCTGGGGAAGAGCTCGTTAGTTACTTTTATGAAAGGATATGATTTATCATCTTTAAGGTTAACATTATATCTAGGCTTAAGCTTTTTAATTAAGTTATTTTCAAGAACAAGAGCTTCAATTTCATTATCGGTAACAATTAATTCCAGGTCGCTTATTTTATTTACGAGTGCTGATGTTTTAGGTGAATTTATCCCTTTAACGAAATACGTTTTAACCCTGTTTTTTAAATTCCTTGCTTTGCCTACATAAATTACTTTTCCTTTTTCATTTATGAACTGATAAATTCCAGGGTTGGAGGGTAGATTCTTTATTTTTGATTCTAAATTCGGATTCATTTCAAAAATCTGTTCAAAAATTTTGCTTTAAAATTTATAAATATTTAAAGTGGAAAAAAATGAATAAAAAAAATTATAACTGCTGTATTATACGCACTTAATAAGATAAAAGTTCAAAATAGCTCATAATAACTATTATATGAATTTTGTATATTAAAATATGATGAAACAAATAAAAGATTATTTTTTAATCGGGAGCCTGCATACTACCGCCTTAGTTTCAAATTCGGGCTCCGTTGACTGGCTTTGTTTTCCGCATTTTGATTCACCTAGTATTTTTGCGAAACTTCTGGATAATAATGGAGGATCATTTGAAATTAATATTGAGGGATATTCATCCTCCTCAAATTATAAAAAAGAAACAGCAGTTGTGGTACATAAGTTCAAAAGTAAAGATTCTGAGTTTGTGTTAAAGGATTTTATGCTTCCTCAGGAAATAGAAAGATGTACTAATCATTTCTTAATAAGAAAAATTCAATCTATCAGGGGTAAAAATCATGTGAAATTTATATATAACCCTATGCCGGATTATGCCGGGAAACAGGCTGATCTTATAAAAGAGGAAGGAAAAATATTATTCTATAATGAAAATGATATCGTTATTCTTCATTATCACGAAGACTGCGATTTAAAAAAACAGATCATGGATATGAAATTACTATGGATGTGAAGGATGAGGAATCTAAATCGATAATTCTTGAATACATTGTTAACGGAGCAAATTCGCAAGTTGAACAACATAATTTTGAAGAAGAAACAATTTACTTCTGGAAAAAGTGGACAAAAAAAGGGGATTATTTTGAATTAGACAAGGATGAACTCGAACGTTCGATGATAACCCTCAAATTGATGCAGTTTTACCCGACCGGTGCTATAGTTGCTGCACCAACAACTTCATTGCCGGCTGATATTGGTGGAGTCAGGAATTGGGATTACCGTTATGTTTGGATTAGAGATGCTACATTTACAATTTATGCTTTTCATATTTTGAAGTGTGATGATGAGGCATTAAGATTTTTTTCTTTTATTAAAAGGATTGCAGATCAACCGGATAATAAAGATTTTCATATAAATGTAATGTATACAATCTGGGGTGAAGAAGCTCCCGAAGAAAAATACCTTAATTATCTTTCCGGTTATAAAAGTTCAAGTCCTGTGAGGATCGGGAATGATGCAACTAAACAGCTTCAGCTTGATGTTTACGGTGCCTTAATTGATGCTCATTATTTTATGACATCCAAAAGTATAAAAACAGTTGAAAAGGATAAAAAGCTTCTCCTTAAATTGTTAAATAAAATTGAAGATTTATGGAATGAAAAAGGTGCAGGCATTTGGGAAATTAGAGGAAAGGAGCATAATTATACCTACAGCAAAGTTATGGCATGGGTTGGAGTAGATAGAATTTTACGGATGAAAGATGAGATTGGATTAAGCGAACAGGAAATAAAAAGAGCAAAGAAAATAAGAGAACAAATCTATAATTGGATTTGGGAGAATTGCTATGATCCGAAAAAGAAGAATTTAATGCAGTATGCCGGAGCAAAAAATATAGATGCCACAAATTTTCTTTTTATACCGCTTCAATTTCTGGATAAAGATGAGGAGAGAACTAAAATTATTTTTAAAAATACATGTAAAGAACTTTGTAAGAATGATGTATTCGTTTTCAGATATTTAGGTGATGATGGATTAGAAGGTAAGGATAAGGCATTTATCTTATGTTCATTCTGGATGATATCCGATTATGCAATTTTAGGAGAAACCGCTAAGGCTAAAAATTTATTCGAGAAGTTTAAGAAATATATAGGACCGGCGGGACTTATGTCTGAGCAAATGAATCCGGATACCGGGGAATACCTTGGTAATTATCCGCAGGCATTCTCCCATTTCGGCTTTGTTATGAATGCATACTATATCCATGAATACAGCAAAAAGAGTAGGAAATAATCCAGATACAATTTGAGAAATATATATTAAGTCCGGTAGGTTAAACAGGAAAAATATTAATAAAATTTGGCAGTAATTTTTGTATCTGTGTTTACTAGTTGTTTATATATATTTTTTTATATTAGGTGTATTGTAATTAATGATTTTTTCCTTTTACAGAGATATTTTTTATCTTTATGAAATAGGGAAGGGATAGCTATCACAAAAAGTAAAATGATTAATTGTTTTAATGCTTTTTTTAATAAAATAGCTTACATTTCATAGAAAAACAAATTCTTATTTATTAATCACTATTAGTAACTCTAATGCCAAAGATAAATTTAACTAATAAATCTACTTCCGAACAAATTAGAATACTTAAGGATTATCTTAAGAGAAGAGAACAGCACTCCGAACAGGGAGATGTAAAAGTCACCCAGGTAGTTAAAAGATTTAAACATAAAGCCCTGTTAAGTGATAGAGAAAAAGCTGCTCATTTCAGAAAATTACTCGATTTAGCAAGGAGAGACGAGAAAAAAGGAGAGCAAAAGGTAGAAAGAAAAGTAGAGAAAAAATAACCGTGACTAAGATTCCATTTTTGATGGAAAATGCACACAACCTGAATTTCTAATTTTTAACCATTTTTATTATTTCAAGTAATCTTTTTACTCTCTGGTTTATTTTAAATAAATTTACCTTGAAATAAGTTAGGATAACTTCTTTAGTAACAAGTAAATATCGGTTTTATATAAAATTATCATTAGGTATTTTTGCTGAGAAAATCTCCAATAATTTCACTCAAAATTTTAATCTCTATTAAAAAGGCATCGTGTCCATAAATTGAATTAATTTCAACATATTTTGATTTTGGAATTAGAGATGCGATTTCCATTTGTTCAGCCGGAGGATAAAGTATATCTGAAGAAATACCGATATTTAACGATGATGCTTTTACATTATATAGTACATCTTCAATCTTTCCTCTTTTATAGCTTATATCATGAAGATCCATTGCATGCGAAATATAAATATATGAATTAGCATCAAACCTGTTTACAAGTTTTTGCCCCTGGTATGAAAGGTAGTTTTCAATCTGGAAAAAGTTTTCCGGGTTATAAAAATGGTTGTCTTCATCAATTCTAGATCTTCCAAACTTTGTTTCAAACGAAATATCACTTCGGTAGCTAATCATTGCGATTTTACGTGCAAGACTTAAACCACTGGAAGGTTGTATCTCATAATTGCCCGTCATTCCAGATGGGATCATTTTTTATTGCATCTCTCGCTGCCTGATTTAGGGCAATACACCAGGGCGAATGTTTGGCCGAAGTTGCTATCGGGATAATAGATTTCACAAAATCAGGAAACATGATGCTCCATTCAAGTACCTGCATACCTCCCAGTGAACCACCGCAAATTGTTGCCAGTTCATTCACTCCCAATATATTTAGGAGCTCATATTGAACTTTTACCATATCCCTGACGGTAACAATAGGAAAATCCATATTATATTTTTTACCGGTTGCTGGATCAATACTTGCAGGACCGGTTGTGCCGTAACATCCTGAAAGAAAATTTGAACATATAACAAAATATTTTTCTGTATCGAATGCTTTCCCAGGGCCTATTAAACCTTCCCACCAGCCGGGTTTATCATTAAACATGCTGTTATATTTAAATAGATATTCCGCATTCTTTGTCCGGAAAATTTCTTCTTCTGTAATTAAACCGGCTGCATGTGCATTTCCGGTTAATGCATGACAAATTAAAATAGCATTAGTACCTTCATTATTTAATGTCCCATAGGTTTGATAGGCTACATCAACCGAATTTAATTTTCCGCCTGAATCCAATTCCAAGGGATTTGAATTATTATGAAGGTTTACAAATTGTGTTTTAGCTTCTATTTCCACAAGTTCTTTAATATTTATTTCCATAAAATTTAAGTATAATTATATAAAATAGTAAAGATTTAGTATATATCTAATTTTGTTTCTATATAAATAAATCTGCAAAAGTTAGATAAAAATAAAACCCGGCTCTTTAAAAAACCGGGTTTATGAATTTAAACCAGGCTAACAGATTTAACTGCAGCTTTAATAGCTTCATCAAAATCGAAGATTATATCGTCGATATGTTCAAGCCCTACTGAAACTCTGACTTGCTCCGGAAGTACGCCGGCTTCTTTCTGTTCACTTTCCGATAACTGCTGATGTGTAGTTGAAGCAGGGTGAATAACTAATGTCTTCGCATCACCTACATTTGCCAAAAGACTCGCCAGTTTAACATTGTTGATAAATGTTTTTCCCGCTTCGATTCCTCCTTTAATTCCAAATGATAAAATTGAACCGAATAATCCATTTTTCAAATATTTTTTTGCAATCTCATGGTAAGGGTGACTTTCAAGTCCGGGATACCATACCCATTCAACATTAGGATTTTGTTCGAGCCATTTTGCCAGCTTTAAAGCATTTTGTCCGTGCCTTTCAATTCTTAATGAAAGGGTTTCAAGTCCCTGCAAAAATAAAAATGCATTGAATGGGCTTAATGCCGGTCCCAGATCTCTAAGACCTTCAACCCTGGCGCGAATAATAAATGCAATATTTCCGAATTGAGAACCCTTTCCAAAAACTTCATTGAATTTTAACCCATGATAACCCGGAGATGGTTCTGTAAAAATCGGGAAGTTTCCATTGCCCCAGTCAAATTTTCCGGAATCAACGACCACACCTCCAATAGAAGTGCCATGCCCGCCTATCCATTTTGTGGCGGAAGCAACAACTATATCTGCACCGCTGTCAATAGGGCGCACTAAATATCCTGCTGCTCCAAATGTATTATCAACTATTAATGGAATGCCGTGCCGATGCGCTACCTCTGCTATTTTTACCAGATCGGGAACATTTAATTTAGGATTTCCGATTGCTTCTAAATATAAAGCTTTTGTTTTCGGATCGATTAATTTTTCAAAATCATCAGGATTATCCCCATCGACAAATTTTACATTTATTCCTAGGCGAGGAAGTGTAACTTTAAATTGATTATAAGTCCCACCATAAAGGAGGGTGGTGGATACAATATTTTCTCCGGCTTGAGCAATTGTTGTAATTGCTAATAATTGTGCAGCCTGACCGGAAGAAGTTGCAAGTGCAGCAACACCGCCTTCAAGAGCTGCAATCCTTTTTTCAAAAACATCATTGGTTGGATTCATAATTCTTGTATAAATATTTCCGAATTTCTGAAGTCCAAATAAATCTGCTGCATGCTGTGCATCATTAAAATTATATGATGTAGTCTGGTAAATAGGAACCGCTCTGGAACCCGTTGTCGGATCCGGTTCCTGACCTGCATGTAACTGCAGCGTTTCGAACTTGTAATTACGACCTTTTCCATTTGTGCTCATTGTACTGTCCTTTCGATTATGTATGTTTAAGATGTATGTCTAATCATATTTAGTTTCGTTTTATCCTGTAACCATTTATAAAATAAAAAAACCTCTTCGGAAAAGATTTTTCGAAGAGGTTTTTAAATTCTTCTCTCATCTTTCCCATTGATTCCATCTTACGGTGAAATCGGGCAGGAGTTAGCACCAAAACCTCCGGAATAAAAACGGAGTGGTTGCCAAGGTTTCAACGGGCCTGATCCCTCAACCTTTCTCGATAAGAGCTTTATATATTTATTTATTTTTGTAATAAAAAAGCCCTTCTCGAATTGTTCGGAAGGGCTCAGTCTACAAAATTTATTTTTTAAATAGGCTGTGTCCCTTCGGTATGATTACACATGATCATACAACAACGGCACATCGCCATAAAATTTTTGTTCCTTTTATTATATATACTTTTTATTTTCATTGCGACAAAGATAATTCATAAAATTTATTATGTCAATAATCAGGATAATTTTTTCACGAAGAATTTTTGATTTATGAATAAAAATATAATATTTAATTCATTTTTATCCGGATTGAAAAATAGCAACCGTAAAATTTAAACATTTTATAATCTATCGAATTCAACTAATGTGTCTTGAAGCACTTAATTAATCTTAATCTATAATTTAATTTTAGGTCACGGAGAGATATACCAAGAATCTTTAATAAAATTTTTATATTAACCAGTTGCTTAAAATATTCCAATATTTATTTTTATTTTATGAGAGGTAAGATGCCTGTTCAACAAATAGATGAAAGATATCCAATTGGAAAATTTTCTTATGAAAATAAAGATACTAATAAAGAGAAAAGAAATGTATTTATTTCGGAGATTGAAACAACCCCTTTCAACCTGAGAAATGCTGCTGCAGGATTATCTGATATTCAGCTCGATACACCTTATAGAGAAGGAGGATGGACAGTCAGGCAGGTAGTTCATCATCTTCCCGACAGTCATTTAAATGCATATGTTCGTTTTAAATTAGCATTAACAGAAAATAATCCTTTGGTTAAAACTTATGATGAAAAAAAATGGGCTGAATTAAGCGATTACTCTGAAGCTCCCATTAAAGATTCATTAAATCTTTTAGATAGTCTTCATAGAAGATGGGTTATATTATTAAAATCTATGAATGACAATGATTTCAAGAAAACATATTTACATCCTGATATAGGCGAAGTGAATTTGGATTGGGTTACTGCTCAATATGCATGGCACGGTAAACATCATGTAGCTCAAATTACTTTTTTACGTAAAAAGAAGGGATGGTAAAAATTCAAAAAGATACTAGGAGAATCGATTTTAAATTTGATTATTAGAATTAATAAATTTATGTTTTAATAAAATAAATCATTTTAATAAAATATCCCGGTCTAAAAATTATGAAAAATAAAATTTTCTCTCTGCTGTTTGTAATATTTATCTCCTCTCTTGTTCAGCTCAATGCCCAGCAGCTGATAAAGAAAGGCGGCAACTACAACTATATTATTTTGGATGATGGTGTTAACATTAATATAGTAGATAGCAACTTTAAAACAATTGGACAGATGTTGAACGCAACAAATATAGACAATTATATCCCTGTACAAGGTTTCATTGTTATGAAAGAGAAAAACGGATATTTGGTAAGCTACGATATTAATATGAAAGAATTGGGAAGAACAACCATACCGGCAAACTTCAATGATAAAAATTATAAAGTAACCGACGATTATATATTGTTGAACATTAATAATAACCTGGAAACCTTTGATAAAAATTTTAAAAGACTTGGCGCTCTACCCCTCTCAACACAGGTGAAAAATTACTGGGCCACAGATAATTATATATTAGTGATGGATAACATGACCATAGCCGCTTATGACAAATATTTCCAAAAGCTAAATGATCGTCTGGCAAATCAATACTTAAAAGATGTTGTTACACCTGATAATTATATTGTAACTAAAGAAGTCAATCTCACCGATACGGGTATACCTGTAAATCCAAATGAAGAAGATGATTCTTATTATATCTTTGATACAAAATTTAATCAGCTGGGGCGTAAGCCAATCACTACTAATTTAGAAAACATATACTTTACAAATGATTATATATTAACTAAAGAGGGAAGTCATCTTTATACATATGATACACGCTTTAACAGGATCGGCGATAAATATATAAAATCCGATTTAACAGAATATATCCCTGCAGATGGTTATGTAATTACGAGGGAAGGTGATAATATATACACCTATAATTCTAATTTATTAAAAATGGGTGAGTGGGAAATTGTGCCTGATGTTCAGGAAATTGATGCTTCAAAAGATTTTATTCTTGTCAAAACAAAGGATTATTATTATTCTTTCGATACAAAACTTCATAGTCTTGCTAAAATGCAGGTCAGTAAATAATAAAAAAACAGCTGGAGAAAAAGATGACATCTTTATCTTGTTAAGATGTCATCTCTTTTTGTTTTATTAAAAGTGATATTTTTTCTTTATTTCCTGAATTTTATCAAGATGTTTTTGTAAAGTAGGAAGTACTTTGGCTGCAAATTGTCTGACTTCTGGAGAAGCAGCATTTTGCGATTCGTCTTTAAATTTAGATACATCATTCTGGTGATCGTCAACCATCATATCTACATATTCTTTATCGAATTTCCTTCCTGATAATTTCTCCATGTCTTGAATTTTATCTTTCTTATCTTCGTTTAGTGAATCGGGGAGATTTATATTATTTTGCCGGGCCAGGCTTTTTAATTCATCTCCAGCTTTTGAATGATCGGTAACCATCATATTGCCGAAATCTTTTATCTCCTTCAAATGTGCTTTTTTCTCTGCCATTTTTCCTAATTGAACCATCATCATTCCGCCTTGTGCGGCTTCATCTAAAAAGCTTGTATCCTGGGCAATCTTGCTGGTATCCTTATGCATTGTGGTATCGTTCATGGCAGTTCCAGTTTGCTGATTCTTGTTCTGACAAGCAAAAAACAAAACAGATAATATCAAGGAAAGAAAAAACATAGTCTTCTTCATAGCTGCTCCTTAAATTTGTCTAGAATTAGTTTGTAATTTCTTCGAAAAATAATTATTAACATGATCGATATTAATGTTATTTGTCACTAAATCTTTTCAGATAAAATAAAGTGAAAAAAAGCACAGTTGAGTGAATGAAAAATAAAGCCCGGTTAAATAATATAATTTGGAACCGGGCTTTCTAAGAGGTATGCTTTTTAGAAGGGGACAGCCTTTTCAAAATCAGGATAAGCTTCTAAACCATGTTCACCCATATCAAGACCTTCAATTTCTTCCTGTTCACTTACTCTAATTCCCATAGTTTGTTTTAAAATTGACCACACAATATACGATACAGCAAATGTAAAAGCTCCTACTGAAACTATACCGATTAATTGATTTCCAAGAAGGTTAAATCCTCCACCAAAAAACAGCCCGTCACCGGTTGTTCCTGGTGAAAAGCTATCTTGTGCAAATAAACCTAATGCAATGGTACCAAAAATTCCATTCACGAGATGAACTGCTAAAGCGCCGACAGGATCATCAATCTTTAATTTATCAAAACCAATTACTGCGAATACTACTAAAATTCCTGCGGCAGCACCAATAACCAAAGAGCTTCCGACGCTTACATATGCACATGATGCGGTAATTGCTACAAGACCTGCCAGACACCCATTTATTGTCATGCTCAAATCCGGCTTACCTAACACAATCCAGGCAATTGCTGTTGATGTTAATATACCTGCTATTGCTGCGCTGTTAGTAGTTATACAAATTCTGGAAATGCTTTCAGGATCTGCTGCCATTGTACTGCCAGGATTAAAACCAAACCACCCCAGCCAAAGTACCAATGCCCCGAGAGTTGCAGATGTCATATTGTGACCAGGGATTGGAAATATTTTGCCACCCCGGTATTTTCCGGTTCGAGCTCCTAAAATAAGCACACCGGCCAGTGCCGCCCAGCCTCCAACTGAATGTACAACTGTGGAGCCTGCAAAATCAAAAAAACCTGACTTAGCTAACCAGCCGCCGCCCCAAATCCAATGCCCGGTTGTAGGATACATAATTGCAACCAGAACAAAAGAGAAAATAATAAATGAAAGATATTTTATTCTTTCGGCAACTGCTCCCGAGACTATTGTTGCTGCTGTTCCAGCAAATACAAGCTGGAAAAAAAATTTTGCCAAAAGCGGAACCGAAGCCCAGCTTATTGCCGAATATGCACCTAAATAATTAGTGCCTGTTGCAGGGCTGTTGTCTGCTCCGCCCAATGAAAATAAGCCTTGCAGACCAATAAAATCATTGCCGTTTCCAAACATTAAGCCCCAGCCGATTATCCAAAAAGCAATTGAGGAAATTGCAAAAACTATAAAATTCTTTGAAAGAATATTAACAGCATTTTTGCTTCGTGCAAATCCCGATTCAACCATTGCAAATCCTAAATTCATAAAAAATACAAGCATAGCAGTAAAAAGTACCCAGATGGTATCCAAAACTATTTTGTATTCCATAATAATTTTTCCCTGATTTGTTTGAAATAATATTTATTTTATAAGATTTTGATTAGAGAGCACCTTCACCGGACTCCTCTGTTCTAATTCGAATTGTGTCTTCCATCGGAATTATAAATATTTTTCCATCTCCAACTTCTCCTGTTTTGGATTTTGCAATAATTATTTCTAATGCTTTCTCAGCTTTTTTATCACTGCATATTAGTTCGATTTTTATTTTAGGCACAAATTCGATATTATATTCAGAACCGCGATAAACTTCTTTATGTCCTTTCTGTCTGCCGTAGCCGCGTACTTCAGAAACAGTAATTCCGGCAAAACCTTCTTCCTGAAGTGCAGAATGTACCTCCTCCAGCTTATGGGGACGAATGATCGCTTCTATTTTTTTCATAGAATGCTCCCTTGTTTTATTAGTAAATGTATCAATTTTATTAAATTATTATAGTTATTTAAGTAAAATATTAAAATGATAAGGAAAGATGTGCCAAATATATAATATTCTAAGGTAAAATCAAATAAATTATTAATTTTTCTTAATAATTTGCGGGATAAATAAGGCGGCAAACTTTTAATCTTTTAGGAGTAAAAGATTGTCTACCGCCTCCTGAGGAGAAACGACTTAAATATTTGAGAAGAAATTATCAGCTGTGGTAAGTAGCACGGCTACGAAGCTGCTTTACAAATGTCCAGCCGTAACCCAAAACTATTCCGGCCGATATGATCCATTGAATGTTTCCCTGGAAAAACATCGGCAGTGTTAGCTGAATTGCAACCAGTAATATTAAAAGCATTGCTACCCGGTTTATTGATCCGGACATTATAAAAAGTCCGTTTTTTAATTTTCCATTCTCGTATTTTTTCTTGTTCTCAATTAGTGCAGCATTTTGCATCGTACCGAACCAGAAACCTATTACAATCCCTATTATTACAGCAGCCAATGTAATTAGACTCATAATTATTGATTTATCCATTACTTGTTACCTTTCATTTTAAAAATTTCATTATCAAATAATTTTTGTTTTTAACTTTTATTCTCATTTTGGATGAGTAGTTTCAGATAATTTATCCATCTCAAATCCATTATAACCTACAATACCCATTTCAGGAATATCAAGTCCTCCAATTTCAGTTTCGAGTTTTACTCTGTTCCCGACTAAAACTTCAGCAATTTTATATACTATGTATCCCAAAATAGAAAGAGTAACAAAACAGGTAATCACACCAATCAATTCAGCCCAGAACTGACTCATGCCCGCACCGTAAAATAATCCTTTCACTGTTCCAGGAACACCGTTCCAGCCGTCACCATAAGTACCATCGGCAAATAATCCAATTGAGAGACATCCCCATGCACCGTTGACTCCATGTACAGAAATAGCACCGACAGGATCATCGATTCCTCGTTTATCAAAAAAGAATACAGATTCTACTACAAGAATACCAGCTATAATACCAATCCATGCGGCTCCTCCTGCGCTGACAAATGCAGAGGGAGCAGTGATAGCTACCAGACCTGCCAGCATACCATTAGCCATCATTGAAGGATCCGGTTTTTTAGTACGGAACCACCACATCCATAAAGTAGCAAACAACGCTCCGGTAGCACTTGCAATCATTGTGTTTACAGCAACAACACTAATGCGTAAATCCGTTCCAGCAAGAGTAGAACCAGGATTAAATCCAAACCATCCGAAGGCAAGTATAAAAGTACCGATAATAGCCATTGGAATATTATGCGGCTGAATCGGATTAACACTTCCATCCTTATTATATTTTCCATGACGAGGTCCTAATAACCAGGCATATATTAAACCAATTACCCCTCCTTGCATATGAACCACTGATGAGCCGGCGAAATCTACATGGCCATGTCCAAGTCCAAAATTTACACCAAGTTGAGCAAGCCATCCGCCGCCCCATACCCAATTTCCAAAAATAGGATAAACTATCGATCCGATAAAAATTCCGTAAATCATGAATGCTGAGTATTTCCATCGTTCTGCAGCAGCACCGGTAGGAATTGTTGCTGTTGTATCCATAAATACCATCTGGAATAAGAAAAGAGTAAATACTCCTACATCGTAACCTGAACCTTGTAAAAAGAAACCGCTCCATCCGAGTAATCCAAAAGGTTTTCCAAAAAGATTTATTGTGATTTCATTACTTAACCCGGCATATCCTCCCAATGTACCTAAAGCTCCAAAGCCCCCAAACATGAAAGCAAATCCGCATACATAAAATCCGAGCATTCCCAACGGATATATCATAAAATTCATTGCCATCGTATGTGCAGCGTTCTTTGCACGTGTTAAGCCTGCTTCAACCATTGCAAAACCTGCCTGCATAAACATTACAAGGAAACCTGTAATAAGAGTCCACATAAAATTAATAGCGACATGATTATGGCCGACGGCATCGCCGATTTCTGAGATTGTAGGCGAGCCGGGTTTTGCTGCCGGTACATCTGCTACGGTTCCCGTTTTAGTTCCGCCCGGATCCGCAGATTGAGCATATGTACTTTTCGGCATCAGTATAGTTAGTAAAGTAATAATCATAAAGATGAATAATAAAGTGTTTATGAACTTAGACTTAGTCATTTTCACTCCTTTGTTTATTAAAATAATAGTTATTGATTTCGAATTTTAATTAGAACGAATAAACTGCACCGACCAGGGCTGTGCTCTGGTTATCGTTAACGAAACTTCCGCTTGCATCTTCAAAAACATGAACACCTTGTTGATTCGGGCTTGATGAATCTAACCTGTATTCAAGCCTGACAAAGAAGTCAGATGTAAAGTCGTGCTCATAAGTAAAGGTAAATTCCGAGAGTTTTTGGGCTACCCCGGTAGTAAAAGCATCGGCATCATTATAAAGTTCACCGCGGACAGCGATAGAATTGATGTCGTTCAAACTATATTTTAATATGCCAGATATGCCGCTCCAAATTAAAACATCATTAGGAGTATTGCTATATTGCCCGTAGTTATAATCTATCGAGAGGGAGAAGGGAGTAATGATTTGGTAATTCAATATTCCTTCAAATACCTGTGTTTTATTAGTCATGTTCGCCATTTCAGCTCCCCCGATATAATTAAAAATTATACTTAACTCTGAAACAGGTGAATAGGCTAATTCAGCACCAAAAGTTTTATCGGTGTTATTATCGTTTACTATATTCCAGCCGTTATACAGATATAGTGTACCGGAGAGATTATCAGTAAATGGATAAGATGCAGATACTCCTATGTGATCGAATGGTATTGCATACCCAAAAAGAATTGAACGGCTATAATTGACATTCCCCGGGGTTTCAATTACTTCACCGCCCATATGAGTTACTAATTTCCCCGCATTTATTGTCAAACCTTTGCCCCATGGTACTACTGCGGTTAGATAAGCATCTTCAACATTTCTCAATGAAGGGGCGCCGGCAAGAGTAGCATCGGTATTTACTATATCTATTGATGGTCCGTAGGCAAGATCTATTTTGAATCCAACAGGACTAGCAGCCTTTTGTATTACTAATTTTGCTAATCCTAAATTAAATTGATTCTCATTGGCATCGAATACATGGTAGGTATTTAAACGATCCGGCGGTTTATTAAAATTTTCGCTGAAGTAGGTATCAATATAACCACTGATCTGAATATTAGATTTTGTACTGTCACTTTGAGCATAATTATTGCCGCAAAAAATCAAAATGCTAAAAAATATAATATAAAAGAACTTTCCTGACGATATTGTTGATTTATATATTTTCATTAAATTAACCTTTCAATTTTTAATAGATTATTAGACTAGTTAATTGCGCTTTCACCGGCTTCTTCGGTTCTGACCCTTATCGCATCGTCAATTGTAGAGACGAATATTTTGCCGTCACCTACCTGTCCGGTTTTGGCTTGAGAAATAATTATTGATAAAGCTTTTTCGAGCTTCTCATCGGTAACAACAACCTGAAGTAAAATTTTAGGAACAAAATCAATATGATATTCTGATCCGCGGTAAATTTCAGTTTGCCCTTTCTGCCGGCCAATTCCTCTTACTTCCAAAATGGTCATACCTCTAATGCCAGCTTCTACTAGGGCTTCTTTCACCTCATCAAGTTTATGAGGTCTTATCACGGCTTCTATTTTTTTCATTTTTTCTCCTTGTTTATTTAGTTGTTGATTTTAAGTAATTCAAAATCAATTAATTTTTCAGCCGATTATTCCACGATATTATTTTATATAACGATACTAAAAACTTGAAATAATTATAAATATTGAAATAAGTATCTAATTAAATATCTCAATTATCATCTTTCCCCTTAATTTATTAGAATCTTACGGCGCAATTTATTATAAAATAAGGGAGATGTCAAGAATAATTTAATTAAATTTTATTAATCTTGGTAAACAACTAATAAAATAAATTAAATTTAGGATTATTATTAAGAAAATAAATAAATCAGATGAGAGGAGAGCAGGCTAAATGGAGAGAGAATGTAATTTAAATCGTTGACACTTTTTGTTTAATTTTAATGTTTCTCAAAATGCTGGTAATCCTTAAAATGCTTCCAATTGCCACCCCAGTTCCAACCCTTTTCTGTAAAAAATTTAACAATAAAAGACGTATCTGAGATTGTACCAGGAATATTTATTTTATATACAGATCCTTTGGGATTTATCACGCCGTTTTTTATTTGCGGGTTTTGTTGCGGATTTATATCTATTGCTCTCCCGGTTGCATGTTCAGATAGCTTATTTGTACCTTTAACAATTCTATAATTGAATGCCGATGTATTATTATCTTTCATTGAAGCCATATCATTCCAATTATATTTAAAAACCGGAACAACTTTATTAACCGGGAATTTTCGTTTTTTAATCAAGTTGAAGATCTCCTGAATATCCTTTGCAAGATATTTATTTATTACAATTTGTCCTTTATGAAGTCTGCCGTCAAATGAATAGTAATAAACATTTACTAAAGTTAATAATTTTTTTATCCCGGGTGGTATACTAATGCCTGATAAAGCTTCTTTGAGTGAGAAATCACTATCTATAATAATTTTATTTGAATCCTGAATAATTTTTTTATCTTTCCCGATTGAAAATAATTGACTATTTCTTTTAAGGCCTGCTGTGGATAAAAATCCTGCCGGTATTAAAAAAAGCACTAAAAACTTCTTAAAACTTTTACTCATTATAAATAAATTTCACTATGTTTAATCTTCCAAAATATAAAATATTGCAGATTAATATTTATTATTAACAAATAAACTAATTAATTAAAGGAATAATATGAAAGTTATTTTTGCGTTTATATTTAGCTTGATAGTTTTAATAGCCGTTAGCTGTGGTAATAGTCCTGAAGTTAAAAAGAAGGACTCCGGGCTTCATTATATAGATGATACCGTAGGTGTTGGAAGAGTTGCTAAAGAAGGGAATCTTGTTACAATCAATTTTAGAGTATGGATAATGAAAGATTCATCTGATGATTTTAGTAATTGGGAAAAAGATTCATCAAAGATGCAGCAAAAAATAGAAGATACCTGGATGAAAGGAAGACCCTACAAGTTTGTACTTGGGCGGGAATACTTTTATAAAAGGAAGCGACGAAGGGATTGAAGGTATGAAAGTGGGGGGAACAAGAACAATTATTATCCCGGCTCGACTGGCTTATGGAAAAACCGGAATGGGTCCAATTCCTCCAAATTCCAGCTTAAAGGTGGATATTCAATTGTTGGATGTGAAGGATAAAATTACCGCATCAATCTGGAATGTAGATACTACAAAAATGAAGACCACTAAAAGCGGATTAAAATATATTATAGTTAAGGAAGGAACCGGAAAAACTGCTGATTCTGGTGACGTTGTGACTGTTCATTATACTGGCTGGTTGAAAGATAGTACTAAATTTGACAGCTCCGTTGAACGTGATGAACCGTTTACTTTTACCGTGGGCAGGCACCAGGTTATTCCAGGATGGGACGAGGGTATCCGGTTCTTGAATACAGGTGCTAAAGCACGTTTTATAATTCCACCCGATTTAGCTTATGGAAATAGACCGGTTGGAAAAATTCCGCCAAACTCAACTCTAATTTTTGATGTTGAATTGCTTAATATAAAATAACAAAAATTTAATAAACCCGGTTTTTTAAAGAAGCCGGGTTTATTTGTTGAAATAATTTATAAATAGTAATAGATGAGTGAAATTGCCTGCGAATAATATCCTCTCCCGAATAAATTCAAATGATTTAAAACATGATAAAGCTTATAAATATTTTCCCGGTAATCATATCCATCCTGGAGGGGGAAATTTTCATTATAGGAATTATAAAATTCGGAATTAAATCCGCCGAATAATTTTGTCATTCCCAGGTCAGCCTCACGATGTCCGTAATATACTGCCGGATCTATTAAACAGGCATCTCCATTTTCATCGACCATGTAATTACCGCTCCATAAATCCCCGTGCAACAAGGCAGGAGGTTCTTCACTGCCTGATAAAATATCTTCAATTTTATTTTCCAACTTGGAAATTCCCTGCTTTAATTCACCGGTTGAATAACCTTTTTTTTCTGCAAGCTTAAACTGATATAAAATTCTTTTATTAAAAAAAAACTTTATCCAGTTTTTTGCTTCATCAGTTCCGGGTATATTCGGCTGCGGATTTGCACCGATGTAATTGTCTTCATAAAAGCCGAAAGCTGAAGAATTATATTTATGCATCTCGGAAAATTTAATTCCGAAATCTTTGAAAAAAGATTTTGATTTACTTGATGAATTAATAAATTCCAAAAGAATAAAATCTTTTTCAGCCAGAATAACTTCGGGTACTCTTATAGCATTTGCTTTTTTTAGTTCAATAAGACCATTAGCTTCCTTTAAGAACATATCACCTTTATGGTTTTCATTAATTTTTAGCAGGTAGCTTTTGCCGTCAGTTGTACTCAATTTATAAGCATTGCTTATGCAGCCGCCTGATAAAGAGTTAAAAGAAGAAATAGTAATTTTTAATTCATCTTCCAGCTTATTTTTTATTCTCTGATTCAATTTCATCCTTAATTTTTATGAATAGCCCAAGGCAGGCATCTTCCAATATATCTAGAACAATTTCAAAACCTGAAGTTCCGCCGTAATAAGGGTCGGGTACTTCCTTAAAATTTTTTAATGGAGAAAACTCAACCGCTTTATGAATTTTATTAATGTATTCACCTTCTTTATCTAAATCAAGTAAGGTATAATAATTTTCATTATCCATTGCAACAATGTAATCATAATAAATAAAGTCTTTTTTAGGATTAAATTTTCTGGCTAAGCTATCTAATTCGTATCCTCTTCTTTCTGCAGATGTTTTCATCCGTTCGTCAGGAGGTTCGCCGGAGTGATATCCAATTGTTCCAGCTGAGTCTACTTCAATTAATTTCTCATAATTATTTTTTTTAATAATAGATTTCATGATACCTTCGGCGGCAGGAGACCGGCAAATATTTCCCAGACAGACAAATAATACTTTTTTCTTAATCATTAAATATTTATTCTTTCTTTTTAAATTAAATTTTAAATTAAAATTAAATACAAATATTAAAAACTTTCTTAAAATGAAGAGTACAATATATTTTATTTTACTCCTTTTTCTTAGCGGCTGGCTCAATATAAATGCAGGTCAGTATCCCAAGAGAGAAATGAGAGGCGTATGGGTGGCTTCGGTCGGCAATATTGATTGGCCGACATCACCAACAGAAACTTCCGGGGAACAAATAAGTGAGTTAGTTCAACTTTTCGATAAACTTAAAGAAGCAGGAATTAATACAATTTTTTTCCAGGTCCGGACTGAATGTGATGCACTTTATAAATCTTCCTATGAGCCATGGTCTTATTGGCTTACAGGAGAGCAGGGGAGAGCTCCCGATCCTTTTTATGATCCATTGGCGTTTGCCGTTGAAGAAGCGCATGCAAGAGGAATGGAGCTGCATGCATGGATAAATCCATACAGGGCAGTTAAAGATACAGGTGAATATATAAAATCAGAAAATCATATATCAAAAACTCATCCTGAATGGATACTCAGATTCGGTAATTATGAAATGTTGAATCCGGGGATTCCGGAAGTAACTAATTATATTGTAAAAATTATTACTGACATTATTTCAAGGTATGATGTGGATGGGGTTCATCTCGATGACTACTTTTATCCATATACACCTAAAATAACCAACCAGGATTCTGCCGCTTTTCGGATTTATAAAGGCAAATTTAGAAACATCGATGATTGGCGAAGAAATAATATTAATTCAATGATTGCAAAAGTATATAAAACAATAAACAGTATTAAACCTAAAATAATATTTGGTGTAAGCCCTTTCGGCATAGTTGAAAATAAGTATGCAAATACTAACGGGTTTAGTTCCTTTAATACAATTTATTGTGATCCTTTAACCTGGATAAAGGATAAAACAGTTGATTATATTGTTCCCCAGCTTTACTGGGAGATAGGGAATAAGTATGCAGATTTTAAAAAGCTGCTTCCCTGGTGGGCATCAATAAAAGACGGCAGGGAAATATATACCGGTTTGTATTCAAGCAAAATGGCAGCTTCAGATTGGAAAGGAGATCCTTCGGAATTATATAATGAAATAAGAATGGGAAGACAATATCCAAATATCGGCGGCATCGTTTTCTTTAGTGCCAAATCTATAGACAAAAATTATTCCGGTTTGGCAGACAGTTTAAAAAATTCGTTTTTCAAGTATCCGGCATTTGTTCCAATTATGAAATGGAAAAATTTTATTATTCCTGATGCTCCTATTAATTTAATGGTTGAAGGAAATGATTCGAGCAGAGTTTTAAAATGGTCACACCCAATTATAAATGCCGATTCAGTATTGAACTATATTATTTACAGATTCACTGATAATGATAAAATTGATTTGAATAATCCTGAAAATATTATAAAGGTAGTATACCGCCAAACTACTTTTACGGATAATGATATATTGAAGAATCCAGTTAAAGTAACTTATATTGTCACTTCATTAAGTAATGAACAATTAGAAAGTTCAAATTATGCTGAATCGCAGCTATTTATAAAAGAACGACGATAAAAAAAGATCTGAAAATTTATGAAAATATCACTTCAGAATCTCAATATTATACCCGGTATTTTTTATTCTGCGAATATAGAACTGCTCTTGAATTCAGATTCGAAGCTCAATTGTCCATTACATCTTACTTTGCTTCCAACTTAACATTTGCCCCTCCCATTTTCCCATGTATTCTATTTAACATGATAAATTCTTTTATAAAAAATTGCTTGCGAAAACTATCTATCTCTTATAACTTTGACTACCCATGTTTGATATTTTTATTTAATATTACTCCTGATTTAAAAAAGGAAAAATAAAATTTTTCTTAGTAATATCTTTAAAAATACAAAGGAGCACTGTTAATGGCATATATAATAACAAAACTTTGTCTGGATTGTAAAGACGTTGCTTGTACCCAGGTCTGCCCTGTTGATTGTATTTACGAATACTCAGGAGATGATCCTACAATTCCTAAAAGTATGTTATTAATTGATCCGGATGAATGTATTGATTGTAATGCATGTGTACCCGAATGCCCATGGGAAGCAATTTTTGAAGAAGACTTAGTACCGGATGTTTTCAAAGATGATATCGAGTTAAATGCAAGGATAGTAGGAAAACTGAGATTTGTTCCCAAAAGAGACGAGGAAAAGAAAATGCCTACTCCTGATGAAATTCAGGCAAATAAAAAAAAATGGGGATATGAAGGGTAGGGATTTTAAAAATCAAAATTAAAAAGTCAAAATTTTTTTTAAAAACTAATCGTAAAGCTTAACACTCCCGGGTTTGTGGTAATTCGAGGTGAGCCGGATTGAGCATTTGAAGAATTTTTAAATTGATTTCGATAATACTTCCCAACGGTAGAACCGATTGCATATGACATAAACGCAGCCGCGATTGCATCCGAAAACCAATGCATCCCGCCTCTGTTAAGGGAAGAAACTGCAAATATCATGTATGCTACATAACTATAACCAGCAATTTTAAGCCAGGTTTTGTCTGGGTAAAAATTCGTTAATGCAGATACTACCGCCATCGTCGATGAGGTATGTCCTGAAGGCCATCCCCAAAAAATACCCCCTCTCATAAAACCAAATCGAAAAGTTTTGCTTAAATCTTTCATATCATTATTATTTCTCCAATCAGGATGCGGACGACCTGTTACAGCTTTTAAAAGCGAATTGTACATAAATGCTATTAAACTTGACTGGAGAACGGCGAATGATGCACCGACCGCTTCGTTATCTTTGCTAAATTTTCCATAAGCATAAAGAGAACCGCCTACTACGAAAGGGAAAAACATTGCCATCCTTATAACCGGCCGGGCAGCATTTCCATATCCTTCATGTTCATTAAAAAACTTTTCTACTTTATAATCTGTTTTGCTGGAGACAATAAGAAAAGTTGAAGCAATACCGGCTAAATGGAGGTAGAGGTTATCACCTTTAAAGCTATCTATTATATTATTTCCAAAATTTCCAAAGAGACTTAAATCGGGTTTATTCAAGCTGGAAAGATTAACTGATGGAATACCTGAATCGAAATCATTTAAGCCTCTTAATCCAGTCAATATCCGGGGAGAATTTAATTGATTAATATCAGCAACAGCTGATAATCCTGATATATTATAAGTATTTAAAGGTTGTGCCGATATTAGAGAATGACATATAAATATTAAAATAAATCGGATAATCATTGCTCTTCTCATTGCTGAAAATTAATGATTTCTAATTTATACAGCAAGCTAAGGAATTAACATCTAAACTAAACTTCCATTTTTGAACTGAACTTGAACTTGAACTTGAACTTGAACTTGAACTTGAACTTGAACTTGAACTTGAACTTAGAATTGTCTCATACAACTTGTACAATCATTTCTCCAGAGTTGTATTGCATAAGATACAGTAGATTACCCTTTATCTCCCAAAAATGCGGTTAATTTATACAAATATTTGGCACCGGTTTTGGGATTTAATGCTCGATTCAAATATTCAAGGAAAAATAAAATGAAAAAGTGGTTATTCCTTTCATTTATTTTGATATCTACCAGCACATTTGGGCAATGGGGAATGGGAGCAATTAAAATTGGACATTTTAGTCCTTCAGCCACCGAAGGCGGTTTTATTATTGGGTTTGAAGGTGGTAGAGCAATTGACAGACACCTAAGTATGGGTCTAAGTCTTGATTGGTTTCATAAAGATTTTGTAGATAAAAGGTTAGTGCAAAACCTTGATAATATATATGGACTAGGGGGTGGTTCAATAAATGAATTAAGAGCACAAACAAATCTACATGACCTGCCTCTGATGTTCAATTTAACCGCCAGTTTCCCCGCCGGACGATTCGCAAATTTTTTTATAACAGGCGGGGTCGGTGCAGAAGTATTACTAATAAGCTACAGTAATTTCCAGGACCCCGGCAGAAATGAATTTCAAAGTGCATTTGATTTGAATTGGAGCCTGGGAGGAGGCTTATCATATATGCTTGGCAGAAGGTCGGATATATTTGGAGAATTATCCTATCATGCTTCACAACCTGGCTGGCAATATGAGGCATATGATCCGGTCACGAACAGGAAACAAACTTTTGAGCGGTCATTTGACATGAGCGGAATGATGTTTAGAGTTGGAATAAGATTTTACTATTAAAAGAATGCCCGAAGTCAAAGTTTGAAATTATGGAATAGTGGAAAATTTCCATTATTCCATTTTTCCGCAATTCTGTTATTCTTCCCCCCAAATTGTAACAACAAGCTTTCTTCTTCCGCCGTAATTTCTATGTTCACACAAATAAATACCCTGCCAAGTACCCAAGTTTAAATGTCCCTTTGTTACAGGCAGGATTACACTGCTTCCCAAAATTGCGGATTTAATATGAGCCGGCATATCATCGGAACCTTCTGTGGTATGAATATAATATGGTGCATTTTCCGGGACACTCTTGTTAAAATGAGTTTCCATATCAATTCTTACATCGGGATCTGCATTTTCATTTATTGTTAATGAAGCCGAGGTATGTTGAATAAAAATATGCATTAGACCTCGTGAGATACTTTTTATCTCGGGAATTTCATTTAGAATATCTTTTGTAATTAGGTGAAATCCTCTTCTTTTTTCAGAGATTATAATTTCTTTCTGATATAATTTCATATTAAAATGGATTAGTTATTATCCTGGTACATGAACCAGGAAATATTCTTTAGCAGTAGTTCCAATGGAACGTGCTTCTTTTTTTGTCATATGTATTTTATCGGGAGCATCTTCATCATGGCCGGCTTCAATTACAGCCAGATCAGCATTTTTTGCATTTTTGACCAAATCGTCGCAGTAAGAAGTATCCCCTCCATAACAGATTGTTAAATGATTGAATGAGAATTTGTAGCCGACGGCAGGAACTTGCCTGGTATTTATTCCGTCATGCAGATATTCTTTATGAATCACCGGGAAAGGTTTGACAATTAAACCATTGCATTTAATATTTTTATGCTCTTTTATTTCTTTTAAAATAATTTTATATGGAAGAGTTTTTGAATAAACTTTCTTAAATGCATTATAAATAGTTTCAATCTCAATACATCCCGTCGGGTAATAAATAGTAAGCGGTGTAACTTTTCGCATTACTCTTAAATAAGTCAGCAACGACCAGATTCCGCCGACGTGGTCATGATGGCCATGGGTTATAAAGAGATTTGAAATTTTCAAAATGCCGCTCATTCCCATTTCATTATTCAAGTCTCGTAAAATTCCGTCGCCTGGATCCACCACAAAGAAATTTTTATCTGTTCTAATTAGAATACCAGTTGCTATATTTGGTATTGAACAAAATATTTTAATTGAAAAGCTATTTTTAATCCATGTTAACGGATATCTCTGTTCAGCCATTAAATTATTTCTTTTTATTTAAATAATATTTACAATTCTTTATGTTTTTACATCTTGCAAAAATATTAAAAGAATAGCTCTCTATTACAAATCCCAGCTCTTCACTAATTTCTTCAGGTAATCTTTTAACCTTTGAATTGACAAATTCTACTATCCTTCCGCAGTCCATGCAGATTAAATGATCGTGCCCCTGTTTTTTAAAACTGCTTTCATACCTGCTTATATTATCACCAAAATTTCTTTTACTTATTAAATCACATTGAACAAGTAATTCAAGTGTATTATACACTGTGGCTCTCGAGACTCTTGATTTATGGTTTTTCATTCGGATATAAAGATCATCAGCTCCGAAATGACCTTCCTGGATCAAGGCTGCATCCATCACCTCGAACCTTTCAGGAGTGATTCTATTTTTCCCCTTTTTTAAATATTCCCTAAATATTTCAGAAGCTTTTTGGCTTTTCAATTTTATTAGAAGTATGTTTTAGTAAAGATATAGTTGTGGTTAATTAATTGCAAATTGCTAATTCCCTTTAACTGCCAGATTTTCTCCTTTTCCTATTCAGAAAAATAAAAAAGCCGGAAATCCAAAGAAAACTATTTTTATATAGACATTAAAATATAGAAATATTCACCATTTTATCCTTTTGTACAATAGTATACAATTATTCAAAATGAAATAAATTTTAATATTTATTTTATTTATATAAATGCAAAAAAGAATAAGAATATGGAATTTTGTTCGTTCAATGGCACTAAAGTTGCTAAAATCGATAGGTTTATTTTTGTGAAAAACTATGCTCGATTGGAAACAGGAAATTAAAAAAAAATTATTTATATGGGGCTTTAAAAAGGGTATCTATGGAAGATAAAAAGAAAACAAAGGCCGAATTGCTTAAAGAAATTTCTGAATTACGTCAACAAGTTAAAAGGCTTGAAAATGGTGAAATTGAGAGTAAAAAGATAGAAAATGAACTGTTTCATTCAAGAGAGATGCTTCAGTTAATTTTAGATACAATTCCTCAGCGTGTTTTCTGGAAAGATGCAGATAGTAATTATCTTGGCTGCAATGAAAAGTTCGCACAGGATGCCAATCTTAATAGTCCTTATGAAATTATCGGTAAAAATGACTTTGAATTAAACTGGAAATATTTAGGAAGGTTATACGGGGGAGATGATAATAAAGTAATTGAAAATAATTCTCCTAAATTGAACTTTGAAGAATCTATTGCCCAGCCGGACGGAAATAAATTATGGCTTAAAACAAGCAAGGTCCCGCTACATGATAGAAATGGTAAAGTAATCGGACTTTTGGGAACATATGAAAACATAACCGCTCAGAAACAAATAGAAGGAAGATTAGAACAGGAAAGGATCCTCCTTAGAACTTTAATTAATAATATACCTGATGCAATTTTTGCTAAAGATATCGAAGGGAAAAAAATAATAGCAAATCTTGCTGATCTAAATAATATGGGCATGACCTCTGAGGAAGAAGTTTTAGGTAAAACTGATTTTGATTTTTTCCCCAAAGACATAGCAGAAGGATTCTTTGCAAATGATTGTGCTGTTATAAAGACCGGCAGCGCAATTCTTAAAAGAGAAGAATTTTTTATTGATAAGAATGGAAAGCAACGCTGGCTTCATACATCAAAACTTCCGCTAAAAGATAATCAAGGAAATATTATAGGTTTAATCGGTATCGGGAGAGATATAACTGAGCAAAAGCTTGCAGAAGAAGCGCTTAGAGAACAAACGGAAAAGCTCAAATTGATTTTCGAAAATGTTTATGACGGTATAAATATTTTTGAAGAAAACTATGAACCGGGTAAAAGAAGAATAATTGAATGTAATGAGCGTTATGCCGAGATGGCGGGACGAAGCAGGGAAGAACTATTAAAAATAGGTAATATTGAGGAAGCAGGATTAACACATAACCTGACTGAAAACAATAATAAGTATATTAATAAAGGATTAGTATTTAAAGGATCATTTGCCTGGGACCGACCGGATAAGAAGGAAAATATTATTGAATATACAGCCGTTCCAATTAAACTGAATGGAAAAACCTATACAATCGGAATTGACCGGGACGTTACAGAACAACGACATTTCCAGCAGCAGCTCCAAAAAGAGAGAATATTGTTAAGGACATTAATTGATAATTTACCTGATGGAATTTATGTTAAAGATATCGAGTGCAGAAAAACCTTATCAAATTTAGCAGATTTAAGAAATATGAGGAAATCTTCCGAAGATGAGGTTTTAGGTAAAACTGACTTTGAGTTTTTTCCTAAAGAGATAGCTGAAAAATTCTATGAAGACGATAAAACAATAATTAACAAAGGCGAAGCTGTTTTAAATAGGGAAGAATTCTTTGTAGATGAGCATGGAAGAAAATCATGGCTTCTGACATCTAAATTACCTTTGAAAGATATTAGCGGAAACATTACAGGGTTAATAGGCATAGGCAGAGATATAACCGAACAAAAACTTTTTCAGGAAGCTTTGCAACATCAGCATAATTTCTTAAGAACTTTAATAGATAATGTACCCGACTTAATTTACTTTAAAGATAAGCAAGGCAAATATGTTCTAAACAACCAGGCTCATATATCTTCACTTGGTGCTAAAAATCAGGATGAAGTGATTGGCAAAACTACTTTTGATTTTAATCCGTTTGAACTGGCTGAAAATTATTATAACGACGAAATGAAGATAATCCGGTCCGGACAACCAATGCTGAATAAAGAAGAGCTTGCATTTAATAGAAATAATAATGAAAAAGTTTGGCATCTAGCCAGCAAAATACCTTTGTGGAAAGACGGGGAAGTTATTGGTATTGTATGTATAAGCCGTGATATAACAGAGCAAAAGATTGCTCAGGAAGAGATTCGTGAAACAGCGGAAAAATTCCGTCTGATTTTCGAAAATGCATTTGATGGAATGAGCATTTATGAAGATAACGCTGACCCCTTAAAACGAAAACTGGTTGATTGTAATTTCCGGTATGTTGAAATGTCCGGAAGATCAAAAGAAGAATTATTGAAACTGGGAAATACCTTCGGTTTGCAAAAAGCTTTGGGTGAAGATGATTCTCATTTAAAAACAACTACCTACAGGGGAACTTTTTCCTGGATACGTCCAGATGGCAAAGAAAATTTTATCGAATATGCGGCAACCCCAATTAAAATAAAGGGAAAGATATATACCATAGGAATTGACCGGGATGTTACTGAAAAAAAACGTGCTGAAGAAGCATTACAAATCGAACGGAATCAATTAAGAATTTTAATAGACAGTCTGCCTGATTTAATATTTTTTAAGGATGTTGAAGGGAAATATATTCTTAATAATAAAGCACATTTGGAATTTCTTGGTATCAAGGATCAATCTGAAATTGCAGGTAAAACAGTTTTTGATTTTCATAGAAATGGTCAAGCCGGAGAATTTTATGAAGAAGAACTGCACATTATAAAAACAGGTGAGCCTTTGCTTGAAGTTGAGCAAGTAATTTTCCATAAAACAAAAAATGAAAATAGATGGTACCTTGTAAGCAAAATCCCTCTAAAAAATAAAGATGGAGTAATAAAAGGTATTTTAGGTGTAGGCAGTGATATTACAAATCGAAAACATGCAGAGGCAACTTTACGGCAGACATATGATGAGTTGGAACAAACAAATAAAGAACTTATTGAAGCTAATAAAATAAAAAGCCAGTTTCTTGCAAATATGAGCCATGAAATCCGCACCCCTCTTAATGCGGTTATAGGAATGACCGGGCTGTTATTAGATACTCCCTTAAATGATGAACAGCGTGATTTCGCCGAAACAATTTTTAGCAGCGGTGACATACTCCTTTCCCTTATAAATGATATATTGGATTTCTCAAAGATTGAAGCACAAAAAATTGAATTGGAAAAGCAGCCTTTTGATGTTCGAAATTGTATTGAAGAAGCTCTTGACCTGATTACATCGAAAGCGGCTGATAAAAATCTTGAACTTTTGTATTCTTTAGATGAAGGATTATTTACAAATGTAATAGGTGATGTGACCCGACTTCGTCAAATTTTGGTAAATCTGCTCGGCAATGCAATTAAATTTACAGAAGAAGGGGAAGTTGTAGTTAGCGTTTCGGGCCAGCTAAAAGACTATAATAATTATATGCTTCATTTTTCTGTTAGAGATACCGGATTAGGAATCCCGCTTGAAAGACAAAACAGGATGTTCCAGTCTTTTACACAAGTTGATGCTTCAACAACCCGTAAATTCGGGGGTACAGGTCTTGGCCTGGCAATCAGTAAACAATTAGCGAATTAATGGGTGGAACTATGTGGCTGGAAAGCACTGGTATTCCAGGTGACGGTACTACATTCCATTTTACCATACTTACTGAATTATCAATTGAGAATGAAGTCAGGACAGATTTATCCGCTCTTTCGGGTAAACGGGTCTTAATTGCAGATGATAATAAAACTAATAGAAATATTTTGAACCAGCAAACTTCATCTCTCCAAATGGTTCCCACAATAGTTGCATCCGGCCATGACGCATTGGAGATTTTAAGAAATAATAATGAGTTTGATCTTGCTATTTTGGATTTTCAAATGCCCGAAATGGATGGTATAATGCTGGCAGAAGAAATAAAAAAAATTCCTGAACATAAATCTCTTCCTCTCATACTTTTATCTTCTTACGGCTATCATAATAACAGAAACATGAACCTTACTCATTTTGCTGCAACTCTTACAAAACCTATAAAATTTTCACACCTTCATAGTGCATTATTAACAGTATTAAAAAAGAATACAGTATCTGTCAAAAAACAGCGCGATATAAATACTCTGCAATTTGATTCAGGTATAGGCAAGCACTATCCTCTAAAAATACTTCTTGCCGAAGATAATAAAGTTAACCAGAAAGTAGCACTCAGGTTTTTAGAGAAAATTGGTTACCGGGCAGATGTAGCTTTTAACGGTATAGAAGTGCTTGATGCCTTAAAACGTCAATTTTATGATGTTATCCTGATGGATGTCCAGATGCCCGAAATGGATGGAGAGCAGGCAACCATTGAAATAAGGAAAAGCTTTTTACCAAAACAGCAGCCGAGAATTGTCGCAATGACTGCCAATGCTTTGAAAACCGACCGTGAAAAATATATTTCATCCGGGATGGATGATTATATAGTTAAACCTTTCAAGATTGAAGAATTGGTGCGGGCTCTTATTGAAAGCTATTCATATTTTTACCCGCTAAATTCGAATCAGGAAGAAATTGATTCGGAATTAACCAATCCACATTAAATTTTTATTCGGAGAATAATAGGCCCGGTATTTATTAACCGGGTTTTTATTTTATCCTATTGAAAGTTTAATCAAATCGGCAAGAATATGACCTGTTTCTTCCAGATAAGGATCATTATTCTTATTTTGATTTAGAGAGTTTTCTCCTTTTTCCAATAATTTCAAACCTTTACTTTTTCTTCGTTTATTTTCTCTTTCGAATCTTTTATTATCTTCTTCATCTTTTTCTTTTTTTCTGACCGCTTCATTCAAAGATACATACTTTTCATCTTTTGATTCTTTATATTCACTAATATCTTCAAGAACATTATCAAACTCAGCGCTGGTATCCATTCGTTCTTCATGCATTTTAATAAGTTGAGGAATAAATTTATTTAAGTCGGAATACATCTGGTATTTAGTAGAACGAATTTGATCCCAAGGCAGAGCACTCGGTTCGGAACTCTCTCCAAAATCATTCGGGTCGATAGCTGAAGGAAGCTTAATATTCGGTACAACCCCTTTGTTCTGTGTACTCCCTCCGTCAATCCGGTAATATTTTGCAATAGTTAGCTTTACCTGCCCGAATTTATCTCCTGAACTTCCGACCAGTCTATTTAGATCGATAAGATTTTGAACACTTCCCTTACCGTAAGTTTGTTGTCCAACTATTATCCCGCGTCCATAATCTTGAATTGCACCTGTGAAAATTTCTGATGCTGAAGCACTAAATCTATTTACCAATACCGCTAAAGGGCCATTATAAACAATAGCGGGATCAGTATCGGAATCAACATCGATTTTCCCATCAGCACTTTTGACCTGTACAACGGGTCCATCCTTAATGAACAACCCGGTCAATTGAACGGCTTCATCTAAAGCGCCGCCGCCGTTATTTCGAAGATCCATAATTATTCCATCTACTTTTTCTTCTTTCAATTCCTTAATCAATTTCCGAACATCCCTGGTTGTGCTTTTATAATTTGGATCTCCCTTCTGCCGGGCTTCAAAGTCGATATAAAAAGCAGGCAGCGTAATAACTCCAATTTTATAAAAATTATTATTTTCATTTATATTAATAACATCTTTTTTTGCCGACTGTTCTTCAAGAGTCACTTTATCCCTAACAATTTTAATTTCATGCGGGATTGCATTTGGTCCTTTATCGGCTGGTATAATTTCAAGCCGAACGGTTGTTCCTTTAGGTCCTCTAATCAATTGAACTACATCTGAGATTCTCCAGCCGATTACATCAACCATTTCACCATCTTTACCCTGAGCAACCCCGATAATTTTATCATTCCGTTTCAACAGCCCGCTCTTGTATGCAGGTCCCCCCGGGATAATCTCATTAACCTTAGTATAATCATCTTCCTGCTGAAGCTGGGCACCGATTCCTTCCAGCGAACGGCTCATATCTATTTTAAAATTTTCAGATGTACTGGGAGATAAATAATTCGTATGAGGATCAATTGATTCAGTATATGAATTCATAAATAGCTGGAATACATCTTCACTGTTATACTGTGAAATAGCTCTTCGGAAATTTGCATACCTTTTTTTAAGAGTTTCCTTGAATACCTTCCCATTTTTTCCCTGCAAGGATTAAATTTAAAGCATCATTTTTAATTTTTTTCCTCCATAACTCATTCATCTCTTCCTGATTACCGGGCCATGAAACGCTGTCTCTGTCAATTAAATATTTTTCATTTTTAGTGAAATCAAAGCCCCTATTTAAAAGAGTATCGACATAATCAATTCTTTCAATTACCCTTTTTTTGAAAGTATCAAAAATTTGATAGGGCGGGTCCAGGTCTCCATCCTGAATATCATTATCCAGTAAAGTTTTATATTGATCGAAATCTTTAATATCGGAAGAATAGAAATAGCTTTTGCCGTTATCCAGCGCTTTAATATACCTGTCAAAAATTACGGAAGACAAAGAATCATCAAGTTTAAATTTCCTGTAGTGATACCTTGTAAGTATTGTATTTACTAATTGATCTTCTTCCGGCATATAACTTTGAGGGGAAACGTTGAGCGAATCATCTGGGGTAGAATTTATATTTCCGGGGATATTAATACTTAAAGAATTTGCAATTAATATACTTGCTACAATGAGAGGTAAAATCCACAACAGAGTTCTTTTCATATAATTTCCGATGTTATATTATAAATTAAAATAAATAGCTGTTACAAACCCCAAGTTAATAAAGTTCCTAAATAAAATTGAATCAAATATATAACCATAAAAAATTAAAATTAAAAGACTTTAAAATTTCGGTATAATTCTGCTCAGTCCATTAAAAAATAGATATGCAAGATATCAAAATTTATTGTTATACGCTTTATTTGCCCGGTATAGGAAAAAATAATGTGAATTGAAAATATTTTCATGCTTAACATTGTATTATTTTGTATCTTAAGAAAATAAGGAACCAGAATATTTTATATATTTGTGCTTGATTTTCGGAGAATTTTTAATGCTAAAAAGCAAAGATGTTTTAATAAAAAAAGCTAAAGAAGTAAAATCGCTTAAAAGCAGCATCGAAAGTAATGAAACTGAACCTCCAAAAGATGAATTACATCCGAAAACTGTTATAGATGATCATGGAAAAAAAATCATGGTTTTCAGTGATCCCCTTTATTCAAGGGAGAAGAGAAGCATTGTTAATTATACAAATTTCCGCGGCAAATGGGAATTTGAAAACCTGGATGAAATTGATGAAAATGATCCTGATAAGTGTGCAGTGAAGTTTACTCCGGTAAGAGATTCCTCCAACATTACAATAGCCTTTAAATCTTTAAAGGACAGAGTCGAATTTATGGATTCAATATACAGCGATAATGAAATGAAGCAGATTGGTTCCGGTATAAATCTCGAAAAAATTGCAAATTCAAAAGTGCTTAAGGCAACGGGAGGATTAATAGGATTGTCTTATGCCGGGTATAAATTATATAAAATATTAAAAAAAGATTCGTAGCACAGAATCATATTCTGCGCTACGAATTGATAAGCTTTAGTCTAACTTTTTAGCATCATTAAATACTTGATCGGCATGAGAGGCAATATCAGTAACATTTATAATTTTAGCAATATTTCCTTCTTTGTCTATAATAAATGTAACCCTCTTATCCATCCCGCTATTCATTAAAACACCATATTCTTTAGAAACTTTTTTTGCACTATCGGATAAAAGGGGAAAATTTAGATGATAGTCGGCAACAAATTTTTTAATTTCGCTAGGTGAATCAACACTTACACCGAAAACCTTTATATTATTTTCTTTAAATTTGTTTTTACTATCTCTTATTCCGCATGCTTCTTTAGTGCAGCCGGAAGTTCCTGCTTTCGGATAAAAATAAACAACTACAGGGGATTTTCCCTTGTAATCTGCAAGTGTATAAGATTTACCATTAGAATCTTTGAGTGTAAAATTCGGAGCTTTATCTCCAACCTTAAGGTCATTATCTTTTGGAAGAACAGAAATAGTGAAAAATAATAACAACGTAAATAAAAAGTAGAACTTCATTCCAACCTCCATAATTAATTTAAATCGACACTCCTTGAAAAAATGTAATCAACATTCTTCAACATTTTTTTATAATCAAAAATTTCATTTATTTCTTCTTCGGATATATATTTTCTAATTTCATGAGATTTTAATAATTCATCTTTCATATTCTTATGTTTATCATTCCATACATCCATAGCTGCAATTTGAACCCATTTATAAGCATCTTCTCTTGATAGACCCTTATTTACTAGTTTTAAAAGAACTGTTTGTGAAAATACTAAGCCTCGTGTAATATTCAAATTATTAATCATGTTTTCAGGGTAAATAATAAGGTTTTTTGTGAGCCTGATCATTAAATCGAGCATATAATCCAGGGCTATGCAGCTATCCGGAACAATTATTCTTTCAACGGAAGAATGTGAGATATCCCTTTCATGCCAGAGTGCAACATCTTCAATTGCTGCAATTGAATTGCCTCTGAGTATCCTTGCCAGACCGGTAATTCTCTCACTAATAATTGGGTTCCTCTTATGGGGCATTGCCGAGGAGCCTTTTTGACCTTTTGAAAAATATTCTTCAGCTTCGAGCACTTCTGTTCTTTGCAGGTGTCTAATTTCTATTGAAATTTTTTCAAGAGTTGCCCCGATTATTGCTAATGTAGATAAATATTCGGCATGCCTGTCTCTTTGTATTATTTGCGTAGAAACAGGGGCCGGGGAAAGTCCCATTTTTTCACAAACATATTCCTCAACTTTTGGAGTCAGATGTTCAAACGTCCCTACAGCACCTGAAATCTGACCTACACTAATAGTATTGATGGCACTCTTAAGCCGTATTATATCTCTTTTGATTTCTTCAAACCAGAGGGCGAATTTTAAGCCCATAGTAGTGGGCTCGGCATGTATGCCGTGAGACCGCCCGACGCAAATTGTTCTTTTATGTTCAAGTGCTCTATCTTTAAGCACATCCTTAAGCCCATTCAGCCTAATTAATAGAAGCTCGCCCGCAGTCTTCATCTGGAAAGAAAGTGTTGTGTCGAGAATATCAGAGGAAGTCATACCGTAATGAATATGCCGGGATTCAGGACCGACATTTTCCGCAACATTTGTTAAAAAGGCAATAACATCATGCTTGGTTGTTTCTTCTATTTCCAATATTCTTTTGATGTCGAATAGTGCTTTTTCTTTTATTACATCTACATCTTCTTTGGGGATTTCTCCCAATTCACTGCGGGCTTCGCAGGCAAGTATTTCGATTTTCAGCCAGGTATTGAACTTAAATTCATCCTGCCAAATTTTTCCCATTTCAGGGAGAGTATATCTTTCAATCATTTTATTTATTTAGGATAGTGTATGAAAAATTTATGCTTTAATATAAGAATATTTTGATAAATATTTTTTAATATGTTCCCCAAATAATTGAACAAACCCCTGCTCCGAATGAAGATTTTATAATAAAATAAAAACTAATAAATAGAGAAAAATTAAATATATAATTCAAAATTCAAGATTGATAAAAATTAACTAATGTTGTAATTTCCAATAGCAATAATTTTGGGGAAGGGAACTCTAAAGCTTAATTCGTTTCTGGCAATATTAAAATAAATTTAACTTTTTAGAGTGCAAATTAAATGAAAAGAATAGTTTTGATTCAAATATTTTTTTTAACTATAAATATTTTTTCCCAGGCTGATTCAATTGAATCTGCTTTAAAATTTTACCCTATAAATATTGGCGATTACTGGCAATATAAAGTCTTGGAACATATGGATGGTTCCGCTTCAAAGGATACCTCCTGGTTTGGTTCCAAAGAGGTGGTTGCCGATACCATAATGCCTAACGGGAAAAATTATTTTGTTGTAAAAGAAGAGGGATTACCAAACAAATTCATTGCTCCATTATATATAAGAATAGACTCATCTACAGGAAAAGTTTATAACTATTTTTCCGGAGATGTAATTATGGATAATCTTTTGGCTGAAGAAGGAGACGAAGTTATAGCCGGATATAGGTGCATGGAAGAAACCACCAAAACTTTTTTCGGCTTTAATGTTAAAACAAAATTAATAGAACAATATTTTGTTAGTTCAACCACTTACGACGGCTGGGAACTGGCTTATAATTTCGGTGAGGTAATGCGTTATTATAACGATGTAGGTTTTGTTGCAGACCTTTTTCAATGTAATTTAATTTATGCAAAGCTTAACGGAGTTGAATACGGTGTAAAAGTAGATGTGCGGAAAACAATAGCAAGACCTGAACAATTAATCCTGTTTCAAAACTTTCCTAATCCCTTTAATCCTACTACGACATTCAAATTTATTTTGCCTGTTTCCGATAAAATTAAATTAACGGTATATAATTCTTTAGGAGAAGAAATAACCACACTTATTAATGGATTTTATACCTCCGGCGAGCACCAGATTAAATGGAATGCTATTAATATTCCTAGCGGCGTATATTTTTTAAGGCTGCAAACCTCTAAACATTCTATTACAAAAAAAGCTTTATTATTAAAATAATTTGCACTAAAATATGAAAAAAATAATGCTGATTAGTTTATAATTTTTTCCCCTATTAAAATACTTTTGGGAAGTGAAAAGATTATTATTTGTAAATGCATTTCTTTTCGTTAATCTCTTTCCTTAATTTTTCAATTGGACTTGAAACGGAATTTAAACTGCCAAGTAAAACAGTATTGAAAATCTAAAAATCAAAATTATTCATTTTGAAATTATTCAAGCATAATTTAAATAAAGAAAAAACCGCCGCTTTTGTCCTTTCAATCCTGGTACATGGGATTTTATTTTTAATTATAATGTTCATTAAAATTGAATATACCCAGTTCAAAAAGGCAGGATATTCAATAGTAAACTTTGTGCAGGTTACGCCGGAAGAAAGCAAAGCTATGGAAAAAGAAGAGCCTGCACAAAAAATTAAGAAGATATTCTCTATACAGAAAAAAGAACCTGAGAAAATTCAAGAGAAGAAAATTGTACAGACTTCCAAAACAATTTTAGATACTATATCTAATAAAAAAATTATTGATACAGCTTCCAATAAGGGGAAAATATATATATCGAGCAAGCAATTGGCAGATACAACTTACCGTTTGAAATTTGCTGCAACATTGCTGGATTCGTTTTTAGTAAGACACCCCGAATACAGCCGTTATATTTTGCAGCAGCAGGCGAAAGAACTTGTTGAAAACAAAAACATTAAAAAGTTTTCAAGACTTGCCCTTGAACAAAGGGTTAATGAAGAGCTGGATAAATATTTAAAGGAATATTACCCGGAAGGTTCCGAACATGAAATAAATCCCATACACAGGACCGGGTCTGCAAATCCCTATCGATGGCCTGATTGATGCAATCAAGAAAATTTTCGAGTAATTATTCTGCTTATAAATTTTATTAAAGCATCTATAAAATTCTACATGTTTTTATTCTTGTTTTGTTAAAGTCATTGTTTTAGATAGTTCTTTGCCGTCCCTTAATAATTTTAAAGAGATAGTCTGCCCGGTTCTAAATTCCTGGAAAACACTTTCGAGGGTTTCGGAATCATTGATATTATAATTTTCAACCTGGACAATAATATCCCCGACTTTAATTCCGGATTTAGATGCAGGAGTTCCGGGGAAAACCTGGGTTACAATAACTCCTTTTGTTGTACTCAGGTTGTAGTATTTTGCAAGTCCTTCATCAATTGATTGAATTCTCATTCCGACCGAAAAATCCCTGTCGATTTTTCCGTTTTCTTTTAGCTCCTTAATTATTTTTTTTATTTTGTTTATGGGTATAGCAAAACCTAAACCGATGCTTCCCTGATTCCCGCCGGCAGTAAAGATCAATGTATTCATCCCTATAACTTCTCCATTGCTATTTACCAGCGGTCCGCCGCTGTTACCTCCGTTTATAGCAGCATCGGTTTGGATCATATTTAAGTAATACCTGTTGTTCATGGGTTCAAGGTTCATACCTGTAGAACTAACTACACCTACAGTTACAGTCGGTTTATCATTAATTTCAAATAGACCGAAAGGGTTACCTAAAGCAATTACCCACTCGCCAATCATAATATCATCAGAATTGCCTAAAATTTCATACGGGAGATTATCTGCATTTACTTTAATTAATGCAATGTCGGAAGCTTTATCTGTACCGATTAACTTTGCATCATATTGCTTTCCGTTTGTCATTGTTACTGTAATTTGTGAAGCGTTGCCGGCGACATGATCGTTCGTTATAATATACCCGTCAGGTGAAATAATGAAACCTGAGCCAAGCTCTTTGACAGTTTGATTATAATTTCTTCCGCCGAAAAATTGCTTGAAAAACGGGTCATCGAAAAAAGAGCCGAACGGACTTTCATATTGCCTTATCTCAGTTACATTAATTCCCACAACTGCTGGGCTGACTTTTTTAACGGTTTCTGTTATTATATTTTTCCGTGAATTTGTTATCTGGTCATTTGCATTCGGCTTTGCCTGGTAGCCGGCAACCGAGTAATTATTATCTGCTTCATAGAAATCGTGCGGTTTATTACCCGCACGGAAAACAAAATATGAAGCAATGACAATTATAAGAATGAGTCCGAAGCTTAAAATAATTTTTCTGGAATTATTCATGAGAATTTCCCTTTATGAGAATAGATTTGTTTTTAAAAAGTTCTTTCATTGGTTCTATATGCTTAATAAAAACCAGAACTAATAAAGCGGAGGAAAAAAGCATAAGAGATGATATTGAATCAGGTTTAGGGTAAGAATACTCAAAAGCTACATTGCTTGATAAAAAGATTATAACCAGGGTCATAAAATTTGCCCAAACGTTTGCGAGCAGGATGTCTTTCCTTGCGAGGTAAATAATAATCCAGAGTACAGCCCAGATTATCAGCATGAAAGGGAATAATAATATTGCTCCGCCTGCGGCAGTCGCTAAACCTCTTCCTCCTTTAAATCCCAGCCAAGGATTAAAGCAGTGAGCTAATACAGCAAATAAAAGCGCAATAGCCGGTAGTGCAAAATCAATCGGGAAAATTAACAGAGTTAAATAAACACTCAGTAGCCCTTTTAATGCATCGATAATAAAAACAATTAACCCGGTAATTTTTGAATTTGTAATTTCATATGAATTCATTGCTCCTACATTACCGGTTCCAGCAGTTGTAATATCAATTCCCTTTGTTCTTTTCAAAATTATGTAGGCAGTAGGAAATGAGCCCAGCAAAAATCCTATAATACAACTAAGTAAATAATTCATTATTATTTTCTATTATTTATTAAAATTTAATAAATTTTCCAGACTATATTGTTAATTTACGGCATTGGCTTTCCTTATTTTAATTTCTAATGTTTTATGCTGTACAAATATAAAAATTGTCTTTTACACATATTAATTAAGAAAAGTTCTATTAATTTAATTAAAAAAATAAAAAGGTAATAAAGATGAAAGTATTGGGCGGTTTCATTTTATGCTTGATAATCCTTGTTATTGGGGGAGTTATTTACATTTATTCCGGTAACTATGATGTAAGTGCAAATAACAAAGATGAGGGCATTTCCAGGTGGATACTGGAAACAACCATGGACAATTCTGTAGAGCATCATGCAAAAAGCATTGATATTCCATCTCTTGATGATTCTACAATGATATTAAAAGGTTATGCACATTACAGCAGGATGTGCGGCTGCCATGGTTCACCCGGACAGGAAAGCAGCAAATCATTTAATCCTGCCCCTCCCGAATTATACAAGACTGCTAACGACTGGGAACCAAATGAATTATTCTGGATAGTAAAAAACGGGATAAAAATGTCTGCAATGCCATCCTTTGCAGAACGATCTTCAGATAGTGAAATTTGGGAAATAGTTGCATTTTTAAGGGTCCTTCCCAAAATAACTCCCGAACAATATAAAGCCATGGATAATAAAGCCAAAGCTGCCGGTTTTATTGAAAAAAGATAGATAAAACTTTAGAAAGATGAAATTGTTTAATCATTTGTTATGTATCATCCCATTTTTATGCAGAATTCTTTATTGTCCGGCTAAGAGATGAATTAAAGGAGAAACATTATGCGTGCAATGGTTCTTCCCAAATTTGGGGATAAAGATTTATTCGAATTAAGAGAAGTTGAAAAACCGCTCGTCGGGATTAATGATGTTCTTGTGAAGATAATTGCATCAGGTGTAAATCCTGTAGATGCAAAAATTAGAGCCAGCGGCTATTGGGGTAAGTCAGATCTGCCGATTATACTTGGTTATGATGCTGCAGGAATAATTGAGGAGGTGGGAAAAGGAGTTACCGATTTCAAACCGGGTGATGAAATTTATTATACGCCGAAACTGAAAGACAATCCTGTTGGAACTTATGCGGAATATAATTCTGTGGCAGCTTCCATCATTGCAAAAAAACCGGAGAATTTATCATTTGAAGAAGCAGCTGCAATTCCTTTAGCTGGCGGTACAGCATGGGAGGCAATAATAAGAAGAATAAAAATTACAGTTGGTGAAACAATTTTAATCCATGGTGCCGCAGGAGGCGTAGGTACTTTTGCTGTTCAGTTTGCAAAAGCTGCCGGTGCGAAAGTTATTGCTACTGCCAGCCCGGAAAATCATCAGGCTCTTCGAGAGCTTGGAGCAGATATTATAATTGATTATCATAAAAAAGATGCAGCCGAAACCGCACTTGAAGAAACGGGGAGAAAGGGAGTTGATGCTGCTTTTGACATTCAAGGTGATGAAATTGTGTCAAGATGCCTTCCGGGAATTCGTCCCTTTGGCAGGATTGCCTGTATTCTGCCGCCTAAAGGAGATTTGACTCTTTTATATCGTAACAATATAACACTGCATGGTGTATTTATTACAAGAGATAAAAAAAGGCTGGAAGAAATGAAGAAAGTTTTTGAGAGAAGGCCTGGCAAAACCAATTATCGATAAAATTTTGCCTCTTGAAGATGTTGCCGCAGCACATGAAAGGATGGAATCGCACCATGGTCTTGGAAAAATTGTATTGAGAGTTGCAAAAGCCGGCTGAGATATTAAAAACATGTTGAGGGGTGATTAGCACTCGTTCAAAATATTTTCATTTATCTCAAAAAATCGTATTATGAATATGTAAAATCAAAATTATTAAATTAGGAGTACTTAATGCCCATTGATGCAAATAAAGTAGTAACTATAAATTTCACATTAAAAGATGATGAAGGAAATTTTATTGAATCTACCGAAAATATGGGACCTTTTTCATATTTGAGCGGAAATAGTCAAATATTACCAAAGCTTGAAGAAGTTGTTAACCAAATGATAATTGGTACAAAAAAGGATATTAAAGTTGAAGCTGCAGAAGGTTACGGAGAATATGATGAAGCTGCTGTTCAGCAGATTGATAAAAATGAATTTCCAGACGATATGAAACTTGAAGAGGGAATGCAGCTAATAGCAAATTCGCCCGACGGGAAAAGAATGCCTTTAGTTATTAATAAAATTGGAGAAAAAGAAGTCACTGTTGATTTTAACCATCCGTTAGCCGGCAGGAATCTTGAATTTAATGTTGAACTTCTAGATGTACGGGATGCAACACCGGAAGAACTGTCACATGGTCATGTCCATGGAGCCAGGCGGAGCTCATCACCACTAATTTCTTTTAAATTCATCTTTACTTGATAACTTAGAATTCGCTTAAATGTATTTTTAAAGAGGAAAAGAGATTCCAAACAACCTGTTGACATTAATCTTGAAAAATTATTTTTTTCAAGTTTATTTAAGGTTTCTCTTTTCCAGGTTAATCAGAAATTGCTTCCTCCAGATCCCTCCGCCGTAATTTACAAGCTCACCGTTTGAACCGATTACCCGGTGGCAAGGAATTATAATTGCTATTCTATTATCCCCATTTGCCTTTCCTACAGCTCTTACCGCCTTCGGATTCCCGATATTTGCTGCCTGCATTTTATAGCTTACAGTTGTTCCATAAGGAATATTTAATAATTCATTCCAAACTTTCATCTGGAAAGGAGTCCCATCAATTGATAATGGAAGTGAAAAGTTTTTCCTTTCACCTTTAAAATATTCTTCAAGCTGTTTATTAAGTTCCTCAAAAACAGGTGTATTACCCGGTACAGATTCACTATTGAATATTTTTTTGATCCGTTTTAGCTGGGTTTCAAGCATTCTCCTATCTACAAATTCAAGGAGACAGATTTTATCTTTAAAAGAACCGGCCAGCATTGGGCCGATTGGAGTAAGAATTCTTGTTATTTGAATTAGATTTTTACTTTTACTTTCAATTGGAGTAAAACCCGTAGTTTTTTTAAAAGTTGAATTAAAACCACTTAAAGAATCATATTCAGAATTAAAAGCTGCTTCAACAACCTTTTCTTCACCTAATTTAATTCTGCCGAATGCTCCATTAATTCGTAATGTTCTTAAATAAGCCTGGAATGTCATATTCAGATTTTCTTTAAACCATCTTCTTAACCTGTAAGGATTAATCCCTCTTTTTAAGTAAATCGGGATCTTTTATCCTTATGCCGGGATTGTTATTTATTTCATCGATTAATGGCTTCAGCCAGGCCGGCAATTCTCCTTTATATTCCAGCGGATTACATAATTTGCAGGGTCTATATCCATAAGACATAGCATCTTTTACCGAATGAAAAAATTCTACATTTTCTTCTTTCGGCTTTTTGGCCCGGCATGTTGGACGGCAAAATATTCCTGTAGTTTTAACTCCGACGAAAAACGTACCCTCAAATGTACTGTCTCTTTCAATTAAAGCTTTATACATAATTGAATTATCAGGTAAAATTATTTGGTTCATCATAATAATATATTTTTTTGTTGTAAAATTAACAAGAGCAAGATTTCAAAAAATGGCGCAATATATCTACCGTTATTTTTACAAGTTATTTTTTTGATATACCAGGCCAAAGGAGTCAATTCAAATAAAATAAAATTATAATTACTTTAGCATCGAAATTAATTAAATGCCAGTTTGGAAAATTTTCCCAAAAATGATTCCGAAAAATCATCTTTAAAATTTACATGGTTTTTATGCTGTAATAATATCTTTTTTGCCTGTGGTAAATTAGAGGAAAACATTATTAACAAATAATATTTCTGTTATTTTTAACTTTACAAGAAAATTGAGAATTATTTAGGCGGAATTTTTTCATTAAATCGGAAGTTGCCCGTGTTTGCCGGATACTAGGTTAATATGTTGCAGAGGGGATTCTTTTCTTGGATTTCTTTCGACTTATAAAGCCGGTAAGTTAAAATATCATTGAACTTAGCTGAAATTTGGTAGGATCAGGAAAATACATTATTGCGTTTTCACTTATTTATCAATTATAAAATAACTAATAACATTTTCATTGGAATAAATTAATCTTATAAGATCTAAAAATTTCTTTATATCAAGATTTTTTTCACCGATAAGGTTATTTGAAATTTTGTATGTTATTCTAATCTTCATATTTTCACCTTTTGTCTAAATTATTTTCAACTTTCATTATTGAATTATACAAATAATAGGCCAAATGGAAAATTCAAATTTGAACAATTATTAAAATATTTAAGCTAAAAATTTTCACTGTAAAATTCTTTCTAATTTAAAGTGTCAAAAAGTCTGGACTATTAAAAAATACTGATTCCTATAATAATTACCGAAAATAAAAGTATACCTAAAATGGTTCCGAAATATTTGAATGAAATATCCTTATTGATTATTATTGCATAATAGGGAACAATAAAAGCTAAAGGTGCCAGCCATAACAGGTGCAGTTTATTGAATCCCAATACTACAGAAAGAAATAAGAGAATCCATAGAATCACTAATCCGATTTTTTCATGTTTAGATTCAAATAACTGGTTTAAGCAGAATGTTACCAGAGCAGTTATGATTATTATACCGAAGAAAACATATGCTTCAAAGAATCCCATAATCTTTTTTCCTCATTAATTTAATTCTGATTGCTGCTCAAAAATCATAAATAAACAGGGATTTCTCTACCATAGCCGTAACAAAAATTTGAAATATTGTAACATTTTGAAATAAATCAGTGAATTGTTTTGGTGGTATTTATTTTTTGCAAGAATTAGTTAAATATTTTATATTTAGAAACCTATTTTATAATTATTTACCAATTAGAATGATCATTGCAAGTTTCTAAATGTAAATAATAGAAGTTCTTATAAATATTTCATTTTATGCGGGAATAGCTCAGTTGGTAGAGCGCAACCTTGCCAAGGTTGATGTCGCGGGTTCGAGTCCCGTTTCCCGCTCAAAGATGATTAAATGTTTGACTGTCCAAAATAATTCTTTGGAGAATGGTTGATTGGCATTGGAAATTACATTCAATCACTCTTATCCGTTCATACATTTTATCATTCGGTTGTAAATTCTTTAGGGCGCTGTAGCCAAGTGGTTCAAGGCGAAGGTCTGCAAAACCTTTATTCGTCGGTTCGAATCCGACCGGCGCCTCAAAAAATCCTCGAAAAGAGAACTTTTTATTTTATGAGCATGCATTATTATTCCAAAAACAGGGTATTGGTAAATTGAAAATTTTGATAATAATGAATTTTTACTATTCATTAGAATCTTAATGAAAGACAGCTAAGTCCGCCGTCAAGTTTCCTAAATTCAGAAACATCCAATTCAATTATTTTATAACCTGCTTTTTCAATTTTCCTTTTTGTCTTTAGGAAATCCGCAAGGAACAAGAACTTTGTCATTTATCCATAGACTATTTGAAGCATAGCTTTCATCATCATCAGCTGGTATAATATTAAAGTTTTTGAATTCTTCTCTAATAGATAAACTTACTAGTGACAATAGATTGTTGTTTTCGAGGTATGATACTCCGGATTTAAGGTGCAGAACATTTTCCACATTCAGTGTTGAGCCGGTATAACCATAATTCTCCAATATATTAATTAACTGATATGCACCCTCCCCATTCGTTCTTTCTGATAAACCGATAAAAAAATGTTTTCCTGCCATCATTACATCACCGGCTTCAAGAGTTCCGGGCGCTGAAATATACCTGATGTTCGAAAAATGATTTTTTATAACTCGATTCATTTCCGTTATTTCACCTTTGCGGGAAGCGTTCCCGGGTTCGTTATTATAGCACAATGGGAAGTGAGTACGGCAGTGTCTTCAACAAAGGTAGAATCAGGATAATTCTCATCAGCCTCCATTACAGTAACTTCAAGTCCGCATTGCTCAAGCGCTTCGATATATTTTTGATGCTGCTTAATAGCTAAATGGTAATCTGGTTTTCCAAGATCTCCGCTTGTTAAACCATTAATAAGGTTTTTGCTGGGTTTTCTTACAATGGCTTTATAAAACATATATACATCCGATTATTCTTATCACTATTGGAAAAAGAGTAAAATAGTTTTTCACAATAGATCAAAGAAAGTTTTTCCGAGGATTTATTTTCTTGTGCCTCTCATAAATCCTCTGTATGGTAAAGAATATTGAATGGTAATAAATGCTTTTGGATCAATTGATTCAATTAATTTAATTGTTTTTTTCTGCGATTTTCGCGGTGTAATTAATACGATAATGGAAACACCTCCCGAACCGCCTTCCCCCGGAAGAATTGTAACTCCGAATTTTGATTTTCTTAAAGTATTCGCAATAAGATCTGTATAATGCCTTGAAATAACGCTTAATTGAACATGTCCGAGCCCGATTTTTTGTTCAATGGAAATACCAATGATATTTCCTAGTCCATACCCTGTGGCATAGCCAAACAGATTTGCGATATTATCCAAATGCTGCATTATAAATCTGATTGCAAATATCCAGATTAAAACTTCAAAAAATCCTGCTGTACCGGCTAAGTACTTTTTCCCCTGCACTACTAAGATCATTCTAACTGTATCAATTGATACATCACAAATTCTCATGCACATAATCAAAAATGCACCGGAAGCTACATTAATTATTTCATTCATATTTTTATCAATTAAAAAGATATTAACATAAAAATAAATTTATAAAATATTATGTTTATTTTTGTATAATAGTTCAATTTTAAAGAAAAAAATTTTAATGTTTGAAGCTGAAAGAGATGAATTGGCAAATAAACTTTCTATTAATGGAATTACCGATGTTGATGTTTTACAAGCAATCGGTACCGTTGAAAGACATTTATTTGTACCTGAAGCATTAAAAGATCATGCATATAAAGATGTAGCTTTACCAATAGGTTATGGACAAACCATATCTCAGCCTTATACAGTTGCCTTTATGACCCAGGCTTTAGAATTAAAAGCTAATTCAAAAGTATTGGAGATTGGAACCGGTTCCGGTTATCAGGCAGCAATACTTGAGTTCATGGGGATGAAAGTTTACAGCATTGAACGGCAGTTTGAAATTTATCTAAAAACTCAAAAACTCTTTGATAAACTCGGGATACGGGTTTATACAAAATACGGTGACGGTACAATCGGCTGGGAAGAATTTGCTCCCTATGACGGAATAATAGTTACAGCAGGTTCTCCTTCCGTTCCAAATTCTTACAAGAAACAATTAGCAATTAATGGAAAATTGGTTATACCGGTAGGAACAAAGCATTCTCAAAAGCTTAAAATAATTACTAAAATTGAAGATGACAAATTTGAAGAAAAAGATATACCTGAATTTACTTTTGTACCATTAATCGGAAGGGAAGGTTGGAACGAAAAGTAATTGTCATTGCTGGTCCAACATGTTCGGGTAAAACTGAATTAAGCTTGCTTCTGGCTCATGCTTTAAATAGTGAAATTATTTCCGCCGACAGCAGGCAGTTTTATAAATATCTTGATATAGGGACTGCCAAACCGGGACCGGATAGTTTAAGTAAAGTTAAGCACTATTTTATAAATTCATTGAATCCAGGTGAATATTACAATGCCAGCAAATTTGAAAAAGATGTCCTGGAAATTTGTGAAAAACTGAATAATCAAAATAAGATCCCCATAATTGCCGGCGGTTCAGGATTATATATTAAAGCTGTAATAGATGGGATATTTGATTCGGCCGATGTTGATACGGAATACAGGAATTACTTATTAAATCAAAAAGAATTGTTTGGAAATGAATATATTTACGAAGAACTAAAAAAGGTTGACCCGGGAAGTGCTTCGAAAATGCTCCCGCAAAACTGGAAGCGGGTTTTAAGAGCACTTGAGGTTTATCATCAAACCGGAGAACCGATATGGAAGCAGCAGCATAAACATAAAAGAAACCCGGAATTAAAATTTTATCAATTCGGATTAAACTGGGAGCGTCAAAAATTATATTCAAATATTGAAAAAAGAGTGGATGAAATGATTGCCGAATGGATTTGTTGATGAAGTAAAGAATATTTTAAATATGGGTTTTAGTGAGAAATTGAATTCATTGAATAGTGTTGGATATAAGGAAATTATTTCTTATCTAAATAGAGAAATTACTTTTGAAAGGGCCGTAGAATTAATTAAAAGAAATACGAGGCGTTATGCAAAGCGGCAGATGACCTGGTTTAATGGTGATAAGAGAATAAAATGGTTTGAAGTTTCCAGTAAAGATGATCTGGGAAGAATATCAAAGGAAATCCAGGATGAAATGATTTCAGCTTAGACAAAATCTTAGATATGGAAAAAAGAAGTAGAAATCTTTCTCCTAAAGCATTAATCTTAAAAAACAGCATAAACAATTATTATTATGAAAGAAAAAATTAAAATAGCATCGGGACAAGGTTTTTGGGGGGATTTAATTGATGCTCCTTACACCCAGATTACTAAAGGCGATATTGATTACCTTGTAATGGATTACCTTGCAGAAGTAACGATGTCTATACTTGCAGAAGCAAAAAAGTAGAAACCCGGAACTTGGATATGCTAAAGATATTCCCGAATTAATGAAGAGAATTCTGCCGGTTTGTAAAGAAAAAAAAATAAAAATAATAACAAATGGCGGTGGTGTTAACCCGGCTGCCTGCGCGGAATCAGTTATTAAAGTTGCCAAAGACCTGGGATTATCAGATTTGAAGATAGGTGTTGTAACCGGAGATGATATTAAAGATAAAATTGATGAAATAATCTTATCCGGTTCGGAATTAAATAATATGGAGACCGGTGATTCTATTAAAATAATTAAAGATAAAATATTAAGTGCAAATGTTTACTTTGGCGCTTTCCCGGTTGTTGAAGCTTTACAAAAGGGTGCGGATATTGTTATTACCGGAAGAACAACGGATACAGGATTAACATTAGCGCCAATGATTTTTGAATTCGGCTGGAAGAAAAATGATTATGATTTATTATCTGCAGGAACTGTTGCCGGGCATATTCTCGAATGCGGTGCACAATCTTCGGGCGGAAATTTTTTAGGTGATTGGGAAGAAATCGACAATCTTGCCGAAATTGGTTTTCCAATTGCTGAGGCTTACCCGAACGGGGAAATAATTATCACTAAACATCCGAATACAGGCGGGAAAGTTTCCTTTGCAACTGTAGCTGAACAACTTGTTTATGAAATTGGCGATCCGGCACAATATATAACACCTGATTGTGTCGCGGATTTTACTTCAATTAAATTAGATGATGAAGAAAGAAACAGAGTTAAAGTTTACAATGTAAAAGGGAAAAAAGAAACCGAATTTTATAAAGTTTCCTGTTCTTATGCTGCAGGGTTTTCTGCTTCCGGAAGCTTAACATATTCCTGGCCTCAAGCTTTAACTAAGGCTAAAGCTGCAGATAGAATTCTCCGTAAAAGATTAGAAAATCTGAATCTGAAATTTGAAGAAATAAGAACCGAATTTTTAGGATATAATGCATGTCATGAATCATTAGCTAAAGAATTGGATGAAGATAGTATTAATGAAGTAGTCCTAAGAATATCGGTAAGATCAGATGATTATAATTCTGTGGAAAGATTTGGTAAAGAAATAGCCCCATTAATTTTAACAGGACCGCCAAGCGTAACAGGATTTGCAGGCGGGCGGCCAAAACCGGGTGAAGTTGTTGCCTATTGGCCTGCTTTAATTCCTAAAAAGCTGGTTCAGCCGGAAGTGAAGATATTATAAAATTATAAATTAAAAATTAAAATTAAAAATGAAGATAAAACTACTCGATATTTGCCACGGCAGAAGCGGCGATAAAGGCGATGCAGCTAATATCGGTTTAATTGCTTATGATGATAACGGTTATAAAATTATCAGGAAATATTTAACTTCTGCAAAGGTTAAAGAGCACTTTGCAGGAATTTGCAAAGGAGATGTTGAGCGTTACGAATTACCGAATATCAGGGCTTTGAATTTCATTTTACATAATACTTTAGGCGGCGGCGGCACTGTTTCATTAAAGCATGATGCCCAGGGAAAAACATTAGCTGCTGCGTTGCTTAGAATGGAATTGGAAGTGGAAAGTCAAAATTAAAAAATCAAAAATATTTTTAATGAATTTAAAATTATTGATAATTTATTTCCAAAATTTAAATACTTAACATTATAGGACTACTTATGTACGAAGAAGAAAAAAAATTATTAGATCAATTTAAAACAAGGATCGATCATTTACGAGGTTATCTTTGACGTAAATAATAAAGAATCAAAAATAAAAGAGCTTCAGAATCAGACTCTTCAGCCTTCATTTTGGGATGATCAGGCAGATGCGCAAAAGATATTGCAGGAAATAAAATCAATTGAATTTTGGGTTAAGCTGTGGGAAAACCTCGAAAATAAATCTAAAAGTATCGAAGAATTTATTCAGCTTGCACAAATGGAAGAGGATACATCCTATTTTGAATGAAATTGAAAATGAACTTCAATCGCTGGAAAAAGCTCTGGAAGAAGCAGAGTTCAAAAATATGCTTAGCGGAAAAGATGACGATAAGAATTGCATTCTAACAATACATTCTGGAGCGGGGGGAACAGAAGCACAGGATTGGGCTGAAATGATTATGAGAATGTATTTGAGATGGGGTGAGCAGAATGATTTTAAAATGACAATCATTGATATACTTGAAGGGGACGGTGCCGGGATTAAAAGTTCAACAATCGAAGTTGAAGGTGAATTTGCATACGGTTACCTTAAAGCTGAGAATGGAGTCCACCGTCTGGTTCGAATATCCCCTTTTGATTCAAATAAAAGAAGGCATACTTCATTTGCCTCTGTTTTTGTAATCCCGGAGATTGATGATACAATTGAGATAGAAGTGAATCCTGCAGATTTAAGAATAGATACATACCGATCCGGCGGTAAAGGCGGTCAGAATGTGAATAAGGTTGAAACAGCAGTTCGAATAACACATTTACCGACAGGTGTTGTTGCTGCATGCCAGAGCGAGCGTTCGCAGCTGCAGAACCGCACAAATGCAATGAAGCTTTTAAAATCAAAGCTTTACCAGCTAGAGTTGGAAAAGCAGGAAGCTGAACTGGATGAAATTGAAAAAGGAAAAATGAAAATAGAGTGGGGTAGCCAGATCCGTTCCTATGTTTTCCATCCCTATAATATGGTTAAAGATCACCGTACTGATGAGGAAACTTCTGATGTCCAGGGCGTAATGGATGGAGATTTAAATAAATTTATAAAGGCTTATCTTCTTAAATCGAGCCAGCATTAATTTTTAAAAATATAGTGATTTCTAAAAATTGTTAATTCTGCTAACAGCGATTGATTACTGCAGATTACTTTTTTATTCCACTTTTTAAATTCAATCAATCATTATTCTTTTAATAATCTATACTTTTAATTTTTATAAATTTCATATAATTTTGCTAATTTTAATAATGATTTAATTCATTTGCTAGAGGGATCATATTGCTTATTACGGACAAATCAAAATCTAAAATATCAGCAAAGCAAGCCAAATATTTAAATAAGCTTCGGGAACTCGATAAATTTTTTTCGGAAAGAAGACTGGGTTCTTTTATTGAAAACGGCAGGACATTTTTCAGGCTGTTTGCTCCGAGTGCCTTAAAAGTATTTCTTTTTACTTTTTCTTCTGTTGAAGAAACCGCCGGTAATTCTTATGAAATGAGCAAAGATGAAAATGCAGTTTGGGAGTACGTTATCGAAGGTGAGCAATATGGAATCTTTTATGGTTATAAAGTTTATCATACAGGTGATCTGTTAAAAGATCATGCGGAACTTTCAATTGATCCGTATTCGAAAGCCGTAGCTACATTTAATACATACTTTAATCCCAGGAAATCAATTGTTGTTAAAGAAAATGATTATGATTGGGAAGGAGACAGCTGGATTACAAGGGATTGGAGAGATCTTGTAATATATGAAATGCATATTAGGGATATGACCGCGCATCCTTCTTCCGGTGCTTCAGAGCCCGGAACTTACCATGGGCTAATTGAAAAAGGCAGAACCGGCGGAATCGATTATATAAAAGCTCTTGGCATTAACACAGTAGAACTTTTACCCGCTCAAGAATTCGGTAATATTGAATCGCCGTATGAAAATTCTCTTCACGGTAAATATAACACATGGAATCCTTATGAAATAAATCACTGGGGGTATATGACCGCTGCTTTTTTCGCACCGGAATCATATTACAGTATAAATACAGATAAAATAGAATGGGATAAATGGTACGGAGAATCTGCCAAGCAAATAAAGGATTTTAAGGATATGGTAAAAGCCTTCCACAAAGAAGGAATAGCTGTTATGATGGATGTTGTATATAATCATATTTCCGAATATGAAATCGGGAATTTAAAACAGATTGATAAGGAATATTATTTCAGGCTTGATGAAAAAGGGAATTACATCTCTGAAAGTTATACAGGAAATGATTTTAAAACCGAAAGACCGATGTCGAGGAGAATGATTGTAGACAGCATCCTGTACTGGATGAAAGAATTCCATATTGATGGATTCCGTTTTGATCTCGCTAAGCTGATAGATTGGGAAACTTTAGAAGAAATTGTAAGGCAGGCAAGGATGGTTAATCCGCATGTTATATTTGCGGCAGAACCGTGGGGAGGAGGGTATGACCCGATGGGATTTTCTCTTAGAGGATGGGCAAGCTGGAATGATCAGTTTAGGAATGGAATCAAGGGGGAAAATCCTTCAAATGGAAAGGGATGGATTTTCGGGCATTGGTATGCACATAACAATCCTGAAAGAATAAAAAGCTATATAACAGGGACACTCGTTAATGATGAACATGGTTTGTTCCAGAAGAAAGAACATTCGGTTAATTACCTGGAATCCCACGATGGTTATACATTAGGAGATTTTATCAGAATTGCTTCCAATGAAGCTGCTGCAGAAGAAATTATAAAAGACATTGATAAACATACTAAGCTAACTCCGCTTCAGTTAAAATTAAATAGACTGGCCGCACTTTTTTTATTGACTTCACAAGGCATTATTATGATTCATGAAGGAGAGGAATTTGCCCGGAGTAAAGTAATTTTTCCTGAAAACAAGGTGCATGATATCAACAAAGGCAGAATGGATCATAATAGTTATGAGAAGGATAATGAAACTAATTATTTAAATTATAACCATGTCGAAATAAATAAAGAGCTTCATGATTATTATAAAGGATTAATTGCACTTAGAAATAAATACAGTTCATTCAGGCAGGCTGATCATAACAGTATTCATTTTTTTGATATTGCTGATAATCCCTTTGCCCTTTATTATTCTTTGCAGTATAATGGTGAGAACTTATTAATACTTTTCAATGCAAATAACAGTATAGAGCAGAGATTCGATTTACCAGAAGGGGAATGGAATGTTTTAGCAAATGATAAAAAAGCTGGTATATATGCGATTGACAGAATATCGGGAAATATAACTTTATCCGCATCAACAGGCTTAATTCTCGAAAAGCATTAAGGTTTTAAGCCTTCTTTGAGGGATTTTTCAACTGCATGTTTAAATAAGCTCAGATCAACAGGTTTATGAAATACAAATTCAACACCGAGGCGGTTATAGTCATCTACTTCGTTTATGGTAATATCACCGCTTAAAATAATTACAGGCAGCCTGGCTTTAAGGGGAGATTCTTTAATTGCCTGTACGAGCTCATAACCGTTCATTTCAGGCATATTATGATCGGTAATAATTAAAGCCGGGGGAGAATCTTTTATTATTTCCAGTGCTTCTTTCCCGTTAGATGCAATTTTAACATTATATTCGGGAGTTACATTTTTTAATATTTTAGAATAGAGCAGCTTATCGGTTTTACTATCATCAACAAGTAAAATGTCGGCGGATGCAATAGGCAAAGTAAACCTGAAATCCGAACCTTTTCCATATTCTGTTTCAACCCAGACTTTACCGCCATGTTTTTCCACAATTTCTTTAACAAGGGAAAGTCCGAGCCCGCTCCCTTTTTCTCCCGATGTTCCTTCCGAAGTGAATTTTGATTCTACTTTAAATAAATACTGCAAATGTTCTTCCTTAATTCCGATACCGTTATCTTTAATAGAAAATTCCACAAACCTGCTTTTATCAGACGGGTTAACAGAAATAATTATATTCCCGTCGTTCCTGGTAAACTTAATGGCGTTTGAAATTAAATTGTTGAAAACCTGTCCTATCAGCTCTTTGTCGACAAAAATAAAAATATCATTCCCGACGAGAGATATCAGATCAATATTTTTCTGAAATGCGGCACCGGACAGCACATTTATAGATTTCTCAATAATAGAGTTTGCATCAACTCTTTCAGGTTCAATGGTGATTCTGCCGGTTTGCAGCCTTGTCCAATCCAGCAAAGAATTTACCAGTGAAAGCATTGATTTGGAAGAATCCCTTATATATTTAATATATTGATTCTTTTCTTCGTCGGTTAATTCTTCATCAGTCAACAGTAAATCGGTAAAACCAAGAATTGAGCTGAATGGAGTTCTCAGGTCATGAGATACGATAGAAATGAATTTATCTTTAGTCTCATTTAGTTTAACGAGGTTATCCTTTGTCTTTATTAGATCTTCTTCCGCTTTTTTCCGTAAGGAAATATTATTAATTAAACCGTATACTTTCTGAATTCCTCCATTAATACTCCTGGAAATATTGACCTTATTCCGGACCCAGACGATATTTCCTGTTTTAGTTATAATTCTAAATTCAATTTCATCGGAGGTTATAACTCTGCTTTTAAACAAAGCCCTGATCTTTTGCTTAACAAAAAGGAGATCATCGGGATGAACTATTTTTACGAGTAATTTTGAATCCTTTAAAAAACTATCCTGTGAGTAGCCTGTTATTTTTTCTACCGAAGATGTGAAGAAAACCGGCTTAAGAATTTTATTTATTCTTTCATAAGTGTAAAGGAAGTCATCTATACTTTCTATTATATTCCTGTATTTTTCTTCCGAATCTGTTATAGCATTCTGCACTTCTTTCCTTTCGGTTATATCGTGCGCTATAATTACTGTATATGTTTTATTATTGAATTCAAAAACAGAGGCGGAAATTTCAGCATAAAAATTAGAATTATCCTTTCGTTTACCCTGGAATTCCAGTTTGTTTATATTGTTTTTTTTCTTTCCTATCAATTGTAAATATTCAGCAATTCTTATTACGTCGTTTCTTTCCACAAGATCTAAAATATCTTTGTTTATCAGTTCTCCCGGATTCTCAAATCCGAAAATGCTTGAGAAGGAGTTATTTGTCTGGAATATCTTGCCGTTAAGCTCTATGACAATTCCTTCAGGTGAAGATCTGAAAATGGAATTGAAAAATCTTTTTTCATTTTCATTATTAGATTCTTCAGTAATATTTTCAAAATAACAGCTTATATTTTTAAGGGTCCCGTTTTCATTGTACAGAGGGACAAATACTGCGGCGAAAATTATTTTTTCCCCTTCACCGGTTAAAAATTCAATATTTGTTTTGGCAGCATTTAAATGGGATTTTATTTCAAAGGATGTTTCCCTAATGAAATCATGAGAAATAATATTCCTAATATTTTTATTTAACAGATCTTTATCATTGAGTTTCAATTCAGAGACAAAGGCTTCATTAATATCGGTAATGTACCCTTCCGGATTTAATATGCATATAGGATTACATGATTTTTTAAAAATGCTTCTAAACTTTTCTTCGGAAGATTTTAGTTCCCTTTCGAAATAATTTCGTTCTGTTATATCGGCACATATTACAATTATGTTATTGTCAATTTCTTCAGACAGAATAAAGCGCGAATAAATTATTTTTTCTATATTTTCTTTAGTCAGGCATTTTAGCTCACTGCTCCAGACCTTTGAAGAACGCAGCTTATCTTTTATATTATAAAAATAATTTTGATCGAATTGCTTAAAGAACTTTCCGAAAGATTCTCCTATTATTTCTTCCCTTGTATAACCGAATATTTCACCGGCAGGAGCAGTGCAGAAAATTATACTTCCATCTTCATCAATAATAAAAACAGGATCTTTTGAAGAATCAATCAGGTATTTATATTGTTTAAGTTTATTTAATTCTTTCCTTAGCGATTTTTCATCATTGATAATATCACTGATATCGTTTAACCAGATAAACACAAATTGTATCTCTCCCGAATCATTCAGCATCGGTTCAAGCAGGCAATTGAAATAATATATATTTTCATTGATAAATAATTCTACCCTGCAGTTTGCCGGAACCTTTTTTTGCTTTACAGAAATAAATTGTTCTTTAAAGCTTTTATGGATTTCCTGATCAAAAATTCCGTCAATGGTCAGTTCATTACTTATAAAATCGGTCTCTAAATCTGATTTTATTTCCCGGATATTTTTTCCCAGCGAAAATTTTACAGTGCCTTCGGAATCGGTGACTAAAAGAAAATTATTTAATTTATTATAGGCTTTTTTAAAATGTTCTAGGTTTAATTCTTTTTCATCGGGAGGATTATCTTTAATCCTGAGATCTTCAATAATTAAAATTCCGCCTGCAAAAATTCCGTTATCAAATAAAGGTGATGCTTTAACAACAACAGAAATTCTGCCATCCTTTGTTTTTATATCGTCAATTTCAGTTTCAAAGGAATAACCGTCTTTCAATCTTTTCAGCTCATTGGAAATGTCCCTGCTTTCGAAAAGCTGATATGCCAGTATATTTTTTTCAAGCAAAGAAGAAGTGTTAATTTGATAGAGACTTCCGAACTGGTAAAAATTATCATTAACGAAGCTTATTCGCCAGTCGGAAGAGAAAATTAAGAGTCCGATCGGGACATTCTGGATAATTTTATATAAAGATTCTACATTTGAACTATTTTCTTCAAGACTGCTATTCATTCTAAATTAAAAATTTGTTTTAAAACCTTTAATAATTGTACTTATAAGATAAAGCTTCAATTATTTTTATTTAAAGGATAACAGCAATTAACATGCAAAAAAAAAGCTGCTTTTTGATTCATTTTTAAATAATTAGAACAAGGGAAAAAATTTTATAAAGACTATGTATCAAATTGAAAAAGCTAAAAATCCGGCAGATTACCATCAAACCAAAAAAATTCTTATTCGCCGGATTAATTTGTGATTAGCCAAAAAAGGAACGAACGGTTTGAATAGTTAATTATACATAATTCTGGCTTAATCCCCATAGAATCAATTTACAAATTAACATTTTAAAATAGCGAAATTAATAATTATAAGCATCAAAATACCTTGGGGGAAATTTTAAAATTTTATTTATCTCTTTTAGGTCTGTATATGTGTGTACTCTGACCAAAAAATACCTCAGCAGCTTCCATTAAAGTTTCGGATAAAGTTGGATGGGGATGGATTGTCAATTTAAGATCGGTTAAATTAGCTCCCATTTCAATAGCAAATACACCTTCAGCAATTAATTCTCCGGCACCGGGGCCGCATATCCCGATCCCGATTATTCTTTCAGTTTCAGGATCTATTATAATTTTTGTAACTCCGTCACTTCTGTCCAGAGTTGTTGCTCTTCCGGATGCAGCCCATGGAAACTTTGCTACTTTATAGCTTATCCCTTTTTCTTTTGCATAATTTTCCGTTATTCCGGCCCAGGCGATTTCAGGATCAGTGAAAACAACTGCGGGAATAGCTTTCGGTTCAAACGCTACTTTATGCCCGGCTATTGCTTCAACTGCGGTTCTCCCTTCGTGAGAAGCTTTATGAGCAAGCATCGGTTCTCCTACAATATCGCCAATCGCATATATATCAGGATCATCAGTTTTTAACTGCTGGTTAACTTTTATCCAGCCTCTCTGGTTAATCTGAACCTTTGTATTTTCAAGTCCGAGTCCTTTTGTTTCAGGTTTTCTTCCGATTGACATCAGCACATACGCGTATACTTCTTCATGAACTTTTCCCTCTTCCCCGGCGATTTTTACATTTATACCATCCGCAGTTTCATTCATTTCGAGCACTTTGGAATTTAGCATAATTTTTTCGAAACTCTTTTCTACTCTTTTGGCAAGAAACGTAACCAAATCCCTGTCTGCTCCGGGTAATAACCCGGGCATCATTTCTACTACAGAAACCTTTGTTCCCAAAGAATTATAAACAGAACCTAATTCCAATCCGATATATCCTCCGCCGATAACCAAAAGGCTTCCGGGAATTTCAGGTAAATCGAGCGCGCTGGTGGAATTTAACAGCCGTTTGCTCTTTAGGTTTAAAGAAGGAATTGTCGTAATGACAGAACCGGTTGCAATTATTATTTTATCAAAAGAAAGTTCTTCTGTCCCGCCATTATTTTTTTCTACTTTTAATTTCGTGGAACTTACGAAAGAAGCATTTCCTTGTATATAGTTTATCTTCCTTTGTTTGGATAATATTCCTAGTCCCCCGGTCATTTTCCCTACAACTTCATTTTTCCAATCTCTTAACCGGTCAAGGTTTATTTTAGGAGGAGGGAAGTCCAATCCCATATTTTTAGCTTCTTTTGTTTCATTAAGTAATTTGGCAACATGAAGAAGAGCTTTGGAAGGAATGCAGCCCCGGTACAGGCAAACTCCGCCCGGATTCTTTTCACGATCGATTAAGGTTACATCCAAACCTAAATCTGCTGCCAGGAAAGCTGCGGCATATCCGCCGGGTCCGCCGCCAATTACTGCTAAGTTAATACTCAACTAAATCTCCTTTTTTATGCTCTTACTCTTATTTTCTTTAAGCTCTTACTCTTACTCCTAATCTTAATCCGTTGTTTTTTAAAGAGGGATTAAGATTCTATGTTAATTCTATTGTACACTAAATCAGGCTCATGGATTCTGTCTGAATTGCTTTTGATTAGTCCAACGATCATTGAAACAATTTGATGCAATAACTCTTTCCCTTTTGTGAGTTCTTCATCTGAAATTAATTTTTTTATTAAAAGAATATCGAGACAACCGGCCGATTCTAATGCTGAACCTCTTGAAATATCAAAAAAATTATATCTATCTTTTGAAGAATATTTCCCGTTTCCTTCAGATATGTTTAATGTTATTGAGGTAGATGCCCTGTCTAAATTGTCAGATGCACATGTCTTTTTCGGCTGACGAGAAAGTATTTGATCAACTAATTTGATGAATTCAAGAGAAAGCTTATAGACCCTTAGCTTCTCGTGGTCAAAATAGATTTTCATTCTAATTCCATTAAATGAGGAATTTTATAATCTTTGTTACATATACTGCTAACCTGGATTAAGAGTAAGATTAGGATTAAGATTAGGATTAAGATTACACTTACCCTTCCACCAGCAGTTTCATCGGCTGTTCCAAAGCCTCACATATCCATCTTAAAAATCTTGCAGCGTCTGCTCCATCGATTATCCTATGATCATATGATAGTGATAAGGGGAGCATTAAACGGGGAACAAATTCACCATCTTTATAAATTGGTTCGTAAGACCCTCTTGAAACTCCAAGTATTGCAACTTCAGGTGAATTTACAATAGGAGTAAATAAAGTTCCGCCGATTCCACCTAAGTTTGTAATAGTAATGCATGCTCCTTGAAGATCATCGAGAGAAACCTTCCTGTTCCTTGCTTTTTCCGCCAGGTTTCCTAATTCAACGGCGAGCTCTTTTATATTTTTTTTGTTAACGTTTTTAATAACGGGAACAATCAATCCGTTTTCTGTATCTACTGCAACACCTACATTAAAATATTTCTTGTAAATAATTTCCTTTTTATTCAGATCAATACTGCTGTTAAATTTTGGAAATGCTTTTAAGGCTGAAGAGATAACTTTCAACAAAATAGCAGTAACAGTCAGCTTACCGCCGACTTTTTCAACTTTTGGATTAAAAGCTTTTCTCATTTGTTCAAGTTCTGTAATATCAGCTTTATCATGCTGTGTTACGTGGGGAATGGTAGTCCAGGCGTAACTAAGATGAACAGCAGCAGTGGAACGGATTTTATTCATTTCTTTCCGTTCAATTTCACCGAATTTTGAAAAATCGGGCAGGGCTTCCTGCTGAACTGGATGTTCCGGAAGAAATAGTTCTTCCTTCATTCAGCTGTTTAGCGAAAGCCTTTACATCTTCCATGGAAATTCTTCCACCAGCGCCGGTCCCCTGAACCTGCCTGATATCAACCCCGATTTCCCTGGCAATTCTTCTTACCGAAGGAGCGGCCGGTGCTGCGTCTTTCATAATTGGAGGCTGATCATCAATTTCACCAGGCATAAATGTGGTTCTCTCACCTTTTGCAACGTCTTCCTTTTCGATAGATATTTCTTCTTTTTCTTCTCTTTTTCCGGGAACAGTTTCTTTTGACTCTTCCTTTTTTTCTTCTCTCTCTATTTTGGCGGCTTCTTTGCCTGATTCAACTTTTAGTAAAGTCTGTCCTACCTTAGCTTTATCGCCCGGCTTAACTAAAATTTCGGTGACTTTCCCGGTAAGAGTGGAAGGAACTTCTATTGTAGCTTTATCTGTTTCAATTTCTAATATCCCCTGATCTTTTTCAATGTAATCTCCTTCTTTTACAAGAAGATTCAGAACATCTGCAGAATCAATATTTTCACCAAGTTCAGGTAACTTTAATTCAACTATTTTTGTTTCGCCTGCAGGTTTTTTTGCGGCAGGAGGAGCTTCTTCCTTGATCTTATCTTCAGATGTTTCTTTTGCAGCAGGTTCTTCATTTTTATCTTTTTCGGCTTTTCCCGGTTTCTCTTCTGCTTTAAGTTCTCCTTTATCTTTACTGGATTTAGATTTTCCCTTATCCTCACCGTTTTCCATTACAAGAATAGTCTGCCCGACTTTTACACTATCCCCCTGTTTAATTAACACTTCTTTTATTTTACCGGAAATATTTGAAGGGACTTCGATAGTAGCTTTGTCGGTTTCAATTTCAATAATGCTTTGTTCTTTTTCAATGTTATCACCGGGTTTAACCAATACACTTAATACATCTGCCGATTCTATATTTTCTCCCAATTCGGGCAGTTTAAATTCTTGTGCCATAATAATCCTTTAAAGAAAAATTTTTAGTATAAGTTTCAATAGTTAAGATTGAAATATTTATTATGAAATCATAGGATTTACTTTCGAAGGATTAATTTCTAATTTCTTAATTGCTTGTTCAACTTCTTCTATTTTAATTTTTTCTTCTTTTGACAAAGCAAATAAAGTTGCCAATACTATATGCTTTGCATCGACTTCAAAAAAGTCTCTCAGCTCATTCCTTCCCTCGCTTCTTCCGAACCCGTCTGTTCCCAATGAGATTAAATTTCCAGGGAACCATTTGGAAACAGAATCGGGCAAAGCTTTCACATAATCGGAAGCAGCAACAAAAACTCCTTTTTCATCTTTAAGCATACGGGTAATATAAGGTATTTTTGATTCTTCTGAAGGATGCAGCATATTCCATCTTTCAGCATTTAAAGCATCGCGTCTTAATTCTTTATAACTTGTTACACTCCAGACATCTGCAGCAACTTTGTAATCATCTTCAAGAATTTCCTGGGCTTTCAATACTTCATTTAAAATTGTTCCGCTGCCGAAAAGCTGAGCTCTCATTTTTGAATTTTTCTTTGAAGATGCTTTGAATTTATACATTCCCTTAATAATACCTTCTTTAGCACCTTTAGGCATGGGAGGCATAGCATAATTTTCATTCATTACTGTCAGGTAATAAAAAACATTTTCCTGCTCTTCATACATTCTTCTGATGCCGTCTCTTACAATAACAGCAATTTCGAACGCGAATGCAGGATCATATGCAACCAGGTTAGGAATAGTATAGGCATGCAAATGGCTGTTTCCATCCTGGTGCTGCAAGCCTTCACCGCTGAGAGTGGTTCTTCCGGCAGTACCTCCCACAATAAATCCTTTAGACTGAATATCACCGGCGGCCCAGAACAGATCCCCGATTCTCTGCAGCCCGAACATTGAATAATAGATAAAGAAAGGGATCATATTTATTCCATGAGTTGCATAAGCAGTTCCAGCAGCAATAAAAGATGACATTGCACCTGCTTCCGTAATTCCTTCTTCGAGAATCTGCCCATTCTTTGCTTCTTTATAATAAAGAAGACTTTCTTTATCAACAGGCTCATAGAGCTGCCCGACATGAGAATAAATGCCTACCTGCCTGAACAATGCTTCCATTCCGAATGTTCTTGCTTCATCGGGTACGATCGGTACAATAAGTTTTCCAATCTCTTTATCTTTAAGAAGTTTGGCAAGGAGTCTTACAAAAACCATGGTAGTTGATGCTTCACGCCCTTCAGTTCCTTTATAGAATTCTTCGAAAATATCTTCGGGGGGTGTTTTAATTGGTCTGAGATCTGTTTTTCTTATTGGAACAAAACCGCCTAATTCTTCCCTATGCTGTTTTAAATAGTGCATTTCATGGCTGTCTTCACTAGGCCGGTAAAACGGAGCACTGGCAATATCTTCATCTGAAATCGGGATGCCGAACCTTGCTCTAAATTCTTTTAATTCATCTTCATTTAATTTTTTCTGCTGATGGGTTATGTTTTTACCTTCACCGCTTTCACCAAGTCCATAACCTTTAATGGTCTTTGCTAAAATAACTGTAGGAGAGCCTTTATGTTCAACGGCAGCTCTATATGCAGTATATACTTTTTCCGGGTCATGCCCACCTCGTTTCATTTTTCTTAGTTCTTCATCGGACAGATTTTTAAACAGATCTGCCAGATATTCATCACCATCAACCAGATGTTCACGAATATAACTTCCGGTTTCAACAGAATATTTTTGATATTGTCCGTCTACAATTTCGCCTAATCTTTTTACTAATTTTCCTTCTTTATCCTTTTCCAGGAAAGGATCCCAGTCACTTCCCCAGATTACTTTGATAACATTCCATCCGGTACCTTTAAATATTGCTTCCAATTCCTGGATTATTTTTCCGTTGCCTCTTACAGGACCATCTAACCTTTGAAGGTTGCAGTTAATTACAAAAATAAGATTATCCAGTTTTTCTCTGGAAGCAAGAGAAATAGCACCAAGTGTTTCCGGTTCATCTGTTTCACCATCTCCTAAAAACGCCCAAACTTTTCTATTTTTATTTTCTTTTAAACCGCGGTCTTCCAGGTACCTGTTGAACCTTGCCTGATATATTGCCTGGATTGGTGCTAATCCCATAGAAACAGTTGGAAACTGCCAGAATTCCGGCATTAACCATGGGTGAGGATAAGAAGATAATCCTCCGCCGGGTTTCAATTCTCTGCGGAAATTATGCATTTGATCAATTGATAATCTTCCTTCCAGGAAAGCTCTGGCATAAATGCCTGGAGATGCATGTCCCTGGAAATATATCTGATCTGCATCATAAACATCATTATTTCCATGGAAGAAATGATTAAAACCGACTTCATAAAGAGTGGCTGCAGAAGCGTATGTTGAGATATGACCGCCTATTCCGCTTTCCATTTTATTTGCCCGGACTACCATAGCCATTGCATTCCACCGGATAAGACTTTTTATTCTTCTTTCAATTTCTCTATCTCCCGGGTAAGGCGGTTGTTTTTCTCTTGGTATTGTATTTATATATGGAGTATTTGCAGTAAATGGAATTTCTACTCCAAATTTCTGAGCACGAATTTGAAGCTGGTGTAAAAGATCTTTTACACGTTCAGGTCCGCCGTGTTCAAGCACGTAATCAAGTGAATAAAGCCATTCCCTGGTTTCAATCTCTTCTATATCAGTATCCATATTATTTCCATTGTTCATTTTTTAACCCTCTTTTTACCGATTTTGTCGATAATGATTTTTGAAAAACTTACCCTATCGGTGATTTAAGCTAAAGCAAAGCTTAGTTGGTAAGTAATGTTGTGATATTGAACAGGCAAGTTAAAATTTTTAGAAAATAAATACAAGAAAATGACGGTTAGGTAAATCACCTGCGGTAATTGCGGTTGTTTGTTTTTGCTGCTTTTATGGTGCCTGGTTCTAAAACTTTAATTTATATTGGAACTATATTGGGGCTACCCTGGAGGGAGACTGGAGATAGACTGGAGATGGAGTAGAGGTGAACATTAGCTGATTCTGGAAATAATATTAAAGGAGTGGAAGTATTCGTAAAATATCTTTACTTTGTTTGAATCATAGCAAATTTTATTTGTACTTAAGCTATAACAGCTGTAATCAACAGGAAGATGTAAACCTGAAGACTAGAGAAATTGTTGGTTATTATCCGGATAATACTACAAAAAAAGAAAGCAGGGAGAATTTATTTAGTGTTAGAACCGGAGCCGGGTTATCTCATATGATCTCTAAAACCAAGATTTATTAATCTCTTTTAAATTGAACAGTTATGTTAACGGAAATAATAATGGGTTATTTAAATGTTTTCTCTGGCTCATGGAATTTCTACTTTTCATCTGCCGATAAGGCAGAGTAATTATATCTTAATTTATTATTATGAAATTCCATTTTCAACTTAAGCATTATAACACCTTTACTTGTTTTATGATTTATTTAAATGTTAGTCTGTAATTAACATAACAGGTAATAAGGTTATTTTGTAGATTGTTATCTTTGTTACTAAGGTTAGTACACTTCATAAGGTTTCCTACTAAAGCTAATTAATTTCACTTAATCCAGTAAATCGATTGGAACTATAAAGCAGAGTCAACCATTTCGCAGCATAAAAAACATTACTTAATTTTTATATGTTTCAGCATAATTGTATAAACTGATCTACTATTTATTCATTCCGATTCATTAATAAAAATTTAATATTAAAATCTATTGACAATAGATTTCTTTTTCTTTACGATTGTAATGAACCTAAAATTTACTAAGCGGGAATTTTTAAAGGCGGAAAGATTTTTAGGTTAGTAATCCGATAAAATATTTGAACTTATTAAGGAAGTCTATGAAACCTCCAAATAATTTTCTCTGTATCTCGTATCTCTCTATAATATATATAATATACTCTTCATCTAAATTTCTAATCTATTGCTTGTTAAAAATTTTTTCTATAGATAGAAATAAGCATAATTTTCCTTATGCAAGGGAGTAGTAAAAAATGATACTAAAAAATTCGCTGAGTTTCGGGGGGGGTAATTATATTGTTCTTATTTTTTCAAAATTTAATTCAATTTTCTATTCTTCACTCATTATTTTGCTGTATATTAATTTACACGTTTAACCGTGGGGTTTTGAAATAATTTAAAATGGGGAGAAGTAATGTCAATGAATAAGATGCTTAACCTAACAGCTGTATCCTTATTTCTATTTATATCCTTTAGTTGCAATAACGATTCTATTACACAACCAAAGGAAGACCAGCCTGGGAGAAGGGATTATATATGGAATATCGACACAATAAGTTCTTATGATCCGATTTTCCGTCAATAGAGTAGTTCAACAACTGACTAATGGACAATAACTTCATCAAATCTTTATAAATCAATTTATCATTTCGATGGAACAAAATGGACAACTGATGGAATTTTTCGTTTATGGACACCTTATTCTATCTATGGCTTCGGATATAATAATATATATATAGGAGGAGAGCGGGGTAAAATATATAGGTATGATGGAAATAATTGGACTGAAATAGCTTCATTAGAAAAGGATGGCCATAGCGATATTATTTTCGATAATATTTTGGGAGAGCCTATTTCAGGTTTGTCCTATAGTCTTTTTGCAACAGGTGCTTACCCTGATGAAAACGGTTATTTTAATAATAGTGTTATTGCTCATTATACTAACAATAAATGGGAAATGTTGAATACGGATAGCTTATACGGATTAGTATCATGTTTATACAGAAATCCTATGAATAATAAGATTTATATACTTACAATAGGCGGACATAATTATACAGACAGCATATAATAGGGAATTCTGATAATGATGAATATAATAAGCTTTATGGTAATATATGGGTACAAGGTTTACAAGCAGACCTAAGTTATATTAATAATGAAGTATATTTTATCATGGGGAATGAAATTGCTGTTCGCGAAAATAACCAATTTAAAATTGTTTTAACAGTTGATAATCCTAAATTTTATCAGCGTATCTGGGGCAGGAATTAAAAAGATATTTTTCTATTAATGACCGATGGATTGGCTCATTACAATGGAACCGATGTACAATATCTTTTTTATTTTAATGCTACTCCAAGGATTCAAATCTATGGAGCAGCACTGTTCGAAAAAGATGTTTACTTTTTAGTCTCAGAAACCCAAACAACTTTAAACTTAATTTATCATGGAAAATTATAGGAGGTAAAGCTTTATAAAAAAGGAGATAGTGCTGGTTACACTATCTTAAGTTTTAAAGATATCAGGGATGAAAAAAATGCTGCAATATTGTTTTAAAAGAAATTTAGGATTCCATCTAATAAATTTAATATTTTTTATTCTCTTCCTAATTACAGGCTGTAAGAAAAATGAAAACCCAATTTCATCAAATGGTGAAATATGTGAAGGTAAGAATGGTACACTTTCAGCAAGTGGGAGATGGCAAGAGTTTAATACAACAAATTCATGTTTACCCTCTAATACAATACGATGTCTGGAAGTTGATAACAATAATAATTTATGGATTGGAACTGATGATGGATTAGTATTTTATGATGGAACAAGATGGATTATTTATAACACAAGTAACAGCGGAATACCTGCAAACGGCGTTTGGTCTATTGCTTGTGAAGGAGATACAATATGGGTTGGATTTAGTAATGATGGTGGCTTAGCAAAATTTGATGGAAATAGATGGATTATTTACAATTCAAAAAACTCACCGCTGGGCAAGATACTTTCTCCACAAAAATCTGCATTATTAAAACTTTATATTACATCTATAAGAATAGATTCAAAGCATAATATCTGGGTTGGGACAAATACTGAGGGATTATACAAATTTGATAAATCTAATTGGACTAGATATTACCCTAGCTCCGAAACGCCTATAAGTTCATCGCTATCCAATCCATTGATATTGATAAACAGAATGTTGTTTGGATTTCTTTTGGAGAACTTTTTGGAGTTGATAAATTCGATGGTACTAGTTGGATAAATTACTACACCGGATAACTCGCCATTACCTGCCTGGTACGTGGAAGAAATTTATATTGATAACTCGAATAACAAATGGTTCGCTACAGATTTTGGTTTGGCTGAATTTAATGATATAAATTGGGTTGTTTTTGATACCACAAATTCAAATATACAAGATGAAGTCATATCTTCCATTACTTCAGACAGTAAAAATAATATTTGGGTCGGAACTTTTTCTGGTGCACTACTGACCAGGTATAACAACAAATGGATGGCTTACTATTATAATGATACATCAGAACCGGCTAAACCATACAACACTATTAATTCTTTAGGGGTTGATCGGAATGATAATAAATGGTTAGGGACGGATAATGGATTGTATGAGTTCAATGAAAACGGAATAAAAAAATGACAAAATAAAAGGAGGAAAAGCTTCCTCAATGAAAAATAGACCACCATAGTAATCTTTAAATGGCTGTATAAAAGCAATTAATCTTACAATGATTAATAATAAAATAGGAGGAATAAATGTTACAGTTTTACTTACGATTAAAAGTCTATTTAATCATTGTTGCAATAACTATCGCAGTTCTAAGTTCTGCAGCAAATAGTAAAACCAATGCAGGACATATGATTTCTATTTCTTTGGACAGCTCTCTTTCACTTGAGGTAATAAAAAAATTAATAAATGATAAAGTTGAATCGCAGGGAAATCACAAAATAACATGAAAAAACAAAAACGGCTGCTTATAATTCTTTTCTTGTAATTTCACTCGTAATGTTCTTAACCGTAATTAACAGCACAGTTTATGGTCAAATTACAATGCAGGGGGCAAAAGATATGTGCGAACATATTATTTTTCTTCTAACTCATTAATAAAAATTTAATATTAAAATCTATTGACAATAGATCTCTTTTTCTTTACGATTGTAATGAACCTAAAATTTACTAAGCGGGAATTTTATAGTAATATATGGGTACAAGGTTTACAAGCAGATCTAAGTTATATTAATAATGAAGTATATTTTATAATGGGAAATAAAATTGCTGTCCGGGAGAATAACCAATTTCAAACTATCTTAACAGTTAATAATTCTAAATTTTATCAGCGTATCTGGGGCAGAAATTCAAAAGATATTTTTCTATTAATGACTGATGGATTGGCTCATTATAATGGAACTGATATTCAATATCTTTTTTATTTTAATGTTACTCCAAAGACTCAAATCTATGGAGCAGCACTGTTCGAAAAAGATGTTTACTTTTTAGTTTCAGAAGCTGAAACAATTTTAAATTTAATTTATCACGGAAAATTAAATAATTGAGGATAAGCTTAATATATTGGAGACGATGAATAGTGTATATGATGATTCACTTCTGCCTAATAAAGCTTACACTTACCGGGCAGAACAAAATAATGTAAGAGGCAGTCTATCAGGGGGATTTATCAATTAGTTATTTTGTAATGCTTAAGTTGAAATAAGCCGCATAGTATCCTTCAAGGTCTAAGAAAGCGACCTTGAAGGATTGCAATGAGTTTTAACTAAGATTCGCTGCCGCAGGTTGTTGAGTATTGAACTATCTTTCCATTAACGTCTTTTGCAGCTGCACTAATTAAAAGTACTTTTTGATTGTAGCGGGCTAATTCATTCTGATGGAATTGGTCAAAGTTAACAATTACTTCAAGTACATTAGCAGGATTATAGTCTGCTTCTGTATGACCGAAAGACATAATCTTGAAATAGTCATTATCAGCATTAACCGGGTCAAATCCAATTAGAAGCATGGATACCGAAAGATCTTTTTCATCAGCTGAGAAATTTACCTGACCATTAAGTGCAGGCAAATTAATTGTGATGTTATCAGCAGCAACTACTGCGGAGGCAACCGCCAGATTAAAACCGCCGCCAGGAGTGATTATATTCTGTGCAGTAGGCCTTTTTATATCTGCATACTTAATATTTTTGCTGATTACAATATTGTAAACAGTGGTTCGCGGCAGCCTTAATTTGTCCCATATTTTATTTAAATCCTCAATGCCTGAAACTGCTTTTGCTAATTGTGTACAAATAGAAAATTTTTTTCTGTTGGCAGTAACAGCAGGACTGTGAGAAATAATAAAATTAGAAGGGCGGACAGCCAGAATTGTTTCTCCGTTATTAATTCGTGCAGTAAAGCTGCCGAATTTACCGCTCAATAAACCTAAAATTGATCCTTTAATTAATGCCATTATTTTTCTCCTTTACTTTTTTGGATGAAAGTTTAACAAATGAACGTTCATTCATCTGCAACTATAAGTATTGGAGAAGATAATGTCACTGTAGTTTTTTTTCAAACAATCCGATACTTATATAAACTGCGGTATATAACTATTGGAATTTTTAATTTTAGCAGCACAGATAAAACTCTGTGCTTATGTATAAAAATCTGTGCGTTGTTTTCATTTCATATAAATTTTAATTTCAATTATAGTTTATTCCTATGCACAGATTTCTGTTCCCAAAACTAACCGTATAATCTGTGCTACAAAATTTTAATATTATTTATTGTTCAATAAATCACATAACCATAACCAACCGTTCATCCTTCCAAATCACAGGTCATAAAAAGAAATCACACTAAATAAAAAAAAGCTTGACAAGGATATCTTTTAGCATTATTTTTGGAAACCAAAAACACAAATAGAGTTTCCTAAGTAGAAATAATAAAAAAAGCTGTCTATTCAGCTTATTTTTAACACAATATGGAAACTCTATAAACTAAATAAGTTTTTTAGGAGTAAAAATCAATGTCAGATGATAATGAAATAAAGGATAGAATTTTAACAATAGCAGAGGAAATGTTTCTGAAATTTGGTTATTCTAAGGTTACAATGGATGAAATTGCTGCAAATTTAGGGATGAGTAAAAAGACATTATATAAATTTTTTCCGAGCAAGGAGGTGCTTGTCAGGGAAATAATATATAAAATGAGATGCGGAGTTAAGGACTATATAGATGCACTTTTGGCAAATGATGAAATGGATTTTGTTGAGAAGTTAAAAAGATTAATGAATTTAATCGGAAATCAATCTTCAAAATTGCAGGGACCGCTCCTTGAAGATTTACATAAAAATATTCCCGAAGTATGGCAGCAGATAAATGAATTCAGAAAAGAAAATGTTAGGCAGAAATTTACTCAATTAATAAATATGGGAGATTGAAAAAGGGATATTCAGAAAAGATATAGACCAGAGACTAATTGCACTGATTTATTCAAGTGCAATACAGGGATTAATTAACCCGGAAATTCTTTCGCAGATGCCGTTTTCGGTTGAGCAGGTTTTTGAATCAGTTATTAAGGTGATTTTCAGCGGCATCTTTACAGAAGAGGGAAGAATTAAATACAATTCTTATCAAATTGAAGATAAAGTAAAGGAGAATGAGATTAAATGGGCATCAGAAAATATATAATAAATATAATTTTGTTGGTAATAGTTTTTTCAGCAGTTATTTCTGCACAGGAAGATAAAACTCTTACACTTGATGAAAGTATCCGGATCGGTCTTGAAAACAGCAATATGCTTCATTCATCTAAAATGAAAGTTAATTATGCAAATGCCAGGTTGAGTGAAATTAATACAAACAGGCTGCCGTCTCTTAAATTTTCCGCAGCCTATACCCGGTTAAGCTATATTGCACCTTTTGTTCTCAATACACCGTTTGGCGACTTTGATATTTCACCTTCGATTCTTGATAACTATAATCTTAAAATGACGCTGCAGCAGCCGCTCTTTACAGGCTTTAGATTATCAAGCAGCTCTAATATTGCAGAATATAATTATAAAGCTGTAGAGGAAGAATATAATAAAGATAAAGAGAATCTGATTTATAATATTAAAAATGCTTTCTGGAATTTATTCAAAGCAAAAAAGGTGAAAGAAGTAACCGATCAGAACGTTGAGCAGGTAAAAGCTCATTTAACGAATGTTCAAAATTTTTATGAGCAGGGATTAAGCACAAAAAATGATTTGCTGAAAGTCCAGGTTCAATTATCCGAATCGCAATTAAAACAGATCGATGCAAAGAATGCAGTTAAGCTTTCAAGAATTAATTTATTTAATGTGATAGGAATACCGCTTAATACAAGCTCTGAAATACCTGATTCGGTTGATATTAAAACAAACCAGGTTAATGATCTTGATGATTATGTTGAAAAAGCACTGGATAACAGGCCGGAGTTAAAGGCTATGCAGTATAATATAAAAGCCGGTGAAGCAGGAGTTACACTTGCTGAATCAAATTGGTATCCGCAGATATATCTAGGCGGAAATTATTATTACTCTAAGCCTAATCAAAGGATCTTTCCGGCCGAAAATAAATTTAAAGATACCTGGGATGTAGGTGTTTCCGTTTCGGTAGATTTATGGAATTGGGGCTCTACCGTCGATAAAACGGATCAGGCGGAAGCACAGCTTGAAGAGGCTAAAGATTCTTATAAAATAGTTAAAGATAATATTGTACTGGAAGTTAATTCAAATTATCTCAGCCTTGTACAAAGCAAAGATAAAATAGCAGTTGCGGAAGAAAGTGTAAGCCAGGCAAAGGAAAATTACCGCGTTACGGATGAGACTTTCAAAAAAGGTTTGGCTTTAAACTCAGATCTTTTGGATTCCGAAGTTGCACTGCTTCAGGCTAATACAAATTATATACAGGCTTTGGTCGATTATGAATTGGCAAAAGCTCAATTGGAAAAATCAATTGGCGGAAATTTAAAATAATATAAAGGATAAATTTTATGCAAAGATTAAAATATTTTATAATAACTTTTTTAGTTGTTGGAGGAATCATAGCCTTGCTTCTTAACAATAAAGAGAAAATGGAAGCAAAATCTGAAAATGCAAAGATTGAAGCTTATCCGGTTACGGTTGCAGAAGTTGCAAAATCAAAAGCAGAAAGAAATCTTGAATTGGTAGGCACTATAACCGGAAACAATGATGTGGCAATTGTTTCCGAAGCGCAGGGCAGGGTAACTAAAGTCTTTGCTGAAGTCGGAGATTATAAACCGGCAGGATCTCCATTAATTCAGCTTGATGATGAATTGAAGCTTGCTGCATTTAAAACGGCTGAAGTTAATTATCAGAAAACCAAAAAAGATTATGACAGGTACCAGGCTTTACTTGCATCAAAATCAGTTACAGATGCACAGCTTGAAAATGCAAACTTAGCATACCAGGGAGCCGATGCACAATATATTGCTGCAAAAAAGGAATATGAAGATACTAAAATAACTACACCGATTTCCGGAGTTATTACATCACGTGCAGTTGATATCGGCAATTATGTTAATAAAAATATGGTTGTTGCGGAAGTTGTTGATATTTCAAAATTAAAAGTTAAGCTGAATGTTGCCGAAGCAGACGTTTTCAAATTAAAAGTAGGTGATAAAGTAAAAATCTCGACAGATATTTACCCTGGAGTTACTTTTCCAGGTAAAATTGAAACTATAAGTGATAAAGGAGATGAAGCGCATACTTACCCGGTTGAGGTTACTTTTATGAACAGCAAAGAGCATCCTTTTAAAGCCGGAATGTTCGGTAAAGTTTCTTTTATTTCTGTTTCTAAAGGTGAAAAACTTTTAGTTCCGAGAGATGCTTTAATCGGCAGTATTAAAAATCCCCAGGTTTTTGTAATACAAAACGGAATTGCAAAAATTAGAGACATAGTTGTAGGCTCTACTTATAATAATAGCCTGGAAGTTTTAAGCGGATTGAATGAAGGTGAAAAGGTTGTTGTTAACGGCCAAAATAATCTTGCTGATAATTATAAAGTAATGGTGGTTCAATAGAAAAATGAATGATTGAATGGTATGTGAATGATGAATGATTGAAGGATGATGCTTGAATGGCTTGCTCTTGAACTAATGAACTTTAACTTAAATTTGTAAACAAAGGAATTAATTATTAAAAAGGATTTTGTTATGACTATAACAGAGCTATCGATAAAAAGACCCACACTTATTGTGGTGATATTCGCGGCTTTGGGTGTTCTGGGATTATATAGTTTAACCCAATTGAATTATGAGCTTCTTCCCAAAATTACTCCGCCTGTAATTACAATTGCTACGGTATATCCCGGTGCATCTCCATATGAAGTTGAAACATCTGTTACAAAGCCGATTGAAGATGCAATATCTACATTAGATGAAATTGATAATGTAAATTCAACATCATCCGAAGGTATTTCATTCGTTATGATTCAATTCCAGCAATCTGCAGATGTTGATATTGCGCTGCAGAATGCTCAAAGAAAAGTTAATGAGATATTATCAACTTTGCCTACCGATGTAAAAACGCCGACTCTATCTAAATTTGCTTTGGATGAAATTCCTGTAATTAGGATGGGTGTTACAAGCAGTCTGCCTTCAACTCAATTCTATCAATTTATAAAAGATAGGATCCAGCCAAGGTTGGCAAAAATTCCAGGAGTCGGGCAAATTACATTAGTTGGCGGTGAAGAAAGAGAAATTCGTGTAAATCTTAATGCAGATAAAATTAAATCTTATGGGTTATCGATTCTGCAGGTTACCCAGGCAATTAAAGCATCAAATATGGATTATCCGACAGGTAAAATTGAAGACAGTAAAGAACAGTATGTCGTTAGAATTGCAGGGAAATTTAATTCTGTAGATGCTCTTAGAAATTTAGTGATTGCAAAATCAAAAGAGGGTGGAGATATCAAATTGTCCGATATTGCCGAAATTGTCGACGGACAAAAGGATGTAACTACTATAAACAGAATAAACGGTATGCCTTCGGTTGGTATTCTTGTACAAAAGCAGACTGATGCAAATGCAGTTGATGTTTCCAGGCTGGTACGAAAAGAACTTAAAAATATGGAAAATGATTTTTCTGCAGAAAATGTAAAATTCAATATAGCCCAGGACGGTTCTCAATTTACAATCGATGCTGCTAATGGTGTTAAAATTGACCTTGCGCTTGCTGTTGTACTTGTTGCATTTGTTATGCTTCTTTTCCTGCATAGCTATAGGAATTCATTTATTGTGCTTCTTGCTATTCCGGCATCATTAATATCGACATTCGTTGTAATTTATGCTTTTGGTTATACTTTGAATTTAATGACACTGCTTGGATTGTCTCTTGTCGTTGGTATTCTTGTAGATGATTCCATAGTTGTTCTTGAGAATATTCATCATCATCTTGAAAAAGGTGAAAACAAAGTTAATGCGGCAATAAAAGGGAGAAATGAAATCGGTTTTGCTGCTTTGGCAATTACAATGGTGGATGTGGTGGTTTTTGTTCCGCTTGCTTTAACCGGCGGTCTGGTAGGAAATATAATCAGAGAATTTGCTGTTGTTGTTGTTATTTCAACTTTATTAAGCTTGTTTGTTTCATTTACTGTTACTCCTCTTTTAGCATCAAGAATAAGCAAATTGGAAAGCTTAAGCAAGGGAACATTAATCGGAAGGTTTGGAGATTGGTTTGAAAAAACATTCAAGAAAATATCCGCTAATTATATTAAGATCCTTGAATGGGGTTTAAGGAAACGGTGGGCAGTAATAACTATTTCTGTTGTTTTATTTGTGGCTGCTCTTGCTCTGGTTCCCGCGGGATTTATCGGGAGTGAATTTATTACTCAATCTGACAGAGGAGAATTTGCGGTAATTTTGGAATTATCTCCCGGTTCATCTGTTGAGAATACAAATATAGTAACACAGAAAGTGGAAAAATATATTGAGAGTCTCCCGGAAACTAAAAATGTTTTCACAACCGTCGGCGCCTCAAACGAAGGATTGGTCGGACAAACTTCAAATTATGCTTCCGAACTTGATGTTGCCTTAGTTCCTAAAGATGAAAGAACAAAATCAACAGATGAGATTGGAGAATTGATTAAGAAATTTGCCTGGCAAATACCGGGTGTTGATGTTAGAGTAAATCCGATTGGAATTTTCGGTACTGCCAATCAAACTCCAATACAAATAATTGTTAATGGCGCAGATAGAAATGAAGTAAAGAAAGGTGCTGAAATAGTTGCCAGGACTTTAAAGAAAATCCCCGGTACTGCAGATGTCCGATTATCTTCTGAAGAAGGAAAACCGGAAACAAGGATAGAAATCAATAGGGAAAAATTAGCAAGCTTCGGTTTATCAATTGCTGATGTCGGTGCAGCTTTGCGTGTTGCATTAACTGGTGATGATGATTCGAAGTACAGGGATGGCAATGATGATTATGATATCAGGATCTCATTAGACAAATTTGACAGATCTAAAATGTCCGATATAGGCTCTTTGACATTTCTTAACAGCAGAGGTCAGCCTGTCGAGCTGCAGCAATTTGCCGATATTTATCAGACTACCGGTCCGACTAAACTGCAGAGAAGAAACAGGATAAATGCTGTTACAGTATATTCTCAGGCTGTCGGCAGACCGAGCGGAAGCATCGGGCAGGATTTAAAAAATGAAATAGCCAAAGGAATTTTGCCGAAAGGTGTTGATGTTGCTTATGACGGTGATCTTAAGAACCAGGCAGATTCATTTGGGAGCTTAGGACTAGCAATGATAGCGGCAATTATATTTGTCTATATGGTTATGGTTGCTCTTTATGATTCCTATTTAGATCCTTTTATTGTCCTTTTTTCAATTCCTGTTGCAATGGTTGGTGCTTTGCTTGCATTAGCATTAACAATGAAAACTTTAAATATCTTTTCAATATTAGGAATTATAATGCTGATTGGATTAGTCGGGAAAAATGCGATCCTTTTGGTTGATAGAGCAAATCAGGTTAGAAAAGAAAATGGGCTCTCACCATATGATGCAATAATTGATGCAGGGAAAAACAGGTTAAGACCAATATTAATGACTACTACTGCAATGGTTATCGGGATGCTCCCATTGGCTTTAGCAACCGATTCAGGTTCCGAATGGAAATCCGGCTTAGCCTGGGCAATTATCGGCGGATTAATCAGTTCAATGTTTTTAACATTAGTTCTTGTTCCGGTTGTATATCTGAAAGCTGAAACCTGGAAAGAAACAGTCCCGGCATTTTTCGGTCGTCTTTTCGGGAAGAAAGAAAAGGAAGTGAAAGAAGAAAAGGAAGTTCCGGAATATACACTGCAGGAAGATTAATTCTTGATGCTGGATGCTTGAATGCTCATAAGATGCATATATCGAGCATTAAGAATCATATATTGAGTTAAGGGCTGTATCTGATCACATTTACAGCCCTTTTCTCATTTTAAAACATGAGAAAATAAGCTAAAATCCCATCAATCGTACCCCAGCCCAAATTTTCTGTTTTGAAACTTTTCCATAAAATGACCATCTTATTGATTGTAGTTTTTTAGAATAATTGAGGGCAAAAATGAATTACATTGTAGAAGGAAATGATTCTAATTTTGAACAGGAAGTGTTGAAATCAGATGTTCCGGTGGTAGTCGATTTTTGGGCTCCATGGTGCGGACCTTGCCGTACTGTTGCCCCTGTAATCGATGAATTTGCAGAAGAATATTATGGCAGAGTAAAAGTTGTTAAATTAAATACAGATGAAAATCAATATACGGCTTACAGGTATGGTATAAGAAGCATACCGACTTTAGGAATCTTTAATAATGGTCAGGTTCGTGATTCCATCATTGGTGCCGTTCCTAAAAAACATTTGGAAGATAAGCTGAAACCGTTTGTAAAAAGGGCGAATTAAATAATAATTAAATATTCTTTAATCAAGAGAGGCATCGTTTTAAAGCCTCTTTTTTATTTTTAACTACATAGAAGAAAAGAAAGTAGGAACTTTTTAAAGAATTTTCATTGGGAAGGGGTTGTACCTTTGAAAATTTACTTTATGGATATTCCGAAATTTGGGTTAGATTGTCATTCTTGTATGAAATAAATAGAAATTAAAAATGATTTGCAACAATATTTTTGTTAAATTAAATTTACAATTATGAAATATGTTGAATTCATGGGGAACGTCAAGTGATTTCTTACCCCGGAAGAACGTTGGCAAGAGACTCAAAAACTATGGCAATTTTATTTATCAACCGGAGGTTCTCTTGTATTTAGAATCCCGACTCACAAAGTCTTTTTAACCCTATTGACACACAAAGTGTAAGCACTTCTAATGGGAGGGCAATCATGCGTACTATACGGGGCATCTGAATTTAGCCCGATACTGATATTGCATTGTTTTCATCGAATGAAAATCTCGTAATTTTAAAATCAGCTTTAAGGGAACTTGGAGCACGCCGCATAGCTATTCCGCCATTTGAATTATCTGATTTGCAAAAAGGGTATGCAATTCATTTCAGATGTTCTCATCCTGAAGCGGAAAAAATTCGTATCGATATCATATCGGTAATGAGGGGAATAGATACATTTGAAGAACTTTGGAAGCGGAGAGAACAATTTATATTACCTGAAGGAGAAAACTTTGAACTGTTACCTCTTCTGATCTTGTGCTCACAAAGAAGACCCAAAGAGATAAAGATTGGCCAATGATCAGGAGTAAGATTGAAGCGGATTATATTAAAGCTGTTAATCCTGGTATAGATAAAATAAAGTTTTGGTTAATGGAATCCCGTACCACAAGCATGCTAGTTGAATTGTCAGGGGAATACAAGGGATTGGCCGAATCATTAATTTCTAACCGTCGCTTCTGGCGGCAGCAATAAATCGTGATATTTCTTCAATTGAAAATGAACTTGAGATTGAACAACTTAAAGAAAGGGAAGCAGTTCGTTTATATTGGGAACCTTTATTTAAGGAATTGGAAAAACTACGGCATCAGGGTTATGATTCCGAGGAAAAAGTATAGAAATAAATTCGTTGGAAGGTAAATTAAAACCACATATTAAACGAGCAATGACAATAATTTCTTACTTAAAATATAAAAGAGGCACAATAGAGGCCACATGCAATAAAGTAAATATGTGCTTATTGATCATGATCTTCTATTCGCAGAGATAACTGAGAAACCGCAGAGATCGCAGAGAAAAAAAATAACTCCGTTACTTCTGAGTCTTCTTTGCATCCTATGTGTCTTTTCAACGAACTCTAGTGTAAAAAAATCCGAGAATGATTAATATTTATTTTTATTATATCTTCATTCATCTTTACTTTTTCTCCAATTTATTTTAAATTTAAATAATAAATAACTGAACCTTTAAATCTATCCTGAGAGATGGAAAAGGAATGAAAATAAAAAATAAAAAAAGGACCTCCAATCCCAAATATTAGGGAACGGAGGATTTTTTATATATGGACATAAAATCAAAAGTAATCGATAGTGCCGGATTAAAGAGAATTATTACAAGAATTTCTCATGAAATACTTGAAAAAAACAAAGGCTCCAATAATTTAGTTATTAATGGGGATGAGAACAAGAGGCGAATACCTGGGAAAAAGAGTTTGGGAAAAAATAAATGAAATTGAAAAGAAGGAGATTCCTTTCGGAATTCTGGATGTTACCTTATACCGTGATGATTTCAGAATGAGATTAAAGCAGCCTGAAGTTTCCGTATCAAATATAACTTTCGATCTAAATGAGAGAGATATAGTTCTGGTCGATGATGTCTTATATACCGGGCGGACTGTCCGTTCGGCATTAAATGCTCTGATGGATTTAGGACGTCCGAGTTCAATACAGCTTTTTGTCCTTGTTGACAGGGGACATCGTGAACTTCCGATTAGGGCTGATTATGTCGGCAAAAATATTCCTACTTCCGTTAATGAAGAAATTAAAGTGAAAATGGAGGAGATAGACGGCGAGGATGCTATCTATTTAGTTAATATAAATAAACCGGATTAGGTTACGACTCTTAATCATAATCCTAACCTTAATCTTACTCTTTTTCTTTTGTGTGAAGATATGAGGGATTAAGATTAGGATTAAGAGTAAGGTTAAGAGGAATATAAATTCAATATAAAAAATTTAATAATCAATAATTCACAATAAATCAATAAATTTTATAAGAAATATATGCCCTTATCAAACAGACATTTGTTAGGTTTACAAAACGTACCTAAAGAAGATATTCAGCTAATCCTGGATACGGCAATTACCTTCCGTGAAGTTTTGGAGCGTCCGATTAAAAAAGTGCCGACTTTGCAGGGAAAAACAGTTGTAAATCTTTTTTTTGAAAATTCTACACGTACAAGAATTTCATTTGAGCTTGCAGAAAAAAGACTTTCTGCAGATTCGATTAATTTCTCTGCTTCCGCAAGCAGCGTTAGTAAAGGCGAAACATTAAAAGATACAATGAGAAATATTGAAGCCATGAAAGTCGATATGGTTGTAGTTCGTCATTCTGCTGCCGGCACCCCATATTTTTTAACTCAAATATGCAAAGCTAATATTATAAATGCAGGGGATGGAATCCATGAACATCCTACCCAGGGTTTACTTGACATGTATTCTATACGTGAAAAATTCGGAAAGATAGAAGGATTAAAAATCTGCATTGTTGGAGATATTGCACACAGCCGTGTTGCCTTATCAAATATATTCGGATTGAAAACAATGGGTGCTAAAGTTTCAGTGTGCGGCCCTTCAACAATGATCCCAAAATATATTGATGATCTTGGGAGTTGATGTAATTTATAATATCGATGAGGCAATCCAGGAAAATGACGTACTTAACGTCCTGAGAATTCAATTGGAAAGAAAAGCCCGCGAATATTTTCCATCCATACGGGAATATGCAAAATATTTCGGCATAACTGAAGATAGGCTGGATAAGAACGGTAAAGATGTTTTAATCCTTCATCCCGGACCTATAAACCGGGGTGTTGAGCTTTCCTCAGTTGTAGCCGATGGAATGAATCAAATAATTTTAAAACAGGTAACTAACGGTGTTGCTATTAGAATGGCAGTCCTTTATTTGCTTGGTACTTTAAATTAAAAGGGAATTCAATGAAAATTATCTTAAAAGATGTAAAAATAATCCACCCTCAGCAAAAGCAGTCAAAAGAAAAGACAAGCTTACTTATAGTTGATGGGATCATAACAAAAATTGGAAACCTTGAAAAAGAAGATATTAAAGATGCAAGAGTATATGAACTGAATGGAAAAATCGTAACTCCTGGTTTTTTTGATATGCATGTTCATCTAAGAGAACCGGGGCGGGAGGATGAAGAGACGGTTGAGACAGGGTGCAATAGTGCGGCAAACGGCGGCTTTACCGGCGTTGCCTGCATGCCTAATACGGAGCCGGCTATCGATTCGGCGCAGGTAATTGAATTAATTAAGAAGCAGGCAGCCGGCCATCTTGTAGATGTTCATCCTATTGCGGCGGCTACAGTTGCAAGGAACGGCGAATTACTCTCGCCGATGGCAGAGCTGTTTGAAGCAGGGGCTGTCGGTTTTTCAGATGATGGAACTGCAATAAAAACTGCCGGTATGCTGAAAAGAGCTTTTGAATATTCCAGCATGTATAATCTTCCTGTTATAGAGCATTGTGAGGATGAATCTCTTGCAGGCGGTGCAATGAATGAAAGTATTAACTCAACATTGCTCGGGTTATCTCCGATTCCTTCAGTTGCCGAAGATATAACTGTAATGAGAGATATTCTAGTTGCAGAATATGTTAAAGGAAAAATTCATATTGCACACATCAGTACAAAGAATGCCGTTGAAATGGTTAGAGAGGCAAAGAAGAAGGGGATCAAAATAACTGCTGAAGCGACACCTCATCATTATACGCTTACTGATGATGCTGTAAAAACATATGATACTAATGTAAAGATGAATCCTCCTTTAAGGAGAAGAGAAGATGTTGATGCGGTTATTGCGGGGCTGAAAGACGGGACTATCGACTGCATAGCAAGTGATCATGCTCCTCATTCTCCGGAAGAAAAAGAAACTGAATTTGAATTTGCTCCTAACGGAATAATCGGTCTTGAAACGGAAGTAGGATTATCTTTATCGGAATTATATCATAAAAAAGTTTTAACACTGGAAATGATTATTGAAAAATTAGCAATTAATCCGAGAAAAATTTTAAATCTCCCTGTCCCTAAAATTACAGCAGGCGAGAAGGCTAATTTAACAATATTGGATCCTGATGAAGTGTGGACTGTGAATATTGATAAATTTAAAAGCAAATCAAGAAACTCTCCCTTTAATAAAAAATTATTAACAGGAAAAGCTGTGGGCGTAATAAATAACAGCAAAATGTTCATTGATGATGAATTTGTAAGAATTTAATAAGCGACTGCATAGGCAGCATAATGACCATGATGGCTCAGAGAAACAGTGAAATTCAATAAAGAATTTTTATAAAATATGTTGGGAATTCCGTATAAATCTTTTTGTATTGATAGATCGCTGAAAGGCTTGTGAATTTTTTCAGAAATTTTTCTCAAAGTGAAGTTATATAATTCTTTATGCTGGACTGAATAATCTGCAAAGGAACATTTCATATTTTCATTTAAGATTTTATTTGGAGGAAATTCATTTTTAATAACCGCTGTTGTTGAAATAAATTTTTTCGAAATTTTAGAACTTGTAGAATAAATAATATCTTCAAAAGAAACCTCGCCTGAATATAAGATCTGATTTTTTGATAATTAACCTGCATTCAAACTTTAACGGGTTATAAATTCTTATAAAGTTTTTCCTTAGAAATATCTTATATGCACTTTCTTTCATGCTCCATAAAAGCCAGAGAGTTAAACCGGGATTATCCGAATTTAAAATTGAATACTGCTCATCTTCATTCAATATTTTTTTAAGAAAGCCTTTTCTTCTCCAATTAATTTTGGAGGCTTCGGCAATATCAATAATATCATTACCTATCATTTCCGGTTAACCTTGGAATCAATTATTTCCATTGCTGCTTTAACATTAAGCATTTTTTCCATCGATTCGTTATCTATTTCAATATTGAATTCCTTCTCAATATCAAGAACAATATCCACCAGGTTCATTGAATTAATCTTCAAGTCGTTAATAAAATCAGTTTCCTCGGAAATATTAGCCAGGGCTTTTTCATCCTGGACATAAGGTTTTACTATGGTTTTTAATTTATCAATTAAATTTTGCTTGTTCATAATTTTTATACTTATTTATTATTATCCCGTATAAATTTTTTAAATATAATGCATGCATTCACATCCCCGAAGCCAAAACTTGCTTTAGCTATAATATTTAATTTTTCCGGAAATAAAACAGTCTGGGGAATTTTTTCCTTATCAATTAATGAATTTATTTCCGGATGAATATCTTCGCAGTTTATGGAAGGATATAAGAACTCTCCGGCAAGTTCCAAAATGACAGCAGCGGATTCTATAGCGCCTGACGCACTTAAACAATGTCCTGTCATTGATTTTAAAGAATTGATATAAGGGAAATTACTCCCTTTTCTCCGCAGCGCTTCTGTCCAGTTTTTTATTTCGAGAGGATCTTTTGAGGTTGAAGTTAGATGACCGTCGATTGCATCTATATCTTTCGAATCTATTTCTGAATTTATAACAGCTTCTTTAATGCATTTTTGAACAGCTGTTGAATTCGGCGCGGTAATAGTTCCGTCATTTCTTTGTCCTCCGGAATTCACAGCTCCTCCTAAAACTTCAGCGTGAATTTCGGCATCTCTTTCCAATGCACTTTCAAGCTGTTCAAGAACCAATGCAGCCGCGCCGCTTCCTGGAACAAATCCTGAGGCTGTTTCACTCATTGGCCTTGAACCTTTTTCAGGAGAATCATTGAATTTGTATGTCATTACTTTCATAGCATCAAATCCTCCCCATACATAAGGTCCATGGTCGCATGTACTTCCTGCAAGCATTCGTTTGGCTTTTCCCGATTTAATTCTTTCATAAGCCATTAAAATTGCTTCTGTTCCTGTAGAACATGCAGATGAATTTGTAGTGACCTGGTTTCCGAATCCGATCATCCCGTTTAAATATGCGCTTACTCCGCTTGTCATTGTTTGAATCAATGCATTGCTTCCTAACCTTCGTACCTGTTTCTCATCAATTTTATAAAAAGCTTCATGCATTTTATCAACACCGGAGGAGGCTGTCCCGAATATTAATCCGCTGTCCCAGTCAGGTGCCGCGGAATTGATTTGCAGGCCTGCATCATTCCATGCATCAATCCCGGCGATACAGCCGTATACTATCCCGGAACTGCTGAAATTTTTTAACTGTAAAGATGTAAAATATTTCCTGATTAAATCTTCATCCACAGGAGGTATTCCTCCAATACAGCATGAGAAATTTAAATCTTCAAGTTCTTTTAAGAATTTTATTCCCGATTTACCTTTTTTAATAGCATCTTTAAAATTTAAGATTCCGACACCGTTAGGAGCGGCGACACCGATACCTGTTATAACCACTCTATTTTTTTTCATGAGGCAGCCCCAGCATTCCCGAAATTATTCCTTTACAGACTATATTTCCGTTCGAATTCCTCATTTCAACATTGCATTTTAATTTGCCGAACCTGAAATAAATTTTGTTAGAAATTACTTTGACTGTTTCACCTGGAAAAACCGGGAGAAAAAAATCAACCTGTGCCGATACCATTGCAATTTTTGTCTCTTCATATTTTAAAGGTTCATCTTTGATTAGATAAATTCCGAAACAAACTAATCCAATCTGCGCCATGGTTTCAATCAAAATAACTCCCGGAGTAACAGGGTATTTTTTAGATGCTCCATTCAATTTCGAAAAATGTCCTTTATAAAAATATTCATCTTCTTTATACCTGTATTCGCCTGTAATGGAATTTTCATTTACTTCAATAATAGAATCGACAAATAAAAACGGATCGGAATAAGGGAGTAATGAAATAATTTTTTCTTTTGTCATAATATTAAGAAAGATGTTCACCGCCATTAACAGGTATGATCGCTCCGTTTATCCATGCAGCTTCATCGAGGCATAATAAATATACGGCATTTGCTGTATCTTCAGGCCGGGTTAATCTTTTAAATGGATTACGCATAAGTGCATATTCTTTTAGCTTTTCATTTCCAGGTATCATGCGGAATGAATTTGTATCTGTAATGCCTGCCTGAATGCAATTAGCTCTTATTCCAAAAGGGGCAAACTCCAAAGCAATATTACGCGTAATAGATTCAAGTACAGCTTTTGATGCCGAAACTGCAGCATAATTTTTCAATGCCTTTTTATTCCCTTCACTGGTAAAGCTGATTATCCTGGCATCAGCTGAAAATAATTTATTTTCGAATAAGTCTTTTGTCCAATCATACAGGCTGACTGCCATAGCTTCAATAGTTAAATGGAAATCCTCATTTTTTAAAGCAGGCCGGTCTTCAGAAACCATCGGCTTTAAATTTCCTTTTGCAATACTATGAATTAAAACCTTCACTTTTCCTTCAGCCGAAATTTCTTTTTTTAATTCCGATATAATTTGCATCCTTTTTCCCGGCTGCAATGCATCCTCATTAAATGGAATAAACCTCACTTTTTCTAAAATAATATCATCAAAATTTTTTTGGATTTCATTCATTTCTGATTTACGGCTGCGGTATACTATGCAGATGTTCATCCCGTGATGAGCTAATTTCTTTCCTGCTGCTAACCCAAGGCCGCTCGAACCACCAAGAATGACTGCCCACAAATTTTTGCTTTTAAAGATTTTTTCCATTGTAAAGAAAATTATTGCTTTTGGATTAAATTGAGGGAAATAATTATTATATAACAAGTTAAATAAAGGATTAATTACTATCAAACTTTCAATTCCCTCATTAATTTTTAAATGAGCCGCATCTCTTTAAAAGCTTCCGGATCTTTTTCATCTTCTTAAGTATTTAAAAAACAATTAAAGTGACACCACAAGAAATTTATTTAGCAGGTAACTATATAGAAAACAATTAGAATTAGAATCAAAATCGTTATTTCTGGTTCTTTAATATTACTTATTAAACTGTACAAAACTGTATAATTAAAGAGACATTTAACAATAATATATTTCATTAAAATTCAAAAAATAAATCTTTTAAGTGGCATTGTTTTGGTCTTTATGAATTAGAGTTCTTATAACTAAAAAGGAGACCGGCAATGATGAAAATAAAAATATACATTTCGTTGATGATGTCATTTATATTAATTTCCTGCGGGATAAATGACCCTTATCATCATAATTATGATAACCAGCCGCCATCGCCGCCGACCGGTCTTGTGGTGTACAATCGGTGATAATATGGCCGAAATTACCTGGAATCAAAACAGGGAAAGCGATGTTAAAGGCTACAATATTTATTACAGCGATACATACGATGGAAAGTATGAATATATCGGTACATCCTCTTATGAATATTTTGTGGACAGGGATGCGGTAAACGGGAATAAATATTATTACGCTGTAACAGCATATGACTATAATGGTAATGAAAGTGATTTGAGCTATGATGCAGTTTATTCTGCACCAAGACCGGAAGGATTTAATGAAGCAATATTTGATACTTTATATAATCCTGATAATTCCGGTTTCTCTTTTACAAGCTATGACGTTGTACCGTTCTATGATAATTCAGCAGATTTCTTTGTAGACTACTATAACGGTCAATATTATCTTGATGTTTATAATGATACTGAAATTCAAGATATGGGTCCCACACAGGATATTTATGATATTCCCTTCGCTCCTAATTCAGGCTGGTCGCCGAGCGGCAGTGCAGCTGCAAAGGTTGGTCATACTTATGTTATCTGGACATATGATAACCATTATGCAAAGGTCAGGGTAGCAGGTATTTCCGGAAACAGGGTTATCTTTGACTGGTCATTCCAATTAATTAAAGGCGAACCCATGATGAAAACAAATGCAAATCATAAAGCCAGAGGACCTTTAACAAGGAATAGAAAATAAATACATGGAAATAGATAGAATATTTAAGATGGCAGCATGGAGCAATTTATATGCTGCCATAATTTTTGATAAAGACGGTTAAATATTTTATAAGTTATTTTTGTATTTACTTGCAGAATGTAAAATTATAGATTTATAATTATTTATTAGTTAAATTTAAGCTACCAATGACAAAGAAAAAGAATCTTATAATATTTTTTGCAGGATTTATTTTTCTGATCAGCAATATTTCTTTTGCCCAGCAGAATTTTTTAAATAAAAGCAATATTGAAAATAAGGAGCAAAACAATATAGCCAGCTCTATCCTTAATAGGATTGAGGCGGGGATATCTTCCGGAAGCGTTTCTGAAATTTCCAATTATTTGAACTCACAAACTTATTTAAGCTTAGCAAACGGGATAAGCGGTTACTATAGCTCCAACCAGGCTTTTTATGTATTGGAAGATTTTTTTAATATATATAAAGTTACTTCATTCCATTTTCAAAGCATTCAAACAAATGGAAATATGCCGTATGCAACAGGAGTTTACAGATATTATTTCCGGGGGAAAAAAGATTCGGCAAATGTTTATATCTCTTTAAAGGAAGTGGGCGACACCTGGAAAATAACTCAGATAACTATTAATTAATGCTTGAAAAAACTTATAAAAATTTTGCAGGCGATAGGAGATTTTTTGCTATCGTCTTTTTTATTTTTTTACTCCTTGTTCTCTCTCTTTTTATCAAACCATATCTTGAATCTAATATATCAAATAATTGGAAAGTAGAACGAAAAGAAAAGAATAAATCAATCGAATCTTCTGTAAAAGATTTATATCGGGAAAAAGAAAACAACCTTTTGAGAACCGCGGAAGAATTAAAAAATAATCTTGCGGATACCCTGAAATCGGGAAAAAATTCTTATGGTTCCTTAGTAAGACTGGTTAACTCAGAAGAATTCAGCAGCTATTCAGTAGAAGTTGTAGCACCTAACGGAAGGTTGATTGCCTGGAATGAAAATATTGCTGTTCCGCAATATGATATTTTCCCGTTGAACTACCCGGCTGGAGAAGTTTATTTTTACAATTCTTCACTGGATATTTACCTCTCGTATACGGATACTCTTTCAGTACAAAATGATCTTTTTTATTTTATAGTAAGCAGACCGTTTGAAAAAAAATATTCTCTTCAGAATCCTTATTATGCAGATATTAATTTCTCAAAAACGCTTTCAGATTTATATTTAACCCAGTTTACTATTAATTACGGTTCATCGGCTCAGTTAATACATGACAGCACTAATTTTTCATTCGAATTATTAAATAATAAAAATAATAAAATTGCAGTTGTTACTTTTATTAAACCGTCAGTAAGCATATCTGTAAGTTCAGTTGATGATTTTATAGAAGAGCTGCAATCTATTCTTGCTGTAACTGCATTAATTTTTATAGCATTGGGATTTAGAAGAAAATTCAAATTAATAAAATCACGTCTTCTGAAATTTTCTATTATTATTTTCTATTGCGTATTGTTCCGGGTGATACTTTTCTTTATCGGGTTCCCGTCAAATATAATCCAGGGAACGTTAACCGATCCCTCTTATTTTTCTTCTGCATTTGGGGGCGGAATAGTTAAATCGCCTATAGAATTTTTTATCTCCAACTTATTTCTTCTTATTATCAGTATCCAGGCATTTCGATATTTATCCGGTTACATCGAAGAAAAATTAAAAAGAACGGGAAGAGAAAATTTTACAGCATATTATATTAATACTGATTCCCATCTCAATAATTTTTTTTCTAACTCTGCGTGGTTTAACTGCTGCATTAAAATCAGTTATTTTTGATTCAACTTTAAGATATTTCAAAGAACCGAACATCATACCCAATTTACCTGCATTTGCAATGAATATAAATTTATTAATGCTTGGATTAAGCTCGGTAATATTCCTTATCTGCTTTTTATTTATTGCAATCCCTTTCTTTTATTCTTCAAAAAGAAGAGATTCTAAATACGAGATTTATATTTATTTTCATTTTCTTTCAAATAGCCGGGATTATTTTCATTATTGTCCAGAATGAGCCTCTTCTTACACCTGTACTGAGCATAATTTTTGTCACATTAATTTTTATTCTGTTCTATCATACTGCATTTATAAAAATTAATTCTGTTTATAATTTTGTTTATTCAACTTTAGCTGCATCGATAATAGCAATAACTCTTCTTAATTTTTTTAATCTAAAACTCGAAAAGGAATCGTTGAAAACAACCGCTTTGGAAATGAACAGGCCTAATAACAATCTTTTCCGTTTTTTGATTAATGAAACTCTTTCCCACGCAGTCAGAAATACTCAAATTCAAAATGCACTTTCAAACAGCAATATTAATTATGATGCCATTGCTTTTATTATATGGGCAAATAGTTCTCTGCAGAAAGAATCTATTAATTCATCAATTGATATTTTAAATAATTCTGGTGCATTGCTTGGATCTTTTTCGGTAGGGCTGGAGAAGCCGGATTTTGACAGTTTAAATTTGCATACCGTAAAATCTATGTTTGATTCTTCGGGGATTACCGGCAGGCCTTACATCGGCGAATATAATAATTATAACGGTGGAAATATAAATGTGCTGCTGGGCTTTATTCCGTTTGCAAAAGACAGCATCCAGGCAGGGTATATCTCCGCAGCAGTTGAGTTAAATGAAGAAGAATTTATTAATAATAATATCCCGGAATTCCTCGAGTCGAAAAGAAATTATCTGAATAATGTTATAGATGTAAATCAGCTGAAAATATTTCAATTTTCTGACAACAAGCTTACAAAAGTATTCGGAGATATTTACCCTTCCACTGAAGAAGTCGAACCAATTCTGAATAAAAAATTCAGAAGAAATAATGATGCCTGGCTGAGGCTCTCTTTAAGCGGCGAAACTTATTATACATACCTTTTAAAAACGAGTTCAGACAGCCAATCAAAAATTACTGCTGTTGCCTTAAGGGAAAAGGATATTTCATGGAATCTTTTTAATTTCTTTAAAATTTTTATACTCCACTCACTGATTATAATATGTCTCTTCTTTGTATTGTTTTTTGCTAATATTAAGAAGTTTAAGTACAGCTTTCGAATTCAACTGCTGATTGCATTTTTATCCGTTTCGATTTTACCCGTAATTATCCTTGCTGTTTATAACCGCCAGATTGTAGACCAAAGGAGCGAATCTGCTGTTTTTGAAGAATTAAGCGAGAGGTCAGATTATATTGTTAATCAGGTCAGTTATTTAATGAGGGAAAATCCCCAATTAAATTATTCTGATGCATTTTATTATGCCGGGAAAGAGCTTAATATTTCTTTCTCAGTTTATGAATTTACCAATCAGGTGTATTCTTCAAAAGAACAGTATTATAATTCAGGATTATTCGATTACCGTTTAAATCCACAGGCATATTATAATTTATACTACCTTACTTATAGGGAATATTTGACGAAAGAAAAGATAGAAAATTATACCTACAATGCTTTTTACAAAAAAGTTAATATTGAAGGGAAGGATTTTATTATCGGTGTAAATGATGCTTTTAATAAAGTCCAGCTTATATTTTCTACTATTGATATTGATGTATTCCTCTTCGGGATTTATTCATTTGCAGCAATAGTTATCATTTTAATTAGTACAATACTGGCAAACAGGATATCTTCTCCCGTGAGAAGATTGACAAAAGCCACCGACTCCGTTGCTCATGGTGATTTAAATATCGAGCTTGATAATAAAGAAAAAGGTGAAATGAGAGAGTTGTTCCAGAGTTTCAATATAATGACAACAGAGCTTCGTAAAAACCAGGTTGAAATTACGTGAAATGGAAAGAGAGAATGCCTGGAAGGAAATGGCAAAGCAGGTTGCACATGAAATAAAAAATCCTTTAACTCCTATGAAGCTTGCTGTTCAGCAATTAATAATTTCTTATAAAGATAAAACTAAAAATTTCGATTCGATTTTTGAAAAAGTTTCATCAACAATTTTAAACCAGATTGAAAATTTAAGCTTAATTGCTTCCGAATTTTCACGCTTTGCCAAGATGCCTTCCTTAAAACTGGAGACTCTCGATATATTGAATATTATTAATGAAACTGCTAATCTTTTTGCCGAAGAAAAAGTGAAAATTAATATAAGTACTGAATTAAATTCTGCTGTTGTGGAAGCAGACAAAACACAATTGAGAAGATTATTTATTAATTTAGTGAGGAATTCAATTCAGGCTTCAGCAACTATTATTGATATTACCGCAAAACAAGAAGAAGATAGCTTTATTATTAATCTGAAAGATAATGGTAAAGGGATCCCGGAAGAATCAAAAGAAAAAATATTTGAAGCAAATTTTACGACGAAAGAAAAAGGAATGGGCCTGGGTCTTAAATTAGCCAAAAGGTTTTTGGAAAGTATTAATGGAAAAATATTTCTTTTGGAATCTTCTGAAAAAGGGACAACCTTCCAGCTGCAGGTTCCTAAAAGCTCTCAGGCATAGAAAAAATGATATCTTTAACCCCTCATCAGCTTAAAGCTTTGAATTATCGAAACCATACCTCGCTTACTGCAAATGCAGGTTCCGGGAAAACATTTGTATTATCGAAACGATACCTTGAAATAGCTTTAAATGAGAATATTTCCTTAAGAAATATTGCAGCAATTACATTTACCGATAAAGCAGCCGGTGAGCTTTATAAAAAAATAGCAGAACAGATCGAGGAGAAAATAAATTCATCAGCCGATGAACAATTGCTAAAAAAACTGGAAAACCTGAGACGGCAGCTGGTTTCGGCAAACATTTCTACAATCCATTCTTTTTGTATCGATATACTGAAAGAAAACCCGGTTGAAGCCGGGATTGACGCTAATTTTATCCCTATCGAAGAACAGCTGTCCAATGAACTGATTGAACTTGCTGTTGAGGAAGTAATTAAAAAATCTTTACTAAGAAGTGAAGATGAAAAAAGGCTGAAATATCTTGTGAGAATATTTTCATCCAAATCTTTTTTTGCCAGGGAGCTTAAGCAATTAATCAAAAACAGGAAAAGTACTGCCGCAGTAAATGAAAAAATCTATAAATATCCTGAAGAAAAAATTGCGGAAATCTTTCATTCCAAGTTTTTAGAAACAGCTTCAAATATTTTATTCGGTTCATCTGTTAATAAAAAAAAATCGGAAATATTCGCGGCGGCAAAAAGAATTAATGATGCAGTTCTTTCTGAAAAGCCCGGGAATTCTACTGCTTTAAATGTCAATAAAATTTTACTGCAGCTATCGGGAGAGGATGATATCGAATATATTCTTATACTTTTAAATGATCTTAAAAATGAAATGTGCACCGGGAAAAATACTATTAAAAAAACCGGATATTTAAAAAATGCTGAGGGACTGGAACGGGAATGCTTATTTATCGAAAACTTTTTCGAAGAATTAAAATATTTTATAACAGATAAAAATCACACTGAAATTGAACTTGAATTGGCCCGATTTGGTAAAGAGCTGATTTATTTCTTCGAAAAAACCCTTGAATTATATAACTCAAAAAAGGAAGAAAACGGCTATCTGGATTTTGAAGATATTCTTTTAATCTCATATGAACTATTAAAAAAAGAGACTATACGCAAAGCCTTATCGGATAAATTTCAATATATAATGATAGATGAATACCAGGATACAAATGAAGTGCAGTATCAAATATTTCTGCCGATTTTAGATTATCTGAAAAAAGGGAACTTATTTGTTGTGGGAGATGAAAAGCAAAGCATTTATATGTTTCGCGATGCTGAACTTGAAGTTTTTTTTCAAACAAAAAGGGAGATTGAAAAGACCAGCGGAAATCAAAACATTCTGTCTCTTCCCGAAAGTTTCAGGATGGCGCCGAATCTCTGTGTTTTTACAAATTACCTGTTTAGAAATTTATTTAATATTTCACCATCATTTGCCGCATCCGGAACAAATCTTTTTAATGAAGTTGAGCATTCCGATCTAATTTGTGCAAGGGATGATAATTTTGCCGGGAAAGTTGAAATATTATTAGCTGCAAAGGGGGAAGAAAATATCAGCTCAATTTCTGAAGAAAATTATGAAGCCGAATTAATTTCAAAACGAATATTAAATTTAGTTTATGATAGTAAAGCGGAGAATAAGCTTACCTGGAGTGATATTGCGGTTCTAAGCCGTAAAAGAAAAAACTTCAGTGAGCTCGAGAAAACTTTCGTCAAATACAAAATTCCCTTTTCAATTATCGGTGGGAAAGGATTTTATCAAAAGCAAATAGTCTATGATATATTTAATTATTTTTCTTTCCTTTTAGATTTTAATAATAGCACTGCATTAATAGGTATTTTACGTTCACCTTTTTTTTCAGTCTCCGATTCGGAAATATTTGAAATTTCACTTGAAAAAGGAGAGAACTTTTGGAATAAACTCCTGATTTATTCTGAAAAAAATATCGGCTTTAAAAATATTGCCCGAAAAATTTCCGGGAATCTATCACTCATAAATAATATTGAAATTCCGCTGCTTCTAAGAAAGATTTTAAAAGAATCCGATATGCTTGCAGTGCTTGCTGCTCAAGCAAACGGAATACAGGAAATTGCAAATGTTGAAAAGCTGATAAAGCTCACAATTAATTTTTCTTCGAAAGGATTTAATACTCTCTACGATTATGTAGACTTTTTGAAAAATTCTATTGAAAGTTTAGAAGATGAAGCTCAGGCGGCTGTAACAGAAGAACCGAACTTACAAACTGGGCCTGGCGGATCCGTTAAAATAATGACTCTTCACCAGGCTAAAGGGCTTGAATTCCCGGCGGTTTTTTTATTTAAAAGTGATGATACAAGCAAATCAAACGGGGTCAGATCCAAGATGGTTTCGGTTGATAAAAATTTTGGATTACTCTCCAAAGTTCCGGTAAATGAAAATTATTTCTCAGAATATAAATCTGCACCTATTATTGGGGCAGCAAATTATATTTCATTTAAGAAAAATATTGCTGAATTAAAAAGATTATTTTATGTCGGGATAACAAGGGCAAAAAACTATTTGTTTATTTCTTCTGAAGAAAAGCTCTATTATCCGAAAGATTCGTTTATGGGGTTATTATCGGAAGTATTTGATATAAATCTTATTCAGCCGGCTATTACTTTAAATGAGAATTTGAAATTTTTAAAGAGAAATGAAAACGAATATTTCAATATTGTAAAAGAGATATCTTTATCGATACCGGTTGTAAAAAAGATTGAAGATTTTAAAAAGATTATTGATGAAAAAACCGGAAGCGAAAAAAAAGAAAAGATTATTATCAGCGAAATTAAGGATAAGACAGAAAACGAAGTTATTTCGGCAACAAAAGTTTCAGTTTTTAAGCAATGCCCTTTGAAATATCAGCTGACATATGAATACGGGTTCTCTCCTATTTTCAATCAATATAAAAATTGGCTGAGGAGCGGGGAAAATACTTATTTTGAATTTTCCGTAAACGAAGATTTTGATCCTGAACCCGGGGACATTAAACCCGGCAGCAAAGAAAATTTAGAAGAAACATCCCATCCTTCATTTGCAGATGTAAAAGGAAGAATTGTTCATGCGGTTTTACAGAATGAACTGCCTATTGAAAAAATTGATGAATTTACCGGGGAGCAGCTAAATAATGAAATTTCATTTCTTCAGCATGATAAGGAATTGATATCGAATTTAAAAAAAGAAATTGTTGATGATCTGAAAATATTTTATGCTTCACGCATCTTCTCTGAATTAAAAAAGAAGCAGAAGTATAAAAATGAATTCGAGATTTATATTAAAGAAAGCAATTATTTCCTTTATGGTATAATTGATAAGATAATATTTGACAATAACAAAATAATAATTGTTGATTATAAAACAGATAATATCACAAAAAGTGAGATTTCCGGAAGAGTGAGGGCATATATCAATCAATTAAAATTTTATTCATATATTGCAAGTAATCTATTCCCAAATTTTGATATTATTGAATTAAGACTTTTATTTGTAAAACATCCTGACGAATTTATTTCTGAAATTATAAACAAAAAAGAGATAAATCAGTTTGGTTCGGGAATTGGGATACTGGTAAATGAATTGAGGAATAAAAATTTTCCAAAAAACTTAGAACATTGCAGGGAATGCTATTTTGCTGTCGATGGCTCGTGCGTTAAAAATTAAAAATAATTTCGATAAATTTTATTGGACGTTATATGAAAAAAACATTTCAAATTAGAGATTTGGAATTAATTGAAAAAGAATTAAATGTGAACTATGTCGGAGTTCTTGCTGTTACTTTGAAAAATGAAAAAGTGGTTCAAACAGCAACGACGTTTTTATATCTTGATAAAAATATATATGTCTTCTTTAACAACGAGAGTGAAATATATGAAGATATCAATTTAGATTTTAACGGAAGCTTTATAATCTTAAAAAATGAAACATTAAATGATCAGCCTGCAGTGATTAAGTTTCGTTTAATGTCAATCTCTATTTCAGGTGCTGTAAAAAAAGTTGAAGATCTGAAACTCCTTGATGAAATAAAGAAAAATTATGCAAAAAAGTATCCCGATGATAGTGAAAATTTATTATCCCTGAATAAAGCATTAATAATTGATACCGATGAGATTTTGGCTTTCGACGAACAAGTAGAATAAAAATTTAAAAAATCTTATCTTAAAAATACATCTTTAGAAATTAATTCAGAAAACTGGGACCGATTAATGCTGAATTATATTTGGCTGGCTCTTTTAATATTGGGGATTGGAGCCGCCATTACAACCGATATAACAAATCAAACCGAGAATAAATTTAGAAATGGAGAATCGCTGCCCGCTGTTATTCACTTTAATGAATCGTATCTGCAGAATAAAGAGAAAACCTATCTAACAAATATCGAAATTAAATCAAAAGATTTCGATTCGCTTTATAATACGGACATTCAAAAGAATTTAGTTTTTCCTGCAAAGATATCAATAAATAAACTTCAAAAAAGAAAGAGTATCTTTTTTACAGTTGATAATTCATTTCCTAAAATATGGCAAGAAATGGCAGGAGCTTCAGGGGATAAAGATGATTTAACCGGAACATTGGAAATAAATAATTTTATAAATGATAGTACCGCTTTATCACGGATTACTCTTGAAGAAGTTTCTTTTTTAAAATTAAAAGATGTAACCAATTCGGCTTTAGACAATGCATCAACAGCAGTTACTATCGCTTTAGGTTTAATAGGAATTATGGCGCTCTGGCTAGGTGTTATGAAAGTTGCCGAAAAAGCAGGTTTAATTGCAATTATCGCAAACTGGTTACGGCCAATAACCAAAAAATTGTTTCCCGATGTCCCTTCAGATCATCCGGCAATGGGCTCAATGATTATGAATATTTCTGCCAATATGCTCGGCCTTGGAAATGCTGCAACACCATTCGGTTTGAAAGCTATGGAAGATCTTGACAGTCTGAATCCCAACAAAGGAACTGCAACGAATGCAATGGTTACTTTCCTGGCAATAAATACTGCAGGAATGACTTTGATCCCAGCGACTGCAATTGCAGTAAGGGCAGCGGCAGGCAGCTCCGAACCTGCTGTTATTATCGGTACTTCGTTGTTTGGTTCTTTCTGTGCTACTGTCGCAGGTATTATTTCCGCTAAAACCCTGGAAAAATTCCCTATAAAAAAAGGTGAGTTCGGAAGCTGGTTAGCCGGCAATTTAAAAGGATTCTTTATTCTTATTGCTGTTGTCCTCTTATTTATTCTTATCTTCTTTACCGGTTTAAGCAAATCTCTCGGATCAATTTTTAGCTTTCTCTCTCCTGAATTATTTAAGAATATAATCCAAATATTCTCCACAATTGCAATCCCGTTTTTAATAATAGCATTTATCGGTTATGGTGCATTTAAAAAAGTTAAAGTATATGAAGAATTTGTTGAAGGTGCGAAAGAGGGTTTTAATATAGCCATTAAAATTATTCCGTATCTGGTTGCAATGCTGATGGCGATAGGAATATTCAGAGCGGGGGGTGCAATGGACTGGCTGATATATATCCTTAAACCTGTCACTAATTTAATAGGGATGCCCGCAGAAGCTTTACCAATGGCATTGATGAGACCTCTATCCGGAAGCGGATCGCTGGGAATTATGGCGGAAATTATGTCGGTTCATGGACCCGATTCTTTTATCGGTATTTTAACCTCTACTTTTTTCGGCAGCACTGAAACAACTTTTTATGTTTTAGCCGTCTATTTCGGTGCTGTGAATATTAGAAATACTCGTCATGCAGTTCCGGCCGGTTTAATAGCTGATGTAGCTGGCATACTGGGTGCTCTCTTCATTGTAAGACTTTTATTCGGTTAATCATGGTAAATAAATCAAATATAAAGAAGAAAATATTTATTACCGGTCAAATCCCGGTTATAGCAGTTAATCTTTTAAATAAAAAGAATTATAAGATCGTTGTTTATAATAAGAATGCCAAGATAACTAAAGAAGAACTGGTAAAAAACGTTTCGGATGCCAATGCCGTAATTTCGCTTTTAAGCGATAAGATTAATTCAGAAGTAATTGATAGAATGAAGCAGTGCAAAATAATAGCCAATTATGCTGTTGGTTTTAACAATATCGATGTAGAATATGCAAAAAGTAAAAATATAATAGTTACAAACACACCTGATGTTCTTACCGATTCGACAGCTGATCTTGCTATTGCTTTAGCTCTGGTTTGTGCAAGAAGGGTAATAGAAGGAGAAAAGCTGATTCGCTCAAAAAAATTTAAAGGATGGAAACCCAGATTGCTGCTGGGTATAGAATTGAAAAATAAGAATTTCGGCATACTGGGAGCCGGAAGGATCGGGTCAGCGGCAGCTGTAAGAGCTAAAGCTTTTGGCGCAAACATAACATATTGTTCAAAATCTAAAAAAGAAGAACTTGAAATAAAGACCGGGGCTAAAAAAGTACCGCTCAATAAACTTCTAAAAGATTCTGATTTTATATCTGTGCATCTCCCTTTGAACAGCAAAACTTTTCACTTACTGAATAAACAAAATCTAAAACTGCTTAAAAAAACATCGATTTTAATCAATACAGCACGAGGTGAAATAATCGATGAGAAAGAATTAATAAAAATTCTTAAGAAAAGAAAGATTTTAGCTGCAGGAATAGATGTATATGAAAATGAACCAATAATTAACCCTGAGCTTTTAAGCTTAAATAACGTTGTTTTACTTCCACACATTGGAAGTGCAACAGAAGATGCCAGGAATGCAATGGCTGAATTGGCTGCTAAAAATGTAATAAATGTTCTGGAAGGTAAAAGCCCGATCACACCTGTTTAATTTTCAAATAATTTTATCAAAAAAAGATTATTCTCTTAAAGGCAAATAATGAATAAAATTTATTATGAATCGGAAAAAATTAAGTAAAAACAATAATGCTTTTAGTTAATATATAGAATTCGCATATTTTTTCATTAAATTGATATATACTCTTTTTTAATCACAATTACTTGGCTTTGATGATTGCAGTTATCGGGGATATTCATGGTTGCTATTATACTTTGACAGAGCTTGTTAAAGTAATTAAAAATAAATATCCGGGAATTAAAATTTATTCTGTCGGCGATCTGGTAGACAGGGGAAAGTATAGTTTTGAAGTAGTTGAATTCATAAAAAACGAAAAAATATTATTTACACCTGGAAATCATGATTATATGTTTTTGTATTTTATTGAGCAGCCTTCCAGCATTTTGGGAAACGCATGGATTTATAATGGTTCCGAAACAACAACTGCTTCATATGAAAAAAATGCCAAAAAAATTCCGGAGCATATGGAATTTATAAGAAATTCATGCTTATTCTTGAATTTAAACGATTGTTTTATATCTCATGCGGGTATATCGGCTTATTACAAATCAAAGCTTGGGAAAAATTATTTAGATAATTTAGAGCATTTAAGTGAAGTGGTAAACAGCAGCATCACCAGTGAACATGGGATTTTATGGACCAGGGATGAATTAATTAATTTAGGTAAATTACAGGTGGTGGGGCATACCCGTATGGAAAATGTAACTCTGGATGAAAAAAGTAATGCCGTCTATATAGATACTTCGGTGTATACTGGTAACAAACTGAGTGGAGTAATTATCGAAGCAAACAAAGTAATTGAAATTTTATCTGTACCGACATTTAAAAAGATATAAGTTAAATATTCATCAATTAATACATTTAATCAGGTTAAGTATATAATTAAATTGAAAAGATAAAATTCGTACTGTTTTTTAATTTTAAGATAATTATTTTATTTTTTCCTAATAATTTAGTTTTTTATCCGGAATAAATTTCTTTTGAAAAAGATGTTCAAAAAGGGTTTAATTTTTGATCTGTTGTTGTCTTATTTAGTACTTTTTTCATTTTCCTGTAATGCGCCTAGAGATAACCCTTTAGATCCGAATGGACCTAAATCAGATTTGGTTCAAATTAAACCCGTATTGGCTCAAATTGACGGGACAGTACAGACCATCAGCGCACCCCTTGTTGGTATTGCCGATGTTTCTGTCTTCTGGATTCCCGGAAAAGTTGTAGTTAAAACAGATGCATCGGGAAATTTTATTATCAGCAATATTAAACCGGAAAATGGGTTATTGATTTTTCAGAAGGATGGATATAGTTCCGATACAATAACTGTCGATTGGAAAAATAATACAGAAATATCATTACCAATTGTAAATTTAAATAAAATTCCGACCTTGGATAGTTACTCAATTTATTCGGAGGTCAGCAATCAATCAACTCAATCAAATATTATAGCCAGTCAAATGGCTAACTTGGTATTTAAGGTGAAAATAAACGACAGCGATAACGATATTGATTCGGTATTTGTGAAAAATGATATTTTGAATTTTACCGGCGGACTGGAGCTGCAGGGTAAATCGTACCAGGGAACATTCTCAACTGCTAAACTTAATGTTAATAATCTGGATGAAACTGTTGGCTATGGTTTTGATCTGTGGGTTGTAGATACTTTTAACAGGTATTTTTTAGTCGGAAGCAATAAAGTAGCGAGAGTGATTAAAAGCGGAGTTGATATAGTATCGCCAAATAACGATACTCTTTCTCTGCCGGTTACTTTAACCTGGAATCCGTATAATAACGGTTTTCCATATACATATAAAGTAGAAATATATAATGCAACTAATCCGCAGCCTATATATACACAGGAGAATTTACCATCAACTCAAACAAGTTTAGTAGATAGATACAACTTCAGTGTTAACAGGTGATTATTTTTGGGCTGTATCCGTTGTGGATAAATTTTTAGATAGCTACAAATCTCAGCCCGGAAGATTTCATATAAAATAAAGATATTGGAGATAAATGATAGGCACTAACACAGAAAAAATAGAAAATATTCGTTTAATTACTAAAGAACAATTTGATACTCTTTATCAGATAAGCCAGACCTTAAATTACGCAGTATATGAAAATACTTTAATTGAAGAAACTCTCGATTTGATAATAAAGGTTATTAACGCAGAACGCGGTCTTTTTGTAAAATATAATGAAGAAAATCAGAAATTCATTATAATAGCTGCTAGAAATATTGAACAGGAAAATATAAATGATATCTCTACCTTCTCGTCTGGGATCTTACAGCAGGTGATTGAAAAAAAAGAACCGATGCTTTATCATGATGTTCAAAGCGATCCCAATGTTTCACAATTTGAGAGCATACAGATACATAATATTAAATCTGTTTTGGGAGTTCCTATAATCCGGAATAGAAAAGTTTGGGGTGTAATTCTGGCGGACAGCAGGATAAACAGGAAAGAGTTTACTGAAGAAAATCTTATTTTCCTTGATTTCTTTTCTAACCTGGTTTCGCTTTCTCTTGATAAAATAATCAGCTACCAGGAATTACAAAAAGAAAATATAATTCTTTTAAATCAAATACAGGCGTCAAATCAAATATCTGAGTTAATTGGGGATAGTATAGCTATAAAAAAGATGTCTGCATTAATTCATAAGGTTGCAAGGACGGATGCATCTGTTCTTTTATTGGGAGAAAGCGGGACGGGGAAAGAGCTTGTTGCAAAAGCAATTCATAATTTAAGTTTAAGAAGTGATAAACCATATTTAGCACAATTCTGCGGTTCCATCCCGGACACATTACTTGAGAGTGAATTATTCGGATATAAAAAAGGAGCATTTACAGGTGCAAATACAGATAAAAAAGGTCTTTTTGAAGTTGCTCATAACGGAACTTTCTTTTTAGATGAAATTGCAGATATTTCTATTGCTCTCCAAGCTAAGCTTTTACGAGTGCTTCAAAACAAAGAAATTATTAGATTAGGGGATACAGAAGTAATTAAAGTTGATGCAAGAGTTATTGCTGCTACTAATAAAGATTTGCAGCAGTTAGTAAAAGAAGATAAATTTAGACGGGACTTATTCTATAGACTTAATGTATTCCCGATTAATATTCCTCCCCTAAGAGATAGAAAGGGAGATATTCCGCTGCTTACTAAATATTTTATTAAAAAATATTCTAATGAGGAAATACATATAGAATCAAAGGTAATGAAAATATTAGAAAGCTATACATGGCCCGGAAATGTAAGGCAGCTTGAAAATGTCATCCAGAGAGCTTTAATTCTTTGTGATACGAATAAGCTTCTGCCGGAGCATATAATTATTGAAGAAGATGATGATGAAGTTAATTTCAGCGGGACACTTCGCGAATTAGAGAAATCAATACTTAATAAAAGATTAAAGGAATTTGACGGAAACAGAACAGCAACGGCAAAATCATTAGGTGTTTCAGTGAGATGGGTTCAGTTGAAACTTAAAGAACAAGAAGAAGAGAACAAAGTATACGTAAATGACTAATATCTCGACCGAAATTTTATTCGAGAAATTTGAGGTTATTGAATGTCTGAAGAAAGACATTAACACTTCGGTATATATTGCAAATCATATTTACCTGGGGAAAAAAATAATCCTTAAAACTCTTAACACTGCTGAACTTTCAGATAAGACAATACTCGGCAGGTTTAAAAGAGAAGCTAAAATACTTGCAAAGCTAGATCATCCGAATCTTATTAAAGTTTTAGATTTCGGGACATACCAGAATTTCTTTTACTTATCTTTTGAATATTTTGAAAGCAGAAATCTTCGGGCAATAATTAAATTCAATAGCCTTTCTGTAGATGAGAAGACTTATCTTTTAATACAATTATTGAAAGCCCTCCATGTAGCTCATCAAAACAGGATAATTCATAGAGATATTAAACCGGAAAATATTCTCGTGAATTCAAATCTTGAATTAAAAATAGCCGATTTCGGTTTAGCTTTTGTCCTTAATGATACTGCTTTAACTCAAAAAGCTTCTATTGTAGGCACTCCCAGTTACATGTCTCCCGAACAAATCAGAGGTGAGGAGCTTACTCCTCAGACAGATATCTTTTCAGCAGGCATTGTTTCATATGAATTATATTTCAATGAAAATCCTATTTTAGGTGAAGATATCAGTAAGACCATCAATAAAGTATTAAATTATAATGTATCTCAAATTATTGATAAGATAAAAAACCTTCCCGAAAATATTCAGCAGGCCCTGCAAAGCATGCTCCAGAAGAATCTTAGAAACCGAGCAAAATCTGCCGCTGAAGTTTTAAATCTGCTGGGTGTTGAAGAAGAAATTCAGAATAGGATTACCAAAGAGATATATTTTAAGAGGAGAAGTAAAAGAGTAATATATATTACACTGCCGATTATCATTTTAATATCGGTTTTTGCTTTTTTATATTTCCGGACTGATATCATATCAAAAAAGAATTCTTATGCATATAATAAACCCAAATATGATAGTGATGTTGAAGAACATTTTTTTAAGAAAGAAGAGAATTATTTAGCCCCTTTGGAGGTTACAAAAAATGAAGCGCAAAAAGCGGCAAATAAAATTGTGGACGTCAATTCCGCATCAATTCCCGGGCAGCTTTTCATTGAATGCCTTCCATGGGCTGATGTTTATATCGGTAAAGAAAAAATCGATACAACACCTCTTTCGAAAAATATCAGCTTAAAGCCTGGAAATTATGAGATGAGGCTTGTTCATCCTGATTTTCCCGTATATTCAAAAAAAATAAAGATCCAATCAAATAGGATTGATTCTGTTTCAATTAACTTTAATAATATGGTCGGCCGCCTGGAATGTAAGATAAATCCATGGGGGAATATTTATATAAACAGAAAATTATACGGAACAACGCCTTTAAGAGAACCTTTGGCTCTTATGCCGGGCTATTATCATTTAATTATTACAAATCCTAATTATGGTAAAGTTGATACCACAATTAAAATAAATGCAAAGGAAACAATCGAATATATTTATAATTTTCAGAAAGACTCTCCTTCCGAATAATACAATCCTAAAAACTGTACTTTTTTTATTTATCGCTTGTTATAATTGATAAACTGATTTATTTTATAGCTTCAATTTCTAGCGATATAGAAATTACCACTTGCAAAGCTCTTTATGAAAATTTGGATCATTTTCACATGTACATTAGTATTTCTTTTATCTATTAATATTTTCTCTCAAATAAATGGTGATTCGTTAAAAATCTTAAAAAAGCAGTTTGAATCTTTTGAATATCAGAAGGCTATTAACAGGGCAAACCAGCTTTTAGCAGGCAAAGACACCATAAGCAAGGCTAATTTGAAAGAAATATATAGAATGAAAGGAATTTCCCATTTCTCCATTAACCAGGACGATTCTGCAAGATACAGCTTTAGACAAATCTTAAAATTAGATTCTACTTATAACCTGGATTCATCTAAAACATCTCCTAAAATAGTCGCTTTTTTTAATGATATAAAGAATAATTTTCGCAAAGAACAGGTGGAAATAAGAAAATTAGCGGCAGCCAGAACTGATACGGTATATGTTCCTCAATATGTGAGGAATATTAATTCTGAGGAAAATTTTAAAGCAGGCGATCGCGCAGTCACTAATATTCCCTGGGTTGGGTCATTTGCATCGGGGTTATACTGCAAAGGGATGGATTTTTGTTTCCTTAACTGCTGTTACTTTGGGTTCAACTATATATTTTATCTATGATACTAATAAAAGGCATAACGAATATATGGATCAGACAGTTCCACAGAATATTTTAACAAAATATAATAGTTACAACTCGGCATTTCACAAGAGAAACTTTTCCATTTTAGCATTAGCTGCTGTTTGGTTATATACGCAGATAGATCTTCTCTTTATTTCAAATGATGTTCATGATAAAACTCAAACAGTTTATATGCCTCAAATGAATTATGATAATTTTAGAGGGGTTCAATTAAGCTATCAGCTTGCTTTTTGATTATAAAGGCTCTTCCGTTCGGCAATTATTTTATATGGGGTTTGATCGGTCTTTAGGAAAAAGCTTCACTTCTATTTGAAAATGACGCTTTGGACTTTTGTTATTCTGCTGTTTTATAAAATGTAATTGTATATCTATAAATAAAAAAAGGCGACCAGTTAACCCGGTCGCCTTTATATTTTAATTACCTATGAATGATATTTTAATACATACCGCCCATATCACCCATACCGCCGCCCGGCATTGGAGGCATTGGAGCTTCTTTCTCTTTCTTCTCATATACAACTGCTTCGGTTGTAATAAGCAATGAAGCAACTGAGGCAGCATTTTCAAGTGCTGTTCTTGTTACTTTTGTAGGATCAATAACACCGGATTTTATCAGATTCTCATAAGTTTCAGTAGCAGCATTAAATCCGAAATCGTCCTTACCTTCTTTTACCTTTTGCAAAACAACGGAGCCTTCTATTCCTGCGTTATTAACAATTTGTCTTAAAGGTTCTTCGAGTGCTTTCTGTATAATCTTTACGCCTGTGGTTTGGTCTAAATTATCTCCTTTGATTTTATCCAGCCCTGCAATGGCTCTTATAAATGCTACACCGCCGCCGGCAACTATTCCTTCTTCAACTGCCGCCCGGGTTGCATGAAGAGCGTCTTCAACGCGTGCTTTCTTTTCTTTCATTTCGACTTCCGTAGAAGCGCCTATCTTTAATACTGCAACACCGCCGGATAATTTTGCCAATCTTTCCTGGAGCTTTTCTTTATCATAATCAGAAGTAGTTTTATCAATCTGGGCTTTAATTTCATTTATTCTTTTCTTGATATCATCGGTTTTACCGGCACCTTCCACAATCGTAGTATTATCTTTATCAATAACAACTTTTTTAGCTGAACCAAGATAAGATATTGTTGCATTTTCCAACTTGAATCCTCTTTCTTCGGAAATGACCGTACCGTTGGTCAATACCGCAACATCTTCCAGCATTGCTTTTCTTCTATCGCCGAAACCAGGTGCTTTTACTGCTGCAACTTTTAATGTTCCTCTTATTTTGTTAACTACTAAAGTGGCAAGAGCTTCGCCTTCAAGATCTTCGGCAATTATTAACATTGATTTTCCTTGCTGGGCAACTTTTTCAAGTACCGGTAGAAGATCTTTCATAGCAGAGATTTTTTTATCATGAATTAAGATATAAGGGTCTTCAAGAATTGCTTCCATACTTTCGGTATTTGTTACAAAGTAAGGGGACAGATAACCCCTGTCAAACTGCATACCTTCAACAACTTCCAATGAAGTTTCAGTACCTTTTGCTTCTTCAACTGTGATTACACCGTCTTTACCAACTTTTTCCATCGCATCTGCAATTAAATCACCTATAGATTTATCATTGTTAGCAGAAATAGAACCAACCTGTGCGATCTCATTTCTGCCTTCAACGTCGCGGCTGATAGATTTTAAATATTCAACAACACTGTTTACTGCCAAATCAATTCCTCTCTTCAAATCCATTGGATTCGCTCCGGCAGTCACATTCTTTAGACCTTCACGATAAATTGCTTGTGCTAATACTGTAGCTGTTGTAGTTCCGTCACCGGCAACATCACTGGTCTTGGAAGCAACTTCGCGAACCATTTGTGCACCCATATTTTCTGTTGCATCTTCAAGTTCGATTTCCTTAGCAACTGATACACCATCTTTTGTAACAGTTGGAGCACCGAATTTTTTTTCCAAAACAACATTACGGCCTTTGGGGCCTAATGTTACTTTAACGGCATTTGCAAGCTTATCCACACCCTTTTTTAGTTTAGAGCGTGCTTCGGTGTCATATTCAATTAATTTAGATGACATTATTAATCCTCCTATATTTTTATATTCTATATTTATTTACCAATAATTGCAAAGATATCACTCTCACGCATGATCAAATATTCTTCACCTTCAACCGTAACTTCGGTTCCGCTGTATTTGCCATACAATACTTTATCTCCTTCTTTAACTTCCATTTTGACCTGTTTCCCGTCTTCAGAAACTTTTCCAGGTCCAACAGCTATGATTGTACCTTCAATTGGTTTTTCTTTAGCTGTATCAGGCAGAATGATTCCACCTTTGGTTTTTTCTTCAGCTTCCATTGGCTTTACAATTACTCTATCTGCCAACGGTTTTAAATTTATTTTTGCCATTTTTTAACCTCCGATATAATTATTTAATATTATTAGCACTTTTATTAGCACTCTCAAAAGGCGAGTGCTAATATAACATTCTTATGAAATTTTGTCAAGATTTTCAACAATAAAATCTAATTAAATTATTATTAAGCTTTTATTAAGATTTGAAGTCCTTTATTTTATCTTTTTATTTCTATGAAATTTATAAAAGATGAAAAAAGATAGGTTTTCTTTAACTAAAGAGATGAAAACTCTTTTCATAAAGATTAGAGAACTGGATAGAAAGGTTCTTATAATTTTTATTTCCGTTGCTATCCTGCAGACAATTTCCTGGTATTATACTTCAAGGAGATTTTTTAGATATAATTTATTCGATAGTCTTCAGGATAATCCTCATATCTACTTAATAGAATACCTTTATTGGTTTATTGGTGATTTTTTTACTTTTTTTATCCTGCCTGTACTTATAATCAGATTTATCCTGAAAGAAAAAATCAGGGACTATGGAATAAAAATAGGAGATTATAGAGCGGGCCTGAAGATCTCTTTACTATTTCTCGGCATAATGCTTCCCATAATATGGTTTGCATCTGCTTTACCGGAATTCAGCTCGGCATATCCGCAGTTAAAAACGACAATTGATTCCTGGAATGTTTTTTTTATTTTTGAATTCGGACTTATTATTTACCTTGCTGCATGGGAGTTTATCTGGAGAGGATTCATGCTTTTTGGACTCGAAGAAAAATTTGGATATTACGCGATATTTATCCAGATGATCCCTTTCCTGATCCTGCATAACGGTAAACCTGTTCTTGAAGCATTTGGAGCAATAATAGCCGGCTTAGCACTTGGTGTATTAGCTTACAGGACCCGCTCAATTTTCTATTGTGTTATTTCCCATGCTTGTGTTATGTTTAGTATTGATTTTATTTCAATCCTAAGATACCGGGCTGATAATTATGGAATTGGTTTTATCTCTTTAATTCATGTCTTTAAACAAATTTTTTGAGGGTAAAAATGAGATTCTCATTAAACGTTGATCATATTGCTACTTTAAGAAACATTAGGGGTGAAAATATGCCCGATCCTGTTACAGTTGCTTTAATTGCAGAACAAGCAGGTGTTGATGGAATTGTTGTTCATTTGAGAGAAGATAGGAGACACATTAAAGAAAGAGATGTAAGGCTGCTTCGTGAACTTATTACTACAAAGCTGGACCTGGAAATGGCAGCAACTGAAGAAATTATTAGGATTGCATGTGATGTCGGGCCGGAACTTTCAACTATTGTTCCTGAAAAAAGGGAGGAACTTACTACCGAAGGGGGAATTAACGTTATTGATAATATAGAGCTTCTGAAAAACTCTATTATTGATCTACATAATTCCGATATTGAAGTTTCTTTGTTTATTGAACCGGATTTAGAGCAGATCAACGCAGCCGCACAAATAGAATCAGATTTTATAGAGATACATACAGGCATTTTTGCTAATGCTGTTTCCGAAGAAGAGCAGTTCGATGAATTGGAAAGGATCAGGATTGCTGTGAAACATGCAAAAAAACTCGGTTTAGGAGTAAATGCCGGGCATGGTCTTAATTACCAGAATATTAAAATCTTCAGGGAATTAAAGGATATTGATGAAGTAAGCATCGGTCATGCGGTTATTGCTCGTGCAGTAGTAGTTGGCATCAATGATTCGATTAAAGAGATGATCAATCTGGTCAGGTAATATATTCCTTCCCTGTAATATTGCCGGGAATATTTTCAACCATTACGGTTGAACCTTCTATTTTCAACCAATATGGTTGAATTTGCTTTATTCAACCGATCCGGTTGAATCTTAACCCTGCTTAACTTATTTTTGAAAAGTTAAAAATATCATCTGTGAGCCTATGAAAAAGATTGTCCTGATCGGCGATATTGTTAATTCCAAAAGTATATCGCAGAGATCAAAAGTCCAGTCAGAATTAAATGCTGTTTTCAAAAAATTAAACAACGGTCAGAGCTTATTGTCGCCGTATACAATAACCCTGGGAGACGAATTTCAAGCAGTATATAATAAAGCCGATTTTATCTTCAGCCATATTTGGCAAATTAGTTTAGCCGTACATCCTCTCAAAATAAGATTCTCTTTGGGAGCAGGAGATATAACAACAAAGATCAACAAGGCGCAGGCTATCGGTATGGATGGCCCGGCATTTTATAATGCACGGAACGGACTAAATGAATTGAAGGAATCAGGTTTTTTATTCACTATTAATTACGATGAACTAGCTTCAAAAGAGATTATAAAGCAGAGTCTTTTCTTAATTTCGCATCTTTCCGCCGGGTGGAAAAAATCAAGGTTGGATATTCTAGTATTTTTATATGGTAATTATAGTGTTGCGGAAATTGCCAAAAAGCTTAAAATAAGCGACAAAGCTGTTTACAAAAGCATAGATGCCGGTGCATTAAAAATAATAATCGATTTAACAAATGAAATTTCAAGTATCCTTAATCAATCCTTAAAATAATTGCAGTTTTATTATATCTTAAATATTGTGATGTTTTCCAGGTTATTTTTCCTATTCAGGGATAAGCCTGTTACATTAAAAAAATTCTTCTTCTTGTCTCTAATGGAGCTGTTGCTTTTATCGGTATTTAACCTGGGAATATCTTTAATAATTTTTATGTTATTGTTGGTGGGTATTAATCTCCTGCTTTATTTTATCGAAAAAATATATGCTTATAAAAATTTAACAAGGTTTTTGTCATTAATATTAATTGCCATCTTTGCCGGGATATTTACTTCAGGAATCACTTCAATCAAATTCAACCTGGGTTTACTCGATTTCATTGCGAAATTATCTGCATATTTTTTACCCCGGGGAATAATTGAAAATCATAATTGGTTCTCCATAAGTATTGTTACAGCAGGCTTTTTGTTTTTACTAAATGAAGTAAACTTTATTATAAGATATTTTTTTGAAGCCCTTTCATTGATTCCGCAAATTAATGATAAAGAGGGGAGAGAGTTTGATGAAAAAGAGTACAGCGCCGGAAGAGTTATCGGGATGCTTGAACGAATATTAATTCTATTCTTTGTGCTTTTTAATCAGTTCGGTGCAATAGGCTTTATAATTGCAGCGAAAGGTTTTACCAGGTTTAAGGAACTTGATAAAAGAGAATTTGCAGAATATGTATTAATCGGAACTCTTCTCTCATCTTTATTTGCAATTGCCGCTGCATTATTAATAAAACAATTGATCAAATATTAAAAACAATAAACCTCCATTTTAATATCATAAAAAAATTAAAGAAGCTCCTTCATCCTGAGGGGAGAACTTTTTGCTTAAATCAATTACCGGTTTCTTTTTCCTTTTTTCTCCATGATATCAACGCAAGTCCCATTAATGCTCCGTATCCAGTGCTTAGCCAGGGATTACCTGTTATCGGACATGTGCCGGATACACATCCTATATAAGCATAGTAAAGATAACCGCCGGCGGCACCAAGAACCACCGGTAAAATCCTCTTTATCCATTTCCTCATATTTTGAGATTTTAATGGTTCCAAGCGGCTATTCCTCCACTTAAATTTGCTGAATTAAAGCCTTGTTTTTGCAGCAACAATGCGGCTGAAAGGCTTCTATTCCCCGACCTGCAGTAGCAGACAATTTCTTTATCTTTATATTTTTTCAATTCGTTCGATCTTGTATTTAACTGGTTCAGCGGAATGTGAATTGAGCCTTTAATATTTCTTGCTTTCCTTTCTGCATCAGTTCTGACATCAAGAAGTAAAACAGCATGAGTTTTCAGCTTATCATTTATTTCTTCTACACTATAATGTTTAATTTTCTTTTTGTTTAATGTTTTCCTTACAAATAAAAAAACTATTAAAGCAGCTAAAACGTAGATTATTATTTGTGATGCACTCATATATTATTATCCTTTATATTTTATTGAAATAGAATCTGAAACCACATATCTAGCCCCATTAATGCAATTACAAAAGCCAGACTCCAGCGTAATGCCGAAGTGGTGAATTTATGACTTAAACTGCTTCCGAGATATACACCTGGAATTGAGAATAAAATTGCTGCAGATGTTAAATCGAACGGTACAATTCCGGAAGTAATTTTACCAAGGCTTGTAGCTAAAGATGCAAGAAGCACTATCCCTAAAGTTGAACCAATTGTTATACGTATTGGTATTTTCAGAATAATCATTAATAATGGTGATAAAAGAAATGCCCCGGGTGCACCTGCCACGCCTCCGAAGAAACCGACCACAGTTCCAATTAATACTGCAGCAAATTTATTATAATCATTAAAATTCTCATGATTTTCATTTTCAGTTTTTCTGGCAAATATTATTAATGCCGCACCTGCGGTTGCCATAGAAGCAAATATACTTATTATCAGTTTGGAGCTGACCGATCCGGATAAATAAGCGCCTGCAAATGAACTGATTACTATTGGAATCCCGACTGAAATCACTACAGACTTATTGAAAGCCTTTTTCTTTCTGTGAAATAACATTCCGAAAAGAGAAGCTGCAAATACCTGGAGTGATGTTATACCGGAGATGCTTTTAATACCTAGTTCATTAAACCCAAATAATGGAGGCAGATATAAATATGCCGGGATTAACATAATTGCACCTCCCAGACCCAGCATTCCTGATATTAAAGAAACTGTAAAGGCAATTATTCCTATAAGAAAATATTCAGCCATTATTTGAATGCTCCCTGCAATCGTTCAACTTTCTCTTCCGCCATAAAAAGGAGCTTTCGGATCTCTTCAAAGTCAGGATCAATAAACGCGGTTTCCTTTGAAAATTCATCCGCTGACAAGTACGATAAAGTCCCTGTTCCATTAGTTGAATGAATTAGCTTAAATATCATTGCTGCCGCTCCTGGTTATTATTATGAATAAGTCTCTAATTTAAGATAATTTGATTCAAAACAGGAGCAAAAGATTCAAAATCGAATATATTGTAAATCACACCTGATTATTTAAGAAATGGAAAAGGAATTTATTATCCAGGAAGTGTATAATATTAATTTTAGAAATTTTTTAAGAACCTAATCAATCATGCCGGTTATCATTTATTGAAATTATACTTTAATTTTAGAATTGTAATATTTATTATTCAAAGCAGCCTGTAAAAATTGAAGAATTCTGTACTAAAAGAAAAACTGGATTACCATTATAAAGCATTTGACAAGTCTCAAATTTCACCTGATCCGCTGCAGTTTCTTCACCATTTTAATAATGAAAATGATATAGAAATAATTGGGTTTATTTCTTCGGTGTTTGCATATGGAAATGTACGTCAAATAATAAATACGCTTAATTCATTATTTAAAATACTTGGTGAGCACCCTTATAATTTTATTTTAAACCTGGATAAAAAATTATTGCCTGATTATTTCGGAAAAACAATACATAGATTTTATACTTCCAAAGATATCCAGTTATTTTTTTTAGAATTAAATTATCTTCTTAATAAAGAAGAAACATTAAAAAATTTATTTCTGAAATTTTACCTCCAGCATAAAAATGATAAAAATTTAAAAGCACCTCTATCTGAATTTTCAAATTATTTTTTGTCTTCATTTTTCCGAAAATATAAAAAAATTACACCCGGGTGCAGATTTATGTTTGCAGATCCGTTGAGTGGAAGCGCCTGTAAAAGAATGAATTTATTTTTAAGATGGATGATAAGAAAAGATGATCTTGATTTTGGCTTATGGAGCGAGATCCCGGCGAATAAACTGGTTATCCCTGTAGATACTCATGTTGCCAGGATCTGCAGAGAATTGAAGCTGACAAAAAGAAAGAATGTGTGCTGGAAAATGGCGGAAGAGATTACAGAAAATCTTAAGCTATTTGATCCTCTTGACCCGGTAAAATATGATTTTGCAATCTGCCATATCGGGATGAGGAAAATGACATTCTGAATTGATATTCCTGATTTCGAATTTCGGATTATTCACACTAAACCGTAGAGCTAATTAAAGTAAAAATTTTGTCTCTTTATCATTAACCAGAAAGATTTTATTGATACTTTTAACCTTTTGCTTTAACTTTAGACTTTACACTTGCATTTCAGCCCCTTTATTCAAATATTCCTTATTATTTTTATTTTTTCCTTTCCAAACTAGGAGAATCAATTAATGGCAGAAAACAATTCAACTCCATCTTCATACAAGCCTTATATTTCACCAAAAGATTTCATACCGGAATTTACATTAAAAGCTGTAATACTCGGAGCAATTTTCGGAGTTATATTCGGTGCGGCATCCGTTTATCTCGGATTAAAAGTAGGTTTAACGGTTAGCGCTTCAATACCCATTGCTGTATTGGCAATTGCTGTTTTTAAGAAAATAGGAAATTCAACTATTCTGGAAAATAACATGGTGCAAACGATAGGTTCTGCAGGAGAATCTGTTGCGGCAGGCGTTGTGTTTACAATTCCTGCATTGCTGTTTTTACCCGGAGGAAGAGATTATTTCCAGTATTTCCAGGTATTTGTACTAGCTTTAGCCGGTGGTATTCTAGGGGTTTTATTTATGATTCCTTTGAGGAGATCATTAATTGTAAAGGAACATGGAGTGCTTCCTTATCCCGAAGGCACTGCCTGTGCCGATGTTCTCATTGCAGGTGAAAAGGGGGGAAACCTTGCTAAAAAAGTCTATTACGGATTAGGAATTGCTTTCTTATATAAATTCCTTATGTCGATACTCGGGTTATGGAAAGATGTTCCTGAACATATTTTCGGAAGACATTCTGCTTTACCCAATGGAACAATAAACGGGGAGATTACACCTGAACTTTTAGGAGTCGGATATATAATCGGTCCAAAAATCTCGGGGATTATGGTAGCAGGAGGAGTTTTGTCCTGGCTCGCTCTTAATTCCTTTAATAACAATCTTCGGAGACGGCTTGACATCTGTTGTTAAACCGGGGACTAAATTAATTTCCGAAATGTCAGCATCAGAAATTTGGAATAATTACATCAGATATATCGGTGCCGGTGCTGTTACTTTCGGCGGAATAATTACTTTGATTAAATCTTTGCCTACAATAGTTTCTGCTTTTCGTGATTCATTTAAAGATCTTAAAGAAACTAAATCAGCTTCTCATGCAGAAAAATCAAGGGTAGAAAAGGATATTCCAATTCCTTACGTTGTTTTGGGAAGTATCGCACTGGTCTTTTTCATGGCATTAATTCCTACTATCCCAACTAATTTTCTATCTGCAATAATGGTTGTTATTTTCGGGTTTTTCTTTGTAACTGTATCTTCAAGAATAGTAGGATTGATTGGTTCATCTTCCAATCCTATTTCAGGGATGACAATTGCAACTTTAATGGCTACTTCTTTAATTTTTGTAGGAATTGGCTGGACCGGCGATTATTACCAGCCTATTGCTTTAGTCGTTGGTTCGATAGTAGCAATTGCTTCGGCTAATGCAGGAGCAACTTCACAAGATCTAAAAACAGGATTTCTTGTCGGAGCAACTCCGTTAAAGCAGCAGATCGGATTAATAATAGGTGTTCTGGCATCGGTTGTAGCTATAGGATTTACACTATTGCTCCTTGAAAATACACTCGGTATTGGTGTAATTACACCGCATCACCCTACTCCTTTGCCCGCACCGCAGGCAACTTTAATGGCTACAGTAATAAAAGGATTAATGAGTCAGAATTTACCATGGGGTTTGGTAATTTCAGGAATGGCGCTTGCTGCTGTTATGGAATTAGGGGGAGTTAATTCACTCGCATTTGCTGTCGGAGCTTATTTTCCTTTGTCAACCACTAGTCCAATTTTCATCGGAGGGCTGGTTAAATGGTTTGTCGATAGAAGAAAAAAATCCGCAGCCCAAGAATCGGAAACCGGACCGGGAGCTTTATTCAGTTCGGGATTAATTGCGGGCGGGGCATTAACCGGGATTTTAATTGCAATTTTGATTGGTTGGACAGTCGGAAAAGATGCACAGGGAAATGATATTTCATTTCTAAGTAAAATAAATACCGGATTCTCGCAAACTCTTGGAGCAGGCGGAGATATTTTATCATTAGTTATGTTTATTGCTATTGCTGCAATTCTGTTTAAGTTTGCAATGAGCAGAGAAGATAAGCTTTAGTTGTTAAGGGGTATTTATTGATTGAATATTATTGATTTATTATTCATATATTATAGAAGATTAGTGCATTATATTTATTCTTTAGTGTTTATGAGAAGTGCTATGCTTAAATTTTTGATTAAGTCTTCAATTTTTGCCATTGTTTTATTTTCGATATCTATAAATGCTCAAACGTTTGGTTTTGGATGTCTTGGTTTTGTAGGAGGATTTGGCGGATACAGCTATCAGAAATATAAGCCCGATGGTTTAAATAATTATGTTGCCGAATATAATAAAACAAATCAAGATTCATTAGATGCCCCGATGAGTAATTTCGGCTCTGCTGCCGGATACCGTGTCGGAATAAATTTTTTCCGGGCTCATATTACGGGATTTATTTTAACATCAAAAGGTTTTTATCAGTCTCTGGTTGAAAGTAAAGATGCTCAAATTATATCCTCTTTCGGATCATCGAATTCAAATTATAAAGTTAGATTAAACACATGGGGAGTGGGTTTTGATGTAGGAACTTCAATTTCGGGTGCTGTAAGCTGGAAAGTGATTGATGCAGCTCTTCTTTTTAATAAAGCTACTTTTACAAATACTAAAAATTTACCTGGCTCTCTGACAGATATAAAAGAATATAAAAGCGATTCAAAATTAGGTTATTCAATTGGTACGGGATTCATTCTTCAATTAATTGATGAATATATTTCAATTGAAGGCTTAGCTGCTTATACAGTTTTTTCCGATCGATGAACTTCAATTAAGTGATGGAACTAAGTTAACAGAAAGTGAAAGTTCTTCAAAAACAATGAATAATTTTATAGAAGCCGGAGGATTTAACGCAGTTATTCAATTAAATGTTGGTTTCCCTTTGTAAGTAATCTTTGGAAAAACTGCCAATATTTTCTATTTGTTCGTTTCCTTTATTATCCTTCATTTTTTATTTATTTTAGTTCTTGCTTTTTTCAAATCCTTAGTATAAAATAGAATAATAGATATAATAATTAGGAGTTTTAATGGCTATTCTACCAGTCACGGTCTATGGTGATAAGATTTTAAGAAAAAAAGTTGACGATGTTAAAGATGTAGACTTTAAAACAATTAGAATTAATTAAAAATATGTTTGATACAATGAGAAATTCCAACGGTATCGGTTTGGCGGCTAACCAGGTAGGAGTTAATAAATCTCTTTTTGTAATAGATATTTCTATTGTTGAAGGATATGAAAATTATAAACCTATGGCGGTTATTAACCCTGAGATAACTTTTCGATCTGAAGAAAAAGTATTTATTGAAGAAGGATGTTTAAGCATTCCCGATGTACGGCATGAAGTTGAAAGACCAAAAAAAATTATCATAAAATATTTAGATTCGGATATGAAAGAGCAGGTGCTCGAGGCAGATGAATTACTTGCGCGCGTACTTCAGCATGAATTTGATCATCTCCAGGGGATTTTATTTATTGATTATTTCGATGATAAAGCAAAAAAAGAATTCAAAAATATTTTGAATAAAATTAAGAACAGAGAAATTGATATTGAATACCCGATTACTGATGATATAAATTACCAGTTAAAATGAAAATAGTGTTTCTAGGAACACCGGATTTTGCTCTCCCTTCTTTGAAAATATTAATTGAAAGCAGGCATGAAGTTGTTGCGGTAGTTACTGCTCCCGATAAAGAAAGAGGACGCGGAAGAAAAGTCTCATACACTGCTGTTAAGGAATTTGCCCTGAAAAACAATCTTCCGGTTTTCCAGCCTGATAAATTAAAAAATCAGGATTTTATAAATGAATTTAAAAGAATTAAATAGTGATGTTTTTGTTGTAGTTGCTTTTAGAATTTTACCAAAAGAAGTTTTTAATATTCCTTCTAAAATATCTTTTAATTTACACGCTTCACTTTTGCCGAGATTTCGGGGAGCAGCTCCGATTCAATGGGCATTAATTAATGGTGAAAAGGAAACAGGTGTTACTACTTTCGCTCTTGAAGAAAAGGTAGATACCGGGAATGTTATCTTACAGGAGAAAATCGGAATTGATCCCGAAGATAATTTTGGCTCTTTGCATGATAAGCTGAGCGATCTGGGAGCAAAAGTAGTTTTAAATACGCGTAAATATGCTGGAAAAGGGAAATATTGAATTTCAAAAACAAAATGATGGCCTTGCAACACCGGCACCAAAAATTACTAAAGAAATTGCCAGGATAGATTGGAATAAATCTGCAGAAGATATTCATAATCTTATCAGGGGACTTTCTCCATATCCCGGTGCATATTTTGAACTTAATAATAAATTTATAAAAGTATATCAATCGGAAATTATTGAACAGCTCCCCGGTAAAAATCTTTCGCCCGGGGAAATATTTCATGATAAATCTAATTTTATAGTCGGCTGCGGAAAAAATTTTTTATCTTTACGGGAACTTCAGCAAGAGGGGAAAAACAAACATAATGTAGAGGAGTTTTTAAGGGGTTTTCATTTTTAATTTTTCTAATTTGAATTAGTTAAGTTGAAAAAAAATATTATGATTCAGATTAAGAATTTATTAAATGAAAATGTGTAATATATTGTAAGTAATCGAAAATATAAGGAAAGAATATGGATTATAAGAATAATATATTAGAAGCAATCGGAAATACTCCCCTTATAAAATTGAATCATTTAAATAAAGGATTAAAGCCGCAGATCTTCGGTAAGCTGGAATCTGCAAATCCGGGCGGCAGTGTTAAAGACCGGATTGGTATTGCGATGCTTGAAGCTGCGGAAAAAAAAGGAGAAATTAAACCGGGTGGAACCGTTGTTGAAGCCACCAGCGGCAATACCGGGATAGGTCTTGCTCTGGCGTGTGCCGTTAAGGGATATAAAACTATTTTCGTTGTGACTGATAAAGTCAGCTCTGAAAAAATAAATTATTTAAAAGCTTTTGGTTCAGATGTAATTGTTGTTTCAAATGCTGTCGGAAAAGACCATCCTGATTATTATGTAACGGTTGCAGCAAAAATAGCTGAAGAAACACCTAATTCCATGTTTATGTACCAGTATTCAAATCCTGCAAATCCTGAGATTCATTACAGAACTACCGGTCCTGAAATTTGGAAACAGACTGAAGGTAAAATTACTCATTTTGTGGCCGGTCTGGGAACTGGGGGTACAATCAGCGGAGTGGGAAAATATTTAAAGGAAATGAATAAAAATATTCAGGTTATCGGGGCAGATCCTTACGGCTCTATTTTTAAGACTTTTAAAGAGGAAGGGAAACTAACCGAAGGCGATCCATACCTGGTCGAAGGTATCGGGCAGGATTGTCTCCCTAAAAATGTTCATTTTCAATATATAGATAAGATAATAAATGTTACCGACATGGATTCATTTAACTATGCCCGGATGATGTGCAGGCAGGAAGGTATTTTTTGCGGCGGGAGTACTGGAACCATAGTCTTTGCAGCATTGCAGGCTGCAAAAGAGCTTGATGAAAATGCCGTTATAGTTTTTATAATTTGTGATACAGGTGAAAGATATCTATCAAAATTTCATAGTGATGAATGGCTGCGCGAGAAAAGACTTCTCACCAGGGAAATAAAATCTTTAAACGATATCTCTGTTGCTAAAAGGCAAAATGGTTCCAAAGAATTAGTCTTTATCAATGCAAAAGACAAAATAAAAAAAGCCTTTGAAGTAATAAATAAAAATGGTTTCTCTCAAATACCTGTTATTAATGATGGTAAATCGGTCGGAAGCATAAGAGAGGGAAGATTGATGGCAAAGCTAATCGAAGATCCGGATTTGATGGATTCAAATGTTGAAAATATTATGGATGAAAGTTTCCCGGTAATTGACGAAGAAACTGATCTCAAATCAGCTAAAAAATATTTAAGCAAATCACCTGCCGTCCTGGTTTCCGAATATGGAAGGATAATAGATATAATTACCAGGTATGACATCCTGGAACATTCGGATATTTCGTAATCAGAGTTCAAGTTCAAGTTCAAGAACAAAACTTGATACTTCTTGAACTTGTACTTGAACTTGAACTTGTTCTTGTACCTGAACTGAAATTTTGTTTTCATATAATTTTTAAACTAGTTAACGGAGCGCAAATGGGCTTTTCAACTGATGCTATTCATGCCGGACAAAAACCCGATCCTGTAACCGGCGCAGTAATCACACCAATTTATCAGACTTCTACATATGCTCAGGAAGAATTAGGAAAACATAAAGGTTATGAATACGGAAGGACTCAAAACTTAACACGTGAATCTCTGGAAAAAAATATTGCAGTGCTTGAAAAAGGAAAATTCGGGATTGCTTTCAGTTCCGGTGTCGCTGCAACTCAGGCATTAATGAGCCTGGTAAAAGCAGGCGACCATGTAATAGTTTCAAATAATGTTTACGGCGGAACTTACAGGTTATTTGAATTGGTTATGACTGATTATGGGATAAATTTTTCATGGGTGAATACAAGTAAGTTGGAAAATATCAAGGATGCAATTAAAGAAAATACTAAAATGGTTTTTCTTGAGACACCGACAAACCCGATGCTGAATATAACCGATTTAACCGGTGCTGCCGGGATCTGCAGGAAAAATAATTTAATCAGCATCGTAGATAATACTTTCATGAGTCCATATTTTCAGAATCCATTGACAATGGGAATTGATATTGTCCTTCATAGTTCAACAAAATATATTAATGGTCATAGCGATGTAATCGGAGGAATTTTAATTACTAATGATGATAAGATTCATAACAGGTTAAGGTATATTCAAAATGCCGCGGGAGCAATTCCATCTCCCTTTGACTGCTGGTTAGTTTTGCGTTCAACTAAAACATTAGCAGTTAGAATGGAAAGACACAATAAAAATGCGGTTGAACTTGCTGAGTTTTTAAATAAATCTGATTTTATAAAAAAAGTATTCTATCCGGGTTTAAAATCTCATCCTCAATATGAGCTTGCAAAAAAACAAATGCGGGGTTTTGGCGGAATGGTTTCTGTCGAATTGAAAGATATGGAAACTACAAAAAAATTGTTGAAGAATGTAAAAATTTTTACGTTGGGCGAAAGTTTAGGGGGAGTTGAAAGTTTAATAAGTCACCCGGCAAGTATGACCCACGCATCAGTGCCAAAGGATGAAAGAGAAAAATTAGGGGTTACAGATACTTTAGTAAGGTTTTCAGTCGGCATTGAAGATATTGAAGATTTAATTGCTGATATAAAGCAATCAATTTTATAAAATAGATGTATAAAGCGGTACCGAATGTATTTATGTGCTAAAATAATAACGAGATGCTTTTTAGTCCTTTTCGTTATTTATTAATCAAAGTTGTAAAGCTTGCAGAATCAAGAGTAAATTCAGCATTACCATTATTAACATCAATGGATTTATCTTTTTCCATTCCCCGGTTTTGATCTGTTATATACAAATTTAATTCTTTAACTTCTGTCCGGAATACCTTTAAGAGTAACTTTTCTTGCGGCACCATTGTTCACAATATTAATACTGTATATTCCGTCTTTAATATCTCCAAATGCTACACAACTTATATTAGATGCTTCACCTGAAATTGGGAGATAAAAAGATCCTTTCGGAGTTAACCCAAGCTGTTTAAGATCAAAAAATCTTTGGGTTGGTTTCATTGGTCCTTTTTCACCATAAATATTTCCGCCGGATAAAACAGAATAGTCAGATGTCAGCTGCCACTGTAAAATAGATTTTGCCTGGCAGATCGAATAAATCCTTACATAAAGATCTATTTCATCAAGCGCATATGAAGGTTCGAGGAAAATTTCAGGGTATCTCCATGCGGCTGCGTCATTGCTGCCTTCGGCAACCAGTAAAGGAACATTAAGCTGTTTGGCAATGTCAGCCCAGATTGAGAGGGTCCAGTTATCGCATCCCCGCCAAGAATGGAATGAAACTGCTCCTATATATTGATGTGTTCCCGGGTCATCAAGTGCGGGCTCAACAAATCCGTATGTTGTTGCATCTGAATTATCTCCAAGCAGCATCTTGGTTGTTATTCCTCTGGACGCAAAATATGCACCTAGCTGTTTAATAAGCAATGCATGCTCTTCACCGGTTTGCCTGACATTTATTCCGAGATCCGACTCATTAAATGAAAATAATTTAGGTTCAACACCATATTTATCTTTAAGATAGATTAAGTAATCGCCAATTGATTTTTCAATACTTCTCATTTTCATAGGATTAAGCGGATTTCCTCTTGGTTCTCCGGGCTGCTGCTGGAAATTCATCTCACCTGTTATTGCCCACGCCGGTGGATACCATGCACTAATAATTAAAGGAATATTTTTTTTAGACAGCTTCTGAGCCATTTCCATAGCATTTACAACTCTTGGGTTAATATCTCCCGATTCAGCTGCTTTAATCGGATCAACAGATTCGTCCGGCTGCCAATTAAACCAGGGCAATTCAACCCGTCCCCATGCAACATTTAAATTCTTTAAACAATAATCGATAACCGCGGGATCAACCTGGGGATTTTGAACTCTAAAATTTCCTCCAATACCATCAAACGTACGTCCTAGGCTCGAAGCATCAAGTGAAAGTTCAACAGGTGAATTATCTATTGAGCCGGAAATTTTTATTGTATAATATGCGTTTATTTTCTCTCCTTTAACAATACTACCTGATTTTATAGTAAAATAAATTCTTGAATCACCGCCAAGGAATGGATTAGGATTCTGAACAAAGATTTCAGTAGTTTGATCACCTTCAACTTCAAACTCACGTTTTTTTGTTTTTATATTGATTCCTTTTGCATCGGTTGAAACAGGTCTAAACCTCTCCCGGAAAGAACGTCGGTCAGGCATGGACGTAGTGTCAGCCGGTTTTTTGACCTGAGCAATGTAATTAATCTGAGCATCCGAATATTCGTTATTAGGAAGCTCAATAGAGAAAAAAGCTCCCTTTATTGAAATATTGGAGTCTGGCGACAATTCAAAATGAACCCTGGCTACACCTTTTCCTGAATCCTTTATAGTTTCAGTAAAAGAGAGATTTTCGAGTGCGGATGTTATAATGACCTTTGAGCCTTCCCGTTTAAAGCTGGGTTCCTGTTTTTCTTTAGCAGTCTGAATTAAATCTGTCCAATCTTTTTTTACTAAAACCAGGCTGGTTTCGAATTTCATTAGCTCACCATCTACTCTTATTCCTCTAATGTTTCCCCATGCGGTAATATCGGATTGTGCAGATAATTTAGCAGCAAATAGATTTATCATACAAATTAAAAGAGCAATTAAAGATGGATTAAGATTTCTTAAATAATTCATTTTAACTCCGGTTAAACAAAAATATTATTTTAATTGTTCCAAGCTAATCGGGCAGGAGTTATAACTTTTTCAGCTTTTTATCTTTGAGCAGTTTGAAATGATTAAGTCGACATATAATTCCGTTCCTATTTTTTACCGGGCCATTTTCTTTTTCAAAACATTGATGATCTAAAAAAAACATCCTCATCAAATATTTTCAATTCCCATGCTTAATATAAAATAAATTTTCCCAAGATTCGAAATGTGAATAATATCTTTTTTTATCATAACTTTGTAATAGTAAATTCTTAAACAATTGAAATTATGATATTAATGATTAAAAATAGAATTCTTATCCTAATTGCCTTATCCTTTTTTTTATTCGATATTCAATTAATAGCGCAGACAGATTCAGTTGAGATCGATATTATTGATAATTATGTAACGCCGGAGATACCTCACAACTTTGTTTTATCTTTTTTTACAAATGAAAAAACAAAATCAAAAGTTCTAATTGACAATAATTATGAATATGTTGTCTCGGATGCCTTTAGTGATATACACAAAATCAGAATTGATATATCGAAGCTTAATTTTAAAGAAAAGGATGTACCGTTTATTAGTAATTGTTGAAGATACTCTTGGAAATAAATTTACCAGTGACAAATATGATTTCCAGCTTCCACAGGAAATGAAAGTCAAAAGTGAATCCAACTTCCTTCTTTTATGTTTATTTGGAGGTACGGTCTTTCTGCTTCCTTCGCCTGCTTATGTATTTACAAGCAACGATAAATATTTCAGCCTGACGAAAGAAATACCACTAATTTCAATAAGTAAAAAAGGCTTTACATACCCTGCAGGATACTTCTCTTTGGAATATTCATATCTCTTTAATGCACCTAAAAAAAACTTTTTTAGGATCGGCTATAAGCAAATTATCGAAATCCCGGGAATTCAATATATCTCTCCGGGAATAAACGGATTTACGGACTTTAATGGATTTAATGGTATCAGCCCGGAAATTTCTGCGGGACTTTTCAAAATTCTTGATACTTTTATTCTATATGCCCGGTACAGGTATAATGTAAAGCCTGGAGAAACCGGTTCTGATTTCCAGGAAATTTCCTTAGGATTATATTCTAATTTCTTCTCGCTATATTTCTAAGATCATATTAAAATCTATATCCCATATAATTATAACTTCAAACAGTGTTATTTCATCAATTGTTCAATAGTATATTTTTTAATAAATGAAATTTTTCATATCAATATTCATTCTCTTTTCATCTCTTAGCTTTGCTCAAACTGGTAATGTGAAAGGAAAAATAATTGCCGATAACAATCCTTTACCTTATGTTAACGTAACTGTTATTGGTACACTCTTCGGTACTTTTAGTAATGAAAAAGGTGAATTTGAAATATCCGGCCTGCATCCTGGCAGCTATAAGCTCAAGTTCAGCGCTGTCGGATACAAAACTGAAACCCACGAAATAGAGATTAAATCCGGAAGAACAGTTGAACTGAATATTACTTTGTCTCCCGCAGTTATTGAAGTCGGGACTGTTGAAATAATCGGTTCAAAAAAGCAGGATCAAAAGGATACAAGAGCCAGCTTAATAGATTTAAATCCCAAAAGTGCTAAAATTCTTCCCGGTGCAGGTGAGGATGTACTTAGAACACTTCAATCGCTTCCCGGAGTTCTTGCTCCAAATGATTTTTCATCTCAATTAATTGTTAGGGGAAGCGGACCAGATCAGAATTTAATTATTATGGATGATATTGAAATTTTTAATCCATACAGGTTATATGGTGTTATAAGTATGTTTAATCCTGATGTAGTTTCGAACGTTAATCTGATAACCGGCGGATTCCCTGCTAAATATGGAGATAGACTTTCAGCCGTTTTGGATGTAACGAACAGGGAGGGGACAACAAAAAAAAGCCTCAAAGGGAGTCTTAACGCTTCAATTATTGATGCTAATTTAGTTTTGGAGGGTAAAAATCCTTTCAATATAGACGGAAGCTGGATTATCAGCAGCAGGAGAACTTATTATGATTTGATTGTTGAACCATTCGTAAAAAATTCAGGTTTGGTAGATCAAAATGTTTCTTTCCCTAATTTTTATGATTTTCAATCCAAATTGGTTCTCGGTCCTTTTAACGGCAGTAAAATTTTATTTGACGGCATATTTTCAAGAGACGGCGTCGATTTGGTTAGCGCTCAAAATAGAAAGACTGCCGACAGCATTGGTATCTATAATGCAACTAAAAATAATGTCCTCGGGCTGGCCTGGCATTACTCTCCTAATAAAAACCTGCTGAATAAGTTTATTGTTTCATGGTATAAAAACAGCGGACTAACTAATTTCGCTTCGGAGATTTTAGATCCTTCTCTTAATAGAGATAAATTTAAAGATGCTGTCCCCGATACACTTTCACCTTATCTACTGGGATTTAATTTCAACGCCGATTTTGCTTTCAGGAAATATTCAGTTGATGATAAGTTTACATATTTATGGAATGATAACACACTTGAAGCCGGCGCCGGTATGGATAATATGCAGACTATAGTGAATTTTAAATTCGTGCTTGACCCCGAACTCGCAGCAATATTAGCATCAAACCCGCAATTCAGGGCGGTTTTAAGTGATATAAAAGACGTAAAGAATTATAACCGCTACCGTGCTTATGCCCAAAATAATTTTAAAATAAATGATAAATTATATTTTGAACCGGGGTTAAGGTTTGATTATTACAATATTTTGGATAAGGCTTATGTTGCTCCAAGGGTTTCGCTTTCATACGCTATGGACAAACTTACAACCATTCGTCTGAATTGGGGTGTATATTATCAGTCGCCCGGTTACGAAAAACTTCTGGATACAGGGATACTTTATGATTTGAGTAAAAAGTATACAAGCCGTTTGGATGCAGAAAAATCAATCCATTATATTGCGGGGATTGACAGGTGGATTACAAACGAGTGGAATATAAAACTTGAAGGGTATTATAAAGATTTTTCTGATTTAATCGTTCAGAAAGTCGTGCAGGGTTCTAATTATTATACTGAGCCGATACCTGGAAAAGATCCGCATTATACTTCGGGCTGGACCAGGCCGGTTACTATTGCAGGTGATTCTTTAACACAAATCCCTGTCAATGGTTCATACGGTGAATCTTATGGCTTAGAAATATTCCTGGCAAAAAAAAATATAATGAATAATAATAGATTTTCCGGCTGGATTTCTTATTCATTAGCATATGCAAATACTTTTGAAGATGGCAAAGAATATCCTTTCCGGTTTGACCAAAGAAATACAGTTAACGTAGTATTCAATTATCAAATTAATGATTGGCTTGATATAGGCGTAAGGTGGCAATATGGCTCGGGATTTCCGATTAGTCAGCCGGTTGGTATTAAACCAAGGATCATTCTGCAGGATAATAATTTAGATGGCATTCCAGAAACTCCTGTTATTGCAACAAGGAAGAGCAGTTCCGATGTTAATGCTCCGGCTGAGGTTATTTATGACATCGATTACGGAGGAAATAAATTAAACGCACGCAAACCGCCATATCACAGGCTTGATCTGCGCTTAACTGCTCTTGCAGGTTATTGGGATTTAGACTGGTCATTTTATCTTGATGTTATAAATGTTTATAACCGGAAAAACGTTATCGCCTATGATTATTATGTTGCGGATAATTTAAATCTGGGCAAAACCCCGAATAATATGTTCCCTATAATACCAACTCTCGGCTTTAGTGTAAAATTTTAAAAGTAAAAAATATAAAGTAAAAATAAGACATTAGGAATTATAAATTTTTTTAAAAAATCGGGGGAAATATGTATATAAATGATTTCAATGACAGATTTTTTAATTTTGCAGTTAATACAATTTAATTTCTGCAGAAAATTTTAAATACACCAGAAAGTGAAATAATAAAATAATTAAATACTTTTCATGTTTTTACCTTTATACTTTTTACTTTAACCTTTATACTTGACTTATGATTTTTACAGTTTCTGAACTAACACAAGAAATAAAGCTTTCTCTTGAAGAGAAATTCTCTCAAGTATCTGTAATGGGGGAGATATCAGGATTTAAACCCCATATTTCAGGTCATTGGTATTTTAATTTAAAAGATGCAAATGCTGTTATTGCATGTACTATGTGGCGGGGGTTTAATAATAATGTCTTTTTTACTCCACGCGATGGGATGAAAGTAATTGTAAATGGTAAAATTTCAGTTTATCCGCCAAGGGGAAATTACCAGGTTGATGTAAGATCAATGAAGCCGGCCGGGGTTGGAGAACTTCAGGCAGCCTTTGAAGCACTAAAACAAAAGTTAGCTGCTGAAGGGTTATTTGATGAAGAATTGAAAAAACAGATCCCCCTTATCCCGGGAAAAATCGGAATAATTACTGCAATTGATGGTGCAGCGTTAAGAGATATGATAAGTGTTGCCACGAGGAGATTCCCTTTAGTTGAGCTTGTAATTGCTCCTGCAAGTGTTCAAGGAACAGGGGCAGCAAAAGAAATTGCGGAAAGCATAGAACAATTGAATGAGGTTAAGGATATCGATGTAATTATTGTGGCAAGAGGGGGCGGTTCAATTGAAGATCTTTGGGCTTTCAATGAAGAAATAGTTGCGAGAGCTATTTTTAATTCAAATATACCGGTAGTTTCGGGAGTTGGTCACGAAGTCGATTTTACAATAGCTGATTTTGCTGCTGATTTAAGGGCCCCGACTCCTTCGGCTGCAATGGAAATTGTAACTCCGAGTAAGGAAGATTTTAATGTTTTCATTAATGAATTTTTGGATAGCTCTTCAAAGTGTATTGAAGATATTATTGAAAGACTTCGTACGAAAGTCTATAATATATTAAATTCATATGGATTTCATCTACCTTTGGACTTACTCAGAAGAAAATCTCAGCAGGTTGATAATTTAATTTATAAGCTTTTGAAAAACATTGCGCAAAAAACATCAGCTGATAGAAGTAAACTGGCAATTTTAACGAAATCGATCGAAGTACATGATGTGAGCCGTCAGCTTAAAAAAGGATTTGTTTTGGTAAAGCAAAATTCTAAGTATATTACAAGGAAAAGCTTTTTTGATGAAAAAGAAGATACTATTTTAAAATTTTATGATGATGAAATTCTTCTTGAAAAAAGAGATTAATCTTTTTCAAAAAAGGCTTATTTTTTATATCTTAATCAATAAATAAAAAATATTTATGGCTGGTAAAAAAAATATTACATCCTTTGAAAACGATATCTTAAGACTGGAAGAAATTTCTTCTTTGCTTGAAAAAGAAGATATAGGTATTGATGAAGCAATAATTCTTTTTGAAGAAGGAGTAGCACTATCAAAAAATTGTTTAACTTCTCTTAATAATGCAGAGCTAAAAATTACAGAGCTCAAAAAGAAAATTACGGATTTAACTGTTAAGGATTCGGATTTATTTGAACAATAAGCTTTTGTCTTAATTTGAAAATCTTAGTTTGAAAATGAACCCAGGTCTAAATACGATAGGAGATCTTTAATATAATGGCTGAAGAAGAAAAATATAAAGTATTGTCAAAAGTTAATTATCCTGGTGATATAAAAAATTTGGATGTCCCCCAGCTAAAAATACTTTGTTCCGATATAAGGGAATATTTAATAGATACTATATCTGAAATAGGGGGGCATTTCGGCGGAGGGCTGGGTGCAGTTGAATTAACCGTAGCTATTCATAAGGTATTTGATACTCCAAAGGATCTTGTTGTATGGGATACAGGGCATCAGGCATATCCCCATAAAATTTTAACCGGACGGAAGGAAGCACTAAAAAGAATAAGAAAATTTAACGGGATTAGCGGTTTTCTTAAAAGAGCAGAAAGTGAATATGATACTTTCGGTGCAGGCCATGCATCTACTTCTATTTCGGCTGCTTTAGGTATGGCTATAGCGCGAGATATTAATAAGGGCGACAACAAAATTATTGCCGTAATCGGCGACGGAGCGATGACCGGAGGCATGGCTTACGAGGCTATGAATAATTCCGGAATATCGAAATCAAATATAATAGTCGTCTTAAATGATAATAATATGTCTATTGCTCCTAATGTCTGGCAGATATCTAATTATTTTACTGAAATGATCGCACATCCCGATTATAATAAATTCAAAGGCCAGATCTGGGATCTTACCGGAAAGCTTGATCAATTCGGCGACAGGTTGAGAAAGATCGCAATTCGTTTGGAAAACGGAATCAAGGCTGTTGTTACTCCCGGAATGTTATTCGAAGCTTTGGGATTTAGGTATTTCGGTCCGGTTAACGGGCATAATCTTCATCAATTAATTAAAATATTTGAGCAGGTAAAAAATCTGAACGGTCCTATTCTTGTTCATGCACTTACACATAAAGGAAAGGGTTATGAACCTGCCGAAGGTGATGAGCAAAAGCTTCATGCCTCCAATCCTTTTGATAAATTAACGGGCAAGGCCTTTAAAAAAGCAGATGGACCTCCTTCCTATACTAAAATTTTTGGAAATGCATTAAAAGAAATTGTGGAAAAAAATCCATCAGTTGTTGGTATTACTGCTGCAATGCCCGACGGTACAGGGCTGGATATACTGCAGAAAAGTTTTCCCGGAAATTATATTGATGTTGGAATAGCCGAAGAGCATGCTGTAACTTTTGCCGCCGGTTTGGCTACACAGGGAGTAATTCCTGTAATTGCTATTTATTCAACATTTCTTCAAAGAGCTTTTGATCAAATAGTACATGATGTCGGGATTCAAAAGCTTCATGTTGTTTTTGTTTTAGATAGAGCCGGGCTGGTTGGAGCCGATGGACCGACTCATCACGGGACTTTTGACTTGACTTATCTTAGGCTCATTCCCGGAATGATCATAATGGCACCGAAAGATGAATCCGAATTGAGAGATATGCTTTTTACTGCTGTTAGTTATAATGAAGGCCCCGTAGCTATCAGGTATCCAAGGGGTTCTGCACTAGGTGTCAAGCTGAAAGAAGGTTTTGATGCAATTGAAATCGGCAAATCGGAACTTCTTCAAGAAGGGGATTACGTTGCGCTTTTAGCTGTCGGTTCTATGGTGGATTATTCAATAAAAGCAGCGGAATTACTCCTGGAAGAAGGGATTCATTCTGAAATTATTAATATGCGTTTTGTTAAACCTTTAGATACAGCTATGCTTGATACTATTTCGGCAAAGCATAATAAAATTGTTACACTTGAGGAGAACACTTTGGTAGGCGGTTTCGGAAGCGGTGTGCTTGAATATTTTAATGAAAAGAATTACAAGAATGATATATTAAGAATTGGTTTACCGGATAAGTTCATTAATCATGGCAGCCAGGCTGAACTACATAAATTGCTTGAAATTGATCCTGAAGGGATTGCAAAAAAGATTAAAGCTTTTTGTAAAAATCAAAATTTTAAACAAAAGGTTGCTGTTTAATGGAGAAAACCAAAATCGGGATAATTGGTCTTGGGACAATAGCACAATTAGTACATCTTCCTAATTTTACGAAAATAAATAACGCTGTTATTACTGCTGTAGCCGAAACAAGGAAAAGCAGGCTTAATACAGTTGCGGATAAATTCAATATTAAAGAAAAATATTTAAACCACCTTGAATTGTTGGAGAAAAGTGATACAGATGCAATTATAATTGCAACTCCTACTAATACACATAAAGATATAGCAATTGACTGCCTGAAAGCCAAAAAAGATATTTTAGTCGAAAAACCTCTCGCTAGAACTTATAACGAAGTTAAACAGGTTGTTAGTGCTGCAAAAAAATATAAAAAGAAATTAATGGTGGGAATGAATTTACGTTTCCGTCCAGATGCTATGATCTTAAAAAGTATATTATCTTCCGGGGAAATAGGAGAGCCTTTTTATATTAAATGCGGATGGATAAGAAGGCCGAGCAGCAGTGAAAAATGGTTCACAAAAAAAGAAGATTCCGGCGGCGGTGTTATAATCGATTTAGGAATATTGCTGCTCGATCTTTCCCTCTGGCTTTTGAATTTCCCATCCGTTGAATCAGTCTCAACGCAAAATTTCAGTCAATATACAAAAACTGTCGAAGATACTTCTATAAGTCTGTTAAGATGTAAAAATTCTTCTTTAATCAGCCTTGAATCAAGCTGGTCTTTACCTGTTGAAAAAGATACTTTTTATTTAAATATACATGGTAAAAAAGGCTTTGCTTCAATTAATCCTTTTAAAGTTTTCAGGAAAATCGGAGAACAAATTATCGATCTTACACCTTCCCAGAAAGAAAATGCAATCAGCTTATTCAGGAAATCTTATGAGAATGAACTGAAAAGCTTTTTAGGTGCGGTCAGAGGATTAAATCCGGTTTTTTCTTCAGGAGAAGAAGCGCTTTTAAGGATGAAAATTTTGGAGAACATGTATATCTCTTCCAAACAGAAGCTGGAAGTTAAACGTTAATAACAATAAAAATGAAAACAAAAATATTACTTGTTGATGATGAACCGGATATAGTTGAATTCTTAGAATACAATTTAACACATGAAGGATTCGAAGTAATTAAGGCTTATGATGGAATTGAAGCTTTAAATAAAATTAATGATAAACCGGAATTGGTTCTATTAGATATAATGATGCCTAAAATGGATGGGTACGAAGTGTGCAAAAGAATTAGGAATATGGAAGGCTATGAAAAAATCCCTGTGGTTTTTTTAACCGCAAAATCGGGGGAAGTTGATGAAATCCTCGGGCTTGAACTTGGAGCTAATGATTATATTCAAAAGCCAATCTCTCCCAAAAAACTTATAGCCCGTGTAAAATCAAATTTAAGAAAAGCTTCAGGCGATGATACCGGGAATAAAAAACCTATCAAAATTACTATCGGTCCTTTAACAATTGACAGGGAAAGATATATTGTCCTTGTTGATGGCGAAGAAACAATTTTTCCCAAAAAAGAATTTGAAGTGCTTTATTATCTTGCTAATAATCCGGGAAGGGTTTTCAGCAGGGAAGCATTGTTAAAGGATGTTTGGGGAAATGATGTTTATGTTGTTGATAGAACAATTGATGTTCATATAAGAAAAATCAGGGAAAAACTTGGACAGTATTCGGATCTTATAGAAACCGTTAAAGGCGTGGGGTACAGATTTAAAAGTGTGGAATGAATTTAAATTAAATTTTTCCTCTTCCCGCATTTATTTAAAAGAATTTTTTCTCTTCATCTTATCTTTTGCAATAATAGCTTACTTAATCCTGGGGGGATCTGGTTATTATTCTGTTTTCATTTTCTGCCTATTTCTGTTAAGTCTATTATTTTTAAATTTCCTAGGTAAAAGAAGACTTAAAGAATTAAATAACGTAAAACAGGTGATCTTTAATATCAGGAAGAATTATTTAACTAAAGTTGATGAAATCAAATTGCCTAAAAACCTCCATGGAGTTGAAGAGGAAATTCAGAAAATGTTTGAGAAAGTCAGAAATGATATAAATTATTTAACAAGACTTGAAAAGATGAGGACTGAATTTCTTGCCAATGTGTCGCATGAACTTAGAACTCCCATATTCGCCATCCAGGGATATGTTGAAACTCTTTTAGACGGTGCTATTGATGATGAAAAGGTAAATAAATATTTCCTGGAAAAAGCAAACCAGCATACAATAAATCTCAGTAATCTATTGAATGATCTTATAGATATATCAATGATTGAGTCGGGTGAAATGCGTATGAGCTTCAGGTATTTTAATATAAATGAATATCTTACTGCTTTAGCTAAAGAATTTGAACCGATGGCAAAAGAAAAAGGATTGGAATTAATTTATCATCCTGTTAGGGATACTATGCAATTATTAGGTGATAAAGACAAACTGAGGCAGGTATTTATAAATTTAATTACCAATTCAATTAAATATACAGAAAAAGGTAAAATTGAAATAATTGTTGAGGAAGAAAAAAAATTCGGTAAAATAATTATAAAAGATACAGGTATCGGTATCCCTGAAGAAGATCTTGCAAGGATCTTTGAAAGATTTTATAGAGTTGATAAAGCCCGGTCTAGAGCAGTCGGAGGGACTGGATTGGGCTTGGCTATTGTCAAGCATATAGTTGAAGCCCATGATTCGAAAATTGAAGTAAAAAGCGGGACCGGGAAGGGGAGTGAGTTCTCTTTTAGGTTAAAGAAGTAAATATTCTCGAATTTCTTGAATTCTTGAATTAAAATTATTTCTTTGTAAGGATTTGACTCAAAATATCCAAATACTTAAATTTGTTGTTCATTTTAGAAATTAGAGGTAAAAATGTTTGCAGTCGTTGATATAAATGGACAGCAATTTAAAGTTGAAGAAAACCAGAAGTACTATGTCCCCAGATTAGATAAGAAACCTAATTCAAAAATCTCTTTTGACAGCGTTTTATTATTTGGAGATGATAAAGAAACAAAAGTGGGAAACCCTGCCGTCGATGGTTTAAAAGTTTCAGCAAAGGTTTTGGAACATGTACAAGATGACAAACTTGTAGTGTTTCAAAAAGAAGAGAAGGAAGGGTTATGATAAAAAGAACGGACATAGACAACAATTAACAAGAATTGAAATTACAAAGATAGGATAGGAGTTTAACTATGGCTCATAAAAAAGGTCAGGGTTCATCGAGAAACGGTAGAGACAGCAATGCTCAAAGGTTGGGAGTTAAAAGATTCGGCGGCGAAAATGTAATAGCAGGAAATATTTTAGTGAGGCAGCGAGGGACTAAATTTCATCCTGGTACAAATGTAAAAATTGGCGGAGATGATACGCTGTTCGCTGTTGCTGACGGAATAGTTAAATTTGAGACAAAAAGAGGAAATAGAAAATTCGTTAATGTTTTTCCTGCCTAAAACAATTCATCCTTGAGTTTAAAGTTCAAGTTCAAGATAAATTAGAATTTACTTGAACCTGAACTTTTTTATTAAATTAAAATCCTAGTTTTTCCATACTTTCTACTAAACCTTTTACAGCATTAACTGATTTATCAAAGGCAGCCTGCTCTTCTTCATTTAAAGCGAAGTCAATAATTCTTTCCACACCGTTTGATCCTAAAACGGCAGGAACGCCGACATAAAATCCCTTTACACCAAATTCTCCATTGAGAAAAGCACAAGCGGGGAGAATTCTTTTTTCATCTAATAATATTGATTCTGCCATGGCAATAGCCGATGATGCGGGTGAATAAAAAGCAGAACCGGTTTTAAGCAGTTTAACAATTTCGCCCCCCGCCATTTTTGTCCGTTCGACCATTTTTTTCATTACCTCTTCAGCTTTGCTTTTATCTTTATATTTTCTCTCCAGCAGTTCCATAACAGGTATCCCGTTTACATTTGCATACCTGACAATAGGAACCATTGTATCTCCATGACCCCCCAGCACCATAGCATTAACATCTTTAACCGAAACATCTAATTCCCAGGCAATGAAAGTTGAAAAACGTGAAGAATCCAGAACACCTGCCTGACCGAGCACACGGTTAGCCGGAAATCCGGTAACTTTTTTAAATAGAGTTACCATAGCATCCAAAGGGTTTGAAATTATTATTACTACAGCATTAGGTGCATTATCTCTAACCCCTTCAGCAACAGATTTCATAATCTTTGCATTTGTGGTAAGAAGATCATCACGGCTCATTCCCGGTTTGCGCGGTAATCCGGCTGTTATTATTACCAAATCAGAATTACTAATATCCTTGTAAGTATTAGTTCCCGAAACATTACAGTCAAATCCATCTACTCTCGATGCTTCCGCTATATCAAGCGATTTACCCTGAGGCATATCCTCTACTATATCGAACAAGACAACATCGCCAAGTTTTTTTGTAGCTGCCAGCTGTGCTAAAACCCCCCCGATTTGTCCACCGCCGATTAATGCAATTTTTTTTCTGGACATTTTAAGCTCCTATATAAAGATTGGAATAACATTTATAACTTTAAAATAAAGATGTGAGTTTCCATTGTCAAAGTTTAAATAAATAAATTGTGGATGAAAATTCTAATAAATTGCAGATAAATTTTTTGGGATGATTTGAAATTTGGTACGGCAGCTTTTAACTTTTTGGTAAATCGAGTATATATTAATAATATCTGTTATTTAAGTTTTAGTACAAGGATTGTCTCCATCCCTTCAGGGGTAGCATTGTATTTCAAGTCATCCATATAGACTTTCATAAGGTATACTCCTCTTCCGGAGTCTTTTAATAGATTTTGAGGCTCTGTCGGGTCGGGAATATTTGCAGGATCAAATCCATTTCCCTGATCTTTAACTTTTATTATGATATTATTGTCTTCAACGAAAACATCAATAAAAACCTTCTTGCTGAGGTCACATTTATTTCCATGGATAATTGCATTCGTAGTTGCTTCGGTAACAGATAGAAGAAGACCATTCATCCGTTCATCATTGACCCCAAGATCTTTGGCAAAATAATTAACAAATTCTTCAACTGTAATTAAGTTATTTGGATCGCTTTCTATTTCAAGGCTGTATTTATTTTCTGCCAAATTTTCCCTGTAAAATTTAATAAGTGAAATTAATAAAAAATATTTTTAATTCAACTTGCCTGCTAAACTTTACTCAACTTATTTCTCCGTGAAGAGAGGCTTGCGGTAAACCCGTTAGAAATTCCAATTTACCTGCATGGTTAAATTTGCCTGCTGTCTTTTGAAAATATTGTTAGTAGTTATAAATTCATACCATCCGTAAATTCTTAAATATAAAGTAGTATTTAAATATAATAATATCTCACTGACAGGTCCTAAGCTTAAATATTTTGAGTCTATCATTCTAATCATGCCGTCATAATTATATGTATTTATAGCAAAATACCTAATTCCTGCTGAAAGCTGCAGGGGATCATAAACAAATTTGAATTTGGGTTCGGCAAAAAATTCAGTAAGGAACCTGTTGGGTTTAGTAGAAAATGATACCCAATTCAAATCTCCTTGTTCTGAAAGTTTTATGTATCCGAAAAAACTTAAGCCGAATTTTTCATTAAATTTTATTGAAGAAGAATCCGTGGCAGTATATTGCCTGAATGAAAAGCTTCTATATGTCGGATTTATATCTTCAAAATCATAAACAGTATAATTAGCCGATACTTCAAAATTATTTAAAGAAGCAAAATTCCTGCCATAATAATTTCCGCCGGCTGTCATTTTAATTACTCTATTAATATTATTATTTGAACTTTTTTCTGAAAAAATATAAACAATGTGATTCAAAGTTCCTTCTGCTGAAACGAAAGCTTCAAAAAACGGCGTTAGCATTCTGCTGTATTTTAATCTGATTATAGATAAAATTTCATCCCGATCGTCAAAATTTACCGGACTTGGAGTGTCATATCTCAATTTATTTTGAAAAAAACTGAAGCTTAATTTATCATCCCGTGAAAAGAGTACATTTCCGCTCCATGAAAGGGAAGCCCTGATAGAGTTGTTATTCTTTTGATTTTCCTGATCGGAACGCTCATCAAAAAATATTTTATCTATACCGGGAAAATTTTTAGTAACATGTTTTTCATCTCTTTCCGAATAATTAAATCTAAGTGCACTGTTAAAACTCTCGGTTCTGTAGTTTATTATTGATTCGAGATCTATCCTTAATTCATCTATCCTGGTATCAAAAATTGATTTTGTATCAAACGAAGGTGAAGTGGCAACTATGGCCGAACGGTAACGTGTATTTCTATCAATGCTTCTCAAATTAACTCCGCCTGAAAGATTCATCGAGACATTTTCAAATAAATTATTATAATTCAGCTTATCCTGCAGAAAATAATTGGTTTCAACCCTATTTTGAATATTGTTTGTCACATTAAAATATTCAGAAGTAGCCGGATCGGCTTTATAATAGAAATCCCTCCTGCTTTGTGAAAATTTCAAATTTATAGAATTTAAGACATCCGGATCAAAATTATTTAATACAAAGAGATTAAAATACCTGTCTAAATTTTTCCTGGGCGCTATATCTTCATTTCTTAATTTTAGTTGGGATGAAATATCAAAGTCGGAAATCTTTAACTGGTTAACCAATCCTTCCATCCCATACAAATAACCATAATCATTTTCTCCTACCTGCCGGTTGTTTGTATATCCTAAATAGGGAGAAATAAAAATTTTTTCCTCCGGAATAAATTGAGAAAATAAAACTGCATTTGATTCAGAAGCCTGGTTAATTTCGATCTGCCTGTTATCCGACAGGATATTATTAAGTGCAGATATGCCGACATTAAGATAAGGCTTTAATTTGTATGCTGCAGCCATTGAAAAAAAATGTTCATCCTTTATGCTTTTATCAGCCGATTTAATATAAGTTGAATTATAATCTTCAGATACCTTAAACGAGAATTTACCGAAATCATTGTTATAAAAAATATTTGAATTTAAAATATAGGTATTCAACTGTTTATCAAATTTAGTTGAAAGTTTATTAAGGGGATTTTTTACAGCAATGAATTCCAGACTGTCATTCAAAACCTGGCTATAAGCTTCGGGAAAGAAAAAAAATAAAAAATGGACGAATAAAATAACTGCTAAAAATAATTTACCATTTCTTATGAACATTATTATTTTTTATTTATCCCTTTTTACCGGTTTTTAATTTACTGTTTAATTATGAATTTATAAAGTCCGGAAATACTGTTTGGTTCGGAATTGTTCTGGGAAAAAGTTACAACTCTCCAATAATAATATTTATTTGAATAAATATAATCCGGGTTAAATCTTACAGTAAGAGTATCATCTGTCTTTGATGATGAAATTGTTGTGTTCCAAATTTCACCGAAGAATTCATTTGTCTGCACTATAATTTGATATGTTGCAGGGACTTTTATGGTTTCTATTAAAAAATTTTCAAAAGGGGAAACGGCAGCGTTGTTCTCCGGGTAAATAATACGGGGGATTTCATAAATTTGATCAGTTGCTGCCTGGCTTTCATCACCCAATAATCCGCCTTTATCTATCCCCCTGATTTTATAGTAATAATTTGTATATAACTTTAGACCCGCAGTATCAGAATAATAATCGTTTTTAGTAAATGCAATAATTGTTGAGCTGTCTGCCGAAAAAGAAGGGAAGGTGCTTTTGTAAATATTATATCCTGATATATCAGTTTCTCCGCTTGGTAACCAGCTAAGGAAAATTGAAATAGTGTCTTCCCAGTTCCTGGCATTAATCGTTATATTTCGGATAGGATATGGTTTATATTGATTTTTCGGAGCAGCTGAAACTTCTAAGCTGGGTGAGCTTTCCAGGTTAGAATTATTTAATCGCCGTTATTTCATAAAAATAAGTTGTATTGTAATTAAGTGAATCATCTATTAAATAATCGTCGGTGGTAAACTTGATCAATTTATATTTTGTACTGTCGGTTCTTCTATAAATATTATAACCTCTTAAATCCAGCTCGGAATTATTATCCCATTCAATACCTATTTCTCCGTCAAACGATTCAAATATTCTTACATTAATAGGTACAGCCGGGGGTAAGTTATCACTTGAATTATCAACTTCTAAAGGCCTGTTGCATGCTGAGATGATACAAAGAAAAATTAAAGATAAATATTTAAAATATATATACATTGCCCGGTTCTAAATATAGGAAAACAATCGAATTAAATTATCTGTAAAAATTTACTACCACACAATTAATAAAGAACTGTAAAAAAAAATCATATCCTATGAAAGAATTTCTTACTCATTTCTTAATAGATCCTGATTTCATTGTTTTGTTTAACTTATATAAAGTTTAAATATCCTGTAAAAAAAATTGAAGTGAGGTGGATAATCTTTAAATTGACAATAAATTCATTTTTGGATAAGTTTAACGATTAAAAATTTTTAGATTTAATGATGATTGAACAATATTTGCCGATTTTTATAGTTATTATTGTAGCAGGTGTATTTGCTGTAGTAACTGTTTTGTCTTCTAAAATTTTTGGTCCTCAACGTCCAAGCCAGGACAAATTATCTACTTATGAGAGTGGTATGGAGCCTGTCGGGACTACAAATGAAAGGATTTCGATAAAATACTATTTAATTGCAATGCTCTTCATAATATTTGACCTGGAAGTGATTTTTGTTTACCCGTGGGCTGTTGAATTTAAAAAAATGTTTAGTCAGATGGGAACTTCTGTATTCTTTTCAATGTTAATATTTCTTGTTGTTTTAGAATTAGGATACTTATACGTATATAAGAAAGGCGGGTTTAAATGGGATTAGAATCTAAATTAACGCACGATAATTTCTTTACTACAAAAATAGATGCACTAATCGAATGGTCACGTAAAAATTCTGTATGGCCTATGCCCATGGGTATTTCATGCTGTGCAATCGAAATGATGGCTGTTGGTGATCCGAAGTATGATATTGCAAGGTTCGGTTCGGAAGTAATGAGATTTACACCGCGCCAGTCTGATATGATGATTGTTGCAGGTACAGTAACATATAAAATGTCTCATGTAGTTAGAAAAATTTATAATCAAATGCCCGATCCGAAATGGGTAATTGCAATGGGTGCATGCACTTCTTCAGGCGGAATGTACAGGTCGTATAACGTGGTGCAAGGGATAGACCAGTTTTTGCCGGTTGATGTTTACCTTGCCGGTTGTCCGCCGCGTCCGGATAATCTGCTTAATGCTTTAATCCAAATTCAGGAAAAAATAGGAAGAACAAAAGCTAGAGATTTCCAGGACAGGCCTTTACCAGCATTACCAGTGATACAGAATAATTAATATTATGGATTTTAAAGAACTCATTCCTCAAAAAATCAAAGAAAATTTACCTGGTATAAATTTCGAACAATCGGAATATAGAGGTGAGCTTACACTATATTTCAATAAAAAAGATATTGTCGGAGTTTGTAAATTCCTTAAAGGTGATCCCGATCTTGAATTTTTACTTTGTGAAGATATTACTGCAATTGATTGGGCAAAAAGAAAAAACAGGTTCACCGTTGTATATCATATTTTTTCTTTAAAGAATAAATTCCGTCTTCGACTGAAAGCTGATGTTGATGAAGAGGAATGTTCCATTGACACTGTCTCTTCAGTCTGGAAGACAGCAAACTGGCAGGAAAGGGAAGTATATGATATGTACGGTATTACTTTTAACAATCATCCAGATTTAAGAAGAATGTATATGCCGGAAGAGTTTGAATATTATCCTTTGAGAAAGGATTTCCCTCTCATGGGAATTCCTGGCTCTTTGCCTCTTCCTAAAAAAGAAGAATAAATAAATGGAAAAAGTTAACAAAGACGAAGTTCACCCTAAAATAATTGAAGCATTATTGAATGCCGAGACAAATTTTACTATAGAGGATCCTCTTGAAAATGAAATGATTTTAAATATGGGACCACAGCATCCGGCCACTCATGGTGTGCTGCGTGTGCTGCTGAGATTAGATGGTGAAACTATTATCGCCTCTGTTCCTGAGCTTGGCTATCTTCATAGGGGTTATGAAAAGATGGCTGAAAATATGAGCTACTATGAATTTATTCCCCATACTGACCGGCTTGATTATCTTGCTCCACTATCAAATAATGTTGCCTGGGTTTTGGCAGTCGAGAAATTAGTAGGAATCGAAGCGCCTCCAAGAGCGCAGTATATAAGGATGATGGTCGCCGAACTTGCAAGAGTTGCTTCTCACCTGGTTGCTATCGGTGCGCTTGCTATGGATGTCGGTGCTTTGACAGTATTTCTGTGGACACTGAGGGAAAGAGAAAAAATTCTTGACATCTGGGATATTATCTGCGGTGCAAGATTTACAAACAGCTATACGCGAATTGGGGGTGTTGCAAATAACGTTCAGCCTGAAGCTTTAGCAAAAGTGAAATGGTTTATTGATCAGTTTGAGGAAAATCTAGATGAAGCAGAAAGATTAATTAATACTAACCGGATTTTTATTGAAAGGCTGGAAGGGGCAGGAGTCATATCAAAAGATGATGCAATTGATTATGGATTAACTGGTCCGAGCTTAAGAGGAAGCGGTGTTGAGTTTGATCTTAGAAGAGCTACTCCTTATTTGTTTTATAATGAAATAGATTTTAAGATCCCGGTTTATACCGAAGGAGACAGCCTTGCAAGATATTTTGTCAGAGTTGATGAAGCAAGGGAAAGTATTAAGATAGTCCGCCAGGTGCTTGATAAAATGCCTGAAGGTGAAACAATCCTTAATCAGCCGAAGAAAGTTCTTCCTCACAAAGCAGAGATATATTCAAAAATGGAAGAGCTGATTCATGATTTCATGATAGTTAATTTCGGTATTAATCCCCCGGTCGGTGAGATTTATAGTGCAATTGAAAACCCAAAAGGTGAGTTAGGTTTTTACATAGTAAGTAAAGGCGAGGGTCATCCGTGGAAGTGCAAAATCCGATCCCCTTCATTTATAAATTTGCAGTCTCTTCCCCATTTGATTAAAGGGCATATGATCTCGGATGTTGTTGCAATTATCGGAAGTCTTGACCCGGTTATGGGAGAAGCGGATAAATAATTTTAAGTTCAATGTTCAAGTTCAAGAAAGGAACGTTTAATGATTTTCAGTCATGAAAAATTAATAGTCTATCAAAAATCAATTGATTTTATTGAATTTACTAATAAAGTATTTTCCGCTGGATAATTTTATAAGTGCGCATGATCAATTAGATAGAGCATCGACATCGATCCCTTTAAATATTGCGGAAGGTACCGGTAAATATTCAAATAATGATAAATGTCGTTTTTATGATATAGCTAGAGGATCTGCACTTGAATGTGCAGCTTGTTTAGATGTATTATTTAAAAGAGGGAAACTTTCACAAGAATTAAATGAACAAGGAAAGAGTATTATTTTCGAAATTGTTTCAATGTTAATTGGATTAATTAAAAGTTCGTCAAATAGAGTATATGAAGAAGAAGTAGAATATAATGCCGATGAAATAACTGAAAACTCTTAACTTTAAAACTTCTTGAACTTGAACATTTGAACTTCAACGGTGTATTACATGGATTTCAAATTTACGGATGAAAACCTCAAACGGATTGAGGAAGTATTAAAAAAATATCCTGAAAAGAAGGCAGCGGTTATGCCGGTTTTATGGATTGCCCAGGAACAGAACGGCTGGATTTCAGGAGAGGTAATGAAAGAAGTAGCTGCGCTTCTCGATATGACACCTGAAGATGTTTTGGGAGTTGTTTCTTTTTATACTATGTATCATCAAAAACCTATGGGTAAATATCATATCCAGGTTTGTACTAATGTTTCCTGCATGTTAAAAGGTGCAAATCAGATTTATGATCATGTAAAGAAAAAGCTCGGACTAAGTAATATGGAAGTTTCCGAGGATATGCAGTTTTCCGTTGAAGAAGTTGAATGCATGGGTTCATGCGGAACTGCTCCGATGATTGCTGTTAATGAAGATTATTTTGAAAATCTTGATATGGACCAAGACCGATAAAATTTTAGAATCTTTAAAAATAAAAATAAAGAATATAATTAAGTCTAAGGCCTATTCAAATGGAAAAGATAGTTTTACCTGATATAAAAGATTTTAATAAGCTGGAAGTTTATATGCAGAATGGCGGATTTAGCGGCGGTAAGAAAAGCGTTCGGCCAGACTACCGACGATGTTATTGAACAGGTGAAAAAATCAGGTTTACGCGGGCGGGGCGGCGCTGCATTTGCTACCGGGTTAAAATGGAGCTTCATGCCTAAGACTACAAATAAACCGAAATATTTGTGTGTCAACGGTGATGAAAGTGAACCGGGTTCTTTTAAAGATCGTCAAATTTTTGAATATAATCCTCATCAGCTTATCGAAGGTATTTTAATTACCTGTTACGCAATTGGAGCTAAGACAGCATATATTTATATCCGGGGTGAATATCATAAATGGATTAAATTATTGCAGAAAGCACTTGATGATGATTATGCGCAGGGATTTATCGGTGAAAAAATGAAAGAAACTTTTAACACTCAATTTTCCTGTGATATTTATATTCATAAAGGCGCCGGTGCTTATATATGCGGTGAAGAATCTTCTTTAATGAATTCTATTGAAGGAAAGCGGGGATATCCCAGAGTAAAACCTCCTTTCCCTGCGCAAAATGGTTTATGGGGTTGTCCGACTACAATTAATAATGTCGAAACTATTACTAATGTTCCGGCAATTATAAATAAAGGATGGGAATGGTTCTCGAAAATCGGTGAACCAAAACATCCGGGTACTATTTTATTTGGAATAAGCGGCCATGTAAATAAACCGGGCATATATGAACTGCCTAGCGGTACACTTTTAACCGATCTGATATATAACTATGCCGGAGGAGTAATTGGGGATAAAAAAATTCTCTGCATAATTCCCGGCGGATCTTCAATGCCTCCCATTAGAGGAGATCAGATCGAAGGTGTTAAGATGGATGCGGAATCACTAAAGACAGTTGGTTCAGCGATTGGTACTGCCGGAATTATAGTGATGGATGAAGATACTGATCTGGTTAAAGTTTTAGCAAGAATTGCAAAATTCTATTATCATGAAAGCTGCGGGCAATGCACACCGTGCCGCGAAGGAACAGGCTGGATGTTAAAAATATTAAATAGGATTATCACTGGACAGGGCTCAAAAAGTGATATCGATCTTTTAATAAGTGTAGCAAATAATATTGAAGGGAATACTATTTGTGCATTAGGTGAAGCAGCTGCATGGCCGGTAAAATTTATGGTGACACGATTCAGAGAATATTTCGAAAAAAGAGTAAGCCCGGAAGTAGAATTACCTATTGAAAATAAAGTCCATTCGATGAGACATACCGCGGCTCCCTTGGCAGATATTAAGCATTGATATTAAACTTGTAAGTAATTATATGAGTACTTATATTTGTACTTTATTAAGATACATATATAAGGAATATAAAAATGATTGCTGCAAATTTTACGGAATTTAGAACAAATCTTAAAACATTTCTTGATAATGTTGAAGAAAATAATGAGACATTAATTATTAAAAGAGGAAGCGGTAAAGGTACTGTCATAATTTCATTAGATGAATATAACTCCATAATGGAGACTGTTCACCTGCTTAAATCAAAAGAAAATGCAGATAGATTATTTGAATCTATTAAACAAATGAAAGAGGGGAAAATTGTCAGGGAAAAATTAATCGAATAATAATGGAAATTATTTTTTCAAAGAATGCATGGGAGGAATACATTTCCTGGCAAACCGAAGATAAAAAAAATCTTAGAAAAATTAATGAACTTATAAAGGACATACAAAGACATCCCTTTGAAGGAATTGGAAAACCTGAACCTTTAAAGTTTGATTTATCCGGATATTGGTCGAGACGAATTAGCGGGGAACATAGGTTAGTTTATCAATTTATTAATAATGAGATTTTGATTTATAGCTGTAAGTATCACTATGATTTATAATTACATGTTCTTAGTGATATCTCAGAGATTATTTTGAAAAAACAGTTTATCTCAATAGAGATTGTTATACCTGGCGAAAAGATCACAAATCATAATTCGTTAATCCTTGATCATAAATCAAAGGAGTCGAGTATTTCTAGAGACAAATAGATTTATGAACAAGGAACAAGGATTTTTGATTTAAGAAACAGACATATTTTTACGGCAGAGTTAACAGAGAGAAAGTAACTCTGTTATCTCTGCGTCTTCTCTGCTTCCTCTGAGTTTAATTTTTTAGTTCGTTCTCTTTTCTTGAATTAAAAGGAGATCATGAAATTTAATTTTTATTCACATTATTTTGCTGCCGCTCTCTGTCCCAATTCTCTATCCAGAAGAAACAATCCGTTCTTATTATCACCGACAAGCTTAACCTTTTCAAGAATTGTTAATGAAGTTGATTCCTCTTCAACCTGTTCGCTTACAAACCATTGAAGAAAATTATTGGTTGCATGATCTTTTTCCGCAATTGCAAGATCAACAAGGTTATAAATTGATGCTGTAACTTCCTGTTCATGTTTATATGTATCTTTAAAAACGTCGAGGGCTGTTTTCCATTCCGAGTTCGGTTCATCGATTTTTAGAAGGTTAACATTTGCATTTGCTTGATGAATATAATCGAAAATTTTCATTGCGTGACCATATTCTTCGCCTGATTGAATTCTAAACCAGGCGGCAAATCCATTTAAATTTTCTTCATAGAAAAAGGAAGACATTGCTAAGTAAATGTAGGAAGAATTCAATTCCATATTAATCTGTTTATCAAGTGCTTTAAGGACTTTCTCTTTTATCATAACATCTCCTTATTTTTAGAATTAATTTTGAACGGATTTATATGTAATATAAAAATAGTTTATCTTTATTGAAATATTGTTTACCATCTTTTAAATAGGAATTAAAGTGGAATATTCCGGTCGATTCAAGGCTATGGAGACTTTTATTCTTAAACTGCAGAGCAAAATCTGCGGAGAACTTGAGAAAATTGATTCAAAAAAATTTATTGAGGATAAGTGGCAAAGAGATGAAGGAGGAGGAGGGATCAGCAAAGTTATTTCAGATGGTAATATTTTTGAGAAAGGCGGAATTAATTTTTCTTCGGTAAATGGAATTCTGCCTGGATCAATTGCAAAACAGGCGAATACCGAAGAGGGAGAGTTTGCAGTCTGCGGGTTATCGATTATTATTCATCCTTATTCACCGAAAATTCCGACAATTCATATGAATATCAGGTACTTTGAAATGGCAAACGGAAAATCATGGTTTGGCGGCGGAATTGATTTAACACCTTACTTTCCTTTCGAAGAAGATTTTAAATTCTTTCATAGTAAAATGAAAAAAGCTTGTGATTCCGTTATTAATGACTCTTATTTTAATTTTAAAAAGTATTGTGACGAATATTTTACAGTTAAGCATAGAAATGAAATGAGAGGGATAGGGGGAATATTTTTCGATTATCTCCCCGGCAATGAGAAACATTTCGAACTTATTCAATCTGTCGGGAATTCATTTTTGGATTCTTATCTACCTCTTGTTAATAGACGAAAAAATGAAAAATTTACAAATAATGATAAAGAATTTCAATTAATAAGAAGAGGAAGATATGTTGAATTCAATCTCGTTTATGACAGGGGAACTCTATTCGGTTTAAAAACAAACGGGAGAATAGAATCAATACTTGTTTCAATGCCTCCTGAAGTTAAATTTATTTATAATTATGAACCTTCTAAAAATTCACCTCAGGAAAAAATGATGAAATATTATCAGCCGTTTGATTGGCTATAAATTTGGAACAGTCTGAAAATAATGCAGCCATTCAAATCTGATTCATTTTATATACTCTAATACGCTTATCTGTTTAATTCTTTTACAGTTTAATCCTATCTATTTATCTAAAAATATAGATTTACTATTCAACTAATTTCTTCCCTTTTTATTGGGAAAAGTATTCTTTATATTTGCAATCTTAAAATCGTAAATTTAATCGAAATTTAACCAATCATAAACAACTTTTTAAATGAATAAAACCATATGATTAACTTAAAATCTCTAAATCCAAGCCAAAAAAAGGCTGTAGAATATGATAGCGGACCTTCAATGATTGTTGCCGGGGCAGGCTCCGGAAAAACTAAAGTGCTTACCTACAAAGTTGCGTTTTTAATTGACCAGGGATATAAGCCGGAAACTATTTTAGCTCTTACTTTTACCAATAAAGCTGCAAGTGAAATGAAAGATAGAATCAGAGAACTTGTCGGCAGTAAAGCAGATGCTATCTGGATGGGAACTTTCCATTCAATTTTTGCAAAAATTCTGCGTATAGAATCAAAAAGCATAAATTATGAAAGCAACTTCTCAATTTATGATGCAGAAGATTCTAAATCTTTGGTAACAAATATTATAAGTGATTTTGATTTAAATATTGAATCTTTAACTCCGAATGCAGTTAAGCATAAAATCAGCTTTCTAAAAAATCATATGATTATGCCTGATGATTACAGGAAAAATCATGTGAATTCACCAATAGAAGAAAAAATAGCAGATGTTTTTGACGAATACCAGAGAAGACTTATTGAAAACAATTCAATGGACTTCGAAGACCTGCTCTTAAAGCCAATCGAATTATTTAATAAAAATGATAAAATTCATCAAAAGTATAAAAAGAAGTTCGGATATATACTGGTGGATGAATTCCAGGATACTAATAAAGCGCAATATGAATTGATTAAATTATTGGTTACAAGAGATCAAAAAATTAGTGTCGTAGGTGATGATGCCCAGAGCATTTACAGCTGGCGCGGTGCTAATCTCGGTAATATGCTCGATTTTGAAAAAGATTTTCCTAAACATAAAATATTTAAGCTGGAACAGAATTACCGTTCTACAAAAAATATTTTAGCCGCAGCCGATTCGGTAATTAAAAATAATAAAGGACAAATAATTAAAACCCTTTGGACAGAGAATAATGATGGTGATCCATTAGTGCTTCTTAAAATGCTCGGATGAAAAAGATGAAGCATATCAGATTGCAAAATATATTAAGCAGGAAATCTCCAAAAAGAAGATGTCATTAAAAGATTTTGCAATTCTATATAGAACTAATGCACAATCAAGAGCACTTGAGGATATCTTCAGAAGAGAAAAAATTCCTTACAGAATTATTGGCGGAATAGAATTTTATAAAAGAAAAGAAGTAAAAGATATTATAGCTTATTTACGGGTAATTGCAAATCAAAAAGATGAAGAAAGCTTATTAAGGATAATGAATTTTCCGCAGCGCGGGATAGGAAGCACGACTATAAAAAGAATGATATTATTTTCAAAGAAGCATGAAATTTCACTTTTCGATACCATGTCCAGGGTTTTTGAAGTAATTGAAATTAAAGAAAGAATTCAAAAGAATGTAAAAGGCTTTAAAGTTCTCCTTGATAAATATATTGTTCTCAAAGATCAATTATCTGTCGGAGAACTTACACGTGCATTAGTAGACGAACTTGGTGTTTTGAGGATGTTTAAAGAAGAGAATACACCTGAATCATTGGCACGATGGGAAAATATAAATGAGCTTTTATCTGCATTGAGCGAATTTTCAGCTTCCAATAAAGAGGCAAAGCTTGAAGAATATCTTGAGGATGTTTCTCTTGTTTCCGATATCGATTTGTATGAAGAAGAGGCAAATGCAGTAGTATTGTTAACAGTTCACAGCGCAAAAGGCCTTGAATTTCCGATTGTATTTATTTCAGGGTGCGAAGAAGATATATTCCCGCTTTCCAACCGGTTCAGTGCTGAAGCAACTCTTGAAGAAGAAAGACGGCTTTTCTATGTAGCTGTAACAAGAGCTAAACAAAAAGTATATATTTCTCATGCGCGTTCCAGGTATCGATTTGGTGAAGTTGCATACCAGAGCAGGTCGCGGTTTATAGATGAACTTAAACCTGAACTCTTCAAAGAAGTTAATGGAGGAATAGGGAGAAAGGCTAATAGGAAATCTAAAAAAGAAATGTATTATGAATATTTTGAAAGTGTTGACTATGAAGATTTTGATCAGGATAATAAATCCGTTAAGCCGGGCAGCAGGGTGATGCACGAAAAATTCGGGTTGGGAAAAGTTACACAGGTTTCAGGTACAGGCGATATGCAGAAGGCTACAGTAGTTTTTGAAGGAAATAATGTGAAGCAATTAATGTTAAAATTTGCTAAATTAAAAATTCTTTAATTAATTATTTATTTAAAATCAAAACAACTGAAAAAGTTAGGAGTTGAATAGATGTCTATAGCGCCAAAAAGGTTAGCAATACTGGTGGCTGGTGGTCCTGCACCGGGTATAAACAGTGTTATTGGTGCGGCTACAATTCGTGCAATAGTTGAAGGCATTGAAGTTATAGGTATTAAAGACGGATTCAAATGGATCATGGATGGGGATATTTCTCATGTAAAAGAACTTACTATTCATAATGTCAGCCGTATTCATTTTAGAGGTGGTTCTTATATTGGTATATCAAGAAGCAATCCTACAAAAGATAAAAAGCTTCTGGAAAATACGGTCACTTCACTATTAAGATTAAATGTTGATAAACTGATTACAATCGGAGGAGATGATACTGCTTTTAGTGCATTAAAAGTAGATGAAATGGCTGCCGGCAGAATTAAAGTTGTTCATGTGCCTAAGACAATAGATAATGATTTAGATTTGCCTCACGGCATTCCCACCTTTGGATTTCAGACTGCCAGGCATATTGGTGTTGAAGTAGTGAAGAATTTAATGGTTGATGCACAGACTACTTCAAGATGGTATTTTATTATTTCCATGGGACGTAAAGCAGGTCATCTTGCTTTGGGCATTGGAAAAGCTGCCGGTGCTACATTAACATTAATTCCTGAAGAATTTCCGGGAAAGACTATTAAACTTTCACATACTGTTGATATTTTAGTCGGTGCAATTATTAAACGAATGAGCTATGGAAGAACCGATGGCGTTGCAGTTTTAGCCGAAGGTTTAGTTGAACATCTTGATCCCAAAGAGATGGAGTCTCTCATAAATATTGAAAGAGATGCACATGATAACATCAGGCTGGCAGAAATCAATTTTGGCGAGATCTTAAAATATCATGTTCAGGAAAGACTGAAAGAATATAATCTTAAAGCAACAATCGTTGCCAAAAATATTGGTTATGAATTGCGATGTGCAGATCCTATTCCTTTTGATATGGAATATACAAGAGATTTAGGTTTCGCTGCATCGCAATTTATGATTAACGGTGGAAGCGGTGCAATGGTTTCAATTCAGGGCGGGCACTTCGTTCCCTTATATTTCAAAGATATTTTAGATCCGTCGACCGGCAGAACCAGAGTGCGAATGGTAGATCCTGCTTCAGAATCTTTCTATATTGCCAGGAGATACATGTTAAGATTGAATCAATCTGATTTTGATGATCCTCATGAACTTGCGAAATATGCAGCTACATGCGGCATATCTCTGGATGAATTCAGAAATAAGTTTTTCTATCTGATCGAAGAAGATCTGCTTTACAAAAATTTAAAAGAAGGGAAAATTAAGTTAGAAGGTACTGAAGCTAATACTGCTTACATGCCGAAAAAACCGGCTTCTGAAGAAGATAATGGAAACGGTGCAGAATTGATTCCCAGAATTTAATTATTCTTTTAGATGAGGAGTTTTAAACTCCCCATCTTACATTTCTAATTTATACCTTGCTCTTACTCTCTGATCTGAAAACTTTATAAAAGCAATAAGCTACTAACAAAATGATTGATACCCATGCAATGGACATGAAAATCATTCCGCCGACATTTAATCCCATTTTAGCTCCTGAATTATATGCGGGAATCTATATTCCATTTTTAAAATCAGCTATAAAATAAAAATTTTATTTTAATTGACAAAATAACCAGGCAGGATATTTATATTTATTATTATATTTTGTCACAATAAATTGAAATCTTTAAATTTTTCCAATTTTGCTTTAATTGAAACAAGATAATAATAATTTTATAAGGGGAAGCTTTATCCAATAAAATAACTCAATTCTTAAAATGATTTTAATAGAGGTTGAGCAAAGCAAGTCTTTATATGTTATGAAAATTTTATTCTTCCATTAACTAATAAAGGGAGAGCATTGTGAATCAAATAAAATCGTTATTTGTAATTTTAATCCTGTCTTACTTAATCGGATGCGGACCAAGCAATACAGTTGAAGTTACTAGTTTCGCCCCTGTTGGAAATGTAGAAAGATTGACAACTTTTACAATTGAATTTTCCAAAGATCTTGCCCCCGCAGATATCCAGGACAAGTGGGTAACCGAGCAGTATATTAATTTTGAACCTAAAATAGAAGGGAAATTTAAATGGGTAGATGCGAAGACGCTTCTTTTTTCACCTGATTATCCATTAGAACCGATTCAATCTTATACTGCAAAAGTAACTGATAAGGTTTTATTTAATTCAAAATACTCTCCAAATTTTGAAACATATAAATTTCAAACCCCGGATTTTGATGCAGCAAAAGCTGATTTCTTTTGGACCCAAGTCCCTAATCAATCGTATATAATTAGCGTACAATCGAATTTATATTTCAATTATGCAGTAGATCCTGCAAATATAAGGGATTACCTTGAAGTTTATAAAGATGACGAGCCTGTTGTTGATTTCAAAATTGTTTCTGATGCTCCCTCGGATGTAATTGCAATAAATTTTGGAGAAATAAGTCAAACCGACAAAGAACAAAATTTAAAGGTAGTTATAAAAAAAGGTCTGCAATCGGTGCTGGGCAAGAAACCTCTGCAGGATGAGAGGACATTTACTAAAAAGCTTCCTCCAATTACAAAATTGGCCATCACATCGGTGTCATCAGGGTTTGACGGTACAACAGGGTGGATAAATGTTTCGACTACACAAACTGTGGATGAAAAAAAATTAGCTGATTATGTTTCTCTGAATCCCAAAAGAGAATTAAAATTTTATTCGAATGAAAATCAATTCAGAATTGAAACTGACCTGAGCGGGTTAAATAGTGCGGATATTATTAATAAAAAAGGGACTTCCGGGTCTTTACGGCGGTGAACTTGAATTCGATTACAGTCAAACCGTTTCTTTTGTTGATATAAATCCTTCCATAAATTTTGCTGATAAATCCGGTATGTACCTGATGATGTCAGGAAATAAAAATCTTGAAGTTAATGCAGTAAATTTAACTTCTGCTGAGATTGAAGTTTCCCAGATATTTAAAAATAATCTTCTCCATTTTGTGGATAGATCAGGATACAGGAACTATTCATACGGTGAAGAGGATGATTATTATTACTGGAACAGCAGCTATTATGCTGCAGATGACGGCAAGTCAATCTATACTGAAAAAATTGATTTAAAAGATAAAAAGAACTGGCTTCAAAAATTTACGGTTAATATGGACAAGGTATTAAACCAGAGGTTTAAAGGAATATATCTTGTTAATGTCAGATCAAATGATGAAACATGGATCAACGACTCAAAATTTTTTGCCGTGTCTGATCTTGGAATAATAAGTAAGATAAGCGGGAATGATATTATTGTTTTTGTAAATTCTCTTAACCAGGCCGAACCGGTTGAAAATGTTGAAATAAGCGTTATATCTACAAATAACCAGCTTCTTCTTTCCGGTAAAACTGATAAAGACGGGGTAATTAAATTTACCGGCATAAAAAAGAATGTTGAAGGATTTACCCCTAGATTAATTACTGCCGAAAAAGATGATGACTTTAACTTCATTGATTTAAAGAGAAGTGAGATTGAAACATCACGTTTTGATGTGGGGGGTATTTTTGAATATACTCCGGATTATAATACTTTCATCTATTCCGATAGAAATTTATACCGCACAGGAGACAAAGTAAATCTATCTGCAATAATTAGAAATGATAAGATTAAGGTAGTAAATGAACTTCCGGTAATTGTTAAAGTTATTTCACCTACAGGCAAAGTATTCCAGGAGTTTAAAAAGACATTAAACCCACAAGGTTCGTTTGAACTTTCCTTTGATTTACCTGGTTACGCTCAAACGGGTGAATATATTACGGAAGTATATTCCGGTCCTAAACAGTTATTAGGTTCGTACCGCTTCAGTGTTGAGGATTTTGTGCCGGACAAAATCAGAGTAAATTTGAGCAGCGATGATAAGATCAAATATCCTGGGGAAACCGTTAATGTTAAAGGTTGAATCAGAATTTTTGTTCGGCGCTAAAGCTGCAGGTTTGAAATATGAAGCTGAAGTGCAGCTTAATCATATTACTTATAAAAGTAAAAAATATCCTTCGTTTGATTTTACAAATTCATCAGTTAAAAACTCCCAGGTGCAAAGTTTTTTTATTGACAGTGTATTAGATCAAAATGGCAAATCGGAATTTCAATATAAAATACCCGAGGATCTAAAATCCGGAGGGGTAATAAAAGGAACTTCTTATGTCTCTGTTTTTGATGTAACCGGACGAACAGTTAATAGAAATATCAGCTTTAATATCTTTCCTAAAAAATATTTTATAGGGATTAAAGCTCCCGGATACTATTTCGCAACAAATGAAAACCAGACGTTTCAAATAATAGCAGTTGATGAAAATGATAAGCCTATTAATAATTTTGAAGCAGTCGCCAGACTTGTCAGATTTGAATGGCAGACAGTTCTTAAAAAAGACCGTTCAGATCATTATTATTATGCTTCCGAGAAGAAAGAGATCCGGGAATGGGAGAAAGAATTTCTTATTTCGGGAAACCCAAAAGATTTCACATTTTCACTGGTAAGGTCGGGTGATTATGAATTAAGAATTTACAAAAAAGGAAGCGATGATTACCAGAAAAAATCATTCTATGCCTATGGCTGGGGCGCAACAACCGCTTCATCCTTTGATGTAGATAAAGAGGGAAGAATTGAAATTGTATTTGATAAAAAATCCTATAAGCCGGGAGATAAAGCCAAAGTATTGTTCACGACCCCTTTCGCGGGCAAAATGCTGGTAACATTGGAAAGAAACGATATATATTTTTATAAATTTATTAATGTTGAAAACCGTTCAGCTGAAATGGAATTGGAATTAACCGATGATTATATGCCTAATGTTTATGTTTCTGCCACACTATTTAAAAAACATACAATGAATAGTAATACCCCTTTTTTAGTAGGGCATGGGTTTGCTTCGGTTAAAGTAGAAAAAAGTGAAAATCATCTGCCGGTAGAAATAAGAGCTCCTTCAAAAATAAAGCCCCGTACTACTCAGGAAATTACAATCAAAACTTTACCTGAAAGGGAAATTTATGTAACTCTTGCCGCAGTTGATGAAGGCATTCTTCAAATAAAGGATTTTCAGACTCCTGATCCTTATAAATATATGTACGGGAAAAGACCACTGAGTGTTTCAAGTTATGATCTATATAAGCTGTTGCTTCCGGAAATCGTTTCCATGAATTCATCTCCCGGAGGCGATAACATGGAAGAAGCGAAACAGCTCCAGAAAAGATCTAATCCAGTCAAATCGGAAAGATTTCACTTACTGTCTTTATGGAGCGGAATTAAAAAAACAAATGGCGATGGAGTAGTTAAAGTAGAATTAAATATTCCGCAGTTTAATGGTGACGTACGATTGATGGCTTTAGCATATTCCGGTTCCAGGTTCGGTAGTGAAGAAGTACATATGAAGGTTGCTGATGATATAATCATCGAACCTCAGGTTCCGAGGTTTCTTGCAACTAACGACTCTTTAATAACTACGGTGACAGTAATTAATACAACTTCATCTAAAGGGAATGTGAATGTTAATTTAAAAACCGAAGGCCCGGTCAAAATTAGTTCGTCATCAAATAAATCTATAACTCTAGATGCGAATTCTGCAGGTGTCGTTTCTTTTGCTATAAAAACTGGTTTTGAAGTTGGAACGGGTAAAATAATTTTTGAAGCTTCAGGAATTGCAAAAGTAAAAGAGGAGATTGAAATAGGTGTCCGTCCAATTTCTCCCCTTGTTGTTGAAAGCGGCAGCGGGGTAATCAAACCTGCCGGGAAAGTAATGCTCGAAATTTCTAAAGATTATTTGCCTTCAACTCAAAACACTACTCTGACGATTAGCAAGTTCCCGGCAATTAAATTTGCAAAGCAGCTGAAATATCTTGTCGGCTACCCTTACGGCTGCATTGAACAGACTGTTTCGAGATTATTTCCTCAATTATATTTTGAAGATCTCGCAAAACTTGTCGCCCCTGATCTGTATAGAACAAATAACCCTGAGTATTATGTTAAAGAGGGGATAAGAAAAATTGAATCTATGCAGCTGTATGACGGTTCAATTGCATACTGGCAGGGTGAAACTTACACAAATTGGTGGGGAAGTGTTTATGCTGCACATTTTTTAATTGAAGCTAAAAAAGCAGGTTACAATCCTTCCGAATCAGTGCTTAATAAATTATTGAACTATATTGCAAAAAGAGCAAAAGAAAACAGCACATATGATTATTATACCTATTCTCAAAATAAATTGACAATATATAAGATTGCAAATAAAGAAATTCTATATTCGCTTTATGTTCTTGCTCTTGCAGATAAAGGCGACATTTCGACAATGAATTATTATAAAGCGAGACCTCAGCTTTTATCCAACGATACAAAGTATTTGCTTGCCGGTGCATATGCACTTACAAATAACTGGAATACATATTATGAAATAGTACCGTCTTCGTACGTACCCGAAAAAACAGAAAGAATGAGTGGAGGAAATTTTGACTCTGAAATCAGGGCTAATGCAATAATGCTTAATGTTCTTCTTGAAGTTCAGCCGAACAGCAGCCAGATTCCATATATGATAAAACATTTAACTGAAGAAGCAGACCGGATGTATTCAACACAGGAAAGATCTTTTGCATTCCTTGCACTCGGTAAAGCTGCTGCCCGTACTGCAAATACAGATATGAAAATTGATATAACTTCTAACGGCAAAAAAATAGATACCTATAATAATAATGATTTGACTCTAACATCAAATGAGCTGAATAAAGGAAACATAATGCTAACTTCCTCAGGTAAAGGTGAAGTTTATTATTTCTGGAGTACGGAAGGAATTAAAACTTCTCAGAAAATTAAAGAAGAAGATTCTTTCATGAAAGTAAGGAGAAGCTATTATGATTATAGAAGCGGTTATCCTGTTCCATATAACAATTTTAAACAGGGACAATTAATTGTCTGTAAAATTACCCTTGAAGGAATGTCCCGTTCGGCAGAAAACATAGTAATCTCGGATCTGCTGCCGGCTGGCTTTGAAATTGAAAACCCGAGACTTTCAGCTTCAACAGAATTACAGTGGAAAACAAAAAATCCAATTAATGTTCAATATATGGATATCAGGGATGATCGTCTTTTGTTATTTACTGATCTTCCAAGAGATTCCAAAAGAGAATTTTATTATATGCTCCGTGTTGTAAGTAAAGGGAAATATCAGCTGCCGGTAATTGGTGCAGAAGCAATGTATGATCCGGAATTTCATTCTTATAATGGCGGAGGAATTATACAAATAAAAGAAGATTAGTCAGACCATTTAGGAAAATTGCAAATAATCACTCTGTTTTGTCCTAGAGGTTCTCTATGCAGTTTCGTTAAATACAGTTGCATAGAGACCTCAGAGAATAGGTGAGAAACACCGAGATTATTTTTGTTAAGGTTTATCCTTTATAATAGATCTAAAAATTATCTCCATGTCTTCTGAATTGGATGTGCTTCCGTATTAAAAATAATTTTATTGAAATCGAGAGTTTCAGGAGGGGAAAATAACAGGTACAAATATTTTAATGTTTCAGCAAAAAAGAAGCTTTCCATATCATCTTCTTTTTCTTTAGTGATAACGCTCTTTAGTGAAGCAAATCCAATGGGAGTCCTGCAATATTTTACAAGATCATCCAAAAAAGTTTTTCCCATTTCGAGATATTTTTCATCTTCTGTATAATGGTATAAATAATATGCAGATTCAATAATTTCAGGTCTTAAAACATATTGAGGTGAAGTAATTTTCATAGTTTTATAATTTAATAGTTCAGGTTCAATCCCTTCAAGGTTCCACATTTTAAAGCAGGAAGCTTCAAGTAATTTACCCCTGTTTATATCACCGGATAAAGCAAGACAAGCCGGGAAAAAAGCATCCAATGCTCCAAAAACGGTTGCGGTTCTTTTACCTGTATTCATATCAGCGTGGCCGTACCAAAAACCGGAACTAACCGAGTCCGCCAAATATTTATTAATAGCTTCGACACTTGTTTCCCACATCCTTTTGCAGTCTTCATCACCAAAGAGCTTCCAGCTTTTTAATAAATATTCATAATATGAATCTATTCCGCCGCTTATATGACTGTCAGCATCTATCCATTTGCCGGACTCGACATCTATTGAAGATCCGACTAATCCAATCTTTGAACGTCTGTTATATAATTCAACTAAAGCTTTCTTTGGTTTATTATAATAAGTAGCATTTCCTGTTAATTTACTTAAAGTTCCGAATTCAATTAATAAGGTTCCGATCTCAGCCGGGTTACTTTCTTTACCCGATGTTTCTCCTGTCTTTAAGTTAACATACATGTACGGCATACCTGTTTTTGAATTATATGCAGGGAGCAGGCGTTTTCCTAAATCTTCCGCCAGAATTAAAAATCTTTTATCTCCATCTAATTGATACGAAGAGAGCAAACCTCCCAGCATCCGGATTGTAATTTCAAATGTTTTTACCTTAAAGTCCTGGTTAAATGATAAATGAGCAAAAATTAATTCTTTTGCTTCAGCTGCTTCATTTTTTAATCCCATTAAAACCATTGTATCAAATGCGTCTACCGGGGTCATGTAAAGAGATGCCTTATACCAATCGCGGTATGATTTTGATAGTGGACGAAGTTCATCATGCCCCCATGCATATTTCTTATAGCCGTTCCATGCATGTAAAAATTCGTTCTTGGTTTCTTCAGCGAGTTTTTCTTTATCAATAATTGCAGTATAATCCCTGTTTCTGATCGCATAGGTATTTTGAGAGTGTGTGAATGATATGGAAAAAAATAAAAATATAATTGAAGCTGCTGTGAGAATAGAAATTAACAATTTCATTAATAATCCTTTAATGTTTTAGTCATTAAAAAATTAGGAAAAATAAATTAGATCTTCTTTCTGGTTATCAATTCAGTTAAATGCATATATAATTTAATTCAATTTTCAATTCTAACCAAACTGTTAGTTAATGTTTAAATTAATTAATCGGCTAATGCCGTTTGAGTTAAACTGAAATACCAAGTTGAAGATATCTGTTTTGTTTATTAAATGGAAAAAACTAATTTATGATTATCCATTAAATATTTTATTCATAAATTTGCAGGAGTAAAATTAGTGGATGAAATGATTGCATATTGCGGTCTATCCTGCGGGACTTGCCCAATCTATCTAGCTTCAAGAGAATCTAATGAAAAAAAGAAAAATGATTTAATAATGAAGATAATAAAGGAATGTAAAGAGCAGTATGGTATCGAATATAGTTTTCAGGATATAAATGAGTGCGACGGCTGCAGATCTGTTGGCGGAAAAATATTTTCAGGTTGTGAGAAATGCTTTGTAAGAATTTGTGCAATTAAAAAATCGATTGAAAATTGTGCTTACTGCAATGAATATGCATGCGGTAAATTAAATGAATTGTTTAAAGCTGCTGCTGACGCAAAAAAATGTTTGGATAGTATTCATGGAAAGATTAGTTTTTCTTAAAACCTAAAATAATAGAACCGGAATAAATGAATGAGCTATTAAACCCAATTGAAAAATTTAATTTCTTACTAGGGAGATGGGATCTAAAATATAAAGTTCCCAAAAGATTATTTAGCAGCGGGGATGAAGGGGTAGGTACAGGTGAATTCAAACGGATATTGAATGATAAATATATTGTCTTCAATTATTCAGCCAGGTTAAGATTATCCGCAAATTCAGCAAAAGGGATTTTTGCTTGGGACGGGAAATCAAATTTATACAGATACTGGTGGTTTGAAGATTCGGGCAGTTTTTTATCGGCAACCTGCAGCTTTATAAATGATGAAACTCTTTGCTTAAATTGGCATGACAGTCTTTTAGTTCAGACATTTAAAAAAGAATCGGATACTGAAGTGACAATTCAAATGAAATATCCTTCAGATGAAAATAAGCACGATGTAATATTAGAAGTTAAATTGACAAAACAGCCCGTATAAATAAAAAAAGAAAGTGAAATAGTTAAGAAACTCTAAGCTTGATATCAATTCAAACTTATTTTTGCAATTAAATTATAATTGAGACTGCTGAGGGAACTAACTTAGATACAGAGTGAAAATTATTATTCGTAAGAAATAGTAATTTTAAAAACTCCCGAATAATTTCCCGCAGGCTGCTTGCCGGCAACTTTTATTTTCCCGCCTATCCATAAATATACTAACCCTTCACCCTCATTATTGGGCAATATACAGGAACTTCCACTTTTAAGTGAAATCGGTCTGCTGTACGAAGAATTAGTGAATGTGCATTCAATACTTGGAGTATATTGAATAATTCCTTTTGTTCCTTCATTTTGAGATACCCATTGAAAATTATTTATATCAATTGATGAATAAGTTAAAACTATCTTCTCATCGGCATGACCAACAATTCTAATTTTAATTCCTTCGTAAGGAGTTTTACTAATCATGGTAGAACTATTTTTTAAGTTGATTTTATCAAAATTTAAATTTCCCGGCAATTGGATATATTGCTCCTTGCATAAGTTCGCAGAAATAAGAACTGAAATATTGCTGGTTTTTTGTGAATAAATTAAAATAAATGGTAATAGTAGTATTAAGATTACTTTGATGCAGAATTTTAACATAAAATTTTTTTCTATTTTTTTGAAGACTTTCTATAATCGTTTTAACAATAGTTTTTTAAATGAATATACAATTAGTGGTAATACTGAAAAATTAGCGGAAGTATAGAGCTAAAAGCGGTAGATTATAAGAAATTATTTTTTCAAATAGAGTAAATTTTTATTTATAGGCTTAATTTAACTGAGAAAATTTTATTCAATTACCATTTGTTGATATTCAGCTGATTTTTACTTCAAATATTTACCGCTTATTTTTCCCGGGGACCTTTTACCGCAATAACACGAATTAAGTAAATCGTTTTGCGATGATAGAAATGGATACACTTATTATCAAAATTGGCTCGAGGTTCCCTCCTTAAATGCCAATGAACAAGAGGCAGCGGTAAGCTGCTTTTTTAATATCATTTATATCTCTGTTGTGCTGATTATAAGTCATTGCGTTATAAAAGATACCTTTATTCCTTTTAATCCCCATCTATTATTCCTATCGACCGTTTACTTTAAATGGCAGAAACAAAAATTTAATTCAACGATTATTATATTAAAAAAAAATCATTTTATGCGATGAGAAATTTTTTTTATAAATTAAGCAATCAAATCTTAAATACAGATCAAAATATAAATAACTAAGATTAGAGATAAATAAAATGAAAATAAATGAAGAATCATTAAATCAATTATTAAAGGGAAAAGATAGATTAAAAAAATACATTGATTACAGCAGTAAATTTTATAAGGCTTATGATCCTAAATTGTATTTGTACAGGATGCTTATAGAATTTCCAGGTGGATACCTGAGTAATGCTCACATAGAATTGGTTTACACTACTTTAATATCCTGGAATATAGGATCTCACAAAGAAAAGCTTATTGAGTATAAAAATTTTCATAAAAAATTATTAGGACTGAAAGAATTCTTTCAACATTTGAGAAGAAAACGTATTGAATTACTGAGCGACGTGGAATTTATAGAAGTATTCAAAGATATAAAAGAATCATATGCTTCATTAAAATTTTCTACTGGCAAAATGAGTCTGATTAAATTTACACAAGTACTTCATTTCCTGCTCCCGGATTTAATAATGCCTGTCGATATAGAATACACTCTAAAATTCTTTTACGGCAACAGCAGAATAAATTATAAAATTCAATATGAAGATTTCCTGGATATTCATAAAATTCTTCATTTTGTTGCTGCCGAATATGAATTAAAAAATTATTTAAATAACAGCTGGAATAAAAATATCCCTAAAATTTTTGATAATGCCATTGCAGGATTTGTAAAGAATAATTTTAAAAAATAGATCACATTCAGTTTAAGTTCAATGCTTTGTTAATAAGTCTATTTTAATAAAATTAATTTCCTGGTTATTATATAACCCTGGGTTTTAATTTCATATAGATACACTCCGGAAGAAAAATTATCTGCATTCCATGAAATCTTATGTAATCCGGATTCAACCTGTTGATTAATGAGAGTTTCAATTTTCTGCCCGGTAATATTAAAAATATCCAGTTCTACGTTTGAGGATTTGGTAAGGTTAAAAGAGATGTTGGTTGAATTATTAAAAGGATTGGGATAGGCAGGGAAAAGAGTAAACTCATGAAAGCCTGTATCCTTGAAATTGACGCTTGTAACTGCACCGATGCTGAATTCAGTACATTCATCAGTATAGCTGCTTCCTATTGCATTTTTTTGGACAACCAATATTCTGCATTTAGTGTTAGCAAGGCTGTCAGGAATTGTCCATTTATAATTAAGCTGCGATTTCATGATGCCTGTTAGAAGTGTATCCCATGAGAGCCCATTATCTAGAGAGAAATATAATTCCCATGTATTTGCTCCATGGTCAATTCCAACAATCCACTGGATATTTATTTGTTCACCGGGGTTAAAATATTCTCCTCCTTTAGGATAGACTAAACTTACATGTGCAAATGATAATCTGCAGAAACATAAAAGCAGAATAAAAGTTATTGATTGAAGCCTGCCCTTCATTTCTCTTACTCCTGTTATATAAAAAGAAAACAACCTGAAAAAATAAGATGAATTTCAGATGACCGGAAAATTGCCCAATTGTGAATTAGTAATCGAATTTTCAGCTGTGCTTTCTTTATTAGTCAGGTTAGTATCAAAATAGTGACTATTTCGCTCAATTATATAAAATGGATGAATTGAAGAAAAACTTTTATCCGCTAATTTTAAATCCCCGAATAATTTACTGCTTAAAGAGGGGTAGAAGAGCGCCTTAATTTAATTACCGCAGAGGCGAATTGATATTCACCTCTGCAGTTTTCTGAACATTATTTAGGAGGGAACCTAAATATGATTTGGTCAGCTATAATCTATAATATATCCAGGGAGAATGCAACAATTTTTCGGTTAATGCCTGAATTATTTTGATTTTATGAAAATGGTTTACTATTTCTATTTGGTTTGATTCGCAAATGTATTCCCCTTTTCTCCTTATCTCTAACTTACATAGCTCTGATCGTGTTACATCGAAATCAAAAATTATATTTCCAATATTCATAAGATCTCCAAATAAAGCTTTCCAAATCTATCTGTCATCTTATTATAGGTTTCATGGGTCGATAATCATTAATAATGCCAATAAAAATTTTGATATACTATTTAAAGTTATCATGCGGACTAATTCTATCAGGGTAATTATAACGCAAAGTTTTGTAAATATTTCATTATGTATCTAGTCATTATACTGCTGTCTCTTTGAGAATCCTATTTCATTAATATTTAACTGTTATATATTTCGAATTATTAAACTCTTAACCTTTCATTTTAAATGTTTAGTAAATAGAATCTTAAATGAGTTCCCGGAATGAAAGGGGGAGAACTAGGAATAATATAACTAATACAAAACTTTTTATTTAGTTGATAAATACTGCAGGTTCTTTTTTATCACATTTACAAGGTCCAGCTTAGTAAATGGTTTTGAGAGAAAATCGGAACAACCTGCGGACGTGCATTCTTCTTTATCACTTTCCATTGCAAATGCAGTAAAGGCAATTATCGGGATATCATTATAGCTTGAATTCTGACGCAAAATTTTTGTAAGTTCAATTCCGTTTAAACTATTACCTAGATTGATGTCCATAAGAATTAGATCATACTTATATTTTTCTGCTAAAATTAGAGCGGCCTGTGCATTTTTTGCAATTTCAACAGAACATAAATTTTTTAAGATTCTTTTTGTTAAACTTATAGAAATATCATCATCTTCCACCAGCAAAATTGTAGGCAAATTTACTCCGGATGGTTTCCCGGTCATTTCTTCTTCTCTTATTTGGAATTCAACGTTGGTAGGAAGATATACATAGAACTTAGAGCCTACGCCCGGTTCACTATCTAAGGAAATAAATCCGCCAAGGACAGATACAAATTTCTTCGTTAATGTCAGTCCTAACCCAGTCCCTTCAAAAGATCTGTTTAAACCTTCACTTATCTGCCTGAACTCATCGAATATAATTTTTTGCTTATCAGCCGCAATACCAATTCCTGAATCGGAAACACAAATGACAGCATATTCTTTACCTGAGATAGATTCTCTATTCAAGGTAACCTTGACATATCCTTCCCTGGTAAATTTAAATGCATTATTAAGAAGATTTGAAATTATATTGTGAATGATGTTACCATCCGAATAAATATCAAAATCAAGGCATGTCGATTCAAAGTCCATTGCAATTTTTTTTACTATTGCAGCACCTTGGAATAAGCTGACATTCTCTTCTATTAGCTTATAAAGATCAAAATGTGAAAACCTGATTTCCATTTTGTTTGATTCTACACGCGATAAATCCAAAATAAGATTCAATGTATTTAAAAGCCTTTGCCCGCTGTTAAATATGCTTTTTACCATTTCGTTAAATCTTAAATCCTGGATCTCATCCATTAAAACTTCGGAGTAGCCCAGGATTCCAACCATCGGTGTACGGAGTTCATGGCTCATATTAGTCAGAAAGCTTGATTTTAGTTTATTCATTTCTTCAGCCTTTTCTTTGGCTTCAAACAGTTCTTTCTCTTTTCTTTTCTGCTCAGATAGATCGAAGGATATGCCGATTGCGCCGATTTGAATGCTTTCATTGTTGAAGACAGGAGTAATTGTTAAGAATACTGGGATTGCTGAACCTTTATCCCTTGTAATAGAGATTTCGCCTCCCCAGGATCCTCCTTTCTCTAATAAACCAATTATTTTAGCTGTTTCGCTATCTTCAAGTGGTGGAAGAATTCCTGTAATTAATCTTCCAATTGCTTCATCCTGGCTGATTCCATATAAGCTCTCTGCAGCTTTATTGAAATATATAATTATACCGTAACTATTGACGGCAATAATTGCCTGTCCAACCTGGTTAAGCATTGTTGCTTGGAGAAGAATTTTTTCTTCATGTTCTATCCGGTTGGTAATGTCTCTTATTATAGCCTGGAAACCATTAAGCTTTATTTTTCTTACTGTTATTTCTGCCGGGAAAGCGGAGTTATCCTTTCTTTTAATATACCTTTCGTAAGAATGTATTCCGCTATTTTGTAATTCTTCAAAATTTCTTTTGAATTGCTCCTTTTCGCTATTAACGTAAGTATCTTCGATGTTCATATTTAGAAGTTCTTCTTCAGTATAACCGAGCATATTACAGCTTTTAGTATTTGCCAGTTTTATATTAGCCTCCAGGTCAGTTATAAATATTCCATCTGCAGAATTTTCAATAAGCTCACGATATTTATTTTCACTTTCTGCAAGAGCTGTAAATGCAGCTTTTTTCTCAGTAATATTTTCTTTTATGCCTATGAAATTTGTTATTTCTCCAACTGAATTAATTATCGGTGATATTAAAGCATATTCCCAGAAATGCTCCCCGTTTTTTTTCTTGTTGTGAAATTCGCCTCTCCATTCCCTGCCTGATAAAATTGTTTCCCATAATTGTTTAAAATCTTCGCGGGACATGTTGCCGGCTCTTAATAAACTTGGATTTTTTCCCTTCAGCTCTTCAAACGAATACCCGGTAAGTTCAGTAAATTTAGAATTTACATATTCAATTTTCCCATTGGTATCGGTGACAATTATAGATACAGGACTTTGCTCAACTATTAAAGTTAATTTCTTAAAGTTAGCATCAATATCATAAATATCTTTATTATTTTTATCGTAAAATTCAAACATTCATCTGATCCAGTGATAATTATCCAGAAGTAATTAAAAAACGTGCCAGGGTTTTATTACTTATTTTGCACGATGTAAAAGGTATATTCTCATATTAAGTAAAATGCTATTGCGAATAGCCCAAAATCAAGAATATATAATTATACTGCATTTCCTTTGGTTCATCCTCAATGAAGCAATCTCGGAATTAATATTAACAATCTCTGAAATATGAATTATTTCAAGCACTCTTTTTATTTATTGTGATATACCACACCCATGGGCATTACATCAATTATTCAAAAATCAGGATTCATATATTTACCATTCAAATTTCCAGAATGATAATTTATAAAAGTGAAAGAAGCACTAATTATTGTTTTAATATTTACCTCAATTTGCTCGCCGCAGAATAAAAAAGGAAATATAAAAGGTGTTGTAAAAACAAATGATAATAAACCCGTAGCATTGGTTGATATCCTTTTGAAAGGGTATTCTAGGGGGACTGTAACTAATGAAAAAGGTGAATATGAAATAAGGAATATTGAACCGGGTACTTATAAACTTGGGATATCTTATATGGGTTTCAGCAGTGTAGAAATTGAAGCTATCGTCAAAGCAGACGAAACTACAATTATCCCGGTAGTTTATTTAAAGGAGACTTCGGGGCAGATTCAACAGGTGATGGTTATGGGGGAAAGAAATAATAAATTTGCGGATGTAGAAAGTCAATTTATTGCAAAACTCCCTATAAGAAACATTGAAAATCCTCAATCCTACAGCATTGGTTCTCATAAATTATTTTCGGAAGAAAATATAACCGATTATTCATCTGCCTTAAAAACAATTCCGGGAGGAGTATTATCATCAGAAAACCCCCAGGGATTATCCTCCACCTTCATCCGCGGATTCCAGACCAATTCGTTCCTGAGAAATGGATTATATAGCTTTAGCTGGAACGGAGGGGATCCGCAGGTAATGGACAGGGTTGAATTAATCAAAGGGCCCAGCGGTTCGATCTATGGAACATGGGGTGTTTCATACGGCGGATTAATAAATATAGTAACAAAAAAGCCCTTTAATGAAAAATATTTTCAGGGCGGCATTACTTTAGGCAGCTATAATTTGCAGCGGTTTACGGGAGATTTTAATGCTCCTCTGGATGAAAAACAAAATTTACTTTTTAGATTTAATGCGGCAGCTCATTCGGAGGGTTCTTTTCAGGACCTTGGTTATAAGAAAACATACCTGCTTGCTCCTGCAGTCTCTTATAAAATAAATGATAAATTAAATCTCCTTTTGGAAGCAGAATTAAACAGCCTTGATTTTTCCGCAGAGTCAATCTTTGCAGGTGCATCTAATCTAAATGTGAGAAGTATAGATCAGGTAAACCGGAATTATTTTAAATCTTATTCTTCAAATGAACTTAATCCGCCCCCCGGATCCTTAAATAATTATTATGTTCAAATTAATTATAGCTTAAACAATAATTGGAAGCTCAGTTCAAATTTCGCCCTGGCTAATTTTGATTTGGATGGCAGCAGTGTAATTTTAAATTTCCTTAGTGACTCTCTTCTTTCCCGCGAATTGTATGATTATAATTTAAGAATTAATAATTCAGATATTCAGGTTAATTTAAATGGAGAATTTTATATTTCAGGTTTAAGAAACCGGCTGCTTTTTGGAATAGATTACCAATGGATAGATGTCACAACATCCGGGTCGTTTGTTTTTGCTGCTGATACACTGGATTATACTAAGAATAAAGTACCCGTGCTTAATGTAGATAAACTTAGAACAAATTATAATTATTCATTAAATACATTAGAAAGCCGCAATTCTTATGCTGTATATATATCGGACGCAGTTAATATTTTCCGTCAATTTAATTTCCTATTATCATTGCGCTACGATTATAATGATTATAATGGCTTATTTAACCTGATTTCAGGTTCGGCAACTAGTAAACCTTATTTGAAAGATACTTTCTCACCGCAAATTGGATTCACTTACCAGCTCATTAATGATAAACTTTCGTTATATGCAAACTATATGCAGGGTTTTAATTATATCTCTCCCGATTTATTAGGGGACAGCTTTTTACCTGAATCTGCTGATCAGGAAGAAATCGGATTAAAGTGTAATCTATTTGAAAACCGTTTATATGCCGATATTAGTTTTTATAATATAAATGTAAGAAACAAAGTACATCCGGACCGGGCAAATCCTCTTGCTTCAATACAAAATGGTTCACAATTGAGCCGCGGTATAGATATTGATTTAAGAACCAACCCCTTTGCCGGGTTCAATATAATTGCAGGGTATGAATATAACTTCAGTAAATTTACAATGGGAGATCTAAACATCGTCGGGAAACGGCCACTAGGAGCACCTCCTAATACAGCAAATATGTGGTCCAGCTATATCCTTCAGCAGGGAAATCTAAAAGGAATCGGAATAGGAATGGGATTTATTTTTTGTGATAATTATTTTTATGATGATAAAAATCTTCTTACAATTCCTTCTTATTTAGTACTTAAAGGAAATATCTTTTATGAAACTCCTCAATTTAAGATTTCCTTTCTGGCAGATAATTTAAATGATGTGAGATATTGGGATTTTAATGGTACCCCCCAGATGCCTGAAAAATACCAGCTTTCAGTAAACTTGATTCTAAATTGAATATTTTTTTTGTTAACCTAAAAAATCAAATCTCTTCTATTTGAAATGATTTCCCTTTTACAAATTCATTGTCATCATTTAAAAGAAAAGAATATTTCATACAGCGTTCCGCTTTCATTCTTTACATTTAAAGTTCCCTGAATTTGCTCCGCCAAGCTGGTTACAAGCTGAAGTCCAAGTGAGTCGGAAGTATTTATATTATAATTTTTAGGTAATCCGCAGCCGTTATCTTTAAATATTAACTTATAATAATTATCATTAATTAGTTCTCCGCCAATAAATATTTCATTGTTATTTTCTGGTTCTTTTTTTATAAAGGCATGCTTAACAGCGTTTGAAATAAGTTCAGTAATAATGAGGCCAAGTGAAGTGGCTAGATCAATATTAATAAATATTCTTTCGACTTCTATTTTATAATTTATCTTATCAGTATCCGATTGATAGGAACCTGATAAATTTCTTACCAGTTCCTCAACATAATCCTTAAAGTTTATTTGGATAAAATTTTCTGTTTGATATAACTTTTCATGGACAATTGCCATTGACCTGATCCTGTTCCTGCTGCTTTCGATTGCTTGAATGGAATCCGTGTCTTTAAGGAAAGAAGTTTGCAGATTAAGCAGGCTTGATATTATTTGAAGATTATTCTTTACCCTGTGATGAATTTCTTTCAGTAAAACCTCTTTCTCTTTCAAAGAGGCACGAAGGTTTTTCTGTGATTCGTTTATTTGGGTAATCATAAAATTAAATGAATTCGCTAATTCTCCCAATTCATCCTGTTGATTAATTGCTACGAAAGAAGAATAATCTCCCGAAGCGATATTGGATGAAGCTCTGGTTAATTGGCCTAAAGGTTTGGTGATGCTCCGGCTCATCATTATAGCCAGGATAAATCCGCCTAAGATTTAATATTATACCGATAGTTAATATATAACTTAAGAATTCATTTGATGAATAGAGTATTTTTTCCTTGGACAATTCTATTAATACTACCCATTCGGTGCCGGGAACCTGCTTTACTTCTGCAATAACAGGAGAATATTTGGTTCTCGAGTATTCGAATATACCTTTATTCTCTTTAATATTAACCGGAGGATTCGGAACCAGAGCAACTAAATTATACCACAAATTCCCATTGCTATTCCCGATATAGAGCAACGCATTTGTGCCTAATAATTTTGATAACTGCAGAATAACTTTTCGAGAAGCTAATACCATCCTCCATTTTGTAATGTAACCAACTGTCTTTTCTTTCTCTAAAACGGGTGCGGTTGCAGCCCAATAAATATGTTTGCCGATAATATAGAATTTACTGATAGTAGCCTTATTCGGAATCAGGTATTTATTTAAAAACTCAGTATCCGGTTCAATCTTCTTTATAATATACGATGATGTAAGAATACGTTTCTTATCTGCATTTCGCAGTTCAACCATTAAGGTTAAAGTGTCTATTTTAGCACTGATGCTGTTTAACTCTTCTATTGCACTAATGCTGTCTTTTCTATTCTTTGATTTTATATAATCCTCAATTTCATTGGATCCTGCAGAAGCGATTACAGAATTTAAAAATGCCTGGCCGGATTGCTGGAATAAGGAGCTGAATTCAGTAACTAAAGCATTTAATCTTTCTTTTCCTCCTTCCATGGAGATCTTTTTTAGATTATTATATGAAGAAATGGAAAATATAAATATGACCAGCAATAGAAGTAGAGTTATTAATAGAGGTAATCTTTTCCTTATGGAAATATTATTAAATGAAAAATTTCTGTAATTGATTCCGTTTTTATTCTTCACTAAATTTTTTTTGAAATTTATTACTACATGCTTAGTGAATGAAAAATAAAACTTTATAATTAAAATTGTTACCATTTTTTTAAAATGTATTAATCTCTGCAAAATTGATCACACTTGAAATATAATTGACATCGATCACTTAATTATGTGAGAACAGATTAAATAAAACCCCGTGTATTTCATTCTAAAACCGCTTATTGGAAGATATAACCTTATACCGCATCCAAGTAAATTGTTTGATCCCAATCGCGATAATTAGGATGTATTTTATGTTACTTCTATGCACCAGAAAAAATTTACAAGAATATTTTTTTAGGATAATATTGGAAGTTCATTAAATGAAAAAATGTCGAATCTTGAATTATATGAATTAAAAGTACCGGATAGAAAAGCTGTAAGAATAATAATTAGCTCAACTAATTTAATCTGAATTCGATAATAGAATAAGGATTTTTAAGCGAAAAATAGAAGATTTAAAATATTTTAAGAGGAAGTAATGAATATAAATAAAGAACAAAGAGTCGAAACTGCAGAATTGCTCCAATTGGTTACTTTCAATATTGGGAAAGAGGAATTCGGTGTTGACATTCTTCATGTTCAGGAAATAAATAGAATGACTCATATTACAAAAGTTCCTAATGCTCCCCATTTTGTGGAGGGTGTTATCAATCTCAGAGGACGAGTAATACCCGTTATTGATCTAAGACTGAAGCTTAAAATTGAAAAGAAAGAGTATGACAAAAATACAAGAATAATTGTAGTTGAAGTTGATAACAAAACAATTGGATTTATAGTTGACTCGGTAAATGAAGTTTTAAGAATACCTGCAAATCTTACGGAAGCACCGCCTGATATGGTGTCCGGGATTGAATCTGAATATATAAAATCAGTCGGAAAATTGGAAGACAGGCTTCTTATTCTAATTGATATACAAAAAATTATCCAGATCAGTGAAATGAAAAAGCTGGAAAAAATGGAAGCTGTTAACGCATAATTATTAAATATTTCAATACTATCATTAAAAAAAATATTTTTTTTGCGATAATATTGACAAATATCAATTCATATTCTCTTGCTAACCAGGATAATGATGGAAGAAATGGAACCTGAAATAAAAAAAACTTTTGAATCAATAAAAGATAAAAATTCAGAAGAAAAGATACTTTTCCTGGAATCTTTATATGATTCTAAGTTATCTGAAGATGAAGTTAATTCTGTTTGCGATTTAATCACCGATAATGATAAAGGCGTTAGAAATTCAGTTGCTTACCTGATAATTAATAATGCGAATGAGAAAATTTCACCGAAAATAGTCCCTTACATCTCTTCACCGGATATTTCAATAAAAAATTTCGTCGGTGAAATTTTATTAAAGATCGGCTCCAAAGCTGTTGAAGCAATGCTTGAATATATTGATGCAGGTGATGATGATGATAAAAAATTTATTGTTGATATTCTGGGTTTAGTAGGTGATAGCCGGGCCAGTGCAAAAATAACAAAGCTGTTGAACTCCAATGAAAATGAAAATGTTATTTTAGCCTGCATTGAAGCGTTGGGGAATTTAAAAGCCGAAAAATCACTTTATCATATAATGGCTTTTTATGATATAAATGAATTATATAAGCCGACTGTAATAGAGACATTAGGGAAGATAGGTTCGCCTGCTGCCCTTGGTTTTATTTTGTCAAAATATGAAGAAGAAGCCGACGATTTAATTAAATTTTCAATTATTGAAAGCTTTGGATTAATCGGTGATGAAGAAACATTTTTCTTTCTTTTGGCGGAATTAAATGAAGACAAAGGCCCGCTTGTCTGGCCTATAATTAAATCTATTTATAATCTTAAAGAGAAATTTGGATTCGATATTCCTTTTGATGAGAGAATGAAGAAATTAATTCTTCAAACTATTGTTGATGCAAGTATCGAATATAAAAAAATAGCAACCAGCTTATTATCGATATTTAATGATAAGGAAACGATCACGGTATATCTGAAAATTATTGGAGACGACGAAGAAATTGACCAGATAATATCACCAAAGTTCTGGGAAAATCCCCAATTAGTTGTTGAAGTTATTACAGAAATGCTGACCCGGAAACCTCAAAACATCAAACCTCTTCTGAACTTACTTAAAGATGTAATTCAATTGGATGGTGAGGAAAAATATAATACGATGCCCTCACTACAGTTACGGAATTTAACAGAAGCATTATCTCAATATTTATCAGATCATGATGAAGAAATAAGGATGTTAGCGCTTGAATTGCTTTTTGTTGTTGATAAAAATGTAGCTGTTCTTTTCGTTGATGACTTTTCCGAAGATAATAATATCTGGAACAGGTTGAAGCTTGTTGAAATCCTGGGTGAAGTTGTTCATCCTAAGGCAGATGAAGTATTGGTAAAATTATCGAATGATCCGGAAGAAATGATTAAAGAAAGAGCAAATTTTAACCTTTCAAACAGAGATATTAAAATATAAGCCTTCGGCTTAAGAATTGATTATAGAATGGACAATTACTCTTATTCGGCTTTAAAAAATATTTCCCAGAGCATTCCTTCAACTTCTCAGATAATGTCAAATCAATTATTTGAGAAATGGAGACAGTACATTTATGAAAACTGCGGGATTTATTTTCAGGATAATAAAAAATATTTGCTCGAAAGCCGATTGTTGAAGAGAATAATTTATTTAGGCTTGGAAACCTATGATGATTATTTGAAATATCTAATCGATAGTGTTAACGGGATAAACGAAAAGAAATATTTGTTTGAAGCAATAACGATAAATGAAACTTATTTTTTCAGAAATCAGCCGCAGCTTGATGCGTTAATAAAAACAATAATTCCGGCAATAGTGGAAAAGCAAGGAAAAGAAAATAGAACAAAAATTAAAATCTGGAGTGCTGCTTCATCTTCAGGTGAAGAAGCATATTCAATAGCTATTTCTATTATAGATTTACTTTTACCAAGGTATCCGAAGCTGGAATTTGAAATAGTCGGCACTGATATTAGCTATGCAGTTGTTGAAACAGCTAAGCAAGGTGTTTATAAAGAATATGCAATCCGGAATACTCCTGCATATTATTTAAAGAAATATTTTAAAGTTAACGGAAATAATTATGAAGTAAACCCTGAGATTAAGAAACAAGTTTCGTTCAAATTATTAAATTTATACGATGTTTCAGGGATGAGAAGCATGTTTAATTTCGATATAATATTTTGTGCAAATGTCCTTATTTATTTCGATATGAATTCCAAAATCAAAGTTGTTAACCAGTTATATAATGCCCTTAATAAGGGAGGGTATTTGTTTATTGGGTATTCCGAAACTTTACATAATATATCAAAAGCTTTTAAGATTTTGAGCTTTCCTAAAACAATAGGTTATAAAAAAGAATAGAGAAAAATGAAAAAGGTAATTTTACTTGCAGATGATTCCCCTTCGATAAGGAAGTTTGTTGCTTTTTCCCTTGCAATGAAAGGATATGAAATCATCTCTGTTTCGGATGGTATGGAAGCGCTCGAAAAACTTCCGACTGAACCGATAAATCTGGTAATAACGGATTTAAACATGCCAAACGTTGACGGATTTGAGCTTATTAAAGCTATCCGGGGGAATGAGGAATTGAAAGAGATCCCTATTATTATCCTTTCCTCCATGAGCGGGAACGAGGAAATTGAAAAAGGAATGAATTGCGGGGCAAATTCTTACTTAATTAAACCTTTTGATCCTAAAAGGATATTGTATGAAGTATCAAAATATTTAAATTGAGGTTAATATATGTCAGTAAAATTTTTAATTGTTGATGATTCCGTAACCATGAGAAGAATAGTTGTAAACTCCTTAAGGAATATCGGTTACGATAATTTTGTCGAGGCAAGCGAAGGTAAGGAAGCAATTGAAAAATTAATATCGGATGATAAAATAAATTTTGTAATAACTGATTGGAATATGCCCGGAGTCTCTGGCCTGGAGCTGGTTAAATCTCTAAGAAGCAATTCGAAATACTCGGCACTTCCGATTTTAATGGTTACAACCCGCGGTGTGAAAGAAGATATAATTGAAGCATTGCAAGCTAAAGTTAGTAATTATATAGTAAAGCCTTTTACGCCAAATGTTTTGAAAGAAAAAATAGAACAAATTTTAGCCACAGCATAAAGCGAGAAATATTATGAGCCAAAAAACAAATATGACAGAATTATTTGATAGGTTAAACGACTTAAAATCTGTCTTCGGATACGGCCAAAAATTGATACCCATAATCCAAAGTCTGCTCGATTTCATGTCTGAAACAGTACCTCTTTTGGAAAATATAAATGCTTCAATATCTGAAAGTACAACAAAAATTCCAAAAGCTACAAACCAGATAAATAATGTAACAAGTGCTACAGAATTGGCAACTACTGAAATATTGGATATTATTGATCTAATTTCAAACGATATTATTGAGATTGAAAAACAGCTTGATGAAATTTTAAAGGTTAAAGGAGAAAAAAACAGCATTATTAAAAAAATCAGAAAGCTTGTTGACAATAAAGAAGCTAACCTCCTTTTAGATAAATATGAGAAACTGGATAATATTTCCAATCAATACGATCTGATTTCCGAATTAACATCTAAAATTAAAAATAATTCTTATAATATTACTCTTTCACTCCAGGTCCAGGATATTACTTCCCAGCAGCTGGCGGCAGTAAATCATCTTATAAGTTCGGTTCAGGAAAAATTAGCATCATTAATACTTAATCTTGAAGAGACCAGCATAAATGATATGGATTCAACAAAGATAACAGTGCCGGAAGGATCTCATTTTGATCCTGATGCACATTATTCCAAGTCCGATGGTAGGCAGGATATGGTTGATTCCATTGTAAGCAATCATAAAACATCACAAGATGAAATAGATAAATTATTCTCATAAAAAATATGGAAGCCGTACAAGATTACCCATTATTAAAAGATCCCGAAATGAAGGAGATTCTTGAAAGTTTCCTGATAGAAACAAAGGAAATTTTAGAGAAACTCGATGTCGATTTGATGGAATTGGAAAAAAAATCTGAAGATCCTGATCTGCTTAACCAGGTTTTCAGATCATTTCATACCATAAAAGGAACATCAGGCTTTTTTGGACTTAATAAGCTTACCAGCATTACTCATAAATGTGAAGATATTCTTAATAAACTAAGAAAGGGAGAAGCCAAATTAAATTCCGATATTATGGATTCTATACTTCTATCTTATGATAAAATTAGGGATCTCCTGGGCAGCATTGAGAGTAATTTGAATGAAGATGTTGATATTGAAAATGCGTTAATGGAATTAACAAAAACAATTGACTCATTGGAAAGTAAAAATAATAATAAAAATGAAGGACCAAAAGAAGATTTATCGCCGAAGACAAAATCGAAAGCCAGAAAATCAAGAAAAAGTATTAAGCCTGTAAAAACAAAAGAGGAAGTAAAACAGGAAAGCTTGAATGATGAAAAATCTAATGTAAAAGATATACCTCCCGTGGAAAATTCAGTAATAAATGAGTCTAAAGATTCAGAAGAAGATGTTGAAGATCGAGATGAATTAATAGAAGATGATACCGCTCATGATGAAAATAAAGTTGATAGTGATGATAATAATACCCAAAAAGAAGAAAAGAGTTCTATTACCCGGTTAAAAGATATTAAGCAGAAGGATAACACAATTAGGGTTGATGTTGAACGTCTCGATGAATTATTAAATATTGCATCCGAACTTGTATTGGGCCGGAACAGGCTTGCGCAGGTAAGTTCGGAATTTGCTCTTGAGTATGAAGGGACAAAGCTATCACGGGATCTTGCCGAAGCAACCAGGCAAATTGATTTGATGATGAATGAACTTCAGTTGGTTGTAATGAAAACCCGTATGGTAAAAATCGGCAAAGTATTTAACCGTTTTCCTCGTGTTGTCAGGGATTTATCCAAAGAGTCGAAGAAAAATGTTAAACTGGAATTGCGCGGGGAAGAAACAGAGCTGGATAAGACTTTAATTGAAGAGATCAATGATCCTCTTGTGCATTTAATCCGTAATTCAATTGATCATGGGATTGAACCGCCGGAAGTAAGAAAGAAAGCGGGGAAAGATACCACAGGAACAATTACTCTCTCTGCCGAACATGAAGGGAATCATATCATAATTACAATCGAGGATGACGGCAACGGAATTAACCCTGAAATAATTAAAGAAAAAGCTATAAGCAAAGGATTAATTTCTAAAGAAAAGGCACGAGAGCTGACAACAAATGATACTTACAATCTCATCTTCCTTCCCGGCTTTTCTACTGCTGAAGTAGTTACCAATATATCAGGGCGCGGTGTAGGGATGGATGTTGTTAAAACAAATGTAACTAAATTACGCGGCTTAATAAATGTTGAATCAAAAGTAGGCATCGGGACAAAAATAATTATTAAACTTCCTCTTACTTTAGCAATTATACCCGGTATGATCGTTAAAGTTAACGACCAATCTATGGTTATACCGCTAAACTCTATTATTGAAGTAGTTAGGGTGCATCTTGATAATATAAATACAATCAGCGGCCGTGAAGTTATCAGGATGAGGGATAGCGTAATACCGCTAATTGGTGTTGATGAGTTATTAAATGGTGTATCATACAAAGCCGATAAAATCTGGCAGTATGTTGTTGTGGTGGGAATTGCGGAAAAAAGATTTGGTATTAAGGTAGATCATTTAATTGGTCAAAAAGAGATAGTGATAAAATCATTAGGGACTTATTTGGGGACTATTGAAGGAATTGCCGGTTCTACAATTTTAGGCGACGGTACTGTTATTATGATTCTTGATGTTGGTGAATTGATTCATAAACTGGAAGAGTAGTTTGACTAAAATAATTAATATAATAGTAGTTGATGATTCTGCGTTTATGAGGAAATCACTATCTATTATGCTGGAAAGTGATGAAGGAATTAAAGTAATTGCCACAGCCAGGGACGGGGAGGAGGGCTATAATCTTACTAAAAAGCTTCATCCTGATCTGGTTACAATGGATATCGAAATGCCGAAAATGGATGGTCTTACTTCATTGCAAAAAATAATGCACGACTGCCCAACGCCCGTTATTATGGTCAGCTCCTTAACCACTGAAGGCGCCGAATTAACAATCAAAGCACTTGAATATGGCGCTGTAGATTTCATCCCAAAAGAACTTTCATATATAAATGTTAAGATAATAAAAATTAAAGAAGAGCTTATTCGAAAAGTAAAGGAAATAGTTAAACAAAGTTCACTGAGAGATAGATTAAACAGACTAAGAAAATTACAGGCCTCTTCACCGCACGAAGTCGTAGTAACAACCGCAAAATCCTTACCTAAAATTGGCTTTAAAGCTATTGCCATGGGTATTTCTACAGGTGGACCTTTATCTTTGCAAAAAATAATTCCCAAGCTTTCAAAGAAAATAAATTGTCCTGTTTTTATTGTTCAGCACATGCCCCCAAAATTTACTAAATCGCTGGCTGATAGATTAAACAGTTTGAGTGAACTTGAAGTAAAGGAAGCAGAAAATAAAGAAATAGTTAGAAAAGGTGTCGTGTACATTGCCCCGGGCGGATTTCACATGACAGTCTGCAGAAATAATTTAGGTACATTTTTTGTTTCTACTTCTCAAGAACCTTCTACTTCGCTGCATCGGCCTTCAGTTGATGTAATGATCGATTCGATTGTTGACGGTTTTGGTAAAAATACACTTGGTGTTATTATGACTGGAATGGGAAAAGACGGTCTCGAAGGGATCAGGAAATTGAAACAATACGGAGGCTATTGTTTAGCACAAGATGAAGAATCCTGTGTTGTTTACGGGATGCCCAAAGCTGTAACAGAAGCTGGTTTTGCAGATGTTATTGCTCCATTAGAAAAAATATCAGAAATAATAAATCAGGCTTTTTAATATGAAAGAAACTTTCGAAGAATCGTTATATAAAGAAATTGAATTTGTCAGAATCTTCAAAAGGAGTTATCAAAGCTCCGCAAGCTAAAATAATGGGTAAAACCAAAATTACTGTTGAAGAAGAAGGTCATAACGGTGCAAAAATAATTGTAAAAAAAGATGAAAACGATACGATCAAAGAAATTAAATTTATTTGTTCATGCGGTAAAACTAAATCAATAATGCTCGATTATTCTGAATAATAATTTACATCTGGTTAGTTTTAGCCATTTTTTATCCAGCCTCTATTACCTGTCACATAATAAAGTATAGAAATATAAAAGTAATTCACATTTTCAGAGGATGGCATTTCTTTTGAATTTCCGGGATACAAAACCTGGAGATGAAATGGCTTCTTCCAACATAAGAGTTTTACAAGATTTTATCGATTACTGCTCCCTTAGAAATAAAGTAATCAGTAAAAACATAGCTAATATTGGTACAGAGAATTACAAAAGAGAAGATGTTGTTTTTAAAGATTTATTAAATGATAATATGTCGCTGCTAAAGACTACAGAGCCGGAACATTTCGGCCAGGTGAATTTTGAGAGTGAAAATACTATTAAAGTGGATAACAGCAAAGATATGGTTTCCGGTGTAAACAATGTAAATATTGATGAAGAGATGGCGGAGCTGGCAAAAAATACTCTGCAGTTCAAATTAGCTTCAAAAAAAATTGGAGATTACTATAAAACGCTTCAAGGTGTAATTAAGGGAGGAGGAATATAATTATGAAAATTGCAAACAACTTCCCGGGATTTAATATTTCAGCAGAAGGTTTAAGCATTCAAAGAAAAAAGATGAATATGATTGCTGAAAATATTGCAAACGCCGATGTACGGAATGCAAACGGACTCCCTTATAAGAGAAAATTTTTAACGGTAATCCAGAAACAGGATCCTTTCCAGTTCCAGGGAATTCCGCCGCAAAGCACACTGCAGTTAAATACCACAGATAAAGATCATATTTCAATTTCACCTGAAATTTCATTAGATAATTCTGCTAATAATGATTCAAGCCTCGTTGCAAATCAGCAGCAGGATAATTCCCAGGGTGAAATAATATATAGCCCCGATAGTCCTTATGCAAATGAAAAAGGATATGTAGAGGAGTCTAATGTAAATATTATAAATGAAATGGTTCAGATGATAGCAGCAACAAGAAGTTATGAAGCTAACCTTACTGCACTTAATTCTTCTAAACAGATGGCAAAAGATTCGCTGGAGATATAGTAAATGAAAATTTCTACAAATAATATTGGTAATTATTCAATTAATCATATACAAAAAGCAATACAGCAGAGGGCTGTTGAACAAAAATCAGTTGAACAAAAAACAGTTCTGCAAAAAAATTCCGATTTATCTGCAGATGAGAAGAATTTCTTTATAAACCGGTATCCTCAGAAGAAAGATGAAATAATTGATTATCATTTTTATCAGAAAGGCGGATCAATGTCCGGAGTAAAAGTTGGGCATTTATTCGATAAAAAAGGATAAGATATGAAAATAGGAGAAATAAATAATATTTTGCCAAGCGTTACTCTTCTTGACAAAACCGAAAAACCAAAAAATACGGATTTCAAGGATGTATTGACTGATTTTATCGGCGATGTAAATAAAAGCCAGATCGATTCAGATAATATTACCAATGATTTTGTGATTGGTAAAAATGTTGAACTTCAGGATGTAATGATTTCGGCCGAGAAAGCAAAAACCAGCCTCGAACTATTAATGGAAATTAGAAATAAAGCCATTGATATGTATAAAGAATTAACCAGTATGCAAATTTAGAAAATATGAATAAAAATCCTCTAGAAGCAATTCTAAATTTATTTAACAGGCTTTCACTGCAGCAAAAAATATTAATTGTTGGAAGTGTAGCTTTGACCGTAATTTTAATTGGCGTTTTATTATTCTTCTTAAATGAACCTAATTTTTCTCCTTTATATTCCAATCTGGCCGAAGATGATGCGTCAAAAGTTATAGATTATCTCAATACCGAAAAAATTCAATACCAGATAAATGACAATGGGAAAACTATTGAAGTTCCGAAAGAAAAGGTATATGAAGCAAGGATGGCTCTTGCAGGCAAAGGAATTCCGGCTTCTGGTATTGTAGGTTATGAAATCTTTGATAAGAACACTATGGGAATGTCTGAATTTATGCAGAAGCTTAATTATAAAAGAGCACTTGAAGGAGAGCTTGCAAGAACAATTATGGAAGAAGAGGGTGTTGTAGGAGCAAGGGTGCAAATTGTCGTTCCCCAGAGGTCAATATTTAAAGATGATGAAAAAACACCAACTGCATCTGTTGTTTTGAAATTAAAAAATAATTATATGATGACTAAGGGGAATGTCGCTGCAGTTGTAAACCTGGTATCAAGCAGTGTGGAAGGCTTAAAGCCGAACAATGTCACACTTATTGATACGAGGGGAAGAATACTTTCTAAAGAGTTTGAAGAGAGCCCTGTGGCTTATTCAAGTTCAAAACAATATGAGATTAAGCAGACCGTTGAGAATTATCTTGCCCAGAAGGCACAATCTATACTGGATAATATTTTAGGACCCGATAATGCAGTAATTCAAGTAAATGCCGACATTGATTTTGACCAGGTGGAAAAAACAATGGAAATGTATGATCCGGAAAGCCAAGTAGCTATAAGTGAACAAACAACTAAAACCGAAAACCTGGGCAAAAACTCCGGTGATTCCTCTTCCCAGGTAAGCCAAAATAATACGACCAATTATGAAATCAGCAAAACCGTGCAGAAAGTTGTACAAGGCACCGGTAATATTAAACGGCTGAGTGTTGCTGCAGTAATTAATGATGTAGCTAAGGATGTTAAAAAAGGAGATAAAACAGAAACTGTTTTTGAACCCCGTTCTACCGAACAAATGAAAAAGCTTGAAGATATTATAAAAAATGCTATCGGTATTAACCCGGATAGAAAAGACCAGCTTTCAATCGAAAATATATCATTCGAAACTAAGCCTTTTGATGATTTGCAGGTAGAAAAACCTTCATCAATCATAAACAATTTTGATGGTTATTTTAATATTATTTTGATCGTTTTAAGCATAGGCGGAGCAATGTTTATTCTGAAAAGCCTGATGTCAAAATTAAAAAATCAAAATTTGAATTTAGGAAATATAGAACAGCTCGAAGAAAAAAGGATTGAAAGTTATAAAGCTTCTTCACCGGTGGAAAAAAGCAAGTCTGGTAAAAAATTACCGCAAAAAGCAAAAAGAGAATTATTACCAATTGGAGATATCGAAGATGATATTTCCGATGAAGCAGTAAGGAAACAGCGGCAACAGGAAAAAATATCGAATTATGTCGCAAAAAATCCGAGCGATACTGCAAAACTTATTCATTCCTGGATTCATGAAGATGAGCTATAGGAAATAGAAATGGCCGACAAGAGTTTTAAAACAACCGATATAGCAGGAATTCAAAAAGCTGCACTTTTATTAATTGCCCTGGATGTTGAAACCGCGTCAGAAGTGTTTAAATTTCTCGATGCAACTGTTGTAGAACAAATTTCAACTGAAATATCTAAAGTGAAAAATATACCTTCACAGGTTGTTGATCTTGTTATGGATGAATTTTATACAATGGCAACAGCACGTCAATACGTCCTGGAAGGGGGTATTGAATATGCTCAGGCCCTCCTGGAAAAATCTTTCGGTGCAGGGAAAGCAAGCGAAATTATTGAAAGAGTTAGATCTTTAACTACTTTGAAAGGATTCGACGTCCTTAAAAAAGCAGATTCAGCACAATTAGTTAGTTTTCTGAACAAAGAACATCCTCAGACTATGGCTTTAATCCTTTCGCATTTAAATCCAAACCAGACTGCTGAAGCCCTCCAGGAGCTTCCGGAAAATGTAAGGGATGATGTGGTTTACAGGATTGCAACTTTAGGAAAAATATCACCGCAGACTTTAAAACAAATAGAAAAAGTTGTTGACGAAATGGCCGGTTTTAGTATGTCTCAATCTTTAAGCAAAATAGGAGGAACTAAAAGCTTAGCAAGTATTTTAAACAAAACAAACGCTTCTATGAGCAAAGAAATATTGGAAAGATTAGAACAGCAGGATGCTGATGTTGCCTTGGAAGTAAAGCGTTTAATGTTCTTGTTTGAAGATATTCTACATATTCAGGATAAGGAAATACAAAGAGTATTAAGAGAAGTTGACAGAAAAGATCTTGCTCTTGCTCTAAAAGTTGCCGATGATAAATTAAAAGAAAAAATATTTGCAAATATGTCGGAAAGAGGATCCGATTTGCTTAAGGAAGAGCTTCAATATATGGGTATGGTAAAACTGAAAGAAGTTGAAGCTGCACAGGCTAAAATTATCGATTTAATAAAAATGCTGGAAGAAGCCGGTGAAGTTACCTTGAATTTAAGAGGCAGTAAAGAAGAAGTATATGTCTAATGTAATTAAAATGAATTCAACCGCTTCAAAAAAACTATCGGTACGATTTAAAAGCGATCTGGATGAAATTGAAGAACAGAAGAGACCTGTGCAAAATCAGCTGCAGGTTCAGCTGAAAGAGAAGTATGAAGCGGGATTCAGAGATGGGTTTGATAATGCAAAGCAGGAGATAGAAAAAGAATATAAAGAAAGATTTATGAAAAAAGTGGATGAATTTAACAAAATTCTTAATACCGTAGATGAAAAAATTTCAGGATATGACCAGGAATTTGAAAACCTGGTCGTCAATCTTTCTTTTGAAATAGCGCAGAAAATTGTTAGGAAAGAAATTCAAAAAGAATCCGGAATAGAAGAAGTATTGAAAGATTCTTTAAGAAAAATTCTCGGTGCTAACTCTGTAATTATTAAAATTCACCCTGAAGACTATAAAATTCTTAACGAAGATGGGAGCAAAAATATATTTTTTGATGAATCATTCTCCAAAATAAAATTTGAACAGGATGATAGAATTGAACAGGGCGGGTGTGTTGTTGAATCAGAGATCGGGAATGTTGACAGCAGAATTGCATCTCAATTCAATGAATTGAAAAAATATTTTGATCTAAATTTAGTACCGCAAATAAGTTAAACGAATATGCTTGCAGCACAAAACTATATAGAGAAATATAAAAGCATTTTAAATCGTGCAGAACTGATTAAAGTGAACGGGAAAGTTTCCGATGTAGTCGGGCTTATAATTATATCTATAGGTCCAAATGTAACATTAGGCGAAGTATGTACAATAGTTGACAGAAACGGGAAAGAAGTCTGCCAATCTGAAGTTGTTGGTTTTAAAGATGGAAAAGTGCTTTCAATTGCTTTGGGAGAAGTTCATACAATTTCTCCGGCGTGCGAGATCGTTGCAACCGGGAAGAGCTTTTCGATCGCTGTCGGAAAAGAATTATTAGGAAGAGTGATTGATGGATTAGGAAATCCAATCGATGGTAAAGGTGAATTGAATTGTTCATCTCTCTTTAATATTCACCGAGAGCCGCCGAACCCTTTAAGCAGGAAAAGGATTGATACGCCTTTACAGACAGGTGTAAGGTCAATAGACGGATTGTTAACTATTGGCAAAGGTCAAAGGATTGGAATATTCGCCGGAAGCGGTGTCGGAAAAAGCGTAATGCTGGGAATGATTGCCAAAAATACCAATGCAGATGTAAATGTTATTACATTAATTGGTGAAAGAGGGAGAGAAGTACGGGAATTTATTGAAAAAGATCTGGGTGAAGAGGGATTGAAAAGATCTGTAGTAGTGGTTGCGACAAGTGATAAATCGGCACTTGTAAGAATTAAAGGGGCTTATATTGGTACTACAATAGCAGAATATTTTAGAGACCAGGGAATGGATGTCGTTCTGATGATGGATTCAGTTACACGCTTTGCAATGGCTCAGCGGGAAATAGGTCTCACGGTAGGAGAACCGCCTACATCAAAAGGGTATACACCTTCGGTATTTGCAATCCTTCCGAAATTGCTGGAAAGAGCGGGAACAACTGAAAACGGTTCAATTACTGGCTTTTATACTGTATTAGTCGACGGTGATGATATGAATGAACCGATTGCCGATGCGGTCAGATCAATTCTGGATGGCCATGTGGTATTATCACGCAAGCTTGCAAACAAAGGGCAATATCCGGCTGTAGATCCGCTTCAGAGTGTAAGCAGGGTTATGCCTGATATTGTAACTTCTGATCATTACAAACGCTCAATGATTTTTAATGAAATATTAGCAACCTATAAAGAGGCTGAAGATTTGATTAACATTGGTGCATACGTTAAAGGAAGCAATCCCCAGATTGATCATTCTCTTTCAAAAATAAACTTGTTAAGATCATTTTTAAAGCAGGATATGAATGAAAAAGCAATGTACGATTTTACCCTTTCACGGCTAAATGAAATTATTGAAAAACCATTAACCTGATTAATTACGAATGCCAAAATTTAAATTTAAGTATGATTCAATAAAAAAAGTTAAAACTTTATTGGAAAAAAAAGTTCAAAAGGAATTAGCTGTCATAGATTTCGAAATAGAAAGAAATGTGGCGGAAAAAGTTAAAATAATTTTGGAGATTGAAAATAACCTAAAAAACATCAGGAGCAATAAAATCTCGGAACTTAAAGCAGTAGAAAATTATAAAGCATCTCTTGAAAAAAAAGTTGAAAATATTCAGAAACAAATTATCCGGTTAAATAAAAATAAAGAAGATAAAGTGAATGAATTGATAGAAAAAAGCAAAGAAACTAAAATTTTTCAAACATTGGAAGAAAATCATTTTGAGAATTTCAAATATGAAGAAAATCTTAAAGATGAAAGCGAAATAAATGAAATTGCTACCCAAAAGTATATTCGAAATAAAAGCTGAAATGAAATTATCAAATATCCTGGTTTTTGTTGCAGCATTTATTTTTGTAACGATTGGATTGATTTTTTTAAATTCAATTTATTCTAACATATTTAAATTTGATTTTTCCCCGGTAACTGCCGGGGATTTACTTCCGGCTGCAAGCACTGTCTCGAAGAACGATCCTGGAATCGAAATGAATAAGCAGTTAAGCAAAAAGGCTGAGCCGATAGGAGAAAAGGACTCTACTAAGAGTTTAAGCCTGGCAAAAGATAGCTCAATAGCTCCTCCTCCCAGCGCAAAGCTTATTCCGCAAGTAGTCCCCGTAAAGAATAAACCGGGTGATTCAAAAGAATTAGCAAATCCGGAAGCTTCGCAGAAAAATCCGGAAGCAGCCGAATCTCAAATAGTGCCTGTTAATGAAAATGAAATAGTCATCAATAAAACTAATTCCGGTTCGACTGTTGATACAATATATCAAAAGTGGATTAAGCAAACAGCAAAATTCTATGAATCTATGGATCCGAAAAAAGCAGCTTTAATAATTAAAAATTATTCTGTTTCGACGGCAAGGGATATAATTTATAAAATGAAAAAAAATAAAGCAGCGGATGTTTTATCTGAACTTGATCCGGCAACGGCAAATAGAATTGCACAGTTTCCAGGTGATCCTGAAAAATCACCTGATGCAAAAAATTAATTAACTATAAAGAAATTGTAAGTTGTTACGATAATACAAAATGAATACAAATATATTTGATTTTCAAAATAGTGAAAGCATAATGCAGTTTAATCCTCTTTTTTTACCTGCGAATAACCTTTCTGAGAATACCGGAACTATTAAGTCTTTTAAATTGAGTAATAGTTCATATTTATTTTCTGATATAATAAAGGTATGTTCAGGAAACGGGCTGGTAAAAAACACAAATGCAAATCTTAACTTATTTTCTGAAATTACTTCAAAACAAACTCCTGCCCCAAACATCTTTTCATTTAACTTGGCTGACGGCACTGATTTATCCGGAATTAAGTAAAGGTTTAACTAATAGCAATTCTTCATCATCAAATTTAAAAGCAATTATTGCCCTGATTAATAATTTGTGCATGACAGGGCAAATTAGTTCACTTCAAAATGGGATTTCAATAATTTCCAATAATTCACCTGACGAAAAATTATTAACCGGTGAAGGGCTGAAAACATTCTTAAATGAAATAAATAATTTACTTAAAAATGCTTACGGCAAAGACAGCTCTGCCAAAGGAAAAGAAAAAATTGATAAAGATGTAAAGGAAGTCATATCTCAAATTCTTGATTCATTAAAGAGCGGCACGCCGGTTATAATAAATATTGCCGGGCAAACAGAGACTCTTAAATTAGAGCTAAATCAGACTAATGTCCAAAACGAGGAAAACATTCCGGAAATTGTTAATTATAATAATGATTTAAACAGCAAGTTTCCCGGCGAAAAAAAGCTTCTCTACAGCCAAACTAATGAATTAAATAATAAAGAAGCGGTCTCAGGCAAAACGGTCGAACCATTAGTCCAAATTCTGAGTCTGCAAAAGAAAGCAATTTTAATGTTCAGGAAATAATCAAAGAAGCTAGCGGAAAAAATCAGGGGAATCCAATTCCATTTGATCCGGCTGAACAGGCTTCAAAAATTATTCCTGAAGAAGAGTCACAGGTGTCTTTGAAAACAAATGGTGTTGAAGCAGCTCAGACTTCTAATCCGGGAAAAATTGAAGAGTCAGTTAACCCGGATAAAAACGGGAGCCAAGCACTGGTTAAAAATAATGTTAATATTAATAAAGCTGCAGATCAGAAAGCTTCTGATATTCTAAAATTTTTCAAGAATGATGAAAAAGCTGGAAAGAATGATATTTATAAATTAAAATTCGAAATTGTTGATACTGACAAAGCTGCCGCAGCGACAAAAGATAATTCCGATATAAATATTTCTAAGAATATTCTTAGTCAATCATCCGGCAGAGTTAAAAACAGTTCCGAGTCTTTAACTATAGAAAAGTTAGTGGCCTCAAAAAGCAGTTTAAAAGATATAAATAAAGATACCATTCAGGAGAAAAGCGCTTCAGGCAAATCTAAAATTAAAAATATAACTGATGTCAAAGTTGAAATTGAGAATAATATTAATGATGTAGAATCAGGTGAAAAAAATAAAATACCAATAACGAAAAATCAAGCCGAACAAACAGCGGAACTTAAAAGTGAAATTAAAAATGCGGCTAAAGAATCCGTCTCACAAAATTCCAATTTAAAAGATGATATCAAGGAATCCGGTAATAAAGCAGAAACTGATGGGAATCAAGGTAAAATAATTTCAAAAAATTCCGATGAGCAGCCTTTAGGTTCAAAAAATGATTTGAAGAACGTTAACAAATTTACAGATGGTAACGACATTTCCATTAAAATTGATCTGAACAAAAACGGGCAGGAGATCAAATCTCAAACAAAGTTAAATCAAAATTCTGCTAATTTAAGCGGAAAAATAAATGAACTAAAAACCGAAGAGAAGAATATACAGTCTAATACAGAAAAAAGTGATAACCAGAAATCTTTAAATACAGAACAAATTAATAAAAATCCGGATGAAACAAATCAGAAAAACATTCAGGTGAAGGTATTACCGATTCAGAATGAAATAAAAAGCTCAGATATCGCAGCTAAACCAAATTCCAATATACAAGAAAAAATTCAAGCTGTTGATATAAATAACGAAAGTAATAAGGAAATAAAAGCTGCCGCAAAGGAAAACCAGAATACGGATCATAAAGAAGCAACTTTAAAATCACATTCTGCGGATAATTATAAAACAGGTGATTCCGGGAAAGTTAACTTGAATAATTCTTATTCCGGGTGATAGTTCTAATGAAGATTTACCCGGTGATAAACAGGGATCATATAACTCTAAAGAACCGAACCCGGTTTCCAAAGACCAGGGAGAAAATGTCTTCTCATCATTTTTAAATAGATTAGATGCAGGCAATGTTCAAGATATTAGTAAAACGTCGCACCTCAGCAATTTCAGCGATCAAATGAAAACAATTGATTCTTCAGAGATTGTGAAAGAAATATCAAATTTAGCTTCAGATAAAGAGCTGAAAAATATTGTATTAAAATTAATTCCTGAAGATTTAGGAAAAGTTAAAATTTCGTTAGATATATCAAACAATATAATTCATGCTCATGCAGAGGTTGAAAATGAAGCGGCTAAATCTTTAATGCAAAATAACATAGGCAATTTAAAACAAGCATTAGTTCAACAAGGAATGCAATTAAATTCATTAAATATTTCTTTATCTAATCATCAAGAACAGAAATCCAACAGATCCTATTTATCAAAAAGAAAACCTGCTTATGGAGAAGAACAAATAGGAGAAATTGATGAAAAAGAACAGACTAACAAATCAAAACATTATGGCTACAATACTTATGAATTTTTAGCCTAGGAGTGAAAAATGGATCTAAACAGCATTGCCAGTAGCGGGGCAGTAAATACCTCTACAAATACACAAACGAATTCCAACAGCGTTCTTGGTAAAGATGATTTTTTGAAACTGCTGATTACCCAGCTAAAAAATCAGGATCCCATGAACCCGACTGATGGAACTCAGTTTGCATCGCAGCTTGCTCAATTCAGCTCATTGGAACAATTATCAAACTTAAATGATGCAATCCAGCAGAGCATGAACAATAGTTTATATTTAACCCAATCTATAAATAATTCATTAGCATCTAATTTAGTTGGGAAAAATGTAAAGGTTTTATCTGATTCAGTAACAAATTCAGGCCAGGGTGAAACAGAGCTGGGTTATACTTTACCGCAAAATGCCGCATCAGCATCAATTGAAATACAAGATCAATATGGTGCAACAGTAAAAACTATTGCAGGGAATTCCATTAATAGCCGGTGACAATAAAGTTTCCTGGGATTTTTCCGATGATAACGGTAATAAATTACCTGAAGGTAAATATACATTTACTGTAGATGCAAAGGACGATAGTGGAAACAGCATTACAACACAAACATACAGTTCCGGAACAATTGATGGAATTAAATATTCAAATTCCGGTGCAATGGTGTTAATTAATGGTGTACAGTATAATCTTTCGGATATAATGGAAATTTTAAATAATCAGTAAGGAGCAAATCAATGATTGAAATGAATGGTATAAATGTACCATTTGTACCAATTGAACCGGGAAGGGATATTAGCAAAGCTAATGTACAGGATCCTTCTACTCCTTTTAAATCAATCTTCCAGGAAGAGCTTGAAAAGTTAAAATTTTCAAATCATGCACTGAAAAGACTTGAAAACAGGAATATAAGTCTTTCGGATGCAGACCTTGGAAAGATTCAAAATGCAGTTGAAAAAGCTGAATCTAAAGGATCAAAAGACTCATTAGTAATGATGAATGATACAGCTTTTATCATAAACATTCCGAATAAGACAGTCGTTACTGCAATGCCTTTGAATAATTCGGAAGAAAACATTTTTACAAATATCGACAGCGTAGTTTTTGCATAATTAAATAAATAACTAACAAAGAGCGGGACCTTTTGAGGACGCTCTGGATTCAACTGACTGACTGATGTTGAATCAAATTTGAAAATAAAAATAATCCTTAGGAGGTTATTATGGCACTTCTCAATTCTCTTTTCTCAGGCGTATCCGGTCTGCAAAATCATCAATCAATGATGGATGTAATTGGTAATAATATTGCAAATGTAAATACAATCGGCTTTAAAGGTTCTAGAGTAACTTTCAGCGATACTTTTAACCAATTTATAAAAGCTGGAACTAACCCAACCGATACTACCGGCGGTACAAATACATTTCAAGTAGGTCTTGGGGCAAAAGTAAATTCAATTGATCGAAATTGGAACCAGGGAACTTTTGAAAGCACAGGGATAACAACTGATTTAGCTCTTCAGGGCAGCGGCTTATTCGTGTTAAAAAGCAACGGTGAAAATTTTTACTCAAGAGCCGGTGCATTTGTTTTTGATGCAGATGGTAAATTAGTAAGTCCTCAAAACGGGGCTATAGTACAGGGTAAGGTAGCAAATGAAGATGGTATTTTACCTCCCGGAAATAATCTCCAGGATATAGTAATTGATAAAAATCTTAAAGCTTCCTGCTGTTGCAACAAACTTAATAAAGTGGGGGGGAAATCTTCAAAGTAATTCCGATTTAACCAGGACCGAAAATGTTGCCCAAAGGGGAAATATCAACTCTTCCTTAGCAGGTCCTTTTGACAGTGAAACAACAATTTATAATGAATCCGGTGATCCCTTAACAATGCAAACTACTTATACAAAAACCGGGACACCTGATCAGTATAATTTATCATGGAATATCTTAGATGCCAATGGAAATTCACTTGGCACAGGCACCATGAACGGGCTGCAGTTTGCTGATGATGGGTCCGGGAATATGGTTTTGGATGCAGCTTCCCAAGCTTTATTCGATGGAAGCTAATAACCGTGTAAATATACCGTTCAAGTAATGTAGATTTTCTTTTAGATTCTACAGCTTTAACTGAAAATTCGGCAACAACTACACTTAGTATATCTGCAGACGGGAACAGGCTGCCAAATATAGTAAGCGGTTCTGTAACAGTGTTTGATTCATTAGGAAATTCGCATCAGGTTACATTAAAATATACTAAAATTGGAGATAATCAATGGACATGGTCTGCATCAGTACCCGGTACAAGCACAGATAACGGACAGGCTGTTGAATCAACCGGAACTATTGCTTTTAATGCAGACGGTACTCTGGATCCGGCAAATATTTCACCAAACAACCCGCAATTGACATTTACACCATCAGGCGGCGCAAATCCGTTAGTGATGGATTTAAATTTCGGAAGCGGTTTCGATGGAATTACACAAACTTCTGCCAGTTCGGTTGTATCTGCTTTAAGTCAAAATGGTTCTGCGTCTGCGACATTATCAAATCTGAATATAGATCAATATGGAAATATAGAAGGTATTTTTTCAAATGGTAATTCGAGAACTTTAGCCCAGGTAATGGTCGCTACCTTTGCAAACCTGAATGGTCTTATTAGTACTGGTGATAATCTTTTTTCGGCATATGCAAACTCTGGTGAACCAAGAATCGGCAGCTTAGGAGAAGAAACAGGAACAACTGTACAGTCAGGTGCTCTTGAGCAGTCTAATGTTGATCTTTCCGAAGAATTCACAAAAATGATAGTTTCAGAAAGAGGATTCCAGGCTAATGCAAGAGTAATCACAACTGCTGATACTTTGCTCCAGGAAATCACAAATCTTATTAGATAATAATAAGGATTAATTTAATTCTTAAAGAGCGGTCAAGCCGGCCGCTCTTTGATTTAACTTCTTAAGAGCTGAAAAATTTAGATTCATTTTGCCAATTTTATAATTTCAACCATCTGTATAATAATGGCCAAAATTCTCCCTGCCGGTAATTTACTACTTCCTTAATTTTTTATTAAAACAAATGAAAAAATCTGGAATGGAATAGTAAACTTTTAAAAAAACACTTCAAATAAGCCAAAAACAAATAAAAACTGCCCGATAATTTAATTTAAAATTATATGGCATATCTATTGATTTAACTAAAACACTATGGCAGATGAAGAAAAAAAACAAGAACAACCGGAAGTAATCACAGAACCGGAACCTATAAAGAAAAGTTCCTTTTTTAATCAAAAAGTAATCTTAATTGGATTACCACTTTTCATTATTCAATTGGTAGCGGTTTATTTTATTACAGCAAATTTTCTATTAAACAGGGTTGAAGGCTCTACTCCGAAAGGAACCCGGACCAATACAGAAAAGAAAGATGAAAAAAACAATGCGAACAATAAAGTCGAGCTTGGAAAATTTATCTTTCTGATTGAAGATGTTATTGTGAACCCTGCGGGAACGGAAGGGAAAAAATTGCTCCTCGCATCAATTGGATTTGATCTTTCCAGCGATATTGAGCAGCAGGAACTAAAAAGCAAAGAAGTTCTAGTTAAAGATGTAATTGTGTCTACTTTATCGAGCAAAAGCCTGGAACAGCTTTCAGATAGTTCTTATAGAGATAAATTGAAAAATGAAATCGGGCAGAAAGTTATAAACTTAATTCCCGATCTTAAATTAAATGCAGTTTATTTTAGCAAATATATTATTCAATAAAAATGGCCGAAGTACTTTCACAACAAGAGATAGATCAACTTCTTAATAAGGTAAAGAGCGGAAAAGAAAAAGAAGATGACGTAATTGTAAAATCCTCGGAAAGCGAAGCAATTCCTTTTGATTTTCGACTCCCGAATAGGATATCGAAAAATCAGCTCAGAACCATCAGGAATATAAATGAAAATTTTGCAGAAAGCTTCAGCTCTTTTTTAGTATCAAAACTTCAATCTATAGTTGTAGTTAAAGTTACTACCGTAGATCAAATTTATTATTCCGAATATATCCTATCAGTTCCGAACCCTGCATGTCTTTTTACTTTCGAAATTAAGAATTCAGATATAAAAGGGATACTGGAAATAAATACAGACCTGGCCTTAACCCTGGTTGACAGGTTGTTAGGCGGTAACGGCAGCAGCACTAAGCAATCGAAAATGATTACACCGATTGAACAAAAGGTTTTAAGCACTGTAGTTGAAAAAATAATGCAGGACTTAAAGAAAGCCTGGCAGGTAGTAGGGAATTTTGAGTTTGGTATTGAAAGATTTGAGCCTGATATTGATTTCGCACAGATTACAACACAAAGTGAATCTGTTCTTCTCATTTCTTTTGAAGTAATGATAGCTGACCAGCCGTATATGATGAATATTTGTTTTGCTACCTACGCATTCGATTCAATTTTAAATAAGCTTTCTTCTCAAAAGCTTTCTTCAGTCAGACCAATGAAATACGAAGGAACAACTTCGGAACAAATCCTGACTTCGCATCTTTACAATACTTTTATTCCGCTTACCGTAGAATTTGGTAAAGGAAAAATAACGGTTAATGAACTAATGGAATTGCAAAAAGGGGATATAATTGAACTTGAAACCAAAATAAACGATGAACATATAATTAAAATAGGCAATAAGATTCTTTTCTACGGCAGGGCCGGGAATCTCAACAAACATAAAGCTGTAAAAGTAACTAGAAAAATAATTTCAGAAAATCTAAACAGGTAAACATTCATGTCTGAAAATACCGAAAAAGATAAAAACAACGATATAAATAATAAAGAGCAGTCGCTTGAACCGGAACAGGGTACAAATGAAGATACCCGGGTAGCTGCCAATTTAGCCGATTTCGAAGATCTGGAGGAATCAAATATTCGTGATAAAAATTCTTCCGATAAGCTTGATTTCTTAAAAGACCTGCAGCTTAGCGTTTATATTGAATTAGGAAGGACTCAAATGCAGATAAAGGATATCCTTGAGCTTGAAAGAGGCTATGTTATCGAGCTTGATAAATTAGCCAGTGAACCTGTAGATATTTTTGTAAACAATAAGAAAATTGCCGAAGGTGAAGTTGTTGTTATTGATAAGCATTTTGGAATTCGTATAACCAATCTGAATGAAACGACAAACAGATTAAAAGGATTATATTAATGGGCTTTTATGATATTATTAAAGTTTTCTTCCCCCTCGTATTAATTGTCGGTTTACTTTATACAGTGCTTCATTTCGTAAAAAGATCAGGATTTTCAATACGCAGCAATAATTCAAAAATTTACAAAAATTTTAATATAAAAGTTATAAGCAGCCAAATGATTATGCCGAAGAAATATATATCAATTGTAAAAATTAAAGACAAATTTCTTGTCCTGGGTGTAAGCGAAAATTCTATAAATATGCTTAAAGAATTTGATGATGAAATTGAATATGAAGAACAAGTTTACAATGAAAAAAGTAGCGAGAAAAATTTTCTCTCTATTTTAAAAAGGAATTTGGGAATTAGATGAAAAAGTTAGTTCTTATTTTTTTGATATTGTTGGCATTCTCTGCCGTCTGCCCGGTTTTTGCTCAGCAGTCCACGACGGTTCCGATTCCCAAGATTGGAATTAATATCGGCACGTCGGAAAATCCAAAAGATGTGTCCGTAACCCTGCAGATACTTCTTTTGATGACTGTGCTTTCTCTCGCACCCTCACTTTTAATAATGACAACATCTTATTTAAGAATAATCATCGTTTTCCATTTTCTAAAAAGTGCATTAGGTACCCAGTCGATGCCTCCAAGCCAGCTTTTAGCTGGGATAGCTCTATTCATCACCTTCTTTGTTATGGCACCTACATGGAGCAAAGTAAATGACATTGCTTTAAAGCCTTTAATGGATGGAAAAATAAAGGTGGAAGAAGCTTATGATAAAGGGATTGAGCCGATCCGCGATTTTATGTTTAGAAATGTCAGGGATCAGGATCTGGCATTATTTATAAGCCTTGCAAATTTAAAAAGACCAGAAAATAGAAATGATTTGCCGACATATATAGTAGTTCCTGCTTTTGCTATAAGTGAGCTTAGGGCTGGATTTATAATCGGGTTTTTCCTTTTTATTCCGTTCCTGATGATCGATATGATAGTGTCAAGTATATTAATGTCAATGGGTATGATGATGATCCCTCCAATGCTGATATCATTGCCTTTTAAAATATTATTGTTTGTCCTGGTAGACGGCTGGAATTTAATAATCGGCTCAGTAGTAAGGAGTTTTACATAGATGACTGAAGAAATTGTAATTGAAATTATAAAAGAAGCATTTTTCAATACATTCATAATAATTTTACCTGTACTTGGTGTTTCACTTGTTATTGGTATAATAATATCAATTTTCCAGGCAGCAACTTCAATACAGGAAATGACATTGACTTTCGTACCTAAAATTCTTGTTACAGCTGCTGCGATTATATTTCTTCTTCCATGGATGATGGATAAGATTATTTCTTTTACTTTAAAAATATTTTCCATGTTTCCAAGCATAATTAGATGAACCATATTCTAATTTTCGATTTTATAATTGTATTATTAATATTTTTGAGAATAGTTTCGGCATTTCTTGCAGCACCTATTTTCAATAATGAGGCTATACCGTTTCTTGCCAAAATATTTTTAGCATTTGTTATTGCTTATATAATTTTTTTGGTAAGAGATAATTCTGCAGTTAAAGTGGAAACGGGGCTTTTCTGGTTATTTGTAAATGCAGGTAAAGAAATTATTACAGGCTTATTAATAGGATATTCCCTTAACCTCGCTTTTTACGGTTTCTCTTATGCAGGCAGCCTAATCGGATTTGATATGGAGCTTTCTATGGCGGAAGCTCTCAATCCGATGGATAATACGGATACAAACATTCTGGGTGAAGCTATATATATGGGAGCAATTTTAGTCTTCTTTTTAATTAATGGTCATCATTATTTAATTAGAGCACTCGCATATTCTTTTACTGTTATTCCATTAGGAAAATTTTCTGTTTCGAAGCCGGTTTATGATTTGATAATAAAATATTCAGCCAGCGTTTTTATTATTGCAATAAAAATATCGGCGCCTTTCTTAATATCATTTTTCCTTATAAATGTTGCGGAAGGAATAATAGCCAGGGTAATACCTCAAATGCAGGTATTTTTTGTGGTTCAGCCCCTTAAAATAGCAATAGGATTTATACTTCTAATAATGACTACGCCATTAATGATCTTCGCTATAAAAAACCTGTTAAAGTCTTTTGAAGACAATCTTTTCACGCTTGTTAAAGTAATGGGAAGTTAAAATGGCTGAATCAGACGGACAAGAAAAGACCGAACAGCCCTCATCGAAAAAGCTCGATGAAGGGAGGGACAAAGGGCAGGTTGCTAAAAGTATGGAGATCAATTCCCTGGTTATCTTTACCTCCGGGTTAATGTTTTTATATTTTGCCAAGTCAATGCTCGGCGATAACCTTTCACAACTTTCAATAAAAATATTTAATTCTTTAGATGTGCTGAATTTAAATTTCGAGACTTTCCAGCTCTATGTGAAAGACGGACTCTGGTTCATGCTCTTTACCGTTGTACCGATTTTTTTAGGTTTATTTATAACTGCTTTCGTTGCGGCAGTTTCACAGGTAGGCTTTAAAATGAGCCTTAAAGCAATGGCTCCCAAAGCTGATAAATTTAATATTATAAATGGCATAAAGCGTGTATTCTTTTCCCCCACATCTTTTATCGAAGTGCTAAAATCTCTATTGAAATTAGCTGTTATATCGGGAGTTGTTTACTTTGTGATGAGCGATCTTCTTCTTAAGTCTATTAATTTAATAGAACTTTCAGTAAGCGAAATAACATCTTTTATGATCAAATCGGTTTTTCAACTAACCTGGAAGATTGCAATAATTTATGCCTTATTCGCCGCCACCGATTTTATTTATCAGAAGCATAGTTTCAAAAAGCAAATGATGATGACAAAACAGGAAGTTAAAGAAGAAGTCAGGCAGACCGAGGGAGATCCTTTTATAAAGTCGCGCATAAGAAAAATTCAGCATTCAATTTCAAGAAGCAGGATGATGCAGGAAGTTCCAAAAGCCGATGTAGTAATTACAAACCCGACCCACTATGCAATTGCATTAAAATATGATCTGCAAAAGGATTCCGCCCCGAGAGTCTTAGCTAAGGGAACAGATGAAGTCGCAAAAAGAATAAAAGAAATAGCTGTTGAGAATAATATTCCTCTGCATGAAGACAGGGAATTAGCAAGAACATTATATAAATTCTGCGAAGTAGGGGATCAAATCCCTGAAAAATTATTTAAAGCTGTCGCACAAATTCTGGCTTATGTTTATCAGCTTAGAAAAAGCAGAAAAAGTAGAATGATTGTATGATGAAAAGATTTGGAAGAAATACAGACATAATTTTAGCATTCGGGCTAATATTTATTTTAGGCTTAATGCTGATTCCTCTGCCTCCTACAATGCTGGATTTTTTTCTTGCAATGAATATTACATTTGCTGTTTTAATTCTTATTGTCTCCCTTTACATTCAATCGCCGCTGGATATTTCTATTTTCCCCGGTTTATTGCTTGTATTAACCCTTTTCCGTTTAGCACTGAATATCAGTTCGACAAGGTTAATTTTACTTCAGGGAAATGCGGGAAAAATAATCAATAGTTTCGGAAACTTTGTTGTAGGCGGTAATTTTGTTGTTGGTTTTATTATATTCATTATCCTGGTAGTTATTCAATTTATTGTAATCATAAAGGGTTCGGGAAGAATTTCCGAAGTGGCTGCACGTTTCACCCTGGATGCAATGCCAGGTAAACAAATGGCAATTGATGCAGATCTGAATACAGGTTTAATCAATGAAAATGAAGCCAGAACAAGAAGAGAATCAATTGCACGCGAAGCCGAATTTTACGGAGCAATGGACGGAGCAAGCAAATTTGTTAAAGGAGACGCCATTGCAGGTCTGCTTATTAACGGTATTAACATTATCGGCGGTTTTATAATTGGAGTTGCCCAGAGAGGACTCTCTTTTCAAGATGCATTAAAAACCTATACAATTCTAACTATCGGCGACGGTTTAGTTTCACAAATCCCAGCATTATTGATTGCAACTGCAGCAGGTCTCGTTGTAACAAGGAGTGCAGCCGGAACTGCATTAGATATACAAATGCGGAAACAGCTTCTTCAAAATCCTAGAGTGCTTGGTACGGTTTCCGGAGCCATATTTTTGTTTGCATTAATTCCGGGTATGCCGACAATTCCTTTTCTACTTCTTAGCGTTCTTCTTGGAACCGGCTCTTATTTAAGTAAAAAAAGAATAAAAGCTGCTGCGAATGTTGAAACTGTCGAAGAAGAAAATACAGATACGGGTGAAGAAAAAGTTGAGCAGTACCTCCAGGTTGATCCGATAGAAATTGAAATCGGCTACGGCTTAATCAGCCTTGTAGATGAAAAACAGGGGGGGAATTTGTTTCAGAAAATTTCATCAACCAGAAAATATATTGCGCTTGAATATGGTATCCTGATTCCGCCGGTTAGAGTTAGAGACAATCTGCAGCTTGATCCTAACCAGTATTTAATCAAAATCAAAGGTAATATTGTTGCTGCTTTTGAAATTTATACTGATCGATTTTTAGCTATGAACCCGGGTCATATTAAAGAAAAATTAAGCGGTATACAAACTGAAGATCCTGCATTTAATTTACCTGCCTGCTGGATTTCACCCGAAGAAAAAGAAAAAGCTGAGCTGCTTGAGTATACAGTTGTCGACAGCACTTCTGTTTTGTCAACACATTTGCAGGAAACTTTGAAGAAGAATTTCGATAAAATTCTTTCGAGGCAGGCAGTAAAACAATTGTTGGAGAATCTTAAAAAAGATTATCCTGCTGTTATTGAAGATATTAATGCTGAAGTTTTACCTCTCGGTTCAATACAGAAAGTTTTACAGAACTTATTAAGAGAATTTATCCCGATTAAAGATTTAGTGCAGATATTAGAGGCTTTAATCGATTATTCAAAAGCTACTAAAAATATTGATGTATTAACAGAATACGTAAGACATTCGATAGGGGATACAATAGCAAATATTTATAAAGATAATAATGAAATAATTCGTTCAGCTGCGTTGGGAAACAATCTTGAAACATTAATTACCAGGTCGCTTCAGAACCAGAAGGAAACAACTTCAACATTAGGTTTGAATCCGATGTTATTAAAAGAATTAAATTTGAAAATAGACAACGCTGTGAAGAAGTTTAAATCCTTAGGTTATCATCCTGTAATTATTACTTCGGCAACAATAAGAATGTATCTTTACAGGTTAATTAATTCGAGCTTTCCGGAAGTTGCGGTCCTTTCTTACTCCGAACTTCCATCTCATATTGAAATTGAATTCATAGACAAAGTGGATATAGAAAATGCAAATTAAAAAATTCTTTGGTACAACGTTAAAAGATGCCACAGTTCAAATGAAAGAAGAACTGGGAGATGAAGCAATTATACTCGGTTCACGCTTAATCGAGGATATATCTGAATCGGGAAAAAGAAAAATGTTTGAGATAACTGTGGGATTTGATGAAAAAATCAAACATACGGTTGAGGAGTCTGATGAAGCACCAGATTCAGAACCCGGTTTTGCAAATGAAATCGCTTTATTAACAAAAAAAGTATACCCTTCAGGATTTGAGATTAATAACCGGTCAGGAGTTTCAAAACCGCCCCTCTCAAACGACAGAAATGAAAACGGCAAAAAACAGCAGTTGTATGAAGGAGTATTTCCTGCAGTTAATAAAAACCTGAGAATAAATGAAAATCAAAAAAATATTGATCAGGAAATAAAAGAGATTTCCGATTTGCTCATCCACCGAGAAATATCAAAACCGTTAACTTCAGTTATTTTAAACCATCTTGAGCAGAATAAAAAAATATTACATGAGTCTAATATCGATAGCTATGTTCTTTCAAGTATTGCGTCAATGATCCCGACAAAGAATTTTGAGCTTTACAAAGACAGTAAGCCGAAAGTTGTTTCTGTTGTTGGACCCACGGGTGTTGGAAAAACCACGTGCATTGCAAAATTGGCAGTGATTGCAAAGATACTTCACAATCTTGATGTTGGCTTAATTTCCATTGATACTTACAGGCTCGGTGCAATCGATCAGCTAAGAATATTTTCAGAAATAAGCAATATTGATATGCTTATCGCTTATGAGCCCGAAGAGATGCCCGGTCTTCTTAAAAGCTTTAAAAATAAAGACCTGGTTTTTATTGATACGGCGGGAAGAAGCCAGAAGAATTCCGAACATCTTGCTAAAACTAAAATATACCTTGATCCGGTTAAAGTAGATGAAACTTTTCTTGTTTTAAGCGCCACAAATTCCACTAAAAATCTTTTTGATACTGCTGAGAAATTTAAATCATTCAATTATGATTCATTTATTTTTACTAAAATAGATGAAGGAGTTGCATTTGGTAATTTATTAAATACAATAACAAATTTTAATTTACCGGTTACATTTCTTTCCAACGGGCAGGTAATCCCTGATGATATAATTTCCGCAGATTCGGAATTTATTGCAAATTTAATATTTACCGGGAAAACCGGAAAATGATCGGCCAGGCTGAAAGACTTATCAAGCTTAAAAACCTTGAGAAGATAAAACCCGGTTCCGGGGATCTGAAAATCATTAGCTTTACTTCAGGTAAAGGGGGGACAGGTAAAACTTTTATTTCGCTCAGCATCGCTTATATCTTATCTAAATTAAATAAAAAAGTTTTGTTTATCGATGCAGATTTAAATTTCGCCAATTCAAATATCCTGTTAAATATTATTCCCAAAGCATCAATAGATAATTTTTTTAAAGGGAATAAATTATTAAATGAAGTAATTACAGAATACGATTCGAACTTTCATCTTATTTTTGGTGAATCCGGCGGAACAGAACCTTTGGAACTGAAAGATGACCTGGTAGCAAGGTTGTTCAACGGCTTGAATAAGATAAAGGAAAGTTATGATTATATAATTGTTGATACTCCGTCGGGAGGACAGAAAGGATTGATCAATCTTTTAGCTTTTTCAGATATTAATATTCTTGTAACTTCTCCCGAGCCGACCGCCGTTATGGATGCTTATGTAATGGTAAAGCTGCTGAACAATGAAAGTTATAAAGGGAAAAAGCTTATCTTAGTCAATAAATGCAGCTGTGAAGAGGAAGGGGAAACTACATTCAATAATATTAAAACCGCCTCAGAATATTTCTTAAAGGACAATGTTGAATTTCTAGGATTTCTAAATTTCGATGAGAAAGTATTTCAATCAATTACAAAACAAGAATTTCTTATAACCCACAATGCTTCTTCAAGAATCAGCACTCAATTAAATATTTTAGCTTGTTCGTTAATGGAAATAATTCAATCGAAACATTTTGAAATTTCCGGATTACGAGCTAAATAAAACCCTGTATTAACTTCTCTTGCGGGATTCCCTCTTGCTAAATCTATTGAGAAGAAACAATCATCCCAAAAGAATCGTAATCAGCATATCAAATCTTTTTTTACTTTCAAAAATAATATTATATTTGGCATATATTTTTAATAAGACAATAGGTATATGATGCCCGATTCTGACGAACCTGGCGCTGATAGTCAAATTTTTTCATTACTAATTATCATTCCTTAGGCTAACCTCTCTTCAATTTTATCATTGGTTGCCATAAGGAAAAAATTTGTTGTGGTACCAATGGTAAATTTAGACTTGCAATCCGATATATTATTCATTTCAATGATTATAAAAATATTGCTGACAAAAATGATATTGTAGGGGTAATATGCCCGGTTCAATCTTTACAAAAATCTCTCCAATCGCTTTTTCCAAAGCAGCAAAAGCTCCGCATAAGACTTCTGAAAATGAACGGCACTTGATTAAAATATGCTTACTCGATGTGAAGGATTCTCTTGCCGAATTAAAAACCAGCCTAAGCGGATTAACTAATGAAGAATCGGAAGAACGTCTGGAAGAATTCGGATTAAATGAACTGGCGCATGCAAAGACTTATAATTTCTGGACAGATATATTTAACAGGTTAAAAAGCCCGCTTGTAATTCAATTGCTTATTATTGCAATAGTATCTGCAATAATTGGGGAAATAAAATCGACTACAATTGTTAGTGCGATGGTGCTTCTAAGTGTAGGTTTATCTTATATATTGGATAGAAGATCATCAAATGCAGTTGATGCACTGGGGAAAAGAGTGCAGTCACGGGTAATACTTTTAAGAGAGGGTAAAGAAACTGAATTGCCGATGTCTGAGATTGTCCCGGGTGATATTGTATTGCTGCAGGCAGGTTCGATAATTCCAGCAGATTTACGGTTAATTTCAGCTAAAGATTTTTTTGTCAGCCAGTCTCTTCTTACCGGAGAATCTTTGCCTGTAGAAAAAAGAGCTGATGCAGGTAAAGTAAATACTGATAGTTCGGTCTTTGATTTACAGAATGCCTGTTTCCAGGGAACCAATGTATTAAGCGGAACTGCCCGGGGAGTTATTGTTAATACTGGAATGAATTCCTATTTCGGCTCAATATCAGAAAAGCTGACGGGAAAAAGAGTTGAAACAAGTTTTGATAAAGGTGTAAAATCCTTTACCTGGCTGATGATCCGCTTTATGGTAATTATGGTTTTTGCCGTTTTTATGATTGTAGGATTAACAAAAGGGAACTGGATTGAAGCGCTCCTTTTCGGCTTATCGATTGCAGTGGGCTTAACACCGGAAATGCTTCCAATGATTGTGACTGTAAATCTTGCAAAAGGTGCTTTAACAATGTCCAAAAAGAAAGTTATAGTTAAACACCTTTCTTCAATACAAAATCTGGGGGCAATTGATATACTTTGCACGGACAAAACCGGAACACTAACACAAGATAAAGTTGTCCTGGAAAGACACGTTGATATTACAGGACATGAAAGCAGGGAGGTATTACAGTATGCATATTTAAACAGTTTTTATCAAACAGGATTAAGAAATTTAATTGACCGGGCCATCTTAGAGCATATTGAGCTTGATGTCAAAGGAAGCTGCCGGCTGGTTGACGAGCTTCCTTTCGATTTCCAGAGAAGAAGAATGTCAGTTATTGTTGAATATGAAGGAGACCATGTACTTATATGCAAGGGAGCGGTTGAAGAAATCTATTCATTATGTACACATTATCAGGTTGAAGATGAAATTTATCCATTGATTGATATGATACATGATGATCTTTATGAAGAGGTGGAATCATTAAATAACAATGGCTACAGGGTTTTGGCAATTGCTTATAAAGATTTCCCTGCCGTTAAAGAAACGTTCGCAGTTAATGATGAAAAGGATTTAACACTCCTTGGCTATATAGCATTTTTTGATCCGCCGAAGGGAACTGCAGCCGAAGCAATTGCCGGATTACAGAAAGCAGGTGTAAGAGTAAAGATATTAACCGGCGATAATGCCCTTGTAACAAAGAAAGTATGCAAAGATGTCGGGCTTAAAATTGAGCGGGTGGTAACAGGTGAAGAGCTAAAAAAGCTTCCCCCGAAGGAATTTGCCGATATTGTTTTACAGTATGATGTATTTGCAAAATTATCGCCTATTCAGAAAGAAGAAGTTATTTCATCGCTCCGCCAGTCCGGGCACGTGGTTGGTTATATGGGCGATGGCATAAACGATTCACCTTCTCTCCGCGCTTCCGATGTGGGTATATCGGTCGATACCGCAGCTGATGTTGCTAAAGAATCTGCAGATATTGTTCTGCTTGAAAAAAACCTGCTTGTTCTTGAAGACGGGATTCTTGAAGGGAGAAAAGTTTTTGCAAACATAGTAAAATATATTCGTATGGGTGCAAGCTCGAATTTCGGGAATATGTTTAGTGTGCTGGGTGCAAGTTATCTTTTCCCGTTTTTACCAATGAAGCCGATCCAGATATTATTAAATAATCTGCTTTATGATTTTTCTCAAACCGGTATACCTACCGATAATGTTGATAAAGAATTGATAGACAAACCTCTTAAATGGAATATATTAAACATAAAAAGATTTATGGTTTTTATAGGTCCCATCAGTTCAATTTTTGATTATGCAACTTATGCTTTGATGTGGTTCTTTTTTGGTGCAAATCAATTTCTTAATGTTTCATCAGCACCAGGACAAAAGGCCTACTTTGAAAGCTTATTTCAAACAGGCTGGTTTGTGGAATCATTATTGACGCAGACATTAATTGTACATATTATAAGAACCAGAAAAGTTCCTTTCTTTGGAAGCATGGCTTCATCGACCATGACATTGACCACATTACTGATAATGTTAATAGCTGCATGGCTCCCTTATTCTCCATTCGCAGATACATTCGGACTGGTAGCATTGCCTTCGGTTTACTGGTTATGGATTATAGGATTCCTGCTGATATACAGCATATTAACTCATCTTGTTAAAGCATGGTTCTTTAAAAAATACGGAGGTAATTAATTATGGACAGTTTACTGGATGCATTGCAGGAAGGCCGCTTAATAGAATTGCCGGATAATGATAAATTTGATTCTCTTCAATTCTTGGCACATATAATTGAAGCTATCCCTTCGGTTCCAACAGGTACCGATGTTGTGGGACTTGTAACTGCCCGGGAAAAAAATACAGTTACTGCGCTTGGTAAAGGTTTCGCTTGTCCTCATGCACGTGCACCGTATGATGAAGATTTAATTTGTTCGGTAGGCTGGAGCCCCGAAGGGATTAATTACGGCGCTCCGGATAACATACCTGTGCATATCATTATTATGTACCTGGTGCCTGATAATCAAAGGAATCATTATTTAAAGGAAGTTTCTCTGCTTGCAAAAGCACTTCAAAAAAATGGTAAAGTGGAATCTTTACAAAACTTAAAAGATTTAAACGGTGTCAGAAATTACCTGCTTGATATTGTCAGCAGCTCTAAAGACATAGTCGGCTATGATTCACGTGCAAGAATGATTCAGCTTGAAACACAGGCTGAGCAGAGAATTAAGCTGCTCTCCGATGTTGTAATAGAACCGGTTACAATTATTTCAGGCTTAAATCAAAAGCCGGTTATACTTTCACAAGATAAAGAATTGGTTGAAATGCTCGATAAATCAAGCCAGCTTATTGAAACAATTACATCAAAAGGATATTTCGAGCAAAACGGATGGAGAATCATTAAAAAGAATTCTTCCGACTATCAATTTAACAGGTCACTTTATGACTGCATTGCAGTAAAGGTTATTGTAAAAAATAAATTATAGAAGCCGTTAAAATAACCGGTGCGCTCAAACTGCAATTCTGATTTTGTTTAGTGAAACCATAATAGAAATATTTAAACTGCAATCCCCTATAAGGTGTTAAATCCATAATAATCTTCCCTTATAAGCTCCGATTTCTGAAAATTGTTTTAATTGCAAATTATCGGTTTGGAGATATTAAATCAAATATTGAAATGAAAATAAATATTCGAAGTTCGTCGTTAGGGATTTATGACTGTTGAATATCGGTTTATGAATACGTCAGCATAACCTCATTACAAAGCTTCAATCATCAATATTCAATATTCAATCCAAGATCCATGCTTTCTCCATGCTTTTCCCGGGCAAAAACATATAAGTCCAGTCTTATTCAATTGGCTAATATTCCTCAATTAAATCTCTGTAATAACTTTAATTAGAAATGATTTCTAAACGAAATGGTTCGAATTCATATAAATTCAGAGATATACCCCTTGGTATATTATTTGAGTTTTTCAAAACAAAATTATGCAAAAGGTAATTATACAAATCGGGTTATTATTTTTTTTCCTTGCAGTAATCTTCTTTGCAAAGATGGGTTTACCGCTTCAGGATATTTTATTAAGGTCGGTAATCTTGTTTCTTGCATTAACCATACTGCTTAGTGCTGTAACATTAATCTTTGTTAAACTTTTGCACAAATCATCATACACTGATGATAATTAGTCAAAATAATCTTAACGGGAATAAAGTTTATGGATAATTCACAGCTCTGGAATGAATATAAAGTTTCTCCTACCCCCGAATTAAAGAAAAAAATAATGATGAATTATACAAGACTTGTCCACTATGTAATACACAATTCAAGGTTCATCAACCTTGATATTCTTGATGACAGGGACTATTTCCAATTTGGAATAGAGGGCTTAAGTGAAGCGATTGACAGATTTGATCCTGATTACGGAACAAAGTTCGAGACTTATGCAATTCAGAGGATCAGGGGTAAAATAATTGATGAGTTGAGAAAGCTTCAGAAAAAAAGAACTTCACCCGACGGCGTTACTTATAATAATGTTTCATTAAGCAGTACAATAGATGAAGACGAAAACTATACACTGGCGGATATTATTCCCAGCAGCTATGATACTCCAAATGAAGAAGTTGAAAAAAATGAAGCAATAGAATTTTTAACGGAAGCAATAAAAAATTTACCTGAAAGAGATAGAATGATCATAAGCTTATACTATTACGAACACTTAAACTACCAGGAAATTTCAAAGATATTAAGTATTACAGTCTCGCGTGTATCACAGGTACATTCGAAAATAATTAAAACTTTAAAAACCAGGCTGGCATATTTGAATGTTTGATAAAGATAAAAATAGTGCAGGTATTGTTAATGAGAATGAAATGATTAACGAATGAACCAAATAGAAGCTCTTATCTTACAGAGCTTCAGAATATAAGAAATCTTCCCTCAATTCCTTTGGTAATATTTGAAGTATCAAGGCTTCTTGAAGATCCGATGACCAATGCTTCAGATCTTGCTGAATTAATTAGTAAAGATCAGGGTATGGTTACAAAAATTTTAACGATTGCCAATTCACCTTTTTATGGTTTATCAAAAAAAATTTCTACAATTGAATTTGCTATCGTTATTCTCGGTTTTGAAAACATAAAGAATATCATCATAGCTCTTTCTATGATAGGTGCATTCAAAGGGAAAGGAAAAAATTGGAATAGAAAAAAATACTGGCACCATTGTCTGGCAACTGCAAGCATTGCAAAAAGATTGGCTGAAGATCTCGGTTATCCTAAATCGGGTGAAGCATTTACTGCCGGTTTACTTCACGATCTCGGTATAGCAATAATCCAGTTATATTTTAATTCTGAGTACAATAAAATTTATAAACTAGTAAATTCAGATAATATCGGTTTTCTTGAAGCAGAATCGGAATTACTAAATACAACTCACCAGGAAATTGGAAATTTCTTAGTGGAAAAATGGAATTTACCCAAGGCTTTGTGCGATTCAATCCTTCACCATCATAACCCGGGGCAAGCCGCCGAAAATAATTTACTCGTTTCCATTATACATCTTGCAGATTACTTAAGCTGGGAACTTGATTTCGGGCGATTTGAATTCGATAAAGATTTAAAGCTTGATCTTTCAATAATTGAAGTATTCGGCTGGGCAAACGAATACCTTGATGAATTTATTGAAAGTTACAGAGAGATTTTTCAAGATAAATTAGAACCAATAATAGAGTAAAATTTATGATAACAACAATACCTGAACAACAGAAAAAAGATAAGACCTTATTAGTCTTAAAAAACATCTATAATCTTCCGCCGCTTCCAAAAGTTTTAAGTGAAGCATTACGGCTTTTGGATAATAAGAAAACAAGCAATTCCGAATTAAGCACTCTTATTTCAAAAGATCAGGGTGTTGTTTCAAAAATTCTTGCGATTGCCAATTCTCCTATGTATGGTTTGCAGAGAAGAGTTACTTCAATCGATTTTGCCCTGCTGATTCTCGGTTTCAGTGAACTGAAAAGTATTATCTCCGTACTTTCATTAACTGAAGCATTTAAGAATAAAACCGATAAGTACCTTGATCAAAAGACTTTCTGGCACCATTCATTTTTGGTCGGCAGTGCTTCCAAAAGGCTTGCTGAAGATATCGGATTTTATAACAGCGGTGAAGCTTTTATAGGCGGTTTTTTACACGATATGGGCATTTCGATTATTCATAGGTATCTGCACAGCAGCTTTATTCAAATTCATGATCTCATAACTATTGAAAATATGCCCCTAAAAGAAGCTGAAATGGAAGTGCTTGGAATGGACCACCAGGAAATAGGGAATTACCTCCTTGAAAGATGGAATTTTCCTATTGAATTATGCAATGCAATACTGACCCACCATAACCCGTCAAAAGCCAGACAGGAAGATAAGCTTATGTCTACTCTTATCCATTTTGCAGACTATATGACACAAAAGTTGCAGCAGGGATCTTTTTACTGGGATGTTAATCTTGAGCTTGATAAGGAAGCATTAACTGTAATGCAATTTAAAAACGAAGAAGAAATGTGCAAGTTTGTTGAAGGATACCAGGAACTATTTACAAGTCAGTTAGAATCAGTAAGGAATTTTAGTTGAGAGTAATCAAGCAAAATACTCTTAGGTATGAAGCTTTTTATAAGTCATATACCTTATTTAAACGGGATCGGGAATGCCGATAAGAATATCGGATTGAATAATAATAACCGGCTGCCGGCTGAGAATACTCCTATTACTGCACAATTAAATAAATTTAAAACCCTTTTCGAAAACCTATTCTCTTTCCAGGAAAGAATTAATGATTTTGAAGAAACTGATATTCCGGGAATTACAATGGAACTGGAAGATGCAGTCAAAAGAATTATTCCCTGCAGGGATGTAAATATTTTCATTTTTGAAGATTCAAGACTGACGCCTATAGGTAAATCCGTTCCCGAATATTCTATTAATTTTATAAATAATGCCTACAAAGAGGGTATTTTAGATTGGGTGTTTGAAGATTTATTTCCTAAAGTAATACCTGATTTGAAATTATACAGCATCAAAGGTTCTAAATTAAATTATATAGTTTTCCCTTTAAAATCAGAAAAAAGAAACAGGGGAATATTATCAATTCTTACTTCATTAACAGCATTACCTGGTGATTCAATAGAGAGCAAAATTATCCAATTAATTGGAACAATTGTTTTCTCCAAAGTTGATTTAATTAAAAAGACAAATGAATTAAAATCAGCTTACCAGGATCAGCAAATTTATCAATCCAAATTGCTTAACGATTATAAACTTTCTGCAATCGGAGAACTAACAAACGGAGTTGTTGAGGAAATCCTGTCTCCTCTGCAGGTTATTATGAGCCAGGTCGATTTCTTGAGAAAAGAAAATTCGGAAGTTACTCAAACAGAAGCAGATTCTATTAAAACGCAGGTTAAAAAAGTCGAAAAAATTATTACCCGGCTTGTAAAATTTGCGAGTATAAATAACGACAATATTAAAATATACCCGTGCGATTTAAACAGGTTAATTAAAGATTATCATAATTTACTTTCATCGACTTTAAAGAATATAAATTACGAGTCTTACCTTGACCTGGCTGATAACCTCCCGCCGGTCTTAAGCAATCCCGATTATATTTATCAGATTTTATCGAATGTTTTCAGCTTAATTAATGCTTCTATTACCGAAGAAATTTCCGGATATTCTAAAAATCAAAATGGCGGAGGTGTTTTAATCCAGACGAGGTACAAAGACAAAAAAATAAATGTAAGAATCGTGTTTACCGCTCAATTAAAAAATTTAAATAGTGAAAATGATACCGGATATTACAGCTTGAGAATGGTAGATAATTTAATGAAAAAGCATGAAGGTGAATTACAGCTTTTAAGTAATGAAATAAATGGTTCGGTAATAATATTAACATTTCCTCTTCAAAGGAAAATTAAGCTATGAAATTACTGAACGCTTTATTTATCCTCCTTTTTATTTTCAGCACAGGCATTTGCCTTGGCCGTTCAAAGGAAGCTCAAAAGGAAAATAAGGATATCGCCTCTCAATATAATCTTATGGACGGTGCGGATATTAAAGCAATGGTCCAGGTCCAGATTGATTCGGCAAGAGCAAGGGATTTAAGGGGTGAAGTAAAGAGCTGTTTGAACTATATAAATATGATTCCGAAAATAATTAATTCAGATAATGAAAAAGTAATTCTGGAAACAGGACCGTTCATCTCCATTAATCCCAAAGTCTTAATTATCGGCTGTTTTTCACTATTGGTATTCCTTATAGTTTTTGTTAGAAGGAAAATTAAGAGCCATAATAATTTATCTTCGAAACCTGAACAAGGGATTATTAACCTGGAAAAGAAAGAAGGACCCGATAATCCTGATTTTGATCAAATCAGGAATAAGCTTGTTAATCAGCCTTTACCGGAAATCAGGGAAAGTTCCTTTCCGGGAAAAAGCAAAGGAATGAAAATAGCTCAGGGAGAAGTAATACTCGCTGCGAAAATAAAATCTTATGAACTAGCGCATTTTGGAAATAAATAAAAGGCATAAAAATGATTAAAGGAATTTTCTTAGCCGGCAGAAGCATGGATTCAAAATTTAAGACTATTGAAGTAATCGGCAATAACCTGGCAAATGTTAATACAAATGGTTACAAGAAAGCATTGCCTTTTACGGAAGTGATAAATCAATATAATAAAGTTGAAATAAAGCAGGAAACCAGTTATAAGCAGGGAAGTCTTTCTGCCACAGGCAACCCTCTTGATTTAAGTGTAAGCGGGAACGCATTTTTTGCTGTGCAGGGTGAAGATGGAATGGATTTTACCCGCGGAGGGAAATTCTCAATATCCGAAAATGGTTTCTTAGTCAATGATCAGGGAGATAAGGTCCTTGGAAATAATGGCCCGATAAATATGAATGGTTATCTGCTGGATAAAAACCAGGATATTAAAATAACGAAAAGCGGAGAAATCAAGGTGGGTGACAGCTATGTTGATAAATTAATGATGGTTAAGCTGGATCCTTCCGATAAATTCACAAGAAAAGACGGAACTAACTTTTCTTCGGTTGATGGGAGATATTTACCGGCTGACGAAGGTGACTACCAGGTAAATCAAGGCTACCTTGAACAATCGAATGTTAATCCGATTGAAGAGATGACAAATATGATCAAAGTCCATAATGAATATGATTCAGCTTCCAAGATGGTAACTTTTTTAAATCAGTCTTTGGCAGAAGCAAATGAAATTGGGAAAGTATAAAAAGGAGTAATTAATATGGCTACAACAGCATTAAACACCGCCGCATCCGGTATGTACGCACAGCAGGTTAATATTGAGGTTATATCTAATAATATTGCAAACGTCAATACTACCGGTTACAAAAAGAATAAAGCCGAATTTCAGGATTTAATGTACCAGGAAGTTCAAATAAATCCCCAAACTACACCGACACCTGGAGTAGATGAAACATCTTCAAATACAATTTTAGTTGGTACAGGGGTACAAAATTCGTCAACGTCTAAAATTTTCAAACAAGGTGATTTAGTAAATACAAGTAATCAGCTTGATTTAGCTATCCAGGGTGACGGCTTTTTCCAGATACAAAAACCTGACGGATCTTATGTTTATACACGTGACGGTTCATTTCAAACAAATGCGGATGGTAATATAACAACGGCAGATGGTTTATTGCTGGATCCCGGTCTTACAGTTGATGACAAAGTTACAAGCCTTTCAATTGCCCAGGACGGTACGGTTGAAGCTACACAAAACGATGGAAGTAAATTTGTATTGGGGAATATTGAACTGGTTCGTTTTATAAACCCAGCGGGTTTAAAACCGCTTGGCGATAATCTTTATGCAGCTTCCGATGCTGCCGGTACACCTATACTTGGTACGCCGGGTCAGGACGGATTTGGCACTATCCGCCAGGGATATCTTGAGTCATCAAACGTTGATATTGTTGAAGAGATGATAGCAATGATATCTGCTCAAAGAGCTTATGAAATGAATTCTAAAACTGTGCAGACAGTTCAGGACATGATGTCTGTAGCAAACAATTTACAGAGGTAGTAAAATTACTGGTGTCGGAGTGATATCCGAAATCAAAAATTCGAAATATATATGGTTTATGCATTTTTAATATTGTTTACTCTTTTTACCATGCCGAATGAAAATCTGCAGAAGACTATTGGAGATTATTTAAAAGATAAGCTTACGCAGTACGACAAATATGAATATACTATAATGAAAATTCCGGCATTTGAAGGAAAGTATGAAATAAGAAACGAAACAAAAATAAATTTAAGCAGTAGCTTTGCTTATATACCAATTAAAATTACAAGACCTAATTCGAATGTAATTCAAACTTATATCACTGTAAGATTAAAGCTTTTTAAGACTATTTGTATTGCAAAAAATTTAATCGAACCAGGACAGCCGCTTTCAAGTAGTGATGTTGAACTCAAATTGGTGAATGTGACAGAGCTGAGGGGAACTCCCGTTGAGTCGCTTGATGAATTGAACGGCTGGAAAAGCAAAGTAAAAATAATCCCCGGTTCTGTATTGTTAAAAGAATTGTTGGAAGAGATTCCCATAATAAATAAAGGAGAGCATATAACTGCATCCGCAATTTCAGGAAATGTAAAAGTTTCTACATATGCGGAAGCAAAGCAGGATGGTGTAGCCGGTGATGTTATCTATATTATTACAAAAGATAAAAAACAATTTAAAGCAAAAATAATCGATTCAAACAACGTTATAATAATTGAATAATATGTTAAAAATAATTATTTCAAGCTTATTTATAATTTTAGCTGTTAATGTCTTTCCGCAGGACATGAGGCAAAATTCATTTCAATCCCTCTTTGCAGATCAGAAAGCAAACCGGATCGGGGATGCTATCACAATAATAGTGCTTGAATCATCGCAAGCATCTAATAATGCTGAAACTTCTACAGGTAAAAAAAGCGATCTGGGTTTTAATGCAACCGGGAGCATTGGCTCAAGTACAATTCCAAATACAAACATTGGAATCGGATCAAACAACGATTTTACAGGTACCGGATCTACTAAAACTACCGGGATGGTTCAGACAAAAATCAGCGCTACTATTGATTCCGTTCTTGCAAATGGAAATTTGGTAATTAAAGGAAGCAGAAAAATTTCTATTAACGGGGAAGAACAGACAATCTTCATAAAGGGTGTTGTAAGGTCATCTGATATCCAGGCAGACAATTCTGTTTATTCATTCAATATTTCGGCTGCCGAAATAGTATTTGAAGGAAGCGGCATGATAGATAATGCTCAACATCCCGGCTGGTTAACAAAATTTTTCCATTGGATTTTTTAATATGAAAAAATTTATATCATTATTATTAATTCTTTTTCTCTATTCTACACTTTTTGCGCAGCGGATTAAAGATATAGCTTATATTACAGGTGAGAATTCAGAACAAGTTATCGGCTATGGAATTGTTGTCGGACTTGCAGGCACCGGTGATACTCAACGTTCCCTGTTTACCGTTCAATCAATTACAAGCATGCTGAAACGCTTTGGAATTACAGTACCCCAGACAAATTTACGCACAAAAAATGTTGCCGCAGTAATGGTTACTTCGACCTTAAATCCATATTTAAAGCAGGGAGCAAATTTTGATGTAACAGTTTCTTCTCTGGGAGATGCTTCAAGCCTGATGGGAGGAACATTATTGATGACTCCCTTATCCAGTATGGATGGAAAAGTTTTAGGTTATGCCCAGGGTTCAATCTCAACCGGGGGATATGATATCAGGACTACAATGGGATCCCGTGTTGCAAGAAATCAATCATTAGCCGGCAGAGTTCCCAGAGGCGGCATCTTAAAAGTCCCGGTAGACGTAAACGATCTTTCAAATAAAGAAATAAGTCTGTTTTTAAGAGATCCTGATATGACAACCTCCAGCAATGTTTCAAATGCTATAAATACAAAGTTCGGAGAAAATACATCAAAGGCTGTCGACGCAGGTGAAATCAAAGTAACTATACCGGCAGATAGGCAGAGTAATCTTGTGGGATTTATATCGGAATTAGAACTGCTTCCCGTTCAGGTTGATTACCCTGCAAAAGTTGTTTTGAATGAACGTACAGGAACAATAGTTGCCGGAAACAATGTAAGAATACAGCCTGCAACAATTTCTCATGGAAATCTGAATATTACAATTGAGTCTTACCCGATCATTTCACAGCCGAATTCATTTTCAAACGGTACGACTACCGTTGTAAATAACCTGGTTCCTTATGTAGTTCAGGATTCAACAAATGCTATAGCTATTAAAGGCGCATCAAATGTTCAGGAAGTGGCTGCAGCTCTTAATTCACTGAAAGTTACACCGCAGGATATAATATCTATTTTCCAGGCATTGAAAGAAGCCGGAGCTTTAATTGCGGAGATAATAATCATTTAAACAATTTTTGAAGCAAAGTTTATTAATCTTCAATTTATAATTGTATATGAATCTAAAAGTCACAGAATTAAAACATTTTCAGTCTGCGCCGGAGGTTGATAATAATCTTTCAACAACGGATAAAGCCAGACTGCAGAAAGCAGCTAAAGAATTTGAAAGTCTTTTTACTTCTATGATGCTGAAAAGCATGTCCCAAAATACTGATGGACTATTCGGCAAGGATGATAGTTTTGGCGGTGATTATTTCAATACGGTTTTCCAGAATGCTATTGCCTCAAAAGTTTCGGAAGGAAAGGGAATCGGCATTGCAGATTTTATCTATAACAAGCTGGCAGGTCAGAGTATTAATACAGATGAAAATAAAGTAAAAGTTGATGCTGCTCAACCTGCAGAAAAAGCTATGAAAGCGGAGAAGGGAGAGAAAGTTGATTTAATAAACCATGATGACAACCTTTTTTCAATTCCTCCAAGTAAAAGCTCATTAAAAAGACTTAATAAATTTGAATCTTACATCGATAAAGCATCAGAGCAGTATAATGTTGACAAAAATCTAATAAAGTCTGTCATTTTAGCTGAATCGGCGGGCAATGAAAAAGCAGTTTCAGGAGCGAAAGCAAAAGGATTGATGCAATTAATGGATAAAACTGCAAAGGATTTGGGTGTAAATAACGTTTTTGATCCTGAAGAAAATATTTCAGGTGGAACTAAATATTTGTCCCAAATGCTTCGATTATATAATGGGAACGTCAACTTGGCTTTAGCCTCCTATAATGCCGGTCCTCAAAATGTTGAAAAATATAATGGTGTTCCCCCATTTGAGGAAACTAAAAGTTATATAACAAGGGTATTAGGATATTTTAATCACTTTAACGGCTAATATTATGAAAACAAACCATTTAATTACAGCATTGAAAGAACAGGAAGAAAGCTTAAGGCTATTTTTGGAATGCAGTATAAATAAACAAAATGCAGTGGTCCATAATGATATAGAAAGCCTCCATAGTTCCTTAAACCATGAAGAAAAAATATTGTCCCAGATTGAATTAAACGGGAAGAGAATCTCTTCGGTTATTGAAAGTTTAGCCGGCGAGTATGGTTTAAATCTTAATACGGTTTCATTGTCAGAATTTTTGAAAGCTGTAAATCACAAAACTGAAATTAATGTAAAAGTAATTAATCTATTGAGGAATTCAATAAAAGATTTAATTAGCAAGTCTTCCAAAATAAATGAGCAAAATAAAATTTTAATTGAACATTCAAGAAGCTTTTTGAGAGAGACAATAGCTATCCTGATTGGGCTCAGCAAACGTCCTTTATTAGATAGGAAAGTATAACCATGAGTTTAGGAAGAATATTCGATATCGCAAAAAGCAGCTTAATGGCATATCAAGGTGCCTTAGATGTTGCTTCTCACAACGTGGCAAATGCGTCTAATGAAAATTATTCAAGGCAAAGGGTTGAATTGTCTACTAATCCTCCGCAGAACCTGGCAGGCCTGATCTGGGGAACCGGGGTAAAAATCGATCAAATCTCAAGAGCCCGCAACCAGCTGACTGATACTCAAATTAGAAACAATAATAGTCAATATAGTGACAGCAGCCAGCGGTCTGAAGTTCTTAGCCAGGTCGAATCCCTTTTCCCGGAACCTTCTGATTCCGGTGTATCTTCGGCAATTACTACATTCTTTAATTCATGGAATCAATTATCGGTAACACCGAATTCCCCTACATTAAGAGCCAATGTAGTTCAATCTGCCCAGCAATTGACTAACCAGGTTCAGACCGTATACCAAGGTTTGGATAATATAAAAAGTAGTTTACTTGATGATGCTAAAACTAAAGTGCAGAGCCTTAACACTCTTTTAAAGCAAGTGCAGACTTTGAATACACAAATCTCAGCTGCATCTATTTCCGGAGCAGAAAATAATGATTTGCTGGATCAGAGGGATCATGTTCTTGATCAGTTAAGCCAATTGGCAAGCATTAGTGTTAGTTACGATTCTTCAAATTCCGCTATAGTTTCTGTCGGCGGTGCATTCGGTGCAGATCAAAATGTATCAACAGAATTTAAAATAAGTTCCGTTAATAACGGGCTGGCTTTAACTACCGGTGATGGAAGTAATGTGGCAAATATTAAGGGGGGGCAAATATATGCGGATATCGATACTTATTCAAACACTATAAATAATTATCAGAATAATTTTAATAATGTGATGAGCACTTTAGTCGATTCTGTAAACAGTGTTCATTCAACCGGGTATACAAATACAAGTTCTCCCGAAAAAGGAATAAATTTTTTTGACAGCTACAAAGATGGAATATTAAAGATTAATGATCAGATTTTATCGGATAATAATTATATAGCAGTTTCATCCGACGGAACTTCGGGGAACGGAGATATTGCGGTTAAAATTGCAGATTTAAGCAATCAGAAATTAATAAATAATTCTACTATTTCCGACAGTTACTCTAACCTGGTAAGCGGGATGGGAAATGATAAGAGTGCTGCCGATAATAATGCTGCCTCCAGTCAGCTTATTTTACAGCAGCTGCAGGACCAGAAAAATTCTTATTCGGGTGTTTCGATCGATGAAGAAATGACAAATGTTATTACATATCAGCGTTCATATGATGCATCTGCAAAATTAATTACAGTTGCAGATTCAATGCTTCAAACAGTTTTAAACCTGGTGCAATAATGAAAAGAATATCAGATTTATCTTTTACAAATACTTATCTTAATAATGTTAATTTGTTAAAGAACCAGCTGAGCCAGCTTAATACTCAGATCTCAACCGGTAAAAAGATTAATAGACCTTCTGATTCTCCTACCGATACTTCTCAAATAATCAGGATGAATAATCAGCTTTCACAAATTGATACTTACTCAAATAATATCCAGAATGGTCAGTCATTTGTAAATGAAACTACATCGGCAATGGAATCTATACAATCTGAAGTTGTAAATGTACTGACAAATCTTACTTCTCTTCAAAACCCGACAAATGATTCAAATTTAAATTCATATGCAGATCAAATTGATCAGTCGTTCCAATCAATTTTAAATTCCGCTAATTCGGAATATGACGGCAAATATATCTTTTCTGGAACTAACCAGTCGGGCGTGCCGTACGGCTTAAGTGCAGATGGTAAGTCTGTAGAAGTAAAATTAAATGATGTTTCAGGAGAGCAGAATATAAAGCTCTCACCGAATATCCTTCAAAAAATAAATATGACCGGCCAGGAAGTATTCGGTACTATAGTAAAACAGGATGGAAACATCGATGTAAATAGTAACGTTGGTGATGTTATTTCAAATCAGCAGAATGTATATGATGCTGAAGGAAATAAGTATACATTAAATTTAAACTATACAAAAACAGCTGCCAATACTTATTCTCTTAATTATGATATATTAGATTCGAGCAATGCTTCTATTTTCAGCACTCCGCCAGCAGCGAAGACAATTGCTTTTGATCCTGCGACTGGCGTAATAAATTCAATAGATGGAAATAGTTCGCTTTCATTTAATGTTAAAGATTCCTCAAGTAAAATAAATTTTTCGATTGATATCAGTTCACTGGAAGAGAAAAATTCTCCTTCATCAGTATCTTTATCAGCAAACCAGCAAAATGATATTTTTAATACATTAATAATAATTAGAGATAATTTAAAGAACGGAATAAAACCTACAGATGAACAGGTTCAAACAATTAAAGATTTCAGCACAAGGTTAATAAATAACCTGGCTACTACAGGAAACATAGCAAACCAGCTGACCAACACCTCTGATTTAATCACTAATCAGCAGGCTAATGTTGAGGAGCTGTTGTCGCAAAAACAAGATGTTGATGTTGCCAAAGCAGTTACAAACCTCCAAAACATGAATTATGTTTTGGATATGAATTATAAATTAGCGTCTATGTTTTTACCTCAATCTATTCTGGATTACTTATGAATCTGAAATATGGAGCATTTATTGGCTTTGGGCTCGGTCTGCTTTCCATATTCGGCGCATTTCTATTTGAAGGCGGTTCGTTCGAAGCTTTATTTCTTTTACCCCCTTTAATAATAGTTTTCGGCGGAACTTTTTCTGCTGTAATTATCGGGTTCGGACTTGAAAAATTTATTGATGCTATTTCTGTTATTAAGTTAGCTTACTGGCCTCAAAAATATAATTTAGTAAATCTTATTAATAACTTTATAGAATTTTCGATAATATCACGAAGAGAAGGGTTATTAACTATTGAAAAATATCTTGATAGAATTGATTACTCCTTTCCAAAAAAATTAATAAGATATGCAGTTGACGGTACCGACCCGCAAGCCCTGGAAAATTTAGCTTTTTTAGAGATGAAAGCAATGGAGGAAAGACATTTTTCCAATATCCAGGTTTTTTCTAAAATGGGCGGATATGCCCCAACTATGGGAATTATCGGAACCGTTATGGGTTTAATTATGACTTTGGCAAGCGCCGGCGAAAATCCTAATGTATTAATACACAACATAGCGTCTGCTTTTATTGCAACATTATGGGGTATTGTCAGCGCAAACATTTTATGGTTTCCAATAGGTGATAAATTAAAAAAATGTCATTCGGAAGAAAAATATATGATGGAGATTTCACTGGAAGGGATACTGGCATTGCAGAACGGGGAAGTGCCGTCGATAATAAAAGCAAGATTAATAAGCATGCTTCCCCAAAAAGAACAAAGAAAACTTCTTTATTCTTAGCAGGTTCCAGTAAGCCCTTTGAGAATGATCCTGAAAAAGATCGCTATCTGATTACTTATGCAGATGTTATAACCTTGCTCCTCGGCTTGTTTATTATACTTTATGCAGTTTCAACTATCGATACGCAAAAGTATGAAAAAATAAAATCGGCTTTTGAAAGTTCCTTTACCGGCGGTAAAGTAATAGGAATAAAAAAGACATCAGGTGAGTTGATTGTTACTCCGGTTGATAATTTGAGAGATCATTTAAAGCAGCTCATTATAGACAATGATTACAATAAAGTAATTAAGCTGGAAGAAAATGAACATGGAATAATAATACACATTTTGGATGAAATTTTATTCCCTTCCGGAAGTGCGGATCTGAATACAAATTCCCTTGAAATGCTTAATAAGATTGCATCAATACTTAACCAGATCCCTAATGATATCAGGATTGAAGGACATACCGATAATGTGCCGATCCATACTTCAAGCTTTCCTTCAAACTGGCATTTATCGGTAATGAGAGCTTTGAATACAGCTTACTATTTAATTAATAATGAAAATTTAAAAGCTGGAAGAGTTTCCATTGTGGGCAATTCCGAATATAAACCGATAGATTCCAATGGAACGGCTTCGGGAAGAGCCCAGAACAGAAGAGTTGATATTGTAATAGTTAGAGAAGAAAAATGAAAATAAAAACACATCAATTTGGTGAAATTGAATTTGAAAAGGGGCATATAGTTAATTTCTCTTCGGGTCTGATCGGTTTTGAGAACCTGAAAGAATATTTATTAATAAAGACTGAAGATGAACTTTTTTATTGGCTGAACTCTATTGAAAAACCTGATATCTGTTTCCCTATGGTCGGAATCAGAGTAATTGATGAAGACTTTCCTATGGAAAAAAGTTTCGAAGCTTTCGGGATAGTTACATTGAATAGAGACCCTTTAAAAATTACAATTAATTTAAAATCGCCTGTTTACTTAAATCAAGATGAAAAGATCGGCTATCAGAAAATTTTGAGCGATAGTAAATACGCCGTAAATTACAATCTATTTAAGCCATAGATTGAAAAGGCATTATAAATGTTAATCTTAACTCGAAAAATTAATGAAGAGATAATTATAAATTCTGACATAAGGATAAAGATCTTATCTATATCTGAAAACCAAATCAAAATAGGCATTACGGCTCCTGAAAATATGGAAATATTAAGAGGCGAAATCTTTGAAAGGGTTAAACAGATTGCAATAAGCCTGCCTACGGGGAAAGTAAATGTTGATAAGCAAATAGAAGAAATTCAGGATTTATCAAAACTTAAGGTAAACAAAATATCAAAACAAAATGATGTCAAATAAAAAAGTTACTATCCTTGTTGTTGATGATTCCGATTTAATCAGGCATACATTAACAAAATTTTTTGATGATTATATTGTTGAAGTTGTCGGCTGTTTGGATGGTTTGGAAGGAATTCAAAAAGCGCTCCAATATATGCCTGATTTGATTTTTCTTGATCTTTTGATGCCTAATCTTGACGGTGTTAAGATGTTAAAGGTAATAAAAGTTATAGATGCTTTAAAGAATATCCCGGTTATTGTAATTAGCGCGAATACAAGTAAAGCTAACGTTCTACTTGCAATGGAATCAGGTGCAGATAAAGTTATACCGAAGCCGCTTCAAAAAGAAGTTATAATAAATAGTGTTGGGGAAATTCTAGGGAATGATTTTTTAAAAAATTCAAAAAAAATAAACTTAACTGATCAAGAAAATAAGGAGATACTAAATCATCTCAGCAGAATTTTCCTTGATCATTATCCTGTTAAAAAAAGAAAAATAGAAAAGGCACTTGAAACGAAAAATAAGGACTTATTAGCAGATCTCATTCATGAGATGAAAGGAGCGGGAGGCACCATAGGCTATCCTATAATCAGTATTATTTGTAATGATATTGAAAAAGTACTTGAAATCCCGGTTACAGATTGGAATTATATTAAAATAAAATGTGATCAGATTTTTTCAATAGCCGGTAAAATTGAATCCTCGAAATCAGTGCTGGAATAATAAACATCCGGATTAAATTACTTTCAACCTCCTGTTTTAAGAATATTAACTTTTAAAACAATTAAATAATAGAAAAAAATATGTTTGTAATAATTGGAATTGCAGTTGTAATAATATCGATTGTAACAGGTTTTTTAATTGCCGGCGGCAACCTGATTCTGATGCTTCAGTGGGCCGAATTTATTGTAATTGGGGGGGCTGCAGTCGGAAGCTTACTAATATCTGCTCCACTTTCTCTATTGAAGAAAATATTTGCAGAATTACCTAATGTAATAAAAGGAAATCATTATACTAAAAAAGACTATATGGAATTACTTAAATCGTTTAATGATTTATTCCTGGTTGCGCAGAGGGACGGCTTGCTGTCAATAGAAAAACATGTCGAAAATCCTGAGGAAAGTGAAATCCTTTCACAAAATAAAAAATTTATAAGCAACCGGTTTGTCAGAGATTTCTTTTGTGATACGATGAAAGTGATGCTTACCGGCGGAGTTCCTCCGCACGAACTTGAAGGTTTAATCGATACGGAGATCGAAACCTATGAAATCGAATCGAAACCGATTTCTGCAACTATATCAAAAGTAGGAGATTCATTGCCCGGTTTGGGAATTGTCGCTGCAGTCCTTGGTATTATTATTACTATGGGTTCAATTGATAAAGGAGCAGAGGTTGTAGGAGAGCATGTGGCGGCAGCTTTAGTCGGTACATTTTTGGGCGTTCTGATGGCTTATGGATTTGTCAATCCACTGGCTTCAAGTGTTGAGCATAGTTTAGAAAATAAAGTGCGTTTCTTAACTACTATTAAAAGCTGTATTGTTGCATATGCAAAGGGTAATCCTCCAATCGTTGCAGTTGAAATAGCACGGCGTACCATCTTTTCTGATGAACGGCCTACCTTTTCAGAGCTGGAAAATTTTGTAAGAGGGAAGAGTGCTTAACACCGAAGGCAACCCGATAATAATAAAAAAGAAAAAAGGACACGGTCATGGCGGTCACGGCGGAGCCTGGAAAGTTGCTTATGCCGACTTTGTTACTGCAATGATGGCTCTTTTTATCGTGCTGTGGATATTGGGTCAGGATCAATCTGTTAAGGAGACAGTTGCACATTATTTCAGAGATCCGATTGGATTTTCAGATAAAGGGAAAAGTGTTTTACAGGGGAATAGTTCGCAGCTTTTTAATATCGATCTTAAAAAATCGATAGAACAAAGGGAGACAGAAAAGCAGGAACTAAAAAAAATGGGTGATAAAATTTTGAATGAACTTTCCGAAGATCCTGAGTATATTAATATAGTAAATCAAATTAAAATAGAAATTGTTGATGAAGGTTTAAGGATAGAGATCTTGGATTCGGCAAACGATGTATTTTTTGAGATTGGTAATGCCAAATTAAAGCCGGCTATGGTTAATCTGCTGCAAAAAATTGGAGATCAGCTGGCAAAGCTTCCCAATAAAATCGTTATTGAAGGACATACTGACGCACGTCCTTATCATGGAAATAATATCGGCTATACCAATTTCGAGCTGAGCGCCGACAGGGCTAACGCAGCCAGAGGAGCACTGGCTGGCAGCAAATTAAACCCTGAACAAATTGAAGAAATCAGAGGGTACGCCGATAGAAGGTTAAGAGATGTAAAAGATCCCTATAATCTTGTAAACAGGCGGATTAGCATTATAGTTAAGTATCTAAATTAAAAAAGTGAACAATATTATTGTTGTTGAAGATGATCCTTTTTCCCAGGAATTCTATAAATACCTTTTAAAGAGAGAAGGTTATATGCCTTTAATTATTGAAGAAGGTGATTTACTATTTGAGCAGTTGAAGAAAGGATCTATTTCTCTAATAATTATGGATATAAATTTAAAGAATACTTATCTTAACAATGAAAAAGTAGATGGTATAATTTTATCGAGAATGGTTAAAGAAAGTTTTGTCTATTCAAAAATCCCTGTGCTGCTTGTTACTGCATATTCTTTAGCAACGGATGGACCGGGTTTTTTTAAGCAGAGTCTTGCCGAAGATTATATTACCAAACCGATTCTGGATTATAATCTCTTATTGGAAAAAATAAAAAATTTAGTTGAAGGTTAAATGTCAAAAGATCAAATTTTAGTTGTAGAAGATGAAAAAGATACAAGATATATACTTGATAAGCTTTTAACAAAAAATAATTATGATGTTGTAACTTCAATAAATGGCCAGGAAGCCATTGAATTATTAAAGCAGCATAAACCCAAAGTTATTATTGCCGACTGGACTATGCCGGTTATGGACGGGATAGAATTGTGTAAAATTTTAAAAGGTGATGAAACAAATAAGCTTATATACTTTATTATTCTAACTGCAAGAGCTTCATTAAAAGACAGGGTAATCGGGCTGGATGTCGGCGCAGATGATTTTCTTGTAAAACCGGTTGATAACCAGGAATTATTAGCCAGAATACGATCTGGCATCAGGATTCATAACCTGCAAAATGAATTAAGAAGTATCGAACATAATAAGGCCATTATAGAAATGGCTTGTACTATTGGGCATAAGATTAATAATCCTTTGAGCAGTCTTTTAATGTCTATTAAAAACATTGAAGATGAGTTGAATGCCATAGAAAAAGAGAAATTTATTGATGATTTTAATATTACACATCAATCCATTGAGAAAATCAAATCTTTGGTAAATGATTTAACACACCTGCAGAACCCTGATTTAATTGAGTATACACCTGACCAAAAAATGGTAAAATTAGGCAAGTAATCCTAAAGTTATTCTCCCTTTTTTCGATTATAATCAAGGGAGTATACCATGTTGGATAAAATTAAAGACATACAGTTAAATCTGAATGCTTCAAGAAATGATTACTATACTGGACAGTATAAAAGGAATAACGGCACAAAAAAAGACTTTCAGTATAATGATTCATTAAAATGTTCCGAGGCTATTCAATATATTATGCAGAAAAAATGGCAAATTAAAGAGCTGTTTTTTTCTTCCGGAAAAAATCTGTCTATTACTTTTATAACTTCAGGGATTGAATTCCATACGATAATCGATACCGGGGAATTAAATTCATTATCAAAAATCAGTTATTCAATAAGTTCAGAAAAAGATATAAACGATGTTAAGAAAAAATTAACCGCATTCATTTCTATAGATATTACGGAAGAAAATTCAAATGATAAAAATATTGAAAGTGAATTACCCGGAATTAAAATGCTGATTAAAAGATTATTCTCTCTTAATATTGAAAATGAACTTAATTCAAACGACAGCAGTGTACTTAATAATCTATTTGATGATATAATTGAATTTATAAGTTTTGATATGTCTTATATTAATCATGGTCTTTTTGAATTTATTATGAAATTGACCGGTTCAAAAATCAATCTCCTTCCTAATGAAGATTATCCCCTGATTACATTGAATAAAATAATAGTAGTTAAAATTTAATTCTTTTCATTCCTTTTACCGGCCTATATCAGCCAATCTTTTTATACGGTAACTTTAATTTTTATTTGCTAAGTTACATCATCAAATATTGCGGTTTAATAACCGGCACCCGTTTTTATCTCCTGCCAAAAGCAGGCTGATAAAATCAGGTTATTTATTTAACATAACTTTTTAAGTTTAATAAGAGAAAGGAAGGGGATTTCATGTCAACCGAAATTCAAAATAAAAATGAAGCAGATCAATCCTCGGATGGAATCGATGAATCAAAATATTCTGTTCAAACACATTTAATTTACGGGAAGAATCATTCCAATAAATGGGATTATTCACATCATGTTATTTCACCTCTTTCCAGTTCTGTAATTTTCAGATTGGATTCGGTTGAAAGAGGGGCAGAGGGTTTTGAAGAATTTGCTAATTCAAAGCAAATAAATGGAAAGCTTAACCCTATTTATATCTATGACAGGTTGGGTGATCCGAACAAAGACTTGCTTGAAGAAAACCTGGCTTTTGTTGAGAAAGGAGAAGTTGCTGTTACTTTTGCAACAGGTATGGGCGCAATCTCGGGAATATTCGGCATTTTAACAGGTTCAGGTGATGAGATAGTCACTCATAAAACTTTATACGGATGTACATTCTCTTTGTTGAATAATTGGTATCCTAAGTATAATATAAAAAATACACCTGTCGATTTAACGAATCTTGAAAACTTAAAAAATGCTGTTACAGAAAAGACAAAGGTTGTATACTTTGAATCACCTGCAAACCCGAACCTTGATATTATTGATATCGAAGAAGTAAAAAAAATAGTGAATGAATTTAATAAAAACCGCACTGAAGAGAATAAAATCTACGTTGTCGTAGATAATACTTTCGCTACTCCATTTTGCCAAAGACCGATTGAGCACGGTTCGGATTTTACAGTGAATTCTTTAACCAAAGGAATTGGAGGATTCGGTACTGATATGGGCGGGGTTGTAATTGGTCCTAAAAAATTTCATGACTTATTGATGCTGTTCCGCAAAGATTTTGGTGCGGTTTTAAATACTAAAGCTGCCTGGACGATTTTAACTTATGGTTTACCTACACTTCATCTTAGAATTTCACAGCAGACATCAAGCGCCATCAAAATTGCCGAATTTTTAAATGCTAATCCTAAAGTTGAAATGGTAAATTACCCCGGTTTGAAAAGTTATAAATTCTACTCATTAGCAAAAAAACAAATGATTGATTTCAACGGTAATTTTGCACCAGGAAGTTTAATCTATTTTACTCTTAAAGGTAAAACAAATTTAGACTGCAAAGAGAACGGAAGAAGATTCATGAATTTTGCCGCAAAAAATGCTTATACAATGACTCTCGCAGTCAGTTTGGGCCACACAAGAACCTTAATCGAACACCCTGCTTCCATGACGCATTCAATGGTTCCGGCTGATAAGTTAATTGAATATGGTATCGATCCCGGAGGAATAAGATTGGCTATCGGTCTGGAGAATATCGATGATATTTTATTTGATCTTGAAAAATGTTTGGATATAATCTAGGAACCTTAAAAATGCCTGGGAAAATCTAAGCAGCAAATAAGATTTTCGGAACTGTTTTATTTAACCAGGCAAATTTTCTTATAGCTTAGAAAGCATGAAAAGATTTACTCCTGCTTATAGAAGCCTTAATTTTTTTATTTTGATTTATTTCTTATTCCCTGGCTTTTATATTTATTCTCAAATAAAGTCTTCCGGCGAGTTATCAGGATTTAGAGGAATCAAGTGGGGAAGCAGCACAGATAAAGTTAAAGCAGCTGAAAAAGAAACTTATCTGCAATCCTTCCATGGTTTTGGAATTGATGCTTTATCATATAATGGGAGCATCGCAGGTTTAAAAGCCAGAATAGATTACTCATTCAAGGGTAATAAATTGTTTGAAGGTACTTATACTGTAAATCCCGAAGATGAAATTAAGATCGATTTCAATAAATTAGAAAGGTATTTAACCGCCGAATACGGAAAACCGGATTTCCGGGCGGGAAGATCAATCAATTCTGATTCTGTTTGGATAAGTGTTAATGATTATGGTAAATTCAGCGGACCGGAATTATTTTGGAAATTCGATAATGGTTTTATTGGACTTATAGCATCAAAATTTGAAAGCGATATTACAATTACTGTTTTGTATTCTAATGATAAATCAATTGAAGATTACGGTAGTGATAGATTAATTTCAACGGACGAAACCGGGAATTTTTAACATTTAAATATTATTTTATCCTTTTTAAGCTCGCAGCAATGCGGAATTATTCGGATGTACTGAGACATTCCATAGAGCTATAATAGTAATTATGGCGCCAAATATTATGAAGTTCCATCCGGTATTTAAGCCGAAAAAAGCGCCGCTTAAAAATAACCATAGTCCGGCTAAAGAATTAACAAAACCTTGCCAGCTTTTTCCTTTCTTTGCAGACCAAATTCCAAAAATGAAAACTATAATCCCCGGTATCCACATATTGTCTGCGGCTTGTAAAGGATTAAAAAATCCGCAGCTTAATACCCATATACCTGAAATTAAATCGACCCAGCCTTGCCACATTTTCAAAGCTCCTTTAATGATTTTTAGACTAATAATTATTTTAATTTAATTAATAGCAGGTTAGAATTTTGTGAGGAGATAATCATGGTGTTATATGTATCAAAGATGATAAAGGAAGTATCAAATTATATATCTTACTTATTAAATAGCTGCATTTTCAACTTTTTCAGCGGAAAAAGGGAATGCGAAGAAGTAGTGATATTCATCTTCCTTAATTATTTTTTCTTTTGTTAAAAAGTATTTATCAACCAGACTATTATTAAAAAAAGGAAGATACAACTTCTCTTCGTAATACATTTTTGGCAATCTTATTTGTTTATGAGTTACAAGATAAGCCATGTCAATCATGACTTTTCTGGTAAATCCTTCAGATTCTTTTCTGAGGTATAATGGTCTCATGCAGTTCTTTCAAAATAATGACTTAAAATACGCTATAAGAACAAGGTTAGCAGCATTCCTAAAATCCGGCACTCCTTAACATTAGTTATTATATGAAAAATATGAATTAAAATATAAACAAAAAGAAATTGTTTTTTCTAATTAGAGCTAATATTTAATTTTAATTCCTGAATTTCTTAGCATATGTTTTCTTATTATTATTTACTGATTATGCTTTAAAAATCAATTTCATTATTTTTAAAGTTCTTAATTCAACTATCTTGGAGAATAATTTGGGCTTATTAGTTGTAGGAACACTAGGTCTTGATAATGTTGCAACTCCGTTTGATAAAATAGAAAATGCTTTAGGGGGGTCGGCAACTTATATAGCATTATCAGCAGGGTATTTTAGCGGGCCAATATATCTTGTCGGTGTTGTAGGTAAAGATTTTCCGGAAAGATATATCAGTTTATTGGAGCAGCATAACGTTGATCTTGAAGGGCTTCAAATTTTAGAAAATGAAAAAACATTCCGCTGGGCAGGAAAATACCACTACGATTTAAATGTTAGAGATACACTTTTAACCGAATTGAATGCCCTGGAGAATTTTGATCCTGTTTTACCAGAGAAATACCGTAAAGCCAAATTCGTTTGTCTTGGTAATATAGATCCTTCGCTGCAATTAAAGGTTCTGGATCAAATGGAAAACCCAAGATTTATAGTTTGTGATACTATGAACTACTGGATTGAAGGTAAAAAGGAAGAGCTCCTCCAGGTTCTTCAAAGAACAAATGTTTTAATTATCAATGATTCGGAAGCACGGTTATTGACTAAAGAGCCGAATTTAATAAAATCAGCAAAAGTAATCCGGGATATGGGACCTGAAATATTAATTATCAAAAAAGGAGAGCATGGCGCTCTCCTTTTTACCGATGATGTCATTTTTTCAGCACCTGCTTATCCAATGGAAATGATTTATGATCCCACAGGTGCAGGAGATTCTTTCGCAGGCGGATTTATCGGCTATTTACATAAGACTCAGGATTTAAGCCCGGAAAATATGAAATGTGCCGTGGTTTATGGAAGTGCGATGGCTTCGTTTTGTGTAGAGAAGTTCTCTACAAAAGGATTAGAGGAACTGGAATATCTTCGTGTTCAGGATAGGTACAGGGATTTTCTTAAACTTTCACAATTTGATGAAAAAGAATAATTATTTTTCCTTAGATTTTATTGATGATAAATTTATTTTCCTCGATCAGACAAAGCTTCCGTTAGCTGAAGAATATATTGAAACCGAGGACTATAATAGGATAGCTGAAGCAATTGAGCGTTTGGAAATTAGAGGCGCTCCTGCAATTGGTGTTGCAGCGGCTTATGGTTTATCATTATCACTAAAAGGCATCCCAAAGAATTCTGCTGAAGAAATATTTAAAACCGCTTATCTTCGCCTTTCGAAAACCCGGCCTACTGCAGTTAATTTGTTTAGATCCTTGGAAGATATTAAAAAAGTTTATTCAGCTTGTAAAGATTCGGATAATATTTATTCAATTTTAAAATCCGAAGCTGAAAAAATTCATAAAGATGATATTGAAAAATGCAGGTTAATAGGGAAAAACGGTTTAAGCATCTTTAGAAAAAACAATTCTGTTGTATTGACGCATTGCAACACCGGCAAGCTCGCAACCAGTGGTGAAGGAACTGCATTTAATGTAATTAAAAGAGCCTTTGAAGAGGAGCTGGTAAGTTTCGTTTATGCAGATGAAACCCGTCCGCTGCTGCAGGGTTTGAGGCTCACTGCTTTTGAACTGGAAAAAAACAGTATCCCGTTTGCCGTTTTAACTGATTCCAGTGCCGCATCTCTTATGCAGCAGAATAAAGTTGATCTTGTTGTTGTAGGAGCAGATCGTATCGCAATAAACGGAGACACTGCTAATAAAATAGGAACGTATAGTTTAGCTGTACTATGTTACCATCATAATATACCATTTTATATTGCTGCACCAACCACTACCATCGATAGGACAATTCCCTCCGGTCATGATATAATAATTGAAGAGAGGGAGAGCACTGAATTAACAAAGATTAATGGTAATAAAATCGCCCCGGATTATTATAAAGCTTATACTCCCGCTTTTGATGTAACTCCTTCACATTTAATTACAGGTATAATAACAGAAGACCAGGTTTATTTTTTCCCTTATAATTTTATTCAATGAGTGAAATAGTAAAAACCGAAGCTGTAGTTCTAAATAAAATAAACTACGGCGATACGAGCAGTATTGCTGCGCTTTTTACAAAAAGCTACGGTAAATTATCTGCCATTATAAAAGGGGGCAGAAGTCCGAAATCCAAAATTAGTTTTATTGCTGATCCACTTAATTATCTGCAAATTATTTTATATAAGAAGGATAACCGCGAACTTCAAATATTATCAAGTGCGGATATTATTTCGCATTTCCCAAGGATAAAAGAAGATCTTGAAAAGCTGAAGTTTTCTTATGCAATCCTGGAACTTGTTAAAAAACTGAGTCCCGAACATGAAGCAAATGAAAGATTATTCAACGGGTTGATTAGGATTCTTAATCTGTATGAAGATTCAACTGAACATCCTAAGATATTATTCGGAAGATTTTTTATCTTCTTTTTGACAGAATTAGGTTATGCTGTCCAAATTCAAAAGTGTGCTTCTTGCGGTAAATCAAACCTTAACAATATGAATTTGGCCTACAATTTTGAATTAGGTATTTTATGTAATGATTGTAAATCGTCATATATTGAATCCTACCAGATAAATCCGGAACTTTTTAATTATTTGCATTGTCTAAAGCAGAATAAAAAGGTTGTTTATGAAAGAGAAATGATTTACGATAAAGCAATTATGTTCCTGGAATTGTACTTAAAATTTCATATTACTGATTTCAACGGGATCAAATCATTTCAATTATTTAAAGAGGTCTAATAAAAAGTTTCTACTAATGCAATGAACTTGCAGAAAAGTCAAAATTTTAGAATATAATGGAGGAAAAAAATGAAAACTAAAGGGTTAATTGGTGCTCTTGCTTTAATTGTAGTAGGAATTATTTTCGGAGCACTTCTTGTATCTGGCTTTGGATTAGTAAGACCCAGCATGGCAGATATAAATCTCGGTGCTTCTCAACCGCCGGTTAATTTAGATGCAGACGCTACTTCATTTAGTAAGGCATTTATTGAAGTTGCGCAGAAAGTAACTCCTGCCATAGTTCAAATCAATGTTATCTCTGAAACAAAAGATAATCCTCACCAGGATTTTTTCTTTTTCCCATTTAAAGATATGCCTCAGGAAGAAAGAGGATCGGGAAGCGGTATAATTATCTCTAAAGATGGTTATATTGTAACTAACAACCATGTTGTTGAAAATTCCACTTCAGTGAAGGTAGGATTATTTGATAAAAGAGTGTTTGATGCTAAAGTTATCGGCACAGATCCTTTAACTGATTTGGCCGTAATTAAAATTGATGCAAATGATTTACCTACAGCTTATTTGGGCGATTCCGATAATCTTAAAGTCGGGCAATGGGTAATGGCAATTGGAAATCCATTATCTTTAGCTTCAACTGTTACAGCCGGTATCGTCAGTGCGATGGGGAGAGGAAGGTTAGGCTTAATTAAAAATAGTTACGGTGTTGAAGATTTTATACAAACGGATGCTGCTATAAATCCCGGCAACAGCGGCGGAGCCTTGGTTGATCTTTCAGGATCTGTTATTGGTGTCAACTCGGCAATTGCCGCCGGAAGAACCGGCACTTATATCGGATATGGATTTGCAATCCCTATTAATCTTGTTAAATCAGTTGCAAAAGATTTAATTGCCCACGGGAAAATAAGCAGGGGTTATATCGGCGTTAATATCGGTGATATTGATTATACCACCGCGAAATCATTAGGGCTTGATAAACCCAAAGGCGTTATTGTTCAGGGTGTACTGCCGAACGGCGCAGCCGCTAATGCCGATATTAAACAAGGTGATGTTATTTTAAAAATAGACAATAAAGAAGTTGATCAGACTAATGAACTTCAAAGTTATATTGCAAGCAAGTCTGCTGGATCTACTGTCGATTTAACAATTTACAGGAATGGTAAAACTATAGACAGAAAGGTAACATTAAAACCAAGGGAAGAAGATTCAAAAGCCGAACCGACAACGGATAAGAAAGAAGAAGATAATGAATCTAAATCAGAGAACTCATCCGCTACTTTTGATAATATCGGAATTTCGGTAAGAAACCTAACTTCCAAAGAAAAGACGGACTATAAAGTTGATCATGGTGTAATTATTACTGAAGTTAAACCTTTCAGTGAAGCCGAAGATCAGCAATTATTCCAGGGTGCTATAATAGTTCAGGCCGATAAAAAACCGGTTGAAAATGTTAAGGATTTAAAAGAAATATTGAATGATAAAAAAGGTTCTGCTGTCTTAATGGAAATGCAGGACACTAAAGGAAACAGTTTCTTTAAGGGTATACAAGTACCGGAGAAATAGTAACCTGATATTCCCAAATATTTGGCAAAACGCCCGGTTTATCCGGGCGTTTTTTTTATCCCTTAATCTTCTTAACAACATTTATTATGAATGCTTAGCAGGAGTGAAAATTTAGCTAATACTTTTTTATATTTGTTACCTCAATAAAATGGATTAAAGATGATAAGATTTCTTACTTCGGGTGAATCTCACGGCAAAGCCGTAATTTCAGTTCTGGAAGGTTTTCCATCAAATATTAAAATTGAAAACGATTATATCAATTTTCATCTTAAAAGAAGACAAGCCGGATACGGCAGAGGTTTAAGAATGAAAATCGAAACAGATACAGCCGAAATTTTATCCGGGATTCGGTTTCAAAAAACCCTCGGTTCTCCCATTTCTCTTTTAATAAAAAATAAAGATTGGGAAAACTGGATCCCCAAAATGACCCCGGATAAAAGAAAAGAGGTAGTAGAAAAAATTACAATCCCAAGGCCGGGGCATGCAGATTTGGTCGGGATATCAAAATATAATTTTAATGATATAAGAAATTCAATTGAAAGATCTTCGGCAAGGGAAACGGCCGCAAGAGTAGCTGCTGGATCAATCGCAAGAAAATTTCTTGAAGAATTTGGAATTTTTTTTGGAAGCTATGTTGAAAGTATAGGAGGAATCTATTCAAAAAATAATTTTATAAATAAACTATTTAATAACGATTTGCCCAAAAATTTTAATGCGTGGAACCTATCAGTCGAATCTGACAAAAGCGATGTAAGGGTCCTTGATAAGGAACATGAAGGAAAAATAATAAATAAGATTAAAGAGGCAAAAAAGAAAGGAGATACTTTAGGAGGAACTTTTATTGCACTAGCTACCGGGGTTCCGGTCGGACTTGGAAGTTTTGTTCATTATGATACTAAACTTGATGCGGAAATTGCACAATCAATTATGTCGATTAATGCAGTAAAAGCAGTAGCAATTGGCTCCGGTTTTGATTCTGCCGAAAAGTTCGGATCCGAGTCTCATGATGAAATTATAAAAACTAAAAATGGTTTTTCACGAAAGACAAACCGCTCCGGAGGAATTGAAGGGGGAATCTCGACTGGTTTGCCTGTTATTGTACGCGGAGCAATGAAACCGATTGCCACGTTGATGAGCCCTATCGAAAGCGTTGATCTTAAGAATATGAAGATTGTTGATGCCAGAAGAGAAAGAAGCGATTTTGTAGCTGTTCCGGCTTGTGCGGTAATTGCAGAATCAATGCTCGCCTGGTCTATTGCGAAGTATTTCCTGCTGAAATTCGGTGGCGACTCAATCGAAGAGACTAAAGACAATTTTAAAAGCTACAATTCGAAATTGATGAAGAGAATTACTAAGAATTTTAAAAGCAAAAACTGATAAATTGCTTAACACAAATGATCGTTGTAAAAAAATTCACATTTAATCCTTTCTCAGAGAACACCTATGTTATATGGGATGAAAAAACCAACGAAGGAATGATAGCCGATCCGGGTTGTTATGGTCCCGATGAAGAGATGGAACTTGAAAATTTTATTGCTGATAGAAATATAACGGTAAAATATTTAATTGTAACTCATTGTCATATTGATCATCTTCTCGGATGCAGGTTTATTAAGGAAAAATATTCTCCTTTATATTTAGTTCCTAAAGATGATATTCCTTTATTAAAGGAAGCGGAAAGACAAGGTTCTGCTTTTGGATTAGAAATTGATGCTCCTCCTCCTTTTCCGGATGATTATTTAAATGAAAATTCTAAGATCTTAATAGGAAAATCTCAGGCAGTGATTTTATCTACACCAGGACATTCACCTGGCGAGCATTGTATTTACTTTGAAAAAGAAAAATTTTGCGTAACCGGCGACGTATTATTCCATAATAGTATCGGCAGAACAGATTTGTGGGGAGGAAATTATCCGAATTTACTGCTGTCTATAAAAGAAAAGCTTTTTGTTTTGCCTGACGATGTAATAATTTATCCGGGTCATGGTGACAACAGTAAAATTGGAATTGAAAAAAAGGATAATCCTTTTTTGACATAGAATTTCTTATTTATAACTTGTTCTAATCAGCTTGATAAATTGTAGTTAGATTTTTTTAGATTACTGATACATTTACAGTTAAATTATTCAGCTTTTACACTACTTTTTATCAAATTTAAGTTTTATCTTTAGACAAAAGAATAAAACAATTCATGATCTCACAAAAAGTTTACGGGAAAAATATTGCTTACATTATAGCCGGTTATTTCTTATTGTGGATCATTTTATTTGAATTTGTCTTACCTTCAAATAATTTTCTCCCCAAACCGTCAATTGTATTTGATTCATTTGGAGCCTTGTGGAAAGATTACCATCTGCTGAGAAATTTAATATCTTCTATTGCCTCCGTTTATATCTCAATTATTGCATCATACTATCTGCTTAAAATTTTAAATAGATATATTTTACATGAAAAAGCAGGAATAAGGAATTTTATATTCTCGCTTGAATGGTTCTCTAAATATTTGCCGGGAATTGTTTTGGGCTTCTTATTAATTTACTGGTATCCCCAATCTGAGTATATAAAATATGTTTTCATTTTTGTTGTCGTTTTTAATCAGCTATTAATAAAACATTCCAGCTTATCGATGAAAATAAACCAGGCATATATAGATTCAGCATTATCGCTGGGTGCAGGCAGTTCAGCAATCTCAAATAAAGTAATCTGGAGATCCATGCAGCCGGATTTGATGAATCATATTTATGATTCTCATTTGTATTTCTGGGCAATGCTGGTATTTTTTGAATTTGCCAATTATGGAAACGGATTCGGCTCTATTTTCAGGCGTGCACTTGAATTCAAAGATCTGTCGGCTTTACTAGCCGGAATGCTCATTTTAGGAGTAATAATTTTTCTTGGATCGCATATAATTAAATTATCGAAAAATAAACTTTTTCCATGGAACGGCATTGGAGACTGAAAAAAATATACTTCATGTAAAAAATATCTCAAAATATTTTGAGATGCCTGCCGGTGCCAAAAATCATCTACTGGAAGATATCAATCTTAGTATAGAGAAAAACTCTGAAACGGGTCAGATAATCTCCATTCTTGCTCCATTTGCTTCAGGTAAGTCCACTCTATTGAGAATAATAGCCGGTCTCGAAAAACCAACCTCGGGAGAAATTCTTTTAAATAATAAAAATTATACTTTGTCACAAAAGAAGGTAGTTTATTTGCCTGAAAAACCTTCATCTTTTCCATGGCTTAACGTTAAACAAAATTTAACCTTTGCTTCTGAATTTAATTTAAAGAATGATGATAAGGATATTAATGATATAATTTCTTTAGTAGGATTAACCGGTTACGAAAACCATCTTCCGGATGATGAGAGCATTGGCTTCAGGTTCAGAATATCCCTGGGGCGCGCATTAGTAATTAATCCGGATTTCATTTTAGTTGACGACTCGCTCAAAGGTCTGGATCTTGAAACAAAAGAAGAAATTTATAACTTAATTGATATTGTAACTAATACGCAAAAAATTAATTTTATTTTTGCCACGGCAAATATATCATCAGCAATAAATCTTTCGGATTCAATCTATCTGATGAAAAAAAATCCCGGGTCTATATTTCATGAAATCAAGTTGGAAAAAAGATCTAATAATAGGTTAAAGATTACCGGGGAAAAACATTTTTCTGAACTAAAAGATGAAATTGAATCTTTGTTTAAATCAAAAAATATAATGGAAGAAGTAAGTTTCACAATTTAATTCTTGATAGTTCCGTTGGTATAAAAATTGAGCTTACTTACAAATCAACCTTATAGTTTTTTCCTCTTGTTTTGATTGATTTGTTCATTGATTTTTTTGTAGAAAATTCAATAATTGAAGCGTAAATTTTCTGAAAATAAACGGATTGTTGCAAACGAATTATTTATGGTAATTACTTCCGAAAAAACCTCCCAAATATGAGAATAAATTTTTAACTTAGAGTTAAAAAAAGATAATAGGACTATGCAAAATAAAATTGATGAATTACTGCATAAAAAAGAAAACGCAAAATTAGGAGGCGGAGCAGAAAAGATTGAGAAACAGCATGAAAAAGGGAAGTTAACAGCCAGGGAAAGAATTGAATTATTAGTTGACGAAGGAAGTTTCGAAGAACTTGATATTTTTGTCCAGCATAGAGCAGCAGATTTCGGATTGGATAAAATTCATTATCACGGTGACGGGGTAATAACAGGGTTTGCAAAAATAGATAAGAAACCTGTTGCATTATACAGCCAGGATTTTACTGTATTCGGCGGTTCTTTATCTGAAGCTCATGCCGAAAAAATTAAAAAGGTAATGAACCTGGCTATGAAAACTGGTGTTCCAATCATAGGATTAAATGATTCAGGTGGTGCAAGGATACAGGAAGGTGTGGTTAGCCTTGGCGGTTATGCAGATATTTTTCTTCTTAATACCCTTGCTTCCGGTTTAGTTCCTCAAATTTCGGTCGTTTTAGGACCATGTGCAGGTGGAGCTGTTTATTCTCCTGCAATTACTGATTTTATATTTATGGTAAAAAATACAAGTTATATGTTTGTTACAGGACCAAATGTGGTTAAAACAGTTACTCATGAGGACGTGAGCTTTGAAGATCTTGGCGGTGCTGAAACACATGCAGTGAAAAGCGGCGTGGCACATTTTATTAGCGATAATGAAATCGAAACTTTATTGGGAGTAAAAAAATTATTGAGTTTCCTCCCCCTTAATTACAGGGATTCTCTTCCTGATAAAGAATTTGATTTTAATGCAATTTTGCCGGACGAAAAGCTTAATTCGGTTATTCCGGAAAATCCTAATAAGCCATATGATATGAAGCAGATAATAACTCTGCTCGTTGATGATAATGATTTTTTCGAGGTTCATAAAGAGTTTGCAGATAATATTATTGTGGGATTTAGCCGGATTGGAGGAATGACTGTCGGAATAGTTGCTAATCAACCGGAAGTTTTAGCCGGAGTTCTTGATATAAATGCATCGGTAAAAGGTGCAAGGTTCGTGAGATTCTGTGATGCTTTCGGTATTCCTTTATTGGTACTTGTAGATGTTCCCGGATTTTTACCTGGAACAGAACAGGAATGGAACGGAATAATAAAGCATGGTGCAAAGCTGCTCTATGCCTTTTGTGAAGCTACCGTGCCGAAAGTAACTGTAATTACGAGAAAAGCTTATGGCGGTGCTTATGATGTTATGAATTCAAAACATATAAGAGGAGATTTTAATTTTGCATGGCCTTCTGCAGAAATTGCAGTAATGGGTCCTAAAGGTGCAGTTGAAATTATATTTAAAAAGGAAATATCAAAAGCTGAAAATCCTGAAATAGAATTGGAGAATAAACTTAAAGAATATATCGAAAAATTTGCTAATCCTTATATAGCCGCCGAAAGAGGCTATCTTGATGATGTAATCAATCCAAAGGATACAAAGATAAAATTGATAAATGCATTTAGATTTTTAAAAACAAAAGTGGATAAAAATCCACCAAAAAAACACGGGAATATTCCTTTATAAAAAATATTTTAGCTAACTATATATTATTAAAGCAATTAGTATAAATTGGTTAATTTTTTACTTGATAAATCTAAAATCAACTATTATATTAAATTGTTGAATAATTGAAAATATGGAGACTTAATGAGAAAAAAATATCTACCGCTAGTGATAATTTCTTTATTTTCTTTAATATTCTTCTCTTGCGGAGCAAATAAAGAAATTACCAAAGAAGAAAAATCCGGGAAAAGTACTGTAAAAGTTCAAAATGGAGGAATTGTTTCCGAAATGCTTGAACAAGCCAGGCAATATTACGTAGCAGCCCTTGCCGGTCAGGAGAAAAGCCCAACCACTGAAACTGTAAAAAAGTATGAATCTTCATTACGGATTATTAATAACCTCAGTTATTATCCGGGGATTGAAGATAATGAAGCGTATGTTGAGCTTGAAAAATCAATCATTGATGATTATAGGAAATTCGTTGATGGTTTACCCGAAGTTCCTGTAGAAGTATCATTTGCGGCACTTGAAGAATGGATGGGGAAAAACCTGCCTGAAATTCAAATGAATTGGGAGAGGGATAAAAAAACAAAATCAATAATTATTCCTGCAGATATACCTCTTGAAATGAACCCTGTTGTTGAAAGATGGATTGACTATTTTACAACCAGGGGAAGAGCTCATATGGAACTCTGGCTTGAAAGATCAGGCAGATATTTTCCAATGATGACAAAAGTCTTTTCTGAGGAAGGAATTCCTAAACAATTGGTTTATCTTAGTATGGTTGAAAGTGCATTAAATCCTACAGCGCGTTCATGGGCTAGTGCTGTAGGTTTATGGCAATTTGTAAAATCAACAGGAAGGTTGTATGGGTTACAATCTGATTTTTATTATGATGAACGAAGAAACCCTGAAAAATCTACCGCAGCTGCTGCTAAACACTTACGGGATTTATACGGAGACCTGGGAGATTGGTACCTGGCATTAGCAGCATACAATGCCGGGGAAGGAAGAATAACAAGAGCTATGAGAAGAGCTGGTTCAAATGATTTCTGGACAATAAGCAAGTATCTTCCAAGGGAAACAAGAAGCTATGTTCCCCAATTTATCGCTGTTTGTGTTGTCGGAATGAACCCGGAAAAATATGGTTTCACAAATATTAATTATGAGAAACCGTTAAAATATGAAACTTATAATGTCGATGAAGCAGTTTCCTTGAGTTATATATCAAGTTCTGTTGGAACTGATCTCGAAACTCTTCAAGATATGAACCCGGAATTAACTCAAATGAGCACTCCGCCTTCATTTCCCGGCGGATATCCTGTAAGAATACCGGTGGGAATGTCTCAAAAATTGGCCGCAAGTATGGTTAATATTCCGGAGTCTGCGAAAAGTTATTATCTTAGTATATAAAGTTCAACGTGGTGAAACTCTTTCAAGGATTGCCAGGAAATACGGTGTTTCCACACATGATTTAGCTGATCTGAATAAAATTTCAATTAGAAGTAAAGTATACCCTGGCGTTACTCTTAAAATCCCCGTAAATAATTTTTCAACAAAAGATTTTGCATATAATACAAATGTAGAATCTGCAGGGGATGATAATTCATCTGGTGAATATGTATCACCCTATATTGCTCTTAATAAGGATATAGATACTGGTTCAGTAGCCGATGACAGTATCGAGACTGTGGCTTATAACGAAGATGAGACAGATGACAGCAGCAGCGATAACATTACTGCAGATGTCCAAACTTCGGATTTTTCTTCAAATACCGTTGTTGTTCCGGAAAATAAAGTTTCAGTAAAGTATAGGGTTAAAAAGAAAGATAGTTTATTAGGAATCGCTGATCTTTTTAATACACGTGTAAGCGACATTAGAAACTGGAATAATATCCCCTATACGGAGACAATAAATGTTGGCCAGACTCTTACAATTTATGTTCCTGAGGATAAGAAAGAATTCTATGCAAGCCTGGATAATCAAACTCCTGTTGAAAAATCAATTACAAAAAGCAGTTCACCCCTGGAAGGTAATTACTGGGTATATCATAGAATCAGGCGCGGTGAAAATCTTAAATCAATTGCTGCAAGGTATGGAGTGGATATTAATTCAATTAAAGATTGGAATAATCTTCACGGTAATATAATTTATGCCGGCAGAAGATTAAAGATATATACTAATAAACCGGCTTCAAATTATGCTTCAAATGACAATAGTTCAGATAAAACTACTAAATTCCGATATAGAATAAGAAGAGGTGAAACCATAAGTGAATTAGCAGAAAGGTTTTCTGTTTCCGCGTCGCAAATCAGGGTCTGGAACCATATGAGCAGCAACAGAATAAATGCCGGTCAAACTTTAACAATCTTTACTGATGAACATACTTCTTCACTTGGTGATAATGCCGCTAAAACTTCTGCAAATATTAACTATTACAGCGTTAAAAAAGGAGACACAATAGGTGAAATCGCTGATTTGTATAAAGTCAGTGCTTCAGATATTAAAAGCTGGAACAGTTTATCCAATAATACTATTTATGCCGGTAAAACATTAAAAATTTATTCCAATGCTGCGGTAAACGATTTACCGGAAAATGTCAGCAGTAAATCAGCATATCTTCATACTGTTGAAAACGGCGAATCATTATATAGTATAGCACAGAAATATGATACATCTGTGCAAAGATTGAAATATATTAATCATCTGCGCGGAAATAAAATTGTTACAGGTCAAAAGTTAAAAATAAAATAATTTGATTCTTGAAAAATTTTATTAAATTACAGGAGTAAATTCCAGATATAGTTTGTTCATAAAAAAATTTTGATAGCCGTTAGGGGTGTTATCCGGGTAAACCCGGGATAGCTGAGAGTAAACCCTAATACCTGATCTGGGTAATGCCAGCGTAGGGAAACGGGTTAAAAGAATAATTAAGATTTTAGCCGTTTCTCCGAAGAGTTTTTTCGGATTAAAAACGGCTATTTTTTTGAAAGGAATCAAAAATGAAATACTTAATTATTCTTTTTCTGCTTTGTAATTCTTTTCTACAGGCTCAAATCCTGGAAATAAATGGGAAGGTAATTGATAGTGAAACCGGTAATCCGCTGCCGGGAGCAAATCTTTATATTAAAGAAAATCCAATTATAGGAATCTCAACCGACAGCTTAGGCGATTTTTCATTTAAATATAATTTTAAAGATAATGAACACCTGGTAGTAAGTTTTATAGGTTACTATACAAAAACAATTTCAATCTCGGATATACCCGATTCCAGGTGAAATTAACTATTCAGCTCGAACCCCGAATTATCCCGGCACAAACAGTATTAGTCGAAGGAAGCCTTGGAAAAGAGGGAATTACGCCGTTAGCTTTTAGCAAGATAAAAAGAAAAGATATTGAAGAAAAGTATACAGTTCAGGATGTGCCTGAATTTTTAAGCACACTTCCTTCAACCACCTTTTATTCGGAAGGAGGGAGTGGTATAGGCTATAATTATTTAAGTATTAGAGGGTTTGATCAACGAAGAATATCCGTTTCAATAAACGGAATTCCGCAAAATGATCCCGAAGATCATAATGTCTACTGGCTTGATTTTCCAGATATTTTAGCCAGTGCAGATTTAATTCAAGTACAGAGAGGTGCAGGATCCGGAGTTTTTGGCTACCCTGCAATCGGCGGTTCAATAAATATTATTACTTCCGCATTTTCAAATGATCCGATGATAAATTTATCTGCTTCTTTAGGAAGCTATAATGTAAGGAAATATTCGGCCTCATTTTCAAGCGGTTTAATTGATAATAAATATTCGATTTATGCAAAAATGTCAAGGATATTGAGCAGCGGTTACAGGAATCTTTCATGGGTTAAATTTGATTCTTATTATCTTTCTGCGGTTAGGTATGATAAAAATCTGACTACTCAAATAAATTTTTACGGGGGTCCGATTGCCGATGGTTTAGCTTATACCGGCCTGCCGAAATTTGCCGTAAAAGATAAGAATTTAAGAAAGGCAAATTATTCTTATTGGGAAGCAGATCCGCTGACCAATACATATACTTATACTGTGGACAGAAGACCTGATGAAATAGAAAACTTCTCACAGCCTCACTATGAATTACTAAATGAATTGAAGCTAAGTGATGCAGCTACCTTCAATTCAGCTTTTTATTTGGTAACTGGCAGCGGCTTTTTTGATTATGATGGTACAGGGCTCGATACAACTTCATTACATCTGATTTCACAGGATGGTTTCAGCCCTGTGCAAAATCCTTCCGATTTATTAATTAAGGCAGAGGTTGATAATAAACAGTACGGCTGGATACCGAAATTAAGCTTTAAACATACGAACGGTGAATTAATTATAGGTGGAGAGATTAAGGATTCATCGCTCTACTCATTGGGGGAGCATAGCATACGGTGCAAACCTTCCTGAAGGCATATCCGGGGATTATCGAATCTATTATTTTAATGGAGCAAAAAATATTTTCAGCGGGTTTGTTCATGAAGCTTATACTCTTAATGACCATTGGAATTTTCTTGGTGAAATACAATTAGCTTATCATAAATATGAATTTTATAATGAACATTTCAATAATTATAGTTTTAATATTGATGGCTTGTATTTGAACCCAAGAGCAGGTATCAATTACAAAATTAATCCGGAACAAAATATTTATATTTCATTTGCCAGAGTTACGCGGGAGCCGCGCCTGAGTACATATTATTCCGGTGAAGAATCTATTTGGGGTTCAATTCCTCAATTTGTACAAAACGAAAATGGCTCATATAATTTTAGTGAGCCGTATGTTAAGCCTGAGACTATGAACGACATGGAATTAGGATATTCTATCATAGAAAAGAATTATAATGTTTCCTTAAATATTTACAATATGATTTTTGATGATGAGATAGTCAATAACGGTAAATTAGATATTTTCGGGCAGCCTATAACCGGCAATATGAACAGTACAATTCACCGCGGGATTGAAATTTCCGGTTCTGTAAAACTTCCTCTCTATTTATCCTTATTATCAAATTTTACTCTCAGCAGGAACTATGTAAATAAAGGTACTTATTATATTGATCAGAATAATTTTATTGATTTGAGCGGCAACCGGATTGGCGGTTTCCCTGATTTTTTGTTTAACTTTGGCTTAAGCTACAATAAGAATCCATTTTTTATTCAGCTGAAAGGGAGGTATGTCGGTAAATTTTATTCAGATTACTACGATTCAAAACTTTCTGAATATTTGATGCAATATCCCGGTTTTGTGAGTTATAGGGATAATGTTAATGATGCCTATTTTGATGGAGATTTTTATGCAAGTTATTCTCTTAAAGCATTTGATGCATTAAATCCGAGCAAATTATTTATCCAGGTAACTAATATTTTTAATCGATTATATTCTGCAAATGCAATTGGAGCTGAATTTTTCCCGGCTGCTGAAAGAAATTTTTTAGCGGGTCTGCAGGTTGGATTATGATGTTTATAAAAATAATTTCAGTGTTAAAATTGTTTCCCATATGTACATATCAATATAAAAATGTTCAGCAGGACATTTTTACATAAAAAATAATTAATCATGAAAAAATGCATTATACTGGCAAATGGAAAACCACCCAATAAATCTGTGGTCGAATATCTCGAAAAGAAAAATTATTCAACTTTGATTTGTGCCGATGGCGGTGCTAATAGTGCTAAGAGATTAAACATTATCCCCGATTTTATTATTGGAGATTTAGATTCGGTTAGCGACATGACATTGAATAAATTCAAATATAAATCCAAAATTATCCGGGTAAAAAGACAAAATGATACTGATGTTGAAAAATGTTTAAAGTTTGCCATTCGTAGAAAATTTACAGAATCTGCCCTGCTAGGTGTAACAGGGAACCGGCTGGATCATACATTATGCAATCTTGGAATTGTTATTAAATTTTTTAATCAAATTAAAATTAGAATAGTAGCTGAGAATTCAATTCTAACTCCATATACCGGGAAAATAGAATTAAAAACTTGTCCGGGTGAAACAATTTCATTATACGGGTTTGATCAAAAAACGAAGATCTTTTCCAGGGATCTTAAATATCCTTTAAAAAATATTTCACTTCCATTCGGTGAAAAAGAAAGTACAAGCAATATAGCTCTTACAAATTCAACAAAGATAAATATTTCGGGCGGGATAATATTTGTAATCAGGGATTATCATATAGTAAAAAAATATGATCTCATTTAGCACTTCCGATTTTTTAGTAATAATTATTTTCTTTTTAACGGTTCTAACAATAGGTTTTATTTCAGGAAGAAAACTCGGAACTGAAGCCGATGATTATTTATTATCCGGGAGAAAAGTCGGTTTATTTCTTTTCATTTTAACTAATGTATCTACATGGTATGGGGGAATTCTAGGAGTAGGAGAGTTTACTTACCGATACGGACTTGTAAGCTGGTTTACGCAGGGATTACCATATTATATTTTTGCGTTTATATTTGCACTCTTTTTGGCAAAGAAAATTAGAAATGCTTCCTTATTTACTATACCTGATAAATTAACAGAAGTCTATGGAGAAAAAGCAGGATTGATTTCAGCACTATTTGTTTTCATCCTTGTGTCGCCGGCTCCTTATTTATTAATGACCGCAAATTTAATTTCTCTTATTTTCGGAACCGGAATTTTAGTTAGCTTAATATTAGGTTTGTTCCTTTCAACAGCATATTTACTTCAAGGCGGATTTAAGGCCAATGTCTTTACCGATTCATTCCAGTTTTTTGTTATGTTCGCAGGATTTATTCTAATTTTAATTTTCGCTTACTCAGATTATGGCGGCCTAACATTTCTTTCTTCTAAATTACCCCCGAATCATCTCAAGATAACAGGCGGAGCGTCGCCTACTTTTATTATTGTCTGGTTTCTAATTGCATTATGGACATTTGCCGATCCCGGATTTCACCAAAGATGTTATGCCGCAAAATCAGGTGAAGTTGCCGTAAAAGGAATTCTTATCTCTATAATTTTTTGGGCATTATTTGATTTCTTAACAACCAGTACCGGTTTATATGCAAGAGCAGTTTTACCCAACATTGCTCAACCAGTGCAATCCTATCCGCTGCTGGCGGAAAAAATTCTGGGGCCGGGATTAAAAGGAATTTTTTATGCTGCATTATTTGCTACTATAATGTCAACTCTTAACAGCTTTTTATTCTTAAGCGGGACGACGATAGGCAGGGACTTCATCTTTAAATTAAATCCAAACAAAAATGAAAAAAAGCTGAAGCCTTATACTATATACGGTTTAATTATATCCGGAATTTTGTCCGTTGTCCTTGCATATTATATTCCTTCGGTTATTGAAATTTGGTATACTGTAGGTTCCTTCTGCATTCCGGGGATAATATTACCGGTTATCAGCTCATATTATCCAAAGATTAGAATTCTAAAGGAGCTTATAATTTTAGAGATGCTTCTTGCATCAGCAGGCAGCATTATATGGTTTTTTATAAGAAGAGATTTCCCTGAGGGAAATTTATTAAATGAAATTGAACCGATGCTGGTCGGGTTAATAATTGCGATAATTATTCATGTTTTAGGAATGAAGAATAGTTCGTTTAGTAAAGTTTAATTTAATAATTTATTTTAAATAATCTCGTTTTATTTCAATTTGAAAAAAGAGAAAAATTGCCGGGATCAATGCACAAAATTATTATTGGTGTTTTTTACTTTTTACAATAGAAATTATAATCGAACCAACTAATAAACACCCGATAATTGCGAGTGAAATCCCTGTTGGTATTGGAAAAAGTTCGGATACCAACATTTTAAAACCAACATAAAAAAGTATTAAAGCTACTCCGTATTTCAGATATGCAAAAAGATCTACTAATCCCGATAGTGTAAAATACAAAGCCCTCAATCCCAGTATTGCAAAGATATTTGAGGTAATAATCACAAAGGTATCTCTTGTAATGGCAATAATAGCCGGGATTGAATCGACTGCAAAAATAATATCTGAAGATTCTATAAGAAGAAGAGTGAGAAAAATGGGCGTTGCATAAATAATACCTTTCTGTTTTACAAAAAATCTTGTTCCTTCATAATTAGATAAAATGTTAAAATATTTCCTGATAAATTTTACTACAGGATGTTTATCAAGATTTATTTCTTCATTTTTCCCAAATGCCATTTTATATGCGCCGTAGAGCAGGATTAACCCGAAAATATAAATAACAAAATGAAAAAGATTTATGAGTCCGACACCGATAAGTATAAAAATAATTCTGAATACAACTGCACTTAAAATTCCCCATTTTAAAATATGCGGCTGGTTTGATTGCGCTATCCCCATTACCTTAAAAATCATTAAGAAGACGAAAAGGTTATCGACAGAGAGAGAATATTCAATTAAATAACCTGTTAAGAACTCCAGCCCTCTTTGATGTCCTTTTTCAAGGAAGAAGTATATTGCAGTGCAAAAAGCAAGAGCGGTGAATATCCAAACACCGCTCCAAATTACACTCCGTTTTAATCCTAATTTTCCGCTTCTATGTTCAGTTACATATAAATCAATAATAATTATAATAGCTGCAGTTATCGAGAATATAATCCAGAACGTGAATTCATTAAGCAAATTTATTCCATCCTTATTTAAGGAAGCAGAATTCCTGCAGCAATAACTGTGGTCCACAACCCGTTTTTATCGCCTTCTGCAGATTGAGTAATATTAAAAGAACGGACTATTTTGCCCGACATCTTATAAATATTTTCTCTTTCACTCCAATCGATATCAGGATTAAAATCGACGCCAAGAGTAGTTGCAAGCATAGTTGCAGCCAGATCCTCGGCATATTCACCGGCAACTTTTTCCGTTTGACCAAACGGATGATGTTCCGATAGATATCCGTATTGTGAATTATCTGCAGGGAGCGCAACCCCTATTGAAGAAGCTATCAAACGGTTTGGTTCGTTTGTCGAATTACGGGCAAGAACAGTAAAAGTAATTTGCCCGGGAAGTAATTCTTTAAGACCTTCTTCTTTTGTTATACGTTTACAATTAGCCGGAAAAATGCTGCTTACAGAAACTAAATTGCATATTTCTATTCCGGCATTTCTCAATGAAAGCTCAAAAGAACTTAAATATTCTTTATGCCTGCCTACCCCTTTTGTAAAAAATATTCTTGAAGGAACATACAAATTTTCATCTCCTTTCTGAGGTTAAATTTTTAATTTTATAAATTTCCTTTTCCCAACCTTAAGAATTTGCTCACCGGTTATATTTATATTTGCCGTTATATCGGTTATTTTATCTCCATCAATTGAAACTCCTCCCTGGTGCAACCAGTCTTCTTGCTTCGCCTTTTGAGCCGGCAAGATTTACTGTTGTAATCAAATCCAGAATATTAATTGCATCTTTCAGATTTTCAAATTTATATTCCGGAATATCTTCAGGGACTTCTTTTTTTATAAATATCTTATCGAACTCCTTTTCGGCTTCATCTGCTGCATTCTGATTATGGTACATTCTCACTAAAGATTTAGCAAGCTGCCTCTTAAGATCTCGCGGATTTATTGAACTATCTGCCAGCTGTTCTTTAATTTTATTTAATTCTTCATTTGAAATATCGGTAGCAAGTTCAAAATAATTATAAATCAGACTATCAGGTATTGAAAGTGTTTTGCCAAATATATTTTGCGCACTTTCGGATATACCAATATAGTTATTGTAAGATTTGCTCATCTTCTCGACACCGTCAGTACCAGGAATTAGAGGTGTTGTAATAATAACCTGCGGTTCCAGACCATACTCTCTCTGGATATCACGTCCGACAAGCAGATTGAACTTCTGATCGGTTCCGCCTAATTCAACATCACTTTTAATAGCTACCGAATCCATAGCCTGGGCAAGCGGGTAAAGAAATTCATGTATGCTTATCGGTTCACCCGATTTAAATCTTTTAGTAAAATCATCTCTTTCTATCATTCTCGCCACTGTATATTTTGAAGCTAATTTTATAACATCTTCAAAAGACATTTTACTCAGCCATTCGGAATTATATACAATTTGCGTTTTATCTTTGTTTAAAATTTTAGATGCCTGTTCTAAATATGATTTACCGTTTTCCCTTGTTTCCTTTAATGATAAAGCAGGGCGCGTAACATTTCGGCCGGAAGGATCCCCGATCATTCCGGTAAAATCACCAATTATTAAAATCGCCTGATGCCCCAATGATTGAAACTGGGCTAAGTTTTCTTAATACAACAGAATGGCCAATATGTAAATCAGGTCTGCTTGGATCACAACCCAGCTTAATTTTTAATGGTATTCCTTCAGCAATTGATCTTTCCAGTTTCCTTATTAGATCTTCTTCAGGTATTATTTCAAAAGTGCCTCTTTTGATTAAATCAATTTGTTCGTTAATAGTTGGAAATTTCAATTTCGGCATCGGCAATAAAAAATCATATTAAAGTTAGAATGTTTAAAATAGTGTTTTTATTATTTATTTAAAATTTTATTCTTCTTTCCTGTTCTCTTTGAAGATCTCTCTTTGCAATTGATTCCCGTTTATCATAAACCTTTTTCCCTTTAGCCAGAGCAAGCTCAACTTTCACTTTTCCGTTTTTGAAGTAAAGTCTCAGCGGAACTAAAGTAAGTCCTTTTTCTTTTACTTTACCAATTAATCTTCTTATTTCACTTTTATTCAGGAGAAGCTTTCTATCTTTTGTCGGAATGTGATTGTTAATATTTCCCTGTGTGTATTCACTTATATGTGCTCCAATTAACCAGACTTCTCCATTTTTTAAGGTTGCATAGCTGTCAACAAGGTTGGCTTTCCCTTGCCTTAAAGATTTCACTTCCGTTCCCTGTAAAACAAGCCCGGCTTCGAATGTCTGTAATATTGAATATTCGTGCCTGGCTTTTCGATTTACCGTAATATTTTTAAAATCTTCTTCTTTCGACATAAAATATCGGCAATAATTTGTTATGAGTAAGAGGAAATATAGTGATTATTAAAATAATAGGCATAGGAAATATTCTTATTCTTAACTAAAATTAATAAACTATTTGATAAGGTTTGTATTTTTTTAAAATCAAATAATTGAAATATACAGAGGATCAGAGGAAGGTATTCTGATTAAAAAAGAATTTGAAATTCTGTTTTCCCGTTTTTTATTATTTCCAATTCTCCCTTAATCTGTTCAACCAGAGATAGGACCAATTCAAATCCTAATGATTTTCTAGCATTAAAATCATCAGGTAAACCAATCCCATTATCTGATACTTTAAGCTCCATCTTTTCACTATTACCGGTATATTTTAGGGATACTGATATTTTCCCCTTTTTCTCTCCCTTAAAAGCATGTTTAAGTGAATTAGAAACCAATTCATTTATTATTAAGCCCAGGTTAATTGAAGTTTCAAGATCCGGAGATATATTTCCGAAATCTAAATCGAAGCTTATATCGGTTGTTCCATTAAGATAAGTGGTGGATAAATTATCAATAAGAGCTCTTATATATTCTTCAAAGTTAATATTAATTAAATCCTTTGAATGATAAAGCTGTTCGTGCAGAAGCGAAAGTGACAATACCCTCAGCCTGCATCCTTTTAATATATCCTCCATAGAATTGTTATTTAAATAATGAGCCTGAAGAGAGAGGATGCTGGATATTATCTGGAGATTATTTTTAACTCTATGATGAATTTCTTTAAGTAATATTTCTTTTTCTTTTAATGAATTTTCCAATTCCATCCTTAATTCATTTTTTTCGGTGAGATCAATCCCAATACCTACATAGCCTTCAAATTCATTATTAATTAAAAAACGCGGGGCTGCCGAATAATAAATCCACCGATATTCGTCATCGCTGTTCTTTCTTCTCGTTTCTATCTCGAATGTCTTCTTTTCTTTAATAGCATTCGAAAATCTAGCTTCAAAATTTTTTCTATCATCAGGATGGGTCATTTTAAACCAGGCATCGCCTTTCAGCTCCTGGAGAGTTTTGCCATAAAAGCTTAAGCCTCTTTTATTCAAATATATAAGATTATTTTTATCATCAAGCATCCAGATAATTGCCGGGGAAGCGTCGCTTAACAGTCTAAAGCGTTTTTCACTCTCTCTTAATTCATCAAGTATTTTTTTCTTTTCTGTAATATCTGTTAGTGTTAATCTGAATGTCATTTCTTTTGTTGTATAATCTACAATCGGCAGAGCATTTATTTGAACATATAAAACTCCTTTTTTTCTATTTTTGATTGATAAATTCGTCCATCATTTGTGAATTATGTCTTATGCAATTTCTTAAATCTTTTAAAAACCGTTTAATATCCTGGTTTACCAGCACATTAATAAAAGGGATTTTTTGAATATATTTACTTTCAATTCCCAGGATTACGGAAGCTGTTAAATTAGACTCTATAATTACGCCGTGATCATCAAGCGTCAAATACCCCACCGGAGCGAAATCATATAAATCGGCGTATTTATCTCTTGATATTTCAATCTGATCTCTCTGCTGGAGAATTTCCTGCTTTTGAATATCAATTTGGACCTGTTTAACTTTTAAATCCTGTAGTATTTCTACTTTTTTCGAGGATGTTAAAACATTTTTCTGCGATTTTTTATGAGGTGAGCGCTTTTTTTTAGGTTTCTTTTTTTTACCTAAACTATTACTTGATTTTCCGGTATTTCTTATTTTTGTCATAATTTTAAAATAATTTCCTTGATAGTAAGAAGAAGATAATTCTCAGATTTATCTTTTATGAAAAAATTCTGTGCATTTATGGAAATATTTTTCACCTTAGTTCCTATCTTAATTGAAAAAATAAATGTATGTATTTTTTTTTCTTTAAAAGACTGATTTAAAAAATTTATAAACTCCGGGTTATTCCATTCACCGCTTCCCAAATTAAAAATTAAGTTATCAATTACTTCTTTTTCCGTGTAATTAAACATTGAATAAAACGATTTATTTACATCCTTTATTTTAAAATCATTATACAGAATAAGAAGCGGTTCTGCTACAGTATTAAAAACCGCTTCAATAAAATTCATACTTTCTACTGCACCCTCAAAACCTCTTTTCATTACGTCAACATCGATTAAGGAAATAACAACACCATCAATCTTATTGTCAATAGTTTTGTATGGACGAATGTTCATTGAATACCAGTTCAATTCAGTATCTTTTACTTCAAGCTCTTTAATTTCAAGATGATCAACAACATCAAGAATATTTTCTTTCAGGTTATTTACTTCAATATTCGGCTTTAAATTAGTAATCGGCCTGCCTATATCACTTGAAATTAAATTCCAGACTTTTTCCGCCCTGGGAGTGTACCTTCTAATTCTTAAATCATTTCCGAGCATTATAATCGGAATGTTTATACTTGATAAAAGATTGCTCAGATCATTATTTGTTTCGTTCAGTGCCTGGTTCCTGCTTTCAAGCTCATCGTTTACAGTTATCAATTCTTCGTTTGTTGATTGAAGCTCCTCTCTGGCTGTTTCCATTTCTTCATTTATACTATGAAGCTCTTCATTGCTTGACTGCAATTCTTCCAAAGCAGAATGGAGCTCCTCATTTGTTGCTTCGTGCTCTTCAATAATAGACTGAAGATGTTCTTTAGTCATCAATAGTTCTTTGTTCAGCTTCTCGATCTGATGATCTTTGCTATCATTTTTATGAGTCTTTGAATTCTTTTTCTTCCTTTGTTCCGGTATTTGCTGATACTCAAATTCAGATTTATCTTTAAATAAAATCAAAAAAAAGTTTTCATGAGAATCATTTGCGGCTTTTATAGGTATTACCTCAATATCAGCAATCTTTACAGTGCCGTTGCTATTAAACTTAATATTCTCAGCCAGCACCGGTTTTCCGGATTTTTTAGCTTTCCGGATTGAATTATGAAGGTCGAAGCTTAATCCTTCCTTTATCATTTTAAACAGATTAAGACTGGCGCTTCCCGGTGAAGGTTCGAGGAATTGGCTTGTCTTTCCCCTGAATTGAACTATATCCAGATTATTATTTACCAGCAGGCTGAAAGGGGAGAATTTATTTAAAACGATTTTATCGGCTTCTTTCTGAATATCAAGATAATCAGGGACACCATCGTTAAATTTTTTGGCCGGTGCTTTATCATATTCCATAGCGGAAAAATTAAAGTTATAATTTATCCGGTTGCTAAATTGTTTCTTTCCGTATATTTTAATTTTTTTATCAACTAAAAAAAACAGATCTGCAAATCCGCTGATAGATTCTGAAGTGCCGAGGAGCAAATATCCATTAGGTTTTAATGCATAATGAAACGTAGGAATAATTTTTTTCTGCAGTTCAGGGGAGAGATAGATTAATAAATTACGACAGCTGATTAAATCAATTCTTGAAAAAGGAGGATCTTTAGAAATATCCTGCCTGGCAAATACACATAATTCCCTGATAACTTTATCAACCTGGTAAGTTCCGCCGTTTTTGGAAAAATATCTTTTAAGTATCTCGGTTGATAAATCTTTATTAATTGACTCCGGGTAAATCCCCGCTCTTGCTTTTTCGATAGAAGATTCATTGACGTCGGTTGCAAATATCTGGATATTTTGACTTAACGATTTCTTTCTAAAGAATTCAAGGAAGGATATAGCAATAGAATATACCTCTTCTCCGGTTGAGCAGCCGGGAATCCAAATTCTTACGGGATTATTCTTTGAAGAATTTTTAATTATTTCCGGATAAATGTTATCTGCTAAAACTTCAAAGACTTCATTATCACGGAAGAAATTTGTAACATTAATAAGAATATCATGGTAAAGCTCGTTGACTTCATTTTTATCTTCTTTTAGAAATTTCAAATAATCCTTGATATCGTCAATCTTATTTAAAACCATTCGACGCGTAACTCTTCTTTTAACAGTGCTCAATTTATAATGTGAAAAATCTACGCCTGTAGTTAAACGTACTTTCCTGAATATCTGTGATAACGCACTCTCAGTTTTAGGATCGATTTCTTTATTGACCTCAGCGGCAGAAGATAGGATGTACGGATGCTTGCCTATTCTTAAGAGTTCGGCTGCAATTTTTTCAGGGGGCAGAACAAAGTCTACATTCCCAGAATCTATTGCGCTTAAAGGCATGCCAGGGTATTTTGCCGAGCCTTCATCCTGGGCAAAAGTCAAACCGCCTTCGGCTTTTATCGCTTTTAAGCCAGCGGTTCCGTCGGAAGCAGTACCTGATAAAATTATTCCAATTGCTTTATTTTTTCTCTCTAAAGCCAAAGATTGGAAAAAAAAATCTATCGGCAGGTAAACTCCGTCGGTCTTTTTTCTTTGAGATAAAATAAGCTTTTGATTTTTTATAGTAAGATACTTGTTCGGCGGTATCACAAATACATGGTTGGGCATGATTGACATATTGTGTTTAACCTGCATAACCGGCATAGAGCTAATCCTGGAGAGTATCTCGGGTAATGTGCTTTCATGTACCGGGTCGAGATGGAGTATAAAGATATAAGCCATGCCGATATTATCGGGCAGAACTTTAAGCATCTGAGAAAAAGCTTCCAAACCGCCAGCTGATGCCCCTATCCCCACAACAGCGACAGATTTATTTGATTCGCTGTTTTTCCCGGATTTTTGATTTGCCTTTTTCATAGAGTAGCCAATTATTAGCCTTTTAATTTTTGTTTCAAATTTCAAAGAGGAATCAATATGCGAATAGAAGAATATTTATTAACAATATTATTATAAAATAAATTAAAAGTAAACACTGCTTGCGTAAAATCAATTTCAGAAGATTAAGAACATCTCTTAATCTATACTTCATTTTTGCTTAAAGTTGAATTGAACATTATTTGATCATTAACTTTACTCTGAATAAACAGGTATAATTTTTAATGAGTAAAACAATTGCCGTTGCTGTTCCAAAAGGTGGTGTAGGAAAAACAGCTACTTCAGTCAACCTGGCCGCAAGTTTTGCGGTTGCTGAAAAAAAAACTTTGCTTATAGATTTTGATCCGTCCGGTGCATGCTCAACTTATTTAGGTTTTGATTCGGACAGAATTAATGGAGATATTTTTGATGTAATAAGCTTTAAAACTTATATTTCGAAAGTTATACATCATACCGATTTAAACAACCTTGATATAATTCCGGCGGATTTTTCAAACCTTGAAAGGGAAGAAAGGTTGAACCATTTAACAAGCAACACAAATATATTTAAAAATATTCTTATTTCCGATGAACTCCTTACCTATGATTTTATTATAATCGATTGCCCTCCATATTTAAAAGGATTAACTACAATAGCACTTGCAGCTTCAAACTCAATATTAATTCCAGTTAAAGCAGGTCAATTTTCTATTTTAGCTTTGAAAAAAATTTTTAAGTATATAGAATTCATCAAGAGCAGCCTTAATCCGGATTTATACGTTGAAGGAATACTATTAACAATGTACGAAGCAAATACAAAAGCATGGGCGCTTACAAATGAAAGACTTAATGAAAATTATGCCGATTATATATTGAAGACAGTTATACCAAAAAATATTGCTATTACCGAATCAGAATTTTTTGGTAAGCCGGCAATTTTATTCAATGTCAAATCAAAAGCTTCAATAGCTTATCTTCAGCTGGCCAATGAAATTATCGGTAAAAGTTTTCCTAAAAATGAAAACAGAGATACCCCGGTTAATATTTAAGAAGAAAAAATGTAAAATTAAATCGTATATTCAGAATGCAAAGGATTACTTGTCAAATGATAATTAAATTGAATCCCGATTTCCAATCCATTTCTTCTTTTTATTTCTAAAGTCCCTTCAAGCTGATCTACTAAAGTCTGAACTAATTGTAACCCAAGTGAATCCGGATTCTTAAAGTTAATTTTATCATTTATTCCCATGCCATTATCGGATATTGTTATATATATTTGATTATTCTCTTCTTTCAGTTTAATACTGATTAAATTTTTAGAATTCCTTTCAAGATTAAATGCATGTTTTATTGAGTTTGATGCCAGTTCATTAATTATAATTCCAAGATTAATTGATGTATCGATATCAAAATCTATATCATCAAAGGCAATTATAAATTTAAAATTTCTCAAATCAAGCCTGTAAGTGCTGAATAAGTTATTGACCAAATCATTTATATAATTTTTAAAATTTATTTTTGTCAATTTTTTTGATTTGTAAAGATATTCATGAATTAAAGCCAAAGCTTTTATCCGGTTCCTGCTCTCATTAAAGACCTCCTGCATTTTTTTATCATTTATATACCCGGCTTGAAGACTTAGAAGGCTGGAAACTATTTGCATATTATTTTTCACCCTGTGATGAATTTCTTTTAGTAAAATTTCTTTCTCGGCAAGTGAAGCCCTAATTTGTTCTTCTTTCAATTTTTGCCCGGTAATATCATGAACTACCATAACCCATCCGGAAATATTTCCTTTACAATCTTTCATAGCCGAAGATAATATCTGAACATCAAAAAGCTCCCCGTTTTTTTTCTCATATTTTGTCTCAAATTGAAGGGATAAGCTACTTTTTTTTTGAAGAGAATAGATGATGTCCAATAATTCTTCCTTCTTATCAGCCGGCCAATATTTAAATGGCGGGAGCATTCCAATTAATTCTTCCTTAGTCCAGCCTACCTTTTTGCAAAATGCAGTATTTACATAAGTCTGAGCTAAATTTACATCAACTACAGCTATTCCAGCCAGCATTGTTTCTTCAATAGTTTTCCTGAAAGTATACTCTGCTCTAAGAGCTTCTTCAGCCTCAATTTTTGCTTTTGCAAAATCTCTGTTTTTTAATGCATTCATTATAGCGTTGGGTAATCTCTTTAAACTGTCTTTTATTACATAATCGACAGCACCCAGCTTCATAATTTCAACAGCAATTTCTTCAGTTTGGTTACCGGTTACTAAAATGAAAGGGATTTGGTAATCTTTTTCTTTTAATAATTTCAGGGCCTCGATTGCAGTCCATTCTGGCATTTTATAATCAGCGAGAATTATATCCGGAGAAAAAGTTATCCAGCGTTTTTATAAATTCATCTTTAGTTTCGACTCTCCTGCTTTCAAATTCCAGATTGGCTTGCCGAAGTTCCAGATTAATCAATTCGGCATCGACTGGATAATCTTCAAGAATTAAAATTTTCATCGGCAATGATTTCATAGTCAATATTAATTATGATGAAAAATAATATTCATTATACATCTTAGTAATAGTTCTTAACCGTAACTTTGATTAAATATAAATTGGTATAGAAAAATAAAAAACCAATCTTTCATTTATTTTGCTTTCGGCCTATACTCTGCCCCCATGCCTCTTTATAACTCTTTCAACAATATTCAAACCTATCCCGGTCCCTTCAAATTAATCAGATTTATGTAATCTCTGGAAAGCACAAAAAAGTTATTTCTTGTAACGGGGCTTCCGATTCATTTTTCCTTTTCAATTGACATTTCTATAATTATAAAAGATTCTCAATTTCATACTTTTAAATGTGTTAAATTTGAATTAAAATAGACAATGTGAGTAAAAGAGAGAGTTTTTTAGTATGTATTATCAGTGGAAAGATCTGTATAATATCCATGTAACTAATTAACTTCTGTTTTAATTTCTCAATTAAGAAGGAAATAGTCTCAATAATTTTATTTGATATCGAATTGAAATACCCAAGCACTAAAACAATTTTTTGAATTCCCCTAGAATAACATTCCTCTCTGGATAAGTGTGGAATGTTTATAAATATTTATTAATATTTACCGGTAACTTAAAAGAACGGCAGCATAATTACTGTACCTTATATCACAGAAGCTCATCCTGTTAAAAATTGAATTTTAAATAATTGATATTATTTATTTAAAAATGGATATTAGTCTGGTTTGATTTTTGAAATTGGAGTATAAAAATGTTCTATCTCACCTATAAATAAATCAGCTATTAACCAGAATTTCGTTGATAGTTCCGAGCAATTCCGATTTGCTGTAAGGTTTTGTAATTATTTTTACAGGATTAGTAAGATGAGCATTTAGATAAGTTTCATCATCCTGGTAGGCAGTTAAATAAATTATCGGAATATTATATTTACCGGAAATAATTCCGGCAGCATCAATCCCGCTTAATTGTCCTTTAAGCATTATATCCATTATAATGACATCAGGTTTCTCTCTTTGCGCGGTTATTACAGCATCCAAAGCATTATTAACAATCGAAACGGAAATCTCATCAGAATTTTCAAGATCTTTTTTTAATCCTAAAGCAGTAATCGTTTCATCTTCAACAATTAAAACCTTTACCTTTTTTTCCATCTAACCTCCGTTAAAATGATTCGCATAAAAGCATAACAAATATAATTCAACTCAAAGTAAATCCGGCTTGCTTCTTTTCACATGTGTTCAGGAATATATTTTTATTTTATTAAAGATCCGGAGACAAGTTTGAATTTAAGGATTAACGTTAACACATTTTATTTGAAACTGGGAAGGATGATTGTAAACTGAGTCCCGTCGTTTCGATGCAGTTCTATATTGCCCTCTAATTGTTCGACCAGAGTATTTACTAATTGTAATCCCAGTGATTCTGTCTGCTTGAAATCAATATTTATCGGAAATCCAATACCATTATCACTAATAACCAGGGTAGAACTATTCCCATTAAAAGATTTATATGATAATTTAATTTCTCCTGAAGCTCCATTGGGGAAAGCATATTTAAATGCATTAGAGAGCAATTCATTTATTATTAGTCCCAGAGAGATTGCGGTATCAATACTAAGGGATATATTTTCAATATCCGTAATCAAGCCTGATTTTAGATGAATCAAGGCTGTAAGAGCTCATGAGGTGAGATGCAAGATCTTGAACATAATCACCAAGTTTTACACCTCCTAAGTTTCCTGATTGATATAATTTTTCATGTATTAAGGCCATTGACCTGATTCTATTCTGGCTTTCCTTAAATACATCCATTGCTGTACTATCCTGGAAATATGATGACTGAAGATTAAGCAGACTGGAAATAATCTGCATATTATTTTTTACTCGGTGATGAATTTCTCTTAATAAAACATCTTTTTCCTTTAATGAGTCTTCAATCATTTTCTCGGATTTTTTCCTTTTAGTTATATCAGTAAAAGTAACAACCCCCCCCTTAACCTCTCCCTTTTCAATAATTGGATTGGAAGTATATTCAACAGGAAAATAAGTTCCATCAGCTCTCCAAAAAACTTCATTATCTTTTATACTTTCACTCTTTGCAACCAGTGCTCTATAAATAGGGCACTCTTTTTCAGGGTAGTTTTTCCCGTCAGAATAAGAATGATGTATTAGTTCATGGATTTTTTTACGGCTTTGCAGCGGATCAAAACCAAGCATTTCAATTGCAGATTTATTTACAAAAGTACAATATCCTTTAAGATCAATACCAAATATTCCTTCACCGGTAGATTCTAATATCTGTTCAGTTTTTTTGTATAGTTTCCTTGATGTTGTTAAAGACATTGCAACAGTAAAAAACAGCAATGTAATTGCACCTCCTGCAATAAGAGCAATCCAACCTTTTTCAGAATCGATTGTTTTGTTAAATTCAGGAAGAGATATAAATTTTAAGGTCCATATATGTTTGTTAAAAATAATCTTTTTTGATAAAACAAAATCAACCTGGTCATTATTTGGCTCAATGGTATCAGAGGAATTAGTAGCGTACATTATATTTTGGCTTGATTCATTCTCTCCATCATAGATAACCAGATTCAGGATATTAAACTGGTCTCCTAAAGTACCTTCGATTAAATCATTCATCCTGAAAGGGCTGTAAACATAACCAACTAATGCAGCTTGTCTTTGTTCAACACTATTAAGAGGTACGTTTTGTCTATATATAGGAACATACATTAGAAATCCAAACTGAACATCTTTATCCGTTTCTTGAACCAGTGTAACTTTGCCTGATATAGAAGTGCTTCCCTCATCTCTGGCTTGAGCCATTGCTTTTTTTCTAACCGGGCTGGTAAACATATCATATCCGAAAGCTCTCAAATTTCTGCCTTTAAAAGGTTCGAGATAAATAATAGTTGTATAAATGTCCCTTTTCCCTTCAGGCCAAATCCAAAAATCTTTAAAACCTTTCTCCCTAATTGATTTAACAAACTTTTCTTTATTTGCTGGTAATATTACTTTGGAATATCCAATGCCGAGAATTCCCGGGTAATTTTGTTCAATCCTTAATTTTTCAACATAAGTTTTCCATTCCTGTCTTGTCACTTCATTTGAGGCTGCAAATAAGCCGCTGCCTCCAAGCAGCACCTGTTCATATGCTAATAGTCTTTTTTTAATTGAGGTTACAATCTCCTGAACGCGGAAATCAAACCTTTCTGATGCATTTTGATAATTTTCTTCTCTTACCATACGCCAAAACATTATAGTCATACAGAGAGAGAGAACTACCATTATCCATGCTACAGAATAACTGTACTTTGCAGCTGCTTTCGGAAGTGATTTGATAGAAGTTAATTCCATTCTAAGAGAGATATTATTTCATGCATGAAAATTAATTCTACATAAAATAGTTCACGGCAGAAAACATTAGATATAATTTTCTTGAAGGCCGGTTGTATAAATTGAACATAATTAAAAAATCTTTTATTTAACAATTAAAATACTAATTAAAATAAAACAAATAAATATAAAAGTTTAAAAAATTGGTTTCTAAATATTTTTAAAAGTTGTAGCAGGAAGAAATCGACTGGTGATGAAAGGAGATAGATCCGGCGGATAAATTAGATAGTCAATTATTAAACTACGGACCCGCTTAAAGTTCGAATTTTAATACGGGTCCTGAAATTAATAATTCTACCTGCTGTAAGTTTTTATTAGATCTACTGCATCTTTATTACCCAAAAGCCTGGCCGAATTCAGATCAACCATAGCTGCATCATAGTGACCAAGAATAAGTTTTGCAGTTCCTATCATTGAATATATTTTTGCATAAATAGGATTAACCCTGCCTAACCTATTCTGACTGTATAAATCAGGTTTCTCCTCATTTTCCATATCCATTCTAAAATGAAGCCTGATAGCTTCGGTACAGTCTTCAATTGCACCTTCATAATCATGCAATTCTATTTTAGCAGCTGCCCTGCTTGTATAAGGCTGCGGCAAATCGGGATTTAACATTATGGCTTTTGTAAAATCGAAAACAGCTCCGAGATAATTGTTAAGCAGCATTTTGTTGTTACCCGAGATAATATAATATTCTGCATTTCTCATAGTTTTATTAGTAGTTTATTTCACTTAAATGTTGATTTATGGTTTTTAAACTTGTTTGATTTTTTTCCAGTAATTCCTGTGCTAATTTCATATATGCTATAGATGATTTTGCCTTAATGTTATAAGATATTACAGATTCATTCATAAAAAAGGCATTAGTAATATCCGTATTCTTTGGAATTATAGTCCGCAATATGTGGTTTGGATATTTCAGAATCAGGTTCTTTTTAGCTTTAAAAGGAAGCAGTTGAATTCTTTTCGTTAAACGTTAATAAAATCCCTTCAACAGAAAGAGTATGGTTATAACTTTTTTTAACATAATCGATATGGTCAAACATTTTGCCTATTGACTTTAATGAAAATGGGCTTGGCTGAATTGGTATTATTACAGAATCCGCAGCTATAAGCGAATTTGTCGTCATACCGACGAGATAAGGGGGACAGTCAATTATTACATAATCAAAAGAGCAAGCTTCGGGTTTTAGCTGATTCTTAAAAAGCAAATGATTACTTGTCAGCTTTGTAAGTCTTGATTCATCATGAAAAGAAATATTCTTAAATGGTATAAAGGAAAGGTTTTTCTGTTTTGTCTCATGAATTACTTGATTGAGAAGCTTTGAATAACAAAACATATCAAAAATGCCGCCGCTAAAATTCATATTTTCAAAAATAGATGAACAGGAACCGGAAGGGTCTGCATCAATAAGCAGCGTTCTTTTGCCGTTCAGCGCAAATGCGAATGATAAGTTAAAAGCTGTGGTTGTTTTTCCTACGCCGCCTTTAGGTGTAGCAACGGCAATTATTTTTCCCATTTTGGTTTTCAACAGTAAATAGAAAATAGTAATATTTTTACCAAATTTGGCAAATAATATGCCGTTTAATTTAACGCAACTTCGGTGAGTTTCCAAGAATTTTAATTGTAATATATTAATACAATGTCAATATTTCAAAACATAGTTATTTTATATAACAGGTAAATACTTTCAAAAAAGCAAAAGAAAAAAATGGCATCTAACTTGGGTTTAAGAGGTAAAAATAATGATTATTTCGTAGTCGGGGAGGGTGAAAGCCGGTCGTTTTAGGCCGGCTTTTTTATATTTAAAAATAAATTTTTAAGATGCTTTAACAAATTATATTTATTCGTTTCTTCACATAAATATTAAATCATTAAAAATATTTCTTATCTTTTATCTTTATAAAATTCAATATTTTGCTTCACATACCGAATGGAAGATCATGGCTAAGAAACTCCTGTTCGTTATTATTTTGATCGCATCTAACCTTTCTGCTCAAGCTGATTTATATAAAACCCTGCATAAGACCGAAAATAAAGCAGAGGAATTCACAAATCATAATATAGAAAAAAAAGTAGACAGCCTGATTTTAAAGATGAGCTTGAAAGAAAAGGTTGGTCAGCTCGTGCAAATAGTTAACGAACCAGGTTACCTAGAAAAATTGATAAAGGAGGGGAGTATTGGTTCAATTTTGATTGGAACAGGAATGCCGGGGGAAGTTAACAGATTGCAAAAATTAGCCATGGAATCAGGTATAAAAATTCCTTTGCTTTTTGCTCACGATGTAATTCACGGCTATTATACAATTTATCCCATTCCTTTAGGCGAAGCAGCCAGCTGGAACCCGGGTTTAGCAGCAGAAGATGCACATTTGGCAGCAATGGAAGCAGCTTCTCAGGGAACTAAATGGACATTCGCTCCAATGGTTGATATTGCCAGAGACCCGCGATGGGGAAGAATTACTGAAGGTTCAGGTGAAGATCCATTTCTAGGGAGTGTTATGGCTGCGGCAAGAGTTAAGGGTTTCCAGGGGAATGATCTGAAAGATCCATATTCAATTGCAGCATGTGCAAAACATTTTGTAGCATATGGTGCTGCACAAGCTGGAAGAGAATATAACACTGTAGATATTTCAGAAAGAACATTAAGGGAAATTTATCTGCCGCCGTTTAAATCTGCTGTTGACGCAGGGGTTGCAACAGTAATGAGCGCTTTTAATGATTTGAACGGAATTCCTGCTTCGGCTAATTATCATACTTTAACAGAAATTCTTAAAGATAAATGGAGATTCAAAGGTCTGGTTGTAAGTGATTATAATTCTATTGTTGAGTTAATATCTCATGGGATCGCAAAAGATAGATATGATGCAGCCAAAGAGGCTTTTCTTGCAGGTGTTGATGTTGATATGGTTGGAGATACTGTTGCAGGAAATGCTTATTTACCTAATCTGGAAAAACTTGTAAATTCAGGAGTAATCAATATAGATCAAATTAATGAATCGGTAAAAAGAGTTTTAAGAGTGAAAATTAAATTGGGTTTGTTTGAACATCCTTATGTTGATACAATATTTTATAAAACTCATCTAATACCTAAAGAGGAAAGAGAAAATATAGTAAGAGGGTCTGCAAGAGAATCAATTGTGCTCCTTAAAAACCAGGGGAATATTCTTCCTCTGAAAAAAGATATCGGTTCAATAGCGTTAATAGGGCCTTTAGCTAATGATCAATCTGATCCTCTAGGAAGCTGGTTCGCAGCAGGAAATCCTAAAAATGTCGTTACAGTTTTGATGGGTTTATCCGATAAAATAAATTCAAACACAAAAATTAATTATGCTAAAGGGTGTAATATTAATGATTCCGATGAAACCGGATTTAAAGATGCGATGGAGGCAGTTGAAAAATCAGAAGTAGTAATTCTGGTTGTCGGAGAATCAAAGGAAATGAGCGGGGAAGCTTCAAGCAAAGTTAATCTGGATCTGCCGGGTGTACAGGAAAAGCTTGTGGAAAAAGTTTCAGAAACCGGGAAGCCTGTTATTGTGGTTTTGATGAATGGAAGACCGTTAACAATTAACTGGATTGCAGAAAATATTCCAGCCCTTCTGGAAACATGGTTTTTAGGTGATCAAACAGGAAATGCAATTGCAGATGTTTTATTCGGTGATTATAATCCTTCAGGAAAACTACCGGTTACATTTCCCCGATCAGTTGGACAAATACCAATCTTTTATAATCATAAAATTACAGGGAGACCAGCAAATCCAAATGATAAATTTACATCAAAGTATCTTGATTCACCTGTAACTCCGCTTTTCCCCTTTGGTTACGGGCTGAGCTATACTACATTTAATTATAAAAATATAAAAACAGACAAAGCAAAAATTTCAAGGAATGATTCTTTAACTGTTTCTGTTGATGTGACCAATACTGGTAATATGAAAGGCGAAGAGGTGGTTCAGCTTTACCTGCATGATAGAGTAAGGAGCGTGACACCGCCTGTAAAAGAATTAAAGGGATTTAAAAAAATTCCTCTAAATCCCGGAGAAACTAGAACAATTAAATTTAATATCGTCCCGGGTATGCTTTCATTTTTAGATAAAAACTTTAAACCTGTAGTTGAACCGGGGACTTTTGATATCATGGTAGGAGGTAATTCCGTAGACCTTTTATCAACTTCTTTTGAAGTTACCAAATAAAATGGATTACTATGTATAAGATGTAAAGAGATTAAATCTTTATCACAAAATATGAAAGCATATCAATAAACCAAGTGAAGAATGCATTTAATCCCATTCCCGATGCAACCAAAATCGGATTCTTTGCATAAAGTCCCATCATTATTGTGCAAAAAGAGGAAACTATTATAGTCGCTGTCAAGACTCCATTAAAAGACATTCCGGTATTTTGAAGTATTGAGGGATTAACGACAATAATATACATTGCCGAAAGAAATGTTTTAACTCCCGCTATTAGAAATGTTTTTTATAACTAAATTCAATAGACAGGAATATATTTACTAAGTTAATTCTGATGCTGCCAGCAGAATTCATCTCCGGGAAGAGATCGCCTTTTACATCTTTTACCGGTCGAAGTTAGAGTTTTGCATTGTTTTTTGTCTTTTGGTTTACCGGGATTCTCTTCATTTCTATTCGCTATGTTATTTGTTAGTAGTATTGACATAGCAGCAATACCTACCGCTAAAGCTGCACTGAATATTAGATATTTTTTATTCACCTTTATGCTTTCTCATTAAACAAGCTCAAAAAAAAGATATAAAATAATCATCTCCTATAATTCATTTGTTTACCAACCGCTGCAGACTTTCGTTATACCGGTTACCAATATTCGGATATTTCTTTATTAGTTTATCGATAATTTCCAGATCTTCCATCGTTAATTCAACATTAACTGCTTTGGCATTCTCTTCAAGGTATTTTCTATGTTTAGTTCCCGGAATTGGTATAATATCATCACCTTGTGCCAATACCCAGGCAATGGAAAGCTGAGCGGAAGTGCAATTTTTTTGAGCTGCAAATTCTGCAAATTCTTCCGCAAGCTTTTGATTATTTTGCCAATGCTCATCATCAAACCGCGGAAGACTTCGTCTCATGTCATCTGAAGGTAATTCATCTTTATTAATTGAATTTGCTAAAAGTCCTCTTGCAATAGGGCTGAATGGAATGAATGTAACTTCCAAACCCCTGCACACCGGCAGAATTTGTTTCTCTATATCCCGGGTTAAAACAGAGTATTCAGACTGCAGAGCTGCAATAGGATGTACTCTGCAGGCCTTACGCAAAGTATAAGGGGATACTTCAGATAAACCCAGATACCGGACTTTCCCTTCCTGAACTAGTTTTGACATGGCATTGACTGTTTCTTCAATCGGCACTTTTGAATTAATCCTGTGAGCGTAATATAGATCTATAACTTCAATATTTAAACGCTTAAGGCTCCCTTCAACGGCTTCTTTAATATATTTTGGAGAGTTATCAATAAAAAGATTCCCGTCGTTTTTTTTCCTGATTCCGAATTTTGTAGCAATAAATATTTTATCGCGGTTTGGAGCTAAAACTTTAGAAATTAATTCTTCATTATGATGAAGACCATAAAAATCGGAAGTATCCCAGAAATTTATTCCAAGCTCTATAGCTAAATTTAAGGTGGCGATTGATTCATCATCGTTTCTTTCCCCGTAAGATTGACTCATACCCATACACCCCAACCCGATAGCTGATAACTTTTCTCCGGTATTTCCCAAATTTCGATATTTCATTATTAATTGCTTTACTCCCTTAAATATTAATAATTTATTGTGTATTTAATTTTACAACTATTTTAAAATTAATACTAAAGTTTCACCAAGATATTGACCTGCATCAAAAGGAATTTTAATATTTTATCCGATTTGAATACTTTTTTTAGAGATTTTGTAAGTAATATTGCAAAAAAGAGCTTGTCTAGATCTAACTGATGAAGAGTAAACAAAAGGCTGCACTCGGTTTTGTGCTTTTATGGAGTCTGTAGAAAAGAATAAAGATAATAAAAAGAAAATGAATATAACCTCAATAAATACTTTCTATAAGCAATAGTGAATTCCCCAGATTTCAATGATTGAGTTCACTTACATTAATTTTTATTAAAAATAAACGAATACTATGGGAATTTATTCATATAGATTTTCGGTATCAGCTTCAGCAATTTCAATAAAAAGTTGAGCAAGTTTTTTAGTTACTGCTATGAAATATTTTTCTCCTTTTTCTTTTGATGCATTTTTAGGATTACCTATTCCTGTATCTTTGGAAACGGAAGACCATTTTCTTTCAGCCCATGCCCAGCCTTCCCGGATTCCCGGAATTTTGATTTTCTTTTCTATCCCTTCACCTGCATCTTTGAGAGGAAGGACGAGCTGCGGTGCAAGATAGAGCATTAGACTAGTTTCCATCTCATCAGCATGGTCACCGTCATTTTCAAAAAAATCTTTTTTATTTACAGATTTATACCAATCGCAGGCAGCTAAAAACATTTTGGGAAATTTTAATCCGAGTTCCCTCAACATTTGCTTGAAATTATTGCCGCCATGGCTGTTGACAATTAGAAATTTGCGGATATTCTGACGGTCTAATACTTCGATAATATTATCAAGTATCAACATCTGGGTGCTGGGGTTTAAATTTATATCAAGGGTTATATCATATTGGCCTGTATTAACACCGAAAGGAATCGAAGGTATTACTATAATTTCAGCTCCTTTTTCATATGCTATCTTAGCAGCTTCTGCTGTAATGAATTCAGATTCAATAATATCGGTACTATATGGGAGATGATAATTGTGCGCTTCAGTAGCACCCCATGGGAGTATGGCCAAATCAAATTTTTTATTTTTTATACTCTTCCAGTTACTTTCTGCCAGAATATAAGGGCGCATTTTTCCTCTTAAAAATTATTGATTCTGCATTTCTATTTATTTAGCAGAGCATCCGGATTAAGATGGGCTGCTTCAATGTCCTTAAAATATTTTACAGTGCCGACTTTCAATTCATAAGTTGCCTGTTCATCGCATACAATAATTCCTTTTGGATGAAGCTGCAGTGCACTGACTGTCCACATATGATTTACACCTTCTTCAACAACTTTTGACAGTGCTCTTGCTTTGTTTAAGCTACTTATTATTATTAAAACTTCTTCAGCATCTAAAACAGTTTTTACACCCACAGTCAATGCAGTTTTGGGAACTTTATTAAGATCATTATCGAAGAACCTTGAATTTGCAATTATAGTATCCATAGTTAGAGTTTTAACCCTAGTTAAAGAGCCTAAAGACGAACCCGGTTCATTAAAAGCTATATGTCCATCGGGGCCGATTCCACCGACAAATAAATTTATACCTCCGGCATCTTCAATTTTATTTTCATATTCCTCACATTCGTTTTCGAGGTTCTTTGCATTACCATTTAATATATTAACATACTTTTTATCGATATCAATATGATTAAAAAGGTGCTTCCACATAAAGGAATGATAACTTTCAGGATGATCTTCAGGCAGACCGACATATTCATCCATATTAAATGTTGTTACATGTTTAAAGGATACCGAGACCCTTTTTATATAGAATTACCAATTCTTTGTACATCCCAACAGGTGAAGAACCTGTTGGCAGCCCTAAAACAAAATGGTTCTTTTCACTTGGATTATATAAATTTATTCTGGCTGCAATGTAATTTGCCGCCCACTTTGATACAAGATTATAGTCTGGCTGAATTATAAGTCTCATAAATGCTCCTCAAATTTTTTTTAAAATTTAAATTTTAGTTAAATTAATTCTTTTGATGTACCACATTTCCATTAAGTAAAGTTAAATCTACTTCAAAGTCATTATTTAGAACTGCTATATCCGCATCTTTACCAACAGCTAGGATCCCTTTTTTATGGTCAAGACCTAAAACCTTTATACCATTTAATGAAGCCATTCTAACAGCTTCTGTTATTTTTGCACCGGCGGCTTCAACCATATTTTTAACTGCTGCGTTCAACGTTAATGTACTTCCCGCAAGAGTGCCGTCTTCAAGATAAGCTTTTTTCCCTTTCATAAATATTTTTTGATCTGCGAATTCATATTCACCTTCGTGCATGCCTCCAGCACGAATTGAATCGGATACAAGAATAATTCCGCTGGCACCTTTCAATTTTAGCAGCAGCTGCATCACTGCAGGATGTACATGAAGAGTATCAGCGATTAATTCTATTTTGAGTTCGTTATGTAGAAGTGCTCCCAGGATAATTCCAGGAGTCCGATGATGGAAAGATTGCATTGCATTAAAAATGTGAGTAACATGGGCGGCGCCGTTATCGATTGCATTTTCAACATCATCATAACTTGCAGTGGAATGCCCGATTGAGAGAACAACACCTTCCTTCGCTGCTGATTGCATAACTTCTAAAGCACCTTCTAACTCCGGAGCTATGGTCATTATTTTAATATACCCATTAGAAGCTTTCCATATTTTATCCCATGATTCGGCAGTAGGTTTCCAGAGATAATCTTCATTCATTGCTCCTTTAAATTTTTTATTTAAGAACGGCCCTTCCATATGAATTCCCCGGATATTTGAGTTGGGGTTCTGCTCGATATATTCTGCAACTCTTTTTAGATCACCCAGCAATAATTCTTCTGGTTTAGCAAATAGGGAAGCGAGGACAGTAGTAGAACCATATTGTGACAAATAGGAACTGATCTTTGCTATACTTTCATTTGAATTATCTGCGAAACCAGAACCTGCTCCTCCGTGAACAAGCAGATCAGCAAAACCAGGACAAACTAATTTCTCACTCACATCAATAACTTTACATTTTTTTAGAACTGATTTATCTAAAGATTTTCCTAGATCAGAAATTTTTCCGTCTTCAATAACAATTGTTCCATTGTTAATAACCCTGAACGGAGTAATAATATCACCGCCTGTTAACGCTAATTTCATCTTTCATCCTATTATTTTTTTAAAATTGGATCTTTTTTTCCTGATTTGAAAGATTCAAAATATTTTTTAAAAAATTATTTTAAATCTTGACAAATAGCCGGAAATAATTTTAAGTTCCATAAGTAATTTGTTGGTTTAAACAACAAACTAAATCTACACATTCTCTTTTTCTTAGTCAACTATATTTATGCGAACAAAAAATTTTATTAGCGGGAATGCATCAGTCCTTAGAAATGTAAATAGATCTATGATCCTAAATTTAGTTAGAAATGAACAACCCATCTCGAGATCAAAGTTAGCCCAATTAACAGGATTGAATAAAAGTACAGTATCGAGCATAATGACAGATTTATTAAAAGAGGATTTAGTATATGAAGTTGCAAATGATGATCAAAATGTTGGGCGAAAACCAATTGACTTATTCTTAAAATTAGGTAAGAATTTAATCGGAGCTTTTTCAATAGATGCGGCTCTTACAAGATTCGCAATTGTCGACATAGATGGAAGTATATTAGCCACATCCTCAATAAATACAGAACCGCAGGAAAGTAAGAAATTTATTGAAAGATGCTTAACCGAAATTAAAAAGTTAATGGTCCAACTAAAAATTAATGATCTTAAAGGCTTAGGTGTAAGTATTGCCGGTATAGTAGATGCTAATAGACTTATAGTAAATTATGCACCAAACCTTGGGTGGGAAGATTTTGATATTGGGAAGGTTATCAGAGATTTATGGCCAAACTTACCGATTTTGACAATCGGGAATGATGCTAAATGTTCCGCACAAGCTGAATTATGGTTTGGAAAGCATCAGAACAGATCTATCTAACTTTGTGTTCCTTGAAATTGGTCCCGGGATCGGTTCAGGAATCGTTGTGGAAAATAAAATTCTCGATGGAGAATTTCATGCTTCCGGAGAAGTCGGTCATATGATTATATATGAGGGGGGTGAACTTTGTACCTGCGGAAATCACGGCTGCTGGGAAAGATATGCTTCAGATCGTGCTACGGTTAGCAGGTATATTTCCAGGAAATACGGAGAATTTAAACAACCAGTTATAATAACTATTGATGAAATCATAGATATGGCATTAAAGGGAGATGAAATTGGAAGAGAAGTTTTAAGCCAGACCGGGTTTTATCTTGGACTCGGAATATCAAATATTCTAAAAGCGATTGATCCACATGCATTTATTCTCGGGGGAAGAATAATTCAAGCATGGGATATTATATATCCTGAGATTGACAGAATAGTTAAGAAGAGAGCTTTCTACGGCGAGAAAAAGAATATTCAGATTTTACCCACTTCATTGACAGTTCGTCCCAGATTATTAGGTGCTGCTACATATGCAATAAAAAAAATATTTGATGATTATAAAATTATGATTTGAAAAATTCTTTAATAAAAATACATTTAGTTTGTTTAAGCAACAAACCAATACATTTTGCAAGTATAAAGAATAAAATTAATTGAATATGAAAAAACAGAAATTAATAGTAGGCGTTGATATTGGGGGAACAAATACCGAAATAGGTTTTATTGACAGTGACTTCAACTATTTGTCGGAAAAAACTTTTGAAACGGAATCTGAAAAAGGTGTTAATGAATATGTTGACCGTCTGGTTAATCATATAAATGAATTGTATCAAAGCTTCACAAATACACATGAGCTAAAGGGTATCGGTTTAGCAGCTCCAAATGTAAATTTTCAAACCGGGATTATTGAAAATTCAGTGAACCTTAAGTGGAAAAATGTAAATCTGGCCGATTTAATGAAAAAGTATTTTGATGTTCCGATTTCTGTAATTAATGATGCAAATGCTGCTGCATTAGGGGAACAGATAGGCGGAAGTGCAAAAGGGATGAGGAATTTTATAGTTATTACTTTAGGCACCGGTCTAGGAAGCGGCATAGTAGTAGACGGCAACCTTATTTATGGAGAAAATGGATTGGCCGGAGAGCTCGGGCATGTTATAGTTATACCGAATGGGCGTAAATGCAATTGCAGTAAAAACGGGTGTTTGGAAACTTATATATCTGCAAACGGCATAAGACGAACGGTTTTTGATTTTATCAGCTACTATAATGAAGAAACCAAATTACAAGATATTAGTTTTAATGATCTCACAAGCAAATATATAAGTGAATTAGCTCTCAAAAATGATCCAGTTGCTTTGAAGGTATTTGAGTTTACTGGAGAAATCTTAGGACGGGCATTATCAAATGTTGTTGCATATTTTGATCCTGAAGCAATAATATTATTAGGGGGATTGTCTGAAGCAGGAGATCTGCTTTTAAAACCTACAAAATTCTATTTCGATAAGTATTTACTAAATATCTATCAAGGTAAAGTAGAAATTATTAAATCTGGGCTGCAAAGTGGAAAAGCTGCTGTTTTAGGAGCGGGTAATTTAATTATGAATGATTTGAAAAAAATCCAGGTTAATTAATCTTAGTTCTTTTGAATTTAATTAATTAAGCGATAAAACTATTTCTAATGATAATTTTATCAAAGGAGCACAAAATGCACAGAAAAATTTTTGTTCCAAGTATTCTAATTTTAATTATCTTATTTACAGGTAACGCATTCCCAGCAGCATCTTCAAATATTGAGGGATCTGTTAGAGATGCTCAGACAAATGAAGCTCTTATTGGAACCAATGTTATTTTAATGGGAACCAGCTTAGGATCCGCCACGGATATTAATGGAAAATATATAATAAAGGACGTTCCATCGGGAGCGTATACAATTCGTGCCACCTACATAGGATATAAATCGGAAGAATTTAAAATTGTTGTTAGTGAAGGCGTGCATCTTTCACAGGATTTTAAGCTTGAGCCTGAAAGTATTGAAGGTCAGGCAGTTGTTGTTACCGGGCAGGCAAGCGGCCAGTTAGCTGCTATCAATCAACAGCTTACATCCAATCAGATAGTAAACGCAGTGTCCGCAGCCAGGATACAGGAATTACCGGATGCCAATGCTGCTGAATCAATAGGCAGACTTCCTGGTATATCAGTACTCAGAAGCGGTGGTGAAGCAAACGAAGTAGTGATAAGAGGATTAGCTCCTAAATTTAACAGAATTTTAATTAACGGTGTACAATTAACCTCTTCAAATCCTGATAATGCAAGTATAGATTTAAGTATGATTTCTTCTAATATGCTTGAGGGGATGGAGGTAAAGAAAACAGTTACTCCCGATATGGATGCTGATGTAATCGGAGGTACAGTCAATTTAGAACTGCGTGAGGCAAAGGTTACCTCAACAGGCGGTCCACGTTTGAGTTTTCTTGTTCAGGGCGGTTATAATGCTCTTTCTAATGCTTATAATAAATATAACAACTACAAGTATGTTGGAAGTGCAGAAGAGAGATTTATTGATAACAAACTTGGAATTTTTGCTCAGATAGATGTTGAGCGCAAAAATCTTACTTCCAACCAATTAGGGGCTGCTTATGAAAACGATGGTGATCTCGTACCTTTATATTTCACCGATGGTCTTAATTTAAATAATATTCCAAGAGACAGGCAGAGATATGATGGTGCTGTTGTTTTTGATTATAAGCTTCCTAACGGGACAATAAAGCTATCGAATTTTCTAAGCACAGGGACTACTGATATTCAAAACCGGGGTGAATATTTCGGCATTCAGGGGACCGCAGGGAGCAATTTAATTAACACATCTTTGGCATATTCAAACAGCACGTTAAGTGTCATTACTAATGCACTTCACTTTGAATACCAGCTGCCGGTCTTCCATGTTAATACGATTTTTTCTCATACATATACAGAAACGAAAGATCCCAAAGATTGGACGGCTACTTTTGTACAAGGTTCGGCAGGGTTAGGCTCACTTATCGGCCAAACTAACCTTGATCCGATTATTATTCCGAAAACTGCTACTCCTGATCCGAACAATTCATTTCTTAATAATATTGCAAATACTAATAGCTTCTCCGGCGCACGCGCTTTAGCTGCTTCAATCGACTTGGAAACAAATGTTAATGTAACAAGCGAAATTACTTCTAAAATAAAATTTGGCGGAATGTACAGGTATCAAACAAGATCTTATTATTTTCATACAACAGGAACGCAGGGACTTGCAATATTGAGTGCTCAATATGTAGACAGCTTAATTGGAAGACATTCACTTGGCACAACACAATATGGCACTCAAATTCCGCTGTCGCGCTTTATTGATCCTAATTATAATTATGGAAAATTTCTAGGTGGTGATTATAATATGAGCTACCCTCCGAGCTACGGAATGCTTTCAGATCTGGCAAATTATTTACAACAAAGTACGGGACAAATAGCACAACATTCGCGATTATCTTATTTCAATGATCAGGCTCTCTCAACAATGAATAATTACGATGGAAATGAAGATCAAAGCGCTGCATACATAATGGCAACTATCAATATTGGGCCCCAAATTACTTTAATACCGGGTGTCCGCTATCAGAATCTGCAGACTACCTATAAAGGTTCACAGGGTATGCAGAATACCTCCTCGGATCTTGGCGGAGCTTATAATCATTATGATACTACCGTAACAGAGAGTCATGGCTACTGGCTGCCGGATGTTTCGCTGAAATATAAACCATTTGAATGGTTTGATGTTCGTCTATCATATACAAACACTCTGGCTTATCCGGATTTTAATGCTATAGTACCGAAAATTAATGTATCATCAACTCAACAATCAATAACATACAATAATTTTCAACTTGTTCCTTCACGTTCGACAAACTATGATCTTTATTTCTCTTTTTACAACAATGCGATCGGACTTCTTACAGTAGGCGGGTTTCTTAAACAAATCGATAATTTAATTTATCCTACTTTTTTCTATGCTTCAGGAAGTGCGGCACTTCAATATTTTCCACCGGCTTTAGTGGCTACAGCACCTATTCCTAGCGGTTCTCCTCAAATCAATACATTTATAAATGATCCCAACCGGGCTACTGATTATGGATTGGAGTTTGACTGGCAGACTCATTTCTGGTATCTGCCTCATCCGTTTAATGGGTTAGTTCTGAACTTGAATTATACACATGTTTTTTCAAAAGAAAAATATCCTTATGTAAACCTTGTTAAAGTAGGCCGTGTAAGAGTGCCCGTAGATACTTCCTATACGACCAGACTTTTGTACCAGCCGGACAATATCGCAAATTTATCTGTTGGTTATGATTATGAAGGTTTCTCGGTCCGCATTTCTATGATATACCAGGATAATATCTTCTCCGGGCCTAATTTTTATCCCCAATTACGAACCAGGACTTCTGCTTATACACGGTGGGATCTTTCTGCAAAGCAAGATCTACCCTGGTTTGGTATGCAAGTATACGGCGACTTGAGCAATATAAATGGAGAAAATGATATTCAAGTTATTGAAGCTCCAACAGGTGTTCCCCAGGCACAGCAAGATTATGGAATGACTGCCGACCTTGGGCTTCGTATAAAATTTTAGTCTTAAAACTAAGAAAACCAAAAATGTTACAAAATATTTTAAATGGCGACAAACAATGAGGAGGTGAGAAATTATTTTCGCTGCAATTCATCTAGTTAAAGATGAAATTGATATTACAAAATTCTATACAAAATAATCAGATTACTAAATCTAAATTGAAAGGAGTACTTTCATGAAGACTTTAACCACAACATTTCTGCTGGCGATGGTAGTATTCATCTTACTACCGGGGAAATCTTTTTCACAAAGCGGTACAATGGTTGTTTATGCTAACAGTACATCAACACTTGATCAAATTATAAACGGTGATGTCACTAACGGTGTTCAAAACCATAAAGTGTATCAGCTTGCTTCTGTAGATACCTGTTATTTACTTGATGCGACAATAACTTCTCAATCAGGCATATCAGTTATCGGTGTTCCGGATCCAACTACGGGTAAACTCCCTTGTATCGAAGCCGATGTCCTTTCAGATAATTCTATTCCAGGTATTTTCTTTACTTTTACAGGTCAGGGTACAAGAGTAGAATTAAAGAATCTTTATTTATTAGGGATTGCTCCTAATAATGTAAATAATACAGCAGCCGGACAAGGAGTTCAGATTTCTGCTGACAGCATAAGCCTTACAGTTGATAACTGCGTATTTGATATGATGTCGCAATTTGAAATTGCTTTCGGTTCCAACTGGAATAAATTTTATATTACAAATTCTAAATTTAGAAACGGAATCGATGTAGCTTCGGCATATTATATTCCTGAATTGTTACGAAGTCTTAATGGTCAGGGTTCCTGGAGCACTGATACAATTTATATCAAGTACAACACATTAATAGGTGTTGCGATGGGACCCGTTGTTACAACAGGTATTACAAACTATTTTGACTTCTCTCATAATGATGTTTTATTATTATCAAAAGGTCCATTTTGGTCAGAGCATGTTGTCAATGCAAAATTAAATGATAATATATTTTATGATGTTTATGCTACCGGTGAAAGTAAAGGCGAATATCTCAATGGCTGGGATGAAATTGCACCGCCACGGCTCCCATCGATATTCTATTTTAATACTCTTGATTCAAGTTCCGCAGCCCTACTGCTTGGTCATGCTATAACCAGCCAAGCCGATTATGATGCAGCCGAAGCTGCCCGGAAGGTTGAAGTAAAGAACAATGCTTATTTCTGGTCTTCAGGGCTCACTTCTTTTTGGACCACCTGGAATGATACTGCAACAGTTGATTCAATTGTTACACCGGTATTTATGAATGATGAATCTATGGCTATGTTTAACAATACAACTAAATGGCCAGGCTTTGCTCAAAGTGGTAATCAAAGTGCTGACCCGGGATTTGGAGCAACAATAGAAAAAACTTTAAATCCAGGAGCTGATACATCATACGGTGTAGGACTTTTAGCTTGGATCGCTGCTGTCAGAAATGGTACAGGTACAACACAATATTATTCATATCAGAAAACTCAGGTAGGAACTGCCGCTGATTGGACTCCTGCTTGGCCGCTTCCTGAAAGCGCAGATCTGAAATACTCAAATACAACACTTCAGAACAGCAGCACCGATGGTAAACCTTTAGGTGATCCATATTGGTTTAATGGTGTAACCGGAGTTGAAAATACACCTTCACCATTACCAAATAAATTTGCTCTTTATGAAGCATATCCGAATCCTTTTAATCCTACAACAAATATCAAATTTACTATATCTGAAGCCGGAAATGTCAGTTTAAAAGTTTATAATACTCTTGGTCAATTAGTACAGACATTGGTAAGTAATGTATACAAACAGCCCGGAGATTATAATTTAAGAGTTGATATGAGCAGGTTCGCGAGTGGTGTTTATCTGTATAGATTAGAAGAAGGGAATAATATAATTACTAAAAAAATGGTTCTCTTAAAGTAATACCTTGCCTCCTAACCGGGACTGTCTGAAATAGATAGTCCCGGTGAATTATTGAGTGAACTTGAACCCGTGAGAGGTTTTTTTGTTTTTATGATTTGTCTGCTATAATAGGTTTTTTCTTATTATCTTAGGATGGAAGAGCAGCGGCTATGGTTAATTTGAAAAAATAAATCTGCTCACACGAAATTTTATTTGTTACCGGTAAATATAATTTGAGCGGCAGAGTTTATTTTTATTTCTTGCTTTTTGATGGGGACTGCATAAAACAAAAAAATCTGCATTTAAAATAGATTTATACGAATTAAAAAGATAAGTTAGATTTCTAATTCAAAGATAGTTATCATAAATTAATATAGTAAACAGCCTTACATTCATATTCGAAAAAACATTTAATTTAAAATGAAATTATTTAATAAGATTCTCTTCAATCTAGTATTTGTTATCCTTTTATCGCTGAATATTTTCCCTCAAAATATTCACGAACTTAATTTAATGCCGTATCCAAAAGAAATTTCTATTAATAAAGGGAAATTTAGAATTGATAGAGATCTGGCAATTGAAGTAAAAGGCAATCCTGGAATTAAAGTTTATCATTCGGCTACACGTTTTTTAAGAAGATTAGATGAAAAAACAGGATCATTCTTTAAACAGAGTTATGTTACACCTGATAGTACACCGCTAGTATGTAATGTATCAGTTAAAGTTGAAAAAGCGGGAGAAATAAAGTTAGGAGAGGATGAATCCTATGAGCTAAAAATAACCGGGGATAACATTTCAATTTACGCTCCGACTGATTTAGGTGCCATTCACAGTTTTCAGACACTTTTACAATTAGTGAACGAAGATTCAACCGGTTATTATTTCCCCCAAGTTGAAATCAAAGATTCTCCAAGGTTTCCCTGGAGAGGATTAATGATCGATGTTGCCCGCCATTTTATGCCTGTGAATGTTATTAAAAGGAATTTGGATGGGATGGCTGCTGTTAAATTAAATGTCCTTCATTTACATCTATCCGATGACCAGGGATTTAGAGTTGAATGCAAGACTTTTCCGAAGCTGCAGGAAATGGGGTCCGACGGTAAATATTATACACAAGATCAAATAAAAGATATAATTAAATATGCCGGTGACAGGGGAATAAGAGTATATCCTGAATTCGATATGCCCGGGCATACGACAGCCTGGTTTGTCGGCTATCCTCAATATGCTAGTCTGGCGCCCGGTAAAGAAGGTGCTCCTGCTCATTATTCCATTGAAAGAAAATGGGGAGTATTTAATCCAACATTTAATCCGACTATTGACAAGACTTACGAGTTCCTGGATAAATTTTTTAAAGAAATGTCTGCTCTTTTCCCTGATGATTATATCCATGTAGGGGGAGACGAAAATAATGGTGTTCAGTGGAATGCCAGTAAAGAAATTCAAGAATTCAAAAAAGAAAAAGGTATTAAAGATAACGAGGAACTTCAGGCATATTTTATCAATAGAGTTCAAAAAATTCTTGCAAAATATGGGAAGAAAATGATAGGGTGGGATGAAATTATGCAAAAGAATATGCCTAATGATGTAATTATTCAATCATGGAGAGGCACTGCTGCGCTTAAAAAATCTGCAATGCTTGGTTACAAGGGAATACTTTCAAACGGCTATTATATTGATTTAATGCAGCCGGCATGGTATCATTATTTAAATGATCCGCTTCCGGATAGTTTAAATCTAACGCCTGAAGAAAAATCGATGATACTTGGCGGTGAAGCTACTATGTGGTCCGAATGGGTTACCAAAGAAAATATTGATTCAAGAATCTGGCCCAGAACTGCAGCGATCGCAGAAAGGTTTTGGTCTCCAAAAGATATTAATAACGTTGATGATATGTATAAACGTCTTGATCATGTTACTTTGTTGCTGGAGGAATATGGATTAGAGCATATTACATTTCAGCCTAAAATTCTCCGGATATTGACCGGCGGCCGGTCGATCAAACCGCTGGAAATATTTATAGGTGCAGTTAAACCGCTGGAAGGATATGAACGGAATAATTTTCAAAAATACGGAGGTTATGAATACTTCCAATATTCTCCCCATACATTAGCTGTAGATGCCGCAGTAGCTGATCCCAAATCAGCCAGAAATTTCAATAGATTAGTCGACGAATTTTTAAAGACGAAAAATCCGAAGGATGGAAAAAAAATTAAAGAGAATTTACAATTACTTCAGGATAATTATAAAGAATTAGTCCCGGCTTTCAACGGTTCTCCAATTTTGGAAGATGTCGAACCTTTGTCAAAAAATTTATCCGCACTTGCAAAAACAGGACTTGATGCATTTCAATTAATTGAAAATAATGAAAAAGCTGATTCTACATGGATAAATAATTCCAATGAAATATTGACAGAGGCTAATAAATCGTATGGAAAAGTTAAAATTGCAATAATTGATGGTATTAAAAAACTAATACAGGCTGCAGAATAGTGAAAAAATTTTTATTGCTCCTATTTATTATTATACCTGCATCAGTAACTCCCCAGGAAAAAGAAATTGTTGCATATTATGCCGGTCCGCATAGAAATTCTCAACAGAATTTTCTTAGAAATTTAGATAAAAATGGTTCGGCCGATAAAATAACTACTCTTTGTTATGCATTTGCTTTTCCGCGTCCTGATTCATCCGGGAATATTATACCCAAGGTTGACGAGTTTGCCGCTTACCAAAAAATCTATTCAGGTGATATTAGCATTGACGGGATTGCTGATAGTCAGACACAATCATTACGCGGTGTATTTAACCAGCTTAAAAAATTAAAAGCACGGCATACGAATCTTAAAGTTGTGCTTTCAATAGGAGGATGGGGAGGCTCAACATATTTTTCAGATTTAGCTCTTTCTCCCGAATCAAGAGAAAAATTTGTTGATACATGCATAGACATGTATATCAAAGGAAATTTACCTCTTGAAAATGGTGCTGGTGGGAAAGGCTCTGCCAAAGGGGTTTTTGATGGTTTTGATATTGACTGGGAGTTCCCTGTAAGCGGGGGTCCGGAAGGAACTCACTACAATCCTAACGACAAAGATAATATGTCCTCTCTTTTCGCTTTATTTAGGGAGAAACTGGATGCCATTAAGCCCGGGTTGCTTTTAACTGCGGCAATTTCGGGAAGGGTTTGGGAATTCTGGAAATATAATTTTAATGAAGATAAAAAATACCTGGACTGGTTTAATGTTATGACTTACGATTTCCATGGCTTCGGAGATTCACTAACAGGTCATAATACAAATCTTTTAAGCTCGCCAAACGATCCTGATCCTTATAAGGAATCTTACGATCATGCAATAAAATATTTATTGGATACTGCTGGAATAAGCAGCAGTAAGATTGTCCCCGGAGCTGCATTTTATGCAAGGATCTGGAAAAATATTGACTCTGTAAATTTCGGCTTATACCAGCCTGTAAATTATAGCTCCGGGAATGACTTATTTGGATATATGCATTATAACAATCTTAAGGAGCAGATAGTAAAAAATAATAATCAAAGTCACTGGGATAATCTGGCTATGGCACCCTGGTTTTATGACCCCAATGAAAAAACTTTCTGGAGTTATGATGATACCCGAACGATTGCATTAAAGGAGCATTATGCCGATGCATACAATTTAAAAGGGCTGATGTTTTGGGCGGTAAACGGAGATGATTCTTCGGGCACACTAGTTAATATTATATACAATAAAGATATGGAAGATATTTCCTTCACTCCAAATTCAGATAATAGTCTGCCATTAATAAAAATGACAGAACCAGTTGATAAAAATATTTTTAAAGCCGGTGATAATGTCAGAATAATAACAAATGTTGTGGATAAAGATGGCACCGTGGTAAAAGTGGAATTCTTTGTTGATGGAAATTCTATCGGTTATAATACAATTGCACCTTTTGACTGGGTCTGGTTTAATGCGGATGCAGGTAGACATCAAATTAAAGCAGCTGCTTATGATAATAACGGCGGGAAATCAAGCTCTAACCCTGTAGAAGTAAACATAATTAAATAATAATAAAAGACTTACAACATGCATCATATCCAAACTTTTGATATCGTAATTATAGTAGTCTATTTTATAATTGTTTTTCTGATTGCAGCATATTATACAAGGAGAGCGGGAAAAGATACCGGGGAGTTTTTCCTTTCCGGAAGGAATCTGCCCTGGTATATAGCAGGTACAGCAATGGTTGCAACTACATTTGCAGCAGATACTCCTCTGGCTGTAACCGAACTTGTAGCTCATAATGGAATTGCAGGCAATTGGCTCTGGTGGAATATGGCAATCGGTGCAATGCTTACTGTTTTCTTCTTTGCAAAATTATGGCGCCGTGCCAATATAATGACTGATGTCGAATTTGTTGAGCTTCGTTATTCAGGAAAACCAGCCGCAGTGCTTCGGGGTTTTAGAGCCATATATCTTGGGCTTTTTATGAATGCAATTGTAATGGGATGGGTAAATAAGGCCATGGAGAAAATATTTCATGTCACTATACCCGGCATTGATCCTTTTTTGCTGGTTGTAATCGCAGCTGCAATTATTGCAATTTATGCGTCTGCATCAGGATTACTCGGGACAGCACGAACAGACAGTTTTCAATTTTTATTTGCTATGACCGGCTGTATTATATTAGCTGTTATAGTTGTGAATTTACCCCAGGTCGGCGGAATAGTTGCGTTGAAAAATAAGCTTGCTCCGCAGGTTCTCGATTTCTTGCCGAAGGTAGGTAAAATTTCGGCAGAAGGTATAACCGGAGGTGTACTTGCTATTCCGGTTGGCGCTTTCTTTGCCTATATAGGTCTGCAGTGGTGGTCTAGCTGGTATCCTGGCTCTGATCCCGGGGGTGGCGGTTATGTTGCGCAACGTATGATGTCTGCTAAAGATGAAAAGCATAGCCTGTTTGCAACTTTATGGTTTACAATTGCCAATTATACTGTACGTCCCTGGCCCTGGATACTAGTTGCTCTTGCAGCTTTGGTTTTACTTCCAAGAGCACAAAGCCCTGAAGCAATAAAAGCTCAATATCCGGTTTTATATGAAAAAGTAGTAGATGCATATAATCATCAGGAGCTTCTCAGCTCAAATGATCCTGCTTATAAATCACCTGAATTTCTGAAAGTATATAACGAATATGAAAACACTGTTGATCCGGGAGTTATGTATCCAAAATTAATGCTTATGTATTTACCTACCGGTTTTCTCGGAATGTTAATTGCTGTATTCCTTGCTGCTTATATGTCTACAATTGCATCTCAATTGAACTGGGGTACTTCTTACCTGATAAATGATTTCTATAGAAGATTTATTAAGAAAACTGCCGATGAAAAGCATTATGTCCTGATTTCCAGGATAGCAATGATCCTTCTTACCATATTTTCTCTTATAATAACAGATGTTTTTCTTACAACAGTTTCCGGAGCATGGATATTTATTATAAATGCAAGTGCCGGTATCGGAGCTGTTCTTATTTTACGCTGGTATTGGTGGCGGATAAATGCATGGTCGGAGATTTCAGCTATGATTGCGCCTTTAATAATTTACCCGGTTTCTGTTTATGGTTTTGGAATGGAATCACCAATGACTCTTTACCCGACTGTCATAGGGACAACATTAGTTTGGCTAATTGTTACATTTTTAACAAAACCAACGGACGAAAAAACTCTCTTATCATTTTATAAAAGAACATTCCCAGGGGGAGTCGGATGGAAACATATTCAAAGTTTATTACCTGAAACCAAACAAAATAATTATTTCGGAAGAACATTGGTCAATTGGATTATGGGAATAATCCTTGTCTATGCATCTTTATTTGGTGTTGGAAATATTATATTTGCAGATTATTTGACAGGTATAATAATACTGCTGATCGGAGCCGCCGCAGCTACAGTAATTTATTTTAACCTGAAGAAGCAGGGCTTCAGAACTCTAACATGAGAATATTTATGTTTCCTGATTCTTTAAAAATTTTTGAAATTCAAAAGTATATTATTATGAATAAAATGACTATGGGAATCAAAAATTAGAAATAGCTTAATTAGTCGTTTTGGAAGTTTAATTTTGATTAAAAATATATCAGCATTTCTCCTTATACTTTTTATTCCTTTTTTTAATTTTGCTCAATCCACCGGTGGAGGAGAACTTTCACCCAATTTAAGAACAAATGAAGAGGCTTTGCATCATTGGCAGAATATGAAGTTCGGGATGTTCATCCATTGGGGCCCTGTAACGCTGCGCGGAACTGAAATCGGCTGGTCAAGAGGAACTGAAGTTCCGATTGATGATTATGACAATTTATATAAGGAGTTTGACCCGGTATTATTTAATGCAAAAGAATGGGTCAATGCGATTAAAAATGCGGGAATGAAATATCTGGTTATTGTTACAAAACATCATGACGGATTTTGCTTGTGGCCGTCGGCTTATACAGATTATGATATTGCATCAACGCCTTATAAAAAAGATATTTTAAAAGAATTGGAAGAAGAATGCCGTAAACAGGGAATTTTATTCGGTACATATTATTCAATTGTTGACTGGCATCATCCTGATTACACAACCAGGCATGGAGGAGATCCGAGACCAATAGATACTCTGGGAATGCCGATTTATTTTAAATACCTGAAAAACCAGGTAAAAGAGCTAATTGAAGACTATGATACAAATATCTTATGGTTCGACGGATGGTGGGAAGATTCGTGGACTCATGAATATGGAATGGAATTATATAAATATGCCCGCTCATTAAAAGATAATATTTTAATAAATAACCGGGTGGATAAAGGCCGTGGTGATAATGGAATGACCGAATCAAATAAATATGCAGGCGATTTCGGAACCCCTGAACAAAAAATCGGTGCTTTCTATCCGAACCAGCCGTGGGAATCATGCATAACTATTTGTACGCATTGGTCATGGGCGCCAAATGACAAAATGAAAAGTCTGAGAGAATGCATCCAGACTTTGGCTCAAACTGCAGGAGGCGGAGGAAATCTGCTGTTAAATGTTGCCCCGATGTTTGACGGCAGAATGGAGCAAAGACAAATCAGAAGACTAAAAGAAATCGGAGACTGGCTTAAAACTAACGGTGAAAGCATCTATGGGACAAAAGGGGGACCGGTAAAACCAACAAGCTGGATGGCGAGCACTCATAAAGAAAATAAAATGTTTATTCATCTTTTTAAGTGGCCGGAAAAATTAATACTGCCTGATTTTCAAAATTATAAAATTCAGTCAGTCTCAATTTTAAATAATAGACAGGCTCTCACTTATAAAATAATTAATGGTAAAACAGAAATTGACTTACCGCCGAAACAAATTGATTTAAATAATACTGTAGTTGAAATTCAATTTGATAGAAATATAGATTTAATTCAGCCTGTGGAAATTCCGCAGAACCATTTAGCAGGACTTGATGGAGCAGTATTAAAGCTTAAATATCCTTATAGTCCAAAATATTCTGCCAATGGTTTAGTAGCTCTAACTGACAAAGTGCGCGGCTCTTTGAGCTATACCGATTCAAAATGGCTCGGTTTCGAAAAATCCAATTTTGAGGTAACTATTGATCTTGGTGAAGAAAAACTGGTTCACAAAATCGGGATTGGCTGTCTGCAGGATCAAAATGTCTGGATCTTCCTTCCGAAATCAGTGGAAATTTTTATTTCAAATGATAATCAAAATTATTATCTGGCTGGTTCAAAGAATATAAACGCGACTGTTAGAAACGATACAGTTCTGAGCTCGGATATAGTGATTGGACTAAAAAATGTGACGGCAAGATATATAAAATTAGTTGCTGAAAATATCGGCGAATGCCCTGCATGGCATAAAGGTGCCGGCGGTGATGCCTGGTTATTTGTTGATGAAATTATGCTTCAATAAAACAATCCGGGGCTTTAAATTTTTAGAAAGAATATAAATCCAATATTATAAATGCTTAAAAATTGTTTAGAGTTATGAAAAAATATTTTGTCATTTTAATTATGGCTGTCATTTCAAAACAAGCTTTTTGTCAGGAACTTCCTTATAAAAATCCCAAGCTATCTATTAACAAACGAGTTGAAGATTTACTTTCCCGTATGACTTTGGAAGAAAAATTCTGGCAGCTTTATATGATTCCCGGCGATCTAAGTGAAGGAAAGGAAAAATTTAAAAACGGAATTTTCGGCTTGCAGCTTAACACCAGAGCTAAGTCGGATAATGCTGCCGAACAAATGCTTCATTATGAAAATTCCGGTTCTGCAGAATCAGAAGCAAAAAAGATAAATGAAATTCAAAAATATTTTGTTGACAGTACCCGGTTAGGAATTCCTATCATTCCTTTCGATGAAGCTTTACATGGATTGATAAGACCCGGCGCAACGGCTTTCCCCCAGTCGATAGGATTAGCTGCAACTTTTGATACGGGTCTTATGAGTGACGCTGCTCATGCAATCGCTCTGGAAGTTAAATCAAGAGGAATACGACAGATTTTATCGCCTGTAATCAATATCGCACGCGATGTAAGATGGGGAAGAACCGAAGAAACCTATGGAGAAGATCCTTTTTTAACTTCTAGTATGGGTGTTGCATTTATTTCCGAGTTTGAAAAACTAGGAATTATTGCTACGCCGAAGCATTTTGTCGCAAATGTCGGAGCCGGCGGTAGAGACAGCTATCCGATCAATTATAATGAAAGATTAATGGATGAAATTTATTTTCCTGCATTTAAAGCCGCTGTTCAAAAAGCAAATGCAACATCAATTATGATTTCGTACAACTCTTATGACGGAACTCCATGCACCGCAAATAACTGGTTGTTAAATGTAAAATTAAAAAAAGAGTGGGGATTTAAAGGATTTGTTATCTCTGATGCAGGTGCAATCGGAGGAGCCAACGATCTGCATTTCACTTCACACAATTATACTGAATCAACAAAGAAAGCAATCGATGCAGGACTTGATGTAATTCTGCAGACATCATATTCCCAATACCCGATTTTTTTTGATGCTTTTAAGAAAGGATTAATTAAAGAATCAATTATTAATAATGCGGTAAGGAGAGTACTGACTGCCAAATTTAAACTGGGATTATTTGAAAATCCTTATGTAAATGTTGAAGAAGCAAAAAAACTGAATGATGATCAGGAAGACCGTAAGCTTGCTGAAAAGGCTGCTGAAGAATCAATTGTACTGCTTAAAAATGAAAACAATATTCTGCCTCTAAAAAAAGATGTAAAAAAGATTGCAGTGATTGGAACAGATGCAGTGGAAGGAAGACTAGGCGGATACAGCCGTCCTCCGGGTAATGTAATTAATATACTTGATGGAATAAAAGAAAAAGTAAAAGGTACAGCTGCTGTGGAATATGCACCCGGCCCCGGAAGGGACAATGTAGAATTTATTCCGGTACCGTCTCAATATTTATCATCTGTCTACAACGGAAAAAAAGATGAAGGTTTAGTAGGTAAATATTTTAATAATCCAAACTTCGATGGTGAACCTGCTTTAACCAGAAATGATAAAATCATCGATTTTAGGTGGACACTCTTCCCGCCCGATCAGAAAATTGTTGAGCGGGATTGGTATTCTGTATCGTGGGAAGGAAAAATTGTCGGTCCAAAGGATGGAAAAGTAGATATCGGAATTGAAGGTAATGACGGATATAAATTATATATAAATGATTCGCTTATCATTAATAATTGGATCCAAAAATCGTATGGAAGATCAACAGTGCCGTTTGAATTTCAAAAAGGGAAAGAATATAATATCAAGATTAAATTCTATACAACAGATGGGAATGTGAGAATCAAACTCATCTGGGATGAAGGTGTGAAGAATAACTGGCAGCAGGAAATTAATAAAGCAGTTGATTTGGCAAAACAAAGTGAAGTTGCAATTGTTGCTGCAGGAATTGATGAGGGAGAATTCCGGGACAGGGCAATATTAAGTTTACCCGGACATCAGGAAGAATTAATAAAACAAGTTGCAGAAACCGGAACACAAACTGTAGTTGTTCTCGTGGGGGGAAGTGCAATAACAATGGAAAACTGGATTGATAAAATTCCCGGTATAATTGATGTGTGGTATCCGGGCGAAATGGGCGGCAATGCAGTTGCCGATGTTTTGTTCGGCGATTATAATCCCGCAGGCAGATTGCCTGTTACATTTCCGGTATTTGAAGGACAACTTCCTTTGTATTATAATCATGAACCGACAGGCAGGGGAGATGATTACGTGAATCTTACCGGGCAGCCGTTGTTTCCCTTCGGATATGGATTAAGCTATACAAAATTTGAATACAGCGATCTGACTTTTGATAAAAAAGAAATTACTGAGAGTGAAAATGTTATTGTTCGGTTCAAAATAAAAAATATTGGTAAGATTGATGGAGATGAAGTAGCTCAATTATATATTAAAGATTTATACGCTTCAGTAGCCCAGCCGGTTATTGAATTAAAAGGATTTAAAAGAATTCATCTTGAAGCAGGTGAAACAAAAGAAGTTGAATTTTTAATTACACCCGATTTGTTATCAATGATTAATAAAAGCCTAAAAAAAGTTGTAGAGCCGGGTGATTTCAGAATTATGATAGGTGCATCATCTAAGGATATAAGGTTAAGAGGTACAATAAAAGTTAAATAATCCTTTTAAAGTTGCAGGTACATTAATTTTATGCAAAAAATATAAAAGTCTGTCTGTCCTGCTATCAGGGAAAAGGAGGGAAGCCTGGGTTTTTACTGATGAGATTAATGTGAAATAGATTTATTAATTCACCAAATTCTTAATCTTGCTCTTAACCTTACTCAATTATCAAAGAAGATTAAGAGCAATATTTCGATTAAGATTAAGACTGTGTGTAACATGATATTATTAATTGAAATAACTTGATGTATGAAATTTCGTTCTGCGCTTCTTTCTATTTTAACTCTGATATTTATCGCCTTTACTTTCGCCGGTTCCCCGGTTAGAAAAACTGATGATTTCAGGGAGATAGTAAAGCAGAAACTTTCCTCTGATTTTTTTACCCGCTTATATTCAAATACTTACTATAGTCTTCTGTCCCGAATTGATAGCGATGGCTACTTACAGGAATCAATGACAGGACAGTATGACGGAATGTACTGCAGAACCGTCGGTGCCATAGTTCCGCTGCTAATAGAAACAAAAAATTATAATAAAGCTGAACTGCTGCTAAAATTTGTTTTCAGAGTTATGAAAATATACGGGATGAATAGAGTTCCGCACGTTATAGGTAAGAAAATTATTCACATTGGAAATCAGGAGAAGGATTCGTTATATATAATCGGAAGGACCGATCAAATTGACGGGCAGGCTCACAATATTTTAGCCTGGGCACAACTCGCACTTCAGCGTGGTTCCACTTCATTTGAAGATAGCACTTGGGATTTTGTTTCAGCATTAATGGATCGATCAACCGAAGAGCCTTATATGGGTTCAAGCAAAAAGGGATTCATACCGGACTTAATTTATAATTTTAATTTTGAACATTCGAGACCTTTACCTGCAAATTATGATTTGCTGACTCAATGCTTTACCGGAGCAGCACTTGAAGCAATGATTCAGGTTGCAGGAAGAAGAAATGATACAGCAAAAATAAAATTGTGGTCACAAAGATTGAAAACTTTGAAGGCTGGCATTGCCAGGCATATGACAAGGGAATTAAACGGCAAACAAATCTATCTCGAACTCCTTTCAAAAGAAGGAGAGAACAACAAGCCATTTTTTGGCTTCAGCTGGGTGAACCTTTCTCCTGTCGCGGCTCAATGGGAACCGCTTAATCATAATGTGTTAGTTAATACTATTAATGAAATGAGAAAGCAAATGATGCAGCGGTGGAACAATATTGTATGGATGCCGACCGAGTCCTGGCCGAACGGAGATTTTTCCGGGCAGATGATAGGTAAAGGTATTGGATGGGAAATAGAGTACGCCGGAAAGGAAAATGACTGGATGTGGATTAACCAAATTTTATCAATGCTGGAAGTAATACAGCATGATGAACCTATCTATATGGAAAACAGCTTTCTTACTACAGGCTCAAATCATTCCATCGAATATTTAAATCGAAAAGAATTAAAAAAGATGGACAATGGAGTGTGGAAAATTGTTGATCCCGGTAATGGTGAACAAGCAGCCTGGTGGTGCTGGGCAATCGCAAAGCTTCGTGTAGAATTAGGTTTGACTGCGATTCCTGAGAAATTATATCCCGCCCCGGAGATTAAAGTTACAAAACAAAATAAATTTAATGCAGATATAGAAATTACTTCTTCTCCCGGCACTTTAGTTTACTATAGTATTGACGGAAGCAAACCAAGTGATAATTCCATAAAGTATACGAATTCATTTACTGTTAAAAAACCGGCAAGAATTGAAGCAGTCGCTATACGGTAAAAAAAATATTGTATCAAATATAAATACAATGGATGTAGTATCAGTATATAATGGTTTGGAGTTTTCATATTATCGAGATATTAAAGATGATACAAATTTTAATTGGATAAATAACATTCCTTCATGCACAGGTTATTCAAAAGAATTTAATATTAAAAGCTTAATGTCGAACCGCAATAAATATGGGATTATATTCAAAGGATATTTGAATATAACAAGAGAAGGAAATTATAAGCTTTTTATTATTACAATTGGTCACTCCCGTCTTTTTATTGATAATCATTTAATATCTTTTGATGTCAATTCAATATCTGAAAGAAATAAAATCAAGGAAATCTATTTGAATCAGGGTTTTCATAAATTAAGATTAGAATCGGAATTTGATGTAGGAAAAAGTAATGTCGAGATAGACTTCAGCAGAAATAATGAGCCAAGAGAAATTGTAGATCCTTACTTGCTGCTGGTTAAAGATCCCAATGACAAAGAAGTTCTCCCTCCCCGTATTTTGCCTTTTAAGCCGGAGTTTGATATTGATGAACCTGTTTTCGTTTCAATTACTTCAATTGATAGTTCCGAAATTTATTATACTCTTAATGGAAGTAATCCTGATGAAAATTCGTTCCGCTATAAAAATCCTTTTAAGATTAATTCATCAACAATATTGAAAGCGGTTGCTGTAAAAGATAAACAGGTTAGTCCTGTTTCAATAATGAATTATAAGCAGACAGAGAAAACGAAGATTACTTTAAAGTATCCTCCAAATCCAAAATATAATGCATTTGGAACGGCTTCATTAATTGATGGAATCCATGGTACAGTAAACCCGGGTGATGGAAACTGGTTAGGTTTTGAAGGTGATGATTTTGATGCAACTCTTGATTTACGGAAAATTAAAAATATAAATGAAATTAAAACGGGATTTCTAAATAGTCCCGGTTCATGGATTTTTTTACCCCAAAATATTAAATATTTTATATCAAAGGACGGGATTAATTTTAGGGAAGTTTTTAGTAAGGCACCGGATACATCACTGCAGCATAGTAATAAAGCTGAGATAAAAGAATATGATATAAAATTGAAAAATGAAGAAGCCAGGTATATCAGGGTGTTTGCTAAAAATATTGAAGTTTGCCCTGCCTGGCATCCAGGAGCAGGAAACAAATCCTGGATTTTTGTAGATGAGATAACTGTTAAATAATAAGTTGCACTGCGGCAGTCTTCGTAACTGTCTTAATTAAACTTCGACAGGTAAGTTTCAGAATAAGTAGTCAAAGGTTGTCCTAGTGAAGCGCTTAATATGACCTGCATAGTATGCTTTAGAACTGAGTTGCGTCAAATGCTATAGTTTCTATTGCCTATTGCATTTACAACCTTCGACTTAGTTGCAAGACAGGTAAACAGGTTCAGACTGACACAGCAGACTCACTCGGGCAAATGGTGGTAATGTTATCATAATAAACAGAGCCGTTGTGTAAATAGCGGCTCTTTTTAAAATGCTGATAAATAATTACATCAATTTCTTAATATTCCTTACAGCCTGCTTTATCCTTTGTTCATTTTCAACCATCGAAATTCTAAGGTAGCCTTCACCATATTCTCCGAAAGCGATCCCCGGTGAAGTTACAACTTCGGCTTCATCAATTAATAGCTTGGAGAAGTTTAATGAACCCATCTCTTTGAATTTAGCTGGTATAGGAGCCCAGACGAACATGCTTGCTTTTGGCTTTTTAACATTCCATCCTATTTTATTTAGACCTTCAACCAGAACATCTCTTCTCCCTAAATAGACATCGGCAATAGCCTTTGTAACTTCAGGCGGGGAATCAAGTGCAGTTATTGCAGCGACCTGTATTGGCGTAAACATACCGTAATCATAAAAGCTTTTCAGCTTAGCTAGGGCTCCGCATATCTCTTTATTCCCGATGCAAAAGCCGACACGCCATCCTGCCATGTTATAACTTTTCGACATTGTAAAAAATTCAACTGCAATATCTTTTGCACCCGGAACCTGTAAGATTGAGGGGACTTTTGTACCATCAAAAACTATATCACTGTAGGCCATATCGTGAACGACGACCATATTTTTTTTCTTTGCATAATTAACGACCTCTTCCAGAAAGGCAAAATCAACCACGGCTGTAGTCGGATTCGAAGGGAAGTTAAGTATCAGCATTTTAGGACGAGGCCACATATCCCTCGTTATATGAGAAATATCCGGAATGAAATCATTTTTTTCGCTTAAAGGAATTGAAACAACATTGGCGCCTGCCGATGTTACACCGTAAATGTGTATCGGGTATGTCGGGTTTGGCACCATAACAACATCACCTTCATTTAAAACCGCCAGGCACAAATGAGATAGCCCTTCCTTGCTTCCTATTGTTGCTACGGCTTCTGTTTCCGGATCAATATCTACATTAAAGTCACGTTTATATTTTCTTGAAATTGCTTTTAGCAAACCCTGTATTCCTTTTGATCTTGAATACCTGTGAGTTTTCGGATCATTTATCGTCGCTTTTAATTTGTCGATTATAAATTTCGGAGTAGGGTTGTCAGGGTTACCCATCCCCAGATCGATCATATCTATCCCTTCTCTTCTTTTCTGCAGCTTTATCGAATTTAGTTCTGCAAATAAATAGGGGGGAAGTCTATCTAACCTATTGGCAAATTTCATTTATGTTCCTTTAAATTAATTAATTTCATTCGGATATAAATCATTCCACCATTGCGGCTGTTCTTTTAAATATTTATCGAACCATGCAATTATAGTTTTTGTCCATTCTTTTCTTTTTTTGTATTCCATAATATGATGATCTGAGCCTGTAATCTGAATAAGCTCTACCTTTTTATTTAGTAATTTCAGAGCCGTATATAATTGGAGGCTTTCCCCAAACGGGACATTAGTATCGGAGGAACCATGTAAAAGCAAAAGAGGAGTATTTATCTTATCGGCATTAAATAAAGGACTATCATTAATATATATATCTTTTCTATTCCATGGAAAACTATTTGCCGATGCAACGGCACTATATTCATATCCCCAGTAACCGATACCCCAATAGCTTGAAATTGAGCTTATCCCTGCGTGTGAAATTGCAGCCGTAAAAATATTTGTTTTAGTTAAAAGATTCTCTGTAATAAATCCGCCGTAAGATGCACCGATGCATCCTATTTTTTCAGGATCAACAAAAGAGTGTTCGGAAAGAAATTTTTTTGTTCCATCAATAATTTCCTGTGCAGTTATTTTACCCCAATCATTAACATGGTAAGCAGAAAAATCTTGACCATAACCAATAGCCCCGCTTGGCTGAAGAACATAAATTATATACCCGTCAGCAGCCCAGATATTAAAAGGATATCTTCCCTCAAAAGACCGGTCAACCGGGATCGTGCCTCCATAATAATAAACTATACACGGATATTTTTTATTAATATCAAAATCCGGCGGGTAATAGATTAACCCGTCAATTGCTGCATCTCTTTCATTTTTAAATGTCCATTTTTCCGTTTTGCCTAATTTGATATTTCTGTAACTTTCTTTATTCGGATCATAAAGAAGCTCGGATCTTAAATTTTGTAAATCAACAAGATAAAATTTTTCCGGCTCCGTAGAACTGGAACCGGTATATACTGCTTCAGGAGCTTCCTTTGCGAAATCTATTGACCTTATAACTTCAGTTTTAAGATTGAGCTGGGAATAACTCTTCTTATTCAAATCATACTTATATAAATTCTGAAAAGTTTTATCAACTGTGTTGAAGTAAATCGAATTATCTATTTTACTCCAGTATGCACTTAAAATAGAGGGCTTTAAATTTCTGGAAATAGCTTCGACATTCCTGGTTTTTAAATCGTAAATATACGCCTGAATATCGAAATCATTTGGAATTCTATCACCGGATAAAATATTCCCTTTATTTCCGAAGAGGGAAGGACCTCCCAGGAATAATATTTTGTTTCCATCAGGTGAGAACTTTGCATCTGTGGACCAATATAGATTAACTAATGAATCTAGTTCCATACTCCTGGTATCAAGAATAAAGTAGGTCAAGTATGAATATGGTCTATCTTTTGTCTCAGCGGTTCTCTCAGATATTAACAATTTTTTCCCGTCAAGGCATATATCATTTATATAGGTTGATTTATTCCCTGAGGTTAATCTCATTTTGGTTTTCTGAGGAATATTAACTAAATATAGAAAACTTTTTTCACGGAAACCTGGCTGACGATCATCAAGTCCTTCAAATTTTTTTAATCCTTCCTTCGATATTTTACTTTCTTCCGGCTTTTCATTTACACTGTAAATAATATAACTGCCGTCAGGTGAAAAAATGAAACCGTTGAAATCTTTAATGCTATCTAAAATTTTATTTGATAAACCGTCCTTTATATCATAAAGCCAGAGAATAGTTTTGTCTTTATCTTTTTCCGTATATGCAAAATTATTCCCTTTTGGATTCCATGTAATCGAAGAGATTGATATTCCGCCTTTGAAAGAACGATATAATGAACCATCTTTGGTTCTATAAATATTTATCCAGCTTTCAATATCTCCATTTTCATTTAAAACTTGAGAAACAGAAACCGAAGCCAGCTCCCCGTTAGGTGAAATTGAGATGCCGCCTATCTTCGGGTCTTCCAAAAGATTTTTCATATTAACAAAATGGTTAGGCTGCAGCGATGTTTTTAGATCATCTTTAGTGAAAGGAGTATCTAAAACAATTTTTGTTTCTATTTCCCAGTTGGAAACCATCGCGGGATCTTTTAAACTTTTTATTATAAGAAGATGTTTACCTTCTTCCAGTTTGATATCAACTGAAGATTTGCCCGGAACGCATGCAGAAGTATCCGCTTTTAGGTTCTGTGATGAACTTTTTGATAATATTTCATTTCCGTCTAAATAAGCATTAAATAATTGGCAGGAGCTGATTTCTAATTTCCCGCTTAACCATCTTCCGGCATCCAGATATACGGCAAGATAATCGGCTTCCGGTTCATTCTTATTTTCTTCCTGGAATTTGATTTTATCATTTGTCGAAGAAATTTTCTTCCATTGAAAAATTTGCCAGGAATTCCATGGAAAGTCGCGATTTTCCTCAGGATTTAATTTATTTATGTCAATATTGTTAAATGCTGAAATATCTTTAATATCGAATTCTTTATTGTGCGGCACCGAGAATGGAATAGTGATGTTTCCTATTTTTAGCCATTCATTTATCACTAAAGAATCTTTTCCACTCTGACCGGCACCAACTGAGGAAAAAAGTATAATTAAAGCCAGCAAGTATCTGAGTTTCATAGAATAATTATTTTTATTTGAAATTTAAAAATAATAATAAAATGTTATTGATATGATATTGTAATTTTTAACTTTCGGAATTATTTTTCATGCATAATCAATTTTGTTAATTATTCTGAATATACGGTAAAGGAGAAGAATGAAAGTTATCTTATTTATTATGCTGTTTTTATTTTTAGTGGTCTGCTATGACAATAATGCGCAGGAAAAGAGTTATAAAACATATACCGCGGTTACTAAATTTGATCCTGCCAGAAACCCTGAACAGGATGTTAAAGAGGCGGTAGCGGAAGCCAAAAGAAGTGATAGAAGAATTATACTTGATGTAGGAGGGGACTGGTGCATCTGGTGCCACCGGATTGATACTTTTATAGACGTAAACAAAGATCTCTCAAGCCTACTGCATAATAATTTTGTCATTGTAAAAGTAAATTACAGTCCAGAAAACAAAAATGAAAAATTTTTATCTCAATATCCGAAAATACCGGGCTACCCCCATTTTTTTGTTTTGAACGAAAATGGAAAGTTAATCCATTCTCAAAATACCGGTGCGCTGGAAAAAGCTAAAGGCTACGATAAAGATAAATTTATTGCATTTCTTAAAGAATGGGCGCCAAGGAGGAAGTAAATTTATGAAGTACATACAATCAGAATCTTTATGATTTAAGTTTCATTTGATAAGAAACTCTTTATATTAAAAGAAGATTCCGAATAGAGGTTATGAGTGAAATTATTCCGCGAAATTCCGGCATATAAATCTTGTTTGCTGTTGTAATTCCTTAAATAAAATATTCTAACCTTATTCCTGTTTTTGATTAACCAGTTCAAAGTAATTTTCATTTTTTCAAGATCTTCATCATCAGGAAGGTTGTTGAAATTAATTGTATTCGCAAAATAATCATCAAGGGATTCTTCAAAATCATCCTTCTCTTTTAAATTCCCTTTCTTAACGAAAATTTTCCCTGAAAGCATCAGTACATAATCTCTGGTAAAGCCTTCAGTAATTTCAAAAATCACTTTTGCAATATTTACAGGCTCAGAAAGGAGTGATTGTTTATGGGTTTGTGCTAAAATCATATCGATTAGCTCTTTTGTTTCGGCAGCTTTTTCATATTTCTGCAGCACGGAATATTCCTTCATCTTATTAATTAACCTGTTAAGAGCAAATTGATTTTTTCCATATAAAAATTCATATACTTTATTCAATTCATCAAAATAGAATTCCTTTTCTTTATTAATACAGGGAGCCATGCATCTCTCTATTTCAGCAAGGAAGCAGGGTTTACCTTTCATAAACTCAGGCTCATCACATTCCCTGATTGCAAAAGTTTTATTTATCATTTCAAATACTCTAATAGCCTGCTTCTTATTAATAAACAATCCGAAATAGTCGTTGCCGTCAAAATCAAAATAATTACATATTTCAAGGGCAGGGAATTCAGAAGATGAAGTAATTCTTAAAAAATATTTATTACCGTACTTTTTAAGAAATGTATTGTGCCTGGGATTTATTGTTTTTATTGATTCAGCCTCGTTCAGTAATGCAGTTAATTCCGAGTTTGTAATTTCAATTTTTAATCTTTTTGCCTGCTGAATAATTTTCTTTGCTTTCCTGGGAGCGCCCGGTGAGAAGTAAGATCTGACCCTGTTCTTTAATGATTTTGCTTTGCCTATATAAATTATCTTGTTTTTAGAATTGAGAAAATAATAAGTCCCCGGAGCATCGGGCAAAGATGCGATATCATCCGCAAGCTTTTTATTTATCTTATCATTAAGCGGTTTTTCACTTGGTATATATTGAAAGTTCAGCAATTCCCCGGTAGTTTTTATGTCATGTTTTGCCTGGATCTCTTCAACCATCTTTAAAAAAGCCGCAGCAGTAGCTTCTGCATCCGGCAAAGCCCTATGAGCATTTTGGTTATGAAGATTAAGATGTCTGCAGACAGAAGCAAGTGATTTTTTCTTCAACTGCGGATAAAGTCTGCTTGCTAATTTTTGTGTGCAGAGACTTAAATTGTTTATACTTGTCTGACTGCATGAAATAAATTCTTTTCTCAAAAAACTTTTGTCGAAAGAAATATTATGCCCTGTTAAAATATCTGTTGAAATAAATGAAGAGATCTTATCAGATATTTCTTCGAAAAAGGGTGCATTAAAAACCTCATCATTTGTAATGCCTGTGATATTGGAAATATAAAATGGAATGTTTCTTCCGGGATTTATTAAAGATTGAAATCTATCAACAATTTTAAGCCCGGATATTTTTATAATTCCAATTTCAATAATATTGTTTGAACGAGGTGATAGCCCGGTAGTTTCAACATCAACTACACAGAAATCAGCTTGTCCAATGTTCAGAGAAAGAAATTCATCGTTCATGAGTATAAAAAGAAATAGATTTAGTTTAAAAATAAAAAATTCCCGGCAAATTGAAATAAGAATAAAGGATAAATTTCATCAATAATATATAAGGATTAAAAGTTGAATCTCATGCAATAAAAATTCTATCTAATTGAAATTGAGTGTAAATTTCAAAATATTTTAAATAAATTATCAGCTACATTCAAATTGTTCTAAAATAGACGAAAAGTAGAGTATACTTATTGGAAAAATCGTTGAAATCGCTTGACATTAAGAAATTAGAGAAATATATTTTAACTATGAAAAAAGTTGTTGTATTATCTCTGCTAATAATTGCCACAACGGTTTTTGCAGGGGCTTATTTTTATGATTTCAACGTTTATCATGACGGTGATAATGTAGTAATCACATGGAAAACCTTACAGGAAGACAATGTAAGAGAATTTGTAGTTCAAAGAAGCACACCTCAAAGTTCATTTGTAGATATAGCAACTATTGATCCCAAGGGGAATAATTCTTCATATTCATATACGGATGAATCTGCTTATAAAACCAGCGACCTGGTTTTTATATATCAGATAAAAATTGTCGGCAACAGCCCTAATGATATAACTTACTCCAAACCGCAATCCGTGCTACAGAATGTTTCAGGAGTCAAACAAACCTGGGGCAGCATTAAGGCAATGTTCAGATAATCATTCCTTCCTTCCATAATTTCCCCCATTTCTTATTTAATTTTTTATTATTTTAACGCTTTTATTATTTAATGTTATGCAATTAATATGTTAAATTTTTCAGTTCCGGTCTACCTTGCTTCTAAATCTCCCCGTAGAAAAAAACTTCTTAATCAGTTAAATATAAAATTTAAAGTAGTCGATATTCATATAGATGAAATGAACAAAAATGGTGAACTGCCTGCTAGTATGGTGAAAAGACTGTCAAAAGAAAAATTAGCAAAAGCACAGGAAAAAATTAATAACGGAATAATTATTACAGCTGATACAATAGTGGTTATAGATAAAAAAATTTTGGGAAAGCCTAAAGATAAAAAAGATGCAGAAAAAATATTAAAAAAATTAAGCGGCAGGACACATACGGTTTATACCGGTTACTCTGTCTTCAACAGTATGAATAATAAATTTATAACAGATTACGAAAAGACTAATGTTACTTTCAGGAAACTTGAACAGAGCGAAATTGAAGATTATATTGCTTCGGGAACACCTATGGATAAAGCAGGTGCATATGGAATACAGGATGATTTCGGAGCTGTCTTTATAAAAAAGATTAATGGCGATTACTATAATGTAGTTGGACTGCCTCTTTCAAGTTTATATGACTCCCTGAAAAGAATTATTTAAATGGGTATGCTTTGCTGGATAAAATCAAAAATAAAATATTTATATCTCTTGCATTTGCCGGGGCAATTTACCTGGCTTTTTCAATCTACGCTAATTTAGATAATGTAATTTCCGCTTTTGAATTTTTCAACTGGCTCTGGATTCCTGTTTTGCTTTTGCTTTCATTTGCAAATTATTTTGTGAGGTTTTTAAAATGGGATTATTATCTTTCAGTAACAAAAGTTAAAATAAATAAAATTGATTCATTTTCGATATTTATGTCCGGTTTAATAATGAGTATAACACCGGGTAAAGTGGGAGAGTTATTAAAATCATACCTTGTTAAACAGATAAAAAATGTACCTGTCAGTAGAACAGCTCCTATCATTTTTGCGGAAAGAATAACTGATTCAACATCTTTACTTATTATTTCTATTATTGGTGCTTATTCATTTTCTTACGGAACCGAACTTATTATAATAATTTCTATTTTCTTTGTGTTATTATTAGTCATATTAAGCAATAAAGGGATTGCTTTGCCCATATTAAAGCTTCTTGAAAAAAATAAATTTTTAAACAAACACCTTGAAAAAATTCATGGTGCATATGAAAGCTCGTACCAGCTGCTCCGCCCGCTTCCTTTATTATATATGACAATAGTAAGTTTAATTTCCTGGTCATTCGAATGTTTGAGCTATTATTTAATTCTGATTATCTTTAAAGGTGATGTCGGATTTTTATGGTCCTCATTCAGCTATGCTTTTGCTACTATTGTAGGTGCTGTATCTATGCTGCCAGGCGGTTTAGGTGTTACCGAAGGATCTTTGACTTTATTAGCAATCAATAAAGGGTTTCCGAAGGAAATTGCGGTTGCTTCCACATTCATTGTAAGAGTTGTTACACTATGGTTTGCTGTACTGGTAGGTATTATTAGTGTTTCTATCTATCAAAACAGGTTTGGAAAAATATCTGTTGAATCTGTTTCAAATCAATGAATGACTTCAAGAAAAAAATTTAGTCAAAAATCATCACATAGATTTTTATCCGCGAATAAAAGAGGTAATGGGAGTTAAAACATCCGGATTTTAATAGGAAATAATAAAAAATTATGTATTATATCACGATTATCGCGTCCGCTTTTCTTGATTTTGCTAAGGGTGCTTGTTATATTCTATGCATGAAATTATACTAAATTAAGGAGAAAATCATGTCTAGTGAAAACAAATCAGGTTCTAGTGTATTTCTAGGCTTTTTAGCCGGCGGTGCAATTGGAGCTATCCTGGCACTCTTGTATGCTCCTAAAACCGGCCGTGAATTAAGAAATGATATTAAAAGTAAAACGGATGAATATTTAGACGAAGCCGATAAATATATTGCAGAAGCGAGAAATAGAGCAAAAGTTCTCATTAATGACGGCAAGAAAAAATCGGAAAAGATCATTACTGATGCTAAAGAAAAATCCGAGGCTATACTTAAAGATGCAGAAAAAATTTTTAATGATGCCAAGGCAAAAGCTACCAGTAATATAGACGAAGGCAAAAGTAAGCTGGAAAGTGAAACCAACAATCTTAAAACGGCATTTAAAGCCGGAGTAGATGCTTATAAAGAAACGAAAAAATCTTCATAAATATTATGGAGATAATTAATATTTTATATATAATATTGCTGGTTTGTGCTTCCGCACTATGCATTGCATTAATTGTATATCTTAACAGAATTACAAAATCTGTTAACAGGTTGGAAGATGAAATTAAAGATATTTCCAATAAATCAAAGCCGTTAATTCTTTCATTAAACAATCTTAGTGAAAAAATTAACGGCATTGCCGATGATGCGAAACAGCAGGTAGATGTGATAAAAAGCGTTATTTCGGATTTTAAAGAACATGCAGATAAAATACTTGATCTGGAAGAAAAAGTCAGGAGAGGAATTGAAGATCCTATTTCGGGTATGGTAAAGAATCTCTCCGCATTTGTAAACGGGATAAATACTTTTTGGAAAACCTACAAAGGAAAACATCATACATAATTAAATCTTACCTTGAATTGAAGGAGGAACTCATTTGAAAGAATATGAAAGCGGAGCAATCCGCAACATTGCGTTTATAGGTCACGGGGGAAGCGGAAAGACCTCACTATCTGAACTTATCTTATATACAGCAGGAGAAATCAACCGGATCGGCAAAATATCGGAAGGCAATACGGTTTCAGATTATACTCCGAACGAAATCGAAAAACAAATTTCTATATCAACATCTTTGCTTCATGTTGAGTGGAATAATGTTAAAGTTAATTTACTTGATACGCCCGGGTATTCCGATTTTATCGGGAATGTTAAATCGGCAATGCGGATTAGCGATACAGCAGTTATGATGCTAAAGTCTGCAGAGGGAGTCGAAGTCGGTTCAGAAAATACGGCAAAATTTGTCGATGAATATAACTTGCCCTTGGCGGTTATCATTAATAAAGTTGATAGCGAACATTCAACTTTCAATAAAACTTTGCAGCAGGCAAAAGACAGAATATCTTCAAGCAGTCTAGTTATTACTTTCCCTTCGAATGAGGGTTTGAATTTTAACACCATTGTCGATATTATAAAAATGAAAGCTTTTACTTTCGGTGAAGCAGGGAGCAAACAAATTACAGAAGGTGAAATACCCGGTGAGCTGAAGGAGCAGGCTGAAGCATACAGGCTTGAACTTGTTGAAAAAATTGCTGAAACATCTGAAGAATTAATGAATAAATATTTTGAAGATGGTTCTTTATCCGAAGAAGATTTTGATAAAGGTTTACGGGTTTCAATTTTACAAAAAAATATATCACCGGTGTTCGCCGTTTCAGCTGAAAAGGCTGTAGGAATAAATAACTTTCTTGATTTTGCCGCTAAATATTTACCTTCACCATCAGACAGGGGAGGTGAGGAAGCATCATTAAAAGACACAGACAAAAAAGTTCTGGTAAAACCCCAACCGGACGGCGAACCGGTTCTATTTATTTTTAAAACAATTTCAGAACAGCATGTGGGAGAACTTTCATTATTTAAAGTTTTTTCCGGCAAAGTTTATGCTGGTCTGGACCTGATGAATCAAAACAATAGTAAAACCGAAAGATTAAGCCAGCTTTCTATTCTTAATGGACATAAAAGAAAAGATGTTACTAATATTTTTGCCGGAGATTTAGGAGCAGTGGTAAAACTTAAGGATACTCATACTAACAATACTTTATCTTCTAAAAATTTTTCTATAATAATAAAACCAATTCAATTTCCCGAAACAGTAATTAGAAGTGCAATAATTCCTAAAGCTAAAGGAGATGAGGATAAAATTAGTTCCGGCCTGCATACTTTGCACGAAGAAGATCCTTCCTTTAATGTTAAGTTTGATCCTGAATTATCGCAGACAATAATTTCAGGACAAGGTGAGCTGCAGCTTTCCCTTGCTGTAAAAAGACTAAAAGAAAGATACGGCGTTGATGTGGATATAGTTGAACCGAAAGTACCATACAGGGAAACTATTAAAGGCAAAGTAGATGAAGTTGAATATAAGCACAAAAAACAATCAGGCGGAAGAGGACAATTCGGACATGTTTTATTTAAAATGGAACCTTTGCCGCGAGGTAAAGGCTTTGAATTTGTTGATGCTATTGTAGGCGGAGTTGTACCTGGCAGATTTATACCAGCTGTTGAAAAAGGTATTGTTGAAACAATGGAAAAAGGTGTAATATCCGGTAATAAGGTAGTCGATATCAGAGTCACTTTATTTGATGGTTCATATCATACTGTGGATTCAGATGAAATGTCATTTAAGCTTGCTGCCGCTCAATGTTTTCGAAGAGGATTCACAGAAGCAAAACCAATACTCCTGGAACCGATTTACGATATAGAAGTCACTGTTCCCGAGGAATTTATGGGAGATGTAATGGGTGATATATCAAGCAGAAGAGGAAGAATTTCAGGAATGGATTCTGACGGCCATTTTCAGATAATTAAAGCTCAGGTCCCACTTGCAGAATTATATAAATACTCATCAAATTTAAGAAGTCTAACCTCCGGCCGTGGAAATCATAGAAGAAGCTTTTCGCACTATGAGGAAGTCCCGAAAGAAGTTGAACAAAAGGTTATCGAAGAATATAATAAATCGAGAGAAGAAGGACATTGAAAATGCAAATGTGTCTGACGGTATGTTTTAAGATTTGTGCAGATGTATGATTAAAAAATATTATTTTTTTAAAATCTATAAGGCGGTTCAACCGCCTTTTTATTCAAAAATATATGGAAAAACTTTGGTCTCCGTGGCGCACAGAATATATTGATTCCTTTAAAAACAAAAAAGAAAATGAAGGCTGTATCTTTTGCGAATTGTCTAATGAGAATGTTGATGATACCGATAGTCTTGTTATTGATAAAGGCGCATTAACATTTACAGTTTTGAATTTATATCCATACAATAATGGCCACTTAATGGTTGTTCCTTATAGGCATACCAGTGAATTTGCTTCATTGAGTGGAGAGGAAAGCATGGAATGCATGGATAAATTACAGTTATCATTAAAAGCTCTGGAACTGGTTTATAAACCTGAAGGTTTTAACATCGGGTTAAATCTCGGCCGTGTCAGCGGAGCCGGGATACATGAACATCTACATTTTCATATTGTACCAAGATGGAATGGCGATACTAACTTTATGCCTGTTTTAGGGGAAGTAAAAGTGATTTCGCAGGACCTGCTGGTTACTAAGAAAAAATTATTAGAGGCTAAAAAGGAATTAGGCTTCTAAAAAGTGTAAAACAATAATCACTTCATAATATACCTCTTTTTATTACATTTAGATTTAAAAATAAGTAATTAAGTTTTATTATTATAATAGTTTATAAGGATTTAGTTAATGCTTAAAAGAGTTTTATATTTATTAGGCTTTTATGTCATAATTCTTCTTATAAATGGATGTTCTTCTGGAAAAGAGGTAAAGAAAGGGAATGAGGAAATTAAGACAAAAGTTAAAAAAACAGCAAATATTGAGGCAGAAGAAAGAGAATATATTAAAGAGAATAGGATAAAAGATATAGAAAAGGTGAATTTTATTTTAGATGAAAAGGGTGATCCTGTTAGAGGAGAAAAATTATCTACTGTAAATTATAACCCGGATGGTTATGAAACAGAAACTGATATTTACAATTCCAAGGATCAAGTAGAGTATAAATACACTTATGATTATAAAAATAATCTGAGAATAAAAACGACGCGATATGCTCCGGATGGAAGAGCCGATAAATATTATACATATACTTATAACAAATTCAAAAATAAAATTAAATCAACCAGGTACAATTTGAGCAAAGATATGGATAAATACTACACTTATGAATATGATGATGCAGGTAATTTGATTAAAGAAAACTGGTATGATAAAACCGGGAATGAGGAATACAAAATAGAATATGAATATGATGATAACGGCGAGAAGACAACTGCAAAAACTTATAATAAGGATGATGATTTAATTTATAAATATAAGTTTAAATATGATAACAAAGGTAATATTATTGAGGAGGAGAAATATGATTCCGATGGAGATAAAGTTGGAATCATCCAGTACATTTACAGATATTATTGAAAATATTTAAAATGCGCTTAAAAGTTAATTGCAAAAAGGTTTAGTAAATGTTATTTTAGTGCCACGAAATAATTAAGGGCTCGTAGCTCAGTTGGTTAGAGCAGCTGACTCATAATCAGCGGGTCGGAGGTTCAAGTCCTTCCGAGCCCACAAAAAAGTGCGAAAATAAAACGTTTTCGCATTTTTTATTTTAAAGCTTTTTGAAAAATCCCGTTGTTCTGAGTAGGGACTGGGTAGGGAGTAGGTAGGTACTTTTAAAACCCTCTCGTTACTGTGAAATAATTTAGTAAATATATTATTAGAAAAAGCAAGGTTAACCGGCAAACCATTAAAACCTAAAATATTATTTACAATATTATTAATTATTTTCATGTCGATTTTCGCTTTTGGGAAATATAACATTAATTTTCTTCTAACTGAACAACTTTTAATAAAATTTTATTTCTTGTGTAGATTATTTTAAAATCTACACCTATCCTAAAACCACATTTTTCAAGCTTTTGATTCTTGATTTTAATCTGGGGAACCTTCTTATAATCCCTTTTTGTTGGATGGCTGGATTCATAAACTTTCATTCTGCCACCTTTTTTTAATAAGAGTACTTTTAAACATGGAACCTCCTGATTTTATAATGATTAGCAAACCAAAACCTGACACAGGCTTTAGTGTAGATTGTGCGGATACCCCTGAGATAAGTTATAACGATATTAGCCTCAAAGTAGAGCCCTTTTTTAGCGAGACGGCGGTGAATAGCCATAAGTGCCGGCTTTTCGAAAGAGTTAGACATGTTGACCTCCCGTAAATGAATTTTTGTTACACAGCTATTCATACACTGAGAATGAATTGCTGCTGCACCAGGGTTTACACCCTGAATTGAATTGCTGTAATGCATGCCTTACAACCACGGACTGAAAAAAAGTAAAGTGAAACGAAAACCGGAAAAAGAAAAGGAAAAGAAAAAAACGTTATATAAAATCACAGGGCAGGAGCGCAGGGGGCAGGGCGAAAAAAAATGCCGGAACAATAATCAAAAAAGGAAGGAAACTTTTTGTATGTTAGCTTAAAAGGTACAAAGAGAGCTGGCATAACTTTTTGAGTCAGTTGAATAGCTTAGTAATTAGAGATGAGAAATGCTGTAAAAAGTATGACAGCTGAAGGGATAAAGTGAAGAAATAGAAGTTGTAGTTATAATAAAATCTGGTATTTTTTTTTGTCCCTAGACCCCGAGCACCTGCACTGTAAATTGCCCCGTTTTTTTCTTCCTTTTCTTTTTCTCGCTTTTAGTTTTTTCAGTCCGTAGGTTGTAGTCAGCCGGACAGAAACGAACAAAGAGAAACGAGGGGAGTATAATGAGGTAATAGGCTTCCAATTATATATAAAGCTGGCATATCTTTTTGGACACAAAGTAAAAATTAGTTAAAAGAAGAGTAACGATAAAATAAAATAGCTGGTAGTTTTTTGACATCAAGTACCTGCTCAGGATTTAAACAAAGGGTTATACGTAGAAAAAGAGCTTAGAGGGGATGGGATTAACGCAGAGCACGAACAGCGTCCCGGCGAAGGCACATCTTTTTGCCCCAGCTATTAAAGTACGTAGAGAGCTGGCATATCTTTTTGTACTGCCCGGAATAGCGAGCGGTGCTTAAATTATTCTACTAAGCACAAGCGAGCTATTAGAGTAAGGAAAAGTATGCCAGCTAATAGGAATGCAGAGAAAAAGTGTGCCTGAGCTAAACATCTTGTTCTTAAAAAAAGCCTTGCTTAATCAATAATTAACATATAAAAATTAAGCAAGGTTTTTTTATCTGTCGATTAGGAAATAATTTAAGGATTTACTGAGAAGATGAAAAAATTATTTGTGAAGGGCTGACAGCATGGAAATGGAGAGAACGTATAGGCTGTCAGACCAAACAAGTAATTTTTGATAAGATTACAAATGCAAAGTTTTATGAAAATGAATGTAGAGAAAAAAGTCTTACTTATTTTTGATCCGAACTGCTTAAAGGAACTGCAAAAATAAGGAAGTCTTTTTCAATGGTGACTGGTGTGCTATATTTTTTGTTTTACTGAAAAGCTGAAAAAAATATTTGCGTGAGGATTGGGGGTGTGGATAAGGCAAGCAATTATTTTTTGATAGGATAATAATATAAAGATTTATTAAAAGAAGCTGTAAAATGACGGCAGCTAAAACGTATTGTTCTTAAAAAAGCCTTGCTTAATCAATTAGTCGTACTATAAAAATTAAGCAAGGTTTTTTTACTTGGTGAATTAGGAACTAATTTAAAGATTTACTGACAAGATGGAAAAATTAGTTGTGAAGGGCTGACAGCATGGGAATGAGCTAAGCGTATAGGCTGTCAGACCAAACAATTAATTTTTGATAAAATTATAAATGCCATGTTTTATGATTATAAAATTTCCGGGGTACAGTAAAAAGTCTTTCTTATTTTTGAACGGATTAGCCTAAAGAACCTGCAAAAAATAATGAAGGCTTTTTCGATAGTTGCTTTCAAATTGTTTTGTTTTATCGATAAGATTAAAAATATTTTTGAGTGAGGATTGGTAAACTTTAATAATTATTTATTTTTAACGTCCGCATTTAAGCCGCAGCCCAAAACAAGAAGGCTATATTTATTACTAATACCAAAGATTAAGCAAAACATGCGTAACTTATTTTTTCACACGCATGTTTTGCGAGACTATTAATTAATTTGAATCAGTTGAACAAGAAACTTTAAGCGGACTTCTTACTTTAAAAGTCTTAAAAATGCCGAATGCGTATACGCTGTCAGAAGTTATGTTTAAAAAGTCTCTCAAAAAAATTATCTTCTGCCATCAAAATAATTATAAGGAGACTTATTATGAAAACCTTAAATAATAATTCTTTCACTGGTTCTCATTTCTTTATAGGTATCGATACTCATCTTAAGAACTGGAAAGTAACTATAAGACTCAATGGTTATGAACTTAAAACCTTATCTATGACTCCTTCTCCACTTGAGCTTCTAAATTACTTAAAAAGAAACTATCCCGGCGGTATCTACCACTTTGTTTATGAAGCCGGTTTCTGCGGATTCTGGGCTGTCAGAATCTTTAAGGAACTTAGGCAGGAATGTATTGTTGTTAATCCTGCAGATGTTCCTACCTCTAACAAAGAAAAAGTTAATAAATCTGATCCTATTGATTCCAGAAAGCTTGCTCGTGAACTTGAAAATAATAATATTTATGGTATCTATATCCCCGATATACCTCATGAAGAACTACGAAGCCTTATGCGTCTGCGGTATCGCATTGTACAGAACCAAACCAGAATTAAAAACAGAATTAAAGGATTACTGCATACACGCGGTATTAAAATACCTGACCAGTTTACAGCTAACAAACGCTGGTCTGCTGCTTTTATCAAATGGCTTGAAGAAGAAGTTAAATTTAATACTTCTGCCGGTAATTTCGCTTTTCAGAATATGATTACTCAATTACTCCAAATCAGAGTACATAACAAAAATGTTCTTAAACAGCTTAGAGAAGAAGCTAAGAATAAAAACATTGCTCCTGTTATCAATGCTCTGCAATCTGTTCCAGGTGTCGGGTTTATTATTGCTATGGCTTTTTATACTGAGATTATCGATATCAATCGTTTCTCTTATGAGGACCAGACAACCACTTTTGTTGGACTTGTTCCTTCTATTCGCTCTTCCGATGATAACATCTATGCTAATCAAATCTCCTTTAGACAAAATAAATTCTTAAGACCTTTAATCATTGAAGCCGCTTGGAAAGCTGTGCGCCAGGACCCTGCTATGACTCTTAAATTCAAAGAACTTACTAAAAGACTGGAACCTCAAGATGCTATTATCAGAATTGCTAAGAAACTTCTTAAAAGAATGAGACACGTTTGGTTAAAGCATGAAGAATATGTTTATGCTTTGGTTGCTTAAGTGTATATTGATTTGTTTTTTTTCTTTTTGTTCTTTTACAATTAAATAATAATAAAAGGCTTTCTTTTTTACCGGTGCGGACTGTTTTTTTAAGCCTGTCCACCAGGGAATCGATTTCCCAACAGTCTACTACTATTTTAGTAATAGCTGCAAAGGTGGATTACTGTCAGTTTGCAGCCGCACCTTTTATGAATTTTATCCGTACTTCTTGCAGCTGGAATATACTCAAATTCCTCCACCCAGACTGTTTATAACAGGTTGGTCCTTTTATTTATAAACCTCCAGGTTTATTTTTGTTTAACCCAAATAAAAGGAATAAGGGATAAACCAATAACAATCCTTTTCTGTGGTTTATCTCTTTTCCAATTTATTTTTTAGGAATTTAAAAAACAATAAAATATTTCTTCTATACATATTGACTTTTTACATAACGGCTTAAAATGCTTTGTTAGCTGGTGCATATATTTAATAACTTTTTAATAGCTTTATCTAAAAACAATTCCTAACAAAAAACTTACTGTTGAGTTTTTAACTGAGGGATTATCTTTAATATTTAAATTTTGAAAACTTGGATTGTAATCAATTTCTATTAGCATGTTTGGTAAATTAAATATTGAAATTTCAGTTCCAACATTTAGCATAATTCCATAGTCAAATCTGTTATATGAATAAATCGATGTTACATAGGGATACTTTGCGTCATCGGTTATTTTTATTAAATAATTGATACTCGGTCCAAATTCCATATACGGTTTTACTTTATCAAATTTGAAATTCACTTTAGCAAGAATTGGTATTGTAAAATAATGAAATGTTTCTTTAACTATTTCGGAAACGATTTCTCTATAGCCGGTTTCGGAATTCGGATCGGGTACGGCTCCACCAATAACAGGAAACTTTTTACCTTTTTGGATATAATGAAACTCTATCTGAGCACTTATAAAATTAGTATCCCACTTTCCAGCGAAAATTCCTACATCTAAACCCCATACAGATTTTGATACATTATTCCAATTCGAACTATTAAATTTTTGTTCTGCATTTGCGACGCCAATTTTTAATCCATATGAATCCACAGTCTGACTAAATGTAGAATTCATAAATAAAACTAAGAGGGTAATATTTAGTAAAACAATCTTTATGATGAATTCCTTTTTGATGATATTATTACTTTTTACCAGCTAACGAACCGCAATTAAGTTGCAGCCCATAACAAGAAACTTTTATTTATTACTTCTGCCAAAGATTATGCAAACTGTGCTTAAATTTTCCGTTTACGATAAGCACAGTTTGCAAGACTATTAATTAATTTGACTACTTTGAACAAGATACTTTTATGCGGATCATCTACTTCAAAAATCTCTAAAAAGCCAAATGCGTAAAATGCTGTCAACTTAAATTGCATTGTTATACAACATACTTACTTTAGTAAAACTAACCTTAATTGTTTGTATTAAATGTGTTACGTGAATTGAATCTCACTAAATATAATTCCACTTGAAATGATTATCTGTCGTTAAAATTTTATCTTTATATTCATTCAGCACTTCCATAATCCCGTAAATAAAACCGTTGTCTACTTTTTCACCTAAAATCTTAATATAAATTTATTAAAACATATTTGTATTTGTTGGTAACGCTAATATGAAATGATTGTTAGATGAATTGAAACGGATTACAATAATTTTGCTCTAATTTATACCCTAAGACATATATTATCTAAATTTTACAGATTCTTGAAGTTCTCCGATTTAAAGTTTTCATTATATTTTTTCATATCCAAGTAATCAACTTCTTCAATTTAAATTTTGGACTATTAAATTAAATTTCATAATGTGATTTGAGCATTATCTTGATACTGTCAAATTATTTCATGCCGTATGATATATGAAAAACATCAATACATAGTACTAATCATATATTAGAGAATATAATATATCACTGATAGCCTTAATATCTAAACCATTATTATTCATCACTAGAAGCAATTTGATGATATTTGCACTTCTTTATATATTCTTCTATCAAATACATTTTTTGAATATATTATCCCGAACTGAATCCATGAATCGCTTCTAATGGAATATATTTCCATCTTGATGCTGTCACCTACAAAACCTATTGAATCATAATGATACAAAATGATTGAAGTAAAATGCTATCCAGCTAGACTATTATTGCAGGAAAATGATTAAAATATGTCCGAAATATTACCGCTATCTGTGGTTTTTTAAAAGTAGTCATTAGTCATAAATAACTGTATATCCCTATCAAGAGTATGAACCAAGAATATTGCTTATATGCAAATTTTGCTGAATCTGTATTCAATTGTATCCCAATATATTCTACAATTTATTGTTTTAATATATCTTCATTGTTCTGAACAGAAAAACCTGAATTTTTATTTGCACAAAGTCTATCTTATCAGAATTTTAACAGTCATAATTATTTAATAATCGATTGATTACTACTTATTTGTCGATTTATTTATTTTACAACACTTTTCTTTGTCAAAAAATATTATATGTCTTTATTTAACATATATAATGAAGTTAGATGATTACTAATTTCTGAATCGAGTTGAAACCAAGTCTCTCCATAATCATTTGATTTAAAAAATCAAACCTTCCTTGCACAAGCAAATCCGACACTATCGACAAATTTATCTTTCATAATCTTATACCATAGAAATAACCGATTTGATTTAATTGAGGATATGAATTTGTACATAGTAATATAAAGAAGAGGTAAACTTTTGTCATAGCAATTACTTTAATTTTTAATAAAACATATTTTTTCATTTAGTGTATAACTTATTATTAAGCTACACAGGGTATTTATGCCCTATGCCTATATATAGCCATTTTGTTCCTACATATAGCTATTTTTTTGAAAAGTGGCTATATATAGGCATTTTTTTATGTCTATGTATAGACATCCATTTTAATCTTATCTGTATTGGAATAAACTAAGTTCTTTCATTCACTCCCCAAAAAAATTTAGGCTGATTACAACTTAATTCAATTTTTATTGAAAGACAAGGAATAATTAATGTGATTAAACTGGGTTAAAAAAATCCCTTATCATCAACTAATACAGTAAGATAAGGGATTTTAGATATTGGAAGGGAATTAAAGAAGTTGATTATATATTATCAAAATAAAAAGGAATTCTGCATTCTAAAAAACCCGAACAAGTATTAGCAGAATTCCCTGCAAAGTCTAGAGAATTTATATCCAAGTAATAAGCGTCGGTATCACGGTCATAAACGAGGAGCCTGCTTATTGATGAACTCTGAAGAGAAACAAATTGTTTGTTTGATGGAGGAACATTACTTCCTTCTGCAAATATTTTAAGACCAAATAAACCGGTATCTACAAATTCAGGTTCAAACCATGAACTGTCAGTTATTAGATTTGAGGTTACTGAATTAAGAGTAAATGGATCTGTATCCTGCTGAGAGAAATTAAAAATATGATGAAGATAAAAGCTGGACATATCAATTGTAGCTAAGAAATTATTCTCAAATGATATCCATTTTGAATCAGAGTAGAATTGAACAAATGGAAGTGAACCAGACCAATGGACTTCATATAAACCAGGATTGCCTGCATCATAATCTGAAGGCTGTCTTAAATAAAAAAGATAATCGTTGGCTGATTGTTTTAAAGTAACTTTGCCAATACAATGAATTGACTGGTCCTTTCGAAGGTTAAGCTTTCCATCATGGATTCCGCCATACACAATAAATGTATCACCTTCTTTACCATTTTCTAAAGCTGTAGGTAGAGAAGTATAATCACAATTATCCGGACCAACAGTATAGACAGTTGAAGGTTTATTTAGTGATTATTTAACTCAAGAAAATGACGTCTTAACATTTCATATTCCTCTTTGAATAAAATATTATTGGACTAATAGTACTCTGATTAATTCGTCAGCTCCCGTAGATGAATCTAATGCTCTACCATTATATTCACCGGTTGAAAAAGTAACTGCTTTACCTGCAGAATCACTTGCAAGCTTTATCTTCCTGGTTTACTGCACCGCCTGAATAAACAAGGGCAATACCTATAGACATAACAGGTAATTGTTCATTAATATCAGTATCAGCATTTGAAACACCAAGGGCTTTAGCATTAGCTGCACAAAGATTTCCATCAAATCCTACAAATAAGTTTTTAGTAATATTAGCTGCAGCTTTTACGGATGTAATTAAAACTGGCTGTTCTGTTTTCATTTTTATTCTCCGGATTTAGATTTTTTAGATTCGTTTTTTTCTTTTGTTGCTGGAAGAGTTTTAGGTATAGAAATTTCTTCCAAATAATCAGAGAGGTTTTCAGAATCCTCTTTTGATAATTCTACCTGGCTTCCTTCAGGAATTACTTTACCATTTAAATATAAATCAGTGTTTTTAAGTTTATATTTCATTTTAGGCCTTTTAATTTGTATCATTGATTAAGTAACCGGCTTCCGCACCAACTACCTTAGGAATAAATATATCAGTATTTCTTACAATTTGAACTTTACCAGCTTCATCGTAAGTATCGACAAGAGGATTAGCTTTCTTTCTGAGTGTATATGCAAAAGCCGGTTCAAAGTATGAGCGGGGAATATTTGTCTTTGCTTTAGGTACATAAGCAACAATTGCATTATCAGACCAGATATCCAGGAAAGTATTGGAATCATTAGCATAAACTGCATCACCAATGTACAATTCATCGAAGTCTAAGAGATTCCTTAAAAGCTCAGGAGTAATAACAGCATGTTGGGTGTATTTAATTCTATCAAGAATAGCAGGATGATTTTTAAGAGCTTTATAAGAAGATGCACCTAATACACAAACATTAGGACGTTTTGCAATTTTACTTCTTATTCCTTCCTTAGCGGTATCAAATACACTGAATGGATCTGAAGAGGTATTAGAAAATTTATCAGTGGAAGCAAGAGTTATTTTATTCCCGGTTGGATATGTAGCTAAATTTTGAGCTAAATCAGCAATAAGCTTTTCTAACCTTAAAGAGATTCCATCAGTAACAACATGAGTAGCATAGATTTTAAGAGGTGTGACATCTTCATCTATTTCCCTGTAATCCATAGGATATTCCAAATCGTGCTCCTCAAGAACAAAATCTATTGAAGTTCTGCCTTCAGGGGAAATACGATTTGATTTAGCTCTGATTGCTCTTTCGGTATTATAAATCTTAAATGCTTCTTTATTGAACTGAGGTATTTTACCTCCTTCTTTACTTACTGTAACTATAGGAAAGAGATTTGTACCAATAAGTGAAGCATTATTATAACCTCGGGCTATTTCAGTTAATACCGGGTCAACAATTCTTTTATTATTTAAGGTTCCCATTTATATTATTCCTTTTATTTAGGTTTAACAATTTTTAAAACAGCAGATTCATAAGTGATATTGTCTTTCTTCATAAGAGTTAAAGCTTTTTTATGAAGTGCAGAAGATTCTTCATCAACAGGCAGACCGGAATAATCTTCTTTAAAATTCTGATTATCATCATCAGGTTTTTCCGCAAAGTTTTCATAGTAAATTATTTTTGGTACTGAATCGATAAATTCGGTTGATTAAGTTTCTGATGGTTTCACTGAAGTTTGTGAAGTTAAAATCATCGGTGAAGTTCTGATCATTTATATAGCTTAAGAGATTCATTGTTTTTTGTTTCATTGCTGGGGTATAATGAACCGTCTTTAAGCTTGGAATCGATTTTATTTTCAAGTTCAGAAGTGTTCAGTTTGAATTTGATATTGTTTATCTGCTGGTTAATATCCTTTATCTGGTCGTTATCCTTTTCCTTAAAATCCTGGGTGAGATTGGAAAGCAGGGATTGAATATTATTAAGCTGATCGGAAAAATTGGAAAAGAGTTTTTCAGAAGTTTCAGGATAAACAATCTTTTCATTATCATTTTCTTTAGGTTTAGAAGTTGTCTGTTTTGTTTCACCTGGAATATCATATTCATATTCAGCTTCTGAAGGGGAGGAGAACTGAATATCTGCTAATCCTTTAACTGCAGGAGCTGCAGCACCAAGAAAACCTACATGTCTTAACTTTCCGTCTTTATCAAGTGAAATGCTTCTTTTCTTGTATAATCCTTTTTGAACTGCTTCCTTAAATTCAGGGATAACATCTTTTGCTTTAGCAATGAGTTTATCACCTACGACTTTTAAGGATTCAATCCATCCATAGGCTGGAGCATTATCTGCAGGGTGTCCGATTACAATAGGGGCTTCATTTTCAGAGGGGTTGTAGGAAGTTGCGATAAAGTTTAAATCATCTTCTGTATAGTCTTTGGTGATTCCTTTATCAGAAGTGTGGGTACCGGTTTTAAATATTTCAAATTCCATTGTAAAAGCTCCAAGATACTTAAATAATTTAGGTTACCTTAAAAATTAAACCTAACTAACTAATGCAAATATAAGATTTTAGTTTAAATAATCAAATATATTTTATTATATTTACCTTAATATAATAAGGATAATAGATAAATATCCTAAATAATTAAGGATTTGAAGATGAAAAAGACCACCAAAGAAAAAAATAGAATTAACTGAAGAGCAGAAAATAGAGAAATTTGCTTCTTACGGATTAACAAATAAAGAAATTGCTGAAGCTTTAGGATATGATGAAAATACCTTCCAAAGGAATTTTGAGATTTTTCTTACAAAAGGGAGGGCTAATCTCAAAATGAAGTTAAAGAGAAAACAAATTGATGTTGCATTACAGGGAAATGTAGTGATGTTAATATGGTTAGGTAAGCAATATCTGGGGCAAGCTGAGAAGACTGAGGAAAGCGGGGAATATGAAATTACCATTGAAAGAGAAAGATAATCGGGTTGAAGAAGTATACTGCGAAAGAAAAGATTAATCCAGGAATGCCAAAAAAATTAGAAATAGAGATTAAACATATCATACGAAATCAGAAGAAGATATTCCTGGAAAGCGATGCCAGGTATAAGGTTGTTGCTAAAGGACGAAGATTTGGTTTAACCAGGGGTTTAGCTCATTATGTTATAGAAAATATGCTTGAAGGTGTAACTCCGGTTCTTTGGGTTGATACAATTTATGGGAATATTGAAAGATATTTTGAGAGATATTTTTTGCCTGCTTTAAGAATACTTCCAAAAGGAATTATGGAAATATAGATCCAACAGGAATGATTTGAAAATAATTAACTCTGTTTGTGATTTCAGAAGTGCGGATAAACCGGAAAATATTGAAGGGTTTGGTTATGAACTGATTATTCTGAATGAAGCGGGAATAATATTGAAGAACCGGAGGTTGTGGGAAGAATCTATCAGGCCGATGATATTGGATTATAAAGCTAAAGTTATTATAGGTGGCACACCAAAGGGAAAGAGAGTAAAGAAAACAAATGAGACTCATTTATTCTATGAATTATTCCAAAGAGGGCTGAAGCAGAGAACATAGTGCAAAGCGAGAATAAAAATGAATGGCAATCTTTTAATTTTTCATCTTATGATAATCCGATGCTGGATAAGGATGAAATTGATGAGCTGGCTAATGATATTTCACCTTCGCTTAGAGACCAGGAAATATTTGGGAAGTTTATGGATAAGGAAACGAGCGGAATTATTAAATCTGATTGGTGGAGATATTTTGAACCGGAAAGTATTTATAAGCAGAGAATATTAAAAATAGTGCAAAGCTGGGATACGGCTTTTAAGGATAAAGAAACAAATGATTTTTCTGTCTGCACTACATGGGTTGTTGGATTGAGCGGATATTATTTGATTGACCTTTGGAGGGATAGAGTTGAGTTCCCGGAGTTGAAAAGAAAATGCAATGAACTTTATGAAATTCATAATCCGGCTGAAGTGCTTATTGAGGACAAAGCAAGCGGGCAATCACTCATCCAGGAGCTGCAAAGGGAAACGAAGCTGCCGGTTAAAGCCAATTAAAGTTGATAGTGATAAGATTGCACGAGTTCATGCTGTTACGCCATTGATTGAAGCAGGGAAAGTTTATTTGCCTTTGAATACTCCTTGGACCAAAACAATAGTTGATGAATGTGAAGATTTCCCGGATGGTGAGTTTGATGATATTGTGGATAGTATTTCTCAATTCCTGAACAATGCAAAGGGAAAGAAAACGTTAAGTAAAGAACCAATTACACATGTAGAAAGAAGGAAAGTGTTGAATAAATATCGAAGGTTCAGAACCTCAACACAACCTTCCCCATAATCCGGGGAAAGTTGTAAAAGGTTTGGTTCGGGAATCGAAACCATAAAAACTTTTTAATATAAAAGATTGGATGGTGTTCGTTAGATTATTGAGTCTAAGTACTTTTCCATCCAATCACAATTCCAAAATTCAAACTAATGAATTTTAGAATCTGAAATTTGACAAAATTAATTATCAAACTTCTAAGAACGAATTTAGCATAAGAAAAAATAAAGTCAATAAGTAAGGTGAGAAGAAATTCTACAATTAATGTGAATGTAATTTGAAACACAATCCAAAATAAAAGAAATGAAAAAATATAATAAGATATCATTACTGAGCGATTTTGCCACAAGGGATAAGATGGCAGTTTATGAGCAGTTGTTTACTGCTCTTCCTGACCCGGATAAGATTCTGGCAGATAATAATTATGATTATGCGATTCTTAGAGACTTACTGAGTGATGCTCATTTGATGGCTACGATACAGCAGCGAAAAATGCAGGTTATGCAGATGGGCTGGGAGGTTGAATATGAACAGAAGAAATATCCTGAGGTGAAGCAAAGAGCTATTGAAATAATGAGAGATCTTCCGTTGGGTGATATAATGAGCAATATTCTTGATGCGGTTTTGTTTGGATTTTCTGTCGGTGAGATTGTGTGGAAAGCTGAAGGTGATGAGATTTATCCTGTTGATGTAATCGGGAAACCTCAGGAATGGTTTATATTCAACCGGCAGAATGAATTGATGCTGCGAAAGAAAGTGCATGGATATTATTTATTCGAAGAGGGGGAAAAGCTGCCGGACTATAAATTTTTATTGGCTCAATATCAATCAACTTATACTAATCCTTATGGTGAGAAAGTATTGTCACGATGCTATTGGCCGGTTACTTTCAAAAGAGGCGGAATTGAATACTGGCAGCTAATGATGGAAAGATTTGGAATGCCTTACCTTATTGGAAGATATGCTTCGGGAGCAACACAAGCTGAGAAAGATGCACTTCTTGAAGATTTAACTCAAATGGTGAAAGATTCGATTTCAATATTTGAAGATGGAAAGGAAATTGAAATAAAAGAATCACCGAGCTACAATGTTGGAGGATTGTATAATAATCTTGTAAGCTTTCATAATAAGGAAATATCAAAGGCAGTGCTTACTGTTACGTTAACTACTGAAACTGATAAAGTTGGTTCTTATAAAGCTGCAGAGATTCATAAGGATATGCTGAACTATCTTGGAATTACGGATAAGAAAATCATAGAGAAAGCGCTTAATACTTTACTGAGTTATTATACTATACTGAATTATGGAAATATTCCTTCGCCTCGAGTTAAGCTGAATAAGAAAGAATCAGTTGTACCTCAAACTGCAGAAAGAGATAAAATATTGAAGGATATGGGAGTACAGTTTAGTAAGGAATATTTCAAGAAGAGATATAATCTTGAATGAAGGGGATTTTGACCTATTAAAAAATTAAAAAGATTAAAGGATTTCAAAAATTAGAATTATTTTTCAGGTAAATTAAATCTTACTGGAATTATTATTGGTATAGTTACTTTCTTATTACGTTGAATCGCTGGTGTAAATCTAGCCATTTGAATTAATCTTATCGCTTCTTCATTACATCCAAATCCGATGCCTTTAACAACTTCAGTGCAAATGGGATTGCCTAAAGTATCGATGAGAGCTTTTACATAAACTTTACCTTCAATCTTTTTATTTAATGCTTCCTTCGGGTAAATAAGTTTCCGTTGTAAAGAATCTAAACCCC
>CAWAJW010000016.1:0-511380 GCA_963782475.1 uncultured Bacteroidota bacterium
TTTAAAATTGCCTGCCTGGCAACAAATCCACTTGAAAGAAAAACAGGTAAAGGTTTATTGATGGGATTAAAATTTATATCTACAGGTAATAACCTGTGAATACAGAGTCCTGAGTTGGGATTATTACAAAAAGCGATGACTATTTTCTCTAATTTTTCTGGCAAATAAATATCATCCGAATCTAGAATAGAAATAATTTCGCCTTTTGCATTTTTATATGCTTCATTTAATGCTGATGCTTGGCCGCCATTTTGTTTTGCGATTAAAATTATTTTATTATCATTTTTGCAATAACCTTTTATAACCTCAATTGAATTGTCAGTAGAGCCATCATCGCAAATAATTAATTCCCAATTCGTATAAGTCTGATTTAATACACTATCTATTGCGTCGCTAATATAGTCTGTGTAATTGTAATTGGGCATTAAAACAGATACCAGAGGATTGAAGGGAATCTGAGGTAATTCAATTGGTTTTAGTCCTTCAAATTGGGTCCATATCTATTTTTTTATCTCTTTCTCAAACATACTCAGTGCCCTCGCCGTTACTTGGTCCATATTATAATACTTGTAATCTGCGAGTCTTCCGCAAAAAATAACAGACTTTAATTTATTCCCCTCTTCCCGGTATTTGCTGTAAAGTTCCATATTTTCATCACGCGGGATTGGGTAATATTTGTCCATCCCCTCTTCTGCCTGCAGAGCATACTCTTTTGTAATTGTAGTTTTGGGATGCCTCTGACCGGTTGCATGCTTCCATTCTACTATCCTTGTAAAATCAAAATCATTAGAGAAATTAACCTGCTGGCATTCCTGGTAAAATTCCCGGTCAAGTGTCTCATGCTCAAATCTTAGAGAACGGTAAGGGAGTCTGCCGAATATAAACCCGAAAAATTCATCGATCGGACCGGTGTATATCATTTCATTAAATTTTACCGAATCAGCTATCTCTTTATAATCAGTATTTAACAATAGGTTATATTTTTATTGCCGAGCATTCTGTTAAACATTTCAGTATACCCGTTCGCCGGGATTCCCTGGTAAGTATCGGTGAAATAACGATCGTCCCTGTTTCTCCTTACCGGGATCCTTGCTGTAACACTCGGTGCAAGGTCTCTGGCTTCAATTCCCCATTGCTTTATCGTATAAACTTTGTAAAATTTATTAAATAAATCTTCACCCACAAGGTTCAAAACCATCTCTTCCGAGTTTCTTATGTTTTTAAAATTTATTCTTACGGTGTTGTAATAAGCCTCAGCTTCATCATCAGTTTTCAAATTCAGGCCGTAAAGCATATTTAATGTATCCCGGTTTATAGGGAAAGGATAGAGTTTACCGTTAATGCTTGACTTTACCCTGTGCTCGTGAAAGCGCCATTCAGTGAATTGAGATAAATAATCAAAAACCTTTTTATTGTTTGTGTGAAACCAGTGCGGCCCGTATTTATGCATCAATATTTGATCTTCATTGTAAAAATCAAAAGCATTGCCTGCTATATGGCTCCGCTTGTCAACTATGAGCACCTTTTTATTCAGCTCACCTGCGATTCTTTCCGCAAATACGGAACCGGCGAAACCCGCCCCGACAATTAAATAATCATACATAATGTAAAATTTGCTCTGTCTTCGGCTTTAAAATTATCAATTAAAAATTAAAAATGAACAGAAGATCTTCTTTTATTTTATCTACAATAATTAAACATCTACGATGTTTTTCTTAAACACAGCCCCTATATTACCACAGAGGTAACAGAGAAAACGCAGAGGCAACAGAGGATGATTTATTCTTCCGGTAATCTCTAAATATTAAATAATGTGCAAACAAAAAAATATTTCTTATTGATCTTCTACGAAGATCATCCCTTAAATCTTTTATTTTATTTCTACAAAAATTAAACATCTACGATGTTTTATCACTATAAAATATTTATCTCAATTAAATGCTTATATATACTCAAATTATTTCCGGAACCTCGTAGAGGTTCTATTATTGTAACAAAAACCAAAAACACCCATAAATTTAATCCTCGTAGAGGATTTATAAACAAAGATTTAATTTATCAGAATCAATTTTAATAGATTTTATAGATCTTCTACAAGATCTTCCTTTATTATCTTTTATTTTATCTACAATAATGGGGCAATTAAAAATCAGTGTAAATCAGTTTAAATCAGTGTCATCTGTGTTCTATTTCCTGGAAATAATTATTTTTTGGACAGCCTTATAATAAAATATTTACCTCAATTCGAGGATTTATAAACTTATTTTAATTTTAATCCCGACAAATAAGTCTTAAAGTATTTCCAATCAAAAAGGTTTATCCTCTTTTTTAATAAAACAACAAAGAATGAAACCGTTATAAAAATTTCCGTTATCAGCCAGGAGACCGCCGTACCGTTTTCGTAATACACGGGGACAAGTATCAAATTTAAAACTATACTTATTAAAGCACCTATAAACGTTAACAATAAAAACTGCTTATCCATTTTTAAATTAAGCATTCCCTGTACACCAAATACATTGCTCAATCCGATAATAAAAGGCAAAAATGCCATTATCCTTAAACAGACTGCAGCATCAGTAAACTTACTTCCGAAAATTATTCTTATAATTAAATCAGAAAATATAAAAATTGAAACAGAAGTTATTAACAATATTACTCCTGCGGCAAACGTCAGCTTTTTTAAGAAAGCGATCCCCTCGCTTCTTGAATGATTAATAATGCTGCTTATTCTTGGAAAGAAAGCCTGGTTCATCGGTCCCAGCAGCAGCGCCTGAACAACGCTTATAATTTTATTTGACGCAGAAAAATAGCCGACACTTAAATTTGTGCTGAACAATCCGAGTATAACAATATTGCTGGTTGTATATAAATTAATTGAAACCGCCGATAGGAATAAGTTCCAGCCATCTTTAAGGGTCCTTTTTATTTCTTCAATTCCGGGAAACAGGAGAGAAATATTAAATACTTTTATTGAATAAAGAAAAGCCGCGGCACCTACCGCCACCTGCGAGACTGACAGTATTAAAGGAATTAGCAAAAAATCTTCTTTTTCTTTTATAAAAAAAAAGATAGACACCGCATAAACTGTTTTTATAATTAAGTTAAAAACAGATAAACGTGCTAATTTCTCAAGTCCCTGGAACAGCCAGATTGGAAGAAAAATATTTCCAATAATCATCAGGTATGCAAAAATAAATAATTCAATATCATGGTTAAATTTGGGAACTAAGATTATTAAAGGGAGGAAGATCATTAGTGAAATAAGAAACAGTGCGGCTTTAGCCAGCATTACAGAAGAAAAAATAATTGATAATTTTTCTTTGTTCTCCCTATTTACAGAGATTTCCCTTGTTGCACTGAAATCAAACCCGTAATTAACAATCAGCACAAAATAGAGTACAAATGCCTGCGCAAAATTTACAAGACCGTAATAATCCGGTCCTATTATTCTAACTACATAAGGAATGACTAAAACGGGGATAATGTAATTTACCGCCTGTATCCCGCTTAGCGAAAATAAATTTGTAAATAGGATTCTTCTGTTGGACATTTGTTCAGAAAAAATAATTGGGCTTCTTTGCCTGCCGGCAGTGCCCGGCATAATCCATTATATTCACTCTTTAAAATAGGGATTAATTCTATCATAAGTAATCAATCCAGGTATAGAATACACGTTTTTGATCTTTGCCAAGATGGCAAATTTAAATTTTATGAAATATTGGGTATAATCCGTTTTCTTTGAAATCTTGCAATAATATAAAGATTTCTATCTCGATCTTACCCGGTCTACAGCCGGTTATCTGGCGGTTATCTGAAGGCTATCTGGCGGCCGTCGACCGGTCTCTCTCAAATTGTATGTCATTTTAACAATCGAATAAAATAATTCAATAAGATCATCTCTCTACGATATGTTTCCTAAACACATCCCTATATTACCACAGAGGAAACAGAGAAAACGCAGAGGCAACAGAGGATAATTATTTTTCCGGTAATCTTTAAATATTAAATAATGTGCAAACATAAAAATATTTCTTATGGATCATCTACGAAGATCTCCTTTGAATCTTTCATTTTAATTTCTACAAAAATTAAACATCTACGATGTTTTTCTTAAACACACTCCCTGTATTACCACAGAGGCAACAGATACTTTCGAATAAATAACAAAAATTATTTTAATACCGTAATTATTAATCTCTGACTAACTGGTTCAAATTTACATTGTTCTTTATTACTGTTTTCCATAATTTTGCTACCATTAGTCAATAATTTATGAAAAATGAAATCATTTATAGATTCACTTAATATTCTGCTCCCTTTCCTTTATATAATTACTTTTAGTATTTATTCATACGATTTTACAAAAGGAGGGAAAAGATTTATTCATTCAAAAAGACTTTTTCTCTTTCTAACTCTGCTGGCACATGCAATTTATTTAATATTAAGGACCATTTATTTTGATCATCCCCCTATAACAAATGTTTTTGAAATATTTACCGTTTTGGCTTTTTCCGTAAGCTTTGCCTATTTCATTTTAGAATTAGTCACCGATATCCGGGGAACAGGACCTTTCATAATAATAATATCGATCTTATTCCAGGTTATATCAACATTTTTCATCCAGGATGTTGTTGAAGTCAAAGAGGTTTTAAGGAATCACCTGCTGGGTTTCCACGTTTTTAGTGCTTTACTAGGATATGCCGGAATTTCTATTTCAGCTGTTTATGGTTTATTATATTTAATACTTTATAAAGAAATAAAATTAAACAAGTTCGGATTAATTTTTAACCGTCTTCCTAACCTTGAAGTCCTCGAAACATTAAGTTTTTATTCTGCGGTAATTGGTTTTGTTCTCCTCTCTGTTGCAATAATAATAGGCATTATCTGGCTTCCGAAAGCATTTCCGAATTTTTCCTATGCTGATCCGAAACTCATCGGGACGGCTTTGGTCTGGATGTTATATGGTGCAGGTATCTTAAGCAAAATATTTGGTAAATGGCGGGGTAAAAAAGTTATTTTCTTATCAATTATTGGTTTTGTGCTGGCAATTTTATCAACAACAATAACTAACTTTTTATCTAAAAGCTTTCATTCTTTTTATTAAAGATATGCTTATAAGTAGGATATGAATTTATTTGCAGTTTCTATAAATCATAATACCGCACCGATAGAGTTACGTGAAGCGCTTTTTTTCGGCGATGATGAGATCAGACGGTTTGTTGAAAAAACAAAAGGAAATTTATTTAATGAAGGTCTGGTAATTTCAACATGCAACAGGACGGAAATTTACGGCATACCCGTAAAGCAAGAACTGGAATATTCCGATATCCTCAATTCTATTCAAAGCATCAAATCAGTAAATGATATAAAACCGGGGCACTTTAAAAATTTATTCTCGCGTGAAGCCATTACCCATCTATTTGAAGTAATTACCGGGATAGATTCACTTTTAGTAGGCGATAACCAGATCTATCACCAGGTTAAAGATTCATTTCAATTATCTGAAAACCTTCACTTTGCCGGGTTTTTAATGAAAAGACTTTTCGATTTTGCGGTTAAAACAGGGAAAAGGGCAATTACCGAAACGGAAATAAGCGAAGGTGCCGTAACTGTGAGTTATGCTGCAGTCCAATTAATCGAGAAAATATTCTCCAGTCTCGGAAAAAAATCCGCCTTAGTAATAGGTACCGGTGAGTCTGGAGAAATTGCAGCCAAGCATCTTATGGAAAGAGGCATCGGGAAGCTCGCTGTTACAAATAGAACTATCGAACGTGCCGAAAAAGTTGCTCAAAAATTAAATGCTAAGATTCTTCCCTTTACTAATTTTAAGGAATACCTGTATGAGTATGATATAGTTATTAGCGCTACCAGCTCAGAGAACTTGATACTTACTAAAGATGATATAAAAGCGGCAATGAAGAAAAGAAATTATGCAAATATGGTGCTGATGGATATAGCCATCCCGCGCGATATTGATCCGGCTTCAAAAGAAATCGACTATGTTTTTTACAATGATATTGATTCGTTAAATATTATAGTTGAACAAAATCTTGAGAAAAGAAAAAACGAAATACCAAAGGTAAAACAAATTATCAGTCAAGAAGTTGATAATTTTATGGAATGGTATAATTCCCTTGAAGTCGCACCCACAATTAAAGATTTACGTGATTATTTTGAAGCTGTAAGAGCAGAAGAAGTGGACAAAAATAAAAACCGTTTTTCATCGGAAGACCAGGAGAAGCTGGAGATTGTAACTAAAAGGATAATAAATAAGATACTTCATCACCCGACTCTAGAGCTCAGGAAGCTGAACCAGTCAAATAACAGCGTTGATGAAACAACAATAAAAATGAGTCTGCTGAGAGATTTATTCGGAATCGGCAATAATAAAATTGATGACAAAGATGAAACAAAAGAAGGAAAAGATATTTGAAAAATAAATTTATCATCGGATCAAGAGGAAGTGAGCTTGCACTATGGCAGGCTGAGTTTATAAAAGGCGAACTGGAAAAATATAATAAGAATATCTCTGTCGAAATAAAAATCATAAAAACCAAAGGGGACAAAATAACCGATGTAGCTCTTTCAAAGATCGGGGACAAAAGCCTGTTTACTAAAGAGCTGGAACATGAGCTCTTAATCAAAAAGATTAATATTGCTGTCCACAGCTTGAAAGATCTCCAAACTCAGCTGCCGGAAGGTTTAAAATTAGGTGCTGTAACTAAAAGGCATCCGGCTGAAGATGTATTAATTGCAAAAGAGAAGGATGTTACATTAAAAACCATTAAGAAAAACGGCATAGTTGCTACCGGTTCTTTAAGACGCAGAAGCCAGCTCCTTAACCTTCGTCCTGATATAAATGTTATTGAATTAAGAGGGAATGTTCCTACCCGGATAGAAAAGTTTTTGGATTCGGAATGGGATGCCATTATCCTTGCCCGGGCCGGAGTTGAAAGGCTTGGTCTGGAAAAGAATATATCTTCCATTATAAACAAAAATGAAATTCTGCCTGCAGTCGGGCAGGGTGCTCTCGGGATAGAAATCAGGGAATCGGATAATGAAACCGGAGAGATTTTAAAGTCTGTCCATGATCAGGAAACCTTATTTGCAGTGCTTGCAGAAAGATCTCTGCTGAGAACCCTGGAAGGAGGCTGCCAGGTCCCGATAGGTACTTATACCGAAATAAAAGGAGATGAGCTCTACCTGAAAGCTTATGTCGGATCGGTTGACGGTAAGACGGCAATCAGGGATGATATTTCCGGGAGAAAAGCAGAAGCTGAAAAATTAGGAAAAGAATTGGCTGATAAGCTGCTTAATTCAGGTGCCAAAGAAATCCTTGATGAAATATTTAAGACTGTAAGAATAAAATAAAATTTATTGATTGCTTAACTGTAATTTTATCTCTGATCTATAAAGGATTAGGATTAAGAGTGAGATTAAGATTATGATTAGTAAGATTATGATAAGATAGCTAAATGATGACAGTCCAGAAGAAAGAAAATAAAAAGAAGCTGAAGCGCGAAAAAATTATTGATGCGGCAGCGGAACTCTTTTCGCGGAAAAACTATCATGAAGTAATGATGGAGGATGTGGCTAAGCTTGTGTCGGTTGCCAAAGGAACTGTTTATAACTATTTCAATTCCAAGGAAGACCTTTACTTTTCCATAATGCAGAACCGGCTTGAGAAATTAACTTCATTATTAAAAGAGAGAATTAATTCAGAAGGGAGTACAATCGGTGCGCTTAAAGCTTTTGTTGTTACTCTTTATTCTTTTATGATGGCAAACCGAAATTTCTTTTTGATATTCAGAAAAGAAACTTTGAATAAAGAGCAGAAGTTTTGCGATAACCTTATAACTTTGGAAAATGAAATCAAGAATATTTTTCGCGATATAATATTTAACGGAGTTTCCGAACATTTATTTAGAGAAATAAAAGATGATTTTGCTGTAGATTTAATTCTGGGAAGCATTTACGGAACCGTTTACAGGGCTATCGAGAATAATTATTCGGAAGAAAAGATATTCAATGAAAAACAAAAATTATATGATTTTATCCTTCACGGACTTATTTCCGATTTAAACGGGAATTCTAATTTGCCATTACTTAATAAGACAATTGTAATAACTAGAGCAGTTGAACAATCAAAAGAATCATCCGAAATATTTAAAGAGCTTGGGGCAAATGTTATTACTTTTCCTACTCTTGATATTGTACCTCCAAGCAGCTGGAAGGAATTTGATAAAATTGTAAAAAGCAGAACTAAAATGGATTTTATTATCTTTACTTCTGCTCATTCTGTCAAAATGTTTGTAAGGAGATGTTCCGATTTAAATTTAACGCTGGATTACAGCGAATTAAAGGTTACTGCGATCGGGAATAAGACAGCTGCTGTCTGCAGCAGGTATAATATTCCTGTTCATATTATTCCTCAGAAATTCAGCAGTGAAGGAGTTGTGGAGGAGCTTTCCGGATTTAATCTTAAAGATAAAGTAGTTTTTATCCCCCGTTCCGAAATCGGAAGGGAGGAGCTCCCGGAAGGTCTGGAAAAGCTGGGTGCAGTAATTAAAGCCGCACCGGTTTACAATGTATCTATTCCCCCCGAAGATAAAGTGGCAAAGTATATTGAAATTCTTAAAAACAGCAAACCGGATCTGTTTATATTTACAAGTCCATCTACATTTGAGAATTTTCTGGAAATTCTAAAAATAAATAATCCCGTTAAATATTTTAAAAATTTTGATGTTGCAGCAATAGGTCCAACTACCCGGGCAGCAATTGACAGCCATTATGTTAATGTTAACATAATTCCTAAGGAATATACATTAAGCGGGCTGGCTAAGGCTATTGTGGAATATTATAATAAATAAATTATCAATTAACAATGAATAAGTAACAATTGTAAATTGTTAATTGTCAAGTATAAATTTTAAAAGAGAGATAATGTGACCTTAAAAAACGATTTATTTCTGCGGGCATGCAAACGATTACCGGTCGAAAGAACACCAGTCTGGATTATGAGGCAGGCTGGCAGGTATCTTCCCGAATATAGAGCCGTCAGGGAAAAAGCCGATTTCCTTACTCTTTGCAAAACCCCGGAACTTGCTTCCGAAGTTTCAATACAGCCGGTTGATATTATAGGAGTTGATGCAGCAATAATCTTTTCCGACATATTGGTGATACCTGAAGCAATGGGTATGGAGCTTGAGCTAATTGAAAGTAAAGGGCCGGTTTTTCCGAATCCCATTAGAAATGAAGAAGATCTAAAATCCTTAAAACGGATTGAACCTTTAAAAGATCTTAAGTATGTAATGGATGCAATTTCATTAACCAAAAGAGAACTGAATAATAGAGTCCCGTTGATCGGATTCAGCGGCTCGCCATGGACTCTTATGACTTACATGGTTGAAGGAAAAGGTTCTAAAAGCTTTTCTAATGTTAAAAAGCTGATCTATAATAATCCTTCGCTGGCTCATAAAATATTGGATAAATTGTCTTCTGCAGTCTCGGACTATCTTTCTGCCAAAATTCAATCCGGTGCCGATGCCGTCCAAATTTTTGATACCTGGGGCGGAATCCTTTCCCCGCATGATTTTAAAGAATTTTCTCTTGAATATATTTCAAAAGTTATCGGAAATATAAAAAGGAATAATGAACCTGTGATAGTTTTTTCTAAAGGAGTTCATTATAAATTAAATGAGCTGGCAAATTGCGGAGCCGATGTAATCAGCCTCGATTGGACTATGGATATCGGGGAAGTCAGGGATCAAATAGGGAGCAAAGTCGCACTGCAGGGCAACATGGATCCTACGGCATTATATGCTAATAAAAATGCTATCAAATGCGAAGTAGAGAGAATTCTAAATTCATTCGGCGAAGGGAACGGGCATATTTTTAATCTTGGCCACGGGATCCTTCCCGATATCGAACCGGAAAATGCAAAAGCTATGGTGCAGTTTGTAAAAGACGGGAGTAGAAAATTTCATAAAGAAAGTGTTAAGGATTTTAATAAAGAATAATATGTCTTCAAAAAAAATAGTTATTCTTGGTGCAGGAATATCAGGATTGGCCACCGCCTATTTGTTAAATAAAAGCGGTTTCGATGTAAAGGTTATTGAAAAGAAAAAAGAAGTCGGCGGCTCTATGGAATCTGTTTATGAGAATAATTTTTTATTTGACCGCGGACCGAACAGCGGGTTAGAAACTACTCCGCTGATAAAACAACTGGTTGAAGAGCTGGGTTTGCAGGACCAGATGGTCTATGCAAACAAAAAAGGGAATAAAAGATATATTTTAAGAGATAATCAGCTATATCCTCTTCCGATGAGCCCGCCTGCTTTTTTAAAGACAAAATTATTTTCCGGTTCTGCAAAGCTAAGATTAATGGCGGAGCCTTTTATCGGACGATCTAAAGATGGTTATTACCAGAGTATTGCAGATTTTGTAAAAAGAAGACTTGGGAAAGAATTTCTCGATTATGCGATTAATCCTTTTGTAGCAGGAGTTTATGCCGGGAATCCCGAAGATTTAAGTGTTAAATCGGCATTCCCAAAATTATATGAACTCGAGGAAAAATACGGAGGACTAATTGTCGGTACAATTAAAAGCATAAGAGAGAGAAAGCGGAGAGCCGAGAAATCAAAGCAGAGTGCAAAGATGTTTTCATTTAAAGATGGAATGCAGGCTTTCCCTTCTGCTATTGCAAAATATCTGGAGAGCAGAGTAATTACTTCTGCAGAGGTGGATTCAATCAAAAAAAAGACGAATGGTTTTACAGTAAAATATAAAAGCGGAAACCAGGAAGAATCGGTGGAATGTGATGCTGTTCTCTCTACACTGCCGGCATATTCCGCTTCAGAAATATTTAAGCCGATTGATGAAAAATTATCCGATCACTTAAATAATATATATTACCCGCCGGTGCTGGTTCTTTATTTAGGATATAATGAAACAGATATCAAGCAGCCGCTTGATGGGTTTGGATTTTTGATCCCTGCAAAAGAAAAGAAATCTTTTCTCGGCGCAATATGGAGTTCGGTTTTATTTCCGAACCGTGCACCGCAAGGGCAGGCATCTTTCACACTATTTATCGGCGGTGCCAGGAACCCTGAAATCGGCAATATTGATAAAGAAATTCTTTTTAATAAAGCCCGGAGTGAATTCGAATCAATAATGAAAATAGATGCGGAGCCGACTTATATTATATACAGATACTGGAACAAAGCTATACCGCAGTATAACGTTGGTTATATTGAGCATGAAAAGTATTTTGCAGAATTTGAAAAAGATAATCCGGGAATATTTTTATCGGGAAATTACCGGGGCGGAATTTCTGTGGGTGATTGTATTAAGAATGCAGCAGTGACTGCGGAGAGGATGAAAATAATTAACAATTAACAATTGCTTAAATCCGGAACTTCGATTGGAGCCAATATTGCTGAATCGCAGGGCTGCAGCAAGCAAAACGGACTTTCGAAACGAATTAAGAATAAGTTTAAAAGAAGCATATGAAACTGAATTCCGGCTTAAATTATTTTTCAATACTGAAATTCTTTCTAAAGATGAATATGAAAGTTTATTAAATGATTGTGTTGAAATTATAAAGGTTGTTAATTATAAATTATAAATTTTTACCAGGAGTAAACAATGGCAAACTATCCAACTAAAAGATTAAGAAGATTAAGATATAATCCTATTTTAAGAGATATGGTCCGGGAAACCGAATTATCTAAAAATGATTTTATATATCCCCTATTTGCCGTACCGGGTGAAAAAGTTAAGAAACCTGTTAAATCTATGCCGGGGGTTTTTCAATTATCCGTTGATGAATTAGTCAAAGAATGTAAAGAAGTTGAATCACTGGGAATACCTGCGGTTATACTGTTCGGAATCCCGGAGCATAAGGATGAAAGGGGTTCAGAAGCATATGCCCCGGATGGAATAATACAAAAAGCTGTTAAAGCAATTAAATCGGAAGTTAAAAATTTATTGGTAATTACAGATGTCTGTTTATGTGAATATACTTCACATGGTCATTGCGGATTATTAAAAGGAGAAGAAATATTAAATGATGAGACTGTTGAACTGCTGGTAAAAGAATCCATATCCCACGTTGAAGCCGGTGCAGATATAGTTGCTCCAAGCGACATGATGGACGGCAGGATTGCAGCAATACGAAAAGCATTAGATGAAAAAGGATATATCAAAACTCCAATAATAAGTTATGCCGCTAAATATTCATCCGGATACTATGGGCCGTTCAGAGATGCTGCCGAATCGGCACCTGCATTCGGCGACAGGCGTTCTCATCAGATGGATATTTCAAATTCACTTGAGGCTTTACGTGAAGTTGAAGAGGATATTGAAGAAGGCGCCGATATAGTTATGGTTAAGCCGGCAGGGCCTTATCTTGATATCATCAGGCAGGTGAAAGATAAATTTGGAATGCCTACCGCTGCATACCAGGTAAGCGGGGAATATGCAATGATAAAAGCCGCTGCATTAAATGGCTGGATCGATGAAGAACGGGTTATGATCGAATCATTAACAGCAATCAAACGTGCCGGTGCGGATATGTTCCTTACTTATTTTGCTAAAGATGCCGCAAGGTGGATTGATAAGAAGAGTAAATAATTTAAAAGTCAAAATTCAAAAACCTATTGATTTTTGACTTAACATAAACCGAATAGGATTGAGGAAATTGGACTTAGAAACCATCAGGAATCATTGTTTAAAGAAGAAAGGTGTTGCAGAAGAATTTCCCTTTGGCGGGGATACGCCGGTTTATAAAGTGTTGGGAAAGATGTTCTTATTAGCAAGTCTGTCATATCCTGTCAGCATTAACATCAAATGCGATCCTGAAAACGCAGTCGAATTAAGGGAAAGATACTCATCTGTTACACCAGGTTATCACATGAATAAAACGCACTGGAATACTGTTATTTTAGACGGCTCAGTACCGAATAAAGAAATACTTAACTGGATAGATGATTCTTACGAGTTGGTTGTTAGGGGATTAAAGAAAAGTGATAGAGCCAGGCTTAATCCGGACAGTGATTAATCTGCATTTAATTAATACAGGAGAAACTTGTATAAATTTTTTCTATCGATTACAAGTCTTCCCAATAAATATTAATAGGGGCAAAAAAATATTTACCTTCATAGTAAATTTTTTTAAAAAATTTTATCATTAACTTGACTTTTAATTTTCAAATACAAATATTGAAATCAACAATTTAAATCCTTTGAAGCAGTCCCAACCGAAAACGACCCCTTAAAGCTTTAAAAGGTAACTCAGGGAAGATACCGATTAGCAAACAAAGACAAAAAGAGACTCACACTTAAGCAACTCTATGTAAGGGAATAATATTTTTCATAAAATATTGAGAGGGGCGAAATGAGGAGAGTATTACCTGCTGTCGTATTAATGATATTTTTTATTTCAGGCAAAGCTTTTTCGCAAGTAATAATAAAAGAGAAAGTGAATATAAATCCGGATGCAAAGGTTCTCGATTACCAGTCTCCCGAATTTACACCATGCGGGCCATATATAAGATCGATGGATTATTATAATCCCTGGCAGGTGGTATGGAATGGAAGAGGTTTTTTTCTTGACCCTTTCCAGCAGCTTTTCAATAAACAAAGGAACACTTTTTTTTATGCATTTGACTCCCAGTGCATTTACGATATTATTATTACCCAGGGGAAAGATTATTGTTATATAAGAAAATTAGGAGGATATAATTCTCAAACAGGTGAAATTACATCGGCAGAGACAATAGGCGACACTCTGCTCAATGTATCAGGAAAAGATTTAATTGGTACAGGTGATTGGTTTATCTCCCCTTGCGGTACATATGAAAGAGACACCTTAGCAAGATATCAGCTTGAAATAATACGGGACACACCTCCGGGAACAGAAATTGTTATGACTGTGAAACAAACTATGATTGCACCAGATGAAACAACCACAATTTCAGTGATAAATTATCATACTTTAGTCGAAATACCTAATATGGAATTAGAGGCATTCGCATCTAATGTGCAACATTATTATGGAAAAGATTTTAGTTTAGAAGCATATGCTGAACCCCATTGTGATTGCGGAGGTTATTTACCATCGTGGGTTAAATTTTCCGTCGAAATACTCCAAGGCCAGGAGTATGGAAACATTTACGATAAGTATACCGGTCAATCAGGCAACTATTTTAGTAATATAGAAAGTGAAATGGGGTTTTCGGGAATAAATGTAATAAATAGGTTCTCATTTGTTGCAGATGGAGTGCAGCCGGATAGTAATAACCCCGGGTTGGTAAAAATATTATTTACTCCATCAGATCTGGGGCTTGGAACAGCAGAAATTGAGTTTTCTGTCGAATATAATGATAAGCCCCCAATAATAAGTGGGCTTTTAGCAGACATTGATAAGCCGGAAATTCAGCCCGGTGATACTGCTAAAATAATTTTAAAGTACCAATATTCTAACGGGGAAATAATTGATCTTCCGGACTGGCGGACATTCGAAATAGGAATAGCGGAGGGGTGCGAAGGTGGAGAAATACTTATTGGCGATAGTCTCGGTAAATATTTTTATGATGTACCTCAGCCAATAAAATTCGTTGCAGCAGATAGTTTGGAAGCCGATAGTCTTTTAATAAAATTGAGGATTGGTTTGATAGAAGGAGGGATTTCAGCAGGAAAAATAACTCAAAAGGAGGATTCCCTGAAATCTCTAGAGAATATCTCGATTAGTAAAGCAAATAGCCGAAAATTTGTTTATCAATTGCCTGATGCAGCAGTTGAAAGAGAAAAGCAGAACAATAATTTCGCAGTGAAAGAAAATGGTCATAAATCCATTGAGAACGAGATGGAGATGAATTATTGTTTTGGCGGAATGATGCAAACAAAGGATGACAGGGTGGTTAAAATAACCGAAAAAAAGCAAAATGAAATACTTCTAGGTGAAACGAAATACTTCGGTGTTAAGAAAAAAGAGGAAGGCGGAGTATTAAAAGAAATTAAAATTGAAGAGATACCGGTCAAATATGGTGAAATACCTGAATTTCCTACAAGTGCCGGAGATGGGTGGAATTGGATAAAAGAAGATGTTTGGGGAGATAATCCGGTATCATCTTTAAAAGAAGGAGAAAAACCGGCTATATACTGGGAAAAGAAATATCCTCTATTTAATTCTAATGGTTTTATCTGCATGAAAAAATTTTCTGATAAAATTGGTAATAATGATGATTTAAACGGAATGATTCGTGTAATTGGAAGGTACTGGAAAGAAAAAATTGATGACGAAACACAAGAAATTTATAATAATACATATTCTGTTAAATTAACTTCCACATTAAACAACAAAACTACAGAGTTAACCTTAAAAGTTATAAAACCACCATCTATTGGTGCAGATAAGAGTAATATGAAAGATGTAGAAGGAAATTCATATAATCTTGATGAATTAATAATTAAATATGCAGGTGAACATGGTATCCCCCCTCAAATAATTAAAGGGGACATACAAAAGGAGAGTTTATTTCAAAATGCATATAGGTGGGAACCGTTTTTTGAAGCTTTAAATTCAAATATACATAATAATTGGGTAGATGATAATTTTATGTACTGGATAAAATCAGGAACCGATATTGGAGACCCCGGTTTACCTGAGAAACACACTAATATATTTACAAATATAAATGGATTTCATGAATATTGGGCACTTCATTATGGAGGAAAGACAATTTGGAATTTATTTTATAATAATTGTAAATATATAAACTCTAACGCAATGAGTGATTCTTATCCACCAAAGTTTCCAGATGGCTCAGAATTTTGGCCTGATGGTTTACAATCTAAATATGATGAAAAATTTTCAGAGACTAAAAAAGAATGGCTTTCTCGCATAGATAAAATATATAATCATGATAGTTGGATTTACAGAATTTCTAAAGCATTTGCTGATAAAATAGCTAAAAATTTTACAAATAGATTCTTAAAAGATATTTGGCTTAATAATATGGATGAAATTGCACAAACTAGAATTGCATCGTCTTATGGATTAATGCAAGTATTATATACAACAGCAGTAGATGAACGGGATTATGAAAAAGATGCCATGCACTGTCCAGAAAATCTCAATGATAAAATTATTTCGCTGACTTATGGAGCAACCACTATGGAAGAAGATTTACATAAAGAAATAATGCTGCAAGGTGATAAAACACAATGCAATTGGAAATTTGGTTTTGAGAGGATGATGGAAATAACATTAAATGCATTTAATGGCGGTTATGCAAAAACTAGGGGAAAGAAACAAAAATACTTTGTGAGATATGATAACCGAGTATATGCAAAGAAAGTGCTTCGGTTTTCTAATAATTATTTACCAAATGAATAACAATAAATTTTGAGTGAAATAATATTAAAGAGATTAAGGGATATAAAAATGAATAAAGCAAATATTTTTTTCTTAATTATTTTTTTAGTTGAAAATATATACTGTCAGTCTGAAAATAATTTTAAAGATAGTATAAAAACCGAAATACAAACTTTATTTAACTCGCAATATGGTAGTGACTATTCAATTGATAAAACAATTGTAATTGATTATGCAAAAAAAGAATTTTATCCAGATTTCAGTGATCCTTATAATACTTTAGAGGGATGTGCTTTGTTCAGCATGTTTCCGGTTGGTTCCTTTCAAGATACTGCAGATGTAAATTATTTTATTGGGGTATATAAAAATAAAAGTATCATCTGGCTTTCGGCACCAATTGTAGGAAATTTCAATGCAGGTGGACATTTTGATGGAACATTTGACATTAACAATGATGGAAAAGTTGATATATTATTTTATTGGTGGGATAGAGAATTTAACGGTGGCTTTGATTATTATTATTTAAATATAATAAGTTGGGATGGGGAAAATGGTAAATTTATAAATCAAGGTGACGAAGATTCTTATATTGTGAGTAATAGTGGATTTCAATATGTCGATTTAAATGGAGATGGAGTCAATGAAATAATTTGTTCAGAAGATTCTGTAGTTACTAGTGGGGAAGTGCTAATAAATAAATTAGTATATAGCTGGAACAGAAGTACATATGGTCATTGGCCTGATTCGCCTCTTGCCCCTTCACCCGAAACATATCCTTCATGGCCTTTCACAAAAGCAAATAATTTTATAGCCACTGTTAGATCTAGAGTTGAAGTAAATAAGGAAAGTCAATTTGAATACAATTATGTTATCAAAAATGATACTCAAAGTATTCAAAGCATATTTAAATTATATTTTAAAATTTTATGTGATACGATTAATGGAACATTTCCATATGGATGGTCTATTGTATATTATCCAGAAAATAATTTAGTTAAATATGATGAGAATTTAACAGTATTAAATCAAGAAGAATTAAACAATATAGCAGATAGTGTTATTAATAGTGGAGATTATGAGCCTTTTTTAGAGATTTTAAAAAACCAAAAACTTCCAATTGGAATTAAGCCTGGTAAGGAACTAGATAGCTTAAAAATATTATCAAATTCATTTCCTTCTATTGTTACATATTATTTTCAAGGTCCAGAAAAAAGACTTGAGTATACTAATGATACTATACTAACAGACCAACAAGAATATAACGATATTTTAAAAAATTCAGTTTCATCATTTACATTAGGCCCATCTAATAATTTATTAAATTTAACCCCAAAAGATTTAATTGATTCTTTAATTTTATATAATATTAAAGCCCTTAATTTAAATTGGATACTTAACCAACCTACTGCAGATAAATACTCAACTTATTTTACTACCGCCAAATCCCAGCTCCAGCAAAACAATATTACTTCAGTTAAAAACACATTAAACCAGGTTCTTAATGATGTTGACCAGGACAGTACTGCAAATTTGACAAGTGAAGCTTACGCCCTGCTGAGATATAACACAGAATATTTACTGAATAATTTGCCCGAAGTTACAACAGGTTTTATAGTTAAACTTAACAATAGTTCCGGTGATCTACTTACAGGGGGTTCATTGAAATATTATGAAGGCGGCTGGATAGATGCTGTTAGTAACGGAGACGGGACTTTTTCTATAGCTACAGATAAGCAGTCTTTAAGTCTAAGAATGAATTATGAGTTTGGATCACAGACTGTATCAAACGTCCCTTCCCAAAATAATACCTATACTTTCCGGACAGTAAATACAACAGTGGAGCTTAAAAACAGCTCGGGAAATTTAATCAGCGAAGAAGGGAATGTCCAGTATTATGCCGGCGGCTGGAGAGACTTTGGTTCAACTATCAATGGAACAGTATCCAAAGAATTACTGCCTGCCAATTATAGTTTTAGAATGACTTATGGTTATGCAAACAATGATAAACAGCAGGATGTTGGTATTAATCCATCTGTTGTTTTTCAAACTGTTAATTCGGCTGTTCAACTGCAAAACAGTCAGGGGGAATTGATTGATGAGGGAACGGTAAAATATTATGCAGGCGGCTGGAGAGACTTTGGTACAACTTTAAACGGAGTTGCCGCAAAGGAACTGCTTCCAAACAATTATAGCTTCAGGATGACATATGCTTATGCAAGCAATGATAAGCAGCAGGATATCGGTGTTAATCCGGCTGTTATTTTTCAAACAGTAAATACAGCCGTTCAACTCCAAAATAGTCAGGGTCAATTAATTGATGAGGGGACAATAAAATATTATGCAGCGGGTGGAGAGATTTCGGTACCACCGTAAATGGAGTTGCGGCGAAGGAGCTGCTTCCAGACAATTATAGCTTCAGGATGATATATGGATATGCAAGCAATGATAAGCAGCAGAATATTGGTGACAACTCTACTGTGATTTTTCAGACCGTAAATGCTGCTGTCCAGCTTAAAAACAGTCAGGGGCAATTTATAAACCAGGGAAATGTTAAATATTATGCGGGAGGCTGGAGAGATTTTGGGTCAATTGTAAATGGCGTGTCGTCCAAAGAACTTCTGCCGAATAATTACAGCTTCAGGATGACTAATGAATATATTTCAAATGATAAACAGCAGAATATCGAAGCTGATAATATTGTTGACTTCTCAACTGTTTTATGCAGGGTTATCGTAAGTAATGTACAAGGTGCGCCTGTCAATAATGCTGATGTAAAATATTACGCAGGCGGATGGCGGGAGTTTGGCATTACAATTAATGGGGAAGCTTCAAAAGAATTACTCCCGTCAAACATAACGTTCAGAGGAAGCTTCAATGGAGTAAGCCGGGATAAACAGCAGAATACAGGTGAAAATCCGGTTGTTGAAATAAGTATGCCGTAAAAGAATAATTTAAACGCTGATTTTTATGGTTTCATTATGAATTGGGGGTTCGTATAAATCATATTTATCAGCGTTCTATTTAAAAGGAGTTTTAAATGAAAATAATTATCTCTTTGTCTTTTTTAATTTTTGCAGGTTTGTTATATCCTCAAACAGTTTATGATGTTATACCCGGGACAAAAGGGAACCAGATAATCATTACATTGGAAAACGAATCAAAACTGTCAGAGGTAAGAAATATTGAGGTCAAACTTGAAAGTTCGTCGAAATCATTAATCTTCAAAGACAGCAGGATTGGGGTCAAGATAATAAATGCAACAGAAGGGAAAGATGTTCCTTTTTCTTTTGATATAAAGAGAAACATAGAATCGAATAAAAAAGATACAATAGAGTTTTTGATAAGCGGGAACGGGATAAACCTGAAAAAATCATTTATCATTAATTATACTGCTCCAAAAGAATATGCACTCTCACAAAACTTTCCCAATCCTTTTAATCCAGCAACAACAATAAGATATGATCTACCTTTTGACAGCAAAGTGAGCTTAAAAATATATGATATCCTTGGAAATGAAGTAAAAACATTAGTAGAGAAAGAAGAGAGTGCCGGCTATAAAGAAATAAAATTCAACGGATCATCATTGGCTAGCGGAGTATATATTTACAGGCTCATAGCAAATAACCGAGCGAATAACCAGGCAAGTTTTGTTTCCATAAAGAAAATGATGATGATAAAGTGAAAGGCCTTAAGAAAATGATTATTCTATATGCTCAAAAATTTTGTTTAATGATTCAGCCAAAGTCGGATGGGTAAATATTGCCCCTTGAAGACTGGTGTATTTTAAATTTCCCATCATTGCAATTTGAACCATACTCATCATTTCTCCACCTTCAACTCCAAGTATGGTACAGCCTAATATTTTCTCCGTTTTTTTATCAATAATAATTTTCATCATTCCCCGTGTTTGGCTTATTTCAATTGCCCGTGCCACATAGCTCATCGGCATTTTTGCGACAGCGTAGTCGATTCCCATATTCTTTGCTTCACTTTCATTTAACCCGATTCTTCCTAATTGAGGATCGATAAAAACTGTGTACGGGATCATTCTTCCCCTAATTGTTCTATTTTTATTGTGCAGAATATTATCCTTCATAATACGATAATCATCATATGAGATATGTGTAAAAGCCGGACCTCCTTTTACATCTCCAAGTGCATATATTCCTTTAATATTAGTTTCCAGTTTGTCGTTCACCTTTATATATCCGTTTTCATCTGTTTTTACTCCGGCTGCCGGTAAATTTAAATCTTCCGTATTGGGCTTGTGGCCCGCAGCAATTAACAAATGTGAACCCGAAATAACTTTCTCTTTTTTATTTACTGCAACAGTCAGCGAAATTTTATTTTTATCTTTCTCGATTTTTTTCAACTCAGAATTAAGCAAGACATTTATCCCATCCTCTTCAAATATTTTCTTCACTTCAGCAGCAATATCCGGATCTTCTCTGCTCAGCAGTTGCTTCCCCTTTTGTATAATAGTAACTTCGCTGCCAAATCTTTTAAACATTTGTCCAAATTCAACACCGATATATCCGCCGCCTAAGATAACTAGATGATTCGGCAGCTCTTCAAGCTCCATTATTGATGTTGAATCAAGAAATGAAATTTTATCCAGACCATCTATTGAAGGAATAGCCGGCCTTCCACCTGTATTAATAAAAATTTTATCAGAACCGATGATCTTTATCTTTTTATTTATTGAATTTATTCGGAGAGTTGTTGAATCAATAAATGAAGCTTCTCCTCTAATTAAAGTTATGTTTTCGGAACTTTTCAGCTTTTTTAATGTACCTTTTCTAAAACTCTCAACCGTCCGTTCCTTCCTTTGATGCACCTCTTTCATATTGACCTTTAATGGAGATGAGAAGACCCCGTATTCGGAAGATCTTCTCACAAAATCAGCAACCTGCGCACTGGCTGCCATAGTTTTGGAAGGAGTGCATCCGTAATTTATACAGCTTCCTCCCACATAATTCCTTTCAATAACCGCAACTTTCCATCCGGTGGAAGCTAAGTCTTTAGCCAAAGGGTTTCCCGCCTGCCCGGAACCAATTATAACTGCATCATACTTTTCTGATTCTTGATTTTCTTTCTCCATAATGCTGAAGTTTTTTGAGTTTTTTGTTATGTGTTTTATTAATATTAATCTAACGCTGCTTTTTCTTAAATCAGGTTAAAATTATGAGTAGCTTACTATAATTTCTAAGTATTATATAACATCCCATTGCCATCCATCTTTATTCAACATTTCATTTGCTGCACTTGGACCCCATGTGCCAGATTTATAGTTAGGGAACTTTGACCATGGTTTATTTTCCCAGTTTTCTATAATAGGATCAACAATTGACCATGCTTTGTATATCCAATCCGCTCTTGGAAAAAGAGTTTGATCTCCTTTCATGGCATCAAATAAAAGCCATTGATAAGCACTTGGGGGTTCGTTAATTCCGAAAGCAGTTGCATATTCAAAATTAAGATCTACATGCTTCAGCTTTAGTTCTGCACCCGGTTGCTTTGCAGTAAAAGTATAAATAATCCCTTCATTGGGCTGCAGTCGAAAACTCAGCGAATTATGTTTTTTATCTGCCTCATGCTCCTTAGGAAACATTAGATGCGGAGTAGGTTTAAACCGGATAGTAATTTCTGTTAATTTTTGCGCCATTCTTTTCCCTGTTCTAAGATAAAAAGGAACACCTGCCCATCGCCAATTATCCAACCGAATTCTAAAGGCAGCAAAAGTTGGTATCATAGAATCCTTTGAAACATTTTCTTCGTCGCGGTAAGAATTAGCTTTTGTTCCGTTAACCTGCCCTGCATCATATTGCCCGAGAACAACATCTTTTTTTACATCAATTTTGCAGACAGATTCTAAAACCTGGTTTGTTTCAGTTCGAAGAGAATGAGAATCATAATTAACAGGTGGTTCAATAGCAGTCATACATAAAAGCTGCAGCAAATGATTCTGTACCATGTCTCGAATAACTCCTGTTTTTTCATAGAAGTTGCCGCGAGTTTCAATTCCTAATGTTTCTGCTACAGTAATTTGAACATTATCGATATAGTTCCTGTTCCATATAGGTTCAAAACCCGGATTTGCAAAGCGGAAAACGAGCATATTTTGAACAGTTTCTTTTCCAAGGAAATGGTCGACTCTGAATATTTGCTCTTCTTTGAAAACTTTTTGAATTTCTGCATCAAGCTCCCGTGCAGATTTTTCATCATGCCCGAATGGCTTTTCAATTATAACTCTCCGCCATCCGTTTTCATCTTTAGATAAACCGGATGAAGCCAATCTTTTGATAATTATATCATAAAATAATGGAGGGACTGAAAGGTGGAAAAGAACATTGTCTTTGATCTTCATTTCTTTCTGAAGCTTACTAATCTTTGTTTTTAATTTTTTATATGAAGTATCTGCTTCATCCTTGAAATCTCCCGAAACATAAAAAAGATTCTCTGCAAATTCCTTCCATTTCTCTTCACTGCACCCGTTTGATTTTTTCAAGGCTTCGTGCATCTCGTTTCGAAACCTATCATCGCTGTAATCTCTTCTTGCAAATCCTATTATAGCAAAATTCTTAGGCATGAGCCCTATGCAAAATAGGCTGAAAAGAGAAGGAACCAATTCACGGTGGGCAAAATCTCCCGACGCACCGAAAATCACAACAATACATGGAGCCGGCGGTTCCGGTTTCAACATTCCCTTTTCTGCAACTTTTAAATTTTTACTTTCCATGAACTAATTCCTCCTTCATTGCATGTCCTCCAAATTGATTTCGTAATGCGGCAATGACTTTATCTGAAAATGGTTCATCCTGCCTTGATGCAAATCTTTTATAAAGCGACATGGTAATAGTGGGGATAGGAACTGCATTTTCAACAGCATAATCGGTTGTCCATCTTGCCGTCCCTGAATCATCAACATAAGGCGCAATTTTTTTCAAATCATTGTCTTCCTCTTTAAAGGCTTTTGCAGCTAATTCAATAAGCCAGCTTCTAACTACAGAACCATTATTCCAGAGGCTGGAAACCTGCTGCAGGTTAATATTAAATTCCGATCTGTGCATACATTCAAAAGCTTCACCGAGGCCTTCAAGCATGACATACTCAAGCGCATTATGGATCATTTTAACAAAATGTCCCGCACCATTTTTACCGACTAAGGCATAACCATTTTCGGGAGCAAGGGATCTAAAGATAGGTTCCATTCTTTTGAAATCTTCATCCGGTCCGCCAACCATTAAGTTGTAACCAATTTTTAGTCCCCAAATACCGCCGCTGACGCCGCAATCAATAAATTTTATTCCTTTTTGATGACATCGATCTGCATTTTTCATGGAATTTTTATAGTTGGAATTCCCGCCGTCAACAATCAGGTCATCCTTATTTAAATTATCCAGAAGTTTTGAAATTGTTTTTTCCGTAGGCTCACCATGCGGAACCATAACCCAAATATTTCTTGGAGCAGGCGTTTTTTTTATCAGGTCTTCAATTGAAACTGCGCCTTCTGCTCCGTCAACAACAGCTTGATCTATATTTTCCTTTTTGAGATCAAAAGCTACTATTTCATGATTATCCTTTTTTAATCTTTTGACCATATTTCCCCCCATTTTCCCTAACCCTATTAATCCTAATTTCATTTTAGCTCCTTAAAATATTTTATTCTTTTTTTAAAAGTGGGAAAAATTCTTTAGATTAAAAATATCTTGGATCAAGTGGCGGGATTATTTGCTGTTTAATGCAATATTCTTTTCCAGAAGCAGGTTCTTTAATTCTTTTACATCGGTTAAATGGATAGTATTCATTCCTTGCTTTTCAGCCTCTTCAATATTTTCAATTCGATCATCAATGAAAAGACATTCCGAAGGAATTTTATGCAGTACATTTAAAGCAATTTTATAAATTAAAGGTTCGGGTTTCCTCGTATTTAAGAAACCCGAACTGAAAAATGATATGAAATATTTATAAAGTTTGAATTGATTTATGCGGAAGAGATTTAACTCATATGATTCGTTGTTAATCGTTGCTAATAAATATTTCTTGTTCAGATAAAGTTTTTCAAGAATTTGAATAGAACTTTCATACGGTCTCGTTCTGCTCTTAATAAAATTTATAAAATCTTCACGGTTAAAATTTCTTTCTTTAAAGAAAATAACATCTTCTACGTATTTGTTTAAAGAAACATTGCCTTTTTCAAAATCAGGGAAAACCGCACTGTGTCTTTTCTCTATTTCCTCTAAGTTAAGCTTAAAGAACTCAGCGCCTTCCCTTCGATTATCTTCATCCCATCCGTTAGTTAAAATTACCCCGCCAATATCAAATAATATTGTGGTTATTTTATTCACTCTTTAAGCTCGATTCCAATTTCTTTAAAGATTGTTCAATATTCTTTCCGAGATGAATTCTAATTACACGCCTGTTTTTATCATTTAATGATCTGAAATCGCCCAGAGCCTGTGCTCTCTGCAAAGTTGCAAATCCATAGTCGCTCCCTGGAATAGCGATATCTTCCTGTGCATCATAAGTAAACAAAATCATAACTCCGGAATTAGGGCCGCCTTTATGCAATTGCCCAGTTGAATGCATATATCTTGGACCATAACCGAGTGTTGTAGCAACTTTTAATTTATCGCGCAGCCTGGTTCTTATTGATTGAAGTATTTTTTCTCTATCGGGAGTCTGAAGAAAATATGCAAGCATAGCAAGGTAATCGGGTGAATTTGCAAGCTTTACGAATTTATTCAAGAAAGCTTTTATTGATTTTCTCTCTCCTTCAAACATCCAGGCAGCAGCTTCATTACAGTATACTGAAATCTCACCGTCCTGAAGCAAAGGTTTTCCTTCACCGAATGATCCTTTTCCTTTCCATTCTATAAGCAAATCTCTACTGTTCTTTTTACTTTCTGCAACATTCGGCTCATCGAAAGGATTTACATTAATAATTCTCCCTGCTGTTGCAGTAGCAAGCTCCCACCTGAAAAACTCTGCACCGAGTGCTAATTTATTCTGCAGCTCGATTTTTACTGCAGGATGCCCGGCTTTTTCAAGCGCCTTTAATTTTTTCTCATTCTTCTCGTTATCATCTGCTGAAGTATACAGGTAAACAAAAACTCTATCATTGTTATAAACTTCCGGTTTCCCTATAGCTTCGCCTTCAACAGGTAAAAGTCCTGTCCCTTCTTTACCGGTACTTTCGGCGATTAACTGTTCTACCCAATAACCGAAAGCACTTACAGATTCGGATAAAATAAAAGTGACTTTATCTCTTCCCTGTTTTTGGTTTATTCCCAGGAATGTGCCTAAGCTAATGGAAGGATTTACGTTAGAAGGAATGAAAGCACCGCTGCTTATTTCTATTTGACGGGCATTGTCGAGGATCTTTTTAATATCAATTCCAATAAGAGCCATCGGAACAAGTCCAAAATAAGATAAAGCAGAATACCTTCCGCCATAATCTTCGGGATTGGTAAAGACTTTTCGAAAATTTTTATTTTTTGCCTCTTCCTGCAGAGGAGTTCCTGCATCTGTAACAGCAACGAAATGATCTCCCGGATGGCCGGAGCCAAGGTTCTTTATCACTTCATAAAAATAGTGATAGAAGCTCAATGTTTCTGTAGTGGTCCCCGATTTACTTGCGACTATGAAAAGAGCTTTGTTCCCGCTAATTTTTGTTTCAACATCTTTTACAGCAGCAGGATCCGTATTATCTAGCATAATTAATTGAGGGAATCCTGCTTTAGAACCGAATGTTTCCCTTGCAACTTCAGGACAGAGGCTGCTGCCTCCCATTCCCAAAAGAACGACAAACTTAAACTTTTCCTGTTTTATTTCTTTAGCGAAATTTTCAATTTCACCTGCTTTTTCAATAAAAGCATTAATGTTAATCCAGCCTAAACGATTCCTTATAGCTTTAACGGCCTTTTCATCTGATTTCCACAAATAAGGATCTTTCGCAAAAAGTCTCCGTGTAAATTGTTTTTCATCTAATGATTTTAATGCTTCTTTTACCTGCGATTCTGATTTCCCATAAGTTATTTTTTGAAAACCTGTTTGATCTCCCAGAATTTCTTTTCTCTTTTTTGCTAGTGTTACCATTAAATTATCAAAAGGATCGATAAATTTCTGGATACCTTCATTTACCAATTGACCGGTAATAAAATCAATATCAATCCCGATTTTCTTTTAAATCGTTGAAAACTTTTTCTGCTTCATCTATCCCTTTTTCAACTGCATCCGCTTCAATTTTACCATGATCTGCGAAAGCAGAAATCGTAACTTCAGGCATTGTATTTACAGTATCCTTACCAATCAAGGGTTCCACATATTTAATATCGTTGTATAGAGGATCTTTTGTGCTGGTGCTTGCCCAAAGAGGCCTTTGAACAGCAGCTCCTTTTTCGGCAAGTTTTTGCCATCTATCCCCGGAGAAAATTCGTTTGAAACTCTGGTATGCTAACTTCGCGCTTGCAATTGCAGCTTTACCAAGCAGGTTTTCAGGGCGGGGCTCATCTCCTCTATTTTTTTCAGGAATTATAAGATGACCTAAAAGCTGATCAGCTAAAACATCAATACGGCTTAAGAAGAAGCTTGCTACCGAGGCAACATTATTAACAGGCTTACCTTCTGCCATTCTTCTTTCAAGAGCATTTATATATGCATATGCGACCGCTTCATAACTCGCGATTGAAAATAACAGAGTAACATTAATATTTATTCCTTCATACAGCATTTGTTCAATCGCAGGCACACCTTCCTTTGTCCCTGGAATTTTTATATAGCAGTTCGGTCTGTCCACTGCTTTATATAACCTGCGTGCATCATTCATCGTTCCTTCAGAATCATGAGCCAGGTATGGAGAAACTTCAAGACTAATATAGCCGTCAAGTCCGTTTGATTCATCATAAACCGGCTTTAATATATCGCAAGCATCCTGAACATCTTTTACTGTTAATGCATCGTAAATTTCACCGATTGTTTTTTTCTCACTCACTAATTTTTTAATCTGCTGGTCATAATCATTCCCGCTTGAGATAGCTTTATTAAATATTGCAGGGTTAGAAGTGTTCCCGCGTAAGCCTTCTTTGGCAACTCTTTTTTTCAGTTCCCCGCTTTTAATCATTTTGCGGGTAAGATTATCTAACCAATAACTTTGTCCATAATTGATTAGCTCCAAAAGTGCATTCATTTTAAAATTCTCCTTAATCCATTTCCTTTTCAGAAAAATATTTTTAATAAATTTATTAAGCTTCTACTTTACTATTAATCTTATTCAGCAGCTGCTCCGATTTTTGTGCAATATTTTCGACAGTAAAACCGTAATGTTTATACAATTCTTTATATGGAGCACTTGCGCCGAATTTTGTAATTCCAATAATTTCACCGGCGTCACCGACCCATTCGCGCCATCCAAGCGGCGAACCGGCTTCTACCGAAATCCTTGCTTTTACTGCTGAAGGAAGAACTTCTTCCTTATATTCGTCGGATTGATCCCTGAAAAATTCCCAGCTCGGCATACTAACAACTCTTGCATTAATACCTTTTGCCTGTAGCTTTTCCTGGGCATCCAAAATTAGATAGACTTCTGAACCCGTAGAAATTAAAATAATGTCCGGTTTATCAGATTTTTCTTTTGAAAGAATGTATGCTCCTTTTAATACACCTTCTGCTGATGATACTTTGCTGCGATCGAAAATAGGTAAGTTCTGACGTGAAAGAACCAGCATTGTCGGGCCGTTAGTTCTTTTAATAGCTGCTCTCCATGCATAAGCCGTTTCATTTGCATCGGCAGGACGGATAATATACAAATGCGGCATAGCTCTTAAAGAAGCTAAATGTTCAATGGGCTGATGAGTAGGTCCGTCTTCTCCCAACCCGATAGAATCGTGAGTCATAACATAAATAACCGGGATTTCCATTAAAGAAGCCAATCTTATCGAAGGCCTGGCGTAATCGGTAAATACAAAGAAAGTAGAAGCAAACGGACGAACACCACCGTGTAAATACATTCCGTTACTAATTCCGCACATACCATGTTCCCTGATGCCAAATGTAAAATTGCGGTTTTCATAATGATCTTTTTCGAAATAGTCCGTATTCTTTAAAAGTGTTTTCGTGGAAGGTGAAAGATCCCCGCTTCCTCCCATTAGCCATGGTAAATGTTCTGCAATGCTATTTAAAATTTTTCCGCCTGCTGATCTTGTAGCAATAGGTTTCTCGGATGATTCAAAAACAGGGATGTTTTTATCCCAGTTTTTGGGGATTTCAAGTTTCAAAAAGCTTTCAAATTTTTTAGCGAGCTCCGGATTTTCATTTTTATATTTTTTATATTTTTCATTCCATTCTTCTTCATTTTTTGCCCCTTTATCAATGGCTTTTCGTGTACTCTCAATGACTTCTTCAGGTACATAGAATGTTTTATCCTCCGGCCAGCCGTAAAATTTTTTTGTAAGCTTAATCTCATCTTCGCCGAGTGGAGAGCCATGAGATTCGGCAGTATCGTGCATATTAGGAGAACCATATGCTATATGAGATCTAATAATAATTAAAGAAGGTTTATCCTTTTCTTTTTTTGCATTATCAATTGCTTCCGAAATAACTTTTATATCATTTGCTTTTTCGCCAATATTTTGGACATGCCAGTTATAACCTTCAAATCTTTTTTTAACATTATCCGAATAAGTAAGCTCAGTTTCCCCTTCGATACTTATATGGTTGTCATCATAAAAATAAATTAATTTTCCCAATCCCAAGTGTCCTGCAATAGATGCTGCTTCATGGGAAGCTCCTTCCATTAAATCTCCGTCGCTGCAAAAAACATAAGTATAATGGTCTACAATTTTTTGTCCTTTTACATTAAAAAGCGCTGCAAGATGTCTTTCAGCAATACCCATCCCGACACCATTCATAAATCCTTGACCTAAAGGTCCGGTTGTCGTTTCAACTCCAGGTGTCCTTTCATTTTCAGGATGTCCGGGTGTTTTGCTGTCCCACTGGCGGAAATTTTTTAAATCTTCTAAAGTTACATCGTATCCCATTAAATATAGAGTTGAATAAAGAAGCATTGATGCATGTCCGTTAGATAGGATAAATCTATCACGATTAAACCATTTTGGGTTTTTAGGATTAAATTTTAAATGTTTCTTATATAAGATATATATTGCAGGTGCAAGAGCCATTGGTGTTCCCGGGTGGCCGGAATTGGCTTTCTGAACTGCATCCATAGACAAAGTCCTGATTGTATTAATAGCAAGCATGTCTATGGAATTTTTTTTCTTATTATCATTTCCCTTCATTAATAAATTCCTTTCTTAAAATTCCATTTTTGGATTTATAATATTTTAAAATTACTTATGTAAAAATCAAAGGGTTGTAATTTATGTCAATAAATCATGAATATATAAATTCAGGAATAAAATTGACATGTAAATTTACGAAATAATTAAATATGATTAAATGATAATATTCCGTAAGTAAAAAGGATGAAATGATTTATAAGAATTTTTTTATTTTAAATGTATATCTCTGCAGGATTTCAAAATATCTCCGTTAAATAAGAATGAAACCTGCCTGAGCGTTAGAGCCTGATCAAATTCAGTTTGTGCAGAAATTCCATCAGCAGGGATTATAATGTTATACCATCTCAATCCGGCAGAGCCTGCCGTATTTGCGACACATATATTTGATACAGTCCCTGTAATAACTAAATATTCGGTTCTCCACAATTTCAAATAGTGTTCTAAAGAAGTTCCATAAAATCCATCATATCTGTTCTTCTGAAAAACCATATCATCCTTTTGAGGTTTCAATTCATCAATTATCTGCCATCCCCATGATTCTTTTCTGCAATGTTCCGGCCAGATTTCCCATTCTCTGTCCCCTTCAAAGTGAGTATCCTGGGTGTAGGCTACATGAGAACCGGAATTCCTGAAAATATCAATCAAATATTTAATACCCGTTACTGTTTCTATTGCAGAAGGAACCAGCAGAGAACCCCCTTCTTTAATAAAATCATTCTGCATATCAACTATAATTAAAGAAGTCTTTGTCCCATTTAATAAAACGTTTCCTTTGAAATTTAATTCCGGGACATCTACTTTATTAGCGGGGATAAAATTGAAGCCCATAAAGATTTCTCACTTTTTATTTAATAATATCGTCGATTATACCTGATTCTAAAGAGAAGGAAACCTGAGTAAAACATCTTTTATAAAAGTTGAATTTTTAAATCCTTTATGAATAACTTATCCTTTTATTAAGGTATTCAATATAAGTGTACCATTTTAAAGGCTGTTTTGATAATGAGTTCAAGAAACCTTCCCATTCCGATTCAGGTTATTCTTTGAAAATTCATAATAATTTTTAGCTAGCTGGATTATCAATTATTTGAACCGTACTTGCCTGCGGCCCTTTAGCGCCTTGCTCTTCAAAGAACCTGACTCCCGTACCGGTTTTTAATTTATCAAATTCATTATGCAATACACTATTTTTATGAAAATAAATATCTCTTCCATTAAGTGTCTTTATAAATCCATACCCGTTTTCATGGTGAACTTCGGATACAATTGCAACCGTTTCCTGGGCCGGGTGAGCTTTTGTTTTATTTCGCTGAATTTTACATAATTCCTGAGTTTTTCTTTTTGCTGCTTCAAAAGCATCTCTCACAACTGAAAATAGTGAATCATCCATACTTCCTTCTCCGGGCTCCCTTTTAACAACTACTTCATGTCCCGGGGGAATTCTTATATCTATTCTTATCCTGTAAGGAGAACCATAGTTCAGAAATTTTTGCGGTTTTTCTATAGCAATATGACAGCTTGTAATATGATCACATATTTTTTCTAGTTTATCAGTTTTTTCTCGGATTAAATTTTCCAATTTATCGGTTTTATTGACATCACGATAAGATATTTCTAATGGGATTTGCATTATTTACCTCAATTTAATCGTTAGTTTTACTCTATATCATTTTAGAACAAATATTAATAACTTACAGATTCATTCTCAATATGATTTTACTTTTTCAGATTTTTTATCATTTTCTTTTGAACCATTATTTGTGACCTTTTCAAGGATCCAATCGATTTGAGATTTTTCCAGGGTCTCATTTTCTAAAAGTGCTTCAGCTAAAGCATCTAGTTTTATATGATTTGCTCTTAATATATTTTCTGATTTTTGTTCCATATCCTTAATTATTCTTTGGATTTCTTCGTCTATGATTTTTGCTGTAAATTCACTAAAGTCTTTCGTTTCAGTTAGTTCTCTTCCAAGAAAAGGATGTTCTTCGCCTACTTTGAACGTAACCGGTCCTAACTTTTCGCTCATACCCCATTGGCAGATCATCTTTTTAGCAATATTTTTTACCACCTTAAGATCACTTTCTGCACCGTTCGTATATTCATTAAAAATAATTTTTTCAGCAGCTCTTCCGCCAAGGCTTACAGCAATTCTATCAAGCAGATACTGACGCTTTAAATTGTGCCTTTCAATTTCAGGTATCTGTTCAGTGGCACCTAAAGCACGGCCGCGTGGAATAATAGTTACTTTTTGCAAAGGATCTGTGTCAGGAAGAAGTTTTGCTATCAATGCATGGCCGGCTTCATGATATGCAATAACTTTTTTTTCATCTTCAGTGATTATCTCTTCCCGTTTGGCACCTAGTAGAACCTTATCGCGGGCTTCATCGAAATCATCTTTATCAACCTTTTTCTTTTTTTTGCGTCCTGCAAGCAGAGCAGCTTCATTTACAAGGTTTTTTAAATCGGCTCCCGAGAAACTGACAGTCCGTGCTGCAAGATTATCCAGATCCACATCATCAGTCAAAGGAACATGGCGTGTATGTATCTCGAGTATTTTTTTCCGCGCTTCCTTGTGAGGCAATTCCAGAGTAATCCTTCTATCAAACCTGCCGGGCCTCGTTAAGGCAGCATCAAGAACATCAGGACGGTTTGTTGCAGCCATAACAACAACAGATTCATTTTGTTCAAATCCATCCATTTCAGATAGTATCTGATTCAATGTTTGTTCCCTTTCATCATGACCGCCGCCTAATCCTGTTCCGCGTGCACGTCCCACAGAATCAATTTCATCGATAAAGATTACTGAAGGAGCTTCTTTTTTAGCATTTTCAAACATGTTTCTTACACGGGAAGCACCTACACCGACAAACATCTCAATAAATTCAGATCCACTGATGCTGTAAAATGTGACGTCAGCTTCTCCTGCAGTAGCACGTGCAAGAAGAGTTTTTCCGGTTCCGGGAGGTCCCATTAATAAAATACCTTTCGGTATATCAGCCCCCAGCGCCTTAAACTTTTCCGGTTCTTTCAGATAATCAATAATTTCCTGCAGATCCTTTTTTGCATTTGCCAGGCCGGCGACGTCATTGAAGGTAACATTAGATTTTCCTTTTTTAAATCTCTTAGCAGTTGATTTTCCGACTCCTAAAATTCCTCCCCCCATCATTCCACCACCTTTTCCCTGGATTTTTCTTCTCATATAAATAAAGTAACCAATTATTACCACCCAGGGCAGAATTAGAAATATAAAATATGTAATCCAGCTATTATCGCTTTTTTCCTCGGCATTAACAGAGACATCATTATTTTCCAATAATTTTATCAATTCCGGATCCTGTAAAGCCGGTTTAATGGTTGAAAAATATTTATAAGCGGTTGTATCACCTGCTTCATTTACTTTCACAAATTTGTTTTGAAATTCACCTGAAATTTTATCTCCCTGTATTGTAATGCGGCTAACATTTTTATCTGCTACTTCCTTTTTAAATTTTGTATATGAAATACGTGTTCGTACCGGGCCTTCAAATGACTTCATTATATAGGAAGTAATAATCCAGATTAAAATAAATCCAAGAATAATTTTCCACCACCCGACTTTAGGATATTGAATCTGATTTTGATTAAAATTTTCTTTTTTCTGTTTATTATCTTCTTCCATCACAATTCCATAATCTAATATTAACTTTGAATATTTTCCTTCCCTTTTGTTTCCAGAACACTATCGGGATTAAGTGAAATAGAATCAATCCCGGTTTTTACAAGAAAATCCACAATTCGGGATAAACACTGGGAGCTTGTCCGTAGATACTGACTGTGCGGTTGTTAGCATGTGATTCTTTAATTAGAGATTCAATTGTTTCTTTAACAGCGTTATCCCGTTCATCAAACAGATCTGATAATTCAGCTGAATCACGGCAAAAACTTCTGACATACTTTTCTTCGCGTTTCATATCGTCTCACTTTTTATTCTTCCCAATATTTAGATCTTTTATAGTGATTATGCAAAGCATTTTCATATTCTCTGCCGGTAGGAGCGGATGGATCATATTCAGGACTCTTTTTGATCTCTTCTTTAGTAAGATTAACATTTACCTGAAGATCGGGCCATAGAATTTGCTCAATCCAGTTAAGAGACAAAATTACTTTCCTTCCTCCGGGCAGCCATTTGCGTGTATCAACAACCAGATATCGGATTACCCAATTATCCTCCTCAACAAGAAAGTCTTCAACATGCCCGATATCTCCATCCTTTGCATGTATATTATAGCTAATCACTTCGTTCGTACTTCTTAAATTTGGATCCCCCTGTTCTTCTTTTTTTTCCATTTCAGCTACCTCTTCTTTAGTCCTGTTTGGCGCAAAAAATGGGTATGGCTGAATTGAACCTATTGAAGGCTGCATAATGCCGGTCCAATAGCTTGGCCAGCTGTAATATGAAGCCAAATCAATTTCGTGCTGACGTGAAACCGGATTGTCACTTTCGATTTTAGGACTTCTTTCAATCTGTTCTTTAGTAAGGTTAACCGGGATATTTTTCTTATTCCAATCAGGTTTGCCTATTGAGGCGGGAGAAATCAATATTAGATTATCAATCAGCCAGGAACCGGTATCTGCCACCAAATATCTTATTGTCCATGTATGATCATCGAAAAGGAATTCCTCCACTTTTCCGATCTCTCCGTTCTTAGCCTGTATTTTAAATCCATGCATATTTTTTATACTGCGTAACATTTTATCCTCCTTTATTTTTTCTTTTGATGGTTGTTGCAGAAATAAGAAGATCTCCCACCTATTGTTTGCTTTTTAATTTTCCCGCTGCATTTCGGACAGTCCGCACCATTTTTTCTATTCTCAACCAGGTAAGTTTTTGGAAGCTCATCCGGTTCCGCATTTACAGAAATAGCTTTTTTTAATACTGAATTCATCTTATGATAAATATTTTTTAAATCATTTTCTTTCAATTTTTTTATATTTGCTGCCGGATGTATACCGGCCTGGAAAAGGATTTCATCTGAATAAATATTTCCAATCCCCGCTAAAATATTTTGGTTCATTAAAGCTGATTTTATCGATCCGCTTCTATTATTAAAAAGTTTATAAAAATCTTTAAGATTTAATTTATCTTCAAGAGGATCAATCCCCAGCCTTTTTTTCTTAATATATCCTCCGATATCATCAATAAGATCAACTTTCCCAAGCATCCTGGTGCAATCATATGCCAGATGGTATCCGTTGTTAAAATTGAATAATAATCTCACATGTCCTGGAGCTTCTTCCTGTTTTTTAAAATATTTAAGATAACCTGTCATTCCAAAATGCATCGTAATCCATTTGTCGTCGGATAATTTTACAAAAAGGTTTTTACCATGTCTTTTTGTAGATTTAAATTTCGCACCTTTTAGCTCTCTTTTTAATCTAACAGAATTAACTTTCCCAAGAATCTTTGTATTTCTAACTTCTGCAGAATTTATCTTTTTATTCAGTGAAGTTGAGTCCATATATTTCCTAAAAGATTCTACATCTGGTAATTCCGGCATACTGTTTCCTTCTTATTATTTTAAAAGTATTAGTTGTTTATTCTGCAAATTTTAATCTTATGTCAAATACTCCTAAATTTTCAATTCAAAATATTTAACCTTATGAAATGCCTTTTTTTTAGGTTGAATATAAAAATTAGTTATAAGAGATCATGTGAATATTGATACTATTATATGATCCACATCCTGGAAATAGTTGATTACAAGTTGATCTTGTCACAAACTATTAAGAAACTGGATGGAGCTAAAGCTTTAATATAATTGTTGATAAATTGATTGAATGGTTAAACTGTGATAGTTTTGCTTCCCAAAACTTTATTATCAAAATTCTGAATCAATAAATACATAGTTTAAGCTGGAACATTTTTCTTTTTTTGGGGAGATTAAAAAAACCCGCTTTTATTAGCGGGCTTTTGGATTTAATACCTATGAATGTTTAGATTAATTTTAATAAAACTTAGCAGCTATTTGGCTTTTCCCTGGTTTGCGACAGCTTTGGCTTTACGTTCTATTTCAGCCGAATCACCTAAATAATAATGTTTAATAGGCTTCAGCTTATCATCCAGTTCATAAATTAATGGTACTCCTGTCGGAATATTTAATCCGACAATTTCTTCATCGGGAATATTATCCAAATATTTTACTAAAGCTCTTAAACTGTTTCCGTGGGCAGCAATTAATACTTTTTTACCGGTTTTTATAGTGGGTTCTATAGTATTCTTCCAATAGGGAAGGAAACGGCTAACAGTATCCTTCAGGCATTCTGTTAAAGGTAATTCTTTTTCAGAAAGATTTTTATATCTAGGATCTTTGCCGGGATATCTGTCATCCTTTTTTTCGAGCGCTGGCGGCCGAATATCATAGCTTCTTCTCCAAATGTGCACCTGATCATCGCCGTATTTTGCCGCTGTTTCTGCTTTGTTTAATCCCTGCAATGCACCGTAATGCCGTTCATTCAATCTCCATGATCTTTCAACCGGTATCCACATTAAGTCGAGTTCATCAAGAACACTCCACAATGTTCTAATGGCACGTTTTAGAACAGATGTATATGCAATATCAAAAGCATATCCTTCCGCTTTTAATAATTCTCCTCCTTTTTTTGCTTCCTGCTTTCCCTGCTCGGATAGATCGACGTCTGTCCAGCCTGTAAATAAATTTTCTTTATTCCATATACTTTCGCCATGTCTGATTAAAACTAATTTGATCATTTATGCTCCTTTATCAACAATATTAAAAAATTCAGTTTCAAATTTAATAATAATTTGAACTATAAAGAGAGGAATAACTAATATAAAATATATCTCCCAGGATCTGGCTGAACAAATTTTTTTTCATATTTCACTTTTTGAATTATATTTAAATATTGTTTTTCCGGTTAAAACCAGAAACAAAAAGGGAGTCAAATGAAATATTTAATCTTAATTGTTTGTATCTTTTCTGCATGCATAATAGCCCAGACAAAGACTGATGATGAAATTAATAGTGCCTTTCAAAATGCAAAAAAAGGAATCTACTGGGCTTTAGCAAATATTCCTGAGAAAAAATCACGAATAACAAATGACCTGATATTTGACGATAAATTATACTGCAAAGTTAAGCTAGATAAAAAAATCAACGGGGTAAAAATCGAATCAAAAGGGCTCTTCAATTCTAACGTGGTAACGGTAATAATTTATAAATCGAATGACAGTTTAAAAGAGGAAGGGTTTATTAAAAGCAATTCAAAAGAAGAAAAAAATTGATCCAATTTTTATATCCAAGAACAAATTTAAATAATTTATTTCTTGACATAGAAATTATTTTTAAGTAAACTGTAAAAAATATTACATTTCTTTTATTTACTGTAACAATAATTACAATGAATGATTCCCGGATAATAGATATTTTTTTGAACGTGATAAGAATTGATGCAAGATCCGGAAATGAAAAACCTCTCGCTGATTTTATAAAAAAATTTATTGCAGACCTTGACTACCGTTTGGTTGAGGATAAGTCAAAATCTAAATCCGGAAGTAATTCCGGGAATTTAATTTGTAAATATGGAAGCGGCGGAGATTTCGTGATGCTTTCACACATGGATACCGCAAGATCAACAAAGGAAGTTAAGCCTGCAATAAGCGGTAATAAAATTAAATCTGATGAAAACACTGTCCTTGGTGTTGACAATAGGGCCGGTGTAGCCGTCTTGTTATTCATATTAGAAAAAATATTTACGGAAAAAATTCCTGCGAGGGATTTTACCGTTGCATTTACAACTTGTGAAGAAACGACTTTGGCAGGATCAAAAAATTTAAATTTGAGCAAAAAGATTAAAATGGGTTTTGTATTTGATTCTTCGCACCGTCCTGGAAATTTTATCAATTCAGCCTGCGGTTCTATGGGCTTCAAAATAATTGTTAATGGTAAAGCTTCTCATTCGGGAATTGCACCGGAAAAAGGGATCAATTCAATTGAGGCTGTTGCAAAAGCAATTAGTAAAATTAAACAAGGACGCCTGGATAATGAGACAACAATTAATATTGGTAAAATTTCAGGCGGTTCCGCTGTTAATGTAGTTCCCGAACAAACAATAATTGAAGGTGAAGTTAGATCTTTTAATGCTTTGAAAGTAGAAAAAATTATTAAGCGTATAAGAGATGTTTTTAAGATCGAATCCAGGAAAATATCTGCCGGATTAAAATTTAACTCTGAGTGGGATTTTAAACCATATTCTATTTCTAAGGATAAGGGAGTGTATATCGAAACCATTAGTACTCTTAAAAAAGCTGGATTAAAACCTACGCCGAGGATTTCATTGGGCGGCAGTGATGCAAATTCATTAAATGCCAGGAATATTCCATCAGTAAACCTGGGAATAGGAGCACAAAATCCACACTCAAACGAAGAGTTTATTTTTATAGAAGATCTTTATAAAAGCGCCGAAATTGCGCTGGAATTAATTAAACAAAATTAAAGGAACATATGAAATTATTTACAAACCTGGTTTTAATAGTTCTGTTATTATTTAGCTTCTCTTTTTCTCAAACAAAAGGGCATCTATTAATAATCGGCGGAGGGAAAAAACCACTTTATATGATGCAGAAATTTATTGAACTTGCCGGAGGCAGCAAAGCAAAAATAATGGTCATTCCAAATGCATCTAGTGTTCCGTTAGAGGAATATGGTTATGAAAAGGAAGAATTTGTAAATGCCGGTTGCAAAAGCATTAATTGCTTGTTTTGCAATACAGAGCAGGCAAATGCTGACAGCAATATTGAAAAATTAAAAAATATTACCGGCATTTATTTTTCCGGCGGCGATCAAAGCCGGCTAACTCACGATTTGCTTGGTACAAAACTTTTATCAATGATTAAACAAATATATAACAAAGGCGGAGTTGTGGGAGGTACGAGTGCCGGAGCTGCAGTTATGAGCAGGGTTATGATAACAGGTAATGAATTGTTGAACAAGGATTCTTCAAGTGCATTTATTTCAATTGAAAAAAATAATATTGAAACGAAAGAAGGGTTTGGGTTTATAACAAAAGCTATTATTGATCAACATTTTCTAAAAAGGAAAAGACATAATAGATTAATCAGTGTTGTTCTAGAGCATCCCGATTTAGTTGGAGTAGCAATCGATGAATCTACTTCAATTATTGTTAGTCCTGATCATACATTTAGGGTCTTGGGTGAAAACCAGGTTTTAATTTTAGATGCATCAAAAGCAAGGAATATCAGTACCGATAAAAACGGGAATTTATCCGGTTATGACTTAAGGATGCATTTATTAAAATCGGGTGAAGGATATAACCTGGATACAAAATCGGTTTTTGAATGAAGCTGACAAAATTAAAAATACCGAATACATTCATAATAATTTTTTCTTTACTTATTATCATCGCAATTCTAACCTGGATTATTCCAAGCGGCGAGTATACCAGGATAAAAATAAACGGTAAAGAAGAAGTTGTAAGCAATTCTTTTAAGTATGTTCAAGGTAATCCTCAAGGCTTTGGCGACATTTTAATGGCTCCCATCAGAGGATTTGTTGATGCATCATTGATAATCGGGTTAGTTTTTATTGTAGGAGGTGCATTTTCGGTATTTCAAAAAACCAAAGCTGTTGACTCAGTAATAATGGGGATAGCAAAAGCTCATAACAATTCAAAGGCTCTTAGAATTTTATTAATTCCGATTTTTATGGTAATCTTTTCTTTGGCCGGGGCAATTTTCGGAATGAGTGAAGAAGTAATTCCTTTTATTCTCATTTTTGTACCATTAGCTTTAGCATTAGGCTATGATACAATAACAGGTATTGCTATTCCTTTTGTAGGAGCAGGGGCCGGGTTTGCAGGTGCTTTTTTTAATCCTTTTACGGTGGGCATTGCTCAAGAAATTGCCGGGCTTCCTCTTTTTTCGGGTTTGGTATACAGAGCAATTATATGGTTTATTACCACCTCAGCAGCGATTATTTTTGTTTTGGTTTATGCAAAAAAAATTAGAAAAAATCCTGAAAAAAGTATTTCTTATAAGGCGGATTTAGAAAAAAGAAAAAATATTGACCTGTCGGAAATTCATACATTTAACGGAATTTCCGTGAGACATAAATTAGTAATTATTTCTTTTTTAACCGGCCTGGGGGTTTTAATATTCGGGGTTTTAAAATATCAATGGTTTATTGAAGAGCTTGCCGCAGTTTTTCTTATTACAGGAATAGCGGTAGGGTTAGTGGGTGGTTTGAATTTAAATCAAATTACAGAATCATTCATAAAGGGAGCAAAAGATTTAGTCGGAACAGCATTAATCATCGGGCTAGCCAGGGGGATTTTAATCTTATCGAAAGATGGAAAAATAATCGATTCAATTCTTTTCTCTCTTTCAGCTCCAATATCAAACTTTCATCCGGTAATTTCTGCACAGGCTATGTTCATTGTTCAAACAATGCTGAATTTCTTTGTCCCTTCCGGGAGCGGTCAGGCAGTATTAACAATGCCAATTATGGCTCCGTTATCGGATTTAGTGAATGTAACCCGTCAAACAGCGGTTCTTGCTTTTCAATTTGGAGATGGATTCAGCAACATGATTATTCCTACATCTGCTGTTACAATGGGAGTTTTATCGCTGGCTGAAATTCCGTGGGAAAAATGGGCCCGATGGATACTCCCGCTGGAAATAATTTTTTTGTTTTTAGGTCTGATGCTTTTAATCCCTCCCTGTCTTTTAAATTGGAGATAAACAATAATGATTATTCATTAATAAATAGAAGGTGGCAAAATGAAAAGAACATTACTTTTAATTCTGTTTTTGTGCTGTTTATTTTGTTTAAGTAATACTGTTTTTGCACAGGTAGATCTTTACCTTGACAACATTAATGTCTATGTATCCTCCTTTGGAAGAATTTCATTGTATACTCTGCCGGATACTATAGAGCAAATTGATAGAATTAGTGTTTTGGTCGAAAGCGGCCCAAATGAAGTTTTTGATTACTATAATGATCAAGATGTAGAAGATTCAACTACTTTAATTGATCCCCCTACCTGGGGAGATTATGAAATCTACGGTTCTTATAATAATAATTATTCGGGCCTTCCGCCTAATATTTTATTTAAACAGAATGTGTACTGCTGGAAAGACGGAAATTATGCAATTATAAAGTACACTTTTATTAATAGGGAAGATAGTACAATCGATGCAATTCTTGGTTTGGATTTAGTACCGCAGGTAGAAGATAGTTTTTCAGGCGGAGATACTGTTGTGTACTCTTCCAGTGATAAAATCGTCTCCGTCAAAAAAACTGAGGCTGTCGGCTTTAAAGTTCTGTCTGAAGATATAAAAAACATGAGTATGTTCCTTTACTATGGTGATTATCGAAATGATTCTGTTTACTATGAATTAATGACTTCAGGTGTAAGGGATTCTTTATTCATTACTGATCCGAACGATCCTAACGTAGATGATCCTGTAATAATCCCTTCATTCAATTCCAGGAAAATTGCATCCGGTGATTCTGCTGTTCTTTATGTTGCAATAGCTTATGGCGCTGATAAGGCAGAAATGAAAGCGAGCATTGCATCTGCGGAAGAAAAATACGCTTCAATTACGAAGGTTCTTGATTATAAAAATATAAATCCCTCGTCATTTAGTTTAGAACAGAATTATCCTAACCCATTTAATCCAAGCACTATTATTTCATTTAATTTACCTTCAAGTGAATTCGTGACTCTTAAAGTGTTCAATGCATTGGGTCAGGAAGTTGAGGAATTAGTTAACAAGGAATTAGCAGCAGGAATTTACTCTTACAGATTTGAAGCTGGTCATCTCGCAAGTGGAATATACTTTTATCAGATTAATGCAGGGAATATTTCCCAAACAAAAAAAATGTTGCTGCTGAAATAGTGCTGTAAAATTAATTGAAGTTTTGCCCGCTAACTTATTCGGCAAAGGTCTGTATAAAAATGCAGGCCTTGCCTTAATTAAAAATGGCCGGATATAAAGAAATAAAAGAAATAATCCAAAACAATTTTAACAATCTTCCAAAGAACCAAAGAAAGATTGCAGAATTTTTTATCGATAATTTTGATCGCATACCATTCTTAAATGTAAAGGCAGTTTCAAATGCTACATCTGCAAGTGTGGCGTCTATAGTAAGATTTGCTCAAAGAATCGGGTTTAACGGCTACAGTCAGTTAAAAGATGAAGTTGCAAATTCCCTTCAAGATCAATTAAGCAATAGGAAAATATTTCCTTTATTTAAATCCGATGAAAGTAAACAAGATATTTTAACATCAGTTGCCAACCTGGATATAAAAAATATTAATGAAACACTTAATATGATTGAGGCAGATAATTTTAATAAAACTGTAGATATTATCTTAAAATCTAAAAAAGTATATACTGCCGGGTTAGGTATTTCTTTTATACTTTCTGAAATCCTGGCCTATCAGCTAAACCAGGTTTTAATTGAAGCCCGGGCACTCAAACATGACTATTATAATTTTCATGAACAAGCGGTTTTTCTTAACAAATCCGATTTAATAATTGCTTTTTCTTTTCCGCCGTATTCTAAGGAAACAATTGAAGTATCTAAGTATGCGCATGAGAAAAGTATAAAAGTTATATCGATAACAAATAAAGAAACTTCACCCATAACTTTTTATTCAACCGAAGTTTTGTTGGTTAAAAGTGAAAATATGTTATATACAAATTCTTTTGCAGCTATATCTGTTCTTATAAATGCGATTGCAACCGCATGTGCTGTTAAGAATAAAACAAATGCTAAGAAAATTTTTGAAGAAGCTGTAAAATTCAGGCAAAGTCAGGATGTTATAATATCTTAGGTGATTAAGCTGCGGAAATTTTGGCAAAAAATCGTTTGGGGTTTAAAATGAAACTATTGCTGGCGCTTGTAATAACAATTAATTTTTCAATTTTTGCAGGTGTAACGGGAAAACTCGTAGGGGTTATAACAGACTTGCAGACCGGGAAACCTCTTCTCGGTGCAAATATATTAATAGAAGACACATATCTTGGTGCAGCAGCAGATGCAGACGGAAAATTCATTATACTGAATATCCCGCCTGGTTCATATACCGTTAAAATTAGTTATTTGGGATATGAAACTTTAATAATTGAGGGTGTTAAAATAATTGTCGACCAAACTACACAACTGCCTGTAAAACTATCTGCCAAATCTTTAGAAGTAGGCGAAGTTGTTGTTACGGCAAAATCTCCTATGATTCACAAAGATCTGACAAGCAGTATAGCGGTAATTTCAAGGAGTGAAATTGAAGCATTGCCCGTATCAAATTTTATTGATCTTCTTTCATTGCAGGCCGGTGTTGTAGGAAACGGTTCCAACTTAAATATCAGGGGAGGTAGATCTAATGAAGTAGCTTATATGATCGACGGGATGCTGGTCCAAGATCCTTTATTGGGCGGATTGGCTACTCAGATTAATAATGATGCTATTCAGGAAATGAGCCTGCTTAGCGGTACATTTAATGCAGAATACGGGAATGCTTTAAGCGGTGTGGTAAATATTGTAACAAGAGACGGTCCCGATAAATTATCAGGTAAAATAGAAGCAAGATCAAGTGAGTTCGGTGTTCAAAGATATTCAGATCTGCATGAAGACAGGGTAAACGGAAGTCTGGGGGGACCGCTTTTTACTAATGATTTGAAGTTTTTTATATCGGGCGAGCAAAACAAACAGGGAAGTTATCTTCCCTTTGGCTATGATAATGAACAAACATTTTTTACCAAACTTACAACAACTATAATTCCTAAATTAAAAATTTCTGTTTCAAACAGAGGAAGCAAAGATAAACATCAAAATTATAACCATGCTTTTAAATATATTCCAGAACAATATCTGCGGGTTAGAACAGACAGCTGGCAGAGTATTTTTACATTAACACACACTTTAGATAATCATTTTTTTTATAATTTAAGAGTATCTTATTTTAACCAAGGATATTACTCGGGAATTGATAAAGATACATCTCAATATTTGCCAACCACCGAATGGGAATATTTTTCTGATATAGGCAACGGATTTGAATTTTATAAAAGAGCTGACCCGGTTGAAGTAAAAGACAGCAGAACCGTCACAACAGATTTTAAATTAGATGCCGTTTGGCAAATAGGGGATATTAATGAGGTTAAATTCGGCAGCGCTTTCGGACAGCATTGGTTAAGATACTATAATGTATATGATCCTAAAAGAAATTTTCCCTATATAAATGATTATAACACAAAACCGTTCGAGGCAGCCGCTTATATACAGGATAAAATTGAACTTCCAGAACTTGTAATAAATCTTGGACTGAGATATGATTACATGAATGCCAATGTTCAATTTAGAAGCGATCCCTTAAATCCGAATTCCATTATAAAAGTTACACCGCGCAATCAATTTTCCCCGCGGATTGGCATTGCTCATCCAATATCCGATAGGACTAAGCTTCACTTTGCATACGGTCATTTCTTTCAAAACCCGGAATTTCAATTCTTGTTTGAAAACCATCAATATGATTTGAATGTAAGAGAGCCTATATTCGGGCAGGCAAGCTTGGATGCCGAGAGAACTATTGCTTATGAAGTTGGAATTTCTCATCAATTTACGGATAGAATTGCTTTAAATGTAACTGCTTATTATAAAGATGTAACCGGGTTAATCGGCACCAGGTATTATTTCCCGTTTGTTGATGGTCGCTACACCGGTTATACTTTATATATAAATGAAGACTATGCAAATGTAAAGGGTTTTGAGTTAAACCTGGAAGTGAGGCCGGATAACTACTTCTCTGGAGGTTTAACTTATACCTATTCGGTAGCAAAAGGGAGTGCTTCATCGGAAGCCGAACAATATCCCGGTACCGAGGAATCTACGCAGCTTTACTACCTGGATTTTGATAAAACTCATGTATTTAATGCAACCGGAACTTTTACTATTCCCAGGGATGAAGGACCTGAAATATTCGGAAATAAAATTTTTCAGGATATGGATTTTAATATAATAATTAAAGCAAGCTCCGGTTATCCATACACACCTGCAGGAAGAGATGTGGGGTTTGTCATAAAGAATTCGTTAAGGGAACCGGGAAGCTATAATATTGATTTATTGATAGGGAAAGAATTTGAAGCACTAAATAATTATAAGCTCAGGATCTTTGCCGAGATTTTAAATTTAACGGATCATAGAAATGTTCTTTATGTATATCCCGATACCGGTTCTCCCGATTTTACTATAGGGAATTATTCAGTAGAATATATGAGGGATCCTTCTAACTATGGTCCGCCAAGGTCAGTCAGGTTGGGAGCATCAATTAAATTTTAAAATATTTATAATCTTTTTTAACTAATAGTATAAAATGAAAAAATTCAGTTACTTGATATTTCTTCCTTTAATTATATTAAATATTTACGGGCAGGATAAAACCGGTAGGGAAAATATTTCAAATCAAAAATTAGAAAAGATAAACAGTATAATAGACAGAGCCGGCGGAACTCATAATGCAAGTAATATAGGTTTATTTTTTGAAAATCGAGGTAAATTATATCCAAGAAGATTATCACAGGGTCCTTCAGGCGAATTTCCGATTAACAGCGGGCATCATTATATATACAGGTTAAACCCTATAGTCGGTTTCCCTAACAATGTTATACAGGGAAGATATACTACAGATGAAGAATGGGAAGCGGCTTCAGGTTATCATAATACTGATTCTGCACAAATAGCTTTCAGTGATAAACCTTATACCTGGAATAAAAAACTCGGCTGGCCTGTAAAAGATGCTGACGGGAATCCTGTTTTTAAATCTGACCAGGACAGCTACTGCGTTTATAACGACAGCGCCAATACAAAAAACATTCTTGGCATTCAAGTGACACAAATTGGCTATGCCTATGGAGTTCAGTTTGCTTACAACATGATTTTTTATACCTATAAGATTACAAACACAAGTAATAATACTTACAAAGGTATGTATTTCCTTCTTTATATGGATTGCGATGTCGGCGATGCAGATGGAGGAGCACCTGAATATGAAGACGATTTAGTCGGGATAGACAAATCCCGCAACATGGTCTATATGTACGATTCGAAAGGATATTCCAAGGATTGGGGAACAAAAACCGGCTATATGGGAGTAGTTTTCCTGAAAACTCCCGAAGTTGGCGGAATTGAACTAGGAATGACCGATGCTCATTATAATTTATATAATGATGATATTGATGTTGACAGTATTCAGTATGGAATCATGTCAAGCAGTCACTCTCTTTATAATTCAGCAATCGGCGGAAGATATTTTCACGTAACTTCAAACCAAAATATCCATTTTGATGATCCTTCTCAGCTACCTTCAAGCGGCGGGGATTTACTGGTAAATGCATCCACAGGGCCTTATGATTTAAACCCGGGCGATACTTTGATTTTCTATACCGCACTGGTTGCAGGAGAAGATCTCCCGGGTTTATTTACATCGGTTGAACAGGCTAATAATACTGTAAAAGCAAATTTTGAATTACCCAAGCCTCCGGGTAATCCAACATTAAACGGTGTTCCTTCAGATAATAAAGCTATTTTGTTTTGGGATGACAAAGCAGAACATAGTGTTGATAAATTTTCCGGCGAACAGGATTTTGAAGGTTATAGAATTTATAAAAGCCGCGACAAGGGAATAAACTGGGAAAAAATCGCTGACTTTGATGTAAAAGACAATGTAGGCTCTAATTCAGGGATTCAATATAGTTACACAGATACAACGGACATTAATGGGTTTGAATATTGGTATACGATAACAGCTTATGATAGGGGAAGTGAGCAGATACCTAGCCTTGAAAGTCCAAAAGGGAATACACTTCAGTCTATCAATACGATATCCATTATCCCGCGTTCAAACGCAATTGGAAGAACACCTGTATCCGCTTTTAACGTTGAACATTTTGGGCCCGGTAATTCCAATTATCAACTGGATATAAACCCAATTGATAATGATGAATTAAAAGGGAACGAATATGAAATCTCATTTTCATATCTGACTAAAATTGATAACGGGAATTGTAAAACTTCTGTATCTGTACAGATTAATGATTCATCAAAGACGAAACCTTACAAGTATGGAATTTCATTTTCTTCATCCTCCACTGTAGATATATTAAATATTACTACCGGGGAAACTATCGGGAGAACGGGGTTGGGATATCCTTCCGGCGGAAGAAGCTTCCCTCTTGCAAGTGAAGGCATTACAATTAAATTAATTGATGAACCTGGAACACCCGTGGATTTTTTGCCCGAAACGGGAGATTTAATAAGTGTTGATTTTTCAATACAAGGAGTTAAAAATGGTGCCGATACTGTTATTTACCCTCGGCCTTTTTCCACCGGTCAGGCGCAAGCTACAAGTGATGGTGTTTTATTTAATTTAACCCCGCCTCAAATTATAAATAGTATTTCAAGAATCGGCGGAACTGATAATATAAATTTTGTTTTTACAGTTATTAATGAATCCACAGTTCAAAATAATCTTTACTTAATTTCAACTTTAGAAAACGGATTTGATGCAAACGGTGAAGGTTTTGTAAATATTTTAATTAAGAACTCAAGTCTGGATACTATTAAAGTAATAGACTCATTATTTGATCAAAGTAGTTTTGAGTTTAATGGAATAGAGGGGAAAATAGAATTTACCTCTTCAAAGCCTCCTTCCCCGGGAAATATTTTTTCAGTAGAAACAGCTAAACCAATTCTGCCGAATATTCAGGATAAATATAAATTCAGCATTAAGGGTTCATCAGTTGATAATGTTGCAGTAACAAATGATCTGAATAAAATTAGAGTTGTACCAAATCCATATATAGTTTCTTCATTATATGAACCTGAATTGAGCCAATTACGAAGTGAGCCATTAAGACAAATTCAATTTATAAATCTCCCTTCCGATTGTACGATATATATTTTTTCCGTTAATGCAGATAAGGTAAAAACTTTGGAACATCATTCGCAAAGCGGAACCGAAACCTGGGATCTTAGATCCGAAAGCGGTAGGGAGGTTGCTCCGGGTGTTTATATTTATATTGTGAAAACATTACAGTCTCAATATATGGAGCGATTTGCAATTATTAAATGATTAGGGATTTTCTGATGAATAGTGAAGGAAAACTTCGGGAGTTATAAATGAAAAAAACTTTATGTTTAATGATAATTATAAGTTTTTTCACCTTCGCCCAAAATCCGAATTTGGGAACTTCAGGTGCAAATTTTTTGCAGATCCAGGTTGGTGCAAGAGCTTCAGCAATGGGGGGTGCAGCCGTAGGCTTAACAGACGATGCTTCTTCAGTCTTCTGGAATCCTGCCGGCCTGGTAAAAATAAAATCCCTCCAGGCATATTTTTCTTACATGGATTGGTTTAAGATGTTTAACTTTAGTGCCGCATCTCTTGCTTTTAATGCCGGGGATGTAGGTGTATTTGCAGCAAGTATGATAGTTTTCAGTACCGGTGAAATGGAAATAACCACCGAACAGGAGCCTAATGGAACAGGTGAATTTTTTGATGCCCAGGATTTGGCCCTGGGAATTTCCTTTGCAAGGTATTTAACAGATCGCTTTAGCGTCGGTTTAACAGCTAAATATGTTTATCAAAGGATATGGCACGAAAATGCTTCTGGTTTGGCGTTTGATATTGGAACACAATACAGGCTCGATTTTCAAAATTTAACAATCGCAATGTGCATGACAAACTTCGGCGGCGACCTTCAATTTGACGGCCCCGATTTGAATGTACTTTTTAATAAAGATGCAACTTTCCCTTTAAGCAGGTTAGCTCCTGCCAAATTAGAAACCGATCCCTATCCGCTTCCTTTAAATTTCCAGGTCGGAATCGGGTTCGATATACTCCAATCCGATTTTGTAAAAATCAAAGGGGAAATTGATGCTGTACATCCTAACAATAATAAAGAACGTCTTCACTTTGGAACAGAATTCGGGTTTTTTGACAGGCTCTATCTAAGAGGAGGTTATAAGTATAACTATGATGATGAAGATTATACTTTTGGTGCAGGTGTTAATTTCCCGTTTAGCAGTAATAATATAGCTTTTGATTATGCTTATTCAATATATAATATCCTTCCAGGGGTGCATAGAATATCTCTGGGAATAACTTTTTAAACTCTCAAAATTGAACTAAAAAATAAAATGAGAACAATAATCACATTTTTATTTTTCCTCCTGGCTTTTCATAAATCTTTTGCCCAGGAAATTGCTACTCCTCTGGAAAAAAATAATTATCAAAAGGTTACTTCATATGGTCAAATGATAAGCTACTTACAAAAGATTTGCAACTCATACAAATGGATGAGAGTTGATTTTATTGGTGAATCAACCGAAGGGAGAAAAATCCCAGTTGTAGAAATTTCCAATTCAGAAACCGGAAAAGATACTTCGAAAATTAAAATCTTAATATTTGCTCAGCAGCATGGGAATGAACAGTCTGGAAAAGAAGGGGCGTTATTACTTTTAAAAGAAATCGGAGAAGGAAAACTAGACTATCTTTTCGAAAAGGTTGATCTTTTGATAATACCGCAAATGAACCCGGACGGTTCGGAAAAAAATAAAAGACAAAATGGAAATGGGAAAGATCTAAATAGAAATCACCTAACGCTTTCCGAACCGGGAACCCGTGGACTTCATAATTTATATAACAAATTTTTACCTGAAGCAACTCTGGATGTTCACGAGTATTACCCTTACGGGGAGTCGTGGAAGAAATTTGGTTATATCAAATATTTTGATGAACAATTTGGAACCGCTACAAATCCTAATGTCTCAAAAAAAATTAGGGAGTATTCTAAAAATGAATTCCTTCCTTTTATTATAAATTATTTATATAAAATAGATTTCACGGCAAACGAATACCTGCTTGGCGGACCTCCCCCTGAAGAAAGAATGCGATACAGTACTTATGATATAAATGACGGGAGACAGAGCTTTGGAAGCTTGAATAATTTTTCTTTCATACTAGAGGGCAGAAACGGATCCGATGGCTATATTGAAAATTTGGAACATAGAACCAAAGCACAAGCTGCTTCGATTGAAGGTTTTATTGAATTTATATATCAAAATAAAAATAAAATAAAGAGGCTCGTAGAAAACGAAAGAGAAAAGATTGTTTCTCCCCGGCGCGGAGAACAAATAGCGATTCGCATGGAACATATCGGTGGAAATTTCCCTGTTAAAGTTACTTTCCATTCTTTAAGAACAGGAAAAGACTCAATAATATCCGTTAATAACTTTGACCAGGATGATAAGATTATTTTAGCTGTTGATAAACCTGCGGGATATCTTGTCCCTCAAAATATGAAAGAAGTAATTGAATTATTGGATCGTCAAAAAATTAAATATGAAAAAATAAGTAACACGTCAAAGTTTATTATCCAAAAGTATCATATAACCAGGATCGATTCTATTAAATTGGAAGAAACCGAATTACCTGATCCGGAAGTTAAAATGTCACCCGTAAATTACGATCTCAATTTGGACAGTATGATTTTCGTGCCTGTGAATCAGCTGTATGGAAATGTTATTGTACAGGCATTAGAACCCCAATCAATGTTTGGATTGGCAACATATAATACAGTGTATGGTGAATATAAAGACTTTATCAAAGAAAATTATGAATATCCTATATTGCGGGTTTTATGGAAAAAAAATAATTGAATAATCTTTGTAAATAAAAGAGATAATCTGAATTAATTACTTGATAGTTTCGGAATTTCTACTTCATCCGACAAATTAATAGCTATAGTTCTTGTCTCTTGTTCGCTTCCTAATAAGTTCTGCAGGGTAGTTTTGCTCAACACCCCGTCGAGCAGATTTTGTATTATGCTCCAGAGTGAACGGATAGAGCAATCAATTGTGTTTGTACAGATCATCTCTACCCCGCTATGATTTTCACAAAAACCTGATTCAAAAAGCTTCCCGCCTAAAACGCTCAACACTTCGCCAATAACAATTTCAGTTGCAGGCCGGGCTAATTTATAACCGCCGGTCTGTCCCCGAGAACTTTCTACAATACCGCCAAGTCTTAAGATCCTTAAAATCTTTCCCACATGTGCTTCGGATAATCCTTCCAACTGGCTTATCTCGGGAATAGTTAAACCGTTGGGTGAATTGGATTTGCCGATTCTAATTAAACATCTTAAGCCATATTCTTCTTGTGAACTGAATTTCATATTATTCTATCTTTATTATTTTTTTGAATGAAGAGCAACCCTGTTACCTTCTGAATCTAAAAACATTCCCATATACCCTATATCTTCACTTATCAATTTTTTCTGGATTAAAACATTCCCGCCTGCAGAGTTAACTTTATCCAGTTCATTTTTCAAGTCTCCAGAAGGAGAAGAAAAATAAATTAGAACTCCGTCCTTCGAGGGTTTGTAAAATTTTTCTTCATGAACAAGTGAACCGGGGGCGCCGGGCTTATCTGCATACGGAAACCAGGCCATATCCAAGTCACCGAATTTGTTCCGTTCAAGATTATAACCGAAAACAGACTCATAAAACTTTTTTGCCCGATCCATATCAGTGACGGGAATTTCAAACCATCCGACAGCGTTTGTATTAATTTCCATATTTTTTCCTTTATAGAAGGGAACACACGTTATGTGTTCCCTGCATTTGATTCAATCTTTGTTTGAAAACAATGGAATTTTTGAACCACAGGCTTTTGCATACATTATTTTTGCAAAATTTTCAGGACTTACCGACGGCCCTTTCTTTGAACAATATTCATTAAACACAGATTTCAATACATTTGCAATTGTATCAGGACCATTACCCTCGATATCATAACGCTGCATAAAATATAATAATTTACCATTTTTAAATAACCCGACACTCGGTGAGGATGGAGGATATTCGGCAACATACTGGCGGATTTTATCGACAGCGTCTCTCTCCTGTCCTGCAAATCCCGCATAAAGTTTATCGGGGATAAGATCATTCTGTAAGGCCAAGGAAACGCCGGGGCGCGCGGAACCTGCTGCACAACCGCAAACTGAATTAATCATTACTAAAATGGTTTTGTCATCATCAACATTAATAGCTTTATCAACATCTTTTGGTGTAAGTAGCTCTTCAAAACCGACTGCTATTAATTCATCTCTCATCGGCTGAACCGCTTCCTGATCATAAATGGGTGGTCTCGACACAATATTAAACATGTTTACTCCTTATTTATTGTATTTCATTTATTGCTTATTATATTTCACTTATATTAAAAATCATTAACTCAATTATTCTGTAAGTTCAAGTTCATGTGTAAGTTAAAAGTATTGAACTTGAACTTACTCTTGAACTCTTCTCACATAAATCCTAATTCCAATTTTGCAACTTCCGACATCATATCTTTATCCCATGGGGGATTCCAAACCAATTCAATATGCACATCATCAACTTCAGGAATAGTCTTAATTTTACTTTCTACTTCCGGCGGCAGTGAACCTGCTACCGGGCAAGCAGGCGATGTTAATGTCATCTTAACATTTACATCTGCACCGCTGTTTTTTGAGTTGCTGATTCTAATTTCGTAAATCAATCCTAATTCGAATACATCTACAGGAATTTCCGGATCATAACAGGTTTTCAAAACCTGTATTATTTTTTCTTCCAATTCTTGTTTATTTAGTTCAGACATAAATTACTCAGTAGTTACAGTTTTATTTTTATCTTCTTTTACTGCCGACATCATTGTATGCCAGGCTAAGCTTGCACACTTTACTCTAACAGGAAATTCACGGACACCTGCAAAAACTGCCAATTTGCCTAATTCATCCAGATCGAAGTTATCATCAAGTTTCCCAGTAATTAAATTGTGAAATTTGTTAAATAATTCTTCAGCTTCTTTTATGCTTTTTCCTTTTACTATTGAACTCATTAAAGATGCGGAAGCTTTTGAAATTGCACAGCCGGACCCTTGAAATGATATATCTTTTACTATCTCATTTTCAACATTTAAATAAATATTGATCCGGTCTCCGCATAACGGGTTGTATCCTTCAGCAGCTTTATTAGCATCATCAATTTTTCTGAAATTTCTTGGACTCTTGTTATGGTCTAAAATAACCTGCTGATAAAGTTCTCTTAATTCAGATTCAATCACTTAAAAACCTCTGTAATTTTTTTCAATCCGTTAACCAGGACGTCTATTTCATATTTTGTGTTGTACATTGCAATGGATGCTCTTGTTGTTGCGGGAATATTATACCTGTCCATAACAGGCTGAGTACAATGATGTCCTGTTCTTACTGCTACACCCTCAAAATCCAAAAATGTTCCTATATCATGCGGATGAATATTATCAAACACAAAAGAAATGACCCCGCTTTTTTCCTTTGCATTTCCAATTATCTTTAGTCCTTCAATTTCTGATAAGGATTTAGCGGCATAATCCAAAACTTCATTCTCATGTTTGGAAATTGTTTCCAATCCAATATTTGAGATATAATCTAATGCCGTTCCTAATCCGATTGCACCTGCTATATTGGAAGTGCCCGCTTCGAATTTAAATGGGAGCTCATTGTAAGTAGATTTCTCAAAAGTAACTTTTGAGATCATATCGCCGCCTCCCATAAAGGGGGGCATTTGATCCAACAAATTTTCTTTCCCGAATAAAACTCCGATTCCGGTCGGACCATAAACTTTATGGCCGGAGAATGCCAGAAAATCACAATCTAATTTCTGTACATCGACCGGGAAATGATTGACTCCTTGTGCAGCATCAATTAAAACCGGTATATCACTTTTGTGAGCAGTTTCAATTATTCGTTTTACCGGGTTTATGGTTCCAAGTGAATTGGAAACATAAACAACTGAAATAATTTTTGTCCTGTCTGTAATTAATTTTTCAAATTCCTCAAAGATTATTTCTCCTTCATCAGTAATAGGAATTACCTTTAGTACAGCTTTCTTTTCGGCAGCTATTAATTGCCAGGGGACAATATTTGAATGGTGCTCCATACCGGAAATAATGATCTCATCACCTTCTTTCAGATTACTCCTGCCGAAAGAGCTCGCAACAAGGTTTATAGATTCAGTTGCCCCGCGGGTAAAAATTATCTCTTTTTCACTGGAAGCATTTATAAAATTTTTAACTTTTATCCTGGCGTTTTCATAAGCATTTGTAGCTGATCCGCTCAGGTAATGAACACCTCTATGTATGTTCGAATTTATGGTGGAATAATATTTAACAATGCTGTCAATAACTTGCTGAGGTTTTTGGGTGGTTGCGGCATTGTCTAAATAGCATAATGGTTTTCCGTGAATTAATTCTTTAAGTATCGGGAAATCATTTCTGATTTTTTCTACATCAAAAAGAATTTTTTCAACATGCGGAGTTTCTAATTTCATTTTCTTTACTCATTTATTATCTGGATGCTCGATATTCGATATTAAATTTATTATCGAGAAAGGCATCTAGATATGTGAACTAATATTGAACCTTCTGTCTAAAATATTTTCGAGGTAGTTTCTAATTTCATTAATTTTTATTGATTTTATAACATCGCTTGCAAACGCACGGATTAAAATAGTACGTGCAGCTTCTTCACCGATTCCTCTTGATTTCAGATAGAACATAGCTTCCGAATCGAGCTGACCTATAGTTGCACCATGTGAACATTTTACATCATCTGCAAAAATTTCGAGCTGCGGCTTTGTATTGATTAAAGCGCTGTCAGATAAAATTATATTATTGTTCTCCTGGAATGCATTTGTTTTTTGTGCGTCTTTTCTTACCATTACTTTGCCGTTAAATACTCCTCTCGATTTATCATCAAGAATTCCTTTATAATGCTCGTGGCTGCTGCAATGAGGTTTTGCATGATCAATAAGCGAATGTATATCAAATAATTGAGTACCGTTTGTAAGGAATAATCCATTAAGGATACATTCCCCGCCTTCATTATTAAAACGTGAATTGAAATCGTTGCGGGAAATATCCCCCCCGGTAGAAATTAAATGTGAAGTGAAATTGCTGTTTCTTTCCTGGTCAACTTCCATTCTTCCAATATGAAAAGCGTTTATACTTTCCTCCTGAAGCTTTATATGATCAACAACAGCATTCTCATCGACCACTATTTCTGTAACTGCATTAGTAAAATATGTACATCCTTCAAACGAAGTATAATGCTCTATTACGGTTACCTGTGAATTTTTACCGGCAACAAATAAATTTCTCGGCTGGATTAAAAGCTTTTCTTCTTTACAATCAGAAATAAAAAGTACATGAATAGGATGCTCGATTACCTTACCGTCAGGTATATATACAAATACTCCATCCTTAATGAACGCAGTACTAAGTGCCGTGAATATTTGATTTTTATAATCGGCATATTTTCCAAAATGTTTTTTTACAATTTGAGAATGATCATTAATTGCAGATGCAATATTACTTAAAATAACATCTTTGGGTAAATCCCGGATATTTGATAGTTCTTCGGAATAATGACCATTTATAAATACAAGCAGGCTGTGCTCCATTTTATCAAATAAATATTTTTCTATTTTTTCCGGTTGGATAGGCGCAATTTTTTTCTTCGGATCAACAGGTTTAAAATTATATTTGAGTAAAGGAGATATATTCGTGTACTTCCATTCCTCATCTTTTAATGTAGGAAATTTCAAGTCAGAAAAATATGAAATAGCATCTCTTCTTAAAGAATGAATAGTATTTGAATCACCATTTAAATTTTTTTCAAGATGTTCGAATTTTTGTATATACCAATTTTTTAAATCTAAAATTTCATTCATAATATTTAGTTCTCCAATTAAGATTAAGAGTATGGCTTAAGACTAAGAGGCTATCAAATCTAACCTTGTTCAACTGCTTCATCAATATGATCTTTAATCCAATCATATCCTTTATCTTCCAGTTCAAAAGCGAGCTCTTTGCCTCCAGATTTAATTATTCTTCCTTTATAAAGAACATGAACAAAATCGGGAATTATATAATTAAGCAGTCTTTGATAATGTGTAACAACGATAGTAGAGCTTTCGCTGTTTTTTAACTTATTAACACCATTTGCAACAATTCTTAATGCATCTATGTCAAGACCTGAATCTGTTTCATCAAGAATGGCAAGTTTTGGCTCAAGGACAGCCATCTGAAAAATTTCATTTCTCTTTTTTTCTCCTCCGGAAAAGCCTTCATTTACTGAACGGCTGATTAAAGCTTTATCTAATTCAACAAGCTGCATTCTTTTCTTTATCAATGAAAGGAATTCCATAGCATCTAATTCTTCCTCACCGCGGTATTTCCTAATTTCATTTAATGCAGTTTTAAGAAGATTAGTATTGCTGACTCCTGGTATTTCTACAGGATATTGGAAAGCAAGGAAAATACCTGAACGTGCTCTATCTTCAGGTTTCATTTCTAAGAGATTTTTACCCTCATAAATAACTTCGCCTTCGGTCACTTCATATTCTTCTTTTCCTGCTAATACTTGGGCAAGAGTGCTTTTACCGGAACCGTTAGGTCCCATTATTGCATGTACTTCACCTTTATTTATTTTAAGATTTATTCCTTTTAAAATTTCTTTGCCATTTATATTGGCATGAAGGTTTTTAATTTCTAACATTTTTGTTCCTTTATAAAAGACTATTTATTAAAGTTGAGTTTATATTCTTATAATTAGATGAATTATCCTACACTTCCTTCCAAACTAATGCTTAACAATTTCTGGGCTTCAACTGCAAATTCCATAGGTAATTCTTTGAATACTTCTTTACAATATCCGTTAACTATTAATCCGATTGCATCTTCAGTTGAAATTCCTCTCTGGTTCAGATAAAAAATTTGATCTTCACCTATTTTTGAAGTTGTTGCTTCATGTTCAATTTGCGCGGTGGGATTATTTATTTCTAGGTAAGGAAAAGTATGTGCGCCGCATTTATCGCCGATAAGCAAAGAATCACATTGTGAAAAATTTCTTGCTCCATCTGCTTTTTTAAGAATTCTTACCAAACCTCTGTAGCTGTTATTACTTTTTCCGGCAGAAATACCTTTTGAAATAATAGTGCTTTTTGTATTCTTTCCAAGATGAATCATCTTTGTTCCGGTATCAGCCTGCTGGTAATTATTAGTAACTGCAACCGAATAGAATTCACCTGTCGAATTATCACCTTGCAAAATACAACCCGGGTATTTCCACGTAATTGCAGAACCTGTCTCCACCTGCGTCCATGAAATTTTTGAATTAACACCTCTGCATGCGCCGCGTTTGGTTACAAAATTATAAATTCCGCCTTTGCCGTTTTTATCGCCTGCATACCAGTTTTGAACTGTAGAATATTTTATTTGGGCATTGTCGAGTGCAACTAATTCAACTACCGCTGCATGCAGCTGGTTTTCGTCTCTCATTGGGGCGGTGCATCCTTCAAGATAACTAACATATGCACCTTCGTCGGCAATAATTAATGTACGTTCAAACTGCCCTGTGTTGGCAGCATTAATTCTGAAATAAGTTGAAAGCTCCATAGGGCAGCGGACACCTTTAGGAATATATACGAAGGAACCGTCGCTGAACACAGCAGAATTAAGAGAAGCAAAAAAATTATCAGTGTAAGGAACAACACTCCCGAGATATTTTTTGACTAAATCAGGGTGATTCCTAATAGCTTCCGAAATAGAACAAAAAATAATTCCGTGCTCGGATAGAGTCTTTTTGAATGTGGTTGCAACTGAAACGCTGTCAAAAACCGCATCTACTGCAACTCCAGATAATCTTTTTTGTTCTTCCAAAGAAATTCCAAGCTTTTCAAATGTTTTCCTTAATTCAGGATCAACTTCATCCAAATTATTTAATTGGGGTTTTTTCTTTGGAGCTGAATAATAAGAAATCGCTTGATAATCAATCGGCGGATAATTTACATTTGACCAATGAGGTTCTTTCATTTTTAACCATTGGTGATAAGCTTTCAATCTCCAATCAAGCATCCACTCCGGCTCATCTTTCTTCAATGAAAGCTGTTTAATGATATCTTCATTTAAGCCATTTGGGAGACTTTCAGCTTCAATATCAGTCACAAATCCATATTTATATTCTTTATTTGCTAATTCTTCAATAGTTCCTATTTCAGTTGTACTCATTAAATCTCCAGGTTAAACTATAAGCTTAAAAATTTACTATTCAAACCTAATGAATCTGTACAAATTTGTCAAGATTGCAAAAGGTGACATTTTTTATAATTATAAGCATATTTGCCAATATTTTCCTAAAGGGTTTATAACAATAAATTGTTTTTAACTATATTATTAGGTTAATTTGTAAAATATTTTAATTTATGTTTTATTGTATTTTTAGCGAAAAGTAAAGTGGAAGAAAAAAATAACGAAATAGTAATAAAAGATGAATCCCGGGAAAATTCAAGTGAATCTTCCAAAAATGATTCACAGGAAATCAAACAAAAAACCAAATCCCCGGCGAAAAAGAGGTTATTATAACAAAAGATATCATTCAAAATCCCCACGGGGTAAAAGTGAAGATAAGAAAATTTCCATAGTTATTCCTTTATATAATGAAGAAGAATCTTTAATCCCTTTATCTCATGAATTAAGGAAAGCTTTGTATGAAGTAAAATATTTTTGGGAGGTTATATTTGTAGATGACGGGAGTAAAGATAAATCGTTGGAAATTTTGAAAGAAATATGTGGTAAAGATAAAAGATTTAAATATATAAGCTTTAGAAAAAACTACGGGAAATCAGCTGCTCTTCAAGTTGGATTTAAACATGTAAGCGGAGATATTGTTGTTACAATGGATGCCGATCTTCAGGACGATCCGCATGAAATTCCAAACCTGGTTAATAAGCTGAATGAAGGATTCGATTTGGTTTCAGGATGGAAAAAGAAAAGGATGGATCCTTTTATAAAAAGAAAATCGTCAAAGTTTTTTAACTTTATAACCCGTTTAATGTCGGGTATAAAGATTCATGACTTTAATTGCGGATTAAAAGCATATAAAAGGGAAGTTGTTGAAAACATTAAAGTTTATGGTGAGCTGCATCGTTATATGCCCGTGTTAGCTGATTGGCAGGGATATACAATTTCTGAAATTGAAGTAATGCATCATCCGAGAAGATATGGAAAAACCAAGTTTGGAATTTCCAGGTTCTTTTAAAGGATTTATTGATTTAATTACTGTAATATTTACTACAAGATATATAAAACGTCCAATGCATCTTTTTGGATTTTTAGGCGCATTATCCTTTTTAGTTGGTTTGATTGTAAGTGTTTATCTCACAATTGAATGGATCAGACGGTCATTATTTAAGCAATCGCCCAATGCTTTTCTTAGGTATGCTATTAATAATTGTTGGTGTCCAGTTTTTTTCCGTAGGATCTGCTCGGAGAGATGATGGTAAATAACTTTATGGATGAAAAGGAATATGAAATAAAAGAAAAAGGGTAATCTATTTTATTACAAATGTCTAAAACTCCTCTTTATTAACACTTATGAAATTATCCGATATAAAATTTGACTGCCGTTATTTTAGGGGTGATATCCCTTGCAGACCCAATAAGCTTTATGGAGTTCATTGTATAGATGAAAACGGGAAAGATTGTAATTACTATGCTCCCACAAAGGAAAAGATTTTAATAATTAAACTTGGAGCTATCGGTGATGTAATAAGGTCTACTCCTATTCTTGAACCGATTAAAAATCAATTTCCTGATGCAAAAATTTACTGGCTGACTCATACACCATCAATTGTTCCTGAAAATGTAGATGTGATTTTGAAATTTAACAATGAAGGATTAACATTCCTGGAAGAAGTTGACTTCGATATTATATATAACCTTGATAAAGATAAAGAAGCATGTGCTCTTATTAATAAGTTATCTTCAAAAATAAAAAAAGGTTTTATCTTAAAAGATGGCATTCCATTCCCTGCTGATGAAGCGGCTGTGCATAAATATTTTACTGGAATTTTTGATGATATAAGTCTTGAAAAATAAAAAAAATTATATTAGATGAAATATTTGAAATATGCGGCTTTAAATTTCACGGAGAAAAATATATTCTTATCTTCATTTCCTCAATACCAGTCGGATTGGCAATTAAATCATTCAAAAAAAATTATCGGATTAAATACAGGTTGCGGAGGGAGATGGACATCCCGGTTATGGGCAGATGAAAATTGGATTAAGCTTGCGGAAACATTGATTGATAAAGATTATGAGGTTGTTTTTCTCGGCGGTGAACAGGAAAATGAAAAAAATAATTATTTTGCCGAAAAAACAGGAGGAAATTATTTCGGTCATTTTCATCTTGAAAAGTTTATTAACCTTGTTGATCAGTGCGATCTAATAGTTACAGGTGTAACTATGGCAATGCATATTACTTTAGGACTCGGGAAGAAAATTGTTTTCTTTAATAATATCTTCAATCCACATGAATTTGAACTTTACGGGTTAGGAGAAATAATTCAGCCAAGTAAAGAATGTAAATGTTTTTACAAACCGGTTTGTGTTAACGATGAATATAAATGTATGGAATACATTGAAGTTGATCGTGTAGTAAAAACAATCGACAAGCTTTTTTCATAAATGAAAATAACTATCCTTTCAACTGCCTATCCGTTGCGAGGAGGAATTTCTCATTTTATCGGGCTTCTCTTTAATGAATTAAGAAAAAATCATGAAGTTGATATATTAACTTTTAAGAGACAGTATCCATCAATTTTTTTCCCGGGAAAATCACAGATTGAATCCGGCGATACAGTTGAAAAAATACCGACATCTGTATTAGTTGATTCTATAAATCCTTTAAATTGGATTAAAGTAGGATTGAAAATAAAAAAAGACTGCACCGGATCTTTTAATTTATAAATATTGGATGCCGTTTTTTGCCCCTTGTTTCGGAACAATATCACGAATTGCCAAAAAAAATAAAAAAACAAAGATTCTTGTTATTTGTGATAATGTAATTCCCCATGAAAATAAACCCGGTGATAAAAGCCTGACCAAATATTTCTTCAAAACAGTCGATTTCTTTATTGTTTTATCAAAAAGAGTCCAGCAGGATTTATTTAAATTAATGCCTGATGCAAAGAACAAATTCTTATCCCATCCAATTTATTCTGTTTTCGGTAATTCCGTTGAAAAATCAGCTGCAAAAAAACATCTTAAATATAGATGAAGAAAAAATAATTTTGTTTTTTGGATTTATAAGGGATTATAAAGGATTAGATAATCTGCTTGAAGCTATGGCTTTAATAAATGAAAAAATTAATTTGAAGTTAATAATTGCCGGGGAGTTTTACAGTAATGAAGAGAAATATAAAAAATTAATCGAAAATCTTGGAATTCAAGAGAAGCTTTATCTCTTTACTGATTTCATTCCTACATCGGAAGTAAAATTTTATTTTTCAGCCTGTGATGCTGTCATTCTCCCTTATAAAGATGCAACTCAAAGCGGGATAGTGCAAATTGCAATGAACTTCAATAAACCTGTTATTGCAACAAATGTTGGAGGTTTGGCAGAAGTAGTAAAGAATAATAAAACCGGTTTTATTGTTGAGAAAGAAAATCCCCGGATTTTAGCAGAAACAATAATAAAGTTTTATTCGGAAGATAAAGAAAAAGAATTTTTAGTAAACATTGAAAAAGAATTGGAAAAATATTCATGGAAAAGGTTTGTTGATGGTATGATGGAATTAGTAAATTCGTAATTAAAAAAACAAAGAATTTAAATAACTTTATATCTAATTGTTATATTGTTTTATTGCTAAATTGCTGATTAAATTGTAAATAATTGATATATAACAATAAAACAATTAAGCAATAAATATTATCAGGAACATTAATGTCCAAAACTAATAGAAGAACAAAAACCCAAAAAAAAATGCTACAAGAAACATTTTTTTCTAAATTTAATATAGAAGAATTTATTCCGCAAAAATATCATGTGTTTGCTGCAATATTCGTTATTCTTATTCTCTTTTTAATTTATTTTGCTCCTATGTTCTTCGGAGGATAAAACTTTTCAATCAGGTGATTTGCTTACATCAATGAGCTTTCAAAACTTATGTAGATAAAAATAGTGAACATCTTGTGGAATCCGTATATTTTTTGCGGGATGCCTTCTGCTATGTCATTAGGTCCGGATCGAGTGGTATGATCATTTCTGTTAGAAGCTTATCATCTGTATAAGAACTTTATATTCAAGTTTTTTTGCTGTTTCATATGCTTCGGTACATTTTATTTACTGGTACTTGCTTTATCAATGTTCTTTTTGATGAAATATTTAAAAGATAACGTTTGGGTTTCTTTATTTTCGGCAGTGGCAGCTTCTTTTAGCACTGGTATAATTGTTTTTATTTTTATCGGACATGTAACCAAATTGCTGTGCTTGGCAATTTATCCTTTAGTTTTTTTATTGCTATTTAAATTTCAAAAAGGGATTAAGTCTTACTTGATATTTAATTTTGCTGATCATTGCAATTCATTTTTTATTCGAACCTTTTCATGCCCAAATTATTTTTTATACATTTTTTTCAGTCGGTATTTATTTCGTTTATTTCTTAATTCATTATCTTTATAAAAAAAGATTATATCCAATTTAAACAGAATTTTAAAATCTGTAGGGATTTTTGTAATTGCTGTTGTTATTGCACTTTTAATGAGATATGATAAATAATGCAGACCTACGAATATACTCCTTATTCAACTCGCGGTGCTAAGAGCGTGCTAGAAGAAAGTAAAGTCTCAAAAATCCGAATCAGATTATTATAAATATCAACAGACTGGTCTTTTTCTCCTGGTGAAATTTTGACATTTATTGTTCCTTCATATTTTGGTTTTGGAAATTCAATTTATAATGGTCCATTTACAAAAAATCAAGATGTAAAAGTAAATACATATTTTGGTCAAATGCCTTTTGTAGATGTTGCGGTAGGTTATATGGGAATTATTGTTTTGTTCTTGCTCTTTTCGGAATTTTTACAAGCTGGAAAAATCCTTTTGTACAGTTTCTTAACAATTTTATCTGAGATCGCTTTAATTATTTCATTTGGAAAAAATTTCCCTGTTCTTTTTGATTTAATGTTTTATTACTTTCCCTTCTTTAATAAATTCAGAGTGCCTTCAATGATTTTTGTACTTGTCCAGTTAAGTTTTCCTAGTCTTAGCCGGATTTGGACTAATGAGAATTATTTCATTAAGGAATGAAAATAATGATAAATTAAAAAAAGTCTGATAAAGAATTTAGCCATTAGGTTCTTTAGCAGTTTTTATTCTCTCTTTATTATTGAATAGTGCAATAGCAGGATTGGTTTACGTTCAAGGATTAACGATTATGCTGCATCAATCCAGCAGAACCAGCCAAGGCTGGCTCAGCAATTTAATGCTCTTGCTGGATATGCTTCCGGAATGTTTTCCGGTGATCTCTTTTTGCATTTGCTTTTCTATCGTTAACATTTTGGGCCGCAGTATGGTTATATAAATTTGAAAATCAGTGGAGATTTCCTTATTATTAATTATTATTCTTTTAACAGTAATTGATCTTTGGAGAATTGATGCAAGGGGAGAAGATTATATTAATAATCCTGATTTGAAAAAGCTTTACACTCAACCCGAATATGTAACTGCAATTAAAAATCAAGGAGATAAAGAACCTTTTAGAATATTAAATCTTAAGCAGGATGGTTCTTACGGAGCTTTTAACAATAACGCAAATTTCAATGCATATTTTCTTTTAGAGGATTTTTACGGCTACTCTGCTATTAAACCTCGTGGATTACAGGATATAATTGATGTGGTAGGTCCTGCAAATCCCACATTATGGAGGATGTTAAATGTTAAATATATAGTTACAGACAAACCGGTTAATCTTCCAGGATTTTCTTTAATAAATAAATCAGATAAAAGCATTGTTTATAGAGATGAAGATGCCTTACCGAGAATATATTTTGTGGATAGCGTAAAAACAGAAACAAGGAATGAGCTTTATTAAATAAAATAAAAAATTCATCATTCGATCCTAAAAATATTGTTTTTACAGGTGAAAAGTTAATGTTGATCCAGTGGATTCAACCGTTTATGCAAAAATAGTTGAATATAAAGATGAGCTTATTAAAAGTCGATGCCAAATGCTTCCGGCAACAATTTTTTATTTTTAGGCAATACATATATACCCTATGGATGGAAAGCAAAAATTGATGGTAACACCAACAAAAATATATAAAGCCGATTATGGCTTTATGGGTATAGTAGTTCCCAAAGGCAAGCATATAGATAGAGTTTGCTTATGCTCCTTTAAGTTTTTATGTAAGTAAATATATAGCGTTGATTTTAAGTTTAATAGTGGTTTTAGGTTTGATATTAACAATATTCTTGAGGAAAAAAGCCGGTATTTCCCAGGAATAATTTTATCGGAGTAATTAATTCCAATTATTTGTAATAATGTTTTACTATGAAATTGACTGTTGCATTCGACTTACAAAGGTTTTAAATCCTTCTATGACATTTATTTACCGGCAATTGACTGGTGTACAGGATGAATTTAATGTTATTGCATTAACACCAAATAAAAGAATTAGTTCTGATATTTTCCCTTTTTCGCCTGTTTATGAGAAGATTAAAAATCCTCATGAGAGTTTAATGAGGTTTTTGAAGAAAAAAGCTGGTAGGTTTGCTCTTCTTTCTGATTCACAAAAAAAATATTTCGGAAAAATTGTAAAAGAAAATTCAGTTAAATTAATTCATGCTCATTTTGGGCCTTCGGGAATTGAAATTCTCCCCATAGCAAAATATTCTCAGCTCCCCCTAGTAGTATCATTTCATGGTTATGATGCTTCTTCGTTATTAGAAGATAAAAGGTACCTCTCTGATTTAACTGGTGTAATTAATCATTCCAATATAATTGCAGTATCAAATTATATGAAAGAGCGGTTAGTTAATATTGGAGCTGATTCACAAAAAATTTCTGTTATATACTATGGTATATCGGTTAATGAGAATTTCATTGAAAGAAAATCACTGAATAAAAAATTAGATGAAAATGAAAGAATAAAATTTCTTCAAATTTCAAATTTTGAAGAAAAGAAAGGACATAAATATACTTTATTGGCTTTTAAAAGATTTTTGAAACTCCGTAATAATGCTACCTTAATTTTCGGTGGTGATGGACCACTTAGGAAAGAAATGGAAGATTTAAGTAGGCAATTGGAAATTCAGGGTAAAGTTGAATTTTTAGGTCGAATCTTACCTGAAGAAGTTAAAAACAAAATGATGGAATCAGATATTTTTGTCCACCATAGCATAACTTCCGGTTCAGGGGATCAAGAAGGAATCCCCCAATGTGATTATGGAAGCCATGTCTATCGGAATGCCTGTAATTAGTACTTACCATTCCGGTATACCGGAATTAATAAAAGATGGAGAGAATGGTTTTTTAGTTAATGAAAAAGATGTTGCATCATATGCAAAGAAAATGTTTGAAGTATTAAATTTTGAACCGGGTATTGGCAAAAACGCATATAATACAATATATCAAAATTTCAATCTTGAAAAACAAAACAAAAAAATTATTAACCTATATAAAATGTTAATTAAATAATATCTAATTGAGAGGTTGGAATTTGTTATTTAAAAAAAGTATCCTATCGGAATCTCACAATTGGCTGCTGCATCATTACTATATTAAAAATATCGAAAAGAATGTAAAATATTTTAATGGTGATGTGCTGGATATCGGCTGCGGGAAGAAACCTTATAAAAATATTTTTTTAGGTAAGACATCAAAATATATTGGCTTGGAATATTCTAAAACACTTCATGGATTTGAGGAAGTAGATGTTATAGGAAATTCTTTAGCTCTTCCATTTAAGAATGACAGTTTTGATAATGCAGTATCTTTCCAGGTATTAGAACATATTCCGGAACCTAAAATATTTCTGGAAGAAGCATATCGGATAATCAAACCGTCAGGATATCTCTTGCTTGCAACCCCTTTTATGTGGGGTGAACATGAAGCTCCTTATGATTATTACAGGTATACACGATACGGACTTCATTACCTTGCCGAGAAAACTGGATTTGAAGTTATTAGTATTGAACCTGATACTAAATATTGGTCGATGGCTGTTTTAAGATTTAACTATTATTTAGTACGCTTTGTCAGAGGGCCTTTCAAGAGCATATTAAAAATTATTTTAAGTCCCATTTTTATGTTAGATCAGACATTTGCTTACTTTATGGATCGTTTGCCCCATAATTATACAATAGATACTATTGGATTCACTACCCTTTAAAAAAGGTAAAATAAAAAATGGATTTAAAAAATCAGGCAATTAAAGGAGTTAAGTGGGTTTCCGTTGCTACGGTTATTAATAGCTCATTACAATTTCTATTGATTGTAATTTTATCGCGTTTTTTATCTAAATCGGACTTTGGCCTGATGGCTCTTGCAAATGTTATAATTGAGTTTTCCTCTTACTTCATTGATATGGGATTCTCAAATTTAATCATTCATAAGCAAAACATTACACATATTCAGCTTTCAAGCATATATTGGCTTAGTATACTTACAGGTATTGTCATTTTTCTTATTATATTTTTATTAAGTCCTGTTATTGCTGCATTTTATAAAAGCCCGGAATTAAATCCTTTAATAAAATTTATCAGTTTAACTTTTATAATTATTCCTTTCGGTCAGCAGCATAAAATGCTTCTTCAAAAAGATTTGAAATTTAATGATATTGCTAAAATAGATGTTTCGGCAAGGGTAATAGCTTTTGCTTTAGCAGTAACCGGTGGTGTGATGGGTTTAGGTGTTTATGCATTAGCCGTAATGGTTTTGGCAACTTCAATAATTTCAACCATATTGTACCTTGTTACTGGTCTTAAAGTACATAGACCTAGCTTTAAATTTAGTCATTCATCATTAAAAACTTTATATAGTTTCGGATCGTTCCAACTTGGTGAAGAATCAATAAATTATTTTGGTACTCAGTTCGATACAATTATCATCGGGAAAATTTTAGGGACGGAAGCTCTAGGAATTTATACTATTGCAAAAAATTTGGTTATGAGGCCTTCTCAAATTATAAATCCTATTGTAACCAGGGTAACCTTTCCTTTAATGTCTAAATTTCAGGATAATAAAGATTTGTTAAAAAAGACTTATACCAGTACAATTAATTATTTATCTTCAATTAATTTCCCGATCCATTTAGTAATTTTAATTTTAGCCGAACCCCTGATTAATATATTGTTTACAAAAACCTGGAGCCAGGCGATTGTAATAGTAAAAATCCTCGCATTATTTAGCTTAGTTAGTTCTACCTTTAATCCAATAGGTTCTTTGATGCTCGCAAAGGGCAGAGCTGATCTGGGCTTTTATTGGGTAATCTTCTTCACTATGTTTTCTCTTCCGATTGTGTATGCAGGTACGCTTTTGGGATTACAGGGTGTAAGCTATTCACAATTGTTTTTGTTTATAATTGTTTATTATCCTTTTTACCGTTTTATTATTAGAAGATTAAATTGATACAAATTTTCTTGAATATTCAATGTCCATTTTTATACCATTAGGAATCTCGATATCTGCACTCGTCCTGCCATTTTTGCTAGAACCATATATTTCTAATTACTTTTTGAAAATTGGTTTCGTCGTTGTGTTTGGGGGAATTTTTTATTTCTTATTATCTTTAAAATTTAATAAAGAATTTTTGAATATGATAAAGTCATTCTTTTAATTTTATGAAAGTATTATTTACATTCGGCGGGTTGCCTCATTATTACAATTATGTATTAAGTAAATTAAACGAAGTATAATGGTTTGGAAATGTAGTTGTTGTCCCGGAATCAAAAGGGGAAACATTGGGAAAGGAGTATATCAAACTACTAGAAGGGATTAATTTTAAGTTAATTAAAACCAATGAATATAAAACATGGTATAAAAAAGCTTTTTTAAAAGACCTTTATCAATTAATAAATAAAATAAAACCGGATGTTATAGTAATTATCTGGCCATATGTCTTAAGCTTGATTTTTAGTCCTTTTATTCTTGTTTCATCTAAAAAAAAATAAAATAAAAATAATTTATAAAAGTATTCCGTTCGGAGTTCCAAAATTTAAAGATGGATTAGCATTCAAGTCTAATATTATAAATGAAGAAGGGATATATTCAAAAAAATTTGTCGAATAAAATTAATATTTTTTTTCTTTCTGTTTTCCGCAGAATATATCTTAATTTAATCGATGCACATGTTAATTATGTTGAAGATGCCTATGATATTCTTGGCAGTTATGGTGTTGCTAAGAAAAAAAATTTTCATAACATATAATTCACCAAATACAGATATACTATTTAATTCTGCAAACGAAGCTAAAAAACTTGGCCCGATCCTTCCCGAAAATTTTTATAGGATTATTCATGTGGGCAGGCTTGTTAAATGGAAGAAAGTTGATTTGTTCATTAATGCAGTATCAAAGCTAAAAGAAAAATATAATTCGATTGAATTACTAGTAATAGGTTCGGGTCCTGAGGAAGAAAAATTGCAAGAACTGGCAAAACAACTTAAAATTGAAAAAAATATACAGTTTATCGGTTCTATTTATGATACCGTCACCTTGGGCGGATACCTGGTTTCATCTTCGATTTATATATTAGCCGGAATAGGCGGACTCTCAATAAATGAAGCTATGGTGTTTGGTAAACCGGTTATATGTTCTGTTTGTGATGGTACAGAAAAAAAATTGGTCAGAGATAATTATAACGGAAAATTTTTTAAAGAGGGAAATCTTAACGATTTGATTGCAAAAATAGATTTACTTTTTAGCGATAAGGAAAAATTAATTCAAATGGGTGAAAATTCTGGTTTAATTATTAAAAACGAAGTAAATATTCATACAGTAGTTAGCGGATATATTAATGCTTTTAATTTTGTAACAAACAACAAATACAACTTATCGTATAATCAATGAAACTTTTTTTAGAAATTTTATTTAAAGATGTATATAGATTTTTTACTAATTCTAATTACAGAACATTTTTAAAACTGGTTATTTTATATGGTGATAAGCCAAGGTATTCAAGAGATGATATCAAAATAACAAAAAATAAAATTACCATAGTTGATCACCTTTCATTTATCTGGCAATTCCAGGAAATATTTGTTGATGAGATTTATAAATTTAATTGTGAAAAAAATTCACCTTTAATTTATGATTGCGGTGCTAATGTTGGCACAAGCTGTTTATATTTTAAAGGATTTTTCCGGATGCCAGAATAAAAGCATTTGAAGCAGATTCTGAAATTTCAAAGGTTCTTTCATCAAATCTTATTAATGAAAAAGATGTAAAGGTTATAAATAAAGCTATCTGGATAAATAATAATGGGATTGAAATCTCCCTGGAAGGTGCAGATGCAGCATCCATTTATGGTAATAAAAATAGGGTGAAAGTGGATTCTCTAAGACTTAAAGATTTAATTGACAATGAAGAAAAAATTAACATGTTAAAAATTGATATTGAAGGAGCTGAAATTGACGTTATTAAAGATTGTAAAGAAAGCCTGGATAAAGTTGAGAATATTTTTATCGAGTTTCATTCATTTATAAATAAACCTCAGGAACTTGATGTAATTCTGAAAATATTATCAGAAAATAATTTCAGATATTTTATTAAACAGCCGGTCGATAGAAATATCCCCTTTATTATCAAAACAAATAAAAATTATCCTGAAATGGATTTACAATTAAATATTTTCGCATATAAAATTGATAAATAAATTACTTTCAATATATACGCATCAAACATTCAATCCCGGATTTATTGGGATTTTTATTAATCCTTTCTTTTTTATTAGAAGAGGTTTAGTGAATGGGATTAGAAAATATTCAAAACAATTGGATGGTAATTTACTCGATTTCGGATGCGGTTCAAAACCATATAAAAAATTTTTTAATGTTGAAAAATATTATGGAGTAGATATAATTGATAGAGGACATCCACATGAGCAGGAACTGGAAGAAATAGATGTGTACTATGATGGTAAAAGACTTCCATTTAAAGATGAAGCTTTTGATTCGCTTTTCAGCAGTGAGGTTTTTGAACATATATTCAATTTAGAAGACATACTAAATGAATTAAGGAGAGTGTTAAAAAAAGAGGGGAGAGCTTTATTTACAGTCCCTTTCGTTTGGGATGAGCATGAAATTCCATATGATTTTGGCAGGTATTCAAGTTATGGAATAAAACATTTATTGGAAAAGAATGGCTTTAAAGTAATTCGCTTTGGAAAAAAGCACTAAGTTTCTTGAAACTGTTTTTCAACTTTGGAATTTATATCTGTATTACAAACTTTATACAAAAAATAAATACATAAATATTTTTATTAATATTTTATTTATTTCCCCCTTCACTATTATCGGAATACTAATTTCTGGTATATTACCAAACAATAAAAGTCTCTACAATAATAACATAATATTGGTTAAAAGAGTTACGTGAAAATCATTCATATATGCGTTTCGGACATATTAGGGGGAGCTTCAAGAGCCGCTAATTCTTTTAAATAAAGCGCTAAATAATGCAGGCATAAATTCGTCAATGCTTGTGCAAAAAAAAATCAGCAATGATGATACCGTTTTCCCTTTTGTTAATTCATATATAAATGAATTTAAATATGCCAATCGATTTCTTTTAGATTATCTTTTCATACGTTTTTTAACGGTAAAGGAAAAAGGCAGATTTTCTTATCCGTATTGTGGTGTTAATATTGTAGATCATCCTACTTATTAAAGAAGCTGATGTTCTGCATCTTCATTGGATAAATCAAGGATTTTTTTCTTTTAAAACATTTTATTCTCTTGCAAAATTAAACAAACCGATTGTTTGGACATTTCATGATATGTGGGCTTTTACCGGAGGCTGCCATTATAGTTTGGACTGTGAAAAATATAAATCAAGTTGTTTAGAATGTCCTTCTCTGCGTTTTCCCGGAAAGAATGATTTTTCTCATAAAATATTTTCAGAAAAAATATTCTTTATATAACAGATTAAACTTCAGTATAGTTACTTGTAGTAACTGGCTTGCTCATGAAGTTAAAAAAAGTTTTTTATTAAAAAATTTTACCATTACGGCAATTCCTAATACTTTAGATATAAATATATATAAGCCGGTTGAAAAGAATACGGCACTTTCAGCTTTTAATTTACCTGAAGATAAATTTTATATTCTTTTTGGTACCATGACTGTTAAGGATAAAAGAAAAGGCTTTTGTCTATTGAAGGAGAGTTTAATTAAACTTTACAAAAACAATGATTCATTAAGAAACAAAGTCGAAATAATTGTATTTGGCTCTGCTAATCAAGAATTATTGTCTAACATTCCTTTCAAAACTAATTTTCTGGGAAGAATTAATACTGATGAAAAAATTGCATTAAGCTACAATTGTGCAGATGTTTTTGTGGCGCCATCAGTAGAAGATAATTTACCAAATACAGTAATGGAATCATTAGCATGTGGCACGCCGGTTGCGGCTTTTAATATCGGCGGAATGCCGGATATGATTGAACATAAAAAAAATGGCTATTTAGCAGAACCTTTTTCTATTGATGATTTGTCAAACGGTATTGATTGGATTTTGCAGGAAAAATTAGGAGGCAAAAATTTCCAGCCAGCAGCAAGGGATAAAGTGTTAAATAATTTTGCACCGGAAATTGTTTCAAAAAAATACATACAAATATATAATTCATTTTAGAGGTTATATAAAAGAATTCATTGCTTATTAAGTAAGTAATTCGACAACTTTATAATTCTATAAATAAAATCGGGGAAGTGAAATGAAAACCTCACTATTATTAAAAATATCTATTATATTTTTTCTTTTATCCTTTGGTTGTTCAAAGGAAAATTTAGTTGGAGTAAATAAACCTAATTCTTCAAAAGGTTCAATTACATTAAAGATTAATAAAGGAACCATTCCTTCCGAAGTCCAATTTCTTAGTGCATTCAATTATCTCGATCGAAAGCCATGACACATTAAAAACTGGTGTTAATATAGATGATGATTCCTTAATCATAATCTCTTTTGAATCTGTTCCTGTTGGGGAATGGCATTTAAAATCGATGCTAAAAATTCTATGGGAATATAATATATAGCGGTGAAACGGAAGTATCAATTATTGAAGATGAAACAATTAATGCTTATTTAACTCTCCAACCAATTGGAAGTGGTACCGGAAATATTAATATTTATATACAATGGGGCAACACCTGGATGGATTATCATGAAAAATCCTATTTTTTCTAAAGAATTAAAGATACCAATGCAAATCAAATGTTTATGGAATTATTCAGCCTAAAATTCTATAATAATGGCGTTTATAAAATGTGGTATACTAAATTATTTGCATGTGCTTCCGCTAATATTTGGTACGCAGAATCTTTGGATGGAATATACTGGTATAGTAATTATGATACGCCGGTAATTAAACTAAAGGAAACCTGGTTAATGGGATGATTTTACCGTTGCTGTTGCCGAATTATATAAGGATGAGAAATATAAAATGTATTACATAGGAATGAAGGGGCAATATGATGAATGGAGTGTCGGATTAGCAGTGAGTCAGGATGGAATTCACTGGGAAAAATATTCATCTCCTGTTTTAACAGCAAATGAAAATGAATATCAAATATCTATCCATAGTGTACTTAAAAAAAATGGGATCTATTATTTATATTATAATTCATATCTAAATCTTTCCGAACCTAGTAAAATATTTCTTGCGACATCTACAGATGGAATAAATTGGGAGAGGTATCTGGGAAATCCTATACTCGTTCCTTCTCAGACATGGGAGAATGGAAGTATTACAAATCCAAGTGTAATTTATGATGGAAATGAATTTAAAATGGTATATGAAAGTGCAGCACATACTGGTTTTGGAATGGCTGTATCAACTGATGGTAAGAATTGGATAAAATCAAACTCCAATCCAATTTTTACCGTTAATGATATTTATAATTCCTGGACCTATAAAATTAGCTACCCTTCATTATGTAATTTTGATAATCAATATAGGTTATATTACACGGGATATGACTACAACAATTACCCGGTTATAGCGTTTGCAACAAAATTAAAATAAATCAGTCTTGGAAATAGTTCTATGAAAAAATCACTTAACATAATTTTTACAATGCTAGTTTTATTGCTTTTGAACAGCTGTTCAAAAGAAAATTTTGTGGGGATTGATAAATATAGTTCCTCTAGGGGCTCAGTAGTTTTAAAGATTAGTAAAACTAATGCCCCCCCGGATGTTCAACAAATAACTGCACTATTAACACGGTTAAACTATGATTCATTACAAACCAATATCAATGCACTCAATGATTCTCTAATCTCCTTTGAAAATGTTCCTACTGGAAAATGGCACTTAAGAAGTTAATGCAAAAAATTCTGAAGCGAAAATAATTTATACCGGCGAAACCGAAATTACTATTCTTGAAAATGAAACTATTGATGTTTACCTTACACTAACTCCTGCAGAAAACGGGACAGGTAGTATAAGGATTTTTATTAATTGGGGAAATAATTGGATCGATTTTTATGAAAATCCTGTACTCACATCAAATGACAATCCTGATTTTCCCAATGCAATAGGACAAGCAAAAGTTCTATATGATAATGGTATTTATAAAATGTGGTATTTGAATCTTTATAATTCTGCAAAGACAAATGTATGGTACGCTGAATCAAAGGATGGTATTGATTGGCACAATATTCAAAATACTCCGGTTTTTCTTCCGGGTGATCCCGGTAGTTGGGATGACTATGCTGTTTATGCGGGTGCAATTATTAAAGAAAATAACATCTTTAAGATGTTTTATAATGGCTTTCAGGATCAATACGGAAAATGGAATATTGGTTTAGCCACTTCGACCGATGGAATACATTGGAAAAAATATAATGAACCGGTTTTGGTTGCCGATGATCAGGAATTCCAAATTGTAGTATCGTCTGTTATTAATTATGACAACACTTATTTTATGTATTATACAGTCCGGCATTATCCTTACTATTCCATTTCACTTGCAACCTCAATGGATGGAATACATTGGTCTAAATATCAAAATAATCCTATTCTTCAGTCAACAAAGAATTGGGAAGGGACAGGAGTATTGTATCCTTCTGTAATTTATTATCAAAATAAATTAGAATTGGTTTATATGGATGCTGGCGCCAGTACTTTTGGAGTTGCATATTCTTCTGATGGAATAAATTGGAACAAAAATGATAGTCCCATATTTACGACAAACGATACTTATAACAAATGGGCGAACAGAATAGCTTATCCAAATCTAAATAATACAAACTCTGAATTAAAAATATATTATACCGGTTATAGAAATTATGATGATGGAACAATAGCTTTGGCAACAAAATTCCAATAATTTAAAATTTATTTAGGGATAAGGTGAAAATCATTGATCCTGCTATTACTCGCTCAAAAGAATTAAAAATTAAAGTTTAATTGGGGAATTTAATGAATAAAGCAACCTTTATAATAATTTTAATAATTACTCTCCTTTTAACTGGCTGTTCAAAGAACAGTTTGGTTGGAATAAATTCAGGTAATATATCAAAAGGTTCTATTGCATTAAAAATTTAATAATAGCACAATCCCTCCCGGTATTGAACAAATAACAGCTGTCTTATCCCGTCAGAACTTCGATTCCTTAAAAACCAGTATTACTGTATTTAATGATTCACTGAATGTGCTTTCATTTAAATCTATTCCTGCTGGAGAATGGCATTTGAAAGTCAATGCTGAAAATTCAGATGGTAAAATAATTTATAGCGGTGAAACCAATGTTGCCATTATCGAAGATGAAACTGTAGATATACTTTTAACTCTAAGACCAACCGGAAGCGGGACAGGCAATATTAACAATTTTTATTAATTGGGATGAATCATGGAGTGATTATGAAAATAACCCTGTATTAACTAGTTCTGGTTCGGCATATGGAACTTATGGAGTTGGAAATCCTAAAGTAATTATAGATAAAGGCATTTATAAAATGTGGTATAAAAATTTGGAAAGTAATGGAGTTTCAACTGTTAGCTATGCCGAATCGAACGATGGAATTAATTGGGAAATAATTGGTGGCGGACCCGTGATTGATTTCGGTCAACAAGGAAGCTGGGATGCAGGAGCTGTTACTACAGGGCCTGTAATTAAAGAGGATGGTGTTTATAAAATTTATTATAGTGCTGCAGTTGAAGCTCATCAACCCTGGCAGATTGGATTGGCTACTTCATCAGATGGTATCCATTGGCAGAAATATCCCTCTCCTGTCCTATATTCGAGCACTAGCGGTTGGGACTATAGCATTGGTGCCAATTCAATAATCAAAATTGATTCAGTCTATTATCTAGATTATCACGGATGGGAACCTCCTGCGACCTACAGAGAAGGATTAGCTACTTCATCTGATGGAATTCATTGGAATAAATACAGCGGTAATCCGGTTCTTAATGCAACCGAAAGCTGGGAAGGAACAAGTGCATATTATTCTTCAATAATTTACGAAAATGGAATCTTCAAAATGATTTATATGAATTATCTGGATAACAATATGGGATTTGGAAAAGCCACTTCTATTGATGGTATACATTGGACAAAAGATGCTAATAACCCTTACTTCACTGGTTCAAATACGTCAAATAACTGGACTTCAAGACCGATATATCCCTGCTTAATTAATATCGGAGATAGTTACAGGGTTTATTATAACAGCAGTTATATTTCCAGCAGTACCGCAATTGGATATTTAACCATTAAAAAATTTTAATTTGGAAAAAAGATAGTAAAGGGCGGGCAGATGAAAAAAATATTTATTTTACTTGTATCAGTAATTATAATAATGATTTTTAATAGTTGTTCAAATGAAAATCTCGTGGGTGTCAATACTAATCGTTTTTCTGAGGAAGCATTAATCTTCAAAATTCAAAAGTCCAGTATTCCTTCTGAAGTTCAACAAATAGTTGCTGACTTATCAAGGTCAAATTATGATACACTTAGCACAAGCATCAATGTATTAAATGATTCTTTGAATGAATTGTCTTTTAATAATGTTCCTATTGGAAAATGGCACTTGGTAATTGATGCGGAAAATTCGGATGGAAAAATAATTTATAGCGGAGCTACAGATGTAACCGTCTTAGAAGACCAGACTATCGATGTTTATTTAACTTTAACTTCTGTTGGTTCAGGAGCAGGCAATATAAATATTTTTGTAAATTGGAATCAAAGTGGAACTAAGTGGGTTGATTTTCAAAATAACCCAATCTTATCCGTTAAAGATATTCCATATTATACTTATGCTGTAGATCAGGCTCAAGTTATGTTCGATAATGGAAAATACAAAGTATGGTTCGAAAATGTATATAATTCAGGGCACGGAGATATTGGTTATGCCGAATCGAATGATGGCTTAAATTGGCAGATTAATGATAATAATCCCGTATTAACTGCAGGACAACCTGGTTCTTGGGATGATTATACTGTGGGACTAGGATATATTTTTAAGGAAAATGGAACTTATAAACTTTACTATGCCGGTATGCAGGAACCACATACCGGAAAAAGGCAAATTGGATTGGCAACTTCAACCGATGGAATTCATTGGGAAAAATATTCTAGTCCAGTAATGCAATCAACCAGCAGCCAGTATTTTCTTAGGAGTTCATCCTGTATTAAAGATTAATAGATCTCTATTATATGTATTATGAATCTAGTCCGGAAAATGATTATACATTTAATATAAATTTGGCGACTTCTTCAGATGGAATACATTGGACAAAGTATGAAGACAATCCGATTATAATTCCAAATCAGAACTGGGAAGAGGGTAGTATTGGTTATGCAACTATTGTGCAAAGCGATAATGAATATAAAATGACATATAGTAGTAATGCCCAAAATGCTGTAGGTATGACTTATTCGAACGATGGTATAAATTGGTTAAAAAATGATGCAAATCCTGTTTTTAAATTATCTGATGTATCAAACGGACGGTGTACTAAAATAAACTATCCATTTTCAGTTATTATAAATAGTGATTATAGAATTTATTATTCAGGATATATTAAAGATATTAGTTTCATTTAGGTGTTGCTTTTTGGAAATGAAATATAGAATATTTAATTTACGATTTCAATTTTTTTTCTTTTGATTTTTGTATTTTAAATCTATAATCTTGTTAAAATATTTTGAATAGTTATGAGATACGAAGAAAGAGTTCCCGATGAACTGGTTATTGATAACCATTATATAGGCCGCCCCGCCGATTTTAATGACCGGATAATTCAAAAACGTATAAACCTGATTAAGGAAATTCCAAATTTTGTTGGAAAAGAATTTAATCTGCTGGAAATTGGATGCGGTAATGGTGCATCAATGCTTTTGTTGTCAGATAGTATGAAAAGTTGTCTGGGAGTAGAGTTATTTGAAGGAAATAAGGAAGAATTTGAGGAGTTGAAGAAGAAACTTAACGTAAGTAATTGTGAATTCAAAATTTTTGACATCGAAAAAGAAAAGTTAAATGAAAAGTTTGATAGGATAATCAGTTTTGAGGTAATTGAACATCTAAAGGATGAAAATAATGTTAAAGCTTATTATGAAGCTGTTGAAGGATGGTGGATTAGCGGCAATATCTGTTCCGAATAAATGGTGGATATTTGAAACACATGGTGCTAGATTACCTTTATTACCATGGAATCAGGGTCCCGTTCTTTTCCTGGCTTCCGAACTTATCCACGAAAGGTTTGCTAATGCAAGAATTTATACAAAAAAGAGAATCAAGAAATTTACTTAGAAAATGCCGGTTTCAAAGTTAAAAGTGATAGAATATATAACAGCCCCTCTTGATGTACTCAAAGAAGGAAAATTAAAATCATTTCTGTTAAAAAACATTTTTAAAGGTAATACAACAAAAGTTCCATTTCTTTCAACTTCAATTTTTATAGTTGTCGAAAAGTAGAATATTTAATTTCTAGAATTCTAACTATTTTAATGCTGCCTTATCCAAAATTTCACTTAAATCTTTAGCAATATTTTTTCTATTATATTTCTGAATTACCGAGAAATTTGTTTCAAATTTTTGGTATTCTTTCGTGTAAAAAATTCTTCTGCACTTTCATTATAATTAAAAATCCTACCGGCGTTTGATTCTTTAAGTATTTTCTTGACTTCCTCATTATCATTACCAAAAGCTAATATCGGTCTGCCTGTTCTTAAATATTCAAATAGTTTTCCGGGTACATGTCTTTTTTCCGTTACCATCATTATTAATACATCACTGGATATTAATTCTTTTAACATTTTTTTATAGGGTAGAAACCCGATGTATTCAGCTTTTCCAGCAATACTTAAATTATTAATTATTTCTTTTGTCTTTGGGCTGACGGTTCCAATAAATTTGATTTTTATTTTTCTTCCATTATTTATTTCATCTTTTATATATTCAAAAAATGAAACAGGATTATTATAATCATACATATTGCCGGCATGAGTAATTATCTCTTCATCAGGCTTACTATATGTTATCCCCTTTTCAATTTCAATGAAATCATCTTCATTATAGCCCCAGTAGAGGACATGGGATTTATCTTTTATTGACGGATATTTTTTAACATAATCATTTCTCATAGTTTCCGTCACAAACACCACCTCTTTCCCTTTTTTAATGACATTTTCTTCCAGGTATTGATCAAACTCCTTTGTAAGTTTTGTCCGTTTATAATCCTGGTAATATACAATGTCGACCCATGGATCAATAAAAACAGGAATGTGCGGAATATTAAATAATGAACTTAATCTCCGGGCAATCAAGTGAGCCGTATGCGGAGGACCGTTACTTATAATAGCATCAATTTTATTTTCCGATAAAAATTTTTTCCCCTCTTTAACTGCCGGGAAATACCATCCAACCCTTGCGTCAGGAACAAATAAATTCATTCTAATCCAAAGGGAGATCATATGGTTAAATGATTTTTTTGTCTTTGACATACTCTCAGATGCAATTAAAGGCTCATCCTTTTTTTTCCCCAAAAATTTTCTATAAATATTGAAAGGTTCTATAGTTCCGGTTTTTATTACTTTTAGGTCCGGATGCTATATCTTTAATCAAAGATTCGTCCTTTTGATAAAAGGTGTCTTCATTGATTGTAAGAACCGATGGTTCCCATCCATATTCAGGTAAATATTTAATCATCTTTAAAGGCCAGTGAAGAGATGCTTTCCCCGAAGGTGGCCAAAAATATGTTATAAATAAAACTTGCTTCACTTATATTTGATTTTTAATATGATTTCAAAAAATAATAAATTAAACAATAATTATTTAATTTCTATTGAATTCGGAATAAATAATCATTCTTTTTAAAGCCTTAAAGATACAATCCAATATACATCAAAGATTTTGTCATCTTATTATTTTATGTTTAACTATATAAAATAAATTAATGCAATTTATGCTTATTGATATATCAACCTCTTCTCCGCCATACAAAGTTTTGCAGCAGACAGCCGCTGAAGGATTGAAAAAAAGAATGGGGGGAAAACCTTCTGTATCGCGATTAATTGATACTACATCTTATCATTCAGGAATAGAGAAGCGGCATATTGTAATACCGGATGCCGAATCGGAAATTGATAAAAAATTTTATTCGGTTGAGGGAAATTTTATAACTCCCGGCACTCAAAAAAGAATGGAAGAATATAAAAAATGGTCGATATTATTGGCAAAAGAAGCCGTTAAAAATTTAATTTATAAAAATAATATAAACATTCAAAAAATTCAGAGAATAGTGACCATTTCTTGTACTGGTTTTTTTGCGCCGGGACTTGATTTTGAAATTATAAAAGAATTTGATATTCCTATCTGTGTTAAAAGAATAAATATAGGATTTATGGGGTGTGCTGCTTCATTAATAGGATTCAATTCTGTAATGGAAGGAATGAAAAATGAAATTCAATCTGAAATAAATTATTTATTGATCTCAGTGGAACTGTGCAGTCTGCACTTGCAGGCTGAACCTTCCCGTGATAATATCCTGGCAAATATGATTTTTGCGGATGGCTGCGCAGCTGTTTTATTTTCTAATTCAGAAGAATACAAAAATAGAGTGAAATTGAACTTTATCTCAACCAGTTCAGCTCTATTTGAAAACTCATACGAGTACATGGGATGGGAAATAGGTAATTATGGATTCGAAATGAAATTATCTTCAGATTTACCAAAAATCATTTTATCTGAAGCTGTTCCAAGACTTAAGATGATTTTAAATTCTCATGGATTAAAACCAGTAGATATTGATCATTGGGCTCTGCACCCAGGCGGCAGAGCAATTTTGGATACTTTGCAAAATGGTCTCGAAATCGTAGAAGACAAAATGATCCCTTCCAGAAAGGTTCTTAACAATTTCGGTAATATGTCATCTGCCTCGATTTTATTTGTATTAAAGGAAATAATTGAATCAGAAAAATTAAAAAGAAATGATATGATTTGTGCCGTTGCTTTTGGACCAGGCTTAACGATGGAAGTTGTATTGATGAAAGGAGCTTAATGTTTTTCAGGAGGAAAAATGTAAATGAAATGATGGATGATTTTTCCATCAAAGATGAAAGAATAGATGTTGCATTAAAGGAATTACAAGCGATAAATAAATATCTTGGTGGTGAAAAAACATCAGATACAGGTTTTATAAAATTAAGTAAGAAGCTGGGATCTGGAGATATAAAAGTACTTGATATAGGTTCTGGTACTTCCTCAATACTTATAGCTATGAGGGAAAGTATCACAAATCTTGAAATATACAGCATGGATAAAAATATTCAAACATGCAGGTATTTAAAAAAAAATTCAACAAATGTAAAAATTGTTTGTGCTGATATTTTCTACCTTCCTTTTAAAGAAAAATATTTTGATATAATTCACTGTTCACTTTTGTTTCATCATTTTAATAAAAACCAATTAAAAGCAATATTAAACCTTATTGTAAAAATTGCAAGGCATGGTATTATTATAAATGATTTAAGAAGAAATATTTTAGCCTTTATTGGGATTAAAATTTTAACATGTTTTTTTTCAAGAAGTGAAATGGTAAAGAACGATGCTCCCATTTCGGTTATGCGTAGTTTTATAAAGAAAGAGATCTTGGAGATATTATATCTATCAAATATTTCAGAATTTGAAATAAAAAGAACATGGGCTTTTAGGTGGTTAATTATAATCTATTTTTGATAATGATGAAAACGGATTATGAAATAGCAATAATAGGCGGAGGACCTGCTGGAACAAGTACTGCAATAAATCTTGCAAAAAGAGGTTTCAGAGTTTGCTTATTTGAAAAAAAGAAATTTCCCAGGGAAACAATTTGCGGAGAATTTCTGTCAAAAGAAGTAATTGAAAATTTAATAAGATTAAATCTTTTTGAAAAATTTTATTCATTAAAACCAAATCTCATAAGTTCATTCCGTTTTTTTAACAATAATGGAAAGGAAATATCTGCTAATCTGAATTTTAGCTCTTACTCTTTAAAGAGATCAACTTTTGATTATTTTTTAGTAAGACAAGCAATTGAAAATGGGGTAAAGGTTTTCATGCCGGTTGAAGTTGTTGAAATTATTAATCTGAAAAGTTACTATAAAATTGTATTTAATTCACAAAACAGAGAAGAAGTCGAAGTAAAAAATGTTATTGCCGCTTATGGCCGCCAAAATGTATTGGATAAAATGCTAAACCGAAATTTCGTAAATAAGAAAACAGGGCTGACCGGGATTAAATTTCACATTCATGAAAAATATTTTGACAATATTAATAAAAATGAAATTCAAATTTATGCAGGAAAGAATATTTACTGCGGTATAAATGCTGTAAATGATTGTATGATTACATTATGTTTTCTGGAAGACAGGAATAATTATACTGAATCCGCAAAAAATCATTTAGTTGATTTATTTTATGAAAATATTAAGTTCCGGCATTTGTTTAAGTCCAATCCTAAAATAATTATTCAAAATTCTTTCATATTTGGAACAGGAAATATTTATTTTGGTAAAAAAAATATTGTTGAAGACGGAATTTATATGGTTGGAGATGCCTCCGGTATAATAGCACCATTATCAGGTGATGGAATTGGTATGGCATTTGAATCAGCCAAAATAATAACTAATATTCTATTTGAAGAAAGAGAACATAAAATTGATAGAAATATATCGCAGGCAAAATACATATATGAATGGGAAAAGCTTTTTAATAAGAGATTACTTGCAGGTAAAATAATTCAGAATATTATTCTTAATAATTGTTTACGCGAAGTAGGATTTAAATTTGTAAAGTTGTTTCCGAATTCATTAAATTATTTTATTAAAACAACAAGAACTTGACGAAAAATTATTTAATAATATAATGCAGCTAAAATTGAAAAATATAGAAAGATTTATTGTCGTAGGTGATAGATTATTAATCAGACCGGAGGAGGATGCAAATAAAACCTCATCCGGTTTATATCTTCCGGCAGGAGTTGCTGAAAAAGAAAAAATTCAGAGCGGTTATATAATAAAAGCGGGTCCAGGTTATCCTCTTCCAGCGGATATCGATGAGGAGCCATGGAAAGAATCAAAAGAGCGGGTTAAATATATTCCTTTGCAGGCAAAGGAAGGGGATCTTGCAATTTTTCTACGTAAAGAAGCTTTTGAGATCGAGTTTGAAAGGGAAAAATTCTTAATAGTTCCTCAATCAGCTATTCTTCTTTTAATTAGAAATGATGATTTTGGAATTCAGAATTTATAAGAAAAATAAGATTTTATTAAGAAAATATTTTAACCGCCAGCTTTTATCTCCAATGCTGCCATAATCAAATTCTTCTTCATTTGAAAAAACCATTTGATGATCTTCAATATTATCTTTTTTTTCAAAATCATCATAGGCTGCCTGAATAAATAGTTCCAATGTTTCCAGATTTTCATTACCTGCAACAGGTAACCTCAAATCATGGCATGCTTCAAGCAGTTCTTCTCGCTTGTATATTGCATTTCCTTCCATAATTTTTTCTCTTTTGTTTAATATTTTACTAGTAGGATTCCTTCATTTAAGTCATCAAAATGATATAAATACCAGTGTAGTACTGTATTTTCAATATGTATGTTCAAATTATTAAGAATAAGGAATTGAAGTTTGATGATGAAAGAGCTAAAATAATTAGCGCTTCTATTGAAAATAGGGAATGGGAATTCATTTCTACTTCTCCTTATAAACACTCTGTAAATACAATAGCAAAAAAAATGCCCTAAAATAAGTTAAATTATTGGATGAATAAGGAATAAAAAAAAGTATTATAAATATTCTAGGTAATTTTTACGTTATAGGTATTTTAAAAAGCTGACAAAAAATGTCAACTTTTAAAAAAGAGGTAAATTGAATTTAGAGATTATTCTTTCCATGAAACAATTTGAAATCCGCTCATCGTTGGAAATACAGGAGGGGCTATGTTCATTAATCGATCATCATATCGATACCTTTTATTAAATCCACTGGCTATGGTTGTATTTCCATGGTTTGTAGTATACGTTCCAACAGCTAATCTTGTATTTTGAGTTACACCTCCGAACAAATTTATATCGCCGTCTACACTTCTAGTATCATAATTATATGCCCCAAAGCCACCTTCCTGACAATAAATAGCAGCATCTATAGTAATATTTGTAGTATTATTATTATCTGATATATAAACATTCTTTTGCGCAATAATACCAAGTAGATCCGTAGAGTTAGTATTAGTTTTAGGATTAGAGTTATAAACAATATCATCATCTAAAAATATGTTCCCGCTGCTAACGACAGAATATTGACCTTTGACAGTACCTTTTAAATTTATATCCAAAGGATTTCCGTCCTTATTTTTACCATCCAGATAAATAACACCATCAGTCGCTAAAGAAGCAGCAGCAACTGTATATGACGAATCAAAATTTACCCAGCTTCCAGATACTTTTTTTTGCCCCACCGTTCTGTAAGTAATTTGATCAGCATTAAATGTCAAATAAAAATTTGAATATCTCAGAGTATTCGTTGTTTGTAAATTAAATAATTTACCTCCCGATGTCGCGGCAGCTTTGAGAGGCTGTAAACCATTTGTTGGTAACGGTTCATTTATCCCATCTTCAAATGAACCATGGAAAACAGGTGCATCACTAGAGACACTATTATTATACGCATTTTTTTGAGAGTTAGAAGACCTTTGTGTCGGCTCATTAATCCCATATGTAGCATAATAGTCATGATAGACTATTTTTCCTTGAATAGTAGTTCTATATCCGGTTACTCCAAATACAGGATGATTATCAGCCAACAAATTACCTTGTGTATGAAATGGACCAAACACAGTATCATTTCCGGTCCACCATATTTCATTTCCTTCGCTTTGAGAGTAATATGCAAACTGTGAGAAACTGTTTGGAGAGAGAGTTACTTCAACAGTAGCATCATCTTCGCCATAGGTTGCGACCGAAACAATCTTTCTTATGTTTTGTGCCACATTAATAATTTGAACAGATGCATTTATTACACCCCCATTTAAATGAAGATTTGAATAGCCGGTTGTCCAGCTGTTATCCAGGAAAATTTGATTAGCAGCCATATTTGCTCCACTCGAAGCCAAGTTATAAGCTGCAGTCTGATTGTAGTAATCTGCATAATTTTGAACCGTCTGGGTTGAAACACTATTGAAGCGATAACCAAAAGTCAGAAAAATCATACTAAATCCCATTACTAAAAGAAGAGCTGCTTTGCCGACCATATTGACCTCTTATCTTTTTGATAAATTCATTGCTGCTAATCTTATTTGCCTCCAGAAAGCACTGGAGTATTTATTATTGTCATCAACTCCGCCATAACCGACAACGTTTTCTACAGAAATATTTATTTCCATTGTAGATATCAAGCTTAAATCTGTAATTGGTGTATGAAGTGTATCGCCGTATACAGTAAAATAAACAAGTTTAAATTGTGTAATACCCAAATTTACACCAACAGGCGTTTCATTATTAACTACACGATATAAGAATCTATCCCGCGGATTTGGGGTTGAAGCTAATTCAGAAGTTGGACCTATATAATATTTTAAAACATCGACATTACCCTGATCGTTAACATCAGTTTTAAATGAAATACTAGTATCGGTTGCCGAAAGTATAACGTTTGTTTTTGGAATTAGACTGTAATTTTTGCAATAACCAATTCGCCTAAAATCATGTTCCAATATCTCTGAGGTCGTTGCTAAATTTTGCTGTAGAATTAACTCTTCGGAATTGTTAAATACATTTTGGACTGCGGCATCATCGATTTGCCAGAGCAAAAGCATAAGAAATCCTCCGATTATCATGGAGCCAAGGATATCTAATATAGTGCTAAAACCCATTTTATATTCCTGTTAAAAATGCCAATAACTAAAAACCGATGAAAGTCTTACAGTATCTTTTGAAGACTCACTTGTTACCATAACAGTTATTTTTTTATTCCATGTTTTATAATTTACAACTACATCAGGATTCGCCGCTTCAACATAACCAACAGTGCAGGAAATATGAAAAATTGCTGATGGAAGATTCGTAATATCTTTTGTGTAGTCATTATAATCATCAAAATCATTATAATCAGGATAATCATCATCGGAATTTCCTAAACTGTCTGGTCGTGTAAATAGAGATTTATCATTTATTGAAACTCCGTCTGAATGTGAATCAAATGATTTACTGCTGGCTTCTTCAATAACAGATTGAGCAAGCGAAATACCTAACACTCCAAATTTTGAATCCATCATAATTTCATTAGTTGTTAGGAAACTATTATTCACTCTCAAAACTACCGTTGATAATAATATTATTGCGCCAATTGCAAGCATTGATTGCCCGGTATTCATCTATTTCCTTTTTTATTCATTTGCTTAAAAGAATTAGTATTTTGATTTTCTTCAAAAAACATCTACTGTTCTATTCATAACCAGAATCTTCTAAAAAAAGAGATATTTTAAGCAAATATTTCTAAACAATTTTTATGCCTATGATTCCTTATAAATTGTGAAAAAAAATATTGTAAATAAATTTCTCTAAGAATGGAACCGGTAATCTTTACTTGAAGATGTAAAAAGGTATATAAATTGGAAATGAAAATAAAGAATCATTATTTCATATAGAGTTATATGAGTTTTGATTATTATAAGCAAATTACTTACATTTTTATTATTTTTGTTAAAAAACACAGAAATATAAATATTAAGGATTATTTATTATGGCTTCAAATATTGAGATGATAAAAAAAAGATATTCAGACTTTAAGGAAAAGTTGGATAACATTAGACAAATTATAAATAGACCTTTAACCTATGCCGAAAAAGTTTTATATACACATCTTTGGGAGAATCCCTCCTCAAGTTTAGAAAGGGGAAAAGATTATGCTGAGTTAGCTCCGGATAGAGTTGCAATGCAGGATGCGACTGCACAAATGGCTCTTTTGCAATTTATGTCTGCGAATAAAAAAGAAACAGCAGTTCCTACGACTGTCCACTGTGATCATCTAATTCAAGCTCAAGTCGGTGCAAAAGATGATCTTATTAGAGCAACTTCTGAAAATAAGGAGGTATATGATTTTCTAGAAAGCATATCGCGAAAATATGGAATAGGTTTTTGGAAGCCCGGAGCCGGTATAATTCATCAAGTAGTACTCGAAAATTATGCATTCCCAGGGGGCATGATGATTGGGACAGATTCTCATACGCCTAATGCCGGCGGCCTTGGAATGATTGCAATAGGCGTTGGAGGTGCTGATGCTGTTGATGTTATGGCAGGAATGCCATGGGAATTAAAGTGGCCGAAGATTATTGGAATAAAATTAACAGGTAAATTAAATCCATGGGCTTCATCAAAAGATGTAATTTTAAAATTAGCTGGTATTCTTACTGTCAAAGGCGGAACAGGTGCAATAGTCGAATATTTTGGTGATGGGGCTACTTCTCTTTCATGTACAGGCAAAGGGACGATTTGTAATATGGGAGCGGAAATAGGCGCAACTACTTCGGTATTTCCGTTTGATGAAAAGATGTCTGCATATCTTCGAATTACCAACCGAGCTGATGTTGCAGCGCTTGCGGAAGGTTTGCAGGATGAGCTTTCCTTGGATAAAGAAGTTCTTAAGAATCCTGAAAAATATTTTGACCAGGTAATAGAAATAAATTTAGGCGAGCTTGAACCTCATTTAAATGGTCCTTTTACCCCGGATAAAGCATGGCCTATCTCTAAAATGAAAGAAGCTGTAAAGGAAAATAACTATCCCGACACAATTAAAGTAGCATTAATTGGAAGCTGTACAAATTCAAGTTATGAAGATATAGATCGTTCAGCAAGTATAGCAAAGCAGGCTATGTCTAAAGGCTTAAAATCAAAGTCACAATTCACTGTTACCCCTGGATCTGAACAAGTAAGAGCGACTATAGAAAGAGACGGGCAGTTAAAAACTCTTAGTGATTTTGGCGGAGTAATTTTGGCTAATGCATGCGGTCCTTGTATCGGGATGTGGAAAAGAATGGATATAAAGACTGGAGAGAGAAATACAATAGTTACTTCTTTCAATAGAAATTTTGCAAAAAGAAATGATGGGAATCCTGAAACATTGGCATTTGTAGCAAGCCCCGAATTAACAACTGCTTTAGCTATTGCCGGAAGATTATCATTTAACCCTTTAACAGATGAGCTGGAAAATGATAAAGGTGAAAAAGTTAAACTTGAACCTCCGGTCGGTGAAGAACTTCCTAAAAAGGGTTTTAATCAAGGTGAAAACGGGTTTATTGCACCCGCCAATGATGGTTCCAATATTAGAGTAGTTGTTAAACCGGATAGTGAACGTCTTCAATTACTTTCACCTTTTAAGCCATGGGATGGAAAAGACTTAATTGATTTACAAGTACTTTTAAAGGCAAAGGGGAAATGTACAACTGATCATATATCTATGGCCGGTCCTTGGTTAAGATTTAGGGGACATCTGGATAACATATCAAATAATATGTTTATCGGAGCAATTAATGCTTTTACAGGAGAGGCAGGTAAGGTAAAAAACTATTATACCGGTGAATATAATTCTGTTCCGGAAGTTGCCAGGGCATATAAAAAACACAGCCACGGCTGGCTTGTCATCGGTGACGAGAACTATGGCGAAGGATCATCGCGTGAACATGCAGCTATGGAACCCAGGCATCTAGGTGGCAGAGCAATCATAGTGAAAAGTTTTGCAAGAATCCATGAAACGAATTTAAAAAAACAAGGTATGCTTCCCCTGACATTTGCAAATCCTGCAGATTATAATAAAATAGATGAAGATGATAAAGTAAGCATATTGGGATTAAAAGAATTAGCTCCTAATAAACAATTAAAGCTTATTATCAAACATAAAGACGGTTCACAAGAAGAAGCAGCGTTAAATCACACTATGAATGAAGCACAAATTAAATGGTTTAAGGCCGGCAGCGCTCTTAATCTAATTGCACAGCAAAATAAAGAATAAAGTTATTTCCATTATCAAATGTTAAAATGGGAACCAGGTGCCTGGTTTCCATTTTTTATGCGGGATGGTTAAAAATCTATCTCTAATGTTTTTACCCAAATTAGTCCATAGCATTCAATCTTTCAAAATTATATTTTTATCAAACAATAAATTTTTGCTATTAAATGATATTTCTTAATCCTTTAGTTTTATTCGGTTTATTGGCAGCTTCCATACCGGTTTTAATTCATCTTTTAAATTTGAGAAAATTAAAACGGATTGATTTTAGTACATTAGCTTTTCTCAAAGAACTGCAAAAAAATAAAATCAGGAAGATAAAAATCAAACAACTTTTGCTTTTGGCGTTAAGGATTATGATAATTCTGTTTATTGTTTTAGCATTTGCAAGACCAACTTTAAAGGGAATTTCGATTGGCGGGATGTCCTCTGCTGCGAAAACGACTGCTGTTTTTATTCTCGATAATACTTTCAGTATGTCGGTTGTAGATAATAATGGCTCATATTTAAATCAGGCAAAAGAAACAATAAAAGAATTGTTAAGCCAGCTCCAGGAAGGAGATGAAGCATCATTAATTCTTCTATCAAATCCTCAGGCTTATAAAGAACCCAATGAAATTAAACCGACATCAAATTTGGTAAATTTTAGAAAACAGGTAGACGCGGCTGATATTTCATATTACAGTGGATAATCTTAATGAAGCAATAGTTGAGGCAGCAAAAATTCTTTCGAGATCGCAAAACTTTAATAAGGAAATTTATGTTTTAAGTGATTTTCAGAAGGATAGACTTTATGAAGAGTCATCTCTTTCTAATTTGGGTGAAATATTAAACAGGAATGTAAAATTATATACAATGGATTATTCAGGTAAAGAGGTTTTTAATATCGGAATTGATAAATTAAAAATTAATACTCAGCTTTTTGAAAAGGATAAACCTGTTAATTTCAGCATAGCTGTAACTAATTATTCTTCTAAACCTGCGGAAAATATTGTTGTTTCGCTTTTTATTAATAATGAAAGAACTGCACAGCAGAGTGTAAATTTAAAAGCCGGTGAAACAAAAATTTTAACCATGGAATCATTAGTGAAGTCAGACGGGTATATTAATGCATTTGCAGAAATAGAGGATGATGATATTTTGCAGGACAACAAGAGGTTCACAAGTTTTTATATTCCTTCCGAAATTCCAGTTGGAGTTTTCACCGGAGAAAACCAGGATGCACAATTTATAAATTTAGCTTTAACCGCTGGTGAAAATACAGCAATTAAAATTACAGAAAAAAATATAAATCAAATTTCTTCTTTTGATTTGAGTCAATTTAATGTTTTAGTACTTGTTGGTATTGATAATTTTAATGACTTTATCAGGATAAAATCATTTATAAGTAATGGTGGCGGCTTGTTTTTAATGCCTGGATCAAACTTTTCCATGGAGAATTTTAAAAAAGCCCTATCAGAGCTTGGGCTTCCTGAGATGACCGGAACAGCCGGTAAGATTAAATTCTTCAATTAATTCAGTAACTTTTGAAAATGTAGATCTCAATCATCCAATCTTTCAGAATATTTTTTCCGGAGAAAAGAAAAAGATAGAATCTCCTGATATTTATTTCCATTTCAAAATTACTACCCAAGGAAAAGGAAAAGATATAATTTCACTGGTTGACGGGACATCATTCTTAAGTGAATATAAAATCGGGAAAGGTAAAATATTTCTTTTGAATACTGCACCGGTACTTTCCTGGAACAATTTTCCCTTAAAAGGTATCTTTGTTCCATTAATCAATAAAGCAATGTTTTACCTGGCTTCAAAAAACAGGACAGAAAATGATCATCTGGTCGGAAGCAGAGTTAATATTAATATAACAAACCAGAGTTTACCTCAAATAAAGATTGAACGACCGAACAAATCTGAAGAATATATTAGCTTGAATGATAACAGCAATCCGAATTTTTTTACATATGATAATACAAGTTTGCCAGGCAACTATCTGGTTTATTCGGGCGGGAAAATAATTGATGATTTTGCGGTTAATACGGATCCATTGGAATCGGAAACGAAATATATAAATGATAATGAATTCAAAAATTATCTTGATAAAATAAATTTTAAAGGTCATTATATTAAAATCAATAAACATGATAACCCTGCAGATATAGTTTTGCAGTCACGTTTTGGTTCGGAATTATGGAAATACTTTCTATTTGCTGCTTTAATTCTGGCTATAATTGAAATGATGGTGGCAAGAGATACAAAAAATGAAAAATTAAGCAGAAGTTAATTGCTCTTTTAATTAAATAAATTATTAAATTATTAGGTAAATAAATAAACAATGGAGAAGATCAGCTTAACAATATATGATAGATGTATATAGGAATGGAAGAGAAAGAGCGATATTGGTTGCTCTTAATACGAAAGATATTAATAAAGAATTAGTTGAAGAACATCTAAAAGAACTTGAAGAATTAGCTTTTACTGCGGGTGCTGAAACAGTAATTAAAATAATACAGGATAAATACTCTATTGATCCGGCTTACTATATCGGTAAAGGAAAGGCTGATGAGATATCGTTATTTAGCTGATACTAATGATATTAATTTAATTATTTTTGATGACGATCTTTCCCCGGTCCAGTTGAGAAACCTTGAGAATCTCATTAATAGAAAAATAATAGACCGAAGCGGGTTAATTCTTGATATCTTTGCATCGCGTGCAAAAACCAAAGAAGCAAAAACCCAGGTGGAACTTGCACAACTTCAATATATGCTGCCTAGATTGACAAGGGCATGGACTCACCTTTCAAAACAGTTCGGCGGTATAGGCACCAAAGGTCCCGGTGAAACACAAATCGAAACCGACAGAAGAATAATAAGAACCCGCATACGTCATCTTAAAGAAAAATTAAATAAGATTGAATTACAGAGAGAAACTCAAAGTAAAGGCAGAAAAGATTTTATAAGAATCTCACTTGTCGGATATACAAATGCAGGAAAATCAACGCTTTTTAATTTGATGACAAAATCTGGCGTACTTGCTGAAGATAAACTTTTTGCTACTCTTGATTCGACAACCCGATCTCTGGATATTGGACTAAATCAAAAATTACTTTTGAGTGATACTGTTGGGTTTATTAGGAAACTCCCTCCTAACTTAATTGCTTCTTTTAAAAGCACATTAAATGAAGTTAGAGATGCAGATATTATTCTTCATGTTATCGATATCTCTCATCCATATTTTGAAGATCATATAAATGTTGTAGAACAGACTTTAAAAGATTTAGATGCCGATAAAAAGAGTGAATTAAAAATATTTAATAAAATTGATATAACCGGAGACAAAAACAGAATCGGATATGTAAGAAATAAATTTAAAAATGCAGTTATTATTTCTGCTGAACGTGGAATAAATATTTCGAAGTTTAAGGAGAAAATTATCAATTTAATCAATGATACATATGTAGAAGAACAGATTGATCTTGATTTAGCTGATTCAAAAACTGCAGCAAAAATTCATTCAATGGCAGAAGTTATTTCAACAGACTATGACGATTCTTTAATTCACATAACATACAAAACCAACAGGGAAAATTCTAATAAAATTAAAAAATTGGTAAATGGAACCTAAAAAACTTATACTCAACGGAAATTCATTAACTATTGATAAAATTGAATTTTTTCTTTCTGCCAGCCCAATTGTTTCTATATCTAAAGAATCGATAAAAAAAATAAGGGGTTCACGGGAACTGGTAGAAGACTGGGTAAAAAATGGTGAGATAATTTATGGTGTAACTACAGGTTTTGGAGAATTTGCAAATGTGAGTATTTCAATAGAAAACCTGAGACAGCTTCAGGAAAATTTAATACTCAGCCATGCTGCCGGATGTGGTGAAAACCTTCCTCCTAAAATTGTTAAGATAATGATGCTTCTGAGATTGAATGCCCTTGTAAAAGGTTATTCGGGGGTCAGGTTATCAACTCTTGAATTATTGATCGGAATGATTAATAATAATATAATTCCTGTTGTTCCGTCACAAGGCTCGGTTGGTTCCAGCGGCGATTTAGTTCAATTAGCTCATCTTGTTCTGGCTATGATCGGAAAGGGGAAAGTTCAATTAATAAAAAATATTAATGATGATAAAGCTGGAGAAACGAAAGTTTTACCTTCCTTGAAAGGATTAAAAAAATATAATCTTCAACCTGCAGTATTGGAAGCCAAGGAAGGATTGGCTTTAATAAACGGAACTCAAATGATGACCTCATTTGGTTCATTTATTTCTATAAGGGCTAAAAAATTAATTAAGCTTGCCGATGTTTGCGCTGCACTCTCTCACGAAGCGCTAAGAGCAACAGATAAAGCCTTCTATGAAAAACTACACGTGCTGCGTCCCTTCCCGGGACAAATAACATCCGCTAAAAATGTTCTAGCTCTGATTAAAAATAGTGAGATAAGAAATTCTCATATCGAAAATGATTCAAGAGTCCAGGATGCATATTCAATCAGATGTGTTCCTCAAATTCATGGTGCATCACGCGATGCTATCAATTATGTAATCTCGAGAGTTGAAATAGAAATTAATTCTGTTAATGATAACCCGGTTATTTTTCCTGAAACAAGGGAGCACATTGAGGGAGGCAACTTCCACGGTCAATCAATGGCTTTGGCAATGGATTTTATGGCTATAGCTTTATCTGAATTAGCCAATGTTTCTGAAAGAAGAACAGAACGAATGGTTAACGGAGCTTTAAGCGGTCTGCCCAGATTTTTAGCAAAGAGAGGCGGTCTAAATTCCGGATTAATGATTGCGCAATACACCGCAGCAAGTCTTGTTTCAGAAAACAAAGTGCTGGCGCATCCAGCCAGTGTAGATTCAATTCCAACTTCGGCGAACCAGGAAGATCATAATTCAATGGGTTCAATTGCCGCACAGAAATGTTATAAAATTATGCAGAATCTTGAAAATGTATTAGCAATAGAACTTTTAACTGCAGCTCAAGCAGTGGAATTTTTAAAACCTCTTAAATGCGGAGACGGAACCAATGTGGTTTATAAAAAAATCAGGGAGGTTGTATCTCCATTAGAAGATGACAGAATTCTTTACAATGATATAAATATAGTTTTACAGTTAATAAAAGGAGATGCTTTATTAAATTCCATTGAGAAAAAAGTTAAATTAATTCCATAAAAGAGTTAATTATTAATCCTTCTCATAAATGCATTATTATTGTCTTTCCATATATTACTTTTCTTTTTTATATTTAATATTCTAAAAAATTAAAGGAAGATGGATTCAAAATACGAAGCTGTAATTGGATTGGAAGTTCATGCCCAGTTATTAACCAGTTCTAAAATTTTCTGCGGATGTTCAACTAAATTTGGAAATGCACCCAATTCTAATACTTGCCCGATTTGTCTAGGTCATCCCGGTGTATTACCCGTTTTGAATAAAAAAGTTGTTGAATTTACAGTTTTGATGGGATTAGCTACAAATTGTACTATAAATGAAAAGTCCATCTTTGCCAGAAAGAATTATTTTTATCCGGATCTTCCTAAAGGATACCAGATCTCCCAATATGAACAACCAATTTGTGAAAATGGGTTTCTAAATATAAAAAAAGAGGTTAATACAGAAAAAAAGATCGGCATTAAAAGAATTCATATGGAAGAAGATGCAGGTAAATCTATCCATGATCAGAATTTCGATACACTGGTAGATGTAAACCGGTGCGGAGTTCCTTTAATCGAGATTGTAAGCGAACCTGATATGAGGAGCGGGGAAGAAGCGTATCTATATCTATCAAAGATAAAACAAATTGTTCAATATCTTGGTATTTGCGATGGGAATATGGAAGAGGGTTCTTTAAGATGCGATGCAAATATATCGGTTAGATTAGTGGGTGAAGAGAAATTAGGTACGAAAACAGAAGTTAAAAATATGAATTCATTCCGCAATGTTGAAAAAGCAATAAATTATGAAATTATAAGGCAGGTAGAAATTCTTGAGGAAGGCGGAAAAATTATCCAGCAAACACTTTTGTGGAATGCTGATAACAATGAAGCCGTTCCAATGAGAAGTAAAGAAGAGGCACATGATTACAGGTATTTTCCTGAACCTGATTTACTGCCGGTGATTGTAAATGAAGAATGGAAAAGTGAGATCTCAAAAAATCTTCCGGAATTACCAGAGAAGAGAAAAGAAAGATTAATAACAAAATACAATTTACCGGAATATGATGCAGAGCTTCTCACACAAAACCGGGGCATAGCAGATTATTATGAAAGGGTTGTTGATAAAACCAGCGATTATAAATCTGCCAGTAATTGGATAATGGGGGACGTTTTAAAATCGATGAACGAAGAGAAAATTGAAATCGAAAACTTCCGGATTCAACCTGAAAATCTAGCCGAACTTATAAATATCATTAATAAAGGAATAATAAATATTAAAATAGGTAAAGATGTATTCCAGCAAATGATAAAAGAAGGGAAGAAGGCATCAGCCATAGTTGAAGAAAAAAATCTTATTCAAATAACCGATTCATCTGAAATAGAAAATATTATCGATTCAATCCTGGAAAAAAATTCTAATGAAGTTAAACAGTATTTGGACGGTAAGGAAAAGGTTTTTGGCTTTTTTGTCGGGCAGGTTATGCGTGAATCAAAAGGTAAAGCAAATCCTAAATTAGTAAATGAAGTTTTAAGAGATAAATTAAATTCTTTAAAAGAAGCATAATAAAGAAATAAATGGAGCAGAAAATTGTCATTCAAAAGCGGAGTAAAAAGATTTTTCGGTATAAAAACCGAGGAAGAATTAAATCAGAAGAAAACGCCTAAAGAAAAAGCTAAAGAGTTTATTGAATCACTTTTTTTTGCGGCAATAGCAGCTTTTCTTATAATTACTTTTGTAATTCAAAATACCAGGATCCCTACCGGGTCAATGGAAGATACAATCCTTGTCGGAGATTTTGTCCTGGTCAATAAGTTTATTTATGGCTCTTCATCCCCGCATTATATTCCATTTACGGAAATCAAAATTCCATATTTTACACTTCCAGCGTTTCGCGAACCTCATAGAAAAGATATTGTGGTTTTTGAATGGCCCGGTGAAAGAGATAACTTAAGAGCATCCGAACTAGGAGTAAATTATGTTAAAAGATGTATTGGCGTTCCCGGGGATACAATTCAAGTTATAGATAAAGTTGTGTTTGTTAACGGTAAGGAATTCTGGATTCCTTCTCACATTAAATATTTAAATCCATTTGCAAAACCTAAAGGTTATATTGAACCCAGGATTTTCCCCAAAGGAATGCCTTGGAATGAAGATAACTATGGTCCCTTGATTATTCCAAAGAAAGGTTTTACAATTCCATTAAATTTAGATAATGTTGAGCAATGGAGAACAACAATTGATCGTGAATATGGAAAAAGAGTTGTAGGAATTGAAGGGAATCATGTAACGATTGAAGGTAAACCTGTCAGTTCATATACATTTAAAAAAGATTATTTCTTTATGATGGGAGATAATCGAGACGACAGCTTAGACAGCAGGTTCTGGGGTTTTGTACCGAGAGATGCTGTTGTCGGTGAAGCGTTCATCACTCTTTTTTCATGGGATAGGGATATTCCTTTCTCAGATTTATTCAGATTAATTGGCTCTATCCGGCTAGACAGAGTGTTATTACTCTTACATTAAGGAAATTGAATTTTTTAGCGGACTTTTTCATATTATTGCAGATCACTTCAGTATAAATGATCACAATATTATTATTTACCTCCCTATAAATTAAATCCTAATCAAACTCTATAATTATTAAAGATATGGCTAATCATACAAAAGTTCAATTATGAATATTGCAATAGCGTTAAGAGCTTACGATCGATTTGGAGGTATTGGCATCTATTCTCGAAATATTGTAAAACACCTGCTGAAAATCGATAAAATTAATCATTATATATTTTTTTATAATGATAAAAAACATATAGGTACATATAATAATAATGAAAATGTTTCTGAAATATTTCTTCCGCCTGCGAATGCATTTTTTTGGGATCAATGGGAATTGCTGAAGGCATTGAATAAATTTTCCATAGATCTTGTTTTTAATACCAAATTTACAGTCCCGCTTTTTACAAAAGCAAAAACTATTATGGCATTACACGGGAGTTCCTGGTATACCAACCCTGAATTTTATAATAAATTTGACATTTTATATGTTCATGCAATGATGCCTGCATATTGCAGAAAAGCAAATTTTCTTATTTCTAATTCCAGCTTAACTACCAAAGATTATATTAAATATTTGCATGTAACACAGGAAAAAATTGCAACTGTTCCGCTTGCTGCCGGTGAAGAATTTGTACCGATAAATGATCAACAAGTATTAGCCGAAATACAAACTAAATATAGGTTGCCTGAAAATTTTATTTTAACCGTAACCAGCTATGAAGAAAAAAGAAAGAATTTTAAGACATTATTAAAAGCATTTGAAAATTGCCGAAAAAAAATAGACCTGGATTTAGTTGTAGTCGGTAAAAATTGTAATAGATATATTTCTGATTTTAATTTAGAAGAGCGGGGATTGTTAGATAATATTCATTTTCCTGGCTGGGTTGATCAAAGTGACTTACCCGCCATTTATAATCTTGCTAAGGCTTATATATTCCCTTCAGTCTATGAAGAATTTGGAATTCCAGTTCTTGAAGCAATGGCATGCGGGTGCCCTGTTATTGCATCTAATACCGGTGCAATACCCGAAATAGCAGGAGGTGCAGCTTTACTTTGTGATCCATTTGACGATGAACAGTTTTCAAAAGGTATTTGCGACATTATTAGTTCAAAGCAAGTTGAACAAAACTACCGAAATAAAGGTATAGAAAAAGTAAAAAATTTTTCATGGTTTAGAACGGCAAAAGAAACTCTTGAAATAATTAATCGATTCTCTTAATTTAAATCTAATAATAATTCAATAAGAGAAGTTAGTACCGGTTTATTTGTTCTTAGCTATTCTGGGTTAACATCCTTTTTATTTAATAAAAAAGAAAAAATTTATAATGGCACAAAAGCCTTCTCAAAAAGTTTGTGCTTTGATGGAAAGTTATTATCCTGTAATTGGGGGCATGGAATCGCAAGCTTCGATATTATACAAAGGATTAATAGAAAAAAATATTCAAATTAATGTTGTTACTCGCAGAATCGAACCCAATTTTAAAAAGAAGAGTATATAAATGGTATATACGTTAATAGAATTTTACCCAAAGGATACGGCCAATTAAAAAGATGGATAATGATAGTACCAAGTATGTATTACTTGATTAAAAATGTACATAATTATGATATAATTTTTGTAAATGGTTATCGCTCCTTGGGGGTTGCGGGGGTTCTTATTAGCAAAATATTTCGAAAACAATGCATCCTTAAAGCATCTAGTAATGGTGAAATGTCCGGTGAATTTTTTTATACAGGTTTAATAAGACTTGGAATTAATAAAAAAACTTTTTTGTTTAGATTTTTTTTAAGAATTCGAAATGTTTTGCTTAAGAAAGCTGATGCTTTTGTAAGTTTTTCTCCTAAAATCACAAATGAGTTGAAGATGAGCGGCATCAAATCAGAAAATATATATGAAATTCCAAATTGTTTTGACCAAAATCAATTTTTTAAAATTAAAGATGATGAAAAAATTAAATTAAGAAAAAGTTTGAATCTTCCTGTAAATAGTAAGATTCTTATATTTACAGGTAGATTAGCTGTAGAAAAAGGGCTCCCGTTTTTACTAGCAGTTTGGAATGAAATTCAAAAAATTCATAAAGATGCATTATTACTTTTAGTGGGTTCAGGGAAAGATTTAAGATTTTCTTGTGAAGAAGAACTTAAAGAATATGTAAAAAAAAATAATCTCAGTGATAGTGTGATATTTACAGGAAAAGTAAATTTTGATAAAGTTCATGAATATCTTAAGTCTTCAGATATTTTTGTTTTCCCTTCAAATGATGAAGCCTTTGGTAATTCATTAATTGAAGCAATGGCTTGCGGCCTTCCTTCAATCACAACATCTTTTATTATTCAACATGGTTATAATGGATATTCAATTGAAATAGAGAGTTTTAATCAACTATATTATTATATAGATTTACTGTTGAAGAATAGAGAGCTAATAGATGAACTGGGGAGAAATGCCTTACAAACATCCAGAGAAAAATATTCAAAATCGATAGTTGTACAGAGTTACATTAAATTATTTAATAATGTATACAATTTACGAGAAAATATTAAAATGAGAAAAATATTAAGTGATATTTAACCAAAACTTAAATAATTCTATCAATGCGAATTTAATTTTTAAAGATAAAATTTTAATATTTGTTCCCCACATGGATGATGAGATATTAGGATGCGGCGGAACAATCGCACAATTGAATAATAAAAATAGTGTTAAATTTGTTTTTGCAACTGATTGTAGGAAATTACCTTTTATTATTGAATCATTAAATATAAACTTAAATAAAATTCGTAGTAATGAATCTATATCTGCATTGAAGACCTTGGGTATTGATGAAAAAAATATAATTTTTTTGAATTTACCTAATCATCAACTCAAAAAATATTCTGATACCTTGACCAATGAATTAATTAAGTTGATAAAAAAAGAGGAACCGGATTTTATTTTCACTCCTTTCAGATATGATCGACATCCTGATCATATTGAACTGCATAGTTCAACAATTAGAGCCTATTCAATTACAAACTCAAGTGCACAATTATTTGAATACTTTGTCTACACCGATTGGCAGATGCTTAAATATAGAGATATTAGAAAGTATTTAAATCCGGAGCTTTTGATTAAAATAAACACAAGTAATGTCATTGATATTAAGAGAAAAGCATTAGATTGTTTTAAAAGTCAAACAACAATTTATTTTAAAGAACAGTATCGTCCTATTTTAAATGAAGCTTTTCTTGAAAATAATTGCCGGACTCATGAATTTTTTTTAAAAACAGATCTTAAATCTTCAAAACCTGTTTTCAAAAATTCTCGTTGTTGGATATATATTGTTTATCATATTGAACCTTTTTTAAAATTTGAAAAAGATAGAATCCTTTCCATAGCACATAAAACTAAAAAGAAGAATCAGAGGACTAATTACAAATAGTAATTTAAAATTATTATTTTTCTGAAAGTTGAAATAAAACACATTTCTTAAATGCACATTGAACAAGCAGCAGATATAAAAAAAACCATAGGCAACATCTCTTCATCCTATTTAATTAGGATTGCTCGATATCCGTTTTTAATAATATATATTTTTATTATTCCACGTATGATAGGCGCTTCTGATTACGGAAGACTCGCCTTCTTCATTTCGATTTTAATGCTTTCATCTGAAATTTTAACCTTCGGTATTACTCCGGTATTAGGAAGATTTTTACCTGAATATATAATAAAAAAAGAAACACAAAAATTAGAACGTCTACTATCTTCTTATTTTATTTTAGAATTGATTATAATTTTAATATTATCATTCGCCGGAATAATATCATTTATTTTTATCCAGATTTCGCAGCAGGAGTTTTTTTATATCGTTATAATATTTTTTGCAGTAATTCTTGAAATTTATTCTTCTATACTTTTCTCTATTTTATATGGTTTAAATTATGTAGGTAAATCGAATGTTACAGATCTCTTTAGGACAGTTTTCAGATTGGTATTTCTTCTGGTATTTTATCCGATATGGGGATTTACCGGAGCTCTCTTCTCCCTTATACTAACACCGATTTTGTCAAGTATTTATGCGTTCTATTTTATTAGAAAAGAAATAAAATTTAAATATCAAAAACCGATTCTGAAAGAATTTCTACCAAAGTTTAAATTCGGCATTAATATTTTTGCCCCGACTTTGTTCTTTCTATTTCAACAGCAGATCGGGCCGGTGTTTCTTAAAATCTTTTCAATAAGCAATAAAGAAATTGGTTTTTTTGATTTAGCTAATCAGGGATTTCTTGTTTTATTTGGATTAGCCGCAACAGGTTTTCGTGCTTTAATTCCAATATCTTCAAAATTTCAGATAACAGGGCAAGAAGGGAAAAGTATTAAATGGCTTTTTATGTTGTTCAGGTATATTCTGCCTATGCTTTTAATAATTGTTTCGGGGTTTTATTTTTTCGGGTATGAATCTATAATTCTTATTTTAGGAAAAGAATATTTACATGTATACACAATTACTTTAATAATTTTGATCAGCATGCCGATCTGGATTATTGGACAATTGGGTTATGTAAGATCCATTTCCTTATTGAATGCAAAACCATATTTCTTTTCAAGAATATATTCTACAATAATATTTATAATATTTGGAGTATTATTGGTTACTAATTTGGGAGCAACTGGCCTGGCTTTTTCAATTCTTTTAAGCGGGATCACTTTTTCAGCAAGCATGTTATTATCATATAAAGAGATGATTTTGCATATAAGTATAATTTTAGTAAAAACATTCATTTCATTTGTCAGTTTTCTGCCAATTCTTTTTTTGAATTCCCAAAGTATCGGATTAAAATTAATTGTATTTTTATCCTGTTTAATATTGTTTCTTATTATACTTTTTAAATTAAAAATAATTAATAAAAATGAATTGAAACAATTATTGTACGTTCTTCAAAAGAAGAATATTGAAAATGCATCTATATAACCTCGTACTAAAAAATAAATGTAATCCCGAATTTAAATTGATCATAAGCCAATGGAGCTGAAGTTTTAAATGGCCAATTCATTTTTTCCTGTCTTAGTTGATACATTCCGTAGGACAAAGCTCCTTTTAAGATAAAACTTACAATGGGAACGGCGATAGGAGATGAATCCTTAATTTCATTTATAAACGCATCGAGAGCTCCCTGACCAGCCAAATAAATCACTTCGCTTCCAAGCCATTTCCATACCATATGTCTTTCAAATATTATTGTTCTTTCATAACCTGCTCCAACTGCAATTACTGGAAACAATTTTATTCTAATTCCATCTTCAGTGCTTGTCCCGAAACGAAAGGATTGGTTGAATCTGTCGAGCTTTTCTTTATCTTCTTGATTAGCCGGAGAATCTTTTAAATCAAACCTGGACCAGACAAAAGAGCCTGAATTATAAAGTACTAAAGATGAATTTCCTAATTTATAACCATAACCTTTACTCCAGCCTCCGCCAAAACGCCATAAATTAGATCTTAATCCCTCTGCATTAGTTTTGTTTGATAATTCTGTAGAAATATAACTTAAGAAAAGATTTGTAAATCGATATTTAACTATTTCTTCAGAATCATCAATTGGAGTTTCTCTAAGATGCCCAAGCTTTAATTCAAGTGAATTCGGTTTAGCAAAGGAAGAATTTATCCCTTTTAAATTAATGTCGGAAAAACCGTAACTAAAATTAATTGCCGGTTTGCCTTTTTTATGAAAGCTTTCAAATTCGGATTTGAATTCTTCCCAGTCCGATGTCTTTGTTGAGTCATGATCATATTTTCTATCACTTCCATTTGAAAATGCCCGGAACGATAAAACTAACAAAAAGATCGGAATCAATAATAGACTTTTAATAAGCATTTATCTCTCCCTTTTTAAATAATTTAATTAACTATTACAGATGCAATTATAAGGTGTTTTAGGGTAAATGGTAATTAAAAAATGTTGAAATGTATAAAAAGATGAAATCCGGTATTAATTGAAGATAAAAATATTATGGTTTTCCTGGATTATTCATGAAATTTTTAATTATCTCGTCCAGGTAAAAGTGGAATTTCTGCGGCAGGTTTTTAAACTTAGAATTAACCTTAAATTTTACTTCTTCAAAAGCAGAACCTTGTAGACTTTCGATATCTTTTTCAACATTATTAAGAAAGGTCCTAATTTTATTCTTGACTCTTAGAATAATTTCTTCATTTTCTGCTTCCGAAATTATTCTTGCAGTTTTTTCAAAATCGAAATTATTTTCAACATAAATTTTAAAAACGAAACCTCTAAAGTTTTCCGAGACCAGGGCCCGGTTAACATTCCCAAGTTCTTTTGCAGTTTCATTAATAGATGAATGCGAAAAACCTTTGTTCCTTAAAGATTCAAGTACAAGATCTTCGAAATTAAGTTTTAAGTTTCTTGCAATTTCTTCAGGGAGGTCGATAATTTGTATAAGTTTTCTGCCGGAGGACTTGGAAAAAATAGCTGCACGTTTAATTACACCTTCAAGTTCTCTTACATTTCCTTTCCATTGGTAATTATTTAATGCATCTATCGCGGCCCTTGAAAATTGCAGCTCCTTATTTTCATTTAAAAGAAAATGTTGGGCTATTATTTCAATGTCTTCTGTTCTTTCTCTTAATGGGGGGAGCTCAATTTTTATTACATTTAGACGGTAGTATAAATCTTCCCGAAATTTTTTCTCTTTTACAGCTATTTCAATATTTTTATTTGTTGCTGCAATTATTCTCAGGTCAGTATGAAATGTTTTTGAACTGCCAACTTTTTCAAAATCACCTGTTTGAATTACTCTCAGTAATTTTACCTGGAAATTTTCCGATGTCTCAGCAATTTCGTCAAGGAAAATTGTCCCTTTATTTGCTGCTTCAAATCGTCCTATTTTATCTGAACCAGCACCGGTGAAAGCTCCTTTTACATGTCCGAATAGTTCACTTTCCAAAAGCGTTTCTGATAATGCACCGCAATTAACCGCAACAAAGGGTTCGTCTTTTCTTCTGCTCAATTGATGAACTGCTTTAGCTGCTAATTCTTTCCCGGTTCCGCTTTCACCCAAAATTAAAATGCCTGCTTCTTCGGGTGCAGTCCTTTTGATAAGATCGGCAATATTTGCCATAGCTTTCGACCGGTATATTATACCGTAAAAATTAATTATTTCATTTTTATTATTCAGATCGGCTGCTTTTTCATCTTCTTCTTTCTCCTTTATTTTATTAATATCAGATTTAATCGCCCAGATCTTTTCAAGCAAAGATTCTGCCCCGCTTTTTTCACTTATATTTAATTCTTTCTGGAGGTGAAGCAATTCATTTTCTTTTTTAAGAAGCAGGTTATTTAGGATTTCCTTTTCACTGATTACACCTTTAAGCTGCTTTTCACTTTCAATGAAGCTGAAAGCTATGTCTGCAAAAAACAGGAATATGATGGGAACAATAAAAAACGAATAAGATAATTCCAGGTAAAAGAAGCTAAATAAAATAAAAGAAATAGTTAAGAACGAAAAAAAAGAGATTGAATATACTGCAAAAATTCCGACATACGTTTTGGTTTTAAAAAAAAACAGAAGCAAAATAAGAATTACAATAAAAACATATTTGGAAATATTTAAGTAATTAAAGTTTATAGATCTGTTATTTAAAATATTATCCAATGCAAATGCATGTAGTCCCAATCCGGGCAAATCATCATCAAAATTTGTAATTAATACTGAAGCAATCTGAGGATCCGTTATACCAATGATTACTATTTTATTTTTAAAGCTATTTAATTCCGGGCCCTTTTTATTTACAAGGTTAAAAAAATCGATCATGGAATAGTCTTCGAAAATCTTTCCAGCTAGAAATAAAATTCACTTTCATAACATTTTTGTGAATTTCGTTTACATCCGATAATTGGTAGGAAAAAGCTTTTTCAGTTTTATCTAAACCATTAATTTCAAGAGGGATGAATATCCCGTTATCTTCAATGAAATTCAGATGTCCAGTAGTTATCTTTTCATTTATTAATTCGGGAGTTGGTAAGCTTAGCGAATCGGTGACATATTTCCCCGATTTCAATTTTATCTGACCTGCTACTGAACCTAATACAACTTTCCCTGATTTAATTATTTCTCTAGTTAACAAATTATCGTAAATAGCCAGTGAAGAAAGTTTGGTGCTTAAAAAAACTTCCAGTCCGATTTTCTTTACTTTTAAATCTGTAAGGGTTTTAATTAATAAAGCGTAATAACTTCTTTTGATTGGCCAGGGGCCTACTCTATCGATATCATTCCCTGTTATTGCAATTAAAACAATATTGCTGTCAGGAGTAATGCTTCCCCTGGTTATTGTAAAAACTTTTTCAATTCCATTATTTATCGAATTGTTTATACTAATAGATACAAATAGGATTAAAACAATTATAATAAGCAGTATAAGTTTTATTGAACTCCTATTTTGAATCCAGCCAGGTATATTCATATCAGGAAGATTGAATAGAAAATTAATTTCTTAACAAAGGAAATAAAATTATCTTAATAACTGAACTTACGCAAAAAGCTATTTAACAAATTCAAAAGATAATTGATGAACCTGCTGTAACTCTTCATAAGCTACTTTAATAGCTTTTTCATAAATCCTTGCCTTTATTGCAAAATGATTTAATCTTGTTTTCATACTCATAGATTCTAATTTGTAAAAAGCAAATATTGATGCAAAAATATGATTACTCTGAGTCTGAACCATTCTAGCCGGAGATTTGCATAAAGAGGCATTCTTTTTTAAGGATTTATGATATACTTCAATCTTCCATCGTTTTTGATAGAGTTCTGTAATTTGATCATATGTTAATGTCTTTTCACTTGTAACTAAATATAAAACACCTTCAGTTCCATCTTCGTTTTTGAAGATTTCTTTAACTAAATACAACTCAAATGGGACATCTTCTAAATAGATTTTGTAAATGGTGTTTTCTTTCAGTTCAAGCGAACTTACTGTAACATATTTCTCATATATCTTATCCTTTTTACTCAATGCAACCTTACGATTCGTCTTTATCGGCATTATAAATTCTTTTTCTAATTTTTTCTTTATATGAACCATATTTGCTGCTGATGCGTACCAAACATCGTTGATTACATACTTAAATTGAACTTTATTCTTTATTATTTGATTCAACATCTGCTGATACATTTGATTCTTTGTAACCTCACTTACTTTTCGCTCTTTCCTTTTTTTCTCATCGTATACTGTTTTTGTCTTTTTTACTATTAAATAATTTATTGGAATTTTTCCTCTCTCATTTATGTATAATGCTGACAGAAGATTTATTCCTTTGACTGCTCTTCCTTTTGTATGGTCATGATACCAACTTACTATTTCATTTTCTTCTGTGTACGGTTTCTCTTCTATGGTATCGTCTATTGCTACTATTCCGTCTTCTGTCTGTATCTCTCTTATTGTCGGCTTTACTATTTTCCATAATTCTTTTGAACTGAACTGACTCTCACTTAAAAATCTTGTTACTTTATCGTGGCTTATTTCTCCTTCTGTCATTATTGACAACCCGGTAGCTGTCGTATATGAAAACGAACTTAATAGATAATCAGAATATAATTCTAATAATTCTTTGTCCATTTTCTTTTCTTCTTTTTGTTATTACAAAATTACTCCTTTTTTGTATCTTTGCGTAAGTTCAGTTAATAAGATATAGATTTATTTAATTTTGAAAAAAATTTTCAAAAAAATAAATTTAGGATTTGATATATTATTCTGATATGCTTAAATAAACCCGGTTTCCATACAAGAAGCCGGGATTAAAAATTAAAGAATATATTTACTTAAATCTCTATTTTTAACAATTGCATCCAATTTTTCTCTTACGATTTCAGGTGTTATCTTAACAACATCCTCAGGAAGTTTATCAGGAACATCAAAAAGGATTTCATCCAGTAAAGTAGTTAAGATAGTGTGAAGTCTTCTTGCACCGATATTTTCAACTTGTTCATTCACTTCGGTAGCAATTTTGGCAATTTCTCTAATGCTTTTAGTGGAGAATTCAAGTTTGACACCTTCAGTTCCAAGCAATGCTTTATATTGTTTTAATAATGCATTTTCGGGAGTAGTCAGAATTTTAACAAAATCATCTTCCGATAAACTTTTAAGTTCAACACGAATTGGAAAGCGGCCCTGAAGTTCAGGAATCAGATCACTTGGCTTAGAAACATGGAAAGCACCAGATGCAATAAACAAAATATGATCAGTTTTTACAACACCGTATTTTGTATTTACATTAGAGCCTTCAACAATAGGGAGTAAATCTCGTTGAACACCTTCGCGTGAGACGTCCGGTCCTTGAGATTTCCCACCTCCAGCTACTTTATCAATTTCATCGATAAAAGCAATACCCGAATTTTCAACTCTTTCAATTGCTTCTTTCTGTACAGCTTCCATATCAATAAGTTTTTGAGCTTCTTCCTGAGTTATAATATTTCTTGCTTCAGCAATTGATGTTTTTCTTTTCTTCTTCTTCTTTGGCATTAAGTTGCCCATAATCTCCTGAATATTGATCCCCATATCATCCATTCCAAATGGGCCAAGCACCTGCATACCAATTGCATTTTGAGAAGAAGAATCAAACTCAATCATTTTGCTGTCTAATTCACCTTTTTTCAATTTCTGCTTCATCCATTCGCGTGTTTTTTGGTTTTGTAATGCTTCATTATTGACCTCATCTTCAGAATTTTCTCCGGCATGTGCAGCTGTTTTTTTTACAGGCGGTATTAAAATATCCAGGATTTTCTCTTCAGCTATCTCTTCCGCTTTAGATTTAACTTCCAAAGTCTTTTCGGATTTTACCATATTAACGCCGATATCAGTAAGGTCTCTTATCATAGACTCAACATCTCTTCCGACATAGCCAATTTCGGTAAATTTAGAAGCTTCAACTTTAACAAAAGGTGCATCGGCAAGCTTAGCTAGTCTTCTGGAAATTTCCGTTTTTCCTACTCCGGTTGGTCCAATAAGAATAATGTTGTTGGGTAGAATTTCATCTCTTAGTTCATCGGTAATTTGCTGCCGTCTCCATCTATTTCGAAGAGCAATCGCGACAGCTCGTTTTGCTTCGTTTTGGCCTATAATATATTTGTCAAGATAATTAACAATTTGAGAAGGCGTATATTCATCTTTTTTTGATTTAGTCATTTTAAATTCCAGAATTATTTTTCAATTACTTCAACATTTATTTTATCATTTGTATAGATGCAAATTTCGGAGGCGGTCTTTAACCCTTCTTTAACAATTTCCTTTGCAGATAAATTGCTGTACTTTACTAGCATTTTAGTAGCTGCCAAAGCATACATTCCTCCTGAACCTATTGCTACGACTTTATCATCCGGTTCAATAACATCGCCGTTTCCTGAAATCACCAAAGCCGTATCTTCTGCAATAACAGCAAGCATTGCTTCGAGCCTCCTTAAAAATTTATCGGTTCGCCAATCTTTCGCCAGTTCTACTGCTGCACGGTGGACATTCCCCCTGTATTGTTCCAATTTATCTTCAAATCTTTCCATAAGTGTAAATGCATCGGCAGAGGCACCTGCAAAGCCGCATAATACTTTACCATTTGCAATTTTTCTTATCTTCATTGCATTATGTTTCATTACTGTATTTCCAAGAGAAACCTGGCCGTCACCCCCTAATGCAGCTTCACCTTTATGAATTAAACCAAGGATTGTTGTAGATCTAATTTTATTTTCCATAAAAAATATTATATCAATTTAAATTATTAAATTTATTTTTAATCCGATTTACAATGTTAACTAATAATCCAATTTATAAAAAATAGAAATTGTATTTTATCACATAGTTCACGTTAAGAATATAACGTTTTGTAAGCATGCAATTAGATCTATGCTAAAATCTGGCATTATATGGATGAAAAGGTCTTATTGGGAATATTCGTGGAACGTATTTTTGATAATTTCTATATTCTTCTCCGAATATTTTAATCAACTTCTTTTCTTCATAGTAGGAACCAACATAAAAATAGCTTATAGTCCCAATCACTAAAACTAAATAGGTCAAATCCATGTAAGGCCTGAAAACCAAAAACAAAATTGAGAAAAAATATACAGGATGTCTCATATACCTATAAGGCCCTTCTATTTTTAAAGTCATCTTTTCATCAAGTTCATTTATATTATAATTCTTTTGATGCCACCTGGAAACTTGAGATATCCCGAGGAATTCTTTAAAACTAAAATATCTGAAAGCCCAGATTAAACCTAAAAGGCTTAAAAATTGAAACACTAAGATAATAAAATCATATGGTTTTATTAAGTCATAAATGGTAATATCAGGCTGGGGTAAATAAATAAAAAATAAAAAAAAGATCAGGAAAGAAATTATGTTATATATTAACCTGTAAAAAGGAATTATCCGGGGGAAATTGTCTTTAATATAAATTTTAACTCTTAATGAAGCCAGGTAAGAATGAGAAAAACCAAAAAAAATAATTGCCAATACTAAGATAAAAACATCAAAAACATATACCATTTTATTTCATTATTTACATAATTCTTACCCCTGAAAAATTTATTAAATCTCTTTGCGCAAACGAGCAACAGGCAGCCTTAACTGTTCCCTGTATTTTGCCACCGTTCTTCTTGCAATATGAATTCCTTCCTGGTTTAACATTGTTGTAAGCTTATCGTCACTGTAGGGAGATCTTTTATTCTCGTTATCTATTATTTCTTTTAGCCTTATCTTGATATGTTTATTAGAAACCTCTTCACCATTATCAGTTCCCAGTCCCTCGCTAAAAAAATATTTTAATTCATGAATTCCCATCGGGCTCTGTACATATTTGCCATTTACAACCCTGCTTATTGTTGATATATCCATATTGATTTCTTCAGCAATATCTTTATAGATCATAGGTCTCAGGAATTTAGGACCTTTCTCAAAAAATTCATACTGCTTTTCAACAATAGCTCTCATAATCTTCATTAATGTTTCCCGCCGCTGCTGAATGCAGGCGATAAACCATTTAGCTGATTCAAACTTTTCTCTTAAAAATTTATAAGTGTTTTTATCCCTCTCGTTTTTCTTTTTCTTTTTGTTTGTGCTGATCATTTCGAGATAAGTCCTGCTTAAAGTTACAGAGGGAAGACTCCTGTCATTTAAAGTTATTACAAAATTATCATCAACTTTCTCAACAAGGAAGTCGGGAGTAATCTGGTTCATTTCAACCGATTCTATATTCCCTTCTCCTGGTTTTGGATTAAGCTTTAAGATTAAATCGGATGTGGCTCTTAAACTTTCATCAGTTAAATTCATCTTTTGTTTTATAGATTCGAAACGACGGTTCTTAAAATCATCAAAATAATTTTCCAGCAGTTCTTTTGCTAAATATTTATAATAGGGATCATAATTCGAATTTTCCAGCTGTACAATAAGACATTCTCTTAAATCTCTTGAAGCGATTCCCATGGGGTCGAATTTTTGAATAGTCTTTAATAATGACTCTGCATCTTCTACAGTAAGATCAACATGTTCAAACATGTTCAATTCATTAACTATACTTTTCATATCCCTTGTTAGATAACCGTCATTATCGAGGTTTCCGATTATTTCCTCTCCGAGCATGTAATAATCATCATTTAAGTTTAAAAGTCTAAGCTGCTTGCGTAGATGTTCTGTAAGACTTTCTCTTGCAGGAGCTAAAGGCTGATAAACATCATCATCTTTGCTCTTATTAACCCGGTCCCCTTCATATTCATCATCATTCATAAAATCTTCAAGATCAAATTCTTCTTTATCCGGATCTTCATATTCATCCTTTACTTCATCTTCTTTTTCTTTTTCCTGGTTTAGATCAATTTCTTCATCCAAAATTTCTTCAAGAACAGGATTTATTTCCAATTCTGTTTTAATCCTTTGCTCCAGAGCCAGAGTATTAAGCTGAAGTAATTTCTGATACTGAATTTGCTGGGGGGATAATCTTTGCTGCTGCGATAGTTTTTGAGTTAAATTTAACATATTACTTCCCGATTACTTCCTTTAATTTTGAATACCATTTATTTCCGTAAAGTCTTGTAAGCGACTCTCTGCAAAAATCGATTAAAGATAATTTATCTTTTTCTCCTTTTTCCAACGCCGGTTTGCATGCACTAAACTTTTCATACCTTAATACAGGTCCTCCAAACTTAGATACCCTGATTGGAAACAAGTGGCAGGATATAGGTTTTCTAAATTTGATTTTCCCATCTAAAAAAGCTTTTTCTATTCCGCATTTGGCAATATCACCATCATAATAAACAAACACACATGCTCGGTTGTTAATGCTCCTGGTTAAGAATTCACCACTTTTAACTTCATAGAATCCATTTATTTCAATTTCGTCAACATGTCTTTTTGGTAAATATTCTTTAACAATGTTAAGAATTTTATCTATTTTATTAACTTCTTCTTCTAATAGCGGTGCTCCGAATTCACTTTCTAAAGTACAGCAAGCACCTTTACACTTGTTAAGATCGCACTCAAAATTTACATTAAAAATTTCGGGGCGAACTAAAACATCTTCGACCGGTATTATATTACTTACAAACATTGGAATAATTTTTGTTATTTAAAATAAGATATAACATTAAAAATTCCAACACTGCGAGATACTTTTTTTAGCAAAAAGTATACCATTATTTACCTATTTACTATTTTTATCATCGAAGATTATTTTTTGTTGTTTATAGTTTACTTAATTTTCAATTTTCGAAAATATAGTCGAAGTTTTTTTATGAAAAAGTTAGTTGTAGTAGCATTAGGCGGCAATGCTTTGCTTAAAGGAAACCAGAATGGCACAATTGCTCAGCAAGAGAATAATACTTATGAAACCTGTAAGAATTTGTTAAATCTGTTAAAAAAGGATTTTAACATTGTTTTAACACATGGTAACGGACCGCAAGTGGGAAATATACTATTGAGAAATGAAGCAGGCTACAGCCAGTATAAAATACCTAAAATGCCGCTTGATATATGTGTTGCCGATTCTCAGGGCGGGATAGGTTATATGATTGAAAGACAAATGAAAAACCTGCTTATTGAGAATCAAATTGAAAAAAATGTTCTGGCAATTATAACACAAGTTTTAGTTGATATTAATGACCCGGCATTTCAAAAACCTACAAAACCCGTCGGAGCTTTTTATTTAAAAGAGGAAGCTGATTTACTTTCAAAAGTTAATAATTGGATCTTTAAGGAAGACTCAAGGAAAAGAGGATGGCGGAGGGTTGTTGCTTCACCAAAACCGCTCGAAGTTTTAAATAAAAAAATAATAAAAGAATTAGCAGAGAATGGAAATATAGTTATTGCTGCAGGCGGCGGCGGCGTACCTGTCTATAGAAATAATGACAGGCTCTATGGTATCGATGCTGTAATAGATAAGGACCTAGCATCAGCCCTTTTAGCAAAAGAGATTGAAGCAGATAGTTTTTATATCCTTACTGATGTACCTAAAGTTTATTTGAATTTCGGTAAACCTAACCAGAAGGCAATAGATAAAATCAGCCTAAAGGAAATAAAAAAATATTATGACAACGGCGAATTTGCTTCAGGAAGTATGGGCCCCAAAATTTCAGCTGCTGTAAATTTTATTGAAAACGGCGGAGAACAAACGATTATTACCGATGCTTCGGAATTGATTTCAAATAGTGATATCGGAACAATAATAACTTCTTAACATTTTTAATATTTGAATTTTAAAATATAATTTTTAATAAATAGTATAATTACTTTTGACTATTTTATATATTGAAAACTGTGATTATTAAAGGAGTATATAATGGGAAGTAATCTTAAAGGGAAAAGCCTTATTTCAATTAATGATCTTTCAAAAGAAGAGATTAATGAGATACTTAAATTAAGCAGTGAATTAAAAAACAAGCTGAAAAAAAATATTCCGCATCGGTTACTGGAAGGGAAAACTTTAGGTATGATCTTTTCGAAACCTTCAACCAGAACCAGGATATCCTTCCAGACAGGAATTTATCAGTTAGGCGGATTGGGAATGTATTTTGGTCAAGGTGAACTGCAATTGGGAAAAAGTGAATCAATAGAAGATACTGCCAGAGTTTTATCAAGATATTTAAATGGTATTATGATAAGAACATTTTCCCACCAGGATGTTATTGATTTAGCTAAATATGGTTCTATCCCTGTTATCAATGGATTAACCGATCTTCTTCATCCATGCCAGGTACTTGCCGATTTATTTACAATAGCAGAAAAGAAAAATAAATTCGAAGGATTAAAGTTAGCATACATCGGTGACGGAAATAATATGGCACACAGCCTTCTTTATGGCTGCTCTAAAGTAGGAATGGATATTTCTATTGCATCGCCTGAAGGATATAAGCCAAACGAAGAAATTGTAAAAAATGCAGAGAAGAACGCGGTGGATTCAGGAACTAAAATTAATATCCTGGATGATCCTATTGAAGCAGTAAAAGATGCAGATATTGTTTATACAGATGTTTGGGCAAGTATGGGACAGGAATCTGAAGCAAAAGAAAGAAAGAAAATCTTCGCCCAATACCAGGTTAACCCTGAATTAATTAAACATGCAAAAGAAGATTATATTTTTATGCATTGCCTTCCTGCACATAGAGGTGATGAAGTTGTTAATGAAATTGCTGATTCTGAAAATTCTGTAATTTTTGATGAAGCTGAAAACAGGCTTCACGTTCAGAAAGCAATTATGGCTCTATTGATTTAGATATCAAATGGAACTAAAAAATAAAAACATTATACTTACAGGTGCTTCAAGCGGCATAGGCTACGCTTTAGCAAAGAAACTTGCAAAAGAAAAATGCAACCTTGCTCTTGCTGCAAGGAGAATTGAAATTCTTGAAGGTTTAGCTGAGGAACTTCGCACATATGGTAAAGATATAATTGCAGTTAAATGTGATGTTAGTAAAAAGGAAAATGTAAAAGAAGCTTTTTCACAAATCAAAAATCATTTTAATCAAATTGATATCGCGGTCTTTAATTCGGGGATAAGTTATAGAGGGGCTGTAGATTTTAACGAAGCGAAATGGGAGCAAGTATTCAGAGTAAATGTTTTCGGTCTTATTTATTGCATTGAAGAAGTCCTTCATGATTTTAAAAAAAATAAAAGTGGCATCATTGCCGGTGTATCCAGCTTAGCTGATTCAAGGGGATATCCCTTAAGCAGTTATTATTCTGCAAGCAAAGCTGCAGCATCACTCTATCTCGAAAGTCTGCGTGTTGAATTAAGACCCTTCAAAATTAAAGTATTGACTGTAAAGCCAGGTTTTGTCCGGACTCCAATAACAGACAAAAATGAATTTTATATGCCTTTACTGATGGATGCTGAAAAGGCTGCAGATATTATTGTTAAGGGAATAATAAAAGAAAAAAAAATAATTCAATTCCCACTGCCGATTGTTTTAGGTTCAAAAATAATTAAAATAATGCCCAACAGCCTTTATGATTTTTTGATGTCCAAACGCCTTCCATCAAAAAAAAATTATTGATTTTTTATAAAAATCATTATATTGAATTATAAATCCTCAAAATTAAATGGGAAAAATCCTTCTTTTTTTATTATTTATTAGAATAGTTATGTCTGCACAAGCAGAACCAGGGATTATTTTAAGCGAAATAATGTTTGCCCCCCAATCCGGTAACAATGAGTTCATTGAACTATATAATGTTAGTGAAACCGAAAGTATAGACTTAAGCGGATACAAAATAAAATATCAAACTTCCAATCCTGATATTATTAAATCCACAGGTAAAGGAACAATACTCCAACCAAAATCTTTCGCAATTATTTTTGAAGGAGATTATGATTTAGGTTCCGGAATTTATAAAGATCTAGTTCCATCGAACGCACTGGTTCTTACAATCGGCGATAATACATTCGGATCTTCAGGAATGTCCAATAGTTCAGGTAGAACGTTATATCTTTTGAATTCTATAGATGAAGTTGTTGATACATATACTTATTCTGCGGATAACAGGACTGGAATTTCCGATGAAAAAGTTATTTTAGACAACGATACTTCTCAAAGCAACTGGGCAAATGCAGTTATGATAAATGGAACTCCGGGTTTTAGAAATTCAGTATCACCTGTAAAATTTGATCTGTCTTTTGAAAGCATTTCGATTACTCCTTTAATTCCCCAAACAGGTAATGACGTAAATATTAAAATTAAAATTAAAAATAATGGAACAGAACCAGCAGAAAATTATTCTGTGGAAATTTTTAATGATCTGGATAAAGATTCAACCGGTTCACATTCCGAATCAATTTATCAGAATAGCTATTTAGTTTTAGATTCTAAAGATTCGAATGAAATTGCTGTAAAGTTTCAGCCGGTTAATGAAGGATTATATAATCTGATATTAAATATTATTTTTAATAATGATGAAAACTTAGATAACAATTCAGAGTATTTTTGTTTTATGGTTTATCCGCCTGCCAACAAATATAATGACCTGGTAATCAATGAAATCATGTATGCTCCTTCGAAGGGTGAGCCTGAATGGATAGAAATATTTAATAGATCCGGATCAACGTTAAACCTTAAGAACTGGTCATTTTCGGATGCAGGTACTGTAATAAAAATTATTAAAAAAGATAAATATCTGGGGCCAGACAACTATTTGATTATATCGAAAGATTCATCTATTTATAATTATTATTCAATCCCTTGCGAAGTAATAATTGCAAATTTGCCGTCTTTAAATAATTCGGGTGACGCAGCAGTTATTAAAGATTCATTGGGAACATTAATTGACAGTATAAATTATATTCCATCATGGGGAGGAAATCTTAACGGGAAATCTCTTGAAAGAGTTTCAATAACGGGGGAAAGCAATGATGAAGAAAATTGGAAAACTGCGGAAAGCAAATTTAACGGAACGCCGGGTAAAATTAATTCCGTATCGCCAAAAAATTATGATCTTAGGATTGATCTTATTAAACCGCTAAAAGATTATGTAATAATTGGATATCCATTTCAAATTAATTTAAAGGTTAAAAATATCGGATTAAATCTATCTTCAAATTATATTATTAAAATCTTTAACGATATTAATAAAGATTCCTCAGCACAAGACAATGAATTGCAAAAACAGATTTCCGGCAGCTCATTATCTTCATATGACAGTTCCTTATTCAATTTAAGTTTGAGTAATATAGTTAAAGGTGACAATTATTTTATTGTATTTGTTGAAACAGAAAACGATGATGATTTAGAGAATAATACGTTATTTTTTTCAGCAGCAGGAATTGAGATAAATGAAGTAAGAAATGATATTGTGATAAACGAAATTATGTATAGTCCGCTCCGTTCGGAACCTGAATGGATTGAATTATATAATAAAAGTAATAAAGCTATAAACATAAAAAACTATTCGATTGCAGATGATAAAGATACCGTAAAGGTTATTGAGAATTTGGTCGTTCTGAACCCGGGAGAATTTTTTATCGTTTCTGATGACAGCACTATTTCAAATTTTTATAATTTAGATTCGAAATATCAAATAAGCGATTTCCCAACTCTCAATAATAATGGCGACAAAATAATCCTATTTGATTCTCTTAACCGTGTTATTGATTCTGTAAATTATTATTCTTCGTGGGGCGGAAGCGGGGGGAAGTCTTTAGAAAGAATAGATCCTGCAAACTCATCGATTGATCCATCCAACTGGAAGAGTTCCAAAGATAAGCTTAATGGAACACCGGGCAAAATCAATTCGGTTACTCAAAAAGATTTTGATATAGCAGTCACCGGGATTTTATTTTCACCTGTATTCCCTAAGTCAAATGACAATGTAAATATATCAGTTAAAATCATGAACCCTGGGAAAAATGATGCAAAAATTAATCTAAAGTTATTTGAGGATACAGACCTCGATTCCTTACCTGATATTTTAATAAGTACTTTAAATGATTTCTATTTAGCCGCTGGAGATTCTGAAGTAATTCCAATTAATTATGTAATTAGTAATTTGCAGACAAAAAGAGGATTTTATATTTCTGCAGTTTTTTCACAAGATCAGGATAATTCCAATAATTATATTTATGCTGCAATTAAACCGGGGTTTCCTGAAAGTTCAATTGTTATAAATGAAATTATGTATTACCCTTCCGGAGGTGAACCGGAATGGATCGAATTATTTAACACTACAAACAATATAATAGATTTAAATGGCTGGACAATTTCTGATGTTCTCACAACGCCGGTAATTTCTAAAATTACAGGTGAGCATTTTATTAATCCAAAATCATATATTATTATAGCAAGAGATTCATTAATATTAAATTACCACAGAACAATATCTTCTGAAATAATAATAACAAATTTACCCGTCCTTAATAATGATGCGGATGGGGTAGTCCTTAAAGATGACAGAAATTTTCTAATCGATTCAGTCTTTTATAACAGGGATTGGGGAGGAAAGCAGGGCATTTCATATGAAAGGATATTATTTGAATCTGCTTCTATTTTATCTTCCAATTGGGGAAATTCAAAAGATATTGAATTAAGTACACCCGGAAGAATTAATAGCATCAAACCTAAAAATTATGACTTATTGGTTAGCGGCATATCATTTATCCCGAGATTTCCTGTCCCCGGGGATAATGTATTTATATCGGCTAAAATAAAAAACGTGGGAACTGCATCTGCCGAATTTAGTGCAGATTTTTATTTTGATTCAAATTCAGATGGCAAAACGAATCAACCATTAAGCTCCCAATCAAAGATTACTGTAAATGCATTTGATTCAGTTGTTATTATTTCAAAAAGTCCTATTAATAAAGTGCTTAATGAAATTTTAACAGCTGTAAAAGTTAATTATAAGAATGATGAAGATACACTTAACAATTATTTTGAAAAAATGCTGGAGCCTGGAATTAGGCAGAATGCATTGATAATTAATGAAGTTATGTTTTCCCCTGCAGCTGATGAGCCCGAATGGATAGAATTGGTGAATATTTCTAACGATACTATTAATTTAAGAAATTGGATGATCAGTGATCTATTGCCTCAGCCTTCAAAATATTTTATATCCGCATCGGATTTGTTTTTAAATCCCGGAGAATATTTTGTTATCGCTCATGACACTTCATTCTTAAATATTCATAAGCAATTTGATGGGAAAATTAAATTGTTAAACTTCGGAACATTAGGAAACAATGAAGATGGAATAATTATTTATGATTTTCGCGGCGGCATAATCGATAGTTTGAAATATAAGTCTTCCTGGGGCGGAAAAAACGGTTATTCTTTAGAAAGATTATCTTTTTATAATGCTTCCAATGATAGTACGAACTGGGCTTCTTCACTAAGTGAAAATAAGAGTACTCCCGGAATGGAAAATTCATTAACCAATATTCCCGTCTATGATAAAAACAATCTTGTAATAAATGAAATAATGTTTGACCCTGAAGTAAATAATAGTGAGTTTATAGAATTTTTGAATACTAGTAATTTCAGCATTAATGTAGGCGGATGGAAAATTGAAGATGGTTCCGGAAATTCTTATAAACTTTCAGATGTTAATTTTAATATCGTTCCAAACGATTTGTTTCTACTTGCTGCTGATTCATTAATTTTTAATAGTTATGATTTATCAGGTTTTCATAACATCTCAATTTTAAACAGCGGCACTCTCGGTTTGTCGAAAGATGAAGAAATTATTCTTAAAGATTTAAAAGGCAACATAATCGATTCGATCTTTTACAGTGAAAAATGGCATAATAAAAATTTTGTATCCACGAAAAATATTTCGTTAGAAAAAATCAACCCGGGGTTGACCGGAAATAGTCCTCTAAACTGGAGCAGCTCTGTGAATTCATCCGGTGCAACACCGGGGAAAATCAACAGCATTTTTAGTGAAAATAGAAATAATACGGAAAAAATTTCAATATCTCCAAATCCTTTCTCACCTGATAACGACGGGTTTGAAGATTTCACTATAATTAATTATACCCTCTCTCAAAATATATCGCAAGTAAGAATAAAAATATTTGATAACAGGGGAAGACTTTTAAGAACATTAGTAAACAACCAGCCGAGCGGTTCAAAAGGTTCGATTGTTTTTGACGGTCTGGAAGATGACGGTACCCCTTTTCGAATGGGAATTTATATAGCTTTCTTAGAGGCTCTGAATGAAACCTCAGGAATATCCGAAACTTTAAAAACAGTGGTGGTTGTTGGCAGAAAATTGTGAAAACCAATAGAACACTAATTTAAAGTGGCGGATAGATTTCTACCCACCGATTGATTTTGAAATTCGTTTAATCCCTCTAAATCCGTATTTAATTGTATTTTTATATTTCTAATCTTTTAATTCAAAATCACCCTTTAATTTCATATCCCTTGATGAACCGCCTATGAAAACCTGAAATTCACCAGGTTCTGTAATCCAGCCGTGTTTTGCAGGATCATAAAAAGACAGATCATTTCTATTTACCGTGAATTCAACTTTTTTCACTTCTCCCGGTTTAAGTGTCACTCTTTTAAAGTTCTTCAATTCTTTTTCCGGTCTCGGCAGCGAACACTTAACATCTTTTATATAAAGTTGAGCTACTTCAGAACCTTCTCTTTTCCCGGTATTTTTTAGTTCAAAAGAAAATTTCCAACTGGAATCTAAATCAGGAGATTTTTCTAATTTCAAATTACTATACTCAAAGCTTGTATAAGAGAGACCATATCCAAATGGGAAAAGAGGTTCTATCTTGTCTTTATCAAAATGCCTATAGCCGATAAATATTCCATCTGAATAATTTGTTACACTATCCTGGGTTTTATATAAACCGTAAGCGGAACAGTCTTTCCAGCTTTTAGGAAAGGTTACAGGGAGTTTCCCCGAAGGATTAACATTTCCTAAAAGCACATCTGCAATCGCATTCCCAATTTCCTCGCCTGCAAACCAGCTTTCTATTACGCCATTAACATTGTTTATCCAGTTATTCATTGTGACCGGTGAACCGGATGTAACAACAACAATAACATTCCTGTTCACTTTTGAAACCGAATTAATAAGATTATCCTGGTCTCCGGGGAGATCCAAACTATCCCTGTCAAATCCTTCCGATTCATATGCATTTGAGGTGCCTGCAAAAATAATTGCAGCATCGGATTTTTTCGCAGCATCAGCAGCACCATTAATTAGAACATCATCGGGAGAATGCCAGGCTAATTTAACATCAGCTCCGCCCAAATCATCATAATACTCTAATTTTATTTTATATCTTTTACCGGCTTCGAAAAAAGTTCTATAAGAATTAGTTTTAGTTGCATGGTTTGTCCAGTCACTTATAACCAGCTTGTTGTTTAAATATAATTTTACCCCGTCATCACTTAGAACGTCCAAGATATAATTACCTGTTTTTTCAGGTTTGAGGTCAAATGTCCATCGAACGGAAAAATCATCATTTTTGAACCCTTCCTTCGGTGCTCCATCGCCCCAATTAAAATTAATTTGAGTATCAGTTCTTGTAAAAGCCGGATTTCCTTTTAAATCTTTATTGTCAAAGTATTCACCCTTTGCACCATGTTCGTTAGAACCGGGCAAATAGAAAAAGGAAGAAGGCAAGGCAGTTGTTTCCCCGAGGAGCTTTATTCCTTCAGCATAATTAATCTTTATATTTTTACCCAGCTTTTGCTTTAATGCTTCGAGAGGGCTTATTGCAAATATCGGGTTAACTTGTGAACTTCCGCCGCCTCCTGTCCGGGCTACTGCAGCATTTGGACCGATAACAGCAATTGATTTAATTTTTTTGATATTAATCGGTAAAATATTATTTTCATTTTTAAGCAGGACAATTCCTTCCTGTGCAGTTTTAAGCGCGATCTGCCTATGTTCGTTTGTATTAACAAGTTTAGAATCTTCTTCATGTGTCTTTTCGAACAGACCAAGTTTATCTATAACTGAAAGTATTCTTCTCACTTTATCATTGATAGTTGATTCTTTTATGATACCATTTTTTACCTCATTAAGAAGAGTTGAATCATTTAAATATAAGCCTGTCGGCATTTCAAGATCGAGACCTCCCTTTGCAGTAGGTATGCTGCTATGCACGGCTCCCCAATCGGACATTACCAATCCTTGAAAATTCCAATCATTTTTCAATTTCGTTTTCAGCAGATAATCGTTTTCGCTGCAGTATTCCCCATTAATTTTATTATATGCAGACATTATGCATAAAGATTTTCCTTCTTCAATAGCTGCTTTAAAAGCCGGAAGATAAATTTCATTCAAGGGGCGTTCCCCAATTTTAACATTAACAAACCCTCTCTGGTATTCCTGGTTATTTGCGGCAAAATGCTTTACGGTGGCTGCGACATCTTCGGACTGAACACCTTTTATATAGCTGACTGCCATTCTGGATGCTAAATAAGGATCTTCGCCGAAGCTTTCAAAATTTCTGCCTCCTTGAGGAATTCGCGCTATATTAACGCAAGGTCCCAATATAACATCGCGGCCTTTCCCTTTAACCTCTTCACCGATAGCAGCTCCGAGCTTATGAATTAAAGCAGTATCCCAGGTAGATGCCATTGAAATACCTGCCGGGAATGCAGATGATTGACCCCAACGGACGCCTAACGGTCCGTCCGACATTTTTAATTCAGGTATTCCCAGCCGTTTAATCGGCTTAGTAGCAAAGCCGGTTCCTCCTAAAAGATCAATTTTTTCTTCTAGTGTCATTTCTTTTAACAGCTTTTCAACCTTTTCATCTCCGGCTGCTTTTTTAAAAGAAATATTGCTATTTATATAATCTTTTGAGCTATTAAAATTTCCAATAAAAAAAGATAAAGCTATGAACGGGAGAATTATTAAGATTCTAATAGATTTCATTTATAACCCCAAGAATTTTTTGAAAATAGTTTAAAGAGCATGTTTAAAAACCGGATATAAAATGTATTCGGAAATTAAAACTATTAAAAATTAATGATATTTCAATTATTTTTTTTCGGAATGAAAAATCTTAAAAAGAAAAATGATTTTAATTATCAGCCCATTTCGATATTTGCCTGAAGCTTTTCAGTTCGGTCTGCCAGTTTAAGCTGCTCAATTAATTCATCAAGATCACCTTCCATGATATTGGAAAGATTATATAACGTAAGGCCGATTCGATGATCGGTTACTCTATTTTGCGGAAAGTTATAAGTACGGATTTTATCGCTCCTATCCCCGCTTCCTACCATATTTTTTCTTTTAGCAGAGATTTCATCGGTATGTCTTTTTAATTCGGCATCATAAAGTCTTGCACGTAAAACTTTCATAGCCTTCTGCCTGTTTTTAAGCTGGGATCTTTCATCCTGGCATTGTACAACTATACCGCTAGGTAAATGAGTAATTCTAATAGCAGTTTCGACTTTATTAACATTCTGACCACCTGCACCGCCTGATCTGTAAACATCTATTTTTAAATCGCCGGGATTGATATCAACCTGAACATCTTCAGCTTCTGGGAGAACAGCAACGGAAGCTGCTGAAGTATGAACCCTTCCGCTCCCTTCGGTTTCGGGAACTCTTTGGACCCTGTGAACACCGCTTTCAAATTTTAACTGACCGAAAATATTATTCCCGCTAATGGAAAAGACAACTTCTTTTATGCCTCCCAGCCCCGTTTCATTTATGTCAATTAATTCTATCCGCCACCCCTTTACTTCGGCATAACGGCTATACATCCTGAATAGGTCCCCGGCGAAAAGAGCCGCTTCTTCTCCCCCTGTACCTGCCCGTATTTCAAATATTACATCTTTATTGTCATCTGGATCTTTCGGCAGAAGCAAAATTTTTATTTCTTCTTCAAGCTTTTCTTTTTTTTCTTCAAGTTCTTTAAGCTCTTCTTCCGCAAGACCCGTAAGTTCTTTATCAATATTAGAGGAGATTATATCCTCATTTTCTTTAAAATTATTCAATATTTTTAAATATTTATCATAAACTTCAACTATATCTGCTAATTCACTTCTTTCTTTGCTAAGAGAAACAATTTTTGCCCGGTCATTTAAAAATTGCGGATCTGAAAGCTGCTGATTTATCTGTTCAAACTTCTCTTTTATCTTTTTTAATCTATCTATTAATTCCATATATCCTAATTTTGAATGTTAATTTATTATAAATATAGCAAAGATAGATCTTATAATCTAATATGATATATTTCTTAAAATTAAAGATTCGGAAAGGCAGAGATCCTAATGAGGTATGAAATTATCGGAAAATATTATTCATTAAAAAAAGAGTTTAGTAGAATTATTTATTTCCTTAAAGATTTTTTTTTAGATTAGATTTATAGAATAAACCCCGATTTTTATAGACCGGGGTTTATTAAAGACGAAAGTTTTTTGATTTTTGTTTTACCAATTTTAGCTCACTCATTTGAAACATGTAAAGTGCTTGAATAGAATGAATTATTCTGAAATCCGTTAAGAATTGCATTTCCCATCTTCTTTACTTTGGGATCAACGTCATTCTTTGCTAATTTTTGAATTGCATTCATTGCATCTGCACTTCCAATTTTATAGAGAGCCAGGGCAATTAAAACTCTTGTGTCAGGATTCGATTCCTTAGCTAATTGTTCGACAAGAGGTTCGACAAGCCCCTCAATTTCATAAAATCCTGCATAATAAATACAGTCTGTTTTTAATCCCAAATTACTAGATGCAACCCCGATAGCCAAATTTTGGATCATCTTTTCAGGTATATCTGCTTTTACGTTATTTGCAAAATTGTTGCCTGAAAGATTCAGTGCAAAAACGTTTCCTGTTAAAAACATTGCAGCTAAAACTACCGCTACAACCTTTATGATTGTGTTTCTTCTTGTTTTCATTTTGGTATCTCCTTTAATTATGTTATGAATAATTGTTATTAAGTATCTGATGTAAAATTAGTGAGATGAATTGTAACGGATGTCATTTCCAGGTAAACGGTTGTAAAAATTTGTCATTGGATAAAAAATTTAGGTCTAAATACAAACGACAGGTAATATTAAGAAAGACAAAGTCGCAGATGCATATATTGAACCTACTACATTTCAGGAGTGCTTGGGATGAACTATGCTGGATAATTCTTATGTGCTATTATTATAATAAATTATATTCTCTTTATATATAATGATCCAGGTAAAATATCTATCTGAATCATAAAAAACTAAAAAGGAAAATTTTTAAATCACATATTAAAAATATTAAGATGCATTATTGATATAATTCATTTGGAATATCCAAAATAATAAATATAGTAATTAAAACTACATGGATAATATTTAAAAGTTATTATCTTAAAAATGAAATTTGTTTTTCTACCTAATCACGATGCGGAATATTTTTTATTTTTTTGCACATTTATTTTCTTCAGATTCCCCTGAAGCTCATGATATAAATACACTTTTTTTAAGGTACATGATTTTGGCAGGCTTTATAATTCTGCTGGTATCAGGTCTTGTAATAGTCAATGCAATCAAATACAGGGCAAAGAATAATAAAGACCCGGAGCAGATATTTGGCAATAAGAAACTCGAATTAACCTGGACAATTATACCCTTACTGGCAGTATCCTTCTTTTTCTTTTTAGCCGTAGAAACAATGAATGAAATAAATAAACCTCATCAAAAAGATAGAGAACCAGATATTGTAATAACAGCTCACCAATGGTGGTGGGAAATGAGATATCCCAAATATAATGTGGTAACAGCTAACGAATTGCATATTCCGTTCGGAAAAAATTTGCTGGCAGAAATTAAATCCGCCGATGTAATTCATGATTGGTGGGTCCCTGCTTTAGGAAGGAAAACCGATGCTGTCCCCGGAAGAACTAACTTTACATGGATTGAAGCCGATAAACCGGGAGTTTATAATGGTACTTGCAGTGAATACTGTGGAGCTCAGCATGCTTGGATGAGAATAAGAGTTGTTGCCGAAACACAAGATGATTTTAACAAATGGATTGAAGAACAGCAGGCAATACCATCAAATCCTAAAGATAGCGTTGCACTGGAAGGAGAAAAACTCTTTCAATCCAAAACTTGTGCTGATTGCCATTCAATTTCAGGGACTCCATCAAATGCAGGCATTGGTCCTAACCTGACTCATTTTGCTTCCAGAGAAACGATGTTAAGCGGGATGTTGATTAATAATGATCAGAACTTAAAAAAATGGTTAACAAATCCTCAAAAGGTAAAATCGGGCGCACGCATGCCCGACTTCATATTAAAAAAAAATGAGGTGAATGAGCTGGCAGCTTATATAGAAGGTTTGAAATGAATTATAGTATAGATATTCCTGAGCCGGTCGATTCCTTGCCAAAATTAAGATCTTCAAACGGTTTTTTACAATGGATTTCAACCGTAGATCATAAATTGATTGGTATAATGTATCTATGGAGTGCCTTGATATTTCTGATCATCGGATTTATTGAGGCTATGTTAATGAGAATTCAACTGGCTACTCCCGAAAATACATTTCTCACTCCCCAGGCTTATAACCAGATTTTTACGATGCACGGCACTACCATGATTTTTTTGGTTCTTACACCAATGCTGATAGGGTTTGCTACCTATTTGCTTCCATTAATGATCGGGGCAAATGAAATGGCTTATCCGAGGTTAAATGCTTTCAGCTTTTGGATGTTCTTCTTTGGAGGATTACTCCTTTATTTTAGCTTTTTAGCAGGAGGTGCACCTAATGTAGGCTGGTTTAGCTATGCACCTTTAAGTGAAAAATTTTATAGTATCACTCCGGGGATAAATTACTGGGCTCTCAGTATTTTAATAATGGGAATGGGAACAATAGGTGCGGCATTAAATTTTGTAGTTACAACATTAACTATGAGAGCACCTGGATTAAAACTAACCAAGCTCCCTTTGTTTGTTTGGATGGTATTTATAAATGCTTTTTTAATTCTTGGTGCATTCCCGGTTCTTAATGCAGGGCTGGCAATGATCTTAATTGATAGATTATTAAATGCACATTTTTTCCTTTCGGCAACCGGCGGTTCGGAAGTTATGTGGCAGCATATATTCTGGACGTTCGGACATCCGGAAGTTTATATCCTTGCACTTCCAGCTTTCGGTATAGCATCGGAAGTTATACCTGTGTTTTCCCGTAAACCTATTTTCGGTTATGAATTTGTTGCAGCATCAACAGTCGCAATCGGTCTGTTGTCTTTTGGTGTTTGGGCACATCATATGTTCGCCGTTGGATTGGGTACAACATTTAATGCATTTTTTGCCGCAACTAGTATGCTAATTGCAGTACCGACAGGTATTAAAATTTTTAACTGGATTGCAACAATGTGGAAAGGCTCTATTCAATTTAAAACAGCTATGCTTTTTGCAGCAGCATTTTTAATTGAATTTACCATCGGGGGATTGAGCGGAGTCGGTTTTGCAATTGTACCAATCGATTGGAGATTGACTGATACTTACTTTGTCGTTGCCCATATACATTATGTGTTTATAGGCGCATCTTTATTCTGCGGGTTCGCAGCTGCTTATTATTGGTTTCCCAAAATTTCCGGAAGAATGCTATCTGAAAAAATCGGGAAGTTTCATTTCTGGGTATTTGTAATAAGCTTTAACTCTACTTTTTTTGTCTTTCATTTACTGGGATTACTTGGAATGCCAAGAAGAGTCTATACCTATCCGGATCTTCCTTATATGGGTGCTCTTAATATGTTTTCTACAGTTAGTGCCGTTGTTTTGGGATTTTCTTTTCTTTTATTCATCTGGAATATATTTTACAGCTTAAAATACGGCGAGACAGCCGGTGATAATCCCTGGAATGGCTGGACATTAGAATGGTTAGCATCCTCGCCGCCAAAATCTAAAAATTTTGAATTTGTACCCCTTGTGAAAAGCAGAAGGCCTTTGTGGGATTTAAATCATCCCGATAATCCGGATTGGAAAAGAAAATCATGAAAATAACGATAAATAAAAATAAATTATTTATGCTTGTGTTTGTTTTTTCGGAGGCATTTTTTTTTATAGCCTTAATAATTTCCTATGTTTATTACGCGCATCCGGGGGGAAATCTTTCGGCAACGGCTAAATATCTTGATTTCAAAAAAACATTTATTTTCACTCTATTTCTGCTTTCCAGCAGCTTAACAATCTGGATTGCAGGTTCATGTCTTAAGAAGGGGAATAGAAAAGCTCTTTTAGGGTGGCTAATTGTTACAATATGTTTTGGAATTGTCTTTTTATACGGGCAGGGGAGTGAATATGAAAAACTTATTACGTCAAATGTTACAATCAGCCAGAATATTTTTGGATCTGCATTTTTTACTTTAACCGGGTTCCATGGATTACATGTTATTCTTGGTCTAATAGTATTAACTGTAATAACTTTAATTATAATTAGTAGAAAATTTGAAGAGGTTGAATTTACAGCTCTTGAATCTGCTGCTATATACTGGCACTTTGTTGACGCTGTATGGATCGTGGTTTTCAGTGTAGTTTATATAGGAGCAATAATATGACTACATCGGAATTTTTGTTTGAAAGCTGGCATTGGAATCTTTTTGCTATAGTTATTGCAGCCTTACTTTCGTTATTTCATATAGTTACAAACGGATATAAACTAAGAAATAAGAGTATTAATTTTTTCAGCGGGATTATTCTTTTTCTGCTAAGCACTCTTTCTCCTTTGGATTATTTAGGTTCTAACTACCTGTTCAGTGCGCATATGGTTGAACATATCCTTTTGCTTTTAGTAATTCCTCCCTTGTTGTTAACCGGTACAAATAAAGAGTTTTTAGAAAAGTTATTCGAAAAAGATAAATTGAATAAAATAGGTAAAGTAATTTTTAATCCTTTGATTTCATGGTTTCTGGGCGTTGGTTCAATGTGGTTCTGGCATGCTCCTTATCTTTTCAGATTAATGAAGTTTTACCCGGCAGTTCATCTTATTCAGATGTTATCGCTTCTTATTCTTGGGATAATTTTTATCTGGCCGGTCTTTACACCAATAAGATTTAAAAAGATAGATGCTTTGCAAAGCACTCTATATTTATTTTCTGCTTGTGTCGGGTGCACTATTCTTGGAATATTAATTACTTTTGCGCCGCCGGGTTTATATACTGTTTATTATACCGGGAGTAATGGAGCAATTCTAAACTTAATCCAAAATAAATGGGGAATTAGTCATGAGATTGACCAGCAAATGGGCGGGCTAATAATGTGGGTTCCTGCATGTTTTGTTTACCTGACAAATATTATGATTACTTTATTTAATTGGTATAAAGAGCCGGGATTTGAAAATAGTGATGAAATATTATTTCACAAAGGGTAATTGTTTATTAAAAAGGAGTTGAAATTATATGGATGAAAATAAGCTGAAGCAGCTGTCGGGAGAATATAAATTAAGCCCCGCAGTTCCGCAAAAAATACCTAAATCTACCTATTGGCCGGTTATTCTAGCTTTTAGCATTACATTGTTTCTTTGGGGTTTTATCACTTCCATATTTATCAGCGGAGTCGGCCTTATAATTACTGGATTTGCAATATTTGGATGGATAATGGAATTAAAACCATGAATGATACAAATTTATCATCAAAAAAAATGAACAGGCGGAATTTTATTATTAAAATATTATTACTATATGGTTCGTTTGTAACTGTGCTGATTTCAATCCCGGTTTTTGGTGCTTTGCTTGCACCCTTTTTTAAAACAGCACCGCGTAAATGGCGAAAAGTAGGGAAAGTTGATAGTTTCGAAATAGGGAAAACTGTACTGGTTAAATTCCGTGACGCCTCACCGCTTCCCTGGTCAGGATTAACTGCTCAAACGGCCTCCTGGTTAAGAAGAGAATCAAATGATAAATTTACAGCTTTCTCAGTTAATTGTGCTCACCTGGGATGCCCGGTCCGGTGGATAGCAGATGCTCAAATTTTTCTTTGCCCGTGTCATGGAGGTGTATATAATAAAGATGGTTCTTATGCTGCCGGTCCGCCTCCGCATGGTTTGGTAAAATACCCAGTAAGAATAAAGAACAATGAAGTTGAAATACTTTCCAGCCCGGTTCCTATTACAAATATTTAGGTGTTTTTCTTGAATGAATTAAAGAAATTATGGATATGGTTTGACAAGCGGACAAAAATTTCCGGTTTTATAAAACCTTTAGCCAGGCATTTAGTGCCTCCCGGGTCAAAATGGACATATGTATTCGGCAGTGCGACCTTATTTGCATTTATGCTCCAGGTAGTAACCGGAGTTGCATTAGCTTTAATGTATCAGCCGACATCTGCCAGCGCATATAAATCTTTACAATATATAACAAATGAAGCCCCGTTAGGAAACATATTGAGAGGCATCCATTACTTTGGAGCTTCTGCAATGATTATTCTGATCGGTATCCACATGATACGTGTTTATCTACTGGCCTCATATAAATACCCAAGGGAAATGAGCTGGATTTCAGGGGTTATACTGCTCGCTTTTACAATGGGTATGGGATTTACCGGTCAGCTTTTAAGGTGGGACAGCAATGGAATGTGGTCTGCAGTTGTAGGTGCAGAACAGGCCGGCAGGATTCCAATTATTGGTACATGGGTTGCGAGATTCATATTAGCCGGCAGAACCCTAGGAGGTGCAACTCTCAGCAGATTTTTTGCTTTTCATGTTTTTTTAATACCAGCCTGCCTATTCGGAATAATCGGCCTCCATCTCTTTCTAGTAATAAAAAATGGAATATCCGAACCTCCCAAAGCAGGCCGCCCGGTTGATCCCGATAATTATGAATCATGGTATGAAAATATGCTTAAAGAAAAAGGAGTTCCCTTTTGGCCTAATGCTGCATGGCGAGATATGACTTTTGGACTAATCGTTGTTATGATTATTCTTTTATTAGCTTTTTTTATTGGTCCGCCTAAAATAGGTGCCCCTCCCGATCCGGCGAATATTATATCAAACCCCAGACCCGGCTGGTACTTTTTATGGATTTTTGCACTATTTGCATTAATGCCAAGAGAAATCGAATCTTATGCTATCGTATTTGCCCCGCTGTTAGTCGGGATTATATTAATTTTTTTACCGATTGTATTTAATAAAGGAGAAAGAAGCCCTTTCAGAAGACCATGGTCTTTTATGATTGTAATATTTGTTGTTTCAATGATAGGGGTATTATGGCATGAAGGAGTATTGGCTCCATGGTCACCCAATTTTAAAGCCAAACCATTAACAGAAAACGTTATTGGAAATGTCGGGCCGGATGCGAGATATGGTGCCGATCTGATGTATAAAAAAGCTTGTCTTTATTGTCATACTATCTCAGGGGACGGAGGGCAACGCGGACCAAACCTTACGAAAGTTGGAAACAGATTAACAGAAAGTGAATTAAAAATTAGAATAGTAAACGGGGGAGGGAACATGCCTTCATTCGGAGGAACATTATCTGCTAAAGAGCTGAATGCATTAGTCGCATTTCTGGAAACAAGGAAAGATTCAATTCTAACAGAAAGTAAATAAATATTTTTAATTTTATCTGCCTTACTATTAGAACTGAATAAGAATTTTTTTGAATTACAGCAACTATAAAATTCAGATTTCAATATTAAAAGAGGATTAATAATAAAAGCCCCAATCATTTCTGATCGGGGTTATTTAAGGAGGAAGTAATGAAGGTTCAAATCCATTTTAATTCGTTATTTTTTTGAAATGTTTAAGTTTCCCTGATTAATTTGAAGTTCATGAAGTATTGCAATTCCCATTCTTTTTACTTTTGGATCGAGATCATTCTTTACCAATTTCTCAATTGCTTTTATAGCATCTTTACTTCCAATCTTGTATAATGCCAGCGCGATAAGAATTCTTGTATTAGTATCGGTTTCTTTAGCTAGTTGATTCGCAAGGGGTTCAACCATTCCTTCAACTTCGTAAAATCCGGCAAAATAAATACAGCTCTTTTTCAAACCTGTACAGTCTGAAGTAATTCCAATTGCTAAATTCTGAATAAATGCTTCGGGAATTTCGGATTTTTGATTTTTTGTTAAACTGCTTTTTGTCAAAGCAAATGCGTTCCCCGATAATAAGGCGGCTACTAAAACTACCGTTATTATCTTGACTGCTTTATTTATCATGGTTGTCATTTTAGGTCCCTCCTTTTATTTTGTTCGGTGATTAATTCTAATTGAATTTCTAAATCAAACTTAAGTGATCGAATTGTAACAGGTGTCATTTACAGGTAAACGATTGTAAAAATATGTCATTGAATTTTACAAAGAATATTATTGTGTGAATTAAGGTAATACGGGTATGTTACAAGGCAAAGTATTGATGTGGCGGAAGTAAAAAAATCCCGGATAAGCCGGGATTTTTTATGCTGATTTTTTGAATAGTAAAAAATTAATCCCAGTTAAAAAAGAATTCAAAAACATTTTTCTTCGATTTATTGTTTCGCCAGAATTTAATATATTTTTCCTGAGAAATTAATCCGATTGGTCCCTGGTATATACCCCCATTTATATATCCATCCCACACTCTTACAGCTATTACATTATCTTCGTTGGCTTTTATTAAACCGTTAGGAAGATAATATCCTCTGAATTGATCATATTCGTTATTATCATGTGTATTTCTCGATGGGTTATCATACATTGTTCCTGTAGAGCCAATTAACTGCCCGTTAACATAGACTTCATCAAGGTCATCAATTTTTCCCATCATAAGAACCAATTTTTTATTATCGACGTTTGAAGGCGCCTTAAAAGTTTTTCTGTACCATGCATAACCATCATAATCCTTAAATCCCTGAGACTCCCAATAACCGGGAACAAATAATGTCGACCAGTCTTTATCATTAAAATCAGGCTGCTTCCACTCTTTATTATCACCTGTTTTAAATTTCCAATCTCCTTCAAGATTAAAATCGGCAACTAATTCATTTGGGACATAATAAAGTCCAATATCTCCGCTGCCGATTCCCCCGCTGAGCTGCGAATCAAATACCCGTACAGAGATTACATTGTCACTGTTTTTATTGAAGTATTTTACTTGAACAGGGTAATGTCTGTAAACATTATAAGCAGTCTGATAATTTGGAGGGAACGAACCGGAAAAGCCAACCAGTTTTCCATTTAAATATGTCTGATCAATATCATCTATAGCACCCAGGTCAATATAAATTATTGAACCGTCAAAATCTTTTGGAAAATCAAAATGTTTCCTATACCAGGCATACCCGTTGTAACCATAAAAACCTTCATCCTCCCAATATGCGGGAACCCTGATCTCTTCCCATTTTTCATCATTGTATGAAGGATTTGCCCAATTCATATCATCGCCGATACTAAACTTCCAGTAACCTTTTAAATTCTTTAATCTTTCCCACTTCTGAGGAAAAACGGTTTGTGTAAATAAACCGAATAAAAGAAATGCTGCCAAGCAGTTAGACCATATTTTGATATTTGATTTCATAATAACTATCCCGCTTTTTTTACATCAAATCTATACTTAAAGAATGTTTTATGAGTCATTTTCCGGTAAAGTAATGTAAAAAATTGTCATTGCGCCTTTAAAAATGCAATACAACTGGAAAAATAGCAGACAATTTCAAAATTAAAAAGATTTTTCAGGAAATGTTTTTAATCTATCATTTTATAACCTATTCCGTGCACGGTTAATATTAATTTAGGATGATCGGGGTCTTTCTCGATTTTTTGCCTTAATTTTAAAATAAAATTATCCACAGTTCTTGTAGTCGGAGATTCATCATAACCCCAAACATTATTCAGTAAATCGTCGCGGCTGACTGTAGAATTTTTATTATTCCATAAATAACTTAATATTTCAAACTCTTTATGGGACATTTGTACTGCCAGGCCGTTTTCCAGTGCATTATAAGTTGAAAAATTTACTTCAATTCTTCCTATTGTAATAAAGGAGTTTTTTGATTTGGAATCTGCTCTCTCTTCACCTCTTCTTAAGACAGCTTTTATTCTTGCAAGCAGCTCTCTTAATCCGAAAGGTTTGGTAACATAATCATCAGCTCCTAATTCCAGACCAAGAACTTTATCTATCTCTTCACCTTTAGCAGTAAGGAGAATGATTGGAACGTTAATCCCTTTTTTACGCACTGTTTTACAGACATCAAAGCCGGACATTTTGGGAAGCATAACATCGAGAAGCACAAGGTCATAATTATCTTCAAGGATGTTCTTTAACCCTGTTTCACCATCTTCAGCAAAATTGACTTCATAGCCCTCAAATTCGAGATTATCTCTCAATCCGGTCCTCATATCCGGTTCATCTTCAACAACTAATATTTTGCTCATTCAATCTCCCTTATTTAAATTATTAATTGGAAAGCTCAGTATAAAACTGCTTCCTTCACCAAGCTTGCTTTTCACTTTTATTTTGCCGTGATGGGCATCTACAATATGTTTTACAAGTGTTAACCCAAGGCCGGTGCCTTTTGTATTGTGAATTAACCCATCGCTTACCCGGTAAAATTTTTCAAATATTTTTTTCTGGTTTTCTTCGGAGATGCCAATTCCATTATCCTTTACTTCTATAAAAATAAATCCTTGTTCAGTACCTGTTATTATTGATATTTCTTTCCTGCCTGTACTATATTTTATTGCATTATCAATAAGATTAATAATTGCCTCGGATATTGCTTCACCATCTGCATCTATGACTGGAATTTTTTTATCTACAGAAAGAGAAAATTTAAAACCATTGTTATGAAGATGGAATTGGTAGGAATTAAAAATATCTCCAACTAATAAATTTATATCTAACTTTGAGAAATGGTATTCTTTTTTCCCTGCTTCAATTCTTGAAAAGCTTAAAATCTTATTTACAATTTTACTTAACCGTGATGCTTCTTTACTAATGATAGTATAATATTCTTTCTTTTTTTCTTCGGTATTTACTCTTCCCATTTCAAGAGTTTCCGCGAACATACTTATTAAAGCAAGCGGGGTACGCAACTCATGTGAAACATTTGAAACGAAATCGGACTTGATTTTAGCGAGTTCCATTTCTTTCCTGATGTTTCTGAATACTATGTAAACCCCTGCAATCAAAATTAGTATTAGTATTAGTATAAGAATTAAATTTGTTGTTGATCTTGATTTTACCAGGCTTTCAATAGTCTGACCTTTTAACAGGATACCGAGCTGGTAATTCGGAATCAGCCATAGATTTTTTTTCTGCTGTATCTTTTGATTCTGAATATTATCAGTTGTAAAAATATAATCGTTTGTTTTTACTGATTTCAGAGATGAACAGGTAATTATAAATTTTTCTTCAGCTATCTCTTTAATTTTTGAGCCTAAAATATTCCTCACAAATTTTATAGGATTAATTGTCATTATACAGATATTATTCAGATCCTCAGGGTCATCAAGAAGAAAAATTAATATTGTGCTGGTATCTGTATTGCCATCCTGCAGAGGCTCAATTTTACTGTAGCCGCCTCTTTCATAAGTATATAGTTTATTGATCTTAGATGAGTTGCTTTTTAAAAAATTTTTAATGTCATAAGAAATATTTTTATGAAATTCATACGCATTAGATTCAGGATTATAGACTATTTCAGATGTCTTTTTTGCATTCAGACTGTCAGCAAAGATAACCGAGCTGATTGCTTTATTTATACTTAAAAAACTATCTGCCTTCGCTTGATAATATTCCGGGTGGGCTATTTTTTCATTTAAGAGCAGGTTCAATTTACTTCGCCAGCTCGATATAACATCTTCCGAATATTGATTGACTGAAAATAGAATTGCATCAAGCTGGTTGTTATATATTTCCTCAATTACCCTTTCTCTTTCATTTAATGAATTGATCTCGAAAAGTGAAAAAATTAATGCCGGAAGGATAATTATTAATATTAAAATAAGTGCTATTTTTTTAATCGGATTTTTCATTAGCTAAACTTAATAATTTGTTCCTGGAAGTGCATATGTTCTTCCCTGAAAAGTTTTGTTAAAGCCAGAAGATGTTAATAAATGTAATTTGTTCATTAATTAGACCAGGTTTTTAGTAAAAAGCTATTTTATATACCGGCTTAATTCAAATATCAAAGACAATTTCTCTTTTAATCATTCCTTCTTTTGCTTCAAATCTACTGTAAAGAAACAGTTCACTTCCGAGTATCCATATTTTTATAAAAACCCTGCACCAAATTAGCAATTGTTGCATAATAAAAATGACAAATATTTCAATCCCCGTTGACATACCAATTGCTCCTTCAAGACTAAAGTAAATTATAAAAAGGATAACCGGTACGATCAATAAGCTTAAATAAAGAAAATATGTGCTTAAAAAATGCTTGAATGCAAATCCGAATGATTTAAATAAAGTTTTAAATGGTTTATGCTCTTTATTTATAACCATCATTATTTTAGCATAATCTGTAGCAATTAAAATAAAAATGAAAAAAATGAGATGAATGAGAAAGCCGGTTAATAATATATAAAAAAGCGCTGCTTCACTTTCAACTGTACCTGACACGGAATCTATTATATTTACAAGCGGTATATAAATTGCAAATAAAATAATTGCCTGTAATATCAGTGAATATATTGCTAATCTGAGAAACCTGGAAAAATAACGCGCACTCGCTTCCCAGAAAGTGGTTAAAGAATATTTGCGTTTATTTCGAATGAGTATAACTAATATTCCCCCTTCAAAAAAGATTGTGAAGAGAATATAAAATATCCCTGCCCAGGCAGCAATTGAGATGAAAGGTGCAACCGCTTCGGCATATTGATTCATGAAATCTTTATAAACAGTATAATTAAAATCTTTTAACAACGATATAAAGGCCATTGAGGAACCTGCTTTTTTCTCTATCATATTGCCGAATGGGATCGCTAGCACCAGAGCCAGGAATAATGTAATAAGATAAATTGTAATCACCAGCTTTTTAGACCTGTAAGCTGAAACAAAACCGTTAAAATATGAGGTTATAATTTTCATACTTAAATCTTTTATATTAGAAAATCATCGACATTGAAGTAATTAAATTTTCAACCCAAAGGATAAACTTCGTCATATATTTTTTAAATGGAGCCTTTTGCGGGTCTGGTAGTATAGCTATTATTATTAAAGTTTATGTCCATATATATTTTATATTCCGGGTCTACTTTTGCCCATACTACTTTTTGCGGTTTATCAAATCTTAAATCAAATGTTCTATCCTTTCCATCCCACACAATCAATGTATCTAGACCATCATCAAAATGGACCAGTATTTCTTCGGGCATGATAACCTCACCCAGGCGATATACAGTAACTTTTGAATGAAACATAGATTGGCTTTTCCTCACAGCAGTATTTTTATACTGCAATTTAATTCCTGAGCTGTCATAGACTCCTATTGGGTTTTCAATTTTACTGATATATATTCCTTCAAGTTTATAGTCACATACATCAGTTCCGAAAAGAACTTCATCGAAAAACCAATTCATGTTTTCACCGAACTTATCTCCTAATCTTTTTTTCACTATTTCATTAACTATATCAATAAAATTTTTACCGCTTGGATGTTTGAATTTCCATCTTTCAAAAAAAGTTTTCATTATTTCATCCATAACTTTTCTACCCAGCAGCCTATCCAGGGTTGTCATCCATACAGAAGTCTTATAATAAATAATTCTTCCGTAGCCTCCGTCAGAGTAATCCCAGGCAGGTCTGGCATCATCGGCAATTTTAGGGTTTGACATTCCTGCATATTCCTGCCGCATATATTCCAGGTCTCCTACATGATAACCTGCAATGTTAACCAATGAAGTTTTTGGACCGTAAGTATTATCCATTATTCTTGATTCCATATAAGAATTGATCCCCTCATCCATCCATGCTTCTTCAAATTCGTTTGAGGCTAGCATTCCCATAAAATAATTATGTCCAAATTCATGCACTGCAGTTATTTCACAAAGTTTGATTCCTTCCGGCATTCCCCACAAAGTTAAACCGGTAAATAAAGTAGGATATTCCATCCCGCCGGAGCCAATTCCGTTAAAAGGGGGATCAACTATTGTAAGATTTGGATAAGGATATTGTCCAATATGATTTTCAAAATATTCTAAAGCAGCTTTAACTGGTTTGATAAATCTATCGGACTGGTAAAGATGCTCCGGCTGCAGCATAATTTTTATTTTCACATGTTTCCATTTTTCCCAAATAATTTTAAACCTGGGTGAAGCCGTCCACGCAAAATCAATTACATCTTCAGCATGATATTTTAGTGTCTTTGTTCCATCCGGGTTCTTCTTTTCACCGATCAGTATCCCTACAGCTCCAACAATATATTTTTGAGGAAGCGTAATATTTACATTGTAAACACCAAAGTCGGCGTAAAACTCTGAATTAGCATGATACTGATGACAGTTCCATTTCCCTTTTTCTGCATACCTGATACCGGGGAATTCATATACACCAATTTTAGGAAACCACTGGCCTGCAAAAAAATAATTACCTGCATAACCGGACCTTGCAAAAATTTGAGGAAGTTTGGATTTGAATTTAATATTGATAATAACGGTTTCTCCCGGTTCTACAGCCCTGGAAAGAGGTATGCTTATAACGGTCTGATCATCCGAATTATTATCATCGGGATGAATATATTTAATTTTAGTTGTAAGATCTTCTCCGTTTTCAATTTTCATTGATTGAACATCAATCCAGCCCCAGGTGCTGTCCGAATTTTCATTAATACCAATTCCTCTGAGCTGTCCCCCTGATTCTTTTATAAAAGTTGACTTTGTATTTTTAAATGCATTCAGGTATAAATGGAATTGTAATTCATGTATCATATCATTTGAAAGGTTTCGCCAAATAAGAGTTTCGAAACCGTCGATAATTTTCGTTTCTGTATTTAAATTTAGATCTATATCATAGCTGGCATTCCTGGGACTTAAAGGTTTTTGAAAAATCACCTGTGAAAAAATCGCAGATTGTATAAAAAGAAATGATAAGATGACCGTAACTAATCTAATAATTAAGCAGTACATTCTTTCCCCGTTGAATTCTTACCACAATATTTATTGAAAAATATATCAGTTAGAAATATAAACTATTTATGCACTACATTTACAAATGCACTCCTTACAGGCGGCGGCATTTTAGAATCTTTCCCTTTTATTGATTTCCATATAATTTCATTTAATTCAACATCGGGGATATCATCTTCCTTACTAAAATCAAATTCACTACTGCGTTTTGAGCCGTAAGCATCAGCAAGGTTTTTTTCTTCAATATTAATTAATGGATTAATTACATTATATGACGCAAAATCAGGCTGATTTGTTACCGGTACAAGAATAGGGTTTGCAGCAAGATCAAACTGCGTCATAGGTTTTAATCCAAGGATTAATTCAATTGTTTTCAAGACGCTGGAAGTTGAATACATCGTATGATCAACAAAATTTCTTTTAATGAAGGGGCTGATCACTAAAAGTGTGGATCTATGCGCATCTACATGATCGGAACCGTTCTGTGCATCATCTTCAAGTATAAAAATCATACTTTCTTTCCAGAATTGACTTTTTGAAATTTTATCGACCATTAATCCCAGTGCAAAATCATTTTGAGCGACATAGGCTCTTGGTGTTAAGCTTCCTTTTTCAGTTCCCATTGTATGATCATTCGGCAGTCTTATTAAATTGAAAGCCGGAAGAGAATCTTTCCTTTCAAACTCATTAAATTCTTTCTCCCATATCTTAAACCTGTTTAGATCAGATATTTTAAGATCAAACCCGGGGTAATCAGGTGAAGTAAAGTTATTTAAATCTTTATTCCTGCTCATATAGGTATTCTTGCTACCTTCAACTTCTTCTACGAATTCGCCATAATTTCTTATAGATAACTTTTTATTTATTACCTCATTCCAGATATAACCTGAAGAGGGTGCCGCAATTTCGGAACCCCCTTCAAAATCATAATAACCGCCTCTACTGCCGTAATATACAGGCCAGGTTTTTTCAACGTAGTCAGTTGCATAAGCAGCCATAGACCAGTTATGTCCGTCCGCACTGACTTCCGCATCGCAATAAAAATTATCAAATAAAGTAAAAGAATTTACAAGGGTATGTTCATTCGGAGTATACTTCCTTCCAAAAATAGTTAAAGATGAATCCCCGTTACCTGCGGAAATATCACCTAATACCTGATCATAGGTCCTATTCTCTTTTATTATATAAAAAACATGTTTGATTTTGCTGCTTCCTTTGCTATCAAAATCAGCCGGGATAATATTCTGCTGTGAAGCTTCACCCGGCTTGCTTTTCCATATAGAAGGTGTATTAGAATAGACTTTTTGAGACAAAGTTTGTAATGTTTTTATATCGGGGAAATTAATTATCGATAATGTTCCCTTAAATAATGAGCCTATATATTCCTCGGTAACATTTTTCCCTTTTACCAAAGGATCCGGCCCTTTAGGATTAGGTAACGAAGATAGTCCTTTCCCGTTAGCCACAATTATTTTGCCGGAGCTCAGAGCTTTAACAGAAGTCGGATACCAGCCAACCGGTATAAAACCGATGCTTTTGGATTTATCTCTTTGGGCAATATTGAAAAGAGCGAGGTAGTTATTATCTGCATTTGCGGCAATTAAAACGGATTCATCAATATTAAAGCATATTGCATTTGGTGTACTTCCATAAGGCGCATCAGGTTTTAACGAAGTTATTATTGTTTCGGTAGTTTTTTTAGTGTTAAGATCAACAACCGAAACTGAATTATTATTTGCATTTGCTACAAAAAGCCTGTCATCATTTTTTGATATTAGGATTTCATTCGGATGGTCTCCGACTTCAATAAAATTCGATATTGAATAGCTATTTAGATTAATTTCAGCTATCGAAGCTTTTGACCATAAAGAAATATAAGCATAAGTTCCGCTGTGATTTATTTTAACATCATAACATTCGCCTTCAAACTTTAACTGCTTTATAATTTTCCTGCCGGGAACATCAATCACATATAAGGAATTGCTCATCTTTGAGACTGCAAGCAAAATATTTTTCCCTTTTAAATAATCCAACCCTGTAACTGATATTTTTTCATCCGGGAACGGTTTGGCAATAATTATTGAATCATTTAAAGATAAACGGCCTGAATTAAAATTATAAACATATACCAGATTATTATTGGCTCCGGAAACATATAGTTTTGAATCATCATCGTTAAATACTATACCGCGCCAGGTCTTATCAACATTCATTCTTTGTATCTCTTTTCCAGTTTCCAAATCAACAACTGAAATTGAATTTTCTTTAGTTCCGCTGTTTGAGGTTAGTGCATATTTTTCATCTTTTGAAATAATCAAATTTAAAGGTAGCTCTCCGACTCCAACCTGTTCACCCGCAGGAGTTAATTTCCAGCCATTGGGGAGTAAGGTATAATCCTCAAACTTTCCGGGGAGAATAATTTTTTTATTTGATACGGTTGTTGAATTCTGAACGGAACAGCCGAATAAAAAGAGGGTGCAAAGAAGAGATAAAATTAATTTCTTTTTAATCATTTAATGAATCCTGGTTATGATATTAATTAAAACTACAAAAAAAGTTTTACCCGACAAAATTTTCTATATCATAAAAAACAGCTTATTCCGCTATTTTATTTCGCGGCTCCTCAACTTTTTTGTATAACCAGTAAACAGTATACCCTGAAATTAAAATATAAATAAGAAAGACAAGCGGATAACCAATTATGGAAATAATAGCACCGGCTAAAATCCCAAACAATAATGCAGGGGCAGTAATAGAATTTAATAAGGAAGCATAAAGTGTTCTCTCTTTTTCCCCGCTGATTTCAACAACAAAAGCTACTCGGGAAATCCCCTGGATACTCTGAGCAAGCGCAAAAAAGAAAAAAACGCTCCCGAAGGTTAACGGATTAATAGAGATCACTGCACTTAAACTTGCTAGTAATAATACTGCCGCCATTATCATTAAATTAATCTTATGCCCGAATACATCGGCTAAATATCCGAATATTATATTTCCGAAAACCGTGCTTGCCATAAAAATAATTGTAAAGGAACCTGCATACGAAGTTGGTAGTTCAAACCTTTCAATAGCATAGACGGCAAAAAAAGCCGAAGATGTTAAGCTGATCAATAACAGCCCGTCGGCAATCAAATAGTTTCTGAAATTCTTATTCTCCTTAATTACCATTTTTGCTTTCTCAAACCTCCGTATTTTCTTTATCTCAAATTCTTCAATTAATATCTCTTCAGGTTCGTTCACTCCCTTTAAGAAGTAAAAGGATACAAACATGAAAATAAAGCACAAGAAAAATAGGATGGCAAAATTTTGCGGGAAGCTGATTGATGATAAAATTATAATTATGATTGATCCGGCAAGAACACCAAGCAATGCGCCTGTTAGCTGCCTAATTGCCAGGAGACGTCCTCTTAACTTTACCGGGGTTGTTTTGGAAAATAAATTTACCCACCTTGGACCGGGAATGCTGCCAAGCACCGTTATTGCAAATATAAATAATAATATTATATTGACAGAGATGGAAACCGGGATATCTTCTAAAAAGAAATATATAAATAAGGCGGCAATTAAAAATGAAGAGCGGTAGAAAACACTGTAAAGTAAAATAGCCGGTTTAACAAATTTTTCATTGCTTTTCTGCTGACCAAGAAAAAGCTGCGGAAGACTTGCGCCAAGGTTCCATAAAACAGGCACTGCTCCAATTGCTATTGTACTTCCGCCCATTCTCTGAATAAATACCGGCAGTATTGTTGAAAAAGATATGAAGCTTAATGCAAATGCATACATTGAGCCGTCACCCAAATGCATTAATAAATTATGCCGGAGATCCTTAAGGTCATATTCGGTAAATTTATTATACTGAAAATATTTTGCAAGCATAAAGGAATGCCGGATGACAAAGGTTTAACCTTGTTTTAGTCTTTCTATATTAAAGATCTTAATTTTCGGTTTCAGCATTTGATCATTTGCAGGTTGCTGATGTATTTTTAGAACAACATCCATACCTTTAATAACTCTACCGAAAGCGGCAAAGCCCTGACGGTCGGGATTTCTTCTTCCGCCATAGTCCAGCTCCGGCTGATCACCTATACAAATAAAAAACTCGGTAGTTGCTGTTCCCGGTTCATTCCTTGCATATGAAATTGTCCCGTCTTTATGAAGAATACCGGTTTCCTTAGTTGTTTCATGTTTTATCGGCGGATATGAATCAGACTTGTCCATTATACCGCCCTGGATAACTTCTATTTTAACATCATTATTAGGCTGGTTACCTGGAGTAACGGTTCTATAAAAATATGCATTTTTATATGTGCCCTCGTCAACATGTTTTAAAAAATTTCCTGCTGAGATTGGAGCTTTATTCTGAAAAATCTCCACTTCTATATTTCCCAATTCTGTTTTTATTAAAACCTGCGGGTTTTTTTCTCCCTTTGCATTAATAATAATAGAGCTTAGAATAATAAAAACTATAATAAGTTTTTTCATACCTTTTTAGAATATTCCGTAAATATTAATCATGACCAAAAGTTAAATAATTTTCCCCGTTTGTTAAGGGGCATTTGCCATGCCCCTTTAAACAAAATTGGAAAATCAAATGCTGCGGTAATGCGACATACTTGTAAACATCGATATTCCGAAAATAATTAGAACGATTATATAAAGAACACCAAGCACTATAGATATTATTAATAATATTTTTTGAATAAAAAAGAACCTGCTTTGTCTTTCCAGAGCGTTTTCCAGCATAACAGAATCATTAGTTGTTAAATATCCTCTAAAAGAATCTGCAGACTCTCTGAGCCTTAAACCGCAAATAATTAAAGGGATGCCTACTATAGCACCAATTATTGATAGACACTGCAAAGCTCCGATAATAATATAAAAGAGCCCGACAAACTGCATATCACCTGTCATCTTGTTAACTGTAATTTGGAGTGTTGGTGAAATTGTTACGCTTTCGTCCATTTTTCCCTCCTTTAAATTGAAAATATATTATCAGGTTTTAATAATATTAGTGGTTTGAAAATTAATTACGTTAAAATATCTTATATAAATATGAAAGGCAAAATAATTTTTTGCTAATTAAATACGAAAGTTACCTAATATTTTTAAGAAGGTTTATATTTTTACTTTCCCCGGCAACAACGATAGTATCATCTTTTCTAATTACAAAATCCGGGTTTGGTATAGCGGTTATTTTAGCTTCTCCGTTTACTTGAGTTTTAATTGATAAGACATCAACGCCGTAAATTGTTCTGATATTCAACTGTTTAATGGATTTGCCGATAAAACTTTTAGGCGGACTAATTTCGGAAATTGAATATCCCTCGAGAAATTGGATATTAGTTTCATCATCTCTCATTGTAATGCTGCTTGCTAAACTTGAAGTTATTTCTCTCCTATCAATTTCTTTTTGATATGCATCCTGGATATCCTTCATCCAAATCATACCAGCTATTTTATTATTTTTATCACCATATATTACAGGTAATCCTTCAAGATCATACTTCCTCATTTTATCTAAAGCTGTCTGGCAATTGTTATCGGGTGTTATTGTTGGAGGGTTCATTCTTGCAATATCTCCTGCGATCAATAAATTTTTTAATGATTCCCTCTCATATAAATAGTCTTTAATATCAAATATTGATATAATTCCCCTTACATTCTGCTGTGAATCTATTACGGGAAATTCAGGCCATTTCCCTTTGATCAATTTATTTATTACCTGTGCAAAATTATCTGTTAAGGCTACCGGTTCAAAGCTGGTAACATAAACTTCCTTAACGAAAATGGATTCCATTATATTTATTTCAGCGCCTTCTTTTATATTGATATTTCTCAAAAGAAGCTTCAAAGTATAAATGGATTCTCTGGCAAGTTTGGATGAAACTATAGTGCTTATTATGCAAGTAACCATTAAAGGAAGAATGATATTGTAATCCTTAGTTAATTCGAATACAATAATGATTGCAGTAATAGGTGCTCTTGTAGTTCCCGCAACAAATCCTCCCATTGCAACGAGTGCATAAGCACCGGCAGAAGCAGAAATGTCAGGATAAATACCATGTACAAATGAACCGAAAAAAGCTCCGGACATAGCACCCATAAAAAGGGAAGGAGCGAATATTCCGCCGGAACCTCCCGAACCTAAAGTTAAGGATGTAGCAATTATTTTTATAAAAACCAAAATTAAAGCAAAATACCAGATAACATTTCCGCGAAGCGCCAGGTTGATTGAATCATAGCCAACACCCATAATTTGCGGGAATAAAAGTGCGGTTATTCCTACAAGAAATCCCCCCACAACAGGTTTAAAATATTCCGGTATTTTTTTGATCTTATTGTCAAAAAAATTTTCGCTGAAGTAAAGAGCTTTAATAAAAAGAAACGAACCTAGTCCTGTAAATGCTCCAAGTCCAAAATAAAAAATTATTTCATATGGAGAGACCAGCTGGTATCCCTTAATTTGAAAAGCAGCAAAATCACCCTGGAAAGCATGAGAAATAACAGTTGCCATAACTGTTGAAATTACGATTGGAGAAAACTGGGCTACAGCAAAATCCATAAGAATTATTTCAACTGCAAATAAAGCCCCGGCAATCGGTGCATTGAAAGCAGCGGCAATACCCGCACCTGCACCGCAGCCCACAAGAGTTTTCAGTTTTTTAGATGGAATGTTAAAGAACTGTCCGATTGTTGAACCCAAACTTGCCCCGATTTGAACGATCGGGCCTTCCCGTCCGACCGAACCTCCCGAACCAATTGAAATTGCAGATGCAAGCGCTTTAATAATTGCAACAATCGGCCTGATTTTTCCCCCTTTTAATAAAATAGCCTCCATTACTTCCGGAACACCATGACCTTTTGCTTCAGGAGCAAAAAAGTAAATGATCGGTCCAACAATTAATCCGCCTATTGTGGGTGCAAGAATTATTAAGTACCAGGGGGCGCTCAGCACATTATCGAGAAAGGTTCCGCCGCCCGGAAAAGAAATAATTGATATCTCTTTAATTAATGCTCTGATCCCGATACCGGCAAAACCTGCAAGAATACCGATTATAATTGCAATTATAATAATGAAAGTATGCTCAGTCATCTTCGCCCGTTCAATAAGCGCTACAGTCCGGCCGGATAAAACCGAGTAATACTTTTTAAACGAAATAGATTTCAACAGTCTTGCTCTTAATGATTACCCTATAAACTAGTAAACATAAAATAATGATTTAAAAGTAATTTGTAAATTTTCAATTATTATTTATTGTTCTCCGGTAATTAAATTCTTCACCTGTATCAACATAGAAAATTCTTAATGATATCATCTTTAATTTCATACTTGATTACTCTCGGTTTATTATTTACAAAAAATATCATCCCTTTACTGTTTATTATATATTTAAATTTTTCAGAGCGGATAACCGCATCATAAAAACTTGAGCTGTCGTCTTTAAATGACAAATATGTAATTACTCCTTTATTTGTCTTTCCCTCCCATAAACCGGGTAAGCTGTTTTTCCCGTTATTTGAAATTCTAATCATCTTATCCTTTATTTTTCCGTTTTCTTTACTGAAGAAAAGAGAATCTTTTTTTACGGCAAATTCCGATTCAATAATAACTTCTTTTTTACCATCCGGATCTTTTTTGAATACCTTTAAATTATTCCCTTTTACCTCATAAATATTTCTGCTGAAGAATTCTTCTTTTATGGTAACGCTGTCATTTAGGAATTCCATTGTCTCTTTAAATCCGATTCTGCTTTGATTGACTTGCTCCCATTTCCCGGTTAAGTCTGGATTTGATTGGAATACTATTATGGGAAATATAGAAAGAAAAATCAGAATCATAGTATCGAAATCATTAATAAAAATTGATATTGCTGAATTGCCGAATTGATTTTATTGTTGTCAGACTGCAATTTAACAACAAGAGATTACCGGAAGGTAAGTTAAAGAATTATTTATATAATTCAAGTATTAAAGATCAGTTTACTATTTCAGTTCTTTTTCAAATATTTCCTTTTAGATAATCAAGCCTTTTCTTTTCGGGAAATTTTTCGATTGCATACCTTAACATTGTCCTGGGCATATTCATATAATACTTCTGAAGGAAAAGTTCTTCAGCCTGTATATCTCTTTTACCGATTTCCCTAAGCATCCAGCCTACGGCTTTATGGATTAAATCATGTTTATCTTTTAATAACAATTCGGATATTTTTAGTGCAGCAGCAAATTGATGAGCTTTAATGAAATGAAATGTCGACATAATTGCAATCCTTCTTTCCCAAAGGCTGCTTGATTTTACCAGGTCAAAAAGGAGTCTTTTATCTTTATCGATTAGAAAAGCGCCAATAATTTTTTCGGCGGAAAGATCTACAAGATCCCAGTTATTAACGTACCTGATATTTTTCAAATAAAAATTGAAAATGTTTTCTCTTTCTTCTTCCGGGGCTTTTTTATACTTGGCAACTAAAATGAATAATGCAATAAGTCTTTCTTCATGAATTTTTGATTTAATTATTTTTTGGAGATCGGAAAAAGATAAGTCTTTGAATTGAACTGCGATTTTTCTTGACACAGGGACTTTTATCCCGGCAAAAATATCTCCTTCCGCATATTCTCCTTTACCTGTTTTGAAAAAACGCTGAAGGAAAATGCCCAGCTCTTTATTTGAATGATTTCTTACTGCTTTCTTTAATTCCAAATAGACCATAATTATAGTTTATTTTAAATGAAAATATTAATAATCACAAAGATTGAAAATTTTGTTATTCTAATACTTCACTTTACCGGTATTTCATGGTTAGTAAAATAGAAATATACATTATGCAATTAGAATCGTGTATCTTAGCAGCAAATCAGGATTTAATTGAAAAATCACTTACCTGCTGCTAAGACACTGAAATTGAAATTATTTTTTATCGAGCTTATTTATTTCGTCTTCTAACTGGGTTACAAGGATATCAAGCCGGTTTATAACGGCATTTACGGTTTCCGGCTTTGTGAGATCAACCCCTGCCTTTTTCAGCTCTTCCATTGGATAATCACTGCCTCCCGATTTCAATAAGTTTAAATATCTTACTCTCGCGGCTTCTTTATCAGCATCGGAACCTGTAGTTACATCGTTATGTAGTTTAGCTGAAGAAGCAAAACATGTTGCGTATTGAAAAACGTAAAACGGGGTTCTGTAAATATGAGGAATCCTTGCCCAAACCCTATCTAAAATTTCATCTTTTGAATAAGTATCTCCATAATATGCATTGAATAGATCATCCATAATTTTATTTAGTACTTCTGCTGTTACCGGTTTCCCGTTTTCAACTAATCTATGGACCTGCAATTCAAAATCTGCTAAAAGAGTCTGGAAATAAAAAGTTCCCGTTATTCCTCTTATTGCTTCCTGGAGCAAATTTATTCTTTCTTTCGGATCTTTAGTCTGCGTTAAAAGATAATCAAGTAAAAGATCTTCATTAAAGGTTGAAGCAACTTCAGCTACAAAGATTGTATAGTCCGAGGTTGCAAACGGCTGATTTTCATCGGATAATAAAGTATGCATTGTATGACCAAGTTCATGACCCAATGTAAAAACATTATCGAGAGTTTCATTGTAGTTCAGCAGCATATACGGATGAACTCCGTAGACACCCGCAGAATAAGCACCTGAAGCTTTCCCCTGGTTTTCGAAAACATCAATCCATCCCCCTTTTTGAGCCGTTTCCATTTTTGCCTGGTAATCCTGACCTAACGGTTTTACTGAAGCAAGAACCCATTTCTTCGCTTCATCATAAGGATACGTTTTATTAAAGTCCGTTAAAGGGATTGAGCCGTCATAACTATGATATTCTTTTAGTCCAAGAACTTTCTTTCTTAACCGTTCATATTTTTTTAAAGGCTCGGTATTTGCTTTTACAGTATTAACAAGGTTTTCATATACAGCCACGGGAATATTATTACCATCGAGATTTGCTTCAAGACAGGATTTATAATTGCGGGCTTGTGCCTCCGCCCAATCTTTTTGGCAGACTGCATTATAAATTGCAGCATAAGTATTCTCATTTGCTTTATAAACCCCATAATGGGCTTCAAAAGTTTTTTTTCTATCTTCCTGGTTATAATTTGTTGCCAAAACCCTGCTGTAATTTCCATTTGTAACCTGTATTTTATCCCCATTGGATAGAGTGATTGTCGGAAAATCTACATCGGCAGTTGAAAGGTTTGTATAGATATCTCTCGGTGCTTCATTAAACCTTGTGAAAAAGGAGAGCAAAGTCTCTTTACCTTCATCTAAAACATGTGCCTGCTGACGGTAAAGATCTTCTATACCAAAACGGTAAGGTTTAAACTCAGGATCTTCAAGCCATTTTTTCATAGTGTCCCATGGGATTTCAAGCATTTCAGGATTTATCCATGAGGTTGCAGTGTTGAATTTCGCAAACATTATTTGAACCTGCTGAAGCTTTGCATTCATTTCTTGGTTCCTTGTATCGGAATCTCTTGTTAGCTGCGGATACCTGTAAACTTTATAAGATAGTATCCCCATTTTATCATTCAGCTTCTTTACTTTCAAAAGATTTTCGGGAGATTCCTTTAGCTTCCCTTTATAGCTTGCAATTTCATCCATTTCCTTCTGCAGTTCCTGAAGTCCTGCATCCCACTCGTCCCAACTTTTATAAATATCATTAAGATTCCATTTATATTCTGCAGGAATTTCATCCCTGTTTTCATAAACTTTTTGAGAATATATCGGAGCAGAAAAAATAAATGCGAAAATGATTATAACTAGCAAAGAAAAGCTTTTCATATTATTGCCCTCCATTGAATAATGTAATTTAATAGAAAAAAATTACTGAATTTGCAAAAGTTAAGAAATTTGATTCAAATTAATCAGCCTTTTGAATATTTATTTGTCCGGTTATCATAAAAAATATTAACACTTTTTAGTTATATTTTATTTTAATAGTTCTAATACCAAAAAGGAGGGTTATAATGAAAGGGAAGGCAATTTTACTAATACTTATTTTTTTGCTTTTGGCAGGTATTAAAATTCTTCCTCAGGATATTTCAAATATAAATATTCCTTATAAAAAATTTGTTCTGAATAACGGCTTAACACTTATAGTGCATGAAGATCATAAAGCACCGATTGCTGCTGTAAATGTCTGGTATCATGTCGGTTCTAAAAATGAAGTAAAAGGGAAGACCGGTTTCGCTCATTTATTTGAACATCTAATGTTCAACGGGAGCGAACATTTTAATGATGATTATTTCCAGGCGATGGAGAGAGTTGGTGCAACGGATATGAATGGAACAACAAATAAAGACAGGACCAATTATTTTGAAAATGTTCCAACTTCAGCACTTGATGTAGCACTCTGGATGGAATCGGACAGGATGGGACATTTGCTTGGTGCAATTGATCAGGCTAAGCTTAATGAACAGAGAGGTGTAGTTCAAAATGAAAAACGTCAGGGAGAGAATCAGCCATATGGCAGAAAAATTAATTGGGCAATTTCCGAAAATACATATCCTGAAAATCATCCTTACCATTGGGAAACTATCGGTTATATGGAGGATCTCGATTCGGCTTCTTTACCCGATGTTCAAAATTGGTTTAAAAAATATTATGGTGCTGCTAATGCAATTTTATCGATTGCCGGCGATGTTAACACAGATTCAATAAGGTTAAAGGTGGAAAAATATTTTGGTGATATTCCTGCAGGTCCTCCAATTGATCACCGGAAAGTGTGGGTGGCTAAAATGTCCGGTACGCAAAGGATGACAATGCAGGACAGAGTTCCCCAGGCAAGAGTCTATGAAACCTGGAATATACCCGAATATAGTTCCAAGGATTTGGCATATTTAGATCTTTTAAGTGACGTTCTGGCTTTAGGTAAAAATTCAAGGTTGTATAAAAGATTAGTTTATGATGAACAGATTGCTACCAATGTTTATGCTTATGTTTCAAACGGGGAAATCGGAAGTCATTTTCAAATAATTGCGACCGCAAAAGAAGGAATTCCATTGTCCAGGCTGGAATCTGAGATTGATGAGGAGTTGAATAAATTATTAAAAGATGGTCCTGCCAAAGAAGAATTGGAAAAAGTTAAGACTAATTATATTTCCAATTTTGTCAGGGGCATTGAAAGGATTGGCGGTTTTGGAGGGACTTCTGATATTTTAGCCCAGGGAGAAGTTTTTGCAGATTCACCTGATTTTTATAAAACCAGGCTTAAATGGGTAAATAATTCAACTTCGCAAGATATCAAAGATGCCGGCGAAAGATGGCTATCTGACGGTAATTTTATTTTAGAAGTTCTCCCATATCCTGATTATAAAACTACTTTATCAGATGTTGATAGATCGAAAATTCCAGAAACCGGTACACCGCCGGAAGCCCGATTCCCTGATTTTCAGAAAACTACACTTTCCAATGGATTAAATATCATTTTAGCTAAAAGGACTTCAGTTCCGCTGGTTGAATTCAATTTAGTTGTAAATGCCGGTTTTGCAGCAGATCAATTCGGAGTGCCCGGTCTTGCAAGCTTAACATCCGATATGATGGATGAAGGGACAAAATCGATGGATGCTCTTCAGATAAGTGATGAACTTCTTAAGCTTGGTGCTAATTTATCTTCCAGTTCAGATGTCGATAATTCTATTGTCCGTTTATCTACTTTAAAATCAAATATGGATAAATCTTTAGGACTTTTTGCCGATGTGATTTTAAATCCTTCATTTCCCGGAAACAATCTCGAAAGGCTTAAGAAAGAAAGGATTGCGGCAATTGAACAGGAAAAAGCTTCACCGGTTTTAGCCGGGTTTAGAGTGCTCCCAATTCTTTTATATGGAAAAAACAGCGCTTACGGAACAACATGGAGAGGGAACGGGGATAAAGAATCAATTGAGAAAATTACCAGGGAAGATCTTATTAAATTTCATAATACCTGGTTTAAACCGAATAATTCTACATTAATTATTGCCGGTGATGCTTCGCTGGATGAATTAAAACCAAAGCTCGAAAAATTATTTAGTGGATGGAAAAAAGGAAACATTCCGGAAAAGAAAATAGGAAATGTGCAAAATTATGAAAAACCTACTATCTATTTAATAAATGTTCCCGATGCTCCTCAGTCGGTTATTTTTGCTGCCGATATTGTTCCCCCAAAATCTGAAATGAATGATATTGCAGCAGAAACTATGAATAATATTCTTGGAGGTATGTTCACTTCAAGGTTAAATATGAATTTAAGGGAAGATAAGCATTGGTCTTACGGGGCACACAGCTTTATTAGAGCTTTAAAAGCTCAAAGACCATTTGTTGCTTATGCACCGGTCCAGACAGACAAAACAAAAGAAGCTATCCAGGAAATGAATAAAGAATTAACCAGTATGATCAGCAGTAAACCGCCGACACAGGATGAACTTCAGAAAGTAAAACAAAATCAAACACTCGAGCTTCCCGGGAGATGGGAGACTATTAATGATGTTGTAAATTATTTAACTAATATTGTCAACTACAATCTGCCTGATGATTATTACAAAACTTACGCTGGAAAGGTAAAAGGATTAAATTTGAATGATATTGCTGAAGCTGCCGGGAAAATTATTAAGCCCGGGAATATGATCTGGGTCGTAGTTGGTGATCTATCAAAAATAGAACAAGGAATTAAAGAGTTAGGTTATGAAGTAAAGATAATCAATAATGATGGTAACGTAATTTAATAATTCCCATTCTTCCAATATTCTTTACCGGCACTATCTCTTCAAGGGATAGTGCCGGTTCAGTATCATTTAACTCCAATATTTTTTTATATATATTACTCCTCATTCCTTTGAAATATTAACATATCTATGCTGAAAAAAATACCGCGCCAGGTTATAATTTTAGGTTTGATCAGCTTGTTTACTGATATGGCAAGTGAAATGCTTTACCCGGTAACCCCGATTTTCCTTGCATCAGTTTTAGGCGCTTCAATGGTTTCTGTTGGTTTAATTGAAGGGCTTGCAGAAATAACGGCGGGATTTTTAAAAGGATATTTTGGATTTTTATCCGACAAGCTGGGAAAACGATCAATATTTGTATTAGGCGGCTACGGCATTTCTGCTTTATCGAAACCGTTGCCGGGTATCTTCCCTAAAATTTTTATCGTATTGATAAGCAGGGTTACAGACAGAATTGGAAAAGGGATGAGGACGGCTCCCAGGGATGCTTTACTTGCAGGATATTCAAATGGCAACAATAGCGGTGCCATATTTGGATTCCATAGGGGAATGGATACTCTCGGTGCAGTTTTGGGCCCGCTTATCGCATTATTACTTTTAAGAATTAATAATTATAATTTCAACCTAATTTTCATAATCGCTTTTGTTCCTTCAGTTATCGCGGTAACTTTCACTTTTTTTGTAAAAGAAAAACGGGTCGAAATTAAGGAGAAGAAAAAGCTTCAATACATATCATTCTGGAAAAAATCTCCCCGAACATATAAATCATTAGTAATCTTAATTACAATTTTTTCTCTCGTTAACAGCAGTGATGTCTTTTTGATTTTAAAATCAAGAAGCGTCTCTAACTCGGATACAATGGCTATTTTAGGCTACGTTTTCTATAACCTGATTTATGCCGGGTCATCCTATCCTGCAGGTTTAATATCCGACAAGGTCGGAAAGAAAAAAATTTTTATTTTCGGATTAATTATATTCTCGGCCGTTTATTTCGGATTTGCAGCCTCGGATAATTTTATTTTAACATGGATCCTTTTTGCCTTCTACGGAATATACGCCGCATCCACGGAAGGAATTTTAAAAGCCTGGGTATCCGATTTGGTAGCTTATGAAAAAGTAGCTTCGGCAGTCGGTTTAATTACTATGCTGTCGAGTATTGCAATGTTCCTCGGATCAATTTTGACCGGCTATTTATGGGACGCATTCGGCTCCTCCGTACCGTTTTATATTTCTTCTGCTGTCAGTTTAATTGCTGCTTTGTTGCTAATTCGAATACGTAAAGAATAATCTACAAATTTAAAACGGTTGAAGAGATAATATTAGTTTAATCTATTGAGAATTATAAATTGAATTATATATTGAAAATTGAATTTGAAATTGCCAAAATGTTCAACATTCAGCTTACAACATTTAATGTTCAGTTAATAAGAAAAGAGGCTTTATGAAGCAGACAATCGATCCCGGTTTAGGAGAGAAATATTTCGGAAGGACTAAAAGAGTAATTAATAAAGACGGTTCTTTCAATGTAACCCGTATGGGAACCGACTTCCATCCGAAAGATATTTACCAGTTTCTTGTAAATCTTTCGTGGACAAAATTTTTCGGCTTAGCTGTTGTCGCTTATCTTTTATTTAATGCATTATTCGGTTTAATTTATTTCCTGATAGGAATTCAAAGTTTAAAAGGTGCGGTAGTTTCAACAAATTTAGAAAATTATTTCAGCTGCTTTTTCTTCAGTGTACAAACTTCCACAACAATCGGTTACGGCGGCATTAGCCCTGAAGGCCTGGTTGCAAATTCTACCGTAACTATTGAGGCTATGGCTTCAGTATTTGCCTTTGCTTTGATTACCGGATTATTATATGGAAGGTTTTCTCATCCATTCTCGAGGATTTTGTACAGTAAGAACGCTATAATTGCACCTTATAAAGGGATTAATTCCCTGCAATTCAGGATTGTAAATCAAAGGAATAATAATTTAATGGATATTGAAGCACAGGTAATGGCTGTGCTTGTTGATAAAGACTTCAACAGGAAATACTATGATATGAAGCTTGAAAGATATCATGTCCATTTTTTTGCATTAAGCTGGACGGTTGTTCACCCCATAGATGAAGATAGCCCGCTCTTTGAAAAATCACTTGAAGAGTTAAAAGAAAAGCAATTTGAAATTCTAATATTAATTAAAGGATATGATGATACTTTTAACCAGCTTGTTCATTCGAGGTATTCCTACACATTTGAAGAAATAATCTGGGGTGCGAAGTTTATAAGATCTTTTAATACCGATTCAAACGGAGATATAATTTTAAAGTTAGAGGATATCCATCTTATTTGAAAAAATTAATTTAGAATGAGACTATATTTATTATTACTTTTTTAAAATTTTGAGGGAATAAATATGGTAGATTATGAAAAGCTCGGCGTATTCTATCTCGGTAAAGGAATTCGATCAATCAAATAAAAAGCTTCTCGATAATTTAATCCTTTATGAATCAAAAGATTTAACCACACACGCAATGTGTGTGGGTATGACCGGAAGCGGAAAAACAGGTCTTTGCATAGCATTGCTTGAAGAAGCAGCTATTGATAAAATCCCGGCAATCATAATTGATCCGAAAGGGGATTTGTCCGATTTACTTTTAACATTTCCTGATTTAAATCCTGAAGATTTCAAGGAATGGCTGACTCAGGATGAAGCCGACAAAAAAGGAATCTCCCTTGATGAATTAGCAAAGGAAAAAGCCGGAGCTTGGGAAAAAGGTCTATTAAGCTGGGGTCAAACCAAGGATAGAATTAAAAGGCTTAAAGATTCTGTAACCTTTGATATTTATACTCCGGGCAGTAATGCAGGGAAACAGGTCTCTGTTCTGGGATCTTTCGAACCGCCGGAAGATAAAATTCTGAACGATGATTTTTCTCTCAGGGAAACTATATTAAGTGTTGCAGGAGCTTTACTAAATCTGATTGGAATATCCGCCGATCCTATTAAAAGCAAAGAGACAATTCTGTTAACTAATATCATTGAGTTTTACTGGCGGCAAAAAAAGGGATTAACACTGCCGGATTTAATTCAATCTATAACGAATCCTCCGATTCAAAAAATCGGGGTTTTTGATATTGAATCATTTTATCCTTCAAAGGAAAGATTTGAGCTGGCAATGCAGCTGAATAATCTCCTTGCATCACCCGGTTTTTCAGGATGGATGGAAGGGGAAAAATTAAGTATCTCAAATTTTTTATATACTGGTGAGGGAAAACCTAAACATTCTATTTTTTCAATAGCACATTTAAATGATACCGAAAGGATGTTTTTTGTAACCCTTCTTCTAAATGAAGTTATTAACTGGATGAGACTTCAGCCTGGAACGACAAGCCTGCGGGCAATAATTTATATGGATGAAATTTTCGGGTATTTCCCCCCGGTTGCAAATCCTCCTTCCAAAATTGCAATGCTCACATTATTGAAGCAGGCAAGAGCATTTGGCTTGGGAATAGTTTTAGCGACGCAAAATCCGGTCGATATTGACTATAAGGGTTTATCCAATATTGGTACCTGGTTTATAGGAAGGCTTCAGACAGAGCAGGATAAAAACCGTGTCATTGATGGTCTAAATAGTGCAGGGCAGTCAGAAGGAAAATCTTATTCTCAGGAGGAACTGGAGAGCTTAATTTCAAAGCTGGATAATAGAATTTTCCTTATGAATAATGTTCATGAAAATGCTCCCGTTGTTTTTGAAACAAGATGGGTAATGTCTTTTTTAAGCGGCCCTTTAACAAGAGTTCAAATTTCGGAATTAATGAAAAACAAAATTGAAAAAATAACTTTGCCGCCAAAAGCTGTTCAGTTTAACGAAGATAATATTTCGAGAGCCAGGCCTGTTATTCCCCCGGAAATCAATCAGGTATATGTTCCTGTCAGATCTTCCAGGCCGGGAAATGAGGCTAAGCTATTATATAAATCTTTTTTATACGGGAAAGCCGAGGTTAATATTGTTTCGGATAAAAATAAAATCGAAACATCGGTAAACAGAAATTTATTCTTTCCGCTTATGGATAATGATGAAATTATTAAATGGGAAACCCCCGTGGAAATAGAAATACCGGGTGAAGATTTGCTTAAAGAGCCTGAAACATCACAAGCTGCTTTTTCTTCTATTCCGAAGGATTCGACAAATCCTAAAAGCTATAATAATTGGACTAAAGATTATACTAATTTCTTATATAGAGAATCGAAAGTTATTCTTTACCAGAATAAGGAATCAGGTTTAATTTCCAATTCAGGAGAAAGTGAAAAAGATTTCAGAGTGAGAATGGATTTATCTATCCGTGAAATTAGAGATCAGGAAATTGAAAAAATTAAAGCAAAATACGGAACAAAAATTTTCGCACTGCAGGAAAAGATGAGAAAGAGTGAACAGAAATTCCAGGATGAAAAAGCGCAATATGATCAGCAGAAAATAAATACGGCAATTTCAATTGGTACAACTTTACTCGGTGCTTTCCTGGGGAGGAAAACCTTTTCTTCTTCGAATGCCGGCAGAGCCGGTTCTGCAATATCAAGAGCATCAAAGACATATAAAGAAAAGATGGATGTAAATCAGGTCCAGGATGACATAAAAAATATAAACCAGCAGATAGAGGAGATAAACAATCAGCTTAATAATGATGTACAGAATATTTCGGCAAATTATGATCCTGATAAAATTAAACTTGAAGAAATTGTCGTAAGACCGGCAAGATCCGGAATAAATGTTAAAAGTTTATCTTTAGCCTGGCTCCCGCATTGGATTGAAGGAGAGAAGTCTGTTCCCGCATATGAGTAATGATTTTCTTTATAAAGAACTTTCTCCGGGGAATAACTGCCGGACTAAGCTAGAATATTTTTTTCATATAGTCTGCAATTTTACCGCTTGGTTCTTCAAGGCTTATTTTTGCAGATTCTTCAAGTTCACTTCCGAGGCCGAGAAAAGTAAACAAATCTTTTATGTTAATTTTTTTTTCTTTAGTAGATAGTTGCCCGGATATTTGATTAATAATATATACTGCTAAAAATTCCGAGGCCTTTTTTGTTTTATCCGGATTTATATCAAACTTTGAGCTCAAATCTCTGGAAAGCTTTGAAATTAAATTCTCAACGATATAATTATTATCCTTTATTTCAGAGCCGGTGTTAATTAAATCTAAAATACCTTTTGGATTTTTGGCAGCTTGATCTTCTAAATTTTCCCTCATGAAATTCCCTACTTCTGAAAATATTTCATCAAGTTGCTCGTTTGATAGATCAACCTTTGATTTTAATTCTTTTATTAAGTTATTTTTATTGGAATCCATTAAATTATATAACATGACATACCTCTAATTATTTTTAATAATATGAAAATTTTAAGATATGTTTTGTAAATGGGAACACAGGTCACATTATTAATATCCAGCAATTATTTCTTCTTGCCTGCTTGGTAAAAATTAATTTATATTTGATTTATTATATTTGACAATAATTTTAGCTTTTTATGCCTGTTAAAGATGCAATGGAAAAAATTAAAAATTCTGTAACCGGATGGGAAAATGTAGCTTACCGGCAGCACAGATTCGGAGGGATTGAGTTTAAATTTGGCCGCAGGGAAATAGGTCATATTCACGGTAATTATTTAGTAGATATTCCATTTACAAAAAAGATTAAGAATGAAATTTTATCTGCAGGTTTAGCAAATCAGCATCATGTTTTACCGGGAAGCGGATGGATCTCAAAATATCTGGAAACAGCTGAAGATGTTGATATTGCAATTGAACTTCTAAATCGTTCATACAAACTTGCTTTGGAACAGCAAGGCAGAAGGATTGAAAACAGTTAAATCAAAGCATCAATATTCATTTTTAGAAATTGGAAGAATTAGTAAATATCGCCCCGGAAATCGAAACCTTAAGGACTATTTTAAAAAAATATAAAGCCGGGGATGGAAAAATATTTTATCAGGTAATTGATAAAAACAGGAATAGAATGCTCGACAGCTTTCCTATTATGCTTTCGAATACACATGACGAATTTAGCGCTGAATATTACATTAGAAAGAAAATTGAAGAATGGGATGAACAATCAGCTTTTAATTTTGGAATTTGGCTCAAAGGAACAGGGGAATATGCCGGGCATATTTCAGTGAAAAATATTGACTGGATTATACCTCGAGGGGAAATAGCCTATGTTATTTCGGGCGAACATGAGGGGAAGGGGATAATGACAGAAGCATTAACCGCGATTATTAAATTCAGTTTTGAAAACTTATTGATGAGCAGATTATTTCTAAGAGTGTTGACAGCAAATGTCCGGAGCTATGAGCTGGCAGAACGGTGCGGGTTCTTAAGAGAAGGTACTTTAAGAAAAGACCATAAAACATATGACGGCGAACTGGTAGATCTATATTATTATGGAATGACAAGAGAAGATTATAAAAAATTCTATTAGTGATTTTATCATTCATTTTTTACTTCTTTTTTATATTTAAAATGAATCTGCTGAACTTACCATGAATTCCTTTTTTATATCGATATGACCGTATTTTCATGAGTGCGTTCTTTGTTTCTTCTTTTTTGTGTTCTCTATAGCATTTTGTACGCTTTCTGTTCTTATATGTTAGCATATATTGATATTCCTTTTTATTTTTTTTTTTTTTTTTTAGAGCATTTTTTTTTATTTTTTTTTCGTTTTCTTTTTGTAATTGCTTATGATATTATGCTTTGTTTCGATTTTTTTTTTGCTGAATCGTATCCATCTTAGCTGATTTTGCTCGACATTTTCCAGTGTTAATCTTTTGATTTCCGTACGATATTCACTGCAAGCACATTAGTGAGCAATTCTGCATATTTATCCACTCCGGCTGCTTTGAACCATTTTTTCCGTAGTAACAAGCGATGATTCTCTGTCTTTTTAGTGAAAAGATGCTTTTATTTTATACTATCATTGTTTTATATACTTTATTAGTGGTTCCGATAAGCTAGCCGGATACCGTTTTATACATGCTTGATACATTATATACATAGATCTGTTTACGCTACTGCATTGCTATTGATTTCGGTATATACTACAGAGATCTATGTACCATTCCATCTGCCGAGCTGTATACCTTATTATTCTTATTAAATCACACTCGTACCAGCCGTATTAATTTCTTATTGCTGTGACACCGGTGAATGTATCATATCTTGAGGTGCTGCAGAATTACATTACCTCATAATTGCTTTTGCCCTTAACCAATCCAAGGTGTAGAAGAGACCGCTGCTGCTCTGCACCGCTTAGGCTAGCTTTTGATAGAGCCAGTATATAGGTTGTTGCGAATCAATTATATTTAGATATTTTGTCAGGATATAATAGGTACTATTTAATCCAGCGGTTCAAAGATTTTCCGGATGCGTTGAAGATTTTTGTGAATACAAGTGATACGCCATAATATTGGTGTTAGATATCTTCCGGCGTTCTTTTAGAATACGGGTTCTGCAGAATGACTGATACTTCTTCGTTCAAATTTTATCAGGCAGTCTTGAAGAGTGTCGTAGATGAAGAGTATCACAATCAATACCGCTTGTATTGTTAGTAATTGTCTTATTGTTATCGGCTATCATATATTGTAAGAGGCAGCCATTTAAAAGAGAGATCTTCAAGAGTTAACCTTTCCTCATCAGCTAATTTTAAATTGCTGCTGCTGTAATGTTTTTGTAATGCTCCGATGTTGAAGAGCATTCTTTTTATACAAACCGTATCATATGAAAAGCTGAAGTGCTTCCAAATATCCTTAGGAAATAACTGCTGCTGATAATCCTTTTGTTCATTCAATGTAGATTGAAGCTGTACTGTAGTTTTGAAGTTATTCGCAGGTTTGCTGCATTCACTGGATTCGAAATTATAATGAATAGTAAAGTTATATTAATTATAATTTTCCCTTTTACGTTATGGTTAAATTATTTTTATTCTTCAAGAAGTTTTTTCAATACTTTCATCCTTTGCTTTCCGTTGATATAACTCGGATCAAGTTCAACTGACATCCTGCAATTTGTTATTGCTAATTGGTATTGCTTATCTTCCATATATGCTTCACCTAGAAAATCATATCCATAAGGTAATTCCGGAAAAAGCTCTATAAATAATTTAAATACAGCTATTGCATTAGAAATTTCTTTCCGGTGCAGATATTCATAGCCATGATTTGCTATAATATGCGGTATGTACCAGAGCTCTCTTAATTCGCTTTTTGTCGCTGAATCTATGGCAGTACTTATAAATGCAAGTGAATCAATTCTCGACTTAAGTTTACGACTATCAATATAATCTTTAGTTTTCTCTTCTGGGAACAATTCCGGAATTACTAATATTCTTTCACCTTTTTTTAGTTCTTCTTTTAAATCGAACCGCATTACTTTTTTATAATTATGGAAATAATATAAATATATAATTGCATTGTCCAAATCATATATTGTTGTGTATAAAGTACCTTTCTGATGAACTGAATCCATTATGGAGGTACAATATTCGATACTCGCTTCACTATGTTTTTTTAATAACGACATTGCTTTTTTGTAGCGCCAGCAGTCAATCCGGGTTTCATCAGTTATTTCTGATTGGCGGAAATTTGTTTGAACAAAATAATTTTTTTCTCCTAAAATTCTTGAGTCGCCATCTACGATTAAATATTTGCCGGTTTTGTCTAAGAATACCCATACAGAATGAGACCAGAAATATAAATTATACTTATTAATAAGCGCATTCACTTCTTCCACGGTTGAGCATTCGCTCATAATTTTTCTTTTTAAATCGAGCTCAAATATAGGTTCTTTATTTGTTGTATCTTTTAAGGGTTTATCGGAAACGCCGAAAGCATCAAATACTAATCCAGCTTCGTTCATTCCTCCTTCGGGAAACAAATTATCATATCCTACATAAACAACACCATAATGCTGAATGCCCCCGGGTTCAAACCAGATCCTGGTATCAGGATTTGAAAAATCTTCATTGTTTCCGACTATTGTTTTTCCATTTATAGTAATTTTAATCAAACTACAGCCAAATAAATTTTGATTAAATATAAATGTTAGAATAAAAACAGTGAAAATAACTAAACGTGTTATTTTCATAAATTAGCTTCCCACTTTTCTTATTAAGATGATTGTCTATGCAGTATTAGACTCCAAATTACTAAATAGGTTACTTGATTCTTGGTTGTTACTATAAATATTGATTTTATTTGATGCTGATTTAAACTTTTATCATAAGAAAATTATTTCATGGTGAATTAAAAAGGTATTATTGATTTTATTGTCTTAACCGAAAAAATTTTATTATATTTTCTGTCTAAACAAATATCTAAAGAGAATGAGTTCATATCATAAACAGCAGACCACATGGTAATATTTTGAGATACTGAACTCAATATTTTCATTGCATTATTCCCGTTAATTTTTCCATTTGTATTTTTTAACATATTATAAGCAGTATTATATCGCCAGCACGGAGTTGATGAAGGAGCTTTCGAGCCTGTTATAATAAAATTTGTGCAGATCTGAAAAGGTTCATTATTATGTATTACTTTCATTTCTTTGTTGACATATTCGATTACAACCGATTCACTATTGCGATCAGCAATTAAATAATGAACTGGGTGCGCAGCATCTTTAAAATTAAAATTTTGAATTAATGATATTGCTTCTTCAGTGCTTGCCAGCATAATCAAGTACCAGCCTGATTATATCCAGACAACCTAAATTGATCTTATTAGGATCATATGGTGGTTGTGCAATCGGGACTGACATCTGCCCTATAGCGACACCTTTTTCGTTTAATCCGTCCATAGTAACATAAGGGCTTCCTGATATTGAAGATGAGCGTTTAATTTGTTCCAAAGATGAGCTTTCTGAAAAACCAAGGTAAGTAATATCGGCTAATGAAATAGATGAATATGCATTACGAGCATGAGTATAAAGTATCAGAGCAATATGGTGATAATAATCGAAGTTTCTTCCGAAGATTTTACAGCTGTCGGCCATGGCAGAGAAGCAGGTGCATCCCCAAAGAGCAGAATCATCCTGCAAACGGAATTTGTTCAGGCTAATTCCTGTTTTCAGATAATTCTGAAAATTGTAATCACCGGAATAGTTCATTACAAATAGAGGATAATCACTAATCTGCACAATTTCCCCGGTGGGAACTATATTACCCTGGACAATAAGAGATGCTGTCCTGCTGTCAGGTCCGGTTGTATTTTCATTGCAATTAAAACAAAGTATTGAAAATGTTAGGATAAATAGAGATGTAATAATTTTCATAATTATTATCCCGATCTGATTAATATTTATTATTAATTAATGAGAACTAAGAAAAAAATTTCCCCGGAATTTTAACTCACCTGTCCTATCTGTTTATCAATATGAAATCTTCCGAAAGATGATTTATCCTATAATAGTAATACAGTTAAGTTGATAAAATCCCTAATTTCTAAAAAAACTGCGAGGATATAATCACAATCTATAAATATCTCTAAAAAACAATCGATAAAATATTACTTGCGGAATTTTTTCGTTTACTGATCGAAACAGAGGTTAATTATTTTCTTTAAAACCAATGGATATTTAACTTTTCTAAATTGTAAACCAGTAATTGAACTTTACTAAAAATATATTATTAGGGAATGCACTTCTAAGCATATTCATTGTATTGTTTAATGAATTATATCCCGGTGTAACATTGTATGTCATTTCATTTGCCCATACAAGATAAATTTGAGAACCGGGAAGATATTCCCATCTAAGAACAAGGTTAGATCTGAATTGGGAAAAATTGAAATCGGGATTTTCAAAACTATAATTAACTAATCCTTCTCCTTCTGAAACTTCATAATCACTGCCGTTTAATGCCGGAGCTATTATTTCAAACCTATTGTAATAATCCGCAGCTTTAGGATTAGTAATTATTTTAAAATTTGAAAATTTACCGGCAGAAGCAAAAGGACTTCCATAATATTGAATCGAAATTTCAGGTGTGATGTTATAATCGATCCTGAATGTTAAAGCAAGTGTGTGCTGGTTTAACATTCCCAGTATATATTTATCTATTCCGCCAACGGTTTTAGTATCAATATATTGGAGATTATCTCTATTTGATGAATAATGTGCACTGATTGAAAATTTCAGTGTATTTAAGGGCAAAAAAGATATTCCGGGCTGTATCCCGTAAAACCTGGAATTCTGATTCTGTGATATGGCAATGCTTCCGTTAAGTTCAAAAAATATTTTTTGGGAAGGATCTGTCCTGAAGTAAAAATCATTTGTCCATTTTGCCGGAATAAGCATTGCATATCCTCCCCTCAAAATTTGCGGATCCAAAGTTTGGGTTTGATATTCAACCGAATTTGAAATTGCCCATAAATTATTAAATTCAAGCCGTATATTTAATCCCCCGCTTGATGCTAAATAATCCATTTTATAATTCCATTCATTGGATTGATCTATTCCAACTGAATAAGTTCTGAATACTGATACAGGCTGTACAACAAAATAAGAGATTGAGTTCATCTGGTGGAATATATCTGATATCTGCATAAATCCTAAATCATTTAGATCAAGACCCGGCGAACGCCAGCTCACTTCTGTTGAATAACGCCATAAACCTTTGCTTCCTTTCCCGATTTTGATTTTTCCTCCATGTCCGGAAAGATTCGTTCGAGCGGTGTCTAAATTATATTCATCAGGTCTTTGGTAATATCTTGCTGATGAATACTGAAGTTCCTTGATGGCATCTGTACTTCCGGAGATATTACTGCCGATAAATTTTGCATCAACATAAAATTCCTTATCATTCCAGTAATGAAGAAAATCCATTCCGCCGGTAAAAGCATTTCTATTCATAAAATTAAGGTGGGAATCATTAATAAACCTGTTCGTAGAAGTAATGATTCCGCCAAGCATTGTATTCCCTTCATTATAATCTTTTTGTACACGGATAATCCCGTAATTAGTTAGAGGTTCAACATTAATTTTATTTATTTTTCCATTTGAGCTCAGATCAGCGTTTTCATTTGCGGTTAAACTTTGTAATACTCCAATTGATAAGCCATCCGATGTTTTGCCGCTGATTTTTACAGCACTAAGGATGGTTGTATTATCGGGCGAATTTAGGTATTCGTTATTTTTTAAATCGGGTGAGTAAGAAGGAGAATGTCCGATGCGGCGGCTGTAAAAAATAGTTGCATCATCTATGTCAAACCCGAAAATATTTTTTCCTTCGAGAAAAATGGCCGCTTCTCTTCATAAAATGTTTCAAATGCAGTAAGGTTCATAACCGAAGGATCAGATTCAACCTGTCCGAAATCAGGATTAATAGTTAAATCAGCAGTGAAATTAGATGACAAACCTATCTTTGCATCAACTCCGAAATTACCCAACCATGTTCTTCCTTTATCGGCAAAAGGATTTCCTATTTCCTTTTTAAAAGTATTTAGCTTACCTACTGAATAGGGCATAATTTCGATACGTCGTGAACGTGGAAGTCCCTTTATTCCTTGCAGTTCGCCGAATAAATATAAGATTCCGGGGCCTTTTGATGATTGCGGTTCCCAGTCACTTTCTTCCTGCAGCCGGTCTATCCATCTCCAGCAATGCATTCCCCAAACTTGTTCATAATCGGTGCTGTACCTGAGCTGACTTAATGGAATTTCCATTTCTACAGTCCATGCCGAATCTTCCATTGCGGATTTACCATACCATACTGCATTCCAGTTAACATCGGCATTTGACGGGTTTGTCAATACAAGATCAATCTTCTGTCCTGCTGCGGTAACATCAAATTCAAACCCGGTACGATGATCATGATAGCTGTCGAAATTGATCCCGACAATATCACCTTGAAATTCGTCTCTTCTTCCCGCTTTCTCTGCAATTTTTTCCGGTTCATTATCATATGCCCTTATAGCAACATAAATATTCTTATCATCATATAATATTTTAAATTCGGTCGGATGAGATGGTTTAGCTCCTTCATTCGGGATCCATTGTATAAAATCTCCTGCCCACTCACCGGTTTTCCAGCAGGGATCATCTAATACACCATCAATTTTTGGTTTCTCAGTTGTTAAACGAATTGTATTATAAATTCTTTTTGGTTTGTTTACTTTAGTGCCAGCTGTATCATCTCCGCTTATTAAATTAAAAGGGGCCACATTTAAATTTAAAATTAAAAAAAGAAAGAAAAGAATTATTGCTTTTGGAAACATCTTAAAATACCCCGGTTTTGAGATTCAAAAATATAAAATAATTGAGGAAATATTAATTAAACTGAGATTAATAATTGTAAAATATTGTCACGGGATTATGGAAGTGAGTGTCAAGACTATTAGTTTAAGGGATAGTATCAAAGGAAATTCCACATTTATGAGCTCAAATTCTTTTTAGGCTGGTCTGGAGCAGGCTCTTAATAGAAACCGGGGAACATTTTTTAATTACAATCTTTTTACAATTGTTGAATTCTGCAAAGCTCTTAAGTTTTTGGGAAAGCAGAAAAATAAATTCATCGTAATCTTTAAAATCATATTCTAAGACCAGGTTATTTATTATTAAGGTTTTATTCTGACGGTCAGCTTTCGGATCAAGCCTGCCTGCAAACTTATTATCCCATAAGATAGGAAGAACAAAATAACCGTACTTTCTTTTAGATGCCGGTAAATAGCATTCTATTGCATAATCAAAATTGAACAATCTTTTTGTCCGTTCCCTTTGTATTATAAGATTATCAAAAGGGGAAAGAAGATGGATATGCGAAGTGGAATTTTTCCTTTTAGCAATTCCATTAATGATTCCGGGTAAAGCATAGTTCTCAGTTTTATGATCATTTCCAATAAATAAAGAAATAATTTCACCTGATTCATGGAGTTCATCAATTGTTTTTTTCATAACTGTCTTATCAACTATCTGAAGATCGGAAACTGTTGATTTACCCGGCTGCATAAATTTTAATATTTCCTTTTCCGAAGCAACTCCAAGAGACGCTAAAGCGTGTTTAATAAAATAAAGGCTCAATTCCTTATTGGATGGCATTGCTGTATCAACATTGCCGGGTAACACCCTTTCACGGAGATCATAAAATTTTTGAAAGTTTTTTCTTTCCGAGATCATGAGATCTCCCTGCCAGAATAAATATTCAAGCGCAGTTTTGGTCGGTCTCCATTCCCACCATGTCCCCCCTTTTTTGCTGGTGTCACTTTCAAAATCACTTGAACATAACTGCCCTTCATTTTTGATCCTGTCAAGCACATATCCAAAATATTTCTTTGATTGATTGAACCTGTATCTCAGCCATTTACTTTTCGGTTTTCTAAAATTGATCATTCGCGGAAGAGAGTAGCGGTAATCTTCCATCGGGATAAATGACATTGCATGTGTCCAGTATTCAAAAATAAGTTTCTCCTTCGCCTGAAGATCATGCAGATACCTTTCAGAATAGCTGTTATTCCTTGTCCAGAGTATATGGTGATGAGCGCGGCTGATCACTGAAATAGTATCAATTTGAACGTACCCGAGTTTATTTATAATCCCGGCTGTTCCTTTTTTCCCTCTTAATAATCCGGCATGCCCGTCCAAAAGTTGAGCATTCAATACTATTTGAGAAGCTTCCTTGGCGGATATTTGCAGACTTTTCATTAATATAAAATTTTTCCCAGAATTTAATCATATTAGGGGAATAATGAACGGGAATATTTTAAAAAACTTTGACAATTAAAATGATATCATAAAATTTCCTATTTTAAGATAGATATTTTTACTTCATTCATGGGAGTGAGAAAAATGAAAAAATATTTCTTTTTGGCATTTATTTTTTCAATTATTGCAGGCTGCCAAAGCCAGAATAATACCAAATTAAAATCCGGCATAATTAAAATATCTGATGCAGATATCTATTATGTTGAAAAAGGGGAGAGTGATACAACACTATTTTTTCTTCACGGCTGGGATATAAATTCTGGTTATTGGAAAGATCAAATGAATTATTTCAGCAAAAAATATAGAACCGTCGCTATTGATTTACCTGGGTTTGGAGAATCTGCATCAAATAGAAAAGATTATACTGTTGAAAAGTATAGTGATGATGTAATTAATGTTATAAATAAGCTGGATTTAAAAAATGTAATACTTATCGGGCATTCTATGAGCGGGGATATAATACTTGAAGCTGCATTGAAGAATAACAAAGCAATTATTGGTATAGCCGGTGTGGATAACTTTAAATTTGTCGGTTCCGAATTAAGTCCCGGACAATTGAAAGAAATGAATTCTTTCATCGATACATTAAAAAAAGATTATAAAAATGTTGCCCCTGAATATGCTGCAAAATATTTGTTCAGACCTTCAACCGATTCTACTATAAGAGAAAGAGTAAAAAAAGATTACCGGGAAAGCAATCCCGAAGCGGCAATTTCATCTATAGAAAATATTTTTAAATATGATGAAATGAAAAAATTACCCGAATTAAATTATAAGCTGTATTTAATAAATAGTGATGGAATAGCAACCAATACAGAAGGGCTTAAAAAGTATTGTAAAAGTTCATTTGAAGTTCTTGATATTCATGGAACCGGTCACTTTCCAATGATTGAAAAGCCGGATGAATTTAACAGCTTACTGCAGGCTGCAGTGTATAAAATCCATAATGGCAAGTAAATTACTTTGATAGCTTCTGAAATGATTAAGGCATTAAGGTTTTTCTTTTTCAGATCCCGGATAAGGAGACTATGAAATAATTGCAGAGTGAAATTTATTTTGTTCATAAAAGATTAAAACATATCGGAAATAGAAAATTAAGCGGGATTATTCTCACTCTTAAATTATCATTTTAACTATTCTCTCAATTCAAGAGTTAATGTGAACCAGGCGGGAAACAGAAGGACATTTTTACCTGCAATTGAAAAAAATTCGCGTTCAATTTGCAGGATCAATAAACAGCTTCACTTTTTAATTAACAAAAATTTCATTTAATCCATTTTTATCAGGCATTAAGTAAAAACACAAGAAACAATGAAGACTGGAAATATCAGCTTATTTGATTATTTCTTTAGAATAATGTGAGAAAAACCAATAATTGTGTTCTCAATGAATCTATTTCACGATTCATGGGTTTAATCACCCGGATAAATAATTTCAGTTTTATTATATGAATTTTTTACGAAATTTGCGGAACATTTTTTGTATAAATAGTGACTAACAAAAATTGAAAGTAATTATTACATTAAAATTGAACAATAAAAATTATGATTAATCAACTTAAAGAATCCGGCAGATTAAATACTACAATCTTATTATTAGTTCTAAGCTTATTCAGCTTTGGGCTATCTGTTTTTAGAGTTTTATATACTAACTCATTTGAATTTTTATTTTTAAACTGGAACCTGTTCCTGGCTTTTATACCGTGGCTAATAAGTTCAATTATAATTTTAAAAAGCTTCAGGATAAGAAATTTTTGCTGGTATTAATGATATTATCCTGGGTAATTTTTTTCCCCAATTCCCCCTATATTTTAACTGATTTGTTCCACCTGGGGATGAGCTCAAAAGCACCTCTCTGGTTCGATTTAACCTTAATTTTATCATTTGCATGGACAGGTTTGCTGTTCGGATTTGTCAGCTTAACAGATATAGAAAAAGTTTTGGAAAATTATGTCGGAAAAGGGAAGACAACTTTTATTACTATTGGATTTTTATTTGTAAGCGGCTTTGGTATTTATGTCGGCCGCTATTTAAGATGGAATTCCTGGGATATAATAGTCAGTCCTTTTGCATTATCAAGTGATATTTTAAGTAAAATTTCTCACCCGGTTTATAATTCAAGAGCATGGGGATTAACTTTATTTATCGGTTTGCTGCTGAATCTAATCTACTTTTCTTTTAAGCTTTTAAACAATCAGAACCAGAAAAGTTAATTGATGCTGATTAAAATAATTGGCAGTTAAAAATGAACAGTTTATTTCCCGAACGGATATTTGAAGCAGGCATATGCCGGTTCCTGTTTCAATTCTTATATCAAAATCTTTTCTTCGTTTTATTTTTGAAGTTATATTCCCGCTGATCAGCCGATTGGAAAATGATAATGATTTTTATTGCAAATAAATAACTGATAAGGTAAATTTCAACTGCCTTCAAAAAATTATTGCTGAATGGGAGAAATTTTTCTATGAAAAAAACTTTAATTTTTGTGCCATTCTTATTATTTATGATCGGTTTCACATATACCCGGATTATTGACAACAAAATCAAAAGTATCCTGGATAAAATTCAACTTTCTGAAGCCGGTGCAAATGATATGATTTTTTCCAACTGTTCAAATCCCTCTTTTTATTTTCCGAATCCTAAGCAGTTGAAAGATATTGCATCCGGCGAAAAGGTTGCAATTGTTAATGAAGTTGGAAATTACGTTAAGGAGTATACTTCCTCAAAAGAGTTTATGAATAAGTATATTGAATATAAGAATCAAAAAAAGCCGGCTCCCCCTGAAAAGCCGAAATCAACAGCAGAAATGAAAAAGGAACAGAAAAAAGCAATTAAAGAGGGAATTGAAAACCTGGAGAAAACAAAATCCCAAATGCCGAAAGAACAGCAGGCTTCCTTTGACGAAACAATAAAAAGCTTTAAAAAGCAGCTTAAAGATATTGATGATCCTGATAATCCAATGTATAATGCTCAAATGGAAAATACATTAAAGCAGATGTACGATCAGCAAATGAATCAATATAATGAACAGGTTGCCCAATGGGAAAAAGATTATCCTTCATCCATCAAACTAATGATAAAAAATTGGCTCACAAAGTTTCTTGACGGGTCTAAAGATGTAGATTTCAAAGCAGAATTAGCTGAAGCACAGGGTGGTATAAAAGTTTTCGTAAAACAATCTTATGAAAGTAAGCCTGATTTATGGAAAGTCTGTTTCAGAGCAGGTAAAGAAACAACAGATGCTGCCCGTAAATTTGCAGAGAACTGGCTAAAGAATTATAATAAGAAAGTCTGCATCGAATAAGTTCTTGTGTTTTCAAACCTCCGTTGTCTTGTTAGATAGAACTCTTGATCAGTTCGTATAATTATGCAAATTAAAATTAATTACAGGACATTATAGATTATCAGTAAAAATTTAATCATAATTAAAAATGGGACCGAGCCATTTTTCCGCCTCTTCAAGACTCAAACCTTTTCTCCTGTGGTAATCAAGCACCTGATCTTTTCCGATTTTTCCTACATTAAAATATTTAGCTTCGGGATGAGCAAAATATAATCCGCTTACCGAAGCAGCAGGATACATTGCCATATTTTCAGTGAGTTTTATACATGTATTTTCTTCAGCTGAAGAGATTAAAAATAATTAGTTTTTCCGTATGATCTGGTTGTGCGGGATAACCTGGGGCCGGGCGAATTCCCTGATAATTTTCTTTAATAAATCTTCATTATTAAATTCTTCTTCGGGTGCATAACCCCAATATTTTTTTCTAACTAATTCATGCAGATGTTCTGCAAATGCTTCCGCCAGTCTATCGGCCAGAGATTTAATCATTATACTGTTATAGTCATCGTGATCTTTTTCAAATTTAATAACAATTTCTTCAATTCCGATTCCTGTCGTTACAGCAAATGCGCCGATATAATCTTTTAATCCGCTTTCTTTCGAAGCAATAAAATCTGCCAGGGCAAGATTTGGAAGATTATCAGTTTTCTTCTCCTGGATCTGATTGTATGAAGTATTCTTTTTACACCTTTGCGCGTATCATCGGTATAAATTTCTATATCATCGTACCCGACGGAATTGGCAGGATACAATCCGAACACTCCATTTGCTGTTAATAATTTTTCAGCAATAATTTTGTCTAAAAGAATATTTGCCTCATCAAATAATTTTTTTGCGGTTTCACCATATTTTTTATTTTCAAAAATTGCCGGGTACTTTCCTTTGATTTCCCAGGTTAAAAAGAAAGGAGTCCAATCAATATATTTTTTTAGTTTTGATAAAGGATAATCGCTTAAAACAGTTATTCCCAGCTTTTCCGGCTTTTTAATTTTTGTTTTTGCCCAATCAATATTGAGTTTGTTTTTTCTCGCATCTTCAATGGTTAAATAATTTTTTATTGATTTTTTCTTTTTATGATTTTCTCTTACTTTTTCATATTCATCTTTTACTTCATTAATAAATTTATCTTTTATTTTTTTATCCGGGTTAATAAGATTACTTACAACTGGTACACTCCTGGATGCATCAAGAACATGAACAGTTGCCTGAATAATTAGGAGCAATTTTAACTGCGGTATGCACTTTGGAAGTTGTTGCTCCTCCAATTAAAAGCGGAAGTTAAATCCTCGTCTTTCCATTTCTTTTGCAACATGGGTCATTTCATCAAGTGAAGGGGTAATCAATCCGCTTAAACCGATAACATCAACTTTTTCATCTATTGCAGTCTGCAGTATTTTTTCAGAGCTTACCATTACACCGAGATCAACAACATTATAATTGTTGCAGCCTAAGACAACGCCTACAATATTTTTTCCAATATCATGTACATCGCCTTTAACTGTAGCCATCAAAACTTTCCCTGCTTCACGGGTATCATTTGACTCTTCTTTTTCTTTTTCGATAAAAGGAATAAGATAAGCGACAGCTTTTTTCATTACTCTTGCACTTTTTACAACCTGGGGTAAAAACATTTTTCCGGAACCAAAAAGATCACCAACCACATTCATTCCATCCATTAAAGGTCCTTCAATAACTTCCAATGGTTTTGCAAATTGTTTCCTTGCTTCTTCTGTATCGTCCTCAATATAGTCAACTATTCCTTTTATTAATGCATGTTTTAATCTTTCCTTAACAGGTAGTTTTCTCCATTCATCTACTTTAATTTCACCTTTTTCTTTTTGTTTAACTGTTTCTGCAAATTCAACTAATCTTTCTGTTGCATCTTTCCTTCTGTTTAAAAGCACATCTTCAACAAGTATTAATAAATCTTTAGGGATTTCTTCATAAACTTCAAATTGTCCGGCATTCACAATTCCCATATCAAGACCTGCTTTGATTGCATGATAAAGAAAAGCAGAATGCATTGCTTCCCTTACCATATTATTTCCTCTAAAGGAAAAGGAAATATTACTTATTCCGCCGCTTACTTTAGTAAAGGGTAGATTTTGTTTTATCCATCTTGCAGCTTCGATAAAATCGACAGCATAATTATTATGTTCTTCGATACCGGTTGCAACAGTTAGAATATTCGGATCAAAGATTATGTCCTGCGGAGGGAAACCAATTTCTTCAGTTAATATTTTATAAGCTCGTGCACAAATATCAATTCTTCTTTGAAGATGTATCCCCCTGTCCTTTTTCATCAAAAGCCATTACAATAACTGCAGCACCGTAACTCCTGATTTTTTCTGCATGTTCTTTAAATTTTTCTTCGCCTTCTTTTAAACTTATAGAATTAACAATGCTTTTCCCCTGAAGACATTTTAATCCTGCTTCAATTACAGACCATTTTGAAGAATCGATCATTATAGGAAGTTTTGCAATATCCGGTTCTGCAGATAAAAGATTTAGAAATTTTACCATTGCTTCTTCGGAATCAAGCAGTCCTTCATCCATATTAACATCAAGAACTTGGGCACCGCCTTCAACCTGGTCTCTTGCAACCGATAAGGCACTTTCAAAATTGCCGGAAAGAATTAATTTTGCAAATTTTTTTGAACCCGTAACATTTGTTCTTTCTCCGATATTAACAAAATTAGTTTCCGGTCGAATCACCAATGGTTCAAGTCCGCTTAATCTTAAATATGGTTTTACTTCAGGGGGTTTTCTCGGGGGATATTTTTTTGTAATTTCAGAAAATTGCTTTAATATGTTCAGGAGTGGTTCCGCAGCAGCCGCCAACAATATTTAAAAATCCTTCTTTTGCATAATCTTCCAGAACTTTTGACATTGCTTCAGGTGTATCATCATATTCACCAAATTCATTGGGAAGTCCCGCATTTGGATAGAGACTTGTATATAAATTTGATATTTCTGAAAGTTCCTCAATAAACGGGCGCATTTCCGGTGCACCTAAAGCGCAATTCAATCCAACACTTAATAAATTTTGAGTATGTGAAATCGAAATCCAAAATGCTTCAATGGTTTGTCCGGATAAAGTTCTTCCGCTCATATCAACCACAGTTCCGGAAATCATTATTGGAATCTGATTACCTGTTTGCCTGCAAAATTCCATAATTCCGTAAAGTGCAGCTTTTGCATTAAGAGTATCAAAAATAGTTTCGATAAGAAGAATATCAGCACCGCCGTCAATTAATCCTCTTGCTTGTTCTTTATATGCATTACTAATTTGATCAAAGTTGACCGCCCTGAACCCGGGATCAGTTACCGAAGGTGAAATGGATAATGTTTTGTTTGTAGGACCAATTGCACCGGCAACAAATCTTTGAATTGAGGAATCTTTTTTATTGAATTCATCTAGCACATTCTTTGGCAATAAGTGCAGCTTGCCTGTTTAGTTCATAAACCAGGTGTTCGGTTTGATAATCGGCTTGTGAAATTGTGCTTCCATTAAAAGTATTTGTTCCTAAAATTTCTGCGCCTGAATTCAAAAAAGCACGGTGAATATCTTTTACAATTTCAGGCTGTGTCAGGCAGAGAATATCATTATTTCCTTTTAATTCATGAGGATGGTTCTTTAAAAGTCTCCCCGGAAATCTTCTTCACTCAAACGCAGCTTCTGAATCATGGTTCCCCGTGGACCATCCATAAGCATTATTTTTTTTGATAATATTTTTTTAAGTCTATCGAATATATTTTCCATTTTATTATTATTCTTTATTATATCTTTATAGTAATCAGCTAATTAAGTACCGATACCCAAGTAGTCTTTCCTTTGTAAAGATTTCAAATATAATTAAATTGCCAGCTAATAAAAATTAACTTAATCATTCATAGGAACTGTATGATTATAGTAACCGGCGGTGCCGGCTTTATTGGAAGTGCAATTGTCTGGAGACTTAATTCTCTCGGGTATGATAATATTATTGTTGTTGATGAACTGGAAAAGATGAAAAATGGAAAAATCTTGTAGGGTTAAAATATTCTGATTTTATAAATAAAGATGATTTTTATTGAGAATATTGAAAAAGGTTTGATATAAATGCAGAATCTATAATTCATATGGGTGCAAACTCATCAACTACTGAAAAAGATGCCGATCATATTAATAAAAAATAATTATGAATATTCAAAAAAACTGGCAAAATATTCAATTAAAAATGATGTAAGATTTATTTATGCATCTTCTGCGGCAACTTACGGCGACGGTTCACTAGGATTTAACGATGATGTAAATAACCTGAATACTCTTCATCCTTTAAATATGTATGGCTATTCAAAACATATTTTTGATCTCTGGTTAAAAAAGACATGAAATGATGGATAAAGTTGCAGGATTGAAATATTTTAATGTTTACGGTCCGAATGAATACCATAAAGGTGATATGCGCAGTGTAGTTAATAAAGCTTTTGATCAGATTGAAAGTACAGGTAAAGTAAGACTTTTTAAATCAAGAAATCCTGAATATAAAGATGGCGAGCAGAAAAGAGATTTTATTTATATTAAAGATGCTGTTGATATGACACTTTTCTTCCTCAATAATAAGGATAAAAATGGTTTATTTAATATTGGTTCAGGGAAAGCAAGGACATGGAATGATCTGGTAACAGCAATCTTCAAAGCAATGAATAAACCGGTTAATATAGAATATATTGAACTCCCGGAATATCTTGCTGAAAAATACCAGTATTTTACTGAAGCGAATCTTGAAAAACTAAAAAAAGCCGGTTACTCCAAATCCAAATTTACACTTGAAGAAGGAGTAACCGACTATGTTAAAAATTATATGTTAAAAAATAAATATCTTGGTTTATAAATTAAAATGGATAAAATTCGGCAGTGCTGAATCAAATATCATTAAGAATAATTTAATTATAAAGTTCATCATCTTCATCAAATAAATCATCTTCTTCATCATCATCCTCATCAAAGTCGAAATCTTCTTCATAAAATTCTTCATCCGGAGGTTCATCTTCTTTATCTTCCTCAACATCTTCAAAGTCGTCATCATCCCCAAAATCATCGTCATCATCTTCAAAATCATCATCATCGTCTTCTTCCTCAAAATCGTCATCATCTAAAGAACTTGCATAATGTTTATCCGATTCAAAATCAGGATTAGGAAACATTTTTAAAGAATTATACTTCAATTGAATCGTTAATTTCTTCATCAAAACTATTTTCCGAAAATTTTTAAATTCGGTCATTTAAATATTCTCCTTAAATAATGAATTTTTTTTCAGGATTAAATATTTCTAAAATTATTTAAATAGCAAAATTATTTTATATTATTTTTATAACAGCAGTATAAAAATTATATTAGTATTATTATAGTGTCAATACAATAACCAATAAAAAATAATAAATATGAAATTAGCCACACTTTGTTATATTATTGATAAAAAGAAAAATTCTACATTAATGCTGCACAGAATTAAAAAAGAAAATGATTACCATCAAGGGAAATGGAACGGGCTGGGAGGGAAACTGGATAAAGGTGAAAGTCCGGAAGAATGTGCAATTCGCGAAATTAAAGAGGAATCAGGTTTGACTGTCAAAAATCCTTCATTAAAAGGTTTTATAACATTCCCCAATTTTGACGGGGTAGATGACTGGTATGTATTTGTTTATTCTTTTAATGAATTTGAAGGGGAACTTATAGATTCACCCGAAGGGAAATTAGAATGGATCCCGAATGATAAATTAACTTCATTGAATCTGTGGGAAGGGGATAAAATTTTTCTCGAATGGGTTTTCAAAGAAAAGATTTTCAGTGCAAAATTTAATTATGAAAAGGGAAGATTTGTCGATTATTCCGTTAATTTTTATTAAAACAAATAAACTATTTAAATATGAATACAAGCCGTGCAAATTACGGGAAAATTAAAAATCTTTTAGGCAAATGGAACGGCTACGGAACTGCCCAATATCCAACAATTAAATCAGAAGATTACCTTGAGGAGCTAGTTTTTACAGCTCAAGAAGAATCAGATTTTATGCACTATGAACAGAAAACATGGATTAAAAATGAAAAAGGGGATTTTGAAAAACCTATTTTCTGGGAAACGGGTTTTCTCAGAGCATTGGAAGAAAAAAATCATTTTGAATTATGCAATGCACAGAAATCAGGCAGGATCGAAGTTTTATCAGGAAAATTATCTCAAATTAAAGGGATAAATTATCTGGACCTCAAATCCAAAATTTTTGCGAATGATGAAAAGCTGGTTAATACATCAAGGAGATTCAAATTTTCCGGTAATGAACTTAATTATGAATTATGGATGTCGATTAAGAATCATAAAAATTTTGAAAGACATTTAAAAGCTAATCTGAAGAAGATCATTTCCTAATACCATTTTTTATATAAAAATATTTCGATTTTATTTATATTTCCATTCCTAAAATGTTGAGTGATTTATTCTATAATTTCATCAACTTTTATTAGATAATAATTTATAAATTTAATGATTACCATAATTGTTCTGTCTTTAGTATTTATTCTTATTGCTGTAAGGCAGATTGGTAATTTTAAATTACAAATATGGCAGATAATGCTCGCCGGTGCAGCTATTGTATTAATAACCGGGCAGATATCTATTCAGGCTGCATTCCTTTCTATTAACCTGGATGTAATACTTTTTTTATTCGGAATGTTTATTATCGGACAGGCTCTGGAAGAAAGCGGCTTGCTTTCTTATATTGAATACAAATTTATTAAAGCAGCAAAATCGACCGATCTTTTAGTAATCATGATTTTATTGGGAATGGGATTTGCGTCTTCTTTTTTAATGAATGATACGGTTGCCATAATAGGAACTCCAATCGTATTAATCATTGCGCAAAAAAACAAAATCAATTCCAAATTGCTCCTTTTAACTTTGGCTTTTGCAATTACCATAGGAAGCGCTGCAAGCCCCGTAGGCAACCCTCAGAATTTACTAATCGCACTCAATGGAAACCTCCGGAACCCCTTTTTATTTTTACAAAAAATTTATTTATTCCTACTTTTATAAATCTTTTTATTGCATATATCATCTTAAAGCTTTTTTATAGAAAAGAATTTAGTAAAGAATTAATCGCAAGTAATGAAGCTGGAATAAAGGATGAAAAGCTGGCTGCAATTTCAAAAATATCGATGTTAATGGTTTTTATATTAATAATCGCGAAAATATCTCTTATTGTGTTCGATTCCCGGTTCAATTTTAAGCTGACTTACATTGCACTTATTTCTGCTCTGCCTGTAATCTTATTTTCAAAAAAAAGGGGGAATATTCTATTATCAATAGACTGGTATACTTTAATATTTTTTGCTGCAATGTTTGTTTTGATGCAGAGTGTCTGGGATACCGGCTACCTTCAAAATATTATAAAAGATTCCGGATTTAAAATTACTTCAATCATTATGATACTTTTTGTAAGTGTAATATTAAGTCAGTTCATTTCCAATGTTCCGCTTGTCGCATTATATTTACCTCTGTTAATCAATTTAGGAGTTACGGGAAAAGAAATGACTGCCCTTGCTGCCGGCAGTACAATTGCGGGAAATCTTTTTATTTTAGGAGCAGCAAGTAATATTATAATAATTCAGAATGCCGAAAAAAGAAATGCGGGGACATTAACTTTTTGGGATTTTGCCAAAGTAGGAATTCCTTTAACAATTGCAAATGTTCTGGTTTATTTTTTATTTCTAACCGTCATATAAAAATCATTTCAATCTAAAAATAAACATTGAAATTTTTATATTCTTTTAATTTTTTGATCCTTCAGTTAATTATTTTCAATCCATCTTTAATACTAATTTCCCTGTATTTTTATTTGCTTCTATATACTGGTGAGCTTCCGCAGCATCTTTCCAGCTGAAAATTTTATCTATCAGGGGTTTAAGCTCGCCTGTTCTGAATTTTTCTAAAGAATATTCTGAAAAATCTTTTGTTAATTTTATTTGATAATCTAGAGATCTTGTCCGTAAAGTTGAACCGATAAGCGATAGCCATTTAGACATAACATTTCTTATATTGAATTCTTTAATTTGGGAACCGCTTAAGGTTGCAAGGAAAATTAATCTGCCGTTTTGATTTAGACTCCTGATGTTTTTTTCAAAATATTCCTGCCCGATAAAATCAATAATTATATCAGCGCCATTATTATTTGTATACTTCAGGACTTCTTCATCGAATTGCTGTGATTTATAATCAATTGCTTTTTCGGCACCGAGCTTTAAACAAACATTATGTTTCTCTTTTGATGCAGTAATAATAGGATGAGCTTTTTCAGCTGCTGCTAATTGTATTGCAGCAGTTCCAACTCCGCTTCCTCCTGCATGAATTAAAACATAATCATCCCTTTTTAACCGGGCATTAAGAAATAGCGCCTGGTAAGCAGTAAGGAAAGCTTCAGGGATTGCAGCCGCATCTTCAAAATCTAATTCATCCGGTTTTTTTATAGCCATGTCTTGATGAATTTTTGCATACTCTGCATAGCCCCCGCCGGGGATAAGTCCGAAAATTTTATCGCCTGATTTCCACCTGGAAACATTTGCACCCAATTCAACGATTTCACCTGCAATTTCCAGTCCCAGTATTTCACTTGCGCCTTTTGGAGGCGGGTATTTTCCCTGACGCTGTAATATATCTGCCCGGTTTATTCCCGCCGCTTTAACCTTAACTAAAATTTCCTCATTATTTATAATTGGTTTTTCTGCTTCGCCGAATTTTAATTTTTCAATTCCGCCAGGCTCTTCAACTAAAATTGCTTTCATAATAAGCTTTCATTTTTTCTGCTATAATAAAGAATTTTGTTGAAAGTGAAAATGTTTTAGATTAATTTTACTTCACTTCCTTTGGTCGAATTGATAGCATTTCTTATACAGTGTCATAATTCAATAAAATCAATTAACATAAAGAAAGGTGAAGCTATGAAGAAAAAATTCATGCAGTTGTTTCTTTTTTTTATATTATTATTCGTTTTCAATTCATGTCAGAAAGCAGGGGAAGAGGGGCAAATGTCTAAGGAAAAAGCTGTTGTATACAAAGCAATGGCTGCTTTTGATCAAGGGGATATTAATATGCTGGACAGTCTGGCTGCTCCTGATTATGTTGAACACCAGATAGACACTGCACATATGAAAGCAAGGGGAATTGATGCAGTTAAGGAAATGTTTAATGATTTCCATAAAGCTATAGCCAATCAGAAAACAGTAATTCATTCTATGGGGATTGCAGGCGATACCGTTATGGTTTTTAATACTACAACCGGAATCTTTATGGATACTTTAATGGGTATTCCGCCGACTAATAAACCGGTATCCTTTACCGGTATAGATGTTTTCCTGGTTAAAAATGGAAAGATTTCAGAACACTGGGGCTTTGCAGATCCAAATGCTATGCAGCAGATGATGCCTCCTATGCAGAATATGTCAAATGAAAAATCCAAAGAAAAAATGGGCAAAAAACATAAATAAAATTAAATAAAGAGGCTGCCTATATTTGGCGGCCTCTTGTTTCAATTCGGTTGAAGTTTATTTAATGGTTCAAACATTTGCAGAAAAAATAATTAGGTTTTATTTCAATCTTGAAAAGCCGATTGACCTCCCGGACAAAATCAAAATTGTCAACCCTTATTCTGATAATGCAGTAAAGAAAACTGCAAAAAAATTTTACAACAAATTTTTTAATGATAGTGAGAAGAGGTTTTTTATTTTCGGAATAAACCCGGGAAGGTTTGGGGGCGGAATAACCGGAATAAACTTTACTGATCCGGTAGCGTTAAGAGAGCATTGCAGAATAGAAAACAATCTTCGGGAATAAGAGAGAACTTTCCAGTCAATTCGTTTATAAATTTATTAATGTTATGGGAGGAACTGAAAAATTTTATAAGAAATTTTTTATATCTGCAGTTTATCCTCTCGCAATTATAATGGAAGGAAAAAATTATAATTTCTATGATGATAAAGAAATTTATAATAAACTCAAACCATCTATAATTTCTTATTTAAAAAAGCAAATTGAATTCGGAGCGAGAGATGAGATGGTTATTTCCCTGGGAAAGAAAAATTTTATTTATCTAAAGGAATTAAATGATGAGATTAAATTTTTTAAGAAAATTGAATTCCTGGAACATCCCAGGTTTATAATGCAGTACAAAAGAAAACAGCTAAAACATTTTATTACCAAATATGTCGAATTATTGGATTCAGCAGAGAGGTGTTAATCCTTTTTATGAATAATTGGTTTTTTTAAAATTAGGTTTTATTCATTATTTAATTTTTTTATATTAACAATCATGAATAGCGAAAAGAAAATATATATTGAAGGGGTTTACAATTATTGCGACCGGTGGTGCGAGAAATGCAAATTTACTTCAAATTGTCTTCTTTTCTCTCAAGAGTCAAAAATTTCAACTTATGAAATATTACATAATGGTGATATTTCCAATATAGGTGAAATTTTTCAGAAAGAGATTGATAAGTTATCCGAAAAAGAGGGGGAATTTGATGATTTTGAAATTGATGATGAGGATGATAAAGATTTTTTTGCTGATGATGAATTTGATTCACTGGGTGAAGATGAAGAAGAAGATGACATTTTTTTTCAAAAATCAAACCATCCTATGGAGGAATTATCAAATGAATATTTTCGCCAGGCACATCTTTTAATTGTTGCACTGGATAAAAAATATAATTTATATTCTTTTCCAAAAGAGAAGCTGAATGATCCTTCCTTTAAGAAGCTGCGCGATAACTTTGAAGTTTTCTCCTGGTTCCACGCATTTATTCACGTTAAAATAAAAAGAGCTTTATGGGGTAAGCATGAAATTTCAAAAGAATTCGATGAAGAAATGAAAGAAATTAGTAAATATGATATGGACGGCACTGCAAAGGTTGCAATAATAGGAATTAATCGCTCAATAAATGCTTTGAACAATCTTTATAGTCTTTTACCTGAATTTGCCAAGGAAATTTCCGAACTTCTTATAATTATTGGAAAGACTTTGAATTTAGCTGAAATTGAATTCCCTGATCATTATAAGTTTATCCGTCCCGGCTTTGATACACTTCAATAATCCCTTGACTTCTCCTCCAATTTAATCGCAGCTTTATCAGCTAATTTATTGAATGTTCAACCCCATTTAATTTATTTAAAGCTTTTTTATACAAGATAAGATATTCTTTAGCCGAGTGCTCCCACGAATAGTCTTTTTTCATTCCATTAATCTGGATTCTCCTCCAGTCCTTCTTATTTCTAAAAGCTTTAATTGCTCTTTGGAAAGCATTAAGTAATTCTTTCCCGCTATACTTTGTAAAAGTAAATCCTGTGCCTGTCTCATGCCTATGGGTTTTTAAATCATTCCAGTCGAGGACAGTATCTGCAAGACCGCCGGTTTTTCTTACAACCGGAACAGTTCCATACCTAAGGCTGTACATCTGGTTTAATCCGCATGGTTCATATAGCGAAGGCATTAAAAATATATCCGAACCGGCTTCGATTAAGTGGGATAATTCATTATTAAAACCAATATAAACCGATATTTTTTTAGGAAATGTAGCTGCTAATGTTTGAAATAGATCTTCATACTCCGGCTGACCGTTTCCCAGTATTACCCATTGAACATCCAGCTTCATTAAATCATTTATAACATCTGAAAAAATATCAAAGCCTTTTTGCGAAACCATTCTTGAAACGATCCCGATTAACGGTATATCTTCTTTGAAAGGAAGTTTAAGATGTTCAAGCAAAAATTTCTTATTATGTAATTTTCCGGAAAAATCATCTACAGAATAAGGAAAAGGTATAAGGCTATCATGTTCCGGGTCCCATATTGTATAATCAATTCCATTTAATATTCCATAAATATCCTTATCTCTATTCTTTAAAACACCGTCCAGGCCGGCACCATATTCGGAAGTTAAAATTTCCCGGGCGTATGTATTGCTTACAGTATTAATTATATCGGAAAAAATTATTCCTGCTTTCATGAATGAAAAATTATCATAATATTCTACCGGTCCCCCGGGAATAAAATATTTCGGATCTATATCCGCATTCAATAAAGTTTTTTTAGGAAATATTCCCTGGTACCCTATATTATGAATTGTAAATAATGATGCAGTATTCTGAAATATTTTATAATCACGGTAATTATCTTTTATGAATAACGGAATCAGCCCGGCTTGCCAATCATTACAGTGCAATATATCCGGCGACCACTTCAGCTTATTTATGACTTCAATAACTCCTTTCGAAAAAAGAATAAATCTTTCATCTTCATCAAAATCATCTGTATAAATTGAATCTCTAAAAAAATAATGAGGGCAGTCTATGAAATTTACTTCTATATTTGAACCGGGAACCTTCCCCTGATGCAGATGGACGGATCTGAATTCATTGTTAATTTTTATCTTAATTTCTCCAATTTCCCAGTTATAATGAAGTTCATGCTTAATTTCATCAATCCTGGAATATTTTGGTATAAATATTTTTACTTCACATCCCAATTTTTCAAGTGCTTTCGGAAGCGCGCCGGCTACATCCGCAAGCCCGCCTGTTTTTGCATATGGCACTGCTTCCGATGATATAAATGCAATTTTCACTTGGCTCTTTTTATTTTTTAAAAGATTATATTTATTGTCTAAAAGATAGTATAAATAAAACTTATCTGCAGGGTTTGTTTAATTTGAATATCCAAAGATTGTGTTTTTTTATAAATTAATAAATAATCAAAATTAACATTTAATAGATTATTTACTTTCGCTATTATTGAACTGTCCCACCTAACATCCCAAACATTAAGGTTCTCAAACCTGGTGAACAAACGAAGGGAACTTTTTGCAATCATATTATCATATATAGTCTGCTGAAATGAAGTCACCGATTCAAAACCTGTTTCTAATTTAAAAGCTTCAAGCTTTTTTGTGTCCGGGTCATCAGAATACTGTCGGTATTTATTTGTAAAAGTTTCCTGTACAGCGAATCCTAAGCGGCTTTGGAATACCGCATGCTTATCATATGTGAAGCCGATACTTTGTATAATATAACCGGGGTCAAAAAAATCAGCCTTTTTTTGAAATGGTTCGACTTTATAATCGTACCCGGTTGTTATTGGTGTTCTAATAGAATTGCTTAGGAAAGGATCAACATCCCATCCTAATTTTTTTGATAAAATTACTTCCATGAAGAGCTCATTATCGTTTGTTCTAAAATTTTGCCCTCCAAGCTTTGTTCTTCCGTATGTTATTTTCAATGAATTCCTGAAATTCCATTTTTTACTAAAATATTGGTAACCGCCGTTTCCAATTAAAGTCCATGTTAATGAATTCTCTCCTCCCTGGGTCCAATTACTTAAGGCAATTTGGCTGATATTGATCCCTGCAGCAGCATTTGGAGCCCAAAAACCATTTAAAGTATCTTTTTGAGCTAATGAGGTAAAGCTAAAAAATATTAAAAACGATAATGTGTAAGTTAATCTCTGTTTCATTTGTATCTCATAATTTTTTTGCATTAAATCAAAAATTTTAATTTTCGACACCAATAAAACAGATTATAACTATTTTTCAAGTTAAATTGAGCATATCCATGATTTAATTAAGAAAGATTTGTAGAAAAGAAGGGAGAGCTCATTTTTACTCTCCCTTAAAATAAAATTTCAGAGAATTGTATAGTTTAAGCCTAACTGCAGTCCTTCTTTCATTTGTGTTTTTAAAGATTGGTCTTTTTGATAGATTAAAAGATAAGATAGACTGGTGTTAAGATAGTCATTGATTTTGGCAATGATCGAATTATCCCAGCGAACATCCCAGACATCCAGTGTTTTAAAACGAGAGAATAAGCGAAGACTGCTTTTGAACAGCAAATTTTCTGCTAGTACATACTCACCATTTGTAACTGATTCTATACCTGTTTCCGCTTTGAACTTTTCGATCTTTGAAGTTGCAGGATCATCTGAAAATTGCGTATTGTTTCTGGTGAATGTTTCCTGGACTGCTATACCTAAACGGGTGTCAAATCCTTTTTCTTTTTGATAAGTAAATCCCACACTTTGAGATAAATAACCGGGATCAAAAAAAGCGGCAATTTTAGTCGGCGGGTCAGTGTCATAAGAATAACCAACACCAAGAGGAGTTCTTACAGTATTACTGAAATACGGAGATACCGGCCAGCTTATATTTTTGGAAATAACACTTTCCAGATAAAGCTCATTATCATTTGTCCTGAAATCTGAGCCGCCTAATTTAGTTCTGCCGTATGCGAATTTAAGATTATTTTTAAATGTCCATCCGATGGACTTATAGACTAATCCTCCGGTTCCATTAAATGTATAGGTTATTGAATTCTCACCGCCTTGAGTCCAATTACTTAGTGCCAGCTGACTGACATTTAAGCCTATCGCTGCAGTGGGAATCCATGTATCAAGCTTAATGGAATCTTGCTGCGAATATGAATAAACAGAAAATAAAAAAATAAAAACTAGTGTCAGGGTTAATTTATTTTTCATGTTTCATCCCTTATTTTATTTATGATTATTAATATAAGTTAGAATATTATACACAAATAAAAAGAAAAATTATGACATTTATAAATGATAAGATAAAAATCTTCGAAAAAGGGAATAACAAAGGTTTACCAGTAATTTTTATCCATGGATTTCCATTTGATCACGATATGTGGCAAGAGCAATTTGATGAATTAAGTTCTGAGTTCTATTGTATTTCTTATGACGTAAGAGGATTAGGGGAATCTTCACCGGGAGACGGACAATATACCATGGAATTATTTGTTGATGATCTATTTTCTATTATTGATACTTTGAATATAGAGCAGCCGGTTCTTTGCGGTTTATCAATGGGGGGTTATATAGCTTTAAGAGCTGTGGAAAAAGCCGAGAACAAGTTTAAGGGTTTAATATTGTGTGATACTAAATCCGGTTCAGATTCTGATGAAGTAAAAATAAAGAGAGCCGAAGGGATTAAAAAAATCAATAAAGAAGGTCTGGAAAGCTTTGTCCCGGATTTCCTAAATAATTGTTTTTCCGACCAATTTAAAAGAACCAAAAATATAAAATACCAGGAAATTATAGATAAGGCTCTGGGATTCGATCCGGTTGGTGTTAAAGGCGCTCTGCTCGCTATGGCCGGCAGAACAGATACAACATCTTACTTATCTAAAATTAAAATCCCGGTACTTGTTTTATGCGGTGAGAAAGATAGTCTCTTAACACCAGCCGTTATGAAGGATATGGCAGGTAAAATTTCCAATTCGGAGTTTTTTATAGTGCCTGATTCAGGGCATATAATTTCAGTTGAAAATCCCGGGTTCGTTAATGACAGGCTCTATAACTTTTTACAAAAATTACGGTAGCAGCTTATATTTTAATTAATTGAAATAGAAAGTATTGCAGGATAAAAGTGCTATTAAATTGTTCCCTATCTCACCTAAAATATTCCATTATCAATGATGAATCTCACTTGAACTAAAATGCTAACTTGCAATTGTTTAATCCAATATTTAAAATAAAAATGTCAAGATGATGAATATAAATATGAATAATTTAGAAAGGAGTATTATCATGTGGCAAGGATGGATTGATTTAGCTGTTGGTATATGGTTAATAATCTCCGGTTTTATACCAGCACTTCGAACTCCGACAAGTATGTTAGTTGGAGGTGCAGTTGCGATAGTTTTTGGTTTTTGGGGCGCCGGAAGAGCGAACAGCTGGCAAGGAACAGTTAATGGAATAATTGGTATATGGCTATTTTTAAGTGCCATATGGTTTTCATTGGTTGTGCCATGGAACTTCTTTGTTTTTGGCGTTGCAATAGCTATTTTGGCTATATGGAATGTTGCTCAAAACCCCGAGCAAACACAAATGCACGCACCTGCACACTAATAGAATATTTTATTCCCCCGAAGAGGGGGAATTATATTTGTCATTTAGCTTAATTAAATGATTAACGTTAAATTAAAAGAGAGCCGTTTTTAAGCTAGATTGTAATGCTGAATCCTTTACTGATAAAAATCAGTATTGATTCAGCATCTGTTTTTAAGGGGAAAATTAGATAGTTAGATCGGGTCAAGCCGGGAATGACACCTTTCAATATCTCAATATGTCAGATCTTCACAATAGTAACCTAGATCTTTAACTTTGCTGATAACTTCATTCATATTAAGTTCACTTCCCACAACCCGAAGAACTTTATCTCTATCTCCAAGATCAACCGTACATTCATTAATTTTAAAAGAGCCATTTAAAAAATACCTGACTTTTTTGAAATCTATTTTGGAATTAATATTCGTTTTAAGAATTAACATTTCCATATGAAAACTCCTTCCTTATTATAGAAATTTTTTCTATCATATAAATCTTTTTATTGAACAATCTTTTCATGGTTTTAGTTTAACATAATGAACTTATTTAGTTTAGTATTCGGACGATATTGTTTTGGAAATTGTTATTGCCGAATTTTACCTAAGCCTAATTATTTATTTATCCCATTGGCTTTTTCGGAAAAAGTATTCTGATCTTCTTCAAATCTCTTTTTCCAGTATTCTCTATCTTTCCAATGGTCCCTATGATTGTGTTTCCCTATGCCAAGGAATAAGATTTTGGAAAGTATTAAAATTCCTATTGCCTGCCAATAATTTATTTCAGGAAGACTAAAGATAACCGGCATAAGCCAGTTCCATAAAAGGAGCACAACTAATGAAATAACTGCAATAAAAACCAATACAAAAAACAATTTCTGGAAAAAGAATTTTTTACTAAAATGACGTTTCATTGTGATACCTATTTATTTAAATATTTACTTAATTTTTTTCTTATTTGGGTCACTGCATAATGTTTACGTGAAAGAAGTGTATTAACATTCAGACCTGTTATTTCTGAAATTTCTTTAAATGAAAAGCCTTGAACTTCACTCATTATGAAAATATCTTTCTGTTCAGACGGAAGAGCATCTAAAACTTTTGTGAGCTCTTCATTAAATTCATCCTGCAGGAATAAATCTTCCGGCGTAAAATCAAGGGATGGAAGTAAATCTGTATAAGAAAAAAATTCATCATCTTCTTCATTATATTTTTCTAACTTAGAAAAATTTTCAGGTTTCTTCTTTCTTCTCTTATCGATTATTTTATTCCTTGCAGATCTAAAGAGCCACCCGGAAATCCTGTCAATCATAATTATATCTTCAAAGCCGGCAATAAACTGATAAAATACATCCTGCAGAATATCTTCAGCATCCTCTTTGGAAGGGACATATTTTTTAATAAAATTAAATAACCGGCTTCGTTCCTTTATAAGAGTAGTTTCAACTATTTTAGCCTGTGACGTCATTAAACCTATTTTGTGTTTCTAATATAGAAGACGAATTTAAAGAGAAAATATTTTAAATATTTTTTTAGATTATCAAGAATGTTTAATTTAAGGTATGAGGTCACAATAAAAAATATTTAATGATGAACTGTCTAATAAGTTGATAAATTGTAATTTCTTTATCTCAATTATTTAAGGTAATGATATACAATTCTACACAAGAAAGGCATCAAGAAAAGACATTTTCTAAAATATAAGAATTTGTTTGTTTTTCATATTTCGTTTTTAATGAAATAACATTTTGTCTTTTTTCTTCAAGAGCATCAAGTTCGGTAACAACTTTTTTGACTTTGGAATCTTCAAAAGGTATTTCTAAATCACCCACACTTTCACTATTCAAAGTATTACCTTTTGTAGCCCTATTGGAATTATAGTCAAGTTTAGGTAAAATATAATAAAGATATTTTTTGATAATTTCATCATCCACAATTAAACCAGCTATGGCTTCATTTGTATATAGTGGTTGTGTTGTTATAGCTACTTTCCCGATAGATAATTTAAAACTAAAAAGAAGTGTTCCTATAGGCAATTGTTTTCGTGGTTTAATACCTAAATCGGTTATTTTTTCTTCAGAAGATGATATATACATATCATCTGTTAAATCAGTTATTTTTACCCAAATATTTTTACCTCCGAACCAATAAGAATCATCATCTCTTGGGGGAGTAAATCCAATAATGACTTTCTTGTTTCTTAATAGTTCCTTTAACTGAACTGTTTTTACATTATTTTTTTTCCCCGAATAACTATTTAAAGAAAAGTTTAAAATCATTATTTCTAATCTTTTTTGCATCAACAAAAAAAGATTTATCCGTAATAGATTTGTCTTTCCAGATTTGCCTTAATAAGATTAAGTCATCTAAATCGATCTTTCTTCTTCCCTTTATGCTACCAGTTTTTTTATATCCATCCTCCGCTACATCAAAAAACCATACCTTGTCTGTTTTTATACCTTTATGGAATATAAGAATACTTGTTGGTTGCCCCGTATAGGGTTTAAAAACAAATGAATGCAACCTAATAACAGCTTCAAGTTTAGCCCCATCAATCAATAATTGTCTTATTCGTATATATTCTTTTTGTGTATCAAACAATATCCCTTCAGGGACAACAACAGCACACCTACCATCTGCATTTAGACTATCATAAATATGTTTCAAAAATATACGGATTTGCATCAGAAGTTACAAAGCCATATAGACCGGAATAATCCGTTTTTTGAGAAAAAGCATAATTACTTAATACCACATCATATTTGTCTTTAATTGGGTATTCCAATGCGTCCATTTGCTCTATATTGTTATGACCATCACCAATTATAATCATATTCATTTTAGCTATGCGAGAAGTTGTGGTTAATTCTCTTCCAAAAACCGTATTGTTCTCTAAGATTTCTATATTCTCTTTGATTTGCTTACATTTATTCTTAATATCTTTAAATGCCTCTATTAGAAAACCACCAGTACCACAACATGGATCATAGATTGTTTCTTTTAAATTTTAAATCTATAAGTTCAACCATTATTTTTACTATATGTCGGGGAGTAAAATATTCTCCTAAATCATTTCCCACACTAATTGAGTTCTTTAAAAAATAATTCAAAAGCATCGCCCTTTATATCAGAATTAGTATCTAAAAGATTTCCAATTTTTGATATTTTATTAACAATATCCTTTAAATTTTGCGATTTATTAACCAATAGTTTTTTATTAAAAATATCGCTTGTATGATTATATTCCTGGTCAAAGCGTGGTAATACAATTTTGTTTATATAAGTATATAATTCATCTGCTTTTTTATCCGCAAAAGCATCCCAGCAATACATTTTCTCTAACCGCCTTATTTCTCCTCGCTCTTCTCTTAGATCTTCAATATCACTTATAAGTTTAAGAAATAAAATATTTGAAAATTCTGTAAATCTTTCTTTTCCTTCACTTAAACCATCTTTTCTTAATATGTCATTCGCTTCTTCAAAAATCTTGATTAGTCCTACTTTAGAATGTACAATTTTTTTTGCACTAAAGATTTTACTTCCCCCATTAACAAACAACAAGAGCCTTTTCTCAGATAAGAATTCGGTAACAATTTCCGAATTATAATATCGATAGTCTTTATCCCCTGTATGATAAGATTGTATAAAAAGTCCATCAGTAATAAATATTATCTTTACTCCGAATGGATTAGCATATTTTTTTATTGCATCATTTCAAAGCCTTCTTCAAACTTTCGCCAGGTCGTTTAGCCTCAATAATTGCCAAGGGTTCTTTCTTATCGGAAGAATACAAAACATAATCTGGATTTTTCCCTGAAAATAATTTGTTTTCGGCTACAGTTCTCGCCCTCTCTGTAAAGCAATTACAGTCGGAACTACTTTCATCAAGAATCCACCCAAGATTAGATAGCCAATTATTAATTTTAATTCTTGTGGAGCTTTCTAATGGATTAGTAAATATTTTCATTTAATAAATTATAAATTTAAGATTATTCCCCTTTGTTTGGAGGAACAGATAAAAGCCCTTGCAAATTTTTATCAAACGTACTTGTTGTATTGTCGGGATTATAGGGACTATCAAGGGGATAAGTATAAGTATGATTCATCAATGATTTTAATTGTGAGGTTGCCTCTTCTTTTAATAATTTCAGTCTCTCTTTTGGAGACGTGCCTGATTTTATATAATGAGCATTTATATTTTCCAAATTCGCCAAAACAGTTAATTGCAGAATATCTGCCATATCTCTTAGATTATATCCCTGTAAAAATTCCTTTGGATTTTCTTCTCTCCATTGCCTTGAGGTTGTTCCGAAAACAGCCATATTTAAAATTTCGGCTTCGTTGGCATATATATAACCTTCTTGATCATGAGATAGATTAGAATATGTTGGAATTATATTTTCTTTAATTGCATCTGTATGTAGACGATAATTTACTTTAGATAAAAATCTTCTATAATCCCATTCTGGATTTAATAACTTTTGCTCTTGTTCTTTTAGTCTTTGAAATTCCTTAATGAGATATAATTTAAATTCTGGGCTAATCCACGTTCCAAATTCAAAAGCAATGTCTGTATGTGCGTATGTACCTCCATATCTACCTGTTTTTGAAATTATTCCGATGGCATTTGTTCTCTCTTTCCATTCTTTTACGCTAATCTTGAAGGAATTGAGACCAGCTACTTTTTTAATTACGTCGAATTCGACGTAATTAAAATTTGAGTTATTTAAACCCTCCCAAATACCTAAAAATTCTATAGTGTTTCTATTTCTTAACCAGCTATCAATAAAAAATTGACCTTCTTTTGCTCTTAACATATCGGTTAAACTAATATAGTCTTTTTCGTCTTGTTGGACTATTGAAATCTCAATGTCTTTAACATTTATATGTGAGGTTGTGTTTTTCTTTTTCATTTTGCTATTAGTTGATTATAAGTTAAACGTCCAATCATATTACCTAAAATTAAATCAAATCTTTGAGAAGTCAAATTTTTTCTTGTATTAAATCGTAAAGAAAATTCATCTACATAACTTTGTAAATGTTTTTTGCTTACCCAATGATAAATCCCGTCAACTCCTCTTTTCAAATGAGACCAAAAGCATTCAATATTATTAGTGTGCGCCATTAAATTTACATATTCTTTTGCACTATGATTAACTATAAAATGGCTATAATTTGCATTTAATCCGGTATATGATCTCCATTCATCGGTTGAAATAGTTGAGTTCTTTTTTACGTTGCTGTAAATAATGCTTTTTAAAGTATCACTCGATACATCATTAACTTGTTTTGCAATAACATTTCCACCTCTTTCAACCATACCAAATATAGCACTTTTATCTTTTGTACTTCTGCCTTGTGTACCTTCGATTTTTTTATTTGCATGTTTATTTTTGTTATCAGCTCCGAAATATGTTTCATCTGCCTCAACATGGTTCTCTAACATTTTTTTAAAGTTAGGATGGTCAAACGCATATCTCAATCTATGGAGCATAAACCATGCTGTTTTTTGTGTTACATTTATATCTTTTGCCAATTGATGAGAAGATATACCCTTCTTATGTGAACTAAAGACATATAAAGCCATGAACCATTTTTTTAATGGAATCTTTGTATCTTCAAAAATTGAATTTGTTTTTACGTTAAAATATTTCCCTGTATTTTTACATTTATATCTATTATTCTTGCATTTATAAACTTTTGAATTTGCATCAAATGGAGATTCTACATTTCCTCTCCATCTTAAATATTCTAAATGATTAATGCAAGTTTGTTCATCGGGAAATGTTTCGAGAAGGTCAAAAATACTCTTAAAATTTGTGTCCATAATAGCTCCTTATATCTAATACAAATATAAGTAGTTATTTACACAAAAGCAAGCGTTTTTAATATTTGGTGTAAATTTATATATCATTGCCTTATTTAATATTTAATTCTAATCTTTTATAGGTGAAATCTTGAAAATTCAATTCTTCGGAGCAGCCCGTACAGTTACAGGTTCCATGCATCTTTTGCAGGTTAACGGTAAAAAAATTCTCCTTGATTGCGGGCTTTATCAGGGAAAAAGAAAAGAAGCTTATGAAATAAATAAAAATCTTCCCTTCGATCCTTCAAGCATCAATGTAATGTTATTATCTCATGCACATATTGATCATTCAGGTAACATTCCAAACCTTGTAAAAAATGGTTTCAAAGGACATATTTATACAACTTCTGCTACTGTTGATCTTTGCCAGGTAATGTTAAGGGACTCCGCATATTTGCAGGAACGGGATGTGAAATTTGTTAACAAAAAAAGGATAAAACAAAATAAAGTCCCCTTTGAACCTTTATATAGTGAAGAAGACGTTGAAAATGCAATGAAGAATTTCATTGGAGTTCAGTATGACAAAAGTATTGAAGCAGCTCCGGGTGTGGATGTTGTATTTAGAGATGCGGGCCATATTCTCGGCTCAGCTGGTATTGTTTTGGAAATCAGAGAGAATGATAAATTAACAAGACTAGGATTCAGCGGCGATATTGGAAGACCGGATATGCCTGTTATTAGAGATCCGAATATTTTACAGGATCTTGATGTTCTAATAATGGAAAGCACATATGGGAATAGACTCCACCCTGTAACCCCGGAAGTTGAAGATGAATTAGCATCACTTATAAATGAAACCATTGGCGGCGGCGGTAAAATAATTATTCCCGCCTTTGCTGTCGGGAGAACACAATTGCTTGTTTATGTTTTACACAAGCTTTTTAACCAGAACAGAATTCAGCAATTTCCAATTTTTGTCGACAGCCCTCTTGCTGTAAACTCCACAGAAGTTTTCAGGATGCATCCCGAATGTTTTGACAGGGAAACCTTCAGAGTTTTTATAGATAATCATGAAGATCCTTTTGGATTTAACCGGCTGACCTATATAAGGAATGTAGAGAAATCAAAAGAATTAAACGATTTCAAGAACCCGTGTATGATTATTTCGGCATCGGGAATGGCAGAAGGAGGACGAATTCTTCATCATCTGGCTAACAACATAGAAAATAAAAATAACCTGATTTTATTTGCTGGTTATGCGGCAAAGGAAACACTTGCAAGAAAAATAATGGATGGTGCTGAAGAAGTAAATATCTTAGGTAATTCATATAGGGTAAAAAGTAAAATAAAAAGCTTGGATTACTTCAGTGCGCATGCCGATCAAAATGGTCTGCTGGATTACTTGAAATTTTCTCCTCCAACCAAATTGAAAAATATTTTCATAGTACATGGTGAAGAAGAGCAGGCCCTTCCGTTAAAGGAAAAAATAATAAACAAAGGATACAGCTCCGTTCATTTTCCCCCAAAAGGAGAATCGTTTGAAATTTAATAACTATTCATGTTATTACGAGCTGCAAGGATAATAGAGAAAATGTTATCAAAATTAACAAGTGAGGAAGAATTTGAATATTGGAAAACTCAAACTAAGGCATTACATGAAGAACAGAAGAAAGTAATGAAAAAGGCCGCATCAAAACGGGGTTATCAGGAGTTGACTAGGAGGTAGAGCGTATGTGGAGCGTATCTGAAGCGTATATGAAATATGGTTGGATTAAAGCCGTACCGGGGATAATGCTTGTTCATGTTAGGGTTCCCAAAAAACCTTGAAGATTACTTTAAAGACCTTAAAGGTTGCCAAGGAGTGCAGAGCGGTGCCATGCTGTGAGTAACCTTCGGGGTTTTAGGAAGTAACCCCGAAGGTTAGCTCCTATTAATTAAGTTTGAAATTTCCTGAAACTCTGTTAGGCCCTTTACAATTTCAAGAAATCTTATCAACTATTTGCAAGCTCAAAATTCCCTGCCACAATCCCCGGCACTGTAATATCTTCATCAATTTCTTCCCACCTGAGTGCGTAACCATTTAACCTGATTTCTACTTTTTGCAGCTGTTCATCTGTTGACTCTTTTAATCTTTTAAATCTGCCAGCAGGAAATCCTACAATTCTGCTATCGGTAAGCTCAACAAAAACAATTCTATCTTCAACCCAGGCACGTACTGCAACTGGTTCTAATGTTAACTCTTTATCAAGTCTTATGGAACTCATTATATTTCTCCATTAAAAATTTTTTATTTTCATAAATTAATTTTTCAATTTTACGAACCTCGTACGGTGGAACACCTCGATTTCTTGCTAATTGTACCGGTTCTAACCAAAATTTACATTCTCCATCATTTGTTGCCGTATGAACATGAGGAGGTCATTCTTTTCATCTGAATAGAAATGAAATCTGTAAGAACCTATTCTCAATATAGTAGGTGACAATTTTTACTTTTGTAAATTAAAATCTAACTTAAAATAACAGAATAATACTCTTAAATCAATGTTAAGCAACCCGAAAACCTTGACGGTCACTGGCTTCCAGACCTTCAAGGTTGCCCAGGAGTGCAGAGCGGTGCCATGCTGTGAGTAACCTTCGGGGTTTTTTTTAGGAAGTAACCCCGAAGTTAACCATATCCCCGAAGGTTTACATTAAATGGTCAGTAAATTCGCAGATGTAACAGTTACCTGCTTCAAGTAAATTTTTCCAGCCGCATTTTAAAATTCACAAGTGTTATTTTCTTGTTATTGCCGGTATTTACTTTTTTACATACCTAAAATGTAAAAAGTACCATAGGGTGAAAATTGCAAAAACCCTGCAACATTTAAACAATTACTCACCTTCCACATATGACCACGTTTATGCAGTGCAATACTTACCTGTAGAATTTACAATGAAAAATAAACCTGCGAGGTTGGAAATGCTAAAAACAAATCATAAACCTTGAAGGTTCCTCATGGCACACTTTTTAAGAGTTATTATCAGCGCAAGAAAGTTTGATAATGATAACCTTCAAAAGAAGGTTTACAGAGTTTGAAAACAGATTACATAAATAACATTAACAACAACATAGGAGCTCAATAATGGGTCAACAACAACTTCTTTTAATCGTACTTGGCGTTATCGTAGTCGGTATCGCTGTAGTTGTAGGTATTAACTTATTTAATGCAAATGCTGAATCTTCTACACAGGATTCAATAGTTTCCCAGGGAACAAATATTGGTGCAATGGCTCAGCAATATTATAAAAAACCAACTGCGATGGGTGGTGGTGGTAATTCTTTTACTGGTTTTGATACAAAAGTATTGGACAACTCTTCCTAGCAAATCTGAAAAGTTTCAACTGATGCTAATTGGACAACTACTGTTCCTGTGGTTACTTCTACTAATATAACATTTACTGCTACACCAATTGATCCAGGTTATGCTGCAAAGTGGACAGTTATAACAACAGTTAATAAGGACTCAATTGCTTCTCTAGTCACTGCTGCTCCATAATAACCATTTAAATTTTATCATGAAGGCTGTTACCCCGAGTGATCGGAGCAGCCTTTTTTTATTTTTAAAAATATTATGCCACAATTCATTAAAATTTTAATCTAATTCGAAAAAGATAATGAAGTCAAGGGTTATTTTTATGTGCATTATTTTTTTATTTTTTATTGGATGCAAGCAATATACTATTATTTACAATAGTGGAAAAAAGGACTATACTAGCATATTTAAAAAGCTTTATCTACTTCTAATCATATTATTATTAAGCCGGGCAGATACCGCCTCACGTCCCCTATTTACCTGCAAAGTAAAGTTGTAATTGAAGGTGATGGTGAAGTAATTCTAATCAAAAGTAATCCGTATTCTCAGGTTTTTACAAATATAAAGACCGCAGAAGACTATACTATTCTACGGGATGAATCAATAATTATAAAGAATATAATTATCGATGCAAACAATAATGGGAACCAAAAAGATGCAGTACATCCAACTGCAAATGGAGACTTATCTTTTAAACATTTAAACTATCTAACACTAAAAAATATTAAAATAATTAATGGGGATTCTAATTTGTTTGGAATTCATTTACAGTCTGTTAAAAATGCTACAGTGGAAAATTATTCTTATGATGGGGATAAGGCTGGTATTCAAATGGAGGGTGGTTGTGAAAATATAACAATAAATAATTTTGATATTAGTAGCGGGGATGATGCTTTTGCTATAAATGTTTGTGATTATCCAAGAGTACAACATAATACAGAAGATAGTAGGAATATAACTATAGAAAATGGAATTAGTAGGAAAAGAAATAATCAATGTGGATTCTTTTTAAGGCTTATGACTGGAAGCTGGAAAGAATGGCAGAAAGGAAATAAATATAAGATAGGAGATATATTAAACTATGATGGCAAACAATATAAGAAAATAAATAAAGGAGAATTGGTATCATTAGATTTTCCTCGTCAATTAATAGGGGATAGCCTTTATTCAGATGGAATAGTTTGGAGATATATTGGGGAAGGTACTAATAAAACATCAAATATTTATAGTGTTTATGTACTAGATGTCAGATTAGATGACGGAAGGCAAATAGTTCGAACTATAGACGCTGATAGTAATGATTATGGAGAGTATCCAGGTACAGAGAATATGTCTATTGTTGATAGCATTTATATTGAGCATTACCGACTTAACATAACGAGGGGGAAGGTTGGCGTGTGGAAAACAATTCCTAAAACGGATTATACTTCAATATCTATTTTGATAACATCTCTTATCTTAATTATAATTATAACGATTAAATATTATCTTAACAGAGGAAAAATCATCAAAAATGAACTCATTTTGAAAATTTGAGTAAGTTTATTAAATGTCAATCAATAGAGCTAATGAAAAGTGGTAAAATTGATTCAACAAAAGAATATATTTCAAGGTTTTAAAAATGGAGCCGTTCAATAAAAATTTTCAAAAGAGTTATTATTTTGGTAAAACAAGCAATAATTTGCTCATCAAGCAAGAAAATATTAATAATTATTGCGGAAACAAATGGATATGTAATTAATTTGTTTAAGGTATTTTACTTGCAATGATATTTTTCTCAGGACAGGAGTTCTGAGTTACGAACACCGCGTGCCCCGCAGCTCAGTTTCGTCCATAACCGATCTTTATTAAAAAGCATGAGTAAAGCCGGTTATAAAAATTGAGTTCAGGAGCAGTTTTATTTATTTTAAAATCCGGTGATTAACCAGCTCGAACTAATAGTTTTGTAAAAACATGGGCTAGATTACATAAAGAAGAATTAATCGAAAATTGGAATAGAATTTTACAAGATGTACCCATTAAAAAAAATTAAAACCCTTATAATAGGAAGTGCTATGGATTATTTAATAAAAGTGAAGTCAGCAAAATATTTAGAAGACTATAAAATCTATTGTTCATTTAGTAATGGTGAAGAAAAATTAGTTGATCTTAAAGATAAACTGCACGGAGAAATGTTTGAACCCTTAAAAGACAAAAATATTTTTATGCAGTTCAAAGTTGATGATGTATTAAAGTCAATTGTTTGGTCCAACGGAGCTGATGTCTTTATGAAATAGGAAAACATATAACTCCGGTTAAAAGAAAATCATCACAATTAAAAATAAGTACAAATTATAAAAGTTAGCTTAGAAAAATATCTTACATGGGAAACCTGCGATTCAAAATATACTATGAGCTATAATTATACTTTCTTTTTCTTCTTCATTTTTACACAAATATAATAATTATCTAAATTCCGGGTAATTCTTTCTAAACAGCAAATAACCTTCTAAAGATTAAAGACCTAAAAAATATTTCATTCATTCAAATTCAAATCAGCCATAAATATAGTCATTTAAAATATTTACCTGAATAAAGTGTAAATCTTTCTAAACTATAAACAAATATTATGAAATTTACCGATTATGCGATTAAATCATTTTGGAATAAGAATTGTTGTTAATGTGCAAAAATTGATTAAAAATATAAATAAGAGTGTTTATGATAGAATTTAGGTTTACTGCGGCAAAGGTAAATGGACAGGCAATAAGCGGAGCTTTATCAGCAAATTCTGTAAGTGAAGGGAAGAAAAAAATTCACCGTCTTGCTGAAAAGAATCAGCTTAAAGTTACAAACATTGAAAAGAAATCGACCTTCATGTACAGGGTTAGGCGGGGGAAAGATAAACCTATGCATGGTGAACAAAAAGCCTATACAAAACAGGAAGTTGAAGATGCCCTGAAAAGAATGGGATTTGAAGTTCTTTCAGTTAACAAAAAGCTGCTGGAATTCCAGAGAAAACCCCCGACAGCAGATATTGTTACATTCGTAAAAATAAGTGCCGAACTGCTTGAACAAAAATTAGCATACCAGGAAATATTAACGCTTCTAATTAATGACACTCAAAACAAAACTCTAAAAGAAACTCTAAAAGAGATAAATAATGATCTGAAAAAAGGTGCTGACAGTGAAACTACATTTTTAAAGTATCAGTCAGTATTCGGAAAATTCACTGCTTATATGCTTGGACTGGCATCAAAAAGCGGTAATATGACAGAGATATATAAAGCGACAGCTAAATTTTTAGAGAGAAGACAGGAATTCAAAAAAAATCTAAGGAGTGCTTTAATTACTCCTATGGTTACTATTTTTGTCCTTTTTTTAGCCGTATTATTTTATGTTGGATATATCTTTCCTGAAACTGCTAAACTATTTATCAGGTTCAAAATTGCACTTCCCCCGATGACGGCATTTACATTAAAGATAAGTGATTTTTTAATGGGTAATATTTTGCTTGTTTCAGCAGTTACAATAATACCCCCTATAGTCTTGGCATATTACTTTAAAACAAAACAGGGAGCATATTTAAAGGACCAATATTTATTAAAAATACCTGTAGTCGGAACATTAATTCATAAAACTTTGATAGAAGTTTTTTGCCGGGTTTTCTATACTCTTTACAGCGGTTCGGCTGAAAGTATTGAACCGATAAGAATTGCTGCCGAAGCTGCCGGCAATAAATATTTTGAAGATAGAATAAAAAATATAGCAATACCCTTGATGGTTAAAAAAGGAATCGGAGTAACCGATGCTTTTGAAGCCACAGGTGTTTTTACTGAAACAGCATTATCAAGATTTCATTCGGGTGAAGAAACAGGTACAATAAAAAATACTGCCCTTCAACTGGCTAATTATTATGAAAGTGAAACAGTATATAAGTTGAAAAATTTTATTGAAATGGTTCAGGTTTTTATAGCAATGATAATAATGGTTGTTATGATTGCATTAACTCTTGTTTCGGCAGAAACTGCCACAGTAAGACCTAAAACTCCCGGAATGGGGAGTAACACAGTACATGTTGAGAGGAATATAGTGTAAATTTTTTAATTAATAAATCACAGCTGTCTAAAAAGTAGTACCGTATAGGTAGTCGAAGACATTTTAATCGTTTTTCAGTCTTCGACAAGCTCAGACTGACAGGTTTTGAGCCAATAAGTTACTTCTTGGATAGCCCCTATAATACGCAAGGTAATAAATGCTCGATACGTCCCTGGAAATGACCGACAAAATCGGTTACCTTTTATTTAAGAAAGGAATTATTGATGCCGAAACTCTTGAGAAGGCATTAAATGCAAAAACTAATGATCAGAGTAAATTAAAAAGAAATTTAGCCCAGATATTAGTTGAAGATTTCAAGTATGATCATGATGTTATATTTGGAGAAGTTGCAATTCTATATGCTTTCAGACAATTGGAAACCCCTGTTGATGAGATTCCCCCAAACCGTTTAGACTTCATTAAAAAAACTATAAATAATGCCGGTGATCAATTAAAGCATCAGATACTTGAACATAAAATAATTCCTTATAAATATGATGAAAGAATAAAAGATAAGCTATTACTTGCAGCGATTGATCCTACCGATAGAAATATTCCTAAAATAGCTTTTGGACTCGATATAAAAAAATATGAAGTAGCATATATAAAAAAATCATATTATGAAAAAATAGTTCAGACAATCTTCCCGCCTGAAAATGCTTATTTAAAAGCTATGGAAGAAGCCGACTTCGAAATGCACATTGAGACGACCGATGATAATTCTTTAAATGAAGACGAGCTTGATGCTGAAATAAATAAAAGTGCTTTAATAAACCTTGTAGAAGGAGCACTTGTTGAAGGGGTTAGAAAAGGTGCCAGCGATATTCATTTTGTCCCTAAATCCGGAAATAAAACAGATATAGTAATGAGAGTTGATGGAAACCTTCAGCTTTGGCATGTTCAGGAAGGAACATTACCTGAAGCGGTGGTTGCAGTTGTAAAGGACAGATCAAGAGGTATGGACAGGTTTGAAAGAGAAAAGAGCTCAGGATGGTTTTATTCAGCGTGAAATAGACGGATATGTTATCAGGTTTAGAGTTTCTGTTCTTCCTATGGTAGGGACTGAATTGAAAAACAAATTCGAAAGTATTGTTATTAGAATACTTGATGACAGAAAGGTCATTAGAGACCTGGAAAAATTAGGCCTTACAGGATATTCAAAGAAAGCATTTACAAAAGCAATAAGTCAGCCCCAGGGTATGGTAATATTAACCGGACCAACCGGGAGCGGGAAAAGCACTACTCTTGTAGCTGCTCTTTACCAGGTGATTGATCCGACCGTTAATGTACTTACTGTTGAAGATCCTGTTGAATATGTAATTGAGGGAGCGCGCCAGTTAAAAATTGGGCATAAGATGAATTTTGAGCAGGCTATTCGTTCTATACTGCGTCATGATCCTGATATAGTCCTGGTGGGCGAGATGAGAGATAAAGAGACTGCGGAAGTTGCAATTAAATTGGCAAATACCGGTCACTTAACATTTTCAACTTTACATACTAATGATGCTCCAAGTGCAGTTGCCCGTCTCTATAAAATGGGGATTGAACCTTTTTTGATAGCTTATGCAATTAATATAATAGTAGCCCAGAGATTGATTCGAAAACTTTGCAATGATTGTAAGGTAAAAGTTGAAAAATATGATGAAGCTTATATGGAAGCAATTGGATTAAACATTGAAGAATGGAAAACTTACACGGTGTATGAAGCCAAAGAAAAAGGGTGTGAGAAATGCGGCGGCACCGGGTATAAAGGCCGTATGGCTATTCATGAAGCTCTTTATTTTACAAAAGAGTTAAGGCAGATAATTGTTCGTTCCGGAATCGAAGTAGATGAAGAGAAAATTCGTATCCAGGCAAAGAAAGATGGATCTTTAAACTTAAGAGAGTCTGGTTTGGAAAAAGTAAAGCTCGGATTAACATCTATTGAGGAAGTATTAGCCGGAACAACCGACGAATAACAGAATGCAAAATACATTTTAGTTAATATCGAAAGAAATAAATTGAAACAATCTGAAATAAAATCAGCATTTGTAAATTTTGTTGAACATATTCCCAAATCCTACTATGGAGCTGACAGGATTGAATATATAATAGAGAATCTGGAAAAGCTTGAACCTGAAAATGGTTTGATATTGAGAAATTACATAAACAAAATATTGACAGGCATGATAGAAAGAGATGCTTCCGACGTTGAAATCGGCGGGCATGGCAACGGGGGATTTATTTGGATGAGGATTTACGGGAATAAGGAAAGGGTAAATGATCTTCCTACTTTTACAAATGAAGAATCGGCAATCCTAATTACAAATTTACTAACTAATAACCAGAGAAAAATGTTATTAGAAAACCGCAACCTCGATTTTAGTTATACTTTCTTCTATGAAAGAAGAAAAATTGATGTCAGGTTTAGAGCGGATGCATATTTTGACCTGGATAATCTTGCCCTTAATATGAGAGCCATAAACTCTGAAATAAGGCATATTGATTCTTTGGGATTTCATCCTAATGCAATTAGGGTAATGAATCACTCATATATAAAATTCGGTCTCTCTTTGGTAACAGGTATAACCGGTTCAGGTAAATCAACAACTCTTGATTCCATTATTAATACTCACAATAAAGTTGATCCGGCACATATTGTAATTATTGCATCTCCAATTGAATATGTTCACAAATCAGACATATCCATTATCAAACACCGTGAAGTAGGAAGAGATGTTCTTTCATTTAAAGATGGTATTGTTCAGGCTTTAAGGCAGGACCCTGATATTATTGTTATAGGTGAAATGAGAGATCCCGAAACAATAATGGCTGCATTGGAAGTTACGGATACCGGGCATAAGGTTTTTTCAACCCTGCATACATCTTCTGCAGTAGAATCGATAGATAGAATAATTGCAGAAGTGCATCCTAATGAACAGCAGCGTGTAAGAAACCGTTTAGCCGATGTTTTAATTTCAGTTATATCTCAGAAATTAGTTCCAAGCCTTGATGGAAAACGGGTGATGGCTAAAGAAGTTCTTATTGTAACACCAAGTGTAAAAGCGGCAATAAAGAATAATACTACAAGTGAAATTTACATGATGATAAGCCAGGGAGCAAAAAGCGGCATGATTACAATGGAACAAGATTTGAAGCGACTTTACATGGAGAAAAAAATTTCTTTGGAAAATGCAATTGCTTATGCAAATCAAAAAACAAGGATTCAACAAATTTTAACGGCGGTGTAAAGTGAAACAATTAATATGCATATATTGTGAAGGCAGCGATACCAAAATTGCTGTAGTGAACAAAGAAAAAGACAAAATAAAAGTTTTAAAACAGCTTCTGTCGATGTTCTTCAACCTGCACTGCAGCTGGAAAGCGGTGTATCTGATTTAAATATTGAAGGAGAAGATTTAAACTTTCAAACCCTGAAGAATGATGCCTCATCGACAATTACATCTTCAGGTCAAAACATATTAAGCTCAGAGCTCATAGGCGTTAATTTAAATAAATCTTTATTTATCCCTGCATTAACAGAGCCGTCAATTTATTACCATGTTTTTGATGGGAACAAAGATGAGAAATCCTCCAAAATAACGCAGGATATAATTGATGATATTCAAAGAACAAAAAATGTTGTCGTTAGTAAAGATGATCTTAGTTATATAGAGCTTGCAAATAAATCTTTATTGTCAGTTTTTCTCAGCAGCAGTGATATTCATGCAATTCAGCTTGTAAATTCTTTAGCAAGAGCAAACGGAAAAAGAACATATAAAATCCCCTCTGTTAAAAGTTCTGAAATTTCACTTGCTTATTATATTGCTAAAAGGAAAAAATTCTTTCCTGAAGACCACTCTCTAATTGTTTATATCGGTAAAGAATATAGTAAGCTGATCTTTCTGCATGGAAGGAAGCTTCAGCATATCGGGACAACTCTGGATATCGGCACTCTTAATCTTCACACATATGATGTTTATTTCTCTAAAATTCTGCTCGAAATGGAAAACGGCGGAATTAATTCACTTGATAATATAATTGTGTGCGGTGAGGATGATTCGGAGAATCTTATATTATCATTCTACGGAACTTTTCCTGAGGCAAATGTTTCGAGGCTGGAATTTGATGATATTGATATTTCATCTCTTAGCCAAAGCAATAAGGATTCTTTATCAAGCTTCAGTATTCCTTTGGCAGTTGCTGTAGATTATTTTGATGATCTTGAGAATGCACATAAAGGAATTAATTTACTTCCCAGATATGTAAAAGAAGATCAAAAAGTATTTCAATTCGGATGGCATGGATATGCGCTTATACCGGTACTATTCGCGGCTACATTTTTCTTCACTATGCAGTTTCTTAATAATAGTAAAGAAATTAGTTCATTAAACTCAAAAGTGGCAGAACAAACACTGCTTCAACGGGAGAATCAGGAAACTCTGAGTAAAATAGCTGATCTGGAAGCAAAAATAAGCGGGTTCGGGCAGACACAGGCAATTTTAGATTCAGCTGCTAATGGAACAAAAATTTGGACTAAAGTACTTGCACATGTATCAGACTTTTTCGATGGAAAAAGAGATATTTGGCTTACCAATTTAAATTCTGATAATAATCATCTTGTTCTTTCGGGGTATGCCTTATCAAAAAGGGTATTAACTGATTTTGCATATTCTGTTAATTCAACAGAATTAAAATCAGTTAATTATGAACCTATCCGAAAACAAAATGTTTATAAATTTAATGCAGTTTTTAATTTAACAACATTTGAAAAAGTAAAGAAATGAACAGGAAACTAAAAAACACGTTAGCCCTTTTAGGGGTATTGCTTGTAATATTAATTGCCGGCGGTATTTTTATTTTCGGTATTCAGCGGAGCAGAATTTCAAGTGAAAAAGATAAGCTGAATGAATTAAAAGCACATGCTTACAATAAAGATAATTTAACGAAACAGTACGCAGATCTACAGTTTAAATCGAAATCATTCGATTCTATACTAGCTTCAAGGGAATTTAATATACCGCAAAATCTTTCTTCAATTAAATTTTTTGACTTTGTTACGGATGTGACCTCCGGTTTCTCCCCTCAAACTCATGTGGATGTTGAATATTCAGATTATGGTCAGGATAAAGAATTTTCTTATTATCAATATAAGCTAAAAGGAAGCGGTAAGTATTCTGAAGTTTACCAGTTAATCTATGCAATTGAACAAAGCAAGGAATTAAAGAAATTGACATCTATAAGTATGAGCAACTTAATCTCTACAGATGATGATGGGATTCCATACTATGATGTTAATTTTAACATGATGGTGAAAGTGTACTACTCACAAAATGATAGGTTTGCTACTGCAAAACTTGTTGAAAATGATCTTCGCACAAGAGATGTTTATGATGCTTTTTATCCTTTAATAAGAAATGAAATACCTCCGAATGTGGATAATCTTTTGGATGTACAGGATGCGAAATTGCTGGCGCTTGTTCCTGAAGGTGCCTTCCTTTCAGATGCTAAAGGAAATACTTACTTATTATGGGAAGGCGAACCGGTTTATTTAGGATATTTAACTAAAATAGATTATGATAATAAACTGGTACATTTTATTATAAACAAAGGCGGCATAATTGATAAGGTTGATATTCAATTACAAAAAGAAGAAGATAATAAAAATAAAAAGAAATAAGAGAGAGTAAAATGAAAACTATTATAACCTCCATAATCCTTGCACTGCTTATTGCTCTTCCTGCATTCTCGCAGCAGTATCTTGAGAATGACTTAAAGGAGTATACAAACCCCAATGAACTGGTTACGCTTTCATCGGATCTTCCATTTAATAAAGCTATTGAATTATTGAGTAAAGTAAGTGAAAGTACAACCGGGAAAAAGATTATCTCAACAGTTGATTCCAATACGCCCATAGGTGTTGATATCCAAAATATGCGTTACGATAAGGCTTTAGTTATTATTGTACAGATGGCAGGATTAGTATATGAAGATAAAGATAATGTTATTGTAATAAAGAAGAAGGGTGAAGAAACAGAGAAACGTTCTCCGGATACATATGCATCGGTTAATGTGCGTGAAGTAAAAATTTCTGCGGTATTTTTTGAATTGGATGACCAGGCAGCAAAAGATATAGGACTTAACTGGCAGGCTATGTTATCTGGAAAAGGATTCGGATTAAATGCATTTTCAGGTGATTCAATCGGTCAATCTATCTACACTTACAGGTCAGCAAAATGCCGCTTTAGGAGGATATGGTGATTTTTCGTCAGGAAGTTTTTTTGGGCACGCAACTGCAGTATTTAAGTTTTTCGAAAATCAAGGTATTGGTCAGATTATTGCGAGTCCTAATATTGCAGTAAGAGATGGACAAAAAGGAAGAATCCAGGTTGGACAGGATATTTCTGTTAAGCAGAGAGATTTTGCAGGTAATGTGGTTGAAAAATTCTTTTCTACCGGTTCAATAATAGATGTAACCCCTTATGTTTATAAAGAAGATGGTGTGGATTATATTTTATTAAATGTCGATGTAGAAAGAAGCTCATTTGTTCCCGATCCAACTACAACAATTATTAATAAAACACAGGCCAGCACACAACTCGTGATGTTAGACGGTGAAGAAACAGCAATAGGCGGATTGTTTGTTAATGAAGATCAAAAAACGAGAACCGGTGTACCATTTTTGAAAGATCTTCCAGGGTGGTTCTTCGGGTTGAGGTATATCTTTGGAAATGACCATACTACAACTACAAAAAAAGAACTCGTGATTTTATTGAAAGCCGATCTCATACCTACTTTAAAAGAGAGATTAGCCGGGGTTCGTCCCGAGAATCCATTAAAAGATGAATTATTGAAACAGCGCGAGAGGATGAAAATTTATAAGTTTAATGAAGAATCAGAGCAGCAAATAAAATAAAATATGGAATCACTTTTAATTATTGATGATGATATCAACCTCTGTACTGTTCTAAAAGAGGAACTTACAGAGGTTGGTTACGATGTTGAATATTTTAATAATGGATTTTATGCCTTTGACTATATTTCAAATAACAAAGTTGACTTAATGCTTCTTGATTTAAAGATGCCGGAACATGACGGCTTTGATGTTCTTAAAGAACTTGAAAAGAGAAATCAAAGGTTGAAAGTTATTGTATTAACCGGTTATGCCGATGTTAAAAGTGCAATAGATTCTGCAAAAATGGGTGCAAGTGACTTTATAAGTAAACCGTACGATTTTGATGAGCTTTTAATAACAATAAGAAAAGTTCTTCAGTCAGATGAATAATCATGAAAATCAGCTACCGAATACTCTTCATAACATTTGCCGTAGTCGTATTGATTATCGGCAGTTCTGCATTTACATTTTACTCAATAATGTACAATGTACTCTCTTCCCAACAATCCAAATATCTTACTAATTCCTTAAATAATTTTTCTTATTTATACAGGGAAACACTTCAGAATTCTGAAGATGATTTTTTATTTCTAATTAATAATAATGAAAAGTTTGCAGGAAAATTTCAAAAATTACCCGAGCAATATCCCGGGAAAAATATCGATTTTATTTTTGAATCAAATGTTAATTCTAATATCCTGAATCCTATATATTATAAGGAAGATGTTAATATACCTAAAAGTGAATTTTCTTTAGAATCTTTTTTAGAAAAGAATCCCTCTGCTGTAATTAAATTATATAAATCCCACACCGGCGAGGAATATTATTATGGAAGAATAATAAATGAAAAACTATTGAATGAATTTGCCCAGAAAACCGGTGCGGAAATATCTGTTATATGGAAAGATACCCCATTAGAAATTTCAAATAGTTCTCAAAACCAAAAATATATTTATGCATTATCTCAGGCTAGTAAAAATCTTTCTTCAGCAAATAGTTCTAAAATTTATTCTCAGAGCACGGAATCTACAGATATATTAGCGTCTTTATATGAATCAATGCCGGATATCGAAAAAGAGAACAAATTTAAATTTTTAATTTTCACAACTTTAAATGAAGCTTCAGATCTAAAAAATAATTTAAAATATATACTTATATTGATAGGTATTTCAGGAGTTATACTTTCATTAATATTGACTTATGTTTTAACAGATAACATCCGGAAACGTTTAAACCAGCTTAGCAAAGCAACTGAGTTTACAAAAGAAGGAAAATTTACTAATAAAATTGATATTAAAAGCAAAGATGAAATAGGGAATGCTTGCAAATGCTTTCAATAATATGATGGATGTCTTAAGTAAAAATCAAAAAGCACGTAATGAGTATTCAGATTTTATAGCTTTAATAAATAAGAATCCTACATTAAATGAAATTTCTGAAGCAGCCTTAAGAAAAATTATTCAAACATGTAATTTTACTGTTGGAGCAATTTATTCGGTTGATGATAAAAACATTTCTTTAATTTGTTCTTATGGACTAGATAAAGATTATACATTGGCAGATAAATCATCTTTTTTTGATCCTGTAATAAAAAATAAAGAGATTATTGAATTTAATTTTACTGAGCAGATGCCGGTTATTAAAACAGGTATTTTTTTATTACAGATTAAAGATTTATTAATAATCCCGATTGTTTATAATAGCAACGTCATTGCTGTACTTGAATTAGGGGCCATTGATAAACCTTCGGATGAAGCCAGACAATATTTAACAGATATACAGGAACAACTTGCAATCGGTTTAACAAATGCTAAAGCGCTTGTGCAGCTTGAAAACCTGGTAAATGAATTAAAAGATTTGAATGACGATTATCAAAAGCAGAATGAGCAAGTAACCAAGCAGAACGAAACATTACTTCAGCTTCATAATGAATTAAAAGAAAAAGCTGAGGAATTAACCATCCAAAAACAAAAGGCTGAAGAATCAACATTACTAAAATCTCAATTCCTTGCTAGTATATCTCATGAGTTAAGAACTCCGATGAATTCAATCCTGGGGCTTACAGAGTTAATCTTAGAAGAATCCTCACTTTCTCCGAAGAATACGGAAAGATTGCAGGTTGTTTTAAGCAGCAGTAGAAGATTATTAGGTTTAATCAATGATGTACTCGACTTATCTAAAATAGAAGCCGGAAAAATGGAAAAACATCTGGAAGAGGTTACACTGGATAGTTTCTTACTGGAAATTGAAACAATCGTAAAACCATTGGTAGATAAAAAATCTTTAAAATTTAAAATACTAAAGCATTCGAATACGAATATAAATATAAATGTTGATCGGGGAAAAATAGCCCAAGTATTAATGAATCTTCTTGGTAATGCAGTTAAATTTACTGAGAAAGGTTCTATGGAATTACATGTCACTTTAATTGATAGTAATATTTTAAAGTTTGATGTGATAGATTCAGGCATCGGTATTTCTGAAGAAAACCAGAAAATAATTTTTGAAGAATTCCGTCAAATTGATGGAACAAATACCAGGAAATATAACGGGACAGGCTTAGGACTTTCAATATGCAAAAAAATTGCCGACTTATTAAAAGGAGAACTTACAGTTCAAAGCCAATTGGATAAGGGATCTATATTCAGTTTTACAATTCCTATAAATGTCGAAGAGCCGGTTTTTCATTCAGTTAATTCCGAAATAAATCAGGAGGTTCTTCAAAGAAATAAAAAAAACCCAGTGCTTGTAATTGATGATGATCCGGAAGTAAGATATACAATAGGACAGTATTTAATTTCTAAAGGTTATGAAGTAGTATATGCGGAAGATGGGGAAAAAGGGATTGCCGCTGCGATTAAATATCAGCCCTTTGCAATTACTTTAGATATTATGCTTCCTAAGAAAGACGGCTGGAGCACCTTGAAAGAATTGAAGGAGAATCCCCTTACTAAAGATATCCCGGTAATTTTAATTTCAATAATAAGTGATAAAAGTTTAGGCTTTGGACTCGGTGCTTTCGAATATTTTGTAAAACCGATATCAGCACAAAATTTATTTTCTGCTTTTAACAAACTTGAAAACCTTGCGCAAAAGAAAGTAAAGAAAATAGTTATTGTTGACATTGATGAAAAAGAAATAGAAAGATATAAATCCGAGTTTACCGAAGAGTCAGTTATGATATACCCCATACAAGATGGCAGGATCGCTTTTAACAGGATAATTGAAATTCAACCCGACCTGATTATTATTAGTTTATTAATGGAATCTACAGATGGAATTACTTTATCTCATCAACTGAAATCCAATCGTGAGACACGAAATATTCCAGTAATTTTGTGCACTGAAAAGGAATTTTCTGATAGTGAAAGAAATGAGTTAAACACCATTGTGGAAAATATTACCATCAAAGAAAAGAATCACCCCTTAGACGTTCTAAAAATTGTAAGAGATCGTCTAATATTACAGGAAGAATTTTCTTCTCAGCATGGACATGAAGATGAAGGGATTGGCAGAGAAGTTGTTAATGATTTGATAGATGAAGAAAATCATAAATATAACGGAGAAGTTTTAATTGTTGATGACGAGCCTGAAGTGTTATTCACTTTGCGTGAGTTGATTCAATCATTTAATTGTAAAACTATCCTTGCAAAAAATGGTATTGAATGTTTAAAAGTGCTTGAAGACAAGACTCCGGATTTAATTTTATTGGATATTATGATGCCTGAAATGGATGGTTTTCAAACAATAAAAAGGATTAAAGAAAATCCTAAATTAAAAAATATTCCTGTTTTTGCAGTATCTGCAAAAGCAATGAGTGATGATAAAAAAATTATTTTAAAACATGGGTTTGAAGATTTTATACCGAAACCTGTAAATTCAATTATAATCAGTTACAAGCTCAAAAAAATATTTAACAATATTAGAATACCAGAAAATGAAAAAAATATTAGTTATAGATGATCTGCCGGAAAATGTTTTTATGCTTCAAGATCGGTTGGAGAATGAAGGTTATGAAGTAATTACAGCATATGAAGGGAAATCAGGGATAAATAAAGCAATAAATGAACATCCCGATTTAATTCTTCTCGATATAATGATGCCTGAAGTAACAGGTATCGATGTATGCAAGACTCTCGTTTCGAATAATGCTACTGCTGATATCCCAATTATACTTGTAACAGCAAAATCCGATGCAGAAGATACCAGGGAAGGACTTGAAGCCGGGGCCTTTGATTATGTTAAAAAACCTTTCAATCAAATAGAACTTTTGGCCCGTATAAATTCAGCATTAAAGCTGGCTGAAGCTCACAAACTGGTATTAGAAGTAGAAAAGAAAAATACCTTTACTGCTACAGTTGTAACTACTAACCACAAGATAAAGCAGCCGTTGACACTTATTACTTTAACTGCAGCTGCTGTGAAACGAGAACTGAATAAAGAAACTATATCAAAAGAAGCGATATTAAAAAAATTGGAATATATTGAAGTCGCCGTTAACGAGATAAATGATGTGTTGAATAAGATGCATGCCATTAAACAGCCGGTTTTTTCGGAATATGTAAAAAATATTAAAATGATTGATGTTGATAAGAAAGGATAATAAGGCACTAATCTTAGGGTTAAATTAACTGTTGAATTGTTGCGAGCATGGTATCAAATTCGTACGGTTTAGATAATAGACTATTAATTCCCATCTTTTTAGGATTAAAATCTTTTTCAAGAGATAAGCTGCCGGTAGAAAGTATTACAGGCATATCAAATTTCAATTTTCTTATTTGATTAACACAATCGAGTCCATTCATTTCCGGCATACTATAGTCCATAATTACAAGATCCACTTTTATTTCTTCAGTTAAGACTTTTAAAGCTTCAACACCTGAGCTAACTTTAATAACACTATATCCATTTGATTCCAAGAGCTCCGCTAATAAGTCTCTAAGCATCATTTCGTCATCAGCCAGAAGAATAATTTTCTCTGTTGCTGAAGGTTTCTCAACGTGCGAAGGTTCAAAAGCCGGGATAAAAACATCAAATGCAGTTCCTTCATTAATACCGCTTGAAACTTCAATGTGGCCCTTATGCGCCTTTATAATACCGTAAGTTACATAAAGTCCTAATCCTGAACCGGTTTCTTTCACTTTTGTAGAAAAATAAGGATCAAAAATTTTTTGAAGATTCTCTTCATCAATCCCGCTTCCCGTATCTTTAACGGTAAAATTAACATAGTTTCCTTTATCCAGTAAAGGATAATTTATCATATTCTTTTCATCAATTGTTAGGTTTTTTGCAGAAAGAAATATTGTTCCTTTCCCTTCAATTGCTTCCTTTGCATTGACATTTAAATTTAAAAGTACCTGGTAAATTTCAGTGCCGTTTCCCAAAATATCATAAAGATTCTCTTCTATATTAGTTTCCAAATTAATTATTTTTGGGAAGGTTTGAGAAATAACTTTAGATATTTCAGAAATCAATAAATTCGGTTTAATTAATTCCTTACGTCTAGGAGTTGGTTTACCATAAGATAATAATCCTTTTGTTAAATCTTTGGCTCTTATTGAGCAGTTTTCTATATTATCTAATAACCTGTAAATATTTTCGCTCTCAGGTACTCTTTTCTTCAATAAATTTAAACTGCCGAAAATACTTGATAATAGATTGCTGAAATCATGAGCCATACCGCTGGTAAGCTTCCCTATTGTTTCCAGCTTTTGTGACTGCAGCAGCCTGTTTTCAAGAGCAGCATTTAGCTCTCTTGTCCTTATACTGCTAACCGCAAAAGATAAAAGTGCTGCAAATTGTTCTATATGATTGATCTCAAAAGAGCTAAAAGATTCTTTCCCGCCAAGTATAATGGTTGCAATGAGATCATTGTTAAAAAAACAGGGTGAAATAATCAGAGCTTCACTTTGCAAAACCCGGGTTAAGTTAAAACCTATATTGTGGGTTTTATTAAATGCTGTAAGTGAACGCTTGTTAATGCCAAGCCATTTTACTATAAAAGAATAATTGACGCTTATTTCTTTTTTTATATCTTCTTCATCTTTAAAAAATTTACCCGGGTCATTGAATAAGAATTCATACTTTTGGTTTTCTTCATGGAAAACAATAATTCCAAACCGGCTGCCGCTAATTTTTATACAGCTATTTAATATTGATTGAGATAATAAATTCAGTGATTTTTCTGTAACTAAAAGAGAAAGAATATTTTGGAATTCTTTTTGAAACAAAAGATTCTTTTGAGGTGATTCATCAATTGCAGAAGGAATTTCCTTATTCATTTTGTCAAGCGACAAAACAAAACCGTTTAATTTATCTTTGGAAAGTAAGGGGGTAATAATTAAGTAATTACTTAAGGAAGGGAGTGGAATTTCAATAGGTTTTTTATTTTTAAGCTTTTTTAAAAAAGGTGAATCTATATCTTTAAATATAGCTTCGATTCCTCGCCCCTTTAATCTTTTTTCACCAGCGTTCTTTTTAAATTTTTTGTTAAACCAGAGTATTTTCTTATTCTTATCTGCAATAGCTAATCCAGAACCATTTTGTTCCAGCAATTCTGAAAGCGCATTTTCAGAAATGATTTCTTTGAGCATTTATAAATTTAGTCCTGTTTAATCTCATATTTCTTAATCTTAGTGTATAAAGTTTTCGGGCTAATTCCTAACTGATATGCTGTTTGTGTCCTGTCCCATCTATTCAGCTTCAAAGCCCTTGCAATATGCTTCCTTTCCAATTCTTCCATACTTAAAACTGCTTCCTGCTGTCCATTATCATCACTGCTAACCTGTTGATAAGAATCCTTTACAGATTGAGTTACACTGCTTGGCAGGTTTAAATCTTCAGGCTCAATTAAATCTCCCTCGGCAAAAATCAAAGCGCGTTCAATTATATGCTCCAGTTCTCTTACATTTCCGGGGAAGCTGTAATTCAATAAAATTTTTTCTGCTTTTAGAGAAAACTTTTTAGGTGATCTTATCGGCGATTTTGTTTCTAAAAAGTGATTCGCTAAAATAGATATATCAACAGCCCTGTCTCTTAATGGTGGAATAGTAAGGGTAATAACATTTAATCTGAATAATAAATCTCTCCTGAATTTTTTATTATCTGCTTCTTCAAGTAAATTTCTATTAGTTGCTCCAATTACCCTAACATTAGAAGTAAGATTTGTAATGCCGCCTATTCTTCTGTATTCACCATTTTCAAGGAAACGAAGAAGCTTAGGCTGTAAAGTAAGACTTAATTCCCCTATTTCATCCAGGAATAATGTACCACCATGAGCAATTTCTACCAAGCCTTGTTTAGTAGATTTTGCATCTGTAAATGCGCCTTTTTCGTGTCCAAATAGTTCACTTTCTATCAATTGGTCGGGCAGGGAAGCACAATTTACGACTACAAAAGGTTTGTCTCTTCTTTCGGAATGTTTATGTATATATTCCGCAAATAATTCTTTCCCTGTCCCGGTTTCCCCCTCAATTAAAATATTTGAATCGGATATTGAAGATTTATTAGCTAGGTTTATTACCCTTTGAAGCTCTTCGCTTTCACCAATTATATTATGAGGAAGTATTTTATTAACCTGGTTTGTAAGAATAGTAGTCTTTACAATCAAATCTTTATGTTCAAGAGCTCTGTTTATAGTTAAAAGCAGTTCATCAAAGTTATAGGGTTTAGTAATATAATCATAAGCTCCTAATTTCATGCATTCAATGGCTTTTCTAACTTCAGTTTGAGCAGTTAAAACAATTACTTGAATTGAAGAGTTATATTCCGAAGTAAACTTCAATACTTCTTCACCAGAAACTTCTTTCATGTTTAAATCTAAAAGAAGCAGATCATAATTTTTTCTTTTAATATTTTCAATTGCTTCGCCCCCATCATAAACGGTATCTACTGCGAAGCCTTCTTCAAGCAACTGTTCTTTTAATAAATAACATAGCGTTTCATCATCGTCGCAAACTAAAATTTTAGAGTTTTTATTCATGCTATTCATGATTTATAAATGAGTTTATTTTTGTTTGGAATAAAAAGTCCAAATTTATATATTTGTAGTTCTGAATTTTTAGGGGCGCGTAGCTCAGTGGTAGAGCATCTGCCTTTTAAGCAGAGGGTCGGTGGTTCGAGACCACCCGCGCTCACAATCATTAAATAATCCATTTGCTAATTATTATACCTAAAAATCTTTCTAATTCAATATTAACATTTAAAATAAATAACAGCAAGTTCTGCTCCCCAAAATGAAGTACAATTTACCATAAATTTCTTTATTAAAAAACTGATTTTTATCTATCGAATAATCGGTTTTTCAAATACATTACAAATATAAAAAAAATTTAAGAAATTTATCCTATTTAACTATAGTTTCAAATGTATGCTGATCTATCTTACCTTCTTTTTAAGCCGAAACAGCAGTAAACCATCTGACACTACTGCCCATGTACCTTGCCTTAAAGCGTCCTATTATCTTTATCCGGATTATCTTTCACCCATAATTCCAAATTTTTTGAAAAATTAAAAAACTGCTTTTAACAGGAAAGAAATTAGTGGGTTGTTAATATTAAGATTAATTATGATCTTATTTCTAATAAAACCATAAATACGAGAGATTAAAAAATGATACAGCCAAATGTATTTTCTTATTAAGAAAAAATAATTAATTTATCTTTTAATCAAAACTTCAATTGTCTTAATCATGGGTATCATTGTTTTTTGGACAATAATCAGGATTGCGGTTTTAATTCCTATAATCTGGATACTTCAAAGTTATATTGATTTCCAGTTCTGGTGGATTTTAAATGTGCTTGCCATCTACGTAATTATAATACATCCTGCAATAATTCATTATAAATTATTTGAAGAGAAAAATAAAGATATAATTGAATCTACATTATGTTCAACATGTAAACACTTTGATAAAACTGCCGTAATTTGCATGAAATATGACAAGCATCCAACAATGAATTTCCTTCCTTGTCAAGGACTTGATTGGGAACCCAATTCCATGGGCGTTCATAAAAAAGATATTTCCCCTAAATAGAACTTCTTAAAAAAAATTCTTTCTTAAATTTTCACATCAATAAGCATAGGACTAATGTCCTTTTGTATATATTGATACAACTATTAAACTAATAAAATCATAAATTCATTTAGAGACTTCATATTTATAATGAAAAATATTTATAATCATGCATATTTACTTTATTATTCTTTGCTAATCGCATTATCATTTACTATCCTTCTATACGCATATTCAACTGGAATTACCGGGGTAACAAAAAAGGGTAATACTCCAGGGTGTACATGTCACGAATTAAACCCTTCAACAAATGTTATTGTTACAATAAACGGTCCGGACACTTTAATGCCTAGTCAAACAGCAAATTATTCGATTACAATTTCGGGCGGACCTTTAAAAGCTGCCGGGACAGATATTTCCGTATCAAATGGTTCTTTATCACCTGCATCAAGTGATTTAAGACTCGAAAATGGTGAATTGACACATTTTTTACCAAAAACTCCTATGGCAGGAGTAGTTACTTTTGATTTTACTTATACCGCTCCTTCAATACCCGGGGTGCAGACAATTTATGCCAATGGAAACAGTGTTAATTTCAATGGCCAAAATACCGGAGATCAGTGGAATTTTGCGCCGAATAAAATAATTACAATAGGTTCAGTAACAGGAATTGAAGATGAAAAGAATTTACTAACCTATAGGCTTGAACAAAATTTTCCGAATCCTTTCAACCCTTCAACAAAAATCAGGTATAGTATACCGGAAAAAGAATTTGTATCGTTAAAAGTTTATGATCTTTTAGGGAATGAAGTTGCAACACTTGCATATGGAGAACAGGCGGCGGGAACATATCAAGTTACTTTTAACGGTAATGGCCATTCCAGCGGTGTATATTTTTACACTTTAAAAACAAAAAATTATATCGCAACCAAAAAATTTTTATTGCTTAAATAAGGGAAATATTTGCTGTAAATAAATCAATACCTTTCAAAAGTAAAAATTAAACATACCTTCTTTTTAACCGCGTCTCCTTTAATATTAGAACTTGATATAATAATATTCGAAATAGTTCCATCATATTGGTAATTAAACAGGAATAAAATATATTTAAAAACATATTTATATTATTTGTTAATATAATCACAGCTTATAGGAATTGTTCTCATATCTTTTTATAATAACATTCAAAACAGATGAGTTATAGATAATTTCTTAAACCAAAAAAAGGATAAACTTATGAGAAAAATTATTATACTATTGAGCATAATATTATTCACCTCTTTTATCAGCAATGCACAAGAATATTCTCTTCGAAAAAAGCACCATGCTTTTTCCGGAACCTTAATGATTAGTACGGACGTAGGAATGACGTTAGGTTATACCGATTACTCTAATACAAAACCTCAAATAGTCGGCAGGGGTGCATTGGAATATTTTTTCCCGACAACATCCAGCGGCATTTTTGGATTAAAAGGGTTTATAAGTGCCGGATATGTCGGCGGGAAAGATTCCAAGAAATACCCAACTGAATTCAGAGCGTCTATAACGAGAATTGGGGGTGGAATATCATATACATTTTCAATTAAACAGAGTTTATTTCCCTATATATTTCTAGGTTCATCTTATGGCTGGGTAAACCCTGAAGACAACAGCGGTATTACCCTTCCTTACGGTTACGGACCAAGAAGCTTTAAAATAACAGGTGTAGATTACCATGGAGAGCTTGGTCTAAGATTCTTGTTATCCGATGAAATTAGTCTCAATGTAAATGTTGGAGCAGAATTCAGTTCAGGTGATCACTGGGATGGACTGCCGCCCCATGGAAGTAATGATATGCTGATTCAGACTATGGCAGGATTTTCATATTCATTTTTTACTCAAACAGATGAAGACGGGGACGGAGTACCGGATTCCAGGGATCAATGTCCAAATACACCTCCTGGAGTTAAAGTAGATGATTTCGGATGCCCTATTGATTCAGATCATGATGGAGTTCCGGATTATAAAGATAAATGTCCTAATACAGAACCAGGAATGCCGGTTGATGAAAATGGATGCGCAATTGATTCAGACCATGATGGGGTTCCCGATAAATATGATAAATGTCCAAATACCCCTCCGGGTATGAAAGTAAATGAAAATGGGTGCCCGGACTCGGATCATGATGGAGTTTTCGATGATCAGGATAAATGTCCTAATACTCCGGAAGGAGCACCTGTTGACGCGACGGGTTGTCCTAAAGATTCCGATGGTGATGGTGTACCGGACTACAAGGATGAATGCCCTAATACACCCAAAGGAGAGGAAGTAGACGAAAAAGGGTGTGTAATTAAAAGAGATACTGTAAAGGTAAGTCTGAGTGGGGATACTAATTTCGAATCAGGAAAAGCTGTTCTGCTACCAAATGCCTATCCTGTTTTGAATAATCTCGTAGAAAGTATGAAGAGTGATACGAAAGCAAAATTGAGAATTGAAGGTTATACTGATTCTATCGGCTCTGATTCATATAATTTGGAACTTTCAAGAAAAAGAGCTCAGGCGGTTGCAGATTATTTGATAAGCCAGGGAATTAACAGCAGCAGACTTCAGGTAATTCCAATGGGGGAAAGCAATCCTATTGCGTCGAACAAAACAGCAGAAGGAAGGGCAATGAATAGAAGAGTCGAAATAATTCCGGAGCATTAATTTTATAAAGCTTATCTTATAAGAAGGGAATGCAAATCTGCATTCCCTTCTTATTTATATAAACCACTGCATTTTTCAATTCGACAAAATCCTCTTAAATTAGTAATACTATATTTACAAAAAAGGGAAACCACTAAATGAAAATTTTTACTTTTCTGTTAATTCTTTTTTTTGCAGGGATATCTTTATCTCAACAGCTTCATAGGAACAAATATTCCGCTTTTTCCGGTTCATTTGTTTTGAGTATGGAGGCTGGAGCGACCCTCGGCTTTACAGATTATAAAAATAAAAAAATCGATTACATGGGAAGAGGTTCGATAGAATATTTTTTCCCCTCTTTTACAACCAGCACTTTCGGTATAAGAGCAATGGGCGGGGGCGGTTACATTAGGGGCGAAGATTTAAATTATAACCCAACAATCTTTAGAACAAGTTTTGAATTTGCAGGAGGCGGTTTAATTTATGCGTTATCTCTCAGTGATGTTGTAACTCCCTATTTATTTGCCGGTGCCGCATACACATGGTTTGATCCAAGAGGAGAAAACGATATACAGCTGCCTAATAGTAAATCAGGAATATATAAGAAAAGTGAGCTAAATTATTTAGGAGAAATTGGAATAAGATTTCTTGCAACAGATAATTTAAGTTTTAACATGGTTGGCGGCGTGCAGCTTGGTTCACGCGATTATCTTGATGATATAGCTGTTGGAACAAATAAGGATTTTATTGTAAACGTACTTGCAGGAGTTTCATTTTCATTTTTTATTAATCGGGACAGCGACGGTGACGGTGTAGATGATTCAGAAGATCTTTGCGGGGATACTCCTCCGGGTGTCAAAGTTGACGATTTTGGGTGTCCGCTTGATTCTGATAAAGATGGAATACCTGACTATCTAGATAAATGTCCCAATACCCCGAAGGATGTTCTGGTTAATAATGACGGCTGTCCTTTGGATTCAGATGGGGATGGAGTTCCCGACTATTTAGACCTATGTTCAAATACACCAAAGAATGTTCCCGTTGATAAATCCGGCTGTCCTTATGATCTTGATGGAGATGGTATACCGGATTTTAAGGACAAATGCGGTAATACTCCTCCCAATGTAGAAGTTGATCAGGATGGTTGTCCTTTGGATTCAGATAAAGACGGGGTTCCTGATTACCTTGATAAATGTCCTAATACTATTGCAGGAGTGAAGGTGGATAAAGATGGCTGCCCAATAAAGGAAGAAGTTAAAGAATTTACCTTAAGTTCGGGTGCAAATTTTGCCTCCGGCAGTTCAACTTTGTTGCCTTCTGCTTACCATGAATTGGATAAGCTTGTAGAAGTAATGAAACAAAACCCAATTTCAAGATGGAGAATTGAAGGTCATACCGATAATGTTGGCAGTAAAGCAGGCAACCTCAAAATTTCAAGGGAAAGAGCCGAATCAGTTTTGAATTATTTTATTTCCAAGGGTTTAACCCGAAATAGGTTTGAAGTTTTCGGAATGGGAATGGAATATCCTATTGCTGATAATTCAACTGAAGCAGGAAGAGCTAAAAACCGGAGAGTAGTTATAATTAGAATAAATTGATCAATTTGGCTTTTATGATTAATTAAATGAACCTAAATTAGAAAGTCTCAATAGCAATTAAAATATTTATTTTAAGAAATTCTTACTGAATTAAAATAGTTTTTTTAAAAAAGATTGTAACTCCAAAATTTGAAATTCAGCTGAGTTCATCAAAGTACGTCCATGAATAAAGATTATTTTTTACCGGGAACAAATAAGCAGTTAAATGTTTTACTTGAAAATATTGAAGTAAAAGATCTTTCCGTCTTGGTTCTAGGAGAGGGAAGCGAAGGAATTTCAAAAGAAATATTTTCTCGAGAGGCCTCCAGAGTAATTATGCTGGTTCAGGATGAAGATTCTCTTTTAAGAGCAAGAATAAATCTAACCTCGTCAAAAGGAATTTCTGTAAAAATGATGGGGTACGATAATACAGACTTTAAAGATTCATTATTTGATTTGGTTTATGCCCAAGCTTCAATTTCATCCCCCAATAGGAATAAAATAATAAAGGAAATAAGAAGAATTTTAAAGCCGGGAGGTTATTTCTGTGTTGGTGAAATTGTAAAGTTAACGGAGTCGCCGCCTCAATTTGTGAAGGATATCTGGAATAATTCCAATATCTTACCTCTTTTTTCAGAAGAACTTGAAAACTATTACAATGAAAAGAATTTTGAGATTATTCTTGCAAATGATATATCATATACTTTTAAGGATTTTTACCAGTTAAGCAACAATTTATTAAAAGAAAAATCTAATGATCTTTCAGCTGAAGAAAAAAGTTATAATAAAAGATTATTGAAGCAGATAAGCCATGAATCAAATGCTTACCTAAAATTGGGCGGTAATATCCATATTGGTTTTAAAGTTTTAATATTGAAGAAAATTTGAATTTGAAAAAAGGTGATTTAATTGAATTAAGTATTGAAGATTATGCTTTCGAAGGAAGAGGTATTGCAAAGATTAATAAGGAAGAAATTATACCGGGTTCTTCTTCGCAGCAATTAAAATATATTGTATTTGTGGATAATGCATATCCTGGCGATAAAGTTAAAGCCCAAATTAAAAAGATTAAGAAGTCTTATGCTGAATCGAAAACGGAAACAGTCATAACTCCTTCGACTTACAGGATAAAAGCCAGGTGCAGATATTTCGGTGACTGCGGAGGCTGCAAACAGCAGGACCTTGACTACCAAAAACAGCTGGATTTTAAACAAAAGCAAGTTGAAGAAATTTTCAGTAGAATGGGCGGATTCAGCAACTTTACTACCGAACCGATCATTCCATCCGGGAAAGTATTTTATTACAGAAACAAAATGGAATTTTCTTTTTCGGATAAAAGATGGCTGACAAAAGAAGAGATAAAATCTGGTAATTATATTGAAAATAATTTTGCACTGGGTCTGCATGTTCCTAATGTTTATGATAAAGTTTTGGATATTGAAGAGTGTTTTCTTCAATCTGAGCTGAGCAACAATATTTTAAATTTTACAAGAGATTTTTTTAAGATAAGAAATATTCCGGTTTATAATACACATATTCACCGGGGTTATTTAAGAAACTTAGTCATAAGAGAAGCGGAGCATACTAATAACTTAATGATTAATTTGGTTACCTTCTATGAAGATGACAAATTATTTACAGAGTATACGGATGCGGTTACAAAAGAGTTCTCCGAAGTATCGACTGTTGTTAATAATATTAATTTGAAAAAAGCCGCAGTTGCAATTGGTGATTATGAAAAAGTTTTTTATGGTGAGGGTTTGATTTATGATCTGATTGGTAAATATAAATTCAGGATCAGCGCAAATTCTTTCTTCCAAACAAATACTATTCAGGCTGAGAACCTCTATAAAACCGCACTGGAATTTACTGAATTAAAAGGGGACGAAATCGTTTACGATTTATATTCCGGAGCCGGAACAATTGCAATTTATATTTCTGGTTCTGCAAAAAATGTTTATGCATTTGAAAGTGCTGAAACCGCGGTAAAAGATGCTGAAGAAAATATAAAGTTAAACAAAATTGAAAATGTCAAATTTTTTATATCCGATCTGAATAAAACATTTCTTCCGCTTGTAAAAGGCTATAATTTGCTATCTCCCAATGTTGTTATAGTGGATCCTCCCAGGAGTGGGATGCATAAAAATACTGTTGAAGATGTGGTAAATTTAAATCCTGAAAAAATAATTTATGTTAGCTGCAATCCAACCACACAAGTTAGGGATATTAAACTCTTTGCTGAAGGGGGATACAAGCTAATCAGAATAAGACCTGTTGATATGTTCCCACATACTTTTCATATTGAAAATGTAGCATTACTTTATAAGTAATTGTATTATAATGCGTTAGCATTTTATAGAATCCTATAAGTAACAAATAGGTAACAAATAATATTAAAATTCATTTAGGTTTTAAGGATAATTATGTGCCTTGGGTAAGTGCAATATAATTAATAGGTATATAAATTGGCTCTTATTGAAATAATGCCAAGGAAGTGATTTATGAGAGAAATAGAGGCTATTATATTAAGCATTTCTTTTTTATCTAAAAACTTGCGGAAAACTCTTTTTTATGGGAATTCAAAAACTTCTTTTTTTTTATGGAAAACTTCTGAAAAACTTTTTTAATCTTAGTTGCTTCAAATCGGTGTTAGCATAAAAAGAAAACCCGCACCAAAGAAAGATGCGGGCTCTTGGCACTGTCCAATTAACTAATATTCTCCCTTATCAGCAGCGGTTTTCAAATCAGAATATAATGTGTAATTCTCTTTGAACAATCTCGCCTGCTCTGTCAAGTTTGCTGTAGCGGGATTAAAGGGATTAGTATCCGGTCTGGCTGCTCTCTTTAACGCTGTGTACATCGTAGGGTTTTCTCTGAGTAAAAATCCTTGTACTGTCAAGTTATACGATTCAGCCTTAAAGGGATTAGGCTTGTCATATTTTGCAGCCAGTTCCTGCAAAAAGTTTACCTGTCCCATTTCCATAAGCTGCAATCTGTATTTAGATACTTCTGGATTCGTACTGTTCTCATCAAAAAATTTTCTAACATCATTTAAGTCCATTTTATATTTCCTTTCTGAAAATATTTATTAAATAAAAATTATATTCTATAACAATTATGCGGTCAAAATTTTCTGCTTTAACCGTTAATGTTGCAACACTACTATTTGTAATGCTGTGCGGAGTTTGAGCATTGATTTTTATTTCATTGCTATCTTTGCTTTCAATCCTTCCAATAATGACCGAAGACAAATCCGGCGGATTGTATTTCACGAGTGAACCGATTCTAACTTTATCCATTGTCTATCCTTTCTTTTAGTGATTATAAAAATGAAAAATTTAATCTTGCTGTTTTCTTTTGCTTTCAAAGTATCTATTTGCTAAAACACCCTCGGTAAAGAAATGGTTAGCAGAATAATCACAATACCTGCCAAACTTTTTATGAAAATATCCATGTATCATATTCTCATAATCCAAGTGATAATCATGGTCTTTTATGATGTTCAATATTTTTTGTTCTTGGTCTGGTTCTAACTTGGGATGTTCTTGACTACGATAAAACTTATACCAATAGAAAAAAAGATTTATTACTTCTAACTCAAAAGGTTTTTTCTTATCGCTAACAGTAGCGGAGTTTACGAAGCTACCATTATTAATATCTTTCTCTATCTCTATCTCTATCTCTTTCTCTGTAGTGTTAGAATAACGTGAGCCTAACGTTAGGTTATTTTTATTTTGAACTGAATTTTTTGTTTTATTATAATGTCTCCTTTGTCTTTCCCGATTATTTTCCTGAATTTTTTCTAACTTTTCTATACTCTGATGCTTATCAAAATTTAAAATGAATATTCCTTTTTCATCAACTTGTATCATTCCAAATTCTAAAAATGTTTTAAGTGCAAGTTGAGTAAGAGATAAACTTCTACCTAAAACAATACTAAGATTTTTTTCTGTGTAAGGAATTCCAAGTGAAACATATCCACCGCTGTAATGTTTTCCGGCTAAGGTCAATAGATGTAACCAAATTAAAATTATCGAATCACCCTTAGGAAGTTTTCCGATTAGCTTTATTTTTTCATCATTAAAAAAATTAGTTGTAATCCTAATCCAATAAATATCCGCCATGCCTTTTAATCTTCCCCCTCAATTGCTTCGCTTATTGAATCTGAAACTTCATAAAGAATTTTTACAACCCAATTGAGCCGCTGTTTGGTTTTTTTATCCAGACTATCACACATAAAAATAAGCTCGCTTATTTTTTTCGATAAGATTTCAAGTTCCCGATTATTATCATCCATCATTTTTTACCCTAATTTTTAATTACAATTTTTTAGCACCATAACGAACTACGTTTTTATAAATCTGTCATTGAAAGTTGAGAATTTTGATTAAAATCAGTATGTGAATTTCGATTTAAGAGGCTTTTATCTTGAAGCCTATATGATGTATGGCTTTTTATTTTTTCATGCCTTAAATCGCCTGTATTTGATTTTGAGCGTTTAGAAATATAGTTCCTGCAATCGATTAACCTGGCTTGCGTTTGTGATTGCATCTTGCATGAATTATGGCACTTGGTACATCTATCGACGATTTGTAACATAATATTTTTCAACCTTTCTTTTTTGATTTGAACATAAGAAAATTGATTGCTTCGCTTTCAAGTTCACTGGAAGATTTTATTCTGTTTTGCTGTAGGTAAGCTTCGAGATCGCTTTTAGAAAAATATATCTTCTTACCATTAGGTTTATAAAAGGGAATTTTTCTGAAATGACTCAATTTATAAAGAAACGATTTTGATAATCCAAGATATTCAGAGGCTTCTGTAAAATCTAACATTTTCTTTTCACTTTTTTGTAAACGTGCCTCAATTAAGCCGCTTAACTTTTCTAAAATTTCATCATCCATATTGAACCTTTTCCGAATTTAGATATAAAAAAAATGGCTTTGAAGTATCCCAACAAATACCCAAAGCCATTTAAACTTTTCGCTTGTTGGGGAGCAAATCTCAAAATTTTCTAAGAACAATAAATAAAAACGTATGCTGAAATTAAAAACCTGTGGTGTGAAATGAAACGCAATGTTTGTGCGAATAAAGCGTAAAAATCAACTATTCGACCAGATGAGTTTTATAGTTTTTGAGCAAGAAAAAAAATCCTTTACCCGGGCTTAACGGATAAAGGATTTAAGATAATTGATTCTATAGGTATCTTGTAATACCTACAATTTTATAAAACGAGCGTATATTTTTATTTCCGAACATAGCGGGATGGAATCTACAAAAAATTTCTCTCTTATTTTTTAGGGAACACATAACGACATTATTTTTTTCAAACGTCGTTGCAGTTATATCCACATCTAATATATCGCCCTTAGTTATTAAGCCGTTAAGGACGGTGATGGGCTGGTTGTAAACAATGGCTTGATTCATAATATTACCCTTTGAGAAATGTTAGTAAAAAAAATAATTAACTGCTCGTTTGTTTGTTTTGTTTCGTTTCCGCTCTTTTTTCCCTTTTTTTAGTTTCCCCTTTTTTCTTTAAGTGAAATATTATCGCGATAATACTATTTTTATAGACTTACCTCAATATTTGGTAAATTGTTTGCAGCTTGTTTATTCTTGTCATCAATTATCTTTACGTAAATCTCTGTTATTTTTACGCTCTTATGACCTAACAATTTAGATACGGTATAAATATCATTGCCTGATGTAAGATTTAATGTTGCGTAAGTATGTCTACTCATATGATAAAATGCTTTTTTATTAATCTCTGCTTTCTTAAACCATCTTGTTAAAGCTCTGTTTATTGTCGATTCTATCATTTGGAACATTAAAAATTTTAGTATCCGGTAATGGCAAAATATTATCCAGCTTAAGAATATTCAGCGCTGTTTGAGATAATGTATTGTCAATGTCTCCTTTGGTTTTCTGTTGTTTTATTTTAATCTTATTATCTTGAATGTTTTTCCATGTTAGATTTCTAACATCACTTTGCCTTAATCCAGTGAAACAGCTAAATAGAAAAGCTCTTTTAATTTCCGGTCTATCACAGGGAGTTATTGCAAGCTTTTGAATTTCTGCAAGCTCTAAACATCCCCTCTCTGCTATTTCTTTGGGTAGGTTTTTTACTTGCCTTGCAATATCAGCTTTAATAAATCCCTTTTGTGAAGCATTATAAATAACTTCTTTTATTTTTCTAAAGTAAATGAATGATGTATTTTTTTTGAGCCCTGCTTTTTTACTTAGATATTCTGCTATATCATTTAACCAAGCTTTATTTATTTGTTTGAATAAAATATCCTCTTGGCTCGCATAATTTTTTAGATGTTTCAATGCTCCATGATAGTTGGACCATTTAGGTTTTGTTTCTACAAAGCTTTCAAAGTATTTAATGAATGAAGCTTTTTTCTTTTGGCTGCTGATAAATCCGTATTCATCATTTATCAATTCCTTATATCTTGCGTCCCGGATTTGTTGACCGAAGGATAGAGTTTCTTTATTGTTTGCGTCTCCCCTTTTAATATAGAGCTGTAGAAATTCATATTTCCTTTGTCCATCCTTGTAAATATCCAGATAGAGTGATTGCCTTCCATCTGATAATTTCTTTTTTCTTAAATAAACTTGCATGGTTCTTTTTTGTTTTTGTTAATATTTTATTTTTGTTACTTATAAAATGTAGCGAAATAATTTCAAAGTAACAAGTGGGTAACAAAATAAAGTAAAAGATGAAAAACTAAGGGAAAAGAAAAGCAAGTAAATTATTTGAATATAGCTTATTTTCTAATCTTTTTTTTCTCTTGTTTTCCCTTGTTTTATAATGTTACATTTCATATTGAAAATGTGGCGCTATTAATAAAATCGAACTAGCTTTATGAAAACATGATCAATATTTATGATCTAATATAAGCACAAATTCACCCTTAAGATTTCTTTGTTCCGCAATTTTTAATATATCTTCCGCAGTTCCCCTAAAAAATTTTTCATCTTTCATTGTAAGCTGGAATGCCAAAATCGTTTTTGTATTCTTCCCCAGAACTTTAACAATATCTGTCATCAGGCTCTTTAATCTGTAGGGTGTATCAAGAATTACGATAACTTCTTTTATCTTTTTTAGATCGATTAATTGTTTTCGCCTTATTTGTCTATTAGGAGAGAGCCATCCGTAATAATAAAATTTTTCAAAATCTAAACCGGAACCAGTTAAAGCCGGTATTAAAGAATTAGCTCCTGGAATGGGTATAATATCTATACTTTGTGATATACATAATTCCACAAGTAAATGGCCGGGATCTGAAAAGAGAGGAGTCCCGCAGTCTGAAATAAGTGCTGCTGATTTTCCTTCCGATAGCTTTAATATTATATTATTTACAACTTCACCTTCATTATGTTCGTTAAGTGAAGTTAATTCTTTCTCTAATTTGGTAGTTAGACAGCAATCTTTTTGCTTCTTTAAATTCTTCACAAATAATAAAGTCAACTTCTTTTAAAATTCTTATAGCACGAAAAGTAATATCTTCATAATTACCTATAGGGGTTGAAACTAAATATAATTTACCGCTCATATTTAAAAATATATAAAAGATTTTAAATTATTTAAAAGCAAAAGAAATAATTACATCCCCTTTTCTTAACTTCTTTTATTTTTAGGCGACATTTTTTAAGAATGAAGATGCCGCCTGTTAAGAAGTGATCTTTTAATTAATGAAATATTTTATCAAAAAAACGCTGCATTGCCTCCCAGCTTTTTTCGTCTGCTTGTTTATTATAAGCTAAAGGCAAATTAAACTTTTTCCCAAGACTGTCCGCGGCAGGATTAGTAAAGCTGTGTTCTGCTCCGGGATAATTAATAAATTTATAATCTATTCCTGCTTTATCCATTGCCTCTTTAAAAGCATTAACTTTTTTCTCGGGGTTAAATGGATCATCTGCACCATTGCAGACGAGGATTTTTGCTTTAACCTGATCGGGGTTCTGTACAGGTTCTGTCGGCAGATCTCCATGAAAACTTACAACTCCTTTGAGATCAGCGCCTTCAAGAGCCATTCTGAGAACAATACCGCCGCCGAAACAATAGCCAATTGCTGCAATGTTGCCTGTATCTGTTTGAGGCTGTTCCTTAAGCAGTTTAAGACCGGCTTCAAATCGTGCTCTGGCAGTATCCATATGCTGCATTATTTCAGAAGAAAATTTGCCTGCATTATCAGGGTGTTCAGCTATCTTTCCATTTCCATACATATCAACTGCCAATGCAATGTATCCAAGTTTGGCAAGCATTTCCGCTCTATGCCTTGCATATTGGTTCATCCCCCACCATTCATGGACAACAATTATTCCTGGTTTTTTTCCTTCCATATTTTTATCATAGGCTAAAAATCCTTTCAAAGGTGTGCCATCCGAAGAATAGGTTACTTCTTTAGTGACAATGGCTGTATTTTCATTTATATTATTTTCTTTCTTTTTTGAACAGCCGGATAATATGAATAAGCCTAATAGTATGAAAAGTGAATACTTCATAGCGCCTCCATCGAATTAATTGAAATAATATAGATTGATATTTATAATGAAAAAGACCGGGATCAAAAGTGATGATATTTTAATTACTTCTAGAGAAGAAATATAATGAAGGAAGTATTATCGCCTTGTGCATTGAAACAAATTTACATCGGAAATAATCATTAATTCTACAAATTTATCATTTCAAAAGCACTAGTTTTTTTGAAGCGGAATAGTTTCCGGCTAAAAGTCTGCAAATGTAAACACCAGAGGCATTGCCGGTATTCAATTGACCCCCTTTGGCTATATTTTCCGTTGAAAAAGTAACTTCATGAAAACCCTGAGATTGTACTTCATTAAACAGAGTTATGATCTCCTTACCTAATATATTATAGACTACTAGTGATACAAAGCTGGTTTTAGGTATATAATATTTTATTTTGGTAGAAGGATTAAATGGATTCGGATAATTCTGGTAAAGCCGGAAATTATCCGTAACTTCCTCTTCTTTTGCTATTCCTGTTGAAACTGAATATTCATAAGCGCCAATATCGAAACCATTTCCTTGCGGACGGGATATATCATTAATATCATTTAATACAATATCCGAAACGAGTGGAGTACCAGTGTTAATTGCCTGAGCTCCTGCAATCAGGTGAAAGTCACCTGAAGCTGAACTAACAAATAACCGGTCTTCGGGGGTTGCTAACTGGGAATGAAGATCATAGCCGAGTTTCTGCCAGTCTGCAAAGCTCATGTTTGTTTCTCCGTCATTGTTGCTTAATCTATCTACGACAATATTATAATCACTAAAAAAGTTATTAATGGAAGAAGCATCAACCGAAATGCTTCCCCTGAAATTATGATGATTAATAAAGATATTATTGTATAAAGTATCACTGGTAGAACCGCTGTTAATCAGCATCGCCCATCTTGCATCGGCCGGATTTATAATGGTATTGTTATATACTTTGTTATTTCTGGAGCCTTCCGCCCCGTCAATCATAAAAAGTGCAATACCGGTTGCATGATTATTATAAATCAGGTTATTGTAAATAACTGAATTTTGAACTCCATCAAGATTTATAGCTGAGCCTCCGCCGGTACCATTATCATGAAGTATATTTCCGCTGATTACTGCGTTGCTGATAATGCCGTCCCCGCCTTGAGATACATCTGCATTAAGCTGAATTCCGCACCCGTTATTGCCGAAACATTCATTGTTCCTGACTACAGGTCTGTCCCCGCTGTTCGAAACATAAATGCCGTGCTGCTGAACACTATAGGAACAAATATTATTTTCAATAAGGATGTTATTGGTGAAACCTGTAAAGACTCCCCAATAGTTATTTTGTGAACAGTAATTATTTTTTATTATAATAAAATCAGAAACAACTGCACGAATTCCCGCCCGGGGTTGATTGACTACTTCAAATCCGTCAATAACAATCCAATCTGCATTTTCAATATTTATTCCGTCATTGGTTTTAGAATTTGGTTGATCAATTACGACACTTTGATTTACGGCTTTGAAAACAATGGGTGAATTCTGCATTCCGCTTGTTCTTATATCAAACCCTGTGTAATTACCATCCAAAACTATAACAGAATCGCCGGCAGAAACCGTATTTGCCGCTTTCTGCAGGGTCAGGAAAGCATTATTAATATTGAACCCGTTATTTGAGTCTTTTCCGTCTTTAGATACATAATATGTATGTTGTGAAAGGACCGGCCTGATTGAAAATATGAAAATCAAAATAAAAACAGGCAAAAACTTGTTTCTCATTTTCTCTCCATTTTAGTCCAATGGAGGATTCAATTTAGGTACCAGTAAGAATACCGGAATATTTGGAAAAAACAGGATGATGAAAAAGCCGGTGTGAAAAACTTGCAGGTGAAGGGTAAATATGTAATACCAATAGTAACTTGGGGAATGAATTGACCGGTGTATATCTAGGTGGAAAAGCTCATGATAATTTAATCCTGGGAAATAATATAAGATTTAACAAAGTAGGTATATATGTTACCGATACGAATTCTGTAAGGAATAAAATTAGTCATAATTATATATTGCAAATAACATAACATCGGGAATAATACTTGATAATGGCGGGAATAATTTTTTATTACCGCCTGTAATTACAAGTGCAAACTATGCTTCAGTTACAAGTACCTCAATACCAAATTCTACAGTAGAAGTATATACTGATTCCTCACACCAGGGAGCCCGTTTTTTAGGAGAAACTAAGACAGATAGTCTCGGTAATTTTAAATTTGAAATTGCTGATTCAGCTCAAATGCTAATAAATATTACCGCAATAGTCATTGATACTAGTGGCAACACGTCTGAATTCAGTCAGCCTTTAATTATCACCCGGGTAAATAAAGAATTGCACAATATACCAAAAGAATTCAGACTTAGTCAGAATTATCCTAACCCCTGTAATCCGACAACTAATTTTGAATTTGCGATTGCGAAAGATGTGTTGGTTACATTAAAGGTTTACAATATATTGGGAGAAGAAGTTGTAACGATAGTAAATAAAGAACTTCCTGCAGGAAATTTTGTTGATACGAAGAAATTAATCCTCCTCCGTTAAAAACTTCCCACATTCGCTGGGAGTAATGGTATACAAGTCGGAGGATATGTTTTGATGAAATAATACCGCACATTTTTTTTTAAGATGCTCGATTAATAAATCCTATAAGGAGAATTGCCGGAATTACAAATAGATTAACCAGATTTTTGACTTGAAGTCAGCGTTTTCGATAAATTTTTTACTTCGGGAGGAAAATTACATTTTGCTCTTCCTCACACCTAAATTATAGTTAAAGTAATATCTTATTCAACAATAAAAGTAAACTATTCCTAAACATCTTTCCCTTTAATTTCTCTTAATATCAAGGAATACTATAAAGATTTTAATACTCTGTTACGAATTCCCTCCTGTTGGTGGCGGCGGTGCCAAAGTAGTTCATGGTTTAACCAATGAATTAAATAAAGAGAAGTATGAAATTGACCTGGTAACTATGCGATTTAAAGGTTTGCCTGCTTTCGAAAGAATCGGCAGCATAAATATCTATAGGGTTAATTGTATCCGGTTAAATAGAAACCTTTGCACTTATCCTGAGATGATCCTTTATATTATTTTAGCGATCCCTTTAATTTTGAAATTATGCAGAAAGAATGAATATTTTATAAACCATACTCATTTTATCTTCCCTGACGGTATTTTAGCTGCTTTAATAAAGTGGATTAAAAGAATTCCTTATATTTTAACTGCCCACGGTTCCGATGTACCCGGTTATAATCCTGACCGATTTATATTGCTTCATAAACTTCTTCTGCCCCTCTGGAAGGGAATCGCTTCAAATGCCGAAAAATTAATTTTACCGAGCAAAAATTTAGAAGATATGGTAAAAGGAATTAATCCTAAATTGAATACAGTAGTAATTCCCAACGGAATAAGCTTAAATAAATTTTCATCCAAAGTTATCAAGAAAAAACAAATTCTAATCGTTACCCGAATGTTTGAACGTAAAGGAGTCCAATATTTTTTGGAGGCTTTAAAAGAAATAAAACATGAATATATTATAAATATAGTTGGCGATGGGCCGTATCTGAATACACTAAAAAGTTTATCCAATTTAAATAATTTAAATGTTAATTTTTTAGGATACCTTGATAATGATTCTGATCAATTAAAAGCACTTTATGAGGAATCGGAGATATTTGTATTTACTTCGGAATCAGAAAATTTCCCGGTTGTTCTTCTTGAAGCTATGCTTTCCGGTATGGCCATTATTACTACAAATGATACCGGCTGCGCCGAAGTCGTCGGTGATTCAGCTATATTAATCAATTCCCGCAATTCAAAAGCAATAAAAGATTCCCTTTTGAAATTAATGTATAATACCAATCTCATAAAAGAGCTTCAGCTTTCAGCAAGGAAGCGAGTTGAGGATAAATTCAGCTGGGAATCTGTAGCCCGGGAACATATCGAAATTTATAAAAGAACAATAACACCCTTAAATTCATTTAAGTATCCAGAAGTATATCTTAAACAAACTTGAGGAATATTAGAGGCTCAAAACACCAGGGAAGTTTAAAAGTTTTTAAAAGAATTAAAACCTTTTTATTCTGTTCTAATTGCAAAGTTTAACTAAAATTAAAAGCTTTTATACTAAATGAAAATCTGCTTTTTATGTACAGAAATATTTGAATGGGGAAAGTATGGCGGTTTCGGACGTGCAACCAGAATTATTGGCAGAGAGCTTGTAAAACGGGGAATTGAAATATTCGCTGTCATTCCAAGGAGGAATGGACAGAAAGAATTTGAAGTATTAGACGGAATAAATGTACTCGGTTTTCCAAAAAAAAATCCTTTTCATGCGTTAAAATTATTTAAGATGTGCAATGCCGATATTTATCATTCCGAAGAGCCTTCATTTATTACCTATCTGGCTATTAAGGAAATGCCTCATAAAATGCATCTTGTAACATCCCGGGATCCGAAATTATTCAGCGACTGGTTCCGGGAGTTTACCCATCCTTCATATAACAAACTACAGGTTTTGTCAAATTATTTGTTTGAGAATAACATCCTCGTTAAGAATTCCGTTCAAAAAGCCGACAAGGTATTCAGCGCAGCAGATTTCCTTAAAAAGAAAGCTATTAAGAAATATTCTTTAAATGGTTCGATTGAATTTTTACCAACTCCTATTAAAATACCTTCTGGTCAAATAACAAAAGCAGAGATCCCCACAGTATGTTTCTTAGCCAGGTGGGATAAAAGGAAAAAGCCGGAACTCTTTTTAAACTGGTAAAGTTGTTCCCTGAAATTCATTTTATTGCTGTTGGCAAAGGACGAAATGATAATTATGATAATTACCTTCGCGAGAAATACTCTTCGCTAAAAAATTTAACAATCACCGGGTTTATCAATCAATTTGAAAGCGATGAAATAGAAAGGATTCTTGACAAAAGCTGGATATTAATAAATACGGCTGCACGGGAAGGTTTGCCCAATTCTTTTTTGGAAGCGCTTGCACATAAGTGTGCAATTTTAAGCTCACTTAATCCGGAGAATGTTACCGAACGTTTTGGATATCTTGTAAAGGACAATAACTTTAGTGAAGGATTGAAAACCTTATTAAAAAATAATATATGGAGAATTAAAGGTGAAGAAGGTCAAGTTTATGTCGAAAAATATTATGAACTGAACAGAGCTGTCGAGAAGCATATTAATATTTATAATGATTTATTAATTAAAGAGAAAGCATATGCCTATTAAAAATAAACTCCTAGTTGTTTCCATTGCTGAAGCAACTTTTGATTTAATCATTCCCTGGATGAATGAAGGTGAACTCCCGGTACTTAAAAAATTCTTTAAGGAAGGAACAACCGGCAGATTGAAATCATCTGTACCTATGATTACTCCACAAATGTGGGGCAATATTGTAACCGGAAAAAATCCTGGGTATCATGGATTATTTGATTTTTGGCAAAGAGGAAACGATGGGAAATTCAAGGAGATTAACGGTTCGCAGATTAAATCAAAACCAATCTGGAATATTTTGAGTGAAAACGGTTTAAATTCTGGAATAGTAAATATCCCGTTTACCTTTCCGCCTCAGAAAATTAAAGGCTTTATGATTTCGGGAGAGGATGCGCCCGGTGCTCATCGTTCCATCGCTTATCCTAATAATATTTATGACGAAATAATAAAAAAATTCGGGAGATACAGATTAAAAGATATTTTTCCAGGTGGAAGAAAGAAAGAAGATTATCTGACTTTGATAGAGGAAGATGTTAAAAAACAAACAGATGTTTTAACTTATTTGATTGAAAATAAAAGCTGGGATTTTTTTATGACATTTTATAGTGCTACAGCTATAACCCAGCATTATTTCTGGAAAGATATGGAAATGCAAAATAATATTTATAAAGATGTTATTAAAACCGCATATAAATCATTGGATAAAGCGCTGGATCGCTTAATAAATGCAGCAGGTCAGGACACAAACATAATCCTTTTTTCAGAGTGCGGAGCGGGACCGCTTACTTCTGGAATTCAAATAAATACCTGGCTTCAGAAAGAAGGATTTCTTACATATAAAAAAATAAATAATTCTAACAGTATAGATAGTAAAGAAAAATTATTTAAAGAGTCCTCTACCCGTTCAAAAGTATCCGGAATAAGAAAAAATATCCAGGGCCTTATTCCTAAATCATGGTATTTCTTTGCAAATAAAAATTTGCATTGGCTTAAAAGCTGGATTCAAACTTATCTTGCAGTATCTGATATAGACTGGTCCAAAACATTCGCTTTTTCAAGAGGAAAAGAAGGAGATATTTTCATCAATCTTAAAGGAAGAGATCCTAATGGTATTGTTGAACCAGGTGATTATAATCGCATAAGGGAAGATATTATTAAAAAATTTTTGACCCTAATTAACCCTGCAACCGGTAAACATATAGTTAAAAAAATATATAAACGTGAGGAATTATATAATGGAAATTATGTTGAATTTGCTCCGGATTTAATTATTGAATTCGTAAATCATGCCTATATGCCAAGTGAAAGGGATAATAATAAAGATTCAATTTTTGTAGAAAGATGGAGGGAGAATATGAATTGGCCTACAAGCGGAAGCCATAGAACAGATGGGATACTTTTAGCAAAAGGACCTGATATTGCTGAAAATCAAGAAATAAATAGTACAAGAATAATTGATATGACGCCAACCTGGCTTCATCTTTTAGACCAGAAGGTCCCGGATAATTTGGAAGGAAAAATAATTACTGGTCTGCTAAAAGAAAAAGTCGCTCAATTAACAGAATAACCTGCTGCTGTTAATTTTAAATCTTTGGAATAAATAAAATTTTTATGAATAAAAATTCTGATTTATGGAATACAGAAAAATAGGAAAAACCGGATTAAAAGTATCCGAAATTGGCTTTGGATGTCAATCCATCGGCGGAGGAATTTATTATAAGAATGATAAAGAAACTATAAAAACATTATTGGAAGCTTTCGATGCGGGAGTCAATTTTTTCGATACATCTGATCATTATTCCTTAGGAGAGAGCGAAAGATTGCTGGGTAGTACGTTTAAGGGTAAAAGAGATAAAATTATTATTGGAACGAAAGCCGGAACATTATATTCACAATCCGCAATCCTGGCTTTGAAGTCAAGATTTTTTTTAAGACCATTCGGTAAATATTTGAGAAACCTCAAAATTCCGTTCCATTTAATGCGGGCAAATCAAAAGCGTTCCGATTTTTCACGACAATATTTAATTGAAGCCGTAAATAAAAGTCTGAGCCGGCTGCAAACTGATTATATTGATCTTTTTCAATTGCATAAACCTTCTAAAGCAGTACTGGAAGAGGGAGAATTTATAGACACTCTGGAATTTCTTAAACAACAGGGAAAGATCAGGTATTACGGAGTTTCATGTTCTGAAAATGAAGATGCTTTTGTTTGTGCGAAGTATCCCGGGATCTCATCTCTTCAGATAACGTTTAACCTCCTGGATAACAAATATGCCGCTAAAATTTTATCGTTATCAAAAGAAAAAAATATAGGTATAATTGCCCGGAATCCAAGATCGCAGGGGCATTTGACTAAAGAATTCAGCGATATTATGGCAGAGACATACGCAAAAGACGTTAAGGAATTTGAATACAAAAAAGAAAAAGCAAAGCAATTTGATTTTCTTGCAAACAGTAAAAGAACTTTGGCCCAGGCTGCTCTCCATTATGTTTTAAGTTTTGAAGGAATCTCAACTGTAATACCTCGTGCAGTTAATTCCAAACAATTGCGGGAAATTCTTGGGACTTTAATTGCGCCGCAATTAAATGATTCTGAATTTTCAAAAATTCTTTCTATAAAACAACAATTTATTATAAATGATATACAGAACGTTAGGTAAAACAAATTTAGAGGTTTCGGTAATCGGGATGGGATGTTCCGGAATAGGTAATAGTCTGCACCACAGAAACAGCCGGGAATCTTTAAGAACTCTAGGTAAAGCATTTGAACGCGGAATCAACTTTTATGATACCGCGCCTAATTACAGCAACGGGGAAAGCGAAATATTGATTGGAAAAGCATTTAAAAATAACAGGGATAAAATCATCATCTCGACAAAAGCAGGCACTACTTCAACTGCCATAGGAATAATTGCAAAGAAAATAAAACCCTATCTTAATCCTGTTAGAAATATTCTGGATCCCTTAAAATATGCATTACCTAAAATTTATAAATCGCAAAGGCGTCATAATTTTTCGCGTAATTTTATTATAACCACTGTTGAAGGAAGTTTAAAAAGATTACAAACCAGTTATATTGATGTTCTTTTACTGCACCACCCGACAAAGGAAATCCTTGAAACCGGGGAATTTTGTTCTGCTTTTGAAATCTTAAAATCTCAAGGTAAAATTAGATTTTATGGAATTTCCTGCGATTCATTAGAACACGCTTTTCTTAGTTTGAAACTTCCCGGTGTTTCTGTTTTGCAAATTGAATTAAACCTGATCGATCAGGAACCGGTATCAGAATTATTGCCATTGGCGGTTGAAAAAAATGTCGGAATAATTGCCAGGCTCCCCTTGGCTAAAGGATTATTGTCAAATCATAATTCATCTACAAAGGCAGAAAGATGGGCTTATGATAAAAATAAATTTTTAAAGAGAAGAAAAAGAGCTGAAGAATTGAAATTTCTTAATATTAAAAACAGAACCCTGGCTCAAAGCGCTATACAATTTGTTCTCCAGCAGAGAGGTGTGTCGGCGGCTTTAACTGGCTTCAGCAATAAAGATCATCTGGAAGAAAACCTAAACTCTCTCTCTGCTCCTCCACTTACAAATGAAGAACTTGATAAGGTATATTCATTTAATTACAGCATCAAGCAGGAAAAACATTTTAGTACCAGTTAAAATATTCCACTTTATCGGTAATTTATATGAAAAATATTTGTGTCTGGGGCACTTCCCTTACTAAAGTGGCGGATGAAGCCCAAGTGATCTCTTTTGTAAAAACTCTTAATAATCGTTTCCCCGGTTCGGAAATTACGCTGTTTTCCAAATTCGGTTCATTAATGATTGAATTATTTAAAGATGAAAATTACAAGGTAAAATCAATCAGAACATTAAATATACCCGGAGTAATTTTTAAATTGTATAAAACAGATATTTTTATTTTTATCGGAGGTCCATTCTATGAAGAACTTCGGCAGGCACTGGTATGCTGGAGCCTTCTTTCAATAAGCAAATTTTTCCGTAAGCCTGTTATAGCTTATGCGGCGACAGCTTTTCAATTCAGAACATGGTGGGGGCGTTCAATTTATAAGAATATATTTAACCGTATGGATACAATAACCGTCCGTGAGCCTGTTGGAAAAGAATCAATTAAGAAATTAAATATTAATAAAGAAGTGGAAATATTCGCTGACCCCCGGTTTGTATTACCTCCTAAGGATAAAAAGTATATTTATAAAATTTTAGAGAAGGAAAAAGTTGATGTATCAAGACCATATATTTGTATAACTACCCGGTTTATCCATAATAAAATCCCCGGCTGGGTCAAGAAAAGCCATGGCTATAATTCAAAGCTGATTAATGAATCGAATATCTGTATTTCAAAAACCATATCTTATTTAAGCGAAACACACCAGCTGGTTTTAATTCCGATGCATCCAAAATATGAAGAGGATGAGAAGATGGCAATAACTTTACGAGGTATGATGTACGATCCGCATAAATTAATTCTTCTAAGCAAAAGATATAGAGCACAAGAAATTGTCGGTATAATTAAATATGCAGAAATGATATTAGCCTCGCGTTTAGGCTCTGCTATCTTTGCGACTGTTGTTTCAACTCCGATTATTGCAGTTTCGTATGAACCGAGGATGGAGGAATATATGAATGGATGCGGATTGCAGAGCTATGTGTTTGATTGGAAAGAATTATCTTTTGCAAAGATGAAATCGGCAATTGATAAAATTTTGATCAATAAGGATTTGACTAAAAAAATTCTTGAGGAAAATGCCCTTTCATTTAAAAGAAAAAGCCTGGTCAAATTCAGAAGTTTTAGCTAAATTTTTTTAATCTGCCTATACGTCTATTTAAGGAGTTAACCAGCTAAATGAAAAGTAAACTTTTAATCATCGGTTTGGATTCTGCTGATTATCATTTAATAAAAAGATGGACCGGTGAAGGATGTCTTCCGGTACTTTCCTCATTAATAAAAAACGGTTCTTTCGGAAAATTGGATTCCTCCGCCGATATAGGAAGCGGAACAGTTTGGCCGACGATGTTTACAGGAACCTCACCTGCTAAACATAATTCTATTGGTTCAAGGAGAATGATTGGCGGTACCTATAAAATTATAAGGCTGGGGAAAGAAAATCTTATAAAGCGTAAACCATTTTGGCTCCATCTCGGTAATAAAAAAATAGCATTAATTGATATCCCGCGATTTGGTCCTGCAAGAATAAACGGTATACAATTGGTGGCCTGGGGAGCTCATTCACCGGGATGGAATTCTTCCTCTTACCCTAAAGATCTAATGAAAGATGTGAAAAGGAAATTTGGGAGATACCCGGCTCCTGACTGTGATGAATATATCCCGAAAGGGGCAAACCAGTTGAAGCAGTTTTTTGACGATTTGGTCCTGGGAATTAAGAAGAAAGGTGAATTAACCAGGTACTATTTAAATCGCGAAGATTGGGATTTATTTATAACAGTTTTTGCGGAAACTCATTGTGTGGGGCACAATTTTTTCCATTTGATGGATAATGAACATCCTTTATTTGACAAAGAATTAGCAAACATTCTAGGGGATTCAGTATTCAAAATTTATTCTTTAATTGATAAGGAAATTGGGAAAATATTAGAATCAAATAATAATTCAACATGCCTGGTTATTTCTCCTGAGGGAATGGGACCGAATTTTACAGGTTCCCATTTGCTTCCCGAAATTCTTAGAAGACTTGGTGTGTCCAGGAGAAACCAACAGGATAAATCATCAGATATTTATAGCTTAAAAAAATATATGCCGTCTGTACTTTGGGGTCCGCATGCAGTAAGAAATTTAAAAAGTAAAATGCCCGCAGGATTGATTAAAAGTATTGAATACGGTAAGAAAATTATTCCAAAAGAACTGTGGCATAATATGAAATGCTATATAATGAACCTTGGTAACGATTGGCAGCACAGCCGTGCATTTTGTTTTCCAAGTGATTTTAACGGGGCAATCAGAATAAATCTAAAAGGAAGGGAACCAAATGGATTAGTTAATCCCGGAGAATATGAATCGCTGTGCGAATCGCTTGCAGAGGATTTAAAGGATTAATTAATGAAGAGACCGACAGTAAAGCCATAAACGAGATCATATTCGTACATAAGTTGCATAAGGGAGAATATCTTGATCAATTGCCGGATTTGGTTTTAAAATGGGATGGGAATAATCCGATAAGAAAGGTTTATTCACCGAAAATAGGGTCCGTCTCGGGAGAAAATTTGCATGAAAGATCCGGGGCTCATAGACCGTATGGTTTTATTATTGCAAACGGTGATAAAATTAAAAAGGATAATTCTATTGGCGGGTCAATTATGGATATTCCGCCGACTATCTTTAATTTAATGAATGAACCTCTTCCCGAGGGAATGGATGGAAAGGTTTTACAGGGTATTTTTAATAATAATTCCTAATTTATCCGTAAATGAATTCTATTAAAAGGGTGCTCTGGATTTCAGATTATTTCCCTCGTCCCCATAACATGACTTTAGGTGTATGGGCTCTTGAATCAATTTATGCAATCCAAAGGAAAGGGATTGAAGTTGTGGTACTCTCACCGACTCCCTGGCTGCCGCGTCTAATTACATTTACTAATAACCTTAAGAGATGGCGTCAGGTTCCCTCTAAATTTATAATTGATTCGATAAATATTTTTTATCCTAAATGCCCCCATTATCCGAATCGTTTTATTATTAAATTTTTATATAATCATTTCCCTTATTTCGAAACTTCTTTTTTAATTGGCTCGATTAAACCGGTGATAAAAGAAATAATGGAGAATTATCCTTTTGAAGCTGTCCATAGTAATTTTATTTACCCTGGCGGTTATATCGGTTATGAAATTAAAAAAATGTATAAAATTCCTTTTATTGTGCATGAAAGAAGTGTAAATAGATTATCTAATGCATTAGAACATAAATTAAGAAGAAAATTATATATAGAAATTATAAAAGAAGCAGATGCTGTTATTACTCCTAACAGAAAAATAGCCGGGACAATTGAAAAATTTTTGACAAATGAAAAAAAAGTGAATGTAATAAGAGATCCCGGAAGCTCTGTCTTAACTAATTTACATTCTCAATTCCAAATAAAGCCTGAAAAATATAGAAATAAAAAAGTTATCTTTTCCGTTGGTTCTCTGATTGAACGAAAAGGGCATGAATTTCTCATTAAAGCAATCAATATTCTTAAAGATGAATTTAAAAATATCAGATGCATTATTGCCGGGAACGGGGTAAGAAAAAAATCTTTGGAAAAACTGATTGAGCATCTTAAGCTCGATCAGTACATTGAAATGGCCGGTCAATTACCTCATGATGAAGTTTTAAATATTATGTCATGGTGTAACATATTTGTTCTTCCATCATGGGATGAAGCATGCGGAACAGTCTATGGGGAAGCAATGTCCTTCGGAAAGCCTATTATAGCATGCAAAGAAGAAGGTTTAAGTGAATTTATAGAAAACGGCAAACATGGTTTATTGGTAAATAAGAAAGATGAACGATCTATTGCAGAAGCAATAAAAAAACTTCTTTCAGATGAAGCTCTTGCAATATCGATGGGATCTGAATCAAAATTATTTGTTGAGAAAGAATTTAACTATGATTTTATAGCTTCTGAAATTATAGAGATATATAATAAAATTGTAAATAATGTTATTAAGGAGAAAGAAGTTGGGATTATTTAATCAAAACCGGATTTGTAAAAATTTAAGTGGTAAATTTAAATGAAGATCTGTTTCATATGTATGGAAATATTTGCTTGGGACAAATTCGGCGGGTTCGGCCGTGTTACCAGGACAATAGGGAGAGAATTAGTTAAAAGGAATATTGAAATATTTGCAGTGGTGCCTAAACAGAAAAATCAGAAAATGTTTGAAATTCTGGACGGTATAAAGGTATTCGGATTTTCAAAATCAAATCCGTTTTCAGCTGAAAGTTTACTTATAGGCTGTAATGCTGATATCTATCACTCCGAAGAACCTTCATTTATCACTTACCTTGCAATGAAAAAATTACCCGGGAAAATTCATTTGATAACTTCAAGAGATCCAAGAACTTTTATTGATTGGTTAGTCGAGTTTCTTTACCCTTCAGCAAATATACTTCAGGTTCTATCAAATTTCATATTTGAAAACAATTTCCTGGTTTCACATGCTGTAAGAAAATCTGCTAAAGTTTTTTATACTGCAAAATTTCTTGAACCAAAAGTAAAAAGTAAATACCATTTAGAAAAAGGAAGTGAATTTCTTCCAACTCCAATTGGAATTCCTGAAAAAGAAATAATCAAATCCTGCGACCCGCTTGTTTGTTTTATCTCAAGAATGGATAGGAGAAAGAGGCCTGAAATATTCTTTAAAATGGCTAAAATGTTTCCTGAGGTCAAGTTCATTGTGGTTGGCAAAAGCCGCAGCAGAAGTTTCGAAATATCTCTCCGGAAGAAATATTCAAATTTAAGGAACCTTGAAATTACCGGTTTCATTAATCAGTTTGAGACTGATAAAATATCATCCATTTTAGAAAAGAGCTGGATACTTGTAAACCCTGCTATTCGGGAAGGATTACCAAATTCATTTTTAGAGGCGCTGGCTTACAAATGTGCAATCTTAAGTTCTGTAAACCCGGAGAACATTGCGGAAAGGTTCGGTTATTTTGTAAGAGATAATAACTTTGCAGCTGGGCTCAAAAATCTATTAAAAGAAAATAATTGGAAATCAAAAGGTGAAATAGGTCAAAAGTATGTACTGGAGAATTATGAGCTGAATAAAACCATAGAACAGCATATTAAAATATATAAAGATACTTTGAATAATAATAAACAGGATCATCTGATTAAATAGCTTCTTCAATTATATTTAATAATCAAGTCTGAAGGATTCTTTTTAGAAAGTTATCAAATTATATGGAATCACATATTGATAATCATTTTGTCTCTGTAATTATACCGACTATCAACAGGAGTTCTTTGCCTGAAGTCATAGACGCCTTAAATAATCAATCAAGGAAACCTGATGAAATTATTATTATGGAAGATAAATTCCGGCAAGGGCAAAGTGTAATGAGGAATGAGGGCATCGAGAAATCGAAAGGAGATTTAATTGCATTTCTTGATGATGATAATGTCCCCGGAGAAAATTGGCTGGAGATTTTCATAAATGAAATAGATAAATATAATGCTGACGGAGTAAGCAGCAACTATTCCGAAGATGATCCTTTTCTCGATGAAATTAGACAAAGGAGAAACTTCCCCAAAGAAGTTGTAATTAATCCGAACGGTTTTTTCGGTACCGGCGGAAATTGTATGTACAAAAGAAAATGCCTGGAGGAATGTAAAAAACAAACCGGGCATATATTTAATCCTAGGAATAGAATATCTCAAGATATTGAATTAGCTCTGACGCTGCGTTCGTATGATTTTAAATTGGTTTATGTTCTTAATAACGTCAGACATTTGAAAAGAATTGAGCCATTTCGTTATTTAATTCATAAATTTCAGCGCGGGACAGGAATTTACAGATTGTATTCTTTAAAAAATTCGTTTAAAAAGGTTGGATTCGGACCAGGACTTTTATGGGATGATTATGCTAAAAAATACCCGGTGAAAAAATGGTTTTTAATCCTATGGCAAAGATTTATTGGACCCTTTGATTACAAAAGTTTTTCAAAACTTAGTTACTTTATTGTATTCTGGGCCGGGGAAAAGACGAAGTCGGCAGGTTTTTTATACGAATTCATCCTTAATAAATTTAAGATAAGATGAATAAGCGCTTAATTCTAATTTTAAAAATTATTTTATCTGCAATTCTGCTTGCATTTCTTTTTTCAAGAATACCATTGAATGAAATCATTAACTCTGTATTTTCAGCAGATCTTTATATGTTTCTATCCGGACTGCTTCTTGTAATTCCAGTAATATTTTTCTCAGCCTTGGAAACCGGGTACCTTACCAGGATACAGGGGTTAGATTTATCTGTTTTCGAAATTTTGAAAATACATCTTGGTACAAGTTTTTACGGCCTTTTTTTACCGGGGATACTTTCAGCCGGGGCTGTAAAATGGTACAAATTTTCTAGGTTCGGGGGGAAATCTGCCGCTGCTGCGGTTGTTGTTTTAAACCGTTTCCTCGAAATTTTGATGACTGTATTTATCGGGATTCTTTTTTCACTCCCCGTTCTTTATTCGATTGGAAATCAAAAAATTTTTATACTCATGTTAATATTATTTGTTGTTTTGGTTATTATATATTTCCTCCTATTTAAAAAATCCGTATTAAGTTTTTTAGAAAAATCATTATTAATTATACCGTTACCAGTTATGGTAAAAAATGCAATCAGCAAGTTTTCCGATTCGATGAGCCGCTTCAGCAATTTACGCCTAAAAGATCATCTTGAAATTTTCGGACTCCTCTTTTTATATCACGGGATCGGGATAGTCTCTTTTTTATGTTTTTCAAAAGCATTAAATATTGATTTAAGCATCTGGTCAATCGGCTGGATCCGGTCGGTGATGGCTCTTGCAATTATGCTTCCGTTATCATTTGCAGGTTTAGGAATCAGGGAGGGAACATTGGTATTCATTTTGGGCCATTTCGGGATAAAATCAGATGTTTCTATGGCTCTCTCATTTTTATTCTTTTTCCGCAATATTTTATCATCAGTTGCCGGGGGATTGATTGAGTTCAAAGAATTTATTGTTTCTAAAAAAAATAGAAATGGTAAAATCGTAGATTTGAATGAAGAATGAGGGGGATTTAACGAGAAAAATACATTGAATATTTCCGGATTGAGATTATAATATTATGCTCTAATATGTAATTAAACTGGTGGATCATAACCCCTCTATTTTTTAAAAAAAGAGCAGTATTAAATGTCACAAAAAAAATTGCCTAAAGGAAAAATTGCTCTTTTTCACAACATCTATAATTTTAAACTCATAATCTTGCAAGAAATTTTTTGAACTTCATATAAGGAGTATGTTATTAGAATATTAATGCTTTGTTATGAATACCCTCCAATTGGAGGAGGAGGTGCAAAGGTTGTATATGGATTAACTAATGAACTCAGCCAAAAAGAATGCGAAATTGATCTCGTTACTATGGGATATAAGGATCTACCGGCTTTTGAAAGAATCGGCAATCTAAATATACACAGGGTAAAATGTATAAGGGTGAAGGAAAACATGTGTACTTTTCTTGAAATGATTTTGTACATTGTTTTAGCTTTCCCAGTTGCCTTAAGACTCTGTAGAAAAAACAAATACCTTATAAATCATACTCATTTTATTTTCCCCGATGGTATATTAGCTTTTTTGCTGTACCGGTTTACAGGCTTAAATTATATTATTACCGCACATGGTTCAGACGTGCCCGGTTATAATCCTAACAGATTTAAACTTCTTCATAAGATTCTTAGACCGGTTTGGAATATAATTGTTAATTCAACAAGAAAGATAGTATTTCCAAGCAATAGTCTGGAAGAGGTATTCAGATCTGTTAACCGAAAAATTGAAGGAATAATTATTCCAAATGGAATAAACACAGGAAGATTTATACCATCTCCCAAAAAGAAAAAAGAAATTTTAGTAGTAACCAGAATGTTTGAACGAAAAGGAGTACAGTATATACTTAAAGCATTTCAAGGACTTAAACTGGATTATGTTTTAAATATCGTTGGTAAAGGCCCTTATTTAGATTCTTTGAAAAACCTGGCTGCAGAATTAAAACTTGATGCAAACTTCTTAGGATATATCGATAACCGTTCAGCAAAGCTGAAAGCATTATTTGAAGAATCGGAGATATTTATTTTCACTTCTGAAAGCGAGAATTTCCCGATTGTTTTGCTAGAAGCTATGCTTGCCGGAAACGCAATAATAACAACAAACAATAGCGGTTGTGCGGAAGTGGTTGGCGATTCGGCTTTATTAATTGAACCGAAAAATCCGGAAGCAATACGGAATTCTCTTATTAAATTAGTCAATAATCCGGCATTAATTAGAAATCTTCAGCTTTCCGCAAGAAGCAGGGTTGAGAAATTTTTCAGCTGGAAGCGGGTAACAGGGCAATACATGGAACTTTATCAGAATTACTCAATGAAAACTAACCGTAAAAAAATTATAGCAAGCTCACTAAAAATTCTATTTATTTTATTTAATTTTTTTTCATGTTTATCAACTCCTAATTTCTTCAATACTTAATTCTGCATTTCAGCTTAATTAATCGGTATTGTTAAGCAGAATCATTTTCAAAGTCTTTGTATATGCTGTATCCCGAGTTTAGCAAGACGAGCTGCTAAAAAATAGTTTCATTTTACCTTACTGAAGGAGGTTAAGGTGAACGATCCGGTTTTTATTTTCTTAGGTTCTAAAAGTATGGATAATTCCCGGCAGTTTGAAAATCATCAATTGGGATTTATCAAAAACCTGTATGAAAAGAAAGTTATTGACTTCAAACATGTTATTATGAGTACGTACGTATCCGCGAGACATAACTATTCAGATGACCAGAATATTAAAATTAAAACGAAAAAAATGGAAGAATTAATTAAGAAGCATTTTCTTCATTTAGACATAATTTATGTTAACGGGAAAACATTTAGAAGCCTTTTTCAGACTTTAAAAAAGATAAGAAAGAAATCATCCTTATTTAGCCGGAAAATTATTTTTTCGCAAAATTATTTCAGCGGATTTATCGGGCTCCTTCTCAAGAAATCTCTGAATAATTCGTACCTGCATTTGAATTTACGGGGTGTTCCGGCGGAAGAAGAGTTGACATACTCTAATTCATCTTTTCTCAAAAGAGTATTCAACTTTTTAATTCTTAAGTGGATGGAGAAAAGAATAATTTCAGGTTCTGATTCACTTTCCGTCGTATCAGGTCATTTCAAGAAATATTTAAAAAATAAATTTAAAACAGGTTTAAAGCCGATAGTTGTATATCCTTGTGCATATAACTGCAATCAATTTTATGTTGATAAAAAATTAGGTAAAATCTACAGGGAAAAGCTTGGTGTAAAAGACCATCAAAAATTGTTTATTTATTCAGGCTCAATGAACAAATATCAGATGCCTTTCGAGATATTCCGGTTTTATGCCAACATATCTAAACAGGATAGGGGGAGAAATTGCGTATTTATTTTTTTAACTTTTGATAAAGAAGAAGCAATTGGCTTATCAAAATCATTTAATATTCATAATCTTATTATAGAATCGGTATATGAAAAAGATCTGCTTGGAGTATATAATGCTTGCGATTTAGGAGTTATTTGCAGGAAAAATGATATAATTAACCGTGTTGCCTCACCAACTAAAATTGCTGAATACCTCTCTACCGGCAATTGTATTATTATGACCGAAGGGATCGGAGATTATTCCGGGGATTTAAAGGGGAAAAAATTCGCTTTGGTTAAAAAAGATATAAATTCCTTTCTAAAAACTACTCTAAATGAGATAATGGATTTAATACCTCCGGATAAAAGTGATCTTGAATGGATTAAAGCCAGCTATTCTAATGATAAAATCAATATATTTAATGAGATTTTTTATGAAACTGAAAAAAATAATTAGAAAAAATATTTTTAATTCATTTGTAGAATACAGGACTTGCAAAAGTTTCAAAAAATCAAATTAAAAAAATTATTATCTTAACATAAGTATAATACAAATTTCTTTAGACAATCTGCATTTTATCAAATAAGCTTTCTTGAGGGAGACACGGGACTAAGGAGTAAAAGTTAAAATCTTCCCTGAAATAAATAAGTTGATATGATTTTTAGGACAATATATTAACTAACCAAACATTTTAATGGAAAAGCTGGCAGTAATAATAATTCTGAATTATAATAAGAAAGAAGATACATTAAAATGTTTAAATAGTGTGAGCAAATTAGGTTACCCTTCTCTTGAAATAATTTTAGTGGATAACGGATCAAATGATGGTTCAGCTGACGCTGTAAAAGCTAATTATCCTGACGTCCATTTGATAGAAAGTAGGATAAATGCAGGTGCTTCGGGAGGAAGAAACCTGGGAATAAAATATGCCGATGAATACTTTAATTATGACTATCTTCTTTTCCTTGATAATGATATAACTATAGAAGCCGATGCATTATCTGAAATGATAAAATCTTTTTGTTCAGATGAAAATATCGGGATTGTTTCGCCTAAATGTTATGTAATGGATTCGCCCCGAATAATCAAGTATGCTGGAGGTATTTACATCAATTTTTTCACCGGGAGCATAAGTGATTATGGGGGCGGAATCAGAGATGAAGGGCAGTTTGATCATGAAAAAATTATTCCCGCTTGCGGAGGATTATGCCTGGTGAGAAAAGATCTGCTTGATAAAGTTGGTCACTTTGATGATAAATTTAATCCTTATGGATGGGAAGATGTTGATTTTTCGTTACGTGCGGGGAAGTTAGGTTATAAAATTCTTTACAATCCTAAAGCAGTTATTTATCACAAAGGCGGGAAAATCGGAAGAGGCAGGGCAATTAGAGAATATGAATATTCAAAAGTTAAAAATTTTTTTTATTTCTTTCGAAAGCACGCCAATATATTCCAGCTTTCGATCATTTACCTGATATTACCCTTTAGGTTTTTGCTAATTGCTTGTAAGGAAATATACCTGGGAGAATTTAATATAATTCTTTCACAGGTACACGGGTTTTTAAGTTTATTTAAACCAAAATTTGAATGAATTTACCTGAGATATCAGTTATTATACCCTTCCGGGGAGATAAAAAAGAATTATCTGGATGCCTGGAAGGTCTTAACAAACAAAATATTAAAAAAAAATTTGAAATTATTATTGTAGAAAGTAGAAATAATCTCGGCTCAGAACTTTTGATTAATTCAATAAATGATGTACTGGTGATCTCATCTTCTCTTACGATGTACCCGGGTAAAGCGAGGGATTTAGGAGTAAAATATTCAAGAGCAGATCTCCTTGTTTTTATAGATGCCGATTGTATCCCTGTGCCTGATTGGCTTTCTGAATGTTATTCTTCAATTAAAAATGGGAATGATATTGTGATTGGTCCGGTAATCAATTTATATCCTTTTCATCCGGTTGCTTCAATAGATAACGTATTCCTTTTTTCTGATTTTCAAAAACGTCGTCCACAGAAAAATATTGCTCATTTTGCCGGCTGTAATTTTGGAATTACCAAAGAATTATTTGATGAAACAGGAAAATTTCAGGAAGATGTTGAAATAGCTGAGGATACAAATTTTAGTAAATTTGCATTGCAAAAGGGTAAAATTTATTTTAATAAAAAAATGATTGTGAAACACAGCGGACGAAAAGAATATTCTGAGTTTATAAAACATCATGAGAGCTTTGGATTTTACAAAGGATATTTAAATTTAAAAACTTCACATTCCCAGGATAGACTAAAGGAGAATTATTTTTATCCAATTCTTCTTGGAGCCAAAAGATTAATTTACATTTCAATAAGAACTTTACAATGGAATCCGGTTGGATTGCTGAGAATTATTTTCTATTTCCCCTTTCTTTTAATTGGAATATCTGCCTGGATAAATGGATTTCGAAAGGGGAATCGAAAATTCCTTTCAGAAATGTCATCCTCGTCTGCAACTATATCTTTGAAAAATTCACAAAAAAAAGGATGATATCATTTAAGAGAAATGGAATCCAAAATTATTAAAATTGGAATCATCGGATGCGGCAGGGTTGCTGAAAGGATCTATTTACCAGCTTTAAAAAAATTTCACAATATAAAAATTACTGCCGTGATGGATCCTATTGCAGAAAGAAGAAATTTAATTTCTGCGGCTTTAACCGGGTGTATGCCTTTTGAATCTTTTAATGAAAACCTTCTTGATCATATTGACGCAGGAATAATTACTGCCCCGGTCGATGCTCATTTAAGTTTAGCGGCGGAATTCCTTAAAAAGAATAAGTATGTTTTAGTCGAAAAACCTTTAGCTGAATCTATGGAAGGTATAAAAGAACTTAGAGAAATTGAATCAGCATCAAATGCATTTCTTATGATGGGATTTAACCATAGATACTGGATACCTGTAAGTAAATTAAAAGAGAGATTATCCCTTCGGGATGAAATTGATTTTTCAGAAATAATTTTTTCAAGTGATTACAGTAAATGGGATCCTATCTCTTATATAAGTGATCCATTGGATGATTTGGGTCCCCATGTATTTGATTTAATTGGTTATATCTTTGATAAGAAAATAATTTCGGTATCAGCCGGTAAGCCGGACAAAAATAAATTCGATTTTAAAGTCAACGTAGAAAAAAATATAAAGGTTCAGTGCCGTGTTGAACATTGCAATGAAACAATTAGAGAAATCAATATAAAAAGTAAAGCAGAAAATTATTTTATAACATTAAAGTCGGTTAGAATATTCCCGCAGTCCGGATTTGTAAGGGATATACTGGATATAAATGATAGATTAAAGACAAAACTATTGAGAAAAGAATTTCCAATTAATATATCTTATGAAGTTCAGTTGGAAAAATTTTTTAATTTTATGAAGTTAGGTAAAATTCCAAAACCAGGGATAGATGAAGGAATTTCGGCAATATGTGCAATCGAATCTACCCGGAAGTCAATTAATAATAAAGGGAAGGAAATCTATTTAGATGAATTCAAATCTTAAGAATCAGCCGGGCCGCAAAAAAGTCCTAGCTATAGCTTTAGATGCCGCCGAACCAAGCCTGGTTGAAAAATGGATTGAGGAAGGATATTTAAATAATTTAGCTGCACTTAGAAAAAAGGGGCAATTTGGAAGGTTATCTTCAACAGCCGAATGGCTTGCCGGATCTGTATGGCCGACTTTTTATACAGGAACATATCCCGGCGAACATGGTTTTTATCATTACCTTCAATGGAAGAGTGATGAGATGGAATATGTGCGTCCCGGTCCGGACTGGATTAATGCCGCTCCTTTCTGGCGAAATCTCGGAGATAATTATAAAGTTATTTCTGTAGATATACCATTAACTTTTCCGCCGACCCCTTTTAACGGAATAGAAATTTCCGGCTGGGCTTCTCATGACGGAATCTATCCGGTTTCATCTTATCCAACTGAAAAACTGGAATGGGTAATTGAAAATTTCGGCGAGCCGCCTATAAGTAATGAAATGGGAGGGCTGCAGTCATTAAATGATCTATTTAATGTAAAGGAAGAACTGATCAACGCAACAAAAAAAGAAGCTGAACTTGTTATAAACTTAATGAATTTGGAAAAATGGGATCTATTTCTATGCTGTTTTTCAGCTGCTCATCGCGGCGGGCATAAATTCTGGGATATTTCAAGTTCAAAAGATGAAGCGAATGATGAACAGAAACTAATATTTAATACCTGGCTAAGAGATATCTATCATGAATGTGATAAAGCTGTTGGTAAAATTTTAGAGACTGTAAATGATGATGTTACCGTACTTATCTTTTCACTGCATGGAATGGGGGCAAATACTTCTCTTTCAGAATATCTCTTACCCAAAATGATTTCAAATATTTTAATGGGAAAGCCTGCAAATAATAAAAGCAACAGCTTTCTGAAAAAAATAAGGAACCTCATTCCTTTGGAATGGAGGTCTAACTTTAAAAGCCTTCTGCCTCTTAAAATCCAGGATAAATTAACCGCATACTGGCGTATGGGGGGAACAAAATGGGAAGAAACAATAATTTTTAATTTGCTCGCAGATTTACAAGGATATATCAGAGTTAATTTAAAAGGAAGAGAAAAAACCGGTATAGTTACTATAGGAGAAGAATATGACAGCTATTGCAAAAAGATAATTGAAGGTTTAAAAAGTTTTAAAGACCAAAAGACAGGCGATCCGATTATTGAAAGCGTAAATCGAAGTGATCATTTATTCGAAAAGGGAAAAGGGTTTAATAATTTACCTGATATACTTGTTAAATGGAAACTGAACCCGGCATCAGGTTACGACAAAATTATTTCATCTGAATACGGTGATTTGAGATGGCCCCAACCGGGGAAAAATCCTGACGGAAGAAGCGGCAATCATCGGTCGGAAGGATTCCTTATAGCTGTTGGAAAAGATTTTAAAGAAAATTCAACCCTTGAAGAAAAGCATCATATTGTTGATCTAGCACCAACTATTTTAAATCTCCTTAATATTGAAAAGCCAAAAGAAATGGAGGGAGTTATTATATCACAATAACAGAATTTTTAACATTCTTCCTTAACGATTTTGCTGTGTGTTTTGCGATTGGGAAAAGCTTTAAGGTTTTTTAATAATAATTTAAAATTCAATCCATTATTAGATCGGTTATGCAATCTGCCTGCAAATAAATCAAACCTTAAGGAGTATCAAAAAAATCGGATAAAGAATTAGGCGAAAAGAGTTTATTATAGTCTACAGAATAATTAATTAAAAATTAAATTAACTTTTAATGAAAAAATTAAGAATGTTAGTTTGATATTTCTTGGCACAGAGCATTATGTGTTTTTTCCCTTCATATATCTTGAAATTCTGCATCAGATTTAATTTAAATTTTTTTGCTTTCTACTAAGGCCAGACCTAATTTCTGCAAATAAATTTTAGGTGATTTTGTGCTTGGGGAAAGAGTGTCTCACTATAAAATTATCGATAAGCTCGGCTCCGGCGGAATGGGTGAAATCTATAGAGCCGAGGAGATAACATTAAAGAGAATCGTTGCTCTTAAATTTCTTCCTTATTCCATTTCTTTCGATGAAGAAGCTAAAAGAAGATTTATCTTTGAAGTGCAGTCGGCATCTGTATTGGACCATCCGAACATCTGTACTATCCATGAAAGCGGTGAGACAATAAACGGCCGTCTGTTCATATCGATGGCTTATTATGAAGGGAAAACCTTAAAAGAGAAGATTGGCAAAGGTATAATTGAGAACGTAGAAGTAATAAATATTATCCTTCAAATTTGTGAGGGGTTGAATAAAGCCCATCAAAATAAAATAATCCATAGAGATATAAAACCTGCTAATATATTTATAACCTTGGATGGGGTGGTAAAGATATTGGATTTCGGGTTAGCCATGATAAAAGCTCAAAATTTTTTAACGATTTGATGACGTTAATATATAGTACCGGGATAGATCAAAAGTTTATTCAGAAAAATGCAACAATAAATTATTTGCTTTCAAATTATACAGGATTTTCTATTAATAGATTAAAAATCGATCCATTATATGATCCATTAAGAAAACTTCCTGAATATAAAGCAATAGTTGAGAAATATTCTGCAGAAGGTAATACAAGCAACTGATGGACATATTATGTCATTCCTATATCTGATTGATTAATCAGAATAATTAATCATCTAGCCATTGACTTTAAATTGAGAAAAATATACTATATTGAGTGAAAATTTTACTTTGAGGGGCTAAATTCAAAAATAGTCTTCTTAATTTCCATCCTGTATCTTCTGCCCCTTAAAAATCATTAATTTTTTTATAAAATAATCTGGCTTTTCTGATTTTAATTTTAGGGGTTCTTATGATCGGGGAAAGTGTAAAGCACTATAAGGTCATATTCAAACTCGGCGAAGGCGGAATGGGTGAGGTTTATAAAGCTGAGGATACTAAATTAAAACGTATTGTCGCCCTTAAATTTCTTCCCATCTCCTTTTCTAATGATCGGGAAGCAAAAAAACGGTTTATACACGAAGCTCAATCTGCATCAGCCCTGGACCATACTAATATTTGTACTGTTCATGAAATAGGAGAAACTGAAAACGGACAGTTATTTATTTCTATGGCTTGTTATGAAGGAGAAACCTTAAAAGATAAGATTGAAAAAGGACGAATGGATGCTGCTGAGACTATTGATATTACACTTCAAATTTGTGAGGGCTTAAAGAAAGCGCATCAAAACAACATCACACACAGGGATATAAAACCTGCTAACATATTTATTACAAATGATGGGGTTGTGAAAATACTGGATTTCGGGCTGGCTAAGGTAAAAGGACAGACAAAGCTAACGCAAATGGGAAGTACGGCCGGAACAGTCGATTATATGTCTCCCGAACAGGCAAAAGGGGAAGAGGTTGATCAGAAAACAGATATCTGGGCATTGGGAATAGTAATGCAGGAAATGCTAACAGGAGAATCACCTTTCAGGGGGGATTATGAGCAGGCAGTAATTTATTCAATCATAAATAGTGAACCTGATTTAAGTAAAGTTCCTAAAGAGCTGGAACCTATAATAAAGAAAGCAATTCATAAATCACCAAAGGAGAGATATCAGAATATAGAAGAGATGGTTGATGATTTAATATCTTTAAAAACTGGTTCAAAAACTAGAAGAAATTTTATCATAAACAGAATAAAGAGAAGCAGTTCAAAAACCAAAATAATAATAGGAGCAGCAGCGCTATTAATTTTAACTGCTGCAATTTTATTCTCCATAATTACTCCCTTTAATAATCAGGTTATTGCTGCCGGAAGAAAAATGATAGTTGTTCTTCCATTTGAGAATTTAGGGCCGCCTGAAGATGAATATTTTGCCATGGGAATGAGGGAAGAAATTTCAAACAAACTGGCAGCTTTAGGAAGTATTGGAGTTATATCGAGAAGCAGTGCTGAGAAATTTGCTAATACAAAAAAGACTGCAAAGGAAATAGGGAAAGAGCTTGGTGTTGATTATATACTGGAAGGGACAGTCCAATGGGCAAAAAACAAAAATAAATCCAGCCGTATACGAATAATTCCCCAATTAATAAAGGTGTCTGAAGACGTAAACATCTGGTCCGATTCTTATGACAGAGTTATGGATGATATTTTTAATATCCAGAATGAAATAGCGCAAAGTGTTGTTGATAAATTAGGAATTAAAATTCTTCCCGGAGAAACCGTAAAAGGACCGCCGCCCACTAAAAATATAAATGCATATGATTATTACCTTAAAGCACTGCCGTTTCACTATGGTCCTACAACAGGTGACAATCTGAAGACCTGTATCAAGCTGTATGAAAAAGCTATCGAATTAGATACAAATTTTGCAGCGGCTTATGCGCAGATTTCTATTGCATATATGGGATTATTTAAATGGTACTGGGACAGAGACAGCATCAACTTAAAAAAATCCTCCGTTTATTTGAGAAAGGCAAAAGAGATTAATCCAGATATTGCAGAAGTACACTTATCCCAGTTTTTTTATTATGCCTGGTTTACTAATGACAGGGAAAGAGTGTTTCGGGAATTAAAAAAAGTACTGGAAATACAACCGAACAATGCCGAGGCTTTATGGCAGATAAGCGGATTTTACTATAGAGAAGGGAAAATAGATTTATCAAAGCAGTGTGATCAATTGTCAATGCAGTTAGATCCATTAAATGCCAGATATCCGTGGGGTATAGGTTTAGATTATCAGATAATAAGAGATTATAAAAGTGCAGAAAAATATTTGAAACGGGCAATAGAACTTAGTCCGAATTCTAGCTTTCAGTATGTGGATCTCGCCAAGAATTATCTGGATTGGAAAGGCAATACTGAGCTTGCCTGGCAAACAGTTAAGAAAATAAAAAATGATGATTATCTGGATTATTATGAGAATATCTTTATTTATTTAGATATTCTTGATAGAAATTTTGAAAAAGCTCTTAATCAGTTAAAATCTTCAAAAAAGGAATATGAAAACAGTATGGAAAGGTATATTCCTAATTCTCAAATGATTGGATTCATTTACAAATATATCGGGAAAACCGATCTGGCAAATAAATATTTTGATTCATCAAGAAAAAAAATAGAAAAGATGATTCCGGCAAATCCTGATGATGCCCATTTACATTTTTCGCTTTGCAGAAGTTATGCCGGGATGAGCAATATAAATAAAGCATTAATGGAGATTAATAAAGCTTTAGAATTAAGTCCCTTTTTAAGAGAACCAAGGCGGTCATATGTTAACAGCCGTTATTTAGCTGATGTATATACATTGGTTGGAGATTATAAAAATGCATTTGAAAAAATTGATTTATTACTTTCAAATCCGACAGGATTTTCAGTTAACAGATTAAAGCTTGATCCGCTTTATGATCCATTGAGGCATTTACCTGAATATAAAACAATAGTTGAGAAATATTCAAAAGAAACGTATGAACTGAATTAAAATATAATTTGGCAAAAATAAGGCAATATTTGAGATAAAACTGCATGCTTAACATGCAAAAAGAACGGACATCTTGAATGTGACGAATCAATAAAATTTTATTTTTTTCAGTTTAATTTTTGAAAATTCGACAGGGAGTATCATGGGGAAAAAGGCTATTAGTTATCTGTAGCTGATTTTTAATGTACATTTATAATGCTAAGAAGGGAATAACATTGATGAGATGGAATTGCTAAAGATTATAAAGGTACTTCTGCATATCATTATTGTAAAATAACAAATAGTGTGTCAATTACAGGCAATACTAAGTCAATTAGTAGAAATTTTAAATAGAGGGAGGATATATGCGAAAATTATTACCTGCCATTTTTTTACTCTTATGCTTTTCTTCTATTATCTGGGGACAAAAAAGTACAAGAGTTAGCGGTACTGTAACCGATAAAAATGGTAGGCCACTACCTAGTGCAAATATTTTTATTCATGCCCTGAATATTGGTTCTGCAGCTGACGAAAATGGTAAATTTATGTTCACAGTACCGGCAGAACAATCACGTGGGCAGAGTGTCGATATGACCGTCAGGTATGTAGGTTATAAATCCCAGACAGTATCAATAATTCTGATTGGCGGTAATATAGAACAAAATTTTTCTTTGGAAGAAGATGTATTTCAGAGTGAAGAAGTTGTAGTTACCGGTATTGCATCTAGAACATCCAAATCAATCGCTGAAGTATCGGTGTCAAGAGTGAACGCTGCCGATTTAACAAATACATCTACCTTTCAAACTATGGCGCAATTGGTCGAAGGAAAAATAGCAGGTGTGCAGGTTACATCTGCATCCGGAAATGCTGGAGGCGGGTATAGATTTTATGTCCGCGGAGGTGGCGGTTTAAATGGTGATGAACAGCCTATCATTTATATTGATGGTATTAGGGTGGATAACGATGAGGTTACTGGTGCGGGGGTAGGCGGTCAGGGTGTTAGTATGCTGTCTTCGCTTACACCAGAAAATATTGCAAACATAGAAGTCTTAAAAGGACCTGCAGCAGCGGCAACTTATGGAACAAGCGGCTCCAATGGTGTTGTGCTTATTACTACAAAGAGTAATGCAACCTGGACAGGAATATCTCAGCCGCTTACCGTTAATTATAAATATGCTTATGGTTTAAATACTCAATCATATAAATACAAAACAAGCGATTTTGTATCGGCTAATGATGCTAATGCAATTTTTAGAGATGGCATTATACGGCAGAATAGTGTTGATATTGCCGGCGGATCCAACTTGCTTAGATTTTTTGCATCTTTTGATGATCGCAGTGAAGAAGGAAATATACTGAACAATGGTCTCAATAGAAAAGCTTTAAGAGCAAATTTGACTTCTTACACAACCTCAAATTTAACCATCAGGGTTTCTTCAGGATATAATCTCACTGATGTTGACAGACCGCAAAATGATAACAATATTACCGGTTTTTTAGATAATGTTCTTACATTTCCCAAACCTTACCAGGATTTTGATAGTTCTTTAATTACTAAATCAACAGATAAAAGCTCTATTCAGTCTTTTACAGGCGGAATCCAAATTAATTATACACCAATTGAAAGGCTGGAATTTTATTTTGGCGGCGGTGTAGACAACAATAATCTTCGTGAAGATCAACTTTATCCTATAAATTATCTGGTGCCGGGTTTCAGAGCGATTTATAACAGGGAAAACAGGCAGTTCACTTATGATTTAAATGGAAGATATTCATACAATATATTTCCCGGTTTAAATGTAACCTCAATTGCTGGTGCACAGCTTTTTAATCGTACTAGGAAAGAGTCATGGTTATGGACGGAAGATTTCGCTACTGACTTAATTATGGACATAGGAGCAGGTTCAAAAGTAGATAATTATGGAGAATATTTTATAAACCGCAGGGAAGCAGGGATTTTTACTGAACACAATTTTTTATATAATAAACAGTATTTTTTTACCCTGGGATTACGTGAAGACTTTTCCAGTTCTTTTGGCCAGGATGCTCCGAGCATAATTTATCCCAAAGCCAGTCTTGCAGTCCGATTAGACAAATATAGCTGGTTTCCTTCAGATCTGTTTAATTTATTTAAGTTTCGTGCTGCCTATGGGGAGAATGGATTACTGCCCGACGTGCTTGCACCAATTCCACTATTATGGGAAGCAACCGCCGGCGGTTACGGTGCTGGTGCTACTATTGCAAACATTGGTAATAGTTCCATCAAACCTGAAAGAATTAAAGAATTTGAAACCGGTCTTGAAGTAGAATTTCTGAAAGACTACGCAATCGAATTTACTTATTATACACAGAAAGTTTCCAATTCTATTGTTTATAGATTAGAGTCACCCTCTACCGGATTGACCGATGGTAATGTCCCTTTTAATATAGGAGAAGTGAAAAACTGGGGATTTGAATCTCTAATAAAAACAAGCTTAATTCGTTCGCCAAGTTATGAACTCGATCTCAGTCTAATCTGGAATTACCAGAAAAATGAAGTTACAAGTCTTGGAGGATCCGAACCTATTTATGATCACTTTGATGTAAATGTAATAAAAGAAGGATTACCTAAACATGAATTTTATACATGGAAAGTCCTGGGAGCAAAATTTAATCCTGACGGAACCTACGATGGTGTAAATGCAACTGAAAATCGCGTTGATTTCGGAAATCCCATTCCAAATCATACAGGGGCATTCTCGATTAATTTTAAGTTTCTTAAGAATTTTAATCTTTATATACTTACAGGCTGGACACTTAACCAAAAGATGCTTAATTCAACGAAGCAATTTGCAGCAATGTATGGCAATGTTCCTGAATATAACATACTGAAAGTTAAATTAGGACTTACAAATGATCGTCCGGAAATTGCTCGTTTAAATCCAGGAACACAGGATTATATTGATGCGGCAAACAGATATGCTAAATTGGATTATAACTATTACGGAAATTATATAGAAGATACCCAATATTTTAAAGTTCAGGGAATTCAGTTTGAGTTATCGGTTTAAGGATTTGTTACCTCAAACTGGTTACGATTATATAAAAGATCTTATTGTTGGGGTATCTGCATTAAATGTATTAACATTTACAAAATATTCCGGAGCTGATCCGGAGATTGATTTTGACGGCAGCCGGTCATTATCCAGGGGACAGGATTTTTTAACACTCCAGCACCCAAGAGTTTATAACTTATGGGTTCGGGTAACATTATAAAAGAGGAGATTTAAATTATGAAAAGAAAAATTTTATTATATCAATTATTAATTTTTTTATTTTTTACCATTTCGTGTAAAAATTATGTTACAAATATAGATCCTCTTGTTACAGCTGTTGATGATTCCGAACTAAATAGTGAGGCTCAAATACCCTTTGTTGTAAAAGGAGTTGAAACACGATTTGCTTTCGCAATAGCCCAAACCGATGTATGCGCAGCCGGTTTATCTGATGCTTTCTTTTTTGATGGTAATGTGCCTTCGGCAACTTTTCCTTCATTTGCTGAAATTGATGCGGGAAAAATACCACTGACTAACAATTCGGTTGACGGAGCTTATAATCCTGTTGGTCAATTTAGGTTTTATGCGGATGATTTGATCAGAAGAGTGAATTCAATCCGGATATCTGATGATGCTGTTAAAAATAATGCTTTATTTACCGGATATTTTTATGGCGGTTTTGCCCGTTATCTGTATGCAGCTTATTTCGGACTGAATCCAACACAAGGGGGTTCGCCTATAGATAATAGTCCGTTTATTAATTCTAATGATATGTACGATCTTGCAATTGACAGGTTTAAGGAATCGCTGAAATATTTGAGTGATAATTTAATGATTAGAACCGTTAATTCTGTTATTGCAAGAGCATATTTATATAAAGGTGACTATTCAAATGCAGTAAATTATGCTGCAAACGGTATGATAAACGGTGATTCTCCATTTCAGGCTTTGCATAATTCCAGCCAGGATAATTTCTGGTGGGAACAGGCTGGTGCTTTCCGTCCCCAGTTTGTTGCTGATTTAAGATTTAAGGGCTATATAGATGTCGATCCTGATGAAGCAAACAGAATAAAAATAGATTCTGTAATAGGATTTAATGATGAAATGTATTATTTCCAGATTGTATATCCGGAAGATGTTTCTCCCCAGAAAATAATTACTTGGCAGGAAGTTAATTTGATGAGAGCGGAATTAATACTTCGCGGAGTCGCTTCAGGCGATGCTCTTGTATTAGTTAATGAAGTCAGGACCTCTCATGGAATTACTCCTCTCAGTTCGATTGACCTAGATGTAATTTATTCTGAAAGAGATAAAGAATTGTTTACATCCGGCAATCGTCTTGTTGATGAAAGAAGATTTAATAAATGGCATTTACCAACCGGTACATGGGAGTATCTCCCAGTAACCGAGAGAGAAAGGAACGGGAATCCAAATATTAATTAAATGATAATTAATTATAAAGTTATAATATAATAGCTGGGAATATTGAAAAAAATGTAATGAATCTGGATTAATTGAAAAAAAGCAATAAGTAAATAAAATTTTTACTCGTGTTTCCATTCTGCAATTGTTAATTGTTCATTCTTCATTGTTAATTATCCACATGTTACATCTGTTTCATCATTTGTTACCACTATGGTAGGGAAGCCTCCTTTTATTTATGAAGTTTGGTATGAACAAATTAAACAAATAAATAATGGAGGTCTGAAATGAAAAAGTTATTATTTCTCTGGCTGAGCTTATCTTTTATAGTTGCAATTGCAACTGTATCATTTGCGCAGGCTGATAAAGAGATTTCAACGGCATCTAAATATGAAGGTATTGAAGCCAATTATTTGACAGGATTAAATTCCGATAATCAGGGATTAAAAGTCAGCAGTGCATATTTTTTAGGCAACATGAAATCAAGCAAGGCAGTTATACCTTTAATGAAGATGTTCCGAAATGAAAAAAATGATGGAGCTAAACTTGTAGCTGCCTGGTCTTTACTGAAAATAGGAGATTCACGAGGTGTATTTCTTGTAAAAAGAGAAAGCGAGCTTGGCAGCTGTGATGGTATAAACTGTATGCTTCATCAGTTATATGAAGACTATTGTCTGAAAACAACAGGAAAAGTCGAATAAAAATGAATTATAAAAAGAAATTTTTTCATTGAGGTTATATCTTTAGACAAAAGCTTTTGATATAACCTCAATAGTTTTTTTATTACTACTAGATTCTTTTTTTAACTTTAATCATAACTTTAACTCAGATAATAATTTCCCTTTGCAAATGGAAAATCTTTTTTGTAAATATGTATATCAATTATATACTTCAATCAAACATAAAAATAGTTCAAACTTTCAAATAGAATTTTGAGGGTGAAAAATTTTTATGAAACAGCAAATAGTTGCCCTCAAATAAATTTACTGTTCATTTCCTGGTTAAAATTTCCGGTGACATTTATGAAGGCTCACAAATTAAATAACTTTTAAATAATGAGAGTAGATAAAGCTTTTATTTATAAATATACGGATGTATATGTAAGGAAAATTTGATGATAGGACAAACAATATTCCATTATACTATAGTTGAAAAACTTGGCTCAGGCGGAATGGGTGTGGTATTTAAAGCTGTTGATCAAAAGCTTGATCGTGTAGTTGCGCTTAAATTTCTCCCTCCCTCTTATTCTTCGAACGATGAAATTAAAAAAAGATTCATTCAGGAAGCAAAGGCAGTTTCCAAGCTTCAGCATAACAACATTTGTACTATTCATGAAATAAATGAAACAGAAGAGGGACAGTTATTCATCTGTATGGATTATTATAAAGGCAAATCTTTAAAGGATAAGCTTGAAGAGGGGAAGCTTGAATTAAACGAAGCGCTTGATATTACTATTCAGATTTGTGAAGGATTAAAAAATGCCCATGAAAAGAACATTATTCACAGAGATATAAAACCGGCCAATATATTTATTACAAATGACGGCATTGTAAAAATATTGGATTTTGGTTTAGCCAAAATTAAAGGCGAAACCCAATTAACAAAAGAAGGTTCGACTGTCGGAACTACTGCATATATGTCTCCCGAACAGGCAAAAGGAGAAAATGTCGATCAAAGAACCGATATTTGGTCGCTTGGAGTTGTCTTCTACCAGATGGTTTCTGGAAAGCTGCCATTTAAAGGTGAATATGACCAGGCAATAATATATTCAATTTTAAATAAAACTCCGGAAGAATTAAATGCTGCAAAAAAAATCAAAAAGTGTATTTATAAATGTCTCCAGAAAAAGCCTATAAACAGGTATCAATCTATAGATGAAATCCTTGTAGAATTTAATCTCATTTCACCTGATTCTGTTAAGAGAAATGTTTTCCTTAAAGAAAAAAAAATATTCAGAACCTCCAGTTTTATAAAACGGTTCGGAATAATTATTTTAATTGTTTTAGGTTTATTGACATGGTTATTTATTAGAAATTTATCTTTACAGCCGTATAATCAGGAACAAATGCAGGTTGCCGTTCTTCCATTTATTAATGTAGGACATACTCCATCAGGTCAGGCATTTTGCGATGGTTTAATAGAAACGTTAACAAGTCAATTGACGCAAATGCCGCAGTTTAATAGTTCCATTCAGGTTATCCCTTCATCTGAAATAGTGAACAGGCAAATTTCGAGCGTCAAAGAAGCCTCTCAAATATTCGGGGCTGATTTAGCTATAACGGGCAGCATCCAGAAAAATCAAAATAAGATCCGTTTAATATTAAACCTGGTTGATGCCAAATCTTTACGGCAAATAAGTTCATCAATTGATGATTACAGTTTAACTAATGTGTATGCATTCCAGGATAATGTAGTTACACAACTTGCAAATATGCTTGAAGTAAAATTAAAGCCTAAAGATATCAATAAAATTAATAACGGTGTAACAGACGATGCAGATGCATATGTATATTATAACCAGGGCAGAGGATATTTGCAGAGATACTGGGATACTCAAAATATCGATAATGCAATAAAACTTTTCCATGAAGCATTAAAAGCTGATCCGAAATATGTCTATGCTTTTGCAGGTCTGGGTGAAGCTTTTATACGGAAATACCGCGAAGAAAAAAATGTAAAATTTATAGACAGCGCCTTGTTTTTTAATGATAGTGCCGAAAAATTAAATCAAAACTTGCCGGCGGTAAATATAACATCCGGTATTATTTTAAATGCAAAAGGAAATTATAAACAAGCTATCATCGAGTTTAAAAATGCTATTGAGGAGGATAAATATAACTCTGATGCATACAACGGTTTAGCCCAATCCTATCTTGCTCTTAATCTTAATGACAAAGCAGAATCTACATACAAACAGGCAATAGAATTAAAACCTTCTTATTGGGCAGGTTATAATTACCTTGGAGTATTTTATTATACTCACGGAAAATTTACTGAAGCATTAGAACAGTTTAATAAAGTTATTGAATTAACTCCGGATAATACTTATGGATTAGATAATGTTGGTTCGATGTATATGTATCTTGAAAAATGGGCTGAAGCCAGGAAAACTTTCGAGCATGTAATTCATATAAAACCTGATTACACAGCATATTCAAATCTGGGAAGCTTATATTATTTTCATTATGGAGATTACGGAAATGCTGCACATATGTTTGAAGAAGCCCTGAAGTTAAATCAAGATAATTATGTATTATGGGGTAATTTAGCTGCAGCTTATTATCAAATCCCGGGTTCGAAAGACAAATCATATAATTATTATAACCGCGCTATTGAAATGGCGGAAAAGGATTTGAAAATAAACCCTAATAATCCGGCAATATATTCTTTTTTAGCCTCTTATTATTCAACCTTAGATGAAAAGGGGAAATCAATTAAGAATTTGAAAAAATCGCTGCTGCTGTCGCCGGATGATATCGATATTATCGCAAGAAGCATTGAAACTTATGAAGATTTAGGTATGCGGAAGAAAGCTCTTGAGTTAACCGGAAAAATATTAAAGAGAGGATATCCAATTACAAAATTGGAGGGAACTCCAGGTTTAACTGAAATGCTAAAGGATAAAAGATTTGAATTACTTAAAAAAGAATACTCAAAATAATTAATATTAAAATAATTCTGGAGGCAAAAATGGAAAAGAAAATAAATGGTCCGAGAGAAGAATTAATCCCGATAAAGAGCAAGGATTGTTCCGTATATATTAAACCAGTATACGTTCGTAAAGGAGATATAGTTATATGGAAAGCCGCTGATTCGGATGTTACCTTTTTTTTCCCTGATCCAAATCTTTTCGGTGAAACTTTAGGAACTATATCAAAAGGGGAGTACAAAGCTTTAAAAGTTCTTTTAAATCCGGGAAGAAAAAAAGAAATGATATTTTACTATTCTGTTTACCACCATGGTATAAAAGATTTCGGACATGGAAATTCAAGCCCGGCAATAATTATCAAATCATAAAAATTTCAAAGTTCAATGAGCGAATCATCAAAAAAAATTCAAGAGCTTGAAAGTGAAATTAAGCGGTTAAAAGCATCCGTTGAAGAATTAAGACTTCTAAACGAGATTGCTGTTTCTGCAAGTAAAGAAACGGATGTTGACCGGATGTTAAATGTAATTGTTAAAAAATCTATAAAAGCTCTTGATGCCGAGCAGAGCTTAATTCTTCTGGTTACAAAAAACCAGAAAGATCCTTTCAAAACTATTATCCGCCAGGATGATAGGAGCAGCTTAAAACGCAGCTACCATGTGGGCGAAAATATTACAGGCTGGGTTTTATTGAATAAAACATCATTAATTATTGAGAACTTATCCCAAGATAAAAGATTTCAGGCTACTGAGGAAGAAAAAAGAGATATTCATTCCGTATTGTGTGTACCAATCTGGTTCGAAGGGAATATAATCGGCATAATGATGGCGATTAATAAAAAAAACCATAAGCGTTTCTCACAAAATGATCTTACTCTTTTTTCTATTATATCAGTTCAGGCCGGTCAGCTGATAAAAAACTTACAGCTGCAAAGAGAGACTTTTCAGAAAATCAAGGAAACTGAAAAGCTGCAGGAATTAGACAGGATAAAAACTAATTTCTTCACAAATATTTCTCATGAATTTCGGACTCCTCTTACTCTGATCCTTGGTCCGCTGGAAAAATTAATGAATAATAATAAGGATGAAAACCTTCAGTCACAGTACGAATTAATTCACAAAAGTGCGGATAATTTATTAAAATTAATTAATCAGCTGCTTGATCTCTCTTCTATTGACGCCGGCAAAATGAAACTCAATATTGTAAAAGCAGATACCGTCACTTTCATTAAAGGAATTGCTGCTTCTTTTCGACCGCTGGCAAGTTTAAAAAATATTTCTTTGGAATTTTCTTCAAACCTGGAACAGCTGGATGCTTATTTCGATAAGGATAAATTTGAAAAGATTATAAGCAACCTTCTTTCAAATGCAGTAAAGTTTACGAATGAAAACGGGAAGATTTGTGTATCACTTTCAATTGATGAAAATGAAATAATAGAAATAAATGTCGAGGATAATGGAATTGGTATTCCCGGTGAAGAACTGCAAAATATTTTTAACCGTTTTTCTAAAGTAGAAAGTTCTTCAATAGTAGGAGGGACGGGGATAGGATTAGCCTTAGTTAAAGAATTAGTGGAACTTCATAAAGGTACAATTTCGGCAGAAAGTGTGCTGAATAAAGGATCAAAATTCAAAATGATTCTTCCCCTAAAAATAGAATATTACAAAATTGCTCAATTTGAAACTGCCGTTGAAGATGAAAATAACAAGCTTTCTAAAGAGATTTCTGTTGAAGAAAAACCGGCTGGCTGTATTGAAAAAATTGATGATGATAAAAGTGTACTGGATAATGTTCCATTAGTATTGATTGTTGAAGATGAGAATGATATTAGAAAATTCATCAAAGATAACTTATCTAAAGATTATAAGATTTTAGAATCGGTAAATGGAAAGGAGGGATTCGAAAAATCAATTGAATTTATTCCTGACCTGATAGTTAGTGATATAATTATGCCGCAAATGGACGGGATCGAATTATGTAAAAATGTTAAAACAGATGAAAGGACCAGCCATATCCCTCTAATTCTTTTAACTGCAAAATCGTCTGCAGAGAATAAATTGGAAGGTTTGGAAACAGGTGCAGATGATTATTTAACCAAACCCTTCAACATTTCCGAACTCCAGATCCGTATAAGTAATTTAATAGAACAAAGAAGAAAATTAAGGGAACGCTTTAGAAAAGAAATATTATTAGAACCAAAAGATATTTCAGTAACTTCTGCAGATGAAAAATTTCTGCACCGTGTTTCAGATATTATTGAGAAACATATCTCCGACTACCATTTCTCTGTTGACGATTTTGCTGGGGAAATAGGTATGAGCAGGATGCAGCTGCATAGAAAATTAAACGCCGTTACCGGCCAGGCTGCAAGCGATTTTATAAGAAATTTCCGCTTAAGAAGGGCTGCAAAATTACTGAAAGGCAGGCATGGAAATATTGGTGAAATCGCATATGATGTTGGCTTTAATAATCCTTCTTATTTTTCCGAGTGTTTTAAAAAATTGTTTGGAACATTACCTTCCGAGTATGTCAGGGCTTCTGCTGAAGATATGATAAAATAAATATATACATCTAAACCTATCTCTATATTGTAGATTTGTTTCTAAAGAAATGAAATATAAGAATTAATTGTAAACCTTGAATTAAATAAAATCCCGGATCTTTATAGAATTCAGCATTGCTGCCAATCAAAATTATCTTTGTTACCATAGTCTTATCTTTTGTTACTACCATGGTAGGGAAACCTCCTTTTATTAGTGAAATTTGATACGAACAAAATAAAGGAGGTATAAAATGAAAAGCTTATTTCGCGGCTGGTTAAGCCTTGTTTTTGTCGTTGCCATTGCAACAGTATCATTCGCTCAGGCGAATAGAGAGATTAAAATATCTGCCAAATATGAAGCGATAGAGGCTAATTATTTAGCCGGATTAAATTCCAATAATCATGGACTACAGGTTAGCAGTGCATATTTCCTGGGAGATATGAAATCACATAAAGCTGTTATACCTTTAATGAAAATGTTCCGCAATGAAAAAAATGATGGAGCAAAGCTTGTCGCTGCATGGTCCTTATTGAAGATTGGCGATTCACGAGGTGTCTTTCTTGTTAAGAGAGAGAGCGAGCTTGGTAATTGTGATGGAATTAGATGCATGCTCGGCCAATTATACCAGGATTACTGCTTGAAAACATACGGCAAAGTTGAGTAAAAAATAATCATTACCTTCACATCTCAAGAACACCATTTCAGCCCCCTTTTACGGGGGCTTTTTTTTAATTATATGATAATTGACTTTAAATAGAGAAAAAATTACAATGTTGGTTAATAAAAATTGTAATGAGTAATAATATTATATTTTCATATTATTGGGCTTAAAAGCTTTAGCAGAAATTTGTTTCTGGGATAGTGCTGTATAGCACCCTTGGCTATGGAAAATTCCCATTAATTAAGTAAGGTAATTACAAAATTAAAATTTATAATTTTGTTTTGGAATATTCCTTACAAGAGATGTACCCTAGAAAATCTGTTCTGCAAATAACTTCTTCTAATATTTTTATATAAGCTGGCCGGCCATTTCCATAATTTTGGAATTGGGTAAAATATTGCTTGTTATGTTTATTTCTTGTTTTACTCCAAAGATTATGCAGTAAATTTTGTCTGTAACTGAAGGAATATTGTTAGAGAATGATGATGATTGGTAAAAACATATTGCATTATAAAATTCTTGAAAAGCTGGGAGCCGGCGGGATGGGTGTCGTTTATAAAGCTGGGGATTTAAAACTGGATAGAATAGTTGCTCTTAAATTTCTTCCGCCTTCATATTCTTATGATGAAGATATTAAGAAAAGATTTGTGCATGAAGCTAAAGCTGTCTCTAAACTTCAACATAATAACATCTGTACAATACATGAAATAAATGAAACCGGGGATGGGCAATTATTTTTTTGTATTGATTATTATGATGGAGAATCATTAAAGGAAAAGCTTAAAAAAGGTAAACTGGGACTTAGCGAAGCACTGGATATTACGTTACAAATTTGTGAAGGTTTAAAGAAAGCGCATGAAAATAATATTATTCATAGAGATGTAAAGCCTGCAAATATTTTTATTACAAAAGACGGGATAGTGAAGATTCTTGATTTCGGACTTGCAAAGGTTAAAGGCCAATCACATTTAACTCAATATGAATCCACAATCGGAACAACTGCTTATATGTCGCCGGAACAAGCAAAAGGAGATGAAGTAGACCAGCGAACCGATATATGGTCGCTCGGGGTCGTTTTTTATGAAATGGTTTCAGGAAATCTTCCATTTAAAGGGGAATTCGACCAGGCAATAATTTATTCAATATTAAATAAAATGCCCGATGATCTTGAGGCTCCCAGGAAAATAAAAAACTTTGCTGCTAAATGTCTTCAAAAGAAGCCGGTCAACCGTTATTATTCTATTGATGAGATCCTGGTTGAATTTAATCTATCGCCAGGCAGTTCTTTAAAAAAAGGCAGAATCCCTGTTAAGCAAAGTTTGATCGAAAAAATTAAAAGCGGTCAATCAGCATTTGTTCTAGTGCTGGTTCTAGTACTTTTTATTTCTGCTGCAGGTTGGTTCTTATTTAACAACTTAAATATTTTAATTAATAAACCGGAACCTAAACAGGTAGCCGTTCTTCCCTTTATTAATATCGGCAATAATCCGGCAAGCCAGGCTTTTTGTGACGGCCTGGTTGAAACTCTTACCAGCCAGTTGACACAATTACCCCAGTTCAATACAGCAATCCAGGTTATACCGTCATCCGAAATTCATTCAAGGCATATAACCAGTGCAAAACAAGCAGCTCAAATTTTCGGTGCTGATCTTGCCGTTACCGGAAGTATTCAAAAATATTCTGATAAAATCAGGTTAATATTAAACCTGGTAGATACAAAATCGTTGCGTCAAATCAGTTCGACAAGCAGCGATTACAGGCTATCTAATATTTATAATTTCCAGGATGATGTTGTTACTAAACTTTCACAAATCCTGGCAGTGAATCTAAAACCGGAAGAAATAGAAAAGATAAATAGAGGCGGAACAGAAAATATTGATGCTTACATTCTGTACACACAGGGGAAAGGATATTTGCAGAATTATTGGTCTGAAAAAAATATAACTAACGCAATCAGCCTTTTCCATGAAGCACTTGGGAAGGATCCTGAATATGTTTTGGCATATGCCGGCTTAACCGAAGCATATATTCAAAAATATAAATATGAAAAAAATTTAAAATACCTGGATAGTGCTTCGGTTTATAATGAAGATGCAAAAAAATTAAACGGGAATTTAACCGTTGTTAATATTGCTTCAGGAATGATTCTGAATGAGAAAGGAGAATTCGAAAAATCTGTTTCCGAATTTAAGAAAGCAATTGAAGAAGATAAATACAATTTTGACGGCTACAACGGTCTGGCACTCTCTTACCAATCGCTGAATCTTGATAAAAAAGCAGAACAGACTTATAAAGAAGCAATCAAGTTAAAACCTGCATACTGGGTAGGTTATAACAAACTCGGAGTATTTTATTATACACATGGTGAGTTTAATAAAGCTCTTGAACAATTTAAAAAAGTAATAGATTTAACCCCGGACAATACATATGGATTAAATAATCTGGGAGCTGTGTATATGTATATGGGTAAATGGTTCGAAGCAAAATCAACTTTTAATAGTGTAATTAAATTGCAGCCGGATTATTCGGCATACTCAAACCTCGGCAGTATTTATTTCTTTCATGATGAAAATTATAGAAATGCTGCAGTTATGTACCGGAAAGCTTTGAACCTGGACAGCAGCAATTATTTAGTTTGGGGAAACCTGGCTTCTGCATATTATCAAGTGCCGGATTATAAAGATAAATCGGTTATTTACTTTAACCGGGCAATAGAATTAGCTGAAAAGGAATTAAAATTAAACTCCCGGAATGCATCCACTCTATCTTCTTTGGCTTCTTATTATTCGATGATCGGGAATAGAGGGAAGTCGATACAATATTTAAATAAAGCGCTTGATATGTCGCCTGGTGATATCGATGTAATTGATAAAGGGATAGTAGTAAATGAAACCTTGGGGAGACGTGTTGAAGCGCTTAAATTAACAAAGGAAATATTAGAAAAAGGATTTCCGATCTCCAAATTGGAAAAATCACCTGATCTGAAAGATATGATAAAGGATGAACGTTTTGAGGTTCTTAAAAAGAAATTCTCTAATTTATCCAAGTAAAAATAATAATATGTGAGGTTATAATGGGAAATAGGAAAAGTGTACATGTAAAATTTTATAACAAAGAAAAAGTCTTTGTAGATAAAATTATTGCTGCTTATGATGATGTTATCTCTTGGGAAGCACATGATTCCGACATAGCAATTTTTGTTCCCGAAGCATCTGCGTTATTCGGCTCTAAGGAAAGAATATTTGATGTACCGAAAGGAAAAAATATAGAGTTAAAAGTGATTGATAAACCCAATGCAGGTGAACAGAGAAGATATTTCTATGCTATTTACCATAAAGGTGCCAGGGATTTTGCAGAAAGCAATTCTAATCCTGAAATTATAATTCAAAGCTAAAAAAATTTAATATCATATATAAAAGTTAATTAGATGGCTAAATATGCAATAAAAATTAAAGAGCTTGAAGATGAAGTAAGGCGGCTTCGGGAAGCGGTTGAGGAATTAAAAGTATTAAATGAAATTGCCGTTGCTGCAAGGAAAGCAACAAATATTGATCAGATGCTTAACATTATAGTTCAAAAATCAATTCTTGCTTTAAATGCCGAGCAGGGTTCCATACTCTTAGTCACGCAAAACCAGAACGATCCGTTTACAACCTATATTCGTAGGGATGATTCCAGTAAACTGCAGCATAAATATCATATAGGATCAAATATAACCGGGTGGGTACTGCTTAATAAAGAGCCCTTAATAATTGAAAACCTTGCAGCCGATAAACGATTTAATTCCTCCCAGGAAGAAAAGAACGAAATCCATTCGGTTTTATGCGTCCCGATGTGGTATGAAGGAAAAATTATGGGACTGATGATAGTTGTTAATAAAAAAGATAAAATGCATTTTGAAGAGAATGATCTCACTTTGCTTTCAATAATATCTGTTCAAGCAAGTCAGCTAATCAAAAATTTACAGCTCCAGGAAGAAACTTTTCAAAAAAGAAAAGAAGCTGAAAAATTACTGGAATTAGACAGAATAAAAACGGAATTCTTTACAAATATTTCTCATGAATTTAGAACACCTTTGACTTTGATAATTGGGCCTCTTGAAAAGTTAATGAGTGACGATCAAATTGAAAGCGTTCAGAAGCAATATAACCTGATACATAATAATGCGAAAAAACTTTTATCATTGATCAACCAGCTGCTTGATCTTTCTTCAATTGATGCTGGAAAAATGAAGCTGGAAATTGAAGTCGTCGATTTAATCAATTTTTCAAAAGGCATCTTATCTTCTTTCCAGTCTTTAGCCGATGATAAAAATATCAAACTTGAATTTTATTCTGATAAAGAAAGTCTTGAATTGCATTTAGATAAAGATAAAATGGAAAAAATTATCAGCAATCTCTTATCTAATGCTTTAAAATTTACAAATGTAAATGGACATATTTCTGTTTCAGTTTTTCAAAAGGATAAAATGGTTGAAATTTCTGTGGCAGATAATGGAATCGGCATCGGAGAAAATAGATATAAAGAATATTTTCAACCGTTTTTATAAAGCAAAATCCTCTTCTATCCAGGAAGGTACCGGTATCGGGCTGGCTTTAGTAAAAGAGCTGGTCGAAATTCACTTTGGAGCAATTTCGGTTGAAAGCAATTTGAACAGAGGGAACAAAATTTCATATCGAATTTCCGGCAGAAGAAGAGCTTATATAAAAAATTCCTGGTTGCGAATAGAAAAGCGGCTGATTTAAAGCCAAAGATGACCGGACGAAAGTTTGTAGAAAACGAAAAGGTAGAGGATGAAACAAAAATCGATGCTCCAAGAATATTGGTGGTTGAAGATAATAAAGACCTATCAAAGTTTATCAGAGAGAATATTAATAAGCAATATTCAGTTTATGAATCTTCGAATGGAAAAGAAGGATTGGAAAAATCTTTTGAAATTATTCCTGATCTTATAATAAGTGATATTAAAATGCCTGAAATGGATGGAATAGAGCTTTGTGAAAAAATTAAAGCCGACGAAAGGACAAGTCATATTCCTGTAATACTTCTAACCGCAAGGTCAACCATGGAAAATAAAATAGAAGGATTGGAAACCGGTGCGGATGATTATATAACTAAACCATTTAAAATTCAGGAACTTCAAATTCGTGTTAACAATTTAATTGAACAAAGGAAGAAACTCAGACAGCAGTTCAGAAAAGAATTTTTATTAGAACCAAAAGATATAAAGGTAGTTTCGTCGGATGAAAAATTTTTAACCCGTATCTTGGAAATATTGGAACAAAACTATGCAAATGAAAATTTCACATCCGATGAGTTTGCTAAAAAAGCGGGCTTAAGCCGGATGCAGCTTCACAGGAAACTGCAGGCTTTAACAGATCAAACTTCCAGTGAATTTATCAGAAATTTTCGTTTGAAAAGAGGATTAAAATTACTATCTGCTAAAAAAGGAAATATATCTGAAATTGCTTTTGAAGTTGGTTTTAGCAACCCATCTTATTTTACCGAATGCTTCAAAGGGCTCTTTGGTTATTCTCCTTCGGAATACCAGGTAAATGAAAATAAAGCTTGAGCAGTTAAAATTGATGTAAGATTATAATATTAATATCCCATGCAATTCGTTGTCTAATTGATTTAAATATTTTCAAATTTTCTTGTGAGAATGAACTATTCTATATTTGTAGAACGAAATATTAATTATTCTTCCCGTTCTTTTGAATTCCTGGAGAAATAAAAAATTTGAAATGTTTTTCTAAATCTTAACCGGGATTAATTTTGCCTGATTGTACAATTAAATATGAAGTATCGGTAATTTTAACTGTTTACAACCGTGAGCTATTTTTACGGCGCAGCATTGATTCTTTAACTAACCAGATCTTTAAAAATTGGGAACTAATTGCAATTGATGATGGCAGTACTGACAATTCATTAGATGTATTAAGATCATATGAAGAGAATTTTCCTAATATTAAAATATTACATCAGGAAAATCAAAGAATAGCTCAAAGCAGGAACAGGGGAATATTGCTCTCTTCAGGGAAATATATTACTTTTTTAGATAGTGATGATGAATATGAAAGTTCCCATTTATTCAAAAGAATCGAATACATGAATGACAATCCTGAAGTTGATCTTCTATACGGCGGAGTAAATATTATCGGCAGTCAGTTTGTCAGAGATAAAGATAACCCTCAAAATTTTATTCATCTTTCAAACTGCTATATCGGCGGAACTTTTTTTGGCAGAAGAAAAGTTTTTATTGAATTAGGAGGTTTTAAAAATTTAGAATATAGCGAAGATTCGGATTTTATAATTAGAGCTCAAAGTAAATTTAATATTCAAAAATTTGATTCTCCTACATATATCTATCATCGTGAACTCTCAGACAGTTTAACTAATAGTTATGCCCCCTAATAAGTTAAAGTACTTTATTTTCAATAAACCATATGGAGTACTTTCCCAGTTTACTGATAAAAGCGAAAGAAAAACAGTAAAGGATTTTATTGGTTTTCCTTCAGATATTTACCCGGTTGGAAGACTTGATATGGATAGCGAAGGGCTGCTCATCTTAACTAATGATAAGAGCTTAACTAATTTCCTATTGAATCCTGTTTTTAAACATGAGAAGGAATACCTGGTGCAGATAGAAGGAGAACCGGGTAATTCCGATTTGAAACTATTTGAGGAAGGTCTTTTAATTGAGGGAATTAGAACTCTTCCTGCGAAAGTTGTCAGAATAAATGAACCGGATCTCTGGGAACGTATTCTTCCGATTAGGGTACGAAAAAATATACCTGTCTCCTGGCTGAATGTTGTTTTAATTGAAGGCCGGAACCGGCAAATAAGAAAAATGACTGCTAAAATTGGATTTCCAACCTTAAGATTAATTAGAATAAGAATCAAAAATATATTACTTAATGATTTGAAGCCGGGTAAATACAGGGAATTGTCTTTGGAAGAAATAAAAATTTTAAAATTACCATAGAAATAATCCCCTCAATTTTATTAACGTTAAAACAAAGGTATAAGAGCATAGGGAATAAGATTTAATCCTTTAAAATTAAAATCCCAATTACTCCCTATGCAATTTTATCTTTGAACTATATCCATATCTCCGAATGAGATTTACTTGCTCTCAAGCTGTGACGTGCACATTGGGCATCGCGTTGCACTTAAGGAAATCTTCGATAAACAATAAGGACAATCTTTTGTTGTTGGTGCTTGCGGAGGTATTTCTTGTTCTTTTCTTTTAATACTGTTTATCCCTTTTATGACTATGAAAATAGAGAAAGCCACAATAAAAAAGCTTATGATATTGTTAATAAAAACTCCATAATTCATAGTTACTGCTCCGGCAGCCTGTGCTTCTGCTAATGTATTATACGGCGGAAGAGCCTTAGCACCGCTTTTTAACATGATAAAAAGTTCCGAAAAATCTACATTACCAAGTGCTAATCCAATTGGCGGCATAATTATATCGCTTACCAAAGATTTTACAATTGTCCCGAAAGCAGCACCTATTATTATACCTACAGCCATATCAATTACATTTCCCTTTACTGCAAATTCTTTAAATTCCTTCCACATTTTATATCCTCCTTTGTTTAAAAGAACCATAGAATTAAATCATACCTGAAAAACCTTTTTCCAGGCAAATTAAATGATATTCCAGGCAAATCATAAATACTTAAAAGTCAACAATTGAACTAAAAATGAAAGAAATATTGAAAAGTCCGAATGGCACAAATATAAATATATCAAATTAAAAAAAATTCTCGAAAAAAAATATTAATCACAAAAATAAAGGAGTTAAGAATGGAAAGAAGAAGAGCATTAGTAAAGTACCTTCTGATTGTATTATCAGCAGCAATATTTATTTTGGCCGGATGCAAAAATTCACCGACCGAACCGTTGGCTTCCGAACCAGCCACAGATAAGGATGCAATGCAAAAAATTGCCGACGAAGATTCCGCCTTAGCATCATTTGATTCAAATTATAATGAAGATAATGCAATGTCTTTCATGGGAAAAATTAGCAGTTCAATTTATCCCTTAAAAGTAGGAATTAGAGTACATATTGTAAATCGGACAATGTCGACAGATATAATTGGTGATACGGCTTATGCAACTTTAACAAAAACTTACGAAGGAGTATTATTAATTTCAGCTTCTTATGATTCAGCTAAATCTTCCGCAGATACTCTTATATCAAAGCCTTTTACCTCTACTATAACAAGAAAAATAATTTTTGTAAAAATAGCGAATAGTGAATTTCCTTTAAGAAACTGGATCATAGCCGCTATATCTCTCCCTGAAGGAGGAACGAGTCACTCTGATATCAACATAACCAAAGTTACTGTTTTTCTCCCCGGCGGCGATACATTGATGATCACTTCACCAAATGATTACTTTCTAGCAAGAGGACGAGGATGGTGGAAACGAATTCCTTTTATTTCAAGAGGACATGCTGTTAAAGTACGCGTTGAATTATTCAGTGCCTATGAAGATGATGATTTTGTTACCCTAACTTACGGAGCAGATTTTAAGGGTCTGCATAGGGCAAAACAAAGATTTGAATTAGTTTCATCAACTCCGGTTGCCGGCGGTTATAACAAAGTATACGAACAGACTTATAATTCAAATCAGTTCCCCGGATACTATCATGCAATAATAAATGCTTACCCCCGGCAGGTGATTTTCGACGATTCTGTTCCGGTGGAAAAGGAGATGTGGGGTATTCCCTATGCAGTAATGTTTTAATTTATGATAATGCCCTGGTAAACAGGGCATTTTTTTAAAATATTTTAGAATATAATGTAATAGGAATTGATAATCTAAAGGTTCAATATTATTTTGGCTAAAAATGAAAAAACAATATTTCTCATTATATGTTCTTCTTGCAGGGTTAATCTTATGCGGATGTAATAAACCGGCTCCGACGGAATTAATCCAGGATAGCCAAATAACCGAAGATCCTGTGCAGGTAGAAGTGATCACTAAAAACCTTAATGATGAATCATACAGCAACGGCTACGATTCAACAGGAGTTGCAGATAGCCTATTTGGGCATATTAACACTATTTATGTTAGCGGTGTAAAAATCACCTCAAAGCTTGGAACTATAAATACATCATTAGCTGAGGCGATCTTTTTCGATAAGAGCAAACCAATTTATGCTGATAATAATTTAGTCGGATACCGGACGTTGACGCCCGGGATTATCCGGTTTAATAACTACAAAGCAAGGCTGATTCCGTTAAAAGTCAGGATTAATCGAAGCACAGCTGACTCCTCACTTGGATTAATGTATTATCTTTACAGCGGAAGAGGAATGAGAATTGACCCGTTTAATTTTGATTACAATTCAAGTATCAGTTTCCAATTAAATCCAGTGACCGGTTCATTAGTTAGTTTTCCAATTAATACACCTCCGGAGATAACATGCGATATCAAGGTTGAAGGTAAAAGAAGCGCCAATAACTTAAAAATTTTGCTGGAATGGAGCCACCCGGTTTCTGGTCTTAAGATCAATATAATTATCGGTGCTGTGGATAAAACAACCGGGGACACTTTTCCGCTGTACAGGTTGAGAACAAAAGATGATGGAAAATTTCTAATTCCTGAAACTCTTGTAAACCAGATCCCTTTAGATAGATTTAATAAAATAGCCTTAACCCTTATTCGTAAATTAGAGAGATATGAAAATACTTCTGAACACGGAAACGATCTTTACATTATATCCCAAAGTGTACATACAATAATTATCGATTCACCTTGAAATATATATTCTGCATAAGCTTAATAATGTTTTATACAATTAATATAATTGCGCAAAGTTCTTTTGGACTTTCCGGCTACTGGGGGTCTGCTCCTAAGCCCGTAACTTCACTAAACAGCATGGAAAATAATATTTCAAATTTTTCGTACCTAAAAGATTGGGGTATATCGATCTCATATGGCGGAGAATTTTCAAATACTCTTGCTTATAATTTATATTCACTTAGTCTTATAAAAAAGATGGGAGATAATACATTTACCGCACGTTATACACCCGGCTATCAGAAAGAATTTACATTCAATACATCTACCTCCATTCTTCTTGATACGACAGTCAACCAATCATTGAATTCCAGCTTTACTTACAAAGAATTATTTGGTTTAGGATATTCATATAAATTTAATGAAACTTTAAATGCCGGATTTTCGTTCCGCTTTTTTACCCAGGAATTTAACCAGGAAATTATAAATTCTGTTTTTAAAGTAGATACTGTTTACCTCGATAGAATTAATGAAGATGAAAAAGCAAACTCATGGAACGGTGATATCGGCATAAATTACGTATTGAATGATAAAATTGCATTTTTAATTTCTTCAATAAATCTGTTGTCGTCCGGGGATGTATCATCACCTGAAATGGAACCATATAAATTTAGATTTGATCGAAATGCATTGCTTGGTGTCTCATATTCATTTTCATCCGGTTTTGATTTTAATATTTTATATGAAACTTCAAATTCTTTTCAGGCAAGCTCTAATTTTCATGGGATTTTTGCTGACAATCTCAATTTCGGCTTAACCGTATTTCATGATAAATTCCAATCTCCATTTATTGCAGGCATAATCCCTTCAATAAATTATTTTAACAAAATATTCGGAGTTACAATTTCAGGGATTAAATATTTCTCAAACAGGAATTCAATAAGCTCTTTTTCGGATTTTGAGGAGAATGGAATTCATAATATTATTAATAATAAATATAGTTTTGATAAAGCGGTTATTACTCTTTCTTTTATGCTGAATACTAAACCGGAAAAAGAGATAGAATTTCTTGGTGTAAATGTAGTTCAGGATATTTACCCGACTTTATCAGAGAATTATTTAAATAAGCCGTTTGCATTCGGAAAAATAGTTAATGTTACCAATAAATATATTACTGTTAAACCTGCCTGCCGGATTGAAGGAATCAATAAAGAGAGGATTCAATCGCCGCTTGTTAAAATAGGTCCCAAAGATACCGCAGACGTTCCGTTCTATGCGTTAATACCTGATAATTTTTCAAACCATAAAACTTCAATTTCTTACGCTGATTTTTTTGTAGCTGCATTAGGGGAAAATCCTGATGAACAGATACAAAAACCGGCTTTAGTAAATAGTGTAAACTCCTGGGACGGCAAAGTTATAAATCTCAAGTATTTCATATATAAAGATTTAAATTATTCAATGACTTATGCAAAAGAAGTTTTAAGCCGACATAAAATGGAATTGGATACAATTGCTTATCAGCTGTCAAATTTTTATAAGGCTAAAATGATCTTTAATGAATGTATAAAAAAGATTGTTTATTCCTCCGATCCAAAAGCCTCCGCAGATTATGTACAATTTCCAGAAGAGACAATGGAATTAAAAGGGGGTGATTGTGATGATCTTAGTGTGCTTTACTCTTCTTTCCTGGAAAGTATAGGGATTCAAACAGCATTAGTTGATTATAAGCCTGAATCAGGAATCGGGCATGTAAATGTTATGTTCAATACAGAACTTTCTCCGGAACAGGCAGGTTTAATAACTAAAAATGATAATAAATATTTAATAAGGAAAAATGAAAAAGGAATTGACCAGGTCTGGATTGTAATCGAAACAACTTCATTATCCGATTTTGATTCCGCCTGGGATATTGGTATGGAAAAATTTAATAAAGAGGCAGTAAACGATTTAGGCCTGGCTAAAGGGAAAGTGGCGATCGTTGATATAAATTAATCAGATTGTCATCTTCCATAATTAATTAATTTTTTAGAGAAAATGAAATGAAAAAAATATTTTTTATAATCTTTTTTATAAATGGGTTTTTAGCTGCACAATCATTTACTATTGTAAAGCTTTCGGGAAATGCCCAGGCTCAAACCAGCTTATCCGAAAATTGGTTTGACTTAAAGCAGGGTGATATAATAAGTCCTAATACTACAATAGTAATTAATGACAATTCGGCAGTTCAGATAAGAAATATTAATACCAGCTTTACTTTAAAAGGACCTGCAGCATTAAATTTATCTGATATCAAAAAAATGTCAACCGATGATGTTCTGCTGGCCTTGGCAATGGAGGATATGATAAATGCTCCACAAGACAAGGATGAAAATAAATCAAAAAGCACTGCAGTATATGGAACCGAAGAAAATGGTAAAGGAATGCCTATAAACCTTTCAAACAATTATGGAGTTAAAAGATTAAATGGTGCAATACAGCTGGCCATCAATGGATATACTGGTTCAGCTATAATTACAGCAGAAACAACATATAGAAAGTATCCGGAAACAAGGGATATTCCTTCATATAGAATTTATTTTGCGAAGCTGCTTGCTCAATTGAATTTATATCAAGAAGCATATAAGGAATTTAATTCAATAAAAAATTTGAAATTAAACCCTTCAGAAAACGATGAAGTTGATTCGAAAATAGATGATTTGAGAAAAAAAATAGCAGGAAGATAGCTTAAAATTGGAACCGGCAGCTTAGATAATTTATAAATTTATCCTGTTTTTATATAATTTCATAATTATATTAAAAATAATATTAGCAATATTTAATACCTCCATCATTTCGTTATTGAAATTTTTATCCTATCTTTTCATTTATATATTCATTTCTTAAAATATTTCTTCTTATAAAGAGAAAAAAGTGCATACTTTTAACGATTTTATTAATGCAGTAAAAAAAGTCTTAGATGTACCTATCCATGTGGGAAGTATAGAGGTAACTTTATGGTCTGTTCTTTATTTCCTAATCCTTATATTTCTACTCTTTTATGTGACATCAAAGCTGCGCAAATGGGTAGTCTACAGTTTACTTTCCAAGAGTAAAATTGATATTGGTGTCAGGATAGCGGTCGGCACAATAATCAGGTATATTGTATTGGTTATCGGAATTATAATTTTTCTTCAATCTGCAGGAATAAATTTAAGTGCTGTTACTGTTCTTGCAGGTGCTCTCGGTGTAGGTATCGGTTTTGGTTTACAGAATATTACCAATAATTTTGTTAGCGGAATAATTATCCTTTTTGAACGGCCTATTAAAGTCGGTGACCGTATTGAATTGGGAGACGTTTCAGGCGATGTTGTCACTATTTCTATGAGATCAACTACAATTGTAACCAATGATAATATCTCAATCATTGTCCCCAATTCGGATTTTATATCAAGCAAAGTAATTAATTGGAGTCATACGGATAGAAATATTAGGTTTAATTTTCCCATAGGTGTTTCTTATAATGAGGATCCCCAAAATGTAAAAAAGCTTTTGCTTGAAGTTGTGGCCGAAAACGAGGCGATATTAAAAGAACCTAAAGCTGATGTCTTATTTAAAGGTTTCGGTGATAGTTCGCTGGATTTCACATTACGTGTTTGGACAAGAGAATATATTAATAGACCCAATGTATTAAGAAGCCAGATTTATTATGCTGTATTCGAAAAGTTTAAGGAGCACGGTATTGAAATTCCTTTCCCTCAAAGAGATTTGCATATAAAAAATACGGAATTTAAAATTCAATCATCACAATAAGAAAAGAAATAAAAATGAAAGCAAAAGTAATTATTTTTATGATCCTGATTGTTCTATTCACATTTTTTGTATCTCAAAATACAGAAGTTGTTGAAATAAATGCTTTCTTTTGGAAGTTCCAAATGTCCAAAATTGTCCTTATTTCTTTAACTGGATTAGTTGGATTAATCCTCGGATTTGTTTTAGCAAGCATTTTTAATAGACAGAAAAAAGCAGAGAAGCTTAAAAAAGAGACTGCAAAAGAAAATAAAAAAGTTGATTTACCCAATGAGCAAAAAACAAAAGCCGGATTATAAACTATTAAGCCGAAAATAATTCTGCTTTAATATGCTGTTATGAATTCAAAATTTTTTTTATATGAGTGTATATCCTCAAAAGCTGCAGGACTTTATTGAATCGATTTCACTTTTAACGGATGAAAGTGAAAGGATTAACATATTAATAGATTACGCAGATAAATTTAAAGAAGTCCCTCCGGAAATAGCTGAGAAACCCTACCCTGAAAAAAATAAAGTACCATTCTGCGAATCCGGGGCATATGTCTGGACTAAGCAGCAGAACAACAATACTCTGAAATTTTATTTCTCGGTTGAAAATCCGCAGGGGATTTCGGCAAAAGCATTGGCTTCAATTCTTGATAAAACTCTCTCAGGGGAAACTCCTGAAAATGTAATTAATATTAATGAAGATGTAGTTAATAAAATATTCGGGTCCAGTTTATCTACAAGAAAAAATATGGGATTAACCGGTATTGTTCAGATGATAAAAAGAGATGCAAAGGAATTCCTGTAAAAATATTTAATAACTTATTTTGAACTTGAAGATCTTTTAAATTTACTGGAAAATTTGGAATATCATTAGGCAGCTGAGGAAATATCACTTTATATTTTTTAGCATTTCATGCAAATTTTAGTAAAAAAGCTCAATTTTGAGCAAAATTTGTGATTTTTTTACATTGATTCATAGGGCTTTCTTAATTACTTTTGTTGTTTTCGTGTAAAGTTTTATGAAAAAAATCTTAATTTTAGGTTCTACGGGGTCAATCGGGATTAACACTTTAAATGTGATACGTAAATTCCCGGAAAAATTCAAAATTTCAGCTCTTACCGTAAATAAAAGAATTGATTTACTGGAACCTCAAATAGAAGAATTTAAACCTGAATATGTTGTAATTCAAAATAAAAACTTTGCTAAGGAACTTAAGAAGAAAATTAATAGTAAATGTGAAATTCTTAGCGGAAAAGAAGGCTTATTGTTCGCTGCTGCAAATATTGAATATGATATTTTGATTGGAGCAATGGTTGGATTTGCGGGTCTGGCTCCTGCAATCGAGGCTATAAAAAGAGGAAAAAGGATTGCTCTGGCTAATAAAGAAACCCTGGTCGTTGCAGGTGAATTAGTAACTGAGCTATGTAAAAAACATAAAGCCGAGATTATTCCTGTTGATTCGGAACATTCGGCTATTTACCAGTGTCTGGTTGGAGAAAATAAAAACCAGGTAAATAAACTTATTTTAACTGCTTCAGGAGGACCTTTTCTAAATACCAATAAAGAAACTTTTTGCAGCGTAACGGTTCAGGAAGCTCTTAATCATCCAAATTGGAATATGGGAAATAAAATTACGATTGATTCCGCATCTATGATGAATAAAGGATTGGAAGTTATAGAAGCTTATTGGCTTTTCGGAATTTCAAAAAATAAAATTGAAGTGTTAATTCATCCTCAGTCTATAATACATTCTATGGTAGAATTTATTGACGGTTCAATAAAAGCACAGCTTGGTCTACCCGATATGAAATTACCGATTCAATATGCATTGAGTTTCCCGGAAAGGCTGGCTAATGATTTCCCGCGTGTAGCTCTTCAAAAAATTGGTAACTTGACTTTTCTGGAACCTGACCTGAATAAATTTGAATGTTTGAAAATTGCTTATGATGTTTTGGAAACAGGGGGGATTGCACCGTGTATTCTAAATGCTGCAAATGAAGTAGCTGTTGAAAAATTTCTGAACGGGCAGATAAAATTTTCTTATATACCGGCAATAATAAATAAAGCCTTGGATAAATTTGAAAACCATAAAAAGCCTGACTTGGAAATGATTTTTGAATATGATAATCTAACCAGGGAATTTGCAAAGAATTTGAATTAAAACGTTACCTTACAAGGAGATTTTTTTTAATGGATTATGTAATTTATTTTATAATCACAATTGGTATCTTAGTATTTGTTCATGAGTTTGGGCATTTTGCTGCCGCAAAACTAACCGGAATGAGAGCCGATATTTTTTCCATAGGGTTCGGCAAAAGATTATTCGGCTGGAATAAAATTTCCGGCTTCACTTTCGGTGATCTTCCTAAAGATTTTGACGGACAGGGAAATACCGATTACAGGCTTTGTTTGCTTCCTCTTGGCGGTTATGTTAAAATTGCCGGGATGGTGGATGAAAGCTTTGATACGGAATTTGCTGATAAAGAACCTCAGCCTTATGAATTCAGAGCGAAACCTGCCTGGAAAAAAATAATCGTGATTTCAGCAGGCGTTTTTATGAATCTCCTGCTGGCCCTTCTTATTTTCTGGGGGCGTAATTTCTTTCAGCCGAAGGTAATAATAAATACAACAACTATCGGATATATAAAAGCTAATAGTTTAGCAGATTCCCTGGGCTTTAAACCTGAGGACAAAATTTTATCCATAAACAATAAGCCTGTAAGTAATTGGGAAGAAGTATTTAATAATATTTATGTGAGCACTTTAGGAGAAAACCTAGATATCAAAGTAAATCATAATGGAGATATCCAAGATATTAAGATACCCCGTAAAAAAATTCCAGATGAATCAAGTACTCCGTTTTTATTACCTAAAACAGAACCAAAAATAGGTGAAGTGAAACCGGGCTCTCCTGCAGAAAAAGCCGGAATAAAAACCAACGATATTCTATTAGAATTAAATGGTGAGAAGCTGAACAGCAGTAAGCAGGCAGTCGAGATCATTTCAAGCAATAAAAATAATCCGATGTCTGTTGATCTATTAAGAGGAAAAGATACCCTGCAATTGTCCGTAACGCCGGGGGCGGATGCTAAAATAGGAGTGGGCATTAGTGATTCCGGGCCGGTTCTTTTCAAAAAGACCGGTTTCTTTGAATCATTTTATTACGGATGGAAAGATATTGCCAATATAACTAATGTAACCTTCAGCATGTTCGGAAAAGTCTTCAAGGGGAAAGTTCAATTCGGAAAAGTATTCGGCGGACCAATTAAAATAGCACAGATTGCTACTACTTCTGCTGAAAACGGCTTCTCAAGCTTTCTGGTATTCCTTGGCGTTCTTAGTCTAAGTTTGGCAATAATTAATATTATGCCTTTCCCGGTTCTTGATGGAGGTCATTTAATAATTATACTTTTAGAAGGAGCAATGAGAAGAGAGATCCCTATAAAAGTTAAAATAGCTATTCAGAATACCGGGTTTGTAATCCTCCTCTTGCTGATGGCTTTTATTATTTATAATGATATTATTAATCTTTAATAGTAATTATTCTGCCTTCCATAATTGTATATATTAGGTGATGCAAATTTTGGCATCACCGGCTGCTGATATTAGAGCTTTTGTTATTATTGATATTTCCACCAAGAAACCCATCTATCCCTTAATTCAACCTCTTTTAATAATATCTATGCCTTTTTAGGACTTTCAAATTATTTTAGAATCCCGTTATTACATATAATGGCAAAGTATCCGGGAAAAATAAAAAGTGTTTAAGAGGATATTGACAATTTTATTTTCCGGAAAATTGGCAATTTTAGAAACTATAATTTTATATTTACGATGAATACTTATTATAATCTTGTTGATAATGGTTTATTTGAATATTTTTTCGGTAATGCTTCTTCTGTAAATGATTTAACTGGTAAGAAAAATATCTTGAGAAGAAATAAAATTTATTGGATAAGCCAAATTACCGGCTGGTCCATTTTTTCTGCGGCTAATATCTTTGTAAATTCTTCCACGGAAGGATTTTCAGTAAATACTATTTTGGTTTGGATTATTGTTTGCCTGGCCGGAGTTTTATTAACTCATATTTTACGATTCTATATCAATAAACTGCATTGGCTGGATTCTCCGCTTAATAAAATTATTCCAAAAGTATTATTATCCAGCGTAATTATTGGTATCATTTTATTCTTAATCTTATACTTTGCACATTCAACTCTGGATGGAGCAGAATTACAGGAGCTTAGATTCTCAACTCCCTTTATGGGCATTTTAAATTTAAGCAGTGTAGTTCTTTTCTGGATGCTGATTTATTTTTCTGTTCATTACTTCGAGAATTATAAAAAAGCCGAAATAGAATCTTATATTTGGGAAGCTGCTGTAAAGGATTTCGAATTAAAGACTCTAAAATCACAGCTTAATCCTCACTTCATGTTCAATGCATTAAATAGTATAAGAGCACTTATAGAAGAAGATCCGCAAAGCGCACAAACTGCAGTTACCAAATTATCCAATATATTAAGATATTCTTTGAAGATGGAAAGAATAGAAACTGTTCCACTGGAGGATGAAATGAAAGCGGTTTCTGATTATCTTTCACTTGAGAAAATTAGATTTGAAGAAAGACTGAAATTTGAAATGAATATTTCTCCCAATTCACTAAATGTTGAAATACCGCCTATGATGATTCAAACTTTAGTTGAAAATGGGATAAAGCATGGTGTTTCCCAAAGGACCGGCGGAGGAGAAATATCAATTTGCTCTTCAGTTATTAATTCCGAACTTCATTTAAAAATTAAAAACAACGGTAAAATAGAAGAAGAAATGTTAAAGAATTCAAAGGGATTTGGTATCAGCAATACCAAGCACCGTTTAAATCTGCTTTACGGAGAAAAAGCTTCCTTTTCAATAAAAAATGATTCGGAAGATACGGTTCTTGCCGAAATAATAATCCCAATTAATCTCAATAATCCCGTTGGCTTTCGGGGTTAACAGGAGGAGTAAAAAATGAAAGCAATAATTATTGATGATGAAAGATTAGCCCGGGTTGAACTCAAACGTTTATTAACTCCTTTTAAAGAAATAAATGTTGTCGGAGAAGCGGTAAATGTTGAGGATGCGCTTAAAAAAATTTCCGAACTTAACCCGGATTTAATTTTCCTTGATATTCAAATGCCGGGGAAGAATGGGTTTGAGCTCCTTGAAGAATTGGATTCAGTACCTAAAGTTGTGTTTACCACAGCTTACGATGAATATGCTTTGAAAGCTTTTGAATATAATGCACTTGATTATCTGCTTAAGCCCATAGAACCGAAACGCCTTGAAGAGACAATAAAAAAGATTATTGAGACAGGTAAAAAAGATAGTTTCTCCGGTGAAGCACATTCTATATTAACGGAGAATGATCAGGTTTTTGTTAAGGATGGCGAAAAATGCTGGTTTGTTAAGCTGGCAAATGTACGTTTATTTGAATCCGAGGGAAATTATGTCCGGCTTTATTTTGATGATAACAAACCGCTTATCCTGCGCACATTAAATTATTTAGATGAAAGACTCGATGAACGGAGCTTTTTCAGGGCAAATAGGAAACATATTATTAATTTAAAATGGATTGACAATATTGAACCCTGGCTGAACGGCGGTTTGCTTGTAAAATTAAAGGGTGGAATGAAAATAGAAGTTTCCCGACGGCAGGCGATTAAATTTAAGGATAAGCTAAGCTTGTAAAAGTAATAATAAGGGGCTGACTAAAAAAGTATTATTCCGGGTTTGACCCCGAATCTAACTATGTAATTTTACCCTAAAAAGAGATGCTGAATCAATACTGATTTTCATCAGTAGAGGATTCAGCATGACAATCCGTTTCTTTTTGGACAGTCCCTTAATTTATACCTTATTATTTAAATTTCTTAAACAAATCCTGAATCTTTTTCTCAGCTTTCTTCTGGAGCTGGTTTTTAACTGTGTCGACTTTTTGCTCAACCTGTTTCTGAACCTCCTGCTTTTTTTCTTCAACTTTTTGATTTACTTCCTGTTTAACTGTCTCTTCTACTTGTTTGGTGACTTCCTTAGCTGCTTCTCCTCCGCTGAAAGCCAGGCTCGGAGAATCTATTTTCCCTTTGATCAGCACATCAACTTTAACATTGTTAGATGACATTGCAGTAACATTCTTTTTTAATAAGCTGCTAACTGCCTGATTCACACTGCTTTGTAATTTCCCTGCAGGGATATTAATTCCCATATTATAATCGAGTGATTTATCAATTCCATTGGAGCCGGCCAGGGTTACATCATAATTACTAACCTTGTAATTAACCGGTGATAAATAAAATCTTCCGTTTTCAATTTTATATGTGGTAGCAACATTATTCAAAGTAGGATTTGATAACTCAGATATTTTTAATTTATCCCCGATTAACTGGAAAGGCTTAAATCCATTTATTTCTGCGTGGGAGATATCAAGGCTGCCTTTGCTGTTGAATGAATTCCAATTAGGAAGCATTCCATCGGTTAAAGCAGATGTTAAATTCATTTTTGAACTGAATGTACCCTTTACATATTGAGCCATCGGTACAAATTGTTTGACAGTTATAAAACTTTTATAAGTATTTTGAATATTAAATTTATTTATATTCATGTTGAATGAAATATCAGGTTTATCGCCTTTAGTATCATAATAGCCGCTTGCAGTAAAAGAGCCTCCTAATAAATCAGCAGTCAGGTTACTTAAGCTTAACCGCTGGTTTTTTAATTCAATAGCTCCTTTTACATTTTCCATCGTCAGATTATCGTAAATTAATTTTTTAAAGCTAGCATTTGCAGTAAAGTTAATATTCTCAGGTAAATCGACAGCTTTTATTTTTGCAGTGTCGGTTTTCTGCTCCCCTTCACTCATAAACGGATTAACATCAAAATAGTTTGAAGATAAATTTAATCTGCCGTCTAAGATCCCATTACTCAGTAAATAGGAAACGACATTATTTAAATCTCCATCCGCTTTTAAATCGCTTTTGCCTAAAATCATATTAAAATTTGCCAGTTTAAAACTTTTAGGTGTAAGATTTAAAGATCCGTTTGTTATCTTAATTTCTTCCGGGCTGTTTGTCCCCTGATATATAATATTGCTTACTGAAATATTACCTGAAGCATTGATATTTTCATACTGTTTATTTTTAACACCTGCAAGATTCCCGTTTATTGAGAAATCCGTATTAATAATTCCCTCCAGTTTATTAACATTCTCAAGATGAACAGCATCTTTTAACTGGCTTAAATTTATCTTCCCTTTCATAGAAGCGTCAACATAAGGACCTGTTTGCGGCTGTTTAACAAGGATTTTTGCATCGAAAGGCTCCTTTCCTAATTCCAAATGAAATTTTTTAATATCAATTATTGTATTATCGGGACTGCCGCCGGGATTATCGATAGCAAGATCAATATTTACATTATTTACAGGAGTGGGGAGTTTAGGATATTGGAACATTCCGTTATCAACTTTCAGAGCTATATTAAATCCCGGTAAATGATTTTCACTATAAATGCCGTTTATATTTCCGCCGAAAGATAATTTGCCTGAAGATTTTAAATCATTAAAATTTTGAGAATAAATTGCAGGTACTAAAGAAATGAAATCTTTAAAATCGGTTTGAGGAGATTCAAATTTTAGATTAATAATTGTGCTCTTATCCTTATTCTGAACTGAGCCGTCAAATTTTAGTTTTAAATTATTTATACTAAGCTCATTTTCTTTTAAAGTAAATTTTTTTGCAGGGACATCGGCGTTTAGAGTTAGGTTCAGAGCTGCTTTTACTTTGTTTAAATATGCAATCCCTTTATTTTCGAAAGTCAATTCATCAATCGTAGTTTTAGTATCAATATTAAAATTATCCTGTGTAAAATCTCCGCTTCCGCTGTGATTTAGATTTTTCATAGCTACAACCATCCCGGATGTCTGATCTATATAAGCTATATTCGCATTATTTATTGAATAACTTTGAAGAGCAACATTGAAATTTGATTTTGAGGTGTCAGCGGATTTACCTGTTGATTCATAAATATTATAATTTGCCGTGCTATCCTTTAAGACATAAATATATATATTAGGCTTATCAACGCTCAATCCTTTTATAACAATTTGACCGCCAAAAACCGCTTTCCAGATATCAACTGTTGTTTTAAAAGAATTTGCACTCAATAAAGTATCTCCTTCAAAAGGAGCTTTATTTACCACTGAAATATTATTGATCGATAAAGTAAAATCGGGAAAATGTTCAAACATATTCAAACCGACGCTGCTGAAATTCAATGTTGCAGTAATTTTTTTGTTCACTTCTTTTTTAACAATCCCTTCTATTTCACCTTTGAAAAAAAGAGGTAAAACCAGCATAAGAATAATTATTACTATAAAGATTATCCCGATAATTTTTAAGAATTTTTTCATAACGATTTTCTTTTAATGTTGAATAAAAAAATGACGAATAGACCTTTGCATAATGGATAATATTTATTGGAAAAAATTTGAATAAATATTATCTTGAATAATCAACCGGTACGGTAATTAAAGCTTTTATTTATCTTTTCGTTTTGATAAATAATTATCTACGGAAATAGAGCCTGAACCGTAAAAAAGAACAAATAACACTAAGGCAAGAATAAGAACTAAATATCCCAATTCCGAATTTAATGCGAACAAATTCTGGTGATAATCTATAAAAATTATTGAAAGAACTACAACAGGTAACTGAAATAAAACAATCCACCTTGTTAATAGTCCGACAGCAATAAACAGTCCGCCGGCTAAATCAAAAGCAATAACATATTGCGAAGATAAACTGAAAGTAAAAAGATCTATATTGCTTTTTTCCATCATCTGGATTACTTGTTCTCTATGTTCAATAAGAGCCGCACCTTTTATGATAAAGATGATGCCTAAAATAATCCTCAATAAATCGATCCATTTGGGATGATGATGATCGGCCCATGATTCAACTTTTAATATTGCATTCATATTACCTCCCCGTAAAATACTCTGATAATGTAATTAAATTTAATAAAATTATAAAGACAATTTAAGTAAGTACATGGACTACTTTTATTTCGCTGCAGGCTAAACAGTTGTTAAAATAATGTAAAATTCCGTTTCTTTCCCCGGTTCCGATATTACATTAACTTCCCCGTTGTGCCAATTAATTATTGATTTAACAACCGAAAGACCTAATCCAACTCCCCCTGTACCCCGGTTTCTAGAAGATTCAATTCTGTAAAACCTGTCAAATATTTTTGGCAATACTTCAGGGAGAATTCCTTCACCTTTATTAATAACAGATATTTTAACTTTCTTATTTTGAATTGATTCGGTTTTTATAGTAACGGTTTGGTTTTCATATCCATATTTAACAGCATTTTCAATCAAATTAGTAATAGCTGATCTGATAAGCTCACATCAATTTCTACATTTACATCTGAGATTCAATTCCATTGACAAACAAATATTTTTTTCTTTTCCCAAGTTTTTCAAAGGTGATACTACATCATTTATAAATTGATTTAGTCTAATTTTTTCTTTATTAAGTTTAATTAAAGAATGATCGAATTTGGATATGAAAAAAAGCTTGTCAACAATACTTATTAATCTTAATGTTTCTTCATAATTGCTAATGAGTATTTGCCTGTATTCTTCGGAAGTTTTTGGAGATCTCAAAGCAATTTCAATTTCTCCTCTTAAAATAGTAAGCGGAGTTTTTAATTCATGTGAAGCTGAAATGGAAAATTGGTTCATATACTGGATGGAATTTTTTATTCTCAGAATCATTTCGTTCATCTTTTTTACAAGGCGGCCGTATTCGTCCTTAAATTCTTCTCCTTCAATTTTTTCATTCTAAATTTTGAGTAGTTATTTCTTCAGTCTTTTTGATTATATGATCAATCCTGGATAATGATTTGGCGGAAATAATGTAACCTCCTAGAATTGAAAAAAAGAAAAAGACGGGAGCAATTATAACAAATATCTCCGCCAGGCTCTGCAGTGTTTCACCTATATGATGCAAAGGGAATGCTACAATAATATTATACTGATCCTTATTTAGAACTGCAGCTCTCATTTTATAATCCGATAAAGTCGTATCTGAAAATGTAAACATCTCAAGGTTTTTACTTTCGGAATTTGAAATATCAATTGAATGAGCCCTTAAATTTTCAGTTTTGAAAATTGAATGATCATTTAATTTTACCTGGACAAAAGTATTCCTGGGATTCAAAATAACCGCATCAAAAATAAGATCATATACAAAATCTTCCTGGGAGGCATAAACCGAGTCGGGTTGAAAATGCGTAAGATTAAATTTTTTATCCTGAACGAAATTATATATTGATTCAGCCTGCCGCTTTAATGAAGTATCCAGTTGATGATACATGCTGTCCCCGAGGTAAAAATAGACCAGTATACCTATAACAATTTCGAGTAAAAGAAACAATAAAGAATACCATAGCGTAGTTTTAAAACGGGTGGTTCTAATATAAGATTTTAGATTGGTAATCATATAAAATTCCGGTGAAAGGAAATATTATTTGTTTATCCGGAAAATGGTTAACATGACTATCAATAAGATCCATAGCATCTATTCATCCTTGATCATGTATCCAATGCCTCTTACAGTATTAAGAAGCTGAGTTTCAAAACCTTTATCAATTTTATTCCGAAGTTTGTTAATATAAACATCAATTACATTTGTATCAGTGTCAAAGTGATAGTCATAAACATGTTCGGTAAGAATAGTTCGAGAAATGATTTTGTTCTTATTTCTGTATTAAGTATTCCAGTATTGCATATTCTTTGGGAGTTAAAGCAATTTCATTCCCGTTTCTTAATACTTTGTGTGTCTGAGTATCAAGAACTAAATCTCCGGCTTTAAGATCGGTAGATTTATTAGCGGATATTCTTCTCAGCAGAGCTCTTACGCGGGCTACAAGTTCTTCAAATGAAAATGGTTTAGTTAAATAATCGTCTGCGCCTAAATTAAGGCCTTCAATTTTATCTGTTAATGAACTCTTTGCAGTTAGAAATAAAACCGGGGTCTGAACATTTTCCGATCTTAATTCTTTTAAAATTGTAAAGCCGTCCTTCAGCGGAAGCATTATATCCAGTATGATCAAATCATATTCTTCAGTTAAAGCAAGGCGGAATCCTTCTCTTCCGTCAAAGGCAGTGTCGACGGAATAATATTCTTCTTCCAAACCCTTTTTTATGAAAGAAGCAACTTTCTTTTCATCTTCAACAACTAAAATTCTCACATAGTAAAATTATAAAAAAAAAGGAGAGTTAAAAACTCTCCTCCATCTTATAATGAAAAACAAATGAACCTATTGTTCAGATTTTGGTGTCTCTTTTTTTGAATTTTTCGAAGTCTTGCTTGTCTTTGCGGATGATTTAGGAGATTTAGTCTTAGTTTTAGATGTTTTTGTCATTTTATGAACTTTATGATGATTTGCAGAGGCAACCTGCTTTTTGCTTTTCATTGCTGATGTATCTTTCTTTTGCATATCGGCAGTTTTACCGGTTGTGCTTTTCTTTACCATCTGAGTAGTTTGTGCTTTTTTGGTTGTTTTTCCTTTTGCATAAGATGAGTTCCCTATTCCCAAAACAAAGAAGGATAGAGCAATAACTAATGCAATAAATCGGGTTTTCATTTTATCTCCTTGAGGTTATTTTTTAATAAAATGATATTTCAAATTGACAGATTAAACATATCTTAAATAGATTAAGAGAATCTTAATTATTGATTAATGTTTTTTAATTTATTGCGGGTATTCTAAAGGCTTAAAACTATTATAGCCTGAATGTAGACTTTCTTTACATTGGAACAATTTATTATATTTAACTTAATAAAATTGAAATAAGCATGTAAATAATATGTATGAAGTAATAAGCAAAACAAAAAGATACTGTAATAGTCTAACTATATTTTCGAGATATAAAACAAGAGAGGTTTATGTTGGTGACATTCCATGCGGCGGGAATAATCCCATAAGAATTCAATCAATGACGATTACCGATACAATGGATACTAAAGCAACAGTTGAACAGACAATACGAATGGTTGAATCTGGCTGCGATTATGTCCGGATTACTGCTCCCAGCAAGCTGGAAGCACAAAACCTGCAAAACATTAAGAATGAATTACTGTCAAGAGGCTTCAATGTGCCGCTCATTGCAGACATTCACTTTACACCCAATGCTGCAGAAATAGCAGCCAGGATAGTCGAGAAAGTTAGAGTTAATCCCGGTAATTATGCTGATAGAAAAAAATTTCAGACAATCGAATATACCGATGAAACCTATAGATCTGAATTGGAAAGAATTAGAGTGAAATTTACTCCTCTTGTAAAAATATGTAAAGAATACGGAACTGCCATGAGAATAGGAACAAATCATGGCTCTCTTTCCGATAGAATTATGAGCCGTTATGGCGACACACCTTTGGGGATGGTTGAATCAGCTTTAGAATTTGTCAGAATTTGTGAAGACTTAAATTATTATAATATCATTCTTTCCATGAAGGCAAGTAATCCACAGGTCATGGTGCAGGCATACAGGCTTTTAATAAATAGAATGGAAGATGAAGGAATGAATTATCCCCTGCATCTTGGTGTTACCGAAGCCGGCGGAGGTGAAGACGGCAGGATCAAATCTGCTTTGGGAATTGGAACGTTGCTCGAAGACGGGCTTGGCGATACAGTCAGAGTTTCGTTAACCGAAGATCCGGAATTTGAAGCCCCCGTAGCAATAGATCTTGTGAATAGATATAAAGGGAGAGAAAATCATCAGCCTATAAAGCCTATTGAAGAGCCCTCTTTTAATCCTTTTGAATATGAAAAAAGACATTCTAATCAAACTGCATTTATCGGCGGAGCTAATGTTCCCAAAGTAATAACCGATTACAGCATAAGAGATATAAATAGTCAAAAAGATCTTGAAGATGTCGGTTATTTTTATAATCATGAAACTGATAAATGGAATATGAGCGATAATGCTCCGGACATAATTTACCTTGGTAATAAGGAGATCCATTTTAATATTCCTAACGGACTGCATCCGGTGTATAACTTTAATTATTGGCAGAGGCTTGAAAATAAATCAAATAAATTTCCGTTATTTAATGCAGACGAATATCTGAAAGCTAAAGAAAAATCCGGTACGCTTAATTTTATATTATTCGATATACATGACCTATCCAGTGCATTTATAAATCAGGTTAAAAAGGATACTACAGTTGTATTAGTTCTTGAAACCAATAACCTTCACGGGATGGCTGAGCAAAGGAGAGCTTTTTTTGATTTATTACAAAACGAAATTAAAAACCCGGTTATTATTAAAAGAAGTTATTCAGATATCAATTTAGATCAGTTAATGCTCTTCAGCTCTACAGATTTCGGATCGTTATTGATTGATGGTTATGGTGATGGAGTTTGGACTGAAATTAAAAATATTAATGATAAACATAGTAATAATTCTAATGGAGATACTCTGATTAGAAACCTTGTTAAAAAAGAATCGAAAGAAAAGCTTATTAACAGAATACTCTTTGGTATTTTACAGGCAGCAAGAGTAAGAATTTCAAAAACCGAATATATTGCCTGCCCTTCCTGTGGAAGAACTCTTTTTGATCTTCAGGAAACTACTGAAATGATCAGAAAAAGGACAGGTCATCTAAAAGGAGTTAAAATTGCAATTATGGGTTGTATTGTAAATGGTCCCGGGGAAATGGCAGATGCTGATTATGGGTATGTCGGTTCTGGTGTGGGGAAAATCACATTATATAGAGAGAAGAATGTGGTAAAAAGAAATGTCCCGGCAAAAAATGCAGTTGATACATTAATTGAATTAATTAAAGAGGACGGTAATTGGATAGAACAAAATTAATTTTTTTTAATCTACCGAAATTACGTAAAAAAAGAATTTTTTAAAAAGCTCATATTTGTTTGTTAAAAGTTAAAAGTATATATTTGTTAACTTAACATGGTTGATAAAATTTTTGAAAAGTTAAAATATTTCAGACTTGTTTATGGTTCGTCGATGAATCGTAACAAATACCTATAAAATTAGAAATGCACCCCGATTTACATCGGGGTGCATTTTTTTTGTATGAAATGTAGCGAGATTATTACAAATTTGGAAGAATGGGCACCAAAAGAAATTGCTTGGCAAAAAGATAATGTAGGTTTACAAGTCGGCTCTGCAGATAGAAAAATAAAAAATATCTTACTTTGCCTTGAGGTTACTTCAAACGTTATAGATGAAGCGGTAGAAAAAAAATGTAATTTAATTATTTCTCATCATCCGCTGCTTTTTCATCCTTTAAAAAAAGTTGACCTTCTAAAAGATAAAAATTCCCAACTGCTTGAAAAGTTAATTAAAAAAGAGATTAACCTTTATTCCGAACATACTAATCTCGACTTTACAAAAGATGGGGTAAGTTTCGAACTGGCAAAAATTCTGGGGCTTAAAAATATTGATTTTCTTGTAAAATCGGATTCCAACCAATATAAGCTAATAGTTTTTATTCCTAAAACTCATCTGGATCTTGTTGCAAATGAATTATTCAAAGCCGGCTGCGGTTTGATAGGAGAATTCAGCACTTGCAACTTTAGAACCAAGGGTGAAGGCAGTTTTAATGGTTCCAGTAATTCAAATCTTTCAATAGATAAAAAGGAAAATTTTGAAATAATTGATGAATACAGATTGGAAGTTATTCTGGATTCATGGAAGCTAAATTCGGTAATTAAAGTATTAAGGGATGTGCATCCGTATGAAGAACCGGCTTTTGATATTTACCAGCTAAAAAATCAAAATAGTAATTATGGCGAAGGAGCCGTCGGCGAGTTTGATGATTATTTACCTTTTAATGAATTCTTATCCCTGGTTTCAAAAAAATTAAAAGCAAAAGGATTTAGATATGTGAAAGGACCGCATGATAAAATAAAAAGAGTAGCTGTCTGCGGAGGTTCCGGCGGAGAATATATCCCCGATGCTGTTAAATCCGGTGCCGATGCTTATATAACTGCCGATATCAAGTATCATAGTTTTCACGATGCTGACGGGGAGATTCTTTTAATTGATGCCGGCCATTATGAAACTGAAATTCATTCTTTGAATGAAGTGGAGAGAAGAATAAAAATTTTTCTCAATAAAAAAGAGAATATAAAAGTTTTTAAGTATAGTAAATCAACAAACCCTATTATTTTTTTTAACTATTAAGGAGCAATGAATTGATTGACAGATTATTAATCCTTTATGAATTGCAGAGCATAGATGATCAGCTTGACGATTTGGAGGAATTAAGAGGCGACTTACCAAATGCTGTTGAATCTCTAAAAGAAAAGCTTAATGCATTAAAAAGTGATATTGACTCGAAAGAGAAAGAAAGAAAAGAATCCTTGAAAAAAAGGGAAGAAAATGATGAAGAAATAGAAAAATTTAAAACAAATCAGAAAAAATTTAAAGCCCAGCTTTACCAGGTAAGAAATAATAAAGAATATGATGCTCTAACTAAAGAGATCGACCATACTGACGAGCAAATGAATAAGCTTGAAGCTGAAAACAATACGCTCGCCGATAGAAGCAAATCATTAGCCGATGAAATAGAAGAAATAAAGCCTCAGTTAAATGAATTAAAAGAGGAATTAAAATCTAAAGAAGCAGATCTTAAAGAGATTATAAAAGCTAATGAAAAAGAAGAGGTAAAGTTAAGGGAAAAGAGAAAAGACATTGAGGGTAATACAAAAAAATCTGACTATTCGGCTTATATGAGGATACGAAAAGCTAAAAAAGGAAAAGCTGTTGCTACAATTAAACGCTCTGCCTGTTCAGGTTGTCATAATATTGTTCCTTCACAAAGACAGCTTGAAATTAGAAGAAATAACAGACTTTTCTTTTGTGAATACTGTGGAAGGATTTTAGTTTCGGCTGAAGTTGCAGAATCTGTAGATTCTGAATAATATATTATTTCTCGTATATCTTTTATTTTATATTAAAATTTTTTAGGGGATATTAGCTCATTTTAATTTGAATGATATGCCCTTAAAACTTTATCTTCCATTTATAAATTAAGGGTTAATACTCGTAAAAAGTTAATTGTATTATTTATTAGCTGCTCACCATATCAAATTTCCATCATTTCTTTAACGTATAATAACTTTTCTGCTTTTTTAAGAAGAGTATTTTGTTATATTTGCTTAATTAAATAATTTAAGTTTAATCACTTAACGGTTAATGTTAACTTTCTTGAATAGTAAAGTTTAACAAATATTAGGAATTAAAAAGGTTCAACCGGGCAATTGCTTTCTTGAAAAGAAAGAGGAAAGTCCGAACTTCGTAGAACAGGGTGCCGGGTAATACCCGGGATCCCGATTTATCGGGATACGGAAAGTGCCACAGAAAATAAACTTCTTCGCTTTAAGCGGAGTAAAGGTGAAAAGGTAGAGTAAGAGCCTACCGCTCCGGCAGTAATTCCGGAGGCACGGCAAACCCCACCCGAAGCAAGGTCAAATATGGAAATCTTCTCATTTTTTTGAGACAAAGTTGTTCGCTTTGAATGTTCCTGTTAAACAGGACTGGGTTTCCGGGTAGACCGCTAAAGCCTGATGGTAACATCAGGACAAGACAAATAATTGCCGTCTCATCTTTTATAAATGAGAAACAGGATTCGGCTTACAGGTTGGACTTTTGTTCTTATTAATTTATGATGGAAATTTAATGCAGAAAAAGCGTTGGAAAATAAAAAATATTGAAGATGAATATGCCGTTCAATCTTTGGCAGATTCTCTTAATATTTCGGAAGTTTTGACAAAGCTGCTGGTTATAAGAAATGTAAAAAACTTTTCTCAAGCTAAAAATTTCTTTCGTCCTACTTTAGATTCTCTGCATGATCCGTTTTTAATGCACGGTATGGAAGAAGCAACAACCCGTGTTATTAAAGCTCTTACCGAAAACCAATTAATTTGCATATATGGTGACTATGATGTTGATGGCACCTGTTCGACTGCACTTTTGTATCTTTTCTTAAAGGAACTTGATGCAAATGTGGAATATTATATCCCCAAAAGATTAACGGATGGATATGGGTTATCGAAATTAGCCATTGATATTGTTAAGAATAAAGGTACTTCTCTTCTCATTGCCGTTGATTGCGGAATAACGGCTGTTGATGAAACCGAATATGCTAAGTCCTTGGGTATGGATGTAATTATATGCGATCACCATCAGCCAAAAGAGAAAATTCCAGATGCTTTTGCTGTTCTTGATCCCTTAAAACCGGAATGTAACTATCCCTTTAAATATTTATCCGGTGCCGGAGTAGCTCTTAAATTAGCTCTTGGTGTTGCTGAGAGAATTGGAAAGAGAGATTTACCTCTTCATTATCTCGACCTGGTTGCGCTCGCGGGAGCCGCTGATATTGTTCCTTTAATTGATGAAAATAGAATCCTAGTTAAATCTGGTTTGGAACAAATAAATCAAAACCCCAGGCCTGGGATTCTTGCATTAATCAAAAGCAGCAGTATGGAACCGGGGAATTTAACCTCAGGCCAGATAGTTTTTACTATTGCTCCGAGGGTCAATGCTGTAGGCAGATTGGGGGATGCCGAAAGAGCCGTGCAGCTTTTTATTACTAACGACAAAGAAGAAGCATTCAATCTTGCACATGTTCTTGAGACAGAAAATCATGAAAGAAGAAAAATTGATGTTGATACTTTCGACAATGCACTGGAAATAGTAGAAAATTCTCTTGATATGGAGAAAGATCATGCTATTATACTACATCAGGAATCGTGGCATCCGGGTGTTATTGGAATTGTTGCTTCAAGGCTTGTTGAAAAATATTACCGTCCAACAATTATGTTAACGACTGTTGATGGTGTAGCCAAAGGTTCAGCTAGAAGCATATCCAATTTTAATATATATGAAGCTCTAAAAAAATGCGAAGATTTATTAATCCAGTTTGGGGGCCATAAAGCTGCTGCAGGATTAGCCGTGGAAATTGAGAAAATTTCCGAATTTAAATCTAGATTTAATCAGGTTGTGAAAGATACTATTTCAGGTGATGATCTTTTTCCTGAAATAAATATAGATTCTAAAATTAAATTTTCTGAAATTACACCTAAGTTTTTAAGAATTTTAGATCAGTTTTCACCGTTCGGACCTGGTAATTTGCGTCCTGTTTTTTTAGCTGAAAATGTTGAAGTAGCAAATATACCAAGAATAGTAGGTACAGATCACCTGATTGTTTGCTTAAAGCAGAACGGGTCTGAAAAGATTTTTGATTGTATTGGTTTTAATATGGGAAACTATTGCGATTTAATTAATAAGGATGGTTCCCTGCTCGATATTGTTTTTTCAATTGATAGAACAGTTAAAGACGGAAGAGTTTATCCACAATTTAAATTCAAAGATATTAAAGTAAAAGACAATAATAGGGAGTTGATAGATGTCAGGTCATTCTAAATGGGCAACTACAAAAAGAAAAAAAGCTGTAATAGATGCCAAAAGAGGTAAGATGTTTACCAAACTTATTAAAGAAATTACTATTGCAGCAAGAGAAGGCGGGGGTGATCCGGAGGCAAACCCGAGATTAAGGCTTGCAGTTGATAATGCTAAGGCTGCAAATATGCCGCAAGATAATATTGAACGTGCAATTAAAAAAGCAACCGGTGAGCTGGAAGGCCAGGTATATCATGAATTGACCTATGAAGGTTACGGCCCCAGTGGTATTGCTATTTTGGTGGAAGTGGCTACTGATAATAAGAATAGAACCGTTGCCGAAATCAGGCATCTATTCAGCAAAGGCGGAGGGAGCATGGGTGAAAATGGTTCTGTTGCCTGGATGTTTGATCGGAAAGGTATTATACTTCTTCCCCAAAAAGGTAAAACCGAAGATGAAATAATGGAAGTTATTTTAGATGCGGGGGCCGAAGATCTTCACACGGAAGAAGATTATTTTGAAATCCAAACCTCATTGGAATCTTTTGAACCTGTAAGGAAATCTTTAGTAAATAAAAACATAGATATTGAAAATGCTTCCCTTCAATGGATTGCTAAAAATGCAATCTCTGTAGAAGGAGAAGATGCAGAAAAAGTTATGAAACTAATTGAATCTTTGGAAGACAATGATGATGTTCAAAATGTATTTTCCAATGCTGATTTTGTTTGATCCCTTAACCGCCGGATGCTAGGAATCGTTTTATATTGTAACTTTGAAGGCTTTCCAGATGATAATACTTGGAGTTGATCCGGGGACAAATTATACCGGCTTTGGTATTATAAAACAAAATAGTTGTAATTATATCCGAATAATAAATGGTATTATAAAACTTCCTTCATGCAAGAGTCTTCCATTTAAGCTTGAAATTATTTACGATGAATTGGTTAAAATCATTAATAAATTCAACCCGGATGAATTTGCAATTGAAACAGCTTTTTACGGAAAAAATGTCCAATCGGCAATGAAAATCGGATATGCACGCGGTGCAGCTCTTCTTGCTGCAGTTCATAACAAAATCCCCACAAGTGAATACTCCCCGAGAGAAATAAAAAAATCCGTTGTAGGAAGAGGTTCGGCATCTAAAGAGCAGGTTTATTATATGATAAAGACTCTGCTTGAACTAAAGGAAGAAAAGATGAGATTTGATGAATCAGATGCTCTGGCTGTAGCAATTTGCCATGCTTTCAGGATTACTCAGAAATATGGTACTGCAAAAAAAAGTAAAGACTGGAAATCATTTATAGAATGTAACCCGGAAAGAGTGGTGAGGAATTAAATAATTTAAAGATTACAAAGATTGATTTTTATACTTCATTATCTATAACTGATATTCCATTTTTTTATAAATTGTTTTATTTGATTTCTGATCCTCAAATTTGTTAATTGTAAATTTTTAATTGTTAATTATCATGATCGGTTTTTTATCAGGAAAAATAATTTCTTCCAAACCTACAAAGATCTTACTGGATGTTAACGGAGTAGGTTACCAGGTTAATATCTCTATAAATACATTTGAACAGATAACAGGGAAAGAATCTGCTTCATTATTTATACATACAAACGTAAAAGAAGATTCTATATCTCTTTATGGCTTTTTTTCCGAAGCGGAAAAGGAAATGTTTGAACTATTAATCTCAATTACAGGTATTGGGCCAAAATTAGCAGTGAGTATTTTATCAGGCATAAGAGTCGATGAGCTTAAACATGCAATACGATCCGCAAATCTGTCTAGAATTGTTGCAGTTCCAGGAATTGGAAGAAAGACAGCAGAGAGGTTAGTGCTCGAATTAAAAACTAAGGTCGACCAGGTTAAAGGAGAGGAAAAAGAAATATCATTTAGTGTTAAAAATGAAGCAATCGCCGCACTGACGACCCTTGGCTATAATTCGAAACTGGCTGAACAAACAGTAAGGGATATATTAAGCGAAGAAGCTGCTATTTCATTGGAAGAGCTGATTAAAAAAGCTTTGAGTGATCTGAATAAATAAATTAATTGACTTTTAATCTAATGAGAAAAACTCTTGCTTCATTGCTTACTATAGCAGGAATAACTTCTTTACTTGTTGCTCTTATGTCCGCTTACTATGCTGTAATTTCTTTTATTGAGAGATCTAAATATGGGCACGGTTTATTATTTGCTGATGTTGAAATCTTTTCAGCAATTACAATCTTTTTTGCGGCAGCGGGAGGCCTTAGCCTCTGGATTTCATATCGAATTAAAAAACATCCTCCGCCCGGGAATTAATATAAATCTTTAAAAAATTACTAATCAACAATTTATTGATACACTTTAATTGCATTATGAATTCCTGCTATAACCATTTGCACTGAAATTATTGTAATAATTAAACCCATTAGCCTGGTTATAACTTTAACTACTCCTTTTTTAAAATGCAAAAGAATATTTTCACCAAAAACAAAACAGAAGTATGTTATTATACAAATTAATGCAAACACTCCTATTACCACAAAAATATGCAAAGTAGAAGATTCTTCGCCTGCAAAATTCATTGCAGTAGAAATAGTCCCCGGTCCTGCCAATATAGGAATTGCTAAAGGTGAAATTGCAATATCCTCAACTGAGGTGTCTTGCTCATTCTCTCCTTCGGGAGGATGGTGCATAGCTGATTCTTTACCTTGAACTAGTTGATAACCGACGATAAAAATTAGTAATCCGCCGCCGATTTGAAAAGCAGGAAGGGTTATTCCAAATGCCTTAAAAATTAAGCTGCCGAATATTGTGAAGACCGCAACTATTAGAAATGCCAACGATACGGATTTCCAGGCTATTTTCTTTTGTTCGGATTTATTAATCCCTTCGACAAGGCTAAGAAATATCGGCATATTCCCTATTGGATTCATAATAGCAAAGAATCCCATAAATACAGTGGAAGCAAATACAAAAATTCCATACATAATTCATCTCCCTGTTTTACAATGATTTTATCCATACAATTTAATGAAAATAGCGATGTTATTTAATTAATCATTTTAAATTTTTTATTGCTGTAAAGAGATATTTATAAAAAATTTTTATAAAAATAACCTTAAGATAAAGCTGATCCGCTTTAGAGAATTGTATGCTGTGGAAAAGTAAAGTAATAATTACTAAGTTGCCAATTTAACAAATATACCCCGGAAATTAAAAGGAGATGAGGCTGCTCCAATCATAGATGCAAAGAATTTTCTATTTGTGCAGCTTCTTCCAGTGAAATTATTAATCAACCTGATTATTAATTTCAGGCTGAACCAGAATATCCGGCTAAAGGGAGTTTGATTAGATCAATGGCAGGGAAAGTTTGATGTATATGGAATATTATGTAAAATCAGATTTGTTCCCCGGCAGGAAGGTCTTCGGCAACCTGCTGTTTTTCCAGCCGTAAGTTTCTGTTGATTTTCATAATTTCTATCTTTTCATCTTCTTCGGTTATTTCCTCAAGCCGCTTATTGTTGTCAACTATTTTTTGTTCAATTAAAAGCAATTTAAATTTTCGAACTTTATCAACTGCATCTTTCATTAGAACTTTGCTGATTTCAGGTCCCGGATGAATATCTTCCCAGCTTTTACTTATAGAATATTTTTCTATTGTAATTTCACGAATATATTCATGTATATTTTCATCATTGAATTTGTTAAGTAATGCTCCTTCCAAAATATCTTCATTATTGTGAAATGAATCATAAACTAAACCTGTTATAGCTTTATGAATATCAATTTGAAAATCATCCGGTGAAATATGTTCAATTATTATTTTTATTACATCTTGATTTCCTTCGAACAGCAGCTTAATAATTTCTTTTTCAAGATTTACAACAATTGGATCGATTCTCCTCCTTTTATTTTCGTCATGTCTCTGTAATTGATCTATTTCCTCCAGCTTTTTATTGATAGTTCTATGAGATTCTGTCGAAAGTCTTGAATTATTTTTTATAGCTTTTTCTAACTCGGTTTCCAGAAGCTTTTCGCGAAGGTTGAATTTTTTTGCTATTGATTTAATCAATAATGTTCTTTTCAGTTCATCATTTATCAATGCGGCAGGCTTTACAAGCTCCCTTATTGCCTCAGTCGTTTTTGCCGGATCATCAAACATCCCCATTGATTCGAAATATGCAGACTGATATTCCATAAAATTTTGAGCATATCTTATCAATTCTTCAAATTTTTCTTTTCCGTAATTATTAACATATGAATCCGGATCTTCACCGGACGGTAAAGAAACAATTTTTATTTCAAAATCTCTTTTTAATAGAAGCTCTATGCTTCTCATTGAAGCTTTTATTCCTGCAATATCAGCATCAAACAGGAGCACAACATTTTTTGTATAGCGTGAAAGAAGCAGAACCTGATCTTCTGTGAGTGCGGTACCGGAAACCGCAACAACATTTTTTATCCCGTTTTGATATAATGAAATAAGATCCATATAACCCTCAACAAGAATAGCTTTGTCCTGTCTTCTTATTTCATCTTTAGCAAATGAAAGTCCGTAAAGTATTTTCCCCTTGGTATAAATTAATGATTCAGGTGAGTTTAAATATTTTGCAGTACCATCACGGTTTTCTAAAATTCTGCCTGCGAAAGCAACTACTCTTCCATTCGGTGAAAAAATAGGAAAAATAATTCTGCCTGAAAATTTATCAAATAACCTTCCGTCGTTATTCCTTCCAATCAATCCTAGCTGAACCGCTTTTTCAAGATCGATCTTATTTTCTTTTGCAAACTCTATAAAATATTCATAACCGTTTAAGGAATAGCCTAAGCCAAATGCACGAATAGTCTGCAGCTTAATTTTCCTTTTATTGAAATATTCTCTGCCGGTTTCACCTTCTGTACTGTTTAAGAGATTATCGGAAAAATAACGTGCTGCTATTGTATTTATGTCATATAAAATTTCCTGCTCTGATTGCTTTTCTTCACTGATATTTTCATCAACTTCTAATATTATTCCCATTCTCCGGGCTAAATCCTGAACTGCTTCAACAAAGGATATTTTTTCGTATTCCATTAAAAATTTAAATACATTTCCTCCTGCGTGACAACCAAAACAATGGTAAATCTGTTTTTCTTCATTTACGGTAAAAGACGGGGTTTTTTCGGAATGAAAAGGACATAATCCTAAAAAATTTTTCCCTCTTTTTCTAAGGGGTACATTTTCGGAAATTATATCAACAATATTAGCAGCAACTCTTATCTCCTCTATTTTATTTTCCGGTATTCTCATCTGCAAAATCAAATATATAATAAAATTTAAGTATAAAATATAAAATAAATTAAATAAAAATTGAGCCAATAAATGACCTAAAGTAATTATCTTGATTCCTTTCCTTTTTAAGCAGAGTTAATTCGAATATTTCAAAATTAATTACAAAATCAAAAAGGATACTTGATAGCTAAAACGATAGTTTTTGCTCCGCTCTGAATTTTTTAGCCTATCCTAAATTTTCTCTCTGAGTTCTATATCACTTTACAGGTTCTAGGATCTCATTTGATGTCACTATGATATATCATCAGATTACTATTGTTTTATTAAACAGCCAAATCAGAAATATGAAAATTGGAATAGATGTATCCGCTTCGAATTCTAAATCTACCGGAACAGGAAGATATATTAATTGTTTATTGGAGCAATTAAAATTATCCGACAATGAAATAAGAGTTTTTCCTTCATCAAATGATAATACTGAAAAAATTAAGAATTTTTACGGCAAAAAAATCCTGGGAATCTCCAGACATTTTTATAGAATGTACGGATTGACACATGAATTGAAGAAATCAAAAGTTGATTGCGGTATATTCCCAAATTATTTTATCTCCAAAAATTTCTTTAAACCTTCTGCAATAATTATCCATGATCTTTCATTTATTACTCACCCCCATTTTTACAGTAAAAAATTTGTTCTTTATTATAAATACCTGTTAAAAGAAACGCTAAAGAAAGATCCTTTAATATTAACTGTAAGCGAACATACTAAAGAAAATATTTGCAGGTGCTTAAACATTAAAAACGAAAAAGTTTTTCTTTTACAGGCATATCCTGATATAATAAAAGGATCAGGCAGTAAAGAACAAATTAAAACAGAAACCCCTTACTTATTATATGTCGGGCATATTGAACCTCGGAAAAATTTATTGTTCATGATCAATAATTTCCTTGCATGGAAAAATGAAAGTAAATCGGACATAAGATTAAAATTGATAGGCGAAATATGGATCAAATCAAAAGAGGTTAATTATCTATTGAAAAAATACAGCAATCATCCTGATATAATATTTAAGGGTTATGTGAATGAAGAAGAATTGGATTGCCAGTATAAAAATGCTTTTGGTTTTATTCATACAAGTTTAGAAGAAGGGTTCGGGTTTCCTATACTTGAAGCTATGGACTACGATCTGCCGGTATTGTGCTCTGATAATCATGCTGCCAAAGAAATCTCCTCACCTTTTTCAATAACCTTTGATCCATATAATAATGAAAGTTTCAAAAGAGGTCTATCTGAACTATATGAAAATAAGATTAACAACATTATTCCAAGATACAATATAAAATATTCCCAGGAGCTGATGCAGAGTCAGCTTAATACCGTTTTAGAAGCTTTACAGTCAAGATCAATTAAAAAGATCTTTTATAATTCAAATAAACCCAAGACATACGAAGAAGCAATTGAGAAGACGCTGATATACAGCCATCTATTCAACGGCGGATTACATAAAAATGATCTGTATAAATTTCTATTTGATATGAAAATAAGTGAAGAACAATTTGATAATGCTTTATCCGGCTTGGTTTACTCAAACAGAATAAATTTGAAAAATGATAATGTAAGTCTTAATTACCGCAATATAAATATTTATAAAAAAGCAATAAAAAATATTAATAGAAAAAAGATTAAGAGAGCATTGCAAATACTTATTAACATACCTTTTATCTCATCAATTTGTTTCAGCGGCGGGACAGCAAATTACGGGATCGAAAATCATAATGACATAGATCTATTTATTATAACAAAGCCTAATTCACTTTATTTGGTTTATATTACTATTCACATATTATCAAAAATATTCAACCTGAGGAAACAATTATGCGCTAATTTCTTAATCGATGAAACAGGACTGGAAATAAAAACCCAGCATGATTACTATACAGCACACCAGATTATTTCCCTTACCCCATTTAAAGATAGTGAGATGCTGGAACAATTCAGAAAATATAATAATTGGATCGCAGAGTTTTTCCCCAATTATGTTTCCCAATATTACGGCGTAAACAAGAGCCAAAAAAATTCAGCTAAGCTTTACCTGGTATTAAAACCGCTAAATAAATTATTGAAATACTTCTACCTTTTTTTATACAGAAATCATTTGAAAAATAATTTTTATGATGCCATAAAGCTGGATGATAAATGCATCAAGCTGTATACGAATGATCATAGAATAAAAGTTCTTGAAGCTTTTAACAATGAATGGAAAATATATCAGGAAACCAAAAAACAAGAAGCAGCCACTTTAAAGGTGACCGGGACTTATTCCTGGTAAAAGAAAATGAAAATATTATTAGCTCAATCATATTTTAGAATATTAGATCCGAAAGAGCTTGAAAGAAATATGCCTTATTCTCCATTAGGTTCATTATATGCAGCTGCGATTTTAAAAAATGGAGGTCATGAAGTTATTTTTTTTGATTCTATGCTGAGCAAAAATATATCGGAACTTGAAGAGGAAATCAGAAGAACCAAGCCCGACATTTTCCTTTTATATGATGATGAATTTAATTACCTGACAAAGATGTGCTTATCGAATATGCGCAATGCTGCTGTGTATTTCATTAAGACCGTAAAGGAACTGCAAATTCCATCGATAATATACACCTCTGATGCTGCTGATTTCCCCGAAAAATATTTAAATGCCGGTTGTGATTCCATTATTTACGGTGAAGGGGAAGTTACGCTTGTGGAGTTGATAAATTCATTTGAAAAAAATGAATATGAAAGGGAAAAAAATGAAATAAAAGGGATAAGATTTTTGAAAGGGGATAAAATAATTTCTACAAACCGAAGAAAGTTAATGGAAGATATTGATTCTCTTCCTGCACCTGATTATTCTTTCATAAATGTTAATGAATATAGAAATATTTGGCTGAAGAATCATAAATATTTTTCGATGAATATTTCAACCACCCGCGGATGTCCTTATAGATGCAACTGGTGTGCAAAACCTTTGTATGGTCAAACATACAACTCTATTTCGCCCCTAAAAGCCGCTTCCCAGGTAAAAATGTTAAAAGAGAAATATAAAGTTGACCATATCTGGATTACCGATGATATATTCGGATTAAAACCAGACTGGATAAGAAATTTTTCAGAGGAACTTAAAAAAATTAAAGTGAAAGTCCCTTATAAATGTTTATCACGACCCGATTTGCTTTTACGTGGCGATACCATTAATGATTTAAAAGAATCCGGGTGTCAAACTATCTGGATTGGTGCTGAATCCGGTAGTCAAAATATACTTAATGGAATGGATAAGGGAACAACTGTTGGGCAGATTTATGATGCAGCAAATAAAACCCGAAAAGCAGGAATGGAAATCGCCTTCTTTATTCAATTCGGCTATTTAGGTGAAAACTGGAATGATATTAAATTGACCAGGAAAATGATTCGTGATTGTATCCCCGATGATATTGGTATTTCGGTGTCATACCCGCTTCCCGGAACTAAATTTTACGAAAAGGTAAAGTCTGAATTAAAAGATAAAAGAAACTGGACCGATTCCGATGATCTCGATATGATGTTCAGCGGTTCATTTCCCCAATCCTTTTACAGATTACTGCATAGATTTGTTCATGCCGAATATAGAATGATTAAAATTATAAAAAGAATGGAATGGAAAAAACTTCCAAATTTTTTGATTAATGTTTTAAGATATTTTGATCTAAGATTAAAGATTAAGGGCTATTTAAATGAAATAAGAATGTAATGAAAACCAGGTTGGAAGGTTAGTATATTTAAGGATCGGGATCAATTTACCCCTCCGATTCTTTAATTTTTATTTATTCCGGATTTTATGTATGGAAAGGAAACGAAATTTCGGAATTGTACCTGCGAATAGAGCTTACAAGCTCGCTAATGTTTCCTAAAACATATTTTACATTACCATTAAAAGCAATCCTGCTGAATAATTTTATTTCTTCAACAGAAAAATTAAGCTGATCTTTTATCGATTCATCCCAAAATATTATTCTGCCTTTTTTAAGTATCATGATAAAATCTTCAGGGGTTAAAGAGAAAAAAGAATCCCATCTATTTTTAAATTTATTTTTCGCAATAACTAAATCCGCCAGATAATTTTCATTAATCAATCCCAAAGACTTCAAATTCCAAACTTCAGCTGGAGTGCTGGTAATTGAATGGAACAAATCATTATCATCAAGTGCTTTTATTTTTCGGGCAAGACGAAGGTGTTCCCAAATATTTCCTTCAGCACTTACCCTTGAATCAGTTCCAAACAATATTTTTGTCTCTTCTTTAAGCTCGCTGATATTTGCCGTCTTATTATATAAAAAATAATTCGAAACCGGGCACCAGATAATTGCATCAAAGTATTTTGCATTTTCTTTTTCCAATGCAACAGCGTGTATGCCAATGATTTTCTTTTTAAGGAAATTCCATTTAATTAATGTCTTTATTTCTTCTTTTGAAGAATTATCGTTTCCTTCTGCAATATGAATAACTACCTTCTCAAAACCGGGTAAATTAATTTTTAATCTCCAATACTTTTCAAGTTTAACGGAATGAATAATTTTTCCTCCATTGTAAACATCAACTAATCTGTCGGAATCTTTAATGATTTTCCCATGTTGAAAAACAGTAGTTACACCGGAAAACAAATTTTTGAAAATACCCCATTTATAACGGAGCTCAACTGGAATCTTTAACACTGATTCGATCTGATCTTTATTATTCCTATGAATATCTTCTCCCCATTCAATATAATTTTCATATTTTTTATTACCAAGAGGTGGGAAAAGATTAAACTCAAGATGATCATGGGAATTAATTAAACCGGGGAAGACAACAGAATTTTCAAAGTCGATTATTTTTTGAGCATTGCTTTTGATTTCATTTTCATTACAGATCTTTTGAATTGCAGAGTTGTCAATTATTATTGACTTAGGCTCATCATTATTCCCAATAATATAGAGATTTTTAAGGATCATTTTTTCAAACGCAAGCTGTATATCATCGGAACATTTTTAAATTCTTCATAAATATTAAGTGCATCCTTTTTTAAATAAAATTCCTTAACATTTTCATCAATAACTTTTTCATTTCTGTTAAGCAGTTTGAATCCCAGGAATAAAAATAAATTTTCTAACTTTTCAACCGGGTGAATATAATTTTTAATTGTAATAGTAGTTCCGTTACTATTGAAAGTTCTTTTTGCTCCTTTTATTAAAGCAGCAGGGTGAAAATCTGTTAAAAATATTTCTCCGTTTTTTTTTAACAGCCTGTCCCATTCCTTAATAATTTCTTCAATATTTTGAATATGAGCTATTACCAAAGTGGAAATTATAAAATCAAATGAATGAGCATCGAAGAAGTCTAGTTTGTTATTTCGAATTAAATATGTTTCTGCGCCTGGAAATTTCATTTTTAATTTTTTAAGCATAGATTCAGAAATATCACATCCTAATAATTTTGAAGGGTTTAATTTTAATAATTCTTTCCAATATCTTCCAGTACCGCAGCCAAAGTCTAGGATTTTCTTTCCATTTAAATTTACTTCCATTAAAAATTCTTCAAAAAGATTCATATCGAAATAAAGCATTAAATTCCCATTTTCATTATCATAAGTATCAGCCCAAAGCTGATATGCTTTTTGCGGTTCCGTTTCTTTCTTTATTTTCCTTAAAGGATTAAGAAATAAATTTTTAAAACCTTTTATATTATCCATATATCCTTAAGAATTAAATAAAAATTTAGTGCGGCAATACTAGTTTATGAATGGAATTAATAATTTGTAATTATTTTAACAAAATTATTTTTTTAACAAGGTGTGAATTACCTGTATTAAGAATGACAAAATAGATCCCGCTGCTATATCCGGCTCCATCGAAATTGAATTTATAATTTCCCTGAGATAAAAAGCCTTTGTATAGTGTTTTAATCTCCTGGCCAAGTATATTTATTATTTTTAAATCTGTATCGGAACTTTGAGGAAGAAAAAATTCTATACTGGTTGATGGATTAAAAGGATTAGGGTAGTTTTGATATAAAACAGGAGAATTAGGTGTTATTTTATCCTTAGATATACCGGCAATATCAAAACTTATTTCAACATTATTAATTGCAGTGTGGATAGAATCAATAGTTAAGGTATAACTATTAACAGTTGTATAACCAATTTTTTCTGCAACTAGCCTGTAATTCCCATAAGGGAGATCATTTATTATAAAATTTCCATCATCTTCAACAATTGTGTGGTTATAAATAGAATAATTATCAATTGACTGAGCAAATATTATAACGTCACTAAAATTGTTTCCCGTTCCTTGATTTATCACCACATTCCCGGAAATTACACCTCCGCCGACGGAAGAATCGCGCGGCAAAAAAACATTTAAGCCGCAGATATTCGTATTTATATAAACAGAATCCGCTTTTTCCCAAAAAGGAGATGAATAGTCATTCGATTTAAAATATGACGGCACATAATAATCAGAGAAGGATTGAATTATATAATATCCAGGCTCGGTTATATTATCAATTTCGTAAGTCCCGTCAGGATTTATTATAGAGGAATATATATTCGTCGGTAATGAATCATTCTGTAAAGAATTTATTTTACTTGGTGTATGTCCACCTTTTCTTGCAATAATAATAGCTTTTTGTAAAGGTGATTGAGAAACTGAATCCATAACCTGTCCGCAAATAGATAAGTCTGTCTTTGCCATCTTTGAGAGATCTATTGAAATATTTGCGGTATCATGCCTGCTCAATCTTATTAATTCTGAAGAATATGGAGAAAAAGTCTGTCCATAAAAAGTTGTGTAAAAAGAATCTTTTTTAGCTGCAACTGTATAAATTCCCGAAGGTACGGTAACGGAAAAAAAGCCTGAAGAATTTGTAACTGCAGTTTGTACTATTCTGCTTCCATTATGAAGTATATAAACCTGTGCATTTGAGGCAGGCGATTTATTTCCGGTAATACTGCCATTTATAGTTCCCCAGCCTCCGTTATCTTCAAAATAATCTATGCTTATCTTTAATTTCTCAACTGGATTTTCCCCGTTTGAATAAATTAGCATACTATTCGAGGTATCATTCGATGGTATATAATAGTAATTGCTTAGAATACAATCCATTTTTATTGTATCGTTTGGAGCTACATGGATAGGGTAATGTGAGTTCACATCAAATCTTAAAAAGTAGAAATTATAATTATTGTAATAAATTGAATCGATAGATAAAGTATCTATACCTTCGTTTATAAAAAATACGTTTTTAAGCCTGTCAAAATCGTTTTTGAACTCAATCTTATCAGGTACTATTTTTAATTTTGGCTGTGCAAAGCTTAATATTGGAATAATTATGATTGTAAGTAGTAAAAAGAATTTCCGGCTCATGTTGTTAAAAATTTAAGGAATAAGTATAATAAATAGTATCAAAAAAAAATTATTAGTGACATCCCAATTTTGAGTCCGCAAAAGTTAAATTATATAAATTTTTCGCAAGAAGAATTGAAAGAATTATTTAAATCTGCAAGAGCGGGGGACTCTGCTGCTTTTAAAGAATTATCAGGACATGTTAGAAATATATGCTATTCTTATTTTCTTTCAAAACAAAGACAGGGTAAAATAAGAAATATTGATGATGTTGATGATTTGGCTAACAATGTTTATCTCTCTTTTGCCGAACAGTACCAGAATATTGAAAATCTCGAGTTCTGGCTTAGAAGAGTATTATTTTTGAATTTTGTAAGCTGGTATAAAAAAAATAGTTCAAGGAAAATGTTTGAATTAAATGAAGCTATATATATTGAAAATAACGAATTGAATCCAAATGATAGAATAGATGCAGAAAAAATTCTCAATGTTGTAGATACATTAAGCATTGATAAGCAAAAAATCCTGAAAATGAGGTTCTGGGAAGGGCTTAAATTTGCTGAAATAGCAGAAAGTCTGGGAAAATCCGAAGATGCTGTTAAGAAAATGTTCTATAGAACTATAGAAGATCTAAAAAATAAATTTTAGCTGTCACTTTTATTCAACGAATATCTACTAATATGAGTGTATAAATATTTTGAGCGTCATGAAGGGAAAAGAATTGAAAAATTATGGATAACCAGGAAAAAATAGCTGCTCTGCTTCTGAAGGAGAATCTTTCGGAAGAAGAAAAATTATTATTGGAAAAATTCGCTAAAGAAGATGAAGATGCGGAAAGATTTATTAACGCTTTTAAAAAATTAAATAAGTTCGTAAACAATTCTTCCCATCTTTCCGATGGGGAGATAAGCGATTATATCTTAATAAAAAATAATTTATCTCCTGAAGATAATAATATAATTAAGCTGGTTCCTAAAATTGAAGACCATTTGAGAGTTTGTTCAAAATGTGGTGAAGAATTTAAGATATTAAATGCTGAATTCAGCAGCATCGAAACTTTTGTTGACCGGGAATTAAACAAGGAAGAAAAAGTAAATGCTCCGGCACATTTATTCGGAAAAAGAAGAATTAACTTTTACAGGTACGCGTTTTTATCATTAATATTTTTAGGAATATTGTATGGTGTAATGTTTACTATTTCAAAATTATCAGCTCCCCAATATTATGATTTAGCTTCAATAAACAGTAAGCCCGATTTTTATACTACAAGGGGAAGGGCAACTAATGATTTTCTTAAAAGCCTAAATGCCCTTGATGAAGGGAAAGTTAACGAAGCTATTGATTATCTTAAAGAAGATATTGAGAAAAACCCGGATGATAAGACAATCTTTTATTCATATTATATCCTCGGTTTAACTTACCTGGACAATGCAGGTAAAAATTTTTTAGGCTTGTTTCCCCGTTATGATAATTATTATGCAGAGCAGGCAGCAATAAATTTTCAAACTGCAATAAATAAAAATAAATCCGGGAATTACCAAAACATTACCCTTGATGCTTCGTTCTATTTAGCTAAAGCGGACATTATGATGAATAAGCTTAAAGATGCAAAAGAAGAATTGACCATAGTTATAAAAGAAAAGGGAAGTAAAATGGATGAAGCAAAAAAAATACTGAATGCATTAGAATGACTTGCCTAAAGTTGATCAGGATTATAACAAATGGCTTTCCCTAAAATTTCTTTAATAATATTATTTTTGTTATTTATTCTTCTTTTCCAGAAGATGTCTCTCCCTGTAATTCAAAAATTTGGCATATCAAAAGACAAGACTTATTTACTTTCAGATATTGATTCTTTAAGAATACGGGTTAAATCTGCCGGATGGAATAATGATTTATTAAAGCAATACACCCGTTATTTAAAAAATTCGGAAATTGATTTTGATAAGGAATTAAAAGAGCTCGAATTTTTCCCTTATTCTTTTGAAAGGACATATCTCATCTCTTTGATTTACAAAAAGCAGAAGAAATTTAAAGAAATGTATGATTCGCTTTACTCTCAATTTGAACCGGCTGCAAAGGAATCATTTAATGAAAACGCAAAGATTAACTTTTACCACTATTATGAAGAACTTGTTTTTGCTGCAGCTGCAATAAATATGCTGTCAGCTTTAGAAAGTAAAATACCGGAATTGAAAAAACAAAATCCTTTTTATGCCGATTATCTAATCTCCTTAATATATTATTCCAGGGGAGAATATAAAAATTCATTGGATAAATTAATTGGATGGTATAAAAAAGGCAATTCAGATTTTTCACTAATGTATCAGCTGTCTTACAATTACAGGAATTTGGGAAATTATGATGAAGCAATGAAAATACTTTCGGGCATAGGGAAGGATAGAGAAATTGATGATTGGGAAAAAGCAAAAATTCTGACAGCTGAGGGTTCTCTTTATTACTTATCCGGAAAAAATACCGATGCACTTAAACTATATAATGAAGGATATAAGCTGTCGGAAAGGATTAAAGATTTCCAAGAAGAAACAAGAGCACTGGTTAACCTGGGAATAATTTCAGATGTGCAGGGGAACACTGATAACTCAAGGAATAATTTTTTTAATGCAATTAAAATTGCAGTAAGAATTAATGATATTGATGCTGAAGCGCTCGCCTATTCTGAGTTAGGGGTTTCTTATTCATTTACAAATGAGCTGATTAAGGCTAAGGCAAATTATGATAGAAGCTATAAGCTTTATACTGACACAGGCAATGAGCTCCGGCTTTCCCTCGTTTCAAATAACATCGGCAAAATTTATATGCAAATGTTTGATTACGAATCTGCTTTAAAATACTTTCAAAAAGGTATTGACTTTGCCGGGGATAATAAGCGGGCAATGATAAAGAATCTAATGAGTATGGCTGATATCTATACAAATTTATCTAATTATTCAAAAGCAATCCGGCTTTACAATAAAGCGCTTGAAATGTCAAAGCAGATAAAAGAAGTTTCTCTGGATGCCCAAATTAGCTATGGTCTTGGAGCTTTGTATTATGGTTTGGATAAATTCCAGATTGCCCTTGATGATTTCAAAGAATCATATCAGCTTAATAACCAGAGCGACGTTTATTTTTCTGCTCAAATTTTAAATCAGATAGCAGTGGTTTATACCGGGATGGACAGTCTTAAAAAGGCTGAGATATCTTTTAACAAGGCAATAAATTTATCAAAAGAAAATAAGGATTCTTATTCAGAGGTTTCTTCATGCATCAATCTTTCTGCTTTGTATCTGAAAGAAAATGATTTGAAAAGTGCAGAACAGACCTTAAATATGAGCAGACAAATTTTGAGTGATAATAGTTCAAAATATCTTTCATCTCAATTTTATCTTATTAAAGGGAGAATATTCAAAGAAAAAAAAATGATTAAAGATGCCCAATCCGCTTTTATGAAAGCTGTAAGCTTAAGCTCTTCTTTAAATGAATTCGATACTCAAATAGAAGCTTACTACCGTTTGGCAAAGCTTTTTGAAGAAGATAATTTTAAGGAGCCGGCAGAATCTTATTACAAATCCGCAATAAACCTGATTGAAGATGTTTCAAAGCCTTTATTCGGAAACGACCAGGTACAGATATCTTATTATTCAAGCAAGGAAGAAATTTACAATTCCTTTGCCGAGTTTTATTTAAAGCAGGGAGAATATGTTAAAGCATTTGAATTAATTGACAGGTCGCGTTCAAGAAATACTATACAGAACCTGGTTAATTTAAAGCTTCAAAGTTTGATCAAAAATGATTCTTTATTAGATAAGATTTATGACTATGAATGGATTTTTCATTCCAATATATATAGTGTGGATGAAATTAATAAAGCTAAAGCCGAATTTTCTTTACTAAAGGAAGATTTAATTAAAAAGAATCCAAGTGTAAAAAAATATTTAACCGGGGAGCCAAAATTCTCTTTAGCCGAAATACAAAACAGCCTGGGTGACAGAGAAAATTTTTTATCAATCTACACTGCTGTTAATAGAACCTATCTGTTCCTAATCAATAAAAGTAATTTCTATCATTTTGAAATTAATATTACTCCTAAATTACTTAGAGGAATGATTAAAGATATTTCCCCTTATTTCAATTATTCTCCTTCGGCACCGGGAAATTTTTATAACCAGGATCTTTTTGCATTTAATGCCAAGGCAGCTTATAACCTTTTCGAACTCTTATTAAAGCCTGCATTTGATCGAATCAATAATGGAGAAAAAATTATTATATCAGCATCACCTGAATTATTAACTCTGCCTTTTGAATTTTTGATTTCGAAATATGATGATAACGGGAGCTCTTATGATTATAATGATAAAGATTTTCTTGTAATTAATTATGACATTTCTTATTCCCCCTCTGCGGCTGTTTTTATTCAGCAGAATCAAAAACCGGATTTTAAGAACGAAAAGGTCCTTCTCGTGGGAAATCCTCTGATCAATAATAAAATAAAGGGATATGCTGAAAGAAGGGGCTTACTGGAAAATCAAAGCAGCCTGCCCAGAGAAGTCCCTTTTCTTCCTCTCAAATATTCGGGCGAAGAGGTAAAAGATATTGGAAATATAATTGATGTAAACAAAATCCTTACAGATAAAAACGCTACAGAAACTAATTTTAAAAAAGATGCCGGTCAGAATGGAATTATACATCTGTCAACTCATTCCTTTCTTTTTAATAAACAGCCTGTTATATTCTTTTCCAATTATTATGATCCGGAAAATGACGGATTTTTGGAACTAGGTGAAATAGTTCAAATGAAATTGCATAGTGATCTTGTTGTCCTAAGCTCCTGTAATTCCGGACTTGGTGTAATAGATGAATCCGAAGGGATTCTGGGAATGACTAAAGCTTTCTTTGAAGCCGGAGCAAAAAGCGTTGTTGTTTCCCTTTGGACAGTCAATGATAAATATACTGCAAAGTTTATGGCGCTCTTTTATCAAAATTTGGGTAAAGGTCTTGATAAATCGGAAGCATTAAGACAGGCCAAAATAGAATTTATTAAAAAATATTCTGCCAACCCCTATTACTGGGCTGCTTTTGTATTATCCGGAAATGTTTCTAAATTAAATATTAAAACCAAAATTGATGTATTGCCTTATGTAGCTGAAGCTCTTCTTATAATAATGATCATTATGATTATAATTTATTTTGGCAGACGCAATAGGATAAGAACACAAAATTAGTAAGGAAATTAATATCCTCTTGCCAAAACTTTGATCAGATCTGCTTTTATCATTATTCTAACTAATTCGTTGAATTTTGTTTTAGCTTCCCAGTCTAAAAGTCTTTTTGCTTTTGAAGGGTTGCCTATTAATAATTCAACTTCAGTCGGGCGGTAATAATTAGGATCAATTGCAACTACTTCTAAATCCTTTTTCAATTTATTGGAAAAGTTTGATTCCGGTTGTACCGATGACATATTATTTCCAATAAGGGATTTTGCTTTATCCCAGTTTATATTTTTAATAATTCCTTTTTCATTTTCTTCTTTTCCTGCCCATTCAAGCTCAATTCCTATTTCATTAAAAGCAGCTTCAGTAAATTCTCGTACCGTATGAGTCTCGCCTGTTGCTAAAACAAAATCTTCGGCATTCTTATATTGAAGTATTCTCCACATTCCCTCGCAATATTCCGGTGCAAACCCCCAATCTCTTTTTGCTTCCAAATTTCCCAGCAATACGATATTTTGCTTTCCTGCAGCTATTCTGCTTACTGCACGGGTTATTTTTCTTGTTACAAAAGTTTCACCCCGGCGCGGGGATTCATGATTAAATAATATTCCGTTACATGAGAATATATTGTATGCTTCTCTATAATTTACAATTATCCAGTAACCATAAAGTTTTGCGACACCATAAGGTGAACGGGGATAAAAAGGAGTTTCTTCGGTTTGCGGCACCTCACGCACTTTGCCAAAAAGCTCACTTGTAGAAGCCTGGTAAAATTTCACTTTCTTTAAACCGACTTCCCGGATTGCGTCTAAAAAGCGGAGAGTACCTAATGCATCAACCTGACCTGTATAGTCCGGAATTTCAAAAGATACTTTTACATGACTTTGAGCAGCCAAATTATAAATTTCATCAGGCTCTATCTTTTCAAGGAGGCGGTTTAAATTACTGGTATCAACAAGATCTCCATAATGGAGAAACATTTTTTTATTAAGAATACTTTTATCTGAATAAAGGTGATCGATTCTCCCGGTGTTAAAAGAGCTGCTTCTTCTGATGATCCCATGTACTTCGTATCCTTTTTCCAATAATATTTCGGTTAAGTAGCTTCCGTCCTGCCCGGTGATCCCGGTAATGAGTGCTCTTTTCATAATCAAAATTATAAATTATAAATTAAAAATTCATTTAAATTTGAACATAAACAAATTCTCAGCCAATAATTTGATTCCCACATTTCTCTTAAAACAATTTCCATTTTATTTGAGAAATCAGCCTTTGAATATGTAGAGGGTCAAGCATTCTTAATGCTGCAAAAAATGATGTCGTTCCATTTCTTTTATAATCATGTGTCATCGTACCTTTTCGTCCTGGTTTCATTGGTAATCCAGGTTGTGTTCTGTCTAATGCTTGTATTTGACTCTTTTCATCAACACAAATAACCAGTGCCTTTTCAGGCGGATTAAGGTATAAACCAACTATGTCATTTAACTTCTCAACAAACTTTGGATCATTGCTTATCTTAAATGTTTTTACTAAATGTGGTTTCAGATTATGCTCTTTCCATATTCTATGTACGGTCATATGGCTAACGCCGTGTTCTAAAGCCATTAGTCGAGCACTCCATTGCTCAGAGCCATCTTTGGGTTTCGAATGAAGAGTCGATTCAATTATGGATTCTTTTTTATCTTCATTTATTTCTTGTTTTCTTCCTGGTCTTGTAGCATCTTTCAGTATATTCGCTATTCCACCACTTCCATACTTTCTTTCCCAAAGGTAAACTGTATTTCGTTTTAAATATTGTTTAGGAACCAATCGTACGTTTTTTTAATCCCTTCTTTGAGAGATGTTTTACTTTTCCAGCCTAATTTATTAATTCTGGATACATCCATCAGTTTTCTTGGAGTACCGTCCGGCTTTGAGGAATCATATTCTATCCGGCCCTTAAAACCGGTTACATGCGAGATTAAATTTGCCAGCTCCGAAATGGAAAGATCTTCTCCCGTTCCGATATTCAATTGTGAAATTTCTTTTTCATAAAGATCTTCTGCATTTATATTTTCCATCAAAAATAAAATTGCTTCGGCAAGATCCTCGACAAACAAGAACTCGCGCTTTGGTTTGCCGCTTCCCCAAATTACTACTTTTGATTCTTCACCTTCATTTAATTTTGCTTCATGAAATTTTCTGATCAATGCAGGGAGGACATGTGATGTTTCAAGGTTAAAATTATCGTTAGGTCCATATAAATTTGTAGGCATTGCCGAATAGAAATTACTTCCATACTGCTTATAATAATTTTCACATAATTTAATCCCCGCTATTTTAGCGATTGCATAAGGTTCATTTGTATATTCAAGGTAATCCGAAAGAAGGTATTCCTCTTTCAAAGGCTGCGGCGCGAGCTTAGGGTAAATACATGAACTGCCCAGAAATATTAATTTCTCGACTCCGTTTTCATATGCAGACTGAATTATATTTGTTTCAATCATTAGATTATTGTAAATGAACTCAGCCCGGTAAGTATTGTTAGCAAGGATACCTCCGACTTTCGCTGCCGCTATAATTACTATATCTGGTTTTTCTGTCTTAAAGAAATCTTCTGTTTCTTTTTGTCTGATTAAATTAAGTTTGCTTAGATCTTTTAATAAAAGATTATGATATCCATTTTTCTCCAGCTCCCTTGTTATGGCAGAACCTACCATTCCCCGATGACCGGCAACATATATTTTCTTTTCTTTTAAGTCCATATAAAAATTATTTTTCCTTTATAAACTCATTTATTTTATCAGCTACAAATGCTATTTGTTCTTCTGATAATTCCGGATAAATAGGAAGTGCGAGAGAAGTATCTGCAATTGATTCTGAAACTGGGAAATCACCCTTCATATATCCGAGATTTGCAAAGCATTCCTGCAAATGGAAGGGGACAGGATAATAGATTTCTGTCATGATTTCATTCTTTGCCAGGAACTCTCTCAACTTATCCCGCTGCTGAACTCTGATAATATATTGATTATAAATATGATAATTTTTTAAAGAGTCTGATTTATAGACAGCTCCAGGAAGTAATACTTTATTTTCATTATCAAATCCCGTTTTACCGGCCGCCTTTGTCAAACCTTTTTCAATAAATAGCTTATTATAAATATCGGCATTCAGTCTTCTTTGTTCCGACCAGGAATCAAGATATGGCAGTTTAACATTTAATACAGCCGCTTGAATTGCATCAATCCTAAAATTTCCGCCGATAATTTTATGATAATATTTAGGGCTTCCACCATGAACTCGAAGTATATAAAGCTTTTCTGCCAGGTTTTTATCATTTGTTACTACCAAACCGCCGTCACCGAAACCGCCTAAATTTTTACTCGGAAAAAAAGAGAAGCAGCCAATATCACCGAATGTTCCAACACACATTCCGTTTTTATATTGAACTCCGATAGCCTGTGCAGCATCTTCAATTATTTTTATTTTATCTCCGGCAATTTCCTTTATTTCATCCATTTCAGCACTTTGTCCATATAGATGAACAGGGATAATAGCTTTTGTTTTAGGAGTAATTTTCCTTTTAATATTATCTGGATTTATATTAAATGTTACCGGATCGATGTCTGTAAAAACTGGAACTGCATTTAACCTTGAAACAACACCGGCTGTGGCAAAAAAAGAATATGTCGGGACGATAACTTCATCTCCGGGCTGAATATCAAGAGCCATTAACGCAATTAGCAGAGCATCTGTCCCGGAAGATACCCCTATGGCATATTGACAACCTAAATAATCACAAATGCCTTTTTCCAATTTATCAACTTCAGGACCAAGAATAAAGTATTGAGATTCAGCTACCTTTATAAGTGCATCATCAAGCTCTTTTTTAATTGTTTTATATTGTGCCTTTAAATCCAGCAGCGGTACTTTCATTTTTTCCTTTTGAAATTAATTTTTAAGGAGCATATAAATAATAATCAAACAAATATCATTTTGTATATTCGAAATCTTTTTCTATTTCATTAAACTTTTTTGCTTTTAAGTCTTTTTCTGATACTACGGGCTTTTCAATTTGCCACTCAATATTTATATCGGGATCATTAAAAAGAATCGCACGCTCATCGGTTTTGTTATAAAAGTTTGTACATTTATACTGAAAAACAGCCTCGCTTGATAATACTGCAAATCCATGTGCAAAACCGGGAGGTATCCATATTTGAGCATGATTTTCTTCTGATAGTATTTGCGAGACATATTTCCCGAATGTCGGTGAATTAAACCTGATATCCACAGCTACATCTAAAACTTTACCCGCAATAACATGACAAAGTTTACCTTGAATAGATTTACCTACCTGGTAATGAAGTCCGCGGATAGTTCCCTCTTTAGATTTTGAAATATTATCCTGCACAAAATTTAATTCCAAACCTTCTTCCCAGAATTTTTTCCTGCTGTACGATTCAAAAAAATAGCCTCGGTCATCTTCAAATACATCAGGTTGAATAATTAAAATTCCTTCAATATCGGTATTACTTATTTTCATTGCAAAAAACCATCACTGTCTTTTAAAAGTTTTTCCAGATAATTTTTGTATAAGCAGGAAGGGATATCTTTTAAAATAGCTTCAAATTTTTCCCTGTTAATAAAATTCATTTTATAAGCTATTTCTTCTATACATGCAACCTTTAACCCCTGTCTTTCCTCAATCACACCAAAAAAATTAGCTGCCTGCAGTAAAGCTTCAGGTGTCCCGGTATCCAGCCATGCAACGCCACGGCCGATTTTTTCCACATTTAATTTACCTCTTAAAAGGTACTCCCTATTTACATCTGTAATTTCCAGTTCACCTCTCGGGGAAGGTTTGAGATTTCTGGAAATTTGGGTGACATTATTATCATAAATATAAAGACCCGGCACAGCAAAATTGGAACTGGGGTTCTTAGGTTTTTCCTCAATCGATATTGCTTTCCCTTCTTTGTTGAATTCTACTATTCCATATCTTTGCGGATCACGTACCTGGTAGCCGAATATTGTTGCACCATTATTATTTTTTATACCCTTATAAAAGAAATCCAGCTTACCGTAAAAGATATTATCTCCCAGAACTAAAGTAACACTGTCGCCATTGATAAATTTTTCCCCGATTACAAAAGCTTCGGCTATCCCATTTGGCGCTTCCTGAACTGCATAATCAAGTTTTAATCCTAAATGAGAACCATCATTAAACAATTGCTTATAAAGAGGGATTGTCTCTTTATTAGAAATGATTAAGATCTCTTTTATTTGTCCCAGCATTAAAATCGATAAAGGGAAATAGATTAAAGGCTTATCATAAATTAAAGTTAATTGTTTACTGTAGACTTTTGTGATTGGATAAAGACGTGAACCCGAACCACCAGCAAGAATAATTCCCTTCATTCTACCTCAATAATTTATTTAATATAAATTATAAATATAAAAAGATTCCGAATAGTTATAAAATTGACATGTGAACAGATTAAATAACTTTTTCAAAATATAATGCTTCTTTGCTGGGATTAAATCTATATGGTGCGGTTTCTTTAAATCCTGCAGCTTTATATATATGCACCGCTGCTTTCATTGATGATAAAGTATCCAGGTAAATTTTTCTATATTTTAATTCTTTTGCTAATAATAAGACATTGTCCAGGAGCACTCTTCCCAAACCCAATCCATTATAATCCGGTTTTATATACATTCTTTTTAATTCAGCAATTTCTTTATTAAACTTTCTAATTCCGACGCATCCGATAAATCCGAAACTATTTTTAATAAGAATTAATCCACCTTCCGGTTTACCGTATTGATTCTTTATTTCTTCCATCTCCTTTTCAAAATTTTGAAAACCTAAATCAATCTTTATACTATTAGAATATTCGCGAAATAATTTTTTTGCCGCAGAAAAATCTTCATCAGAGCTTGCGATAATAAATTCAAAACCGGTCAACTTTTTCATATTTATATTCGGAATATAGCTGCATAATTAACCAAAGATAATAATTTTGTTTTCACAATTAAAATGCGCCGCAAGAGGTACTTATATTAAACTTTTAAATATTTTTATCTTCAAACCCGGCGATCACCTCTTTTGAAAAAAAATTATGATTTTTTACTAATTCAATATTACTATATTTGTGTGTTATGTATTTCCTTTACACAGAATAAAATACAATTAAAAAATATTTTTTATGTATATATTAGGAATATCTGCCTTTTATCATGACAGTGCCGCTTGCCTGGTGAAAGACGGGGAAATAATTTCAGCTGCCCAGGAAGAGAGATTCACGCGGAAAAAACACGATCATAGCTTTCCATCTAATGCTATTAACTTTTGTCTTAATTACAGTAAGATATCAGTTGCGGAATTGGATTTAGTTTCCTTTTATGATAAGCCGTTCCTAAAATTTGAAAGGCTGCTTGAAAGCTATCTAAGTTATGCTCCCACGGGAATTAAATCTTTTATTAAAGCAATGCCTTTATGGATTAAAGAAAAACTGTGGATGAAGGAATTAATAAAAAAAGAATTGAACTATGAAGGTAAAATAATATTTCCTGAGCATCATGAATCACATGCAGCATCAGCTTTTTTTCCTTCCCCTTTTAATGAAGCTGCAATTTTGACTATGGATGGAGTTGGCGAATGGACAACAACAAGCTTTGGTACCGGGAAAGATAATAAAATTCAACTGGCTGCCGATATAAAGTTTCCTCATTCACTCGGGCTTTTATATTCTGCGTTTACTTATTATACCGGTTTTAAAGTTAATTCCGGGGAATACAAAGTTATGGGTCTGGCACCTTACGGCGAACCTAAGTATATAGATATTATACTGCAGGAATTAATCGATGTAAAAGATGACGGCTCTTTTAGAATGAATATGGAGTACTTCGATTATCCGTCCGGCTTACGTATGACTAACGAAAAATTTAATAAACTATTTGGAGGACCGCCAAGAAAGCCAGAAACACAACTTACCCAAAAAGAAATGGATATTGCCAGGTCTCTACAGGATATTACTGAAGAAATTGTTTTAAAGCTTGGGAAACATGTTTATAAAGAAACGGGATTAAAAAATTTATCACTTGCCGGCGGCGTTGCTTTGAATTGCGTGGCAAACGGAAGGCTATTAAGGGAAGGTCCTTTTGAAAATATCTGGATACAGCCGGCTTCTGGTGATGCAGGCGGAGCCCTTGGCTCAGCTTTGATCGGATGGTATAATTATTTTGAAAAGCCGCGGAAGGTCAATCCTAATAATGATTCTCAAAAAGGCTCCTATTTAGGTCCTGAATTTTCAAATGAAGATATACTTGAATTCTTAAATCAAAAAGAGATTAACTATATAAAAATAGAAAACGAAGAAATTCCTAAAACAATATCCGGTTTGATTGCGCAGGAAAAAGTTATCGGGTGGTTTCAGGGCAGGATGGAATTTGGACCGCGGGCACTTGGCGCCAGGTCAATAATCGGAGATGCACGTTCTCCTAAAATGCAGGCTCAGATGAATTTGAAAATAAAATTCAGGGAAGGTTTCAGGCCATTTGCTCCCTCAGTTCTGGCAGATAAAGTTAATGAATATTTTGAAATGAATGCAATCAGCCCGTATATGCTTCTAGTGGCATATGTAAAAAAAGATCGGCAAAAAAAAATGAGCCCGGACGAAAAAAAACTTTTTGGGATTGAGAAATTAAATCTGTTAAGATCTGATATCCCGGCAGTTACTCATGTTGATTATTCTGCAAGGATCCAGACTGTTCACAAGGAAACAAACAGATTATATTATGAATTGATCAAACAGTTTGATGAAGATTATAATTGTGCTGCCATAATTAATACATCATTTAATGTGCGCGGCGAACCAATTGTATGTACTCCTGAAGATGCATTTAGGTGCTTTATGCGGACAGATATTGATTTCCTGATCATAGGAAATTATCTGCTGGATAAATCAGAACAAAAGAACTTTCATGAAGATAAGGATTGGAAAAAAGAATTTGCCCTTGATTAAATAATAATTTAACCTTAATCCAATATTAAAAAATATCAGATGATTATTGAAGAAATAAAAAATATAAAGGAAGCAGCTGGAGATCTTAAAAAATTTGGAATTACTGTCGGGTCAGTTCTATTCCTTTTCGCAATTCTTCTATTCTGGAAACAGAAAGAAAGTTACATATACTTTAGTATAATTGGTGCATTTTTAATTTTAGCCGGGCTGATTAAACCGGCAATATTAAAACCATTGAATAAAGCATGGATGACTTTGGCAATTTTGATGGGGTGGGTAATGACCCGGGTGATTTTAATAATTTTGTTTTATATTGTATTAACACCTACAGCTTTTTTTGCAAAGATATTCAAAAAGAATTTTCTTGATTTAGAGATTGATAAATCGAGAAATTCTTATTGGGAAATTAGGGAGAAAAAAGATCTCAGTCCGGCAGATTATGAAAAACAATTTTAATTTTAAAGAGTTATATAATGAGTAAATTATCAATACTTTCAGAATTATGGCAATTCCTTAGAGTCCGTAAAAAATGGTGGCTTGCACCGATTCTTGTGCTTCTGCTCCTTTTAGGCGGGCTGATTATACTAACTCAGGGATCGGCACTGGCACCATTTATATATTCGATATTCTAAGTGATTATCCGGGGACTTTAGTTTACCTAAAATTTTTCGATCCTTAATGAGAATATTATAATTTATTAAAATTTTTTGTAATCAATTTAAAACAAATTATTGTTTTAATTGATAAATTATTTTACATAAATTTTATATCCCCAGGCCGGGAGATCAATATTATATCCGGAAGCTAATCTTTCATTTTTATTTTTAAAAAAATCTTTATAGCTGCCTTCTATTCTTTTATCATTGATTTCGATTTTTTGATGTTCAGGAGATAAGTTAAAAACCGCAAATACTTTGTTATTATCTTTCTCTCTTACAAAGGAAAATATTTTTTCATCATTATTTGTCTTTATCATTTCCATTTTACCGCCGCTAATACCATTCCATAATGCTTTGTTGTTTAACTTTAAATGAATAAGGTTTGTGTATAGATCTCTGAAGCTGCTTTTTTTCCATTCGATTGTATCTTTATCAAAAAATCTTAAAGCCTTATTCATTCCCGCTTCCTGCCCGCTGTAAACAAGAGGCATTCCATTAACTACACCGCAAAGGAGAGTAAAAGTTTTTACTGCATCTCCAAACCTTTGAAATACAGTTCCGTTCCAGCTGTTCTCATCATGGTTTGTAGTAAAAACCATTCTATAAGCATCAGGATTGTACTTTTCATCTTCTTTTGCAAAATATTTATCCAGATCATTTACAGTCATTTTCCCGCTGTAAATTCCTTTCATTATATTATGAAATTCCCATGCGTAAGTCATATCAAAAGCATGTTTTTGCAGATTAGGCTCTTCTGCTTCAGCCAGCATAAATACAGGTTTAATTTTTTCAAGTTCTTTCCTTGCAAAGTTCCAGAAAGGTACAGGCACCATACTTGCAACGTCGCAGCGAAATCCGTCAATATTGCATTCTTTTACCCAATATTCCATTACACCTTCCATATATATCCATACGCCGGGATTATTATAATTCAGTGCTATAACATCGGCCCAGTCACTTGCTGGAGCAACATAATTTCCTAAAGAATCTTTTTTATAAAAATCAGGATTGGTTTTTGTTAGCACATTATCCCATGAAGTATGATTTGCAACCCAATCTAATATTACATGCATACCTTGTTTATGGATTTCATTTACTAGATTTTTAAAATCATTAAGATTGCCGAATTCAGGATTGATGGCTTTATAATCTTTAACGGAATAATAACTGCCAAGTGATCCCTTTCTGTTTTTTTCGCCGATCGGATTAACAGGCATAATCCAGATAATTCCAATTCCCATTTTCTTAATTTCCGGAATATGCTTTTGAAATGCTTTAAATGTCCCTTCCGGTGTATATTGCCGGATGTTTACTTCATAGATGGAAGCATTTTTGCTCCACTCAGGATGTACTACTGTGGTCTCTTTTTGAGCGGGAATGTTTGATGATATTACAAATAAAAAGAATAAAGATGAGAACCAAAAAGAAAATATTCGCCGGGGCATGTACCTCTCCTAATTTTTATTAAGGCTAATATAAGAATGAATATTTAATAATATAACTACCCGAATGGGGAGGTTGTTAAAAATTTTTTTTTACTTATATTGACCGATATTTAATTATTCAGCTTCCATTATTTAGAGGAACTATTCGATGAATAAACCACGTCTCAGCTTTTGGCAAATTTGGAATATGAGTTTCGGATTTCTCGGAATTCAATTCGGTTTTGCTCTGCAGAACGCAAATGTCAGCAGAATATTTGAAACGCTGGGTGCAAAGATTGACGATATTCCTATATTATGGATTGCTGCTCCTGTAACAGGCTTAATTGTTCAGCCGATAATAGGGCATATGAGTGATAAGACATGGGGAAGGTTAGGAAGAAGAAGACCCTTCTTTTTAACCGGGGCAATATTGGCATCACTTGCGTTATTGATTATGCCCAATTCGCCGGTTCTATGGGTAGCTGCAGGGATGCTGTGGATAATGGATGCTTCAATCAATATTTCAATGGAGCCATTCAGAGCTTTTGTCGGAGATATGCTGCCATCAGAGCAGCGAACCATTGGCTTTTCAATGCAAAGTTTCTTTATAGGGACCGGAGCTATAGTTGCTTCTGCTCTTCCTTATGTAATGACGAATTGGGTAGGAATCTCAAATATTGCACCCGAAGGCAAAATACCGGAATCAGTTAAATATTCATTTTATATCGGAGGTGCGGTATTCCTTGCCGCAGTTCTCTGGACTGTATTCAGCACCAAAGAATATTCTCCGGATGAATTAAAGAAATTTTCCGAGTCCGATAAAAATTCTGTTCATTCAGAAAAAAATAAAATGTTAGCTGAACATGTTTCCGCAAGCAGGTTTTACCGGGGCGGAATCCTTTGGACATTAATAGGTTTGATTGGTGCTGCAGTTTTGTTTTTAACTTTAAAGGAAACCGATTACGGCCTTTATGTTTTATTTTTCGGTGCCGTTATTTTCGGAATTTTATTATTTATAGCGGCAAAGATGACAGAGCAGAAAAAAATTGAAGGGGGATTTGTAACTGTCTTCAATGATTTTTTTAAAATGCCTACCACAATGAAACAATTAGCAATAGTCCAGTTTTTTTCCTGGTTTGCTTTATTTGCTATGTGGATTTATACAACTCCGGCTGTTACTCATCATATATACGGAGCAGCTGATACCACTTCAGAATTATATAATGAAGGGGCTGACTGGGTTGGTGTTCTTATGGCAGTTTACAATGGCTTTGCTGCCATAATGGCTTTTGTTTTGGTTTGGCTTTCAAAAAAGACTAACAGGAAAACCGTTCATATGATTAGCTTGATCTGCGGCGGTCTGGCTTTTCTTTCATTTTATATAATAAAAGATCCAAAACTTCTTCTAATTTCAGAACTTGGAATCGGTCTTGCATGGGCTTCGATTCTTGCTATGCCCTATGCGATTCTTGCCGGATCTTTACCACCCGAAAAGATGGGTGTATATATGGGCATCTTTAATTTTTTTATCGTCATACCTCAAATAACTGCAGCAGCTATATTAGGCTGGTTTGTTAAACATTTATTCGGAGATGATGCGATAAATGCATTGCTGTTAGGCGGCGCTTCAATGATCCTTGCAGGGATTCTTGTAATGTTTGTTAATGATGTGGATGAAGTTAAAGATGTTAGTATAGAAATTAAAAATATTGAAGAAGAATTAAATGTTTAACAAACGCCAAAGGCTGACCAGCCTGCGGCAGAAAAAATCGAAATCTAAATTCAAAAAAGCTTAATCCGGGTTTAAGCCGGAGCCACAGGTTTTGACTTTTGACTTTTCAAGGAATTATTTATGAAAATCAGGTTACTATTTTTGTTATTTATTTGGACTGCGGGTTATTCTTTTTCTCAAGTAATAACAACTTCACCTCAATTTCCTACTGAGAGTGATTCGATTATTATCTACTTTGATGCTGCGAAAGGTGATGCGGGACTAAAAGGGTTTACCGGGGATGTTTATGCATATACTGGAGTTTTTACTACAAAGATTAATAATTGGTCTCATATTGTAAACTCAGCATGGTTAGATAATCCGGCTAAAACTAAATTAATTAGAATATCAACCGATAAATATGAATTGGTTATCGGCAATCCAAGGGTTTATTATAATTTAACGGATATCACCGAACATATAACAAAATTAGCTTTTGTTTTTAGAAATTCAGATGGAAGCAAATCCGGGCGTGATGTTGGCGGAGCCGATATCTTCTCACCTCTTTATGAAGGCGGGCTTACTATTAATTTTGTTCAGCCCCGAATTTCAACTCCTTTTGAAGATCTATTGCGTTCACCGTATTTTATGGGACAATCAGATTCACTGGAAATTAAGGCTACGGTGGTTGCAATAAATGCAAAAATTTCAACTTTAACATTATATGTGAACGATATTCAAACTGTTCAAACCAATACAGATTCTTTAAAATACATTTTTTCTGCTGCTGAGCATCCGGCAGGAGTAAATAAAATTTCAGCCGTTGCAATTGATACCGCCGGATTAATTGATACAAGTTCATTTGATATAATAATTAATTCCCCCGTTATAGAAGCACAATTACCTCAAGAGGATCAATTAGGAATTAATTATAATTCCTCTGCTTCTGTAACTTTTGCATTATTTGCCCCTTACAAAAAATTTGTATACGTAATCGGCGACTTTAATGATTGGAAAGTTGATACAAATTATTTAATGAAGGAAGATTCTGTTAAAGCAGACAGCGTCGTCTGGTGGCTAACGATAAATAATCTTGAACCGGGAAAAGAATATGCATTCCAATATTTTATTGATGGTAATTTGAGAATCGCCGATCCTTTTTCACACAAAGTTTTGGATCCTTCAAATGATCAATATATATCTTCAACTATTTATCCCGGATTAAAACCGTATCCATCAGGAAAAACGGATCAAATTGTTTCTATATTGCAGACTGATCAGCAGCCATATAATTGGAAAATTAAGAAATTTAAAAAACCCGATAAATCGAATTTAATTATTTATGAACTTCTTGTAAGAGATTTTGTTTCCACACATTGGTTTAAAAGTGTAATGGATTCTTTAAATTATTTAAAGAACCTTGGTGTTAACGCAATTGAATTTATGCCGGTAATGGAGTTTGAAGGAAACGACAGCTGGGGTTATAATCCAAGCTTCCATTTGGCTTTGGATAAATATTATGGGACTCCCGATGCGTTTAAGGCGCTGGTTGATTCGGCACATTCAAAAGGAATGGCTGTAATATTAGATGTTGTTTTGAATCATGCTTATGGCCAAAATCCTCTCGTTCGTATGTATTTTGCAAGCAACGGTACCGATCAAATTGTGACTACTACCGGCAATCCCTATTTTAATACTATTTCACCGAATCCAACATATCACTGGGGCGCTGATTTTAATCATGCAAAACCCGCAACACAATATTATGTTGACAGGGTAACGAGCTACTGGATAAATGAGTTTCACATAGATGGTTATCGCTTTGATTTTGCTAAAGGATTTACAAATACTTCCGGAGATGGAGGAAGTTATGACCAGTCCCGGATTGCTATTATGCAGAGGATGGCTAAAAAAATCTGGGCAGTTGATTCAACCTCAATTTTAATCCTTGAAAATTTTGTTGATAATAATGAAGAGAAAGTTGAATCTGATTTCGGATTTCTATCCTGGGGAAATATGAACTACAATTACAATGAAGCTACCATGGGATATAATCTGCCGGGACATTCTGATTTAAGCAGTGCATATTATTTTAATCGCGGATGGCCGGAACCGAGCCTGGTTGCTTACATGGAAAGTCACGATGAGGAAAGACTAATGTACAAAAATGAGCAGTATGGTAATCATAGTTTTTATTATAATGTTAAAAATATTTCCACTGCATTAAATAGAATGGGTGAAGCTGCTGCATTCTTTTTTACAATCCCCGGTCCTAAAATGATCTGGCAGTTTGGTGAGCTGGGTTATGATTATTCTATTAATTATCCCTCATTAACAAGTGCTGATAGAATAACCGCAAAACCTATCAGGTGGGATTTTTTTAATAATCCCGATAGGCAGAAACTCTATAGAATATTCTCAGTTTTAATTAAATTAAGAAACAGCTATTCTATTTTTCAAACGAGTGCAATAATGAAAGTTACAGATTCATTAAAGAGCATTCAATTTTCGGATTCTTCAATGAAAGTAAATATTATAGGAAATTTTGGTGTATATCAATCAAATATGAATCCGAATTTTCAGCAGCCAGGGAAATGGTATGACTATTTTGCGGGGGACAGCATAATTGTTTCGGATATAAACGCGGCAATATCTTTGGCACCGGGTGAGTATCATATTTATACCTCGGTTAAATTACCTAAACCGGATTTAAATGTTTATACTGAAGTCGGGAATAAAAATCCTAATTTAATTACAGGCTATAAGCTTGAGCAGAATTATCCTAATCCTTTTAATCCTTCAACTACCATTAAATATCAAATTCTTAAAGCAGGGCTTGTAACTATTAAGGTCTACGATATTCTCGGCAGGGAAATAAAAACTATCGTGAATAAATTTCACCAAAGCGGAAGCTATGAAATCCAGCTTAAAGCTGATAATCTTGCAAGTGGCATTTATTTCTATCAATTAAGGACTGATAATTTTGTTTCAACAAAAAAAATGATTTTATTAAAGTAACGTCAGGTTATTACTGCGTCATAAATATTGATTTTTGGGAAGTCCTTTTTGATCCCGGTTTTATCTTTTCAAACTGCAGCTAATATTTCGGGGATTTTTTTCGGTTTATTTATTTGTTTAAATATGATAATTTAGCTGTAAACATTTGGTTTTATGATCATTTTTAAATTACTGCATTCAATTTTTAAAAAAACTACTTTTATCTCCTTAATCTTTTTGAGTTTTTCCGGGGTAGCGGTTAAACATTTCCCCGGGGATATGCCGGCATCTACTCACATACATTGGGCAAATTATGCACATTTGTTAAGTGAGAACGGACTTTCACAAAACACTGTACACTCAATTATTCAAGACAAAAAAGGATTTATTTGGCTTGCCACCGAAGATGGTTTAAATAAATATGATGGTTATAGCTTTAAAGTTTATAAAAATAACCTTACTGATAAGAATTCCATTCCGGATAATTTTATATGGACAATATATGAAGATAAAAAAGGAACTTTATGGATAGGAACTAACAATGAAGGTCTATGCAAATTTGACCTGGAAAAAGAAAAATTCAGGACATATAAAAATATACCGGGCGATTTTAATTCTATCGGCCATAATAATGTAAGAGCAATTTATGAAGATACTGACGGCATTTTATGGATCGGAACGGAAGGCGGGTTAAATAAATTTGATAGTAGGAAAAATATTTTTGTAAATTATAAGAATAATCCTAAAGATCCGAATAGCTTAAGCAACGATGTAGTTCTATCAATATTTGAAGATGATAAAGAAAACCTATGGTTGGGGAGTAATGCGGGATTGGATAAATTTAATAAAAAAACTAATAAGTTCGTCAACTATTCATTAAACGATAAAAATAACAGTAACTTAAATAATAATGTCGTACTTTCTATATGCCAGGATAAATCGGGGTTTTTGTGGGTCGGTACTTTAAATGGTTTGGTAAAGTTTAATAAAAAAGATAAAAGCTTTACACGTTATTTAATGGGAGAAGCCGGCCAGTATGAATCAAATATCAATAGAATTAATTCTTTATTGGTAGATGGTATAGGTGATTTATGGATTGGAACCGGGAGTGGTTTGTTCAAAATTAATAACTCCGGAAATCAATCTGTCGGCAAACCTTTTTTATATAAAACAGATATTTTAACAGGCAATAATATACTTGCCTTGTATGAAGATAAATCAGGTCTTATCTGGATTGGTACTGCCGAGGATGGTGTAATTAAATTTGATAGGGAACGGGTTAAATTTAGTTTTTATGCTCATGATCCTCTTAACCCCGCCAGCTTAAGTTACGGTACTATTCGTTCAATTTTCCAGGAAGATAATGGTACTCTCTGGATCGGAACTTTGGGCGGCGGTTTAAACAAGCTCAAACCCGACAGTAAAACTTTCATTCACTACAAAAATCAGCCCGATATAAAAAATAGCCTTAGTGATAATTCTGTTTCTGCAATCTTCAAAGACAGCTTCGGTTTTTTGTGGGTAGGCACCTGGAGAGGGGGATTGAACAGATCTACATTACCAATAACCAATCTTTCGGAAAAAGATTTGAAATTCAAAAGATATAAAAATGAACCATTGAATTTCAACAGCTTGAGCAATAACATTATCCAATCTATTTATGAAGATTCTAATAAAAGGCTCTGGATCGGAACGGGGGTCGGGCTAAATCTTTATGATAGAAAGAATGATGAATTTATTAGCTTTAAAAATAATCCGGCTAATCCCTTTAGTATCAGTGAAGATCAGGTCCAGTCATGTATTCTGGAGGATAGAAACGGAAATCTTTGGATCGGAACATGGGACGGCATAAATAAATTGACCTCTTCCGAATTAAAAAATGTTTTTGATGATCCGTCGTCAATAAAATTTATTCATTATAAAAACGTGCAAAAAATAAACAGCTTAAGTGACAATAGGGTTATCTCAATTTATGAAGATGTTAAAGGGAATTTATGGTTTGGTACTTATGGCGGCGGCTTAAATCAGCTTTCCCCAGAAGAGCAATCATCATCAAACCCGCGTTTTATACATTATACAATAAATGATGGACTTCCCAGCAATGTGATATATGCAATCCAGGGAGATAAGCATGGATACATTTGGCTAAGCACTGATAATGGCTTATCTGTATTGAATCCGGAAACTAAAAATTTTAGAAATTATGATGTAAATGATGGTCTCCAGAGCAGCCAATTTTTTTGGGGTGCAAGTTTTAAAGGCAGAAATGGCGAACTATTTTTCGGCGGTACCAAAGGTTTGAATTCTTTTTATCCTGAAGAATTAAAAATAAATAACCACGTTCCCCCTGTTGTCATAACTAATTTCCAAATTTTCAATAAAACAGTTGAAATAAATTCTAACAATTCTCCTTTAAGTAAATCTATTACTGAAACCGATAAAATTGAATTGTCGTATAGCCAGAATGTCTTTTCATTTGAATTTGCTGCACTTGATTATACTTCACCAAATAAAAACCGTTATGCATATATGATGGAAGGATTTGATAAAGATTGGATCTATTCCGGCAACCGGAGATATATAACTTATACTAATTTAGATCCGGGGGAATACACATTTAAAGTAAAGGGTTCTAATAATGATGGTATATGGAACGAAAAAGGTGCTTCTATAACTCTGGAAATTTTGCCTCCTTTATGGCGAACCTGGTGGTTTATCTCTTTAGCCTCTATTACAATTGTCGGTATAATCGGGTTAATAATTTATTACAGGATAAAACATTTAGTTGAAATAGGACGTTTTCGGACTAAACTGGCAGCAGATCTTCACGATAACATTGGTGCAAGCCTTACTGAAATTTCAATTCTTAGTGAAGTAATATCAAAAAAAATCAAATCCGAGGATCATGATGTTACAAGAAGCTTAAAAACAATAAGTTCAAGCTCACGTAACCTTGTCGATAATATGAGCGATATTGTCTGGTTAGTTAATCCTAAGAAAGATTCTTTATATGATTTAATTTTAAGATTGCGCGATACTTATTCGGAATTATCGTCATACACCAATATTTCTTTTCGATCTGAAAATATAATATCGCTGCAAAAAGTTTCTCTTTCGATGGAACGAAGGCAGCATCTTTTCCTGATATTTAAAGAAGCTATTAACAATTGTATTACCCATAGCGGTTGTTCGGAAATTACCCTGGATGCATCAATAAAGGGTAAAAAATTAGAAATGACCTTAAAGGATAACGGGAAAGGTTTCTGTATGGAAAATATTAGAAGCGGCGGGAACGGACTGCAGAATATTAAAGACAGGGCTGCGGCTATTGGGGGCAGCATAAAAATAAATTCTAAAATATCGGAAGGAACGGTGGTTCAATTTGAAGGAAATATTTTGTGAATTTATTTGAGCAGCGGTTATGATCTGGTATCTTAATTTTTGATTTTCTTGGAGACAAAATGATTAGAGTAGTTGTAGTAGAAGATAATAATCCCATTAGGGAAGGATTAAAAATATTAATTGACGGAACTGAAGGATATTCATGTGTTGGTGCATATACTGAATGTGAAACAATGTTAAAAAATATTGAAAAAATAAATCCTGATGTACTCCTGATGGATTTAGGTCTCCCCGGTATGAGCGGTATTGACGGGATTAAGAAAGTTAAATTGCTGCTTCCGGAATTAACAATTTTAGTTCTGACCATTTATGAAGAAAATGAAAGGATATTCGATGCTTTATGTGCCGGTGCAAGCGGTTATCTGGTTAAGAAAACCCCCCCCTCAAAACTTCTTGAAGCAATAGGAGAAGCTTATAACGGCGGGGCCCCTATGAGTTCCCAGATAGCAAGAAAAGTAATTGAATTTTTCCAAAATAAAAAAACTTCGGCACCGCATAAGAACGATTATGTTTTAACTCCTCGTGAAAAAGAAATATTGAGCGGTCTGGTTGAAGGACATAACTTTAAAGCCATAGCTGATTCTCTATTTATAAGCATTGAAACAGTCCGGTTTCACTTTAGAAATATTTATAGAAAACTGCACGTCCATTCGCAATCTGAAGCTGTTGCAAAAGCTATTAAAGAAGGGCTGATATAAATTAAATTAAAATTATTGTTTAATTTTTAAAACAGTCAGCAGGATGTCTAAAATTCATTCTGCGGGCTTACTCCCACTGTTTAAGGGTAGCATTAAATAAAATATACTGATCCTTTCTTAAAAAATACCCCTATCTGTGTAGTAGATTGGAGTCTTTAATAACTATAGCTTTAATTCGTTAAAATATGAAATAAAACTAATGGATCATAAATATAGATGATTAATGTTATTGTCGTTGAAGATAACGATACAATCAGGGAAGGTTTGAAGATATTAATTAATGAAACCGAAGGGTATTTCTGTGAAGCAGCTTATCCTGATTACAATTTACTGATCGATAATATCAAGAAAGTCAATGTTCAGGTTCTGCTGATTGATATTGGGGAATCCGGTTTTCATGGTGTTGATGCAATTAAAAAAGTCAAAACAACACTTCCCAATTTGACCGTCCTGATTTTAACTTTATATGAAGAGAATGATCTGGTTTTTGATGCACTTTGTGCAGGTGCGAGCGGCTATTTGGTGAAACGGACGCCACCTGAAAAACTGCTCCAGTCTATTCAAGAAGCTTATTACGGCGGTATGCCGATGAGTTCCGAAATTGCCCGAAAAGTGCTCCAATTTTTCATGCAAAAAAAACAAGCAAATAAAAATATCAAACTTACTTTACTGGCTGATTCTGAAAAAGATATTTTAAACAAACTTGTTGAAGGGAACAGCTTTAAAGCAATAGCGGATGCTCTGCTTATGACTGTTGAAGATATCCGGTTTTCATTAAAGAACATTTATAAAAAACTGCATCTGCAGGCTCAAATAAAGTAGTTTTTAATGTAATAATGAAAACACTCTATTTAGGTAGTATAAAAATGCCTTTGAAATTAGGTAAAAAAGAAAAAACCTTCATTTAGGTAGTAGACTCAAGTTAGTTAAATCTATAGGTTTTAATTACGATAAAAAAATTATCATTTTTTTCTATTAAAAAATCCCGTATCTCTGTCAAACAATATTTTTAAAAACAAGAAAAGGATGTATATAAATTAATTATACTGCTTACCCTTGAAAAATTTAACTTCAAATATATTTGCTTTGTTGATCATAACTCTTTTGGGAATTATATCTAAATGAAATTTAAATATTATTTCTTAGTCATATTATTTTTCATACCTATTCTGATTTTTTCAAAATCCAATTCGGAGAACTCAAAAGTTCTGGCTGTTGTCGGCAGCCATGAAATAACTTTAAATGAATTTAATGACCGTTATGAAGATTATCTGGTTTATTCAGGTGTCCATGATAATATGCAGTTAAGATTTTCAATTCTGAATAATATGATTAATGAAATTCTGCTTCATAATTATGATGATAATTCAAAGGTTTTCAATAATCCTGAATATAAAAAAGAAATCAGGTGGGCAAAAGATGAAGCTTCATTGGCTTATTTTAAAGACCAGGAAATTTATTCAAAAATTACCGTTACCGAAAAAGAAATGCGTGAAGCTTTTAAAAGATTAAATACTAAACTTGAAGTAAGACATCTATATGCATCTACAGAAAAAGAAGCCGATAATTTATATAACCTTTTAAAAATCGGAGTTGACTTTAAGAAGCTTGCAAAAGAGGTTTTTACCGATTCGATCCTTCAAAAGAACGGAGGATATCTCGGCTATATTACTTACGGTCAGACTGATCCTGATTTTGAAAATGCAGCATATTCTTTAAAAGTGGGAGAAATCTCAAAGCCGGTTAAAACAGCTCAGGGCTATAGTATAATTAAGCTGGAAAGTAAAATAGAAAACCCGTTGATGACTGAAAATGAATATGTAAATATGAGGCATAAGCTTGAACGGGGTCTCAAAATCTCCAAGAAAGAGCCATATGAAAAGGCTTATTTAAATAGAATTTTCGGAATAAATAAAATAAAATTTATTGATAAGTCTATAGAAAATATTTTTTATGATTTAAAAAATCCCTCTGCACAGAATATAGATATGAGGGAACATGTTAACACTGGGAAGAACGATTGCGTCATCTATTCGGGTAGAACATACTCGCAGGCTGAAATAGAAACTATGTTAAATGAATCTCCTAAATATAATCTTGAAAAATTAACTTCAGTAAAAAAAGTAGAGGATGCAGTTTTGGGACTTTTAATGAAAAAGAAATTGTTAAAAATAGCAGAAGAAAAGGGATATGATACAACCTCTTATGTAACTTCAACTTATAACAAACTTGCGAATGATATCTATCTGAATTATAAAAGAAGTGAAATTTTAAGCCGGGTGAATATTCCAGACTCCGAATTATACAAATATTATAATGATAATATTTCCTATTATTCTTCTGAACGGCAAATGGATGTTCAGGAAATAGTTGTTTCTAACCCGGATTTAAATATTGTCCTGGAGAAAAAACTTAATTCGGGAGAAAACTTCGGGACACTGGCAGAAAAATATTCAATCAGGCAATGGAGTGCAGAAAATAAAGGTGAAATGGGACTCTCTCCTGTTTCTAACTTCGGCGAATTCAAAGATACTTTGTGGAATACAACTATCGGTAAGGTTATCGGTCCCTTAAAATTTGATAAATATTATGGTTTCTTCAAAGTATTAAAAAAACAAGATGGAAAACCAATTGATTTTAATCTTGTTAAATCCCAGGTGCTTAATAATGTTAGGAATGAAAAAGGTTTTCCATACATGAAAAAGCATATAGATGCTCTGTCAAAAAAAGTTGATATAAAAGTTAATGATGATATACTTAAAAATTATAAAATCAATTTAGCCGGGTAAATAGGAATTTATACACGGTTAGGGAGATATTATGAGAAAATTTCTACTAGTTCTTTTTTTATTCATTTCAGTACCTGTTCTATTAAAAGCGGGTACAACTGGAAAACTAACAGGGAAAGTAGTTGATTCAAATACAAAAGAACCTCTTCCATTTGTTAACGTTATAATTGTCGGGACTAATTACGGGGCAGCTACTGACGTCGATGGAAGATATATAATCCTTAATATTCCCCCTGGTAATTACTCGATAAAAGCTCAGTCCGTTGGCTATCAGCCGGTAATTGTTGAGAATGTTTCAATTTCTATTGACTTAACTACAGAACAGGATTTTTCTTTAACCGAATCGGCTATAGAGCTGGAGGCCGTTGTTGTTGAGGGGAAAAAAGATATCCTAAAGAAAGATATAACCTCGAGCCAATCTTCCATTACATCCCAGCAGATAAAAGAATTACCGGTTCAGGAATTTAACGATGTATTACAGCTGCAGGCAGGTGTTTCAAAAGATGCCGGTGGCGGTTTTCATATTCGCGGCGGGCGATCATCTGAAATTGCTTACCAGGTTAACGGTATCTCAATAACTGATCCATACGATAACAGCAGGGGTATTGATATTGATAACAGCAGTATCCAGGAGCTCCAGGTGATCAGCGGTACTTTTAATGCCGAGTATGGCAATGCAATGTCGGGAATTGTTAATACTGTTACAAAAGAAGGTGGGAAGATTTACCATGGCGGGCTAAATATTTACAGCAGCGACTATTTGAGTGATTTCACATCTTATTTTAATAATATAAATGTTTACAATCCCGTTACTAATTATAATTATCAGGGAAATTTCAGCGGCCCGATTCCATTTACAAATGATATGGTTACTGTCTTCTTAAACGGAAGATATGTTTATGATGATGGCTACTTATATGGTGTGAATGAATTTAATACTGATGGCTCAAAGGCCGATGGCAGAGTAGTGCCGATGAATTGGAGCAAAAGATGGCTGGGTCAGGCAAATATTGCCTATCAGTTTTTTAAAGGTTTAAAAATCAATACCGAGCTTTTATATTCAAAAGAAAATTATCAGGATTTCAACGGTGATAACAGCAATGAAACATACAACTTTAAATTAGAGCCGGCAGGTAATCCATTTAAATATACTAAAAGCTATGACGGAACTTTAACGATCAACCATGTTTTATCTCCGACAACTTTCTATACTTTAAAAGGGAATTATTTCTTTAAAGATTTTAACCAGTATCTTTATCCAAACCCTACAGATCCAAGGTATATGCATCCGGATTCTCTAATTACAATAGATTATGCTTTTCATAATAAGGGGACTGATTTACATAGATTTTTCAGAGAAACACAATCTTATACCGGTAAACTTGATTTCTCAAGTCAAGTTACAGAACATCACTTGGTTCAAATAGGTGCAGAGGGAAAATATCATAAATTACAATTTGATGATTATAATCTTGAACCATTGAGAGTGAATGGAGTGCCTGTGGAACCATTTGTTCCATCTATTCCTGATCCCACTTCAATAAATAGAAATCTATTTAGTGCGAATCCTATTGAACTTGCTGGTTATGTTCAGGACAAAATTGAGTTTAATAATGTAATAATAAATATAGGTTTAAGACTTGATTATTTTGATTCAAGAGGAAAAGTACTTGTAGATCCATCGGATCCTAATATAAATGTTCCATTAAGGCTGGGTTTAGATTCGTTATCTATTGCTCAACGGGAACCGTATTTCTATAAAAATGCGACCAAAAAATGGCAGATAAGCCCGCGGTTTGGAATTGCTTACCCGATAAGCGCTGATGGAGTTATTCATTTTTCCTACGGCCATTTTTTACAAGTTCCTACATTTGAATACCTATTCAATCGCGGTGAATATAAAGTACCCGAAACAGGTACTGTAGGTGATCCATATGGCAATCCCGATTTAAAGCCGCAAAAAACAATAATGTATGAAATTGGGTTCAGGCAGCAATTCGCAGATGATTATGTAATAGATGCAACCGGTTTTTATAGAGATATTAGAGATTGGATTACAACAAGTGCCCCTATATCTACATTAAATGGGGTTACATATTCAATTTATACAAATAGAGATTACTCTAATGTTCGCGGTATAACAATAAATTTCAGTAAACGGTTTACAGATCATTATTCAATTGAACTTAATTATACTTATCAGGTTGCTGAAGGAAGCAATTCTAATCCCGACGATGCTTTTAGGGCCGCATTAAATAACCAGGCGCCCGTAATATTTTTAAGTCCGTTGAACTGGGATCAAACACATAATCTGAATGTTAATTTTTTAGTCGGAAGTGATGATTGGTCTGTCAGCTTGCTAGCAAAGTATGGTTCCGGATTGCCTTACACACCATCTGTTACCCAGTATACTTCCGATCGCGGTCTGAATTCCGGTTTCGAAAATAACAGCAGATACCGTCCAGGTCAGTTTACAGTTGATCTTAGAGCAAACAAATCGTTTGAGCTGATGGGATTCAATATGAATCTCTATTTGAAAGTATTCAATTTATTTGATGCCCGTACTATTATTAATGTTTGGGGAGATACCGGCGAACCGGATTTTACTACAACTGTTCAAAATGTTAGTGAAGATCCTAAACGTCCTAATACGGTTGCAGATTATATTAGATATCCCTGGTTCTATGGTGAACCAAGATTAGTGCAGACAGGGATAGAATTTACATTTTAAGTTTTCTACTTCGGAGGAATTAATTTGATGAATCGAATCCGTAAAATATTTTTTGATCTTGCAATAATATTTGCTTTGTCTCAAAGTTTAATATTTGCACAGTTTGGAAACCCAGTTTCGGGTCATGTACCAAGCAAAGAAAGAGGAGATCCCAGAATCCGCACACATACTCAACTGGAAGGGAACAGGGTAAGAACTTCAGTTTTTAATTTTGCTTTTACAGGCAGGGAGAATGGAGATTTTCCTATTGATATTCAAACTCCTTATGAGTGGCCTAAAAATACAGGGCAGGTATATTTAGCTTTAACCGGAGTAATACTTGGCGGTGAGGTTACTGATAATACGGGACAACTCCAGCACATAATTGAAGTTCCTGATTACCGTACTTCACCTGAAGGGAAAAGCTGGAATTTTGAACCTATTCCAGGTTATTCAAATCCGACTTCAAATAGTTTGGCAAATAGTCTTGATAATACTACCTGGCCTTCATCCTGGCCGGATAAACTGGATGATCCGAATGATCCCGGATGGAAGGGAAGCTGGAATGGATATTTTGGCAAGAATATTTTTAATGCTGATCAAGAGCTGTTCGCTAAAGCTTCCGATGATCGTTATGACAGGTATACTGCTTATTTTCCCGACTCAACGGATCTTTCAAGAAAAGGGCTCGGAATTATTATTGACCAGAGAACATTAGCCTGGTCGCAAATATTAATTCAGGATGATGTATTCTTACTTTATACTTTAATTAATGATGGGACAAAAGATATTCCAAAAATGGGTGTAACTATCTGGTTCGCGGATTTTGTAGGCGGTAATGGGGATTCCAATGATGATATTGCAGACTTCGATATTCTCGGAAGATTTTTATGGTCGCGCGATGCAGATAACAGGGCTCCTACTTTTGGGAATGATCCGGTTGGCGCTGTTGCTTTAACTTTTCTCGAAACTCCGGGGAATTCCAATGATAGGATAGATAATGATGGTGATGGTGAAGCAAACGGACCCAAAATTACAGAAGATATGCTTCAGGGAGAGATTCCGGATAATGGAATTGATGATAATGGGAATGGATTAATAGATGAAAATGAAACCCACGTTCCGTTTGGAACCCAGACCGGTACAACTTATGCGAATGGTTTGGATGATAACAATAATGGCGAATTAGGAAGTCCTGTTGTTACTCAGGATATGATAAATACCGCCGCAAGTGATAGATGGCATCGTTGGCCTGCCAACCCTGAGACAGATCCAATCCAGCAAGGGAGAGTTCATTTAATCGGGTTAACTCAAGCAGATCTCGGTAAAAGATTCAAAAATTATATTGATGATGATGGGAATGGTGAGGAAGGCAGTCCAACTGTAACTCAAGCAATGATTGATCAGGCAGCTTCAGATGCACCGTATTACAGGTATAAAGTACCCAACAGTAATGTTATTCTTTATATGGTTACTCAGGATGAATTAAGAAAAAAATATGCCGATGGAAAAGATAATGATGGTAACAAAGCTGTTGACGAAGGGATGGATGATGGTATTGATGAAATGATTGATGAATCGCGTACTAATGGTATAGATGATGACGGAGATTGGAATCCATTAACCGATGATGTCGGATTAGATGGTGTCCCAGATACTCATGACTTCGGAGAAGGTGATGGAAAACCAACTTCCGGCGTAGGAACCGGCGAACCCGGTGAACCGCATATTGATCTGACGGATGTTAAGGAAACAGATCAAATCGGTATTACTAATGCACAAAGAATCGCAGCCGGCGGATTAAATATTAATAGCGATGCTACTATGTGGTTTGATTTTATGATTCCCGGAAAATATTTTAATCCCGCTGAAGTAAGACCTGGTGAATATGATCTTTTTGTTTCCTCAAGCCTGTTCCCGATGAAGGCTGGTGATGTTCAGCCCTTTTCGATGGCTGTTATCCTTGTTAACGGTCCTGTTAACGATCCGGGCGGAACACTTAGAAGAAATGAAGTATTGAAGAAAAGACAGAACGCTCAGGAAACATATCAGAATAATTACAGGTTTGCGATTGCTCCCCCTGCTCCTGTCCTAACAGCAATACCCGGTAATAATAAAGTTACATTGTACTGGGACAATGCAGCTGAGAAATCATATGACGTTTTCCTTGCTAATGTCGGAGGCGACGGCCATCATTTTGAAGGTTATAGAATTTATAGATCCTCGGATCCGGCATTTCAGGATGCTCTTAATATTACTAACGGAACAGGAACCCCATTATTTCTTAATCCGCTAAAGATATTTGATCTTAATGACGGGATTAAGGGATATGATTCACTTGGAATCGACGGAATCCATTACAATTTAGGAGATGACTCCGGGCTTGAACATTCGTTCATTGATACTACGGCAAAAAATGGATTTACATATTATTATGCTGTAGTTTCATACAGTAAAGGATTTCCAGCCGGAGGTATTTTACCTGCTGAGAGCCCGATAAGAATAAATCTTAAAGCTGACGGTACTGTTGCATTAGGGCCTAATGTTGCACGTGTTATACCGGAAGCACCTGCCGCAGGTTATAATAAAGCTACTTTAGGTAATATACAATTAATTAAAGGAGCCACAACCAGCACTATTACTTATGATATTGTAGATCCAAGATCAATTAAAAGTGAACATGTATATTATTTAACTTTCCAGGACACTTTAATTAGTACGCCGGGTAAGCCTGATACTCTTACAACTAAAAATTATACTCTTACTGATTCAACCACAAAAACAATTCTAATAGATAAAAACACATATTTCCAATCTAAATATGAACAGCCGGTTGTTGATGGTTTTAAGTTACAGTTTAATAATGAACCAAGAGTAGAAATTGATACCAGCAATTCTAAATGGAATGATAAAAATGTACCAATGTTTACTTTTGAGAAATTTGTTGCTCCGGGCGGAATAAGCGGTGAACTAAGACCGGATGATTACAAGGTTTTCTTTGGAAATGTGGGAATGGATACTTCGGTTCCATATACCTATTCCGGAGTTTTATTCCCTTCGGAACCTGTTAATTTCAGAGTATTGAATACTACTACAGAACAATATGTGAAGTTCGGCTTTTTGGAATTGGATCAAACAGGAGGAAAGGGAAAATTATCAGCAAAAGGGACAAAAAAGGATAGAATAGTTTTTCTTGAACCTAATACAAAAGATTCTTTGGTAGTTACCTGGTGGTTTTATCTTTCAACTGAACCGGATACGACAAAGGGATTTACAAACCCACAGCCTGGTGACACCGCTTACGTAAATCTAAAAAAACCTTTCCTCTCAGGAGATGTTTTTACCTTTACCTCTAAAATACCTTTTGTGGATAATCAGGAAGCAAAAGTTCAACTTGATAATATTAAAGTAGTTCCAAATCCATATCTTGCTTCTTCCAGATGGGAAGTTAAGAATCCTTATACAAGCGGAAGAGGACCTCGTTCACTGCATTTTACACATCTTCCTCCCAAATGTACAATAAGAATATTTACAGTGGATGGAGAATTGGTTCAAACGATTGAACATAGCGCATTAATAGATGATGGTTCTGAAGAATGGAATATGCTTTCAAAAGATAAATTATCTATTTCTTATGGTGTTTATATATATCACATTGAAGCACCAGGAATCGGAGAAAAAATAGGCAAATTTGCTGTAATAAAATAGTTACCAAATCAGGTAAGTTGCGAAACTTGAAAATTATTCAAGGAGCGGAAAAGTGTTAAATAAAAAAATAATTATACTCGGAATTTTAATAATATTTCTTTTACCGGAGTTAATCTCTGCACAGAAGGTTACCAAAACTGGTACCACTGCCGCTAAATTTTTAAGCATAGGTATAGGTGCCAGAGCAAATGCCATGGGCGGAGCTTTCAGTTCACTTGCCAATGATGCATCGGCAATTTACTGGAACCCGGCTGGAATTGCTTATTCAGAAAAATATCAGGCAATCTTCACATATTCCAGTTTATTCGCAGGTATTAATCTCAACTATTTTGGTATTATAGTACCTGCAGGAGGTGTTGGAAGCTTTGCGGCAAGTGTGACTGCCCTTAATTACGGGGATATTCAGGTAACAACAGAAGATCAGCCGGAAGGAACCGGTGAAACATTTTCTCCAGGAAGCTATGCATTTGGAATATCTTATGCCAGGTTTATAACCGAAGATTTTATTGTTGGTGCAACAGCTAAATTAATTACCGAGAATATATATCATTCAAATGCCACCGGTTTTGCCGTTGATATTGGGACAATTTTTAAAACCCCGTTTTCAGGAATCCGTTTCGCGAGCAGCATAACAAATTTCGGTACAAAGATGCAAATGACCGGGAATGATCTCCTTATCCGTTATGATGTTGATCCGCAAAGAGCAGGGAGTAATAATACTGTAGATGCCAATATTGCTACTGATAAATTTGATCTACCACTGAGATTGCAAATAGGATTATCAAGAGACTTTATGTTGTTGGATGAACATAGGTTTACACTTGAAGTTGACGGAATAGTACCTAATGATAATGATCAATGGGTTAATGTCGGCGGGGAGTTATCTCTGTTTAACGACTTATTATCTATAAGAGGCGGTTATAAAATGTTATTCTTAAAAGATAGTCAGGAAGGATTGACTCTGGGTGCCGGTTTCCGATATAAAAGAGCCGGTTTCATTGATATTGGAATTGATTATGCTTATCAAAAATTCCAATATCTGGGTAATGTTCATAGTTTCGGTGTGATACTGAATTTTTAATTAAATAGCTTTTAACAAAAATTCTTTCCATTAAACAAAAATTTTATGGAAGAACATTTATTCATAAAATAAAGGAGCGCAAATGAAACGATACCAATTACTAATCTGGGTATTTTTATTTTCCGGTATATTGGCGTATGCACAGGTGAAAGTAACATTTACTGTTGATATGTCTGTCTGGGCTAAGAATGGTTATTTTAATCCAAAAACTGATACACTTCGGATAGCAGGGGATTTTAATAATTGGTCAACAACAGCAAATGATCTGTCACAGGGTACAGGCGCAGATACTGCAAAATACTCTGCTCAAATAAGTATTACAAGCAGTGCAATTGCTTATAAATATTTATTTACCAGCAGCAAGGGACTTCAGTGGGAAAACAACTTCCCAACAACAAGTACAAACAGGGAAACATCAATAGGGACAAACGATACAACCTTGCCCGTCGTTTATTTTAATAATATTACAGGGAAAATGAATCATGTGAAATTTGAAGTTGATATGAGCTTTACCAATTAAACAAGGGAAAGTGGACCCCAGGTGTTACAAAGGTTTGGCTGGCAGGTGATATGACCGATTGGGAAAATGCAGCTAAAGTTTAAATTGACAAAAAATGCTTCAGACTCTGTATATTCTGTACTTGTCGATAGTTTAGAATCCGGAAGTACCGTGCACTTTAAATTTATGTATTAAATGGTGCCGATAGTGCTAAAGCCGGAACTTGGGAAGACGATCCAAATAGAACTTACCTTGTCCCTGAACAGGATTCTTCTGTTTACCTTGATTACTGGAACAGACAAAATCCTAATATCCAAACCGGATCAGGTAAAATTAACTTTTCAGTGGATATGGGTGTATTAACTGAAATCGGGATTTTTGATCCAGTTAAAGATAGTGTTGAAATACGCGGCGGATTTAACGGATGGACAGATGCAGACCCGAATAATTCCAAAATGGCACAGAATCCTATAAATGATAGTTTATATTTTATTAGTATTGATTTTACTAATGAACCATTAGGTGTAAAACCTTATAAATATTTTGCAGTAAAAGTTAATCCTACCGGGGTTGATACTATATGGAAAGATACATATGAAAGACCGGTATTCAGAGGCGGTGATAACAGGCAAACCCTATTTATGGGTGATCCAAGCAAAGACACAGCAGATTACTATGATGGCGTAACACCGGATTGGGTAGTTCCTGCTGGTACTAATTTGCAGGTTAAATTCTCAGTTGATATGACACCTGCAATGGATGGAAGTAAACAAGCTATTCCGTTTGTTCCCGCAGAGGATACTTTATACTGGATATCCGAAGAACCAATATTTGCACGTTCTCAGGAATGGTTCAGGCCGAGTAATGGCGGTATGATGTACTTTAAGCTTACTCAAGAATCCGGAAGCATTTATAGCGGCACTCTGGCTCTTAAGGAGCCTGCGTTCAATGCATTTGAGTATAGATATGCCTGGCATAAAGGTTCCGATAAATCATGGGTTTTTGAACCTGATGCTTTAGGGACATTTGATACATACCGTGTTAGATTTGTTGGACAGGATAAACCAAGGAGTTTTCCAATGAACCCCTGGACTATGCCTCAAGATACCTGGACTAATGCAACTGTTAAAACGGATCAGGAAGTCAATCCCTATGAATCCTATAAAGCTGTTGGAGTTAAGGATAAAAATATACAGCCGACAGTTTATAGTCTTTCACAGAACTATCCAAATCCTTTTAACCCTTCAACAAACATTGACTTTTCAATCCAAAAACCAGGATTAGTAACTTTGAAGGTTTACAATATTCTTGGACAGGAAGTGACGACCCTAATTAATAAAGAAATGAATACTGGCACTTATACATACAGCTTTAATGCTTCAAACTTAAGCAGCGGCGTTTATTTCTATTCTATTACTTCGGGCAGCTTTAAATTAACTAAGAAGATGTTATTGCTCAAATAGTTAATTAATTAATTAGTATTTTCAAAAAGCCGGTTTGAAATATAACCGGCTTTTTTTATTGTTAATAAAAATTTTTTTAAGCTTATTCTCAGCCTTCCGGCTTGATTCATCTTGGAAAGAGATTTTAAGTGGGGTGAGATTTTTAATGCACCATCTTCTAAAAAATAGTAAAAATCGATTTGTTTTAAGGTTCTGTGATTACTGTTATTTTTTTTAGTCTATTTTAGTGTCCCCTTTAACTGTCTTTGAAGGCTCAATGCTTCGGGGTAATTTGGGTTTAATTCTAAAGCTTTAGATAACATTTCATAGGCAGTTTTATAGTCTTCCTTATTAACGTATACTCCAGATAAATTGTACCAAACCTGTGGATCTTTGTCATAATATTTCAGGCTTTTATTTAGATAAATATTTGCAGAATCCAATTGTCCCTTATAAAGATCAATTGTGCCGATCCATTTTGTATTATATGCATTTGGTACTATATCATAATATTCCAGCAAATACTTATATGCTTTATCCCATCCTTTTAGTGGAATCAATGCATTCACTACATATTCATAGTATTCATTTATTACAGGGTATTCTTCAATGAGAACATCCATTTCCTTTAGAAAAGAATCTATATCTTTTTTATTAAGGTAATAAGCAGCAGCTTTTCTATGGGCTTGTTCCCATATAAATTTATCATTTAAATAATCTGCCGCAATAGAATCGAGGTGATTTCCGGGTTTTAAGATTTTATTTCCGGGAAGTTTTTTATTCCTGTCTATAAACGGCCAGTCATTTTTAAGCAGCCTGATTCTATATTCTCCTATAATTGAATCTAATTTGGAAAAATTAAAATTTGCAATGGTTAAACTATCCTGGATTTTCCCCGGTAGATTCAACCTTTTAGCTTTGGGCATGATATTTAATTTTTCCATTTCATCAAAAAATAATCTACCCATAAATTGATAGCCATGAAGGGTGGGATGCAGGTGATCTGTCATTAAGTTATTTCCCACAATATGATCGGGGCTTGCTGATGCAAAAGCTGAATCTATATTCAGGACATTGTCATTATATTTTTTAGCCAATTTAAAAATAACTTTATTAAAACTGCTTGGTGCTCTGAATCTTAAGGCATCAAGATCTTTTGCAAAGAGAAAAAGAGAATCAGCTTTTTTGAATTCGTTCTTTTCATATTCCCGTTTGCCTTGATTGAATATCTGATCCGCAGGCGGATAATTCTTGGATTTAATTGAAACAAAAGGCGCCTGGTCTTTTAAATTACATGTAAGTGAACCAATTATGACCGGAACTTTTGCATCCTCGGCCATTTTTAAAATGTCGTTTAAATTTCCTTCAAATTGTACGAGGCCCTTTTTATAAACATCCGAATCTAAACCTATATATTGATTCTCTGCCATCCTTGACATCAGGGTCCCCGAAGCCGCTTTATTTCCGGCGAATATTTTCCCGATTCCGCTTAGTAAATTTCTGATAAGCTGAAATGTTTTAAATTTTTCAAGGCTTATTACAAAATTGACCAATCCCCTAGATGTTCCAAATGATTCAAGTGAGCCTATTCCCAGAGCGCCGTAATATTCATTATGACCCGCGTAGATCAGGATTAAATCAGGTTTCTGTTCAAGGATCCCCGGCATAAAATCTCTTAATGTATAACTATTAATTGCTGTCATACTGCAATTAATAATTTCAATTTTCGAATTAGGGTAAACAAGGCTTAATCTGTCCTGCAGATAACGGGTAAATGAGCCATTCGGAGAAAAGGGATACCCGGCACCGCTGCTTCCACCCAATGCAAATACTCTGAAAGCATTTGGTTTTTTGATTTTGTCAAACAGATCCTGGTTTGAATTAGGTACACTTTGAGTATTATAAAAGTACTTATGGGCAATATCGGGATTGAGCATTAACTTTTTATCTGTTACTTGAACCCATTGAGTAAATTCATAACCATAATTGAATATTCGAAGGCCCATTTCAAGAAGAACAAAAAATAGAACCGGGATAAGTAAAAGAATTAAATAAAAAATTTTATGTGGAGGCTTTTTTGTATTTGCGTTTAAGTAGTTAATAATTTCCTGTCTGGAAACTTTTAACTCTTTTGACATCTTTTCTGGAGATAAATTCTCTTTATTCCTGTAAATCCAATTTTTCTGCTTTTTTGTTAAACTCAAATTATCCGGCTACTTCAATATTAAAAAACTGTAAGGTTTAAGTTCTACTTTGTAACTGTTATTATTTCCTTTTAATAAATTTTCAGTCAACATGTCAATTAATTCTTTATTTGAATTTACAAATTTACTTAGATCTAAACTTATTTCATCAACAGTGCTTTTATTATTTATCAAAACAAAAATGGTTTCAGAACCTAAAGACCTGGAATAACCTAGAATCTTTTTTTCATTATCAATTAAAAAGAAATTTATATTACCCAGAGAAAGTGCTTTGTTTTCTTTTCTAATTCCAACTAATTTTTTATACCATTTAAATAATTCAGCATTAAATTTTACAGAGTCTTTAATTCGTGGACGTCCCAAAGGATCATTGGTTTCAGGTTCATATTGTAATTCCTGCCATATCATGGGCTTACGGCAGTCCGGGTCATCTGCTCCCCACATTCCTGCTTCATCTCCATAATAAATCATAGGAGCACCGGGCATTGTCATCTGAATATCCGCAATTAAATATTGCTTAAGCATTTCAATCTCATTTGGCTTTCGTACTTTATAATCTTTATTCTGCGATGGATTTGCATAATGATCGTACCACCTGTCGGGATTAATGATTTGTGATTCAATTCTATCGACGTCATGGCTGTCCATTAAATTTTGTACAGCAAATATATTATCCGGCGAGTAATCATGCATCAGAGTATTAATGCTATCCGCGAAAGCTTCGGGTGTAATTTGTTCTTTTATATCAATTACAAATTTTTTAACTGCTCTTGCAAAACGGTAATTCATAACTCCGTCAAAAGAATCTCCTTTCAGCCAGGGAGAGGCATTAAACATTTTATTAACCTGCCAATCATCCCACCAGATTTCGCCAGTTATATAGGCTTTAGGATTTATTTTCTTTACCCAGGATCTGAATTCCTGCCAAAATTTAATGCTGACTTTTTCTGCAACATCAAGCCGCCATCCGTCAATTCCATTAGAACTATTTCCGTCCGGCGCCATCCATCTTTTAAGTATTGAATGTACATGATTTGCAAAGCCATCTGCAAGATTATATTTACCATGCTTATTAATTTCCGGGAGATCTTTTACTCCTGCCCAGCCTTGGTATTCGAATTCATTTTGCGGTGTTTTAGGATCGTCCCACGATTTTATTATGAACCAGTCTTTATATGCAGATTTTTGTTGATTTTTCTCTACATCTTTAAAAGCCCAGAAAGAAGTTCCCACATGATTAAATACACCATCTAAAATTATTTTCATTTTTCTTTTATGAACTTCCTTTATGAGGTTCAAAAACAACTTGTCTGCTGAAGTCCATTTCCATGTTTTAGGATCGGCCGGATTTTCGGCTTCCCAGATTTTTTCATCTCCTTTTGGATCCGGTCCAAAGTTATTATCTACATGATGGTACATCCTGGTATCATATTTATGCAGAGAAGGAGATTCAAAGATAGGATTAAGATAAATTGCTGTTATTCCGAGGTCTTGCAAATAGTCGAGATGGTCAATAATCCCTTGAAGATCACCGCCGTATCTTCTTACACCTGCATTCCAATAGAAATCATGATTATTAGCTATTTCCCACGGCTGTAATTTATACCAGTCAGATGTCCATGGAGAAATCTGCCATCCTTCAGGAACTTGATAAGGCCACGCTCCTTCCATGTCATACGGAGTGGGATCATTATTCTTATCTCCATTTGCAAATCTTTCCGGAAATATCTGGTACCAGACAGCTAGTTTGGACCATTCAGGAACTCTAGGAACATTTTTAAAATGGAAATTTTTCCCTGTGAAGCCCAGGCTAAGGAATATCATCATACAAAACAGTAAGAGTTTTCTCATATATATTATAAATTTTTAATGTTGAAAAACCGGAATCCAATTCCTTTTACAGGGATAGCAGCCTTATTCCTACTTAATTTTATCTTTTCGCCTGTAAAAAGATCTACAATATATTTTGATTTATAAAAATCCGGGAATTCCAAATCTATATTTTGCATTTCGGGATTTTTGTTTAAAACGATCAAAACATTTTCATTTAAATCCGATCTTAGATATGCGAAAATATTTGTATCAGCTTCTAATATGTAAAAATCCCCGTAACGAAGAGCGGGATGATTATCTCTAAGATGTACCAATTTACTTATTTCTTCTAAATTTTCTTTTTCAATGTTATTTAACTGATTGCCGAATCTCATCATCCGTCTATTATCCGGATCTGCAGCGCCTGTCATTCCGATTTCATCACCATAATAAATTGTTGGAATACCGGGAATAGAGAGAAGGTAAGAAAGGTATAATTGTTCTTTCTTATAACTCTTTAAGTGGTCAACTCTGGGCGGATTATTCCATCCAATTTCTATTGAGTTCCCATCGTTTATTGCAAGGTCACTATCCGCATATGCCATGAAACGATCTTTGTCCTGGCTGTCCATTATATTTCCCATAAGATTATTCTCGCCGAAGATATATAATCCTTTTTTGATCTCTTTAGCCAGAAGTTCGAAAGATGCTTCCTGATTTAAGAAGGTAGGGATTGCAACATCATATAGATTAAAATTAAATTGAGCCGGCAGCTGTCCGTTATTAACATATGATTTTACAAGATCATAGCTTCCGAAAGTTTCGCCCATCTGAAATACTTTTCTATGTCGGGGTATCTCGATTTCTTCTTCTAATTTTTGATTCAGTCTTCGCCAAAAATTATTTGGTATGTGTTTTACGGCGTCCTGCCTGAAACCATCAGCATTTACTTTTTGCAGCCACCAAATGGCATCATCCGTAACAGCTTCAACAGCCGCTTTGGAATGAATGAAATCAAAAGAGGGCATAAAAGGTTCAAACCAGGTTGTTAGTCTGTGCTCATCCCACATTCTAATATTCAATTTGCCGTCCGGAAGTTTTAAATGTCCAAACCAATCCGGATGCTCTTTGAAATATGGATGCTCTTTATGCACATGATGAGCAACGATGTCAAGAAGAACTTTTATATTATGCTTGTGAGCAGCTTTAACCAGTTCCTGCAATTTGCCCATTGTTCCGAATTCATCCTCTACTGAACGTGGCTTGATCGGCCAGTACCCATGATATCCTGAAAACCAGCGATGCGGCATCGGGTATTCTCTAAATGCATGGTTTGTATTATCATATACAGGAGATATCCAGAGAGTATTAATACCTAATGAATCAAAGTAGCCATCGTTAATTTTATTAAGTAGTCCCTGGAAATCTCCTCCCATATAATTTGCTTTTTTAAATAATGAATCGTGTATAATTGGTTTATTTAATGACGTATCGCCATCATCAAATCTATCAATTATTGCAGAGTAAATAATTGCATCATGCCATGTAAAATATTTTTTATTACCAGCAGGCAGGCCGTTGAACAATATAATATTCTGGATGTTAGTAGCCTGATTATTTTTTGAAACAGCCGCACGAAGAGTATTTTTCCCGATCAAATGAGAAATGTTAAATGATACATCAATCCTATTTCCTGATAAATCGATATTTTCTGTAGGAACTTTTTTATTGTTAAGCAAGATTATCAGATCTTTTAAAGAAAGTGTCTCATCACTTCCTTTATTCAGATAAATAAATGAATAAACAGCTTGTTTATCAGAAATGGTGTCTCCAATTATATGCAGGAATGGTTCGGCTGCATGTCTTGGAGCAACAGATAAAACAGAGTTGTAATCTCCCATTCCATTTGGAATTTTTTGGGGATTAACAGGATCGATAAGCTCTTTTCCATCTGCATAAAATTTATATTGGTATCTCCCGGGTTCCAGAGGAATAGTTGCCTGGAAAATATCACCTTCCTTTTTCATTGGAATGTTATTCTTGTCCCAGCTATTAAAGCTTCCGAACAGGAAAACATTTTTATATTTATCATCCGGCTTGAAGTTAAATGTAATTTGCTGAATTCTATTTACTCTCACAGGTATTTCATAACTATTATTATCAAAATTAAAATCGACTAATACAATTCCTTCGAAATCACCTGAAGGTGTGAGTATCAATTTAGTCTTATTATAGTTAAATCTTAATTTTATGACTTGGCTCTCAAGTAGTTTTAAGCCCGTATAATTTTTGGCATAGAATATATCAGAGATAAGCACTGAATCTGTTGTGCCTGCAGAAAGGTTAATAGGCTCTATTAAATCCTGTATAGGTTCGCCTAAGGAATTGAAATTAAATATAAAAAAAAGAAATAAAGAGAAGTGCAATGTATAAAATTTAAATTGCATGTAAACATTCCTGGATTTGTCATCTATATATCACTGTATATAAAATAAAAAAATATCACCATTAAGAATATTCCCTGAATGGAGTGTTTTTTACCTCTCTATTTAGGTAGGTCAAATAGAATCATGAAAGAAATACAGATGGAAATATTTTTTAACGAATTTCTAAGGCCCGCTGTGCAGTAATAAACCTTCTTACGAATTCATTTTTCGGTCTTTTTATTAGATCTTCAATGGAACCGGTCTGAATAATTTCACCATTCATTAACAGAACAATTTTATCGCCGAAGAATCCCGCTTCGCTCAGATCATGTGTTACCAGGACAACCGTTTTTTTTAATTCCTGGAAAATTTTTTTAAGATCTTCCTGTAAATCATACCTGATTAGTGGATCAAGTGCTCCAAGCGGTTCATCTAAAAGCAGAATTCCAGGATCCAGCATTAAAGCCCGCATAAGGCTAACCCGCTGTTTTTGCCCTCCTGAAAGTTCAGCAGGAAACCTTTCCAATCCGTCTAATGGAAATTTTGTCAGAATAGATAATTCATTTATTCTTTTATCGATTTTGTCCTTGTCCCACCCGACATATTCTGCAATAAGAGAAACATTCTTCTTTGCCGTTAGATGTGGAAAAAGTCCGCCGTCCTGGATAACATACCCCATCTTTTTGCGTATATCTAGAAGATTAACCTTAGATATTTCCCGGTTATTAATTTTTACTTCTCCGGAATCTTTTTTCACTAAACCTATTATAATTCTAATTATTGTGGATTTGCCGCTGCCGCTGGAGCCAATTAAAACAGTAGTATTACCTTCATCAAAATTTAACGTAATATTGTTAAGCGCTTTAACGTTTCCATAGCTTTTATAAATTTGTCTCAGTTTTATCGGCATAAAGGGCTGGTATACTTAATTATTTCCGGAAAGAGTTTGAATAATATTTATAAAACGGATTACTAAAGATTCCCTTCTTTATACATTTTGCGATAATGAATTTTCTGTAATTGCCTTTCTATAATTAAACTCGCAATTGAATCGGGGATATCTTCTCTTTTCACCTTTGAAAATACTTCTTCAATTTTTTTATCATCTATATCAATCCGGTAGAGCATATTAATCAATATATCATATTTATCATCAAGAAAGATTTTAATTTGGGCAGACAAATATTTCTTTAGCTCTTCAATGCTTTTAATATCTGATTCAGTCAATAAAAATCCAGGAGAGATTTGCGAAAAGCTTCTGCTAATTATTCCTGATAATTCAATGATATCTGATTTTTTTTCTTCGTTCATTTTCAGTTGTCAAAATTTTATTCTTAATATAAGGATAAAATATTTTAATTGAATCTATGATGTAAAATTTAAATTGATTTTTACCCTAATTGATAAAACAATCTTGTAAGCCGCATAAGTAAAAAATGGGGCTGCAGCTACATCTATAGTATAATGTACGTGCTGAAGAAGAAGGGCAAACGCTATAATGATAAACCCAAAAAAGAAAACTATCTTTAATTTTCTATTTCTTGATATCAAAAATAAAAAAAACATTGTTGCTGTGTGGCCTGAAAAGAATAAATCTTTTGTAAGTAACTTTCCGGTCCCAAAAATTTGAACTATTGGATCTATTAAAGGGATCATATTTGGCGGAGAATTTAGCGGCATTAAATATAAAGTCAAAATTCTAATCACAATTAAAAATGAATATACCTGCAGGGCAAAAGCCAATCTGCCGGGGTGATCCGATAAGCTGATCAGACCGGCAATTATTGAAAAGTAAATTATACCAAATATAAAGCTTGATAATCCGACCGGCTTAAATAATCTTAATATCGGATCATTAAGTTCTACACCATTTCTCGATTCAATTATATTTATAAAATGCGTGAAAAAGATGAGGACCGATACTATTAAAATTAACGTGCTCAATAATTCTATTAAAGAATTTCGAGTTGATAAATATTTTGACCAACTATTTTTTAGCTGATAAAAATAGGCATGTTCTGAAATATTATTTCCCATTAAATATATCTCAGTAAGTTTAATCTATTGCATATTTTTCTAACTTTTTTATGATAAATTTTCATGTAATTATATTCATCAAATATTATATTGGACAAAAAAAAATTTATCATTTCAATAGAAGGGAGATCAGGCGTTCAGTTCATCCAGGGACTTTATTAATTCATTTTTCGAGAAGGGTTTAACAAGAAATTTATCTGCTCCGGCTTCATAAAACTCACGAATTCTGTCACCTGCAAATTCACTTGAAATAATTATTATAGGCCTGCTGTAATTATCAAAGTTTTTAATTTCTTTACAGATTTCGATACTCTCGTTCCATCTATTCGGGTTTACATCAATCACAATTATTCTGTAATCTTTTTTATTCAGCATTTCAAGTTGAAAGTCTCCAAAATTATAGGCTTCAATTTCAAAGTTTTTCTTAAGAAATGCATTTATTAAACCATATGAATCGCTGGAATCATCAAGCATTAATATTTTTTTAAGGTGCTCCTTTTTATTTCCTTCGGCTACTTTTTTACTTTTACTGTGTTCAGGTGAAAGGGGGAGTGTGAATGTAACGGTTGAACCTACACCTTTAATGCTGTCAACTAGGAGAGAACCACCCATTTTTTCAATATATCTTTTTGATAAAGCTAAACCAAGACCGTTTCCTTCATAATTTCGTCCGATATTCAGATCTTCCTGGCTAAACGGCTGAAACAAATGATCCATATATTCAGCCGAAATGCCGACACCGGAGTCTTTTATTCTAACAACAGCCAATTCTCTTTCTAAAAGCAGGTTTGTTTCGATCTCAACAAACCCTTGTTTGGTAAATTTTATTGCATTATTCAGCAAATTATTAAAAATATTTTCAACACACTGAATATCAACATTTACATAAACTTCTTTGGTATTGAAGTTGGCATTAATTTCAACATTCTTATTCTTTGCATTCTCTCTCATTGAAGCTACACAGCTCTGCAGAATAATTATCAAATTTATTGTTTCAAAATTCAGCTTATAATTTTCAGCTTCAATTTGAGCAAATTCCAGCATTTGGGTTATACTCTTGAATAATCTTTCGCTTCCGCTATAGAGGTTGTCCAAATAAACCCTATCTTCAGGGCTTATTTTATCCTTCATGCTTTCTTTGATAATGGAAGAATATCCTAAAATAATATTTAATGGTGTTCTTAATTCATGTGAAAGAACATTTAGGAAATTATTTTTTAACCTGTCAGCTTCTTTTTGTGCATCTCTTGCTTTGTTGAATTCCTCGTTCATCAAAACTACTTCGGTTTCGTCTTCATGCATAAGGACAACATAATCTTTAGAGTTTAACGAGACATAAAAAATTTTGGTCCTGAATATTGGCTTTGTTATTTGTTTGCTTTTAAGAAGAGAATCAGTAAAGTTATCAATCGAAATACTGGTTCTGGATTCGAAAGCATAATTAATACTTTCAATGATTTTACTGTTTTTTATTTCGGGGTCATTGAAAACAGAATATTCCTTTAACTCAGAGAAGTTATAGTCCCACTGGTAAATAAAAGCAGGATTAACGTAAACAATTTTACCTTCCTTATTTATTATCTCAATTGGGAAGTGGATCGGGTCATAAAATATATTAAAATATTTAAGGGTACTAATTGGCATATTACAGAGCCTCTGCTTAATTAAATTGGTAATGATATCTCAATTGCAGTACCATTTTCCTTATCCAGAATTTTTATTTGCCCGTTATGCCTATCAATAATACTTTTACATAGAAATAATCCATAACCGCTTCTATTAGAAGAAGGTAATTCCAGAAATGAATTTTTATTGCCGGATGGGAATCCGGGACCGTCATCTTCAACAACTATATGAATTTTATTGTTTTCATAAAATGACCTGATTAAAACAGTTGCATTTGGTTTCGCTTCGGCTGAATTAGTAAAAAGTTGAACGAATAAATGCTGAATCTGTTCGGAATCATAATTACAAGGGGGCAATGTGTTAAATTCGGTTTTGAATATAATTTTATTGAACTTTTTCATAGGGGCCAGATATTTTACTACAGATTGAATCGTACGATTTAAATCTCCGCTGTCTTTATTCAGATTCATTACGGATGTTTCCAGCAGAACCTGGGCATATTTTTGGATACTTCTTATACTATCACTGGCTACTTTAGCTTTTAATTTCAATCTATCGAAAAGTATAGGGTCGTTTTTTTCAAAACCTTTTTCAAAATCTTTGCTCGTTTTTTCAATGGTTCGCATCAAACTCTCTGTTTCTAAAAGTGCCAGATGCACCAAGCCTTGCAGTGATTGTCCTATTTCAGAATCTATACTGGATTTTAAAGCTTTTCTTTCTGCTTGTATTAAATGGATATTTGCTTCCTGTAAAGCATTGTAGGCATTGATTTGACCGTTATATAATTGAGCATTTCTTATCGCTGTTGCAGCTTGTCCGGCAAGTATCTCAAAAGTATCTGTTATTTCCCTAATTTTTATTTTATGGAGCTGTTTGCTGTCAACGTAAATTACTCCGATTTTCTTTTCATCGGTTACTAAAGGTGCACACAAGATAGTTTGTAATTCGAGTCTTAAAATACTTTTACTTGAGTCATAATTTGTATCGCTTTGTGCAGATTCTATAAATTTCGATTGTCCCGTTTCAAATACATCTTTTACAACAGTAGTGCTTACGTTGAACAAATTTTCAGCGAGAGAATTACCTTTTGAATCTAATCCGAGCTTATATTCAAGATTTCCGGAATTCCCGGTTAAAACTACGAACCCTCTTTCGGAATCGGTTAACTTTATGGCATTTTTTAAAACTAATTCTAAAACATCTTCAATTATAAGAGTTCTGTTTATACTTTTTACGATATCAAGAATTACTTCAAGGTTTTTTACTCTTACTGCTTCATCGGATACAGAATTTTTTTGAGCCTCGTCAATTTTGCTTTTTAACTCTGAAAACTTCATCTACAAAATTCATTTTTGATAACGTAATATAACCTTTTATAAAGAAAGGCAAAATATGTTTCTTTTAATAATTTATTAAACATAAAGAAATTTTTATAATAATTGCCCTTTCTTTGTAATAATAGGTGTTTATAATAAATAATTCTGTTTCAATTATGGACACAGTATATTTTATAAACAGTAACTATTGCGCACATAGGAATGTAATTGTTACCGAAGATCAATCTCCTAAAATTCCGTTCTGTAAAAGTTACTCTTGCATGTTTTGGCACTTCCATTGAATCATAAATAACAAAAATGTTGCTATAATAGAGGTTAAAATGAAAAGATTGTTTATTGTATTAGCTGTTGTAATTCCCTTTTTATTTGGTTGTAAAGATTCCTTGGTTAATCCTGAGCCTTCAAATCAAGTAAGTAATCAAAAAAGCTGGGTAACATTACCACCAAATCCTGAGATGAAAGTCGAGAGTGATTATACTGCTTCAAAGTTAATTGATGGGGAAACCGGCGGTAATGTGCAACTGACTATTAATTATTTAACTAAAGGTTCAGTTAACATAATTATCAATGCTTCAATTGAAATTCCGGCTGGAGCATATTCAGGCCAAAAGAATATAACTATGATAATTAATAGTACAAATGGGACTGCTACTTTTTATCCTAGTCCTGAGACTTTTGATAAACCTTTGGTATTTAATTTAATAATTAAAGGTGTAGATTTAAATGGAATTGATCCTAAATCAATTGATTATGTGTATCTTGCGCCGGACGGTTCTTTTAATACCATAGCATATAAAAATATGGTAGTAAATGATGGTATATTAAAAGTAAGTGATGCTTTAATTCCTCATTTTTCAATATACGGCTGGTGCAGATAATTATAATTAAAACTAATTAAGTCTAGTAATTCTAATTAAAGCAGGTTCAACAACCTGCTTTTTCATTAATATAGAAACCGTAATTAAAAATTAAAACAGATTTTTAAGCAGCTTATAAGATAAAAACCATTCATTAGAATTTCCGGAACCATACCATGCCTTCGAAATGCCCGCAGAAAATGTTGATTCTAAATTATACCAGTGTTTAAATACAAAGTTCAACTGAGCACCAACATCAAAGTAGGCTGTACCTTGTTCCGATTCAACTAAAAGATTTTCAGAATATAATGAACAATCAATATGATCAATAAAATGGGGACCTAAACTTATATTACTAAATCTTAACGGAGGGAGTGCGGTTTCAAACATCAGCTTAAAAAATCTATCTGCAGCTAAACTGTAAATTGGTATTCCAGGGAATCTAAATATATTCCGGAATTGATCAACTTCAATATCTTCAACTCTTCTATTGCCAAATCCACCAAAAAAGAAACCGGACTGCATTAAATTATCATTTCTATTATGATAACCCGCAGCAATTTTTAAATGAAAGACATTGTGAGGCAATAGGTATGTTGAATAATTGTCCCACTCGGTATAGAGTTGCCCTGCTAGCTGCGGGTGTTTAGGATTAGCTCCGAATAGCAAAAAGGTAACATTAAATTCGTTACCGTTTTCATCATTTGTGCTGCCAATACTGCGGCGCAAATTTTTTGAGTTAAAATTCGTTTGGCCAAGGTAGAAATCAGGTTCACTTACCGGCACTAAGTTGTCATTTATTGATTCAATACCTCGGTAGTAAGTGATGCTTGAAGTTTGTTTTATTTTTAGGGGGTTATCATACACCCAGTAATGAGTATTTTCAAGAGTAATATTGGTTCCGGTCATGCCACGTTTTCTTTCATTGAATAAATCATAAAAATCGGGAGCATTATAGTTTACCGAAAGCTGGAAAATTTTTTTGTAGGTATATTTACCCTTAAAATGATAATCGAATTTAGTACTGCTTTTCTTAATTTGTTTTTTAACTGAATTATTTTGCAGAAAGTATGGTGATATTCCGAATTCCATTGTAAGATCATTAATAAGGAGCGGATCTGAAATATGTGTGTAGAAACCTAAAATTTTTTTATTTTGAAAACCGCTGATTACCGGGATAAAAGTATTTATTTTTAAATTAGTTATACTGTTATAATCATTTTCCTTTCCAATATTTACATTTAACTGATCAGCCGGGTTTAAGGTTAAATCTTTTAGTTTCGGATTTTTATCCAGCAATTCTTCTCCCAAGTAATTTATTGCATATAATTTTTTGGCCGGTGTATTAGGGATTATTACTGGTAAAAATCCTTCAGGAGTGAATTCAAAAGCAAATAAGGAATCTTTGTTTAAATAAATAGGTTTGAATAATCCTGTAAGCGTATTGCTTATAGCTTGAATATTGTTATCTCTCAAATTAATTCTATAAATATTTGAAACTCCGTTTGTATAAGCACTCCAAAAAATAAAATTTTCATCCGGGCTCCATGACGGATTTTCAGGAGAACCAAAACTATAGATGGTCTTATATTGAAATGGTTTATTATTTTTAAGGTCTTCTGCATCAGCAACAATTATAGATTGAATACCATTATTCTTTTTTAAAACAGCAGATAAAAATTTACCTGATGGACTTACTGCTAAATCAAATAATTCGTCACCGATGTCAAATCCTATGATTGGGATCATAATTTTGTAAGGATATGGTGAGTAAGTCAATGAAACTTTCCCGTTCGAATGAAGAATTCCCCATAAATCATGAGTGTTTGGAGCGACTGTTAAATCTCCTATCCTATAATTGCTGAATAATAATTTGTTTTCTTTTGTTTTGCTATCCAGTACCCAAATATCCCGGTATAGTTGGTTGTTATTAGTGGTATAAAAAAATAAATTTAAATTTTTATCATAAGCAGTTGAAGAAACCTGTAAAAGACTTGGAGTAGGCAGAGTGCCGATTTGTTTCAATGAGTGATTTTTCAAGTCAAACCTGGCAATTCCTGCCAGATGATCCGGGTGATGGTAGCTAAAAAATATATTGTCTCCCGATTTATCAACGTACGGTTCCGATATCCATCCTAAAGGTTGTTTTGTTAATATTTTTAGAGGTGTAATTTTGGAATTTTTTAATTTAGCTATATTTTTATTCTGAAACTCCTTTTCGAAAGCTATAAAATTTTCCCATTCATCGTTAAAATCGGAGTGGAATGTATCATTAAATTTACTTTTAAAGCTTTTATAAAATTCACCCGGTTTTGTACTAAACCAATTTAATAATTTATCCGGACCATATTTTATTGTAAGATATGATGTAAACCTGGTGCCGTATAAATAGTAAAGAGTTTCTAGCAAATAAGAATTTTGTGATGATATTGTTTCAAGACGCATGGGAGAAGGGAATTCATCATTATTTAAGACCAGGCTCCTAAAATACATCTCGTCAAAGCTTCCTAAAATCCTTCCAAATCCGCCGCTTAACCAGGTTTCCATAAATACTGCAGGTGCTTCCTGGTACCAGCGGGGAGTGTAACGGTTATAATTAGTTAATAAGCTGAATGGAATAGTTAATGGTTGTGTTTGCTCCGGTTCAACTTTGCCGAATATTGATCTGGTGATGGATTCTATATTACTTGCATGATCATTCACAACAATATGAACAAGTTCATGGCTTAACAGCCATTGAAATCGTTCATTGTATAGATACAGACTCGTATCCATGTTCTAAAGGTTCAATTTCCAGCCGAATATAATTATGCGGTACTGTTGTAGTTGAACCAAATCCAAAATCATAAATATCAAATGTATTGATTATTATTTTTTCCGAGGGTTTGTAGTTAAATATTTTCATTAATGAGAGCAGGGCATTTTCTGCAGATTTTAAGATATGAGGGACTAATGGAGCATCAATTTCTCTATAGATGACTATAAAATGTTTGCTTTCTCTTTCTTCCCAACTTATGCCTGCAGAAGTTTACTTTACAGTATCCTGCTGAGAATATAAATTAATAGTTTCACAAAAGAAGATAAAAAAAGGAATGTAAATATTACATATCTTTAAATTAAAAATTTCTAAGGGCCAAATTAGTGTTCAAAATAAAAAAAGCCTTTAATTATAAAATTAAAGGCTTTGTAGAATTATTACAAGATAATTAATTGAAATAACTATCTCGCCAACCAACACAAACTATCTAGACCATCCATAGATGGAACCTAATTCGTTCAACTGAGAATTAGATCTAGACCATCCATAGATGGAACCTAATTCATTCAATTGAGAATTAGATCTCGACCATCCATAGATGGAGCCTAATTCATTCAATTGAGAATTAGATCTAGACCATCCATAGATGGAGCCTAATTCATTCAATTGAGAATTAGATCTAGACCATCCGTAGATGGAACCTAATTCCTTCAACTGAGAATTAGATCTAGACCATCCGTAGATGGAACCTAATTCGTTCAACTGGGAATTAGATCTAGACCATCCGTAGATGGAACCTAATTCGTTCAATTGGGAATTAGATCTAGACCATCCGTAGATGGAACCTAATTCATTCAATTGAGAATTAGATCTAGACCATCCGTAGATGGAACCTAATTCATTCAGTTGAGAATTAGATCTAGACCATCCGTAGATGGAGCCTAATTCATTCAATTGAGAATTAGATCTAGACCATCCGTAGATGGAACCTAATTCGTTCAATTGAGAATTAGATTTTGCATCTACATATACAACATTTGTTGTAGAGGAATATGGTTGGCAAAGTGTAGCAGCGTCAATATTTGCATGATATCTAACAGCCTGCTCCACATTATCCAGGCTTTGCGCGAAGCCTGCAATACATAGTACCCCTGAGAAAATCAGAGATAGGATCAATTTACGCATAGTCCTCCCTCTCCCACGTGATTTTGGGGGAAAATGACACTTGAAATAGAAAATTCGTCATTTTATAGAAAATGACACTTTTTAAGCACTTAGCAGTTTTAAAGGCAGAAATTATGCCACTATTTTAATAGATAAAAAAAATCGAATTAATAAATATATAATAACTGTGTTATTTAACACAATAGCTGAAGTTCATGTGTAAGCTATATAAAAAATAATTATTTGCAATTTTTAATTGAAATCAAGATTAATATTCTTTTAATTATTTGTATTCGAACTGCAAATTGCAATGGAACTTTTCTAAATTAAATAGGAAAGTTTTCTAATGTCCTTTAAATTAAATTTTACACAAGATGATTGATAATTCAGTAAAATTTACTTAAAAAAAAATGTAAATATTAAACAAGTTGTAAAATATTTTTACAATCTACTTTAATAAGGAATCCAGCTTTGGTCTTGAAATACCTAGAATTTTTGAAGTTTTTGACTTATTTCCTCTCATTTTTATCAATACTTTTTTAGCATAAAGTTTGCTCAAACCATGGATATCAGTTTCTTTGTAATTTAAATCAATCCTAATTAAGTGGGGAAAAAATAATGAATTTTCTTGATAAAGAGATAAATTATTGGGTACATTATTAAAATCGAGAAAATCCTTTAGCCTTAATTTTTTATCTTCACATAAGAGAATAGCTCTTTCAATGGTGTTTTTAAATTCTCTAATATTTCCGGGCCATGAGTAATTTAAAGCAAATTCTTTGAAATCATTATCTATATCTTTTACCTGTTTGCCAAATATTCTGATTAAAATGATCAATAAAGTGATATGCAAGAGGTATAATATCTTCTGTTCTTAATCTTAGAGGCGGTAGTTCAATTGAAACCACATTTAATCGATGATACAAATCTCTTCTAAACATATTTGCTTCAATCATTAGTTCGAGCTCTCTATTTGTAGCAGATATAATTCTTGAATTTACAGGTATATCATTTAGGCCACCCAATCTCCTTATTATTTTCCTATCAATAACCCTTAACAATTTAGTTTGAATATTTAAGCTTAAATCACCTATTTCATCTAAAAACAAAGTCCCGTTATTTGCAGCTTCAAAAAGACCAATCTTTTGATTAATTGCGTTTGTAAAAGCGCCCTTTTCATAGCCAAATAACTCGGATTCCATTAGGTTCTCTGGTATTGCTGTACAAATAATATCAATAAATGGCGAATTTTGTTCATTATTATAGTTATGAATTGACCTTGCAAAAAGTCCTTTCCCCGTTCCCGTTTCTCCCAAAATTAAAATGTTTAAATGTTTATTATCAGATACTCTTTTTGAAAATTCAATAATTTTTTTTATTTCACTGGAAGAACCGATTATATCATTAAAACTTCTATCTAATTTTTCAGTATTTTCTCTGAAATCTATAGAAGTGAGATAAGTTCTTTTTTTTATAGTATCTTGCAGAAAAGTTATTAATTTTTTTATTTCTTGAGGGAGAACAAAAATATCAGTGAAACCGCTTTTAATAAGATTACTAGCAATTAGAGCATTATTTTCATGAATTATAAAAATAATTTGATTTTTTATTTTTTTGTTTAATTCTAAAAATTTTTTAAGGGTTTCCGATTCGATATTATTTATCTGAATAATAATTATTTCATTCTCGCAGATATTAAAGTTCCCTAGGGGATATAAGATTAAAATTTAATTCACTTATATTTAGCTTATTGAGTTCTTCTGCTGTTAATGCATAATCTTCACTAGAATCCGAAAAGAATTTTATATTTATTTTTCCTGTCATTTATTTAATTTATTCTAAATTATTTAATATTTGTAAAGCATTGCTTCTCTCTTCACTATTTAATATATGCTTTCCGAAGTTCTACATCCTTAATTTCATTGGCTATATGAAAAATGACAGACTTTGCATAGGCAATATAATTTTCGGACAATATTATAAGTTGCCTCTATTTGAATAATATTCTGCAATTTTAAGAAGAATTTTCCAAGTCAATTCGGTAATGTTTTCATCTTTAATAAGATTTAAAGATCTTTTATACAAATCAATAGAAGATTCTTCCACAATAGACTTATTATTGGAGGATATTTTGCCCAAAATATATAATCTTTCTGCTTCAAGTATTGATTTTGACCGACATGCATCGATAAGATTCGTATCATTAATTACTACGACAGCCTCATCAAACATCTCGTAAATAACTAATTTTTCTGCCAACAATAAATAGGTTTTAGCAAAATTATAGTCATCATTAAACTTGATAAAAACGTCGCAAATATTTTTTATTTGCTCTTTAGTTTTATCAATATAGTAATCATTGAAGGAAACTAATTTAATATATTTAATATAGTTTTCATATTTAATACTAAGATGATTATTTCCTTCTATTATCCTACATTCATTAATAATTTCTTCTATTTTGCTTAAATTCCCGAGAGCAAAATAGAATTTAGCTAATAAAAATAATGACTCAACTTTGTTTTCTATATTGTTTATTTTTTCAAAAAGGGATGATGACTTAATTAATGAGTTATAACTATTTTTGATATTCACTGATAATTAAATATACTTCTCCCAAATTATTCAAAACAGATCCTTGACCGTTCATATCACCGAGATTAAGAAAAATATTATAAGCACGATTGTACTGATTGATTGCATTTTCAAATTTAAAGTTATCATAATAATATATCCCATAGTTTAGTAAAATCTTAGCTTCTTGTTCCAAATTACCAGTTGATATGTTCAAGTTTAAGGCTTCATTATAATGAAGTACCACCTTATCATTGTCTATTTTTAAGATTTAAATATTATCCCTAGATTGGATTCTGTTGCAGATATAAGTCTTTTTAAATTTAATTTTTTAAATTGTTTTAATGCTTCATTGAAATTTTTGCAGAGCACTATCAAAATCATTATATTGATTAATTTCTATCATGCCAAGGAGATTATAAGCCTTTCCCTTTGTATTCAAAACTAGAATTCTTTTTATTAATTATTTCCCAACAAATTTTGCCAGATTCTTCATAATTATTTAAATCAAAATTTGAATATGCTATTGAAATCAATAACTTATTTCTTTTCCCTTCATCAAATATATGTCTCTAAAATTGATTTTAAAATCTCTTGTCCCTCTTGATAACTTCCAATTTCTATTAAACACATACCTTTCAAAATTTGTAATTCATTAACCAGCTCTTGCGGCAGGGTTTTCTTATTTTAAATCTTCAATTAAATCTAAATGTATTTTTATAGCTTCCTAATTTGAAAAGAATTTCACACAGTGAATATTTTATCTCATTTATATGCTTATCTCCTAATGGTAGTAATAATAATTTCTGCAATAACTTTTTTTTATATGAATATGCAGAAATTTTCTCTGCATCTTTCATCTCTTCTTTTAAAATTTCATAGCATGTATCATAATCCTCTCCAAGTTCAAATTGCCTTGCAAGCTCATTTCTATCAAACCCCCGGTATTTCTCTGTTAAAATTGTACCAGCGTTTAAATGGAATTCTCTTTTTTGTTCAACCTTTGAATAAACATGTTTCTTCAATCCTTCGGAAGTAAATTGCAGTTTAGTTCCTATGCCGGAAGAATGTAGAATATTATTATCAATCAACTCTTCAACAGTCGATGAAATTTTATTCTTATCAAGTTCCAGGAGATCAGCTAAAATATTTTCATCAAAATTCAAATCGAATAATGAAAGAGTTTTTGCAGCTTTCCATCCGCTTTCTGTTAAATACCCCAGTCTTGTCTCATAGATTTGATCATGAGAGCTTTTTAGCAGCTTTGCGGATGTTTCGGTGATGTCAATAGTAATTTGTTCGGGATTATATTGAAAAATATTAAGCTGCAGGCAGTCTTTTATAAATCCTTCAATACTTCCCGGAAGCAAATCAGCATACAGCAGAATTATTTTTTTTAACTCTTCAACCGGAAAAAATTTATTGTAACTTTTTTCAATAAGCTCGGAAACCTGTACATCAGTAAATGGCGTTAGGTTTATTTCTTTTACATTATGAAATGAATCGGAGATGTAATCCAAATCGGAATCTTCCATTACAATAATTTTAGTTTTATTAACCTGCAAAATTGGAAGAATATCTTTCAACATCTCTACAGTAAAATTATCATAGCTGTTAAAGTCATCAAGAATTAATATAAAATTTGATTCTTGAGTTATTTTTGCAAAAATTCCTTTTAATTCATTTAGTAATTCAAGAAGAATTATTTTGAATACCTTTCAATACTCTTTTTTACTTCATCTGAAATATTAAGATAAACAAAATCATTGAATATTATTTTATTAAGGAAATGCTTCAAAAATTGGTATCCGCTTTTGGACTTGTCATATTTTATCAGAACAGAATTTTTATAAATAAAATTTACTTCCTCGGCAAGAGCAGTCTTTCCGCTTCCTTCGAATCCTTTGATTGAAAATATTTCACTGCTTGTTTTATCATTTATATACGTGTCTAATATATTTAATACATCTCTTCTGTTTACAAAAATTCTTGCGGGGTTCCAGTCTTTAATTATCTTATGGTTGATTGGGATGTTTAAATCAGACAGAACCTCTAAAGAATTCGTATATCTTTTTCCGGTTCTTTCTCAAGAAGTTTTTTTGTAACTTTTATTAATTCGTTTGAATATTTTGATTTTCCGAAATCAAAATCCTGCTCTATATGAGCTTTGTAAATTTTTAATTCATTATCTCTATTAAAAGGGAATTTGTTATATACAATTCTATAAAGAATAATTCCCAAAGAATATAAATCAACCCTACAATCGTGCGCATCTTTTTTCAACAGTTCAGGTGCAATATATTCTGCAGTTCCCCTTATGTATCTATTATTATAAGGATTTAGGTTTCCATCGTGATAATCAGATTTTTCAGCGAATCCTAAATCAATTAATTTAACATGCGGTTCTCCCTCGACATTTTTTACCAGGATATTATCCGGCTTCAAATCATAATAAATATAAGCCGATTGATGAAGATAGAAAAGAACCGAACAAATTTGGGCAATTATTTTTTTTAATATATTCTCATCTTGAATATCATCGTAATCCAATAAAGGTATTCCATTAAAGTATTCTAAAGTAAAAAAATTACTTCCGATTTGGATATTTTTTTCTGCAGTATCAGTTTTTACAATAGTGCCGAAATTTAATGCCTGAACTATAATGGGATGTCTAAGTCTTCGGAGAGTGATAAATTCATTTTGAAAATTTTCTTTTTCAATATTATCAGCTTTTTCAGGTAAAATTTTAATAGCAATATCTTCAGAATTATTTTCAATATCATTACATAAAAAGACTTTGCTTCGTCCTTCACCTAATTTTTTTTTAATTAGATATCTTTCGTTTATCATGTCTCCACAGCAGGGTTATAATGAATGTTAATTTCCTTACCAATTTTATTTGCAGCAAAAAGAGTTAAAAAAAGTGCCAGTCCGGGGAAAAAGATCATCCACCAGGCTTTATCAATATATGATTGGCCTGATTCAATCATTGCTCCCCATGAAGGGTAATTATTTCCAACACCTAATCCTAAATAGCTCAACGCCGATTCTGCTAAAATAACATTTCCATACAATAAAACTAGATTTACTATTACCGGGGCTAGTGATAACCGGAAGTATTTCCTTTAGGAGTAAATCAGTCCGTGACAAACCAATCATCTGTGCGGAAATAAAAAAATCTTTTTTCTTTAAGACAATAATTTCACCCCGAACAATTTTAAATAAGCTCATCCAGCCAGAAAATCCGAGAACAATCATAACCGTAAAAAATGAATTTCCAAATAAAGCAATGATTAGTATAATTAAAAAGATAATAGGAAAAGCAAGGAAAACCTCGGTAAACCTATTTAATATTGAATCAACAAATCCGCCCGGGTAACCCGCCAGGAAACCGAGTGATAATCCGATAAGTAAGGAAATCGCAACTGCTCCAAATCCTATAAGCAGTGATATACGGGTTCCGTATACCAACCGTGAAAATATGTCTCTTCCGAATTCGTCTGTTCCCAAAAGAAAATATTTTTTTTTGACTACCGGTAAATTATCTGCCAATTGCTAATTTTGAATTGGAAATTTTTTTTAACTTACCCTTTTGATATAAAATAACCGGTTCACCAAATTTTACACTGTCAGCAAAAATCAAATCTTCATTAAAAGAATTTTTCACAATCTTACTTTTTAGAAATAAAAAAGAGATCAATTGATTATTTTTAGTGCGTTCATCTCTTTTCAAAGAAAGCACATTTACAAAACTTAAAGGAGGTAATAATTTTGTTACACCTATATCTTTTTGAAAGTTCGGATTAGAATTTGTTATTAATGGTGCAAAGATAAAAAATGAAAGTAAAATTATTACTGTAAATGAAGAAAAGTTTAGTTTTCTGTTCAAACTTTTTGCTATTAAATTATTTTTATTCTTTATATATATAATGATAATAGGGAGCAGTATTATTAAAAAAACAGAAATTATTAGATCCCAAAAATTAAAACTAATGGTATTTACAGCAGCCGAGAAATCAGAAACGCACAGTTTCAAATATTTAAAATAGTAAATAGTATGATTTAATAATTAAATCGAATCTTGAAATAAAATAAGATTAACATCAGTAAAATAATTAAATGCCGATTCTTAATTTTAAGGTAATTCAATTAAGACTCCCCGTGATTAATCTTTTATCCAGATTAGCCCTGATTATATCTGCCGCAAGGTTGCTTAGTATAATTAAAAATCCTGCTACAAGAGAACAGCCGATTACAAGAGGATAATCTCTGTTCAGAATTGCATTGATTGTTAATCTTCCCATCCCGGGTAAAGCAAAAATTACTTCAGTAATTAATGCACCGCTCAATAATATCCCTAATTCAATTCCTGCGACAGATATTAAAGGATTTATAGCATTTGGAATGACATGTTTTCTTGCTATCTCTTTTTCTGTAAATCCGAGCGACCGCAGGTTTATAACAAATTGTTTATTATATACATCTTCAAGATTATTACGAAGGTAGTTATAGAATATTGCTATTCCTGGTAGTGATAGAGTAATAATCGGCAAAACAAGATGATTTAAATAATCCTCAAAGCTTTGAAATGTTGAAAATGAACCGGCATCGAATGACCTTAAACCTGAAGAAGGAAATAGATGCATTTTTTCCGAGAAAAGGAAGATTAGAATAACTCCAATTACAAACGATGGAGTCGCGTAAACTGCCAAACTTGTTTTAGAAATTGTTTTATCCAGCAGACCATTTCTTTTTTTTACTGTTAATAAAGCAAGAAGAAAACCGGATAATATCTGAATTATAAAGCTGGTTGAAGAAAAAATTAAAGTAAAAGGAAGGTATTCCCAAATGACTTCTGTTACGGGCAGCCTGTAATTGTAAGATATTCCCAAATCTCCTTTTAGCTAGATTTTCAATAAATGCTTTATACTGATCAGGCAGAGAACTATTCAGATTAAAAGATTCCCTGACTTTTTTTGCAAGTTCAGGGTTTAATTGAGGCGAAATAAATTTTTGAGAAGGATCACCTGGGGATATTCTTAGAAGGAAGAATACAAATGTAATTAGCAGGAAAAGAACTACTAATGAAGTAGAAACCCTTTTAATCAGGACTTTTGCAAGTTCTTTTTTCATTGAACCTATTTGTTAATAGACCAATTCCAGCATTCCTGGATAACACCAAGGGGATTAATATCAATATTTTTTATTTTTTTGTTATAACCAACTATATCATCCATCCAATAAAGAAAAGTAACCGGTTCATCTTCGTGCATTATCTTTTGGAATTTAAAATAAAGTGCATTTAATTTTTTTTCAGAAATTTTTTTGTCCATTTCTTCAAGAAGCTTATCAACATATTTATTCCGGTAAGAGATCAAATTCATTGGAGTTGATTCTAAATCGGAGTACCAGAAAGGTTTTAACTCAATTGGAATCGGAACGTACCAGCTTGCCATGTAGGAATCAACTTTTTTATTTATAATATCATTCTGAAAGGCTCTCATTTCCAGCTGTTCAACATTCATTTCTATTCCGATTTCTTTCAAGTTATTTTTAACTACTGTAGAAGCAAACTCTCTCCTGGGATTGCCGCTTGGGATTTCCATTAGTGAATGAAAATTTAATCCCGTTCTTATCTAATATTCCATCTTTGTTCGAATCGCTTCCATCCTTCTTCAGCCAGCAATTCTTTTGCTTTTTGAACATCGTAAGGATATGGTTTTATGCTGGAATCAATTGAATTCTTAAAAATTGGTGTAACAGGTGTAACTGCTAATTCTCCGTAATTATTTAAATAACTATCTAAGATTTCTTTCCTGTTAATTGCATATGTCAATGCTTTTCGAACATTCGCACTTCCAAAAAACTTATTAGGGGTTACTTTTTTATCTTTATTGAAAGCAGCGGGATCAATATTGTTCCATCCTATATAATCATATTCTCTCCCTTTCAACGGAACAATATTAATATTTTTGCTCCTGCTTTAGCGCGTCAATATCATCCATCCTAACCGGATCCATTAAATCAATTTCACCATTTTTTAGTTGAGTAAGCTGTGAGTTATAATCAGGAATGATCTTAAATATTAACTCAGAAATGTTATCAGGATTATAAAGAAAAGAATTTTTATTTGCCTTTAGAATTAAAGACTGGTCCCGCTCCCAGTTTGATAATAAAAAGGGACCGTTAGAAACAGGTGCACTACTCTGCTTTGCAGTTGCAAATTCTTTTCTTGGTATTTTATCATAAATGTGTTCGGGCAAAATGGGAATTGCCATATGTGAATAAATTCGGCTTTGAGTGGGGAAGAAAATTAATCCTTAGGCTGTATGTGGAAATAATTTCAAATGTTTTCTTTAAATCTATATGCTTGTTTTTATCAACATAAAAATTTTCAAATACACCATACAGACGGCTATCAACTTCGGGATCTGAAAATGCATCAAATGAAAAGACAACATCTTCTGCTGTGCAATCTTTCCCATCCGACCATTTTACATCATCCCTTAAATTAAAAGTTATAGATGAAGAATCTTTATTCCATTCCCAGCTTTTGGCAAACATTGGTTTAATTTCAATGTTACTTTTTACTTCATTCCATACAGGCTGTATAAGGCTTATAAACATGAGTTCCGTAATACTTCCTTCATCAAGGTTAAAAGCAAAAAGAGGGTTCAGGGTTGAAACATCTGATGATAAGCCGATGATCACTCTGTTGGATTCAACAGGCGTTCCTTGTCTGCATGATTGAACAGATAATAATGCAGTAAACAGGAAGAAATAAAATGATTTTGTAATTATTTTTAAGTTCAAATATTCCTCAATATTTTTGTGTGTAATTTATTATTTTGCTAAACAAATACAAAAATAATTCTTGTATTGCATTCATTGAAGAGAAAATTGCAAATTAAAAAGTAATTGATGCTGGATATTTCTATAAAAAATCTTTTGTTGAAGCAGAAGGATGGTTTTAAAACCATTTTAAATGATGTCTCTTTCTTACTTCCAGCAAATAATATTTACACAATTGTAGGTAAAAACGGTAGCGGCAAATCTACATTAATAAAATCATTGTCCGGACTTTTGGATAAAAGATTTTATACTACCGAAGGACAAATCCTTTTTAATTCTAAGAATATCATTTCATTGAATCAAAATGAATTGCTGGATATAAGGAGAGAGAAAATAAAGTATGTTTTCCAGGATGCAGTGAATAGTTTTGATCATTTAAAAAAAATGGGTTATTACTTCAAAAAGCTGGTAAAGGATGCGGGAGAGACAGAAGATCTTCTTAATTTTTTTCTTCTTCCCGAACCAGGTAAATTATTTGCAATGTATCCTTATGAAGTAAGCGGGGGAATGGCTCAAAGAATAAGTCTGGTTCTTGCGCTGCTTACACATCCTGAAGTAATTATACTCGACGAACCGACTTCAGGAATTGACTCTCCAATAGCAAATTTGGTTTTGCTTAAATTAAAAGAATTCGTTTCCACCGATAATAATTCTGTTCTTCTGGTAACTCAAGATATGATGTTTGCAAAAAGAATAAGCAATAAAATTTCTTTTTTAAAGGATGGAAGTTTAACGGATTTTCTTTCCGTTCAGGATTTTTTTAATAATACTATAAATGAAAATTTAGATTCATTTCTAAATTCTTATTCAGAAGTTTCTTAATGAATGAAATTTTAAAAGTCGAAGATTTAAGCTATTCTGTCGGTTCCGGCAAAAAGTTTAAACAGATTTTAAAAAACGTAGATTTTAGACTTGACCAAAACGATATTATAGGGATATCGGGTGAATCAGGCAGCGGTAAAACTACATTAGCTAAATTAATTGCCGGTATTTTGGTGCCCACCAGTGGTAAAATACATTTTATTCGTAAAAATGGATCCCCAAAAAGCAGGTCTAACCCTGTTCAAATATTATTTCAAAATAATGGAGAAATTTTAAATCCTCTTCGAGAAATAGATAAGATTGTTAAGGAAGCGGTTATAATTGATGATAAGGAGAAAGATCCACAAAAAAAAATGGAGGAAATTTTTGAGGCAATTAATTTTCCCAGACATTTATGGAAAAGAAAAGGTTACGAATTAAGCGGCGGCGAACAACAGCGTGCAGCTTTAGCAAGAATATTGGCGGTAAATCCCGAGCTAATAATTTTAGATGAACCTTTTTCTGCACAGGATCCTGAATCACAACTCAACATTCTTAATCTTTTTTTATATCTTAATAAGAAATTTAATTTAACAATTATTTGTATTGCTCATAATTTAAGGGTACTCGGAAAATTGTGCAATAAAATGATCATTCTATATAATGGTGAAATTATGGAGCAAGGTAAGACCGTAGAAATTATTAAGTCGCCGAAACATCCTTATACAAAATTCCTTCTCAAAGCCGAAGAATATAATTTATCATATGAAGAATTAAAATATGAATAAGAATATTAGTCGCAGTATAGTTTTTGTCCCAGTTCAAGAGCAAGTTCAAGGATAAGCTCATTGTAGAAATTGTTATAGAGTAAATTGAATTTTATATGAAATTATGTCCAAAACTAATGCGGTTAGAATTTTAGAAGCAGGCGGCATTTCTTACGAAACAGTTAATTATGATGTGGATGAAAATGATTTAAGCGGTGTAACCGTTGCAAAAAAGATCGGCGCAAATCCTGAAGTTGTTTTCAAAACCCTGGTTGCAAATGGTGATAAAAACGGAATAAATATTTTTTGTATCCCCGTAAATGCCGAATTAAATTTAAAAAAGGCAGCTTCTGCAAGTGATAATAAAAAAATTGAAATGATCGGAGTAAAAGATTTATTTTCAATAACGGGATATATCCGGGGCGGCTGCTCGCCAATCGGAATGAAAAAGAATTTTCCGACATATATAGAAGAAACAATTCAATTATTCGATAAAGTATTTATAAGTGCAGGAATCAGGGGAACGCAATTATATCTTTCTCCTAAAGATTTGCAAGAAATTACAAATGCATATTTCGTAGATTTAATTTAATCACTTATCATTTTATATCACAAATTTGCCGATCAATAATTCATATCTTTAATTTTGATAATTAATATTTAAGGGAGAAAAGTTATGTCGGAATTTCATGAACCACCTGAAGATCTTAGTCAGCAAACCCGGAACTTTAGGCGTGCATTAAATTCTTTGATGGAAGAAATAGAAGCAATTGACTGGTATCAGCAGAGAATTGATTCATGCACGGATGAACAATTGAAAAAAATTATTGAACATAATAAATTTGAAGAGATGGAGCATGCATCAATGGCTTTAGAATGGCTTCGCAGAAATATGAATGGATGGGATGAAAAATTAAGGATGTATTTATTTACTGAAGGGGATTTAACCCAAATAGAAAAGGAAGGTAAAGATAAAGCAGAGAAAAAAGATAAAGATCTAGGAATTGGAGAAATTAAAAGGAGAAAAGAATAATGGATATGCTTAGAAAATCTCTTGCTCCTATTACAAAAGAAGCGTGGAATATAATAAATGAACAAGCAAAAAGAGTTTTTAATTCTATTTTATCTGCAAGAAGATTTGTTGATGTTGCAGGACCTAAAGGATTAAATTTTGAAGCTGTAACATTAGGCCGACTTGAAGTGCCTGAAAATCAAAAAGGAAAAATTAAATATGGAATCAACAAAGTGCTTCCTCTTGTTGAAACCCGTTCTTCCTTTAGCCTTGATATGTGGGAGCTTGATAACGCCGCGAGAGGTGCAGAAGATTTAAATCTGGATACAATGGAAGAAGCTGCAAATAAAATTGGAGAATTTGAAGAGAAGTTAATTTATAATGGTTTCCCGAAAGGAAATGTAGTAGGTCTAAAAGACATCAATAAATATAAGCCTGTAAAATATCCAGAAAAGATTGAAGATTTACCCGAAAGATTATCTGAAGTAATTAGCGAATTCGTTAAATCTTCTGTGGAAGGTCCTTATTCATTAATATTAAGCAGAAATAAATGGGAAAAACTTTCTAGCTTTGTAAATGGTTATCCTTTAAAAAAAGTTGTAAAGGATTTAATCGGGGGTGATATAATCTTCGCACCTGCAATTAATGATGCTTTCTTAGTCTCTATACGAGGTGGTGATTTTAGATTAACTATCGGGCAGGATTTATCAATCGGATATGAATCCCACGATCATAAAAATGTAAATTTATACTTTACAGAATCCTTTACTTTCCAAATTATAGAACCTTCGGCCGTTATAAAATTTATCTGAGAATTAAACATCTGAATATTTTTAACCGATTTGAAAAAAATTAAAATCACTAACTTACTTTAAAGAATCTTTGATTTTATTTTTGCATCTTATTTAGCAAAATCAGAAACAACTTAAAGGGAAATAAAATGAGTTATTATTTTAATAAAACTCTTAAAGGTGATTTTAATAATATAATTGAAAAGGTTACTGCTTCATTAAAATCGGAAGGTTTTGGAGTATTAACCGAAATTGATGTAAAAGAAACATTAAAGAAAAAACTGGATGTAGATTTCAAAAAATATAAAATACTGGGAGCATGTAATCCTGCTTTTGCATACAAAGCACTTCAGGCGGAAGATAAGATTGGATCAATGCTTCCCTGCAATGTTACTGTAATTGAACAGGAAAATGGAGAGATAGAAGTTGCTGCGGTTGATCCAGTTGCCTCCATGCAGGCCATACTGAATCCATCTTTAGCCGGGGTAGCAAATGAAGTAAGAAATAAGCTTAAAAAAGTGGTCGATTCACTTTAAAGAATACAAAATTTTTTATTAAATATAATTTATAACGCGCAAGTTAATTTTTTGAGGAAAGTTAGAAGATACCTTACTTCAATTTTTAGAGTAAGTAGATTTTGTATATGCTGCGTAAAAATCTTACGATAATTTAATTGAGCTGAAACAAAAATGAAGCCTGATTATTCCTTTGCGCAGCTTAAATCTTTCATCTTATCAATCATATAAAAGAAAAGTATTTGTAACTAATCTTCTTAATAATTCAATCATATTTATCTTCATCATTAATTTATTTAGGATAATTTTTAATTATCTTAAAGACCATAATTTTATAACCTAATTTTTTGTGAATAAACGTTACCTCAAATACTGGAAACCATTAATCGCTGTTTGTTTCTGGGGAGCCTCTTTTATTGCTACCAAAATAGCATTGAGCCAGTTAAGCCCTATCTCCATAATATTTATTAGACTTATTTTTGCATCTGTCCTTTTATCAATAATTGCCGTTTATACAAAAAGAAGCTTTGCAATTAATATAAAAAATCATGGATTTATTTTTATACTCGCATTGATCGCCGTTTTTCATTTATGGATACAGGTAACAGGTTTAAAATTTACTTCTGCATCAAATACAGGGTGGATTATTGGAACATCACCGGTCTTTATGGCTATTTTAGGATTTTTTGTTTTTAGCGAACAATTTACATTATTTAAAATAACCGGAATAGTTATTGCTTTCTTCGGTTTGATGCTGCTGATAAGTAAAGGAGAATTTTTTTCAATTGATTTTATTTCCAATAAAGGTGATTTTCTTATTCTGGCAAGTGCTTTTACCTGGAGTGTCTATTCAATGGTGAATAAAAAAATTACTATATCTTATCCTCCACTCATGACAATCTTATTCCAATTTATAATGATGGCAATAATACTTGTCCCCTTTAATATTAATAAATCTACAATATACGCTATTTCTAATCTTTCCCTTGAAGTCTGGATTGCTTTATTATTTTTAGGATTGTTCTGCTCAGGAATTGCATATGTTTTGTGGGCGCAATCATTAAAAGAAATGGAATCAGCAAGAGCAGGAGCATTTTTATATTTTGAACCTTTTGTAACGGTTATTGCTGCATGGACTATTCTTAACGAGAAGATTTCTCTTTTAACAATAGCAAGCGGTATAACTATTACTTTCGGTGTAGTTTTAGTAAATATAAACCCTAAACTTTTTTTTAGACATATAATTAAATTCTCTATGAAAGAGAAGCTATGAAAAATTCAAGTTCAAGGGATGTCCAAGTTCAAGCGATTGTACACTTGAACTTGAACTAATAGTATTTAAGCTGCAGAAATTAACAAATCTTCCTGGATTACTTTCTTAAGATTTTCTTTTGGAACAGCACCAACTGCCATTTTAGGCTGTCCTTCAACAGGAATAAATAACAAGGAAGGTATGCTTCTAATTCCGAATGCTCCGGCAAGCTCCTGTTCCTCGTCTGTATTGATTTTATAAAAATTCACCTGTCCTTTATATTCTTCAGAAAGTTCTTCAATTACCGGTCCTACCATTCTGCATGGACCGCACCATGGAGCCCAAAAATCAATAACTGCAGGGAGATTTCCCTGGTATTTCCATTCTTTATTCTTTTCGAAATCAAAAATCTTCTCTAAAAAAGTTGCTTTATTTAATTGTTCAGCCATTTTGTCTCCTTTTATCCTTTTGCTTTTATTTAGAAATCTTTATTATTTTTAAAGTTTTTATTATCTTTTTTCTACACATTCAATTTGATGAATTGAATAATAAAAGGATTCATAATATTAAAATTATGGAAAATACAATCTAACCCCGTTTTTATTCAAAATTAATAACTTTTTAAATGAAATATTTCATTACATTTATTTTTATAATATCTTTATTTGCTTATCCCCAGGAAAGTCAAAAAGATTCTCTGAATATAAAGGAGATTAAGGCTAACCTGAAATTATTAAATGATTTTGAGCTATATTATTCTTTAAATAATATTGAAAACAATACTAACGAAATACCGGTTAACAGCAATCCTAAAACTATAGGATTATGGACATCATTTGCAGTTTCACAACCCGATGAGAGAAAAGTTCTGCCGGAAGAAACAAAATCATTTATGTTGTCTCCTTTGTATATCAGATACCGGGATGATTCAAAATTTAATTCCGTAAGATATATCCTTGGAATGGCTCAAACAGCAGCTGTTGGTTATATGGCTTATGTACATTTGAAGAAGTACGGATTTATAAAATAATTTTTATTATAAATAAACCATTCTTTAATTTTCAATTGTATTGAATAATTGATATCTTTTTATTTTAGGAAGTTCTTTTTATATTTGCTAGCTTTAAAAAAGGAGAAATTATGGCTAAACAACAATCTTTTGCTGATAAAGCAAAAGCAAAAAAAAAGGTTGAAGGCGTTAATGTTAAATTGATTAAAACTATTAAAACGTCAAAAGGCAGTTATAAATTTAACGAACGCTTTGTTCGTCTTGATGATATTAGTAAAGTAACCACAATTAAATAATTAAGTTATGTTACACATTGGTCTTAATTGTAATCTTTCTCTTAATCGTGTTAAAAATTGAGTAAGATTTAGAATTCTTTGCGTAATTTGAATAATTAAATAAAGCGGTTTAATTCCGCTTTTTTTATTTTCCCATCGATTATTTTACCATTCCTTACTTTTTCCTCTTGATTAATTAAAAAATTTTGTTAAATTGCAAAATATCCTGATGCTTGGGACATTCCGGGATAACATATTTACTAAGCTTTTCTGATAAGCACTCGAAAAAAATATTAAGCGAATTTTACCGATATCAATTCACTATTAGAGGAGGATGTTAAAGATGATTACCCCCAAAAAAATGAAATTCTATGGATTAAAGGATATAGATCGCATCCCCCAGCTTCAAATACTTTCAAAAGATGAAAGATTTGCGATTAAAGTTGTATCCCACATTCTACCATTTCGATCGAATAATTATCTAGTTGAAGAGTTAATTAATTGGGACAATATCCCGGAGGATCCGATCTTCCAGCTTACCTTTATCCAAAAAGATATGCTTTCAAAAGAACAATTTGACGGGATGGCTGACGTTTTAAGAAAAAATTCTTCGCCACGTGAAATTAAAGAAACTGCGGAAGAAATCAGATTGGAATTGAATCCTCATCCGGCTGGGCAAATGACTTTGAATGTACCGTCCATGGAAGATGAACCTGTTCCGGGAGTTCAGCATAAGTACAGGGAAACCTGCCTGATTTTTCCCTCCGGTGGTCAAACCTGCCATGCTTATTGTACATTTTGTTTCAGATGGGCTCAATTTGTAGGGATGAAGGATTTAAGATTCGCTACAGATGAATCAAAAAGATTTCAGGCCTACATAAAAAATCATAAGGAATTAACCGACATTCTAATTACAGGCGGAGATCCTTTGATTATGAATTTAAATAATTTAAAAGAATATATTGAACCTTTTCTTCAGCCTGATTTTGAGCATATACGTAATATTAGGATCGGAACTAAATCTGTTGCTTACTGGCCTTACAGGTTCGTAACCGATAAAGATTCGGATGATATTTTAAGATTATTTGAGAGGGTAGTTAATTCCGGGAAGCACCTTGCAATTATGGGGCATTATAATCATTGGGTGGAGCTATCCACGGATATAGCAAAAGAAGCGGTCAGAAGAATACGGAATACAGGTGCTCAAATAAGAACCCAGTCTCCTCTTATAAAACATGTTAACGATGATCCTGATATTTGGGCAAGGATGTGGAAAGATCAGGTGAAGCTGGGCTGTATCCCTTATTACTTTTTTGTCGAAAGAAATACCGGGGCAAAAGAATATTTTGAAATTCCTCTTTTTGAAGCTTTTCAAATATTTAGTGAAGCGTTTAAGCAAGTCTCCGGCATAGCAAGAACCGTAAGGGGACCTTCAATGTCTGCATTACCGGGGAAGGTTGCAATTGAAGGAATTTCAGAAGTTAGGGGACAAAAAGTTTTTGTACTTAATATGCTGCAGGGAAGAAATCCTGATTGGTGTAAAAAACCTTTCTTTGCTAAATATAATACCAAAGCTACCTGGCTAAGTGATTTACAGCCTGCTTTTGGCGAAGAAAAGTTTTTCTATCAAGATGAATTAAATGAACTTATCAGATGCGGTTACGGTCAAATGTATTTCCAGAAAAAAGAAAATGAGCAGGATTCAATGGTTGATATCGATTTAATGGTTTAATTTAAAGTTGCTAGAAAGATTAGCAACCTGCTGCGCTATTTGAATAGTTCTAAACTTAAGCTGCCTTCTAATTCAAGGAGTTTTTCCTTTAAAGAAATCCCTAGAGAATATCCTCCGAGTTTTCCATTCGTATTAATTACTCTGTGGCAGGGAATTATTATCGGAATAGGGTTTTGACTGTTTACTCTTCCGACAGCTCGCACAAAAGTGGAGCCTCCTACTTTCTCAGCTACTTTTTTATAGCTTACTGTCTTTCCGTATTCTATTTTCTGAAGTTCTTTCCAGACTTTTTTTTGAAAATCACTCCCTTTGATATCTAACGGGATTTTAAATTCTTTCCTGAGTCCCGTTGAAATACTCTTCAAGCTGTTGAAATACATTATATAAATAAGGGTCGTCGGGATGAAGTTTAATTGCATCAAAGGATTTAGGTAAAGCATTTTTTTTATTAATAAATATTTGTCTAATCCCCTGATGTGAAGTAAATACTTTGAAATGTAATCCCTCTAATTCGGAACATGCATAATATAGCTGTTCTTTATTTCTCATCTTTTTGCTTCAAGTTTCAGCGTTAATTTATAAAAAGAATTTGAAAATAGGAACAATATATTATTTGGGAAAAATATTAATATAAGTCCATTATTCGGTTAAGAACCGGAAGTTTTTGCTAACTAAAAAGGATATTTTCTGAAATCATGCAGCTTCAACTTCAAGCTGCGGATTAATATCTCTTCTAAGCAGACCTTCGATTGCAGCTAATGTACCCGATATAGAAGTGGGACAGCTTCCGCAGGCACCTTGATACCGTATTTTTACAGTATACCCATTAATACCTAAAACCTGCAAACCTCCCCCGTCACTTGCTAAATATGGTCTCACTCTTTAATCCAAAATATCATTTATTTTTTTGAGTAATTCGCTTTCATCTTCATTTAAAGGCTCAATATCTTTTTCCGCCGGGATTAAATTTCTATCAAATGATTTTAAAAAATTAATAAATGGTCTTTGAATTTGCCCCCAGTTAGTCTCTTTAGATTTTTCAATAGTTACAAATTTCCCCATATAAAAAACAGATACAACTCCGTTAATTTCAAATATACCTTTGGCAAAAGGATCCTTTTCTGCTTCTTCTTTTTTGGAATACTGTCTTGTCTCAATATTCAAAAGTTTTTCATTTACGATGAATTTCAATGCATGCGGATTTGGGGTCAGATCAACATCTTCAACCATTAACATTTTGCTCTCCAATTCTTTATTTTAAAGATAAAAAATAAAGCTTAATTTTAAATGCTTCAAGTCAATAATTAATTTAAATATATGGACGGCCGAGAAATTAAGTTTGTCATTTGACCGTTTATCTACCGAACTTTATAGGAATTTAATGAAAAAAGAAAAAATTTTAATTGTTTTTACGGGCGGCACTTTCTCAATGAAAATTGATAAGAAAACCGGTGGTGCAGTTCCAAGCTATTCAGGGAAAGAACTTCTGGAAAAAATTCCGGAAGCAAAAAAGCTTGCAAAAATATCTTGCTATGATTTTGGTAAATATCCCGGTCCGCATATGACTCCTGAACTTATGTTTTCACTATCTAAAAAAATTCAAGAATTAATTTCAAAAAATGATTATTCCGGTGTAATCGTAACTCATGGGACCGACACACTCGAAGAAACCGCATATCTTTTAGACTTAACAATTCAAACAGAAATTCCGGTTATACTTATTGGTTCAATGAAAAACAGTTCTGAACCTGATTGGGACGGCCCGAGAAATTTAATGGATGCCATTTATATTTGTAAAAGTGAAAACTGCAGAAGCCTCGGGGTTCTTGTCTGCCTCGACGGTGAAATAAATGCAGCAAGTGAGGTAACAAAAACTTATACTGAAGAGATTGATAGCTTTCACAGTTTAGATTTCGGAGCTTTAGGATTTGTTCAAAACGGGAAGGTTGTCTTAAACCGGCTTCCGAGAAAATTAGAAACCATAAAAACAGATAAAATTATTTCCAATGTTGATATGCTTACAGTTTATGCAGGTATGAATGAAAAATTTTTTAAATTTTCTGCAGACAGCGGGACCGAGGGAATTATAGTTGAAGCGCTGGGAGTTGGGAATGTTCCGCCGGATGCTTTTAAGGGGATCAGATATGCAGTTGATAAAAAGATTCCGGTTATTCTGGTTTCAAGATGCCCTGCCGGCGAAACACTGGATATTTATAGTTATCCCGGTGCAGGAAAACACCTTCATAACATGGGGGTTATTTTTGCAGATTATTTAAATGGGCAAAAAGCACGTATAAAATTAATGCTGTCATTAGGCATAACTAAAAGCCATAAAAAATTGCAGAAAATATTTGAGAATTAGATTCCATATTAAATTTTTCTTATCTAAAAATTTGTAAACTCAAAATTTGACTGTATTTTAGATCATATTATATTATTCTGTATTTAGATATAATGAGGTGGTTTTAAGTTTTATGATCAATGTTCTTAAAAATATAAAAATTGTAGTTTTCGATTTAGATGGAACTCTATTAGCTGATAACGGAACCATTGGAGAAAACACACGAGCTCTTATTAGGAAATTAAAAGATTATGATATTCGTTTTACATTTGCCACCGGGAGGCTGCATTCCGCAATCACCTATATGGCTGAAGATCTCGGACTTAAAGTACCTTTAGTTTCCCTTGATGGTTCCTTAATAAAAAGTTATCCTGAGGGGAATACTTTATTTGAATCATTCGTGAAGAAAAGACACGTTAAAAAGGTTCTGGATTTTGTTAAAAAGTATACATTAAATGTTGCATTGTGTCATGCCGATGCAATTTATTATACCGAAGAAAACTATATCATTACCCAGTTGATGGAAAAATTTGGTGCGAAATATGAGCAGGTGAGTTCGTATGAAGATTATTATGATAAGACTTTGGAAATCTCCATTGCCGGTGATAATAAAAATTCCATGAAATATATCTGGGAAAGAATGTCATTCCCTTATTCATTTGGGCTTAGGTCTTCATATTTCAAATCGCATCGTCATGATAATATTTATTATATTGAAATCAGGAAGAAGAATGCTTCAAAAGGGAGCGGTATGTTAAGGCTGTTGAAATATCTTAAAATAAAATCTAAATGAAGCAGCCGTTGTCGGCGATTGGTATAATGATATCAGTTTGTTTCAAACTAAAGCTTTTAAAGTCGCATTATCAAATGCAGTACCTGAAATAAAAAGGATGGCGGATTTAATTACTGAAAGAAGCAATAATGAAGATGGCGCTGCAGAATTTCTTGAAAAGCTTTTAAAGGCAAAAAGAGGTTAATAGATGCCCGAGCCTGAAGGAAATAAATTACAGAACAGCAATAAAGTGAAGATTATTATTGCTTTAGTAACAATTGTGTTAATTGTTCTTATGTTTCCCAAAGGCGAGTCGATCGAATCAGAAGTCTCCGTCGGTTCAATCTGGATGAATGATGATTTAATTGCCCCGATCAGTTTCCCCGTATATAAAGATCCTGAAGTTTATAAAGCTGAATTAAAAGCTGCATCGGAGAGCGTATACCCTGTCTTCATGAAAAATATAGATAATGTAAAAAGTATTTCTGATTCGTTGAAAAATTACAATAATTATCTCTTAAAGATGATTGACAGCAGTTTAAAAATCGGTGAGAATCAAAATATAAACCCAACTTTTTTAACTGCTTCTTCTTTTAATACTTTTGAGAATCTCCGGCGGCAGGAAAGAAATATGCTTGCAAAGCAAAACCAGAGCATTAAAAGATTATTTTCCATTGTTGAAAATATTATAAATGATGTTTACAAAACAGGTATTTTAAATAGAAGTCTTAGTGAGATTTCAAAAGACAGCATTGCTGTTAGAGTAGGAAATGTTGACAGGATAGAGCCTGCAGATAAATTCCTGGACCTTACAAATGCTAAAAAAGAGGTAAGTGAAGAGATTAAAAGCTGGAATTTTTCTGCAGATGTTGAAAACGCATTATTAGAATACGCAAATCATTTTATTGAACCGAATATTATTTTTAGTCCTAAATTAACTAAAGAAGAAATTGATCAGGCAGAAAAAAATGTATCCAAATATTCTGGTATCGTTACTGAAAACGAAAGAATAATCGGTAAGCACGATCGTATTACAAAAGAAGCTAAATTAAAGATTGATTCATACAAGCAGGCAAAAGGGGAGAAAATAGGAAACGAAGGATATCTGCTTCAATTCCTGGGAAAATTTTTACATATAACTTTTTTAATCTCCCTTTTTTCAATTTATTTATACCTGTTCAGAAAAAAGGTTTACTATAATAACCAGAAAGTAATTCTTATATCTATAATTTTTATTTTTATTTCATTTATTACATATTTAATTAATCAAATAACCGCTCCTTCTCCTCTTCAGCTTTTAATTGTCTTACCGGCAGCTTCAATGCTTCTAACAATTATTTTTGATTCAAGAGTCGGTTTTTATTCGACGGTAATTCTCGCTTTAATTGCCGGCGCTTTAAGAGGAAACGAATATACATTTGCAGCTATGAATATTTTTGCCGGGGGATTGGCTGTTTATACTGTAAGGGATATTAAAAACAGATCCCAGATATTCAGATCTTTCTCATTTATCCTATTAGGATATTTCGTTTCTGTTTTTGCTTTCGGGTTAGAAAGGTTTGCCTCATTTGAAAATTTGCTGGTTGAGTTTGCTTTTGCAGGATCCAATTCTTTAATCTCCCCTGTTTTAACTTACGGGTTATTGATTTTCTTTGAAAGATTTTTCAGAATAACTACCGATCTTACACTGCTTGAATTGTCGAATTTCGACAGGCCGCTTCTAAGAGATCTTGCCAGGATTGCCCCGGGAACATTCAATCATTCGATGACAATGGGTACTCTTGCAGAGGCTGCTGCTGAAAGAATTGGAGGAAATCCTTTGTTGGCGAGAGTAGGTGCATATTATCATGACATCGGGAAAACAATAACTCCTAAAAATTTTGTGGAGAATCAGCTTAACAACCAAAATATACATGAAAATTTAACTCCTGAAGAAAGTGTTGAACTTATCAGCCGGCACGTTAAAGAAGGTGTTGAGCTTGCCAAAGAAAATAATCTTCCAAAAGAAATTATTGATTTTATTCCAATGCATCATGGAACTAATACGATGAGCTTTTTTTATGAAAAGGCTAAGGACCGGTACGGTGAAGAAAAAGTGGATATAAAAGAATATCAATACCCGGGACCAAAACCCGATTCTAAAGAAACTGCTATAGTTATGCTTGCAGACGGCTGTGAATCGGCAGTCAGAGCTATAGAAGAACCGGATCCGGTTAAAGTTGAAAATTTAATTGATAAGATTATTAAGCAAAGAATAGATGACGGACAATTAGATGAATCTCCTTTAACCTTCAGTGATATTAGTAAAATTAAAGAAGCTTTTATAAGTATTTTAGTCGGACAGCATCACAGGAGAATAAGATACCCGAAGCAAGATGAAATGGAGAAAGGGATTAACGAAGAAACAGAAAAGAAGTGAACATCTCTGAACAAATAATATTTGGATTTTATTTCCCATCAAATTAAAGCATAATTTCTTTAAGCCGGCTTTGTATGGATATTTTCATAAATGAATATTTAACTATTTTAAAACTCGAAAAAAATCTTTCCGATAATACAACAGCATCATATAAAAATGATCTCGGTTCTTTCTTTAAATTTATAGCTGAATACAGGATAACTGATCCATCCGGAATAAAAACCGATCATATCAGAAATTTTTTTAACTCTCTTAAAGATATAGGTTTGTCGCGTTCTTCAGCAGCAAGATATTTTTCATCATTGAAAGGTTTTTTTAGCTATCTTTTTAAAAATAACTATATAACCGGCAACCCGATGGAAAAATTATCAGCTCCGAAACTGTCTAAAAATCTCCCCTCAGTTTTATCGGTAAAAGAAATTGACGAAATATTATCACAACCGTATATAAAGGATAAGTTTGGATTAAGAGACAAGTCATTGCTGGAAATTTTTTATGCATGCGGTCTAAGAGTTTCAGAATTATTAAATCTTAAGTTATCTTCATTATATTTTACTGAAGAGATAATTCGTGTCTTCGGGAAAGGCTCGAAAGAAAGATTAGTACCTATTGGTCAGAGTGCAATTAAATGGACCGAGAGATATATTAAATCAGGCAGACCGTTATTAATCAAAGGTTTAAAAAGTGAAAATTATCTTTTTTTAAACAGCAGAGGCTCAAAGTTGTCGCGGATGGGAATCTGGAAGATAGTTGATAAATATGCGAAAGAAGCAGGAATAAAAAAAGAAGTTCACCCGCATACATTTCGGCATTCTTTCGCTACGCATTTACTTGAAGGAGGTGCAGATTTACGAGCTGTACAGGAAATGCTTGGCCATGCAGATATTTCCACGACTCAAATCTACACCCATATTGACAGGGAATATATTAAACAGGAACATAAACAATTTCACCCGAGAGGATAATTTGCCGGACATCAAGGTAAGCCAGAAGCTGATTTCTTTTATACTTTTTCTGCCGATGTTTTTCATCTCAATTACAATTCATGAATTTGCTCATGCATTTTCAGCATCGAAATTTGGAGATGATACCGCTAAGAAACAGGGAAGATTAACTTTTAATCCTATTAAGCATGCCGATTTGATTGGCACATTAATTATGCCGTTAGCTTCATTTGCATCCGGCTTTGCCTTAATCGGCTGGGCAAAACCGGTTCCGATTAATCGGAATAATTTCAAGAACCGCCTGCGCGACGATGCTATAGTGTCATTTGCAGGTCCTTTATCAAATTTTATTTTAGCAATAATTTTTTTTATTGGATTCCTCATTGTTTTAAATATCAATTTTAATTTTAAGGATTACCTGGTTAATATTTTCTGGTACGGCGTCTTTTTTAATATATTCCTATTTGCATTTAATCTTCTGCCGATTCCTCCACTTGACGGCTCTCATATTCTGTTTGATATATACCCAAATAAAATTACCGCAGCATTATTAAATTTAGGAGTATACGGTTCAATAATTTTATTGGTTTTAATCTATAGTCCCTTGTGGGTATATTTTATGAAGTTAATTAATATTATCCTGAATCTGTTTTTGAGTGCTGCCGGTTTAAATAATGTTTAAATTTAAATTTCTGATTATTATCTTCCTTCTATTTTTCGCAGGCTGCAACGATAGCAGTAATATTGATGAGAAGACTTCCCGGGAAGAAAATAAAATTACTGATGAACAAATTGCCGGTTCAGAATTCAACCAGTTCTTATTTGTAGGAATGGTAAATAAAAATCCCGGGATCTATAAGTATGATATAAACAAGGAAGAATATTCTGTCTTCTGGTATAAAAGATATGAAAAAGTAGAAAATCTATTTTATTCCGAAGGCAGAAATGATGCTTTTTTTATAACTGACAGAAATTCCGGCAGAAGAGGAGTTTTGTCTTTTATCGATAATGTCAAGATTTATTTGATTAATAACTATACCGGTAAAGTAAAATTTCTTGAAAGGATAGGGAACGGCATACAGGTTCTTTCCGGGTGGGATACAAAAAACAGCTTTAAAGTGAGCTTAAATTTTTTTGACAAAAGGAATTCTCATTTTGTTCATCAGAGAGATATTATTTTTGATATAACAGGGCAGAAGATTCTTGATGAAACTAAAATTTTAGATGTTATAAAAGAAAGGAATGAAAAACCGGCAGGGTTAGAACTGAATAGATCAAAAGGGAATTATAAGATATTTACTACTAAAGGCGATTTAACTTCTATTTTTTTAGTTAATCTTAAGAATAATGATACTACATTAATTACTACTGTTGATCAAAAGCTAAATAAGGTCAGCTGGTCAAAAGATATGAATGTTATAATCTTTTCCACTATTTCTCCTTATAATCTAAAATATCCTGATTCCGGTACTTCGAAATTATTTGTTTATTCTTTGGAAAATAAAAGAATATTGAAATTATTTGAAGGAGACGGTATTAAGAATTTTTTTGTAATCAACAATTGGGTGATATTTGATGATGGGTTTAATAAGAATTCGCATATAAATATTTATAATTATATAAATTTAGAGATGATTAAAAAAATATCTATGAGAGGCGGCTGCGGACTGCAGAATCTTCCCCAAATATCCGATTATACTGTTTAATATTTCTTTTCTTTAAAAATATCTTTTATGGAAAAAATATCTGTAATTATAATAACCAAAGATGAAGAAGAAAATATTGGAGATTGTTTAAAAAGTGTGGAATGGGCTGATGAAATAGTAGTTGTAGATTCTGAGAGTAAAGATAAAACAATCAAGATAGCTGAAAATTTTACAGGGAAAGTATTTGTAAAAAAATGGGAAGGCTTTTCAATACAGAAGAAATATGCACTAGATCTCGCATCAAACGAATTTGTTTTAAACCTGGATGCCGATGAAAGGATATCGGAAAAGCTGAGATATGAAATACAAGGGCTTGACTTTATATCCGACGGTTATTTTATTCCCCGTGAAAATTATTTTCTAAACAAAAAAATAACAACCTGCGGATGGGATAAAGATTTTCAATTAAGGTTATTTAAAAAGTCCAAAGTTAAAGTCACTGAGAAATTAATCCATGAAGGATTTGTAGTGGAGGGCAAAATTGATTATTTAATAAATCCCATTATCCATTATACATTTACTACAATTGAAAAAAGTTTATCAAAAATCAACACTTATTCTACGCTTCAGGCTTTAGAAGTATATAAAAAAAAGAAAATAGTAAAAAGCAGCACGATTATTTCACACGGTTTATCTGCATTTTTAAGATATTATATTTCTCTTAAAGGATATAAAGACGGGATACAAGGATTAATTATTTCTATATTCAATTCAATAACTACTTTGTTAACTTATATGAAAATATGGGAATATCAGAATTTTAAAAAGGATTGAATTATTATTTTTCATACCTTTAAAATTGTTTTTTGATTTTTTCGGCAGGAAGCTAATAACCCATAGATAAGAATTTACAGATAAAATGAACACTTACTTAAGAATATTAAAATTTGTAAAACCTTACTACAAGCATCTTGCTTTATCGATTATCTGCACATTTTTTTTCGCAATATTAAATGGTGCTTCGGTTTATTTAACTATACCGCTTCTTGATACTTTATTTCAAGAATCTGTGCACACCGAACAGGTTCAACAGCAGCCTGGCACGGCCGAAAAAGCAAAAAACATTATGCCCGATTGGATTAGAAAAATCGGCGACGATATTTCCAATTCATTTAATAATTTTGTATTCGGCGCCGGTAAAATGGAAGCGCTATTTAAAATTTGCCTCCTGGTCTTATTGGCATTTCTTGGTAAAAATATCTTTGGTTACCTGCAGGCATATTTAATTTCTTACGTTGAATATGGTGCAATGAAAGATTTACGCGATGCTGCTTATGTGCATCTTCATCAGCTCCCGATGAGTTATTTTAAAAAAGAACGGGTCGGTAATTTAATTTCAAGATTTACTAATGATGTAGTTATTGTGCAGGCAAGTATAACAGCGGCATTCTTAAATTTAATTCGCGAACCGCTGACTATTATTGTTTTTCTCTTAATTGCTTTGAGCATAAGCTGGCAGCTGACCCTGCTTTCATTGGTGGTTATGCCGATTTCAGCTCTGCTGATCGGCTGGATTGGAATAAAGCTAAGAAAGCAAAGTTCCCTGGTTCAAGCAAAAATGGCCGATATTACCAGCATTTTGCAGGAGACTATTTCGGGAGTAAAAATTGTAAAAGCTTTTGGAATGGAAAATTATGAAAATAACAAATTTAAAAAAGAAACATATAACTATTTTAAGTTAATGCTGAAGATAGTTCGTGTTAGAAATACTTCTTCCCCTATAACTGAATTTTTAAGCGTTGCTATAGGGGTTGTTATCATCTATTACGGCGGAGTCTTAGTGCTTCAGCAGAATTCACTTAAGGCAAGTGAATTTTTAGGATTGCTGTTTGCGATTTTTCAGCTTATGCCCCCTATAAAGGAATTAAGCAGTGTAAATAATAGAATCCAGGAATCCAGTGCAGCCGGTGATAGGATTTTTGAAATACTTGATACTAAACCTAAAATTGAAAATGCTGACAATCCGAAAATAATTAGTGATTTTCAAAATTCTCTAGTATTCGATAATGTCTCTTTCCAATATGAAGATTCAGTCGAACAGGTTCTTAAAAATGTAAGCTTTCAATTAAATAAAAGTGAAATTGTAGCTTTGGTAGGACCAAGCGGCGGAGGGAAATCCACACTTGTTGATCTTATTCCGCGGTTTTATGATCCTACCTCCGGGAAAATTTTTATAGATGGAACTGACATAAAAGAAATTTCAATTGAAAGCTTAAGAGGACTAATGGGAATTGTTACCCAGGAGACTTATTTATTTAATGAATCGATTAGAAATAATATTGCTTACGGATTGGGAGATTTTCCATTCGATAGAATAGTCCAGGCCGCTAAGACTGCCAATGCTCATAATTTTATATTAGAATTACCAGATGGTTATGATACTGTTATCGGAGAAAGAGGCACAAAACTTTCAGGCGGACAAAGGCAGCGCCTCTCTATTGCCCGTGCAATCCTTAAAAATCCTGCAATTATGATCTTTGACGAAGCAACTTCAGCTCTGGATAATGAATCGGAGTTATTGGTCCAGGAAGCAATTGAACGAATGATGGAAAATAGAACTACATTTGTTATAGCCCACAGATTAAGCACTATCAGGAATGCGAACAGAATTTTGGTGCTGGACAGGGGAAAAATAATCCAGATGGGAAGACATGAAGAACTGATCGAAGACATCGACGGTTTATATTATAAATTTTACGAAATGCAGTTTAGAGATTAAGATGCAGATCACCAGCAGGTTTAATCAAAACCTATATTTCTATCTTTTGATTGCTTCTGTCTGCAGCTTTTTGCTTTCACTTTTTCTTCTTCAATTATTTGTCGGAGTATTATCTTTTTTATGGATATTCGAAAAGTTTTCCGAAAAGAAAAAAGCATTTGACATATTTGGTAAATTGATTTTAATCTTTCTTCTAGTCAGAATAATTTCAATCTTGTTCTCTCATTACCCGGGCGATAGCAATCAGGCATATTATAAGGATGCTTTATTTTATTTTGGTTTTTTCTCCTTCGATTTTTATTTAAAGACTCTGGATAAAAAAAGAGTAAAAATTGTTGTTTATTCTTTTGCAGCTGCAGCTGCAGCAATTGCTTTTATAGGTTTGATCCGGTTTAATTTATCACTTGTAGATAGAGCGCAATCTTTTTCTTCCGGATATGCCACATTCTCGTCATATTTATTAGCTGGATTCGGAGTCTTAATCTGCCTATCAATAAATGTAAAAAATGGATTTATTTATAAATTATTATTTTCGGCGCTTATATTTTCAGCCGTAATCACATCACTCGGCAGAACCAATGTGGCGACTATCTTAATTTTATTTATCTCAGCTTTCATTTTAAAAAAGATTAACATAAAGGAAGTCATTCTAATTATTTTGCTCATAGTATTAATATCCGCAGTTTCATTCTATAATAATTCTGCAGAAGCAAATGCAAGGATGGAACAGCCTGCAAGCCTTTCGGATAGGGATGTATTATTGAAAGGCTCGAGAGATTTGTTCCTGGAATTTAAAAATCCATTAGTAGGCTATGGGCCAAGGACTTTTAAAGATATCTTCCCGGATAAAGATATGCTGACAGATAAAGGAATAGGGAGCTGGCATAATGATTTTATTCAAATATACTTTGAAAGCGGGATTTTAGGGTTAGCTTCACTTTTAACTATCATCATCTTTTCTTACAGCTTTTTAATTAGGATATTGAAAAACAATGACGATTTGATTTATAAAATGATTTTATGGGGGGTTTTATTCGGATTTTCTGGATTAATTCTTTCAGCGCTCACTGCAGGATTTATAGATTCTCCGGTGCTTTCGATCGTTTTCGTCTTCTTAATTTCTTTAATCTCAAGTATAAATTTTAAGGTTAAAAATTTACAAAATTAAGTACAATATTTAAAAATATTTTTATTCAGCTTGTAATTAAATAGTTCTATACATACATTTTAATAAATGTCATTTGGAGATTTGATGGAAATAGCCGAACAAAATGCAACTTACAAATTAATAGAAAATCTATCGTCCGATTTTAATTATAATTACAAAGAAGTAGTAATTATTCTGGCAGCTGGCCATGGTAAGAGAATTAAATCTCAAAAATCAAAAATGCTGCATAAGATCTGGGGGATTCCTACTGTAGAAAGAGTTTATAACTCATGTATGAACGGGATTAACAATATAAATACAATTGTTGTGGTGGGAATTAAAGCTGAAGATGTTATGCATGTAATAAATAAAAGGCCTCAAACTTTATTTGCTTACCAGGAGACTCAAAATGGAACCGGACATGCAGTTCAAGTTGCTCTGAAAAAAATAGATAACAAACTTTTTGACGGAACCGTTTATGTACTTCCCGGTGATATGGGGCTTATAGATAAGGAAACCATGAACAGGTTCAGGGAAGAATTTTTAAAATCTAAAAGCGATATGATGGTTTTAACTGGGATTTTTGCAGGTAATCCTGAAGAAAATTCATACGGCAGAATAATCCGTGTTAAAGAGATTGATGATAACGGCAAACCTTCAGAAAATGATAAAGGGAAAGTAATTGAAATTTTAGAGCATAAAGATATTCTTTCTCTAAGTATGGAGAAACCATATAAAGTGAATTTTAACGGCAGAACATACTCTTATACCAAAGAAGAACTGATAAATAATAATGAATTCAATTCCGGTGTATATGCTTTTAACTACAAGAAATTATTCGAGGAAGTTAAACATATCTCAAGCGATAATGCACAGAATGAAATATATATTACAGATTTAATTTCTTTATTTAACAAAAAAGGATACTCCGTAACTGCGATAAGCCCGATTGAACAGTATGTTGTTATGGGATTTAACAATAAATCCGTTTTGAAAGAAATGGAAAATGTTGCCCGAAAAAAAGTCTATGATAAATTAAAGGATATTATAGAGATCGATGACCCGGATGATTTTTTTATTCATGAAGATGTAGTTGATGAAATTATTGAAAAGGATAAGAAAAATGTCCCTCTTGATATAAGAATAGGGAGAGGTGTTTATATCGGAAAAGGAGTGAAACTGAATTATAATCTTGAATTAAAAAAGAATGTATATGTAAATGGAAATGTGCAGTTTGGAAAAAACGTAATTGTTTGGGATAATGTTCATCTCTCAACTTTTTCAAACCAGGTTTTTGAAATTGGCGATTATGTTGAAATTTTGTCCGGGGACATAATAAAAGGGAATATAACTATCGGGGATAAATCCAGGATTGAATCAAGTGTAAATATGACAGGCAGCGATGAATTCCCATTGAGAATAGGTAAAAATGTTTTAATAAAAGGCACCAGCTATATTTTTGGATCAATCATAGAAGATAATGTTCATATCGAACATAGTGTAGTTATTAGAAAGAGAGCTGAAAGATTAATAAAAAGAGATGGTACAATTCAGCCGATCAGATATTATCTCCCCATGCCGGAAGGTATTGATGCAATTGAAGATTTGAAATGAAAAATCAATGGCTCAGAATTCAAAACCGAAAGCTTTTTATTTTGATTTTTTCAGTTCAGGCTCATCGGCTTTTTGCTGGGATGCTAAACTGTTTAGGTGTTTTGTAAGAGCGGCTTTTTTCCTTGCTGCATTATTCCGATGAATTATCCCTTTCGTAACTGATCTATCTAAAACGGATACTGCATCTTTGTAAACTTTTTCCGCTTCTTCTTTATTTGTTGAATTAAGGGTTTTCTTAAGTAATGTTTTAATCCTAGACTCATTATTCTTGTTGATAATCCTTCTTCTTTCAGTCGTACGAATTCTCTTCTTTGCCGATTTGTGACTTGCCATATTTTAACCTTAATTTTTAAAAATTGACTTCAAATATATTCATTACTGAATTTGATGTCAAATTATTGTTTTTTACTTTTGTAGGTATTTTTATAAAAAATAGATTAAACTTGATATAATCAGCATTTTTATGATAAAAGTTAATGAAATTTATTTTTCAATACAGGGAGAAAGTTCAAAAGCCGGCTTGCCGTGTGTTTTCGTCCGTCTTACTTATTGTAACCTCCGATGCACTTACTGCGATACCGAATATGCCTTTTTTGAAGGAAAGGAGTATTCAATTGATGAAATTGTAGAAAAAGTAAGAGGATATAACTGCAGCTTAGTTGAAATTACCGGCGGCGAACCGCTTTTTCAAAAGGAATGTTATGAATTGCTGAAGAGGCTTTGTGAAGAAAGATTTGAAGTTTTGCTCGAAACCGGCGGCAGTTTACCAATTAAAGAAATTGATAAAGATGTTAAGATAATAATGGATCTAAAATGTCCCTCAAGCGGTATGACGAAGAAAAATCTTTATGAGAATATTAATTATTTAAAAACAACCGACGAATTGAAGTTCGTTATCGGAACCCGTGAAGATTATGAATGGACGAAGGAAATCATCGGAAAATTTGATCTCTATAATAAATGTGAAATTTTATTCTCCGTCGTTTTCGGAGAACTTGAACCGGCGGCACTTGTTAACTGGATCCTGGAAGATAAGCTTAACGTAAGGTTTCAGCTGCAGATGCATAAATTTATCTGGGATCCTTTAGCTAAAGGAGTATAATGAGAATAGCAAAAGAATTCAGGTGGGAAATGGGTCACAGGCTCCCCGAGCATTTTGATAAATGCAGAAATATTCACGGCCATTCTTATAGAATGTTAATTGAATTGGAAGGAGAGCTTCAAAATAACGGGATGGTAATGGATTATTATGATTTAAAAAAAGTAATAAAACCTGTAATTGAAAACCTGGATCACGCTTTTCTTGTATACATTGAAGATAAAGAAATTATTGAATTCCTTGATAAAATGAAATCAAAAAAAGTTGTAGTCGATTTCCAATCAACTGTTGAAAATATATGTAAATATTTCCTAAGAGAAATAAAGAAAATTGATTTCCCTGCTAATGTCCGGCAAGTAAAAGTCAGGGTTTATGAAACTCATGATGATTATGCCGAAGAAAGCATGGCAATTTCGCCTAAAGTAACTCCAAGGAATGTGTAAGGTCAAATTCTTAAAGTAATTATTTTAACTTTATTCATTAAATATTTTCCACCTGATAGAACAATTCATCTTTGAGTTTTGAATAAGAATGTCCCGGTTTAAATTATATATTGAATATGAGGGAACCCGCTACAGCGGCTGGCAGAAACAGAAGGATGTCAGAACTATACAGGGAATTTTAATAAATATTGCTCAGGAAATTTTTAATGATTCAAATATAGATCTGCAAGGTTCGGGTAGAACTGACAGCGGGGTACATGCACTTCGCCAGGTTGCGCATCTCGATGTTAAAACAATGCTCGCCCCTGAGATAATTAAGCTGAAGATAAATGATAAGCTTCCGTACGATATCAATATCCTGGAGATTGAAAAAATTAATAAAAATTTTCATGCCCGCCATAATGCTGTTTCGCGGAGTTATATTTATCAAATATCTAAAAGAAGAACTGCTTTTGGGAAGAACTTTGTATGGTGGATAAAAGATAATCTTAATTTTATTAAGATGAGTGAAGCTTCAGAAGAATTTATAGGGATGCATGATTTCTTTTCATTTGCCGAAAAAGATCAGGAAGAAAAATCGACCAAAGTGCTGATTGATAATGTGCAGCTTAAAGATATGGATGAATTAATCTTAATTAGAATTACCGGCTCACATTTTTTGTGGAAAATGGTTAGAAGAATGGTTGGAATTTTAGCTGAAATCGGCAGAGGAAAAATGACAACATCAGATCTGAAAAAATTTTTAATATCCAAAACAAAGGAAACCGCAAAATATACGGCTCCTCCATCAGGTTTATTCCTGGAAAATGTTTACTATAAAGGGGATAAGATAAAAGAAGATTTTGAACCGCCGGTAAAATTTTCAGGCTTTATAAGTAAGCAAATTTGAAAATTCATAATTTATTTTAAGTTTGGAATCAGTAAATAAACTTTTTTAAAATTATTTCCATCCCGGTTTTAATTGAAATTAATTTTACTATTTAAAGAACTTGATCAGTAAAAACTATTTTAAGTTGTTGATCATTTTAATAGCTATCAATATCAGTCTGTTCCCGCAAAAAATCGAAGAGAGCTATCCTTTAAAAATTGGTTCAAAAAAATTTACTGAAAGTGTAATTCTAGGTGAAATTGCTTCCCAGCTGGCGCATCTTAAAGATCCTAATGTAAAATATTTAAGAGAGATTGGAGGAACCAGAATTTTATGGAATGCTCTAATTAAAGGCGATATTGATATTTATCCTGAATATACCGGCACAATAAAAGAAGAAATCCTCGCAGCGAATAATATCTCCAGTGATTCCGCTTTGAAAATCGCTCTAAATAAAATGAATATTAGTATAAGCAAATCTCTCGGCTTTAATGATACTTATGCAATTGGGATGAAAAAAAACGTCGCAAATAAATTGCATATTAAGACGATTTCAGATTTAAAAAACCATCCGGATTTGCGTTTTGGCTTTAGTAATGAATTTATGGATCGGAAAGACGGCTGGCCCGGTTTAAGGAGCCGATATAATTTGCAGCAGCAAAATGTAGCCGGGCTTGATCATGACCTGGCATACCGCGGACTGGAGAACGGGTCAATTGACGTTATCGATTTTTATTCTACGGATGCAGAGATTAAATATTATAACTTACAGGTTCTAACGGATAATTTAAATTATTTCCCCGAATATAAGGCAGTATTTGTTTACCGTACTGAGCTTAGCTCAGAATCACCTGCTGCTTTAAAATCAATATTGAGACTTGAAGGAAATATCCCTGAATCAACAATGATTAAAATGAATGCTGAAGTGAAAATAGATAAAGTGCCTGAAAAGGCAGTTGCGTCTGATTTCATTAAAAAGAAATTTTTAATCAAAACAAATTATGAAATTAATTCATTTATTGATCGGATTTGGACATACACTAAAGAGCATCTCTTTCTGGTATTAATTTCATTGCTGGCTGCAATTGTTGTTGCAATTCCTCTCGGTATAACAGCATTTAAAAATCAAAAATTTGCAAATGTAATTCTCGGAATTACAGGTGTAATTCAAACAATACCTTCTCTAGCACTTTTGGTTTTTATGATACCATTGCTCGGTATTGGTTCGTGGCCTGCAATAGTAGCATTGTTCCTATATAGTTTGCTGCCGATTGTCAGAAATACATATACCGGTTTAATGGATATTCCGGTTCAAATAAAAGAATCTGCAGAAGCGCTGGGACTATCCTCTTCTGCCAGGCTGCGTCTGGTTGAACTTCCTTTAGCGACTAGATCTATATTAGCAGGGATAAAAACTTCGGCAGTTATTAATGTTGGAACAGCAACATTAGGAGCATTAATCGGTGCGGGTGGATATGGACAGCCGATTTTAACAGGAATAAGGTTAGACGATGTATCTTTAATTCTTGAAGGAGCTATACCAGCCGCTCTTCTTGCACTGCTGGTTCAGGGCTTGTTTGATTTACTTGAAAAATTTCTTGTTCCAAAAGGATTAAGGATTAAAGAATCCAAGTGAAGATGACACTGTATAAAATGATCCTTTAATAACCTCACAGATAATTTATTTAATCTTCTTCAAATTTTAATATAATATTCTTTTTTAACATTTCTCTAATTATCGGCTGCAAAATTTGTCTTGCATTCTTCTCAGCCTGATCCAGGATTCCAATCCGTATGGCTTCTGCCTTTAGATTATTCATAGCAGCAGGGTAAAGCTTATCAACAGAATTTTGATCAAGAATCCTTGGATTGAAATTTACATCATAAATTACGGAGCGTTCATAATTAATTTTAGCATCGCACAAAACGGGTATAGGGAGGGAAACATAAGCTGTATCATTATCTTCTTTTATATTGCTTCTATCAATTCTTTTTAGGTTAATGCATGCATCAATACTGCCGTTTATTATTGCCAACACTTTCCCCTTTGTGTTAAGTTTAACGCCGGAAGTATCACCGGCAATTGTATCCTTAACAGCATAATTTAAATTGAAAGTGACAAGCTTATAATTTCCTAAAGTGTCAATTTTTAATAAAAAATCATTTAGCTCGGAGCTCTTATTATTTTCTATCTTCGAAATATTTATAACTCCGCTGGATATGCCGATAATTATTAAAGCTACAATTAGAGAGAATGATAAGAATAATTTTAAAGTGAGTTTAAACATAACGGTATTATTTTAAACTAATAAATAATTCTTTTATATATGTAAATTACCGTTCATACAAATATACTTCATTTGAGGGTACAAAGAATATATTTTTGAACCTCAGCTCTAAATTAAAAATAAAAAAAATAATAAGTTGTAAATAATCCAAAGGTAAATTAATGAAGAAATCTATCCTAATACTTCTTTTTTTATTTGCTTTATCAGCTTTTTTCCCTTTTGGCAGTGTAGGTAAATGTTTTGCTCAGGAAGCCGGATTAAATTTTACTTTAGGTTTTCCAATGGGAGAATTTAAAGATAATGTTAAAAGAACCGGTTTTGGAATAAGCGGCGAATTTCTTCTGCTTACACCTACTGTTCAAAATCCTTTTTCAATCGGTATAAACTTAGGTTATTTGAATTACGGTAGTGAATCGAGAACTGAACCTTTTAGTTTAACAATCCCGGATGTCGTTGTAGATGTTAACAGAACAAATAATATCGTGAATTTTCATATTCTTTTTAAATTAGCATTTCCTTCCGGGATTATCAGACCATATGCAGAAGGTTTATTTGGAGGCTCGTATCTTTTTACAGAAACCTCGATTAAAAGCCGGGGAGTAGATGAAGTTGCGAGCTCAACTAACTTTGATGATTTTGCATGGAGTTATGGTGCAGGAGGCGGGTTCTTAATCCAGGTTTTTTCTTCCGATAATCCGGAGGATAAAGTGGGTTCGGTTTTTATCGATTTGAAAGCCCGGTATTTATACGGATCTGAAGCCGAATACTTAAAGCAGGGTTCAGTATCGATAGATAACGGGAAAGTTGTTTATAATACTTCTAAATCTAAAACAGATCTATTGACTGCTCATATTGGCGCTGTAGTTTACTTTAATTCGTTGTTTAATGATTAGTTTGATTATGTGCCGGTCTAAGCAGCTGGCACATAGCTTAAATATTCTTATATTATTTTTAGATTTGCAAGATCCTTCGAATAAATATTCCATCATTCAAAAAATAAATCATTAATAAAAAACTTCTTTAATAATATTATTTTTATTTAGTATTTTATCTTCATCGATTTTTTAATAAGATATTAAAAAATGTTTTCCAAGGATAATCTCTTCTCTTATATCTGGCGATCTATAGTGACTTTCTTCGCAGTTTTATCTACAATCTATATTCCCCTTAGAATTGTTATTGATCTTAATAATAATGCAGTACTTATCTTTTTTGATTGGATTATAACTATAATCTTCGTCGTAGATCTACTTTATAATTTTTTTGTGAGATTAAATCTGAAAACCAAATCATCACATATTGATAAAGAGGAAATGTCAGGGTATTCAATGTTTTGGATATCAATGGACTTTATCGCCGCTCTGCCGTTGTTTTTAATTTTCAGCATACCTTTGCTTCAGCTTTTTAGAATCATAAAGCTTACAAGGGTTGCACAATATATGCATGAATTACGAAAGCATGTTTTAAGGTTTAGTGATTATTTTAATCTTGGGTTTTTTATATTTTGGCTATTAATCCTTATTCACTGGCTTTCATGCGGATGGGTGGTCTTGTATTCTTTCCCGCCCGGTACAGATGATACAACAAAATTTATTAACTCTCTTTATTGGTGTGTTCAGACCTTTACCACTGTGGGATATGGAGATATTACCCCTATAAATAATTCGCAGCACATTTATTCCATACTTGTAATGTTAGTCGGAGTTGGAGTTTATGGCTATTTAATTGGAAATGTAGCAAATATTCTTTCCAAGAGAGATCCGGCGAAAGCACAATATTTTAAAAATATTGAAAGCTTAAAAGCATTTTCTAATTTCCGAAATATACCGCTTGGGCTGCAAAAAAGAATTCGCGATTATTATGTATATATCTGGAAAAAAAGGCTGGGATATGATGAATCGGTTTTTATTTCCAAGTTGCCGGCCGGGCTGCAGAACGAAGTCTCTTTATTCCTAAAAAGAGAAATACTGGATAAAATTCCTCTCTTTAGAGGAATCGATGATAGATTTTTAAAGGAAATGTCTCTTCATCTAAGACCGTTGGTATTTACCCCGGGTGAATATGTTTTTAAAGAAGGAGATAAAGGAAATGAAATGTTTTTTGTTATACGCGGGGAGCTCGAGGTAATTTCAGGGAAAGAAGCAGTAGTAAAGAATAAATTAATTGACGGAGATTTTTTCGGCGAGATAGCGCTGTTTAAAAATGTAAATAGAACAGCAACTATTCGTGCAATTACATATAGTGATCTTTATATACTGGATAAAGATGTTTTTGATTATTGCTTAAAGCAATTTCCCGGCATAACAGATCAGATAAAGGAAACAGCTGAAAAAAGATTTAACGAATCGAATAAATGATCTAAACTAAATATTTTATTACAAAAAAACCCCCTATAAGGAGGACTGTAAAAGTAACAGCAAGAATATTGAAATATTTATCTATAAAAGTTTTAATAGTAGGGCCGAACTTCCAGATAAGAAATGCAACCAGGAAAAATCTCGCACCTCTGCTTATAACAGAGGCAATTATGAACATAACTAAGTTGATTTTAAAAGCTCCAGCAGATATGGTGAAGACTTTATATGGTAACGGAGTAAACCCGGCTGTAAATATTATCCAGAAATCCCATTTATCATAAAGATGCTGAACTCTATAAAATAGATCATGTGTAAATCCCGGAACATTGGTAAAGAAAAAACCTGCGAGTGAAGTAAAATCTCCGGATGGAGACCACCAGGCAAAATGTCCTATTGCATAACCTAATAAAGCACCTGTGGTTGAAGCAATTGTACATGTTGAAGCATATTTAAAGGCTTTTGTAGTAGCTCCAAGAACCAAAGCAATCAGAAGTGCATCGGGAGGTATAGGGAAAAAGGACGATTCTGCAAAAGCAAGTATAAATAAAGCAGCGCCGCCATAAGGAGTTTCTGCCCAGCCAAGCACCCAATCATAAAGCCTTCTTATTAGTTTCAAATATACCTCAAATTATGAAAAACAAACTTATAGAAAAAATTTTGATTAAGAAAAATAAATAGACAATTTCTATGCCCCAATGTTTACCTTATTTTTGGAGAGCCGTCAAATTAAAAATTATTAAAAATATGTTATATAAATAGATAATTTTTAGTTAAAAGAAATAATATATAATTTTAGCTAGTTTAATCCTCAAAATAATAATTTAATTAACCAGTCTATCTTATATGCAGGAGGTTCTTATGAAAAAATTATTCTTTGTTTTTTTCTTTCTTTCCGGCATAGTATCTATTTCTCAAGCCCAATCATCTTTAAAATGGATAATCGGAGGAAGATTTGGCCTGTCTGTGGCAAGCAGCGGCGGCGGTGCCGGTTTACAAATTGGCCCTATGGCCGAATTATTATTCAATAAAAATATGGGAGTTGGAACTGAATTAAATATTAATACACAAAATGGAACCCCAATAGAATGGGCTGATTATTTCAAGTATTATTTTGATATACCTAGTAATCCGAATATTAAACCCTATGCTGATGCAGGTTTCAGCTTATGGTTTGTTTCCGGTGGACCTTACTTCGGGATCAGGTTTGGCGGCGGTGTTAATTTTAAAGTAGCTCCGAATATTTGGATACCTGCAGATATCCAGATGGGACCTGTTTTCTACGGGTCAACTTCAAGCCTATGATCCTTATTTCGGAATTATTATGGAGGTTCTACAAGTTCTACAATATTTTACTTTGCAATTACCAGCGGTATAAGATACGAATTGCCCTAAAATTTTCTTGTTTGCAAACATTAGGGCCTTTCTGAAATAGAAAGGCTCTTTTATATTTAGTAGATTGGAACATGATTTTATTCTCAGAAAATTAACTAAATAATTTTTCCTTTTTCATCTTTGACATAGAAATTTTAGTTTTAATCTATCTTTATATATTTTAACACCTTAACTTTTGTAGCATAATGAATCTAATGAACCATCAATATGATTAAATTTTTTTTTATAATAATTTCTATAAGTTTTTTATCAGTCTCCGCATATTCTCAAAATAGATTTATTGTCGGGGGCCGGATTGGGCTTTCTGTTGCAGGAGGAGTAGAAACTTCACCTGGATTTCAAATTGGTCCTATGGGTGAATATTTCTTTAATCCCGATGATGATAAAATGGCTGTAGGAACCGAGCTTAATATAAATACACAGGCCGGTACACCTGTTGAATGGGCAAATTATTTTAAATATTTCATAAAAATTGATAAAATAAATATGAAGCCGTATATAGACGGCGGACTTAGTTTATGGTTTTACCCGGGTGGTCCTTCTCTCGCACTTAGGTTTGGAGGCGGTATTAATTTTTTAATTGCTCCAAATGTTTATATTCCTGCAGATATACAATTTGGTCCTGTTTTTGCGACCGGAACTTCTGTATTCTATTTCGCCATAACTACTGGCATAAGATATGAAATACCATAACAGCGAAGCATAATAATTAATAATTCAATAAGTTATCAAATCAAAAACCTTAATATTCAAATTTCAATCTTTTTTCAATTAGATACTTTGTATCATAATAATTCATTAAAAAATAGCGGGTATTCTAATTGATTAAGATTCTAAAGGATATTCAACTAAAATTTGTTAAGTCCGGCTTATTGAAAATTAAATAATTAATAATTATGTTGCACGCGTAAAATTAAATAATACCTTATAAACAAAAAAAGGGAATTCCCATGAGAAAAATATTCGTTACAATTCTTCTAATTGCAGGTATTGCATTTACATCTAATGCTCAGACCAAAAACATGGCAGTCGGTGCTGATTTTGTAGTATCTATTCCACTTGGGGGTTTGAGTGACGGCGCAAATGTAGGATTTGGAGGTTTAGGCAGCTTTGAGTATGCTATTATGCCGCAGTTAGTTGGTATTGGTCAAGTTGGTTATATTAGTTATGGTACCAAATCTGCTAACTACAGTTTTCATACTATTCCGATAGTAGTTGGTGCAAAGTATTTCTTTACCCCAGGTGTCGGATTTTACGGCATAAGCCAATTGGGACTAGCAATTTATTCTTCCAGTGTTGAACTTCCTTCCTATACTTTGTTTGGATTTACCTACGGAGGAGGATCGGCAAGCGCAAGTTCAACAGAATTCTCTTTTGCTGTTGGAGCTGGTTATGAAATGCCGGTCAGCCCTAAGGTTGATTTAGATTTTTCAGCTTTATTTAATTTAATAACCGGTGATGCTAATAATATTCAGCTTCGAGCCGGAGCTAAATACGCTTTATAATTATATTTAACTTTGTGCGGTACTATAACAAATAGTGCCGCATTTTTTATTTTAAACTCAAAATTACAAACCATATTTTTATCTTTGCTAATCCTTTCTTATTTTTATTAAAAAATTTTAAAGAAGAAAATATTTTATGAGATTTGAACGTTCAGCAGGAATTTTGCTTCATCCGACTTCACTCCCCGGCAGATTCGGGATAGGAGATTTGGGAGGTGAGGCTTATAACTTTACTAATTTTTTAGAAGCGGCAGGACAAAAAATTTGGCAGATTTTCCCTTTGGGACCTACAGGCTTTGGTGATTCTCCTTACCAATGTTTTTCTGCTTTTGCAGGCAATCCCTTATTAATCAGCCCTGAAAAGCTCAAAGACGAAGGATTATTATCTGAAAAAGACTTAGAATATATTCCTAATTTCAACCCTTCTTTTATTGATTTCGGTGCTATAATATATTACAAGCATGAACTTCTAAATATTGCATTTAATAATTATAAAAAGAATAACAAAGTATTAAAAGGACCATTCGGGGAATTTTGCCTGAATAATAAAGATTGGCTAGAGGACTATTCTTTCTTTATGGCTGCAAAAGATTTTCATGAAGGCGCACTATGGACCGAATGGGATAAAGAGCTGGTATTAAGAAAAGAAGATGCATTGCAGAAATGGAATGTTAAGTTATCAGACGGTATTGAGTATCATAAGTTTATTCAGTTCCTGTTCTTTAAACAGTGGATCGAATTAAAAAGTTATGCAAACAGCAAGGGGATAAAAATTGTCGGGGATATTCCGATCTTTGTAGCATACGATAGTGCAGATGTCTGGGCTGATAAAAAACTTTTTTCAGTCGATAAAGAGGGCAGTCTAAAAACAGTTGCGGGTGTTCCACCCGATTATTTCAGTGCAACAGGCCAATTATGGGGGAATCCCCTTTTCAGATGGGATGAAATGGAAAAGGATGATTTTTTTTGGTGGAGAAAAAGACTCGCAAATCAACTCCGATTGGTTGATATAATAAGAGTCGATCATTTTAGAGGTTTTGATAAATTCTGGGAAATTCCCGGCGATGCACCTACTGCTGAAAAAGGGAGATGGGTTAAAGCTCCGGGGGAAAAATTCTTTGAAACTATCCATAAATATTTGGGCGAACTTCCTATTATAGCTGAAGACCTCGGCGTTATAACCAAAGCCGTACGAGAGTTAAGGGATAAATTTGAATTTCCCGGAATGAAAATTCTCCAATTTGCTTTCGGCACCGGGATGGAAAGAAAATTCCTTCCTCATAATTATATCCCCAATTCTGTAGTTTATACAGGTTCACATGATAATGATACTACAAAAGGTTTTTTTGATAAAGAAAAGAATAAGGACAATGATATTTTTATGCATGCTCAAAAATATCTTAACTATTACGGTGATGATTTAACTTTTGAATTAATCAGGTCTGCATATTCATCTGTTTCCGATTTGGCAGTTATACCGATGCAGGATATATTAAACCTGGGCGGTGAAGCAAGAATGAATTTCCCCGGTAAGATGGGAGGAAATTGGACCTGGAGATTTACGTGGGATCAGGTCCCATATGACCTGGCCGATAAATACAAGCAGCTGTCTGAGTTGTATGAAAGACCTCCCAAACCTGAATCTGAGGTCGTTGAAGAAGATAATTTATAAGTGCTGTATGCAAAATTGTGAGTTGCTGCAAAGTTATTATCTTATACTATTTTATCTTATTTAGTTATGTTACGCATCGATCTTAATCGTAATTTATTCTTAATCGTGTTAAGAATTGAGTATGATTAAGAATTTCTGAGTAACATGAATTATTATTAAGTTACAAAAATAAACGAGTGGATCCAGGATGAAGAAATTTTTAAAAAAAATATTAAATGGTTCTCAGGTTAATCAGGAAAATATTGATTATTCCCTTAAATCAAATAGTAAGAGAAAACTGCAATTAGCTGCCTGCGCATTGCTGGTTGAAATAGGAAAAGCCGACAACAACTTTACGCAGGAAGAAAGAAGAAAAATTATTTCAATAATGGAAGATACATTCAATGTTGAAGAAGATTATGTAGATGAACTAATTGAATTATCGGAAAAAAATTTCGATGAGAACGAAAGTATTTATGAATATACAACAATAATAAATAATAATTTTTCAAATAATGAAAAATTTGAACTACTGAAAAATTTGTGGCGGTTAATTTTTACAGACAATAATCTTGACAATTACGAAGAGCATCTTGTAAAAATGATCGGCACCCTTTTAAATATTGAATACAGCAATATTATCGGTGCAAAGCTTTTAATTAAAGAGGAATTGAAGAAATAGATTTATTGCGGCAATCGAACTTTTGATTTTTTATTTTAACAGTCCCAGCTGATCAACCTTTAACATAGACTTGATACCGAAACTATGTTTACAAAAAGACATTATATAAATTTAATTTCTTCTTCTATAATCGGTGTAATCAGTTTAACCTTCGTTTACAAATATTCCCTGGTGTATTTTAATAAACCTGTTCTTTTAGCATTGTTATATGCTCTATTGTTTTCATTTGTTGTAATATCATTTAATAAAATAAAACTTATTCCTAAACAGACTAATAACGACAGTTATTTCTTTGGTGCAATTCTAATATTTTTTTTACTCCTCCTTTATTATACTTTTTTTACTTCAAAAGCTTCCGGTTCATTTGGATTATTAGCAATAAAAAATTGGCTGAATAATTTTTTTAACGGAACATTTCCTTATATGCTTAAAGATACATTCTCAGCATTTCCTTTCCTTTATCTCATCGCATCACCATTTTATGTAATCGGGAATGTTGCTCTGATTGCAATTTTAGCCTGGGCAGTTGTTGCACTATTTCTAATATCAAATTCTATTACAATTAGGGAAAAAATTATTAAACTTTTTTTTCTTTTAGTAAGTCCTTTAACGTTTTACGGACTTTTTGAAGCCCCGGAATATTTTTTAAGCGCTGCTGTTTTAATAATTCTTATTTTCTTATCAAGTAAATATTTGAACCCGGGTAAAATCGATAAATATTTTATTTTGTTTGCCGTTCTTTTCGGGTTATTCTTTTCAATTAGAATAGAAATTGTAGCTGCAGTAATTATTTATATATTATATTTCTTCAGGAATAATATAAGAGGAAGTTCACTTTTTCTTGAAATATTACTCGCAGTGTTTTTAATTACGATTATTCCCTTTATTATATGGAATCCCGTATTGTTTTTCGTTAATGGGCCTTTGAATTCATCTTTTATACTGAACTTTCCCTGGTGGGGCACAATAGTATATCTAATTATTTCAGTTTATGCAGGCTGGATGATTTCCGACCTGCAGGAATTATTTTTTTCCATTGGAATTCTAATAATTATTCCATCTCTGATAAATTTATTTCTAATAAATGCAGGATTATCGGGTTTAATTTTATCCCTTCCTTTTTTAATTTTTTCAATTAAAGATTATAAAATTGAAAAATTTGTGGGGAAAGTTCTGATGGGATGAAATTTAATTAGAGCAAACCTAAATTCCTCAAAATTAATTTTGTAATTTCAATTCGTGCATTACCGAAATTCTCATCGGGATTTTTACTCTCAATATTTGTTGCGAAGAAATAAACATTATTATCTTTTTCAAGATATCCGACATACCAGCCAATATTCAAATTTATCTCCTCAGTTCCCCATCCGGTTTTTGCTCTAAGTTTATATCCCTGCTTATTTTCGATCAGCATAATATATTTCACTAACTGCATCGCTTTATCCGAAAAGCCTAACTCTTCTTTATAAAGCTTTTTGAGAAAATTTATTTGTTCAAATTGTGAGATCTTTAAAGTTGCATTAAGCCAAAAATAATCGACTGGTTCAGTTAAAACTTCATTCCCGTAATGCTCTCTCTCAATATAATATTTCATTCTTTCTAAACCGATTTTTCTCGCAAGCGCCTGGTAGCATGGAACGCAGGAGTATTGAAATGCCCTTCTTAAAATTAAATCCTGATTCCAGTTATCAACCTGGTACCTTGTGTTATCCCAATAAAAAATAAAATTAGAATCGGGAATTATTCCCGTTTCAATTCCCACCAGGGAATTAAAAATCTTGAAAGTTGAAGCCGGCAGAAATCTTTTTCTGCATCTATCGATGTTGTAACAGGTATAATTATCTTCATTCAAATTATAAAGAAGAAATGAACCATTAACATTGTAGTCATCAAAAATTTTTTTGAGATCGTTTTTGTATTCAATTTTCTCCTGGGGCAGAATTGTTGAAATGAACAACAGGATTACGATGATTAATTTCATAGAATTAGAATTTTAGGGTTAAGTTTAAAACTCAACCCTAAAATAATAAAAAATTATTTTTATTTGGCAGGCATCGACCAGGGCGGAACAACCTTATTCATTCTTGCATAAGCAATTGATTGACCTAAATGTTCGTGAGAATGGTTAAGCATGGTTATCATGAAATTTCTCAATGACATATCCATACCGAAAACGTGCACAACTTTATTTAGATCATCTTCTGTTAGTTTTGGGACGGCTGCCTTAACGGCTTCAAAAGATTTTTTTACTATATCTGCAATTTCTTTTTTGTCGGTGGTGGCTTTTTCTTCCATTTCGCTTTCCATTTTTTGACCGGTCATATTAGATACAAGCATCATATTAGCACCTGCAATATGCAGGTATACTTCTGCTACAGATCTAACTCCTTCGCCCGGTCTCCAATCGAATTTTTCCTGCGGCATGGCATCCTCAAGCTGCAGGATTCTGCCCTGAACAAAATCAATCTGCCCGGCATATTCCTGAAGGAATGCAGAAGCTTCATCGGGATTATTTAAACCAAATGAAGATGAAATGAACAGAAGAGTAAATAAAGAGATACCGGAGAACAACGAAAACATTTTTTTCATAGCTTGCTCCTATAATTATTAATGATAGAACTTCTGTCAAAAATTTTAGAAAGATGATCTTAAATAAATGAAGTTAAAAGATTTATTATAAAGGCAGGTTAAAAGAAAATAAATCTTTTGTCCTGGAGAATTTAATTAAAGCGAATTGATAAAGTCAAGAAATTTAATTCCATGTTTATCAATTAAATAATAAAAATCGATAACCCTTGTTCTAAATCAATTAGTTCCAAGTTTTTTTAGTAAACTGATCTCAGAACAAGGATTAACGAACTGTGAATTTTGATTTTCTTTCAGCTCATAAGTGCGGCAATTGAAGCATTGATTACGATATCACTTACATTGCAGCCGCGGCTTAAATCAGAAAACGGTTTATTAAGTCCCTGAACGAGCGGTCCGATTGCTTCAGCTTTTCCCCATCTTTGTGCCAATTTATAGCCAATATTACCTGCATTTAAATCAGGAAAGATCAGCACATTTGCTTTTCCTGCAACTTCGCTCTCCGGAGCTTTTCTTTTTGCTATAGAATCAATGACAGCGGCATCAAATTGAAGTTCACCGTCGATACGGAGATCAGGCCTCTTGGTTTTTACATAAGACATTGCTTCCAGGACTTTATCTATCTTTTCATGTTTGGCACTTCCTTTAGTTGAAAATGAAAGCATTGCGATATAAGGCTCTTCACCGGTTAATTTTTTATGGTTGTCAGACGAAGAAATGGTAATATCTGCAAGCTGCTGCGGATCAGGGTCAACTACAACACCGCAATCGGCAAAAGTATAGCTTTTCTCCGGAAGAATCATTAAGAAAAAGCTCGAGACAATTGAAATCCCTTTTTTTAAACCGATACACATAATGCCTGCTCTTAATACATCGGCGGTTGATGCAATTGAACCGCCTACGGCACCGTCGGCAAGTCCTTCTCTTATCATCATGGCTGCAAAAAAAAGATCCCTTTTCATTGTCTCTTTTGCCTGTTGAAGGGAAATACCTTTACTCTTCCTTAATTCATAAAATATTTCGGCAAATTTATCCAGATTTTTGGATTTTAGCTGATCAATGATGGTAATTCCGGATAAATCCACATTTGCCCTGGAGGCTTTAGATTTAATTTCCTCTTCATTCCCGATAGTCACAACCGAAACAATCTTTTCTTTAGTTAATATCTCTGCTGCTTTTAAGACTCTTTCATCGGAAGATTCCGGTAAAACGATTGTTTTTTTCTTTTGAGAGGCTTTCTCTTTTATTTCATCAATTATTTTAAGGCTCATAATGTCTTCTTTATTTTTTGTGAATGTATAAACTAATTAAAAACTACTTTCAAACTTATAGGAAGCAGCTAAAAATTCAAAGCAAATTAAAATTGCTTCACTGTTAAATATTATATTGTCGTATTTCAAAACTGTCAGCTTCAATTAATATTTTAACAATAAACAATAGGGTTTGTAATATATGACTATTAGACAATTTAATATTTTTGTTGGAATTCCTTGATAAACTAAAAATAAATTACTATTTACATAGGTTAAATATTCTTAAAAAAATCAGGCTGCTTAATCTTTAGTTTCCGGATTTAACGTTGATTTTTGATATTAAAAGCAATAGATTCACACTCTTAATTTATTTATGATAGCCGATAATATAAAAAAAATAAGGGAGTTAATTGAAAATAAGGCTGTCGAATGTAAACGAGACCTTGAAGAAATCAGGCTTATCGCAGTATCAAAAAATTTTGGTAAAGATGATATAATTACTGCATTTAACGAAGGTATTGTCGATTTTGGAGAAAATAAAGCTCAAGAATTAAATTCAAAGTATGAAGAACTTAATTCTGCCTATAAACAAATTATCTGGCATTTTATCGGAGTATTACAAAGAAATAAAGTTAGGTTTGCTGTTCAGACTTCAGAATTTATTCACTCTGTTGATTCCTTGCTTTTAGCCGCAGAGATTAATAAATATGCGGGAAAAATAAATAAAATTCAAAAAATTCTTTTAGAAGTGAATACATCAGGTGAGGAATCAAAATCAGGCTTGACAGAGGAAAGTGAATTAAATGATCTGCTGAAATATTGTAAAGAACTTCCTAATGTTGAACCTGTCGGGTTAATGACAATTGCTCCATATACGGATAATAAAGAGAAAATTAGAAGCAGCTTCAGTTATTTGTATGAATTGAAAAAGGAATTAAATGCTGAAGGAAATAATCTGACGGAGTTATCAATGGGAATGACAAATGATTTTGAAATTGCAATTGAAGAAGGAGCCACTATGCTGAGGATCGGCACTGCAATTTTTGGAGAAAGAGATTATTCAAAAATACGGAATGAATAAATGATTTCACCATTGAGTATAAAGAATCAGGAATTTAATAAAAGCTTTAGAGGATTCGACAAAGAGGAAGTACAAGCTTTCCTGGAAAAGCTCGCTGATGATTTTGAAGAGCTTCAGCAGGAAAATGAATCAGTAAAAAGACAGATTGATGATGCTAATTTAAGGTTATCGGAATTTGCAAGGATTGAAAAAAGTCTTCAGGATACTCTCTTAAAAGCCCAGGAATCTTCAACTAAAGCAATAGAATCGACTAAAAAACAGACAGGTTTAATGATTAAAGAAGCAGAAATTAAAGCTGCACAAATTATTGAAAAAGCAAAATCTTACGCCGAAGAAATTAGAAATTCTGTAATAACACTAAGAGAAGAAAAGGATTTAATTGTTGCTAAATTGAAAGCTATTATTAATTCGCAAGCACGTTTATTGGATATGAGGGTTGCGGATGCCGGGGAAGAAATAGTTTCAGCAAAAGAAATTGAAAATCCCAATAAATTGAATATTGATATTAATAAAATTGTGGATAGCTTAAAATGAGCGATCTGGTTCAAAAAATAAATGAAACTGTAGATGTTATAAGAAAAAAGGTGAAAGATGATTTCATTGTCGGGATTATTTTGGGCACAGGATTAGGCGGCTTAGTTAAAGAGATAAATATTGAATATCAATTTGATTATGGTGAACTTCCGCATTTCCCTTTGTCCACTGTTGAATCACATAACGGGAAATTAATATTCGGTACTATTGGAAATAAAAAAGTTGTTGCAATGCAGGGAAGATTCCATTACTATGAAGGATATTCTATGCAGCAGATTACTTTTCCTGTAAGAGTAATGAAATTTCTGGGAGTAGAAACTCTCCTGGTCTCTAATGCCTGCGGCGGGATGAATCCTCAATACAGAAGAGGTGATATAATGATTATGGCTGATCATATAAACCTCCTTGGAGATAATCCTTTGATTGGAAAAAATGAAAACGAGCTTGGACCTCGTTTTCCTGATATGAGTGAACCTTATAGCAATGAATTAATAAAAATTGCTGAAGAAGCAGCTATAGAAAATAAAATAAAAGTTCAAAAGGGAGTTTATATTGCTGTACCAGGACCGAACCTGGAAACTAAAGCCGAATATAGATTCTTAAGAGCTACGGGCGCAGATGTTGTCGGAATGTCTACTGTTCCAGAAAATATAGTTGCAAACCATATGGGAATGAAAGTGCTCGGAATAAGTATTATTACTGATGAATGTTTCCCAGATTCGCTAAAACGTGTAAATGTTGAAGAAATAATTGCTGCTGCTGTCGGAGCCGAACCTAAAATGACTTTAATAATGAAAGAAGTTATTAAGAGATTATGAACGAAAAAAGAGCTTTGTTCAATTATTTAACACCAGCACTTTTAGGTGTGCTGATGTTTTCCTCGAATTTCCTGAATACGAGTCTGTTTAATTTCGGGAATAACAATTTTGCAGTATGGTTCGTCCTTTCTGTTTTATGTTTTGCCTGCGGCTGGTTTATAGATAAAACTTTAGGATGGCATTATGGAGGCAAAGTGATTTTTTCCACAATAGTTGGCGCAACAGTTATCGGAGTGTTAGTTATTTCTTTTTTCCGGGAATATTTTGAAGCTAATGAATTACTAACTGAAAATCTGATCCTCTATAGTCTTAGGAATATTGTTTTAGGCTCTACCGCTTTCTTCGGTATGTCTGTTGTTGAGGTATTTTCGATGCAGAAGGATTTTGTTGTAATAAAAGAAAAGCTTAAGATTTATGAAGTAGCAGTTAAGGATTCAAAAAAAGAAGCTGAGCTTGAAATTAAAGAAGCTAAAATTAATGCTCAAAAGATAATTAACGATGCAGATATGCAGGCAAAAAATATGGTATATAAAAAAGATCAGATTGAAAAAGAGCTTAAAGAATTTATTCAAATTGAAAGAGAATTAATAAAGAAATACGAACAAAAAGGCGAGTATTGAGCTTCGCATAAATAAAAATCCAAAATTTTCATTATTCAAAATTTAGCGTAACGTGTTCTTATTATGTTCAAACAAAACGAAGAAATAAATTATCCTAAAATAGAAGAAAGAATTTTAAAGTTCTGGCAGGAAAATAAAATTTTTGAGAAGAGTATAAGTTCCAGGCCTGAATCAAAATTATTTACCTTTTATGAAGGTCCTCCTACTGCAAATGGTAAACCCGGAATCCATCATGTAATGTCACGTACTTTAAAGGATCTCGTCTGCCGATATAAAACACTTTGCGGTTATAGAGTAGAACGAAAAGCCGGTTGGGATACGCATGGTCTGCCGGTTGAAATTGAAGTTGAAAAAAAATTGGGGATAAAACATAAAAGTGAAGTAGTTGAATACGGTGTGGAAAAATATAATCAGGCTTGCCGTGAATCTGTTTTTGTATATCTTGAGTTATGGGAAAAGATGACGACAAGGATGGGCTACTGGGTTGATCTTGATTCTGCTTATGTAACTTTAACCAATAATTATATTGAATCAGTCTGGTGGGCTCTTAAAACCCTTTTTGATAAAGGATTAATATATAAAGATTACAAAATTGTTCCGCAGGATCCTAAATCCGAAACTGTCCTTTCTTCACATGAACTTGCCCTTGGATACCGAGAGACAAAAGATCCTTCTGTTTATGTTTATTTCAAAATTAAAAATTCAGATTCCAGTTTCCTTGTATGGACAACAACTCCCTGGACTCTCATTTCGAATGTTGCTCTTGCCGTCGGAAGTGATATCGATTATGTAAAAATAAAAACAAATGATAAAAAATTAATTCTGGCTAAGGACAGGCTGTCTGTAATTGAAGGCGAATATGAAATCCTTGAAGAAATAAAAGGAAAAGATTTAGAAGGGATAAATTATGAACAATTATTTACCTATTTGAAAGTTGATAAAAAAGCATTTTATGTTACTGTTGGTAATTTCGTAAGTACCGAAGACGGTTCGGGAATTGTACATATTGCACCTGCTTTCGGCCAGGACGATTATGAACTTTCAAAAAAATATAATTTGCCGATGCTTCAGCCTGTTACAAGAGCCGGCCTTTTTACAAATGAAATTACAGATTTTGCCGGCCTGTTTGTAAAAGATGCAGATAAAGATATTATATACAAATTAAAGCAGGAAGATAAGCTTTATAAAAAAGAAACTATCGTTCACTCATATCCGTTTAGCTGGCGTCATGAAGATGTTCCTGTCATTTATTATGCAAGAGAATCCTGGTTTATAAGAACTACATCTATTGCCGATAGAATGGTTGCTCTCAATAAAACAATAAACTGGCAGCCTCCTGAAGTTGGAGCAGGAAGATTTGGCAACTGGCTTGAAGAAAATAAAGACTGGGCATTATCAAGGGATAGATTTTGGGCAACTCCTCTTCCAATCTGGGTTAGTGAAGACGGCGATATGTTTGCGGTTGGAAGCATTGAAGAACTTAATGAAGGATTTATTGAAAAAGACGGGAAAAGGATTCAGGTAAAAGATTATCAGCAGCTTGATCTGCATAAGCCTTATGTTGACCAAATACTTTTTGAAAGAAATGGAAAAATTTTTAGAAGAACACCTGAATTAATTGATGTCTGGTTCGATTCCGGTGCGATGCCTTTTGCACAATATCATTATCCTTTTGAAAATAAAGATTGGTTCGAAAAGCATGCTTTCCCCGCTGATTTTATTTGCGAAGGAATTGATCAAACGCGCGGCTGGTTTTATACGCTTCATGCAATTGCAACAATGCTGTTCGATAGTGTTGCATACAAAAATATTGTTGTAAATGAATTAATACTCGATAAGAGTGGACAAAAGATGTCCAAATCGAAAGGGAATACAGTAGATCCATTTATGCTTTTTGAAAAATATGGAGCGGATGCAACAAGATGGTATTTGATTACAAACAGCCCGCCCTGGCGCCCGACTCTTTTTGACGAAGAAGGTTTAATTGAAGTCCAAAGAAAGTTTTTTGGAACATTATTAAACACTTATTCCTTCTTTGCCTTGTATGCAAATATTGATAAATTCGAATTTAAAGAAAACCCTGTAGATTATTCTGAAAGACCGGAAATAGATCGCTGGATTATTTCAAAATTAAATTCTTTAATTATAGAATACAAAAGCTGGATGGATGAATATGATATGACCCGTGCAGCAAGAGCAGTTTCCAGTTTTACTATAGATCATTTATCCAACTGGTATGTCAGAAGATGCAGGAGACGTTTTTGGAAATCTGAAATGAACAGGAATAAACTTTCCGCGTATCAAACTTTATATGAATGTTTAATAAATATTAGTAAACTTGTCGCTTCCATTGCTCCTTTTATTTCGGAATATCTATATCAGAATTTGAATTCGGTAACAAATAAAGAAAAATTTGAATCCGTACATTTAAGCATTTTCCCCGAATCCGGCTTTATTGATAAAGAACTTGAAGAGAAGATGGAAATTGCTCAAAAGGTAGTATATTTAACAAGAGCAATGAGAGCTAAAGCAAATTTAAAAGTCCGGCAGCCTCTTAAAAAAATTATGGTTGTAGTGAAAAAAGAGAAGCAGGATGCACTTTCCGGGATGAAAGATGTTATCCTTGATGAAGTGAATATAAAAGAATTGATTATAGTTGATAATGATTCCGAAATTGTGAGTAAATCAGCTAAACCTAATTTTAAATCTATTGGGCCTAAATTCGGAAAGAAGGTTAATCAGGTAGCGAATATAATAAAATCATTTTCATCTGCAGAAATTAATAAGCTTGAATCAGGAGATATATCAATTGATATAAATGGAGAGGAAATACAAATATCAAAAGAAGATGTTGAAATTGTTAGTTCTGAAATAACCGGCTGGGTTGTAGAAAGTGAGGAAGATGTTACTGTTGCGATCGACACTGAGCTTACTAAGGAACTTATTGCTGAAGGTTTGGCTAGAGAATTTGTTAACCGGATTCAGAATATGAGAAAAGATGCAGGCTTTGATGTAACGGACAGAATAAGAATTAAATTTTCCGGCAGCAAGGAGCTGGTCGATGCAGTTAATTCTTTCAGCAGCTATATTTCTAACGAAACACTAGCTGAAAATTTATCAATACAGCTTGAATTAAAGAAAAATAATAATTTAAATGGTGGAGTTACTCAAGATTGGAAAATTGGAGAACTTGAATTCTCCATTCAACTAGAAAAGATTAATTCCCAAAAGGAGAGTTAATAAGATGGCTAAAAGAACTACTAAAAGTGCAGCATCAAAAAAACCTACAAGGAAATCTTCTTCGGGCACTGCTTCTGAAAAAAAGAAAAAGATCGAGGTAAAATCTCCGAAGGTAAAAGCGGTTAGAAAATCATCACCGATAAAAAAATCTGCTGCTAAGAAAGTTTCTTCCGCTAAAATTATTAAAGCTGCTAAAACGGCACCTAAAAAATCCACGGACACTAAAGAGAAACAGAAAAGGACTATGACTAAAAAAATAAAAAAGAAAGATGAAATAAAAGCTGCCGCCGGTACAGTTCAGACTGAAAGCACAGCGGAAATCCGTGCCAAGGCGATGGAAAAAATAAAAGGATATAGCCAGAAGGATTTAGATCATTTCAGGCAAATCATTCTGGAAAAAAGAGATGAAATAATTGATCAGCTTCAAAATTTAAAAGATCAGATGCTTGATCCCACTACAGGAGAATATATCAACGAAAATTCCCCATATTCGCTCCATATGGCTGAACAAGGTACTGATGCAATGGAAAGAGAAAAGACGTTTCTATATGCACAAAGGGAAAATAAGTTCCTGGGTTATTTGGAAGATGCATTAAAAAGAATTGATGCAGGTACATATGGTATTTGCATAGAGTGTATTGATGAACCGCAGCATTTATGCGATACATGTCCGCTTATTCCTAAAGCCAGGCTGGAAGCAGTGCCGCACAGCCAGCTATGTTTGCCTATTAAGCAGCGTCAAGAGAAAAGATGAACAGAAAATTGAAGGATAAAGATTGAAATTACTTTTTGTATCACTCGGCATTTTTTTTATCGATCAGGCTTCTAAACTTTTAGTAAAAGGATTTTCCATTCCTTTCTTAAAAATATTTCACGAGGGAATGTACCCGGGGCAAAGGATACCCGTTATAGGGGATTTGTTCAGCATAACTTTTGTTGAAAACCCGGGGATAGCTTTTGGAATAGATTTTGGCACTCACTTTAAATTTATTATCTCCATATTTACTATTGCTGCGACTTTCGGGCTTCTGGTTTATTTCTTTTTTATTAGAGAAAGAAGCTTTAGCCTGAGACTTTCTATAGCAATTATTATCGGCGGCGCATTCGGCAACCTGATGGATAGAATTTTCTACGGTTATTTTTACGGATACTCATCCTTATTTTATGGTAAAGTAGTTGACTTCTTTGATTTCAGAATGTTTAATCTGTTTTTATTCAATAGAACTTTTGGAAATTATATTTTTAACGTTGCCGATATGGCAGTTACGGTCGGAGTTATTCTTCTTTTATTTAATTTCCATAAACGTTCAGCCAATGATGTCGTGGCTGAACCTGTAAGGCATCTTCCTGATTTAGTAGAAAACAAGGAATAGTTTGAGAATTCTGCTTGTTTCATTCACTATTGTAATCATCGATCAATTAACCAAAATTTTAGTAAAAGGTTTTTCCATCCCTTTTTTAAATATATTTTATAAAGGGATGTATGACGGGGAAAAAATTCCGGTTATCGGGAATTTTTTTAGAATAACATTTATAGAAAATCCGGGTATGGCTTTTGGATTTGATCCCGGGCTGAATTATAAATTATGGATCTCGATCTTTTCATTAGCTGCCAGCATCGGTTTGCTGATTTATCTTTATCTGATCAGGGATCAAAAATTTTCCCTTAAGCTTGCTATTGCTTTCATTTTGGGCGGTGCAGTCGGTAATCTTATTGATAGAATGTTCTATGGTATTTTTTATGGTTATGCACCTCTCTTTTACGGAAGAGTAGTTGATTTTCTGGATTTTGATTTTTTTAAAATTAATATTTTCGGAAGACATTTTGAAAGATGGCCTATATTTAATGTAGCTGATGCAGCTGTTACTATAGGAGTAATTATCTTACTCTTTTTCTACAAAAAACCTAAGACTGAAAACTTTGTCGTTACGGAAATTGATAATAAGATTGAGATCAAAGAAGATTTTGAGAACAAAGAATTAAGATCACAGGCTCTAACCAAAAAAGAAATCGATAAAGATGACCCACCTGGTAAAGGAAAAGACCTACCGGATTGAAGTTCCTCCTGGAAAAAAGAAGGAACGGCTGGATATCTTTTTAGCCGGCTGCATTGAAAATGCAACCCGTTCAAAAATTCAAAAATTAATTGAAGCTGATCTTGTTACTGTTAATGGCAGACCTGTAAAACCAAGCTATAAAGTTCAGCCGAATGATCTAATTGAAGCATCTCATCCTGTAGCACCTCATCCTGAAAATGCTGAACCGGAAGAAATCCCGTTAAATATAATTTATGAAGATGAGTTTTTACTCATTGTAAATAAACCTGCCGGAATGGTTGCGCATCCAGCCTTTGCAAATTATACGGGAACATTGGTGAATGCTCTCCTTTATCATACAAAGAGCTTAAGTAGTGTTAATCTTCCCGTGAGACCCGGCATTGTTCACAGACTGGATAAAGATACCAGCGGGTTATTAGTTGTAGCCAAAGATGACTATACACATTCAAAGCTTGCTTATCAATTCTCCAGGCATAATATTGAAAGGGAATACTGGGCTGTATGCTGGGGGCATTTAGAGCAAAAGGATGGTAAGATTGACAAGAATATTACAAGGAGCAAAAGTGACAGAAAAAAATTTACAGTCAGTGAATCCGAAGGGAAGCATGCAGTTACTCATTATGAAGTTTTAGAAGAGTTTGAATTTGCTTCACTTATTAAGCTGAATCTTGAAACCGGTAGAACTCATCAGATAAGAGTTCACCTTTTATCTATCAATCATCCTGTTTTTGGAGATCCTGTTTATGGCGGGAAAGAAATTGTCTATGGATCTTCACTTCCTAAAATGAAAAACCGGGTACAGAATCTTTTTGAAATAATGAAACGCCAGGCTCTTCATGCAAAAACATTAGGATTTATTCATCCTCGGACAAAAGAAAAAGTAAGGTTTGATTCCGAACTCCCCGGGGATATGAAAGAGTTATTAGAAAAATTAAAAGGTTAAGTTAAGTTGCCTGTTGTTAAACTATGCAGCATCTGCTCTAAATTTTTTAATAATTAAAATTCCTCGAAAAAACAGAATATACTTTTAATTTCAATTTATTATTAAATTATTTTATCTTTCTTTAGTTAAGAATATTGTAGAATAAATCTCTAACGGAGTCGGTATGCCAAATCAATTGCCAAAAACCCTCATAGTCGGAATAGTTGCTACAATTGCAATATTATTAATAATATATCTATTTACTAAACTGCCAACCGGCGGTGAAAATGGATCGGTTGAAAATAGTTCCAAAACCGTAGTTTTTGATTCTGCAGATAAATGTGCTACCTGCCATAGAAGAGTTTCCCCCGATATTGTAAATCAATTTGCAGTGAGTACAATGGCGAGGTCCGGTGTAAAATGTACAGATTGTCATGTGGTAGATAAATCGGATCCGATGGGAGAAGATCATGAAGGCTTTTTTATAACCGTTTCACCTACACCAAAACAGTGTGCGAAATGCCATCCTTCCGAATCAAGGCAATTCGATCACAGCAGGCATGCTGCTCCTGCATGGATGGCTTTAAGCGGGTTTGATGATTTTTCTCCCGAGCAGCAGAAATTTGTTACTGCAGAATATTCCGGAAGCCAATAGAGGACCAAACGGAATAATTACTGCTACAAGAAATTCTTTGTTTGATATTGAAGGATCTTCTATAACGCCTGCAGCGTGCCAGAGCTGCCATTCGATTGGTAAGCCGAATGCGGACGGCAGCATTGGTAATTGCAATAAATGCCACTTGCGTCATGAGTTTTCTTTGGCGCAGGTCAGGAAGCCGGAGATATGCGGACAATGTCATTTGGGGCCTGATCATCCTCAGATGGAAATCTATGAAGAGTCGGCTCACGGTGTTATGTATAAAACGGAAGGTGAAAAATGGAACTGGAATCAAAAGCCCGGCCGATTAACTACAGAAGATATGCCAGCTCCGACGTGTGCAACGTGTCATATCAGCGGTTTCGGCAACCAGGGGACAACACATGATGTTGGTCAAAGATTGTCTAAATTTTTATTTGCTGCTGTTACAAGCGATAGACCCAATTCCGTAAATGGTCGTGAAGCAATGAAATCTATTTGTACAAATTGTCACTCTCCGAAATTTGTGAATGATTTTTATACTAGGGCAGACAGTGTAACTGCATTTGTTAATAAAAGAGTAAAGGAAGCTTCCGATATTATTGAAAGTTTAGTAAAAGATGGCATCATAACTACAAAGCCTTTTGCAACTCAAATAAGTTTCGATGCTTTTGATCTTTGGCATTATTACGGAAGATCAGCGAAATTTGCTGCTTATATGCAGGGACCCGATTATGTTCAATGGCATGGAATATATCCGTTACTAAAACAATTAAACAAAGTAAAAGAAGATGCAGTAAAATTAAGAGATGAACATCGAAAGGGATCCAAATAATGGATAATATTGAAATATTTCATCTGGCAAATGTTCGTCTTCCTATGGAGAAAAACCGGTTGTTACTAATTTTTGTCGGGCTAAATCTTTTTGTTACCGGGATAGATGTTGCCCTTGCACATTCAATTAATAGTTTTGTTCCCATCTATGAATGGATTCCGATTTATTTCTTCCCAATTGGAGCGATGTCATGTTTTATAATTTCTTTCCAGGCAAATCCGAAAAAAGTAATTGCACTAATTCATATTTTATTAATGGTAACCGGAATCATGGTCGGTTTTATAGGAATGGCATTTCACATGAATGCCGTTTTGAATCCGTTAGGTCATTTAAGCTGGGCATGGCTGGTTTTTGGTTCGCCAATATTAGCGCCATTAGCATTTTCAGGAATCTCTTTATTGGGACTGTATGCAATCACAGAAGAAGTTGATGATAAACCGGGGGTTTTAAAAGTGCCCGGATTGGGTTTGTTTCATGCTCCGATATCAAGGGATAAACATTTTTTGTGGCTGGTCGGTTTAGGTTTCTGTGCAAGTGCCGTCACTTCTATTATAGATCATGCACAGTATGGATATAGTCCGTATAAATTAATTGCTATCGTGTTTGGTTTGTTTGCAACTTCGGTTGTTTTAACGATTGCATTATCTGATAAATGGTCCAAAAAGGATGAACTGGTTTATTTCTGGACAATGATTTTCGCAATTATTATTGGAGTAATGGGATTCGGATTTCATCTTTCAGGTGATCTTGCAGGGACAGGTGAAATAAGTCTTGAAAGAATGCTGGTGTTTGCTCCTATCCTGGCGCCACTTTTATATGGTGATCTTGGGATGCTGGGCTTAATTGTTGTTGCGCAGCAGCGGAAACCGAAATAAATTTTCCAATCCGTATTATTTACTTTCCTCTTATCATAACTATTTTATTAATTTTGGTTATTTTTAAGAAACAAAAATTAAAAAAATATGCTTTCTATTTATAATACATTAACAAAACAAAAAGAAGAATTTAAACCTATAAATGCGCATAAAGTAAAAATGTATGTATGCGGACCTACAGTATATGATTATTTCCATATCGGCAATGCACGTTCTTTTATTATGTCTGATATTATAAGAAAATATCTTGAATTTAAAGGTTTTAACGTCATATATGTAATGAATATAACAGATATTGATGATAAGATCATAAGGAAGTCAAATGAAGAAAAAATTGAAGCTGTTGCTTTAGCTGAAAAATTTGCAAATGCTTTTTTTGAAGATATAAGAAGACTGAATATTAAAAAAGCGGATATCTTCCCGAAAGCCACAGAACATATTACTGATATAATAAAGATGATTAAAGAGCTGGAAGAAAAAGGTTTTGCTTACGAAGTAGATGGAAATGTTTTTTATAATGTTAAAAAATTCAGGGAATATGGAAAGCTAAGTGGAAAAAAACTTGATGAACTTGAATCGGGTGCCAGAGTTGAAGTTAACACTGAGAAAAAAGATCCGCTTGATTTTGTTCTTTGGAAAAAAGCTAAAGAAAATGAGCCGTTTTGGGAAAGTCCCTGGGGTGCCGGCAGACCCGGCTGGCATATTGAATGCTCTGCAATGAGCTGCAAGCACCTGGGCGAGACTTTTGATATTCATGCTGGAGGACATGATTTAATTTTTCCTCATCATGAAAATGAAATTGCTCAAAGTGAAGGAGCTAATGGGAAGAAATTTGTAAATTACTGGATCCATTTCGGTTTCCTTAATATTGATAATGAAAAAATGTCAAAATCTCTTGGCAATTTTTTTACTGCAAGAGATATTTTAAAAAAATATTCTGCAGAAGCAATAAGATTGGCTTTTGCACAAGCACATTATGCCGGTCCATTAAACTTTAATGATGATCTTTTATCATCTGCTGAAAAAGGTTTGGAGAGGTTAAATAATCTTGTGGATAAGAATTCTTGGACGAAAGAAAATCAAATAATAAAGAAGGCATTTATCCGGAATTTGATTTTGGAAATTTAAAAACGAATTTGAAAATTCCATGGATGATGATTTTAATACTTCAAAAGCAGTCGCAGTTATATTTAACTTTATTAATGAAGTGAATTATTATTTTTAATCAATATACTAATATTAATATAAAGTTTATAAACCAAGCTAAAAAATTTTTAGATGAAACAGCACGCGATGTTTTGGGAATTGTAAGCTTTAGTTCTCAGTCTGCAAAAAGGAGAGCAAATAAAGGTCAATCCTCATGAACTTATCCAATTACTAATAGATATAAGATCAGAGCTAAAGAAAGAAAAAAATTATATATTGTCTGACAGAATCCGTGATAAGTTAAATAAACTTGGGATTGTTTTAGAAGATTCTAAAGATAAAACAACTTACAAAATTTTAAATAGATGAATTTATTTAAAGACTTTATTGATTTTATAACATTACTTCAAAAATATAATGTGGATTATCTTATAGTTGGAGGATATGCTGTTGCTATACATTCGAGACCAAGGACTACCCAGGATATTGATTTCTGGATCAGACCTTCTATAAAAAATGCGGGAAGCTTGATAAAAGCATTAAATGAATTTGGCTTTTCTGAAATAAATCTTTCCGTAGAAGAAATGATAGATAAAGAACAATTGATGATGCTCGGAAGGCCGCCTTTAAGAATTGATATTTTAACCTCGATTTCGGGTATTGAATTTGATGAAGCTTTTAAGAATAAATTTGTGCATGATTTAGGTAAAATTAAAAATGTAAATTTTATTTCTATGGAAGATTTATTAAAGAATAAAACTACTTCAAGCAGGCAAAAAGATAAAGAAGACTTAAGATGGCTAAATACTTATGGAAAAGATAATTCAGAAATATAATAGCTTCGAAGAGGCAGAAAATGCCGAAATAGAATATTGGCGTAATGCATCTGTTGAGGAGCGAATAAAAGCCCTACTATCTTTGCAGGAATTAATGTTGGATTTCTTTTATCCGAATGTAAAAGGAATCGAAAAGATTGTTAGGAAAAGGAAATTGTATGATGAGGAACAATATTAGTTATGCCAAGCTTTATATTAATGATGCTGAACTTACCTACAAGATCAGGTTCAGCAGAAAAGCAAAATACCTTCAGTTAAGAATTACATCTGCAAGCCAGCTGGAATTAATCATACCGAAGAGACATTCAATCGAGGAAGGGAAAAAATTCCTTAATAATAAAATCGACTGGATAAAAAAATATCAGCGGAATTTGGTCGCCCTGCCGGGTAAAAAAGAATTTTACCTGTTTGGTGAAAAAATACAAGTTGAACAGAATTTCAATTTCTTTTTAACAAAACATAAAATCAGGCTTAATAAAAATGTTTTAACTGTTGAAAGTCCTGCCGACAGCAGAATTACAAAAGAGGAGCTTTACCATTTTTATATAAGAAAAATTGCAAAAGAATATTTCCATGAAAGAGTAAAGCTTCTTTCCGGAAAATTCGGATTTATGGTCAAAGAAGTAAAAATCAGGGGACAAAAAAGCAGATGGGGAAGCTGCTCCTCAAACGGCAATCTGTCGTTTAATTATAAGCTCATCCAGTTTAGGAAAGAAGTTATAGATTATGTAATAATCCACGAGTTGTGCCATACAAAAGAAATGAATCATTCCTCCAAATTCTGGAAACTTGTTGAAAGATTTTGCCCTGACTATAAAATATTGAAGAAGGAATTGAGGAACACTTTTTAATAATATATTTTAAAAAAATTTAATATTTCATCATGTTAATTTAAGCCGCACTTGAAAAATAAAAAACTAGGTTTATTAAAGTAAACTCTCATCGAATATATTCCCTTTTCCTAGAATAAAATTAGGATCAAGAGTCCTTTTAACAGCAAGCATTTTCTTTAAGTTCTCTTCACCATACATTTCTAAAAGATACTCGGTCTTGATTTTTCCTATACCATGTTCTGCGGAAACTGTACCGCCTAATTCAATAGCTTTACTGCAAATTTTTTTATATATCGATTTTCCTTTCTCATAATCTTTTTTGTCTTTAGGAAGCATATTAAGATGAATATGGGAGTTTCCGAAATGTCCGAATGCTACATAGCGGAATATTTTCTTTTCCAACTTCATTTTTTGAATAAAAATAAAGTTCGTCAAAATTATCATGAGGAACAGCGACATCTGTTCCCAGCTTTCTTAAATTATTTTTAGAAATGTATTCATTAACTTTTTCCGGTAATGAATGCCTAAACTGCATAATATTTTTTTTATCGGAATTTGAAAAAGCAAACCAGGCGTTCTCTTCATCTCCATTAAATTTATTTATTAAAGTTATCCATTTATCGAGAAGCAATTCTTCGTTTGAATTTAATTCCTGTTCAAACCATACAGCAGCTTTTGAATGTAGCGGAATCCGGCTGTTATCTTCCTTTAAGAAGTTTAAAGAGTTTTCATCAAAAAATTCCAATGCAAGAGCATCGATTGAATTAGGATCTCTGATTATTCTTGTATTGTAAGAAATTTCCCTGGCTTTTCTTATGAATGCCAGAGAGTCTTTTTCATTATTAAAGAAAATAACGGAGGAAAGAATATCTTCAGGGTATGGTACAAGCTTAACTTTTATTTTAGTAATTACCCCGAGTGTGCCTTCAGAACCGATAAAAAGATCTATAGCATCCATATCCTTTTTGCAATAATATCCTGATGCATTTTTTGTACCCGGCATTTTAAAATCAGGAATATCAACATCGTAGACTTTACCGGATTGAGTTTTGAGCTTTAAGTAAAAATCATCAGCTTTGATTCCTTTTCTTGATAATAATAATGTCTCTCCGTCCGGTAAAACAATTTCCAGTTCAATGACGAAATTTCTTGTTGGTCCATATTTAAAAGTCTTTTCACCGGATGCATTTGTCGCAACTGTCCCTCCTATAAAACAATTTTTCTCGGTGGGATCCGGCGGATAAAGAAGATTCCTTTCTTTAAGGTCATTTTGGAAATCTGCTAAAATAACCCCTGGTTCCAAAACTGCGTAAAGCTCTTTTTCATTTATTTCAATAATTTTGTTAAGCTTCTCAGTTGAAATTACTATACCTTCAAGAGGTACACATGCACCGGCCAGCCCAGTTCTATTTCCAGCTATTGTAACGGGCGTTTTGCTTTTATTTGCATTGATCAATATTTCGGAAATTTCCCTGGTTGTATTTGGGAAATAAACAGCATCGCAATTACCTTTGAAGTTAGATGCATCGGTTAAATAATTTTGTATTTCATCGGTTCGGGTTTTTATAATCATTCTCAGGTCAAATCCCTTAAGATATTTAAATAAACAATTTGATCTTTTATCCCCGGAATTTCATTTGGTCTTCTTTCTATTTTTGTTTTATAATTAAAAAAGGAAAGAATATTATCAAGAGCATCAAACATATTGATTAAGGGGTAAATATTATCTCTTAAATAGTGAATAAGCTTTAAAGTCCGGAAGCCGTCAAACCAATCGGTTTTCTGCTTTTCTAATTGTGCTTCTGATTTTGAATTCTTTAATATTTTATCCCATGAATTACTAAAATTATTTAATATAAGAAATTGATGTAAAACCGGGTGAATATTCTTAGTAATCCTGAGATATTCCCGTGAAGATAAAACGACTGGTTTATTAAATTCTTCCAGCCATTTTTTTAAGATTATAAAAGACTCCGGAGCATATAAAAGATATTCATCTCTAACTTTACTGAGAAATCTTTTAATTCTTGGACCTGTACCAAAAGGAACTCGCCATGACACTCTTGAAGAAGGGTAGACAGTAGTAGAGTTGATCCGTTCTATCTTTTTCCTTTTAGCTATTTTTTCAAGGAAATAAAAATCTTCCCCGGCTTTACGTTTATTCATTCCTCCGGCTTTGATATATGTTTCATAATCAAAAGCCATTGTTGAACCGACTGTATGAAAAGCAAAAGGAGAATTTGCCAGCATTAATCCTAAAACATAGTACCTTATAAATATTTCGTAGCAGATAATAGCAGCGGCGGTTTCCATTTCTTCAATTCTATGCTCCAGCTTAATAACTGCTGCAGAAAGATTTTTCTCACTGAAATTTTCGATTATGTCGGTTAAATAGTTTTCTTTAACAGTGCAGTCGGCATCCAGGCTGATTATGATCTTTTTTTCGCCTGTTGAATAATCAAAAGCTGTAAGAGCCAGGTCCATTCCTATTTTTCTGGCGAGCCCTGCTCCGGCATCTTTTTCAGGTAATTCATTCCCTTTTGATGCTGCGTCAACAAGTCCTAAAATTAAACCTGCTGAAATAACTTTTCTGGTAAGTAAAGAATCGATTTCCTTTCTTATTATATTGCGAATCTGTTTAATACATTTCTGATTGTTTTCTTTTATTTCCGTACCGGATTGAAAAGTATTGTTGATTACAAATAATATAAGTGTTGAGGAAAAATATTTATTATCATTTTTTGATAGTGAATTAAGAAGAGGAAATAAACTATTATACTCTGAAATGGCGGGGATAACAACTACGGTATTGATTTTGGAAGTATTATTATATTCAAGTTTCCAGTTAGGATAAGCATATTTTAATAAGTATGTAGCAACCTTTTCAGGAAGATCATTCATAGCTGCAATTCATTTTTTATAATATTAACTGCGCTTTCATAATCCTGCCCGTCGATCCATTTTATTTCAATTCCCTCTTTTTCCATTTTACGGAACCATGTCATCTGTCTTTTAGCAAAGTTATGTATTGCACTATTTAATTTCTGCTGTACATCGTTAAAGTTCAATTCACCTTTCAAGAGCAGGCCGATATATTTATATTCCAATCCGAAGTAATTTAGCCTGTCAAAACTAATTCCTGAATCGATTAACTTTTTTACTTCATCAATCATTCCGGCTTCTAAGCGTTCGTTTAATCTTTTTGTAATCCTTGCTTTTATTTCTTCCCTCGATAATCTTATCCCGATATTTAAAGAATTAATTTCTGGGGAAGGAGTTGAATCCAGAGTTTTTGTCTTTTCAACTATAATTGCTTTTATAGTTCTCTCTTTTTCAGTAAGGTCGGTTGAATTATGCAGATTAAAATTTAATTCTTTTAATTGTTCTTTTAAATCTTCATGCGACAGCTTTTTCAAATAGTCATATTCGGCCGATTCAAAACCGGCTTTTTGCAGTTCATATTTCTGCAGAACGGAGCTCAAATACAAACCGGAACCTCCGACTAGAAAAGGAAGCTTCCCTTTTTCCTTAATACTTTCAAAAGATTTTAAAAAATTTTCTTTAAATAAAAAAAGGTTAAACTCCTCGTAAGGTTCGACTATATCAATTAAATAGTAATTAACTTTATGTCCGTTTACAAAATAATTATTGTAATCCTTGCCTGTCCCTATATTCATTCCCTTATAAACCTGACGTGAATCGGCGGAAATGATTTCTCCGTTGAAACGGAACGCAAGTTTTGCTGCAAGGTTTGTTTTGCCTACCGCGGTTGGGCCGAGAATAGTAATTAAATCATATTTCATATCAATTTGTAATCAACTGGAAATAACCAGATCTAAATGACTCTTTCATTAATCAGATTGTTAAATTCATTCTCTTCAAATGCGGGCAAAGTAATGGTTAATGTATTTAATTCTTCCGACCTGCTTACTGATATTTTACCATTATGATCATTAATTATTTTATTAGCTAAAACAAGTCCGAACTCCCATTCATGCTCTAAAGGATTAGACGGTTCAAAAATATATTTAAGAATTTCATCAGGAATGCCGGAAATGCTGTCCCTTAATTCTATTTCAATTTTCTCATTGTTTTTCTTTGTGGTTATATAGATTTTCGAGTGTTCAGTAATATTCTCACACCAGCTTTTTATGATTTGAAGACAAGCAAGGTAGAACTGCTCTTTATTAATTTTTACACCCGCATCCTCGCTGAATTTTCTGAAGATGCTAATCTTTTTCGACTCAGTATATTCTGCAAGTCTTATTAAAATATCATCCATTATCTTATTAAACTTTTCATTTTCAAGCTCCAGGTCATCTTTGCGTTCAAAAAAGTTTGATAATAAAACTATAAAATTTTTGACGGAACTATTTTCATTTTCTGCAGCATGTAATAAGATGCCGACATCTTCACGATTATCATTATTTTCCAAATGTTTCAGTAAGTTCTCTATCAAATTGGTTGAATGCTCTATATTTACGGATAAAAATTTCAAGAAAGCATTTAAGGAAATAAAATAATCATCCAGAGAATGTGTAAAATTATCTTTTGGAATATTTTCATATAAAAGATCCATATCCTCAAATTTTAGCTTCTCACCGGTAGCAATAGACTTATTCTGCTGTTCCATTTTAACTAACCCCGTTTGAATATAAATGTTTATTATAGATAACGAAAGTAATTTATAAGATTAAACTTTATACCTAATCTGAAGATTCCTAAATTACCTGAAATAATTTGATAAATATTTTACTCTACGTAACTATTTGATCTAAAAAATTTTCAGAATTTATTTTCAGCTTAACTCTGAATAATAAGATTATTTTTCAAGGATTAATATTAATTTAAGAATATTTCTGAAACATAAAAATAAATTTAACAATTTAATTTATAATAATAATGAATTCCATAGAAATAGAAAACGGAATCTCACATCTTTCATTTAATGATGAGCATCTCGGGAAAATTATTTCAGCTTGCGGTAAATGCGATCTTGCCCCGGGAAAAAAATATTATCATACATTACTAAGAGCAATAATCGGACAGCAGCTTTCTACATATGCTGCAGGAACTATTTATAAAAAGTTTATTAATTACTTTGATGGCAGACCTCAGCCGGAAAAAATATTTAATACACCAGATATTGAATTGAGAAAATTGGGATTATCAAATGCCAAAACAAAATATGTGAAAGATTTATCTGAAAAAATTTTAAACAAAGAAATAGTCTTAAAGGAATTAATTAAGAAAAAGCGATTCGGAAATAATTTCAGAATTAACTAAAGTAAAAGGGATAGGGGAATGGACAGTTCAGATGTTTTTAATTTTTACTCTAGTCACGTCCAGATGTTCTGCCTGTTAATGATCTTGGTATAAGAAGAGCAGTGAAGAATGTTTACAGACTTAGGAAGCTGCCGGATGAAAAAAGAATATATAAAATTTCCAAAGAAAATAATTGGTCGCCGTACAACACAATCGCCAGCTGGTATTTGTGGAAAAGTCTGGAAATCGATAGAAAAGATTAATTGAAATTGGCATTGAGCAAGAATTATAAGCTGAACTGAAAGAAACCGGTTTTTTCTCCCGGGTAAATTAATATAAGGTCAAATGCTACAAGCCAAACGGGCAAAATTTAAAAACTATCATAATATTTTAATTATAACTTTTTAAATTTTGAGTTCCGGCAGAAAGTTTCCCACTCAAAAATTGTTTAATTTTGCATGAATCTTTTAAAAATATTGTACATCTAATGGACGAAGAAAAATTGATAGAAGAGGCTAAAGCCGGTGATAAAAAGGCTTTAACCGAACTTGTAAAGAAATATGAGCAGACAATTTATAATTTTGCTTTTAAAATTTGCAGGGATCCGGCTAGAGCAGAAAATATAATGCAGGAGACATTTCTCAGCATGATTAAGTCACTGCATCAATTTGACGGGAAATCGAAATTATCAACATGGCTTTATAGAATTGTTGCTAACCATTGCCTGATGGAGGTTAGAAAAAAGAAGAATCGATTTGTTTCACTCGAAAATGAAGAAGATCTGGTTGAAGATAAATATGTGGCTGATTGGAAGTCGCTGCCGTATAAATCAATTGAAAATATGGAGTTAAGAAAAATACTTGATGATGCTATTCAGAAGCTGTCTCCGGATTACAGGGTAGTATTTTTACTTAGAGATGTGGAAGGTTTATCTACTGAAGAAACAGGAAAAATAACAGAACTCACTGTTCCTGCGGTTAAATCAAGGCTTCATAGAGCACGGGCATTTTTAAGAAAAGAAATTAATGAGGCATTTAAATCATGAGTGTACAAAAAGTTACTTGTAAAACGGTAATGGATCATATATGTGAAAATCTGGGTGAAGATCTTAATTCTGAAAAATGTATGGCTATAAAAAATCATCTGGATGAATGTGATGATTGTAAAAATTATTTTAACACTGTCGAGCAGACAATAGAATTTTACAGGAAATATAACATAAATCTTCCCAATGAAGCGCATGAAAGGCTGCTGAATGCATTGGGACTTAATAATGACTAAATAGGATTAATTATGGATGATGTTCATTATTATTCAACAAAAGTAGAATGGAAAGAAGGAAGAATAGGGGAATTAACTTCACCTGCATTCCCTTCAATAAAAGTAGCAACCCCGCCTGAATTTAAGAATGGCGTGCCCAATATTTGGTCGCCTGAACATTTATTTGTTGCTTCAATAAATATTTGTTTAATGACAACTTTCCTTGCAATTGCAGAAAATTCCAATCTGGAATTTGTTTCATTTACTTCGGAAGCTACAGGCAAACTGGAAAAAGTTGACGGAAAGTTTATGATTTCAGAAGTTGAACTTAAACCGGTTGTAAAAATTAAAGATGAAAAACAGAAAGAAAAAACTTTAAGGATTTTGGATAAATCTGAAAAAGGATGTTTAATTTCAAATTCTGCAAAATCAAAAATAATTTTAAATCCTCAAATAATTATATAAAACCAAAGGAGATAATATTAATGCCGATATTCGAATATAAATGCCAGGAATGCGGAACCAGGTATGAAGTTCTTCACAAATCCTCAGAAAATAAAAGCGAGGTAATTTGCCCGAAATGTAATTCCTCAAAAAATAAAAAACTATTATCAACTTTTAGTGCTTCAATAGGCGAGACGGGTTATTCAGGAAACAGCTGCGCGTCTGGAAATTGCGATATTCCATCTTCCGGCGGATGTGCTTCAGGAATGTGCGGGTTAAATTAAAAATTGATGCAGTAAAAGGGATGAGGAACAGCTTACCATAAAATATTCAATAAGGATGACATCTTTCCTTTTCAAGTTTGATTGTCAATAACTTTTAGAAAGATGTCATCTCTTCCAATCAAGATTTATTCTCATTAATTCTTTTTAAGAATCTTTCAGCACTCTCCTTTAAATACCGATCTCTAAAATCATATAAAGGAAGTGATAATACCTTTTGGAAGTATTCTTTCTCTTTGCCACTATCATTCATAGCCATGTAAGTTAAAGCCATTTGAAAGTTGGCGGTAATAATTTTGGGATTAATTCTTAAAGCCCTTTTCAGCATTCTTTCGGAATCCTGCAGACTTCCATCTGGTACACTTCCATAAAGCATGTTAGCAAAGATCCTTTCAATCCAGCTAAGCTGTGCTATTTCCCTGTAGAAAGCTCCCAAAATAATATAAGGAAGGGCATTATTTGAATCCAGTGCAACTGCTTTCTTGGCATTCTTTTCTATTTCTTTTGCATAATTTAATCTTTCTTTTCCGCCTGTCAGTCTTGCCAGATTGCCATATGAAATTGCAGCATACGTATATGATAAAGAACTGTCAGGGAATGTATTTAGTAATTTCCCTGTTAAATTTATTGCTATATTGAAATCTTCCTTAGCTTCATCCTGCTTATGTTCTTTCCTTTTTAATTCACCAACAGCATTATAGATTTTAGCCATATTTAATAGAGTATAATAATTATCAGGATTAAGTATCATATGCTTTTTTATAAACAAGGAATGCTTCTTCAATTTTAAAATTATAATAAAGAGAATCTCCTTCAGAAAGATATTTATGATAATCCTGAGCAGGAATAGCAGAAGATAATAAAATTAGAATTAAAAGAAATGTTTTCAAATATTACTTGAATCCTTTGCGGCAGGCGGGGGTGTTGTATTCCCACCGTCCAGAATAAATTTCCAGCTGCCGTCTTTTTGTTTTTTCCAGATAGTTACATAGTTTCCATAAACCGTATCTTTAGAACTTTTTGCCGTATAAATCCAGTCTCCAAAAGTATAACCCAGCTCCCCGGAATTGGCAACAACAGCTTTAACCGGAGTCCATTCCAATTTAGCATTACCCTTTTTAATTTTGGAATAATATTCTTCCAATCCCTTTTTGCCAATGATTGGGAACTGTTTATCTCTCATTAAAATTACATCTTCATCGGCATAAGCTATAAATGCAGATGCTATTCCCTCTTTGATAGATTTTTCTGAAAATTCCTTATCTGCTTTAATAAGTTCCTCCTCTGAGCCTGCGGATTTTTCACCGGCGGGATAACTGCCGTTAAAAATAACAAGGGATATTATAATTCCGGCGGTAAATATGAAAGAACTTCTTTTAAAGAATTTCATAAATATATCTCCTATGTTTATAAAGGGAACTCATCGGTTACACAGCCCTGGGATGCTGACGAAACATTTTTAATATATTTGAAAAGGCTTCCGCTTTTAATTTTGTATTCCGGCATAACCCATTTTTTTCTTCTCTCTTCAAGTTCATTATTATTTACTTCAACATCAATACTATTTTTTTCAGCATCAATAGTGATTATATCCCCATGCTTAATAAGAGCTAAAGTTCCGCCATCCTGAGCTTCCGGGGTAATGTGTCCGACTACAAAACCATGTGTTCCCCCGGAAAATCTACCGTCTGTAATTAAAGCTATACTTTTTCCTAAACCTTTCCCCATAATAGCAGAAGTAATTGAAAGCATCTCCCTCATTCCCGGTCCTCCCTTAGGGCCTTCGTACCTAATTACCACGACATCACCGGGTACTACTTCATTATTTTCAATTGCTTTTAAAGATTCTTCTTCCGAATCATAAACTTTTGCCGGGCCGGTAAAAAGTAAACCTTCTTTCCCGGTTATTTTTGCAACAGCTCCTTCTTTTGCCAGGTTGCCGTATAAAATCCTTAAATGTCCTGTCTTTTTTATAGGGTTTGATAAAGGTGCAATTATTTTTTGATCTTTCTTCAGATCCCCTGCAGCTTCAAGATTTTCCGCAATTGTTTTTCCTGTAACAGTCAAACAGCTCCCATTCAGAAAACCTTCCTTTAAAAGAAGCTTTTGAACTGCAGGAACACCGCCAGCTTCATGAAGATCTTCCATAACATATTTCCCGCTTGGTTTTAAATCTGCAAGGTAAGGGACTTTGTCCGAAATTCTTTGAAAATCATCAATAGTTAAATTAACTTTTGCTGCTTTTGCCATTGCGATTAAATGTAGAACTGCATTGGTAGAACCTCCTAAAGTAATTACAATTGTAATTGCATTTTCGAAAGCCTCTTTTGTTAAAATATCATTCGGTTTAATATCTTTTTCTAGAAGATTTAAAATTGCTTTTCCTGTATCAAAACATTCTCCGATTTTTTCCTTATTTACTGCGGGAGTGGAAGAACTAAATGGAAGACTCATGCCGAGAGTTTCAATTGCTGTTGCCATTGTATTTGCAGTATACATTCCGCCGCAGGCTCCTTCACCGGGGCAGGCATGGCATAATACATCGTGCAAATCTTTTTCATTATATTCATGTGAAAGAAATTTTCCGTATGCTTCAAAGGCAGAAACAACATCAAGCTTTTGACCATTAAAATGACCTGCTTTTATGGTTCCACCGTAAATCATGATTGAAGGTCTATTTATTCGTGACATTGCCATAATTGAACCGGGCATATTTTTATCGCACCCAGGTAAAGCTATTAGAGCATCATACCATTGGGCATGCATTACCGTTTCAATTGAATCAGCAATAATATCCCTGGAAGGAAGAGAATATTTCATTCCTTCGGTTCCCATCGAAATTCCATCACTTACACCAATTGTATTGAAAATAAATCCGATTAAACCGGCATCTACTACGCCTTTTTTTACTTCCTTTGCAAGATCATTTAAATGCATGTTGCAGGTATTTCCTTCCCATCCCATGCTGACAATTCCGACCTGGGCTTTTTTCATATCTTCATCTGTTAATCCGATACCGTAAAGCATCGCTTGTGAACCGACCTGGGAAGGTGATTCTGTTAACCTGCTGCTGTATTTATTTAACTTCATTATTTCTCCTTGAATACTGTTTATAAGGTAAAATCAATCAAATAGTGAAACGTAAATTTACAAAATTTAAAATTTATAGAAAGACTAAATTTGTTGCGTCAGTTATGTTTTGGACAAACCTGTTCAGAATAAATTGTATATGAAGCGATTTAATCCGCAAGCGAATTGTTTGTAAAAAAGATATGTTTTATTGTCATATGCTCATTAAAAGAATTGAGTTTAATATCTTTTTCTAGATCATTTTACTCAGCTAAATTTGCATCTAAAAAAGAATATATCTCATTCCAGGCTTCATTTGCTGTTGAATCATTATAATTTTTTTTGTTCCCCGGATTCATAAATGCATGGCTGACTTTGGGATAAATAATAATATGATTTTCTTTCCCTGTATCTCTTAAAAGACTTTCAAATTCATGAACTTTTACCGGAGTAATATTAGGATCCTCTTCAGCAAAAATACCCAACACCGGGCAATTTATTTTTTTAATTTCATTTATATCATCAGTTAATCTGCCGTATGCAATTATACAGGCATCGAGAGTAGGGATATTTAAAGCTGCCTGTAAAGAATAGCCGCCGCCCATACACCATCCGATTGAACCTATTTTTTCACTATCAACATTGGGCAAATTCTGCAGATAATTATAAGCAGCTTTTAAATCGGTAATGGCTCTTTCTCGAGGTACATTTCCTGAAAGTTCCGCCGCTTCTTTAGGATTAGATGTAGATTTACCTCTGTATAGATCTATTGCAAGCGCAGCATAACCATCATCGGCGAATGAAGCAGCATTATCTTTAATCCAATCTGTTAATCCCCACCATTCATGAATTACAATTAACCCGGGAAAAGGTCCGTTTCCCTCCGGCATAGCGAGGTATGCATGAACAGTATCATTACCGCTTTTATAAGAAATCATCATAGTTTTAATTTTTAACGAATCATTTCGTACCTGATGAACTATTCCCTGCTTCTTTATTTTTATTTCCGCATTCAATATTTAATAAAATAAATATAACAAATAATGAATATGAAAAGAATCCTTTCATATCACACCTCATGTTAAAATCTAAATTTGTTGTCCAAACGGATTTTCTCTATTAACGATAATTTAAATTGGAAGAATAATTTAAGTGAAGTCTTTTATCAGATAATCAATAATTTTTTCCTGTTTATTAAAAGGTCTTATATCATTTAAACCTAATTTATCGATGGCTAAATTTACCAGGTTGTCTTCATCCATCTCTTGATTTTGCGCATAAAATCTTCCTGCCTGTAATAAAACTTCCAATGGTACAAGCCCGACTATTTCACTGCCGGAAACTTTAACTCCAAGTCTTTCTGATTCCTTTTTTACCTCTTCAAATGCCAAATGTAAAGGTGTAACACTATAATTAGTTAAGTTCATTGAAACTTGAGTGATATTATATTTTTCCAGTTTAACTCCCATGCCTCTCACATTTTTCAACCTGCCTTCATCTCTTACTAATTGTCCGTTTACTTTTAAAAGGTTCCCCTCCTTATCCTTTTTGGGGATACCGGATTCCCTGATTATTTCACTTATTTCTTTTGCAAACTTAACATCATCACTTTGAATATTAACATTATAAGCAATTAAGAAAAACCGTGCGCCGGTTACTATTGCACCGAGCCTGGAATTAAATTCGGCGGTTCCGAAATCGGGCTGCCAGTTTTCATCTTTCAGTTTTTCTGATAAGCCTTCATATTCACCTTTGCGGATATTTGAAAGATTAATCCTTTCCTGTTTCCTGGCAGATGATTCATATAAAAAAACAGGAACCTTTAATTCATCTGCAATAATTTTTCCATATTGCTCTGAAATTTTTACACATTCGTCTATCGAAGTATTTTTGATCGGTATGAAAGGAACAACATCAATTGCCCCGATTCTGGGATGTTCTCCTTTATGAAATCTCATATCGATTTCCTGTGCAGAAATTCTGCTGATTGCCAATGCACCTTCTAAAATCCCCGATTCATCGCCGGCGAATGTTATCACAACTCTGTTGTAATCATGATCAGGTTCAAAATTCAACATCCTGCAGTTAGGAATTCCTTTTAAAGAATTCTTTATTTTTTCCAAAACAATTTCGTTTCTTCCTTCACTTAGGTTCGGAACAGATTCTATTATTTTCATTTTTGAAAGTTCATTTTAATTTAAAGACTGATCTTACTAATTCTACAAAATTAAATATAAAGATTGACAACTACTTTTTAATTAAGAATTTCTGATCATAATTTTTTATTAAGGCTGAGGCAACACCATTTGTCCAGCCAAAACCGTCCTGCAGCGGGTATTCACCGCCTCCGCCGAACAGATTAATATCTTCAACATTATATTTTTCAAGCATTTTACCAGTACGTTTATAAACATTTTCATTTAGTTTAAGCCATCTTTCTTTTATTATATCAGCTAAAGAATTCAGGGAATATTCTCTTAATCCTTTTATTGCGATCCACTGTAAAGGAGGCCAGCCGTTAGGTGCATCCCACTGCTGCCCGGTTTCATTAAGAGTTGTAACTAATCCGCCGGGTTTCAATAATAATGATTTTATTTTTTCTGCAACCGCTTTTGCATATTCAGGTTTCGCTATTCCAAAATATAAAGGAAAACAAGCCGCTAAAGAAATCACTTTTGTTTGAGTTCCTGTCTGCCAATTATAATCAAAATAAAATTTTTCTTTTTTATTCCAGAATATTTTATTGATGAGATTTAATCTCTTTAAGGCTTTCTCCTGGTAAAAATTACTCTTTTCATTTTCCCCTTTTAGTCCGTAAAAGAACGCCAGCCTGTTTTCCAGGAAATATAAAAGACAATTTAAATCAACAGGCAAAATGTCGGTAGTATTTATTTCGGTAAGGGATTTTTGATCATCAAACCATCTGCTTGAAAAATCCCAGCCCGATTCGGCAGCAGCTCTAATATTTTTGAAAAACTTAGACTTTTTATCTTTATTAATTTTACTTGAATTATCATAATCTGCTTTATACGATTCTTCCCGGGGAACATCATCAAAATCATAATAACGGTTCAGAACTTCACCTTCACCCAGTATTACAACCCTTTCAGAAGATTTTTTATCTTTACTTTTATTAAGTCCGTTCATCCAGAAAGAATATTCCGCTTCCATATTATCAAGGAACTGAAGTCCCCATGAGTAATCTTTTTTATATTTGCAGACTGCATCAACCATAAGTGAAAAAAAAGGGGGCTGAGAACGGGTTAAATAATAAATTCTATTGCCGTTTGGAATCATCTTATATTTATCGAGTAAATACGCAAAATTGTAAACCATATTTTCTGCTGTTGAAATTTTTCCGTCTGCTAATAGTCCGAGAATTGTAAAAAAACTATCCCAATAATAAATTTCTCTGAACCTTCCCCCAGGGACAATGTATGGATATTTCAAGGGGATTAAAGTACTGTTAACATTTACTCCATCAGGAGTTCTCACAAGATGTTCCCATAAATCTTCAATATGGTTTTCCATGGATTTATCTGGAGAAACTTTTATTGTATCCGTTCCGCTTGGCATATTGAAATTAGCATATACGAATTGCCGCAAATCAAAATCCGGCAAGGATTTAACGGAATCATACAAGGATTTTATATATACCGGATTACGTTTTGGGACGGCATCCACAAAAGTTTTAGAATCACTGAAAATTCCTGAAAGCTGAACATCTTTGAATAAATCGCCGCTTAGCTGAATATAGCTGGTTTTTAAATTCTTGTAGGTTTCATAAACTTGCGGGTATGAAGTAAAGCCGAATATATACTGTAAAAGCAGAATGATTATAATTTTTTTCTTTAACATGATCTTACCTTTCTTAGATTAAGAATAAGATTTTGCACTCTTCTTTTCAATATTGGATTTAAATTATCTCTGCTTATTTATATTTTAGTAATAAGAATTAACAAATATAACTGATGGAAATTTTATTCATATTAATTGGCCTGATAACAGGCTCAATATTTACACTTTTTGTTTTAAAATCCAAATTTAAAAGTAAAATAGATGTTGCCGAAGAAAGGACGAAAATATTCGAAGAGCAGAATAGGAATTTATCCGCCGAATTAAATACCGAGAGAGGAAAAGTCCTTGATTTGAATTCATCTTTTTCTTCATTAAAAGCAGATTACGGTAATCTTCAAAAAACTTTAGCTGAACAAAAAGAAGAAACCGAAAAGCTTCAGGAAAAATTTGCAGCTGAATTTGAAAACCTTGCCAATAAAATTTTAGAAGAAAAAAGCAGTAAGTTCACACTTCAGAATAAAGAGAACCTTGATCAGATTCTTAAACCATTAGGGGAAAAAATTAAAGAGTTTGAAAAGAAGGTGAATGAAGTTTATATAACTGATTCTAAAGAAAGAGCTTCATTGGCTGAACAATTAAGAAGCCTGAGAGATTTAAATCAGCTGATGGCAAAAGAAGCGAACAATCTTACCAACGCTTTAAAAGGGGAAACTAAAACGATGGGGAATTGGGGTGAATTTATTCTTGAAAGCATCCTGGAAAAATCTGGTCTTGTAAAAGGAAGAGAATACAAGATTCAGGAAAATTTCACAAATGAAGAAGGAAGAAGACTGCAGCCCGATGTAATAGTAAACCTTCCGGATAATAAGTGCCTGGTAATTGATTCAAAAGTTTCGCTGTTAGCTTATGAGAATTATTCCTCAAGTGAAAATGAGAATGAAAAATCTAATTCATTAAAAGAACATATTGCATCAATTAAAAGACATATCAGGGATTTAAGTTCAAAAAATTATCAGAATATTCTACCAGATTAAAAGCCTGGATTTTGTGCTTCTTTTTATGCCGGTAGAGCCGGCATTCAGCCTAGCAATTCAAAATGATAACCAGCTTTTTAATGAAGCTTTCGATAAGAACATAGTAATAGTGAGTCCTTCTACACTCCTTGCAACTTTAAGAACAATTGCAAATATATGGCGGCAGGAATATCAGAATAATAATGTGCTGGAAATTGCAAAACAAAGCGGTGCATTGTATGATAAGTTTCAAGGATTAATTAGCGATTTAATTGAACTCGGTAAAAGAATGAACACCATGCAGAGCAGCTACGAAAATGCGATGAAAAAATTATATACCGGAAGAGGAAATTTGGTATCCAGTGTTGAAAACATTAAAAAACTTGGTGCGAAAACTTCAAAATCCTTACCTCAATCAATTCTGGAAAGAGCGGACAGCAGTGACGAGAAATTCATCGAATAAAAAAACAATTCATTATTTTTAATTCAAAAAGGCTTGCAATGAAAAGAAATTTCATGTTTTTATTATTTGTGCTTTTTGCTTGTTCATCTATTTTTTCCCAGAAAAAACCCTTCACAATTGAAACACTTTATAAGGTAAAAGATATTAGTTCACCTGATTTATCTCCCGGCGGGGACCGAATTTGTTTTCAGTCAACTGAATATAATCTTCAGAAAGGAGAATCGAATTCCGATTTATATATTATCAATAAAGACGGTTCTGGTTTGGAGAATATAACTGAAAGCAAAGAAAGTGAATCAAATCCATTCTGGAATATAAATGGGAGGAAAATATATTTCCTAAAAAAATCTCAAATCTATTCTATTTCAATTCCTGATAAAAAAATTGAACAGGTTACAGATTATTCTACAAACATTATAAGACCTGTATTATCTCCTGACGGAAATATGATTGCATTTACAACTGAAATTTATCCGGGATGCGGAACAGATAAAGACTGTAACAAAAGAATTTCAGAATCTTCTAAAGATGGTCCAATGCAGGCTTATATTGCAGACAGCTTATTATTCAGACATTGGACAGAATATATAGGTCAAAAGGAAACTCATATTTTCATTTATAATTTAAAAGAAAAAAAATATACGGATATTGTGCATAGTGAATTAGCTTCACCAATGTATAAGCTCGGAGGAAATATAAGGTATAATTTTTCTCCGGATAGCAAAGAGATTTGTTTTACAAATAACCCGGAAAAATTTCAAACAAATTCAACCAATTCGGATCTTTATATTGTTTCCGTAAATGGAGGCAGTCCAGAAGATATAACCATAAAAAATAAAGCTTGGGATGGAAATCCTGTTTATTCACCCGATGGGAAATATATTGCTTATAAAATGCAGGAGCAGCCCGGGCATGAATCTGATAGATATAGAATTGCTCTTTATAATAGAAGGACGAAGCAGATAAATGTTCTAACAGAAAATTTTGATAACATGGTTAGTGAATTCGTGTGGAGCAAAGATTCAAGATCAATTTATTTTACTGCTGCTGATTCAGGCTATACTCCAATTTATAAAGTTGATGTTGTATCGAAAGAAATTAACGAAGTGCTCCCTAAAAGATCAACTTTTAATTTATCTCTTGGAGAAAATAATTTGTTTTATGTTGCTACTTCAGTAGGGAATCCAAAGGAGATATATTCTTTTAATATAAAAGATAAATCTGAAAAACAATTAACCAATTTTAACAAAGACATATTAAGTCAGTATGATTTTAAATCTGCCGAACAAATATGGGTTCCGGGAGCTGACGGTATAAATGTACAGGTCTTTATTGTTAAGCCGCACAATTTTGATCCTCAGAAAAAATATCCATTAATATTAAACGTACATGGAGGCCCGCAGGGGCAGTGGATGGATTCCTTCAGAGGAGATTGGCAGGTTTATCCTGGATCGGGGTATATTGTTGCATTTCCTAATCCGCATGGATCTACGGGTAGAGGTCAGGCTTACACAAATGAAATTTCCGGTGATTACGGCGGAAAAGTCTTCCAGGATTTAATGAAGGTTACGGATGCTCTTGAAAAGCTTCCATATGTTGATACTTCAAAAGTAGGAGCAATGGGCTGGTCATTCGGAGGCTACATGATGGATTGGTTTCAGGCTAAAACAAAAAGATTTAAATGCCTGGCTTCTATGATGGGAATTTTTGATCTTGAATCAATGTGGGGAGAAACCGAAGAGCTTTGGTTTGTAAATTGGGATCTTAAAGGGCAGCCGTGGAATTCTGATGATTATAAAAAATATTCTCCATCAAATTATGTAAAAAATTTTGCTACTCCGGCTCTTATTTTAACCGGGCAAAAAGATTACAGGGTTCCGTATACACAAAGCATTCAGTATTTTACAACATTACAGACTTTAGGAATTGATTCCAGGTTAATTATTTTTAAGAATGACGGGCACTGGCCGGATTTTGTAAAATCTATGCCTTTATATTATAATGCTCATTTAGAATGGTTTCACAAATATTTAGGCGGGGCGCCTGCTCCCTATAATTCAAAAGATATGGTAAAGAATATAGCTTTTACAAACAAAGAATGAAAATGTCAAAAGTCAAAGGTCAAAATGTAAGATTTTTTTGAATTTTTAATTTTGACTTTTGACTTACTTTCCTCCCATTCTTACAATTTCATCGAATTCGTCTTTTTCAACTGGCATCACTGAAAGCCGGTTTCCCTTTTGAACCAATCTCATATTTTTTAACTTCGGATTTTTTTTAATCTCCTGCAGTGTAACAGGTCTTTTTAATTCTTTAACATATTTCACATCAACCATATACCATATTGGGTTTTGAGGATCAGCAGAAGGGAAGAAGTGCTTATTCTCAGGATCAAATTGTGTATGATCCGCATAACCTTCTTTTACAACCTCGCAGATTCCGACAACTGCATTCGGTTCGGTATTGCTGTAATAAAATAAAACCAAATCTCCCTTTTTCATTTCATCCCTTATAAAATTTCTTGCCTGGTAGTTCCGGACGCCATCCCAGTGCGTTGTTTGGTCTTTACTCTTTTGCAGATCCGCAATTGAAAAAACATCCGGTTCGGTTTTTATGAGCCAGTATTTTCTTTCCATTTTTAACTCCAAATATTAATTCGAAATATAACAATAGAAATATATCTCTTGAAATAGTAACTCCAATTTATTATGTAATTCAAATTCATTCCGATTTTAATAAATTGAAATTGAACAATTGCATCGATATATTAACCTAAGAAACTATGAAGAAATTAATTCTATATTTAAGTATTTTATTTTTCATTCCCCCTGTTTTAGCGCAATCGAAAGGTGCTTTTCAGATTGTAAGGCTTAAATATAACGGCGGCGGAGATTGGTATAACGGCCAGTCGGAAGAACCTAATCTTTTAAATTATATTAAAGCTCATACTGATATTTCGGTCGATCCCGAATATAAGTTTGTTGATCTCGCATCCGATGAGATATTTTATTATCCATTTTTGTTTTTAACCGGGCACGGAAACATTGTTTTTACCGAAGATGAAGTTGAAAGGTTAAGGGAATATCTTAACGCAGGCGGTTTTCTATATGTCGATGATGATTACGGATTGGATAAAGCTTTTAGAAGGGAAATAAAAAAAGTATTTCCCGAAAATGAATTGGTAGAGCTTCCTTTTAGTTACGGACTTTATCATGATTTTTATAACTTTCCTTCCGGCGTTCCAAAAATTCATGAGCATAATGGAAAACCTCCGCAAGGTTTTGGCATATTTATTAATAATCGTTTAGCAGTATATTATACATATGAATCAAACCCGAGTGACGGATGGGATTCACCCGATGTACATAATGATCCCCCGGCAAAAAGGGAGGAAGCTCTGAAATTCGGAACCAATTTAATTATTTGGGCATTGTCGCAGTAAAGTCCTATACTTTTAGGTTTTTAATATCATTTTATATTTTAATGAACGATTCCAATTATTATAAAGAAATAATCAATAAGCTTGAAAAATTAACCAGGAGAGAATATATATTATTCGCTTCCCTCGGTATTCAAACATCTGTAATGATCGGTGTGGTTACATTTGCACTTTTTACATTTTTAGAAATGATATGGCACTTTTCTTCTGAAGTCCGGACCGTTTTATTCTTCGTTTTATTAGTCCTCTTTATAGGATCATTTTTATATCTCTTCGTTCTTCCTTTACTTAAGTATTTTAACATATTTAGAAAAACAAATTATCAAAAAGTAGCCGATAGAGTCGGAAGGAAATTCCCTTCTATAAAAGACGACTTATTGAATGCAATGCAGCTTGTAAGCGTTGATAATTCAACTTATAAATATTCAGAGAAATTAATTAATGCCGCATTTCTTCACATCTATGAAAGAACCAAGGAGATAAAGTTTGAATCTATTATCAATTTTAATAAAGCTAAAAAGCTTCTTTCATATTTCGGATCAGTAATAATATTTTGTTTTGCATTATTTACATTTATTCCGGGACTTAAAGCTGCTTCAAACCGGCTAATAAATTTTAACCAGGATTTTATTCAGCCGCCGAAATTTATTTTTGAAATTGAACCAGGTAATCTGCAGATTACAAAGGGTGATGATGTCAACATAACTGTTAGAACAGACGGAGCAAAATTAAAAGAAATTTACCTGGGTATTAAGGATACGGAGCAGACTCATTTTGAATTAAATACATTAAAACCTGATTCTCTTGGAAGCTATGAATATAAATTAAGAGCTGTAAGGAACAGCTTCAGATATTTCGCCACTGCGGAAGATATTAAAAGTGATGAATATTATGTCGAAGCAGTCGACAGGCCAATTGTAAAAATGCTTTCCGTTACCATTCATTCCCCTTCATATTCAGGGATTCCCCCTGTTTTACAAACAGATAATGGAAACATAAGTGCACTGGCGGGAAGTAAAGTAGATGTCAAGCTTTCTTCTACAAAGAAATTAAAGGAAGCCGAATTAATTTTTAACGATTCGACAATTGTAAAATTAAACGTGGAGGCAGAAGATGCAGAAGGGAACTTTAAAGTTTCAAAAGATAAAAATTACAAAATAATTTTAACCGATATTTACGGCAACCGGAATTCTTCACCTATTATTTATACTGTAAAAGCTCTGTCCGATTCCTATCCTTCAATAGAAATCATTAATCCTGGTAAAGATGTTGATCTTGCAAATGATAACCGCTTGCCGTTATTTGCTAGAGTCTCCGACGATTATGGCTTTACTAAATTAAATCTTAATTACCGGTTATCCTCTTCAAAATATAAATCACCGGCAAATGAATTTTCAACTATTGACATTCCGATAGATAGAAGCCGGAAAGAAATAGATCTAAATTATATCTGGAATTTATCGCCGCTCAATTTAACTGCCGAAGATGTTGTAGTTTATTACCTTGAAATTTTTGATAATGATGTTGTGAATGGTCCTAAATCAGCGAAATCTTCTACATTTGCAATCCGTGTGCCTTCACTGGATGAAATTTTAGCTAAGGCAGATAATACTCATGATGAGGCTCAGAAGAATTTGAAGGAAACTCTAAAAGAAGCAGAAGACCTTAAGAATGACCTGGAAAAAATCGATCAGAATTTAAAGCAGAATAAAAAGGAAATCAGCTGGGAAGAAAAGGAGAAAATAGAAAAATCGCTTGACAAGTTTGAAAAAATTCAAAATAAAATAGAAGATACAAAAAAACAGCTGGCGCAAATGCAGCAGGACCTGCAGAGCAATAATCTCCTTTCAAAAGAAACGCTTGAGAAATATATGGAGCTTCAGAAGCTTATGGATGAATTTTCTTCTAAAGAAATGAAAGAGGCTATGGAACGGATGCAGAAGATGCTGCAAACTTTAGATAGAAAACAGGTTCAGGAAGCAATGGCAAATCTGAAATTTAATGAAGACGCATTTCAAAAGAGCATTGAAAGAACAATAAATTTATTAAAAAGACTTCAGGTCGAGCAAAAAATTGATGAGTTGGCAAAGAGAACCGGAAAACTAACGGATAAACAGGATGAGATAAATAAACAGACTAATGAAAGTAATTTGTCCGATAAGCAGGAGAAAAATAATCTCAGTGAAAAACAAAATGATGTTACAAACGAGCTGAATAATGTAGATAAGGAAATGGATAAGCTTTCCAAATTAATGGAAAGCTTAAAAGATATGCCGCAGGAAGATATGCAGAAATTAAAAGAAGATTTTGAAAAGCAGAAGAATCAGCAGTTGTCACAGGAAGCTTCTCAAAATATTCAGCAGAATCAAAAGATGATGGTTCAGCAGAAACAGGAACAGCTTTCAAAAAATATGGAGAATCTTAAAAAGCAGGTTGAACAGCTTAAACAATCGATTAATCAAAATAACTTGATGCAGACATTTAATGATATGCGGAAAGTTATGGATAACCTGGTTAGTTTATCAAAGCAGCAGGAAAATTTGAAAAACCAAGTTCAGCAATCAAATCAAATTTCTTCTTCATCATTAGATAAAGAAACCGAACAGCAGAATGAAATTCAAAGTAACCTTGATAAAGTTATGCAGATGATGTCTGAACTCTCCCAAAAGACTTTTGCTATCTCACCGGAAATGGAGAAAGAATTAGGTGATGCCAAAAAAGAAATGGATCAATCAATACAGTCAATGCAAAACAGGAATAGTAATCTATCAGTTATGAATCAAAGCAATGCCATGGGATCAATTAACAAGGCTGCTACTATGATGGAGAACTCTTTAGAATCTATGATGCAGGGAGGGGGTCAGGGGCAGGGAGGAATGATGTCGCTAATGCAGCAGCTGAATCAAATGTCTCAGCAGCAGATGAATCTGAATAATTTAACACAAATGCTGCAGCAGGGGGAGCAGGGGAAGCTATCGATGCAGCAGCAGGCACAGCTGCAAAGGCTTGCCCAGCAGCAGGAACTAATTAGGAAATCTCTTCAACAATTAAATAAAGAAGCTAAAGAATCAGGTGAAGCCAGTAAAATCCCTGCGGATTTAGATCATGTTGCAAAACAAATGCAGGAAGTAGTTTCCGGGATGAATACTGAAAAACTGGATGATAATATTATCCAAAAGCAGGAAAGAATACTTTCAAAACTTTTAGATGCACAGCGTTCAATTAATGAAAGGGATTATGAAAAGAACCGGGAATCGAATACCGGCAAAGATATTGTCAGAAAATCACCGGCAGATCTAAATCTTTCTTCCGGTAAAGGGAAAGACCAAATAACCGACGAATTGAACCGTGCTGTGCAGGAAGGATATACTAGAGATTATGAAGAATTGATAAGAAAATATTATGAAGCTTTGCAGAAGGAAGAGCTAAATAATTAAATGATCAAAAACGCAAACACAATAACAAGGAATCAAACCGGATCGATATGGACAAACACTTTATTTATATCGGCTAACTGCAGGATCTCCTCTCTTACCTTTACACCGATTTCATGCGATTCCTCCGTTTTTACATCTTTGTTTACATCAATATGTATTTCTACATGAAATTTATTTCCGACATAGTGGGATTTTAATTCATTTATTCCTTCAACTCCTTTTACTTTTAAAGCTTTATTTGCAATTTCAATAATAACATCTTCATCAGCTGCTTTCCCCATTAAATAATCAATATTTTCTTTAGCAATTTTATAACCCGATCTGAATATAAAGAAAGCAATTAAAATGCCCGAAATTCCATCAATATATCTTAATCCAAGTTGAACACCGATTACTCCTATAATTGAAAGTGATGAAGCCATAACATCGTTAAGGCTGTCTACTGCACTGGCTTTTAATCCAGGGCTTTTATATTCTTTTCCGATTTTAGCCTGGTATCTAGTTAAAATTAATTTGATAATAACGGTAAGTACAAGAACTATATAAACTTCAGGGTTGATGTGGGTTATATAAGGATTAAGTATCCTCTCAACAGATGCTTTAATTACTTCGATCCCGACAATGCAGGCAAAAAGTGCGATTAAAAAGACTGCAATTGGTTGAGCAGCATTATGACCAAATTGATGCTCTTCATCCGGGTTTTTTAAAGATACTTTTACTCCGTATAATATTGCTGCAGATGCGATAATATCATTTAATGAATTTATTGCATCGGATATTACGGCAATTGAATTGGAAAATATTCCTACAATTGCTTTTATGACAAAAAGAAAAATATTTGTAACTAGTGAAAGATAAGTTGCACGCCTTAATATTTTTTGCCATTTCAGTACCATAAATTGAACTTAATCTATTAACGAATAAAAATTAGATCCTATTAGAAATATAAGCTCTGAACCAAAACTAAAAATCAAGCTATTAAAAATATTTAGATAAAAAATCAAACTACTAATTTATTTTGATATTTGTTCGATAATTAATCGACACTTACAATCTCAAAAGAAGAATAGTTTGGAGAAAAAGTCTTATTTTGGCACAAGATTTGACTCAATATGAAAACAAAAATTTTCTGAAAATAATTATTACAAGAAATGATATATGATATCGGGTTATAAATAGGAGAAAGCCAAAAAAGTTAAAATATTTTTGATTTATTACCGGAAAACGGAAGTAATAATTACTTAATTTTTTGAAATATGAGTTTTATTAGCGCTTGCAAGGGAAAAAATAATTCAATTCCAGTAAAATTAAAAGGATAAGTTGTGAACAAATTAATTTTTATTGTGGACGACGAGAAAGCGATTTCCAGATTATTATCTTACTGGGTGAAAGATAAATGGAAATATGATGCTGAAGTATTTGATAATAGTGAGGATGCTCTGAGGAAGCTTCATTTAAAGCCGGATTTAATCCTTTTAGACATCATGTTGCCCGGTCTTGACGGTTTAGCTACCTTAAAAAGGATTAAACAATATGATGAAAACCTGCCTGTTATAATTTTATCGGCTCAAGGCAGTGTTGAAGTGGCTGTAGAAGCTTTGAGGTTCGGAGCATATGATTATTTTCCCAAGCCTATTGATACTCAAAGATTAGAACCTGCAATAAAAAATGCGATTAAACAATATGATTTAACAAGAGAGCTGGAAAATCTTAAAGATGATGTTCAACGGGAATTTAGCTTTGATAACTTAATTTCTGCAGATAATAAAATGCAGGACGTTTTTAAATTGGTTTCTAAAGTTTTAACTAACGATATTACAGTTTTAATTCACGGTGAAAGCGGTACGGGAAAGGAACTGATTGCACGTGCAATCCATTACAATGGAAAAAGAAAAGATAAACCATTTGTTGTAATTAATTGTGCATCAATTCCCCGCGAGCTTTTGGAAAGTGAATTATTCGGGCATGAAAAAGGTTCTTTTACCGGCGCACATCAAAAAAAATTAGGTAAATTTGAACTAGCCAAAGAAGGTACATTATTTTTAGATGAAGTAGGCGAGCTTGAAATGCTTCTACAGGCAAAATTGTTAAGGGTAATTCAGGAAAAAGAATTTGAACGGGTCGGAGGAATCGAAGTTATTAAAACGGATGTTAGGATAATTTCAGCTACAAATCGAGATCTTAAAACAGCTGTTGAACAAAAAGAATTCAGAGAAGATTTGTATTACAGATTGAATTCATTTCCTATTTATATCCCCCCTTTGAGACAGCGCAAGGGTGATATACTTGTATTAGCGCATCATTTCCTTGATACGTTTAATAAAAAATTAGGAAAAAATACTAAAGGATTTTCAAAGAAAGCTTTGAAGCTGATTTACGAATATAATTGGCCCGGCAATATACGTGAAATGGAAAATACGGTTGAAAGATGTTTAATTATTGCCGAGAAGGATGTTATTGATGTTAATGATTTACCGCCTCATTTAAAATCTTCGGAACCAATTTTGGGTAATGATCTAAACGGCTCTTTTTTCAGTGATGACGAAATTATTCCTTTTGAAAGGTTAAAAGAAGAATCAATAAAGCATGCTTTGAAAGTTACCAAAGGTAATATTGTAGAGGCTGCAAAAAAACTTCAGCTGGGAAGGGCCACTATTTACAGGCTGATGGATAAATATAATATAGAGAACAGATTCTTTGAATAAATTTTTCTAACTCAATTACAGGAAAGTAAAAATATGGATTTCATCAGAGAAGAACACGGAACCGTGCTTGTCGAAAAAGTAAATTTAACAAGGGCTACTCTTAAAGAGGCTGAAGAATTTAAATCTCATCTTGTCTCAGATATTAAAGATGGCTGGCAAAAAATAGTTGTTGATCTTTCAGAATGCGAATTTATCGATTCAACATTTTTAGGTGCCCTGGTTGTTTCATTAAAAAAAGTAACTTCCATGGGGGGCGATGTGAAATTAGTAGGCTTTCAGCCTGCTGTTAATTCAATGTTTGAGCTTACAAGAATGTACCGGGTATTTGAGTCTTTTCATTCCTTGGATGAAGCCGTTAAAAGTTATCTATAAGGGAAGTATACGTTTTAATTTTAATTGAAAGCTGATTTTTTGATGGGAAATAGTGAGAAAAGAAATATTCTAATTATTGATGACGACCTTACTATAAGAAAATTAATCGGACATCATCTTAAAAGAAGCGGTTATGATATTTTCGAAGCTGAGGGTGCTAATGAAGGATTTAAATTTTTAAGCCAGGAAAAAATAGATCTCGTTCTTTGTGATGTTACAATGGATGAAATGGACGGCTTCGCTTTCTGCCGAAGAGTTAGAGAGGATCAGCATCATCGTGTCCTCCCCTTTATTTTTGTTACAGCAAAAAATACACTTGAAGATAAATCAGAGGCACTCGAAGCCGGGGGAGACGATTTAATTACTAAACCTTTTGATGTTAATGATTTATTGATAAAAGTTCAGGCTTTGTTAAGACGAACGGAAATTTATAAGGTATATGGCGCTAAAAAGAATCTTGAACAGTCATTCACTGTTAAAACATCCAAGATCTTATTAGTTGACGATGATCAAATCATTTCGAAAATATTCCAATATAATTTGGTTCAAGCCGGTTTTGAATGTGTTGTTGCCAATAATGCTGAAGATGGTTTTTCTCTCGCTAAAGCAGATCCCCCTGACATAATAGTATCCGATATAATGATGCCTAAAATTGACGGATATAAATTCCGGAGTATGCTCTTAGAAGACAATGAACTTAAATCTATTCCTTTTATCTTCCTGACCGCTAAAGAGGAAGAAAATGATATCCTTGAAGGGTATGAATTAGGAATAAATGATTATGTAATTAAAACTGCAGGTCCTAAAATATTGACAGCAAAAATCAAAGCCATAATTAAAAGCCTTCATAAGGAAAGACAGAAAATAGTTTCTGAATTGCATGTGGCCTCTGAAATACTTGGAGCTAAAGTTGTTCCTGAAAAATTTCCTGACTTTGAAGGTTTTGAAATTAAATATTGGCACCAGACATACCAGGGGATACCCGGGGGAGATTTTATCGATTATTTTGAACTTGATGATAACAATTTAACCGTCGCCTTAGGCGACGTCATGGGAAAAAAGTGGGGTGCCTGGTATTTTGCTTATGCGTATGCAGGTTATATAAGGAGTTCGATACGTGTAGTAATCCAATCTGCTGTCGAATATAAACCAAGTGAGATTATGCAGCAGGTGAATAAATCTGTCTATGAAGACTCAAAAATTTCTGAAGTGTTCACGACTTTATCTATTGTGATATTGGATAGACAAAATAAAACTCTAAAATATACAGGAGCCGGTGATCTGCCGATTATTTATAGAAAATATTCTACAGGTGAGATAAAAAAAATCAATTCAAAAGGATTGCTTCTTGGTTTTACTTCCAATGGAAATTATAACGATGTAATTCTGCAATTAGAGCCAAACGATATGGTCTTTATGATTACAGACGGAATTATGGAATCCAGGAATTCACAGGGTGAACAATTTGGTGCTGTTAAGCTTGATGCTGTCCTTTCCAGCCTTAAGGAATCAAATCTGGAAAATCCAATTGATATAATAAAAGAGGAATTTCAAAAATTCACTTCCAGCAAATTTGAAGATGACATAAGTATAATTAGTATAAGAGCCAGGTAAAAGTTAGTCCCGCAAATTTCATTTCCCGAATCACCCGCATCATTTGAATCTCTTTAATCTAAAAATCGTTTTTCATTGAATGCAGACTTGTCCAAAATAAATTATGAGAATAATTAATCTGCAAATAAATAGATAGCAATAAAAGATATGATGATTTAGTAACAATTGCTCCTCAAAAGAATTGCTTTTGTCCTGACGTAATAAATTGAAGTTGGGATTAAAAAAAAATACGGAATTGAGCGGTTAATCCCGCCAGGTTGTTAGACTGTATGAAAATTCATAAAAACCGTTAAAACGGTTATTCAATTTTATGATTTCCCACTATTTTGGGGCTGACTAAAAAGTAATATTCAATTTAAAAATCAGTGTAAATCCGTTTAAATCAGCGTCATCCGTGTTCTATTTTTTGGAAGGTAATTACTTTTTAGTCAGCCCCTTAATGATATTCACACGGGAGCTCACGTTAAGAAAAGTAGAAAGGAGTAAGTTGTTTTAATTGTCTCTGTAGACCTTCCAGGAATGAAAGTATATCTTAACTTAAGCTCCGGAAGTTATGTTGATGATTGACTGTCACTTTTGACAATTTTTTGACGTGAAACATAGTGGTTAAGGCCGATTTTTACAGTTGATTTATAGCGGAGTTGTAACGGAGATGAAGCGTGTGTGAAACATAGGTAAATAGCGTATGATTCCCGGTGCGTCAAAGTGACAGTAGAGCACTGGAAAATTTAATTTCCTCAACAAAAATCATAATAATTAATCTACTATTTAATCTAATTTATTCAACATAGAAATATATTAATTATTTCGGCAGGAATTGATTCAAAGTATCACCAATATAATAGGGCCAGATTAATAAAGCTAAGAGCACCTTCCAAAATGCCAATTTTTAAAAATCCTATTGAGAATAGCCAGCCAATCAGCTAAACGATTCCAAAATCACTGGAATGATGTATATTTTTTTTCCTGTTATCATCTCCCATTTTAGTTCCCTCTTTAGTTGTTGTTAATAACCATCAAACTAAAAAAGATTACGGCCTAAAAATATAAAATTGTGTTAAACTATTAAATAGATTGAATTTATTTTAATCAGGCTGATTAGGAATTAATTTGAGTTTATATCCTGATAGCTCGATTTCTTATATTTAAGTAATTGAATGAATAATTAAGGATTTTTTTGCAAATCTGTGCATAATAAATCGTAACTTTAAATTTTTATGAAATATTTGTTGACTAATCAAGAAAAAAGTTATAAATTGAGCCAGATTTTATTTATATCCTTTTTAACGAAAACTATTTCTATTTATTAAATTGGTAAATAAAAATTAAAGATAGAAAAGGGGAATGCATTTGGGATGCTTCTCCTTTAAAAATAATATTGACTTTAATTTAGTTTTTTCAGACGTTAAAAATTGTAAATTATTTTTAATTATTAATAAAAGGTGCATGGGCTAGCTTATTGAAGAAATTTTTACAAATTGAAATTGTTTAATCATTTCTCTGAATAACTCCCGCATTTGTTTTCTAAATAAATGGCAGCACCTTATTATTTTGCGTCATTTTATAATAATTCTTTACAATTTTAACATTTAATTAAATATTTGTTAAATATTTTAGTATTATTGCTTCTTAATATTATTAAACTTTGAAGGAGGTTATATGAATAAAGCTGATAAATTTAAGCTTTTATACATATTTAGTATCAGCTTAATATTTTATTTTATCGGATGTGTAGATACTTCCGTACAGAATATGCCTACCAGCATTGATTATCATAGTCAAATCCAAATACTTAATTTAGCATCTGTTGATGGAGCTGTTTCCACAATTAATATAGTAAATGCAGATGGAAAAATGGACGGAACTACCGGCCAGTTAAATGTTGGTGATGCATACCCGCCAGATGGTCAGGCTTTTATGGATATACCTTCAGGTACAAAAACCTTCAATGTAATTTTTGCATCCGGAGCCACCAATTCATTTAAATTAACAATAGATACTGAACGAAAAATAAGATTGCTGTTAATCAATCCGGATTTAAGCACAAACAACCTGGTTAAATCTGATGAAAGATACACTTGGCAGGAGAAAAATAGTGAGCATGCTGGGGATTTATTCCCTTCAGATACTGCTTCTATTTCCTTTTATAATGCCACTCCTGATGTTTCTGTTGATAGTGTAGTCCTTTCAGGAGCAGGTGCTCCTATTAATTTGGGAACTTCATTGGGTATAGGTAAGAGCATAGGATATATGTTTTTCTCACCACCCGCTAATTATACTATTACATTCAAACGGGATACTACCGGATTTGCAGCAGATACTACTGGATTATTACCGGGCGAACCTACTTTGGCAACAGCAACTATTAATGCTCAGTCAAAAGGAAAGTATTCTGCAATTTTATATGGTACTCAAGGTAATTTACAAGCTAAAGTTTATACAGACGATTAGTAATAAAGTTTAAAAATTTCGGAGGAAAAAATATGTTTCGAAAAATTTTTACAGCAGTTAGTATAATATTGCTAATTACATCGGTAGCAATAGCTCAAACTGGAAGGGTTATAGGGACGGTAGTTGACCAACAAAGTGATGAGCCTTTAATTGGTGCCAACGTTATTATTGTTGGTACAAGTTTAGGTGCTGCTACTGATGTTAACGGCAGTTTTATAATTTCTCAAGTTCCCCCCGGGAATTATAATGTAAAAGCTTCTTATATCGGTTACCAGGATGTGACAGTTGAACAAATCAGGGTAGTTGCGGGACTTTCTGCAGAAGTTAATTTCAAGCTCCCTTCTTCAACTATTGCAACGGGCGAAGTAGTTATTGTTTCGCAAAGACCTCTTATAGAAAAAAGTGCAACTAATGCAGTTCGTATTGTTAGTTCCGAGGATATCCAATCTCTTCCTGTAAGAAGCATTGCATCTATAGTTGCTTTACAGCCTGGTGTTGTACAACAGGATGGCAAAACTTTTATTCGCGGCAGCAGGGCGGATGAAACTGGTTATGTACTGGAAGGTGCTGATATAAAGAATGTTTATAGCAGAAACGGCGGTTCACTGGTAACAGTTGCTCCGGATGCTTTACAGGAGCTTCTAGTTCAGGCCGGTGGATACACGGCAGAATTTGGAAATGCAAACGCTGGTATTATTCAACAGGATTTTAAAACCGGCACAGATAAATATCATTTTTCTGTAAGGGCTGAGACAGATAATTTCGGTAATTCCAATTCATCCGATAAATTTCTTGGGACTTACTCTTATGGATATTCCGATTATACTGTAACTATGAGCGGTCCGGTTATTTCTGATAAAGTAAAAGTCTTTTTGACCGGCGAAAATAATTTCATGCGTGATTATTCGCCGCAATTTTTGTATGGAAGCCCTTCTGCTTTCTCAAACGGTGCTTTGCTTGATTCAACAAAAGTATATGATACCGGTGTTAACGGCGGAAGCAAAACCGATTATCAGTATTTAAATTGGAGCGGAGGATCTATCCCGGGTAGAATGCAGAACCGCTACACTTTTAACGGTACAGCTTTATTGGATTTAAAACCATTGCTGGTTAAAGCTGCCGGCGCTTTTACCTGGTCAAGACAAAGGGGGAATGACTGGACATATAATAGTGTTTCACCGGTTCCTGGTGGAGCAACTATAACAGACTTATCCAATATTTATAATTTGGGAAGATTGCCCTTATATGACAACAGCAACTTATTGTTAAATTTAAAGGGTACATACTTTTTATCTTCAAACTCTTTTGTTGAAGCAAATCTTAATTATCTGGATTGGCGGGATAAAACATACGATCCTTATATGCAGGATAATTTCCTCGATTATTCTGATAGTTTAAAAGCTGCTCAATACGGCTGGACATTTCAAAATTATACATCGATGCCTGCTCCATATAATTTTTACGGATTCGATTTTACGCGGCCTGGAGATTACTTAACAAATTATGTTAAACAACAGCGGAATTATTTTGGCGGTTCCGTTGCTTTTACCACTCAGCTTGATAAACACGAATTTAAAGCCGGTGGTTCTTATCAAAGATGGACTCTCAGAAGATACGCTGTAAGTGCTGCATCAACACTTCTTTTGGATGTTAGAGATAACCCTGATGCAGCTAGAAATGTGGATTCTTTAAGTTATCTTTTCGAGAATGCCGGATACCGTTCATTCAATAATTTTGGATATGATTTATTCGGAAATTCGGTTGATTCCGGACCATATGCTCCAAAACATCCTGTTTTTGCATCCGGTTATATACAGGACAAGCTGGAACTAAGTGATTTGATTATTAATGCAGGATTAAGATATGATTATATAGATATGGATAGCTGGCAATGGGAAGATCCTTTACGTCCTTCTTCAAATCCTAACACACATAGTCCTCTCGACACATTGACCAAGGGTCAAAAGTTTAGCTATGTATCTCCCCGTTTAGGTTTTTCATTTCCTGTTACAGATAGAACAGTCTTTCATATGCAATACGGTAAATTTGTTCAGGCTCCGAGCTTAGATATTGCTTATAGAGGTATTTATCAGATCTCTACAGTAATATCAGCTTCAAATCTTTTCTCTAATCCGATTGCATATAATCCGCAGCCGATTAGAACAACACAATATGAAGTTGGATTTACACAGCAGTTTACAGATTTTGCCGCAATGGATATAACTGCATTTTATAAAGATATCAAAGGGCAGATTCAATATACCGAATTTCAGACAGCCCCTGGTGAGCCAAAATCCCAATATGCAGCTTTTATTAACCAGGATTTTGCAACTACAAAGGGTCTTGAATTTAGCCTCAAAGTTAGAAGGGTAGATAGAGTTAGAGCTGAAATAAATTATACATATTCTGATGCAAAAGGAACGAATTCATTTTCAGGAAGTGCTATAGGTTCTGTTGAAATTAGTAAATCTGTTCCAACTGTAATACTCCCGCTAACTTATGATCAAACTCATAGAGGTTCAATAATGCTGGATTATAGGTTTGGAAAAGATGACGGTGGTCCAATTTTACAGCAATTAGGTTTAGACCTTCTCTTTACTTTCAACAGCGGTCATCCATATACATTAGCTCAAGGGATAGATCAAACTGGTTTGGGACAGGCTCGTGATAATACTGGTGGATTAATTAGTGCTAACGATCCCAGAACCAGAAGAACTCAGGGTCCTGTAAACGAAGCAACAACTCCATGGTATTATAACTTAGACCTCCGTGTTGATAAAACTGTTAGTATTTACGATCTGGATGTTAACTTTTATGTATATGTACAGAATGTATTGAATACTAAGAACGTAATTAATGTTTATGATAGAACCGGAAATGGGTATGATGATGGTTTTCTGAATTCTGCACCGGGTCAAGCTGAAAGTTTACAATTCAGAGACTTATATTCAAACTTAAATCTTGGTAATCAACAAGCGGCCGAGACTGTAATGAACTTAAATATGTTTTCAGCACCGAGACAGTTAAGAGCCGGTGTCTTAGTTAATTTTTAATTGTATTATTGAAAAGTTTACCTCATGAAAAAAATAAATTGCGGAGGTTATTTATATGAGAAAATTTAATTATATAAGTTTACTTGTTATCCTGACTTTTTTAATAGCAAATCCGTATAATATATTTGCTAAAGAAAAAGATAAAAAAGATAGAAACAGACTTAGTAAAGTTACAACCAATCCCGCTTCCAATGTTGTTGATATAAATAATATTACATCCTGGGTTGGTTCGGATGGATTCCATGATTGGGTTGTCTCTGGTTCCTGGAATGGAATGTTTCCAAAGGGATCTAATATCGGAGCTATTTTTGCCGAGGGTATTGTTTGGGGAGGAAAAGTAAATGATGGTCAAAATCCTTTAATAAGAGTAAATGGCAATACATATGGCACCGGATGCCAGTCTGTTTTTAGCCCTCCAAGAGTATACAGGGTTAGGCCGGATTATTTAACAGGCAGTTTAAATGATGATGCTGCTAATTTCAACAATATTGCTTTAGGTCAGGTATCGCAAGGTGATATTGATGCACTAAAAGCTCAATATCAAACCGATTGGAATGAATGGCCTTGGCAGTATGGCGCCCCTTATGAGGATGTTAATAATGATGGTCAATATGAACCGGATACCGATATTCCCGGAGTTCCAGGAGCTGCACAAACTCTATTTATTCAGTATACAGATGCACTTTCTGCACAAAACTATGGTTCACAACCGATTGGTTTGCAAATATCCGAAACTTATTGGGCATATTCATATACAGGTGCATTAGGTAATGTTATCTACAAAAAAGTAGATATGGTTTACAAAGGGACATCAAAATCTTCAGCAAATGCAACGATAGACAGTATGTACATTGTTCAATGGGCTGATCCTGATGTTGGTACTTCTTCGGATGATTTTGCCGGGTGTGACACCTCATTAAACCTTGGATATGCTTATACTGCACAGGCTCAAGATGCAACATACCAGGCTGCCGGGTATGGTCCCCCAGCTGTTGGATACGATTTTTTACAAGGCGTTGCACAACCTACCGGAAATCTGAGCGATAGTGCAATTGTTAATCTAAAATGGAGAAAAGGATATAAATATGTAAATCCTAAACCAATGAGCTCCTTCATCTATTTTGCAGCAGGAGGTAACTGGAGTGATCCTACTTTTGACTACACCGGGACATTAGAATTTTATAACCTTATGAGAGGTAAATTACCTGAACCGCATTATCCTTCATCAGTTGGTTTCCCTGATGGAGTTCAAGATGTTACGCCATTCGGTACTTATCTTCTTGATGGTGATCCGGTTGCTGGGACCGGGAAATTAGATGGAAATACTGCTGCCGGCGGTGATTCTCCTGGAGATAGAAGAATAATGGTAGTTAATGGTCCGATTACCATGCATCTTGGTGACACAGCTGAAGTAGTTTTAGCTTTGGTTGGTGGTTTAGGTACCGATAATATTGATGCTGTAAAGCAGATGAAGCAAAATGATAATACTGCACAAATAGTATTTGATCAACTTTTTCAATTACCCTCTCTTCCCCCTCCAACTGTTCATGTTGACCAGCTTGACGGTAAAATCGTGCTTGACTGGGGAAATGATCAGGCTACTATAGATAAAATAGAAAATTTCTCAAGTCAGGGGTATACCTTTGAAGGTTATGAAGTTTATCAATTACCATCTCCTTCTGCCTCAATATCTGATGGTGTGAGACTGGGAACATTTGATTTAACAAAAGATCAGGATATAGAGAAATTTGGATTTGATGTTACTACAATTGTAGATACTGTAGAACAAGCAGGAGTCTTAATAGGAAAGGTAGTTGTTGAAGGACAGGATAAAGGTATTCAACGTTATTTAACTATAACTAAAGATGCTATAAGAGGAAATCAACCATTACATAATGGTCAGGAATATTATTTTGCGGTTGTACCTTATGCTTTTAATCCAGCTCCATTATTACCGTTCCATGCTTTGCAGTCTGCGCTTATAATAAAAGTTGGAGTCCCGCAGAAAACATTTGGAGTTAACTTGAGCAGTACAGTTGGTGATACAGTAATGGCTTCACATACAGGACCTGGTGATGGAACTGCATTAGCATTAGTAGTTGATCCTACACAAACCACTGGTGACCAATATAAAATTACTTTTGCTGATAACGGAAGCTGGGGTGTTACAGATGTTACAACCGGTGCCGTTAAGGTCTCAGGTATAACAAACCAGGCTGGCGGTGAGGAATATCCAATTGTAGATGGAATGATTGTTAAGGTTTTTGGACCACCTCCAGGAATGAAAGCTTGGGATATACCTTCCGGAACTCGTCGTTTTTCATGGGCAGGTGGATTTACCGGATTAGGACTTGAAGGTTTTAGCGGCAGTGTGCAGGATGCATATGATCAGGATAATGGTACTATTGGAATGGGGGGTCATTTCGCTTTCGGCGGAATTGGAACAAATTTAACTAACACTGACTATCACACGGTACTTTTAAAATTAGCGCCAATTGATCCGGTTGCTGCAAATCCCTGGGATCCGTTGACAAATCCTAATAACGAAAATTTTTCAAAAGGTTATAGATATCTGCGGCTGCATCTGCTGCTCCTGCAGACCCTTCTTTTGCACCATGGATAATAAATCCAGCAAGCGGATATCCATATCAAGATTATAATTATTCGGTACCGTTTTCTGCATGGGATATGGAAACTAATCCACCAACCCGCTTGATGGTAGGTTTCCTGGAGAATAATGTTGCGGGAGCTTCTGTTGACGGTCGTTATCTGCCTCCACAGGCATCGGATGGAGATAATACTGTAAATCGGGAATTCATGTTTATTTTTGATAAGCCATATTCTGAAACACCTGATCCTAGCCTGGAGGTTAATATATCTAATAATTCGGATCTCCCCTTAATGTGGGTTGGAACATTTACGGTACGTGCTGCTACTCCCTGGGTAGACGGCAGCCAGGCAAATGGCGATCAATTTGAAATTATAGCCAATCATGTTAATACATCTGCTGATGAATTTAGATTTACCGCGCCGCTGAATGAGACAAGTGCACAATTACAAAAAGCCGACGCTAACCTGGTTAATGTATTTCCAAATCCATATTACGGTTTCCAATCAAGAGAAACTTCGAGAGATGCGAAATATGTTACATTCAGCCATTTACCGAATCAAGCTACGATACGGATATTTGATTTATCAGGTGTCTTAGTAAGAACTATTAACAAGAACGATCAAACACAATTTACAACTTGGAATCTCCAGAACGAAAATGGTTACCCTGTAGCCAGCGGTGTATATGTAGTTTATGTTGATATGCCGACTTTAGGAGCTACCAAAATATTGAAGTTAGCGCTTGTACAAGAAGAGCAGATATTGAAAGTTTATTGATTCCCGTTTAACGCGGGATTAATTCCGGTCCCGCTTTAACGGGATCGGGATTATTAAAATTTTAATTTTAATTGGAGGAATTATGATTTACTTAAACAGATTGTTATTTATCTTTCTAATATTTGTTTTTGCTGCTATCGATATTTTTGGTGGCGGTCAAAATAGGGCTGGAACTTCTGCCGCCCCTGAACTTAGAATACCTGTGGGAAGCAGGTATCTGGCAATGGGAGGAGCAGATGTTGCTTTAGTTTCAGGTCTTGAATCAATATATTGGAATCCTGCCGGAGTGGATGTGAGTGAAAATGATGTTAACGCTATTTTCTCTTATAGAAAGTATATTGCAGATATGAATATGAGCTTTGTTGCAGTATCCGGAAGATTCGGTGAATTAGGAACAATTGGTGTTTCCTTCAGAGATTTAAGTGTCGGCGATATACCCGTTACTACGATGGATCAGCCTGATGGAAACGGACAGGTTGTTAGTCCTACATATTTTATTATCGGATTAACTTATTCAAAACAATTAAGCGATCGTATATCTATCGGCACAAATATTAACTTGATCAATGAGGGCTGGCAAGGTGTTAGTGCTAGCGGATTTAGTTTCGATGTCGGTGTACAATATAGAGATCTTTTCTCTGTGCCAAACCTTTCATTGGGTGTTGTGGTAAAAAACCTTGGCGGCACAATGAAATATAGCGGCACACAATTGTGGACTACTGCTACCGATCCCAACAGCAGCAGAGGAGTTACATTTTATGAGGTTGGTGCGCAATCATCCGAACTGCCTTCCGAAATTTCATTAGGTGTATCGTACACTAGAAATATCGATGAAGATAATAAATTAACTGTTGCCGGCACATTTGTAAATAATAACTATACTTTTGATAATTACAAAGGTGGTATAGAATATTCTTTTAAAGATATTCTTTTCTTAAGAGGCGGTTACCTCTACTCACCACAATCAAATTCCGTTACACCCGACATTTTCCAGAATTATACTGTAGGTGCAGGAATAAACTTTGAACAATTTACCGATGTAAACGTGTCATTTGATTATGCCTATGTTCCTGTAAAGTATTTTGATGCGAATAATATTTTCACAATTAGAATGGGGTTATAATTAAATAATTTTATTGATAAATTATCTTAAAATGCGGTTTATCTCTAAGGTAAATCGCATTTTTTATTTTAATAAAATGCTAGTGTTCTATCACTTAAATAACAGCGTAGGGCAGGAATGGTTCATACTACAACTGAGATTAATTTTTCTATATTTAATGAATGTTTCGGTCATTGGAATAGTCCATGAAAGCCAAGTCAAATGTATAGAAATGTCTGCTACAGAACACCAGGTATGGGATTTGTAAGTTCTTAGTTATGTGTTAAAATTTTTTTTAATTTTTGAAAATATTTTTCATTAACTATTAATTCCAAATTATACTCTGAGTTTTATGTTAAAGAAAAAAGCTATTTTTAGAATCATTCTAATTTTAATTCCTTTCTTAATCCTATTTTCATTAGAAATAATTCTTAGAATAATAGGATATGGCCCTGATTTAAGAATAGTAGCAACAATAAAGAGGGACGGTAAAGATTATTATACAATGAACCAGCTGGTTGGGAACAGGTACTTTGACGAAACCAGCCTTTTTTACAGGAAGGGCTCACACGACTTTTTTGAAGTTAATAAAAAGCCCAATACAATAAGGGTGTTTTGTTTTGGCGCCTCGACTACAGCCGGCTTTCCATATGAATATGATGCAATCCCTTCCGAGTTTCTGCGGGACCGTCTTGTTGATGCTTTTCCTAATAAGAATATTGAAGTAATAAATACGGCAATTGATGCTACAAATAGTTACACTGTTGAAGAATTTGCCAAGGAATTATCGAAATATAAACCAGATCTTTTCATTATTTATATGGGTCAGAATGAATTTTACGGTGCGTTTGGTGTTGGCTCAACTATTTCAATTGGTAAAAGCAGATGGATTATAAAAACATACCTGTGGCTGCAGCAATTTAAAACTTTTCTTCTAATTAAAAATATTATTTCCTCTGTTTCAAGCTATTTTAAATCATCTGGCAGTAATAAAAAAGAGACTTTGATGGAACAGATGATAAAGAATAATTCAATTGGATTTAAAAGTAGTGATTACAATATTGCAAGAAATACGTTCAAGGATAATTATGAGGAAATAATAGAAACGGCTAAGGAAAATAATGTTCCCATAATTATTTCAACTTTAGTTACAAATGAAAAAGACCTTCCACCGTTTGTATCTATCTTTTCGGATAATCTAAGCGATTCATTAAAAAGTAAATTTAAAGAATTTCTAGATTTAGGAATCATGTACCGTGAAAAAGGAGATTATTCCGAAGCCTTCAAATATTTTCAAAAATCAATGTCTATCGATTCAACTCCGGCTAATATCCATTATCAAATCGGTATTTGTAATGAATTAACTAAAAATTTTAGAGAAGCAGAAAGACAATTTACTATCGCAAAAAATCTCGATGGCTTAAGGTTCAGGGCACCTTCCGAATTTAACCTGATTATAAAAAATTTAAGCAGCAAATTTAAAGTACCTTTATCGGATGTGAATAAAAGCTTCAGAGAAAATTCACCAGATGGCATCATCGGCAGAGAATTATTAATTGATCATATCCATCCAAATATAAAAGGATATTTTTTGCTGGCAAAAACGTGGTTTCAAACTATTAAGGATAATAATTTAATCGGCTTATCTCAAAAGTTTAATGAAAATGATAGTTTGCTGTGGCTGCAATCTTCAGTTACACCCCTGGATAGTCTTATCGGGGAATTAAAGATAATGAAGCTAAAAAGCAGGCCTCCGTTTACATCAAAAGATAGTGATTTTGTATTTGTTCCCCATAATCCATTTGAGAAAATTGCCTATAATTATCTTACCGGCGGGAACCAGCTATCGTGGGGAATGGCACATGTAATGGCCGCAAAAGAATATTTAATCAGAAACAATTATGAAAAAGGTCTTAGAGAATATGAAGCTATATTAATTACCGATGAGACAAATCCAAACCTTCTTTCTATAATAGGAGATATTTATTATCAATTAAAACTGTATAAAAAAGCTGATGCAAGCTATTCAAAAGCTTTTTTATATGATAATAATCAATTTCTTAAATACAGGCTGGGACTAACCAATATCAATTTGCAGCAACCCGAAAAAGCAGTTCAATATTTTAACAGCTGCCTGCAGGATAATGAGAATAATCCAAATAAGTTTTCATTTGGGGAAATTGAAGATATCGAGTATAATTTAGCTCTGGCATATTTTCAAATGAATCAAAATGAAAAAGCCTTGGAGGAATTAAATATCATCTTAAAAAATAATCCGTCAAACGTAAATGCTTCTCGCTTATTAAAGGAAATTAATCATAAGCAGTAATTTTAATCGCTTCTTACCGGTGAAAGGTTTTGTAAATTTGAAATAATTTTTTTATTCTTATAATATATTATTTCATCAAAACTCTAGGTTAAACTTCTAATGGATGAAAGTGAAATTCAGGGAAATTCAAAACCGGACCTGGAAAAATCTTCAGAGCAGAATAATGTTTCAGCTGATGATGAGAATTCTCTGTGGTATAAAGACGGCATCATTTACCAGGTTCATATAAAAGCTTTCCGTGATAGTAATGATGATGGTTTCGGAGATTTTAACGGGCTGATAGAAAAATTAGATTACATCCGGGATTTAGGTGTAAATATAATATGGATACTTCCTTTTTATCCTTCCCCAATGAAAGATGATGGTTACGATATTTCCGATTATTTTGATATAAACCCGGATTATGGAACTATCATCGATTTTAAAAGATTTCTTAAGGAAGCACATAATAAGGGAATAAGAGTAATTACAGAATTGGTTTTAAACCATACTTCCGATCAGCATGAATTATTTCAAAAGGCTAGGAAAAGCGATCCGGGTTCCAAACAAAGAGAATTTTATGTATGGACGGAAATTCCGGATAAGTATTTGGAAGCTAGAGTTATTTTCAGTGATTTTGAATCTTCAAACTGGTCATGGGATCCGGTTGCAAAGGCTTATTACTGGCACAGGTTTTATTCACATCAGCCCGATTTAAATTTCGAAAACCCGGAAGTGCATAAATTTTTATTTAGAGCCGTTGACTTCTGGTTTGATATGGGAGTAGATGGTTTGAGATTGGATGCTGTTCCATATCTTTACGAAAAAGAGGGTACAAGCTGCGAAAATTTACCCGAAACGCATGAATTTCTAAAAAAATTAAACAGGCATATATCTGAAAAATATAAAGATAAAATGCTGCTTGCCGAAGCAAATCAATGGGCCGAGGATGCTGTGGCATACTTCGGTAAAGGGGATGAATGTCAAATGGCATTTCACTTTCCTCTAATGCCTCGAATGTATATGGCAATCCAGATGGAAGACAGATTTCCGATTATAGATATACTTGAGCAAACACCCGACATTCCCGAAAATTGTCAATGGGCAATGTTCCTCCGGAATCATGATGAATTAACACTTGAAATGGTTACGGATGAAGAGCGCGATTACATGTACCGGTTTTTTGCTAAAGATAACCGGGCCAGGCTAAATTTCGGAATACGAAGACGTCTGGCTCCCTTAGTTGAAAATAACAGGAGGAAAATAGAATTATTAAATATGCTTTTGTTTTCCTTTCCCGGCACACCTATAATTTATTATGGCGATGAAATCGGGATGGGGGATAACTACTATCTCGGAGACAGGAATGGGGTTCGTACACCCATGCAGTGGAACTCGGACAGGAATGCAGGATTTTCAGATACGAATCCCCAAAAACTTTATCTGCCGATAATTATTGATCCCGAATATCATTATGAAGCGATTAATGTTGAAGTACAGCAGAGGAACCCTTCATCTTTACTGTGGTGGATGAAAAAAGCACTTGGAATTAGAAAAAGGTATAAAGCATTTGGCCGGGGAAAAATAGAATTCCTTTCCCCTCAAAATCCTAAAGTTATTGCCTTTTTAAGAATTCTGGGAGATGAAATAATTCTTGTCGTGGCAAACCTTTCCCGCTTTTCCCAGGTTGTTGAACTTGATCTTTCAAAGTTTTTAGGATATACACCTATTGAAGCTTTCAGTCTAAATAAATTTCCGCCGATTGGTGAGCTGTATTATATGCTTACTTTGAGCCCCTATGATCATTACTGGTTTGAACTTAAGAAAATTAATAGGAATGAAGGGATAAAAAGAGATAAGATAATCCCCGAAGTATTAAATATGGATGATATATTTAAAGAAAAATTTCTCCTCCAATATATTGAACAAACGGACTGGTTCGAAAAAGGAGAATTTAAAATTGACAATATTCAAATTGTTGATAAAATAGAGCTGACTAAAAGAGACATTATTCTTATACTGAAGATCTTTTATGTTGATGAACTCCCGGAGCTTTATTTACTGGCGGTAACACATAAATGCAGTTACTTTCAGCGGCGCAGTTTTATATGAAAATGTGCAGGCCGTTATGGCGGAATTAAAAGACGGTGTTAATAACAAAATGATTATTTTCGATGGAACATTTGATGAAGTATTTCAACAAAATTTTTTGCAGGCTCTCTCTTTCAAAAGAAATATAAAAGGAAATGCAGGGGAAATTTATTTTTCAAAAGAAAAAAAACTACAAAAATTATTTTCAGACAGCCGGCAATTCTCACCGTCTAAATTGTTGAAAGCTGATAACAGGAGCATATTGATTTTATATGATGAAAGTATAGTTCTTAAACTATATAGAAGGCTTGAAGAGGGAATAAACCCCGGGGCTGAAGTATTATCATTTTTATCAAATAATACCTCCTTTCAGAACATTCACCAGTATGCCGGCAAAATTATTTATCAGCAAGCAAATAGTGAACCGGTTACTTTTGGATTAATAAAAAAGTATATTCCCAATCAAGGTGATGCCTGGACCTATTTTTTGGATGCAGCAAAAAAATATTTTGAAAATTTGTATCTAAATAATAAAGGTAAGAAAAGACATAAAAAAACGTTAACCGACTTATTTACGGAACCTTCCGGGCTTAGGAATGGAGCGGCTATTGCAAACGCTGTAGATCATATATATATTGAAATGGCAGGGCTCCTGGGCGAAAGGACGGCACAGCTTCACTTGGCACTTAGTTCAAGCTATAACGACAAATCTTTTGCTCCCGAACCTTATTCATCTTTCTACCAGCGCTCAATTTATCAAACATTAAGAAGCACTACCAAAAGTACGTTCAGGCTGCTTAAAAAAAATATTAATAATCTTGATAAAAATCTTCAAAAAGAAGCTAAAAATGTTTTGGAATTTGAAGAAGAGATGATTGATTATATTGCTCTTATACTTAAAGATAAAATAAATGCCAAGAGAATAAGGATTCACGGGGATTATCATTTAAAGCAAATACTTTTTACAGGAAAAGATTTTATAGTTACAAACTTTGAAGGTCCTGTATCAATGCCTTTAAATGAACGGCGGATGAAGAGGGCAGCATTGAGAGATGTTGCTTCCATGGTATGGTCTTTCCATTTTGCCGCCTATGTCGCTTCTTTTACCGAGGATATACAAACAAAAGCCGAAATAGCTAAATCGGAACAATTCGCGCAGCAGTGGTGGTTATATATTGGGAACAGGTTTTTACATTCTTATTTGAAATCTCTTGGTAATTCGGATTTTCTGCCGGATGACAAAAATGAAATTGAATATTTATTTCATTTTTACCTTTTAGAAAAAATATTGCTTGAATTAACTAATTGTCTTACCGAAAATTCTCCCTGGTTAAATATTCCGTTTAAGGGGCTTCAGTATATGAAGAAATATTTAAGGGATAAATATAAATCCTGAGATTAAATTCATCAGCTCGTTCAGTTTCACCAAACCATATTATTTATTTTATAACGTGATCTTTTCCTCCTGTTTCAAATATGTCTGAAATCATAAAATCCTTGCGCTTAAATCAATTTTTACTATATTTAACATTCTTTAGATTTAATAAATCCTATGTTAGAGACTAATAAATTAGCCATAAACAATAAAATTATATGAAGATAGGTGCATACTATTTAGAGAATGGGGATTGTGAATTTAAAGTATGGGCACCGAAAGCAAAAGAGCTGGCTCTGAAAATTATTTCTCCCTTCGAGAAAATAATTAAACTTGAGAAGGATGAAAACGATTACTGGACAACCAAAATCAAGGATGCTTCCAATGGTTCGAGGTATTTATTTAAAATAAATAATTCGGATGAAAAACCGGATCCCGCCTCCAATTTTCAGCCGGATGGAGTTCACAATGCCTCTGAAATTGTAAATCACTCTTTATTTAAATGGTCAGATAAACATTGGAAAGGTTTGGACTCTAAAAGATTACATTATCTATGAAATACATACCGGGACTTTTACCCGGGAGGGAACATTTGAAAGCATTATTCCTAAATTAGAATATTTAAAAGAATTAGGAATTACCGCAATAGAATTAATGCCGGTCGCACAATTTCCCGGAAATCGTAACTGGGGCTACGATGGTGTTTATCATTATGCTCCTCAAAATAGTTATGGCGGACCTGAAGGATTGAAAATATTGATTAATGCTTGCCATAAGCTGGAAATAGCAGTTATTCTGGATGTTGTTTATAACCACTTTGGTCCGGAAGGAAATTATACCGGCAAATTTGCCACATATTTTAATCCATTATATCATTCCCCCTGGGGAGATGCTATAAATTTTGACGGGCCTTATTCTGATCCGGTTAGGAATTATTTCGTTGAGAATGCTTTATACTGGTTTTCAAATTTTCATATCGATGCCTTACGGCTCGATGCAATTGACCGGATTTATGATATGAGTGCGAAGCACCTTCTGCAGGAGATTTCCGAAGAAACATCCAGACTTTCCGGTGAACTTGGAAGAAAATTTTACTTAATTGCTGAAAGTGATCTGAATGATATTAAAATTATAAGACCTGTTAATAAATATGGTTTTGGTATTGATGCTCAATGGAGCGATGATTTCCATCATTCAATACATTCAATTTTAACCGGGGAAAGAGAAGGGTATTACCGGGATTTCGGAACTGGCCAGGATTTGATCAAATCTATTAAAGATACATTTGTTTACACCGGTCAGTATTCAATATACAGAAAAAGAAAACATGGGAATTCAGCTTTGGAAATAAACCCTGATCATTTCGTTATCAATATTCAAAACCATGATCAGGTTGGCAACAGGGCATTTGGAGAAAGGTTATCGAAATTGATTTCATTTGAAGAATCGAAGACAGCGGCTGCAACGTTAATTTTATCTCCCTATATTCCTTTAATCTTTATGGGGCAGGAATATAATGAGGAAAATCCTTTCTTATATTTTGTAAGCTTTAATGATCAAAATCTTATTGAAGCTGTTAGAAAGGGACGGCAGGAGGAATTTTCTTCCTTTGACTGGAAAGAAGATGTACCTGATCCGCAAAGTGAAGCTACATTTATTAAATCAAAACTTAACCGGGAATTAATAAATGAGGAACAACACAGTGTCTTATTAAAATTTTACAAATATTTAATAAAATTGAGAAAAACTAATAAGGCCTTTTATTCACATGACAGAGAAAATTTTGAAGTTATTGGAACCGAAAAAGAGAAAATATTAATTTTGAGCAGGTGGTGGAAAGAAAATAAAATTACAGCTGTTATAAACTTCAATAAAGAAGTCGTTACATCCAAAGTTCCTTTTTCGGGAGGGAAATGGAAAAAAATCCTTGATTCAGCTGAAAAAATATGGAACGGTCCGGGAGCTTCAACTCCCGAAAAATTATTAGGAAAAGAACAAAATCTTACAATTAAAAAAAGCAGTATATCTGTTTATGAACAGGAGTAATTATTGAATAGGTATGTTTGTATTCATGGCCATTTTTATCAGCCGCCAAGGGAAAATCCATGGCTTGAAGAAATCGAAATGCAGGATTCGGCCTATCCTTACAGAGATTGGAATGAAAGAGTTACTGCTGAGTGTTACAGCCCCAATACTGCAGCAAGAATATTAAGCAACCATAAAACGGTTGTTGAAATAATTAATAATTATTCAAGAATTAGTTTTAATTTCGGTCCTACTCTGTTATCCTGGCTTGAAGTACATGCTCACGATGTTTATGCTGCAATTCTTCAGGCAGATAAAGAAAGCAGGAAAAGATTTTCCGGGCACGGTTCAGCCATTGCCCAGGTCTATAACCATTTAATTATGCCGCTCGCAAATAAAAGAGATAAGGAAACTCAAGTATCCTGGGGGATTGAAGATTTTAAATACAGGTTCGGAAGAGATCCTGAAGGTATGTGGCTTGCTGAAACAGCTGTTGATATTGAAACGCTGGAAGTTTTGGTGGAACATGGAATAAAATTTACTATTCTTGCTCCAAGGCAGGCGAGCAGAATTAGAGCTATTAACAAAAAAGAATGGTTTGACGTTTCAGGTTCAAGGATTGACCCCAGGAGGGGATATTTATGTAAGCTTCCATCAGGGAAATCAATTACTCTTTTCTTTTATGACGGTATTATTTCTAATGATCTTGCTTTCGGTGATCTTCTATTAAACGGTGAAAATCTAGCTAACCGGTTGCTTAATACTCTGGATGAAAAGCCGGTAGATGCCCAATTAGCACATATTGCAACCGACGGTGAAACTTACGGCCATCACCAGAAGCATGGCGATATGGCATTAGCTTATTGTCTTCACTTTATAGAATCCAATAACTATGCCGAATTAACTGTGTATGGCGAATTTCTTGAAAAATTTCCTCCTGAATATGAAGTGGAAATTATAGAAAATACTTCGTGGAGCTGTATCCACGGAATTGAAAGATGGCGCAGTAACTGCGGATGCAATAGTGGCCGTGAAGGATGGAAACAGGAATGGCGGGCTCCGCTTCGTGAAGCTCTCGACTGGCTCCGGGATACTCTAACCCCTTATTATGAAAAAGATATAAGTCTTTTTATAAATGATGCATGGAAATTCAGGAATGACTATATCAAAGTTATACTTGATAGATCCGAAGGAAATATTAATAAATTTTTATCGAAGCATACCGGCAAAGAGATATCAAATGAAGAAAGAATCCGGATTTTAAAAAATCTGGAAATTCAACGTCATACCTTGCTTATGTATACAAGCTGCGGATGGTTCTTTGATGAGATCTCGGGAATTGAAACCGTGCAGGTCATTTTATATGCCGCCCGTGCAATTCAGCTTTTTGATGATCTGCACGGAATTAAATTTGGAAAGAAAATTTCAGGACTTGCTTAAAAAGGCTCCCAGTAATATCCCGGAAATTAAAAATGGAAAAATTGTCTATGAAAATTTTGTTAAACCTGCTATTATAGATTTACAAAGAGTTGCTGCACATTATGCAGTTTCATCTTTATTTGAAGAGTATTCCGAGAAAACGGAAATATATTGTTATGAAATTGAAAATTTAAACCGTGATTTTAAGGAAGCAGGGAAACAAAAGATGATAATAGGCCGGGTATTAATGAGATCCAAAATAATTCTTGATGAAAAAATAATCAGCTTTGCTTTTCTTCACCTCGGAGATCATAATATTAACGGCGGTGTAAGGGAAACTCTTTCGGATGATAAGTATTTAAAGATGGATAAAAGCTTAAGCGAGGCTTTTTCGAGACTGAATATTGCAGAAATTATTTTATTGATTGATAAGTATTTTGGTATGCACAACTATTCTCTCTGGCATTTATTTAAAGATGAGAGCAGAAATGTTTTTAATAAGATAATGGAAAATACTTTAAAAGATGTTGAATTCTCTTTCAGGCAGATTTATGAAAATTATTATCCTGTAATGCAGGCAATGAAGGAGACCGGTACTCCTCTTCCGAAGGCTGTTTTAACTGCTGTAGAATTTACTATAAACACCGATATTAAAAGAATGCTTGAAGGTACCGGTTCCATTGATCTTGTAAAATTAAAAAAATTGTCGGACGAAGCCAGGAAATGGTCAGTCGAACTGGATAAAACGGCTTTAAATTATGTAGCAAGCCAAAAGATTAATTATTTAATGGAGATCTTTAAGCAGCAGCCCGAAATTACGGAACTGATGGAAGAAATTAATATCTCTTTAAATACTTTAAGTAATCTCTCACTTGATCTTAATTTGTGGAAAGCTCAGAATATTTTATTTTATATTGCTAAGAATGGTTTGGATGATATCAAAAGAGAAATTGAAAATGAAGGGGGAGATTATTCAAACTGGATTAAGCTTTTTAATGATCTGGAGAAAAATTTACAGGTTAGGATTTCAGTAAATGCACATCCCGAAATCAACTTACAGACTGCAGTTTAATTCATCTTTCGGTTTTACAGCAGCTTTTGAGGTTGTAGACTATCTATCAAAACTGGGCATTTCGGATATTTATGCCTCTCCAATCTTTATGGCCAAAAAAGACAGCATGCATGGTTATGATATCGTAGAACCAAATCAGCTTAATCCGCAGTTAGGGACAGATGAAGAATTTAATTTACTGATTGATAAAGTAAAAGGATTTGGTATGAATTGGCTGCAGGATTTTGTACCTAACCATATGGCTTACGATAAACAAAATAGAATGCTTGTTGATCTTCTTGAGAATGGACCCAATTCAGGCTATATTAATTTTTTCGATATTGACTGGAATCATCATCATGCCGGGATGAAGGGAAGAGTGCTTGCTCCTTTCCTCGGAAAATTTTACCCGGAAGCACTTGAAAATGGTGAGATAAAATTAAATTATGACGACGACGGTTTAAGTATTAATTATTACCAAGTACGCCTTCCGATTAAAATAGAATCATATGCAGATGTTTTTTCGTTCAGGCTTGAAAAGCTAAGGAATAAGCTCGGAAGAAACGATCCTGATTTTATCAGGTATATGGGCGCTTTGTTTGCAATAAAATCTCTGCCGACCGCAGAGGAGATGGAGGAACGGTATAATCAGATTAAATTTATTAAAGGCATCCTCTGGGAATTATATACTAACAGCAACAGCATTAAAGATTTTACAGATGAAAATCTCAAAATATTTAACGGCATCAAAGGCATGTCTGAAAGTTTTGATTTACTGGATAATTTATTATCACAGCAAAATTTCAGGATCTCTTTTTGGAAAGTCGCTAATGAAGAAATAAACTACAGGAGATTTTTTAATGTTAATGAGCTGATATCTCTTCGGGTTGAAAATGAAGATGTTTTTAACAGGATCCATTCACTTGTTTTTAAGCTGGTTAAAGAAGAAAAGGTTTCAGGTTTAAGGATTGACCATATTGACGGTCTTTATGATCCTTCCGATTATTTAAGAAATGTTCGTGAAAGGACTAAGGATATTTATCTGGTAGTTGAAAAGATTTTAGATCTTGAAGAAAATCTACCAGTCTTTTGGCCGGTTCAAGGTACCACAGGATATGATTATCTAAATATTTTAAATGAAATATTTTGTCAAAGAAGCAGTAGCAACAGGTTTACAACTTTCTACAATAAATTTACCGGGCAAAATAAAACATATGAACAGATTGTAATTGAGAAGAAAAAATTAATAATTCAAACCAGAATGGCCGGAGATGTGGAAAACTTAGCCATTCTTATTGAAGAAATTTCAAGTGAAGACAGGTTCGGTGTTGATGTTACTTTGCATGGAATTAAGGAAGCCCTGGAAGAAATTCTTACACATTTCCCTATTTACAGAACTTATGTAAGCGGTAATAAGAATAGAAAGACAGACAAAAAATATCTCTCGGAGGTAATTGAAAAAGTTAAAAATGATAATCAATTGTTATCAAAGGAATTTCAGTACATCGGAAGTCTGTTAACTAAAGATTACAGTGAAAAATTTACGCTTGAGCAGAAAGATAAATCGTTAAATTTTTTAATGAAGTTCCAGCAGCTGACAGGTCCGATTATAGCAAAAGGTTTTGAGGATACTGTACTATATGTTTTTAACAGGTTAATTTCACTAAATGAGGTTGGCAGCAGTCCGAATAAATTTGGAATTTCATTAACTGAATTTTACAGCTTTAACAAGAAAAGGTTTTCAAATTGGCGTTATACAATTAATACAACTTCGACCCATGATACTAAAAGAGGAGAGGATGTTAGAGCAAGGATAAATGTTTTATCGGAAATTCCTGAAGAATGGATAAAGAAGGTCAGGTTATGGAATAAGATCAATAATAAATTTAAAAAACATAAGGATGGTTATTTAATACCCGATAAAAACCTGGAGTATTTTATTTACCAAACAATCATTGGCTCATATCCTTTTAGTATTGAAAATAATGAGAATTATCTTCAAAGAATAAAGCAGTACTTAATTAAATGCATGCGTGAAGCTAAAGAGCACTCCTCGTGGACAAAACCTGATACAGAGTATGAATCTTCCGCACTTAATTTTCTTGAGAATGTGTTAGATATGAATAGTGAATTTTATGAAGATTTTATAACCTTTCAAAAAAAGATAGCGTTCTTTGGAGTATATAATTCTTTGTCGCAGACCTTAATTAAAATTGCATCTCCCGGTATTCCGGATTTTTACCAGGGGACTGAATTGTGGGATTTATTTTTAGTTGATCCGGATAACCGCCAGCCCGTTGATTACAGCTTAAGAAAAAAATACCTTAATGAAATTATGGAGCAGGATAAAAAAGAAAAAATAAATTATCTGCAGAACTTATTAATGAATCCTTCTGACGGTAAAATAAAATTATACATGACTTATAAATCTCTTCAAATCAGGAATGAAAACGAGGAAATTTTTAATGAAGGGAATTTTATTCCAATCGAAACCGGAGGGGAATTCAAGGATAATATTATTGCATTTGCGAGGAATTTTGAGGATAATTTTGTAATAACTATTGCTCCAAGATTTCTTACCTCTTTAGTTGAAGTAAATTCATTACCTATTGGTGCTGACATCTGGAAAGATACATATATTAATTTGAATAAATTTAATTCGGTCGAATTAATTAATAATCTAACCGGTGAAAAATTTGAAAGTGGGGAGAGATTATTAGTAGGTAAATTATTAAAAAACTTTCCTTTCGGTTTAATTGTAAAGAGCTAATCAGTCAAAAATCCTGTATTAAAGAAGAATCTTTTTATATTTTACTATAAACAACAGCCGATCAAAAATCTCCAGCAAACTATAACTATACAGAATCCCATTCTATGATTGTTTTTATTCCATCGGACGAAGCTACTCCGAATGCTTCTGAAAATTTATTAAAGGTGAATTTATCGGTAATAATTTTTCCGATTGTACCTTTCCACTTTAATTCTGCCTTTTGAAGATCACTTATTGCCATATCATAATGATGCAGGCTTGCATTTACACTTCCGAGCCAAACATGGTTCATTAATACCATTTTTCTTATTAACTCATCACCCAGGATATTTACAGGTCTGTTTCCGCCTGGTATGCCGGATAGAACATAAATTCCATTTATTCCAATTGTATCAAGTAATTGGAATTCAAGCTTTGTTATTCCTGCTGCTTCCAATACAAAATCCATATCGCCGTACTTTTCGTCAATCTCTGTAGTCTTGATTTCTCTTCCGTCAATATATTTTCCGCCTATTTCTTTTAAAAGTGAGGGGCGTTTAGAATTCTCATCTACTATATCAAGACCGTAAACTTCAGCATCTTTTAGTCTTAAAGCAATTGCTGATAACAAACCTACAGGTCCAAGCCCTGCAACAAGTGCTTTTTTTCCTTTAAGCCATGATGAAGCTTTTGCGCCGGGTATCCTGGCTTCCTGTATTAACAAAGAATCATCAATTGCTTTTTCAATTACCGACATAGGCTCGGTGAGAACACCAATAGATGAAATTTCTTCAGGAACTTTGACTATATATTTTTCACTATCGACGACAAACTCAGCCTGGTAACCATGCAAAGCTTTTATGCCTCGCTCCTTATACCGCCCTGTATAGCACATGTCGCTGCGTCCATTTAAACATGGATAGCATTCACCGCATCCTCTCCTAACAATAAATAAGGCAAAATCACCTTTTTTTACTTTAGAAACATCCCTGCCTGTTTCGACTACTTTCCCGAACATTTCATGACCAATAATAAGATGGTCCTGATTTAAAGGTGCATCGGCTCTTCCTCCTTCAACTTCTTCACGGTCGGTACCGCAGATACCAACCTGTAATACTTTTAATTTGACTTCGTCAGGAAATTGGATCTGCGGTTCATCTACATCAATTAGTCTTAAATTTCCTTTACCGGGTGTTATAGATAATGCTTTCATTTTATTAATCTTTGTTTAATAATAATAAACCAGCTCCTATTGCAACAATACTTGAAAGTACAATTCCGATTAATCCTTTGTTTTCTGTTGCCCAGAGCTGCGGACTTTCGTTCCTTGATCTATTGCTGAAATGCCCGTGAGCACCGTAATCGCCGGAAAGAGGCTTCCAGAGATTATCAGGCTGATCAGGGTCTTTCGGTTCATCAGTCTGCTGACTGCTGTAGCCGTTATCAGCCAGATAATGATCTAAAAATCCCGGCATTATTTTATTTCCTAATATTGTCTGAACTGCAGACATACCTACAAAAATTTCTCTTCTATTATGATGAGCCGCATAATAAATTGCCTGTGCCGGAATTTCCGGTTCATAAATAGGGGGAACCGGCTGAGGTTTCTTTGACAGTTTGTTTCTTACCCAAATAAATTGTGGAGTATTAACTGCAGGGAGCTGCACCATAGTTAAACGGACGTTGCTTTTATCGTGGATCAATTCACTGCGCAGTGAATTTGTAAATCCCCTTATTCCATGTTTTGCGCCGCAGTAGGCTGACTGCAGCGGGATACTCCTGTAAGATAAGGCTGAACCCACCTGCACTATTGAACCTTTATCTCTTGGGAGCATTCTCCTTAACGCTGCCATAGTTCCATAAACAGTACCCAGGTATGTTACTTCAGTTACTCGGTGAAATTCCTTTTCAGTAATATTTTTAACTGGCGCGAAGACTGAGGTCATCGCATCATTTATCCATATATCGATTGGTCCGAATTCTTCTTCGACTTTTTTTGCCGCATCTTCCACCTGTTCCCATCTTGCTACATCGGTTGGGATTGCAACGGCTTTACCCCCTGCATCTTCAACTTCTTTTTTAGTGCTTTCAAGAGCTTCCTGACCGCGTGCGAGAAGCCCGATATGTGCTCCTTCTTTTGCAAATCTTCTAACGGTAGCTCGTCCAACACCGGCTGTTGCACCCGTTATAACAACTACTTCTTGATTATTTTCCATATTTAACTCTTTCTTTTCATTATTTTCTTAATCTTAATCCATAATCTTAGAGTAAGATTAAAGATATTTATGATTTTCCATCTTTTAACTAGTAATAAAATTGTTTATAATCTTCATCACTACTTACATTTCTTTGATTACTTAACTGCCTGTCTAAATTTAATGCTGCGCTTATCATTCCGAGATGTGTAAATGCCTGCGGGAAATTACCAAGCGCTTCACCCTGTTCACCCAGCTGTTCTGAGAATAATCCGAGGTGATTCGCATATCCCATCATCTTCTCAAAAAATAATCTTGCTTTTTGAAGCTGGCCGGACCGTGATAAACATTCAATATACCAGAAAGTGCACATGGAAAATGTTCCTTCGCCGGTTTTTAATCCATCGGATGCAGCTTCTTTAAATCTATACCTGTACACTAAAGAATCGGAGACAAGATCATGTTCAATTGTTTTTAAAGTTGAAAGCCACCTCGGATCTTTTGGACTAATAAACCGGATGAGCGGCATAAGCAAAGTTGCGGCATCAACAGTATCTGCATTTTTATATTGGGTAAAAGTTTTTCTTTTATCATTCCAGAATTCAATAAAAATATCATTGAAAATTTTATCTCTTTCTTCTCTCCATTTTGAAGGATATGGAAAGGAGCTCATTTCAGCTAAGCGAACAGCTCTATCCAGTGAAACCCAGCACATAAACCTCGAATATAAGAAATGCCTTTTACCGCCTCTTACCTCCCATATTCCCTCGTCCTTTTCATTCCAATTACATGATATCCAGTTTATCTGTTTAGTAATGTCGGTCCAGAAATCATGGGAAATACGGTTGCCATATTTATTATATAAATAAACCGAATCCATTAGCTCGCCATAGATATCAAGCTGGAGCTGGTTATTTGCGTTATTTCCGATCCTGACAGGAGAAGCTTTTTTATAGCCTTCAAGATTTGAAAGGACAATTTCATCCGGAACATTTTTCCCGTCTATAGTATACATCAATCCAAGGTTGCCGGCATCCCCTATATCTTCACATTTTTTTTCAACCCATTTCATAAACTGTTCCGCCTCTTTAGTATATCCAAGGTTTAGAAAAGCATAAATAGTAAATGAAGCATCTCTAATCCATGTATATCTATAGTCCCAATTTCTTGTCCCGCCAATATATTCCGGTAAACCAAAGGTAGGCGAAGCGATAATAGAACCATAATCATAAGAAGTAAGCAATTTAAGAACCAGGGCAGAACGGTTAACTGCTTCTCTCCATCTTCCTTTATAATGTGAAGCATCAATCCAGCTTTTCCAATAATTCATCGTTTCATAAAGCTTATTAGTAACTAAATCGGACAGGTTAAAATCGAATGGCTTTCCATCTTTAACAAGCTCCAGAATGAAATCAGCGCTTTCTCCCGGCTTTAAAGTAAATTCAGCAAAGCCATCCCCATTTTTAATTTCCAGCTTGACGTTGCTTTTCAGCCTTAAGACCGTATGGTCTTCTCCTTCACTTTCAAATATAATAGAATTATTATGCATATTAGCTTTATGTTCTGAACGGGCATAATTGAATCTGGGTTTGCAGTTCATACAATAACGAAGTTCACCCTTAATATTTGTTATTCTTCTCATTAAAATTTTACCTTCGTACATATCTTCGACCGGCATAAAATCAGTTAATTCGCTGATGCCGTTTTGTGAAAGGAACCTTGTCAGAAGAACATTTGTATCCGGTATATAAAGCTGCTTATTTTTTGAATCCTGTATTAATGGATTAATTTGAAAACAGCCGCCTCTATTTATATCAAGTAGCGCGGCAAATATTGTAGGTGAATCAAAGAACGGGAAGCACATATAATCTATTGATCCGTTTAAACCTACCAAAGCCACGGTGTTAAGATCTCCAATAACTCCATAATTTTCTATGGGTTGATAATCACTCACAATTTTCACTCTTTTTTTTTCTTAAAAATTTATTCGACCGGATAAGCCAAAGTTGAAATAAGTGCATTTTCAGCCTGCCTTGAATCCAGTCTTGTATGCTGAACTACAACCGGTACATTCGAACTAATAACGCTTGAATAGTTGGTGTTCTTAGGTACCGGTTCCGGGTCTTTTAAATTATTAAACCTTATATGTTTTGTCCTTTTGGGAGGAATAGCAATTTTATAAGGGCCAATCGGATTTTTATCTTCAAAGAAAATTGTAATCTCAACGTGTGCCTCTTCATCAGAAGTATTTAAAATGCAGGCAGCTTCATGACTTACCATCTCGGGTTTCGGTCCGTTACTCCAATCCGGAATGTAGCCTTCGGGAATAGCCCATATCTTTTTACCTATTTCTTTCAACATATTTATTTACTCCGCTTATAGAAACATCTAAATCTAATATCAATTGTATTTTAATGAATTATTAATAATCCGGTTAATTAATCAGTCTGATAGGATTTAAAAATCTCTTATATTAATAGTCTTCAGCAATTATTAAAAATTAATTAACGGCAGTTTGTATTCATCATTGTATAACCTTCTTAAATAATTTGGAGTTTCAACAACAATAACCTCAAGGGTCGGCCGTACAAATGCAGCTAATAGATGACCGCCGTGTGCGGTACCATCCCGCTTTCCTACAACAACATGAGAATGAACTTTATGTACTTCTTTATATAAAGCGATATTCCCAATCATTGATAATACTTCAACCTGTTCATTAATTTTATTTTTAATGTAATCTTTTTTATCTAAATCAAAATATCCCAGTGTAACATCTTTAAAAGCTCCGATAGCTGTAAAACTGGCGCCGGTGAGATTTAATTCTTTTGCAAATTCACCTATAATTTTTACGGGATTATCGCCGGTTTCAAAAATCAGGGCAAAAGTTCTTTCGCCATTTTCATTTAGAATCTTGGATTTCATTTCTTTCTCTTTTATTTCATAATAGTTCCGGGATATTCATCAGGAATATTCATCTCTTTATTCTTTATTCCCATATGAAGCACTTCGGCAACATGGAGAGCTTTCCTTTTAGTCAATTCGGAAATTTGAGTACGGCAGCTAAAGCCGTCGGCAATAATAAATGTCTCTTTACCTGCATTCCTTACCGCAGGAAGCAAAACTCTTTCTCCGCATTTCACAGATACATCATACTTGTCTTTTTCAAACCCGAAAGCACCCGCCATACCGCAGCATCCGCTTTCTAAAATTTCATAATCTAAACCGATCCTTTCTAACATTTTTTTTTCGCCGGACATTCCCATAATTGATTTATGATGGCAATGACCATGAACAACAGCTTTTCTCTTCAATACCGGCGGTTGAAAATTTTCTGTTTTCTCAATTAAAAATTCACTTAAAAGAAAAGAATTTTTTTTAAGCCTTTTTGCGTCCTCATTATTTGGGAATAATTCAGTAAGCTCATCTCTAAAAACAGCAATACAGCTGGGTTCAAGTCCAACTAAAGGAATGCCTGCTTCTATTTGAGGTTTTAAATTATTGAGAATCTGCTTAAGCAGATGCTTCGCTAAATTAAGCATTCCGTAATCATACAACGGGCGTCCGCAGCATAATGGTACATTAGGAATTTCTACGGTATAACCTGCATTCTCAAGTATTTCCTTTGCTGCAACTATTGTTTCAGGATGAAAATTATTATTGAATGTATCCGGCCATAAAAGCACTTTCTTATCTGCGGCTATATTCCGATGATGATTTCTCTGATACCATTTTCTAAAAGTGATATTTGCGAAAGGAGGAATACTTCTCTGTGAGAGCCATTCCTGATAAAAATTTTGCAAAATCCCTTATTCCCGGAGTCTGGGTAAAAAAGTTGGCTAATCCCGGCATTGCTGATCCGATTTTTGCTCCCCAGTATATTAAGCCGAATGCATATGCCTGCCGCGGTCTTATTTTACCTTTATAATAATGGGCAAGAAATTCAGCTTTATAAGTTGCCATGTCAACATCTACAGGGCAGTCATTTTTGCATCCTTTACAGGCAAAGCACAGATCCAATGCTTCTTTAACATGTTCATCCTTCCATCCGCCTTTAATTGTCTCCCCTTTCAGCATTTCAAAGAGGAGATGAGCTCTGCCTCTGGTTGAGTGCATTTCTTCTTTAGTAACCATATAACTTGGACACATCGTTCCTCCCCCTTCACGGCGGCATTTCCCAACACCTACACACCTCAAGGTCGCTCTTGAAAAATCACCATGGTCTGCTGTGTAATTAAAATAAGTATCAGGTTTTTTAGGTGAATAATCAGCTCCAATTCTTAAATTTTCATCCAGGCGATTAGGATTAACTATTTTCCCCGGATTCATTTTCCAATCCGGATCCCATGCTGCTTTAAATTCCCTGAAAGCATTGAGAAGATCTTCACCAAACATTTTTACCAGGAGTTCGCCCCGGGATTGTCCATCACCATGTTCACCTGATAAGGAACCATTGTAGGAAACAACAAGGTCGGCGGCTTCTTCAACAAAAGCTCTATAATTTTTAATTCCTTCTGTGGTTCTAAGATCAAAAGGGATCCGGCAATGGATGCATCCCTGTCCGAAATGTCCGTATACCGACGCCGAATAATTATATTTATGAAAAAGTTTTTTTAAATCCTGAAGGTAATCGGATTCTTTTTCAGGAGGTATTGCAGAATCTTCCCAGCCGGGCCAGGTATCATGCTGATTAGGGATATGAGCAGTAGCACCTAAACCAGATTCACGAACTTCCCAGACATGATCTTCTTCATGCTTTTTTGTGAATAGCTTCATAGCAGGAGGATTATCTGCTTTTTTTAATTTATTCATTAACTCTTTGGCTTTGTTATCAGATTCTTCTTTATCTTTTCCGCCGAACTCAACCAGCAGCCATCCTTTCCCTTCCGGCAGGTATTGTGTGTCCTGTGTATGCAAGCCTTTCTTCTCCATATAACTTATTAGGAGATCATCTATGCCTTCAAGTCCGATTGGCCCTGCCTTCATTATCTCGGTTACATGGTCGGCAGCACAAAAAATATCCTCATAACCCAGAACAAGTAGAGATTGTTTTTTTGGCCATGGAACAAGCTTTAATTTTGCTTCCAGAATAACCACACATGTCGATTCGGTTCCTACTAACGCTTTGGCAACATTAAATTCATTTTCAGGGAGAAGATCATCCAGATTGTAACCGGAAACCCTTCGCGGAATTTGCGGATAGATTTTTCTAATTTTATCTGCATATCTATCTCTTATAGATTTTAATGTTGAATAGATTTCTCCTTTTCTTCCCCCTACTTTGATTATTTTTTCCAGCTCTTCTTTACTTGTTTTTCCTACCCTCATTTGGATTCCGTCATAAGTTAGAACTTCAAGTTCGATAACATTATCAACCGTTTTTCCGGCCATTACAGAATGTATTCCGCACGAATTATTTCCCATCATTCCACCAAGGGTGCAATGGTTATGTGTTGCAGGATCAGGTCCGAAAGTTAAATCGTTTTTTTTAGCTTCCTCTCTTAAATCATCCAGCACAACTCCCGGCTGAACTACAGCATATTTTTCATTGATGTTTACTTCCAGGATTTTATTCATATACCTGGAAAAATCCATTATTACTGCATAATTACAACACTGGCCGGCAAGACTGGTTCCGCCTCCCCGGCTTAATAAGGGCGCGTTATAATTTCGGCATATATTTACAGTTTCAATCACTTCTTCTTTATTGTGCGGATAGACGACTCCTATAGGGATCTGCCTGTAATTCGATGCATCTGCCGCATATAATGCTTTACTTCCATTGTCAAATCTTACATCTTTAATTTTATTTCTTAAGGATGCTTCCAAATGTCCGGTATCAATATTTTCTGTTTTCATTTCTTTATTTCATTCATTCTTAAATCTTAATCCTATACATAGTAGAAATGCTTCAGCACAATGAGTTTTAAAAAGTAAGTTTTAAGATTATTCAATTAATTAAATATTTTCTTACATCTGCTCTTTTAAATTCAAATCCATTTCCTGGTCTGGATAAATCAGGGAATAATTCTCCATTTAGGGGTTCGGGGATTCCATCAAAAAACATTTTTTCAATTCTTACATGGTCGTGAAAATATTCTGCATGTCTTAATGGAATTACTGCGCAGCAAGGATGCATATGCAGGGCCGGCGCCGTATGAGCAGATAATTCAATAGATCTTGATTCGCACAGAACTGCAGCCTTTAAAAATCCTGTGTAACCGCCGCACCTGGTTGCATCAGCCTGCAGCACATCAACAGAATCAGCTTCAAGCATTCTCCTGAAATAAAAAATATCATATCCATATTCACCTGCAGTAATTTGCATACCGGCTGGCCCATTGTTACGAATGAGATTAAGCCCTTCAAGATCATCTGAAGAGACAGGTTCTTCGAACCAGCCTACATCAAAATTTTTAAATTGATCTGCAAAATAAAGAGCCTGTTTACGGTCATAAGCTCCATTGGCATCAACCATTAATTCTATATCTTTTCCAACCGTCTGGCGTACAGATTTAACCCGTTTTATATCTTCAGAAGGCTCCCTGCCTATTTTCATTTTTACACGTTCAATATTATTTTCTGCCCATCCGCATAATTGTTCCTGCAGTTTTTTTATTGAATAGGAAGTAAAACCTCCGCTTCCGTAGATAGGTGTTGAATCGCGAACCTTTCCCATTAAAACAACAAGGGGGAGTTCTAAAATTTTTGCTTTTAAATCCCATAATGCAATATCAACAGCAGCAATGGCTGAAGAGACTATTCCTGGTCTGCCAATATTTCTTGTGGCTTTATACATATTATCCCAGTTTTTAGTTATATCCATAGCATTGGAATCATGAATTACTCTGTATAATTTATCTTTAATTAATTCAGCAGTCGATTCATGTGAATAAGTATAACCCAGTCCTATTTTTCCGCCGGCTGAAATTTCAGTTATGATAATTGTAGTAGAATCCCATTCTAAAGTTCCATCAGATTCAGGCTGATCGGTCGGAACCTTATAAGCGGTTACATTAATTTTATCGATATTTATTTCTGAAGAATTTTTCATTGTTCTTTTTAATAAATGAAAGAGCAGAAATTAATCTGCTCTTTTAATAAAAATAACAGGGAATCTATTTAAATTATTTCTCTAACCTTATCTGAGGTTATTGTCCAAGCAATTTTTTCTCTATTCGGCTCACCTTTAATTAATGACCTTGCAAAATGTTTTGCCTGTTTTATTGTAATTTTAGGAGGCAGTGGAGGTTCAAATTGATCCACAACAGCTTCAATTACAGCAGGACCCGGAGCATTTAATGCTTCCTCTAAAGTTGAAGCGCATTTTTTAGGGTTATCAATATGATAACCATTTGCTCCGCATGCTTCTGCAAATTTTACAAAGTCAATAGGTTCAAATTCACACCCGTACTCCGGATTTCCATCCAGAACCATTTGTTCCCATTTTATTTGGCCCAAAGTGTTATTTTTAATTATTATTACTTTAACCGGAAGGTTATATTTAATACATGTTGATAATTCTCCCATTAACATTGTAAATCCTCCATCGCCTACGAAGGCAACGACTTGCCGGTTCGGATAAGCAACCTGGGCGCCGATTGCATATGGAAAACCGTTTGCCATGGTAGCAAGATTCCCGGAAAGGGAGAACTGCTGTCCCCTTTTCGCAGGTATTTGCCTTGCCCACCAGGTTGCAATTGTTCCTGAATCAGAGATGACAATTGCATCATCTTTCAGGAGTTTACCTAATTCCCAGGAAACAACTTGCGGTTTCATCGGTTTATCGGTTCTTGTGCCGCGCTCTTCCATCAGGCTCCACCATTCTTTCATTCCTTCCTGAGCTTTTTCCAAAAAGCTTCTGTCGGATTTTTTTTGCAGAGAAGGGAAAAGAAGCTGTAAAGTTGTTTTTGTATCTCCGACTAAACCTACTTCCACCGGATACCTAAGCCCGATTCTTTGAGGATCTGTATCTATTTGAACAGCTTTCGCCTGCCCGGGCTTTGGATAAAATTCCATATAAGGAAAGGAAGAACCTATTATAAATAGAGTATCACATTCTTCAACCGCTTCCTGAGATGGTTTAGTCCCCAGCAGGCCGATCGAACCAGTGGTATAAGGGCTATGATCAGGAACGGCAGCTTTCCCCAGAAGCGGTTTAATTATTACGGCGCCAAGCTTTTCAGCAACCATTTCAAGTTCGTCCGTAGCATTTAATGCTCCCCGGCCTGCAAAAATAGCAATCTTATTACCCTGATTTAAAACCTCAGCTGCATGCATTAAATCGGCAGTCATCGGCTGTCCTCCTTTTCTTGCCAGCACATCAGAAACATGATGAGGCTGGTTTCTTTTTGAACTGGATGCTTTTGCTTCCATTTCCTGAAAATCTTTAGCTATCGTTACATGGGCAACACAATTTTTGGTAATGGCTGTTCTGCATGCCAGGTTAACAGCGTTTTCAACATGAGCAGGTCCCATTATTCTAACACTATAATCTGCTACATCTTGAAAAAGCCGGTCAAGTTCAACATCCTGCTGCCCGAAAGTATTCATCAGATCGTGAAAAGTATTTCCTGTTATTGCCAGGACAGACTGACCGTCCATTTTAGCATCATATAAACCATTTAATAGATGCACCCCTCCCGGGCCAGAAGTAGCCATACATACGCCAAGTTTGCCGGTAAATTTTGAATAGCTGCATGCCATAAAAGCAGCCGCTTCTTCATGTCTAACATGTATAAATTTAATTTTGTCTTTTGCTTTTCGAAAGGCTTCCATCAATCCATTAATTCCATCTCCGGGTAAGCCGAATACTACTTCGACTCCCCATTCTATTAATACATTAACTAAGGTATCCGAGGCTGTTGTCATATTCATCTCCACATTTTTACAATTAACGAATTTTTTATAAACATACATAAGAAATTGTAAACGATTGGTGCGAGAAATCAAAAAAAAGCTTCTATGTGTGTTTATGTAGCTTATAACAAATCATTTATTAAGAAGAAGATGTTTATCACCGGTGAGAAGATGTTCCTGAATATAGAATTACAGAAGCTTAATATTTGATGATTCTACAATATAAAATTCCAATTTTAATTTAAAAATTGATATGGTGGATTATAAAAAATTAATTTATCTTTTACAGGATAAAATCTCTCTCCTTGGAAATGCCTGAATTAAATTCAAATATATATGATGTAATAATTGCTGGGAGCGGACCATCCGGGGCTTCTGCTGCTTATCTCCTTTCGAAAGCAGGGAAGTCGATCCTTGTACTGGAAAAAGAAAAGCTGCCGAGGTATAAAACTTGCGGTGGAGGTTTAACATTTAAAGGATTAAATTTAATTCCTTTCGATCTCAACAGGATAATTGAAAGATACTATTATAATGTAAATATAAATGATTTTGAAGCAGATGTATCTTTAATAACTAAAAGAGGAAAGCCGATTGTTTCAATGACGATGCGAAGCGAACTGGACCATTATTTAATTAAGGAAGCAGAGAAATACGGTGCCGAAATAAAAGATAATCATGAGTTAAAAGATATTAATTGCTTTGAAGATAAAGTTGAAGTAATAGTCAACAGAACAGGTGAAAAATTATATTCAAAATTTTTTATTGCTGCCGACGGTGCATTGAGCTTAGCAGCAAAGAAGTTTTTCGGCGGACATAAAAAAAGATATATACCGGCTTTAGAATACGAGCTCTATGTTGATGATGATATCTTATCCGGCTTTGCAGATTCTCCCCGTTTCGATTTTGGAATTGTTCCGCGGGGATATGCCTGGGTTTTTCCAAAAAAGAATCATCTATCGGTAGGTGTATTAAGTATGAAATTGAAAAAAGGAAATTTGAACGATTATTTTTTGGATTATCTGAAAAAACTTCAAATAAAAAAAATAAATAAATCGGAAAGACATGGGTTTGTTATTCCTTTAAATTTAAGGAAAACGTTTGCCGCAGATAGAATTATTTTAACAGGAGATGCTGCAGGTTTTATAGATCCTATTACGGCGGAAGGTATAAGTTTTGCAATTCTCAGCGGACAGCTTGCCGCAGAATCTTTATTAAAAGAAAATATGGAACCTAAACTGGTATGCAAAGAATATAATTATCGAATATTAAATATAATTATACCCGAATTAAGAGCAGGAAAACTTTTATCGAAGTTTATATATACCTACCGGGGACTGCGAACCTGGATCGTTCGATTATATGGTGAAAAGTTAAGTGAACTGATGACAGACGTAGTAATGGGCGATAAAAAATACACTGAACTGCTTAAAGATCCTTTGAATTATTTTAAGTTATTTTCAAAGTGGTCAGTAAAAAAGAAGACCTGTGAGGGAGATATCAGATAAATTTACTAAGCTTCATGCTTAATCATTTTCATACATTTCTAAAGATCATTGTTCATAATTATCAATCATATCGGAACTTCTTAGATGTGCATTATCCGGATTTTTCCCGAATTCTCTATATGCCCGTCGTTGCCTTAAAAGGTCCCAATATTCATTTAATTCTTTTTCAATATCATGAAGTCTGCTGCTTTCGGCAGATGACAAATTTCCTTTTGTAAAAAGCTGCTGCTCTTCATCGGTAAGATCTTTAATATGTTTAAGAATATCTGGCTGTCTCATAAAATCATTCCACTATGTAAAAAAAATATATTAAATTAGAGGAGGGACGGATTATCCATCCGCCGCTCCTCAATTATTTATCTGCCTTAACGGACAGATTCTGTTTTTTCGTTTACACTTGCTTCAGCAATCTTAGTCAGTTTATCATCCGCCTCATATTCTTCATCTAGATTATTTTTCAAATGACTGATAGAATCTTTAAGTCCCAATCGTTTTGAAAGGTTTATAAGGGTACCATAAGAAGATATTTCGTAGTGTTCGGTTTTTTGTGCGGCTGCTATTAATGCAGCGTCCTGAACTTCATCTCCTTCGATTGTCTTCAACAATTCTTCACCTTCATTTACAATTCCTTTAATACCCTGGCATGTTTTTTCTTTAGGGTTCATATTGAGTTCTTTAAACACCTTTTCAAGCCGTTTAACATGATTCTCTGTCTGTTTTAAATGATCTTCAAACGCTTCTTTTAAAGCTGAATTTGAAGCTTTATCAGCTAATTTAGGCAGAACCTTTGTAAGCTGTTGCTCAGCATTATACATATCTTCCACACTATCTACTACTAAATCTTTCAGCGTTTTTACAGGCATAACCTGCCTCCTTTCATTTTTTATAAACAACTTACGACTATTAATTATTTTGCATCACCTATATAGGCAAAAGAAAAATTTCTTTCAGTGTTCAATACAACAAATAAATTATTCTGATATGGTGGTGCAGATTCTTGTGAGATATGCAATATTAAATGTTTGAAAAATTAAATTCTTGAATCCTGTAAAGTCTTCGCAACCTTTTATGTGACTGCTCCTATAGCGGTTCTCAGAAGGTTATTATATAATTAATTCCAGAAGATTTAAAAGAGAAAGATTATGATTAAAAAATATATGGTAAATAGTCTATTTCCTTTGTTGATAAACTTGCTTGTTGCGTTCCCGTTTTATTTTAATAATTATTTTCATAAGAATACAAAATATGCTGCTGTAGCAAATTTAAAGGATTCTGCCAAAACCATCGGACAGATAAATAAAAGCAATAGTCTAAATTTTAAAACTCGCTGGCCTGCTGCAGCTGATACTGTTATTGATTCGTCTAAAGTAAATAAAAGATTGAGAATCATTTGAAATATGATACAAGCTTTAATAAAATAGACGAGAAGGTAAAATAAATTTGAGTTTATTATAAAAAATTTTATACAATTATCTATTTAAAAGATATTGAAATTATTTGGGTGTAAAGATGAAGACTTTCAAACCGGAATTAAGTAAAGGATTTAAAATTAAGGATACTACAAAGTTGTCTCAATTTGCGGAAATGGTGCTTGAAAAAGGGAGTTCAACAGGGGGCCCTGATAATATGCATAAAAATAGTGATCAATGGTTTTATGTGATTTCAGGAGAAGGAAAAGCAATTATAAACAATAAAGAAATTATATTTAAGGCAGGCGAGATCCTGCTGATTGAAGCAGGTGACAAGCATGAAATTATTAATACAGGCTCTGATTCTTTACAGACCTTAAATTTTTATGCTCCTCCAGCCTATTAACCAAATAAGATAGAAAATCCTTTTAAGTAATTCATTTCTAATTTTGCCGTAATTATTACTATGTTTATATTTGTATCTCAAAAAAATAATTACCGGAGAGATGGCAGAGTGGTTGAATGCGGCGGTCTTGAAAACCGTTAAGGATGTAAGTCCTTCCGGGGTTCGAATCCCTGTCTCTCCGCAAGTTAAGCAAAAAACCTTCGAAAGTTAATACTTTCTGAAGGTTTTTCTTTTTAAACTTTTATTAATAATTGTAATTCATGGTAATTAAATGAAAATTGCTCTGTTATCCGATATACATAGTAACTATTTCGCATTAGAAGCGGTTATTGAGGATATAAAACAACGTGGGATTGAATTAATGATCAACCTTGGAGACAACCTGTACGGACCTATCCTGCCGGGAGCGACTTATGATCTCCTGATGCTGCATGATTTTGTTAACATACGAGGAAACCAGGACCGTCAAATTTATGAAGCAAAACCGGAGCAAATACTCAACAATCCAACTTTGGAATTTATAATTAATGATATAGGCTTTGAAGCTTTGAGCTGGATGAAATCACTTCCATTTGATAAACAATTAAATGAAAAGATTTATTTATGTCACGGTACCCCAGAGAGTGATTTGGTTTATCTTCTGGAAGATATAGAATCAGGTTTTCCCCGTTTACGTGCTGATGATGATATTATGAAATTAATCAACGGCCAATCATCAGGAGTAATCTGCTGCGCACATACTCATATTCCAAGAGTAGTTATGCTGAAATCGGGACAGTTAGTTGTGAACTCGGGAAGCGTCGGCTTGCCGGCATATACTGATGCCGCACCTTCTCTTCATTCGATGGAAAATTATTCACCACATGCATCATATACAATTATTGAAGAAGATAAATCCGGCTGCAAGGTTGAACATTTAAAAATACCTTATAATTATCAAAGAGCTGCCGAAGAAGCAAGGAAACATAATCGCGAAGATTGGGCTCACTTTCTGACTACTGGCAGAAAAATGGAATAGAAATAACAAAAGCGGAAATTATTCTTAACCAGAAACTGCATCTCTATGAATTAAAAGAATTTGAAACAATTATAATAATGAAAAAATAAAATAACTTTTTAATGCATAATTAAACAGAATGTAATATTTTTAACTAAAAAGAATTATGGCAAAGAATAGGGCCCCCAGGAATCGAACAATAATTTTAAATAGTGATGAAAAGGAATATTATTCAAGGAAGGTTATAAGAGCAGAATCCTTAAATAGTTTTATTGAATTAGATAATATAATTAATGGTGATATATTAAATTGTCATAAATTTATTCCGCCAAAATCAGTTGATCTACTATTTCTTGATCCGCCTTATAATTTAAGTAAACAATTCCATGATAATAATTTTAATAAAACAACAGAGAAAAAATACACCGAATGGTTTAATTCATGGTTTAAGCTGTTAATGCCTAAATTAAAAGATACGGCAACGGTTTATATCTGCGGTGATTGGAAAACTTCCATATCTATATACCAGGTTATAAAAGATTATTTAATAGTAAGGAACAGGATCACCTGGGAGAGAGAAAAAGGACGCGGTGCAAAAACCAATTTTAAGAATTCTCATGAAGATATTTGGTTTGCCACAAAGAGCGATGAATACACATTTAATCTGGATGCTGTGAAATTAAAAAGGAAAGTAGTTGCTCCTTATAGAGAGAATGGAAAACCAAAAGATTGGGAAGAAAGCGATAATGGAAATTACAGGCTGACTCATCCAAGTAATTTTTGGAATGATATAAGTATTCCTTTCTGGAGTATGCCGGAAAATAGTGAGCATCCTACTCAGAAACCTGAAAAACTCATAGCTAAATTAATTCTTGCCAGTTCAAATGAAAATGATGTAGTCTTTGATCCGTTCTTAGGTTCGGGCACTACCGCTGTTGTAGCGAAAAAATTGAACCGCCATTTTTATGGAGTTGAACTAGCTGAAGAATATGTCATGCTGGGTTTAAAACGACTCGATTTGGCTGCAAAAGACAGTACGATTCAAGGTTACACTGACGGAGTGTTCTGGGAAAGGAATACTTTGGCGGAGCAAAAGAAAATTAATAATTAATAGCAGTTCCCTTTTTACATTTTCCCAATTGAAGAAATTAAAAATATTCACAAATGCATATTAACGAAATTTCAAATTTACGATTAATAAATCAACAGGTTTTATATTCAAATATGAAATCTGCAAATGATATTGTAAAAAAATTATGCGCTTTACAAGCACAAGATTATAATATGGTAAAATGGGCATTAGGTGTAAGAGCACCAGGTTCGACAAATGAGATAATAGAAACTTCAATTGATCGTGGAGAAATTATAAGAACTCATTTATTAAGACCGACCTGGCATATTGTTTCTTCTGAAGATATTTACTGGCTCTTGGAATTAACAGCTCCGCAAATTAAAACAACTTTAAAATCTAGACAGAAAGAATTAGAAATAACAGAATACGTTGTAAAGAAAAGTAAAAAAATTATTGAAAAAGAATTGATTGATGGTCATCATTTAACAAGACATGAACTGGCAGGCAAACTTGAAGAATCAAAAATTAGAACCGATAATAATAGAGCCTCCCACATTTTTCTAATGGCGGAATTAGATGGTTTAATCTGCAGCGGCAGAATAAAAGGTAAGAAACAGACATATGCCTTGCTTGAAGAAAGAGTTAGTAGTAAGAAACTATTCAGCAGGGAAGAAGCCCTGACAGAACTTGCCGGAAGATATTTCATAACACGCGGACCGGCAACATTACAAGACTTTGCGTGGTGGTCAGGTTTATCTATCTCTGATTCACGGAATGCAATAGAAATGATAAAGACCGATTTTATTTCAGAAAAATTTAATTCCAGTCTATTTTGGTTTAAAGATCCCTTAATATTTCCTAAACATAAAAATGATGAAATTTTTTTATTACCTGCTTTTGATGAATTTATAATTAGTTATAAAGACAGGAGTGCTGCACTTCCAAAGGAAAATAACAGCAAGGCAGTTTCTAATAATGGAATTTTCCGACCCATAATTATCTATGAAGGAAGAGTTATAGGTATTTGGAAACTATCTAGAAAAAATGACAAGATAATTGTAGAGGTTCAACTTTTCAAATTAATTAATAATACCATTAAGAAAATGATTGAAAAGTCTTCAAAAAAAATCGGTAATTTTTTAGGACAGAATATTGTGATTACATATCTTAAATAAAGACTAAAATGACAGGGATAAGATATTATCTTTATAAGTCTTTTGTTTCTCTAAAAGAATTTTAAATCTAAATGATCTCTTGTGATTAATCGCATCTGTAGGTTTTCTAACCTATGCTATAATTAATCAATAATTTTACAGAAATAGAATTAACAAAAGAGGTTTGATGAATTTTTCTTTTATTGAACCACGGAATGAACTTAAGCCATATATTAAATCTATTTGGGTATTTGAAAGCCAGTTTGGGATGCCGTTAAGGGAGATGAATCTTGCTGCACCGAATGGCTGTCCTAAACTTATTATTAATTACGAAAACGATATTACCTCTCTTGTTGAAGGTAGGGCAAATGAAAGCAAGGAATATGGTATATATTTTTCCGGAAATAGGGATATTCCCGTACACATAAGTACTTCAGAAAAGAAAACCGGCTTTATAGGGATTGAGTTTCTTCCCTACGGAGCTTATCCTGTTCTCGGAATACCTATGATAGAAACAGCAAACCATCTTTTTACGATTGAAGAAATCTTGGGGCAGTCAGGTAAAGAAATGAGAGAAGAGCTTTATAATATAGACAAGACATCCGGCAAAATAAGTTTTATACAAGCTAAAATGATTGGGATGGTCCATAAAAAGCAGCTTCAAAGTGATATTGTTAAATATTGTGTTGATACTTTGAAATTCAATAACGGATTGTTATCTATTTCGCAATTGGAAAAAAAGACCGGTTACAGCCGCCGTTATCTTGAAATGCTTTTTAAAAATCATGTGGGCTTCTCGCCGAAAGTTATTGCGGGCATCTTCCGGTTTCAAAAATTCTACAGTAAATGGGCGAAGGGCAGATCATATAACGAGCTGAAAGAAGAACTTAATAATTATTATTTTGATCAGGCTCATTTCACCAAAGAATTCAAAAGGATGACCGGCTTTTCTCCGCTTCAATTCACAAATGAGGTTTCAAACGAGTTTGGGCGCCAGCTTTCTCTCCATTAGCATTTCGCATTTTTACAATAGTTCGAAGAAAATTTTCAATTGTTTTACAGGGTAAATATTAAACCAAAATTCACGGAGAATGAAAATGAATAAAGACACAAATGCAGTTAACTGGTTTGAAATTCCGGCTCTCGATATCAAGAGGGCTAAAAAGTTTTATGAAACAATCTTTGAAATTAAAACAACAGAACTTGAAATGATGGAAATGAAAATGGCAATGTTTCCTTACGACAATTCAAAAGGTGCCGTAGGCGGTACTTTGGTTCAAAGCCGAATGCACAAACCGAGTAAAACCGGCGTTTTTATTTACCTTAATGCTAATCCTGATTTACAGATTGTTTTAGATAGGATTGGAAAAGCAGGAGGAAAAGTAACTATGCCTAAAACATTAATAGACGAGCAAAGCGGATACATGGCGTTTTTCACAGACACTGAGGGAAATAATATAGGGCTTCATTCAAATAAATAGCATGGAAAAGAAATATTTTTTTTTGAAGCTTGTTCCCAAACGGGCTGACTTTGCACAAACAATGTCAGATCAAGAACGAAACATTATGCTGCAGCATGCTGCATACTGGAAAGACTATTTGGATAGAGGCATGGTTGTGGTCTATGGACCTGTCATAGATCCAAAAGGCGTTTACGGTATTGGTATTGTCGGAGTAGATAATGAAAAACAATTATATTCTTTGATGGAAAACGACCCGGCCGGGAAGATAAATAATTATGAATATCATCCGATGAAAGCCGTTGTTCGTGCGGTAAAACAAGGCTGACATTAGTATTCTAATTACATCTTCTTTCTTTCTGCGGCCATTTCGCATTTTTACAATAAATAAATAATAGATTACTTTAAAATTGCTCCTCTAAATCAGGAAAGGAATTATAATTATGTCAAAAGTAATCTTTGGAAACCATTCCTCGGTTATTGTTCCACTAAAAGAGCGGGACAATATTAGAAAATTTTATTGCGATGTCCTCGGCGGCAAAATAACGAAAGAGGATCCTGAAAGAGATTTTATATGTCTTGGAGAAAACTTCTATATCGGATTTCTTTATGGCGACGTAAGTGATGAGAGCAAATTTTTACGGACGGCACGATCGGTATGGCTGGAAATCAAATCGGACGATGTGGAAGAAATGAAAAAAAGAATTATCGATTTCGGAGTTATGAAGCTAGATATACCGGATCCACATCTTTACTTTCAGGCTCCGGGCGGACAAGTTTTGCGGCTCGTCGGAATCGGTGAAGATATGTCATTTTATGAAGGATCTGGAACAGGTCCGGATGTAAAAAAAGTAAAAGCGGCAGTTAATAATAATTAAATATGAAGTAACAAAGAGTTAACCGGTAATTGAATATAACCTTGAGCAGAAACTCTGAAAAACAAAATAATTAATTAGCTAAATTAAGAAAGGCAACAATATGAGCAATCAAGATTTTACAACCACCATTTTGGTAGAACAATCACCTGCCGAAGTTTTTAAGGCCGTTAATAACCCTCGTGCATGGTGGAGTGAAGATATAGAAGGTAATACGGATAAACTCAATGATGAGTGGACATATCATTTTAAGGATAGTCATCGCAGCAAAATGAAAACAATTGAAATGGTCCCAGATAAAAAAGTAGTCTGGCTGGTTGAGGACAATTATTTTGCTTTTACCAAAGACAAAAATGAATGGACTGGTAATAAAATTACTTTTGAAATTTCCCAAAAGGGGAACCAAACACAGTTAGTTTTCACTCAAATCGGATTAGTCCCGGCTTATGAATGTTACAATGTATGTCGCGATGCATGGACAGGATTTATCCAAAAAAGTTTAAGAAGTTTAATATCTACTGGTAAAGGGCAGCTCAAATGGTATGAACAATCTTGACTCCACTTTACGAAAAATAATGAAAGAGAACAACCTTGAAATAATGTAAAATGAAAATCACAATAGACCATGGTAAAAGTAATTATTGGAAACGCTTCCGCGATTACAGTTCCGTGAGAAAATCGGGAGAGCATCCGAAATTTTTATTGTGAGGTCCTCGGCGGCAAAATCGTGAAAGAGGATAACGAAAAGGAGATCATCCGTTTGGAAGAAAACTTCTATTTCCTTTTTCGTTATGGGGAGGTTCCTGATGAGAGTGAATTCTTAAGATCGCCGAGGGCATTATGGCTGCAAATCAAATCCGACAATGTGGAAGAACTAATACGAAAGATTCTCGTTTCCGGAGCAGGAAGCTTGATATACCATACGGACTGCCTAAGTTGGTACCCTATCTTTATTTTCAGGCGCCGGGAGGAGAGGTCTTTCAGTTACTTCCAATCAATGAGAACCAATCCTATTACAAAGGAACCGGGAAAGGTCAGAATGAAGCGAAGCAAAAAGAAGCCGAGGCACTAAAGGAGAATGCGTTGAGTGAGTTGGCATTAAGACATCAACACCAGAAATAATTTAAACTAACCAAACTACAAAGGAGTAAAAAATGAAAAATAAAGATTATCGAAAAAGTTTTATAACAAAAGCAACACCTAAAAAAGTTTTTGAAAATATTGTTAATGTTGGAGATTGGTGGACATCCAGCTTTAAAGGCAGCGCTAAAAATTTAAATGATGAATTTGATGTAACTATGGGTAAAACCACAGTCAGCTTTAAGGTTAGCGAATCGGTTCCTTATAAAAAATTGGTCTGGCTTGTTACCGATTGTCATCTCGACTGGCTAAACGACAAGAAAGAATGGAAAGGCACAAAAATAGTATGGAACATTTCCGAAGAAAATAATTCTGCCAAAGTTGAAATGACACATGTAGGATTAGTCCCGGGCATCGAATGCTATAAAGATTGTGAAGCTGGATGGAATCAATATACAGGAGAAAGCCTTCCTCAGCTCATAGAAACAGGCGCAGGAAAAATCTTTGAAGATACTCGAGGTTAATTTTTATGAATACAATAAGTTTATCAGCTTGAATGGTAAAATGATAAACATCGAAGTTCAACAATACTCCTAAACTATATCTTTAAAATAATGTTTACGTAAACCTCATTTTGAAAAAGAATTTTGACAGATGCCTATTCTATGACAATATTAACCTTTTAAGGAAATATCTGTGCAATGGAAATCGGTACAATATGTGTTTATAGATAAAATATTTAGCATGTATCACATTTACAAGATATAAAAAATAATTGTTTGCAATTACCTTAATATAATTTTATAATGTAAACAATATTAATACACCAAGATAAAATGATTAAGATTAAGATTACGATGAATAAGTAAATGCCCGCTAAGAATGCGGGCATTTTTATTTTTAATTCGACATAAAGAATAAAATCATGATTTCGAAAGAGCACTTTAAGTTCTAAAGGAATAAAGCTTCATCTTGAGCAATAAAATAGATTTTTTGCCAATAAGTTATTTGAAAAATTTTATGAGATTTTAGTAGAAGCTGCAGGAACGAAATCCAAATCCTTAAAACAAGTAAAAAAATAATATAAGTATGAAATATCATTTGACATTCGAATAAGATTTTCTATATTTGAGTCCCTTCAATTGACATTCCTTTTTTGCCGAAGAAAGGGATCTTAATTAGAAGACTTAGTTGAACAAGAGTACCCGCTTTACGAAGCGGGTATTTTTTTGGCTGATGATTTGGCAGTCTGCAAATTACATCTTATCATATTTTTTTAATTTTTTTTGCTTCCTCCTTCATTTCATTTTGCTGACAAAAAAACTTGTCCACATTTCCACATTACTCTCCTAATCTCTCTCTCTATGTTGGTCAATTCCCCGAAATTCTGCAAAGTTCAGCCGAACCGGAAATTTTGCCTAATTTTATAGAGTATGGTATTCAATTTTCGGTATTATTTAGATGAAAATTTGTTGATAAGGCTGATGGTTTTAAGGAAATATTTTGGAGGAAGAATATAGTAAGTATTATACCATAGACAGTTTTAATTAAGTCCGCAAAAGTAATATTATCACAATTTACAATTGCTTGAGTTCATTATTAATTCCGAACAGCCTCTGCTTTTTGTATCCTTCCCATTCTGCCCTGGTGAGTGCAAGATAGCATCCATTTTTGTTGCTACTGTACTTTGCGCAAACGGAAATCCTGATTTTCATCACGACAGGATTAAGCACAGTTTGCATAACCTGCCTGCTGGCAGATCTTTGGCCGTAGAAATAAAAAAAAGTTTTTTGTTCTTGACTGCGGCTTAAATGCGGGTTCTTAGGCTTTATATCAAAATTAATGTGAAATGATGACTTGATTTGTCGTATCACAATGTGGTATATTCGCTTATGCTAAAACTAAAAACAAAATGGTTAGATCTTATATCTAGAGGCATAATTACCTCTTTCACAGAGAAGGAATTGAAAGAACTTGGGGTAGAAATTCCTGAAATTGAAATAAATGCTAAGGATATACAAAAGATACGAGAGAAAATAAAATTAAGTCAAAGTGTATTTGCAAAAGTATTAAATGTAAGTTCATCATCAGTGAGGCAATGGGAGCAGGGAAAAAGAACACCAACAGGTTCAACAAAAGTATTGTTGGAACTTCTTAAAAAGAATCCTAATATTCTTAATTATCGTATAGAATCATCTATTCAAAATAAATCAGCCTAACATCTTTAATAAGTAAAAAGTCAATAGGCAATAGCTATCCGGACAAAAAGACGATCCGGGCAATTTCTTTAGCAATAATAGTTTTAACAATGAATTTATTTTTTCTTCTAATCAGTGAGGTATGGTACTTACGAATAACCGAATTATACTGAATAGTTCTAATGGCAGCATCAGAGAAAGCAACTTTAACATATTTGTTACCGTTCTTAGAGGCCCGTTGCCTGGATTTACCGGCGGAATTACGGCAGCAGGAGTAACCCTTGAGTCTTGAGGAATGAAGGGATTGCTTTTATATGTTACTTATGCCGACAGCGATCCCGCTCTCGTCATTTTAGAGAATTTCGTGTTAGTGCCTGCCGCAGGCAGGTTCAACTGGAGTGCTCTAATAAGTTTGTTTCAAACTGTACTTATCATAAACAGAAAGCCTGATATTCAGCAGGACAGGATTAAGCACAGTTTGCTAAATCAATGGCATGTTTGTTAAGTGAATTGTTGTTCCGGTGCCGGTTATTTGCCGCCCGTAACCAGAAAAGTTAAAATATGATTATTGAAAACCTAAAGAAAATAAGCACACAAATAAATTGGAACAAATATAAACATTTGTGGAAACGTTTGGTTGTTCCTGCTAAAACAGTTTTGTTAAAAGAGGGAGAAATATCAAAAGGAGCTTATTGGATTGATAAAGGCTGTTTGAGATTATGGTTCAACAATGAAGGAAAAGATATTACATTTCAATTCTTTTTTGAAAATGAGGCTGTTTCGTCGATTGAAAGTTTTAGTAAAAATCTGCCCAGCCTATTTTATCTTGAAACTATTGAACCGTCAATTCTTTATTATATAAAAAAGGCAGACTTTGAAATGTTAATAAAAGAGAATCCAGTTTTTAAGGATATTTTATTCGAAGCCATCCTCGAACGCCAAGTTTATTATATGGAGCAGTTTCTTTCGTTGATAAAAGACAAACCCAAGGAACGATATTTGAAACTATTAAAAGAAAAGCCGCATATTATTCAACGCATTCCACAACATTATATTGCTTCGTATTTAGGGATTACTTCTGTTTCCTTAAGTAGAATTAGAAATAAGATTTAGACAATGTATTTATTAACAATTGTTATCGTCTAATTAATCCTCAAATAATAATTTTCGTGCAAAAAGAGAAAGGCACGGAAATGAAAACAGTAATAGTATTTAATCATCCGTACGAAAGAAGTTTTTGTAATGCAATTTTAAATTCTGTCTCATGCGGATTAAAAAAAGGAAATCACGAGGTTGATGTAATTCATCTTGACAAGGAAGGTTTTAATCCCGTAATGTCGACAGAAGATTTAAAAGGCTTTAAAGAGAATAGGGCAGTGGATCCTAAGGTTTTAGAATATAAGCGACGTATTGAAACGGCAGATCATCTGATTTTTATATTTCCTATCTGGTGGGAATTAATGCCTGCAATGACAAAAGGATTTATTGATAAAGTAATATTTCCTGGAGTAGCATATAATTATACTGAAAAAGGTTTTATGAAAAAGAATTTTCTTAAACTCAGTGGAATTACTTTAATAACAACAATGAACACTCCATCTTTTTTTTACCGGATAATTTTTGGTAATGCAATAAAAAAAGCCGTTTTATTTGGAACATTCTGGAAAATGGGATATAAAAATAGGAAATGGATTAAACTAAGTATGGTTAAGTTTGTTTCTGATGAGAAAAGAAAAAAATGGTTGTTAAGAATTGAGAAACATTTTGAAAAATTTAAGTAAATTATATACAAACCCCGCAAATCAAGCGGATGCCGTATTCGCATTTGGCATTTATGAGATTTACTAAGTAGTTTATCTGCAAAAAGTATATTGTTCAAATGAAGTGCTCCAGTAGGTTTGTCGCAACTGTGCTTGCAAGAAAAGTTAAGTACAGTTTGCTTAACGGCAGGCAGTTCCTTGGCAGTAGTTATAAATATAAGTTTCTTGTTTTGGAATAGCTACAAATTGGCTGCAGCATAGATGCGGTCGTTATGTAGTTTAATTAAAGCTGGAAATAAATGTCAAAAAAATATCGAATATATCAAGTAGATTCATTTACACACGAACTATTTCGAGGAAATCCTGCCGGTGTTGTTGCAAATGCCGATGGACTAACAGATGAACAAATGCAAAATATTGCAAGAGAACTTAATAACTCAGAAACTGCTTTTATTTTAGGGCCAACCGACGACTCTCATCAAGTATGGGTAAGATTTTTCACACCTGCAATAGAAGTTCCTTCTTGTGGACACGCAACTATTGCAGCTCACTATGTTCGTTCTATAGAAAATAATTACGAGTCATGTACTATAATTCAAAAAATTGGAGCTGGAGTTTTACCGGTTAATATTATAAAGGAAAATTGCGACTATAAAATAATCATGACTCAAGGGAGAATAGAATTTGAAGATATATTTACCCCTGAGGTCAATAAGAATATTTTAGATGCCCTTAAATTAAGGGTTATTGATATTGATGAAAAATGTCCTATACAGATTGTTTCAACCGGACACTCAAAAGTCTTGATAGGTATTAAGGGTCAAGACGTACTAAATTCATTGCAGCCAAATATGGATGCTCTTTCAAAACTTAGTAAAGAGATTAAGTGTAATGGTTATTTTGTATTTACTTTTGATACTAAAGAGAACAATATTCTCACAAAGGGTAGAATGTTTGCACCGGCAATTGGAATTAATGAGGACCCTGTAACTGGCAATGCAAACGGACCACTTGGAGCATACCTCGTTAAACATAAATTAATAAAAACTAATGGTAAATATTTTAGTTTTAATGGAAAGCAAGGAGAGGCAATTAATAGAACCGGCATTGTTGAGGTTGAGGTTGAGATTGAAAATGAAATTCCTAAAAAAGTCAAAGTTGGTGGAAATGCTAAAATTGTTTTTAAAACAGAAATTGAAATATGAAGAGGCTACATAATATTGTATTTCCAGCCGTTATATAAAAAGGGAATATGCTAGCTTAATTTTAATCGGAGCAGGTGAACTGATGTTCTTATTTATGTTAAGTGAGTTTATAGTTATTTTTCTAAGGAATTAATATTTATTTACTGAAAAATATTGCATGACTTAGTTAAACTTTAGATACTATAAATATAATCAGTAAACTAAAATTTTGATTAAAATGAAAAAAAGAGCTTTGATATCCTTTTTATTATTGCCAATTTTGCTTATGGCACAAAAAAATAATGAAGTATCGAAAGAATTTCTCCAGTCTTTTACCGATGCATTTAATGCTCATAATATTACTGCTATAATGTCACACATGACCGATGATTGTATATTTGAGGCTTCTGCAGGACCAGATTTTGATGGAGAAAAATTTGTTGGTCAAGCACAAGTAAAGAAAGCATTTGAAGATGTGTTTGCTACATTTCCAGATGCTCGTTGGGATAATGCAAGACATTTTATTTCAGGAGATAGAGGCTTCTCTGAGTGGGTGTTTACAGGGACTAAACTGGACGGACCAAAGATTGAAGTGACTGGAGTTGATTTATTCACTTTTACTAATGGTAAAATAGCAATAAAAAATTCTTATAGAAAGAACCGTCTATTGGAAAAATAAAAAGCAAATCTAACTCGATACTTAATTTCTTTGAAGTTACAAGATAGTGCTCAAACAAATTTACAGCTCTTTTGTTTTTTAATAATTAGCTGCCATATTAAAAGAATCAAAATAAAAGTTCAACAATAAAAGCTACTTTCATTTATAATATAAATAATTAAAGCAGCTTTTGAATCTTCTCAATCGTCATCGGCGCATACCCCCCATAATGGCTATTCACATTCAATAAACATCTATACCCATATTAATCAAATCTTCAATAATCCAACAATATCTTTCAACTCTTCATCCTTTTTGATAAGTACTTATTCACTTATTTAAATCTGGAAGTAACTGTAAATGTCAGAGAGAACTGGTGTTCTTGTTTCAAAATTACTTATTATCGCAAAGTAGTAAATGTTCCTTATATCAGTAAACAAATGGTATAATAATCAACTAATAATTCTTAAGGTGTTCTCAAGTGGATTAATCATTCTAAAGGATTAATTCTTTTTTCAATCGTATGATTGATTTTTATATATATCCAATTATTTTACTTTATCACGTTTGATGTAAGATGAAAAGTTAAGATGAAAACAATATATGATTATAATATTACGAAAAACGAGCTGGGTTACCTTTTAGTAAAAATTCCAGAAAAAGAATATCTAAAAGTATCGACAAAACAAAAAAAAATATCTGATCTATATTGCTTGTTTAGACTCAGAAATGATTTTGAAAATATGGAGAAAATAGAAAAATCCATTCAAGAAGGATTATATTAAATATGAATGTTTTTGAATCTCAAAATCTTTTCAAAAAATTTAAAATGAAAGTTATATAATCGAATGAAAATATTAAAGATTGATAATGTAAGGAGATTCGATGGGAATGGGGATTTACCAGCACAAAATGCAGGTATTTTTTATTGAATTTTTATCAAGATTATAATATTAAAAATGATCAGAACAGTTTGGTGATTTTAACTATTGTCTCGATGCACACCCTTCGTAAATGTTATTAACATTATTTGTATATCCTTACCCAATCCATTATATACTATAATTTCCCTTATCCCGATTAGAAGTCGGGACAGGTGTAAATCTGGCTGATCATGTCAAGATGAACTGATGATCTTTGTTTATGCTAAGAGGATTTTTGTTAATTCTAACATCTTAAACGCATTTTTTAGTTTATTAATTGATTATTGATTTATAGAGAAATTCATTTCGCCGGCTTTTACTTAATAAAACCTCTTGACCACCAATGTAAATGACATTACCCCGGATAGAATCGATTTTGTGAAGATAGTGCGTTGAAAGCTATATTCACAGATGAACAATATGATAAATACCAGGAGAAGAAAGAAGAGCTTAAGGAAAAAATGAAAGAAAAAATAAAAGAGAAAACGAGAGAATTCAGGAGAATAGATTAACTTGATAAAAAAAGTGTAAACAAGTTTCAGAGATTATATATCATAAATCTTTGGAACAAAGATTAACCAAAGAAATTGTGGCTTCATAGTAATTTGGATTTTTGAAAAATATATAAAATACATTTAAGTTAGTAAATTAGTAAAATATTATAACAAATAATCAAACCGACAGCGTAAATGCATTCGGGCATTCTTATTTGAAAAAATAGGATTGAAATTAAAATTAGAACCTTATAAAATGGTTTGGGGAAAATATAATATGATCAGTTTTAATCGTAGCAATTAAAATAATATTAATCTAAAAAGCAATGTCGCAATTGAACTCATAATTAGCCGTAATCGCACCTTTTCCATAAGATAGCATAGGTATAAATTTACTGCTATAGGTACATCAGATTACCCGTAAGTCGATTTTAATTAAAAACAATTAAGGAGAAAATTTATGAATATTATTCTATGGATTCTTCAAGTGCTTTTAGCTGCCCAATTTTTGCAGCACGGTATTATAATGGTTTTCCCGCCGGCAGAATATATTGAGATAATGAATGCCACTCTGGGAGTCGGATTCCGTTACTTCATAGGTATAGCTGAATTGCTTGCTGTAGTTGGACTTATTTTGCCCGGCTTGCTGCGCATTTATACCTGGCTGCTTCCTTTAACTGCTGTGGGTTTGATGATTGTAACGGGTAGTGCTACTGTCTATCACTCATTCAGAGGTGAAACCAGTAGTGCAGTCTATACGGCTGTGCTCTTTATAATTATTAGCTTCACAGGGTATATGCGGTGGAAAGTGAAACCAATATTATCTCATAATAAAGCTATTAACAACGACGAATTGAAAGGAGTATAAAATAAGAAAATAATAGTCATACCAATGAATACATTGGATGAAGTAATGCACGCACCCGGCAGCTCCAAGAAAGATGCCTCATAGAGTTTCGGATATGGAGACTGGGACGCATCTTATTCAGACGATGCTTCGAGTAAGGTCTGGGAAAAGCAAATCTACAAAACAGCTTTAAAATAAACAACCCACTGTTGGGGAAACAGTGGGTGCGACCCGTTACCATCAAAGGGCAGGGGAGAACCCTTTGAAAGGGTCAAATTTTAATTTTGCTAGCAGCTAAAATTTAGCGACAAGAAGTATCTAAGTCAATAATCAATTGCTCTTTATTGTATTGCTTTGTGCGGATAGTCACTTACTATTTATTCATAGCATAAATGTTGAACATTAATAATAAAAGTCTTTAGAAAATATCTAAAGACTTTTATAAATTCTGAAATTATCAAATTAAAAAGAATATCGAAGACCTAACTGCATTGCCCATCTCGACGAAATGTTAGCCGGTGTAAAAGGTGTATTGTTTTTCGGCGCACTGAAAGTATAAACATTTTGATGAGTTGATGGATCAACACCAGCTTTGTAAGCAACGATATATGTACTAAATACACTGCTGTTCCATCCCCAATCACTGTTGATCAAGTTGGTAAGATTCTGAATTGCATACGATATCTGCAGATCGTGCCCTTCAATTATCGGAACATCCTGTAAAATTTGGAGGTCAATGTAGTTTACCCATGGATTTCTATCAGCATTTCGGCCGGCTATTTGTCCCCTGTGTGAACTTAAATATGGATTATTGTTAATAAAATTATTTAAAGCATCATACATATTTTGATTAGGTACATATGCACCTCCTGTAATTGAGCCTAGTTCTATATCGCTGTTATTTTTCGGAATATAAAACAGATCATTCTGATCAAATCCGTCACCGTTTATATCACTTCCATAAATGAATGAATATGGAGCACCATCCTCACCATTATAGAAAACTGAAATTGTAGTTGGAGCATTTTTAAAGAATTCATTTATGTAGGTAACTGATGCAAAAACTCGATCCCTTATTTCGTATTGTGATGGCGAAAGTGAAGGACTATTTGGATTGCCGGAGATAGGGTTATATCTCATCTGTGAAAACGCTTGTGATGAATTAACGCTATTCAAATCCATTGATTTTCCATAAGCATAACCCGCGTTGAACGATAAACCTGATGTAATATTTTTTTGAACCTGTGCTGCAAGGTTATACGAGTAACCCTGGCTGGTATTTTTTAAGTACAATACATTGGTATAATGGCCTCCATAAGTGTTTACCCCATTATGCGTACCGTTACCATTTGAAAAGTCACTAAAATATACTGGTCTTCCATCTTGAATCAAGCTCCCTGTCTGTTGACCCAGGTTCAATTCCTGGTAAAAGAAATCATTTACAGATTTCGAATATTGGAAATCCAGAGTTCCAACCATTCCATATGGTAATTGATGGTCAAAGCCTAAATCAAATCTTGCAACCTGTGGCATCTTTAAGTTTGGATCACTTAAATCAATTTCTGAGGTCAAAGATTGTATGGCACCGGGTGCATTAAGACCGGGCTGTTTGCTTGCATCAGGCTGGAAGGGGAAATTAGCATGATTGTAAACATCCACTTCATACTGCAGCATCCCTGAATTTCCATATTGATTCGAAATCCATACATAAGCTGGACGCCCGGAGAATACACCAATACCTCCGCGAAGTTGAGTTATTTTATCCCCATTAATATCCCAGTTAAAACCTACTCTAGGAGACCAAAGTAAATTACCGCTCGGAGCTTGTGCCGTATTTATTCCCAGGTCATTCATAACGTTAGGATTTGTCAAAGGTTTATCAGGGAATATAGGAATATCAATTCTTAAGCCCATTGATAATTTAAATGTTGGCATGATCTGCCAATCATCTTGAGCATAGAATCCATATTGATTAACTGCAAAATGTGCAGCTGGTGAAGGATCGCTAGTTAAAGATAGAACCTGCTGGAACTGGGCTACTGAATCTATGAGTAAGGAATGAAGACTATTGTACTGATAATATCCTGCAAATGATCTCAAGAAAAGATTTGTAAATGTAAAGAACTCGTTGTGAGTACCTAAAGTAAAGGTATGATCACCTGCATAATATGTGAAGTTGTCAGTAAGTTCAAGAATATTCTGATCGAGTCTGTTTGCCGAAGAATATCTGTCTGTTCCCATTTCATAAACAACGCCGCCTTCTCTTACCTGAACCTCCGGAGTTAATGTTCCGCTTGGTCCTCTTTTATCACGAATCGTCGTATAGCCAACAATCAATTCATTTGTCATATTGTTTGCGAAAGTGGAGTTCAGCTGCACGACAGTGTTATTCGTTTCATTGCTGAATTGATAAAGGTATGAATCCCAGCTGAATTGGGTCGAAGAACCTCTATTATTAAGAATATCCTGTTTTGCATTTACATAATTGTAGTGCAGGCTTAATTTCTGGTTTTCTGATAAGTTAAAGTCTAATCTTGCAAAAATCTTTCCGGATGGCTGTTTTGTAGTATATGTATCAAAACTTCCAAGTGCAAGTCCTCTTGCTAAAAGAGTTTCCTGAATTGTTTGAGCCACAGCCGGTACGCCAGCTGGTCCTGTTGTTAAAGAAAGATTTGGTGTAGGCTGATTATATCCGGTTATTTCACCATTAAGAAAGAAGAAAATTTTATCTTTTTGAATTGGGCCGCCTAAATCAAAACCATACTGCCAGTTTTTAAAATCGCTGACCGGATTATTGCTTCCGTTATAATTCTTACCAACTAAATCCTGATTTCTTCCGTAGCCAAAAACTGATCCGTGAAATTCATTTGTACCGCTCTTAGTAATTGCATTAATTCCGCCGCCCGTAAAACCGCCAAGCCTTACATCATAAGGAGCAATTACAACCTGGAATTCCTGGATCGCATCAAGACTTATAGGATTAGTCCCCGCCTGTCCACCCGGTGTACCGGAAGAACCTAAGCCGAATAAATCATTATACTGCGTACCGTCAATTTGAATATTATTGTACCTGTTGCTTCTGCCGGCAGCCTGGTAATTTAAGCCCGAAAATAATGGAGACATTTTTGCGAAAGTTGCAAAGCTCCTGCTGATAGAAGGAATATCTTCAATTTGTTTCGATGATACGTTTTGTGCCGAACCAGTTCTGTTATCACTTATAATAGCATTTTTATCTGAAACTACGGTTACTGTGCCCAGCTCCACAGAAGTTTCAGCAAGTTTAATATCAAGTGTATAATCCTGTCCTAAAGCTAATTTATTAATAGTTTGTTTCTGCGTTTTAAATCCAACATATGAAACTGTAATTTCATATGGTCCGCCTACCTTTAGTCCTGCAAAATTATATCTGCCGTTTGCGCGAGATGTAGTTCCATATTGAGTTCCTGTTGGCAAATGTACGGCCAATATACTTGCAGAAGGTAATGGCTCTCCATTTTGCGCTGTAATTATACCTTGAATTCCCGCAGTTGTTACACCTTGAGCAAAAATTGCATTGGAAGAAAATAATAATCCAATTATCAATATTATTAGAAGCCTTGGTATAGCTTTTTCCATATTAAATCCCATTAATTTAATTTTTGAATATTTGATTTTTAAGTATTTGACTATTTAAATAAAATAGTGCCCCAAATTCTTAGCTTCTAATATCGTCTAAAAATTGATTGCAGGCAATTAAAATTTTATAATTAATATATGGTTAACATAAAAGCCGTTGGTTGTTTTAATAGAGAAAAAAATCTATGTAGAGAACTACAATTTAAACCGGTGTTCAGCAAATAATGCATCCTGCAGTACCCATTAATATTTTCCTTGATAATCTTTTAAATAAAGATCATTATATTATGTCAAAATATTATTTGATAAGTTTTCGGGGTATCTGCAGGAAGGAGCCGGTTTCAGGCTTTTATTAAGAATCACAATTACTTATAAATATTTTCTCTAAAGTTACATTTCATTAAAAAAATAAATATTTTTGGTTGCCGGGGTTGGAAAATTGAAAATGCCCTTTGTAAAAGAAATAAAAACAATTAATGCTGCTCTTCTTTTTATCTTGATTGTAATAATTGGAATAGGCTTTATTACATATCAATCTATCAATCAGATCTTTAATTATACTGAAACCAAAAACTTATCATATAGTACACTTAATCTGATAGAAGAAATTTTATCGCAGGTTGCAATTGCCGAAGAAGGACAGAGAAGCTATTTCCTTACCGGAAATGATGTATATCTCGATTCTTATCATTCGGCTAAGTCAGTCATCAATGCGGATATTGTTAATTTAAAAAAATTGCTGCGGGGGAAATTTATTCAAATCGGTAAAGCCGACACTCTTGTGGCATTAATTAATAAAAGGATTGATTTTGTTGACAACAAGATACTCCAGCAGAAAAAAGGTAGAACCGATATCGAAATAAAAAATATAAAAGCCGGGTTAAGCGAAATATATATTAATAAAGTCAGGAAGATTACTTCTTCTATGGAGAATTATGAATATGAACTTCTAAAGTTAAAAGATGAAGGAGCAGTATCTACTATTAGGAGAACTTCGATTACAATTTTGATAGGAACTTTAATTACATGTATTATTTTTCTTATGGTCTTTTTCATTTTAAGTAAAGAAATAGTTGAAAGAAAAAATGTTGAAAATCAAATTAGAGAGGAGAAGGACTTTTCAGAAAGGTTATTAAACAGCAGTATTGACGGAATTGCTGCATATGATAGGAATTTATCTTTTACACTTTGGAATCCGGGTATGGAAAATTTAACCGGTATAAGTAAAGCAAAAGTTTTGGGGAAAAAAGTCTTTGATGCATTCCCGGTTCTCGCGAAAATAGGCGAGGACAAGAATATACTTGAAACTTTAAAAGGAAATTATGCAATTGTTAAAGATAAGTTTTTTTCAATCCCCGAAACCAAAAAGAAAGGTTATATCGAAGCTTATTATTCCCCGATATACAATCCGGATAGAGATATAACCGGAGGCCTTGTAATTATACGGGATAGAACAAAACGGAAGCTTGCACTTGCAGCGCTTGAAAAAGCAAAGAAAGAACTTGAAAAAAGAGTTGAGGAAAGAACATCTGATTTGATAAAGGTAAATGAAGAGCTCAGAAAAGAAATTAAGCAGAGGAAAGAAGGCCAGGAACAGATAAATAATTCTTTAAAGGAAAAAGTAGTGCTTTTAAGGGAGATACATCACCGAGTAAAAAATAATTTACAGGTTATCTCAAGTCTTTTAAACCTCCAATCAGGTTATATATCCGATAAAAAATCGCTCGAGGTTTTCAGGGAAAGCCAGAACAGGGTTAGATCTATGGCCCTGGTTCATGAAAAATTGTATAGATCCAAATCCTTAAACAAAATAGACTTTGCAGATTATATAAGTTCTCTTGCAAAGGATCTCTTTAACTCTTATAGTGTAGAAAATAAACGAATCTCGTTTATAAGTGATTTTGAAGGGACCTTCCTGGAAATTGATACTGGTATCTTATGCGGGTTAATTATCAATGAACTGATATCTAATTCATTAAAACATGGTTTCCCTGATGGCAAAAAAGGTGAAATATATATTAGTATGCATCTTAATTCCGATAAGAAATACTATTTAATGTTTAAAGATAACGGAATAGGAATCCCCGATAATATTGATTTCAGAAATACGGATTCTTTAGGACTGCAGTTAGTTACTTCCCTCACTTCACAGCTTGGCGGTGAAATTGAATTGAAGCAGAATGGTGCTACGGAATTTGATATAACTTTCCCTTCAAATTCCAAATAAAAATTTTCACTTAGATCAATATTTATTTAATGCTCTTTGAGCAACCTCGTCAAAAAAATCTTTTTCGATTATGCTGTATTTCGCCTTCTGTTTTTCATTTAAAGCCGACGAAATATCATCCTCTGCTTTTTTAAGACTGCCGGGCGAATTATCTCCGTTAGTTAAACCTTTAATATAATTTGAAAGTATAATTTTTACTTTCGCTGTTTGTTCATCAGATAATATAACCTTTTGCTTTAGTTTAAGAGCCATAATTTCTGAAACATCTTTTTTATCAGTCTGCTGGGAGAATAAGTTTGAATTGAACAGTAGCAGAATAAAAAAAGCAGTAAAAACAAAAATGTTTACTAATTTTTTCTTATTCATTTTTACACCCTTTTAATGGATTTGTTTTAAACTAATATCATTATTCAGCAATGTCAAATGTTTTCTATTAAAAATTCATTACGAAATATATAACTTATTGTTCCGTAATAAGTTGTGATATTGTTATCAATTTGTAAAGAATAATGATCAGAAAGACATGACTAAAAAATATGAATTATTTCGAAAATCAATTAGCTGTAAATAATTATTAAATTTGATTTTAAGGTTATTTGTAATTTGATTATTTTTGTATTCGAAAATTTATAAAAAAATGAAGTTTAGGTTGATAAGGCTCAAAACTTTTTAAAAAAAAGTGATATTAGTATTTATTAAGAGATAGCCTTAATTTTTTATAAAATATTAAGGAAATAATATTTGAAAAAGTTTCCTTCTTCCATTTGAAAAAATGGTATATCAGGCAACTTAAATCTCAGGAAGGAATATATGGCTAAATCTAAGGTTAGAAAAATTGGAATTTTAACAGGCGGCGGTGATTGCCCTGGTCTTAATGCTGTAATTAGAGGCGTAACTAAGCCGGCACAGGATAACGGCATGGCTGTCTTTGGAATTATAGATGGTTTTGAAGGACTTGTTGAAGGGAGAGCTAGGGAATTAAAAAACGAAGACGTCTCTGGAATACTTGCAAGGGGGGGTACAATTTTAGGCTCTTCAAATAAAGGAGATCCTTTCCATTGGCCGGTTGAAAAGGATGGCAAAATTGAAATTGTTGATAAATCCGCTGCCGCTCTTCGTAATTATGAAATCTGGGGCCTGGATGCGTTATTAGCAATTGGCGGTGATGGTACAATGCATATCTGCAATAAGCTTAGTCAAATGGGAATAAATGTAATAGGTGTTCCCAAAACAATAGATAATGATCTTGAAGCTACAGATCTTACATTTGGCCACGATTCGGCCGTATATGTAGTTTCAGAAGCGCTTGACAGACTTCATACTACTGCATCTTCACATCATAGGGTTATTGTAGTGGAAGTAATGGGGAGATATGCCGGCTGGATCGCATTAAATGGAGGATTAGCCGGAGGTGCGGACATTATCTTAATCCCCGAAATACCGTTTTCGTGGGAAAAAATTTATGATAAAATTCTAAACCGGGAAATTATGGGTAAAAAGTTCAGCCTTGTTTGTGCAGCCGAAGGTGCCAAACCAATGGGAGGAGGAATGATAACTAAAGGTGAAGATATAAAAAGACATGATCCTGTGCAATTGGGCGGAATTGCAGAATTTGTTGCTAAAAAAATTGAGGCAAATACCAAGAGAGAAACCAGAGTTACAGTATTAGGTCATACACAGCGCGGCGGAAGTCCAACTCCATTTGATAGAATTCTTTCAACAAAATTTGGTGCATTTGCAATTCAATTAGCAGCTGAAGGCAAATTTGGCAGAATGGTGGCATTAAAAGGGAATGAAGTTAAAAATGTCAAAATCGAGGAGGCAATTTCAAGGCAGAAACTAGTAAAGCCGGATACACAAGCATTAATTGCAGCTAAAGCAGTAGGTATTTCATTTGGTGATTCTTAAATTTCAATCAATTTAGTAAGTTGATTTTAGTATTACCATAATATATATTTGGTTTCAATTTTT
>CAWAJW010000017.1:0-84430 GCA_963782475.1 uncultured Bacteroidota bacterium
AAATGTCGTTAAACTGTCATTTAATTGTCGTCATGATTTTAAATTTCTTGATTTAAATTTGCTAATCAAATCATAGGAATCCAGAAACATGAAAAAAATATTTTTTATTATTCTTTTGATCTCTTTAACCTACGCTTCGGACAAAATAAATATTCTAAAAAATTATATCGGCTTTTTTCATTTTATCAAAAGCAGGACTTATTTAATGGTTCGGTGTTGATTTCTAAGAAGGGACAAATTCTTTTAGATAAAGGGTACGGAATTCAAAATGCAACCAGAAGAAAACTTAACACTCCCAAAACAATTTTTGAGATTTATTCTATCACGAAAACATTCACATCAACTATAATTCTGAAATTAGTTGAGAAAAAAAAACTGTCGTTACAAGATAAGCTTTCAAAATTCTATCCTGATTTTCCAAATGCGAACAAAATTAGTATTGAAAACCTATTAACCCATACATCCGGCATATATGATTATACAAGGGGTAATAATATGCCTGATCAGACTGAAAAATCTTTTATTGAATTTGAAAAAACAAAACCGTTAGATTTTGAACCCGGAACTGATTGGAGATATTCCAATTCCGGTTATTATTTCCTTGGTTATATTATTCAAAAAGTTACTGGGATAAGTTACGAACAGGCAGTTGCTAAATATATTTTTAAACCTTTACAGATGCATAAAAGCGGCTTTGCATTCAAATATTTGAAAAGTAAAAATAAAGCAATTGGCTATGAAGTATTTACAAATCATAAAAAGAAGCCCTCCGTTATTTGTGAACCGCCGGGACCGTTTGCTGCGGGTGGTATTTATTCGACTGTAGAGGATCTGTACAAATATTACAACGGGCTTAGAGATAATAAAATTTTATCCATCGATTTATTAGATAGAGCATACACAGTATTTAAAAATAATTACGGCTACGGTTGGATGATTATCCCGCAATTTGGGAAAAAGACAGTTGGACATAACGGTGCCGGCGCCGGTTTTAGAAGTGAATTTATTCAGGTACCCGAGGATGATATCTGCATAATTTTATTATCAAATTGTGAGAAAGATTTAAATAATATAGTTGGAAGCGTATTAAAAGTTCTATATGATCGACAAGTTAAAATTCCTGTTTTAAGAAATGTTACTAACGACGAACTAAAACAATATACCGGAACTTATGAGGCAGATAGTAGTTTCTGCATCTATGTTAACATCGAAGATAATAAGCTAATTGTCCAGCCGTCAAAACAACCCAAAACTATATTGTATCCTGAAAAAAATAATTTATTTTATGTCGAAGAGTTAAGCGAAAACGTACTGTTTAAGGAGAATAATTTACAGCAAATAGACACGTTAATTTTGAAAAGAAACGGGTAGGAAATCAAAGCGAAAAAAATTTATCCGTCATGGGGCATAGTTGGAAACGCAACTAGAAACGGCTGGGATGGACCGGATGTAAAATTGATACAAACAGAAAACAAAGATATATGGGAACTGAAAAACGTCCAGTTAGAAGATGGAGAAATAAAATTCAGATTTAATAATGGTTGGACAATAAATTTAGGGAAAACTAACGACGGGGGCCTAATGCAAGACGGCGCTAATATAAAAATTCAAAAAGGTTTATATGACATTATTATAGATTTAACTAATGATGAAAACTTAAAATACAGTATTATTAAGTATCAGAAAAATTGAGAGAAAGATTATTATTTATCTAAAAATTATAATGAAAAAGTAACTCTACATTGTAATGAACTATTAACTCGAGAATAAATAAAGGAAAATTTTATAAACGACCTAACATCGAATCATTTTAAACCTTTATATAAAAAGTCAATATGAAATAGATATCCGGACAAAAATGTTTGTGAAAAACTGCATCAAAAGTTTCATCATTTAATCATTGCATTGTAAATCCTATCAAAAAATAATTGCTTTCCTAATTCCCTCCCCCAATCCTCACGCAAATATTTTTTTCAGCTTGTCATTAAAACAAAAAACATAGCACACCAGCCACCATTGAAAAAGACTGCCTTATTTTTGCGGTTCCGTTAATCTGCTCCGGACAAAAATAAGTAAGACTTTTTACTCTACCTTCATTTTAATAAAACACAATATTTGTAGTCTTATCAAAAATTACTTGTTCGGTCTGACAGCCAATATGTTCTCTCCATTCCCATGCTGTCAGCCCTTCACAAATAATTTTTTCTACTTCTAAGTAAATCTTGAAATGATTTCCGTAATCGACAGGTAAAAAAAACTTGCTTAATATTTTTAGCGTTTGATTAGTGTGTGAGCAAGGCTTTTTTGCCATCAAAATTATTTTAAGATTATAAATTTTCCTTGTCTTTATTCAAAGATAGAATTAATTTGATACTAACCTAAGCTTTTTTTGGGAGGAAATCGGAAGGACTTATTTGATCCATATCCGAAAAATAATTGTATGACTATATTTAGTCATCATCTTATGTCTAAGTTTATACACTTAGGATGAAAATGTATATTTGTAGATATAAGGTTTGTAGATATAGATATGTTCATATTGGTAACTAAAAGACTTAATAATAAGTCAGATTTGCTTTCATAAATGGAGACAAGAATGGCTATTCCATTTGAGTGGTGAAGCTGATCGCGATTGGTTTGATCCCCAACAATATTGGCACATCAATTATGTCCAGTCGGGCCGAGTGCGTAGTGACGGTTCTGTACCCGCCGGTGCTAGATCCACGCCGTATTCTTCGCCTCAAAGATGCCCAAAGCGGCTTTTTACGCCGTACCGCGCAATGCCCGAAGGTTATACACAACACCGGCAAAGCACGGTGCCTATTTCGATGAGTTTGCCATGATTATCGGCGGTATCCAGATCGACCGATTGATCGCATTCGAAAAGATCGATCGTGCAAGGATAGTTGATCATGATTTCTCGGTGTACAAGTTTGCTCCAGAAGACTTTAAAAAGCTGCCCAACGGAGAGTACGTTAGCCATAAACGGGTGCGCACAGCATCCGAGCGGCGGCACCACAATGCAGAATCGTACCTCACGGCGCGGGGGTTTCAAGTGATCTATGTTGATGATATCTGGGCTCTTAAGGATGACCTTGAATCGACGGGAGTCGCCTTCGACTCAGAACATTTGCGAGTCCGGCGATAGGCTGTGTCAACAATTTTCATCGATGTCTTTATCCCAGAAAGAGCAACCTAAGCCGTAAATCAACCGGGCGCCGTTTTCAAAGCGGCATTTGCGTGGTTTTTGGCTTTAGTTATAAATGTAAAGCTACTTTTTGGCAGTAACTTATTAATCTAAATTGTTGCAGCCAGAGTGTACGATGAAAGTTGGGCACCGTCTGCTAAATATTTGGTGTTGTCTTTCTAATCGGCATTCTTGTCATAGGCACCGGTTATTTGCAAGGTCGTTAAATTAAAGCACAACATAACCCGCGGCTCAAGGCTACATCAAATTTTCCGTGGGCTATTTTGTAATTTTTATGTCTGGTAACTTCGTTTAACTTTCTTTTTCAAGGTGCTCAAACTAAAGAATTTTTTTAATTATTTAGGTTTGTGCTTCTATTCGGCAGTCTTGTTATGGACTGCCGGTTAGTGGTCACGCGTTATATAACTTATCATAATTTATGATGAAAATTATATTTAAGTTTTTATGATGAAAAAATGTAAATCATTTAAAGGAGTGTAATTATTATGAGAAAATTGCCAAGAGGTTATAATTCAGTCAATCCATATCTTGTCGTAGAGAATGCACCAAAAGTTTTTGATTTTGTTCAAAAAGCATTCGGAGCAGCAGAAGCGCGACGGACACCACTTCCAGATGGTTCGGTTTTAAATATCGAAGCATTAATAGGAAATTCCATTGTCTTTTTGGCCCAAGCTCCACAGAAAGAGCAAGTAGGTTCATCTGTTTTGTATATGTATGTTGATGACGCAGATGAAATGTATAGAAATGCAATAAAAGCGGGAGCTACTTCAATTATGGAACCAGCAAATTTATTTTTTGGTGATCGAATGGGTGGAGTCAAAGATCCGTTTGGAAATCAGTGGTGGATTGCACAAAGAATTGAAACACTTACAACAAAGGAACTTAAAGAAAGAACTTCAAAACAAAAAGAAATTGATGCACATCAGCAGATTTAAGTTTTTTAAAATAATTAACTTAAAAATTAAACGCTATATAACAAGCGGCTCAAGGCGAGAGCGATTTCGCTCTCGGCATTTTAGGGTTTTCGGGTTTGTAGTTCCGTGTTTAGTTTTTTGTTCAACGTAGTTGTGCTATGAAAGTTTTCTTTAATTATGAAATTTATTAACAAGTTCGGCTTTGTTGTTCTGGGCTGCGCCTTAGCCGCAACTCCGTTAGACGTTTCAATATTTAGCTTTATTTTATATTTAGATCGTATCTTTGTTCTTTAACTGATTTAATAAATACAGTTGATTTTTTTTCTTCAGTTAAAATAAATCCGTAACGTTTATAAAGAGAAGCTGCAGCAAAAAGCTCTTTTATTGTCCATAAATAAGAAGTTGTGAAGCCGGTTTTATACAAAAAATCCATATATAAAGACATTAACTTTTTCCCAAGTCCAATGCCTCTGTATTCTGGGTTAATTAGAAAATAACGTAATTGTGCTGTATTTGTATCTCTATGCATTAAAAAGAGTGACCCTATAATTTTTCCATTATGTTCACAAATCCAAACTCCATCCATATTTGGATCATAATTTTTATAGAATTCAATTAATCCTTCAGCAATATAAATTTCACACTCGATTCCATACTCTTTATGATATAAATCTCCGTGAAGATATGTAATATATCCGATATCTCCCGGTGCAAGTTTGGTGCGTATCGATATATCATTTAATGAAATATTTTTATCCATAACTATACATTTATTCTATTTAAAATTATTTTCATTGATTGAATATTTTTCATTAACTGTTCACATTCTTTAGCAGACAACTGGTTGAGAATGTTGGCAACTTGTTTATCCGTTGCCTTATTTAAATTTTCAAATTCTTTTTTACCTAGTTGGGTTAATTTTATTAAGTAGCTTCTTTTATCATTTCCGGAATTTATTTTGATAATGAGTTTTTTTCTTTCTAGCTGTTTAAGTATTCTACTTAAATATCCTTTGTCCATATTCAAAGAAGAAACAAGATCACTGGCTTTTATGTTTTCTTTATAATATAGATCAAATAAAATACGCCCCTCTTGAAGTGTTAGATGACTTTCCAAAAAATATTTATCAAGTACACCAATTATAATTGTATAAAGTCTGTTAAAAGATCTAAACTCATTAATATATTTTTGTTTCATAAAGTAAATTAATATTTATAGTTGATATAGTCAACTACTATAAAATGTCTAGACAATTTATCATTTAACCAGAATATTTTCATTCCCATCAAAAAATAATTGCTTGCCATATATCCTTTCCAGTACTATCGCAAATATTTTTTTGCCATTAAAACAAAAATTATTAAATAGCCCCTCCGAAAAAGACTTCCTTATTTTTGCACGCTTCTATATCTGTTCCGTTCAATATAAGTAAGACTTTTTTCTCTACCTTCATTTTCATAAAACATTGCATTTGTAGTCTTATCAAAAATTACTTGTTCGGTCTGACAGCCTATACGTTCTCTTCATTCCCATGCTGTCAGCCCTTCACAAATAATTTTTTCTACTTCTCAGTAAATCTTGAAATGATTTGCCCATTCCGCATTGCAAAAAAACCTTGCTTAATTTTCATATGTTGGATTATTGGTTAAGCAAGGCTTTTGTGAACAGCAATCGCAGTTAAAATTATATTGTCTTTGAAGGGAAATAGAATTAATTTTTGGTATCATCTTTAAGTTTTTTTCGGGAGGTAATTGATAAGAACTTGCTTAATCCAGATTTTGAACTCGACATTTTAAAAGTAAGTAATCTCTGCAAAGGGTATAAAAAGCTTGAAGTTTTTTATTCTGAGTCTCTGCTGAAATTCATAATCTTTAGTTTCAGTAAGCAACCAGATTTAGATTCAGGAGGTTTAAATGAATAAAATTTTTGGGCTTACATTCTCAATAGCACTGCAGATAACTTGTAGCTTATCAACTTCCGCACAATGGGTTCAAACCAATGGCCCATTTGGTGGAACTGTCACTGCGTTGACTACCATGCCGGATACTCTGACTGGAGGAGTAGACATTTTTGCTGCCACTGATGGAGGAGGTGTATATCTCTCAACAGACAATGGCGTGCAGTGGCAACCGATCTATGCAGATTTGCAGAATGCTGCTGTCTGGCGTGTGTTTAGTTTTTTGAAGGGCGTGGATGCGTCAACTCTTTACGCAGAAACAAATTCTGGACTTTATTGTACAAAAGACAGAGGCAATACATGGAAATCTGTCGGTGGTCTGTTTGAAAACCATGATATTGGCCTTGCTGCGATCTATATCGACACTGCTCAAGATACGGTTCTTCTTGCCGGAATCAGTGCTTCCCTGTTCGTATCCACTGATGCGGGAATAAATTGGGTCTCATCGACAACACCGCCCCCATCGGGCATAATTGGTACTGTTGTAGTCAGACCTGCCGTGAAAGACTCAGGCATTATTCGCCTCATTGCAGGAACAGCATATACCGGAATCTACATCTCCACCGATAATGGGATGACATGGACCCCTTCGACATTGAAAGGCGATATTGTATCAGTGGGTGCCTCCGATTCTGTGATTTACGCCGGGGTGTACGCAGATCATATTTACCGTTCAACCGATGAGGGGAAATCCTGGACGGCGTGTTGTAATGGATTGCCGCCTGCGACAGATATTAGAGCATTTGCGTTTGTTCCAAATGCAAGCGGCGGTTCAAGTGTTATTGCCCGTAGCGAGTCGGAGATATTCCTTTCTACCGACAGCGGTGATAATTGGCATACAATAAAGCATAATCTCTGGGCAGGTTTGTTCTGGTCTCTGACCACTGCTCAATTGAACGCGGATACATCTGCTATATTCGTAGGCACTGAGTCTGGAGTTTTTAGATCAACCAATGCAGGACTCACCTGGGATGTCGTCAACCAGGGGCTTTCGGCTTGCATTGTCACTGCGTTGGGAGTTACCAGAACTTCTATTCTTGCTGGAACGTACGGAAATGGCATTTTTCGTTCGAGCGACCAAGGTTCTACATGGATACCGGTTAATAACGGTCTCGACAGTGCGTTCATTGAGTCGCTACAGAGTTATGGCGGCCTTACGGTCAATTCTATCGCTTCTTTCGGAAACACACTGCTTGCCGGCACTCTCGCGGGCATCTTTCGCTCGACTGACGAAGGAGCGACCTGGACCGATGTGAATAATGACTGGACGAGGCAACAAATTTGGAGTTTCGCGAAATCTGACAGTACTATCTTCGCCGGCGGCTCAGTCTTTCTTGCATTTCGCTCGACCGATGATGGGATAACCTGGAACTGTGGGGAAACGAGTTTTTCCTCTGGAGCAGTCATGGCTCTCACATATGAAAATGGCAAGTTGTTTGCCGCCGCAAATGAAGGGGGAGCATATCGTTCGACCGACAATGGGACAAGTTGGACCAAGATCTATTCTCCCGGTCAATCAGACTATGCCAATGTGCTTACCTATGTTTCTCCCTACCTCCTGCTTGGGACGGCACGCAAGGCCTTCTTCGATCGAGTGATGACGGAGAATCCTGGCAGAGATGGTGGCAGTGGTCTTGCCTGCTGATTGCGACATTTACGATTTTGCCGTTACCGGTTCGAACATCTTTGCCGGAACCATTGGCGGTGTATTTCTTTCCACAGATTGCGGATTACACTGGAGCAATGTCAGTTCAAAGGAATTAAATACGGGAATTATTTCCATCGCTATTTTAGGTTCGGATCTTGTGGCCGGAACAGAGGGTGCGGGCGTTATCTGGAAACGACCGCTTTCGGAGATGATTGCTTTTTCTAATGTATCTGATCGATTATTAGCATTCGACTTTAAATTGGAACAAAACTACCCTAATCCTTTTAATCCTACTACAAATATAAAATATTCCATCCTAAAAGAATCATTTGTTACTTTAAAAGTATATGATATCCTTGGAAAAGAAATCACAACCTTAGTAAATGAAAAAAAACCTTTAGGTAATTATTCAGTTAATTTCAATGCCATCAATCTTCCCAGCGGTGTTTACTTTTACAGAATGCAGGCCATACCTGAAGGTAGGCAGGCAGGAAGCTTTGTATCCACGAAGAAATTTGTTCTGTTGAAGTAAGCTAAATTAAAAAGGTGATATCTTTACTTCATAGGAGATATCACCTTTCATTTTCAATCCTATCAAAAACATAATTGCTCGCTCAAACGAGTCTTATCTCGCTCGCAAATATTTTTTTAATCTTTACATTAAAACAAAAAATTTTAAAACACAATCGTAAAAGACTTCCTTATTTTTGCTCTTCTTAAAATCTGCTCCGGTCAAAAATTAGTAAGACTTTTTTCTGTACCTTCATTTTAATTAAACATAACATTATTTATCCTATCAAAAATTACTTGTTCGGTCTGACAGCCTACATTTTGGCGCATTCGATTGCTGTCATCGTTCACAACTAATTTTTTTAGCTTTTTTATTTAGTCAGTAAATAATTACCGTAATCACCGGGTAAAAAAACCTTGCTTAATTTTTATCGATAGGATGATTGATTAAGCAAGGCTTTTTGATACCAAATAGATAATTTTCTTGCCTTTGGTGGGAAAAAAAATTAAGTTGAAATGAACTTATGTTTTGGGAATGGTAATTTAATAGTTTATTTAATCTCAAATCCCCTAAGATTAAAAGCGTATCTAAATATAATATAAGCAAATTCTACATTTATAAATTTATAATAAGAATTTTGTGTACAGATATTTTGTATCTGTATATAGGCATATAAGTAAGTTGACTAAGAGGTCGAATAATAAGTTGTAACAATAATTTTCTATTAGTATTAGCATATTGAGGATTTAAATGAGGGCGCGGAAAGGATTTATTGTCCTAATAGTTATTTCTTTAATTATTCCGGCTTGCAGAAATTATAAGCATACAACTCTGCCGGTTTCTGCCAAAAATGGAATGGTAGTTTGTTCTGACAGGAATGCTTCCAAAATAGGATTACAAATATTGAAAGAAGGGGGTAATGCTGTTGATGCTGCGATTGCAATGTCTTTTGCATTAGCTGTTACATATCCTGGTGCCGGAAATCTTGGCGGTGGAGGTTTTCTTTTGTATTATAGAAACGATGGTTTGATGACCTGTATCGATTTTCGGGAAAAGGCACCTCTAGGATCAAATCCAAAGATGTTTCTTGATATTCACGGAAATATAAGAGATAATTCAAATCATGAAGGGATATTATCTGTGGGTGTCCCCGGCACTGTAGCCGGATTAGAGCTGGCTCATAAGAAATACGGGAAACTTCCTTGGAAAAAATTGCTTGCTCCGGCTATTCGCCTCGCAGAAAACGGATTTTATATTAGCGAACACTTGTCAAATAATTTTAATTATTTTAAAAACGATTTTTTGAAGTATCCATCTTCATCCGCCGTATTTATGAAAAAAGATAATACCGCATATTCAGCCGGGGAAATTTGGCGACAGCTGGATCTTGCTCAAACCCTGAAGAGAATACAAAAATTTGGCAAAGAAGATTTCTATAACGGAAAGACCGCGGAGTTGATTAGTAAGTTTATGAATAAGAATGGAGGTCTAATTACTCTGGAGGATTTGAAGAAGTATGATGCAATCGAAAGGAAGCCAATTCACACTACTTACAGAGGTTACGATGTCTATTCAATGTGTCTTTCCAGCTCGGGCGGAATAGTACTATCGGAAATGCTGAATATTTTAGAAGGTTATAACCTAAAGAGTTTAGGACATAACAGTGTCAAATACTTACACGTGTTAACAGAAGCTATGCGCTGTGCATATCTTGACAGGGCGAGGTATTTAGGCGATATTGACTCAAATCCGAATATTCCAGTAACTATGCTTTGCTCTAAAAGGTACGCATTGCGGCTGCGCAATATGATCCCGATAGATAAGGCAGCAAATAGTAAGATTGAAGATATTGGACAATTACCAGAAGCTCATCATACAACACACCTTTCAGTCATGGACTCAGCAGGCAATGCAGTATCACTGACATACACTATCGAAGAATGGTTCGGCTCTAAAATTGTAGTCGATGGAGCAGGATTTTTACTAAATAATGAAATGGGAGATTTTAATCCTGTCCCTGGAAAGACCAACGAAGAAGGGCTGATCGGTACTAAACCCAATTTAATAGCTCCTGGAAAAAGAATGTTATCGAGCATGTGTCCTATAATCATTCTTAAAGATCAGCAGCCGTTTCTTATCGTTGGTTCTCCCGGGGGTCGTTCAATCCCCAATACGGTATTACAAGTTGTATTGAATGTAATAGACTTCAATATGAATATTTCCGATGCCATTTCAAGCAAGCGTATTAATCATCAATGGATGCCGGATATAACATTTTTAGAAGAGGGATTATTTTCAATTGATTCACTGCAGTCATATAAAAATATGGGACATAAAACTGAAATGTACAATGGTACGAGGCAAGGTGAAGCGATGGGAATAGTTTTCGACAGAACGAAAGATACGCTTTTCGGTACATCTGATCCGCGCAGCCCCGATGGATTGGCGATTGGATATTAGTGTTAAAAAGAAGTAAGTAAATTTTTAACAAAGGAATAACACATAAATCACCTTTCAGTCTTATCAAAAATTACTTGCTCGTTCCGGTAGAACGAAGTTCTAACGAATTCGGTCTGATAGCCTAAACGCTTCTCGCATTTGGAAGCTGTCAGCCCTTCACAAATAATTTTTTCTACTTCTCAGTAAATCTTGAAATGATTTGCCCATTCCGCATTGCAAAAAAACCTTGCTTATTTTTTAGCATCTGATTAGTGATAAGCAAGGCATTTTTTAAGAACAAGATGTTTAGCTCAGTCACACTTTTTCTCTGCATTCCTATTAGCTGGGGCAAAAAGATGTGCCTTCGCCGGGACGCCGTTCATGCTCTGTGTTAATCCCATCCGGTCTAAGCTCTTTTTCTACGTATTACTCTTTGTTCAGATCATGAGTAGGTACTTTATGTCAAAAAACTACCAGTTATTTTAAAACTACAACTTCGGTTCTTTCACACAATACCTTCAGCTGTCATACTTTTACTTATCGTTACTCTTCTTTTAACTAATTTTTTCTTTGTGGCCAAAAAAATATGCCAGCTTTATATGTAATTGGAAGCCTATTACCTCATTATACTCCCCTCGTTTCTCTTTGTTCGTTTCTGTCCGTCTGACTACAACCTACGGACTGAAAAAACTAAAAGCGAGAAAAAGAAAAGGAAGAAAAAAACGGGGTAAGCAGTAGCTGAAATATCAGAGACAGGCCAAGAAAGGTGCACACGGTTATTTAATTGTAGTTCCTTCATAATTGAGAAATTATTTTGTACCACCAGCCAGACCGAAATATCAAAGATGGATCATGAACTTCTCAAGAAGAAACGATTAGAACTAGAGGATATGTTTATTCATTTATCTTCAGCATGCCGGAGAATGTAATCGATTGGGTTGTGTTGTATAAAACTAAAGTGGCTGCTTAATGCCTTTTTTCCTGCCGGTCCAGAATTTCCCGATCAGCAGGATCATTACTCCCTTCTGAACACGTCGTAAACACTCTTAAATCTATAATATTTTTTTGAATTGAATTTTATTTTGGGTGCCAAAGGGGTGCCCAAAACCGGATTAGTTCTGATTAGTTCGGTGATTTTTCAATTTTCTAGAAATAAAAAAAGCTTCAAAATATTTAATTTTGAGGCTCTTTTGTCGGAACGGTGGGATTTGAACCCACGACCCCCTGAACCCCATTCAGGTACGCTACCGGGCTGCGCCACGTTCCGTTATCATAATTTTGCTGCTAAAAGTTCCAGTAAACTTTTTATTTCTTCAAGATCCTTCTTTAAAGATGGTTTTTCTTTTTTATTATTATTTGACGGGCCTGTAGAAAACAAATCAACAGGTATATTTTCTTCTTCAGCCTTTTTTTCCTCTGCTTTACCATCATTTAAAATTTTTCTGGCACCTTCAATAGTATATTTTTTTTCTCTTAAAAGATTTTTTATCTGCATAATAAGATTTATATCCTTATTTGTATAAATCCTGTTGCCAGCCCTGTTTTTTTGAGGTTTTAACTGCTCAAATTCCGTTTCCCAATATCTTAAAACATATTGTTCGACATCTGTTATTTTGCTTACTTCACTTATTGAATAATATAGCTTTTTTATTGAAAGGTCTTTCATAAGAAACTCGATAAACGTTTAGAAAAAAGATAATTATTTGGATTTATAATAGCAAGATAAAATACTTTAAAAGAATCTTATAAGCCATTTTCTTTAATAATAATATCTATCAATTCATTAATGTCTTTCAGCTCAAAATCAGCAGAATGTTCTTTAGTATCGAATGTATCACCGTAGCGTGCAAATGCCGTTTTCATTCCAACTTTAGCTGCACCAACAATATCACGTTCTGCCCAATCGCCAACCATAATCGCTTCATCCGGATTAACTTCCAGCTTTTTCAAAATCATTAAAAAAGGTTTAGGATCAGGTTTTTTTACTCCGGTCTCACCGAAAGTGACCACAGCATCAAAAATGTGGTGAAAGTTTAAGTATGCTAATCTTAACCAAGCTTCTTTTACAGGAGCATCCGAAACAATCCCCATTTTAATACCAAGCTTTAAGAGCTTATTTAAAGTTGAATAAACATGCGGGTAAGGAATTAATGCGGCTTCACGTGCCCGTCTATATGCAACTATACCGGCAGAAAGGATTTTATAATCAACATGATTCAGCACTCTATTCAAAAATTCATCAAAAACCTGCTGGTATTCAATCCCCTGTTCTTTGTATATCCCGTCTATAATTTTATCCGCTACATCGGGAGTAATTTGTAGACCCGCATCAACCATTGCAGGGATTGCCTCTTCGATTGCTCTTCTTTTCATTTTCATAAAATCCACTAAAGTATTATCTAAATCAAACACAACTGCTTTAATCACTTAGTTACCTCTCTCTGTTTAACTAGTCTATCTATTAAGAATACGCCAGCCGAATAACTATCCGCTTTAAACCCTGATATATAACCATCACATCCTGAGGCTGTTATAAGGGTTTGTCTAAAATTCTCCCGATTCACCAGGTGAGATAAATGGACTTCAACTTTAGGTATTTTTAATTCGGCAAGTGCATCCCGGATAGCTACAGAAGTATGTGCATACCCACCAGGATTTATTACAATTCCGCTAAAAATATTACCGGCAGATTGAATCTTATTAATTATTTCACCTTCAACATTTGACTGGTAAAACTCAAATTCGAATTTTTTAAATAAATTTTTAATAAATGATTCTATCTTTTCTATTGACAGATCGCCATAAAAACTTTTATCTCTTTTACCTAATAAATTTAAATTTGGACCATTTATAATAAGAATTTTCATTGCACTTCCGCCATTTCATCAATTATTTCACGGAGCTTCGGTGTGAGGTAAATTTTATCTATCCCCAATTCCTTTAAAGCCATAGAAAGAATCATAACCTTTCGCTGGAGATTTGCCAGCTTATTAACAACAATTACTTTACTTTCATTTAATAAACAATATCCTCCTTTGAAGTCGCCTTTTTCAAAACGCACCTCAGCTCCCATCTGTGAAGCTAAATTTTTTAAGTCCTGAATAATCTCCTCAAATTCTTTCTCTTTAATTTTCATAAGCCGGATTTTTCTTTGTTAAAGGTTTAAATAATACAAAATAAACTATTGAAAAATAACAGAATAATTCTATTACCGGGAAGCTGCTAAGGACTTTGAATCTTTTAATTACTAGAGCTACGATTTCCATTGAATTAAAATTTCCTGAAAGAACGGAGGTAATTATCCTGTAGTCAAAGCTAATCAAATAAAGTTCGAAAGGTAAAGTAAGAAAAATTATAATAGTAACAATAAGCAGCCAGCCGTTCTGCTTTAAACTTATTTTAGAAATGGTAATAAAAATAAAATAGGTTACGATAAAAATAAGATATAAAACTAAAGTTAAAACTATAAGCGGGTTCAGTTCTATTAAAACAGCGTGAAGGTTTTGCTCATTAAATATAGGTTTTAAAATAAGCTCTTTAGGTTCAAAAAGCTGGTAAAAAACAAATAGCCTTGAAAAATATGCTCCCATCCATAAAGAACCGGACAAAGTTGTTAGTAATAAAAATATTTTAGAAGTTTTAGTTAGATTATACATAGATACTTTTAAAAGATACTTCAAAATTATAAAAAAAATATGACTATTGCTTCTATCGATGTAGGAACAAATACAATTATTCTGCTGATTGCAGAAGTAGATGTACATAAGAAACAGATTTCATCCTTGTATAATGAGCAGCGAATCCCGCGGCTTGGAAAAGGCCTGATTCCTGGGAAACCTATTTTGAAAAGGAAAATTAATGAATTGCTGAATATACTTGAGGAATATGATAAAGTTATTAAGAAGTACAATTGCGAAAAGATTTTTATAACTGCAACAAATGCATTAAGGAGCGCATCAAATAAAAATGAAATACAAAAAATTGTAAAAGATAAATTGAATTACGATGTTAATATTGTTTCTGGTGAAGATGAAGCCGAGCTAACTTTCAAAGGAGCTGTTTTTCAATTTGAAGATAACTACAATTCTATTGTAATTGATATCGGCGGCGGGAGCACGGAAGTTATTTTCGGAGATATGAATGAAATCAGGTTTAAAAAAAGTTTTCAATTAGGTGTGGTTAGTGCAATTGAAAAATATCTTAAGCATTCACCTCCGCTCCAAAGCGAAATTATAAAGTTTGAAAATGAGCTGGCCGTGATATTTGCCGATCTAAAAGAAAAAAATTTTAATTTTAAAAGAGCAATTGCGATTGCAGGAACTCCAACCACTCTAGCCGCGATAAAATTAAATCTCCAGGAATATGATGAGGATCTGCTTGAAGGGTGCGTACTTAACAGCATAGAAATTGAAAGGTTGATATCTGAGCTAGTTAAGTTGACAAATTCCGAAATCACGCAGAGATTTAAATCGGTAGTTAAAGGACGCGAAGATGTTATTTTAAGCGGAGCTATTATTCTCTTGTATCTCATTAAGTTAATGGGAATAGATGAAATTTCAGTTAGCACAAAAGGAATAAGATATGGAGCGGTCTGCCGTGAGTTATTTTCTATTTAAAGCTGGTTTTAACTAAAGTTTTCTCAGAAGATAAGAACGATAAAATTTTACGGGTTTGTATTTTGTAAAATAGTATCTTCTGCTGCCGGCAAACGTTCAGGATAATCCAGGGTATAGTGTAATCCCCTGCTCTCTTTTCTCATCTTAGCAGATTTGATTATAATATGGGCGCAAGCTATAATATTTCTCAATTCAAGTATACTCTCAAATACTTTAGTCCTTCTGTATAAATTTTCTGTTTCCATAAAAATATTATGAATTCTTCTTTCAGCTCTATTTAACCTTAAATTTGATCTGACTATACCGACATAATCCCACATAATTTGTTTGACTTCCTTCGAACTATGCGTAATTAAGATTTTTTCATCAGAAGAAAGAGTTCCCGAATCGTCCCAATCAGGGATATCAGGAATTTCGGCAGAATAGCTGTGAAGAAATTCTTTAATATTTATTGCTGCTCTATTTGCATAAACCACAGCCTCCAGAAGTGAATTACTTGCCAGCCTGTTTGCCCCATGTAATCCGGTCATTGAGACTTCACCGCAGGCATAGAGTCCGCGCAGGGAAGTTCTCGCAAATTGATCGACCATTACGCCGCCGCATGCATAATGTGCAGCGGGAACTACCGGAATAAAATCTTTTGTAATATCAATTTCATGTTTTAAGCAGGTATTATAAATGTTCGGAAAATGTTCAACTATTTCATCCTTGTTTTTATGAGTAATATCGAGATAAACAAAATCATCGCCGCTCTTTTTTAATTCATTATCAATTGCACGGGCTACAATATCACGGGGCGCCAGTTCCTTTCTTTCGTCATACCGCAGCATAAATCTTTCACCTTTGAGAGTCCTTAATATTCCTCCAAACCCTCTTACTGCTTCCGAAATTAAAAAAGAGGGAGTCTGAGATCCTTCATTTTTATTTTTATTAGTATAAAGTGATGTCGGATGGAACTGAACAAATTCCATATTAGCTATCCGTGCTCCGCTCCTGTAAGCCATGGCAACTCCATCGCCGGTGGCAATTAAAGGGTTAGTCGTATGTTGATAAACCTGTCCGAGACCCCCGGTAGCTAAAACAGTAGCTTTGGAAACTATCTTAATTACATTTTTTGAATCCCCTTCTAAAACATAAGCTCCCCAGCAGTTTCTATTATGCAAGGGTTCATTTTTTAATTCGAGAGCGTTATGTTCTGTTATCAAATCAATTGCTAAGGTATTTTCTATAACCTTTATATTTTTAGATGAATTAACCTTATCAATTAATGCTCTTTCAATCTCTTTTCCTGTCAGATCTGCCGCATGTAAAATCCTGGGCATGGAATGCCCGCCTTCCCTAACCAGTTCGAAAACCCCATTCTTTTTTGTAAATTCAGTACCGATTTTTACCAGGTCCATGATTCTTTCAGGGCCTTCCTCGACCGTAATTTTAACCGTCTCAGGATTGCATAAACCTGCTCCCGCTACCAGGGTATCAGCTATATGTTTTTCAAACGAGTCTGCCTGGCTGAATACCGAAGCAATTCCGCCTTGTGCATAATTAGTATTTGATTCTGTACTCTCTTTTTTTGTAACTAAAATAATATCAGCATATTCGGAAATTTTAAGTGCGGTAAAAAGTCCTGCTATTCCGCTCCCGATAATTAATATGTCCGTTTTATATTCCATTAAAGCTCTTCCATTTTAATAAAAAGCAAACAAAATTATTTATTCTTCAACACTTCATGAAAATTATATAAGAAAAAATCAATCTCACTTTTACCGGCAATTAATGGAGGAAGAATTCTTAAAACATTGCTGCTTGTACAATTGGTGAGAACTTTTCTCTCCCTCATTTGTTCAACGATTTTATTCCCTTCAAAATATAATTCAACTCCAATCATAAATCCTCTTCCTCTTACTTCTTTAATATCGTTCGGGAATAAGCTTTGTAATTCCTTTAATTGATTCATAAAATAATCGCCGTACTCTTTAACATGCTCTATTAAACCATTTTCGAAAATTTCCTTAAGTACTACAACACCAGCTGCGCAGCTTACCGGGTTGCCGCCGAAAGTGGTTCCGTGCTTCCCGGGTTCGAATATTTTATCAAAGCATGGTGCAGTTAAAGTTGCACCTAAAGGCAGGCCGCCGCCGATCGCTTTAGCTGAAGTTACTATATCTGGAATAAAATTGAAATGGTTATAAGCAAACGGCTGACCTGTTCTTCCAATTCCGCTCTGGATTTCATCTGCTACTACTGCAAATCCGAATTTGTCTCTTAGCTCATTTAAAGCCGAAACAAAATCACTTGATACAATATGAACTCCCCCTTCTCCCTGTATAAATTCCAGAAATATTGCAGATGTGTCATTATTAATTTTAGATCTCAAATCAATTATATTGTTGAAGCTGATCCTTGAAATGTTCGGCAGGAACGGTTCAAAACCTTTTCTATATTTTTCCCTGTCGGTAAGCGATAATGAACCGAATGTTCGTCCGTGAAACCCATTTGTTAAAGAAAATATCTTTTTATCCGGGCCGTATTTCTTCCTGATAAGTTTTAAAGCTGCTTCGTTAGCTTCGGTTCCGCTGTTAGATAAAAATACTTTGGACATGCCTGAATATTTTATTAAAAGTTCAGCAAACTCAATTTGAATATCGGTAATATAATTATTTGATAAATGTCCGAATTTTGATACCTGGCTGCAGACCGCTTCAACTATTTTAGGATGTGCATATCCCAAAGCATTTACCGCTAACCCAGAGAAAAAATCCAGGTACTTATTTCCGTTGCTGTCAAAAAGATGAACTCCCTCTCCCCCTTTAATTTTTATAGGAATTCTTTTATATGTTGAAAGGAACAACTCTTTCTCTTTATCGAAAATCGGAGCAGCCATAATTTTTTATTTAGATTATTTTGGGATATGAATATAAAATTAAAAATAATAGTGAGTGAAAGATTAATGAGATGATTATAGAATAAGGTAAATTTTTTGTCTGTGTATAATTTGCCATAACAGTTAAAAAACAGGACCAGGCTATAATCAGAAGCTCAAGGATCAGCAGTGAATATGCAATAAATTCTTTAAGAGCAAAAGGGGAAGGATTTATTGAAAAGAGATATTCTCCGAACATTACTAATTCCAGCGGAAACAATATTATAAGAGCAAATATATGGGGCAAAAGAGAGAAAGTATAAATTGAGAAGTTATCTTTTGTCCTGGTCTCAAAGCCTAATCCTTTATTCAGAATATTTACCAGGTAGGAAAATAACAGCAACGCTGAAAAAAGAATTATCAGCAGAACCAGGTAACCGGCTGCAAAATTATTTAACGATATAATATGCTGCTTTAAATAAAGAGATATAAAAACAGAATCGAGTTCGAGTTTCAGAACTGACAGTAAAATTAAAAAAACTAGAAAATTCTTATGCTCGGAAAAAATAATAGTTTTAAATCCCTTTGTCGGACTTTCTATTAATCTGCCGATTGCAGTGCCTAAATCGATATTATAAACCCTGTCCCGTATATATGATTTACAATTTTCACAAATTAATTTGTAAAAAGGATTTTCTGTATGACAGTTACTGCAGATTACAGAATTTTTCATGAGCCTGCTCTAAAGTTAGTTTTAATAAAAATATTCATCGATTTTATTTAAAAATGCTAAATTTATTTGTTCATAATAAAACTTTTAGCTCCGGCTCATAAATTAAAAATTAAATCTAATTCCTAACATTGTTTGATGGGTCCTGTAATCTTCCTTCACATTAAAGTCAAACAGTTCAGCATCTACATAAGCATCGACTAAGTTAAGAACATAAACCAAACCGATATAAATTGATAATAGATCTCTTTGATTATGGTAAAAGTCTCGTACGCTGATATAAGGGACATATGAAGTCTGATTATATAAATCTCTATATGTATTATATCTTTTATTATAAAACCGCCATCCTAAAACAAGCGCGGCAATACCGCCCCAAATAAGAGGAGCCTTGATGTAAGATTGGTTATATATTTGTCCCCATCCTGGGATTAATGCACTCCTTAACACAGCACCTAAGGGAGATTTTTGCATAACAAAAGTTGAATCATAAGAACTATTATCAGCAGTGTCCTTTGTTTGCGCAAAAATAAAGCTGTTCAATAAAAGTAAAATAATAATTGCTTTAACTATATGATTTGTCAATGATTTCAAAAAGTTCAAATAATCGTTCAAGTTCTTCATTGGAATAAAATTCAATATGAATTTCTCCCGAACCATCCTGTTTTTGCTTACAGAAAACTTTAGTTCCAAAAGTTTTTCTCAATTTATCTTCAACGTCATTTAAATTGGACATATGCATTGCTGATTGGGATGAAGACGCCAGGGCAAAGGATTTTTTCGGCTCTTCAGGAGATGTCAGCAGCTTCTTTACAAGCTTTTCAACTTTTCTAACCGAAAGATTCTGCTCTTTTATTTTCTGCAGGACTTCAAGCTGAAGAATTTCACCCGGTAAATTAATAATTGCCCGAGCATGGCCTGATGATATTTCTTCTTTAATTAAGCTTTCTTTTATTTCTGCAGGAAGCTTTAATAATCTTATTGAATTTGCCACTGTTGAGCGATCTTTGCCTACTTTCTCCGCAATTTCCTCCTGTGTCAGGTTGCATTCTTCCATCAATCTTTTGTAAGCATAGCCAATTTCAATCGGGTTAAGCTTTTCCCTCTGTATATTTTCGATTAAAGCCATTGCAAGCATTGCTTCCTGGGAATCAACTTTTATTATATATGCGGGTATTTCTTTATATCCGATATCTTTACATGCTTTTAACCTTCGTTCGCCCGAAATTAATTCGTAATGTTCCTGTGCAGTTCTTCTAACCGTTATAGGCTGTATTAACCCATGAGAGAGGATTGATTTTTTCAGCTCTTCCTGTGTTGCCGGGTCAAAATTGCTTCTCGGCTGAAACGGGTTAGGTGATATCTGGTCTACTGAAATTTTTGCCAGTATATCAAGCTGCTTGCCGTCGTCATGCTTAATTTCGGAATAGTTTGAGACCGAATCTTCATTTTTCTCAACCTGCTGCTGATTGATCAAAGCGTCTAAACCTCTTCCCAAACCGGGTTTAACTTTACTCATATTATTTTAGAGTTATTTGCAACTGAATTTCTTTCAAGCAGTTCCGAAGCCAAAGACATATAATTTTTCGACCCGGATGAAATAGCATCATAAAGAATAATCGGTTTTCCAAAACTGGGAGCTTCGGATATCCTGACATTCCTGTTTATAACAGTAGTGAAAACTTTATCGCCAAAATATTTTTTAACTTCATCGGCAACCTGATGTGAAAGCCGAAGTCTCATATCAAACATTGTAAGAAGAACTCCTTCAATAGATAAATTTTTATTGAAATGCTTCTTTACAATATTAATAGTATTAAGCAGCTGCCCCAAACCCTCCAGAGCAAAATATTCACATTGAACCGGAATAAGTACAGAATCCGATGCACTAAGTGAATTTAAAGTAAGAAGTCCTAAAGACGGGGGACAATCTATAATTATAAAATCATAATTTTCTCTGATTTGGTCAAGAGAATTCTTTAAGACACCTTCCCTATTATGCATATCAATTAGTTCTATTTCTGCGCCAACAAGGTTTATATTTGAAGGGAGCAGATCAAGGAAAGGCATATAAGTATTTATAATTACTTCACTTATATTTTTATTGCCGATCAAAACTTCATAAACAGACGGGAAGTGATTATTGACATTTATTCCGGAAGAAGAATTTGCCTGCGGATCTATATCAACAAGTAATATTTTTTTTTCTGCTGCAGCTAAAGAAGATGACAGATTGATGGAAGTAGTTGTTTTACCTACACCTCCCTTTTGATTGGCTACAGAAATAACTTTGGCCATTGAATCCTATTTTTAATATAGAAGTTATAAAATATTTTTCAAAAATACGTATAAGAACTCTATTATGAAAATAAATTATAGCTCTATTTCTTCCCCGAAATCCATAACCCGGCAGTTTATGCCTATTTTTTCTACTTTTTTCTTAAATTCTTTCGGATCGGCAGAAATAACATCAAAAGTATTATAATGCATCGGGATGGCAGTTTTAGGCTTTACAAATTCGACAGCTTTAACTGCATCTGTAATCCCCATGGTGAAATTATCCCCAATCGGTAAAAGCATATAATCGATGGAATTCATTTCTCCTATTAATTTCATATCTAAAAATAAACCGGTATCGCCGGTATGGTAGATGGTTTTGCCGTTGCTGATAATGACTCCGGCAGGTTCTCCTGCATACATCCCGTCGGGTGTTTGGGATCCATGGTGTGCAATTGTAAATTTTACACGGCCGAAATCAAAATTATAACCTCCGCCTATATGCATATTGTGAGCTTTAAATCCTTTTGAAGAGCAATAGTTTGCCAATTCATTGACGCAAATAAAAATAGGCTGCTCCTTTTTTGCAATTTTAAATGCATCACCCAGATGGTCTCCGTGTGCATGAGTTAAAATAATATAATCTGCTTTTACTTTATCCGATTTAACAGGTGAGTTGGGATTATTATCCAGGAAAGGATCTATCAAAATTATTTTGCCGTTATCAGCTGTTATCTGAAAAGCTGAATGTGCAAAATATTTTAGTTTCATTAATCCTCCTTTAAGAAAGCAAAGAGCTGAAATTTTTTAAAGCCTTGCTGTGTGTGAACTTCATCAGCTCAAGCTTTAAATTAACCTTCAGTTCATTTCTTCTTTCTTCAACTTTTTTAAATATTCTACTAGATAATTTTATTTTTTCATTTATAATTAATGAATTTATGTTAACCTTCAAAACATCCAGATCACGGAGAAGGCCCGACTTATCCTGAAGGTCTTCAATTTTTTTATAGAGTGCGGTGAATTTTTTATTTTCAAAACTCCCAAGAAACAGTTCCATATTATATCTTAGACGCCTCAATGCAATACGAACGTCATGAAGATTTTCTTCCGTATCTTCATTAAAGAATATATCAACAGAATTTAAAAGATTGCCGAGCCTGTTTGACAAAATAATTTTTGATGAATCTCCGAAAGGGAGATCATTGTTTAATCCTTTTATTTCCCATTTGCTGCTTGACATTTTATTTAAGGAATGATTTTAGAAAAAAATTTATAGGCAGAGTTAATTTATGTTTCTTTTGGGAAACATTAAAATAATAATAGATTTTTTAGAATTATTTTTAATCCGAATTTCGGTTAAAAAATGATAAATGGGCTCTTTTTATGTGATTTATATAATAGATATTATTTTATTGCCGATGGATATGTTATATATCTAATTAAATCAACCAGACTATTCTCCGGAATTATTTTAAGAAATTCATTTGATGCCGGTATTATAATTTATATTCTCGTTTATATGATTATCAGTGAAATATTAGTAATAAAACTTCCCTCTTTCAAGCATTTCGGAATAAGGAATCTTCGGATTTTTACAAATAAAAACTCTAAGGTTATTTTCATGTGAAGTTACATACGGATTTGAAAATTCCCCGGGGTACGCTTCAATATTTTCGAATCGTTCTTTTAGTCTGGTACTGTCTCTGCCGTTTGCCAGTTGAAGTAGAACATTTCCATTTAATTTACTTTTACTCCATAAGTAGTATGTATTATGCCCGCAGACTACGTTCGGGAGATTATATTTTTTACCGAAAAGCTCAATTGCTCCTGCCTGCCCGTAATTCCCTGCTGCAATTATTGTTTCTTTTTGTTCGGCACGCGGAAGAGCATTATATGCATTTAAAACTAAATTAAATTTTTCTTCCCATCCAATTCTATCGGCAATAAGCTGCGGCAGCGGCGGCTTATTCCCCGTTTCAACTTCTGTATTTAAACCTAAAAATTTTGTATATGCACCAACTGTTTCATAATTGAAATAAGGAAGTATCACAGGTATTGTAATAGCCAGTCCTGCATATAGAAAAGAAATCAGCACCACCTTAAACCATTTTAAATTATGTTTTAATATAATATCCTCAAAGAATAAAGAGCCCCCCGCAAAAACAGCAGGATATGCAAATGCCAGCCTGTCCGGACGGCTTGTACCCGAAATCATCACAATTAAAAATAAGCTTAAGAATAAAACTGTTAAGAACCTGAAATCTTTTGTCTTTTTGGAAAACATTAAAAAAATTATTCCGGCAAACCAGAGAGGAAAAGTTGCCGGAGACATCTGCAGCAGCTGATTTAAAAAGAAAGCAAGAGGAGGTGTAAAAACATTTTTGTATGAGCTTATGTTCTTATAAAATTCTAGTGATGGGTAATTGTTCTGCATCTGCCAGGTAATATTCGGCAAAAATATTATGAACGCTGTTAAAGAACCCAATGCAAACCATCTGTTTGCTAAAAGCTTCCACTTGCCTGCGATAAGTAAAGAAAAGACCAGCAACATGATAAATAGAGCGAATGTATGCTTATTCATCAGACCTAAGCCTGCAACAATTCCAATAGCAATCCATCTTTTGGGATTATTTTCTTTTATCATTTTAACGGTGAATATTAGTAAAAATATCGCAAGAAGAGGTTCGTATGCGTTCATCGAATAAAACCCGCCGAAGGCGACAATTACCGGGGTCGCTGCCATTGTGCAGGCAGCCAGACATTGTGCAAATCTTCCCCCTCCGATTTCTTTAGCAAGCATCCCTGTGAAAAAGACCGATGCTGATGCCGCTAATGCAGGGAGTATGCGTAATGCCGATATTGAAGTACCGAATATAAATTGGAAAACAGTAAGAATAAGAGGTGCAAGCGGGGGATGATCTACATACCCCATAGCCGGTCTGAACGCGCAGGCTATATAGTAAAATTCATCGATAAAATATCCGTATCCTTTAACAAAAGAGGAGGAGTAAATGAGTAAAAAATTGATAATGGCAATTAGAAAAAGATATCTGTTTTCCGAAAAGAAACCGGCTTTTAATTGTTTCATGTTTTTATTGAAGTTTGAATATTTAAAATTAATTAAACTAATTTTTATTTTTGCGGAAATGGTACCCCTTTGGATTTCATTTACATCTCTTAATGATCCTCTGAAAAAACAATTGAAAATTATATATGAAAAGAATAATATACTAAAGAAATTAGTGTAACGGTTAAATAAATAATCGGATGGTAAAGCTTATTGAAGAAAATCTTAAAAACGCTGAAACAATTTCCACCGGAAGAGGGAAACTAAACTGCGGTCTTCATAAATTGACTGTATTCTATATCTCAAATTGCCGGGCATATAATTATTAAAAATCAAAATATTGTTTTACTAGCTAATAGTTTAAACTTGAGATCTCATTTATATCCCAACAAGGTACTGTATCTTTATAAAATACTGCCGGCTTGTATTAACCATTCCAAAACTTCCTTTATATCTTGAATAATTGGAAGTTGCGCCTGCAAAGAATGTTGTAAAAGCATTCATCTTATAGCTCAATAAAGGATATATTTGGAAGCTTTTTGAAAAAGAATCATATTGCAGAATTGTTCTGAAGAAGATCTCTGTGTTAAACTGATAGATCCCCACACCACGATAAATATTCCCGTCATAGTAAAGTTCATTTGTAATAGTACTTAATAGTCTTGCGCGTGAATAAGAAAATTCAAGATTGACCCGGGATGTCGGTTTTAAAAGGATATCAAGGTTTATGTTATGCCCCTTCCCCATTGACGGATTATCTTCCCGGTAAATAAATTTACCTAACTGGAGAGAAGCATTTATCGAAATTTCATTTGACGGGTATGAGTTCAAACTAAAATAATATTGGCGGATCCCTTTAAACCAAATATCATGAAAATTCTCATCATTAAATAAAAGCTGTATATATATGTTTGTTTGTCCTTTGAGATTTACAAAAAAATACGGCTGAAGATATTTTGATTTAAAGCTGCCGTAAAAATTATAACGGAGTTCTGAAGTTAAACCGAATCCGCCGTTATTAATAAATGAATTGACCGGGTAATAATCATATTCATGTGTCATGAAATATTCGCTGTAGCCGACACGGTCGAAAATTCCATTATAGGTTTGAAATGCCGGTGAATAATTATTTGCAGTAACCGATAAATAATAATTAGTGCTTTTATGGTAGAGGTTAAGATGAATCCCTGAACCATGATAATCTTCACCGTTAAAAGCAGAGTTAAAGCCTGTTTTACCGAATTCACGTGTTGAACTAAAAATTGATGTATCGTTTAGCTCTTTAGTTGTGGAAAAATCACCTTCTCCGTTAAAATACCAATTTGACCAAAATTTATAATTCCAATCCAAGCCATAGAGATAATTATGTCCGCCTGATAAATCGCGTGTCATAACCAATCCCCCAATATATGTTTCATTACCTAAATCATATCTCAGTCTTCCTATATTAGCCATAGATTTCATATTAGTTTGAACTACATTACTCCCCTCTTCTCCCGGAACATCGATCACGGTATGCCGATCATAAGCGTTCATGAATAAATACGAGAGTCCGCCCGACTTACCTATTATTCTTGCGGCAGTTGCAGGATCATTAATAGAACGTGAATAATACATTGATGACTGCAGGAGATCGCGCCCGATCAGGAAAAAGGGACGTTTTTCAGCATAAGTAAGAGCAAAAGTCGTATTAACACTGATTTGCCCGGCATCCGATTCTATCTGGCTGAAATCGGGGTTCATTACTGCATCAAATGCAAAGTTCGTGCTTGGTGAATATTTTATACTCCCTCCAATACGGGCCTGGATCTTGTCATATTTGAAGCTTGAATTCGGATCATTGTTATCAAGAAGCTCCCCGCTCTTTTGCCCCATAGCATAGGGAAGAAATTCAAAAGAGCCGCCCGATTTTACATTTCTTATCCCTTTTAAATAACCAGCCTGCGGCATAACCCCTGGAATATTTCTCTTAATGGGCATCCACGAATTTTGAATCCGGCTGGTCCTTGAGATGCAACGGACAATATTTAGTCTCCAAGTCTGTTCATTCTGGTTCGGAAAATTTAAACTTGTAAAAGGAATTTTCATCTCCGCAGTCCATCCGCTATTATCTTTAGCTGCTGCAGAATACCAGATCCAGTCTACACTGGCATCTTCTCCATTTATAGTTGCAAGCAGATCACCCTGAATACCGTACGGATTAACTGCAAGTTCATATGATTTCTGAAAATCACCATATGTATCTATTCCGACGATTACAAAATCATCCTGGAAAATTTTATCCCGGTCGCTTATATTCGCCCTAATTAATTCCGGATTTGTATCGAAACATTGAAATCCGAAATAAAGATAATTCTGATCATATAAAACTCTGGCTAAAGTTCGCTGCACTGATGGTGTATTATCACCGGGAGAAACTTCATATTTCAATTCTACCGGCCGGGCTTTCATCCATTCAGGGTTGTCCATTCTTCCTGTTATATCAATAGGTTCATCAATCTTTACAGCATAAATTACTTCACTTAAAGAATCGGCGGCGGTTTGGCCCTTCGAGCTGTTGAAACCGGATATTAAAGCTATTATTAGAAAATATAATTTTAATTTGTACATAAATAATTTCTTCATATTAAAGTTTCAAACAGCTCAGATTGTTACGCTAGTCTCGAGTTAATGAATGAAAACTTTTCATTCCAAATTATTAGACTAGGATAGGATAATTCGGGTTACGATTGCCGGTATTTTATGGGAAATTTAGGGAAAAGTTTTTACTCCTTTTTTAATTTACTCAAGTTAACCTTTTAGGTGTAAAAACTGTCTACCTTTCTGAAATGCTTTACAATGTCATACTTCGACTGCTTAAAAGGCAGTTAAAATAAAACTACTGGTGACAACTATTTATAGAGACTGACCTAATAATTAAAATCAGCGCTTTTTAGAAGGTCTCAGTATGATATTACACTGCTTTTTAGATAATCCGCAATAGATAATAGAGAAAAAAAAAGAAATCTGACTTCATTATGAAGCTAATCTTGGAACGATATACGGAGAGAGAAAGTAGATTATTTCTATAAAATGTTAAGTAAGCTATTGGCATTAATCTTTAGAAATACCTAAAAAACTTCAACACTATTTTCAAAATTAATAATATCTTCAAAGCTCATCTTCTCTTTTGAAGTAAAGGGGACCAGGTTTCCTATGGGAGACATTTTCATTCCGAACGACATACATGCTGCTAACGCCTGGCCGTATGTTCTTCCCGTAACATATAATTCATCAACTGATACAAGCTTACCTGACAAATGCCCTCCGCTGGTCGGAGCACCTTGAGCGGGTACTATTTCACCCATTTCGTAAATCCTCCCATCAATTTTAACAGAATGTACTTTTATCAGGATACCTAGAGTTAATTTATTTCCATCAGAATAATAAGCAACTTCAGGTTTTTTAAAGATCTCTGCAGGAAGGAATTTCTTGAACGGGCTAAATCTTTTCGATTTTTGGAGCTTTCTTGATATTATTCCAATAAAAGAGAGAATACCAAATGCCAGAATAACCTGCAATAATAAATTATTAGTTACAAACGCTGCCATCCAGAAGAGAACATTTGCGACAGTAGCGAAACCCATAATGATTAACAGTAGAAAGATAAGTGCAACCGCACCCCAGAAAAAATCTTTTCCCAAAGCTATAACTTCATGTTTAAACCACATCAGCAATTTTTCAAGTTTCATTTAAACTCCTATTCATAAATTCGCAGGTTAAAATAATTATTCAATGTTACTCCATTATTATGAAATTGTTAAAATTAGATGAAGAAGATGGGAGTACTCAGAAAAAAGATGAAATTTATTGGATATCAAACTTGTTGTTCCCTGGTGTTAAGATATACTGTATCTATCTTAAAACAAAGTTATAATTATTAACATTTAACAATATCTTAATATCCTTTTTATTGAACTCATCCATTTATAAACTTATTTTAATCATGCCTTCCTTAATTACCTTTAAGGTAGATGGCTATGTTAGAAAATGCCCGCCAACTGCTGCCGGCGGGCATTTTTATTTTGATCTTAAAAATGCATAAGAATAATCATAAAATTTAATTATTTTTATTTTATAATTACCGGATAAAAATCTGTATCAAACATTCTTATATGAAAAAATCAGCTATTCTATTTATTGCCGTTTTTTTGCAATGTAATTTATTAATTCATGCCCAAGCTGTTCAAAAACATCCCAAACTTGTAGTAGGAATTGTAATCGACCAAATGCGGTTTGATTATCTTTACCGCTTCGACTCTTTATACAGCGATGGAGGTTTTAAAAAACTGATGGATGAGGGGAGTAATTTTACATTTGCACATTATAATTATGTACCGACATTTACAGCACCCGGCCACACATCTATTTATACAGGAACAACGCCCTATTTTCACGGGATAATTGCAAATGACTGGTATGACAGGGAGAGCAGGCAGTCAATTTATTGCACTTCGGATAGTTCTGTAAAAACAGTCGGAGCATCGGATAAAAACGGGCAGGAATCACCGAAACGATTACTTGCAACTACAATAACCGACCAATTGAAGCTTGCAACAAACGGGAAATCTAAAATTATTTCAATTTCAATTAAAGACCGGGCTTCAATTTTACCCGGCGGGCATATGCCTGATGCAGCATACTGGTATGATCCTGAAACCGGAAATTTTATTTCATCCACATATTATATGAAGCAGCTTCCGGAATGGGTAAATGATTTTAATAAGAGGAAACTGGTAGACAAATATATGTCAGGTGACTGGGAGCTTTCATACCCGCTTACTAAATATGGCAATACTCTTCCCGATCAGCAGCCGTTTGAATTAAATTTGTTTCATGAGAAGAGCTCTTCATTCCCCCATTCATTTAAAAGTATTCCGGAAAATAAGAAACCGGGGCTAATATTATATACCCCGTATGGTAATCAAATATTGTCTGATTTTATACAAGCAGCAATTGACAATGAAAATTTAGGCAAGGGCATGTATACTGATTTTCTGGCTATCAGTTTTTCTTCTCCGGATTATATCGGGCATTCATACGGACCTAACTCGGTTGAAATTGAAGATACTTATGTAAAACTTGATAAGATCATTGCCGGTCTTCTTGAAGAGCTTAATAAGCAGGTTGGAGAAGGCAACTACTTATTATTTTTTACAGGGGATCATGCAGTCGATGAAGCCCCATATTATTTAAATGAAAGAAATATTCCTTCCGGATGGTTTAATCCTGCTATAATGCACGATTCACTGGCAGCCTTTACGGGAAAAACATTTAAGAATAGAGAGATCTTCGAAAACCTTTCTAACAAGCAAATATTTTTAAATCAAACGGCTATTCAAAAACTAAAGCTGGAGCCGGGAGAAGTAATGAGAGGCATATGTAAAATATATAAGGAGAACATTTCCTTTGATCTCTCAAATTTATACAAGGAACGATCTTGAAAAATTAACAGCTTATAGAACTTCGCCAAATTTAATACTTAATGGTTTTAACCCGGTTCGTTCAGGAGATATAGCATTTGAACTGCAGCCGGGTTATCAGTACGGGAGTGGAAGTGATGCTACGACCCATGGCGCCATTTATAATTATGACACACATGTACCATTAATATTTTACGGCTGGCATATTCCCAGGCAGACAGTTAATGCTCCAGTGTACATAGTTGATATCGCAGCTACAATTGCAAATTTATTAAGTATCCAGGAACCAAGTGCCTGTATGGGAATACCGATAATAAAATAAGAAATAGATCATACCTGAGAGTAAAGATATCAGCTTTATAAAAAATTTGATATGAGAATTAAAAGAAGAATTTCCCGGAATTACATATTTGATCATTATACATTCAAAGAAAAATCCTGACAATTTATTCCAGTTTTAATACTATGAGGTAACTTTCCTAAATTGCCAGGACTTCTTTAGAAATACCACTCTCCCCCTGTGAAATTATTGTAATTTACAGGGTATTGATACTCAGGCTACAGCTCTTTAAAAGAACATTCATCACACATATATTTTTTATAAATTCTATCGAATACTTTACGAACCAATTCACTCTTATCATTCTTCGACATACCGTTTAACTGGCACATTCCTATTTTAGAATGAATCTTATAGAGAGAAAATCCAGCAATTATCCTAGCTTCTTCGGTTGCACCATGTTTTAGCAAGCTTAAGAAGAGGTATCATAGCTTTACTCGATTTCATCTCACCAAGGAAATAAGCACAGCTGGTTTGAAGACCTGCATTATCTGATTTTATACCGCGGATAAGATTATCTTCTATAATAGATAATTTAGCTTCTGAAAATGTCGAGAAATCATTAAACATATTTGCACTTTTAAGTGCGCTCATTTCAGGTTTTAATATTTCGGGTATTAGATTATCATGTTCTGTAGCAGATAATACAGATGAAAGAATTAAAACCAGGAACAGAAATAGACTAAAACGGATTGAATTTAGATGTTTCATTTTATTTTCCTCCAATTAGGTTTTGTTATTATTTTTTTACTTATCAACCAAAAGTTTCCGATAACAGATTACAGATTATTTTTTCAAGGCTTCTTTTTGAAACGTGTTTCTTTTATTATCTCAACTACGTATCCCCTTTATTTATAATTAAAAATGCCGGCGCCTTTTCAATACCGAAATGTTTTAATAATTCTTTATGGATTTCGAAATCAATTCTTACTATTTTAATACTCATCTCTGTACTCCACTTCGATTTTATTTATTATCAGATCCATCATGATGAGATCCTCCGCTCCATTTAGAACTGACTTTCAACTAAAGTCGGCACTATCAGGATTAAAAATTTCACTAATGGCTTTCTTATTCATTACTGATATAATCTGATTAAATCTGTCATTTTTATTATTGTTTTATTGTTTTTTACAGGAAAGGAAATACAATTGGTTTGCCAACTATTGTTGGGACGGACTGAACGGTTATAAAATTATTTAAGCGGTTTAGATGGATATTTGGAAGTTAAAACCGGTTGGAATTCAAATAATTCAGGATGTCAATATATTGGCAAAAGCCAAAATATTGGCAATTATCTTTTTTGAATATTCAATTTTTTCATTCTTGCTTCGAGAGTAGTTCTTTTAATTCCCAGGATTTTTGCAGCTCCTTTTTCCCCGCTCACCTGCCAGTTGGTTTTTTCAAGAACTTTAATGATATGCTGTTTTTCAAGCTCTTCAAGCGTTTCAAACCCGGTCATCAGCTTCAGAGTAATTGGAGGCTTTTTTCGGCAGCATTTCATTTAAAGTCAGCTTACTCCCTTCATTAGCTTATAACTGCACTCTCAATAACATTTTCAAGTTCACGTATATTTCCCGGCCAGCTATATTCCGTCATCTGTTCAACCATACTTTGTGATATAGATTTCAATTTTCTTCCCGACTTTTCTGCTGAATTGATTAACAAAATAATTAATCAAGACAGGTATATCTTCTTTCCTTTCACGTAAGAGGAGGAATAAAAATAGGGAATACATTTAACCTGTAGATACAAGATCCTCACGGAAATTCCCATTTTTAATTTCCATGATTTAATTTCCGGTTTGTAGCTGCAATTATCCTAACATCAACTTTTATTGTTTTAGGATTACCGATTTTTTCAAATTCCCCCTCCTGTAAAACCCTTAAAATTTTAGGCTGAAGTTCTAACGGTAAATCGCCGATTTCATCAAGGAAAATTGTTCCGCCATCAGCCAGTTCAAATCTTCCGATCTTTCTTGAAATTGCACCTGTAAATGCTCCTTTCTCATGACCGAATAATTCACTTTCGATAAGATTAGCAGGTAAAGCAGAGCAATTAACCTTTAACAAGAGGTCTTTCACTTCTATTGCTGATATTATGGACAGCCCTCGCAAGAAGCTCTTTCCCGGTTCCTGATTCACCTAAAATCAAAACAGTTGCATCTGTAGAAGCAACCTGTTCTACTTTATGAAGCACTTTTTTAACCTCTTCGCTTTGAGTAATAATATTTCCGAAATTATGCTGCAGCTTTATTTCATCCTGCAGGTAAATATTTTCTGCTTCAAGCCTGTTTTTCAATAATTCAATTTCCGATAAAGCATTCTGAAGCTCATTTGAGAGTTTTGTTTTTTCTTCCAGCCTTTCAGCCAAAGCTTTTCTTTTCCCTTCAATATTTTTAACTCTCTCCTTATAAAATATATAAATCGAGATTACAAATAGCAGAGAATATTAAACTCCTGAACCACCAGGTCATCCAGAAAGGGGGATGAATAACAATGTTTATAAATGTTCCTGATTCATTCCAGATACCATCGCTATTTGAAGCTTTGACTTTGAAGATATATTCACCGGGCGGTAAAGTTGTATAAGTAGCAAATCTTCTGGAAGAATTTAGTAAAAATCCAATCTTTATCCAAGTCCTTCCATTTTGTATGCATATTTATTTTTCTCAGGGGCAGAGAAATCAAGCGAAGCAAATTCAAATGAGAATAACATAATCCTTATACGAGAGTTCGATTTGTTTAACTCGAGTAAATCGGTTTATCAAATTTAATTTCTTTATTAAATTTTTGAAACAAAGTAATAACAACAGGAGGAATAAATTTATTATCCTTAATATTTTCTGGATAGAATGAATTAAATCCTTTAATTCCTCCAAAGAACATCTCGCCGCTTCTGCTTTTAAAATAAGAACCGCCGTTAAATTCATTATCCTGGAGCCCGTCTTTAATATTATAATTATTAAATAATTTTGTTAACGGGATTAAATCTTGAGATTCCGTTATTTGTACTTAACCAGAGATTTCCTTTTTCATCTTCAAGGATTCCGTAAATCGAATTGCTGGGAAGTCCATCATTTGTTGTATAATGCTCTGTTTTTGCAGTTCTTATATTAAATTTATTAAGACCTCCTCCCCAGGTTCCGAGCCACAGCGTACCGGCAGGGCTTTCATGAATGGTAAATATATAATCACTATTTAAGCTGGATGATATCTCCCGGATTCGACTTAAAGTGTTCGAATGTATTGGTATCTCTATCAAGCTTATTTAATCCGCCGCCTTCGGTACCGATCCACAAATCTCCTGCCTGATCTTCATAAATTACCCTTACAAAATTATTGCTGAGACTTTTATTATTTTCAGGATCATTTTTATAATGGATGAAAGTTCCCGTTTCTCTGATTAAATTTATCCAATCCCTGTCCATAAGTACCTACCCATAATATTCCTTTTTTATCTTCATAGATAGCTTCTAATTTCATCAAAAGCAAGACTGCCGGGATCATCCGGATTGTGCTGGTATACTGTAAAATCATTTGTCTTAGGATTCAGTCTGTTGATACCTCCGCCATGTGTTCCGAGCCAGAGATATCCTTTACTGATCTTCATAGATGACTCTTATTAGATCATTACTTAAACTATTTTTATTATCCGGTATTTCTGCGATAAACTTCATATTTATTTCTCTTCCTGATCCAGCTTATTTAATCCTCCCCCATGTGTACCTACCCATAAGAATGCCATTTTTATCTTCACAGATCGCCCAGACAATAGGATGACTTAAACTGTTTATATCGTTGGGTCTATATTTATAAAGAATGAATTCCCCTGATACCCTTGGTACTTTATCTATTCCGCTTCCGTAGGTTCCAATCCACATAATGCCCGATTTATCTTTAAAAATAGCTCTGATTTCGTTATAAGCTAAAGAACGCGAATCGAGCGGATCATGAAGATACCTGGTAAATGAATTCTTATCCTGATCGATATATGTTTAATCCGCCGCCGTTTGTGCCGATCCATAATTTTCCAAAGTTATCTTCACAAACTGCATAAATTTGATTGTGAACTTATACTATTCATATTGTGAGGATCATTCAAGATACCTTTTAAACCCTGAAATTTCATTTCGATTATTTTTTATTACGGTATTTAATCCTCTATCGGTTCCTACCCAAATATTTTCTTTACTGTCCTGGTAAATAGCTCTTACAGTATTATCACTTAGTGAATATGCATTGCTGCTTTCAAATTCAAAATGTTTAAAAAAATATTGTCTTGAGTCGATTTTATATTTATCAAGAAAGTTTATTCCGGAGCTGGTTCCTATCCATAAATTTGAAGCATGATCTAAAAGTAAAGAATAGACAGTGTTACTGTTTAAAGAGTTGATATCACTCTCCTGGTGAAAAATTCTTTCGATTATATATTCATCTCTTTTCTGAATTTTTTGGAGTGAACTTATTCAAACCGTTATCGGTTCCTACCCATATTATTCCCGAACTATCTGCACAAATTGAATTTATATTATCATGACTAATAGTATTGGTATCATTATAGTCATAATGAGAAATCGTAATTATTTTTTTTGTATAAGGATTATATTTATTCAAACCTGAATTGAAAGTACCGATCCAGATATTTCCTTCTGCATCAATGCATATCGAATTTATATCGTTATAGCTTAAGCTGTTCGGATCATCCGGATTATTTCTCATGACTGTAAAAGTATAACCGTCAAACCTGTTCAGTCCGTCTTCAGTTCCAAAATAGATAAAGCCTTCCTTGTCTTGTAAAATAGATTTTACAATACTTTGCGAAAGCCCATGCTCAAGAAAGATTTGTTCGAATACTAAGCTGGAGGTCTGGCAGAAAATGTTCGGTGGAGCTCCTGATAAGAGAATAAAAAAAATAAGAAGAGTAAATATTTTTAATAAATGCTTTTGCTTGTCCCTATTCGAATTGAAATGTAGTGACATTACAGTCATACTCCCACTTCACTGCAAATTATTAATTATTAAACTAATTATAGTTCAATGAAAATTCAAGAAGAATTACTAAGCATTTCATTAATCTTGAAAGCAGGTTTTTAACTGTCGCTATTGGGGATTGGCTGCTGAATGTTTTGTCTTCAATTTAATATAAGTCCATCCGGCTAAAAGAATATTAAGCAGAGAATACGGATATTATTGGATAAAATGATGCAAAGTTAATCTCAAACCTGAATAGGTAATATTTTAAAATAAAGATTCAAAATGTTTTTTGAATAAAAAGACTTACATTACTTTCTTTCTTTAAATTTAAAGGTTCATCTGCTTTTGAAACTTTACGGTATACCTTGCAATATTTTAAGATTACTCAAGTCCCCGGTTCTTCAGCATCGGTTCAATATCAGGATCGTGCCCGGTAAAATCATGAAACATCTTGTTATAATCTTCGGTTGCGCCGCGTGAAAGAATCATCTTGCGGAAACGGTCACCGTTCTGACGTGTAAGTCCGCCGTGATCCATGAACCATTGGAACGCATCATCATCCAGCATTTCAGACCACAAATAAGCGTAATACCCTGCAGCATAACCATTACCCCAGATATGCATGAAGTAGCTCGAACGGTAGCGCGGCGGTACCTGCTGAATGTACAAACTATCTTTTTTCAGACTTTCAACTTCAAATTTATCGGAATTTTGTTCCGGTGCATCAGCGGGAAGAGTATGCCATGCCATATCCAGATCCGCTGCTTCGAGGAGCTCCGTGAAATCATATCCCTGGTTAAATAAATTCGATTTTTTAATCTTTTCGACCAGCTCTTCCGGTATCGGTTTTCCGGTCTTATAATTTAAAGCATAATGCTCCAGGATTTTAGGATAAAGTGCCCAATGTTCATTAATTTGAGATGGAAGTTCCACAAAATCTCTCGGGACATTAGTACCTGAAAGACTCGGATATTCTTCGTCGGCAAACATACCATGCAGCGCATGGCCAAATTCATGGAACATGGTTGTTACATCATCATAACTTAACAGTGCCGGTTTACCGGGAGCCGGCTTAGTGAAATTTGCAACATTATACACAACCGGTTTTGTTCCAAGAAGTTTCGACTGCTGAACAAAATTGTCCATCCAGGCGCCCCCTGATTTATTATCACGTTTGAAATAATCTGCATAAAAAAGCGCAAGTAAAGAACTGTCTTTATCATATACTTCGAAGACACGAACGTCCTTTTGGTAAACAGGAATATTGTGAATCTCCTTAAACGTCAGACCATACAGCTCATGTGCCTCATAGAATATTCCCTTTTGAAGGACATTTTCAAGAACAAAATATTGCCTGACATCGGAATCATTTAAATTAAAACGGGTTTTCCTCAGCTGTTCCGCATAATAATTCCAATCCCATGGCTGCAGCTTAAAATTTTGATTAGAATTATTTATAGTTGATTGAATTGCAGAAGCTTCTTTTTTTTCATTTGCAACTGTAGGGGGGACTAATTTGGCCAGGAATTTTTCTACATTCCCGGGAGTTTTCGCCATTTGATTTTCGAGCCGCCACGCGGCATAATTTTGATAACCAAGCAGCTTCGCTTTAACAGCACGAATTTGAGCTATATGTTCTATAATTGCACGTGTATCATTTATGTCGTTATGTTCCGTTCGATCCCACGAATTTTCAAAAAGCTGTTTGCGGGTTTCCCTATCTTCCAGAAGCTGAAGATCAGGCTGTTGTGTAGTATTCTGCAGCGGTATCAGCCATTTTTCTGTCAGGTTCCTTGATAAGGCTGCCTGGCTTGCCGCATCGAGCTCTGACTGAGAAAGACCGGCTAGCTTTGATTCATTACTCACAACTAAAGCACCAGCCTTTGTTCCGGCTAAAAGCTTATTAACAAATTTTGCTATAAGTGTGGCTTCTTCCTCATTAAGCTTTTTTAATTTTACTTTCTCTTTATCGGCAAGATTTGCACCCATATGTACGAACTTATCATAATAATATGAAATAAGCTTCTGTGATTCAGGATCAAGTTCCAACTTGTTCCGCTGATTATAAACCGATTTGACTCTTTTAAATAATTTTTCATTTAGAAATATAGCATCATCATTAGCCGCAAGCTTCGGTGCTTCATCTTCTTGTACTTGCTGCAGAAGAGAATCAGTATTTGCGCTTGTTACGGCATTAAATACTAATGAAACTCTTGTAAGAAGCTGCCCGCTTTTTTCGAGTGCGACCAATGTATTTTCAAATGTAGGAGGAGCGGGGTTGTCAGCAATCTTTTTGATTTCCTCAAGCTGCTGCTTCATCCCTTCTTCAAGTGCAGGTTTATAATCACTATCCTTTATTTTATTGAAAGGAGGAGCTTCAAATGGAAGCTTACTTGGAGTGAAGAAAGGATTCTTATGAGAATTATCCATATTCTTATTGGATAAATTATTATTTGCAGCTGCAGTTATATTTTGATTAATACAAAATATTGCAGCCAGACAGATAATCATTAGGTTAAATATTCGGAACATTTCAATATCCTTATATATAGGTTAAAATTTTACGGCCTGCAGGAGGATATCCATAGTGAAAAGAAGAGTCTAAGCACGCAGGGTATCTGAGGGAATCAATCTTTCTGATTAAAACAAATTCAATGCCCCTCAACCATATCAGGTCACTTCATAATTAAAATAAGAACTTTTTACGTATACAATAATACTGAAGATCGAACAAATCTGCTTACGATCTATTTAACAATTCAATAACATTTGAATAATAATAAGTTAATAACCGGAATATATATTTGACGGCAAAAAGGAGCTGCAATGAAGACCAAATTATTATTTAACTCAATTTTATTTCTCACAGCAGGAATAATTTCAGCATTAAGAACAGAAGTGATCGGACTGATCATATCGTTCTCATTTTCGCTTCTCTTTTTTACTTTAACATTATGGATTGGAAGCAGAAAAAACGAAACAATTTTTGAGTAATTGCCGGTCCACGATTGATAAAAACAAATTCCGTCAATAAATAAAATATACTTCTTAATATAAAAATAAAGTGCTTTAGAAAAAGAGATTAAAATTACACCTCACAATTATGAGAAACGATATATTTATTTCTTTTCAACATTAATACTTCCGCCTGAAGTTTCTGCATAAAGAGGATTACCTCCATTATTTAAATCAGCTTCGAACTTTGTGGATGAAATTTTCTTAGCATTGTTTGCTGTTAAATTGCAGCTAACCCTCCCGCCTGAAGTATACATTTTTGCAGAAGCGTTAAAATTTTCCGGCAGCATTATCCTTATACCGCCGCCTGATGTGCTTAAATATATTCCTTTATTCTCTCCATCATAATCAAGAGAGATGCTGCCGCCAGAAGTCGTAGCTTTGATTTTAGAATCGCCCCCTTTTAAATTCACGCTTCCGCCGGAAGTTGAAGCATCAAGGTTTCCCTTAAAATCAGTTCCTGTAATGCTCCCGCCGGAAGTAGACATATCAAGCTTACCGATTACATTTTCAAAATTGATGCTCCCGCCGGATGTTGAAAGATCTATATTTCCTGAAATATCTGAAGTAGAGACGCTCCCGCCGCTGGTTTCTACTTTTACATTAAACTTTGCCGGTACCTTAATTTCGTAATGGAGTCTAATCCCGCTGGTAAACCAATCGAAAAGCCAATTTTTTCTTTTTGCGATTAGTTCAACTCTATCTTCATCATTATAAAACTTGAATTTCATCTTATCTTCTGCCTTTTCGTTTCCAAGGATTTTAATATAAACCTCATTTTTGTCCCAAGAAGTTATTGTTACTCCTCCGCCTGAAGTCTCAACCTTTAAATCCTTTCCGGGCGCAATCTGGAAGGTTCTTTCTTCAATTACATTTAAGCCTCCCCCAAATGTATTAGTATAAAGAAATAGAAAAATAAAAATAATTGATAAGATTTTGATCTTTTTATACATTTCATGCCTCCTGCTGTATAGAACATTAGACTCAATTATTTGTAAAAAGGTTACTATATTGAAGTTCTGATGAAAATCTAAAGTATATCTATTAAAAGTCTTTCTGTGCTTGACCTCACCGGATGTTTGGAATATTAGATTGAATAGTTAGATTTGAATCCCGAATGAAATCATATCTTTAAAAAAAACGTATATAAATCTACTTAGGTAAATAAAATGAACCGAAACAATGCTGCAATACGTCCTGCCGCATTAGAAGATTCCGGTCGTGTTACTGAACTATGTTTTCAATTGGGTTACAAAGTTTTGGAAAGCGACATAAGGAAACGTCTTAAAGAATTTATTGACCTGGAGGAAGCAGCAACATTTGTTGCCGATGATGGAGGAATAGTCTTAGGCTGGATTCACGTAGGTATAAGGTCTTCTCTTGAATCGGGAGATCTAGCGGAAATTACAGGCCTTGTTGTAGATGAATCTGTACGTGGAAGCGGAATTGGTAAAAACCTAGTTTTAAAAGCAGAAGAATGGGTCAGAAATAAGGGTTATAATTCGATAAGAGTGAGGACAAATATTATTCGAGAGGATACTCATAATTTTTATAAGAAAATAGGATTTGAAGAAAAAAAGAGACAGACAGTATTTCAGAAAAATTTAATTTAAGCATTATCACACCTAAAGGATTATCACACAAGCACCATCAACAACTGCTTCGGAATTCTATTCAATTCACCGGGATTACTATTGTCTTTTTAATAACTATTCCACTTAGTAAAATTTCCAAGCTCAAACTCTTCAAACCAAGGTTTTAATTAATTTTTATTCTTATTTTTATCATCCAATGCATTCATTTTTATTTAGAAGAATTTTAATATATAGCTCAACCGGAAAGCACACATTCCGCTCTCCAATTTATTCATAATTTTATCGAAAGATTGTTCACAAAATGTATAAAAAAATATCTGCTTTTCTATTTCTTTTCACTCTTTTACAGCTTATTCCAGGTTCTGGATCATTATATACATTAGCCGGAGATAATTCAGATTCGCCGGTAAACCAATACGAATTAGATTCCGGGTGGGTTTGTAAAAATATTAAAGATGTAAAATCAAATGGAGAAGAACTATCCAGGCAATCCTATTCAATAAAAAGCTGGATGCCTGCAACAGTACCCGGAACCATATTAACAACGCTGCTTAATAACGGGTTAATTCCTGATCCTTTTTATGGAATGAACAATAAGAAAATCCCTGATATATATGATACAGGACGCGGCTATTATACCTACTGGTTTGTTAAAAACTTTCGTGAAGAAACTCCTTCCGGTTCCGAACAAGTCTGGCTCCGATTCCGGGGAGTCAATTACGGCTGCGATATTTATCTGAACGGCCACAAGCTGAACGATGAAACACATTACGGGATGTTTCTCCGCGAAACCTACAATATTACTAATTTTCTTTCTGATGACGGAAATAACCGGCTGGCTGTTATAGTATATCCCCCGGATCCGGTCGGGAATCCAAACGGCGGTCAGGGAGGCGATGGAACAATCGGGCATAATGTTTCCTGTCAGTATACTGCAGGCTGGGATTGGATCCAGCCGATTCATGATAGAAATACAGGTATATGGGATAAAGTAATAATTGAAAGAACGAATACTATCAGGCTGAAGTATCCGCATATAATTACAATAGTTCCGGGGAAAAGATTTCCTGGAAAACATCAGAACCCTGCTATTATAAGAGCCAGCGCAGAGATCGAAAATCCAACCAACGAGTTAGTTCAGGGAACATTACAGCTTCTCATCGGAAATGATATTATAAAAAAAGATGTTGCACTGAATCCGATATCAACAGCAAAAGTAGAATTACCTGATTTCACATTGGAAAATCCTGAACTTTGGTGGCCAAACGGATACGGAAATCAGCCGTTATACAAATTAAGGTTCAGGTTTATCGGGAATGACAATCAATTAATGGATGAAAAAGATGTAACAATAGGAGTACGGGAAATCCAAACTAAATGGAACAGCCGTACGCTGAGCCGCGAAGTGCTTGTAAACGGGGAGAAAATTTTTATTAAGGGGGGCGACTGGATTATCTCGGATGCTATGCTCAGGTTTTCGTCTGAACGGTACGATGCCGAAGTACGTTTTCACCGCGACATGAATCTTAACCTGATCCGTATATGGGGCGGCGCTATAACCGAAAGACCGGAGTTCTATAACGCCTGCGACAAGTATGGTATACTGGTTTTCCAGGATTTCTGGATGTCAGGTGACTGCAACGGAAAATGGTTCGATAAAATGAAAAAAGAGGATCAATGGACAAGACGCAAATACCCGGATGATCACGGACTGTTTCTCAAATCAATTGCGGACCAGGTCAGAATGATCCGCAATCATCCTTCTCTCGCATTCTACTGCGGCGGCAATGAAATTCCGCCTCCGGAGGATATCCTGGCGGTTATGGTGGATTCTCTCCTTCCTGCTCTTGACAGTACACGATACTTTTTCGAATATTCAAACGCTGACAGTATGTCTCACAATTTTATCGGGGGAAACGGAGATGGTACTTATCATATCCAGCCTCTCAGCTACTTCTGGGAGAAGCGCTCCTTCCCTTTTAATTCTGAGATAGGGTCTGTAGGAATTGGAGATTATCAATCGCTCGAACGCTTTATTCCGAAGCAGGATTTGGTTCTTCCAGGTTCCGACTGGAGCGGTATAGATTCCGTGTGGAGATACCACAAGCCGGGCTGGTACGGAGATTACATGAATGCATATGGAAAGCCGAAGGATTTAAAAGATTTCGCCGATAAAGCGCAGCTCCTCAATTATGACCAATACAGGGGGTTGATGGAAGGGCACATTGCTCACATGTGGGATTGGTATACCGGAGTGATCATCTGGAAAACTCAAAATCCATGGACTGCACTACGCGGTCAAATGTATGATTATTACCTTGATCCGAATGGCGGCTTATACGGGCTTCATCATGCGGATGCGCCTCTTCATGCAATGTATAATCCAGTGAACGGAATGGTGATGATCGCAAATCATACTTTCAATCCCCGGCATGATCTTATGATCCAGGCAAAAGCGTATAACATTGCAGGTCAGGATTCCCTGCTTCTGCAGTGGATTGTAGAATTAAGCCCCGCCTCTGTTCAGAAAATTGATTCAATAAAAAAAGCATTAAATGAATTATTTGCTGTGCAGGGAGGATTTTTATCTTTACGTTTACTTAATGCCTCTCACAAAATCCTTGATGATAATCTTTACTGGCTGCCGGATTCAGCAGGTAATTACAGCGGATTACAGCAAATGTCAAAAGCAAAGGCCGCAGTTACTGCACTAAAAGAAAGCGACGGAAAGATCGAAGTGAAGATTGAGAATCCGCCGGGAGGACCCCTTGATTTTTTCAACCGTATTTCTCTTGTAAACAGAACAACTAAAAAAAGAATAGTACCGGTATTTTACAGCGATAATTACGTTTCGGTTTTACCCGGAGAAGTGAAAACTATTTTTATTGATTACACAAATAAGGAGGATATTAATAATGCCGTAGTTTCGATAAGCGGCTGGAATGCTGATGAAAAGTTTATAGAAATAAAGTAAGAAGAGAAGCAGGAATGAATTTCAGGATTGTCTGAATGACTGGACAGATGAATAGAGCAACAAATGCTTTCTTATTAACAACAGAATATAAAAAGATATTAGTTAATGATAAGCTTCCGTATTTCGGTTGATCAGGTATGGTAAATGCAAAAATTTCGCATTCCCCGAATGCATCAAGAACCTGACAGCCTTTTTAAACGCATTTGGAACGCATTTTGAACGGATTTAGAACGGATCCGGGAAGGTTTAATAATAGTTATACTATATTATTTATAGGGGGTTAAATTGGCAAATGTAGATAAATCAGTTCTTGGTTTTGTATCTGGAAAGCTCGGAGATGTTGTATTCCGGAGGATGAACGGGAAAAAATTTGTATCTCTTGGTGCAAAGAAGTATAAAATAAGCCAGTCTGCAGAAGCGAAAAAAGGGAGAGCAAATTTTGCTGTTGTTGTTAAATTTGCAGTAAATATTAATTCAATACCGGAATTAAAGGGAGCCTGGTCATCGGCAGAAATACCAGGGACAAATTCTTATCACAAAATCTTAAAATTAAACGCAAAGCTGGTTAACTCAGGCCACCTTACTGCTGCAAATAAAATCACGCCCGACGGCTTGCCGTTAACATTATCTTCTTTAAGATTAAATGAAGATAACGAGCTGGAGCTTGATATCTCTTATCCCCGGGAGAGGATTAACTTCCCTTCCATTCTTTATCTTATTTTTGTTTTTAATAACGAAACTATTCTTAAGCAAAGTATAAATATAGAAAAAGAGATATTGGAAGCTCCAATAAAGATTCCTCTTAATAATGAAATAATAAAGAGCTTAAAGAATTTTCCCGGGGCTCTTGTTTTTACAGCGGTTTTAGGAAATAAGCTTAATGGAGAAGGAATTTTCTGGACGAGCACAGCAGCAGGTGTAATATAAAAATTGTATGCGGATAAAAATCAGATACGATGTGTAAGAGAGTCACCCTCATTTAAATCTGCTGGTTAGTGAAACGTAAGCATATCATTAACCAATGGATTTATCCATAGGTTTAAAGGAAAAAACTATTAATACTCTTAACGGTTCTAACCGTTTTTTACACTACTAAATTAAACCGATGAATCGGTTAAGATATGTAAGGGTGTACAACTCATTTAAATGGGGCTGACTAAAAAGTAATATTCAATTTAAAAATCAGTGTAAATCCCTTTAAATCAGCGTCATCTGTGTTCTATTTTTTAGGAAATAATTACTTTTTAGAAAGCCTTTTAATAAAACAAAATTACTTCAGCAAAACAAATTTCCTGGTTGAGGTAAAACTGCCTGCCTCCATCCTGTAAAGATAAATTCCGCTTGGTAAATTGTTAACATCGACATTAATTTCATGATAGCCAGCTTCCATCTCGCTGTTAACCAATGTTTCTACTTTTCTGCCGAGAAGATCATAAATAATGATTTTTATCATTCCCGATTTAGGCAGAGCAAATTTTATTTTTGTAGTCGGGTTAAACGGGTTGGGATAGTTTTGACTTATTGAATAATCTGAAGGTATTCCGGTTTCTTCCCCTTTAACATCTACTAAAAGAGAAGCCTCATTGCTGTATCCGGATTGCAGAGTATCTTTATATGCTTTTATTCTATACGTATAGTTTTGACCTTGTTCCGCATTTTTGTCGACATATTCACTGCCGCTTCCTTTTAACGTATCAAGCAATGTAAAAGAAGTTTGGGGACTCTGCTCACGTTCAATAACATATCCATCTGCTATTGTTGAGTTATCATGCCAGGTAAGAGTAATTTCATTTGAGCCGTTTACCTGCAAAGCAAGATTCGTAGGAGCATATAATAAAGAAAAGCTGCCTGCGCTGCTCCATGATCCGGAGCCTGCAATATTGCTTCCCCGAACCCGCCAGTAATATATTATTCCTTCTGAAAACCATGATATAGAATTGACGGTATCCGTCGTTGAAAGCGACTTGAAAAGGTTCGTAAATGCCTGATCATAAGCTAACTGAATTAAATATTTGTCAGAGCTTTCAACTTTATTCCACGTAAGAGTAACGTACCCCATTTTTTCTGAAACAGAAGAAGCCCTTCTAGGTGATGCCGGCGGAGATAACGTAGTTATAAAGCTAAATATATTACTCCAGGGACCTATATCCGAAGCGCTTTTCACCTTGACATGCCAATAGTATTTTTGATTTTCTGATAAGCCGGTAAATGTTTCTAAAGTATCAGTTAATGTTGAATCAATCTTAAAAATATTTGCAAATGAAGGGTCTGTTGATAATTCAATATAATATTTTTCAGCTTGAATAACCTTCTTCCATTTAAGTGTAATATTTGTATCAAGGCCGTTCTGAAGATTTTGAGGATAAATTAATGATGTATAAAAAGTGGTACCGTTGGAAAGGTTCGGGTTAGACCATGTAATCCATTTGGAAAGATCGATACTGTATGGACTGTCGGAAATGCCGGCAGTGTTTACGGTATCCCTGCCAAGGAGAAACTTATCCACGAATGCTTCGATTTCCGGAATCTGGCTGTCCGGAACCTGACAATGCAAATGTCCACCAACAATAGAAAATCCGAACCTGTCGGGAATGCCTAAAGCGTTATAAACCTGCTTCGCGGCCCTGCTGCAAAGATCGCACGAAGGATTTGAGAGCCATGTATAGTCCGGGTTTGCCGTAACGTATAAGGCCCGGGGTGCACACATTGCCATTAATTCATGATGATCTTCGGGAAGCTTCGAAACATTATCGCCTGAAAATTGACTCATCGAATTCATAAACCAATTATAGTCGGTATTATCAATCTTTTCCACAGTACCATTAGGTTCCGACTGTGAATATCGCCATGAAGTTGCGCCGCCGCCGCCTGACTCCTGCGCAATAGTAAGTGCAATACGCTCGTCAAGCGCTCCTGCAAAAAGCGCCATTTTACCTGCATAAGAACATCCGGTAACAGCTATATGCTTAAGATCTATCGGGAGAACATTCTGAACAAGCTCCAGGCCGTCGATTATACGGCTTACACCCCAAGCCCATGCACTATACTGTCCGCTGTTATCAATGTTATAACCAGGGTAAAGCCTGTAGTAGGGATCAGTATTTTTCGGGCTGCCGTAAGTTGTTACCTGGTTATGGCTGAAAGTGATTTGTGCGATATTGCGGCTGCTGAAGATTGCAGATGGGATACTGCCGCTGGGGCTATTCATTCCGATCACTGCAGGGAAAGGGCCGGTTCCGGCCGGGAGGACAATTTGCGAAGTCAAGGTGAGCGTTTGACCATCAACAGTAACTTTCACAGTAAGCATTCCGCCGGAGTAGCTGGCAGTTATACTGTCCGGACGTGCCGGTTTTCCTCCGATCTCATAATGCTGAATCTGCGCACCGATCTCAGCACGCCGGATCCGCCAATCGGAGAAGTTCGACATGCGTCCCCTGCCGTCAGCCCACTCAAACGGGTCCGGCAAGTTCTTGATAACAGGAAGCGCACTGAATGAAGGCAGATAAGGTATTGGGGAGTCTGCACCAGTATTCTCAACATCATAAACAAGGGGCATTTCTTGAGCAAATGAATCAACGAAAGGAGTTAAGCTGAATAGAAAGATGAAGACTGCAGAAAACAATATTAAAGATCGGTTGTAACTTAAAAGTGTAAATCTTATCATTTTAACTCCTGATTTTTATTCAATTTTAAAATATCATTCCAAGATGCATTCATTAATCATTACTAAGTGAACGCCAAAATTATAAATGGATACAATTTTGTTGTCATTCATAAAAATGAGTTCTTATAGAAAAGATCAACCCCCGGTTCGTTTTACTACCCTTCAATATTATAAATTTCCCCGGCACTTGGAGGATGCACCTTTACTTAACAAAATGAACTTCTTAAGGATATTTGAATCGTTTCAATTTATATACGATAATACTGAATGTCAAGAAAAAAATGACAGTAAGCATATTAATTATTTTGAAAAACAGAATACAATAATGGATAACAAGGGAGTTGAGTAAACAGTAAAATTTTGTTATGTGAATCGTTTACTGATGAAAACCAGTACTGATTCAGCATCTGTTTTCAACGAAAAACAATGTAAGAAGGGTCAAGCTGGTAACGACCTTTTGGGTCAGCCCCTTTAAAGCTAAAAAAACAATCAATACTTTTAACGGTTTTAACCGTTTTAAATAAAACACTGATAACTACGGGAATATCAGATTTGTTAATTGCCAAGCCCACTCATTCTGTTTTATCAAGATATCCTTGCCGCCAACAGTTAGGTAAGCCTATCGAAATCTGATTCATGACAGCTTCGAAAATGCTCTTGGGAAAAGATAGGAAAGAATATTAAATTGTTACACCATAAAAACAAGAAAAGATGAAGAAACTATTTTTCGCGATAATAATATTAATAAATACAATTTCTATTGCTCAGGGAAACAATCTAAAAATTTTCGGCAAAGCAACAGATAAATTAACGAAACAGCCTCTGCCCGGTGTTAATATTCTTGTATTAAATACGAAATTGGGTGCTGCATCGGATTTAGACGGTAAATTTGAAATCGACGGTTTATCCCCGGGTCAATATCAGATAAGAGCCTCAATTATTGGTTACAAAAGTATAATCAAAACAGATATAATGGTAATGAACGGATTTACTTCAGAAGTTTCGTTTGAACTGGAAGAGGAAGCTGTACAACTTGAAGATGTTGTTGTAAAAAGTAATTACTTTGAAAAAAGCCGGCTCGAACTAATTAGTACAAGCGGATTCAGCAATGAAGAAATCAGGAGAAGTCCCGGCGGGTTTGAAGATGTAATCAGAGCTTTATCAATAATACCCGGTGTTGCCCAGGCTGATGCCGGCAGAAATGATTTGATAGTCCGGGGCGGTGCGCCTTCAGAAAATTTATATCTTATTGATGACTACCAGGTACCTAATATAAATCATTTTGGAACGCAGGGTGCTACGGGTGGTCCGTTAAGTTATATAAATCTTGATTTTGTAAGCGGAACAACTTTTTCTACGGGCGGTTTTCCTGTTTTATATGGTGATAAGCTGTCATCCTCTCTTTCAATAAATTTACGCAAAGGACGGCAGGATAGAATTGGAGGAAAAGCAACAATTTCCGCATCTCAGTTCGGATTAAATTTAGAAGGACCTATATCTAAAAACTCACAATTTATTTTTTCTGCACGGAGAAGCTATCTTGACTTCATATTTAAAGCGGCAGGCTTTTCTTTCGTTCCGGAATACTGGGATTTTTTAGGTAAAACCGATTTTGAAATTGATAGAAATAATTCCATATCAGTTCTAATTATTTCTGCTATCGATAATGTTAATTACTTTAACAATACCCAGGACCAGAGATACGATAACTCAAAAATCATCGGCAGCGCACAAATACAATATCTTGCCGGAATAAAATACCGCCACTTGATTGATAATGGTTTTGTTAAAATATCTCTAAGCAGAAATTATGTTGACTATGATACACATCAGCGCGATTCACTTTTGAATCCCATATTTACTAATAAATCAAATGAAATTGAAAATACTTTTAATGCGGCATTAACTTATAAACTTTCAGGTAATTCGGATATAACAATCGGCGGAGATGCAAAGCTGATCGAATTTAAGGCAAATGTACTTCTTCCGACATTTAAAACAACTTTTAATGATACACTTCCTGTAACTAAGCTTGATACAAATACCGCCTATTCTAAAGGTGCATTATATCTAAATCTTAATTCAGTTTTGTTAAGCAAAATTATAACAAACCTGGGAATAAGAGGAGATTATTTTAGTCCTATTGAAAATAAATTCTATTTTAGTCCCCGCCTTTCAATATCATATTTACTGACAGATATTACAAGAATAAATTTCAGCACCGGGATCTATTTTCAATCACCATCTTACATCTGGCTTGCAGGGAGCGCAGCTAATACCCGTTTAAGAAATATGAAAGTCAATCAATTCATTTTAGGATTTGACAGCTATATCAGCAGTGATGCTTTATTCAAAGTTGAAGGATTTTATAAGAAATATTCCGATTATCCTGTAAGTGAAATACGACGTTATTTGATAATGGCAAACACAGGAGCAGGTTTTGCAGATGAAAATTATGAATCTTTCGGTCTGGAGAGATTATTACCGGAAGGAGCCGGAAAAGCGAGAGGCGTAGAAGTTTCATATCAGAAAAAGTTATCTGACTCACCTTATTTTGGAATTGCAAGCTTAACCTACAGTATTGCCGATTATAAAGCCCTGGACCAGATTGAAAGGATCGGGACTTATGATCAAACCTGGATTATTATTTTTAGCGGAGGCTACAAATTCAATAATGAATGGGAAGGAAGTCTTAAATTCCGTTATTCAACGGGGAGACCATATACTCCTTACAATGCTGATGGGACACAAAATATTAGTGATTATAACTCTCTCCGCCTTCCGGGAAATCACAGCCTGGATGTTCGTCTTGATAAGCTCTGGTTTTTCAGCGGCTGGAGCCTTATAACTTATATCGATATTCAAAATATATATAACCGGAAAAATATTTCCGGAGTAAGATGGGATGTAAGGACTCAAGAACCTGAGTTCAATGAATCAATAGGGTTTCTCCCTTCCATCGGGATAAGTGCCGTGTTTTAGTTGTAATTATACCTATGGCTCATTGTCACCTCTTGGGAGCATAGGTGTCAACTTATTCCGCAGACAAGAAAATCATTATAAGGTGGCGGAAGCTGGCGAAGAAGAAGGACAGGTCTTAGTTTTGTTTTACCATCTGCTTGAGGCAGGGCAGCAAGAACAACATCCCCTTCCTTCATTTTTTATATCCGGGTTTGGCTCTTTAATAAGTAAAGCAGGATATTCGGGTTCATCTTCAGCATACAATTTATTTAATTGAAATAAAGATGAAGCTGTCCACTTTTTTTCCTCATCTGTACCCCGCTCATATTGCAGCACTGTAATTAATAGTTTATCGTTTGGTTGTAAAGTAAAGTCTGTATCTAGCACGATTGAACTGCCGTTATAATGCGCCGGTAGAGTTATTAATGGCTTTTTAATTTCCATCCTTAAATTATTTTTCTTGAGATATTGTATCCGTAATGAATTAAAACAAATTTATATATTTTGGGAATAAAGAAACTAATTACCGGGTATCGGATTCCGACATCCTTACCGAACATATACATTAAGTAATATATTTAGTTTCCGGGAAAAGCAGACCAATTAACTCTCTTGAAAGACATAAGCCTTTATTTCCGCACAAAAAAAAATGGCTGTCAGTTATAGTGATTTAGAAGGATTTCGTATTGAGAGATGCAATTGAAGTTAAGGAAATGGGTACGACGTTAATAATCATGAGGTTTATGATCAATTACAGAGAAACAGCATACGGATTCGATCAAACGCTGAACATTGTGGGAATACCAGACTAGGTCATTCGACACCGGTAAAAAATCTTCACCTGACAGGTACCTGAACTAGGCCTGATCATGGTTATGGAGGTATCGGCTATAGTTGTCGAGAATGTTTTGTCTAAGATTATAAAGGACTGAGGATAAAATTAAAATGGTTCGAGACACCATTGTTAAGTACTTTGTTTATTTGGAAACCATAATTTATCCTCAAAAATATCTGTTATTTTCTTTAATCTTTTAATTTTTTCATGCACGGATGAACTCAGTATAATTTTATATTCTTTTTTAATCATTTCTTCTGCAACTTTTAAAAGCATTCTACCAAATTCTTTTTTGTTTTTATCTTCCGGTAGAGAATATAATATCTCGACATAAATACTTTCCATAACTTCAACAGTAACTGAATCATCCATAATAATTTTGAATAAAAAAGATAGAAGTAAATTAAAAGAAGCATTATATGTTACACCATATTCATTTGATAGGGTCAAAGGGAAATTAAAATTTCTAATATTTTGAGGTTGTACATTAAAAATCGCTCCTTCACCAAATATAGCTTTATTAATATCATCAGCATTTAATGATAAAAATCTAAACCGATATGATGTCAGATACCCAAAGAAAACTAAATATTCATTAAAGGAAATTTTCCTTTGCTCATAAAGAACTCTCATCAAGCTTATGGATGAAAAATATTCAGGAGCTTTTTTCTTAGTTTCCAATTCGTTCATTTGAAGATATAGGTAATCCTCTGTTAAAACTGAAGTATCTTCATTCTGAGCTAAAATACAGGCATCGCTTAATTCTGAATGAACTTTACTTTCCGACAAACATTCCATTTTATTTGCGGATGATATAGCAATAATATTGTCAAGCTTAGCCTCTAATATTTTTATGCTGGTTCTGAAATTATTTTGAATCTTTTTGTTTTTTTCAACATCAATAATTGAATATAATAACTTTCCTCTTGCATAACCTAAATTTCCACCGGCTCCAGAAATTGTTTTAAATTTGTTTGCAACTTCTAATAGCATTGCTATGACTGATTGCGGGATTTTTATATTAGGAATGTATTTATATATTTTTTCTAAATATCCAATTTCTGATAGAACCAATGCTGAAGTACCATCAATATAAAATGATAAGTTTTTATTAAGGATTTTATTAGCAATAGTTTTTTGTTTTTCCATTTCTGCCATTGTACCAGTACTACATTTAATAAAACCTTTTTTTTCTTGTACAATACGCCCAATGGCCTGTCCTAGACCACCTTCATTTAATGCAAGAAGTGTCAACGGGATATTCTGAGTACAATATAGTTCAAATAAAGGAGTGTGCTTTTCCTGTTCATCTTTAAAAAAAGCTTCAAGATATTTTGTATCAATAGAATCTTCAGTACTTGGTACTTCAATCATCTGTGCTCCATCCCATCTTTCCTCTTTAGATAATTTTTCAAGATTATATCTGCTTTGCCAAAAGATATATTTTTCAATAGGTAAGATTATCTCTATTGTCTCTAAGATTTTTTTAGAACTATACTTATCGGAAAAATTAATTTTATTCCCGACCTTTTTCTCAATAAAAAGATTATAATTTGAATGTTGAGTGCTAATTTTAGTGGCATCCAGTTCATTATCTTCACCTACATAATACCATCTATCTAGATTTTTTAATTTTACAAAACAATTGAGTCCGACTACGTCTAATGATTTTAACTCAATTTTAAGCTGATTATCTATTTGTATTAATAAGAGCCATAAACTAGCATATTCTTCTGGTGATAATCTTTTTTTAATTTTAACGGCTGATACAATAGAATTAAGTGCATCAATAAATAAGTCGTTTACAAAATAAACCTCAGTTTCAATACTAAGCTTGAATTCTGGGGAAGTTGTTAAAAATTTATATTTAGTTAATATTTCATATGCCTTATCATCTTCTCCTCGCTTAAGATAAGATTGAATAGTATGGGCAAGTAACGCTTCCTTGTTTTTTGGTTCTATATCTTTTTTATTGGAATATTCATCCAGTATTTCTTCCCCGATTTTAATTGCACCTAAATAATCCTTAAGATTAGAATGAGCATTAAATAATTTAAGTTTTAGGTTTATTATAGTTTTCGGATCTTTTTCATAGTGTAACAATTTTTCAATAAGTTTTATTTCAATTTCCCATGCATTTTTGTTTTGAACGATTTTTAAGAGCTCTCTACTTTCAATATATCTTGAAGCAGATAAATCTAACTTCCTAAGAATTCCAAAAGCTTTATTATTTTCGTTTTTATCACTATACAACATTAAAAGCAATTTTTCTTTTGTTTGATAATTGTCATCGGGTAAATTTTGTATGATTAGTTCTCTTAATTCGAAATAATCTTGCAAGGAATCAGAGATAGCAATTGCAAAGGGGACAGAATCTTTTAAAAATGTTATAACTTCTTCATATTTTTTATTCTCGAAATTCTCAATAAATGAAATATATTTTTGATTCTTTTTTTTAATAAAAAAATTCTTCCCCTCAATGAATAAATTATTATGAAGATTGAACTGAACAATTATTGCCTGAGATAATTGATCAGACAATTCAATTTCGGTTTTATTTAAATAAGATATAAGATTGTTAAGATTTTTTTGGTAAATAAATTCCCCATAACATACCTACAATTATCTTTTCAATATGGTGGTCAAAATAGCATTTAAGAACAAGTTCAAAAATTCCTCTGACGAGAGTTTCATAATTTCTCAGGTCTTCTTTGGTTCGATAAACATTTAATTTTCTAAGTAGTAGCGTTGCTTTGCAACGTTCTCGTAAATTTCCAAATTCTTGAAATTTCTTTTCAACCTTTTCAATTTCAATTAAAAAATTATCCATTTCCCTTTGAAAACCTTCATATTTAACTATAGAAGAAAAAAGTTTACTTCCATCAAGAAATGTTGAACATCAAGATTACTAAATTATTTGGGTTTAAAATAGCCTTTTCAAGAAAACTATCCGCCATTTTAGTATCTTCAGCTTGCTCAATGAAACTTGAATATAGTCTGTAATAATTAGATTTGATTATTGGATCTTCTGGAAATGATTTTTCATCAATTAATGATAGATTAATTTTCTCCCCAAGCGTACTTTTTCTGATTTTTAATTCTTCTATTTTTCGTAACCAATGCTTTTGTTCCGTTTGCTCCAAAATTAATCTTTTTTGATCATACTTTTTCTCTAATAAAAATAATTCGGCTAAATATAAATTTGGACGCGGATCGCTCAAATACATCTTTTAAACAGATTCTGATATACTTCTTTTGCTTGATTAATTTTTTCTAATTTTTGTAAATTTCTTGCTTTTAATAAATCATATTCAAATTCTAGCTTATCATCATTTAGTGACTTTATAATATTTTCAATTTGTCTGTGTATCGTAAATGCCTGCTTAGAATCTTCTCTATCAAGAGCTATTTCCACTAGCTTTAAATAATCATATGCATTTTCAATTGCTTTTAGTGAATCTATATTAAAACCTAGATTTAAAATATCAGCTTCGTCAAGTTTAAAGAAAATACCCTCCAATTTTTTTGAATTGAAAATTCCAAACTCAATATTCGGGTTTGTTTTATTTAATATTTTTATTGTTTCCTCAAGTTTTTGAGTAGACCCTGTATTTTTATCATTGTAAACAAAATAGTATTTCATTACTTCAGAGATTTGATCCCACCGATTTTTTAGCTTTTCAAAATCATCTTTCAGTTTTTTAGCTGCTTCAATTTCTTTGATGGAGGGAGTATTAGGAGAAAAAACTTGGTAATATGTACCTAACTTTTTTATATATCCATCATTGCCGCTATCACCCTCTCTTCCATATGGTTTTATTTTTTGAAAATCTGGGAAAGCCTTTTGCATTATATCTTCAAAAAAAGGTTTGAAATTCTCTACCATTTTTAGTGTGAATTCTATTCAAAATTGTAGAAATAGATAGTTTTATCCAAAGGTGTGATTTGATAAGCTTAATTAAAAGAAACAGTTTATTAATTGGATAAACATTTTTATCCATCATCTATTTTAATAAAATTATTTATTAATTTAGGAATAATTATTTTCGCCACGGCATGCTTTACCTACTAATTCTCAAATGTTTGTAGTAAAACGGGGTGTAATAAATTACATTCAAAACAAACATAAATTAAATGCGAAACTATTGCAAGATTAGAGGGATTATAGGAATTTTTTAATATCCTGGAATTAAAACAATACTTCAACTTCCGGCATTTCATCATAGGTTCTGCCGTTAAATATTCTGCCGGTTTTTTTCTTATTGGTTCCGCCCCATTGCTTAAAGAAAAATTTCACATCCGCTTCTTCGCATTTATCAAATATTTCATAAACCCATTCCTCTTTCATCGGTCTCGGGCTCCTTCCGCTTTCTCCCCCGACAATTACCCAGTTTATTTTGTTAAGCTTTAGTTTACTCAAAGGACCAAGCAGAGGTTCGCACGATAGGAATTTTGTTTTTGCCCGGGTTCTTCTGAGAAGATCGACTCTCCATAATTCATTTTCATTTTCAACTGAAACCCCCATCCAGATATTATGCGTCCAGTTTAGTTGTTTATGATATTCAATATAGAACATCGGCTCTTTTCGTTAATATTTGAAATACATGCTGAGGATTGTCATTCATTACATTAAAGACTCTTTGTATAAATTCCAGCGGAATATCTTCATGAAACAAATCGCTCATTGAATTGACGAAGACAATTTTAGGAGTCTTCCATGTATAAGGTATTTTTAAGGCTTCCTCATGCAGAGTTAATTTAAAACCATTTTTATATTTATCTAAACCCATTGCCTTTAAGCGTCTTGCCATTACCTCAGCATAACAGAATTTACAGCCCTGGGAAACTTTACTGCAGCCGGTTGTTGGATTCCAGGTTAATTCAGTCCATTCAATTTTTGATTGAGCCATTAAAAGATTTAACTTAGTTTTTAATAAATAACTATATATTTTATATGAATTTCATCTCTAGTAATGCTTCTCCACCAACTCTCAGCATTTCCCCACTAGATTTATTGTAATAAAACGGGGTGTAAATATATGTGTTAAAAACAAACATAAATCAAATGCAAAACTATTGCAAGATTGAAAGAGTTCGTGGTTTCTTTACTCAAAGGACCAAGCAGAGGTTAGAAAAAATGATTTTTTAAAGTTAACATTTTCAATATAAATTTAATTAAGTTTACGAAAAACTATTTGTTTCCATAAGGAATAAATCCTCTAAATGAATAAATTTGTATTTTTTCAATCATCCTGGACTTTCTAAGCTGTAATATAAACTGCAGATAAATTTTAAGAATATTTTAAGGTTTAGTTAATTTTCATTTAAATTATAATTTTTATCTTTTGACAAAGTAGAATTGTTTGCTCTGTAAAGCAGTTTCTGTTCATCAGTATATCCTAATCCTATATAATTATTTTGATGAATGCAGCTTAGGGAAGATGAACACTCTCAAATTGACAGGGTTGGTTTATTTTTTACCACAAGCTTCATTATTTTATATACCGATTAGATAATGGACTTAATCCGGCAATAATTTTTAATAAGCAGAACAATGTTTCATGAATAAAGACAAATCGGCTCAAATGTTTGCCATTCGACTTTCATTGGCTTTTGGCTTTTTAATGTTAGCCATGAAATGGTATGCATATTACCTGACAGGATCCACCGCTATTTTTTCTGATGCAGCTGAATCTGTTATACATATTATTGGAGTTGCATTTGCAGTCTTCAGTCTTTGGTACAGCTTTCAGCCGGCTGATGAAGGACATACTTATGGTCATCATAAAATAAGTTATTTTTCTGCGGGATTTGAAGGAGCGCTAATTATTCTGGCCGCAATTTATATTATTTATTTTTCTATAAAACGTTTATTGTTTGGAATAGAAATCACTAATCTTGATGAAGGGACTTACTATACTTTTGCAGCTTCGGTCATCAATTTGTTTTTAGGGAGTTTTTTAGTCTGGAAGGGTAAAAAGACAAATTCAATCATTCTTATTGCCAATGGAAAGCATGTTCTTACAGATTCATGGACAAGCTTTGGGGTTGTTGCCGGATTACTGCTTACATTATTAACAGGCTGGCTCCCTTTCAATCCTTTAGTTGCAATGGCCGCAGCAATAAATATACTTTGGTCTGGCGGTAAGCTTGTCAGAAAATCAATTAGCGGGTTGATGGATGAAACCGACCAGAATTTGGCAAAATCTATAAGAACTGTTCTGGATAAAGAAACTAAAATTAAAAATCTAGGTTATCATCAGCTTAGGTTCAGAGAAAGCGGGAATATAATTTGGATAGAGTTCCATCTTTTATTTCCAAGAGGAACTCTTCTTGAAGATGCGCATAAAGATGCAACAGAATTGGAAAGCTCTTTAAAAAAGGAATTAAAAACTGAAGCAAATATAATCTCACATTTAGAACCAATTGAAATGCATGATGAAATACACAAAGAACTTCATAACCAAAATTTTATATAATTATCACCCCATTCAACTTTCATTGTAATTTTTAGCGAATTTTAAGAAACAGTTTAGAATATTTTAAAGAAGCAGTTCTAATTTTGTATCAAACAAAAAAGGAGATTTAATATGTTTGATACAACACATCTGCATCCAATGATAGTTCACTTCCCTATTGCTTTATTAATAGTAGGGTTCTTGTTCGATTTAACTGGTGCTATCTTTAATAAAAATTTCTTTAGCAAGATAGGCTTTTATTTATTAATTTTGGGAACGGTGGGAGTGCTTGCAGCTTACATTTCAGGAAACGTTGCAGGTGATGGGGTTTCAGAAGTCGGAGCACTTAAACAAGCATTGGAAAATCATGAAGAAGCTGCTCAGTTATCATTGTGGCTTATGGTTCTTGCTTCAATTGTGAGGATTACATTTGTTTTGCTAAAAAAATATTCAGGTGTTTTCAAATGGGCAGCTATAGTTTTGTTTTTAATCGGTATTCTTTCTATTGCAAGAACCGGATATTATGGCGGTGAGCTGGTTTTTAAACATGCTGCAGGTGTTCAGCTAAACCTGGGTCTTGATTTTAATTCAAATAAATCAGTAGAGGAATAAAGTTTTTGCGGATTTTAATTGTAGAGGATGAACCCGGAATTGCTAATTTCGTAAAAGATGGTCTTGAAGAAGAAGCTTTCGCTGTTGATACCGCCTCAGATGGTAATTTGGGATTAAGGATGGCTATAACAAATGATTATGATTTGATCCTGCTGGATTGGATGATACCGGGTATAAGCGGTATTGAGGTTTGCAGGCAGATAAGAAAGTCGGATCTATCAACTCCCATTATTTTCTTAACGGCTAAAGATACTGTGCAGGATACAGTTTTCGGCCTGGAAGCAGGTGCCAATGATTATATTAAGAAACCATTTGAATTTGAGGAGCTGCTTGCCAGGATCAGAGTGCAGCTGAGGACCAAAGAAGGGGAACAATCTGTACTTACATTTGAAGATCTAAAACTTGATCTTAATACTCACCAGACATTTAAGGATTCCAAAGAAATATTGCTGACACAAAAAGAATTTGCACTGCTTGAATTTTTAATACGCAATAAAAATAAAGTTTGTACAAGGACAAGGATCATTGAACATGTTTGGGATATTCATTTCGATGCCGATACATCAGTAATTGATGTATATGTGAATTTCTTAAGAAAAAAACTCGATTCAAAAAATAGGAAGAGCTTTATTCAGACAGTCAGAGGTGTCGGATATATTATTAAAGAAGAATGAAAAAGCTAAGCTTAAGAAACCGTATCTCTTTCTATTATTTAGGCGCTACTGCTGTACTGGTTTTTATCCTGTTCATCACAATTTATTACGTTGTACATAAAACTGTGTATACACACCTGGATGATGATCTCAGAGCCGAATCAAGCGAAGTATTTAAGGGGATAGTAATTTTAAATGATAAATTTATTTTCGCAAACCCTTACGAATGGACAGAAAAGGAACATAGTCAAATTGAAGTTAATCCAACATTTGTGCAGGTATGTGATACTAATGGAATTGTTATAAAGAAATCGGGGAATCTTCTTGATTCCGAATTGAAATTTTACTCCGGGGAAAAAACAAAAAGCTTCTTCGATGATGAACTATCCGGTCAGCCCACCAGGCAGCTTCAAATGCCGATTCAAAATCCAAACAGCCGAATTCTCGGCTATTTAATAATTGCTATCCCGCTTGAAGAATCTGCACTAGTGTTAAATAATTTAAAATTTGTTTTATTGTTTACGTATCCGGTCGTTTTAATTGCATTATTCTTTATTACAAGGTTTTTTGCAGGTAAGAGCATAGAGCCTGTTAATAAAGTCATATCAACTGCAGAAAGAATCACTAAAGAAAACCTGGAAGAAAGGATAGAGCTGCCGCTGCACAAGGATGAGCTTTATAAATTAACTGCAACTATAAACCAGCTTCTGGACAGGTTAGAGGATACAGTATTAAGAGAGAAGCAATTTACATCGGATGCCTCACATGAATTACGAACACCACTTGCTGTAATAAAAGGGACTCTGGAAGTTCTTATAAGGAAACCGAGAGAAGTTGAGCAGTATAAATCTAAAATTTCTTACTGTATTACCGAAGTTAACAGGATGTCAACTATTATCGATCAGCTTTTAATGCTTGCAAGATATGACAGCGGTAAGATCTCACCGGATATAATTAAAATAAATTTAAATGATAAAGCTCAATCTGTGCTTAACAGACTGCAGAATCAAGTAATTGCTAAAAATATCTCGGTTAAAATTATTGATGATTATAATTTACCTGTTAAAGCCGATCCTGCTATGATGGATATAATAATGGAAAATATTCTTTCCAATTCCATTAAGTATTCCGGGAAAGATACCAATATTGAAGTAAAAATTGAACAAGTAAATTCTGCTGTTCTCTGTTCGATTAAAGATGAAGGAATCGGGATGACCAATGAACAGGCAGCAAAAATATTTGACAGGTTCTACCGGGCAGATGAATCAAGGAACTCTCAAATTGCCGGGAACGGACTTGGTCTCTCTATTGTAAAGAAGCTGGCGGACCTTCAAAATTTGAAGCTTGAAATTAAAAGTCTGCCGCAGAAAGGAACAACAATAATTATCTACTTCCCTCTTTCATAAAAAGCCCGATTTTTTTAATCAATTTTTAAGAAAAGTTTAAAGTTAATTTTAGACACCATTTGCTAATTTTGAAATGTAAAATTAATATTAACTAAATAAACGGGAGTTAAAATGAAATTAAAAATTTTAATTACATTTGTATTAACAATATTGTTTGCAGGAATGTCAGCTTATGCAGGTATTCCATCGGCTGATTTAACTATAAATAATCTGAAAGATGCGTTAACCGGTGAAACTACGGCAAGTGCAAAGTATCAAGCTTATTCCAAGAAAGCTAAAGAAGAAGGATATAATAAAATTGCGCTTTTATTTGAAGCAGCATCAAAAGCAGAAGGAATCCATGCAAATAACCATAGGGCAGTATTAGAACAATTAAATGTTAAGGTTGGTAAAATTGAACCTAAGTTTGAAGTAAAATCAACAAAAGAAAACCTGGAAGATGCAATAAAAGGGGAATCTTATGAAGTAGCTACAATGTATCCCGATTTCATTAAAACAGCACAGGATGGCAATGTTAATTTAGCATTGATTTCATTTAATTATGCCTACCAGACAGAAAAGAAACATAAAGCAATGTATCAGAATGCACTTGAAAAACTAAATAATAAAAAAGAGAATACATTATCTTCTTTATATATGGTATGCACCACTTGCGGAAATACGTATGACGGAGAAGCCCCAAAACGCTGCGGCATTTCAATGACCCCAAGGGAAAGATTCCTTACAATCGAATAACTATTTTGTCAAACCCCGGCTAATTAAAAAATAAACCGGGGTTTTTTTGAAAATGTCACCTCTTATATATAATTTTATGATAATTAAATAAGCGAGTAATAATCATATCTTTTAATCTGATGAAATGATATGCGGGGGTAATTTATGAATCTAAACAAAAAACCTATTGCATTAATCATCGGTTCAATTTTAATGATACTTTTAGGTTTAGCACGCGGAATTGGGGGTTTAGTCTTACTGCTGCAGGGGTCAGAGACCTTACCGGGTATTCAATCCAATGAAACAGTTTTAATTTTTTTGGCTGCTATTTTAATATTGATAGGTATCACTGAAATTATAGCTGCAATTGGTGTTTTTCTTTTAAGGAAAGGATATATATTTCTGGGAATAGTTACTACTATAATATTTGTAATTGATGGTGCTGTCAACGGGTATTTTCTTTTTGGAAAACCAGGTGGTCAAGGGACTATAGTAAATATAATTGCAGCGGCTATTATAATTTCTTTTTTATTAGCCGGAAAGAAATCGCTTAGTAATAAGCTTCAATTCGTATCAACTAAAACCTGAATTTCAAATTAACTCTTTAGATTTAATATTTTACACGGTTTTATTCTTCAATATCTGCTTGGTCATTCTTAATGAAAATGATTTTTAATTTATAATAAACTAATTATACATAAATTCTAAATTTAGTATCCCTCTTCTTGAGTTCCTCCATTACCAGGTTCATCAATATTCTGATCTCTTTTCTCTTTATAATTATTAAAGTTGAACCTCATATTCAGCATAACCATTGGTGCTTCCCTTGTGTAATAAGTATAAGAAGAAAAACCGGAACCTTGCGAAGTAAATTCTCTTTTACCGGTTTTAAATAAATCTCTGACCTGCAATGTAAGTGAAATTGCTTTATCAAATAAATCCTGTTTAACAGCCGCATCTGTCCTGAAAAATCCTTTATATTCTCCCTGTGAAGAAACTGATGGGCTATTATACCTAACATTGAACTGGAATTGTGTAGTCTTTGTAATATTTAATCCGTTATTGAACCTGGCATTCCAATTAAAGCTTCTCCTTTCAAAAGGAATTTCATTTAATACACCTTTGATTCTGTAATCATAGACATCACCCATCAGATTAACATTCCAGGATTTTACAATTGGATCAAAAGTTATCATAAACTCGGTTCCAAGTGAATAATCTGTTCCCACATTTGCAAAAGTATTAAGAGTAACATTATCTGCATAAGCGGATTGTATTCTGTCGATTCTGTTATGATTAACCCTGTAATAGAGATCATTGTTAAATGTTACAGAACCAAATAATGTCTGGAATCCGAACTCATAAGAATCGATTAACTCAGGTTTTAGATCCGGGTTTCCAATCTGAACATTATTCGGATCAGACCATGTTAAAAAAGGTTCCAGATTCCATCCGTGCGGCCTGTCAATTCTTCTCGCATAGCTTGCCATTATTTCTGTTACATTGCTGAATTTATAAGAGGAATGAATTGATGGGAAAAAGTCCCAGCGATTTATGGAAAATTTATTCTGATTGTCAGTCAATTCAATTGTTCTGTAAGTAAGCTCAGTCCTTAACCCTGCCTGGTAACTTAAATTATTCCATTCATTAGAATAAATAGAATAGACAGCTAATTCACTAATATTAGAATTAATAGAGTGGCTATAAAGGGATTGGAAACTGTAAGAATCATTTAGTGCATCATAATTATAAAGTTCGTTTGAATTTTTTTCCAACTCTATTTCACCTTGTGAGCCGGCTTCAAATTTTGTATTTTCTCCCAATGGCAGAGTGTAATCTAATTTACCTCTTACATGTGTGGAAGGACCGGTTTCAGTCGTCTTTTTTCCGTCTGTTTGAATTCCTAATTGATTGCTTGATGAGATTGAGGATTCATCAGAATTATTTCTACTTACTCTAAATTCAGTAATAAGCTGATGTCCTTCCATATTAAATTTTTTGGTATAACCTGTATTAATTGCATAATAATAGCCGCTTCTACTGCCGTTATTCAGATTTAAATAATATAATTTATCAGGGTTCAAATCTGACCACTGAATATAATTTGAAATATTATTGTTCTGATGTTCTCTTGTTCCATACCTCCCTGATATACTTAATAAATCACTGCTGGTAAGATTAAAATCGATTCCTCCTCTTAGCCCAAAGGAAATATGACCATTTTCTCTGCTGCCGTTTGAATTAAGAAAAGAAGTATTATTATCTATTTCAAATTGTTTATTTTCAAGACCACTTCCTGGAGAAAACCTTCTATTATAATTTATTCCAAAATTATAGTTATAGCGGGAAGTTTTATTTTCAAAAATAAAATCTCCCCCATATTTGTCATTTGCACCTGCATTAGCATTTGCAACGCCGCTTATCCCTAAATTTTTTTCCTTCTTAAGCTTAATATTTACTATACCAGCGCTTCCTTCAGGATCATATTTAGCAGATGGATTTGTAATTATTTCTATAGTTTCAATAGAGCTTGCAGGAACTTGCTGTAAGATATCCTGTGCTTCCATTACAGACGGTCTTCCATCTATCAAAACAGTAAAATTACTGCTTCCTCTAAGACTTACGTTTCCATCTATATCGACAGTGACCGAAGGTACATTTTCAAGAACATCTGCAGCATTTCCCGAAATAGATGTCGGCATTTTACTGACATCAATTACTTTTCTATCAAGTTGAAAAGAAAGCGGGCTACGTTCTCCTTCCACTACTACATTTTCTAAATTTATTGCAGTAACCCTGATAAATATATTGCCTAAATCGATAATATTGGATGATGTAATAAAAACATTTTCAATTATCTTTTTCTCATAACCGATAAACTGTACACTTACATAATATTTTCCATTTTTAATTCCATCTATTACAAACAATCCTTCTTTATTGGTAATACCTCCTGCAGCTTGAGAACTGTCAGGTAATTTATAAACAATAACATTAGCGTATTCGATTGGTATTTTTGATTCAAAATCAATTACTTTACCTGAAATTTTTGCCACATTCTTTTTATCATCAGTTTGGGCAAAGGATAAATAGCAGAAAGTTATAAGAATAGCGGCAGTAATTTTATTCAATTTTGATTTTCCCTTAGTTTTTATTAAATGAAGAATTTACCTGTATGTTTGACAAAAAATATTTATTGAAGGTTTAATTATAAATAATTTTATTGTTATACTGTACTGATATTTTTTTATCTGCAGGCATATAACATACAATTGTTTCTTAATTTGTTTATTGATTGAGTATATTTTAATAATCAAATTAAGTCGCGCATCGGTCTTAATCTTAATCGTAAATCATAATCTTAATCATAAACTGGCAAAGCCAGCGCCAAATTTTAAATGTTGAGACTATTTTTTATGCTATATTTATCCATAAAATAAAGGGTCACAGCTATGATTAAAATTTTTATCTCCATTTTGTACATAATTTAAACCCTAAAATATTACTTGTGTTGAAAAATCGAATAAGATTAAGAGTAAGATTAAGAATTTTCTGCGCAGCTTGAATTGATTATAAATTAAATTCTATCAAAAAAGATGATTGCTTCTCTTTCATCCTCATACATCTTTTTTCCCATCTTACATGTGAATTGAAGGCCGGCGGTAAATCTTGAGTTTATTAGCAATTTAAGTAGTAAAAAAAGCCAGCTTAATTTTTAATTCCTGTAACGATATTTTATTAAAAAAGCTTTTTGGGTGAACAATAGTTTAAAAAAATTTCTTGCCTTTGGTGAGAGATTGATTTATGTTAATCTTAATTTTTTCGGGGAGGTAGGTGGAAAGACTTGTCTAATCCTGTTTGCTAATTTTTTAAGATGTCTATGTATGAATATAAGTATGCTTTACATTTATGGTGAAAATGTATTTTATCGAAAATAAATAGCTGGATATTAGATTTATAAATTGAACTAAATCAGAGGCTTAATAATATGTCAGGTGCTCAAAAGAATATGGATGATATTAAAAAACTTGGATTCGATAAATGGTTTCAAGATCAGGTTGAAACATCGAAATCAGATTACTTTCAAATAGTAAGAATAATCAGTGTAAATAAAAATAGTTTTGTCGTTTCAAACGGTAAGAATGATATTTATGCAGAATTAACTGGAAAATATTTATTCAATTCCGATTCATCTATGGATTTACCGACAGTTGGCGATTGGGTCTATGCACAGCTATTTGATGATGATTCGCTGGCTATCATTCACGAAATATTTCCGCGAAAATCATTATTAAAGCGGAAAACCCCCGGTAAAAAAATCGAGTACCAGCTAATCGCAGCAAACATTGATACGGCAATAATTATGCAATCACTTGATTCCAATTTTAATTTAAGAAGATTGGAACGTTACTTAGTGATGATAAACGAGAGCAATATTACACCGGTTATATTCTTAAGTAAAAGTGACCTTATAAGTATAGAGGAGGTTGAAAGGAAGAAAAATGATATTTATAAAATAATACCGGATATTAAAATAGAAGCATTCAGCAACAACAATTTGCCGGATATAGAGAATATTAAAAGATACTTTACCTCTTCCAAAACTTTTTGTTTGCTTGGTTCATCCGGTGTTGGCAAAACTACATTATTAAATAATCTCATACATCAAGAACTATACAAAACTCAGCCAATCAGAGAGAAAGACGGAAGAGGAAAACATACTACTACACGCCGCGAACTTATAGTTTTAGAAAACGGGGCAATTGTAATAGATAATCCCGGAATGCGTGAACTTGGAATAATATCAATTGATTCGGGTCTCGATGACACATTTAATGAAATTTCGGAATTATCGAAACAGTGCCGCTATATGGACTGCACTCATACTATTGAAAAAGGTTGTGCAGTATTGAAAGCCTTAGAGGAAGGAATAATTTCAAATGAACGTTATCAGAATTACATAAAAATGTATAAGGAATCTTTGTACTACGAAATGTCGTATTATGAAAAGAGACAGAAGGATAAAAAGTTCGGAAAATTTATGCACACATATAAGAAGAATAAAAATGATAAGTAATTGCATTTAACCAGCGGCTCAAGGGCAACAGCGTTTTTGCAATCGGCATGAAGTATTTTGTAGTCATAAAAATTGTTAACAAGTTCTACATAGTATTTTTGCGCTGCGCCTTAGCCGTAACACCAATAGACGAAAAAATCAATTTATTCAATGTGAGACAAACATGAAAGTATTAATTATAGGTGCGAGTGGAGCAACAGGTAAATTGGTAGTACAACAGCTTGTTAAAAGGGAAATTCAGGTTCGAATGGTTGTGAGAAAATCTTCTATTATTCCTGTCAATATATCGGATGATAAGAAAATTGAAGTTATAAAAGGAAATATAAATGATTTTGATATTTCAAAAATTATTGACCTTCTGCGAGATTGCGACTCGGTTATTAGCTGCCTTGGACACAATGTAAGTTTAAAAGGTATTCTTGGACCTCCGCATAAACTAGTTTTCAATACTGTAACGAAAATAATTGAAGCCCTGCAGTCACTAAACCTTAACAAGAAGTTTATCCTAATGAGTACTACTGCATATACAAATAAAAAAATAGGAGAAAAAGAGACACTTGGGGAAAAGATAATATTTTCATTATTAAAAGTCCTATTACCCCCGCACAAAGATAATATGCTTGCTGCTAATCATCTTGTTTGCGTATTAGGTTCAAAAGCTAAGATTGATTGGGTAGCAGTCCGCCCTGATTCGCTTTTCGACGAGGAAAAGGAAAGTTTATATGAAATTCATGATTGTAAAATCCGGAGCCCTATTTTTAACTCCGGAAAAACTAGCAGAATAAATGTCAGTCGTTTTATGGCAGACTTAGTTACAAATGACAAATTGTGGCAAAGCTGGAGGCATAAAACTCCAGTTATTTACAACATTTTATTTGACGGTGTAAATCCTCCCGTTTCAAATTTATAATATAATAAATCTCCGAACTCTCATGTCTACCAAATTGATTTTTCCCTTTCCAAATTACTTCATGATTTCCTGCTGATAATTCTGCATTTACTAATTCGCAAACTTGATAGCTAATATATCATAAATAATTATTCTTACTTTACATTGCCTTGATAATCCATATGTAATTGTAAATCATATATTATCAATTAAATTTAAATTGCCATCCTACAAGAAATGCATAGCTGTTTGCCTGGAACGACTGGGCACCTTTAATATCTTGTTCCCTTTGGACAAAATAATAAACTAACTCACCGAAAAGTCCCCCGCTTTGCCCAAAATTTATCTCTAAACCGGCGCCTAAATTTACTCCCACTGCATATTTTACATTAATTGTAGAATCCCGTAAGGCAAATCCATATTGTGAAGCAAGCTGTTTAAATTGATCTGTCCAGTTGATATCAATATTCCCGCTGATCAAACCTGCCCCGGCTTTGGCATAGGGTACAATAGGTCCTGATAAAAGCCTGGCTTTAACAAAAACACCTGCCATAAGCTGATGCACTTTTAACTCAGAAATTTTCATATTTTGCCCTAAAATATCTGCACTTACATTAAAAGTAAAGGGGACAGCTGCATAATTTACATCTGCACCAAAAGTTAAAAGAAATGGGAGACTATAAGTTAACTGCACCCCAATAGGAATATATTCGGCCTGAGAAAAATCTGCTAAATCAGTAATAGAATTATTAATTATATTTTTATCAAAAGAAGATCTGCCGACACCTGAATAAATGGAAAGGGCTACCTGTGCATTGACAGTAATGAACATAAAAGAGATAAAAGCAGCAATAAAAATAACTTTTTTCATTAATTCCTCCCTAAAGATTTTTAATAATATGATGAGAAAGCTATGCTCAGAGAAAATAAGTAAGAGTGCTGTAAAAGAATAAGAATTTTCTTCATCACTTACAATCGTGAAGCCCCGGTACTATCCTCCTCGGGATAGTACCGGCTTATCATATTCTTATTTCAGCAGCAGAAGCTTCTTTGTTGCAGTATAACTGCCCGCTTTAAGCTGATAAAAGTATATACCGCTCGGCAAGTTCGCTGCATTCCATGTTACTTCATAAGTACCAGCAGGTTTTTCTTCATTGACTAATGTTGCTACTTCTCTTCCAAGCAGATCGTAGATTTTTAAGTTGACCGGTCCGAAATCTGAAATTCTATATCCGATTTTTGTACTCGGATTAAACGGATTCGGGTAGTTTTGATATAATTTAAATTCATTAACTTTTGCCTGAATATCGTAAATACCGGTAGGGATTTTGGGGATTAGTATTTTTTTTGAACCGCGGATAAGAATTTCTCCAAGATTTAAAGGATTAGCTATTACAGAAGGCATAATATCCTGAACAATCCATTGATTTGATGCTATCCACACTGTATCTGAGATTGTAAATAAAGGGTTATAACCTCCAAATAAATTAACCAAAATATTATAATCAACTACAAATTTTTTGCAATTAAAATTCCCCGCATCAGTTTGTAAATTTTGATCTGTTACCCGTGTCCCAACAATTTCAAATCTCGCCTGTATCGGTAAACCTTTATAATCGACTGTTTGATCCAATTTATAAATTTGATAGGATTGATTTTCTGTTGCTGCAAATTCGTAAAAAGGCACCCATGCTTGCTCATCATTAGTATTTAATTTTTTTGATATAATTTTAGCGGAAGATAATGAACCAATCAATGAATCAACATTAAGTTTATAATAAAGATAAGCATCACTTCCTTCTAAAGAAATAAATGTAGTATCAGGCAAGGGAATTAAAGGTGTTGTAAGAGAATTACTGGCCATTGATACAATAATATTTGCTGATTTTCCATTATAATTATTTTGAGTAACGGCAAACGAATCAACCTGGTAATATGCCATGGAATCATTTGTATTATTAGCAGAATCCAGGCGGAATATTTTATAATTCCATGTGTAGCCTGGAGCTGCCGGAAAATATGCAGAAGCATCCTGTGCATAGGAACTGACGCAGAAGAATAACAATAAAAGTATAATTAAATTTTTCATACCTACCTCTTTTTTAATTAAAAAAAATTTCTTTTAGCTGCTATAAAGCTGATTAAATAACTATTTTTTTTTCATTTATACCTTCATCAAAAATATCAGGAATTGGAAGACAGGAAATTAGAACAAATTACTCCTATATATAGCAAAATTTAATTTAATTCAAAATAACCAGAAACAAGAGTATCAGTTTAACTTGTAAGCATGATTTATAACTTGAGGCTGATAAAAAGGGACAAAAATTGTAATATAGCTATCACATAGTTGAAATCTGTGCAATTATAATCACTTCTGACAGCATGGATGACTCCGGCTGAGAAGCTGCATGCTTTGAAACAGTTGTGACTTCTATTTAAATCATTCAGGGGACTTATTGTTTTTTACCCTCTACCTGATTATATTTTTATAATGAAAACAATCTTTACAACGCTTTCAATCTCATTACTGATTTTTCTTCTCAGTTTAAACAGCGGATGCGATGGAGGAATTTCACCAACCTCCGCCGACAATTCACTTCAGCAAGCAGGATTCAGCGGAACCATTACATTTAAGGGTACATGGCCGGATTCAGTTTCGGGAACATATCTCGTTGTTTTTCAGAATGAACTGAAATCACTTTCAGACTTCAATATTCTCAATATTAAGTATGTTAGTCTTAAAATACCTTTCGGTTTAACTACATTTAATTACAGTTCGCTCGATTCGGCTTATCTTCCTCAGCAGGGTCATCTAGCCGATGGAGAGTACGATTATGTCGCAGTTGCACAATTAACATCACCTACTATTTCGGTAAACAGGAAAGACTGGAGGGTTGCCGGTATTTACTATTCAAACAATGATTATTCACATCCAGGAAAACTCATAATTCCACCGCATACTGTTGTAAGAAATATTAATATTATTTGTGATTTCAATAATCCTCCGCCCCAGCCGCCGGGAGGATAATGGAAACATTTTCAATTTTTTCTTAATTATATATATGGAAAATAGGACAAGTATGACACTGACCGGCATGGATGAAAATATAATAGATGACTGATCGGCAAAAAAATATGGATAAATAATGAAACATATTTTAATCCTGTTTCTTCTATTATTTAATTCATTTTACATTTTTGCACAGACATACAGCATCAGCGGAATTGTAAAAGATGAAGACGGGAAACCGCTGATAGGTGCCAATGTTGTACTAACCGGTACCGGCCGCGGTGCTGCTGCAGATGAAAATGGTAAATATGAAATAAAAAATCTGAATCCGGGCAGCTATACACTCGAATTTTCAATGATCGGGTACAGCAGTAAAACAATTACAGGGAAGAAAATTACAAACAGTTCTGTTACGGTTAACGTTCGTATGACTCCCGAGATAATTCAAACGAAGCAGGAAGTAATTGTTACGGCAGGAAAATATGAACAGAAGATTTCTGATCTCCCTGTAAGTGCAGCGGTAATTCCTTCAAGCGAATTTTCAGAAAAATATTTTACATCTTTAAGTGATGCGTTAAGATATGCCCCCGGCGTGCAGATGGTTGCGGATCAGGTAAGTATCCGCGGATCAAGCGGCTACAGCAGGGGTGCTGGTACACGTGTGCTTGTTGAGATAGACGGTTTCCCCATATACTCGGGAGATACAGGAGAAATTACCTGGGAAATGGTTCCAGTTACAGAAATTGACAGGGTTGAAATTATTAAGGGTCCTGCCAGTGCTCTTTATGGATCAACCGCGCTGGGCGGGGTTATAAATGTCATTACAAAAGATATATCCAATAATGCAAGAACTTACTTCAAGGCAGGAGTCGGAATTTACAGCAAACCATATTACAATGAATGGGACTGGTCATCAGAAGCAAGAACATATAACACTCTTACTCTTTCGCATACAAACAGGTTCGGTAAGTTCGGGTTTACAGCTGCACTTACAAGACTAAATGATATGAGCTATAAGAAGGACAACGTTTCAACAAGATACATAGGATATTTGAAAACAGTTTATAATTTTTCCCCGTCATCATCTCTTTCTTTCTTTGCAAATTCATTGAATGAGGAAGAAGGAAACTGGACTTACTGGAAAGATCTTCAAAATGCGCTCATTCCGATTAACGATCTTAATCAGACTGTCACGTCGGAACGCTATATGCTCGGCATGAAATATAATAATGCCGTAAGTAAAAATTTTTCATTTAATTTGAAGGGAAGCTTTTATAAAGCCTTCTGGTGGGATAATACAAGAGCGAGGAATGCATCTTATGCCGATATTTACAGGCTGGAAGGTCAATCTAATTTTTTATTAACAGATAAAATTGTTCTTGTTACCGGATTTGAAGGTTTGGGGGCACTGGTCAATTCAAATATTTTCGGACAGCCGTCCGGTTACGGTCTGGGTGTTTATTTCCAGACTGATTTTAAGCTTGATTCATCATTAACATTATCCACGGGCGCAAGATTTGATTTTGATAAGCTTGATACGCTTAATCCTGTTGCAGCAGCGGCTCCAAAAATAGGATTAAATTATAAGCTCACTAAAAATCTGATTTTGAGAAGTTCATTCGCCACCGGATTCAGAGCTCCCTCGCTTGCCGAAGTTTTTACCTCAGCTTCACTCACAGCCGGTGTTAAGTTGAAACAAAATCCAAAATTAAAACCGGAAAAGAATATCAGTTTTGAAATCGGTGCTAATTATCAGCCTTTCAGCCAGCTGAGCTTTGATGCTGCCCTATTCAGAACGGAGTATTATGATTTCATCCAGATAGCCATTGATGTTGACAACGAAGCATATTTTGCAAATGTTCAAAGAGCAAGAATTGAGGGGTGTGAACTGAATTTAAATTCCGGTTTATTCAATAATCATCTTTCTTTTAAATTGAATTATACCTATCTCTGGGCAAGAGATATTCAGCAGCACATAGCACTTAAATACAGGGCCCGCCATCAGCTTACCGCAGATATTTCTCTTGATCTGGCAGGATTTGAACTTGGGTCCGACTTCCGCTACTGGAGCAAAATTGAGCAAATGGATTTCGAGCTTGTTGACCTGGGACTTATTCAAGACGGAAGGGTAAGAGTCCCGGTTTATGTGCTTGATTTCAGGGCCGGCTATAATTTTTCTGATCTTGGTTTCCCCGCAAGAATCTTTCTTAATGTGAACAACGCCCTCAACTACAATTATGTTGAACTCATCGGCAACATTGCTCCAATCAGGAATTTTTCTTTATCCACGGAATTTTTATTTTGACTCAAATCCGCTTAGTATCCCCTTTTTAAGAATTAACCACAGAGGAAACAGAAAAGACTCAGAGGTAACAGAGTTATTATTTTCTCTACGATCTCTGCGGCTCCCCTGTTATCTCTCTGCGGTAAAATACACTTTGCTAAACAATCCCTTTTTAAGAATTAACCTCAGAGAAAGCAGAGAAGACTCAGACGTAACAGAGTTATTATTTTCTCTGCGATCTCTGCGGATTCCCTGTTATCTCTGTGGTAAAATACTCATTCAGCAAACTATTCAAAAGCAAAACCAATCTTTCACCTTTGGAATTCAGGCGATCGTTTAATTAGTGACTCATTACAGGGCAGCCTCTATTTTTCATCTTAAGACTATTTATTAGGTAAAAAAGAATCTGAAATTAGTAAATATCAAAGGATATTTATTCAACTTACCACAAACCTGCTGCACCTGTATTTTCAAAAAGGTTGACAAGTTCGTTTGTAAAGCCCCATCCTTTCTTCAGAAATATTTTTAACTCATTCTTTGGCATCCCCCTTTATATCGACAGAATTAAAGCTATTCCTTAATGAATAAGTTCATGTGAATAGCAACGAACCGCTAACATGCGGTATGATATAATGATGAGTGACCTAAAGACAAGAAGATATTAAGAAACCTGAGGTAATAGGTATACCTGTTGCTACATTTTAAAGTGCTTCTTTTTCATTTGAAATTTTGCGTGTAATTAGTTTTGCAATTAAAATGATGATCAGAATCATTAGCCATGATAATAATGGAATTATGACGAATGGAAAAGCGAGCTGAGTAGAAGGATTGATGTTAACGATTATATAAACAATTAATGAGGAAACTGTTATAAAAAGGATCATGCAATTAAGCATTGATTGAGTAATCGTTGGCCACTCCTTCGAAAACTTTTTAATTAATATAATTATTCCAAACGGAGAGAGAACCCAGATATCAAATAATAACTGCAGGAAATGTTGGTTACTACGTTGACCGGCTAACGATACCAATACCACAGAGCCAATAGCTCCTATTACTATAATGATAGGAGTTAAAGTCTGTAATAATTTAAAGAAACCGTTCTTATAGAATCGGTTATTTTGTCCCATATTAGAATTATTATTTTAATTTCTGTTTTCTTAAATACTTTTTATTCAGTAATCATATGTAATGCAACAACAGAAAGAATACTGACAGACAAAATAGTTATTAAACTGATGAGCAGCATTGCAAAGTGTGCTCGAACAGAAGCAAGTACTCTTAATGCATTTTGACGTAGTTCGGTGTCATTTTGCCAGAATTTATACAAGGAAATGCCCCCAATTGCTAAAGCTGAAAAAGGCATTGCAATAAGAAAGATATATAGACCAAGAACAGTATGCTGGCTGAACCAATTAACCAAATATCCTGTCTGCATCATTGGCTGAACTTCTTGCAGAAAAAGTGCAATCATAAAAATAGTAGCTGGTACAATAAATAATAACTCTGTTGCAGCAATTAAGCGTTTATTCATTTTCATAGATACCTCATGCTATAGATATATTATATTTCTATTTAATTATGTTTAAACTTAAAATAAATAAAAATATAAATTGGAAAAAACACAAATCAGATGCTATTGAGCTGAAGTAAAAATATAAGAAGAACCAACTGACAAAACATTTTTAACTGTCAGCGAGCCGCACCCGGGTTTTTCGAGATTTTTAAGTTATTTGTATTATATAGAATTTCTGATATCTCAAAAGAAATATTTTTCGATCGCTAATCAATCAAAATATTATCCTCATATCAAAAAATAATTGCTTGCCTTATCCGTATTCCAATCCTCACGTAAATATTTTTTTCAACTTTTCAGTAAAACAAAGATGATAATTCAACCTTGAAAAAGACTTTCTTATTTTTGCAATTTCATAAAGCTATTCCGGTCATAGATAAGTAAGACTTTTTTTTGCCTTCACTTTCATAACATAATATTTTTAGTCTTATCAAAAATTACTTGTTCGGTTTGACAGCCAAGACTTCTCCCCATTCCCATTCTCTTCACAAATAATTTTTTAATCTTTTCATTAAATTTTTAACTGAATTCCCCATTCCGTCAGGTAAACAACCCTTGTTTATTTTTTAGCTGCTTTGATTATAGGTTAAGCAACGCTTTTTAAAAATATTAGCTGAGAGAGATTTTTTGTCTTTTATTGAAAATAGAATTAAGTTCATATCAGTTTAATTTTTTGGAGAAGGAATTTGAGAGGACATATTATTCCAATTTTAAGATATTTAAAGGATGATAAAATGCATTTATGTAGACGGGAAGTGTTTATATATATACATGTCAAAAATGATTGCTTTGCCAATTAATTCTTAGTTATGCCTTGAAATATTAATTTTAAAAATGGTTTGGAAAAAATGAAAGATAGAAATTTTAACCAATTTATTGAAAGTATAAATAAAGCAGTATTAGTACTAATTAATATTGTATCGATTTTTTTATTAGGTGTAGTTGATTATACCACAGGTATGGAATACTCTTTTTCAATTATTTATTTAATACCTATCTCATTCTCTGCTTGGTATATAGGGAAAAAATCTGGCTTTATTACAGCAATTTTAAGTGCATTTATATGGTTTATGACAGATATAATTGGCGGACATTTTTATTCCTCTACAATTAATCTAGCTTGGAATTCCTTAATACGCTTAATTCTGTTTTTAACCATCGCCAATTTTATTTATTTTTTTAAAGATGAAATCATTAAAAGCCATCATAAAGAATTAGTCTTACAAAAAGATAAAATTGTTATTGATACATTCCAAAAATTAACAATGATGATAGTTAATAATATTACTTTGCAAAATGCAGAAATAATAAAATGGGTCAACGATAAAAAAAATAGTGCCCCTGATGTGGTAGTAAATTCGAGTAGAGTTATCGGCGAAAGTTTACAAATATTATCGGAAGTCAGTTTTGTTAGCCCATATATTGCCGATGCAGAGAAGGATGTAGATAAGTATCTAGAATTACTCGAGAAAAAGTTATCAAAAGTTAATAAGAATATTTCTAATATGGCCAATAAAAATATTGAGTAAATAAAGGTTAACTGTAATTTTTAGATTATTAAGGTATAAAAAAGTTATTAAGATAGACTACTTTTATAATTTCCTAATTTGATAATTTAAATTTCGCAGTAATAAAACTTTTGCAATGCGAGAATAAGTCGATTATCTTATTTTCAGTCCTATCAAAAAAATGCCGGTAGGCCTTTGCATTAATTGCTTGTCTAATTCCCTCTCCCAACATTCCCATTCTGTCATCCCTTCACAAATAATTTTTTCTACTTCGAAGTAAATCTTTAAATGATTTTCGTAATCGACAAGAAAAAATGAAGCAGACAAAATTTTTTATCCTGAGGGAAATAAATTTTAAGAAACTTAACCTTAAAAAATGATTATAGTTTATGCTTGAATCCGAATATTTTTCCAGATAATTTAATACAACGTAAAAAGAACTTTTTTAAATCCAAATTTCAACTAACAATTACAATAAGGGATCCTTTTTTTTAATTGACTCTCTATTTATTCTCAGGCGATATTTTTATAAATGTTCGTAATTGATGAAATGCAATGTCTTTATAAAACTTAACAAAGTGAACCGATAATTAAACTATTATTTAAGGAAGACGGATAAGGTACAAGAGTGTGATGATATTTTAATAGAAGAAAAAAATTGTCAAAAAGAAAAAAAATATTTGCGCGGATTCTACTCGTAATACTTTTTTACAAAATTATTCTACCTATTTATGTCTATCAGCAGATGAGCAGCAAAAAAGAAAACTTCAATTATTATAATGAAACTATAAAAAATAATATAAATAAATCTGGAATTTTGTTTTCAACATGTCTGCTGCAAAAATATAATTATATTATCTTTTCGACATTAATTGTAAAAGCAAATTCCACAATTCCAAGTTTCATATTCTTTGATTCGAACCGGTTAATTGAAGAAATTTATTACATTTGGATTTCCTCAACAACTAAGAATAACAAACGTTATTATATTGTTAATGCTCAGTTAAAGAAAAAAATTCAAAGGAAGTGCTTCTTTCAGATAACTAAAAATTCATTTAATAGTTCTAATTTTAATATTTTCACTGCTCGAGCTGAAACGACTAATTCGATTTTCAAAACTCATTCCCCGCCATCAATCGCTTAATCATTTCCTTTTTTCCGTTAAAATCAAATAAGATTCATTTTGCTCAAAAATTTACTTGAATCGTGAAATATAATTTGGTTTATAAGTTAATTTTAATTAAGGAATATAAAATTGAAATTATTAAAGGTTGAAAAATGAAAAAGTTTATTTATATCTTAATTATAATATTCAGTTTAATCTATACTGATGTTAATGCCCAGTGGGTGCAAACCAGTGGAGCAAATAGTTCTACTATTACGGGATTTGGTGTAAATGGAGCAGGCATATTTGCCGCCTTTAATGCGCGCTACGATAGTGTAGGTGTAATTCTCTCAACTGATTTTGGCAATACCTGGTCCAATTTCAGTAGTGGTTTACCCGCAAGACAGATAGATGTCCTTTTTACAGATGGTTCTAATCTCTTTGTAGCTGAGAATGATGCAGGTGTTTATCGCTCGACTGATAACGGTTCAAGCTGGACAGCTACAGGAATTACTGTAGCGTATATTTATCGTTTTACTGCAATCGGAACGAATTTATTTGCAGGTGATGCTAATAACGGTGTATTTTTATCTACTGATAATGGTGCAATCTGGACACCTGTAAATTCCGGACTAACAAATACTTCTATCCGGACACTTTTCGTAAGTGGTTCCAACCTCTTTGCCGGAACACGAGGCGGCGGTGCTTTTCTCACTACCGATAACGGAGCTAACTGGACTGCAATTACAGGATTAAATAAATATGTTTATTCCTTTGCACAGATTGGTTCCAATCTTTTTGCAGGCACTGGGAATGCGGGAGTATTTCTCTCAACTAATAATGGTGCAAATTGGACGGCTATTAATAATGGACTACCGGTTTTTAATCCGATTTATGCACTTATTGTTAGCGGAACAAATCTTTTTGCAGGAACATACGGTGGCGGTGTTTATCTTTCCACGGATAACGGATCAAATTGGTCTGAAGTTAACGATGGGTTAAATTTTTTAGGTATTAAGGCTCTTGCTATTAGTGGTTTATACCTCTATGCAGGGAGTGATAATAGTGGTGTTTGGCGTCGTCCGCTCTCCCAAATGATCACAAAAGTTGAAGATAATATGAATACGTTACCGGCTGAATTTTCTCTGTCGCAAAATTATCCGAATCCGTTTAATCCATCTACAACAATTGATTATACGGTCTCCAAGTCAGGCCAGGTAATTCTAAGTTTATATGATATCCTTGGAAAAGAAATCGCAACATTAGTCAATGAAAGGAAAGCTGCTGGAAATTACTCTGTTGATTTCAACGCAGGCGATCTACCAAGCGGTGTTTATTTTTACAGAATGCAGACAGGCAGCTTTGTATCAACAAAGAAATTTGTTTTGCTGAAGTAAAGGAATTATAAAAGGTGATATCTTTATTAGAGGGAGATATCACCTTTTATTTTCATTCTATCAAAAAATAATTGCTTTCCTAATCCCCTCCCCCAATCCTCACGCAAAATATTTTTTTAATCTTTTCAATAAAACAAAAATTATAATCCACTAATTACGATAAAAAAACATTGCTTAATCTTTATAAGTTAACTATTGATTAAGCAAGGTTTTTTTGAAGAAGAATAGTAGAAGAAGAATAGTTGATAGAATTTTCTTGCCTTTGTAAGAAAATAAAATTAAGTTAATATCAACCTAAGATTTTTGGGGAGGTTCACGGAAATATTTAAGCACCATATTAAAAGAGAAGCAAAAGTTAAAGAAATTTAATGGAAAAATTTTTCTTGTATAAGAAAAAAAGTTTTCTACTATTAGAAAAGTGTGAAATAGTTTGCTGATATGAGAAAATTTTTTCTTCTAATAGAAAATAAAAACCCTATGCCTTAGGCGCCTAATCAATATGTTATGAGCTGTAAAAATAAAGAGAGAACTATTATGAATAAATTAATTAAATACCTGATTTTATTCATCATACTAATATTTTTCAATTCATGTAAGAACAAATCAACAATTACTGAACCAGAAACTCCTCAAATAGAATTGAGTGAAAGTGAAAAAGAAATTGTTAATGAATTAGACAATTATATTACTCCATTAAATGGCACTTCTCCTTCCCTTGATAACTCCGATTTATCTGTTTTAGATAATTTTTCCGATGCTAAGATAATAGGTTTGGGAGAAGCTACTCATGGTACAAAAGAATTCTTCGAAATGAAACACAGGATTTTTAAATACTTTGCCGAAAATTATGGCTTTAAGATTCTTGGATTCGAAGCAGATATGGGTGAATGTATTTATATCGATAGATTTATAACCAAGGGAATCGGGACAATTGAAGAGGTAATGAATAAAATGCACTTTTGGGTTTGGTATACAATGGAGGTTAGAGATTTGATACTTTGGATGAAAGAATATGATACTGGAAAGTCACCTCAAAATCAAGTTCATTTATTGGGAATGGATTGTCAGTTTGCTGATTATAATAAAGGATTAATTGAAGATTACTTAAAGAACTATGGAAATAATTATCCAAATTATATCGATCCAATATTAGAAAAAATCAGCAGTTTAACTTATCAAGATGGAGAATCAATTAATGAAACAGAGAAATCAAATCTGATAAATAAATGCGATTCGGTTTATACATATTTTACAAATAATAGAAATAGTTTAATATCTAAATCCGGAGAATTTGAATATGATATTATTGTAAGATTATTAGAAGAAAGCAAGCAGTTTTTAGATGTAATTACGGTAACATCTGAAAATTTTAGAGATTATTATATGGCAAAAAATGCATATTGGTTAACAACTCTTTTAGGTGGTGAGACAAAAGTTATTTTGTGGGCACATAACGACCATGTAGCTAGAAATCAAATTTTTTCATCTCTTGGTTATAGACTCTCACTAGAATTAGGAATAAATTACAAAGTTATAGGATTTTCATTTAATCAGGGGAAATTTCGAGCAGTTTATGTTGATCTAAAAACATATCAAACCAAAGGGATAACAATACATGATATAGAACGGTTACCTTTAAGGGAATCTACCAATTATATTTTTCAAGCTGCTAATCCAAAAGATTTTTGCTTGGTTTTTTCTAATGTACCGAATGCAACTCCACTATATAATTGGTTAAACAATTATAGATTGTTTATGGATGTCGGATCAACATATAATATAGATTATTATAATCTTGGTTATAATAACACAAATTTATTATTATTTTATGATGCTATTATTCACTTTCAGAAAACTAATAGTTCGATCGCTTTCCAATAAAAAAATAATTATAATAAAAAAAGGCACATAACATCTTTAATAAGTAAAAAGTCAATATGCAATAGCTTTCCTGACAAAAAAAGTTTTGTAAAAAAAAGTAAATCACAACTTCTATAAGCTATAGCAATCAATCATTTAACCTTAAACAACCAAGACTGCCAAAATATCTGTAAGGCACACTATGGCAACCAAACATCTTTCGGGACTTTCTTCAAGAAAACTTGAAGATGTATTGAAAAGACAATACAATTCCAGATATATAATAGGCATGCGCATTACTACCCAATCAATGCAAACGATTATGCCGGTAAAAGCAAATCAGTTATGTGCCGGGGCTTGTAATGCGCGGCCATTGTAAAGACTTTATATGAATAAGTTCTTGACCTTTAAATTTGTTATTAAAGCCAGATTTATATTTTAGGACAAAAAAGACGATCCGGGCAATTTCTTTAGCAATAATAGTTTTAGCAATGAATTTATTTTTTCTTCTAAGCAGGGAGGTATGGTAGTTACGAATAACAGGATAATACTGGATAGCCCGAATGGCAGCCTCAGAGAAAGCGACTTTAAGATATTTATTACCATCTTTAGAAGCCCTCTGCTTGGATTTACCAGCAGAATTCCGTGCAGAAGGTGTAAGTCTTGAGTAAGAGAAGAAATTCTTAAGGTCAGGGAAGCGGTTAATATCATCAACTTCCAGTAAAATAGAAAAGGCATTGATTATACCGATTCCAGGGATCCAAAGTAGTCTTTGAATATCATCATTAGGAATAAGGGATGGATGGAGCTGTTTTTCAATATCAATGATTTGTTCATTGAGAAGAGTTTGCAGTTCAGATAATTGCTCATATTGGAATTTGGGTATTCCGTCAAGTTGAGTAGGAGAATCAAAGTTAAATTTAGCAAGAAACAGGTGCATAGAATTGATTACGGAAGTATGTCGCTGAACAATTTTAAGTCTTGCTCTGAGGGCATCGCGAAGGAAGCGGTGTTGGTTAGAAATTTTATGTGCTACAGGAATATAGTTCATTCTAAGGAGCTGAGCAAGAGTAAGAGAATCAACTTTATCAGTTTTAACTTTAGCATAAGCAATAGCCTTAACATATTTAGCGTGAGCAAGAATCAAAGGGATGTTAATAGAATCAAGGAGATCACTTAACCAATACCAGGACATAGTAGATTCAACAGTGGTGATATGTTGACCGGGGATAGAGGAGAAATACTGAATGAAGTTATGAGGAAGATTTTTAAAATTATCTTTTTTAACGACATTACCATCAGGTTCAACAGTAGTTAAAAAAGAAGTAAATTTGTGAAGATCAATTCCAGTGTAATACATTTGATACCTCCTAAGTTAAAGTTAATTGGTAATGCTAAATTTAACTTTTTACTTATTGGAAATATCAATGCAATTTAAGTTGACAGCATTTTACGCATCGGGCTTTTTAGAGATTTTTGATGTGGAAGATCCGCAAAAAGTATCTTGCCTGCCTGCCGCAGGCAGGTTCAACGTAGTCAAATTAATTAATAGTCTTGCAAACTGTGCTTGCCGTAAACGGAAAGTTAAGCACAGTTTGCATAACCTGCCTGCCGGCAGGCAGGTCTTTGGCAGTAGTAATAAATATAAGTTTCTTTTTTTGGGCTGCAACTTAATTGCGGTTCGTTAGCTGCATTAGCAACACAGTTGCATGGTACGGCGAGATATTAATTGGAATTTCCTGTCATAAGAGAAAGGAGATAATGTTATGAAGAACTTCATTTCATTTTCGAGTCTATGCATCAGTATGTTGTGCGTTTTATTTTCGTTTAAGTCTAATGCACAATGGATACAAACTAATGGACCGTTTGGTGGGTATGTTCGTAGTTTTACCATTTCAGGCCCCAATCTGTTTGCCGGAACTGATGGTGGTGTCTTTCGTTCGACTAACAACGGTACAAGCTGGACAGCAGTCAATTTGGGATTGACAGATGCTGAAGTCATGTCTCTTGCTGTTTCGGGCAAAAATATCTTTGCAGGGACTTATGGCAGCGGTGTCTTTCGTTCGACGGACAACGGCACAAGCTGGACAGCAGTCAATTCAGGTCTGATACCATATGTTTTGTCTCTTGCAGTCTCGGACACAAATCTCTTTGCTGGAACTCCTGCCGGCGTCTTTCTATCCACCAACAACGGCACAAGCTGGACAACAGTCAATTCAGGATTAACGTGCACCGATGTCATCTCATTGGTCGTTACGGGCACAAATCTCTTTGCTGGAACTGATTGCGGCGGTGTCTATCGTTCGACCAACAACGGTACAAGTTGGACAACGGTCAATTCGGTGTTTACAAACACATACGTCTACGCACTTGCTGTATCAGACACAAATCTCTTTGCAGGAACTCTTTGGGACGGTGTCTTTCTTTCAACCGACAACGGCACAAGCTGGACTGCAGTCAATTCGGGATTGACGTGCACCGATATCTACTCACTTGCCGTCTCGGGCACAAATCTCTTTGCTGGGACTGGTGGTGGTATCTTTCTTTCAACCAACAACGGCACCAGCTGGACTGCTGCGAATTCGGGGTTAACTTGCACCTATGTTTTCTCACTTGCCGTCTCGGGCACAAATCTCTTTGCTGGGACTTATGGCGGCGGTGTCTTTCGTTCGACCAACAACGGCATAAGCTGGACAACTGCGAATTCGGGATTGATAAACACAGAAGTTATGTCTCTAGCAGTTTCGGGCACAAATCTCTTTGCTGGAACTTATGGCGGCACCGTCTTTAGTTCAACCAATAACGGCATAAATTGGACGATGATCGATTCTGGGCTGACATGCACCAGCGTGTATTCACTTATTGCCTTGGACACAATTCTCTTTGCCGGGACATCTGGCGGCGGCATCTTTCGTACGACCGTCAACGGCACAAGTTGGACAGCAGTCAATTCAGGATTAACGTGCACTGATGTCTACTCACTTGCCGCCGCGGGTACAAATCTGTTTGCCGGAACCTGTAACGGTGTTTTTCTTTCAACCGACAACGGTACGACTTGGACACAGGCCAGTCCGGGGTTATCGACTGGTGCTGTCTGGTCTCTAGCCGTCTCAGGTTTAAATGTATTCGCCGGGACTTGCAATGGTGGAGCCTTTCTTTCGACAGACAACGGCATAAGTTGGATAACAGTAAATTCGATGTTAACGACTGCCTGTGTCTCGTCTTTTGCCATCTTGGACACAAATCTCTTTGCAGGGACTTATGGTGGCGGCATTTTTCGTACGACCAATAACGGGACAAGCTGGACGGCAGTCAATTCGGGATTGACGAACGCTACAGTGTATTCACTCGCCGTTTCAGGCAAAAATCTTTTTGCAGGAACTGGGGGAGGTGTTTTTCAATCGGCCGATAACGGGACAAGCTGGATCACTGTTAATTTGGGGTTGACAAATTCTGGAGTTTCTTCCCTTGCCTTCTCGGGTACAAATCTCTTTGCAGGGACCTTGAACGGCGGCGTGTGGAGACGACCGTTATCACAGATGATCACTGGAGTGGAAAATAATGTTAAGCAGATTCCGATTTGCTTTGCTCTAAAACAAAACTATCCGAACCCTTTTAATCCATCTACGACAATTTCATTTGATCTTTCTGCAAAATCATTTGTATCACTCAAGATATTTGATTTGCTCGGAAAAGAAGTGGCAACAATTGTTTCAGAAGAAATGCCGGCAGGAAAATACTCGAAACAATGGATTGCAGAAAATATGCCGAGCGGCCTATATTTTTACAGACTACAGACTGATAAATTTAGTGAAACGAAAAAACTTGTTTTGCTTAAGTGAAACAATTGCAACATAACAATGCGTTTGTACCCGACCGCGAGCCCGCGTTCGGCATTCCAAAGGTCTTTGGGGTAGTTGCTCCGTTTCGGTAAACTTGTTCAAAGTTCTCGGACCTTGCAATCATTTTTCAGATTATCGGCAGATAAATTCTAATTGGCGTTCTTTCTTTTTGGGCGGCAGGTAAAACGCGTCGCGTTAAAAATAAATATTTATTAAAGTTTACCAATCCTCACTCAAAAATATTTTTAATCTTATCGATAAAACAAAACAATTTGAAAGCAACTATCGAAAAAACCTAACTTATTTTTTGCAGGTTCTTTAAGCTATTCCGTTCAAAAATAAGAAAGACTTTTTACTGTACCCCGGAAATTTTATAATCATAAAACATAGCATCTATAATTCTATCAAAAATTAATTGTTTGGTCTGACGCCTATACGCTCAATGCATTCCCATGCTGTCAGCCCTTCACAACTAATTTTTTCATCTTATCAGTTAATCTTAATATGAATTACTTATTCCACTATGCAAAAAAACCTTGCTTAATTCTTATATGCTGACTAATTGACTAAGCAAGGCTTTTTTAAGAACAATGCGTTTTAGCTGCCGTCATTTTACAGCTTCTTTTTTTTAAATCATTATATTATCAATCCTATCAAAAAAATAATTGCTTGCCTGATTCACACTCCCATGAATTAACGCAAATATTTTTTTATATAATCATATATACTGTTACTTTTTCTTTGGTCGCAGAACAAAATCAGAGGGTTTTTCCAAAGTGCCAAAAATAAAAAAGCCTCAATTCGGTCAAAATTGAAGCTTTTTAAGTGGGCGCTCACGGATTCGAACCGCGGACCCTCTGCTTGTAAGGCATAGGTTCTCTTCAATTTTCTTTTGTTTTCAACCTGTTTTCAACAGTTTTAATGGAGCATCATTTCGGGTGCCCAGGAGGGTGCCCAAATTTGCACGCTCAGAAAGTTCCTTAGCAATTCGCTGCAATTCCATCTCGGTGTAGTGATCCAGTGTTGTTTTAATATTTTTATGTCGTCCAATCGTCATTACATCAAAAATCTTAAAACCTGAATTAACTAATCTACTAAGTAAAGTTTTTCTGAGTGTATGAAGTGTATAATGATTAAATCCTTCTCGCTTCAAAAATTTGCTGAAAAATTTTAACGATTCCCCACTTTTATAATTGAAGATACTCCCTTTTCTTTCTGGAAATTCATTCAAAATAAATTCGGATAATTCCTTATAGATTGGCAGTATGTCAATTCTATCTTCCTCTTTAGCATTAGGGACTGCAATTAATTTTTTTCTCAAATCTACATCCTTCCATTCAAGTTTGACTACTTCTGATCTTCTCAAACCCAATGCTAAAATAAAGAATATAACTTGATAATGTTTTCTATTTTTTTCTTTCAATCTGTCTAGTATTTGAACCATTTCTTTTTCCGGTATGGTTACCATTTTCTTAGGTTTCATCTTTCGCATTGGTATTGGATTGCTATTTATATATCCGGATCTGATAAAATAATCAAACATATTTCTTAATTTTCCAAAGTAACTTGCAATACTATTTTTTGATAGTCCACTTGCTAATAATTTTTTCTCTTGAAATTCAATCATATCTAGAGAAATGGAATTTAATGGATTATCTTCAAGTACTTTTATTTTATCAATTGCGTTTTTATAATGCACAAGTGTAGTTTTTTTATTTCTTTTTTTGACCTCCCTATATTCTTCATATCCCATGCGTAAAGTTATATTTCTTTTCAGATCTCGTTTTATCTTTTCGGTATACACTCCTGCTCCTAATTCATATTCGATTTTCTTTTTCTCTAATTCCGCTTTTTTACGATTCTCTCTATTATCTCTCAGGAATAAAGCATCTCTATGCCTCTTCCCTGCTTCGTCTCGATAATCCAGGTAAAGGAAACCACGTTTGGTTCGTATAGTAGCCATTTCATCCTCCCGTATTTGTTGTAG
>CAWAJW010000018.1:0-85156 GCA_963782475.1 uncultured Bacteroidota bacterium
CTAAATTATCAAAATCTTCACCGTAATGATTTGCATCTGTTGAAATAAGGAAGAATATATCTCTTCCTAATTCCAGGTTATTCTGTTTGATATATTCTATAATTATACTTGATAATTCCGCGGAAATTTTTTCCATTTTTTCATACGGCATAGCAGTTACCATAATAGGGGTAATTTTGATATCCCTGTTATAATGCTGAAGAAAGGGAACCAATGCCTCAATAGAATGCTCAATATCCTGCGCTTTGTCGCTGGTAATATAATAATTCTTTATCTAAATTATTTTTGATAATATCCCTTAAAGGTGAAACTTCAACATCTTTATATGGACCTTGCCAAAATTTATAGTCATCAAAAATTAAAATATTTTGTGGATTATTCATTGCTTTACGTACCGTACCATGAGTGACGCCAAAGATTACAACTTCCTTAGTTCTTAATATTTTGTATAGCGGGAAATAAATCCTTCCTGCGTACAGATAATCATCATGCGGAGAAATAGCTGCTACCAGATTTTGGGAATCAAAGGGCCTGTCTTTGCAGTCACTGGAGAGATAATTAATTAAAGTATCCATTTCATCTGCATTCCAGCAAAATCCTACATTATCACGGATTGGTCTTGTTTCCTGTCCCATAGTATTATAAAAATTGGTTGAAAATATTATAAGCAATATCAAAATTAGTTGTATTCTCATTTCTTCTTATAAAAATCAAGTTATGAAAAGCTACAAAAAAGGTATAGAATCATCAATAAAAAAATGTTACTAAGCAGCCCGTCAAATCAAATATCATTATTTTTTCTTTTGCTGAAGTAAATTACTTCCTTATGCTTAATATATCCCAGCTTTTCAAATACTTTCATGGACCGGTCATTCCAATCTTCAATTAGACAGGCGACAATATCAATACCGAGATCATCAAGTTTCTTTTCGACTTTGGAAATAAGTTCTTTAGCAATACCTTTCTTTTGATATTCAGGGTCTACGGCTACCCTGTTTATCCACCCTTTTCTGCCGTCATGGGTTCCGATAACAGAATCCAATAATTCTATCATTTTTTTCGGCTACAAAAAAAATTGCAATTCCTTTTTTAAGTTCCGATTCAATTGTTTTTTTGCTGTCTCTTCCATTAGGCTTATAAGGAAGCCCTGCTCCTTTCCACAGTTCAATTAAGGAGTTATAATCTTCAGTTTTGAAACTTCTAATTTTGAAATCCGCTTGCTTTGTCATATTCATTTTTATTTAAATAATTACTTAGAGTATAATTTAAATATTTTGCTGTTTATAATTTTCTTCTAAAGATTTATTTTCATTCTGCGGTAATTTTGCCTGAACTTTTAATTTTTTAACAAGCTTTCCTATAGTAAGCCCCTGCACAATGATTGAGAATAGAACAATTATATAAGTGATGGAAACAATAAAGTCTTTGTGCATATTATCTTGTAACGATAAAGCAAGCGCAACTGAAATTCCTCCTCTTAGTCCTCCCCATGTAAGAATCCAGATACTGTGCTTAACGAATTCTCTTTTAAACTTTAATAGAGTTATCGGAATTCCAACGGAGATAAAGCGCGCTATTAATAATGCGGCTATAGCAAAAAGACCTATTAAAAGATAAGGATTGACTTCTATTACAAGGATTTCAAAACCAATTAAAATAAATAACAGCGCATTAAGAATTTCATCAATCATTTCCCAAAATTTGTCAATGTAACTTTGTGTAGTTTCGGACATAGCAAATTTTTTGCTGGCGTTACCGGTAATTAAACCGGCAGCCACCATAGCAAGGGGTCCTGAAGCTTGCAATAATTCGGCAAGAGAATATCCCCCTGTTACAAGAGCGATTGTAATTAAAACTTCAACTTTATAATTATCTATAGATTTCAGCAGGATATAACCAGCATAACCAATCAATAAGCCTAAAAGAATTCCGCCGCCGGCTTCTCTTAAAAAAAGAAGACCCACATCAAGTACTTTTAAATTCTCAATCCCTATTTTTGCCACCTGGTAAATACTGGTAAAAATCACAACGGCCACACCATCATTAAACAAGGATTCGCCGGTGATTTTAATTTCCAGGCTTTTAGGAATCCCCGCATCTTTTAAGATACCGAGAACCGCTACAGGGTCGGTAGGTGAGATTAAAGCACCGAAAAGAAGAGAGTAAATATATTCTATCGGCTGACCAATTAGTTTCATAAAATAATAGATTAAAGTTCCAAAAATAAAAGTTGAAATCATTACTCCAATAGTTGCAAAAATTATAACAGGGTATCTTTCCTTCCTTAACCTGACAAGATCAACATTTATTGCCCCGGCAAACAATAAAAAACTGAGCATTATATTTAATAAAATTTGAGAGAAGTCTATCCCTTGAATTATATCAATTGCTGCTTTTTTAAATCCCGGACTTATATTACCTATAATCACTATCAGGAGTGATGAAACCAATGCAATAACCATCATGCCGATTGTAAACGGCAGCCTTAGATAACGATGGTTTATATATCCATAAGCAGCAGATAAAACAATGAGAAGAGCAAATGCATGGTAAAGTTCCATTCTTTTATAATTCTAAATGTTCAAAATTATTCTATTATATAGAAATTGTAGGAGAATTATCAAATGATTTGCGGTAAATCTGATAATTCCTTGGAAGATAACGGAACACCCATACATAAATTAAGAATCAGACAGCTTTTGCATGATATCCGGATAATTGTCGTCTCTTCAGGTATGTTTAATTACAATATCCTTTAATGTATCTATCCACATAGCATGATCATTCAAGCTTTCGACAAGCTGTACTTTTTCGCCGCCGTTTTGAACGAAAAGATGCTGGTATTCAATTCCGATTTCAACTATTGTTTCCAGACAATCGGCAACAAAGGCAGGGCTGAATACAAGGAGCTTTTTTGAACCTTTCTTTGCCAGCTCAACTATTACTTTGTCTGTAAATGGTTTTAGCCATTTTTCATCAAGCCTGGACTGAAAGCTGACCGTATATTTTTCTTTGGGGATATTCAATCTTTCGGAAAGCAGCCTTGTTGTCGCATAGCATGCCGCTTTGTAACAGAATTTGTTTTCTTCTGTAATTTCATTTTCACAATTATGATCGGAACATGGTTTTTCATCGCTGTACACTTTATCTACCTGTCTCTCGGGAAGACCGTGATAACTGAATAATACATGATCATATTCATTGATATTATATTTCCTGCCTATTTCCATGCAAGTATTTATAAATCCTTCATCATCATAAAACTGGTTTACAATGCTTAATTCAGGAATAACCCACCACTTCCTGATTATTTTAAGTGCTTTATCTATAGCTGAGCCTGTACTTGCAGAAGCATACTGCGGAAAGAGAGGTATTATTATTATTTTTTTATAATTATCTATCTTCATCCTTCCAAGCACACTGTCCATACCGGGGTTTTGGTATCTCATTGCAAGCTCAACTCTGTAATTATCTCCTAATTTATCCTGGAGTTTTTCTTTTACACTTTCACTATAAATTAGAAGCGGCGAGCCTTTATCAGTCCACATCTGCTGATATATTTTTGCTGATTTTGGCGCTCTGAATGGGACAATAATAATATTTACTAAGAATTTCCTCAAAATATATGGTATATCAATTACACGAGGATCATTTAGAAATTCGCTTAAATATTTCCTTACAGCAGGAACAGTCGAATTATCCGGTGTTCCCAATTGAATGAGCAAAACTCCTATTTGTGGTTTCATTTAATTATACAGTTTTGTAAATGATTAATGAGAAAGTTAAGGATTTTTTAATTTAACTTCATTATTAAAGTGATATGACTTAACCGGATCATATTGTACATATTTTTTGAATTACAGATTATTTAGATTACACTATGAAAAAAATAAAAATAATAATTAAAGTTTTCATCTTACTTTTAATATTTGCCGCATTTCTCTGGCAGATGAGTCTCGGTATCTGCCCGGTGCCGTAATTTCCACATATTCAATATTCTAGTTAAATTTGCGGTTGAATCCATGTCTCTTCAAGATATTGAAGCAGTTAAGTTTTTCTTTTTAATAATATATCTGAAATTACTCATTGAAACTTTTTAATTCTTCTTTAAGAAACAATAAAACCGAAATAAAAGTATTATTCTGGATTTTTATAATAGTGCTGGGTACACTAATCTTCATATTAATTGCAAATGAAGTAAACGAAGGAGAGACAAAACACTTCGACTTAATGATCTTAAAATCATTAAGAGTTCAGGGTAATCTTCATCAACCTATAGGTCCCGAATGGATTGAGCTTGCGATGCGGGACATTACTTCTCTGGGCGGCGGAACTGTTATCATTATTATCACTGTTGTTGTTGCAGGATTTTTACTTCTACAGAAAAATTATAATGCTGTGTGGTTAATATTAATTGCAACAATCGGCGGGGCTTTGGTTAGTTTCGGCTTAAAAGAATTAATTGGAAGGGAGAGACCTCCGCTTATATTTCATCTTGTATATGTTAATTCATTAAGTTTTCCCAGCGGTCATTCAATGATCTCGGCGGTTGTCTATTTAACCCAGGCATCTCTTCTTGCCCGCATCGAGAAGAAAAAGAGTATCCGGGTTTATATAATAACCGTGGCTTTAATATTAACTTTTTTAATTGGCATCAGCAGGGTTTACCTTGGAGTACATTACCCTACAGATGTTCTGGCAGGCTGGTCAATCGGGTTTGCATGGGCTTTCTTGTGCTGGTTTATTGTTTGGTTTTTCCAGGAAAGAAATGTCAAAAATATAAAATCCAAGGATAATTAACTCATATAGAATCAAATGACTGATGAAAAGAAAAAATTTATTTCAAGCTTATATTATCCTTCGGGATTTTTGCTTCTCCTGTGGATAATAAAAATAGTTGAAGTAACGTTTGGAATCAGTTTTGTTGAATATGGTCTGCTGCCGCATCATCTTTCCGGGTTAATCGGTATAATAACATATCCATTAATCCATGCAAACTTCAGCCACTTAATCTCAAATTCAATCCCTCTGCTATTTCTGGGAATCGGGATTTTTTATTTTTATCCTGAATCAGCCGTAAAAGTTTTTGCTTTGATCTATTTTTTACCCGGCATACTCATATGGTTTTTTGCAAGGACAGCTTACCACATCGGTGCAAGCGGATTGGTATATGGTTTAGTAACCTTCTTCTTCTTCAGCGGAATAATAAGGAGAGATAACAGGTCGATTGCTCTTGCACTGGCAGTTACTTTTTTATACGGCAGCCTGGTTTGGGGGGTTCTTCCAATAGATAAAACAATATCGTGGGAAGGACACCTTTTCGGTTCTTTTACGGGGATTTTGTGTGCTTTTCTTTTCCGGAAACAAGATCCTCCTAAAAAATATGACTGGGAGGATGAGCCGGATGATGATAACCCGGCAAAGCCTGAAATTTCCTATGATAAATAATAAAATTCTTATTTATATTTGTTTAATTGGTGCATATATATTTTGATTTTTATTATTTAAGCGGAGGTTATTATGAACGAATTTCTTCTTTACCTTGATAAAAAGAAGAGCAAAAATTCAGATTATATTGAAAAATTTTCATTCATTATTGTTGGGTCTACTCTTCTTCTTTCTGTTTATGATAGTTTGTCAGCTGCAGTTCCTAATAGATCTTTCCTGGATATTCTTTTTTTAGGCATCTGTTCATTTGCCGGGTTAATTAATATAATCTTTGCTATTATGCTGAATAAAATTAAAATCGAAAAGAGAAGAACATTATTTTACAGGCTTATTTTGGGAATTTCCGGTTTGATTTTAATAATAGACGGCTTAAATAAATACAGGCAGAATTACCATTCCATTCAATACCTATTAATGGCTGCAGGTTTTTTATATTTTGCAGTAGCCTTGTTTTATGACGATTTGCAAAAAAGAAAATTTGTTAAAATTAATGATGAAGGAATATTGCACAGGAAGTCATTCTTAAAACAAAAAAATTTCAGCTGGAATGAGATTAATTCAATCCAATTTGACAATAAAAAATTAACTTTATCTTTAGTTAACGAAAAACTTTACAGCTTTAAAATTTTTCCTAAAGAAAATGAACCAATTAATGATTTTATTGCTAGACTGAATGAAGAAACATCTAAAAGGAATATTAAATTAGTTACCGTTTAAAATAACTTTCAGAATACGCGGCTGCTTCAGCTTTTCCAGGGGAAATATACTGCCGTCCTCATTAAATTTATTCCATTGACCATTTGCTATATAATAAAAATTATTTTTTTTAATGACCCCTAAAGTTATTTCGTCGAAATAGGGGTTATTGGATCCGAGTACTTTATACTTAATAATGGAGGTCAAGCTGTCGTTTAGAAAAATTCTAACTACTCTTTGGGGATTTATTCCGTTCTGCGTTGCTATTAAACTGTTATTATAGAAATAAAGTCCATCTATACCTAATGGAGTAAAATTCAATGGAGATTTTAACTGCTCAATTTTTTTAGTCTTCAAATCAGCTTTATATAAGCCGAGACTATAATCTGCCAGAAATAAATATTTTCCATCAGCTGACAAATCAAGCCCTTGAAGTGATACAAATTTTTTAGGTCCAATGAACATTTCCAGACTGTCAGTAACCTCAGATATTTTATAAACCGCATTAAACCTGCTGTCGGAAATAAAAACATCACCGTTTGGGCATAAGGCTAAATCGCCAAAAAGGTGTTCGTTTTCATCATTACCTAATTCATATTTTCTAATTAGTTCCTTAGAATCGACATTATACTTTAAAATAGCAGATTTTCCAAGATCACTTTTAAGATGATCCTTTGTTTCTTTAATCGCAGCAGTACAGACCCATAAAATTCTTCTTTTGGAATCTGTCTTAATGCCAAAGACCGACCATAATCCATCCTCGCCTTCATTTTTAAAATTGCCGGTTTTCCCATCTTCATCAATCCAGACAATCTTCCGCCTATATATAGAGCTTAAATAGAATTTCTTTTTAACCTGATCATACGCAATACTCTCTGTTATTAAATCTTTTTCAGGATAGGTAAAGGCTGATAATACTGTTCCCTTCAGGAGCTAAGTTTTCCTTGAACTTATGGATAATATTTTTAAAATCAGAATCTTCATGTAAAGCGGTAAAGTCAGAATCTTTTTCAACAGGATAAAATAATTTCATATTTATTAGTTTTTGCAGTTCATTTAACGCATCCTTTTTTTTATTATTTAAAGAATAAGCCGCTGCAAGATTATAGATGATTCTAGGGTGGTTGGGACGGAGCTCATCCGCTTTCTTAATATTTAAAAGGAATAAATCATAATTCCTGCTTAAATAATTCTTGACTGCAAGCTTTTCAAATTCAATTGAGCTTTTATAATTATCCTGCGCATAAGCAATACCATATATAAAAAATAGAACAAGAATAAATTTTACGGATTTCATAAGATATTATTTATTATTAAGAATTGATTCCAGGGTTTCCTGGATTAGTTCCCAGGCTTTCTTTACGTGAATTTCAGAAGTCCTTATGCTTCCAATAGTCATTCGAATTACAAATTTGTTATTAAGCTTCGTATGAGAAAGAAATATCTTACCGGTTTCATTAATTTTATTCATCAGATTAATATTTAATTCCTCAAGGACTTTTTCATAATTTATATCAGGCGGGTGTGCACGAAAACAAATCGTGCTGAAAGTAACTGGCGCCATTCGTTCAAAGAAAATATGTATATCAATTTTCTCTGCAATTTTATTCGCTATTCTTATATGTTCTCTTATCCTGTCCTTTATTCCTTCCGTCCCAAAATATTTAATTATAAACCACAATTTTAGTGAGCGGAATCGTCTTCCGAGCGGCACTCCGTAATCCATGAAATTTTCTACGAAGGAATCTTCTTTAGTTTTAAGATATTCGGGGACAAGACTAAACGCTCTTTTTAATACTTCCGGTTTTTTAGTAAAAAAGATAGACAGATCTAGCGGTGTAAACATCCATTTATGCGGATTAACAACTAGTGAATCGGCTTTTTCAATCCCGTTAAAGATATCTCTTTTTTCCGGCAGCATAGCAGCAACACCGCCATGTGCTGCATCAACGTGAAGCCATATATTTTCTTCATTGCAAATATCGGCTATTTCATTTAACGGGTCGATGCTTGTCGATGAAGTTGTGCCGATCGTGGCTACAGCACAAAAAGGAAGCAGTCCTTTAGCTTTATCTTCTTTAATTGCTTTTTTTAATTCAGAAGGGATCATTCTAAATTCATTGTCGGTTGGAATTTTTGTAACACCGTCCAAACCGATTCCCAGGGTTAATGCACCCTTTTCAATGGAAGAATGTGCTTGTTCAGAAGTATAAAGCTTCAGCTTTGACAAATCGGATCTTCCTCCCATTCCTTTTTCCCGGATATTTAAATTAATATTTTCTCTTGCTGCAGCAATTGCGTGCATGGAGGTAACAGAAGCGCAATCATAAATAATTCCCCACCAATCTTCAGACAATCCAAGCATTTGTCTAAACCAATTTATTGTCACCTGCTCCAATTCAGTTGCAACCGGGGAGGTCTTCCAAACCATTCCGTTTACATTAAGAGTGCTTATCAGAAGTTCGGCTAAAATACCCGGCATGCTGGCTGATGAATTAAAATAAGCCATAAAACCGGGATGGTTCCAATGAGTTATCCCGGGAATAATAACTTTCTTAAAATCGGAAATAATCTCATCCATATTTTCATGGTGTTGAGGGGGAGAAGAAGGGAGACTCTTTTTAATTTCATCGGGAGTCACGCTCGATAATACAGGGTAACTTTCTATATCCTTAATATAATCTGCGGCCCAATCAATTAGTTGATGCCCGAATTTTCTGAATTCTTCAACAGGCATATCGCCGTTATTATGTAAATTATTTTCTTTCATTTTAAATCTCTTTTATTTCTTAAAAGTACAACGATATCTTATCTCACTTTTATCATTAGATTTATTTGGAAAAGACAACCCGCTATAATTCATTTCTAAATATAATTTCTTAGATTACAATAACTAAAATATTTTATTCAAAGATGGATTCAAAAATAAAAAATTTCTTTTATCCTTCTTCAATCTGCATTGCAGGGGCTTCGACAAAAGAAAAAAACATTGGCTATGAACTGTTAAAATCAATAAAAGAATATGGGTTTACAGGGAAAATTTATCCTGTAAATCCTAAGGCAAAAAAAATTCTTCAATACAGATGCTATAACAGCATAGAAGAAATTAATGATAAAATTGACCTGGCTATTGTTTTAGTTCCCAAAGCTGCAGCAGAAGAAACTATAGATCAGCTACTTTCTAAAGATGTTTATTCAATAATTCTGGTAACAGCGGGATTCAGAGAGGTTGGTAAAGAAGGGGAGGAAACCGAAAAGAGGATCCTTGATAAAATAAAAGCTAAAGGGGCGAGGTTAAATGGTCCAAACTGCATGGGAGTTATTTCAACATTTGATAAAATCAAATTAAACGCAACATTTGCAGCGGAAAAGCCGGAAAGAGGAACTACGGGCTTTTTATCTCAAAGCGGAGCAATCGCAGCTGCAATTTTAAATTCCTTAAGAGAAACGCGGTATAAGATTCGGTCACATGATTAGTGTAGGCAACAAAGCCGATATTTGTGAAAATGATATTATTAAATTCTGGCAGGATGATAAAAATATAAAAACTATTACCTGCTATCTTGAGAGTTTTGAAAAAGGGGAGGACTTGATAAAGCTTTTCTCCGAAGGAAAAATTACTAAACCTGTAATTATTCTGAAAGCCGGAAAAACATTGACCGGGATGAAAGCCGCTTCTTCACATACCGGGGCTCTGGGAAGCAATGATAAAGTAGTAGAAGCTGTATTAAATCAATTTGGAGTAATTAGGGGAGATACTTTAAATGAATTATTTAATACTGCAAAAGGACTGGAAAACTTTCCTTCTCCAAGAGGCAAGCGGATTGCAGTAGTGACAAATGCGGGAGGTCCGGCAATTCTTGCTGTTGATTCAATAGAAAAAGAAAGTTTAATTTTATCCTCCTTATCCGGAGAAACAAAAAATAAATTAAGAAAAATTGTGCATCCTGAAGGAAGTATTAATAACCCGGTTGATCTGTTGCCTTCAGGAAATGCTGAGCAGTATAAAAAAGTGAATGAAATACTTTTGAACGATAATAATGTAGATGGTGTGATTTCAATTTTTGTTGAACCTGTTATGGTTGACGCTTTCGATGTAATTGAGAGAGTGAACTCAATAAAGTCCGGTAAGCCTATATTCCAGGTAGTAATGCCGCTGCCGGAATTTTGGGAAGAATATAGAAAAAATTCTGTCGCAAAAAGACCGCTATTTAAAAGGGCAGAAGAACCGGCGGAAATAATATCAAATATTTTATTCTATAAAGACCGGTTGAAAAAGAGATCGCTGCTGGTAAAAGAAAAGGTGAATATTAATCCCGTTATGCAGCTCCCGGCCGGCTGGCTTACCAATAAGGAAATCGATTTAATTATAAAGAATTACAATTTCCCCGTTGTAAAAACTTTAATGATTAAACATGAAGAATTAAGCTTTAAAAGCAAAAAATTTAAATATCCTATTGTATTAAAAGGGATCTCAAAAAATGTCTTACATAAATCTGAATTAAATGCAGTAAAGCTAAATATTAAAAATCGTGAAGAATTATTATCGTCCGAAATAGAAATAAGAAATTCATTTGAAAAGAATAATATTTTCCTGGAAAATTTCCTGATTCAGCCATATATAGAGACAAAGCATGAAATTCTTTTGGGTGGGTTTAGAGATAAATCTTTTGGACCAATGATAATGTTTGGTACCGGTGGAAAATATGTTGAAATTTATAACGATATATCGATGAAATCAGTTTACTTAACCGAACGGGATGTTGAAGAGTTAATCTTTAATACAAAGATCGGAAAAATATTAAAAGGAGTGAGAGGAGAAGAGCCTTTCAATATGGAGGAAATAAAAAAATTAATTGTATCTTCAGCTCAAATGATGATCGATTTCCCTGGAATAAAAGAATTCGATTTTAATCCTTTGATAGCTACACCAAACCGGAATATTTACGCTGTAGATATAAGGATTAGATACGGATGACTATTTAATCTATTAAGGTTTTAATAAAAATAATAGAATTAAAAGTTAATTTCCACCATTATTTAAAAGGTAAAATAGCTATGAGAGATCTACTGAAAGATACCGCACTAAGGGGGATAAAATACCGGGAAGAAATCCTAAAACGTTCTGTCACTCCTACACCAGAATCGATAGAACGATTAAAAGAATTTGACATATCATTTCCTGACAATCCTGTAAACCCCGGTAAGGTGATTGAAATGCTTGATGAAATAGGATCTCCTGCAACAGTGGGTATTTCAGGCGGAAGGTTTTTCGGCTTTGTAATCGGAGGTTCGCTTCCAGCTTCGGTTGCCGCTGGCTGGCTGTCAACTGCATGGGATCAAAACGCAGGACTCTTTGCAGGTTCTCCCGTAGGAGTTGTCCTGGAAGAAGTTTGCCTGAAATGGCTTCTTGAAATATTTGGTTTACCTTCTGAAAGCGGCGGTGCGTTTGTCACCGGAGCAACTATGGCTAATTTCACTTCACTTGCAACCGCAAGACACTCCATATTAAAAAACGCCGGATGGGATGTTGAGGCTGAAGGATTGTTTAATGCACCTCCGGTAAACGTTATTGTAAGCGAAGAAGCCCACCCTACATTATTTAGAGGGCTTGGATTGTTAGGTTTAGGAAGGGAAAGGGTAATCAGGGTACCCACCGATAATCAAGGAAGCATGGATTTGAAAAAGTTTCCCAAAATTATTGGACCCGCCATTGTTTGTACTCAGGCGGGAAATGTTAATACCGGGTCTTTTGATCCTATAAAAGAAATTTGCGGAATCGCCCATGAATCGAATGCATGGGTACACGTAGATGGCGCCTTCGGTTTATGGGCTTCTGCTGCTCCATCAAAAAGATATTTAACTGAGGGAATCAATCTTGCTGATTCCTGGGCAACCGATGCGCATAAATGGCTCAATGTACCTTACGATTCCGGTTTGGCATTTGTTAGAGATCACGAATCACTCAGATCAGCAATGTCATTAACAGCAGCCTATTTACCCCAGGGAGAGCACCGTGAACCTTCCCAATTTTGTCCCGAGTTATCGAGACGTTCACGTGGAATTGAAGTCTGGGCGGCTTTATATTCTCTCGGACGTTCAGGTTTAGCCGGATTAGTTGAAAGAACCTGCAATTATGCTGATATATTTGCCGAAGGTTTAAAAGCATCCGGCTTTGAAATACTAAATGAAGTAGTAATAAACCAGGTGCTGGTTTCTTTCGGCAGTCCTGATGAAACAAAATTAATAATTAACAAAATTCAAAATGACGGCACCTGCTGGTGCGGCGGAACTGTTTGGCAGGGGAAAACGGCAATGAGAATAAGCATTTGCTCATGGGCAACTACAGATGAGGACGTTAAGAAATCATTAGATACAATGATAAGAATAGCAAGAAAAGTAAAAATCGGCTAAATTAAATATCATTCAATATTTTTTTAATCAGCTTCGGCCTTCTGACTTTCCGATCTGAAAATAGAAGTGAGCCGCTGATTTTAACTTCGGCTTCTTTTATTCTTTCTTTTGATGAAGAATGGAGTTCGGCAATTAGATCTCCTCTGTTTATTTTGTCTCCTATTTTGGGATAAAAAATAATCCCGGCTTTATAATCAATTTTATCATTTATCTTTGCTCTTCCGGCACCAAGAAGCACCGAAGCCATTCCTATTTCATAATTATTGATCTGTTTTAAATATCCTTCTTCCTTTGCTTTTATTTCCCGGATGAATTTAGCCCCCGGATGTTTGTCCATATTAATAATATAAGCCGTATCTCCATTTTGGAGCCTAACGATTTCAAGGAATTTTTCAAATGCTTTACCGTTAGAGATTAATTCCCGGGCAATAATAGTTCCTTCTTTAATCGACGGCGCTTTATTTCCAAGATAAATCATTGCTCCAGCTAAAACCAGACTGAGCTGAAGCAGATCTCCTTTCATTTCACCTTTTAAAACTTTAATTGATTCATAAACCTCCAGCCAGTTGCCGATATAATTACCTAACGGCTGGTTCATATCTGTTATAAATGCTACAACTTTTTTATTGAAAGACTTTGCAGTATTAATTAAAGAATCCGCTAACATTACCGCATCATTCATTTTCTGCATAAAGGCGCCGCTGCCGGTTTTTACATCAAGAACGAGCCCGTCAATACCTTCGGCAATTTTTTTGCTCATTATACTGGCGGTAATTAAAGGGATCGATTCAACAGTTGCCGTAACATCTCTTAAAGAATAAATTAATTTATCCGCAGGGGCAATATCCTTGGTCTGCCCTATCAAAACCGCTCCGGCTTTTTTAAGGATCGATTTATATTCGGACAAATTTAAATTGATATTGAAGCCGGGAATTGATTCGAGCTTGTCGAGAGTTCCGCCGGTATGGCCGAGCCCACGCCCCGAAATCATCGGGACATTTATTCCTGCAGCTGCTGCAACCGGCGCTATAATTAAAGAAGTTTTATCGCCTACTCCCCCGGTGGAATGTTTATCAATTTTAGCTCCTTGAATTGAATTAAGATTTACTGTTATGCCGCTATTTATCATAGATTCAGTTAGCACCGAAGTCTCTTCCTCATTCAAACCCTTAAGAAAAACTGCCATTAGAAAAGCAGAAAATTGATAATCGGGAATTTTATTCTTTGTATAAGCAGAAATGAGGTGGTTTATTTCCTGGCGGGTCAATTGGGTCCCGTTTCTTTTCTTTCTTATTAATTCTACAATATTCATAGAATTAATTTACAAATATTTATGAACATTCAGGGAAAAGTAATTGTAAGATATTCCTGTTAAAAAAAATGTCTTAAAAATCAAAGAAAAAAGTCCTTCTTCTTTCTCAATCTTTAAGACATTTTATAAACTTAATAAGAGGATTAAGATTAATAACCTTTGCTTTTTGTAGTGTCTCTCATTTTATTCGATTTTTTCTTCCAGCTTTTATGGGTTTTTGATTTAGTTGTATCCCACATACTTTTTTTCTTTCCCATTTTATGTTTAGTACTATCCATCATCATGTTGTTTGAGCTCATCATTTGGTTATTCGATGATTTCATATTCTCATTTGAGCTTGATTCCCCTGTATTGTTTTGATCATGAAATTTGCCTTTATAGCTTTCATCTTTACTCTTATCTGTAATTATATTTTTTTCAGCATATTTATAGTATGCCATAGAGTTGGCATAATTAGTATCGGATTGAGCTGTATTTTCATTTTTCATATTCTTATGATTCCTCTGGTTTTGCTGGTTATTTTGAGCAAAAGAATAGGCGCTCACCATTAGAAAAGATATTGCAAACATTGATATAAAATTCAGAATCTTTTTCATATGTAATCTCCTTATTAAAAATTGCAAATTTATTTTAACTACACCGATAATATGTTAATGCTAGAGATTAATTTCTGTGAGCAATGGATAAAATAAAATTTCTAATGTTTATTATCACAAAACAATTTTAACGTTATATCCGAAATCACTGTTTTGAGGAAATTAAAAGCATTTGTTTACCCTTTTTTAATTAATTATTTTTATAAGCTAAATTTTTCTCATTTTCGGAGTAATTTTTACCAAATGGAATTCAAAATAAGAACTCATACTTGCGGAGAGCTAAGACAATCTAATATCGGCGAAAATGTCGTTTTAAATGGATGGGTTGATACAAGACGTGATTTAGGAGGCTTAATCTTTATCGATTTACGTGATCGTTATGGAATTACGCAAATTGTTTTTGAACCTAGCTTTAATGAAAAAGCTCACCGGGAAGCCGGGAACTTAAGAAATGAATATGTTATTTCTATTGAAGGCATAGTAAGAAAAAGACCGCCCGAAACAGATAATTCCGACATAGCCACCGGTCATATAGATGTAATGGCAAATAAGCTGGTTATTTTAAATGAAGCAAAAACTCCGCCGTTTCCTATTAAAGATAAAATTGAAACAAGTGAGGATATAAGATTAAAATACCGTTACCTTGATTTAAGAAGAAATGCTGTACAGAAAAATCTTCTTTTACGTCATAAAATGTATCAGTTAACGCGCCTTTATTTTGATCGCAAAAATTTTGTTGAGGTTGAAACACCGGTTCTTATGAAAAGTACCCCGGAAGGAGCAAGAGATTACCTTGTTCCAAGCAGAATTCATAAAGGAAAATTTTACGCTTTGCCCCAATCTCCCCAAACCTATAAGCAAATTCTGATGGTCTCCGGTCTGGACAGATACTTCCAGATAGTTAAATGCTTCAGAGATGAAGATCTGCGTGCAGACAGGCAGCCCGAATTTACCCAGATAGATGTTGAAATGTCCTTTATTGACCAGGAAGATATTTTTGAAGTAGTTGAAGGATTAATGAAAATTTTTTTCAAAGAGATTTGGGGAAAAGAATTAAAGCTTCCGCTTCCCAGGTTATCGTTTGATGAAGCTATGGAAAAATATGGAATTGATAAGCCTGACCTGCGGTTTGCTCTCGGTATGATTACTTTGAACGATATATTTGCTAATACCGGATTTAAGGTTTTTAAAGAACAAATAGAAAATAAAGGAATAATATCAGGATTGGTTGCCCCCGGATGCGGCGAATATACAAGAAACCAGCTTGATGTTTTAACAGATTTTGTTAAGAAACTGGGTGCCGGCGGGTTGATCTGGATGCGTGTTAAAGAATCTGGCTCAGGAACCGAGCTCGAAGCTCCGGTTGCTAAGTTTTTATCTCCAGAAGAGAAGAAGAATTTAATTGAAAAATTAAATGCTAAACCGGGAGATTTAATTTTTATTCTCTCGGGGCAAAAGTTAAAAGCATTATCAATTATGGGACAGCTGAGGCTGGAAATGGCCCGGAGATTAGATCTAATAAAAAAAGATTCAATCCCCCAATTATTATGGGTTACAGATTTTCCTCTTTTTGAATGGGATGAAGAGACAAAACGCTTCTATGCAATGCATCATCCTTTTACTTCTCCAAGGCTTGAAGACGTTCAATACATGGAATCTGATCCTTCCAGAGTCCGTGCCCGCGCTTATGATCTAGTTTTAAACGGAAGTGAAGTTGCCGGCGGAAGCATTAGAATTCATAATGCTGAATTACAGGCAAAAATGTTTAAAGCGCTGGGTATTTCCGATGAAGAAGCGGAATATAAATTTGGATTTTTAATGAATGCTTTTAAATATGGCGCTCCTCCCCACGGGGGTATTGCTTTTGGATTCGATAGAATGGCAATGATTTTTGCAGGTGAAAACTCGATTCGTGATGTGATTGCATTTCCAAAGACAGCCAGCGGTGTTTCCTTAATGGATGATGCACCCTCTACTGTCAGCGAAGAACAGCTAAGAGAGCTGCATATCAAAATTAGGTAAACGGCAAAGTTCAGGTTCAAATTCAGGAGTAAGTGCAGCAATCCGGTTCAAAGTTTTATACCGTATCCTTTTAAAAGCTTTATGATTGAATGAATATTTAATGTTAAAATGAAAACTGTTTACTTCCGATTCTACGAAGAATTAAATGACTTCCTGCCCCAAGAAAAAAGAAAGACCCGGTTCGAGCATAAGTATTTAAGCCACACTTCAATAAAAGATCTTGTTGAATCTTTGGGAGTTCCCCATTCTGAGGTAGATTTAATTTTAGTCAATGGAAATTCAGTTGATTTCTCCTATATGGTAAATGATAAAGATGATATAAGCGTCTACCCTGTTTTTGAATCTTTTGACATCTCCGGCATTCAGCATTTAAGAGCAGAACCATTGCGAAACCCAAAATTTATACTGGATGTTCATCTCGGAAAATTAGCAAGGTATTTGCGGATGACCGGCTTCGATACTCAATATAAAAATGATTATAAAGATGATGAGATTGTAAATATTTCTTTATTTGAAAAAAGGACAATCTTAACAAGGGATAGAGGAATTCTGAAAAGAAACAAAGTAACTCACGGCTACTGGATTAGAAATCAAAAACCTGAATTACAATTGAAGGAAGTGACGGAGAGATTCAATTTAATAAATCAAATGCATGAATTTGAGAGATGCCTGGAATGCAATACTAAGCTGGAAAAAATCGATAATGAAAGTATTCTCGGAAGAATTCCTTTGAAAGTAAAGAAGATACAGACAAATTTTTGGTACTGTACTAATTGTGATAAGATTTACTGGCAGGGAACTCATTTTGAAAAAATGAAAAAGATCATTAGTAGATTACTCCCTGAATAACTCTTCTATTGAAGAGAAGCTTTATTTAAATAAATAACTTTAAATTATTTTTCATCACCATATACTGAATGCGAAACATAATCCTCATTTTTGCAGCTTCCATATTAATATTCATAGTTGAATACTATTTCACGAAAAAGATTTTAAAAACAGTTAAAAATGTTTTCCCAAAAATTCCACCACATAAAAGAAACACAACTTTAGCAATATTCCTTATATGGATTAATTTATATCCTTTGTTTTTAATTTTTAACTGGAGTTATGCCGCTATTTCAAATACTTATGTTTGGGTCCCGCAAAATTTCTTTTTCGATTATTTCTTAATATACCCTTTCTGGACCGGTTTATTTATAGTCGTAAATTCCGACTTATTTTTTTTGATAATAGATGTTCTTAAAATTTTCACATTTCCTGTATGGAAAAAACATAAACAAAAACTATTGTCGCTGGAAACAAAAGCAATATTATTTGTTACTGCTTTTTTTCTGCTTTATGTTCCGATTAGAATAATCCATGATGAGTATTCTGTTTCGATAAGAATAATAGAATACAAAAAAAAAGATTTGCCGGAAGCCTTAAATAATTTTAGATTAACGTTTATATCCGATATTCAGGCCGATAGATACACGAATAAAGCCAGGCTCACAAAATATATCGATAAAGTGAATTCAACACATCCAGACCTTGTTTTAATAGGCGGCGATGTTATTACTTCTACGCCGGATTATATTGATGAAGCAGCAGAATACATAGGCAAAATTAAATCAAAGTTTGGAATTTATTCATGTGTCGGCGACCATGATAATTGGGCATATCATAATAATTATTCAAGAAGCTTAAATGAAGTGGAATCGGCTCTAAAATACCATGGAATAGAAATGGTAAATGACGGGAAAAGAATATATAAATGTTGATAGCGCCAAAATAGAAATCACTTTTGTTACAAATACTTATGTTGAAAGGATCCCGGCTGATAAATTGGACAGCCTGGCAAAGTTAAATAATAATTATAGTTTAAAAATTCTTCTCGCCCATCAGCCGAGAGGTTTTATAGCAGACGCCGCTTTAAAATATAACTATGATCTTTACCTTGCAGGACATACTCACGGAGGGCAAATTACTTTTCTTTTCCCATTTAAAAATTTAACCCCTACCTTGCTTGAAGGTCCTTATGTTAGAGGAGATTTCCATTTTACTAATGAGAAGGGGAATAAGCTATTAATGGTTGTAACCAGGGGATTGGGTATGTCGATAGCTCCTGTAAGATATAATTCTACACCGGAAATTACTGTAATTATAATGGAAAAAGGGTGATACAATTATGCTGAATGTTTTCGGAGATTAAAATATTATATATTAATTCCTAAACATCTTCGAAACTGAAGTAACTGTTTTTATTATAAATAAATATCCAATTAAACATTGTAAAAAATTTTAAAGAAACTCGAGAGCATAAAATGGTAACCACAATAAGTGAACAATTGTTCAATGAAGCAAAAAAATATATACCGGGAGGTGTAAATTCTCCTGTTAGAGCTTTTAAATCAGTCGGCGGAAACCCTTTGTTTATAAAAAAAGGAGATGGTTCAAAAATATTTGATGTCGATGGAAATGAATTTATTGACTATATCGGGAGCTGGGGACCACATTTATTCGGCCATAACCCGGATTTCATTAAAGAGGCGTTGCTCAAAGCAATTGAAAACGGGACCAGCTTTGGAGCTCCTTCGGAGCTTGAAGTTAATACGGCTAAATTGATCACGGAATTGGTACCTTCTATTGAATTAGTTAGAATGGTGAACAGCGGAACAGAAGCAACAATGAGTGCCGTAAGGGCAGCCCGCGGTTATACAGGCAAAGAGAAAATTATAAAGTTTGAAGGATGCTATCACGGGCATGCAGATTTCTTTTTAATTAAAGCCGGTTCCGGAGCATTAACTCTTGGAATACCGACCAGCCCCGGTGTTACAAAAGGAAATGCAGCAGATACTCTGATTGCAGATTATAATGATATTGAATCGGTAAAAAAATTAATAAAAGCAAATAGAAATCTTATTGCAGCAATTATCATTGAACCAGTTGCCGGAAATATGGGGGTTGTTAAAGCATCAAAAAGATTCTTAAACGAATTAAGAATTATCTGCAGCGAAGAAAAAGTAGTTTTGATCTTCGACGAAGTTATGAGCGGTTTTAGAGTTGCAAAAGGAGGAGCCCAGGAATTGTTCCGCATAAAGCCTGATTTATCAACTTTCGGAAAGATTATCGGCGGAGGCCTACCGGTCGGTGCTTTCGGAGGCAAAAAAGAAATAATGGAAATGATAGCACCAAGCGGGCCGGTTTACCAGGCAGGAACTTTAAGCGGAAATCCTTTAGCCATGGCCGCAGGTTATGCTGCATTAAATTATATAAAGAATAGCCCTGATCTTTATATAAAACTTGAGGAAAAATCTTCTTACCTTGAAAACGGATTAAAAGATAACCTAAAATCTTTAGGCAAAAATTTTATTATAAACAGGGTTGGCTCAATGCTTACTTTGTTCTTTATTGAAGAAGCGGTTAATGATTTTAAAACTGCGGTAAAATCAAAAACCGATCTATTTGGAAAATATTTTAATGAAATGCTGAAGAGAGGAATTTATTTACCCCCCTCGCAGTTTGAAGCATTGTTTATATCAACTGCACATTCAAAAGAAGACCTGGATAAAACTATTGAAGCAAATTTAGAATCATTAAAAATGACTATTAAATAAAAAGGCGAAAGGGATGCTTTCGCCTTATAAATATAGGTTATGCAAATAAATTCTTTATAGTCCGAACATTACACCGGCGGCTATCTGGAAACCTTTGGTTTTCACCTTTTGATTACTTCCGGACTGCTGCTGACCTTTATCGCTCAAAACATTCGATAATCCCAAAGCATACCTGGCATCTACAATCAAAGAAATAAGCGGAGCCACATTAAAACCTACCCCTGCGCCAAGATCTAATCCAAAATTGGTAGAAGAAGTAAAATCCTTTTGGTCACTATCGCTTGAAGGATATCCATTAGGTTCATCGGTTTCATTAGCTGATAACAAAAAAGCTATGTCAGGCCCTGCATAAACATAAGGAGAAACTCCTCCCGGAGTTGGAATTTTTAACTTCAATAAGATTGGAATTTCCAAATAAGAGACTTTGTTTGTAATCTTCCCGCTAACACTTTGCCCGAATTGATCCTGAAATAACGGGCCGCTAATTTCCGAACCGTTTTGAATATAGCCCGGCTCAATTTGTAACGCCAACATAGGAATAAAGCCTAATTCAACAATTGCATTAAAAACTAAACCGGTGTGGCCTGACTTACTAAGAAACGAAGGTAAATCCGGATCATATGAGGCGCTTCCAAAATTCACACCTACTTTCGCACCTAATTTAAATGGTAATTGAGCAAAAACGGTAGAACTAAAAAACAAAAGTAGAACAATTGCCGGTAACAATGCTTTCTTCATTAGGCTTCTCCTTTTTAGTTTTTAATTAGATAATTATTTGAAACGGAAAAATAATAAAGAATCTTTACCTGTTTAAAAATTTTCTGCGGGGACAAATCCATATGAAATGAATATTTGTTTGGCGAAAAATAGTTATGTAGACATAATTTGTCAACCTGGATAAGCTCCATTGAAATATAAAATTCGTCTGTAACTTAAATAATAATTTAGTTAATAAGGCAACATTTACTTTTTTGAAAACCTTTTGCGCATATGACTATAGTTTAAATGCTGATTTTGCAATCCTGTAATTTATATTTGAACACTGCTTTATGCAGAGAGATAAAAAATTTATTCAAGAACTATTTGGGCTTCTTCTTCATCTTCGGAAATGACTTTAGCAATGTCTGCTATTCCATCTCCTTCATTTAGTCTGATTACCCGAACACCTTGTGTGTTTCTTCCCATTACTCTCATATCTTTAACGCTTTGTCTTATTACCATTCCATGAACCGAGATAATAACCAGTTCGTCATTGTCCTGTACTTCCATCATGGCGATCATTTTTCCAACCTTTTCACTTGTTTTAACGGTTATTACACCTTTGCCGCCGCGCCTCGTAATTCTATAATCATTTATGTCCGAACGTTTTCCATAACCTTTTTCAGTTACAACCAGAATTGTCCCTTGCCGTTTAATTACAAGCAGACTTACAACTCTATCCTCTTTGCCTAGCTTAACGCCTCTTACCCCGGTAGCTGTTCTTCCCATATCTCTAACATCTTTTTCATTAAACCTGGTGGCAAAGCCGTTTCTTGTTCCAAGAACAATATCGTTGGTTCCGTCTGTCATTTTAACTTCAATTAGTTTGTCATCTTTATTAAGATTTATTGCATTTATTCCGCCTTTCCGGACATTGCCATAAGCAGAAAGGACTGTCTTCTTTATGGTTCCCTGCTGTGTCGCCATAATTAGATAATGAGAATCGTTAAATTCTTTTACAGCAACAAAAGCAGTTATGTTTTCATCTTTATCTTTTTCAAGTAAATTAATTATAGATCTTCCCTTAGAAGTTCTTCCCCCCTCGGGAATTTCATGAACTTTAAGCCAATAACATTTCCCTCTATCGGTAAAGAATAAAATATATTGATGCGTTGATGCAATAAACATATGCTCAATAAAGTCATCTTCTTTTGTACCGGCACCGGTTACTCCTTTTCCTCCTCTTCCCTGCCTCCGGTAACCGCTGACAGGAAATCTTTTAATAAAGCCGCTATGGGAAATTGTAACTACAACATCTTCTTCCGCAATTATATCTTCCAGAGAAAATTCTTCATAGTCATGAATAATTTCAGTTCTTCTTGCATCACCATATCTCTCTTTAATTAAAAGTAATTCATCTTTAATAATAAGATATCTCTTCTCTTCACTTTCTAAAATCCCTTTTAATTTTTCAATCAGCTTAATAACCTCTTTGTATTCGTCTTCGATCTTCTTTCTTTCTAATCCAGTTAATCTCTGCAGACGCATATCAAGAATTGCTTTTGCCTGGATCTCAGATAACTTAAACTTCCTAATCAAATTATTTTTTGCAGTCTCAACATCTTTTGATTTTTTGATTGTATCAATAACTTCATCAATATTATCGAGAGCAATTATATATCCTTCAAGTATATGCGCCCTTCTCTCGGCAGCATCAAGCTCATATTTTGTCCTTTTTATGAGGACATCCATTCTATGTGCAATAAAATGCTGCATTGTTTCTTTAAGGGTGAGGACTTTCGGTATCCCGTTAACAAGGGCAAGCATTATTACGCCGAAGGTAGTCTGCATTTGTGTATGCTTAAACAGCTGGTTAAGCACTACCGGCGGCTGTGCATCCCTTTTTAATTCGATAACCACTCTCATACCGTCTCTATCGGATTCATCCCTTATATTAGAAATGTCGCCAATCTTATTTGCTCTCACTAACTCTGCTATTTTTTCAATTAAATTAGCTTTGTTAACCTGGTAAGGAAGTTCGGTTATAATAATATTTTCGCGGTTATTTTTAAGTGTTTCAATATTTGCTTTTGCCCGCACAATTATTTTTCCCCTGCCGGTCAGGTAGGCATCTTTAACGCCGGAATAACCATAAATAATGCCTGCCGTAGGAAAATCGGGGGCAATAACAAATTTCATTAATTTTTCAGAAGTTATATCCGGGTTTTTAATCATTGCAATTATACCGTCAATAACTTCTCCGATATTATGCGGGGGAATGTTGGTTGCCATACCCACAGCTATACCGCTTGCACCATTTATTAAAAGATTCGGCAGATAAGATGGAAGAACGACCGGTTCCTGTAAAGAATCATCAAAGTTAGGAGCAAAATCCACGGTGTTTTTATCAAGATCTCTAAGCATTTCCTCAGAAATTCTTGCAAGCCTTGCCTCGGTATATCTCATTGCTGCAGGAGAATCTCCATCGACCGAGCCGAAGTTTCCCTGTCCGTCTACCAAGGGATAACGGAGCGAAAAATCCTGCACCATTCTTACCATTGAATCGTATACTGCAGTATCGCCATGCGGATGAAATTTACCAAGAACTTCACCAACTATTCTTGCGGATTTTTTATATGGCTTATTATAAGCCATACCCAGCTCATGCATTCCATACAAAACTCTTCTGTGAACCGGCTTTAATCCATCCCTGACATCAGGCAATGCCCGGGCTACAATTACCGACATTGAATAATCGATATATGAAGACTTCATCTCTTCTTCCAAAGAGACGGGTACTATTTTTTCAAAAATTGTTGCCATAATCTTTCTGCTTCATCAATAAAAAATTTTCAATATTTAATTATTAAAACTTTTAATATATATTGCTTAATTTGTGTGCACAAATGTATGCCTTATACTTTGGAGGCTTTAGATATCCAAATTTCTTACATACTTTGCATTCTTTTCAATGAACTCACGTCTAGGTTCAACATCATCGCCCATAAGCGTTTCAAAAATTTTATCTGCAGTTGCAGCACTTTCTAGAGTAACTTGAAGAACTGTTCTGGTTTCAGGGTTCATTGTTGTTGTCCATAATTGCTCAGGATTCATTTCTCCAAGTCCCTTATACCTGGAAATATTAACACCTTTTACAGAACCTTCTTCTAATGTTTCTTCAGCGGGTTCTTCGGAGTTATTATTATCCTTTCCATTTAATTTAAATCTTTTTAATATCTCATCCCTTTCGTTATCATCAAAAGCATAGTGTTCTTCTTTCCCTTTTTTTATTTTATATAGCGGCGGCTGTGCAATATATACTTTTCCTGCGGTTATTAAGTCTTTCATATGTCTATACAAGAAAGTAAGCAGCAGCGTTCTTATATGACTTCCATCCACATCAGCATCTGTCATTAAAATTATTTTTCCATATCTTGCTTTTGTTTGATCGAAATCAGCACCCAGGCCCGCACCGACAGCAGAAATAATTGCTTTAATTTCATTATTCTCTAAAATTTTATTCAGCTTAGCTTTTTCAACATTTAATATTTTCCCTCTTAGGGGGAGAATCGCCTGGAATCTTCTGTCCCTTCCCTGTTTTGCAGAACCCCCGGCAGAATCACCTTCAACAATATAAATTTCACAATGCTCCGGATCTGTTATGGAACAATCGGCAAGCTTACCGGGAAGATTCATAGTATCCAAAGCATTCTTTCGTCTGGCCAAATCCCGGGCTTTTCGAGCTGCTTCTCTTGCTTCGGCTGCACGCAGACATTTTTCAATAATCTTCTTGCCAACGGAAGGATTTTCTTCCAAATATTCCGAGAGTTTTTCACCAACCAAAGTTTCAACAGCAGATTTTACTTCACTGTTACCAAGCTTTGTTTTTGTCTGCCCCTCAAACTGCGGTTCGGCAACTTTAATGGAAATTACAGCAGTAAGCCCTTCTCTGAAATCGTCTCCTGTTAGAGTAATTTTTCCTTCTTTAACAAGGTTGTTTTTAGAAGCATAGTTGTTAAAAGTTCTTGTCAAAGCAGTTTTAAATCCAACGAGGTGTGTTCCGCCTTCAGAAGTATTTATATCATTAACATAGGAAAAAATATTTTCACTGTAAGAGCCGTTATACTGAAATGCAACTTCAATAGGAGTATTGTCTTTTTCACCTTCAATATAAACCGTTTTATGCATCGGCTCCCTTGATGCGTCCAGGTATTTTACAAATTCGATTAATCCCCCTTTAAAATGAAATGTTTCTTCTTCCCCGCCGTTTCGAGTATCAATTATTTTAATAGAGATTTCTTTGTTAAGATATGCGAGCTCTCTCATTCTTTCGGCCAAAGTATCAAACTTGAAGGAGATTACCTTGAAGATTTCTTTATCGGGTAAAAAGGTTACCGTTGTTCCTGTTTCATTCTTTTTTGCTTTCCCGATTTCTTTAACCGGCTTTAAAGGCTGTCCCCGGTGGTATTCCTGAAAATATATTTTTCCATCCCTTATAACTTCAACCTTTAGCCATTCCGAAAGTGCATTTACAACCGAAACGCCAACTCCGTGCAACCCGCCCGACACTTTATATGTGTTTTTGTCAAACTTCCCGCCCGCGTGCAGCATAGTCATAACAACTTCCAATGCGGATCGTTTTTCTATGGGGTGTATGTCTACCGGAATTCCCCTGCCGTTATCGACGACAGTAATAGATTCGTCTTTGTTTATAATAACTTCAATATAGTCAGCATAACCTGCCAAGGCTTCATCAATCCCGTTATCAACCACTTCGTTAACTAAATGATGAAGGCCCCTTGAACTTACATCGCCGATATACATTGCCGGTCTTTTACGGACCGCTTCAAGCCCTTTTAATACATTAATATTTTTAGCACTATAATCACTACTAGGTTTAGCGTTTGCCATATGTTTTTCAATCCATCTTAATTTAATAAATACTTATGAGACGAACTTTATTTTTTTTATTCTTTCTTCTTTCAAAAAATCATTTATTTTTTCAATAATAGTTTGTTCTTTAAACTTTAATTCACTTCTCCAGACAGAGTTTTCAACTCTTAAAAAAAGAACATTCTTTTTTACTTTTACAGGAACTGCTATTTTTTCAAAATCTTTGAATATTTCATAAAAATTATCTACTACGTCAAAATCTTTAATTGAATTCCTTAAAATTCCAAGAGAAGGATCTCTTTCAATTGCTTCCCCCAGACTGATGAAACCGTTATGCATAAACTACCTCTCCCTGTTTCAGTCTCACGAGGGTATCTTTCTCATTAATTTTAAGAAACGACATATTTGAAAAATCTGTTAAGGTAATAAATGCCTGGCCCGTTTCTCTTAAATATTCGCTCGTTCTTAAAGAACGGTTTGTATCCAGCTCACCAAAAACATCATCCAGCAAAAACAGAGGTGTTTTTCCTGTTTTTTCTTTTAAATAAAAAAATTGGGCAAATTTTAAAGCTATTTGAAAAGTTTTATGCTGTCCCTGCGAACCAAATAATTTTAATTCTTTATTATTTATTTCAAAGAGATATTCATCGCGCTGCGGTCCGACCAAATTGCCTGCCCTTCTTAGTTCTTCTTCTCTTTTAGCATTAATTAGTTTATAAAATTCTTCCTTTATCATTTTCTGATTTTCGTATTTTTTCTTTCCTTCTAAGAACAAATAATAGACTGCGGGAACTTCGTCTGTTCCAATAATTTTTCTATATGATTCTACAACATAATAGTTAAACTCTTCTATAAATTTTATTCTATGTTCAATTATTTCCGTTCCGGTTTCAACTAATTTTGTTGTCCATGCATCCAGCTCATTATATGCAGCTTGTGATTTTCTGTATTGTTCTTTTATCCGGGTTAAAAGTGAAGAGCGCTGCCTGAGAGTACGATTAAAATCCAACAATAATTTTAAATATGTTTCGCTTGACTGAGATATAACCGAGTCTACAAATTTTCTTCTATCGCCGGGAGAACCCTGGGTGATTGAGTGATCCGCGGGGGTTAAAATAACCACAGGGAATTTACCAATTACATCCGAAAGACGATTAATCAATTTGCCGTTTTGAAAATAATATTTTTTGTTTTCTTCTAAAGAAAAATAAATTCTTATATCATTTTCAGTTAAATCTTTAAAAGAACCTTTTATTTCAAATCCTTTTTCATTAAACCTTGTCACTTCGTTATCTGTTTTTGAATTATATCCTTTGGTCGTACATAAAAAATAAATTGATTCCAGAATAGATGTTTTCCCTTGCCCGTTTCCTCCTACTATATAATTTATTTTTTCGGAAAAATTTAAATTTGTGTTTTTGTGGCTTCTAAAATTTTTTAAATAAATTGAGGAAAGAATCATATTTTAATTATTTAATCGTACGGGCATAAGAAGCAGCATCAACTCTTCATTCTCTTCATTTTCCAACGGTTCTATTATACAAGCTTTAGTAGGGGAATGTAATTTGAATATTATTTCCTCCTTGTTTACATGTGTTAAAATATCATTAACATAAGCTGTATTAAACCCTATATCCATCGGTTCTCCTTTATATTCACAAAAAACATTCTCCTTTGCGTTTGAGCCATGATCGATGTCTTCAGCCGATATTTCCAGATTATCGTTTTTGATTGAAAATTTTACCTGCTTGGAGTTAGATGTTGAAAAGAGCATCATCCTTTTCACTGTTGATAAAATATCAACGGTTTTTACCTTAAGTATATTTTCATTTTCCATCGGGATAACGCTATTATAAGAAGGATATTTTTCTCCAATCAAACGGGAGATGAATTCAACATCAACCAACTGAACCATAATATTTGTTTTACTTAAATATATTTTAACATCACTATCCGACAGCTGCTTTGAAAGGACAGATATAGCCCTTTCGGGTATGATGTACTGTTCTTCTTTTTCCGATGTTATCGATTTATTCACATATTTTACGAGCCTGTGGCCGTCTGTTGTTACAAACCTCAAACCTTCTTCCGAAAATTCAAGCAATGTTCCGGTCATTGCCGGCCTCATATCTTCCTTGCTCATTGCAAAAGAAGTTTGATCTATTGCTTTTTTAATATCAGATCCATTCAATATAATTTCTTTATCTCTGGCGATAGCCGGGATCTCTGGAAAATCTTCATGTGAAGAAAAACCGATATTATAAACACCGTTATCGGTTGTCAATTTTAATTTTGAATTTTGTTCCGTTTCAAAATTAATTTGGGTATCACCTAAAGAGCGTATAATGTCATATAAAAGCTTTGCAGGAATAACCATCTGTATGTTTTCATCCGCAGCTACATTAATAGAAGATCTTATAGATATTTCAAGATCGGTTGCACTAACAGTAAGCAGTCCGTCATGAATATCAAACAGAAAGTTTTCTAAAATAGGCATTGGTGTACGGGTTGGTACAGCCGGAATTATTTTAGAAAGAAGCTTTTCTAAAACTTTACTGTTAACTTTGAATTTCATTTATAAAATCTCCTTTTAAATGCCTTAAAATAGTAATATTACTCAACATTCTCAATGATAAAAATTATAGTTATGCTACAATTTTCTTAAGATGCTTGGGAGTTACTGACAACATTATAATTATTAATTAATATATAGTTTTAAATTAATAGTAATAATAATAGTGTGGATATGTTAACTATATCTTTTTATTTACAATACATTAAAATAAACAAATTAATATAATGCTTAGAGTGTTGACTACTTTTCTTAAAACTAAAGGTTATTAACAGTCTGTGTATAAGCAAAGCCTTTTCAACAAATTAAGTTGCAGACATTAACAAGTTTTACACAATGAAAAATTAACTGTTTATTTGAAAAATTCTTTTCATAAAAAAAGCTCCTTGTAAAGGAGCTTCAATTCTATCTGATTGAATTGGATCAAAAACATTTTTTAAGATGAACTTATTTCAATCTGGTTCTTTAAATTTTCAATAATTTCGTTGAGAATAGTATCTTTTGTTTTCATATCTTCAATTGAAGAGCAGGAATGAATTACTGTCGAATGATCCCTTCCTCCAAAATGCAGCCCGATTGTTTTTAAAGATGATTTTGTTAATTCTTTTGAAAGATACATTGCGATCTGTCTTGCCAGGACGATCTCTTTCTTCCTGGTTTTGTCCCTTATTTTGTTTTCGTCCACTTTAAGATAAGAACAAACATTCTTTGTAATCATTTCAATAGTAATATTTACTTTCCTGTCGGTTGCTATTTCTTTTACTGTCTTTTTTGCTAAGTCCAGGTTAATTTCTTTTGAATTGAGAGATGAATTAGCTAATAATTTTATTAAACAGCCCTCGAGTTCACGAATATTAGAAGTTATATTGTTGGCAATATATTCTAAAATGTCATTCGCAACAGCCATTCCGAAATCTTCGGATTTCTTTTTAAAATAGCGATTCTTGTCTCTAGTTCTGGCGGCTGAATATCAGCAGGCAGTCCCCACTGAAATCGTGATATTAAACGGTCATCCAAACCTTTTAAATCTTTTGGTGCTTTATCGCTGGAAAGCACAATTTGTTTTTTTGATTGATGCAGTGTGTTAAAGATATGAAAGAAAAGATCCTGAGTTTTTTCTTTTCCAATAAGAAATTGAATGTCATCAATAATAAGAACATCCATATTCCTGTAAAAGCTGGAGAACTCATTAACTTTGTTTGATTGAATTGCCTCGACAAATTCTACTGTAAAAATATCGGAAGAAAGATATATAATTCTTTTTTGCGGAAAGTTTTTAACTATTTTATTTCCTAATGCCTGAATTAAATGAGTTTTACCCAGGCCAACGCCGCCATAAACAAAAAATGGATTAAAAGAAGTTCCTCCCGGATTATCGCTGATGGCGCTTGCTGCTGCCCGCGCCAACTGATTTCCTTCTCCTTTAATAAAATTTTCAAAAGTATACCTTGAGTTTAAATACGTTTCAAATTCAGGTTTACTTTTTATTGCTGCAGGTTGGGATAATTGAACCGGTTTGCTCATCCTTTCATTAGATTCTTTTTCTTCATTAATTACATAAGCTAATTTTGCATCTTCACCCAAGACTTCATGAATAGTTTTGTTTATTAAGGTGTTGAAATGCTCATCAATCCATTCCCAGAAAAATTGACTGGGAAGCTGAACGGTTAAAACAGAATTTTTTATATCTAATGATTTGATAGGCTGAAACCATGTATTATAAGTCATCAAAGTTACGTTTTGCTTGATGATTTTTAAACATTCTTTCCAAAGTATTTCATGTTCAGAGACAATGTTTTTTTCAAAAATTACAGTATTAAGCATAATGAATTATCCACAATCAAAAAAGTTTAAATGTATTTAATAAAAAATTGAATATTCTTAGCAAGAGAGATGTAAAAATTTTCATTCACAAGATATCCACATTAAATATCGACCTGTAATTGGTTATAAATTAACCACTTACGGCCATTTCCTTTAAATGAGTCCACAGTGATCAAACTTTGTCGCCCTGAGCTGGGGTTGAGATGTGCTGTGAAACATTTTCACAAAATTAAATTATCCACAAGATATTCACATTAATTTTGACCATCTAACCCAGTGAAAAAATAGGAAGTAATATTGAGCCGTGCAAATTAATTCTTATAAAAATTAATAATTTTTTAATGTTGAGTTGGTTTCGTTGAAATGATTTTATCTTGTTTATAATAATATCAATACTTATTTTTAAAGTCTTTTGAAAAAGGAGTAATAAATGAAGAGAACTTACCAGCCAAGCAATAGAAAAAGAAAGAATAAGCATGGCTTTAGAGAAAGAATGAAGACCAAAAATGGCAGAAAAGTTCTGGCCAGAAGAAGATCAAAGGGTAGAAAAAAATTAACTGTTAGCGATGAGAAATAATTCATTTGAAACAATTTGGTCTTTCATCTGAAGAAAGAATAAAAAGCAGAAAAGATTTTCAGCAAATATATACGTCAGGGAAAATCTTTTTTTCCAACCAAAATATTATTAAAGCTCTTTTTATTATTGAGAAAAATTCTGAACCGCCGGGAGTTAAAATCGCAGCAGCTGTTTTTAAAAAAGCTGGGAATGCTGTTTGGAGAAACAGGCTAAAAAGACTTATTAGAGAATCATATAGATTAAATAAAGAAATCCTGGCCGGCTATGCCCAAGAAAAAAAACTTTTAGTGAAAATAGTATTTTCGCCGAATCTGCTGTATCAAAAAAAAAATAAAAAATTAATACTTAACAATATTATGCCGGAAGTTGTAGACTTAATGATGAAGATCAAGAGTGCGATTTGAGATGTGGAGAATATTTGTAATATTAATAAAAGGGTATCAAAAATTTATTTCGCCAATTTTTCCTCCGTCTTGCCGTTTTTATCCATCGTGTTCAGAATACGGAATAGAAGCATTTACAAAGTATGGTATATTTAAAGGAGGAGCGAAAACTATCTGGCGTATTTTAAGGTGCAATCCTTTTAATAAGGGCGGATATGATCCGCTCCAATAATGGAAGTCTGAATGGATAAAAAAACAGTATTAGCTTTTATATTAATCGGGGCATTATTAATCCTTTGGATGTATTTAAATGCTCCCGAACCGCAAAAACAGTTAGCTCAAAAAAGCAATGACTCTACTCTTGTCGCCGATTCATCAGCTCTGCAGCAAAAGCCGAAGGTTAAAGAAAACTTGCCCCCGGAGAAAGGAGCAGGTCAAGCAGAAAAAGAAGCTTCCGAAGATAGTTTGAAATACGGCAAATATTTTACATTCCCTTCAAAGCCTGAAAAAATAATAACACTCGAGAATGACCTGGTTAAAATGGAGTTCTCAACCCGCGGCGGGAATATTAAAAAGTATTACTTAAAAAAATTCCATAACTGGTTTTCGGCAGAGGTGGAAGACGATACCTCGAATTTTTACAAAACCCATGTTCAGCTTATAAAAGCCGCTAAGGGAGGCGCATATGATTTATCGTTTGTCTCGATTGACGGAAAGGCAATTAACACCGCAAATCTTGATTTTGATGTAAAATTAAGTAAACAGAAATATAAGATTACAGGGAATGATTCTGTTACCGTTGCTTTCACCCTTAATGTTGCAGAGAACAAATATATAAAGAAGATATATACTTTTTATGGTGATAAATACAGCTTGACCAGCGATATAGAACTTAGGGGGATGAATAATATAATCAGCAACAATGCATATGACCTGGTCTGGAATAACGGGATTAGATTTGTTGAGTATAATTCGGTTGATGAAGCAAGCTATTCCGACGCAAGTGTTTATTATGGCGGCGACCAGGTTGTTGTAGACGCATCTAAGTGTGAAAGAGAAAAAGCAGGAAAACTTTAATGGAAGAATAGACTGGGTAGGGGTAAGAAACAAATATTTTGCAGCAATAATTGCCCCTCAGGATCCTTCTAAAGTTGACGGAGCATATATTGAAGGAAGCAGGAAAGATATAGCAAACAACGGGGTAGTCGAAGATTATAACGTACAGATTAATAGTTCCATTTAATAATACCGATTTTGCAAAAAATACGTTCACGCTCTACATTGGACCGGTTGATTATGGCATACTAAATAAATATGGGAATCATTTATCTGCAATAGTTGATTTCGGAAGCTTTTTCGGACTGAAGTTTTTAGTAAGGCCGATTGCAATTTACATTCTCCTGCCGTTATTTAATTTTCTTCATATGTTTATTCCCAATTATGGAATAGTCATTATTGTCTTTTCCTTGATTATTAAGTTTGTTCTTTACCCTCTAACAAAAACCAGCTATCAATCAATGAAGAAGATGCAGCTTCTTCAGCCGAAGATTACGGAATTAAAGGAAAAATATAAAGATGATCCGCAAAAAGTAAATAAAGAGACGATGAAGCTTTATTCTACTTATGGTGTTAATCCGGCCGGCGGATGTCTGCCACTTGTTCTTCAAATGCCTATTTTTATAGCGCTCTGGGGATTGCTGAAAATTGCAATCGATTTGCGCCAGCAGCCATTTCTTTTATGGATAAAAGATCTCTCGCAGCCCGATGTTATTTACCAGCTCCCCTTCAAGCTTCCTATTTTCGGAATTGATCAAATAAGCGGGTTAGCCGTTTTAATGGGTGTGACCACATTCATCCAGCAAAAAATGAGCGTGAAAGATCCCAAGCAGCAGGCACTGATCTATGTTATGCCTATATTTTTAACAATAATGTTTATGAGCTTCCCGTCAGGTCTTAATCTTTATTATTTTATGTTCAATGTTTTCTCAATTGCACAGCAATATTATATAAACCATAAACATGATGGAATGGAACTTCAGCCGGTAAAGAATCCCAAAAAATCAAAGGGGTTTATGCAGAAGCTGATGGAAACAGCCGAACAAAATGCTAAAGTTCAGCAAAAAAGAAGACGTTAGCAGATATTAATGCTTCCTCAATAATATATAGATAATTGCCCCGCAAAAATCCTGAAAAAATGTTTATTTTTCGGTTATAAATTTTTGTGAATTACTTTTAGATATTGCGGGATAAAGAGTATTAAATTATAAATGGTTTACTTTAGAAAAATAACCTTAATAATATTTCTTTTGCCATTTATAATCTATTCACAAACAATTCGTACTATCACAGTACCAACAAGAACTCAGAATCTTCCATTTGGTCTGACCCGCCAGGTTCCGGAATTTTATCCCAAGATAGCTATAGCATTGAGCGGCGGCGGTGCCAGGGGTTTATCACAAATCGGTGTTTTAACTGCCCTCGAAGAAAGTAATATTCCAATTGAAATCATTGTCGGTACCAGTATGGGGAGCGTTATCGGCGGACTTTATTCTTCCGGTTACAGCTTAAAGCAGATCGACTCCATTGCAGAAAATACCAACTGGGATGCAATTCTCGCTCCTTCCAGGGAAACAGATAGAAAAGAATTATTTGTTGATCAGAAAATTACCGAAGACAAAGCAATTTTTGCATTAAGGCTGAAAGGATTTACGCCTGAAATTCCCACATCAATTAATAACGGGCTTCGGTTGTCAAATTATTTAAATACACTTGTTTTACAGGCACCGGTTCATATAAAAAACAGCTTTGATGATTTGAGATACAGTTTTAGAGCAGTTTGTACCAACCTGGTTTCGGGAGCACCGGTTGTGCTGCAAAAAGGATCTTTAACCCAGGCAATGCGTGCGAGTTCCAGTGTGTCCTTTTTACTTTCTCCGGTTAAAATTGATTCTTCAATTTTAGTTGACGGCGGTTTAGTTGCCAACATACCTGTAAAATTCGCTTTTAATGCAGGGGGAAGTTTCGTGATTGCCGTAAATACTACCAGCAGGCTGCATTCCAAATCAGAGCTCGAATTCCCATGGATGGTTGCCGATCAAATTATAAGCATTCCAATGAAGCTCTTAAATAAAGAACAGCTGGATAGTGCCAGTGTTGTTATCAGGCCGACTCTTTTTGGCAGAGGAGCAGATGATTTTGCCGATTTAAGCTCCTTGATAAAATTGGGCTACTCATCAGCATTGAATGAAGTTGAGAAGATTAAAGAAAAGATCGATTCTTGCTATAATAGAAACTTGGAACAAGCTGAGAAAAAATACTTTATTAAAGTTCCGATTCTGGAAAACAGTTTTTCAATTGCCGATTATCCATCTCTTGTTAAATTGGCTTATAAGGATTCAATATCGAATTATGAAATAATCAAACTAATGGGCCAATTGATGGAAAGCGGCGATTACAAAAGTGTAAAAGCTCAAACCACGGAATATGAAAACAGATCAAAAATAAAATTTTTTCTTGAAAAAAATCCTTTAATAAAAAAAGTAAATTTATTCGGTATTTCATTAATAAATAAAGGAGTCTCCGATTCAGTTTTTCTTCCGCTGATTGACAGGCCGTTCAATGGTGAAAAAATATATTTAAAAATTGTCAAGCTGCTTGAAATCTACAGACAGCTCGGATATTCTTTGGCCAATCTCGAAAAATATGATTTTGATCCGAAGGAGGGAATATTAAGTTTATATTTCGACGAAGGGGTGATTTCAAAAGTTATAGTTACGGGTAATGAATTTACAAAACAGAGCATCATACTTAGAGAATTTCCTTTAACCAAAGGAAATTATTTCTCCATTAAAGAGGCTTCCGAGGGATTAATAAATTTAAGAAGTACAAATCTTTTTGACAATATTATAATAACAGTTAATAAAATAAATAACCAGAACATAATAAATATAAATGTTCTGGAAAAAGTTTCAAGCCTAATGAGAATTGGTTTCAGAGTTGATAATGAAGATAAATTTCAATTAAGCCTTGATATAAGAGATGAGAACCTGTTCGGTACCGGGACAGAATTAGGTTTGCTTCTTTTTGGCGGAACCAGGAACAGGTCATATGTCCTTGAACATAAGTCTAATAGAATTTTTAATACTTACTTTACTTATAAAATAAATGCATTCTACCAGTTTAATGATGCGTATACTTATAAGAATGATTCCACCATCTCCGATAGGGAATTCTCAAGATCAGTAAGCGGAGAATACAGGCAAATATATTATGGGACTTCGCTATCCTTGGGAACTCAGGTTGAAAGATTCGGAAATTTAATTTTCCAGGGTATTTATAAATTTGACCAGGTAAAAATTAAGCAGGGAGAAACTCCAGGTATCAATGCTTATAAATACAAAATTGTAAGCCTAAAGGCCAGTTCAACAATAGATACACAGGATAAATATCCTTTCCCGGATAAAGGTTTTTATTTTACAGGTTTTTATGAAACGGCACAAACAGCGCTGGGAAGTGATTTGGGTTATGTTAATGCCGGTTTTAATTATAGAAGCTATATTACTTTAGGAAAAGTTCATACATTTTCTCCAAGAATCAGGATGGGATTCGCAGATAAAACACTTCCTATAAGCGAACAGTATTCGCTTGGCGGTCAGGACATATTCTATGGAATGCAAAAGGATGAATATAGAGGGAGGCAGATTTTCTTAACTTCTCTTGAATATAGGTACAAGCTTCCTTTTGAGATCTTTTTTGATACTTATTTTAGTATGAGATATGATTTAGGTTATGTTTGGCCTGAACAGGAGCAGATAAGATTTAAAGATTTGCACCATGGAATAGGAACAAGCATATCCTTTGATACTCCAATTGGTCCTGCAAAATTTTCTGTCGGGAAGAGTTTTTTATTTGAAAAAAGCAGCGGAAATCCTGTTGTTTGGGGAGAGACTATATTCTATTTCTCAATCGGCTATTATTATTGAAGAAATCCACAATTATTCTTTATTCAGCTTATTCTCCTTTCTCCAGATATTCCTCTCCTCTTTTTTGATAAACTCTTCCTGTTTCGATATCACCGATTCTTCCATAGAGTTTTGCTATAAGGAAGCTTAGCCTGCTTTTTTCCTTAACATTTTGAAAACCATTTTCAATAAAATCGACTACCTTATCAAAAGGGGGTAAATCATATTCTTTATTATACATTTCGGAAATGATAATATATGGTTCAATTGAAGCATTATCCGACTTTGCTGCTTTTTTAATATAGCCGAATGCTTTTTCTTTATTCTGTCCATATAATGAATTTGCATCTAAAATTTTTGCAACAGTCAAATAAATATCAAAGGAAAACTCCGGTATTTCTTTGCATATTTTCTCTGCAAACATTATAATTTCATCAATAGATAATGCTTTGTTCCACAGAAGGGCATTATACAGGGCAATGTCTTTGATCTGTTTATTAATTGCTATCCCGAAATTATCAAAAAGTTCATCCTGGGAATTTGAAAATTGGAATACCTTTCCGATCTCCTTATCTAAGCTTTTAGTCTCCATAATTTATCTTTATTTATTTCCTTAAAACATATATAACAAAATTTTAGTAATTATTATACAAATTCAACAGCAAGATTGCTGTACTATTTTTTACAAATAACCTCAATTTTCAAAAACATAAATTTTACAGATTACAAACAATTAACCAATTTTTAACATTTACTTAATACTAAGTTAACATTGAGATAATATTGACCTCCTATTTTTACGAGACTATTAACTATTTAATTAATAAAAAGGTGCTTAAAACTATGAAAAAACCAAACTATTTCTTGTTCTCTCAATCCTTTTGTTATTTGGAACAGCTGATATTTATTCCCAGGCAAAGTTCAGCGGACTTATGTTCGGTGATTATTTCTATAATGCTGCGGCGCATGATTCGACGCAGAAGAATTTTAATGGCTTTCAGTTTAGGAGAATTTATATAACTACCGACTATGCAATATCCGACAATTTTTCTACCCGTTTTCGGCTTGAGGCTGATCAGGGGGAAATAACCAATAATGGTAAAATTACAACTATGGTGAAAGATGCATGGTTAAAATGGAAAGACATTTTTTCCGGCTCAGATCTTATTTTCGGTATTTCTCCGACACCTGCTTTTGATGTTTCGGAAGGTGCCTGGGGACATCGTTACCTGGAAAAAACTATTATGGATTTAGATGGAATCGTCCCATCACGTGATCTCGGTATTGATTTGAAAGGTAAATTTACCGAAAGCGGTAGTGCAAAATACTGGGTTAAAATTGGGAACGGATCAGGCAATTCACCTGAAACCAACAAAGACAAAAGGGTCTACGGTTTACTGGAATTTGATCCCTCACCTGAATTATTAATTACTGTTTATGGAGATTATGCTTCCAATCCGCAGGTAGCTGATAAAGATGTGAATGCTTTTGTAGGAGCTGGCTTCATTAACTTTAAACAAAAAGGAAAATTTTCAATTGGCCTTGAAGGCTTTATAAAATCGCAGCAAAATAGCTACAAGCCTCCGGCAGGTTCTCTCGGTTCTAAATCTTCCATTAGGTATCTCTGTATGGGCTTATGCTAATCTAAGTGATAAAACTCAAATAGTCGGACGTTTCGATACATACGATCCTAATACTAACTCAAATTCAAATAAGGATGGTAAAAATTTAATCCTTGCCGGTTTTCAATTTAACCCGGTTGAACATGTTAGTATTACTCCTAACGTTGAAATATTTACTTATCAAGCTGATTCTCCTAATCACGGGGATAGCAGTGATATAATACCAAGGATCACTTTTTACTGGGAATTTTAATAGTAGATATTTTTTATTAAATCAAATTTCTATAATTTAAATAAGGATGATAATTATGAAGTTCAAAATATTTTTGTTACTGTTATTAACCGCAGGTATCTTTTCGATAAATTCAATTGCTCAGGTCAAACTTACCGGAGCCGGTTCAACGTTCGATTATCCAATCTTTTCTAAATGGTTCGATACATATCATAAAGCAACCGGAGTAGAAATTAATTATGCTTCTATCGGCAGCGGCGGCGGTATTCGCCAGGTTACCGAAGGAACTGTCGATTTTGGCGCTTCCGATGCTCCTTTGACACAGGAACAAAAAGATGCATTTGAAAAAGCCAGAGGAAGCGAAGTTGTTCATATTCCAATAATAATGGGGGGAGTTGCAATTACTTATAACCTTCCCTCTGTCGGTCAAGGGATTAAGCTTGACGGGGAGACACTTGCTGATATTTATCTTGGAACAATTACTAAATGGAACGACCCTAAAATTGTGAAGATGAATCCTGATAAAAATTTACCGAATAAAGCAATTATAGTTGCACATCGTTCTGATGGCAGCGGCACAACTTTTATATTTACCAGTTATTTAACGAAAGTTAGTCCGGAATGGGCAAAGAAAGTTGGTAACAGCACCGCTGTTAATTGGCCGGTTGGTCTTGGTGCAAAGGGAACAGAGGGGGTTGCCGGAATTATTGCCCAGACACAAGGCGCCATCGGGTATATCGAATTAGCTTATGCAAAACAGAATAAACTGCCTTACTGCCTAATGAAAAATAAAGCAGGTAATTATATTGATGTAAACTTTAATACTGTATCCGATGCAGCAGCAGGGGCAGCGAAAAATATGCCCGAAGATTTGACTGCTGTTATTACAAATTCTGACGGTAAAAATTCTTATCCGATTTGCGGATTTTCATGGGTCGTTATACCCAAAGATATAAAAGACCGCTCACATGCCGAAGCGCTTATTAAATTTTTGAAATGGGGTGTAACAAAAGGACAGGACGATGCAACCGGATTATTTTATGCTCCTCTTCCAAAAGTTGTTCAGAAATTAGATCTAGAAAAATTAAATACAATAACAAGTAACGGAAAGAAACTTTAATACCGAATTATTAAGTGGAAAGTGAAAAAAAAAGTGATTCGTTCGAGAAAGTTCAAAATTATTTTAAGAAGAGTAAAGAAAAATCAAGCTTAAAAAGTAATTCACTCTTAAATAAAATATTGGGGAATAATAACCTCGGCGATATAATTTTTGAAAGACTAACATTGTTTTTTGCAGTGTTAGTCTTTCTGCTCATAGTCTTTATGGGATGGGAGATGTATTCTCATTCTATCCTTTCCATAAAGAAGTTCGGATTTGGATTTTTAATATCGTCAGTCTGGGATCCGTATTCAGAGGTATTTGGAGCTCTTCCTGTTATATACGGAACGATAGTTTCCTCATTGCTTGGGCTTTTAATTTCTATTCCGCTTGGCCTTGGTGTTGCAATGTTCCTATCCGAGCTTGCGCCGGCATGGCTTGAAAGACCCCTTTCTTTTTTAACAGAATTACTTGCCGGGATCCCTAGTGTAATTTATGGTTTGTGGGGTATATTTGTCCTGGTCCCATGGCTTCGCGATAGTGTAGAGCCATTCCTCCAAAACCAATTTCCCGACTCACCTTTTTTTCAAGGTGCTCCATATGGTTTTGGAATGCTTGCAGCAGCACTGATTCTTTCGATTATGGTTCTGCCCATTATTTCCTCCATTTCACGCGACATTTTTAAATCGGTGCCTGTTTCTCAACGTGAAGCTGCATATGCATTGGGTGCAACGAAATGGGAGGTGACCAAAATTGTTATGAGCAATGCAAGATCAGGTGTGCTCGGTGCAATTATGCTGGGCTTTGGAAGAGCTATCGGCGAGACAATGGCGGTAACAATGGTAATCGGAAACCGGCCGGAAATTTCTGCTTCATTATTTAGCCCGGGCTATACAATGGCAAGTGTACTTGCAAATGAATTTACTGAAGCAACTTCGGATTTATATTTGAATGCTTTAATTGAACTGGCTCTGGTGCTTTTCATAATTACTATCATTATTAATATTTTTGCACGTTTACTTGTTTGGAGCACTGAACGGAAATGGAAGTTAAATCCGGCATAAAGAAATTTTCAACTTTAAGAAGGAAAACAACTAACGTTATTATGTTGTCGCTTTCCTTATTATCTGCACTTGTAACATTGGTGCCGTTAATATTCATTTTCTATTATACTATTTCAAAAGGCATATCAAATCTAAATATAGATTTTTTTACAAAATTACCTACACCTGTCGGTGAATCAGGCGGCGGAATGGTAAATGCAATAGTCGGAACTTTGATCTTAATTGGAATAGGAGGGGGGATCGGGATTCCGGTTGGTCTCTTTACCGGTACTTATCTGGCAGAGTTTGGAAACAACAAATTCGGTGCAACTGTCAGATTTCTTACCGATGTATTAAGCGGGATTCCGTCAATTGTGGTAGGTGTAGTTGCTTACACATTAGTTGTTTTGCCAATGAAAAGCTTTTCGGCATTAGCAGGCGGTGTAGCCCTGGCAATCCTGATGATTCCAACTATAATCAGAACTACAGAAGAAATGATCAAATTAGTCCCTCAATCTTATAGAGAAGCGGGACTTGGACTTGGAATTCCGAAATGGAAAACTATTTTACTAATAGTTCTTAAAACTGCATGGAAGGGAATTGCAACCGGAATTCTACTTGGACTTTCGAGAGCAGCCGGTGAAACAGCTCCGCTTCTATTTACTGCCTTAGCCAATAGATTCTGGTCGACTAATATTTTCCAGCCGATTGCTTCACTTTCTGTTTATATTTATCAATATGCATCTGCCCCATACAAGGATTGGAATGATCAGGCATGGACTGCTGCTTTGGTTTTAATTCTATTAATCTCTTTACTCAGCTTAATCTTTAGATTTATCACCCGTTCTAAATACAAGACATAAATTAAAATGAAGATAAGTGAAGATATGGATTTATCTGTTCCCGTTAAAAAAAATATTCAGCATCATACTATTAGTAAAATTTCCGTTAGAAATTTAGATGCATACTTTGGAAAATTAAGAGTTTTAAAAAATATTTCTATTGAAATCCCGGAGAATAAAGTCCTAGCCATAATTGGACCATCCGGCTGCGGAAAGTCTACTTTTTTGAGAAGCTTAAACCGGATGCATGAAGTTGTCGGCGGGACAATATCGGGCAGTATAATGCTGGATGGTGAAGATATAATGCCCCTTAACCCGGTTTACTTAAGAAGAAAAGTCGGAATGATTTTTCAGAAGCCTAATCCGTTTCCGACTATGTCTGTATTTAATAATGTAATTGCCGGTTTAAAGCTAAACGGTTTTAGGAACAGGAAAGCATTAAAAGAAATTGTTGAACGATGCTTAAGGAAGGCTGCACTATGGGATGAAGTAAAAGATAATTTAAATGATTCAGGCGCCAACTTATCCGGCGGGCAGCAGCAGCGGCTTTGTATTGCACGCACACTTGCCGTAGAACCGGAAGTTATTCTAATGGACGAGCCTGCTAGCGCCCTCGATCCCATTTCAACAAGCAAAATTGAGGAGTTAATTTTTGAACTAAAGAAGAATTATACAATTGTAATTGTAACCCACAATATGCAGCAGGCTGCAAGGGTAAGTGATAATACTGCTTTTTTTCTGCTCGGTGAACTTGTTGAATCCGATAAAACTACTAAAATATTTACCAATCCTAAAAATAGACATACGGAAGATTATGTAACAGGGAGATTCGGTTAATAGGATATCTTTATAAAATTTGAAGAAAAATATTAACTCCATATCTATATAATCTCTCCTTGAATAAAAACGTTTTTTTTGTATTTTACATCTAAATATCATTAAAATATTTAAACAATTAAATTATTATTAAATGAAAAAGAATAATAAGAGACCCTCCTGGGATGAATATTTTTTAAAGCTGGCTATGCTGGCATCGGAAAGAGCCACCTGCCCGAGAATGCATTGCGGATGTGTTTTAGTAAGAGACAGGTTTGTTCTTGCAACAGGTTATAATGGTTCATTGCCGGGTCAGCCTCATTGTGAAGATGTCGGATGCCTTGTTGTGGATAACCATTGTGTAAGGACAAATCATGCAGAGATAAATGCGCTAACCCAGGCGGCGATCCATGGTGTTACTGTAAAAGGTTCAACTGCTTATATTACTAATATGTCTTGTACAACCTGTGCTAAAGCTTTGATTGCTGCCGGATTAATAAGAGTAGTTGTATTCTCTGATTTTCACGATACTCTTGCCACTCAGTTTTATACCGATTCGGGGGTTGAAATAGTAAAACTCCCTATGCCTGATAGAATTATTAACTACGATATCGAGAAATATACTTCTGCAAGGAAAACAGCGAAATCAAAATAGAATTATTATTTTGACCAAAAAGCTTTCGAAGAAAGAGGAACAGCCTGCCCGGGAGGCGGCTATCCGGCGATTAAGAAAATAAAAATGTTGAGTAATTATTGTGAATTCGAAAAGGATTGTTTTATCCGTAGATCTGGGGGGTGAATCAGGCCGTGTAATGGAAGTAGGTTTTGACGGTAGAAGCCTTTGCCTTGATGAACTTCATCGATTCTCGAATGTACCTGCATTGGTTAACGGAACTTTATACTGGGATATTTTACGTCTCTGGAATGAAATAACAATTGGAATTGAAAAAGGGGAAAAAATTTCTAGCATAGGTGTAGATACCTGGGGTGTAGATTTTGTACTCCTGGATAATAATGATAATTTATTAGGCAATCCAGTACATCACCGTGATAACAGAACTAATGGGATGATGGAAAAAGTATTTCAAAAAATCCCAAGGGAAGAAATATTTTATCAAACCGGCATCCAGTTCATGTCAATAAATACTCTTTACCAGATTATGAGCCTTGTTGAGAAGGAGTCATCTATTCTCGCGGCTGCAAAAACATTTCTTACTCCCCCTGATTTACTAAATTTCTGGTTAACCGGTTCAAAGGTATGCGAATTTACCAGTGCCACAACAACCCAGATGTATAACCCTCTCACAAATGCTTGGGCCTGGAAAATGATTAAAAAGCTAAATATTCCTGAAAAAATTTTCCCTGAAGTTGTTCAGCCGGGTACTAAAATCGGGCGGTATAAAGATATGGATGTTATTACAGTTGCTGCACATGATACGGGAAGTGCTGTGGCCGCTGTTCCTGTCAAATCGGATAATTTTGCTTATATAAGCAGCGGGACATGGAGCCTTGTGGGTCTGGAGCTTAATGAACCATTAATAAATGAAATTGCTTTGAAGGCTAATGTTACAAATGAAGGCGGTGTTTACGGAACTTACCGGTTATTAAAAAATGTAATGGGACTTTGGATTCTGCAGGAATGCCGCCGGACATGGGAATCGAAGGGGAAAAATTTATCCTATACAGAACTGATGAAAATGTCTTCCCTTGAAAAACCGCTCCGTTCCTTCATTGTCCCAAATGACCCTGTCTTCCTGCATCCGGGTAATCATCCTCAATATATCCAGGACTTCTGCAGGAAGACTTCACAGCCTGTGCCTAAAACGCCGGGTGCCGTTGTACGCTGTATCCTGGAAAGTCTTTCGCTGGCATATAATGATGTAATAAAGAAACTGGTCGAAATTTCCGGAAAGAAAGTTGAGATAGTACATATTGCCGGCGGGGGTTCAAGAAATAAATTGCTTAATCAATTTACTGCAAATGCAACGGGGCTGCCTGTTATTGCAGGGCCGTCAGAAGCAACTGTAATTGGGAATGCTGTAGTTCAGCTTATTACACTTGGAGAATTAGATTCTATCCGCGATGCAAGACAGATTATTTCAAATATGAAAGAATTAAAATATTATGAACCAGAGGAGAAAGAAATTTGGGATGAAGCTTATGGAAGATATATAAATTTACCCGTTACCGATAATAAATTTTAACTATAAAAAATAAATTCCTGAAGCGCTTTAAATATTAAAAAAGATAATTTGCAAATAGATCGATCGGCTGGATAACTATTACGGCAGACCTATTTGTACCGCCGGATAAAAAAAGATATATTCCCGATGATAAATTGAAGCAGGCTCTTCATGCAAATGTCACTGATTCTAATTATATAGTAAAGAAATTTTGCAAAGAATAAAGATTAAAAGGAAGCCTAAGTATAAACAGCCGGTTCGATTTTAAGTATTAATTGTATTTAAAAAATATTCATTAGATAGATTTGGACAATTCTAAATTAATTTCACAGTTTATTGATACGGCTCAAAAAGCGGGCGCAACAATCGAAGAAATAGTTTCTTCACCTGAAGCTATATGCGGTTCATTGCTTAAAAGTATTCCGGGTTCAAAAAATATATTAATGCCCGAACTACAATTCATTCCTCCGCATTTATTTAAAATGTTTAAAGAGAATATTGATATTATTACAATTCGGGACGCAGAACAGCTTGCATCTGCTGAGGCAGGGATAACAGATGCATTTGCCGGTGTTGCGCGAACCGGTTCAGTTTGTGTTTCTATTAACTCAAGCTTGAGCAGTTATATTAGTCTTTTGCCTAGAAAGCATATTGTGCTTTTAGAAACGAAGAATATTGCTGCACGCCCGAGGGATATTTTTGAAAAATATATATTAAATAAAGCTTCTAATAATACAGGCTGGATATTTATTTCCGGTCCAAGTGCAACTGCCGATATGGGAGAGCTCGTCAGAGGTGTTCATGGCCCTGATAAATTACATATTATTTTATTGGATTAAAGAATGATCAAACCCAGAGAAGTAGCAAATAAAAGTAATCCGGAAAATCTCCGGAATGCATTAAAAATGTCCCTTGACATTGAAAGTGAAGCGGTAAAACGAAATACTCAAACTTTCAATTTTAACCATTATTCAGCAACCGGCAAAATAGAAGATTATGAAACGCTGAAAGATGGCGCAAGAAAACTGAAGGAATATTCAATCGGGAATCTTCCTGATTTATTAAAAAAGCTTGAAAACTCTGTGTTAAAGAATGGCGGTCACTATTACCTGGCTAAAGACGCGAGAGATGCATGCGAATATATTACAAAGATTTGTATTCAGCACAAAGCAGAACTTGCTGTTAAAGGGAAATCGATTACTTCTGAAGAAATTAAGCTGAACCATGCATTAGAAATTGCAGGGATTGAAGTTGCGGAAACAGATCTTGCCGAATTTATATTACAATATTCGGATGAGCAGCCCTCGCATATAGTTGGACCTGCAATACACCAGAGCCGTGATAGGATTTCAAAATTATTTAAAGAAAAATTTAATCCTGACTTTCCGTTAGAAACGGGAGAAGAGCTTACAAAATTTGCAAGGGCTAAACTGCGTGATAAATTTCTCTCTGCAGATATAGGAATAACAGGTGCAAATTTTATCGCTGCAGATTCCGGATCAATAGCACTGGTTGAAAGTGAAGGGAATATCCGGTTTTGTTATACATTGCCTCCGGTACACATTGCTCTGGCAGGTGTCGAAAAAGTTCTTCCTTCATTGAAAGATTTTAGTACTTTCTTAGAACTGCTTGCGCCAAGCGGTACAGGGCAGCCGCTGACATCGTATACAAGCGTAATAAGACCGCCGTTAGATTTGCCTTTATTATCATTTAATAAAAAGAAAAATATTAAACGTGAATTTTATCTTGTATTAATTGATAACGGCCGGTTGCGAATGCGAAATGATCCTGTAATGAAAGAGGCTCTATATTGTATACGGTGCGGGGCCTGCTTAAATGCCTGTGCAAATTTTCAGTCTGTCGGAGGGCATGCATTCGGAGGTGAAACTTATTCCGGGGGAATCGGAGGTTCTTGGGAAGCCGGGACAGGAAAAGTGGAAAATGCCAGGTTCAGTGAATTATGTACCGGTTGTTCCCGGTGTGTACCGCAATGCCCTGTCAGGATAGATATACCCTGGCTAAACGAAGTGCTTCATAAAAGATTAAATGAAAAAGAAAAAGGAAAGTATTCCTTTATTTTTAAAGGTTTTTTGCCAAATGATAACAAGAATGAAAAAGCCAGTCTGCAGAAACTTTTCCTTGGAAACTTTTACCATTTTGCAAAATGGGGAACCAGGTTTCCTTCTTTATCGAACTCTACTCAAAATAATTCTTTTTTTAGAATATTGTTGGAAAAATATATAGGAATAAGCCGGCAGAGAAAGCTGCCTGCTTTTGCCGGTAAAACTTTAGTTGTTCAATCACGAAATTTAAAATTATCTTCCGGATTAAAAGAGAAAACCGGGAAGAAAGTTTTGTTATTTGCGGATATTTATACCAATTATTTATATCCTGCCCGGGGTATTGCTGCAATCAATCTATTTAATGCATTAGGGATAAATTTAATTCTGAGTGAAGTGATGCCTGAAGGAAGAGCAGCACTTTCACAGGGATTGCTTACTGCTGCAGGAAGGCGGGCAGAGAAAACGGCAGCTTATTTATCCGGATGGATCGATAAAGGATATGATATATTGGTTATTGAGCCAAGTGCGCTTGCTATGTTCCGCAGGGATTATAAACATTTTGTTAAAGATGAAGAACAATTCATGAGGATAAGTGATCATTGTTATGAACCGTTTGAATATCTTCATAAATTAATTGCGGAAAATGATATTCGGCTCGATAAAATATTCGATATCAAAAAAATACAGGCTGATACGAAATTATTTTTTCATAGTCATTGCCAGCAGAAAACAATCGGAGCAGCAGAACAAACAGTTGAAGTTTTGAAAAAAATAGGATTTGAAGTTGAAACATCCGGGGTTGAATGCTGCGGTATGGCAGGAAGTTTCGGATATAAAAAAGATTTTTATGAAGTGAGTATGAGAGACGCTGATGATCTGTTTAATCAAATTAAATCTGCCGGAGATAAGAATAATGTTTTAGTTTTAGCCAGCGGCATATCATGTAAAGATCAAATTTCAGAAGGATTAGGAATCGAAGTAATTCACCCCGTTGAACTGCTTGCCAGGATATTAGTTACCTGATTTTGCAGAGCCATCAAACTCTTTTTTTATATTTCATCCAGCGGGAAATATTTCTTTTAAAACTAAATCAATTTCAATATCTCCATTTACTTCATTAAAAAAGTGATAAAGATGAAATCAAAAACTTCAGATAAAAATTTTACTTTGTTGTGATCTTTTCGTGACCTTCCAATTTTAATTTATCCTCCTAAACAATTCCAATTATAAATTTCTTAGGAGGTCCTATGAAGAACTTAAAATATTACGGTGCAATTCTTTTTTTTCTTGTTATTATATTTACCGGCTGCGAAAAAGATGAAATAGGCTCAATAAACGGCCCGGTAAATGGGACCGATCCTCAGGCCTTAGCTAAACATGACTTTAATGATTTCGGAGATCGCAATATACATGCTGTTTACACCCTTACAAATTCTACTGCAGGAAATGAAGTTGTAATGTTCAAAATGTCAGGCCATGGTACACTTTTAATGGCAGGCTCCTTTTCGACAGGGGGGACAGGTTCCGGGGCAGGTCTTGGTTCTCAAGGTTCATTAGTTTTGACCGGGGGTTTGTTATTTGCTGTGAATGCAGGGAGTAATGACGTTTCCGTTTTATCAGTTAGGGAAAACGGCCTAACTTTATTGGATAAAAAACCCTCCGGCGGAACAGCACCGATCAGCTTAACGGTTTACGACAGATTATTATATGTATTGAATTCAGGCACGCCGGAAAACATAACCGGATTTAGGATTAATAATAACGGTACAATTTCACAAATCAGCGGTTCGTCGCAGCCATTAAGCGGAGCAGGTGTTGGACCGGCGCAAATTGAATTCAGTCCAAACGGAAGAATATTAATAGTAACAGAAAAAGCTTCAAGTATGATTGATACATATATAGTTGGATATAACGGAATAGCCGGCGCACCTGTCATTCAGCCTTCTACTGGCACCACACCTTACGGGTTTGCATTTGACAGGCGGGGACATCTGATTGTTTCTGATGCTTTCGGTGGCGGCTCTCTCGCCGGAGCCGTGTCTTCCTACTATGTAAGTTCAGGCGGGATAAGCTTAATTACCGGACCGGTATATGATGAACAAACAGCTCCCTGCTGGGTTGCTTTAACGGGGAATGGAAGGTTTGCCTATACAACAAACACCGGTACAAGCAATATTTCGGGCTATAGAATTAGACCTAATGGAGGGCTTATACTGTTTAAAGACGGCGGCAATACTGCTTCAACCGGGGCAGGTTCACATCCCATTGATTTGGCTGTAAATAATGATTCTCAATATTTATATGCCTTGAGTCAGGGAACAAATACTATTAGTGTATTTAGAATAAATGAAGGGCACGGCGGATTACGTTTGGTTCAAACTGTAGGCGGACTTTCAGCCAGCATGGCCGGGTTAGCTGCAAATTAAATTGAACTTAATAAATATTTTAATAAGTTATGTTACGAATCGGTCTTAATTCTAATCATACTCTTACTCATATTCGTGATAATAATCGAGTAAGATTAAGAATTTTCTGCATAACATGAGTTAATAACTATCCTGAAAGTAACCAGAATGAAAAACTTTTGGGATAGTTATTTAAATCATTAAACATATCTTCATATTCCAACTTTCTTTCTGTTAAATATTTAAATTTATTCACTATTTACAATTATTTATAAACATCTGAGACGGTAATATTTATGTGCCCTTGAAAAATGGGCTGCTGATGAATTAAGAAGTATTAATGCGCAGATTGAATTCCTTTTAACAGAAGCGTTAAAGAAATCAGGAAGAATCATCATTAATAATTCTTCTTCTGAAGATGATCAAAATCCTTCCGCCTAAAATAAATATTTATTCTGAGTACAGAATAAAAACTTAGATATTGTCGTACATCATAAAAATTTGCATTCGGTTGGCGAATGTACCGATCTTTTATTTTTTAGCCTTATCGTTTGTCAGTTAAAAGCATAATTAAAGGCTATTCCTTTCAACTTTAAAAGCAGCCCCATACTAATTTCTATTTTTTGTGTCCGAAATCAGAAACTAACATAGAGTAAAAAAAGTAAAAATTAAAAAGGAGAATCGGATATGAAGCTATTAAAAATAGAATTTTTACTTCCATTAGCTGCGGTCATTTTTCTAATGACAAATATTTCATTGCAGGCAAATGAAATTACCGGATTTAAACCGGACAGCGCTATTTCAAAAGAAGTCCGGCAAAAAATCAGGAACAATTTATTTTATTCGGTTTTTGATTGGGTTACTGTTAGTGCACATGATGGAAATGTAACGCTTCGCGGCTATGTTCACCTTCCCTGGGATAAAGCATTCTTTGAGAAAATCACAAAGGGAGTGGATGGTGTCAGATCGGTTTCGGATAAATTAAAGAAAACAAACGGACCCGATGAACTTCGTTACAAAGCTGCAGAAGCAATATATGGAAGCCCGGATTTTGAAAAATATGCATTCATGAAAGACCCGCCGGTCCATATTATTGTAATAAGCAACCGGATAATTCTTGAAGGCACCGTAGCATCTAAAGTGGAAAAAAGCTGGGCCGATTTACTCATACAATGGCGTACCAGTGCTTTTAAAGTTAAAAATGATTTATCAGTTGAAAAAAGTTAAGGGGAGCTGGATCCATGGACATTAAGTCAGAAGTATGAGCAAGTTCAAGTACAAGTTCATGTTTATGAGCAAGCCCGGTGCTCTTATCAAAAAATTAATATGCAATTTTGCAGTCACCCGGATCATACATCTGTGCAAATCATGAAATCTTCCTCTTTTCTATGTTTTATTATTTTTTCTATCTTTAAATCACCGTTAAAATTTAAACCGGCTAAGAATACTATTTTAAGTTAATAAGTTAATTGGAGAATTTATATGAAGAGTGTAAATCATGAATCTGCTGTTTGTCAAACTTGCAAGAAAGAAAAAAATATTCATCAAATGCGCCCCGTAATTTCAATTCGGCCTGCAATTCTTCAGCTGATGAATAAAGACGGTTTTGAGCCTGATCCGCATGGCTATGTATGCCTTGATGATCTAAATAAATATAGAAAGCAGTATATCCAGAATGTAATGGAAGAAGAAAAAGGAGTAATGAATACTAATGATAAAGAAGTCTTTGATAGTATTGTCGAAAGAGATTTAATTTCAAGGAATGTTGAACAGGACATAGATAAAAAATTAACTTTTGGACAAAAATTATCGGACAATATTGCGAAGTTCGGAGGAAGCTGGAGGTTTATTATATTATTTATGTCTTTTCTGATTATCTGGATGATTATTAATGTTATTTTCCTGACCGCAAGAGCTTTCGATCCATTTCCATTTATCCTTTTAAATTTGATTTTATCATGCATCGCAGCAATTCAAGCTCCAGTAATTATGATGAGCCAAAACCGGCAGGAGGAAAAAGACCGAATGCGTTCCCTTCATGATTACCAGGTAAACCTTAAAGCCGAAGTTGAAATAAGACTGCTGCACGATAAGATTGATCATATACTTGTTCAGCATGGGCAAAGGATGCTTGAAATTCAGCAGATACAGGTGGATTTGATGGAAGAAATTTCCAGTAAGATGAAGAAATGAGCTAACCAGCTATTTAAAACCGGAATTATGCTGCTGTGGAACGTTGGAGTAATAAAGGAAAACCCGAAAGATTGGGGAAAGCTTGTTAAAACATAAAATCGAAAAACAATTTTAAGGTAAATATATTTTCCAAGAGCTTGTAAATTTGAAGTTAACTCTTTAGTTTTTTATTGAATTTTCATTTATATACTTTAATGATTGATCATTCTGAATATTTTTTGAAAGGCATATTTTGGAATTTAAAATTAATCCGGAAACTAGGATAGGGCATATTCATTTAACTGTATCTAGATCTCGAAAGATCGTTAAAATTTTACAGGGATCTTCTCGGTTTTGAAATTACCCAGGGTTACGGAGATTCGGCAGTCTTTTTATCTGCCGGGGGTTATCATCATCATATAGGGTTAAATACCTGGGCAGGAGAAGGAGCTACTGCTCCGCCCGGAGGTCATACCGGGCTTTATCATTTTGCTATTCTTTATCCATCCAGAAAAGAATTAGCTAGAATTGTAAAAAGATTATTTGAACTCAATTATAAAATTGAGGGAGCATCGGATCACGGAGTTTCGGAATCTATTTATATTACCGATCCGGATGGAAACGGGGTTGAACTTTATGCAGACAGGCAGGAAGAAAAATGGCCGGTTGATTCGGAAGGACATTTACAGATGGTCTACAAAACAGCTTGATGTTTTAAACCTTCTGTCGGAACTGGATGATGAATAATAATTTTTAATTTCTAAAGACTAATGGTAGTGGATGCAAGATTTTGCATCCACAGCAGCCAAGATATTGAAAATTCAGAAACAAAAAATAAATTGAGGTTTCATGGGACTTAAAAACGGTTCTGTATTTTTTACAGATAAAGAGAGCCTGGAAAGTTATTCACTTACCAACCAGTTTGCCGAACATATGGAATTTATGCTGGTAAAGGATAAATTTACAGCCACAGGGGAAGATGCATATTATGCCCTTTCATTATCAATTAGGGATCGCCTTGTAAGACGCTGGCTCCGTACTCAATTAAAATATACACAGGAAGATACTAAAAGAGTTTACTATTTATCCCTGGAATTTTTAATGGGAAGGCTGCTTGGAAATGCTTTAATAAACCTTGGCTATTATGATGAATGCTATAATATTCTTAAAGATAATGGATACAGCCTGGAAGCAATTAGAGATTATGAAAATGATATGGGATTGGGTAACGGCGGTCTAGGCAGGCTAGCTGCATGCTTTTTAGATTCAATGGCGACTATGGAACTGCCGGCTTTTGGTTATGGGATTAGGTATAAATATGGAATATTTGAGCAGGAAATTGAGAATGGCTACCAGGTAGAAAGAGCCGATAACTGGCTTATCTTTGGAAATCCATGGGAAATTTTAAGAAGAAAGCTGGAGTACAGAGTTAAGTTTTACGGCAGAGTTGTTCAAAATCCTGAGGATAAATTGAAATTCGAATGGGTAGATACGCAGGATGTTATGGCAATCGCATATGATGTGCCTGTCCCCGGTTATAATACAAACACGGTAAATAACTTAAGGTTGTGGGAAGCAAAGGCGACAAAATCTTTCAGCTTTGAGGATTTTAACAGTGGTAATTATCTTGCAGCAGTTGAAAGCAAGAATACATCGGAGAATATTTCCAAAGTGCTTTATCCGAACGACACAATTGATAAAGGGAAATATTTAAGGTTGAGGCAGCAGTACTTTTTTGTTTCTGCAACTTTGCAGGATATAATAAGGAAATATAAAATCAATCATAAAACTTATGATAAATTTGCTGAGAAAACCGCGATACAATTAAATGATACTCACCCGGTAATTGCCATACCGGAATTGATGAGAATTCTTATCGATATAGAAGGCTTAAGCTGGGATGATGCCTGGAATATTGCTACTAAAACATTTTCATATACAAACCATACAGTAGTTCCCGAAGCCCTTGAAGAATGGTCGGTGACAATTATGGAGAATTTGCTGCCGCGTCATCTTATGATTATTTATGAAATAAACAGGAGATTCCTGGAATTTGTAAGAAAAAATTATACTACGGATGATTCTATTATTTCAGAACTTTCAATAATAAGAGATCAGCCGGATAAGAAAATTAAAATGTCGAACTTGGCTATAGTCGGAAGTCATACTGTAAATGGTGTTGCGGCTCTGCATACCGAGATTTTAAAGAAAATTATTTTTCATCATTTTTATAAGCTATTCCCTAAAAAATTTATAAATGTAACAAACGGGATTACACCCAGGCGATGGCTTAAAACAGCAAATCCTCTTTTATCCGGTTTGATTACAGATAAAATCGGGAATGGATGGATTACAAAGCTAACCGAATTAAAGAAGCTTGAGAAGTTAATTGATGATCCTGAATTTTGTGAAAATTGGCGCAGCAGTAAATGGCTTACCAAGAAACTATTGATCGGCTATATACAAAATGAACATAAAATTAAAATAAACCCGGAGTCAATATTTGATGTACAGATAAAAAGATTCCATGAATATAAGCGTCAGCTATTGAATGTATTTCATATTATTACACTTTATAATAGAATCAAGGATAATCCCGGAGCTGATATTGTACCGCGGACAGTGATATTCAGCGGGAAGGCCGCACCAGCTTATTTTATGGCTAAAATTGTAATTAAGCTGATAAATTCTGTTGCAGATGTAGTTAATAACGATGAGGATGTCGGGGATGAATTGAAAGTTGTTTTCCTTAAGAATTATTCTGTAAGCCTTGCCGAGAAAATAATTCCTGCCGCTGATCTTTCAGAACAGATATCTACTGCCGGGTTTGAAGCTTCGGGTACGGGTAATATGAAGCTTGCGTTAAACGGAGCTATTACTATCGGTACAATGGATGGTGCAAATATTGAAATCCGGGAAGAAGTCGGTGAGGATAATATATTTATCTTTGGTCTTTTGGCGGAGGAAGTAGTAAAGCTGAAAAAAAACGGTTATAATCCTAAAGAGTATTACAATAATGATCCTGAGTTAAAGCGGGTTGTTGATATGATTGGCGGGAATTATTTTAATAAGAATGAACCCGGGTATCTTTCAGCCGATTATAGAAGGCTTAATGGGTTATGATTACTATTGTCTTTTTGCCGACTATGCTTCATATATAAAAGCGCAAAAGAAGATAGATAATTTGTATAAAAACCAGGATGAATGGACAAAAAAATCAATACTGAACTGTGCAAGAATAGGGAAGTTTTCATCCGATCGTTCTATCAAAGAATATGCGCAAAAAATCTGGAATGTTAAACCAGTTAAAGTTGAACTTGAAAGCTTAAATATTAAACATGAAGAAAATCAAATTAAAAGATGAAGACTGCCTTAGTAACCGGTGCTAATAGGGGAATCGGTTTTGAAATAGCAAAAGAGCTGGCAGAAAAAGGATTCTATGTTTTTCTCTCCGCAAGAGATAATGAAAAAGGGAATAAAGCTGTAGAAGATCTCAGGAAGAAAAGTTTTTATGTTGAATTTCTTGAAATGGATGTTTCGGATAAAAAGAGCATTGAGCGTGCATATTCTGAGTTTAAATCTAAATCAAAAAGTCTTGATGTACTGGTAAACAATGCAGCCATCCTTATTGATAACTGTGATATTATAAATCTCAGCCTGGTTACTTTCCAGCAAACAATAACTATAAATACAATAGGGCCCTTCCTGGTTATACAGGCTTTTCTACCCCATATGAAAAAGGATGCCCGGATAATTAATATATCCAGCGATTCCGGTTCTCTGCATCGGATGGGAAGCAAGACGCCGGCATATAGTATCTCAAAAACTGCTTTAAATGCGGTTACAAAGCAATTCGCTTCGGCTTTAAAAAGGAAAGGAATAGCTATTAATTCGGTACATCCCGGGTGGGTAAGAACTGATATGGGGGGATTGCTTGCGCCGCGCACTTTAAAGAAAGGCGCAGAAACCGTTGTTTGGCTCGCATCTGAGGCTCCACTGGATTTAACAGGAAAATTTTTCTATGATAAAAAAGAAATGGAATGGTAAATCCCGTGTTTTGTAGAGACGTTTGGCAAAACGTCTCTACAGAAATAATTAAGCTTGTGCAGTCTTTTTATTTGTACTTATTTTTAAGGCAAACCATATCGGGCAAAAGTTCATAAGAGCAGTTATTAAAAAAACTACTCCGAATATACCTAATAGAATTGCCAGCCAGCCGGAAACGACATTAGTTAAAATTAAAACCGCAAACAAGACAGCTAATAAAATCCTAATTACCTTATCAGCTGAACCTATGTTTTTTTTCATATTAAAAATCCTTTCTGAAAAACTGTCAATTGGATTAAAGCCACTTAAAAAGGATTCAGAATAATTTCAAATATTATTATAAACTTAAAATTCCGAAGATTTCGATAAAGCTTCATTGTGAATCACGTTATTTTAGCAGAATTATTTTTTTCGTGTTCTTATAACTTCCTTTGTCGTAACCCGCTTCAATAGTATAGAAATAAACTCCGCTGCTAAGGTTAGATGCGTTAAGAATAATTTCATGCAAACCGGCATTTTGTCTGCCCGTGAAAAGATCTTTAACTTTTCTACCAAGAATATCATACAAAATTAATTTTACATGGCTTTCTTCGGCTAAAGAATACTTTATTGTTGTTGTTGGATTAAAGGGATTTGGATAATTTTGAAATAAATTAAATGCCAATGGAACGTTTTGATGTGATTCTACACCTGTTACAAGTTTAGAACCTGTCGGGAAAAATATATTATCCAGCCATACACCCTGAGAAGTACCTGCCGGTCTGTAATTTTCGTATAACCACGTTAAAACATGCTTTCCGGCGGGCAAAAAGCTCTTTACAAAAAACCAATCGTGGTAATCTGTAAAATATCCGGAAAAAGTGCTGTCAATTAGAAATTGAAGAGCGCCATATGATGTATTTGTCTTAACAGCAAAAACCAGGATACTGTCATAAGGTAAATCGATAGTTATTTCCAATGTGGATGTTTGATATGCTCCAATATTCCCGCTTTGCAGTGAAAAGCTTCCTGTTTGTGCTGTCTTATTCGTTATGGTCCATGGAGCGTCACCATAAGTTTTCCATGTAAATAAATCATTCAGATTATTATGTTCAAATGTTTCAGCAAATTTATCTGCCACTACTGCATAGGAAGTTGTTGAAGAAATAAAGTTCCTTTCTGAACCTTCAGAATCTTTAACGGTAATATTTAGATTTAAAGAATAAATACCTCTATGCGATGGTGTTAAGCCTGCTGTTGGACCATTCGTAGTAAGCTGATTCGAATTCGATGAATCAAGCAGCCAGGTAAAATCTGTATTAAATTTTCCGGCCAAAGGGGCGTAGACCTTTCCTGTAAAATCGGTATTTTCATTTAATTTTGCATCTGTAAATTTTGGTTCAATATCGGCAGCAAATAGCTGATCGGGAATATAGTTAGATGAAATACTATCATTGGAATTATAAATCATCTTAGGAAAATCAAAAGTCTGGTCAGCATCAATTCCGGCATTTGCCAGCAGCGAGTCACCTAATGAATCGGTCGGCAATGTATTATCCGTAATTCTCCATATTGCTTCCTGGGCAAAATAATCATCAAAGAAATTGCAATAGTAACCAAGTGAGTCAATGTATTGAACGAGTTTGAGTAAAGGAATTGCTGCTTTTATGCCGTTCCATGTTTCGAGCGGCGGCGCGGCAATAAACGGGGCAAAAAAATCAGGTGCCAGCCTGTAATGATCGATGCAGGCGGCATAAATTCCATTTAATGTTTTAGTTTCCCCTGGTTTTACAAATAAATTGCCTGACTTGATAACAACCAGGTTCTGCTTTTCATTATCCTTATTAAGAAATACATCTCCCGGGTTGATATCTATAATTAATCCAGCCTGGCCGGCGATCTTATCAATGTCAGATTGAAGAAGCGGTTTGGAAACGTCTCCCATTAAATCGTTTAGATGCCCATCAACAGCAATTGAAAGTAAAGATGAAGAATTAACTATTTGTTTGTCTTTATTTATATCATCTGCAGGATGTCTTGAATGAAATAAATTTACAAAATCATCATTATTTAATGTTGTTCCGTCCTTTGAATTTTTCCAGCTTCCGTCAGGTTGTTTATTCCAGTCATTATATTGATCCGGCAGGCCCAATAGATGCCCTACTTCGTGTCCAAATACGCCCGGCCGGCTGTCCGAAGGGAACCATTTACCTCCGGTTGCAGCATCAGTATTCGGAGAGCCTATACCCGAGCAGTATGATCTTCCATCACCGCACGGAAGTTCAATATTATCAAAACCGGGTGTTCCCGGCGGTGAAGTTGCTCCAGGATGTGAAATAACCCCGACATCCATCTCTATTTTTTTCCCGGTGCTTGTTGTCGCTCCGTTCCAAGTGTTATAAATATCTTTAACTATTTTTAATTCATTTGCATCATTATCGCAGGCACCGTAAAATTCCAGGTTCAATTTAATATGGATTGTTTTATCGGGAGGTGAAAATCCATCAAAATAATTCCCTGTAATTGAAACATCATCACCGAAAAAAAGTCCCTTAGAACTTAAGGAACCTGTGCCGTTTGCTAAAGCTTCGCCAATAGTTTCTTCATAGCCTATTTCAACAGGAGGATGCGGAATTGGTACTATATCATCGGCGGGATAAGCAGGTTTATATTTTGTTAGTAATTTTACAAGGTTTGCCCTGGAGAAATTCTTTTTATCTACAGAAAAAGAGGAGCCGAAGGCAGTATTGCATGGATCCATGGGAATGATATTGATTTTCTCCGACGGAGTGTAATCCAGATTATAACCGGAAGGAACATTAGAATTTATTGATTTAATTATATTTTGTATTTCCTGCTGAAGAGTATTTTTAACAAAAACCTGTTTAGTATTTCCATCTGCTGTTATTGTTATTACTGCAACAGATCCGTCAAGTATTGAATCATCCTGAAAACTGCTGCTTAATGAAAAGAAATTATTATTTTGAATAGCCAGCCAGATCTGTTCTACTTTTGGAGTGCCGATACTGAATGTTGTATCAGTTAAGATTTCAGGAACAGCCTGATTTATTCTCGCAAATTTAACCGTTCCATCTGCAAGAATTATTATGGATTCAGTAACTGACCATGGTCCTGCACCACCTGTTGCACCAACAAGTTTAAAATCAGAGGGAGGGTTTTGTGAATAAATAAATTCACAAAGAAATAAAAATAAAGCAATAAGTTTGTAAACTTTCATTATTGCTCCCTTTCTTGAGTACACAGCATTAATGATAAAGAAATATTTTTTTTCATGTAGATTCTCTTGAACTTTTTATAATTACATAAAATGGAATCTTAATTAAGCCTCTTTCTATCCCGAATAATCCGGAAGTCTTCCCAACATTACTAAATTATTGAACCGGAGGATTTCATGTTGTTTTTTATCAGCATTTATTCGAAATCCTCCGGAGAATGAGATCCCGTTAGAAAATATTAAGGTATGTAGACATGCTTTTCAATTACATTAATTTCGGAAACCCTGCAGCTGAGATCAGACCAGACTCGGAATGTTCCATCATTTATAAGAGGCAGCGGCTTCCCCCTTCCATCTTTAAGACCAGAAGAGACGCTGACCCTGGCTACTATTCCGAATAGATAAGTTTTGAATTTTTCAACAACAAACTCTGCGGCTAATTCTCCATTTTTAAAAGAATGTTGATATGTCATCGGTGCATATTCTCCTAATCCGCTATTAGGACCAAAATTATGAACAGGAGATATCTTGTTATCTAAATAATCCCAGCCTGTGGGTCCGGGAATCATTTCCCACGCGGCAATAATTATGCTGGAACTTGCCGATGTAGAACCTGACGGTGATAAAACAGGAGGAACAGGAATTTTTGAATCATTAATTAGTACATACCAGCGATCGGTTCCGGCGCAATCAATTACCGGCTGAACACTAACTACACCATAGGTATGAACCGGATTGTAAATAATTCCTACTACTGCATCGGTATAAGTATAGTTTTGATTGGTCATTATTTGAGCAAAACTATAAAGAGATCCGGTTTCTTTGGATGAAACAGCAAATCCGGATGAAGATTTCCAGGCCAGTGCAAATAGATGATCTGCGGGAGGAGGAAGAAACCAATAATTTTTCCAATCGGCACCACTCGGGATATATAAAGAATCCGGCCAGGCAAGACGGAACTTATTTTTCAAATTAATTGAAAATGTTCCTTTTAACAGCTTATCATGTGATAGTAATTTTTTCTGAAAGGATTCTTCGGTAAAAATTTTTCCTTTTGCAGCAAGCCGGTCTATTTCCATTGCAGAATTATATACTTCCTCATTAAAATCTCCGTGTAAATCTTGAGGTACTAATTCTTCATTTATTTTTTGAGGAGGAAAGTTTTTAACCGGGATTGTAAAATTTGTACCGGCAATTAAATCCGGATCAATTTTCGGCCTTTCTTTCATGGAATTTTTTTGTCTGGTTGATTTTTCAATAATCATCTCATCATAGATCTTTTTCATAATGAACCTCCATTGTTATATTGTTAAAGTAAATAGTAGATATAAGTATCAATTGTCATTCTCATTCTTTTTAGATACGGATGCTGCCGGAGGTTTTACATAATTAATACCTTTTTCTTTTGGCTGCCCGTACAATTCAGGTATCAAATATTTTCCGCGATCTTGGGGTGCTTTTTCTTTTTCAACAACCATTGGATTAGCCTTAGCATAAGCATCATTTCTAATTCCTGTTACCTGCCATGAAACTTCTACGTTTGGTTTGTCTGTTTTTATCGTGAATTGATTATTTTGAATCTTACTTTCTATAATTGCTTCAGCAAATTGTCCAATTACTGTTAGTTGATAACGATAATCAATATTTAAGGCTTGGAAATATGAAGGTAAGGTTACCACAGCAGTGCCATTCGCATCTGTAACTTCATTGCCATTGTAAATGTTCATTCTGTCAGGACTTTCAATACAAGAATGAACAAGATATTTGTTTGCCGGATCTAATGGATGATCTATACAAAAATCTTTACTGCCGCTTACGTGCAGATTATGCAAATAAGTCTCTCCGTTAACGGAAAGGTTATAAGATAAATTTAAATCCGACGCCACTATTGGAGAGTTTGTATATAATCCATATGATCCTGATGCAAGGCCGCAAATAATGTTGGAGGAGTTTCCTTTATTTTCTGCAAAGACACCATAATTATCAGAATTATATGTGCGACCAAAAACGCCGTATGAACTACCGCTCTCTCCAAAAACTCCTATCCAGCTGTTGCTTGTCCCATACATTCCGTAATCACTATTGCTTGATCCATGGATACCAATATTAGAACCGCCGTTTACATCAAGCTGACTCGCTGGAGATAAGACACCAACGCCAATTGTTCCATTAAAATAAGATGGCCCTTCAGTATACATTGCATAGCTGCCAGGCGAACCATTACTAACCACATGTAATCCAATTCCTCCTCCTCCATTTATATTTAACTTTACACCTGCATTTCCAGGATCAGGTTCAGCGCCAATACCGACAGTACTTAATGCAGCTGGGCCGTTTGCAAATATTGAATAATTTCCGGAAGCAAGACCACAATAGTTTTTATTGCCTTGTCCATTCCCTGCAAGTAGCGCGTAAGTTCCTGTGGCGTATGTCCGTGCATAAACTCCGTTAGATCCTGCACTCTCTCCGAATAAGCCGTAACTATTATTGCTTGTACCATAAATTCCGTAATTGTCATTGCTTGATCCATGAATTCCTATATCAGCATTGCTGCTGCCTCCACCGCTTACATCCAACGAGCTCGAAGGCGAATTCACTCCAATGCCCACTTTGCTATTTATAATGAACGGGGAGTGAAGATTGATTGTTGTTGTTGGCCCCGTAGGATTAGAAATGCTTAAAGAATTATCAATATTTTGGATTGCACTTATTCCAGCACCTCCGTTTCCTCCGCCTGAAGCAGTAATGATAATTGAATCTCCTTTTGTTGTAACTGCCGCTCCGCCCGCGCCTTTTAAAGTTACATTATCTTTCAATCCATTTATGCTTCTAACTAATAGACCATTATCTATTTTAATTTTTTTTGCATATCCAGCGGTATCGGAATTTATGGAAGAAATGCTGTAACCAACTGATGTGAGAGCTATTCTTGGTGAAAGTTCAGCTTCAGATTCAATTTGAATGCTTAACCAGTAAGGTTTATCAAATTTAATATCATTACCAAAAGGATTTTGGTCCCCAAGGTTTGTACTAAATAATCCTTTAATGATTTTTAATTTTTTAGATTCGCTCCAGAAAGGAGTGCCGTCTGAATTTGAATCGTACAACCGGAAGGTAAAATTGTATTCCCCGTCCGGTTTAACATTTCCAGCAGTATCAGTTAATATTCCCTGATAAGAAATTGTTCTTGGTATTTGGGAATATGACAATTGAGAAATCAAAATAGTAAAAAGTAAAGTTATTGAAACAAAAAAATCTCTCATTTTATCCTCTGTTTACTTATGGTTTTATATTAAAGAGATTATTCACTTAAGCAGGATCATTTTTTTAATACTGGTGAATTTATTCTTGTCTATTCCTCCGGCTATCAGACTATAGAAATATATTCCGCTTGTGACTTTTGAATTAAATTCATTATCACCATTCCATTTAACAGTGAAACTGCCGGCTGTACAGATACCGTCTATAAGTGTTTTAATCTTTCGACCGGTTAAATCATAAATAATAATTTTTACCGTGCTTTGTTTCGATAATGAAAACTTTATATTAGTCGAAGGATTAAAGGGGTTTGGAAAATTCTGTTCTAATTTAAAAGAAGAAAACAAAAAATTGTCATTTACAGATTGAAGACTGCATTTCCCTCCATTCATGATATATTCAGGAGTTACGGAAGTAGAATCTATACTGTAAGGACTGGTAACAACTACTTCTTTTGCCCAGGTATTTTTAAGAGTATTATAATAGCTGTCGGTTGTCATATTCATAATATCGCAGGTTGGTTCAACATAATCGTTCCCCGGTCCCCATTCCCACGCTAACCATCCAATTTCATATTTGCTGCATAGGCTGATTATTGTTTTATAATCTGCTTCATAATCGCATCCGCCTTCCCTATTAAATTTATATGTAAACTCACCTACAATAAATGGAAGTCCTATATTCACACTTTGCTGAAATTCAGTTGTAATGTAGGCTTCATCAGCACCGTCCGATATTGCCCAGTAAAGATGAACCGAGAACAAAATGTTGTGCTCAGGATCTGCATTTATAATATAAGAGCCTGTTGTACGAAGCTGTGCAAGGTTTTTCCCCCAATCGCTGGCATCAATAACTAAAGGACATTTAATGCCGGCATTCCGTATCTTATTTATTGCAGTTTCATAACCGGTCTTGAATTGATCATCGGTAACAGTTTCATCGCCGCATTCGTTAGCAATATTGAGCAGAAAATATCTTTCATGTTTCTTCACTACTGCTGCAATTTCAGGCGAAGTCCAATAATCAACTTCTTTCTGCAGCCCGTTCCAGTCACCTGTAGCATCATGGAGTTCAACCATAGGGATCATATGATTATTTATACAATATTGGATTGTTCTGTCCAACCCTCCGGAACCCGAGTCCTCTTCATTTGGTGTTGGATTTGCCAGCCAAACTATGCGTACACAATTTGCTCCCGTCTTACGAATCTCAGAATATGATTCGCGGCGGACGGTTGTATCAGACGTCCAAATAATCATTTTGTTAACACCGCGAACGATTACTTTTTCACCGCAGGGTGTATATAAATATCTGCCATCAACATAAAGAGTTTCCTTTTGCTGTGCCTTTATTGATAAGCCCGCAAGTATTATTAAAAATATCATAAATGATTTTTTCATAGTTTGATTGAGATCTATTTATATTAAAAAATCAGTAAACCTATTTAAGCAAGATCATCTTTTTGAAATTTGTATACTTTTTATTGTCCGCACCGGCTGCATAAAGACTATAGAAATAAATTCCGCTGCTGACATTTAAATTAGATTCGTTTTCTCCGCTCCATCGGATAGTATAAACTCCTGCAGACCGTACATCGTTTATCAATGTTTTTACTTTTCTACCAAGAAGATCATAGATCACAATTTTTACAGTGCTCTGTATAGGCAGAGAAAATTTTATATTCGTGGAAGGATTAAACGGATTAGGATAATTCTGACTTAACTGGTAAGATGTTGGAATTGATGAACCGGATTGTCTCACTGTTCCGGTGACTATACCTGTTGATGCAGGATTTACGAAAAAGCCGCTGGAAATATGATTTCCTCCGTCAGAACTAGTCCCGGCAATTGGATCACCTATTATGGATCTTATCGAAGTATTTAAAGATGATGAGATACCGTATCCTGTTGAGAAAACAGACCAGATAATCTGATTGTTTTGTGCAAAAGCAGAAAAACATAACTGCAAAAATGTAAACACCAAATATTTAGCTATTAATAATATAATGTTACTATTTTTCATCATATTCCTATAATTTTCATTTGCCTAATATTGCCGGTACCGGATTGATCTTTATAAGTTTTTGAAAATGGTTTTTTGCTTATATGCCGTTCTCTTCAAAAAGATTATTGATGAATTATTTAAACCGAAAACTATAAAGTGAAAAGAAAAAACTCTGAAAAGGATTCCTCTGTAACTTAATATTAGACCTACTTAGGCGGTATAGATAATTGGTACTAATTTAAATGTTCCGGAACAGGCTTATGATTAATCAATTGGAGAAAGTACCCGGGATGTTATGCTAATGTTTATTAACTGAAAAAGCTTCCCGTTTATTTAAAATGCAGGACTCTTTCTCTCAGCGCTTTTGAAATAGCCTGCGATTTTGAATGGACATGAAGCTTATCATAAATATTTCGAATGTGAGCTCTTATTGTAAAAGTACTGAGGAATAATTTATCAGCAATCATTTTATTATCAAGACCTTGTATCAATAAATCAAGCACTTCCATTTCCCTTGATGTGAGATTATAATCTTCTTTTTTAGGATGGGCGTACTGTTTGAACATTTCTAGGACACGCCTGGCAATGTTAGGCGACATAGGTGATGCACCTGCAAATGCCTGTTCAACAATATCTATTATTTGTGCAGGCATAATAGGTTTGGAGATGTAGCCGCAGGCTCCCGCACAAATTGCATTAAAGACATTCTCATCATCTTTAAATACCGAGAGCATTGCAATTTGAACATTCGGATGTTCCTTTTTTAGTATCGCAGTAGCTTCAATTCCTGAAATTCCCATGAGATCAATATCCATCAAAACAACATCGGGTCTTATTTTTTTAAATCGGTCAATTAAATCTTCAGCATTGCTAAATGAGCCTACCACTTCAAAAGCATTATTGCTTTTTAAAATATATGAAATTCCCAAACGTGTATCTTCATTATCTTCAACGATTGCTACTGCTATAGGCATATTTCATCCTGCTGGTAATTTAATTAATCTGCGATTAGATATTTAATTCTTTTTTGGACAGACAAATATTGATTATTTTATCCATATGGTCAATAGTTCATTTGTTCTATATTCTCAGTTTCAGATTTATTTCCGTACCTTCTCTTTCTTGTGAAGAAAAATTTAATTTTGCTTTTATATCTTCTGCACGTTTCCTCATAATACCCATTCCTTTCCCCTTATGATCCGACGAAGGCTCGAATCCTTTACCATCATCTTTAATAGTTATAGAGATATTGTCTTTATCTTCAACACTGACAAGGAGAGATAATTCTTTACATTGACTATGCTTAACTGCGTTATTCATCGCTTCTTTAAGAATTAACCAGATATTCTTTCTTTGTTCCGGTGATAAATTTGTTGAAGGAAGATTTTCTTTTGGAGGTATATCAAAATTAAATGCAATGGATTTTGCACGGCAGATGCTTACATAAGTATCTTTAATTCTTAATAAGAGGTCATATATCAATTCAGGTTTCGGGTCAATCGCCCAGATTATATCCCGTATTGAATTTATTGATTCCTGGGAAATTACAGAGATCCTTTCAAGGAATTGTGCTACTATTTCGGGATTCTTCTCCAGCTCTTCCTGAATTATTTTACTGAACAAGGATATACTGCTTAAATTGGATGCAATTTCGTCATGAAGATCAGAAGCGATACGTGTCCTGATCCTCTGTTCATTTATTTCTTTTTCAGCTTCAGTCTCTTTTGCCTGAAGCTCTGCTTTTTCAGCTCTAAGCCGGGCATACTCAGCTTCCTGCTTTTTTTCAAAATTTATCTGCTGAAGCTCGGAATTTTTAATTAATTGTCCGGCCTGGACTGATATGATTGAAAGAAGAGTCAGGTCATCATCCGAGAAAGACAGCTCCCCGTTATGCCCCCGTTTTTTATTCAGCATCTGCAATATTCCGATTATCTTTCCGTCGAACCAGATCGGTGAACAGATTAAACTTTTTATACTTTCCTTTTCAGTTTCAGTAGCCCGGAACCTTTTATCCCTGCTTAAATCTTTAATGAGTAAAGATCTCTTATTAGATATAACCCAGCCGTTAATATGCTCTCCTATATGCGGGGTTTTATTTAACTTACTATTATTTGCCTGCTTAATAAATGTTTTAAAAGTTTCCCTACTTTCGGATATAAGGAGAATCGCACCATGTTCGGCATTTACTGCATTTATAGTCTTGTTCAAAATTAATTTAAGAGTCTGATCCAGATTCCCGGCTCTTCCGGCAGCAAGAGCAATTTCATTCAAAACTCTTAGTTCGGAAACTGCAGTTTGAAAACTATTGATCTCTCTTTCAAGCTGCTCTATTCTTTGTTCGTATTGATCTATTTTATTTGACATAATTTGGATTACTCACAAAAAATAGATGCATTATTTTAAAAAAGAGTTTTCAATCATTACAAACTTGGTACTCCTTTTATGTTCTAAATAGATTAAATCTTTATCATCATTGCTTACATTAAATCCCAGCCCCCAATAATTCATTAAGTTGGTAAAGTACCCCATTTTTTCCTTTCTTCCGGAAATAAAATTGTACCTCCAGATTTCATTATTAATATTCTGCATATAAGCGTAATTTTGATTTACAATTACCTGCAGGAAATTTTCAGATGAAAACAGATATGCGGGCGAATTATTTTTTCCTGATTTTAATACAAGATAATATTTCCCCGAATTCTTATAGTGCAGATCGCAGTAAAAAATAAATTTATCTGCAGCTACCGGGAAAGCCAAAGTCGAATCTTTATAGATCTTCTCTCTTTTAATTCTATCTATTGATATTTTTTCAGTGAAGTGATTTTCTATAAGAACCAATGAAGTGTTATCTATCCACATTCCGGCTTTCCCTATTCCTAAAAATTCAGGAGGTTCCGGCTTTTCAATATTAATTAAGAATGTTTTTCCAATATCATCTGCATTATTCGGGGAATATTGTGTAAATGCAAGGTACTTTCCATCCGGGGAGAAGATCAAAAATTTTTTCTTCGAATTATCAAAAGTAACCTGCCTCAGATTACTTCCGTCCTTCTCCATAATGAAGATTTGGGTGTTTGGTTCCGGGGCAGGCTTATGGAGAGAGAAAGCTATTCTTTTCTGATCAGGTGAAAAAGCAGGATCAGTTATAAGTCTTTCATCAAAAGTTATCTGCTGATATTTTGATTTAATCAGGTCGTCAATCCAGATATTTGAGAAATCTCTCAGCTGGTAGTAAAGAATATTTTTTAAATCGGACGAAGCAGATATTTCCAGGTCCGGTCCGTTGCCTTTTGTAATCTGGATAGTTTTCCCCCCGTTTGCAGGAATCGCCCAGATATTCATATTGCCGCTTTTATTTGATGAATATAATACCACTCCTTCGTCAGTCCATTTTTGATCTTCAATATTAGATTTATCAAATGTTAATTGCTTTTCTTCACCGGTAATGAGATTCCTGATAAACAGTTCATCAAATCCGGAATCAAAAAAACGTGATCTAACTATTGAGTATCCGTCAGGTGAATAGCTAAAGCTAAACCGGCCGTTTATTTTCCACCTGTCTTTAAAAGTTAATTTCTTATTACTTCCGTCTATATTCATTGTCCAGAAACTGATTAATTCAGATTTTGGATAATGTTCTCTTACGAAACCGATTTGTTTGCCGTCCGGTCTCCACCCGGAAGCAATCACATTTTCAGCAACTTTCTTTTCAATACCTCCAACGGAAGGAATTATGTAAAGATCTTTGCCAAGATTGTATAATATAAAACCTCCATCAGGGGAAATATTCGCGTAATGTATATAGGGAGAAAAATCATTAGTTACTCTTCTCGGTTGCCGGACAGAACTATGCATTAAATAAATATCCCATTTATCATTTTGATCAGAAGCCGGGAAAGCGATCCAGTTTCCGTCGGCCGACATGCTTGGAATTGAAATATCCGTAAATGAAATTGTAAGTTCTTCTATTCTCATTTCAGGGTTAAGATTTACGGGTTTATTTGAAAAAAATAAATAGTAAATAGTTATGAAAACAATTCCGGCAGTAAAAATACCCCAAATAATTTTTGATGATGGAAAGGCAGAATCATTTCTGTTCCATTTAAAACCGGAAGAAATCTTTTGGGTTCCGGTTTTTACTAATTTTCTTCTTTCCTTAGAGATACCGTTCCCTTTTTCTTCATCAAAAATAGATTTAATGTTCTTTAAATCTTCCAGCAATTCTTTTGACGATCCATAACGTTTCTCTTTATCCTTCTCCAGGCATTTCCGGATTACATCATCAAACAAAGGATCAATATTGCTTTTTATTTTTGAAACAGGTGAAGCTTCCTCGTTAACTATCTTATAAATTACTGCCGCCTCATGAACTCCTTTAAATGGCAAATCTCCTGTCAGCAGTTCAAATAAGACTATACCAAATGAAAATATATCGGTACGGAAATCAACATCCAGTCCCTGTACCTGTTCGGGGGACATATAGCTTAAGGTACCCATTGTAGAGCCAATCTTCGTAATCCTTGATGCATAATTGGATGAATTAAGCTTTGCCAATCCAAAATCCATTATTTGAATTCTCCCCTCTTTCCTGATCATTATATTTTCTGGTTTAATATCCCTGTGGATTATTCCTTTTTCATGTGCTGCCGACAATCCCTCAGCTATCTGGATCCCAATGTTAATAATTTCCTTTATTGATAAATCTTTGCTTAAATTTCGTAATGTTCTCCCTTCCAAATATTCCATAGCAATGAAGGAATGTTTATCTCCCGAAGGATCCTGATACTCATGAATACCATATATTGTGCAGATATTGGGATGGTTAAGTGCCGAAGCGGTTTTTGCTTCTTTTATAAATCTTTTCTTTTCTTCTTCTGAATCGGAAAAACGGGGAGGTAAAAATTTAAGCGCTACAAACCTGTCAAGTTTTGTATCAAGAGCTTTATATATCTCACCCATTCCTCCTTCCCCTACTTTTTCAATAATTTCATAATCCAGTATAGTATTGTCCACCAGTTATTGCCCTAATAATTATGATAAGGTTACGGCGAACAGGATTACCTTCACCGATCTTTCAGGAATTTTATACTCTAACATTATTCTGCTAATCATAAATTCCTTTTTAAGCAATTCCGGAATCCTTTTAACGGGTAAAGTGAACTATTTGTATTAGGAATTGCAAAATATTAAATATTAGTCATGAAATTCTTTTGGTAAATTGAGGACTAAGGGGAATGGAAACATATGCTTAATAATGCTAAAATATTTTCATTTATGCAAATATTTGTTTTTAAGAAAGGCGAAAAGCGCATCTTAGGAAGTCCTGATTCCATCAAAAAATTTTACATTTATAACCAATTAAGAAAAAACGAAATGATTTAAAGAATTGATCTGTGATTATTATCATCTCAAATAACATAGCTTTTAAATAAAGAGAAATTTTGAATAATTACTCCGCGAAATATAAATTATTTTATAATGCTCTTAAATTAAAGTGATCCTATAGAATGGGCTTCTATAAATGATGCTTCTCTAATTTGTTCAGGTGCCTTTCTATTAATTCTACCATAAATATTTTTCACTACAAATTCCGAATCTCTTGAAACCCCATGTATCATTGCTGAGGACAATGAATAAAGGAAATGCAATCCGGTAAAATATAATCCAGGTTCTTTTTTCACTATTCCGCGATTATGTATTGGTTCTCTATCTTTAAAAACCGGGATATCTATCCAGGAGAAGGATGGATAAAACCCGGTACACCAAATAATATTTTTTACATCAACCGATTCTTCATTTTCGAGTAAAGGTAATCCATCGCGGACTCCGGCAACTCTTGGAACACGTTTAATACCTGTTTTGGTAAATTCTTTAGGCTTTATTCTAATTAATGGGCCGCCTATTGAAGTTACTTTTGGACGAATTTTTCTCCCTATCGGTGTATTTGTAGTTAATACTCTATGGAATAAAAATCGTATTACTAATCTTGCCAATATAATTTTAGAAAGTTCTCCTTTGATATTAAAAGGGATATGCCCGACGTCTCTCCCTGATAACCAAACCTGATGGTTATTTTTTGCTGCCTCAAGTGCTATTTCTGCACCAGAATTACCTGCTCCAACTACCAGAACACTCCCGTTTTGAAGCTGTGATTGATTTCGATATTCAGAGGAATGGAGCTGTACAATATCAGAATTTAGTTCTTCAGCGTATTGAGGTATCTTCGGATTTTGATAATTTGACATTGCAATTATTACATATTCAGCCTGGAAATAATGGTTTCCTGCCGTTATACAATATAAATTCTCTTCTCTTGTAATCCCGTCCACTTTAACCCCGTTTCTTATGGGAAGATTAAAATGGGCGGCATAATTTTCAAGGTAATCCGCCATTTCATCTTTTGTGGGGAAATAATTGGGAGAAGCCGGGAATGGCAATCCGGGCAGAGAGTCAAATTTAGCAGGCGTAAAAAGATGGAGAGAATCCCACCTATTTCGCCATGAATCGCCGATCCTCTTATTTGCATCAAGAATTACAAAGGGGATTTTACATTTTGATAAATAATAACCTGCAGATAATCCCGCCTGACCGGCACCAATGACAATTACTTTAAACTTTTCTATTTCATTACTCATTTATTCACCTCATATTATATAAATAAACATTTAACTACTGATGCTAAAGTATAAAGTGAAAAAGAGATATAAATCAGCGGTACTACGTATTTTTCAATAAAGATATACGTAAAACATTAAGAGGATTTTTCCTGCTTTAAATTTTTCAGCCTAAGTCCAGGCAGTATTTAGCTGGTGCTTTCACTTAAACTAAGTGAATATAAGTTTATGCCTTATTGCATAAGATGCTGCAAAAGCCCTGGCAGATTTTCCCGAAATTCCCATTTTGCTGTAGATATTCGTTATATGTTTTTCAATTGTTCTAATGCTAAGGAAAAGTTTTCCTGCAATCTCTTCATTATTTTTTCCTTCTGCAATCAGTTTTAATACTTCAAGTTCTCTACCGGTGAATTCATACTCGTTGCTTCCCCGTTCAGCCGCCTTCTCATTGTACAAATTCTTCAGAAGATACCTGGCTTTTTCAAAATCTTTTTCCGCGCCTAATTCTTTAAACGTTATAATGGCGCTGTTTAATTCTCCCTCTGCCTGAGCAAACCGGTTTAACCTGGTTAAGACACCGGAAAGAATTAACCTGGTTCGCGATGATTCAAACGGGAGCTTTATTTTATCATAAATGTCTACTGCATCCTCCAGATATTGCTTTGCTTGTTCATAATTGTTCCTGGCAAAATTTAAATTGCCGCAGGCGCTTAATAATGAAGCCTTTAACGGAAGTGTATTTATCGCATCAGAAATTTCTTTTAGTTCATTCAAAAGTGATCCAGCCTGTTCATCTCTTCCCAGCTTTATGTATATCTGGATTAATAATTCAACTCCTGCAGTTCTTTCAGCTTTTTCTTCTACAGGAATTCTCCGCAAATACTTTTCAGCTAAATCGAAAGCCTTTTCATATTCTCCTTTATCAAAATAAAGATATGCGAAGTACAAAGATTTCAGAGGATGAGAATCAATTTCAGTCAGCATTCTTTCTGCTTCATCCCATTTTCCCTGTCTTCTCTTTAAATCAGCTAACCTAACATTACATGCATTTACCTGCACAGGTCTGAATTCCTTCAATTCGTTGGCTGCAGTTAAAAATTCATCTTCCGCTTCTTTCCAATTCCCTTTCCAGATTAAGACTCCTGCATATTTCATCCGGCAGTTTGCAAACATTGCTTTGAATCTCCACTTTTTGCACATTTCCTTTACATTGTTACACCATTGACTTGCTCGTTCATAATCCCGGATTCTTTCACACGCGTCAATTAAAAAACAGCAGGTTATTGTAGTAATTTTTATATCTCCCTTTTCAGAAGTTGAAGCAAGAAGAGTTGCTTCATCAAGGAGCGGCATCCCTTCGGAAATTTTTCCTTCCACTACTAGAATAAATCCCTTCAAAGCTTCCGCAAGCATTTCACCGTCAATATAGTTAAGTGATTTGCTGAGAGCCATACTTTCATCAATAAGTTTAAAGGCGAGTTCCGTATTTTTTTCAGCCTGGAAAGCCCACCTAGCCTTCAAGATTTTTATCAAACCAAGTTCCCAAGATCCGGGCATTCCTTCCAAAAGGTTTTCAGCTCTTTGCAGCCAGCCGCTTGCGACGGCAAATTCCCCTTTAAATTCAATATAATCCACGCCAATCCAGCTTGCATTACGTGATGCTCCAAGCTTGTCATTATTTTCTAAAAACAGATTGTAAGCTTTTAATCTAGATTCAAAAACACCTTGTGCATCATTCAGCCACCAGTTTACCCACCCGAGCTCTTCATAAACTTCGGCAGATTTCTCTTTCTTCAGGGCATTATCCAGTAGTTCTTTGGCTATTTCCCATTCACCCGTTGCCAAAGCTTGACGGCCTCTTTTTAATAATTCATTTGACATAAAGAAAATATTATATTGAAAGAACAGGTTTATCTATAGTAGTTCTGTATAAGGAAGAAATTCACCAGGATGATTAATTAAAGATAACAATTATTTAATGAATCTGTAGTGATTGCAGAGAAAACATTAATGAAACAGAAATTAACTAACCCTGCGATCGATGATCAAATTACTGGCATTCTGCGGTAAAAAAAATATTAAGGTGGAATTTTTCAGTTTAATTCTTTGATTCTTCTTTTATTTTAACAAGCAGAAATGTTATGTCATCTGCCTGCTGGCAGCCGTCGAGCCATTTTTCCGCTGCTTTTAATAAATCATTTATAATATCGGGCGAGTTCCTCCGGGCAGCATCTGAAAAAATATTTTTTGCTACTTCCATGTCGAGCATTTCCATATTAGAGTTGAACAGCTCAACGAAACCGTCGGTCAAAAGGAGTATCATGTCTCCAGGCTCTACCTTAAATATTTTCTGATGATATTGAAAATCGTGGAATGCACCCAGCGGCATCCCTTTTAGAATAACTTCTTCAATTGAACCGGTATTTTTTCTGTATATTAAAAAAGGAGGCATTCCCGCGGCTGAAGCTGTAATCCTGTACTTTTGTATTTTCAGGACAGTCATACCCATATATAGATTTCCGAGGTTCATTTTTTTTATTGTCCTGGTGCAGTGATTAAAGAAATCAGGTATAAAAAAAGTATGGGCCATTGCATCAAAGAGGCTTTTTATGAGTGCAACCATAATACCTGCTTTTATGCCGTGCCCCGTAGCATCACCGATAGTGAGAGTTATTGTTCCGTCACCGGCTAAGTGGTAATCGTAGTAATCACCGCCAACTTCTGCGGCAGTCTTCATTCTTGCGGATATTTCGAGATGCGCCACCTCGGGGAAGCATTTCGGCAATATCGACAGCTGAAGTTTTCGTGCATCTTCAAGTTCCTTTGACTTCCTTTTATTTTCCTCTTCAAGAAATTTATTCTTCAGCTCCTGTTCCTGGTTCAGCTTTTCCTGCAGAATTATTTTGCGGTTTGATTTAGCAAAACTCTTCGAAAGAAAAACCGACATGCAGATAAATAAACCGATCGTTCCGTAAGGGTATCCGTTATTAAAATTTCCTATCATATTAATTAAATTGAAATCCAGCAGCCAGTCATAGAATGAGAAAATAAAAAGAATTGAGAAGCCTGCAGCAATAATCCAGACTCCTTCGGTTTTTAGTTTTGAAGCATTTATTATTATTCTAAAGGATTCAACGAGAACAAGGATCATTCCTATCTGCAGGAAGAAAAAATTATCTATTGGTTTGATTACGGCTGCAGTTGCTGCAAATAAATAGTATGCAATTATACCCCAGAAGAATTTTCCCGGCTTCTGTTTTAACATAGAATACAAAACAGTGAGCACCAGAATCTGTGTCAATGACATCAGGATCCTGTGAATCCTTAATGCGAAAAGTTGTTCCGTTATACTTACTGCAAGGCCGGACTGGTAATCGATAAATATGCTTGCAGCATATACAAAAAGAAAAACCGAGTATATGAGATTTTCTTTAAATTGTTTGTTGAACAGAAATAAAATGAGGTGAAGAAGACCGAATGCCAGAGTTATTGCAGTAAAGAACATTTGCTCATTTGAATATCTTCTTAATTCCTGCATATCCGATTTCATAATATCATCAATATTTCCCAGGCCGATTTTAAAGCCCCCGCTAAAACCTGCATCTTTGTAATAGGACGGATCATCGTTTACATACTTAACAGCCAAAATATGATTTTGTTTTTCATTAAAGGTGACAACTTTAGGATGTTTCCAGTTTGAATTTTCCCCGGCAAATTTACCATCGATATAAACTTCCTGTTTACCTGCCGACCAGATATGAAGATAAACGGGCTGGTTAAATAATGCAGAATCGATTGAAAAATGAAACCGGAAGAAGCCGGTACCATTATAGTTTGAAGGGAAACCGGCATTTTGAATCGAATTCACTTCAGTCCAGATGCTGTCGTTAAAACCGGAAGAATCCCAGTTCCGTGTAAAAACCGGGCTGTATTTCCATCCTGAAGTGAAATAGATAATAGTTTCTTTTTGTAATTTATCAAGAGTCAGGTTAACGGTTTTCACTTCCCCTTCGGTTAGTTGAGAAAAAGAAAAAAGGAAAAGGATTAAAGCAAGCATTACATTCATTTCATTGGAAAGTTATTTTATGAAAAATAAATAAACAATTTTACTTCTACAATTTCGAATAATTTTAAATGGAAGGTTAAAACACATTAAATTTGGTTTCCTTTTAGCCTAAAAGAATTTTTTAGGAACCGGATTGTTAATCGATATTCTCTTCTAAGGCTGTACACTTTATTCTTCACGCATGTTTTTAATAAAGGCCGAATGGATATCTTGAAGTCATAGTATAGATTGCAGCCGGAAGATGACTGCCTGAAGAGACGATGGAAGCCTTTTAAAGGCCTTCTGAAGGCTGTTAGATGGCTGTTAGATACATGGTATATGGATTCAAATTAAAGGATTTAAAATTATTAATGCTATTTTAAAAGGAAATTTTGCTGTAGGAATTTTTTTTAAGATAAGAATGATAAGAATATTAAGTAACTAGTTTTTTGTAATAAGTAATATCATCAATTTTGAACGTGTATATGAGAAGAAGGATTCATTTGAATCTCGAGAAATATGCATCTATTTCATCTCGCAATTCTATCCCAACTTGTTCAAAACATTCCAACAAATCTTCATAAGCACCTTCACCACCAAGAAAATCCCAGAATTCTTTTGCAACTTTCAACTCATTCTGAAGATCTATCATTCCCCGCATTGTCCATCTATTATATGGTTCTGGTTCATAAGGATTATAAGGAATAGCAATAATGGTTTGGATGTTTAATCCTGGTTCTGTTCTAATGCTGCAGCAACCCATTCTAAAAGTGTACGTTTAAATTCCTTGAATCCACCTGCATTTGGTTTGGCTGTTTTGATGTAAAAAGAAAAGTTGTTCTGTCATAAGCAACAAGTTTGACATCAACTTTAGTGAGTTTAACATTTCTCATTACTCCACTTTGATTCATACTTTTCTTATTGCTTTAATTTCCTCAGGTTTATTAGGATTAGATTCGGCATTGAAGAATTGACTCATTATGTTTTGAATAACAACAAATGCTTCTGAACTAATTTGTTTTCCTGCAACTTTGTTGAGAATCAGCAGAAAGAAAAACTTTTCTTTTGCTAAAGCTTTTGCAACTGGTTCAAAAATAGTAGTACCAAAATTAGTATTTAAATGAATGAATAAATTGATATAAGTGCTAATCTATCTTTCCCAAGTAATCTTATGTGAAAAGGCATTGAAGCAGGTTCTGGATTATGCTTAGCAAATTTAGTTCTTAGACTACCTTTTAAGGTCTCTTGAACTTTCTTGGATTGTTCATTATTCATATTAATTAATCGTATTAATTTCATCACTTGAATATCTTTCAACATTTTTTCCATCTGAATTCTATTGAAAATACCTTTTTTATTCAAACAGTCTAAAACTTTTACACTTAAATTTTTTAATAAAATGAAAGTAACATCCAAAATATCAAGCGTTATAATATCTGAATTTTCACATAAACTAATTGCATTATTGCTAAAAAAAAATCCACTAGTAAAAAACACATGCAAGGGAGAAAATGATTTAATATTGTAATCCTTATATATTTTTTCTGAATGTTTAACTGCAAATTCATGATTCTTAAAAAAATTTACTGCTCCGCATAAGTCCCTAATTTCTTTAACATCAACTGCATCTTTTTTATATTTTTTACATTGGCCAAAGAAATAATGTTTGAAATTTGATTCCATGTTAAACAATGACTTAAAATGATCAGAAGTAGCTATGACATCTAACCCTTGATCATGTGTTTCCCTTGTTACAAAATAGTTATTATACCCCAAGATCTTACAAATGATGGCAGAAATTCTTTCAAAGTATTTGGGAGAAAGATTAGATATATATCTTAAAAGAAGAGGTAGATTGTCATCCTTAAATTTAAATTCTCCAACATTATTGATCTCGAAGTAATTTACTTGATGCTTAATTAAATATGGTTCTAAAAAGGCAATAATATCTTCTAAATCATAATTACTTTTTATAATAGTTGGATATTCAACGTATAAATTAAAAACCGTTTTCCTTTGTGACAACATTTCAATGGAAAGTTCCCATTGTTGTTCTAATTTTATCATCAACGAATTATCAAGCCAAAAATTTCTTACAATATGTAATAATGTTGTTCACTAACTCCTTATCTTCATCACTTAATTTTAATGATCCGATAGCTCTAACATTCCTTAAAACTTTTTCAACATTTTTTATCGTTTTTGAGAATTGTCTTTTAGTGTAAACTGAGTTTTGTTCCAGGGCTATTTTAATATCACGCTGCTCTTCCATATACTCTAATGCTTCTTCATCATCAATAATTTCTTCCAATTCTCGGACTTGTTTGTGACTAATTAGAATAGGTTCAACCAACTCATACTCGTCCGAATCTTCATCTATTTGATAACTAGGAGTAATCCAGCTATAAAATCTTTTTATGTTATCTTTTTTTGAAAATGTCTCCTTATCATCATTCCACCCAACCCAGTTTCTTAATTTAGGCTTGTTAGTTAATTCAATCATAATCATTATTTTTTCATATGGATTAAAACCAGGATAATTTTCTCCTTTTAAAGTCTTCATATATTGTTCGAGTGCAATATAACCTCTAATTTCATCAGTAACTTGTTTTTTAGAAATTGCTAATTTAGAAGCAATTTCACCTTCATCGAGATCCATAATATTTTTTAGTTCATTAAGAAGTTTTGCTTGGTTATATCTTTCCCATTTTTTATTTCCGCTGACATGCTTAAGTCCCATAAGAATTAAATAATCTTTTTCATCCTTGTAGTTATATATAACTACGTCCAGATTTTCAAATATGTCAGGATCTAGTTTCCCAATACTTTCTCCTTTATCATGCAACTCATGAAGGTATTTTAGAGTAGCTACTCTTCTATTTCCCTCAATAATTAAGTATCTACCATCTTTTATTTTTCTGACCAATATGTTGTCTACTTTTAAATATCCATTATTTTTAAAGCTTCTCAATAAGATCAATTATTTCTCTGTTATTTTTCCCTGTTATTATATTTTGAGTTTTTTTCTGAACCGATGTAAGTCCCACACTCGCTTGAGGAATGATTTTAAAGTTAGGCGAATTACGAAGTCGATAATTATTTGGATCAAATAATAAACTCCTTAACGCTTTTGTTGCTTTAAGCATTTTTATATTCCTTTAAATGGAAAATTATTTCAGAGTATGCGCCTTTATCTTTTTCAGTTCTATTTAGTACTGGACGTTTAAATTGTTGAACTATTTTCATTCCGGCTTTTTCAGCTATTGTAGGATACAAATTCGATTTATCGTTAGCTACTAGAAAAACATTATAGTTTTCTGTTAAATATTTTTTAGTATTTATTAAAACTTGAGCAATTCCTTCTGCATAAGAAGTCAGTGCTTCCTTCCCCCGTCCTTTAATTAACGGACCTATCTCAAGTTCATCTCGTCTCTTAAAACCGAATAAATCATAAGCATATGCATGTTGTTCATGATAATCAATCAATCCAACATATGGTGGACTTGAAAAAATGCCATTAATTTTTTTCTTTTTAACTAATGAAGCAAATTTTTCATCTGCTCTACTAATTTCATCAATTAAATCAATTTGTCGGCTGTCGCCAGTTAAGCAAATTTGATTTGTTTCAGTTCTTAATCTGTTAAATTCTCCTAACCTTTGAATAGAATCGACCGAATAGGTTTCCCACCATTTCAATATAGAAAAGAGAGGTTTACAAATTTTTCCGTGTTTCGCGCAATAATAGGTTGTAGTTATTGGTTCAATTAATGTGGCTAAATCGGAGTGTGTTGTTGCTCTACAAGACCGAATGGTTCTGCTTAAGATTACTTTAAGAATATCCTTAACCTTACTATTTTTTAATCTTTTTATTTTGTTATAAACGAAATCGATTTCCTCTTTAACTTGTTGAAAGTACCATTTATCAAGAAATGAATTAGATGCCTTCCACTCAAGTTTTATATCATATTCTTTAACTAGCTCTTGAAATATTGGAAGAAAGAGTTTTTCTTTTTCAGAGGCGTATTTATTTTCATCAATTTCTCTTTTGTTCACTCTTCTTTTATATTCAGGAGAAGGGAAATATTTGTTATTAAAAAAATATAATTCCTTTAAAAGCTTTTCCTCAAATTCCTGAGTTGATTTATTTTGTAAAAACCTTTTTAATTCTAGCGTAATCAACTTGGTTTGTTGACTTAATTCTGTTAAATCATATTTCTCAATTTTACAATTTGAGATGAAGGAATTAAAATATGAAACATCGATTCCAATTGCATTAATACCAAGTTCATTAGCTTGTACTAATGTGGTTCCGCTTCCACAAAAAGGATCAATAATTATATCATCTTTATTAAAATACACTTCTCTTTTGAATTCATCAGTATGACTATCAATAAAATATTCAACTAATTGAGGAATAAATTTACCTTTATACGGATGCAATCTATGTACATGCTTAGTTGTTTCAGCTTCTGTATATTTATCAAAAGATAATGCCCAGTTTAAGTCATTACCAAGTTTATCTTTATAATTTATCTCTCTTCTTCCATTAAAAGATTTATAATACTCTAGAAGTTCATTTTTAGAAACAAACGTATCTCCATTTTCTCCATATTTATTTAGTCTTCCATAATTTATTAAATAAGAAATGTTAGCAGTTGAAACTTTTTTTCCTAAATGATTTGATGCCCATTCACTGGCTTCTTTTAATGTTAAAAAATCTCCTGGTTCAAAAATTTTATATTGTAAATTAGACATTATTAATATTATATATTTTAATCATAGATTATTATTTTATAAATATAAATAATTTTTGTAAACCGTATAAGGCTAAATTGTTGCAGAAATTTGTTATTATGCCCCTGAAAACATTTTAACTTCATTTATAGTCAAATGCTTCTAGCAAAGATAACTACATAGATCGACTTCGTCAATAAATATTATTAAAAATATCCCGGTGCGAAGATCTCTAAGGGAAAGTACAAATTGTTAAGATGCTTAACCAAGACATAATTTCATTTCATGATTTAGTATCATCAGCTATTTAAAACAAAAAAGGCACCTTTAAGGTGCCTCTTCAAAAAAAATATCAGAATATATATTTAAGAGCGTGCTTTAGCTTCATTAACTACAATAGTTCTGCCATTAATTTCCGAATTGTTCAATGCGCTCATTGCTTTGGAAGCGTCTGTCGAATTTTCCATTTCAACAAATCCAAAACCTTTGGATCTGCTGGTATCGCGATCCAAAATAACTTTAGCAGAGACTACTGAACCATGTTTTTCAAATGCCTGCTTTAACATTTCGTCGTCAACCGACCAGGGGAGAGAACCTACAAATAATTTAGTACTCACAAAAAACCTCTAATAATAAGTAAATAAGATTCCGGCCTAATACCGGTTACTGAAAACTACTTATAATATGGTGAGTAACCTAATTTTATATTCTGCAGTGTGATTTGAACTGATAATTGCAAGGTAAAAGAATGAAATCTTCTGTTTAAGCACTAAATCCAAGCCATTTGATTATTTTGAATGACTTTATCATTGCAATACTCGCAATGTCATATTTTTGTTTCGAAATTTCATTAAAAGTATTTAACCCAACCTGAGTCTTGTTCATCAAGTCTAATCTATATTTGTATAGAGGCTGATATGAAATCATTTTTCTTTTCGATCCTATTGTTTATTTTATTTTACTCAATTGGTTATACGCAGGAAAGAGGTCTGCAAAAAGGAGAGGTTCCGCCGGAGCTTGTTTACCGCTCATTATCAGAAGATAAAATCATCACATACAAAGGGGATGATTTTAAAGATACAGTTTTTCTTATAGATTTCTGGGCAACCTGGTGCGCACCCTGCATTGAATCAATCCCGCATCTTGATTCCCTTATAGAAAAATATAAAGATAAAAAAGTTAAGTTCATTTCAATAACTTACGAACCGCGCAAGCTTGTTGAAAAATTCCTTCTCGACTATCCTTTAAAAAGCGAGATAGGACTGGATGATGATTTTGTAATTTTTAAAAGATATAATGCATGGGCAATCCCCAACGTTATAATGATAAATTCGAAAGGAGAAATTGCAGGGAGGATCCATCCGGCAAATTTAACTGAGGAAGTTATAAATAAACTTTTAAGGGGGGAAATACCGTCTCTGAAAAATACTCCTGAAAATTTATTCGACCCTGCAGAAGCGGAAGAATATTTCCGTTCATACCTTAAAAAGAAGTAATAATTAACATTTTTCATGAAGTTTTGCATTCTCTTTATTTTAAAACTTTCTATTTTTTATAAAAATCCTGCCGCGTTTTCTAACGATATGATGTAAAGCAAACCTTTAGAAATTTATTGAGCCAAACATGTAGCAGGGAGTGGAAAATAATTTTTAAATTTATAAATTTTGTGCGGTTTAGGAATTTCATTTTCCTGCTGAATAGCTCTTCATCTTTCATTGCAGATTTTATTTAAAAAAGTATTCACAGTTTTCCTTAATTTATAAACTATATGAGGGCTCAAAAAATGCTTTATACTATTTCATTGTATCTTCACATTACAGGGGCGCTTGTTCTTTTTTCTGCAGTCGGGATTGAATGGATGTGTCTGACCAATCTTCGAAAATGCGAATCCCGTGAAAATATCCTTACCTGGTTAAAACATTCTTCTGTCCTTAGAAAATTTTTTTCTACTGCATTCTTCCTTCTTTTAATTCCCGGCCTTTATATGATGTTTGATATCTGGCAGAACGCTGCTTTTGCAATAATCGGGATAATAGGACTGCTTACGCTGTCAATATCCGGAGGTGCTGTTTCCGGTAAAAGACTGGCAGCCATCGGTAAAGCGGCAGCCCAAAGTGAAACGGAATCACCTACATCCGAACTTTTATTCAAGGTAAAGGATAAATTCTTCTGGAATTCTTTCTTAATTAGAACATCTACAGCTTTAGGCATAGTTTTTTTAATGACGTTTAAAACAGATCTTTTTAATTCTCTTATTGTCATATTAATTTCAATTATCCTGGGATATTTAGCCGGGAAAATAAGCAATCCTTCTAAAGTTGCACAGACAGCAGAAATTAAGGGGGAAAGTGTTTTGCAGTAAAGATGATTTTATAGAAAGCTCCCTGTAAAGAGACGGCTGTGTCCGTCTCTGCAGAGGGATTTTTCGTATTCAGACTAGACAAAAAATGATTCTGCTGCTAGAGAACTATTTCTGCTAATACCGGAAAATGATCAGACGGATAGTGATTGTTAAATTTAGCAGGCAATATCTTATGCGAGTTAACTCTAATCCCTTTGCTTATAAAAATAAAATCTATAAGTTCGGAAGGGGGTTTGGTTAAATCAAAACCGGTAAATGTAGCAGCCGGTCCTTCGTGTTTCGAAACGGAAATTATTTCTGAGTCTGAAAATAAATATTTATTATTTCCTTTAACCGATGTTATAACCCGGTACGGTTCTGAATCAACTGATGAATTAAAATCTCCTGTAATAATAACAGGTTCACCCGAACAGATCGAATCAATTGTTCTTTTCAGGAGCAATGCGCTCATCTTCCTTGCAGTCGTTCCCATATGATCAAAATGGGTATTAAAAATATAGAAAATCCTGGCGGTTTTTTTGTCTTTAAATTTTCCCCATGTAACTATCCTGTTACATACTGCATCCCATCCGAGGCCGGGCTTTCCAGGAGTTTCCGACAGCCAGAAAGTATTTGATTCGAGCTTATCGAACCTTGCCTTCTTATAAAAAACCGCCGAATATTCGCCGGCTTCTTTCCCGTCATCCCGGCCAATCCCAAGCCAGCCGTAATCGCTTAATTCCTTTGCCAGATAATCTACCTGGTTTTTTAATCCTTCCTGTATTCCAAGGATATCAACGTTATTCTTTTTTATTATTTTGGAAACATAATTTTTTCTCACTGCCCAGGCGTTTTCTCCATCACCAGGATTATCATACCGGATATTAAAAGTCATTACTTTTAATCCGGTAGAAGAATCGCTTAAAAGACTTCCTCTCATGAAAATAAGCGGAAGCAGCAGCATTAATAATTTTGCAGTCAACATATAAGGAAACTTAACTAATTAAAAAATCTATTTCAAAAATATTTGCACTTTCTAATAATAAAACCGGCATTTTTAAATCTTTTAATTATTTTGAAAATCAAGAGGGCCGACATCCCCTGCTTATCAGGAAGTCTGCATATTTCCGTGCAATCATGCTTCTCGCGGTAATAGATAACAAATATTTATTTAATTCTGGATAGCTCTTATAGCGGATGATTCATATAGATAAATTAATAGGTTAACCTCTGTGATTATTCACACAAAAAATAAGAAAATAAGGCTTGCCGGAATTTAAAATTGCACTTATATTAATTACCATACTTTCTGATTGTCCCGTTCTATAATAAGTTAATCAATTATTTCGGTTACATTACTATACAATTTTTCATCCGGTAAACATCCGGATAAGGATTTAAGCTTACACTTCTTTTATATAAAAAATATTATGAGATCATTTCGGAAAGGTATGGTTCATAAACTCACCGGGGCGGTTTATTTAGCTGCCGTTTCTTTTTAAGCAAGCATGTAAAAAAATATTATTTCTATAATAATTATTTGAAAGGTATATATGAAAAAGTTGTTATTATTTATTTTATTATGGGGAACCGCGATCTTTGCACAGACTCAAATAACATCAGCCGATGTTGCAAATATTCTTGCGCCGGGGAAGGCGTGGGTGGAAACAAGAAATGATACTCCCAATGTAAGCATGAATATTGGAAGCGCAAGCGCGTCTTCGCAAAACTGGACTGTTCCCAATATTGCATGGAAGGATACAATTACTGCAGTAAATATTTCTCCGTCCAGTTCACCTTATTCATCTGACTTCCCTACAGCCACACATTGCCAATTTTTCAGCGGTATAGTTCAGGGTATACCTGCAACATCATACAGTTATTATATCTTAAGCAATAATGCGCTGATTTCTTTAGGAAGTGCCTCTCATGTACAGTTCTCGTTTATTGATACTGTATTAATAATTAAAGATACGATACTGCAGTTTTCACTGCCTGTAACGTATGGAACATCGAAGCTGGTTTCCAGCGATACAAGTGATTTTTTCGGAGCCACATTTATAACAACTGTAACCCAATCCATTGATGCTTTTGGAAATATCACAATGCCTTTTGGAACTTTTCCTGCATTACGTATTGCAGAAAATACAATATCGAAAACTTACCAGAATGGTAATCTTGTTTCGCAAACCTCCAGTCCGAACTTCTCATGGATAACAACAGCAGGTATCTTTCAGGCAGATATTGATACTGCTTCTGGTACATCGGGGACAGTAGCCCTAACGAACGCCAGCCTTGTTCAATTTACGAATGCGCCATTGGCGGTTAATGAGAAAGGAATCGGTGCTCCTTCTTCTTTTATGTTATATCAGAATTACCCGAATCCATTTAACCCTTCCACTAAAATCCGCTATACAATCCCGGCATCCATTGCAGGCAGCTCCAATAATTTAGTAACATTAAAGATCTATGATATTCTTGGAAATGAAATAGCAACTTTAGTAAACGGAGAAAAGCCGGCAGGGACTTATGAGGTCGAGTTTTCAGCTAAAAGTGGAAACGGAACTGATCTCCCCAGCGGTGTTTACTTTTACAGGTTGACTGCAGGCAGCTATATTCAGACGCAAAAGATGATCCTTTTAAAATAATTATTTATGCATTTTTTAGTAAAGACCAGGTGGCTTATCCGGCATCGGGTGAGCCCCGTCTTTACTAATTTATACTCTAAAAAAGATACAAAACGACTTATATTATTTTTTAGGCACCCGGCAAATTATCTTTTAATTTTTTTTTCTCCTTTCATAATGCACCTTATGCCTCTTTCAATATTTTGACTATTATATGATTTAAGGCAAATTTTTTTGTCATATATATCAAATTTATTTTTCGTATTTTTGTACTAAATTTTTTTAATGTTAATCCCGGACAGCCTTTCTTTTGATGGAAATACTTGATTCAATATCCAGGCCGCAGGTCTGGAAAAACCTGGTATCTAAATATCAGAAATCCCAAACATGGAAAAGTGTTTGGCAGCTTTGCAATTCATTCATTCCTTTTGTTCTTATCTGGATTTTGATGCTATTTGCACTTGACTACAGTTATTGGATAACACTTTTGCTGGCCTTACCTGCATCAGGTTTTACAGTAAGGCTTTTTATTATTCAGCATGACTGCGGGCACGGTTCTTTTTTCAGCTCGAGACGTGCAAATGATTTGAGCGGTTTGTTCTGCAGTATATTTACTTTGACTCCATATTATTATTGGAGAAAGAAGCATGCAATCCACCATGCAAGCGCCGGCAACCTTGAACAGCGGGGTATCGGCGATGTTTATACCATGACTGTAAATGAATATAAACGGCAGACTAAGTGGGGCAAACTCAAATACCGGCTTTACAGAAACCCATTAATATTATTCATTTTTTCCCCGGTTATATTATTTACAATAATCTACAGATTTCCAACACCCAGATTAAAAGCCTTAAAAAATTACCGCTCGAGTGTCTATATAACCGATATTGCTATTGCTGTTTTAACAGTGGTGCTGGTTTGGCTTGTAGGTTTAAAAGAATTTCTCCTTGTCCAGGGTCCTATTACTGTTATTACATCATCAACAGGGGCATGGCTTTTCTTTGTTCAGCACCAATTTGAAGATACATATTGGGCTGAAAAAGAGAATTGGAATTATGCACTTGCAGCATTGTCCGGAAGTTCATACTACAAACTTCCGAAAATACTTCAATGGTTTACCGGCAATATAGGTTTTCATCACATTCACCACCTTAGCCCCAGGATTCCAAATTACATGCTTGAAAAATGCCACAAAGAAAACCCGGAATTCCAGAAAACAGCTAAAGTTTTAACATTTAGTTCAGGCTTTAAAAGTATTCTTTTAACTTTATGGGATGAAAAACAAAAAAAGCTTGTCAGCTTCGGGCAAATGAAACGACTTTATCCAAAAATTGACAAAGCTTTAGATTTGCAGCATTAAGAGAACCATTCCCCTTATTTTTGCCAATCAAGCAATTTTCTTTACCCAGGAGGTACAGTACCCGTCCGGATTTATGGGACCTTTAACTATCTGGCAGGTGCCGCATTGTGCTCCGGCGGCTGGAGCCGTAAAATAATTACATAAATGACACTTCTTATCTTCATGGGGAGATCGTGAGACATATCTATATAAATCCCTTGTCTCTTTTTCTGCATCTGTAAGACCGCTTAGATCACTGCAGGGACCGGCGGTTTTATTCGCTTCACCCGGCTCTTCCTTCTTTCCGCATCCAGATAAAAATGTAACTGCACCTAACCCTGTAAAGCTTAAAGCGGCTGCATCTTTTAAAAATTTTTTACGATTAATCTTTTGCATAATACCTCCTAAAAAATTGTTAAAATCAGAAGCTATAAATTATATAGAAAATATTTATAAT
>CAWAJW010000019.1:0-32759 GCA_963782475.1 uncultured Bacteroidota bacterium
AGACTGTTTTTGATGAAGCGATATAAAATATAGCAAAATTCAAAAGTAGACTATCAAAGAAGGTAAAAGAATGAATTTACTTCAACGGAAAATAGAGCATGGCTGTAGATCTGGTAAATGCTGTAATAATCAATTAAAATACTTGTTGATATAAAAGCAATTGTAATTGATACAACAAAAGTATTTAATAAAATAGACAATTTTGTACTATGACGTAAAGTAAATTCATTGACAACTAATGCATCATCTCTTCCAAATTATGTGTGAATAATATTATAAAAAAAGTAATAAATAAAAACATTTCAAGTTGACAGCCCGAATCAAGTTCGGGATAAACTCTGAACGCACTCGGCATTCTGATTTTCGTCGGGCAGGCTTTATCTCAAAGGGGTGGCTATAACAGATGTTTTTAAAATAAGAAGTCCACTTCAAATTTTTTATTAAACTCAATCGGCACACCCCTCATAATGATTATTAACATTTAAATAAAAATGCACACCTTATTAGTCATGTACTATAATTTCCCTTATATAAATCTGGCTGATCATGTTAAGATGAACTGATATTCTTGTTTATGTGAAGTGTGATTATAATAAAAAAATCTAACTGATATGTGGAAACAAACAATTATGTGCAATTTATATAGAGCAGTAAAGGTGAATTCCCGCTGTTTCTTTATTCTTAAAGCATCGATTATTTAAAAATAAAAGGAGGGTATTGAATTTGGGTAGAATACCAGTCCCATTGCTCACCTGATGCCTGCTGCAAATATCCGGCGATTCCCTGATTAGACGGTACATTATTAAACGTCAATATAATCTTTGAGGCCCCATTCGCTATTATTGGCCCTGCAGTAGTAAGAAAGGGACTTGAAGGTCCTATATTAAAGGTTATTGGTCCATATGTTTGCAAAATAAATTCCATTACAAAAGATGTTTTGAACGTAATACCATAAGCACTCGGTTCAAAATTTATCAGTATATAAGGGTTTTCCTGCAACGAAGGGTTGAAATGTGCATATGGGCTGGCAGTATTTGTTGTAACGATCGATGCCATACCAACAGTTATATTTGTTAGACCGAGGCCTATTGTTTTTATACAGCTTAGGGTTTCGATCGGCGGGAAATATATTACTCCTCCCGGCGGCAACAGTTTCATAAGATTGTCTAATGTCACAGATGGTTTAAATTTAGAAATATTAATAACCCGATTATTAAAAGGCGGTAGTTCCATAGATTTGCCTGCGGTCTTGGAGGGCGTTTCTTTCATGATCTATTCCTTTCATAAATGTTTAGATTAGCTTAAACTATTTAGAACAAAACTAATTACATTACAAATGCAGTATAATTACTGTATACTGATTTTAAAAAACTTCACTTTATTAAAGTGTCTTATGAACGAATAATTATTTTAATAAAATCATCTTCTTAGTTGCTTTAAATATTCCATTTTTGGAATTTGATTCAATGGTATAGAAGTAAACTCCACTGCTTAAATTGGAACCATCAAAATTCACTTCATGAATACCGGCATTTTGTTCGCCTACGAATAAATTCTTAATTTTCCTGCCCAGTATATCATATAGAATTAGTTTGACAGAACTTTGCTGAGCCAGGGAATATTTTATTACAGTTGTGGGGTTAAACGGATTCGGATAATTCTGGAAAAGATTAAATACTAAAGGTACTGCTTCATTTGTTTTTATCGACACAACTACTGAATTTTCCGGGAAGAATACATTGTCTAGCCAGATCTTTGCTGAATCTGCAGAAGCTTGGTCAAACACTCTGTATATCCATTGTAAATCGTGATGTCCGGCATTTAAATAAAAATAATAAAAATTCCAATCTTTTAAGCCTGTCCAGGTTCCCTGGTTTACGCTATCAACATCAAATTCCAAGTATCCAGAATTGGTTTCGCTCTTAACGGAGAAAACCAATACTGAATCTGTAGGGAATGTAGTTTCTATTTCAAGTTTTGAATTCTGTCCGTGTATAAGTTTACCCGGCTGAACCGAATAACTTCCTGTTTCCGATTGAACATTAGAAATCTGCCAGGGAACGTCTGCCGAAGTTTGCCACGGAAGCTTATCTGTTAAATTAGCGTGCTCAAACGTTTCTGTAAATTTATCAGGTACGATTAGATATGCGGTTGTGAGTGGAAGAAATTTCCGCTGTTTACCCGAAGAATCCTTCACAGTAACATCCACATTTACGGGGAAAATCCCCTTAGTGAGCGGTGTAATATCTACACTTGAGCCGTTTGGTGACATCTTAATCTGGTTATTGAAAACCGCAAGATCTGAATGCCAAATAAAACCTGTGGTAAAAGAACCCACAGACGGAGTTGAAACAGTTCCTGTGAAAGTTGACTTTTCATTCATATGACCCTCCAGGAATTGCGGTTCTATTTCTGTTGCAAATAATTCATTGGGTATATAGTTTATAGATTTAGATGTAGTGTCATTGAAATTCATATGCGGAAAATCGAAAAACTGATTGCCTATATCAACACTAGCTTCCTTTAATAAATTATCAGCAGTTGATTTTGTTTGTTCATCAAAAGAAATGTCATTATGGTAATCCGAATTATCGGTTATTCTCCAAATTGCCAGCTGTGCAAAAGGATCATCAATTAAATTGCAATAATAACCTAGTGAATCAATGAGCCTTGCGAGTTTTAATAGGTAAGGTGCAGCATTAATACCGTTCCATTTATCAAGGGGCGGCGCAACATCAAATACCTGCAAAGAATCAGGAACACTTCTAGAATGATCTATACATGCTGCATAAATACCATTCAGAGTTTTTTTCTCACCCGGCTTTAATACAAGATCTCCTGAATGGATTACCAGTAAATTTTGCTGGGAAGATTCTGTATTAATAAACATATCTCCTGGCTTTATATCGATTATTAGTGCAGCTTGTGATGCCAGGTTATCAATTTCAGATTGAGTAGGCAATCCGCCGGGGGAAGCCATCAAATCATTTTCATGTCCTTCCTTAGAAATGGACAATAAGTTCCTACTATTTATTAAGTTTATGTCATTGTTTATATCATCACCCGGATGCTTTGAATGAAAATAATTCAAAAAATCAGTACTGTTTTTTATAGATCCATCTTGCGAATCTTTCCAGCTTCCATCAGGCTGTTTAGTCCAGTCATCATACTCATTTGGTAAACCCATCAAATGCCCTGCTTCATGAGCAAAAACACCTGGTCTATGATCATCCGGATACCATACACTATTACCGGTTATATCCGAATTTGGTTTTCCAACTTTAGCAGAAGATCTCCCGGGGCCGCACGCAAGTTTGATATCATCAAATCCCGGAGTCCCGGGGGGAGAAGTTGCCCCTGGACTTGATGCACTAGTCACATCCATCTGGATTGTCTTGCCGCTACTTGTCTTGACTCCATTCCATTTATTAAGAATATCAAAAACCACCTTCTGTTCATTTGCATCATTATCGCAAGGTCCGTAAAATTCCAAAGAAAGCTTAATTTTAATAACATTGTCGTTAAGAGTATTATTTTTTGTATTATCTCCTGTTATTGAAACATCATCGCCGAAGAATCGACCTTTGGAGCTTAATGAGGCAGTGCCATTTCTGACGGCATCATATAAAGACTCTTCATACCCTATTTCAACCGGACCATGCGGAATTTCTGTTGCAGACTGGATTGAATTTATAGTTATAGGGATAGTCTTCAAGCGGTTATAAATCTGTTTTAAAAAGTTTTCTTTATTTACTGATATAACTGATCCGGAAGGTGGATTGCAAGGATCATGAGCGACTATATTCACTCTCTCCGGTGGGCTATAATCTATATTATATTCAGATGGTACATTGGAATTTATTGCCGATATTAAATCCTGTATTTTCTGGGTGGATTTGTTTTCCATTATTACCTGCTTTGTAACTCCGTTTGCTGTAATCGTAAATAAAGCAGTTGAACCGTCAAATACTGAGTCATCTTTATAAGCTGAATCCAATGAAAAGAAATCATTATTTTGAACTGACTGCCATATTTGCTGTAAACCCGCTTTACTAATTGTGAAGTTGGTATCGTTTAAGATCTGTATTGGATTTCCATCAGTGAATTTGGAATAATTCGCTTGACCATCTGCAAGAATTGTAATTGTTTCGGAGATTGTCCCAGGGGAACCGTCAGCAGATAAAACCAATTTAAAATCTTCAGGCAGATTTTGTGCAAATGCAAGAAAATGAGTCATCAAAAAAAGAAATAGTATCTTAGTTTTCATACCAATTCTCTTCAATTATAATAATTGAATTGTTTTACCTTAAATTTTAAAGACAACCGCTGATTTTATTTGACATAACGTACTAGAATGTACATAATGCAGCTAATTCCAACACAAATACAATTACCGTTCCGATAGTACGTATAGTATTCACTTTGTTCCCATGGTTTCCAAATTTCCATCATATTTACCGGCGGTTCGGTTACTGTCCAGGTCATCAGATTCTTATTGATAGGTATGTTGACGGAAGAATATAAATTTGCAAATGGCTCCTGCTGTCGATAACAATATCAAAATAAGCAATAAACTTTCTGTATTTGAGTGAAAAGAAAACAACCACACAAGGCTTCTGAATAGAGTAAGCACTTGAAGTATAGACATAAATCTTACATAATGTATATGTACAATCTGCTGAAAATTCAGAAACGAAGAGGGATTAAGTACGGGCAAAGCAAAGCTTGCTCCCACCCGGTAACCCAGGAAAATACCTGCCAGCGGACCAATCGAAAACAGTGCAAAAAAGTGAATTATATCTATTAAGATCACAGTTATTTTCTCTCCTGTTTGCTATAATAGCTAGATCATTTCAACAAAATCATTTTTTTGCTTGTCCTGAATTCTCTGTTTGAATTTAATCCTTTTAAATAGATTGAATATAGGTAAACACCGCTTGAAAGATTTCCTGCATTAAACTTTGATTCATAATTCCCTGGTTCAAGAGTACCGTTAACCAACAACGCCAACTTCTCTTCCCAGCAAATCATACACTCTTACTGTTACAAAACTTTTTTCAGGGAGAGAATATTTAATAGTTGTAGACGGATTAAATGGATTGGGATAATTTTGAAACAGTTTAAAATCATTCCTGACTAAAGGTTTTGTCTCATTAATTGCTGTTAGATTCGTTGATTGAGTGTCGGGATAAGAGAAAAATCCTCCCAAAATGTTATTAGTACTGTCTGTTGTCTTTTCAACTATAGGCTGACCAATAAGACTTTCTATAACATCATTTTGTGATGTTGCAATTGTACTTCCGGAGCTTATAACTGACCATTGAATCGTTTCATTTTGAGCGATTCCTTTACAAAAAAAAAGTAAAGTTAGTATGCTTAGATTTAACAGGTGATTTTTCATTTTTCTTTCAGTTCTTTTATTTCACGAATTAGCTCATCAATTTTTTCATCCTGCAAAGCAATCTTTGCATTCTGTACTTCAATTTCTTCCTTTTGCTTAGTTACAAGTTTGCACAGTTCCTGCGTTGTGAAATATCTAAAGTTGTTAAGCCTTCATAATCTACTGTACGGAAATCATTCACTTGTTCACCGTATACAAAAACAGTATCGCTTTTGATAGTAGTGCCATTTACAACAACTTCTTTATCCGAAGGAATAGAAATAATGTCAAACTGCTGCATAGCACCCGCATCCAGCAATTTAATTTTCTTTGATTCTTTACTAATATTATGATTATTAGCAAAAGTTAATAAATATCCATTTGCAGTTTTTTCAATTTTGCTGGTAAACTGGTAAGTATTAGGAATAAAATTTGTAATTCTTTCGACCACCTAGAGGGTACCACTTGCTCCACTTGCTGTGCAATTACCTTTTATACTGCTTATCTCCCCACATCATTTTATCTTTCATCGTGTAATCAGTGATCTTTATAGCATTTAAGGTTGTAAGGTCAGTAACGGAATTACTTGTATCTTCAATATTTTTAATCCTTGCATCAGAAAATGCCACAAAAGACTTGAGCCAGAATATCTCCAACAGTATGGATTGATTGAATAGCTGAACTAATGCTTCCATTATCATAACTTTTCCAGTTGCTATTCGGAGTGTAATTAGAGTAATTTTCTACATCAAACGGGCATTGAGGTGTAGTTGTACCTACTCCAACCCATCCATTTGTTCCACCCAAAAATCTGGTTTTGCAGCCGTTCCAACGGATATCTGGAAACCGTTTGAAGGTTGAATTTCAAAGCGATTGGTATATTGAGAAAGTATAACATTATTCCCGGATATGCCTTCTCTTAAATTGATTTGAGAAGAGAGAGGGTTATATATATCTAATGCATAAGCAGGATTGGTAGTACCTATCCCAACATTACCGTTTGGCATAATACACATCCTAATTGAACCTCCACTGGATGCATCAGAAATATAGAACTGGTCACCGTTGAAATTCTGGGATGTTCCTAAATCCCAAGTATGATTCGTCGTTCGAACATAGAATTTTGCCCAAGCATTTGTACCTCCTGATGTCTGAACACCCAATGAGTTACTCACATTGTTGGGAAATATGATCTCACCACCGTTAGGCTGGATAGTCATTCGTTGTAGTCCGCCGTGAGTTTCATCGGTTAAGTAAAACTGGTCACCATTGAAATTCTGTGATGTACCAAGAGACCAGGATTGATTCGGTGTTTGCATCCAGTACTTTGCCCATGAGTTTGTTCCGCCAGTAGTCTTCAATATAAGAGAATTTGAAACATTATTTGGAAAAACTATACTGCCTCCATTCGGTTGGATAGTCATTCGCTGTTGAGCGTGAGTTTCGTCGGCTAAGTAAAACTGGTCACTATTAAAATTCTGTGATGTACCGAGTGACCAAGATTGATTTGGTGTTTGCATCCAGTACTTTGCCCATGCGTTTGTTCCGCCTGTTGTCTGGATAACAATATCATTTGAGGCATTGTAAGTAGCTCTAAAGGGACCGATGACATCAAGTTTGTACTGTGGAGACATAGTGCCAATACCAACACCTCCGGTATTTGTACTGTAAAGATTATTTTTGTTAAAAACCCAACCAACTGATCCGGTTGAAGAATTTTTCACATAATCCGCTGTGTCTGAATGAACAGAGTTAAAACTGTAAGGTACGGTAGTTAATTTCGTACGAGGACTCATCTCCTGATTAGGTGCAATTTGAACCCCAAGCCAATATTGTTGGTCAAAGTCCAGGGTATTAGGGAAAGCTACAACTTCACCCAATAGAACTGAGAATACTCCTTTCTTTAACTGAACTGATCTGTCCTCCTGCCATAGTGCTGTACCTCCGCTGCTCACATTGTATAATCTGAATGTTAACATATATTCTCCGTTTGGTTTAGGAACACCGCTGGTATCTGTAAGAATACCCTGGTATGAGATAGTTCGAGGTACTTGCGAAAGAAGAATTGGAGAAAATATGAAATAACAAGACAACAAAAGAATCATAAACATGTGTTTCATATATGCTTTCTTATTTTAATAAATAAAAATTGGATGGATTATTTCAAATCTTTATTAATAAATTGTGTTAGAGCCTGGAATTACTTTAACGAAATTATCTTTTGGATATGTTAAATTCCTTTTTTGAATATAATCCTTATCATCAGAAAAACTATTGCTTTCTTTTAAGATTTCATTAAATAGCCTTTCAAACGTTTTGATTCTTTAAAGAGAGCTAAGCAGTTTTTTTAGATAATTTTACTTAAGTAGTACAAGTTTTTTTGTCGATGTGTAGTTATCAGCAGTCAGACGATAGAAGTAAACACCGCTTGCAAGTTTTGAAGCATGGAATATTACAGTATGAGTACCGCTATATTGGTTTCCATCCACAAGTGTTGCCACCTCTCTTCCGAGTATGTCATAGACCTTCAATGTAACATGACCGGTTGCCGCCAATTGATAAAGAATCGTTGTTGCCGGGTTAAATGGATTCGGATAATTTTGCATGAGCTTATACTGTTGAGGGCGATCAGATAACTGCTCATTTACTCCGGCAAGACCTTCATTGTTAAGCTGGATTCCCCAACCATAAAGAACTCCTTGAAATACATTGAAGTGGGTTGTTACCCGTAATCGCCAATAACCTGCACCACTTTTACCTGCAAAGGGTGATGTAATAGAGGAAAACGGCTTGATAGTAGGTGTGAATGTTATATCCGAATTGTTCATGGTACTGTCGGCATTGTCATCAAAAACGGTTGCAATCATTGATCCGAACCTATATTGCCAGTTTTCATTCCAAAAGACAACGGAGTCACCTGAAGGTGAAAAGATTGTCATGATAAGATCACTCTCGTTCCCATATCCCAGGCCAACAAACAATTTTACGTCATTTATCTGAACAGGATCAGATATGTGAAGAGTATCCTCTATTGTTGCTGGAATATTTGAGGCATAAACCGGAGAGAATTTCTTATTCGCAGCTTTCATATAAAAGCCCTGTGGAAATGAGGAGGTTAGTGTTATTTCTCTTGTTAATGGAGACACAGGGATTGTTTCATACGGTGGATTTGAAGCGAATTGTGCCAGGCCGCAGAGTTTGAGAATTGGTGTTTTTAATGTGGAAGGATATGCAGATCCATCGAAGCTGTATACAAGTTCAGGACTTGAATTTGAGATACGGTTTTGGTAATCGATGGATGTAAACATACCTTGTTGGATCTGGGCCTCAGTCTTTGCATAACCTGATATCCTGACCTCATCTATATACCCCTGAAAATAATTTGTCCTAGGTTGAGGTGAACGGCCGATGTACAGCGAATCTGTAACAGAAGATATTATTGACATACTATAATAGGTGTCTCTCTTTCCATTGATATAAAGCATTCCTATCGCGGTTGTGCCGTCATAGGTATATGTTACTGCAACATGAGTCCATTGGCTGTCAGGAATACTGATTGAAGAGATTCCGATTCCCTCGTTCGTGGTAAAGCCGAGCTCCCCGCCTGGCATGCGAGATAATTCATAACCCGGATTGTTGATGCTGTATCTTGAAATAATAGTCTGTGGATTTTTACTGGTATTGGCATAGGGATAAATCCACGCTTCCAGTGTGAACGGTCCGGTTGTTGGAACATTGGCGTCTCCTAGAGCAACGGCATACGAACCAGGCTCATACAGATATAATGACATATTCGGCCATATGTAGATACCCGGTTCATTTGACATGTCTATGATTGTCGCACCTCGATTGTATCCATCATTGTTGTGTCCTGATTTGTCCGCAAGATCAAGTTCGAAATCCAGATTATTCGGACTTTGAAAGGTCAGCGACAGCACTAACCCGGCATAAACGCCTGTTCCCGACGAGAGAGACATATACATATTGCTTACAATCTCATTAAGCGTTAATCCCCGGTTCCATATCCTGACTTCATCAAGATCGGCTGGAGCCTTTGCAAAAGCGCTGCCACCTACAGTCACCGAATCAGTTCCCGCGCTTGGCGCGGGGATACCCGTTTTCCCTGTGTCTACCTTACCATCTATGACAAAAGCTGCATAATGGCTTGAGGTTACATATGCGCAGGCAATATGGTGCCAGGCACCGTCGTTGATTGGCTTCTTGCCCATCAGGCGAGTTATACCATCGATTTGGATTCTTCCTACTCCATTATCAAGCATTAGCCGATATTCATTTGTGCCGACAATAGTGACTACTTCCTTAGATGTCGTTTTGATCCATGCCTCCAAAGTATAGTCCCCGGTCAAATTTAATGACGAGGAAGATGGGATGGCGATATATCCAACTCCATCAAAGGAAGCAGCCCGGTTCCATACCATCTGTGCTGTGACCCGAGAACTTGAAGCAAAAATTATTAGCATTATTCCAAGAACCGCTCTTTGCACATTGAAATAATTCATAAAATATTCTCCTCGATCATTTACTTTGAGTTAATTGTGAATGATAGACTACTATAGTAGTGATTTCAGTTTATTGATCGAAAACCTGCGTTAAAAAATTAGTCTGAAACAAAATCCGATAAATAATTTAAGAGGGAAGTTTGAATGCAAAGAATCCTACATCGGCAAATTCTGTGCTTGATTTTACATGCTCCCATTGAATGCTCTCGGCCACCAGCTGAATTTTTTCAAGATGAGCTACATTTAATTTAGTATCCTCTGCTGAAGTCGGCATCATGTTTTCAACCGAAGTAAGTTTCGTATCTGTCAGAGTTTATTTAAAATATATAGTCTCTTTTCCGGTTGCTTCAGCTATCTCATACAGAGATATTTCAACAGATTGAAAAGCTTCCCCTCGGCGCAGTATTGAAACATAAAGGGGGTAGGTCTATCAATCTCTTTTGTAATCTCAAACGGATCGTATATCCTGCTCCCGGTAACCTGGCCGGTTTGTACATCGGTAGGTAATTTGATACGCTGAAAAAATTCTAAAACAATAGATGATTTGTTTGATCTTGGCCCCTCCATTTCGTTCCCCTCGGCGTCTTTAAATATTATTTCTCCTTTTACGGCCATTTTTCACCTGTACTAATTATTTAATTGTATTTTTTAACAAAGAATCAGTGATCATTTTAGAAGAATCATTTTTTTTGTCTCAGAATAACTGCCTGCTTGTAAATGGTATAGGTATATTCCATTTGCCAGTTGTGAATGATCCGGTGTATTCTGCGAATCGAATTTTAATTCGTAAATGCCTTCAAGCTGTTCTTTATTCACTAAAGTCTCAATTTCATTGCCGAGAATATCATATATCTTTAAAACAACATTAACTTGTCCTTTTATTTTATACTTTATTGTAGTTGACGGATTAAAAGGATTTGGATAGTTCTGAAAAAGATTAAAATTTTTAGGAATTAATTTAACTTTCATTATACCGGAGTATTGAAAATGACCATCATTATCTAATTGTTTTAACCTGTAATCGAAATCGGTTCCTCCTACCGGATTATCATCAATAAAAGAATATTGTTTGGGTGAATTACTATTTCCATTTCCCTTTACAAATCCTAAATCTATCCAACTGGACAAATTGGTAGATCTTTCAACTTCAAAACCGTAATTATTTATTTCTGTTGCTGTATTCCAATTCAAAATTACTTTATCGTTGTCCGGTGTTGAAGTAAAATTATTTAATTCAACAGGTAAGGGCATTATCGTTTCAAAAACACTTCTCCCGTGTGTAAAGGCAAAGAGATTCTTTGTTCCAGTCTGCCTGACCAGCTGATCAACCGGTGCATAGCCAGGCATTCCATTATTGGAATTTATCCAATTTGTACCGCGGTTCTCTGTTTCATAAACACCTGTTTCAGTTCCTATATATAAATGCTGCGAGTTATTAGGATCAATAATTAACGAATGAACGGGGACATCCGGTAAATCACCGGAAATATCACTCCATTGGCCTCCCTGGTCGGAGGAAAATAAAACATGCTTTTGTGTTGTTGTATTATTATTATAGCCTGAAAAACAGGCATAAATATTCTGTTTATTATTCAAATCAACAACAATTCTTCTAACATAAGATTGGAGATGCTGAACACCGTTGCCGGCTTTCGGCGAAATATCAGCCCATGTATCACCTGAACCAGTCACGTTAGTGCATTTAAAAATCGTACCTCCAGTTGTTCCCGCAAACCCGAGATAAGGAGATGAACTGTTTACAACTGTTACTGCACTTATAAGCCCAGATAATGAATTACTTGATTGAGTCCAATTACCAGCACTGTTGGTAGTCATCCAGACTTTGTCGGATCCCGCAATTAAAACGGATGAGTTCTCAGGATTCATATCAAATGGAGCAATAAATAAACTTGCACCGGATTTCGCATCTATTAAACCATTAATTGCATCATTAAATTGGCTACCATCAGTTGTTTTCTCTATCTCCAGAAAAATATATTCCTCGTAAGCAATAAGGGGATTTGACTGATCAACAGCAGAATAGCCGCCATCCCCGCCTTCTACTATAGACCAGTTTGTTCCCAGCCCATAATATTTCAATTCACCGTTATCCTGTGTACCTCCGAAAAATGTATTCCCGGTAGGATATACAGCCCCTCCATAAAACTGCGTTATTTCCAAACCGTTGTTTAAATCTGTCCAGGATCCGCCTCCGTCTGTAGATTTATAAATTCCGCCGTCGTCTCCGTCATATAATACGTTAGCAGTTGTTTGATCAAAGGTTATAACATGGTGATCTGCATGAACTACAGGATTACCGTAAGACGGATCCCAATAAGTTAATTGCGACCAGCTTGAGCCTCCGTCTGTAGATTTCATCATATCGACACCGCCTACGTATAAATTATTCGCATTAAAGGGATCTACTGCCATAACATTATCATAATCACCTTGATCTCCTAAGTATGATAAATTTCCTGTAGATGCCAGACGACCTGGCTTTGTCAACGCACTCCAATTATCTCCTCCGTCTGCGGATTTATAAATTCCAATTAAACCATCTCCGGTGGGGGAATGAAATACCGCATAGATTGTATTAAGACTACCAGGATCCTGGGCAAATACAATCCGTTGAAATCCAAAAGTCGGCAATCCGTTTGTGACTTGATTCCAGTTTGTTCCTCCATTAGTAGTTCTAAATATTCCGTCTACTTCTGTTGCGAATAAAATAGTTGAAGAGCTCAATGCAACAGCATCACAGCCATTATAATAATTGCCAATAGATGTACTGCTTATTCTCGACCAGTTAATGCCTCCATCAGTTGACTTATATAAACCCCCATCAAAAGTGTAATTCCCGAGACCGTCTTTTTCATTATATGCTTTTGTTACTGCATATATATTCCCATCCGGATCAAATGCCAGTTTTAGAATATTCAGAAATTTTGAAATGTTGGTGCCGGTAGTACTGCTAAGCAGCAACCAGGAATCTCCGAAGTCAGTGGACTTATAAATTCCACCTCCATAGACAGCATCCTGATTACCCCAACCTTCTCCTGTTCCCGCATAAACGAGATCGCCAAAATTAGCCATGCAGCCAATTGTGATTGGATTACCATCATCGGCTTTAGGCAGCCAGGAAGCACCCCCATCAGTAGACTTCCATATTCCGCCAGAAACCGAACCAATTAAAATAGTATTCTTATCCGAAGAGCTGATCAAAATTGATCTTATTCTTCCACCGATATTACCCGGGCCGACTGCTGCCCATGACAGAGAATTAACTTCATCTGGATTCTTTTTTAGCATTGCTTTCTTAGTATAAGCAATTGCTCTTTGGCGGGCTAAAGGGTCGAGATAGGGTTTATCTCCTTTAAGCATATTATATCTGAATTTAAGGGCCTCATATGGATTATCCCTGGCTCCAAGTGCAGGTTTTTTAATTTGGCTGTTTTTAAAGGAAATATTTTCTCCCAAAAATATTTCGGAAAACAGTAACGCTATAAAAAGAATAATGGTTGAATACAGAACTAATTTTTTTATATTCATTTATATTTGGATATTATTATTTAGAAATCTTGTTACAGGACGAGTAGTGTTTATAATTTATAATAAAATTTAATTGCCTGCTTGAGTATTCATCAATTATTTGTACGGCTTCGCCTCGGTTACCCACATATTATTAAGTACCAATTAGTTATATACCTGTTGAAAATAATAGGGAGTAAAAACTTTAAAGGTCAGAATTTTTAATTAAAACAATCTAACTGCGATGCAACTCGAAATTATGTTCAATTAATCCGGACATCTGCTGGTGTCAACATCATAAATTGGAAAGATTATCTCTACTAAATTTGTAACATTCAATTTCCAATTTGTAACATGTGACGGTCTAGGAAGATTCTTTTTAGGATATTTGTGAAATAGATTTAAAACTATTAAGAATTGAACATTTTAACTTTAGACGGTAATATATTTCTGTAAATATTCGGAAGGAGAGCAGCCGAAAAAATCCTTGAAGCTGTTGCAAAGTAAGAAGGATTAATAAATCCGACTTCATAACCGACTTCGGAAATGTTTCCTGATTTTGTAAGTAAAATTTTAGCTGCTTTATTTAACCTGTAGGATTTTATTAAATCATTGGAGGATTGACCTGTAAGTGCATTAATCTTTCTATGAAGCTGCATCCTGCTTAAGCCTGCTTTTTTGGCAAGCTCTTCTACTGAGAATTCAAAATCAGAAATATTCTGTTCTATAATTGTGATGATCCTTTCTAAGAATTTTTCATCCAAAGATGCAGCTTTAATTTCTTTAGGCTCTAAGATTATCTCTTTACGGTATTTCCGCCTTAGAATTTTTCTTTGATTAATTAAATTATGCATCCTCGTATGAAGTTCTGCAACTCTAAAAGGTTTTGTTATATAATCATCTGCTCCGGTATTAAGACCTTTTATCTTATTTTCGGTTTCTGAACGTGAAGTTAAAAGTATAACCGGGATATGACAAGTTCTCTCATCAGTCTTTATTTTCTCACACAATTGAATCCCGTCCATTTCCTGCATTAAAACATCAGTCAAAACCAGATCAGGAATATAGTTTACGGCTTTTTTTATGGCGTCCCTGCCGTTAGCTGATTCCAGTATTCTGATATTATATCCTAGATTTTCTAAGATGAATTTTCTCATATCATCATTATCTTCCACGACCAGAATAAGAGGTACTTCTTCATTTTTATCATCCTTTTTTATTTCTATGTTTAAATTCTTCAATTGTTCCTGATTTCCCTCAGTTAAACTCCTGTTTGGACTTATTTCCAGTTCCAGATTCTTATAAAATTCTTTTTCATAAGGGAGTTCGATTTTAAATCTTGTCCCTTTCTCCATTTCACTTTCAACAGAGATATTACCATAATGTAGTTCGACAAGTTCTTTAACTAATGCTAATCCAATTCCGGTGCCCGAAGGAATTTCACTTATTAATTTACCTCTTTCCGTGAAGAAGCGGTTAAAAATGTTTTTAATTACATCGTGTGTAATACCTATGCCGCTGTCTTCAATAATTATTCCGATCATTCTATTCTTATTTCTTTCAGATAAATCTTTGGTTACAGTAACGAATATTGTTCCTTCCTTTTCCGATGTAAGAGAATTAGGAGTATATTTTATAGCGTTGATTAAAAGATTACTTAGTATTTTTTCTAATTTATCTTTATCAAATGCAGCATAAAGACTATTCATCTGGCAGCCGAAAGTCAGTTTTATTCCTTTTACTTCTGCCAGCGGCTGGAATGATGCAGTAATACCCTTAATAAAAGTTAAGATATCATCTTCCTCAAGAATTAGTTTCATTTTGTTTGCATCAATAGAGGAAAGATCAAGCAGCTGATTTTATTAATTTTAGTAAATTAGTAGCGTTCTTATAAATCAGCTTCAATTTTTCAAAATTGTAATTCTCTTTCATTTCTATCATCTTTTCAAGCGGTCCAAGAATTAACGTCAGCGGCGTCCGGAACTCATGGGAAAGATTAGTAAAGAAATTTGTCTTTACTTTATCCAATTCCTGCAGTTTCTCATTTTCCAGCCTTGCAATCTCAGCTTCTTTTTTCTTCTCATAAGTTAAATGCTGCAGTTCGGAGTTTTTTATTAATTGGCCTGCCTGAACCGAAATAATCGATAGGAGAGTTAAATCATTATCAGAAAAGGATTCCTGGTTTTTTTTATTTATCATTTGCAGTACGCCGATTATTTTCCCCTCGAACCATATAGGTGAACAAACCAGGCTTTTGATGTTTTCTCTCTCCTCCGGAGTAGTATTAAATCTTTGATCTTTCACTTAAGTTCTTGATTATTAAAGATTTCTTGTTCAATAAAATCCAGCCTGTTATATATTCTCTTATCTGAGGCTTACTGCTGACTTTACTGTTTTGCTCCTGCTTAATGAATGTTTTTAATAGTTCATTGTTTTCCGAAACTAAAAGTATCGAACCATGTTCAGCATTTATTGCATCTACGGTCTTATTTAAAATTAATTTAAGTGTCTGGTCTACATTTACTGCACTTCCTGAAGCAACTGCAATTTCATTCAGCACCTTTAGCTCAACTACAGCTGTTTGAAAATTGTTCAGCTCTTTTTCGAGCTGCTGAATTCTCAACTCATATTTTCCAAATTTTTTCAAATCAAATTTTTTCGTAATTAATTATTTTTAATTTGCAATAAATGCATTTTCTATCATCACCAGATCACTTCTCCTTTTTTGTTCCAGATAAATCATTTCCTTATCATCGCTGCTAATATTAAATCCAAGCCCGCAATAACTTATCAGATCAAAAAAATAACCGATATTCCTTTTTCTGCCTGATAAATAATTATATCTCCAAATGTTATTGGAATTATCTTCCGCATAGGCATTGTTTTGATTAATGACTACAAAGGGAAATTTATCGGATGAAAAAATATATCCCGGGTTACTATGACCGTCTGCTGAAATATAATACCTGCCTGAATTTTTTGAGTGCAAATTAAGATAAAAAACAATTTTACCTGAATCTACCGGAAAAGCCAGGGTTGAATCCTGAAAAACATTTCTGATATTCTGTCCATTTATTGAAATAATCTCCGTATGATTTTTTTTTGATATCACTAATGAATTATTATCAGCCCACATATAAGCTCTTCCCCCGGAAATATACCTGGGACTGTCCCCGTCATTGGAACTAATTATATATACATTGCCGGAATCATTTTGATTGAAAAACGTATATTGTGTGTAGGCAATAAATTTTCCGTCCGGAGAAAAGATAAGAAATTCATGTTCAGCACTGTCTGATGTAATTTGTTTCTGATTATTCCCGTATCTATCCATGATAAAAATTGCATTACCTGGAGCCAGTTCGGCAGGAGATTTATGCGAAACAAATGCTATTAGTTTATGATCCGGGGAAAATGCAGGATCGGTGATAAGCCTTTCATCAAATGTAATTTGTTTTGATTCATTTGTCTTCAGGTTTTTTATCCACATATTGGAATAATTAATACACCTGAAATAGAGAATTTTACTTAAATCCGATGAAATATTAATCCCCATATCAGGCCCACTTCCTTTGGTGATTTGAACAGCTTTACCGCCTGATTCCGGCATCATATACAAATTCATATCTCCTTCTTTGTTTGATGAAAACAATATTACTCCTTTTTTTGTCCAACTTACGTCATAAATATTTTTCTTATCTTCAGACAAGATATTCTCTTTATTATTATTCAACTGTTTGATAATAATCTCATTATATCCGCCGGAAAATGAACGGAGCCAGGCCAGCGAATTTCCATCCGGTGAAAAAGAAAATCCCGGATCATCACCAGAATTAAATTTTTCTTTAAATTTCATTACGGCGTTGCTTCCATCCGGCTTTATAGTCCAAAAACTGATTATTCCTTTTTCAGGATAATCTTTACGAATAAAACCAATCCTTTTTCCATCCGGGCTCCATTTGCTTATGTAACAATTATCCGCTAACACTTTTTCAGCACCGCCGAGGGAGGAAACAATATATAAGTTGTTATTTAAAGTATAGATTATCTGGCCGCCATCAGGAGAAATAGCAGCATAATTGATATACCCGGCCGAATCATTTGTAACCCTTCGGGGTTCATTCAACCGGCTGTGCATCAGATATATATCCCATCTATAGTTTTGATCTTCTGCCGGAAATGCAATCCAATTTCCATCTGCAGATATACTTGGGAATGAAACATCAGTAAATGAAGTTACAAGTTCCTGTATCTTCATTTCCGGGTTTAAATGTATCGCCCTGGTGCCAATCAGAAAATTGTAAAGTAAAAACATTACTGCACTGACCAAAAGCAAACTCATCAAAATATAATTCCTTATCTTTTTTTTGGATTTAGAAGAAAGCCTCAATAGGTTATTTGTTCTCTTTGATCTGGCTTTTGATAATAATTTCCGATATATGTTACTTGTTTCTCTCCCATTAAGCACTTGTTTAAATTCTTTTAAATCCGCGGTTAATTCTTCTGCCGACTGGTAGCGGTCTTCTTTTTCCTTTTCGAGGCACTTAAGTACTATTAAATCCAGCAGAGGATCTACATCTTTTCTTAAAGTTGAAACAGCAGGAACTTCCAGGTTAACTATTTTATAAATTATTGCCGCATCATGTACCCCCTTAAAAGGAGATTCTCCGGTTAATAACTCATAAAGTACGGCTCCGGTAGAAAATATGTCAGATCTAAAATCAACATCGAATCCTTTAACCTGTTCTGGTGACATATAATCCAAAGTACCTATTGTTGTTCCGGCTTTTGTTAATCTTGACGAATTACCAGCAGAATAAAGCTTTGCCAAACCAAAATCCATTATCTGGACTCTGCCGTCTTTCCTGAGCATTATATTCTCCGGTTTAATATCTCTATGGATTATACCTTTCTCGTGTGCTGCCGTTAAACCCTCTGCTATTTGAATTCCTATATCATCAATTTCCTGGATTGTCAAATTTCTATTCAAATTTCTCAATGTATGTCCGTCTACATATTCCATCACAATAAATAATTGCATAACAAAATCAGAATTTTCAAATTCCAGGATGTCATATATAGTGCAAACATTATGATGGCTGATAGAGGAGGCTGCTTTGGCCTCTTTAATAAATCTTTTCTTTTCATCTTCTGTATTGGAAAATTGAGCAGGCAACATTTTTAATGCGACATACCTGTCAAGCTTGGTATCCAGAGCTTTATATATTTCTCCCATTCCCCCTTCACCTAACTTTGCAATTATTTTATAGTGCAGTATTGTATTCCCAACCATAAAATCCTGACTAAAAAGATTCATAAATTCGGTTAAGTTTTATTTCTTGTAAAATATAATGAGTAATACTTTATGTATAGTTTTATTTCAAAAGTCTTTAATCGAATTGCAGATTATAAGGAATGTCCCCTATTATAATGCTAATTTTTTTAATCTTTTTCAATAGAGAAAACTACATTTAGGAGTTCAAAAAACTATTTTGTTGAATTTGTGATTTGCGGTATGACATTCTATAATCACATAGGAGAAAAGGAGAAATAACTGGAATTTAAGATAACCCGTTAGAGAAAGAACCAGCGGGGGATAACATTTAGACTTTAAAACATCATATCCTTAATTCAAGCAGGGCCAAAGTATTTGTCGATCTAATTAAATATATATCGGCAAAATATCCGGAAAATTATCATCAGACAGTTAAGATTCTTGGAAAATCCAAGTAATGAAGTGAGGATGGGGAATGGGCAGCGGAAAATAGATGAATTGGTTAGGAGTACTTTTTATCACACTTGTTTAAAAGTAAAATACTTAAAGTAGCTCCCGATGAATAAAACAGTTTGGAGGAATAATATGAAATATCTAGTTCTGATTTTTTCAATGATTACCTTTCTTCTTTTTTTTGGTTTTATTTTTAAGGCAGAGAATTCTGGAAGTAATCAATTAAATAAAAAAAATTATTCAGAAAATCTTATAAAATCTTCTAATAATTTTCGTGCACACCTTAATGGAAAAAGCCAGGTCCCTCCGGTGAAAACAAAAGCAGAAGGTGAAGCTGTATTTAATTTAAGCAAAGACGGAGATTCAATTCATTATAAAATCACTGTTGCAAATATAGAAAACGTAACTATGGCTCATATCCACGAAGGAGCAATTGGAGCAAATGGTCCCGTAGTAGTATGGTTATATCCTAGTGCACCGCCCCCGAAATTAATACCCGGTAAAACAAATGGAGTTTTAGCTGATGGGACAATTACAAGTGCAAGTCTTACTGGGCCATTGGCTGGGAAAAGTATAACCGATTTACTAAATGATATTAAGACCGGAAAAGCATATGTCAATGTGCATACATCTCAATATCCGGGCGGAGAAATACGAGGACAGATAAAGTAGAAGTAATCATGCAAAACGTGTAAACTAAAATTGTTCTCTAATTGAGATACCGGGATTATTGTCAGGAAATAAATCGATTAGATTAATGCGAATAAACACTCCGAAAGTATAAAATCGAAGTGCCCGTGCTTAACATAAAATTAGCAGTCGGGGAGTGTAGGATGGGGAATTCCTACTTCTGCTTATCTCAGCAATTCTAAAAAAGTTGGGAACTCCTACAAATACCGGAGTGATTCGCTTAGATATAAGTCCAATTACGGGGCTTATTCGACTTAACTTTAAGAAAATTAATCATACCCGAAAATCATATTCCAGCTGCATATGCCGATAATAAGTTTTGCCATTATTTTCTATTTTAATGAAATATTTTTCATAACAGATTATAAATTCTACAATAGTTGAAAAATAAAAAACGCAAAGTTAAATTATTCTCAAAGAATAATCCAATGAAATATCTTTTAAATCATGTCTAGTGTATTTTTAAGTTGCCTCATGAATTGCTATATATATATAATGAAGTTATAAATAGTATTTTGAAGTTAGAAACTTAAACGGAGACTGTTATGAAAAATAGGAAAGAATATGGGAAAATACTTTTAAAGGCACAAAAATATTTATCAGATGGTATTCTAATTTATGATGCCAAACAAAAAGACATCCCTTTAATTTTTATAAATAAAAGTGTGAGTAAAATTTCTGGTTATTCAAATAAAGAATTAATAGGAAGATCATATAGATTCTTTGAATCAAAAGAAACTGATATTGATAACTTAACTAAATACAGGGATAGTTTTAAACGGAAAAAAGTTTCTACAGTGGACTTGTATTTTGAGAGAAAAGACAAAAAGAAAATATTGTGCAGAATTTCGATTTCTCCCATACCAGATACGAAAGGAAGGACTGAATACTTTTTATGTATTCTGAGAGATATTACAGAAGCAAAGGAAAAATTATTGAATAAAGTTAAGTTATCAGTTGTTGAAGCCACCCTTAGGACCGTAAATGATATTGTATTTAATTATTTTAATAATATCCAATATTTTAGATGGGAATTTGAAAAATATTGCAATAAAAGTAAATTAAAATTGGATGAGTTTGATAATCTAAATAACCATACAATAAATAGACTTAAAAAAATAAACGAATTAAAAGAATATAAAGAAAAGAAACTAACTGAAAAATTAGCAGTGTTATTATATGCTTAACTTTTAAATTGCATTCTAAAAATAAAGAGGATTTCGAATGATGGATGAGGGTAAAACAAAAAAGTTCGTAAGTGAGTTAAGAAATATATGTTTCAAGCATGAAATTCGAATTATTGCTGAAGATAAGAAATTATATTTTATAAATGATGACCTGGATATCAAAGTTGAAATAAATGAAGAATTGAATAACGAGATACTTGAGTCGTAAAAATTATTTTGTTCGGATGTCATATCTATTCCTAATTTCTATAAGCTCATACGCTATAATAAGTGCTTCTTTACATGATTTTTTGGAAAAATGATTTAACACTTTTTCCCCATTCTTTGTAATTGAAACGCAGTAAGCATGGTACTTACCGGTTATTTTAAATTCTCTATCTTCCTCATAAAAATGAATCATGTACCCATGATTTATCAAATCATCATATTTTTCTTTATAGTCTTCCATACCAACCTCAAATAAATTAAATGCATGCGGAATCGATTGCTCAAATAAAGAGCTTTTCAACCTTGGGCATCAGATTATAGGCATTTAAAAAAGCTACCTGAGAGGAAACCCTGGAAGGAAAGCGAAACAAATCCTCTCCTTCTTTTTTAATTAAAACATAGTATACTTTCTCAGGTTTTTGAGTAAACAGATTATAATTTTCATTTTCATAGAAGATGATATCATAACCTCTGTCTATTAAATCCTTAAATTTCGCCTCAAAATCTTCCATTTTTGACCTCCTTAAAATAGTGTACAAATGTACACTATTAATTATAAAATGTCTATATTGGAAATAACATTTATGGAATTCTTTTTATGGGAGAAGAAAAACAAGACCTTGAATTCGAAATAACAATTAAAGAGAGAACGAGCTGGGGATTAATTCATAAAACCTTTTCTAATACTAAAATAAAAGTAGACAAGGCTCAGGTTATAATTGAAGTAATAGAATATATTTCTGAAAATTATAGGGCAGATTATATAAGAGCTTTAAAATTTTTAAGGGGAAAATAGATGAACTTTGGTTTAATTTTTGTGAATGAATAAGTCAAAATATAATAAAATATTATATATGGCTTTAAAACGAGAAAATTACAATTTATATTGGAGTTAATAGGGGAGATCCACTATGATTTTAGGGGAAATTATCACAATCAAGAAGTAAAAATTCCAGTAAACAATAATTATTAAGATCACCATAGTTAACAGGCAGAACTAATGTCCATTATTTGTAAATCAATAAAGAATGTTATGATAAATATTTCGATTTTATTAATCACAGTTTTCATTATTGAATCATGTGATTATCTAACAGGACCGAAAACATATAATAATATAACTGCAGAACATACCCTCGGAGGAGTCCACTTAGCGGATTATCATACAAAAGAAATATGTACGGATGGAAAACAAATTAACAATAACACCGAACTTATTGTTATTCCGGATTCTAGTGTAAATCATTTAGTTATTACAGGTCTATATATAGATTCTGTTTTATTAACCAAATCACCTTATTTTGAAAATGGATGGGTAACGCCCGATGAAAATTATCAGTGCATGATTTTACTTAACAGCAATATCCTTCAATTCAGGAGTAATGGAGGATGGAAAGGCATGCATACTTTAATGGTAGTGTGTAAACTAACTAGTCCGATTTCCGGTCTTGAAGTTTTAACGCCCGAGAAAAATTCAGTTGAGATAGAATTAATGTTTTTTTAATACAAAGCAAAATAATGAATAATAAATATTTATTTTTTATAATAGTGACTGTCCTAATAAGCAATACAAATGCTCAGATTTCCAGAATAAATTATCCTTTGCAATTTAAGCCGTTTCTTTCAATTGGTTATACTAATACATCCACAAATATTGCTACAGAATACTATAATGTTATTTTAAATGCTTACCGTTCCGAAGGAATTCCAATACCAACACAAATTAATTTTGGTAAAACGACACTATTAAACGGAGGCATTTATTTAAGTAGACTATCAACTATATGGATTGGTATTTCCCTTGGGTATGCATATACTCCAGCTCATTCTGATTATAGAGATTATGCAGGAACATTAAAGGTTAGCGGGAAGATAGAAGATTATACGATATCTATCGCAGGGGAAGGAACCATAACAAAAATATTTGATATACCGGTAGAACTTTTTATACAAGGCGGAGGAAGTTATTCGTCAGCTGTTATTCGGCAAGACTTAAACCTTTTTAATTACCCTGAAAGTAATTATAATTCCAAATGGTTGGCTAAAACTTGGGGATTCTTTTTTCAACCATCTTTCGGCACGAAAATACAGCTTGGAAGATTATTCATTTCTCCTCAAATTGGTTACAGAGTTGTATCGAATAACGTACCATCCGAAATAAATAGGGACATTTATATAGAATATAGAGAAGACTTATCAAAAAGTTTAGGGAATTCCGAGCTTGTTTTCATTATCTCTTCAGGAGTTATTTTTTGAGTTCTAAAAATTCGAAAATTCTAAATTAACGTTCCTTAAACAAGAGTGCCCGTGCATAAAATAACTATTTAGCAGTGGGGAGTGTAGGATGGGGAATTCCTACTCCTGCTTATTTCAGCACCTCTAATAAGAGTTGGGCACTCCTACAAAAACAGGGAGTGAAGCTGCTTAAAATTATCTAGGGGATAAGGGTCTTTTTTCCGGTGACGCTCAATTTTAAGCAAAGCTTCTAATAAAGCCGATTCACTCCCATAAAATAATAAGGGAGTGCGTTTCGCTTAAATAATAAATTAAATATTGCCGATTTGAGATATTAGATCCCGATTTTCATTAGGACAGGTTTTTAAGCACAATCCCCAAAAGATTGCTCACTCCCTTAAAAAAATTTCAATGATTTATATTTCAATATAAAAAAATTATTAAATCGGATGCAAGTTTTAAGCAAAAATGATGAAAATTTTATCAATCAATAAATTACAATTTACCCGATATCTAAACTTGAAAATTTTAGTTGCAATTACACCTACAAATAATTAATATTACTTCACATTTCCCTATATCTAGAAAAATTTCCATTTCAATAACTATTAATCCCTGGAGGACTAAATGAACACAAAGAAATTCTTCATTGCCTTTGTGGTAGTGTTTGTTATACTTGAAGTAACAAACTATATAGTATATGTGGGGATCCTCGGTCCTGTTTTTAAAAATGAAATATATAAAAATGTTTTCCGCCCGGAGGAAGATATGAACAGCAAAATGTGGATCATGTGGGTGATGGATTTAATCTGGTCCTACTTTTTTGTTTACTTTTTTGTTAAAGGTTATGAGAATAAGGGATGGATGGAAGGATTACGATACGGAGCATATATGGGTATATTTTTCATGCTGATTACATCAATTCAATCGTATGTTATTTATCCATTTGAATTCGGGTTGACATTACAGATGTTCATCTACAGTTTTGTCCAATCTCTGATATTAGGAATTGTTGTTTCACTAATATATAAACCAAAAATAACGCTGCAAGCAGCATAAAATATTAAGAGAAGTTTTGGGGCCGCCGTTAAAAATAATTGTATAAAATATAGAGTAATTATTTTAGGGCAAAGACCTTCTTTAAAAAGTTACATTATAGATTATATGCGGCAGCCCATAAAGAATATATCAGTACTTGGATATTTGAAAATTATTAAAGATATGAATATGGAATATGCATTTTAAAAAATAACAAGTATATTGAAATTCTAATCTTAAATTCTTAGCAAGCCAGAGGGTGAAACATGAAAACTAAAAATTTACTTTTATCTGAAATATTTCTTTTTCTTATCTCAACTAACTTTACCCAGAAAAAAGTCACTGCTAAAGATGCTGCAAATTATATTGACTCGACTGTAACTGTTGTTGATACAGTCAGCGGTGTTTATTTATCAAAAACCGGGACTTTTAATTAATATGGAAGGTAATTTCCTGATAATGCTTTTACTGCGGTAATCTTTAAGAGCGATAAATCAAAGTTTCATGATGTGAAGAGCTGGGAAGGGAAGGTTATTGGAGTAACCGGGAAGGTTAAGGAGTATAGGGGGAAGCCGGAGATTGTGGTGAAGGAGAGTGAACAAGTTAGAGTGAAATAGAAATTTATCAATTTACATTTCTTTTGAACTCTGGAAAGTAATACATTTTTTAAAAAGGTGATTCTTAGTTAGCTTTAAATGACTGGTTTCAGACTATTTTTTTAAAAAGAAATAAGTTACATGGAGAAATTTATGAACAACTATAAAAAATCAAGAAGGGACTTTATTAAAAAAATAGGGCTGGGAACAATTGCCTTAAGTTTGCCGGGAATGACTTTTTATACAGATGAAAAGTACAAAGCGAAAATCGGGATACAATTATATACTATCCGAAAGAATATTGAAAAAGATTTTGAAGGCTCTATTAAAAAAATTGCAGATTTGGGGTACTTCGGAATTGAGACTTACGCTCTTCCGGAAAACATAACTTTGCAGCAGGCCGGAAGAGTTTTTAAAGACAATAATTTAGAAGTTTTTTCAATGCATACAGAACTGCCAATCGGTAAAGACCGAGACCTTGCATTGCGAATGGCGGATGCATATAATTCTGAAATGCTGGTCTATCACGGCTGGCCTCCCGGAGACAAATATAAAAACAAAGAATCATTGGATAGAACGGTTGATATATATAATGAAATATATAATTACTTTAATCCAAAAGGAATAAAATTTGGAATTCATAATCATTGGTTTGAATTTGAAAAAAATGAAGATGGAATTTATCCTTTTTATTATTTTCTAAAGAATGCTGACGAGAATATATTCTTCGAAATTGATACATACTGGGTTAAAACTGCAGGGAAAGACCCGGCAAAAATTATAAAAGACTTTGGGACGCGGGCACCATTACTTCATATAAAGGATGGGAATGCAATTAAAGGGGAAAAATCTTACGAGCAAGTTCCTGCAGGCCAAGGTGTAATGGACTTCCCTTCTATAATAAAAGCAGGAAAAGAAAATATAAAATGGATGATTGTAGAGTTTGATGAATATAACGGGAATATATTTGAGGCTGTCGAACAGAGTTATAAATATCTTACTAAAAATAATCTTGCAGAGGGGAAAATTTGAAAGTTTTATTAATTGGAGTAACCGGCAATAAAAGTAGATCTGCAGTTTTTGACACTATTTTATATTTTTATTAAATCATTAAATCTAAGGATTCGATTTCTGTTAAATATGAATCTCAACTTCCTTCGCCTAGCAAAATTCACTGCCAAAGATGCCGCAAATTATATTGACTAAACTGTTACTGTTGTCGATACAGTCAGCGGAGTTTACATATCAAAAACCGGGACATACTTTATAAGTATGGGTGGTAATATCCGGATAATGCTTTTAATGCAGTCATCTTTAAGAGCGATACTTCGAAGTTTCATGATGTTGAAGAGTTGGGAAGGGAAGGTTGTTGAGATAACAGGGAAGGTTCAGAAGTATCAGAGGAAGCCGGAGATTGTGGTGGGAGAGGGAGAGCAGGTGAGGGTTAAGTAGCAGATTTCAATTCTACATTAGTTCGATTAAGAGCAAAATTTACTTTAGCAGTTGAATCTATCGTATAAATTTCAATTCTACATTAGTTCGATTAAAAGATTACGCAAGGAAGAAGCCGACAAGAACAAGGGAACATTTCAATTCTACATTAGTTCGATTAAAAGGTTAGTTTATTAACTATTTAATTAATCATTAAAAAATTTCAATTCTACATTAGTTCGATTAAAAGTTCAAATCCCGGAGATTATACGTTGATGGTAGTAGTATTTCAATTCTACATTAGTTCGATTAAAAGGAAGAATGGTTTAATAATTACGATTTATTTTATAAAATTTCAATTCTACATTAGTTCGATTAAAAGGTATTTATTACTGCGTTAAGCTGTCCTGTTGTCAAATTTCAATTCTACATTAGTTCGATTAAAAGCCGGCACTATAAGAAAGGTACAAAGAATATTCCTCCATTTCAATTCTACATTAGTTCGATTAAAAGCCGTTGCAGTCCAAGTACCTAGACTATCCTCAAATGTAATTTCAATTCTACATTAGTTCGATTAAAAGGATAGAAGAGCAGAAGAAACAATATCATTATTACGTATTTCAATTCTACATTAGTTCGATTAAAAGCCATTAGCGAGTGGAAACAATGTTACTTATTCAATGATTTCAATTCTACATTAGTTCGATTAAAAGCCGCACCAATCGCTGAACTGCCGCCAGATAACTCAAATTTCAATTCTACATTAGTTCGATTAAAAGTCTTTAGGAAAATAATATTTCTGTATAATAGTATCATTTCAATTCTACATTAGTTCGATTAAAAGTCTTTAGGAAAATAATATTTCTGTATAATAGTATCATTTCAATTCTACATTAGTTCGATTAAAAGTTTGCTCACCATGAATAAATGATGTATCAATTATTGATTTCAATTCTACATTAGTTCGATTAAAAGCCAGTTGGAGATTTACTTGTATCTGCTTGTACTAAATTTCAATTCTACATTAGTTCGATATGTCATTATTGTCCCAATTCCAGTATTTCAATTCTACATTAGTTCGATTAAAAGCCGATAGATTGAAAGGTAAATTAAAATGATTTATATTTCAATTCTACATTAGTTCGATTAAAAGCTGCCAGTAGAATTAAAAGTATAAACATGATCGTAACATTTCAATTCTACATTAGTTCGATTAAAAGGTGACTACCAAAAACTGATGGACGCAGTTGATCAGAATTTCAATTCTACATTAGTTCGATTAAAAGTGCCGAAATTTAGCCCTTTTCTAGCTGTATTACAAGCTTTTTTTGTGATTGGAGTTGTCGACCATAAATAGAGTAAAAATGCCGGGGGTTCGACGATCTCAAGATTAAAAGATTAAAAAATTGCAAAATTATAAGGTTCACTTTAAATATTAGTTTACATTTTATATAAAGCTGCTAGTTTCATTTTTTTCTAATCCTAATACTTCTCTTGAAGTATAATTCTGTGAATCAAATGTATAAAAAATCACGGAATCTTTCTTCTCATTAATTATTTCTTTTACTCTGGCTTTTATTTTTGCAAATCCGGATTCTGTTACCTCTCCTTCAAATACAGAGTTCTGAATCCATAATAAGTGCTGTCTAAGAAACTTTAGAAGTTTTGCTCCTCTTTTGGGTACTGCATCGTAAACAACTATTACATACATAAGACACGGATTACACGGATTTTCACTGATTAAATTTTATAAAATTATTCTTTTGTATTTCAACGAATCTTCACCAAAATTTACTAATAAAGCTATTTTTAAATTTGATGCTGCTAAATAATTTAATGTTTGCTTTATATTGCTTCTTGTTAGAGATTCAATTGCTTTGATTTCAAGAATATTTTTTTCGAACATTACAAAATCAGCATAATAATAATGAGGTAAAATAGTTCCTTTATATTTAATCTTGTATTGAAATTCTTTATCAAATTCATATTTGTTTTTATTGAATTCTAATTCAAGAGCATCTTTATAGATTATTTCATTGAATCCTTTACCTAATATTTTATGCACTTCCATACAACAGCCAATAATTTTATAAGTTAATTCTTCATATAATAATGTCATTTAACCCCTTCAAATTTAAAAGTCCCGTTGAAATCCGTGAAATTTGTGTCTACCACCAGATTTTGAATGGTTGATATTCTTTTTCGTCTAGAATATGTTTTATAAGCTTATAACATTCAAGTCTGATCAAATGTCTGTAGCTGACAGACTTTTTTAAATTCCTATGCTTAATTGTTGTCTTTAATTTATCATCAAATTCTTTAAGATAAATCTTTCTTCCTTCATCATTGAGATGGCAATAGTTTAATTCTTTTGTAAAGTGTTTTTCCTGTATCTGTTTTTTATTAAGCACTGAAAAAATTATCTTATCTGCAAGAAGGGGTTTAAATATTTCAGCAAGATCCAGTGCAAGTGAAAATCTTCTTTCACCCGGCTGGTGTAAAAAGCTGATTAAAGGATTTAGCTGTGTTTTATATATTTCGCTTAATACAGATGTATATACTAATGAATTACCAAATGAAATAAGTGCATTAATAGGATTAGTAGGAGGATGTTTTTGTCTTTTCTGGAAATTTATTTCTTCATTAATAATCAAATTCCATGAAGTATAATATAAGCTGCGGATATTTCCTTCAATTCCCATTAATTCATTAACATCCGAAGTATCATTTATTTTATTCACCAATTCGTTTGTCTTTTCAATAAAAACACTCAAATCTTTTTCACGTGCATTATGGTATTGAAGGTTCTTTATAATATTATCTGCAGCTCCTTTAACGAATTTTTGTGCTATCCCCGTTCTTTTAATTATGTCATTATAGCAATTGACCTGTTGGATTAGAAGCTTACCGGAGATGAAAGGTTCTCTTGGATAAAAAGAACCGGTATAGTAACCATAATAATTAAACAGATGAAGTGTGATTTGTTTTTGTGCAATAAAGTTAAGAAATTTTGTATTAAACCGCATTTCGCTGAAACAGTAGATAGCTTCAATATCCTCAACAGGAATAGGACGGCGGGGAAGCTTCTTCGGCTCCATCTCTTCCGCTTTTTCGTTTTCTTCTTCAGTAACAGATTCGTCTACAACTTCTATTTCATCTTCTTCAATATCTGATTGTTCTATTACTTCAGGTTCATCAGATTTACCTGGTTCAAAGTAGATTGTGTTTTGTTTTCGGATTAGTTTACCGCTTGTAAAAATATAATAGTTTCGTTTCACCTAATATCCCCGATTAATGGAACACGGATTAAACTGATTAGACTGATTTAAACGGATTTCAAATATAGCACAAATCATAGTAGCTGCAGTTTTTGCAAAAAGGTTTATTAATAACGGGAGGAGGAGATGGGAATGAAATTATTTTTCCGATTTCATTTTCAATCTCTTTTAGTTTCTCTTTATCAAAAGGGGTTAATTCCACTCTTAATTTTTGCTTGAGTTTCGGATAGTCAATTTCCCCAATAACTCCCTTTACCCCCTTTTCATCAAGGACATTGATATAATGTTTTACCTGCCAGATGTGAGTGTCTTCCATTTTATCGGATTTTTTGACTTCATGGATTATTCTGTTTTTCTTATCATAAAAATCGAGGACAATATCATCTCCAACTTGACCAGGAGTATTTGAAGTAGGAATTTTTATTTCATGCTCTTCTCTCTGATAAGTTGATTCGGAAATAAATTTTCCCATGGAAACTATGTCGGATGTCTGCTCCTGTTCTATGTTGTTAACAAAGAGCCAGAGTTTGCGTTGGCAAAGGAAGTAATAGTTTATTTGGGTGCCGGTCATGATAAATTAGAAAGATTAAAAAGATTTAGAAAGAATATTTCTAAAATTTTCTAAATTGAAGTTATTGGTTCAGTATTGCGTTTACCCAGTTTGAAAATCGTTCGAAATGTTTTAATAGCTGATTAATATCTTCTTTCATATAAATAGTTCCCTGGTAAGATACGGCATTTTTGTGGTCGATTATTTTTTCAAAATGAATTAAAGCAGACTTAGTTTGACTAGTCACAGGAGAAGTTTCCTTTAACAATTTAATAATTTCATAATGGTTATCGCCTGAACATTTTGAAGAGGAAAATCTTATGGTAACCGAATCGGCCAGGGCAATTGCAGCATGAACAATCAGAACTCCAGCGGCATTAAAATATTCGAAATCCGATGCTAGTTTAGCACCCTCAAAAAAGTTTTCCGATACCTTTAAGAAGTTTATATAATTTGAAGAATCAATCTCTTTTCTGGAAACCTTTTTAGCCAATTATCAACCTATTAATAGATTTACCGCTAATAACTTTCCCCTCTTTAATTATATCTTTAACAGGGGGTTTTCTATTCTTTGCTTTAGATTTGAATTCAGATAAGGGAATTAAAAACGGGGCCAATGAGATTCCGAATTGCTCATAAAGGGTATCACGCAGGGAACTAATTTTTTGTTCAATAATTCTTTTATTTTTAAGATAAACGATGCATAGATCAAAATCACTTTCATTGGTTTCTTCTTTTCTGGCTACGCTTCCGAATATTATAATGCTTTCAGAATATTTGTCCAGATTTTGCTTTATTTTATCAACTATTTTATTTGTCAGCTCTCTTTCGGCTTCAAATACGGGACCGATAATATTCTTGTAAAGATAATGAGTACGGTTTAAAGTAAAGTAATATGCTTTGCCGGCGATTTGCCTTTGTACTATTTTTAAGGCTTCCAGGTTGTCAAGAGCCTTTAAAGCAGAACGATGTGTAATACCAGACAAGCGGGCTATTTCCCTCCCGGTAATGCCTACTTTACGTAAATCTAATTCCCGTAAAACTGCAATTATTCCCGGAGATGTAAATAAATGATCTAATACCCGGTTTACTATCATATTGAACTCATTTTTTATTGGCTACCATTGTAGCCATATGGCTACTTATGTAGCCACAAAGATATGAATAAATTGAAAGATTGCAAAGATTAGAAAAGATTGAGAAAGATTAAAAAGATTTAAGACTCTGATTACACGGATTTACTTGGATTGGGTTAGTTGGTTTAGAAAATAGGTAATTAAAAGGATAAATAGAAATTTAGGTAGTTTCAGCTATAGCATTTAAATTTTATAAGCATCTATCTTCAAATGTATCATATTTCTTTTTGCAGCCAATCTTTTCATCATACACAAAATCATAAGCTACAATAATATTCTTTTTATCATCTTTGTTATAAGAAGTACCTTTCAATTCATAAAAATATATTTGTACCATTAATTGATTGGCTTCAATATATCTTTTGTCCTTTTGCAAATTTTCAAATTCATCAATTAAATTACCACACAGAATTTCAACCTTTTGATTATTTTTTTCTAATGCATCCTCAATCCAGTTATTCCAATCACCTGCAATCCAATCTGTTTCAAAATTCTGAATAGTACTATTTCGCAAACCTTGCTCAACATCTTTTTGCTGATTTTCATTATAACCATCTTTATAAACTTTATTACAAACAGTCATCAAATCATTTTCAGAAAGTTCGTGCCCATTCAATGTAAAAAAAAAGTCCCAAGTATCTTTCAAGACATTTTCATCATAAAAAAATTTTGTATTTCCAATTATATTTTCAAAAAGATAAATTGGAGCAATTCCCTTGATGCCTGCTCTATTAACACGACCAAATCGCTGAATTAGAGCATCAATAGGTGCATTTTCAATAAAAGCCAAGTCATAATCTATATCTAAGCTTACTTCCACAGCTTGCGTAGCTATTAAAAGCTGGGGCTGTTTATCTTGTTCTTTATGAGTGATTCTTTTTTCAATTTCAATTCTACTTTTTTTGTGAAAACCGCTATGTAATAAAACGAATTTATCTTCATTCTTTATTCATATGCATAATAATAGATTATTATTGGTTGTTTTTCCTTAGTTTGTATCGGTATTATCTCATTTTTTGCAGTTAAAAATATAATCTCACATTTCACCTCCATAAAATTTTTACAATCAAATTAATTTTTCAAATTTTTCTAAATCTTTCCATTTTCCTAATTATTTGATTCGTGTAAATTCGTGTCTTAGCATATTTTATTTTATTTTCTTCGACAATAAAACCGACCTTTCTTTTGGGTACATCAGGCGGTTTCAATAACTGATTTATCGCTTCCATTATTGCTGTTATTTGTTCATCGTGAG